>CAVVSJ010000006.1:0-1327751 GCA_963750925.1 uncultured Acidobacteriota bacterium | reverse complement strand
CGAGTTGGATTGGAGAGTAGCTTATTGGGAGCCAAAGGTGAGTAGCCGTAGAAGCGCCTGTAGTAGGATTAAAGCAATGCTGAGAAACGTCGAATGAGCCATGTGTCTTGCATAATTAGAGGTTCGAGGACGTCGTGCTCTCCGGTGAATAGCACAGTTGTGTTCACCGGCATTCCACCGCTCTTCAAAAAAGATACTAGGGCGTAGAAGTCTGAGAGAAGTGGTCGCCGACGTGAACCTGTGGATAGGTTGTGGGCGTCGGCCAAAATGATCATGCGGATGTTACGAGCGGAACGTTGGGTTATGAACCGGTCCAGTTTTCGTAATCGCTCTTCTTTGTGAATTGAAGGTTGGCCCATCGTCTGTAGCAGACCATCACAAATAAGAGGGACTACTTTGCCTTTGACTGCAACTCCGAAAGGAATTTGGTAAAGGAGTACGTCTTTTGGATGGCGGGTTGCAAAGTCTTCGAGGGGTGCTATGTCAGTCGGGTTGCTGTAATGATATCGAAGGGCGGGTTCGCCGGGGCCGGCGCCGTGAGCATCACTGAGTGCGTTCTCGAGTTGGGTAAGGATTTCGCTGCTGTGGGTTGTCATGATTAACGGAAACTAGCGCGTTTAGAGTTTACTGTCGTGTGTGCCAGTCTATTGAACCACGCTAAGATGTGAACCTTCTGGGGTACCTCAACCTCGAAAAAAGGAAGCGGTTAGACTGGTGTATGAATAACGTCTTTATGGTGATACTCCTGAACGGTGCCCGGAATCCTCACCTTTGACGGTGTAACCATTGCCCCCGCTTACGTCTGACTTCGTTGCATCCCAATCGATCGCTTTCCCGCACTTTCCACAATAAGTAGTTAGAATGTCCATAATGCTATCCTCTGAATGATCGGAAAATGACGAAGGCGACCAGTTCCGCCAAAACCGTGTCGCCCTTATTGATTTCCGAACGCGTGGCCGCGTTGCTGGTCGGATTCTACCTAAATGAAGATCAACCAGCAACGTCAGCTTTTTGGTTTGTCTGAAAGTAGAGATTGCCTCTTTGCGAAACGACATGGCTACTGGCTCGTTGGTGCTCAACATCTGTTTGGTCGGCTGTGGTCTTGAAACCTGTGGATGATTGCTTACGCAAATAACTTGGGTTTCCTAGACGAGGTATTTGGTGCAGCGAGATTCTCAAGATTCGAAAGTCGCTTTGTCAATGAGATCCCCATAAGTGAAATCTCTCCGAATGTGTTTTAAGATGGCTAAGTAAACTTCCACGTAAACCGTGTGAGTGTTAATGTCAGCATGGTCCAATACTGTTTTGTCGCACACATCTTGTTTCATTTCGTCATTCACGATTTCTCAAATTCATGGTCGAAGTTGGCACAGTCGAGCTTCAAGAATTGTGGCGTGATTTCTCGTTATGCTAAGACTTCTCTAGCGCATAATTAGGTTTCGATGAAGGCTGCCTTAAGGCAAAATTGCTCCGCTACTCAAAATGGAACAATCCCCAATCCTTGAACTACAGCATATAACTCACAGCTTTTCCGGCCCGAAACCGATCCTAAACGATGTCAACCTTAAATTATTTCCGGGTCAGGCTTACACTTTGATGGGTGCTAATGGCTCGGGTAAGACAACTCTGTTCAATGTAATCGGAGGATACATTCGACCCGAAAGAGGCCTAGTGTTCTTTAGGGAAAGAGACATAACTTTACTGCCGCCCAATAAAATCAACCGTTTAGGTGTGGGTCGGACCTTTCAGAAACCGCGTCTTATCAAACACCTTACTCTCTTAGAAAACGTTATCTTAGCGATGCCGCACAATCAAACTGACATCTGGTATAAAGCTCTACTGCCGCGGTTTGTTTATTCGGGTTATCTTCGTATCCTTGAAGAAAAAGCAGAAGAGGTTCTTGAACGGTTCCTCTTATGCGAGAAGAGAGATGAACTGGTAGCCTCAATTTCTTATGGACAGCAAAAGATGCTCAATCTGGCATGTCTAGTCGCTAACGAAGGGCAGCTCTTATTATTAGATGAGCCTGTCGCCGGACTCAGTCCTTCCTATGCGCGAAGGTTAACTGATTCGCTGATTCAGCTTAAGGCTGAGGGCAAAACTATACTAATGATAGAACACAGCCAAGCACTTACCCAGAGAGTCACAGACGAATACTTTCTCTTAGATCGCAATGGAATAAAGTCATATACATCGTTTGAATCGCTGCGACTGGAAATGACAAGAAGACTCCTATAGTTCAAGACCCCATGAATTAGGATTACCTGGCGATGACTCTTCTGGAACTTAGAAACGTAACCTCAGGCTACGGCACTAGAACAGTTTTGGAGGACGTAACCTTCGTAATTGATCCGGGTGAAATCATCCTTCTTGTGGGTCCGAACGGATCCGGCAAATCTACTTTGTTAAGGACAATCTACGGACTGACCGATCTGCAACAGTCACCCGAGCGAATGGGCCAGATATATTTCGACGGAGAGGAAATAACGCGTTTCAAACCATCCCAACTTCTCAATAGAGGACTACTTTTTATCCCGCAAACAAACAAAACTTTCGATAACCTAACTGTGAACGAGAATCTTCGTGTAAGCAGCTTGGCTCTAGGAGACTCAGCGCTGTTCAGAGAGCGTTATGAAGAGGTCGGCCGAACCTTGCCCATGTTGCGGGAACTCAAGAATAGGAAGCCAACTAACATGAGTGGCGGAGAAATTCAATTCCTCGCTTTGGGAATGGCCTTGATACATCGACCTAAAATGATCTTGATGGATGAACCCCTCGGTGGCTTGTCCTCACAATCCATTGAAATAGTTAAAGCTATAATTAGCCAGTTACACCTACAACAAGGAATCACTTTTCTAATTGCGGAGCACATGGTCTCGGAAGCATTAGAGTTGACAAGCCGTCTCATTGCTCTAGAATCAGGTCAAATCATCAGGGATATAAGGGTGGATGAAGTTTTCGATAAAGAGTCTTTGATCCCTCTACTATTTTAAGAGGACCTTAGATGAAGCGAAAAAATCTTATCATCATCATAGTTGCCGTCGTTGCCATTAGTCTCCTTGGCTTCTTCTACTACAAAAAAGCAACTCGAACTTCAAATACCATCAGAATCGGCGCGCTCCTCCCCTTAACCGGAGGCGGTGCTAACTACGGTAAGTCGTTGAAGCAAGGAATCGACTTAGCCGTCGATGACGTCAATCGAGCGGGCGGTGTTAACGGCGAAAGAGTAGAGATCATCTATGAGGATTCTCAAAGTGATCCCAAGACAGGTGTGTCAGGATTTAACAAACTCGTCGGAGTCGATAAAGTCCCCGTGGTGGTCGGATCATTAAGCAGTGTGATTTTAGCGGTGCAACCGATTGCTGATGAAAAGAGAGTAGTATTGATTAATTCGTCGGCTATCAGTCCCAAAATATGTGAAAAAGCCGATAACTTTCTTTTTAGCTTAATGGTGAACGGTGCAACTGAAGCCAGATTTGCAGCTAATGAATTGGCCCGACAGTATCGAGCCCAACCCATAGCTATCTTATATAGCAACAATTCATCTGGCGTCGACACAAAGGATGCTTTCACGAGACAGGTAGTTTCCACTGGCGGAACCGTCGTTAGCGCAGAGGGCTATGAGCTGAATGCGACCGACTTTAAGCCTCAACTTCTGAAGATTAAGAATTCGAATGCCCGGATCGGTTACCTCATCGCATTTAGCAGTCAGGAGTTTGCCAATATCCTGATTCAATCCAAAGAAATAGGTATGTCGTTGCAGTGGTACTCCTATTCCGGCATTGAGACAAGAGAAACCTTAGACTTAGCCAAGAATGCCGCTGACGGTGTTATTTATTCATACCCCCAATATAATCCTGCCGATGCATTGTTCGATAGTTTTCAGGATAAATATAGATCGAGTTATCACACGTGGGCCGATATTTATACGGTTACATCCTTTGATGCGATCAAATTACTGTCCCAAGTCATGAGTAAGTCAGGCACTTCCTCGGAACAGCTACAGCAAGGCTTACGTTCGCAGAAGGGTTACAAGGGAATATTCGGCGACGTGCAATTTACTGAGAAGCAATGCGTCGAACCATCTCTGATGTGGAAAATTATCAAAGATGGCAAATACCGAATTAACCCCTAACTTTGTGGTTTGTTAGATAAGACCTCATAACCTTAATCATAATATCCGGTATACAGTTCTTGCGAGTGTTGCATTGCCCCAGTACTGGGTCGAGGGAGAGGCCCACTTTTTCGTTCATCTAGCAGGAGAGCGACTCCACGCATCAACTACTAACTAATAACCATAGGAGAATTCCTTGTGAGGAGAAGTGCGGCTCTGTTGACTGGCATTGCTCTATGGGTACTAATGCTAATGGTTGGGAGTGCCCTTCTTTCTTTTGAAGTGCATGCACAGAATAATCGCGTCGAGATTATTATGTGCGGAAGCTTCATTAGTCCCAACAGTGCAAGTGAACCATGTACTCCGATACGTCCCACCCAATTCTTCAGTCCTGTGGCGAATGGCGAGAATGTACATGTAGTCCTTCGCTTCCTTCCTTTCAATCAAGATACTGTTCTCAAGATAATCGTCAGTCGCAATTCACCTGATGGAGAGCACGTAGATTCTCGTCAACTTTCTGTCTCGGCAACTGACACAAGCGCCGGGACCGAAATGACTGTCACCCAAAGTGGTAAGTATCATATTAAGGTGGTAAATAATCTAAACATGAATGATGTTCTGGGTACTGGAATCTTTACCGTTAATAACGAGACCAAGCTTCCTAACGCGTTGATTGCATACATAACATTTGCTGTCATTGCTGCTCTGCTGATCGTTCTATCTTTCGCGGAAGTTTTCCGATTAAGGACCCCGCGAGTCATTAGGTGGTTTTACAATAAGCCAATTCTATTAGCCACCATTATTACTGTTGTCGTTGTTTCATTAGCAATTTATTTCGAAGGTAGGGAACACAACTTTCTACAGCATTCCAATCTGATCGGGGTGCTCGGAATTATTGGGATAATTGGCACGATTATCGGAGTAATCTTGACCTACGGACAATTAAAGTTAGCTGAAGATAGAATCGAAAACTACGAAAAATTCTACGATATCCTTGATGAGGTATTAAGAGATAATAAAGCCCGCTCCCTCCAATTCTCTGGAAGCACAATACTGCCCGGTCAAGTGGCATACGGAGACAAAGCGCTAATACTGAGATATACGAATGCCTTAGAAAGCATGGCAAATCGCCTTTCCTTGGATAACGCAAAGGTCAGCATTATTGTTCCTTCTAAAGAATTATATCGAGAGGCGTACGAGCCGTACATTGGAAAGACATATCGCGGACATAAATATGATGAGCCTGAAATTAAAGAGATGATCAGACGGGCATTAACCGTACACCGATTAATTGACGATATGTCCGACATGGTCGAAGTTACTCGAAAGGAAGAGATCGGCATTATTGATGCTTTCTATTTTTCTAATGGCAGAACTGTCGTATACGCTGTTCCCTTACATTACAATTTAGCTAGAGCTGTCTCCATGGAAAATGCAGGTGAGGATACCAAAGAAGAACCGGCACTTATCGGCTTCAAAACCACAGATCGATCAATAGTTGACGCGTTCGAGCGAAATTTTGAGAAACTAATGTCAGAATTCGGATTCTCGCTTCGTCTTAGTGAGCTAACCGACCCGGCCAATCTTGTGGTTAAACTAAGCGATGCTGCTCCCGACGACTTATCCCGACACCTACGTGATCAGCTATCTAGCGAGATGCAGCGACAATTAGTGGAAGCGGATAAATCCAAACCGCCTTCGAAACCACTCCAAGCGGCTTTGGTTGATGAACTTAACCGACTACTTAAACGCCCGGATCTCTTCAATGAACAATTGTTAATGCAGGTGAATTTAACAGATGAGATTCGCAGCTTAATTGAACGGAATCCTCAGGGAGAGCGTCTTGTTCAACTGAACAGGTTGATTCTGGTCGCGATCTATCCAAATGAAATAGCGGCGAAACAGCGGGCATAGTAGCGTGATTGAAATTCAACAAGCGCAAACCCTTGGTCAGCTTGAGATACTTCACTACATGTATTCCAAGCATTTAGTCTCCCCCTCAAATACGATCAGAGCCCTCGAGAATGCAGGTATCGATGTACAAATATTAAAGTTGAAGATTTAACACCTTATGACCAAGATCACTTTGGTGGTGTGAACGCGACCGAGGAGTGTCTCAAACTCTTGTCTATAGACGCGAGTAGTAACGTGTTGGATATCGGAAGTGGACTTGGGGGACCAGCCAGGTATATTGCTCATCGAACTGGTGCCAGGGTAACAGGAATTGAAATTCAACGAGACAGATTCGAAGCAGCACAACGATTCACAAGATTGGTTAGTCTTGAGCACCTTGTATCTTTTCGCAATGAAGACTTCGCTTCATTGGAGTTGCAAGGAGTCGTTTACAGCCACGTTGTTTCTTTTCTCTCCATCCTTCACATGATTGACAAAAGAAGGGCACTCAAGGCGTTGGGCCGTGCATTACAGGATGGTGGTAGTGTATTTATCGAAGACTATTACCGAAACGGTAGATTATCAAGTGCAGACAAAACGGAGTTGCTCAAAACCATTTCCTGCCCCAGCTTAATCAGTGTTAATAATTATCTCAAAACGCTCGAAGAGGGCGGCATTAAGATCAAAGAAATGACCGATACAACAGATCGGTGGAAGAAGGTCGTGGAAGAAAGAGTGGAAGGGTACAACACCGGTCTAGTCACGCTGAGCAAGCAGTTTGGTTTAGAGGCCGCATTAAATGCCGCGACTTTTGCGGAAGGAGTGATGAGAATTTTCCACAAGGGAATGATTGGTGGTTTTCGAATATTGGGAGAAAAGAGATAACTTAAATAGTTATAGGTTTGTGGCGCTTCGTCAAATCACAATAACTAGATTCGGATAGGCTATGCCGTCACAACTAACGCTCAATATTTCTGCAGGATGCAGCCTTACTTCTTCTCATAGCTTCGTCGTTTGCGCCTATTTATTACATAACCAAATTTATCAATATCTCACACGCAGTAACTATCGCATTAGGCTCGTACTGCGCACTATTCCTTACATATAGCCTACACATACCGCTTCTCGTCGCCACACCTCTCGCCGTTATCATGGCAACCCTATTCGGGGTTGCGAGTGAAGCCCTTTTGTACAAGCAATTGAGAAGATTGGAAGTCTCCTCTTCATCTCAACTAGTAGCGTCGATAGGTTTGTTTGTTATTTGTCAGAACTGCATATCATTACTTTTTGGAGACCAAAGCCAGCGACTTCATCAGGGCGAAATTCAACTCGGGCACCTTGTTTTTGGTGGCTACATATCAACAATTGCCATTGTCACTATCCTCACTTCAATCGTCGTTTTTGTCGCACTTTTGTTTTTCACTTCAAGGACCACCCTCGGGCTAGCGATACGAGCTGTTTCTGACAACACAGAGCTGAGTGGCATCTATGGCATCGATCCAGACAATGCAATATTGGCGACCTATATTGTTAGCTCGGCTGTAGGAGCTTTAGCAGGAATACTGTCCTCCATTAGTACCAACTTGTTCCCAACGATGGGATTTAATCTACTGCTATTCGGCCTAGCGGCTATGATCATCGGTGGTATCGGCAGTTATAAAGGCTTGGTAGGTGGGTCTCTGCTAATAGTGGTAGTAAGACATCTGTCGGGTTATTACCTCGATGCAAAATGGATGGACGCAGTGGCATATTCAGTTCTTCTACTTTTCTTGATTTGGAAGCCCTATGGGTTCAGTGGGAATCGCTTAAGGAAGGTTGAAATATAATGCTCGACTATCTATTGCAACTGCTTACATTTATTTTGATTTATTCTATGCTCGGGCAAAGCTTGAATCTCTCCGCAGGATTTGTCGGCTTGATTTCATTGACCCATGCTGGCTTTTACGGCATCGGTGCTTATAGCACGGCTATCCTGTCAGAAAGAATTGGGTCACCGTTTTGGATAAACCTACCGATCTCTATGGTTATTAGTGGCGCAATAGCGTTTTTGGTCTCAATCGCAATTTTGAGAACGGTTGAAGATTATTTCGTTATAGGCACACTTGCGATACAAATCATATTGTTCTCACTTCTGAACAATTGGACCGGCCTCACTCATGGACCCGTTGGGATGTCCGGCATTCCATCAATATCACTACTAGGACTAAACCTAAATAATAGGTTTCTGTTCTTTCTCTTCACGGCCCTACTCGCAGCCGCGATGTACTGGTTCTTGCGGAACCTAACATCATCAGGCTTCGGTAAGACTTTAAGAGCAATAAGTGAAGATGAAATTTTCTCCCAAAGTGTGGGCAAAGACGTATATAAGTACAAGGTTATCTCGTTTACCCTAGCGGGAGTATTTGCTTCTGTTCCAGGTGTAATTTATGCGCACTACATCTCCTTTATTGATCCTTCAAGTTTTACTGTGGGTGAGTCAATCTTTATTCTTTCGATAGTCATTTTGGGAGGACTTGGAAATCTAAAAGGCGGCTTCTTTGCAGCGGCGTTTTTCATCCTTGTTCCCGAAGCGCTGCGATTTGTCGGGATGCCGAATAACATTGCCGCGAATGTTCGGCAGATAATCTATGGCCTTTTATTAATAGTCATAACCATGAGAAGCGGCAAACGAGGGCGAGTGGTCACCGCTTAGCTGGGCAAATTGTCATAGTTGGGCGAGACTTTTTGTTTTCCCTACTCATCTATATGAGATGTTGATTTGAAGTGCCGGCCATGAATCACAACTCCGAATCCTACGGAGAGACCCTTGATGAGATATATCGAATTCGCTCAACCTTTGTTGTCTCTTCATATCAAAACATTACTCCGACAACATTTGGAGAAATCATTAAAGACAGAGTGCCTTTGCAAGAGCCAACCAAGCGAACCGGGAATTCGTTTTGCCCCGCCCGGTTTGATGCCACGGAACTAAAGTGTAAGCCTCCCGCAATTACACCCACGAGTTACTAGAGATTTCCGGCTTTTTGGTTAACAAATATTCCCTGGGCGTCAGATGGCCCAAAGACTGGTGTGGTCGTTCTTCGTTGTACTCTTTAAGCCACAGTTCTGTTTGTTCACGCACTTCCGACAAGCTTTGAAATACAAACATATCGAGCACCGCTTCACGGTAGCTGCGATTGAATCTTTCGATGAAGCCGTTCTGCATTGGTCTTCCTGGCTTGATGAACTCGAGTAGCACGTTATGTTCTTCAGCCCAATCGGCGAGCGTCACAGAGACCAGTTCTGGGCCATTGTCTAATCTCAGCTTGCGCGGATAGCCGCGCTCAGCGGCTATCCGGTCGAGTGTGCTCACTACGCGCGGCGCCGGCAGGTTGAAGTCCACCTCGATCGCCAGGCCTTCACGATTGAAATCATCCACCACGTTGAAGGTGCGAAAGCGACGATCACCCCATAACGCATCACTCATGAAGTCTGCGGACCAACACTCGTTCATTGCTTCAGGCACCACCAGCGGAGCAGGACATCTTGTTGGCAAACGTCTTTTGCCTTTTCGTCTTTTGTTCAGTTTTAGCGCGCAATAAATGCGATAGACACGTTTGTGGTTCCAACCGTGGCCCAGGCGCCGCAGGCGCTTGAACAACTTTCCAAATCCTTGTTCCGGCCGTTGCCAGGCCAACTCCAGCAGCAGTTTGACGATTGGTCCATCGGCATTTGGTCGCGGCTCGTAGTGATAGACCGAGCGTTGCAGACCGACCGCACCGCAAGCGCGCCGTTCACTCAAGCCATGCTCTGTTTGCAAAACAGCAACCAGCTCACGTTTCGCGGCTGGCTTCAGAGCTTTTTTGCAATCACATCTTTCAGCGCCCGATTCTCCAGCAACAAGTCAGCTGAGATCTGCTTCAATCGCCGGTTTTCGTCTTCCAGTTCACGCAGACGCTTGATGTCTGAAGCTTGCATGCCACCGTACTTTGACTTCCACTGGTAGTAAGTCGCATCGCTGATCTCATGCTCGCGACAGACGTCCTTAACGGTCCGTCCTGCTTCCACCGCTTTCAGGATCGCGATGATCTGGTGTTCGCTGAATTTGCTCTTCCGCATCGAGGCCTCCTGCGCGTCATAGTCGCCCGGAAACCTCTAGTTTTCAATGGCCGTGTTTTAAGGGAGGCTTACAAAAGGGCCTCCGTCCGACTGTGAAGTATGTGGATTTGCCCAAAGAGACTTCCGAGTCCTTCGCAGCAAAGATAATTCAAAGTGAGCACTACTTGGGTTAAGGCGTGTTCTTAAACGTTGCCAGCGAGGCAATTACATTAGACTCAAGATTCCGGGCTTGCGGCATTCAATCCCACGTCACCAAGCAATGTCAGATGTAGAAAAAAGCAATCCATAAAGAAACGCAATGTCACAGGTGTCCAATGTATAGTCCTCAGAGTAATTATTGAGGACCCACATCATCAGATTATCAACTCGCAAATCCGAGTATCCTTTGAGGAGGCAACACAACTTAAGAGCGTAAGCTAACCTTGTGCTCATTATATATTCCGGAGCCTTGAAAGGAGTGCCTATATCTGGGTTAACTAAAACGCCAGCCGGCGTTACTAGCTCACGCAAACAGTCGAAAGCGTTTTTGACTAGTGTTTCATTGGTCAAAAACGGTATGCATTCAATCAGCATCGCTGGAGCATTAACTTCCCACGGGAGACGGTTAAGGCCCCATCTATGCTTATTCCAACTCGACTCTAAGTAGCCTTGTGTTTGTCGTAAACCCTTTTCTGATTTTGCAATAAAGGTATCTACCTCGCCGGGAACAGCCGGATCACATCTCCTCTGTCTTAATTTAGAAAGAAAGCGGAACACATAAGCCGACGACCACAGTGAGGACTCACTATCCAGTGAGCGGAACTCTTTCCAACCGCCTTTATTCGAAAGGGACCGCAATTCATTTATTAGATTCCATGCCACTTGGGAAGGAAGATTCGTCCTTTGAATCAAAAGAAGAATTTCAGCGCCTTTGACTGTATGACGCACCGTCTCTGCTTTTACGCTCGGTAAAGCGGGACCGTCATCGTAGTTCGCAACCTCGACCTCGATCCACCGCCGACCACCAAACCTGTCCGTGAGAGCACCAGCCGTCAAGTGAGTCCATCTCTCTGACAACTCAGGCAGCAGGATGGGCATTAATTTCCACCCCCAATAGGTCATGTAATAGTGCGGCTTGAGTTTTATTACTTCACCATGGGAGTCTCGGTATAGTTCCGTTTCTCCTTGGATTCGCTCTTTCCCAAATTGTCCAATCCGTGCTCCTGCGGTATGAAAATCCTTCTCAAGTCGTTTCCGAAGAGAATCAACAAGCTCCCTTTGTTTATCGCCCTTTTGCTTTTCGGGGAATTTCGTATTGGCGGCACTGCCGTTATCACTTGTCATCCGGTCGGTTAACTTGCGGGCCGCTGAGGTGAGGTCTTGGCGTTCGGTCTGGCTTCTAGGCGAACGCCTGGTTTTCGAAGATCGTTTTGGGCCACGCATTTTTCTATTACGGGGTATAACGCCAGATGAGATGAGCACATGAGTAAAGCTTGCTGCTGAGTGACAAGCATACTCTGTCCAGTGATCGTCTCTCTTAAATCCGACAACATCACTGAGTCCTCTGATGGCGAGGATTGGATATTCGCGGTTAATACGGCGAGCGGCTCTATAGACACCGGCAAGTTCCATCTCGACATTGACAATATGGCGCGCAGTTCTACGCCAATCTTCTAAGAGTTGTGTGTCTTTGATGAGCCGATCGCTGGACGCTGTTGGGCCAGTGGTAAATAAAGGTGGGCGCCTTGCGGTTCCTCCGGGGAAGTAGTTACTGAGACTCTCTTTAATTTTGGCCATCCACTTCTCGTCTCCGTAAAAATCGTTTTCTTTGGGATAGACTGGTGGCTGGGCCATCGTGATTCTGTCGGCGTGATTCCATCCGTCAAAGTCTCCATGAAGTTCGTGGGCCGAGAGTACCGCCAATAAGTTTTCAGTCGCTTTATGCATGGGCCCGCCCGCTATTGAATATTCAGGCGGGAGATCTTCACGCCGAGCCTCAATGGTAAAGTCGTAGAGTCTGTTGGCCAGCACGACGTCACCGAGCGTGAAGTCCATCGAGGGGACAGCACCGGCAATGCCGGTTAGCACCAGCCAATCAGGATCAAGATCTTCAATTAAGTCTCGTGCCGCATTCTGCGCTTCGCCTTCGCCCTGTTCCGAGGTGCGCACAACAACCACTGACCTTGTTTCGCCGCTCGGGAGTGTTACTTGAGAGAGACTATAGCGCCGCTCCGCGTCAAAGAATTCTGCGGTTGGCAATCGTTGTAGTACAGCTCTGTACTCATCATCACGAATGGTGATTATAGCGAAGTCGATAGTGCCTTTAATCGTCGTTGTCTTCATTTCTTAGCTTAAGTCGTTTTAGAAGCGCCAAGATGTTATCGAGTTATCTCTCCTATTTCCACATTCCGGCATCTCGATCGAAGCCAACCCTCTTTAGTCTGAGGTGTGAGTATATAGGGTGTTCGGAGGATTATCTCCGGGCGATCTGGATCTTCTTTCTAGCGATTTGCCACGTGAGGCGGTAGTCCACATTGTTCGAAATCATGGCTTCCAAGGATGGCGTGGCAAGAGCGGTGATAATGTTCGGTCGAGTGCTTTAATAGCAGGATGTTTATCAAACACTGGAGTCATGGGCTTGTCCGTAAAAACCGAAAGGCCGGTTTAGACCGGCCTCTCAAGGTTGGGCGAAAGCATTCAGCTTTCAGGGTCACTGTCCTCACCCCAGCGACCATAACCCAATTGCAAGGCATTTTACGGTTATGAAGAACTCTGTCAATGCAACAAGTCTTACATCCCTTTAATAGAACGGCTTTTAGAGAATCATTTCTTAATCTTTGGTCCAAAGATGCGTGGAAGATGCGGGGATCACCTAGTGATACGAAGCAGGACGTAAGCTACCTTTGACGGCTAAAACGTCGGTAAATACTGCTTGGTATCGTTTGGTATCACTAGGTAAGACGGCGGACAACGGATTTTAAGTCCGCTTTGGGGGTACTTACGTCATTCTACTACGCATTACCAGGTCGTATTACCGACGTTTCAGGATGATATTGAATACGTCGTCGCTAAAGAACGAGTCTACCTGTTTGCGCTGAAAAGAAGCGCATCAATCGGCGGGGCGCAACTAAAGGTGTATCCTCTTGCGGTCAAGCGCTCTTCATCGTGCAGGGTCAGAACGATCCGCGCTTAAAGACAAGCGAAGCTGAACAAAAGATCTCGGCGTAAGAAGAATGGCATAGCAGTTTGGTATCTGCTCGCCAAAGGACGAGGGCCATGATGATTTTCGTAATATCGATTTCACCTGTTTTGGCCTTTGTCCACTGCTCAACTCTTCCTGTTCGGATGTTGAGCGAGTAAACGTCCGTAGGTGTGCGGGATGACTTGAAGTTAAACGCCAAGTCCTTAGAATTATTGTGCCATTTGTGCCATCTGAAATTGTAGATAGTGCCAAAAGGCACTGCGGGAGCACATCCCCTTTGGTCGTCGGTCATAGGCTCCGGCGTCTCGTTGGCCTCGACTTCGGCCTTTGACCCGCCTGGAAAGCCGCCCGCCTCAATCCCATCGAAGCCCTCCGCTGCGAATAACATTGAAGCCTTGAAACATTTTCGCGCGCCGCGGCACACATCTGTGAAGACGACTCCTCATGTGAAGACGACTCCTCATTGACAAATTCGCGTCCTTCCATTAGTTAAGTGTGCGGCAACGCCTTGAAGCTTCACAAACTCCGTCAGTAGTACCTCGCCTCCAGCGCGCTTGGACAAGTACGATGCCGCCGGAGGAGATCGTCGTGGCCCGCGTATGAGCAGACAAGCGAGCAGTGCCGTCAGGCTTTCCGAGGAGTTGATCCCCGAACTTATCTGGCTCAGCACAGATCGCAGCCCGGAAGAGCGCGAGCGCCGTAGCGCCGCCCGCTTGCCCGAAGAACAGACGCGGCTGGACAAAGCGCTCCGGCCCTTCGAGTTGCTGACACTCGCCCTCCGCCTGAAACAGGAGAGGGCGTTCGGCCACGCGCGGCAGCTGCTCTCCTTCCTCCGCGCTTCGCAGATCACCGAGCCGGAGCTGAGGCACCTCGCCACTATACCCGGCGAAGCGGTCGGCGGCGGCACGGCAATGGAGACGCCGGTTGAAGGACGGCAGGAGCGCGAGGCGCGGAAGAAGGCGCTGAAGCTTACCGTGGACCCGAACCTAACGCTGCGGCTTGCGCAGCACCACGCGCTCTGCACCTACAAGGACAATGGCCTGCGCGCGCGGACGCGGCTGGAGTCCGCGCTGGACATCCTGCGCGAGGCGGAAGACCTTTCTTCCACCACCGATCAGGAGACGCTCGGGCTGATGGGGGCGATCCACAAACGCCTGTGGGAGTTGGACATGCAGCAGGAGCACCTCGAACGCTCGCTCCACTTTTACCGGCGCGGCTATGAGGTGGGGATCACAAAAGATTTCGGCTACACGGCGATCAACGCCGCCTTCGTGCTCGACCTGGTCGCGAAGCAGGAGAAGGACGAGGGCGGCGCCCCTGCGCGGGCGGACGGGAAGGACGAGGGGCTACACCAGAAACTCAAAGCGTTGCGCTCCGAGGCGGACGGGATACGCAAAGAGATCCTGTCCGAACTCGCCGACTCGCCCGAGCAACCGCAAAACGAGTGGCTCTATCAGACATGGTGGTTCGTCGTCAGGGTCGCCGAGGCGTACTTCGGCCTCGGTTTCGTGGACAAGAGCAAATTTGAGCTGGCCGCCGAATGGTTGGAGCGCGCGGCGCAGTTGCCCGACGTCCCGGACTGGGAGTTCGAGACGACGGCGCGGCAGTTGGCGACGCTGGCCCGCCTCCGCCTCGAAGGGCCGGACACGCCCGAAGACCTGTGGGAGAGCGAAGCCTTCCGCGTCATCAGCCGCTTCCTCCAGGAGAAGGCCGACGGGCTGCGCGCGACGCTGGCCGGGAAGGTGGGGCTGTCGTTCTCCGGCGGCGGGTTCCGCGCCGCGCTCTTCCACGTCGGCGTTCTCGCCAAGCTGGCCGAACTCGACATGCTCCGCAACGTCGAGGTCATCTCCTGCGTCTCCGCTGGCTCGATCATCGCCGCGCACTATTACCTTGAGCTGCGCGAGCTGCTTCAGAGCAAACAGGACGCGGACATCAAGCGCGACGACTATGTTGCCTTGGTCGCGCGGGTCGAGCGCACCTTCCTCGAAGCGGTTCAGCGCAACATCCGCGCGCAGCTCGGGGCGGAGCTCACCACCAACCTCAAGACCGTGCTCCACCCGACCTACACACGCACCGAACGCCTCGGCGAGTTGCTGGAGGAGATGATCTACAGCCGCGTGGGGAACATGAAGCGCGACGGGCCGCTGATGATGGATGATTCTCGACATCATGCCCCCTGACGAAGACCCGGCGACCTTCTCGGCGGTGGACGCCAATTGGCGCCGCGCCGCCAAAGTCCCGGCCCTCGTCATCAACGCCACGACGCTCAACACCGGCCACAACTGGCAGTTCACGACCTCGTGGATGGGCGAGCCGGCGGCGGACATCAACCCAGAGGTTGACCGCAACCCGCGCCTCCGGCGTGTGCGCTACGCTAACGCCCCGGAAGCTTACAAGCGCTTCCCGCTCGGGCTTGCGGTGGCGGCCTCGACCTGCACCCTCGGCCTGCTCGAACCGGTCACACTCAAGGGCCTCTACCCCGGCATGGACGTGCGGTTGGTGGACGGCGTCCTCAACGACGCGCAGGCCGTCGGGGCGTTGCTCGAACACGACTGTAACGTGCTGCTCGTCAGCGACGCGAGTGGTCAGATGCACACGCAGGAGCGGCCCGGCACGGGGCTGCCCGACGTGATGATGCGCTCGGGCCACATCATGTTCGGGACCATGCGCGGGCGGCAGCACGAGATGCTCGACTCGCGCCGCCGCCGCTCGCTGCTGCGCGGGCTGATGTACGTGCACCTCAAGAAGGGCATTGACGCCGAGACGCGCTTCGCCGACGTTTCGCCGGAGATCGTGACGCTCGACGACTCGCGCACCTTCAACACCTCGGAGCTGACCGCCTACGGCGTGCTCAAGAAAGTGCAGGAGCATCTGGCGCGCATCCGCACCGACCTCGACGCCTTCTCCGACACGGAGGCTTACGCGCTGATGATGAGCGGCTACCTTATGACGGCCCACGAATTCCCGGGCTGCGTCGACGGCTACCCGCGACCCGCCGAGGCCCGCCCGTCGTGGCGCTTCCTCGCCATCGAGGAGCCGATGAAGACGGTCGGCAACGAGCAGATGATCCGCCTGCTCAACGCGGCCAGCCGACAGGTCTTCAAGTTCTGGGACTTGTCGCCCGCACTGCGAATGGCGACCAAGCTCATCATCGTGCTGCTCGTCGTCCTGCTGCACGTCGTGGCCTTTTTCTACCTCCTCGGCCCCGGCGCGGCCACGCTCTTCGGCGCGGCCCAGACGCTCCACGCGTCGTGGATACCGACCGCCATCCTGACTATCTATCTGGCGCTCGTGGCGCTCGTGGCGTACCTGAGCGTGTTCATCGTGCCGAAGGGCAAGGCGCCGAGCCAACTCGTCGTCGGCCTCTTCATGTGCACGGTCGGCTTCATCTTCTCGCGCGTCACGCTGCGCCTGTTCGACCCGTGGTACCTGGCCAAAGGGCACATCCCGGTCTCGCGCACCGGCGCGCCGGGCGCGTCGTCGGTGCAGACCGGCGGGCTGGACGAGCGCCCGGCGACCTTCATTGATTCGATCAGGCAGGCGCGCTCCATCGAGTACCTGAGCCAGAAGGTGAACAGGACCGGCTCGGTCAAATCAATCGGGCTGCTGGTGGATCACGCCCGCGGGGTCGAGGCCGTCGCCCGTCTCTTCGAGCACGGCGGCTACGAGACGACGCGCTACCCGCGCGACCAGCGGCTCAACCCGCTCCAACTCGGCCTCGACCTCTACGCGCGCAAGGGCGCGCACCGCGTCTTCACCTCCGTCCGCATGGGCGGCGAATCGCCCGGCGCCGTCGATTGGAGCGTCGCCTCTGAACTCAACGCGGCCATCTCCACGCTGGCCGACGGGGGCGAAACCGAGGGCGCGCCGAACGTCGAAGCGCGGCTGGTGCTCGTCGCGGCGGAGGCCGACGACAAGCTCGACAAGTTCGTCCAGAGGGTGCGGAAGCGCGGCGTGCGGATCGAGGTCGTCGCCCTGTCGGAGCAGGAGGTCGAGTCGTGCGCGCGCGCGAAGTCGGGCGACCCGGTGCTCGGCGACGCGTTGCACAAGCTCCGGCTCGAAGGCGTGCCCGGCGGCGCGGCCCCCGACGCGGCGCCGCTCGCGGGAGGTGCGGCATGAGCGACCAAAACGACCTCTACTGCGAGATGGCCAAGACGCTGCCCCTGCCGCCGCCGTTCCTCGACGTGCTCCAGCCGCCGCTGAAGAAGATGGGCTACGACATCGAGCTGTACGACAAGATTTATGACGCCGTCGAGGGCGTCCCGCTGCACCATCACCGCGTGCGGGCGAACGGGCGCAACGTCGCCCTGCTCTACGTGAGGAAGGACGTGATCACGAACCCGGCTGGGCCGTACTTGATCTACAACGCGGTCGATTACTTCATCGACGAGGTGGTGGGCCTCTTCTTCTTCTCGGACACGAACGAGATCAGCTACGTGTACGAAGGGCAGGAATCCCGGTGGATGAAAAATCACGACCAGCTTCAGGCGGTGAAGTTCTTCAAGTACGAAGTGATCCAGAGGCTGGACAAGGTGGACGAGGGCGGCAGGCCGGCGTTCCTCGACAACAGGCTGGTGCTGTCGCGCTTGTTCCCCGTCATCGCCGCACCGAACGCCACGGCGGAGGGTCATAAACTAGGCCCGGCCTTCGACGTGCGGCTGGAAGGGGTGGAACTTCAGAGCCTCTTCGGGAGCGCGTCGAACATGATCGACGTGGGCAGCCTGCAAGGCGCGATGCGGAACGTTCCCTCGGTCTGCCTCATCAAGATCAACGGCGTGGAATCGGGAACGGGCTTCCTCGTGGGCGACGACCTCGTGTTGACCAACCACCACGTCATGAGCAGCGACTTCCGCGACGACGAGGCGCAGATATTGAAGAACGCGCGCAACACGACGCTCCACTTCGGCTACCTCTCGCCCACGAAGGGCCTGCCGCCGCAGGAGGAGAAATTCAGCCTCCACCCGACGGACTTGATCGTCGCGGAGAGCGTCGACCTCGACTTCGCCCTCCTGCGCGTCGAGCCGCGCATCAAGGAAGTCAAGAGCCTCCACAAGGTGGACTTCGCCGCGCAGGCCGCCGTCGAACGCAAGGCGCTGAACATGCTCCAGCATCCCGGCGGGCAGGTCATGCAGCTCGCCCTCAGCGGCAACGCGGTGACGTGGGTCTCGGACGACGGCAAACGCCTCCAGTACGTGACGCCCGCCGCCAAGGTTCGAGCGGGTCGCCCTGCTTCAACGAAGACTGGGAGCTGGTCGCCCTGCACCACGCGGAAGAAACCAAGCGGCTCGCCGGTGTGATCGGCTACGGCACCATCCGTCAAGGCATCCCTTTCCGAGCGATCTTCGAGGTCATCAAAGACCACCTCAAGCCCCCCGACTGACCGCGCCCCCGCGCTGGGGAAAACTGTTGCCCCCCTCATTTTCTATGAGATAATTCCAACGCTCCAACCAGTCTCTCACGAAAGGAACTTACAACATTATGGGTCGAAGGGTAGTCGACAGAGAAAGCCACGGCCCCGACGGCGAAAGCATTGATTCGTTCGCCGCCAGAGTCGTCAAGTACATCCCCGCCGATGTCGTTGCGGCGTGGGTCACTCTCAGCAGCATCGTCATTTCCCAGACGGCGGCGAGTCCGCAAACGGGCGGCCCCGCTTCAACCGCTTCAGCCGCCCCGGTGCCCGACTATCCAGTCCTCTGGGGACTCTTCGTCGTGTTCCTGATCCTGACCGCCCTGTGGACGTGGAAGACAACGCAGGAACCCAACGCGCCCACCGCGAAGACACAGATCATCGTCTCGACCGTCTCCTTCGCCGTCTGGGTGTTCGGCCTCGGCGGCCCGTTCACCAGCCTGGACATCGTGAAGAGTCGCCCCTATCTCGGGGGTGTCGCGCTCCTCGTCTGGACGCTGATCGCGGGGCTGATCGTCCCGCCCAAGTCGGAAGCGGTGCCCCCCGGCGGCGGCAACGTCTGAGCGTGAAAGCGCGCTAAAGGTCGGACTCGGATGCTAAACACAGAAGCTGGTGCGACTGAGAAGGCTGAAAACCGTTCATTCGCAAAAGTGACTGCGACAAATTACGGAACGCACTGAGCGGGTTTATGACCGCTTAAACACGCCCGCCTTTGGAGTCCATGTCCCGCAACGGCTCCGTCGAAACGGAGATCGTGCCGGTCTGCAAAAGCACACTTTCCAGGCCCTGATGCGTGCGAGCCGGCCAGGTCCTCTCTGGTGAGCAACTGCAGACCCTCCGCAGAGGACTTACGTCAGCGGGTGCGCGAGTTGGCTGTCGAGCGGCCCCGTTATGGCTACCAACGGTTCTGGGCGCTCCTCAGACGTGAGGGGCGGCCGGTTTTGCGATCTGGCCTCGTGCGCTGGGCGCACGAGTTATCTGCAACGAGATTAGCCCGCGCCGAATGGCCTTGCTTGGGCTGCATGCTCAAATTTGAAACGCTTCCGCTTGGCCGAATTCATTGACGACCCGTTATCCCGTGACATTCAGCCGACCATCTTGATGAATCCGCTTTTTAGTTCGACTGGCGGGCGTGTCACGCGGAATCGCTTTGTCTATGGCGCGAACCACGTAGGGAGCGCACTGCGACGGTTGAAGGATGGCGGGCGCTTGGTTGCGATTCTTGGAGAAGCGATGAGCTTTCATCACGCGAACTTTCAATGGTGGCAACGGATCGCTTGCCTCTGCAATATCCGCGCGAACTTCACTCTAACCGGAAATGAGTATGTGAAATACATGACCTACATGACTCGTCTTGGATTGTGGCGTATTGGCACCAGGCTAAACCGAACTCGAACAAGATGGTGGTACGTGATGCAAATCGCAGTAAATGAAGTGGTGCCGAGGGCGGGAGTCGAACCCGCACGTCCTAACGGACAACGGATTTTAAGTCCGTTCGAAGGCATCTTACCTGATCTTACGTAACGAGATGAACCAATATTTACCGGACTTGCGGCCGTCAAAGTCACGCTTCGTCCGATTACGTCTCGCAACAGAATGTCGTCATCTTAGCGTCATCTTTTGATTAGCAAAAAACGACCCGACAGGAAAAGCGACAGTCCTGGAGAGTCACGATTCACTGCTCTTCGTCGACAGATTCATCATTTCCTTCGCAGTCGCCTGAAGTAATTGGACAGATAGAGTGCCACAGAGATCTTTACAGCACATTGAATCCCCACGTAGTCCATTTATGAACGTGTCTGTCGTAGTGCGAGGCAGGAAGAGGTACCAAGAGCAGGTGACGTGCGCGCGTCATCGCAACGTAAGCCAATCGCCTGTCCTCAGAATTAATTCCGTTACAGATACAGTCAACGACCGAATTCCAAAACTTGGTGCTTCCTAGAACCAACACGCCATCGATGCTCTCGCCTTTCACTTGATGGATAGTCTCTTGCCGTATCGGCGGAAAGAGTGCTTGAGCCTCGAAAAGCGGAAGTCCCATTTGATTCTCATCGAGTCCGGTCTTCTTGATCTTCTGATTGAGATTGGGAGTTCCCTTAGCATGAATCTCGCTTATCGTCTTACCCAAGGTTTCCCGGAGTTGAGAAATCCATTCGCTCCCATTCAGGCGAACAGACGGAAGACCTAAGTCGGACTTCACGAAACGCCATATTGCCAATCTCACTCTTCGGCCGTCTTCAGAATCGGGGGACTCGTCGACCTTGTCCCACAGTTCACTGTCATCGACTATAGAGCGGATAGAGCTCTCCACGATTTCGAAGGCTCTCTTGTAGTCCTTTTGGCAATCGCGAACGAACGAAGCCTTTGCAAGTTTCTTGGTCTCGCCCTTCAGTCTTGCGTAGTTGACTTCGCCGCGAATGTCTTCAATTTGCTGGTGTGCTCTGCAAATAATCGCGCTCGAGGTCTTATCGATGCCGGCCCGGTCAAGTATTTGCTCAAACTGCACTACACTTCTCGCAAATCGGTCTCCGGATTCTCTAACGATAAATGGGCGGCAGTACTCATTGCGGCTGTCGCCACAACCGGAAAAGTTTGGGTTTCCTCCGATGTTCCGTACAGCGGCCGCAATCTGGTTGTTGCACCGAAAAGATTTGCTGAGCGGCTTCTCCGGGATCTTCCACTTCTCTTTGAGTTCTAAAAGGGACGCGGCGTCAGCCATGCTGAATTCGTAGATGCACTGATCGGGGTCACCCACGAGCGTAACTCTCGTGCCATTACCTCGAAGAATGTTCAGAAGAACGAGTAACCAAATGTTAGTGTCTTGGGCCTCATCTACGATTATTTCCGGAAAGCGCCGCGCAATCACGCCAGCAATGTGTGGTCGAGCAAACAGAATGCGACAAGCCCAGTACACACGCTGCGAGTGTGTATAGAACCCCGACATCATTAATTCTTTTACCGGGTTGTTCCTTGTCAGATCTAGCTTATTACCTCCAAAGCCAACTGAAGCTTTGAAGGCGACTTTGCCATTCTCGGGAAAGGGAATGATTTCCCACGCTGGAACCGGTCGACCTCCGGCACTCTTCAGTTCTGTCCACGCTATGAATTTTCTATTGCTCCAGTTTCCCGACCGGGGAGTAACGAACAACTTTGGACGCTTTGAAGCTCCGGCGATTAGATGGCCGAATGGCGTTATGATGAAGCGTTCCACGAAGGCGTCGAACGTGCCGACGTAGTTTGGCTCAGAGAGGAGGCCGCGCCTCCCTAACTTTATGGTTGCTTCTTGGAATTCCCGAATGGCTGCGTTGGTGAAGGAGAGAAGGGCAAGCCCACCTGCGGAGTAGGGCCAGCTGGCACCCCGCCAAATGAAACGTCTGGAAGACGTCCATGTCTTTCCGCTTCCGGGGGATGCTCGCAGAAGAAACTCCAACTCCTCAGCAAAGATCGCGGCCTCTTGCTCGTCAGTTGGATTCTGCGCCAGGATTTGATCCCGAAGTGATTCCAGATTGCTCATCGTTCGGTTGCACCTCGATCACGCCAAGGAATCTCAGGGCTTCCACAATATAGTCAGGAACTACAGTTGGCTGCAGATCGGATGCATCCAGCAACCCGGCTAGTTCCTGCGCGAACATGCCCTTAGATGTTTTGTTTTGGACGAACTCGGTTAGAAAAGCGTCAGCCTTCTCGTCGTCTGTGTATAGCGCGCCGACAGTTGTTTTGAGATTTGCGCCTCTAAGTGGATGAAGCATCTCGAACGCGTCCAGCATTAAAGGTAGAATTGCGGCGGAGCGAGCCAATTCATGTTCGAATGTGATTTCTGAACACTCAACGCGCAGGTGAGGGATCGTCCCTTCCATCGCTTTCAATCCGGTTGCGGTGGCCGAGGGCGGATAGCCAATACCGAGTGCATCGCCATCTGTCAGAATTGCGACCGGCGAGGCGAGCCGATTGTTCCCGAAGAGAGGCAAAAAGCAATTGAAGTTTAGCCCATCGGCATTGAGCACTGTGACTGCAGATTTCTTTAGATCACCGCCGGCGATTCTAACGAGCACTGGAAGAAGCAGAGCCTCAGCAATACCCTCAACCATGAGTATGCGGCGGGCGAAGAAAAGTTCACCGCGGGTAGCATCGAGGAACCGCTGGAGCTTCTTCTTTAGCTTAGAGTCCATGCTTATTGCACAAACAGAGACTGCACTTACCTTCCCGTCGCCCTCTTGAACTGAAACAATGGAGTCAATGGGTGCTTGGCTTGCCAGGATTGGCGAATGACTGCTCGCGATTACCTGAACTTCATTACCTCCTTCTTCTGCGGCGACCTTAGCCAGATACTGGAGGAGGAGTACTTGAAGTTGGGGGTGAAGATGGGCTTCCGGTTCCTCTATGAGGATAGAGCGAAACGAAAACTGTGGACTGCGCCGAAGAGTTCCAAGAGTCGCTGAGGTGAAAACAAGATTGTTGTAGCCAAGACCATTCAGTGCGAAGGGGAGTCCTTCGATTTCAGGCTGAAGCCCGGCGATGATCCGATGAAAGGTGGGATCACTGAAGATCAATTCCGTCTTCTGGGCAAGCTCTTCTCCCGCAATGGACACCATGTGAGTATTGATGTCGTTCCTGGCCCCCTCCACTGGCTTCAGTGCTCGAATCCGAGTGTTGGCGTCCTTTGCGATGGTCTCAAATTGCGCGTGCTCAGCTTCTTCCGTCAGACTATCGATAAGGCGCGATACTTGCGAGTTCCGGCCAGGGCGAAGGCCGCTCTCAGGGTCTCGCAGCGGCTGCAAGTAAATTGACGCGAGGTGGTCATAGAAGTTTGAAGGTAGAATGCCACCTTCCGTCTCGCCGCCCCACGTTTTTACATTTGCACGTCGAGTCGTCTTGTTGAATTCGACCCGCGCGTTCAAGCGGATCTCGAACTTACCGTCCCCGATATCGACCAGACACTCCTGAAAATAAACTTCGTCTTCATCTTTAGGGTCGCAAAAAATGCATGAGATTTCGATTGGCGCGAAGTCCGTGCCGTTCCTGAAATCATCTTCATTGAGACGAAGAGCGTCGAAGTCCCGGCTCGGGAAGAGCATTAGGCGCAAGGCATCGACAATCGCCGTTTTTCCTGAATTGTTCTCCCCAACGATTACGGTGAGGCCGCGCGGGAAGGCGACAGTCAGCTCTTGGACCTTTCGAAAGTTCCGAATCTGGAGTTCTCTCAGTCGCATGGTTTCATTGCCATTAAGCAACCTCTATTGGTCTCGGCGCAAGGCTATCCCCCCGACCGCTAACTTGATGGAGATCTAGGCTCTTAACCTCCGTCAGCGAGAGGTCCCCAATAGCCTGGAGGTCCCCCACGATGTGGGATACGCTACCTATCACACCTTCGATCTGCCCTTGGCGCTTGGCCCAAATCCTTGCATACGCTCTTTTCTCCGTATCGAGGTCGCTTTTCATCGAGATTAGTGTGTTGAAAACTGCATCGACCCTGGTGCCAAACTGAGGACTTGCAAGGTAGTCGTATAGAATTTCCATCTTTTCGCTCTTGCCCTGGGCTGCGCGGCGAGCCTTTGCCAATTCAATTAGACTAAGCCTCAAGACCATAGCCAAGTCGAATGCGCAGGCTTGGCTTGTTACCCACAGGCCAGACATCTGTTGGAAAGTCTCGCACTCTTTGGGTAGAGAATGGGTTAGCAAAATGGCAACATCTGCCTTGGAAGCCAACTGGTCGGCCTTGAGTTTTGTCAACCACGGCTCTGACCAACTCTTAGTCCGTTTTGTCTCCCACAGAATCACTCCGCATAGCTCTCCGCTTCGATCACACACCTCTTGGATCAAATCGGCGCCGTTTACTCCTTTGGGGACTGCCCTAAAGCTGTCCAGCGGGAACATCGCTCTTAGTCGTTCCTCTATATCAAGCTCTAACACTTCACCCTGCAGCTGCTGCGAGCCTTGCTCCGCCTTACGTTTCAGATCCTCGATCTGCTTCTTCATCTGTTCGAGGCGATGATCCTTCTCGCGGACAACGAGACTCTGCTGATCGGCCGCCCGCCGGAACGCAGCCTCCTCTATCTCTTTTCGTTGCTCGTCGATTTCCCTCGCCACTCGAAGTTCGAGCTCCACCTTTTCTGCTTCCAGTCTTTGGTGCTCCCGGCGCAGCTTGATCTCGAGCTGTTGTGTTAGCTTAAGCTTTGTTTCTTGGTCAGATAATAGATCTTTCAGTGATGCTACTTCTTCCCCCAGCTCAGTAGCTGCGGCCGCCTTTGCCGCGCGTATCGCCTTCTCGATGGCGACCGACTTATCGGCTTGAAACTCCCTCTTAAGGACATCTTCTCGCAGGCTGATCTCGGTCTGAAGCCTTAGATCAACTTCGTGCGAGATCGCCTTACTTAGCGGAATACTCTTTTCGCAATAGGGACATGAAATAAATTCGTTGGTCATGATTGCTCCCGATTCCTCGGGCCATCGAAGTCACTCCTTATCGCTAACCTTGGCTCTCCTCGCGAGAAACCATTTTGCATGAACTGTGCCAAACGAAATCGCTGATCTGACATCAGCACGATATGCAGCCGGGATGCGTGAGCACAAGAATTCTTGCGGTTACAGAAAAACTCTTGTACAGTTCTGGCTGTGCCTCGTTTACTGCTAACCTGGATCGGAAGGACTGATCTTCAGGCTTCTACTGGTATTCCCGAAGCGGGTCTGGGGCCAATTGGCCAGGCAGTGAAGGCGCGTGAATACGACGAAGTAGTTCTCATTAGTAATTACGACAAGAAACAATCCGCCGCTTATCAGAAGTGGCTTCTAAATCAAACAGCTAAGGCGGTGACCCTTCAACTCGAAACCCTCACGACGCCGACAGATTTTGGGGGCATTTACGACGCGGTCGTGCGGACGCTTGAGCAGATCTCTGCTAAGCACAGTCACGGGCTCGATCTGACTTTTCATCTGAGTCCCGGCACGCCCGCTATGCAAGCGGTTTGGATAATCCTTGCGAAAACAAGATTTCCGGCGGAATTGATCGAGTCTTCCAGGGAGCAAGGTGTGAAAACGGCTTCCGTGCCTTTCGACATATCCGCAGAGTACATACCTGACTTGTTGAGACGTCCCGATCAACAGTTAGAACGTTTGAGTTCGGGCATCCTACCCGCGGCGCCTGAGTTCGATCACATAATTCACCGAAGCGAGATAATGAAGCGTGCGATAGCGATGGCCCGCCGCGTAGCGCCACGGAAAGTATCAGTATTGATCGAAGGAGGATCTGGTACGGGAAAGGAGCTTCTTTGGGAGGGCAATCCATCAGGCAAGCCCCCGACAGGGGAAACCGTTCATCGCAGTTAACTGCGGTGCAATACCCGAAGATTTGATTGAATCTGAATTGTTCGGGCACGAGAAAGGTGCCTTTACGGGAGCGGACAAGGCTCGCGCCGGCCATTTTGAACAGGCTGACGGGGGCACGCTCTTTCTGGACGAGATTGGCGAGCTACCACGCTCGGCGCAGGTCAAGCTACTTAGGGTTTTGCAAGAGAATGAAGTTACGAGAGTTGGATCGAGCAAACCAATGAAGGTGGACGTTAGAATCGTGGCAGCAACCAACCGTGATCTCATTGGGCAAATAGCAAACGGTCATTTCAGAGAGGATTTGTTTTATCGAATCGCGGCATTTGTTATTCATTTACCTCCTCTTCGTGAGAGGCAAGGCGATGTGGGGTTGCTTATCGACAAACTCCTTGAGCAGCTCAATCTTGAGGCAGCAAAAGAATTAGGAGTTCCACATAAGAGTATTTCTCCATCAGCAAAGAATCTTCTCTTGAAACACGATTGGCCTGGCAATATTCGCGAACTCCAAAATACACTCTTGCGCGCTGCTGTTTGGTCCAATGGGAACCAAATCATCGTTGAGGACGCAAAGGCAGCGCTATTTCAAGGCCCGCCCGTTAGTGACGATACTATTCTCAATCGTAGCTTAGGCGAAGGGTTCGATATTAAGGAGCTAATTTCTAAAGTTGCGTGTCACTACCTTTCGCGGGCTATGAAAGAAGCCAATGGCAGCAAGACAATAGCCGCGCGGTTGGTTGGTTTGCCGAGTTATCAAACACTCACAAACTGGCTCAAGACATATGGCATTGAGT
This sequence comes from uncultured Acidobacteriota bacterium, assembly GCA_963750925.1. Taxonomy (GTDB): domain Bacteria; phylum Acidobacteriota; class Blastocatellia; order Pyrinomonadales; family Pyrinomonadaceae; genus PSRF01. The sequence continues at coordinate 1,300,944 of CAVVSJ010000006.1, read as the reverse complement.
AGTGGCATACTGCTTGCTCTTTTGACCATCGTTAGGTCACGCCTCACGCCAGCCAGCGGCGGTGGCTGAGCCAGAGTTAGAAGCCGACGATCTCGATCGGCTGAAGAAACTCTGCCGACCATTGGTTGCTTTGTTGTCAATTACTTCTCTATAGAAGAGTATGAGCCGAAACGAAAGCCAAACTTGTCGTGAATTAATTGAACCTGCTCTAAAGAGCGCAGGCTGGAGTTGGTATCCCCAACTGGTGATAGGACCAGGTAAGGTCAACATGGCCACAGGCTCAATGTATGACCCCGAACAGCGTCTTATTGCCGATTATTTATTGCACATGTGGCAGATGCCGCTGGCAGTACTGGAGGTCAAGGCTGAGAGTGTTGCGGCAGAAGATGCGATGCAACAAGCCCAAAGGTATGCGAAGTCTCTGGGTTTGCGTTTCTCGATTGCTTCGAACGGTCGCAAATACATTCTCACTGACAGGGAAACCGGCGAATATGAGACCTTTGATGGTCCGCCCACACCGACTGAGATCATAGATCGTTTGGGGAGGCAGATTGATTGGGAGCGCTGGCGGCCAGCATTTGAAACACCTTGGTATGTCGATCAAGTCTCTCAAAAGAAGGTTCGCCCGTATCAGCAGATGGCAATCTTCGAAACGTTCTGCCGGTTCGGTCAGGGTGAACGCCGTGTGTTGTTGCTGATGGCGACCGGCACCGGGAAGACTTTTACTGTCTTTCAGCTTGTTTGGAAACTGATCAGGGGCAACGTACTTGAGAACAACCACGTGTTGTTCTTGACTGACAGAAACAGCCTTCAAGACCAGGCCTACCGCGCTTTCGCCGCGTTTCCGCCCAGCGACCGAGTCGTTATTAATAAGGACACTGTTAGCAAAGGCGAACACCTTATCGGCAAGATGTTCTTCGCCAACTATCAGACACTGGATGAAGAATTCGGCGGCCGCAAAATCTTTCAGCATTACCCTCCGGACTTCTTCGACCTTGTTGTGATTGATGAGTGCCATCGCTCGGCCTTCGGCGACTGGTTTGGCGTGCTGGAATACTTCGCGCCTGCTTATCAACTCGGTCTGACCGCAACGCCACGCGAGCTTGACCAGGCAGGTCGGCCGCTTACGCCTGAGGAGCTGCGCCGCGACACTTACGTTTATTTCACGGGCAGCCCGGAGGGCGAGCCTGCTTATACATACTCACTTAAGCAGGCGATTGAGGATGGCTATCTCGTACCCTACCTGCTAGAGGAACGATTTACGAATGTGGACGAGTTCGGTTACGTGGGGCCAGACGGTACAAGGTACACGACAGAACAGTTTGAAAGAGAGATCGTTTTGCCAGATCGTACGCGAGCAATCGCGACGGACCTCTGGAATCAGCTTCGGCAGCATGAACTGCAAGAAGAAAAGACAATTGTCTTTTGCGTCAATGATACGCACGCTGCCGTAATGGCGGCTGAACTGCGCATACTCGCAGGAGATGAAGACTTTGCTGCTCGAATCGTTCGCTCGGAACGAAACAGTCATCAACTTGAGCGCAGATTCGCAGAAATCGGGCGCAACAAGCCGCGTATTGCGGTGTCGGTCGACTTACTCACTACTGGCTTTGACGCGCCGGACGTTAAGAATGTGGTCTTTGCTCGTCCCGTGAAGAGCGCGCTTCTCTACAAACAGATGAAGGGTCGAGGCACTCGGCTTTGTGAGGACATTGATAAGCGTTTCTTCACAATCTGGGATTACGCCGGCGCTAGCCTACTTGAAGACGCAGAGTTTGACGGACACCCTGCGAATGTTCAGAAACCAACAAAGGCTCGCAAGGCTCGCCAAAAGCCTACCGAGGTGCCCAAGGAGAAGCCAGTTGGCGGAGGGGTCAATGTCTATATCTCCTCATCAGAGCGCTACGTTTGTCTTGCGGACGGACGCAAGATCCCGTTTGACGAATACCGCGAGCAGTCGAAAGAGGTTATTCGCAGTATTTCCATGGCCAGCATTGATGAGTTGTTGAAGATCTGGATTGATCGCAACACGCGGAATGATTTGCGCGGCGAGCTTAAAGATCGAGACATCCATGTTGCCGCCTTCCGTCATTATTTCGATCTAGATGCCACTGACGATGTGGATATTCTCGCCAAAGTTGGTTTCGATTTGGCACGCGTTCCGGCTCGTCTAGACCGCGTCTCAAGAATTTGGAGTCAGGATGAGGCATGGGTCCGCGATCAACTTGTGCAGCAAACGAGCGCGAACGGTGATCTCAAGCTTGATTTTTGGCAAACCTGTCTCGACCATTACACCCTTTATGGAATTGACGACCTAGAAAAGGGACAGACATATAGCGCGCCGCAATTCGTCACCCGATTCGGGAACTTTAGTAATCTTCTACAACAGTATGGCGGAGCACCTCGGTTGAAAGCTGATTTGGAAGATGTGAAACGACACTTGTACGTCCCAATGGCCGTCTAGTGCACTTTGGACTATGGCGATAGTTTCAAAAATACAACCACCGACTACGAACGGTATCAGCGAAAGCCGACGTCAGGAAGTACAACAGGCGGTGAAAAGCGCGTGCGATCAGATGCGCATCGAGGGCGTTCCACCGCGGGATTACGTCGAACAGTTGTCCTGGCTCTTCTTTTTGAAGGCGTTCGAAGAGACTGAGAACCGCCGCGAAGAGGAGGCTGCCTTCAACGACACTCCATACGAGCGTCGGCTTGCTGGGGAGTATCGTTGGTCGAATTGGGCAGCGGGGACCGATCGTCCCGATGAGATGCTCACTTTCGTGAACGGCAAGCTATTTCCGCACCTGCAGAATTTGGACGTAGACGCCGTGGCAGTGCGACTTGGACGTATTTTTTCAACAATCAAAAATCACCAGAGTCGCGGCGCTAGTTTTGCTCGCGTCGTCGCCCAGGTTAACCGGTTGCACTTCAGTGATCGTACCGACGTGGTAGTGCTTTCGGAGATTTACGAGCGATTGCTAAAAGATGTGGCTCAGGTTGCGGGATACGCGGGCGAGTTTTACACGCCGCGCCACATCATCACTGCAATGGTAGAGGTAGTTGCGCCGCGCATGGGTGATCGCGTTTACGATCCGTGTTTCGGTAGTGCGGGGTTTTTGTTTGAAGCTGCTAGGGCAATTCGCCAGAGTCAACGCTCGATGAGTGGTGAGGAGCTTGAACGGTTCCACAAAGAGACTTTCTTTGGGCGCGAGCAAGGACCGCTTGCTTACCTACTCGGCACGATGAATCTTATACTGCACGACGTTCATGAGCCGAGCCTCGAACTCGTCAACACGCTAGAAGTTCACTCGAACGACGTGCCGGAGGGCGCCAAGTATTTGGTGATTCTAGCGAATCCGCCATACGGCGGAAGGATGGCGCAGCAACTTCAAACCAACTTTACCGTACGGAGCGGTTCGACTGAGATCCTATTCCTGCAACATATCATGAAGAGCCTCGGGCGCCATGGCCGCGCAGGCGTGATAGTGCCCGAAGGGGTGCTGTTTCGAGGCGGACCGGACCAGCGTGTGCGTGAGCGCATGCTAAAAGAGTTCAACGTGCACACCGTTCTGTCTTTGCCGGCAGGTTGTTTTCTTCCTTATACGGGCGTCAAGACAAACGTAGTCTTCTTCAACCGCGAGGACGACGAGCGCGGGACGGAAAATGTCTGGTACTACGAGCTGACGAACGACGGTTATGAGTTGAAGCAGACTCGCCGCCCTATAGAAGGCGACCAGTACCCGGACTTTCTGGCGAAATGGAAGGACCGTATCGAGTCAGAAAACAGTTGGACTCTTCCGATTGCCGAGATCGAGAACTGTGGTTGGGATTTCTCTGCAAAGAACCCAAACCGGAAGGACAATTACTTACATCGCCCAGCGTTAGATTTGGTGCAAAGCATCAAGACGAAAGAGGCGCGTGTTTTCGCGCTGCTTGATGAGTTAGAAGAGATGTTGGAGAGCCCAACACAATGACAGTACCAGTCACGCAACAATGGAAATCGTCAACACTGGGTGAAGTAGCTCAACTAGTGGGTGGCGGTACGCCTTCTCGTTCTGTGGCTCACTACTTTGGCGGTGATCTAGATTGGGTTACCCCGACGGACCTTCGACCGATTGGTGAAGTGTGCGAACTTGGCAGCGTAAAAGAGGCTCTCACAGCGGAAGGACTAAGAGAAAGTTCCGCAACGCTTCTTCCACGGGGAACTGTGCTGTTCTCGTCTCGTGCCAGCATTGGAAAGATCGCTATAACAAATCGAGCCTGTGCAACAAATCAAGGATTTGCAAACCTCATCCCGCATGAAGGTGTCATTGATTCATGGTTTCTCGCTTACTATCTTTGCCACTCAACGTCCGAGATTCTGCGGCTTGCAGGAGAGACCACCTATAAGGAAGTCAGCCGAGGCAAACTCAGTAGCTTTCCTATCTTCTACCCGTCCCTTGAAGAGCAACGCCGGATTGTTGATCGAATCAAAGAATGCTTGCGCCGGGTCGAGGAGATCAAACGGTTGCGTGAGGAGAGTCGAAAAGAGGCATCGGTGATTGAGATCGCTTCCTTTGCGGACTTTCTTGAGGGAATAGCAAGTGATCCATCTCGAATGGTCGCAATCGGGGATGTGCTTCTGAATAGTCAGTACGGCATATCTGCAAAAGCTTCAATCAACAGTCAAGGTGTGCCGATTCTCAGGATGGGTAATATTCAAAGTGGCCATCTTGATTTCAATAACTTGAAATACATCGAGCTAACGAACGATGCGTTGAAAAGATATCGCCTTGAGGAAGGGGATATCTTGATAAACCGCACAAACAGCCAAGAGCTGGTGGGGAAATCTGCCATGTTCGAAGAAGTAGAGGGCGATTGGGTTTTTGCCTCCTACCTCATTCGCCTTGTGGTTGATCGAACCAAAGCCTTACCTGAATTTGTGAACGCTGCAATCAACAGTCGAATAGGTCGCACATATGTGTATGGCACCGCGCGTCGGGCGATCGGGATGGTAAACATAAACGCAAAGGAAATTGCGAAGATGCCTCTGCCCTTGCCCTCTCTCGAAAAGCAAACGGAAGTTGTAGATCGATTTAAGGAAGCTCGCAAAGTGGCTCAATCGCTTTTGGAAGATTTGAATATAGAACCAATAGATAGGCTCCCTAGTGCTGTTCTTCGAAAAGCCTTCGCCGGAGAGGGTCTACTCGCGCATTGAGTGCGCCTTAGCGTGAGGCTTCGTCCATGGCACTTCTTAAAATTCAAAGGATTCCTGAATTTGAATTGCTAGATCATGCTCGTCGCAGCGGTAGCGGCGAACTCCTGAAAGATGCACTAGCTCCTTTCACCTTCTTCGTAATTTTACGCTGGGTCGAGCGTCAGGATACCGAGGAACAAGCCATTGCGCTCTTTGATGAGCGGCCCTACGAATCGCTGTTGCCAGCGCGCCTTAAGTGGTCAAGCCTCGTTCCTCTTGACCCGTCTGAGCTGTTCCAGGTAATACACGATAACCTGCTGCCAAAGCTCGCACACCTCGAAGGCTCGCCTCTCGCGGACTTGTTACGGACGGCAGCTTATGCTTTCGACCCAAAAAAACTAACTGAACCGCTCCTTTATAAAGCCCTCCAACTTGTCGCCGAGCAGCCCTTCGAAACCTACGAAGACTTACAAGCGGTCGACGAGCTTATCCGTAAAATTCTTCAGCAAGCCATCGAAAGTACCCAATACGCTGGCGAGTTCATTACACCGCCTCGCGTGGCCCAGCTTATGTTGGATATCGCCTCGCCGCAGCCTGGGGAGACCGTATATGACCCCTGCTTCGGTATGGGTTATTTGCTCAGTGGGGCAGCCCGCCGGCTCGCCAAAGCGGCGCGCAAGCAAGAGCCGGGCAAATGGGAGACTGTGCAGAACCATTCGATTTACGGTATCGAGAAAGCCACTGTCCCATACTTGGTTGGTCTGACTCGTGTGCTTCTAAGCGGCATCGACCATCCTCGGCTCACGCAAGGAGACACACTAGAGCGAAATCTCTACGACCCGAACGAGCGTTATGACGTGATAGTCGCGGCGCCGCCCATCGGTAGCCGGGTCCCAGACCGCTGGCGAACTGAGCACTTTCCAATTCGGACTAGTTCAACCGAAAACCTCTTTATGCAGCACATCATGGCCTCGCTTAAACCGAATGGACGCGCCGTCGTCGCGCTTCCCGAAGGTTTCCTGTTCCGGGGCGGTGCCGACGAGCAAGTGCGCTCAAAGTTGCTGACCGAGTTTTGCGTCGAAGGTGTTATCTCTCTGCCGGCCGGAACGCTCCTGCCTTATACGAGTGTAAAACCCAACGTGCTAGTTTTCAGCCGGTCAGCTCCGCAAGAGAGTGTTTGGTTTCAAGAAACCCATCCGACAGGCAAAGCCGTCAGCCGAGCGGTGCTCTTTGACCCCAAGAAGGAAGTCCAGCAATTTATCTCTCGCCAGGAAAGTGACACGGCTCGACCAGCTTCGCTCAAGGACATCATCGAGCGGGACTCCGATCTTTCTGTCAAGCAAGTGCGCGGCGACGAACTGGAAGCCTTTATTAAGTATCTGCGTCAGCATGACTCAGAGCTTGAAGTCGCGAACCTCGAAAGTGTTGCCGAGGTCATTAGCGGCATAGGCTACACGCGTAAAGACACGTCGTCTGAACCGACACTTAACAGCGCCCCCCTTATTCGTGTTACGGAACTTAGCCGAGGCGGGGAGTTGAAGGCATCGGCGCTCCATTTTAATGATGTAGTTCTAGGACGCGCGGTCGCTGAACGGCGGCTGCAAGCAGGCGACGTGGTTCTGAGTACACAGGGAACACTAGGCAAAGTCGGAATGGTCCGAGAGTCTCACGCCGGTGGTGTCCCGGCACACGGTATCACTACGATCCGGTTGAGAACAGATAGTGTACAGCCGCTCTACCTCATTCGCCTGCTGCAATCCGGTCCATATCAGCAATGGCTCGCCGCGCACTCCTCTGGCACTACGATCATGAATATTCCCGTCCGAGAACTACGCCGGCTTCCGATTCCGCTACCGAAACCTGAGATCCAACGTGCTATTACGATTGGCGCGAAAGCTGGGGCGGACACAACTGAACTTCTTAGATCTGTGGTATCCGGACGCGCGTATGACGATTTTCTCTCGTTCCTTTTGAGCGACCCGGCAATTAACGACATCATTACAATGAAGCGCCGGGACGACGATGAAGGCAATCAATTTACTCGTTTAGCTTCTGGTTTGCGTCCTTGGCGGAATAAGGCAGCCCACGAAACATCAATCGGTGATCCTGCTCTCTCGTCGTGGTTGTTAGCTGCGTCCATGCTCGCGGAGAGTTTAGCGGACGCATTTGAACTGCCGACTGGGGCTGAGCGTCTGGCCGCCTTCGGTGTTTTGGAGGAGCAGATCAACAATCTGGATGATCTTAAAGTCGAGGTCGATGAAAGCCTGCATGAACGCTTATGGACTCTCGCTGAATCTATCAAGCAGACCCTAGCAAACGCACGTCAACGTATTCTGGAAGACACGCCAATAGCCGCAGTTTTGGATTCAGCGTTCGTTGATGCAAATATGGAGGCGGAAATTGTTGTACGATTCAAAAACGAAGGCAACCTCCCCCTCCGCAATCTGACCATTTACACCACGCCGGACCAAAGCGAAACAAAGGCGAAACTCCTCCGAGCGAGCGCGGAGTTGACGTGCTCTGTCCCCGTCCCGTCGCGGCCGGCCGGTAGCTATCCGCTGAACATTAAGTGGAAAGCCCTCCGGCTCGACAGCAAGCTGATCGAGGGGACAATCATGCTCGATTACAGCACCCGAACGCATGTCGGCTTTCCGTCGCATGGAATTGGGACCAACCCATACATTGTAGGAGGTCCATTAAAATCCAGCGACGCTCAAGAAATGTTCTTCGGTCGTGAGGACATCATCGATCAGGTTCGTCGTTCACTCCGCATGTCAGGATCTTCGACTGTGCTGTTGCTCGAAGGAAATCGCCGTGCAGGCAAGACCTCCATTTTGTATCGCATGCAAGCGCACGGCGTCTTAACCGGATGGATTCCGGTCTATTGGACCACCCAGCGGGCAACGGGTCATAAATCCGCTGCAGGTTTGGTCGACAAGGAGATTTTCTACAATATTGCCCATGAACTTGTCTTGGCAGTTCAAGCAGCAGGTTATGTTATTGAAGTACCCGGATTAGGACAGGTTTTGCTTGAAATGACACGATCAGAGCTGCGTGAGCAACTCCGAACGAAAATGCGGGCTGAATTCGATTTGGGTAGTCCGTTGGAGTTGCTTGACTTGCTGCTAGAATCGATCAGCACAGCTGTCACAGACCGCCGGATTCTGCTGATACTGGATGAATTTGACAAAATTCAGGAAGGCATCGAAAGCGGTGTTACGAGTCCACAAGTGCCGGAGAACTTGCGCGCCCTTTTCCACAGGCACGATCATCTTTCCGGTATCCTAACCGGCTCGAGGCGCATTAAGCACCTGCGGCAGAATCACTGGAGTGCACTCTACGGAATAGGGGTACCTGTGACTGTTGACGCACTTGACGTAGAGTCAGCACGCCGGCTTGTTGTTGAGCCTGTCGAGGGTAGACTCGTTTACGCGACGAACGCACGCGAGCAGGTGCTCGTCTTGACTAGTTGCCAACCATTCCTCATACAGGCCCTCTGCTATCGCGTCTTTGAGGAGTGCGCGAATTCCGGCGAGCAAAGCGTCACAATAAAGACCGTCGAGCAAGCCGCGCAGGAGATGGTCCTTGATAACGAACATTTCCGCACTCTCTTCGATTTTATTGGCACTGAGCGCCGCCGCTATCTAGCCTGCGTCGCCAATCGGTTATCGGAAGGGCCGGACCGGGTTAGCTTTGACCTCATCGCCGAAGAACTTGACAAAGATCAGATCGAATATGACACGGCTGCACTTGCTGACGATCTTCAATATTTACAAGAACTGGATGTACTGGATCTCGAACAACACGAGCTTGGTACTTCGTACAGGATCAAAATACCCCTCTTCTCACGTTGGCTTGAGAGAAATGAGCACGACCCTATGCGCCGACAGCTTGCGGCGAAAGAATGAGAGGCGATGACTGATGCCAAGTGAACCTTATCAGGTCTTCGGGCCGGGCGTCCCTCTCCTCCTGGGACGTTCCGAGGAATGGACAAGGACAATGAGACGTTTGGAGAAGTCTGTCCCCGATAATGTTTCAGTGGTTGGCCCACGCTATATCGGTAAGACGGTTCTCCTCAGTGCCATAGCCTTGCATTTTGGCAGCCACCGCGAACAGTTTGATGGCTGTGCATACTGGAACATAGGCCACAACACGCCACAGACCGATGCCGAATTCTATCGAGTCTTTGGTCAATACGCGTGTGAGGCGATCTGCGTATTCGATACTGTAATTGGAAAAGAGCTGGACTCTGAGGGAGTTGACTATGAAAGGTTAAGTGACGCATTTGCCATGTTGGACGAGGACAGCAAGAAAGTGCTTGTCATCATGGACGGTTTCGATCATCTGAAGCACAACGCGCAACTAAGTAAAAATCTGTGGGACAGTCTCCGAGCCCTTGCGGAAGGAACTAGTCTAAGGTTTCTAATCGGCAGTCAAAAGCCGTTGCGAGAAATCTGCGCAATGCCTGAGGCTCGCACTTCGCCTTTCTGGAACCTTTTTGCTGATTCCACGCTAAATCTAGGCGCTTTCAATAAAGAGAACGACTGGGAACACATTCTCGCGCCGTTCAATGAACGTAGTATTGAACTCCAGCCCGGCGCTCGCACTGAACTTTTCAATGTCTCTGGCGGCATTCCTGTGCTTGCCAGCGCACTATGCAAACGCGTATGGGACAAAGTCGATGATGGAGATGTCGTTAGCAATAGCTACGTTACATCGCTAGTGGACGATTTTGTCGAACGCGTCCGATCTACACTCGATGACCTGTGGGAGGACTGTGACGCCGAGGAACAAGGAATTGTCGCGGACTTGGCTCAGGGACGATCATTCAGGGCTGGTGACGTATCACGAGATACTTTACAGAAACTGAAACAGCGCGGCTTCATAACCCAAGAGAAGGCAGAGTTGCGGGTTTGTCGCTCGATTGCTCAATACGTCACATCCTATAAGCCGCAAGCTACTGATCTCCGGCGTCTGTTCGGAAGCGCGGAGGATTTTCAGAAGAATATCCGGAGTGTCCTTGAGCTGCGTGTTAGTCAGCTTGACGGCACAGAAGCAGCGGTTGATGACCAACTAATTGAAGATTTACGATCTGCCGTTCAGAAAGTAGAAAAACCATATCTTGTGGTCAACGAGATTCGCGGCCTGGTGAATCGAGCTTTTAGTATGATTTGGGATCGAGAGTTGCCGGACAGAAGGATTCCGCCAGACTGGACGGCCGGTTGGAAAATGGAGGATCGTGAGGGCAATCGTCCAGAGTTCAATCCACCCGAAGGCCCTATTCCAAATTCCGGTGGAAAGCAATGTAATCTCTTGAGGTTGATGGCCGACCCGCGCAAAGCCGGTCATACTAGAGTTTCCCGATCGACCACAGTAATGCTCGACTATTTGCAATCTGTCGGAGATTACGGTCAACATCTAGACGACGCTCAGGTTCCAGACGGTTTCACTTATACAGTTTGTCTTACTGCGATCGAATTGTCCGAGCAGTTGGCAATAGAGCTTGCGTTAGAGTTACCGCCCTATCCTTAGTCTCGATATCAAGCGGCGACTGAGTTGCGATAATCACAACCCACTCGGTGAAACGCTTCGTTCCGTATGAATCAAGATACCTGTTCTACGAGTTTAATATGCGTTCGTTTTTTGACGCTAAAGGTGTGGCGGCACTTGGGACACTCGAGTTCACCTAGTGTTCGGTGCAAGCGTGACTCTAGTTCGGCTCCTGCAAGTAGGCCGAGTTTCGCTGAGACTTGGGCGCCAAGTTCCATCTGTTGTGGCATGTATTTGAAATAGCGGATGGTCTCACTTATGTTGCGGTGGCCCAGCGAATTCTTTTATCGCGTGTAAGGGGAGTCCTTCTAGGGCCATAGTGGAATTTACTGGGTGTTCCACAAGCGTGGGGCTTGGAATGCCTCAAGAACCATGAGCGAGTTCGTTCGGGATGATAGTTGGGTTTTAATCTGTTGGGTTTTAATCTTGACTCGTACAAACCTTCATAATAGTCTTCGGTCGCTTTAGCTCAATTCCCCAAGGAGCTTTCCCCCATGAAGCGATTCACCTTGCGTCAAGCAAGTCTTTTCCTTCTTGGTATCGGCCTTATTTTAGCCGCAACGTTTGCGACTGGTTCACCCAATAGCGCAAGTACGCTTCAATCGTCTGTAAGTTTACATTTAACGCTAGGAAATCCGAGTGATGCTACAACCGAGGTTACCAATAAGAATAACTTCTTAATGGTCCAACCTCAGTTTGCTCTTTCCTATAACAATCGGAAGGGTGGACCCAACTGGGTTGCTTGGCATCTTGAAGCTGACGATGTAGGGGACGCCGAACGATGCAATTGCTTCCATCCTGATACGGAACTTCCTACAGGCTTCAAACGGATTGTCACATCGGTATATACCAATACCGGTTATGAACGCGGGCACCTCTGTAATTCAGAAGACAGAACAGAAACCGATGACGACAACTTCGCCACCTTTGCGATGACAAACATCCTGCCCCAGAAAGCAGATAACAACAAAGGCCCTTGGGTTAAGCTTGAAAACTATGGCCGGAAGCTAGCTGAGGAAGGTAATGAACTTTATATCGTAGCCGGTGCGTTCGGTAGCAAAGGGAGCTTTGGCGTAACCAACCGAAAGGTAAACATTCCTCGCGTGTTTTGGAAGGTGTTGGTTGTTCTGCCACGCGGCAACAGCGACTTAAGTCGAATTAACAACAGCACCCGCACTATCGCCGTGTGCATGCCAAACAAGAACGGTATTCGCCCGCACGATTGGCGGCGTTACGTTGCGACAGTCAGAAATATCGAAGACGCTACTGGCTATGATTTCTTGAGTGAGTTGTCTACTACTGTCCAAAATGCACTTGAAACCGTTCGAGATTCTGAAGCAACTAATACGGGCAATCCCTGTCAATAGCTTTGGGACCCAGGTTTCCCCTGCTCAGAACCGCTTGGGAAGTTTCATCCCGTCAGTGCTTACGAAATAGTCGAACCGTAGGAGGAGAGTGCGAGTTCAGGGCGCGCTGTAAGTTGTGCGATTTTCTCTTCGAATCGCTCTGCATTTGTTTTGATATCGACTTTCAGTTTCCCTCTGAAACGTTTCTCCCTTTTTCCTCATAACCAATGGCAGTAGACCGTTGATACCTTGGGGTGTTGGCGTAATCTGGGCGCGCTTTCTCGCACTGCCCATTGATCTCAAACCCTAATTCATGAAGAAGGAGTTTCCACTATGCCTTCCCGCAGACTGTTTCTCCTGACGATACTCATCTATTTGGCGACCTCGACGACCGCGCTTGCGTGGAACAAACCAGGGCACATGCTCACCGGAGCGATAGCGTACTACGAGCTGAAAGCCAAGGACCCTGCTGCGCTTGCCAAGGTAATCAACTTTCTAAAACAGAACCCTTATTATCAGCACGAGTGGTTGCCTCGAATTGAGAATCTTGCGGAAAGTGATGCTGATCGCCATGACCTCTACTTGTTTATGTATGCGGCTCGATGGCCAGACGACATCCGCGGCATCCCAAGCTTGCACTGCGATCAGTGCCACTACATAAACTATCCATTCAAACCCGACAACCAGCCCGCTGGTCTCGTGGTCAAACCTCCCGCTGATGAGAACATACTTACGAAGTACTCAGAGGCGAATAGTACTCTTCAATCGAGTACAGCATCTGCTGTGGCCAAATCAAGGGCCCTGTGCTGGGTGTTTCATCTGATTGGCGATGTTCATCAGCCATTGCACACCTCAACACTATTTACTGTTGTCTTTCCAGAGGGCGATCGAGGCGGCACGCGCTTTTATATCGCTGAAGCCGAGAATGAACGGACGAAGCACTTGCACTCTTTCTGGGATGGACTCGTCATGTCATCACAAAAATTTAGCTCAGTGCGAAACAGAGCCCGAGGCTTGCTTATTAGAAACGACTTGCAGCGTCAGGACTTCAGTGAACTCACGGAGACAACGTTTGAGGGGTGGGCCAAGGAGAGCTTGGCTCTTGCAAAAAAGGACGGATACCTGATGGGCCAACTCGAAGGAAGCCCGGACGAGCTTGATGGTGCAGTACTGCCCGATGATTACAAGTCACGCTCGGAACCCATCGCTATCAAAAGAGCAATGTTGGCGGGCTACAGGTTGGCTGATTTGTTGAGCAGGAAGTTCTAACAACAGAGGATTCGCGCTAATAACTTCTTGAGAACTAATTGAGAATTCCTTAAGGACTATAACGCGTGCATGGTCTATCGTGTGGACCAGCCTCTCTCAGCTTCATCCACTCCAAGAGGCCGGAGGCCCAGCTCCGGCCTTTTGGTTGTGTGCCGAGCATGTTCGACAGTTAGGAGGTGCAAGTCCTCTACTCAACCTGATGGAGGTGAAGAGTTAGCGAAGCGCAAGGGCGTCGTCGTGAGGCGGGGTCTGAAGGAAGCGTGGAGCAAAAGCGCGAGCCGATGAACAAGAACCGGATAGGAGGCATACGGCGTCGGGCGAGTTGGCAACTGACAACAAAGCCCATATCCATCAAGGACGCTGGTTGTAAATCCGGCGGCGGTGCGCTGAAGGCGGTCGAGCTTACCTCGGGAGATCTGTTGCGTGTCGTGGAAACACGACTGAGACTGCTGTGAAGCAGTTGAGCGCGTAGCAGAAGTCAGCAGAGGGCATAGTAATCACGCGAGTGATGAAGGCCTGAACCGTGATCGTGAGTAGTAGCGCACGAATTTCATGAAGTGCTATGCACCAGCCAATCAGCTTAGGCTGAGCTTGCTAGGGGCGGATAGGGTGAAACCCGAAAGGAACCTGGAAGCGGTGAAGCCTTCATTGGTGAAACATGTTGCGAATCTCCGGCCTCTTTTGGCTTAAGTCACGGAACCACCATATGCGGACCCGCATGTACGGTGGTGTGACAGGGAAAGCCAGTGATGGCCTACCTATGTCGATTGTCTGCGAGACAAACAACTACCCTTCGCCGCTGCTTAGTCGTTGTTGGTGAAGGACTGAAGGGCTGGTCTGAGTGTCGGCCTTTTGGTTTTTTCACTGTCATTGCTCAAGTCGTCTGACACAGTGCTTGGCCCGTAGTGTTTCTCCGCAAATCCTTTCTGAAACGTTTTTTCGCTTTCCCTCATAATCCAAGTTGTAATCAACAGAATTGCCGTAAAGAAGCTGAAAAAATCGTTGCGAAGAAACTTGCCCACGATGCGCCGGAATACGCACTTCTAAGATGAATTAAATAAAAGTCAACGCTTTGTAGGCCATTTACGTCTCACTCAGTTAATCATCGGACATAGCAGTTCTTTGCTGATGGTCGGCGGCGGCCTGCCTAAGATAGAAATGATCAGTAGATCCATCTCCTACAATGCGGCAACAGGGCGTTACTTTTCGTGCAAACGCCCTTTTCGTGCAAAGCCGGTTGAACTCATAGCGCCTCGCCCTTGTACTTGTGACTAAGTCTCTCACATAGTTTTGTGGTGTCAGTCAATACAATGGTCGATCAGTCCAGAATGGGCGAATGAAATGAGCTTTGATAATTTCTTCTGCGACTCCGCTGTCGAGCATTTTGGAGCAGGAGCAACTCCGGTAGGATTGTTGGCATTTGGTGCACATTGATTCAACTTTAAGGAACGCCGTAGCAGGAGCTATCTCCCCTTTTTCAACACATTTCCTCAGACTCTGCTCGTTATCAGGTATTTGAAGCCAGTACATCAATCCGCGATCCGTTTCTTCGTATTGCACATCGATATTCTCCGCTAGACTCTGGCGGCGAATCATTAGCACTCCTGACGGCATCAGGGTCTCGGCGAGAGCCGGCTTGTTGCTGGCCTCGGGATATTTCAGGCGAAGATATTCTGCGACCTGTTCAGACCACGCGAAGAGTCCTTCGCGCGATACTGGCGGTACAGACAACGGTTCACTTAGCCAAGCGTCAAGATCATTAATATGCCCAAGAACTGAAATCCTGGTTTCCTTGTCGTCCAAAGCAAATGCAATGCTGTAACTTGCAACTTGGTCGTAACCTTTTGCCCGAAGGGCTCGGATGAGCAATCTAAAAGCCTCAATCGTTTTAGGAACAATCCCCGGCTTACTATTCTTCTTATGAAGTATCAGTGGAAAGTTAATATAAAAATCCTTGCAAGTTAGAAACTGAATTTCGTCCGAAATAGATAATGACTCTCCCATTCTCGATAGGGTTTTCTGTAACTCAAGTATCCAGGATTCAACGTACCTCGCGTCGCCGGCTTCTAACGTCAACGTGTCCAGAGACACCACAGAGCGGTCGATTTGGACATCGTTCTTGTAGTCGTGAAAAGAAAGGGCGATGCGAACGCCATCGCCTAATCTCATCGAGTAAGGCACCAGTTTTTGGATCTGAGAATCCGGCTCTGAACTAAACGCGTACTCAAACTCTTCTGTTGCTCCGAAATACTCGCCAACTAAACGATTATCGCGAAAATAGTCTGACAATAAACCCTTCCATAACGATGTCGGTACAATACCATCCAACCTCCAAAGCTTTCTGTACTCTGTGTGCCTCCCGGCTTGAGAAATATCAAGCTCCAGTCTTTTCGATCATCTTCTCTTCTGGGTAAACGCGTACGGCCCCGTCCAGAGTGGTCGATTCGAGAACTTTTCTCGTCGATGATCGAATGCACATATCGACAACCATAGCGCGCGCCCTCACCAATTGATGTAGGGATATTGCGCAGTTCCTCAGCTTCAAAAATGTGCTTGCCGTCTCGTGATTGCCACCAAAACTGACTGCCTGATATCCCGTGAAAGATGCGGTCTGTTTCGTCAGCTTCATGATGGGAGACTCCGACTGGAATGTCGCTCAAGTTGTTGCTGAACTTTGGTCCCCACCAGTATTCAAGTTCTAGGTAGCCTGTGTAGGCGGACGCTAGACCCACCGCATCTGGATCAACGGCTATTCTTGCTGAAACATTCTCGTCGGTGATGTTCTGAATACGCTCAAGAAACGGCGAATTAAGGGTGTTCATTCTCGAGAGCGATCGGCGGAAGAAATGATGCGCAAACAGAGTAAGCTTTCCAATTCTGAACACGCCTGGGCCTATTGGATCGAGTCGCTTCAAAGGCACCAAACCATCTTTGTCAACGTCTTCAAAAACTTCGGGGAAGACACGGGTGGCTAAGCCACTGTCGATCAGCGCTAGAGATTCTTTGGCACATAAAATCTTTTCGTTGCCTGTGAGGTGATTTTCGAGCAACGCACGCAGCTCAACTATCTCTGTATCACGGTGGGCAGCTATTTCTGCCACGTAGGAGACTAAGGCACCTGAGAGCTGTTTAGATTCCTCCTTATTATCTACCATTAACCCAAGCCCCGAAAGGCGAGTTAGTCCTGGCTCAAAATGGATAGCGAACGGATATTGCCAGCCGATAGCCCGCTGAAAATCATGGCTAATTAGGAGGGGCATGCCGACGTCATGCTCCCTCCATAACGCAGAAATTAATTGACGCACGGTGAAGCGCTGGCCGTTGCGATTGAGCGAGTCCGAGTTAAGAACACACAAGAGTTGTTTCATTATCTCAACCACCATATCTTATCATCAGGAATCCTCGTATGAGGGACATGCCAGCGCCGAGCCGGAATGAATCACACGTTCGAAAGGCGTACATTATGTTATGTCGCAACTGAGCTGGGGACCCATCATCGGAGTAGTTGTAGGCTTCTTGCTGAGCCAAGCAGCCAATGTAATTGCCTGGCTGATTTCTTCTAGAAAGGAAAAGCGGCTTGTTAGACTCTTGGTTGCATTGGAGATAGACCATAACCTAGCGCTACTCAACGACTATTGGCACAATGTCTCCCTCCTGCCCGATGAACATGAAGAACAAGGCACTGCTACGAAAGTGCTCGAAGTTGAGGCAGACCGCCTGGCACGACGAGCAGTTGACATACCGCTACCTGTCCTAAGTGATAAAGCATTCAATAGCCAATTGAAGGCGCTACCCAAAGCACTCGACGAAAGTGACATTCGATTGACTTGGCGCATCTACGAGCAGATAGCTCAAGTTCAAACCCTCCATGCGTGGCTACTTCTAGTCGCAAGCAAATCTCAAACCGGGGAAGCAAGTTTTCCAAGCGCATCACGAGCAATTCGTTTTGATGGTATCGAGTCAATGACATTCAAAACCAAGAAGGCTGGCGCCATTTTCGATCTGCGCCGAACGATCCAAGTGTTGCTAAAGGCTGGCAATCCGCTTAACACGTCCAAATTGCAGGTCAGCGAGGAGTCTGTGTAGTGGTACACCAGTGGACCGAGTGTGATGACATCGTCGCCTCTACCTCTATAAGTTTGAGTCGGATCGCCTTGGCATTTCGCTTGCGGAGGCTTCAGCGATGCTAGGTATAACGTCAGGGAGCATGAAAATGCGCGTTCAGAATTTTGAAAGTCTTGAGGGTGGTGGCGGGCTACCGAATGTGGCGCGAGAGCCTAGGAGAAATTCTTGAGCAATACCGCGAGCTCCTGCCACACTTCGCGCAACATCAGACCTCGGTAAGCGCGTATTATGTTGTCCTTATCGAATAAGAAGTATTTCGACGAGGGCGGGAAGTGTGAGCCGTATGAAATGGCAAGCGATTTGGTAAAGACTGTGGGTGGTGGTTGCTTCCAATATATTGTTTTATTAGCTAACTACAGTTGACTCTAGATCAGGCTTAACGTCCTCGGACATTGCTTGTTTGTATCCTGCTTCGACTGCCCGTTCCACGGCTCTTGCAAAATCAACCAAATCTTCATCGGTGTGGTTAATGTAGATCTGCGCGGTGGTTTTGGGATCTTTATGACCGAGGGCGTTGGCGATATCCACGAGGTCGATCATTTTCTTTACTCTAGTGCCGGGCGTGTGTCTCAAGTCATGGAAGTGTAGGCCGAGATGAGTAAGGCCACCGTCCTCTAGCGCTCCGGTCCAGGCGGTGCGGACGTTGCTGGTTATTCCGAATACCAACTCAGCGGATGGTTTTTTACCACGCTGAACTTTGAAGGCTTTTTTGGGTGGGTTGTGGATCATATCCAAAAGTGCTTCACGAACTCTTGGGGTCATCTTAGCGTTGCGAGTCTGTTTGTCGCCGCCCAGGTCTTTATAGTTGAGCAATCCATTGATGGTGCCAGAGCCGGTAAAGTCTATTTGAGCCTTTTTGAGGTGTATCAGTTCTCCGAAGCGAGCGCCAGTGTCAACGGCGACAATGATGAGTGCGCGGAGGTGTCTCCGGTCTTCGGTCTCACAGGCTCGGAGTAATTTGATTTCATCGCTGAAGGTAAGGAAGAGATTTCGTTTCTTGCGGTCGCTGGATTTGATCACTTCGTTCTTGCGGGCAAACTCAAATGGATTCTGTTTGATCCACTGGTAACGTTTGGCTTCATATAGCATCGCGCGCAGGGTGGTCAATTCGCGGGCGACCGTTGCGGTGGCAATGTTAACCTTGGTGCCGTTCGGGCCGCGCCGGGTGGAGCGCAGCCGATGCGAGCGATATCTTTTCAGATCGGCGAGTGAGATATCCTTGAGCTTTCGGGCGCCGAAAAATTCTCGGAAGTGTTTGAGATGTGCTCTGTAGCCGCTGGCGCCTCGAACGCCAAATAGTTTTTCGCCAGCTTCGTTGTACTCAGCTTCCCGGTAGGTTTCTTGTTCGCAGTAGTCAGCTAATTGAGCGAAGGTAACGACCTCGGTATCCAGCGCCTTTGGACCAGAGTCTTCCAATTCTCTGCGTAACTTTCGGATTGCTGCTTTAGCCAGATGCTCTTTGGCGCGTTCGCGGTGTTTGAATCTGCGTTTACCGTTCTCGTCATAGTAGGTGAGGACACCGTCATAGACGAGCTTGCCGTTACGTTTACGTGGGTAGACACCTTCCGTGTAGCTTCTCATTGAAGTTCTCTCTTGGTGTAATTGATAGTGAGGATTGGGGCGGTGGCTTGTTGGAAACGCGCCAAAGTCACTATAGCATAGCAAGCTGTTGATACTGCTAAAAATTGTGCGGGTAATTGTGCGGGTAGAGGGCGAAATATGCTAAAATGCCCAGTATTCCGAAGATTTTTAGGGGTAAAGCAGATCGTTGACACGGTAGGGGTCTGCGGTTCAAATCCGCACGCGCCTACCATTCCTTTCAATAACCTACGCTATACAACGACGGTATCGATACTCCCGCCAAGCGAACCAAACTCAGTTATTCTGCCACGGGTTGAAAACTGCTACTCCCATAGATGGAATCTGTCCCGTATCTCTCGTAACCAGTGTCAGGTTGTGCCCCAACGCAGTAGCCGCCAAAAGGCCATCAATGACCGGCAATTCGATTCCCCTGTTACGAGCCATAGCGGTTAACAAGCCCCAGCGATCAGCCACGTCTGGATCGATGTCCAGAATTCTGCCCTCAAAGCGTGTGCGGAGATCCTTGTCAAGCCAGGCCTCCATGATTGCTCGACGTCGGGATTGAGTTAGAGCCGCGATCCCACGTCGAATCTCACCTAACGTTAAGACACTCAGGTAAAGCAGCGACTCGTCAGTTCCGTCAATCCAATCAGTTACGTTTGCTTCAGGGCTCGGTTTGACAAGTTCGGAAATGACGTTGGTATCAAGTAGAAAACCACTCACAGTTTGATCTCCCGTCCTAAATCCTCATCGCGGCTAAGGTCAAGCACGACGTGGGCGAGCGGCGACTGGGCGAAGAATTTCACCAGACTTTTCGGCTGGCGATCACGTTTGGTTAATTCAGCAAATTGCTCGGCCGGCAGGACCACAACTTGCTCCTTCCCCTGTCGCGTGACGACCTGTGGCCCTTCAGTCCTGGCGCGACGAAACAACTCGCTAAATTGTGCCTTTGCAGTTTGGAGTTGCCATGGTTGAGTTGAAGGCTTGGCGCCCGTCTTGCTATTCTTTTTTGCTTGCCGCATCTGTTTTTCCTCGCTGACTAGTCTGACCAGAATCACCATAGTAGCTCAGCCCAGCTTGGGTCAAGCTGAAGTTCGAGAGAATCATCGGCACTTTCGTATTTTATGTCGTTTCTTGATGACATCGTCGCTCTTAGAATTACTTCGAGCGCGGTTCTTTTAGCTTCGCAGTCGCGATCGTGCGAAACTCAAACTGCTGACGCAAACTTTTCTGTAAGGAGTTTGGGTTCTGATGAATATGAAGGCTCTAAAACTCGTTATCGTGCTGCTCGCCGCCTATTGCATTGCGGCCGCACAACAGAACCCCGCAACGGATACGATTCCGTCTTCCCAAGTCGAGACAAAGCCTGCTAACTGCGAATTCAACATCTCCGTTTTGACCGGCGCCCATCAGAAAGCCGGCGATAATTTGGTGATAATGATCGCCAGACTCGGCGCCGGAGAAACACTGAGAAATCTCAATACGCGTCGCTTGCACAATGCCCGAACTTTCCTCACAGAGTTTGGGCAACGTGCCCCGCAAACAATTGTTACCGCAGAAGGCGACGGCGTGGATGGCTATGGCCGCGTCGAGGTATACGTCGACGGCAAGCTATTCCATGTTTTGATGATCAGGCCGAACGATGACTGGCAGTCGGCGCTTGTTCATTTGAGGGTAAGGATCCATGCACCTTTGAGCGGGAAAAGAAACTGTATCCCTGCCTCGATAGAGCGAAGAATCATAAGTAAGACAAATGGGCGAAAGATCAGACGGGTTGGATTTCTAGCCGCATCCTGCCGTGTGAACCTACAACTGTTTACCTGGCCCACCGACATCCACTGGCGGGATTTCTCCAGGTCCACCGCCCAATAATCGAACGAACGGGCTGATGCCCTCGATCGTCTTCCGAGTGTCGTTCGCAAACTTAACAACCTCGAAAAACTTCACCGCCAACTTATGAAAGCTGGCCCACATACTTTTCGTGTGCTCGCCGGCCGCGGCTTTATGGACCAGTTCCACGTTCAGAGTAGCTTGTCCGATGATGAGCGCCAGCGCACGTTTCAGACTCTCGGGGCCACCGATTCGATACTGCTGTATGGCTTGCAGGATCGCCGAAGTTAAGGACAGTATGAAGGTCTTCAGATCCCGATCGATTTCCGCGCGTTTTACAGACTCGAACAGGCTCTGCGCCTCGGCCTGGATCTCTTGCAAAGTCTCTTCATCGATCTTTGGATCAGGTTTCTTCTTTCCCCACTCGGAAGCTATTACTCGAAGCAGCGTTAGAGTCTCATCCGTTATCGGACGTGTTAGATTGGCCTGATTAGCACGAAGATTGGATAACGATTGATGCGCTACCAGACGGAGAGGAGGGAACGCCTCCCCGTAGAAATCATCAAACTCGAGCTCGTGCAGGCCTGTTTCGGTTTCATCCACCAGATCGAGAAACATTAATATCTCTTGAGCTACCTGTGTGAAGGGCAGTCCAGTGATGTCCTGATTGATGGGAATGTCCAACGCCTGCGCCCACACGCGGGCTGGTGGTCCATTAGACGAAGTTGATCGAAGTCTTCTGACAAGATTGTGCAAGCGCGCTGCCGGATTATTGTGCACCTTTAACCTGCTTTCTTTCAGAGTGGTGGGTCTGAAAAAGCCGCGTTAAATACTGATGATGGTGCTCTCCGTAGCGTATTGCGTGAAGGGGCTACTAGAAAGGCGGTAGAAAGTTTTCTTTTACTATGCTGATCGCGGACGTGGAGTTCGGCGGGACGACTGCTCCGAATGAAACATCTCCACGATATTCAAAATATCAACCCTCCGATCCGGTGACAATTCTCTAAACCTTGTAACTAGATGAAGTTCTTCAGATTGACCGCCGGGGGCAACCAAACCAGCCGCCCGGGCGAGCAAATCTTCCGCTGGAATACCAAGGCCGTGGGCCAAAGCCCTGAGGCGGCCGGCTGACGGATTCTTTATCAGCTTGTTTTCGATTCGGTTGACGTAACTCGCCGAAATTGCTTTTCCAAAGCGCGCGCTTTGCTTGGACACATCGGTACACGAGAGACCCTTCTCATTCCGAATTCGGCTAATGAAGTCCCCGAGGGGTTCTGGACTCCTATTTGCCATTCTAATGGGCTCCACATACCCGTCAGCAAAAGGACGCACTAAAATTGGAAACCGCGCGACCGACAAAACAATGCACCTCCACACAATTCGCCGATGGTGGGGCGCACCATACGCCGGAAACGACCATTACCTTCCGGTAGCGAATCATTTATCATGGGTATCGATTCCGATGGGATGTGATTCACTACGTATCAGTATTGATCTAATCTGGAAGCTCGTGCTACGCTCTGTTGCGTATCATTCACAAACGCGATCGGCAGGTAGAAACGAGTGAGCACCGATCTGCCGTATCGGATCTTATCAATGCCGCGCTGGGTGCGCGCCGTTGACCAATAAGACTGTGGCGAAAAAGGCAGGTGTGGGAGTGATGACCGTCTCGAAAATTCGAACCGGCGATCCGAAAGGTTGGCTACATGACCCTCAAGAAGTGGTTGAGGCCCAGGCTTAGATACACAGAAAAGCATAGAGTGGCACTGAGCGCCACTCTTGCCAGTTACCGGTTGAAGTTATTGATCGGTACGGTCACCCGAACTGTTGCACAGTCCGTGTGCTCATGGCGTCGCGTCCCGGGTCGACTGTAGCCGTGGTTCCGTGGAGTCGAGCTCCGGATTGCGTTCCACCGTTTGACGCTGCAGAACGAGACTGCGATCGACAACATTCGCCCACTGCGACGACACGGTTTCACCATAGGCGTCATGCCAGTTCCACCACTTGTACGGCGGTGTTTGCGGGTAGCCCTCCGGTGAGTCTTCCCACTCCTCCTGCCGCCCAAGCGCAGTGATGTCAAGGTAGTTCCAGGTGTTTCCCATCTGCTCGTCGCCACGCTCGTTAATGAAGTAAGTGCGAAACACTTTGTCGCCGTCATGAATAAACGCGTTCGTGCCATGCCACTCGTCCACACCCAGATCTTTGTCGAAGCTGTCTATGATGGTGTACCACGGCATCCGCCAGCCCATCCGTTCCTTGACGCGCTCGATGTCTGTCTGCGGCGCGCGTGAGGCGAACACGAGCGTAGTATCGCGGGCGTTTAAATGAGCGAGGTGGGCCACCTGGTCTGCCACGAACGAGCAGCCGCGACAGGCATGCTCCGGCCAGCCGAACACTCCCGGCTCAAAGAAGGCTCGGTAAACGATCAATTGACGCCGTCCCTCGAACAGATCAAGCAAGCTGACCTTGCCATTGGGCCCTTCGAATTCATAACTCTTCTCCAATGCTAACCACGGCATACGGCGACGCTCGGCAGCCAGGGCATCGCGGGCGCGTGTCAGGGCTTTTTCTTTCACGAGCAGTTGCCGGCGCGCAGCCTCCCACTCCTGTGCCGAGACGATCGACGGTGTGTTTGCTCCTAAAAGCTCGCTTTGATGCTGTGTATTTGTCTCCCTGTTTTTTTCCATCTCTCTCTTTCCTTGTTTTGGTTGTTCCTGTCGCAGAGCCCGCTCACAAACTAGTGCGCCAGCTTGCTCTTCATTGATTTCGGTTGATTGACTTCACCTGCGATGTGCGCTGCTTTGCGACGCCGTCGTAACGTGCGGAGTTTGACCACCACGAAACCGAGCACGCCTGCGCCTGAAGTGGCGCTGACAGCTACCATCGCAGCAGTCGTCATACATTGTGGACACATAGCTCACTCCTTTATTAGTTCTCACAGTAATGACGAATGGAGTGACCTGATTTCGACAGGCCATTTTCGACAGGCAATTAATGATTGATTACAGGAGTCAGCCGTTGCGACGTTCGGTCAGGAAAGCGCGGACAGCGTTGTCTTCACTGAGAGCGATGGCGCGGTCGTACGCCTCGGTTGCGGGCTGCGTGCGGCCGAGCTGCCGAAGGAAGTGGGCTCGGACGGCCCAATAAGGTTGGTAAGAAGTCACAGCTTCTAGATCAATCTGATCCATGAGCGCCAGGCCAGCTTCGGGTCCGCGCACATTCGCGTACGCGGCGGCGCGGGCTATTGCTCCACCGATCGAAGGGGCCAGCCGCATGAGTTGATCGTAGAAAGCTGCAATGGCGGACCAGTCGGTGCTCCCTGTATGTGCACGTTCCGCGTGCACCGATTGGATAGCAGCTTCTAACTGAAATCGTCCTGGTCGCAGCATTTTGAAAGCGGCGGCGAGTTCGCTTTCCGCTTCCTCGATCATCGGCATGCGCCAGTCGTTCGGATCCTGCTCCGAAAGAGGAACGAACCTTCCTTCGGCGCTGCGACGCGCCGGACGCCGTGCTTCACAGTGGAGCATCAATGCGAGCAGGCCGCGTACTTCCGGATCGTCCGGGAGCTGTTCACGCAACACGCGCGCAAGCCAGATTGCCTCCCGGCCGAGCTCCACTATGCGCTGGTCGGCGCCGGTCGCGTCCTCCCAACTGTTGCCGTAGGCAGCGTAGATCGCGTTTAGCACTGCTTCCAGACGCTCGGGAATTTGATCGGGCGTTGGAATCTCAAACGCGATCTGCGCCTTTCGGATCTTGGTCTTGGCACGCACCAATCGCTGTCCAATCGTCTTCGGCGCGACGAGTAAGGCTCGTCCGATTGCGACCGCGTCGAGCCCGAGGACCGTTTGCAGCATCAGCGGTGTATGTATGTCCGGATCGATCGCCGGATGCGCACACACAAACAGGAGCTTCAACCGCTCGTCGGGCCATTCATCGGCGTCTGCCATCTCAGCGAACTCCCGCGTCAGTACCTTCAAAGTCGGAGTGCTGTGTTCGTGTACCTGCTGATGTCGCGCATGGTCCATCAGGCGGTTACGAGCAGCGGTAAAGAGCCATGCCTGCGGATTGTTCGGAATGCCGTCGCGAGACCACGTGGTCAACGCGGCGAGCAAGGCGTCGGCAAGCGCGTCTTCAGCGCCCGCGACGTCGTGCGTGCGCGCTGCGAGCAGCGCCACGAGACGGCCGTAGGATTCGCGCGCTACCTCCTCTATGGCACGGTGCGCCTGCTGATCAATTGGGGTTTTCAACAGTGACGCGCGGCTCCAATTCGACAGCTATCGGTCGCACTTCCACTGCACCATAAGAAGCGGCCGGACATCGTGCGGCCCACTCCAATGCCGCGTCGAGCGACGGCAGCTCGAGAAGAGTAAAGCCGCCTAATTGCTCTTTTGTGCCGGCATACGGTCCATCCTGGATCTGGCGCTTGTTATCGCGCAATCGCACCGTCGTAGCAGTTTCGGGAGTATCCAGCGGCTTGCCTCCAACGAAGATGCCGGCGTCGAGCATTGCCCGATGGTACGCCCGCCACGCGCCGGTGTACTCATCCGACTCGTCAGACGAATCGCGGCGCGCGAAGTCGTCTGGTCTCTCGTAAATCAGCAAGGCGTAGAGCATGTCGTTCTCCTCCGGCGTGGTCGCACACGCGTTAAACTTAGTCATTAGTATGACGGCCGGCGCACCGCGATTTCGACAAAGTGGGATTTAGGCCGAAGAATACTACAGATCTTCCGGTTGTTCATCGATTATGATGTCATAACGCCCATCAAGCTGGCTTCGGTATACGTCAAGAGTTACGCTTGTCGTAACGCGTTTGAATCGTTTATGGTTGATGTGTGATTCTCAGCTATCGGGACGAACGCACCAGCGACTTCGCGCGCGGAAAGCGAGTCAAAGCGTTCTCTGGTATTGAACGTTCAGCACGCTTGAAACTCGATCGTCTTGAAGCCGCCACTTCATTATTGGATTTGGCTTCGCTGCCCGGTAATCGATTTGAAGCGCTAAAGGGAAAACGCAAAGGGCAGTATAGCATACGGATCAACGAGCAATGGCGCGTGTGTTTTGAATGGCCCGGCAGGTCGCCGGGTCCAACCAACGTGGAAATTGTTGACTATCACTAAGCAGGAAAGCGTTATGACAATAACAGCGATACATCCAGGCGAGCACCTGGCCGAAGAACTGGAGGCACTAGGGATGAGCGCCAGTGAATTGGCGCGACAGCTAAAGGTCCCAACGAACCGTATTACTGGAATTCTCAATGGCCAGCGCGCCATTACCGGTGACACGGCATTGCGCCTGGGCCACTTCTTTGGTACCAGTCCGCAGTTCTGGCTCAATCTCCAAAGTCTGTATGAACTGCGCTTGGCTGAACAGAAGGCAGGAAAAGCAATTAAAATTCTTCCGACACTGAAAAAGCAAGCACCGGCTCACCCCTGATTGATCGTTACGATCTCACCCATAGGTTTCCTTGTCATTTCGAGAACTGCCCTTCGAATCCAGTTTGAATCCGCACACAGAGGACGAATCCTTCATTAAACGTTTACGATCTTCTCAGGCATTCGTGATTAATGTGCTTCCTAGTGGCTAATGTGTATAATCTCACCCCCCTCGTGATCAACGCCTTCGGGTTTCTATAATCAACAGCCCAATTACGCTGAAGCTGGAATACTGATTTGAAGTTACGGAATGTTCTGATAGTCGACGACTCGCCCACGATGAGACGTATGGTGAGGGCGTCCCTGCGACTCCCAAACCTTACCCTCAGCGAGGCCAGTAACGGGCTCGAGGCGATTGAGCAGTTGGCGCTGGGAATCGTCGACCTGATTATTCTGGATTTGAACATGCCCGACATGCACGGCATTGAAGTGCTGCAATTTGTGCGCGGCCATCATGCCTATAGCCGAATTCCTGTCATCATCCTGACCACTCGAGATGATGAGGCCAGTCGCGACAAGGCGTTGGGAGCCGGAGCGACCGCCTATTTGACGAAGCCATTCGCACCCGATGCGCTCAAATCGCAGGCGCTTGAGCTCCTGGGTGCTGCATAAGAAACTGTGTCTTCCAACAACCCCGCTAACGACCGAGAGTTCTTCGAGCAGTTTCTCGCCGACTACTATGCTGAGTCGGAAGAGCACCTGATAATTACGCGTCGCAACCTGCTTTCACTTGAAGGACTCATCGCGAATCCAACCATGGCAAGTCCAATTTTGGACGAGCTCTTCCGCAGCTTCCACACGCTCAAAGGAATCTCGGGAATGGTTGGTCTAAGCGAGGCTGAACACGTAGCCCATCAGCTCGAAAGTTACCTCCGAGCCTTGCGCCAGGGAGAAGTTTCCCTCGACAAGGATGGTATCGGGGTGATGATGGACGGCACCACGTTCCTTGAACGACTCATCGCCGCTCGTCGCAACGAAGAGGCGATGCCGAATATCGATGGCATAACGGCGCGGCTCAACGGAGCCCTCGCGAAAACCGGAGATGAACGCGCAGTTGATGCTCCTAAAACGTCTTCATCGCAACCTGGAAACAAGAGTTCCGAAACGAATGCGCAACTGCGCCCTTGGACCATCATTTTTACCCCCTCGCTCGCGCTTTCGGAACGAGGGCTGAACGTCAACAACGTTCGTGCGCGATTACAGGAGATCGGATCACTCGTTAAGTCGACGCCGCTCGTGCGAGGCGAAGGAGAGATCGCCTTCGAGTTTGTTCTGAAAACGGATGCTGACGCATCAGTGTTTGCCGAGTGGGATATCGAGAATCTGAGTTATGAGTTGGTGCCCGATGGCGAAGAGGTCAAAGAGCAATCGGACCACGCCGATGCTCTCTCTTACCCGGATGATGATCCGTCTCTGAGCCAAACTTCTCCTATGCTGGCCTCGACCAGCGTCGTGCGTGTGGATTTAGCGCGACTTGATGAACTGATGCGGATGATCGGTGAGTTAGTAAGCAGTCGCGCGCGGCTGGACCGCAGGTTAAAGGATCTTCAGCGGACACTCTCGGCCGCGGATTGGCGACCATTGCAGGAGACGAGCCTGACCATGGAGCGCCAGCTACGGGATTTACGACAAGGCGTGCTCCGTGTGCGGATGGTCCAGATTGGCGAGATTTTCGAGCGCATGCAATTTGTTGTGCGTGATCTGGCTCGTGAAAATGAGAAAGAGATCAAACTCGAGATGTCCGGCCAGGAAACAGAGATTGATAAATTCCTGGTTGAGCGAATGATGGGCCCGCTGCTGCACCTGGTGCGCAATGCAGTTAGTCATGGTTTGGAATCACCCGAGGAACGGCGCGCCCAGGGCAAATCGAGTGTCGGATCCATAAAGCTGAGCGCCGAGGCACTGGGCGAAGCAATCATCATTCAGATAGCCGACGACGGGCGCGGGATCGACATCGATCGGGTAAGAGCCCGCGCGCGCGAGCGTGGTCTCGTCACCGACGACGAAGAGATGGATGACGCCTCTTTGCTGGCGTTGATTTGTACACCCGGATTTTCCACTCGAGACACAGTGGATCGTGAAAGCGGACGTGGCGTCGGCATGGACGTCGTTGCGCGTGCCGTGCAGGAAGTAGGAGGATTACTTTCATTTCAAACTGAGAAAAACAAGGGCACCTCTTTCAAGATCGAGCTCCCGCTGACTCTCCAGGTTGCCGAAGCATTGATTACAATGGTCGGCGAGCACCGCTTTGCCGTTCCTCAGGCAGCGGTGCGCGAAATACTTTCAGTCGATCCGGGCACGATAAGAGTGCTGGAGAATAACGAAATCATCCCTTACCGGGGCAGCGTATTGCCGGTGGTGCGTTTAGCGCGCATCTTTGGACTCGAGGGTAATAATATTAGACAAAGCTTTCATGTTTTTGTGGTCGGCACTGGTTCGAGTGCCATGGGAATCGCAGTAGATCGAGTTGTTGGACAAAGAGAGATTGTGATTCGGGGCTTGAAGGATCCACTCGTGCAAATGCCCGGGATCGCAGGTGCGACAGAACTCGGAGATGAGCGTATCGTGCTCATCCTGGATGTAGGCGCACTGCGGCGGCTTGCAACAACGCCTAACTAACGTTCAATTTGAGATCGCGAATATGTCAACAGAATTGGAAGCCTTTATTTTGATCGAGTTGGTGGGCACGACTTATGGCGTGCGTGGGAGCTTTGTGCAACAAATGGAAATGATCGAGCACATTACTCCCGTACCCAATGCGCCGGCGGCGATCGAAGGAGTAGTTTTGGCGCGCGGCCAGGTCATCCCGGCACTGAGCCTGCGTGCCCGCTTTGGTTTTGAGAAGATTCCCTACGACCTGCGCACGCGGCTCGTAGTCATCAACAACGGCAAGCGTCGAGTTGGTTTGATCGTGGATACCGCGCGAGAATTTGTTAAGTTGCCGGCGAGCGCAATCGAACCGCCTCCGGAAGCAATCAGTGGTTTGAGTGGAAGGTACCTGGAGGGTATTGCGACTTTGAACGGCCGCCTGATTCTGATTTTGGATCTCGAGGCGGTGATTGATGTCGATAACGTAGAATTGGCGGACTCACAGTAAGCAGATTCGAAACTGGCCCAGGCCAGGGCTTTACAAGCGAGGGTTTTACAAAAGGAGCACAAGATGGCAGTCAGAGAACGCAAGAGACGCGCGCAAACAAACGGCGCGAATGTCGCAACCGTGAGGCAACACGCCGACGAGGTGGCGATTATCGCAGAAGACATCGCGCGCGGTGCGAAAGAAGTTACCTCCGGTGTCGCGGAACAACGACAATTCCTTGATACAGCGTTCGGCCTGGGCCAACAGATGGTCACGTCGATGCACGAGACGGTAACCCAGGTCGAGTCAATCGCTTCCTCAACGGATGAACTCTTTTCATCTGTAAATGAAACCGCTGCCTCGATTGACCAGGTGACCGCTAGTTCGGCGACGTTGGCGGCTGCGGTAAACCAGACGGCGACCTCAATTGAAGAAACTGCCCGGTCTATCTCCAGCGTCAGCGAGATGACGCAGGAAATGGCAACTTCCGCTGAGGAAGTAACGGGCGCGATGAACGAAGTCGCGGCATCAGTGAAAAGTGTCAGTCAGGATACGGAAGCACTTACTGCCTCTGTAAATGAAACGGCTGCGAGCATGGAGGAGGTTGCTCGATCCATCGAGAAACTTTCCGGTAGCGCAGACGATCTCAACGTCTCCGCTGAACAGACGTCTTCTTCGATTAACGAAATGGCGGCGTCAATAGAACAGGTGTCTGCCATGAGTGAAAACCTGGCCAGCACCGTCGAACAAGTTTCGACTTCGATCGAACAGATGTCCAGGTCAGTGCAGGGCGTCGCTCAGAACGCGGACCGGATCACGGAGGCAGCTACCGGTGCTGCTACGAGCGCCACCGAAATGGATAGTTCGCTGCGATCAGTTGCCGTGATGACAAAGCGGGCCGAAGAGATTACCTCGCGTTTGGTCAAGGAAGCCGAAGAAGGCGGAGCTGCGGTAAAGACTTCAATCCAGGGTCTGGATCGGGTGCGATCGACGATGGACCAATCGGCCACCGTCATCAGGGAAATGGGCAAGCGATCCAGTGAGATAGGCGGCATCGTCAATACGATCAATATCATTGCCGAACGCACAAACATGCTTTCTCTCAATGCGTCGATAGAGGCGGCGCGGGCCGGCGACGCAGGCCGCGGTTTTGCAGTTGTGGCTGAAGAGATTCGTAATCTCGCCGATCGCTCGGCTCAAGCCACGGCTGACATTGCTTCGATTATTTCCGGTCTTCAGGAAGCGGTCCAGGAAGCGATAACAGCCGCAAACGAAGGAGTGCGGATCACGCAGGAGAGCGGTCAACTCGCGGAAACAGGATCAACCGGTCTGCAGAAAATGTTGAGCGGCATCAATGAAGCAGTGCAGATCGTAAATCAGATCGCGCGTGCCACCGATGAACAATTGCGAGCCGGCGCACACGTAGTCGCTGCGATTGAAACGACAGCGACGCAGAGCAAACAAGCAGCGGCGGCGACGAATGAACAGGCGCGCGCTTCACAGGAAATTGTCAAAGCCGCAGTGCACATGCGCAAGACGGCGAAAGAGGTCAGCCAGGCGACAGGCGAACAAGGTCGCGCCGCGCGCGAGATCATCAAAGCCGCGCAGAACACGAAATCCACGGCCACGCAGATGCGTAAGGCGACGAGTGAGCAGGCCGCGGCGATCAAGCAGGTAGCGGAAGCGCTCGAATCAATGCGCCGCGGAGCCGCGAACACCTCGCGCGCAATCGACGAACAGGCGACCGCGGGTGCACAGGTATCGAACGAGGCGGAGCGACTGGTACGGCAGATTGGAAACATATCGACGGCCATGCAGGAGCAGGGAACTGCTGCGACCCAGATCACGAGTGCAGCGCAAAACATGCGTTTGCAATCCACCCAGGTGGCGAAGGCAATGGAAGAACAAGGCCGCGCCATGCGAGACGTGACCATTGCAGCTAAAAGCATAAGCCAGGAAGTTGGATTTATTGCGGAGTCTAACCGGCAACATTTGAACGGCGCCGATCAAATTCAAAAAGTACTCGACGAAGTTCGAAAGGTTACTGAACGCAATTCCAAGGGAGTTGATACCACTCGGAAGAGCAGTATCGATTTGCTGCAACGGGCCAAACAGCTCAACGAGATCATGGACGTAATAGACGCAACGACGGCGTCAACTAACGGCGGTGAAAGCCCTCAAGCGAAACCGAGTACCGCGACTTCTTAAATAGCGCATGGGGACTGATCAGTTAGAAACTCCTGTCGGCGTTTTCACTCTCGACGCGGATCTTGTTATTCAGGTCTGGGACGCGGAGATGGAACGCTTCACGGGCATAGCCGCCGCCGACGCGCGCGGTAAGACCCTCGTCGAGCTGTTTCCGGAAGTGGAATCGCGGGGACGGCTGGCCGCACTCCGCCGCGTCCTGTCAGACGGCGTTGTCAAAGTTCTCGCTCCTGCATTTCATCACTTCCTGATTCCCTGCAAACCCCGCACTGAATCATCACGCTTTGACAGGATGCAACAGCACGTGACGATCGCGGCGCTTAACGAAGGCGATCGTCCGGCAGGCGTTGTCGTTACGATCGAAGACGTCACAGCGCGTTTGGATCGCGAACGAGATCTCGCCGAACAGCTACGTGCGGAGGACGAGTTAACGCGGCTGAAAGCTGCAGAGACTCTCAGCGAGGGCGTTGGAGTGGAACCAGCCAGGCCCCTCCTGGACGCATTAAAAGATGATAGCTGGCGTGTTCGACGGATTGCCGTCAGCGGTGTTGCGCGACGTGCCGCGCCGGATGCGATCGCGGCGCTCCTTGAATCCGTGCGCAAGGATCATCTCAACCTGAGCTTGTTAAATAGCGCTCTACAGGTCCTCATGTTGACCGACGTAGACACGCTCTCGCCACTCATCGATTTCCTCGACGACCCTAATTCCAATCTGCGAATGCAGGCAGCGCTTGCGCTCGGCGAGCAGCGGGATCCGCGCGCTATTCCCGCGCTTATCGCCGCGCTTGACGACGACGACCTTAACGTCCGTTATCACGCAATCGAGGCGCTTGGAAAACTCAAGGCCATCGAGGCAACAGACCGCCTGCTTGAAATCGCCGAACATGACGATTTCTTTCTCTCATTCGCCGCCCTCGATGCACTCGTTCAAATCGGCGACGTGCGTGTTGCGCCACGCGTCGTGCCTCTCCTGGAAAATGAGCTCCTGCGCGAACCGGCCGCGGCGCTGCTGGGCAAAATCGGAAATGAAGAAGCGGTGGCGCCTCTCGTCGAAATGTTGAATAGACCAGGCACGCCGCCGGCCATCATCGCCCAGGCGTTGACCGCACTCTACGATCGATACGATCAACAGTACGGCGAAGGCCAATACATTGCGGACCTGACTCGTTCTCAAATTCGCCCGGCGGGTGCGCAAAATGTGCTCGACGCTCTCAACGCGCCCCAACCCGAACACTTGCAGTCACTCGCGCGCATTTTGGGCTGGCTTGAAGGCGCAGCCGTCGATCGTGCGCTTACGTGTTTGTTGGGCCAGCCGGAGGTACGGAACGAAGTTATCGAAGCCCTGGTGTTGCACGGCTCTCGCGTTAGTGACCTGCTGATCGAACAACTGACCGCCGAGGACCTGGAAGTCAGGCGAGCCGCGATCGTTGCGTTGGGCCGCATCGGCGATGCGAGAGCCACTCTCGATATCATTCGCGTGCTGGACGCAGGACGATGAATTAGTTATCCCGGCCGCGGACGCGCTTGCGAAAATTGGAGACGCGCGGGCGTTCGATGCGCTCTTGAACCTGGTGGGAAGTGATGATGCCTCGGTACGGCAGGCAGTGATCGGAGCACTCAACTCGCTTGGCGTCGCCGAGATGTGCACGCGCATAGTTCCACTCCTGCGAGACACTGATCCAAACGTGCGCGAGTCGACAGTCAAGATAGCAGGCTACTTCGGCTACCCTGAATGCAAAGAACTGGTGCTTGAACGTTGTCAGGACGAAGACGAAAAAGTGCGTCGCGCGGCCGTCGAGCATCTGCCGTTTTTTGACGACGAGCGGATACCTGAAACGTTGTTCAAGGCAGTTCAGACGGACTCTCCAAAAGTGCGAGCGGCGGCAGCTAAGGCTCTGGGACACGTTGAGCGAAAGCATGCACTACCTGCGCTGTTGCATGCACTTTCGGACGATGACCCGTGGGTACGTTACTTCGCCGCTCGGTCCCTCGGACAGCATCGTGCGCCGGAAAGTGTCGAGCAATTAGCGCTGCTTGCCCAGAACGATCAATTCGACCATGTACGTATCGCAGCCCTGGATGCGCTCGGCAATGTTGGCGGCGAAAGAACGATCGACGTCGCTGCCGAACTGGTCAGGAATGAAAACGTCGATCTCGCGCGCGCAGCCCTGGCTGCCCTCGCAAAGCTGCCCGACCCCACTGCGTTGACCGTACTGATCGAGGCTTCCCGTTCGATAAACGGCGACTTGAGAATGGGTGCGGCAGCGGCTTTGACGGAGCAGGGAGGGGCGGAGGCAGTTGAACATCTCCATCGATTGGCAATGACTGACCCCGATCCGGAGGTTGCGCAAACCGCCATAAACGGTTTGACGAAAATCGCCAGCTCTGAGGCAGTCGCGAGTTTAATCGCTTTGTTGACTCAGCCGGCCCGTCGAGAGCACGCGGTAGCAGCCATCGCGCGGCTCGGCGATGAGAATCTCGAGCTTCTCAGACGGGCGCTGGCCGATCCTGACGTCGAGGTACGACATGGCATAGTAGATGCTCTTACCCGGATGAAACGTCCGCAAGCGTCTGAGTTTCTAACGATAGCTTTGCAGGATAACGACATCTCGGTGCGGCTGGCAGCCTCCAGAGCTCTAAGCCTTGTGTTCACCAGGTAAGATTATTCGTCGGGTGAGTCAATGCAGAAGGGAATAAACAGCAACGCCGCGACCCTCGGTTTGCCTAATCAAGCGAACGTACTGTTGCGCGATTTAATACATGAGCGTACAGGTCTTTTCTTTGACAACGGAAGAGCGCAATTACTATCCGATAAGCTGTCGCCGCTTGTCATCGAGCGGGGCTTTGCTTCATTTTTGGACTACTACTATCTCCTGAAGTACGACGCCGAGGCGGATAAAGAGTGGCACAACGTGATGAATGCCCTGTCAGTGCCGGAGACTTACTTCTGGCGCGAGATGGATCAGATCAGGACGCTTGTCGACGTGATCATTCCGCAGTGGTTCGCGGGGGGACGCCGGGAGCCCTTCAAGATCTGGAGCGCCGCATGTGCGAGTGGTGAAGAACCGCTGACAATCGCAATGGCGCTTAACGAGGCTGGATGGTTGGGAACGGTGCCCATCGAGATCTACGCGAGTGACGCAAGTTCAAACGCCATCGCCAAAGCTCGCGCAGGCGTTTATGGTGAACGGTCGTTCCGGAACCTGTCGCCGCAACTAAGGGCTAAATACTTTAGCGAGGGACCTTCGCCTTCTCGCTGGCAAGTGAATGAAGAATTGAAAACGCCGATCACCTGGTCGATAGCAAACCTGATGGATGAACAGGCTGTCTCTGCACTCGCGGCGGCGCAGGTGATCTTTTGTCGCAACGTATTTATCTATTTTTCGGATCAGTCCATCACTAAAACAGTGCGTTTATTCAGTTCGCAACTAAAAGCTCCGGGCTACCTATTTGTGGCCAGCTCGGAGTCTCTACTGCGGCTCAATACAGATTTCGAGTTGCAGGAAATCGGAAGCGCTTTTGTCTACGCAAAGCGTTATCCGCAAGGTGCGAACGTATCAAAGTTAGCAGGGGGCATTTAATGGATCGGGTTGTACGTGTACTGGTGATCGACGACTCCGCGTATGTGCGGAAAGTCGTTAAGGAAATGCTCTCTCGCAGTCCTTTTATTGAAGTGGTGGGCGCGGCCCGCGATGGTCTCGAAGCGCTGGATCTGATTGAAAAACTGCGACCGGACGTGGTCACGTGTGATCTGATCATGCCCGGACTCGACGGCGTTGGATTCGTGCGCGAACAGATGCAACGACGACCATTGCCCATCATCATTATGAGTATCGCCAGCGAGACCGGGGATGCAGCACTCACCGCTTTGGACGCCGGCGCGGTGGATTTTGTTCAGAAGCCGACAGCGCTTGCCACCGAGAAGATTTTTGAGGTAAGTGATGAGCTGATCGAACGAGTGAAGGCGGCCGCCACTATCAACATGAGTGCCGGACCACTTCGGCCAACTGACATCCGCGTGGTGCCGCCGGATGGAAAGCCTGCCGTCCGCAGCGACCTGGCTGATATCGTAGTGTTGGGGATCTCCACTGGTGGCCCACAGGCGCTGAAGAAGCTGATTCCGATGTTGCCTGCAACCTTTCCGGTCCCTGTCGCGATGGTTATGCACATGCCGGTGGGCTACACCGAGATGTATGCGAAAAAGCTCGACGAGATGTCGTCTTTGAACGTTCGCGAGGCGAGTGAAGGTGACGAGCTGGCGCCGGGTACTGTACTACTGGCCCAGGCCGGCCGTCACCTTACCTTACAACGAAGAAACAATGGCCGGGTGGTGGCCCATCTCGATGCGCGACCGTTTGACCTTTTGCATCGGCCATCCGTAGACGTACTCTTCCAGTCAGCGGCGGAGATTTATAAGGACCGGGTACTCGGCGTGGTTATGACGGGCATGGGATCCGACGGCAAGAAGGGGGCCGCGTGGATCAAATCGCAGGGTGGATTAATTTATACTGAAGCGGAAGAAAGTTGTGTAGTCTACGGTATGCCGCATTCAGTGGATGAGGCCGGCTTGAGCGATCGCAGCGTGCCACTTGACTACCTGGCCACGGCGATTCAGGGAGTAGTATGACTGCAAAGATTCTGATCGTCGACGACTCCGCCATGTCACGCAGGACCCTGCGTCGCATCCTGGAATCTCCTGAATATGAAGTAGTCGAAGCGGAAGATGGCATGGCGGCACTCGAGCTTTATTTTGTGGCAAAGCCCGATCTCGTGTTGTTGGATCTGGTGATGAAAGGCATGTACGGCGTGGATGTGCTCACCAAGTTACGTGAGCTGGATCCCGATGCTAAAGTCGTGATCGCCAGCGCCGACATTCAGCGCTCCACGCGCGAGGCAGTTGAAGAGAGTGGGGCCACTGCCTTTATCACAAAGCCGTTTATGAGAGAAGAAGTATTGGCGACCGTGGCAGCCGCGTTGTCGAGGGAAAGCAAATGATCCTGACCGAACGACAGAACGATGCACTGGCAGAACTCATCAATATTGCCTTTGCTCGTACTGCGGCTGCTCTCTCGGAATTGACGGGGCACCGGGTAAGCCTGAATCCACCGGAAGTTTCCGTTCATCCAACCGGGGATCTGCCGGAGGTCCTGGCGCGATTCCTGCCCGGTGATGCGGCGTCTATTCATCAGATTTTTGTCGGTCCGGTCTCGGGCGATGCCTTCCTGCTCCTGAACTACGACGGCGCAGTTCGCTTAACTAATTTGCTCACGGACGAACATTCGCCGTCGAATACTCTCGATGAATCTGCTCGCGAGGTGTTGACCGAGGTCGGTAACATCTTATTGAACGCTTGTCTCGGGATGTTTGGAAATCTACTGCAGGTTCGCTTCTCGTTTTCAGTCCCGCGTCTCCATCTGGAAACGCTTGACGAACTTCTCGATTCGTTGCTTGCAACCAGAGAGGTGTTGCATTACGCGCTTGTGATCTCCACGGCATTCAACGTGCGCCACAGTGCTGTTAGCGGATACCTGGTGATTGTTTTGACAGTGGCGTCGCTCGACCGTCTCATGCAGGAAGTGGAAGAGTGGGAAAAGCGACAGTCAGCTTAGTTCGACATACGGAATTAGTAGTTTGAATAGTTAGTCATGCGAGGGGAGCTTTCAAATCAGGCGGACTTACTGACTGCCGCGGCGTTGGACCGAATGTCCGATCTGGCGTCACAGGGTATTTTCCTGACTGATGCCGAATTGAAAGTTGTGGGCTGGAATTTATGGCTCGAACAACATACCGGACTTCCCGCGGCACAGGTAAAGGGCAGGCATTTGTTCGACGTGTATCCGGAGCTCGTGGAGCGACGCTTACAGCGGCAATACGAGTGGGCACTCGAAGGCCAAATCCGGGTTCTGTCACAACGTTTGCACGGTTATCTCCTTCCCATGCGCCCTCGCTCCGATGGCAGTGGCTTCACCAAGATGCAACAGAGCTCGCGGATTTCGCCTTTGATGGAACACGGCCGCGTCGTGGGAACGGTGACGCTGATTGACGACGTAACCGAACGAGTCGCGCGCGAAGCTGAGCTGCAAACGCAAATAGAATTGAGCTCGAAATTGCTGTTGAGTGAGAAAGCAGCGCGCAACGAAGCGGAGTTGGCCAACCGACTGAAGGATGAGTTTCTCGCAACGATCTCGCATGAACTACGCACTCCACTGAATGCGATTATGGGATGGGCCCACCTGCTTCGCGCCGGCAAACTCGATCAGGAGACGGTGAAGCGCGCGATTGACACGATTCATCGCAACGCCGAAGCGCAAAATAAGTTGATCAGCGATCTGCTCGACGTGTCGCGCATCATCAGCGGTAAGTTGCCTTTGGATCGACACCCGATCGATCTCTCTTTGATCGTCAGGGCAGCGCTGGATTCTGCCCGGCCCGCCGCCGAGGCAAAGGGAGTACAGCTCGACTCGTTGATCGAATCTGATCAGGAGCTGGTATTCGGGGATGCAGATCGTCTGCAACAAGTCGCCTGGAACCTTATCAGCAATGCAATCAAATTTACCCCGGCGGCAGGTCGGGTCGAGGTGCGGCTGCAACGCACGTCAAACCAGGTATCAATCACGGTGCGCGACTCCGGAATCGGTATCAGTCCTGATTTTCTGCCTTATGTATTCGATCGTTTTCGTCAGGCTGACGCGGCCTCGACGCGAGCACAGGGAGGATTAGGACTCGGGCTTTCCATCGTCCGGCATCTGGTGGAACTTCACGGTGGAACCGTCATTGCTGAAAGTGAGGGTGAAGGGAAGGGAGCGACTTTTGTTGTTCGTTTGCCTCTCGTCGTCACTTCAGACGGATTGACCGATATGCCGGATTCCAATCAATCGATAGAGTGTGCTGCAAATCTGAGAGACCGCCGGGTATTGATTGTCGACGATGATCCGGACACACTGGAGTTGTTGCGCAAGTTGCTCGAGCAATGTGGCGCGCGTGTCACTGTAGCACCCGACGCAGCGGCGGCCCTCGAAGCCGTAAAGCAAATAAAACCCGATCTGCTAATCAGCGACATTGGTATGCCGCACGAGGATGGCTATTCGTTAATTAGGCGAGTGCGTGCGCTCAGTGCATCCGAAGGTGGTGAGATGCCGGCAGTGGCATTGACGGCGTATGCAAGCGCCGACGATCAATCGCGGGTTTTGAAGTCGGGATTCCAGGTCCACTTGTCAAAGCCGATCAAAGCGTTTGAGTTCCTGCAGGCTATCGCGAATGTAGTTGAGCCACAAAAAAGCACAAAAGCCACAAAATAATAAATTGGGTTGTGTTGGCCTCTTACGCATTGGCGAGAAACACTTCCAGTCCACCAGTTAGGAACGTAATTTGACCTGGCGGGAAGAAGGCTTCGTAACGCATACGTATTTGATCGTTTT
Organism: uncultured Acidobacteriota bacterium; assembly: GCA_963750925.1. Taxonomy (GTDB): domain Bacteria; phylum Acidobacteriota; class Blastocatellia; order Pyrinomonadales; family Pyrinomonadaceae; genus PSRF01. The sequence continues at coordinate 1,261,936 of CAVVSJ010000006.1, read as the reverse complement.
TACCGAGTTGTATGGCAGTTACGTATGGTAGGGTCTTCCGTGATGCAAGAGCCCTCGTAAACAGAGAGCGAATATTCAGATCCTCATCAGGAAACGAATATCCGATAACGATCCAATCGTCAGCTTTACGAAGCCAGTTCAGTGCTTGCTGCCACACACTAATTAGGTTTGGCGCCCTCACCTCCCGTACAAACGACGGCGAAACGATCTGCACCTCCAATTTGGCATGACCACAGTGACAAGAATTGCTTTTCTTAACCTGCCGCTTGTAAGCATAAATTGCTATACCGACCGCCGGATTTATGTAGGTACGATCACACAGTCCGCAGCGAAGCCAGTTGGTAGATCCGTGAAGCTTGTAGAGACGCCGGTGAGGTGTTGCCGGGCGCCGTATGATTATTTCCGGATCACTGTTGGAGGGCCAGGTCCAGTCAAAACCAAAGTCGAGAGACAAACTTGCTACCTTTTTCGAGTCATCTTGGTTGAATCTCCAGACCTTTTCGATCGCGACGTCATAGTTTGAAGTGATAACTCCCACAGCCGTCGAACTTGATCTTATGGAGTCCAACCACTCTGTCAGCCGAGTTGTCCACTTATTCGGCTCTCTGGGCGGATAATTGTTGGGGCTTGTTGCCTCATCTTCGTGTTCAATGGTTTCGTAGATCGCTCGCTCGAGGAGCACCCGTGCGTTTTTGATTTCATCAGCAGTCACGCCTGATACCAACGCCTGGCCGGAACTCAGCGAATAGTCCAACATTGAAAGGAGAGAAGTGACGAGCGGAAGACGAGGCTCGTTCTTTTCCAGAAACGCTCTGGTTACCTCGATTCCGGGACAAAGGGCAACGAGGGTTTTCGTTAGTAGCTCTCGATCAGAGGCGTTCTCTTCCTCGGTATTTATCCTGACATCCTCAAACAAGTTGCGCTCGATCAATCCATCGAGAATTAGTGGTAATAGTTTGTTAGTAAGCGGCCAACCGAACGCTTTCGAAGCTCCGGCGCCGAGGAATACTGCTACGCGTCCATCGCCTTTAGCGATTCTTTTGGCCGCTTGCTTACATTCCAGGGGCGACTGAAGGCGGATTGCTTCCGCTTCGAGTGCCTCGGCCCGGCGTCGAAGGCCCTCAGCCTTAGCTTGAAGAGCCGAAGCATTGTTCGTTCCCACCGGGGCCTTTGAACGTTTCTTGAGTGCCATAAAAATCGTTTCTCTCTTGCTCACCGATGAGCTGCACGCGCGTGACTACTGCACAGTCAGATCAGCTGGCCCAAATTTGGTTTGATCGGGATTGACGACAGTTATTTTCAGCGTGCCCGGATTGGCTATCGCTTCCTGTGCGATTTGCGCGCTGAGTCTGGTTCCACTTTCGAAGGTTGTTTGTAGTGGCGCGTCATTGAGATTGATGGCGGCGCCATCAAGGAATCCAGTTCCGGAAACGGTGAGCTTGAAGGCTGCTCCACCGGCAGCAACCGACGCCGGATCAAGCTGGATGGCGCTACCTGCTCGCGGCGCGAGCGGATCTCCTCTTTTCTCGTCTCCCTCACCAGGCGCCGAACGGAAAAGTGTTCCGAACACTTCGCTCAATTTGTCAGTCGCCTGTTTTGAAAACATTCCCACCAGGCCGGCAAGCGCGGCAATGCCATAAGGATTTATGTCTTTCGCGCCGCCGCTGGTCGTTAAGAATCCACCACGAATCACGAAGTAAAAGACAAGGGCTAAAGCCATTCCAATTGCCGGCCGGAGCAGATAGAACCAGGTCCAACTCTTGCTGAAGCTATTGTTCCCGATGTAATCCGCAAGCGACGTGGCGCCATGAACGAAGGCGCCCAGCATGCCTCCGATAATCACCAGTAGCAACAACCTTTCGTCAAACGTCGTCCGCACGCACTTTCCGAAAAAGTTAATGGGGATAATTATTATCTCGTTGGTTGAATTGGTTCCGGAAGCTGGAGATGCTGTGGGCGTTGGCGTTGACAACGGCATTGGACAACCAGTCTCAGCAATAAACGCGGCGATTCTCTGGTTGTCGTTCTCTTCTGTCGCTTCCGGCCAGGGAATAGGTGGCCAGATTTTGAAGAGCATGACGGCGAGCGCGATTGCCAGGCCCACGTAAATCACTCCTAGAATGTACGCGCGCCATCTGTCCTGGGGGGTGGATTGATATGACATTCACTACCTCGTCTGTAAGGATTTGAAAGAGCTAAAGTCGGCCTTCACTATGAAGCTACAAGGCGTTCGGCGATTCGTTCGGATAAGGCGCTGATCGTCCCTGAAGGATTTACGCTCAATGCTGTTGGGATGAGGGCGCCGTCTGAGACGTACAGTCGCGGGTAGTTCCAGACCTCGCCAAACTCGTTGACTACCCCTCGATCGGGATCATCTGACATCGAACATCCGCCGAGGGGATGGGCCGTGAGTAGTTTCCTGAATGGCCAACCCCACAGAACGCTCGTTTTGTATCTTCCTCCGGCTGCGGCACTGATTCGTTTGAGCGTCGCCTCCATCTCATCAAACATCTCCTGACTGCGACTACTGTCCCAGTGAATATCGATGCAGTCGTTTTTGCTCATACTCATACGCCCATCAGCAGCGTCAGTGCCCATGCCGAGGTATGGAAGAAAACGCGGCGTGACCCCGCCCTGGAATAGTTTGTCGGCGCCATCTGTGAAAGCAGAAGCATTGGTAAGGCCCACCGTCCGCATGAAATATTTTTTGATAAAAAGTTTGAGGTTCCTCAGGCGGTTAGGCACCGGCAGAGAGCTTTCCAGATACCAGAGAAACGGATCCGGAAAACCCAGATCCTGGATATAGATTCTGTTCTTGCTGGTTGAGAAATCCGCGCCCGCGGTGATGCTCGGCCCCGATCCCGGATCGATTTCAGTATTGCACTCAAATGTTCCCGCGAGCAGGAAATCGCCGTTCGTGGAAAATCTTTGGCCCAACATGCGGCCCAACAGAGGCAAGCTGCGGGCCTGATCACGACAACGCAGGAGTATCTCCGTCGATCCAAGCGAGCCTGCGGCAACGATCACTCTCCGTCCGATCACGACGCCTGTTTCAAACTCGTTCTCCCTCGCAGGATTGAAGCGCTTGAAATGAACTCTGTACCCGTTGACCTCGACCGGATCGATCGGCTCGATGTACAGCACCATGTGAAGCGGAAAAACCTCGGCGCCGTTATTCTCCGCGACGCGCAGATAGTTGAGATCAAGCGTGTTCTTGGCGTGAACGTGACAACCCAGCATGCAGTTGCCGCAATAGACACACGCGTCCTGGACCACGCCATGACGGTTTGTTTTTTCCGGACCGGTGTAAACCGCAATGTTAACGAGTTCACCGCGGGGCTGCATATCGCGGGTTGCGGCGAGGAAGGCTTTAGTGCGATTGGGAAGATCGAAGTCGGCCGGCGGCGTGAGTGGCTTTGCTTCGAGCATGTCCTTCGCCATGTCGTAATACGGGTTCAAAACGTCGCGCTTGATCCCTATGGGCCAGCGAGGATCTTCAAAGATCTCTTTCGGCGTCCGCATGTGTACGTTGAAGTAGACGAGTGAACCGCCGCCCACGCCGCTGGCCTGAATCACGTCGATCTTGTTGAAGGCGCGATAGTCCAGCAGTCCGAAATCTTTGTAGTTCCAGAAAGCACGAGCTACCTGTCCTGTCGTGCGAGGAAAATCTTTTTTGCCCCAGCGCCTGCCCCGTTCGAGAACGCAAACCGACCGGCCTGCCTGCGATAAGCGACAGGCGTTAATGGCTCCACCAAAACCGGAACCGATCACCACGACGTTGTAAACTTCTTTCAAGCTTTCACCTCGTAAATAACTCACGCCTCACGCGATCGGCGCGCCGCTTGCACGCATGATCTTTTTGTAGGCCCAGATCAGGAACCAACCAAACGCGAGATTTCCCGGCGGAGCGATAAAGAGTCCTAATCTGCCCATTGTCGTGATCGTTTCGGCCACGTACATGTAGGTCCAATCAGAGAAGAGCTCGGTGAGCCGAACGCCTGCAATCAGGACCAGCCACCAGGGCGCTTTTTCCCAGCGGAAGAAGGCGATGAGTTGCAGGACAGTGAAGGCGACCCAAACCGCGCCGGTTCGTTTGAGCAGTCCCGCGGGATCGCGATCGTCGTACGGCACGCCGTGAAAGGTCATGAACCACGTGTCAGGAAAAAGCAGGCACGTGACGGATAGAACGAGATCGAGAATCACGAGAAACGCCAGCAGCACGTAGATGAAAGTTCGTAGTTTGGGACTGATCATCGGGTCTCCTTTTGAAGTAGCGGCTGGATTAAAGCGTTTTCATGAATTCGACGAGCGCTCGTTTTTCATCCGCAGTCAGACTGGTCCCCCACAGGTGTCCTTCATTGCCATTCCCTTTGACACTCACGTCGTAACGCCAGCCTTCGCGTTCCGCATCGAGCCCGCTGGAGATAAAGCCGACTCGCTCCTGATCGTAGACGTCATACGCGCGATAAAAGATCTTCGGGCGATTCTCAGGAGGCTCGAGCAGGTCCAGCAAGGTCGGCACCGAGCCATTGTGCAAATACGGAGCCCTGGCCCACACACCGTCAAGCGAAAGCGCGACGTAGCCTTTTGAGCTGCGAAAATTACGAAACACCCACGGGTAACCTTCAGCGTATTTGTTGAAAGAATCGGCAGCCGATTGCGGCCAGTGATTCATTCGATTCGGATCCGTTTTTACCTCTTCTATAGGAACAATCTTTCCGGTGTTTGCACCGCCAAACGCATGACACGAAGCACACTGACTGTTGTAAATCTCACTCCCGCGAGCTGCGAGTGTCTGGTCGATCGAAAACGGATACTTCGCGGGCGGCAGATCCAGCAACCATTCATTCACTCGGTTCAAGCCATCAACGTCGAGCGATTTTTTGGTGGCGCCGGCAGCAAGCGCGGCGCTGAGCACGGGTTCAATCAGGGTTGAATTCAAACCGTCGGAGTGTCGCAGGAAACCTTCGTGGGCCTTCTGGTTCCAGATGGCCATCATGTCAGTGCTTCCGATTGTGCCGTTGTCCGGAAGCTTCATCACCACCAGTTGAAAGGGATTCATGTCGGTTCGCCCCGGACCCCAGTCCGGTCGCGAGTTCATCCAGGTGTAGTCTTCCTGTTGCTGCTTGATGAGAGTTTTCTTTGTCTGAGGAATTATCAGATAGCGATAAAGCATCTTGTCGAGGAATGAAAGCTTCTGCACCCGCTCGATTTCGTTCAGGATGTTGTCCGGCGTAAATCTTGGATCGCTGGCGCACGCAAAAAGAAAACGGATATAGCCCTGCGGCATAAACCGGTTGCTTGGACCACCGGAAAACATCATCGGTTTGTCTTTCGGCGTCATTCGCACCGTCGTCGTATGACAAACGGCGCAGTTCACCGCGACGCGTGGAAAACCGATCGTCTCCTTTGTAAAACCAACCGGTAACTCCCGGCCCTCTTCCCACACGGCGCCGAGTGCCGTGTAGCCTCCGGGGCGAGGTAACTTTTCCGGAAACATGCGCGGCAGGACCAGCCAGATCAAATATGGAACGCCGCCCGGTTCTTCCGCGCCCACTGACCCATATTTGAAATGCTCGTCGGCGGCAGTGTAGACCGTCGGAACGCGGCGGAAGAGTTTGTACCAGCCGATGCCTCCAACAGTCCCGACGATCAGGAGAAGTGCGACGATCGCAATCACGAGTTTTCTGCGCTTGTATCTCGTCATCAGATTCAGGTTCCTCCATGGAGTGCGGTGACTTGTCACCGCTTTGGCCAAAGCGCCGCCCAGGCGGCGCACTCCAAAGTCTTAAAGTCGCTTCATATACTCGACGAGAGCGTCCTTTTCCTCGGCGGACAGACCCGTTCCATAGACGTGTCCGGAGTTGCTGTTACCCGGCAATGTAGTGTCGAAGTGAAAGAACTTCCGATTGCCCTCCGAGGCGACATTCGAGACGAAGCCGACGTTCTTTTGATCGAAAACGTCGTAGCCGCGATAAAACTGCTTCGGCCTGTTGTCAGGCGTTTCCAGCAGATCTCTCAACGTCGGTACCGAGCCGTTGTGCAGGTAAGGAGCGCGGAGCCAGATACCGTCGAGCGGCATGTTGGCGTACCCGTTTGTCTTGCGAAAATTCTTGAAGCGCCAGTCGTAACCTGCATAAAGCATGTTCTGGTTCGAGGAAAGAGTGTAGGTATACGAATCCAGACGGTGTGGGTCAGTTCCAATCTCGTCGATCGGAGTTACTTTTCCGACGAGCGCGCTGCCGAAGTCGTGACAGCCCGAACAATGCTGTTTATAGACGGCTTCTCCCTTGCTCGCCAGGCTTTCGTCGACTGTGTAAGGATAGGCGGGCGCTTTGAAGTCGAGCAGCCAGGTTTCAATGCGTTTCAATCGATCGAGATCGATTGTTGCCGGTGTCACCCCGGCGCCGAGCGCGGCACTCTTGTTTCGTTCTTCGACTGACGTGTTGTTGCCGTCCCAGTGCAACTGCATATGTTCGCGCGGCCCTTGATTCCAGATAGAGGGGTAATCGGAAGTGCCGATGCTGTCGTCCTGGTCCATCGACCAGTGAAACTGCAAGGCTTTGTAAGGATTGAATGTGTCCACGCGGCCCGGGCCCCAGTCAGGCCGTTCCTCGATAAAGCCCAGTCGCGCGCCTTGTTCGAGCAGGGCTTCACGCGTGAGAGGAATCGCATTGCGATAGATCATCTTTTCGATCGGCCCAAGACTCGTGCGGGCTTCGATGAACGCCATCACGTTGTCCGTGGTGAAGCGCGGATCGAGTGCCGCGGCCGAAAGGAAACGAATATAGTTTTCGAGCTCGAGCCGGTGCGCCGGCATTCCCACGTAGAGGATTGGCTGACTACTCGGTGTTTCTCTCACCGTGCCGCTATGACAAACAGCGCAGTTCAATCCGACTCGATCGACGATCACGCGACGCTTTGAAAAACCGATCGGCAGGTCTCGTCCCGGTTCTTCGAGCAGGCCGAGTGATGCATAACCCTGGCCCGGCAGTTTGTCTGCAAACATGTCGGGCATGACTTTGAAAATCCAGTAAGGAATACCGCTCGCGGGTTCACTCCCGATCGAGCCGTATTTGAAGTGTTCGGTAATATCGGCGTAGTCGACCGGACGATTCGGATGATAGCTCCAGTAGAAATACGCAGCCGTTCCGATAATGGCGGCGGCAACGATTATGAGCGCGATTCTGATCCGTTTTCGTTCCTGGATTTCGACGGAAGTCGGCGGCTCGTGAGTTCTCATGCGGTCTCCTGAAACAGATGCCTAAGCCGGCGTGAACACTGACATGATCTCTTTGATCATGCGATCGTAGTCGCCGTCGTAGCGTGACAGTTCATAACAACCGAGCGGATCGGCGAGCGCATGGACCAGGCACTTGTTGCAATAGGTGCAGGGCTTGTCAGGCAGGTCCTTGCCGGAAGCGTAGATTTTTACGAGGTCGTTGTTTGCCACGAGTGGACGCGCAATTGCGACGGCATCGCAGGAACCTTCAGTGATCGATTTGCGAATGAACGAAGCGGTTTGAAATCCTCCCGTTACAAGCACGGGAACGCTCACGTTTTTCTTGATCTCTCCTGCTTCCTCGACATTGATGCCTTCGATCACGTCGGGTTGGGTGCGGTACCAGAGATACTTGAAGATAGGCCGCAGCACGCGGTAGCGAAACAAAACGAAGTTGCGGAAAGCATAAATTCCGCTCGATACCATGCCTCCGTAAGATCGCGCTGCATGTTCGATTGGAAACGCGCCGGGCGGATTCCAGGGATGCGGAAAAGTGCTGCCGTATGAAACGTGAATAGCATCCACGCCCGCTGCTTCAATCCACTTGCAAACCTCAATTGAATCCTTGAGCCTGTTCCCGCGTTTCTCCCAGGGGATGATCGCGTTGTTGTGATCCTCGGCGCTGATCTTTACCTGGAAGTGAAAATCCCGGCCGACCTCGGCGCGTACTGCTTTTATGATGTCGAGCAAAAAGCGGGCGCGATTTTCTAGTGAGCCACCGTAATCATCCTTGCGATCGTTGATTCCCGAACTGAGAAACTGGTTGATGAGATAACCGTTGCAGGCGTGCAGCTCGACTCCGTCCAGCCCCGCCTCACGCGCGCGACGTGCGCCGTCGGCGAATTGCCGGACCACCATTTTTATCTCGTCGACCGTCATCGCGTCACAGAGCAAGCCGTGAAACGAATCCGTGGAGCACGTTGCGCTCAACGACTTGTTGAAAGCATTCTCGATCCCGCCCATGTCTCGCTGGCGGCCACCATGACTGAGCTGCATGATGTATTTGCAGTCGTACTCGTGCACCTTCTCGCCGACTTTGCGCCAGAAGGGAATCTTGTCGTCGTCGTCTATGACTGCATAGTTCGGCAGAATGCGACCGCGAATGGAAATCGGGACGTGCGAAGAAATAATCGCGCCGACGCCACCACGCGCAAACTTCTCCTCCCAGTTTATTCGCGCCTGAGTGCCGACACCGTTGTAGTAATCGAATCGCCCGGAGATGTTCGAGCGAAAGATCCGGTTCTTGACCGTCAGATTGCGAAACACGAGGGGCTCAAAAATAATATCGCTTGCCATCTTTGATCTCCCTGACAGGTCCTGCGGGCTTTGCATTGAAAATTCTCCAGCTGCTGGTGAATTCTTTGCTCCAGAGGAGCAACATGTTTATAGCCACTAACAGCGTTGATTTCTCGCTCCGTCAGGAGCGACATCGCGCTCCGCTGGAGCGCCCCCTTAAGAGTTCATGGAGCTATAGACATCGCGCTCCGCTGGAGCGCCCCCTTTAAGAGTTCATGGAGCTACAGACATCGCGCTCCTATGGAGCACTCGCAGCCAATCGCAACCGTTCGCGCTTTCGTCTGCCGAATCGCAGCACGAGGCTGACGAGGATCCCCACCGTCATCACAATCCCCAGCGCTCGCACAAACCCCTGTTTGATCACGACGGCTGAGATGAAAAAAGTAAGCGGAATATAGATGTGCGCGAGCACTCGCTGAACTCTAATCCATTTTGCTTCCGACCTGACGAACCACGCGAGGAACAGGTCAAACCCCCACCACACCAAATCAAGAAGATTACTAGTTGCGATTAACACTCCCTGCTGGGCGTAAACTTCACGAAGACTACCATGAAAAACAACACCGATCGTGTAGTAGAAATGGACCACGAACGCCAGAAAGCCAAACGTCCAGCAAAGCAGCCAGTAGTTTCGCTTGCGTGGCGAATCACCCGGAAGGAAGAACAGGACCTCTGCCGGGATCAGGAAGATCATCGTCAGCCAGATGCTGAAGATCACACGGTAAAAGACGAGCGCTTCGATGTTGTAGAAAGCTCGATGATGGTCCAGTATCTGTGGCGCTTCCGGCACCATCATCGCCGCCGACAACAGCAGGGCGAAGGGAACGAAAGTCACCGTGAACTGCGTGAGCGTAATGCGTCTTGATTCGGCAGGTTCCATTTTTGTCACCACGAGGTCTTAAGAAATTCCAACAGATCCTCAAGGGCGGCCTGGTTCCAACCCGGCCCCTGGTAAGCCCAGGGATAGTCGTGACCCTGATTGGAGTTTCCGCGCATGTTGGTGTCGAACAGGTAGTAAATGGTCGTTTCAGGTTGTGTCGGGCTGCTTAGGCCAACATCGATCGGATCGTAGAGATTGGCTCCGCGATAAAAGTGAGTTCGACGTGGTTTGAGATTAATCAATTCCGCGAGCGTCAATACCGCTCCGTTATGAAGGTAAGGCGCTCGTGCGAAGACCGATTCGATCGGTGAGTTGATGTAACCACGGGTTGTTCCGGCTGGTCCGGGCCGGATGTCTTCACGCTTCGGACGCAGAGGATGACCGTCGGGGAAAAAGCCATACAGCGCGTCGGGCAGCATCTCGTTGTAGCGGAAGTTGACGCGTTCCGGATCGGTCTTAATCTGTTCGATTGGCGCTACCTGGCCGGTGAATTCGCCGTTCTCCCACTTTCCTGTTTGCGTGTTGCGAAAGCCGTGGCACGACGCGCACGATTGCATGTAGACCTGCCGTCCTCGTTCAACTTTACCGGCGTCGAGCTTCGCCGCCTCTTCGGGGAATATCTGCTCGTAGCGTGGGCCTTTGAGATCAACTGTGTAATCGACCGCGCCCATAACTGCTTCGCCGACGTCGGGGATGATGAGATTCTCGATCGTTGCGCCGGTGGCGATCGCGGCGAGCACGCTGCGACTCAGGCGATTGCCGACGCTGCCGTCGTACTGCCCCCATACGCGATTGCCCTGCTCGTAAAGAGTCGGCACCTTGCAATATGCGTTGTCACCGCTGGTTGCGGGCCGGTCGAGCACGATCCGTATCAGGTTTCTGAAAGGTTGGGTGCGCGACGGACCATTCGGCATTGACCGATGGTCCCGGGCGGCTGGTCCATAAAACGGCTCGTCATATTTCGCCAGATTGTTTTTGAAGAAAGTGCGTGTGCCGGGCAGCCACACGCGTATCATTGCCTCATCACTAAAACTCAGCGACTGGTTGAATTTCTTCTCATACGTTGCGCTGATGCTGTCGAGGGTGAGGCGTTCTTCGTTGAGCAGTGACGCTCTGACCGCGTCAACCCACGCGATAAAGTCGACTGAATAGTTGCCCATGCCTTCGACCAGGACAGGCTCTTTTCCCTGGCGCCGGATCTGCGAGACGTGGCACATCGAACAACTAAAGCCGACAAAGGGAACCGGAGAAGGCGCACCGGATTTTGGCCGGTAGTTTGTGAGGCTGAAACCAAGCGGCAGCCCTTCATTAACGCCTGGCTTTCCCCGGTTGAATCCAAACTGGTCGATCCAGTCACCCTTATCCTTTCCCGCCGGCTGAAAGTATTCCGGAAATATATCCGGCAACACTTTGAAGACCGCGAGCGGCATCAATTCCGTGCCGGTTGGCCCATACAGGAAAGCTTCATGCTTTTCCATCTTCTTCGGCTTGGCCCATCTCGACTCCAGAAACAGAAAAACGAGCACAAACGCGAGAATTAAAGCACTCACGCAGATCAAAGCGATCTGGAAGATTCGTTTCCACTTTGCTGATTTTTTGGCGTCTTTCATAAACACCTCACGACGCGTCTACTCTGCACCGTGCCAGAGTTGCTGATGCATCCTTTGCGCATCCGAATAACCGCCCTGATAAAGCTGATCGTAGTACTTGAGGTCCAGGTGATGGGCCTGCACCCAAACGCCCGGAACATGGAAGGCATCCACGTGCGCAGGGAAGCGCCCGTAAGTGTTGTAGATGTAATTGCAGACATCTTTCGTACAGGCGACCACCTCTTCTGAGTAGTGAGGCACCTCTTCGATGAAACGTTCGGCCAGACCGGGTTTGAAAACCTGTTCGAAGTGTTTCGGATCCTTGTAGAGACCTCCCGGCCCATACTTGTGTTTCAGAAGATCGTCGACGGCTTCGTCCATGTTTTTGAAGTAAGGCGGACAGTGACCTTCGAGCAAATTGTCTTTGCCGACAGGATTGTCACGCCACGCTGGGAGCGGGACCATGAAGCGAGTCAGTCTCTTGAACTTGCGCGCTTTCACGAAGCGAAAGTTAAGCCCTGGCCCATACTTCTCCGCATACTCCGCATCACCCAGGAGCAGAGGTCCGATAAAGGCCGCATGAACCCAGCCGCCCAGACCGAGTGCCTGGATGGTGAGCAGCAGGTTCTGGACCAGCATGTCTGACTCGATGTGAATGCGGAAAGTATTGGTGTATCCGAGCGGAATCGGCAGTTTTTTATTTAGAAACCCGTTGCGTATCCACTTTTTCACTCCCGCCGGCCGGTAGAAATTCCAATCATCTATAAACGACGGCCGGTACCCGTCAGGTTGCGACAGCAAAAACATGATTCCGTTGATGTACTGCTTGGTCAGATCGACGACGGGTACGAACAGGGTGCTGCCCGGAAGATTTGAGACGTACTTATTACGCCCGATGTAGCACGGGTACACACGTGGAAACTCAAGCCGCTTGTCCAAAACTTTGACCTTGCACTTCTCCGCGAAGTCGATCAGCTTCTGCGGTGTCAATTCGCCGCCGAAATGAAACGGATCGAGATTGTCCGGCTTTTTGATCAGGTAAGTTCCGGAATCATTGATCATGAAGAAGTGCGTCGCCTGCGCGTTGTCCGGACTGCTTGCCGTTCGTCCGTGGATCTCGAGCATGGGAGAACCGACGAGAGGTTTTCCGTCTTCGGAAGTGAACGGCATGTCGGGCATAGTCACGCCGGTGATGCCCGTGGCGGCGATCAGCAAAGCCTCTTCAAGCGGTTCAAGCGGCTGCGGTTTTTGATCCGAGGTATAACTCAAGCTGCCCGCCGGCATTGACGTGATGCCCTTACTGACGCGACGCGAGCGGCGGTTGAACAACGCGCTGAACAGCGGGTATCGCAGTGACGTGTTGAGGGCTTCAGTCTCGTTATTTTGCTGGTTGCTCATCGATTCTCCGGCTAGAAGGTGCAGTCTTCGCGGGGTTTGCTGGTGTCTCCCGATTGGATTTGGTAGACCCAACGGATGTTGGTTTCCGCAGTGGCCCAACACAAGTGACCACCGTGAAAGTTAGGAAGTTTTGTCAGGTTCCACTTCGAAAGATCGATACGGGAAACAGCCTGATCTTCGGTCAAACCACTCTGGCGAGCCTGGGCCACCGAGTCGTAAAGAAACTGAAGATAGTCAGCGTAGTTGTTTAGATCGGCGGCGGTCGCAATTGGTCCGTGACCGGGAACAAAGGTGGCGTTTGGATGTTTACTCGCCATGGTCCTGACCGCACTAATCAGGCCCGGAATATTTATTCCGCCTTCCAGCAGGTCCATCATCGGGTAGTAGGTGTGAAAGACGAGGTCTCCCGTGGCGACGATCTCCTTGTCGCCGCTTCGCATGTAGGCCCAAAGATCGCCTTGCGTGTGAGCGGGACCGGGATGAGTCAGGACAATGTTCTGCGCGCCGACCTGGATCGTCCTTGTGTCGTCGACTAACTCGGTCGGTATTGCGCCTTGATGATCCTTCCACCATTCCGGGTCCCGTTTTTTCATCAGATCGGGAACGGTCCTGTAGGCGTAGATCTTTGCCTGCGGGTAATTGGAGTTGCCCTGTGTGTGATCGTAGTGATAGTGAGTGTCGACCACGATCGTGACTGGTCCAAAATCATCGGCGACTCTATTTCGAAGCCAATCCGATGCCGGTGGAAACTTTGTGTCCAGCACCATCAGATCCGAGCCGTCTTTAACGATGAGCGAATTGCCGCCTCCTGCGAGTACGGCATCGACTCCGGGCGCGAGCGTGATTCGAGTCGGACGCATGTACTCCAGATAGAACCAGAGCGCAATTCCACCCGCGATCAGCAACAGGAGCAGCAAGACAATCGCTAACCAGAACTTCCAGTACCTTCTCGGCTTGAGTTTGTCTTTGGTGATCTTTCCTTCACGCCGGTAGACCTCTTCCACCTGCCGGGCGCCTTCGAGCGAACGATCTTTTACGAAGGTGAAGTGGGCCACCCAGAATCTTTTCAGAGGAGTTCTGATCTGCGCGCCGTGCGCCTGCTCCCACGAACCGAAGCGAGTACGCCCGTCGCCGAGGTCCTCCATGTGGTACGTGTGACGCGCGTAAAAACCGGGCAGCGCGGTGACTTCCCACGTTACCTTGCGATTCTTTTCGAGTTCGACGATGTTGGCGATCGCAAACATCTTGTAGAGATACCAACCGCGGATCGGCTCAAACGCCCAGATCAGTTTTTGACCGAGCTGGAGATCACGATTGCGCGCCCAGAAGAAACATTTGTTCCACCGGGGCCACCAGTTGGCATGGGTGAAAGCTTCCCATAGCACCGGGAGCGGCACTTCAACATCCACCGTGCCCTGGATCGGCTCCATGTCCTTTGACGCCAGCAAGGCACGCTTTTTCGCCAGATCCTTTTCGTTCTGGTTAGTGCTGTTTTCGAGAACGACCGAAGGGTTTGGTTCTGACATTTCGCAATCCCACTTTCGCCGAACGCCTGTTTGCTATCGTTCCAGGCTTTGCACAAAAAGTCGTTTTGCTGAGCCGCTATGGCTTCGAGTGCTCCGGAGGAGCACCATGTTTATAGCTAAAGAGTTCTTAAAGGGTAGCGCTCCAGCGGAGCGCGATGTGTTTGTGTCCCCTCGACTTACATGTCGCTCCTGACGGAGCGAGAACTCATCTTTTTGGTTAGTCGCTATAAACATCTTGCTCCTCCGGAGCAAAGAATTAAGCTATCGCTCGATCAAAACGGTCCCGACGTGAGCACGTGGCGGGCATAGACGTCCCAGAGCTTGCCCATAAAGAGTCTGCCAAAACTGGCCATCGCCGCGGTGCGATCGGACAGCGTCGGTCCTTCCGCACGGAAGGTCGTGAGCTGTTTCATGAAGTCGAAGAAGTAAATGTGAATGATGCCCGAACCCTTCACTATCTGCTTCAGCTTCTCAGGATCTTTTGCTGCTGCCGTTTCCTCTTCCTCGCTGATGTGACCGTGCAGGACGCGTGTGAAGAGCGTGGTCGTGTCGTGCCAGAGGTCGGAGCCCTCATCATCCTTGATGTATTTGAAGCCACTGAGCGTCTGCGGATTTCCATTGCTGTCTTTGAAGAAGAGGCGGTAGAACATCCGCTTGATCGAGGGATCGTCGTCGTCGACGAAAAGATTGAACTTCGCGCTGTCCACCGGAAGTTCTCCACCCAGAGCCGGGCAGCGAACGTAGCCCTTGACGTCGGTTGTGTCGTGTTCGGGATCAGTGACAAACCGGTTCACTCCATTCACGGTGATCGTCAGGTGAAACATGATCGAAGTGTCACTGCTTTTTCCGAACCGGAAGCCGCGGTCGTAGTCGAGTTCACCAAGAGTCATAAAACCTTTCATCTCTTCAGTGAAGCTGACCTTCGTGTCTGCCGTGTGTACCTCGGTCGGGAATTCTCCCGTGTGCGACTTGAGTTCAATGCCGTTTGCTTTGCACCATTCGCGCGCGCGATTGACGCCGAGATTTACGGCCTCGGCAAGACGATCCTGGCTGAAGTCGATCAGGTAGTGGAGCGGCACGTCAGCTTTCAGCTCTTTGACTTCGATGTGGCGGCCAAACTCGCCTCCGTTGCCGGCTGCGATCGCCGCGTTGTTGTCGGCGATGCGTTTGAGCATGGCTTTGTAGTGCCCGTCGGCGGTGGTTTCAATGATCTGAAAGTAGTTGGCCACGAAGCCGGGGTGCCATTCGTCTTTCTCACTCACGGTCCAGATGACCCACAGTTCATCGGCGCCCTGCCGGATTGCTTCTTCGATGTTTGCGTCGGTCAGGTAAACGGAATCGATGTAGGTTTTGCCGTCGATCTTGACGGGTGGAAACCACATCGGCAGCGACACGCAAGCACAGAGCAGGTCTTCGCTCATGTCTTTCGGTGGAATCACTTCGAGCGTCTTGTCGCTGAAGTTGATCACGTTGAAGGTGCCGTTCAGTTTGGTGGAGCGGATCTTGTTCCAATCCAAACCCCAGTCAGGGAAGACGTGCTTGCGATAGTTGTCGAGGGTGAACAACGACTCGGCGTAAAGCAGGTTGAGAAAGTTTGCGGGATTAAAACTGATACCGGCTTTTGGATTGAGATTGCGCCAGTTGTTTGCGATCTCCAATCCGCTCATGCCCTGGCACATCATCGCGAGATTGAAAACGCCTCCACTCGCCGCATCCACGTGATCAAACGTAAGTCCTGCTTCGTCGAGCCAAACCTGCAGCGCGCCGGCCTGAAAAGAGACTTTGATACCGCCGCCCGCGAGAATCAACGAGCGCTTCTTATTGCCGTTAGTCATTTACTTAACTCCTTTTGTACTGATGATGTGTTCGGCCGCGCGGTCTGAGATCGCAGCGATAGTCAGCGACGGGTTTGGTCCAACCGGGCCAGGCAGGATCGAACCGTCAACTACATACAATCCCGGATAGCCAAAAACTTCGCCATACGTATTGACGACGCCGTCCTCCGCGTTGACACCCATCGGACAGCCGCCGAGGGGATGCGCAGTGAGCACCTGGTGCAAATATTGATAGGAAGGATTGTCGATGTATTCAGCATTTAGCGAACGAGCGATGGCCCGGCCCACACGCCTGACGCGATCAAAGTATTCCTGAGATTTTTTCTGCGACCAATCACAGTCAAGCTTATTGTCTTTCAAAAACAATCGACCGTTCGCGTAGTCTCTTCCCATGGTGAGCACTGGGAACGAGCTCTTCGACGCGTTCGCTGGTCCGATCAGATCGGCAATCTCCGCGCTCAAGTTTGCGTCGTTGTTGAAACCCAGCCGGTATTTGGCCGCCATTTTTAGAAACTTCACGGATCGTCGAACGAAGGCAGGGAGTCCGGAGATTTCCGAGAACCAGCTCAGAAGATATGGATTCCCTCCATCCTCGGTATAGAAACCACGTCCCTGATCTCCATCTCCGTCGAGAGTGTCGCCGACACGAATCGCACTCGTGATCACCGGACCAAAACTCGGATCGAGTTTTCTCGGCACGCTCGTACCGTTTTTACGTTCCATGCTGTTGGCGATGAAGGAAAGCAGATCGCCGTTGACGGAGAAACGGGAGCCGAGAGTCTTGTCGCTGAGATTCGGAAACAACGCGCGGTTTTTAAGTAGAAGATATGGCGATCCGAAAGTTCCCGCCGCGATAATCAGACGATCGCAGGTCGTCTCGAATTCCTGAGGGGCCGGACACTTTCCAGTCAGAGGATCTACTGCTGCCGGATCGTGCCGTACAAACTTCACGCGGTACCCGCGTCCCTGGAGCGGTGCGATCTCCTTCACTTCGCACAAGGTTTCGATCCGCGCCGGTTCCTGTTGATGAATAGCCGCGGTGATGTAGGTGTAGTCGAGTGTGTTCTTGCTGCCGTAGTTACAACCGATGTCACACTCGCCACAGAGACGACAAGTCGAACGCGGCATCGGCCGCCCTGACATCTTCGTGTGGTAATTCGGTAAAGCCTCGGGAATTTCAGCGCCCACGACTGGAGGGTTTGCAGGATCGTCCTCGTCCGGATGGGCCACGTTCTTTGTTCTAAAACTCACCGCGAGGTTAAGCGGTATCCATTTGTGTGTTGAGTTGTCGCCGAGCTGGAGCTTTTGATCGGCTTCCTGCATCGCCAGAGTCTTTGGCGTCTGTTTGTAGGGTTCATGTTTAAGCGGGTATTTCTGAACATTCATCATCCGCTCGACTTCTTCGTAATGAGGTTCGAGGTCTTTATAAGTTATGGGCCAGGGATCGTAGCCTCCGTCCGGGCGCTCTTCCTTGAACCACTTTTCGTCTTTGCGAAGATGAATGTTGGCATAGATCAAAGATCCGCCGCCGAGGCCGCTGGAGATCAGCGCGCCCGAGTGCTTGAACGACCAAACGTCGAACATGCCGTAGCGGCCTGAAGCCGGATCCCAGAAGTTTTTACCTAATTCGTAAGGCGTGCGCGCAAACGAATTTGGGGGGAAAGCTTTGCCACGCTCCAAAAGGCAGACGCGTAATCCCGCTTGTGCGAGTTTATAGGCCATGACAGAGCCGCCGAACCCGGAACCGATTATCAGTGCTTCAAACTCATTCCCCATATTTCGGTTTCTCTTTCTGCCGGTCGTTCAATTAATACGCCGCCTGCTCAGGCGCAGTGGTTGACGCCACGCCGGTTTCGGTGTGGGCTCTCTTCATGACGATGGGAAGTTCGATCAATTCCGCGGGTGTTGCGTTGCGGTCGTCAGGCTCGAGTTCAGGACCTGTTGCGCCCGTGCGGTCTTTCCATTTTCGCGGCACGCGGCGAATGCCGACCGGATAAATAGTCAGGTCGCCCTTTTCGTTGATGTGAAGCCGAACAAAGTTTTTCCAGTCCTCGATGCCCAGCGATGAGAAGGCTTCGTTTCCGTGACGGCCTAAAAAGTTCAGCGAGAAGAGCAGGTAAATGCCCATAATCGCTGATCCAGCTATAAAACCGCCGATGAACACCAGGGAGCCGGAGAAGAGAAGTCGCATGTCAACTGGAAAGTAGAGATTGCCATCTCCGAACCACGGAATATGCACTTCCCAGTCGTCCGATGATACCCAGATGGTAAATAAGGCTACTCCGATCGCCAGAAAGAACGCGGCCACAATATGGGCTAATCCATGGAGACCGCCCATGATGATTTTATCTCGGCGTCTGTGAGTGTCAGTGAAGAACATGAAACCAACAATGAGCGCTATCAGCAGGAACACTGAGAGCGAGTTTTGAATAACGCTGTTGAGGGCGTCAAACGTTATTCGGTAAAACGGCGCACTCACATCATAGTTATTCGTAGTAGCGACAATAGGCAGCATCAGCAGGAGGTACAACACCGCTGTCATCAATCCAAAGGTGCGACTCTCATTTCCCGGTATATAAGGAAAAAAGAGGTTGCGCCAGCATTGTCGACTCGAATCCGCTGTCGACGGGAAGCAGCCTTGCAGATTAAATTTTCGTTCCTCTTCCTGAAGTCCCTTTTCGACCAGCACGTCGAGGCTTTTACCTCGACGGCCTGTATGCGTGGGATGCAAAAACGCGCCACCGCCGCCTGCGGTGATCTTTTGGGTAGTCTTGTCCTCCGACTCATGACGACGGTAGTGGTGTAAATCGCCGGCGATAAAAACCGCCACCGTTTTCCCAAGTCTTTTTTCCAGTAGCTTCAGGTTACTTTCATTGTAGTTGGGATCGTCGCCGCCAAATTGAGCGGCGCGAATCCAATGTGGCTCGGCATGACAAATGATGATGCGCGCGGGTTCACCGGTTTTGGCACTTTCTTCGTCCATCCGCGACGCGAGTTTCTGAAAGTACTCCATCTGCGGCTTATCGATGTCTGAGCCCAACTGCAGATCGGTTCCCAGCAACCACCAGTTGTGTGGGAGCTTCAATGCGAAATAGCTGCGGGTTTGTTTTGTGCGCCAGCCGGCAAACCATGGCCGAGCGGTGAAGAGACGTGTGAACGCAACGAGACTATCGTACCAATCATGGTTGCCGGGAATGGCGTACACGTGCGGGTAAGGCTTCTCCGAAACACGCAATGCGGTTTCGTATGGCGCCACCAGACGTTGATCATACTCTTCACGACTGGCGGTCGGATAAACCTCGTCGCCGCCGAAGATCATGACTTCGCCGCGCTTGGTTTCCGCGGTGTAAGTAACTTTGTTGGTCTTCTGATCCGTGTAACTAAACGTGTTCTCGGGTTTTGCAAGGTTATAGGCGACTGCATACGTTGAATTCCATCCGTCGCCGACGTCGCCCACGTAGTCGATCCAGATAGACTTTCGCGGACTGTTTGGATCAGGCTCGCTAGTGCCATTGACCTCTGAGTAGTGGCAACTGTAATCGTAGAAGTCTTTTATCTTGTCGCCCGAAGCCATTGCTTCCACGAGGCGATGATCGGAGTGACGACCGAAGATTGTTGAGACGGCGACTTCGATACCCGTTCTGGCGAGCTGGGGCGGATGGTACCAGCCGACCATCGGCAGTCGCTTTACAGGTTTAACGTCGGGCGGGTTCACCGGTTTTCGAGTTGAATTAGACATGACTAAGGGCTAAATCCTCCTGGGGCACAATGGGTCTGACGTGACGTGAAAAGAAATGGCGATCCTCAAAGAGCAAAACGGATCGTGGCAGTAATATATGTCGCAGGGTTATAAAAACGTGTCGCTCGAGGCTTGAGCGGCTTCCTGCAATTTACCAACCCGGGAAATTGAGCTAAATGTGAAACAACATCAGTAGTTCTACAAAGGCGGACGATTGATGAGTCAACGTGAGAGCGATTGCATGAGAAATCTTAGTGAAATTCTCAATTTATAAGCGCACCGCGGGAGTCACTCAGTTGCGAGAACTC
Source organism: uncultured Acidobacteriota bacterium (assembly GCA_963750925.1). Classification (GTDB taxonomy): domain Bacteria; phylum Acidobacteriota; class Blastocatellia; order Pyrinomonadales; family Pyrinomonadaceae; genus PSRF01. The sequence continues at coordinate 1,242,083 of CAVVSJ010000006.1, read as the reverse complement.
ACAAAGGAACGCGGACGCCTCTTTATCGGGTGTTTTATATGCCAAACCGGCGGTGCGGTCAATAGTAAACTTAAACTCAAAAACTAATTTTCATAGACTTTCCGATCGCGGATGACGATAATCCGCCGAATCTCTGATCACTTCCACCGGAGAACAGTGCCATGCGAAAAACGTCTACCCTATGTTCCTCGCTGTTGGTTGTTTTTAGTTTCCTCGGCAACGTTCACGCCCAACAGCGAGCGCTTCTATACCCCGACCCCGACTCCCTGGCAGGAGACATACAAAAACTGTCGAACGTGATTCGCGATCCGAAAAGTAAGAAGAGGGATGTGAAAGATTTACCTCCCGCGAGTAGGTATTTTGTCCGGATCGCACTGCGCGACGATATCTTCAACGGCAAAGAACTGAAGGACCTGGCCGTCTTAGGCTCGCCCGCAAAGCCATTCATTTTTCTAACCACGCCCGAAGGCATATTCGGTAAATCTCTTTTGGAGATTTACGAGGACATCGGATATGAGGCAGAGGGTATCGTCAAATGGAATCGAGATAAAGATATGGTCGCCATTCTCTTTAGCTATCCGAGCGATATCAAAGTCTCGGAATTAAAGGACGGCAATTTCCTGGATGACTGGCGAAACCAGATCTATCCAACCACGTGGGCTAACGTCTTGTCGCTGTTCACTCGATTGGTGCAGGGTGAAGGCAGTGAACTATGCAGTAAAAATTACTTTCCCGCGAACAGCATTTGCCTGCCGCCCCTGCAGGCTTCATTTGTTTTGGGCTTTCCGATAGAAGGGAAGCAGCGGATCAAAACCACCGAATACACGATGCTGAGAGCTGTCGGGGGTTCAGACTGGGAATACCGTAAGCTCCTCGAATCCAGGCTCAGTGTCTTCGAACATTTCAGAGGCAATGGTGAAACTCAGAACGAAGTTACAAATCCGGATGCGAAAGAACCCGGCTTGCCCGAGGTAGTCGGTCCGAATAAGAAGATCAAGGATCTTGCGGAGGTCGCAATCATTCACCTCGGAAAACTTTTGATCGAAGACTGTTATACGTCCACGTTGAAGAACTTACCGAACTGTGAAAAGAAGTAAGCGCCACCTTGGAGTGCGGCGGCTTGACGCCGCTTTGGTCTTGATCTCGGTCCAGGAAGAAAAGCGGCGTCAAGCCGCCGCACTCCAAAGGGTGCGCGCTTAATTTGTTCCCAGGATTGTTAGTGCGTCGCTGCTGCTGAAGATCCCCGCCACGCATCCGGTCATCAGCGTCGCAAGTGTGGCGGCCAGCAGAGCACGGAAACCAAGACTGGCGAGATCGTCGCGACGCGAAGGCGCGAGCGCCGCCGTGCCACCGACAAAGATTGCAACCGCCGCGACGTGCGCAAATCCACACAAGGCATAACTCAGAATCACCACTGTGCGCGGATTGGTTATTTGTCCGCTCGAGATTAGCTGCGCGAGATGGTTGTAGGAGAAAACTTCGGTGAGGATTACCCGCTCGCCCAACAAGCGAGCGGCTGCCGGCACATCACTCGTTTGTAGTCCGAGGAGAAAAGCAAAGGGATAAAACAACCAGCCGAGAATTCGCACGAACGAGAGCGGCTCACTCATCCCCAACCATCCGCCAATCGTCCCGAGAAGTTTGTCGACGAGTGCGACCAGGCCGAGGATCGCGATCAGCAGTGCGGAGATTCCTGCGGCGAGCTTCAGTCCATCCATCGCTCCCTGAATAATCGCGCTGATCAGATTCTTAGATCTGCTTGATTCATCTTCAGGAGGAACACCCATGAGTGTTTCCGGAGTTTCGGTCTCAGGAATAAGCAACTTCGACACTACGACTGATGCCGGAATCGCGAGGACAGACGCCGAAAGCAGGTGTCCCGCTATCTGCGGAAACACTCCGGTTAGAAACGCCACGTAGACGCCGAGCGTGCTCGACGCTACCGTCGCCATGCCCGTGGTCAACACCAGCAACAACTCCGAGCGCGTCATCCTTTCGAGATACGGTCTGATCACGAGTGCCGATTCAATGCCGACGAAGATGTTTGCCGCGCCGCAGAGTGATTCCGCGCCGCTGATTTTCATCGTTCGATGAAAGAGCCTGGCGAATACCCGCACGAATACCTGCAACACACGCAGGTGGTACAGCATCGCGGTAAACGCGGCGAAAAAGATCACGACCGGCAGAACCTGGAAGACCAGGATGAAGCCGATTGATCCTGTTTCTCCCGGGCCTGCCGCGAGTGGTCCAAAGAGGAACTCAGAACCGCTCTTCGATGCATTGAGCAGGACGAGGGCGGCGTCGTTCAGCCAGAGAAAGAGTCGATGCGAAACAGGCAGGCGAAAAATAATCAGACCAAACAGAAGTTGTAAAGAGACTCCCCACGCGATCGTTTTCCACGCAATCCTGCGCCGGTTGGTGGAGAGCAACCAGGCTATACCCGCGAAGATTATGAACCCCGCGGCCGATATCGCGTGATGAATCATCAGCTCTGATCTACACGGATAAGCCCTCGGAAAGCACGAAAAGCACACGATTTTCCTGATGAATTTGTGATTTTGTGTGCCTCTTTGCGGTTTAACTCTTGCGGCGGATCGAGTAAAGCTTGTGCTCCGTTCGAATCAACAAGCGCTCGCCGACGAGCGCCGGCGATGCCTGGGCCATGTCGTCAAGTTCGTTCACGTGTGATAACTGAAACTGCTCGCCGGTTGAGACCACAAACGTTTGGCCTTCTTCACTCAAACAGAAGAGCTTGCCGTTGTAGGCCCATGGCGAAGTCGTGAAATTGGCCGCCGCCGGATCGATCCGCGTTTTATAAGTCTGTTTTCCGGTCTTTGCGTCAAAGCGATGCAGGATTCCGGTCTCGGTGAGCGTGTAGATGTGCCCCTGGTAAGCGAGGGCTGAGGGCAGGTAAGTCCCGCTGCGCGGTTGCGACCAGACCACATACTCGTTTGACGTCTGATCATCTTTCAGCGAAATGTTGCCTGAAGCGCCGGGACGGAGCGCGAACAACGAACGCCCGCGACCACCGTTGATATAAAGCAAACCCTCGTAAGCAAAGGGAGTCGGAACCGGTGTTGTCGCCATTCCCGACATGCGCCACAACTCTTTACCCTGCAGATCGTAACTAACCGCTTCGAGTGGTCCAATCGTCACAATTTCGGTTCGCACAGGGTTGCGCCAGATAAACGGCGTGGCCCATCCGGAACGCTGCCGTGGCTGTCCGTCGCCGCCAAGATCGCGATTGGTTCGCCAAACCTGCTTACCCGTTTCCTTGTCGTACCCGGCGATGAATTGCTGCTTCTCGTTGTCGCTCACGATAACAAGCAGGTTGCCCGCGAGCGCCGGCGAACTTCCGGTTCCGAAATCGAGGTAGATCGGGTTGGCTTCAAGCGGTGTGGTCCAGGCCTGGTTGCCTTTCAGGTCAAACGCCCATAAGCCGAGGTTCGCGACAAAGATGTAAATGAATTTGCCGTCGGTCACCGGCGTCTCGGAGATGAAGCTGTTTTTACGATGACGCCCACCCGGCGGTTTACCCGTGTGAAACTCCTTCTTCCATTCCACGTTGCCGCTTTTCAGGTCGAGGCAATAGAGAAAGTAATGCAGATTAACCTCGTGCGGCAGTTCGATATCGCGCTCGGTTACGCGCTTGATGACTTCGTGGATTGGAAGGCCCTGTTTTTGTAATTCGGCGACGTACTCGTTGCTGTATTCAGTGCCCGTTTGTGGCGGCTTGGATTGGCCGTCCGTTACTACGGTCGTCACGTACACCTTGTCGCCGGTGACGATTGGCGACGACCATCCACGGCCGGGGATGTCCATGGCCCACTCGACGTTCTCGGTCTTGGACCAGCGGTCGGCGAGTCGCGCGTGAGTTCCGATGGGATTAGATTCGGGCCCGCGAAACTGCGGCCAGGCCACACTCTGAGCGTGAACCGCAAGCGGCATCAGCAACAGCGTGCATAGCAGGAGGTTTATAACTCGGGGAGGAATTTGTAATCTACAAAAATTTGTATTCATGATTTTCTCGTACCAGGCAGGTAAACTCGGGCGTGTAAGACTACGAGATCAAGACGTTAGTGGCAAGCCACAAAGAGGTACATAAAGCACAAACGTCGTATCAGTGATTACAGCGCGTCCACCCTTCTTTTCAAAAGCGGAACGTGGTTAAAAAGTGCGTTCTGAAGGGCTGCTCTCTTCTGAGCAGTACTGATGCAAGGCGGGTTTAATATTGACTCTTCGATACTCTCGAACTCACTAAACCAGTAACGCAGCGTAATTTGGTTGGCATTGTCGATTTCACCAATCACCTGATGCGTGAGCCGCGAGCCGATTTCCCTCGGAATGATGAATGAACTTGAAGCCCGCGTCTTCACCGATACATGCGAGTAACAGGCGAACGAGTTCAGCAAACTCGACTTGAGTTGTAGCATATTTCCCCTGCACCATTTCACCGAAATCAGACCGCCTGTACTCAGGACGCAACGCATCATCATTGAAGTCTTGCTTAATGTTCTTCGTAAATCTCTCGCTCACGCCGGGTCGCCAGTCGAGCGCTGATAATTCGAATTACGTCAGCGTGTTCAGTATACGACACAACTAACAATCTTCGCCGCGCTGACATTCCAAAGGTAATGAAGCGGTTTTCGTCACTCGAGTGAGCTGGAGCCAGCAGGCCAGATAGGTTTTGGTCCCGGAGGGACCATATGTTTATAGCTTCTCCAGAATTACTGCTGTGGGCTCCGGAGGAGTCCCATGTGTTTAGCGCGCTTAATCGCGCTCCGCTGGAGCGCGTAATCTTTTGACCCCAAAGCTATAAACATTTGGCCGCGCTGCGGCCAGTCGGCAGATAAGCAACAACTGTTACTCCCTACGAAGCGCGTCACAAAGAGGTAGATTTAACTAAAGAATCGTTATTCCGGTAAACTAACCGGCTCACATGAACGATTTGCTTCAACCATATCCAGTCGTGATCGAGACTCCCATCGCCTGGGGGCAGATGGATGCCTTTCGCCATCTCAACAATACCGTTTATTTCCGCTTCTTCGAGAGCGGCAGAATCGCGTATTTCGAGCGACTCGGTTTCCTCGAATACATGGAGGAGACTGGAGTTGGACCAATCCTCGCCTCGACAAACTGCCGCTTTCGCATACCGCTCACTTACCCTGACACAGTTTCGATTGGAACGCGTGTTTCAAACGTGGAAGCAGATCGTTTTACGATGGAGTATGTCGTGGTTAGTCACGCGCATCAGAAAGTCGCGGCTGACGGAAGCGGGTTGATAGTTTGTTTCAATTACAGGGAGAACAAGAAAACACTTCTGCCTGTTGAACTGCGAAGAAGGATTGAAGACCTGGAAGCTGCGAGTAGTTGAAAACAGTTACTCAACCCGGGACAAACTCCATCGTGTTGGCTACTCGTTCCGGTTCGGCGAATCCCTCTACCCACTTTCGAGATCCCTTCGTGGGATACTTCTCGCCGAAGGCCACAGTGACCGCATCACGAATACGCGCGCTGCGAACCACCCTGCCGCGAACAGGAATCTCGAGTTCTCCGACCTGAATCGTCCCACTCGGTTGCTTTTTGAACGCCCGGAACCATCCAGTCGGTTTGTCGCTCCACGAACGTGCAAAAACTCTCTCGTCGACGACGACAACCCATACGCCCGTGCACCGGTGCTCGCTTCCGGCGCGAACGCCGATGATCTTGGCGTTCCGCAGCGTTTCGACTACAGCATCAGTGAATGTTGCGTCCTTTGCCATGATTAGTCGCCTCCCATATCTTGACTTTGGCCAACTTCGGAAATATCGTTAGCCCGCTTCGCACGGGCTGAATTCTCACGAGATCTGCATCGTCCTGCAACTCGCCAATCCGGCCGTAGCTCTGTTGTTTCGCACCTCAGAGCCAAACTTCAAACCTCAGAGAGCATAAGAACCATGTCCAATAGCGGAAGAAAGCGGTCGCTTCAGGAAAGCATGTTTCCCAGTGTCCTACCCATCGGCCGGTTGGAACGAAAGCAAGAGGACCGGACGGTTATAGCTCATATTTCAGATCTGCATTTCACGTCGAGCACCGACTTTGACAAAGCTCCGTGGGAAACCCTGCTGGTCGATTTAGTTGATAAAGGTCGAGGTGGAATTGACGTCCTGGTGGTCACAGGGGACCTCATTGACTCGCCTGTTACCGGTTTGAAGGATTGGGTCTTATCTCCCTTTACCGGTAAGGATGAAATCAAGCTGGCATTCGAACATGTATCCAACTATCTGCTTAAGCTCTGCTCTGTTTTGCAGATCGACCCGGAGCACGGGCTATTCGTTGTGCCGGGCAATCACGATTACCGAATCTCCGGCATTCAGAAGTCTCGGTCGCAACCGATCCGGTTCCGAGAGTGCTTCGACCGTTTTTGCAGGCCCCTTGTTTTACCAAACTTGAACCTCTGCGTTTTCGTGCTTGACTCAAATGTCATGGAGTTCCTGGATCTGGCCTCCGCTCGTGTCAGTGATTTGGAACGGTTCTATAAGTTGACCAGGCTGATCCCCCCCGAGAGCGCACGTCTTACAAAAGTGGCTCTGCTCCACCATCATCCTATGCCAATTTCCGCAACCGAAAAATTCGGGTTTCTTTAATAATCCTGGATTCTCAATGCTCAAGAATGCTGGTCAATTTATGAGCACGATGGTGGCCGCGGAAATTGATCTCATCCTACATGGTCACGAACACTATCCAGCCTATGCAAAAGCAGTGTACCCGTTCGGCAAAGATGACGAACATCTGATCACCGTAGTTTCAGCAGGTAGCGTTGGAAAGGGAGTGTGCAACTACAACGTTGTAACTATCACCGACAACGGTCGGGTACACCTGGAACGGCGGTCGCTGAAAAACGGAGCTATATACGACTATGAGTATGACAAACAATTGCGGAATTATGAGGATGCCCGACGAGCTCGCTTCGAAGCTTATGCCTCAACGGCAAAGGCCAAACTCAAAATCGAAAAGTCGTCCCGCCTCTATGTGATCAAGGACGACTCTGGCGATGCCGATCTGCATCAGCATGACGAAAACGTCAGTGCATACAATGAAGATGTCAAAGAATCCAAAACATTTGTCAGGTCTGATGCCGGCTTCTTTTTCAAGCCCGAGTATGACAACCCTCGAATAAACTGGACATGGATCGCCGACCCCAACCGTTTTGCAAAGCGCCGCGAAGCGCTCATAACGTTCACCCCACCGCTAACGAGGAACGACCGGATTAACTCTTACCGTTTCAGCAGAGTATTCAATCTGTTTCAGTTTAATCAGCAGGATAAATTGGACGTTAGTGACGGTGAATCAAGTAATGAAGAGTACTCTACAATCATTGGAAATGTATTCGATGTGCTAACTGTGCAGCTTCAGTTTCCCGAGGGCAAATTTCCCGACGAATTCAGTTTTAGAGCAATCGCTCCAAACGACCGCCCGGATCCGTTTGAGCTGGATTATTTTGTGAAGCGTGTATCGAAGTTTGAAGCCGCCTCGAGTATCGTCTTCTCGTTAGAGAGGCCGCTGCCTGGTTATAATTATGCAATCGCCTGGAACCTGCCTGCGTTGGAAGACGAGGAACTCAAGCTTAGCGGTACCGAGAAGGCGTATGCAGACGAACTCATGGCAAAACTATTGAGTGCGCGGACGCCTTCCAGTCCGCAGAGCCAAAGTCTATGCGACTGGATGGACGAATTAAGATTAAGCATTATCAATTCAGATCTGTGGAGAGAATTGCCGGGAAATGACGATCTGGAAATCTCCTTTTATATTTATGACTCCAGCCATCGTGGGATGGTCTGTATTGCTGCGAGCTCTGCCGTCTCAGTTTTTCAAACCCCATCAGATTACGTTATCAAACCAGGTAAGACACTGATTGGCGAAGCCTATCGGCGGAGAGCGCCTGCTTTTTACAATCCATTATCAGGCCCGGTTTTCGATAGTGCCGAGTATGATGATCGAATCCCTGCCAATTGGGGAACTTTAAACGAAAAAAGGTATGTGGCAGTGTGCGCGATTCCTCTCTTTTACCCGTTGCTCAGAGGGCGCCGAACGGCCGTTATATCGCTTGCAAGCGCATCCAATGCATCTAGCCTGCTACCGCTTTTGCCTGATCAGAACGACGAGCAGGATCTACAGGCGGAGAAGAAAATCCTCCAAAAAAGTCTTATCGAGCACATCACCGGAACCCAGTTCGGAAAGTTGATGTTGAGGCTTGGCGTTCCAGTGTTTGCAGCGGGCAAAACTGCTCAACCTTGACGCTGCAAACTGCATCAATTAGTCTTTCAATCGGAGAACTTGAAATGGCAAATACGCTTGAGGATGTAAAGCTAACCAATACGACGACCAGTTATCGAGTCAAGCTGGATTACGTTGACCTTACGGAAAGTCTGGACGATAGCTATATTCGTAATCGGACTCAGCATGAAGAGCAAAAGCAAGTTGATGAATCAGGTAATCAACCCTCCCCAACACTTTCGAATCCCACCACCGAATAGTCTGCGCTAAGCAGCGTGCAGCAGTTCCATCAAAAATACCGAAATTGAGTTTGCCGTAGTGTGCGAACTTGCTGACTGGAATTAGTAACGCCCTCGCGGTATTGTGAGACGAAGACGGTGCAGTTTGCGATTGAGAAGGACCAGTTGACGTTTCTCGATGAAGATGAAACGCGTGTTCGAGCCGGGACCTTCACCATCATGATTGAGCCAAGCTCACGCACCGATCAATTACCTGCCCGCAAAATCGAGCTGACGGGTCGATAAAATAATGACGCTCCTACTCGGTATTGACCTTTCGACAACCGGAGCCAAAGCGCTGCTCATCGACGTCGCGGGCCGCGTGGTCAGCAGTGCTACCACGCCGCTCAGTTTATCCACACCTCGCGAGCTGTGGTCTGAGCAGGATCCGCGTGAGTGGTGGACGGCCACGACGAAAAGTATCGCGCAAGCACTTGCCGCCGCCGGCGTATCCGGCGCTGAGGTGGCGGCCATCGGGTTGACGGGACAGATGCACGGGCTCGTAGTGTTGGACCACCAGCAAAACGTCCTGCGGCCGGCGATCCTCTGGAACGATCAACGATGCGGAGCGGAGTGTGACGAGATTCGCACGCGTCTCGGTCTCGAGCGTCTGGTCCAAATTACCGGGAACGATGCGCTCACCGGATTCACTGCGCCAAAGATTCTGTGGATCGAAAAACACGAGCCGGAGATCTACAGCGAGATCCGGCACGTTCTACTCCCTAAAGACTACATTCGATTCAAACTCACCGGAACACTCGCGATGGACAAAGCGGATGGCTCCGGCACCATCTTGTTTGATCTCGGCAAACGCACCTGGTCCACTGAAGTTCTCAACGCGCTCAACATTCCCGCGGAATGGCTCCCGCCCACTCTTGAAGGACACGAAACAACGAGTGAAGTCAGCGCGGAAGCTGCTGAGCTGACGGGATTGCGGAAGGGAACCCCCGTGGTCGCCGGAGGCGGCGATCAGTCAGCACAGGCAATCGGCACGGGAGTGGTGCGGCCCGGAATGATGGCCGTCACCCTTGGAACTTCCGGCGTTGTATTCGCGGCTACAGAGTCGCCTTTGATCGAGCCGCAGGGACGGTTGCACGCGTTTTGTCATGCGGTCGCCGGACGATGGCATTTGATGGGCGTAATGCTGAGCGCCGCGGGAAATTTGCAGTGGTATCACGACAAGTTTGCACGCGATCGAAACTTTGAAGAGCTCGTGGGCGAGGCCGCCCAGGTCAGCGCGGGAAGTGAGGGTCTAATATTTTTGCCTTACCTTACCGGAGAACGAACGCCTTACCCCGATCCGCTCGCACGTGGCGCGTGGGTTGGACTGACCGCGCGTCATGGCCAGGCACATTTGATTCGATCGGTTCTCGAGGGAGTCGCGTTTGGTCTGAAAGACATCTTCAATCTCATGCAAGGTGTTGGACTTGGTCCAGTCGAAGAGATTCGTGTGTCCGGCGGTGGCGCGAAGAGTTTACTGTGGCGACAGATTCTTGCCGACACACTCGGCGCGGAACTCGTTACGGTTAACACTACTGAAGGCGCGGCGTTTGGAGCTGCGTTGCTGGCAGGTGTGGGTGCAGGAATTTGGAGTGATGTGGATACGGCGTGTGCGCAGACGATTCAGGTTAGCGAGCGCGTGTCGCCCGATCTGGAGGATGTCAAACGTTATCAAGCAATGCACCGGCAGTATCAGAATTTATATCCGGCACTTAAGGAAACGTTTCATTCGCTCTCGCAGGTCCATTATTGAAGTGACTTCAGGAATAACATGATTCTTGTTAATCATGAAAATCCTGAAATCATGTCAAACCCTTCCCTCACAAAACGGCGCGCCGACGCCGTAGCTTGTCCATCCTGTTCGTTGTCCTGTGACCACTGCGCATGTTGAACCAGCAGCGCCAGCTCCATCGTGCGACCCAGCGTCAACGCAAATCGCCTCGCTCCGGCTTCCAGGTCGGCTTCTCTTAACCAGCTCTCGGCGTGATTCAATGCAGCGAGGACGCCCCGTCCGAGGTCCAACAGTTTCGGATCGTGAAGCGACTCCAACATGCGCGTGGTCATGGTTACGAGTGGCGCAATCGATCTATTTGGACCAATAGCGCGCAGCGTGTCGAGTGAAAGTACGTTCGTCGTTCCTTCCCATATCGGAAGTACCTGACTGTCACGCAGCAGAACCGGCAACCCTGTGTCTTCAACAAAACCGGCGCCGCCAAACGACTCGATCACTTCACTGGCGACCGTCACCGCTTGCCTGGCCGTGGTCAATTTCATGATCGGCGTGAGCAGACGCAACAGCCATGCGTCTTGTTCATCCAGCTCGCCGGCTTCACTCCGGCCGGTTAACTCCGCGACATAAAACGCGAGATGAAACGCAGCTTCTGCTTCGGCTTGCAATCCCATGAGGGTATCCATGTGCAACGGCTTCTCAGAGAGTGGCGATCCAAAAGCGACACGCTTGCGGGCATAGTCAAACGCGAGGGCGAGCCCACGCCGCATGAGTGACACAGCGCTGATCCCATTCCATAAACGCGTGACGTTCAGAAGCGGCGTGATGTTGCGGACGCCGTCCGTTGGTCCCATCACGAGTTGGGCCGGCGTTCCGTTGAGAGTTAACTCAGCGGTTGGGACCTTGCGCGTGCCGAGTTTGTCTTTGAGTCGATTGATTTCGATGTTCCGCGGGCGCCCTTGCTCATCTCGCGTCTCGATGTAAAAAAGCGCGAGACCGCGTCCGCCCGGCGGATTACCTTCGGGGCGCGCGAGCGTCAGTGCGATCTGCGATGCAATCGCGGATGTAAACCACTTGCGTCCGTATAGTCGAAACTCACCTGTATCCGAATCCTGTTTCGCGATCGTTTCAGACAAACCTACATCCGAACCTCCGGTGAGTTCCGTCATCCATTGACCGGCGGTCCAAAACTCTGACGGTTCGCGAGTGAGCAAGTGAGGCACAGCACGTTCGATCAACTTCCGGTTGCCCGACGCGAGCAGAGTGCGTGCGGCGCCGTCCGTCATCGCGAGCGGGCAACTATAGATGTCGGTTGAAGGCGTAAAGAGGTATGCAAGCGCACACTGATGGACTCTCGAGAGACTGCCGTGTTTGCGTTCGTACGCCGTTGCCACTACTCCGTGCTCGACCGCGATGCGTTCGGCGAGTTGCCAGAGAGGGGTCAACTCAATCTTATCGACACGATTTCCCCATGCGTCCCATTGGGTTAGTTTGGGTTCATTCAAGCGGTCGGCGAGCTGCAACTGATATAAATCGGATCCCGCAAGACGGCCCATCTCAAACAGCGACGCCTCAATCTCGTTCAATATCTCGGCGGGAAAAACGCGCGCCAGGTGCGATCGGAGCACGCGATCATCTCCGTATTGATTTCCGAGTGTTGGAGGTGCTTGCTGGAAGGTCATTAGACAGGATTACAGGATTTTCATGATTAACAGGATTCTACCCACTCATTTATTACAAGCGACTTACTTCGGCCACGGCGGTGCGGACTTTCGCGGGGGTGCCGAACTCGGTCCAGGCGAAGTGAATTTCGTTGCCTTGTAACGCCATGCGGGGAAAGCCACTCGATCGCGAGATGTCCGTTTGCGCAATAACCGAGGATGGTCCAACCGTCCCATCCGCTCGAACGCGACGCACCTTGATCGCTCCACCATCGGCATTTCCCGATAACCAACACACGAGCGCCGAGTTGTCAGGAAGCACTAAAACATCTACGCGTCCCTGCGTCTCACCATCGTCGACCGCGATCGGATTGCCAAAGGTCGCGCCTGCGTCACTGGAGAACGCCAGCTTCACGCTTGGCTTACTACCAACACCGGTATACCAGCCGACGACAACGTTCCGGCCCGCCGCAGCCACGGATGGACCATTCACAGGACAACCATTGATCTCCCAGTTATCGCCATAGACCGGCTGCGGCGTTGTCCACGTCCCCTTTGTCTGACGCACCGTGTAGACGTCGCGCACTTCCTTTTGCGACCGATCGCGATAAACGGCGACGATCCCGTCACTCGAAACCGCCGCGGAAGTCTGGCAACACTCGCACACTCGCTCGTCGAGTTGAGCTTCATCAGAGATCTTTCCATCAGTGTCGATCGTGGCATAACGCAAGGCCATGCTGACGGGAAGCGGCTTATCCTCGCCGTGATCGTCTTTCATGTCCTTCATATTTCGCCCGTCGAGCCAGATCGCGCCGACGCGCCCGTCACGCATTGGAACGAGCGAAACAAAACCGTGCTCCGTTTGCGTGTTGTCGAGATGCGGAACCACCGGTCTGGTCCACGTCTCACCACCGTCAACGGAGAGGGCGATATTCACGTCGTAGGCGTACGTTGCGGAGCCGCTTTTGACGAGCCAGTGCGCGGCAAGCGCGCCGTTTTGCAGACCGATAACGGATGGAAAATCCGCCCAGTTTATAAACCAGTTGTCACCCTCCGCGACGGTCCGCGCCTGGCTCCAGCCGTCTTCATTGCGGAGGGCCATTCGCAACGCGTGTCTTTTGTTGTCCAGCTTTTCTACCCAGCTAAGAACGATCTGACCATCGGGAGTTGTGCTTAATTCGGGTTCACGACTGTCGCCGGTGGCGGGCGATACCGTGGAGCGGATGGTTAGAGGCTGTTCGTTTCGTTCACATCCAAACGTGAAAACTAAAACGAGTGTTAAAAGGATTCTCGATTTTGACATGACAGGATTGACGTGAGGTTCAAGATTATCATGGAGTGCGGCGGCTTGACGCCGCTATTTTGTCCTGAATCGAGATCAAGACCATAGCGGCGTCAAGCCGCCGCACTCCAAACGTATTGAACTACCGCACGCACTGCCGCGGGCGCATGATGTTTGTGAAGACGTAGTTTGCCACACCACGTCCCACAGACTGACCGGCAACGTTATCGAACGTGAAGTGAATGCCGCCGTAAACACGCGCGCGTTCCTGTTCATTCGCCATCGCGTTGAAGCCTGCATACGAGCGCGTCGCACCGCCCGCGCCGGCCCAGGTGTGTTGAAACCCGATATCGTCGCGACCAAAAAAGAGCGCGAGTATCGTTGCTTGCGAAGTGCCGATGGCAGCCATGTTTCCCGCGTAACTCGGATACGGCGGAGCGGGAATCAACGACGACCACGAAGGATCCGCCGTCGTGCCGTCATTGCCGTCTTCGTCAGCGCGACGAATCGCCGTGACCGGCCGCCACAAACCGTGTTGGAACTTGCTGGCAAACGTGGTTTGCAACGCATCGTGAAGCGAGATGTTTGTCAATGCAAACAAACGAGCTTTTTCGACAGTTGTAGAACCGCGCTCGACTGAGACGGTGCGCGCAACATTGTTCCAAACCAGAAGAAAGTTGGTTGGCGTGTTGACGTTGGCCCACAGTCGCGCGACGAGTGTCTGATCGTCCGTACGGGTCAAACTGTTAACTGCGCCAATCTCCCTGACCTCATTGAAACTCGCCGCATACTGCGGGCTCGTCAGTGCAGGCGGCGCACCTGGAGCGAATTGGGTGGCCGAAGTAATGGCAAAAGGCATGACTGAACCGTAATGTGTAAAAGTTGCGGCAGCATTTCCCGGCGGGGTCGGCTGCCAGTTTCCCGGCGTTGCCGGAAGCGTGAAAGAGGGTGGCGTAACCGTCCAGCCGTCGTTTGCGCGAACTGCCAGCATCCGTTCGGCGACGAGCTGACCAACCCTGATGCCTTGCTGCACGCGATACTCTTCAATACCCTGAAGCGACATGGCGAGTTCAGCGTCAAAAATTGCCATGCGGGTCGGATACAGGGCGACTAAAACATCATGAGCAGCCTGCGCCGCCGCGGCGTCGATCGAGGCGTTTGGTGAACCCGGAACGTCGATCAGATAAGGTGTGTGACTGCCGTCGATGGAGTTTACGGCGTCAAACATCGCCGCGTGCATCATCGCGTAACTGCGCACGGGCATGATGGTCGAAGGTTGTTGTCCCGGAGTGAGAACCGTCTCCATCAGCACACGGTTCCATCGCAGAATGACGTCCTCCTGTGTTGCCGGGAGGTTATGAGACGCCCAGGCGCTTACCTGGGTGCAAATCAAAATTGCAAGGGTAAGAAGACTTTTTAGAACTTGTTTATTCATTTTCGTTTCCTTCCGTCGATCTCGCTGCATTGATACAGCCAAATATCCAGCGTTAGAATGAGCGCGCTTTTGTCATCCACCTTTGTGAAAGCCTACTTGCGCATCGCGGTACGCAAACTAGACCGGAAGCCGGCCCGATGTACTTAGAAACCCGCTGATTTTTTCTGAAAGGGTTTCTGAAAGCGCAAATGTCTGAGCAAATCAAGCATTTTTACGAGTTCGGGCCGTTTCGTCTCGATCCCCTGAAGCGACGTTTGACGCGGGATGGCGAGCCGCTTCGGCTGACGCCAAAGGCGTTTGACCTGCTGCTTGTGCTGGTCGAAGCGTCCGGCAGGACTGTGGAAAAGGATGAGCTGCTGGAAAAAGTCTGGCCCGGGACGATGGTCGAGGAGAACAATCTCAACCAGAACATCACGACGCTGAGAAAGTCGCTGGGGGATAGCCGGCAGGAGAGTCAGTACATAGCGACGATTCCGGGGATAGGATATCGATTTGTGGCTGAGGTTAGGACGGTTGAGGAGGATCTCTCGCAAAGGCGCAAAGACGCAAAGGAAGAAGTGAGTGATCCTTCGGCGGCGCCTTCCGCGATCGGGTCAGCACCCCTGCAAAGCTCCGGCCCCTTAACCCATCGCACAAAAATATTTCGGTACGCGCTCCTGCTCCTCGTCCCTTTAACTGTCGCGGCCCTCGTTTATGCTTTCTATACAAAACGTGAACAGCCGCCCGCCGCTTCGTCGATCATGGTGCTGCCGCTCGAGAACCTCTCCGGCGATCCGGAGCAGGAATACTTCGCCGACGGCATGACTGACGCCCTTATCGGAGATCTCGCGAAGATCGGCGGATTGCACGTGATCTCCCGCACCTCGTCGATGCATTACAAGGGCACAAAAAAGTCGCTGCGAGAGATCGCGAATGAAGTAAAGGTGGACGTGGTGGTCGAAGGCACAGTGCAACGTTCAGGCGACCGCGTCGTTATTCGAGCGCAACTGATCCATGCGCCTACCGATCGACACCTCTGGGTGCAAACTTACGAACGCGGCATGCGAGACGTTTTGGATTTGCAGAGCGAGATTGCGCAGGCGATCGCCCGCGAAGTTCAAATCAAGATGACGCCCGCCGAGCAGGAGCGCCTGAGTTCGCGACATCCTGTGCGACCAAAAGCTTTCGACGACTTTCTCCAGGGCCGGTATCTCTACTGGAACAAACGTACCGAAAAGAACCTGAACAAAGCCATCGAACTCTTCCAAAGCGCCATTAAAGAAGACTCGAATTTTGCCCAGGCATACGTCGGAATCGCCGACTGCTACAACGCACTCGGCGCCGTTCAGGCGGCCGCACTTCCACCACTCGAAGCCAGGCGACACGCAGCGGAGGCGGCCACGAAGGCGCTGCAACTTGATCCCGCCCTCGCCGAAGCTCACAGCGCGCTCGGGTATGTCAAACAATACAACTGGGACTGGCCCGCCGCCGAACAGGATCTCAAACGCGCCATCGAACTCAATCAAAACTACGCAAACGCTCATAACTTTTACGCGAGTTACCTGATGTGCCAGGGAAGAATTGAAGAGTCGATCGCGTCGTCAAACCGCGCCCGGGAGTTGGATCCTTTTTCACTATCGATCAGTGCGCACCGGGGATTCCTGTTGGAAAACGCGCGCCGCTACGATGAAGCGATCGAGCAACTTCGCAGCGTCATCGCAATGGATCCAAATCATTACCAGGCGTACTGGATTCTCGGTCACACGTATGCCGCGAATGGCCAGTTTGAAGAAGCCGTCGCCGCTTCGGAGAAGGCGGTTGAGTTGTCTGACCGCGTGCCCGGCGCGCTCGGCATTTTGGGACTTGCTTATGGTCTAGCGGGACGCAGGGCTGACGCTAATAAGATCCTCGACGAGTTGCTCAAGCTCAACGAAACGCGATACGTCACTCCGGCGTCGCTGGTCAATGTCTACATCGGTCTTGGCGACAAGGATCAGGCGTTTGCCTGGCTGGAGAAGGCGTACCAGGAGCGTTCCAACTACATGGCATTCCTTAAGGTATTTCCCCTGCTCGATCCGCTTCGGTCCGATCCGCGCTTTGCCGACCTGATCCGCCGTGTCGGTTTGCCACAATAAGCCGTAAATCAGCACAAAAATCACAAATGCCTGAGAAAAAACTGTGTGTTTTTCCCGGCCGGGTTATCCGAGCGCGATATATATAGTAATCTAGGCCCATGACGACAGCGTTCATGCCCGGCAAATTCTACGGCGCGATCTCACGAAGCCGTACTGTTGCGTCTTGTAGTCTCACGGAAACCGCCTATTCGTCCGGTCACCGGCTGCCCGCTCATTCGCACGGAGTACCGTACTTTTGTTTTGTTCTCCAGGGGCAGTTTGCCGAAACCTATCGCAACCGGGACCTCATTTACGAACCGGGTATATTGACTTTTCACCCCCCGGGCGAGACCCATTCGGATCTATTTCATACGAACTCGCGTTGTTTGAACGTGCAGTTGCTCGAGGGTTGTTCCATTCACGAGGGCACGCAGCAGATGTCGCGGCGCGACTTTCACGGCGGCACGCTGAGTTATCTTGCCACGAAGCTCTACCGGGAATTCTGCGAGCCTGACGATCTTTCCGATCTCGCGATTGAGGGCTTGGTTTTGGAAATGATTGTCGAGTCGCTGCGGGCCGCAAAGAAAAAGGACTGTGGCGTTCCGATCTGGCTGGAGAGTTCCAGGGAGCTTTTACAGGCTCACTTCACGGAACGCCTAACCGTCGCCGAGATGGCTTCCACTCTCGGAGTGCATCCGACTCATTTGGCGCGTGAGTTTCGCCGTCACTACAAGCAGACTATCGGGGAGTATGTGAGAGAGCTGCGTGTGGATTTCGCGCGTCACCAGCTTTGCCAGTCGTTAACTCCGATAACCGAAATCGCTCTTGCCGCAGGGTTCTTCGATCAGAGTCATTTCGCCCGAACTTTCAAGATGTTGACCGGAATGCCGCCCGCCAGTTACCGCGAAAAGTTTCGTTCACGCTAATTACGTACAAATTGCTAAGGGCGTCCAAGACCCATGACCAGGGAATTCATAAGATTCCCCTAGAAGTCCTCTGCCTGATTGAAAGAAGGATTCACCTCGCGCTGCCCAGATGCGTTGTCCTGCTCTCGGCGCGGTCCCACGCCCGCGCCGAAGCAGGATAACGTATTGGGTTTCCACCGTTACCTCCAGGTAACTTCTTGACCGCATTTTTCAATCACACTAATTTGTGGTGATGAAACACCTGACGATTCTCGTCGTTTTGTTACTCGCGCTCCAGCCGTTCCAGGCCTTTGCACAAACGAGCCCCAGAGATGGCCAGAACGATTTCGACTTTGAGATCGGCACCTGGAAAACGCATCTGCGCCGCTTGCTGAAACCGTTAACCGGATCGACGACGTGGGTTGAGTATGAGGGGACGACGGTGGTCCGAAAAGTGTGGAATGGGCGCGCGAACCTGGTTGAACTGAAGGCGGCTGGTCCAGCGGGTCAGTTCGAAGGCTTGAGCCTGCGTCTTTATAATCCGCAGTCGCGTCAGTGGAGTCTTAACTTTGCCAATATCAACGACGGTACCCTCGCAACGCCGACGATTGGCGAGTTCAAAGACGGCCGCGGGGAGTTTTATAACCAGGAGACGTACAACGGACGCGCGATACTCGTTCGTTTTGTGATCACGAAGCAGGGGCAGGACACGTGTCGCTTCGAACAGGCGTTTTCAGATGACGGAGGTAAGACCTGGGAAGTGAACTGGATCGCGGTTGACACAAGAATCAAGTCAGATAATTAGCCGCAAAGAAGCGAGAAGAGAAGCATTTTCCATTTGTCATTTTCCATTTTTCATTTGTCATTGACAGGACGCTCCGCGTGTCGCTTCTGAATAAATGACAAATGGAAAATGAAAATGGCTTCTCTTCTCGCTTCTTTGTGGCTATTAAACCAACTGCATCTGGCGTGCTAACTCAGTAGCATTTTGTGGCCGATCGTCGGGATCTTTCGCCAGGGCGTGCATGATGCCTACCGAGATTCGTCGCGGTATCCCGAGTGACGACGCAAAAGGCGGGGGCGGCTCAGACAAGTGGCGGTTGATGACTCCCGACACAGTTTCCGCCGCAAACGGACGCTTGCCGGATAGCATCTCGTAAAACATCGCACCCAGACTGTACACATCCGAACGCGCATCGAGCGACTCGCCGAGGCATTGTTCCGGCGACATGTAGAAAGGCGTGCCGACAACTGATCCGCTGGGCGCCGCACCCGCATCAGCCAGCAACTTGGCGAGTCCGAAATCGACCACTCGCACGCTCTCCAAATCAAAATCATCATCAGGCGCCACCACGAGAATATTCTCAGGCTTCAGATCGCGATGGACCACACCCTGCCGGTGCGCCGCCCCGACACCCGCGCATATGCCCCGCATCAATCTGACGCCGCGTTCAACCGAAAAATGATCCTCGCTATTCAGCAGCTCACGCAAAGGCGTGCCTTTAACAAATTCCATCACGATGAACGCCGGCGCATGTTTATCGTCAGTCTCGCCGAAGTCGTGAATCGTGATGACGTTCTGATGGCGCAACATCGCCGCTGCACGCGCTTCTCTACGAAAACGCGCGAGCGCGGCGTCGTCCGTCACGAATTTGCCGGTCAGGATCTTTACCGCTACATCGTCGCCAATGTGAACTCGTCGCGCGCGGTAAACGACGCTCATGCCACCCTGGCCCAGCTTTGCCACCAGTTCATACTTGCCTTCTATTACGTGCCCGATCAACGGATCGGGATTGGCAAGACGCACCGTGGGAAGGGAAGAGTTGAAGTGATGTTCGTAGTACGGATGCGTGGCCGCGCCAGGCAAACTCAATGGTGAGCCGCAATCGGCGCAGAACATGGCCTCTTTATCGAGGAACAACTCACATGCGGCGCAAAAGGGATTGTGAGTTCGGAGGCCGGCGAGCATCTGGTCCAGTTCATCCTCGATTGCCTCCAATCCATTTGCTCCGGTGGCGAAAGTGCGCAAACTGCCGTCGATATCAAACAGAAAGTACGCCGGAACATTTTCCCGGCTGTCGAGCAGCGTGTTAGTCAGCCTGTGCTGGTTATCGAGGGCACAGGGTTCCGTCAGGTTCAGCCGCGTCACTGCGTCGCGGACGGCGCGCGGATCTTTCTCCGCTTCGGACTGTGGTGTGTGGACTGCGATCACGCGCAGTCCTTCCCGTTTACGCTGCGCGCGCAACGCGGCCACTTGCGCAAGGTTGGTTTTTGCCGGTTCGGAGCCGATGGACCAGAAGTGCACGAGGGTTGGGCGACCTCTCGTTTGCACTGTTGTCCCCTGCCGGTTTAGCCACTCCGTCACTGCTGCGAATGATGGCAACTTTTTATCGAGTTTTGTATGTTGTGTCGCGGTGTTACTGCTTCCCATTAGTCCTCGGAAGTAGTCGGGTCGATAAGCGTCTTGACGCGAGTCACATGATTTGCCGGGAACCCTCCCAGGCGCGCATGCTCCTGGACCATCTCTTCGTTAGGCGCGATATACACGCAATAGAGTTTGTTCTCGGTCACATAGCTGTGAAGCCACTGGATCTGCGGTCCCAGTTGATTCAGCACGTTGCAGGACCGTTGCGACATGGCTTTCAACTCCGCGGGCGAGAGTTTTCCGGCCCCTGGCACTACCCGTTCAATTACGTATTTAGGCATACGCGTTCTCCATTTTTGTTAAATTTCATAGCAACTCGGACAGTAATTGCTGAAATTCCGCATCGCCGCGCAGCGAATCGAACGCGCTGTCAGTCTTTGCCCAGTGCGCGACTGTCTTAAATCCAACCTCATACGCGCGCCGCAGCAGAATCAACGAAGCTGCCTTCTCACCTAGTAACGCGTAAGCGCACGAGCAGTTGTACACAGCCAATCCATCATTTGGCTCAAGTTCGAGGACTCTTTTCAACGTCGCATTTGCCGCTTCCGTGCTCCCAAACCTTGCATAAGCCTCGGCAAGCCTGCTCATTACGATGATATCGTCGAGACTTGCCTCGAGTTTGCGCGAAGTGATCTCGATAACTTTCAGCTCCGCATCCTGGGCCAATTCGACTTTCCCGAGGTTGCGATAAACTCCCGCGAGATATCCCCAGGCGTCCTCGTCGTAGGGCTTTAACTCCGCGGCACGCCGGTAATGTTTCAACGCGCCTTCAAGATCGTTCGACAACTCCGCAATCATCCCCAGCCTTAGATAACCCGGATAAAACTCAGAGTTTTCACTGAGAATATCTTCGATACTGCGTTTCGACTCGGAGAACCGGTGGTGGTGGAAATAGACCATCGCGATGCCAAACTGGGCGTCAAGTAATCTCGGTTCGAGAGCGAGCGCTTTCTGATTCGTGTCAATCGCTTTGCTCAACCAGGTTGAGTTGCCGTCGTACCATTCGAACATGCACGAATACGCCTCTGCCAGCCCGGCGTACGACGACGCGAACGCCGGATCTATCGCGACCGCACTCTGAAACATCTCGATCGCGCTCTCGGTGTTGCGGCGTCCCTTTAAATAGAGCAGCTCGCGGCCACGCATGTAGAAGTCGTAGGCACGCAGGTCGTCGGTCGGTTTTTGCGTCAGTAGTTGCCGCTCAGAATCAGTAAGGGAGACTTTCAACGCATCGACGATCTTTTGCGAGACTTCGTTTTGCAGATCGAAGATGTCTTCCATCATGCGATCGAAGCGTTCGGCCCAAAGATGATAACCTTCGCGCACGCTGATGAGTTGGGCCGTGATACGAATCTTGTTACCCGCCGTTCGCACGCTTCCTTCCAGGATGTAGTTCGCGCGTAACGCTTCGCCGACCTGCCGTATATTGACTTCTTTGTTACGAAATGGAAGTACGTCGGTGCGAGAAACTACCTTCAAATTCTTGAGCTTCGAGAGGTCGGTGATGATGTCTTCGGTCATGCCGGCACAGAAGTAGTCGCTGTCCTTGTCCGAATTCATGTTTTCGAAATACAGCACGGCGATCGACTTCTCCGGCACGGTTTCAGTCAAAGTTACCGCTGAAGATCGAGTCACGAAAGCTCTGTGCGACTGCGTTTCCAGCTCGAGCTTTAGATCCTTGAGATCGATCATCAGATCTTTCACCGTCTGGTAACGCTCTTCCCGATCCTTGCGCAGACTCCGCGAAATGACGCGGTCCATATCGCGTGGGCCGGCGGACAGGTGAGGCAACAGCGATTCCGGTTCGCTGTGCAGAATTCCCGACATGATGTCGATCGGCGTTGGACCGGGAAACGGTTGCCGTCCCGAGATCATTTCGTAGAGCACACAACCGAGGCTCCAGATGTCCGTGCGAGCATCGACGTTGAATCCCCGCGCCTGCTCCGGAGACATGTATTGGGCCGTGCCCAGGACCATGCCCGCGGCTGTATTGATCATGTTTTGCGTGGGCGCGAGTGAGTCGGTCGTCATGGGTTGCCGTTCACGAGGACCTAGTTTGGCGAGACCGAAGTCGAGCACTTTAACGATACCGTCGCGACGCAGCATGATGTTGTCAGGCTTGATGTCGCGATGCACGATGCCGACGTCGTGTGTGGCGCAGAGTGCGCTGGCCACTTGTATGCCGACGTCGAGCGCTTCGCGTGGTGTAAACGGCGCTGTTCTGATTCGCGCGCGCAGCGTTTCGCCGTCAATAAACTCGGTGGCAATAAACTGTTCCGAATCGATCTCGTCGATTTCGTAGATGGTGACAATGTTTGGGTGATTGAGTGCCGACGCGGCTTTGGCTTCCTGGAGAAATCGGCGGGCGCGGTCGTCGGTCTTCATTCCGGCGATCTCAGCCGGCAGGATTTTCAGTGCGACTTTGCGATCGAGTTTGGTGTCGTTAGCGAGATAAACCTCGCCCATGCCGCCCGCGCCAAGTAGGGAGCAAATTTCGTAGCGACCAATTCTTTTACGCGCGGGGAACACACCAAGCCTCAATCCGGGGGAGGTACTGGGCTAACGAAGCGTCGGGTATTGTAGCGCAGCCTCTCGAACTGCGCGAAGGCCCTCTTAAGGTTCGTAGTGGTCAGTTTGAATTGAGCGCCTCCTTGGAGTGCGGCAGCTTGCTGCCGCTTTGGCCAAAGCGGTGCCAAGGCACCGCACTCCAAGGAGGCGCTCAATTCAAACTGACCCACTACCCTTAAGGTTCGCAGTGTCGCCAACTATGGTAATGCCTCTGAATACGGCACCCCGTGGCTGGCCGCAGCGCGGCCAAATGTTTATAGCTTTTGAAATTAAAAGAATACGCTCCAGCGGAGCGGAATGTGGAGCGTCAAAACATGGGACTCCTCTGGAGTCCGCAAGCGATGATTTATGAGAGCTATAAACATTTGGTCCCGCCGGGACCAGGATCATCTAATTGGACCCGGGACCGGAGGGTACCTTAAGGTTTGACCGCGACCACTACTGTGTTGCTGGTCGAGCCGAGGTAGGTGAGCTTGATTTTCAGATCTCCGGTAACGGTGATCTGATCGTTCAGTTTGATTACGACCTGCGTGATCCAGTTGTGGGCCGAAATGTTGGCGACAAACTCCACTGTGAGCGGATGAACTTTACCCTGCGAGTCTTCGGCCGTCGCCGTCACCAGCCCCGCGGAGTTGCCGCTCGCGTTGAGATTAAAACCAACGCCGAAAAGCGATATACGCGTCCGGTGATCGGTGCTGAAGTTGACGTCGTTGACGATTGAAAACGGACCAGACAGCCACGTAACGCTATCGAGTGCGATCGCTCTCTGCGCATCGGTTTCGGTGAGCAGGAGTAGAGCATCGTCTTCGACGATCGTGCCCGTCGCCTGATTATCGCCGAGCACTGCGTTTACTGGATTGATCAGGTTAATAAAGAAATTCTCATGGTTTTCGACCGTATGATCGCCGTTTACAAAGACAAGCACCTTTTTCAATGTTTCGCCGGGAGCGAAGGTTAACGTTACTGCACCGCCATTGAAGTCCTGACCCGAGGTCGCCGTTCCTGATTGGCTCGTTAACGTCACAAACACCGGACGCCCGCTCGCAATCGATAAACTTACATCGAAAATCGCCCCTGAGGACTGTCCGAACGGACCCTCCGGAACAACGACGTCCGAAATGCGCAAAGCCGGCGTCGGATCGTCGTCGACGATCTTAATGACCGCAAGTGACGGTTCGCCGAACGGCACAGGTGTGTTGACGCTCGAGAGCTTGAGCATGATCGTTTCGTCATCCTCATCGAACGGGTCGTGAATGGTGGAGACGACAAATGTTTTTTCAGTATCGGCTGGTCCGAACACGAGTGTGCCTGCCGCTGGTGTGTAGTCGACGCCGCTCGTTGCCGTGCCGTCAATCGTGCTGTAGCCAACTGTGACGGATGAACCGGCTGGTCCAACTTTACTTACAGTCACTATTGCCGACCCGTTTTCCGTTCCCTCGGTTACCGCAAACTTAAAACGCACCTGGCCGGGCTGTTGGACATTCAGGAACAGGAATATGTCCTGGGTGGGGCCGTTCGAATCGTAGCCGACAAGATCCGTCGCGTCGGTGAAGTAGCAAACGGCACTGCCGTCGCGTGACAATTTCGCCGCGCCGGAGAATCCGTTTGAACTACTGGAACCGGAGTGATTCGGCGATGCGAGGGTCGTGACGGACGTTTGTCGGTCGCGTACAAACACGTCAAGGACACCATTGTTATCAGGAATATTGGCCAGACTGCCGGGGCTGATAAAGGTCACGTACCTGCCGTCGTCACTTATCGAAGGCCTAAGAAACTCCGAGATGAAAGGGCCATTGCCGGTACCAATGCCGGCGGCGCTCCCCACCTGGTTCACGGTGATTAATGTAGTCGTACTGGTTTGCAGGTCGCGCACAAAGACGTCCAGTTGCTGGTTCACATCGTTATTTACAAGACTGTCGGAACCGCTGATGAAGACTACGAAGCGCCCATCCGGCGTCATCCTGAATTGGCCCGAGTATCCGCTGAGACTCGGAAAACCATCTCGATCGACGCTGACGAGTGAGGTCGTTTCGAGTTGTGTGTCTCTGATGAAGATGTCATGGGAATTATTCGTGTCGTTGGCCACCATGTCTGACGCATCGGTGACGTAGGCGATGAAACGACCGTTCGCCGAGATCGAGAGATTACGATCAGTCACGGGATCGACGTCGCCATTGCCGCCGGCATTCCCAAAACGGTTTGGCGTGACGAGTTTGGTCGTGCCGGTTTGAAGATCGCGAACGAACACCTGGCGTCGAAAGCCGACGTTGAGAGCAACCAGATCTTTCGCGTTACTCATAAAAGCAACGAAGCGGCCGTCGGGTGTGATGACGGGGACATTTGAAGCACCATCGCCGCTCGCGCTGCCGCCTGGATTGATGCTGACGAGCTTTGTCGTATTCGTTTGCAGATCGCGTACGAAGACGTCGGGTTGATTGTTGTTGTCGGGCGTTGTTGTCAGATCTGTAGCGATACTCGTGAAGACGACAAAGCGGCCGTCGTCGCTGACTCCAAGTGGATCGAATAAACCTGCACTAGCATTGCCGCGCGCGATACCCGTGGCGTTTCTGCTGACGAGACGCGTGGTCCCCGATTGCAAATCGCGAATGTATACATCTTCGTGGATGAGAAGGGCCGCATCGTCGTTAACGAGATTATTCGACGCACTTATGAAAACAACAAAACGTCCATCGGGGGTGATTGTCGGTGCGCGTGAGGATTGATCGCCTGAACCCGTTCCGGCCGCATTCATGCTGACGAGAATCGTTTGTCCCATTTGCCGATCGCGAACGAAGACGTCGGTCCTGTTGTTCGTATCGTTGGCGACGATGTTTGAGGAATCGCTGACGAAGGCGACGAACCTGCCGTTGGCGCTGATGCTGAGCTCATTATTCAACGACGCCTGGTTGCCGCTGCCGTTTCCGAAACGGTTGACGCTAATCAGAGTTGTGGGCGGGCTCTGGGCATGAATCACTGTAACTGAGCCGGTGAGACAGGCAGCGAGAAGCGCGATTCGGGAGATGCGTTGCAGCAGGGGGACCTCCAAAGAGACTGCGATCCGGGCGTTTGAGCGGCTACGATATGGGACAGCGATGATGCCGTCAAGGCTGATAAAAAAATCATGTTAATCCTGATAATCATGTAATCCTGTGAATATGACTTTCCCGCAAAGGCAACGAAGGTCATTTTTACAGGATTACATGATTAACATGATTTACAAGATGATCATGAAAGTTGAGCATTATGTCTTAATGATCTGGTCCAGTTTGGTGGCGTCGATGTTTCCGCCTGAGACGATGCACGCAATCTTGCCGTCGCCGGCATGGCCGGATAATGCGCAGGCAACGGGGCAGGCGCCGGCGCCTTCGGCGAGAATGTGGTTTTGGGTGAGCAGGAGGCGGAGGGCACTGGCGACCGATGGCAGATCCGCGACGAGCGTGCCGTCGATCAGATCTCGCGCGCGTTCGAACATTTGCGGGAAGACTGCTTTGGCGCCAATTCCGTCGACCCAGGAGGGTTGATAGTCGATCGAAGCTGGAGATCCCGCTGCGATCGAAGCCGCGAACGGCGCGGCAGTCGCGACTTCTGCCGTGAAGATCCTGCACCCAGGTCGAAGCTGGCGCATTGCAGACGCGATGCCGCATGTCAGTCCACCACCACCCCAGGGAATCACGACGGCATCGACATCCGGAAGATCTTCGAGGATCTCGAGGGCGATGGTCCCATTGCCGGCCATCACATCAGGATCGTCAAAGGCGTGAATAAACGTTCCCTCGACACCCGCGAACGAACGTTCCTCAAAGGCTCGCCACCACTCGTCAAACGACACCTTGATTACACGTCCGCCAAGCCGCTCTATCGCATCGATTTTCGTTTGGGGCGCGGTAGCAGGAGCGATCACGGTGCAGGGAATTCCGAGATCGCGCGCACACCACGCAACGCCCTGGGCCATATTCCCCGCTGACGCCGTAACAACCCCACGCTCCAGCTTTTCCCGGGGCAGACGTGCGATTGCGTTCGCCGCGCCGCGAATCTTGAATGAACCGATAGGCTGGAGATTCTCGAGTTTTAGGTATATCTGAGTATCAGGCACATTCAGACGAAGGAGGGGCGTGCGAATCGCCGAACCGGCAATTACACGTCGCGCGTCTTCAATCGCAGCTAGCGGGATCAGGTCCACGGTCTTGCAGATTACACCGGTTTCATTGAATCCGGCCAACAAACTAGTGGATAATGCCCCACTGAATTATGAACCACTACCCCCACCCCCGTTTTCTCCCACTGTTTCTCAGTCTGTTTCTTTTCCTGATCGCATCGAGCGCCCTCGCGCAAAGGCCAAACCTGGTCACGGTTGCCGACGGCGATGCGATCAGCGCAGCGGGTCTCTCGGAAGATCCGGTCGTAAGCGCGAACGGCAGGTTTGTTGCTTTTCACAGTTTTGCCTTCAACCTGGTCCAAAACGACTTCAACGGCCGGCGCGACGTCTTCGTGCGCGATCTGCAAAACGGCACCACGACACTCGTCAGCATTAATCTCGCGGGCAATGCCACCGCCAACGGTACTTCACAAAAACCGACCATCAGCGAAGACGGACGTTATGTAGCATTCGAGAGCGACGCCAACGATCTCGCCGCGAACGATACTAACAACAGCACCGACGTGTTTGTGCGTGACCTGCAAACCGGAACCACCAAACTCCTCAGTCTGAACAGCGCCGGCAACGGAAGCGCGAATGGCAGTTCAGTGAATCCGGTAATAAGTCCAAACGGACAGTACGTTGCCTATTCGAGCTTCGCCTCAAACATCGTTACCATCGACAACAACAATACGGTCGATATCTTCATACGGGATTTTCTGATCGATCACACTCGCATGATCAGTTGCGATATACCCTGCAACTCGCCCGGCAACGATGCGTCGTTCATGCCCAATCTTCCAAAAGACAAGGCGCCGCGGGCCGTCTTCAGCAGGGATGGCAAACATCTGGTCTTTGAAAGCCGCGCTACAAACCTTGTTGGTAGCCCTGATGCAAACGGTAACTCGCCGGACGTCTTTGTGCGCAACCTGGATGTTGGAATCACGAAGTTAGTCAGTGGCGACCCTTTGTTGACCACTACCGCAAACGGCGGATCGACCACGCCCGTCATCAGCGGCAACGGACGATTTGTGTTCTTCCAGAGCACCGCTACCAACTTGACGCCCAACGATACCAACAGCGGCCTCGATCTCTACGTCGGCGATCTGAATACAAACGAGAAGCGTCTGGTGAGTGTTACCACAACCAACACCGGCAGCAACATTCACGGCAACTCACAATTCTTTCCCGTAGCCAGCGACGATGGACGTTACGTGATCTTTCAAAGCGATGCCAAAACTTACGTCGCGAATGATACGAACAACAATATCGACGTCTATCGCCGCGACCTGCAAACAAACACGACAACGTTGATTAGCGTGACTACGAGCGGCGCAACGACCGCGCAGAGCGCGGCGCTGGGATCCGTGATGAGTTCCGATGGACGCTTCGTCGCGTTCATCGGTTTTGGCGGCGAGTTCAGCGCTACCCCCGACACAAACTCCAGCGGCGACGTTTTTGTTCGTGACGTCAACGCAGCAACGACGACACTCGTGTCCACTGACGGCTCCGGTCAGGTCGCCGCCGATCGCGGCGCCTCTTACCCGGTGATTAGTCACGACAGCCGCTTCGTATTGTTTGAGAGCAGTTCGCTCAGCATCGTGCCGATCAACGCGAATTCAACCAACATCTTCAGCACGGCCTTGAATGGTCGGGTGAAGTTCGACGTTTCTTTATGGCCCGCCGAGGAAGCTGCCGGTAGCACGAGCGTCTCCGTCACGCGTTCCGGCAACACAAGCGATGCCATGACCGTTCAGTACACGACTATAGGAGGCAGGGCCAAAACGCCCGCCGATTTCACGACCACTTCCGGCTCACTCACGTTTGCGGCGGGCGAGACGGAGAAGACGATTCTCGTTCCGATCGTCGACGATCTGATTGACGAGGACAGCGAAGCGTTTCTATTGGTCCTGAGCGATTTCAATGCTACGGGTGACAACGCGGGAAGCCTGAGCACTGTTCTTGTGTCGATCAACGACAACGATGCGCCACCTACGATCTCGATCAACGACGTAACGATCGTCGAAGGTAATAGCGACTCAAAATTCGCGGAGTTTACGTTGACATTATCTCGTGAGAGTGGGAAAGACGTGTTCTTTACGGTAAATCCAACCGCCGGCACAGCATCGTTCAGCGACTTCACCGCCGCTTTCACGATCACGCTGATCGAGGCCGGTCAAACGACGCAGAAAGTTTCGGCGGAGATTTTTGGCGATACGAGTTTTGAAGACGATGAGATATTCACGATGAGCATCGGTAACCCGACGAATGTCACGATCGCACGCGGCAGCGGTATCGGGACGATCGTGAACGATGATCCGGTTCCGAGTATCTCCATCACTGACGTCGCGCTCACCGAAGGCAAGACCGGAACAAAGACGTTCTTCTTCACAGCAAATCTGTCGAACCCAAGCAGCCGGACCGTGACGGTCCAGTTTGCAACTGCCGACGGCGTCGCGCAGGCGCCCGCCGATTACGTGTCAACTTCAGGAACGCTGACGTTCAATCCCGGCGTAACAAGCCGCTTTATTACCGTAACGGTTAACGGCGATCCGATCGTCGAAGCAAGCGAGCCTTTTTTCGTAAACCTTACGAATGCAACTGAAGCGACTATCCTCGACGCGCAGGGCTCCGGAATGATTGTTAATGACGATCTGCCGCCGGCGTTGTTCGTTGAAGACGGTTCTCAAAGAGCAGCAGCAATCGACACTGTGCTGTGGTTGCGCGATCCGTTTGCGTTGAACCGGACCTTCTTCGGACCTGACTTGCGCACGCGAGTGTCCTTGTTCGCATTTAACCTGGACCTGGTTGCGGGCGAGAATTCCTCGGCGGTCACGGCGAGCGCGGTGGATGAGTTTGGCAATACGTT
Organism: uncultured Acidobacteriota bacterium; assembly: GCA_963750925.1. Classification (GTDB taxonomy): domain Bacteria; phylum Acidobacteriota; class Blastocatellia; order Pyrinomonadales; family Pyrinomonadaceae; genus PSRF01. Next base: position 1,212,447 of record CAVVSJ010000006.1, on the reverse strand, counting down.
TTCCCTGCCGGTGGAATTCGTCGGGCTCTTGCCGGCAGTCGACGGTCTTTCGCAGGTTGTGGTGAAGTTGCCCGAGAACATTGGCAATGCGCATGAGTTGAGAGTTAAGCTAACGCTGCGCGGCCAGACCAGTAACGTTGCTCCGATCCGAATCGCCGCACCTTAAGCAGTTCACCAAAACATCTTCAGGAGAAACGATCATGAAATCACTCGCCACAGCTCTAATACTTTTCGTCCTGTCTGTGTCCGCCGCCACCGCACAAACGTGGGATCCGGAGATGCACCTGAAACTCAAAGCGGTCGGCACACCGAGAGTTTCTCCGGACGGCAAGCGAATGGTTTATACCGTGAACGAAGCGGTGATGACGGCTGACAAGAGCGAATTTCTGACTCAGATTTGGATGGCGAATCTCGCAACCAAACAGAACGTGCAGCTCACTTTTGGCGACAAGTCGTCCACCAATCCGAGATGGTCGCCGGACGGAAACTGGATCGCGTTCACCTCAAATCGGAAGGACAACCGCAACCAGCTTTACCTGTTGAATCTGAACGGCGGCGAGGCCGAGCCGCTGACTGACGGCAAGAGCAGTGTGAGTAACTTCGATTGGGCGCCGGACGGCCGCTCAATCGCTTACACCATGACCGACGTGAAATCAGAAGAGGAAGAGAAGAACGATAAAGGCAAGAATGATTTTCGCTGGGTCGATGAAAATATCAAGATGGCGCGTCTTTTTGTGCTTCCGATCCAGAAGGATGCGAACGGCAAACGCGAACCACGCAAGCTGACCACCGCTAATTACAGCGTCGACGCTTTTGACTGGTCCACCGACGGATCTCGGATCGCGTTCGCGCATGTCAAATCGCCGGTGGCGAATGATTGGCCCAGCTCTGACATTTCCATCGTCGACGTCGCGACCGGAAAGATCAGCGTCCTCGCGAATACACCCGCCGCCGAAAGTTCTCCTGTTTACTCGCCTGATGGAAACTCGATCGCAGTGCTCGTGAGCGATGTTCCTGCGCGCTGGGCGCAGTCCGGCGTGATCCAGATCTATTCAGCCGCCGGCGTACAGCCAAAGAATCTCGCTGCTTCGTATGACGGGCAGCCGTCGATCGCCGGCTGGTCCGCGGACGGCAAGCGTATCTACTTCAGTGAAGCGAAAGGAACCGGAACACAAGTCTACTCGCTTGACGTTGCGGCAAACCGCATTGAAGAGATCAAAACTACTCCTGCCGTACTCAGCGCAATCAGCCTCAACCACTCAGGCACGACGTTTAGTTTCGTACGACAAACTGCCGACACGCCTGGCGACGTTTATATCGCGTCGGCGTCAGACTTTACTCCGGTGCAAATCACGAAGGTAAATACAGACTTGAAAATGCCCGCTGTTGCTCGGACCGAAGTCATCACCTGGAAGTCGAAGGACGGCAAACAGATTGAGGGACTGCTGACGTATCCGGCCGGCTATCAAACAGGACAGCGCGTGCCACTGATCCTCAACATTCACGGTGGACCAGCGGGTGTGTTTCAGCAATCGTTCATCGGCGGTCGTGGTGTTTATCCGCTCGCGACTTTTGCCGCGCGTGGTTATGCGATCCTACGTCCGAATCCGCGCGGCTCGAGTGGTTACGGCGCTGAATTCCGCCGCGCCAATACTCGCGATTGGGGCTTCGGCGATTATCAGGACCTGATGACGGGTGTTGACCGCGTGATCGAAATGGGTGTCGCCGATCCGGAACGTCTTGGTGTGATGGGTTGGAGTTACGGCGGGTTTATGACGTCGTGGATCGTCACGCAAACGGCGCGTTTCAAAGTGGCTTCAGCGGGCGCGCCGGTGACAAACCTGATGAGCTTCAACGGTACGGCGGACATTCCATCGTTTGTGCCCGACTATTTCGGCGGTCAGTTCTGGGAAGTGATGGACGTTTACCAGAAGCACTCGCCGATATTCAACGTGAAGAACGTGTCCACGCCGACCATGATCCAGCACGGCGAAGCGGACGTTCGCGTTCCGATTTCGCAGGGTTACGAGTTTTACAATGCCTTGAAGGTTAAGGGCGTACCGACGCGTATGCTCGTGCTGCCGCGTCAGCCGCATGGACCGACGGAGCCGAAGATGCAGCTCGCCGCGATGAAGTCGAATCTCGAATGGTTCGAGAAGCATATTGGACCATCCCGGACATCGCGAAACTGAGCTACAGCCACGAAAAGGCACAAAAGTCACAAACGGTGAAAGAAATGCTACATCGCAAAATCAGTCACAAACGGTGAGAGAAAAATGACCATGTGATTTTTGGCTTTTTTGGCTAGCCTCTTAGTTTGCATTTCGGGAAAGGGGAATTTCAGCGCCAGGTTTCGCGTGCTGTGTTCCCCTTCGATCTTTATGGCGGGCGTTTTGATTTGAGCAGGCTCTTTTCCGGTAGTACGCCTGATGCTTTCTCGTAGGACGTGAGCACGTCCGCGGCAGGACCGCAGGAGCAGTAGGCTGCGAATGCGTCGCCATATGCGAGTGCGAGTGTTGCGCAAATCAATAAGACACGAAATCGCATGGGCCAATCACTTTTATTACCTGCGCTTACAACGTGGGAAAGGGAACTTGAGAAGTAGATTGCCGGCATCCTGTTCGGCGGCGATCTTGATCACCGGAGTTCTAAGCTCGGCAGTCTCTTTTCCAGTCTCTTTGATCAAAGCGTCGAGCCTGGGGCAGTTTTCATACTCGTTAACGTCGGCAGTGAATGCTCCATAGATCACTCCCTTTACTCCTTTGAGAAGTTCGAGTGTGAATCGTCCCTCGGAGTCGGTTAACGTATCTACATCACCATTCACGCCGTCCTGCGGCATCGCTTCAAACTGCACGATTTCGTCGACCACGGGTTTATCGTTTGCGAAATAGAGAACACCGGAGATCTTCACCGTCTCCGCCAGTTTCGAGATGACGAGGTTGAGTCCTTTCACGACTTCGCCCGGCCCGACCTCGATGAGCACTGCCTTTTCACGTTCCGTAACACCGGGATAAAACAACCTCGGAAACGGTTGTTCGCTGCTCATCCCGAAGGGATTGGCAACCAGAAAATAACTACCCGGCGCCACTGTCTCAATACGGAAGCGCCCATTTTCATCAGTGCATTTTCCTTCGTCCGCTTTGTCAAGCCGGTCGGGCTTTAACAAAAAGAGGCAAACGCCCTGCATTGGATTTCCGGCTGGGCCAACAACGGTACCATCGACTGCGTTATTAGGTTCGAACGACAACTCGATGCTCACGTGCCTCCCGGCGGCGAGCGTGAATTGCAACCCTTGGCCTGAACTCGCGTCGCGAGAGACAGCGACTGCGCGAAAAGAGAACCGGCTGAGTTGCCAGCCCTTTGGGATGTCGGGCTCGAGTACATACTTGCCGGGAGGTAGATCGTAGAGTTCGAAAACTCCGTTCGCATCCGTTTTTCTCTCGTATGTTTTTTTCTCACCCACGATGCGAATGTTGCGGTTCGCTACGTCAAAGTCCGGATACTCCCACTTGGCGATAGTTCCGGAGACGCGTGTCTTGCCGCGCACTCTGTTCATGTGATCGAGATAAAGCAGATCTTCAGTGGCCGAGTCCAGCGGTCGCGATCTTCCGCAGCCAAAGGCAATCCAGGGCTCATTCCGTTGTTTCGGTGTATGCACATAAAGCAGTAGCTGGCGGCCGACGATTTCGTCGTCAAAGGTCCAGATACAATCGCCGCCTCCTCCTTGTGCAAATACCAGTTCGTCGTGGACGCGGACATTACCCTTGTAGACTTTTTCGACGAGGAGAGTCGCCGATCGAACGCCGTCGACGTGAGTGTCGTGAGGCTCCTTCTCTTTGTCAACTTTTTCCAGCGACACCACTTTCGCGATCATTACGACTTCGGATAGTTCGTAGGCGTCGAGGACGGGCGGTCTAGGGCCGCAAGAGCAAGCCAAAACATTCTCCGCCTGAAGGATAAGGAGCGCGCAGACCAGCAGGATGCGTGGGAGGGAGGTCAATCGCATGGGCCACAGATTACACTGATCGTAAGAATAGGGGAATGAATTTCAAGCACTTCCGGCGGGCTCAGCGAATTGTTTGCTTACACCCGTCGCGGCCAACAATTTTAGGGTATGGCCCAAATTCAACCGGCATGTGAGTTGCGCCCGGTTGGTGAAGTGAAGATCTTCATCGGCACTTCAGGTTGGCATTACAAGCACTGGCTGGGTGTGTTTTATCCGCCCGGGACGTCCGGCGGAGAGATGTTTGAGTTCTACGCACGCCACTTCGATACCGTCGAGATCAACAACAGCTTCTACCGGCTTCCCACCGCGAACACCTTCGATAACTGGAGAGAGTCGTCGCCCCGAAACTTCTGCTTCGCGGTGAAGGGAAGCCGTTTCATCACACACATGAAGAAGTTGAAGGATCCAAAGATCTCTTCGGCGAAGTTTTTTCTCCTGGCTGAGCGACTGGAGAAAAAACTCGGGCCTATCCTCTTTCAACTTCCGCCACGCTGGAAGTTGAATCTCGAAAGATTGTCTGCGTTTCTCGACGACCTGCCCGCCAGGCACAAATACGTTTTCGAGTTTCGCGACGAGAGCTGGCTGGTGACGCCCGTCTTCGAACTACTGCGCCGGCACAATGCGGCATTTTGCGTTCACGACTTCGCGGACATGAAAGTGCCGAGGGAGATCACGGCTGACTTCTCCTACATTCGTTTTCATGGTCCAACGAGCGCGAAATATTTGGGGCTCGTATTCGGAAGACGATCTCCGCGCGTGGGCGGATTGGATCAAAGCCCGGCGCCGCCAGTTGTCGGAGATGTATATCTACTTCAACAACGATCCGGGCGGTGAAGCGGTCAAAAACGCCCTCTCCCTGAAGGCACTGTTGAAGCCGTCTCGTGGGTAAAAATCATGTTAATCCTGAAAATCATGTAATCCTGTGAAATGACTTTTCCGCAAAGGCAACCAAGGTCATTTTTACAAGATTACAGGATTAACATGATTTACAGGATGATCATGTAATCCATGTCACCGTGTCAGCGGTCTCAAGAATAAGGTGATGTCCACGGTGGCTTCAGTAACGCCTTCGGGCGTGCTCGCCGAGCAGCATGGCAGGAAGGCCGAACCGGGCTCGGGTCACAAAGCCAAGTGAGATTTATCGCAACGAGATGCGGGCGCCGAGTCGCACCAGAGTCGGTGGGCCAACGGTAAAGACCGGTGTGCTGCTGAGTTGATAACCACTTGCCGTCAGGTTCTGAAAGGCTATGAATAAGCTTAGTCTTTCAGAAACTGAGCGGGACACTTCTGCGTCGAGAGTAAAGAACTTCTCGAGTGGGAGGGTGTTTTGATCGTCGTCAAATTGCTCGCCGGTGAAACGGCCCTGGACGCCTGCGGTCCACCTGGCGTTTGCGTAACTGAGTTGAAAGTTGAATTGATTACGCGGCACCTGCGGTACAAAGAGTCCTTCCAGACTTCGATTCGCCGGAAATCGCAACACGGTGCTGTCGGTTAACAAATACTCGGCTGAAACTTCCCAGTGTCTGTTGAACTTCGCGAGGGCTGAAATCTCGACGCCGCGCGCGCGTATCGCGCCAAGATTTTGGCGTTGACGTGTGATGAGCGCCGGCGTCGTGAAGATCGTGACGTTGGCGACCGATTCGTCGATCTCGTTCCAGAAGAAGTTGCCGCGCACAAATAATCGTTCGCCAAAAACATGAACGCCGATTCCCGCGTCGCCGCCCGTGAGTCTCTCCGCACGCAACGCGGCATTTGCATTCGTCACCACATTGCCGACGCGGAAATTGCGATAAAGCTCATTGAGAGTGGGTGCGCGAAACGCGCGGTACATCGAAGCGCTCACTGAAACGCCGTGCTCGAATCTTTTGATCAAAGAGAAGCGGGGACTGAAAGCTGTTTCGGATCGATCCGGAAAATCATTTAACGACGGCACGCCGGTCACGGGAATTCGATCGGAGAAGCCGCGACTGTTTAGCCAGCGATCGAAGCGCGCGCCCGCAGTGAAAAACCACGATCCGAAACGCACCGAATCAGCCGCGAACAGTCCCAGCGATCTTTGCCGGCCGCCCGCATCCACGAAAGCCGTGATCCGGGCATTGTTGAATGTACTTTCCGCACTGTGACCGCGAACATCACGACCCTCGACGCCAGCGGAGATCGTTTGCCGATCTCCAAACGGCCGTCGCCCTTGGAAAGCAAATCCGGCCTGCTGTGATGGGTTGCGTTGGCGGTTGGTCAACGACTCGGAATTACGATCCGGCGCCACCGCGGAGAAGTTCTGATTGAATGTCTCACCGGAGCCGTACAGCCGGAGGGAAATATCGCCCGCTGACAAATTGGACCAATCGGCGCCTGTATCGATTGCAAAGATCCGCGTGTCGTTGAGTTGGACAGGCGTTCCGTTGCGGCGGCTTTCGCCGAAAGAACTGAAACGCGCGAAGGCGTGTCCGTTTGGGCCAAGCGTTCGCGTGAGTGTGATCGAGCCGGCTATGTCTTCCGTTCCGGCAGCAGTATCGACTAAGCCGCGCTGGTGTTCGGGTACAAGAATGTAGCCGCCGGTTCGCAATGCCTGTCCGGCAAATAACACTCCCCAATTTCCGAACAACTTTCCGCCGCTGAACGAAGTCGCCGCGGTGGCCTTATTGCCTGCGGACACTTCGGCGTCGAGAAACGTCGCGGAATTCGTCCTCGTGCCTATATTAATGACGCCGCCGAGTGCGCCGCTGCCGTAAAGATCCGAAGCCGCGCCGTTGAAGACCTGCACGCTTTCAACATTCACACGCGGAATGCGATTCCAATAGACCCAGCCGCCGAACGGGCTATTCAAAGGCACGCCATCCAGCAACACGAGTGCGCGGCTCGCACCGTTCGCGCCGACTCCTCGGAGTGAAACGCCCTGCGAAGTTGGATTTGCGGTCAGGCCGCCGGAACGACGAAAGAGCGAAAAGCCGGGCACCTGTCTCAATACATCGTCGAGGGTCAACGCCCCTGCAGTTTCGATCTCGCGTTGCATGATCGCAAACTGGCTCGCCGGCGTCGCGGGGATGCGTTCGTCATTCGCAGTTACGAGTATGCGTTCGATCACACCTGCCGGAGCGAGACGTATTTGCAGCGGCGCACTCGATGCGTTTGATACTTCGACGCGAACGGTGTTGAAGCCGGGCGAACTGATCGAGAGAGTTCCGTACGGTGCCGGACTTAAGACGGTAAAATTTCCCTCGATGTCTGTCGCCGTGCGGATCGTATCGCCGTTCGATTCAAATTGGACCGACGCACTTTGAATAGCAGCGCCGCTTGAATCAGAAACGACACCGGAAATTTTAGCGAGTGGCTGTTGCGCGACGAGGCTTGCGGCAAAGAGCATCACGCAGCACCAAACAAAGGTGCAGCCTTGTCGTCTTCTCATACACCGCGTGGTTGATGCTGTTCTGTTTCTCACTGAAAAATTCTGCTTTGTTTGAAGCGCAGGTCCGTTAAGCAACGATAATACCCACACTCTCCGCGCATGGCCCAACATTAAAACGAAGTGCACAGCTTTTGTATGAAGATCTTTGCTTTCCAGAGAGCGAACGAACCAGGGGCGGGTAAGTGAAACCGAATCTTCCATTTGTTTTTCGACGAGTGGCAATCATCGCCTGCGCGACTTTTCTAGTCGCTGCATGCACCAGAAACGATTCCCAACCACAACCCGTCTCGCAAAATCGCGTGCTGACAGCGCCGACCGGGGCGGTTGTCGTCGCCGAACCCGAAGACGGTCAGTGGACGATGCCCGCCAAAAACTATTCCAGCACGCGTTTTAGCGGTCTCGAAGATATCAACACTTCCAACGTCGCCAATTTGAAGCTCGCGTGGTCCTTTTCGACCGGCGTGGTGCGTGGCCACGAAGCCGCTCCGATCATCGTCAACAACACGATGTACATCATCACGCCGTACCCAAACATCGTGTACGCCCTCGACCTGACGCAGCCGGGCGGGCCAGTAAAATGGAAATACGAGTCGAATCCGTCTTCTTCGGCCCAGGGCGTTGCATGCTGCGACGTCGTCAATCGCGGTGTGGTCTATTCGGAAAACCGCATCTTCTTCAACACCCTCGACAACCACACGATCTCGCTCGATGCGACGACGGGCAAAGAGATCTGGAAAACAAAGGTCGGCGATATCAATCTCGGCGAGTCGATGACGATGGCGCCGCTCGTCGTCAAAGGGAAAGTGCTTGTCGGCAACAGCGGTGGGGAGTTTGGAGTCCGTGGCTGGCTCACGGCGCTGAACACGACGGATGGAAAAATTGCGTGGCGCGCTTATCACACGGGACCGGACGCAGACGTTCTCATCGGACCAAACTTTCATCCGTTCTATCCGCAGGACCAGGGAAAAGATCTCGGCGTAACGAGTTGGCCCAGCGAGGCATGGAAGATTGGCGGCGGCACGACCTGGGGCTGGATCTCTTACGATCCGGAACTGAACTGGATCTTCTACGGCACGGCGAACCCTGGTCCATGGAACGCCGATCAACGGCCGGGCGATAACAAGTGGACCTGCGGAATCTTTGCGCGCGACGTGGACACCGGGGAGGCGCGCTGGTTTTATCAGTTCAGTCCGCACGATCTGCACGACTACGACGCCGTCAACGAACAGATCCTCATGGATATTCCCGTCAACGGCCAGATGCGGAAGGTGCTCGTGCGTCCGGAACGCAACGGCTACATGTACATCATGGATCGCACTAACGGTCAGGTGCTTTCAGCAAATCCATTCGCGTACCTGACTTCGTCTAAAGGGGTAGATCTCAGTACGGGCCGCATAATTTACAACGAAGAGAAGAAACCGGAAGTTGGGAAAGTGGTGCGCGAGATCTGTCCGGCGGCGCCGGGTGCGAAAGACTGGCAACCGTCCGCGTTCTCACCGCGCACGGGTCTGCTTTACATCCCGCACCAGAACCTTTGCATGGATACGGAGGGACTCGAAGCAAACTACATCGCGGGCACGCCTTACGTCGGCGCGAACGTGCGAATGTATGCAGGACCAGGCGGCAACCGCGGCGTTTTTATGGCGTGGGATCCGGTGAAGAACGAAAAGGTCTGGTCCTTAACGGAAAACTTTCCGGTGTGGAGTGGGGCACTCGCAACAGCGGGCGACGTTGTGTTTTACGGAACGATGGATGGTTGGTTCAAGGCAGTCGACGCGAGAACCGGAAACATGTTGTGGCAGTTCAAATGTGGTTCGGGAATCATCGGGCAGCCCGTCAGTTATCGTGGACCGGACGGCAAGCAGTACGTAGCGATTCTTGCGGGCGTCGGGGGTTGGTCGGGAGCGATTGTTGCCGCCGGACTTGATCCGCGTGATGCGACTGCGGCGCTCGGATTCGTCGGCGCGATGGGCGATCTGCCGGATTACACGACGAGGGGAGGCATGCTTTATGTGTTTTCGCTTCCGTAAAGCAGAGAAGTTTCCTCGCAAAGGCGCAAAGACGCAAAGTCAGACCACGTCAGGATATGAGACTGCTTTGCGTCTTTGCGCCTTGGCGAGGAACTGCCTTTTACTCGTTTTTGCCGCGGCATGTTCAGAACACAAACCCGCTGTCGTCGCCACTCAACCGCAATTCAAACGGCCTGCGGGTGTCCTGCGTGTTTGCGCCGATCCAAACAATCTTCCATTTTCGAATCAACGTGGCGAGGGTTTTGAAAACAAGATCGCCGAGCTGTTGGCTCAGGACCTCGGCGAGCGTGTCGAATACACCTGGTGGGCCCAGCGCCGCGGTTTCTTCCGCAACACGTTGAGAGCCGGCATGTGCGACGTCGTGATCGGTGTGCCTTCCGGTTTTGAGTTGGCGCTCACAACAAAACCGTATTACCGATCGACTTACGTTTTTCTGTCTCGCAAAGATCGAAAGCTCAACGTCACCTCGCTCGACGATCCAATCCTCAGGAAACTGAAACTCGGCGTGCAGATTATCGGCGACGATTTTTCCAACGCACCGCCGGCACATGCGCTCAGCAGACGCAACATCGTCGGTAACGTCAAAGGGTTCACGCTCTATGGCGACTACAACCAGCCCGATCCGCCGGCGCGAATCGTCGATGCGGTGGTGAGTAAAGATATCGATCTCGCGATCGTCTGGGGGCCGCTGGCCGGTTACTTCGCGAAGCAATCACAAGTGCCGATGGAGATTGTTCCGGTATCGCCGCAGATCGATCAGCCGTTTTTGCCGTTTGTTTTCGACATCTCGATGGGCGTGCGACGTGGCGATCAGGAATTGAAGGACCAGGTGGAGCAGATTCTGGAGAAGCGGCGCGCGGAAATCGATCGCATTCTCGAAAACTACGGTCTCCCGCGAGTGGACCAGGAGAAAGGAGGGCACGGTGCTTAAACGGATTCTGTTGTGTGCCTGCTTGTGCGCTTTAACGACAACATGCAAACGCGAGCAACGGACGTTCACGCAGCCGCCGCCCGGCTTTAAATCCTATGAGGTCACGATGAGCGATATTCATCCGGGCACGAGCGGTCAGCCGCAGCCTGTGGACAATGCGGCCGAAGAAGAGGCTTTCGCCGTCAACGAAGGCAAACGTTTCTTCACGCAATACAACTGTAGTGGCTGTCACTTCAACGGCGGCGGCGGTATTGGACCACCGTTGATGGATGAGAAATGGATCTACGGTGACAAGTCGGAAAACATCTACGCGACGATCGTCGAAGGGCGTCCCAACGGCATGCCTTCGTTTCGTCAGAAGATCCCCGACAACCAGGTGATGCAACTGGCGGCGTACGTCCGTTCCATGAGCGGGCAGTTGAGAAAAGACGTCGCTCCCACTCGAAGTGACTCGATGAACGCGCGCCGCTCGGAACAACGCATTGAAAGAAAGACGCCGCAGCAGACAACTGCGCCGGACCATGATTGAGAGACCAGGCACATCCCGGCGAATCGCTCACGCTTTACTGGCGCTAGGCGTCGCCGTCTGTGTGTCCTCGTGTGGCGGGATCCAGAACTCGATCAACCCGGCCGGCCCGCAGGCAGACAACATCAGCCGCGTCTGGTGGGTGATGTTCATCGTCTCCTCGGTCGTGTTCGTCCTCGTGATGATTGCAGTCCTGCTGGCATTACGAAAGCGAACGAATGAACCGCAGCCGGCTTCGACGCCGATACTCGATCCGCCGCCGGAAGAGGAACGCCGGCGCCGCAATGTCGTGATCAGCGCGGTCACGCTCACCGTCATCATCCTGTTTGTATTTTTGATTGTCAGTTTCTCCGCTGGACGATCGATGACCGCGGATCTGGCGAACAAGAACGGACTGACGATTGAAGTCACCGGTTATCAGTGGTGGTGGGAAGTTCGTTACATGGATGTCGATGCGAGCAATATTTTTACGACCGCAAACGAGATCCACATTCCTGTGGGAGTGCCGGTCATGTTTACTTTGCGCGCGAACGATGTGATTCACAGTTTTTGGGTGCCGAATCTGGCCGGCAAAAAGGACCTGATTCCGGGAAAGATCAACACCATCTGGCTACAGGCAGACAAGCCGGGCGTTTATCGCGGACAGTGCGCGGAGTATTGCGGACTTCAACATGCGCGGATGGCGCTCTGGGTCGTCGCCGAACCGCAGGAACAGTTCAATGCATGGCGTCAAAACCAGACGCAAACGGCGGTTGCGCCGTCGAGTGATTCGCAACGGCGCGGACAGCAGGTGTTTCTGTCCTCAACGTGCGTGATGTGTCATGCGATCAATGGCACGCCCGCCGCTTCGAACATTGGACCGAACCTGACGCACATCGGCAGTCGCAACACGATTGCGGCAGCGACTCTTGCGAACACGCGCGATCACCTGAATCAGTGGATCAGGGATTCACAGACGATTAAACCCGGCAACCGGATGCCGCCGAACAACCTTGCGGAGAATGACATGCAGGCGTTGCTCGACTATTTACAGAGTTTGAAATGAGCCAGGAAGAAGCACAAAAGGAACAGAAGCAGTTCATCACCGATGAAGACTTAGCTGAGGTGATGCGGCGCGAGAAGGATGAGCTGGAGAAGACGTGGGCCAGTCCGCGTGGCTGGCGTGGTTGGTTTACCGACACCGATCACAAGGCGATCGCCATGCGTTACATCGTGACGGCGTTTGTGTTTTTTGTGCTCGGAGGTATCGAAGCGGCATTGATGCGAATCCAGCTCGCGCTGCCCGACAACAAGTTTCTCACTCCGGACCAGTACAACCAGATCTTCACGGTCCACGGCACCACGATGATGTTTCTGTTTGCCGTCCCGATTATGACGGCGTTGGGGATTTATCTCGTGCCGTTGATGGTGGGCGCTCGCGAGGTCGCGTTTCCGCGTCTCAACATCTACGGTTACTTCGTTTACCTGATCGGTGGACTGCTTTTATATACAGGCTTTCTGCTGAACACTGGACCAGACGCAGGCTGGTTTTCGTACGTGCCGCTTTCGGGCCCGGCGTACTCGCCCGGCAAACGTGTGGATGTTTGGGCGCAGATGATCACGTTTACGGAGATCTCCGCGCTCGTCGGGGCCGTGATCGTTATCGGCACTGTTTTCAAGATGCGCGCGCCGGGAATGTCGCTCAACCGGTTGCCGCTCTTTGTCTGGGCCCAACTCATTACCGCCTTTATGATCATCTTCGCGATGCCGGCAGTGATGCTCGCGAGTAGTTTCCTCGCCAGCGATCGCCTGATCGATACGCACTTCTTCAATCCGGCCGAGGGTGGCGACGCGATTCTTTATCAACATCTGTTCTGGTTCTTCGGGCATCCGGAGGTCTACATAATTTTCATCCCCGCGCTCGGATTCATCTCGCCGATCGTAGTCACGTTTGCGCGCAGAAAGATCTTCGGCTATCTCGCGATGGTGTTGTCGCTGATCTCAACCGGCTTCATCGGGTTTCGGTTTGTGGGTGCATCACATGTTCGCCACTCCGATACCACAGATGGGCCAAAGCTTTTTCTCCGCGGCGAGCATGATCATTGCGATTCCCAGTGGCGTGCAGATCTTCTGCTGGATCGCGACGCTCTGGGGCGGCAAGTTAGACATCAAGACGCCCTTGCTTTTCGTCCTCGGCTTTTTCGCAATCTTTGTTCTTGGTGGTCTAACCGGGGTGATGCTGGCGTCAGTGCCACTCGACCTGCAGATCCACGACACGTTCTTTGTCGTCGCGCACCTGCACTACGTTTTGATCGGCGGCTCGGTCTTCCCGCTCTTTGGAGCGTTTTATTACTGGTTTCCCAAGTGGACCGGTCGCATGTTGAGCGAACGCGCCGGTCGCTGGAATTTCTGGTTGATGTTTATCGGATTCAATCTCGTCTTCTTTCCGATGCATCAACTCGGGCTCAACGGAATGCCTCGTCGCGTCTATACCTATCTGCCGGAAAGCGGCTGGGGAACTCTGAATCTCGTGGCGTCGATTGGGGCTTTTATTCTCGCGACGGGCGTGCTCGTGTTCATCGTCAACGTGGCCTGGGCACGTCGCGCCGGCGCAATCGCGGGCGACAATCCGTGGGCCGCCGACTCGCTCGAGTGGAGCGTCTCTTCACCGCCGCCACACTACAACTTTCACAACATCCCGGTGGTCCAGGGACTTTACCCGCTCTGGCAGGCGCCCGAGGCGGCGCCGGTTGTTCGCGGTCTGAGCACTTCCAAACGCGAGACACTCGTCACCAGTGTGCTTGATGCGCAACCGGAGCTGCGCTTTGAACTGCCTGGACCATCGATCTGGCCGTTTCTGGTTGCGCTTGCAACTGGCGTGACGTTCATCGCCGGCATATTCACGCCGTGGGCGTTTCTGGTGGGAGCGATTTTGGCAGCCATCACTCTCGCGGGTTGGTTTTTTGGCGATCCAAATTACGACAACAAAACGGATCGTGAAACAGGAGAGCAGACGACCTCGGTTTCGCCGGGGCCGCCCGAGTTGCAGCCGAAGGAAGTATGAGCACCCGAACTGTCATCGACGTCTCAAAACTGCCGCACCACGAGTTTGATACTTACGATCCGGTGTGGTGGGGAAACAATCTGTTGCTTGCGATCGAGACCTCGATGTTTGGGATCCTGATCGCAACTTATTTTTACCTGCGACAAAACTTTCCACTCTGGCCGCCGCCCGTGGCCCAGTTGACGGCGACGCTCAGACCGTTACCCGAACTGACGTATGGAACCTTGAACACACTTCTGCTGCTGGTGAGTTGCGTGCCGATCATCGCCACGGATCTCGCTGCGCGAAGAGAGAACAGGATTGTTTGCAAAGCAGGGCTCATGATTGGAGTGGTCTGCGGATTCACGGCCATCGTCCTGCGCAGCTTCGAGTTTGCGGGGGTTTACTTTCGCTGGGACAGCAACGCCTATGGCTCGGTCGTGTGGTTTCTGCTCGGCATGCACCTGCTGCACCTATTGGTCCTGACGATTGAAGCAATCCTGCTGGCGGTCTGGATCTTCACACGCGAGTTTGACATGAAACATCGCGTGGACATCGTGACGCTCGCGGTCTACTGGTATTGGGTAACGGCAATCTGGCTGCTGATCTACGCGATTGTCTATTTCACACCGCGCGTGGGGTGAGATGCGATGGCTAAAGAGTATCAAGCGACAACTCCGAGGGCGCTGTGGATGCTGGTGGTTCTGCCGCCGATCATCGGCGCGATCGTGATGCAGATCGATTTTGTTTGGGTGCGACAGGCCTGCTCCGCGCAACGCAACCTGGGCTTGTACGTGGTGACGGTCGCCGGGATGTTGTTGACGGTGGTCAATGTGATGATCGCGTACGGGATCTGGAAGCGGGCCGGCGTGGCTTGGCCTAACGAGGATGCAGACCTTGCGACGCGGGTAAGGTTTATTTCAGTGCTGGGCATACTGAGTAGCGCGATGTCGTTTCTACTGATGGTTGCGCAGACGATTGCGGTGGTCCAGTTTGATCCGTGTCAGCGGTAAGCCATGAGCATTTTTCTCGCAAAGGCGCAAAGGCGCAAAGATTCTTCCCAACCTCGATTGGGTCTCATCTTTGCGCCTTTGCGCCTTTGCGGGGGATTAATTTTTTCCTGCTGTGCGCCCACAGTTGTATTTGCTCATGGAGGAAAGCCACACGATTGGCATGATCTCGTTCGAGCGTGGAGTTTTGATCCGCTCGTGACGTTCTCACTCGCAGTCACGGCGATACTTTTCGTGGTTGGACTGCGGCGGTTGTGGCGTGAGGCGCCGAAGCGCAAATCGATTCGAACGTGGGAAGCGTTGTGTTTCGCTGGTGGATGGCTGGCGTTGTTGGTCGCACTCGTTTCGCCTGTGCATGCGTGGGGGCGTGTGCTTTTCTCGGCGCATATGACGCAGCATGAGGTCCTGATGCTGGTGGCTGCGCCGCTCCTGGTTCTTGGACGTCCACTCATTGCTTTTCTCTGGGCGTTGCCGTTGGACTGGTCGCGTCGTCTCGGCAACATCGCGAAGGTCAGTTGGATCAACCGCGCATGGCGCACGCTGACGATTCCACTCGTGGCGTGGCTGGTCCACGCGATCGCTTTGTGGATTTGGCACATCCCTGTGTTGTTTGACGCCGTCCTTCATAACGAAGCGGTACACACGGCGCAGCACCTTTCGTTTCTGATCTCCGCCCTGCTTTTCTGGTGGGCGCTGATTCATGGACCACAGGGAGCAATGGGTTATGGAGCCGCCGTGCTTTATCTGTTTACAACGTCCGTCCATAGCGGTGCGCTCGGTGCGTTGATCACACTCGCCGGCTCGGTTTGGTATCCGTCGTACGTGGGACTCACTGATTCGTGGGGACTGACACCGCTCGAAGACCAGCAACTCGGAGGCTTAATCATGTGGATTCCGGCAGGGATGGTTTACGTCGTCGCCGCTCTCGCATTGTTTGCGGGATGGCTCAGGGAAGCGGAGTTGCGGGTCGCGAAGAAGGCGCTGATTGTTTTAATCGTTGTCGTGGCGTTTACGAGTTGTTCCACTAAGCCTTCCGGACCACTCGCGTTTGTCAGCAATGAACGCGACGGCACGATCTCCGTGATCGACACGAAGACGGATAGCGTCTATTCCACGCTTAAAGTAGGCGGCCGATTGCGCGGAATTCGTCTGAGTCCGAATAGAGACCGGATCTGGGTGGCGATAAGTTATCCGACTAATCAATCGCAGGGTGAAGACAAGATCGCCGAGATTGACGTCAGCGGCAAAATCATCACGAAGTACGAGGCGGGCACGGATCCGGAAAACTTTGTGGTCGACGACAACGCGACGCGTCTCTACATCGCGAATGAAGACGCGGGCACGGCTTCGATTACGGATGTAAAGGCAAACCGCGTGATCGCAACCATGCCGGTCGGACTCGAACCCGAAGGCGCCGCGATGAGTCCGGACGGGCGCTGGGTCTACATCACGTCTGAGACAAGCAGCAGCGTGAGCGTGATCGACACGCAAACAGGTCAGGTTGTGAAGACGTTTCTCGTCGGGGCTCGACCGCGAGAGGCCGCGTTCACGGCTGACAGTGCGCGCGCTTATGTAACCGCCGAAAACGGGAATGTAGTATCCGTGGTCGATACGCGTGACCATTCAGTAAGCAAAACGATTGAGTTGCCGCGCGGAAATGGGCAATCGAAGCCGAAAGGCGTGGTTGTTTCACCCGACGGGAAGCGGGTCTACGTCGCGACGGGAAGAGGAGACAGCGTCGCCGTGATTGATGGTGAGCAACTGACATTGATCACTCTGATTCCGGTGGGACGGCGCCCTTGGGGCATTGCGCTCACTCCGGATGGTCGCAAACTCTACACGGCAAATGGACTTTCAAACGACGTTACCGTCATCGATACCAGCACCAATCAAGTCATCGGCACCATCAAGGTGGGCGATGGCCCCTGGGGAATTGCATTGTAGGCCTCACTGATTTCCGGTTCTATCTTTGTTCTGGTTGGCTGGTTCATTTGAATTTACGCCGAAGCCGTTCGCTAAACGCTGAAGGCGTTGGATAATTCGAGCCCAGGGTTGCTTCAACCCTGGGATTGAGCATAACGAGACTTAAAACCCTGAAAGGGTTGATCGCGGCGAACCCTTTCAGGGTTGAAACCACATGGAAATGATGATCCCAGGGTTGAAGCAACCCTGGGTTTCAATTAGCGAACGCCTTCGGCGTAATTCCAAAATGAACCAGTACCTTCCGGTTCTATCTTGTGATGAAAACCGGCTTTTATGGTATAAAGGGCTTCCCCTAACCCCCCTCGTAACACCGACTCCAGACTCTCTCGTTCGGAGGAGCCGTTAGTGTGATCAGACAAAATCGTGGTAATCGTGCGAAACCTGTCGCCACTCTGAGAAAGGAACGTACGGGAATCTCAGGATTCGACGAAATCACCCGCGGAGGACTGCCTTCGGGACGTACGTCTCTTATCTGTGGCAGCGCCGGCGCGGGCAAGACGCTTTTTGCCATGGAATTTCTCGTCCGTGGCGCGACGCTATATGACGAACCCGGCGTGTTCATGTCGTTTGAAGAGAGTGACCAGGAGCTGACGGAGAACGTCGCGTCTCTCGGGTTTAATCTCAACGAGCTGATCGCGAACAAAAAACTCGTTCTCGACTACGTCTTCGTCGAACGCGCGGAAATCGAAGAGACTGGTGAATACAATCTGGAGGGACTATTCCTCCGGCTTGGACATGCCATCGATTCCGTCGGCGCGAAACGTGTCGTGCTCGACACTCTCGAAGTGCTCTTTTCGGCACTGCACAACGAAACAATTATCCGCGCTGAACTCCGCCGTCTGTTTCGCTGGTTAAAAGAGAAAGACGTCACTGCCGTCATCACCTGCGAGCGCGGCGAAGGAACGCTCACACGCTATGGGCTCGAAGAGTATGTCGCGGACTGCGTGATACTGCTCGACAACCGTGTCGAGAACCAGATCTCCACCCGGCGTATGCGGATCATCAAGTATCGTGGAACTTCACACGGAACCAACGAGTATCCGTTCCTGATCGATGAAAAGGGTTTTTCAGTTTTACCGATCACTTCACTTGGGTTGAATCACAAAGCGCCGACGGAACACGTCTCTTCAGGCGTGCCACGCCTGGACACGATGCTGAACGGCAAGGGTTTTTACCGCGGCAGCTCCATCCTGATCTCGGGGACAGCCGGCACTGGAAAAAGCACGATTGCGGCTCATTTCGTCGAGGCGGCATGCAAGCGGGGTGAACGCGCACTCTTTTTCGCGTTTGAAGAGTCGCAGGATCAAATTCTTCGCAACATGCGTTCGGTCGGCGTTGAACTGGAAGGTTATGTAAAAAAAGGAATCCTGAACTTTCACAACTCACGGCCCTCAGACTGGGGACTCGAAGTCCATCTCGCGATGATTTACAAAATCATCACCGAGTACTCGCCTAACGTCGTGGTCGTCGATCCCATAACAAACTTTCTGGCCGTCGGCGACTCGACCGAAACAAAAGCGATGCTGACACGGCTGATCGATTTTCTGAAGACAAAACAAATTACCGCAATGTTTTCGAGTTTGACCTCGGGAAAAATGAGGTCGAGGATTCAGAAGTGGGCGTATCCTCGCTGATGGACGTGTGGTTGCAGGTAAAGAATATAGAGTCGAACGGCGAACGCAATCGCGGGCTCTACATCCTGAAGGCGCGCGGCATCGCGCATTCGAATCAGGTGCGCGAATTCGTGTTGACGGATCATGGAGTTGAGCTTATCGACGCTTACATCGGGTCGGAAGGTGTCCTGATGGGAACGGCGCGATCCGCACAATTCGCTCGCGAACATGCCGCGGAATTCGAACGCGTGCGAGCGACGGAACGGAAGCAGCGCGAACTCCGGCGCAAGCAGGAGCTTTATGAAGCCCAGCTAATTGCGTTAAAGGGACAATACGAATCCGAGCGCGAGTCGATCCTCCGTGAACTTGAGGAAGAACAAAAACGAGGAGAACTGGCCCAGGCGCAACGTCTCGAGATTGCACGGCTGCGCAAGGCAGACAATGGCGGTGGACCAAACCAGGAGAATGCGAAAAAGATGCGGAAAGGAAGCGTTAGATGAAAGCTCCCAGAAAGCCAACCCGAACAGCGGGAACGAATGGAAACTCAGGCCGGTTGACCGGTGAGACAGCGCGCTGGAATCTGCGTCTCTATGTCGCCGGCCAAACTCCGCGCTCGCTCACCGCATTCAAAAACCTGAAGGAGATTTGCGAAGAATACCTCAAAGGTGAATATCACATCGAAGTCATAGATCTGATGGAAAACCCGACGCTTGCACGCGGCGATCAGATCCTGGCTATCCCGACGCTCGTGCGGAAACTACCGCAACCGATTAGAAAGATCATCGGTGATCTATCTAACACCGAGCGCGTCCTGGTTGGCCTGGATATCCAACCGCGCTAGCTTGCAGAAAGTTAGATTAATGACGAAACAAAAAGCTGAGAGTAAAGCGTCAAATGTAAAGTCATCACTAAAGCCGAAATTTCGCAACGCAACGGAAGCTTTCGAAGAAGCCCTGATAGCAAACCCCCTGAAACGGGCAAAATACATTTTGCGTCTCTATGTCAGTGGCTCCTCGGAGCGGTCTTTGAAAGCGGTTTCTAATCTTAAGAAAATCTGCGACGAGCACCTGCCGGATTACGATCTGGAAGTGATAGACATTTACAACAATCCGACCGCAGCCCGAGCGGAGCAGATTATTGCCGTCCCTACCCTCGTGAAATACTTGCCCGAACCGCTCAGAAAAATGGTCGGCGATCTTTCCAACACACAAAAGATTCTCGTCGGATTGGACGTTTATAAGAGGCAGGACACCGGCAAACTCAGCAGTGCCACGTAGGCACTGCCGCTCACGATAAACAAGAAATGGCACAGCGAAGAGAAACAACATTCACGGTTGACAGCGAGACCGATGAGCTGCGGCGGCGGCTCGAGGAAGCAGAGGAAACCCTCCGAGCCATTCGGCAGGGCGAAGTGGATGCCTTAGTCGTCGATAGCCCGGAGGGCGAGGTCATCTATACCCTCACGAGTGCTGACTATCCTTACCGGTTGATGATCGACGAGATGAACGAGGGCGCGGTCAGTGTTTCTCCTGACGCGATCATCCTGTACAGCAATCGTAACTTTTCGAGCATTCTCAAGTTGGAGCAAGCAAACGCCAGTGGCGTGCCTTTTGGTGATTTCATCGTGCCCCAGATGCGCGATCAGTTCCTCAAAGACTTGCAACAAGCTCGAGAAAAAAGTATTCGACGAGAATACACGCTCAGCCGCAAGACCGGCGGGGAAGTGCCCGTCCTTCTCTCACTCGCGAAACTGCAACCACAAACCAACACGATCAGCATCGTGGTCACCGATTTGACGGCCCAGAAAGCTCTCGAAGAAAAACTTCGTCAGGCCAAAGAGGGACTGGAAGAACAGGTTGCGGAACGCACGCAGGAATTGCGCGATAGTGAAAGCCGCCTCTTCGCAATCCTCGAGCACAGCGCCGCCGACTTGAAAGCCATGCGGCGTTTCAATGAGATCGGCACTCGTTGCGCCAAAGAGGGAAACGACAGCGTTGGATGTCTACGCGAAGTTCTTAACGTCGCGATCGAGATTAGTGGCGCCGATAAGGGAAATATTCAGTTGTTCGATGCCGGCTCAAACAGGCTTTCACTCGTCGTCCAGAGTGGGTTTGAAGAGCGGTTTCTGGAATTCTTTGCGAACGTTAACGACGGCGCTTCGGCCTGCGGCAAGGCGATGTTGTCGCGTCAGCGCGTGATTGTGGAGGATGTTACCGACAGCGACATTTTCGCCGAGCAACTTTCAGTTGAAACACTCCTCGAGGCTGGGGTGCGCGCGGTGGAGTCCGTACCGTTACTGAGTAGCTCCGGGAAGCTTCTCGGCATGATCTCGACGCATTTTGCCGAGCCTCATCGACCGAGCGAGCAGGAGTTGCGCTTAATGGATCTGCTGTCGCGCCAAACCGCTGATTATCTCGAGCGCAGACGAGTAGAAGAGGAGCGCGAGCAATTGCTTTCGCGCGAGCATGAGCTGCGGCAGACCGCGGAAGAGGCCAACCGGCTGAAAGACGAGTTTCTGGCGATCATGTCGCACGAGCTGCGCAACCCGTTGAACGTGATTCTGGGTTACGCGGAACTGCTGTTGCGCATGGAAGAAATCAAAGGATCCGAGAATTTGCGGCGCATGGCGGACGCGGTGAAGCGCAATGCGATGGCCCAGTCGAAACTGATCCGCGACCTGCTCGATCTCTCGCGGCTGCGGAGTGGAAAACTCGAGTTGAGTCGAGAGACAGTTTCTCCCGTCGCTTCGATTAATAACGCGATCGAAACCGTTCGCATCGACGCCGGAAGCAAGGATATCGAGATTGCGGTTGTCGCTCCCGACGATCTCGTTTTTGTGCAGGCTGATCCGGTTCGGCTGGAACAGATAATCTGGAACCTTTTGAATAACTCGGTGAAGTTTACGCCGCGCGGCGGACGCATCGAAGTGAAACTCGAAGAAGATGCCGATCAGATCGTGCTGAGCGTTTCGGACACCGGGCAGGGAATCGACTCGTCGTTCCTGCCACATATCTTCGAAATCTTTCGCCAGGCTGACTCCGGCACAAACCGCAGCCAGTCAGGCATGGGTATCGGTTTGGCCGTGGTCCAACAACTGGTCGAGCTGCACGGTGGGTCAGTCGCCGCTTACTCGCGCGGTGCCGGTCAGGGTGCGATGTTTACGATTCGTCTGCCGCGCAGCGTTCACAGGAAATCACCTTCTTCGGCGGGCAACGACCTCGGCATCGGTACGCTCCAGGGAATGACTGTGCTCGTCGTCGACGATTCCGAAGACACGACGGAGATGTTGCGTCACTTGCTCGAGATCGGCGGCGCCACGGTTGACGTCGCCACGAGTGGGGTGGATGCCTTGCGACTCGCGCGCGAGAAAGAGTTTGACGTGGTATTGTCGGATATTTCAATGCCCGAAATGGACGGGTTTGAGTTTCTTCGCAAACTGCACGAGTTGCCCGGTAAGGAGAATTTGCCCGCCGTTGCCCTCACAGGTTTTGGGCGGCCCGAGGATGTGCAGCGCGCGACCGATGAGGGCTTCTACGCGCATCTGACAAAACCCTTCGACATCCAGGCACTCGCGCGGCTGCTGGAAAAACTGCCACGCTCGAATCACAAGCCACAAAAAGGCACATAGAGCACAAATGATTTGTGATTTATGTGCCTTTTGTAGACTCGCTCACTGAGCCGTCGATGTGCTGGATGGACCAGTCGACTTCTTCACGTACTTCTCATACCACGCCAGATATCTTTCCATCCGATCGCGCTGGTAACTCGGACGCTGAATGCCGTGGTTCTCGTTTGGATAGATGATGAGCTGTGTGTCGATGCCGAGACTGCGAAGCGCCTGGTACATTTGCTGACTGCCCTGAACCGGCACGTTGAAGTCGCGCTCGCCGCTGAGAAAGAGCGTTGGCGTTTGAATCCGATCGGCGTGTAAAAACGGATACGAGATCTTCACGTACGTTTCCCAGGCCTTCGGATTCCATGGTGGTCCAATCTCGTAATCGTATTGAATGATGTACTGATCGGTGCCGTAAAATGCGACGGTAAATGCAGTGCCGGCGCCACTGGTCGCCGCTTTGAATCGATTGTCGGTCGCGATCAGGTAGTCCGTGAGAATGCCGCCGTAGCTCCAGCCGCCCACGCCGAGTCGATCCGGATCGGCGACGCCGATCTTGACCACATGATCGATACCGGCGAGCAGATCCTGCACTTCGTAGTTGCCCCAATCGGCGAAGATCGCGCGCGAAAACTTTTGCCCACGACCCGAGCTCCCGCGATAGTTCACCGCCAGCACGGCATAACCGTTAGCCGCAAACATGTGACGCTCGGCGCTGAAAGCATGCTGGTCCTGTGCGTTTGGACCGCCGTGAATCCGCAGCAGAAGGGGAACACGCGTGCCTTTTACATATCCGACGGGATACGTCAAAAGGGCGCCAACGCGCGTGCCATCCTTACTTTGAAAATTGATCTCTTCCGTGACGCCGAGATCCAGCTCGGCAAACAGTTCGTTATTCTGACGCGTGAGCTGGCGCAGGGAGTTTCCTTCCCAAACGTGAACCTCGCTCGCTTTCGCATTGTCCCCGGAAATCGCCACGGCTTTTCCACCCGCGAAACTCCAGCTCGAAACGACGATCGGCGGCGAAAGGAGTCGTTGCGCCACGCCTCCGGAAAGGCTGGCGCTCATCGGATACACCGATCGGTCGTCAGTAACCAGAAATCGAATAGACTTGCCGTCAGCACTGAATCTCGGCGAAGACACGCCGCGATCGAGATCCTCGGCAGCCTTCAGACGCGTGGGCGCGCTGCTGCCGTCCGCGGGAACGAGGGAGAGATGGTCCATGCTGTAAGCGCCATACTTCTTCTCGTCGGCGTCCAGAAACGCGATCCATTTTGAGTCAGGACTCCATTCGGGACGTGAACGTCCGGCACGGATCGTGGCGGGCGTTAACTGTTTCTCCGTTGCGGCCGGAGTCGCGTCAGCGACGAACAGTTGCGCCGACGGATCGCGATCGGGATCGTCGGAATGATTGCTCATGAAAGCGATACGAGTGCCGTCAGGCGACCACGACGGGGAGCTTTCGTCCCATTTGCTCTTTGTGAGCCGGTCGAGTTTCCTGCCGGCGATGTCGAAGATGTAGATGTACGTGTGGCGTCCAGTGAGAAGATAACCCTGACCATCCTGCTTGAACTTATAACGATCGATCACGATCGGCTTCGGCACGCGCGGCGTCGCGCCGGGTTGGGGTGATGAATTGGGGTCAGCCTCTGGATCGGGATCGCCGATCACAAGGGCGAGACGCTTTGAATCAGGAGACCATTCGTAACCCTGCAAACGACCTTTGAGTTCGGTGAGCTGCATCGCCTCGCCGCCGTTTCGATCGAGCAGCCAGACCTGGCTGCCACGCGCTTTGCCGGGACGCGATGAAGTAAACGAAATGTATCGGCCGTCAGGGCTCCAGCGTGGTGAGTTCTCGCTGTCGTTGCTGAATGTTATTTGTCGATCGTTGCTGCCGTCGATGTTCACCATCCAGATGTGAGAATTGGATTTGTCGTCCTTTACATTTGTCGTGTTTACGACATAAGCGACCCACTGGCCGTCAGGTGAGATTTGCGGATCGCTGACGTTGCGTAAGCGCGCCAGGTCGTTGAGTTTAAGTGGACGCCGTGCGGTTTGCGCTGCAAGCGCGTTTGCAAACGCAAGGATCAGCAGCAGGGAGATAGACAGGCGTCTTCGAAACATAGGGCGGCCTCCTGAAAGTTTACTGGGTTGGTATCACAAGCGCAGAGGCGTGAGTGTAACACTGGAATTAGCCACAAAGAAGCACATAAATCACAAATGAAAGGAAATTCCTTTTGCGATTTATGTGCTTCTTTGTGGCTTAACTTGTTACTCGCCGCGAGTGATGTGCTGGCCGGCGGGGGTGTAGTTTACTCGGCGAAGCTCGCGCATGCGGCCGTCGTCGAGCCGGCCCTCGACGATCTCGTAGCCTAACAGCGCAAACACTCGCCCGCGTAAAAACAGCGGTCTGGCATTTCCATACCAGTCAACGCACGACGCGCGACACTTGTCGTCGATCGCTCTTTCAGGTCGCGACCCGAGCTCTCCGACTTCACGAAACTGCAGCGAGTCGTTTCGCAAAAACAGGATCGAAGCTGAATTCTCAAACAAGTGTCTGTAACCAAGCCGGCCCGGCACGCTTATGGGCAACCCGAGCATGCCGGAGTTCTCCCCGTCCGGCTTGTAGAAGAAACCATGACTACGCAATTCACCCTGCGACGCCTGCTTGCGCGTGTAACGGGAAACGATCTCAGGCCATGCGCTCAGCCGGAGGGAAGAGAAGTGCAGGTCAGTTCCGTCCGTGCCGACGATCACCGCGTCCGTTCCCATCTGCTCGATTCGATCGACGCCATGCTGGAGAGTTAACTGTTGTGAGT
The DNA here is from genome assembly GCA_963750925.1 of uncultured Acidobacteriota bacterium. GTDB lineage: Bacteria > Acidobacteriota > Blastocatellia > Pyrinomonadales > Pyrinomonadaceae > PSRF01. The sequence continues at coordinate 1,187,488 of CAVVSJ010000006.1, read as the reverse complement.
TACCGCGTTTCCAATCGACCAGAAAAAGATTTGACTGATCGACATTCTTCTTCGGATATCCCCACCCGCTGCCGGTGCCGTAGATCAAGTAATCGCCGACAAACCGATTCTGAAACACATAGCCTTCGGGTCGTGGCAATCGACGATAGCTTGTGGCCGGCACTGTCTCACTGCCATCGGAAAAACTCATGATCGGAATTCGCATCAGCGCCACGTCACCCGCGGTCACTTCCGCGGCCCACATACCGTCGCCGTTTGCTCCCGATCGAACGAGGACGTTGATGTGCTGATCCTCGCTCTGTAAGAATGAAAACTGATCCACCGGACTTCCCGAGACGCCGAGCGCTCCCGGACCAGAACCGTCGAGCGGCATTCGAAACAGCATCGATCTGTTTTCATTGCGCCGTCCCCAGCCGGCCGCCCAGACATACACCGAGTCAGGCGAAACGTAAAACACGTGTCCGGATGGTCCAATCACCGTGGTTGCCTGACAATCAAAACCCCGGTTGGCCAAATCACAAACCGTGACCGTGTGCAGCGTCATCCCGTAATCAGCATTGAATTCCCCCGCGGGCCGGTAGACTCTGCCGGCCGGAACGATGCGTCGAAACTCGTTCGGTGTCGCTCCTTTACGCCATTTCCTGACCGCCGGAAACTGCTGAAACGGCTCTGCCATTGCCGGGTTCAAATATTGAGGAGCGTAGAAGATCAGCTTGTTGCCGATTAATCGACTCGCGTAGTTACGCGAAGAGTAGTAGTCGTTTGAACGCAGGTGATAAGTCGATTGATAAGAGAGTTGTCCGTCGTCGTTGATTTCAAATAGTCCGACTTCCGTGCCGCCGCGTTCATAGCTAAAGCCGATCACGACGACGGTGTTGCCGGAAACAAGCATCTCGTCGTACCAGGTACTGCTGGGATTCATCTCGGGACCGAACGCATCGACGCTCGAGATGGGTTTCAATGCGCCGTCGCCGATCGCCACGGTGAACAGCCGCCCGCGACGGAGTACGACAAGGTGATTGCCGTGTACTTTGACAATCCCGCCTTCATCCACGCCGGCGTGCTGAACGTTTGTTACTGATTCCTGCTCCGCTTTGGCTGCCTGGGTTTCGGCCGCGACCGGCGCCGAGTTTCCGACGCCGTCGAGTGAAAAATTAGACTTGCGGCGTGCTCGCGACCGCTGCTTCTCGGCCAATTCGCGCAAATAGCGTGTCAGTTCCTCTTCGGAACCAAAGGCCTTCATCGTCTTCTCGACGGGCAATACCGATGTGGCAACGGGCGGAATGGTCTCGGTTGTGGCTGTAGTACAGGCTAATAAACCGGAAATAAGCAGGCCGGCGGTGAGTGTTAAAAGCAAAAGGGTTTTCATGACGGGTAACCTCCAGCATGAGGAACGGGCCACTAAAAGAAACTTGCGAAAGTCAGCCCACAAAAAAGGACACAGAACACAGGGAATGTTCTGAGCTTTTGTGATTTATGTGCTTCTTTGTGGCTGAGTACGGCTTCAAGGGCAGGGTATTAACTTACAGAGGGGTGGCTTGAGTGTGCCACCCCTCTTCACAACTGGGCTGCAGCCTAGTTGTCGTCGTCAGGGGGAATCACGAGCTGTTGCCCCACCTGAATCATGTCCGGATCTTTCAACTTGTCACGATTCGCGTAGAAGATCCGCATGTATTCACCGGAATCACCATAAAACTGTTTGCTGATCTTCGAGAGATTGTCGCCACTCTTCACTTCATACGTCTGGCCTCCGCCACCCTGTCCACCACCGGCCGCCGCACCCATTGCGCGACTCGAATCGACCGAGATGTCGGCGGTTATGTCGTCCGCGTTCGGATTGGCCAGTTTGACCTGATCCCAGAATTTATTCTTCGCCTCTTCTGAAGGAGCAATTGCTTTAATGAAGAGTTTGTTGTCCTGCACGTGCAGGTTCAGAAATTGAATCTGCGCCTGATCGGCTACCGTGAGAACGGTTTGATACTTCTGTTTGAGTTCGTTGAACCGCTGCTGCGCGCCTTGTTGCTTTTCTGCGTCCGACGCTCCTCGTCCGAACATTTTGTCAAAGAGTCCCATGATTGATCTTCCTTTCGTCGCGGCATCGCCGCACACCACACGTGCCGAGGTGTTTATTAAGCCAGTAGGGGTTGAACGAGGGGGGTTGTTATCCGCAGGGGTTGACGAAATGATACTACTTATCGGCGCGACAAGGAACCTAAAACTAGATAAAACACTGCGCCAATTCTGATTGTGTCTTTTATGCTTCTTTGTGGCTCAACTCAACATTTCCGCGATCAGGCGATCGACGTGGATCCGCGTTGTATCGAGCATGCGAATGCCGTTGTGTTCTTCGTCTTTTAATACGAGCGGCAATTCGGTGCCGCCGAGAATCAGTCCCTCGATGCCGTGCCGCGCTTTCATCGCATCGGCAATTGCCAAAAGACCGGCGGCTGTCTCGGGGAGAAATATGTCCTTGAGAAGCTCGTTGAAATACTTGTCGTGGATGTAGTCCTGCTCTTCGGGGTTTGGAGTAACCAGCTCGACGCCCGTGCGAGAAAAGACGCGCGGGTAAAAAGGCGCCTGCATCGTGTAACGCGTGCCGAAGAGGCCCACGGTTTTGAAGCCAAGCGTCTTTGCTCTTTCTCCTGTCGCTTCGACGATACTGATCAACGGCAACGCCGAACGCTCCTGTAACTCGTCGAAAACGATGTGCGGTGTGTTTGCGGTGAGCGCCGCGAAATCAGCTCCCGCTTTTCGGAGTTGCTCGATCGCGTCTACCAGGTAATCGGCGACTTTAGCGAGGTCATTCGCGCCCATCAACGCAATCATGCTTTTCAGATCGATGCTGTTGATGATCAGTGGCGGCGAATGACCGTCAGCCTTCTCGCGATATTGCGCGGTGAGCAGACGGTAATACTCAATGGTCGACTCCGGACCAGTGCCGCCGATTAGACCGAGAGTTTTCATAAATGTCGGATGTTTTCCTCGCAAAGGCGCAAAGGCGCAAAGGCGCAAAGAAAAATTCAGAACAGAACAAAATAGAACAAGTCAGGAAAAGATAGAACGAGTCAGGAAGGGTGGCTTGCCCCCGCCCTGGGAAGAGTCTAAAGGCGGGGGCAAGCCACCCTTCCTGACTTGTTCTATTCTTGTTTGTTGTTCCAGCGCCTCAACTTCTTACTGCTGCGTCGTCGTGCTCCTGGTGGTTTCGCCTAAATCATATTCAGGTTTCGGTACGCCCATGATCCACTTGTCGAACCAGCCGACGATGTGTTGCAGGCGTTCAATGCGATGCCACGGTTGACCCGAACGCGACAATTCATGCGACTCGTTTGGAAAGCGAACCATCACAGTGGGAATCTTTCGATACTTCAAAGCACGAAACATCGCTTCACCACCAGGCCCGGTCGGCGTTCGCCAGTCAACCTCACCGAGAATCAACATCAGTGGCGTTTGGATTTTACTGACATACGTGATCGGAGAACGTCGCTTGTAGTCTTCCGGATCCTCAAACGGCGGCGCTTTGAACCACGATGGTTGAAAGAGCGTGAAGTCGGCGGTGTACCACCAGTCATCCCACGCCGCGATGTCGCGTTGCGATACGGCCGCGGCGAAGCGCGTCGTCTGAGTGATGGTCCAATTCGTCAGCAGGCCGCCGCCGCTGCCGCCCGTTACGGCCAGCTTTTTCTCGTCGATGTAACCACGGCGCAAGAGTTCGTCGACGCCGGCCATCAGATCCTTGTAGTCGTCGCCGGGATAGTTGTGCTGGATAATGTTTCCAAACTCCTGCCCGTAGCTCGTGCTGCCACGCGGATTTGGATAAATCACGACGTAACCTTTCGCGGCCATCCACTGAAACTCGTGATCGAAAATGAACCCGTATGCCGCATGTGGTCCACCGTGTATGTTCAGGATGAGGGGATACTTTTTGCTCGAATCGAAGTCAGGTGGCTTTTGCACCCACGCCTGAATCTTCCTGCCGTCAAAACTGTTGTGCCAAACTTCTTCCGGTTCGCTGAGATTCAGTTTCGAGAAGAGTTCCTCATTGAGCCGCGTGATCTGTTTTGGTTGGCCGCCGCGTTTGTCGAGCCAGAAGAGATCTCCGATTCGAGTCGGAGTTGAGATCAAAAGGACAAACTTCGAGGCATCAGGCAGGGCGCGATAATTGACGACCGCCTGGCTTCCTGTCGTGACGTCTGAAAGACGGCCCGTCGCCACGTCAAACGAACCGAGATTTGCTTTACCTTCTTTAACGTAAACCGTCGTGATGGAGCGCGAATCCGGCGACCACACGGGCACGTTGCCGCCGCCGCCTCTCGGCGCTACGTTGTCGCCGGAAAGTCCGCCGCCGATGTCGTAATCGAACGACGCGGTGACATTTCGCGGTCTCGCGTCATTCTTCATATCCATCACCCACAGATCAGGTTGTGAATAGGAGCGGACCGGCTGTGACACCGACGCGATGAAAGCAAGCTGCTTCCCATCAGGACTCAGACTAAATGCGCCCGCGCCCATGTTGAACGAAGTAAGCTTCGACGGTTCGCCACCGGTGACTGACACGGAATAAAGATCGGTGCGGGGCGGTTCGTAATAAGGTTCGTCGGTGTAGTCGGTATCGAAATAGATGCGCGAACTGTCTTTGGCCCATACCGCGCCGCCCTGATCGAAGCGTCCCTTCGTCAACTGTTTGGGTGTCACTTTTTCATCGCCTGTTTTTGGCGCGTTGACGACCCAGATGTGCTGCGGATGTTTGTAGTCGAGATAACCGGCGCCGTTCGCGCGATAGACTGCGCGATTGATCACACGCACGTCACTTTCACGTTCAGGACTCGGCGACGGACTCGGACTCGCGCTCGGGTTCGGCTGGGCTGTGCTTCGTGCAGCCTTCGCGAGTTCTTCAGGTGTGGCGCTGTTGTAAAAAGCAATCATCCTGCCGTCAGGTGACCACTGCGGACCGCCCGCGCCGCGCGGCAGAGTTGTAAACTGAAACGGCTCGCCGCCTGACATCGCCAGCATGAACAACTGCGCCGGCTCAGTTCTGCCTGACACCTCCGGACTCCGCACAAACACGAGAAACTTACCGTCGGGAGACCAGCGCGGCGTGGTATCGCGTGGTCCATTCGTCAACTGGCGCGTCTCGCCGTTAGCGGTTGTAACCGTCCAGATGGCGGTGTTGTAACCGTCCTTCTTATCGTTTACCGAAACACGTACAAACGCGACGCGAGAACCGTCAGGCGAAAGCTGAGGATCTCCGATCCAGACGAAGTTGAACAGGTCTTTCTCCGTGATGTTGCGTTTTTGCGCGTAAGCCGGCGCGGCCAGGAAGACGACCACGATCAGGAGAAACGAGACACGAAGGCGCATGATGATTTCCTTTCGGGTGAACGGTGTGGCAGCGCGCTATTCTAGCAAAGGGAACAGCCAAAGATCTCCTCGCAAAGGCGCAAAGACGCAAAGTTATTCCTTGATCCAATCTTGGCGTCTTTGCGCCTTGGCGAGGACCTTCTTAATTCTTAATTGTTTCGATAGATGTAATAGATCACGCCCGCGTAATCGTCAGTCAGGAGAAACGCATTCTTACCAAAACTAAAAATATCGGCCGGGCGGCCGTTGATCCTGCCTGCGTCGAAAAATCCGGTGATGAAGTCGCTCATCGCACCATTCGACTCTGAGATCCTCACCACGCGATAACCACGCCGCAGGATCTTCTTCGTCGAACCGTGCAGCGCGACGAGAAATGAGCCGGCCAGGTCTGCATTGTTACTCGAATCGAAGTATTCCACTCCGAGTGGTGAACTGTGCGCGGGAAACGGCGTCAACGCCACAGGCACTTTCGTGCAATCAAACTTTCCGCCGGTATTGTGTTTCGGATCGGAATAGATTTTGGGCCCGGCCTGAAAACAGTAGGGCCAGCCGTAGTGCCTGCCGTTCTCGAGCACGTAAAACGTGTCAGCCGGACGATGATCGCCGAGATGATCGGAACCCATGTTGGTGGCGTATAGCCGCCCGTTGGCCCAACGTAATCCGACGGCGTTGCGCAAACCGCGCGCGAAGTAATGCTGGTTCCTGCCGTCAGGATCCATCTCGAGAACGCTGGCCCTGACTTCTTCCTTCTCCTCGCATGCGTTGCAACTGCTTCCGACCGCCACGTAGATCTTGTCGTTGCCGCCGACGATCACCGTGCGCGTCAGATGCCACCCGCCGTACTTGTATCCGAGTCCGTAGTCGGGAAAGGTTGCCAGGACTTCAGGCATGCCGGACGGGGTATCTTTTCCTGCCTCGTAGCGATAGCGCACGAGACGATCGGTGAGCGCGAGATAGAACCAGTTTGTGCCGTTGCGGTCCGTGTAGAAGGTGACGCTGTTTGGATTGCGGAGTCCGGTCAGATACCTGGTGACTTTTTTGAATTGGCGCGTCGCCGGATCAAACTGGTCGAGAATATAGACCACGCCCCGACGATTGTCGGTGAGGTTGAACATGTCGGTCACGAAGATCCGTTTATCAGGGCTCAGGGCCATGAAGCGGACGCGTTTGAGACCTTGCACGGCGACGCTGATCTCGTAACCTTCGGGAAGGTTCAGATCGAACGACTTACCATTCGCGAGCGTGATGTGATGCGGGGTTAGTTTTGCAGTTGCGGGTGTTGAGTGAAACAGACCTGTCACCAAGATTAAAACGCCGAGAAGATTAGTCAGCCTCATCGCGGGAGAAAATAGCATAAAGAAGAAAATTAGCCACAAAGAAGCACATAAATCACAAAATGGTTTATCTGAATTTGTGTTTCTTGTGCCTCTTTGTGGCTAACTCGGTTGTGAGTACATCTTGATCACGCGTTCGATCGCGCGTTGGCAGACTCTGCAAAACTTGTCGGTGCGCGTAAACATCATGCAGTCGATCTCCGGCCGATAGTAGCCACGCGCTTCGTACATCGCGCCTTCAAACGCTCCGACTTTGCCGAAGTGTTTCTCGGCTTCAAACATCTTCTTCTCGTATTCGAGCTCTTCTCGGAAGAGCGCTTCCATCTCTTCTTCCGGCCTTTTGTCTTTTCTCAACTGCGCGCGCCGCTTCTGAATGTCTCTTGAGTAGGCCTCGAATGCCTCTTTGTTCCAGGGCGTCGGAATCGGTGTGACGTTCGCAAACGGCGACACGAGATCGCGCCACTTCAGCGCGCTCACGTCGAGCAGGGCCGTAACGTTCGGCTCCCACGGTTCGACGCGATCGGCCGCCGGCGCGTAGGCGACTGCCGAGGTGTAGTATTCGTCCGCGAGCGCGGCGAAGTGATGACCAAACTCGTGAACAAAAACGTAGTTGGCAAAAGCGTTATCCGCGGCGACCGTGCTGTAAAGATTGAAAATCCCGCCGCCACCGTAAGTGCGGTTATTGACGAGCACCTCGATAAACTCGTACGGCGCAAACTGTGCGTTCCTGCGCAAGGCGCGATTGTCAAAAGTCAACACGTATCTTTCCGAACCGAAAGCGTCGTAAGTGGCGCCGATAGGCGAGTCGCGATAGATGCCGGTCGAAGGTCTCGACACGCCCGACTCCGCCGCCGGCGGACTGAGCGCCCACACGTTGAAGCTCTTCCGATTCTCTTTGAAAGGAGAGGTCGAGAAGAGAACTTCGGTGAGACGCTTTGCGTCGGCCTCAAACTTTTTGGCTTCCGCGGCTGTGTAACCGTCACCAAGAATCAGAAAGTCGACCCGGTTTTCCGGCTCGCCCGTCTTTTGAATCGTGATGACCGGCGCGGGTGCGACCGGCTTCGAACGATCGATAAACTGATCCGCCGGATCGATAGTCGTGGTCCAGATTTCCTGAAAGATGTTTTTCGCATCGCGTTTCTTGAGAACGATGCTGACCGGTGCGGCCGGCGCAGGGAAGCGCAGCGACTCCTGAAAGGTCCGCTTCATCGATTTTGCTTCGTCAGTCGTTTCCCACTCACCGTAAATCGACGCAAAGCCTCGCGAATAGAGGACCTGTTTTGTCTTCTGATCGCGAATCTCGAAGATGTACTTGCCGAGGTTCGAAGAGTCGATCGCCTGGCTCGGATGGCCGGGCCAGGGCAGCGGCTCAATCACAACGCGGTCGACGCTGAACACTTCCTGCGAGGCGTCGCCCGTGTGGTAATAGTCGAGCCGCATGGTCTGAGTAGCGGCAAAAGCGCTGCCGGCCGAAACGAAGAAAGCCGTCAGGATAAGTAGTAGTCTGGTCATGACGCGGATAATAACGACTAAGATGGATGCGTGTCATCCGTGTTTGAAGCCATTGCCGTGCTATACTCTTGCACTTTATGGCTAGCGTCCTCGAGATCATTCCCCTCGGTGGTATCGGCGAGTTTGGAATGAATTGCATGGCTGTGCGATACGGCGACGAGATGTTGATTCTCGACGCCGGGATGGGCTTTCCCGAAGAGTCGGCCTATGGCGTCGACGTGTCCATTCCGAATTTCAATTTTCTCGACGAATACCGGGACGACATCACCGCCATCGTTCTCACCCACGGGCACGAAGATCACCTCGGCGCGCTTCCATACCTGCTGAAGAAGTTTAACGTCCCGGTCTATTGTTCCCACTTCACTGCCGGCCTGGCTGAAAGCAAACTCGAAGAACACCAACTTCTCAACGACGTCCTCCTCCATCGCGTGGAACCCAGAGACGTCATCGACATCGGTGTCTTCCAGGTTGAGTTCATAAGAGTTTCCCACTCGCTTGTCGACTGCTTCTCGCTCGGCATCAAGACTCCCGTTGGAACCATCATCCATACCGGTGACTACAAGGTTGACGAGACGCCCGTCATCGGCGAACCGATCGATCTGCGGTCGTTCCGAAGATATGGACAGGACGGCGTGCTCGCGCTCCTCTCCGACTCGACGAACGCGACGGTGCCTGGTCGCACGCCATCGGAGCGAGCGGTGATTCCGGCGTTTGAAGAGATCTTCTCTGAAGCGAAGGGCCGGATTGTAGTCGCCGCGTTTGCTTCGTCGATTCACCGTCTACAGATCGTGCTTGACGTCGCGCAGCAGTTTAATCGTCATGTTTGCGTGCTCGGGCGTTCGATGCAGAAGAACGTCGAAGTGGCCGACCGCCTTGGATATCTCGATATCCCTGACGGGTTAATCGTGTCGCTGAACCAGGCAAAGATGATGAGCGACGACGAGATCGTGTTTCTGGTGACCGGCTCGCAGGGTGAATCACGTGCCGCGCTCTCGCAGATGGCGACGCAGAGTTATAAAGGACTGATGATCGAGGAAGGCGACACGGTCGTGTTGTCGGCGCGCATCATTCCGGGTAACGAGCGATTGATCTCGCGGATGATCGGCTTCATTTACAAGCGCGGCGCAAACATCATTGAAGAAAAGCGACGCCTCGTTCACGTCAGCGGTCATGCTTCACAGGAAGACATCCGGATCATGACGGAAGCGGTGCGTCCGAAGTTTGTCGTTCCGATTCACGGCGAGTATCGCATGTTGTTTCGGCACAAGGAGTTTGTCAAAAACCATCTCGGGTACTCCGAAGACAACATCATCCTGATTGAGAATGGCGACGTGCTGGAACTCGACGGCGAGCGCGCTGCCGTGATCGACAAACGTGAGATCGGTCGCACGTTCATCGACGAGAGCGGGTTCAAAGAGATCGACAGCGAGACCGTACGCGAGCGCAAGCAGCTTGCTTACGAAGGCGCGGTGACGGTCGTCGTGACGATCGATGAAGAGACAGGCGAGCTCGACGGCGAGCCGAAGATTGCCGCGCGTGGTGTACGTGGGTTGAGTGCTGGAAACGGTTTTGCCGGGCGGCCGGAGAGCTATTTAGTTGAGGACGCGAAACGCGTGGTGATCGCGGCCGTCGCGGGCGCCTCGCGACAGACGCTTTCGGACGAGACGCTTTTGAAGGAACACGTGCGTGTGGAGTTGAAGCGTTTTATTCAGAAGCAGACCGGAGCACGGCCGATTATTACACCCGTTATCGTGATGATTTAGCGTCTCTTTGGAGTGCGGCGGCCTGACGCCGCTATGGCCTCGATCAAGCCTGATCGATTACAAAGCGGCGTCAGGCCGCCGCACTCCAAGGACCCGCCTTAAGATGTCTTACTGGACCAACAAGGTCGTTATGATAACCGGCGCCTCTTCCGGTATCGGGAAGGGCGTGGCGCTGGAAGTTGCTGCGCGAGGCGCAAGTATCGGATTGTTGGCGCGCAGGGAAGAGCTGCTCAACGAGATCGTTGGGGAAGCACGGGCGCGCAACGCGAAGGCCGTCGCGGCGTCGGCGGATGTTCGAGATGCTGCATCGGTTAGAGAAGCCGCGGATCGTTTTCGACGTGAGCTTGGTCCGATCGACGTTTTGATTGCCAACGCCGGCGTCGCTACAACCGATCACGCCCTCCAGCTAGCGCCGGAACATGTCGGCGACGTTATCAATATCAACCTGCTGGGCGCGGTAAACAGTCTCGCCGCGGTGATTCCCGAGATGGTGGAGCGGGGGCACGGACGACTCGTGGCGATTTCGAGTCTCGCTGCTTATCGCGGATTGCCCAAATCCGCGGCCTATTGCGCGAGCAAAGCGGCGCTCTCTTCGTATTTCGAAAGCGTGCGAATTGATCTACGAAACACCGGCGTTGGCGTGACGATCATCCACCCCGGCTTTATCAAGACTGCGATCACCGAAGGCCGCGAAGCAAAGATGCCTTACCTGATGGAACTCGACGATGCGGTGAAGAAGATCGTCGGAGCGATTGAGAAAGAGAAAAAGACTTACGCCTTTCCCTGGCAACTCGCCACTTTCGTGCGCGCCGGAATGCTGATGCCGACCGCGATGTACGATTGGATCGCGGCGAGAAATTCTTTCAGAGAATGAGCTTTGTACTTTGTACTTTGTGCTTTGTGTTTAGTTCCTGGTCTTCCAGCTACAAGCACAAGTACAAAGCACAAAATACAAAACACAAAGCACAATCATGACTCTCCTTCAAGCTATCATCCTTGGCATAGTCCAGGGACTGACAGAATTCATCCCGGTTAGTTCAACAGCACATCTCGTTTTTGCGGCCCGCCTCGTAAATCTTTACGGCGGTGTCGACAAGACTCTGCAAGCCGAACAGACAACCGCCACGATCGCCGTCATTCAACTCGGGACACTACTCGCCGTCCTCATCTATTTTGCCCGCGATATCGTGAACATCCTGCGTGCCTTCGTTTTTGACCACCTTGCGTGGCTGCGCGGCGCCACGCAACCGGGTCAAGCAAAACTCTCCACTGACGCGTGGCTCGGTTGGCTCGTGATCATCGGTTCGATACCCGTCGGTATTGTCGGCCTGCTGTTCAAGAAACAGATCGAAGGACCGTTTACGAAGAACCTTTGGGTGATTGCGACGATGATGATCGTCGTCGGCGTGCTGTTAACGATCGCGGAGTTCGTCGGCAAAAGAGATCACGGCATGACGAAACTCGGAATCGGCGATGCGCTCGCGGTCGGATTCGCCCAGGTGCTGGCGCTTATTCCCGGTTCGAGCCGTTCCGGATCGACGATCATGGGCGGTCTGTTTGCGGGTCAGACGCGTGAGACGGCGGCGCGATTTTCGTTTCTGCTTTCGATCCCCGCGATTGCGGCGAGTGGGTTGTTGGAGTTGAGAGAGGCAATCGAGAAACTGCCGGCAGGGACTTACGGATCGCTTGCGGTTGCGACTGTCGTTTCGGGAGCGGTCGGATACGCCTCAATCTGGTTTCTTTTGCGGTTTCTGCGCACACACTCGACGGGTGTATTCATCGTCTATCGTGTGATTGTCGGCGGGTTAATCCTCGCGGCGCTCCGGTGGGGATACATGTCGGCGAGTATTTAGGCACAAGGAACGCGATGAGGTGTTACACTAGCCCGGCCCTCCTCATGTAATGCCAAACACAATAAGGGTGGTGACAACTGAATGAGTGAGAAAGATTCGCGCGGCGACGTCGCGTCTTCACAGCGACCACGAAGCCCGCGAGTGCCGGTAGAATTTGCCCTTAACGTCGAGGGTACGGATGCTTCGGGCAAGCCTTTTCAGGCCACAGCCAAGGCGACTAAAATCAGTCACGGCGGCGCCACGCTCTTGATTGATGTGGACGTTCCTGTCGGATCGACGGTGAAGCTCGTGCCGCAGTTTGGCGGGAAGTTGACCGCTGAAGTGAATGGATCGTGGATCGACGACATCGACGGCAACAGACGAATCGGTGTTAAGCTGCTCGACGCGCATGGATGGTTTGCCGAATAGAGCCACAAAAAGGCACATAAGACACAAAGCAGAAAGAATAAAAACAGTTAATGAAAGCCAAACGCTGGATCGTGCGCGAGCATGATGCCGAAAGGGCCGCCTCACTGGCACGCGTTCTTGGTGTCTCACCAACCCTGGCTGCTCTTCTCATAACGCGCGGATATACGCAAGAGCACGCCGCGCGCGTGTTCCTTTCTCCAACTTACGATCAACTTCACGAGCCTTACTCGATGCTCGGCATGAAAGAGGCCGTCACTCGTTTAAAACGCGCGATCGAGAACCGTGAACGTGTCCTTATTTACGGCGACTACGACGTGGATGGAACAACCGGAACCGCCGTCCTGTTGCGTGCGCTCAAACTGCTCGGCGCCGAAGTTGGTTTTCACATCCCGCATCGCTTCACCGAGGGTTACGGGATTCAGCAACCGGCGCTCGAAAAGGCTTTTGCCGACGGCTACAAACTCGTCGTCAGCATCGACTGCGGCATCCGCGCGCACGAACCACTCTACTGGGCGCGTGATAACGGTCTCGACGTAATCATCACCGATCACCACCTGCCGGATGAAAAAGAGGGCGCGCCGCCGGCGTTTGCAGTCCTGAATCCAAATCAGAGCGGATGTGAGTATCCCGACAAGAGCCTGGCGGGAGTTGGCGTCGCTTTCAAGCTGGTCCACGCCCTCTTTCGCGAGTACGGACGCGAATCGCAAGTTGCTGCGTTCATGAAGGTTGTCGCGATTGGGACAGTCGCCGACGTCGCGAAACTCACGGGGGAAAACCGCACGATTGTCTCGATCGGATTGAAGGATCTGGCGCGCGTTGCTAATCCTGGTTTACGTGCGTTAATCGACGTTGCCGGTTGCGGAGACGGCAAGGGCATGACAGCATACGATCTCGGATTCCGACTCGGACCACGCATCAACGCTGCCGGACGAATGGACGCGGCGCGCGCGGTGGTCGAGCTCTTTGATACACGCGACTCGGAAGAAGCACGCCGGCTCGCCAATCATCTCGACGCGCGTAACGAAGAACGCAAGACCGTGCAGCAGCAGATCATCGACCTCGCGGTCGCGGAGCTGAAAGATACGAGCGACAGTTTTGTCGCGGTTATCGCGGGCGAGGGATGGCATCGCGGCGTGATCGGAATCGCGGCCTCGAAGATCGCGGAACGGGTCAATCGGCCGTGCGTCGTATTTTCAGTTGACGGCGAACTGGCCCACGGGTCGGGTCGCAGTATCGAGGCGTATCACCTGCTGAACGGTTTGACGGCTTGTTCGGATCTGTTTGAGAAGTTTGGCGGGCACTCGCACGCTGCCGGCATCACGATTCGCCCGGATCGGATTGACGAGTTTCGCCGGCGTTTGAATGAACACGCGGCGTCGTGTCTGTCGCCTGAAGATTTGGAGCCGTCAGTGAATATCGATCTCGAACTGCCGGCGGAGTCGGTGACGTTTTCCACCGCGCGGGAGTTGGACGCGCTCGAGCCGTTTGGGGCAGGGAATCCGCGGCCCGTGTTTGCGACGAAGAATCTGCGTTGTCTCTCGGAGCCGGTTGTAATAAAGGACCGGCATTTGAAATTGAGACTGGCCGGTCCGCAAAACCGCCCCCTCGAAGCAATCTGGTGGAACTGCATTGAGTCGCCGGGGCAAACTCCCGAGTTAAAGGGCAGCATCGAACTCGCCTACATGCTCGAGACTAATGCCTGGAATGGCGACTATCGTATGCAGTTGAATGTTTTGGATTTGCGATGCAGGAACTAACACGCAAACGTGCAATCGCTCTCGGCCTGCGGGCGAGAGTGCCGATGATCACGCGCATCGTTGCGTTTACGCTCCTCGTGTCGGGTCTCACCGTCGTCGGCATCTCCTATTACAAGCTGCGAAACGTCGAGAAGTTCAAGGCGCGATCGGAGAAGCCGGAACTTTCGAAGACCGTCTCCGGCATTATCGAAGGTTACGAACGACGCGTCACCAAAGACGATCGACTTTACATGTTGGTGAAAGCCTCGCGTGACGTTACGTTTTCCGACGGCCATCATGAGCTTGAAAACGTGAGCATGACCGTTTATCCACCCGAAGGGGAAACTCCGGATCAGATCTCCGCCTCGCGCGCAATTTACCAGCCTGAATCGAACGTGCTCACGTTTATGGGCAAGGTGGCCATCGACACGAAAGACAAACTAAAGGTGACTACGGAGGCGCTTTCGTTCGATCAAAACAGCGGGATTGCGCAGACGGACCAGTTTATTTCGTTCAAACGGGAGAACGTGCAGGGAACTTCGATGGGCGCAGTCCTCGAAGAGAAATCAAAACGGCTCCAGTTGACGAGCAACGTGCAATTGACGATCTCGCCGGAAGATCCTGAGTCGGGGAAAAAGTCGCCGGCGCGTGCGCGTCCGGTTTCGATCAAGGCGGCGCACGGAACGTTTGAGCAGCAGTCGATGCAGCTCGCGTTTTCGGGCGGCGTCACGGTCGAACAGGAAAAAGACATTCTGAGCGGCGAAAACCTGACGGCATTTCTGAACAAAGAGAAGCGTCTCGAGAGGTCTGAGATTCGCGGTAACTCTTACATGCGTGTCATGGATCCGGGCCGCGCGGCCGAAGTCAGCTCCGTCAACATGGATTTCTTCATGGACAAGGACCAGCGACTCGAACGCGCCCTCGCCACCAACAACGTTTCGGCACGCACGCTCGAGGGCGACTCTGATCTGCAAGTCAGCGGCAGCAACTCGATCGAAGTCTTGTTTCAGGCGCAGGACGACAGCAGTTTGCTCAAACAAATGGTTGCAGGGGGACGCTCGGTGATCACGATCAGCGCGCCGAAGTCGAAAGCGAGTGATCCACGCGCTGCAAACAAACGGTTGACTGCGAATGCGGTAAAACTGATCTGGCGCACCACCGGTCGCGACCTGGAAAAGGCCGAAGCGACCGGCGACGCGGAGTTGTTTATCGAACCCGTAGTGAACAGTGCGAGCGCGGAACGCAAAACGCTGAGCGCGCCGCAGTTTGACTGCGACTTTTTCGAAGCCGGAAATCTCGCGCGCTCATGTAAGGCGACAGGCGGGGCTAAAGCCGTTCTCGATCCGGTGCAGCCTGCTAAAGACCGCGGCACACGTACGCTCACGTCGCAGAGTATGACGGCCGTCTTTCTGAAAGATACTCAGGACGTCGAACGCGTAGACGCACAGGGCGACGGAAAGTTTAATGAGAACGATCGAAACGGAGTGGCGGCGAATGTTTCGTATATCGCGGCCGAGCAAACCGTGAAACTTCGAGGCGGCGATCCCACCGTTTGGGATTCGCGCGGACGTACGAAGGCAGTTGAACTCGATGCGGATCTGCAAACGACGTCTCTTACGCTCGAGGCAAGACGACTACTACCTACTACAGCCAGGAACAGACAAACGGCGCGACGCCTTTTTCGAAAACGAAAAGCCCGGTTTACATTGCGAGCGAGCGCGGCGAGTTTCGTCACAAAAGCGGGCAGGCGATCTATACCGGCAACGCGCGTGCGTGGCAGGACGACAACTACGTGCGCGGCGACAAGTTAGTCATCTACGTCAACGACAAAAGAATGGAAGCGAACGGTACACGTTCAGACCACGATCTACAATTCCAAACGACGTGCGGAAAATAGCGCGAATGTCGTGCCTGTCTTTGCGGCTGCCGATTCCATGTTTTATTCAGATCCGGATCGCACGATTCACTACGAAGGCAATGTCGATATCAAGCAGGGATCGGATCGACTGACGGGCGGAGTTGCGGACGTCTATCTCGTAAAAGATACGAACGAGATGGAAAAGACGATCGCGCAGCGCAACGTCGTGCTGACTCAACCGAACAGAAAAGGGAATGGGGGATTGGGTTGAATACACCGCGGCGAATGAGATAGCCGTTTTGAAAGGAAATCCGGCGCGGGTTGAAGACGTCGAGCAAGGCAACACCGAAGGCAATCGTTTGACGCTCTCCGTGCGAGACGGTAAAGTCACCGCCGACGATGCTCGTGGACCACTTTCGCCGGGCCGCGTACGCTCCACCCACAAGATTCGAAAACCTTGAGCCACGGTTCCGTAGTGATAAAAGCTTTCGTCCCGGAGGGACGAGATGTTTATAGCTTTCAACGCAAACTGTTTCTCGCTCCGTTAGGAGCGATATGTGGAGAACATCGCGCTCCTACGGAGCGCGGGTAAATTTTAGAGCGACTTATCTATAAACATTTCGTCCCACGGGACGGTGCAGAAACTTCTCCTCGTTCTGGGACAAAGCAGAACCAACTTGAACCCGCCCTCCGATACTGCGCTTCGCAGCGCACACCTCGTAAAGAATTATGGACGCCGTCGAGTAGTCGACGACGTTAGTCTGGAAGTTGAACGAGGCGAAGTCGTTGGGCTTCTGGGCGCGAACGGCGCGGGGAAGACCACGACGTTCTACATGATCGTCGGTCTCGAACGTCCCGATTCCGGCAGTGTTCTGCTCGGCAACCAGGACCTCACAAAACTCCCGATGTACCTGCGTGCGCGACTCGGAATCGGCTATCTGCCGCAGGAACCCTCCGTTTTTCGGAAGATGACGACGGCCCAGAACATTCTCGCGGTCCTCGAAACTACCGGTCTCCGCCGTCGCGAACAGCTCAAACGGCTCGAAGAATTGCTCGAGGAATTTGGTATCGGCCACGTGCGAAACACTCGTGGCGACGCTCTCTCCGGTGGTGAACGGCGGCGCACCGAGATCGCCCGGGCCCTCGCAACCGAGCCGCAGTTTATTTTGCTGGACGAGCCTTTCGCGGGGATCGATCCGAAGGCCGTAGACGATATTCAAAATGTAATACTCTACCTGCGAAATCGCGGCATCGGCATTCTCGTCACGGACCATAATGTCCGCGAGACGCTCGGCGTTACGGATCGCGCTTATATAATGGCTGAGGGTAAAATTTTCCGCTCGGGCCAGCCCCGCGATCTGACCGAAGACGCGGAGGTCCGCCGCCTTTATCTGGGCGAAAAGTTTCGTATGTGATTGTTTACACTTTTGTGTCTTCTTCCTGACTGTTTGTGGCAGAGAATCTGCCACAGCGAACGCTGATCGGTTATAATCCTGTCCGTGCGGTTAACCCCGCGACAATCCGAAAAGAAGAAGTGGATTTCGACAATCTGATCTGAGGAATGTCTCTTAAACTTACTACCAGCCTCTCGCAACGACTCGTGCTGACGCCGCAGTTACGCCAGCGTATCGAGATGTTGCAAATGACTTCGCTCGAGTTAACCGATCTGATTCAGCAACAGTTGTTGGAAAATCCCGTGCTCGAAGAAGTGCCGAGCCAGGAAGAAGTGCAGGAACTGGCAGAGAAGGTACTCGATCACCTCGCGAGCTCCGACGTTGATGCGTCGTTTGAAGCACGCGCTCCGGAAGAGGGCAGTCCCGCGACGAATGGCTCGGGAGACGTTGACGTTTTATCGGCCCTGCCGGCCACAGGCGACGGCGATATCGGCGATGTGGGTGAGGTTGCGGCAGCGGGCGAAGAGGGAATCTCGGAAGAGGGAATCGTAGACGATGCCCCGCGAGATCCTTTTGAAGAGATCGATTTCGGACGTGAGTTTCAGGATTACCTCGATCCCGGCTACAAGACACAGGAGATCGAATACAAGGAAGACGCGCCTACCTTTGAACAGTTTCTGACACGTCCGCCGTCACTGGCCGACCATCTCGAATGGCAGCTCAACATGAGCACGATGGACGGCGAGGTTCGCGAGGCGGCGGTTTGCGTCATCGGGAACCTGAACGCCGACGGCCGTCTCAACGCTACGAATGAAGAGATCGCGACGGTCGAGAAGATTACCGGAAGAGATCGTCGAGGAAGCGCGGCAGGTGGTGATGCGTCTCGATCCGGTTGGTTGCGGCGCGCGCGAAGTGAAAGAGTGTTTGCTGGTTCAGTTGGAAGTTTTGGGCGAGAGCGATCGGCTGGCGTCGAAGTTGATAGGTGAACATTTTTCCGAGCTGCAACAGCACAAGCTGCCGCATCTCTCGAAACAGATCGGCGTCGACGTCGAGACGCTGCTCGAGGAGTTGCAGTTTATCCGCACGCTCGATCCGTATCCGGGCCGGCGTTATTCGTCTGATGAGCCGATTCTGATCAGCCCTGAGATCTATATCGAGAAGCTCGACGAGAACGACGACGAGTACGTCATTTATTTTGCGGACGACGGCAGCCCGCGTTTACGCGTGAGCCAGCAGTATCAGCAGATGCTCAGCCAGGGAGTCAGCAACGAGACGAAGAGTTTTATTCGCGAGAAGATGCGTTCGGCGGTGGACCTGCTGCGAAACATCGAACACAGGCGACAGACGATCTACAAAGTGGTCGAGTCGATAGTGCAGCGGCAGAGAGAGTTTCTGGACCACGGCGTTCAGTACATCAAGCCGATGATGTTGAAAGACATTGCCGAAGATATCGGCATGCACCTTTCGACAGTTTCGCGAGTTGTAAATCGAAAGTATGCGCACACGCCGCAGGGAGTTATCGAGCTGCGCCGGTTTTTCACGGAAGGCATGCTGAACGAAGACGGCGAGGAGATCTCGACGCGCATTATCAAGTTGAAGATCAAAAAACTTAATCGAAGAAGAAGATTCGCATAATCCGATTACTGACGATCAGGTCGTTAAAATCCTGGCGAAAGATGGAATCAAGTTATCGCGTCGAACAGTCGCGAAGTATCGCGATCAAATGCAGATCCCCGGTTCGCGCGAGCGTCGCGCGGTCGTTTAGACCACCCTCTAAGCACGACGCGAATCAAGTTTAGTAATCACTGTTGTTGCGCCGAGCCTGATTCAGCCCTTACCGTCAGGCGCGCGCATTGCTATCTTTTTCACCGGTTCGAGGAGGGAGACGACTGATGAAATTTGAATACACCGGCAGGCATGTTGAAGTTTCACCGGCAATCCGGCGTCACGTTGAAGATCATTTCAAGAAGCTCGATCATATTTTCAACGACTCAACTTTAAGCACTCATGTAATTATTGACGTTGAGAAGAACCGGCAAATCGGGGAGATCGTGGTTAACTGGCGCGATCATACGTTGACGGCGAAAGATACAAACGCCGACATGTACATGGCCCTCACCAGGGCCATGGCGAAGATTGAAAAGCAGGCAGTCAAACTAAAAAAGAAGATCATCGATCGGAAACAGAGCGGGAAATCTGTTTCACGCGTCGCGCCCGAGCCCGATGGACATCTGGAAGCGACGCCAAATCCTGCCACGAATTATTCCGGCTCGACGTTATGCAGTGAAACCGATGACGGCCGAGGAAGCGGCAATGCGTCTGATCAGGCGAGACTGATCAGTTCCTGGTTTTTCGTGACGCTGACACGCAGCGACTGGGAGTTATTTATAAACGCAAAGACGGAAACTTCGGTCTCATCGAACCGTGACTCGTTAACAAAGGCTCCTCGCAAAGGCGCAAAGCCGCAAAGAAGATAATGGAATTTCTTGCGCCTTTGCGCCGTTGCGAGGAGTTCTTAAAGAAGACTATCGCATCAACGAACGCCCAGGATGTGGGCCGCCCAAACGATACAGTCTCCCTGTGACAAGTAACGCACGCGGTAGTTTAGTCCTCCACCAGCCGCCAGGAATGCGCCACTTCCAAACACGTCTGTGTGCGAATCCCAAAGCTTGTTGAGTGGTTCGCCGTCATATCCATTCCAATCGGAATCGCGATTGAGTCCGGCGCCGTCACCCTTGATTTGAATTGAACCAAGCGTGACCGGATTCTCAATCCACGTTCGCTCGTCAGTGATTCCGGGCATCGCCCTCAAGCCACAGTTCAGCACGCCGACCTGGCCATCCGCGCCAATCCTGCTGTGTTTCAGGTTTGGCAGGTTGCCGTTGATCGGAAACCCCGTCGCGTGAACGACCGAGTGTGGACCTGCGAAAAACCGTGGTCCAAGTGAAACGTAGATTTGGGACTTTAGCGGAATGCACGGGTTTGAATAGAAGACAACCAGGCTGGCGCCTTCCGAAAGCGGCAATGCGTTGCCGGGTCCCGCGCAGTTGCCGTCGCCCCACGGGCAGCGATTGTTGGCGATCGCGGTGCGCAATCCTCGAACGCGATAGTCGCCGTTTATTCCGGGAAGAATCTGACCGGTTACGTTCGTGATGTGGCCGGAATAAATCCCCGCCCCATTCCAGCACGGTTGTTGAGTCGTACCATACACGCCGCCGAAAAAGATTCCTCCGGCAGCACAATCCGGTCCGAAACCGATGTTATAACCGGCTGCGGGCGGCGCTGTAATCTCGCCCCAGATTAGTACTGCGCTCAGGAGTGTCGATCCCGGAGGAATGCCTCGCAACCTGATAACTCCCTGTCCGGAGTTTCTGGTTGCAACTCCCGCCACTGCGTGATCGATGCCGCCGCTAAGAGGCATCGCCACATGCTTGAACGACACCGGCACTCGGCCGGTATTGGCTTCGGTAGTGTCGCCGTTCTGCTCTGCTGCCGCGCGACGCTCGACTTCCTCCGCGTCGAGATACAAGTCGATGTCTGTTTTGTCGGTTGTTTCCTGTGCAACGATCGAACTGAGACCGTCATTCTGTTCGGCGGCGAGATCGGCTTCGGTAGCTCTCTGTGCCGCCGTGGTGCCGGAGTCAACGGCGATCGGATTATTTTGGGTTGTGCTCATCGTTGTGATCCCGAGGATGAGTAGGACCACGGCGATGGGGATTAGCCTGTGAGTTCTCATTACTGTTCTCCTTTTCTGGCGCACGTCTGCGCCTTCACTCGACGAGTGTTCTCTGAGTGATTAATTGGGGTTGAGGAGCCATTCAGGCGAGCAATCGCCTGAAGTGAGTCGTCATTTAAAGTTAATCCATTTACATCAGAAAATTACTTCAGGGCTAACTCGTGATCGAAAAGGGAGGGAGATGTCCCGGTCCTGATCACTTTGACCGTAAGGACTCTCTTCACGTGTTGGGCTAAGGAGGACGGTAAACTATACCGATGAATCTTCGATTACAAGCAATCTTGCTGGCCTGTTTTTGCTATTCGTTGGCGAATAGATTGTCCCGAAACATGAACAACTATTCACTGTTCCTTAATTCCGCATATTTACAACGCGTAGTAAACTGTTCCGCATAGATGGTCCGCCAAACAACACACGAGCCGCCCGCCGTTAGAAACGACGTACCCGATATCGTAATCATCACCGGATTGAGTGGTTCCGGAATGTCTTCAGCCACGAATGCATTTCAGGATCTCGGATACTTCTGCGTCGACAATCTTCCGATCACGATGCTGCCGACGTTTGGCCGCCTTGTTACCGATGACGACGACAAGGGTATCCGGCGCGCCGCGCTCGTCATCGACATTCGCGAAGGCGGATTTCTCGCGGACTTCGAACAACAGCTCGAAGCTCTAAGAGCTTCAGGACTAAAAGTCAGCGTCCTGTTTTTCGAGGCATCCGATGAGGTGCTGCAATCGCGTTTCAGCGAAACACGTCGTCCTCATCCGGCCGAGCGAGGCCACGGATTATTGAGTGCGATCAAGGATGAACGGCAGGCGATGTCAAAGATTCGATCGCTTGCGGATCAGATTATCGATACTTCTGATCACACCGTTCATACGTTGCGCAGTTTTTTGCTCGACAGGTTTAGTCCGGATCGCAAAGGCGCGCCGATGCGCGTACAGGTGATGAGTTTTGGTCATAAGTATGGCAACCCCGGAGATCTGGAGTTATTGTTCGACGTCAGACATTTGCCGAACCCGCATTTTGTTCCCGAGCTCAAGCGACTGTCCGGACACGACAGTCGTGTGGTCAAATATCTTCGTTCAGATGATGAAGTGAAAGAGACGCTGAAACGCTTTACGGATTTGCTTTCGTACCTGTTGCCGCTTTACAAACGCGAGGGCAAATCGTACGTCACCGTAGGAATCGGCTGCACCGGCGGGCGTCATCGTTCAGTGATGATCGCCAACGCCCTCGCGCGCTCGCTGCGGAGCGAGGGATTTGACGCGCACGCTTCGCATCGTGACGTGCGGAAACAGAATCGCACGCGAGCCGGCAGGAGGCACTCATGAGCAACAACCCTCAACAGCCTTCGGAAGTGAAACGAGTGGCTGGAGTAATCGTCACTCACGGCAACCTCGCCGGCGAGTTACTGGCAGCCGCCGAGATGATCGTTGGTCCAATCTCACACATCGCGGCCGTCTCGATCGGCTGGCACGACGACGTCGACGCCGCACGTGATGAAGTGCAGCGGGCGATAACACGCGTGACTCAGCGCAGAGGCGTGTTGTTGCTCACAGACATGTTTGGCGGCACTCCGACCAATATCGCTTCGATGTTTTTGGAGGAAGGCGCAGTCGAAGTAGTAACGGGCGTAAATTTGCCGATGGTGATCAAACTCGCGACCGCAACCGCCGAAGATTCTCTCGCCGAGATTGCGCGCAAGATCTGCGATCAGGGACGCCAGGGAATTTATCTCGCGGGCGCTCTCCTTGCGACGCCGCCCAAACCCGGAGCTGATTAAAAGTGGCCGAACGAAAAATTCAGGTCACCAGCCGTCTCGGTCTTCATGCTCGCGCTGCCGCCAATCTCGTGCGGGTGGCGAGCCAGTTCAAAAGTACCCTCACTCTCCAACGTCTCGACGGCAATGCCGAAGCCGATGCGAAATCCATTCTGAGTATCCTGACCCTCGCCGCCAGTCGCGGCACTGCGTTGCGCATCGTCGTGAACGGTATTGATGAACAGGAAGCACTTGACGCCGTTATCGGCCTGTTTTCGCGTGACTTTGACGAAGCGGAACGTGCCGACGCCGAACAACTCCTGCGCGCGACCGACGAGTTGCACTGCAAGGGACTCGGAGTGTCCGACGGCATCGTGATCGGGCGTGTGTTGCGCCTGCAGGAAGGCACGCGTGACGTTTATCGAGCGGAGATCTCAGAGGCGGACATCGAACGCGAACGCAGACGTTTTCGGGCCGCGGTCAGACTCTCACGCCGCCAGCTCGAAGCGATCAAAGATCGTGCGGAAAGAGAGCTGGGCCGAGGCCATGCTTACATCTTTGACGCGCACCTCCTGTTTCTTGAAGACGCCAAACTCACACGCGACGTTGAAGACTTTATCGTAAAGGAAAGCTGCAATGCCGAGTGGGCGGCGAAAGTTGTCGGCGATCGTTTACTGTCGATCTATACCCAGATCAATGACGAGTACTTACGCGAGCGAGGTTCTGATATCGAAGATGTGATCCAACGCCTGCTCGCGAACCTAACGGGTGAAGGTCGGAAGTATCCGAATCTTTCCGAAGATGCCGTAATCGTTTCGCCGGATCTGCTGCCTTCGACGATCGCGGAGCTCAATCTCAACCACGTTAAGGCGATCGCGACGGATGCCGGTGGTTGGACGTCGCACATGGCGATCATTGCGCGTGGTCTTGGTCTGACCACGGTGGTTGGCTTGCGCGATTTTTACCAGCGCACGCGTACGGGCGATCAAATCATCGTCGATGCTCGTCGTGGTGAAGTGATACTGCATCCGGCGCCGGGTACGGTTGCGGAGTATCAGCTTACGGCCCATGCTCCTGGTCCAACCGCGCCGGCGGTCGCTGCGGTTGAATCAGGTCCGGTGGAGACGCTCGACGGCGTCCACATCTTTTTGCGGGCGAACGTCGAGCTTCCGGCGGAGTTTCAGGCAGTCAACGATTTTGGTGCCTGTGGCGTGGGATTGTTCCGTTCAGAGTTTTTGCTGTCACGACCGGGATTGATGGGTTCCGAGGAAGAGCAATACCATGCGTACAAATCGTTGGCTGAGGCGGCGGGAGAGTATGGCGCGATTGTGCGGCTGTTTGACGTCGGCGGTGAAGTCGGAAACGAGTTGAAGGAACGGGAGAGGAATCCGGCCCTCGGTTTGCGCGCGGTGCGTTTTGGTCTGCGCAACAAAAAGGTAATGCGCACGCAGGTGCGCGCGATCCTGCGGGCCGCTGCTGCCGGAAAGCTCAGTCTCGTGATTCCGATGGTGGCTGACGTGGCTGACGTGCGACACGCAAAGAAAGTTATCAATGAGGAGATCGAGAGCTTAGCTGCTGAGAAGGCACAATTTGCCGAAGTGCAAATCGGAGCAATGATCGAAGTGCCGTCGGCGGTCCTGACGGCGGAGTGCATCGCGGGTGAAGTCGACTTTTTTGAGCTCGGCACAAACGACCTGGTCCAGTACACGCTTGCCGTCGATCGTGGTAACGACAAGGTTTCCGAATGGTTTCGAACGCTGCATCCGGCCGTCCTCTATGGAATCACGCGAACGTTGCAGGCGGCGCGTGAAGCCTCAATCCCAGTGATCGTCTGCGGTGAAATGGCTTCGACGCCCGCTTACGCGGTCTTGCTGGTGGGATTGGGAGCCGTCGATCTGAGCATGATTCCGGCGATGATACCTCGCGTTCGCGCGGTTCTTTCGCATGTCAGTGCCGGTGACGCACGCGAAGTGGCGCTGAGATGTCTAGCTTCGGCGACCGCGGATGAAGTGGAAGAGTTTGTGAGAAATGAGTTCAAGACGCGCTGGCCGGAGATGTTTCCGCCAAACACTCTTCCGAAACCACCCGAGAGCCGGCAATGAAAAAGCCATCCGCGAAACTCGTCAACCTGCTGGTTGCAAAATCGATACTCGAAACCGTGCTGGTGGGGACAATTGCGGTCGCGGTTTACCTCAGTGCGTTTCCGCCGACGTTTCACGGCTGGGGTGAGGCAGTCGCCGAGGCACGAGCGATCTCGGGTTGGGTCGTGAACGATGCTGATCCGTGGCGTCGTGTGGAGGTGCAGCTCTTTGTTGATGGAAAGTTTGTGGGGACGCAGGTGGCGCATGTGTCTCGACCGGATGTTGTTGCTGCGGGTTGGGCCAGGGATGAGTGGCATGGGTACAGTTTTGTTGTGCCTGGTTTGAGTCCTGGCCCACACGAGGCGCGAGTTTATGCGCTGCATGCGAGTGGGGGAGGTGCGCGATATACGTTGCAGTTGTTGGGAGATCCGATCCGGTTTCAAGTGAAGGATGATGGTAGCTGGTAGCTTTTCCTCGCCTTTGCGAGGAAAACTGTTCACCGATGCAAAGCGAAGAAGCAATCAAGCCGTCAACACTCGCCCTCTGGGAGATCGTATCCGTCGTCGTCTCGTGTCTGATCGCCGAGTGGGTGGTCCTGGCGTTAGTTGGCCCAGGCAAAATCGCGCTCGCCATTCCCGTTACACTCGCTATAGTCCTGATGATCTTTTCTCACACCGTCTACGGCGAGAGCGCGCATGACATCGGATTCCGTTTTGACAACTTCCTTGCCGCCTCGAAGCTGCTGCTGCTCCCGACACTCATCGCGATAGCGCTGATCATTTTCATCTCAGCTCTCGCATCCGGAGAGTTTCCGGCAACGCGCACTTTCCGCCTCCGCTTTCTCGCCGTCCCTCTCTGGGCCCTCTTCCAACAATACGTGTTGCAGGGTTACATCAACCGCCGCGCTCAGATCGTCTTCGGCAAAGGCTGGCGCAGCGTGTTGTTAGTCGCTCTGCTTTTTGGCGTTGTTCACTTACCAAATCCGGCTCTCTTCATCCTGACGTTTCTCGGCGGCGTGATTTGGGCGGCAATCTACCAGCGACAGCCAAACCTCTTCGCGTTAGCGCTTTCACACTCGATCGCGTCAGTAACAGTCGCGCTCTTCTTTCCACCGGCGTGGATAAACAGTCTGCGCGTCGGCTTCAAATACTTCGGCTAGCCCTCATTTTGGGCTGGCTATACCCGTTGAAACTGGTTTGCTATAATCCCCGGGCCTTGCAAGAGAACAGGTCGGGCGGTTGCTGCCGGCGAAAACCGGGAGAGGAAAGTCCGAACACCATAGGGCAGCGAGCCCGCTAACGGCGGGGCGCCCGATAGTCCGGATGGTCACATCCGGACGAATGGGCGACGACAAGTGCAACAGAAAACAAACCAGCCCTTAACGGGTAATGGGTGAAATGGTGCGGTAAGAGCGCACCGGCGCGTGTGGTGACATGCGCGGCCAGGCAAACTCCTCGCGGTGCAAGACCAAATAGGGAGGCGTCAAAAGGGCTGCCCGCCCGAAGCGGATTTCGATCCGCTACGACCTCCGGGTAGGTCGCTGGAGCCAGCCGGCAACGGCTGGACTAGATGAATGATCGCCACTTCGATTCAAATCGAAGTACAGAATTCGGCTTATAGACCTGTTCCGCATTTGCAGGGTTGATATCTCGACGATCAGAAGAGAGAGGCGACGATAGATGGCTAATCGCAAAGGAGTTTTTATTGGCGCGTATGTGCCAAACCACTTGAAGGAATCACTTCGTCGCCGCGCAGCCGCCGAGCATCGGACGCTCTCGCAGGAGATCACGCGCATTCTTGAAGAGGCCGTGCATGGCCGCGGTCTGCCCCCGGGAAGTCTCGATCGTCGCACCAAGGAGTCGCAACCGCGTCGCCGTGCAAGTGATCCGATGCCGCGACGCCGCGCGAATGACGAACCTTACGGAACCGGCGACCGAAGTTAACTCTACCTACAATCTCGCCCAATGAAGTATGTAATCATCGCAGCGCTGGTTAGCCTCGTTTTTCTTCTTGTCTATGCGCGCGTGCGTCCCTACCTGAAGCTGATTCGAAAAGTCGCCAAGTCTTTCGAAGTCGTTCCTGATGTGAAAAGAACTCCAACCTCGAGCAAGCTGGTTCGCTGCGAAAGATGCGGCACATGGATTCCAACCGATCGTGCGTTGACTCTTAGTTCAGGTTTGGCGACTTTCTGTTCGCCGGAGTGCATGGCGAAAGAGCCGGTTGCGAAGAATCGAAAGATCGCGGGTTAGGCGTTTTCAGTGGCCGCGTTTGCCTGCTGAATGCCTTTGTCCGTGTTCGTCATCAACAGCACTACCAGTCCCACGACAAAAAAGAAGATCAACGATAGCAGTGCCTGGCGGTAAGAGCCTGTGCGTGCGATCACGATGCTGAAGAGCAGTGGGCCCATCCACGACGTGCCGCGCTCGGAAACTTCATAGAGTCCGAAGAACGCCGCCTCTCTGCCGGTGGGAATCATCTTCGAGAAGAGCGAACGTGAGAGCGCCTGTGAGCCGCCCAGTACGATCGCGATCGCGGCGGCCATGATCCATGCCTCGGCGACGGTATCCAGAAAACGATTCGCATAGATCACGATAGCCGACCAGATCACGAGTGAGACGATGATCGCGTTCTTCGTTTTGATCAGGTAGGCGAGCCGTTCGAATAAAAGGGCGCCGCCGACCGCGACGAACTGGACCATCAGAAAGATCTCGAGCAGGAAAACAGGATTGCCGCCGGGAAAGAGTTCCTGTTCAAGAAATGCGCTCGCGGCGAAGATCACCGTCTGAATGCCGTCGTTATAGATCAGGAACCCGATGAGGTAACGCGCAGTCAGAGGCAGTCGCCGCAGTTCATTGAATGTGGCTCCAATCTCGGAAAAACCTATCGACAGATAACTCTTTCCAGGCGGGAGTTTTCTCTTCGACGGGCGCGATTTCAGCAGGAAGAAAGTTATGAGAGCGAAGGCGCCCCACCAAATCCCTGCCGAGAGCAGTGACAAACGCACTGCCATACCCGCGGAAATCCCCAAATCTTCAGCCTTTAACACGAGCAGCAGGTTCAACGCGAGCAGAATCGCGCCGCCGAGATAACCGTAGGCAAAGCCGCGGCTTGACACCTTATCGGCCTGATCGTCGGTGGTGATTTCGGGGAGAAATGCGTTGTAAAAAACGAGTGCGGCGCCGAAACAGACATTTGCGATGATAAAGAGGACTCCGCCGGCGAGGTAAAGATTTCCCTGAACGAAAAACAGCAGGCAGTTGGCGACGACGGCGATGTAACAGAAGACCGCCATCAGGCGTTTTTTGAGATCTGAGTAATCGCCGAGGGCGCCGAGAATCGGTAGGAGAAAGACCTGGGCGCCCACCGAAATCGAGACACAGAGAGTCGGCAACGACTTCGCGGTAACGGCGCCTAGCGGTCCTAAATCGAGTACCACCCCATTCTCACCAACGGCGTTCTGGGCCAGACGGGTGATGTAGGGACTGAAGAGCGCGCCGACAACGGTAGTGTAGAAAGCGGAGTTGGCCCAGTCGTACATCTTCCAGCCAAAAAGCTCGCGCTTGTTGTTTTTCTCAGCAGTCAAAGTAGTAATCCTCGCAAAGGCGCCAAGGCGCAAAGTTAAGTCATTAGTTCAGTCTTTGCGCCTTTGTGCCTTTGTGAGGCTAATAGTTCGACGATTGCAGGCGTAATATCGGCAAGGTTTTTGATTCGACGTGCAATCTCTTCGCGTTGCGCGCCCCAGATAATCGTGGGCACGTCGTGCAGCGTGTGATTGCGTATGGAAAGATCTTCGATGTTGCCGTGATCGCTGGTGAGTATAACCGTCGTGCGTTTCAGATCAAGCCTGACGAGTACTTCGCGAATGAATCGCGCGAGGCTCGTCAGGATCGTTTTTGCGAGCGGCATGTCCTGTGCGTGGCCCACCTTGTCCGTTATAAAGTATTCATAAAGTGTAAAGCGGCTTTCGGAGGTGATTCGTGCAAGCACTTCCGCTGCTTCCTCTTCGCTCCGCTCTGCAACGTCCAAACCTCTTTCGATCAGTACGCGATTGGTAAAGTCCATGAAAACCGCCGCGCCGTTCTTTAGATCCTCCACAGTTCGAAAATTCATTCCCGCCGCCTGGACGGCGGCTGTCGTAGCCGATATCCAGCGTGGACGTTCCGTGAAGAAGCCGTCGGTGTAGGCGTTTGCAAATGTAACTGGTCCAACATCAGCATCACGCAGTTGCCGGAAGATGGAATGGACGTTGATTATCTCGAGCAGAGGCTTGTTCGGAAATCCCTGCTTGTGATAACCGAGCTGCGCGGGAGCATTTATGCCCGTCAGAATAGTGGTCTGACCCGAAGCACTCTGCGGACGTCCTTCAATTCCAAGACGCGGATCGGTAGGTACCACGATCCCATCCAGAAACTGCTCGGGCGACTCGTCCTGGAAGACCGCGAGTGGAGTGGCATCGGGTAAGTTGTGCAGCGGATTGAAGGGACTGTGCAGGCCGATTCCCAGTCCGTCGATGAAGAACAGCAGGACCGCGGCGTCATTCGTCGTCATGAAGGAGGCCACGCTCGCGATAGAGATTGAGTTTGTTGTGAAGCGTCTTCAAACTGATACCGAGCAGTTCGGCGGCGCGCGTTTTATTGTTCTTCGTCTTCTGAATCGTCCTCATGATCATCTGTCGTTCAACTTCTTCGAGCGGCGTCCCGACCGGCAGTGAAAGCGTGTCCTCGTTGCGCAGGCGTTCGCGTTGTTCGATTGGATAGGGCGCGAAATGGTGCCGCTCGATCTGTTCGCCCGAACAGATAATCACGGCGCGCTCAATCACGTTGCGCAACTCGCGGACATTGCCCGGCCACGAGTGATACTGGAGCGCCGTGAGAGCCGCCGAACTGAGAAAACGCGCCGGCCGGCCGTGTTTCTTTGCAAGCTGTGTTACCAGGTGCTGGGCCAGGAGTGGCAGATCTTCTTTTCGTTCGCCGAGCGGAGGAAGGTGAATACCGAATACGTTCAGACGATAAAGCAGATCGCTGCGGAGCTTGCCTTCGGAGACAGCCTGGTGCGGCTGTCGATTCGTGGCCGCGAGCAGACGCACGTCGACTTCGATCTCGCTGCGACTGCCGAGAGGTCTCACGGCGCGCTCTTCGATCACACGCAGGAGCTTGGCCTGTAGCAGCGCCGGCATTTCGCCGATCTCGTCAAGGAGGAGCGTGCCGGTGTCGGCTAGTTCAAAACAGCCTTGCCGTCGCATGGCCGCGCCAGTGAATGCGCCTTTTTCATGACCAAACAATTCCGACTCCATCAACGACTCGGGAATCGCGGAACAGTTGATCGCGACGAACGGTTTGTCACGACGCGGACTCATCTGGTGAATGGTCCGCGCGACGAGCTCTTTGCCTGTGCCTGATTCGCCGGTGATGAGAACAGACGCGGAGGACGGGGCAACCTGCTCAATGAGCGTGTAGATCTTTCGAATTGAATCAGAGGTGCCGACCAGCTCTCCGTACGCACCGCGATCCTGGAGCTGTCGCTTTAAGAGTTCATTCTCTCGCTTGGTAATGCTGAGCTCGAGTGCGCGATCGAGCACGAGGCGCAGTTTGTTTGGATCGATCGGTTTCTCAACGTACTGGTAGACGCCTTCCTCCTGGATGCTCTGCTCAGAGAGCACTATGACAGGAAGATTCACATCGTAAGCGCGGACCTGCCGAACGAATGCGTCTTCGGCAGAACCGCCATCGACCACGAATGCCGGTTTCAGTTCGCTGACGGCTTGCAGGGCCGCGGGAATATCGTGACTGACGACAGGATGATAATCCCAGGTGGTGAGTAGATCGCGCAGGACGGAGCCATTGTGACGATCGCGATCGAAGATGAGCACGCTACGCGTAGACATCGAGGGTCAGTTTAGCACAACGACCTGTCGGACATGATTTACAAGATTTTCAGGATTTACATGTCAATCTTGAAAATCCTGAAATCTTGTTAAAATTACTGCTCATAATAGGCGGCAATGGCCTTTGCTAGATCTTCAACTGTCTGTGTTGTCCGGTTCAACATCGACTCGTAAATTGTAATCTGCCGCCGTCGCCGCCGTCACTGGCCCAATACACGCGATCACAACCCCGGGCAGCGCTTTGCCGAGGTCGTTTGTATCAAACAGCTTTGCGAGGTTTTTTATCGTCGATGGGCTGGTGAACGCGATACAGTCGCCACTCCCGGCCAGCATCGCGCTCAGCTTACCGCGATCAAAATTCTCGGGAACTACCGTTTGATAAGTTGGCACCACGTCGACGCGCGCGCCTGCGTCTTCCAACGCTTTCGGCAAGTAATCTCGTCCGACGAGGGCTCGTGGCAGTAGGATGTTGAGTCCGTGCAGACGTTCATTGCCGCCGGCAAATTCACTGAGCGCCGAAAACACACCCTCCGCGGTCGCTTGGGCAGGAACGAGATCCACGTGTACGTGCGCGTCGTGAAGTTTCTCCGCGGTGCGTTGGCCAATCGCGCACACTTTCAGCTCGTCGAGATCTTCGACTTTCAAACCGCGCTCGGTCAGGCGTCGCAGGAAAAACTCGACGCCGTTCGTACTGGTGAGTATCACCCAGTCGTATCCGTACAAATGATCGAGTGCTTCGTCGAGACGTTCGTAGTTGTCCAGCTCGCGAATCTCAATGGTGGGACAAACGAAAACTTTCGCGCCGTAAGTTTCAAGGGCAGTCGTGAGCTCCGCGGCCTGGGAAGCGGCGCGAGTCACGACCACTGTTATTCCATCGAGTGCCATAATGACAGGGCGCCGCGGTCGATCAATCGTGTCGCCAGTTTATTGCCGAGTTCTTCGGCCTGGGTGGCTGGACCGGACAGGCGATCACGCATGATTTGAGATCCGTCAGGCGCGGCGACGAGGCCGTCGAGGACCATGACGTCACCTTCAACCATAGCGTGAGCGGCGATGGGAAGTTGACAACCGCCACCCAGACCTCGCAAAAACGCTCGCTCCGCCAGACATGCAACACGCGTTTCATGATGGTCCAGCCCGGCAGTCGTTTCGACGGCGAACACATCGTCGACGCGCGTTTCAATCGCAATCGCGCCCTGTCCCACCGCGGGCAGCATTTCATGAACCGGGATTCTCGCGCTGATTCGTTTTTCCAAACCGAGTCGCAGCAACCCCGCGGAAGCGAGAACCACTGCATCGTACTGACCCTCGTCGAGTTTTCGAATGCGAGTATCCACGTTGCCGCGCAGATCCCTGACTACGACGTCACCGCGCAACGCCTTGAGCTGGGCCAATCGTCGCTGACTCGACGTGCCAACCACCGCCCGCTCCGGCAAATTCAAAAGTGAAGGATCTTCAACATTCGAACGAAGCACTAAAGCATCGCGCGGATCTTCACGTTCGCAAATCGCGGTGATCGAAAGTTCCTGCGGCAGTATGGTCGGCAAATCTTTTAACGAATGCACGGCGATATCGATCCAGTTAGAGAGCAGCGCATCTTCAAGTTCTTTGGTAAAGACACCTTTACCGCCGATGATCGACAAAGGCTCAGTCTTCACATCTCCGGTGGTCTTGATTATTTCGATTTGGATGTCGAGTTTGGGATTGAGAGCCTGCAAGCGCGTGCGGGCTTGTTCGGCCTGCCACAATGCGAGCTTGGAACCACGCGAACCGATAACCAGAGCGCGAGACATCCGGGTCAGTCCTCGGAACCAAAAAGATCGCGCGGCGGTTGTGTCTCGTCCGACTCGCTGCTTTCGTAAAAGCGACGCATCTGGTTGAGAATCGGATGTGAGATCTTGTTGACAGTGGACATCAGCAACGACTCGACCGCCGCTTCCTGATCTTTTGTCAGCGGGCCAAGTCGTTTGCGCTGCCGCGCCATCTCGGCGCGTGCCACGTCCTGAAGCTTCTGCCGCAGGGCGCCGATGCTTGGCCCAACGTCCATCAATCGCAGCGTCTGCTGAAACTGCATCACCTCTGATTGCACGATCAATTCCGCCCGTTCAGCTTCACGTTCACGTTCGCGAATATTCGACGAGATCACTGACTCGAGATCGTCGATGTCGAAAAGAAAGACGTTGGGAACCTTGCCCACGGCCGGATCGATGTTTCTCGGCACGCTGATGTCGATCAGGCAGGTAGGACGATTGCGACGGCGCTCGAGCGCTTTGCGCGTTCGTTCTTCAGTCAATATGTAATCAGGAGCACCGGTGGAGCAGATAACAACGTCTGCATCGGACAGAAACTGGTCTATCTGGTCCAGGGAGATCGTGGTTGCGCCAAACTCCTGTGCGAGCAGCCGTGCTGACTCTTCGGTGCGGTTGGCGATGATGACGTTCGAAACGCCGGCGTTCACGAGATGCCGCGCGGAAAGTTCGGCCATTTCTCCGGCGCCGATGAGCATCACGGTGCGGCCTTTGAGTGAGTCAAAGATCTTCTTTCCGAGTTCGACCGCCATGTAACTGATCGATACCGCGCTGGCCGCGATCCCGGTTTCAGTTCTGACTCGTTTGGCCACGCGAAACGTATGGTGGACCAGACGGTTGAGCACTCGGCCGGCGGTTCCCGCTTCTACTGCCAGCGAGTACGCGTGACGCACCTGGCCCAGCACCTGCGGCTCGCCGACGACCATCGAGTCGAGCGAGGAGGCGACGCGAAACAGGTGACGCACTGCCTCCTCGTCCGTGTGGCGATAGAGATGTTTTTCGAGAAAGCCCGGGGGCAATTGACCGGACGTGTCGAGAAATTGAGTGACCTGGCCGGCGCTAAAGTCCAGCAGGTCGGTCGAAGTGGCGCTAAGAATCTCGACGCGGTTGCAGGTTGAGACAATCAATCCTTCGCGCACGACTTCGCCGTCGACCAGGCGGCGCAGACCGGCGGCGCACGCCGCGTCGTTGAACGCGAGGCGTTCGCGGATCTCTACCGGAGCGGTTTTGTGATTGACTCCGACGAGAAGAATGGACATTTGGTTAAGCGTACCCAGCCTCGGCCTAAGATAAAGATGACCCTCGCAAAGGCGCAAAGCCGCAAAGAAAGATCAAGGAAAAGCTTTGCGTCTTTGCGTCTTGGCGAGGGAAACTCTTCATAAACATTTTCATCCGAAAACGTGATATCCGCCCAGCAGTGGGGCGCCAAAAAAAGTGCAAAGCACTAAAGCAAATCCGACGACGCCGAGCCATGCCGCTCTTCGGCCATGCCAGTTGGCGGTTGAACGATAGATGGTCAACCCGAAATACAGCAGCCAGGTCAGCAGCGCAAAGATCTCCTTTGGATCGTTATGCCAAACCTGACCGGAACGTGTCGATGACCAGATCATTCCGGTCGCGATGCCCAGGGTGAGCAGGGTCAGTCCGAGGGCAGCGGCGTAAGTTGCGAGCTCGTTGACGGTCGACAGGGACGGTAAACGATGAAAGATCGCGCTAAACGTCTTCAGCTTTAGTTCGCGTTCCTGAAGTAAGTACATCACACTGGCCATAAAAACAATAAAAAACGACGCGTAAGCAAAAATCAGAAGGGTCGTATGAATCGGAAACAGCCAGGTCGCCGAAAACGACGCCGGAGCGTTGCTCGAGTCAGAACCCATTAGTAACGCGATAAAAGTGAGCGCGGAGATCAGCGGCATCGTAAAAGCGCCGACCGCAGTCGTGTGATATCGATAGCGCACGACGCCGTAGAGGGCCACGAGGGCCCAGGCCAGGAACGACAGGGTCTCCCTGAGACCGAACAGGGGATAATGCCCGTCAATGACCCAGTCTGCGATTAAAGCTCCGGTGTGCAATATGAAGCCCGCGGCCGTCGACCACTCCGCCACCGTTTGCAGAGAGCGCCGTTTGTTAACGAACGCCAGGATCGAATGGATTGCGGCGATCAAGTACGCCGCTAGGACTGCCAGAAGTAGAGATCTCATTGGGGAACAACTATGAGATCGCATTTTAGGCAAGTTATTGAAGATTGCCAATTGGCAATGCTTCAGAGCAACGGTTATTCTCTCGGGCGACATCGTAGCGCCGGAATCGTTTCTCGCTCGTTTTTCTCGCTTAAAGTTCGGTTTGAAGGTTGCATGAGGAGGATTGAATGCTTTCGCCTGCATCGCGTCGTGCCTTTTCATTTTTGCTCGTGGTCGCGATGGCGGTGACCTCTTTTGCCCAGAGCAGACCGAAACGCCAGCAAAATCCGACCCCGCCAAAGCCTCCGGCCACTCAACCCGATAAAGTTCCTGAAGAGACCGGGGAAGTCGAGACTCTCAAGACTGACACCGATCTCGTAACCGTTCCCGTAGTCGCCTCTGGTCGCAACGGCACCTATATCACCGACCTGCGCAAGGAAGAATTTTCGATCGCCGAGGATGGAGTCGCGCAGGAGATCGCCTTTTTTGGAAAAGTTGCCGCTCCATTTCACGTCGTGTTGATGCTCGACACGAGCTCGAGCACGCAGGACAAGTTGAGAGAAATTCAACAAGCGGCGTCGGCTTTTGTGGATCAGTTACAGCCGGCCGATCGCGTGAAAGTGATTTCGTTTGACGATTACGTCAAAGACCTCAACGAATTCACCAGCAACCGAGATATTTTGCGGAAGGCTATCAATGGGACGAGACCGGGGCAGGGAACGAAAGTCTACGATGCAGTGGAACTCGCGCTGAATACGATCCGCAACATCAGGGGGCGCAAGGCCATCGTGCTTTTTAGTGACGGCATGGATTGGCACAGCGACCAGGCCACCTTTGACGGCACGCTTCGCTGGCTTGATGAAGAAGGAGTGGTCGTTTATCCGATTCGGTACGAGACGCGCGCGACGACCGAGAGATTGGCCCGGGACCAGGCTTCACAAACTACACCGCAGCTACCGACTATCGGCGTCATCCGCGCGCCCGCGCCCGGCACGACGGGGCCGACATTTCCCAGCGACGATACCATCCCGACATCGATTCCCCGCAAAACTGGTCCATTCGGACTGCCGTTACCTGACGACATCATGCGCCGTCGGCGTGACGAGGAGCGCCGGCGTGAGGAAAACGATCCCGATCGCCGTCCGCCGAGCGACGATCCCGGTTCGAATCCGCCCGTTGACGTGCGCGACCGGATGCCACGTGTTCCCGGATCGACACCGCCGACGACGACGACAAACGGAAGACGTGACACCAGCCAGTCAGACGATTCGATCGATCGGACGCTGGACATGGCTTACGCGAAAGCGGACAGCTACCTCGCGCAGTTGGCGGAAAAATCCGGTGGCAGGCTGTTGCGCGCTGACACGCTCGGGTCGCTGCCCGATGCTTTTTCAAAGATCGCGGCTGAGCTTCGCACCCAGTACATGCTTGGCTATTACCCGCTCAACAAGCAGCGCGACGAACGGTATCGTCTGATCAAAGTTTCGACGACGCGGAAGGACGTGGTGATTCGATCGCGCCCGGGTTATCTATCGACGAACGCCGCCCGCTGAAAAGAACTATTTTCCATTTGTCATTTTCCATTTCTCATTTGTCATCCGCGCTCCGCGTTTTGCTCGGATCAATAGCAAATGAAAAATGGAAAATGACAAATGGAAAATCCTGCCCCCTCTTCTTGCTGCCGCGCTTCACCCGTGCTAGTTTTGTCACTCCGTTTTATCACTCATGCCCGATCGAGCCGCAGCCTGGGAATTGTTGTGTGAATACACAAAAGGCGATAGCCTGCGCAAA
This sequence comes from uncultured Acidobacteriota bacterium, assembly GCA_963750925.1. Lineage (GTDB taxonomy): Bacteria > Acidobacteriota > Blastocatellia > Pyrinomonadales > Pyrinomonadaceae > PSRF01. The sequence goes on along the minus strand of CAVVSJ010000006.1, from coordinate 1,151,030 downwards.
CACGCTCTCGCAGTCGAAGCCGCCATGCGCGCCTGCTCGAAACGTTACGCCGAAGGACCTGCTGACGAAGATGAGTGGGGATTAGTCGGGCTCCTTCATGACTTCGACTACGAGATGTTTCCGTCGGCTGATCAGCACCCGTTCACTGGCGCCAACATTCTCTGCGGGCGTGGTTATTCCGAACGCTTCATTCGTGCAATCATGGGCCATGCCACTTATACCGGCGTTCCGCGCGATACTGATATGGCTCGCGCGCTCTTCGCCACCGATGAACTGTGTGGTTTCCTGGTCGCCTGCGCCCTCGTAAGACCCTCGCGCAGTCTTGACGACATGGAAGTTTCATCGGTGAAGAAGAAGTTGAAGGACAAAGCGTTCGCGCGGTCTGTGAACCGCGACGACATCAAACAGGGCGTGGAAGAGTTGGGAGTGGACCTCGACGAACACATTCGCTTCGTGATCGATGCGTTGCGGCCGGTCCAAAAAGAGATAGGACTGAATCCGAGTGCCTGAGGTCAGGAGACGGCTTGTGGTCCAACCGGCGCGGGAGGCTCAACCGGATTTCTGCGTGAGCTCAGAATCGAAGCGAATATCAGGACTCCAATCGTCAGCAGGGTCGCGAGGATTGCAGTCAAAAAGGCCTGAATCCTTCGGCGGCGCGCGGTGTGACGATAAACAAAGATGGATGAGAAGATGATCGCGGCCAGCGGCAGCAGCAGAGTGGCCGCCAGGAGCAGGCCGGGACTGGACAGAGCCTTAACGGAGAAGACGCCCAGCACGAGCGCGATGCAGGAACCCGCACCCACAACCGCAGCGAGGAATGAAGCGGCTAATACTAGCTTCAATCGCATCCGGCCAGGTTCCTTGTTCTGATGCTCGTGTGCAAATGCTCCTCCTTGGATCGGCGGGAGAAAGGCGCCGCCAAGGATACCACAGGGACGGACCACAAATGATCACCAGAAGCGCGCTGATTTGGCTGTCCCGCCACGAAGGCTTCAAGGATTTCGCCACTCGCTTTCCCTATTTCAAGAAACTCACGACGCGGTTCGTCGCCGGCGATACCATCGACGAAGTCATTCCTTATATCCGTGAGTTCAACGCGGAAAACTGTACTGCTTCGTTCGATCACTTGAACGAGTCCGTCGGGAGCGCCGCCGAAGCCGAAGCTGAAGTTGCCGAGTACCTGAATATCCTCGCCAAGATCGATGAACAGCGTATCCGCTCAAACGTTTCGATCAAACTGACTCAGTTTGGCCTGGGCCTTGATCCGGAGTTGGCCTATAAGAACGCGAGGCGGATTGTCGAAGAAGCTGCTCGGCGCGGCAATTTTGTAAGAGTGGATATGGAAGATTCGAAAGTCACGCAAGCGACGATCGATATCTTCAAACGACTGCGTGCGGAATTTGGGTTGGACAATGTAGGAATTGTTTTGCAGTCGTACTTGTATCGCACGTTTGCGGATGCCCAGGAACTGGTGAAGCTTCCGGCACGCATTCGCATCTGCAAGGGCGCCTATCTCGAGCCGCCGGAAGTGGCGTTTCCGGACAAGAAGGACGTGGACGCAAACTACGTCAAGGTGATGCAACTCTTATTGGGAAGCGGGATCTATCACGGCATCGCCACACACGATCCGAAGATGATCGAAGCGACGATCGACTTCGCCACGCGTGAAGGCATAGGCAAGGAGAAGTATGAGTTTCAGATGCTTTACGGCGTCAGGCGTGACCTGCAGCGGCAACTCGCGCGCGACGGTTTTAACATGCGCGTCTATGTTCCTTACGGAAAACACTGGTATCCTTACTTCATGCGCAGGCTGGCTGAGCGACCTGCGAATATCTGGTTTGTGATGAAGAATCTCGTGAAGGGTTGAGCGCCGCATAACGACATGAGCGATTGGGTGTGGATTCTCTGGAGTATTTTAGGAGCGATATTGATTGTCGCCGAGATCTTCACGTCCGGCTTCGTGCTGTTCTGGTTTGGTATCGGCGCGCTTGCGGCGGCGTTCGCGGGTTTCATCGGCATCGATAGTCTACTAATTCAGTTCATGATCTTCGCGACTGTTTCGATCTCGCTGACAGCGGCGTCACGGACGATTTTTCTCAACTACTTTTCACGCGAGCGGACCGGACAATCGTTGCGCAGCGGCGTGGATGCGCTTCCGGGAAAGATCGGCACGGTCGTTTCTTCCAGCAAGGGTGCGCTGCAGGAGGGTGCAGTGAAAGTCTTCGGCTCGACCTGGACCGCGTATCCGGCGCAGGGAGAGCCACCGTTGGAAGCAGGGGAACGCGTGTGTGTTGAGAGTGTCGAGGGCGCCTCGATCTACGTGAAGCGTGTTGGAGGCGAGCCAGACTGGCGCCCCAAAGAGTTACCCGGAAACGAGAGCTAGCCAGCAGGAAGAGAGGAGAGATTTTCCATTTGTGATTTTCCATTTCTCATTTTCCATATAGAAAAGACGCTCCTGCTTTCCCCAAATGACAAATGAGAAATGGAAAATGACAAATGGAAAATTTCTTTGTCTCTAACCTAATGTGGCTCGGTATCCGCTTCGTAGGTGTCGTCGAGGGTCTTATCTTCTTCGAGTGGCGGCAGTTCGATAGTAATTCGATCGGAGGCGGGTGCTTCGAGATCGTCGCCGAAGAAACGCGCGAGCACGACCGTGATGTTGTCTTCACCGCCGCGATTGTTTGCTTCGTCGATCAACGCGTCACAAGCCTTCGAAAGATCACCCTTGCAGTTGAAAACAATCTGCTGAATATCTTCCGCGCGCAGTTTTCCTGACAGGCCGTCGCTACAGAGCAGCACCACATCATCCTGGCGCAAACGAATCCTGCCCGTTACCGGTGTGACTTCACTCTGCGCACCGAGGGCCTGCAGGATCACGTTACGAAACATGTGTGTTTCCGCTTCCGACTCGCTGATCTGGCCCACGTCCACGAGTTGTTGCACGAGTGACTGGTCCTTTGTCGCGAGACGAATCTGATCCTTGCGTATGACGTAGCCACGGCTGTCGCCGACCTGGACAAGATCGAGGTTATCGCCTCTGATCGCCGCGCCCGTAAACGTTGCGCCCATACCCGCACAGCGCGAGTCTTCCTGGCTCTTGAGATGAATGGCGAGATTGGCGTAGTGCGTCGCGCTCTTCAAGCAGTCGACCAGATCGACATCCGGGTCGCAGGAAGCCTCACCTTCGCCCATCAGCATCTTCCGGACTGAGTCCACCGCCATGCGGCTGGCGACGTCGCCCGCGAGTGCGCCTCCCATGCCATCGGAGACGACGAGCACGAGACCTTTTTTACCTAAATCAAAACGGGTCAGCTTATCCGGTGGTGGTGTGCCGTCGGCGCCGGTCCATGTTTGTTCGGATGACAGATCGAGAACGAGAAAATTGTCTTCGTTGCCACGTCGAACTCGGCCAACGTCTGATTTGGCGAATAACTCTACGATCATAAGTGGAGAGCGATTAGGAAGTCCTGCTATAGGCTGAGAGCCGGCAGATTGTAACCCTTCTGTAGTTTGGCTGTCACTTCCTTAGAGTCCCAGTTAAATTTTGTCTAACGCCTGGTCGAGATCGGCGATGATGTCGTCCGTGTCCTCAATTCCGACCGAGATTCTAACAAGTCCATCGGTAATTCCCAGACGCTCGCGTTTTGCTTCGTCGACCGAAGCGTGCGTCATCGTCGCCGGATGTGAAATCAACGTTTCCACGCCGCCCAAACTCTCCGCGAGAGTACAAAGCTTAACTGACTCGAGCACCGTTCGCGCAGCCGCAAGCGAGCCGACGTCAAACGCCACCATGCCCCCGAAACCATGCTGCTGGCGCCGCGCGAGGGCGTGCTGCGGATGCGAGGCCGAGCCCGGATAATAAACCTTTCGCACCTTCGGATGCTCTTCGAGAAACGCAGCGACCGCGCGTCCTGACTTGTCATGCTGCTCCATGCGCAGCGCGAGGGTCTTCGTGCCGCGCATCACGAGCCAGGAATCGAACGGCGAGAGAATCGCGCCGGCGCTGTTTTGCACAAAGCCGATCCAGTTCGCATCCTCTTCGTCGTTTAGAACAACTACGCCGCCAACGCCGTCCGAATGGCCGTTCAAATACTTCGTGGTCGAATGGACCACGATATCCACCCCAAATTCGAGCGGGCGCTGCAGGTATGGCGACATGAAAGTGTTATCGCAAACCACACGCGCCCCCGCGCGATGCGCGATCTCACTGATCTCTTTCAGATCGGTAAGAATCATGACGGGATTGGTAGGCGTTTCAATAAACACCATCTTTGTGTTGGGCTTGAGTGCGGCTTCGAGATTGAGCGGATCGGCAGTATCGACGTAGTCAAACTCGATGTTGTAATTGGCGAGTATGCGATTGAAGAGACGCGCGGTGCCGCCGTAAGTGTTGTCTGAAACGACGACGTGATCGCCGGCCTTCACGAGACGCAGCGTCGCGTCGATCGCGGCCATGCCGGAAGCAAACGCAAAACCGAAACGTCCGCCTTCAAGCGCGGCAAGGTTTCGTTCCAGCGCGGAGCGGGTCGGGTTCTGTGTTCGCGCGTATTCGTAGCCTTTGTTTTTTCCGAGTGCGTCCTGTGCGTAAGTTGATGTTTGATAAATCGGGACTGTTACCGAGCCCGTGGCTTCGTCAGGTTCCGATCCGGTATGAATGGCTGTGGTTGCAAATCCCATAAGTTTGTTTGAATAGGTCTTTGGTTTTGGGGCTTAGGTTTTGGGCGCTCAAAGCCTATAAAGACCAAAGACCTAAAACCAAAGACCTAATCCTCAAAAATTCCCTGGCTGCGATAACGTTCCGCGCCGTCGGGAAAAACAGTGACGATTCGTTTTCCCGGTCCTAAGCGTTCCGCGATCTTGTACGAGGCGGCGGCTGCCGCGCCTGATGACCAACCGCCAAGAAGCCCTTCAAGTTTTGCAATCTTCTTGAGCGCCGCGCAAACCTCTTCGTCTTCAACCATCATTATCTCGTCAGCCAGAGAGGCGTCGTAGATCTTCGGAATAAAATCACGCTGCCCGATACCTTCGATCTTCTTTGGTCCCGGAGGCTTGCCTCCGTAAATCGATCCTTCCGGCTCCACCAGGACACAAAGCGCGTTTGGATTCCGTTGTCTCACCGCTCTCGCAACGCCGCAGAACGTGCCGGAAGTTCCCGCGCCAATCACGACGGCATCAATCTCGCCGTTCATCTGCTCGATAATCTCGCGCGCCGTCGTTAGTTCATGAAAACACGGGTTCGCATTATTCTCAAATTGCTGGGGCACAAAGCTGCCGGCGATTTCTTCTCGCAACTCGCAACAACGCTCGATCGCGCCCGTCATTCCGGCCTCGTGCGACACGTATTCAATTTCGCCGCCGAGAGCTTCGATCAGCTTCATTTTCTCCTCGGCAAAGCCACGTGGGACGCAGAGGATAACACGGTAACCGCGTGCAACTCCCACCAGGGCGAGTCCGATGCCGGTATTGCCCGCCGTGGGTTCGATGATTGTCGATCCGGGTTTAAGTAAACCTTTCTCTTCAGCGTCGAGGATCATTCCGAGCGCGGCGCGATCCTTGACCGACCCGCCCGGATTCAGCCATTCGATTTTTGCGTAGACATCCGCGAGCGGCGGTTTGGCGAACCTTGAAAGATGAAGAAGGGGAGTTTGGCCTATGAGATCGAGAATGCTTTCTGCGACGCCGAGAGACATCGGACGGATGGTAGCAAATCCTGTCATTCCTGTAATCCTGTCTAATACTGGATCAGGCTGCCCTCGCGTTTCGCGCGACGCACCGCACGTCCAAACACCCACAGCGAAAAGGGAAGCAGCACGATGAGAAAACCGAATAACACGAACAACGGTTGTGTGACCTGAGAAAACCCGTGACCCTCGATCAGCACTTGCCTGATTCCCTGAAGACCGTGTGTGGCCGGAAGTATCAGTGAAATGCTGCCGAGTGTTGGGCCGGCATAAGTTTTCAGTAATTGGGTTGGAAAAAAGACTCCGGAGAACAGTGCCGAGCCGGCGCCGAGAAAGACTCCAAACGGATCGCCGCGCTTAAAGACCATCGCGAAGCTCGCGGAGAGTATGCCGAGGCAAGCGAGGACTACAGTGGTCAGTATCAAAAACAGCACGGCGAGAAAGAAGCTGCCGCGAAACTCAACGCCGAAGAACACACGGCCGAAGAAAAGATAGAGAAAGGAGAAGAACGTTGTTTCGAGAAAGTCCCAGGCAGAGCTCGCGACGATCACGGTCGGCAGATTAATCGGCGTCAGGAGGACGCTTTCGAGCGTGCCCTGCATCTGTTCCTGCCTGATGGAATTCGCGAGGCTGGAGAAACCGGTCATGAAATAGTTGAGCACAGCGAGACCGGTGAGCCAGGTCGCGAGGGGATCGCGCCACTGTGAAAATTGCGGGTCGGTAAAGCCGGCAAAGATCTTGGAGATAAAGAATAGCGTGGTGACCACCGCGAGCACGGAGATGATGCGTAGAAAGAACTGCATGCGATAACTGACGAAGAGGCGGAAATCGCGTGCAACGAAAGCGAAGATTCGTCGTGGTAAAAGTCTGAGAGCGTTCATCGTCTAATAGGTCTATTGCTCAAGAAAGCAGGTCATTTTCCATTTGTCAGTTTCCATTTCTCATTTCTCATTTGCTGACCTCCGGAGCCTCAATGACAAATGAGAAATGGAAAATGACAAATGGAAAATAATCTTTTTCACTCAGTTTCATACCTTTCCAACACATCAAGCAGCGTCGCCCGCTGCGTCTCAATATCAACGATCTTCTTCCCCTGACTCTGCAACTTTCTGATCGTCTCATCCAGTCGATCGTCATTGTGTTGTCGCGTGAACGAAATCTTCTCGCCGTCTGCTAGCGTTACGTGGACCATCTCGGATTCCGAAGTCAGATCGCGCAGGTTCTTCGGCGTGTCGAGCGCACGAATACTGCCGCGGCTGATGATCGCTACACGCGCGCACAGTGTCTCCACTTCGGCAAGATTGTGCGACGTCAAAAAAATCGTCACTGGCGGATCCTGCGCCGCGAGCGATCGAATCATGTCTCTCATTCTCGTCGCTGCCAGCGGATCGAGAGAACGCGTCGGTTCGTCCAGCAACAAAACGGGCGGACTCGCCAACATCGCTCGAGCCACCGCGAGCCGCTGTTTGTTTCCAGTTGAGAGTTCACCAAACCTCCGGCGTGCGACCTCTTCCAGCTCGAGCTTCGCGAAGAGATCTTTAATACGTTCCTTTGCAAACCGATCCGCCAAACCATGAAGCCGCGCAAAAAAGAGCAGGTTTTGCTCAGACGTCAAACGCCAGTAAAAACTTCGCTCTTCAGCCGTCGCGAGTCCAATCTCTCTTCGTACGAACTCGTCCTGATCGACGCTGTCGTGTCCGCGCACGGAGACAGTTCCGGTCGTGGGCTGGACGAGAGTTGCGACGATTTTCGTGAGGGTTGTTTTGCCCGCGCCGTTTCGACCAATCAAACCGAAGATCTCTCCCGTGTCCACGTCAAACGAGACATCGCGAAGCGCTTCAACCGGTTCTTTCACAGGGCGGCGAAAGAAAGCACGCACGCGCCGGAAGGGTACCGGATAAGTCTTCGACAAATTGCGAATCGAGATGGCGCTCATCGAGCTCGCTGCCGTGGGTCGAGATACTCTCGCAGGCCGTCGCCGATGAAGTTGAAAGCTAAGACCGTGAGGGCGATGGCTATGCCGGGAAATATCAGCGCATGCGGCGCGGCTTGAAGAGTTGATAAGTCGCGCGCTTCCTCGATCATCACGCCCCATGAAGGCGCGGGCGGCGGCACACCCAAACCCAAAAACGATAACGCCGCTTCCGAAAGCACTGCTCCGGCCATTCCCAGACTTGCCTGAACGATCAACGGTTGAATCGCATTTGGAAGAATGTGAATCAACAGGATGCGCGCATCACTTGCGCCCAGCGCGCGCGCCGCCTGGACGAAATCATACTCTCGAACCTTCAGCACCTGCCCTCGAATGAGCCGCGCATAACCGACCCAGCCGATGATGCACAACGCAAGGATGAGTTTATTCAAACCGGCGCCGAGAAAAGCCACCATCGCAATCGCCAGCAGCAAACCGGGAAACGCGAGAAAAACGTTGAAGACATAGCCGGAAACAATTCGATCGACCCAACCGCCGTAATAACCCGCGACCGCGCCGAGAATCGTTCCGATAAACGCCGAAACGCTAACGACGATGATGCCAACCTGCAGCGAGATACGCGCGCCGTACACGACGCGGGAAAAGATGTCGCGCCCGGTTGAGTCGGTGCCAAACCAGTGTTCCGCCGATGGTCCAAGGTAACGCATCGACAGATTCGTAGCGCCGACGTCGTAGGTCGCAATCCATGGCGCAAAGAGAGCGACGATGACGAGGACTACGACGATTATGAGACCGATGATTGTTAGGCGATTCATTATTGGACTTTGGTCTTTGGCTTTAGGTCTTCGACGAAGACCAAAGGCCAAAGGCCCAAAACCGAAGCTACGAAACTCTAATCCTTGGATCCAGCCAACGATAGACCATGTCCGTTAAAAGGTTCGCGATGATGTAAGTCATGCTGATCACGAGCACGCAGCCCTGCACGACGCGATAGTCGCGTTTCCCGATGCCGTCTTCGACGAGCAGCAAGCCGAGACCGGGCCAGCCAAAGATCTTCTCCGTGATAATTGCGCCGGCTAGCAGCACTCCGAGTTGCAAACCCAGGATAGTTACAACCGGAATCAGTCCGTTCTTCAAGACGTGTTTGTAAACTACCTTGCGTTCGCTCAAGCCCTTGGCGCGTGCGGTGCGCACGTAGTCTTCGCCGAGTTCTTCGATCACCGAAGATCGCACCATGCGCGTCAGAATTGCCGAAAGCGCGGCGCCGAGAGTAAACGCGGGAAGAATGATGTCGCTCCAGTCAAAACGTCCTGACGGCGCGACCCAGCCGAGTTTGACGGCAAAGATGTAGACCAGCATCGGGCCGATTACAAAACTCGGCAGGCTGATACCGAGCAGCGCGACGACTGAGGCGGCGTTATCGATGAGCGTGCCTCGATTTGTACCCGCGATTACACCCAGAGGGATCGCGATGAGTATCGCGATGACCATCGCAAAAACGGCCAACTCGATTGTCGCCGGATAACGTTCGAGGATGAGTTCGATTACAGGCCGGTCATTTCTAAACGACAGACCCATGTCGCCGCTGAGCAACAAGCGCCAGTAATCGGTGTAACGATTGTCGGCGCCATGCCAGACGAAGTGTCTCTGCTCGTTATTGTCGCGTGGAAAGGAGAAGAAGAACGGAGGCCGATCGAGACCGTGCTTTTCGCGAAACTGCGCAAACTGCTCGGGCGTCGCCTGTTCACCAAGAACCGCGACCGCCGGATCTCCGGGAACGAGTTCGATCAGAAGCGTTACTAAAGAGACGACCGTCCAAACAACCAGCAAGAGAATCAGCAGTCGTCTCAGGATGCCGAGGATCCGGTACCGAATGTTGGTTCGCACTCCGGCGCATGATACAACAGGATTTCCAGAAGATCTTCCTCGCAAAGGCGCAAAGGCGCAAAGAAGATCTTTAGAAACGCGTAAGCGCTTTGCATCTTTGCGCCTTTGCGAGGGCGTTCTTTCGTTTAAAACAAAAAACGTAGCCCGGAGTATGATCCGAATACTCGCACAGCCCCGACAACCGCGCGCTTACCAAACCATACCCCGTGACTACGTATCTGGTTGCAAACTATTATGCTGCAACCAATCCCCAAAAACTATTTCGGCCTTCTGCCCATGTGCAGTGCCGCAATCCCGCCTGTCAGGTTTTCATAGCCAACCTGATCGAAACCTGCCTGTTCCATCAGGAGCGCGAGTTGTTCCTGGTCCGGAAACTTTCGGACCGACGCCGGCAGATAGGTATAAGCGTTTCGCGAACCACTGATTACGCCACCCATCCACGGCAGTACTTTTCTGAAGTACACATTAAACATGGGACGAAGAATCGCATTCGCAGGTCTCGAAAACTCGAGCACAGCCACCCAGCCGCCCGGTTTCAAGACTCGCGAGAGTTCCGCCAGACCACTTTCGACATTTGACAGGTTGCGTAATCCAAAAGCGATCGTCGCGACGTCAAACGTGCCATCTCGAAAGGGAAGATCCAACGCATCACCCTCGATCAAGCGTATGCGATCGGAAATCTTACCGGCGGCGATATCCAACATCGGCCGGCAGAAATCAGTCCCAACAACTCCAGCTCCCGTGATTTCAAATAACGTCAGCGATAAATCGCCGGTCCCACATGCAACGTCAAGAATGCGTGAACTGCTCGACGGAAGTTTCTCTTTAACTCTGGTCGCCACGATCCGGCGCCAACGCTTGTCGACGTTTCCGGAAAGTAAATGATTGAGAAGATCGTACCGGCTCGCGATCGTTGCGAACATTTCGCGAACGCGGCCCGCATGCTCTTTAGCGGCGCTTCCGTTCTCAGGCACAGTTAAGCCAAATCTGATGGAGGTTTGGTTGCAAGACGCTTGCAAACAATTTGTGATTACCTGGGATTGTCGTTGCCTGCTGGTTTTACGGGTGGTTTTGGTGTTGGTGTTTGCGCCGGAGTTGGAGCCGGAGCGGCCACCTCACCTAGAACCTCGTATTGCAAGCGACCTTCAAGCGCCGGCTTGAGTTGCGCCGTTTCGCCGGCAACGACAGTGGCGACGGCGGCGCTCTTAAAAAGTCTATTCGCAACACGTTGAATGTCAGAAGCTGTGACAGCACGAAGCAGTGCGATTTGATCCTGAACCGCACTAAGTCGATAAGTGTCAACATCGAGCCATGGATCGGGAGCGCTATCCGATTTCGATAGCACACCGGCGAGTTCGTTGATCACTTCAGTTTTCGCACGATCCAACTCCGCCGCGGTGGCAGGCGTGTTCATCAGCGATTCAACTACTTTCTTTGCATTCGTTATGGAATCCATAACGCTTTGGCTGTTGACACTTGCTCCCATCACAAACGCGCCAGGCAACACAAAACCATCGCTTCTGACGAAAACAGGTTGCGCCGCCAAAGTGGGGGTAGTTCCCAGCCACCGGTGGTGCGCCAGTTTCGCAATGATCTGAGTGACGTGAAAGTCCGGATCGGACCGCGAAACACCTCTCGAAGCTAAACGAACCTCGACACCTGGTCCAGGCACATTGACGATCAGCGCCCGTGGATCGGGAGGATTTGGTTGGCGAAAAGTGGTCGGCACGATCTGTTCGCTTTTGCGCCATGGCCCGAGTAACTGGCGCAACGTCCTCATCGCGCGCAGTTTGGTGACTCCGCCGATAATTGCGAGTGTGGCGTTGTTTGAGTTCAGGAAACGGTCGCGAGCCAGCATCAAATCGGCACGATCTACTCGAGCAACGTCTTCAGCCGAACCGGACGCCGGACGTCCATAAGGGAAGTCGCCGAAGAGTCTTGCCGAGATGGCGCGATCGGCAACGGTCGCAGGCACGATCGAGGTATCCTTCTGAATCTTTATGCGTGCATCGCGCATGCGCGTGACGACTTCCGGCGTGAGTTGTGTCGCCAGTAACCCGTTTCTTAAAACCTCGATTATCTGCTCGAATTCCGCTGCCTTGCCAACCATTGTGATCGTCGTCGAATCGTAGGTCACGCTGATGTCGAGCTTGCCGCCCATTTCATCGGTGAAGTAGTCGACGGTGGCGGGGTCGGGAAAGAGCATGTCGCCGAGCAAAGCCATTTGGCCTGACTTGCCCGCGAGATCAAAGGCGGCGCCGCTGTTTATCCGGAGTTTTAGAATTACATCCGGACTTCCGGGTTTCAGCCACAGCAGCAGGCGCAGGCCGTTGAGCAGTTGTTCACGTTCGGGCTCAGAAAGAGACTGCGCCGGCACGGAGGGCGCCAGGAGCGTCAGGCAAAGAAGAATGTTTCCCGCCACAGCGCAAAGGCGCAAAGGCGCAATGTATGGAAGCTTCATGGCATGTTCGAGGCGGACCAAAACATCTTAGATGCCGGGTGTTTGCCCGTCAACCGTTTGGCACTTGAGTGCATCTTAAGCCCTGATTGATAAAGGGATCTGGTCGATCCGGCCCGGCAATAACGTAAAAAGAAGATGTACTTGTCGCCCTCGCGGGACTAATATTCGCTCAGGATTTATTTAAGCGCGCAAGTTTTTTCATTCGGGACCGTAACCTTTTTCCGGTTGTCGGTAACAATAGCAGGAGCTAGTCCTGCAGGATCGAGTGCTTGATTGCCCGAGAGACACACAGACGAGCTTTTGCTTCAAAAGGCAGGAGAGGGCGAGCAGGCAGCCTTTCTGGAGTTATACGAGCGATACCGGCAGCCAATTTTTCGTTTTGCTTACCGGCTGTTGGGATCGGTCGAGGTTGCTGAGGACGTCACGCACGATTGCTTTCTCAGTTTAATTCGCAAGCCTGAGAACTTTAACCCCGAACGGGCGTCGTTGAAAACTTACTTGTATGCGGCGGCGCGCAACCTGGCTCTGAAACACTTCAGGAGCGCTGGACGCGAAGCGGCGATGGAAGAAGTCGTCGAGGAGCCACAGGAGTCTCCGAAACGAGGGCCGCTACGAAGATTGCTCGACGAAGAGCTGGCTGCGCAAGTGAGAGAGGCTGTTTTCAGTCTTCCTCCAATGCAGCGTGAGGCGCTCATTTTATTTGAGTATGAAGGTTTGAGTTTGAACGAGGTGGCCGAGATTGCGGGCACAGACGCGGGAGCCATAAAGGCCCGGTTATACCGGGCGCGAGAAGGTTTAAGAAGGATCCTGCGGCCTTATATGGACAGCAATCAGGAATTGAATAGTGGTCGGGAAATTGTTACTTTGAGGGAGGCCTGAAATGGGCGTTGAGCCGGAAGAAGAGTTTGTTTCCGACAATGAGCTCAAGTCGCTGCTCGAACGCTGGGTCGCGCCAGGGCCTTCGAGAGTTCTCGACAAGCGGATCGAAACAAGCTTTGCAAGAGAATTTTCTGGTGCAGACGGACTGTCTCAGTCTGTGCTGCTCCCCCACAGGCGAGAAGAGGTAGTATCGATGAAGTTCTGTTCCATTTGTGAAGAAGAGTTTGCTGACAAGTTCAGCTTTTGTCCTGTTGACGGGAACCCGCTGACGGCGGTTACTCCAAACGGCAACGATCCCAGCGTGACGGTTGCCCAGGATCCGAGTCTAACCGTCAGCAGAGACAATCAGTCACCGCGGATCGAAGTTCCTTTCAGCGCGTCGTCGTCGCCGGTTGAAAGTGAACCGGTCTATGCTGCTGCTGGTGGTTCTTCAGCCATGGTCCTGCGAGACGAATATCATCTCACGATGTTGGACGACGCCGGTCTGGTTGCGCGTCTTACGCACGAACTCAAAGACACCGCCCATCAGTATGAATTGACGTGGCCCGAGTTCAAACGCGATCCGTTTGGATTTACCAAGCGAACATTTGTCGGCTATGGACAGATGCTTCGGAAGTTTCTGGGTAAACCGAATGTGCTGCTCGCGCTGGGCGCAGCGTTTTTGGGAATGCTGGCTCTTGTTGGGGCGGTCGTGCTGATGGATCGCACGCAGTCGACCGGGGCATCACGCGCCGGCCTGATCATTTTTGCGATATTTGCCGGTGGCTTGCTGATAGCACTGTTTTCGACCTGGCTCGGACGCGAGAAGGGCGCTGCGGTAATGGGAGCTGAGCCAAGCGACTCGCGAAGCGTTGTCGCAGCCATGGTCTCTTCGTTTGCATTTTTGTTTGTGATCCTCGGGGTCATAGTCTGGTTGGAGTACAGGGATCGGCAGCAGCAACTACTCGCGCAGAATACTAATGAAGATCTTCAGGTCGAGCAGTTGCTCGACATTCCGGATGAGCAGCCGACACCCGATCCCGGCACTGCCGGTTTGAATAAGGGCAGCGGCGGCGGCAGCAAACCCAAACCTGAAAGAGCAGCGGGCGGCGGCGGCGGCGGTCGTGAAGAAGCGAAGCCGGCATCGTTTGGTAAAGTTCCGCAAGCTTCGTTGGACGTTCCGCAGGTAGTGGCGCCGGATCCGAAACCGGTTCTACCGAAGAATCCGGCGTTGCCGGTGGCCGCGACAGTGGTTGCCGATCCGATGCTGGTGCCACCGGATGCGAGAGTGCTTCCGTACGGTGATTACAAATCGAAGAGCACCGATCCATCGTCGGGTTCAGGCAAGGGAAATGGTATCGGAACCGGAACCGGCGGCGGTATCGGTCCTGGTGAAGGCGGCGGTCTTGGACCAGGCCGCGGCGGTAACATCGGCGGTGGAGACTTCAACGCTGGTGGCGGCGGACCGGGCGGCGGTGGCGGCGGCGACTACTCGAGGATCTTTACCGGAAGAGAAGTCACGTCGAAAGCGCGTCTGATTTCGAAGCCGGAACCGCAGTACACTGAAGACGCACGAAAGAACCAGGTCACAGGCACGGTAGTGCTGAAAGTGGTGTTTGCGTCGTCAGGACAGGTGACGAATATCAGAACTGTCTCGGGACTTCCGTACGGATTGACTGAGCGAGCGATTGCAGCCGCGCGTCAGATCAAGTTTGTGCCTGCAACCAAGGACGGACATCAGGTCTCGATGTGGATGCAGCTCGAGTACAACTTCAATCTTTACTAAAACCAGCCACAGATGACATAGCAAAGGCGCCGGGATCAAACCTCGGCGCCTTTTGTATTAGCCACAAAGAAGCACAAAAATCACAAACAGTAGAAGAAAAGAATTCCCAATCAGAAGTAAGTTTGTGATTTCTGTGCTTCTTTGTGGCTAAGCGTATTTTTCCGCGAAGCGCTTGATCCGCTGCACGCCTTCCTGAATCTGGTCCATCGACGTGGCGTAGGAGATACGAACGAAACCCTCCGCACCGAAGCCCGCACCATCGGTGACAACTGTTTGCTCTTCTTCGAGCAACCGCTGCGCAAACTCGCCTGAAGTTTTTAACTCCTTTTTCAAACACCCACGCACGTCAGGAAAAGCGTAGAACGCTCCCTCCGGCTCGCTGCACTTGAACCCCGGAATCTCCCTGAGCGCATTCAACAGCCACGCGCGCCGGCGAGTGTATTCCGCCAGCATCATCCCAACTGATTCCTGTGGACCAGTAAGTGCTTCGACTCGCGGCCCACTGCGCGATCGAGTTGGCATTCGAAGTTGAGTGTCCCTGGATCTTCAACATCGCTTTGGTCCATTCGGCGGGTGCGAGCGCGTATCCCATTCGCCAACCAGTCATGGCGTAAGTTTTCGAAAAGGATCCGGCGATACACAAATGCGATCGTAATTCCGCGGGCAAACTCGCCGCACTAAACACTTCCGCCGGGAGGATAAACGAACCGCAAGTAACATTCGTCAGAGACTACGTAAATCCCCCGCTCGGCAACCAGTTCCATGATGCGACGAAACTCCGCCGGAGGCAGCACGCGTCCCGACGGATTTGAAGGCGAGTTTAAGATCAGCACCTTTGTGCGCGGCGTGATGGCACGCTCGACCTGGTCCACAGTGAGCACAAAATCCGTCTCTTCAGTTTCGATGAAAACGGGTTTGCCGCCTGCAAAAACTGCTACTTCCGGAAACGTTACCCAGTAGGGCTTGGGAATCAGGGCTTCATCGCCCGGATTCAAGAGTGTGACAACGGCATTGAAAACCGCCTGCTTGCCACCGGCCGTCACCATCACTTCGTTCCGGTTGATACTCGGTGCCAAACTCTCGCTTGTAAAACTCGATTATTGCGCGATTGATTTCACGAATGCCGCCGGCGGCTGTGTATTTCGTTCGGCCGGCGCGCATGGCTGTGGCGGCGGCCTGCTTGATGTTGTCGGGTGTATCGAAGTCAGGCTCACCGGCGCCGAAGTCGCAAACGTTTGCACCTGCGGCACGCAAAGCTTGCGCTGCCTGCATCGCGGCCATGGTGGCTGACGACTGCATTCGAGCGACGTTTTCAGAAACAGGAAATGATGACATAGCGGGCCAGGTTTTCATCCTTGCTTCATCTTCTCTTTCATTCGTTTTTCAACGACTGGAGGAACCAGGCCAGCGACCGCTCCACCAAGTTGAAACACTTCTTTGACTAAACGCGAGCTGACGTAAGAGTAAGTCTCAGCGGGCATCATGAAAACAGTTTCGATACCCGGCTCGAGACGACGATTCATCAGCGCCATTTGCAGCTCGTACTCGTAATCGGAGATAGCGCGTATGCCGCGCACGATGACGTCGGCTTGCTGGGCCACCGCATAGTTAACCAGTAGCCCGCTGAAACGAGTCTACGCGAACTACGCAATCGCCCTGGTTGATGTCTTGCAACACTTCCGTGAGCATCTGCTGGCGTTCTTCGACAGTGAAGAGCGGTTGCTTATCAGGGTTAACGAGTATGCCGATGATTATCTCGTCGAAGAGTTTGCAGCCGCGCTCGATGATGTCCAGGTGACCGTTGGTGACTGGATCAAACGAACCGGGGTAGATGGCGCGTCGCATGAAAGCATGTTAGATGCTATGTTGTAATCATGATTTACAGGATTTACAAGATTGACAGGATAGTGTTTCAATACGCTTTGACAAATTGACGTGGTGAGTTAAAGCGACTTGCGGCCACGTAAAATAATCCGCTAAACAGCTCGATGAGTTCAATTTTGAAGGCTCCGCGTTGTTAGCGCGGGGCCTTTGTTATTGCCAATGTTATTGCCAAGCGGCATTGTTATGAATCTTCTCGACACTCTTAAAGAACGCATCGTCGTCTTCGATGGCGCGATGGGCACCAATCTTCAGGTCCAGAACCTGACGCTCGACGACTTTGGTGGACCACGCTTTGAAGGCTGCAATGAAAATCTGCTCGTCACCAGGCCTGACGCAGTTGAGAAAGTACACGCCGGATTCCTCGATGTCGGCTGCGACGTTGTTGAGACCAATTCGTTCAACGGCACGCCGGTAGACTTTGCCGAGTATGACATCGGCGATAAAGCCTACGACATGAATGTCCTCGCTGCGCGGCTCGCCAAACGCGTAGCCACCGACTACTCAACTAAAGAAAAAGCCGCGCTGGGTCGCCGGCTCGATGGGGCCGGGACGCAAACTGCCCACGCTGGGCCACATTTCCTTCACTGAACTTCGAGATGCTTACAGTGTGCAGGCGAGTGGACTGCTCGATGGCGGCGTTGATCTGCTGATTGTCGAAACCTGTCAGGACCTGCTGCAAACAAAAGCGGCGCTCGCCGCGATCTTTGCGCTCTTCGAAGAAAGACGCACGCGGGTTCCCGTTATTGCGCAGGTCACGATCGAAGTGTTTGGGACCATGCTGAACGGCACGGAGATCGCCGCCGCGCTGACGGCGCTCGCGCCGTTTCCCGATCGACGTTGTCGGCATGAACTGCGGCACTGGGCCAAAGCACATGACGGAGAGTATTCGCTACATCTGCGAAAACACGCCGCTGCCGGTGTCCGTCCTTCCAAACGCCGGTCTGCCTTCAGTAGTCGAAGGCAAGATGCATTACGACGAGACTCCCGAAAGTTTCACGGCGCAAGTGGTCCACTTCGCAAATGACTTTGGCGCAAATATCGTCGGCGGCTGTTGCGGCACAACTCCCGCGCACCTGCGTCTCGTCGTTGAAGCGATGCAGCGCATCACTCCGAAACAGCGGAACGCGAAGACACTTCCGGCTGCATCGTCGATCTATTTTCAACAGCCATACGTGCAGGATGCGTCGTTTCTGATTGTCGGCGAGCGCGTGAATGCGAGCGGCTCGAAGAAGATGCGCGACCTGCTGAACGCGGAAGATTGGGACGGCCTGGTCGCGCTCGGCAAAGATCAGGAACGCGAAGGCGCGCACATCCTCGACGTCAACGTCGATTTCGTCGGCCGCGACGGCGAAGCCGACATGCACGAGCTGGCTTCACGTCTTGTAACAAACGTCAAGATCCCTTTGATGTTCGACTCGACCGAGTGGCAGAAGATGGAAGCCGGACTGCAACATGCCGGCGGCAAGTGCATTCTCAATTCGACTAACTACGAAGACGGCGTGCCGCGATTTCTGAAAGTCATCGATCTGGCGAAACGTTATGGCGCGAGCGTCGTTATTGGGCACCATCGACGAAGAGGGAATGGCCCGCACCGCTGAAGGCAAGGTGAAGATCGCGACGCGCGCGTACGAACAAGCGACAAAGGAGGCTGGGCTTCCGGCGAGCTGATATTTTCTTCGACCCGCTTGCGCTACCGATCTCGACGGGTATCGAAGAGGATCGGCGCAACGCGCTCGAAACGATCGACGGGATCAAACGAATCAAGGCTGAACTTCCCGGCGCTTTCACGATTCTCGGCGTATCGAATATTTCGTTTGGTCTGAATCCGGCGTCGAGAGTAGTGCTGAATTCCGTGTTTCTCCACGATGCAGTTGAAGCCGGACTCGACGCGGCGATCGTGAACGCCAGCAAGATCGAGCCGCTAAACCGCATTGGCGAACAGGAACTTAAAGGTCGCGCGCGAGTTGATTTACGATCAGCGCAGGTTTGAAGGCGACGTTTGCGTTTACGATCCGCTCACTGAGTTCACGAAACTCTTCGAAGGCGTGAAGTCGAAAGCGACGAAGAAGGCGTCGAAGGGTGAAACCGTCGAAGAACGTCTGAAGAACCACATCATCGACGGCGAGAAGATCGGGCTCGAAGACGAATTGAAACTCGGTCTCGAGAAATACTCCGCGCTCGACATCATCAACAACATTCTGCTCGACGGCATGAAAGTCGTAGGAGACCTCTTCGGCAGCGGCCAGATGCAACTGCCGTTTGTGTTGCAGTCGGCTGAAGCGATGAAGTCTGCCGTTCGTTTTCTCGAACCGTTCATGGAGAAGAAGGGCGGCGCCACCGCGAAGGGAACGATGGTGCTCGCAACCGTGAAGGGCGACGTTCACGACATCGGCAAGAACCTTGTCGATATCATTCTGACTAACAACGGTTACAAGGTGCTGAATCTCGGCATCAAGCAGCCGATCGAAGCATTCTGCAGGCGTACGACGAGCACGGCGCGGATGCGATCGGAATGAGTGGTCTGCTCGTGAAGTCGACTCTGATCATGAAAGAAAACCTGGAACTGATGAACGAACGCGGCATCAAGGTTCCGGTTGTGCTCGGCGGCGCTGCGTTGACGCGGCGTTACGTTGAGGACGATCTGAAGTCGCTCTATCACGGTCAACTGTTTTACGCGCGTGATGCGTTTGCGGGTCTTCACACGATGGACCAGTCTGGTCGGCGGCAGAATGGTCAAAGAACAGGTCGAGGGAAGCTGTTGATCCGTTGAGTGCGGAAGCCGCTGGACGATGTGGAAGATCTGATTGGTG
This sequence comes from uncultured Acidobacteriota bacterium, assembly GCA_963750925.1. Taxonomy (GTDB): domain Bacteria; phylum Acidobacteriota; class Blastocatellia; order Pyrinomonadales; family Pyrinomonadaceae; genus PSRF01. The sequence continues at coordinate 1,131,730 of CAVVSJ010000006.1, read as the reverse complement.
AAGAAGCGAAGCTCGGTATTCGCAAACCCGCGCGGCCGCGAGGGCAACGAGACCGGCTGGCGACACGACTCACACCGTGCGTTCCAACGTCAGTCGTGATGTGCCAATTCCGACGCCGCCGTTTTATGGATCGCGTGTCGTTGATGACATCAAGCTCGACGATGTGTTCGCTTTCATAAACGAGACGGCGCTGTTCAAGGGCCAATGGCAATTCAAACAGGGCAGGATGCCGCTTGAAGAATACCAGGCGCTGGTGCGAAACAAGGTGCGCCCGATTTTTGAAGAGCTGAAAGAACGTTCCAAGCGTGAAGAGCTGCTCGTGCCGAAGCTGGTCTATGGTTATTTCAAGTGCCAGTCAGAAGGAAACGATCTGATCGTCTATAACGAGGACAAGGAAGTGAGATTTACTTTTCCGCGCCAGCCCGGCTGGAAAACATCTCTGTCTCGCTGATTTCTTTGCTGCGCGAGAGTCGGGCAGGATGGACGTGGTCGCATTTCATCTGGTCACAGTCGGACGGCGTGCGAGCGAGTATTCGCACGAGTTGTTCAAGGCCGACAACTATTCCGACTACCTCTATTTCCACGGCTTGAGTGTCGAGAGTGCTGAAGCGCTCGCCGAGTTGTGGCACAAGCGCATTCGCGAGGAACTGGGAATCGCGGGCGCCGATTCGCCGGATTTGTCGCGGCTGTTTCGTCAGGAGTACCAGGGCGCGCGCTACAGTTTTGGCTATCCGGCGTGTCCGCGGCTCGAAGATCAGGAGAAGCTTTTCACGTTACTCGATCCCGGCGCGCATCGACGTTGAGCTCAGTGAAGAGTTTCAATTGGAGCCTGAGCAATCGACTTCGGCTATTATTGTTCACCATCCGGAGGCAAAATACTTCTCGATTGAGTGAGCTCCAAGTCCTATCCTGTTTGAACGTTTCGCATTCCGTCTCGTCGGGCGCATGAATCGCGGCGCCTGGAAACGATTCTGGACGTGGTGTCAAAGCACCATGGGCGCGGGCTGGATCCATCTCTCCACTTACAACATCATGAACGTTTACGGCCTCGAGCACGTCGAGGCTGCGTCTCGCGATCGACCGCTCCTGCTCGTTGCGAATCATCGTTCGTTCTTCGATATGTATGCGGTTTCGACGGTGCTTTTTCGCAAGACGAGCTGGCGCAAGCAACTTTTCTTTCCGGTGCGCGGCAGGTTTTTTTACCAGTCGCCGCTGGGACTGCTTGTGAATCTGATCATGGGCTGGTGGTCCATGTATCCGCCCTTTTTCGCGACGGGCGATCATCCGCTTCCCGAGAAGCGTGCTTTTGATAAGTACTCATTTCAGCGTGCTCACGGATCTCGCGCGCACTGGACCAGGCAACGTCATCGGCTTTCATCCGGAAGGAACGCGCAATAAGAGTGACGATCCGTATTCTTTTCTGCGCGCGCAGCCGGGAGTGGGGAAGTTGATCATGGATGCGCAGCCCCAGGTGATCCCGGTGTTTATCGCGGGATTGTGTAACAGTTTGCCGAAGCAGGTTGCGCGAAACTGGAACCGGGAAGAAGTTATTCGAATTCACTTTGGCCCGGTGCTGGATCTGACGGAACATCTCGCAGAAGCCCGATCGACTGCGGACACACAAAGAGATTGCCGACGCCGTGATGGAAAAGATCGCCGAGCTCGGCGAACAAGATCGGAAGATCATTGCCGATTGCCAATTGCCGATTGCCGATTTGCAGATTGGAAGTCGAGATAAATCGGCAATCGGCAATTGAAAATCGGCAATCAACACTATGTCAGTAGTAATCGTTAATCCATCTTCGGCGAGTGGCAGCACGGGTGAAGCCTGGCCGCAGATCGCGAGTGACTTGCGCTCGCAGTTTGGCCCATTCCGCGCTGTCTTCACGAAACATCGCGGCGACGCGGCGACGCTGGCGAGTGAAGCTGCGCGCAAGGGCGCGAAATTCATCATCGCCTGCGGCGGCGATGGAACTGTTTCGGAAGTCGCTAACGGCATTCTGTCATCCGGAAAAGACGTGGAACTCGGAATCCTGCCGAGCGGCACTGGCGGCGACTTCCGAAGAACGCTCGAGATTCCTTCGCAGAGTCGTGCGGCGGCGAGAGTTTTGAGCACTGGTCGCACTGTGCGAATCGATGTGGGTCGAGTTTCGTTTATCGATCACAACGGCAACGAAGCGATGCGCTATTTTCTGGGTGTCGCGTCGTGCGGGATGAGCACGAAAGTCATCGAGCGAGTAAAGGCAGGTGGTCCTGACTGGCTTCCGGCCAATACTCCAAAATGGCTTGGCGGCCGGATCTCGTTTGGCGCTTCTTTACTGCAAACCGCGATGCGCACACGCGCCGACCCGGCTCGTGGTCCAACTCGACGATTCTCACGAGCGCCACCTCGTCGTTTCGAATCTGTGCGTCGCAAATGCGCGTTACTTTGGCGGCGGGATGAAGATCGCGCCTGATGCAAAACTAACGGACGGGAAGTTTGATATCGTCGGCGTGGGTGATCTGAGCGCGCTAAAAATTTTTACGAGCGCGCCGCGAGTTTACATGGGTTCGCACCTCTCCATGCCGGAGGTGAGCCACGCCCTGGCGCGCAAAATCACAGTTCGATCCGCGCGATCGCGCGGCTGGAAGTCGCTCTGGAAATCGATGGAGAACTTCCTGGAAGGCTGCCGGCGACGTTCCAGATCGTTCCCGAAGCCCTGCGCGTGCGGGTTAATGGCTGAAGTTGAAGATACAAACAATCTCATTAATTCATTTGTGACTTATGTGCTTCTTTGTGGCTTTGGATCTTTTCTCTTTGCCTCACTCGCTAAAACTTTTATGATGACTTAGCTCATGGATGACAGACGATCTAAACCCCGGCTAAGCGTTCATCTCGATGCGGTGTGGCATGGCGGCGAAGAAAGGCACTCAGCCCGCGTCACCGATCTTTCCGAAGGCGGCTGTTATCTCGATACCGTGGGCGAGGTAATGGCCGGCGAAATCGTTGCTTTTCGCGTGCTCTCTTCCTGACGATGACTGGCTTTACCTCGAAGGTGAAGTTCGGCATCATCGGCACGGCATTGGGTTTTGGCGTTCAGTTTGTCGACCTGAACGAAGAACAGACGGAGAAACTTGTCGCGTCTGCTGAAAATCGCGAGAGAAGCCGGTCCTGAGGCGCCAGCGATTTCCGCAGACCTGGTCGAGGATTGAGAACGCTTCTGACGTCTGACCCATTCACGTAGGCCCGCCGAGACCTAATACAACCGCTAATGGCAATTCAAGGCACTTTGAAAACAATGAGTCTGACTGACCTGCTCCAGTTTCTGGCAGCAGGGAGAAAGTCAGGCACGCTCAAATTCGATCAAGGCAAGATCACCAAGCAGGTCTATTTCAAAAACGGAATGATCGTAGGCTCGAAGTCGAACGATCCGCGCGAGTACCTGGGCCAGGTGCTGCTGCACTACGGAAAAGTCGACGAAATCCAGTTGAAAGACCGCGCGAGAAGTGCAGCGAACGACAGGCGCCAAGCTCGGTGAAGTTCTCGTCGAACAGGGATTTTTAACTGAAGAGCGAAGTGCTCGACATCCTCAAGACCCGCACGCTCGACGCGATCTACGATCTGTTTGTTTGGACTGACGGCGACTTTGAGTTCTACGACGAAGAGCCGTTGCCCGAAGATCTGCTGCTCATCGAAGTTGAGCCGACCAACGTGATCATGGAAGGCATTTACCGGATCGACGAGCTGGCGCGTTATCAAACCCTCGTGCCCTCGGATCAGAAGCGTGCTCGAACTCAACGCCGGATGGACCTCTTCGCTGAAACTCGGCAAAGAGTTTCGGCAGGTTCTTTATTTTGTCGAGAAGACGCATGTCGGTGGCGGAGATCTGTTACCACATGCACGCGTCGGCATTTCATGTTTACGGTCAGCTTTACACGCTCATCAGCGAAGGTGTTGCGCGTGTTACCGGTGAGTTGCCGGAAGGAACGCCTCCGCCAGTCACCGAAGATCGAAGATCTTCCGGAGAGTGTGACGGAGATGGTCTGGTCGGCCGAGCGCAAACTCGAACAGGATCCCGAAGCTGCTTTGCTGATCATTCAGAAAGCTTTACAGCAACAACCGAACAATCCCGAAGCGCAGTCGTTGTTGCCGGCTGCCGAAGAAAAATACGTCAAGCACGTTTACGAACAGCGGCGAGCTTTCGCCACGTTCAGTGCCGCAGTTGCTTGTTTCGCCGGCGGAGCTGACTAACCAGCAGATCGATCCGCAGGAAGGATTTGTTCTTTCACGAATTAACGGCTCGTGGGACATCCAGTCGATCCTTTCGATCTGTCCGTTTCGCGAGGCCGACTGCCTGCGCATGATCAGAAAACTGATAGAGCGCGGAATAGTTAGCATCCGTTAGCAGAGAGTTAGTTCGGATAACAAAGAACCGTCGCGCCACCGGATGCGCCAGATTGCGCCAGCGTGAAAGCGCGCGTTCCTTCACGATCTCAAATCCCGCCAGGCTAAACATCCTTCGCCAGTCGTGTTCCGCCTGAAACGTGCATGGTCCAGTGCGGCCACGCCACTGTCGATCGTGTGTCCAGCAGACCATGCGGTCCCACCAGATCGAAGGTATGTCTTCGTAGATGATCGCGAGGCCGCCGTCTCGCAACACTCTGCTCACTTCGTTGAGCACGAGCCGTGGATCTTGCGCGTGATGCAGCACGTAGCAAAGCAGCACCGCATCGAAGCTCTGGTCTCTCACGGGAAAATGCCGGCCGTCGTAGGGAAGGTAATTGATGCGCGCGGCGGTGCTGGCGCCGACGTCTAGTCCAACCACTGTTGTTCCGAGCATGCTTTGGAGATGATGGGCGATGAAGCCGTTGCCGCAGCCGACGTCGAGTATGTCGTGCGCGCGTGCGGAAGCACACGCGCGACTTCGAGCGCCATGTCGTATGCTCGTCCAACTTTTCGGCGCCGTCGCATTCGCTTGAAGCGACGTTTGATGGTTGTGGTTAGAGCTTGTCACCGCGCGTTAGCTAGTGCAACGCACGTGCCTCGACGCAACGAAATCGCTCGAAAAGTGAGCGCGAATCAAGTGGAGTAAATATGCGTCGCCAAGAATGCTGAAATTGATTCGCTTGAGTCAACTGCGACGCAAATTTGTGCTCGACCAACTTTCGCTGACAAGCTGCATCAGTGTCGTCCGTCGGAAGAATCTGTGGCAAAATGCGCGCATGACTAAACTTTTGATGACTGCCTTGATTACTGACTGCAAACTCTTCCCACTGGTTACTGGCCGCTCGAAAAGAGCCAGCCGATCATCGACAAGACACAGACGATTCGTCTGGCGCCCGATCTTTCAAAACTGACGGAAGGCGAGCGCAAGGCTGTCGCGAAGTTGATCGAAGTCGGTCACATCTTTCAGAAGCTTTACGAGGAGCAGCGGCATCCGGAAGCGCTCTCGTCGTATCGCGCGCTCGAACAACTCGATAAGAAGCACCGGCTCGACACCCGCCACGCAGAACCTGCTGACGCTCTATCGTCTGTTCCAGGGACCAATCGCGACGACACTCGAAAACAAACGAGAACCGTTTCTTCCGGTCGATCCATTGAAGCCCGGAAAGAACGTGTATCCGTGGGGAATCACGAAGGAAGCCATCGATCGAGAAACGCGCAGACCTTCTCGATTTGCGGACTGTCGTTCGTTACGCGCAGCGCGAAAAACATTCAGGAAGACATCGCCAAGCTCAACAAGTATCCCGCGCTGCAAACGTTGCATCCGAAGCTGCTTGCCGAACTGCAGCGTCTTCAGCCTGCCGCGAAAAGATCGGTCTACAGCGTGCCTTACGCGGTCGCGTACGCCGACGATCTGATGAAGGCTTACGGACTGCTGAACGAAGCGGCTGATGCAGTTGAAAAAGACGACGAGGAGTTTGCGAGATACCTGCGCAATCGCGCGCGCGATCTGTTGTCAAACGATTATGAGTCAGGCGACGCGAGCTGGATCACGGGACGTTTCAAAAATCTCAACGCGCAGATTGGTTCTTATGAAACTTACGATGATGAGTTGTTTGGCGTGAAGACGTTCTTCTCGTTCTGCCTGTTGCAGACTCGTCAAGAGGAAACAGACGGCTTTGCGGCAGGCGATGAAAGGTATTCAGGCGCTCGAAGATTCGCTGCCATACAAGAACCACAAAAAAGTTCGCGAAGACATTCCGGTCGGCGTTTACGACGTGGTTGCAGACTTCGGGCAATCGCGCGGCGGAAACACGGCCACGATTCTTCCGAACGAGAGCTATCTGGCGCGACGTTATGGCCGCACGATCTTGCTGCGCGCGAATATCATGCGCGATCCGAACATCTTCGAAGGAACTTCGCGAAACGCTTGCAGCAGCGATGGGCGAGCAGCAGGCGAAAGAGCTGACGCCTGACGGTAACTTCTATCGCACGTTGTGGCATGAAGTGGGCCACTATCTCGGCGTGGATCGCACGAAAGATGGCCGCGAACTCGATGAAGCGTTGCAAGACAATGCAAACACGTTGGAAGAGATGAAGGCCGATCTCGTGTCGCTGTTTGTGGCCCAGGCGCTGCACAAGCAGGGTTATTACACTGATGCGCAGTTGCGGAGTGTTTACGCCGGCGGAATCCTGCGCGTGTTGCAGAACAATCGCCCGCGACGCGATCAGCCTTACAACACGATGCAGTTGATGCAGTGGAACTTTTATCTCGAGAACGGTCTGCTGAGTTTTGATCCGGCGACGAAGACGCTGCGAGTTCATTACGAGAAGTATCACGACGTGGTGGGCAAGATGCTGGAGCAGACTCTGGCGGTGCAGTACGAAGGTGATAAAGCGGCGTCTGACAAGTTTATCGATCAGTACACGAAGTGGGACGAGAACCTGCACGGCGTGATCGCCGCGAACATCCGGGCGCAGCAGCGGTACAGGTTTAGGGTTTTCAAGTACGCGGCGCTGGGGGAATAAATCGTCCTCGCCAAGGCGCAAAGACGCAAAGGTTAGGATTAAATCTAAAACTTTGCGCCTTGGCGAGGTTATTCCTTTTTCCCCTGAATGGTCTGCGAGGCGATATCCAGGTAAGCCCGCACGCGCACCTCCTGCAACCGGATCCGATCTGTCGCGCCCTTCGCGCGTTCGAAATTGCTCAACGCCGAGCGTGCCGAGCGCTCGTCGACAGTCTGATGTTGCAACGTTGGCCACACTGCTGCCGTTTTTCAAGATCCAGCTCCTCGTCGTCATAGTAATTTACCGGAAAACCCTCAATGCCCGCGCAGCCGCCTGCACATCTCATTGAACTGATCGATCAGCGGATCGATGATTTCAAAAGCCCGCTTTGGATCGTAACGTCGAAAACGCGCGCGCAATCTCGAACAATGCGTTCATCTGCTCCTGGTCCTGCGCTTGAAGTGAAGGACCCAACATGCTGCGTGCCTGTTCGAGAAGGTTTAGTGCCGCGGCGCGTTTGAGGCCCGGACCGATCTGACCTACTAATCTGCGCCAAGTGAACGGCCCGCTCTCTGCTCGTGCGGAGCGCACCCACTGCCCTTAAAGCCTCTTCGATCTTTCCCTCGTTCATCGCGCGAAAGATCTGCTGCTGCTCGATGCCTTGAAGCGATTGGAGCGCTGCTGTGGATTCGAGACGTGCGTCGTTGATGATCCGTTCGGCGCGTGCGAGGTCGCCATTGTTGAGCTTCGCGATTGGCAAGCTGCAGGTATAGTTGTTCCCTTGCTCCTCGGGCGCTTTTTCGATCGCTTCAAGTGATTCGTTTACAGAACTGTGGCTGGTGATCGATTCGTCTCGAATTCCGGAAAGCCTTGACATTGACGGCGTTGGAGCCGTCGAGAGTTCGGCCAGTTTTTTCTGCGACTGCGGCGCTGGCCTCCGGCCATGATCGAGTCGACCTTCGGCCTATCGCCTGGAGACATGCAGCATGCCCATGCGGCGTCTCTTTCAGTGTCATACGATTGAGGCGACGGTGGTGAATATGATAAAGCCTCGGTCAAGTATTTTCTGTAACAAATCTCTTTAACTGGTCTTCAGGCAGAAAGCAGGCGGTGTGGAAGCGGTTCCCGATATGTTTTGAATGGTTCTTTCCGAATGCGCGACAGATTCTCGACCAAGTTCCGATTGCAAGACTCAGCGGCCTCGGGGTTCTTGATCAGCAGTTTCTCGTTGAGCAGTTTCGTCAGCGATCTCGTTTGCCAGTTCAGCGGCCATCTCCGGATTTTGCCGCCACAGTTGGTGAACGAGTGCCGACCAGATTTGACGAGTATCGCGTCTTGAGATTTCGCCTCGCGATCTTCTAATGCGCGAGCCGGATCCTTGGGTATCAGAACTGGTCTGCGATCGAGAGTTCGAGCAGGTTCTCCTGTATCAAGTGGTCGCGCTGGCTTCCTGACGGATCGTTTATCGGATTGTTGCAACTCAGGAAATCTGAGAGCGGCATCCGGATCGCGCGTGGCCAATGATTTGAATGATCTCGTAACGCAGTTGCGTGATGGCTGAATACTGCCGGTAATACTCGCTGATCCTGTATCGACCGACGCGATAAACTCCTTCAGTCCGGCGACGGCGTCCGCAAGATACTTCGAGGCCCGCTTCTCATCGATCTCCCAAACAAAAGCTTGCGCAACCTGAAGTTGTGAGCTGATGCGCGTGTGAGGCGACTTGATCTGCGGAATAGTCTCTTCAATCTCCGCCAGTAACGCGATACCTTTTGCTTTCACGACCTCGAGGTTCTTACTTGTTTTCAATTCCTGCTCGTTGCCTGGCCGCAATTCGAGGATCGTGATCTTGAAGCGACCGATCGTTGCGACCGTTGGGATCCAGTGGTGAAATCGCGATATGCGGTAATTGCCCGGCGCGGCGGCAACGAAAGAAACATGCTCGGGACCCTCAGCTGCCATTTGGCGTATCGAATTCACCGATAGTTTTGCCCGCCGGCGAAAAGACTTTGACGATAACGTCGATACCGCGCTGCTCGACCACTAGCTGAATGTAATAGTTTTCTTCGAGGTTCTACTGTAAATTCGTGAGTCTGACCCGGACCGAGTTCAGTTCGATGGGATTGCCGAGTTGAAGCGTATTGTTTTGAATGGTTTGAGCAGTGGTGGTAAGTGGGGAGTAAAGAAGAAAAGAGACAAGAATCAGTGCCCGTAGTTTACCCATGCGAGTATCTCCCGTCGGCTTGAAGATCGCTTTGTCACGAATGCTGGTGGATTGCGAAGTTTTCCCGTCATAAGACGCCCGGGAAGGCAAAGAGTTCCCTGAAGTCAAAACTGATTCTGTGCTTTTGTACCTTTTAGTGGCTTACTTTCCGAAGGCGTTGCTGCCGAGAAAGTTTTCGCGCAGGTATGCGACGGTGTCGTGCAGGGTTTCGCCAGGATCGCGTGGCTTGAAACTGAGTTCGCGAGCGGCTTTGGAGCAGTTTAGATACCAGAAATACTGGGCCATTTCGATCGCGCCCGGTTCAACCGGGCGACGCCATGTCCCACTGCTTGAACAACGAATCGACGAGGTTTGCGCCCGTGATCGCGAGTCTCGAAGGCAGCGCAATCCACGGCGCGGAAACTTTTGTCAGGCGCTCGAGCCGGCCAAAGAACTTCGAGAAGGTCCAGTTTGCGGCGCCGAGCAGGTATCGCTCGCCGTGCCGTCCTTTCTTCATTGCCACTCCGAAAGCTGCGCGCCGCATCGCGCGCATCGACAAAACTCACGCCGCCGGTCGGCACGGCGCCAATCTTGCGCGCCATGAAGTCGAGAATCAGTTTGGTTGAACTCAACCGATCGTCGCCCGGACCAAGCAGCAGGCTCGGATTCATGATCACCATTCGCAAACCTTTGCCCTGGAAACGCTCGAGCGCCGCCATCTCCTGGTACGCTTTGCTCGCGTAGTAAGGCCAGCGCGAAATGATGTCGAGCGGCACCGGATACGTTTCATCGGGAACGACGTCGCCATCCTTCTGTCACTGCGATCGTGCCGCTCGTCGAGGCGAGAACGATTGTTTTGACTCCGGCGGCTTTCGCGGCATCGCACAGCAGTCGCGTGCCTTCGACGTGAACGTCGTACATCTCGCGCGCGTCTTTGCGTTCGCGCGAGACTTTGCCGGCGAGGTGATAGATCTCGCTGATGCCTTCGACGGCGCGCTTGTTGTCGTCAGCGTTGGTGATCGAACCCTGGAAAGTTTCGACTCCGAGATCGACGAGCCAATCGGGAATGGACGTGGCCATGACGCGAACGTCTTTCGCGCCTTCTTCGATGAGTTGGCGAACGAGATGTGACGCCGAGAAAGCCGGTGCCGCCGGTAACGAGCGTCACGGCGCGCTGGCGCTTTTCGATCGCCGCGCGTCGCTTGGTGCCGGTGGTTACCGTGGTCATGCGAGCGGTGCGTTTGCCGGGAGTTTTAGGGGGCATTTGGTGCTTTGTGCTTTGTGCTTAGTACTTTGTGCTTAGTGCGTTTCACATGAATTACATGATCATCTTGTTTCATCTTGTAAATCATGTAAATCCTGTAAAAATGAGTTCAGTGCCTTTGCGGGGAAAAGTCATTTCACAGGATTACATGATTATCAGGATTAACATGATTTTTTTGTGCAAAGCGACCAAGTACCAAGCACCAAGTACAAAGAACCAAACTCATCCCGCGACTGCCTCAACCGATTCCAACTCCTTCTTCCGCTCGCTCCGCCACTGCCGGCGCAGCCCTTTCGCGTCGAACGCGTGGCGCGTGCGGTCGCGCAGGTTCACGACCTCGTGTCTGACGCGCGCAGCGATCAACCGGTAGCTTCCGCGCGCGCCATGCCCCTGCGTCATCTCTTCCAGTTCTTCAAACGACAGAAAGCGCCCGATGCGCGCGCCGATCTCGCGGTTCTTGATGATCGTCGTTCCCTTTGGGCATCGCTTCGTACGTGCCGTCCAGATACATCGGCAGAATACCGACGCGTGCATGCAGCGCGAGATATCCGACGACGGGTTTGATAGTCCGCCATTATTCCGGTCATCGAACGCGTGCCTTCCGGAAAGATCAGCGCGTTGTAACCCTGATCCAGAAACGATCGCGCGTGACGAAGCGACTGTCGCAACGAACCCGTGCGTTCCATCGGCACGAGGTTCGTAAAGTTTTCCATCACCGCGCGCTTGTACTTCGTATCGAAGAAGTAATCCGCGGCGGCAAGCGCAACCATGTCTTTGCCGTACTCACCGAGCGCCATCTTTGTGAGACCCATGTCGAGGTGCGAAGCAGTGGTTTGCGGCGACGATGAAATTCGTGTGCGGCGGAATATTCGAACGTCCTTCGTAATGCGTTCGCAGAAACTGATCGTAGAGAAAACGCTGCAAGTAAATCGCCGGCCCTGGTTCCCGCCGTGCGGACAAACGAAGGCACGTGAATCTCGTCGTCCTTCTTGCGTTCTTCCGGTCGACGTTTCGCTCTTCGGCGAAGCACCGGCCCTGGCGGCTGACGACAGTCAGACAGCTCTCGCACGTCCTGTATTTCGTTGAATCGCTCCGGCGCTGAGATCGATCCGCCCGCACTCTCGATCGCAGTTGCGAGTTCGACAAACATCAAACTGTCAAAACCAAGATCGCCAGTCGCGAATCGATCGAAACTTCCGATCGCGGCCGGTTCGCGACTGTCGCGACGATTCCCATCAACCACAACGAATCGGCATTCGCAGTCTCCTGCACGCCGCCACGCCGTCCGGACTTCTGACTCTCCTCGATCGACTCCATGATCTGGACCACTTCGCGTCGCTTCACTTTGCGCGTGGCGGTGCGCGGCAATTCGATGTCGGTGAAGTGCAGCACCTTCACGCGTTTGTAGTAGGGCAGGGAAGCAGAGACTTCGCGGAAGTGCTCTTCAACCAGACGATGCAGCGCCGCGCGCGAGAGCGAAATGTCGTATTCGTCGTCGGCAACGACGAGACACGCGACTTTCTCACCGATGCCGTCAGGCAAACCGACGATGCTCAACTCTTTCACGTAAGGAGAGTTTGCGTAGAGCTCTTCGAGCTCGTCCGGATAGACGTTCTTGCCGTTCGTATCGACGATGATCTCTTTTGAGCGGCCGACGAGATAGAGATTGCCGTCGTCGTCAACGCGGCCGAGATCGCCGGTGTAGAGCCAGCGTTCGACGAGTGTCTTGCGCGTGGCGGCTTCGTCTTCGTAGTAACCGAGCATCACGTTTGGACCACGCGCGATCACTTCGCCGACGCCGCTCGCGTCGGGATCGGCAGATCCGCACTTCAACACCGGGCAAGAGGCTTGCCGACAGTTCCGGTCAGCATGCGATTCTCAGGTCGCGTGACCGTCAACACCGGCGAAGCTTCCGTTAGACCATAACCTTCGAGAATCGTGAAGCCGAGACCGTGAAAGTCGCGCTGAATCTTTTCGCTCAAGCGCCGAGCCGCCGCTGATGAAATAGCGAATGCGGCCGCCGAGTCCTTCGTGAATCGGATAAAACAACACTTGGCCGAGGTTCAGCTGGCGTCTTGTCGCGCAGCCACGCGTTGGCACGCATCAGATTGTCGGCCGCTTTGCCAATCCAGTCGCTGCGTTCGTAAAGCCTGTTCTTGATGCGCCGGTGCAGCAGTTCCCACAACGCAGGCACGCCGACCATGCCCGTGACGTGACCGTTCTTGATCGCGCGCGCGAGCGCGTCGCTGGTCAGTTCCGGCAAATAAGTAATCTGCGCGCCGCGGCTGAGTGGCGTTAGAAAACCGGTCGAAAACTCAAACGTGTGATGCAGCGGCAACACTGACAACACGCCGTCGCTGCGTTGTCATGTCAAACACTGACGACAACATCGACACCATGCTTGTCAGGTTGCGATGCGAAAGCATCACGCCTTTTGGCTGGCCCGTCGTGCCGGAAGTAAAGATGAACGAAGCGACGCCTTGCGCGTGCGCGCGTTGCGGCAGCATCGCGATGCGTTGGTCTTCAGTCTGTTCATCAGGCAGCGCGAAGACTTCGTTGTACGTCCAAAGACGCGCCGACTCCCTGTTGCTGAAGTCGTTCCTGCAGATCCGGATGATCGTTCGATGATGGCCTCGCTGCAGAATCACTCCCGCGGCGTTTCCGGCGCGCGCGAAGTTGAGAATCTCCGCAGTGGAACTTTCGGGATCGCACGGGATGCAGGTCGCGCCAGCCTTCAACACGCCGAAGTAAGTCATGCCCCACTCGGGCGCGTTGCTGCTGACCAGCATCACGCGATCGCCGGGCTTGATGCCTTCGCTCGCGAGAAATCCCGCGACGCGTGTAGCGAGTTCGCGCAGGTCGGCGTAGGTGTATTGCTCCTTGCGGCCGTCGCGCTCGATGCGCATCGCCACTCGGGTTGCGTGGCGCTTGGTCGAAGTTTCGAACAGCTCGAGCAGATCGCGATACGTGTAAACACGCTTCGGCTTCGCACGCATTTCGTCTTCGAGCGTCGGAAACACCCACTTCGTAAGCCCGGGCAAGTGAATGTTGAGCCAGTAGTCGTACCAGTCAAACTTTTCCGGATTCCACGTCAGAAGAGATCGCTCGTCTTCACTGATGCGTTCGAAGAGCGAGCGCACGTTGTCGGAACGAAAGACGTAAGCGTTCTCGACCGTGAACGGACGAAACATGTCGAACGCTTCGGTAGTTTCGCGCGTCAGCTCTTCAACTCGCTCGACGCTGCTCTTCATCAGATCGATCACTTCGCCGACACGCCCGCCGCCCCATCTCGGCCGCACACGATCGAGCAACGACGACGCTTTCTTCGCAGTCGCATTGAACATCGGCACCGAAGTCTTCTCGTAATGCGAAGTCGTGACCGGCTTCGGCTCCATGCGCGCGGCGATCTTGTTCAGGATCTTGACGCCGGTGTCTTTCTCCTCGAAGTGCTTGCGCTTATCGAGTCCGACGAGACCGATGATCCGTTCCATGTTGTTTGGATTGGAATCGCCGGTGGCCGCCTGAAAAACGAGTTGCGGCTCTTCGACGCACGCCTGCGCGGCAACGGCCAGCATCACCGAAGCAACCTGATCCACGGGAGTGATATCGAGAATCAACTTCTCGTTCGCGGGGATCTTTGTCTGGCCTTTGCGAATCAGAAAGATGATCGGCGCAGTGGTGGTAAAGCCCTCGTTCCAGCCCGGGAAAGGATACGCCAACGCCGACTCGACGATGCTCGGCCGCACGATGCTGCGCACCATTTCAGTTTCGGCAGCGACGAGTTGCTCGCCGAGCGACTTGGTGTAGGTGTAGATGTTGGGCCAACCCCAGTAGGCGGCGCGTTCGACGCCGAGATCCGTCAGACGAGTGCGGGTCCAAACTTTTCGTTCGCGAGCGACGGCGAGTCCGAGCGCGTCGGGATCGTCGACGTCGCGTCCTTCTTCGTTGAGTCGTTTGCGTGCAAGCTCGCGAAAACGCGCGGCCATCATTGCGTCGCGCGCTTCGTCTCGGACGCGTTCGGCCAGTTTGGCGCAGTCGGCGATCTCCTGGTCCACTGAAAACTGGACGCCCGGCATTTCACTCTTGCGCGGGAAATAACCGAGAACCGGATCGCTCTCCCAAACAGCGCCGGAGCGATTGCCGGCGACGAAACAGGTCGAGACGTGGACCAGTGCCGGACGTTTCATCCGGCGCGCAAAGGCAATGACGTTTTGAGTGCCGACGACGTTGGTGCGCAGGCCGCTCTCGAGAGTGGGATTGAAAGTTACGTTACCGGCGGAGTTGATGATGATGTCGATGTCGTCAGCGATCGCCTGCGCTTCTTCTTCGGTGTAACCGAAGTTGGTTTCAGCGATGTCGCCGCCTTTGACGACGATTTTGTCGTTGACGAAACCTTCGAGCGCGCTGCCGTAACGTTCGCGGAGTGGATCGAACGGAGGCGCGGTGATGATGTTGTTCCAGAAACGGTTCTCCGATTCCTCCTGCGAACGCGCGCGCACGGTGAGATAGACCTTGCCGACGTTCGGGAAACGATGGAGCAACATGCTCAACGTCACCTTGCCGAGAAAGCCGGTGCTTCCGATCAGGAAGATTCTGTCGGTCGTTGTAGATTTCAGTTGGAGAGAGACTTCATAAAAAACTTATTTTCCATTTGTCATTTTCCATTTGTCAGGACGCTTCGCGCTTCCAATGACAAATGAGAAATGGAAAATGACAAATGGAAAATGATCTTTTTCCTCACTCCATATCCGCAATTCCGATCATCGGCTGGTGCAGCATCGTGATCTCCGCGGAGTTGCCCATGTAGCTGCGAGCCATCGCGATCGCTTCAGTTAAATTGTCCGCGCGTTCCCAGCCAAGAATCGCGGGAACGTGCGCGTTCTCCGCGCCGGCGGCGATCACTTTGCCCACGTGTTGCCGCCCGTTTTCACCCCAGTACCACATAAAAAACGGATGCGCGCCGTGATACGCATTGCCCACGCCGGTACATCTCGACGTAGCTCGGATTGTTTGCAAACTCGCGCTCATATTTCTCGCGCAACGTAAACGCATCGCGCGTTTCCGGCAGCAGTCGATTGAAGAACTCGATGTAGCTCGGATGAAACTGGTGATCAAAGTCGTCGTAGCACGGATGATGCACGATCATCACGCCGCCTTTTTTCAGCAGGGGCTTGTTGCGATAAAAATTGAAGTGATAACCAAGCGCCATCACCTGGACCAGTAACGGATTCAAAATCGAATAGACGTTGTAAGGCGAAATATCCGGGATGCCCGTGATCAGAATGTCACACTGGCCGCGAATCGGAATCGCATACTGCTCGAAACCCTTTGCGACGATCTTTTCGTGAACCAGCTCAGTCTTACCCGCATGACAGGCAATCATCTCGTATTGCGCGGGCCGCGAATGCAACAGCTTCCGGCGCGCGGGACGCGGCAGCTTGCTCATCGTGTAGCGCATGGCTTCAAACTTCATGCGATCGAAGGCGCTGAAGTCGTCTTCGTTGCGCAGCAGAAAGTCCATGTCCGCCGCCGTACATGCGGTTGTTGATGGCAGTTTCGATATGGAAGACGTTGAGTTGTTCGTCGACGATCTTTCCGAGCCGGATGACTTTGTGATTCAACTCCGAGCGCGCCGGATCCATGTAACTGTCCGAGTCGCGAATTGTCTGCGGATCATGATGGGCCCGCAGCGACTCGTAGTCGCAGAGTCCGACAGCTACTGACTTGTGACCGCCGTCCATCGGAACGAAATTGATGTTGACGTAGATCAGCAGGTCGCTTTCAGCGCAGCGACGATTGAGAACAAGAGGCTCCTTGTGTCGCGTTTCACCGATCTTGATTAGACCGTCGGCCCATTCGGCGTCGTGGTTGTAGTAACGATCCGGATAGTAGTCGGCGAAAATTCGTGGGCCGACCATTCGCTTCATTTCCCACTCGGTCATCTTCCGGTGGAGCGAATTGGCGATGATGATGTGAACGTCGTCGACTCCGTGCCCGGCGAGCATGTCGAGAACGATCTCCAGGATCGTCTGGCGAATGTCGGGCGTTGCCATCGGCGGCAAAGGCAAACTGATGTCGTCAACGGCGACTGTCACACGCATTCCGGGTTCGAGTTGCGCGAACAGCGGATCGCAACCGAGCGGATGATTGAGCGCGTAACGGATGGCAGCTTCACGATTTGGCAAACCCTTGATCGACGGGTTCGGATAGAGAACGCGCGTTCCGATCGGCAGGTCTTCGAGGATGAAGTCTTCACCGGAGGGCATGATGCGCGGCGCGCTATCCCGGTCGATGTAGATAACGGATTCGTGCGTTTTTCGTCGGAGTTGAAGGGCCATGTTTTTTTATTGCCGATTGGCAATCGAAAATCACTTTAGGTTCAATATCGGCCAATCATGGTGCAGCGCTGTTTGCCGCAGACGCATGTCAGGGTTTATGACCGCCGGGTGGCCCACGATTGAAAGCATCGGCAGATCGCTCATGCTGTCGGTGTAGGCGTATGAATCACTCAAACTGATCCCTTCGCGCTCGGTGTAGGTGCGAATCCATGAAGCCTTGGTCGCCGCCGCCATCACGGGGGGCAATAAACGCCCGGTGGCGACGTTGTTCACGAATTCGAGCCGGTTGGTGACGTACTCCGTGATCCCAAGATGGTCCATGAGCGGCTTAACCGAAAGATCCAGCGCGCCGGTTATCACTACCTGCCGCAATCCCAACTGTCGCGATTTTTCGATCAGCTCATAAGTTCCGGGGAAGACCGCGGGCTTGATGACGTCATCAAACAACTCCTGCGCGAAATAGCGCAGCCGGTCTTCGGATTGCCCCTTGTAACGCTTGAAATAAAGGTCATTAAAAACTTTTCGGCTATACTGGTCCGTCACCGCGAACACCGGAAGGCTCAGAAAAGTCGCGGCACTTTTCTTGAAGCTCGCCAACAGCCCCTGCTGGCGGACCGCGTAAAAAGAGAGCGTATGCACCAGATTGGTGCTTACTAAAGTACCCTCGAGATCGTAGAATGCTGCCCCCGCCAAGCTCTCCTCCTGCGTCCCTGTGCAGTTTTACCGGGCGTGGTTAAATGCGTGTTGCTGTGATTCTTCGCCCGTTGGGAAAGTCACTATACCGTATTCAAAGCGTTTTGGATAACGTAACGCAAAAGTATTACAAACTGTATGGTGATGCTAGACAATCAGAGGTCAATTGATGATAAATCTTAGGAAAAAGCAGGAAAACCTACGTTCGACAGTGATGGCATCCGCGCTGATCTCGGTAGCTTTTAGCGGTCTGGCGTGTAACGACAGCGCCGGTCGACAGCGCGCGGATCGACATGGGGGATGCGAAAGTGGCCGCCGAACGGATCGCCGAGGCCGAGACCCTCTACGAGCAACGCGAAGATTTGAGTAAGGCGCGCGTAGCAGTTGCCGCCCTGCGCCAGGCCAGAACCGCCGACTACGGAAACTACGAAGCCGCCTGGAAACTGGCGCGAGCGAGTTTTTATGTTGGCGACAACAGCGACAACGACTCCGAACGCGACGATATGTTTCGTGAGGGCACTGAGGCCGGCAAAGCCGCAGTAAAACTACAACCCGACAAACCCGAAGGCCATTTTTGGCTCGGCGCGAATTACGGCGGCACCGCTGCGCACAGCACGCTCGCAAACCTTTCAAGCTTTCGGGACATAAAGGGCGAGATGGAAGCGGTGCTGAAGATTGATGAGGGATACCAGGGCTACAGTGCTTATCTCGGTCTGGGACGTCTTTACCTGCAAGCGCCGAAAATGCTTGGTGGTGATACGGCGAAGGCGATTGAGTATCTGGAAAAGGGAGTAAAGCTTAATCCAAACAACACGGTAATGCGCCTTCACCTGGCTGAAGCGTATGAAGCAAACAATCGAGACGCGGAAGCGAAAAAGCAGATCGAAGCGCTGAACGCGAGCACACCGGATCCGAAGTACGTCGCGGAGCATAAAAGCGCGCTTGCGAAAGCGAAGAAGTTATTGGAGAAGATCGAAGCCGACCGACGCTGAGGAGTTTTCCTCGCAAAGGCGCAAAGGCGCAAAGGAGAGTATGAAACCTTGATCTTCTTTGCGCCTTTGCGCCTTTGCGAGGAAAAATTTTCTCAAGGCTTCGTGAGGTTTCGAATCTCTTCCAGCGTGCGTTTGTGTTGTTCGAGTTTCTGGCCTGCTTCGCCGAGTTTTCCCTGCGAGGTCAGGCGCTGGTAGTCCTCAAACTCCTGAATGGCGCGGTTCACCAGTTGTAGCAGATTCTGAGTTGGGCTCGGCGACGGTGCGGCTTGTGGTGTTGATGGTGGAGTCTCCTCCACAGCAGCGGGTTCACGCCCAGCCTCACCAAAAAGATTATTCATCGCCTCGGTAAACGTCTGCCCATACACGAGTTTTTCCTGCGTCGCCAGTACAACTACACGAAGTTCAGGCATCGGACTCCGCTCCGCCTGAAGATACACAGGCTCGACGAAGATCAACGAACGCCCAATCGGTATCACCAGCAAATGTCCGCGTATCACACGTGATCCCTGCTGGTTCCAAAGCGTGAACTGTCCCGAGAGTTGCGCGTTCTGATCGATGCGCGCTTCGATCTGAGTTGGTCCATCGATGAGCCGTGACTTCGGAAAGTTGTAGACCAGCAACTTGCCGTAATTTTCTCCATCGCTGCGTCCCGCCATCCAGCCGATCATGTTGTTTCGGTTCGCGGGCGTAAACGGAAGTATCAGCACAAACTCATTTTTCTGCTGCTCACCCGGCAACTGCATTTGCACGAAATAAGGATCGATCGGCGCGCTCTGTTTCTTGTTTTGACTGTCGATCGTGACGTGCTGCGCCACACTCCAAACGTCTTCACGCTGGAAAAAGACTTTGGGATTCTGCGTGTGATAAAGACTGTAAACTTCGCCCTGTGCCCGCACGAGTGTCTCGGGATAACGAACGTGCGCGCGCAGATCCGCCGGCATCTGCGTCGCTTCTAAAAAGAGATTTGGAAAGATGCGCCGGTACGCGGCAATGATCGGATCCTGATTATCAAACACGTAGAACCGAACTGTGCCGTTATACGCGTCGAGCACAACCTTCACACTGTTGCGAATGTAGTTGAGCGAGTTGCCTGCGACATCGTGATGGCTGGAGTAAGGGAAGTAAGCAGACTCCGTGAAGGCGTCGAGCATCCAGAACAAACGGCCTTCATTGTCGACCACGATGTATGGATCTCTGTCGTAAGTCAGAAAGGGCGCAACTCCGTTTACGATCTGGCGAATATTTCGATTGATGAGCACGCGGCTTTCGCTCGTCACGTCGTCCGAAAATGGCAACTTGGAAAGATCGCCGATGCTCCACGCCAGCAGCATGCGCCGGAAGCGGTTTCCGATTCTTATGCCGCCCGTTCCTTCGTAAGTCGTAAGGGCTTCTGTATCGCCTTGTGGATAGTCAAACTCCTTCTGGTTCGTCTTCACGTAAACATAACGATCGGTGAGCTCGCCGTAATAGATCTCTGGACGAGTTACCTTGATCTCACTAGCAGTAGACTGCACGGGCATGTTTGACAGGAAAAACTGCGGCAGCCCTTCCGGCGTGAAACCGTTCGCGCTGTTCATCGTCACGCCATAGCCGTGGGTGTAAATGAGTCGCTCGTTGATCCAGTTGCGTGTTGCGGAGTTTTGAATCGTTGATCTCGCGTGGCGCGATCATCATCTGGCGCGTGTGACCCCCGATTGTGTAACGGTCCACGTCGACATCGGGAAAGTCGTAATAAGTGCGAATGGCCTGGAGTTGTCGCAGAGTGTCCTGAAGTGCGCGCCAGTCCCAGAGCCGGATATTTTCGAGACTCTCGCGATTGTTGTTGATGTCGAGCGCGGCAATCGAAGTCTCCGCTTCAAACTCGCGCAACTCGATCTGGTCCAGCCCAAAACCTTTTCGGGTCCATTCTATGTTGTGCGTAATGTAAGGCGCTTCGCGATCGAGCTCGTTTGGCTTAACAATGAAGCTCTGGATGTAAGAAGGTACTAAGACAACTCCGACGATATAAGTGGCAATTGGAAGAGCGAGAGCAACGAGCAACAGGCTGAAGCGACGAACCGCGAAAGCGTTCACGAGTAGAATGATCGCCGCGATGACGAGTGCGATACAGACAAACAAAAGCGCCGGGAGGGTGTAGTTTGCCTCAGTGTAGGTGACGCCTGAAAAGATCTGATTGTCGTTCCAGAGAAAAGGGAAGCGTGATAGATACGTGCGCCAGCTAAGTACAAGCAGAAAGAGCGCGAGAGCACAGCAGACAGCGCGAAACGCTGCTCCGGACGACCAGCGCACGCTTGGTTTCAGCACTGTTTGCGGCAGACCGAGCAGTGAATATGCGAGCGCGGCGCAGAGGATGATAAATGTCACTCCCAGCAACCACGAGCTAATCACGTCGTAAAGCGGGAGCGAGAAGAGATAGAAGCCGAGCGATTTGCCGAAGATCGGATCGGGCGTGCCGGTTGCGGGCTGATTCCAGTAGAGCGCGAACTGTCGCCAATGCTCTCTGAGCTTGAATCCGTAGATCAGGCCGAAGAGACCTGCTACTGCCCAGCCAGTGGTCTGAATAACCTTGGCCGGTGAAAACTGAAACGGCTGATTGTTGAGAATGATGGTCCGGTTCTCAAACGCGTAAGCGCCAAAGAGTCTTTGAAAGAGGAGAAACGTGGCGCTGAGAAGGAGTGCCGTCAGTATCGCCGATGCGGCAAAGAGCGCGATTTTTACTTTAAGGACGTACCAGTAGATCGAAGAGTAACCGAGTGATTCAAACCAGAGCGATGACAGGTAAATCGAGAGAATTCGTGACAGGGAAAACAGAAGCAGCAAAGCAGCAAGCAGGAGCCACCATTTCCAACGACGACGTTTGGATGGTCCTACGTCGATCACGTCCGCGCTTCGTGGGGGTTTGCTCACGCGCGTAAGCATGCCACAAAGACGCGCATAAGTCACAAAAGCCAAGCTCAGGTTTTTTGCTTTTTGTGCTTTCTTGAGACGTTTTCCGTATAATCCCTCCCTGATGCTCGCGCCGGAAACAGTTTTACAGGGTCGTTATCGCATCGTTCGCCAGCTTGGCCAGGGTGGCATGGGCGCCGTTTATGAAGCGATCGATCAACGTCTCGACACCACGATTGCGCTGAAAGAAACGCTTTTTGCCGACGAACGTCTGCGTAAACAGTTCGAGCGTGAGGCGCGTCTGCTGGCGCGTCTACACCATCCCGCACTGCCGCGCGTAAGTGACCATTTTTCGGAAGGCGACGGCCAGTTTCTCGTGATGCAGTTTATCCCCGGCGATGATTTGTCGGAGATGATGGCGCGCAAGCGAGGACCATTTCCGCCCGATCAGGTCTTGACCTGGGCTGACCAGTTGCTCGACGCGCTCGACTACCTGCACACACAGGATCCGCAGATTGTTCACCGCGACATCAAACCACAAAATCTAAAACTTACTTCACGCGGTCAGATCATTCTGCTCGACTTCGGATTAGCAAAAGGTCAGGTTGGAGAGATCTCACGCGTGACGACTTCCGCGAGCATCTTTGGCTACACGCCAAACTATGCTCCGCTCGAGCAGATTCAGGGCCTGGGAACCGATTCGCGCAGCGATCTTTATTCTCTTGGCGCAACGATCTATCACCTGATGACGGGAGTGAAACCGCCTGACGCGTTGACGAGAGCGGCCGCACTCGTAAATGGTCAGCCGGATCCGTTCGTCAGTGCAAGCGAAGCGAATCCCGGGATCGCGCCTGAGTTGGACCAGGTGCTTGCGAAGTCGATGGCCCAAAATCGCGAACAGCGTTACGCGAGTGCGTCAGAGATGCGCCAGGCATTTCACGACAATGCCGAGGCGACGACGATCGCTAACCGCAGTGAAGCGCAGACGATGCTGTTTCCGCGTCCGACGCCGACGGTTCCGATTCAGACGCAGACAGTTGTAAAAAATCAGACTGTCGCTGCAGGTGAAGCGACCGTGGTGCGGCCTGGTTCGCGTGGTCGATTTATTCCAGTCGCGATTTCCGCCGCGGTGTTGGTGCTCGTCGCATGCGGAGCACTCGGATTCTACGCACTGCAAAAGCGTGGCGATACGGCGGCGCAGTTGAGCACTGAAACTCCGCCGGCCGCGCCGGTACCGGCGAGTAGTCCTTCTCCAATACAAGAGGCGCTTGGTAACGCAGCGCCGGAGCCGAGCAAAGAGGAGACACGCGAACAACCTGCGCAAACTAAAGCTCGGCCTGATGAGCCGCGCAAAACGGCCACTCCCAAACCCGAAGAGAATCGTGACGAGGAGGAAACTGCAGGACACTCCGAGGACCCGCGTGTCGATCCGGACGTGCCGATCCCGCCGGACGTTCCAAAAGACGGCAGGGCTCCCAAAATAAAAACGAAAGTGATGCCGGGTGGAATGATCATTCGCACTTTCCCCGACGGCACATCACTCCTCACCATGCCCGACGGTTCGCGAATTCTGGTTTCAAAGGACGGCAAGAGAACGGTACTTGGACCGCCCAGGCCGAATCGTCGTAGACAGGTTCCAGTTCCCGCACCGTCACCGTCGCCGTAGGTTTCAGAGTTTTCTGCGTCGCTCGCATAACAGAAGAGGAGACAAAAATGAGGAAGTCGAATACTACACGTGTAGCCTTTGCGCTGTTTGCTCTTTGTACCGCGCTGGCCCTCGTAAACCCCGCAAGTGTCTCGGTTCGGGCGACGGCTGAACGACCCGCTGCTGCAAACATTCGGATCACTCCACCGGCGCCTGTGTTTGACGATAAGGAGCGCGTGGCCGAACTGATGCAGCGCCGCGAGCGCGCGGCCCAAAGCATGGGCCCGCAGTCTCTCATGGTGCTTTTCAGTACCGAACCGCGCGTCTACACAAACGACGTCGACTATCCTTATCGCCAGGAAAACAATCTCTACTATCTCACCAATCTGAAGCAGAACGGCGCGACGCTCGTCCTGCTGCCTGGCAACACGAAGACGCGCGAAATTCTCTTTCTGCCGCGGCGCAACGCCCTCGCGGAAACATGGACCGGCCACATGTATACCGCTGCAGAAGCGCACCAGCTTTCGGGTGTGAGGGAAATCTGGCAGTCGAGCGAGTTTGATCCGTTCATCAAGGCCTTGCGCAATCGCCAGCCGTACCGCCCAAAACCTGAGAATGTTTTCATGTCAGACCAACCGGCGACGACGACGTTGACGAACGATCACGGCTACACGGCGTTGTTTGATGCAGCCTTGAAAGGCGAGGCGGGTCTGTTCATGCTCGTGCCGCGCGATGGTGAGAGTCGTGAGTACAAACGGGAGCAGCGATTCGCTTCCGATTGGGCCATGACCGCATCGGGTTTCAGCATCAAAAACGCCTGGCCCATTTTCAACCAGATGCGTCTGGTGAAGTCGCCGATGGAGTTGCGCATCATGCAGCACGCGATCGATATCAGTATCGAAGCTCACCAGCGTGCATGGGCGGCCGCGGGCAACGCGAAATGGGAGTACGAAGTTGACGCGGAGATGACTTATACGTTCAAGCTTCGCAATGCAGACAACTGGGGCTACCCGGACATCGTCGGTTGTGGTCCAAATGCGACGACGCTTCATTACACCGAATCGCAGGGGCCGGTAAAACCGGGCGACCTTCTGTTGATGGACGTGGGCGCCGAATACGGCCACTACACCGCGGACATCACTCGCACATTTCCGGTCAATGGAAAGTTCACTCCTGAACAGGCCGCAGTCTACCAGATTGTTTACGACGCGCAGGAAGCGGTTGCGAGAGCCTCAAAGCCGGGTGCGACGCTCTCAGACGTAAACCGCGCCGGCACCGAAGTGATCAAGGATGGACTGCTGAAACTCGGATTGATCACCGATCGCAATTCAATGCAGCACCGGCTTTGGTTTATGCACGGAACGTCACACTGGTTAGGAATGAACGTTCACGACGTCGGCGGCGGGTCGAAGTTTGTGCCGGGAGTTGTGTTTACCAACGAGCCGGGAATTTACGTACGTCTCGACGCGTTGGACCAGATGCCCGGCGGCTGGAAGACGGAAGACTGGGAAAAGTTCAAGACCGCGATTCGTCCGGCGTTTGAGAAATACAAAGGCATGGGCGTAAGAATTGAAGACGACCTGCTGATCACGGCGGATGGGGTGCGCTGGATGAGTGAAGCGCTGCCACGGAAGATAAACGAAATCGAGGACTTTATCGCTAAGGCGCGCCGTCAATCGGAATAAA
This sequence comes from uncultured Acidobacteriota bacterium, assembly GCA_963750925.1. GTDB lineage: Bacteria > Acidobacteriota > Blastocatellia > Pyrinomonadales > Pyrinomonadaceae > PSRF01. The sequence continues at coordinate 1,107,092 of CAVVSJ010000006.1, read as the reverse complement.
GATCATTTACCATTTGTCATGTGACATTTTTCATTTGTCATTTACAAGGACGCTCCGCGTTCCCCAATGACAAATGAAAAATGGCAAATGACAAATGAAAAATAAGGATCGAAAGCGCCTAAGTTCCCCCTTTAAACCTGCGTCGAATCCACCCTGAGAACCACCTCAGGGCTGTTCGAAAAAATCCATGCTGTGGAGGTGGCTCACCCACCTCCGTCGAAGCTTCCGCGCCCAGACAAGTAAAAAACTGCGCCGCCATCATCTTTGCGGTGCCCTGGATCATTCGCTGGCCCACACTCGCGATTGTCCCGCCTACCTGAACATCGCCTGTGTATTTGACCCTCGTGCCGTTTCCGTCCTGTTCGAGATCCAGATCGCCGGACCCCTTGAGAAAGCCGGGCGCGCCTTTGCCTTCGACGACCATGCGGAAGTGTTCCGGCTCTCGCAAATCTTCGAGTCGAACTTTGCCTTCAAACACTCCCTTGATCGCTCCGACACCGGTCCTGATAGTTGCGGAGAAAGAGTTTTCCCCGGTGCGCTCCAGCCGTTCGCAGCCGGGAATACAGCGCTGCAAAACCTCCGGATTTACGAGGGAGTGATAGACGCGCTCGCGAGCGGCCTCGAGTTGATGTGTACCTTCCAGTTTCACTGAACTCCGGCTTTCGCGGCTTGAATCGCCCTGCGCGTATGGACCTGCGCGAGATGACAACGATAGTCACTCGATGCATACAGATCGGAGTTCGGATCGATGCCGTCGCAAACATGGGAAACGGCAGCGGCAATCGCGTTGTCGTCAAGGTTTGTTCCCGCGAGCGCAGCTTCGACGGCGTGCGCGCGATAAGCCTTGACGCCCACGCCGGTCACGCCAATCGCAGCTGACTGACATGCGCCGGCGTCATTCAGGACGAGATGCACGGCAATACCCACGACGGCGAAGCCCGAGGCGGGATGCGGAACCTTCTGATATGCCTGTCCAAATCTTCCCGAAGGCTTTTGGATGCGAACTTCCCGCAGGATCTCGCCGGGTTGAAGATCCGTGGTCAGCAGATCGACAAAAAAGTCTTCGGCTTTGACGGTGCGTTCGCCGTTTGGACCAACCAGGACAAGCTCGGCGCCGAGCGCAACGATCGCGGCGGGCCAATCACCGGCAGGATCGGAATGCGCGATACTTCCGCCAATCGTTCCCTTGTTGCGAACCTGCACGTCGCCGATGCTCTTTGCACAGTCAGACAAGAGGGGGCAGACGCGCTTCAGCAGGTCCGACGATTCGAGTTGATAGTGCGTGGTCGTCGCGCCAATCAAAATCTTGTCGCCCTCTTCGCGGATGTAAGCCAGCGACTTGATCCGAGCGATATCGACGAGCAACTGCGGTTGTGCGAGGCGCAACTTCATCGCCGGAATCAGGCTATGACCGCCTGCCAGAACTTTGGCGCCGTCCGGATCGCTTGCGAGCAGCGACACGGCCTCTTCGAGTGTCGCGGGCGCCTGGTAATCGAATGGTGCGGGAATCATTTTTGAGCTCCTTGGCCTTTGGCCTTTGGGTTTAGGTCTTTGGTTTTAAGACCCAAAACCAAAGTCCCATGCCTAATTACCATTAATAATTCGCCAAACGTTCTCGGGTTTGATCGGCATGTCCATATGCTTCACTCCAAACGGAGCGAGCGCATCGACAATCGCGCCGACGATCGCCGGCGTGGCGCCGATCGTGCCCGCTTCGCCGACGCCTTTGACGCCGAGAGGATTTACGGGCGACGGAGTTTCGGTTCGATCGAGTTCGAAGTTCGGGACGTGCGATGCACGCGGCACGGCGTAGTCCATCAGAGTGCCGGTGAGTAACTGTCCCTGTTCGTCGTAAACAACTTCTTCGTACATTGCCTGTCCGATCGACTGAACAATGCCGCCGTGAACCTGGCCGTCGACCAGCATCGGATTGATGACATTGCCGCAATCGTCCACCGCGATATAACGTAAAAACTTGATGTCGCCCGTTTCGCGGTCCACTTCGACCACGGCGATGTGCGTGCCGAACGGGAACGTGAAGTTCTTTGGCTCGAAAAAGTAAGTTGCGGAAAGACCCGGTTCGGTGTCCGGCGGCAAATCTTTCGCGACGTGAGCCGCGAGCGCGATCTCCTGGATCGACAAACTCGATTTGCCTTCGGTTTCGGGTTCGGGAAGAGCTCCTGCCGGCGCCTGGCCCACAGGCACGACCGGTTCGGAAATTCCGGTGGCGCTCGCTGCCGCCGCGGCCTCTAACGCGTATTTTCCACCTTTGAAAGAGACACGCGTCGCATCTGCCTTGAGGAGGTGAGTGGCGATCTTGTGCGCTTTCTCTTTTAACTTTTGTATCGCGACGAAAACCGCCGTGCCGCCGACGGCGGTAGCGCGACTGCCGAACGTGCCGATACCGTATTGGACCACACCCGTATCGCCGTGGATCACTGTCACGTCGTTAAGGTCAACGCCCAGCTCGTCCGCGGCAATCTGGGCAAACGACGTCTCCTGTCCCTGCCCGTGCGGCGACGTTCCGGTTAAGACGGTCACCTTCCCAGTCGGCTCGATTCGCACAGTGGCACTTTCCCAACCGCCCGCGGGCATGGCTTGCGATGGACCAAGCGCGCAGATCTCTACGTAAGTCGAAACACCGATGCCGATGAGCCGTCCTTCATTGCGGGCTTTCTTCTGTTCGTCTCGCAGTTGCGTGTAGCCGGCGATCTGCTGTGCTTTGTTGAGGGCGCCTTCGTAATCGCCACTGTCGTAATCGAGTCCCGTCGCGGTGTGAAACGGAAACTCGTCGGCGGCAGGGAAGTTTTTGCGACGCACTTCGGCAGGGTCTGCACCGAGTTCGAGGGCGACGAGGTCCAACGCCCGCTCGACGACGTAAGTCGCTTCCGGACGGCCCGCGCCGCGATAAGCGTCCGTTGCCATCTTGTTTGTGAAACAGCCGGTGATGTTCATCTGGATCGCAGGGATCTTGTAGGCGCCGGAGAGCATCAGGCCGGTCAGAGTCGGAATAGCCGGTGTGAGTAGTTGATGATAAGCACCGAGATCGGCGAACACGCTGTAGCGCAAACCGAGCAGTGTTCCATCATTTTTGAAGGCGACTTCGATGTCGCCGACCTGGCCACGCCCGTGAATCGTGGCCTGCATATTCTCACGGCGTGTTTCGATCCACTTGACGGGTTTGTTGAGCTGCATCGAAATCCATCCGAGTAGGGCTTCCTCCGCGTAGACGTTGAGCTTGGAGCCAAAACCGCCGCCAACTTCGGGAGTAATCACGCGCAACTTGTTTTCGGGAATTCCGATCATCAGCGCCACTTGGGTGCGCATGAGGTGTGGTATCTGTGTTGACGACCAGAGCGTCAGCTCCTGTTCACCCGGAAAGTAACGGGCGAGGACGCCCCTGGGCTCCATCGCGATTGGCGCGAGACGTTTATGCAGTATGCGTTGCTTGACGGTCCGATCGGCTGATGCGAAAGCGGCGTCGATGTCGCCCTCGCCGGAAGTCAGCTTGTAAGCGATGTTATCGCCGAAGTTTTCATGAATAACCGGACCGCCGGCTGCGGCTTCTTCGACGTCCGTGACGACCGGCAGGTCTTCATAGTCGATCATGATCAGGTCGACGGCGTCGCGCGCGGCGTAACGATCGGTGGCCACGACGGCTGCAATTGGATGGCCCACAAAGTAAACCTTGTTCGTCGCGAGCACGTGATGATGGGGAACTTTCAACCCCGGCAACGCGCCCGCGCAGGGCACTGGTCCAATCTTCTCGGCGATGTCGCTGCCGGTGTAAACAGCGATCACGCCCGGCACGGAGCGCGCAGCTTCCGTGTCGATGCCGCTGATGTTTGCGTGCGCGTACATCGAGCGCAGAAATGCGACGTGCAGCGTGCCCGGCAAACTGACGTCGTCGACGTAGTGCGCCAGTCCTTTGATAAGCCGTGGATCCTCGGTTCGCTTTACTCGTTTGCCAACGTAATTGTTTGTCACGACTGCCCCGCTTTCTTCGCCGCGTATTGCACCGCTTCGATGATGTGCTGGTAGCCGGTGCAGCGGCACAGGTTACCTTCAAGGCCATGACAAATCTCTTCACGTGAAGGCGCGGGATTGCGATCGAGCAGTTGCGCAGCCGTAACGATCATTCCGGGCGTGCAATAGCCGCACTGCAATCCGTGTTTCTCCCAGAAGCCTTCCTGGACCGGATGCAGTTCGCCGTTTTTCGCGAAGCCTTCGATCGTGGTCACGGTGGAGCCCTCCGCCTGAACGGCGAAGATGGTGCACGACTTTACGGCCTGGCCGTCGAGCATCACCGTACACGCGCCGCACAGCGACGTCTCGCAACCGACGTGTGTCCCGGTGAGTTCCAAAACGTCGCGCAGGTAATGAACGAGCAGCATGCGTGGCTCGACCTCACTGGTATGAGAGGCACCATTCACGGTCAGATTGATAGCCTTTTTCATGAGCTACCTCACTTATGGAGAATTTAACTTTGTTGGAGAATGATCTGAGGCGAACTTCTAAGGCACTTTGATGCGAAAGTCAAACTTAAAAAGACGTCCCTCGCAAAGACGCAAGGGCGCAAAGCGCTAACGCGTCTACAGGGATTTTCTTTTGCGTCTTTGCGCCTTTGCGAGGAGAGAATTTGTCCCAAATGATGACGCAGGTGGTACGCATTTCTTGACTGTAAGGTCCAAAAAGCATTAGTTTTCCTTGTCTTAGACCGCTGAAACCTCGGAGATTCCCAAAATGAAAGCTTCCTCCCCCAAAATTCCCTTGTTCGGTTTCGTCTGTTTACTCCTGGCCCTGTTCTTAGCGCCGAGCGCTATCGCGCAGGAAAGTCCCACGTCAAAAGACAAGGACCTTTATAACCAGCTCAAGGCTTTTTCGCTGACCGGCGGTGTCGTCGAAGCGAAGGGCCTGGTGGTCAAACGAGATCGCGTTCAACTCACGCTTAACGGGCTGCTCTACCTGAGCGAGCCGGTTAACGGCCGCACCACCGGCGCTGTCTTTATTGGAGAAGGAAACTTTTCGGCAGAGACACCGCCCGGCGAGTTCGAGAAAGACAACCTTAAACGTCTCCTGGGAGTCGAGCAGCTCGCCTCAGACTTCAAAACGGCGGTATTCAGATTCACGGACGATACCGCGACGCAGTTTGGCGCGGGACGTCCTGAGACGGCGGTCAACGAACGCGCGCAGAAACTCGCACGCGAAGCAGACGAACGCACGATTCGAGAGACGGGCGCAAATGTACCGGCACGTGTCGCCGTCTCGATCCTGAACGCGGAGAACCCGGGGTTTTTCTTTGCCACGTTTGACGGCGGCAGACGCGGCCGCTTCTCGATGATCGTGGACCATCAGACCCGTATTCCAGTTGCAAACTTCAGGATCAACGCCGGCGAGAAGGGGCTCATCTGGACCTATTCTTCCGATCTGTACCTCGTGCAAGTTTGGCTCGCTTTTTATTCACTCGAAGACTACCAGCGCGGAGCCGTCGCCTACTCGGATGCGAACGATCAGATCGACGTGAAGCATTACCGGATGGACGTCGATCTTCGTGAGCACAAGGATCGGCTCAAGTTACATGCGCATATCGAATCCGAGCCATACATATCGAACGTGCGCGCCGTCTCTTTTTCAGTGGGAGAAGGTTTGAGTGAGTTTGATAACACGCGTCTTAAAAAACAGTTGCGGCTTGCTTCAGTGCGGCGCGGCGGAGTTGTGCTGCCGGCGGTCCAGGAGGATTGGGAAGCGGGGTTCACCGTATTTCTTCCCGCGGCTCTGAAGGCGGGTGAGAAACTCGAGCTCGACATGAGCCTCGAAGGCGATTTTGTAAGAGACGTCGACGATATCGATTTGAGGGAGTGTTACTACCCGCGGTCCAATACGACCTGGTACCCGCGACATGGATATCTCGATCGCGCCACGTTTGATATGACCTTCAGACATCCAAAACGTCTTCACGTCGCGACAATCGGCGCACGCCTGAGTGAAGCGCCCGATCCGGAAGATAAGGAGGCGTTGGTTTCAAAGTACGAATTGAAGATTCCGGTAGCTCTCGCGACGTTCGCTCTTGGACCATTCAAGCGCCATACCGACTCGGTGAAGTGGGAAAAAGGAGGCGCGCCGACGCCACTCGAATTCAATTCCATGCCCGGCGATCGGGTCGCGATCAAAGAAGACTTCATACTCGCGGAACTCAACAACGCGATCAGATACTTCACCCTCCTGTTTGGAGATTATCCGTATCCGACGTTTGGCGCTGCCTTTCATCCCTTTGCCTTTGGCCAGGGGTTCCCGAGTTTGCTGATGATTCCGCCGGCAGATCGCGCCAGCAAGTTTACTTACCAGTTTATTGCTCACGAGACCTCGCACCAGTGGTGGGGCAATATCGTCACGTGGCGCTCGTATCGAGACCAGTGGCTCAGCGAGGGGTTTGCTCATTACTCCGCCATTCTCTACACGGGCGTTCGCGACGGTCAGGGGTCGAAGAACGAGCTTCTGGGTCGCTTGCGAACGTCTCTCAAGGATCCGCCCATAACGACTACCGGTTTCGGCAAGGGCCGGCTGGTGGATGTGGGTCCAATAATCATGGGGCACCGGCTGGAGACCACCAAGACGCTGGGCGCTTATGAAGCGCTGATTTACAACAAGGGCGCCCTGGTGTTGCGCATGCTTAATTTCATGTTGAGCGAACCGGGTGGCAATGGCCAACCGTTTTTCACGATGATGACTGACTTTGTCGAGCGCTATCGCAACAAGACGGCCTCGAGCGATGATTTTCGAAACGTGGTCAACGAACATTTTGCGAAGTCTCCGATTGCGCGGAAACACGGGATTACAAACCTGAACTGGTTGTTTGCCCAATCGGTTTATCAAACCGCGCTTCCTTCTTATGAATTGCGCTATCAGATCGAGGACCAGCCTGACGGCAAAGTGCTGGTGAAGGGAACAATCGTTCAGGAGAATGCGCCACCGGATTGGGCGATGGTGCTTCCGGTGAAATTTTCATTTGGCGGCAAGGAGGAGGCGATCGGAACAGTGCTGGTCGATGGGCCGTCGAGTCCGTTTCAACTCAAGTTGCCGTCGCGCCCGAGAAAGGTGGAGCTGGATCCCGACCGCTGGATCCTCTCGGAGGGAGTCTCAACCAAGGGAAACTGAACTCACAGCTACTCAAGCGAACCGCTTTGCACAAAAAATCATGTTAATCCTGATAATCATGTAATCCCGTGAAATGACTTTCCCGCAACGGAAACCAAGGTCATTTTTACAGGATTAACATGATTTACAAGATGATTATGTGAAACGCACTTGTTGTGCAAAGCCCAAGCGAACCGCCCGGTGCCGCCGGTGCATCCCAAATCTCGAATGAGACGCGCAGTGAAATTTTTTACAGTGTTGGCAGTAGTCCTCGCTTTGTTGGTATTTACCGGTTTGGGCAAACTGGTGAAGGACAATCTGATCTTCTACGCACGCATTGCGAAACTCCACACGCAGGAACCTGATTCCAAAATCGAGATGCCGCTCGCCGAGGTCTCAAAGAAGCACATTGCTGACACCTGGCAAGCGTCCCGCGGGACCGGACGGAAACACCAGGGTCAGGACATTTTCGCACCGAGAGGAACACCGATTCTCTCCGCGACGAATGGTTACGTCTTCAAGATCGGCGAGAACAACCTCGGTGGGCAGACGGTCTCGGTGATCGGATCCGGTGGACGTATTTATTACTACGCGCACCTCGATTCGTACGCGCCCGGACTCGAAGTCGGCGATCCTGTTACGACTCGAACGGTGCTCGGCTCGGTCGGAACAACGGGGAACGCGCAGGGCACACCGCCTCATCTGCACTTTGGTGTTTACACCGCAACAGGCGCGATCAATCCCCTCCCACTTCTGACGGATCGCGCGGCGCCCGCATTCACACGAAACAAACCGCGGGAGACGAAACCCAAACGCCCGCGCGTCAGCCGACGAGCATAGCCTTAACTCGCTGCGCCGACATTGACTCACCCGCCCTGTTGGGCTTATTGTTCTGCCCAGTTTCAACTATCGGTTCAACTAGCAGTCGGCCTGTACGCGACGATTCCAACAAAGCCAATCGGAAGGAGCTAACGCATGCGAATGCGATCCCGGTATCTCCCTGTCTCTATTCTTGTTCTCTCATTAGTCATTTCTGTCTTTCTGTTCGCGCCTCGATCAGGCGCAACGAACGCCCCTCAGGATCCCCCGCCCACCCCACCTGCTGGTGGCGCCGGCCCGGAACGTCCGGGACGTCCGGAGCAGTCAACAGAACCCAAACCTTACGACCGTGTGATCACGAAAGAAGCCAAGTCGGATGAAGGCATTTTCAAAGTCCACACGATCAAGGAAAAGATCTATTACGAGATCCCCAAAAGCGAACTCGAAAAAGAGTTTCTCTGGGTCAGCCAGATTGCGAAAACCACGCTCGGCGTTGGTTATGGCGGTCAGGCCGCGGGCAATCGCGTGGTGAAATGGGAACGTAAAGGCAATCGCGTTCTGCTGCGAAATGTTTCCTACGACGTCATCGCCGATCCGAAACTTCCGGTGTCGCGTGCGGTCCAGGCTGCCAACAACGACACGATCATCATGGCGTTCAATATCGAGGCAATCGGTAAAGACGACTCGGCCGTGATCGACGTTACTCGGCTCTTCACGACGGAAGTCACCGAGTTCAGCGCGCGCACACGTTTGCGTGCTCGCGGTTTCGACGCTTCGCGCTCGTTTATCGAGAAGACCAAATCGTTTCCGACAAATATCGAGGTCCAGGTTTCGCAAACCTACACGTCGCCTCCGGACATGACGCCGCGGGCGGCGGCGGACCACAACCGCTCCAAATCCGTTTGCGCAGGCATGCGCGCCGGAACAAACGCGACCGTCGTCATGCACTACAGCATGGTGAAGCTTCCCGAAAAGCCGATGATGCCGCGGTTGTTTGACGAGCGAGTGGGCTACTTCTCGATCCGCAAATTCGATTACGGTATCGACGAGCAACGCGCGCCGCAACGCCGGTACATCACGCGCTGGCGTCTGGAAAAGAAAGATCCAAATGCGGAGATCTCAGAGCCAGTGAAACCGATTGTTTATTACGTAGATCCGGCCACGCCGACGAAGTGGATACCGTGGATCAAGAAAGGCATCGAAGACTGGCAGCCCGCCTTCGAGGCCGCCGGCTTCAAGAATGCGATCATCGCGAAAGAAGCCCCCTCGAAAGCCGAAGATCCTCATTGGGATCCGGAAGATGCGCGATATTCAGTCATTCGCTATCTTCCATCCGACATCATGAATGCGTCCGGACCGCACGTCCACGATCCACGCACCGGCGAAATTCTCGAATCAGACATTCAGTACTATCACAATGTGATGAATCTGAATCGTAACTGGTACTTCCTGCAGGTGGGACCACTCGACCCTCGCGCAAAGAAACTTCCGTTGCCTGACGACTGATGGGCCGTCTGGTCCAGTATGTGATTGCGCACGAGGTCGGCCATACACTCGGTTTCCAACACAACATGAAAGCGAGTGCCACCTATCCGACGGAGAAACTTCGCAACGCGGAGTGGCTCAAGACGATGAGCCATACGCCGACGTTGATGGACTATTCCCGGTTCAATTACGTGGCCCAGCCGGAAGATAATATCCCGTTTGAATCACTCATTCCCGATATCGGTCCGTATGATAAATGGGCGACGATGTGGGGTTACAAACCGATTGCGAGTGCCAGAACTCCGGAAGAAGAGAAGAAGATGTTGGACCAGTGGGCGAGGGAACAGGATGCAAAGCCCTACCTGCGTTTCTCAACCGCCAATGCACGTGGTTCTGACCCTGGTGAAAACACGGAAGCTGTCGGAGACGCTGATGCAATCGCGTCTACATCTCTTGGTATCAAGAATCTGAAACGCGTTGCAGACATGCTTCTTCCGGCCACCTCTCATCCCGGCGAGCCATACGACGATCTCAGCGAGCTGTACGGTGGCATGCTGAGACCAGTGGGCTACCGAGTTGAATCACGTCACCGGGATTGTTGGTGGTTTCAATTCGCAGCAGAAACATGGCGGGCAGGACGGGGTGCGCTTCGTGATTGTTCCCAGGGAGCGGCAAGCGGCTGCGGTTCGTTTCCTGCATGAGAACGCATTCGCAACGCCCTCGTGGGCACTCAAGTCAGACATACTGAGACGGATTGAGCCGGCAGGTGTGCTCACGCGAGTCAACCTGGCGCAGGAGCGAGTTCTGAACTCGTTGCTTCAGCAACACCCGTTTCGATCGTCTGGTTGAGCAGGAAGCAATCGATGGTGCGGCTGCTTATCGGTCCGGGAGATTTTATGGCCGACGTTCGCAGAGGCATCTGGAGTGAGCTCGAAGGTGGTCCCGTGCGCATCGATGTGTACCGGCGAAGGCTTCAAAACTCTTACATCGAGTTGCTTGCGACGAAGTTGAATGTGCGACCCGCAGTCACGGATGACTATCGTGCATTGATTAAGGCTGAGCTGCGTGACTTGAGTGCAGCGCTTGCCGCAGCCAAGCGCGCGAGCTGTCGATCGCCAGACGCGTGCGCATCTTGCTGATGCGCGTGATGAGATTGCGAAAGCGCTCGATCCGAAGTTCGCGGCCCCAACGACACCGGGGCTAACGGCGTTTCCGTTCGGGTTTGACGAGCAGTCGGAACTCTTTGGTGTGCTGGATTGCTGGGTCGATTATTCGATTCGGATAAATCCGCGAGATCAGTAGAGTACAGGTTGCCGGGGAATAGGGGTAGGCACTCGTTCGAGCCACCCCTTCTCCGCGGCTTTATTCGTAACTCAACGCTTCAACCGCATCCTGCCTGGCCGCGCGGAGTGCCGGATATAAAGCACCGATAGTTCCTCCCAACAATCCGACGGCCAAGCGATCAATACCCACCGCGGCTCGATTTCAATCGTCAAACTCGTCGTTCGCATCACGACAACGCGCGCCAGCATCGTCAGTAACACTCCAACAGCAACGCCAAGAACGCTGACGATAATCGCTTCCTGTTCGATAACCCAGGCGATCGACAGTCTTCGACATGCCAAGCGACTTGAGAATTCCGATCTGTCTCGTGTCGCTCAGTGACGGTCGTGTACATCGCGAGCAAGAATCACAAGCACGCTGATTGCCGCGGCTACGCCGACGACAACCTTGATGAATACATTCAACGCCGGAACCCCGCTCGCGTAAATCTCCGGAAGATCGCGCGTGAAGATCAGTTGATCCTCGGGAAAACGCTCGAGGATGCGCGCGGCGACTGCGTCCTGTTCCGCCGGATCGACGCACGCGACGAGTATCGCAGAGGATTTGTTTACCGCGCCTTCCTGTTCCTGCATTGTCTTGAGCGGAATCTTGATGCGGCCGCCGCCCGGGGGTTCGTAAACGCCGACAATCGTGAAGGGCCGCTCAAACAGAGTGACTGTGTCTCCCACTTTCGCTTTCCGGCGTTCCTTCCATTCCGGATCGACAATCGCTTCGTCTCCGGACTCCAGTTTTCGTCCTTCGCGAAGAGTGATGCGGGCAAGGTTTGCATATTCGTCGTACTCAATGCCGTCGATCAATCGCTGTCCGAAACCCGAATCACTTTTGTCGTACGCTCTGCCCGACGGGCGTCGCCGCCCTGACGCCGGGAATCGAGGCGAGTTCGGCGGCGTGCGAAGTCGGCAATTTGAATTGCGACCCGCCGGCGAGACTCATCGTTCCCGAGGCGCGAATCATGATCTCCGCGCCGATGTTTGATTCACGCCGGCCACGTTCGTGCAAGACGCCGCGCGCGAGTCCGACAGTAAAAACGATAAGCAGCACGCCCACTCCGGTGCCGAGAATGCTGACAGCGGTACGAGCAGGTCGATGAGCGATATTTGAAAGTACGAGGCTATCCATAAGACGTTGTAAGCGCGGGCTGCGATCCAGGATGCGACGCCACGCGTTGGGGAGCGTGCGCCAGGTAAGCACAAGGAGGCCGATGGAGGTCCAGCGAAACGATCGCAGCCTTGCGCACGAGCGCAAGAGCAAGTCCGGCAGCAGGTTCGAAGCCCAACCCCTTTTGCAGAATGACTTCCGTGCCGCCTTCGTAAACTCCGATCGTTCCGGGAACAAACGCAAACGCAAAATTGATTACTTTCGTGAGCGACTCGATGATGTAAGCCTGGGCCACCTGGGGATTGAAGCCCAGCATTTTGAGCGCGAGATAAACTTCCACGACGCTGGCAACGTGCGCCAGCAGATTGCACGCAATCATCCCAAAAAACGCCGCCGGATGATGTCTGTAAAAATCGTAAACTTTTGACTCCAGGTGATAGATGTGATGGCGTCGTTTGAGAATTACCTTCGGGCTGAGCCGCAGTTGGGCCATGCGATCGATGATCCACGTCATCAACATCACGCGTCGTTTGGCCGCAATGCCTGCAACGAGAATTCCCGAAGCGGCGACAATCGCGATGATCAGCAGCACAAGGTAGACGGGCGGAGGCAGCCGGTACTACGCCAGCATCACACAAGCTCCGCTCAACACGAAAAACACGACGGAAAGGTTGTAGAGCAGGTTGTCGACGACGAGCGCAGGGACACCGTAAGTCAGCGGGATTCGTTTTCGCAGCAGGGCGACCTTAGTCGCTTCGCCGAGCAGTGGTCCGGTGAAGGTTAGAAAACTGATTGCCTCGCCGCCGAGACGCGCGGCAAAGGCCTGGCGAAAAGTTATGCGGCGATGTTCCGGCGGCACTGCGGCACGCATCGCGATCGTGCGGAGAAAGTGACGCAGTCCACTCAGACCGAGGATGATGAAAAAGCCGAAACCGACACGCAACAACGCATCGAAGAGCGGTTGAACGCCGACGCGGTTGATTACATAAATTAGCAGGGCGAGGCCAAGGATGAAGGCAAGTGCTTGCAGCCAAACGAACGATCGTTTCGAGTTGTTGGTAGTGGTTACCGGTTCTTCTGATAGTTCTTCTTCATCGCCGGCTGACCAGTTGTTTGCTAAGTCGTCTCTCGATTCAATCAAGGCGCTGCACTCACTCCATTAGCTGTCGCCTGTGGCTTTACCGGCCAGGCGGGCAACAACTCTTTAACGACGTGTCCGGGAAAAGGTCTGAATCCTCTCTGCCGGAGTTCCGGGACGGGACTGCTATCATCGCGTAAATTTCCGGTTAATGCCAACAGGGTAGGCGCAAAGCTGAGGCTGTCGTACGGCGTCTCGATGTTTAAGGCGTGAGGAAGATTTGTCTTTTGTCCGCCTGCGAGCATGAACACGGAGTGCGTCGAGATACGAAAGAACGACCCGTGATTTCCGCCGGGATTGAAACCTCGCACGTCGAAGTTCCAGTGGTCGTTGGCAACAATCAGCAGGTCAGCCTCGACAACTTCGCGTTTGCGGCGGGTGAAGTTTCTCATCGACTGCGCCTGGTCGCTTAGGCTCGAATCTGTTGCCAGGCTTTCGACGTGATGACGCGCGAGCTCCTCGTGAAGTCCCACCAGACCATTTGAATAATGCGTTTTATGCAGGGCTTCGAGCCATTCGCCGTCCGTGTGCCACTCGCCGAGCCATGCGGTGCGGTCGCTGCCGCCGGGCAAAATCAGTTTTGGATCTTCGAAGATCTGCAACGGCAATCCGGCCTGCCAGCTTATTGTTTTGAACTGGAGCTTCCCACTCGAATCCTGTGTGAGATTACTGATCGGTAAATAGCGAAGACTCAACTGCCCATCCGGATTGCGACGAGAAAGCAGCAACGCCTGCCGGTTGGCGCCGGATGTTACCCAGATGACGTCCTCGTCGATGTCGCGCTCGTCGATTAGCGGAAGAACCAGATCACGCGACAGTCGCGTCGCAATCATGTCGACAGGTTTGTTTCCGATGCCACGCTGCACGTTGTTTCTCACCGAGACGCTCTGGAGCATCGAGAAGTAATCGATCTGCACAAAACTCTTTTCGACGTTCAATGTCCCGTCGGCATTCAGAACAAAACCGTCCCGGCCGAGCCCAACGACGTAATTCTGAAGCTGGTAGATCGTGTTTCGATTGCCCATCGACATCTTTGGGATCAGATCCGCGATTTTTATTTTCGACGGCGAGAAAGCCTCGGACGAAAGGGAAGTGAGCTTTTCCAACGCCAGAGCATACTCGCCATACTCACGTCGCTCGTGCTGCCAGCGATCCAATTTCACGTAGACGCGTTTCGCCGCATCGTCCAGCCCCACGTCCTGTTGTTCCTTGCTGAACTTCTTCGGTTGCGCTTCCCATAGTTTGCGCTGCTCCAGGATAGCTTTATCGAGTGCGGCCAGTTCGCGCTGCAACTCTTTCAGCTCTTTGTCCCATTCGTCACGTCTTCGATCGATGACGGCAAAAAACTCATTTGTCGCCGCCTTACGCACATCTATGGAGAGATCGCTACGTTGTAATTGCTGTAAAAGGATGTGCAGCAGGTTGAGATCGCTGTCGCGCAGGTGAACGGAAGCGCGTTCGTTACCGTCAAAGTCGAGCATCGCGGTTGGATAGGTCGTGCTTTCGCCTTTGAGGTAATACGTGTCGGGCGTGGTGGTCGTAATCAAAGGCACGAGCGGATTGATGCCTTTGATTGAATAATCGAGCATCAAGCGCCGCTTCGTAACCACGTGATGCCCGCCGCCGGTGCGGCTGCCGAGCAGCTTAACGAGATTGTAGCCCTGGCTGTAAATTTTCTCGTCGGTATTAAAACCATGATCCGAAACCAGGACCAGCGCGGTCTCGTCGGCGAGGGGACTCTTCTGAATCGCGGTCCAGACTTGTCCGATCATCGCATCCATCTCTTTCAACACGACGAGCTGCGAGTGTGTGTCGTTGTTATGGTGCGCGATATGATCGAAGTCGGCGAGAAACAGATCGAGATAACGGATCTTTGGATCGGATAACTTTGTTACCAGCTCCCGGACGAGTTGATCGGCCAGAAAGCTTCTCAGCTCGAAGCCCATGGTCCACTCGTCAAAAAGTGCTTTCGGCGATTTCATGAAACGGTTCTGTAACCCGCTTTGAAGTGTCGAGTAGCGCGGATTCCGCAGGAACAACGAATACGTAAGATAACGCTCATTGTGCGGGTACGCGTCTGACAGTAAAGGAACTCCGAGAGAATCGAGCACTTCGACTGCGCGCATGTCTACGCGCGCTCCGACGACTCCGCCGACGTAGAGGGGCAGGAAATTCAGATAGTCGTAAGTATGAAGCGTGTAACGATCAAACTCGACGTTCCCTTTGATCTGGAGGTGCTGGCCTGTTTCGAGAATTGACCACGAAGGTGCGGACAAACTCATGCCCCTGACGTAAAAGTTCGAGAGGCGTGCACCGCGCTGATAGAAGATGTGATCGATCCACGGCAGCACGCTTTTGCCTGACTGCGGATCACGTTGCTTTGCAAGCCGGTCGACGAGGTCTTGCGGTAGTCCGTCACATTTGACGATGACCAGCCGTTTTGTCTGAGCGAGCGCGTCCCCGCCGGTGCAAAAGAGGAAAAGCCATAAAAAAGCGGAAAGAACACAAACGAATTTCCGAGGCATTTGTGCTTTATGTGCTTCTTTATGACTAAATTTTGCGCCGTACATCAGGGCTGGCCCACAATCATTGGTGAGCCGCTGACGGTCGCGGCGATTGGCTCGGCTCGGTGATTACCGCGGAGATATTCAGCCGCCAGCTCTCGCAGTGTCTTATCCACCTGGTTATTCCGGGAGATGCGGAGCAGCTCGCTCTTTGCTTTTGAACTGCTGATGCGCGAAAGACTGTCGAGACACGCGCGCCGCGTTTGGTCGTCCCTTGTTCGCGCAAATATGTTTGCGGTCGCGGCGGCCGCACTCGCGCCCGCTTCCGGCCCATGTTCGGCGATAAAGTGCAGCGATCTCTTTATGTCTTCCAGGTTCCAGGTGATATCAACTTCGGCCGTGGATTTGGCAACCTGCTGCAAAAATCGAGTGTGATACTGAAGTCGCCGCGCAACGTTCAGGCGATTCTCCATATCATCCGCGAGCTCTTCACGATGGACATATCTTCCAAAGGTCAGCACATTCATCACGCGGAAAATCAGTTGTGCTTTGTCTCCATGGTTCAACGGCACCAGTTCCGCGCGGCGATCGCGTTCGACTTTTGCCGCCAGTCCATTCGGATCTTTCGCGAACGCGAGCAGTTCCTGATACTGGCCCAACGCGATGTTGGCTTCGGCATTTAGATCGTTCTCAAACGGATTAAGCGACATCGTTTCCAGTCGTCCACTGACTTCCGAGCGAAGGTCAGGATCCATGGAAGTGTCGAGCGAGAGCAGCAGCTTGAGTTGAGAATAAGTTTGTAAACGCGACGGCTGATTGATATCCATTCCACGCCGGCCGGTGACGAAGTCGAAGACCGTCCGACCGAGAAAGAACGGCAAGTTGCCAAACTTTGAAAGCGAGAGAAGGTTGCGCGTGACGTCGTTGAGCACGCGGCGCGACATTTCGCGTTTCTTCGGATTGTAGGTATCGCGAAAATCAACCAGCAGCATCGGGATCTTGGGATTGTCGAGACCGTACAAACCGAGTGGAATCATTTCGACTGCTTCAGCGCCGGGCGTTTGACTGTCAACCGGTTGATTCTCGGAATCGAAGTAACGAGTTTCGACGTAACCTTTCCACTTCAACAAGCGCTTGTCAGTCCAGGGATTCGCGATATTCAGAAAACGTCCGCTGTAACGCGAGCTGGGCTGTTTCAGCAGATCGCGTTTCGCGACCCAGAGCAGTGCGTGTGTGGCGCTGCCGTCGGGCATCAGGAGTGGTTCGAAGTAGAGTGACTCGGATTCAGCCCGTTGTCGCAGCAACTCCCAATTGTGACCGCGCTCGTCTCGTGCCTGTGCAGTTTTTCTGTTGTAGTAACTCTGCAGATTTGAATCGTCGACGAGCCCGCCAAAAGTCTTTTCACTGAGAAGCAGTCGCGCCTGGATCGCTGCCATCTCAGCTGGCGTGAAAGCTGATTCACCTTTGACTGCCTGATAAAGCGCCAGCACGGACAACGCGCGAATGAGGTGCGCTCGGCGATAGTCGCTGCTGTTGCGCCGGTATGAGCTGGTCGAAGCTTTGATCGGAGTGCCGTAAGGATCGAGAAGAATACTCTGAAGCGCGGTCCAGAAGATCTTGTCCCAAACTTCACTCTCCGGCGAAGCGAGATCGAGTGCCGGCGGCGGCGTCTTGGTTAGTGTCTGTTTATTCCCGACGCGCGTATAGAAAAACGGAATGGCCGCGGCCAGACGCTGCTTCATCGTCGGGCGTGTGTAGGTCAACGGCCAAACGTAACGCAGGCGATCATTTTCCGGATTACTGTCGTCAAGAGTGTCGCGCAGAATAGACACAAGGGGTATCCATTTGTCGTTTTCCGTAGACTCGAGACCCGCAAGTTTTGCGTGGACAGTAATCAACTCCGCGCCGCCGGCCACCTCCACGCGTTCGAGCCGGAGTATCTGCGAAAGGACGGCGCTCGGGTCTACTGCCTCGACGGCGAGGGCAGTTGGACCTTGAGCTTTGCTGATGGTCGGAAGTAATGGCGAGATAACGAGCAGTAAAGCAATTAGAAAGCTCGCCCTCAGGTGCCAGTGACTATCTTTTTGGATCGTCATCCTTTTGGTCTGCACACTCAAAACAAATTCTGGCAGATGGGGAGTTTGTGCTGCATCTTGAATTTACAAATTTGAAAAAACGCTTAAAGAAACTTCGCGTTTTGCGTTTTCTCTGCAACAGTCATGCCCGTCAAGGGCAGATCAAATATACATCACTCTACGGTCCCATGGACCCGTTTTGTGACGCAGCTATGACACGTCATGCATTGTAACAATCCGTCAGATGCAGCGTGCTGATGTCTCGTTGTGGGCCGCAAATAAACGAATCGCGGTTAATGTATTAAGACGATTGTGCCTGAAGTATGGTTAACGCAGAACTGTCATTACTAACAGGTGAGACTCAACGAGATCCTGGCCGTGCCGCGCCGTGGCTGGAGGATTGGGCGGCTGTTTCTACCTCCTTGGTTTCTTTCGCCGGTGCTTCCCAGCCCGTGCGTTGCAGCAGACTCAAACCGAAACGAATCGGAACTGCGAAGTTTGAGGCCTGGTTTTCAGTGAAGACTGCAAAATTAACTCCAATTACGCGGCCGGACGGACCAAACAACGGCGCGCCCGATCCACCTTCGGCTGTTCGTGCGTCGTAAACGATTCGCCGAACGTCGAGATCCGTAATGCTGCCTTGCGTCGTGAGCGGTTGAATGCGTTTTGTCTCGGCAAGGTATGCAAGTTGAGCCATGGGCGTGCCATAGCGTTGCTGAATTCCTCTCGATTCCGCATCGTCAAGAAGGGCGAGGAGTCGATCTGGTCCAGAGGGATAACCCATCATCACGACTGTCTTGCCAACCGCCACTGCATCGGGATCGGTTTCGAGCGGGAGGACCGGAATCGTTTCCGGAACTTCCGGCAATTCAAGACTGCAAACCGCGAGGTCGTCCTTCGGCGCCGCGGCTTTGAACTTCAGTGGTATCGCTGTTGTGAAGTTGGGAAAGTAGGCAATCAGTTTTCTCAAACGCGGCTGCGCATTCAGACTGCCGCTGATGCTCTGGGCCCGATCATCCGCAATCCAGGGTTGTGCGATGTGTCGATTAGTGACAACGAAACCTTGTCCGACGTGGAATCCGGTGCCGACAAACTCATACTCCGCAATCGCGGCATTGCCTTCGGGCGTCAACGATTCAGGGGCGCCGCTACTCTGAACGGCGCCGCCACTTTCGTTCACCTGCGCTTCGGCGTAACGAAGCGGACGTCCCGTGCCTGCCTCGACGAAGTAAAAAGAACCTGCAATCAAACAAACACCGCTGCCGTATTCGCTTCGCAACTTCACGGCGAGTGAAAGACTGTTTTGAAGCTGTTTTGTTGACTGGTCGATGTTTGTGAGCTGGTCGTTGGTTTTTAAGACCTGATCTCGCATCTGACCGAGTTGAACGCGTTGCTCGTCGATCAGCCGGCGGCTGCGCTGTATCTCTTTGTACATCGCGAAGCCGAGATAAAGCATGCCGCCTACCAGGACGACCGCTATCCCGAGAGTTACCAGCTTGGTGCTGGGTTTGATTTCGCGTACGAGCTCGCGCGTAAACTCACGCAGAAAAACTTTGGCATCGTCGCGTCTGGCGGTGGCGGCCGATTCGATTGCCGCAGCCTCGATAAACGGGGCCACGTGTGTTTCGCGAGATGCGGCGGGAACTACCGCGGGCAGCGCCCGGACGGGAAAGAAGTGCAGTACGAGTTCAGAATCCGCAATCCGAAGCTCATCGCCATCATGAATTTCGTCGCCGGAAGTTACCGGTTCGCCGTTCATCGTGAGCGCTACCGCCGGGTCGAAATCGCTGACACGGTACGACCCGTTCGCCCTGTTCAGCTCGAGCAATACGCTGTTTGCGGCGGTTTTTGGCAGGGTGGACGAGCGGAGTCGCAGGTCACAGCTTTCAGAAGTGCCGATGCGAATACTTTTCGTCGGTGAGGATTTCGGTATGCCGGTCTTCGCCCGAGGAGATGTGGATAACGAGGCCGGTTGCCATAAGAGTTTACAAAGCTCGAACGTCTACACGAATCGAGCGCCCGGATCAGACCCGCCTAACAAACTCCTGTGCGGTTATCCGGCCGCCCTCGTCAACCCATTCTACAATGAAGTTGAGCTAAAGAGTTAACGTTAATAGCGAGGTAGTGTTAGCATGAAATCCAAGTGAGGAATTGACGATTGAAAGACGTGGAATTTCATAGAAGACTGTGATCGTCTGGTAGAACTGGCGCCGATTGCCGCGGCTTCGATCCGGCATCATGTGTTTGTTTGCACCGGGAAGTCGTGTTCGGCTGTCGATAGTGTGGAAGTGAGAGACGCATTCGAGCGAGAACTGAAAGCACGCGAGCTTCAGTATGGGAAAGTATCGAAAGGATGTAATCCGAAGGGTTCGGTGGTGTTGACTGAGTGCGGGTCGGTCGGGTTTTGTGCGATTGGCGCGGCGGTGATGGTTTATCCCGATGGTGTTTGGTACGCGCAGGTGCGGGCGACAGACGTGCCTGAGATCGTCGAAGAGCACATCGTCAACGGGCGGGTTGTCGAGCGCCTGGCGTTATTAAAAGTGCCGAAGTCTTCGCCGGATTACGCGGATTTTTCCGTGTAATTTGCGGACGGTTTCCAGCGGAGCACGGGCTTACGCGCCGCGGCTGCTTCGTCGAGACGGCCGATACGCGTGTTGTGAGGCGCGTTCAAAACCAATTCCGGATCTTCCACCGCCTCGCTCGCAATCGACTTCATCGCCGCAATAAACTGGTCCAACTCCTGCCGGCCGACTGACTCAGTCGGTTCGATGAGCATCGCTCCCTGCACAATCAAAGGAAAGTAGATCGTCATCGGGTGAAACCCGTAGTCGATCAAACGTTTCGCGATATCGAGTGTGTGAACACCTTTTCGAGACTGGCGTTTGTCAGTGAAAACGACTTCGTGCATCGGCGAACCGGCGAATGGCTTGTCGTAATCCTGCGTCAGACCCGCGGCAACATAACGAGCGTTCAGAACAGCCGCTTCGGTTGCTTCACGCAGACCGTCGTTGCCGTGCGTGAGAGTGTATGCCAGCGCGCGCAACATCATGCCGTAGTTTCCCAGGAATGCTTTGACACGTCCGATCGATCGTGGCTGATCGTAATCGAGCCGAAAGGCCGATTCGGCAGACTTCACAATTCGCGGCACCGGTAAAAACTGTTCGAGTTCTTTCGTACAGCAACATGGACCACAGCCCGGTCCGCCTCCGCCGTGCGGAGTCGAGAACGTCTTGTGCAGGTTCAGGTGAATAACGTCCACGCCCATGTCGCCGGGGCGCGCTACGCCGACGAGGGCGTTCATGTTGGCGCCGTCCATGTAAACGAGGCCACCCGCTTCGTGAACGATCTCGCAGATCTGTTTGATGTTGCGTTCGAAGAGGCCGAGCGTGTTTGGGTTCGTCAACATCAGCCCCGCCACGTCGCCGTGCGAGCACAGTTCGCGCAGGTGATCGAGATCGGTCAGACCTTCGGCGGTCGATCGAATTGTTTTGACTGAAAAGCCGGAGAGGTGTGCCGAGGCCGGATTGGTTCCGTGAGCCGAATCGGGGATCAGCATTGTGCGTCGATGCGAAGCCGCGGCGCCGTCGCGCGCGTCGAGAAACGCACGAATAATCATGATGCCGGTCATCTCGCCATGCGCGCCCGCGGCGGGCTGCAGGGAAATGCCGGGAAGCCCCGTGATCTCCGCGAGATGTTGCTGGAGTTCGTAAATCACCTGCAATGCGCCCTGCGCGTCCTGCTCGTCGGTAAACGGATGAAGGTTTGCGAAGCCCGCGATGCGAGCGACACGCTCGTTAAGTCGCGAGTTGTATTTCATCGTGCACGAGCCGAGGGGATACATGCCGAGATCGATCGAGTAGTTCCAGGTTGACATGCGCACGAAGTGGCGAATTACGTCCACTTCGCTGACTTCCGGCATGCCTTCGAGATCGTCGTCGCGACGAAACTCCGCGGGAATCTCCAGTTGAACTTCATCCACGTCGAGCGCCGGCAGACGGTAGCCGATGCGTCCCGTTTGTGAGCGTTCGAAGATGAGTTGCTCGTTCGGACTGATGTGACTGGTAACTTTTGTAATCGCGGTAGTCATAAACTAAGCAGATTTTACTTCAGAGAGTCCGGCCACAAGCGCGTCGATCTGTTCGCGGCTGTTGACCTCGGTGACGCAAACGAGAAAATCGTTTGGCCGGTCAGGCATGAAACGCGACAAAGCGATCCCGCCGTCGATCTCTTTTTCTTTCCCCAACCCTGCGAGCAATTCTGTTGCCCTGACTGGCCCACGCACGATGAACTCGTTGAAACACGCTCCGGAGAAGGGAAGTGAATAACCCTTCAACCTCGAGATCGCGCGGCGTGCATAGGCAGCTTTCTGCGCGCACTGATGTGCGGCTTCCTGAACTCCACGACGGCCCATCGTCTCTAAATAAACTGTCGCGGCAAGGGCAATTAGTCCTTCATTCGTGCAGATGTTGGACGTCGCTTTTTCTCGTCGAATGTGTTGTTCGCGCGTGGCGAGAGTCAGCACGAACCCGCGGCGGCCTTTTTTGTCGTAAGCTTCTCCGACAAGCCGGCCGGGTATTTGACGCGCGTACTTTTCACGCGTAGCGAAGAGTCCGACGTATGGACCACCAAACGATAGCGGGACTCCGAACGACTGTCCCTCGGCGACGACGATGTCCGCGCCACACGCGCCCGGCGACCGCAACAGTCCGAGTGACATTGCTTCGGTAATCGCAACGACGAGGAGAGCGCCTTTAGCATGAGCAGCGTCCGCGAGTGCGGCGACATCTTCGACGCAGCCGAAAAAGTTTGGCGATTGGACCACGACGGCCGCCGTCTGGTCGTCGATCACTTCCGCGAGCGATTTCCACGACTGACCGGTTTGTTCATCGAATGAAGCCAACTCCAGATGTATGCCGGCGTGCTGAACGTAAGTTCTGATGACCTCGAGATACTCTGGATGCGTCGCGCTCGACGCGATCGCTTTCGATCGCTTAGTGACGCGCTCAGCCATCAACACGGCTTCGGCGAGTGCGGTTGAACCGTCGTACATCGAAGCGTTGGCCACTTCCATGCCGGTCAACTGGCAGACGAGCGTTTGAAACTCAAAAATAGTTTGCAGCGTTCCCTGTGAAATCTCAGGTTGATAGGGAGTGTACGCAGTAAAGAATTCGGAACGCGAAAGAATGTGATCGACGATCGTAGGAATGTAATGTGAATAGGCGCCGCCGCCCATGAAACTTATTCGTCGCGCGCCGGCGTTGCGCGCGCCCATCTGTTCGAACCGATCGAGGAGCTCGATTTCGGAAAGGGCTGCGGGAGTGTTGAGCGGCCTCTGTAAACGTAAATCCTGCGGAATTGAGTCAAAGAGTTCTTCTGCCGATCCGAGCCCCATTGCTTCGAGCATCTCTGTGCGCTCTTCGGGCGAGTTGGGAATGTAGCGCAAGATTATTCGCTCTCAGCTTTCGTAAAGTCTTCATACTCCGCGGCTGTCAACAAGCTGTCGACTTCGGCGGGGTTCGACATCTTCACGCGAATCATCCATCCCTCGCCATACGGATCGGAGTTGACGTTTTCGGGTTCGTCGGCAAGTGACTCATTAATCTTAACTACCACTCCCGTGACCGGAGAGAAGACTTCGGAGACTGCCTTCACCGACTCAACCGAGCCGAACGATTCATTCGCCGCAAACTCCTCGTCTGCCTTCGGCAACTCGACGTACACTACGTCACCGAGTGAGTCTTGCGCGTAATCAGTAATGCCGACGATAGCCTGATCGCCGTCTACCCTCACCCATTCGTGGTCTTTACTGTAGTGCAGGTCTTCCGGAACGTTCGCCATGGATCCTCCATCTGCTAGTCATTTAATTCTGTCTTCTATTTGGGCCGCTTGTAAAACGGCGCCTTCACCACTTGCGCACAGACAAGCCGCCCGCGCACGTCAATTTTCATTTCCTGGCCCACATTCGCAAACTCGACCGGCACGTATGCGAAGCCGATGTTCTTTTTAAGAAACGGCGCAGGGCTTCCGGAAGTCACTTTCCCGACTCGCTCGTCATCAACTACCACTTCCTGGTCGTCGCGGGCGATGCCGCGTTCGGTTATCTCGAATCCGACGAGCCTGCGTTTGATACCCTTCGTCTTTTTGACGCGCGAGTGCTTCGCGGCCGATGAAGTCGCCTTTGTCGAGTTTGCAGATCCAGCCGAGGTTTGCTTCGAGCAGCGTCGTGTTTTCATCAATCTCGTGCCCATAAAGCGCCATTCCTGCTTCGAGTCGCAGAGTGTTGCGGGCAGCAAGGCCACAGGGAATGACGCCGGTCGGCGTGCCCGTGTTTCCGGTCTCGAGAATTTTGTTCCAGAGCTGTTCGGCGCGATCAGCTGGAGCATAGACTTCAAAGCCATCTTCACCGGTGTAACCGGTGCGCGAAACTATTCCCTGAACACCATCAACACTGCCGGGCGTGAAGTGGTAATACTTGATCTCGCTGAGCGGCAGATCCGTCAACTTTTGCAGGATCGACTCCGCGTCCGGTCCCTGCAGGGCGAGTTGGCAGTAATCCGCGCTGACGTTGTTCAGCTCAACCGACTCACCGGAATGATGCGACTTGATCCACTCCCAGTCTTTTTCAGTTGTACCTGCATTGACGACGAGCAACAGGTGATCGGCGGCAAGACGATAGACGAGCAGGTCGTCGATCACGGTTCCTGCGGGAGTTGTCAGGGCCGAGTACTGCGCCTGGCCATCGACGAGTTTGGTGACGTCGTTTGACGTGATCTTGTTGATGAATGCGATGGCGTCTGGGCCGCGCACGTCGATCTCACCCATGTGAGACACGTCGAAAAGGCCGGCGTGAGTTCGAGTGCGGAGATGTTCTTCGATTGTGCCGGCTGGATATTGAACGGGCATGTCCCAGCCACCGAAGTCAACCATGCGGCCGCCGGCTTGCCGGTGGGCGTTATTGAGTGGGGTTCTTTTCAGTTCCGGAGCGGTTGCCGTCAAGTTAATCACCGCGCGCGCCAGAGTCTAAGCGCCGTTGTTTGAATCAGTAATAACAGGTGAAGCCGCAAACTAGCATGCGACATGCGGTGCGTCAAGCGAGGGGACAGCGGATGGATTTGAGGTTTGTCGAGTTTTTATCCTTTCACATCGTGCAGCCTGAACTCTTGTCGGATTATTTCCTCTATCTGCATCATTCGCTTTGCCGCGAGGCATGCCGCTAGTTGGGGATTACCGTACCTGTAAGTTCTGTACTTACGATTCACGTTTGTCTCAACGATGTAGCTGAAGCATACAAAACTTCTGTCTCACACTTACCTGGGAGCCATCTGGGAGCGTCAATATTCCGGCAGTGACAAGATTATTTCCACAACGTTTCCCAGCCGGACTTCGGCGCGTGAGTTTCAGTTGTGTGGCTGAAGACGGTTGATGGTCTAGCGTTTGATAGATCCAGCTTGCGGACCATTTCTGGCCGGAACGCCGGATCACAACGCCACTAATTATCTCGAAATGGTCATACCAGAAACGTACTTCAAAATCGTCGGGCGGAAGTTGTTGTGCTCTCAGGTTTGATATGTTCGCTGCCTTCGTTCGCTCCGCGAGCGACTCGAAGAACCATGATTCCCAGGGGGCATTGGGAATGTCGAGCTGCAGACTCTCGGTTTGCCGACCCAACGCTTGTCGTTCGATTTCGTGCGTAGCGGCGTCACGATTGAGAATGATGAAAGAGGTTGCTCCGACAGCAGCAAGGACAAGAATCAGAATCGCACTTCGTCCCAGGATGTTAGCTGTCATGAGTCCCCCCATCGCGGCCAGAAGGATATTGATTTTACGTGGCGGTCACTTTGTAAAGATTGCGTTACTAATTTGTACTTGGCAGGACGATTGAACTCGGCCCAGCTTAGCTGTCGCAAGTACGGTCTTGCCCTCGAGTCCGGTAGTATCAATTTCTATCCGGCGCGTACCTTGGCCGGATACGATTGCACCAGCCGTCAACGTCCAAAGGAATGTTATTTTCGGATTGCCTGCGATGTCGGCTGACACTGTCATCTTTTCTCCCGCCCGTACTGGCGCAGATGGGCAACTGAGATATATGACAGGTACGTGAGAATCAAAACGGGTCTGAATAAATGCCACCAGGTTCTTGTAATACGCAGCGCAGAGATCTCGGTCGACACGCGCCGCAACGTAGTCTAGTTGAATAATTCGCCCTCCTTCGGCCTTTATGACCAATCCGTTCTCTTCATCTACAAATCCCTTTACGGAACGAGAAAGATCGATAGTTTTGTAACGGCGTTGATTTACACCAAAGCTTTTTAGAGTGAGAGGTGCTTTGGGAAACACCTCCACCAGCAAAACGGTATCGGGCTTCATCTCAGGCCCGCACGCGTGCAGCTTCCCATCACCCGAAAACTCAATATGGATAAACTCATTGTCCAGCGTAAACTCACAACTTGGATTCGAGTCCTTACACTGATTCAGAACTCGCACGACGTCTTCTCTAGTTGAATGCAGCGGTACTATGCCTCTCCATTCTTTTCGACAAGGCCTCAGTTGAGGCACCGAGCGCGAGAAAGACTGAAAATAACAATTGGCGGGTTAGGTCTGACATGAGTTTTCACTGAGCGATGTGCAGGCGGCAGAGAATTGGTTTCTTAGAGTATTTCACCCAATTTAGCTTCAACTTCAGCACGAGTGGTTTGAAAAGGAACGATGTTGCGCCAGTCGATGTCCGACTCCTGCCTAAAGAACAGCACTGACGCCACCGCGATGACAATCAAAAGATTTTTTACGGCAGCAGCGCAGCGCCGATTGTTAACGACAGAAATATACGTAGTTTGAAATTCCGGGCGGAGGAGCGAGGAAACATATGAGGACTCCCGTGAGTGCATGAAACTCACACTCGATTAAAGAATTCATTGCCGGCAGGGGAGGCTCCCGCAAGACCCGATTGGACCAGCGCACTCTACTCCCGCACCCCGCGAAAGTCAATGAAGTTTTCCTGTAACCAGAGGCTAGAAGTTTCGATCGTCGACGTCGACCTTTTGCACGGCGAAGACGACGCGCATTGTGTCAGGACGGCGGTCCAGAGAAGCAGGAACGAAGGCAGCATCCTGTCGCAGCGCAGACTCGAATTCGTCCAGCATTCGCTTATCGCGAGGAGCTTGGACCACGTCCGCCAGTGAGGCAGAGCCATTGCTGAATACGTCCGTAACCACGATCATATCGTCGGCATCACCGTGATAACTCGCGTGGGTAGTCGCATAAGCACGAGTCAACGCAGCGAGTGCGCCGCCGGGATTCAAACTCGGCGACTGTGCAGCAAAAGGAGCGCGACTGGCAGCAAAGTCTTCCTTAGTAACAGGCTGGTAGAGATCGTATCCGGGATCAGTGGTGCTCAGAACAATCACTCTGCTGTTTTGAAGCGCAGCTTCACGCAGCGCGACAAAGTGTGGACGTAGCGCGGCAAACATCAGAAAGAACATGATCACCGACGCAAAAGAGCCGACGGTGTAAGGCATCAAACGCGGCTCCAGGAAACGAGCGATGCGATAGCTCAAAGAAGGATTCGGAGCCTGACGCCGAGCGGCGGCTTCGATCGCAAGCAGATCGGAAATTGTCCCGGTCAGATCAGCCGGTGGCTCAGGTCGTCTCATCAAACTCAAACTGCGAGTTAAGCCACGCAATTCCGCCAGGTCGGCGCGACATACAGGACAACGATCCAAATGCTGATCGATCGCTACCCGAGCAGGTAGAGACACCCCGTCGTCAATGTAAAACGAAAGCGTTTGTCTGATTTCTTCGCACGACATAGGAGTTATTTCCAATTTGCCGGTTGCAAAATTGCGGCTATCACGAAACCTCAATCGTCAATGTTTCGGATGGCTGACCGACCCCGGCTGCTCCCTTTTTGAAAAGAAGCAACTCCGACAAGTTTAGGGCAACCCCTTCAGGCTTGAGGTGAGCGATGCTTTCAACGGGTGTTGCTGGCCACGTTTTCAATACGCCCTCATCATGCCACTACGGAAGCCTTGCGCCCGCCGTTTTCTCACTTCGACCCATTTGGCACCGAGTTTTGTGAGCCGGGGCGGATCAGCCATCCAAACCATTTTCAATTTCCGATTGTCAATTGCCAATTTATTAAATAGCTGCGGCCTGAGTTCTTCAATCGGCAATTGGAAATCGACAATTACAAAGAGCCTTCCAGCTTTCGCCGGAGTTCCTGGCGGCCACGCGCCAGTCGAGATTTCACTGTTCCAACACTGATGTCGAGTGCCGTAGCAATTTCTTCGTATGCAAATCCTTCAATATCTCTTAGCACTACTGCTTCTCGATAAACTCGTCGCAAACTACTCAACGCCTTGCGCAGCACACGCTCTCTTTCGTGAGCGAGAGTATCCTGTTCGGGATCACTGGCGCTGTCGGATTTAAGTGTCCCAACCAGCGCCGGTCGTCCGCCGTTTGTTTCCACTGCGTCAATCGAGACGGTTACATCACGACGTCTGCGCCGCCACCAGCGCCATCGATTACGCGCCTGGTTAATTGCGATCCGGTAAATCCACGTGCGTAAATCCGAGTCGCCGCGAAAGTGAATAATGCTTTGAAAGGCGCGCAGGAAAGTTTCCTGTGTCAGGTCGCGCGCTTCTTCGCCGTTTTCCGTCAAACGATAGAGCAGTCCGTAAATCTCTCCGGAGCGTTCGTTGACGAGTGTTTCAAAAGCGGCTGCGTCGCCACGCTTTAATCTTTCAATGAACTGGGCCTCTGCTTGTGGCCGCGCATCGGCTATGGCCGCCGATGCAACCTGCTCCAAATCTACTTGCCCGCGGAGGACTATTGGCTCGCCGTAGCTCATTGATCACCCCCTGGGGCGGGAATCGGAGCAGATACTGATTTATGCCCTTTCCCGTACAGGCTCCCCCTTAGACACCTGGGTCGGAAGTTTTGTTCCCATTGTTTCTGAAAAAAATTCATCCCCGGTCTTAGATGCCTTTTTGGTTGCTGAACTGAGTCAAGGTGCCTTGACAAGTTTTTACGCGCCCCATTAGAGTGACATTTTTTCCGCTAATCATACACCCAACAGAACGCAGCCGACTACGCAGGCTTGCAGAGGACAACAAGTGGCAAAGTATAAGAAAAAGCGTGCCCGAGAGCTTCAGCACGATCGCTTCCGGGATACGACTATGGGCTTTTTTGACCGGCTCGGCAATCTACTCGAGGGTCGTGGACAAACGATTCTCTATGGTTTGGGCGCACTCCTGCTCGCCGGACTGCTGATACTCTTTTTCGTAAAGTGGAGCAATCGCAAGAGTGATGAGGCACGCCAGGCGCTGGGTCGCGCGATTACGATAGCGAAAGCGCCAGTCATGACCTCTCCCGCTCCGGGCACTACGGAACTCACGTTCGGAAGCGAGAAAGAACGGGCGCAGCGAGCTGTCGAGGAATTTGAGAAAGTAGCCGCCAAATACGGGGACCCCTATCGTTCAGAATCCCGCTACTTCATCGCCGTCAACCGTTTGTCTCTCGATCGCCAGAAGGGAATTAGCGAGTTGTCCGAACTGGCCAACAACGGTAGTGAAGAAGTCGCAGCCCTTTCAAAGTTCGCCTTAGCACAGGCCCACGAGAGCGACGGCAAACTCGACGATGCCGCGAAGCTTTACACCGAACTCGCCAAACTAAACAGTCCACCCGTGACTCCGGAAACCGCCAATCTTCGCCTCGCAAAGGTTTATGAAAAGCAGGGCAAGAAGAAAGAGGCCGCCGACCTTCTATTTAATATCGTCGACGCATCGCGGAAGGCCAAAGGCACGGATAATCTTCCATTGCCGGCTTCGACGGCCGCGCGCGAAGCAGCCGACGAACTGAAAAAGCTCGATCCGGATCGCCACGCTCAACTCCCACCCGAGACGTCTCTAGCCGGTTAAGATTAAACATTTCCGCCCATAGCTGAGTCTGATCCTGGAATGGATAATCTTACCCACTCACTCGTCGGACTCACTGCAGCCAGAGCGGGTTTGGATAAGTTGTCGCCGGGAGCAACCGCGCTGTGTGTGCTGGCCGCGAACGCACCCGACGCAGATATCGTCGTCCTCGCTTTTGGCGACAGGTGGGACTTCTTACAACATCATCGCGGCATCACGCACGCCGTCGTCGGCGTCATCGGCATAGCCTTAATCCTGCCTCTCCTTTTCTATCTAATCGATCGTCTCTGGTCACGCTTCAGGAACCATGCGCCGAGAGTGAAATTCAAAGAACTGCTGTTGGCTTCACTCATCGTCAGCGCCACGCATCCCCTCCTGGATTGGATGAACAACTACGGCGTGCGATTCTTTTTGCCGTGGAATCAAAAGTGGTCGTATGGCGATCTGGTTTTTATCGTAGATCCTTATATCTGGCTGATTCTGGGTAGCGCCTGTTTTCTACTCTCGTCAAAGACTAAAGTGATGAAATTCATCTGGGCGGCACTCGCGGCGATACTAACGCTGCTGGTGATCGCGAGTCCGCGAAGTAATGGTTTGCCGAATCCGCCGGTATTCACTGTTTTCTGGATCGCGGCCCTCCTCGGATTAATCGTGCTTTACGTTAAAGACGCCGGCGCACGTTGGGGAACAAAGATAGCCGTAGTCGCTCTTGCTCTCGTGCTTTGTTACTGGAGCTTTCTCGCGATTACACACTCCAGGGCGCTCATTCGCGCAGGCGAGCAAGCCGCGACGATCGTGAGCGCGAATGGTGAAACGGTCGCCAGACTCGCGGCCATGCCAACCCTCGCAAATCCGTTTCGTTGGGACTGCGTCTTTGAAACAGATCGAGCAACGTATCGCTTCAATCTTCGTCTAATCGGCGGCAACAGCAGTCAGGGCTTGGTTCGCTACGAGAAGCCAACCGGCATGTTGAAGGAGACGTTCGATCAGGTTTCTCAGCAAAAACCGGCGCGAGTATTTCTTGGGTTTGCGCGGTTTCCAGTGGCGCAACTCGCCGATCCCGGATGCGTTACCAGCACTCTCGTTCAATTGGCGGACTTGCGTTACACTGAGCCGGGCAGATCGAGAGGTAGTTTCTCACTCGAATTGCCTGTAGATTGCCCGAGCGAACAAGGAAGATGAACGAAACACGAGATCTCGAAAGCCTGCCGGTCCTCTCCGAAGTACAAGAAGAACGGGAGCGCGCTCTAAAGAAGCCGACCATCGCCAGCGTCCGGGTTTCGCCCGGACCATACCTGGCAGTTGCCAGCGTGCTCACTTTCGTTGCCGCGCTGATGCTACGCGCGCAATACGATCTCGCACCCCTCCTTGTAATTCTCGGGGCCTGGTTGATCATTCCCGTGCTCGCTCTCAGCGATCGAATCGGATTTGACGGAACTACACTGCGACGCCAGGGGCCGCTCGCGTCCTTGTTGCACCTGCTGTTTAGTTATCGCAAACAACTTTCAGTCAACGATTTCGAAACCGTGGAAACCCAGGCGGTGCGCACACTGCGCCGCGGCGGACGCGTTCGCTATCGTTATCGCACTCAGATCACAGGGAAGGGCAAGGAGTTTGTACTTGTTTCCGGCGGCCAATATTACAGGCACCTGGTACGCGAACTATTTCCGCTGATCCACGAAAGTAAACTGGATAATCGCAGCCGCGATTTGCGCGACTACCTAAACGATCCGAGTTTCCTGAGTCGAAAAGCACAACTGTCGCAACTCGCTTCGTCAGACCTCCTCGACATCACCAAGCCCGAAATTCGACTCGGCGGCAAACCACTCCGCCGTCCTGAAGTTCCCGATACACCGGCCACCCCGGAAGATCTCGAAAGGGCGCGTCTACTGCGTCGACTCGGAAACGAGCTGCGCGTGTCGGGACGTCTGCGTGAAGCTGGCGAGGCTTTTCGACGTGCGCTGAACGTGCGCCCGCATGGCGCGTGGTTGATTTACGACTTTGCGCGGTTGCTGCGGTCACAAGCGAGCGCGCAAGCCGATGCGCGTTTGTTGTCGAGAGCGCGTGCCGCACTTCGACTCGCCTGTATTCGTGCCGGAAACGATCTGGTTTTGTTACCGCTAATAGGCGAGAGCCTTCTGGAGTGTGGCGATTCCAAACAGGCACGACGAGCGTTGCAGAAAGTAGTGGAACTCGACAGCGGAAACTTCAAAGCCCGAGTCGGACTCGCGGACATCGCGCTGCGCGAAGGGAAGTTGGCCCACGTGATTCATCACTACCACGAAGCAGCGCGGGACAGTTCGGAACAGGCGCTCGCGCGATACGCTCGCAGCGAAGGCGATTATTACATGCAGTTGAATAACGACGATGATTACCTGGCGGCGGAGTTGCGGCGGATTAACTGGCTGCAAAGCGTCACTCGCATTCGTCGTATGGCGCTGCGTGTGACGAATGCGAGTGTGTTGCTTGCGCTGATTGGTGGCTTTATCGATCCGGTCGCGGGAGGTTTAGGCTGGTCGCTTGCTTCCTCGGCGCTGATCATCTGGTTACTGACACTTCTCGGAACCCGAGTGCTCTTCACGCGCTCAAAGAACACTTCCATACCATAAAGCCTTGGAGTGCGGCGGCCTGGCGCCGCTGTGGTCCTCGGTTTAGAGATCAAGGCCAAAGCGGCGCCAGGCCGCCGCACTCCAAGGTGGCGCCTTAAGCGTTTTTCTTCTTTTTAGCCGCGGCTTTCTTCGCTACCGGAGCGGGCGTCACTGTGCGCGCCTGCTGTTCCGCTGCCGACGCAACCGCATAGGCTTTCGCCGGCTCCGGATTGAGTAACGAATCCCAGCGATAGCGCGTGTGTTCGCTTGTTTCCCCAAGTCGTTTGAACACAAGCTTGACTACGGCGTCCGTGATCCAGTTGTGATAGAACTCGCCCACCGAAGCCAGTTCCGCATCAGGCGCCGGATTCATGAAATCGATTGCATAAGGCACGTCGTCCTTGATGGCAAATTCGACGGTGTTGATGTCGTAGCCCAGCGCGGTGCAAAGCGTGCGAACGTCTTTGGTCACTCGTTCGGCGAGCGCCGGAGCGAGATAGTTTGGATCGTGAACGTACTGCTCGCCCGACAGGTATGGCTTCCGCGGATCGTAGGCCATGATCATCACTTCCTGCTGGCCGACGCAGTAGCACCTGACAAACTGGTCAAACTCGATTGACTCCTGGAGTGTCATGCAAAGAGTGCCGGTCTTGTCGTACTCGGCCCAGAGTTCCTCGAGCGAGTTGATCTTCGAGACGTTCTTCCAGCCGCCACCGTCAAACGGTTTCATGAAGGCCGGCAGGCCGACGTAATCGATGATGCCCTGCCAGTCGAGCGGAAATTCGAGGTTGCGCAAACTCTCGCTGACTATGCCTTCGATGTAGTCTTTCTGAGGCAGTAGCACGGTCTTCGGAATGGCGACACCGAGTTTCTTGCCGAGGGAATAGTTGAAGAATTTATCGTCGGCTGACCACCAGAAAGGGTTGTTGATGACGATTGTCCCTTCGAGGGCCATGCGTTTCAGAGTGGCGCGATAAAACGGTACTTCATGGGAGATACGGTCGATAACGAGGTCATACTTCGGAGGCGCATCGTATTGAATGCCGCCCAGCTTGAGGTAGTCGGCAACGATTTCGCCGCGCCCCTGTTCATTAATGCCATTGATTACTGCGTCGGGAAAAGTCTTTTCCCTGCCAACGAGAACTCCAACCCGCTTCATATTTGTTTATGTGTCCTTTCGCAAAAACAAAGCAAAATACCTGCGCCGGTGCCGCTTGTCAAACAGGCATCGTGGCCCTGACTTGGAGCATCCATGAGAGGACCCTGGGGGTGGGAAAGAGCTTTTTACAGGGCCTGTGTTACAATTCGCCCTCAATGTCTGGCTTTCCCCGGTTGGTGCCGTCAACAGTCACGGCGATCTAAAATTCAAGGAGAACGTTTACAATTGTTTCGCCCATTCCTGGCCCTCATAGCTCTCGCTGCGTTTTCTGTCTCGATGGCCCTGCCCAGAACTCAGGCCGCGGTTCAACCGCAGGAAAAGCAGGAAAAGCAGGAGAAGCAAGACAAGCAAGACACAAAATTTACCGCCGAGCAGATTGTGGAATCGGTCATCCTCATCTACGGCACACGTCCGGCCCTCGATCACATCCGGCGGAACGGTGTGGAACGCGGCAAGATCACTCGTTACAACCCGGAAGGCAATCCTGAAGAAGCAAACTACGAGCGTCGCTTTGTCCGCGGTGAAAGTCTCGACAAAGACAAGATTCGCCTCGATCAGAAACTGCCCACGATGGAGTATTCGCTGATCTTCCAGGACGGCAAACTCTGGGGCATCATCAACGGCGCCGCCTTTACGCCAAGACAGGACGCTACCGCGAGTTTTATTTCCCAGCATCATCACAGCATCGACTCGCTGCTGCGCTATAAAGAATGTGGTTCGACCGTGACGCTCGTCGGCAAAGAGCAGCAAAAAGGTCTCGAGCTTTACGTGATTGACCTGATTGATAAAGAGAAACGCAAGACGCGCTATTTCATCAGCGCCCGGTCACTGCGAATTCTCTGGCTCGAGTATGAGGAAGGAGATCCCGGCGGCACTCCCGTGAAGTACACACGGAAGTTTCTGGACTATCGCGCGGTTCAACAGACCCTCGCTCCTTATCGTATCGTCCTTTTGGAAGACGGTCGCGAGCGGCAGGAAACCCGCATTCTCACCATCACCTACGGCGTTAAAGTCAGCGATTCCATCTTTAAGAACCCCGAAGGCTAGCCACTAGGGCTAGCCACGAAGAGGCACAAAAGCACATAAACGATTTGAGTAGGCCTGGAGCTAAACTCAGTTTGAGCCTTTTGTGCCTTTTTGTGGCTTCTTTCGGAACTTGATTCGAGCCGCGGCGTGTAGTTCCCCTGTCGAGCCCGCAAGACTTATCATTTGAGCAGCGTCTACCTGCCTGATGAATACGTTGACTACCATCGATGAACTGGGTTTTGCCCCCACTCTCCAGCAGGAAATGCTGGACGACACGACGTCTGATCATGCGTTGTTGGAGGCGACCCGAACCGGTGATCAGGACGCTTTTGCCGAGTTAGTGAGCCGTTATCGCAACCAGATCACGAGCTACATTTACAGGATGACCAACGATTACGATGGCGCGGTGGATTTGGCTCAGGAAACTTTTGTCAGGGTCTACAAGGCCGCTGACCGTTACCAGCGCACCTATGCTTTTTCGACTTACATCTACCGCATCGCCACTAACCTGGCTATCAGCGAACTCAGAAAACGAAAGCGCCGGAAGCTTGTTTCCCTGACCGGGTTTTTTCAACCGGGCGACGGCGGCGAGCCTCAGGAACTGAATCCACCAGACCTCCGGCCTTTACAGGACTCGGAACTGGTCGATACCGAGCGGCGCAATGCCGTCCAGCGTGCGATCGGCACTCTGCCGGAGAAATACCGCGCGCCTCTGATCCTGCGCGACGTAGACGGCCGCAGTTATGACGAGATCGCGAGGATCCTGGAAACGAGTGAAGGTACGGTGAAGTCGCGAATCAGCAGGGCGAGGGGGTTCCTGCGCGAGAAGATGCGGGCTTACTTGTAGGGTGATGAAGTTATGAGAAAAAACAATTGCGAAGTAATTCGTAGAGAACTCGACGAGTGGATGATTAACGAGACGTACAGTCCCTCAGCCTTGAAACATCTGGAGGGATGTGCCGACTGCCGCGAGTTTCAGCAGCAGCAGATGAAGTTGCGTCAGATAGTCGGCAGTCTTGGCACTGTCGAAGCGCCGGCTGATTTCGATTTCCGTCTGCGTGCGCGCCTGGCGAATAGTGCGAGTCACGCCACGTTTGACTATTGGTCCTTCGCGCGAAAGGGTCTTGCTGCCGCGGCGTTGCTGATCGTTTTGGCGAGCGGCGTAGTGCTGGTGCGAAACATTATGGACCAGGAGACGCCGGTTGAAGTCGTGGCCGATCAAAATAATCCGGCGGCAGTCCCGCAGGAGTCGCCGCGAACAATCGAAACTCCCGCACCGAAACCTGCGGAGATTGCCGTTCGCGGTTGTCGATAAAAATCCGCAGAGAAACAAGACCGAGCGCAACATACAAACGCCGAGGAACAGACGCCCGATGGCAACCGTCGATTTCAGCAGCCTGCGAACGGAAGTGATTGGAGTAGAGCCGGCTGGAAACTCGGATGCCCACGCGGTTTTCCCGATTGACGCATCGCTTCAATCGTTTAGAGTTTCACTCGACGACGGGCAGGGAAACGCACGCACCATCTCCGTCCCGACAATCAGGTTTGGTTCTCAACGCATGTTGCCGAAGGGAAACCAGTTTGCCCCGAAAGGTGTTTGGTAAAGCAGGCATCAAGAGGAAGTATTAACGATGACTGTAAAAAGAATTAGTGGAGTCGCGATGTTCACCGGCGTACTGCTGTGTGGTGCGGTTGCCGTTGCTCAGACTCCTGCCGAACCGTCGAAGAAGGCTGCAGCGGCGGTAAAAACGAGTCGAACTGAGAAAGTTGCGAGCCCACCGCAGGTGGTCACGATTGTTCATCGCCTGAACGGACTGAAAATGTTTCGTCTCCTGTTGCGTGAGGAGCAGGTACAGGCAATCGCCGGTCTCGGCTCTACTTTCAACCTGATGGACGACGTACACACAAACGTTATCGCAGGCCTCGCGATGGACGACGGCGAAACTATCGCCGCCTGGTTACCCGAAGCGGACGTCGAGTTTGGACCACCGGCGATTCCAGCGCCGATGCCTCCACGCGCGCCACAGGCGAGCGCTTCGCGACCGCCGGTCGAAGCATTTCCGCGATTCCGCAACGGCCTTTTCGAGCCCGATATCAGCGTCATCGGACATGACGGAAAGCCTCTCACCGCGAAATACATCGGACTTGATGCTGTTACCGGTCTCTCGATCTTGAAGCTCGCCAAAAAGAACATGATTCCAGTGCGCGTGATCAAAGATGAGTCTATAAACGCCGGTCAAACGGTGCGGCTCTTTGGACCCGAACCGGCACGAAGAGCGCGCGCGGTTGTGAGCGGGAGTCTGTACGTTCGCATGGGTATGACACCGGGTCGAATAGAAAACGTTTTGACCACGCCGTCCGGCGGAGTTTCTCGTTTCAAGGTCAGCTCGCCGCGACTCTCACACGCAAACATCGGAGGCGTTGCGTTGAACGACTCGGGTGAGACCATTGGCATCATCGATGGTCTGGAAGGAAACGAAGCTAGCATTCTTCCGGCTGCGCTCATCCGGCGTGCCGCGGAACGCGTGCTGGAGCAGCAGGCGAGTGTGCCGCGTCCGTGGCTTGGTGTGAGAGGTGAGGCAGTAGCGGCGCTCAAGGTCGAACAGATACTGAATTATGGTTGGGAAATGCAACGCGCGGCTGATCTTGCCGAAAATCATCGTGGGATATTGCTGACCTCGATAGCGCCCGACAGTCCCGCCGCACGAGCTGCGCTTCGCGCCGGTGACGTGATTCTGAAGGTTGACGACAAAGAGATTCAGAGTGAGGCAGATTTTACATGGTGGTTGGACCAGGCTGGTGCAAGCAGTTCGGTTGAGTTTACAGTGGCGCGTCCGGATCGTCCGTCAGTGGAGCCGCTCAGTGTGAAACTGAGTGGGATGTTTGATCCGGCGCTGAGTTTTAGTCTACGGAATCGGCTGGCCACGAAAGGTTTCTCGCTCATCGATCAGGGGATCGAGACTATCGTCTTAAGACCGCCCGTTGCGTCTCAACTCGGCACCACTGCCGGCCTGCTCGTGGTCTACGTCGGACCATCGACGCCGGCCTTCGAAGCCGGTCTGCAACCCGGCGACGTGATTCAGACAATTAACGGCAAGCCCGCCCCGTCCTTCAGTCGCCGCCCTGGAGTAATCGTGGACTCATTCACTTTCGAGATCGTTCGTAAAAAAGAGAAACTCACAGTTAAAATTTCTAACTCCCGAAAACGATAACCGAAAATGTAACGCGCGTAACGGCACTTCCTCACAAGTGTCTTTTGTGCCTTTTTGTGGCTTAGTGATACCCTGTGGCTCCATGTTCCCCGAGGCCGTCGCTCATTATCACGATCTACTTGCAAATCAGGACTTAGCCGAAACGTCCCGCGCTCTGCTCGACGAGGGACTCGAAAACGCCCGGTTAATCTTTGGCGGCCGGCGACTTTCACCATATCTCCGCCCACACTTCGTTTCCGAAACAGACTTCGCGCGTATTTGCCAGGTCTGCGAAACGGTTTGGTCCGCGATTCAGAAAGTTAAGGACGCAGCCGTCGCCGACGAAAACATCGTCAACGATCTGGGTCTTACGGAAATCGAACGGGAGCTTGTCTCGATCGATCCGGGCTATACAGCCGTTTCGCCAACCTCTCGACTCGATTCGTTTCTGACGAAATCCGCCTACAGCTTTGTCGAACTCAACGGTGAGAGTCCGGCGGGCATCGCGTATGCCGATGCTGCTTACGACATTTTCTCGTCACTGCCCGTGATGAAGGAGTTCGGAAAGAAATACAACTTGCGGGCGATGTACGGAAGGCAGTTTATGCTGGACGTGCTGCTGAAATCTTACGAGGAGTTTCTGGGTAGAAAACCTGAACGACCGCCGTGCATCGCGATTGTAGATCTGGCAGGGGTGCCGACCGTCAGCGAGTTTGAGCTGTTCAGAGATTTTTTTATTCAGGCCGGTTATCCGTCGGTGATCTGCACGCCACAGGAGCTGGAGTTTCGCGACAACCGTCTGAGCGTCGCGGGCCAGGAGATCGACATCGTCTACAAGCGCCTGCTCGTAAATGAGTATTTGCCGATCATCGACGAGTACCCGGCGTTGCTCGACGCCTATCGCAGCCGCGCAATCTGCATGGTCAACAGTTTTCGTTCAAAGCTCATTCACAAGAAAGCACTCTTTGCGGTATTGACGAATCCACGTCACGCGAGTCTGTTCTCGGACGACGAGCTCGGGGCGATTCGATCTCATGTGCCCTGGACGCGAATGGTTCGAGATGAACAGTCCGATTATTTTGGCCGGAGCGTAACCCTGCTGGAGTTTATCCGCGAGAACAATGAGCGACTGGTTTTGAAACCCAACGACGATTACGGCGGTCATGGAATCACGATCGGCTGGAACAGCGACGAGGCAGTTTGGAACGACGCGATCCAAAACGCTTTGACGAACGGCGACTACCTCGTGCAGGAGCGTGTTCCGACTGCGCGCGAGACGTTTCCGGCCTTGACCGACGACGGCAGGATTCAGTTTGCAGAGCAGCTCGTGGATCTGGATCCCCTATTGTTCAATGGAAAGGTCGGCTCCGCTTTCACCCGTTTGTCGTTTACCGAACTGGCGAACGTCAGCTCGGGTGGCGGCATGGTTCCCACCTACATCGTCAGCCAAAAGTGAGCGAAAACAGGTACAATTCAAACAGCCATTTCCATCATCGCTCGAAGGGGAGAAGCCAGTGGCTGAGGATAACGAAAGGTTTCAATCGCAGGATGAGCGCCGGGTTCACGACCGCTCGCGCCTGATCGTGGACGTTTTCTTTGACGGCAAGGACGTAACGGGCGTGGCCAGCACGAAAGACATCAGCCCCGGCGGCCTGTATATGAATACGCAGGCCGAGATTCCCGAAGGCTCGCTGCTGCTCGTCCGCATACCGTTCCGCGAAAATGTTCAGGTGGTTTGTAACGCGGTGGTGGTTTACAGCAACCCAGGCAGGGGAGTTGGTCTGAGATTCCAGGCCGTATCGGACGAAGTGAAAGCGATTCTTGAACGCGAAGTCTCGAATGGGTGACGCGGATACGACCTCATTGACATGGGCAGACCTTCCCCACGGGACAAAGGAGTTACTCAAAGGAAAGTTAATCGGCCTGTGGGGCGCCGCCAGCGATCAAGCGGCTTTTGATTCCTGGCCGGTCGATAAGAAATATGGGATGCTGCTGGTGTTGAAACGAATGCGCCAAAAGGATCTCTGGCATCTCGTCAGGCGTGTGACGAATGTTTATGGTGAAGACGGTGTCGGACTTCAGTTTCTGGCCTGGCCCATGATCGAATCGACGTTAGCCGGCCGGCCGGATTTCACGCGCAGGTTTGCAAATCACAGGGACACGCAGGGAGGCTTTTACGAAAAGCATCGAGAGCGCGCGATCCTCCATTTCCTGTTTCAGGAAGGCGATCCGCGAACGTGGTACGTCCACTTCGATCTGCACAGTCCGGTTTACTCGCCCGCCACGGCGCTCAGGCACCTCCGTTATGAGACACTGGGCAAGTTGAAGCCTGACTGGCGTATGATCGCAAAGAGTTTGAATTCGTAAGAGTACTGGAAAGAGGGCAAATGTTCGATCAATTCACGCTGGGTATCGAAGAGGAATTTCAGATCGTCGATCCGCAAACGCGCGAGCTGCGCTCGCACGTTGCCGAGATCCTCGAGGAGGGCAAGATGCTGCTGGGCGAGCAGATCAAGCCCGAGATGATCCAGTCGATGGTGGAAGTCGGCACAGGCATTTGCCGCAACATCCAGGAAGCAAGAACCGACATTACGCGTCTGCGAAGTATCATCGCCGGGCTGGCGAAAAAGAACGGGCTGGTCATCGTGGCCGCATCGACGCATCCGATCTCACGCTGGCAGGATCAAAAGATTTTCGACGACGAACGCTACGAACTCCTGGTCCAGGAACTGCAAACCGTCGCCCGTTCGTTATTGATCTTCGGTCTACACGTTCACGTCGGCATGGCTGACCGCGAGCGCGCCATTCACATTATGAATGCAGCGCGCTACTTCCTGCCGCACGTGCTCGCGCTTTCCACTTCGTCGCCGTTCTGGATGGGCCACAACACCGGTCTCAAATCGTATCGCACCGAAATATTCAAGCAGTTTCCACGCACGGACATTCCCGATCACTTCGATTCCTATAGCAACTTTCAGCGTTACGTAGAACTTTTGGTCAAGACTGGTTGCATCAACGACGGTAAGAAAATCTGGTGGGACATTCGCCCGCATCCATACTTTCCGACACTCGAATTTCGCGTGTGTGATATTCCGACGCGCGTGGACGACACCATCGCAATCGCGGCGCTGTTTCAGGCGATCGTGGCCAAGCTAAACAAGCTGATCGATCGCAATCTCGGATTTCGGTTGTATCGCCGGATGCTGATCCAGGAAAACAAGTGGCGCGCCGTTCGCTGGGGACTTGAAGGCAAGATGATCGATTTCGGAAAGCAGACGGAAGTGCCGGTGCGAGATCTCGTTCTCGAACTGCTCGAATTCGTCGACGACGTAGTTGACGAGTTGGGATCGCGAAAAGAGATCGATCACGTGCACACGATTCTCGCGCGCGGCACCTCGGCTGATCGGCAACTAGAGGTCTATCGTGAGACGAACGACCTCACGGCAGTTGTCGACGACCTGATTAAAATGACGATGGAAAACGTTCCCGAAACAGACACGCGCGGTTTGCCGAAAACCATCACCACAGCCTCCACGATCGCGAAATAAGTTCCTCGCAAGGCGCAAAGGCAGAATAATTCTTAGCTTTGCGTCTTTGCTCCTTTGCGAGGAAGTTTTTGCCTGCCAAGGTAGTACTGCCACAGCATCCGCGCCGCAACCGCACGGTAAGGCCGCCACTTCTCAGCCAATCGTTCCAACTCATCCGGCCCGGGCCTTTTCTCCAAACCCATCAAATCCTTCATCGCAACCGCGAGCGCAAGATCTCCAGCCGGCCAGATATCAGCGCGTCTCATTGCCATCAGCAGATAAACGTCCGCGCTCCACAATCCGATACCCTTGATTCGCGTCAACACCAACCGCGCTTCATCATCACTAAGACGCGAGAGCTTAGTAAAACTCAACTCCCCATCA
Source organism: uncultured Acidobacteriota bacterium (assembly GCA_963750925.1). Taxonomy (GTDB): domain Bacteria; phylum Acidobacteriota; class Blastocatellia; order Pyrinomonadales; family Pyrinomonadaceae; genus PSRF01. The sequence goes on along the minus strand of CAVVSJ010000006.1, from coordinate 1,065,708 downwards.
ACTATCGAAGCTGAAAGATGCAGCAGGTAAGCTGACTTCTGACGCGTAACGCCGAGACTGCGCAGGTGAGCATCGCCAAGCTCGATAAATCGCATCGGCGTGAACGGTTGAATCGCATTCTCGAGACGCGTCAACATCGACTTCGCCGACTTCAACGACACCTGCTGCTCGAGAATTATATGGACCAGGGTAGGAAAGCCGGTGGCGCGTCGCCAGAGCGGCGGATCGCCGTGAGTGGCGTGTATGCCGGCTAACGTCTGGTCGCGGGCGGCGAGCTCGCGCGCGGCCAGTGCGAGAGTTTTCTGAGTAAGCGGTTGACTCAATCAGCTGGTGGCGAGAGTCAGGAAGTTCTCAAACAGGATGCGTCCGTCACGCGACTCGTTGGGATGTTCCCAGCGTGTGCGGCTCTTGTTCCAGTCTTCAAACGACTTCTCGAGATGAAACTGGACCGTGTAGATCAGTTGTCCATCAGTGCGTTTCACCATCATCTGGTTACGGCAGAGATACGACGTGGCGAGCAGTTGAAATCCGTCAGGCACGCGATCGAGCTGCAAGCCGTGGTTTTGCCAGACGCGAAGAATGCGAGCACCCTTCAACTGGCCCACCGGCAATTCCGGATCGGTGCAGGCGATGTTTTCAAAGATTGGATCGCCGGGATCGGTGATGCGAATAAAACGATACTGGTACTCCTGCGGCCGGTGCTCGCGTTGTTCATGCTGCTCGAGTTTGTCGAGCGTGATCACGCGTGCGCCAAAACTCAGCCCAACCAACTGGTGGCCACCGCAGATTGCAAGCACGGGAGTTTTCGTCTTGCGAATAAACTTTCCAAACTCGTCGATGATCGACTGCTGGTAATAATCGAAATCGCGCAAGGTGCCGCTGAGCACGATCGCATCGGGTTTGAACTCGGCGGCCACCTCCGCTATCTCTGAAACGTGGGCCACTTCAGTCGTGGCGCGTTTCACGAGTCGCGAGATGTTGTTGAGAATGTTTTCAATTGCCATGCCCGCGATCAGGCGTTCGCGACGGAGTTCGAGACGCAGCCAACTGGCCCCACTCCTGGCGCGCGACGACAGACAAATCGCGTTCGTCGCGAAGCAGGTTGTCGATCACGAGCACGCGCGCTTTTTCGATGCTCTGCTCGACAGGCTCATACCGGCAAAAGCTCTGTTGATTGAAAGGGAAAGGAAGTGAACCCGGAATTTCAGCAGGCTCGTTTGTGGGGGTTAGGTCTTGGCTCATTATGTTCTGATGTTCAATCCTTCTGTCGCTGTTTTGTGCTCTGGTTGAACTCCGGGATGCGCGTTCCGGGTCCGGCCTCGACGAGGTCCGCGCGAATCTTAGCAAGTAGCAGGCCACGTATCCGTCCCTTAAATCTCGGGCTTTCCGCCCGTGCTTCCTGCTCTACCAGCAACAACATTCTATACCACGACGACTCCAATTCGTCCGCTAATTGGGAGATTTTTGTTATGTCGTACGGTACTGCTACATCCTTACAGCCCAGTCGAGCGAAGACCGACAGGTACCGGGCCGTTGCCAGATCCGGACACAAAAGACGCTTGCGTCCAAGCTTTAGCTCGACACCGAGCAGTGTGTGCTGAATTACAACACGCGCCGGAACGCCGGTAATTTCGAAATGATAAGAACGGGTGCGAAGCTTGAGTATGCGTTCCCGGTAAATCCGCGGCAGCCACGTTTCACCAAGTTGTTCCTGGATTCGCTGCGCGTAGTCTTCAGCGGACACGTCTATCTGTTCAACCGTTCGATTTGTTGCCTGGTAAACAACTGGGAATCGATCTTTGTCTGTAGCGCATTGATCACGCGTCCCGGGAAAATTCCCAGGTACAGGACGCCAAGCACGGTGATGACGAGCGCGACCGCCACGCTCGCCGGGATTCTGGGAGCGCTCCACGCCATCGTTCGCTCACCAAAGAACATGACGACGATCAGACGCAGGTAGTAATAAGCGGAGACCGCGGTGTTGAGCACACCAACCACGACGAGGCCGTAATACTTCTGATCGATGGCGGCCCCAAAGACCATGATCTTTCCCATGAAGCCCGCGGTCAGAGGCATGCCAAGCAAACTCAGCATGAACAAGCTCAACGAAAAGGCGAGCACGGGCGACTCGAACCCGATACCGCGATAGTCTTCAACCCCCGTGCGGCGATCGCCGCTGCGGGCAATCAATTGGACCACGGCAAACGCGCCTATGTTCATCACCGCATAAGTCAACAGGTAAAACACTACGGCGGAGATAGCGTTATTGCGCTGGGCCAGATCCGTGGCCGCTCCTGCCGCGATGCAGCCGACGAGGGCATAACCCGCATGCGCGATCGACGAATACGCCAGCATTCGTTTCACGTTGTTCTGTACTATCGCCACCACGTTTCCGAGTGTCATGGTGAGAATAGCCATCACGACGAGCGACGTGACCCAAACCTGGTGCAGGCTCGCGCCGGTCGCGCTCGAAGCCGAGACGACGAACGGAAGACCAAAAACAAAGACGCGAATGAACGAGGCAAACCCGGCAGCCTTGGGACCGGCAGCCATAAATGCCGTGACCGGCGTCGGCGCGCCTTCATAAACGTCAGGCGTCCAGATGTGAAATGGAGCAGTGGCGATCTTGAAACCAAACCCCACGAGCATCATCGCTGCGCCGGCATAGAGAAGCGCCGGATATTGCGCCTGTCCGACGCGGCTCGCGATCTCGGCGATGTTGGTTGTGCCCGCAACGATGCGGCTGAGTGAGCCGCCTGGTCCAGGCTCGGCAATCGACGTCGCTCCATAGACGAGCGCGATGCCGTACAGCAGGAACGCCGAAGAGAACGAACCAAGAATGAAATACTTCAGCGACGACTCGTTGGAACGAATATCAGTGCGTCTGAATCCCGCCATTACGTAAGTGGCGATCGAGAGGATCTCGAGTCCGAGAAAAATGATGACGAGATCGTTCCCGGAGGCCATCAACATCATTCCCACGGTGGCAAACAGCAGGAGGGAATGAAACTCACCCGCCGGCAGTTGCTCGCCCTGAACCCAAACAGTTGAAATCAGGAGCGTCAAACCCGACACGAGAAGAAAGACGAGTGTGAAGCCAAGACGCAGTTCGTCGAGCACGATCATTCCGTTAAAAGCGTCGGGAGTCGCGGTTCCGTTGACCCAAAGTAAAATCGTGGCGACTGCCGCGCCGGCGAGTCCGACGAGTGCGATAGTCCCTGTGATCCAGCGCTGTGTGGGACGCACAAAAGCGTCGACAAGCATGACCAAAACCGCTGCGGCGCAGACAATAACTTCGGGGGCGATTAACGCCCAATTGATGATTGGCATCATTGATTGCGCAAGAAACGAAGTCATTCCGTCTTACCGTTGGCAGCCTGGCTCGGAGGCTGATCGCGTTTTTGAATATCGGTGGTCGTGTAAGAACCGCCGGCTGGTCCCGCCGAAACTCGGGCTCGAATCGTTTCCACACTCGCCTTTGAACGATCGAGAAAGATGCGTGGATAAACTCCCATCAACAGCATCAGCACGAGGAGGGGCACGAGCAAACCCACTTCGCGACGGTTCAAGTCAGAAAGGCCGGCGTTCTCCTCGTTCGTGATCTTTCCGAACAACACGCGCTGCAACATCCACAACATGTAAACCGCGGCCCAGATCACTCCGGTCGCCGCCAGCATCGTTACGATCCAGGAGTTGGTGACCGCCCTCGACGTCCACATTCCGATCAGGATCAAAAACTCGCCGACGAAGCCGTTCAGGAACGGAAGCCCGATCGACGAGAGCGACGCGATTACAAAGAGAGTCGAGAACCAGGGCATCGGTTTAGCCAGCCCGCCAAACTCGCTGATCATGCGCGTATGGCGTCGCTCGTAGATGAAACCGACAAAGAGAAAGAGTGCGCCGGTCGAGACGCCGTGATTCAGCATTTGGTAAAGCGCGCCCTGCATGCCGAGTTCTGTGAACGAAAACAGCCCGAGCACGACAAATCCCATGTGGCTGACTGATGAATACGCGACGAGGCGTTTGACGTCGGGTTGGACCATCGCCACGAGTGCGCCGTAGATGATTCCGATCACCGCGAGCGCGATCATCACGGGAGCAAACTTGCGGGCCGTTTCCGGAAACATGCCGAGATTGAAACGCAACAGGCCATACGTTCCCATCTTCAGCAGCACGCCTGCCAGAATGACGGAACCGGCGGTCGGCGCTTCGGTGTGCGCATCAGGCAGCCACGTGTGGAGCGGAAACAGCGGGACTTTGATACAGAAGGCAAAGGCGAACGCGAGAAACAGCCAGAACTCGGCGCGTTCCGTCAGCGGGCTCGCCGTCATCGCCTGGAGAATCGTCACGTAATCAAACGTCTGGTAAATGAAATAGAGCGCGATGATGCCGACCAGCATCAGCAGGCTGCCGACCGCGGTGTAGATAAAAAACTTTATCGCAGCGTAGACACGGCGCTCGCCTCCCCAGATTCCGATCAGGAAAAACATCGGCACGAGGGATGCTTCGAAGAAGAGATAAAACAGCAGTAGATCGAGTGAAACAAAAACGCCGATCATCGCTGCTTCCAGAATCAGCAGAAAGGCGTAGTAGGAGAGTTGCCGTTTCCGAATCGAGGTCCAACTCGAGAGGACCGCAATGGGCATCAGGAGGGTTGTCAGCAACACCAGCCACAGACTGATGCCGTCAACCGCGATGTGATAGCGTGCGCCGATCGATCCGATCCAACTAATGTTTTCCTCGAACCTGAATTCAGCGCCACTCGCGCCGACACCTCGCAACAAGATCAGTGACACTGCAAACGTCGCCACGGTCGTGACGAGGGCAATCCAGCGGTAGTGCTCCTCGCTTTTGCGCGACGCAAACCCGTAAAGCACCAGGGCGAGAGCGCCGGCGACGGGCAGCAGAATCAGAATGGTCAATAAGTACGGCATAACTAAGAGCGCGTCCCTGGAGTGCGGCGGCCTGGCGCCGCTATGGCCTCGATCAAGCGTTATCGATAACAAAGCGGCGCCAGGCCGCCGCACTCCAAGGTTTACGGCCGCGGAAAACCGAGATACGCAAACAGTCCGATCAAAATCAATGCGCCGACAAGAATGATCGCGGCATAACCACGCACAAACCCGGCTTGCAGATACCGCGCAAGTCTTCCGGCTTCGGTGACTGCTTCGCCAATCGAGTGGAGCAGTCCGTCGATGACGCCGACGTCAAACAATTTCCAGAGAGCCTTCGCGCGAGCCGGCCTCAATCGGACGGATCAACGTGGCATCGTAAATTTCGTCAACGTAGTACTTGTTCTCCAGCAGACGCGGCATTTGCAGGAGCGGCCGCTTCTGGAACAGGTACCACCCCGCGCCGATTCCCAGCAGAGCGATCAGCACCGAGACACCGGCAAGAATGCGTTCCGCGGAAATCTCCTCGGGCGAATGTGCGGCGTGCGCTGGAGCGGCAGTCGCCGGATGCGTTTCAGTTACGGGAGGTGCGATCGCGGTGGCGACTCAGTTGCACCGTGAGCGCCCGCGGGCATGTGTGCCACGACCGGCGCGAGCGTGTGCTCGATCACGTTGACGTCGTTGTGCGTGAATACGGAACTCAACGCGTAGGGCACGCCGATAAAACCGCCGACTGTCGATAACACCGCGAGCACGATCAGCGGCACGGTCATGATCCACGGCGACTCGTGTGGCTCGACTGGCCCATGATGATGATCCGGCTCCTGATGTTTCGAGTCGTGCGTGTCGCGAAAGCGCTCCTTGCCCCAGAACGTCATCACCATCATCCGCGTCATGTAGACCGCGGTCAGAAACGCGGTGAGCGCGCCGATTACCCAAAGAATCTTGCTGAAACCTGAAGGAAGACCGGCCGCACTCCACGTCTTCCATAAAATTTCATCTTTGGAAAAGAAACCCGCAAAGATCGGCACGCCCGAGATCGCCAGCCAGCCCGTGACCATTGTCGCAAACGTGATCGGCATGTACTTCCTGAGACCGCCCATCCGGCGCATGTCCTGCTCGTGATGCATGCCGTGAATTACCGAACCCGAGCCCAAGGAACAGCAATGCTTTGAAGAACGCGTGCGTGATGACGTGGAAGATAGCGGCGACAAACGCGCCGACGCCGCAAGCCAGAAACATGTAACCGAGCTGCGAGATCGTCGAGTAGGCCAGAACTTTCTTGATGTCGTTTTGCGCGAGCCCTATCGTGGCGGCAAAGAGCGCCGTTGCCGCGCCGATCACCGCGACGATAAACATGGCGGTGGGCGCGTGAACAAAGATCTCCGAGCAACGCACGATCATGTAGACGCCCGCGGTCACCATCGTCGCGGCGTGAATCAGCGCCGAGACTGGAGTCGGACCAGCCATCGCGTCGGGCAGCCAGACATAGAGCGGTATCTGCGCGCTTTTTCCGGCGGCGCCGATAAACAGCAGGAAGGCGATCGACGTCGCGCCACCGGCGACGATGGCTCCGGCAGTGAAAGGATCGACGGGAGAGTTTTTGAAAAACGAGAGCGCGGTTTGCGTCGCGGCGCCTGCGTTCGGATTTGCAAAGAAGCTGACTGAACCCGTGACGAAGAAGGTCAGCATCATGCCGAGCACGAAGCCCCAGTCGCCGATACGGTTGGTGATGAATGCCTTTTTGGCGGCGTCGCCTGCTTCTTTTTTATCGAAGTAATAACCAATCAGCAGGTACGAACAGAGACCTACGCCTTCCCAGCCGACAAACATCAGCACGAAGTTGTCGGCGAGCACGAGCGTGAGCATCGCAAACATGAAGAGGTTGAGAAACGCAAAGAAGCGATAGAACCCGGCCTCGCCATGCATGTAGCCGACTGCAAAGAGATGAATCAGGAACCCGACAAAAGTAATGAAGAGCGCATAGGTTCCGCTCAGCCGATCCATCGCGAGCGCGAAGTCGGCGCGGAAAGTTCCAACCTGCAGCCACGTCCAGATGTGATCGAGAACTGGAGTTTCAGAACGCAGCGCGCCGCCCGATTTAAGAGCAAGGTAAAACGCAACCACAGTCGAGACCGCCACCGAGCCGCACGCCACCAGCCCGATAAACCGCTCATCACGCACACGCCGGCCCACAAACCAGTTGATGGCGGCGCCGGCAAGTGGCGCGAAGATGATTAGGCTGAGGAGATTGGATTCCATTTACTTTGGTACTTAGTGCTTAGTGCTTAGTCCTTGGTTCGAAACAAAGTACAAAGCACAAAGAACAAAGCTCAAACTCACAACTTCAAAATACTCGCCTCATCCACATTCAACGTCTCACGATTGCGGAAGATCGCGATGATGATTCCCAGGCCCACCGCGGCTTCGGCGGCGGCGACCGTCATCACGATGAATACAAAAAGCTGCCCCGTGACGTCCTGAAAGAAACTGGAAAAGGCAACGAAAGTTAAGTTGACGGCGTTCAGCATCAACTCAATGCACATGAACATCGAGATGATGTTTCGCTTGATGATCACGCCGGTCACGCCGATCGTGAACAGCACCGCCGAAAGCGCCAGGTACCATGAAAGCTGTGGTTCCATCATAAGAACACTCCATCCACAGATTGCACAGATCAGTCTCTCTTTGACTGATCGCGTGCGGCGTCGAGTCCGAGCAGCCGCGCGGCGTCGGCAGTTGTTTCGGTTTCCACGGCGCGCAGGTCGTCAGGCCGCGCTCCCGGATCAACCATCGATAAAGGAAAAGTTTGTGAACTCGGAATCACCCTCGCCCCCGGGGAAAGCATCCCGCCACGGCGTGCGAGTGTCATCGCGCCGACGATTGCCATCAGCAGCAGTATCGACGTGATCTCAAACGGCAAAAGATATCTCGTAAACAATGCCGTGCCGATTGAATGCGTGAGTCCGACGTTTGAAGGCTTGCCGCTGGGACTGAACTCCTGCACCGTAACGAGTATGAAAGCCACTTCGGCGATCAAAACCGCCGCCAGCCCAACCGCCGTCGGCACGAGAAACCTGAGACGCGTGCGCCGTCGTTCCTCCTGCTCGACGTTGAGCAGCATGATTACAAACACTACCAGCACCATGATCGCGCCGGCGTAAACGATCACCTGCACGGCGGCGATAAACGGCGCCGCCAGCATCACGTACAAACAGGCAAGGGAAATAAAGACGCCGATCAGCGAGATCGCGCTGTAGAGCGGATTGCGCTGCGCGACCACCGCGAGCGCGCAGCCGATCGCAAGTGCTCCGAAAAGAATGAAGAGAAGAGCCAGCATCAAAAACTTCGGAAACAGGAAGATCAACGTCGCCGTGATGAAGATGTTGAGCAGCGCCAGCGGCAACAGAAACTTCCAGCCAAAGTTCATCAATTGATCAAAACGAAAACGCGGCAACGTGCCGCGCAGCCAGATGTAAAGAAAAAGAATAAAGATAACTTTGAGCAGAAAGCCGATCGCGCTTACGAGTCCAAACAAAAACGTGCCGCGCCCAAATATGTCTTCCGCAAACGGCACGTTCCAGCCGCCGAGAAAAAGCGTCGTCGCAAGCATCGAGACCGTAAACATGTTGATGTATTCGGCGAGGAAGAAGAGCGCAAACTTCATCGCGCTGTACTCCGTGTGAAAACCGGCAACGAGTTCGGTTTCTGCTTCGGGAAGATCAAACGGCACGCGATTCGTTTCCGCGATCGCCGCGATCATGTAAATGATGAAACCCAGGGGTTGAAAAAAGATGAACCAGCGCGAAAGCCGTGCCAGCCTGATTGCAGTTCGACAATCTGCGCCAGATCGAGAGTGCCGGCGAGCAGGATGACGCCGATCAAACTCAATCCGAGCGCCAGCTCGTAAGAGATCATCTGCGCGGACGAACGCAGGCCGCCCATCAGGCTGTACTTGTTGTTTGAAGACCAGCCGGCCAGCATGATGCCGTAGACGCCGATCGAAGTGACTCCCAGCACGTAGAGCAAACCGATTCGAAGTGCGCGATCACGAGCGGAATCGTGATCGACGTGAAGGGAATCCTGGTCTCCGGTCCAAACGGATAGACGATCATCGTCATCAACGCAGCCATCGTGGCGATCACGGGCGCGAGAAAGTAGACGAAGCGCGTTGATTTGTCGGGAACGATGTCTTCTTTGAGGATGAACTTCAGCAGGTCCGCGAAGGGTTGAAGTATGCCGCCGTACCCGACGCGGTTTGGACCAAGCCGGCCCTGGATGAAACCGAGTACGCGCCGTTCGGCCAGCACGGTGTACGCGACGACGAAGCAGCACGACGACAAAAGCCACCGTGATGGCGGCGAATTTCAGGGCGATGTCGATAGCCGTGTCCATTGTTCTTAGACGCAACCTCGCAATGGCGCAATGGCGCAAAGTTAGCACCATGCCTTCATCTCTGCGACCTTTGCGCCTTTGCGAGGGACATTCTTAACGCAGCATCACGCGCTTGCTCACCGTGATCTGATAAAGCGGCGAAACCGCGGTCGTTTCGGGCCGCGGATTGCCGGCCGCCAGCAAATGAAACTGCGCGCACTTTGTCAGTCAGCATTCCGAGTCTGAACAACTCAGTGCCGACGTCAGGAGTCACGTTGATCTTCTCGCCGTCATCCGGAAGTCGTTCGACGCGATTCGCAGCGCGGCCGTATCCGGCGAAGCGTCGAGATGCGCAATCGCGTGTTTCGCCTGCACCGGATTTGTTTCGTCTTTCAGCAGCGGATAACGCATTCCCGAATAAGCCGGCATGTTCTCCGCAATTTCTCGAAAGACCGCGCTCGCCGACATCTCGTATCCAAAATCCATGCCGAGCTCTTTTGCGAGTTGCGCGGTGATCATCCAGTCAGGCTTTGACTGGTGCAGCGGCGGAATCGACTGCCGCACGCGTTGGACCAAGCCATCGTTGTTGGTGAACGTTCCGTCCTGCTCCGCGTACGATGCCGCGGGCAGCACCACGTCCGCAGCCGCTGTGGTTTCATTTTCAAAAAGCTCCTGGACCACGAGGAAATCGAGTTTCGAGAGCGCGTCTTCACGTCCCTCGAGTTGTTCCGGCAGAAAACCGCCGGCCATGTACAGCGCGCGGATCGCACTGCCCGCCTCGTCGAGCATGTTGAGACGGCGAGACGTCGCGCGGTCCATCATGCCCATGTCATGCGCGCCGATGCTGTTGTTGAAGAGCGGCAACGGATGAAACAGCACGCGCCGGCCCTCGGCGGCGAAAGCCTGGGCAATTGAGCAGATGAGCGGCCTGCGCTTCAGCGCCGAGTCCCGTACCAAACATCAACACCACGTCGCCCGTCCTGTCTGCGATCAACTGCCGCGCCGCATCGATTTCGCTCGCTTCGATGCCGGTCTTTTGCGCCGCGAGCGACGTCGTTCGCCGAATCGGCAAGCGCGAGAACGATTGCGTCTTCCGTGCCGGGTCTGACGTGCAGAAAAACTGCGGCCTGTTCGCGCAAACGAATCGGAACGGAATTGACGAGCACGAGTTTCGCGCCGCCGTTTCTGACTGCCTGACGAATCTGTCTTGCCCGTTAACGGCTGCAACTCGCCCGGATCGCCGCCGATCAGAAGAATCGTCTTCGCATGGCGAATGTCGCGATGCGTCGCGAGCGGCGCGCCGAGATTTTTGAAGAAAGTCTTCAGGCTGAAAGGATCGGTGGTGGTGTAGTTCTCCGTTCCCACCAGTTCGGTCGCAAACTTGTGCAGCACGTAAAGCGATTCGTTTGTCATTCGCGGACTGCCGACGACGCCGATCGCATTTCGTCCGTGTTCATTCGCAACAGCATCGAGACGTTCGGCAACGTGACGAATAGCTTCGTCCCAGGTTGCGGGGATCAGCTTGCCGCCCTTCTTGTAACGAATCATCGGCGTGCGGATGCGATCTTCGTGATTGATGAACGGATGACCAAACCGGCCCTTCACGCAAAGAAACTCGCCGTTGATTCCGTTCACGTATCGATCGCGCGCGACCGACGCGCATCACTTCGCCACCGCGCGAGCCAAGCGACATCTGGCAACCGTCCGAACAGAAATTGCACGTCGAGATGTTTGCGCGAGTTCCCATGGACGTGTTTGATGGCGGTAAGTTGCATCGAGCAGCGTGCCGGTCGGACAAACCTCGATGCAGTTTCCGCACTGCGAACAATCGAGCCAGCCGAGATACGTGCCGATGACGGTGTGCGCGCCGCGCCCGCCGGCTTCGATCGCGTCTTCGCCCATCCACTCGTCGCAAACGCGCGTGCAGCGTTTGCAGAGAATGCAGCGCTGCGGATCGTTTGCGACCATCGGCGAGAGATATCGCTCGGCGTAGTAGTTTTTCTTTTCGGTGAAACGTTCTTCGAGGCCGCCCCAGTCGAACGTCATCTCCTGGAGTTCACACTCACCACCGCGATCGCAGACAGGACAATCGAGCGGATGATTCGCGAGCAGAAACTCCGTCATGCCGCGCTGGGCCTTCTCGATCTCTTCGCTTTGAGTCGTGACGATCATGCCGTCGGTGCAGGTGATGGTGCAGGAGGTTTGCAGCTTCGGCATCTTCTCGATGCGCACGAGACACATGCGACACGAAGCCTGCAGCGCGAGGTCGGAGTAATAACAGAACGACGGAATGTCGAAACCCTTTTCGCGACACACGTCGATCAGACGCGCGCCTTTCGGGACTTCGAACGTCTTTACCGTTGATCGTGACTTTGATCAGTTCAGTCGACATTTATAATCGATTCTTCTCGCGGCCCTCCGCGTATCTCCGCGATCTCTGCGTTACCACGGCCTTTCAACGCAGAGGTCGCAGAGAGCCGCAGAGAAAGCTATCCGTTACCATTCAAAAGCCGTCGTTTAAATTTCCGGAAATCGTTTGATTGCCGACTGGATGGGCCACGCAGCCGCGTCGCCGAGCGGACAAAACGATTTGCCTTCGATGTTGTCGCAGAGATCGAGCATCAATTGCGCGTCTTCCGGACGTCCGTCGCCGCTTTCGATTCGTTTGAAAACCTTCACGAGCCAATCAGTGCCTTCGCGACACGGCGTACACCAGCCGCACGACTCATGTTTGTAAAACTCGGTCAGGTTCTTCGTCGATTCAAAAATGTCGACCGTCTCATCCATCACGATGAAACCGCCCGACCCAACACTCGAACCCGCCGCCACCAGTCCTTCGTAATCCATGCGCACGTCTTTGCCGATGATCTGATCGGCGCGCATGATGTAAACCGACGAACCACCCGGAATCACGGCTTTGAGTTTCTTGCCGTCGAGCATGCCGCCGCAGTCTTCCATGATGAACTTCTCCATGTCGTCGTAACCCATCGGCAGTTCGTAAACGCCGGGACTATTGACATGGCCGGAGACGGACCAGACTTTTGTGCCGCCACTCTTTTCCGTTCCGAGTTTCTGATAAGCCTCGCCGCCCATCTTGATGATGTCGGGCACGGCCGTGAGTGTCTCGACGTTGTTCACCACAGTCGGACACGCATACAAGACCGGAGACGGCAGGGAAGGGAGGTTTCATGCGCGGATGTCCGCGCAGCCCTTCGAGTGAACTCAGCAATGCAGTCTCTTCACCGCAGATGTAAGCGCCGGCGCCGGTGTGCGTGTAGATTTCGCAGGAGAAGTCAGTGCCGAGAATCTTGTTGCCGAGCAAGTCCCGCTTCACGCGCTTCGGCGATCGCCACGTCCATGATGTCGATCAGATATTTGTACTCGCCGCGCGTGTAGATGTAATTCGTTTTCGAACCGAGAGCATAAGCGGCGATCAACATGCCTTCGATCAGCATGTGCGGATCGCGCTCCATCAGATATCGATCTTTGAATGTGCCCGGCTCGGATTCGTCTGCGTTGCAAACGACGTATTTTGGTTTCGGAGAGTCTTTCGGAACGAAGCTCCACTTCATGCCGGTGGGAAAACCCGCGCCGCCACGTCCGCGCAACGCCGATTTCTTCACCTCGTTGATCACGTCGTCAGGCGACATGCCGTCGAGAACTTTCTTGAGCGCTTCGTAACCGCCGTTGCGGCGATAGACGTCGAGAGTGCGCGAGTTTTCGAGATGAACTCGACGCAGTTGCAGTGGCTCACATCCGATGGCTTCGATACGCATGATTTACGGCAGCAGCGTCCAGTATCTGATCGATCTTTTCGGGGGTCAGGTTCTCGTGATAGTCGAAGTTGAGCTGAAACATCGGCGCCGTGCCGCACGATCCGAGACATTCAACTTCGGTTATCGTGAAACGCCCGTCGGCAGTCGTTTCACCGGGTTTGATCCCGAGTTTCTGTGAACAGTATTCGGTGATCTTTCCCGCGCCTCTGATCTTGCACGACAGTGTGCGGCAGATCTGAATGTGATACTTGCCGATCGGCGACGTGTGGATCATCGAGTAGAACGTGGCGACTTCCCAGATGTCCGTGACGCGCAACGACAGACGATTCGCAAGGTAGAGCACACCCGGCGGATCGAGATAGCCACGTTCGCGTTGCACGATGAACATCAACGGCAGAATCGCCGAACGCATCACCGGATACTTCGCCAGATGGCGATCGATCTCCGCTTCCACCTCGGGGGAAAATGTCGCCGGCTCAACCCCGAGTTGACTGGCTGAGAGAGTGGCTGGATGTTTACGATCTGTGTACTCATGTTCAAGTATTTTCCATTTGTCATTTGCCATTTTCATTTCTCATTTACGGACGTCCGCTGCTTCTGATCAATGGAAAATGACAAATGCAAATGACAAATGGAAAATACTTTTTTTCTACCGATCAATCTCCCCCAACACGATATCGAGCGAACCGATAATCGCCACGACGTCCGCCACCATCTCACCTTCAGCCATCACCGGCAGGGCCGAAAGATTCACAAAACTCGGACCACGGAAATGAACGCGGCTCGGTTTTGGTCCACCATCCGATCTTCATGTAAACACCCAGCTCACCCTTCGAAGCTTCGATCGGGAAATAAACCTCGCCCGCGGGCACGTCGAAACCTTCCGCGACGATCAGGAAGTGATGAATCAGACGCATCCATGTGGCTCTTCATCGCTTCACGATCGGGCAGCACAACTTTCGGCGCATCCGCCTTTACCGGATCCCGGCTTCAAACGCGACAACGCCTGCGCGGAGATCTTGTGCGACTCCTTCATCTCGCGCATGCGCACCATGTAACGCGCCCAAACGTCGCCGTCGGGTTCGGTCGGCACTTCGAAATCGTAATTCTCATAACCGCTGTAAGGATTCGCGCGGCGGATATCGAGATTCACGCCGCTGCCTCGCAAACACGGACCGGAAAGTCCCCAGTCGATCGCGTCTTCGGCAGAGATGCGTCCGATGCCCTGTGTTCGTCTTTGAAAAATCCTGTTGCCGGTCAGCAGTTTGTGAAACTCGTCCACCGCCGGCAGGAAAATCGTCGAGAAACTGCTTGCAGCGATTCTCGAAACCCGCCGGAAGATCCATCATCAAGCCGCCGATGCGGAAGTACGACGGCGTCAATCGTCCACCGGAAGCGGCTTCGATCAGATTCAGAATCTTTTCGCGCTCGCGGAAGCAGTAAAAGAAAACTGTCATCGCGCCGATATCGAGCGCGTGAGTTCCAAGCCAGACGAGATGTGAGGCGATGCGCTGCAGTTCGCACATCAGCACGCGAATCGTTTGCGCGCGTTCGGGAATCTCGAGGCCGAGCAGTTTTTCCGCGGCCATCACGTAGGCGAGATTGTTGCCGAGCGGATTGAGATAATCCATCCGGTCGGTGATGACGATGCCCTGCTGATACTTCTTGTACTCAAAGAGCTTCTCCATGCCGGTGTGGAGATAGCCGATGTCCGGCGTGGCCTTCACCACCATTTCGCCATCCAGCACCAGCTCCAGACGCAGCACGCCGTGAGTCGATGGGTGTTGCGGCCCCATCGAGATCGTCATCTGCGTGTCGAGCGGACGATCGACGATTTCGAATTGTGGCGGAATGGTTGTGGACTCATACGTATCTGAACGTTCTATTCCAGATTTCCGATTGCCAACTTGCCAGATTTGGCAAATCGGCAATCGGCAATCGGCAATCACTTCAAGCTATACGGCTCGTAGCCTCGCAACGGAAAATCCTTGCGCAACGCATGTCCCTGCCAATCGTCCGGCAGCAGAATGCGTCGCAGATCCGGATGACCGTCGAAAATCACTCCAAACATGATCAAACGTTTCGCGCTCGTGCCAATTCGCTGTACGCCAGACGCCCGTCACCGTCGGCACGTGCGCGTCTTCCTCGTTCAGCACGACCTTCAAACGAATTCGATGATGTTTAGTGGTTGAAAAAAGATGGTAGTTGACTTCGAAGCGCGGCTCTTCTTCCACGCCCGCGATCCGCGCCGCAAATGTCCGACAGAAAATCGAAACGCGTTTCCGGCGAGGTCTTCAAAAACGAACAAGCCGCGACGATGTGCTCGCGCGGAACGATAACCGTCATCTCGCCGAACGCTTCGATCACTTCCGCTAACCCATTCGGGGTGTTCACGCTGTAACGCCGCCACTAACGGTGACGGCGCTGCTTCTGAACTTGGGGTTGGTTCCGCCGACGGTTCGATGTTTTCCGGCCCTGATTGCATCCGCGATCTTTGCTCGACTCTCTACGAAGAACGACGCCGTTCGTGTCTCGACGCAATCGTGTAAGGCCGCGATTCCGGCAGCGTGTTCTGCCGCGCTGTTGATCCATCGGTCACGGGTAACGTGCCTGGCACAACGGCTTCGCGCGCTTCCTCTTCCGGTATGTCTTTGCGATCGCGCACGCTTTCCTTCATCACTTTTTCCTGGAGCATCATCACCGCATGAATCAGCATCTCCGGCCGCGGCGGACAACCGGGAATGTAAACGTCAACCGGAACAATCTTGTCTACGCCCTGCACGATCGCGTAGTTGTCAAACACGCCGCCTGAAGTCGCGCAAGCGCCCATCGAGATCACCCACTTCGGTTCCGGCATCTGATCGTAGATTCGGCGCAGCACCGGCGCCATTTTTCGAGATACACGTCCGGAAACGATCATCACGTCAGCCTGGCGCGGGCTGGCGCGAAACACTTCCGAACCAAAACGTGCGAGATCGTTTCTCGACGACGTCGCGTTCATCATCTCGATCGCGCAACAGGCGAGACCAAACGTAGCCGGCCAGAGTGACGACTTTCGCGCCCAGTTGATCAGGGAGTCGAGCCGCGTTGTCAGCACCTCGGGTAAAGCTTCTGCAATTATGTTTTCCAGACCCATTTAAAACTTCCTCACGCTGCGGCTGCGTCTCTGCTCGATCCTGTCGTGCTTCCAGATCGCGCGAACGCTCTTGCTTCGGCCTTCCGCTTCGCGGCGCGCCTTCTCACCCCAGTCAAACGCGCCTTTCTTTACGACATAGATGTAACCCACCAACAGCAGTCCGACGAAGATCATCATCTCGATATAAGCAAACCAACGCATCGCATCGCTCTGTGCCGCCAGCGACTTGAAGACAACCGCCCAGGGCACGAGGAAGATCACCTCTATATCGAAGAGGATGAAGATCATCGCGATCAGGTAAAACTTCACCGAGAACCGTTCGCGCGCCGATCCCACCGGATCCTTGCCGCACTCGTAAGGCATCAGCTTCGTTCGGGTTCGTTTTCGTTGGCCGACTAACTGCGAGAGCAGAACGTTACCGACTGCAAAACCCGCGGCAACGATGAACATCAGGAGGATGGGCAAGTAGTCGTAAAGACGAAACTGCATCTGAACACACCCTACTGCCGCAGATTGATTTCCACCAAAACCAATCGTGTGCGGTCAGTGCCACTCGATCCACGAGATTGAGAATCATTGTACAAGCGTGATGCTAGTCGAAGTGATCAAGGGTGTCAAGCAACCTTTCCCGTGAAGATCACGCGCAGAAAAATGCTGATTGACCGTGAAAAAATGCTTGTGTTACCGTTCAGGAAAACCCTCGCTGCAGTGGCTTTGAGGGCCTCCCGATTTGCCAGTTTCAGTCAAGACGTTACTGAGAGCATAGTCCTTGAAACAGTGATTACCGGATTCAACACCGATATCGAACATGATGGCGTCGTCTATCATGTGCAAACCGAGGACAAAGGACTCGACACACCTATCATTCTCTCGCTCGTCTACGCCGGCGGCACGATCCTCGCCAGCAAACGTTCTCCGTACGAAGATCTGATCGCGAAGGGTTCAGTGATGAAGTGCTCGCGGAACGTCTTGAAGCGCCAGCATCTCTGATCTGCGCCGCGATCCACTCCGGGCGCATCAACGATCTGAAAGAAGATGAGCGGCCGTCACGAAAGCAGGGCGCCGGTTACAGTTAAAGACGAGAGTTATAGAGCTGGACGACGAACCTGAAGTAGACGCCGGAACTCGAGACGTCCGCGCCGACTTCGGTCGAAGAGGCCTTTCGAGATCGAGTACTGGCCGATGACGCAGGAGTGGACGCCACCGCCTCCGCGCCGCCGGTTGAAGAATTGGAAATAGAAACCGTGCCGGAGCAGGAGTTTGAACTGGTCCCGGAGCCTGCGCTATCGTCAACGGAGTCTTACATTCCTGAGGAGCTCGCAGCCGAAGAATTGACCGAGCGAAGATGAGCTTGAAGATGGCTCTGATCACAAGTCTGCTGGACGACGATGAGTTTTACTCGGGCAAGCAATACACGTTGCGAGTACTGATTAGCAATCGTCACAGCGGGCGATGAAAAGCCGTTGCGCGAACGTCGGCCGTGTCGGTGAAGATTCTTGGCACCACGTTCCGGCCGTTGATCTACATTTGAAGACTGAGAGTGATGGAGTAGCGAGTGTTTCGACGGATATTCCGCAGTTCACTTCAGGCCGGGCGGCGGTGCTGGTGCGAGCGGTGGCGAAAGATCAGGCCGCCGAACTTCGCCGCATCATTCATCCGGCCCAGTGAGGTTTTAAGAAGTTTGCGGGTTTATATAAACGGCGAATCGCAGAGAAGTCTCCGGCACCCTTCCTTAGCGGAATTAATCACGCAACTTGATCTGCCGGCGGCGCGCATTGCTGTCGAACTGAATCGCGAAGTTGTGCGTCGCGGCGAGTGGGCGAATACCGATGCTGCACGACGATGATCGGATCGAGATCGTCCACTTCGTTGGTGGGGGTGCGCCAAAAGAAGAACAAATAAGCACAAATCAGTAAAAGCAATTCATCTGTGCATTTTGTGCTTCTTTGTGGGTGGTGTAGAGTTTAAGTGTTGGCTGAAACGTTGATCGTTGGCGGATGGAACGTTTTCTTCACGTCTGATTATCGGGACAGGGAAGTATCGGAGCTCACGATGAGATGCGCAGTGCGCACGCTGCTTCCGGCGCTGAGATGGTGACTGTCGCCGTGCGGCGTGTGCCGCTCGATCGCAGTAGCGAGTCGTTTCTCGACCATCTGGATCCCGACGTTGCAAATTCTTCCAAACACTGCGGGTTGTTACTCGGCGGAAGATGCAGTTCGAACTGCTCGGCTCGCGCGCGAAGCCTTGCAAACGGATCTCGTCAAGCTCGAAGTGATCGGCGATCAAACAACCCTCTTTCCTGACAACGAACAAACTCTCGAAGCCGCACGCATTCTCGTCAAAGAAGGTTTTGTCGTGTTGCCTTACTTTAACGACGATCTGATTATGGCGAAGAAACTGCTCGACGCAGGCTGCGCGGAATCATGCCGCTCGCGGCGCCGATTGGTTCCGGCATCGGCGTTCAAAATCCAGCGAACCTTCGGATCATGCGCGAGCAATTTCCCGACGCAACGATCATTGTCGACGCGGGAGTGGGAACGGCGAGCGACGCTGCGATTGCGATGGAACTCGGCGCGGACGGGGTGTTGATGAACACTGCGATCGCGGAAGCGAAAGATCCCGCGAAGATGGCGACCGCGATGAAGCTCGCGATCCAGGCAGGCCGCCTGGCCTATCTCGCCGGACGCATGCCGAAGCGTCTGTACGCGAACGCGTCGAGTCCTTTGGAAGGTGTAGTTAGATAGGACTGGAACCAGTCAGAATTAGAACAAGTCAGGAAGGTGGGCTTGCCCCCGCACTCTGGCAAGCGGGGGCAAGCCTCCCTTCCTGACCTGTTCCTTTCCCATGGACTTGTCTTCCTCAGGATTAGTCTTTTGTAAATTTGAACGACTCGAAAAATCGGTTCACCTTCCTCGTCTGGTCCACGTCTCTGCGTACAAAAGTGGCAGTCTGAAACATTCGTTTCCCGATCATAAACATTGCGACTTTGATATCCGCGAACGAGTTCTCGCAAGTGACCTCGATTCCATTGTGCCATCGACCGTAATCTCGCGGCTGGAGATGAGTTTGCGCTGCAGTCCTTTTTCGAAGCTGTCGCGGTTCGCCGCGAGACTCTGACTCGGTTCCACGGCGCCCGGCTTGTAATCGGTGTAACTTGCGACGTAAGTCGCAGCGGCCCGACGTTGTCGTGAAAGTATGCATAGTGTAATTCGGTTTCTCGATCGTTCTTTTCTACCGTCTTGCCCGGCAAGAATATCGAAAAACCCGCATCCTCCGGCGCCAGCGTCACCCACGGCGACTGCTCCGTCTGAGCGGCAACGTTTACAAAGATGAACGCCATACAAATGACACACGCACATTAATTTTGTCATCAGTGTAAGCCCCGTCCATTCGAAGGAAGCGCGAGCGCGATCTGTTCCTGCTCGCGCATTACGCGATCGCCGAGTTCGGTAGTCGAGATCGTCGGGTACGCCCGGGCTTTACTCGCAGACAACGAGCAGCGATCAGCGCTTCGATATAAAGTTGCAGATCTCGTCGTTCGGCATTTCCCTCAACAAGCCATAAGTCGACAGTTCATTGAGACGGGCAGTGACCACCGGCTTCGCCGCCGAGCCACGCAACGTCGACGACAGCATCTTTCTGCCAAAGCGACCGTTCATTCGCTTGGCGCACGCGAGTATCTTTCGCACGCGCAAGCAGCTCTTCATCCGTGAGTGCGCGTGGTGTCGAGTCGATCGGAACCGGGGCTATGTGTTCTTCCGATTCCGTCTGAAAGACAGCCTTCGCTTCTGTGGGCCGGCAGTTGCCACACGTTCCACACTGTCGCTCATGACCTCGGTCGCCAAAGTAGTTGAGGATGTGCGCGCGATAACAATAGTCCGTGTAACAAAATTCGATTATCTCTCGCAGCTTCCTTCGTTCGAGCTCACCCCGGCGCGACACATCTCTGGGATCGACTCGAAGTTGCTTCACCGGAACCTCGTCAAGCATCAGGATGCTGCGACCCTGTTGCAGACCTCGAGTGGCGCGATTCAGCGCCGCTGCGGTTCGCTGAATGTGGCCCGCTCGTTCGAGTACATAAAGCGCCGACTGCATGGCCATCTCGTTGCGCTCGCCCGTTCGGCGCGCGATCTCGGCACGTCGAAAGTTCGATCCTTTTCAGCTCAGTTGCGGCAAGGGAATTGTAAACCTCTTGATGACGCTGAGCTCCGGATACGAACCTTCGATAAAGAAGTCGTGCGTGTTCTTGTCTGCGTAATTGAAGAGCAACACGCAGGTTGAGGGCAGCCCATCGCGTCCCGCGCGCCCGATCTCCTGGTAGTACGCCTCGATTGAGCCGGGCATTTGATAATGGGCCACGAAGCGGATGTCGGGCTTATCGATACCCATGCCGAATGCGTTTGTCGCGACGATCATTTGCGTGCGGCCGCTCATGAAATCGTCCTGCGCTTTGACGCGAACGCCATCACTCATGCCGGCGTGATAAGTGGAGACGCTAAGTCCACGGCCCGAAGTTTATTTCCGACCTGTTCGACCGCCTTCCGCGTCGCGGCATAGATAATTCCCGAGCCTTGATTCTCTTGGCGAGGCTGCGAATGCGCGCGATCTTCTCTCTCTCTTTTTCCGTGTGTACCACCTCGATCGAAGGTTCGGACGATCGAAGCCGCTGACAAACGTCTCTGGCTGGTCCAGGCCCAACTGTTGAATGATGTCGGAACGGACGTAAGGGGTGGCGGTTGCGGTGAGCGCGAGTGTTTGGACTTTGCCGAGAGACTTGATGACGCTGTCGAAGACGCAGGTAGTCCGGACGAAAGTCGTGACCCCAGGTAGAGATGCAGTGTGCTTCGTCAACCGCGAAGAGTGAGATCGGAATCGATTGCATTGCCGCAGTGAAGCGGCTGCTGCGAAAGCGTTCGGGCGCGATGTAGACGAGCTTCTGCTCGCGGCTGCTGAGTGACTCGATGCGTGCGTGTTGTTCCGATTCTGAAATTGAGCTGTTAATGAAGGTGGCCGGGAGTCCACGCGCGTGCAGTGCGTCTACCTGATCCTTCATGAGGGCGATCAGAGGAGATACGACGAGCGTGACTCCATCGAGGATCATGGCCGGCAATTGATAGCAGAGAGACTTGCCGCTGCCTGTAGGCATGACGACGACGGCGTCTTTGCCTTCGAGGATCGATGCGATCACTTCACGCTGGCCTTCGCGAAAGTCGTCGAAGCCGAAGTGCTTTCGTAGCGAAGAGATTGCATCTTCGAGAGAGTGCATGCGCGAGTCTAAAAGTTTTCGGTTGTACTGAGCAACTACTTCTTGATCTTAACCGCGCAAAGCGGGGGCAAGCCACCCTTCCTGACTTGTTCTATTTTCCTGCTGTCCTGTTGTTTTACTCAGTGCTTGTTCTACTCAGCGGACGCTTCTCGACCCCGAACAAGTCAGGAAGGGCGGCTTGCCCCCGCTTCTTATCTCATGCATGGCGCTACTGGCGATTGTGTATTCCTCGGGCTCGGAGCTCCGAGCAGGAAGTCGGCGACGTTGTTGCGTGTGTCGGCGCAACCATTCGCCGCGCGCGCGAGCGCGTTTGTATTACTTGCCGCCACCGCCGGCGCCGAACCTCTGAAGCAATTCGCGGTGCTTCCGTAGCCTAACAGATCAACTATGTTCGGATCGTTCGGACATGCACCGGCGAGCGCCGTTGAATTTCGGACGAGAGCGACTTTGCCGGATCCAGCAGCCATCGCAATCGCGCCTGTCGCGTCGGGTAGTGGCAGCGTTGTGCCATTACTTCCTCCCGACCCTTCCTGCACCAGGTAATATTGACCCGGCAGAAGGACCACGGAGGTTAACGGCGTCACTGACCAGCTCGAGGCCGTGGCGCTGGCGTATTGCACAGACCAGCCCGCGAGATTAACGGCCGAGTTTCCGTTGTTGAAGATCTCGATGAAGTCGTTGCGAAAAGGCGCGCCTGAGTTTCCACCGCCACCAAAGATCTGACTAATGACGATCTGGGGTAATGCATCCGGCGATGGACTCGGAGTTGGACTTGCGCTCGGCGTCGGCGTCGGAGTTGGGCTGGGTGTGGGACTGGGTGTGGGCGTCGGCGTGGGCGTTGGTGTGGGCGTCGGCGCCGTTCCTCCCAGAACTACCGAGACGGAATTGCTCGACACACCATCGGCGGTAACGATTAGAGTCGACGTGCCGGCGCCGCCCAACTCCGCCGGAACGAGCACATGGATCTCGTCGAGCCCCGCGAGTCTCGCGGGCGCCACTGCTTCTACGACAACGGATTTTCCCTTGATTGTTACCAGAACGTTCCTGGCTCGCGATGCACCTGTCGCAAAGACCGAGAGTCTTAGTGACCCATTTGAAGGATCAAACGGTCCGGGCATCAAGGTATTTGAATCCAGAACGACTGCCTCACCCCGCCCCTCGCCTGCCTCGGTGAATATGCCCGGCGCCGCAGTCGTAATATTCGCGTGTGCGATCGATGAGAAGCCGTCGGAATTAGTGACGACAAACTCCGCCGGCCCAGTCGAAACGGAACTCGGCACCACGAACACAACCTCACCAGGCGCCACATAAAAGATTCGTGCGGCTTGACTGTTCACCGTCAATGTCGTGCCCGCAACTGCGAACGGCGGATCCTCGCCCGTGAACGATGCCGGTTCGGTTTTGAAGGCGAGCGCATCGCCGCGGATAGTCGCGATAGTTCCGGGCGCGAGCTGCGTGTTCTTCTCGGGCTCTCTTCCTTGTGACGCTGCGTTGAGAACTTGAGCCGATCCGAATTGCGCTCGCGCTGTGATTTTTGCGAGATAGATCTCACTATTGTTTCGCCGATCCTCATCGGCCACGGATGCGGAAAGGATTCGCGGAAAGTTAAAAGCGACAAGGCTCCCGTCGAAGTTGAGCGATGCGACGACCTCCGCCGTTGCGGCGGCCGGCGCGTTTGTGATCTGTTGCGTTTGTCCGCCCGGCAGATCGTGGACGTAGAGTTCGACACCGCCGTCGCTCGCGCTCAACACTCTTCGTCGCGTTGCGAATGCGATTCGTTTTCCATCGCCGCTAATCGTTGGTTGCAGCTTTACATCGGTGACTCTCGATCCCAACTGTGTTACTTGCAGGATCGAATTATCCCGAGCCTCGTAAACAAAGACCTGGCTCTGGTTGGGCGCAGTCAGCGCCGAGTAAACGAGACGCATCCCGTCGTTGCTCACCGCACGTCCCTCGGCGAGGGACAGTTCCGGAACCTCTGTTACCAACACTCGAGACGTCCGCGTCTTCACATCGATCGAGATGAGATCGCCGTGCTCCGGCTTCGCGAGCGCTGTCCGCTTGTAATAAACACTCGAACCGTCAGCGCTGATCTTCGGACTCACCGCGGAATGCTCGTTTGTTTAACTGCGTAAACTCCTGGTCTTTGTACAGAAAGATCTCGTAACTCCCATCCGCATTCAGTGCGTTGAAGTTGCGATTCGATGAGAAGGCAATCGTGTGGCCGTCAGCCGTGATCGATGGTTGAAAACATCCATCGCCGAGCCTTGACTCAACCGACTCAGGCTTGGTTTGCGTCACTTGACTGAGCTTCGTACCGTCAAACAGGAAGATCTCAGAATTTCGATCCGCATTCTTTCCGACAAGATCTTCCGCCGATGCAAAAACTACCACTCTGCCATCGCTGGAAAGCGCAGGCGAAACAGCGCGCGTGCTCGCGATCGAATTGAAAACCGACGCATCCCCAGACACATCGGCCTGATATGCATGAAACGAAGAACTATCGTCGTCCAGGTCAGCGGAAGATTCAAATACAACGATTCGCCCGTCATTGCTGAGCGTTGGATTTAGGTTGACTGCCTGTTCAGGAGTGTTTGTGAGTCGCGTTACGGTCGAAGCCGACTGCGGAACCAAAACAAACCCGATCGTGAAAAGAAGACCGGCGATGAGGAAACATGTCGTGAGACGAAGCATAGTGAGGTTGCTCCTTGCATAAATTTTTGCGGGCCATTCTACACCTCGCAAAAGAAAATTCAAGACAAATCTCTAGTCGCCCACAAATCCATTAATAAATCGTTTGTGCTTTTTGTGCTTTCTTGTGGCGACAAAGGTGATATTTTTAGCGCCATGAAAATCCTCGTGAGCGGTTCGCATGGTCTGGTCGGCAAAGCGCTGATTCATTCACTCACAAACGACGGTCACGAGATCGTCCGGCTCGTCCGGCGCGAACGCGCGTTTGGCGCACTTGAAGTTGAATGGCACCCGAACCAGGGCCGGATCGACGCTCAGCATCTCGAAGGCTTCGACGTCGTGGTCCATCTCGCCGGCGAGAACATTGCCGAAGGTCGTTGGACTGAGGATAAAAAGCGCTCCATTCGCGAGAGTCGCGTCAAAGGAACGTCTTTGTTGAGCAACGCGCTCGCCGCTCTCTCGAGACCGCCGTCACTGTTTCTCAGCGCTTCGGCGATCGGTTACTACGGCGATCGCGGCGACGAGTTGTTAACAGAAAGAAGCGCGCCCGGAAAAGGATTTTTGCCGGATGTGTGTATCGAATGGGAGAACGCCGCAAGACCCGCCGCGGAGAAGGGAATTCGCACGATCTACGCGCGTTTCGGGATTATTCTGGATCCGAACGGAGGCGCGCTCGCGAAGATGTTGACTCCGTTTCGCATGGGAGTCGGCGGCAGAGTTGGTGACGGCAGACAATGGATGAGCTGGATTGCGCTCGGCGATGTTGTCAACGCGCTCAAGTTTCTGATGGCTGATAAATTGACGAGTGGTCCAGTGAATTTTGTTGCGCCAAATCCGGCGACGAATGCTGAGTTTACTAAAACGCTTGGACGCGTTCTGTCGAGACCGACGTTCTTTCCGATACCCGAGTTTGGGGTGCGTCTTGCGTTTGGCGAGATGGCGGATGCGCTGTTGCTTTCGAGTCAGAGGGTTGCAGCGGGGGTACTGCAGGACAAGGGTTTTTTATTTGCCTGGCCCACGCTGGAGCCGACGTTGAAGCATCTGGTTTGAGCAGGATTTCAGGATATTGACATGATGAAACCTATATTGATTTTACTGTTGATGATTGTTGTGGTTGCGCCACAGCAGGGCGCGCGTATAGACGCCGCCGATCTCGTCCTGCATAACGGCGTCATCTGGACGGTCGACGAGAAGAATCCAACCGTACCGGCGGTGGCGATCAAAGACGGTAAGTTTGTCGTGGTCGGCTCTGACGCGTCCGCGCTCAAGCTGCGTGGTCCAAAGACTCGTGTCATCGATCTGAAAGGAAGTTTTGTCGTTCCGGGATTCAACGATAATCACGTTCACTTTGCGTCAGCAGCGCAGTTTCTCGAATTCAACATCATGCGGGCTTCGACGCAGGCGCAGTTTGTCGAACGCGTCAAAGAAGTGATTGCACGCCTCCCGAAGGGCGAGTGGATTACCGGCGGTTTCTGGGGCGCATACGACGATTGGGCCGTCGGAAGCGCGGGCAACCAGCGGCGCGAGCCATTCGCTCCCGACATGTCACTCGTGAATGAAATCACGGCTGACTATCCGATGTTTATCCGCAAGTTTGACGACAGCCAGTTTGCCGCGAACCAGGCCGCACTCCGCGCGCTCAAACTCGACCCGAATAACCCGAGCGCGCCTGACGTTGAGTTTCTAAAAGACGCGCAGGGGCGCGTCAACGGACACATCCGCGGCAAGGGTGTGACGCGTCTCTTCAACGCCGCGATCCCGAGGAGTTTTTCGCGTGAGCGTCGTCTGCAACAGACAAAAAACGCGCTCGCCGAGATTCGCAAATACGGCGTCACAAACGTCAGCGATATGTCTGACGATCTACAGTTGGACATCTATCGTGAATTGCAACGGACCGCTGAATTAACCGTACGAGTTCACTTCAGGCCCGGACTCGATCGCTGGAAAGAGTTGGCGGATCGAGGAACTCGTGTCGGTTCGGGTGACGAATGGATCCGGCTTGGCGCGCTCAAGGGCCACATCGACGGCATCATGGGAACGAGCAGCGCCAGGTTCTTCGAACCTTACACACACGATCCTAAGAATCGCGGACGCTGGCGACCGCTGATGGTCAACGAGCAGGGCGAGTTTGTCGAAGGAAAGTTTCTTCGTTACATGCTCGACGCGGACCGCGCCGGTCTTCAGCTTACTGTCCACGCGATCGGCGACGAAGCTAACAACCTGTTACTCAACTATCTCGAAGAGCTCAACAAGCAGAACGGCAAACGTGATCGGCGCTTTCGTCTGGTCCATGCACAGGTGCTCGCCCCGGGAGACTTCAAACGTCTGGGCCAGCTCGGCGTCGTCGCCGAAGTGCAACCTTTTCACCTGAGCGACGACATGCGCTGGATGGAAGAGCGCATCGGCTTTGAACGGACGAAAGGCGCGTACGCTTTCAAGAGTATCCACGCGAGCGGTGCGGTGCTGAGTTTTGGAACTGACTGGCCGGGTACGTCTGCTTCGGAGTATCCGATCAATCCGATGCTGGGTCTTTACGCAGCCGTCACGCGGCAGACGATCACCGGACAGCCCGCAGCCGGTTGGTTTCCGAATGAAAGGATCTCGATCGAAGATGCGATCAAGGCGTACACGTACAACACTGCGTATGCGAATTTCGAAGAGAAGATCAAAGGATCGATCGAGGTTGGTAAGCTGGCGGATCTCGCGGTGCTCTCGAAGAATCTGTTAAAGGTCGCGCCGAAAGAGTTTCTTAGTACAGAAGTTCTTTACACGATCGCCGGTGGTAAGGTGGTTTACGAAAAGTAAGAATATTTCCTCGCAAAGACGCAAAGGCGCAAAGGCGCAAAGGGAAAGCTTAAGGGTATCCTTTGCGTCTTTGCGAGGAAAACTTTCAGCCTCTCGCAAACTCCGGCAGCGCCTCGAACACCTCGAGCGCATATTTCACATTTCCAAACGGCGCCGACACCTGCACGCCCTGAATCTCGTCGCGTACTTCCAGCAACGACTCGCGCGCGATTTGAAGTCCTTCCTTACGCCCTGCTTCCTTACTGATATTCGCCGCCTCTCGCATCCGTTCCATGATCGAAGGCGTCACGCGCACGCCCGGTACCTCGTTGTGCAGAAACTCCGCGTTCCGGTAAGACACGAGCGGCCAGATCCCCGCAATTATCGGTATGCGAACGTGCTGGATGCGTTTGAGAAAGTCGCGCAACTGGTCCGTATCAAACACGGGTTGCGTGATCGCATATTGAGCCCCGGCTTCAACTTTCCACTCGAAGCGTTTGATCTCCTCGTCAAGATTGAGAGCTCCCGGATTAACGCCCACGCCGATACAAAAAGCAGTCGGTTCACCGATCGGATTGTTTCCCAGATCAAGTCCATGATTCAGCTTGTTGATCATGTTCGTCAATCCGATCGAATCGATATCGAAGACGGCCGTTGCATCCGGGTATGGTCCCATCTTCGGCGGGTCGCCCGTGATCACGAGTATGTTGCGCAAGCCGAGGGCCGCCGCGCCTAAAAGATCCGACATCATGCCGAGCAGGTTTCGGTCGCGACAGCAATAGTGAAGCACTGACTCGATGCCGATCTGCTGTTCGACCAGAACCGCCGTCGCGAGCGCGCTCATGCGTGACTGTGCCCGCGCGCCGTCAGGAATATTCACGCCGTCGACGCCCGCGTCTTTCAGCAGGCGAATCGAATCGAGCGTCTTTTTCGCGTCCACGCCTTTTGGCGGCAGCACTTCAACCGAAGTAACAAACTCCCCGCGCGCGATCTTTCGTCCCCATGCTGAACGTTCTTCTGGCGGCACGACGTGAATGTCAGGCGCCGCAACTTCAACCGTCACCGTTGTCGCCGAACTGAATGCAACGCGCTGTGCGCGCGGCGAAGCGGCACGCACGGAGTCGGAAATCAACTTGATGTGCGAAGGAGTCGTGCCGCAGCAACCGCCGATAAACTTCGCTCCGGATTGAATAAACCGCTTGGCAAACTTCGACATGTACTCTGGTGAGCACATGTAGAACTGTCGTCCCTGGACGTCGCGCGGAAGTCCGGCGTTTGGCTGCGCCGACAGCTTTTTCTTCGTGACCGCGCGCATCTTCTCCAGGGCGCTGAGAATAATCGCCGGTCCAACACCGCAGTTGAGCCCGATGACGTCCGCGCCCCATTCGTCGAGACGTTCCGTAAAGAGTTCGGGCGTGGTGCCAAACATCGTGTTGCCATCGGTCATGATGGTCATTTGCGCGATGATTGGCAGATTGCAGAGTTCACGGATCGCGGCTATCGCCTGGCGGATCTCGGACACGTCCGAAAAAGTCTCGAGGCAAAAGAGATCGACGCCGCCTTCCAGGAGCGCTACAGCCTGGCCCTTGAACAACTCGCGTGCTTCGTCAAACGAGGTTGGGCCATAAGGCTCGATGCGCAACCCGAGTGGCCCAATGGCGCCCGCGACGTAGGCCCGATCGCCGGCTGCTTCGCGGGCCACTCGCGCGGCGATCGCGTTGATCTCGTGGAGCGATCCGTCGAGCCCGTACTGCTGGAGTTTGTAAGCGGTCGCGCCGAACGTGTTTGTCTCGATGATGTCAGCGCCGGCGCGGATGTACTCAGTGTGAATCTCGCGCACCAGGTCGGGATTACTGAGATTCAACTCGTCGTAGCAGCGGTTGATGTAAACGCCTTTGGCGTAGAGCATCGTACCCATCGCGCCGTCGACGACGAGGATGCGGTCAGTGGAGAGAAGTTCCTGAAATGAATCCATGGTTTGGCAAATGAAAAAGTCCCGCGCGCTAAACAACACGGGACTTCAAAATCGGTTTGAAGTTTTTCGGGTTCTCTTAAGGCTGCCCGAGCTGTTTAGCTGGTTATTTTACGTGGCCGCAAGTCGCCTTAACTCACCACGCTTTTCATCGCTGCTTATACGCCTCACGCCAGTGACCTGTCAAGTTTTACCGCTATTCTTCCGCACAAAGACTAGCACCTGGTCCCGGAGGGACCACATGTTTATAGCTACGAACTAAAATTTATTTCTGGGCTCCAGAGGGAGCCCGATGGGACATCGCGCTCCGCCGGAGCGCAATTGAATTAGGTAATTCGCGCCTATAAACATGTGGCCGCGCTGCGAAGAGGGTGTTCGCTTTTATTTGTCATCATGACTGCGGCATTTCAGAATGACAGATTGTTGTGAAACGAATAAGTACAGCATTTACAAGAATTTACAGCCATAAAAATGTGAACAAACTGGCAACTGAGGGCGTAGTTTGTCCATCTGAGTGCCGGTCCTTCAATTACAGCATTGCTGTTGGAAGTCGTGACTGGTTGGTGCTGCAGCCGTCGTGCATAGCTGCGCAAAATTAAGACCTGGTGCCCTAATGGTCATCGTAATACCAATGGAGATATTGTTGAATGAAGTTTCCCCGCAGTTTGCCCCATTTTCGCTCGTTGAAGTTTGCCCCATTCGCAATCATTTCTCTTTTTCTTTTTACTAACCTGACGGGTCTTTTATTCAGCCGCGTATTGGCGCCCGAAGCGGTGGCTAGTACCGAACCGGCCTTTGTGATTCCGGCGGACATTCCCACGTCCGGCGATCCGCAGCTCGATCGGATCATCTTTGAAGCTGGTGAGGACCAGGGGTGGACCCGCGCTTTATTCATGCCGTCATCTGGCAGGAATCCAAGTACAAGATTCAAGCGCGTTCGCATGCGGGAGCCCAGGGGCTGATGCAGTTGATGCCGGCTACGGCGAAGCGTTTTGGTTGCGACGATCCACACGATCCGGTTGAGAACATCACTGCGGGAACCAAGTATTTGAGTTGGTTATTGAAACGCTTCTCCGGCAACGTGGAACTCGCCCTCGCGGGCTACAACGCGGGTGAAGGCGCGGTTGATAAATACGACGGCATACCGCCGTACAACGAGACGCGCAATTACGTAAAGATCATTTCAAAGCGTTACGGTAAGACTTACCATCCAGTCCTGACGCCAGAGGATGCTGCTGAAGTTTTTCAGCTCCACGCCGTAGCTACCGACTAAGTTCATAAAGAGCGCAAGAGGCACAAACGGTTTCTGTAAATCGTTTGTGCTTTTTTGTGCCTCTTCGTGGCCCTTGACAGGCTTCCTCACATTTTGGCTGAATGCTCACGGTCTTTCCCTAAGCTCCGCTACTGAACAAAGGAATCCAAACTCTATGAGCGCATCGCGAGATGGGGCTGTTAACTCTGCCATCATCGAAGATCGTAGTTTCTTCGGACATCCAAAGGGCCTCTCGACACTCTTCTTTACCGAGTTTTGGGAGCGCTTTTCCTACTACGGACTGCGGCCACTCCTCGTGCTCTTCATGGCGGCGGCGCTGGCCGACGGCGGTTTCGGAATCGAACGGAGCCAGGCGTCAGCCATCGTCGGTATTTACGCCGGCAGCGTTTATCTCGCGTCGTTGCCGGGCGGTTGGGTGGCGGATCGCTTGTTGGGTCTGCGGCGCGCAATCATGCTCGGCGCGGTCCTGATTTCGGTGGGCCATATCTCCATCGGTCTTTCGTCGTTCGCGCATTCAAGACTGCCGTTCTTTCTCGGACTGATCTTCATCGTCCTCGGCACCGGCCTGCTGAAACCAAACATCTCCGCTATCGTCGGCGACTTGTATCCTGAAGGCGGGGCTCGTCGCGATGCAGGTTTTTCGGTCTTCTACATGGGCATCAACGCGGGTGCGATTGCCGGACAACTTTTAACCGGTTTCCTCGGCGAGCAGGTTGGTTGGCATTGGGGCTTCGGCATAGCGGGCGTGGGAATGTTGATTGGTTTGGCGTGGTTTGCGCTGCGCGCGCGTCCCACCCTGGGCACCATCGGTGAAGAGATCTCGCGAGATCCCGACCCGGCGAAACAGGCGCGCCAGGAACGGATAATGAAACTTGCGTTGGCCGTTGGACTGGGCCTGTTGGTCCTGGTGATCGTGCTTGCCGCCTCGGGCGCCGTCGAGCTGAATCCGCTGGCGATCAATGCAAACATGACGTACGTGCTGGTCGGCCTGACGGTCCTGTATTTTGTGTATGTTTTCATGTTTGGGGGTTTGAATAGCGATGAGAAGAAACGCGTCCTGGTGATCGCAATACTCTTCTTCTTCGCGGCGATCTTCTGGGCCGCTTTTGAACAGGCGCCGACCTCCCTGAATCTGTTCGCGCGAGATTTCACGCAACGCACGTATTTCGGATTTGAGATACCCGCGATCTGGTTTCAGGTAGTCAATTCACTTTTCATCGTGCTATTCGCGCCCGTATTCGCGGCAATCTGGATGGGTCTTGGCCGGCGCAACGCGAATCCTTCGAGTCCGATCAAGTTTTCACTCGGGCTATTGTTTGCCGGTCTCGGTTTTGCGCTGATGATTCCCGCCGCGAATGCGGTGGTTGGAAGTGGAGGAGTGCTCAAAGTTTCGCCGCTGTGGCTGGTCGCCAGTTACCTGCTTCAGACCATCGGTGAATTGTGCTTGAGTCCAGTCGGGCTCTCTACGATGACTAAATTATCTCCACGTAAGTACGTGGGCCAGATGATGGGAATCTGGTTTCTCGCCACTTCAGTCGGAAACCTGATCGCGGGGCGTGTCGGCGGTAACGTCGACCCTGAGAAGTTGGACCAGATGCCGATGCTCTTTATCGGGACGACAGTGGCGCTCGTGGCGGCCGCGGCCCTGCTGCTCGCCATGAGTCCTTTCATCAAAAAGTTGATTCCGAACGAGAACAAACTGACAGGAGAATAAGACGTTGCTCAAACGTTTACACTTTTTCCTGGCGACAATGTTTCTGTTGTCGCTGGGCGTCACCGCTCTTTCCCAGCAGAAGCTGCTCACGATCGACGACATTTTCGATCCGGTCAAACGCGTAAACTTCAACGGCGCCACGCCCACAGTTCGCTGGCTCAAAGACGGCAACCACTACCTGCTCACTAACGAGGCTTTGCGCCGCGACCTTCCGCGGTTACAAAAAGTGAATGCAGCAACGGGTGAAGCGGTGGCGTTTTTTGACGCGGCAAAAATGCAGGCTGCATTTGCCGCGCTGCCCGGCGTCAGCGCAGAGAACGCGCGCCAGCTCGCGAACCGTGGCAGCTACAACTTCAATCCCGCCGAGACAGCCGTTTTGATCAACTGGTCCAATGATCTTTTCTACTACGAGTTCGGCAGCGACCGCGCGTTCCGTTTGACCAGTAATCCTGAAGAAGAAGTCGGTGAGGCTTTCAGTCCTGACGGACGCATGATCAGTTTCGTGCGCGAAAACAATTTGTACGTCGAAGATCTCGGCATGCAGCGGCGTGAGCGTGCCTTGACGCGCGACGGGAATGCGAAAATTCTTAATGGCCGTTTGGATTGGGTTTATCAGGAAGAGCTTTATGGACGCGGAAATTTCGGTGCTTACTGGTGGAGCCCGGATTCAACCAGCATAGCGTTCCTGCGCTTTGACGAGAACCCGGTGCCGGAGTTCACCGTCGTCGATCACATTCCTTATCACCAGAACGTTGAGATCACTTCGTATCCAAAGGCCGGCGATCCGAATCCGAACGTGAAGTTGGGTGTCGTCAGCGCCGCGGGTGGCGACATCCGCTGGATCGACACGTTCAAGTATCAGCCAACGGACATGCTCATCTCTCGTGTAACGTGGACGCCGGACAGCAAAAAAGTTGTCTACCAGGCGCAGAATCGTGAACAGACGTTTTTGGACGTGAACTTTGCTGATGCGCGCGACGGGAAGTCGACGAATGTCATCCATGAAACTTCAAAAGCGTGGGTCGGGATCAACGAGCAGCCGATCTGGTTGCGCGACGGTTCGTTTCTATGGGCCAGCGAGCGGGACGGCTGGGAACATCTCTATCACTATTCCGCCGATGGAAAACTCCTGCGGCGGGTTACGGACGGTAAATGGGAAGTGCGGTCCATTGAAGGCGTGGATGAGGCGAACGGTTTCATTTACTTCACCGCAACGGAACACAGTCACATCGCCCCGCATGGTTACCGGATCAAACTCGACGGGACGGGACTGACGCGTCTGACGACGACTGAGGGTTCGCACCGTTTCGATCTGAGTCCGGCAAACAACTATTTCGTCGACGTCTGGAGCGATCTGAACACGCCGTCGCAAGTTCGTCTGCATGACGCGTCCGGAAAGCTCGTACGCGTGATTGCTGAAAACAAGGTCGATGCGCTGAAGCAATACAAACTCGGATCGGCGGAGTTGTTGCAGGTGAAAACGCGTGACGGCTTCGTCATGGAAGCGATGATGATCAAGCCGCCGGATTTTGACGCGCGCAAAAAATATCCCGTAATGAGTTTTACCTACGCTGGACCACACGCGCCGCAAGTTCGCAACGCCTGGGGCTCGGCGACGTACATGTTTCATCAACTGCTGGCCCAGAAGGGCTATGTCATCTGGATTTGTGACAATCGAACGGCGAGCGGCAAAGGTCTCGAATCAACCTGGCCGGTGTATAAAAATTTCGGCGAACTCGAGTTGCGCGACATCGAAGATGGTCTGACGTGGTTGAAGAGTCAGTCGTATGTCGACAATTCGCGGATTGGGATCTGGGGCTGGAGTTATGGCGGCTTCATGACGGCGTATGCGTTGACGCACAGCAAGTCGTTCAAGATTGGAATTGCCGGCGGGAGTGTGACTGACTGGCGCAACTACGACACGATCTACACCGAGCGCTACATGGGAACGCCGCAAAACAATCCGGAAGGTTACAGGAAGAGTTCACCGGTCTATGCGGCGAAAGACCTGCACGGCAAGTTGCTCCTGATTCACGGCGCAATCGACGACAATGTACACATGCAGAACACGATGCAGTTTGTTTACGAGTTGCAGAAGGCAGGGAAGCAGTTTGAGTTGATGCTGTATCCGAAGTCGCGCCACGGCGTGACGGACCCGCTGCTGCTGAAACACATGCGACAGATGATGGCTGACTTCATCGTTGCGAACCTATAATGGCGGCGATGCGGGTGTGCTGTTATTCTTGAAGAGAGGTTAGATGCTATGAGTGCTCAATTCGAACAGATAGCGGCGGATGCCATGAAGTTACCCTTGAGAGATCGCGTCCGTTTGGCCCAGCAATTAGTTTCAACTCTCGACGATCAGGCCGAAGTTGAGGTTGAAGAACTGTGGTTTACGGAGGCGAAGCGTCGATTGGAGGAACTGCACGACGGTAAGGTTAAGGGAATCGATGCCGATGAGGTGTTCAAAACCGCGCGCGAAAATATCGCAGGATGAAAATCGTATTTCATCCCGAAGCCTATGAGGAAATGTTGGAGTCGGCGCACTTTTTCGAGGAGAAATCTACCGGACTTGGGTTGGACCTGATCGCTGCGATTCAGGAATCGACGGATCGAATTACAAAGTTTCCCGACTCGGGCAAGATCGAGCAGGCAAATATTCGCAAGTGCCTGGTCCGAGGATTCCCCTTCACAATACTTTACGAAGTAGCAGGGAATCACATCTTCGTCGCCGCGTGATGCATCAGCATCGAAAGCCAGGGTACTGGCTCAAGCGTTTGAAATAGAGCCACAAGGCACAAAGAGCACAACCACTTCTGCTGTTTTGTGATTTATGTGCCTCTTTGTGGCTGAAGATGGCACGGGCATTGCCGAGGGTGCGGCGGAGGTCCCACTGATGTCCACATCCCTCGCCTACGTTTATGAACCAGAGCCACAGGTACTCCTGCTCGCCGATGAGATCCCGATCGATCCCCTCAGCCAGGTCCAGCGAGAGGTACAGGCAAATCTTCAAAGAGAGATCGAGTCGGTACTGAGAACCATCGCCGATCCCGAGCTGCGAGAAATCTCACACACCATCCTCTGCGAAATGCTTCGCTTCTTTAACTGGCTCGCCCGGATCGAAAACAATCTTCACAAACTCGATACCCTGCTTGAGAGTCTTTCACTCCTCGAAGTAGTTGAGTTTGAGTCGCGCTCACTCACGGATTTTATCGATACCAAAGCCATCGCGGTGGCTGCCGGTAACGATCGCTTGCACGACGTTCTTGATGGTATCTCCTACGGAATTACTCACGATTTACGCCGGATTTTTGAACGCGAGCTGGTCCGGGGTGTCACCGAGCAGTCGATCCCAATCGTCTATGGAAAGATACTTCACGCTCACGGTCTGTTAACCAACTGCTTCCAGCAATCCACTATCACTCTGCTCCAGGTGTTCAAACCCAAGCTCGACGCTTCCACCCTCTTTAACGACGTCGAATTGCGGCTCCAGCAGTCGCTGATTCTCTGTAAAGACTTGTCGTCTCTGATGCGGTTCGTGCGCCTGGCCCAGGCGAATGGCGACCCGGACGTACACCGTTCCGTGACCGCGCGCATCCTCGAATTCAGAGACGGAAGTATGCAGTACCTCATGTACAAAGACTGGCGCGGTTATGAGAGCCTGGCGCTGGAAGTCATCACTGCCATCGAGAACAACCTCGATCCCAAGCCGTTATTGCATCGATTTTTGTGTTATCTGGAAGTGCTGTATGGCCACGTGAAGATGCGGGCCGTGCTGGCTGATGACTTTCCATATTCCGGAGGCGAGGCGGACCAGTAGTTGAGGCCGACGTGCCGCAAACTGTTAGAAATTTGGTAACAGAAATTGTTACTTATTCGCGGAAAACTGCCTCACCTCGCCGTGATTAGCGCTTCTGACATCGAGGACAGTAATAAGTCGATCTCCCACCCTGGACAATGCGTCTGATCCTTGTTCCACACCTGACGCACGGTTCGCCTTCACGTTCATAGACACGCCAGAAACGCTCAGTCGTCCCGAAGTAACTGCCGTTGCCATCCCCGAGATCGATCCGCAACGTCGAACCAGCGTCGATCGCTTCCTGCAATACAGCACGAATCGCCTGATACAACTTCCGCGCACGCGGCTTCGACAACTCATTCGACGCCTTGTCGGATTAACGCCGGCGAGAAAGAGGGCTTCGACTGCGTAAATATTTCCAAGACCAAGCACGCGCGTCTGGTCCAGCAGCAAGTGCTTCAACGGCCGGCGCGAACGGGCGAGCGTGTCGAGAAAATATTGTTCAGTAAAATCGTCGGAGAGAGGCTCGGGCGCGAGTGACGCGAGCTCTTTCGGTGGTTTGCTGAAGATGCGCATGCGTCCAAACTGTCGCATGTCGCAGAAGACCAATCGTCGATCGTCGTCGAGATAGAAAACGACGTGCGCGTAAGGCGGCAGGGATTCATCGGTAGTGAGCGAAACAAACTTGCCCGTCATTCGCAGGTGTGTCGAGAGCACGTGTCCGGATTCGAGTTGGAAGAGAATGTACTTGCCGCGTCTGCCGACTGAAGTGATCAGGGCGTTACGGAGCCTGCGATTGAAGGCCGCGCGTGAGATTTCGGGAGCGATTCTTTTGAGGTTTAGTTCGGCGGCGATGATGCGCCGTCCGGAGACAACGGGAGATAGGGCTCGGACGACGTGTTCTACTTCGGGTAGTTCAGGCATTGATGGGGATGGGTTTGACAGGATTACAGGATTTTCAAGATTTGCAAGATTAAATCCTGTCAATCTTGAAAATCCTGTAATCCTGCCTAACTGTTTCTACGACTCTATCAACTCTTCAATCTGTACCTTAATTCGATCCACCAGTTCCGCCTTGCGTGCTTCAATATTCAGCCGCAGCAGCGGTTCGGTGTTCGATCCACGAATGTTGAAACGCCACTCCGCAGCCTCGAGCGAGTATCCATCGGTAAAGTCTTCCTGTCCCTCACCGTGAAACTTCTCCTTCACTTTCGCAATCACCGCTTGTATGTCTTTGACGCGATAGTTCAACTCTCCGGACATGTAGTGACCGGAAATGTAAGGCGCCATGATTTCCGAAAACGGTTTACCCTGCCTGGAAATGTGTTCGAGCACGAGCAGGAACGGGATGATGCCGTTGTCGGCGTAAAAGTTTTCGCGAAAGTAATAATGCCCGCTCATCTCACCCGCAAAGACAGCGTCCTCCTGACGCATCCGCTCTTTCATGAACGCGTGGCCGCCCCTCGATATGATCGGTGTTCCGCCTTTTCGTTTTACGACTTCGAGCGTGGGCCAAATCACGCGCGGGTCAAAGATGATCCTGTTGTCGGTGCCGTATTTGGTGAGCAGGATGTCCGCCAGCAGCGCCGTGAGATACGCGCCTGAAATGAAGTCTCCTTTTTCGTCGAAGAACATGGCGCGGTCGGCGTCCGCGTCCCACGCAACACCGAAGGATGCGCCGCGCTCCTTGATGAGCGCTTCAGTTTCGGTGCGGTTGCCGGGCAACATCGGATCGGGAGGACCTTTGGGGAACGTGCCGTCGGGCTCAAAGTTCAATGGTATCAGTTCCAGTCCGAGCATTTCCGCGAGCTTTGTCGCAGGTCTGCACACGAAACCAAAGTTGCCATTCGCGACAAACGTAAACTGCTTGATGGCATTTCGATCGACTGACTGCAAGACGTGTTTCAAATAATCGTCGACGATGTCGCGATTGGTGCACGTGCCTTTCCGATCGGAAGTGACTTCGGCGTCTTTTCCTTCTTTTAATGCATCGCGTATCTCGAACAATCCCGTCTCGGAAGAGATCGCCGCGGCTTTCTCTCGAACCATTTTCAAGCCGTTGTATTCCTTTGGATTGTGAGACGCGGAAACGACAACTCCGCCCGAATAATCAAACGCGCCCACGGCGTAATACAACATGTCGGTCGTGATTTCACCGATGTCGACAACATCAACGCCCGCGTCGTTGAAGCCCCGAATCAGACTCGCTTTCAAAGGCGGTGACGACTGTCTCGCATCCATCCCCACTACCATCGTCTTCGGCTTTAACAGGTAAACGTAAGCCTTTGCGATTCGGTAATAAGCCTCTTCGTCGATGTGTTCGGGGTAGATTCCACGAATGTCGTAAGCCCGAAAAACTTCCCAGTTCACGTTTGTTCCTTTCGTGTCTCTCAGGTGAACGTGTAGTCGGTAAGCGATCGTCTTGTCGCCCAGCACTGTTCCTGGTCCAACTACCGCCGAACGGCCGATGTGACAGCCACGACCCACAATGGCGCCGTTCAACTGCGCCGTCGTTCCAATTCTCGTGTGCGGCCAGATAATTGAATTCTCGACGCGCGCGCGTTCTTCGACAAAGCATCCCTGGCCCAGCACTGAGTTGATGATCTGTGCGCCCGGCTTTATCTGGCAATCGTCGCCGATCATCGAGAGGTCGTCGATCTCCGCGACGGTGGCGGCGTCAAACTGGCCGCGACGTTCCTTGATGTGAATTCTTCCGACGCGATTCGCGAGCAGGTCGGAATGCACCTGGAGATATCTTTCGGGCGTGCCGATGTCGATCCAGTAGGTACGCGCGGGGATGTGCGCAAAAAATGGTTCGCCGCGTTTCAGGAGATCCGGAAACAGACCATACTCGAACGAGTAGTTTTCACCCGTGGGCAAAAAGTCGAGCACCTTCGGTTCGAGAATGTATGTGCCGGCGTTGATCGTGTTGCAGGTGATCTCGTCGGCTTTCGGTTTTTCGAGAAAACGTCGAATACTTCCGTCCTTTTCCGTTTCGACAAGGCCGTAACTCTGCGGATTCTCGACTGGAGTCAAAACGATCGTCGCAGTCGCTTGTTTCTCGTTGTGTTCGCGAATGACGGCTTTGAGATCGAGATCGGTAAGGATGTCGCCATTGAAGACAACAGTTGGTTCGCGGATCAAATCTTCCGCAAACTTGTAGGCGCCCGCTGTTCCCATCGGCTGCGGCTCGACGGTGTATTTCAGTTTTACTCCGAAATCAGAACCGTCGCCAAGCAGTTGCTCGATCTTGTTTGGCTGATAGGATAGCGAGAGAGTGATGTCCGTGATCCCGGCGCGTCGCAACGTGTCGATTTGATAAAGGAGAAACGGTCGATTACAAATCGGAACGATCGGTTTCGGAGTGTAAACTGTTAATGGGCGAAGGCGCGTACCTTTGCCGCCAGCAAGAATGAGTGCCTGCATGCTTTATGAATAGCGAAAGAAAGTCTAATATCGGGCCAAGTCTAACATAAGGGAGTTTCAAATGCCGGAATTGAACGAAGCAGTAATCATCGGCGCGGCGCGTACGCCGGTGGGAAAGTTCCTCGGATCTCTGAAAGGTTTCTCGGCGACTCAGCTCGGCGCGCTTGTCGTGCGTGAGAGTGTGAAGCGCGCGGGCGTGAAGCCTGAAGACGTCGACGAAGTGATCATGGGTTGTGTAATTCAGGCGGGCCTGGGCCAGAATCCGGCGCGCCAGGCGGCCCTCAATGGCGGTTTGCCGTCAACAGTTTCCGCGGTGACTGTGAACAAAGTGTGCGGCTCCGGACTTAAGGCCGTGATGATGGCGGCGCAGGGAGTTCAACTCGGCGACTCGGAGATCGTGGTCGCCGGTGGCATGGAGTCGATGAGTAATGCGCCGTACCTGATGCCGAAAGCGCGCGAGGGTTATCGCCTCGGGAACGGCGAGCTGGTGGATGCCATGATTAACGATGGATTGTGGTGCGCGTTTGAGAATTACCACATGGGATGCACAGGAGAAGTAGTAGCTGAAGAATTTTCGATCAGCAGAAGCCAGCAGGACGAGTTTGCGACGAACTCGCATCGCAAAGCCGCCGCGGCAATAAAAGCAGGGAAGTTTAAGGACGAGATCGTGCCGGTCGAGATACCGCAGAAGAAAGGCGCGGCGATCGTCTTCGATACGGACGAGAGTGTGCGTGAAGATACGTCCGTCGAAGTGCTTGGAAAACTGAAGCCGGCGTTTAAGAGTGAGGGCGGGACAGTTACCGCCGGAAATGCTCCGGGTGTTAACGACGGTGCGTCAGCCCTGGTTGTAACATCGCTGCGGCGCGCACGCGAACTTGGCGTCGAACCGATGGCGCGCATCGTTGCGCAGGCGACGGCGGGAGTGGAGCCACGTCTCGTGATGATGGCGCCGGTGGAAGCGGTGCGAAAGCTCTTAAAGAAGACTGGATGGTCGCCGAGTGAAGTTGACCTCGTGGAGTTGAATGAAGCGTTTTCCGTGGCTGCGATTGCCGTGACACGCGAGCTTGGACTCGATCCGGAAAAAGTGAACGTGAATGGCGGCGCCGTCGCATTAGGTCATGCAATTGGCCAATCAGGATCTCGTTTGCTGACGACGGTGCTGCATGAGTTGAAGCGACGTGACGCGCGGCGTGCGATTGTTGCGTTGTGTCTCGGGGGTGGGAACGCCGTGGCGATGGCGGTTGAACGTTAGACAGGGTTTCAAGATTTTCATGATTGACAAGATGAATGAGGTCATTGGTGTGATTGGTGCGGGGACGATGGGGAACGGGATCGCCCAGGTCTCCGCGCGCGCCGGGTATAACGTGGTGATGCATGACGTTCGCGAGGAGTTTCTCGAACGTGGAATGAAGGCGATTGATAAGAGTCTGCAACGCGACGTCGATAAGGAACGGCTCGATTCGCCAGGCAAGGAAGGCATTGTCAAACGTATTCGCACGACGACGGATTTCTCGGCCTTCTCAGATGCGTCGTTCGTAGTTGAAGCGGTGACTGAAAACCTGGAAGTTAAGAGTCAGGTTTTTAGAACACTCGACCAGATCACACCGCCACACGCCATTCTCGCCTCAAACACTTCTTCAATCTCAATCACAAAACTCGGAGCTGTAACTAACCGGCCCGATAAAGTCATCGGAATGCATTTCATGAATCCCGTGCCGGTGATGAAGCTGATCGAAGTGATTCGCGGTATGGCAACGTCCGATGAGACTTATGAAAAAGTCAGAAACTTGTCGGAACAGCTAGGCAAGACGGCGCTTGATTGTCAGGACTCGCCGGGATTTGTTTCGAATCGCGTGCTGATGCCGATGATTAACGAAGCAGTTTTTACTCTGTACGAGGGAGTAGCGACGCGCGAGAGCATCGACGGCATTATGAAGCTCGGGATGAATCATCCGATGGGCCCACTTACACTCGCGGATTTTATCGGTCTGGATGTATGCCTCGCCATCATGAATGTGTTATATGAGGGGCTCGGCGACCCCAAATACCGTCCTTGCCCGCTTTTGAAGCGTTATGTCGATGCCGGTTGGCTCGGCCGCAAAACCGGTCGCGGGTTTTACGAATATTAGGTATTTCCGATTGCCGATTGCCGATTTAGTTAATTTCGACAACGACAAATTGGCAATCGGCAATTGAAAATCGGCAATTAAGATGCGCCCCACAATCTCGCATTATTGTCAGAAGTGCCTGGCGGCAAATCCGCTGGGCCAGGAGTTTTGCACCCGTTGCGGCACGCGCTTGATGATCGTGGTGGAGCCAAACTCTTCGCGTTTCGAAGCTGGACCAGCGAGTCTGTCCACTGACGAACACCTCCTCGAACGTATCTCCGCCGCGGAAAATCGAGTGTCGCGTTTGGCCGAGCGTCTCGAACGCAGTCTCGACCTTTTATTGCGTTACGCTCAGAACGCTTACTTCGATCGTTCGCTGATGCGCGCCCTCGTTGGCCTGCTCACGGAAGATGGTGTGGTTGACGCCGATCGTCTCGAGCGAATGTGGAGCGAGCGCTGCCAGAGAGACACGGTAGAACAGGAAGAGAACGTCCATCGTGACGAGGTGCGTTTACAGATACTCGCCCGCGCCAAAGTTCAGGACAAGCAGGTTTTTGAAGACCTCATCAACGAGGGTTTTCTGCTCATCGAGGACAAGCAGCTTCCGCAGGGTATCGCGAAACTCGAGCGCGCCGCGGAGCTTTCGGAAGAGAATGCGGCGCTCAATTTATTTATCGGCGAACACTTCTTCCGCAGGGGAAAGACGAAACAGGCGCGAGTCTATCTCGCGAAGGCACACCAGGCCCTCCCGGACGACAGGCGCATCGCGCTCCTGCTCGGATTGACGTGTGCCGACGACGGCGAGGCCGAGCTGGCAAAAGATCTTTTGAGTGATGCGACGGCGCAGGGTGGATCGTCTTTCGCCGGTCATTATGGCCTGGGGTGGTTGTTTGTCGCGGAAAAGAACTGGCGGCGTGCGTTGGGAGAATTCAAACGCGCGTTAACGGTCAGGCCTTCGCCGGAAGCGCATTACGTGCTCGGATGTCTTTATTACGAACTCAATCGCGACGAACTCGCGGTGAGACATCTCCGAAAAGCGACGAAGATGGATGGCGGATACGCGGAGGCTTTTTACCTCCTCGCGCAGGCTTACGAGCGGACCGGACGAAAAGACCTCGCCCGGCAGGCTCTCGAGAAGGTCAGCACCGCCTCAACACGCAGGAAGACATCGCCTTTTCAGGTTACAAAATCAGGGGCCATGCGTCTGATGGCGAGTGCGGATAAGCGCCTGGCGGAAGCTTTACGGGAAGATGCGCTTGGGGCCTTCAAGGCCGGTGATCAGCGTTCTCACTGAAAACTTGGTTTCCGTGCGTTGACAGAGTGTCTCTCCTCGCTATAATGGCCCTTTTGTGCGCATAGCGCCGAAAAAGCGGATCGGCGACAGTGCGGAGTGGTGATGCGGATTGAACTGGAGAACCTGGAGGGCGGCAAGGGCGATTTCGCTCATGTTTATCGGCCTGAGGACCTGAATCCAGTAGATGAAAGAATAAGTTTGACCGCGCCGGCAAACGTAAGCGGCAAAGTCAGACATTCCGGACACGAGGTCTTTGTCAACGGACACGTGGAAACTCGAGTGCAGGTTGAATGCGATCGCTGCCTGCAACAGGTCGAGTTACCCGTTAACTCCGATTTCAGCCTGGAATACATCACCGGATCGGATTACGAGTCCAGTGAAGTGGCGGAACTGACGGAGGCCGAGATGTCGGTTGCGGTCTTTGACGGCAGGGCGCTCGACGTCGACGAGATCGTAAAAGAGCAGGTTGTGCTGGCCGTACCGACTCGCATGCTCTGCCGTGAAGATTGTAAAGGCATTTGCCCGGAATGCGGCGCGGATAGAAATACCGGCGAATGCACTTGCGCTACAAATGATATCGATCCGCGTTGGGCGGCTCTAAAGAATCTTAAATAGCCACAAAAAACACAAATCGCTGGGCGTTTGTGTTTCTTTGTGGCCCTTTTACAACGGAGTAATTATGCCAAATCCGAAACGACGACATTCGAAAGCTCGTCGAGACAAACGTCGTGCGCACGATGCGCTGCGCGCCCCCCAAACCACGCTTTGCCCGAATTGCCGTGAGCCCCGCATGCCACACCGCGTTTGCCCCAAATGCGGCCATTACAAAGGTCGCGAAGTGGTGCAGGTCGAACAAAACTAAATCAAGCTTGTGCGAAGTCAGTCGCAGCCTCAGGC
Organism: uncultured Acidobacteriota bacterium; assembly: GCA_963750925.1. GTDB lineage: Bacteria > Acidobacteriota > Blastocatellia > Pyrinomonadales > Pyrinomonadaceae > PSRF01. The sequence goes on along the minus strand of CAVVSJ010000006.1, from coordinate 1,022,306 downwards.
CCGTTTGACGGGCAAGGTCGTTCTCAACGCAATGGGGAGCGACCACGCGCCGAACGTAGAAATCGACGGCGCGCTTGCTGCGACGCGCGACTTCGGAGTCGGAGTTATTCTTGTGGGCCAGGCCCACAAGGTTGAACCTGAGTTGCGTCGCTGCGGTTGGCGAGGTGACGGCGATCGCGGGATTGAGTTAGTTGACGCGGCGGAAGTGATTGCGATGGACGACCCCGTCGCTACTTCCGTCAGGCGGAAGAAGAAAAGCTCTTTGAGGATCGGCACGAAGCTGGTGATGGAAGGCCGAGCCGACGGGTTTGTTTCCGCCGGCAATACGGGCGCTGCGATGGCTACCGCGAAGATGGTGATCGGAACGCTTCCTGGCGTTGACCGGCCGGCGCTCGCGGCAATGATTCCAACGAAGGCTGCGAAGCCGACACTCCTGCTCGACGTAGGCGCAAACTCGGAGTGCAAGCCGCATCACCTGGCCCAATTCGCGATCATGGGTGATGCTTACTCGCGTTCAGTGCTTGGGACCGTCAAACCGTCAGTGGGCCTGATGAGTATCGGCGAAGAGGAAGCGAAGGGAAACGATCTTACAAAGGAAGCGTTTCCGCTTCTGCGACAGTTGAGCAACATCAATTTTGTCGGGAACGTCGAAGGGCGCGACGTCTTTTCGGGAATGGTGGACGTGATCGTCACGGATGGTTTCACCGGAAACGTCATGTTGAAGCTGTCCGAAGGGCTGACTGAAGCAATGCTCTCGATGCTGAAACGCGAGTTGACGCAGACGGCGGTGACAAAGGCAGGCGCGGTTTTGGCGAAACCGGCTTTTCGCAGTATCAAGAAACGGCTTGACTATTCGGAGTATGGCGGCGCGCCGTTGTTAGGGGTGAGCCGCATCGTTGTGATTGGCCACGGGCGTTCGAACGCGCGTGCGATTCGAAACGCGATCCGCAGTGTGAAGGAGTTTTCCGAGCATCACACGGCGGAAAGAATTGAGAAGGGGATGGGGGGGGTTAGGTGGTAGATTTGGTTAGGAGGGGGTAGGTTGTAAACAAAGACGAAGACCAAAAAGGAAACAAGCAAAAGCAAGTACCAAGCACCAACGACAAAGCAAATTTGCTTTTATATTGTTACTCGATACTATTACGGCCCTTATATTCTGAGGAATTAATGGTGAATCAACGCGCTGGAGTTCTCGGTACCGGGCATTCATATCCTGAAGGCATTCTGACGAATGCGGATCTCGCAAAGATAGTTGAGACTTCCGACGACTGGATCACGACGCGAACCGGCATTAAGCAACGTCGTAAAGCCGCCCCGCACGAGTACACTTCAATGTTTGCGGTGCGCGCTGCCAGGCAGGCAATTGAACGCGCGCGCCTCGATCCTTCGGACATCGATCTGCTGCTCTGCGCCACCGTCACGCCCGATCAGATACTCCCGTCAACCGGCTGTATCGTCCAGGCTGAACTTGGTGCAAACAACGCCGCGGCCATGGACATCGTCGCTGCATGCTCCGGGTTTTTATATGGAGTGTCGATGGCCGACTCGATGATCAAGACGGGCCAGGTGCGACACGCGGTCGTGGTCGGCGCGGAGATACTTACGCAGTACGTCGATTACACCGATCGACAAACGTGCGTTCTGTTTGGCGACGGCGCGGGCGCGGCAGTGTTAGGACCAACCGATAACACTCGCGGCATTCTCGCGAGCAGGATCAAGTCAGACGGACGTTACGAAGAGCAGCTTTATTCACCGGGCGGCGGAACGCGTAAAAAGCCGACTCCGGAAACACTTGCGGCCGGCGATCATTACTTCAAGATGAAAGGCAACGAGCTTTTCAAGGTAGCCGTACGTTCGATGGCCGAGATTTCACGCGACGTGCTGGAGCGCGCGGGCGTGCAGGCGGACGAAATCGATCTGTTTATTCCGCATCAGGCTAATCAACGCATCACGGAAGCAGTCGCGGATCGACTGAACGTCGATATGTCGAAGGTGTATTCGAACATCGCGGTGCATGGGAATACTTCTTCCGCGTCGATTCCGATTGCGCTCGACGAGTGTGTTGAAGCGGGCCGGATCAAGGAAGGCGATCTGGTGCTGATGGCGTCGTTTGGCGGCGGCGTGACGTGGGGCGCGGTGTTGATGCGTTGGTGAGTTGAAATTTTATTTTCCATTTATCATTTTCCATTCTGAAAGCAGTTAAATGACAAATGAAAAATGGCAAATGATATATGGAAAATGATCTTTTCCGGATGGCAATGCTTTTTCCCGGCCAGGGGTCGCAGAGTCCCGGGATGGGAAAAGAGTTGTTCGAGCAGTTTCCGGTAGCGCGGCAGGTCTTTGAAGAAGCTGACGATGCTTTGAACTTCGCGATCTCGCGTCTCTGTTTTGATGGTCCAGCGGAGGATCTACAGTTAACGGAGAACACGCAACCGGCGATACTCACGGTTTCCGTGGCGGCGTTCCGGGTGCTGAGCGAAGCGGGAGTTGCTGCGCCGGCATTTGTCGCGGGACATAGTTTAGGTGAATACTCCGCGCTTGTGGCTGCGGGCGTGTTGAGTTTGTCGGACGCCGTGCGGACCGTGCGTGCGCGCGGGCGTTACATGCAGGAAGCGGTGCCGGTTGGAACCGGTGCGATGGCGGCGGTGATCGGCGGCGAGTTGAGTGATATTCAACGCGTTTGCGAGGAAGCAAAAGGCGATCAGGTTTGTTCGATCGCGAACAGCAATTCGCCGAATCAGGTTGTGATTGCAGGAAACACCGAAGCTGTGGATCGCGCAGTTGAGTTGCTGAACGACGTCGCGAAGCGAGTGATCAAGTTGAAAGTAAGCGCCCCGTTTCATTGCGCGCTGATGAAGCCCGCGCGGGACAGGCTGGCGCCGGATCTCGAGCAGCTAAATTTTAATGAACCGGCGATCCCGGTAGTGACCAATGTGGATGCGCGCGCGGTGACGGCGCCCGATCAGTTACGAGAGGCGCTGGTGCGACAGGTTTCGGCGCCCGTTCGCTGGCTGGAGTCGATGCAGTTGCTAATACAGCAAGGCGTGGACACAGTTTGTTGAAGTTGGGCCGGGAAAAGTTTTGTCAGGTCTTATGCGTCAGACGAATCGCGACGTGAAGATGCTGAATGTTGAAGATGCAGCAAGTTTGGAAACAACGCGGACGGCACTTGCTGTTGGGAATTGACGTAAGTCTAAATAAACTCACAGAGGAGCAAACACGATGCCCGATCAAGAGATCGAGAACAAGGTAAAACAGATTATTGTCGATGAGCTTGGTGTCGATGAAAATGAGGTCACTCCAAATGCAAGATTTATCGACGATCTCGGCGCCGACTCACTGGACACGGTCGAACTCGTGATGCGTTTTGAAGAGGAGTTTGGCATTGAGATTCCCGACGAAGACGCGGAAAAGATTCAAAGCGTGCGGGACGCGTATAACTATATCGATCAGCATAAGAAATAGTCTGGGTTAATTGCCGATTGCCGATTGCCAATTGCCGATTTAGGCCAGAGAGAAATTGGCAATCGGCAATTGGCAATCGGCAATAGGATTAATCTTCAAGGAGTTTCAATTTTGACACGTCGTGTCGTGATTACAGGCCTCGGCCTCGTCACACCTGTCGGCAACACCGTCGAAGACACGTGGACTGCCCTGATGGCGGGACGCAGTGGCGCGGACTACATTAAAAAGTTTGACGCCGAGAGGTTTTCGGTAAGGTTTGCCTGCGAAGTAAAAAACTTCGACCCACTGACATTTATCGCTAAGAAAGAGGCGCGCAAGATGGGCTCCTTTATTCATTATGCGATTGCGGCGTCGATCGAGGCGATGGCCGATAGCGGCATCAAGCTCACGCCCGAAGGTAAGATTCCGGATGACATCTCGGAGAACTGCGGAACGTACATCAGCAGTGGCATCGGAGACTTCTGGGCCATCGAGCGGGAACACTCGAAGCTGCTGGACGAGGGTCCGGACCGCGTTTCTCCATTCTTTATCGTTTCGGCGATCGTGAATTTGGCTGCCGGCCAGGTGTCTATTCGCTTCGGAGCGAAAGGGCCAAACTCGGCCACGGCAACCGCGTGTGCCGCGGGCGCGCACGCGATTGGCGACAGTTTCAAGATCATTCAACGCGGCGATGCCGATGTGATGATTTGCGGCGGCGCGGAATCGGCGATCACGCCGATGAGCGTGGCGGGATTTGCTTCGATGCGCGCGCTTTCAACAAGTAATGACGATCCGGTGCACGCTTCTCGGCCCTTCGAAAGAGATCGCAATGGCTTTGTCATCGGCGAAGGCGCCGGGATCATGATCCTTGAAGAGCTTGAGTCTGCGAAGAGAAGAGGCGCGAAGATCTACGCGGAGATCGTCGGTTACGGCGCTGCGGCGGACGCGTTCCATCTCACGATGCCCGACGAGACCGGATCAGGCGCGCGACGCGTGATGCAAAAGACGCTGAAGGATGCGGGCATTACGCCGGAACAGGTCGGTTACATCAACGCCCACGGTACTTCCACTCCCTATAACGACAAGTTTGAAACACTCGCGATCAAAGACACTTTTGGCGCGCATGCTTACAAGCTTGCCGTGAGTTCGACGAAGTCGATGACGGGTCACTTGCTCGGCGCGGCGGGGGGAATCGAGAGCGTGTTCAGTGTTCTTGCGCTGCAACGAAATGTCCTGCCGCCGACGATCAACTACGTGAATCCCGATCCGGAGTGCGACCTGGATTACATTCCCAACGAACCACGCGAAGCGAGAGTCGACTACGTGCTTTCCAACAGCTTCGGGTTCGGCGGGACGAATGCGGCGCTGTTGTTTAAGAGGTATGAAGAATAGAGCTTTGTGCTTGGAGCTTTGTTCTTTGCTCCGGAGGAGCAAGATGTTTATAGCTGAATTACAATAAGAGTTTCCCGCTCCGTCAGGAGCGACATGGCGCTCCTACGGAGCGCGAATTTTAGGTTGATAAGGCTATAAACATCTTGCTCCTCCGGAGCAAAGAGCAAAGAGCGAAGAGCAAAGAGCGAAGCACAAAGCACTAAGCACTAATACAAATTCAAAAGTTCAGAAAATGAAGATCATAGTAATGATGAAACAGGTCGCGAACAAAGACGCGATCCTGCGAATTAATAAAGATGCGACGTGGATCGAGGAAGGGGATCTGTCGTTTGAGGTGAGTGAGTCGGATGGTTACGCGCTCGAGGAAGCTTTGCGCGTACGCGAAAAGCTCGGCGGCGAAGTGGTTGTTTGTTCCATGGGGCCGCAACGCGTGAAGAGCGTCATTAAAGATGCGCTCGCGCGCGGCGCCGATCGGGCGATTCACGTCGCCGGCGATAACCTCAATCATCTGACTCCATACACCGCCGCGAGTGTCCTCGCCGATGCCATCCGCGATGAAAAACCCGATCTCGTCATGACCGGTTTGCAATCCGACGATCACGGTTACGGTCAAACAGGCGTGATCATGGCTGAGCTTCTCGGTCTCCCGCACGCCACGATCGTTATCGAACTGGACGCCGCCGCAGACAAGCTTCGCGTCAAGCGAGAGCTCGAGAGTGGCTGGTACCAGTGGTATGAAATGCCTTTGCCTGCGTTACTGACGATTCAGTCAGGCATCAGCCAGATTCGTTACGCGACGTTGAAGGGAATCATGGCTGCGAAGAAGAAGGAGATAAAGGAAGTAACGCCATCAGCCGAAGCTACCTCGCGGCCTTCACATCAACGCGTCGAGAAGATCTACCTGCCGCAAAAAACGAAGCAGACGCAGATGCTCGGCAATGGCGACGCGAAAGCGGGCGCGGTCGAGTTGGCCCAAAAGCTTCACGTTGAAGCACGTGTTATTTAATCGATAGGGTACGCAGATTACATGAGTAACGGAATACTGGTTTTTATCGAACATAAAGGCGGCGTTGCCAACAGGAGCTCGGTCGAAGCCATCGCCGCGGCCCAGGCGCTGGGATCTCAGTTGCAACAGAGTGTGAGCGCGGTAGTGCTCGGCGCTGACGTTGCCGGCCTGGCCCAGGAGATCGCGGGTTACAACGTCGAGAAAGTCTATTGCGCGACCAATCCCAAATTGGCTGACTACACGCCTGACGCATACGCGGACGGCATGCAGCAGATCGTCAAGCAGACGGATCCGAATTTTATTTTCCTGACGCACACCTACCAGGTGCGTGACTTTGCTCCCAAGCTGGCGGCACGTTTTGGCAAGTCGCTCATCAGCGACTGTATCCGCGCGAACGCAGACGGTGGGAAGATCGTGTTCACGCGCCGAATTTTTCTCGGCAAGCTCGACGCCGACGTTGTTTCGGATGGTGAGGCGCCCGTGTTCGCAACGTTTCAGACCGGAGCGTATCGACCGGACCAGGCCGCGAAGGGCGGGGGGGCAACGGTGGAGAACGTTGCGGTTGAGATCGGTGACGTGAGAATGGTTCCCGAGCCGCCGTTTCAGGAAGCGAAGCAGGCCGTGGATCTCACGAAGGCTGAAGTCATCGTCGCGGTTGGGCGCGGGATTAAGAATAAAGACAATCTCGTCCTCGCGGAGAAGCTGGCAGAACTCCTGGGAGGCGACCTGGCCGCGTCACGTCCAATCTGCGACGCAGAGTGGCTGCCGATCGATCGGCAGATTGGTTCGTCAGGACAAACCGTCGCGCCGAAGCTTTACGTTGCGCTCGGTATTTCGGGCGCGATCCAGCATCTTGTCGGAATGAAGAATTCGGGCACGATCGTGGCGATTAATAAAGATCCGGAGGCGCCGATCTTCGACATTGCGGATTATGGGATTGTTGGGGATCTGTTCGAGGCGGTGCCTGTGCTGACTGAGGAGATTAAGAAGATCAAGGGCGTTAGTTAATACCTTCCTCGCAAAGGCGCAAAGCGCTGCCGCGTTTCTGAAAGGTTCTCTTTGCGCCTTTGCGCCTTGGCGAGGAAAACTCTTTATCTGTGGACGGCTTTCTTCAATTCCTCGACTACTTCCTCGGGCCTCCACTCATTACCACTGTAAATCTTCGCGACCTTTCCATCCGGCGCAACAATCACCGTTCTCAACCCGTGAATAATCTGATCCTTCTCCGGAAAATAAGTTAGACCAAAAAAGCTCGCGATATCCTTCACCTGGTCCTTTGTCCCCGCCGCAAACTCCCAGTGCGCGAAAGTCTCGTTTTGATAACGCTCCGTGTGCGCCGCGCCGTAACTACGCAAAACCTTCGGCGTGTCGTACTCCGGATCGATACTGATGCTCAGCAGGTGCGTCTTCGCATACAGCTCCGGCTCCTGGCCGAGGGCACGCTCGATCTGTGCGAAATTGTTGCTCATCAACGTGCAGTAATCAGGGACGGGACAACGCGTGTAAATGAATGTCAGCAGCAACGTCTTGCCGCGGTAGTTCTGAATTTTAATCTCGCGATCGTCCTGATTACGGAGAGTGTAGTTTGGAACCTCGTCGCCTTCCTTCGCGATGACCGGCGCCGGCATCGTCGTCCCAGCAATCGCGCTCTGTCGCGTGATGATCAGGTCTTCCAGCCAGGACCGCGAACCGTCTACCACGAGCGTCGCCGTGATCTGATCTTCAGGCGCAAGGATCTTCAAATCGGATTCCTTTGGGACCGTAAAGGGCATGGTCATAGCGGGCATGTAGCCTTTGACCTCCTGGTGAGAAACAGTAACGAGACGCTTGTCGCGCTCCACTGCCACGACCGTGCCCGTCAGGTCGTAACGCTTCTCATTCACCCGATTACGCCCACACGAAGCCACGAAGCAAAGACAGATCATTGCCACATAAGGCACGAAAATTTTTCCGATGGTTTTTATGTGAATCTTTGTGCTTCTTTGTGGCGTCATTTTATGGGTTGGAGTTGTGCGTCGTAGAGGCGTTGATAGGTCCAGAAGTTGGCCATCACTTTGTAGACGTAGTCTTTGGTTTGCGTGAAGCCGATCTCGGGGACATAGCGATCGGGTTCGTTGGCGCGCGCACGCGCGATCCAGCGAGCGAGATTATCGGCGCCGCCATTATAAGAACCGGCAACCGCCTGTGGTTGATTCGGAAACTGCTGAAAGAGATTCGCGAGATACTGCGAGCCGAAGAGTATCGCCGTGTCTGCGTTATAGAGATCGTCCTGATTGAAATTCGTGAGTTTCAACTGCGTCGCGATTTCATTGGCGGTCGAAACGATAAACTGCATCATTCCGCGGGCGGCGGCTATTGACTTCGCTTCCGCCTGAAAGCGTGACTCCTGCCGCGCAATCGCGAGCACGAAGCGCGGATCGACGTTTCGACTACTCGCGTGTTTCAGCAGCGATTCGCGGAAAGGCGCCGGATAGAGTAGTTCGATCAACTCGCGCGGAGCGAGCTCGATCGCAAAGTCGGGCGGCAACGCTCTCCACGTTTGCTCAGCAAACCGAACGGCGCGATTCGGCATACCGGCCTGAAACGAAAGAACGGCAATCGTGTAATTTTCATCAGGTCCACCGGACGTTTTGTTCGCCTGGGCGGCGAGCAGTTCCGGAAGCGCTTCGTCATAAAGACCGAGAGACAAAAGATCGGCGGCGATAGCGTCGTGTGAGTCAACCTCCGGCGGATCTTCCTTCGACTTCGCGAGCGAAATTTTATTGAACTTCGGTACGCGATACGTAGCCAGTGAGGCATAGGCTGTCTGCAGGTACTTCAACGCTTCCGCCCGAATTTGCGGATCGCTGGTCAATCGCAAACTCGATTGCGCCGCGGCACGTGACTGCTCAAACTGCCCGGCCGCACTCGCGACTTTGCTCTCGTTGAGGAGCGCGTTAAGTCTCATCTTGACCAGCGCTCGCGACTTCTCTCCGGACCCGAGGTTCAACAAACGTTGTGTCGCCCGGGCGCCGTAGTATTCATTGCGTCCATCGGGGATCGACAGATACGCCGCGATCGCTTCTTCGTTTCTGCCGAGTTGTTCGAGCGCATAGGCGCGCAGAAACGTGACCTCCGCGGTATTAGTGCCGCCCGGAACGCGAGTTCCGCCCAGATCTGAAAACTTCAACAACTCGTCCGCATCGCGCACGACGGTAGACCAGCTTCCCTGGGCCATGTGAATGCGGAGTTGCGCAAACAAGGCAAGCGTCCCGCCGAGATCGTTTTTGAAACGCGCTCGCGTTTGTTGCACCCAGCTCAGCGCTTCCGGATACCGACCGGCTTCGTGCAGCGCATCGATAAGGTTTAGATACGGTCGTTCAGGACCCGGACCCTCCGGAAAGCGATCGATGAACAGTTTATATGTCGCGACTGCGTCGTCCGTACGCTTCATGCGGTTGTAGCTGGAAGCGACGAAGCTCAGCGCTTCGCGTGCGCTCGAAGACTGCGGATACGAATCGTAAACTTTCTGAAAGAGTTTGACGGCGTCCTCGTATTTCGACTCGAGATAAAGACCGCGTGCGATTTGAAACGTTGCGTTCGGAACCGTCGTGCTTTGCGGAAAGCGATCGATGAGCGTCTGGTAGTGAAACCGCGCCCCCGCGAAGTCTCGATTGAAATGGTAGACAGACGCGCGCAGCAAGTGTTCAGCCTCCGTAAGATTCGGCGGCGCGGCTTTATCAAATGAATCGAGTTGCCGAACTGCCTCGAGCGCAAAGTCGTCCGGACGCGAGGCATCCGGCATCTGCATCAACAGTTTGGAAAAGACATCTCGCGCTTCAACCACTTTTCCTGCACGCGCGTGTGCAGCGCCCATCAGTGCCGCGCTTTTGCGCGCAATCGTTGGGTTTTTCGAGAGAGTCAGAGTCTTTGCGCTGTTCGCTGCCGACTGAAAATCGGCGCTTTCAAAAAAACTTTCGCTCAGCCGCAGCGTGGCCGCTTCGAATAGTAAACTCGTGGGCGCGGCGGCGATGAGCTGTTGCAGGCGTTCGCGTTCGAGAATCAGGTCTCCGGTCGAGCGCGCGATCTTTGCGAGTCGCCACAAGGCATACTGCTTGAGCCGCGAGTTACCTGACGCGACAGTTTGATAACTCGCGGTCGCGGTTGCGACATCTCCGGTTTTTTCCGCGTTGCGCCCGCGCAGGTACTCGTCGTTTGATTGCGCTGCAATGGGAATAACAAGCGCTAATAGAAGTATTAGTCTGGCGAATAACATGTGCGGATTGTGCTTTATGTGGTCTTTTGTGGCAAATTGTCTTTGATGAAACTCGAGGCTGCACAATTAGCAAACAGGATAAAGGAAGAAGTTAAAGCGGAGATCGCGCGCGGCATTCGTCCATGTCTGGCGGCGGTGCGCGTCGGCGAGGATCCTGCGTCGGCAGTTTATGTCAAAAACAAAATACGCGCGTGTGAAGAGGTCGGCATCCGTTCCGAACACCACGCACTGCCTGAATCGACGACAACCGCCGAGTTGCTCGACTTGATCAAGTCTCTGAATACGCGCGCCGACGTGGATGGGATTCTCACGCAGCTCCCGTTGCCTGCCGCTGTTGACGAAAGCGCTATCATCGAAGCAATCGATCCCGCGAAGGACGTCGACGGCTTTCATCCGGTCAACGCCGGAAAGCTCGCACTTGGACGGCCCGTGTTTGTGCCTTGTACGCCGGCCGGAATTCTCGAACTCCTGGACGATGCCGGAATAGAGATACGGGGAACGAACGCGTGTGTGGTCGGCCGCAGCCAGATAGTCGGGCGGCCCATGGCCCAACTCCTTTTGCAAAGAGACGCGACGGTAACAATCTGTCATTCGCGCACACGCGATCTTGCTTCAGTCACGCGCACGGCTGACTTGCTGGTGGTGGCAATCGGCAGGGCGGGTTTTATCGGCGGCGCTCACATCAAATCCGGCGCCACCGTGATCGACGTGGGCATGAACAAAGTCTCCGACGCGGAAACTGTCCGATCACTGTTTGGACGCGAAGCGGAGAAACGGCTTGAAGTTGTCGAAAAACGCGGGTCCACGCTCGTCGGCGACGTTCATCCTGCCGAGGCGTCCGAAGTAGCAGGCATGCTGACCCCCGTCCCCGGCGGTGTCGGTCTACTCACCGTCGCGATGTTGATGAAAAACACGCTGAAAGCGGCGATTCAAAGAAGGAGATGATTGATGGATTGCGATTTCCAATTGCCAATTGCCGATTTTTTAAGACCTTTGGCGCAATCGGCAATCGGCAATCGGCAATCGGCAATGGGTAAATGTTACGTGTTGGCCTGACAGGATCGATCGGCGTTGGCAAGTCGTTTGTCTCGTCGATTTTCGCCGAACTCGGGTGTCATGTGCTCGACGCGGATCAAACCGCCCGTGAAGTGGTCATGCCCGGTGCGCCCGGATTGATTGCGGTAACGAAAGTTTTTGGTGACGAGATACTTAATTCAGATGGTACTCTCAATCGAAAGCAGTTGGGCGCGGTAGTCTTCGGGGATGAAGAGAAGCGGCAACGGTTGAACAGCATTCTTCATCCTTTCATCATTGCGCGGCAGGATGAGATCCTGAACGGCTGGGAAGCGGACGATCCGAAAGGCATCGGTATTGTCGATGCAGCGCTGATGATAGAGTCGGGCGGTTATCGTCGATTCGATAAGTTGATCGTGGTCCATTGCCGGCCCGAGGTCCAACTCGAGCGCCTGATGCTGCGCGACAACCTTTCGCGCGACGAAGCGCTGCGCCGGATCAATTCGCAGATGTCTCAGGAAGAGAAGCAGAGGTTTGCCGACTACCTGATCGATACTTCGGACGGATTCGAAATAACCCGGAATCAGGCGGTACAGGTTTATAACAAGCTGGTGCCGTTAATTAACGAGGTTAATTCCATAGATTAAACAGATGCGACGTTCACGTTTCTCCGGCATTTGCTCACTGCTGCTCGCAGCTTGTTTGCTGCACACCGGCTGTTTCAGCGGCAACGAGCCTTCGACGTATTACGGCAAAGTCGTCGTTCCGAAGTCGCAGGAGCTTCGCTGGAGCAACGGTGGACTGCCGCAGACTTTCGATCCCGCGTTTGCAGCCGCGCCGCCCGACACCGACGCGGTCCGCGCACTCTTTGAAGGACTGACTGACTACGACGCACGCACCCTCGCACCGGTGCCGGCGGTTGCGACCCGCTGGGAGTCGTCGAATGACAACCGCGTCTGGACGTTCTACCTGCGCGATAATGCGCGCTGGTCCAACGGCGAGAAAGTGACGGCGCAGGATTTTGTTCGTTCCTGGGAACGTACCCTCAAAATCGGACCACTCGCGCCACACACGGAGCTGCTCGCCAACATCGAAGGCGCAACGCCCGACGCTCCGGATGCAAAAGCCGAAGCGACACCGCATCCTTTCGGCGCGCGCGCACTCAACGAACACGTTTTGCAGGTGACACTGCAACATGGCGACGGTAGTTTTCCCGCGCTTGTGGCCCATCCCGTGTTTCGCCCGGTGAAAGTCGCGGACGCCGATCGCACCACGCGTCTCGAGTCGCACGATCTGATCTCAAACGGCGCTTTTCTCCTGTCCGCCACCGCCAGCGATCGAGTGCGGCTCGAACGTGCGAAAACTTATTGGGACGGCGCATCGGTAGCGCTCGACGGCGTCACGTTCGTAAATACCGAAAACGCCGAGGATGCCCTCTCAGCCTACGAAGCCGGCGAGATTGACGCGATCACGAATGCTCCCTTTGAACCCCTGGCGCTCAAGTTGTTGGCCCCTTACAAAGACTTTCGCCGTTCGACGTATGGCGCTTTGACTTATTACGGATTCAATACGACACGTGAACCTTTCGACGACGTTCGCGTGCGCGAGGCGCTCGCTCTTACGATCGATCGCGAACGAGTCAGCCGCGACGATCTCGGCGGCGCAACTGTACCGGCTGGGAAGTTTCTTCCGGATGCGATGTCCGGAGAAAAGCCCGTCGTCGATAAGACTGACTTGCTGGAGTATGACGTAAACAAGGCCAGGGACCTGCTTGCCGCCGCCGGTTATCCTGACGGCGAGGGATTCCCAGTGGTCCGGTTGCTGATAAATCGCAACGAGCAGCAGCGTATCGTCGCCAACTCGATCGCGGCGATGTGGCGGGCAACGCTCAACATCGAAACTGAGATCGTGATCCGGAGTTGGGAAGACTACGAAGCCGCGATAAACGCCGGTGACTACGACGTCGTGCGACGCGGAATCGTTATGCAAACGACAAGCGAGCTGATCAATATCAAGATGCTGTTTGAGCGCGATGCACGTGCGTTGCCGGCAGCGTCACCTGGCCCGGAAGGAAGTAGTCCGCCGCCGGTCGAAGAGAAGACGATCATCGAGACAGAGTCGCAGGCGTTGCAGGATCTGAAGGCTGTCCCGATATATTTTGCGTCGTCGTATTCGCTCGTGAAGCCTTACGTTTCAGGGTTCGATTCAAATGTCCTGGACGTGCCCTCGTTGAAGAGAACGCGTTTGAATACAAACTGGACGCAGCCGTGACGGTACTGGCTGCCACAATAGTTTCAGAAGGAGGCGTGATTGCCTTCCGCACCGATACTTTTTACGGACTCGGCGCGGATCCGTTCAACGCCGCAGCGATTGCGAAGATCAGAAAACTCAAGGGCAGGGAAGAGAACAAGCCGATACTGCTGTTACTCGCGGACGTGAGTGTTGTCGATCGTTTGATTGCGAACCGATCGAGCGCCTTTGATGAAGTGGCGAAAAAATTCTGGCCGGGACCATTAACGATCGTCGGTCCGGCGGTGTCTGACTTACCTGCGGAGATTACCGCGGGCACAGGGACCGTCGGCGTGCGCGTGCCTGCGGATCATGAGGCTCGTGAGCTTTTGCGAAGAATGTGGCGGGGTGTTGACTGCGACGAGTGCAAATCCTTCGGGACGCGAGCCGGCGCGTTCGGCGGATGAAGTGCGGCAGTATTTTGGAGATGGAGTCGATCTGGTGATTGATGGTGGAGAGGTTACGGCGACCGAACCGTCGACGGTGTTGGATGTGACAAGCTCGCCACCGCGCGTCGTGCGTGAGGGCGCAGTGCGCATTAGACAGGATTTACAAGATTTTCATGATTAACATGTATATCCTGAAAAGGCTGTGAATCCTATAAAGGCTCTAGATTCTGCATCCTGTAAATCTTGAAAATCCTGTTAATCACCTCTAACTAGTTCGTTACGGTAAGGTTCCTCACGAAGCCCCAATCACCGCTGGCATTCACCTGAATGTTCCCGACGTTCTTTCGCGCGATCACGACATTCGACTGGTACCAGAGCGGAAACACGGGCACCTCGCGGCTCACGACTTCCTGAATCCGGTGGTACAACTCCGTGCCTTTCTGACGGTCAAACGTGTTCACGGCCTGGTCGAGCAACGCGTCAAGCTCCTTGTTGCTGAAGCGGCTGCGATTTCGTGAAGGCCGCTCCTGCGTCGGTATCTCCGAGGTTGCAAAGAGGTCTTTGTAGAAGATTGGATCCTGATTGCCGCCAACCCACTGGGTGTAGGCGATACTGAAGTTGCCGCGCCTCAGTTCGTCAAAGAGCGTGTTCTGTTCCGGCGTTTCAATCTGGACCGGAATGCCAACCTCTTTCAGATAATTCTGAATCACGCCCGCATACTGCCGTCCCGCGATACTGCTCCCGGAAAGTTTATAGACCACCGGCTTGTCAAAACGCATTCGTGGACCATCGCCGTCCGGATCGCGGAAACCGGCTTCGTCCAGCAGTCGCTTCGCCATCGCCGGATCATATGAATAGGTCTGACCCGGAGAATAGGACCACGACTCTTCCGGGATGATCGAATGCGCGATCTTCCCCAGTCCGAGCAATAGGTTCTTTATTAAATTCTCCCGATCGATTGCATACGCGATCGCCTGGCGGACCTTGACGTTATCGAGCGGCGCTGACGACGTGTTGATCGTCAGCAGTACGACATTTGAACCCTGGAACGCTTTCACCTGGAGATTTGGATCCTGTTCGAGCCGCTTCACCGCATCGGGCGAAAGACTCGTCGGCATCGGCGCGATATCAACTCGCCCTGCCTGCAACTCGGCCTGAAGCGCGTTCATGTCGGAAATGACGCGCACGCGAATCGCCGGCAGTTTCGGAGCGCCTTCCCAGTACTCGGGAAACGCCTCGACGTCGCAAACCTGCTGCGCGTTGTCGTAACGAATAAACTTGAATGGCCCGGTGCCGAGTGGTTGATTTATTTGTGAGTTGTAACTGTCTTTCGGAATGATCGCCACGGGCACAAGGTTCGACAACAAGCCGACCCACGGCTTGATCAACGTCACCACGACGGTGCGCGCATCAGGCGCTTCGACACTCTTGATGTAACTGTGCTTGTCGGCGCCGGTACCCTCGTAAAAGCTGGCTGATTTAGCGAAAGTGCTGGTAAAAACCAGGTCGAGCGTGTATTTCACATCGGCGGAGCTCAACACTTTACCGTCGTGAAATTTAACGCCGTCGCGAAGCGTGAAGGTGTAAGTCAACCCGTCGTCCGAACGTTTGATATCGGAAGCGAGCTCACCCGAGTAGTCAAACTTTTCGTCTTTCTTTACGAGCGTGTTGAAGATCAGCGTACGCACTCGTTCACTCGCCGCGTCCACCGACGGAGAGCCGATGGGATCGATGGTGCGGATGTTGTCGCCGAGTGCGATGACGAAACCATTACTTCGCCGGCGACAACCTGCCGGCGCAAGCATCAGGGCGATAAGAACCGCCAGCAGGATTGACTTGCTCGTGCTCACTTAACCACGCCTCCATAAGTGTAGTGGAGCTTGGAATTCAGTTTTTCTACTTCTTCCGCCAGGGCTTGAAAACGCGCGCGATCGAGTGAGAGCGGCGGCTCCGCTATGGCTTTTGTTTTTCCGATGCACTCGAGAGACTCTTTCATACGCGTCTGCGACAACCGGCCGTCTTTGGCCGCCGCGAGGAGCCCATGATATCCGCCGCGAATTTTTTCAGGGCTGGCGCAAATCAGCATCATGTCCTCGCCCGCCATCGACGCGCGAACGACGGCGTCTTCGATCTCGCAGTGACGCGCGATCGCGCCCATCTCGAGGTCGTCGGTGATCACGAGGTGCTTGTAACCCAACTCCTCGCGCAGAAGCCTGGTGACGATGTTGTAATTCAGCGAAGCAGGCTCGAGTAAACCACCTGTGACTTCCCCCCTGATGTCGATGTTTGGAAAACCGCCGTGACTCACCATCACGCAACGCACGCGATCGTCGCGTCGTTGAAACAGTTCGATGTAAGGCGCAAGATCCTGCGCGATTAGATCGTCATGAGACAGCCGGACAACGGGCATCTCTTCGTGTGAATCGACTTCGCCCGCGCCGATACCGGGAAAATGCTTCAGACAGCCGAGGCAGCCCGTGCCTTGCAAGCCACGCATGTAGACGGTCGTGTAACCGAGGACTTCGCCGGGTGAGCGCCCGAATGATCGCGAATAGAGACCGTTGGACAGCAGGTCGCGATCGTCGGTCATGATCGACATCACGGGCGCAAAGTTGATATTGAACCCGAGCATACGCAGCACTTCGCCCGTAATTCTTCCGAGCGCGCGCGCGGCCGCGAGATCGCCGTGCTGGCGAATCGTTCGTGCCGCGGGCATGGGCGTAAAGATCCGCCGGAGCCGGTCGACGAGCCCGCCTTCCTGATCGATGCCAAAGAGGGGCGGCGTCGGCACGAGTTCGCGGACGCCGTCGAGCAGTTCGCGAAGTTGTTCTGGACCAGCGACGTTGCGGCCAAAGATGATAATGCCGCCGGGCTGGACTTCTTCGATCAGCTCTCGTGTTTCGGCGTCGAGCTCAGTGCCCGGAAGACCGACGAAGAGAAATTGTCCGATTTGTTGTTCGAGTGGAAGCGCTGAAAGATTTTCTGAAAGCATTGGTCGCGAGAGTTTAGCATGAGGTTGGGGCTTTGTGCTTTGTGTTTTGTACTTTGTACTTAGGTCTTTGGTCTTCGGTCTTAGGTCTTGGGTCTTAGGCGCTGTGGATAATTGCAAAGACCAAAGACCAAAGACCAAAGACCAAAGACCAAAGACCAAAGACCTAAGACCTAAGACCCAAGTACAAAGCACAAAGCACCAAGCCAAACACAAAACCCTAGTCCATCCCCCTCCCGTGTAGTATAAACAACCTCATGCCACGCGAAATCACCGACCGGGGTCGCGTCGTTGAAGCCATCCAGCAGCTCGCTCTTACCGCTGAACTCTTTGAAGAACAAAACGGCAAACAAAAGTACGCCGCGGATCTCGAAGTCATCGTTCAGGGACGCGAGTATGGAAATGGCAGACGCGTCGGGCCGTACGTCCGGATGCTTGCATACGATTCCGGCGAAGAGATCATGCGCGAGGGTGAATGGGGCGGAAACACTTTCTATATCACTGTCGAAGGCGTCCTCGACGTCTGCGTCGGCGGCGATTCCGACCGGAAGAGAATAAATCAGCTAGACCCGGGAACATGCTTTGGTGAGATGTCACTGCTGGCCGGCATCGAGCGTAACGCCACTGTTTCCGTTCCCGCAAATCAAACGGCTGTCGTTCTCGAAGTAACTCGCCCCGCGTTGCGTTTGCTGCGCAAGCTTCCAACCTTCGGCAACATTCTTGACGAGACTTACCGTTCACACGGTTTTGGCCGTGTCCTCGAAGACCTCGAGCTTTTCACCGGCAAACCGCTCAGCGAGGCACTTACCGAAGAGCTGCGCCGGTCCGCGCGTTACATGGTCTATGGCAAGAACCATTTTCTCTGCCAGGAGGGTGAACCGATTGACCGCCTCATCCTGATCAAGAGTGGCTGGGTGCGGCGTTCTCAGGGCGCTCCTTTTCACGCGTCCTCCCCGGAGGTCGTGTTAGGAATGGACGAAACCACAGGGGTGGATTTTCTTGGCGGCGGAAACTGTCTCGGTCTCGAAGGCGTGACTGAGCCTGAGACCTGGAAGTTCAGGGCCAGCCTGATGGCGCGCACCGAAGTGCTTGAGGTGCCGCTGGATATCTTCTCAACCGATCCGAAGTTGCGCCAGGAATTGGCTGCGACCTTTTCCACACTCGCAACCGCCGGCAGCTCTCCGCCGTTGACGATCGAGGCGCTGCCCGATCTCAACGCGCTCAAAGCTGCTGAAGAAGAGATAGCAACCGGCATCATCGACGGCACAAACGTCCTGGTGATGGACATGGACCTCTGCATTCGTTGCGGCAACTGTTCGCTTGCCTGTCACAAGGTGCACGGACAATCGCGTTTGCTGCGACGCGGCATTCAGATTGAACGTCCGGTCACGATCGGGAAGAAACGTTTGCAGCACGCCCTCGTGCCGCAGGTTTGCATGCACTGCGCGGATCCGGAATGTTTGACTGGTTGTCCGACTGGCTCGATCTCGCGCAATCCCCTTGGCCACATCGACATCGATGCTCCGACGTGTATCGGTTGCTTCGATTGCGCGACGCAGTGTCCATACGACGCGATCTCGATGGTGCCGCGAGAACCGCCGCCGCGAGCGACAGGTTTCATTTCGACATTGCGAAAGGCAATTAGTTTCAGAAACGATCCGCCTCCGTCGCTCGCCGCTTCTGATGACGTCGTTGCGATTAAATGTAATCTTTGCGACGGCACTCCGCTTAATCCAGCCGGTGCGCGGCGTAAGGCTTACTCGTGTGAGGAAAACTGTCCGACCGGCGCACTTGTACGCGTAGATCCAATCGAATACTTCAGCGAGATTGAAAACACGCAGGGCCTGGTTTTTCGAGATCAAACTCATGCCGTCGGGCGAAATATTCATAAGAGCGACCCGCTTGCTAAAGCGTGGCACATCGGCGGCATCGCCACGACGCTGCTCGCGTCAGTGGCGATCGTTTGGGCCCTCAACAAATATGGTTTTGACGGTTTACTAGCCGGGAGCTGGTTGACGATGCGCTGGCTTACCGGATTCGCCGGCCTCGCGGGTGTCGCCGTGGTGATGAGTTATCCGTTTCGGAAACAGGTCTACCGCCGCCGCGCCGGAGCTTTGCGTTACTGGATGCTGGTCCATGTCTACGCCGGGGTAGTGGCCGGCGTGGTGCTGTTGTTTCATTCGGGTACGAGAACGGGCGGATTGCTCACGAGTCTGCTTTACGTCGCCTTCGATCTGACAATTCTTTCGGGCATCGTCGGCGTTATCTGCTATTTGATCGGTCCGAGAATCATGACTCGGATCGAAGGCGAGCCGCTGCTCATCGAAGACCTGGAAAGCCGGCGTAAAGAACTGCTGCAGGACGTTCGCACAATTCTCGACAAAAGCGAGGGCTGGTTGAAAGATGAGCTTCGGGAACGTGTGTATCCGCGCTTTCTCTCCTGGAGATTTTTGTGGCGCCAGCTTTCGCGGCGTGAGGAGTTGAAAGCGTTGTTGGCCCAGGCGCGCCAGGAGTTCAAGGATCGCACGCAACGTCTCGCGACCGACGAAGAAAGAGAGTTGCTGATCTCGGCGGTTGAAACTGCCGTCACGTTGCGTCGTGTGGATGCACTGTTGACGCTTCACTGGTTGCTTCGTTTCTGGATTCCCATGCACATCGTAGCCACGGCAATAATGCTGGCCCTGATGGTGATCCATGTGGTCCAGGTAGTGTTCTTCAACGTAAACGCATGAACCGATACGTCATCGTTCGTCACGATCTGCCGGTTTCCCCGGTAACGGTCATTGCCGAGGGGCTGCTGATTGGACGTCTGCCGCATTGTGAAGTGCTGCTGAATCATCCTTCCGTCTCTCGTGTGCAGGCGGGAATCAAGCAGATTGACGACGACTATTATCTTTTCGCGTTGCGGCCCAGGAATCCGGTTCTGCTGAACGGCAAACCCGTCGAGCAGAATGAAGCACTCGCGCCCGGCGACGAGATTGAAGTTGGGCCGTTCAAACTGGAAATTGACGCTGCCGATGGAGCGTTGGTGATTCGCGTCGAGTTGCAGATCGGGATGAAGCCTTCCGAGATCGACCTCAGCGATCCGGGCCTCGGCACTGACGATCTGGTCGCACCCGCTGCCAAAGGTAAGAAGCCGCGGGCAACGCCGATCGCCGGAACCAAGGCACTCGACATCTTCTGGGACAAAAGGGTGCGTGAAGTGGCCAAGATGGTCCGCCCGTCGCCGCTTTTTCCCAAAGGCGGCAGGCGGAGCGGCAAGGCTCAGTTCAACTGGGTTCCGACTTCAGATCTAAGGTCGCGCTGGCCGGTTGCGTTTTTTACCTGGACGCTTTTGGTTGTGGGATTGATTTCCGTTGCTGCCGCTTACTGGTACACAAGCGCGTTTGCGCCGGCGCCGATCTCCAGGGCACATGCGACCACACAGTTCAGCATCGTGCCCGCGATCGCGACCACGCCGAACGCTGGTTCCTGCACGGGTTGCCACTCGTTTACGACTAAGATGGACCAGCGTTGTGCATCGTGTCACACTACGGAATCGTTTAAGCCGACTATGATCAAGCCGCACGAGGCCGCCGGCGTTGGTTGTGTGGATTGTCATGCGGAGCATCAGGGGGCGGAGTTTAGCGCGACCGCGGGCGCCCTCGCTTCATGTACCAATTGCCACAACGACAGCAAGCTGGGAACACCGCACGGCGGTACGCTTGGCTATCCGGTAGTTAACGGAATGTGGAGTGCGAAGTCGATCAACGACGAGGACTGGGAGTTAAGACAACTCGGGACGGTTCGGCAGCCGGCGGATACGGATGAAAAATGGCGCAGCAATCAATTTCATGCCCTGCACGATCAACGCGTAAAGCTGGCGCCGGGACTAAAAGGGAACTCGGAAGGACGGCTGTCGTGCTCGAGTTGCCACAACTCATTCGATCCGATTGACAGGGCTACTCCCAAAACCACTTGCGCCGCGTGTCATGCTAAAGACGATCAACCTAACTGCACGTCATGCCACGTCCAGCACATCCTCGACGCACGCCGCTGGAGCGCGTCAATGCTTTAAACACTCACGTACTATCAGTTTGAATTTACGCCGAAGGCGTTCGCTAATTCGAGCCCAGGGTTGCTTCAACCCTGGGCTCATCATTTCCATGTGGTTTCAACCCTGAAAGGGTTCGTGCACATGTCTAACGCTTTCAGCGTTGGTTCCGTTGGTTGTTGAGCAACCCAGGGTTGAAGCAACCGCCGGGCTGAAATTAGCCAACGCCTTCGGCGTATGAAGCGATTTCAATTGCTGGCTATCCGGCGGGCTTGTGGCAGGGAAGGCAGTCGTTCGATCCCGGAACTTTTCCCTTGAGTGCTGGTCGCGCGGCGATCGCCTTGTCGTGGCACACGTTGCAGTTCAAATGATAGGCGACTTCGTTGTTGAGTTTTGTCGGTGCAGGCTTATCCGGATACTGAATCGCCGGCATCGGGGCGCTGTCGTCGCCTGCCTGAAGATGACAGACGCGACACTTCTTCACACCCTTCGCGTCCGCGGCTGCGAGCGCCTCGGTCGTCAGGACTACTGCGCGCTCCGAAGTCTTTAGCGGCGCCTTCAGGCTTGCTGCCGGCTGGTCCGTGTGATGACACTCGACGCACGACAGCACGCTCTGCCCGTCGATGCTGTATTTCTTGGTCGAGTGGGTTTCGTGATTGAAAGGGACCTCGCCGTATTTGTCCGATTGGCTGTCTTTGCCGAGGACGATTTCTTTGGGCTGAACCTTTTCCTGGACCACGAGACCCAGCGAAGCAAGCCCGAGAATCACGATCAAAAGTATTTTCATAGTGACGAATCTTAATGACGGTTTTTGCCCGCTGTCAATTTTTTTGAATTACTTCTATTTACATCGGCATGCGGAACGTTGGTCCTGAATGGCAACGGCGGCAGTCTTTGAACGCCAGATCCCCTCCAAACGCTCTCTTTCCGTTATGACAACTCAAGCACGTTTGGCTGCGTGTCGTAACAAAGTGCTCGAGAGCCGCGGGCGAACTCACCTGACGCGTTTGCGGCGCACCTGCCGTGAGCTTGTGGCAGTCGGCACAGGCTAGTCTCTCTTTTGTGCCATGGTCCAGGTGACGGAATGCATAACGATAAGCGCGCGCGTTAGTGTTCGTGGGCCGGTATGCTTTTTGTTCGTGACAGACTCCGCACGACGCAAGCTCGCGTCCCGAGTTCGATTTGCTCGCCGGTGTGTGACACGTGTAGCAATTGTCGTGGGCCGCAAGGTTGGCGGGAATTGACAACCCGGCCCCGCGATTAACCGGCGTATTGTGACAACCGGAGCAGCCTCGTGGCGGGCGTGCCGCGCCGCTGTTGTGCTGCGCGTGATCGAAACGCACGTTGAAGCGTTCGTTGAAACTTGCGGGAAAATCTTTCAACGGCGGATTGTTGCCGCTGACGCTCGTATGGCAAATCATGCACATCGGGATCGCGGGCGTGGTGAACTGGCCACGATGACAGGCGGTGCATGCTTTGTGGCCCGGAAACCGCGGGGTCGCGGACATTGTCTCTTCGTTCGTGACATGAGTTGCAGGCCAGCGAACTGTGGCGCTGGCTCGTGTGAATAAACTTTGAGTAGTCGAGTTGTGGGCCCTGCGCGACGACCGGAGTAAAAAGGAAGAGAGCTAAAAGGGAGTTCCTCGCCACAGCGCAAAGGCGCAAAGAAAAGTTTTGGGGCCAACGCATTACTTTGCGCCTTTGCGTCTTAGCTAGGAAACTCATTTGACGTCCTTGCGTTTGAGCGGCGGGCGTCCCGCGATCAGGTAGTGACTGGAAGGCGGATCGAGAGTCCCGACATTCGCAGCGTGGCAATACTCGCAAGCAAACGCCCGATTCTTATCGATGGACGCCAACTCCTTATTCAGATCCTGCCGCAGCCCATCTTTGTTATGACATTCCGTGCACGCTGTTATCGGCACATCGGGCTTCAGACCCCGCAGCGACGCTGCTTTCGTAATGTTGATATGACAACGCGTACACTCAAGTACGTGATTCTTTTTCTCGCCGCCCGCTTCGTGCATGAACTTCGAAGAGATTCTCGGCGGCGCGCCGGTCAACACGAATGGAGTAGTCGCGGGCTTATGACAACCGTTGCAGTTAGCTGCCACCGGCTGTTGCGACTTCCAGTGACAGTTGAAACATGACGCATGATCGGTTGGCGCTGCCTTGAACGTCTCTGTGCGTGACGCGTGACAGATGGTGCAGTTGTAGTAATTCTGTACCGGCGCGTGCGCAAATGCTTTTCCCGGCCGGCGCAGCAACGCGATCACGTCCTGATGCTTGTCATGTGGAAACTCGATCGTGAACTGTAGTTTTGTTGCCGGATTCCGAAACGCGAATCGCACCTCATCACGAGGCGAAGTCTTCGAGTGACAAACAGAACAGATTGGCGGCCGTGGGCCTCTGAAGAATTGGGAGCGATGACAACTAACACAGGCGTTGTGGCTCGGATAATCGACGATGTCCGGATACGCTGAAGCCCTGGTCCAGTCTTTGGAAGGTATCTTGTGACAGTTGCCGCAAGCGCCCTGGTGCTTTTCCGTGGCGTGGGAAAACTTCGAATAGTCGATTGCCGCGCGTCTTTGTCCGTGTACAGATACGGCGACGCACGTGCATGCACAGATGATGAAAATCACCCGTGTCAATTTGTGGAGCAAACGGGAATTGGCTTCTCGATTCCTACACACTTCACGTTTTTTTCCTTCCGGTTCGAAACGAGATAGGGCGTTTCGGCAGCCACGTCGTCAGTCTTTACCTGCACTTCGCAATTCCATGACACGAGAGTCTGGCGCAGTTCAGTGGGTACAAAGTTTGACAGGACATAAGTTCCCGGGGCCAGGTCGGTAAAGAATGCCGTGCCGTTGCGATCCGTCATGACGGATTGAATAGTTGCCGGCAATCCCTGCGCGTGTTGTACGAGCGAATTCACGACGTTTTGCCGGTCTCTGTAAAAACCGTCACGCAGCTCCGGAGTCATACTATCAGTCACCCAGTGGAGCGCAGTTTCGTTGTTGCCAAACTCTTTCCGGCTCGCTGTGAACGCAGTCGCGAACTCAGGCACTGCTTTTGGACCAGTGACGAAATCTTTTTCGACACCGCGGCAATAGACGGATTCACAGTCGCCCTCTTTCAACCAGCCGATCAACGCGGCGCTCGCCCCAAGTTTCGTGTAGTAACAATCTCTCGTCACGAGCGGTTGGCGTGCGATTGCTTCGATAAGCGATCGGTTTTGTTCGAGCGTACCGGAGACCAGAAAGAAGCGTTTGCGCGCCAGCCCGCGCATTGGAGACGTGTCGTCGGCTTTGACACGCACACGCAAGCGAAGCACGCCGGTGTTGGGCGGCTGAGTCTGCGCCAGCACAACCGCAGCTAAAAAGACGAAGAAAACTGGTATTTGGTACCTTATACGCATCTCACAAGTTTGAACTTCGCGGAAACTTCAGAAACGGCAGTCGCACGCCACGCACAAAAATCTGATCGGATCTGATTCCCACCGGCGGTGAAAAACCGTTTGCGCCGGCGGCGGCAATAAGATCGTCCTGGTCCACTCCGTCGCCACTAATTCCGATCGCGCCCACGAGAACGCCGTTTTTGTAAAGTGGCACGCTGCCCGGGAAGATCTGAATTCCGTTGGGCAGCGACGGAATCGACGTACACGCTACCGGTGGTCCACTCAAAGACGCAAGAAAATTTGTCTTAATCAGATCGAGCTGCAACCCAACGTTGAAGGGGCTCCAGTCCGCGAGCGCGGTGCTGAATGGACCAGCCGCGGTGTCGTTTATTCCATCGGGGAAAAATGGACGGTGAAGAAAACCGGTGGCCCGATCGCTGAATGCAAAGGCGCCGTCAAAACGGAGTCCATCCGCCAGGGCCCGATCGACATACGATCCAAAACCCGCGGCTCGCAATGAGTTGGCGGCGTTTGCTCCGGAGAAGAAAGCCGCTGTCCTGGCTTTCTGGACCGCAACGTCAAAACCAAAAACGGGAGCGTCCTGCTGCCGGAAGACTCCCAGCACTACACCCGCGGTATCTACCACGGCGATCGTGACCCGTGCGTTGCTGCCGAGCGGTTGCCTGATCGCGGCACGCGTAATATTTGATTGCTGCGCCGCGCGCGAGATTATTGTGTTTACCTCGGCCGCCGTCAGCGCGTTTGAGCCCAGCTGTGCCCGCGACGAAAGGAAAGAAACGCGGACTGACTTCGCCCGAAATCCCGCCCACTACTTGCGGAACAAACTCAGAATCGGGCGACGGAAAAGAGATCACCGCGCCTGCGATGCTCGCACTCGTCGTCGTCGCCGGTGGATTCGCTACGTTCGAGAACGGCAACCTGATGCCATCCACGAGAATGTTGTCGCCGCGAATCAATGGCGGTGCTTCAAACCCGCGGATGCCTGACGCCGCGATGAGTTCCTCGAAACTCTGATCGTCGTCACGTGGATCGCGATCGACTGTGTAGAGACCGTCACCTTCGATGCCGATGCCGCCCGCGGGCAGACCATTTTTGTAGATCGGCAAGCCCCCGGGGTCGGCTGACAGCCCAAGCCGTGCCGAAGGCGTTTTGATGTCACTGCAAGGCAGAGAAGAAAACTGAACGCCGTAGAGTGGACCACCGGAACGGAAGTCGATGCCCGGTGGAAAGTGTTCCTGAATAATAAAACCCGCGGTCCGTGTCGTGAACGCGTTCCCGGTCGTGCTGAAAAACGCGGCCGTCGACGCTTTTGCGATCGCGGCATCGCGGGCAGTCACCACTGCGCCCTCCAGACCCTGATCTGATCTGCCAACGCTGCGAACGGTTGTAGACACAGGCGCGCCCATCATCGGAAAGAAACCGAGGACGTTTCCTTCGCGGTCGGTGAGGATGATATTTACGGCTTTTCCAAGCGTATTTGCCGCAGAAGCGGCCTGTTGCAGAATCGTCTGCACGTCGGCCGGGTTGAGGTTTGTCGCGGTGATTCCGATCGGGGGACCGGGACCAATGAGGCCCGGTGTCGGGACCGCGTTGCCGTCGTCAGGTGGTCCATCGCCGACATGACCGATGCCGACGCGGACCCGATTACTCTCCACGCCGTGATACTTGATCCGCACGAGCACGTCGCCGATCTGCGGCAAGTTCGCCGGCAGACGAACCACCAGCGACGAAGCCCAGGGCTGATCCGGAACAATTCCTATGTGTTCGATTGCCAACGGGTAGATCGTGCGATGCGCATCTTCGGCATTCGCGGTTACGTCGCTCGCGGTTTCGCCCGGCTGTAATTGCAGGTTCATCGCAAACAGCATGATGCGTGTAGCTGAGTCTGGACCAAACCTGACGGCGACGGTGGTAGTGAATGGCTCGCGTTGACGTGTGACTGACTCAAAGGAGATGGCCCGCGTTGAATCGGCGTGACTGATCAGGATAGGTCGCGTCGTTTGTGTTGGACCGAGCGCGAAAAGGAGAAACGCGAGCGCGAATACGACGAGCCGCATGTCGCTCAATGTATCACAAAGCGACTCTTTGGAGTGCGGCGGCTTGACGCCGCTTTGTCGCCGATGTCGAAATCAGTAAAGCGGCGTCAAGCCGCCGCACTCCAAATTTATAGACTACGCACGACTCGTATGTTACAACGCAACGAACGTGATTCGTCACTCGGTCCAAACAACAGCGCTGGTGTTGCTGGTTATGGCGAGTGGTCTAACTGTCTTCGGTCAGGGAGCAGGCCGTCTCAAGGGTACGATCCGTGCGTCTTCAGGAGCACCCGTTCCGGGCGCCATTGTTGTCGTTACTAACCAGGTTACCAGGCGGACCAGGCGTGTTCGCAGTAGCGCTGACGGCACTTACTCGGTCCAGCTTCCGGGGGGCGCCTATCGCCTCAACCTGGACCAGCCAAACATCGCTCAATTCGACAAAGACAAAAATTACGGCGACTTCGCGATCGTACGCGGCGATACGCTCGAGAACGTCATAGTCGAGTCTAGTAAAGAGACTGTCATTGATATCGAGGTCGCCCAGCCTCAAGCCGGCGATACACAGCGTCGCGAAACTCCCGATCGCTGGCGCATCACTTTTCCGGAATACGATCGCTACGGCGATCGTGGCGCGCGTGGCCGCGACATACCATTCAAAAAGGGTCGCTGGTGGGATCCTTACAACCAGAACGTTCTGAAGGGCGATTATCCAATCAAGGGCGACGAGCTGTTTATGATCCTCACGGCCGTTAGCTCCACAAACGTGGAGCAGCGACGCGCGCCCACGCCTTCGGGAGCCAATAGCGTCGATCCGGGGAGCGCCGAGTTCTTTGGGCGTCCGGAGCAATTTGGCGCCGCGGAAACAATCCAGTTCAGTTTTGAACTTTTTCATGGCGACACTACCTTCAAACCTCGCGATTGGGCCATCAAGTTTTCGCCGACGTTCAGCGTTCCGAATTATTTAAACGCCCGTGAGAATGGCGTGGTGAATATCGATGTGCGGCGGGGCACGAATCGTACTGACTGGCATGCTTCGTTCGAGGAAGCGTTTGGCGAAGTAAAGCTCGCCGATATAAACGCAAACTACGACTTCGTTTCCGTGCGTGCCGGAATCCAGCCGTTTGTTTCCGACTTTCGCGGTTTCATCTTCTCCGACAACAACCTCGGCGCACGCGTGTTTGGCGCGTTTGATAACAACCGTTATCAATTCAATGCTACCTACTTTTCGATGCTCGAGAAAGACACGAACAGCGGTTTGAATCGCTTCGACACGCGTCACCAAAACGTTTACATCGCAAATATTTTTCGACAGGACTTCATTCGCAAGGGCTACACGGTCCAGGGAAGTTTTCACTACAACGACGACCGGCGAAGTTTGAAATTCGATCGCAACGGGTTCCTGGTCCGGCCCGCGCCCATCGGCGACGTCCGTCCACACGCGATCAAAGTCGGCTATCTCGGCATCAGCGGCGACGGGCATCTCGGCCGGCTGAATCTTTCGAACTCTTACTATTTTGCATTTGGTCACGATGAGCGAAATCCCATCGCGGGGCGAAGAGTGGATGTGCGAGCAAACATGGCCGCCGTCGAAGCCTCGGTAGATCGCGATTATCTTCGTTTTAAGGGATCGTTCTTCTGGGCGCAGGGCGATGCTAATCCCACGGACGAACGTGCGTCGGGCTTTGACGCGATCTTCGACGATCCGAATTTCGTGGGCGGTCAGTTTTCATTCTGGGTAAGAAACGGAATTCGACTGACACAGACCGGTGTTGGCCTGGTCCAACCGAACAGCTTGTTGCCGAGTTTGCGCAGCAGCAAAATTCAGGGTCAGGCAAACTTTGTCAATCCGGGCATCTTTATTTACAACGGCGGCGTAGACGTCGAACTGACTCAGCGCGTGAAAGCTGTCGCCAACGTCAGCTACCTGAGATTTCATCGGACCGAGCCGCTCGAGTTGGTGTTGTTTCAGAATCGCATCCGTCACGATATCGGCTTTGATTACAGTTTAGGCGTGGCGTACCGGCCGTTTCTGATCAATAACTTCACCTTCACGTTTGGCGCGTCTGCGTTGCAAACGGGGCGTGGCTTCCGAGATATATTTACCGACGTGTCACGTAACTGTCCGCCCGGCGTCGAAGACTTCTGCCAGCCAAACGTGATCAATCCAAAGAAGGCGTTGTATTCGTTGTTCGCGCAGATGAAGCTGGTGTTTTAGCCCCACATGACACGGATTTATACAGGTATAGCTGTTTTGCTTCTGGCGGTTGCGATCATGATCGTGGCATGGCCTTCGGCTGCGTCGAATCAGACGCCGGCGCCGAAACTTGAAGGATGTGTTTCGTGTCACGCCTTGATCGAGCCGATGCATAAGTACGGCACTACCGAGACGCTCGAGAAACTCAAAGACGGCAAGGATGCGGTGGGGTTGAGTTGTACCGCGTGTCACGGCGGCAACCCGGTTTCGAAGATCAAGGACGAGGCTCACGTGCAGCCGGAGTTTCCGCGGGAGTGGCGTCGCGAAGGGAAGTACACCGGCGCGAACCCGGAGAGATCAAATACGTTGCTGGCGCGCGAG
This sequence comes from uncultured Acidobacteriota bacterium, assembly GCA_963750925.1. Classification (GTDB taxonomy): domain Bacteria; phylum Acidobacteriota; class Blastocatellia; order Pyrinomonadales; family Pyrinomonadaceae; genus PSRF01. The sequence goes on along the minus strand of CAVVSJ010000006.1, from coordinate 993,469 downwards.
AGTTGGGAGTTTGTGCGTTTTATAAATCCCGGTGATCTGCGTGTCGCCGGAAAGACGTGCGCGGGCTCTGCCTGTCACGATGTTGAGTCGAAGAACGTTGCGCGCAGCATGATGACGCACGGCGCGATGCTCTGGGGCGCCGCGCTTTACAACAACGGTAGTTTTCATTTGAAGGACGCACGCTTCGGCGAAAGCTACAGCGAATCAGGCGCGCCGCAGACGCTTTTGCAAAACAGCACGGAAGAAGAGCGCCGCACCAAGGGTTTCCTGAGCTTGCTCAATCCGATCCCGCGTTGGGAAATCTCGCAGCCGGGAAATGTCCTGCGCGTGTTTGAGCGCGGCGGCAGGAGGCGGCTGGAAGTTGGTTTGCCTGACAAGGAAGAAGATCCGGGTAAACCTGACAAGGGACTCAGCGCCCGCGGACTCGGCACTGCGCAACGCACCGATCCGGTTTTTCTCGGCATACAGAAAACGAGACTCCTCGATCCGACGCTGAACTTTCTCGGCACCAACGATCATCCCGGCGACTATCGCTCCTCGGGTTGTTCCGCGTGTCATGTCATCTATGCAAACGATCGCGATCCGATTCACTCGGCTTCTTACAGCCAGGCGGGAAACCTCGGACGTTCGCAGACGGCGGATACGAGTATTCCCAAAAACGAATCGGGCCATCCCATCAAGCATCAGTTCACCAGTCAAATTCCCACGTCGCAATGCATGGTCTGTCACATGCACCCGGGAACAAACATGGTTGCCAGTTACCAGGGACTCACCTGGTGGGACAACGAAAGCGACGGCACGAAGCTGTATCCGGCGAAGCAGCACGATCCGAGTCAGGACGAAGAGCAGGAGAAGCTCGATCGCAATCCGGAAGGCGCCAGCCTGCGGGGCTTGTGGTCCGACCTTGAGTTTTTGAAAGACACGGGAACGGCTGCGTTCAATGCGTTGCTGCGGAACACGCAGTTTGCCGATTCGCACGGACACGGCTGGTTGTTTCGCAAGGTCTTCAAACGCGATCGCAAGGGGAACCTGCTCGACGCCGAAGGAAACATTGTCTCGCCTGACGATCCGCAGAAGTTCAGCAAGGCCGTTCATCTAAACGACATTCACCTCGAAAGAGGGATGCACTGCGTCGATTGCCATTTCCGCCAGGATTCACATGGCGACGGCAATCTCTACAACGAGCCACGCGCCGCGATCGAGATCGCGTGCGAAGATTGTCATGGGACCATCAGGCAAAAGGCGTCGTTGTTTACCTCTGGTCCGGCTGCGGCTCTCGCTACCGGCACCGTTGCAGAGCGTCGCAAATCGCAGAACCAACCATTAGCCGGACAGGATCTGACGCGTCTGCGCGGGCGCGATGCGGAAGGCGCGCGCATTCCGCTTTTCCAGAGAGTTACTCGCGATCGAAAACGGAAAGACGAAAAGGGCCTGGACGTCGATTTGAAAATCGGCGACATCGTGCAGAACTCGATGGTCGTTCCGGGACGCTGGTGGCGTGTGCCGCAAACGGTCGAAACGGTGACGCCGGGCAGCCGCGACTTCAACGAGCAATCGCAGTATGCGAAGACGATCCGCAAAGACAACACGACGTGGGGCAAGGTTCCCGGGGATGGCAATGAACTGGCCCACCGCGACAGCGATATGACGTGTGTTGCGTGTCACTCTTCATGGGTGACGGGCTGTTTTGGTTGTCACCTGTCGATGCAGGCGAATCGCAAGATGCCGAATCGTCACAATGAAGGCAGCAAAACGCGCAACTTTACGCAGTACAACTTTCAGGTGTTGCGCGACGACATTTTTATGCTTGGCCGTGACGGGACGGTGACCGGAAAGCGCGTCGCGCCCGTGCGTTCGTCGTCGGCGGTCCTGGTGAGCTCGCAAAATCAGAATCGCGAGTGGATCTATTCGCAGCAGCAAACAACTTCCGCCGAAGGTTTTGCGGGCCAGGCTTTCAACACGCACGTGCCGCACACAGTGCGTTCGAAAGAGACAAAAGGATGCAGCGATTGTCACGTGTCCGCGAACAACGACAACAATGCGTGGCTGGCCCAACTGTTATTGCAGGGCACAAACTTCGTCAACTTCATGGGACGTTACGTTTATATCGCCGCCGGACACTCGCTTGACGTCGTCGTGGCGACTGAACACACGGAACCACAGGCGGTATTCGGAAGTTCGCTCCAGAAGATTGCTTATCCTGCAAACTACGATCGCTTTGTTCGTGGTGGAGGCGAGTTGAAGACTTTTTATGAGCACTTGGGGAATCCACGCGTGCTGCAAGTGCAATTGCGTGGTGAGTACGCGTATGCCGCGGCGGGTGAAGGCGGTTTGCGTGTTTATGACGTGGCCCAAATCGATCAAAAAGGATTTTCAGAACGAATTGTTACTGCACCCGTCTCTCGTTTTGGGCAGAAATTTTGGGTGAAGACAAAGTATGCGACCGCGGTTGCGGCGCCGACGACGCTCGCGGTCGATCCCGCGCGCAGCAGGATGGCAGTAAACGAAGAGCAGCCGATTCATCCGCTTTACTCGTATCTTTACGTTGTCGATAAGTACGAAGGCCTGATTCTGGTGAATGCCGCGACGCTGCTCGACGGCGATCCGCTGAACAACTACTTAAAGCGCGCGCTCACCTTCAATCCTGATGGCGCGCTAAACGATGCTAACAACATCACGATCGCCGGCAACTACGCTTACATCACGACTGCGCAGGGGCTTGCGATCGTCAGTATCGACGATCCCCTTCGTCCGCGGATTGTGAATCGCATCAGTCTCAAGCATCCGCGCAGTGTCGCGATTCAGTTTCGATATGCGTTTGTGGCGGATGAGGAAGGTTTGAAAGTCGTCGACGTGACCGTGCCGGAACAGGCGCGCGTTGTTGCCTTTTGTTCCACTCGCGCACGCGCACGACGTTTACGTGGCGCGAACTTATGCTTACGTCGCCAACGGCAAAGATGGAATCGCGATTGTCGACGTCGAGCAGCCGGAGCGGCCGCGGCTCGATCAGATGTACAACGCCGAAGGCAAGCTCAACGACGTGCACCAGGTGAAGGTGGCGATGACGAATGCGAGTCTGTTTGCGTATGTCGCGGATGGAAAGAACGGGATGCGTGTTTTGCAACTGACGTCGCCGGAGACGATGCCGGAGTATGCCGGGTTTAGTCCGCGGCCGCGGCCGGTGTTGATTGCGACGTTCAAAACGAAAGGCGAGGCGTGGGGGATTTCAAAGCCGTTGGATCGAGATCGAGCGGTGGATGAGAGTGGGAACCAGGTTTCGGTGTTTGGGCGACGCGGGGCGCGGCCGTTTAACTATGATGAGATTTTACGGATGCTGCGGACAAATGATGGGAAGGGTGATTGGTTTAGAGTTAAAGATAGGCCTTGAGATCGACCCTTGAGATAGACCTTTAGACAGATCGTTTAGACAGGATTTCAGGATTTTCAAGATTTACATGATTCTTGTTAATCTTGAAAATCCTGAATTCCTGTCCAAGTAAACTCCTGTAATCATGTATCGAAGAGTGAGACTTGCGCCAAAGCCTTCCGGCGGGCTGCTCTCTCAATCGCACTCTTCACCTCTTTATCCCCAAACACGTCCAACTCGTAACGTTCGAGCCGCGCCAGGACTTCACGCGCGTTCGCGATTACCACCGGAGGCAAACCCGCCAGTCGCGCGACCTCGATGCCATACGACTTCGACGCACGCCCGCGTTCGAGCCGGTGCAGAAACACTACCTCGCCCTCACGTTCGGTCGCAGTGATCTGGTAGTTCTGCGCGCCGGGAAGTCGCTCGGCGAGTTCCGTCAATTCATGATAGTGAGTCGCAAAGAGTGTCTTTGCAGCGTGGTCCGGCGAGTTGTGCAGATACTCGGCCACCGCCCACGCGATGGACAGTCCATCGAACGTTGCCGTGCCGCGCCCAATCTCGTCGAGCAGCACGAGGGAACGCGGCGTCGCGCTGTGCAGGATCGCGGCAGTCTCGGTCATCTCGACCATGAACGTTGAACGACCACGCGTCAGATCGTCGGACGCGCCCACCCTGGTCCAAATGCGATCGAGGAGGGGCAGACGCGCGCGTTCAGCCGGAACAAAGCATCCGGTTTGCGCAAGGATTGAGATGATCGCGGTTTGTCGCAGCACCGTGCTTTTGCCGCCCATGTTCGGGCCGGTGATGATCAGCAGGCGATCGGTTGAGTTGTTGAGATAGATGCTGTTCGGAACGAACGGCTCGTCCATGAATGCCTCGATGACGGGATGACGTCCCTGGATGATCTCGAGTTCATCGCCATCGTGAAGCACAGGTCTTGTATAACGACGGCGCGCGGACGTTTCCGCGGACGAAGCGAGCACGTCGAGCGCGGCAAGCGCTCGCGCCGTCATCTGAATGCGTTTGGTCTGCGCGGCGATTTGCCGGCAAACGTCAGTGAAGAGTTCTGTCTCCAGTTGAATGATTCGTTCTTCAGCGCCGAGGACTTTCTTTTCCCAATCACGCAACTCGGGTGTAGTGAAGCGTTCGGCATTCGCAAGTGTCTGGCGACGCTCGTATTCGAGGGGAACACGCGCGGCGTTTGCCTTGGAGACTTCGATGAAGTATCCAAAAACGCCATTGAAACGGATGCGCAGGTTGTTGATTCCACTACGTCCGCGTTCCGTGGCTTCGAGTGTGGCGATAATTTGCTTGGCGTTGCGGCTGGTCGATCGCAACTCGTCGAGTTCCGCTGAATAACCTTCTCGAATCGTGTCGCCGTCGGTGAGTTTGACGGGTGGGTCGTCGTTGATTGCGCCTCCGATGAGTGCACGCACGTCCGGGAGTTCGTCGGTATTTTCGACGAGCACTTCGATCAGCGAAGCGTCGAGGCCTTGCAGCACCTCGCGAATGGCGGGAACCTGATCAAGCGAACGCAGTATCGCCACGAGATCGCGCGGCGTGGCGGAACCGAGGCTGATTCGCCCGACGAGTCGCTCCAGATCGGAGACTTCCTTCAGCAGCGTGCGCAGCTTGTCGCGACGCACATGCGACGCGAACAGATCGTGGACCGCGGCGAGTCGAGCCTCGACTTCACCACGCTTAACACAAGGGCGCAGCAACCATGAACGAAGCAGACGACTGCCCATTCCCGTAACCGTCTCGTCGATCACTTGCAACAACGAGCGTCCGCTTCCGCCCGCGAGTGATTCGACCAGCTCGAGATTACGCACGGTCACGCTGTCGAGCACGAGGTGATCCTGCGGTTCGAAGTAGACGAGATCCGAGATGTGTTCCGCGGCGGCGCGTTGTGTGTCGCGCGCGTAGCGTAAACACGCGCCCGCCGCGCGAATCGCTTCGTCTTTCCGGCTCAACCCATAACCGTCGAGAGTGCGCACTTTGAAGTGATCGAGCAGCAACGTCGCGCAATCGTCTTTTTGCCACTGCCAATCGTCGAGCGCGGTTAGAGTTGCGGCAAATCCGTATTCATTTGCAGTCGTGCTCTCTTCGTTTGAGCCGTTCTGCTGAAGCGGCAAAGGCGCTGTTTGCACTTTTCCCGAAAGACTGCTTTTGATGAGCGCGCCGAGCGACGCGGGAAACAGCAGTTCTCGCGGCGCGTACGATTCGAGTGCCGCGCGAATTCGCGTCCACGAATCGCGCCCGGTCTCCTGTGTCACCCGAAACTCCCCGGTGGAAACGTCGAGAAACGCGGCCCCGATCGTTTCGCCTGCCGTGCAAACAGCGGCGAGAAAAACGGGTTCGCGGGCATCGAGCAACTGCGGATCGATCGGCGTTCCGGGTGTAACGATGCGGACGACCTCACGCCGCACGAGTTTCTTCGTCTTGCCGGCCTCTTCGGTCTGTTCGCAGATTGCGACGCGATATCCTTTGCGCACCAGCTTCGCGATGTAGTTCGCGGCGGAATGATGCGGCACGCCACACATCGGAATCGGATTGCCGCTCTCCTTGTGGCGCGCGGTGAGTGTGATTTGGAGTTCGCGTGCGCCGGTGACGGCGTCGTCAAAAAAGAGTTCGTAGAAATCGCCGAGACGAAAAAGCAGGAGAGTCCCGGGATGCTGCTGCTTCAGTTCCTGATACTGCCGCAGCATCGGCGTTGAATTTAATTGATTCATATCGTGAGTCTGGGTTAACGGCGCTGCATCATAAACAGTAAATCAAAAAACGCCAACACAAGATTGGACGCCGCCCTGGAGTGCGGCGGCCTAGCGCCGCTTTGGTATTGGGAAAGTCGTTTCACAGGATTACATGATTATCAGGATTAACATGATTTTTTGTGCAAAGCGCGCCAACAGATGAGGTGTGAATAAGCGTTAATTTGTGGTAAGTTGCCCGCGTGGAATCTCTGACCAAGTCGCTGCAAGAGCACCTGGAAACAATTCAAAAGTTAGTCGATTCAGCGCTCCCCGATATCGAACGCTCGGGCCAGCTTATCTGTGAAGCCCTCGCGAGCGGCCGAAAGATTTTGCTTTGCGGCAATGGCGGCAGCGCCGCGGACGCGCAGCACATCGCGGCGGAACTGGTCGGCTGTTACGAAAAGCAGAGACGTTCGTGGCCGGCGATAGCGCTTACGACAGACACATCCGCGTTGACCGCGGTCAGCAATGATCTCGGATATGAACAGGTTTTTGCGCGACAGGTCCTCGGGTTGGCGCAGGCGGGCGACGTCCTCGTCGCGATCAGTACGAGTGGAAAATCAAAAAACGTTTTACGCGCGGCGGAGCAGGCGAGGGAATCGGGCTGCAAGACGATCGCGCTGACGGGCGCAACAGCGGATCCTCTACGCTCGCTGTGCGACATTTCGGTCGCCGTGCCTTCGACTCGGACGTCTCGAGTTCAGGAAGCTCACATCACGATTGGACATCTCTGGTGTGAAATGGTCGATCAAGTCTCATGAGGATCAGTTTTTTCTGAGCAACATGCTTGACACCTGCAATCGATCTAATTAGTCTCTCGATGCATTTCAATTCGGGTCCCATTGGATTGCGCGGAGCTGCCCCGACACAAGCGTCGCCGTCAGTGATTCAACGAGACATTGATGTTTCTTAAAGAATTTCCTAACGTCACGACAGAACCCAACTCCGTCCACTCACTTCCACTAGAAGCGCTGAGTCACACACCCGTCGATTACGCAAGAAATTGCGTGCGAGTGGGCGCGGGTTTTTGTTTTTTGCCGGTTTGACAACTCGATGCTGCCTCGCAAGAGAGGTTTCCCCTCGGGGTTTCTGTGTGTGGCACGACACGCAAGGGTATAGGTGTATCTGAATGAAGAAAAAGAAGAAGAAGAAGAAAACAGCGCTCGTGATCTGCCGCGATCGGAAACAGTTCTGGACAACACAGACGCAGTTTTGGCAGTGGGTGCGGGAAGGTATCGTGATGAAGACCGGTGAACAGCCGTTGACCGGCTTGTTCCGACGAGAGCATGAAGAGTTACTGGTGTTGTTGAGTAACACGGTTTTGAATCTGGCACATCCGAACCACATGCGCGAAGCGCTCCTCTCGCGCCGCATCGGCGTCTCGGGAAAGTAGATCAAAATGCCACAAAGAGGCACAAAAATCACAAAGTCATTTTGAAAACATGTCTGTGCTTTTTGTGCTTTTTTGTGGCTGGCAGTTCCGGTGGTGGCGCAGGATGATCGATATAGGATTGGGCCGTCTGATGTGCTGGATATTCGCATCCTGAACCGGCCGAACATCTCGCGTGAGGCGGTGCGTGTTGAGGGTAACGGGATGATCCGGATGCCGCTTATCGAGACGGAGATCAAAGCGGCGTGTCTGACCGAAGGCGAGCTCGCGAAAGAGATCGCGGCGCGTTACGCGAAGTATTACAAAAATCTTCAGGTGGATGTATTCATCAAGGAATATCACTCGCGCCAGGTCGCAGTAATCGGCGCCGTTAACGATCAGAGCCGCTTTGAACTCCAGCGACGTGTGCGTTTGCTTGAACTGCTCACTTACGCGAAGGGGCCATCGACAAGGGCCGGCCAGACAGTCAACATCGTCCACTCAACCTCATCCTCGCCGTGCAAAGAGACAGACGAAACAGACGTCACCTCAGCTTTCTCCAGTTACAAGTTGAGCGACGTGCTGCAAGGTGATCCGAAGTCGAATCCGTATCTCGAGCCGGGCGACATCGTGACCGTGCCCGAAGCGGATCAGGTTTACGTTGTCGGCAACGTCTTCATGCCGCTCACGATTTCGCTCCGCGAGCCGATCACGCTGACGCGCGCAATTGCGATGGCGGGCGGTCTCAAGCAGGACACGCGTAAAGACAAGATCCGCGTTCTGCGGCAGGAACCCGGAACTGCCGTAAGAAAAGAGATCACCGTCGATCTCTCCGCGATCGAGAAAAAGAGTTCAGAAGATCTCGCACTCGCGCCAAACGACATCATCGATGTCCCTGCCTCCGCCGGCAAAAGTTTCATGCGCAGTTTGATCCAGGGAGTCGTGCCCGGCGTCGGCCAGTTGCCGGTCAGGGTCGTGCCTTAATAAGTCCGCTCGGATTTATCTGAAACTATGAAACCAACTAAAGATCTTGTGAAACGGGATCCCAGCCTGGAGGCCCTCGAACGCCCGGTCGAGCCGCCGCACATCGTATAACTACGGTGTCGATCCCAACGCCGAGAACGACGCTCATCTGCTCGACTATTGGCGCGCGATCCGCAAACGTCTCTGGCTGGTTTTAGGCATCGTCGCGCTCATCACGATGATGGCTATCGTGTATGTCGCGCGTAAGCCTGATTTCTTCGAAGCGCAGGCGCGAGTCCAGGTCGATCTCGAAGACGCAGGCTCCCTTGTCAACAATCCGCGCCCGCTCTATGGGCCAAGCGACGATCCGATTTACTTCAACACGCAGCTCCAGATTCTCGTCAGCCCGGGACTGATGCGACGCGTGGTTCGCACGCTCGACCTCGAACACAATCCCGATTTCTTCAAAGGCAATCCGGCACAGAGACAATCAACGTGGGCTACACTCAAACGCATGGCCGGTTTCGGAAGCCAGCCACGCGACGAGGGAACGAAAACGCCGGATCAACTCCCGCTCACAACCACCGTCGCCCAGGCCACCGCGCGCGAAGATCTGAACGAAGCAAAACGTCTGGCGCCCTACGTCAACACGATCCTCAGCGGTCTGAAAGTTGAGCCGGTGAAAGAAACACGCGGCTACTACAAAGAGACACGTCTGATCGACATTAAATACACTCACACCGATCCGCAGGTGACTTCAAAAGTCGTAAACGCAATTGCCGAGACTTACGTGTTTTCAAACCTGGAGAAGCGGACGGAAGCCAACAGCACGACGGGCGACTTTTTCCAGAAGCGCATCGCCGAGCTCCAGCAACATATTCGCACCGCCGAAGAACGACTCGTCAATTACGCCAAGAACAATCAGATCATTTCGCTCGATCCAAACCAGAACACGGTTGTCGAGCGACTCGCCGGACTCAATCGCCAACTGCTCGAAGCTGAAAACGATCGGAAAACGGCTGAGGCTGCCTACAACGCCGCGCAAAGCTCCGGAAGCAGCAAGTGCGCTTGCTGATGACGGCGCGAAACAATCAAACGAAATCGAAGCAAAGCTGGTCGACCTGCGGCAAAAGCGCGCGCTGCTACTCGTAGATGCGACCGAAGAAGCGCCCGAAGTTAAAGAAGTGGACCAGCAGATTGGCGAACTCGATAAGCAGTTGAAAGACTTGCGCAGCCGGAAGTCGGCGACCCTCCTGACAAACCTGAACACACGCTACCAACAAACACTCGAGCGCGAGCAGATCGCTGCGCAAAGTCGTTCGAGCAGCAACGCGCCCAAACGCTTTCGCAAAACGAAGCCGCGATCAACTACCGCATCATTCAGCAGGAGATCGAAACCAACAAGTCGCTGCTCAACGGTCTGCTCCAGGGTGCGAAAGAGAACGACGTGGTGTTGGCCGGTAAACCAAACAACATCTCGATCGTCGATTACGCGTTGACGCCGGATAGCGCAGTTGGACCAAACCGTACGCGCACGATCATCGCGGCCTTCTTCCTGTCGATCGGGCTGGGTCTCGGCCTCGCACTCTTCTTCGAATATCTCGACGATACAGTGCACTCGACCGAAGAGGTCGAGCGTATGCTTCACCTGCCGGCGCTCGCGGTTATTCCCTCGGTCGGCAGCGCGACACGACGGCGCGTTCTTCCGGGGACGACGGCTTTGCAGAAGCAAACAAACGGAAACGGCAACGGCCATACGGAACTGTTGATGAACGTCGATGGGCGTTCGCCGCTCGCTGAAGCTTATCGGCACCTGCGCACGTCCGTGTTGCTGTCGACCGCGGGACGCGCGCCGAAGTCGCTCCTGGTTACTTCGAGTTTGCCCGGAGAAGGGAAGACGACGACCGCCGTCAACACTGCAATCAGCCTGGCCCAAACCGGCGCGAGCGTAGTCATCATCGACGCAGACATGCGCCGGCCGCGCTTGCAGTCAATCTTCGGCATGCACGGGCAGGAGGGACTCAGCTCAATTCTTTCGAGCGATGTTTCCGAAGGCGACATGCTCGAGATGGTCCGGCACGATGAAGCGAGTGGTCTAAGTGTTTTGACTTCGGGTCCGATTCCACCCAATCCCGCGGAGCTTCTCGGATCGGATCAGATGCGACGGCTCGTTGCGGCCTTACAGGCAAACTACACGCACGTTGTCGTCGACTCGCCGCCTGTCAGCTCGTTCACCGACGGTGTGTTGATAGCATCGATGGTTGACGGTGTTTTGCTGGTGGTCCATGGCGGCAAGAGTTCGCGTCACATCGTGCGCCGGTCGAAACAGTTGTTGAACGACGTCGGAGCGAAGATCTTTGGCGTGGTCCTGAACAACGTGAATCTCCAGTCGCACGACTACTACTACTACCAGAGTTATTACAGCAGCCAGAAATATGACGCCGTCTGACGTCGCCATCCGCTGTGAGAACCTGAGCAAGCAATACCGGATCGGATCCGCGGAGCGCTACCGAACGCTTCGCGATGCGATCTCCACCACCGCTCTCGCTCCTTTTCGACGCTTCAAAAGCAACGGTCACAACGGAAACGGATACATCTGGGCTCTCGACAACGCGTCCTTTGAAATCAAACGCGGTGAAGTTGTCGGCATTATTGGTCTGAACGGCGCGGGCAAGAGCACCCTGCTCAAAATACTCTCGCGCATTACCGCGCCGACGCGCGGGCACGCGGAGATTTACGGGCGCGTGGGTTCGTTGTTGGAAGTCGGCACGGGCTTTCATCCCGAACTCACCGGGCGAGAGAAATATTTATCTGAACGGCGCGATCCTCGGGATGCGAAAGTCTGAGATCGATCGGAAGTTTGACGAGATAGTCGCGTTTGCCGAAGTCGAAAAGTTTCTCGATACGCCGGTGAAGCGTTATTCGAGCGGGATGTACGTGCGACTCGCGTTTGGTGTGGCGGCGCATCTGGAGACGGAGGTGTTGCTGGTTGACGAAGTGCTCGCAGTGGGCGATGCGCAGTTTCAAAAGAAGTGTTTTGAGAAGATGCGAGAGATTGGAACGCAGGGGCGCACGATTCTTTTTGTGAGTCACAACATGTCGGCCGTGAGGAGTCTGTGTGAGCAGGCGCTGATCATCGAGAAAGGTGCCGTGGTGGCCCAGGGCGCGATCGATGAGACCGTCGATCGATATCTCTCGCGCATCAACTCGGCGCAATCCGGTTGCAGAGACGGTTGAGACGAATAACTTCTCGGTGCGCTCGGTGGAGATTAGTTCGGCTGCGGGGCCGGTGATCAAGACTTTCGATCCGGTGCAGGTGAAAGTCTGCTTTGTGCCGAAGACTGAGATCGAAGATCCGGGACTTTACGTTTCGATTCTTACGATGGATTCGCGGCGGCTAACGGGTCTAGATTTCAAAGACTTCATCACGACGGCTTCGTTGCCGCGCGGGTGAAGTTTGTGAACTCGGCTTCACGATCGAGTCGCTGCCGCTTTTGCCGGGCGCTTACCAGCTAGAGATTCATTTAAAAGACATGGCGCGATTGCTGGTGGAGATCGTGCCGCGCACGTTTGAGTTTGAAGTGGCGGAGACAGAGGTTTATGGCGGACGAAAGCTGGATGGCTGGTTTGGGAATATCGGACTGAAGGCGCAGGCGTTGGATTTTCCTCGCAAAGACGCAAAGACGCAAAGACGCAAAGATGATTTAGGCATTAAAAGATATGTGGCGCCTTTCTTTGCGCCGTTCTTTGCACCTTTGCGTCTTTGCGGGAAATATTTTTCGACGCCCAGGGCGCGAAACGATTATGCCACACATGTTCCCATTCTGATCGGCCTCGCGAAGACACATAAAATCCGCTGCGTCCTCGAGTTTGGTTGCGGCCATACAGCACGCTCACGTTTCTCAACCGTTCCGCATTTCCTCGATCTCGAACGACTGCAATCAATTGAGAACGATGCCGCCTGGGCCGACGCGCTGCGCGAGTCAGTTGACGACGTTCGTTGGGAATCTGAAATTTACGGATCGACGAGATAGCTGACACTGTTTCCGAACTCGATCTCGAAGCATTTGATTTGATCCTGATCGACGACTCAAAAACCAGCGCGCAACGAGCCCGCACGATTCGCGCGGTCGCCGGCAAACAACCGCAACGCCCGCTCGATCGTGATTCACGATTATGAAGTCGACGAATATCGAAACGCAGCTAAAAGTTTCAGCCAACGACACGCATTCCGCGTCTACAACCCTCAAACCGGTCTCGTCTGCAACAAACCAAACGGCAACCTGAAATCACTCGACCGGCGCATAAAGACAACCAGCAAAACCCTCGAACCCGACGACATCAACGCCTGGATCAACCGTTTTCTGAAATCTGCAAATACGAAAAATCCTGCAATCATGTCGAACATTCTCGTAACAGGCGGCTTGGGAACGATCGGCGCCGGCCTGATCGCGGAGCTTCGCAATCGCGGGCATCACGTCGTCTCCTGTGACCTGCAACATCAACCCGACGAGATTGGTTTCAGCCTGCGCACGGACGTTGAAGTCCCGCTTTACGCGCGTTGTGACGTCGGCGATTTTCGCCAACTGGAACGCGTGTTCGAGCGTTGTGGTCCATTTGATTACGTCTATCACTGCGCCGCCGAATTCGGCCGCTGGAATGGTGAAGACTTCTACGAAACACTCTGGCGCACGAATGCGATCGGCACGAAAACGTCATTCGTCTGCAGGAGCGGCTCAAGTTTCGCCTCATACACTTTTCGTCCTCGGAAGTTTACGGCGACTGGCCGGACCTGATGGTCGAGAACGTGATGGATGAGTATGAGATCAAACAGTTGAACGACTACGCGATGACGAAGTGGGTCAACGAAATGCAGATCCGAAACTCGGCGTTGCAGTACGGCACTGAGACGTAGTGGTGCGGTTATTCAACACGTATGGACCAGGCGAGTACTACAGTCCGTATCGATCCGTGAATTGCAGGTTTCTGTATTGCGCCTTGCACGGACTGCCCTGGACCGTCTTTCGCGGGCATTCACGAACCTCCACTTATCTGGCTGATACAGTACGAACGGTCGCAAACATCACGAACAACTTTCGCGCCGGTGAGACTTACAACGTCGGCGGCACCGATCTGCACACGATCGAGCAGCTATCGGACGTGGTACTCAAAGTCACAGGCGCCGATCCGCGACTCGTGCATCATCAGGACAGCGAGATCCTGACGACGAAACTCAAGCGCGTCGATACGTCGAAATCCGTGCGCGACCTGGACCACAAAAACTCCTTACAGCCTCGAAGACGGAATGCGTCTCACGGCCGACTGGATGCGCACGGTTTACCATTTGTGATGCCACGAAGAGGCAAATAAATCACAAAATAAAGAAGGAAAGCTTGCTCTACGTTGGAGATGTGCCGGTTGAAGCGTCGTATCACGGGTCGGCGTTGTTGCACCGGTTGTTGTCCGACTATCCGGCCGAGAAGTTGACGATTCTGGAGACCGCCACGGAGTCTCAGCCGGATCGAGGCTGCCTGAAGTCAATTACATCTCGTATCCGATCGGAAAGCAGCGCTGGCTGAACACGAGATTTCATCCGCACGTCGTTGCCTGGTACTCACGGGCCGGAACGCGGCTCGCGCCGAAGATCGCGCAGTCAGTCAACGGGTTTGATTTTCAAAGTGTTCTGACAGTGGCTCATGGGTTTGGATGGCTCGCAGCCGCGGCGATTGCCGCTGACAAACACGTTCCGTTGCACCTGATGGTCCATGACGACTGGCCACGCGTAGCGGACGTGGCGCCGAGCTTTCGCAATTGGCTCGACGAGGAATTCGCGAGAGTCTACCGGCAGGCACACTCGCGTTTGTGCGTATCGCCTTCGATGAGCCGCGCGTACGAGGAGCGTTATGGCAAACCCGCGACTGTGATTTATCCGACAAGAGCCTCGCATTGTCCCGACTTTGAAGCGTCGCCGGCACGTTCAAGTAGTAAGCCGTTTACGATCGCATTTGCCGGAACGATCAACTCAAACGGCTACATTCGCGCATTGCTTGCGCTGCAAAATGCGTTGCGCTTGGTCAGTGGACGATTATTGATTTTTGGACCATTGACTTCAGCCGAGGCAGGACAGGTTGGATTGAACGATCAAAATACGGAGGTTCGCGGGTTGTTGACAGCGCCCGAGTTGCTGGCCCGCCTGCGCGACGAAGCCGACGCGCTGTTTGTGCCGATGTCGTTTGACGTCTCGGATCGCGCCAACATGGAAATGGCTTTCCCGAGCAAACTGGCTGATTACACGGCGACCGGACTTGCCGCTGCTGATCTATGGTCCAGCTTATTGCTCGGCGGTCGCGTGGGCGCGGGAGAATCCCGGCGTCGCGGAAGTGGTCGAAAGCGAGCAACACCTTGCCAGCACAATCGCACAACTCGCAAATGATTCTGACAAGCGTTCAGCGCTCGGCAAACGAGCACTCGACGTCGGTCGTCAATACTTCACGCACGAGCGCGTGCAGCAGGAATTTCATCGCGCCATCGGGATAACTGTTTGACGAAGTCTCTACTTGATCGCACGGCGCTCGCATTGTTCAAGACGGTTCCAACCAGGGCCGCGCAGCACCTGCTGTTTCTGGCCCAAAGCCGGCCCGAAGTTTCCGACAAGTGGGGCTATCACATCCGCCCGATTCACTACTACGAGCCTCTCCCCGACTTCAGGTCGATCACCGCGGAGCAGATCAATCGACGGTCGAACTTACCCGGCGATCGATTTCCGCTGGGACAATCAACTGGCACTGGTCCACGAGTTGGGAAACTATCGCGACGATCTGCTCGAAACCTCGTTCGATTTCGACAACGGTTATTTCAGCGGCTTCGATGCGGCCGTCTACTACTCACTCATTCGCCATCTGAAACCACAGACCATCATCGAGATCGGCGGCGGCTATTCAACCGCGATCGCGGTCAAAGCCCTGGAGCGCAATCGCGAAGGCCGTTTGAAGTGTATCGAGCCTTATCCCGAAGAACGTCTTACCGGAATAGATCTCGGCATTGACATCATTCGCAAACGGGTCGAAGAGATCGACGTGGAGTTCTTCGATCAACTCAAGGCAAACGACATTCTGTTCATCGACTCGAGCCATACGGTGAAGTTTGGCAGCGACGTCTGCTACGAGTTTCTCGAGATTCTTCCTCGTCTCGCGCCGGGTGTCTGGGTGCACGTACACGACATTTTCTTTCCGCACGATTACCCGGCCGAGTGGCTGCTGAAGCGACGTCTTGCCTTGAACGAGCAATACCTGCTCGAAGCGTTTCTCGCCTTCAACAAAACTTTCTCGGTCGAGCTGGCGAATCACTGGATCTGTCTCGATCATACGGACGAAGCCGTGAGTCTCTGGCCCAACGCCGCTTCCCCAAATCATCATTCGTCGAGTTTTTGGATGAAACGAGGATGAGCACAACCTCCAGACCCATCTCCGCCATCATCGCCACCGTAGGCAGACCCGAACTGCTGAGACTTTGTCTCGAGAGTCTTGCGAAACAAACAGTTCGCGTTGCCGAAGTAGTTGTGGTCCATTGCGGCGATGATTCGGAGACAGAGACGCTTGCAAACGATCCGCGCTGGCTTGTCGCAGGGATGCACGTTCGCTACTTCCATCATTCGGAAAGAAACTGTGCGCAACAGCGCAATTTTGCGATCCAACACGCAACACACGACGATCTTCTCTTAATCGACGACGACGTGGAGGTTGATCCGCAATGGGTCGAGGAACTTTTCAAGCCAATCCGGAATGATCCGACCGTCGGCGCGACGATGGGCCAGTTGATCAACCAACCGATGGCGACGCCGACGTTGTTCTGGCGAATTTATCGAATACTCCTGCATGGACGAGTCCGGGGTTTTGAACCCGGGCGCCTCGTGGGTGCGGTGCTTCCGAACGGCTTTCCAACCACGGCCAGCGAGCCGATCGCGTGCGAGTGGATCGGCGCCGGCGCGAGCGCGATGCGTCGTGAGGCGTTTGAATCCGTCGGAGGCTTTGCATCTTTCTTCAAGGGCAGTTCGCCGGGTGAGGATCTGGATCTCGGTTATCGTCTCAGTCGTAACTGGAAAGTTTTTTACGTGCCGGCCGCGAGATGCGTACACCATCAATCACCGGCGGGTCGAGAAGAATCGGGTCAGCATCAATATCTCTCGATGCGATCGCGTTTTGGAATTCTCACGGTGACGATGCGAAAAAAACGTTCAGCGGCGCTGGGCCAGATAGCACTCTGGGCCCTCGTCCAGTTCTTGAGTGAAGTCGCGAGTTTGCGACACGGCGTGCTTCGGCCTGATCTGCCGAGAGCGTGGTCGGGACGTTTGCGAGGATTTTTATCGTGCGTTAATTGGCAACAAAGAGGCACATAATTCACATATTGAAATGGCGTCTCCGACTCTCGTTATAGCCGATTACCCGGTTGGTTATGCCAGTGGCTTTGGCGAAACGCTATTCAACCTGTTCACTGGTTTTCCGGCTGAAAAACTCTGGACCGCGCATCCCGATCACATCGCACCGGCTGACGACAAACGGATGGCGCAATCGGTGAATCTGCCTTCACCCTCGAGACCCGGCTGGATACCAAACCGGATCTCGCTTACATACTATCCGTTTCTCAAGGTGCAACAGTTTCGCGCTTCGAGAGCGAGCGTGACGCTTCTCTCCGGCGTGGTCCAGAGACATGCAATCAGGAACATTCTCGTCATACCGGTGAGTCCGTGGATTCTTTCAGCGGCGCTTGCTCTTCACAAGCAGCATCCGGCACTGAAACTGATCCTTTACGTGATGGACGACTGGCAGGGACATCACGAGTGTCACCAACTTCCTTTTTCGCATTCGCGGCGACGCTTGCTGTCCGAGGTGGTTGATCGCGCCGATGTACGATTCGCGGTGTCGCGTGAAATGGCTGCGCATTATGAAGAGACTTTCGGAAAAAGCTGGCTGGTGGCGCATAACGGCGTGCGAAAAGATTTGTTATCAAACGGGACAAGCAACGAAGTGAAGGCGAGGCAGGTTTTCCTGGCGGGTGACGTAAATGTTTTTCGGTTCGATGCCGTCCTCGCATTCGCGGAGGCAATTGAACGTCACAACAAACGCGGCGGGGAATCGATCGAATTTACGATCATGGGAGAAGTGGCGGAACAGCATCGGGCGGCGTTGTCAGCGTTGGGCGCCGTAAGATGGTTGAGGCGTCGTTCGCATTCAGAATGTCTCGATGCGATGAAAGCCGCGGACCTGCTCTACCTGCCGCTCGCCTTTTGCGAAAAGTCGTCTCGTATCTCGCTTTACTCGCTGCCGACGAAGCTGCCGGAGTACCTGGCGTCGGGCAAGAGCGTGTTTTTTCATGCGCCGGAGAAGTCGGCTGTATTTCGAGTCGCCGAGCGGTACGATCTTACGCCACGTCTCGCGAGTATCAATCCTGAAGCGCTCGATGCATTTGTCGAGACGTGGGCCAAAGACGGTGTGCAAAGTAATGGGGCGGCGAAGAAGGCCCTCGTCGAAGAGTTTGATCTCGAACGGCTTTCGAGAAACTTTCAGGCTGAGTTCGCGTAGTGGGGTAAGCGTTGCGTAACTCCGGCCGGCCGCAGCGCGGCCACATGTTTATAGCTTGGGATTGCAAGATTACGCGCTCCAGCGGAGCGCGATGTGGCGCGTCAAACATGGGACTCCTCCGGAGCCCGCAAGCAGTGATTGCGGAAAGCTATAAACATTTGGTCCCTCCGGGACTCAATCCTCTACAGCACATTGTCACCCTACCCCGTGAGGTGCAATGAACTGCCGGATTTGCAATACAGCAACGAATCCATTCCTGCATCTCTCGACTGCTGAGTTGGACGAGCCGTTCCTGGATGAAGGGTTACGCAGGGAGTTACCCGAATTGGAGCTTCGCAGATGTGCGGAATGTCGTTGTTTGTGGGCCAACGATGCGCGGCAACATGACGCAGTGTTGAGCGAAGCGTACGAGCGTGTGAGCGATTCGTACTTCGATTCGGTGGAAAACGATCCGCGATACAGGCGCTTCTATGAAAGACTGGAGCAGCAAGTCAAACCCCATGTTTCCGGCACAACGATTCTCGACGTTGGGTGTGGCGACGGCGTATTTCTGTCAACCATCTCTGACAGATGGTCTAAGCACGGGCTGGAACCGAGTGCGTCAGGGGCAAGCCTCGCGAGAAAGAAAAACCTCGAGGTCGAATGCGCAACCATGGATACGTCGACGAGGCAGTATGAAGTCGATCTAATCTCGGCGCTTGACGTGATCGAGCATGTAATCGATCCGCACCATTTTGTTGATTTGTTCAAACGGCATCTACGTCCCGGCGGCGTGGTGTTGTTGCTGACCGGCGACGCTGATTCGTATGCGGCGAGAATCGCTGGTCCACAATGGTCGTACCTGCGCTGGTGCGGTCACATCTCAGTGTTTTCGCGGCACGGTTTGCGAAAACTCCTGGAGTCGCACGGCTTTGAAGTTCTCGCCTGGAGTCGTTGCGAACATCCGTCCAGTCCCGGCGCGGTGGCGTGGTGGCGCGTGCATCTTTTAGAGCCGGCGAGGAAAGTGCTGGGACGAAATAAGTCGTGGTACCCGTTCTGGCGCGATCACCAAACCCTTGTTGCCCGGCTGAAGAATTGAGCATGTCTCGCAACTGGGTGTTCCTGGGGGACAGTCTTACTGAAGGCGTCGGATCGAAGCGGATCAGTCACGTTACCGAACTGGTGCAGCAGCTTCGCACTTCAGGCGTCGATACGAATGTTCACGAGTTTCGTTTGCGTCACGTAGACATGGCCTCATTCAATCGCGATATCGAATTCAACGTCGCCGGCCTGATGAATCTCGAAGAACGGAAACACGCTTCGGACGTGTGGCTGTGGAATCTCGCGTGTGAAGGGCAGACGATCGATTCCGACTTCGCATGGTTGCCCCTAATCGCTGCTCTCCGGCCGGAACTGGTGGTGATCTTCAGGGGAAGTCTGGAAAGTATTATTCGTCCGGCGATGATAATGGATGGCGACTGGCCGTGGTGGGTGCCCCACTCGTGGCGCGGGTACGCGGCGATGGATCCTCGTTGTTATTTCAGTTCAACGTGGTGGCGCAAAGCGAAGCAGACCTCGCTTGACGCGCTGAAGCAAAGAGTGCGGCTGAAGCTGTTGCAGCAGCGTCCGGGAAAACCTTTGCTGGACGCAGAACTCCTCGCTACTTATCTAACGCAATTGATCAAACAACTACACGCGCTCGGTACGCGTGTTCTCGTGTTGGGACTGCTGCCGGTGGACCAGGCGCGCTTTCCGAGTTCGCCGGAACATTTCCGATCGGTAAATACACGGCTTCAAGAGATTGCTCGCGCCGAGGGCGCTGAGTTTTTCGATTGGGCGTCGAAACTGCCGTCTAACGGCGATCTTTTTTATCGCGACAGTTTTCATCCGAACGCCGCGGGCGCACACGCGCTGGGGCAAATTCTTCGTGAACGGCTGGTTTTATCGTGAGTATTTCGGCGATTGTCACAGCTTATGAGCGCGTCGAGCAGACCCTCGCTACTCTTCGAATTATTCATAACTGCACGCCGGTGCCGGATGAGGTGCTGGTCCATGTCGACGCCGATCAGGTCGCGTGTGAGCAGGCGATTCGCAGTGCGTATCCGGCAGTTCGCGTCCTTCGCAGCCGCGAGCAAATAGGTCCGGGAGGCGGGCGCAATAAGTTGCTGGAGGCTGCGCGAAGTGAGTTTGTGGCGAGTTTTGACGACGACTCTTATCCGATCGATTCGGACTACTTCGATCGCGCCCGGCGGCTTTTCGGGAAGTTTCCTGACGCCGCGGTAATCTGTGCCTCGCTCTATCATGCCGGCGAATCGATCGGCCTAGACGATCGGAGCGCGCAGTGGACCGCGGATTTTTCCGGTGGCGCCTGCATCTTCAATCGCAAGGCGTTTCTCGAAGCCGGCGGCTACGTGCCGTTGCCCGTTGCGTATGGAATGGAGGAAGTGGACCTCGCGATTCGACTTCATGCACGCGGCGGGAAGATCCTGAACACGCCGTGGTTGCGTGTCTTTCACAACACTGACTTGCAACGTCATGCGGACCCACGCGTCACGGCCGGCAGCATCGCGAACCTCGCGTTGCTGGCGTATCTGCGTTATCCGGTTTCGCTGTGGGCGGTGGGTGTGGGCCAGTGTGCGAACCGATTGATCTGGTTGCTAAGACATGGCAGGCGACGCGGGATCCTGCAGGGTGTGACGATGATCCCGGCGCATCTGCGGGCCAACCACCGTTATCGTTTGCCGGTGAGCAAGAGCACTGTGCGATCGTATCTCGCATTGCGGCGACGTCCGGTCTCGGTGAGTTTATGAGAGAGATTTCCTCGCAAAGGCGCAAAGGCGCAAAGACGCAAAGAAGAATCAAACAAAAACTTTGCGCCTTTGCGCCTTTGCGAGGAAGATTTTGATGAAGCCCCACACGTGGATCTGCTGCCAACTCGGTGCGCGCGAGCATTACGCGGTTCCACGTGCGCTGCAACTCAGCGGTTCGTTGGGTGAGTTCTTCACCGATCTTTGGATCCGGCCGGGCACGTTGCTGCACTCCTGGAGAAAACGCCTGAGCGGGCGCTTTCATCCCGCCCTCGCGGATGCACCAGTCAGCGCTCCAAATGTCGCCGCGCTCACTTTCGAACTCAAGGCATACGCCTCACGCGCTAACGGCTGGAAGTTGATCAACGAAAGGAACGAGTGGTTTCAGCAAAGCGCTGTCGAGCAGCTCAGAACCGGCAACAACAATGGTGCGCACACGGTCTTTGCTTACAGCTATGCAGCCGAGCGGATCTTCAAGCTTGCACGTGAGCGCGGCTGGAAGAAAGTGCTGGGCCAGATCGATCCCGGTCCCGCTGAAGAAAGAATCGTCGCGGAACTTCATGAGAAATCTTCGCCGAAACAGAACCACTGGCGACCTGCGCCGCGCGAGTATTGGAAACGCTGGCGCACGGAGTGTGAACTCGCGGATCAGATCGTCGTCAACTCTTCATGGTCACGAACTGCCCTCCTGAATGAAGGTGTTTCGCCTGAAAAAATACACCTCGTGCCGCTCGCTTACGATGCGTCTGCCGAGGCCGGCTCATTCGAACGTCACTATCCCACTGCGTTTACGGCGCAGCGTCCGCTGAGAGTGCTCTTCCTGGGCCAGATAAACCTGCGCAAGGGAGCGGGACAGTTGTTCGAAGCTATCAAACTGCTGAGTAGCGAATATGTAGAGTTCTGGTTTGTTGGACCAATGCAGCTCAGTGTTCCACGCGAATTGAAACAGCAAGCCCGGGTGAAATGGTTTGGAGTAGCTTCGCGTTCAGAGGTCGCGACTTACTACAAGCAGGCCGACGTTTTTATCCTCCCGACACTGTCTGACGGTTTTGGACTCACGCAGTTGGAAGCACAGTCGTGGAAGCTTCCGGTAGTCGCCTCGACTTACTGCGGCGAGGTCGTCGAAAACGGCGTCAACGGCGCCATTCTCGAAGACGTTTCAGGCCCGGCGATCGCGGAAGTGTTGCTTTCATTTCTGCGATCGCCCGAGACGCTTCGCGCGATGTCGGCACAGTCAGGAGTCGCGGAGCGTTTCAGTTTGAAGATGCTTGCCTCCTCGTTGACAAGTCTCTAGATGCAATCCTTAACCTGGAATCGACCTGCGCTCGCCGTCTCCGCTACACCGAGCCTGACGATGCGTTCGACGATGCTGGCGATACTCAGCACCAGCATCGCCACGGCTCTGTCGATCCTGCTGACCCCGGACGATACGGCGCGTGAAGGCGCGTTGTTTTACCCGGCGCTCGTGATGTCCGGAGGTCTTGCGACCGCTCCGATCGTGTCGGCTTTCCGCCATCCGAAAGCGCTCCTTCGCGGTGAATCGCTGCTCTCGCTTGCGCCGATTTACTGGCTTCTCCTCGACCTGCTGCAAGGCGTCTATACGATGGAAGGCATCACTGCTGATCAGATCCGTCTCGCGTTTCTCGGAATCGGTCTCTTTGTGGTGACGGTATGGCTCGGCGCGATACGTCGTCCGTGGAAGATTCCGAAGGTTTTGATCAACTCCGTCTCCGAGGAGTTTTCAATCAACACCTATTTCGGACTCGCCGTCGCGTGTTTCTTCATCGGCATGTTGAACTTCGCGGTGCCGTGTAACTTCAATGTCTTCGAGATGGTCCGTTACCTGGGCCAGGAACGTTGGGCGGCCCCATGGGGACGCGGACAACTCGGCGGTTGGGACGCATTTCTCGATCACCTGCAATACTTCGGCTACCTGCTTCCGATTCTCACGGTTGTGATCGGCAGGCGTGCCGGCGTGCGGAATGTGCGCACTATCGTCGGCATAGGGATGTCGATCGTCATCGCGCTTTTTCTCGCGCAGAGTGGCAGTCGTCGAGTTGTCGGCGTGGTGGTAGGCATGGCCCTGATCTTGTGGATCCTGGACCAGCGCCGCTTGAGGATCAAACATCTGGTCACCACCATGTTTGCGATCGTGGCTCTTTTGCTTGCGTTACAGGTGATGCTCGAATACCGGAACGTCGGTTTGAGTGTTCTCGTCGGCACGGGTGAAATCGCCAGCGGGCATTTTGAGAAAAGGCAGATCCTCGAAGAGCAACACTTACGCGTCGACGACAACTTCTATCGTTTGTGCCAGATCATTCAACTCATTCCCGACTCGTATCCGTTTGTCTATCACAAATATCTCATCTACGTGATCGTGCGACCCGTGCCGCGCGTGTTCTGGCCCGATAAACCTGTCGATGCCGGCTTCGACTTGCCGACTGCGCTCGGAATCCAGGGCGTTTCCTTTTTCTTATTCGGTGATCGGCGAGCTGTACATGTCGCTCGGCTTTATCGGAATTGCGTTCGGTGGCTGGTTTTATGGACGTGTCGCGGCGATGGCGAGTGCGCTGCTTGCTCGTTGCACCACGCAGGGCGCGCTTGTGATCTTCAGCATCGTCGTGATGGCGCTCTTTTCAGGTATGCGATCGATCCTCGACTTAATTCTCGTGAGTTACGTGGTCCTCGCGTGGGTGGGTTTGGCGCACCTGTTTATCAAATTGAGAACTGCGAGGGTGAAGTGAAAGTCTTTGTATTGACTGATTCTCCTTCGCCGTACCAGGTGGAGTTGTTCAATGAGATCGAAGTGCACGGGAAATGTTCCCTCGAGGTGGCCTATCTTCGCCGGCGAGATCCCGAACGGCATTGGAAGTCTTCGGTAATTCGTCATGCGGCGATCGATCTCGACACCTCTCGAGAAGGTTTGACTAAGGCCCAGGCGTCTGCGCGTGAGGCCGATCTCGTCGTGTTCAATTACTACATGCACTCGCAGGCCGAGCGTTTGATCGGAGAGCGAGCGACACTCGGGCGCCCGTGGTGTTTCTGGGGCGAGCGGCCTGGTTTTCGTCAGCCGGTGTGGGCCGGGCGTATGTTGCGAAAGTGGAAGCTTGCGAAATTACATGCGGCGCCGGTTCCGATCTGGGGGATTGGAAAGTTTGCGCTCGACGGTTATCGGAGGGAGTTTGGTTCGCAGAGGGCTTACGCAAACTTGCCTTACTTTTCCGACCTGGCGCGCTTCAAGTGTTCCGCGCCTGAAGAGAGAGCGGAGCGCGTGTTTCTGTTTTCGGGTTCGCTGATCGCGCGCAAGGGTGTCGATCTTCTCGCGCGAGCATTTGTTCGACTCGCGAATGAGGTAGCGCACGTGCGGCTCCGGATTGTCGGTGAAGGAGAGTTGCGCCAGTCGCTGTCACAGACGTTGCGGGCGATAAGTGATCGTGTTGAGTTTGCGGGTTTCAGGGATTGGAATGAATTGCCGGGTGAGTATGCGCGCGCGGACGTGTTGTGTGTGCCTTCGAGATATGACGGATGGGGACTCGTCGTGCCCGAGGGGTTAGCTGCGGGTCTTCCGGTGATCGCAACGAATCGCATGGGCGCGGCGCTCGAGTTTGTGGAAGCAGGGAAGAACGGTTGGCTGATTTCGGCCGGTGACGAAGACGCTGTTTTCCGTGCGATGCGTGCAGCGGCTTTGCTCTTGCCGAGTGAGTTGAGTGAGTTGGGCCAACGTGCGCGTGAGAGTGTGAGCGGACATACGTTGGAGGATGGAGCGACGCGTTTTGTGCGCTACGCCCAGGAAGCGGTCACTGGCTGGTCTTAACTTTGCGCCTTTGCGCCTTTGCGAGGGGAATCTTTTTTATCGCATGTGTAGCATCTCCGGCATTTTCAACGGCACGATCGAAGCGGTCCGGCGAATGAACGCGGCGCAGGCGCATCGTGGTCCGGACGATCACGGGATCGTGGAGTGCAAGTTTTCCGCCGGCAAAGTTTTTCTTGGGAACACGCGACTCGCCGTTATTGACACCTCACCAGCCGGACATCAGCCGATGAACGATCCGGAAACCGGTAACCGGATCACCTACAACGGCGAGACTTACAACTACAGAGATCTGCGTCGAGAAATTGACGCGGAAGCGTGGCAGTCGAACACAGACACGGAAGTCATTCTGCGCGGCTACGGTAAGTGGGGCCTCGACGTGTTTCGAAGAATGCGCGGCATGTTTGCCCTCGCGATTTGGGACGAATCAAAACATGAACTCGTACTCGCGCGTGATCGACTCGGTATCAAACCGCTCTACTACTTCGCCGGCAAAGACGATTTTGTTTTCGCTTCTGAACTGCGTGCGTTGCTCGCGAGTGGACCGGTCCCACGACGGCTCAGCGTCGCCGGTGTTGATTCTTACCTGGCCACGGGGTCAGTCGCATCTCCGCTCACGATCATCGACGGCGTCAGACAGTTGCTGCCCGGTCATTATTTGCGAGTCAAAGTAAACGAGGCCGGGCAGATTGAGCTCGACGATGTTGAGTTTGCAAGCTCGCGTTCGATCGCGGAAACGGGGGAAGCTGACCGGACCTGCGCAGTCGCGCGGCTGCGGGAAGAGCTTGAAGAATCGGTGCGGCTTCATCTCGTCAGCGATGTGCCGCTCGGCGTCTTTCTTTCCGGCGGGATGGATTCGAGTGCCCTCGTTGCCCTCATGAGCCGAAGCGGTCCAGGGCCAAAGACTTTCAGCGTCGTGTTTGACGAAGCGGGATTCACGGAAGCGCCGTTCTCACGCGCCGTGGCGGAACGATTCAACACCGACCATTCGGAAATACGTCTGACGGAAGATCGTTTGCTTGAACTCCTGCCCGATGCGATCGCCGCGATCGATCAACCCACGATGGACGGCATCAACACTTTCGTCGTTTCACAGGCGGTGAAGAATGCCGGAATCACCGTGGCACTTTCAGGCCTCGGAGGCGACGAGCTCTTCGGTGGTTATCCCAGTTTCAGGCGCGCTATGAAACTAGCGGGCATGTCGCAAACGTCGAAGCGTGTTTTGCGCGCGGCATCCGGCGTTGGCAGCATCGCACTTAATGGCTCAGTTCAACGTCACAAGTTTTGGGAACTCGCAAACAGCGCGTGCAAACCGGCGGACGTCTATCGCATCTCGCGACAACTCTTTTCCAACGATTCCGCCGCGCGTATGACAGGTCGTCACACTGGGCCAACGTTGCAAAAGAACGGCAACCATCGTGAACGCGATGTCGTGAATGAAATCTCGCGGCTCGAGCTGAACGGTTACATGACCAACACTCTGCTCCGCGACACTGACGCGATGAGTATGGCCCACTCCCTCGAGGTGCGCGTTCCATTCGTCGACGCGAAGTTGGTCGATTACGTGCTCTCGCTGCCCGGCAAGTGGAAGGTCCGTAAAAATGGTCCGAAGCCGTTGTTGGCGGATGCTGTCGGCGACTTGTTGCCGCGTGAGTTTATGGCGCGCCCGAAGATGGGTTTCACGTTGCCTTTTGAGAAGTGGTTGCAGGGACGTCTGCGAGCGGAAGTCTCCGCGGTGTTAGGAGATGCGCGGCGGCTTGCGGCATTGGATGCGGGTGAAGTGACGAAGAGTCTGGAACAGGTTTTTGCAAAAGCCACGCGCGATTGGCTGGTCGCGTCCGTGGTCGCTGTATGTGCTGGCGAAGTGGTGTGAGATCAACGACGTCGCCGCGTGATGAAAGTCCTGCATGTCATACCTTCGGTGGCTGAGCGTTCCGGCGGGCCTGCGACTGCGATCGTTCCGATGTGCCGTGCCCTTCGGCAGCAGGGCGTCGAGGTTCTTTTGATCACCACGACCGCGGGCATGGATGAAGCGACGAAGGCTTCAGACTACAAAGGCGTGCCGGCGAGGTTCTTTTCGTCGCAACTGGGTGAGTCGTTCAAATACTCACGCCCGTTAGCTTCCTGGTTGAGTTCGAACATACAGGACTTCGGTGTGGTCCATATTCATGCCGTCTTCAATCATTCATCGGTAGCGGCCGCGCGCGTGTGTCGCCGGGCCGGAATTCCATACGTTGTGAGGCCGCTCGGCACGCTCGATCCCTGGAGCATGGGACAAAAATCTTTTCGCAAACGAGTGTTCTGGGAGCTGTCAGGTAAGAGAATGATGCAAGCTGCGGCGGCTGTGCACTACACAACCGAGGCGGAGAAGCTTGCGACTGAAGGACTCCTCGGCCTGAATCATGGACGAGTAATCACGCTTGGCATCGAGACAGGCTCCGGCAGATCCGGCAACTTTGCGCATCACTTGCCGGTGCCGGCGGGGGCGCGTTATGTGCTCGTGCTCTCACGTCTTCATCCGAAAAAAGGTCTCGACGTTTTAATCGATGCGTTTCTTTCTCTCACAATGCGCGAAGAGTTTGCGGATTGGCGTCTGGTGGTTGCAGGTGATGGACCAAACGAGCACGTACGGCAGTTGAAAAGTAAAGCGGCTGCGGGTGGCGAGAGAATTGTGTTTACCGGCTGGGTCGACGGTGAGAAGAAAGCTGCGCTGCTCGACGGAGCATCGTTGCTGGCCCTTCCTTCACACCAGGAGAATTTTGGATTGTGTGTGATGGAAGCATTGTCACACTCGGTGCCCGTACTTGTGAGTCCGCACGTAAATCTGGCTTCCGAGATCACGTCCGCAAACGCGGGATGGATCGCGGATGTTGATAAAAATGCGTTAGCGGCGACGCTCGCCGAGGCGCTTACAGATGAAAAGGAACTGGCGAATCGAGGGCGCGCGGGTAAGAAGCTATCGCTGAAGTATACGTGGGAAAGTACGGCAAAGAATTTGGCCAATCTTTACCGGGAGATGATCTGCCACGCGCGCAAAGAATAAGAACTCCTCGCAAAGGCGCAAAGGCGCGAAGCGCTGCCGCGTTTCCAAGGGGTTTCTTTGCGCCTTTGCGGCTTTGCGAGGAGTGATTTTTATTTAATGTTAGAGCTGATCACACCCTTAATTCTGACTTACAACGAAGCGCCGAACATCGCGCGGGTCCTGGAAAGTTTGAGTTGGGCCAAAGACATCGTGGTCGTGGATAGTTTCAGCGACGACGAGACGGTAAAAATCGCCGCATCGTTTCCTCAAGTTCGCGTGTTTCAGAGAGTGTTTGACTCTCACCGCAATCAGTGGGAATTCGGTCTCAAAGAAACGGGAATTTCTACCTCATGGGTGCTTGCGCTCGATGCCGATTACGTTGTCTCCAAAGACCTGGGTAGGGAACTCACGACTCTGCGACCTGCCGCTCAGACCGCCGGCTATCGTGCAAGCTTCGTCTACTGCATCAAGGGAAAAGAACTTCGCAGCGGCATCTATCCGCCGGTGACGGTTCTATACCGGCGTGAAGCAGCGTCGTACGTTCAGGACGGACACACGCAGAGAGTCGCACTCGAAGGAGTGATCGAAAATCTCAAATCACCGATGCTGCACGACGATCGCAAGTCGCTAAAACGCTGGCTCGCATCGCAGGCGCGTTACACCGAACTCGAAGCACAAAAACTCCGGGCCGCAAATCCGGCTGAACTGAACCTCGCGGATCGAATGCGACGCTGGCGGTTTGTGGTTCCACCCGTGATGCTCGTCTACTGCCTGATCGTGCGCGGCGGAATTCTCGATGGTTGGGCCGGGTTTTACTATGCCTTCCAAAGAACGATGGCCGAGTTGATGCTGAGCCAGAGATTACACTGATGCACATTCTCGGTATCAACGCATATCACGGCGACGCCGCGGCGGCGATTATCAAAGACGGCCGCCTGATCGCTGCCGCTGAAGAGGAACGCTTCAATCGCTTTAAGCACTCCGCGGGTTTTCCGGCGCACGCGATTCGCTATTGTCTCGACGCTGCGGGAATTGGTCTCGAAGACGTGGACCACGTGGGTATCTCGCGCGATCCTTCGGCGCACCTGCACAAAAAGATCCTGTTTGCAGCCACGCGTGTGGCGAGCAAAGGATCATCCGAAGGCATCTTTCAACAGATCAAAGATCGACTCGGCAATGCGGGTAAGGTGCGCGATCTCAAAGACGACCTCGCGCGTGTATTCGGTGTTTCTAAAAAACAACTGCGCGCGCGATTTCACAACATCGAACATCATCGCGCGCATCTCGCAAGCTGTTTCTTTGTCTCACCTTTTGAGCGTGCGGCCCTCCTGTCGATCGATGGATTTGGAGACTTCATCTCGACGATGTGGGCCGCAGGGGAAAACAACTCGATCGAAGTGTTGGGCCAGGTCGAATACCCGCACTCAACCGGAATCGTTTACACCGCCACCACGCAGTTTCTCGGCTTTCCGCATTACGGCGACGAGGGCAAGGTGATGGGGCTTGCGCCATACGGCCGGCCGCGATTCATTGAAGAGTTTCGCGAGATCATCCGCACGGAAGAAAACGGACTGTTTCGTTTGAATCTCGACTATTTTCGCCACCACGCGGAAGGAGTCGAGATGACCTGGGATCAGGGCTCGCCGGTGATTGGCCGCGTGTATTCAGACGAGTTTGCGCGTGTCTTTGGACCACCGCGCGTGCATGGCGCAAGTCTCACCGATCGCGAGCGCGATATCGCCGCGAGTCTTCAGCTTCGTCTGGAGGAAGTCGGCTTTCATGTTCTTAATCACCTGCACAAGCAAACGGGTCTGACTGATTTGGGTCTGGCGGGCGGCGTCGCGTACAACTCGGTGATGAACGGAAAGATCCTTCTGCACACGCCGTTCAAGCGGCTTTTCATTCAACCCGCGGCGGGAGATAGTGGTACCGCGCTGGGTGTCTGTTATCAAATCTACAACGGCATTCTCCACGGCGAGCGTGGTGAAGTGATGGCGGGCGCTTATACTGGTCCGGAATTCTCCAGCGATCAGATTCGCGCGGCGCTCGAACAGAGTGGTTTGAGTTCGGAGTATTACACGGATGAGGAAGTGACCAGGCGTGCGGCCGCGGACATTGCCGCGGGCCTGGTAGTCGGTTGGTTTCAGGGACGAATGGAGTTTGGACCACGCGCGCTTGGCAATCGTTCGATTGTCGTCGATCCACGACGTGCCGAAATGAAAGACATGCTCAACGAGCGAATCAAGAAGCGTGAACCGTTTCGGCCGTTTGCGCCGTCGATACTCGAAGAACGGGTCGGCGACTATTTTGAACAGACGCATCCGTCGCCGACGATGTTGATGGTCTATCAGATCAGGGAAGAGCGACGGAAAGAGATTCCGGCAGTTACCCACGTCGACGGCTCCGGACGTCTGCAAACAGTCTCGCGCGAAGTCAATGAGCGTTATTATCAGTTGATTTCAGATTTCGCGGAGCAAACTGGCGTGCCGGTGATTCTTAATACGTCGTTCAACGAGAACGAGCCGGTAGTTTGCACGCCGCAGGAAGCGATTGACTGTTTCCGGAAGACGAAGATGGATGTGCTGTATCTGGGAAATCACGCGGTCAGTCGCCACAAAGAGCACAGATAATCATGTAAGAGTTTAGCTTCGTTGTGGCCAATCAGGGGGATCGATAATGAGAATTCTAGTCACCGGCGGCGCCGGATTCATCGGCTCGCATCTTTGCGAACGGCTGCTCAGCGAAGGCAACGAAGTGCTCTGCCTCGACAATTTCTTCACCGGCAGGCGTGAGAACATTTTTCATTTACTCGACAATCCGCGCTTCGAGTTGCTGCGTCATGACGTGACTGAGCCGATACTCCTCGAGGTGGACCAGATCTACAACCTTGCTTGTCCGGCGTCGCCGGTTCACTATCAATACAACCCCGTGAAGACCGTCAAGACGTCTGTCATGGGTGCTATCAACATGCTCGGTCTTGCCAAGCGCGTGCGTGCGCGGATCCTGCAGGCGTCGACGTCCGAGGTCTATGGCGATCCAGTGATGCATCCGCAAAAGGAAGATTACTGGGGCAACGTCGAATCCCATCGGCTTGCGGTCGTGTTACGACGAGGGAAAACGTCTGGCCGAGACCCTCATGACGGACTATCACCGCCAAAACAATGTCGACATACGTATCGCGCGGATCTTCAACACGTATGGACCACGCATGCTGGAGGACGATGGGCGAGTGGTGTCAAACTTCATCGTGCAGGCGTTGCGAGGCGAGCCGTTGACGCTTTATGGCGAAGGCCAGCAGACGCGTTCGTTTTGTTATGTTGACGATTTGATTGAAGGACTTATTCGGCTGATGAATGTGGCGGATTTTCACGACCCCGTGAACCTCGGAAATCCCGGTGAGTTCACGATTAAGCAATTGGCGGAAGAAGTGATCAAGACTTGCGGATCGTCGTCGGGCTTTACGTACCTGCCGTTGCCCGCGGACGATCCACGCCAGAGGAAACCTGATATCGCGAGAGCGCAGAGTTTGCTTGGCTGGACCCCGACGATATCGTTGCGTGAGGGTTTGAAACGGACGGTTGAAGACTTTCGGAAGCGCGTCAGCAAAGACTGATTATTTTCCATTTGTCATTTTCCATTTTTCATTTTCCATTGCCAGACGCTTCCGCGCTTCCCACGTTTCCCCGCTTCCCGATGACAAATGGAAAATGTCAAATGACAAATGGAAAATAATCTTTTTCTTTCAAACCGCACCCTCTGAACATCCTCTTACTCAATCAGTGTTTCTACCCCGATGTGGTCTCCACGGCGCAACACCTCACGGATCTGGCCACGGCACTTGTCTCACGCGGACATGACGTAACGGTGATCGCGAGTGATCGTGGTTATGACGATCCAACGATGCGCTTCGCACGTCGCGAAAAATGGAACGGCATCGAAATCATCCGCATCCCGGCGGTCTCGCTCGGGAAAAACAGCCGCTGGCGTCGCGCTTTCAATTTCGGAAGTTTTCTCTTCGTCTGCGCGCTGTCGTTTACTGACGCTGCGACGTTTCGACGTCGTCGTTGCCCTCACGTCACCACCGCTGATCTCATTTCTCGCGGCGCTGTTTGTAAAACTCAAAGGCGGAAGTCTTTGTTTCTGGGTGATGGATCTTAATCCGGACGAAGCGATCGCCGCCGGCTGGCTAAACGAACGTTCCCCAACAACTCGTCTGCTGCAACGAATGCTGAACTACAGTTTTCACCACGCGGCACAGACGATCGTGCTCGATCGTTTTATGAAGGAACGTGTAATCGCGAAGGGCGTCGATCCCGCGCGAATCGCCATCGTTCCGCCCTGGTCGCACGACGACAAAGTCGTCTATTCAGAAACGGGAAGGGAAGCGTTTCGCGGGCGAGCATGGTCTGTCCGACAAGTTTGTGGTGATGTATTCGGGTAATCATAGTCCGTGTCACCCGCTCGATACTCTTCTCGACGCCGCGCTCGCTCTCAACACGCCATCCGAGATCGTTTTCTGTTTTATTGGTGGTGGCAGCGAACAGCTCAAGGTGCGTGAGTTTGCTTCGCGACACGGGCTGGAGAACGTGAAGTGCTTGCCTTATCAACCCCTGAACGAGCTTTCCAGTTCTTTATCAGCCGCTGATCTTCATGTGGTCGTAATGGGAGAAGAGTTTGTCGGCATTGTTCACCCATGCAAGGTCTACAACATCATGTCGGTCGGCGCGCCGGTTCTATACATTGGACCACAGCCCAGTCACGTCACCGACATCGCGTCGCAGCAGCAAGGCAAGTTTTTTCTTACGCATCATGGAGATGTTGAAGGTCGTGACGAAAGCAATTCTTGAAGCAACGACAACTCAACCGACGCGGCAGCAGGTGACTGCATCTTTCTCAAAGCAGACGTCTGTTGCCACAGTTAATCGACTTCATCGAAGCGCAACAGGATGTTCAGGATTTTTCAGGATTACAGGACGAAGTTCATGTTAACTCATGAAAAATCTGTAATCCTGTCGCCTCAGGAGATAACTCACTTTGAAAACCTACTTCGCGCTCTTCTCAATCGCGACCATCGCCTCGCTGGTTACGACCCCGCTTATCCGTCGGCTCTGTCAACGATACAAGTTGCTCGACGTGCCTGCTGACGGCCGGCGCATTCATCGCACCGCTATTCCTCGCCTCGGCGGATTCGCGCTTTATCATCTCGTGTCTGGCCGCACTCTCGCTGCTGCCGTTTGTCGACAACCTGCTTACGCAAACGTTGAGTGGTCTGAAGCCGGAGTTTCTGACGTTACTCGTGCCGGCAACGCTCGTGTTGCTGCTGGGTGGATACGATGACTTGCGTGGCACAAACGCGATCGTGAAGTTTGTCGGACTCGGACTTATCGCCACTCTGTTCTACGCGATGGGCGGCCGCATCGATGCGCTCTCCATCCCGCTCTTCGGCTCGGTGCAGTTGCCGCCGCTGGTGTCGTTCGTCATCACAGTCGTGTGGCTTGTTGGCATCACTAACGCATTCAATCTGATCGATGGACTGGACGGTCTTGCATCCGGCGCCGCGCTCTTCTCATCGCTCGTCATTCTCGGCGTTTCGATCTCGCAGGAACGAACGTTGATGATCGTCGTGTCGCTTGTGCTGTGCGGTGCGCTCGCGGGATTTCTTCGTTACAACTTCAATCCAGCATCGATCTTTCTCGGAGATTCCGGAGCACTGTTCACCGGATTTCTGCTGGCGGCGTTGTCTGTGTTGGGAACGCAAAAAGCGACGACGGCGGTTGCGATCGTCGTGCCGATTCTGGCGTTTGGTTTCCCGGTGGTTGATACGGCGATGACGATGGGCCGGCGTCTGCTGAGTCGCAAGCCGGTGTTTCAGGGCGACAACGAACACATACATCACATGCTGCTCGCGCGTGGCTGGTCGCAGAGACGAGCGGCGCTCGTGCTTTATGGCGTTTGCGCGCTGTTTGGTCTGGCGGCGCTGATATTTCCCGCGACTGGATCGAAGCTCACGGGATTCATGTTGTTTGTGATTTCGGTGGCCGTGATCATCGCGGTGGGCCACCTGCGTTATCACGAAGTTGATGAATTGCGAGCAGGTGTGAAGCGCACTGTAGGTGATCGCCGATTGCGAGTTGCGAACAACATCCGCGTCAGACGCGCGGCGCTGGCACTCTCGAAAGCGTCCGATCTTCACGAGATGTTTGAAGCGACGCGACACTTGCTCGACTTTGGCGAGTTTAGTTTTGCGAATGCGCAGGTGGGCCAACCCGGACGCGCCGAGATGAATGAGCGTGCTTACCAGGCGAGTCTGCAACGTCATCCGAAGCAGTTGCTGGAGTTTCGGAATGGGCGTGTGTTCTGGTCGTGGTCGGCGAACGGTGATGATGACGGTATCGTTCGCTCGGAGTGGAGTTTTCGATTGCCGTTGGTTAAGGACGGAGTTGAGTGGGGCTGGCTGAATTTCTATCGCAGTTTCGAGAATGAGCCGCTGCTGGTTGATACAAACTATTTGAGCGATCTGTTTCGGCGTGAGTTTACGGATGCTGCTGCGAGAATTCTTACAGCTGCACGAGATGCCGGGCTGATTCAAATGCAAGTAGACGTCTCTGAACGAAGAGAAGTTTTCCTCGCAAAGGCGCAAAGGCGCAAAGAAAAGCTCCTGGAAACGCGGTAGCGCTTTGCGCCTTTGCGGCTTTGCGAGGTTGATTTCTATCCTAAGCAAAGCGATTTTTGGTGCTCTTGTCGCGCTGATCGTCATAGCCGCCATTCCTTACGGCACTGTCGAGCCGTGGTGGAAGGCGGCTTTTGTTTGTGCCGTCTTTGCGATTTGCATTCTCGCGATCATTGAAAGTCTCTTGAGCGGCTCGCATCGAATCGCGGGAAAATCGATCCTGCTGCCGATGCTGGCACTCGCAGCGCTCGCATTTGTTCAAACACTCCCGATCAGTCCCGGCGCGAGCCTGCTCTGCCGAATCTGTCGCTTTGGAATGCGATCAGCGCCGATCCATTTCAAACTCGTTTCTTCGCCCTTCAGTTGCTGGCGCTGACGGTTTTTCTCGCGTTGCTTTATCGTTATGCCAGCACTGAGAAGCGCGTCCGTGTGTTGGTCTACACGTGCTCGTGGTCGCGGTGGCAAGCGCAGTCTTTGGAATACTCCGGCAAACGACACAACAAGAGCCTGGGTTTCGTGCTTCCGTTGCTGAAACAAAACCAGGGTTATGGACAGTTCGTCAACAAAAATCATTTTGCTTATCTGATGGAGATGGCGTTTGGGCTCGGACTCGGAATCGTGCTCGCCGGTGGCGTCGAGAAGAGATCGCGTCATGATCTATGTCGCGTTGCTGTTGCCGATCTGGACCGGACTGGTGCTGGCAAATTCGCGCGGCGGGATCCTGGCGATGCTGACTCAGATCGTCGTTGCAGCACTTGCTGTTGCTCAGCTTCCGTTCGCGTAGCGCAGCGAGATCGGTCGCGGTGAAAGCGGCCCTGGTTGTCGTACTGCTTGCGGGTGTGTTGGTGGGAACGTTCTGGGTCGGCGGCGATCGTCTGGCGAGTAATTTTGAGGGTGCGAGCAACGAATTCAACGTTGATTCTTCAAACACACGGCGCGAGCCGCAACGAGATCTGGCGCGCGAGTTTGAAGATGTTTGCTGCGCATCCGATCCTTGGAGTCGGGCTGGGTGGATATTGGATAGGTATCACGGCTTATCACGATGCGTCGGGTGTGATGACGCCGCAGGAAGCGCACAACGATTATCTCGAATTACTATCGAGCGCGGGGTTGATCGGTTTTGCGATCGGTGTCTGGTTTATCCTGATGGTTGCGCTCCGAATCAGGGAGAACCTTGCGATCGATCAGGGATTCAAGCGAGCGGTGCGATGTGGAGCGTTGCTCGGACTCGCGGGTGTGGCGGCGCACAGTCTGGTCGATTTCGGGTTGCACATCATGATCAATGCAGCGGTTTTCGTCACCCTGATAATGATGGCGACGACAAAGTTCGACGAGATAGAACAAGTCAGTAGAAAGAACATGTCAATAGAAAGAACAAGGTAGGAGAAAGAACAAGGTAGGAGAAAGAACAAGGTAGGAGAAAGAACAAGGCAGGAGAAAGAACATGTCAGTAGATAGAACAAGTCAGGAAGGGTGGCTTGCCCCCGCCTCCAAGTGAAAGCGGGGGCAAGCCACCCTTCCTGACTTGTTCTTTCTCCTAACTCGTTCTTTCTCCTGACTATTCTTCTCCTGAAGTTGTTTCTTTTCCTGGGTTGTTCTATCTCCTGACTTGTCTTTCTCCTGCACTTGTACTATCCAAGCTTAGAATAAATCGTTGACCTAAATCAGTAACACCAGTAGACTTACGCCCAACAAGCGGGCGAAGTGGCTAGCTGTTCGAAGAAGGGAAACTTTGATGAACCAAAAACGACGTAATGGTCCCAGAGCAATTGCGGCGTTACTACTTTTATCCGTGGTCCAGATTGGTCTTCAGGTCGGCTTCGCTGAGCCCAACAGCAACACCAACACGATCGCGAGGGTGCAGGAAGTCGTCGGCAGGTTGACGACGAGTAACAATCAGCCGGTCACCGTCAATGGTCTCAGTGCGAATACCGGCGCATCAATTCTTACAGGCGCAACGATCGAGACTGGCGCCGGTCAAACGGCTACCGTGGATCTTGGTCCAAACGGTTCGATCGAGATTCGTGAAAACGCCAGAGTCGTTCTAACTTTCGACGACCAGCGGAATATCCGAGCGAACGTCGTGCGCGGTTGTGTGGTCCTGACAGCTAAAAGCGGCGCGCTGGGCGAGCTCACTACTGACCAGGGCTCGGTCGGCAAAACTGATCCGTCGGCTGGTGGTGTGCTGAATAATTGTTCTCCGCAAACTGCTCCCGCAGTCCCGCCGGACGGCGGCGGTGGACTCTTCGGACTTGGAAAAGCCGCAACCATCGCGATTCTAGGTGGCGCGGGCGCGGCAGCTCTAACACCACTGTTCTTCCAGGACAATCCCAGCGGCTCAAATCCTTAATCCCGGCCACAGTTAGTTTACTTTGCAGGGGCGGCACTTCTCGTGACCGCCCCTCAGTTGTTTTAGCCACAAAGAAGCACATAAATCACAAATGAAATGCGTATCCCTGTAGCCGTTCTGGCAATCGTGGTCTGTTTGTTTCTTATGCAAGCCGCGGCGCGAGTTGGTTTCTCTCGACTGCTGGCGAGATACGCAGTCATCGCGAATTCAATTCCCGCTGCTGATGAAGCTGTTCGCTTGAGTCCATCCGATCCGGAAGTGCACCGTGCTCGCGCGACCACACTCAATCGACTCCGTAGGCCCGCCGAAGCCGCCAGGTCGCTCGAGTCAGCCTTGAGCCTGCGGTATCGTGACGACTACCTCTGGCTGGAACTCGGAAGCACGCGTGAAGAAGCAAACGATTCACAAGGCGCGCTTGCTGCCTTCGATCAGGCGGTGCGTTGGGCGCCTTTCTACGCGCACACGCACTGGCAACGCGGCAACCTGCTGTTGCGAATGGGAAGATCCGAAGAGGCTTTTGTCGAGCTGCGAAAAGCCGCTGTGGCGAATAAAACATATCTCCTCAACCTTATCGATCTGGCGTGGGGCGTTTCACGCGGAGACGCAAAAACAGCCGCGCAATTGATCGCGATCGCGAATGACAGTGAACGAGTCGCCTTCATTCGATTCCTCGCCGGTAAAGGCAAAGCAAAAGACGGCGCGGATCAAATCGGCGCTCTCGCTACACCGCTGAACGCTGAACAACGCAACGAACTCGTGCGCGAGTTGTTCATGGCGAAAGCGTTTCGCGATGCATTTACAATTGCGACTGAACATCCGGCGTGGGCACTCTTCAACGGCGGATTCGAAGAGCCGCTCGTTCTCAATAACACTGGTTTCGGATGGATGCTTTCGCCGGAGCGAACTCAGAATCAGTTGGCGATCGACGTGTCAGAGAAATTCGCCGGGTCGAAGAGTCTGCAAATCAACCTGGGCGGCAACTGGACGCCCGGAAATCCCCTCCTTTCTCAAACCTTGATCGTCGAGCCCGGAAAAAGTTATCGCCTGTCTTTTTCAGTCAAAACAAAAGACCTCGTCACAGGCGGCCCACCATTCATCACCGTAAACGACGCTACGAACGGTGAGTTGTTAGCGAAGTCGGATAACATTTCCGCGGCGGACTCCTGGCAGACACTCCGCATTGACTTTACCGCACTGGCAACTTCGCAAGCCGCTGTCATACGATTGCAGAGAAACAACTGCGAGCCCGCGCCGTGTCCGATCTTTGGCGTGTTGTGGCTGGACGAGTTCCACATCGAGCAAACTCCTGAGTAGATGTCTAACGGCTCTGAAACAGAACCATTGATCCTCAGCGTTGAAACAGCAACGCTTGCGGGAAGTATCGCCCTCTCGCGTGGCGAGGAAATCGTGGCGGCCCATGCCGGTGATTCCGGAGTGTCGCATTCAAACACCCTCCTGAAAGACGTCGACAAACTTCTCGGAGACGCTCGGATTGAATTATCGGAGATCGACGTCTTCGCTGTTGCGGCGGGGCCGGGAAGTTTTACCGGTCTTCGGATTGGTATCGCCACAGTGAAGGCACTTGCGGCAACGCTCAACCGGCCGTGTGCCGGTGTCCACACGCTTGCGGCAATCGCACTCGCCGCCGGTCCGTCGCCGCGAACGGTAGCATTGCTACCCGCCGGACGGGGCGAAGTGTTTGCGCAACTTTTTTCTGTAACTAGCGAAGGTGTCGTGACAGCATTGGATGACGCAGCGCACATTTCTCCGCAAAAATTAATTGAGAAGTATGGAGCGCTCGAGAGTGTTCTCTGGGCCGGCGAAGGAGCAATTGCTAACCAGGCGCTGATAGGTGCAGCCCCGGTTGCGCCGCGAGATTCGAATCTGGCCAGTTACGTTTCAAAGCTGGCGCTCGCGAAATTTCGCGAGCAGAAACTGGAACAACCCGACGCGCTGCGGGCGATCTACGTGCGGCCATCGGATGCTGAGTTGAAGGTTAATTAGGCATGGCGGAACAAAGAAAGGCGCCCGACACTGAAATCATGATCCTCCGCATGTCGGAGCACGATCTGCTTGAAGTGGTCGAGATAGAGGAACAATCCGGGCTCAGCCGCTGGGGTTGGGCGGCCTACTACGCCGAATTACAGGGCGCGAATCGCGATCTTATGCTCGTAGCGAGAGCCTGTCGGTCGTCCATTATTGGATCCGGTCCAGTCGCCGGTTACATCGTCGCCCGGGAGACGGCCGGCGAACTGCACATAAATAACGTCGCGGTCAGGGCGGAATACAGACGCCGCGGCATCGGCGCACAACTCCTTAACCGAGTGATTGGCGAGGCGAGACGCCGGAAAGCTACCGCGGCTTTTCTTGAAGTTCGCAGTGCAAATCACGCAGCACAGGCACTTTATGAAAAGAGCGGCTTCAAGGCGATTGCACGACGGGCCAATTATTACTCCGAGCCGTTGGAAGACGCCGTGGTTATGAGCCTGGTGCTGGGGTAAATTACCCGCTTGATTTGGGTAAGTTGTTGGGCTACCATTTTTCCCGTGCGACACAATCCGATGGAGGACCAGGCCACGACCTCCGAACATCATCCTGCCACTTCCTATCGTCTGAAAGGAGACATGCACGAACATGGACATCGCAACCACGGATAGTTTGAAAGAAGAGTTGATAAACCGAGACCCTGAATTCCGCGAGTTAGCCAGGGAACATCATAAATACGAAGAACGCCTTAGTGAATTATCAGCTCTTTCCTATCCGAGTGACGAAGAACAGTTGGAGGAAATTACGCTCAAGAAGAAGAAGTTGGCACTAAAAGATCAGATGTATTCGATGATGATGCAATACCAGAAAGCTCAGAGCATGAGTCACTGAAACTGTTTGCCAGTTTCTCCGAGCTAAAAGAATTGAAGGGGACGTGGAACCAGAGTTGCGCGTCCCCTTCTAACGTATCGGGTCGCTGATGGTTGCATAGAACAAACACGCACAGACTACAAAAGAGGACCGTTTCGTTTTGGGAATAGTGAAGGAGAGCATTCCTTATATAGTTGTACCGGTGCTGCTCGGAGTGGCCGCGGCGGTCCTGGGATTCTGGTATGTGGCTGCGCTCCTGTTTGTCGTCGCGTTGTTCATGGTGTTTTTCTTTCGCGATCCGAAGCGCGTGCCGCCTTCCGATCCGGATGTGGTTGTCGCGCCCGCCGATGGAAAAATCACGAGAATAGAAACGCCCGGCGCAAACGCGCCGACGGTGATCAGTATTTTTTTATCGCCGTTCGACGTTCACATCAATCGCTCGCCGATTCCCGGCAAGATCGTCGACGTCCTTTATTCGCCCGGAAAGTTTCTTATCGCCACGGATGAACGCGCCAGTCTCGTAAACGAACAGAATGCCTTGACGATCGAGGGTGAGAAGATCACAGTTGTTTGTAAACAGATCGCGGGAATACTTGCCAGGCGAATAGTTTGCTGGAAAGCTAAAGGCGACAGCCTCAGGTTGGGAGAGCGCTTCGGAATGATCAAGTTCAGTTCGCGGACTGACGTGCTGCTTCCGGCGAATGTGCAAGTGACAGTGAAGGAAGGCGATCGAGTACGCGGGGGGATTACAGTCATTGGGAGAATCTCATGACAGATGAATTAGACGAACGCCCGAATCCGCCGCGAAGAGGCGTACGTAAAGGAATTTAT
Organism: uncultured Acidobacteriota bacterium; assembly: GCA_963750925.1. Taxonomy (GTDB): domain Bacteria; phylum Acidobacteriota; class Blastocatellia; order Pyrinomonadales; family Pyrinomonadaceae; genus PSRF01. The sequence goes on along the minus strand of CAVVSJ010000006.1, from coordinate 953,110 downwards.
CTCATACCCTCCGCATTCACTGCCGCTAACATCGGAATGGGTTTCTTCTCCGTCATGGCGTCGCTGCGCGGTTTTCAAATTCTCGGCAATCCCACGCCGGATCTTGCGGCGGCGGCGTCGCATTTCGATAGCGCCGCGATTGCGATCGGTTGGGCGTTGTTGTTTGACATGCTTGACGGCCGCATCGCGCGACTCACAAAAACTACCACCGAGATCGGCGTTCAACTCGATTCCATTGCCGACGTAGTTACTTTTGGTCTCGCGCCGGCAGTGCTGGCTTACGTCTGGGGCTATGGAGCCACGCTCAGTGAGGGAAGTGATCTTCATCGTTTCGCCTGGTTTCTTTCTTTCATGTACCTCATCTGCGGCGCATTTCGTCTCGCGCGTTTCAACGTGCAGGCTTCGCGGCCGCGCATCCTCGCCGAAGGCACTGTGAAAGTCGACAAGAAGAGTTTTGTCGGTTTACCGATTCCGGTTGCGGGCGGCTTAATTGCCGCACTCGTCCATTTCTCACCGGCGCCGCTCATTTACTTCGGACCGGACAGAGCGAGGATCTACTCGGGCCTGTTGATGGTCCTGGTCGGATTCCTGAGTTTGCTGATGGTCAGCACGTGGCGTTTCTCGAGCTTCAAGACAGTCGGGACGCGCAGTCGCAGTATGCGAACGATCATTCTCGCGTTGTGCGTCGGCATGCTGATCTTTCTTTACTCGCAATACGTGCTGCTGGCGATCGTGGTCACTTACATTTTGTATGGCTTGCTCTCGAGGCTCGCGGGAATTTTCTGGCGGCGTGGTGACTCGACCGAGGCCAAGATTGAAGCTAAACCCGTGAGTCGGTCGTCGGGAGGTTAAGGATGAGGCTTGGTCGAGTCGGCCGGTCGCGCAAATGCAAGCAGCCCGTGTTCAGTTGTGAGAATAACCGCGTCGCCTACGATGATGGGCGATGCTGAACTCGTCAGCTCCTCACCGGTCGGAAGTGAATTAACCTGCTTTCCGTCTTTTAGCCCCAGCACCACTCCCGCCGAGCTCGAGAGAGGCGTGAAAAGAGCCGTCTCTGCAACTGTCAACGGCTGCGCGGAGATACGCCCAGGCAATTGTTTCTTCCAAAGCTGCGAGCCGTTCAGATTCAACAAGTAAGCGAAATTGTCCAGAGAGGCTGCGAGGAGCGCGTCGCCTGCGAGTACAACAGCCTCAACACCAGCGCCCGTTCGCTTGCGCCATTTCAGACGACCTTTGTCGGTGCTGACCGCGTAGACATACCCGTCTCCGGAACCAAAAAATACGCTGTCGCCCGCTACGGCTACCGGTCCGCGCACCGCTCCTTTAGTTCGGTGTCGCCAAAGCACGCGTCCGGTCGCTTCCTCGAGAGCGAGCAGGGTTCCATCCTCGCTGCCAAAGTAAACTTTTCCTCCGCTTAGCACGGGCTGCCCGTTGAACGGTGACGTAAAGGGTATGGACCACAACACGCCGCCGGTCCGTTTATCGAAAGCATAGGCGCGGCCGTCGCTGCCGCCGGCGAACAATTTTCCGCCGCTGATTGCGAGTGCTCCGCGCAGTGGTCTAACAAGCGGCGTCATCCATTGAGTCACTCCGCCTTCGCGGCCGAGGGCGCGCAGAGCGCCTGCTGATGCGTTTGGTTGTCCGACAGTCTCTGACGCAACGTAGATCGCATGCTCATCGGCGACTGGTGAAGCCGAGAGTTCACCACCCATGTCGGAACGCCAGTAGAGCTGGCCGTCTTTTGCTTTCAGTGCGACGATCGTGCCGCCGGCAAGCGGCAGATAGATCCGTTCGGTATCGAAAGCGGGCGTTAAATTTAGTGTGACGGAGGATTCGTAACGCCAGCGGACGGTAAGCGGTTGCGACAATTCCACCTCGCCGTTAGCGTTTGCGAGACAGAAACTCGCAAAAATAACGATGGCGCTTAAAATACTTAGTGCTTTTCGTTGCGTCTTTGCGCCTTTGCGTGACACTTCTTTGCGTTCTCTCATCGCGAAAGTATAATCTGCAACTCTCGTCAATTTAATAATGAACAACGCCCCACAGCATGAAACCGTAATAATACTTGACTTCGGATCGCAGTACACGCAGCTCATCGCACGTCGTGTCAGAGAAGCGGGCGTTTACTGCGAAATCCTTCCCTTTAACTCATCTATCGAAGCCATAAATTCCAAATCGCCGAGAGGATTGATCTTCTCGGGCGGTCCGTCATCCGTCTACGATGCAGCAGCGCCCAAGCCGGATCCCAGCTTACTCGAATCGGTAGATTGTCCGACGCTGGGCATCTGTTACGGCTTTCAGGTTTTTGCGCGCGAGCTCGGCGGAGCGGTGGCCGCGTCACCCAATCGGGAGTTTGGCTATGCGCGACTGAAGATCCTTGATGTGACGAGTCGTTTGTTTCAGGGTCTGCCGCCCGAACTGGACGTTTGGATGAGCCATGGCGATCACGTCACTGAAGTACCGCCGGGTTTTCAAGTGACGGCGCTTACCGACGATGCTCTGAACGCGATGGAAGATCAGGCGCGCGGCATTTATGGCGTGCAGTTTCATCCCGAAGTTGCGCACACGCCGCTCGGCGCGCAAGTGCTGCGCAACTTTCTTTTTTCCGTTTGCGGCTGTCGCGGTGACTGGTCGCCGGAAGCAGTTATCGAGGAACAGGTCGAGCGGATTCGTCGTCAGCTCGGCGACGAAGGACGCGTCGTTTCAGGTTTGTCCGGTGGCGTGGATTCGACAGTTGCTGCCGCGCTTGTACACCGTGCCGTGGGCGATCGACAGACTTGTATCTTTGTCGATAACGGTTTGCTTGCGTGAAGGCGAGTTTGAGTCAACACTTGCGCTGCTGCGGCAAAGCATGAAGTTGAATCATCGCGGGAGTTCGCGCCGGTGATCTGTTTCTGCAAGCCCTCGCAGGCGTTACCGATCCCGAGGAGAAGCGCAAACGCATCGGCAAAGTTTTTATCGACGTCTTCGAGGAAGAAGCGCGAAAGCTCGGCGACGTCGGTTATCTCGTTCAGGGAACGCTCTATCCTGACGTTATCGAATCGGTCTCGGTGCGTGGTCCATCGGCGGTGATCAAGAGTCATCACAACGTCGGCGGCCTGCCGGAGAAGATGAATCTGAAACTGATCGAACCGTTGCGCGAGTTGTTCAAAGATGAGGTGCGACTGATCGGAAGAGAACTGGGCGTGCCGGAAGAGATTCTCGGACGGCATCCGTTTCCCGGTCCAGGCCTGGCTGTGCGCATTATCGGAGACGTTACGGAAGAGAAGATCCGTCTGGTGCAGGCTGCCGATCGAATTCTCGACGAAGAGTTGCGGCTCGCGGAGTTGTACAACTCGGTCTGGCAGGCTTTTCCGGTGTTGCTGCCCGTATCGACTGTCGGCGTGATGGGCGACGAGCGAACATATGAACGCGTGATTGCGATTCGCGCAGTCACGAGTGTCGACGGAATGACGGCCGACTGGGCCCGGCTGCCTCACGATCTGCTGGCGCGAGTTTCAGCGCGCATCGTTTCCGAGATACGTGGAATCAATCGAGTTGTTTACGATATCAGTTCTAAACCACCATCAACCATTGAATGGGAATAGTAGCGCTTTGAGCTTTGTTCTTTGAACTTTGCACAAAGCACAAAGCACAAAGCACGAAGTTCTTAATAGGAAAATATGCAGGACCGCCAATTCGTACACCTCCATCTTCATACTGATTACAGTCTTCTTGACGGCGCCATTCAAATCAAACCCCTTTCAAATCGAGTTGAAGAATTGGAAATGCCGGCGTGTGCCATGACCGATCATGGAAACATCTTCGGCGCGATCTCTTTCTACAACGCGATGAAGATATCAGGGCGTGAAGCCCATCATCGGCTGCGAGACTTACATCACGCGCGGCAGCCGCAAAGAAAAAGCCGCGAGTGCGCCCGGCGAGAAAGCAAACTTTCACCTGATCCTGCTGGCGCAGAACTACGAGGGTTATCAGAACCTCGTGCGTCTGACTTCGAAAGCCTACACCGAAGGCTTCTACTACAAGCCGCGCATCGACAAAGAACTGCTCGCCGAGCACAGTAAAGGATTGATTGCTTTGTCGGCGTGCATGTCAGGCGTGCCATCGGCGATGCTGGCCCAGGACAAGTGTGATGAAGCAGCGAAGGCGGCGATCGAGTTTGAAGAGATCCTCGGGAAAGGGAACTACTTCCTCGAAATCCAGGAGCACGGTCTCGACGCGCAGAAGCGCATCAGGAAATCGCTCGTCGATCTTTCAAAACGCACGGGCGTGCCGCTCGTGGCGACCAACGACTCGCACTATCTGATGCCGGAGGATGCACGCGCTCACGACGTTCTTCTCTGCATCGGATCGGGAAAGACTGTCAACGATACGAATCGCCTGCGCTATGCGAGTCCAAACTTCTATGTCCGTTCGCCGGAAGAGATGTGGCGCATCTTCGGCGACGAACTGCCCGAGGCGCTCACGCGCACGGTCGATATCGCCGAACGCTGCGATCTGAAACTCCCTGAGAACGTCAATTACCTGCCTCAGTATCCGATCCCGCAGTCGGAAGAAGGTCTGTCGGCTGACGACTACTTCGAGAAGGTCGTTCGCGAGGGCTTTGAACGGCGGCGCCAGCAGGTTTGGGACACGCTCGCGGCGCGAGGTGAGTTGAAGCAGCCGATGACGGATTATCAAACGCGTCTGTCGAGCGAGATCCAGATGATCAAGCAGATGGGTTTCGCCGGCTACTTCCTCATCGTCTGGGACTTCGTTCGCTACGCCAAGGAACACTCGATTCCGGTCGGGCCGGGAAGAGGCTCGGCGGCCGGTTCGCTCGTCGCCTACTGTCTCGACATCACCGACATCGATCCGCTCCAGTACGACCTGCTGTTCGAGCGCTTTCTGAACCCTGGCCGCGTGTCGCTGCCTGACATCGATATCGACTTCTGCGTTCGTGGCCGAGGCGACGTCATCAATCACGTCGCCGGCTTGTACGGCCGCGACTCCGTTTGCCAGATCATCACCTTTGGAACCCTCGCTTCGAAGGCGGCCATCAAGGACGTCGGCCGGGCGCTCGAGGTGCCTTACGCCGAGGTCGAGAAAATCGCCAAGCTCATCCCGCCGCCGGTGCGTGGGCGCAACGTCAGCCTCAGCCAGGCACTTGAACAAGTACCTGAACTAAGACGTGAGATGGAAACGAACCCTCAAGTTAAAGAGATACTTGAGATCGCCCAGCGGCTCGAAGGCTGCGCGCGCCACTCTTCGGTTCACGCGGCGGGAGTGGTTATCTCGCCGCTGCCGCTTCAGGAATTGATCCCGGTCGCCGTCTCCGGAAAGGAAGAACTCACGACGCAGTACGTCATGTCGGACCTTGAAAAAACCGGCATGCTTAAGATGGATTTTTTAGCGCTTACCGCTTTAACTGTTATAAATGACTGCTTAATCAGCATTAAACAGCTGCTTGGGCAGGAGATTAAGTGGGCGGATATAGCGCTTAACGACGCTAAAGCGCTTGCTGTATTTGCTGAAGGGAGGACTGAAGCGGTCTTCCAGTTTGAGTCTTCAGGCATGCAGGAGATCTGCCGGAAGCTGAAACCGAAAGGCCTCGAAGATCTCGCCGCGCTGAATGCTCTTTATCGGCCCGGACCGCTGGATGGCGGGATGGTCGATGAGTTTATTCAAAGGCATCACGGGAAGAAGAGCGTGCGTTATCTCGTGCCGGAGATGAAGGAGATCCTCAACAACACTTACGGCATCATCGTCTACCAGGAACAGATAATGCAGCTCGCGCAGAAGCTTGCGGGATATACACTTAGCGAAGCCGACTTAATGCGCCGCGCGATGGGCAAGAAGAAGCGCGAAGAGATGGCCGTGCATGAAGAGAAGTTCATCAAGGGCGCAGTCGAGCGCGGTATCAAGCAGGAAAAGGCCGAGAAGATCTTCTCTTTGATGGACCAGTTTTCAGACTACGGATTCAATCGCAGCCACAGCGTGGCCTACGCTTACCTCGCGTTTCAAACCGCCTATCTGAAGGCCCATTATCCCGAACATTTCTACGCCGCGGTGCTTTCGAGTGAAGCTCAGGACGCCGCTAAAGTGTTTAAGTATTCGAAGGAGCTTCGGGCGCAGAAGATCGCACTGCTGCCTCCGGATGTTAATGAAAGCAATTCCGGCTTTACCCCCTTAAGCGGAGCGATCCGGTATGGGCTGACCGCGATTAAGGGCTTGGGCCAGTCAACGGTTAAAGCGATTTGTGAGGCACGCGAGAGTGGTCCCTTCCGTTCGTTTTTTGACTTTGCAGAGCGGGTTGAATCGTCGACCTTAAACAAGCGGGTCTTTGAAAGCCTGGTAAGCGCCGGCGCATTCGACTCGCTTAAGGACGGTCGATCGATTGGCGACTGGCGCGGCGGTCTGCACGGCTCAATCGATGCCGCGCTGTCTCGAGCGCAAAGAGCTAAGCGCGAGCGGCATGCAGGGACAGAGTGGCTTGTTTGGAGGAATGCCGGAAGAGATCGACTTTGCGAACGAGCTTGCCGCCGACAGCTAAAAGGCTGGACTTCAAGTGAAATGTTAGCTGCTGAAAAGGCGGCCCTGGGCTTTTACATCACCGGCCATCCGCTCGAGCGCTATCTTGATGTTCTGCAGAATCTGAAGGCTGTTGGATCTTCCGAGCTGGCTGAATTGAACAGTGGAGTTCGCGTTACCTCCGGCGGAATCATTGGCGACCTGCAGTTGCGAACCACGAAGAAAGGCGACAAGTTTGCGCTGTTCCGTTTGGAGGATGAAGCAGGGAGTACGAAGTGTGTTCTGTGGCCGGAGGTCTACCGGAAACATTCCGCGCTGGTGCAGAATGAGTTGCCGGTAATCGTGATCGGCAGGCTGGAACTGAGCGAGGACAATCCGCCGACGATCATCGTCGATCAGGTGCAGAGCATTGACGCGAGGCGCGAGAAACAACGAGTTCTGGTATTGCGCACGCCTCAGCACGACGACTTTCTCGACACTGTGCGATTCGATTCTTACTTTGCTGAGTGCGAATCCGGGCGACTGTGAAGTGGCGTTCGAGGCCTTGATCGATGAAAGGAACGGTTGTGAGGATCAAACCAAACAATGCGTTGCGGGTGCGGCGGAGTGGCGAACTGGAGCAATCTCTGAAAGAATTGGGCTGCAGCATCAGCTTGGAGAAGACAAACGGACACGCCCGCGTCTGATAACAAAAGATCAGCCGCAAAAAGCACACAAGACATAACATGGCGAAGGATAAAAAAGAGAAGCGTCGAACCCGAACCGCCGAAGCCGGTCGAGCAAAGACCGCGTTTGAGCGCGTGCAGCTCGCGCGTCATTCCGACCGGCCTTACACACTCGATCTGATCGAGCGGTTGTTTGAAGACTTCGTCGAGCTTCATGGCGACAAGAGGTTTGCGGAAGACCCGGCGATCGTTTGTGGCCTGGCGCGCTTTCATGGCCTGCCGGTCGATCGTCGTCGGTCATCAGAAGGGACGCGACACCAAGCAACGCAGCTATCGAAACTTCGGCATGCCCAAGCCGGAGGGTTATCGCAAAGCACTGCGCGTGATGAAACTCGGAGAAAAGTTTGGACGTCCGATCTTTACTTTCATCGACACTCCCGGCGCCTATCCCGGCATCGACGCCGAAGAACGCGGACAAGCCGAAGCGATCGCTTACAACCTGCGCGAGATGGCAAAGATCAAGGTGCCGATCATCGTGACTGTGATTGGTGAAGGTGGTTCCGGAGGCGCGCTCGCGATCGGCATCGGCGATCAGGTGCTGATGCTCGAGAACTGCTACCTATTCAGTGATCAGTCCTGAAGGTTGCGCGGCGATTCTTTGGAAAGACTCATCACAAGCCGATCGCGCCGCGGAAGGCCTGCGACTCACCGCACAGCATCTTTACGAAGAGGGAATCGTCGACAAGATCATTCCCGAGCCGGAAGGCGGCGCACACAACGATTACGATCAAACCGCTCGTTATCCTCGACTCAGCGTTGAGTGAGCGTCTGGCGGAAGCAGTCAGTTGTTCGCAGGAAGATCAGATTGAGTCGTCGCTACAGCAAACTTCGGCGCTTCGGTCGTTGGGGCACAGATGGCAAGGAGACTGGCCCAACACCGGATAGAGCAACTGACGTGCTCACGATTAGTTGCTAGAACGGAATATCGTCGTCAGACAAATCTGGTTGCGAATCAGCGCCGGACCTGCCGCTCGCGCCCGCCGATGCCGCTCTCTCGTGCATCGGCGCCTCGTCACCTCTCGACCCGATAAACTGCATGTCCGTCGCAAACACTTCGAGCGAGTGGCGCGGTTTGCCATCGCGATCGATGTACTCTTCCACGCGCAAACGACCCTCGATATAAACCTGTTTACCTTTTTGCAGATACTGTGAGGCAGTTTCCGCCAGACGGTTCCAGAGCGTGATGCGGAACCACGTCGTATGGTCCTGCATTTCGCCGTTTTTATCTTTGCGCCGCTCGTTCGTAGCCATGCTGAAACTACAAACGGGAGTGCCCTGGGCGGTATAGCGCAACTCGGGATCGCGACCGAGATTTCCCACGAAAATTATTTTGTTAAAGGACATGAGGAGCCTTTCTTTTCTAACTGGGATTTCAAACGGTCGCGATACTACTAGCGAAGAATCTGAAGAATCAAGCGATCCAAATTTTTAATGTGATAAATCTGAACCCTGCGAAGTTTTCCACAATGTGCAGAGTAACTCGCAAAGTCTCGCTATCGCGTTCGGGAAATGATTTCTGGTAGACTGTCGCCACTGTCAACCTGATTGGAAGAATGAAGCCGCGAGTATACATAGAGACTTTTGGCTGCCAGATGAATGTCGCTGATTCGGAGCGTGCTGCGACGGGTTTGCGAGCGTCCGGTTACGACCTTTGCAAGTCGGTTGACGATGCCGACGTGGTGTTGCTCAACACCTGTTCTGTGCGAGAAAAGGCGGAGCAAAAGGTTTACACACGCATCGGTGAAGTGCGTGCCGCGCGACCCGATAAACGGGATCTTTTGGTCGGCGTGATGGGTTGCGTGGCCCAACTCGAAGGCGAAGCGGTTTTCGACCATGCTTCATCCGTCAATATGGTGATCGGAACGCGCGCCACCGATCGCATTCCGTCACTGATCGAACGAGCGCGCGACGGCGAGCGAAGAGTTCTCGATCTTGGCGAGCGCGGAGAGCACGATTCGTGGGACGTTTCTCCAGTCGAACGACACTCGCCACACGTTGCTTTCATTCCGATCATCGAAGGCTGCAACAAGTTTTGCTCGTTTTGTATTGTGCCTTACTCACGCGGACGCGAACGCAGCCGGCCGGCGAGTGAGATCATCGCCGAAGCAAAGAGACTCCAGGCGCTCGGCTACAAGGAAATTCATCTGATCGGGCAGAACGTGAATAGCTACCGGCCGCGTGTCGAAGACGGGCTCGAAGGATTTCCGGGAGCGACGCCGTTCTGCCGTCTGTTGCGAGCAGTTGCCGCCACCGGATCTGCCGCGCATCAAGTTTACGACCTCTTTCCCGCGTGATTTTCATCCGGACATCGTTTCAGCCATCGAAGAGAACCCGAATCTTTGCGACTGGATTCACTTGCCGGTGCAGTCGGGCAGCGATCGTATTCTCAAACTGATGCGGCGCGGACACAAACGAAGTGACTACCTCGAACGAATTCAACGTATAAAGAATTCGAGCAGGCGTTTGGCTCTTACCAGCGACATCATCGTCGGATTTCCCGGTGAGACTGACGAGGACTTTCAGCAGACGATCGAGCTGGTGAAAGAGTGTGACTACGACAGTCTTTATATCTTCAAGTACTCGAAACGCGCGGGAACTCCGGCGGCGGAGTTTCACGACAACGTGCCCGAAAAAGAAAAGACTGCCAGGTTCCTGGAACTCGAGAAGAGTTCATCGCGCAGCGCAGGAAAAGATTTACAGATCGTATGTCGGACGCACGCTCAGCGTTCTTGCTGAGAGACAAAGCTCGCGTTCTGAAAATGATCTGACGGGACATTCGACCTGTCATAAGGTAGTTAACTTTTCAGGCGATCGCAGTCTCGAAGGTGAGATAGTTGATGTGCTCGTGACGGCAGCCAAGACAAATAGTTTGTATGGAACTTTGGTTAATGGTTCAGCGGTAGTGTAAGGGGTACGTGCGTATGGAAATCGAGGTTAAGATCCGAGCGTTAATGATGGATCCCAACAGCGGAACTCCAATTATTATTTTAAAAGACGTTCAGAGTGATACGATGCTGCCGATCTGGGTAGGCGCGTACGAAGCGAACGCGATCGCACTCGAGATCGAGAAGATCGCGCCACCAAGACCGATGACTCACGATCTTTTGCGAAACCTGATTGTTGAATTGGGAGTGCAAGTTGATCGAGTGGTTGTGACGAGCCTGCGCGATAACACGTTCTTTGCAGTGATAGAAATGCGAAACAGCGAAGGCGATCGGATGGTGCTCGATTCGCGGCCGTCTGATGCGATCGCACTGGCGCTGCGAGCTGATTGCCCGATCTATGTTGACATGGAAGTGATCAAGGCATCACGCAATACGTTGCCGACCGAAGAGAGTGAAGAGGCCGAAGCGGCTTCCAGTGAAGAGGAATGGCCCGACGTTATCGGCGAAGCCGGGGATTTACCGATGTAGTGAACCTTTTTGTCTCGTGTAATCTGTGATTCCGAGATACAGAGAACAGAGGAGAAGTAAGTTGAATCTATGGAGCGATAGTTTGCCACTGTGCAGCGAATGGTAATTGCCATCGCCAATCAAAAAGGTGGGGTAGGGAAGACCACTACCGCCATCAATTTGGCCGCCGCCTTTGCCCGCAAGGGAAAACGTGTCCTTCTTCTCGATCTCGATCCACAAGCCAATAGCTCAATCTCTTTTTTAGATCCACTGACAGTCGAGCGATCCATCTACGAGTTGATGATGGACGGCGAGGCGCCGGTTGAGGAGTCAGTTTATGCGACGCCGGTCGAGAACCTTGTCCGTCGTTCCGGCGCGAATCAACCTCGCAAAACTCGAGGCGAAGTTAGTGGGCGACTTCGACGCGCCTTTCCGGCTGAAAGATCGTCTCGAACCTTTTCGGCAACACTACGAAGTTATCGTCATCGACACGCCGCCGACGCTCGGATCTGATCACTGTGAACGCGCTCGTTGCTGCCTCACACGTGTTGATTCCCATTCAGTCGTCGTACTTCGCGCTCGAAGGCACGGACGATCTTCTGGAGACGATCGAAAAAGTCAAAGCGCGTCCGAATCCAAATCTCGAGTTGCTCGGAGTGCTCGTGACGTTGCACGACAAACGAACCACGCTCGCGCGCGAAGTTCATGAACAGATTCGCAACGTGTTTGGTCCAAAGCTTTTCGATACTGTGATCACCAAGAGCGTCAGACTGGAAGAGTCGCCCGCTTACAAGGAGTCGATTTTTAGTTTTGCTCCTAACTCATCCGGAGCAATTGAATACGGAAAACTTTGCGAAGAGGTAATAAGCCGTGTCTAAAAGGGGATTGCCAACCGGACTCCAGATGCGCCACGACGCGCATTACGTCGAAGAACTGTCGCAACACCGGCCGGCGCAGGTCGGCAGGATGATTCCCGTGGATAAGCTGGATCCGAATCCGGAGCAGCCACGCGTGGAATTCGGCGACCTCACGGAGTTGACGGCTTCGATCGCTGAAAAGGGCGTGCTCGAACCTTTGCTCGTGAAGCCGAATCGTCTGACCGGTCGCTGGATGATCATCGCCGGCGAACGTCGCTGGCGTTCCGCGCAGAAGGCGGGACTCAAGGAAGTGCCGTGCGTGGAGATGGAAGTTGACGAAGGCACGGTGGCGGAGATTGCGCTGATTGAAAACATGCAGCGCAAGGATCTGACCGTTTGGGAAGAAGCGGATGGACTACTGTCGCTGTGCGATCGTTTTGGTTATACGCACGACGACGTGGCGCGCAAAGTTGGTAAGAGCAGGAACTACGGTGACTGAGGCGCTTGCGATCGCGAAGATTCCTGCGGACGTGAGGGAAGTGTGCCGCGCGGCGGAGATCAATGCGAAGTCTTCATTGCTTCAGATTGTGCGCCAGCCTGACGACGAGTCGATGCGACGTTTCGCGAAAGAGATCGCGTCGCGTGGTTTGAATCGAAATGACGCGAGGGAAGTCAGACGTCAGGAGATGGGACCGCGAGTGGTTCCGGACAACAAGCCTTACACCTTCAAATACGCTTCACCGGAGAAAGATTTCAATATCGAAGTTAAGTTTCGTGCTTCTCAGGTTACCGACGCGGAAGTTGCTTTGATACTGCGAGCGGTTGCCGACGAGATCGACGACGAACCTGATAGCGACAGGATTGACATGATTTACATGTTGATCCTGCTAATCATGTAATCCTGTCAGGCCTGTCTTCTTCTTTTCCGCAGCAGCACGTTTCTGTAACGACTTGGCCCAACGCTCGAAAGTTGGTTGCAGCGGCTTGAATAGTCTCGCGCGGAAACTGTGCTTCTTCTCGTTCCACAGCTTCAACTGTTTCTCCGTGTACATCCGCACCGCCGGTTCGAGTTGAGTCTTCTTCAGCGAGTGCTTCAACGTTAAGTGGTAGTGCTGGCCCACGAGCGAAAACACGAGCGCCACGAGGTTGCTTTTGAAAGAGAGCCGTGGAAGTATTTTCTTGTGAAACGGTTTATTAGCCGGCAACAGAACGTTGACCGCGATTTCCAGCCATGCGCCCTTGGGTCCCTGGCGTGGATGGTAGAGTCCGGGTAATTCAGTCGCCTGAAAAGGTCCCCTGATGCGCGGATCGGTGATAAAGGGAACTAATCTGATTCGCTCAATACCGCGTGTATGTTCGCGGGGCAAACTGTCGAAAGCATTCTCAATCTGTTCCAAAGAGCCTTTGGGTAAAGAGCCCTCATACTGGTTTTCAATGCGTATAGCCACGGTTATCGCTTCCTAATATGAATGAACGTTACTTATCGGAAATGAGTCACTTTAGGGGAAGGCACGGAGACGGTCAAGTGAGGTGTCTTAGTCGGATTTCCTCTTATTCCTGAGCCGCCATATTATCGCGCATACAATTGCGACAAGAAGGCCAATGATGACGGCGAAGAAAAGATAGATAAACCACATTGGCGGGAGATTATGAAAAGCTAAAGACATACCGTGGATTATATAGCTATGCCAAACGTCCTGGTCTGTAAATAAGACCGATGACGATTCCGATGATAGCCCACTGAAAGAAGTAAGCCACGGCCTGTCCCAGAGCGAGTTTCAGCCCGATGTTCAGATTCACGTAGTTGTGCAGCACAAATGCGCAAACCACGAAAATGCCGATGAGAACACCGAAGCGCGCACCTTCCATAGCGCCCGATCCGCGCCGATGTATCAGCGCAAAAATTATGGCGGCAACGAGGATGGCTAAGAATGTTGCGACGATTCCAATTGGCATAACAGTCATCATTTCTTCTTCAGGTCGGAATACGCCCTGATACTTGCGGGCTTCGTCGAAAAGAGCCGGCACAAGCAACAACACCAGGAAACCAAAAGCGAAACTCGCGACCGTGCCACCAAGCGCAGCCAGCGCAAGACGTGAATAGTTCATTTACGCTCCTTTACAATTGCGGATCAAAAATCACAGTTGGTTAGGCAAGACCGGGTCGCCAACAATTTGTCCCCGTCCTGACTGGTGCGGGATCGTGCTTGAGATGATTTGATCCAAACGGAATTGGCAAATAGATTGGATCGTTCAGTTTCTTTTTGCGGCCGGATAATAACATGGCCGAATTTAGCGCCGGAAATAGTTAAAGGTCAGCAACACAAAAATCGGGTACTTGCCATATTTGCGTGCTGGCGTAAAACTTATTCTATTAAGATAATAATAAGCTCGATTCATCGACTTCTTTCCGCCAGTTATGGTAAAAATTCTACTCGTATGGAAATGGCCCAGTTGGAGTACTTCTCGCGAGTCGTACAGGAAAAGAGTTTTTCAAAAGCAGCCGACAAGGTGTTTCGAACTCAACCCGCCGTGAGTATCGCTATACGCCGTCTCGAGGAAGAGATCGGACTACCGCTGCTGGATAGAACACAAAAGAGTCCGGTGCTGACCGAGGCCGGGCAGGTTGTTTACGACTACGCTCAGCGAATCCTGGGTCTGCGCGATCAGGTGGGGCAGGCGATTGCGGAGATGCAGAGTCTCAAGCGCGGACTCATTCGCGTCGGCGCAAACGAGAGCACGTCGCTGTATCTTCTTCCTGAGCTCATTCTGAAATTTCGCGAGCAACATCCTGACGTTAAAGTGGAGATCTATCGGCACGTCTCCAGCCGTCTGCCGCGTGAAGTGTTGGAGCGCAATGTCGATTTTGCGCTCATGGCTTCAGAGCCGGGCGATCGCGACCTCGAGGCGTTTCCGCTGTTGAGAGACGAACTTGTTTTGATAATGAGTCCGAAGCATCCGTTTGCAGCGCGTCCGTCGGTGAAGATCAAAGACCTGGGGAACGGAGTCGTTCGTGGCGCACAATGTGAAGTCAGGGTCACGTGTGAAAGTGGTCGAAGCATTTGCGCGACAGCGTACGCCGCTCAACATCACGCTCGAGCTGGCGACGATTGAGACGATAAAGAGATTCGTGCAGAAGCGGGTTGGACTGGCATTTGTGCCTCGCATGTGTGTTCACGAGGAGTTGGAGCGAGGTGTGTTGGTAAGCGTTCCGGTGCGAGGTCTCACACACAACCGAACCCTCTGGGCCGCCCACCGCCGCAGCGCAAATTTCTCACCCGCCGCCTCTGCGTTTCTCAACGTCCTCCGCATGCGCGCGGAGGAGGGCTGATTGCCACGCCGCCTTAGGCTTATGCACTTGCAGATCGCTTAAATAACCCGACAGAGAAGTGTCCACGCCGTTCGGGCAGGAGAGTGAACCCCATTCACGCCGGAGACAATCCTATCCTTTGCGTCCGATAATACATATTATGCTTTTTTGAGCTTTGCCTTAAAAACAGCTTTTGCCTCAAAAAGCAAAAAGACCGATCCAAACCGCGATCTCTGGCACGCTAGTGCTCAGGAAATCTCCCGCCGTAGACTGTCAAGAAACCGCGTTGCCTGTTCTTCCATTCGCCTCAGTTCGCTGTCTGGCATTTCGCCTTGCAGTTCATCCCAAATCGCAAAAGCAGTTTTCAGATCGGAATGCCGCAGAAGTGTCACCGCTTGCTCCCGCGTTAAGGAACCATTCGCCACCAGAGCTTCGATTAGACCACCTAGAACGACCGCGAAGGCGGCAATTACACCCTTTATTTCAGCCTCGCTACTGGGAAATAAATCTAGTTGTTTCGAGGAATCATTCACTTGTTGAAAGGACAAATCATGGAAAGCAAAACGATGGACAAGCCGACCGAGACGGAGCAGCGACCCGAGTGTTGCCAGTGCGCAGCACAGATCACAGCCATTCTACTAAGGCTTGAAAAGCTAGAGCGTGAAGCTCTGACCGAGAGTAAATTGTCCGATCTTCCCCGCTCTAGTCTTGCTGAGACGGTTGCGAAGATGGCTCTTCGATGATGCGTTTACGCAATCCCTCAATAATCGACGTTCCGGCTTCTCGGTTATTCTGGAGAATCTCGTGCGCAGTTTTGTCTAGTGTGCCGCTTTCGGACATGTCTCGCTCAACCTGATCACAGAAGTCCTGCACTTCATGTTGCGCCTTGTCCAGAGTCGCCGAAAATTGTTCGCGAGTCATTATGCCTGAGCTTATAAGTGATTTTATGATTTCTTCACGAATGACTCCATTAACCATCTGGCTGACAGTGAGTCTAGGCATTCCGAGCTGGTTATATAGAACGTCTAAGAGGGCAGGCTTGTCGTCGTTGGTTTGTTCTTCCATTGCTACTCCTTTACGCAGCTTTTGTATTCCGTCGCGGCCTATTCCAGTAAGGACTCTTGCACTTCGGACAGACACGCGGTTCAGCTTTAGGATCAGCATCACGAGGAATCCATTCATGCTCGCAACGCTCGCAAATGTAGACAGTAACTTTTCTAGTTTGTTTAGCCATGCGAGGGAATATACGCACTCAAATATATTACTGTCAAGTACACATTTCACTAGCCTATTTATGTACTCTATAGTAATATATCTGCTCAAGAAATTATCCCCACTGAGCGAGGCTATCAGGATGGAACCGAGAGAGATTAAAGGCTTGGAAATCGCAGCTAAATCAAAGGTGATCCGTAAAGGTAAATCTAACCTTTGGCTTGTTCCTTCACAGGCCGGACGCGAAGAAAAGTACACCGTCGCCATGCACGACGAAAAGCCAGAATGTACCTGCCGGGACTTCGAGTTTCGGGACACGAAATGCAAGCACATCTTCGCCGTTGAGTACACGATCCAACGCGAGCAGACCGCAGACGGTGCAACGATCACAACCGAGACGGTCAAGATCACACGCAAGACCTATCCGCAAGACTGGAAGGCGTACAACGCCGCGCAGACGCATGAGAAGTCAGAGCTACAGGCTTTGCTTTACGAGTTGTGCCGCGACCTTCCTGAGCCGATACAGCAAGGCCGAGGCAGACCGCGCCTCTCGCTCGCTGACATTATCTTTTCTTCGACGCTCAAGGTTTACTCTACCGTTTCCGGTCGCCGCTTTATGAGTGATTTGCGCGAAGCGAAAGCGCGTGGTTATCTGTCGCAGACTCCGCATTACAATTCAGTGTTTCGCTATCTGGAAGCCGAAACCCTCACGCCTTATCTGTACGAGTTGATCAGAACCAGCAGTTTGCCGCTCAAATCAGTTGAGCGAGATTTTGCCGTGGACTCTAGCGGGTTCAGCACTGGTCAATTCATGCGCTGGCTAGATGTGAAATACGGGAAAGAGGAAGATCGCCGGATGTGGCTCAAGGTGCATTTGATGTGCGGCGTTAAAACCAACATCATCACGTCAGTTGAGATCAGTGACGGTTACGCGAACGATCATGGTTACTTCAAACCTTTAGTCGAAGCGACTGCCGCAAACGGATTCACGCTGAAAGAAGTTTCAGCCGACAAAGCCTATTTGAGCGGCGAGAATCTGCTAACGACTTTGCGGCATAAGGCAATCCCTTACATCCCGTTCAAGATCAATTCCAAGTCACAGACCAGCTATGGCCCTAAGTCAACTCTCTGGACTCGGATGCTCGATTTCTACAATGACAACCGCGAAGAATTTCTGACGCACTACCACAAGCGGTCCAACGTGGAAACGACCTTTCACATGATCAAGAGTAAGTTTGGGCAGAGACTTCGCAGTAAGACTCTGACCGCGCAGATCAACGAAGCCTTGTGTAAGGTGCTCTGTCATAACTTGTGCGTAGTGATTCAATCAGTTCACGAGTTGGGGATCGAGACTGATTTTTCAACTGAGGAAGCGGCGTAATGCACTATTGCTTTGAACCGACAATTAGCCATGTGCGCGCATCTGTATTCGGCTCTGATTTAACTGAGAATGGAATGCGCGCTTCTTCTAACACTCGCTTTAACGCTTGCGCCAATAGAGGGAGGTTATTCGCATCACGCACACGGATTTCAATCCCGACTGTGTGTTCCGGCAGTGCAATGTCTCGGAGGTTTGGTTCCCATCCGGCGTACAAACAGATTCGTTAACATAGAAGCAAACACAGCAGCCTCAGTATCGCCACTCGGATGGATGATCCACAGGGTTTCGCGGTTCTTTTCTTTAGCTTCGCGGGCACGAGAGACGGACGCCCTCAACAATCCCAATAGGTTGCTCTGTTCGCTCTGCGACATAGTTCGCGGTTTGAATCGCTCTTGGACTTCTAACAATTCCTTTTCAGCTTTTGCGGCTCGCTCCTGCTGTGCGGCTAAATCGGTTTGCAGTTTTATTGTGTTGGCTTTTGTGATTGCCAGTTCTTCTGCCTGTCGCTTGCGAACAGCCCTGTCCGTAAACATAGCCCCAAGCCCGGTCAAAACGGTTCCGGCCACGAACACTGTGGTCAATACCTGGAATGCAGTATTCCACTCATCGACGGTCCAAGACCAAATTCTCATAGTCTGTGCCCTAGTCCTTTCGATCATCGTCATCTTCGGAGCGGGGTTCGCAGTAGCCACAATCTTATGGTTCCATTTGACAAGGACAGATCGTGATGATTGATAGACGTGAGGAAAGGGACGTGATACGTTACGCGCAGCAGGAATCCCAAAGGGCTACTAAACCGTTCAAGCGATCCGTCAAAATCTCAGATCGGTTTAGTGGCCTTCCTCTTTTCCGAAGAACGATAGCACAAACCGCACTTGTTAGATCATTAAGGCTTGCACAGATGAAACAATGTGTCTATAGTGGTTCGCCTCAAAACGAAGCGGGCTGGCAAGTGTTACTAGCACTCACCAGCCCTACACAACCGACTCCTAACCTGCTTAAGAGAAAGGAATCGATCATGCAAGATGATCCTACCACGGACAATTTAACGCCGCAGCTTTTGATGGATGAAGAGGACTGGGAAGTAGCCTTTGAACCCTACGAAGGGCATCCTAGTGACGCGCTAACCCTCGGCTGTAAGCTGGGGATGCTGCGGGCGTATCTCGACGCGCAAACGATCAAGTGCCGACAAGCTATCAAAGCACTTGATCTGGCATTAGAAGTTTTGTTTCCGTTTACGAGTTTTCACGCCACGTCTTTTGACGTGTTCATCAAGTACACGGAAGGCAAGCTGACGTTTGATGAAGAACAGATGCTAAACGGACTGGGCGTGAAGTTCTAAATTCGGTCCTTTCCCTCAAATCAAGTTGGCCGCATCGCGGTGCGGAAGATCGGTCAACTTGCTTTTTGAGGCAAAAGACGGTGTTTAGACCTTTTTGAGGCAAAGCCGCTTTTTTGCTTTTTTGGGCTTTGCCTCATAACTCTCAAATTGACATGTGTTATGAGGCAAACGCGGTGTCTGCCCCAAAAGTCTGGTTGACTCCATCATTCAGGAGGTCGCACGTATTGAACGCCGGGGACAATGCCGTATTCATGAAGTTGTCGTTTGATCTCTGCTTTTGTCTCTGCGTCGCTCAGGTTGGTAGGAACGCGAACGGTTAGGTATCCTGGTCTACCATCGGCAAAGTCCAGACAAAATTCGGTGCGATCACGATCTGGCAGACTCTCAGGAAAATCGAACCAATCGCAAAGCCGCCCACGGTTAGCTCGTGGATACCCGAGTTCGTCCAGTACTTCAGGCAAAGCCTCTAGTGCCAGTTCCTCAAATTTACTAGCTGTACTCATGTATGGGAGTCTGCTGCAACAGGTTTAGATAAGTAAAGCGCTAAGGCTTCTGACTTCGGAAGACTTTGCCGGAAAGCGGCGTTTCATGAAGAATAGCCAGAATTAGGGATTCACCGTGCAAACGTCATTTCTGCACGATGAATCACAGTTGATTGGAAAGTAGGTTATCCGATTCGACCAGTTCCGCCACACCGAGGGCAGTTTCCGGTGCCACTGCATCGTTGACAATCAGAATCACCGCCTTGAATAACAGATTCCATTGCCTCGAACAGACCTGACCTTCCTGTCCCCTCGCAGGCATTGCAATTTCCATCACCGCCTGAAATTTCGCCGCCCGGATCGTCGCATTCAGGGCACGGTTCAGAAAAGAAAGACATGATGGTTCTCCTTAAATGTGCGAAAGTTTTAACTCGCAGTGGCTTTGCCCGATAGTCGCTAAAGTCGTGAGCTTTTCGGGCAAGTGTCATTCTGATTTGATTGCCCAAAAAGTCTATGTCCGTAGCCCTGTCAATCAATCTAGCCAAACAGGAGTCGCCAAAGCTTTTGAACCCACGCAAGACTTGGTAACGTTAAGACCGCACTCAGAGCCTGAATAGCAGCCAAGGCAACGACGAAGATAGTCACGCGACGAGTGAACTTGTCGTTTGCCTTTGCCATTTCTCGTAATTCGCTGGTTAGGTCTCTCATCTCACTAATTGCAGTGTTACTAGCCTCGGCAATCTGATTGCTTTCACGTTGAGCGGTGCGCTCCAAGTCTGATAGCCGCAGTTGCAACGTTTGTCTGTCGTGCTCTAAGCGTTGCATTCGCATTTCCTCGTAGTGCTCTTGTGGGCTAAAGCCGGGACGGTAAGGATACCAAGCCTCACAGTGTCGATCTTGGCGAACCATTTCAACGATCTTGCGATCCCGCTCGCCTTGATCAACCAGTCGATTGATTTCCGCCATGAAGTTGGCTTTGTGCTGATAACACGCCATCTCAGTTGAGATGTGCCGTCCGGTCGGCGTGTAGTACGAGAAGTATGAGTTAGCGCCTGTCCGCTCGGATGATTCAATCTCATAAAAACGCGGTGTTGGCGCTTCCACCCCGCGCCCATGCTTTGAGAGAAACCCGCACGTCTCGCACTTACCTTTTTGAAGTTCCTGTATTCCACAGACGGAAGCCTGCGCTGATTGAAGTTAGAGACGCGCAGTCCTGATAGCCCACTGCTGATTTGTTTGAACTTAAGGGCCATAGCGAGTAGAATGCGAACCACCACAGATCGCACTACCCGCTTAACCGGCCTTCGAGCCGGTTTTGCATTTTAGCACTAACTCACAGCCGCTACGTCACCAAAGGCCGTTTCGATCCCTAACTCATGGACCGATTGAATCACGACGCACAGGTTGTGACAAAGCACCTTACACAACGCTTCGTTGATCTGCGCCGTGAGCGTCCGACTCCGCAAGCGTTGACCAAACTTCGACTTTGATCATGTGGAAGGTTGTTTCGACGTTTGATCGTTTGTGATAGTGCTGTAGAAACTCCGCACGATTGCAGACTGTAGAAGTGATACATGCGCGTCCACAGTTCCGACTTTGGGCCATAGCTGCCGCGTGAGTGCGGCACTGAATTTGACTTGAACGGAATGTAAGGGATCGCGCCATGCCGCAGCGTGGTCAGCATATTCTCTGCGCCGAGATAGCGCCTTGTCTGCCGATACCTCTTTCATCTTGAATCCGCTCTCTGCCGTGTGATCGACCAAAGGCTTTAAAGTGGTGATAATCGTGCGCGTATCCGTCGCTCACTTCAACGGATGTGACGATGTTGGTTTTTATGCCGCACCATCAAATGCAGTTTGAGCCACTGGCGGCGATCTTCTTTCGTGCCATACTTCACATCCAGCCAGCGCATAAACTGACCGGTGCTGAATCCGAACTATCAACCGCGAAGTCGCTCTCAATTGATTTAAGCGGCGCTGCGCTCAGCGTGATCAATTCATACAGGTAAGGCGTCAACGCTTCCGATTCAAGATAACGAAACACTGATTGTAGTGCGGCAATCGCGCCGAGATAGCCACGCGCTTTCGCTTCGCGCAGATCGGTTGCAAAGCGTCGGCCTGAGATCGTGCTATAGATTTTCGTCACGCTTGAAAAGATCATGTCTGATAACGACTAGCGGCGGTCTGCCCTTGCCTCTGCGTTGCTCAGGCTCAGGAAGGTTTTTGCAGAGTTCGTAGAGCAACGCTTGGAGTTCTGATTTCTCGTGCGTCTGAGCGGCGTTGTAGCTTTCCAGTTCTGCGTGTAGGTCTTGCGCGTGACCTTGACCGTCTCAGTAACAACCGTCTGACCGTCTGCGCGTAGTCTCACGCATGAGCGTGTATTCGACCGCGAGAATGTGTTTGCATTTCGCGTTGCGAAACTCGAAGTCTGGACAAGTGCAACGCGGCGTTTGTGGATCGGGATTCACTTTGTATTCACCGTGGCCCGCTTGCGATGGAACGATCCAGGTGTTGCCCTTGCGAGTGAGTTTGTGATTTAGCGGCGATCTGGAGTGCTTTGATTTCGCGCTCAGAGATTTGACGTTCGGTGGTTGTCATTGTGTCCTCTTGCCTTTTGGTTAAGCGATGGCTCACAATGACTTTACCGGAGACCAGAGCGAGCAATCGCGTTTGATTTTCAATGGCCCTGTCGGTTGTTAGAAGCAACTGGCAGGGCTTTTTCAATGCGGAATATATTACTCTCAGTAATATACGCGGTCAAGCAAATATATTACTTGCAGTCATATATTTTCCGCGCTAAGATGCGTCGCATGGCTAAAGTAAAAAAGATCGTTTGGTACTGGAAATGCGAACGATGCGAGCACGAGTGGCCGCCAAAAGGAGAAAGCGAGCCAACCTGGTGCCCGAAGTGCAAATGCCCGTACTGGAACAAACCTCGACAAAATAAACGGGCTATGGCGGTTCATCGGAAATAACAATTTCCCCTGAGGGTAACTCCTTGACCCAAATTGGACCACGCAATAGTGGCACAACCTGCCAGCCTTTGCTTGACTCGGATAGCCGCTGATTTTTGTATTGCACGTTGATCGGCAGTTCGGTTACTATCCGCACATTAAGGGCGCGACGCCCGAAGGCGCTTTTCGTTTTAGACATCGAAAATCACTTTCTGAAAGAGACCGGGACTTACCTTCCCGGTCTTTTTGTTTTTTGTCGTTAGTTCTCTATGGCTTCCTTTCTTAACCTTCGCGGGCCATGCCGCAGAAGTGGGACAAGCTTACGCCCATTGGGTTTTGTGTCAGAAAAACCCCGCAGGAAAACCCCGCTCAATTCGCCGTATCGCACCTCACAGTGCGATCATCCTACAACGCGATTTCATTGATCTGTTTGTACTTAGAAAACCAGGGGGATTTTTGCGTCGACCTACACGAGAAAAGTCACCGTACTTTTTCCGTGTAGTCCACGGAAAAAGTAGGAGTATTTAATTAGTGTAGGTCTAGTTCTTGAAGGATAGCTTTGTAGTCTAGTTTCAAGCGGTTCAATTTGTTATTGAGTGCGTTGATCCGACTTTCAGGACCGCCAAGGTTCAACGCTTCTGCCACGGCTGTCTTTGTGGGAAGTTTGTGCCGTGCCTCATGGAGCGTTCGGATCGCCCCTTTAACTCTCTCTTTGAAGACGGCAGCTTCTTGCTGTCTTTGTGCATCGGTTTTTTTGGTGCCGGGTGGTCTGCCAGTGCCTACCGGAACAGTTATTAGCGGAAGCCTATTCATGAATCCCGCCATTGATTGTCGCTTTCGCTCCGTCAACTTGTTGAGATACTCATTGAGCTGCTCGCGTACGATCTGACTCAGAAGTTTTGAGGTGGCGTCTTTATCCTTGGCACGTAACCGCGCTACCGATTGCAAGAAGATAGTGTCACTCATCAGATTGACCTGATCACCCATGTCCAAAAACAGGAACGGATGAGCGGGAACGAGAAGTGCTAAATAATTGCTCATTGTGACGTAGGCAACCATGCATATCAGAAAATTTGAATCCATATCTTGTAAAAACCCGTGAGATGAATAATGCTCGTAGAGTCTTTTGGCTTGGTCGAATAATGGTAGGAGAAGCTTATCTACCCGATATTTACAAACATAGTCGGTAGGAATATGGTGTTGAATCTTGAGGTAGGGCACGTTTTCTTCGTAAACGATTTCCGCAGCCTCAAACTCAAACTCGCTCAGCACGATGCGGAGAATGTCTTCGGGGCTTTCTGTACCCGTAACATCTGGCATGTTGGCTTTCCTGTTAGCCGTTCCTGAATGAGTAATCGGCTCGCCCGTCGCGTCAGGATGTCGCAACCTTTCCTCTCGTTAGCTAGACGTGAGTAAGGCGAGCCGAAATTGAGTGAACGAATTTTACAGCAAACAGCTATTTGTGTCTTTGCCTCCGCGAACCTCGCCACGATGGTTGCATTGATTGAGTAAGTATTTGTGCCTCGATAAACGTCTGGCGCACGTTTGATAAAATTGTCTCCGTAGACTCTTCAAGGGAGGTTTGCGATGAACGAAGTAGTGCTGGAAGGTGAAAGGATTATAGAGAACGCTATAATGGACAACCCTAAAAAGTTGGGTTATCCCGGTGCGCTCTCAATTAGAAATTGGCGAGTCGCGAAAACTTGTGGCCGCTTGGACGTTGGTCTATTACCGACTAGTGGGCCAAAGAAGCTGGTACTCGTCGAGGCGAAATCAGTCAAAGCACGAGACGCCGCCTCCAAAGTGGTGGGCCAGCTTTTGATGTACTACGCTGGCGCGCTCACGTTGGGGGTGGAAGGTCTTGGCTGTCTCAGGAGCTTCGCCATGAACAAGTCTGCACGCGATACTTCAAAGAAGTCATTGATCAGATTAAGCGGCGACAAATGTCGAACTGAGGTCGCTTGGGCCAGCTTATCGAGCGGGAAACTGCTTTTGCCCCGTCAACTAAGTCTGTACATCGCGCTTGATGACAAGCCGCATACGTTTCTGCGAGAGATGCTCGGTGCGTTGCGACGTAACCACGGTTTATCAATCGGCTTAATCATCGTCAGAAATGGTCGGATCGTGGACGTGATCGATGGTTGAGTTTTACCCTTGCACAGATGAAACAATGTGTCTATAGTGGTCCGCCTAAAACGAAGCGGACTGGCAAGTGCGTCAACACTCACCAGCCCTACACAGCCAATTCCTAACCTGCTTAAGAGAAAGGAATCGACCATGCAAGATAATCCTAGCACGGACAACACAGACAATCAGACTCAGGAGATAGACGTAGATCGCGATGTTGCCTCAAAGCAGGTTTGCCGATACCGCGGTCGAAAGCGCTTGTGAATAGTTAGCGCCCTAGGCCGTACTTGCGACGAACGCCTATCGAGGTGGCCGCGAGTCCGGTGGCAAACAGCAACAGAGAGACAGGTTCAGGCACAGCCTCACTAGAGAAAGTAGCTGTTCGCAGTTGATACCTTGTTTCACCATTAAAATCGAAGCTGGTGAAATGTAGGGCGACAGGTCCGCTGAAAGTGCCTGAGAAACTGAACAACGGATTCTCGACTAAACAGTTAGTGGGGCATGCGAACCCTGAAAACTGTATTGTGGCGAATCCGATTAAATCGAGAGTGGGTGCGTTGGTCTGCGGGATTACCGGACCGGTGCCAATGAAACTCACCTGTATTGCTGCATTACCCTGGTCTGCGTCCCCTGCTATTCCCGCTTGAAAGACCACTGGTGTGCCTGGACCACCGGTGAAGTCTAACATCCCGCCCTGGCTGGAGAATGTAACAAGGAATGGATTGCCGTTGGGATCTAACGTCTGCAGGCTCCCACTAATAGCTTGTTGAGGATTACTGGACGCTATGATGGTTCCACCTAAAACGACAACTGGATCAGCTTTCGCTGCATGACAGAAGACACCGAGAAGAAAAGCAGAGACTAGAACTCGTGATATTTTTGACTTCAACATCGAAGTTCGCCCTCCTACTGGGATCGGTATGGGAGCCGCGATGCTAAACCATCCTGGCTCAAATTTTGGGAGTAGTTCCGGTAGGCTATTTCTGATCAGCTGCGGGTGTCAAGGCAGCGAATTGACTCACTGAAAATCTACTCCAAAGGGTAGACACTGCAGGCCCAATGGTTGGGAATGCCTTGAAATAGTCTCGCCTCTTCTCCCGCGAGCAGTGCTCGTCAAGGTCAATCCACATATCAGCATCGAACTGTTTGAGCCGGATTCATGAACAGCCCGCGTAAGGGAAAGGGCACCACCGCCTCCCTCGCTCGCATGCGAACGGTGATGCCCCTCTCATACCCCGCGGAGTATGAGATCTTTTACGGCACTACTTTCGTCGCGTGCTCGCTCCATCCACTCTGTCCACCCGCACTAACAGCCGCTACTCGAAACCAGTAGCGCTTACCGCTCGTTAAGTTTGCGATCACTTTGCTGGCAGACGTGGCAATACCGGTGTGGGTCCAACTGGCTGCGGTCGCCGGATCGAGACTGGATTCGATCGTATAGCTCCGCGCGTTCGGAACCCCTTTCCACGATAGGTTAATCTCACCTTCATGTTGGCCGGCGTTCGCGCTAAGCGCTTGCGGTACGCTGGGGAGCGTGGGAGTTGACGCCAACGCTTTCGTTTCCATGCCGACGCTTGTAATCAGCGTATCGTCCTTTCCCGCCACGCTTTCCACATAAGCGGCGAGCTTAGTCAAAGCCTGGTCCACCTTGGCTTCGGCGTTATCCTGAGTTACAGCGCGTGTAGTGACTTCCGATCTGGCTGATTGGACCAGGGCAGACGCTTGCGTAAGCTCGTCGAGTGCCGTAGTGACCTCTGTCAATGGAGGACTCGGATTGGGAAAGCTCGCGTTATTGGTCATCGCGGTCACGATTTGTCGGCCCTTCGCGATCTTGTCGTTGACAGAAAGCTTTTTCAGATTGAGTCTGATTCTAGCCATGTGATTCTCCTGTGTTATCGGTCAATGGGGAGACCTTTTTCGAAAATCGATTCACTTCACGGATCGAGGGTGTAAATAGTTTTGTGTAAATGGTCATTGAGCGACTAACCGGTTAAGGTTGGCCCAGGAGAAAAGATGACCATCGACAACGAGCTGATTGACAATCTGCTGAAGGATTATAAAGAGCCCGAGGATCTGATCGGGGAGAACGGGCTGCTGAAGCA
Organism: uncultured Acidobacteriota bacterium; assembly: GCA_963750925.1. Classification (GTDB taxonomy): domain Bacteria; phylum Acidobacteriota; class Blastocatellia; order Pyrinomonadales; family Pyrinomonadaceae; genus PSRF01. The sequence continues at coordinate 926,717 of CAVVSJ010000006.1, read as the reverse complement.
ACTCACGAAGCAGTTGCTGGAGCGGGCCATGGCGGCCGAGCTGACCGAGCACGTGGGCTATGAAAAGCACGATGTAGCGGGACACAACAGTGGCAACTCACGCAATGGCAAGTCGGCCAAGACACTCAAGGGCAGCTTTGGCACGATGCCGATCGCGGTCCCACGGGATCGTAACGGAACCTTCGCCCCACGCATCATCGAGAAGCATCAGACGCGTTTCACGGGCTTCGACGAGAACATCATTTCGCTGTACGCGCGCGGCTTATCAACGCGGGAGATCCAGCAGCATCTGGAAGAGATTTACCACGTGGAAGTTTCGCCGGCCTTGATCTCGAGCGTAACGGACGCAGTGCTTGACGAAGTCAGGACCTGGCAGAATCGGCAACTCGACGCGGTCTACCCCATCATGTATCTGGATGCCATCCAGTTCAAAGTGCGTGACAGCGGGCACGTCAGAAACAAGGCGATCTACCTGGCGATTGGCATTACTTTGAGTGGGTTGAAAGAAGTGCTGGGCTTGTGGATCGCCCAGACGGAAGGAGCCAAGTTCTGGCTGCAAGTGGTGACTGAACTAAAGAATCGCGGCGTCCAGGACATCTTCATCGCCTGCGTAGACGGACTAAAAGGTTTTCCCGAAGCGATTGAGAGTGTCTTTCCGCAAACCGAAGTGCAGTTATGCATTGTGCATCTGGTGCGGCACTCGCTGAACTATGTGGGCTCAAGACAGCGCAAGCAAGTGGCCGCGGATCTCAAGACCATTTACAGCGCCGCGACCGAAGCGGAGGCGGAACAAAGACTGGCGGAGTTTAGCCTGAAGTGGGATGCGAAGTTCCCGATGATTGCCAAGTCCTGGCGCAGCCACTGGGTGCGCGTGATTCCCTTCTTCGCACATCCACCGGAGATTCGGAAAGCGATCTACACGACCAACGCGATTGAGTCACTCAATATGTCATTGCGCAAAGTGACGAAAACGCGCGGCTCGTTTCCCAACGATGAGGCGGTGTTCAAGCTACTCTATTTGGCGCTGCGCAACATCGCGAAAAACTGGACCAGGTCAATGCCCGACTGGAAACCCGCGCTCAATCGTTTTGCCATCCTCTACGAAAACCGACTACCGGTCGAATAGCCCACCAGCTTGAGGGAATGAAACGGCCAGGCAATAATCCTGGCTATATAACGAATCAAGATGAAAAAGCAGTCTGAGCCTAAAAGAACAAACGATCGTTTACACAAAATATTTGACACTACCCACGGATCCGCCAAATCCCTTCAGGGATCCGCTAAATCCCTTCAGGGATTTGCGAGACGACGAGGGTGTAAATAGTTTTGTGTAAATGGTCATTGAGCGACTAACCGGTTAAGGTTGGCCCAGGAGAAAAGATGACCATCGACAACGAGCTGATTGACAATCTGCTGAAGGATTATAAAGAGCCCGAGGATCTGATCGGGGAGAACGGGCTGCTGAAGCAACTCACGAAGCAGTTGCTGGAGCGGGCCATGGCGGCCGAGCTGACCGAGCACGTGGGCTATGAAAAGCACGATGTAGCGGGACACAACAGTGGCAACTCACGCAATGGCAAGTCGGCCAAGACACTCAAGGGCAGCTTTGGCACGATGCCGATCGCGGTCCCACGGGATCGTAACGGAACCTTCGCCCCACGCATCATCGAGAAGCATCAGACGCGTTTCACGGGCTTCGACGAGAACATCATTTCGCTGTACGCGCGCGGCTTATCAACGCGGGAGATCCAGCAGCATCTGGAAGAGATTTACCACGTGGAAGTTTCGCCGGCCTTGATCTCGAGCGTAACGGACGCAGTGCTTGACGAAGTCAGGACCTGGCAGAATCGGCAACTCGACGCGGTCTACCCCATCATGTATCTGGATGCCATCCAGTTCAAAGTGCGTGACAGCGGGCACGTCAGAAACAAGGCGATCTACCTGGCGATTGGCATTACTTTGAGTGGGTTGAAAGAAGTGCTGGGCTTGTGGATCGCCCAGACGGAAGGAGCCAAGTTCTGGCTGCAAGTGGTGACTGAACTAAAGAATCGCGGCGTCCAGGACATCTTCATCGCCTGCGTAGACGGACTAAAAGGTTTTCCCGAAGCGATTGAGAGTGTCTTTCCGCAAACCGAAGTGCAGTTATGCATTGTGCATCTGGTGCGGCACTCGCTGAACTATGTGGGCTCAAGACAGCGCAAGCAAGTGGCCGCGGATCTCAAGACCATTTACAGCGCCGCGACCGAAGCGGAGGCGGAACAAAGACTGGCGGAGTTTAGCCTGAAGTGGGATGCGAAGTTCCCGATGATTGCCAAGTCCTGGCGCAGCCACTGGGTGCGCGTGATTCCCTTCTTCGCACATCCACCGGAGATTCGGAAAGCGATCTACACGACCAACGCGATTGAGTCACTCAATATGTCATTGCGCAAAGTGACGAAAACGCGCGGCTCGTTTCCCAACGATGAGGCGGTGTTCAAGCTACTCTATTTGGCGCTGCGCAACATCGCGAAAAACTGGACCAGGTCAATGCCCGACTGGAAACCCGCGCTCAATCGTTTTGCCATCCTCTACGAAAACCGACTACCGGTCGAATAGCCCACCAGCTTGAGGGAATGAAACGGCCAGGCAATAATCCTGGCTATATAACGAATCAAGATGAAAAAGCAGTCTGAGCCTAAAAGAACAAACGATCGTTTACACAAAATATTTGACACTACCGAGACGACTTCACGGATCTGCCAAATCACTTCAGGGATTTCCCAAATCGCTTCAAGGATCCGCGAGATCGCTTCTCGGATCTCCCAAATCGCTTCAAGGATCCGCGAGATCGCTTCTCGGATCTCCCAGATCACTTCAAGGATCCGCGAGATCGCTTCACGGATTCGCGGGATCCCTTTACGGATCTTCCAGATCCGATACAGGATCCCTAAAACCCCAGACAGGTTCTCGCCGATCCCACTTATCTTTTCGGAAATTCAAAGTGCTATTTGCCTGAACCGGCACATCCACACGCCAGGTCTATTAGCGACTTCCCTAGTAACTGCTGGTGGGCCTCGCCTTCCCTGCTGACTTGCACTTTCCATTCGAGCGTTTGGACCTACACTGATCGCAAAACTCACCGGACTTCGGTTTTTCTTTGCGGGATTCGTAATCTGACTTGGGCCAATGGCGGCAATTCGTACAGAAGTGCCACGTGTTTCGATTGCCTTTGCGTCGATAGGTTTGGGTCATGGTGTTTTTTGCGCTCCTTCGGTAGGTTCTGGGCTAACTGCAGAGCCATAGTTGAAAACACAATGGAGAGACGGGAGAAAGAATCGAAAAAGCAACTAGCGGCAAGTGCCTTTTCGTTGTCGACCTAAAGCGCTGGCAGAGTAGTCGAGTGGTCCAACGAAAGTCCTTAAAGCGATCTCAAAAACTTATCAAAGAGTTATTAGTGACATCGATGGATGCAGGGACTCATGCAAGGTGGACCATGCAAGATTTCTTGGATAGAAAAAATATTTACGAGTTGCAAACGTCGGTTAGAATGTTTGCGTTCGGTGGGTTGCTGAGTGAGTACAGTAACGATTTACTGCCGAATGTTCTAAGGAAGCAAGGCTGAGAGCCCCAGCACCCCCGGGGCTCTCAGTATTTTTAGACGATCATTTTCAAGCCTGGTCCAACAACTCATCCTCGACTACTGCAAATCTGAGTGTCAACCATCGCCTTAATCTTCTTCAGTTGATCCACCTTCCGGTGTTTGCGAGAAGTCGATCGTTTCAATGCTTTCGCCTGCCTCGGCACGGCGCACGAGCTCTGCGAGCCACGGATCGTTTATCTCCAGAGCGTAACGAATAATTGCGCGGCTCTGAGGCTCAATCGATCGGTCGTTTAAGACTGACTGCGCTCTTCGCTTAAGAGCGTCGATGATAGTGGCGGTCCGGGTTGTTTGGTTTACGTGAGGTGTGTGTTCGCGCGTGCTTGCGCTACTATTATCAGCCATGGCGTCATCCTTTGTAGTGAAGGTTGATGTCCTAGGGTCGGCTTTGTGTTGCTGCACAAGTCGGCCCGCTTCTTTTTGGTGGAGTGCGAGCACTATAGCATAACAATTTTCGCTTCGGTACTGATTCGGTTTGAATCTGACTTGCCAGACAACAAACGAAAAGGCCGACACTTGATCGGCCTTTCAGTTACCTCGCCTACAACAAAACGCGAACCATTAGACCATCAATCTGAGGGCAAGGCTCGGCGATGTTTTGTGGCCCCACAGCTGCGATTTTTATGGCATCACCAGGAACACGTCCCACGCCCATCGATTAACACTTTCGCCTTGTTGGTCTTTCACCTTAGCTCTATAACGGTAGTAGTTTCCGTATTCATCTGTCTTTTTGGCCTCTTTGTAATCAACTTCAAGCGTCGTTATACCAACGGCCTGCAAGCCAATTAACTCTGCTGCTTCTGAGATACCGTTGTGATTACGGTCTTGCCACAGACGCAACGACGAAAAAATGCTATCGCTCGATGTTATTAGCCGATCCTCATTGCCACCGTTGGTTGGTTTGTCGTACTCAGCCAATGCCAAAAATCCGTTTCGGTCTTGCCCGACAGAAGGATTAGGTTGCGACGTAAAATTGCCAAACAATTCAGAGCCATCGTCAATACTGCCGTTTCCGTTTCGATCCAACGCCAGCCATGCGTCATCAGATGATGGTGTGGTCCAGGAAATTTTTGCGAGGTTGCCTTCAGCTCTGATGTCAAAGTCAACGCCGGCAACCGCACTGGAGAGTTGGAATCCATTGCCGGTCAAGTCAATGAGTATTGGCGAGACGCAGTCTGATGATTCGGGATCGCATTCGCATGGATTTGAATCCCCACCGTCAAACGTGAGGCCACAGCCCTCATCGCCGCCGCTACTAAACCCACAGATGTTGCTCTTGAAGAAGGTAGTTTGCGACGAAGTATTACAAAAAACCTGTATGCCCGGAGCAATATCGGGACAATCATTTAGTTCTTTTTGAGCAATTTTGTTTTCGACAAAAATACTAAATTTACCGAGTGTAGTTGCTTCCGGTTGATGAAATGCCGGCCAACAAATTGTAGTTCCGTTTACACGGAATAGGCCACAAGGCGAGTGAATCGCGCATTGTCCAGAACCGGTAGCTGTCAACCCATCAGTACGACCGTCAGGCCAGAAAACGGCGTAGTGAGATTGTTTCGTTATGCCGGTAATTTCCTTACTCTCCAGGGCCGGACATTTACCGGTAAAACTATCTCCTAAATAAGTTCCTTTCGGCAGGCAGCCGTCCAGGCTTGCGGCATTCACTGTGAAGACGAAGGTGAGAATGAGGAGAACTTCATTATGAAGTCCTTTTCGAAGGGTTATCCTGTGGAGTCACAGTCTTGCAAACAGCTTATTCGCCCGCTCTTTTAAACTCACTAAACCCCTTTTCCCGATGCTCAGATGGCAGTTGTTCTAATACTTCAAATCTTTGCAGTATTTTCGATCGTCCGACTTCGAGACCATTCCTCAAATCGTCCGAAGGTTTATTATCACTTCGCGCGTTTGGTTGTAACTCACTTAGGCTAATACGTGTTTCAAATTCATCGATTTTAAGAACTGCGACAACATCACGCTTAATTGCTGTTACGTCTCGCTGTAACGGTCCTTCCTTTTCCAAAACCCTAAGCATTCTAAAAAACTGAATTTTCTCGCCTAATCTTTCATCCTTAATTCCCTGTGATGCTTTGGCGTTTCCATCATGAACACCACTCTTAAGCAGGACGGTAAGGAGATAAAGGGTTGGAAATTCAGAACCTATTGGTGGGGGGGATATGGGATAACTCTTCTCAAAAATGTCTCCGGGTTCTATACCGAAATGCACCTCTGAATAAGCGAAATCTTCCCTGATGGACGTATCCCCGAAGTTGATTTCAAAGGCAGTTATGGTCTGTGGGTGATTGTTTTTCAGGCTAAATTTCAATTGGCCGTCTAAGATTGTAGCCTTCAGTTCCTCGTGGCCCCTCGTTTTCGTTACAACAGTAAGTTCTCGTGGTGACGCCTCGGCCGCAGGGTTTAATAGGACCGTATAGACCAACAGACCGAGTATGGCTAGAAGGATTGAAGCTCCGAGGAATCTACGTAGCATGAGAAAGACTCCTTACATAAGGCCAGTACGGAGAAGCTACTCAAAGCGAGTGCAGCACCTGAGCGTGCAACTATGAGGAGAGCGAATGCTATAACAGGCACATCAATTCGTCAACGATTTTAGCGTTGTGGCGAGTGCGTCTTACCAACACTGTTGTGGTAATACGCACCTTGTCGTTGCTTCATCGTCAGCCTCATCTTCCTGCCTCTAGATCCCAACGGCAATCCATTCCTTGTTACCTTCTCCAGCCAGGGCGGGATGTTAGACTTCACCGGTGGTCCAGGCACGCCAGTGGTCTTTCAAGCGGGAATAGCAGGGGACGCAGACCAGGGTATGCGGCAATACAGGTGAGTTTCATTGGCACCGGTCCGGTAATCCCGCAGACCAGTTATAGAAGGAAAGCCACAAGAAAGCGCAAAAGCACAAACGAATTCTGTTCGTTATAGGGGCATCGGTGCTTGTGCCAACGATGCCCCTGATTATCAGCTGAGCTTAAGGAATTTGCCCCGTGTTGGGGCGGTAAATACGGACGAAGTTGGTCAGTGTGTTACCACTGGTCCATTCGTTACGGCATTCGCCGGTCCAATCTTTGTACGAAATCGAGGTTACTTTCCGCAAGACAGTTCCCGCGCGCCCACCGCCATCCCATGAGCGCTTGACCCCGTCGAAGCCGTTGTATGCGGTGTAGTAGTATTCGGCGCCTGTGCAGTCAAGGCCAGTGAAGTGACTGATATAGGCCTGTGTCACCGAGGTGCAGCTGGCCTCGCCGCAGTCGCGATAGATCCGCACAAAGTGATCGAGGGTATTACCGGTGGACCAGGCGTTGCGGTTGCAGGTACCGTCCGAATATCGCCACGACTGCGCTGTTGCGGAGCGCGTAATAGTACCCGCCAGCCCCTGGCCGTCCCAGGAACGTTTGACGCCGTCGAATCCGTTGTAGGCAATGTAGTAATACTCCTCACCGTTGCAGTCCGGGCCTGTGAAGTGACTGATATAGGCCTCCTGCACGGAAGTGCACGAACCCTCCTGGCACGTCTGCGCCAAAGCCGTTGTGATCGGTATGCACAGCAGAGCTATGAACACACCAAAACATCTTCTTAGTGTTGAACTGAACATTGGACACACTCCCTTTCTTAAGTGCTTGTGAGGTACACGTCGGCCTACCAAGCACGCTAGTTGCCTTCCTTGATCATTAACTTAGGAAAGTAATCCAGGCCGCTTAACTTCCGGTCAATGACTGTTTGTTTATCAAGCGGGAGGAAAAATGGAACACGGGAGGAATGGAACACTTAGCACTGAATGTTGTTGTTGCTCAACGGCGCAATGAGGCTCGTAAGTATACTCCTGCTAGTTTGCCAGTCAAGAAATAGAAATAGAGGGTGGTGTCTTAATTGAAATCTTTTCTCTGCGGTCTCTGCGTATCTCTGCGATCTCGGCGTTGAATAGCGATTAAAACGCAGAGCGCGCCGAGATACGCAGAGGCCGCAGAGAAACCGCTGCAATTTAAGACACTACGAAATAGAGGGTAGTGACCTAATCTGCGACTCTTCTATCTTTACCGACGAGCACGTCACCGGCGTCTGATCTCAGCCGCAACCCCGGCTAAGTCTCCGCTAAGCAACAGCATCGTTGCTGGTTTTGTTTTTAGCTGAGCGAGAAGTCGATCCGCTGGGGCAGAAGTTTAAAGGTTGCTCACCGTTTCTCCAGCCTTCGGCTGACTTCTCTGGTCCGCGTCACAATGCCAGGTAACGTACCCATTCTCTCCGATGAGCAGTTTGCAATGATGAACGCTTTGTTGGAAACCCCAGCCATGCTGTAGGTCTGGGGATAATGCGCTGATACGACCCCGAACCGTCCGGCCTCTTCAAACTGCGCCCCGAATAACTTCGATAATTCGGTTACTGGAATTCTTTTTCTGTGGCCCAAGTCGATCATCACTAATTTACTATCAAGGAATGACAGCCGGACATGGAAGAACTCCTTATCCGCGTAGGTTAGTTGACGGAATACCTTCTCCTTCCGCTGATCTACCAGTCGCTTCCCAAACTCAGGCACGTCCAAACTGGCGAGCTCGTCCTTCTTCGGGGAGCCGTATTGTTCAATAACTTGTTCCACGGTCGTCTCATCGATTACCAAATCCCTGAATGCTTGTTGAGGATTGGCCTGAATTGAAAGAAGCAGAATCATTACTGTTGGAATTACAAGTTTGGGCATGGATTGTGATCCTTTCTGAAGTTGAGGTTGGAGGTTCGAGAAAGCTTGCAAGGAACAGGAGGCTTATATCACTAATACGGCAGGAACCAAAGCAAGACCGACTTTTGGGGCAGAACTCGCGTTTGCTTTATAAGTCAGCTCAGAATGCGAGTTTTGAGGCAAAGCACTAAGAGCGGCTTTGCCTCAGAATCTCAATTGACCTGTGTTTTGAGGCAAACGACGTTTCTGCCCCAAAAGTCAGTTAAGAGGGTTGTGGCTAGTTTTTGTAGTAATACATCTACCGGAAGTGCTGATAAGCGTCACTCCCGGTAGATGTCGCATATACCCTCTCACTGGTTGATTATCGGGCAAACCTCTTGAGTTTGTTGAGCGCATAATTCACCACAAGCGTTGTGCTCGCCGTAGCAAGCGGATACGCAATCAGGATCACCAAAGCAAGTGGTCACGCATTGATTCATCTGAGTCCAGCATTGTTTACAGCAGGAGCCAATTGAATTACTGCTTGGAACGGGAATCACGACTAAAGCAAACAGTATCACGCACAAAAATATCAGCCTTTTGAGAAACCCTGGTCTTTGCATAACGCCCCTTTCTAGTTACAAGTTAATGGGGCTGGGCGTGAAATTGGGAGGAGCTCACCGCGTGAAGCACTAATTACGATCACAATAGTAGAGACACCAATTATAGTCAAATTCCCAGCTAATTCAGACGTTACCGCTCTTTCGCTTCTGCCCTCTTATTTCCCTGGTCTACGGCGATGGCCTTTTGGTTTGTCTACGCGCATTCGATCATGTCAAACTGAATTTCGAACATGAGGCGGTCACTCATCATGCTGGGATTTGTGCTGACGTTTGCGGCGTTGGCGATCACGCTTCTTGTAAGCTACGTTTTCTTTACTACACGATTCGGCACAAACTCTGGTCCATAGACCACGTTCGGGATTCAGGGTGCAAAACGAACGCGCTAGAACAACTCAGGAGGCCGCAAACAAAGATGAAGTGCACAGCATGTGGAAGTTCATCGCTCGTCGTGGGCACAATTATTAGTGGTGGCGACGGATCGACGCCGGGGTTTTACCCGAGCGACATGCCGGCTTTTAAACGTATTTTTGGTATTGGGCACAAAGCAATTCAAGCGTATGCATGCGTCCATTGTCGAAACTTGCAATTCACCGTTGAGTTTAGTGAACGCGATTTAGAGCGCTATCAGGAATTTGAAGGTGAGCAGCCGAATGTGTTGGAAAGAATAAACTCAAATCCGAAGAAGTTGGAAGGCTAGTGCCGAAAAGCCGAATCAACCCTCGCCATCGTCATGGATGGCCGCGGTGGGGCACATTTCTAGTGCCTCCCGGCACTGTGCCTCTTCCTCCGAAGTGCCAGGCTGCTTGAAGACGTAAGCAGTGAGGTAGTCACCCATCTTGAAATTGTTCGGTGCGACTTCAACGCAACAGTTGTGGTGAACACAGGTATCGCCGTCGACGTAATATGGGCCCGGCGCGTTCAGTGGGTGTCTGCTGATTTTTTTATTCACCGATTTATAAGCAGACTTTTAGAGGCGCTTGCGGTTTGATCTAACGGGTGGCCGCTCACGTGTGACGCGGCTCGAGCGTGTGTAGGAGACAAGTTGCGACGGGTCGACCTTCAGTTCGCATGTGACCGTCGTGATTGCAGGATACTTCTTCAACAGCAGCGCGGTGATCTCCTTATTCACGATCTCCCAGTAGTCGTCCTCGTTTGGGTAATCGGTCAGGAGTGTCTCTACATCCTTTGCCAGCCAGCGAAAATCCGGGTATTCCGACTTCGCGATATTGTCCGCATAGCGAAACGAAATCGAAATATTCAGAATGTTGTTTTCACCCTGATGATCGATCTTGAAATCTTTAATGAGGAAAGAAAACTCTTCGAACGAGCTGGACCATGCCCGGCTTTGGCTGCGTCAACGACTGCGAATAGATCGTGGACCAGTTTGGAACTGTAGCGATGAATGCAACCATGACAAGGGTTCGGATCATTTATTTGTGGCCTCCCGGGAGAATCGTAACACTACCTCAAGAACAGAGCCTGGAAGTAAGAACAAGTCAGGAAGAGGGGCTTGCCCCGCTCATAGAGACTTAGCGGCGGGGGCAAGCCCCTCTTCCTGACTTGTTCTCCTCAAACAGCACTTTACTCCACTTCACAAGTGTGAACACACTTCTGTTCTCTCGCCCGGGGGAACGCGAGTTGTTGGGCGGAAAAGTGTGGGAGGGTATTAGTTTGCCGCGTTAGCCATGGTCACGATGATGGTAGTCGTGACTGTAGTCGTAATGTTGGTGACTGATGTAGTTGTCGGGCTTCCTGACGTAATACCCGGACACTGTATTTGTCCCGCAAATGCGGAAACCGAAATTAGCAAAGTTAGAATCGCTACGGCGATGTTTCGGCGTAAGGTTTTCACTGAGGTGGCCTCCTAGAGAATGCAAAAATTTTGCATGGCAAAGTAGAACAGCTTTGACCAGCTTGCAAGTCTGGGAGGGAATTTGTAAGATTTGGTCGCAGTTCTGATTCTTGTCCCGCATTTTATCAGAAGACGTCTCACATGAGCTTAGGAATTACCTCACTCTTGCGCGAATCGGATAATCCGAGCCTCAGTGCGATCTGCCATGCTCAACCCTGTTGCGAGCTGGCCAGACGGTTTGAGGACAAGGGTGAATTTGACGAAGCACGGAAAGCTCTCGGCGCTTACTGGCGACGCGTTGGCGAACGGCCGAAAGTGGATGATTTGGAGCCGGCCGGCGCCGCCGAAGTTCTTTTGCGCGCCGGAGTGCTGACCAGTGTCATCGGCAGCCGGAATCAGATCCCGGACGCACAGGAAACCTCCAAGAACCTGATCAGCGAAAGCCTTAGTCTCTTCCAGTCGCTCAATGATCAAAAGAAAGTAGCCGAAGCCCACACGGAGCTTGCGCTCTGTTACTGGCGGACCGGCGAAATCAACGAAGCGCGCGACCTGCTCAACGAAACCCTTTCACAATCGAGCGTGGAAGGTGAAGTGAGAGCAAAAGCCATGGTGCGCCTGGCTATCGTCGAACTCGAAACATCCAGTTACCAGGAGGCGCTGGGCGGTCTTACCGACAACGCGTCGTTGTTTCAGGAGATCGGCAACGAAACGATCAAAGGCAGTTACTACGTCACGCTCGGCAACGTGCTCGAGAAACTCTGGGAGAAGGAAAAGCGAGAAGATTATCTCGATCGGGTTTTGATCGATTACGCCGCCGCAAGTTATCACTTCGAACAGGCCGGGCATCGATCTTACTTAGCCAACGTCGAAAACAACCTCGGGTTTCTCTACTTCAAGATCAACCGCTGCGACGAAGCACACCAACACCTGGACCACGCGCGCCGCGTACTCGTTAGTCTTAAAGACGCCGGCACCATCGCGCAGGTTGACGAGACTCGCGCCTGCGTCTTTCTCCGTCAGGGACGCATCGCGGAAGCTGAACAAGCGGCGCGATCGTCAGTACGCAGTCTGGAGAACAGCGGCAGACACATGCTGCTTATCGAAGCTCTGATCACACACGGCAAGGCATTAGCTCGTCTCGGCAATCACAACTCATCGCTCATAGCTTTCAAACGCGCGATCGACCTGGCCCAACTTGTCGGAAATACTTCTCGAGCCGCCGAAGCCTCGCTTGCAGCATTCGACGAGATCGGAGATCGCCTGACTGTTTTCACGGAACGGAAATTTAATTCCGGTGGGACATTGAGTGAGGAGATTCAATCGTTCGAGCACGGTCTCATCAAACGTGCCCTCGAGAGCGCTCAAGGCAGCGTCACTCACGCCGCGCGTAGTCTTGGCACTTCATACCAGGCCCTGAGTTACATGCTGGAAACTCGCCATAAAGATCTACTCAAGGAGCGCACCCCGGTAGTTCCTCGAGCACGAAAGATGAATGGCGGAGCACAGCCCCGCCTCATCAGGCGGACAATCCGCAACGTCTCCTGATTCCTATTCACCGGCAGGAGTGCATCCAGGTCGCGCCTGACCAGCCGTGTCCTGATTCCCTGTCGCAATCTGCTTAACTGAACTTCCCGCTCGAAGCTCAACAGTTCCCTTCTTCACCGATACAAACGTATTACCGCAACTCGTATCCACGATGAATTCGTTTCGTTGATTTCCGGTTGAAGTGATCTCACCGTCTCTGATGGTGACCTATCACGAAAAACCGGGGTTGGAGGAGTTGAAGTTAGACGTGTTTTCGTAACCTGTAAACGATCTCTCGTACAAAATCCGGCATACGTCTTCACTTCACTTTTAGGCCCGTATTGCCTAAATTCTTGGATTTCCTCCAAGATTTCGGTCGGTAGTAGTTCCGGATTTCGGATGATTGCCCATTTTCTTGAAATGTTTCTTGCTGCATGAAACTTGCAACAAACTGAACCGGCAGGTTTTGGAGCGTCTCCCCCAACTCCAAGCGTCACGCAGTACACGCAGTTTTCGTCAACTTTCTAACCGCAAAACCCGGAGGAGCTATGAAGAAGAATTTTATTCGCCTCGTGCTCTCGTTTGGCGCCCTCTTCGTCTTTACGTCGGTGGCGCTGGGGCAGAACACAGGCACCATCAGCGGAACGGTTCAGGATCAGTCCGGAGCCGTTGTAGCAGGTGCGAGTGTGAGGGCCACTAATCCCGCCACCAACTTCACCAGAGAGACTACGTCGGCTACCAATGGATTCTACCGATTCGACCAATTGCCCGTCGGAACTTACAACATCTCAGTTGAAGCCGCGGGTTTCAAGAAGTCTATTACCCAACAGGTTGCCCTGAGCGTGAACGACGCTCTGACGCTTGATCTCAAACTCGAGGTCGGGCAAGTTTCAGAAATCGTTACCGTCAGTGAGGCGCCCTCGACCGTTAATACTGAAACGTCGGTTGTCGGAAGAACTGTCGACAACAGAACCCTCAACGATCTGCCGATCCTGTCAGGCGCAAACGGACGCAATCCCCTCGCGTTGGCGCCGCTGCAGGCGGGCGTGATGCCGGCCGGCCAGGTTGGTCCATTCTCAGTGAACGGACAGCGCGCTCAGTCCAACAACTTCCTGTTGGATGGCGGCGACAGCAACGACCTCGCCATCAACATTCCTGACGCCGTTAGCGGATTCAGTCCTGACGCGTTGCAGGAATTCCGTATCCTGACAAACACCTACTCGGCTGACTACGGCCGTAACTCGGGCGCCATCGTTGCGCTGATCAGCAAGTCAGGTACGAACGAGTATCACGGTAACTTGTTTCACTTCTTCCGCAATCGCGTGCTGAACGCAACGCCGTTCTTTAACAACGCCAGCCCCACTTTCGTTGGGCTACGCAAACCGCAATTCAACGTGAATGAATTTGGAGGCACGATCGGCGGACCGCTTCACCTGCCGAGATTTGGCGAAGGTGGACCATCGATCATCAGCGGTAAAGATCGCACGTTCTTCTTCTTCAGTTTTCTGGGCTTCAGGCGCCGCCAGGGTGTATCTCAGGCTGCAACTGTGTTTACGCAAGCGCAGAGAGACTTGATTAATACGGTCGGAACTCCGGAAGCCAGAGCCTTGTTGGGTCTGGTTCCGCCGGCAAATTCGGGCTCCACCTTATTCTCCAGCGCTTCCAATAGCCTTGATCGCGATCAGTTTTCTATCCGTGGCGATCACCGGTTCTCCGATTCGAACAGTATGTTCATCACCTTCTTCAACGAAGATCAGATATTCACTGATCCCTTTGCATTTGGTGGCTCACTTGTCCCCGGATTCGGAACCACCGGTGAGCTTCGTTTCACCAATGTCGTGGTTAGTGACTTTCATACATTCAGTCCCAAAACAGTGAATGAATTTCGTTTCTCATGGCATCAACGCGACACCTTGAGCGTTGTCCCAGTGAACCTGACCTCGCCCGCGGATCTCGGGATTCAGGGTATTGTTGCTGACGATCCCAGTGCCGCTGGGCCGCCAAGAATTGATCTTGTCGGTACCGGAATTAGTTTCGGCAACACAATCCAGGGACCGCAGGGTCGCGACGACAATACTTTCCAGTTCGTCAACAACGTGTCGCATAACCGCGGTAATCACAATTTGAAGTTTGGTGGTGAGTATAGGAGCTACTACCAGAATCAAAGCTTCACCTTTATCAACACCGGACTCTACCAGTTTACCGGCGCGTTTACCGGCGATCCGGTCCTGGACTTCGCGCTGGGTTTGCCGCTTGTTTATCTTCAGAACAGCGCCGGCAACCCGCGCTACGAAACTCAGTCGTACAGCGTCTTTGCCCAGGATGACTGGAAAATTCGATCGAACCTCACCCTCAATTTGGGTGTGAGATACGAACTGGACAAGCCTCTTGTCGACAGTGAAGATCGCGTGAATACCTTCCGTCCCGGTCAACAGTCGTCGATCTTCCCGACTGCGCCTCGAGGTTTGGTGTTTCCGGGTGATGCCGGAATTCCGAGGTCCACCTATCAAACCGACAAGAACAATATTGGTCCCCGAGTCGGCTTTGCGTGGGATGTGTTGTCCAATGGCAAGCTGAGCTTGCGCGCTGGATACGGCTTGTACTACGACACGGTCATTTCCGAAACAACGCTGCAATTTCTGACGGCACCGCCGTTTGCAATTCAGCCAACCGTGTTCTGTACCACTATCGACAATCCTTTTGCGAACGTTGATCCCGAATGCGGTTCTCCGATTGCACAGCCGTTCCCGTTTACACCGGCCAACCCCGGCGATCCTTTTGACTTTACTCAACTGGGTACCATTGGCCTGACCATCAACGATCCGGACTTCAAGACTCCTTACTCGCATCAGTACAACCTGAACGTTCAGTGGGAGTTCATGAAGAATTACATGCTTGAGGTTGGCTACGTGGGCACGTCCGGCGTAAACCTCCTGACTCGCAGGGAAATCAACCCTGGTCTGATCCTGCCCGGGGCAAACACTCAAAACGTTGACGTTCGTCGCGTATTCAACCAGGGCAATCCGCTCAATGACGATTTCGGTGGCGCGGTTTTCGGTAGCATTACAAACCAGGAAACATCGGCCCACTCAAACTACAACAGTCTTCAGGTAACTGTTTCGAAGCGGTTCTCGGATGGCCTCTATTTCCAGAACGCTTACACCTGGAGTCATTGCATTGACAATTCTTCGGGATTGCGGTCCAACACCCGCTTCAATGATCCGAGTGCCGATCGCGGAAACTGCGATCAGGACATTCGTCACCGGAACGTACTCAGCTACATTTATGAACTGCCGCTCTACAAGGACCAAAACGGTTTTGCCGGTAAGATCCTGGGTGGTTGGCAGATCAGTGGCGTGACCGTTCTTCAAACGGGTACCCCATTCAACATCACCGAACCCACTGACCGTTCCTTAACCGGCGCGGGCAGTGATCGGCCTGACTTTTTGGGTGGCACGGTGGAGTTCTTTGATCCGCGCAATACGACTGCTTCACTTGGTGGTCCAAATCGTGCCTTCAATGGTACGGGAGGCGGAACAGCATCGGCAGCGACCAATCCATTCTTCCGTCGCGTCGGTACTTCTAACGCCGCAACCTTGCTCAATGGAGCCGGTCGATTTGGCAGTTTCGGTCGCAACGTTTTCCACGGACCTGGCGACATCATCTTCGACTTTACGATGATGAAACGCACCAGGGTCGGCGAAAACAAGATCCTTGAGTTCCGATCCGAGTTCTTCAACATCTTCAACCACGCCAACTTTGGTAATCCAAATGGAAACATTGGTTCAGCCAACTTTGGACGTGTTACAACAACCAGAGACCCAAGGCTGATTCAGTTTGCACTGAAATTCCACTTCTAAAAGTGGCAGCTAGTTAACCTGAAAGGGGCGGCTCGAGAGCCGCCCCTTTCGGCTTTTACGGATTACATGATGGTCAGGATTTACTTGTAAATCTTGTTAATTTGGCAATCCTGTAATAGACTTCGCTCATTCCTGCGAGAAGAAGGGTTCCCATCATGAAATCTCGGGTTCGTTTTTTCTATTCCACACTGTTCAGTCTGGTTTTCTCTCTCAATGTGTTGGCCCAGTCGGATATTCCCGGTGCTCAAACCGCCGCTGGAAATGGCGGGCAAAACACTATCCAGGGAGACATAATGACTCCTGAGGGAAGACGGCTGGACCGCCCGGTCATGGTTAAACTGCAGAGTATGAGAGGTGAACTCTCTACGACTTCAAATGGGAATGGCTCGTTTCAATTTCGCCAGCTTACCGGCGGGCGCTATGTCGTTACGGTTTCCGGCGAACCGTATGCAAATGCCAGCGAGACTATCGATATTCCACACTCCGGCGGATCGATGGCCCGAGCTGGAGGAACCTACAGCGTACAACTGTATTTACGAGCGAAGTCCAGCGCGCCCACTACCAAAGGCGTGATCTCCGCGAACGACCCTCCCAAAGCAGCGCTGGATCTTTATAACAAGGCGCTCGAGTCCGTAAAGTCAGGAAATCGAGACAAAGCAATCGAACAACTCAAAGGCGCCATCGCGATACATCCAACGTTTGTCGCTGCGTTGAATGGTCTGGGTGTTCAGTATATGAAGCTTGGTAATCACCAGGCGGCTTTCGAGACTTTCACGAACGCCCTCAAGATTTCGCCTGACAGTTTCATGCTTCACCTCAATTGCGGCATCGCACTCTTTCAATTGAAGAAGTTTGCCGAAGCGGAAGCGGAGTTTTCAGCGGCGCTGCTTAAAAACGAGACGTCGGGTGCGACGCACATTTATCGAGCGCGCGCACTGATTGCTCTTAATCGACTGGATGAAGCCGCGAAAAATCTGACGCGCGCGGTTGAGATCGGAGGCGACGACGTGAAGCTTGCCCATCGTTATCTCGCCGGTATCTGCGTCGAGAAGGGCGAAACCGCGGAAGCCGTGAAGCATCTTGAGCTTTATCTCAAGGCGGCGCCCGATACGAAGGAAGCCGATCAGATCAAAAACTTAATCAAAGAGTTGAACAAGAAAGCTGGTCGCTGATTGCCCATTAAAACTATTTCTCTGGCCGTGCTAAAATTAGGCCATTGTTGACCTGATAAGGCGGCGCCTGTAGATGATCGGCCTTGATCTTCCTGGTCCGTTTACGTGTGACGTACCCTCGAGTAAGCCTCACGTTACCAGTCAACTTTAATCGAAACCCAGTCCATCTCTGCGACGTTGTTCACGCAGAGCTGGATACTTGTTCCCTATGGAGACTCACGCACCGGATCTCGCCGCCCTGTTAGCCCGCGAAAAGGCTATCCGCGTGGAAACCGAAATTTTGCGCGACGCCAACATTGCTCTTACCGAGAACCTCAGTCTCGAAAGAGTGCTTGAAACCCTGCTGGAATTTTTGAGCAAGCTTGTTCCCTACGACAGCGCGAACGTCATGATGCTGAGCGGCGAATCGCAGTTTGTCGTCACTGCACTGCGGCGTTATGAAAAATTTCAGAATGTTGAGACCACGCGCGCGATCGTCTTTGACGCAAACCAGAACTCTCTCCTGAGGCGTCTCTGTCAAACGCGGCAGAGTGTGGTTGTGCAGGACACACAAAGCGATCCTGGCTGGGAAGTCGTCAGTGGCGCAGATCATGTTCGCAACTGGATGGGCGTGCCGCTCGTCGCCTCCGGCAAAGTGATTGGTCTCTACTCGGTAGACAAGACAGAGCCGGCGTTTTTTCAACCTGAACATGCGCGTCTGGCGGAAACCCTCGCTGCACGCGCTGCGAGCGCCATTCAGAACGCGCAACTGTTCGAACAAAGCCAGCGTTACGTAGCTGAGCTCGAGGAGCGCATAGCGGAGCGCAAGCGTGCTGAAGAAGCGCTGCGTGAGAGTGAAGAGCGCTATCGCGAGCTGTTTGAAAATGCAAAAGACGCGATCTATGTACACGACCTTGCAGGGACATACGTCAGGATAAATCGCGCCGCGGAACAACTCTTCGGTTATCCGCGCGAGGAGATTGTCGGTCATAACTTCACCGAGTTCGTCGCCGGCGAACACCTCCGCAACGTGCACGACACTTTCTGCGGGAAACTCGCCCGCAAAGGTGAAACGACGTACGAAGTTGATGTCATCGCCAAGGGCGGAAGGCGTGTGCCGGTAGAAGTGAGCAGCCGCGCGATCTATCACAATGGCGTAATGGTAGGTGTTCAGGGTATGGCGCGGGACATCACCGAACGAAAGATGGCCCAGGACGCGTTGCAGATGTTCTCTCGGCAGTTGATCGAGGCTCAGGAGGATGAGCGGCGCAGGATCTCTCGTGAGTTGCACGATCAGATCGGCCAGGTGCTGACTGCCGTCAAGATGAATCTACACTCCATGCAGCATGTTTGTTCAAGTACTGAATCAACCGCCTACATCAAAGACAACATGCACGCCGTGGACGAAGCGCTTCGCCTGGTGCGCGATCTTTCCGTCGACCTGCGCCCGCCCGTGCTTGACGATCTTGGACTCGCGACCGCGCTGCGCTGGTACGCTGATCGATATACGACGCGCACAGGATTACACGTTGAAGTGATAGTTGAAGTGCAGGGGCGCCACGAACGTTTCTCGCGCGAGGTCGAAACGGTGTGTTTCCGAATCGCGCAGGAAGCCCTCACGAACGTTGTCAGACATGCAAAGGCAACCGACGTGATTGTCAGGCTCGTTAAAAAGAACGACGGCCTGCTCCTTTCTATAAAGGACAATGGCGCCGGCTTCAATCTCGAAAGCCTGCAAACGCGGCCGCCGCGCGCGGCAACGCTCGGATTGATCGGAATGCAGGAGCGAGCGCATGCCGCAGGGGGAGATATCGAGATCCACTCCGCGGTCTCCGCCGGAACAGAAGTTCTATTCAAGCTCGCGCTGTAATCGACGTCTCGCGTTGGTAATAGACGTCTCGCGTCGGCCTCGAGAAAACCTCGCCATCATTTCCTCGACCTGTTGCACAGGACGGTATGGTTTGCCGGGACACGGTTCGCTGTTTTCAGTCAGCCATCTCTCATCGCTCGCCGCTGCCAACACTTTCGGATCAAAACCAAAAAGCTCCGTGATGTTGATGCTCAAATGCTTCATGGTCTTTAACCAGGTGTCAAAAACGAGTGACTGCGCTTTGGCTGCGACGCGGTGAATACCGCCGTTCTGCTCCTGCCCTGCTTCACACAACTCGAGATAGAAGCGTGCCTGGACGAGCGATGCCAGCAAGCCGCCGGTTTCGATCTGCACGATCGACGTCGGCGCCGCCTCCATCCTGCGCGACACGAACGTGTATGGATAACCCAGATAGGCAATCTGCATCGCGCCCGATGGACCGTCGTTGGAAGTGATGTCCCATGTGTAGGGCGCGACCGTAAAACTCGGCTTTCCTTTTAGATCGTTGATGATGGGACTAAATTCCTGGTCACCGCTCGAAGCGCTCACGATTCGAATTCCCGGCTTGTGGCGCAGGGGCCATCGACCCTTGAATGGATTGCGGCCGGAACATCCCAACACGTAATCAAATCCGACCATCAGCTCTTCGAGTGAATCGAGTTGTGTGATTTTCTTACTCAGGTGTGCCGGAATCTCGAGATCCGGATCGGGATCGTAAAACATCACTTCATCGTTTTGCCTGATCGCGAGATTGGCAATCGCCTTGCCGATACTTCCCAGCCCGATGATTCCGAACTGTTTCCTGCTGCGGCTTTTGTCGCGAAAGAATTCAGTATTCAGTTTTTCGACGAAGCATTGAGAGAAGATCGGACTGCCGATTTGTAACTTTACCGCTGCCCTGGCCCACGAGATCACTGCAAACGGCGGCGGCTTTTCTTCGAACAGAAACATGCCGAGTGACGTTTGCTCGACGCCGCAGACGGAATAACGTTGCAGGATCTCCGCGGGCACATTCGTGATGCACACTCCGGAGTCATCCAGCACCAGGATGCGTTTAATGCGGCGTTGGCGAAGCGCCGCGAATGCAACTTGCCAGAGCCTGTGAATGTCTCGCTCGAAGCAGGCGTGAAACTCTCCGGGGTTGGGTACGGTAGTTTCGACGACAGTAACGCCGATGTCGCGCAGAGTTTTGATTACCGGAAGACTGTTTGAATAGATTTTTCCGAGTGCGAAAGTGTTTTTCAGGTTGAGACCCATCGCGCCAAGTGTGTTGAAGAGATTCACTGTCTGTCGCAGCATGTGCTGGACGGCTACCAGCGCCGTATCTTCGCCAAACTGAAAGCGCGTAGTCCTGGCGCAGTCCAACAGAGACTGGGTTACTGCGAGCGAGGATGAGTGTGCGCCTGACATAAATCCAAGAGTTGTTACTTTAGATGTCCGAAGAAGGGATTGTGTTTCTGTGGATCCGTGGTGAGGAATTCGAGCTGGAAGTCTGGCCAAGACGCAAAGGCGCGAAGAAAGCCACTGGAAACGGGGCAGCGCCTCGCGCCTTTACGGCTTTGCGAGGGTTATCGCTTCTTGACACTCTCAAAGGCCGACTGTTAAAGTTTGCGGTCTTTTTCTACACTGAATTCGAGTCTGTATACACACAAAGGAGTTCTTTTGACTAGCGAATCAGGTTACCTGTTTACCTCCGAATCCGTCACCGAAGGCCATCCAGATAAAATCTCCGATCAGATCTCTGACGCCATACTTGACGCGGCCTTGACTGTCGATCCAACTGCGCGCGTCGCATGTGAAACGTTGGTGACCACGGGCCTCGTGGTTGTTGCCGGCGAGATCACCACTGACGCCGTGATTGATTACTCCAGAGTCGCTCGCGAAGCAGTCAGGGAAATCGGTTACACGAGGGCGAAGTATGGCTTCGATTGCGATACGTGCGCCGTGCTTTCCGCCCTCGACCGCCAATCGCCTGACATCGCGATGGGCGTCGATACCGGCGGCGCCGGCGACCAGGGATTGATGTTTGGCTTTGCGTGCAACGAGACGCCCGAGCTAATGCCGTTACCGATCCAGTTGGCCCACCTTCTCGCACGCCGTCTTTCTGAAGTGCGCAAGTCAGGTGAGTTGCCCTATCTTCGTCCGGACGGAAAGTCGCAGGTGACGGTTGAATACCGCGATGGTCGCCCGTTCCGTCTCGAAGCAGTCGTCATCTCGTCACAGCACGACGCGAACGTCAGCAACGAACAACTCCGCTCGGAGATCGAAGAAAAGGTCATTAAACACACCGTCTCTTCCGAGTTACTCGATAAAGACACCAAGTATCACATCAACCCGACCGGACGCTTTGTTACCGGTGGACCACAGGGAGACGCTGGTCTAACCGGCCGCAAGATCATTGTCGATACGTACGGCGGTTATGCGCCTCACGGCGGCGGCGCTTTTTCAGGAAAGGATCCGACGAAGGTTGACCGTTCCGCCGCTTACATGGCGCGCTATGTAGCCAAGAACATTGTCGCCGCGGGCCTCGCGGATCGTTGCCTGGTCCAACTCGCGTATGCGATCGGAGTCGCGAACCCGGTCTCGGTGCTGGTTGACACAGCGGGCACGGGACGTATCAGTGAGACTGCCTTAGCCAAGCTGGTCCGTGAAAACTTCGAGCTGACGCCGCGCGGAATCATCGAGTCACTCAATCTGCGGCGTCCCATTTACAAAGCAACTGCCGCCTACGGGCACTTTGGTCGACACGAAGATACCTTTAGCTGGGAAAAGACCGATAAAGCTGAAGCTCTGCGCGCAACGGCCGGAATCTGATTTCATAAACTTTAACCCGAGGATTAATCAAAAAATGAGTTCTGCACCGTCCGTCGATTACGACGTGAAAGATATTGGATTGGCCGCGAACGGCAAACAGCGCATTGAATGGGCTGAACGTGAAATGCCGGTCCTGCGTCTCATTCGCGAGAGATTTGGCGCTGAGAAACCGCTGACCGGTACCAAACTCGTCGCGTGTGCTCACATCACTACCGAGACCGCAAACCTGGCTCGCGCCCTGCAAGCCGGAGGCGCAGAAGCCGTACTGATCGCTTCGAATCCCCTTTCTACCCAGGACGACGTGGCCGCTTCGCTGGTTTCCGACTGGGGCATTCCGGTTTACGCAATCAAGGGTGAGTCAACCGATACTTACAATCGTCACGTGCGAACGGCGCTGGATTTTCATCCTGACATCATCATCGACGACGGCTCAGACGTGGTAGCAACTCTGTTGAAGGAACGCGCAGGGCAGGTCAAAGAGCTTATCGGCTCCACTGAAGAAACGACGACGGGCATTCAGCGTCTGAAGGCGATGGAAACTGCCGGCGTGTTGACCTTCCCTTCCATTGCGGTAAACAACGCTCAGACAAAACACTTCTTTGATAACCGTTACGGCACGGGCCAATCAACGCTCGACGGCATTATTCGCGCAACGAACATTCTGCTTGCCGGCCGCACTATGGTGGTCGTCGGTTATGGCTGGTGCGGCAAAGGGGTTGCGCTGCGTGCGAGAGGCATGGGTTCGAACGTAGTCGTCACCGAAGTCGATCCAATCAAAGCAGTCGAAGCAGTGATGGACGGATTCCGCGTGATGCCGATGAGCGAAGCAGTCAAGCATCGGCGATATTTTTGTAACCGTCACTGGAAACCGCCACGTCATCGACGGCGAACATTTTTCGAAGATGAAAGATGGAGCGATCGTCTGTAACAGTGGTCACTTCGATCTCGAGCTGAACCTGGTTGCGTTGCGCGACATGGCAGGTGACCCGGTCACGATGCGTCCGTTTGTCGAGGAATACAAAGTTCAGTCAAGCGGCCGCAAGATCATTGTGCTCGGCGAAGGCCGCCTGATTAATCTCGCTGCCGCCGAGGGACATCCGGCCAGCGTGATGGACATGAGTTTTGCCAACCAGGCGCTGTCGGTCGAGTATCTGGTGAAGAACAAGGGAACGTTGGAGCCGGGGGTTCATCTACTGCCGGCTGAAGTCGATACCGAAATCGCGAGCCTTAAGTTGCGCGCACTCGGAATCGCGATCGATACGCTGACGCCAGAGCAGCTTGAGTACATTTCGAGCTGGGAAACCGGGACGTAAGGGACCTAAAAAATAGTTGTACAAGATTTCAGGATTTTCAAGATTTACAGGAATCTTGTAAATCTTGAAAATCCTGAAATCTTGTCTGGCCTGTGTGGCTAGGTTCGGACTCGGGACAGGAAATAGGTCCCTGCTGCCGCGAAGATCACGAGGGGTGTCCATCCTGCGACTGACGGCCGTAGCAACCCGTAATTCCCCAGTTGCTGAAAGCCGCCGCCGACCGCCCAGTAAGCAATACCGACAACCACCGCCGCGCAAAGCGCGATCACAGTTCCCTTCCTTCCAAACGAAACGGCGAGCGGCATTCCAATCAATGCCATGATGATGATCCCGAATGGTCCGGCGTATTTTCTTCTGCAACGCCACCGCCAAAGTTGAAACATCCATGCCGCGCTTACGGGCGGCGTTCAGGTAGTTCTTCAAATCCTGCGCGCTGAGTTGCGAAGGCTTGTCGATGGTTGGCTTAAACACCGCGGGCGATTCAACTCCGGCAAAGATAATTTCAGCATCAACTTTACGTTGCACTTCCAAATCGTTTAACACGAGCGTTTCAGCGTCCGTAATTTTAAGGTGAGTTGCGTCGGTCCACGCGCCACGTTTACCACTCACTACTTGCGCGAGATGAACCGCGTCGGAATCCAGTTCGTAGACTGTCGGTTCGATCAGTCTTCCGTCTTCGGCAAACTCATACGAATAAAAGCGTCGCGTTTCGGTTGAAGCAAGCCACTGCCGCCCGGTCGGCGTCATCGCGCGCGCTTCGCCGCCGCGAATTCTCGCCCGCAGTGCGTCCTGTTTCAGATTCGTCCCGGGCATCACATGCTCCTGGACCAGCCACGAACCGAACGCTATCGTGAGCGCAAAAAAGAAACCCGGCAACATCAACCTGTAAACACTCTGCCCCGAAGCCCACCACGCGATCGCTTCATGTCTTCTGGCCAGCAGTGCATAAGTGACGAGAACCGATATCAGCATGGTTGCGGGAAAGAGTTCTACCGTAATGAGCGGCAGAAGAAACAGGAGATACCTTGCGACGAGACCCGCTCCGGCCTGAGTAACTGCGATGAACCGCCACAGTTCAAAAAGCGTGAAGATGTTAAAAATAGCCGCAAGCGCAACAAAGCAGACGACGAAACTCACCGCCAGGGAGCGAAAGAGCGTCGCATCCATCAGATTTGGAAAGCCGAGCACCGAGAAACCACGATGGACGTTTGACGCGGTTTCGCCGCGGCTCGGCGGTTTTGATCGCAGGGACAGCATCGAACCTGAAGATATGAATGGAACTCGCTTGACCAATAGAAACAACAGGCTCAAAGCCAAAATGAAGACTGTCGCCAACCATGGCCCAATGTAAGGCGATACTGTGCCGACACGTGACAACGACTCTCCGAGCAGTGAAATCAAGTAGTAAATAATTACTACTATCAGTGCGAGCAGTACACCGATGCTGCGGCCGCCACGTCGTATTCGTAACCCAAGTGCCGCCGCAAGGAGTGAAAAGAATAAGGGCGCGAGCGAAAGAGCGCCCTCCGATTGAGGATTCTGATCGCTTCTTTTTGCTGCTCTGGCGATCCCGATGCGGCGCGTTCACGCAGATCTGCCCAGTCCATTGAATCGGCGTTTGTGTCTCGCTGGTTCAATCGCTGCACGATGCCAGGCGCGCCCGGTGTTAATGGAGAATCTCAACTGATCCGAACGCTCCACGACGTATGACTTTTGATCGCCGCTTTCGAATGGTATGTCAGCCGAGGATTTTGTTTGCCCTTCACTTCCGGTACCGGAAAATGTTGTCGAAAGCACATCAGTCAAAACCAACTCTGACTGCTCGCCGGATGAATCGATTCGTCCGGAGCGAGCTGTGTAGACTTTCGTAGCGCCTTTATCGCCGTTGCGCAAAAATAAAAACGCGTCCCCACGTCCCCAACTCTTTATTGCCGTCACGCACGTAGATCACGTACCTGGTAACGTGTTGAAGGTCCGGGGTTCGACGGGCGAATCCAGTTTTGCGAGTGCGCCCTGAAGCACGATGCGTTCGAGATCTCTCGCCGCTTCCGGCGCCTCTTTGAGATGTAAGTAAGTTGTAGCGCCCGTGAATACCAGTCCGATCAGAAGCGCGGGCCAGATCATGGTCCATGATCCGACACCCGCCGCGCGCATGGCCACGATCTCGCTGTCGCTTCCCATGCGTGAAAGCCAACGATGATCCCGGCAAGCGTGGCGAGCGGTATGGAGAAAGTAAGCGCGCCGGGCAGCAGCGCAACGCCGATCCAGCCAGCAAGTGACAAAGGCAGGTCGGTGTAAATCACCAGTTCCGCGACCCGGCTGCCTGTTGCGCCACCAGGATCGCTGTCAGCAACAAGAGTGAGAGGAGGATGTAGGGCGCCATCGCCCCGACGATGTATCGCGGGATTAAGAAGTTCTGAAGTTAAAGTTTTTCTTTAACAGGCGCTGTCTTCGAGCACAGGCCGTCATTAATCCTGCATTCCTGACGTTACTGTATGCTGGTCGAACTCTCGGCATGCGTTCAAGAACTCTGCCGATGATTTGAAACGTTAACTCCGCCATCTCGCGTTTCATTTCCTTCGATATTTCCCTCGCCTCCTCCGCAAATTTCGCTGGAGATAATTTTTCCGTCGTTCTTAACTGTGTATGAAGTTGTTTGAAACTGCGCCGCCTCGTCCATTGCTGCACTGAGGACAACGCAGCGAAAGATCCGCGCCGAGATAAACAGCTTCATTACCATTGAAAGCGTTATGACAGTTGCCGCATGCACGCAAGTCAGGCAAAAACCCTTCGAGCTTCAAAAGCCATACTTCAAAGTAACGCAGCACGGAGTCGAGATCGTCGGGATTTTCTGAAACAGCTTCAAAGCAGGCCAGCGCCATGCGATATAGATTGTCGTTTGCCTGGTGCGGCGGTGAAAAATCAATGAGCAGATCTCCCATGTAAGAGAAGCCTGTGAGAATGGATGCGTTGGACGAAAGGTTAAAGCGTGACTTTAAGATCTCGGCCTGGCGAAACGAGACGAGCTCCTGGTGTTCCTTCTCGTAATAAGTGAGGTTAATGAGTGTGAAAGGTTCGAGCGCGGCGCCGAATCGATTTCTTAATTTTCGGCAACCCTTTGCGACGCCTCTGATCAGTCCCGCAGAGCGGCTTAAGCAAACGACTATCTTGTCAGCCTCTGCCAGGTTGTAAGTGCGAAGAATCAGTGCCTCGGTTTCGAATAAAGCCATCGCTGGTGGTCACCACGGGATGAAGTAGAGGACCCAACTCAACACCAGACCGATCACCATGAACTCGGCGAAAACTTTCAGCGCCGTACAGCCATCGCTCACGGGTCGTGTCTTTGGCCATGGCGCCGAATACGACGGAAGCCAGGGCAGCAAATAAAGTCATGACGAGGAAATGTCTCAAGATTTCCTCCCTGCGGCTATATCGAATGCATCAAGCATTGTCAGGTAATTCATCAGTCCGGCGATTAAAAGAAACGTGTTGCCATATTCGTAGGTTGCGCGTGCGGCTTGTACCGGATCATCGGCGAAGCCTGTGCCCAGTAACCAGGAGACGATATAAAGGGCGCCTGTTCCGAGATTCGCAATCATCGGAGGAACCTGTAGGAGGGTGGATGAGCCCTGGCCGGTGGAGAGGTCAAACATGTGTCCACCCATTGCCAACCCTAAAAAGAAGCCGAGCCAGACGGCGCCTCCCATCAAGGCCGCGCGCACCCAGCGTCCGGTCAGTACGTGTCCTACGCCCGGAATAAACCAGGCGGCGAGTCCGATAAGCCAGGCGGAGCCCGGTGTCTGCTCCGTGTCTTCCTCTTCGGTCCGCATGCGTTCAGTCTTAACCAATCGTCACCCTCCGATGCTCACGCTTTAGATGAAGGTTTTACCTTAATAGAACTTGTCGATCAAATGAACCGGCGAATTGGCGGCCTGCAAATGAACCGGCGAATTGGCGGCCTGTACTCGCTCCGGCGGAGCGAGATGTTTATAGCTATTAAAAGTAGTCCCGCACCGGCTCCGCAGGAGCCGCACGTTGCGCTCCGCTGGAGCGCGTGTCGACGACCTTCGATTGGCTATAAACATGTTGCTCCTCTGGAGCAATGTTTAGTGTTTACTTTAGCCGTCGGCGTGCAGACCTCTAACGTCGCACGTTAACTCTATCTCAATACAACAGGTACGGCTCACGCAGTTCTTTAAACTCGGCGAGCGGCGTTTTTGTTTCCTGTTCGATCGTGTTGAGGTCGGTTCCCTTTTCAAACGCCTCTCTGATCTTTGCGGTTCCGCTGATCACGTCGAATGGGTTCTTGTCATAGACGTACTCGTACGGCGGTTCTTTCCAGCGAAACTCGTTCGGATACATGTCATGCGCGAACTTCGCCATTGCAATGCCAGTGATCCACGGCTCAAACGACATCGCGATCGAGTACGTGAATCTGCGCGCCGCCGCAAGTCACGCCCGCATGTTTTTGAAATGTCGGTTGAAACCCGCAACTTCTGAAAAAGACGCCCGGAAGTCCAAGAGCGTTTAGTTGTTCGGCGTACGCATCGGGATCTATATAAGGCGCGCCGATCAGCTCGAATGGTTTAGTGGTTCCTCTTCCTTCCGAAACCTGTGTGCCTTCGAAGTGTACCGTGCCCGGAAAAACCGTGGCCGCATCGAGCGTCGGCATGTTTGGCGACGGCAATACCCACGGAGCGTCCGTGTCGTCATGCCAAAATTCGCGCTGCCAGCCAGTCATCGGAATTACTTCGAGTTCGCATCCGATCTTAAAGTGTTCGTTGAACAGTTGCGCGAGTTCGCCCACCGTCATTCCATGACGAGTCGGAAGTGGAAACTGACCCACAAACGACGCATATTCAGGTTCAAGAATATTTCCAGCGACGCTTGCGCCGTTGATCGGGTTGGGCCGATCACAAACGATCACTCTCTTCCCTAACCGCTGCGCCGCCCGCATGCAATTCGCGAGTGTGTAAACAAACGTATAGATGCGACAACCGACGTCCTGCATGTCAAAGATCAGCACGTCGATGTCCTGGAGCATCGCGTCAGTCGGCTCTCTCGTTTCACTGTAGAGCGAATGCACGGGCAAGCCTGTCTTGCGATCCATGCCGTGGCCTGTTTCGATCATGTTGTCCTGCACATCGCCGCGGATTCCGTGTTGTGGACCAAACAAAGCGCTCAGTTTGATGTCCGGATGGCCGTGAAGAAGATCGGCGGCGTGGTGATAACCGTGATCGACGGAAGCCTGGTTGCAAATAAGCCCTACGCGAGCGCCGCGCACGATCGAAGATTTCTCTTCAAGCAATATCTCAAGACCAAGCCGCACCGGCTGGACCATCTTCTTCATACCGACTTTCTCGCGTTCTCTTTCGAGAGTTAACGTCATACTCGAGATCCTCCTAGCCGCATAAGACAGATCCGCCATTCACGTTGAGCACTTCACCTGTTATGTGGTTTGCCCATTCGAGTACACAGAAAAACAATTGGTCCGGCCACATCTTCCGGAGTTGCCATTCGACCTAAGGGAATACTTTTAATGATCGACTCGAACTGTGCCTTGTCTGCGTAGGCATCCTCAGTCATGTCGGTCTGCACCCAGCCGGGCGCTACGCAGTTAACGTTGATATTAAATGCCGCCAATTCGGGCCCCAGCGATTTAGTGAAAGAAATCTGGCCGCCTTTTGATGCGGCATAGTTGGAAACGTTAGCCTCTCCGCGCTGCCCGGCAGTGGAACTCACAATCACAATCCGCCCGTACCGTTGTTGCTTCATCGCTGGAACCGCGGCGCGGCAGACTGACCATGTTCCTTTGAGGTTGATGTCGAATGTCTTATCCCAGAGTTCCTCGGAAATCGACTCAACCGGACCGCCTTCCCAAATACCTGCATTGCAAATCAGCAGGTCCACCCGTCCGAAGTGCTCGAGCGTTTGCTGCACCAATCGTTCAGCTTCGTCGAGTCGCGAAACATCTGCCCGGATAGCTACCGCCTCAACGCCTTGCGCTCGCGCGAGCTCAACCGTTGCCGCAGCAGCCTCTTCATCCCTAACATAATTGACGACTACGCGTGAACCTAAAGAGGCGAGCAACGTCACCACAGCTTTTCCGATTCCTCGAGATCCTCCGGTGACGATCGCAACTCGATCCGCCAAACCCAGTTTCCCGTTTTCCAAGACTCTTCTGTTCCCTTCCCGATTTCTCACGCGGGCGTGGAGAGTGCAGACAGATCCGACTCGCGCACACGTTTGGCCTGGTTCACAAAATTCCTGAACAGCCGCTGAGATAAGGCATCATTTTGCCAGCCCAGCTCCGGATGCCATTGAACTGCCATCACAAATCGATCGGGTCTCGGATCCTCGATGGCTTCGATCAAACCGTCCGCGGTCCATGCCGTTGCAATCAGATTGGCGCCGACTGACTCGATTGCCTGGTGATGATGACTGTTTACAACTGCATTCGACGCCCCGGCGATGTTCGCCAGCCTGCTGCTCTCGAGTAGTGTGAGGCGGTGTGACGGGCGATCGCGAGGCGCTCCCTGTTCGTGTTTGATTGCTTCAGGAACCTGCGATCGGATGTCCTGAATCAGTGTTCCGCCGCGCGACACGTTCAAGATCTGCATACCGAAGCAGATCGCGAATAACGGCAGTTGCCGTCGCTCTGCTGCTTCGATGACAAGTAAATCAGTTTCGTCCTTGATAGGCTGGACCGTTCCGAGATCCGGATGCGGTTGTTGACCATACCTCAACGGATCGACGTCCGAATCGCTGCCCGGGAGCAGGATTCCGTCCAAGACCTTCGACAACCGAGTCGATATAGTCCGCGTTTGGAATCAGGCTGATATGAACCGGGGAGCAACCGGCTGCCTCGACCGCCTCGCTGTAGTGACGTGCAAGGTAGAAACGATCGGTTGGGTATTCAATGCGCATCGTGATCCCGATGCGGGGTCGTTTTTCCATGAGTTTGTCTGCCGCCGACTGTTTTCCAATCACCGCATCGGCAATTGGCGATCGGCAATTATAATAACCTATGTCGCATCAGAAGCCGTCCTTGACTTACATTCAAACGAGTTCCTATAGTCTCATTAAAGAAGAAATGCAGAACGAAAAGAATAGAGTGCGCAGCACTACGGTGTTGCTTGTAAGGAAAGGCGCTCAAGTTGCGCTTGCGGGCGACGGGCAGGTAACGCTCGGCGAAACGGTAATGAAAGCCAGCGCGAAAAAGGTCCGGCGGCTGTACAGCGATCAGATCCTCGCGGGCTTTGCCGGAGCCACCGGAGATGCGTTTGCGCTTTTGACGCGATTCGAGAGCAAGCTCGAACAGTATCACGGCAACCTCGAGCGCGCGTCGATTGAGCTCAGCAAAGAATGGCGCACTGACAAGATGCTGCGTCATCTCGAGGCCCTCCTGGTTGTTGCCGACAAGAAAGCCTCATTCCTTCTTTCCGGCAATGGCGACGTAATTGCGCCGGACGAAGGTGTCCTTGCGATCGGTTCGGGCGGCTCGTATGCGTTAGCGGCCGCGCGTGCGCTGATCAAAAATACGGACATGTCCGCGCGTGAGATAGCCGTCGAGGCACTGCGCATCGCAGGCGAAATCTGCATTTATTCAAATCAAAACATCGTAGTCGAAGAGTTATAAAAGGATTTTAGTTAAGACAATGGTTATTTATCTGGCTGGTGAAGTGGATGAGGAAGCGCGGCTCGACGAGATGTCTCCTCGTCAGATCGTGACCGAGCTCGACAAGCATGTCGTCGGTCAACGCAACGCGAAACGAGCAGTCGCTATCGCTTTGCGAAATCGTGTACGCAGGCAAAAACTCGCGCCCGAGATGGCAGTCGACGTCATGCCGAAGAACATCATCATGATCGGCTCTACCGGCGTGGGTAAGACTGAGATCGCGCGGCGGCTCGCGCGCATGTCGAATTCGCCTTTTCTGAAAGTTGAAGCGTCGAAGTTTACCGAAGTCGGATACGTCGGCCGCGACGTCGAAAGCATGATTCGTGACCTGACTGAAATTTCAGTTGAGATGACGCGACAGGAGAAGAGCGAAGAGGTAGCTGAAAAGGCGGAGCTGAACGTCGAGGAGCGTATTCTCGATTTACTGTTGCCGCCGCCACGTTCGGCGTCGAGTTTCTACGACTTCGATTCAGACACGAGTGACGAACAATCGACAGAACTCGACGGCCCTGCACGTGACGAGCAGTTTCAACGAACGCGTGAAAAGCTTCGTACGCAACTTCGCAGCGGTAAGCTTGATAATCGGCTCGTCGAACTCGAAGTCAGAGAAAAGAATTTTCCCGTGATCGAACTGGCTGGTCCACAGGGTGTGGAAGAGATGGGCATCAACATGAAAGACATGCTCGGCAATCTCTTTCAGGGTCGGACCAAGCGACGCAAGCTCCGCGTTGACGAGGCGATGGAATACCTGATGCAGGAAGAAGAAGAGCGCCTCATCGACATGGAACAGGTAGCGCGCGCGGCGATTGAACGAGTGGAAAACTCGGGAATTATTTTTCTCGACGAGATAGACAAGATTGCCGGCAGAGAGTCAGGCCATGGTCCTGACGTTTCTCGCGAAGGAGTTCAGCGCGACATTCTGCCAATCGTGGAAGGCACTACCGTCAACACTCGTTATGGAATGGTCCGAACGGATCACATCCTCTTTGTAGCGGCGGGCGCCTTTCATGTCTCGAAGCCTTCCGATCTGATTCCGGAGCTCCAGGGCCGCTTTCCTATCCGCGTCGAACTCGAGTCGCTGACCATCGAAGACTTCAAACGCATCCTGACCGAGCCACGCAACGCACTCATCAAACAGTACCAGGCGATGATGGAGACTGAAGGTGTGACGATCGAGTTCACTTCGGACGCGATCGATTCCATCGCCAACTTCGCCGCGCAGGTTAACCAGCAGACTGAAGACATCGGCGCGCGCCGTCTGCAAACGATCATGGAGAAGCTTTTGGAAGAAATCAGTTTTGAAGGACCCGATCTCGAACAAAAGCACCAACTCATCGACGCGGCGTACGTGTCAGGAATGCTCGCCGAGACGGTTAAGGATCAGGATCTCAGTCGTTACATTCTGTGAAACCCAGACAAAGACGCCAAAAGCACAAATGAGTTTTGTCCTCGTCTCCCAGATCAGCAAAGCTTTGTGCCTTTGTGCTTTCCTGACTGCGTCTCTAACCATTTTGGGCTGCGGCAAACGCCGGCCTCCTCTCCCTCCAATCGAACGCGTGCAGCAGCGCACCGAGTTTCTCTCGGGCGCGCAACAAGGCAACGAAGTGATACTGAGTTGGCCCGCGCCCCAACGAAATGCACCTGACAGCAGCGTGCAAAGTATCAGGCGAATCGACATCTACAGACTCGCCGAAAAACCCGGTGCTCCCCTCGCCCTGACGGAGGAAGAGTTTTCAAATCGTGCCACACTCGTCGGCTCCGTCACATTCGAACAGATTCAAACTGCCGGCGATACGCTGACCTACAGAGACGTGCTCGAACTCGCCGGTCAGCCCACGCGTCTGCGTTACGCGATCCGTTACGTCAACGCATCGGGCCAGCGAGCGGCGTTCTCGAATTTTCTGAGTATCGAACCCGCGGCGCGTATCGCGAACGCGCCGGTTCTTGCAGCGGAACCGAGAGTAGCGGAAGAGTCAATCACGTTATCCTGGCAACCGCCCGTTGCCAACATCGACGGCTCCACGCCTGTGAATTTGCTCGGCTACAACGTGTATCGCACGGACGAAGCGCAGACCGATGTGGGTAATCAACCAATCAATACCACGCTGATATCGGGAACGGAATACGCCGATAAGAACTTCCAGTTTGGGAAGGACTATCGCTACGTCGTGCGCGCTGTTTCACTCGGAACCGGCGGGGCGCAGGTAGAGAGTCTCAACTCCAATTCGATTCCAGCGTCGCCGAGAGACACTTTCGCGCCGGCTGCTCCGGAACGGCCGAGCCTCGCCGCGCCGGAACCGTCGTCAGCTCGCCTTGCGATCTTTTTCGCCGCGAACAAAGAGACCGACATCGCCGGTTACAACATCTATCGCTCGACGGATCCTGATCTGCCGAAACAGAGTTGGATCAGGCTAAATCAGACGCTGCTTACACGCACGACATATCAGGACGATAAAGTGGAGCCCGGTAAAACTTACTACTACTACATCGTCGCGGTAGACAAGGCGGGCAATGTCAGTCAGCCTTCGGAAGTTGGATCGGAGAAAGCGCCTTAACGAAGATGAGACTTTGTCGTATTTCGCATGAGAGTTGGACGGGGCAGCGTTATGCGATGCTGGAGGAGAACTCCAGAGTTTTACCGCTTGCGCCGGATTACAATTTTGAGCCGCTCGAGAACACGGGTGAGCAGGGAATGCTTACGATCGACGAGGTAAAGCTGCTTGCGCCTGTGTCGCCGTCGAAGATCGTCTGTGTCGGGAGAAACTATCGCGAACATGCGGCTGAGCTCGGCAACAAAATGCCTGACGAGCCCCTCCTCTTTCTGAAGGCGCCGTCGGCCGTAATCGGATCCGGTGACCGGATCGAATTACCCGGGGCTTCTCAGCAAGTCGAGCACGAAGGCGAGCTCGGCGTCGTGATGGGACGGATAGCGCGCAATCTCTCAAGCGACGATGATCCCTTGAGCTATGTTTTTGGTTATACGTGCGTCAACGACGTAACCGCGCGCGATCTGCAACGCAAAGACGTACAGTTTACACGTGGTAAATCGTTTGACACGTTCTGCCCTGTCGGACCCTGGATCGAGACAAACATCGATCCGAGTAACGTCGCGGTGGAGACGCGTCTCAACGGCGAAGTAAAACAAAAAGGTAACACGGCTGACATGGCCTTCCCTGTCGCCTTTCTTATAAGGTACATCTCTGCGATCATGACTCTGTTTCCAGGAGATTTGATCGCGACCGGAACGCCCGCGGGAGTTTCACGAATGAAGGCCGGCGATGCGGTAGAAGTTGAAGTGGCTGGAATCGGTGTTCTGCGAAACCCGGTTGTGTGATCTGTGAATTTGTGTCACTAGTGACACGTCTAATGGGAGTTTCATTATGAAATTTTTTCTTGATACGGCGAATCTCAACGAGATACGTGAAGGCGCATCCCTCGGTCTTGCGGACGGCGTGACAACCAACCCGTCCCTGATTGCGAAAGAAGGCGACGTCGACTTCAAAAAGCATATCGGAGCGATCTGCGAGATCGTTCAAGGTCCGGTGTCTGCTGAAGTGACGAGTCAGGACATCGACGGAATGATGCGTGAAGGTCGCGAGTATTCAAAGATCGCACCGAATGTGGTCATCAAGTGTCCGCTTACGCGCGACGGCCTCAAAGCTACACGTCAGTTGTCTGACGAAGGTATTAGTGTAAACGTGACTTTGTGCTTCTCCGCCGCGCAGGCGATTCTCGCCGCAAAGGCGGGCGCATCGTTTATCAGCCCGTTTCTCGGGCGTCTCGACGACATCGGCGAGAACGGGTTGATCCTGCTGCAAAATATCGTCGAGATTTATCAGAACTACAGTTGGAAAACCGAGGTTCTGGCTGCGAGCTTGCGACATCCGATTCACGTGATCGAGGCGGCACGCATGGGCGCCGACATTGCCACGATGCCGTTCAAGGTCATCGATCAACTGTTCAATCATCCCTTGACCGATAAGGGGCAAGCGCAGTTTCTGGCTGATTGGGCCAAGAGTGGAAGAAAATAGCGCGGAAGAAAATAGCGTGGGAGGAAGTCGCGCATCGCAACTGCGGAGACAATCGTCGTCAGCGTGCTCAAATACGATGGCCGTGAACATCGGCGCTGGCCCGCTCGCGTAGCGAAGCAAGACGGTTCGCTCCTCATTCTCGATGCAGTTTTTGAAGAAGAGATCGAACACGATCTGCTCGGTACTATTTCACACGGAACGCTGAGCACCGAGTATTACTGGCTTGATCGCTGGTACAACGTATTTCGTTTTGCCGATCCGGATCGGAAGTTGAAAAACTTTTACTGTAACGTAAACCAGCCGCCGAGTTTTGACGGGCGCGTGCTGAGCTACGTCGATCTGGATATTGACGTGTTGGTCGCCCCTGACCTCACTTATAAGATTCTCGACGAGGACGACTTCGAGGAAAACTCGAGACACTATCCGTATCCCGCGGAAGTCCAGCTCAACGCGCGCCGTGCACTCGCGGAACTGGTGGAACTGATCGAGTCGAAGTCGTTCCCTTTCGACGCTTAAGACTATGGCCTCAAAACAACAACCGAAACAGTCAAAATCCAAATTGGAAACGCTGCGTGAGCGAAGCGCGCTGGCCGAGCAGGGCGGTGGTGCGGCAAGAGTCGAGAAGCAGCACCAGGCGGGAAAAATGACTGCTCGCGAGCGGATTGAGTTTCTGCTGGACGAAGGCTCCTTCGAAGAGTTTGACAAGCTCGTCGTTCATCGCTCGCAGGATTTCGGACTCGAGAAACAACTCTATCCGGGTGATGGCGTCGTCACCGGTCACGGGCTTATCGACGGGCGCAACGTGTTTGTCTTTGCCCAGGACTTCACTGTGTTTGGTGGATCACTCTCTGAAACTCACGCGGAAAAGATCTGCAAGGTGATGGACCTGGCGATGAAAGTCGGCGCGCCGATTATTGGTTTGAACGACTCCGGGGGCGCGCGTATTCAGGAAGGTGTCGTGAGTCTCGGCGGTTACGCCGATATCTTTCTACGTAACACACTCGCCAGCGGCGTGGTGCCGCAGATCAGTTGCATCATGGGCCCATGTGCGGGCGGTGCGGTTTACAGTCCTGCGATCACTGATTTCAACATCATGGTCAAAGAGACCTCGTACATGTTCATCACCGGTCCTGATGTAATCAAGACTGTCACGCACGAGGAAGTCACGAAAGAGGAACTAGGCGGCGCTGTCACTCACAACAGCGTTTCGGGTGTCGCGCATTTTGCTGCCGACTCGGACGAGCATGCGCTGAGAATCGTGCGCGAGCTTTTGTCGTTTGTTCCGTCCAACAATCTCGAAGACGCGCCGCGCGTGGATGCGGGCGATCCAATCGATCGCGTCGAGTCGAAATTGAATGAGATAGTGCCCGAGGCTTCGAACCAGCCTTACGACATTCGTGAAGTCATTAATCACGTGGTCGACGATGGATACTTCTTCGAAGTGCAGCAGATGTTTGCACCGAACATCTGTGTCGGGTTCGCGCGTTTGGGTGGACGCTCCGTGGGCATCGTCGCAAACCAGCCGGCGTTTCTGGCAGGCGTGCTGGATATCGACGCTTCAGTCAAGGGCGCTCGCTTTGTGCGCTTCTGCGATTGCTTCAACATCCCGCTGGTGACATTTGAGGACGTACCGGGCTTTCTCCCCGGCGTGTCGCAGGAGCATGGCGGCATCATCACTCATGGCGCGAAACTCCTGTACGCGTTTGCCGAAGCGACGGTGCCGAAAGTGACGGTGATTACGCGCAAGGCTTATGGCGGCGCCTATTGCGTCATGGCGTCCAAACATATTCGCACTGATGTCAATTTCGCCTGGCCCACTGCCGAGATTGCGGTGATGGGAGCGGAAGGAGCGGTCGGTATTCTCTACCGCCGCGAACTCAACGAAGCGCAGGACAAAGAGGCAGCACGTAGTTCGAAGATCGCGGAGTTGCAGGACAAGTTTGCTAATCCTTACGTCGCCGCGGAGCGAGGGTTTGTCGACGAGGTAATCGAGCCGGCGCAAACAAGGCCAAAACTGATTCGAGCCCTTTCACTGCTCGAAAACAAACGCGATTCGAACCCGCCACGAAAGCACGGAAACA
This sequence comes from uncultured Acidobacteriota bacterium, assembly GCA_963750925.1. Classification (GTDB taxonomy): domain Bacteria; phylum Acidobacteriota; class Blastocatellia; order Pyrinomonadales; family Pyrinomonadaceae; genus PSRF01. The sequence continues at coordinate 889,623 of CAVVSJ010000006.1, read as the reverse complement.
TTCCTCTCTAGCCACAAAAGGCACACAAAGCACAAATCAAAATTCCAAACTCTTATCAGTTTTTATCTGTGCTTTTGTGTGCCTTTTTGTGGCTTAGTCTCGTTCGGTGGGTTCGAAGGCGATCAGTCTAGCGGCCGGATCGAAAGTGATCTTGAAGGGAAAGAGCGCTTTTCGTCCGAGGATGATCGGAGTACCGGGAGCGACACCGGTTAGTAAATCAGTTGGGACACCTCTAAGAACGAGCGTTCCGATACTCACTGTCTGTGGCGCGACTTCTCGTGACTGAACTCTGCCTCCGCCGAGATCGTGAATAGTGTTCTCGTCGCTTCGGTGATTTGAGCCGACGTACTTTCCGTCATTCACCGCAAGTCCGAAACCGGAGCCGGTGTCGAGCAGTGCAAGACGGCCATCCTCGAGTTTGACGAAAGGCCGGTGGCTTCCCGCTTCACGCACCCAGCGCACGACAGCGCCTCCCGCAGGTACGTCCGAAACACGCAGGTGTGGCGACGTCGTCGCAAATACACGTAACTCCCGATTCGGCAGGTCAACTGAGTATCCAAACGGACTAAAGACTTGAGTTGGATCGAGAATTCCGTCGATCGAGCTCGGCAAGTTATTAACGATTGCGGCCGTGAACGTCCTCGGCACGTTGTTGTCGGGCCGGCCGAGTGCCAGTCTCGAAACCTGTGTTTCCTGATCTGAAGAAATTGGAGATGTACTCAAACCGCCGACTAGCGGCCGGCGCGCTTTTGTAACTCCCAGCCTCGCACGTGCGACCACGTTGCGGCTGATGAGCGAGACACCGGCGCCCGTGTCTATCGCGAAGACAAACGGACCTTCGCCGTTGATCCATCCGCTCGCCACGAGGCCGCGCTCGCGTTCGTCTCGAAGACGAATCGGAGCCATCGACGACATTGACGGCGGCGCGCTCGTTCTCGTGCGCTCAGGTCGCTGAAAAAGTTGATGGGCGATTCCGAATGTTGGAATCGCCCATGCAACAGTTACGACACTGAGAGTACTTAGAGCGATAGCAAGTTTAGCTTTGCTCACTACTCCAGCCCTCCAAGACGTCAGGAGTTCCGGTTAGTAGTTGCGGTCTCGGTTGCGCAGCTTGTATGTCCACAAGGCTGAGCCGCCCGCACCTGAAAGGGCACCGATTGCCGCGCCTTTCTTGCCACCGATCAATCCACCGACTGCCGCGCCCGCACCGGCACCCATCGCGACCGTCAATTTATCGCGGTGCTTGTCCCAGAAGCTGCGTTTCTTCGGCTGATAGTCGTAGTAAACGCGCTGAGACGATGCGCGGCTACCGGAGTTTCGATAAACGACGCGATTCGAAGTGCGTCTCGTTGCGGCAGGTGCTACTGTTCTCTGCTCCGCCTGATTCGCTGCTGCCGCGAATCCGTCCGCGAAACCGGTCTTGTATGCAGTCTGCTCACCTGCGGTGTCGAAACCCGCTGCCACCAAATCACTTTCGGCCTCCTGATTAGGTGCCGTCGTATTTGCTGTGTTTGGAGCTGTCTGTCGTTGTTTCAGCCGCCGTGGCAGGCTGACTCTTGTGCATAACCAGTGCGCCGACCGAACCACCGATTAGGGCCGCGATCAAAGCCACTGGAAGTAATTTGTTAGTCATAATCATCGCTCTGCTTCTCCTTGCTAAAAAGATCCAGTACTTCCCGAGTCAGTCCGGGATGCTGCAAAAGCTATTCCTATATTGTCGGGTGATTTGGATAGGAATTGTAAGTACATGTAATTCTAGCAATCAACGCTGAAAAATAGTGAGTTGCAAGAATTTCACAAGCGAAATCCAACGATTCTGATAGAAGTGAGGATGATGAATGTACCCGATATGGAATCGTTGTATTCGATATCAGCACTGTGAAAAAGCAAAGGGCCGGGAGCACTGAGTTCCCGGCCCTTCGAAAATTAATGTTTGATTCAGAGTTTAGGCTGCGGCACGTTGCGCTGCTTTGTCTTTCAAAAGCTCCAGCGCTTTTTTCATCTGAAGGTCTTCAGCGGCAGGTTTGGCTGCCGGCGCCGGAGTCGCTTCGCGCTTCTCATTTCCCTGCTCCGGCTTGGCGATCGGATCGTCGTCGTTACCGGTCAGTTCGTCCGGATCGACTGCTTCAGCCACTTCCTGTCCTTTAACTTCAACTGTCGGCGTCACGCCTGAATGGGCGCGATCTTCACCGAGAAATGTCTTGCCACCCGCATTCGCCCACTTAACCGTGGTCAGCAACAGGCCATCGCCGCCACGCAATGAAAAGAGTTGTTGCTCGGTACCGGCGCCAAAGCTCTTCTCGCCCACGACCTGACCGCGATTACGTTCGAGTAACGCAGATGCAACGACTTCAGCCGCTCCGGCCGTGCCGTTGTCGATCATCGCTACGATGGGACCTGAGAACAAGGTGGCCTTCGGGTCGGCAGTGAATGTCTTCAACGCCTTTCCTTCGCGACCGACGGTCTGAGCAATCACGCCGTCTTTGATGAAGAGATTAGCAACCGCTACCGCTTCGTTAAGAGAACCACCAGCGGTGTCGCGCAGGTCGAGCACGATCTTCTGAGCGCCCTGCTTGATGAGATCCTGAAGCCGGGTGCGTACTTCGGCTGCTTCGCCATCAGCAAAACTGTTGATTCGCAGAACGCCCGACTCGGCCTGCTTCCATGCGAAGCTCCGCAGCCGCTGCGCGAGACGAACCGCGCTTGACGCTCACGGTCAGCGGAGTCGAGTTTGCTCGGAGAACTCTGAGCTTCACTTCGGTGCCTGCAGCGCCGTTGAGCAGTTGTTTTGCGTCGTAAAGCGAGATATCACGAGTGGCTTTGTTGTCGATGTACTCGATGATGTCGCCGGCCTTGATACCTGCCTGATCCGCAGGCGATCCCTTCATCGGCGCGATCACGTAAAGATAGGAAGCGACCTGTGACAGCTCGGCGCCGATGCCTGACTGATTATCCTTGTTGCCGGCGTTGTACTCGCGCACCTGTTCCGGCGTGAGATAGGTTGAGTATGGATCCAGGCCGTAGGCAAGGCCGCGCAAGGCGCCTGCCCGAACCTTATCCATGTTTGGCTCATCTACATAATCGTTCTGAATGTGCTGCAGCACACTCTCAAAGATACGCAACTGCGCGTTTGGATCGTTTGCCGGCTGTTGCGCCCGAGTGGAAATCCAGCCACCGACAACCGTATAGAGAGTTAGTGTTGCAGACAACAAAATCAGGATGAACTTAGTACGAAATGACATTTACCTACCTCTTGGATTACGTTAGAGCCCGGACCAACAAAGATCGCACTGTTTGCGAATCGAAACGTATGATACAGGCGGCATTTACGGGGTGCAAGCCTAAAGCTTTCAAGGCTGACATCAAGTTCAAAAGTGAACAAAACCACAGATCAATCAAACATCGTCGGGCCAATTCTCGCCCTCGATCTCGGCGAAAAACTTGTCGGGAGCCGCGATCTCGGACGAAAGGTTGGTCACAACCAAACGACTTCCACCTCTCAAACGTTCGAACTGGAAAAAACTACTTCAGGACGTACGGCACCTGGTTGAGCGCTTTGACGCCCAAACCATAGTAGTTGGTTTGCCGCTGAGACTGGATGGAACTGACGGAGATGCGGCTAAAAATGCGCGACGCCTCGCCGTAAATCTGGCGAAATCGATCGACCTGCCGGTTTATCTTCAGGACGAGCGCTTGACTTCGTTCGAGGCGATGGCGAATTTAAAGGCTGAGGGTCTTAAGCCCGAAGAGATCCCGGCACTGATCGATGGCGAAGCGGCAGCCACCATCCTTCGAGATTTTCTCGATACCGAACAGGAAGAATCCTCGTTAAGTCCATCTGACGACAATCGAAACGACACAGAATGAAGCGGATAATAATTTTGCTAATCGTAATCGTCCTGCTCGCGGCTGGCGGGTGTGGGCGGCTGGATCTATTCCGACCTGCACAAGCCCGTCACTCATGCCAAAACCGGCCAGTACATCGAGATTCCAAAAGGCTCGTCACCATCAGCCATAGTCAACAAGTTGGCGGCTGAAGGAGTAATCAAAAACGAGTGGCCGCTTAAAGCTTTACTTGAAGAGCACGGGAGCGGGAGCCACGTCTCAAGGCAGGCGAATACGATTTCCCTTCGCCAATCTCGCCGCTCGGCGTGCTTGGCTAAACTTCAGCAGGGTCAGCGACGCCTCAATCGCTTTACGATTATCGAAGGCTGGACTCGCTGGGACATCGCTCGCGCCATGGCGCAAGTCCCGCAGTTCCGGCTTTACAGGCGAAGCTCAAGCATTAGAGTTAATGGATAACGTGAGCCTCGTCAGCGATCTCGATCCGGAGGCAAAGAACCTCGAAGGCTATCTGTTCCCTGACACGTATGAGTTCTCTCCTGAAACAACCGCGCCCGCAGTTGATCGAGATGATGGTGAAGCGATTTCGCGACGTCTGGAAACCGGATTGGACCGAACGTGCGCGAAGTCTCAATTTCTACTCCGCGCCAGATCGTCACCACTGCTTCAATCATCGAGACTGAGGCCAAGCTTGCCGAGGAGCGACCGCTGGTCGCGTCAGTGATCTACAACCGTTTGCAAAAGAACATTCCGCTCGCTGTTGACTCGAGCATCATTTACGCTTCGAAGCTCGAAGGAAAGTGGCGTTACGACGGCAAGGTTTATCGCAGCGACATCGAAAGACGCTCGCCTTACAACACGCGAATCTATGCAGGACTTCCGCCTGGACCAGTTGCTTCACCCGGAGAGAGTTCGCTGAAGGCCGCTTTGAATCCCGCGACTTCCGATTATCTCTACTACGTTCGTAATCCGGACGCGTGACGACGGTGCGCACAACTTCTACAGCAACGGCGCTGAGTTTGAGACAGGCGTGCAGGCATTGCGCAAGTGGGAACGTGAGCGAGACGCGGAGGAGGCGAGAAAGAAGCGCGAAAACGCCAATACGGGGCAGTAGTATTGACGAAGTTGTTCAGCCGTAGACGCAAAGGCGCAACAGAAGCATCTAACTTTGCTTTACTTCCAAGTCATGCTTGTATTTGCATGACCGTTAATCTATTCTCAGCTTACGAGTCCCCTTTGAAGTTCATCGCGGTGTGAAAGTAAAAGGTGTCGCTATGTTGCGCATAATTATTGGTCTACTGATGTTGATTGCTTGTTCGCTTCCGGCGTTCGCACAGGCAGCAAAAGGTGTCGATAAGCAAAACGAGCGCGTGAGAGATAGCGGTACGGAGCGCACGCCCGCAAACAACGGAAACAAAACAGACGTTGGCGCTGGTCGCGGCATGGATTTCGGCAGAGGCCGCACGCCTGAAACGCCTCCACTTCCGAATCCATTATCGGCTTGACCGGGCGTCGCGACGTGATCATCAACGCGGTGCAGGACCTGATGCGCGATCGAAAGTTGGTCGTCGATGAAAATGCATCGCAGACTTTCTGACGGAATTATCGTCAGCCAGCCATTCACGTTTACGAAGGGCGCGGTGGTCGCGGAAGCTGACCTGAGCAGGTATGCCGACGTTCCTGCCGCGAGCTGCGAGAGGCTGGACACGCGGTCGCTACACTTTGACTGTGAAGTTCAACCGATCGACGGCACCGCGCGAACATCTCAGTTAATGCAAAGGTTGAAGGACGCACTGACGGAGCGACTGGCGCCGAATGGACCACGTTGCGAAGCACCGGTCTTGCCGAGGATCAATTTCTCGAAGGTCTGATAACGGCTGTCACCGGTGCTCCTCCTCCGGGACGAACCCTGCAGCCGTAATTAAGTTGATTGCCGATTGCCAAGTGTAATTCCAGATTGGCGAGTGCATTTCGGTAAATTGGCAATCGGCAATTGGCAATCGCCAATTGGAAATATGATTAACGATCCCTTTCATCCGGAAGAAGCTATCGCCCGAGAAAACGATTCGAGCAAGCGAAAACTGCTCGCAGTGTTTGCGCTGTCGGTATTACCGCAGTTCTCCTGGTCGGGCTACGGCTACATTCGCAAGTATCACGCGCAAAGAGTTATCGCGAACAACACGCCGCCGCCAGTTGTCGAATCAGGCCCAAAAGGACCGCCGTTGGCCCACGTCGTCATTGATGAACCGACGATTTCAAAAGGCATAACGACGATCGGCGGTGTTGTAAAGAACATTTCGAAGCAGGAATTGACTGGAGTTTCAGTTGTGATTGAACTGCGCAGGCGAAAAGACGGCGGGCTCGAAGAAAGCCTGCTTCCGGTTTCGCCGGCTCAACTTCAACCAGATCAGGAAGGTGCTTACTCGGTGAAAGCGCCGGCTCAGGATTTTGCTTCGATTCGCCTTGCAGGTTTGAAGGCCGATCCGCAGTCGAGCTTGATTGCTTACAGTTCCTCACAGGGAAAGAAGCGACCACCGGAGCGGCTCGAGCCGCGAACGATCGTGGTCAAGCGCGCGGGAAGCCCGGAGAGTTTCTTAACTCGCCAGACAACCCTGGCCGCGTTCCTTAGTCTCCCACTAATAGCTTTGAAGTTTTTAGTTTAAGGGTCGGCGTGCCGATAGTTAATGTGAAATGAAAGCTGTTTCTGACAGAGCACAATCATTCGTTCATCGTTGATCTTTATCTTCTTCTTGCGCTGGTATTGTCTGTCGCTCAGACTCCTCCAGCAGCCAACCCCGACTCCTCCTGCTCCGTCCAGTCGAGCGACGGAACGAAAGAATCCGACGACGACGAGCGTCCGTTAACGACATTCGAAGAAGAGATGCGCGCGAAGCGCGCGATCAAGCTCGCCGAGAAAGAACATCAGGAAAACCTGAAGCGCGCGCGTGAAATCGGCAGATCGGAAAAGAACTTCAGGAAAGTCTGAAGAATAAATCGACGTATCGATCGCGATGTCTGAAGAAGATTGAGCGTCTGGAGAAACTGACAAAGAAGATTCGTGGAGAAGCGGGCGGCGAGGATGAGGAAGTGAACATCGTTAATCGCCCGTCAGATATCTCTTCCGCCGTCGACGCAAATCGCCGAAGCCTCTGAGTCGTTATCGAAGAATGTTCAAAACACTCCGCGGCAAGTCGTGTCAGCATCAGTGATCGGCGAACGCTAATGTTTTACTTGAGCTGATCAAGATGCTTCGTCTTTCGCTCGTCAACCATAATCATGATAACTCGCAGAACGCTTCCCTTCCTGCTCGTATTCTTGTGCCTAACGCGCCTGTCGTCTGTCGCGGCTCAGGATGATGACGATGTAGTCCGCGTGAATACCGATCTCGTAGTGCTCAACGTCACTGTTACTGACAAAGCCGGTCAGTATGTGAAAGGTTTGAAAGCATCCGACTTCAAGATCTATGAAGATGGAGTTGAAGTTCAGCCAAACATGATCGCCAGCTTCTCACTTCAGGAATCTCCTTATGCTGCGGTTGTGCTGTTGGACAGTTCGGGAAGTATGGAAGCGCGATTCTCTCTCGCGCGATCGGCGGCGATCAGATTTCTCGACGGACTGCGTCCGGAAGATGTCGCTGCGGTTTACAGGTTCGATTCGAAGTTGAACGTGTGCAGGAGTTTTCGGGTGGACGAGATCTCGCGCCGATGGCTTATGCGATTCGCGCGAAGGGAATGACGACGCTCAACGATGCGATCGTCGAAGCTGCGAAGACACTTGCCGACACGGCCCGAGCAGCGCAAAGCGATCGTGATCCTGTCGGATGGAATGGATACGTACAGTAAAGCATCAAGCGAGAAGGCGGTTGAGAGTGCGCTGGCTGTAGGTGCGAGCATCTTCGCGGTCGATATGTCGAGCTTGGAGAGTGGCGGGTTCAGCGAAACAGGCAGAGCGCGGCGTCAGTTGAAAGGTTTTGCGGAGAAGACTGGCGGAAGATTTATTTCGACGCCCGGTGGACCAGCGTTGCGAGATGCTTTCACGGGCATCGCGAATGAGCTTGGTCAGCAGTACACGATTGCTTATCGTCCGGTGAATCAGAAGCGCGATGGGAAGTGGCGCGCGCTTGAAGTGAAAGTTCAGCGTGAAGATCTGACTGTCCGCACGCGCAAAGGCTATCGAGCGCCAAAGAAGTACAGGATTACCTGGAAGGTTCAGGGCAAGTTTCAGACGCAAGGATGACCTACGAGCTTAAACGACTGTCCTGTGAATCTCTGTCGAGACTGCTACCTGTCGGTTTTGGTAAGCGATTTTTCCTGGTGTCGCTCAAACGCGAGTTGAATGAGGATTTCGAGCAGTTGCGGAAATGGAAGTCCTGACGCTTCCCACATCTTTGGATAACCCGACACTTCAGTCAGCCCAGGCATCGTATTCAACTCATTGATAACCAGCCCGCCACCGTTGCGCGGCAGAAAGAAATCGACTCGCGCCAGCCCCGCTCCATCAACCGACTGAAACGCTCTGAATCGCCATCCGCTGAATCTTCGTCGTCATCGACTTCGACAACGGCGCCGGCACTACAAAACTCACGTTGCCCGTGTTTGCATACTTCTCCGTGTAGTCGAGAAATCTGCGCCGCCTCTTCATAGACCACATACTCACCCGGCAAACTCGCCTTCGGTTCGTCATTCCCCAGCACCGCGCACTCGATCTCACGCGCAACAAGTTCTTCTTCGACAATTATCTTTCGATCGTATTCAGCCGCCAGATCGATCGCTTTGCTCAACGACTTCTTATCCGTCGCGCGCGACACTCCCACTGACGAACCGAGATTCGCCGGCTTAACAAAACACGGCAGGCCGATATCGGTCGTGACCTTACGTATTACTTTAGCTGGATTGTTTCGCCACTGAGATCGCAGGAACCAGATGTGTTTGCAGATCGGCAAACCTGCCTGGACAAACAGCGACTTCATCGTCACCTTGTCCATGCCGCACGACGAAGCGAGAACTCCGCAGCCGACGTAAGGCACGTCAGCCATCTCAAGTAATCCTTGAAGTGTGCCGTCCTCGCCGAATGGTCCATGCAGTGCGGGAAAAACGACGTCGAGCTTTTCGCCGGTCAGGCATGCGCATTCGCTTCGAGCGAGATGAGACCTTTGTGCGAAGGATCGCCGAGGAGCGCCACGTCTCCGGTGGCCGTATGAGTTCTCGAAGGTAACAGGTCATGAACTGCGGCAGGAAGAAGTTGAGCCGAGTGCGCCGGAGCGAGCCACTTCCCTTCCTTCGTGATCGCGATCGGAACTACGTCAAACTTCCGTCGATCGATAGCTTCAACGATCGCTCGCGCCGAACGGATCGAAACTTCATGTTCACCCGATCGCCCGCCGAAGATCACTCCGACGCGAAGCTTTTTTGGCACTCTGTTTTGTCCAACCTTTACAGAATTGTCTTGCCCAACGCCGATAGAATCAGTTCAACACCCAGTTCCGCCGTCTTGTTGTTCACGTCGAGCGCGGTATTTATCTCGACGATTTCCAGCGAGCGCATGCCGCCTGCTTCAGCGATCTTCTCCATTCCCAGATGCGCTTCACGATACGTCAGTCCACCACGAACGAGTGTGCCTGAACCGGGCGCGTCACCCGGATCCAAAGCATCGACGTCAAAGTGACGGCATAACCTGCAGTACCACCTGAAGCAATTGCGATCGCGTCGTCCATGCAGGCGCTCATGCCACGCTCGTCGATCTCTCTCATCGTGAAGAAACGCACTCCCAACTTTGCGATCAATTCCCGTTCGCCGGGATCGATGTCACGCGCGCCAACGTGAGCACACAACTTGCGGATCGAGCTTTGGAGCGAAACCGGCGACGTTAGTGAGTTCGGGAGTGCCGTATCCGAGCAGTGCGGCCAGTGGCATTCCGTGAATGTTTCCGGAAGGAGTGGATTCCGGTGTGTTCATGTCGGCGTGCGCGTCGAACCAGATCAGTCCGAGTGTCTCTTCTTGTTTTCTGTAGTAAGACGCGACGCCGGCAAACGATCCGATCGCGATCGAGTGATCGCCGCCGAGTACCAACGGCAATTCGTCCGCAGTCGAGTATGTCTTCAACTTCAGCGCGAGCTGTTCGCACGCGTTGCTTATCTCGCGAACGTACTTGAGTTTTTCACCTTCTTCCGGAAACGACTGCGGGCGTTCGAGCCGCATATCGCCGACGATCGTGAACTGAATACCCGAGCCGCTGCGATTCGCTGATTCAAACGCGCGACACGCAATGCGGCTGGTCCCATATCGACACCGGCCATGCTTGCGCCGTAACCGAGTGGCACCCCGAGGATGCTGACTGCTTTTTGTGATTTCGTAGTCGGACTCATTACCCACCAAGATTGAAACCGCCACCACCGCCGCCACCCTGAGCTCGGGAAGAACGGCTTCAGCAGACCTGCGAGCGCGGCAAGGTTTCTCGTCTGAATCAGTAATCTCACCCGGTCCGGTAAACTCAGCCACGATTCCTTCACCGCTCATCATACTGCGGAAGAAACCCGATGCGGCTTTGCGAAGCGTGTATTGAGTAGTGCCTTCCCATGCGACGAGATGTCCTGTGTCGACGACATAACGTTCGCCTGCTTGAAGTCGCTTTCGATGAATTGCGCCGAACGAAGAGACCAGCAGCAGTCCTTGTCCCTGGACCATCAGGACAAACAATCCCTCACCTGAAAAGAACGACTTCGCACCGCCCCATTTTGTGTCGACACTGAAGACTCGCGTCGCCTGCGAGATAAGAACTCGATTGCACAAAGAACGGCTGGCCAGTTAGTTCGATCGCAGCGATATCGCCGGGCGCGCCCGGAGCGAGTGTCACTTCACCAGGACCACCGCGAGCGGTAAACGTCGAGATGAATGCCGACTCACCACCGGCAGCTCGCTTGATCGCGCCGAGAAAACCGCCCTTCATCTGCGATTGAAGTTCTACATTAGCTGACATCGAAACCATCGCGCCGGATTCTGCCTGGATCGATTGCTCAGCTTGAAGTCGAAGTACGGCGAGTGAGAACGAGGGTTGATGTAATACTTCATAATCGTAGCCTCTGCCGTGGCCACGAGAATCTGCATCGATATGAATTCCATGGCCCGCACCCGGATTCATGGGCTGCGTCGCCGCCGGAGCCAGGCGATTGCCGCAAGCTCCGCAGAACGTCGAGCCCTCCAATAACTGAGCACCACATTTCGGACACGTCATAACTCTACTCCTTGAATTCACTATTGGAGATTTGCGTGCGATCTTGATCGCCGCTGTCATCCCGTGGTTACGGTCGGATGCGATAAAGCATACGCGGAAACGGGATCGTCTCTCTAATGTGCTCGATGCCACACATCCAGGCCGTGCATCGCTCGATACCCATCCCAAAACCTCCGTGAGGGATGCTGCCGTAGCGGCGCAGGTCGAGGTACCACTGAAACGCTTCTTCCGGAAGTTCGTGCAACGCGATCTGCTCTTGCAAAAACTCGAGCGACGTAGCGCGCTCACCGCCGCCGATAACCTCGCCATAACCTTCCGGCGCAAGCACGTCAACTCCGAGTGCGAGCTCCGGACGCTCCGGATCCCTCGCCATGTAAAACGCTTTGATCGCCGCAGGATAGTGATGGACCATCACCGGCTTTTCAAACTGGCTCGAAATGTACGTTTCATCAGGCGCGCCAAAATCGCCGCCCCATTCAAACTTCGATTCCAGCGCGCCTTTCTCGAATCCCTCGTGAAGCATCTTTACCGCATCGTCATAATGAACCCGTGGAAACGGCGGCACGATCGCTTCGAGTTTTGACAGTGTCGCGCTCCAGACACTTTCAACTCTTCACTCTCTGTCTTCGAGCACGTCGCGCCGCGATGTATGAAAGCATGCGCTCTGACAGATTCATCACGTCTTCGAGCGTTGCGTAAGCCATCTCCGGCTCGACCATCCAGAACTCAGTCAGGTGCCGTCGAGTCTTCGACTTCTCTGCCCTGAAAGTCGGACCAAAACAATAAACTTTCCCAAACGCCGCGGCTGTGGCTTCGTTGTAAAGTTGACCTGACTGCGTCAGATACGCCTTCTCGCCGTCGAAGTAATCGACTTCGAAAAGCGTAGTCGTTCCTTCACACGCGGCCGGAGTGAAGATCGGCGAATCGCAGAGCGTGAAGCCGTCGTTATCGAGAAAATTTCTGACTGCCTGGACCACTGTATGCCTGACTTTCAGCACCGCATGCTGGCGGCGCGACCGCAGCCACAGGTGCCTGTGGTCCATCAGAAACTCTGTGCCGTGCTCTTTCGGAGTGATCGGATAATCGTGGACCTGCTGCAGCACTTCTGCATCGATCACGTCGATCTCGTAACCACTCGGCGCGCGGCTGTCGGCGCGAACTGTTCCCTTGATCACGAGCGCCGATTCCTGGCCCAGTCCCTTTAACGCTTCCCACAGTTCGGGCGAGATCGCATTCTTCAAAACGACGCATTGCACGACGCCGGTGCCGTCGCGCAGTTGCGGAAAGAGGATCTTGCCGCTCGAGCGCATGTTGTAAAGCCATCCTTTTAGGACAACTTCAGCGCCTTCGTGTTTTGAAAGTTGGTTGATGTAGGTGTGATTATCTGAAGCGATTGCGTGTGATTGCGTTGTCATTCGAAAACCGCTGGTCTAAGCAGTTAGTTTGATTCGTTCCTTCAACATTCGGCGCAGTGTGGGAAATCTTTCGAGCCATTCCGCAGCCTGCAAAACAATCTGAAGTGTAGGTTGAATGAAGTGCTCGTAAACCGCGGCCCGTCCGCACACTGCGGTTTGATAAGAAAAAGTTCCAGTAGCTTTTAATCCGCGCTGAATCGTCATAAGTCGAAACTCGAGCGCGAATTCATCAGGATCGATTGCGCCGAGCCCGAGCAAACGTCGCTCTTCAAGAAAGAACAGACGGTGAGCGCGCAACTCAGCAAGCGACGGCGGACACGGTTGTCGATCGAGCAGAAACGAAACCAGGTCGTAACTCGCCGGGCCCATGCGCGCGTCCTGATGATCCACGACCCTGAGCCGCTTCTTACTGTCGATCATCAAATTCGAAGCGTGATAGTCGCGATGGCAAAGCACGCGCGGCACTGCTGCAAGCTCGGCGGCAATGTCGTTCAGCTCAGCTTTTAACTCCGCCATTTCCGCGTGACGCAAGTTCTCGTGCCGCAAGCTTCCGAAGTAATGTTCGAAAAAGAAATCGAGTTCCCAGGAAAGCTTTGCTTCGTCGAAAGCCAGGCGGCTGGCGATCGAATGCGTCTCGTATGCTCGATCGGTTGCCTTCTGAATCTTTGCGATCAGAGCAATTGCCTGCTCCTTGTACTCGTCGCACTGCTCTTCGGATTCGTCGTCGTAAATATGAAATAACTGCCGATCGCCGAGATCCTCCTGGACGATGATTCCGGCGTTGCCGTCGACCGCGTAAATCTCCGGCACGGGAATCTCGCAGTCGAGAAATAGCCGCGTTACGTCGAGATAAGGATGAAATTCGGGATCAAACGGCTCGGGATAAACCGCGGCGACGGCGGTGCGTTTCTTCCAACCGATGCGGTAATACTTGCGTGTTGACGCGTCGGGAGTAAGTGGGATGACTTCCTTACTTGCGACTCCTTGCTGCGTGATGAATCTCGCAAGTCGATCTGACGCGGAGGATTCAAATACGTTGGAAATCACAGGTTTTGGAGCACTCATTGGAGAAGTATTCATTGCCGATTGCCAATTGCCGATTGCCAATTTGTCGAAGGAATCGTCAGTAACACCAGCGCAAACTTGGCAATTGGCAATCGGCAATTGGCAATGCCGGCGGATTGTATCATAAGGGAACGACAAAGTTTTCACCCTGAAAATCGCCCGGAAGCGCCTTTTCCGGGCGAGTTTTGCCCTCTACCAGCTGGCGCGGCACGACGACCGCATTCTCGATTACCTCGCCGTGCGCAGATCTTCACGTTGTCTGCGAGCACGGCCCGGTTGACTCGCGCACCAGCGCCGACTTCCACGTCTGTCCCAAAGTATCGAATCGGTGACGCTTGCCGTTTTGAGTAATGACTGTGTCAGCGCCGGCGACGAACGACTTTCCACTTTCTTTCAACAACTCGACGCTGATGTCGAGTATCTTCTCAACGTCGAGAGCTCGCGCCACTTTCCGGAAGCAACGTGAGCGGCGACGATCTCGCCGTTCGCAATCGCCTGCGGGTAAACGTCAGTAGTCGAGTGAGAGAAAACACCGCGAGGAATGTATTCGAAGATTCGCGGTTCCAGGATCTGAATTCCTGTGAACATCAGCGGCGCTGGTCCACCGTTATCGACCGGCATTCCGCCGAAGCTTTGATTCGTCCTGCTTCAGTTTCAACGACACTGAAGCGCTCGCGACGCGTGTTTGGAAGAAGAACTAAGTGTCGCGAGCGCGTTTGCTGTTCCGGTGAGTTTCGAGAGCGGCGCTCAGATCGATGTCAGTGATGATCTTTCCATTGACGACCACGAACGTCTCGCGTTCGAAAAACTCGCGCGTGTTGTCGAGCGCTCCGCTCGTTCCGAGTATCACCGGTTCTTCAACGTAATGAAGTTTGACGCCAAATCTGCTTCCATCGCCAAGCGCTCTTCGAACAGACTCCGGACGGTGATGCAGGTTAACGACAATCTCGTCGATGCCGTAACCAGCGAGATATTCGGCGACATAACCAACGAGTGGTTTTCCTAAGATCGGTATTGCGGGTTTGGTGCGGTCTTCAGTGAGTGGCCAGAGACGCGTGCCGTAGCCGGCGGAAAGAACAATCGCGCGCACAGGTCAGGAAGCCTTGGAGGCGTCGCGCATGACGAGGTCGAATGTTCCGGGGGCTACTTTGCGAAATCTGGTATTGCGGTTGAGGGAAACGGCGACGCTGATCGTCGGGTTTTGACCCGTAAACTTGAAGCCACCTTCAAGCAAACGGTTGTAGAGTTCGTTGACGTGAAGTGGTCCACCTTCTTCGCGCAGCAAGAGCGTCACTGCCTGAGGTATTGTTCGATCCATGAAGCGATCGCTGAGTGCTCTCGACGTTGTTGCGAACGGTGGGAATCTGCTGGCGTCGTTCGACCGGAACCGGGTGTTCGCGTCGGCGGTTGCGACTGGCGCATTGCCGCTTCCAACTCCGCATCCGACGGCAGACCGAGCGAGATATTTCCCGAAGCCAAAACCGACGAGAGCAGACGGTAAATAGCGGCTTCAGTCTGGCTGGCGAGAGTGTCCATCTCGGCCAGTTCGGCCCGGACGCTATCGGCTTCGGCTTCGAGTTCTCGCAGACGAGCGGCGAGATGCATTCGCGCCGCGCGCGATTGGCGCAGGCTTTGTTCCAGACGTGACAGCAGGTTCTCGCTCATCAGTCGCGAATTCTAGTGGGAATTTGGTCTAAATGCCACAAAGAAGCACAAAATGCACAAATATTTATTTGAGGAATTAACGCGCCCTACGAATTCAGGTAAACCATTTGTGAATTTTGTGCTTTTTGTGGCTGCTATCGATCGCGGTTGAGAATGTAGGCGGGAGGGATCGCAGAGAGTCGCAGTACTCGGAGTCGGGCAAGCTTTCGAGCGCCGCGCAGGCGTTTTCCGCATACTCGTCAGCCCGCGCACGCGCCCGCTCCAAGGCGCCGGTGCGGTCCAGCGCCTCGCGCAGTTCCTGCTGAGTGACGGTCGCGTATTTCCCTTCTCTCAAGACTGTTTGGACCATTTCGAGTGTGGCAGGTTCCGCTTCGCGCAGGTAAATCAATCGGAAGTGTCACTTTGCCGCCGAGCAGATCGGCGCCGGCCGCTTTGCCCAGCGCGTCTTCACTGGAAGTGAAATCAAGCAAGTCGTCGATCAATTGAAACGCAGTTCCGAGATTGAGTCCGTAATCGCGTAACGCAGTCTGCTGCTTTTCGCTGGCGCCACCGAGAATCGCACCGATCTCACAACTCGCACTGAAGAGATATGCAGTCTTGCGTTTGAGCACGTCGAAGTACTGTGCCTCCGAAATATCTGCATGGCCCAGCAACGTCAACTGCAACAGCTCTCCCTCGGTCATCTTTCGCGTGACGCTCGTGAGGATGTCGAGTATCGGCAGAGATCTTTCAGCAAGGCTGGTTTCAAATGCCGACATGTACAGCCAGTCGCCCATGAGCACCGCAGTCTCGTTTCCGTAAAGCGCATTTACGGTGGGCCGTTTGCGACGTGTGTCGGCTTTGTCGATGATGTCGTCATGGACCAGGGTGGCGGTGTGCAGAAACTCCATCACCGTCGCCATGCGAATGGAGTTGTAACGCGAACCATCGCCGCCGACGGCGTAGTTTGAAAGAATCGTAAGTGCCGGACGCACGCGTTTGCCGCCTGAAGTGCGCAGGTATTCGCCCAGGTAATTGATCACCTGAACGTTCGAACGCGCCTGGCGCTCGAATTCAAGCTCGACCTGCATAAGCTCGTTCGAGATGAGGCTGAAGATCCGGCGAGCCGTAATCCTTGCCTCTTCGTCCAGCGCGATCGTTGTGGCCTGACGTAGTCATTGACGCTTACTGCCGATTAGTTTGAGCGATAGTTCGTAAACTGCATGTGAATGCCGAAGTCTTTGTCCTTCAGCTTGGCGATGATGTCCTGGAGCGTATCGCGGTCGCGACCGGACACGCGGACGATGTCACCCTGAATGGAAGCCTGGACCTTTACTTTGCTGTCCTTGATGAACTTGACGACTTCTTTGGCTTTTTCCTGTGGAATGCCTTCCTGGATCTGCGCGCGTTGGCGGACAGTGCCGCCGGCGGCCGGCTCAATTTTTCCGTAACTGAAAGCTTTTAGCGGAACTCCGCGGCGCACGAGCTTCTGCTGCAGAATGTCGTTCATGTTGCGGAGTCGCGTTTCGTCTTCGGCGCTTAGGACCAGCTCACTTTTCTCGAGTACGACGTTGGCCGCGCTTCCCTTGAAGTCGAACCGCTGGCGCACCTCTTTGAGAGTTTGATTGAGAGCATTTGCGATCTCTGCGGAGTCGACCTGAGAGACGATATCAAAGGAGTTCTGCTGCGCCATTGGTACTCGAGAATACCACCAAAAGCCAGCATGTGAAAGTTATCTCATGATGGCTTTTCACGATTATCCTGTAAATCATGAAATCCTGTAATCCTGTCTAATGTTCGTTCAACTGGAAGAAACGCCGGAAATTCTCACTCGTGATACGTCCCATCTCCTCGATCTCGACGCCGTGAATCCCCGCGAGACAGCGCGCCACCTCAACGACATACGCCGGCTCGTTTCGCTTGCCACGATATGGTATCGGAGTCAGGTATGGACAATCAGTCTCGATCAGCAGACGATCGAGCGGGACTTCCCGCGCGACCGCACGCAGTTCTTCAGCCTTCTTGAACGTGACGATACCCGAAAACGAGATCATGAAACCCAATTCGATTGCCCGCTGCGCCAGATCCATGCTGCCGCTGAAGCAATGGAAGACTCCTCGACGCTCAGCGCCGTCGTATTCACTTTTCAGAATCTCGATCGTCTCAGGCTCGGCTTCGCGTGTGTGAATCACTACCGGCAGATCACATTCGCGCGCGGCTCGAAGCTGACGCTTGAACACTTCGATCTGCACGTCGCGTGGTGAATTGTCGTAATGAAAATCCAGACCAATCTCACCCCACGCGATTACCCGTTCGCTCTCGATCAGGTTTTTAATTCTCGCTCAGCGTTGTCGTCGTAGAGGCGGGCGTCGTGAGGATGTGTGCCGATTGCCGTGTAAACAGACTCGTGTCTTGTCCCAGTTCGACTGCGCGTTCGAACACGCCGCTGTGCGGATCGCCAGTGCCGACGTTGAGGATCACTGAAACACCCGCAGCGTGTGCACGTTCGATTATTTCTTCGCGATCGGCGTCAAACTCCGGACCATCGATGTGCGCGTGAGAATCGATGAACATCTTATTCGCCACCAAAAAGCACAAAAATAGTTTCTGTATTCGATCGTAGCTGCCTGTGCATTTTGGTGGCTTTACTTCAGACGCGCACCGTTCGGAACGTCTTCGGTAAATGTGGCGATCACCGGCCGACCTTCTTCACCGTAAGAAGCGGCGACCACCATTCCCTGCGATTCGAAGCCGCGCAACTTACGTGGCTTCAGATTCGCAACGACCACCACCTTGCGACCGATCAGTTTCTCGGGTTCGTAGTATTGCGCGATGCCAGCCAGCACCTGTCGCGGCTGCTCTTCGCCGATATCAATCTTGAGCAGCAGCAGCTTGTCAGCCTTTGGCACGCGCTCGGCAGACAACACCTGGCCCACACGCAGATCCACTTTTGCAAAGTCGTCGATCTCGATGAAACTCGTCACGCCAACTGCATCCGCTTCAGTGGCATGCTTCATCGGCGGCGCAGGTTGTGTCGCGGTTGTAGCAGCACCCGCGACGGCATCGGCTTCCGTGGCGTGTGTCCCACTCGGTTCTTCGTCAGCATTGATCTCAGCCATGTCTTGGCTTTGTCGATCCGCGGAAATACCGGCTGCACGTCGCCGATCGCCGCGCCTTCCTTCAACTCTCCCCACTTCAGCTCGGACGGATTGATTTGTGCGGGCGATCCCTCGAGCCCCAACTGCGTCCACATTGCACGGCTTGCTCCGGGCATGACGGGGTGCAGCAACACACTCAACCAACGCAGCGATTCGGCCGCGCGATACAACACCACTCCCAGCGTCTGCTTCTGATTTTCATCCTTCGCGAGGTCCCATGGCTTTGCATCGGTGATCATCTTGTCGACGCGCGCAACCACGGACCACGCGGTTTCGAGCGCGCGGCTAAAAGCCAAGGTTTTCGAAGTGCATTAAAAACTGATCGCGCGCATGCTTCGATAAAACCGGCGACCGTCGTTTCGTCCGTATCGACTCCGGTGCGTTTGGCGAGCAGCAGCTTGTCTTCGGGAATCAGACCCGAAGGGATTCGCGAGTCGCAGTAACGCGCGATCATCGTGAGCGTGCGGCTCGAGAGATTTCCCAAGCCACTCGCGAGATCGCTGTTCGCGCGATCGATCAAACCCTCGTAACCAAAGCGCCCGTCCTGTCCGAAAACCATTTCGCGAAGACAGAAGTAACGAATTGCATCGATCGAAAAGTGCTTGTACAGAACGTCGAGCTCGATCGCGTTGCGTAACGTTTTTGACATCTTGCGGCCGTTCGGATCGACCCACATTCCATGGGCCACGATCGCGCGCGGCAATTCAACTCCCGCGGCGATCAGAAACGCCGGCCAGTAAACGGCGTGAAATCGCAGAATATCTTTTCCGACCAGATGCAGCGCCGGCCAAAACTTCTCAAATCCGACTGCCTGCTGGCGAGTCTTGTTTCCAAACCCGATCGCAGTGATGTAATTGGTTAACGCATCGAACCAGACGTACATCGTATGCGCCGGATCGTCAGGGACCGGAACGCCCCAGCTCACCGACGTTCGAAGTCGACTGATCGACAGATCCTGTAGCCCACCGCGAACAAAACTCATGACTTCGTTTCTTCTCGATTCAGGTCTGACAAAATCAGGCCGGCTTTCAAACACCGACAACAGCGCTTCGTCATAATCCGAGAGCCGGAAGAAATAACTCTCTTCGGAGACGCGGTCGAGCGGCGTTTCGTGAATGAGGCACGTTGGCGGCTCACCTTCATTTTTCGCTTTCTGATACTCGTCTTCAGTTTTGTAAGCAGCACACGCCGCGCAGAACCAGCCTTCGTAATGGCCTTTGTAAATCGCGTCGTTGCCTTTCGGGGTTTTAGCTTTCGCGACACTGCCGCCAGAACTCAGCGCACGCCCTCATAGTGAAAGCGCTCGGTCGTGCGCATGAAGATGTCGTAGCCGCCGTGTTCGGTGTCCAAACCAAACTTGCTCGTCATCTCCTTGAAATAATTGACGACGTAATCTGCCTGCTCCTGTGGCGTTCGTCCGGCTTTTTGCGCGGCGCGTTCGATGTTGATTCCGTGTTCGTCGGTGCCGGTCAGAAAATAGGTTTCAATGCCGCGCTGTCTCTTCGCGCGCGCGATCGTGTCCGCCACGATCATCGTGTAGAGATGACCGAGATGCGGAAGACTGTTGGCGTAGTAGATCGGAGTAGTGACGTAGAAAGTGTTCATCAGTTCCGGGTTTTTCCGACTTAGTCCTTTCCTTTTATGAGGGCCATGGCTTCGGCGCGTGTGCGTGGATCGGAACGGAAGCCGCCGAGCACCGCGGAAGTCACCGTCTTCGCATCGGCTTTTCTGACGCCGCGAAGGTCATGCACGTGTGTTCAGCTTCGATCACAACCATCACGCCGAGCGGTTTCAGTCCCTCGAAAAGTGTATTGGCGATATCGGTTGTCAATCGCTCCTGAAGTTGCAGTCGCCGCGAAAACGTTTCCGCAGAGACGCGCCAGTTTTGAGATCCCCAGGATGCGACCGCCTTTTGGGATGTATGCGATGTGACACCTGCCGACAAACGGCGCGAGATGATGTTCGCACAACGAGGCGATGCTGATGTCTTTTACGATCACCATCTCGTCGTGCTTGTCGCCGGGCAGCGGGATCACGTGCTGCGTCGGATCTTCACGCATGCCCGAAGTCAACTCCGCATACATCTCGGCAACGCGCTGCGGTGTCTCCTGCAAGCCCGCACGTTCCGGATCTTCGCCGATGCCTTGGAGAATGAGTCGCACGCCTTGCGCGATCAGATCAAGATCGACCGGCGGAATCTCGCGCTGTTTGTTATTTTGCTTCTGATCTGAGAACTTTGTAGCCATTTCTTTCTGACTTATGTGCCTCTTAGCGGCGAGTACTCGCGAACGCCACGCGCGCTGCTTCCTCCACGACTTTCAACGGCACGTTCGCATTAGCCGCCGCCTGCCGGCACTGCTCAAACTCCGGCATTTCGTTAACGATGCGCCCGTCCAGGTGCGCTACTTTAACATCGATCGGTCCATACTGCGTTTCCACCCGCACCATGCTTCGCTCGAGCGCGCGTCTCTCGACTTCATAACTGCGGACGCCGAGTGTCGTCGTCTCAGTAAACAACAATTTCATCACCGCTTCTTTTTCATCACGCCCGCACAGCACAGACAGAAGCACGCCGGGACGATTCTTCTTCATCTGCACGGGCGTAAAGTAACAATCGAGCGCGCCTGATTCGAGCACGCGATCCATTACATGTCCGATGATCTGCGGCGACGCGTCGTCGAGATTTGTTTCGAGCATCCAAAGTCGCTCGTCAGTTCGCAGTCATCTGATTCGGTTTCGCCAATCATCACGCGCAGCACGTTTGGAAAATCCGGATACTCGCGCGTGCCGGCGCCATAACCCATGCTCTCAGTCGTCATTTGCGGAATTGGACCATAGTCACTGCAAACCGTCGTAATGATCGCCGCGCCCGTCGGAGTCAGGAGCTCGCCTTTGATATCAGTTGAGTAAAACGGCACCCCTTTGAGCAACTCCGCGACCGCCGGCGGCGGAATAGGAAATCGGCCATGGGCCATCTGCACCATTCCACTTCCAACGTGCAGCGGCGAGCAGACGAAGCGTTCGATTCTTAAATACTCAAAACAGATTGCGGCGCCGACTACGTCGACAATCGCATCGAGCGCGCCGACTTCGTGAAAGTGAACATGATCGATCGGCTCGTTGTGTACACGAGCCTCGGCTTCGGCAAGACGGGAGAAAATTTGCACCGAACGCTGCTTTCACGCCTCCGAAAGATCCGATCCTTCGATGATCTGTTTGATGTCGGCGAGGTGACGATGTTTGTGCTCGTGCGCTGTCTCGACGCGCGCGTAAGTCGCGCTTAGACCCGATCGATCAACTGTTTCAAACGTCGATCGCAAAACCGTCGACGCGAAGCAGCGAGAGTTGTTCGCGCAGAAAGTTTGGATCTACGCCGGCGCCAACCATCGCGCCGAGTATCATGTCGCCGCTCGCGCCTGCGAAACAGTCAAAGTAGAGAGTCTTCATCGTCAGAACAGCGGCAACACTTCACCGGCCTTGCCGGTAATCACTTCATCACAGAGATCGGATAGCGGCGTGCGCTTCGGGGTTCACTTCACAAACGTACGCGCCCGCGGCCTTAGCTATCTCAGGAAGACCGGCAGCCGGATAGACCAGCCCCGACGTTCCGATCACAAAACACAACTCACATCCCGCTGCGCGTTCCGCGGCAAACTCGAATGCGCCCGGCGGCAGCATCTCACCAAACAACACCACGTCCGGCCGCAAGACGTTTCCGCATTCCAAACACGCATCCGGACGTTTGGACTCGAGCGAAGAATCTCGTGAAGTGAACGGCAAACGGTGCATCGCGCGCGCCAGATGTTGCCATGAAGTTCGACCACGTCACGCGAGCCCGCTTTTTGATGAAGACCGTCGATATTTTGCGTGACGAGAGTAAATTCCGCAAAGCGCTCCTGCCAGCGCGCCATCTCGTAGTGCGCTGCGTTGGGCCGAACTTCCGCGATGAAGTCGCGGCGATAGTCAAACCACTCCCAAACCGCGAGCAGATCGCGTTCAACCATCTCCGCCGAAGAGATCACGTCGAAGCGCATTCCCTTCCAAACGGTGGTACTCCCGCCGCCCCGGAACGTCGGCACGCCTGACTCCGCCGACACACCCGCGCCCGTAAGCACGAGCACACGCTGCGCGCGGGCGAAGCGCTGCCTCAGTTCTTCAGAGATTGGCGCGACACTTTGCATTGGCTGACGGGATGGTAGCAGATAGGCCCGATACGTCCTACCAGCCCACATTTTGCTATACTCTGCGCTTTTGTCCTATGACCTTAACAGAACTCCAGCAAAAGCTAAGAGAACGAATCCGCTCCGCGGCTCGCGAAATATTCGGCGTCGAAGTGCAACAGCTCAACGCCGAAGCGCCGCCGCGCCCGGAGCTTGGCGATCTTGCCTTCCCTGTCTCTTTCGAACTCGCAAAACTGATCAAGCAGGCGACGGGTGAAAAACAGGCGCCGCGCGCGATTGCCGAAAAGCTCAAGCCGCAGCTCGAAGCGATCGAAGAAGTCTCGCGCGTAGAGATCGCGGGCGCGGGTTATATCAACGTCTTTTTTGATCGCGCGAAGCTTCTCACGTTGTTTGCGAGTCCAGCCCGTGCGAGTGAAACCACGCCGCTCGACCAGGCGAAGAAGATGGTCGAGCACACCAGCATCAACCCAAACAAGGCGGCGCACATCGGTCACGTTCGCAATGCCGTACTGGGCGATACGTTTGTGCGAATCCTGAAAGCTGCGGGCGATCGTGTCGAAGTTCAGAACTACATCGATAACACGGGTGTCCAGGTTGCTGACGTCGTGGTTGGATTTCTGCACATCGAGAAGATGGACCTCCATCAGATCAAAGCTCTCGATGCGTCGCTCAGCAAGGACTACACGTTCGATTACTACTGCTGGGATCTCTACACAAAAGTCGGTCTCTTTTACCGCGACGGAAACGCCGGCGGCGAAATGAACCCGGAGAAAGTAAAACTCCGTAACGAGGTGCTGCACGCCCTCGAAGAAGGCTCCAATCCGATCGCGAAGCTGGCGGATTACGTTGCGACGCGAAACGTCGAATGCATCATCGACACGATGGAGCGGCTGGGGATTCGTTACGATCTGCTCGCGCGTGAGTCAGACATTCTGCATCTGCATTTCTGGGAACGTGCCTTCGAGCTCATGAAGACCACGGGCGTGATCAGGTATGAAAGCGAAGGCCGTCACGCGGGTTGCTGGGTCATGCCCTTTGAATCGCACACCGGCACTGACGAACACGAGTCAGACAAGATCATCGTGCGTTCGAACGGCACTGTGACCTACACCGGCAAAGACATCGCCTATCAACTCTGGAAACTCGGCAAGCTCGGACTCGATTTCAATTACAAGATCTTTCGCAACTATCCCGACGGTCACGATCTCTGGGTGACTAAAACCGAGCCGGGGGAACGATCATCCGCAGTTTGGCGGCGGCGTGACTGTTTATAACGTGATCGACTCGCGCCAGTCGTACCCGCAGGAGATCGTCGCACGCGGAGTTGCGTCGGTGGTCCCGGAAATCGGTCGAAGACGCAAGCGTCCACTTCAGTTACGAGATGGTCGCGCTTTCGCCCGCCGCTTGCGACGAACTCGGTATCGAACTCAGCGACGAAGATCGCGCGCGGCCGTACATTGAAATGAGCGGGCGCAAAGGGCTGGGGGTCAAAGCTGACGATCTGATTAATCAACTCGAAGCCGGCGCGCTCATCGAAGTTGAAAAACGAAATCCGGATCTTTCCGAAGACGAAAAGAAAACAACGGCGCATGAAGTTGCGGTCGCCGCACTGCGTTACTTCCTGCTGAAGTTTACGCGCAACACCGTGATCGCTTTCGACTTCAAGGAAGCGCTTTCGTTTGAAGGTGAAACCGGACCTTACTGCCAGTATGCCGCCGTGCGCACCAACTCGATCTTCCGCAAGCTCGGCGACGAAACTGTTGCCGCCGGCGGATGCGTTAATGAATCAGGTGGCGACTGATGCCGCGTTGCAAACAAAGGTCGGCGAAGTGTTGTCGGGCGACGCGGGCACGGATATCTGGTCGATGGTGATGCTGTCGCAACAACTCGATGAAGTCATAAAACAGTGTCGCAATTCCGCCGAGCCTGCTAATCTGGCGAAGTACACGTTCTCGCTGGCTCGGGCCTTTAGCCGCTTCTATCACGATCATCGAATTCTTACGGAGCCAGACGAGGTACGGCGGGCCGTGCTAATCGCCGTTACCAAACTGATTAGAATTCAATTGATCACCGCGCTGGCGATTCTTGGAATCAACGTTCCCGACCAAATGTAACCCAAACTAACTGTACTTTTTCGAAAGTCTGAAAGTATAAAGAGGCACCATGCTAATCGTAATGAAACACGACGCGACCGACAGTCAGATCGAGTCTGTCCTGCGCGTGATCGAGCAATTGGGTTTTAAAGGTCATCCGATGCCGGGCGCGACACGCACTGCCATTGGCATCACCGGCAACCAGGGCGCCGTCGATCCTTCTCACTTTGAGAGTCTTGGCGGAGTTGCCGAAGCGATTCGCGTGAGTAAGCCTTACAAACTGATCTCGCTCGATCTGAGACCGGAAAAGACAATCGTGCGCATCGGCGATGCATCGATTGGCGGCGATGAGTTGGCCATCATCGCTGGGCCATGCGCGATCGAGAGTCGCAATCAGGCGTTTGCCATCGCCGAAGCGGTGAGACGAAGTGGCGCTCGCTTTTTCCGTGGCGGTGCTTACAAACCCAGAACGTCGCCGTACGCATTTCAGGGTCTCGGCGAAGAAGGCTTGAGAATACTTGCCGACGTTCGAGAAGCTTACGGTCTTAAGATTGTTACTGAAGCATTAGACGAAGCGGGCGTGGATCTCGTCGAGCGTTATGGGGATATGATCCAGATCGGCGCGCGCAACATGCAAAACTTCTCACTCCTGCGACGCGCGGGCAAAGCGCGTTTGCCAATCCTGCTAAAACGTGGTTTGTCGGCCACGCTCGACGAATGGCTGCTGGCGGCTGAGTACGTGATGGCTGAGGGCAACTACCAGATCGTTCTTTGCGAGCGCGGCATTCGCACGTTTGCGCAGCACACACGAAACACCCTGGACCTCGCCGCGATTCCCGCGGTGCGCCGTATTTCACACTTGCCCGTGATCGTCGATCCATCGCATGGAACGGGCAAGAATTTTATGGTGACGCCCCTCGCTCGAGCGGGAGTGGCGGTTGGGGCGGATGGGTTGATAGTTGAAGTTCACGATCAGCCGGAGCACGCGCTGTCTGACGGGGCGCAGGCGCTGAATCTTGCACAGTTTGAAGAGCTGGTGACTGAGGTGCGCTCGATTCACGAAGTGATTGCACCCGCGACGGTCGGGTAACCTTGGAGTGCGGCGGCCTGACGCCGCTTTGGTCTTGATCGGGCGTGATCGATAACAAAGCGGCGTCAGGCCGCCGCACTCCAAGGAGGCTAGAAACTTTCGGTCAGGATTTTCGGCAAGTCGCGGGCGAAGACGGATCTCGGTAACACTCGATCGTAACCAGCCGCGACAGCATTCCGCTGCAACTCAACCTCGACGTGTGAAAAGAAACCAACAAGGGGAATCCCCGCCAGCACTTCGTCAGACTTCAATTCCTCAGCAAGCGCTACCGCATCGAGTTTCTGATTGTGCAGATCCACCAGAATCAACTGCGTCTCACCCGCCTTTTCCAGTAACACTTCTTTGTTGCGCGCGAAAGCTAATCTCCACCCCCGCAGCCTCGGCGACCGCACGAATCTTTGACGCGAAAAACATGTCGTCAACAACTGCAATTACTTTACGAGTCATATTTGCCGGTTTAAGTTCTTCGCACTTTCACGTAAATTAGCAACGCATGGTGACCGCAATTCCCCCTTTGAACGATTCCGAGAAAATCGAGTTTGGGAAAAACTCCAACCACCAGCCGCACGACTCTAACAAGCTGGTCGTCGCATCATACAACATCCGCTACGCTCGCGGTCCTTATCTGATCTCCGGCGGTCTGCGACGCAAGATCGGTCTGATGAGTCTAGCTCGACGTCCGCAACACGTCGCTAGATTGATTTCCACCGCGGCTAAAACCTTCTCCGGGGGCAAGTTGCTACCGCGCGCGGATGTCATCGCGCTCCAGGAGGCCGACAAACGTACTGCGCGCACCGGCGGGCATCACGTCGCCGAAGAACTTGCGGCCGAAATGGGAATGAACTGGGCCCACGCCCCCGCGGGAATACCGCGCGGCATCGCGCCGGTGAAGCGACAATGGTGGCTCGACTTCGAAGAGCCAATCGATCTTCACGACAGCGGCGACACCGGCGTGGCGATCCTGAGTCGTTTGCCTCTGAGTGATATTACGCGTATCGATCTTCCGTGGGAGGAGTGTCCGTGGCGGCCTCGTCTCGCGATGGCGGCAACGATCTCCGTTGGCCCACAGCAAATTCGAATATTCAACGCGCACGTCGATCCACACGCGGAGAGCGGCGGGCAGTTGGCCCAGCTCGAAGTGATCGCCGCCCACGCAGAAGCTGCAACGATGCCGGTGATTATTCTCGGCGACTTCAACACGCTCTCGCGACAGAAGTGTCTGGACACGCGTGGGTTTCTGGAGTCTCGCGGTTATACAACTCCTTATCCGACCGGAACGGCGACCTGGCGCGGCGCGGGTTTGCGAATGCACGCCGACTGGATCTTTACGCGTGGTCTCAAGATCGAGCGTTGGGGCGTTGCCCGGCCCCTAAACGTTTCCGATCACTGGCCCATCTGGGCCGAAGTTGTGCTTTGATGCATATCACCAGCCGCGACAATTCCCTGCTCCGCCAGGCGCGCGCCGTTCGAGACGGAAAGATCGATGATCTGATCTTTGTCGAAGGATTGCGGCTGTGTGAAGAAGCGCAGCGCTCTCGGCTCGAAATCGAAGCAGTTATCGTTTCCGAAGAGCTGATGCGAAAGGAACGCGCCGCGGCAGCGATCGCGGAACTCTCGCGTGTTTCCAAACGTGTAGGCTCGGTCAGTGAGAAATTGCTCGCGTCAATCTCTTACACTAAAACACCACAGGGCATCATCGTTCTTGCGCAAAGACCCGAAGCTTCCGAACAGCGTCTGGCTGCAAGTCTCAACTCCAACTCCCTGCTCGTCGTGCTCCACCAGATCAACAACCCCGTCAACGTCGGAGCGATTCTGCGCACCGCTGAAGCCGCCGGCGCCACGGGCGTGATCACAACGCGAAATACAAGTGATCCTTTTTCGCCGAAATCGTTGCGCGGCGCGATGGGATCCGCGTTTAGACTTCCGATCTGGTCCGGCCCGGCGTACATGGAAATGATCGAGTGGTGCCGAAAACGCGACTGCTGACGATCTGCGCCGACGTCGAGGCGGATTACTCTTATCTGGAGATCGACTGGACTGGACCACGCGCGCTCGTTCTCGGTCCTGAGTCGACGGGTTTCACGCCGGAAGAGTTGGAAAGCGCGGATCGGAAAGTGAGTATTCCGATGAAAGGCGCTGCTGAGAGTTTGAATGTATCGGTGGCGGCGGGAATCCTGCTGTTCGAAGCCGCGAGACAACGGTCTGCTTAGTCAGTGCGAATGCAAACTTCCGTAGCGGGAAACGCCCGTTGCGTTTTCGTGCTCCTTACCCAAACGACAATCGTGTAAATCCCCGGTTGCTCCTTAAAAAATCTGATCGGCGTTCTGAAACATCCGTTGGGTTGAACGTCAATCACTCCCGGACTTCGATCGGCATATACATAGGGCGGCGGAACCTTTGGCCGCAGTGTTTTCGACTCATCCGGCAGTGAATATGAGCGCGGCTGGCGCAGCCAACTCAGTTCGGGCGGTTTTGGTATCGGTTCATAGAACACTTCGACGTTATTGATCACATGCTCTCGATTGACCAACCTGCCGCTAAAAAAGATTTGCTGTCCGGGCTTCGCAGTGCGGCTAATCGGTTCGACTTCAACATACTTTGCAACGAACAACTCCACGAGACGGAGTCGCAATTTTTCCACGGCAAGTCCGAAACCGACGTGTGTATGGTGCGGCGCGAGAATCGTTTTGCGATGACCGTCGTATGGCGGTTTTTCCTGGTAAAGCCGCACGTGCAAATACGCCGTATCCTGTTTTAGATCACTGGCTTTCATGGACCAGGTATTGTCGGCGGCCGAAACGTTTTCCTGGGTTGCGTGTGTGCCGCCTGAGAAGGAATAGCGGTGATATGGTTTGAGACCGTCGAGTCCCCAGTGGCTCGCAAACTCACTCCGGACCATCTCGAGCGCGTGTTTGTTGGCGACTTGCGTTGCGAGTTCGTCGATTGCGAGCGGAGGAACCTTCTCGACTGCGCGTTCCTCATTCACCATCTCCAGCAGGTTTGCGCGAATCTCGGCAAAGGTCTTCTCAAAATCTTCCGGCACGCTTCCGCGGTCCAGCAACGCAACACCCAAAGTTGCGCCGGATGATTGCAGAAAGACGCGTCTGGAAACCGGCATGGATTTCTAACGAGTGTTGTCGACGGTAACGCCGAGATCGCGGAGCAGTCCGTCTTCGAGACCGTAAATCCAACCATGCACGGCAAGCTCCTGCTCGCGTTCCCATGCTTCCTGCACGATCGTAGTCTGACTGACGTTCACGACCTGTTCGATCACATTCAATTCGCAAAGCAGATCGAGGCGTTTGTTTTCGTCGTCGATTTCCGCGAGGGCCGATTCATGTTTGTGCAGGACGTCCTGCACGTGACGCAGCCAGTTATCGATCAGGCCGAACCGAACATTGTCCATCGCGGCTTTCACACCGCCGCAGCCGTGATGTCCGCAGACGATGATGTGGTCCACCTTGAGCACGTCGACGGCGTATTGCATTACCGACAGGCAGTTGAAATCGGTATGGACCACCACGTTCGCAACGTTCCGGTGCACGAACATCTCGCCGGGCACCATGCCGACAAGCTGTGTGGACGGCACGCGGCTGTCCGAGCATCCGATCCAGAGGAACGTCGGCGACTGTTGTTTGGCTAAGGTCTGAAAAAATTGCGGATCGGTCGCCTTGATACTCTCCGCCCAGGCTCTGTTCTGATCAAGAAGTCTCTTTAGATCTTTCATTCGGGTGATCTTCTCCACTCCGGCTTTGGATAAACTTTCAGCTTTCGCCAGATCAACGTGAAGCCTCCATTCTCGTCGATTCGAATAACTCGAAACGCAACGAGTACGTCGGCGCGTTTGTTGCTCGTCGATCGCAGCACGTAAGTCATGTTTGCCGCGGCGGGCAGCGACCTGCCATACCTGAAGCTCTCGAGTGCGAAGCCGGCCCTGTTCCGGCGGCTTAAGCTCGCCGCTTCGTGATAGTCGGCCGGTGGCAGAATGTTGGTTAAACCTGTTACGCCGTAAGTCTCCGGACTAACGGTGTCGAGTTCGACGTCGCCAAGCGCAACCATCACCCCGAGTGATTCACCTGTGAAACCAGTAACGAACCTGCCGTTAATTAGGCGCAGTTCGGCCCAGCCGCGTCGCGGATCGACATAGCCGTGCAAACCATTTCCGTGCTTTGCTTTTGAGAACGAATACAAACTCGCGTAAGCGCCGAAACCTGGTCTGCGTCCGGTCGCGAGATCCGCAACTGAAACGACTCGTCGTCTGCCCGGCGGAAAGAGTTTGATTAACCCCGTATCAGGCTGCTGCAAAAACTGCGTGAAGCGATGTTCGTCTTCAGCCGCAGGCTCCAGAAGTTTTTTCTCGATCGAGTTTGGTTCAAACTCGCTGACCCAAACGTTTCGTCGCGCGAGAGGGCGTTTGGCAGGTTCGTCACGTGCGTCAGGTATCTGCGCTGCCGCGGAGAAGCACGCCGTAAAGAATAGTACGAACAGCACTGGAACTTTCATGCAGTTCTCCGGCGACTTCGTCGGTTATGAACCTTTTTTGTCTTTCTTCACCACACTGATGTGACCGTTGGCTTCCATGAAGCTAAACTTTACCTCATCTACACGGGAAACTCCCTGTTCTCGCAGCTCGCCGATTAACTCTTCCTCGCTGATCATCTCCTTACGCATATTGCGCCGTTGTAATTTCCCGTTTTTGATCAGTATTAAGGCGGAAGGACGGAGCAACGGTCGTAACGCGGGAAATCGATAACCGATCCAATCGAATGAATAGTCCCAGGCGACAATCGTCAGGACAAGGACAACGCCTTCGGTAACCGATCGATACTGGCTTCCCATTGCGTTCTGAGCGGCATCCGCGATGAGCACGACGACCAGCAGATCGGAAATGCCGATCGCGCCCGCGCCGCGTCGCAACACGCGCAATACGATGAACAGAAAGAGATATATCAGCGATCCTCGCAGAACCACTTCGAGGATCGAGAGCGAAGGGACGAAGACTGATTCCCAATCAATCTGAAGGAAAGAGACCACGCTGATTATTCAGTTATTCAGCGGCGTGGGCCACCGCTACAACGTTGCCGCGGCACGCGCGGCGGCGCGCGGAACGTATTCGACCGGCATATCGCCGTTATCCGCACGAAGGTACTGCCAATCTTTCGGCTTCAGTGAAGCGATGAGCTCCCTGCGGCTCTTCACTTTCAAAGGTTTGCCGCGATAGATCTTGCCCATTCGTTGCAGGTTCTTTTCCGAGATGGCGCCCGAAAACATCAGCAACGGCCAGGTGAAGTTTGGACCATTCAGGCCGCGCAGCTTGTAAAGCCACATTCCGATCGATCCCACGCGCCAGGCCATCGGTCCCCACCAACTGTACTGGCCCGGACGCAGGTTCATCTTCCAGCACTTCATCATGAGTTGCCACTGCAATGGTGTTAGCTGTCGAGTTTGCGTTACGCCCTCTTCTTTTTCCATGCGCGTGTCGTGCAGTGGCGTAAAGATCGACGGGATCAGGAAGGCAAAGACGCCGCGCCGCTCGATTTCGTAAATGAGATCGATCGTTTCCCTCACGTCCTGATCTGTCTCACCGGGATTTCCGACAATCAACGTCATTGCGGGAAACCAGTTGTTCTCGTTCAGGACGCGCAAACCTTCCAGCACGACGCTGGGCCAGTCTTCGATCGAAAATGGCACGCCCTTGCTCGACATGATCTGTTTCGCCATTCGTATCGAACCGGTTTCGAGTCCGATCAGAGGGGCGAGCGCCTTTTTCTCAGGATGACTGCTGAGGTATGGAAAATGGATTGGACTCTTCGGCAACAGCAAATCGGAAAGTTGTTTGATCAGCAGGGGATCGACTACCGCGGGTGCGATCGTGCAGTGACTCAACACGTGCTGTTCGACGCCGGGTGTGTTGACGATGTCTGCATAAAGATCGACGAGTGCTTCGCGATTTGGAAAATAGAAAGGCGTGTCAGTATGAACTTGTCCCCAGATGAACATGTCTTCGGTGGCAAGTGAGATCTGTTTGTTTCCATGTCTCACGTTTGCGCGCACCGCTTCCATGATCTTGTCTTTGGGCAGGTCGATCTGCGGGTTTAGATCCGGCACACAAAACTTGCAGCGCCGGCCGCAGCCGGTAGTCATCTCGACGACGCCGAACGTCGTGCGCGTGTCGGGAAAGAGGATCGCTTCGCGTTCCATCGGATGTTTGACTTCCACTCGCCGTGGCAGTTCCTCACCCTGAATCGCTTTGCGAAAGAGTTCGAGTGTATCTTGAGATTCGCTGCGTCCTTCGACTACACAATCGACGCTGAGTTCTTCATAAGTATCGGTCTGGATGATCTGCCAGCCGCCTGAGCCGCCAACGATAACTTTGAAGTTTTCTCGATATGGACTGGCTTTGATCTTCGCAAACAACTCTCTCGAGTAATGAGAGTTGATGGGCATCTTCGATGAACCGAAGATCGAAGTATAAACGCCGGCGGCAAACGTGACGCCGAGTGGGTTGTGCGTTGAAACGGCGACGACTCGTGTGCGTGGTCCAACAAACTTGTGCAGATCATCGGGAAAACAGGCAACCACGTCGTCACTGCGATATTCACGGAGCAGAGACTTCTCCACCAGTCTTACGCCGGCGGGCATGTAACGCGCTGAACCGTCGGCATTGTGCTCAACTTCGCGCCACTTCGGATACTTCCGGTTGATGATACCTTCCATCCAAATCGGCAGCGACGCCATTGCCATTTGAATGAAGTAGCCCGCGTGATCGATTGCTTCGGTCAGCGGAGCGGTTAAAACGATCAGGCGGCCGCCGTCGGCTGGTGGTTCGGGTATAAGTTGTGAAAGGGATTTATTGCGTTTGGAGTTTTTGCTCGGGGCACTCATCGATTCGTTATCCAGGGATTGATAGACATATCGGATGCTTACACTAAAGAAAACCTGAGATCTTTACAAGCGGAGTTTTGGGTCGGTGTTTTTAGAGATCCGTGGCGGCTACAGCCTCAATCTCGATCAGGAAGCCGTAATGAAGCTCGCCACAGGGAATGATGGCCCGTGCGGGTCGATTATCGCCAAGAACTCGGGAATAAACTTTATTGACCGCCTCCCACAGATTTATATCCGAGACAAATACGGTCATCTTTAGCACGCGATCCCAGTCGCTGCCGGCGGCCTTGAGAATGGCGTGAACGTTGCTCAACGCCTGTTCCGTCTGTTCCTCGATTGGGCCGAGTTTCTTCTCCCCTGTGGCTGGATCGATCGACAACTGGCCTGCGACAAACACGAGACCATTGTGAACTGTTGCCTGAGAATAATGTCCACCGGCTTTGGGTGCGTTAGGGGTGTTGATCCGTTTGATTTCCATGGTGCGGAAGATACCCGCATCTGAAATATTTTGGAAGTGGTGAACACCAACGCCGGCTGCAAAAGCTCCTCGCGTCGTTATCAACTCCGTACTGGAGTCGATATTCCATTCCATGGCGGGGGCAAAGCACGAGCACTGTTGTAAATCGCGCGCTGGTAATTTCCTTACCGGTTTCGGGAAGGTGGCCCCAGGACAACTCGCCACTCCCATACAGAACTGTGGAGTTTCTTTCCCATGAAAAATCTTCAGACAGTCCGTCCAGCCATCGTTCACGGTGTGGCCACGACGGATCAAGTGTCAGGTAGATTTTCATCAACTGGAAAAGACCGATTTCGATCGCCCTTTCATATCCGAAAATAGTGTCCCGGGAGACGCGATCACTGGCGGCAAGATATTTCCGTGTGGGTGAGATGAGTCGTGCGGTTACCTGGGGAATTTGCTTCTTTAATTTTCTTCGGTTCATTTACGCGGCGAAGCTGGAGGCGACCTGGAGACGCTCTGCGATCGCCTGTTTGGGTTGTGCGCCGATAAGGCGATCGATGAGTTTGCCGTCTTTGAAGATAAGCATCGTGGGTATGCTCGCGATTTGAAAACGCGCTGCTGTTTGCGGGTTGTCGTCGACGTTGAGTTTGGCTATTCGATAACGCCCCTGTGACTCGGCGGCAAGCTCGTCCATGATTGGTCCGATCATGCGGCATGGACCACACCACGGGGCCCAGCAATCAACCAGGATCGGGCGTCCTGTGGCTTGCAATGCCTCGCGTTCAAAAGTCTGATCCGTAATCACTACCGGTTTCGACTCCTCACCGGAAGCGGCTAATGCCAACGTTTCTCCACAACGGCCGCATTTCGCCTGGCTGGTTGCCAGCCTGCTCTCCTCGACCCGATTCTTCATCCCACAATTGCCGCAAGCAACTACCTGCATAAGCCACCTCTCTCCCGATGGTGTTGGCGCAGTTTGACGAACCTTTGATTAGCTGTGGTAGCGAAACTTTTGCAAAAGCGTGTCTTCCGCGGAGTGCCTGGCCTAAACCTTGACTGAGTTTCCCACGGAGCGTAGGCTGCGGGTGTAGTTTAACCACACGAAAAAGAGTCCTCATAATGCAACTCTCTCTACGGGTCTTATCACGCCGCGATATTGCAGGGCTGATTCTGATTAGTGCTGCCTTCGCGTTGATGTTCTCGCGGTTAGTGCTGAGCCAGAGTGCTGCGCCGCAAGTGACCAGGCGCTCGTTCGAAAACAAGATACCTGCCCATGTCCCGCTCACGATCAAGATTAATAAAGACAAGGAAGAGAAGGCACTGGATCTTAAAAATAAAGACTGGTTCCGAGATATTGAGATCGAAGTTACCAATACCTCAGACAAGCCAATCTATTTCTTGTCACTGAATCTGGAAATGCCTGATTTGATTAGGGACGTATGGCGCACTAGCCATTTTCCCCTTGCGATACGGAAACTCGATCTCTATGAACACAATGCTAAACCCTTAACTGGAGACATACCGATAGAGCCTAAAGCTACCTACACTTTCATTGTTGACGACAAGAACAAGCTCGGCTTTGAAGCATGGAGAAACAAGAACAATAAAGAGGATCCGCAAAAAATACAGGTCAGTATCAATCACCTTAGCTATGGGGATGGTACCGGCTTCACATCTTTAAGCGCCGTGCCTTTTCCAGTTAAAGGAAACCCTGAGGAACTTAGTCGTTGTTTGGAGACATTGGAGCCGAGTCAAAGCCCATGGACAGAGAGTCCGCCTAACTTTTCACCCTTAGCGAGCGGTTTCGATTCAATATCACCGGCCTTCGAGCCGGTGAAATTTTTTT
Source organism: uncultured Acidobacteriota bacterium (assembly GCA_963750925.1). Lineage (GTDB taxonomy): Bacteria > Acidobacteriota > Blastocatellia > Pyrinomonadales > Pyrinomonadaceae > PSRF01. The sequence continues at coordinate 854,713 of CAVVSJ010000006.1, read as the reverse complement.
ATGAGTATGCTGAGGATGAATTGGATCGTTCAATTGCTCCGGATATTTGTTGTCCGGGCACTCCGTGCAACAAATTCAAATTTATAAAATATGATTGCGTCTGCGGAAGTGATGTGCAGACTGTTGCGACAACAGCATGCAGTGACCCAGCAGGCGTTTGTGGACAGCAAGTGCGCATAGGTGACTTTTGCGAACTGGACGGAGTTGGATGCCCCCAATTTGCCTTTGTTGCTTGTGGTGGCGCTGTTCCCACGCCTACGCCAGTTCCCTCACCCACTCCAACACCCGAATTCAATTGCCCGTCGACAGATCCCGGCAACTGCGCCAGCGGTATCGCAAAAGACCCTTGCAGGGATCCACTCTCTAACGGGTGTCCTCCTTTTTATCATCCTGAAGGTCCATGCTGCATCAAAGACCCATGTTTCTATACGTCGGTCACCTGTCCCGCGGGCACGACGAAAATACAACTGGACCAACCCTCGTGCGCGCAGTTTTGCATTGACCTTCCGACATTAACCGAAGCCGAGTGCCTGGCGTTGGGATTTGTCTGGAGCTTCGCGGGCGGCGTCTGCTCCGAGCACATTCCCACAGTTGAACCATCATGCGTCAACTTCGGATGGTTCTGGAACTTCCAAAGCACTGGATGCTTTGAAACTCAGCAGCAATGCAATCAGAACTGCACGCCCTATTCGCCGCTCGAGTCCGGCGGTTGTCAATCTCCCGTAGACTATTGCGGTTATCAGTGGGGCTGCCCTTCCGGATTAACTGACGGAGGTTCCGGATGTTGTTGTGGACCAACGCCCATACTTATCGATATCGCGTCCAATGGCTTTTCTTTGACTGACGCCTACAACGGCGTTCATTTTGATTTGGGTGGGGGACGGTCGCAGTGAACCCGTGGCATGGACCATCGCCGCCACAGACGATGCATGGTTAACTCTGGATCGAAACAACAACGGCCGAATTGATAGCGCCAGGGAGATGTTCGGCAACTTTACGGACCAGCCGAAAACCAAGAAACTTCCAAATGGTTTTCTGGCGCTTGCCGAGTTTGACAAGCCCGCGAACGGCGGCAACGGTGATGGCCTGATCAAGAAAAATGACAGCGTCTTTTTGTCGCTTCGATTATGGCAGGACGTCAACAAGAATGGCGTCTCAGAACCTTCTGAGTTACATCCTCTCGAACAGCTTGGTTTAAAGACTATCGAACTCAGTTACAGAGAGTCGAAGAAAACCGATCCCTACGGTAATCAATTCAGGTATCGAGCCAAGGTCCTGGATCACAACAACGCTCAAATGGGCCGATGGGCCTGGGATGTGATCCTTAAAGTAAATCCGGCCCGACGTTGATAATTAACATGTCCCAGAACGCCCCTTTGTGTTCTTTGTGCTTTTTCGTGGCTGATCAAGGATGGAATGGCCAGAAGATTGGCACCAGCCAAATCACAATCGCAAATACCGCAAGCGTCAGGATCGAACCCACTTTCAGAAAGTCCAAAAATCGATACTGTCCCGGCGTGTAGACGAGTACGCACGCAGGCTCGAGGGGCGTCAAAAATGAACACGAGGCGGCATAGGTAACCGTGATCGCAAACGTTCGCGGGTTAAGTCCCAAGGCGACCGCAGTCTTGACGGCGATCGGCAACATGACGAGCGCGGCGGCCTGATTTGACATCGGTTGCGTCAACGCAACCGTCATGATGAAAAACCCGGCCAGCACCGCGATAGGGCCGTAACGGCCCGTGCCCCTCACAATAAAATCCGCGAGATACTGATCCGCGTCAGTCTTCTCCATCGCCACGCCAAAACTGATCATGCAGGCAATCAGAATCAGCAAACGCCAGTCGATAATTTCGTAAACTTCCGACATCCGCAGAGACTGTGTTGCCAAAAGAATCATGACCCCAATCAGGACTGCAATCGGCAAGGGCACGAGATGAGTCAGTGAGAAGAAAAGAAAAACGCCGAACGCCAGTAACGCCCAACGCTGCTTTTCCGGTCGCGCCTGTCGCTCGGAAATCTCTTCCAATAACAATATCTGACCATCGGCCGCGAGGGCCTCTACCTGGTCGCGAGTTCCCTGGATCAGCAGAACGTCGCCGAACCGCAGTCTCACCCGGCTGATTTTTGAAAGCAGGTTTACTCCATGACGATTAATTGCTAACACAATCACCCGGTGTCGCTGTCGAATCGCGAGCCGCTTCAACGTCCGCCCGATGAAGTCAGAGCCACGCGGCACCATCGCTTCAAAGAGTTCTGTGCCTTTACCCTCCAGGAGAGTATCGTTCAAAGCAAAGTCAGGTTTGATCTCGATGCCGGCTTCACTCTTGACTCTGAGGATGTCCTCGGCGCGCCCCTGCACCAGCAACAGATCGCCGGCAATTATTTTCTCCTCCGGGTTGGGCGCAATTCGATACTGTTTATCGCCGCGCAGAATTCCGAGCACCGTCAGGTCAAGCTCATCGCCGATGCGAGCTTCAGCCAGCGACTTGCCAATCAGCGGCGACTCGTCGAGCACAATCACCTCCGTCATGTATTGGCGCACGTGATATTGCTCGGTAAGAGAATCCGCCGACTTCCTGCGCGGGAGCAGGCGCAGACCCAACAACAGCATATACAGCATCCCTACGCCGACAATCACTACACCAACCCTCGTCAGTTCGAACATCGTAAACGGCTGAATGTTGTAGCGCGGGAGAGCGCCGCTGACGGCGAGGTTGGTTGAAGTGCCTATCAACGTACACGTACCGCCGAGGATTGCTCCAAACGCGAGCGGCATCAGTAGTTTTGACGGACTTATATTTCGGCGCGCGGCAATCCCCAGGACAACCGGCAGAAACATCGCAGTGGTGGTCGTGTTCTTCATCACCGCGGCGCAAAGAGCAGCGGCAAACATGATGAACGCGGCAATCCGAAATTCACTGTCGCCTGCCGTGCGGTGCAAGCGGCGTCCAATTACGTCGACGATGCCGGTCTTGGCAAGTCCTCCGGTGAGGATGAAAAGACCCGCAATCGTTATCACGATGTCGTTGCCAAATCCTGCAAACGCTTCGGCGGCGGTTAACGTGTGAGTGAGGACGAGGGCCATCACCAAAAGAATAGCGACGACTTCGATGGGTATACGCTCAAGGCCAAAAAGGACAAGGGCGACAACCAACAGCGCGAGAACGATGCCGATCTGGACCGTCATTGAACGGAGTGTACTACTCCCCGGCTTAAAGAACGCCGCGAGAAATCACGAAAAGCACAAAGAACCTTGCTAAATTGATTTTATGTGGAGGCTTCTTCGAGGACGCGCCTGGCTTGCTGGAAGTGGCGCTGCTCGTGAACCACGATAATGCGGAATGCATCCATGAGGCTGTAAGTAATAGCGGAGGCGACTGGTGAGGTGACGATGATTCGTTCGGGGTTCAGATGTTGAGTGGCCTTCATCCCTTCAACCAGCTTTGCCTGCTGCGCGACGAAGTCGTCGATAACTGAACCACTGATGTCGCTCTGCGCTGGAGCGAAACGCTTTGGCGCTTTTAGTTTGCGTGTTGAGGCCGGATCGAGTGACGCAATAAACACCTTGCCCGCGAGCCCGGGCAGAAGCGGAACACTCTCCCAGAATGTCCGCTTCTTTCCCACCAGAACATTTTCAATAATCGGAAAGTAACCCTTGTTCGTGGTGAGCAGATGATCGAAGCATTGAGCCACGCTCCAACGATCCGCCGCCGGTTTCCAGTTGAGTTGCGACACGCGTAACTCGCCGAACGTGCGTTTCGCTTCGCCGGCGATGTTGTTGGCTTCGGCGATAACCGTACCGATATCAGCTTTCTGCCAGTTCATAACCGCGTGCCGCAGATCAACTTAATTAATAAACTCCTGAAGATCTTTCGCGAATCGTTCCGGGCGTTCCCAGTGCAACGCATGTCCCGTGTCATGATAAACCTTCAACAGGGAATTCCGCAGTGCACTAACCAGCAGATCCTGTTCGGAACGCGGAAAGATAGTTTCCTTGTCGCCCCAGAGAATCAACGTCGGCGCCTTGATCTGCTGCAACTGCGCAACCGCGTCCGGGGCCAACATACCGGCCATCACGTCACGCCAGACACGCAGAGGTAACTTCATACTCTCTTTCACCGCCGTGTGCAGAAAATCCTGCGGCAACGGGTGATAAATCGTGCTGACCTGAAAATCATGCGCAAACTTCTCCGGCACAGCATCGCCCAACGCGTTTATCTCCTGCTGCAAGCCGGATACAGCCGGGTTACGAGCACTCGTAGCCGAAGCGACGAGCACCAGCTTATTAACACGCTCGGGCGCCATGGCTGCGACGTGTTGCGCCACAAAGCTTCCCATCGAATGACCAACGATCGTCGCCTGCTTCAAATTCATCGCATCCATAAACGCGACGACGTCAGCGGCAAACTGCTTGAGCGCATATCCTGACGCGGGACGATCCGAATCGCCGTGCCCGCGCTGGTCCAAAATGTAAACGCGATACTTTTTGTCGAGCAACGGCGCAACACTGCTGAACGAGTACCATGAATCGGTGTATCCATGCAGCATGATCACCGGTATCCCTGTCGCATCGCCCTTGTGGGCATAACGCAACCGCACACCAGTCTTGAGCAAAACAATTGAGAACTGTACATCCGATGCTCCAGCGGCGGCGCTTTCGGTGCTTGTCACACCTGCCAGCGAAGCTACAGTGAGTTTCGTATCCGCATACTGCCATGCCTTTTCGAACTCGCTCTGAACTGATTTAGCGGCGCCTTCCTTGCCCTGCTTTCTCAAACTCTCGGCGAGCCCGAAGAGCGCGCGACCATTGCGCGGCTGTCGAAGAATCTCAGCACGAAAGACCTTTTCCGCAGCCGCGTAATCGCCGTTTGCCAGCAGCGCGCCGCCAAGCACCTCCCGAACCGGCAAATCCCAGTCGGCAGGTTCGGCGTAATTGTTTGCATCCTCAGCGGCAACAGCCCTGTTCAGAAGATCGAAAGCCGCCTGTTTGTCGCCACGCGCCAATGCGATCTTCCCGTCCAGCGCAAACTCAGCAACCTTCATCACGTCGCCGGCCGCGTTGTTGAACAGTCGCACGTCTTCCGTCATGGTCTTGTCGACGGCACGCAGCGCACTTAATTCTGCCTCAGCTTTCGCCGTCTGTTTTGAGGCGGAGTATGCACTGCCACGCGCAAAGTGCCAGAATGCAGTCGTGATCTTGAGTGAAGGATCGGGCTTCGGCTCTTTCAAAATCTCGTCCCACTTACCAAAACGAGTGAGAGAAACGATCGAGTAAGGCAGAAACATTTCGAGCATCGGCATCGCTTTAAGTAACGGCTTCACATTAGCTTCGAGCTCACGAGCCGATTTAATCGAATCCGCATAACGTCCATTCATGGCGCTTGCTGCCGCCAGGAAGTGAACATTGTGGTTGTAGTACATCGCCGGATAGAGACCGTTATTACCGCTTTTCGCCATGTACTCGCGGTCGACGGCAATTGCGTCGACGTTTGCCTTAGCCGCCTGATAGTAGTCACCCGTCCGGATATAAATGTGCGACGGCATGTGGACCAGATGCCCGGCCTTTGGTGCGATCTGACCAAGACGTGCTGCACTCGGCAGGGCGCGCTCTGCGTTGGTCGAAGCTTCGACGGCGTGAATGTAGTAATGATTCGCACCGCTGTGATTCGGATTGCGTCGCAGAACGCCTTCGAGCACCGCGACGATTTCAAGTGTCTCTTCGGCAGGCTTGCCGTCGAGGGTCCATAGGCGCCATGGTCGCAAGTTCATCATGCTCTCGGCGTAGAGCGTCGCCGCGTCCAAATCGTCGGGAAAGTTTTTGGCCAGCTCGCCCATTGCGTTCTTGTAATCCATGGCAAGCTTTTTCTGGTCGGCCTGGATCTCGGCAGAGTAGCGTTTAGCTAATGCGTTGATGTAAGCACGGTCGTGCTCAGACGCTTTGGGCGCCAGGGCCATCGCTTTCTGTAAGTTGGCATAAGCCTCTAACAGTGCGGGGCCGTCTGCCGGTACGTTGTAATTCGATCCCATGGCGAGGGCGACCCCCCAGTAAGCCATGGCTAGTTGCGGATCGAGCTGCGCGGCCTGTTTGAAGGAGCGGACAGCTTCCTCGTGATTGAAAGCGTAAATGTACGCAAGTCCTTGATTAAAGAACTTCTGGGCTTCTGCGTTATTGGTTGATACCGGATGATTGATGTCGCCCAGGCCGGTTTCCAATGTAACGGGGGCTGGGGCTTTGGCTGGCGCGTGGCCGTGTTGGCCAAATGCGACAACGGGAAAGAGCAGCAGAATCGCAAAGAACAGATGCCTCATCTCAAATCTCCTGGCGCCGGCAAACCATGCCGGCAATGGCTGTCACGAAAATAGATTCTTCAATCCCTAACGCGCAACCGGGCGCGGAAACGGGTCACATTTTACTCCGCCCCGTACTTGAGCTGGACTACTTTTGCCTTCCCTTTTGCATAAACAGTGACGATGAAGAGATTGTCGAACTTGCTTTCCTCGATCGTTGGGACAACATCGCCGCCCAGCATCTTGATCACGTCAGGAACGGAATTGCTGTGTCCGATCACAAGCACACTCTCGCCGGATCGTTCGAGGATCTTGTTTACCACTTCCCGGGTCGACTCCTCGGCGATCTGTCTCGGATTGGAAGGATTTGATTTTAAACTGATCGCGGTCGCCGTCAATCCGAGTTTGGTCGCGAGCGCTTCGCCGGTCTGCTTTGTTCGCGCAAACTGCGACGTGATGATTGCTTTAACTCCGGCGCCGCCGAGCAGACGAACCAACTCCTGTGAACGTGCGACCCCTTCTTTTTTCAGCGGCGGATCCTGGCGCGGCTCGTCTTCCTTCTCCGCATGTCGGACCAGAAATACCGTCTGGGGTTTGAAGTCGTCCTGCGCAAATGCGGGTTGAGAAAAAGTAGCCGTAAAAAGAATTGTAGCGACAAGGATCAAAGCCTTCATCATTTGTAGTTTTCTCTTTCGTGTACTGGTTTAGTTTGAATTTACGCCGAAGGCGTTGGGCTAAACGCTGAAGGCGTTAGCTAATTCTAGCCCAGGGTTGCTTCAACCCTGGGCTTAAGCATAAGTAGACCTTAAACCCTGAAAGGGTTTATCGCGGCGAACCCTTTCAGGGTTGAAACCACATGAAAATGATGATCCCAGGGTTGAAGCAACCCTGGGCTCGAATTAGCCAACGCCTTCGGCGTAAATTCAAAATGAACCAGTGCCTCTTTCGTCTTGAGTTGTCAGGCAGTGTTTACGGTTTCCAGCCCGGCGGCGCTTCGGGCCAGACTTTATCAGGACTAACCGGCTTTGCCTGATTGGGTCCGAGCCGATCGGGCTCGATTTCGGCCACGATAAAATTCTCCGGTGGCACCGGCGCGCCGGCTAAACGCCGCAGCAGCGCGAGTTGTCCGGCATGAGTCATCGCGTCTGAAAAAGGTCCTTGCAGCAGCCGCTCTTCGGTCATTCCTTCAAGTAGCGGATCGTCATTTCGCAGATGTTGGGCCAACATCCCAAGCATCTCGTGAAAACGTTCGATCTCTTCGTCCAGCGACTCCAACGCCTCGGGCCAGTAGCGGCCGCCGATGAAGTGTGTACGAGCGTAGCCGAGCACACTCGTCATGTGACGCAGCAGCTCAGCGGGAGTGCGTACACCTTCGACGATGCGAAAGGAGCCAAAATCTTTCGGCGCGTCTCGCAATGCCTTTTGCGTCCGGTAAGCAAGTGCTGCCAGAAAATGATTCAGCAGTTTGCGCTTGTTCTCCATCGGTCACAACTCTTTTCGCATCGGCACCAATTCAAGCTTTACGCCGGCGGTAAGGTCAAGATCAAAAGCGCCCGCCACTACGAAGCCGCAGGATTTGTAAAACTCGACACCAGGCAGGGTGGCCATCAACTCGAGCGCGCGAAAGCCGTGAGCTCGCGCCTCGCTTTCACAATGCGAAAGAATGGCCCGCGCGATTCCCTTGCGCGCGTGATTGGGATCAATAAAGAACGCACGGATCTTTGCCGGCTCAGATTGTGGATCGAGATAACCGGCATCGCGCGACGCGAATTGGTCGCCTCCAAATAGAGTCTTACGACGACTCCAGCCACCACAACCGACCAGCTCTCCGGAGATCTCGGCGACGAAGTAAGTGCCGTCGTCGATCAGGTCCGTATCGACGCCAAATACAGTCGCGATTGCTGTTTCGATCTGCGCGTCGTCGTAATGTTCGCGACTCAAAAACCGTGCTGACTGCGCAATCAGTTGCGTAATCATCTCACGATCTTCGACGGTAGCGAGGCGAATAATCACGGACTAGTAACTCAGCCCAAAACCATACTTGTAAAGCGGATCGTAATCTTTGTCGCCGACGTTGATTGGTATCTGGTCCATCGAACGAGGCCAGGAGAACGACAGTTTCCCTGTTGGTTTGAAGTCTCCGAAAAGCACGTCGGTCACGCCGCGGCCTTCAGTTCCCGGCAGCCATGCCGCCACGAAGCCGTCAGCGCGATCGATCACTTTGTCGATGATCATCGGCCGGCCTGATAGCAGGACGACAACCACCGGCATTCCGGCCTGTTTCATCTTTTCGACGGTGGCAACATCCTCGTCCGCAAGCGACAAACTCTGCCGGTCGCCCATCATTTCCGCATACGGCGTTTCACCAATCAGGACGACGCCGACGTCAGCGCCCCCCGCGTCGGAGCCGTCTTTGGAAAACGTGACTTTTGTTTCCGGCGATACGCTCTCCTGAATCGCTTTCAGGATTGTGGTTCCGCCCGTGGTGTTGGCGCCGCTCTTTCCCTGCCAACTGATGGTCCAACCGCCGCATTGATTGCCGATGTCGTCAGCACTCCTGCCCGCGACATGGATTTGATTGAGTTTCTTCGATAACGGCAGAACCTTCTTGTCGTTCTTCAACAGCACGAGAGATGCACGGGCGCATTCGCGTGCGACCTGCCGGTGCTCCGCGGAGCCAAACCGCGAGTGCAACCTGCGATCGGCAAGCGGCGAATGGCCTGGGTCCATCAATCCCATCGCAAACTTCACGCGCAGGATCCTCGTCACCGCATCGTCGATACGCGACATCGCAACCCGGTTCTCCTGCACCAGCTCGAGCAACAGACGATAGAGCTCGCGGTATTTTGTCGACACCATGAACATGTCCATGCCCGCATTGGTGGAAGTCTCAATCTGCGTTTTGTAGTCTCCGGGCATCTCGTCGATCGCGTCGTAATCGGAGATCAGGAAGCCGTCAAACTTGAGTTCATCTTTCAGGATCTCGGTGAGGAGACGTTTGCTGCCCGAGACCTTCACGCCGTTCCAACTGCTGTACGAAGGCATGATCGTGCCGACACCTGCTTTGATCGCGCTGACATAACCGGCCAGGTGAACGTCTCTGAGTTCCTGTTCCGTTGCCTTCACATCGCCGCGATCGAGTATCTGCAAGTCTTCTCTCAGTTTTTTGCCGGTCCCATAATTGGTGCCGCCGTCGGCGATCCAATGCTTCGCGCAGGCGAGCACACGCAAAGGGTCGTCGCTCAAGTCGACGCCCTGATAGCCGCGTACGGCTGCCTCGCCGAGAATTCGCGCCAGCTCCGGTGTTTCGCCAAAACCTTCGTACGTGCGGCCCCAGCGCTCATCGCGTGGAACGGTGACGCACGGCGCAAAAGTCCAATTGATGCCGGTGGCGCGTACTTCAACCGCCGTAATACGCGCGGCTTCTTCAACCAGCTTCGGACTTCGCGTACAGCCGAGTCCGATGTTGTGCGGAAAGATCACCGCGTGGAGCACGTTGCTATGACCGTGCACGGCGTCGATACCGAAGAGTATCGGAATTCGCAGACGCGTGTTTTGCGAGCGCGACTGTAAGCTGTCGTAAAGGTTGGTCCAATCGAGCAGGCCGTTGCCGCTTTTGGGATCTGAGCTCCGCCGCAAAGCACCGAGCCGAGAAAATACTTTTCCACATCGCCCGGATCTGTGAGTGCGGTTTGATTCGCCTGGACCATCTGTCCGACCTTCTCTTCAATCGTCATTCGCGACAAGACGGCTCCGACCTTCGCGTTGTGCGCCTTCAGGCTTTTTTGTGCTCCCAGGATGTTCACCGGTGATACGAGCGATCCTGCAACTGTGAGCGCCGACGCGCCAATAAACTCTCGTCTGTTGATGTTCATACCGATAATCCTGTCTCGGTTCTTAATGCGAAACTTTCATTGCAGTAATAGAACCCACAAGAAAGCACACAGAGTCCAAACAAAACCATTTGTGACTTGTGTGCCTCTTTGCGGCTTTGCTTCGTTTACGGTCGCGTGGGTCGCGCGGGAGCTCCGGCACCTGCGGGATGCGTCCGGTTGTAGTCGGCGATGAAGTCTTTGGTGATATCCAGGCTCGTCGCCGCATAGATGATCGGAACACGGTTCGCATCGATCACGAGCGTGAGCCCTTTCGCCTGCGCATACGCCGTTAACGCGTTTGCGATGTCTTTTTGTAATGGCTCGAGGGTCGCCAGCGATTCCCTTTGATAACTCGCCTGCGCATCTTCGGCTTTCCGCTTAATCTGAACTTCAAGACGGTCGGCTTCATCGGCCTGCTGCGCGGTCAGTTTGGGTTCCTGGATCGCGCGTTTCTTCTGCAAGTCGGAGCGCATCGTGTTTAACTTGTCACGCATGGTCCTGATCTCAGCGCGAACAGGTTGAAACTTCGCATCGAGCTGCTTCATCGCATTCATCACGCGCGCAATGCCCGCCTTCTCATCGCCGAATGCAGCCGAGTCGATAATCCCGATATTGGCTGGAGCAGCCGCCGGGGTGACGTTCTCCGCCGATGACGCCCCGCGCAGCAGCCGGGTTTGTGTCTGTGCCAGGATCGTAAATGCCGCAAATGCCACCGCGGCTACAATTATCCGAAATACTTTCATTGCTTCTGCTCCTTAAAAAGTTTTAGCGTAACCGTCGGGATTGGACCATTGCTTACTGCTGGAGAGTAAACTTACCACCCTTTTCAATCCGCAGCATGTACACCGGGACGAGGGCATTCCGATTTTTATCAAGTGTGATTTTCCCGGTGACACCGGCAAAATCTTTTGTTTGCGCCAACGCATCTCTCACCGCGGACTTGTCATTCGACTTCGCGCGTTTGAACGCGTCGAAGAGCATACGTGCTGCGTCGTAAGCCGCTGCGGCACCGGCGTCAGGTGTTACACCATACTTTGCTCGATAGTCCGCGACAAATTTCTTCACTAACGGATCCTCGCTGCCGACCCAGAAATGATTCGCGAAATACACGCCTGCAAAAGGTTCGCTGCCGCCCTGCAACAGGTCTGGAGAATCCCAGCCATCGCTGCCGATCAGGATCGACTTAACGCCTGACTGCTTCGCCGTGCGCGCGACGATCGGCGCGGTCGTATAAAACCCCGGCGCGAAGATGATGTCAGGCGCATGGCTTTTGATTGAGACAAACTGGGCGCTCATGTCCTGGTCGCCTGCCTCGTATGCCTGCTTCACGACGATTTGCCCGCCGAGCTTAATGAACGATTCCTGAAAAAATCCCGCTAACACTACTGCATAATCGTTCTTCCAATCCAGAATAATCGCTGCCGTTTTAGCTTTCAGCCTGGTCCTTGCGAATTTCGCGATCGCTTCCCCTTCAGTTGAGCTGATGAAGCACGCGCGAAAGATATAGTCACCCTGCATCGTAAGCTCCGGCTTCACTGACGCAGAGGAGATCATCACAACTTTATTCTCCTGAGCGATCGGCGCTGCAATCATCGCTCGGGTGCTTATCGGCTCGGCGAGCAAGGCGTCGACTTGGTCTTCCTTGATGAGATTGTTGACTAAACCCGGGACCTCCTGCGTGTTCGAATGATCGTCTTCGACGACGAGCTCAACTTGTTTGCCGTCTACGCCGCCATTGCGGTTCACTTCGTCAGTTGCGAGCTTGATCGCGTTCAGCGCGGAGACGCCGTACGCCGCGGTTGACCCCGTCAGCGAAAGGAAGGTGCCGATCTTGATGGTCTTCGCGGTTGGTGTGGCCGTCTGTGCGGGAGCGAAAAGCAGCAGCAGGCAGAGAAAAAACGCACAACTCTTAATCATCGGGCGTATTAAACCAGTTTCTCGGCGAGGCGCAAAGACCGGTCTCCATGGCCCAATTTTCTTGGCGTTTTCGCGGTTTTTGTGCTAGTTTTGCCCCTGCTTTCACGCCTAAGGTCGCCCAGATCTACCAGCGACAAAAGTAGTTTTCCCCGAGAGGGTCTTCGTTTGTCCTCGAGAACTTTCTGAGTTGAAAGGAAAAAAGATGCGAATCAGAGTCATAATTCTGGTGACGGCAGTACTCCTTTTCAGCGCTGTGATATTTGTCCCTCAGATTATCGAGGCCAAACGCGCTAAGTCACCGGCAGAGGGTACCCGCCCAACCAATACCGTCTTTAATACTCCCATTCAGGGTCGCAAGCAGCCGATGACCGTCGGCCAGTCCATCCGTAACGACACGTCGCAGCCCGTCCGCGAAATGAAGCAGCAGCCCGTGTTCAAACCAAAAAAGGAAGCGAACCTGAATCCGAAGGTTGCGCACTTTCACAAGGATGCGCCGGACCGCGTGGTCCAAAAGTCGATGTCCGTCACCGATTTGATCGAAGCCAACATGCCTACAACGCTACAGAACTTTAACGGCATGCAGTTTCCCGGAGTCGCATGCAACTGCGCTCCGCCGGATACAAATGGCGAAGTCGGCGCCACTCAGTATGTACAGATGGTGAACGAAGGCTTCCAGGTCTTTGATAAGAACACCGGGGCTTCGCTATTGGGCCCGACAGGAATTGAAACGATCTGGGGCGGCTTCGGCGGCGTGTGCGAATTCAATGGACGCGGGGATCCGGTGGTGCTCTACGATCAACTCGCCGATCGCTGGATCATCACGCAGTTTGCGGGTGTCTCAATTCCCACAGACGAATGCGTGGCCGTCTCCGCCACCAGCGACGCAACCGGCTCGTATCATCGTTACGACTTTCACCTCGGTTCAAACTTCTTCGATTATCCGCACCTGAGTGTATGGCCCGACGGCTACTACATGAGCATGAACGTGTTCAACTCTTCGGCTACTTCTTTTCTCGGTCCGCAACCTTTCGTGTTCGACCGGGCGAGTATGATGAATGGTCTTCCGGCAACTTTCATCACACCGGGAATCACAGGTGGACCACTGGAAGAGACCTACCTGCCCGCCGATCTCGACGGCTCTGCTCTGCCGCCGCCGGGAGCGCCGGCCACGTTTGTGCAATGGCCCGGACTCGGCGCCTACAGAGTCTTTCACTTTCACGCTGATTTCGTGACGCCGGCAAATTCGACTTTCACGCTCTTCGACAGTGTGCCGGCAGCAGGGTTCACACAACTTTGCCCATTCACTCGGTCGTGCGTGCCCCAATCAGGAACGACGTCGCGTCTGGATGCCGTCTCCGATCGCCTGATGTTCAGAGTGACGTATTGCAACTTTGGCACTCATGAGTCAGTGGTCGGAAACTACACCGTCAGTTCCGGAAGTGTCGCGGGCATACGCTGGTTTGAATTACGTAACGTCAGCAACGGTCCGGTTACAGTCGCGCAGGAAAGCACTTATCAGCCTGATTTGACGTGGCGCTGGATGGGAAGCGCCGCGATGGACCAGGACGGAAATCTCGCGATTGGTTACAGCGCGTCGAGCGCGACGATGTTTCCGGAGTTACGCTATGCAGGACGTCTGGCGACCGATCCTCTAAACGTTCTGGCGCAGGCGGAATCGGTGCTGTTCGCCGGCACTGGAAGCCAAACCGGCACCGGCAGTCGCTGGGGTGATTACAGTTCGCTTACGGTAGATCCGGCAGATGACTGTACTTTCTGGTTCACCAGCCAGTATTACGCAACGACGAGCAGTTTCAATTGGCGCACGCGTATTGGTTCGTTCAGGTTCCCGACGTGCGGCGGTGACAATCCGACGCCGACTCCTACGCCTACCCCAACACCAACACCTACCCCAACCCCAACTCCAACTCCGACGCCAACACCTGTGCCGGTGCCGAATGCGCCGAGTAATTTACTCGGACAGCCTGTGTCGACGGCGCAAGCCAATTTGGCGTGGACCGACAACTCAGCCAACGAGCAAGGGTTCCTAATTGAGCGTTGCACCGGAAATAACTGCACGAACTTTGCGCAGCTAGCGCAGGTGGGAGCAAACGTTACGAACTTCTCCAACACCGGACTTACGCCGAACCAGCGTTATCGTTATCGCGTCCGGGCGTTCAACGCGTCCGGCAACTCCGCGTTCTCAAACATCGCGAACGTGAAAATGCCGAATCGATAAACACCCCGAGAAGGCACAGGAAGCGTCAAACGTGCTTCTTGTGCCTTTTTTGGTGGTCCTAGTTGATCGTGAACTTGATCTCGTCGCTGGTCTCGGAGAGTTTCCTGTCCGCGCCGTTGTAAGCCTCAACTTTCCAACGATAACTCCCCTTCTCCAAAGGCTTGTTGACTTTGAACGATGCGGCTTCGACACGCTCGTTGACGTACGGCGGCGTGACCATGTGATGATCCGGAGAGAGTGAGAATTTGTAGTATGCCGCATCCGGATACGGATCCCATTTGAGTTCGAGATCCTGTGCGGTCGCCGTCGATCCGGCCTTCGGATTCACCGTTTTCAAATCTGCTTTGAACAGGTGCGTGGGCGTAACAAAAAGTGTTTCGTTCGCAACCACGTTGTATTTAGTAGCGCTGAGTCCTGCGACGCCCGTGGTCGCAAAGACGTACGAGTCCGTGTCGAATACGCGAACGGTCAATCCCTGGTACTCTTTAGGTTCGACGTTGGTTACGACGAAATCGCCGTCTTTGTCACTTTTCGCAGTGTAGATCTTTCCACCGCAGCCGCTGAGAAATCGGCTGAACGTCTCACACAGTTTGACTTCAATATTCTCGACCGGCGCGCCGTTGTAAAGAACTTTTCCCTGGACATTTCCCGTTCCCGGCGCAGGCTTTACTTTCTCAACACCCTGACCGGATCTGACTGATTGGCTGAGCCGGCAGAAGCTGGACCGCTTTTCTTCGTGCAACCCGCAAAGGCAAATGCCGCCGCAAGACAGACACAACCAACCACGAATCTATTAAGCATCGCTAAAAAGCACCTTTCGTTTTAGTATGGGGAGCGGATTGTATCAATTATGAAAAAGATAGCCACTTTATTCCTGGTCCTTTTACTCACGGGAACGTCGCTCGCTGCCGAATCGGCACAGGTTGCAAATACGTTCGAGACTTTCTGGGAGAGCTTTAAAACGGCGGTCAGTAAACGCGACACCGAAGCGATTGCGCGTCTTTCCAGGTTTCCGATCGGAATGTCGTACGGGGTACCGGCCGTCAGGACCAAAGTTCAACTAGCGAAACGCTATCGCCAGGTTTTTAATGAGCAAACTGATGCGGCTGCCTGCTTCAGTAAAGCTAAACCGGAAGTAGACGCCAACAATCCAAAGCATTACAGTGTAGCGTGCCCCGACGCCGCCGGAAACGAAGTGGTCATTTACCATTTCGAGCTAACACGGACCGGCTGGAAATTCACCGGACTCGACAACCTTAACGAGTAGAGAAACAAAACGGAGGTGGGCAGGTGCGTAAACTATTGTTTGGTACCCTCATTGCGCTGCTGGTAATCGTTCCATCAGCATCTTCACAAAGAACAAGCGTTTCGCGACAGTTTCCCGTTTACAACAACGGCGGTAAGCCCGACCTCGTGGTCGATCCTCAGCGCTTCGTCGCACAGATGGAGATCGTCGATCGACTGTTTAGCGAAGGCGATTGCGCGATCGAAGAAGGAGCGGTAGGCAGTACGGGTAACCGCCGGCTACTGCGTTTTGACACTGTCGTGATGAACAGTGGCGATGCGGATTTGGTCGTCGGCGATCGCAGCGATCCGGCCAATCAGTACGCAGAATTTTTCGAGTTTGCTCCTTGCCACGGTCATTTCCATATTAAAGATTTTTCCGTTTATGAGTTGTTGAGTTTGGATCGCAAAGTCGTCGTGGCCGCGCACAAGCAGGGTTTTTGTTTCGAAGATTCGCTGAAGTACGACGGCGGCAAAGCCTTCGGTTACAACTGTGCGTTTCAGGGAATCACTTCCGGCTGGGGCGACTGGTATTTCAAGCAACTCACCGGACAGTGGATCGATATCACCGGAGTTCCCGAAGGTGACTACATCGTGCGCGTGGGTATCAATAAGGTAAACACTTTTGACGAGGGCTCGAACCGCTACACAAACTCTGTTGAGACTTCAATCCACGTTCCCGATCCGCGTAACAAGGTGAGTTTTGACGATACGCCGCTCGTGAATGCGAAGTAGTTTGTTAAGCATTGTCAGTAAATAGCGCGGGCTTCTTTTTTGCGACCTGGGTAATCTGCGGGCTGAGCAGCAACGTCGCGACGATGAATGCCGACGCGAAGAAGTAGGGCGACGACACTCCCAACGTATCAAACGACCAGCCGAAGAAAAGCGGCGCGATGATCCGCGCTACTCCGCCATACGTCTGCTGCATTCCCATGTAGAGTCCTCTGTCTCTCGGACTGATGACGCGCGACAGTAGCGCAGTCACACATGGAAAAGTAAAAGCCGTCCCCAGCGGTATGAGGGCCACGGCGATTCCGAGCATCCACAAGTTTCGCGAAAGCGGCATTCCCAACACACCCGCGGCGAGTAACAACAGCCCGAGACGCGAGAGTTTAACTTCGCCGAGCCAGTCGACCATTCGTCCGAGAAGCAGCACACGCGTGAACACGGAGATCGAGCCGATATACATGAAGAAGTAGCCGATCGTTAGTTCGGTTACCTGGAAACGCGCGTTGAGAAAGAGCGCCAGCACCGAGAAGCTACCCTGAAACGCGCCGATCGAGATCGCGTAGATCCAGATCAAACGCGAAGAGGTTTCGCCCGAATGAGAGATCACGCGCCAGATAGCTTCCCGTGAAGTGCGTCTGACTTCGCCTTCCACCGGAACATGGTCGTTGAGGTCTCGCGACTCCGTCAGGTAACGTGCGGCAAACGCGATGTTAATGAGACAGAGAGCGGCAGCAATTATTCCGGGCGCTGCGTGGCCCATCTCGAGGGTGCCCGAGCCGGGCATCAGGTCGCGTTTACCTAAAGTGATCGCAAAAGATCCGAGCACAGGACCAAGCGCGACGCCGAGATTTGTAGTCGCCGAAAGCCAGCCGAGCGCACGTGCGCGATCCTCAGGCGCGGTTGTGTCGGCAACGTAAGCCTGGATCACGCCGACCGTTCCGCCACCAGCGCCCTGCACGATTCGCGAGAGAAACAACAGCAGGAGTGACTCGGCAAAACCAAAGATGAGGTAAGCGATGGCGGATGCAGTCAATGCGATAAGCAGTGTCGGCCGCCGGCCCACTCGATCCGAAAACTTTCCCCAGAGCGGAGCGCTCAACAGTTGCGCTACAGTGAAAGCCGCGATGATGAAACCGGTGATGATGCCGATACCGAAGTTGATTCCAAAAATTTCAACGCCCGGACCGCCAAGTGTTTTCACATAAAACGGCAGCAGGGGAATGATCATCAGCAGCCCTACCATGTCGATGAAGGCAGTGGCCATGAGGATGAGCAGCTTCGCCGGGATCTTCCGCACTTCACGCCAAAGCACGTAAAGCAGGCCAAGCCCGATGACAAAGAGCAGGATGCGAATTATTGGCGAATTAAACGACTGTGCGAAGTTCTGTAGGAGAAGCATCAATGTATTAAAATGATCGGCGGATTCATAATACACTAACAGCCTCTGCTGTTTTCGTTATAGCCATGTGACAGGCTGTGTGTAAGATGCCTGCACGCTCAAATATTTGGAGGAGAAGCTTCGACGATGAAACTAACTGAGTTTTTGCGTGCTGAATTGGACCGTGAAGTCGAACGCTCGCGCAAAGCGCTCGAGCAGGTTCCGGATGGAAAGTACGACTGGAAACCGCATGAACGATCGATGATCTTTGGTTATCTCGCGGACATGGTGGCCACGATCCCGACGTGGATCACGATGGAAATCAACCAGGACGAATTGGATATAGCGCCGCCTGAAGGCAAAGGGACCAAGCAAGCGCAAAAAGAGACGAGTGCGGAGTTATTGAAAGCCCTCGACGCCGCGGCGGTAGACGCACGCGCCGCCCTGGAGAAGACCACGGACGAACACCTGATGACGAAATGGAAGCTGCTGGCCCAGGGAAAAGTCGTCATGGAATTGCCGCGTTACGAGTTTATCCAGGAAACGATAAATCACTGGGCACATCATCGCGGCCAGATGACGGTCTATCTGCGGCTCATGGGCGCGAAAGTCCCGGCTTTGTATGGACCATCAGCCGACGACGCGAGCTTTTAGTTCTTTTGTGGCTTGGCGCGTGCGACGAGGTAGGTGATAGTGCGTCGCTCGTTCCCGTGGAGGCGTCTGGCCCAGGATGTGTTCAGTTCGGCCCACTCTGAGGCATTGAGAATGCCGCGTTCGGTGATTTCGAAACCTGCCGCGGCGTAGTTCGGAGCAAGCTCTTTATCGATGAAGTCGAGCGTCAGCGGTGTTACGCCGAGGCGCTCGATCTCGGATTGATCGCGCACGGCGTCGAGACCGATTACTACTTCCAGCAGTGCTTCGTCCGCACAAACGCGCCGCAGGCTTCGCAGCACACCAACATCACCCGTAGCCACGGCTCGCAGCAGACTGCCCCACGGAAAATGCACGTGCAACTCGTCCGCAACTCCGTCCAGCTCTGCGGGCAGATCCTCTACCGCAGACTGAATAAACAAAACATTAGGAGCTCCGCCCTTCGCCGGCTTGCGATGAATCTTCTTCGAGATCTTCTCGAGCGGACGTGTGTTCGGATCTATCCCGATGTAGAACTTGTTTGGGTTCCGCCGCGCAGACTCGTATACAAAGCGCCCGTCGCCGGTCCCGATATCGATGATCACTCCCTCGCCGGTAGGGTGCGATGAGTTCGTCGAAGGAGCTTTTGTCGAGTTATCAAATGGTACTACCACGAATTGCCTTGATCATGATTTTGTCCCTATCCTTTCGTGACAGAATACGCAAATTATGGTTTACAAAAGCGATCTGATCCAACCACCGTCAACCTGAATCGACGTGCCGGTTATGTAACTCGCGCGTTCCGAAACCAGAAACGCCGCGAGCGCGGCAAACTCACGCGGTTCACCGAGACGGCCCATCGGAATCTCCTGCTCCCACTTGCCTCTGAATTCGTCAGCACTGATTCCCTGCTTCTCAGCCATCATGCGCGCGAGATCTTCGAGTCGTTCAGTGCGCGTGTAACCGGGAAGAATGTTATTCACGGTAATGCCTTCCGCGGCGACTTCGTTGGCGAGCGTGCGCGCAAATCCCGTGAGTCCGGCGCGCAAACTATTCGACAACATTAAATTCTCCACCGGCTGTTTGACTGCGATCGAAGTGATGTTCAGGATCCGGCCCCAGCGTCGTTCTTTCATTCCGGGCAAGACCTCGCGCGCCAGTTCGATCGCACTGTACAGCGTGAGCCGAGTCGCCTCTTCCCATTGCTCGCTGCGTCAATTGATCGAATCGTCCGGCGGGTGGACCACCGGCATTGGTGACGAGAATATCGATGCGGCCGAATCTCTCGATTCCAGCTCGACGACGTCGTTTCATGTCGCCGATCGAGTGACGTCGGCAGGCACGGCAAGCACGTGCGCACCGGTCTGTTCGGCAATCGCAGCCGCTGTTTCCGCGAGCGTTGCGGCTCACGCGCGCAAAGCACGAGTGAAGCTCCTTCAGCCGCAAGTTCTTCGGCGACTGCACGGCCAAGCCCGCGACTGCCCGCTGCAACGAGTGCGACTTTTGTCTTTAGTCCAAGATCCATGAGCTTATTTCTGCCTGAGATAATCGTCTGTCTTGTCGAGCCAGTCCTGTCGCGGCGGACTGAAGATGTCGACGTCGAGCGTATCCTCGAGCGCTTCCGCTTTGTGTTGCACGAGGGAAGGAATGTGCAAGACTTCGCCGGCCATCACGTCGATCACCTGCGACTCATCTTCGCCGATCCAGAATCGCAAGCCTCCCTCGAGAATGTACGTGATCTGTTCGTTCTCATGCGAATGCCGCGGCACGATCGCGCCCTTCTTAATGTAAACATGGGCCAGCATCATGCGATCGGCGGTTATCAACCGGCGATCGAGCATGTCAGTAACCTTTTCCTTAGGCATTTCTTCCCAACGGTAAAACGTCACGCTGCGTTCGCTCATTGTTTTCTCCAGGGTTCAGCGGGTCTGGTTCTGTGGACAACAAAAAGCATTATGAAAACCGAACTGGTTGCATAATGCAAGAGGTAAAATTCGCAGCAGAATAAGATTAGTTCTGGCTGGGCTCGTTACGCGCTTTCAGTATCTTGCGCAGCTTCATACGCGCCTTGTGCAGTTGCGACTTTGAAGTGCCCACTGCCACGCCAAGCATTTTCGCAATCTCTTCGTGCTCGTGACCTTCGACGTCATGCAACAGGAACACTGTCCGGTATCCCGGCGGTAGTTGTGTTAGCGCGTTGTCGAGTGCGATGCGATCCATGACCGGCATCGAGTTTGGATTTTCAGTGCCGCTAACGATCTGTACCGGCGTCTCGCCTTCTTCAGTCGTTCGCTCGAGCTTCACGCTGCGCTTCCGGAAGTGCATCAGACACTGATTCACCGTGAGCCGGTGCAGCCAGGTCGTAAACGCCGAGTCGCCGCGAAAACTGCCGATCTTGCGGAATAGCTGGATGAACGCCTCCTGGGCAAGATCTTCGGCCTCGGCAGCGTTCTGCGTCATCCGAAGACAAAGGGAATAGACGCGCCGGTTGTGGCGCTCGTAAATCTTTTCAAACGCCTCCATGTCGCCCTTGCCGGCCGCGATCGCCAGTGCCAGATCGGAGTTTGGCGCGGGCTCAGGTTTCTTCGTGGCTGTAAAGCCACCGTGCAAAATTGGGAAGACCTCTGTGTTCGTCATGGTTCTCTGCATTGAGCAAATAGAGGGCCACTAAAGACAGGCAAAAACGCCGGCTAATTCAAGGTTTAATTCGTGACAATTTAGAGATTTTTGACGAAAGCGGGTTTATGGGGACGGAAAGCGTGTACTGGCGGAAGTTGAGACGAATAGACGCTAAGAAATTGCAAGGTTGCCGCAAGAAACCTGCAGATAGCTTGAAGGACGCGGCTGTCTTGTAGGCGACGCAGTGACGTATTTGCAGATCACCTGGAGTGCGGCGGCTTGACGCCGCTTTAATCTCGATCCTGAGAAACAAAGCGGCGTCGAGCCGCCGCACTCCAAAGGTTCAAAGCTACGGTTGCGTTGCCGACGTACTCGTGGCCGGCTGGTTCAGTCCGCGATTGACAATCATCTTCACTTCAACGCGCCGGTTCTGCATTCGGCCCGTCAGGCGTCGTGTTATCGGCTACGGCTTCAGTTTTGCCATAGCCCATCGGCGTAACAAAACGACGCAGCGGAATCTTGTGATTTCACCGCCAGATACTGCACCACAGCCTCAGCGCGCTGCGCGGCTGAGACGGAAGTTCTTGGCTTCGCTGCCGGTTGAATCTGTGTGACCCGCAACTTCGATCATGTACGCTTTCGCGCCGGTTGCCTTTGACCGCGAGCGTATCGAGTTGCTGCTTGGCTTCCGGTGAAAGCACTGCACTGTTGGTGCGGAATGTTACTGCCACAGTCTCCTGCACGTCGTAATCATCGAGCGCTGAAACGCGTTCATTCACAGCCTTACTTCGGCTCGGGCTTCGGCCGCGACCGCATAAAGTTCATCCATCTGACCGGCCATACGTTCCTGATTGGCCTCTACCGGACTGACGCGTGTATCTGTCGTAATCGCGGCACGCATGTCCGATTCGTTGAAGCGAATCTTTTCCGCAACCAGTTGACCCTGGGCATCACCACGTCCCTCAACCTCTACGATCAAGCCTCGCAGAATGTCCGTCACGGGATATTTCTTACCGCTGCGAAGGAAACCACCGTGGGTCTTGATGCTTGTATTGTCAGTTATTAGGACTTGATAGTCGGCTCGGCTGCGGTCGCGAATCGTGAAAACGTCGGCATCGCGGCTGATCACGACACCTCTAAACTTCATTTTGGAGCCACTCGGAACGGAACGCAGAGCAGCTTCGTTCCTGCGTGGCTTGCGTGGTTGTTGTTACTTGTCCCAAAACCGCGGGTGCAACCGACATAAAGACGGCCAGAATACAACCCACAGTAATGGGTAAAATCTCTTAAAGCTCATAGTTTTGCTCCTTCACTTGTCATAGTTAAGGAGATGCACTTCGGCGCACTCCGGGGCGCGTCTTCATGTCGGGGCTTAAATGTGAGTGGGGGGTCGCGAAAAAGAGTAACAAAAGCAGCGCTAAAATTAAAGCCTTGTTTTCAGAAGCCATGATAGCAGCACAGGTTCGCCCTGTTTATTGCGTTTTCATTGGTTCGGGATTACCGCATCGTTCTGCTGGAACAGCGAGCGCTGCCGATCGTCGAAGACGGTGCGCCCATCGAGCGAGGGTGAGATGGCGTGTTCGTGTTCGATCACTTTGGCGAAATCCGCCTGGGGCGCAAGGATCGTTTCAACTCTCCGAACAAAACGATCGAGACGCCGAAAGCCGTCGAGCTTTTCAGTGTGCGCCAAGCTTCGCCGCGTCGAGTGACGAACGAAGAAAGTTCAGCGACTCGTCATAAGTCTTTAACGGAACCGGAGACGGATGGCCGTCCTTTCCGCCATGTGCAAACGAAAAACGCGCGGGATCGTTGAAACGGCTCGGCGCGCCATGGACCACCTCCGCCACAAGCGCCAGCGATTGCAGTGTACGTGGTCCAAGTTTCTCCAGCAGCAACAGTTCAGTGAAATCTCTCAAGCCACGTTCGTACGCGACGGCGAGAACAGCGCCGAGGCGTTTCAAATCGACGTCTTTTGCGCGAACTTCATGATGCGCGGGCATTCGCAGGTGTCGTGCTTCGGCTGAGCGTCTTCTCCGGACGCTCGTTGGCGATCTCGATGAGGGCGTTCTGCGCGCGTCCGGCATGAGCGTCGACGAGATTCATGATCGTGCCCTGGTTCTCGCCGAAAATCGCGGTATGTGGTTCGGCGACAAAATCGCGAACTGAGGCTGAGTGCCAGTGATACCTGCGGGCCATGCCGTTGCGTTCATTCAGTCCCTGCTGCACGACGGCCCATTCGCCGTTCGACGTGACGACGAAACTGTGCAGGTAGATCTGAAATCCGTCGGCGATGGCATTGTTGTCGACTCGCGCAGTGAGTCTGCTGGTTCGTACTAAAGCCTCGCCGTCAAAGCCGCGGCGTTCCGCGATCTGGCGCAGTTCGCTTGGCGTGTTTCGCGAAAACCGGCCCCGGCCGCCGCAGACGTACAGGCCAAGTTCATTCGCGCGCGGCGCGAGACCGCGTTTCAGTGCGCCCATTACTGAGGTGGTGATGCCGGACGAGTGCCAGTCCATTCCCATTACGGCGCCGATTGCCTGAAACCAGAATGGATCGCTGAGCCGGGATAGAAACGCTGACGTGCCGTAGTCGTGAACGATCGTTTCGGTTATCGCGGTGCCGAGCCTGGTCATGCGCTGGGCAAGCCACGGAGGCACACGTCCGCCGTGTAATGGGAGATCCGCGATTCCAGAGCGTTTCACGAAAGCGATTTTATATCTTTAGCGACAAAGAAGCACAGAAGTCTACAAAGGACGATCCGGTGAGCAGGAAAAATCTCATGTGCCTTTTGCGGCTAAATAGCCTTCGCTTTTTTGTGGCTACGGTTGTGGTTCGCCGAGACAGTAACAGAGACCGTCCGGCGCGACGACAAAGAAGACTTTAAACTTCTTATCGCCGTACTGGTCGACGCGAAACTCGGTATCCTCTTGTTTCAGACCGTTTGCTTTAAGCTCGGCGAAAGCCGCTTCAGCATTATCGACTTCGAAGAAGCAGCCGTCCTGAGTCGGATCGCCTCCATTCTCCGCGAGCCCGATCTGGATTTCGTCTCGGCTCAGGATCGCGCTCTTATGAGGCGAGTCGCTGCGTGAGGTGACGCGGAATCCCATTACGTTTTCATAAAACGGTATCGACTCATCCACGTTCTCTACCGGGAGATTCATTTCATCTTCCTGATATGGCCAGGTGCTTTTGTAAATTGACTTCATCTGAGGCCTCCCCGTTCTGGGCAAGTTGTTGTCAACTACTCTCTCTTGCTTACGCGGCCGATATAAAATCCGGCGCCAAAAATCATGGTGAGGAGAAAAAACACAGGGATCAATATAACGAAACTGTCCCATAGCTGCTGTAACATGCGGCGACCTCTCTTACGTTCCCAAATTTTTGGCTGACGTGAGGTCAGGGGCTCGATAACAGTTAATGTAAATGATTCGACTTGGGAAGAGCAAGATCTCAATTCATTCAGGTAAATAGTTTGTGCTTTCTGCGCCTTCTGGTGGCGAAAATTTTTTCCGGCTCAGGCTACCTGTCTACAAAAAATTGCATCAATAGCGTTAACCGATAATGCTCGGCTCCTCGCGCGGTCTCCCCCGCATGGTCCAGTAAGACTGCTATCTGAGACCAAGCTGTTCCCGGTCTCAATATAAAGACAACCAGCGATCACTTCAGGCAGCGATGCGCTTCCGCTCGCCAGCACGATGCCGACGTGTGCCGTCAGATCAGATAAGGATGGGAATATGGAACGCCGCCGCTCGACTCTTAAATGGCTTTTACTGCCCATAACCTGCATCGCCGCCATCTTCATCTGGTCCAACCTCCTGCATCACGATTCTGCCCGCGCTGCCGGCGACGCCAGTAAAAAGCAAACTTCCGCTTCCCTTCAAGTGTTCAATCAGGACGGCAAGCCCGTCGGTGAATGCCCACTCAAGCATACTGAAGTCAAGGCCGAGGTCAGCGGATTCATCTCACGCGTGACGGTCACACAAAACTTCGAGAATCCCTTCACTGACAAGATCGAGGCGATCTACGTCTTCCCTTTGCCGCACGCCGCCGCCGTAGATGATCTGACGATGGTCATCGGCGATCGAACGATCAAAGGAAAGATCATGCGCCGCGAGGAAGCGCAGGCTGCTTACGCCAACGCTAAACAGACAGGCAGAATCGCTGCCCTGCTCGATCAGGAACGTTCGAATGTTTTTACGCAACAAGTGGCAAACATAATGCCCGGGCACCAGATTCGCGTCACGATTAGTTACGTCGAGACTCTCAAGTATGAAGATGGAGCTTACGAGTGGTCGTTTCCGATGGTTGTCGCACCGCGTTACAACGCCGCCGCCGGTGCTTCCGAACAAGCGAACGATCAGACAGCTTCACGCCTCTCTCCTCCGGCCATAGCCGACGGAATGCGCGCGGGTCACGACATTTCTCTCGAGATAAATTTAGACGCGGGTGTTCCGATCGTCGCTGTAAATTCCGAAACTCACGAAACCGAATTGCAGGAGATCGACGAGAAGCACGCCGTCGTTCGACTAAAAGATCGCGCGACGATTCCGAATAAAGACTTCGTTCTCACCTACCGGGTTGCCGGTGACATTATCAACGATGCCGTCCTCGCCCATCGATCCGAACGGGGTGGCTTCTTCACTCTCATCCTACAGCCACCCCAGCGCGTTGCGCCCCAGGATGTTATGCCGAAAGAGATCGTGTTTGTCCTGGACACGTCAGGCTCGATGTATGGCTTTCCACTCGATACGGCAAAACAGGCGATGCAGCTCGCGCTCGACAAACTCAATCCCCACGACACGTTCAACCTGATCACATTCTCCGGCGACACTGAAATACTTTTTCCGGATCCTGTTCCGGCCACACCTGAAAATTTACAAAGAGCAAAAAAGTTTCTCGAGACGCGTGAAGGCAACGGCGGAACCGAGATGATGAAAGCGATCAAAGCCGCACTTGATCCTTCCGACTCCCAACATCACATCCGGCTCGCATGTTTTTTGACTGACGGTCAGGTCAGCAACGAAACCGAGATCCTCGCGGAGGTGCAGAGACATCCGAAGGCGCGAGTCTTTGCGATGGGTTTCGGAAGCGCTCCCAACCGAGCGCTGCTCGATAAGATGGCCCAATACGGGCGCGGCGAAATTGATTACGTTCCCGAATCCGGTATCTCGGCGCCGTTCGCCAGGCGTTTTAGCGAGCGCGTTCGCAATCCCCTGTTGACTGACATTTCGATCGATTGGGGCAATTTGCCGGTTACCGAAGTTTATCCAAAACTCATTCCGGATCTGTTTAGCGCGAGGCCATTAGTAGTTTCCGGCCGTTACTCAAAAGGCGCGAAGGGCACAATTCGCCTGACTGGAAAGATTGCCGGACAGGACTTCGTTCGCGAGATTCCAGTTGAGTTGCCGGAACTCGAAGAGGATAACGCGGCGCTGGCCAATGTCTGGGCTCGCCGCCGGATCGAGGATCTCGTGGCGGAGCAAAGGGCGGTCGGAGTCGATCCGGTGACACACGATCAGAAACGCGAAGAGATCACGGAACTCGGCCTGACTTTCAAGTTAATGACGCAGTACACGTCGTTTGTCGCGATCGACGACATGATCTTTACCGGAGCTGAAGAGCCGCGCCGCGTTGACGTGCCGGTTCATCGGGCAGCAGCCGGTTTAGCCAGCACAATGGAGACTGTGAGCGTAACGAGTAGTTGTGTGTTACTGAGTACCGACCTCACTTACACCTCCGCGTTTGCTCCACGCACACTCCAGGATCTTCCGCTTCAGGGCCGAAGTCTTTACAGTTTTGTTCCTCTAACGAGCGGCTCGGGTGATCAGTATTCGGCGTTTAATATTTCGCGCAACAGACAAAGCACAAATTTTGTTCTCGACGGCGTGAACGCAAACTTCGGCATCGCACAGGGTGGCGAAAGCCCCGGCGCATCGGCCTCCGGCAATACACCCGCGCTGACCGCAAGTGGCGGAGCAAACGGAATCGTAACACTTGCAGCGACGCAGGAGATCGCGATTAAAACGTCGCCAATTGACCCTGAATACGGCCGCGTCGCTGGCCCACAAGTGCACGTCACCTCAAGCGCAGGCACGAATGAATTTCACGGCTCCGCCTTTCACTTCTTTGGGAATGACGCGCTCGATGCGAACGACTGGTTCGCCAACAATCGTGGTCTCAACAAGCCTCCGAAAAGATTCAATCTCTTTGGCGGGACATTTGGTGGTGCAATCCATCGCGACCAGACATTTTTCTTCGGTTCGTACGAAGGAATGCGTTTGCGCCAGCCCGTCGTAGGAATAACCGACGTGCCTTCCCTTTCGTCTCGAGCGATGGCGCCGCCGTCGATTCGCCCGTTTCTCGATGCGTTTCCTGTTCCCTCCGGAGTTTCACGGGCCGATGGTTTTGCCGAGTTCGCGGCGAGCTTTGCAAACCCTGCACGACACGACGTCGGCAGCATTCGTTTGGACCACATGTTCAGGGATAACAGTTCTGTTCGGGGCCGGTACAACTTTGCAGACTCGAGTGCTGATACGCGCGGGGCGAACGGTTTTTCACTCAACACAACTAATCGCATTCAAACCCGCGCACAAACCATCACCGCCTCGTTAACACAAATGTTTTCACCAACGCATTTGCTTGATTTAAGCGCGAATTACAGCCACCTCCGCATCAAAGGCTCCTACCTGCCGGATCAATTTGGCGACGCCGTGATACCTGCAAATCTCTTCCCTTCTTCGTTCATCTTTAATCTGAATTCTCGTAACTCGAGCTTGATGACCGGCGATGAGACTTCGAGTGTGCAGCGCCAGTTCAATCTCCTCGGCACGGCAACAATCCTTTCCGGAAATCACTCGATCAGGTTTGGCGCAGACTTCCGCCGGCTCTCGCCAACTATCGGTGTTCGATCATCCGAGCAGAACGTCTTCTTCGACGGCATGGGCCAGGCGATCGACGGCATTGCCGCCCGCGTAAACCGGATTGATTTCAGTGCTTCACAAAGACCCGTCTTTCATACCCTGGCGCTATTCGCACAGGACCAGTGGAAACAGTCGCCCCGGTTAACGCTGCTTTATGGTTTACGCTGGGA
Source organism: uncultured Acidobacteriota bacterium (assembly GCA_963750925.1). Lineage (GTDB taxonomy): Bacteria > Acidobacteriota > Blastocatellia > Pyrinomonadales > Pyrinomonadaceae > PSRF01. The sequence goes on along the minus strand of CAVVSJ010000006.1, from coordinate 826,666 downwards.
GCTTGCGCCTCCGCCCTCGAGCGACAACGTACTCGCGGTGGACCAGGTAAACGATCCTGCCTCCATCAACACACTCGCACCGGGAAGCCGGCCCTGGAATACTACCTTCGTCAATTTTGCCCCGCGTGCAGGTTTTGCTTACGAAATCCTGCAGGGATCCAACCGCGAACTGCTGCTGCGCGGCGGCATCACGATTCTTTACGACACCGGACAAGGTCACTCCGGCGACGTCTTCGCCGGCTCCATTCCCTTTATTTCAGGCTCGGCGATCTTCAACTCTCCGTTCCCAGTAAGTCTGCCTCCCGTTACAGCGGCTGACGGTCTGCCGTTAATTGCTTTTGATCCTGAACTCAAACTTCCTTACACCATCAATTGGCACGTTTCACTACAACAATCTTTGGGGCGTTCCCAGGCGATTGAAGCCGTCTATGCGGGTTCGTCAGGAAAGAGACTGCTGCACACGCAAGCCGTCTTTGACCAGAATCCGGATTTCAGTTTTCTCAGACTGGTGACGAATCGGGGCAGCTCCGACTATCACAAGTTTCAGTTGAACTTTCAGCGCCGGCTAACTAGTGGCCTCGGCGCCGTAGCTTTCTACACACTCTCAAAATCGTCTGACAACGTGAGTGACGATTCATCGAGAAGCGTGATCATGGCGAGCCTCGATCCGCGTTTCGATCGGGGGCCTTCGGATTTCGACATCAGACAGCAGCTCGGCGGTTTCATCACTTACGACTTGCCGGCCGTCACGGCGAAGGGGATCGGAAACAAGATCTCTCGCAACTGGTCCATCGATTCGATCTTCACTGCGCGTTCGGCAAAACCCCTGAACGTGCTGCAAGCGTTTCCCACTTCCTTTGGGCTCGCTTACGTTCGGCCGAATACCGTCGATGGCGAAGCGCCATTCATCTTCGATCCCGCTGCACCCGGCGGACGCAGAATAAAGGCAGCGGCATTTATTCCCACCTCAGAACTTTTGCAGGGCGACTTCGCGCGGAACAGCCTGCGCGGCTTTTCTCTATACCAGATTGACCTCGGCTTGCGCAGAAAGTTTTACTTCACTGAAAGGTTCCAGTTTCAGCTACAGGCAGACGCTTTCAACATCTTCAACCACGCGAATTTCGAAGATCCGCTCGGAAACGATCTGGTTATCGGAAATAAACTCGCTTTTGGCCAGTCAGCCTCACTGAGTGGCCGGAGCGTGTCCGGCGGTGGATTCGGATCGTTTTACGGCGCCGGCGGAGCACGCTCTCTCCGATTCTCGGTCAAGCTGATTTTTTAGCGACAAGAGGAAAGTCGACAGGATAAGTCTCGCAAACAACTTGTACGAGAGAAACAACTTACCCCGCTGCCGCGGTTTAGGCTAGAATACTCACGAACCACCCCAGTAATTCTCTAGCTTGGCGGGCAGCATGAACCGCTCGCGATAAAACTCGTATTGGCTATTCATGACTGATTCAGACGACCCGACAGGTAAGCAGCAGGTAGAAAAACGAAAGCGGGAAGAAGCACTACCTGAACGCATTCTGCGCCGGGTGCTTGAAGGTATGGGCAGCGTTGTGGATCGACGACTCGGTCGCACCGTCGAACCGCGCAGCGGGCTCACCACTTCAAAGCTCATCGAGCGGATGAAGAGGCTGATCGACGAGCGCGTCAGAGACGAAGGCCAAAAAGGGCGAATCGCGCCGCATCACCTGGTGCTAAAAGTCGAGTGGGGTACACATTCCGAAGCGCCTCCTGAAATACTAAACGACCTGAAACACGAAGTTCTCGCTGCTGCGATCGATCATATCAACGATCATCGCTATCGCACGCTTGCGCCGGTCGCCGTGGAAGCGGAAGTCGATATCTTCACGACCGGCATCTCGGTCGATCCAACGTTTGGCGAATTCGAAGAAGATCTGAGGCGGCAGGACGAAGAAACGCGCGTTAAAAAAACCGGCGTTCCCATTCCGGGCGCTGCTCCGCCGATGCCGGACATCCAGGTAATCGCTCGCGTGACCCTGCCGCATGGAACGCGCGAAATTCCCTTGATCTTTAAACCCGGCGGTAAACGTCTCAACGTCGGACGAGCTTCCGACAACGAACTCACCTTGAACGACACGAGCGTCTCAAAGATACATGCGGCCCTGCGGATGAGCACTGAAGGCACTCTGCTCGTGGCCGATACAGGTTCGACGAATGGGACCTACATCAACGGACGACGGATCGCTTACGGTGAGTCCAGATTAATCGAAGACGGCGATGTGGTAGGTTTTGGAGATGTGGAAGTACGATTGCGCAAAAGTGAGTAGTAAAACTGGATGAACGTAATCAACATACTTCTGCTTTTCTTACAAACTCCCTCACCTTCGCCTCTACCAACTCCTCATGTGCCGGAAAGAACGCCCGCGTTGTTTACGCTGATCTACGTGGGCGGTTTTGCGGTCGTCATCCTGATCCTCTTACTTGGACTCATTCGAAATCGTCGCCAGGCAGTTGCTCCGATTCCTGAAGAGCTACCGACCGCGGTGAGGAAGCGACTCGGTTCGACCTCCACAAATCGCGGACTGCGCGCCCTCCGCTGGCTGTTTCTGCTGCTGTCCATAGCGATGTTTTCATTTCATGTTTACTGGGGCCAGTACGCCGCAGAGCAGAATGAAAAGTTTCAGGACCTGAGCTACAAGGATCTGCGTGTGCGCCGTTTGTCGGAATCGACGTTGCGCGGGTGGGTTTTTGATCGCAGTGGACGCATAGACCAGCCACTCGCCTATTACAAACGCGATTCCAGCGGGAATATCCGTCGCGAATACCCGATGGACAAAGCGTTGGCCCATCTCTTTGGATCAGATCGCGGCGATCCCGGACTGGAGCGCGCGCTCTTCGGCGTTCGCAGCGGCGCGTTACCGGAAGCATACGAGGTGGTGAAGGGGCGTGAAGTCGAATTCAAAGGCAATCAGGACGTTCGCCTGACGATCGATCGCGGTCTGCAACAGGCTGCGGTCGAACAGTTGAAAGGAAAGCACGGCGCGGTAGTCATACTCAATCCGCAAAATGGCGACGTGCTGGCGATCTACAGTGAACCGTCTTACAGCCTGAGCGAAGTCGGAGATGAAGCGACGTGGATTCGACTCGAGGCAAACGAACGAGATAAGCCGCTCGTCAGCCGTGCGCTCGGCGCGTATTACATTCCCGGTTCGACGTTCAAGACAGTAACGATGATCGCGGCTTTCCTTGCGGGCGAGCAGGACACGGAATTTACGTGCAGCGGTGGTGGTTACTATGCCGCGCCGGGCGCGAATGTGATTTTTGACGATGCTGGTCCAGCCGAAGTACACGGCCGCATCGGGATCGATCACGCGTATGAAGTTTCATGCAATCAGTATTTCGCTCAGATGGGCGTGAGGCTGGGACAGGAAAAACTAAAACGCGCGGCACAGTTGCTCGGAATCGGCGCTTACGACACTCCTGCCGAGGCGTTGCGCGGCCGCAAGTTGCCGGAGATCTGGAACGCGAGCACCGATGCGGTTAAGCGTGCGCTCGCGCCGCGAGAAGCGACGATCGTTACCGGTAAGCAGGTGACACGCTACGATCTGGCGCTCATCGGATACGGCCAGGGTTATGCCGGCCAGATGACGCCTTTGCAGATGGCATTATCGGCAGCGACGATCGGGAATATGGAAGGCAAACTGATGAAGCCGCGGATCGAATTCAACGTCGCACCGCAGCCCTTCAACCAGGTGCTGACGGCGCAAGCCGCGGCGCGCATGCGTTCGATCATGGGACTTGTGACCGGTGGACCAAGCGGCACGGCCCGCGGTGTGTTCGCGCCGGTCAAGGCGGCTGGTATCAACACCGGGGGAAAAACCGGGACGGCGCAGAAGGTTGTGCCTGTTTACGATCCAAAGACCGGGGAGCCAAAGACGAGACACCGTATCGAAAAGGACAATCGCGGGAACATCATTCGTGAGTATGATGAAGTGATCATGGACCAGGAAAACCCGCGAATTGACGGCTGGTTTCTCTGTATCGCGCCGCTCGAGCGGCCGCAGCTTGCGATCGCGGTGATTGTCGAAGGTGGAGGTTATGGATCGAGATCCGCGGCGCCGATAGCCGCGCAGTTGGTCTTGAAAGCGAGGGATCTTGGCTACTTTAAGTAAGGCATTTCCTCGCCAAGGCGCAAAGACGCAAAGGAAGACTCAGAGAAAAACTTTGCGCCTTTGCGCCTTTGCGAGGAAGTCTTTATCCGAAAAATGAAGAACCGCGCATCATCACACCTGTTACTGATCCTCGTGATTCTCGGACTCGAGATCACGGGTTACATTGCCGTGCATCGCGCCGGCCTGCTGCGGGGTTACGAAACGTCCGTCATCGGCGCCGTTCGCGATTTGATGATGTTCCTTCCTCTGATGGTCCTGGCAATCTGGCTCTCGCGAAACAAGAAGTTTGCCGGCAACTGGGTCCTCTTCACGACCGCGATTCTGCTCTTCTCCTTCGGCATGTTGATCCAGTATCGCCTTTACAGCGATCCGGAATACAACGCGCGTGAAAAAGCCGCCGCCCGCGAGTTGAAAATGCAGGCGCTGCGCACGCGTTACATCATGGAAAACTATGATCCGGTGAAAAAGCAGTTGATGGGCCTGCCGCCCACACCCGCGCAACCGATCGATATCGACACGCTTCCACGGCGAGAGTCAAATTACTCGCTCTGGAACGCGCTCACTTCAAGTTATACCTGGATTCCCGTCTTCTCCTTTTTTGCCTTCGCGGTGGCTTACTCGTTGTGTGTGCGCGACGGTTTTCTCCTGTGGCTTCAGCGTAACAGTTTCATAATCGTGCTGTTCACTCTCCTGCCGCTCGCGATGGCGGTCGTTACTTCCAGCGCCGGCAAAGCGCTCGGCAACATGACGCCCTGGGAGCCTTCAAAGATCCCGTTCCTGGTTGGCTTCGCCGGTATTCTTACAGCACGCTACAAGGACCTCGCCGAAACTTACTGGGGCATTCCACGCGCGCGCGACATCGTGCCCCTCCTGGTAATGGCGATGCTGCCTTTTGTTCCGTTCTTCGCGTTGAAAGACTTCGGTCAGATGCTGATCTTCAGCGGCGCTTACACGACGTTGTATCTGGTTGCCGTGCGCCGCTGGCCGCAGCTCCTGCTGTTCGTCGGTTCCGTGCTGCTTGTGATCGGAATCCTCGTCGTCGGCGCCCTCCCGCGCGACATACAGGAAAAAGTGCCTCTCCTGCCGACGATTGCACGGCCAATCAGCGCCGCGCTTCCGTCGCGCATTCAACAACGCTTCCATTTGTGGCTGGATGGGTTTGATCCGCCGTCACCCGAGGTTTCATGGTGGAAGGGAGACTACGAAGACGCGCTCAAGGATGATGCAAAGCTCAAGGAGCTTGCCGAACAGAGTCCGGCGATGCAGCGCACCGTCAACGTGGATATCTGGTTTGACAAACTCGCGTTTCAGCCGGCGCAGGCCGTGTTTGGAATTGCGTCAGGTCGAACGAGTGGGCGAGGACTGGGCCTCGGCTTCTCCGAGGTAATTCCGATCGCCGATTCCGACTATGTTTACGCCGCAATCGCCGAAGAAACAGGCTTGGCCGGCGGCGCCGTTATCATACTCGCAGTCATAATCTTCGTAGTCGCTGGAGTTCGCACTTCGTTGGAGGCGCGTGATATGTTTACGAAGTTGTGCGCAGCAGGTCTAACAGCGTTTATCGGTTTTCAGGCTCTGGTGAACATCGGCGGGATTCTGCGAGCTTTGCCCATGACGGGAATTACGCTGCCCTTTGTGAGCCACGGCGGTTTTAGTTTGATTACGAGCTTTGCGATGCTGGGAATGCTGATGGCATTTTCAAACCGAAACGCGCGCGACCGGCTGGTATTGGATAGGCCCGTAGCTAAGAGTTCTTCTCCCCTTAAGCTGGAGGCAGTGCAATGAGCCAAAAGACTAAAACCTTCCAGGTCCAATCTTCAGCGTTGTCGGACCGCGGCCTAAACGAGCGGCGTCCGCTGAACGAAGACGCGTATTTGCACGACCAGGAGCGCTCGATCTTTGCCGTCGCCGATGGCGTGGGCGGCGCTGAAGCTGGGGAAGTTGCGTCGCAAACCGCGATCGAAGTTCTCGACGAAGCGTTTCGTCACCAGGTCGAGGGCACAGACGTCGAAGATCTGATGGAACTCGCGATTCAGCGCGCGAATGCTTCAATTCACCAGATGGCCCAGGAGCACGCAAAGTTTTCAATGATGGCGACTACGATCGTCGCCCTCCATCTCAAGGGGAATATCGCCACGTTTGGTCACGTCGGCGATTCGCGTCTTTACCGGCTTACGCCTGACGGACAGTTACACCGGGAAACTGAAGACCACTCGATCGTCGAAGAAGAAGTGCGCGCGGGAAGAATGACGCCCGAGCAGGCCGCGAATCATCCCAGTAAGAATGTGATCAGTCGCGCGCTCGGCGCGGAACAGGGCGTCGAAGTCGACATGAAGGTGATGGAGGTTGAAGAAGGCACGGAGTTTTTGTTGTGTACTGACGGAATCACGCGTCATATCACAGACAACGAACTGCGCCAACTGATGGTTGTTAGTCCGAACCTCGAAGAAGTTTGCAATGAGTTGAAGCGACGCTGTTACGAACGCGGCGCGGAAGATAATTTGACCGTGATCGTCGTGCGTGTTGGTGAACATCTCAAGGCAGGTGAACGCCCGGCGGATCTGGAGCCGACGATCAGTCCTGACACGCCGCCTGTTTACGCGACGCCATCAGGTAACGGTGCGGCAGCGGAGTCGAATTTTGTTCCCGCTTCGCGCATAGCCTTTCCGGCTCCGGTTGGCGAAAGCCCGGCGCCGGTTCACGAAACGCTGAACGTTGCAGCGCCGGAAACAAGCCGCGGCGGCGGCAGCGGTCTGAAGATTCTTGGAGTTCTTTTCGTCCTCCTGCTTCTCGGCGGAGCGTTCTATGCCGGAGCGCGATACAAGGAGCGAGTTCCCTTTCTGGCGACGCAGGCTCCGCAGGTTCAGTCTGCTGCTCCGGTGAGCACGCCTGTGGCGGAGGAACCGTTCGTTAAGTTTGAAAAAGCGCGCCGGCAGGTTGACAGCGATCCGCGTGCCTGGCTCGCGGGTGACAATATCAGTAAGGAATTGCTGAGTTCAGGAGTGCAAAATCCGCTCGACTCGCCAAATGCGGAGTTTTTATATCTTTATGGTCGCGCGAATCTGCTGACGGGAAACACGGACGAAGCGGGAAAAGCGTTTGATGCGGCCATCAGCAAGTCCGACGCCAATCCCTCTCCGGCAAACGCCACGATCAAAAAAGAATCGGTTCTTGGTCTTGCCGTCATCAGCGTTAGGACACAAACGCAAAAGGACAGATGGAAAGTGCTCAATCATTACGAAGAGCTGACCAAACCTCCCACCAACACTAACGCCCCCTGATACTGAACCCTGATCTGTTTAGGACGCATCTAAGGTGCGAATCAGGGCGAACTAATGTCGGAACTCAAACTTCAACAGAGCAGACTCGATGGCCGCTACGATATCCTTGAATGTCTCGGACGTGGCAGCTACGCCGAGATCTACGTCGCCAACGACAACGCCGCACCCGAAGGCGCTCCCAGCACGATCGTCATAAAGGCACTCAATCTCTACCTGCAGGACGCGCCCGACGCCGAACTCGAGCGCACCTTAGTTTCAAATTTTCAAAACGAAGCCGTCGCGCTCGATCGCGTGCGCCATCCCAACGTAATAAACCGCCTCGGGCACGGCACCGCGATCGATCTCGCCGGAACGACGTTTCACTACATCGTGCTCGAGTATCTTCCGGGCGGCGACATGTTCGCGCTTACCAAAACACGGCCGCTGACAATTCAACGAGCGCTCTTTTATCTCGAGCAGGTCTGTTCGGGTCTGGCGCACGCGCACAAGTGCGGTGTGATTCACCGGGATATCAAACCGCAAAACCTTTTACTGACCGCGGATAAAGAAGTCGTCAAGATCGCTGACTTCGGCGTCGCTCGTCTGGATGGAAGTGACGGCGCGATCACACGGGTTGGGACCAACATCTATTCGGCGCCCGAGCACAATCCCCTCATGCACACGGGCCAACTCATCGATCCCGCCGGTCTAACTTTGCCGCACGATCACCTGACGCCGGCTGCCGATATCTATTCGCTTGCAAAGACGACTTACACTCTTCTCGCAGGAGAATCGCCGCGCCGTTTTGCGCAACATGCGGTCTCGGAATTACCGGAGCGCCTGCGTGACGCTCACTGGGCCGGCGCCGTGGTGCGTGTCCTTGAAAAAGCGACGCAGAACCGGCCGGAAGCGCGTTATCAAAGTGTCGAAGAGTTTTGGGATGAACTTGCCGATGCCAGTTTGCCGCCGACTCGACCTTTACAAATGGTGCCGGCGAATGTCACGGTACGGCGCAAACCAAGCGCGGATCTTTCGGTTGAGCCGGAGGAAGAATTTACTGAAGCCGCGCCGCCGCGTCCGCATTTTGCGGTTCCGGATCAACGCCAGCCGGTGCTTTCGGAACTCGACACAGGAAAGAGACCGCGCATCGTCGTTCCGATTAGTCTCGAAGCGAAGCGCCAGATGGAGTTACGAGAGCGGCAGGAGCTGTATACGGATCAGGGAGTTGCAGAACGTCCGACGCAAAGAAATCGTTCGACCTTCGATGCGGTCTTACCTTCCAGCAAAAAGCGACGGGCCCTCGTTGCCGCGGGATTGATCCTGGCGTTTTCGGGAATGTTACTCGCAACGCATAAGTACGTGACGACACGCTGGAATCCGCTTGCGATTCCACGGATAGTTGAAACTCCGGTTATAGGACGCCAGGGCGTGACCACCACCGACGTGAATCTACGGCCGGTCGCCAACGCTGCGAATGTGCCGATCGGCCTGGCTGAGTCGGGTTCAAAAGTGAAAGTCCTGTCTGCTGACAGCAACTGGTATGAAGTGCAGGTGGTGGAACACGGCCGGCCCAAGAGCGATCCGTATTCGTCCGACCGTGGCTGGATAAACAAGAGATATGTAAAGTTTGATTGACTTGCAGTGCGGGGAAAAGGAGCGAAAGCTTGGGCCTGATTGAATCGATCAGAAAATGGATAGACGGCGAGACAGGGGAGGATCTACTCGAAGCTGCCGACGAGCACGCCAAACCACGGCGTGTGTGGGAAGAGTTTCTCGTGAAGATCGCGCGCGAAGTTGAAGCAGCAATGCAGCGCGAAATGTTTACGCCGCCGGGTGGTCCAACTTATATCCCGCGTGAGTATATCGTTTATCTCAGCGCCGACGACGATAAGGAATGGCAGGGCGATAAGCGTCGTGGACTCGAGCAGGGACTGTTTCACGTGCTCTCGGAGCGTGCTCGTGAGCTCAGCGGAACGACGCAGCTTGCAGTGAAGTCATTTGCGGTTGAACTTCGCGTGGACGGCACGCTGAATAAAGGCGAGTTTCGCGTGCAGGCAGTTTGGGACGAAACCGAAAGCGGTCACACGATGGTTACGCCGCGGGTTGATCCTTCACGAACCGCGCCGGCGTTTAGTACGAACGACACGGTTGTCGAGCATTTTGCTGAGACCAGCGAGAGTGAACAGACTGTCGTGCGTCCAAAGGCCGCGCCTCTCTACTCGGTGGAGATCTGGAGAAGCGGGGTACGTGAGGCGGTGGTCCCAATCCTGAAAAATGAGATAACGATTGGACGCGGCTCGAGGAGTATTTCAGTTGATCTGCCGATCAAGGGTGATCCGGAAGTAAGCCGGGTTCATGCGGTGTTGTCACGCGATAACGAAGGAAGATACTGGCTCGTCGCGAAGGGTAGAAATCCTACGATTGTGAATGGAAGAGAGTTAACGCGAGAAGAGCCGACCGAAGTCGCCGCCGATCAGAAGATCGCGATCTGCAATTTCGTGATCCGCATTCAGCCTGGATAAGTTTCCTCGCAAAGGCGCAAAGGCGCAAAGAAGATTTGTTTATGAACTTTGCGCCTTTGCGCCTTTGCGAGGAAACCCTTCTTCGAGGTCTGCGATGAGATCTTTCAGCAGCGTAGCCACATTCTCGCCTTCAAGATAGCCTTTTCCAAGCATCTTTGTGATCCGCCGATCTTTTGTCTCTCCGGCTACTTCTTTCAGGATCGCTCTCGAAAACGCCGCCACCACTTTCCCATCAAACTGCTTACCGGTGTTTTCACGTAGATCGCGTACGACGTCTTCAAACGACCGGCGCCGCCGGTAAGGACGATCGGTCGTCATAGCGTCAAATGAGTCAGCCAGCGAAACGATCTTCGCGCCGATCGGGATCTGTTCGTCGGTTAGACCATCGGGATAACCCCGCCCGTCCAGCCGCTCGTGATGATATTTCGCCATCAGCGGTATGTCTGCGTATGGATGATTGATCGGCGCAAGAATCTCGTATCCGGCTGAAGGATGGCGGTTCAATTCACTGGAGAGCTTGGCGTCGATGTGGTAAGGCGCGTTGATGATGTCGCGATCGACGATCAGCTTACCGATGTCGTGCAGGTAACCTGCGATCTGAATTCCCTCAACCTCTTCTTCACTCCAGCCCATCTCACGTCCGATGATCTCGCTGTAACGGCCCACGCGCTCGGAGTGGCCCTGCGTATACTTGTCTTTGATATCGATGGCGGCGGCGAATGCCCTGACTGTATCGCGATAGATTGCCCGCAGGTCGTCATAGAGCTTTCTGTTTTCCTCGGCACGCTGGGCCACCTGCTCGAGCAAACGATGCGTGTGAATACCGACACCGATGTGACGGACCATCGCGCGAATCGTTTCGAAGTCTTCGTTTGAAAACTCCTCGCCACTCGCTTTACCGCCAAGGAGAACCAGGCCGGTGACTTCGCCGCGAACGATCATTGGCAACACGAGCTCGATTCCCTCCCGGGCGAGCTCACTCCGATGCCGGTTGAGGAACTTGTTCGCCGTCGCCGGATTTTTCACCAGCAACTCACTGACTTCGCATTTTCCGAGAAAAGCGTCCTTCTCTGCTGCCTCGATCTCGAAGCCCTTAAACATCTCATCGCTGAGACCCCAGAGTGCAACGCATTGAAGCGGGCCATCGCCCGTACACTCCACCACGGCGCCGCGTCGCAGGGCGAGCGTCCCCAGCAACAGGTGCATCGACGTGCGCACCATCTCTGAGAAGTCAACTGTGCCTGCAATCTCCTGCCCTAAGTCGGCCAGCGCTCCAAATGTGTGAACAAGTTTCTGGGTCGAAGGCTCCATGTTCTCAGTGGACTATGGGAGTAGTCTCGAAATGGGAAAGACTCATCAGTGCTTCGCGTTCATCTTTTGCGAGCACGACGTGGCGCGTCAGGCCAAGCATCTCGAACAATTCGACTGTCTGATTATTTACGTCGGAAAAGACTATTTGCGCGCCGCTCTTTTCAGCGACGTCGATAATTCCCAGGAGGATTGAGATGCCGATACTGTTGACTAACTTCGTATCGCTGAAATCTATAACCAGCGCGCGGCAGCCACAGGTCAGTTGCCGCCGGCATTCCCGCTCGATCTTCTCACCCGTTAACTTGTTTAGATAATCGCCAGCGTAAACAACGGCGGTGGTGCCAACACAGTGCGAGCGTACCAGCTTGCCATCCGGTGTATCCACTCGACAGCTCCCTTCTGCTCGAATGATGCCGCCAGGCACAGAACTTCTGAAAGAATTCGGGTAATTCTTGAGTGCTAATTCAGCTACGACTTTTTTGCTGCACTTAGGAGGACGTGCGCAAATACTTGGTCATACGCAGGCTGGTGCCGTCATCGACTCGCTCAAACTCGACCTCATCCATCAGGGTCCGGATGAGTTTAAGTCCCCAACCGCGTCTTTCTTCTGCCGCTTCTTTTGCTTCTGATCCGCTATTCGTGCCATTAAGATTGGCCGGCACGATACCGCGACTCGAAATTGTGATTACTAATCTATCACTTTCCAAGCGAAAACGCTGATAAATTTTTCGATCGGGGCTAAAACTGTGCTCGGAGGCATTGATGCACGCCTCGATAATGGCTGTTTTGATCTGGTTGATGGCCTCCGGCCGGAACGTCAAACGCCTCGCGATATGTTCGGCCGTGGTGGCCGCGATCAACTCATTGTCCTCGCCCATCGGCACCACCATCAGAAACTCGTTTGGATCTCCCTCCGATACCAGCGGGGGCGGCACTGCTTCACCGACCTTCGACGCCAGCAATCCGAATTGCTGACGGCTGGAGCCGAACGCCTTGCGCCTTTTCAGCAGCTTGCCGGCCTCTTCCGAGAAGCCTTCATTCGAGATTAACCAGATCTGACAGCGCGTGAAGCCAAGCCGCCCGGCCATATTTTCGAACCGGTCGCACCACGCACGCGCTACGTCCACGTCAACTTCCAACTTCGACTCGATATCCGCCGCGAGCCAGATCACCTGTTGCGCGTCCGAGTAAGTTCCATCTTCAAACGTGTGCGCGACCAGGCAATGATCTTCTTCACAGATCTGTCTCATCTCGCTGTTGAAAGCTAGGCAGCTTGCCAGATGAACTGTTTGCGGAAGCTTGAGTTGTTCGGTCTCCGCCGCGAGCCCCGCGACGATCGTGTCGCTTTCGGCGCCCTTGTATTTCACGCTGAAACTGCCGTAGTCAAAAAGAACCGCCGGCACTCGCTGGCAATTGAATCCGGAGATCAGCTCACGCAAACCGGTGTTTGCCGCCTGCCGGTAGTGACGCGCCATCGTGTGTGGAGCACGTTTGAGCGAGTCGGCAAGCGCATCCGCGACCACGAGCGCGCGTGGCTCGTTGAGCACGTCGAGACGGTAGCGAATTTTCAGATAGTCTTTCCATGCTTGTGGTCCGGCACCGGCTTCAATTGTCGTCTCGTCCCAGTTGATAAACTCGTACACGTGAAGGCGATGTAAAACGTCTTCGAGCTCCGTCGCGCTCACGTGCAAACGTTTGCGCCACACTTCGAATGAAGAAGTTTGTTCTTCACCGGCCGCGGCTTCCCAAAGGAGACGTATCAACAGGTGCCGCGTGTCGAGTCTCGGTGAAAACTCTTCGAGCAAGTCGGCGAAGTGCCTGTGGATATGACCGCCGAAGAGCTCGTCGATGTAGAGACGTTCGCAGTCGAGATAGGACATCAGCGCCGTACGTTTCTCTCTCGCGGCTTGCAGAAAGATGTTTATGAAAAACGGGCTGCCCGCAAACTGCTGCACGAGCAGGTCTCGTGCGGCTTCGCTGATGGCAACCTGTTGCCGTCTCGCAACGTGCTCGACGAGGAGGGCCGCTTCGCCTGCGTCAAGTTGTTCGAGACGCAGGAGGTCGAGAAGTTCAAAGTTGCAGTTGGCGTCGTGTGCAGCCTCGATGATCTGGCGTCGCAGTCCGGCGAGGACGAACGAAAAACCGCCCTTGCTGAATACGGTGAGTATCTCGGTGCCGAGAACTACTGCGCCGTTCAGGTATTCGGCGAGCTGAGATCCGTCGAGCATTACAAATGGACGCCCGCGTCCCGCCGGAATTCGCTGCGGTGCTCCGAGACAAAATCGCACGAGCGCTTTGTCGTCGTTGCTGAATCGAAGACGGTTGTACGACTCGACGAGTTGTTCGATCCATTCGACGTCGGCGGGCGGCGCTAGATCGAGCAGGTCCTGTAAGGTCAACGGCGCGTGTGAAACGACCGGTTCGTCGCGGCGATGGGCGATGTATTGCTGGACAAACGTGTTGAGAAACTCGATGGCCGCGCTGACCGCGGTGGTTTCACTACGCGAGATTGCGAAGTAAATCGGAATAACGTCGGAGCGTCGATTGAAGATCTGATCGTAAGCCTGGCGCAAAAGCTCCGAGACGCCGGCGGAAGGCTCCATCAACAGGAGCAGGCCGCGACCTGCATTTGCAGGCTCCGCCTGGGCCATGATCCGGTTGAGTTCACCGGCACGGCCGACAAAGTCCTGCTGCGTAACGCGGCCAAGGACGCGGCGGAAGTTTTCGCTGGAGCTGCGACTGTTCATGTTCGCCGTCGTTGGACTCCTTGGAGTGCGGCGGCCTGGCGCCGCTTTGTTATCGATAATGCCTGATCAAGGCTAAAGCGGCGCCAGGCCGCCGCACTCCAAGGATTCATGCCTTCTCACCATAAAACTCAACTCGATCTTTCCCGAGACTCTTCGCCTGATACAGCGCACGATCAGCGGCGGCGATGATGTTTTCAGACGTATCGACGTGCTTCGAATACGTTGATACGCCGATACTGATAGTCACACGGCCAAGCGGCTGAGATTTTCCGTGCGGAAACTGCGTGGTCGAAACTCGCTGCCGGATGCGATCCGCGATCACGGCGGCTTCCGCGATGGCTGTTTGTGGCAGCAGAATGCAAAATTCCTCGCCTCCATAACGCGACGCAACGTCCGCCGATCGAAGCGCGCTTTTCAGACAATGGGCCGTGATCTGCAACGCGAGATCGCCCGCCTGATGCCCGTTGGTATCGTTGTAAGCCTTGAAGTCGTCAATATCGATCATCAGGAAACACATCGGATAATCGTAACGTTTGGAACGATTCAATTCTTCCGCGAGCCGTTCTTCCAGGTAGCGGCGATTAGGCAACGAAGTCAACGGGTCCGTGATCGACATGAGTTGAAACTCAGTCGCACGTTCCTGCCATTCCGCTCGTTCGAGCGCGAGGGCCACCTGGGGACCGATAATCTCCAGTAGACTCAAATCGACTTCGTCGTACGTTCCTCCTCCCGACTTATCGGTGACGTTGAGGACGCCCACTTTCCGCCCGCTGATCGTGATCGGATAACTGATGAACGAGTTTGTTTTATAGCGGCGTTCGGCTGGAGCCGGCTTGCGTCCCGCGCTCAGCACGTCCCTCACCACCATTGCCTTACCCGTATCGATCACCTGACCCGACACTCCTTCACCGACACGCACTGGACCAACCGACTCGGCAGGAGTCGCCAGTCCACTCGCTGCTTTAATAATCAATTCGTTCGCGGCCTCGTCCAGCACCATGAGCGATGCACGTTCAGACTGAAGCAATTCCTTGGAGTTATCGACGATCGAGTTGTAAGTCTTAAGTGGATCGGCGCAGCTTATGCGTTCGAGAAAATGTTGCAGTGAGTCCGCAAAGCGAGAACGGTGTTCCAACTCCCTTCGTAAGCGCTGCACTTCCAACTCGAGATCGCGATTTACACCCGGCGCTTCCGCTTTGCGTTTCGCGACGGGAGGGGCTGGTTTCTCAGCCGCAACCAGGGCCGCCGGCGGCGCGTGTGATCCGGACCCGTTAGACGTCGCGTTACGCAGCCGGTGCGCGGCGCGATCGATCCGTTCGGCCATCTCCGCAAGGTACTGCCCTTCCGAGAAAAGAATATTCGCGAACATCTCGTTCGCGGCAATACTCTGTAAATCACCCGTGCGAATCCGTTCCATCAGTTGCTGGTAGTCGGAACTTTTTACAAACGCGCGTCCGCCGATCACGGCGAGCTTGCGTTTGGAAGTGATTTCAACCGGCTTCGCAAAACAGGCGAGTCCGGCGTGACACTTGTACTCGACGGTTTCACCCGCCTTCATCGCCCGGGAGTGGGCCTCGCCACAGTAGGGATCGCAGAGTTTGGAAAACTCAGGAGAACTTTGAAAGGTTTGGCAGATCGAATTGTTATTCGAGACAATCAGAGCCGGTGGCTGGTGACCGTCAACAAGCAACAGGGCAAGGCCCGACGACTCCGCTAGCGAATCCTGGATATCGGGCCAGGATGACGGAGCGTCTTCGCGATGTTCCTGAGGACTCAGGGCAATGGGGGACTTATTCGCCATCAAAACTCTGGGCTCACTCTACTTTCGTCCGCACGAGGAAGAGAGTTTACCTTAGTGCTAAATGTCCAATGGGCGGTTGTTGCCACACAATACAGCACAAAAAAGCGCAGATCCTCTAAATTGGAGGCTTAGAACCCAGGGGGTCTTGTGGTTTACCGCGTTTCGAGGCCCGGGGCGGAACCGGGAGCAACGTCCTCTATATGAGGCTGTTCCGGGCTGATTCTGATGCAAGCCGCGAAATGAGTCGGCTTGATCTCGACCAACTGCGGAACCACCTCTTTGCAAACTTCAATCGCGTAAGGGCAACGAGTATGAAAACGACAGCCCGCTGGGGGATTTATCGGCGAGGGCACGTCGCCCTCCAGCATTATACGCTGCCGTGTCGATTCAACGCGGGGGTCAGGAACAGGCACTGCCGAAATCAATGCTTTCGTGTAAGGCATCAATGGTTCTTCATAAATCGTTTTCGCATCGGCGACCTCGACGAGTTTGCCGAGATACATCACCGCCACACGATCGGAGACATGTCTGATCGCGCGCAGATCATGAGAGATAAAAAGATAGGTCAGGTTCTTTTCGCGGCGCAGCTTCTCAAGCAGGTTCATAATCTGCGCCTGGATAGAAACGTCCAGAGCGGAGATCGGTTCGTCGGCAACGATGAAATCCGGATCAACTGCGAGTGCTCGAGCAATGCCGATGCGTTGACGTTGGCCGCCGGAGAATTCATGTGGGTATCGTTTGATAAAACGTTTACTCAAACCGACGGTCTCGAGCAGTTCCTGCACGCGCTGCTCCGCTTCCCTTCCTCTCGCCAGGCGAAATGTCTCCAGCGGTTCGCCGACGATCTGTCCGATCGTCATGCGCGGATTTAGTGAAGCGTAAGGATCCTGAAAGATTATCTGAAGGTGCCGGCGCTGCTCGCGTAGTTGTCTTGCGGAGAGATGCGCGAGGTCACGGTCGCGATAAAACACCTGGCCCGCGGTTGGTTCAGTGAGGCGAAGTATGGCTCGTCCGAGGGTGGATTTGCCGCAGCCTGATTCGCCGACGAGTCCAACAGTTTCTCGTTCATAAATGTCGAGTGAAACGCCGTCCACGGCTTTGACGATGCGTTTGACCGGCTTACCGCCGATCAGTTTGTCGAGCGGTCCACCACCGCCGAGATCGAAGTGAACTTTCAGATCCCGAATGGAGAGCAAGGCTGTTTCGTCTGCACTCATAATTAAACCGCGACCGGCGTCCCGCCGGACTCGCTATAAACTTCACGCGCAAAATGACAAAGTGAATAATGATCGGCGTTGAGCTGCACGAAAGGAGGAAACTCGCGACGGCAAATTTCCTGAACGCGATCGCAACGAGGCGCAAACGGACAACCCGGTTTCAGATGGGCCAGGTCCGGCGGAAGACCCGGGATTTGATATAGCTTTCCCTGTTCGGCAGTCGGATCAGGCACCGAACGAAGCAGGCCCTTGGTGTACGGATTTCCGGGTGTAGCAAAGAGCTGGTGGTTCTCGCCTGTTCGAAGATCTTTCCGGCATACATAACGATCACGTGATCGGTCATGCCCGCGACGACGCCGAGATCGTGCGTGATCAAAATAACACTCGTTCCGGTTTCGCTCTTCAGTTTTTTGATCAGCTCGAGAATCTGGGCCTGGATTGTAACGTCGAGAGCCGTGGTCGGCTCGTCTGCGATGAGGAGTTCGGGTTCGCAGGAGAGCGCCATCGCGATCATCACCCGCTGTCGCATGCCGCCGGAAAACTCGTGCGGGTAACTGTCTGCGCGTGTGTGTGCGTCCGGTATCCCGACCGTTTCGAGCATCCGGATCGCGTGCGCGCGTGCCTGTGCTTTTGTATGGCCCAGGTGGAGTTGAGTCATCTCCATCAATTGCCGTGAGATCTTCATGAATGGATTTAGTGAGGTCATTGGATCCTGAAAGATCATGGCAATGCGCCGGCCTCTGATCTTGCGAATCCCCTCATTTGACAGTTGCAACAGATCACTGCCGTTAAAGATCACTCTGCCGGACACAATCCTGCCGGGAGGATCCGGGATTAGACGTATGATCGAGAGATTTGTAACTGACTTTCCCGACCCTGATTCGCCGACGATGCCGAGCGTTTCGCCGCGCTTCAGTTGAAAAGAAACATCGTCGACGGCCTTGACGGTCCCATCTTCCGTTTCGAAGTAGGTGCTCAGGTTTTTTACTTCGAGAAGATTTCCGTTGTTTATCATCTGGTTGGAGTTCAACCTTACACAGTCCTCATCTGTGGATCCAGAGCGTCGCGCAAGCCATCGCCGAGAAAGTTCAAAGAGAAAAGCGTGAGCGCCATCGTCACTCCCGGAAAGACTAACTGCCACGGAAAGATCGCGATGTTCTGAATTCCGTCCGAGACGAGGCTGCCCCACGAAGCAAGCGGCGGTTGCACGCCAAACCCAAGAAAGGAAAGAAACGCCTCGGTCAACATGATCTGCGGAATCGTGAGCGTGGCGTAAACGATGACTGGACCAAGCGTGTTTGGCACCAGGTGGCGAAAGATGATCCGCAACGACGAAACGCCTGTGGCCCGCGCGGCCAGTACAAACTCCTGATTTTTTAAGGACAAAACCTGCCCGCGGACGATCCGCGCCATCGTCAACCATGACACCGAGCCGAGCGCGACAAAGAGCAGGATCAACTGTCCGCGTGGAGTTTGGCTGCGAAACATCGAGAGCAACACGATGACGATAATTATGTAAGGCAGCGAGTAAAGGACGTCCACGATACGCATCATCAGGTTGTCGGTGCGCCCGCCAAAGTATCCCGCGATAGCGCCGTAGGCTGACGCCGATAATGAGCGATACGAGCGTCGAAATTATTCCGACGAGCAAAGAAATCTGTCCGCCCTGCAACACGCGCGCGAGTTGATCGCGTCCGGCGTTGTCGGTTCCCATGGGATGCTGCCAGGAGAACTCGCCCGCCGGTCCGGTGAAAGGAGGAAAGGATTTGCTCAAGCGGGCGTCGTGTGTAGGAATGTAATCCGGCGTAAATCCAAACACGCGCTTGATGATCATTGGTCCAAAAATCGATGCCAGCGTTACGAAGACGACTACTATCAAACCAAAGACCGCAAGCTTGTTTTTCAGCAGACGCCGCCACGCATCTCGCCACAGTGAACTGCCCCGAACAAACTCGCCTGCTTCCTCCGAGCGCACGTCTGCCTCTGCAATAGCCACCTCTGGAGGAATGTGGATCAGACCGTCTTTGTCGGGGTTCTTTTCAGTCACCATGGTTTTGTGTTTTGTATTTGGTGCTTTGTGCTTGTACTTCGGACGTCGCACGAACTTACAAAGCACAAAGCACCAAGCACTAAGCCCAATCACTGATACCGCACGCGCGGATCGAGATACGCGTAGGCGATATCGACCAACAGGTTCATTAGCAAAAGCGTAATGGCAATAAACGCAACAATGCCGATGATCAAAGGCTCGTCACGGTTGAGCGAAGCCTGGATAAAGTAGTTTCCCAAACCCGGCAGCGCGAAAATTCTTTCAATTACAACCGTTCCCGTTAACAGGAACGCGAGTGCTGGTCCAGTATAAGAGATTACGGGCAACAGCCCGCCGCGCAATGCGTGCTTGATAACGACGTCTTTTTCACTCAAGCCCTTTGCTCGCGCAGTGCGAATGTAGTCAGAGCGCAGCACCTCCAGCATGCCCGCGCGCGTCAGTCGAGCGATATAGGCCATGTAAATTGCCGATAAGGTGAGCACAGGCAGAATGAGATTGCGACTCGGAAATCCTCCCCAGCGAGACGGCGGCAGCCAGTAAAGACCGAGGGAAAAGATCAAAACGAGGATTGGGCCAAGCACGAAGTTGGGTACGGAGATGCCGAGCATCGCAATCGCCATCGATCCGTAATCCCACTTTGTATTCTGCTTCAAAGCCGCGATTGAGCCGGTGATGATGCCAACGATCAACGCCAACAGGTAGGCGAGAATCCCGACGCCCGCGGAAATCGGGAGCGAACGCCGGATGATGGTGTTTACTGACTGTCCTTCGTATCTGAGAGACGTGCCGAAGTCGAAGTGTCGCACGATGGGCCAGATGGTCCTGGCGTATTGCTGGTACCACGGTTTGTCGAGCCCGTACTTCTCGCGAATGCTCTGTTCAATGGAGGCAGGAAGGCGTTTCTCGCCGGAATAGAAGTTACCCGGAGCGAGTTTGATCAGGCCCCAGGTGAGCGTGATCACGACCAGCATCGTGGGTATGGTAATCAGGAGTCGTCTGATTATGAAGCGAAGCATTTTGTCGAATTGCGAAATTTCTATTCCGCCAAATTCGGCGTGCCGTAATCCCACTTGGCTGGATCGCGTTCGATGTAAACGTGTTTCCAGGCGAACAGTGAACCCGGATTCGGATACATGCCCTTCACGTACGGTTTCTTGACCCAGTTAACTGAAGGTGTGGCTATCGGAATAATCGGTTGCGACTCGAGCATGAACGCTTCCGCTTTTGCCAACAACTCGTAACGCTTCTTGTGGTCCAGGGTGCGATTGGCTTCGTCGAGCATGGCAACGTATTTAGGATCGCTCCAGCCTGTGCCGCTTTCGTCGAGAGTGTAGAAGAGACTGAGGAACGTGAACGGATCCATGTAATCCGCACCCCACGCACCACGCGCGAATCCTTTGTATTCGAGCTTTGCTCGTGCATCCAGAAACGTCTTCCACTCCATGTTGCGCAGGCCCACGGTAATTCCGAGATTTTGTTTCCACTGTGCCTGGATCCATTCGGCGACTGACCTGTTTGCCGATTGCGTGTTGTAGATGAATTCAACCTGGTCCACCGGGAA
Organism: uncultured Acidobacteriota bacterium; assembly: GCA_963750925.1. Classification (GTDB taxonomy): domain Bacteria; phylum Acidobacteriota; class Blastocatellia; order Pyrinomonadales; family Pyrinomonadaceae; genus PSRF01. Next base: position 806,058 of record CAVVSJ010000006.1, on the reverse strand, counting down.
CGTCGGGCACGAAAAACTGCCATCCGCATTCTGGATCACGGGATAACCGGCTTCTCCGAGCAACCGTCGCGCTTGTGCCGGATCAAACGTGGAGCCTTTGGGCTGCGGATATCCCGGGAAGATCCCTCCGGGAGTAAAAGCAGTCAACGGCTTTACGGTTTTGCGCCATGTTGCCCAAGCGTCTTTGTCAAAAGCGAAATTGAAAGCCTTTCTTACGCGGACGTCGTTTAACGGCGGCTTGGTAGTGTTAATGATCAAATAATCGATCGCGGCTTCGACGGCCTTCATATAGTCTTTCTTGGCTCCGATAACCTCGAGCCATGGATTCGGCACCGCGTGATTGTAAACCGCATCGAGCTCGCCGACTTTGTAAAGGTTCATTGCCGTGGGCGCATCGGTCATTGGAAAGAAGTGGAGTTCATCCAGCTTGACGTTGGCGGCATCCCAGTACATCGGATCACGTTCCAGTACGAGCTTGTCGTAAGGTCTCCACGTCTTGAGCTTGAATGGACCACAGGTGACGATGTTTTCGGGCTGCGTCCATTTATTCCCATGCTTTTCCACGACCTTACGCGGAACGAGGCGGAACACCTGGTGGGCCAGTAGCCCGGTAAAGAACGGCGCCGATTGGACCAGGGAGATGCGCAGAGTGTATTTATCAACCGCCTCGACGCCGAGATCCTGTGCGCCGACAGTTATGAATTCCTTGCCTGCCACGGCAGCCTTCAACTTTTCATCCGCGTCGAGAAGCTTTGCTCGCGCCTTCTCATTCCCGGGGAGGGTGAGTCTCAGCGGCGCGTGCATCTGTTGATGAAACGCCGAATCAGGAGCGCCGTTTGGCTGATTTGGATCCGCAGCGTACTCGGGCTTTGCAGCGTCGAGGGGAGTGCCGGCAATCGGGTCAGGCGGAAGGCTGTCGTCAAAATCCTTAGCGAGAAGGAAGTTACCTGTTTGCGGATCGCGCACAAAGACCTGTTTTGCCGTGTAGGCCTGCGCGTACTTCAGGTATGAAGCAAGGTACGCGTTTCGCGACGCGGTTTCTTTCGCGAGCGCACGACCGATGCTGTAGACGAAGTCGTTCGCGTCGATCGGATCGCCATTGGACCAACGAGCATTGCGCCGCAAATGAAAAGTGAATTCGGACGAATCCGTGTTTGTCTGCCAGCGTTCGGCAATGGCGGGCTCGGGAGCGAGCGTCTTCGGATTGTACTCGACTAAACCTTCGTATAAAGCCAGGTAAAGCCGCGCTTCAGGCTGGCCGGTGCCCATAGCGGGATCGAGTGTTTCCGGTTCGTCGCCCGTGACGTAGCGAAAGATATTTTGTGCGGGCGGTTTTGTGGAGCCGAAGAATTCTTCATTACTTGAAGCGACAGAGCATGACAATGACGCGCAGGCCAGGGACGCCAGCAAAACGAGTCCAATAATCTGCCTATACATGTCACTGCTCATCGGAAACCTCCATCGAAAAGCCCTGAGCCCGTCCGTTGTTTTAAGTTCAGTGCGAGTCAGAGAGGAAACCCGCGAATGAGGTCCAAGAGTGAGTCTCTAAATCAACGAAGAGACGATTGGAAAGTTATCATGCAGAAGAAGTTTTAATCAAGAAAGTTGTGAGATCTTTGGAGTGCGGCGGCTTGACGCCGCTTTGTTTACGTAACTAAATATCGAGATAAAAGCGGCGTCAAGCCGCCGCACTCCAAAGATTCTTAACTGAGTTTAACGGCGTACCCGAGGCCGTCGCCGACAGGCAACACTACCGCACGCAATTGAGGATGATTGACGAAGTAAGAATTAAACTCACGCAACGCTACCGTCGAACTTTCAGTGTCCTGGCCCGCGACCTTGCCGCCCCACAGCAGATTATCGACAATCACCACGCCGCCGCTTCGCAATCGCTGCAAGCCAAGATCGAGATACTCCTTGTACTCCTCTTTCAACGCGTCGATGAACAGTAGATCAAAAGTCTCCGTGAGCTTCGGTATCACGTCGAGAGCTTTACCTCGTTCTATCCCAACTCGATCGAGCAAACCGGCGCGCTCGAGATAGCCGGACGAGGCGAGGATCATCTCTTCACTTGGCTCGATCGTCACAACCAACCCGCCCTGGCCCATACCGCGCGCCAGATGGACCACCGAGTAGCCGATGGCCATTCCGATCTCGAGTGCTTTGCGCGCGCCGGTGATGCGAGCCGTGATCTCCAGAAAGAGTGCTACCTCACGATCGGCAATCGGTACGCGGTGCTCCGCCGCGTAAGCTTCCATCTCCAGGAGCAGCGGATCGGTCTGTTGTGTTAAGCCGTCGAGGTATTCGGCCTGTTCCTTTTGAATGATTGCGTCGAGTCTGGCTTTCATGTTTTCCCGTCAACTGTCAGGATTATCCTGCGCGTCGCCGCTCACTGAAACGTACCGGCGTCCAAGACCAAGCTGCCTTAATTTATGCTGAAGCGACTGGCGGTGCATGTCCAGAATCTCTGGCCGCACGAGTGACGTTTCCCTGTGTATGTTCGAGGCAGCGGGTAATATAGCGGCGTTCAAACTCTCTCCGATCCTCGCGAAAATCCGCGGTAAACGGAACCCTCAAGCCGTCCGTCTCAGCCTCGCCTTCGACAATACTGGTCTTCGAAGCGCCCGCGGTAATCTCGTCCGGTAAGTCTTTCGAACTTACCTCGTCGCCGTCCGCCATAATGGCCGCGCGATCGATCGTGTTCTTGAGTTCACGCACATTCCCCGGCCAGTTGTATTCAAGGAGGCGTCGCAGTGCGCCCTGGCTCAGAGCCCTTTGTGGTAATTCGTAGCGCTGAGCGGCGAGCCGCAAAAACGTCTCAGCCAGGAGTGGAATGTCTTCACGGCGTTCGCGTAGTGGAGCGATCTCGACGGTCACCACACGCAAACGATAAAACAGATCCGCGCGGAAATTTCCGGCCGTGATCTCCTGTTCAAGCGGCCGGTGCGTCGCACTCACAATCCGCACGTCAACCGGGATCGTCTCGTTTGCTCCGAGACGCTCGATGCGTCTCTCTTCGAGCGCGCGCAGGAGTTTAGCCTGCACGTTGGAGCTCATGTCGCCGATCTCATCGAGGAACAGCGTGCCTCCGTCCGCCTGTTCAAACTTCCCTTCCCGTCGGGCTGCCGCGCCCGTAAAAGCGCCCTTTTCGTGTCCGAAAAGCTCCGACTCGATCAACTCGGAAGGCAGTGCTGCACAGTTGACGGCGACGAAAGAAGCGTTGCGTCGAACGCTGTTACGTTCGTGAAGTTCGCGTGCGACCAGCTCTTTTCCCGTTCCCGACTCGCCTCGGACAAGTACCGTCGCGTCAGTCTCCGCCACCTTGTTGATCATGGCGCGCACTTTCTGCATCGCTTCGGAGTTTCCGATGAGCGCGCCACGTTGCGAGCGCTCGACCTCTATCCGCCGCCGGAGAGAGTAATTCTCGCGTCTTAGTTGGACCGTCTCCGCTGCGTTTTTGACTACGAGGCGGAGATCGTCTAGCTCAAAGGGTTTGGAGAGATAATCATATGCGCCGGCTTTGACGGCTTCAACCGCCATTCGTTCAGACCCGTGCGCGGTGACGATGATCACCAGGGGTCCGTTGCCGTTTGAGGCTTTTAGTTCGCGCAGGAAATCCAGACCGCTCATTCCGGGGAGGTTTACGTCGAGCAGGAGGAGATCGGGTTCGTGTTGTTTTAAGAGTGCCCGGGCGGCTTCGGCGGAACCTGCTTCAGAGATGTTATACCCAAAAGTCGTGAGGGCTCGCCGCATGCCGTAACGTGCGGCTTCCTCGTCGTCAACAATCATCAATCGCAACGCGTCTTTTCTCACTTCCGAATTAGTTTAGGGCCGTGCGGCCCTAAACTCCTAGCGCGTCGCGTGCCACAAGTCACATGTCTCTTAATGGCTTCTTATCGCTCGCGTTATTTCTGCGTTCGTTTGGCGGAGACGACCAGAATGATCGCGTCGCCGGACGGACCAACGTTGAGCGTGCCCACGATCACCGGTTCTGATTCGCGCATGCTGATGTCAGTCGCAAGACCGGTGTTTTCATAGTTGAAAGCCGGCGCCACGGCGCCAGTCGCCGCGATTGCGCTGCTGGTCTGAATGGGGATGCGAGCGCCAAAGCTGAAGCCAAGCATCTGCACTACCTGCTGCCCTTCGGCGTTTCTCATAAGTTTCACCTGGCGCACTTTGAACTGGCTGAAACTGGGTGTCACATTCGTCGCCGCGCCCGCCGCCGCCGCCGCCATTGGACCACCGATCCAACTGAGGTCCAGGCGACCTTCGTTCTTCACGCGATTGATCAAAGTGGCTGCGAGCCGGTAGTTCTTGAATGGCAGGGCAGCGCGCAACTGTTTGACGACCGGGTCAAGGGATGCAGGTAGTTTTGATTCATCGACGTCCTGATTAGTGCCGACGATCAAATAAAGTTGGGTATCGAGGTTTGTCTCGTCAGTCTCGTTCGACGCAGTTTGAGCTTGAGCACTCAAGCTAACGCACATAAGAAATAAACTGAGCAACAACGTGCTCAAAACTCTTCGGGTCTTCATGTAGTTTGTCTCCTTCAATTCAAGTAGCGGTTTCCGCCAGGTCAGACCTAACACGCGGACTCTTCAAGAAAGTTCCCGCAAACTAAAGCGGAACTCGCAATTGAAACAACGCACCACGCCCATTGTTTGCCCACTCCAGCGACGCCGATCCGCCAACTTCCTGAACTCGCTTACGCACGATCGCCAGACCCAGGCCGGTGCCGCGTTGTCTTGTCGTGAAGAATGGCTCCCATATTCTCTCACGCAGATCGGCGGGCACTCCCGAGCCGCTGTCCTGAACACTGATCACGAGATCGCCATTCGCGGACGCCGCGATCAACTCGACCTTTCCACCCTGCGGTGTCGCCTGCAACGCGTTGAGTAACAGGTTGGACAAGGCATCGCGAAGTGCTGAAACGTATTTCCCCGCAAGCTCCGCCTCAACTTTCACTTCGCATTCGAGAGCGATCCCCTGCTCTCTCGCGTTTGCGCGAAATAGATCCACGACCGAGCGCAACAACTCGTCGACACTCAGCGGCTGTCCGGCAGGACTTTCTCTCCTCGCAAAACTCAACAACTGCGTCACGCTCTGACTCAGTCGATCCGTTTCACCGACTATCAGACCGAGATCGCGTTCATAGTCTTTTCGTAAACTCTCGTCCTCACGCATCACCTGCGCGATCGATTTAATCGCGGAGAGAGGATTTTTGATCTCGTGCGCGACAGTTGCGGCCATGCGGCCGAGTGAAGCTAAACGCTCTCGCTCTGCCAGCTCTCGCTCCAGTCTCAAGTTCTCTTCGAGCAGACGCGAATCGTCGATCGCGATCGCAATTTGATCCGCGAGAAGTTCGAGTATTGAACGAGCATCGATAGTCAGACTCGCGGAAGCAGCGTCGAGCGCCAGCAGGCCTTCGACCTTATCTTCACGCCGCAACGGGTAAGCTAATTTGAACCCCTGGTCCACGAGTACCCGATCATCTTCGACCGGAAGCCAGCCGCTCATTTTTGATTTTTCAAGCACGTCCTGCACCCAGGGCTCTGATCCGTCAACAAAGATTTTCAACTTTCTCAGCCCCAGGGCGCCGGTGGTCCGTTCTTCAACAAAGTGCAGGAGATCGGAGAGATCCTTGTACTGGCCTGCATAAGATCCGATGCGCGCCACGATCTCTTTATAGAGCGCCGCCTCGCGTTCAAACAGCTTGTGGAAACGCTGGGCCAGCCAGCCTCTCAGCGGCGCCGCCAGAAGTGCGAGGGCGAGAATTAGGAGGGCCTCGACCAGTCCTGGCCTGACACCGTAACGCTGTGTCATCCAGTCGCCAATGGTGCGAATACCAAAGACGTAAACCGTCAGCACAACTGTGGCAAAGGTAACGACGATCAAACTCTCTTCGATAATGATCTCGAGATAGCGATAGCGATAGATGTAGTAAGCGAGTAACGCTGACGGCAGGAGCGATCCGAGATTCGCGAGGGTCTTCAGGTAAAGGCCCGCCTGAGTTCCTTCGCCGACGCCGGTGGCAAGCGCCGCAAAGATAACCACGCCGACGCCGATAAACGACGCCGCCAGCGTCTGCATGATCCGTTTCTCGCTTTTGTTTCTACTCCTTCTGGCGATGAGGAATTCCGTTAAAGCGATCAACCCGAGCACGTACGCGATCCAGAACGCAAACGGAATGACGAAGAACGAGAGCTTCGCGAACATCGGCGCATAATCACCACTCCAGAGGAGGGGGATCGTGATGAGAAGAAAAACGGTCGGAACGTAAGACAGGTAGACGCGTAGTTGTTCGCTCTTATTCAGCGGGCGGCCGTGCGCGTTGGCCCAGAGATGAAGATGGACGTGTAGTAGAAAGGAGTAAGCAAAAGTAATACTGACTACCGCAATCGTGTCGGCGACGCGCAGCAGGGTGGTCCAGGTGTCGGGTCCCAGGTCGAAGAGGCCGTGAAGTGTGACGACGAGGTTTGCGGTGTGCCAGCCGCCCATCGTGAGCGCGAGGGCGGCGAGTATGCGTTCGATGCTCGTGAGCTTGCTGCGGTGCGTAAAGAGTTGCAGCACCATCCAGAGAGGCAGCAAAGCCCCGATGCTGTAACCAATGACCTGAAGGATTTCGAGCGGATCGAGTGGGGACATTTCAGCTTCGTACTTTGTGCTTTGTACTTAGTACTTGTTTCTTAGCTCGTTATGGCCCAGAAAACCAGGTACAAAGCACAAAGTACGAAGCACTACGCGCAGATGTACGGCGGCGTTTCAGTTTGCCGCCGTGTTCCGGACCGGGGACGTAAACGTGATCTCGACACGCCGGTTTCTCTTCTGCCCGGCAACAGTAGTGTTTGGAGCCAGCGGGTTGGAGGCGCCCATTCCGTTAGCCTGAATACGCATCGGATCGACGCCGGCTGATTGAAAACGATCGGAGAGCACGCGGGCGCGCTCCTGCGTCAACTGCTGCAGCGAGACCTCGTTGCCTTTGTTGTCAGTATAAGCTTCGATCAGGATTTGATAATCCGGATTGCTGGCCAGGAGGGCAGCGAGGGGCTCGAGTTTCGCGGCTGATGCGGATGACAACGTTGCCGCACGAGTGCTGGTCCAGATTGTTTCGGGAAGGACGAGCCGGAACCCGGTCGCGGTTTCCTTCAACGTTCCATACTTCGCGAGTGTCTCTTTCAGATTAGCTTCAGCACTTCGCCGCTCGGCTGCTTGTCGATCAGCTTCGACGCGCGCAGTTTCAGCCTGCTTCTCTCCTTCGAGTCGCGCCAGCTTGAGTTTGGCAGCGTCACTTTCCGCACGGAGTGTTTGAATCTCGTCACGCAGTTGCGCAATCTCGACTCTTTTCTCACGCAATTGATCGTTTGCAGTGCCGGAATCGCGTTCCGCCAACTCGCGCGCGCGTTGCTCTTTTTCGAGTGCGGCGCGCAACTGTGCCACTTCGCGTTGCGAAGCTTCCGCGGTCTGTTCCGCATTTCGCACCGCCTCGTCGCGGCGTCGAATCTGTTCTCGACTGATTCGCGCGGCTTTTCTGACGACGGCAACTTCCTCCGCATGTGCGCCTGATGAAGTTGCTCTTCGCGCCTCCATGTCAATTTCCGCTACCGGCTGATTCAAGCGCCAGGCCTTCTCTGCTGCCTGTAAATGATCCTCAGCGGTTTGCAGTTCTTCCGGCGCATCCGCTGCCGCCCCTGCATACTTTGCAAGATTGATCGCCTGGCGAGCTCCCAGCAATGAGACGGGCGTTTGGCGATAATCACGATCGGCTAACTCAGGAACGCGAGCATCGCGAAAATAGTCACTGGAGTTTCCGATGTAACGCACATCGGCGGTTTCGACCTGGCTGCCGTTCGCTCGTTGCGGCGGAAGATTTTCCATCACCACCATGCGGCTTGGCACTTTCATCAGAAAGTGGGGTTCGGCGGTAAGAATCAGAGCGAATGTCTGAAGTGGCGTGGTGACGTCGAGTTTTGAATCAACCAGCGTACTGCCACTGCGTTTGATCTCACCGAGACTGTCCACATGTCCATCCGGCGAGATGGCCCAGAGGACGTAGGTTGTGTAGATGCCGCCCAGCTCAGAAGCACGTGGCAGATCTTCGACATTGAATTCGACTCGTGTTCCCCGCCGCCCGGCTCGCTTTACCTTCGCCTCACCTTTGAGACGTGGCAATACAGTGGTGCCGCGAAATTTAACCGTGACCGTTTCATCCAGCGGGTACGTGATGGCGACGGTCTTACGTTCGACGTCCTGTTGAGCAATTGCCGCAGACACAGAGAGTAAACAAGCGCTGAGCGCAAAAACGAGGTGTCGACCAATGCGTCCAAAAGTCATGGCGAAAACAGCTCCTGATCTAAAAATTCCGGGATTTCAGGCTAGACTTACAATGCACTTGATGCCTCAAACAGGCGCATTGTTGCCGATGGTGTTGATGAGGTCAAGACGATTGAACGAAGAAAGGCTCTCTCGCAAAGGCGTAAAGGCGCAAAGCGTTAGCGCGTTTCAAGAGGTTTTCTTTACGTCTTTGCGACTTTGCGAGAGAGTATTTCTCGTCTTGCGGTAGGCAGCAGTTTGGACGATCAGGACACAGATGCCAGAGAGTAACAGCAGGGGTACCCAACCGCGGTTTGCGAAAATGGAGAGGACAGCCCAGAGAAAGATTAGACCGGCGCCAATCCACCAAAGCATTTCAGGGAATCTCGTTTAACTTGTAACCAACGCCACGCACCGTCAGCACGTAACGCGGATTCTTGGGATCGGTTTCGAGCTTCTTTCGCAAACGATTGATGTGAGGGTCGATGTTGCGTTGATAGCCTTCGTAGTCGGTGCTCCAAACTCGATCGAGAAGCGCATTTCGTGACCATGCCCGGCCCGGCTCTGATGCGAGCAGCTCGAGAATCTGAAACTCGAGTGGCGTCAAATCCACGCGAAAGCCGTTGCGAATAACTTCGTGCCGCCGCTTGTCGATCACTAAATCGCCGACTTCGATCCGTTCGCCGTCCGTCTCCTGCGGGACCGAGCCGCCGCGGCGAAGAAGGGCCTCGACGCGATATTCGAGTTCGCGCGGGCTGAAAGGCTTGGCGAGATAATCATCGGCGCCTGCTTCAAACCCGGCCACTTTATCTGAAAGCGATCGTGTGCGGTCAGGAAGAGTGCCGGCGTTTGAATGCCTCGATCGCGAACTCGTTTGAGCAACTCGATACCTGACATGCCCGGCATCGAAACGTCGAAGATAAAGCAATCGAATCTTCCGGCTAATGTAGCCTCGAGTGCCGCCATTCCGCTTTCATGTTCTTCAACCTGAAAGCCAAGGCGGCGAAAGTACTCGGCTAAGAGAAGTCTCATGTCGGTGTCGTCGTCTGCGATCAGAAGACGTTTGCCGGCGTGTTTGCTGTTTGTTGTCGCTTGCTGTGCCAATGTCTGATCCTGTCGGAGGGGATCCGATTACGTCGCAGAATGCGGCTGATTATAACCTAAATCTACGTAGAGTCACCCGGGGATAAATTTCGCATGAGTTTTGCGAACAAAGGAGATCAGGCAAATCAGTCAGCCTTGACGCAAATAAGTGGGGGTAAGTATAGTTCTTTCTTACGATTTTGGACCGTCTTTCTACCTCCCTTATAGCAACTGATCAGAGATTTTCGCAACCAGAGATGCGTGATCTTCGCCGCTTGTTAAAGTATTTACGACCTCACTGGCCAATCTTCACACTGGCCATTTTTGCGATGCTGCTTGTCGGCGTCTTCGAAGCCGCCATCGGCGGTTTGATTGTTCCCATCTTTGATCAAGCCTTTGTTCAGGACGGCGGCCAGCGTACCCCTACAATTTTCGGTCTGCAACATTTAATTCCCCAGGCTCCACTCGAAGCCTGGAAGATGATCTCGGTTTTGCTGATTGTTTTTACCATCGCAAAAGGGATCGCCGAGTACTCGTCCACGTACCTCATGGCGCGCATCGGGCAGTCGGCAGTGCTTAAGCTGCGCCAGGATCTTTATGACCATCTGCTCGCACAGTCTGCCACATTCTTCGAGCGCCATCGCACCAACTATCTCGTCTCCAGACTCGTATCGAGTGCCGCCGCGATCGAGACAGCCGTCACGAGCACCGTTCGAGATATGCTGCGTGAAAGCTTCACCCTCATCGTGTTTCTCTCGGCGTCATTCTTTTATAGCTGGCGACTCACGCTCGGCTCACTCCTGATTGCTCCGGTGATCGCAGTGCTCACCGCAAAGTTTGGCAAAGCGCTGCGTAATCTTGCGCGCGAGAGTTTCGAAGGAAGCAAGGAACTTACAGACACCGCCCAGGAAGCCCTCGCCAACCAGGGAATCGTAAAAGCCTATCGTGCTGAAAAACGTGAAGCGCAGCGGTTCACTGAGGTCGCAAAAAGAATTGTCAGGGCAAACCTGCGCAGCGCCAGTATCGCGGGCGCTTCACCGCCGACGATCGAAATGATCGGAATGATATTTGTCGTCCTCCTGCTGTTCTTCGGCCAACGCGAAATTATCGCGGAACGGATGAACACCGCGCAGTTCGTCACCTTCCTCTTCTTTCTGTTTCGCAGTTACGACCCGATGCGCAAGCTCTCGCGACTCCAGAACAGCATGGAGCAGGCGCTCGCGGCCGCACATCACGTTTGGGAAGTGATGGACGAAGCACGCAGCCATCAAGGAAAAACCCGGCGCTCGCGACCTGCGCCGTTAAAGAAAGAGATCGAACTGCAAAACGTCTCGTTTGGTTATGGAAACGAGTCTCGCTCGGTTCTGCGTGATGTAAATCTGAAAATAAAAGCCGGAACGTTGGTGGCGCTCGTGGGCGAGTCGGGCGGCGGTAAGTCAACACTGACAAAGCTGCTGCCTCGTTTTCACGATCCGAGTTCCGGCGCAGTGTTTTGGGACGGCGTCGACCTGCGCGACACAACGATTTCAAGCCTGAGAAAACAGATCGCGCTCGTCACGCAGGAGACGGTTCTCTTCAACGATACGGTCCGTCACAACATCGCCTACGGCAAGCCGGATGCGACTGACGTCGAGATCGAAGAAGCGGCTTTAATCGCTTTTGCCCACGACTTCATTCGCGAACTACCCAATGGATACGATACGATTGTCGGCGAGCGCGGCATCTTTCTTTCCGGCGGTCAACGCCAGCGGCTCGCTATCGCACGTGCAATTCTGGTAAATGCGCCAGTCCTGATCCTGGATGAGGCCACGTCCGCACTCGACGCTGAATCGGAACGTCTGGTTCAACGGGCAATCGGCAATCTAGTCAGAAACCGAACGACACTCGTGATTGCTCATCGCTTATCGACGGTTCGCCGAGCGGACGTAATCGTCGTGATGGAAGCAGGGCGAATCATAGAAACCGGCACTCATTCCGAGTTGCTGGCCCAGGGCGGACAATACCGGAAGCTTTACGAACTACAGTTTGCTGACGAAGAAGATATGGTGCCGCAAGGTTCAGTCTGAGTTTCTGACTTAGTACTTTGTACTTAGTATTTTGTACTTTGTATTGAGTTATGAAGTCTCGCCAAAATAACAAAGCACAAAGTACTAAGTAGAAGCACCAAATACAAAACACGGTCCTAAAACAATGAAATCAATGACCGGATACGGCAAGGGGATGGTGGCGGGTGACGATTTCTCCGTCTCTGTTGACCTGAAGACCGTTAACAATCGATTTCTGGATATTCATCTTCGCGTCGGTTCGGAACTGGCCTCACTCGAACCCTCGATCAAAAAGCGCATCACTGCCCGGCTCTCGCGCGGCCGTGTCGACGTTGCCGTCAGCATCGAACGTGCGGCGCAGATCGCTTACGAGCTGAATCGCCCGCTGATCTCGGGCTATGTGAATGCGTTGAAGCAACTCCAGCAGGATTTCAATATCGCGGGCGACCTCGACATCAACGTCATCGCTCGTATACCCGGCGCGTTGCAGCCCGCCCGAAACGGTATCGACGAGCGGATGGTCACAGCACTCGAACAGGCGTTGGACCAGGCATTGAACGATCTCGAAAAGATGCGCGAGCAGGAAGGCGAAGCCCTGAGGAACGAGCTGCGCGAACGCGTCAAGAAAATCGAGACGCTCGTGCCTGATGATCGAAGCATCCGCCGCGGGTCTCGCTGATGCTTATCGTTTACGACTCCAGAAACGGATCGGAGAATTGCTCAATCGTGGCGGCCAGGTGGTTGAAATAGATCCGGTGCGATTGGCCCAGGAAGTTGCATATCTCGCGGATCGTAGCGACGTCAGCGAGGAGATGGTACGGCTGCGAAGTCATCTTTCGCAGTTTCAGGAGGCTATTGACGCTCCGGGTGAGACCGGCAAAATGCTCGATTTTCTTTTGCAGGAGCTAAACCGTGAAGCTAACACGACGCTTTCGAAGTCGACCGATCTAGCGATCAAGGAAGCCGGGCTGGCGATCAAGGCGGAAGTCGAAAAACTTCGCGAACAGGTTCAGAATGTCGAGTAAAGTGGGAGAAGTGCAACTGGCCAGGCCACTTAATATCCCGAGTTCACGGGGCACACTTTTCGTCGTCAGCTCACCTTCCGGTGGCGGCAAAGGCACAATCATCCGGCATGTGCTGGATGTTGTGGAGAATCTTAGCTATTCTGTCTCGTACACGACTCGTGCGCCACGTTTCGGTGAAGTCGACGGCCGCGAGTATTTCTTTGTCAGCCGGGAAATTTTTGACGAAATGATCGCCGCGGGCGAGTTTCTCGAGTGGGCCTGCGTGCATGGAAACTTTTACGGCACGGCGAAGAGCCAGATTGTTGAAGAGACTGCCGCGGGCACGGACATCATTCTCGAAGTGGACGTGCAGGGCGCCGCGAGTGTGCGGCAGTTGTTGATGGATTCCGTGAGTATTTTTATCCTCCCGCCTTCCTACAACGTCTTAAAGCAGCGACTCATAACAAGAGGCACGGACAAGCCCGAGGAACTCGAGGTTCGCCTGCGCAATGCGCCGGATGAGTTGAGGCAGTACTCGTCTTTCGATTACGTGATCATCAACGATGAGATTGACCGCGCCGCCGGCCAACTTGCTTCAATCATTTACGCGGAACGCGCGCGCTGCATGCGGCAGGAAAGTCTGGTTCGAGAAGTGATTAAAGAATTCATGGCGGAACAAGAGTAATTTTATTTGTGAAACAGAAGGAGCACCTGAGTGGCTACAACGACAGAGTTAGTGGAGAGTGGAGTGGAAGGAACGGACGGTCAGCAAGTTGATTCAAAATACCGTCTGATCATCCTCGCGGCGAAGCGCAGCAAACAATTGCAGCGTGGTGCGCAGCCCAGAATCGAGATCGATCCTCAGAAACACAAGCCGACACGAATTGCCCTCGAAGAAGTGATGCGCGGCCGCGTACACTTCAGTATCAAGCAGGAAGACGACAAAGCGTAAGTCCTTGCTCCAGCGGAGCAAGATGTTTATAGCAAGTACGGAAAGACGTATCACGCTCCGTTAGGAGCCTCATGTGTTTTGGCTCAAGGACATGTCGCTCCTCTGGAGCGAAATACCTGAGTTATTCAGGTCTATAAACATATCGCTCCTCGGGAGCGAAAACTACATTCCTTTGTAGTCCGGACCACCGCCGCCTTCGGGTGTTACCCAATTGATGATCTGGTACGGATCCATGATGTCGCACGTCTTGCAGTGGACGCAGTTTGAAAAGTTTATCTGCAAACGGCGGTTTCCATTTCCACCATCCTCGACCATTTCGTAAACAGCCGCCGGACAAAATCGCTGACACGGATTACCGTATTCTTCAGCGCAACGCGTTGAGCAGATATTCGTGTCGAGCACGTGCAGATGGACCGGTTGATCCTCGTCGTGGCCCACCGCGGCGTGGTAAACGTCCGTCAGTTTGTTGAAAGTCAGTTTGCCGTCGAACCGCAAATCGGTGTAGCGCTGCTCGAGTTTGTCACCGCGATAGCCGTACGCCGACAACTTCCTCATCTCTTCGTGACCGGCGACTCCATGATCGCGATCGAAGAGGCCCCAGGCACGTCCGCCAGTGAAGAATTGCAACCCGGTATTGACCAGACCCAGCCAGCGGCCGTGCCTGAATCCGGAGTGAAAGTTTCTCACCTTCCGCAACTCCGGAATGATCCAGCTTTCATTTACGACCTGTTCGTAACGCTGCAACTGTTTGGCGGAATAATCGCGCGCGACCAAAGCCTCGTAAATCACTTCAGCCGCCAGCATCCCGCTCTTGATCGCCGAATGAATTCCCTTCAATCGCTGCGGATTCAGAAAGCCTGCGCAGTCGCCGACTAAAAGCACGCCGTCGGCATACATCTGAGGCATCGCGAAGTAACCGCCGGCAGCAATCGTCTTCGCGCCGTAGCGAATCATTTTTCCGCCTTTGAGCAGGCGCGCAATGTATGGATGAGTCTTGAAACGCTGAAACTCCGCGTGCGGATCGATCAGCGGATCTTTGTAATCCAGACCCGTGACGTAACCGATATTCAACACGCGATTCTGCATGCCATAAATCCAGCCGCCGCCGTACGTCGCCGAATCGGAAGGAAAACCGAGAGTGTGCGTCACGCGTCCGGTGGGATACCGATCGTCGGGCAACTCCCACAACTCCTTCACGCCGATGCTGTAAACCTGTGGCTCACGTCCTTCCGCAAGCCCGAGACGTTCGACGAGTTGCTTCGTCAACGAGCCGCGCGGACCTTCGCCCAGCACGGTGATCTTCGCCTGTAGATCGACACCCGGTTCGTAGTTTGCTTTTCGCTTGCCCTCTTTATCGATGCCCTTGTCACCCGTTCGCACGCCGAGCACGCGATCATTTTCATCGTAAAGAAGATCGGCGCCGGGAAATTCCGGGAAAATATTGACGCCTGCTTCCTCACATTTTTCACCCAGCCACGCCGTCAGGCGATTGAGCGAAACGATGTAGTAGCCGTGGTTCTTGAGTGGCGGCGGTGTTATCGGTGAACGAAGCGCAAACTTCGGCGTCAGGTAAAGAAAGTGATCTTCTTTGACGGGAGACTCGAGCGGCGCGCCCTGCTCTTCAAAGTCGGGAATAAGCTCGCGCAGTGCTTTCGGATCCATGACCGCACCCGAAAGAATGTGCGAACCGACAGCAGCGCCTTTTTCAATAACGGCGATCTCCACGTCGCCGAGAGTGTTGTTCTGCTTGACGAGACGCGCCAGGTGAAGCGCCCCGCTCAAATTAGCCGGACCCGCACCTACGAATACAACGTCAAACTCCAGGGTTTCACGTTCCATGGTCACAGATTACACAGATTACGGCGATTGTTCCAATCACGTGAAATCTGTGTAATCTGTTGCTATGCCAAACCATCTTATTCACGAAACCAGTCCGTATCTTTTGCAACACGCGCACAATCCGGTCGACTGGTATCCATGGGGTGAAGAAGCCTTCGAAAAGGCGCGCCAGCGAGAACAAGCCCGTGCTGCTCAGCATCGGCTACTCAGCTTGTCACTGGTGTCACGTGATGGCTCATGAGTCTTTCGAAAACGAAGAGATCGCAAAGTTGATGAATGAGAACTTCGTGAATATCAAGGTCGATCGTGAAGAACGGCCCGATCTGGATCAGATCTACATGAACGCCGTGCAGATGATGACTCATCACGGCGGTTGGCCGATGACGGTGTTTCTCACTCCTGACGGAGTTCCCTTTTATGGCGGCACATACTTTCCGCCGCAGGATCGCTACAACATGCCCGGATTTCCGAGCGTTCTGATTGGCGTCGCCGAAGCTTATCGAGAACGCCAGGATGACATTCGTGAAACAGGCACATCGCTGGTCAACGAATTGCGCCGTCTCAGCGAAGCAGGCGGTTCCGATCATCCGATCGAAGCCGAGTTACTCGACGCTGCTTACGCCGGCATCGTCAGAAATTACGACTCAATCAACGGCGGCTTTGGTGGCGCGCCAAAATTCCCGCCGGCGATGACTCTCGAGTTTCTGCTTCGCACACACGCCCGCACCGGTAATCGTGAAGCGCTCGAAATGGTGTAGCCACACGTGTCAAAAGATGGCGAATGGCGGCATGTACGATCAACTTGGCGGCGGCTTTCATCGCTACTCCACCGACGCGAAATGGCTCGTGCCTCATTTCGAAAAGATGCTCTACGACAATGCCCTTCTCTCGCGGCTCTATCTGCACTACTTTCAAGTCAGCCATGAGCCGTCAGCACGCGAGACCGTCGAAGGCATTCTCGACTACGTCCTGCGCGAAATGACCGATCCATGCAGGCGGTTTTTATTCAACTCAGGATGCCGACTCGGAAGGTCACGAAGGAAAGTTTTTTGTCTGGGACATCGAAGAGATTCAAAGCACGCTTGATGAGACGCAGGCTTCGCTCTTCTGCGCTTATTACAACATCACGAGTCAGGAAACTTCGAAGGCAAGAACATTCCGAACGTGACCCGCTCCCTCGAAGAAATCGCGACCGGATCACAACGTCCCTGTTTCAGCGCTGCGAAGAATCGCTGAAAGAAAGCCGGCGCAAACTGTTTGAATTGCGTGAGACAGCGAATCAAACCCGATCGGGATGAAAAAATCTTAACCGCCTGGAATGGCCTGATGCTGGCGAGTTTTGCGGAAGCGGGAGTGATCCTCGATCGCCCCGATTACACCGAAGCCGCACAGCGAAACGCGGAGTTTGTGCTTGCAAACCTGCGACGCGACGGAGTCGCTGCTTCGCACCTGGAAAGACGGCATGGCGAAGTTTAATGCTTACCTTGAAGACTATGCTTTTCTGATCGAGGGTCTGGTGACATTGTTTGAAACGACCGGCGAGTTTCGCTGGCTCAAAGAAGTCGCTGGCCTTGACTGATCGGATGATCGAAGAATTCTGGGACGACGAAAGCGGTGGCTTCTTCTTTACCGGCAAGAGTCACGAAAACCTGATCGTCCGTTCCAAAGACTACTTTGACAACGCTACGCCTTCGGGAAATTCAGTCGCCGCCATGCGTCCTGCTGCGACTCGCGACTGCTCACGGATAACGATAACTACCGAAATCTTGCCACTGCAGTTCTGCGGGAAATCGGCGATTCAGGCGCGTCGGTATCCTTCGGGTTTCGGATATGCCCTTTCAGCCGTCGATTTTCTGCTTTCAACGCCGAAAGAAGTGGCGATTGTCGGGAAAGACGCTGAGCGACATCCAGCCACTGCTCCGTGAAACTGGCGACAGTATTTGCCAAACAAAGTCGTCGCGCCAGGCTTTGCGAGGGCGAGATCGAGGTCACTAAATCGGTTCCTCTCCTCGAAAACCGCCCGCTAATGAACGGTTTAGCCGACCGCGTACGTCTGCGAGCATTACACTTGCAAACAACCAGTGACTGAGGTATCTGCTCTTGGCAGCACAACTTTCGCCAACAACTTAGCCCTCAGCCTGACGTCACTACTTGACGCCAACCTCACTGTAAGCGCTATATTTATCGCCGTGCCCAACAATGTTGGCACCTTACCAGGCGCGCTAATCACACACAATCGTAGTTTCAGTTTCCTCTTTTCGGAAGGATTGGGCCCCAGCAATGCTGAAAACCAACTGGAAGAGCACCGCGCTCATGGCAGGTATCTCTGTCGTGAGTGTTGTTTTGCTTTTGTCGGCGGTCGTCACCACCGTCGATCTCGCACTTTTCACGAATGTTGGCATCGGTTCCTGGCTGCTGCTCGCTTCTACTCACCATCGTAACCACCCCGCTAACAGTTCGCGTGACCAGTCACGACGGCATTCTCAGCAGTCGCGAATCGATCGCCGATTCGTTTGTACTGCTGGCCGTAATGCTCTATGCCGTTGCGCCGTCAAACACCACTGGCCCAGCTGTACTGCTCGCAGCCCTGGTTGGTTTTGTTTCCACTTACCGGATTGCGACCGGACGTGAAGTCATGCTCAAGACGGGCATGGCCGTCGTCTCGACTTTTGTAGCCGCTTCTTTTTACGGCGCACTGTCGAACTGTTTGCAGGAGAAAGCGACATTGCGGCGCAGGGCACGTCTACCCCTCAACGTCTTTCTCGTTCCGCTTCTGGTACTCGCCGCTCTTGCAATATGCTTTGAGCACGATTGCGACAGCATGGTTTCTCAGTTTCGACGCAGGCAAGTTCACGCTTGTTCCAACTCAGGAGACGATCGTGTGGACTCTGACGACGAAACTCGCCGGCGCTGCTTCCGCGGTTCTCTTTTATGCGGCGGTTCTGAACAAGAGTCTCGCTTACGGTGTTTTGGGTTTGCTTATTTCGGCGCTGGTCTATCTCCTCTATCGTTTCAACGAACGGCGGCTCGAAGAGATAAAGCGCGGTGAAGCCGAGCAACGGCGTCACGTGGAAGAGATGGCCCACATCCACATGAACACCATCGAATCGCTGGCGATTGCGATTGACGCGAAGGACCAGACGACTCATGGTCACGTGCGTCGCACGCAGATTTACGCAACGCAGATGGGCGCGCTCTTCAAAGTCACCGAAATGGAATTGCGCGCGCTGCATGCGGGCGCTTTGCTTCACGATATCGGCAAGCTCGCCGTGCCTGAATACATACTCAACAAACCCGGCAAACTCACCGAAGCAGAATTTGCCAAGATGAAGATCCATCCGACAGTCGGTGGCGATATTCTCAAACGCGTCAACTTCCCTTACCCGGTCGAAGACATCGTGCGTTATCACCACGAGAAATGGGACGGCAGTGGGTATCCAAAAGGTCTCAAGGGTGAAGGTATTCCACTCGTCGCGCGCATTATTTCGGTGGTTGATTTTTATGACGCCACTCGTTGCGATCGTCCTTATCGCAAAGGAATGAAGCGCGAAGAGTCGCTTGCCTTGCTTCGCAGCATGGTCGGAAGCGCTTTCGATCCGAAAGTGGTTGAGACGTTTATCGAGCACGTAGAAGAATTCGATCGGCTGATCGATTCTGCAGGACATTCAGGAGCAGGTTGCTTCCACGGCGTCGCTCGACAATGAAACGAGCAAAACCTGATGCGGGTCTGGCGTCCGACATACTCGGCGTCGTCGAAGAGTCTTCAGGCTTCCGTTCGATCAGTGAAGCGCAGCGGGAAGTTTTTGCTCTTCATGAGATTGCGCAAACGATCGGTTCTTCGCTTAACTTGAGCGACACGGTGACACTCGTCGCGAACAAGCTACGCGCGATCGTGCCTTTCGATACTTGTGTGATCTATCTCGTTGACGATCCATCCGGAAAAGCCATCGCGGCGCATGTCGTTGGCGAGGAAGTTGAGACTCTTCAACAACGGCGAATCAACATCGGCGACGGCATCACGGGCTGGGTGATCGCGAACTCGCGTTCGATGTGCAATGCGTCGCCGGATCTGGATCTGGTCGGCATTCCGGACGAGGTGGTTAAGCGTTTTCGCGGTGTGCTCGTTTCGCCGTTGCTGCGCGAGGACGGGGCTTTCGGCGCGATCGCGCTTTATTCGCAGAGTCGCACCTCGTACACGACTGAGCACGTACGTCTGCTGGAATCAGTTTGCCAGCACGCTTCGAGTGCTCTCAACAACGCTCTCACTTATGAAAAGACAAGCGAGAGTGCGCTCGTCGATCCGTTAACTGAACTGCCGAACGCGCGTGGATTCTACATGATGCTCGAGCAGCGACTCGCCGAGTGCCAGCGGATGAACAAAGAACCGCTCTCGGTGGTCTGCATGGACATCGACGACTTCAAGGTCGTCAACGATACAGTATGGACATTCCATCGGCGATCGTTTGCTGGCGAGTGTTGCGGGAGTTGTGCGTCGCGAGCTGAGGCAGATGGATATCCTGACTCGTTACGCAGGGGACGAATTTGTTGCAATCATGCCGATGGCCTCGAGCAAGATGGCCGTTGGCGATTAGCGAGCGCATGCGAAATGCAGTTGAAGAGCAACTGTTCTCCGTGCGTGCGGGGACGATGGTCGGTTTGGGTGTGAGTCTCGGCGTCGCCTGTTTCCCGGAGGACGGCGAGACGAGCTGAGGAGCTGCTGACCAGCCGCCGCGCGCAGGATGCAGAACGACAAAAACGGACGCAAGACTGTTCTCACAGTCGCCGGCGCCGGCATCAGCTCCATCGACATGATGACCTGAAAACAATCCAATCAGAACGCCTCAGCCACAAAAAAGCGCAAAGAGCACAAAGTATTGAACAGGTCAGAGGCTGCTCGCGTCGAACAGCGGTGCAAGCTACTTCTGACTTGCTTCTTTTGCTGAGTGCTCTACTTCATCGGTGTCGAAGCACCTTTGTTTTCTTTTGAGCCCTTCTCTCGCTTATAATCCGACGATTTATGAGCAAACAAACAGCAGCACCACCTTCAGCCGCAAAAGCCGAAGAGCAACAAAGCTCTACCGGCGTGATGGACGCACCTCCGGAGGTCAGATCAGCAACAACTTAAACGCGAACGAGACGAAGCCAAGGAACAGACAGAAAGAACCGGCTCACCCGACCGGTCTCAAAGTCGATCAACTCCTCGAACTCTACAGGCAGATGCTTCTGATTCGTCGCTTCGAAGAGAAGTCGGCGGAAGTTTATGTCGCCGGCAAGATCGGCGGATTCTGCCACCTGTACATCGGCCAGGAGGCAGTCGGCGTCGGCGCGATTTCGGCGATTCGAAAAGACGACTACGTGCTTGCGAGTTATCGCGAACACGGGCTTGCCCTCGCGAAGGGCATGTCGGCCAGATCGATCATGGCGGAGCTTTTTGGCAAAGCCACCGGCTGTTCCAAAGGCAAAGGCGGCTCGATGCACATGTTTGACAAGAGCCTCGGCTTCCTTGGCGGCCACGCTATTGTCGGCGGTCAGATTCCTCTCGCAACCGGAACTGCTTTCGCCACGAAATACCAGGGCACGGATCAGGTAACGCTCTGTTTCTTCGGCGAAGCGGCAGTAAACCAGGGCGCGTTTCATGAGTCGCTAAACATGGCCCAGCTCTGGAAACTTCCCTGCATCTACATCTGCGAAAACAACCAGTACGGAATGGGCACTTCGCTGGCGCGCGCGATGTCTCTGCGCGACATTGCGCAAAAAGCGTGCGCTTATGAGATGGCGTCGGAGTTTGTTGACGGCATGGACGTGCTTGCAGTTCGAGAAGCCACGATGCGGGCCGTTGAACGTGCTCGCAAAGACTATCTTCCGACACTGCTCGAGATCCGCACTTATCGTTTCATGGGCCATTCGATGTCTGACCCCGGAAACTATCGCACGCGCGCGGAAATCGAGAAGTATCAGGAGCGTGATCCGATCAAACTCTTCTCCGCAAGCCTGCTCGAGGAAAAGATCGTCGACGACAAAGCGCTCGAAGAGATCGACCGGAAAGTGCGTGAAGAGGTTGAAGACTCGTTGCGTTTTGCCGAAGAGAGTCCTTTGCCGGATCCCGGAAGAGCTCTACACTGACATCTACGCCAATCCAATCGAGCCAGGCCGCAAATAATCCCTATATTATGCCGACAATCACGATACGCGAAGCACTTAATCAGGCCCTCCGCGAAGAATTGGCCCGCGACGAAAAAGTCTTTTTAATGGGCGAGGAAGTCGCCGAATACGACGGCGCCTATAAAGTCACCAAAGGGCTGCTCCACGAATTTGGCGGCAAGAGAGTCATTGATACGCCGATTACGGAGCTTGGCTTCGCCGGACTCGGAGTGGGCGCAGCGATGGCAGGACTCAGGCCGATCGTCGAGTTCATGACTTTCAACTTCTCGATCCTCGCCACCGATCAAATCATCAACTCCGCCGCCAAGATGCTTTACATGTCGGGCGGCCAGTTCAACATTCCGATCGTCTTTCGTGGTCCGGGCGGCTCGGCGTTTCAGGTTTCGTCACAACACTCACAGGCACTCGAATCGTGGTACGCCTATTTTCCCGGACTGAAAGTTGTAATGCCTTCGACTCCCGCAGACGCCAAGGGCCTTTTGAAGTCTGCAATCCGAGACGACGATCCGGTGATTTTCATCGAGCAGGAAAGAATGTACGGCAACAAAGGCGAAGTGCCGGACGATCCTGACTTCACGATTCCTCTGGGTGTCGCCGACGTCAAACGCGAAGGAACAGACGTCACGATTGTCGCCAGATCGCTGATGGTTCCGATCGCACTCAAAGCAGCAGAAACACTCGAGCAGCAGGGCGTTTCCTGCGAAGTGATCGATCCGCGAACTATCAGGCCGCTCGATATCGACACGATTGTTGAGTCAGTTAAGAAAACAAATCGCGTGGTGGTGGCAGAAGAGTCGCATCCGATTTGCGGAGTGGGTGCGGAGATCAGCACGCAGATCATGGAGCGCGCGTTCGACTATCTCGATGCTCCGGTGAAACGAGTTTCGGGAGCGGATGTGCCGATGCCGTACGCGAAGAATCTCGAGAATCTTGCTTTGCCGGACGTGGATAGGATCATCGCCGCTGTACGCGAAGTCGCTTATCTTGGATTAACTGCTTATCCACAGATTGCACAAGGAACGCCGAATGGCAACGAAGGTAATCATGCCGAAGCTCTCCCCTACGATGGAGGAGGGACAGATCTCGCGTTGGTTGAAAAAAGAGGGAGACAAAGTCTCCATGGGCGAGCCGCTTGCCGAAATCGATACCGATAAGGCAACGATGGAAATGCAGGCACTCGCAAACGGCGTCCTGCGCAAGATACTGATTAACGAAGGCCAGTCGGCGCCGCTCGGACAACTCATCGCAGTGATTGGCGAAGCCAACGAAGACATCGCATCCTTTGTTTCAGAAGCTCCCGCCGCCGCGCCAAAACAGGAACAGAAAAAAGAGGAACCCGCTTCAAAGCAGGAGCAGCCCAAAGAACCGCGACCGCAACCCGCACAAGCGCAAGCCGCCGCGGCCGGCGCTGGTGCGCAACCGGCGAAAAGCGTCGATAACGGGCGAGCACCGCAAGCCGCCGCATCTGATTCAGGTCGAATGGATTCCGGTCGAATGATAGTTTCACCGCTCGCAGCGCGCATGGCGGCTGAAGCAGGAATCGATCTACGTTCGCTTCAGGGCAGTGGACCAGGCGGACGCATTATCAAGAAAGATATCGAAGCCGCGATGAGCCAGCCGAAAGCCGCAGCCGCGCCACAAGCGTTTCCCGCGCGCCGTCGAAACCGGACGATTCCAGCAGGCAGGAGCTTCAGCCTACCGTGACGAACCCGCAAGTGAGATTCGCAAAACTATCGCCAAGCGACTGGTTACGTCGCTTGGACCAGTGCCGCACTTCTTTCTCACCACCGAGATCGAGATGGACCGCGCGGCGGAAATGCGAAAAGGCATCAACGCTCTCGATCCCGATCTGAAGATCAGTATCAACGACATAATCATCAAGGTTGCGGCAGCCGCATTGATACAACATCCGGAAGTTAATGCATCGTTTCAGGAGAAGTTTGTTCGCTACTACGAACACGCGGACATCGGAGTCGCGGTGGCAATTGAGGATGGACTGATCACTCCCGTTGTTCGTTCCGCCGATCAAAAGTCACTGAGCCAGATCGCCACAGAAGTGCGCGAACTGGCGGAGCGAGCTCGTTCGCGGAAACTGAAGCCTGAAGAGTACACGGGCGCAAGTTTCTCGATCAGCAATCTGGGAATGTTTGGTATCGACGAGTTCACTGCTGTCATCAATCCACCTGAAGGCGCGATCCTCGCCGTGGGCGCGATGACTGCGAAACCGGTCGTTCGTGACAATGAGATCGTGATCAGGCAGATGATGCGCGTGACGATGTCTTGCGATCACCGCGTCATCGACGGCGCAACCGGCGCAAAGTTCCTGCAGACCTTCAAGAAAATCCTGGAGAATCCGCTATACCTCGTAGTGCTGATTAACACGGATGACACAGCTCAGAGAGCGCCACTCCGCAATCGCTCCTCATCTCGCGCTGATAGCGGTCCAGGTTCTTTTCGGCACCTGGCCCATCTTCGGCAAGATCGTTCTGCGATCGATGTCTCCGTCGAGTCTCGTGGCGTGCCGGCTCACCGGCGCCGCCCTGGCGTTTGCTTTACTACAACGCAAACTCGCGCCACTTTTCGCATGCCGGTTAAGGACCTCGCCGTGCTGGCGCTTTGCAGCATGCTCGGCATCGTCGGCAACCAGTTGCTGTTCGTCAAAGGCCTGTCGCTAACAACAGTAATCAACGCCACCCTCTTGAGCACCACGATTCCAGTATTCACGCTCTTTGTCAGCATACTTTTTGGATACGACCGGATGTCGCTGAGACGACTGCTCGGAATCGCGCTGGCAGCCGGTGGAGTGGCTTATCTTGTGAATCCTGCCCAGGCTGACCTCTCGACACAAACGACGGCCGGCAACCTGCTGATCGTCAGCAACTCCCTGCTCTACGCCGTTTACATCGTGCTCTCGAAAGATCTCTTCGAGCGCTACGGCGCGCTAAACGTGATCACGTGGATTTTTCTGGTTAGCTGTGTGGTTATGGTGCCGGTGGGAATCTTTTCGTTACAGCGCGAGAATCTCGGCGAGATCAGTAGCAGACGTGTGGCTGATACTCGCGTTGATTGTTCTGCTTCCGACAGTGGGCGCTTATTACCTGAATGCGTGGGCACTGACAAAGGTCGCGCCGAGCACAGTCGCAATCTACATCTACCTGCAACCGTTAATTGCGTTTGGTTTTGCGCCGCTATTGCTGGGTGAGAATTGGAATTCGAGGACGATCATCGCCGCATTGTTGATCTTTGCGGGCGTTGCAGTCGTAACAAAGCGCGGGCGCAGCCAGGCGGTTCGAGAGATCTCAGAGCATCCGGATGCACTCGCACGGTAAAAAGCATTTTCCATTTTTGAGTGCGGCGGCTTGACGCCGCTTTAGTCTCGAACACTCACTCGAGAACAAAGCGGCGTCAACCGCCGCACTCCAAATGAAAAATATCTGCTTCCCCGCCTACGCGGCGCGAACCGTCTCGCGTCTAAAGCAACTCAGAATCTCATCCGCATCGAGCGTGTCGCGTTCCATCAACAACTCAACCAAACGTCCGATCGATTCCTGTTCGGCGGTAACGATCGCACAGGCTCGCTCCAGCTGCTGGTTGATCAACTCGTTCGTCGCATCTTCAACCTTGTCGAGCAGGCTCTGGCTGTGCTGGCTGATCGGGCTGGCCCAGGTGAATCGGTCCGAGCCGGCTCATACCAAACTCGCTCACCATCCGCCGCGCAATCTCAACCGCGCGCTCGATGTCGTTTGAAGCTCCGGCCGTCATCGTCGAAAGCAGTATCTGCTCGGCTGCACGCCCACCCAGCAACAATGCGATCTGATCCTCGAGATACTCACGCTTCTTCATGAAACGATCGCGTTCGGGCAAAGACTGCGTCACACCCAAGGCACGGCCGCGCGGCAGAATCGAAACCTTATGAATCGGATCGCCATTCTCAACCGCAAGCCCAACCGCGACGTGACCGGCTTCGTGAACGGCTGTCGCATATCGCTCATCGTCGTCCATCATGAAGCCCTGTCGTTCGGCGCCCATCAAAATGCGATCGCGCGCAAACTCGACGTGTTTTCTACCGATCGCTTCGGCGTCCTCACGAGTCGCAGCAATCGCGGCTTCGTTCATCAGGTTGGCGAGCTCAGCTCCGGAGAAACCGGGTGTTCCACGCGCGATCCACTGAAGATCGAGTCCCGACTCGAGTTTAAGATTACGTGCATGGACCTTCAGAATCGCTTCGCGACCGGAAACGTCCGCGAGATTAACTGCGATCTCGCGATCGAAACGGCCAGGTCGAGTTAACGCCTTATCGAGAATGTCCGGGCGGTTCGTCGAAGCGATCACCACCACCGCCGTCGACTGATCGAATCCGTCCATCTCGACCAGCAACTGGTTCAGCGTTTGATCCTGATCGGCAGAAGCGGAGTCGCCACCGCGCCCACGCTGGCGTCCGAGCGCATCGATCTCGTCGATAAAGATGATGCAGGGCGAAAGTTTTCTTCCCTTCGCAAACAGATGTCTCACGCGCGCGGCACCGAGGCCGGCGAATTTTTCCTGGAAGCTGGATCCGGAGGCTGCAAGGAACGCGACGCCGGCCTCTTTCGCGGCCGCTCTCGCGAGCAGCGTCTTGCCGGTTCCCGGAGGTCCGTAAAGCAGAATGCCGCGCGGAACACGTCCACCGAGACGGCTGAACCGCTCCGGATTTCGCAGAAACTCGATCGTCTCAGTTAACTCTGCGCGTGCCTCATCCACTCCCGCAACGTCGTCGAAGCCCACATCCTGTTTGCCGTTGTGATTCTCCAACTCAAATGATCCGCGGCCGCTCATGCTCGCGTAAATTCGCCAGCCGGCGAATCCGATAAGCGCGAGCGTCAGCACCGGCAACAGCCAACTCACAATGCTCGACATCATGCCGGGCTGCAGTGGCCGAAACTCGACCGGCACATTGTTCTTTCGAAACAGTTGCACCACTTCGTGCTGGGCGGTTTCGCCGGTGACAGTGGCTTCCACGAGCGAGCCGTCAGCTTTGGTGACGGTCACCGTCTCGCCTTCAACCTGGAGCGCGATGGCGGCCGCCCGCTTCAGCAAAACTGTAGAGCTGCGAGTAGTTGATTTTCTGTACCGGGGGTTGCTGGCGCTGATAAGTGACGATAGTGGCAGCGATTACAAGGGAAAAAGTGATGATTGCCAGAATTACGAGAGCTACTCTTCGTGTGCGAACTGAAACCCGCGGCGTGGGGGTGGGCATAAAAAACCTCCAGTAAGTCGGACGGAAGTTAGCTCCGGCAGACCAGTAAAATATTAAAAAACAAAGAATCGGGGTTCGGAAAAGCGACGGAACTTCAAAGGAAGGACCCGCACGCGACTGAGACAGGCTCTGAAAACACCGAGCGCGCGCGTAAGGCGAACGCTTTGCCACTTTACCAGCCACCAATATGTGAAGTCCAGAACAACTTTGTGAAAATCGCCACGGATTGCACAAATCCAGCTGTTCAGTTCTTACGATTGGCCGATTCTGGAATGAATCTCATCAATGACTGCTATGTTTTCGTACGCGATTTGATTGATACTGCGCGGGAAAACCTCCGAATAAGTCGCTAACTCCCTGATAAAACACAGGAAACACATAGACGCGGAAAAGCGGCATGAGCGTTGCTCAATCCACCTCTGCGATTGCTTTTGTACCAACGAAACTTTGGCGCGGTTGACAAAAGGAGGAGAACAAAATGCTTTGGACGATTTTTGTAATTCTGTTGGTCCTGTGGTTACTCGGTGTTGTGAGTAGCTACACGATTGGTGGGTTCATTCATCTGTTGCTCGTGTTGGCGCTGGTAGTGCTGCTTATCAACATAATTGGAGGACGTCGAACAGTCGTTTATCGGCAAACTGCACACTGTTTGCCCTGCTCGACGCCCGACACTATTCGTGAACCACGATAGAACCGTCGGGCGTCTCAAATATCAGGTAAGTGGTAGATCAAGCACACTAATGATTCGCCCTACGGGATACACATTCATTTGTGGATCCCAGTAGGGCGAACGTTTGTAAAAAAACCGCAAACGCTCTGAAGGACTGGCGGCGAATTCTGCATCGGTCGCGAGCTTCTGTTCGAACTCGCTGCGCGAGCGCGGGATCGTCTCGCCATCATTTCCCGCGCAAGAGTCTCGAGTACGTAGTGTTCGCCGTATTCCTTCTCTTCGAAGATCGCATTGAAGAATCCCCAGCGGGCCAATGAGTCAGGCGCTTCCGGTTCCAGCAGGTTCAGGATTACTCTTCCCGCTGGTTGGGCCAGGGGCACAACTACCGAACCGGCCGGAAACACTCTCGTCTCGATAATCTTCTCGACGTCAAAACTCGGCATGTGCCGGCCCTCGAATGGTCCAGCGGGCCAGATAACGTTCGTGAAAGCGATAACTCTCAACCTCGATCGGCACGAAGTCCGCGAGCGTCTTCATCTCAATGCCGTGCGCTTTCAGCACATCGATGACTTCGGTCCACTGAGCCGGAACGATGTACTGCAGCGGCGGCGCCACGGCTTTTGTGACTCTGAACGTTTGATACATCGGTACGGTCAGATCCAAAGGCTCTCGGCCGTAGATGACGCGCAGATCGCCTGAGACGTCGCTCTGCTCAGTCTCATATTGAAACGCCTTCAATTCGAACGGAGTAGTGTCGTCCGTCAGTTCGAAATCGAGTGGATAACTGTTATTCGGATCGAAAATTTTGCCTGCCGCGATTGTTCGTTCATCAGCTTCACGTCCGATTTTTCGTAATCGCTCAGGATCACGATTGACTTCGGTGAGGGCAGCGCGCAGGAAGTCGTAAGTTCCGATCACGCGCGAGCGATAGTCTTTCATCATGTGCGTTTCGATCAGAATTCCCGGACGATTTCGAGCCGGCACGAATCCGGTCGAGAAACGTGGCGAGCCGTTGAAGTCTCTCGTTCCGAGTGTGAGATCGCGGTTGTCGATAAACTCGAGATACCAGGAGATCACGTTGCCGGCGGCTTCCGTTGCGGGCGCGACTTTGCCGCCGAACACTTCTCGTTCCCATTCGAGCACTGCGCTGTCAACGCCCGCGTGGTGTTCGTGGTGATAAGTGATATTGCAGCGATAGTCAGCGCCATCCGTCACGTGACAGTCGATAAACAGATCCGGTTGCCATTGGTTCCACAAGCGAAGCCACGCACGCGTTTCCGGCGTGTCGGCTTTCATGTAGTCGCGATTGAGATTCTGGTAAGTGCTCGTGGTGCGCCAACCCATGTCGGTTGGACCATTCTGATTGATGCGATTGTATGGGCTTGAACGTTCGTGGCCGTCGGTGTTGTAGATCGGAATGAAAAGCAACACGACGTTGTCGAGGATCCCGGTGACGGTTTTGGTGATGGCGATGTCTCGCAGCAAAGCAAAGCCGGCATCCTTTCCGTCGGGTTCGCCGGAGTGAATGCAAGCCTGGATCAGGACCACGGCTTTTCCGGCGCGTGTGCCGCTTCAGGCGTGAACGTGTGTGTTTCCGAAGCGATGACTAGCGGCAATTCCCTGCCCTCGCCGCTGAAGCCGAAACTCTCGTAATCGATTGACGGCGACGCGTGCGCCAGACGTCGAGCGAAGGCGACAGTGTCAGAGTAGTTAGGTGTTTCGCGGTAGTCGGTGACTTCGGCGTGCGTGCGCCATTCCGGGGGTACTGTTGTAGACATAGCTTAAATGGAGATCCGGATTGAAGAATCTTCCTCGCAAAGGCGCAAAGACGCAAAGTTAATCCTGGTTTGTCTTTGCGCCTTTGTGCCTTTGCGAGGAAATATAACTAAAGCGACGTTTGACACGAGCGGCACTCGCTGCGCCGGCGCGCGTTGAGAGTGCCGCATGCTGAACAACGAATGTACATCGTACGTGCGAACCAGCTTGT
The DNA here is from genome assembly GCA_963750925.1 of uncultured Acidobacteriota bacterium. Classification (GTDB taxonomy): domain Bacteria; phylum Acidobacteriota; class Blastocatellia; order Pyrinomonadales; family Pyrinomonadaceae; genus PSRF01. Next base: position 776,770 of record CAVVSJ010000006.1, on the reverse strand, counting down.
GATGAACGCACTCACGCCGAGAATTCCAACCAGCACAGCGGCGTTCAAAAGAAAATCCTTCAAGCTTAGCGAGTCTCCACTCCTCTCGGACGATGAGCCAACCCGCGTTCATATCCCGCCTGAAACGGCCTGTCAAGCACAGTGCCCGCGTAAGCCGTTCTCAACTCTTCTTCAACGTCCGAATATGCTTTTGCCGCGACGCTTCGGATGCAACGCAGCCTGGTATCCGCGCCGGTAGCTTGATCTCATCCCGATCAAACTCTTCGCCGTAATGAGTTCGTTCTTCGTCTCTCACTTCCCGCCACCAGTTTTCGCGAAGCGTGTCCATATCCTCCGCGCCGGCGTTATTCAGACTTTCACGTGCGCTGTCAGCCTGATCTCCATCCTCCGCATAGGCAATCAGAACCGAATTTCCATGACGCAAAGCATCTTCGTAAAGATAAACGTCTTCGTGCGGAATTCCTTCGCCAAGTTCTTCTTCAACCGTGTCGCCAACCGCGGATCCCGCGGCCGCGCCGACCGTTCCCATCAAGGCCAGCGCCAACCATTCCAAAAGCGATGAGTGGACCAATTCCCGGGACCGCCAGACTCGCCACTGCCAAACCCAGCGTCGCACCGCCGGCAGCTCCCATCGCGCCGCCGACAGCCGCGCCCATGGCCGTGCCCATTCCGGGTTCTTCAGTATCGGTCACAGGTACGCCTTCCTCCACACTGTTCAGGCGCGCTGCCCGGAGTCAAAATTCCGATCCGCTTTTCCGGTATTCCAAGTGATCTTAACTGACTTACCGCTTTTTCCGCGTTATCTCGTGATTTAAATACTCCTGTTACTGTTTCCATGCTCGTTCCTCCCGTTTAGTATCAGCTACTTTCTTAATGCTACTGACATTCCGCAGCAAGCAAAGAAGCTAATCGACACAAATCGTTGAGGAATTCCGCAAAGCTATGTTAGAGTCGAACCACGATTCGACCACTTATAACGTGAGGCTTAAAAGCGGATGTTCGACATCGTAGACAAACACTGGCCTATGTCCGAGGGCGACGGCAAAGCGACCCGCAAGAAGCGGCCACGCATACTTGCGATTACTACCGATTGTTGCACCGGCTGCTCCGGCTCGCCGGCGTGTATCGAGTATTGTCCGATTGAAGCCTGCATGTTTTGGGTGCCTGATGAAGATCATCCGCCGTTTGGCCGAATCGAAGTGGATCCTTATCTCTGTATCGGCTGTCAGAAGTGCACGAGCAAAGGTCCGGACGGCGCGTTTCTCGATGGATGTCCGTGGGATGCGATCGAGATGGTGCCGACTGACGACTGGGAAGCAGTACACGGCATCGTATTACCCGATGCGCCGCCTGCACCGCCCGCGTAGTCTATCCACAATTACACAGACCTTTTCTGCTTGTCGGATTGCTTTCACTGTCAGAGCTCGCCTGGTCTTTAATGCGCGTTGAAGCTTCTGTTGACGTTGCATAGCTTTGAACGACTGGAAGATCGTCCGGCAGTTCCGATCAGTGATAGACCACGCAACGCCTCCCAGATACTCTGCTCATCTGAGTTGAGAGTTAACATCTCCTCGTCACGCGATCACCTGGGATCCGTTTGGCTTCAGGATCTTGTTGATCCGGCCGGGTAATGGCGAGCGAATCTCCGACCACTTTTCCGTCAGGCTGCTGAATTCGCGCCAGGAGTGTTCGGCGCGCGACCGTTGCGCCTTCCTCTAAACTGCTCGCAACCACGCCATCAGACGGCGCTTTCACGGCGAATGGCTGCAGCACCGACAGCAAGTTCTTCACGTCCGCTGTGGTCTTCGAATCTAACCAACGCGAGCGCAGCATTGCGCCGCACGATCGGTTCCTGATCGTGCAGTAGCTTCAAAAGCGCTGCATGAAACTCTTGCGACCGGTTATCGAAACCCATCAGCCACGCCGTCGTCAGCCGAAACTCGGTTTCCGGATGCCGCTGAGCACGATTAACTGCGGATACCAATTTTTTGCACTGGCGTCGCCGCGTTCGATACGTTGCTGAACTTGCAGCAGCGCGTGCTGCACGTGTCGCGGCTTCTTTATCATCGGCGAGATATTTCGAGATGTCGGCATCCGACAACTCACGGCCAAACCATGAGAAGTACCAGGCGAGGAAAGTCGCGGCGACGAACAGCATCGCGAGCAGCAGAATTGGACCAGAGCCCGGAATGCGCTTGCGCACCTCGGCCACTCTTGATCTCCGGATGATTGCCGTTTTCAGCCATTCACAAAACACGTTCAGGAAGGATAGATCTGGTAAAGCATAAGATAAACGATCACGCCCGTGATCGACACGTACAACCATAGCGGGAGAGTAATTCTGGCGATCCGCCGGTGCCGCGCGAAGTCTCCTCGAAACGCGCGATAAAAAGTGAGTATCACGAGTGGAACGATCACCGTGGCGAGGATTGTGTGGGTGGTCAGAATCGTGAAATAGATCGGGCGAATCAGGCCGATACCCTGAAAACGCGTTGCGCCATGATTGAAGTGATAAGTGAGATACGAGGCTAAAAACAGAATCGAGATTGCGAGCGCCGCCACCTGGCACGCGCGGTGGGCGACCACATTCCGCTGCCGAATAAAAGTGTATCCCGTAAACAACAGGAGTGCGCTTGCGCTATTGAGACAAGCATTAACGTGCGGCAGGTAGGAAATGTATTCAGACATCAACAGCCACAAAAAAGCACAAAAGACAGATATGAATTGAAGGATAACAGCATGTTCACTTTAATCGTTTGTGCATTATGTGCCTTTTGTGGCCTCTTTCCCTTTTTGTGTCAGCGAATAAAAGTCGTTTCCCTCTTCGGCCAGTAAGCCTTCCGCGACAAGCCGCTCGACGATATCAAACACGGCGGTTCTGCGCCTCCGGATCGTTGCCCCCGGCTTCAAACAGCTCGTGCAAATCGAGCGTGTCCTTCCCCCAGTGGGCAAAGCTTCTCAAAACTTTTCGGGTGAGTTCATCCACGGAAAACTAGCGGGCGTCTTTCACTTCCGATCGACCAAACCTTGTCATCATTTCCCTGACATCCGGGGGAACAGCGCGCCCCTTGGCGTCGAGGAGGGGCGGCGCGGTCGATCGAATCTGCCCCCACTCGCCACCCGCAGGAGGCGCAACGGCCCTCTTCATGAAAGGAATCGGCAGACGACCCTGGGAATGGAGATAGAGCAGCGGATTGATGGCAAACAACAAAGCCATGACGAGGCAGACGCTGATGATGAATAGGTTGTCGATAGTCAAAAAGTCGCCTGAAAAAAGCACGCTTATCACCACCATCGCCAGAAACCCAAGTGCGACCACGACGCAGATCAAGTTCAGCAGTTTTGCTTCTTTGCTCATCAGATTAATTATCGATCTTAATGCTTCGCCTTTCCAGCAGGCTTGCGTCGCTCGCCAACCTCCTCATAACCACATCTTTCACACGTCCAAAGGGGAAACGAGCCGGTCGGATCGGCGCCGGTTTGATAAACGGCCCGATCCGAAGGGATGATCTTTCCGCCGCAACGCGGACAAAAACGCCCGCGCGTGGTGCGCTTCTCGACGTCGAGTGCCAGGGGATTGTTATCGTCAGCCATTTCCTCGAGACCGTCTCAACACGATAAAGATCGAACAGAAGATCGCAGCCGGAGGCACTAACAGCACGAGCACTCCGATGTTGAAGTTGCGTACGAACCGGGCATTGGCGGCGCTCGTCAGGGCGGCACGGCACATCGAACATTGCGCGTCGGCGTAACTACTCGCCAGCAGCACTAAGCCGGCTGCCAAAACGATCAAAACTACTGATCGCCACCAACTCGATCTCATTTACGGCTCCTCCGCGGGCGGCGGCGCAACCGGCGGCGCCTCTTTAAACTGGTACCGCAAGCCCGCCGAACGGAAACTATCCGGGAAAAACGCAAACAACAGGATGATACAGACTACCAGCATCGGAATGAGCGTCAATATCAGGCTCAAACGCTCAAACTTCAGGTGCATGAAGTAAGCCACGATCAGCGCGGCTTTAATAATCGAGAGACCAAGCAGCACTGTCAACATGAGCACGAGTGACATGGGCTTGTAAGCCAGGAAGATCTCGATCAGCGTCAGGACGACGAGCCAGATCCAGATCGAGATGAACAGCTTGTTACTGCCGGCGAAATGTTCTTCAGCGTGTGCATGTGCGTCCGCAGTCATTTCAGTTCTCCTTCACTGGTTTAGTGCGGTGCCAAATGTCCGCCCGCATCAACTGACATGATGTAGATCAGCGGGAACACAAACATCCAGACGAGGTCGACGAAGTGCCAGTAAAGACCGCTGATCTCGACGTCTTCATGCTTTAGTTTGTTGATGCGCAGGGCGACGACGAGAAGATAAATCGCGCCCGTCGCGACGTGAAACATGTGCAGTCCGGTGATCGCGAAAAACGTCGCGCCGAAGAGGGGCGTTGGCGGCACGCCCTCGGTTGTCGTAAACGCCTGAACCCAGCTCTCCGGCAGGAAGAAAGGCTGGAGACCCTGGTGCATCAAGTGTTGCCACTCGATCAAGTGGAGCACGATAAAAGCGGTGCCGAAGACTATGGTCGCGAGGATCCACTTCCGCGCCTTCGCCTTGTCGCCCTTACTCGAAGCCGAGACGCCAAACACCATCGTCAAGCTCGACGACAGCAGGCAAAAAGTCATCACCGACGAAAAGACGATGCTCGGATAGAAAGGAAACGGCGTCGGCCAGACGTTTGACGCGCGCAGATAGCTGTAGCCGATCAGCAGCGCCGAAAATGTCAGCGAGTCGGAAATGATGAACAACCACATTCCCAACTTGCGATGGCCCACGCGATAAGGAAAGGCGCCGCCTTCCCAATCCGCTGCCGGGAAATGTCCCGCACGTGCTTCAGTGCTCACCTGTCACCTCCAAAGGAATAGGAGTAGGAATAGGTAGATCCAAAGAGCGTCCATGAAATGCCAGTAAATCTCACCGCATCGGCTGCCGCTTGTCGCTTCGCAACAAGACCAGGGTCAACCGGTTGCCGCCTTGAACGCAGCCAGAGAAAAGCCAGCGCCAGCAATCCACCAACAAGGTGTACCGCGTGCGCTCCAGTCAAAAGATAAAAGAACGAACTATGCGGATTGCTCGCGAGATAAATCCCCTGCGCCGCCAACTGTCGCCACGCCATCACCTGCGAGACTAAAAACCCCACGCCCAGGAGCGCAGTCACCAGCAAAAATCGCCGGTAAACTTCCTGGAACGAGCTTTTGAGTTTTCGTCTCGCAATCTCGAGCGTGACGCTGCTGATCAAAATCAACGCCGTGCTTGCGAACAGCACGCGGGGAACCGCGGACGGGAACCCAGTCGTTCGCAGTTGCCGACCTGACGATGTACGCGCTGCTCAGCGACGTAAACATCATCGCAATCGACGCGAGGGCCACCCACATTCCGATGCGGTAGCGATTGCCGCGCTCGTCCGGCCGGTGAAACCCGTTACGGTGTTTCGAACCGTTTCCGTTCGGCCCCGGCAATCCGGGACCGGGGCCTGCGCCTTTTTTTGTTACTGGTCTAGTGCTTGTGACCATTGTGACCATTACCGCCTGGTACCTCGATATCTACGTCAGTCTGCATTACATAGTCTCTGGGCGCACCCGGGACCGCAAACTCGTATGGTCCATGATGAACTACCGGCAGCACGCCGGCGAAATTGTCGTGCGGCGGCGGCGACGTTGTGTTCCACTCGAGCGTCGTCGCTTCCCAGGGATTGTCACCCGCCTTTGCGCCCTTAAAAACGCTCCAGATCACGTTGAAGTAAAAGAGAAGCTGCGCGGCGATCGTGATGATTGCCGCCACCGACACTAACATCACGAGCGGATCCAGCGTTCCGCAGGAAGTCATACTCGGTAAAACTCGAGAACCGTCTCGGCATGCCGACGATTCCCATCGATGTGCATCGGAACGAAGATCGCGTAGACCCCGATGAACGTCAGCCAGAAATGAATCCTGCCCAAACTCTCACTCATGAAGCGGCCAAACATCTTCGGGAACCAGAAGTAGAGTGCCGCAAACATTCCGAAGATCGAGGCCACGCCCATGACGAGATGGAAGTGAGCAGTTACGAAATAGCTGTCGTGCATCGCGAGATCGAGTGAGCTCTGTCCGAGCACCAGTCCCGTGATACCTCCGGCCACGAAGAGCGAAACGAAGCCGAGCGCAAACAGCATCGCGGTCGTGAAACGAATCCGTGCCTCCCCAGAAGCGTTCCCAGCCAGTTAAATGTCTTCACGGCCGACGGCACACCGATCGAAAGCGTCAGGACTGAAAATGCGATCGCCGAGTAAGGGCTCATGCCGCTGATAAACATGTGGTGACCCCACACGAAGAAACCGAGCAGGCCGATCGCGAAGATCGCGAAGACCATCGCGCGATAGCCGAAGACCGGCTTGCGCGCGAAGGTCGCGAGAATGTGCGACGTCGCGCCCATGCCCGGCAGAATCGCGATGTAAACTTCCGGATGGCCGAAGAACCAGAACAGGTGCTGCCAGAGTATCGGCGAACCGCCCGTGTGCAGCGGGAAGTTTGGATTCGTGCCGGAAAGAAGTCCGCTGACGTAAAGACCGCTCGGGATGAAGAAGCTCGTGTTCGCGATGCGATCGAGCAGCAGCAGGATGCCGCCGCCGAGCAGCACCGGGAACGACAAGAGCGCCAGCACCGCGGTCGTAAACCATGCCCAGCAAGTCAGCGGCATGCGCATCAGCGACATGCCTTTCGTGCGCATGTTCAGAAGCGTCGTGATGAAATTCAACGCACCCAGCAGCGAGCCGATACAGAAGATCGCGATACTGATCACCCAGAGGTTCATGCCGGCGCCCTGTCCCGGACCGGCGATCTTGCCGAGCGCGCTCAGTGGAGCGTAGCCGGTCCAACCGCCGATTGGTCCAACCGTGCCGCTGCCGCCGGCGAACGATGGTCCAAGTCCGGCGAACATTCGCCAACACCCTGGTTGCCTTCGACGACGATCGCCATGCAGAATCACGATGAATCCGACGAGCGTCACCCAGAAAGACATCATGTTAAGGACGGGAAACGCCATGTCCTCGGCGCCGATCTGGATCGGCAGGAAGTAGTTGCCGAAACCGCCCTGCGGCGCCGTCGTGAGGACGAAGAAGACCATGATCGTGCCGTGCATGGTGACGAGCGAGAGGTAGAACTCCGGGGTCATCACGCCGCCCGGCGCGCCGGTTGGAAACAACGTTTCCAGAATGGGCCAACTGGTGTCCGGGCCATGTCAGATTGAGTCGCATGAGCAGCGACATCACCATACCGACCAGCACTGCGACCAGGGCCAGGATGATGTACTGGATTCCTATGACCTTATGGTCCAGGCTGAAGATGTACTTACGTATGAAGCCCGTCGGTGCCGGATGCCGGTGCACGCCCTCGTTGAGTCTCATCAACTGACATCTGTTGTCTCCTCGTCTCTAGTTATTGCCAAAGACAAATTGGCAATTGGCAATTGCAATCGCAAATCAATACGTCGGCAATTGGATACTTCGCCAGCAGTTCCATCATCTTTGCCTGGAACTGCTCCTGCGGTATAAGCCTGAAGCGCCTGATCTCCTCTTCAGGAAGCACAAGCATGTAACTCTTCATCTTGAAGTGAAGCTGCCCGCACAGCTCCGCGCACGCGAGTTCGTACTTTCCGACTTTGTTCGCAGTGAAGTGGACCTTGATCTCCATGCCCGGTACGAGGTCCTGCTTGAAACGCAACTGCGGCACCCAGAATTGTGAATCACGTCTTTTGATCGTAAACGCAGTTCGACCGGACGGTTCACCGGGATCGCGAGCGCCGAAGTGACAGCATCATCCGCCGCATTCGGATCTGCCGGATCCATACCAACGAAGTTCAACGCACTGTCGTCGATCAACGCCGGATTGGTGCGGCCAAATTTGTTGTCTTTGCCGGAATAGTGGAAGTTCCACTGAAACTGCTGCGCCACCACTTCAACCGAATAGGAACCCTGAGGCGCATCGTTCAACCGCAACGAAGCCCAAACGCTCTGACCCATCACCCCAAGTGTAATGAAGATCACGGCAGTGATGATGGTCCAGATCACCTCGAGCCGATTGCTGCCATGCGAATAGACTGCGCGATCGCTCGGCTTTGCCGGTGTCGCGATATTTCCAGACCATCCAACCCAGTCCGACCTGGGCGGCGGTGAAGGAAAGACCAACGACTATTATGGTAATCAAGAACTGGCGATCGAGGGCCGGAGCATGTTCGGAGATAGCGGCTGGAAACCACCATTTTCCGCTGACAAATAGAAGCACTGACAGCAGCGTCAGAATCCAGATAATAACCGCAAGAGCTCGTCCCATCGGTTACATCTCCTTTTGTTGGTTGGGATACGCTCGTAGATCACGGCTTCCGAGACTCACTTATTCAAAACCATCAAGATAAACAGAAGCGGCAAGTAGATCACTGATGCCAGCAACAAACGCCGTGCTTGTTGCCGTGACATCGAGAATGCCGCACGAAGACTGCTGTAGAGAAAAAGCAGTCCGAGCACGATGGCCCCCACGAAGTAAACATTTCCTGACATTCCCATCACTGTCGGCAGCAAACTCACGGGCAACAACATCAGTGTGTAGACGACGATCTGTTGCGCAGTCACGCGGCCGTCAGGCTCGACGACCGGCAGCATCAGAATGCCTGCGCGGCTGTAGTCTTCGCGATACATCCACGCGATTGCCAGAAAGTGTGGGAACTGCCAGAGAAAAAGAATCGCAAATAGTACCCAGCCTTCGAGACTGATCGAGCCGCGCGCGGCAGTCCATCCGATCAACGGAGGCACTGCGCCGGGAAACGCACCGACAAGCGTCGACAAAGTCGTGCGCGTTTTGAGCGGCGTGTAAGCGAAAAGATAACCTGCGATAACCGTCAGTCCGAGCAAGGCACTCAACGGATTGACGAGAACAGCAGGTAAATCTCGGCGAGTATCGTGATGCCGGCGCCGAATGCGAGCGCTTCCCATGGCGCAAGCTTGCCGGAGGGTAAAGGCCTGTTCGCGGTGCGTCGCATCAAGCCGTCGAGATCGCGCTCAGCATACTGGTTGAGCGTTGCGATTCCGGAAGACAAGAGTGCGATTCCGAGGAGCGCTCGAAGACAGTCGCGACATAGTCGACAGCGCCTTGCGAAGCAAGCGCGAAACCGGCCGCCGACGTCAGCACGATCAGAAAAGTGATCCGTGGTTTCGTCAGTTCAACATACGCCGCCACTCTTTCGCGGAACGACAAACGCGTTCGCTCGACGACCGCGACCGCTGAACTGCGCAAATCTATTGCAAACTCTTCCATTAGTAACCTATGACTCCTGTTAGGTCTCAGGCTGCTAGACCAGCTCGAACGATCGCTCGCAGCCGGCAAAACTCGAAACGTTCTTAACGTCAAAACGATCGTGGTGACAAATACGAGCGCGCCACAGGCTACGTGAGCAACAGTGATCGCGATCATCGGATTTAGTGGTTGCGGATCGTTTGGCGAAGCCAGACGCGTCAAGTACGCCGCAATACCCAGAAACAACTGCACCAACAAAAGCGAAAGCGCCACCATCGCGGGCCGCGTCAGAAAACGTTCATCTTTATAACGTCTCAACAGTTGTCAGCGCGGCACTTCCCAAAGCCAATGTCACCGCCAGGGCGCCACCGATGTGCGCCAGGATCAATTCCGTCGGCAGATGCTTATCCCACGTGGCTGAATGTCGCAACGTGGCGCCCAGAATTAATTGCAGAAAGATCGTCGCTAGTGCCGCCGTGCACAGGTAACGAAGCGGCAAACGTTCCTTTCTCTTCGGCAGCGGTCGCGCCTCCATCCAGCTTCTCGAAGTAAAGACAGCCAGGCTGACCGTGGTGCAAAAGAAGAGTTGCGCGAGCGTGGCATGCGCGGTCGAAACTGCGAGCGGCAACATGAGCTTAACTGTCAATCCACCGAGCAATCCCTGCGCGATCACGCCGAACGAGGGCAAACACCCCGAGCTTCCAAACCCACTGTCGTCTTTCTTTCAAACGAATGTAAATGGCAAGCCCGATTGTCAACAGGCCGACAGTCGTGGCAACCATGCGGTGACCGTGTTCCCAAAACAGGTTACCGACCATCTTCGGAAAAAACTGGCCGTTTGAAAGCGGCCAGTCAGGCGTCGCCAATCCTGCGTCGTTACTTGTAACCAGCGCACCGGCGATAATTAAGAAAAACGTCGCGCAAGCGACGAGAATGGCGAATCGATTAAGACCCTTGCTCATTGCCAATTGCCGATTGCCAATTGCCGATTGTCTTTTGCCAATTCTTTTGAAATCGGCAATCGGCAATTGGCAATTGGCAATCAAAGTGAATTACTTTCTGCTGCAGCATCGGAAATTCGATGGCCGGCATCATTTGCAGCGAAGGCTTGGCGGAAGTAGTTGCCGCTCGCCTCACCGAAAGCGAAGTCAGCCTTCGCGGTTCCGTTTGCAGGCACCGTTACCTGCATCGTCTTCTCTGTTCCGTTGGCGCCGCCCTCTCTCCAGGCAACGACGGTGTAAGTGCCCGGCGGAACGCCCTTGATTTCGAACGCGCCGTCTTCACCGCTGACGGCGAAGAGTGGATGTTCTCATCACGCCGACATAAGCTTTCATCCACGGATGCTGATTGCATTTAACCGGAATGAGCACTTCAGCGACGCGCAAAGCTCTTCTCGATCGGACCCTGGCCGACTGCCTGTGTCTGGTTCCATTCCGGATTGAGCTTTGGTGTCGGGTGGATGTTGTGCTGTGTCGCGTCGCTGTTGGTGATGCTGATCTTCTGATTGACCATGCACGCCCATCACGTGCGGTTTATAGTGGCAACCGTTCTGATCAAGCTGGACTGCCGTTGTCGGTGCAGCCCACGTGTAGTCGGCAACTTTTTTGCCGCCTTCGACAGTTCCCTCTTTGACGTAGACAAAGACGTTGGCGAGCTTGCCGTCTTTTACGACCGTGTCGTCGGTTGATGAGATTAGGATTTTTCTGACCGCAGACCGGATCGGCTGAAGTGTCGATCTTCTTCGGCGCCGGCGGTGTGCCGTTGAAACTGATTACTCCAGTGACTGTACCGGTCGGGCCGCTGTAAGGCCGTTGCTGTGGCATCAGCAGTCCGCCGTTGTCGTTGCGTGTCGGTAGTCTTGTCGCCGCCACTGTTGCACGCCGAACCAAGAGCTAACAGAGACAGTGCAATCGCTAACACAAGCCAGACTTTTGTCTGCTTATTCATGATGAATTCCTCCAAACTAAGATAACTTGCGCATTAACTTTAGCACGGAAGCCACGCCAATAGCGTAACGCGCCCAGCGTCCGGACATGATCCGCTTACTCATTGAGTCAGTCGTCGTGATGTGAACCAGACCTACAGATCAATTCGCCAGATCACGACATGTCTTCAACGCGCGCGCGGCGTGCGATCCCAGAGCCGCGCGTTCGCGATTGCGCCGGTGATGCAATCGCTTCTCTTTCGTTTCGGACGCGCGTGATGCTGCGTTGTTGCGTCGTGGGCGCCGCGGTCGTAGCCGGGACCTGCGGCCAACAACGCGCGCTGCTCGTCCGGACTCAACAGAAACATGTAACGAACCAGCAAACGCGCATGATCGTCCTGATAATCCCTCGGCGGTCGAAGGCGGTGTCGGCCAGGTTTACTACCCAGCGATCGTCTTCCTGCCGGAACAGCCCGCTCGGCATCGCGGTGCCGGGACTAATCTGCGCCGGATCCAGAAGCCAACGGAACGTCCAATCGGGTTTCAGTCGTTCGCCCGCCAACAGGAAGTTTGGCGCAATCGCTTTAGCGTCGCGCGCCGGATCGCCCGTGATGTGACACTTCAAACAAGGCGTTCCCGAAGTAAACATCTCCCGCGCAATCAGTCCGCTCCTGCGGCGTCAACGGCTGCATCGGCTCCTTGATATATGGATCCTGCTGGCCCGACATCGCCATGAAGAATCGCACCAGAACCTGCAACTCGTTGGGCGAAAAATTGAACGTCGGCATCCGGAAGTTCAGATACGGACGAACGCCATTCCGGTCCAGTCCCGGTTGCGGATGTAACCGCAGCTCTGCCCGTTTGCAGCAGCAGCGGCCTGAGCCTGTGGTGATCCTGGAAGGTTGTGGACGGTCGCGGACTCGGCGCGGCGAGCGCATTGAGTTGCTGCGCCTGCTGCCGGAGTCTTCTCACCACTCATCGAAGGATCGTGTAAGAAACGTCAGCAGCCACGACGGATCGACACGCGCGCCCTCACTCGTCAAACGGGGCGGCAGCAGATCCTTTCCTTCCGGAGTCTGGTAGAACGGCAAATCCTGCACGACCGAACGTTGTCCCACCTGAATCTCATGACAACCCATGCAGTTGTACTTCTTGATCACCCACCAGCCGTTTTGAATATCCTGACGACGCTGATCCTGCGGAGTGTAGAAAAGCGTGGACGGAACGTTCGCGCCTTCCTGTCCGACACTGCCGAGCAGGAAAGTCGTCAGCGCCGTTCGCCATTCGGTCAGTCAGGTATGGCCGCGGCATCTTCAGGCGATCTTTAGGATCCTTTTCTTTGCCTTCGTCGTAGATCGACGGCTCGGTGATCTTGCGCTCAAAGAAGCCTTTGTGGTTGTACCAGCTCTTATGTTCTTTCTGTTCGGGCCGGAGATCTAACGGATCTTCTCCGTCTTCGGCATGATGCGTTTGCAGCGCGAAGTCCAAACGCTCGATCGGAGTTGCGCCTTCGACAGTCAACTCTTTACCGATTCGCTGCTCGTCTTCAAAACCCTTGATCTCGTGACAGCCGGCGCACCCGTACTGCTTGACGAGCACGCGTCCTTTCTCTTTCAGATTTGCGTCGTCCATGTAGGCCGCGGCCGCGTAACTCGGCGGCGAAGAGAGTGAGAAGAGATAAGTCGCGATGTCGCGCGCATCCTGTTCCGAGAGACGGAAATTAGGCATCACCGTCATGTTCTGAACCTGCAACTCAGCGCCATCATTCGGGCAACGCGAATGCAGTTCAGTATCGAAGACAAACGGCAAGTCCCTTCTTCGAATAATCTTCGGCAGTGAGATCGCGTTTCTCTTTCGGACAGTAAGGCGCTACACGATCGCGCGGGTTGTAGATCCAGCGCACGATGTAAGTCGAAGTTTGCTTTTTCGCCGACTCGCTGCAGGTTCGCGGCGAAATGTCCGCCCACCCTGTTGTCGCCTTCTCCGGTCGAATGACATGCAAGACAGCCGCGATTCTCGAATAGCTGTTTACCTTGCGCCGTCGCCTTGTTGTTGCGTGGGTAGTTTTGAATCGACGCTTTCCTGCCAGAGAAAGGCGGAGATCGCCTGGATCTGATCCGCGCCGTCCTTGTCGCGCATGTTGACGCGCGCGCCTTCGTGGGCCTTCGAGAAGCGCCAGAAGGTCGGCATCTTCGTTCCCGGACGGAATCCCTGCGGATCTTCCAGCCAGACCGGCACCCACTCCTTGCGCAGCTTGACGCGAACGTCTTTGAGGTTTGGTCCAACCTTCTTCTGATCCTGCATCAGGTACTTTGCCTGGAGGTTCATCTGGTCGATGCGTGCTGCCAACAGACTGTTTGTTACACGCAGGCTCTCGGCGTGGGCCAAAAGCTTTTTGACGTCTTCTCGTCTTCGACAGTTGCGGAGCTGGCCGTGTCCGCGCGGATCTGTTTTTCGTTCGCGATGATCTGATCCTGGAGCTGGCCGATGCTTTGACGCGTGCCCGCCAGCAGATCTGTCTCGCGATCAAAACCTTCGTAACGATGGCAACCCATGCAGCCACGCTCGGCGAAGAGGTCGCGGCCGAGGTTCAGCGTTTCCGCGCCCTGCGTTACGCGATCGCGCGCATGACACTGCTGGCAACCGGCTTCCGTGTTCTCTTTCTCAAACATGGGCCACAGCCAGAAACGGTGACGGCCATGCCCCTTGGTGTCGTTCGTGGTAGCGCGACCGTTACCCCAGTGACAACTCGCGCAGCCAAACTTTTCAGGACTATGAACCTGGAACACTTCGCGGTTCGGGTGGCTGACAAAAGCCCGGGCCATCTCGTCAGGCTCTTTGCCTGGTCCATCGGGCGCCATGTCGGATGCCTTGATATCGAGCGGCTCGCGGATTCCGGCATGACAAACTTCGCAGCGATCGACGATGTCGTAAGCGCCGACGCTAATCTGATGTCCGAGAATTGAATAATCGTAATTGGCGGTCTTGTTTTTCAGTCCCTCGATTTGCAGCCGGACCCAAACCGATCAGTTGATTCCGAAGGTAATCGTCACGCTTCTTCGCGAGTTCAGTGGGGCGCTTGAGCAGCTCTGGCCTTCTCCGCCGAGTTGTCGTGCTTTTTCCTCGCGCAGGTCGTCGTAAAGTTTTTCAAGCTCGCGCGTATTTGAAGCGCTTCTCCTCGACCGACTTGCCGTCGTCGGTAGGAAGGTCGACTTCGACTTCCTCCTGGCGCTTCTCTTCCGCTTGCCTGCGATATTTCTCTTTGGCCGAGCCGTTTGCGGTTTCTATGTTGTAGTTGATGACCGTGAGGTGACCGCGCTGGTTCTGGAAAGGCTCGGTGATCGCGTCCAGCTTCTTTTGGACCACCGCGACATTCGCGTCGATCTCTTTTTCCTGCGTCGTAATCTCCTCGCGCGCAGCTTTCGCTTCGGCGTCGAGCTGCTGATATTCCGCGCTCTCCTTGATCTCGCTCTCACTCTTTCCGGCGTTGGCTTTTATGCTGTCGAGGTAGCGCGTATAGCGGGTAACAAACTCCCGCTGCATTCCCTTCCACGGACGCTGCCCAAACGCTTCGTCATAGAGCGCCCACGCAATCGAGATTGTCATCAGCAAGGCGCTGATCAGCATCCAGCCGCTGGTGGAGCGACTGACGATCGGATCCTCGGCAGGTACGTCCGGATCCTTCTTGACCAACGATTCGCCAGGCCCTGGAGAATCAGCCACTATGATCGTTCCTCCACCTTACTCATATATTGAACCAGGGAGTCACCCACACATACTTGATCGTAAACACGAGCCGCAAAAACAGTTTCACCGGCATCGCCAGCAAAACGCTGATCGCGAAAAACTGGAACGTCACGTATTGCAGCAGACTTGTTCGCGCCAGCAGCTTCTTTTCGAATTCCTTTTGCGGAAACAGGCGCAAAGGCCGTAAAGAGAGCCGCCCGAAATCGACTGTCATCAGCCAGTGGAACAAGAGCGCGCCAACGATGAAGAATCCGGTGACTACTATCAACCCGAAAATAAACTTACCGGGGTTCTGCGCCAGAAATCCGAGCCCCAGCGTCTTGCCGATCGAACTGGTGGCGATCATGTCGTGCAGGTCTACGTTTTTATCAAACACGACCGCGTTGTGATCCCATGTTTGTCCCGGCCAGAACCAGATCCAGCCCGGCCCACGAATAAACGTCCCGATCACGATCAAAACGATCCACTGCAGGAAACCGGCGCCAAACATCCACAGCGCGAAGCGACGTTGCCTGAGCGTGTAATAACCGTTTCCGAGCGGATTTGAATCGACGTATGGGAAGACCATCAACCCGACCATGATGATCGACGGCATGACGACGCCGGCGATCCACGGATCAAAATAGACAAGCATCTCCTGAAGACCGAGGAAGTACCACGGCGCCTTCGAAGGATTCATCGTCAGGTTCGGATTGGCGGGTTCTTCAAGCGGCGCATTGAGCGTGATCGACCAGACGAAAAGAACGACCGTCACGATCACCGTCGCCAGAAACTCGACGCGTACAAGGTAAGGCCAGACGTGAACCTCACGTGCCCAACCCGGCCGCCACGGCTCAACCTTGCGGTGATGCGTTTTCGCCAGCTTCGGATCCGCTTCCAGTTGTTCGACGAGTCGATCGTTTGCGACCGCCTGCTTGATACCGAGCCAGGTAAAGAACGGCACGAGGAAAAGCATCGCAACGATCGGCACGTTGTCAGGCGCGGACGAGATCACCCAGAGCTGGTGCCAGTCTTTAACAAAGAATGCCCACACCGCTGCAATCAACAGCAGCGCTCCCCAGATTGTCCACTTGTTGACGAATCGTTTCATCGGCTATTTCTTCTTCGCTACAGCCTTCATCTCAGACTCGAGCACCACCGGCGCAGGACCCGAGATACCGCCGTCTTTTCGGATACGCCAGAAATGCACAGCCATGAAAATTGACGCCACGAGAGGAATGCCTATGCAGTGCCAGATGTAAGAACGCAGCAAAGCATTCGCATCTACAATTGAACCGCCGAGCAATCCGAAACGCACATCGTTGTATGCCGTCATTCCCAACTGAGGCCCGAAGGGACCGTCGTGACCAAGCATCGGAGTCGCGCGCGCCATGTTTGTTCCCACGGTCACCGCCCAGAACCCAAGCTGATCGTCCGGGAGCAGGTATCCCGTAAAGGACAGGAGCAGAGTAAGCACGAGCAGCACGACGCCGACACACCAGTTAAACTCGCGTGGCCGTTTGTAAGACCCCGTCAGCACCACACGAAACATGTGCAACCAGGTAGTGATCACCATCAGGTGGGCCGCCCAACGGTGCATGTTCCGCAGGAGTTTTCCAAATGGGACGTCGTGTTCGAGATAGAGAATATCGCGGAAGGCGTCGGCTTTAGTCGGGTGATAGTAAAACATTAACAACACACCCGTAAATGTAAGCACGATAAAAAGATAGAACGTGATGCCGCCCATACCCCAGGTGAACGGGTAACGGACCGCATCGCGATTGATCTTCGCCGGATGAAGATGCAAAAAGACGTTTGAAAGAATCGCGAGCGAGCGGTTGCGCGGGTCGGACCGATCGTGAGAAACGCGAAAGATCGACTTCCAGAGCTGCGTGTCCTGGGGATCTTTGTATTCTTTGGCCTCTTCGACAGCACGGTCTTTCAGAGCGCTGGTGCCCTCTTTGACCTTGTCGAGAAGGTTTTTACGACCTTCTTCGCCCGTGGTTAATTGTTTTGTCTCTTTTGGATCAGGAGTATCTGCCACTGCTGTTCCTCACACCCGGATAAAAGCCCCGTCATCGTCAAATTCAGTCGGCTCGCCTTTTGGCCAGGCGTAGAGAGTGCCGATATCGACCACGATCTGGCCTTCGGCGTCGAGTTCAACTTTCGCGCGATCCATAGGTCGCGGGGCCGGGCCTTCGAAATTTATGCCCTCGCTGTCGTAACCGCTGCCGTGACAGGGACATTTGAACTTGTTTTCACTGGCTTTCCAGTCGGGCGTGCAGCCGAGATGAGTGCATACGGCATAGATTACAAACAGGCGATCGGACGTGCGCGTCACCCAGATGCGATATTGCTGCTGCCACTTGGTATCGACACCCAGCGCGTAGTCATTTGGTGAGCCGATTCTGAAAAGCGGTGACGGCTCCAATATCGAGCGCGGCAGAAAGAACCGCACGAACATTAGAAAGAAAGTAATTAAGGAACCTGCAACTGTCGCCCAGACGATGCGCCGGCGCATCTTGTTTACAGGAGGGTCTGAACTCGCCTCCACGGCCGCGGCTGGAGCCGACGGCTTAGCCGGAACGGCAGCCCGCGGCGGTGTGCTTACAGCCGGGGCGCCTGCACTCGGGGCGGACAATTGATCGGCCTGACTATCCAAGTCCAAACCTCCGTCGCTTCAAATCCGATTGCGGTGTTGCGAACTTCCGTGGGTACACTACGACTTTACTAACAGAGAGCCGACTATACAACTCCCCGTCGAACAGGGATTACTCTCTGAGCAGTAAAACGAGTTTTTAGCTTAAACATGAAGAGCGCCGCACCCTAAACACTCAAAAAAATATATATGATATGGTCGGCGGCGCTATTTATACCTAATTTCCCGATTCTCTGGCAAGAAGTTATTAAGGAAAGGCTACATGGGGAAAGCTCACGTCATCATCTACTCGCGTCCGGGGTGCCACCTCTGCGACGAGGCGAAGACCGCGATTGAGAACGCCGGCTGCTCCGAGAGCTTCACGCTCGAAGAGGTGAACATCGAATCGGACGAGGCACTGCTCGCCAGATACAGGTACGACATACCCGTTGTGACGATCGACGGCATAGAGGCGTTTCGCCACCGCCTTGATCCCGCCGCCTTCCGCCAGAAAGTTCAGCCACAAAAAGGCACATAAGTCACCCCAGGTTTTCCTAACGCTGAAAGCGTTTTGCTATTTCAGCCACAATCGGGCACACAATCCACAAAGGATTTTTCCTAACGCTGAAAGCGCTTGCTAATTTCAGCCACAATCGGGTACACAATCCACAAAGGATTTTTTCTTAACGCTGAAAGCGTTTGCTAATTTCAGCCCAGGGTTGCTTCAACCCTGGGATAACAATGCTACAATCCTCCAACCCTGAAAGGGTTAATATTGATAGGAGGCCACCTCACATGGCTCAATCTCTTGCGCGTCTTTGGACGCACCTCATCTTCTCAACAAAAAACCGTTTCCCGTTTTTAACTGACAAAGACTTACGCAGTGAGAGTCACGCGTACCTCGCGGAAATGCTCCGGCACCAGGGTTGTGAAACACTCATCGTCGGAGGCGTCGAAGATCACACCCATGCTCTATTAGCGCTCTCAAGAACGTTGTCGATAGCGAGTGTGGTCAAAGAAATCAAAAGAACCTCGTGCGGCTGGATTGCGGGAACCTCACAGAAGATGTCGAAGTTTTATTGGCAAGGCGGCTACGCCGCGTTCTCGGTAAGTCAATCAAATCTTGCGGAGGTTATCCGGTACATCGAGAATCAGGAAGAGCATCACAGACGTATGACCTTTCAGGACGAGTATCGGGCTTTTCTAAAGGCGTATGGCGTTGATTACGATGAACGTTACGTTTGGGATTAACAGGCGGGTAACCCTTTCAGGGTTAAAGCCCTGGTTTCACGATTACACCCAGGGTTGAAGCAACCCTGGGCTGAAATTAGCAAACGCTTTCAGCGTTAAGAAAAACCCTTTGTGGATTGTGTGCCCGAGTGTGGCTGAAATTAGCAAACGCTTTCAGCGTTAAAAACGGGGGCCGTATTCAGAGGCATTACTAAGAAAAATCCTTTGTGGATTGTGTGCCCGATTGTGCTGAAATTAGCAAACGCTATCTGCGTTAAGCCAATCTCTCTTTTGTGATTATGTGCCTTTTTGTGGCTAGACTTCCAAGTGGGCGTCGCGGGTGAGGGTTTGGATCGAGGCAAAGAGTTGCGCGCGCTCGGCGTCGCTCGCTGACTGGCGATAGGCCATCACCAGATCTTTGAGGCCCGCAAGTTCGCGATAAAGGCCCGCGTTTTCAATCGGCGGCGTGAGATAGGAAATCAGCTCAGCATATGAGCGGCGCTTCGCTATCGACCCCTCAGACGGATTGTTCACACTGTAAACGTAGAAGTTCGGCAGCTCGTCGATCAAGCGATCGGGCCAACACGCTCCCGAGAGTCCAATCTGTTTACCCGGCATAAACTCCAGCGCGCCATGCGTGCCAAAATGAATGACCCCGTCGACATTCAGGACCTTCGAGAGATACGAGTAAAACGCCATGAAACCGTGATGCGGTGATCCACTCCGAGCCATCATCAGACGCATCGGATCACCTTCAAAACCAAATGTCGGTTGCACCCCGATAAAAACATTGCCGAGATTTAGTCCCTGGATCGTGAGATCTCCGCCAAAGGAGTTTATCGATCCCGGCGCGGCACCCCAGTCGTTCTCGACTTCTCTAACATAAGGACACAGACGCCGGTATTCCTGCACGTTCATGCGGTACGCGACGTTCGCAGCGGCGCCGAAAGTTTCAGAGTTGCCGCCAAGCAAACGTCCTCTTAAATCCTCGGCAGACTCAGGAAGCTCCACCCGGTAACCTTCGTCGCGAAGTCTCTTCAAAACGTCAAATACGCCCGGAAAGACGTCAAGGTCCGCCGCTGTTCCGATATTCCCTTTATTAGGCGGAAAACAAAACAGCACGATCGCGAGTTTGACGTTTTCGCGAGCAGCCGTGCGCAAATTGTTCCAGCGACGGAGGCGGCGTGCGAACCTCACGCAACGATCCTCGAGAGCAACCGGTTCCTGCCCACGTGCGGGAATGCCTCCATAGATGAAAGGTTCAGTGGCGCCGTCAATCTCTGGTATCGCGATCTGCATGCCCGCCTGAATCGGATTCAGTCCGGTTTGCGAATCGTCCCATGCTTCGATCGTTTGCGTGTCGAGACTCACCGCCGAACGGTACGGAAGATTCAGATCGCGCAAAAATCGCGAGGCAGCAACGCTGTCATTCATCGCCGGCCCACCAACGAAGCTGAAGCCCGTCAACGAGACGATCTGGCTGACGCGCGGCTTGCCAGTCTCTACGAAAAACTTCGACACCGCTTCACGGTTGTCCATAAGCGTTGCGATCGCGGGAATCACTCCGAGTCCTTCTGCTTCGATTGCCTCGACGAGCGCGTCGTAATGTTTTGTTGTTTTACTGACGACCTGCGGACGCATCAACAACAACCCGATCGTCGTTGCCGGATCGAGCGAACGTTTCCTCGTCTTCAGATACCACTTCCGATAGTCCGCAAACGACTGAAACAACGCCGGCGCCGCCGGATGATAGATTGCCACCGACGGCATCTGCTCGGGCCTGGGAACACGAATCCCGCGCACGCGTTTATCGCGAACGTAATGCACAAGCGCATAAAGCAGCATCGACTGAATATTCGCGGGCGTCGGCTGGAGGAAGTAACAGAACAGATACAGATAGTGCTTCGCATCCGTTAAAGCCCCTGCGGTAGGCACAAACTTCAGAATGCCCGGCAGGCGATCGATGAGTCGTAGATATTGAGCGTGTCCATGACTCGACTTGCCTCGTTTAGCCTGAGTGCCAACCCATGAACCTACCGACGTCAGCAAACCCTTCCCCTTGCCGCTCTTTCGTTTTCCAGCGAGCGCTCCGACATCGAGGCGACCCATGCGCGTGCGTCTCATCAGCTCCGGCATGCAGTTGATGACGACTACGGCTTCATGTTGATCCTTTAACTCTTCCAGTGCATGGACCAAACGCGACGCGTTCTCACCATCCATCACGTGAATGACGAAGACGACATTTGCTGCCCGCAGGTCTTCCTCGACTTCACGCCACTCCGCATCGCTGAGGGGCGAGCCAAAATTGTAGGCCGCCACACGCAAGCCTAGTTTGTGCGCACGATTAATCTCTCGCTCCGCATTTTTCAGCGGCGCAAGCAAACTCGATCCCACGTACAGGACGGTAATATTCAAGCAACACCCTCCAGTTGATCTTCGAGACTGCGGCTGATGTCGCGCAGTTTTTCGAGGACGCTTTCATCCGTGTCCCAGTATCCGCGCCCGTTGGCTTCCAGCAGACGCTGGACAAGTGAATGCGCCGAATGTGGATTCAACTCACGGAGCCGATCGAGCATCGACTCGTCAAACAAAAAAGTGTTCGCGACTTCCGAGTAAATCCAATCGTCGACCGCATCCGCCGTCGCGCTCCAGCCAAACGTATTCGACACGTGGTTCTCGATCTCCGCCACGCCGCGAAAACCGTGCTTCAGCATTCCTTCGTACCACTTCGGATTCAGCGTCTTCGCACGCGTCTCCAAACGCACGGTCTCTTCGAGCGATCGGATCTTGACCTCACGTGAAAGGCTGTCTGAAAGGTAAATCGCGGGCCGTGCCTGGGCGCGCTTCTCGACTGCTTTTGAAACTCCTCCCAGATACTCGAAGTAGTGGTCCACGTCCGTCAATCCGATTTCAAACGTGTCGATGTTCTGGTAAGTCGCTTCGACACGCGCGAGCGCGCGGTCCATCGCCACGCGCGCTTCCCTGCCCTCGATCGCACGTCCCTTCGAATCGCGCCCGTAAGCGAAACACTTGCGCGTCACAAAAAGATCGCCGAGCGTCTCTTCGCGTTCCCACTGCGAATCCATCACCATGAAATTCACGTTTGTGCCGTAGTTTCCCGGCGCATTTGAGAAAACGCGAACGGCGGCATCGTCCAGATCACAATGTTCCTGCTGTACCTGCTGCATGACGTGCTTGCGAACGTAGTTTGACTCGAGAGGCTCGTCGAGTTGGGCCACGAGACGAACTGCCTTGTCGAGTAATTGCACGGTTGGACTAAACAGATCGCGAAAGATGCCCGAGACCGTCATCACCACGTCGATACGAGGGCGGCCGAGTTGGTCGAGCGGAATGGCTTCGACACTTGTAGTGCGATTCAAGGCGTCACGCACCGGTCGCGTGCCGAGTAACCAGAGTGCCTGGGCCACACCTTCACCCTGGGTCTTGATGTTGTCCAGCCCCCACAGCACGAGCGCCATCGCCTCGGGATAACGGCCGTTCTCTTTTTGATAGCGTTCGAGGAGGGCGTTCGCCACGACTTCACTCCGCGCGAAGGCCGCGGCGGAAGGCACGCTGTAGGGATTGATCGCGTGGGTATTTCTTCCGGTCGGCAGGATGTCAGGGTTTTGAACGATGTCCGCCCCTGGTCCAGGTTCGATAAACTCGCCACGCAGCGCGCGCACGAGCGAATCGATCTCATTGTTTGTTTCGAGCTTCGTCGAGACTGTTTGGAGTAAAGAGAAAACAGGACGGGCGGCTTCCGGATCGACGCCTGCCTTCTGTACAGAAGTTGGACCGCGGCGTCTGTCCCTGATGTGACGAACTCGCGAATGGCCTCGTCGATGATCGCTTCCGGAAGTGCGCTGACGCCCGCTTCGGGCCGATCAAACGACGCAATCATCTTGAGCAAATCAGTCTTTTCCCCAGCCGCCGAAGGACGACCAAAAACGTGCAGACCCGTGGGGATCAATCGCTGCTCGATCTCCAGCAATTGCTCATAAAGCGCGAACACTTTCGCGTCGCGCTCTATTTCTGCTTGTTTTTGCTTTTCGTGGCTCAACCTATCTTCACAAACTGCGCGCGCAGGATTCCCGCCAGACGCCGCGTCTCTTCACTCGACTCAAACTCTTTTTGCGTATCAACTACTACGACGCGCGTCCTCGTTCGGCTCAACGCGACGGTGAGCTCGCGAATTTCTGACTCGATTTTTACTTGCCGGAATGCGCGCAGATTCAGTCCGCCGCGCCTGAGTGGAACATTCGAACGCCCATCCGTAAACAACAGCACAACCGTTTCGCCAAACTTATTTCCCACGAGCTCCAGCAATTCGATCGTCGTCACTAATCCCAAACCGAGTGGCGTGCTGCCGCCCATTCTCAACGAGTCGAGCACGCGCCGCGCGCGCAGAATGCTTCGCGAGGGCGGCAGGTCAACGTTTGCCGTTGTCCCATGAAACGAGACGATTGCGACACTATCTCGATTCAGGTACGACTTCCTGAGCAGCTTCAAAATCGTGCTCTTCGCTCTGGCAATTCGATTCGCCGCCATGCTGCCGGACGCGTCGATGGCGAAAACAAAGAGTGTTCCCTGTTTGTGTTTGAGCAGCTTGTAACGCAATGCCTCCGAACGGACCGGCGTTAACGATTCGTGCCCCGGCTTGAGTCCCACGAGCGCGCGCAAGGTCGCATCAAGGGCGATCCGCGCACCTGGGCTTCTGAACGTAACGGCGCGGCTGTATCTGCCGCGTCGTTGGACCATGGCGGCCTTTGCTCCCTGCGTGCGGCGGCTCAACGAACGTGAAGTATCTTTGCGATCTGTTGTTCGCAGGTGTTCGTCAAGTCGAACTTCGCCGGATTTCTTTTCAACCGCGGGGGGTGACAGAACATCGGCCGTATTTGGCCTCGAACTACTTCCCGTAGCAGATGCACGCTGCCTCGGCGCTTGTTTGTTCCCCTTGCCTGGTCCGTCCTGCTTTTGAAGATCTCCGCCACCACCTCCACTCGAAGGCGCGGGCGGCGGCGGCGCGCTGGGAAATACTTCGTCAACTGCCTGCTCGATCTGTTCACTTGTCGCCGTCTCGTCAAGCGCGTCGCGGCGAAGCCTGTGTCGCAGTGACATTGCCGAAACCTTTTTCACGTGATCATCGGTGACTGCGCGACGGCCCTCAAACGCGGCCACAGCACGCGCGGCACGCATGATCGTCAATTCACCACGATGGCCGTCGACCTTGAGATCTGCGCAGAGTTGCGCGATCTTTTCCAGGAGCGGACGTGTCACTTCGATTTTGCCGAGCGCCGCACGCGCACGCGTGATCCGTTTGCGCAGTTGATCCTGATCCCCCGCAAACGATTCGCAGAACACTTCGCGATCGCGATCGTAACGTTCACGCCGTTCGACGATGTCGACACGATTCTGGAGATAGTTTTCAGTTTTGACTTCCGCGTGCAGTCCAAATCGATCCAAAAGTTGTGGCCGAAGCTCTCCTTCCTCCGGATTACCCGACCCAATCAGGACAAAACTCGCCGGATGCTCAACCGAAATTCCTTCACGCTCGACTTTGTTAATTCCGGTGACGGCGACGTCGAGCAACAAATCGACGAGGTGATCCTCGAGCAGGTTAACTTCGTCTATATAAAGAAAGCCGCGATTTGCACGCGCGAGTAACCCCGGATCAAATGCTTTTCTTCCGGCTTTAAGAGCTCGTTCGATATCGATCGTGCCGCAGACTCGATCTTCCGTTGCGCCTAAAGGCAATTCGACAACCGGCACCGCCGACTGTTTAGCGCTCAACTTCGCGCGCTCGCGGCACTGGTCGCACAGATTTCGCTTGTCGTCCGGATCGCAGCTGTAAGGACAACCTTCGACGACGCGAATTTCCGGCAGCAGGTCGGCGAGTGCTCGCACCGCCGTGGACTTTCCAGTTCCCCTGTGGCCCATGATCAAGACGCCGCCAATCAGCGGATCGACGACGTTGAGAATCAGCGCCAGCTTCATCTCTTCCTGTCCCACGATAGCTGTAAACGGGTAAGTTTTATGTTTCTGTTTATCCACGGGTTAGACAGATTACCTGATCTGCTGAGTCTGTGAAATCCGCGGCGATAATTTTCTTGACATTGCCCCTGAACGGGAATAGAGTGCCGCCACTCCCAACTTAAAGTCGCCCAGCAAAATTGATTTCTATTCGAGCAAGGACTTTTTGTCTTTGCCCTCTCTCTCACAACCAGGGCCGAGCCTTGGCTTCTTCTTCGTGAGAGGACTCATAACTTTGGTCACCCCCCACGGCCCGAGCTGCCTCTTTAACTTCAGGTCAAGCAGGGTTCCAACTTAGGACAAAACACCGCAGTTTGCCGGCGGGTAAGCTGAGAGTTTTGTGTCGCAACCCGTTTGTAGCTCGCAGGAGGTCAGCATGAGGAAAGTTTTGCCTATCCTAGCCTTGATTTTGTTTGCAGTCGCCCTCTTCTTACCCTTGAGTTCACCCCAACCGGTCGAAGGTCAAACTGCAACCGAGGCATTGACCACCGACATGGACGCCAAGACCGACGACTTGTTCAACGGTTTCGGCGTGAAGGGCGTGCCCATTGACGAGTGCGTAAACGAACCCGAACCGCCCACCGCTCGCGGCAACGGAAGATTTGAAGACAACAAGTTCATATTCTCTGAGCGCGAAACAATCGAAGATGGGCTTGGACCCACTTATAACGACGTCGGATGCGTGGAATGTCACCAGTCGGTTGACACCGGAGCATTCGGCCAGCAGATGGAATTCAGAGCCGGTCACATTACCAACGGCCAATTCATCGACGCACCTGGCGGGCAGTTGATTCATGCTCGCGCGACGGATTCAGACATCGTCGAGCACATCACGACTGCTGAAACAGTGAAAGCTTTTCGCATCACTTTGAGCACCCTGGGCGATGGATTTGTAGAATGTCTTTCCAACACCGCGCTCCAGAATAACGTGGCGGCTCAACCGTTGGCCCAACGCGGAACTCTAACCCAGGTTCCCGTAACCGAAGCCAACAACACCCTGCGTATCGGTCGCTTTGGCTGGAAAGCACAACACGCAAGCCTGGTTTCATTCTCAGGCGATGCGTATCTCAACGAGATGGGCATCACCAATCCGTTCGACGGTTTTGGCGGGCGCAGTTCCAGTGCACCCGATGCGGGAACACATGAGAACCCGGCCACCACCGCTGAAGGAATTATCAACGTCACCTTCCCGTCGCCTTTTGATCCGGTTCCGGATCCGGAAGACGATGGTCTCGACGTGCTTGCGTTTGCCGATTTCATGGCCGCAACACGAGCACCGCGCCGTCAACAACCGATTCCAGCCGCGGCAACGCGTGGCGATCCGTTGTTCACGCAAATCGGTTGCGCAGTTTGCCACACGCGCACGTTTGTGACGGCTCCTCCAGGAACCGTAATTAACGGTGGGGCATTTTCTGTCCCGACCGCTTTGGGCAACAAGATAATCCATCCTTTCAGCGATTTCGCCCTGCATAATGTCGGTACCGGGGATGGAATTGTTCAAAACGCAGGGCAGTCGACGGCTAATCAAATGCGTACGCCGCCGCTTTGGGGCATTCGCGCACGCAACAGGCTTATGCATGAGGGCCTGAACATCACCGTGTTTGACGCGATCCAACTTCACGCCGGTCAGGCCACAGCAGCGAGAAATAACTTCAATGCTTTGACTGCGGCGCAGAGAGCGGATCTCATAGCATTCGTGCTGTCACTTTGATCTTCTCCGGCAGCCGAATTGACGAGGCACCATCCCGAAGCTCGCTCGAGTACCACCCTCCAGCGGGCTTCGGCCACCTCGGACAAATTCCTTAATAGGTGCAAACGATGAGACAGACAACATGCCTTATGACTGTTTCACTGTTCACTGTGTTTCTGGTCTCAGCTTGCAACAACACGACTTCGAAAAAAGTTTCAGTGGAACAGCCGCCGACTTATCAGCCTGTTGCACAATCAACGCCGGTGCGACTGCCGGCGGTGCTGGCGACGAAGTCGGCTGAAGTACAGGACGCGGTCAAACGAGTCTTCAAGGACGTCGCGGTAATCGATCCGAATTACAATCCGAACTTTCTCGCCGGCGACTTCAATGGAGACACATCGCAGGACATCGCCGTGATCATCAAGGCCGCGCCCGGCAAACTCGATCAGATGAACGAAGAATTTCAACCGTGGCTGTTGCGAGATCCACGTGCGACCAACACCGGCAGATCACGTCTCCTGATCGAAAAAGACGAAGTGTTGCTCGCGGTTATTCATGGCTACGGAACAAACGATTGGCGTGATCCTGAAGCGACGCAAACGTTTCTGTTGAAAAACGTCGTCGGAAGCGATTTGCGAGTGCAGAGTGGAAAAGAGTTTGTCACCGAAAACAGCGGGCGAAAGTTGCCGCGACCACAGGGTGATTTGATCGGAGAGACGTTGCAGGGAACTCCGGGTTACCTTTACTTTTCCGCGGCAACCTATTCCTGGTACGACCCGAAGACATTCAAAGGCGACACGGCACAGACACGCATGGTCCACCGGCCACGCGCGATGAGGTAAAACCAAGTATGAGACTCCCGGTCGTACTCGTATCTCTTCTGTTGTTAGCCGTCGTTTCCGTTACGGGACAAACTACCGCGCCCCCAAATACTCCCGCTGTCCAAACGATCACGGCCGAAGAGCTCAAGGCAAAAGTAATCGCCAATCAACCGGTCACGATAATCGACGTGCGCAGTTCCGAGGGTTATGCAGCCAGCACGTCTACGATCAAGGGAGCGCTGCACTTCAAGCTCAGAAAACTGAAATCTCGTCTCTTTTTTGCGCCGCTGAAAGATCTTCCACGCGATCGCGAGATCGTTACCTACTGCGCCTGCCCCAAC
The DNA here is from genome assembly GCA_963750925.1 of uncultured Acidobacteriota bacterium. Lineage (GTDB taxonomy): Bacteria > Acidobacteriota > Blastocatellia > Pyrinomonadales > Pyrinomonadaceae > PSRF01. Next base: position 749,054 of record CAVVSJ010000006.1, on the reverse strand, counting down.
GATCAATCAAGTATCGCGGCAGCGCAGCTTCTTCAGTCGAGCGGCTTCAAGCGCGTCCGAGTTCTTCAGGGCGGATGGCATGAATGGTTGAAAGCAAGCGGCCCCGTTGCAGCGAAGCCACGAGGATAGTAACCGGCGACACACAAAAGTTTTTTCTCATGCGACTGGCGTGCGCCTCTTTGTGGCTTCCAACTTTTGAGGCACAATGACGCCGGAGGATGACCGACAATATTAGAGATCAGTAAGCTCGGATGCGTGCGTGGAGATCGCAGGCTTTTTAGCGGACTCGATTTGGCAGTGTCTCCCGGAACGTTCGTTCAGCTCACCGGACCAAACGGCAGCGGCAAAACCAGTTTGCTTCGGATCCTTTGTGGACTTCTCGCACCGGCTGAAGGTCAGGTCAAGTGGCAAGGTGCGAACATTCGCTCGCTCGGTGAGGATTATTTCACTTCCGTAACGTACCTCGGCCATCGTCACGGTGTGAAAGACGAGCTCAGCGCGGTTGAGAACCTGCGCATCTCAAACGCCTTGAACGGCATTGAAATCAGCCCGGAACACGCTCGTTCAGCGCTGCAAACACTGGGCCTCGCCGGCCGTGAACTGCTTCCGGCACGACTCTTGTCAGAAGGTCAACGAAGAAGAGTTGCGCTCGCGCGGCTGCTGGTTTGCAACACGAAGCTCTGGTTGCTGGATGAGGTCATGACCTCATTGGACAAAGGCGCTGTTGCGCTTGTTAGATCTTTGATTGAAAACCACCTGGCAGGCGGCGGCATTGCCATCGTCGCAACGCATCAGGAACTGGAGTTGTCGGCAGGCCTGACCAAACGACTCGAACTCACAACGTGAACGCACCTTCGAGCTTATCGATGTTGCGCTGGATCGTTTGGCGCGATCTGATGCTGGCATGGCGTCGCCGCGCCGACATGCTGTCGACGGTCTTTTTCTTCGTGATCGTCGTCAGTCTTTTTCCGCTCGGTATCGGACCCGAGACGCAGTTGCTGAGATCGATCGCGCCGGGTGTTGTTTGGGTAGCGGCGTTGCTGGCGTCGATGCTTTCGCTCGGCAGGTTGTTTGCCAACGACTATCAGGACGGCACGCTCGAGCAGTTGTTACTGACGCCGCAGCCGCTGTTTCTGGTCGTGCTGGGAAAAACGCTCGCGCACTGGATCGTTTCGGAGGTCCCACTGGTTTTGATTGCGCCGCTCGTGGGAGTGCAATTTGATCTCGGCAGAGAAACGCTTTGGATTCTGTTCGTGAGTTTGTTGATAGGCACGCCGGTGCTGAGTTTGATTGGATCGGTTGGAGCGGCATTGACGCTTGGATTGCGTGGTGGCGGCGTCCTGATTTCGATACTCGTGCTGCCGCTTTACATTCCGGCGCTGATCTTCGGCGCGGGAGCAGTTGAAGCAAGCGTCATGGGCACGAGCTCCTGCGCCGCATCTTTATCTGCTCGGAGCATTTGCGATCGTGTCGTTGCTGTTTTCTCCGTGGGCCGCGGCAGCGGCGTTTCGAATTTCGTTGGAATAGAACGTCTCATGGAGTGTGGCGGCCTGGCGCCGCTTTGGTCGTTGATCACGAGATCGGAAACAAAAGCGGCGCCAGGCCGCCGCACTCCAAGGAGACGCACAAAGAACAATGAACCTCTACAAATACGCCTCGCCCGCAACGTTTTACCCGGTCGCCGGCAAGTTGATTCCGTGGTTTGCGATTCCCTCGGCGATGCTTTTCGCCGTCGGTCTTTACGTCGGTTTCTTCGTCGCGCCAACTGACTTCCAGCAGGGCGACGCCTACCGGATCATGTTTATTCACGTGCCCGCCGCGTGGATGGGAATGTTTCTCTACGTGCTGATGGCGATCTATGCCGGAATCGGTTGGGCGTTCAACGCGCGTCTCTCGTCGATGATGGCTTCGGCCATCGCGATCACCGGCGCGATGTTTACGCTCTCTCACTCGTCACCGGCGCATTTTGGGGTAAACCAACCTGGGGCACGTGGTGGGTCTGGGACGCGCGCATGACGTCGACACTGATCCTGCTCTTTCTTTATATCGGATTCATTTCTCTTCAGGCGGCGATTGACGATCCGCGGCGCGCGGATCGCGCCGGCGCGGTGCTCGCGCTGGTCGGCGTGATCAATGTTCCGATCATCTACTTCTCCGTGCAGTGGTGGAACACGCTGCACCAGGGCGCTACGATTCGACTGACTCGGCAAGCCAAGCATCGCGGCTCCGATGCTCGCGGCGTTGTTGATCATGCTGGCCGCCTGCTGGCTCTACTCGGTGGCGGTTGTGCTGATTCGCTTGCGATGCATTATTCTGGAACGAGAGCAGAACGCTTCTCGATTCGCGGAGGTAGGAGTCTAATCATGAACTGGCCAGATTTATCGATGGGCGGCTATGGTTTCTACGTTTGGGGATCGTATCTGTTTTCGCTGATCGCTATCGTTTGGGAAGTCGTCAGCCTAAGCCAGTCGCAAGAAAGCGCTCGCGCAACAGAAACAACAGCAGTCTGCTTCCGATTCCTGACCGCTGTATTGAGAGGGAGTACCAATGAAACGACGTCATAAACGGATCGCTTTTATTGTTGTCGGACTAGCCGGACTCGCGCTCGCCGCTTATCTCGTGGCGAGCGCCTTTCGCAATAATCTCGTCTTCTTTTTTAGTCCGACTCAAGTCGCCGCCAAAGAAGCGCCGGTCAATCGCACGTTTCGCATCGGCGGTCTGGTCGAGGACGGCACGCTGAAACGCGAGAACGATGGACTGACAGTGCGGTTTACTGTGACTGACACTGCGGCGAGTATTCCCGTCGTCTACAAAGGAATTCTTCCCGATCTGTTTAAAGAAGGTCGCGGCTGCGTGGCGCAGGGAAAGATCGGCGCCGACGGCGTGTTTCAGGCGGAACAGGTGCTGGCTAAACACGACGAAAACTACATGCCACCCGAAGCCGGCGAGGCGATCGATAAAGCCAAGCACGCAAAAGAAGCTGCAAAGAGCTGTCGTGAATAAGCTGTAACTTCAAGCAATGATTCCTGAAATTGGTCAATTCGCATTAACGATCGCGCTGCTGCTCGCGCTGACGCAGGCGACGTTGCCGCTCATCGGAGCTTCGCGCGGCAACCGCACGTGGATCGCGCTCGCCGTTCCGACCGGTCAGGCGCAGTTTATCTTCGTCACGATCGCGTTCTGCTGTCTCGGCTATTCGTTTATCACTAACGACTTTTCAGTTCTCAACGTCGCCACCAATTCAAATTCACAACTGCCGCTGCATTATCGTCTCGCCGCAACGTGGGGCTCGCACGAAGGCTCGCTGCTTTTGTGGACGTTGATGCTCGCGCTCTGGACCGTCGCCGTCTCGCTCTTCAGCCGTCACCTGCCCGAAGAGATGGTCGCGCGCGTGTTGAGCGTGATGGGAATCGTCAGCGTCGGCTTTCTGTTGTTCATGCTGCTCACTTCGAATCCGTTCGCGCGCTTCTTTCCTGTTCCCGCCTGACGGACGCGACTTGAATCCACTGCTTCAGGATCCGGCGATGGTGGCCCATCCGCCAATGCTCTACATGGGCTACGTCGGTTTCTCAGTCGCTTTTGCTTTTGCGATCGCCGCACTGATCGGCGGCACGGCTCGACGCAACCTGGGCGCGCTGGTCGCGGCCATGGACCACCGTCGCGTGGATGTTTCTGACCTGCGGCATCGCGCTCGGAAGTTTCTGGGCTTACTACGAACTCGGCTGGGGCGGCTGGTGGTTCTGGGATCCGGTTGAAAACGCTTCGTTCATGCCGTGGCTGGTCGGCACTGCGCTGATACATTCGCTCGCCGTCACGGAAAAACGCGGCGGTTTCAAAAGTTGGACAGTGCTGCTCGCGATCGCGGCGTTTTCGTTGAGCCTGCTGGGAACGTTTCTCGTTCGTTCGGGCGTGCTGACTTCAGTTCACGCGTTTGCCACCGATCCGAAGCGCGGCATTTTCATACTCGCGTTTCTCGTATTCGTTATTGGCGGCTCGTTGTTGCTCTATGCGTGGCGCGCGAAACAAGTCGGACTGGGCGGCAAGTTTGACGTCGTTTCGCGCGAGTCGCTGCTGCTTTCGAATAACGTGCTGCTGACCGTCGCGGCCGGCTCGGTGCTGCTCGGAACGCTTTATCCGTTGATTGTCGACGCGCTGGGCATGGGTAAACTCTCCGTTGGTCCACCTTACTTCAATCTCGTATTCGTGCCGCTGATGGCGCCGGCAGCTGTTTCTGATGGGTATCGGACCAATCGCGCGCTGGAAGAAAGCGAGTCTTCCGGATCTCGTGAAGAGATTGCGCTGGGCGTTTGTGATCAGTGTTCTCAGTGCCCTCGCGTTGCCGTTTGTGTTTGGCCAATGGAAAGCGCTCGTGAGTCTGGGATTGATGCTGGCGATCTGGATCGTCGCCACGGTTGTGGTGAACCTTTGGGAACGAGTGCGCGTCACTTCAGGACAACTCACCACGTTTCAAAAACTTCGCACGCAGAGTCGCAGCTACTACGGGATGCAGCGTGGCGCATCTCGGCGTCGCGGTGTTCGTCGTCGGCGTGACGATGGTCACTGGATACCAGTCGGAGCAGGACGTGCGCATGGAGCGCGGCGACACCGTGAGCGCCGGCGGTTACGAGTTTCAGTTTAACGGCGTGACAAACGTCACTGGTCCAAACTACGTGGCCGCGCGCGCGGAGATCATCGTCAGCCGCAACGGAAACGAGATCGAGCGGATGTATCCGGAGAAACGTAACTACACCGCCAGCGGCAATGTCATGACTGAGACCGCGATCGATAGCGGGACTCTTTCGCGATCTTTACGTTTCGCTGGGTGAACCGGTTGGTACGGGCGCGTGGAGTGTGCGTGTGTATTACAAACCTTTTGTCGGCTGGATCTGGGGTGGAGCAGTGTTGATGGCGCTCGGTGGCGGCCTCGCGCTGAGCGATCGACGATACGCGTTGGCGGCGCGAAAAGAACGCGAAGCACGCGAGGCGGTGAAAGCGTCGGAAGTCCCGAGCACCGTCGCGGCCTCGGTACAAACGGAGCTCGTACGATATCTTCCATGCGTCCTTTGCATCTCTGTGTGTCTGTGAATCATCAACGTAGACGCAGAGGCACAGAGATGCACAGAGAAAGATGAGTTAATTTAAAATGTTTCGTTACTTAATCCCACTCGGCCTGTTCCTCGTGCTGGTTGTCTTCCTGGCGATCGGGCTTGGCCGCGATCCGCACGAAGTTCCCTCGCCTTTAATCAACAAAGCCAGCGCCGACGTTTCGTCTGCCGCAACTAAAAGATCCCGACGAAAACCTTTTCCGCCGAAGACATGCGCGGCAAGGTTTGGGTGCTGAATGTCTGGGCGTCGTGGTGCGTTAGCTGTCGCGACGAACATCCGCTGTCTGCTCGAATATGCGAAATCCGGAGCCGTTCCGATCTACGGTCTCAACTACAAAGACAAACGCGAGGACGCGCTCGCGTGGCTCGGCGACCTCGGCGATCCTTATGTTTTGAGCGCCGTCGATCTCGATGGCCGCGTCGCGATCGATTACGGAGTTTACGGCGCACCGGAAACCTATCTCATCGATCAAAACGGCACGATTCGATTCAAGCAGGTCGGCCCGGTGACGCGCGACGTTTGGTCAGACAAAGTTCTTGCCGCTGGTCCAGGAATTGAATCGCCAGGGAACATCCAAATGAGTCGCTCTGCGTTTGCTTGTCAGTGTTGTTGCTCTGTTTGTTTGCTTCCTGTTCGCATTGCGCAGGACGCTGCAGACCGGCCGGTGACGATCCCGCGTTGAGCAACGACTCGCAAAGCTCTCGCAGGAACTTCGTTGTCTCGTCTGCCAGAACGAAACTCTCGCCGATTCACCCGCCGGACTCGCCGAAGATCTGCGCCGTGAGATTCGCGAGCAGATGAAAGCCGGCAAGAGCGATCAGGAGATCATTGCGTTTCTGACCGAACGTTACGGCCAGTTCATTCTGTATCGGCCGCAAGTCACGCCAACTACTTACCTGCTCTGGTTTGGTCCATTCGTGTTGTTGCTTGCCGGACTGGCGGTGCTCTTCCGCTACATCAAGCAACGACGAGATTCGATTGCCGAACAGCCGTTGACTGCTGACGAACGGCGTCGCGCTGAAGAGTTGCTCGCCGTCTCCGGAAAGGAGACGGCGTGATTCTCTTCTGGGTGATTTGTGCTGCGTTGATCCTGATCGCGCTGGTGTTTGTCCTGCCGCCGGTGCTTCAGCGTTCCGAAGAGTCGGAACGCGAAGGCGAGGACGAGCGAAAACAGGCAAACATCGCCGTCTATCGCGATCAACTTTCCGAGCTCGAAGCCGATCTGCGAAACGGGATCGTCAGTCAGGAACAGTACGCGCAGGATCGCGACGAGATCGAGCGCCGTTTGCTCGAAGACACAGCAGCGGCAAGTCGAAAGAAAAACCGGCAGCGGCTCCGGCCAGCGCGCGAAGCACTGCTTACGCGCTGGGATCGGATTGCCGCTCGTCGCGGTGATCTTTTATTTGAATGTCGGAAATCCTGAAAGTCATTACGGACGAAGCCGGCGGCAACTCGACCGCAGGCGTCAACTGGTCAGCTCCGCGAGACGTACGCAGGAACAGATCGAAGCAAACGTCGCGGCGCTTGCGAAACGTCTGCAAGTCAAACCCGTCAGACGCGCAGGGTTGGACCATGCTGGCGCGTTCGTACAGTTCGATGGAGACGATTTGGCGAAGCCGCCGGCGCTTATGCCAAGGCCACTGAGTTGACACCGAACGACGCGGACCTCTGGGCCGAGTATGCGTTTGCCACTGCAATGGCGAGCGGCAGGAGTCTCGAAGGCAAGCCGACGGAGCTTATCGACCAGGCGTTGAAAGTCGATCCGGAAAATGCAAAGGCACTTCAACTTGCGGGAAGCGCGGCGTTTCAAGCCAAAGACTACAAGAAAGCGATCGATTACTGGCAACGCGTGCTGAAGCAGGTTCCGCCGGATTCCGAAGTGGCGCAGAATCATCACGGCACGTATCAACGAAGCGAAGACGCTGGCAGCAGGTAAATAACCGAAATCATGACGAGAGAAAATCTTCTTTTTGCAATTATCGGAATCCTTTTGGGATTCATCGTCGGCTTCATGTTTGCCAGTTCGATGAGCCAGAAGATGCGATGCCGCAGATAGCCGCGAGTTCGCAAACGATGCCCGCGGATCATCCGCCAGTCGGCGCGCAGACAGTGGACTCCGGACCCGCAGGCGATGCGGGAGCAAGTCACCGCGTCACTCGAGAAGGCGCGCAACGAGCCGAAGAATTTCGAAGCGCAGATCAAAGCCGCCGAGCTTTACTACCAGATTCAACGTTACGATCAGGCGATCGAGTTTCTGCTGAAAGCAAATCAGATCAAGCCCACTGACTATCGAACCGTCGTCGTACTGGGAATGGTGAACCTCGATGCCGGTCACTTCGACACTGCTGAGAAGTGGTATCGAGCGGCGATGAAGATGAAGCAGGACGACGTGATGGTGCTTGCCGGACTGGCTGCAGGCGACGTTGGAAAAGGGTGATGCGAAAGCCGCGGAAGATGCGATTGCGAAACTGGAGAAAGTCGATCCGAACAGCGAGGACCTGCCGCAGTTCCGGGACAAGCTAGCGAGCTTGAAAGCAGGTAAATAAGTGCCGTAGCTTAGTGCTTAGACTTTGCAAGCAGGCCATCTATGTACTAAGTACTGAACCTGCACTGACTGTTTAAGGAGCGATCGACATCCGCACGACGTTCGACCAGCAGTATCCGATCGATCTTTCCGTCCCTGCCGTCACTACCACCTGACCATTCTCAACTGTCACACGCCTGACCGTACTCATCGATCGATTGATCAACGTTCCATCGTTGGTTTCGATCACGAGTCGTGGTCCAATTTCCGGCTCCGGTTCGGGTGGAGGCTTCGGCTTTGGTTCTTCGACCGGCTGTGATGTCTCTCGTGCGTGGCGCCGGCGGCGCGGCGGGTCTGCGCGTACGAGTGTTTCGCGCCGGTGCGGGCCGTCTCAGTTTCAGCTTCAGCGGCTTTCTCTGGCGCAGGTGTCGGCGACTCAACTGGCTTCGCTTCCGGCGTCGGCTCGGGTGTCGGTTCAGGCGTCGGCGCTGCCGCCACTTCGGTAACCGGTGGTGTCGGGTTCCTCGATTCTTGCGCCGACTGATGTCACACGCCTTGTTCCGGGACTGGCAGGCGTACGTCTCGGGCGTCGCAGGGTTTCCGCTTCAGCGATGTCAGGTCCGCCGACGATCGGCTCAAACGAACCGCCGAAAAACAACCGATAAGTTCCCTCATCGTCGTTTGGAGCTGCGTGCTTCGATTCGCAGGATCAGATCTTCGCGCTTGCGCAGGTAGATTCCCTTTGTGACCGGCGCGGTGATCTCGGCGTAAAGCGTGAGTTTCAGCAGCGGCCGCAACGAGCCGGCGGTGAACACGTCGATGATCGCCGTTGAGGTTATTGCTTTGAACTGTGATCAGGAGATCGCCGGGCGTGCCGGTGAACGCGAAATAATGATCCGTTAACCGCGCATCGCCCAGATCGCGAGCGGCAATGCGGCCAGATAACATTGTTGCTGCGCACCGGAGCAGGCGTGTTCGGGTCGAGCGACTGCGCAAACGCGGAGGTTGTCGTCAAAAACAGAAACGCAAGCGCTCAAAACGTGGCGCGGTTGGCGCGGCTGCGCGGAAAAAACAACGTCATTCTGTGCGGCAAAGCATATCAGATTTGGGTTATCCTAGTCGCATGAAGTTAAGTTGTACTCGTGTTGCTTCTGCTGTTCTGCTTCCCTTCCCGCTTTCGCCCAATCGTGGACGGCAAAACTCGATAAAGACATCCGCTTCTATCAGACCAACCGATATGGGCGTGGTCGTCGCGGGCACGGAAAAATCGCTCTACGCGATCGATAGCGCAACCGGCGAAACCTCTGGCGCCGCAAAGACACTTCGCTCGACGAAACCGACGTCGCGCCTGTTCCCGGCACCGATCTGCTGCTGTTGAGTTTTGAAAAAGGCGATAAGGCACGGATCGAGGCAGTGGATCTTGTTGACCGGCAACTCGATCTGGCGCAGCGACAAGATCAAAGGCGCGGTGATGCAGATGTCGGTCGATCCGGAGGCGAACCTGCTCGCCGTTGTGCTCGCGAAAGACGCGAAGAACCGCGCGCGTGACGGTTTCAAACGTCGCCCGCTCGTGCACGTGCTCGATCTCGCTACCGGCGACGAGCTCTGGAAATACGAAGTCGGCGAAGTCGAAATGATGCCGGCGCGCTGGCCGGAAGATTCGGACAAAGAAGTTGATTACACGCTCGACAATTATTACCCGCCGGTCTTCGTCGCCGGCACGGCTTTATCTTTTCTACGAAGGCGTGACTTCATTCGACGCGCGCACCGGCAAGGAACGTCTGCGCGAGAAGTATCGCGTCAACGAAGACGGACTCGCGCTTACTGAAGCCGAGCCGATCTTCACCGAAGACTGCTATCTACGTTTCGGGTCACGGCCGCGTGCGAGCGATCTCGCGCAGGACCGGCGACACCGAGTGGGAAGCAAAAGATCTCGGACTCACGCCGGAGATGATTCTCGTCGGCGACGTTCTTTACGTGCGCACCGGCGGACAATTCACGCGTCTCAAAGACGGCGAAACGGTCGAGCGCGGTTCGTATGGCGTGAGTGCGATCGACGCGCGATCGGGCAAAGTGCTCTGGCGTTACAAAGGCGCCGACAAAGGCATCACGAATCTTCTCCTGCCTGATCGAAACACGATCGCCATCGCGGATCGTGACGATCTGATCTTCATCGACGCGAGCAACGGCAAACGCACCGCTCGTGTGCCGCACAAGATCGAACGCGCTTCGTTTGGACTGTTGAACGAACGGTGGCGACGTCGTGATCGGCGGGCAATCGGAGATCGCGGCTTTCGATCCCGTGAGTGGCCGCCAACTCTGGCGCGCGCGGCACACACCTCCGGGCCGCGGGATCTTTCGCACCGTCGCGGCGATCGCGGCTCGCGCAGCGTCACTCTACTTTCGTTATGGTGGCACTGCGATGACGGCCGTGCGTGGTGTGCAGATCGCGCGTGCAGTCACGAGTTTGAGTTGGTCGGGACTGGCGGCGCGCTCGTCGTTTTCAAACTTGCAGGCGCTGGCGACAGCTTCGGCGCGAAACTATGGCGCATCGCGTTTCAAACAGTTTGGAGTTGCATCACGTGTGCGGGAACGTTCTGTAAGCACGAATATCGGAGTTGGATCTTAGCACGCAATCGGACGAGCGAGGTGGAAGAACGTCTGCTCGATCGCGTCGATCCTTCACGCCAGCTCGATCGCTTGTCGCGCTTCCTCTGGCATCGCGAACGGCTCGCGACATTGCGTGGGCAGTGGATGTATTTCTACACCGACCTGAAGAACCGCGACGGCAACGGCCTTGCGGGAGTGAATATCAACAACGGAAGAACCGAACGGCGAAGTACGATTATCGAGATCTCGATGAACGGTTTGTCACTGATGAAGCGCTCGGGTTGATGTTTGTGGCGTCAGGCAATCGGCTGTACGGGTACAAGATTTCATGATTTTACAGGATTGACATGTGAATCCTGTAAAATCTTGAAAATCCTGTAATCCTGCTCAATCATGCCTAAGCCTTAATGCGTTCGCGATCACCGATACAGAACTGAAACTCATCGCCGCCGCCGCAATCATCGGACTCAACAGGATCCCAAAAAACGGATACAACACTCCTGCCGCAACCGGCACGCCGAGCGTGTTGTAAATAAACGCAAAGAACAGGTTCTGCTTGATGTTGCTCATCGTCGCGCGGCTCAGTGAACGCGCGCTGACGATGCCGCGAAGGTCTCCTTTCACCAGCGTCACGTCCGCGCTCTTCATCGCCACGTCTGTTCCCGTTCCCATCGCGATTCCGACGTGCGCCTGGGCGAGTGCGGGAGCATCGTTGATTCCGTCCCCTGCCATCGCCACGATCCGCCCTGCGTTCTGAAAACGCTTCACTACTTCAACCTTCTGGTCGGGCAACACCTCCGCAACGACTTCATCGATCCCCAACTTGCGCGCGACAGCTTCCGCGGTTGTACGGCTATCGCCCGTCAGCATCACGATGCGAATGCCCTCGGCGTGTAGTTGTTTGACTGCATCAGGCAGTCGTCTCCTTGATCGGATCCGCCACGCCAATCAGCCCAGCCGGTTTTCCATCAGTCACCACAAACATGACTGTCTGACCGTTGGCCCTTAACTTCTCCGCCTGGTCGACTAACGCGCCGGGATCAATTTTCAACTCATCAAGGAGGGAGCGGTTGCCGAGCGCCACGCGCCGTCCGTCCACTTCACCAATCACGCCCTTACCCGTCAGCGACTCAAACGCAACTGCATCAACCAGCTCGACACCACGATCTCGCGCGCCCGAAACGATCGCCGCCGCGAGCGGATGTTCACTGCTTCTCTCGAGACTTCGCGGCCAAACGCAACAACGTCTGTTCATTAATCGAACCAGTCGTGACAACGCTTAAAAGCTTTGGCTTTCCTTCCGTCAACGTTCCCGTCTTATCGACGACGAGCGTATCGACGGTTCGCAGCACCTCGATCGCTTCTGCATTCTCTGAACAGCACCCCGTTGCGCGCCGCCTTTCCGGTAGCGACCATGATGGACATCGGAGTCGCAAGGCCAAGCGCGCAGGGACACGCGATGATCAAGCACCGCGACCGCGTTAACGAGACCATAAGCCATACGCGGCTCCGGTCCCCAGATGCTCCACACGATAAAAGTCAGCACTGCGATCACGACCACAGCCGGCACGAAGTAACCCGAAACAACGTCCGCGAGCTTTTGAATCGGCGCACGACTGCGTTGCGCTTCGGCGACCATCTCGAACAATCTGCGCCAACAATGTTTCCGAACCCACACGCTCCGCACGCATCACAAACGATCCGGTACCGTTTACCGTCGCTCGCCAACCACGCGATCGCCCGCACGTTTCTCAACCGGAATCGGTTCGCCCGTTATCATCGACTCATCGACGGAGCTCGAACCCTTCGAGCACCACGCCGTCGACGGGAATCTTTTCGCCCGGACGCACGCGCAACCGATCGCCCGGATGTACGTGCTCCAGCGGAACGTCTTCCTCCTGTCCGTGCTCGTTAACCCGGCGCGCTGTTTTAGGCGCCAAACCGAGAAGCGCCTTGATCGCGGCGCCGGTTCGACTTCGCGCACGGAGTTCCAGCACCTGGCCCAACAAAACCAACGTGACGATCACCGCCGCGGCTTCAAAGTAAACCGGCACGTTGCCGTGGTGATCGCGAAAGGAGTTGGGGAATATCCCGGGCACGAGCACGGCGATCAGGCTGAACAAATATCCGACGCCGACACCCAGCCCGATGAGGGTAAACATGTTCAGGCTGCGATTGACGATCGACTGCCACGCACGCACGAAGAATGGCCAGCCGGCCCAAAGCACAACAGGCGACGCGAGCACCAACTGCACCCACGCCAGCGTCTTCATCGGGATTATTTGTTGCAGAGGTTGACCGGGAATCAGATCGCTCATCCCGAGCACGAACACTGGAATCGCTGAGCACGACGGCGATCCAAAACCTCCGGGTCATGTCGACGAGTTCCGGATTCTCTTCGTCTTCGAGCGAAGGAGTGAGCGGCTCGAGCGCCATGCCGCAGATCGGGCAACTGCCTGGACCATCGCGAATGACCTCGGGATGCATCGGGCAGGTGTATTTCTGCGCGGTCTTCTGCCTGGAGATCCCGACGAGTTGTGTAGGCGGCGGGGCGGCAGTCTTATTCAGAAAGCTTTCCGGATTTTGGCTGAAACCGGTGCACGCAGTGCGTGGAGCAAAAATAGTAAGTCGTCCCTTTGTATTCAAAAGAACCCGCGGCGTTCGCTGGATCCACAGTCATGCCGCAAACGGGATCGATAACGGCTGAAGCGACTTTCAACATACAATCCTAGAGTACACAAAGAGGCACATAAGTCACAAAAACCGTCAGAAATCGTTTGTGCTTTTTGTGCTTTTTTGTGGCTGGTATTGCCAGCAGCGGATGGTTGAGACCTGGCCCTCAACTGCAAGTGCCGCTGCGTAGTCGTCACTAACGTCGAGATCTTTTAGAAACCAGCGCGACACGTCATCTTCCACGGCGCGCAATAAGGCAGCGTCGACGCCGGGCGCGAGCGTCACGTCAAACTCGTCAAGCGACTGCGAAAGACCTTTTCCGGTCGCTTTGATGAAGGCTTCCTTTCGAGTCCAGCATCTGAAGAAAGCCGCCACTTGTTCCTGCGACTCGAGCAAATTGAAACAATCGACTTCAAACGGTGAGAAGAAACGCCGCGCGATCTCTTCAGTCGCAAAGTCCGCGCGAATATGTTCGACGTCAACTCCGATCCGGTGGTCCTGTGTGAGCGCAAGCAGTGCGACTTCGTGCGAGTGTGACATGTTGAAACGCAGCCGGCTGTTCCTGTGCTCGCCATCCAACGCCGGTTTGCCATACTCACTGTAAGAAAACCGCAGCACCTTCGGATTCGTGTCGAGGTAACGACCCAGGACGTAGCGCAAAAACCCGCGTCCTGCGACAAAGTGTTTCCGGTGTTTCTCGAAATGAAACCGGTTGGCCCGTTGCAGTTCGTCTTCATGCAACGTGCTCCGAAATCGCCTGAGCACGTCTTCGTTTTGTGTAAGCTCCACGCGCCAAACATGCACCTCGCCCGTTTCGAAGGAAAGCGAATCCGGGGGTGTCGGACCATGTGGAAGACGTGGACATGAAGGTATGCATTCTTTCGGACCTGTAAGGCGGTCGTCAAATCGTAGCAACAAAAAGAACATCTTTATGTGTAAACGTACGCACAAACAAATCGGCCCAGCCGTTGTAATTTTCGGTCGAAGGTCAGTTTCTCGGTCTCCCCGAGATGAAATACCGGATGTTTTCGGGAAAGTTTGCACAATTTGATTAGCCCGGGAGGGGGCCTGCAATGTCGCGAAATCTCTTTAGTTTCGTCCGCATCGGTTTGTGCGGGCTTTTCATTTTTTCCGCCATTATCACAGCAAACGCGCAGTTCAGAGCGGGTATTCAGGGAACCATATCCGACTCGAGCGGCGCACTCGTGCCCGCAGCGCAGGTGACGCTCAAGGATCTCGAAACCGGCAAAGACGCAGGAAGTAACCACGAGCGACGAAGGGTTTTATCGCATCTCGGCCTGGCGCCCGGAAAATATCTACTGACGGTCGAGAAGGAGGGTTACAAAAAGAGCGTCTCTGAAAACCTGACTGTCAGCGCCGAGAATGTTCAGGGTGTCGATGTGATTCTCGAGATCGGAGAGATCACGGCCACGGTGACGATCAGCGACGAAGCTGTGGCCCAACTCGAAACCGAAAACGCGAACGTCGCCAAAGGCATCACGCACGGCGGAAGTTAAACGATTGCCGCAGGTCGGACGCGATCCGTATGAGTTGGCGCGGCTAACGCCGGGAATCTTTGGCGATGCCGCACGAGCCCCAAACGGAAACTCCTCGAACATTCCCAACAGCGTTCGGACCAGGCGGCTCCAACAACTCGATCTTTCAAGCGGAAAACCAACCGCAAATCACCGCTAACGGCCAACGTGTTTCCGCCAACAACTACCAGATCGACGGCGTCAGTGTGAACAGTCTGACGCACGGCGGCGCGGCCGTGGTGACTCCAAACCAGGAATCGGTGAAAGAGATCCAGGTGTCTTCGACGAGTTATTCCGCCGAAGACGGCAGAAACTCCGGCGCGCAGATCAAAGTCGTCTCGCAAAACGGCACGAACGATTTTCACGGCAGCGCCTTTTTCAAATACAACAGTCCGAAGCTCAATGCCTTTAACAAGTATCCGAACGACTTCGGTCGCGGACGGACCGAGAGAGTCGAGCGATTCTTCCGGCAATTTGGCGGCAGCATCGGTGGACCACTCTACCTGCCGCGTTTCGGCGAAGGTGGACCAGCAGTTTACAGCGGCAAGGATCGCGCGTTCTTCTTCTTCTCGTACGAAGGCCTGCGCGAAAATACGACCACGCCCTCGACGACGTATGTCGAAACACCGCAATTCCGGCAGTCGATCATCAATGCGCGTCCCGGCGGAATTACCGCCACGATACTCGGCAGCTCGGGAGTACAGCCGCGCATCAGCGAAATCCTCGCGCCTTCCTGCACTGACATCCAGGGCGGCAATCCGTGTCAGGTTGTAGCCGGCGGTCTCGACGTCGGATCGCCCGGCGCGGCGCTGGGCCAGTATCTGACTTTTTCAAATCTCGGCGGTGGTGGGCTCGACGGCATTCCCGACATTCAAAAGGTGATCATCGCAGGGCCGCCACCAACAAGCCGAACCAGTACAATGCGCGTTTTGATTTTGCGCCGAGTTCGAATGATCAGATTGACTTTCAGCACCTACCTGACTCGCACTTTCTTTATCGGCAGTGACACCGGCGCAGCAGCACGCCCACAGGCCGATATCACGAGCACCCCACGCAATTCCGCTTTCACGATTCTCTACAACCGCACGTTCTCTTCGACGTTGCTGAACGAAGCGCGATTTAATTTCACGCGTTTGCTTTCAACGAAGTCGAGTCGTCGGACGAAACAAACTTCGGCATTCCGCGCGTCGAGATCGAAAATCTTTTGACCGACGGCAGGCGCATTCGCTTTGGCGCAAACCAGGCGGAAACAACACCGGGAATCTTCTCGGAAACGACTTTGGAATTTCGCGACATCGTGAGTTACGTGCGCGGCAATCATGGGTTGACGTTTGGCGGCGAGCTTCGCAAGGAACGCAACGACGACAATCTCAACGGCGCTTCGCGTCCGCTGTACACTTCGCTGGTCTCTTCAACTTCGCGAACGATGCCCCGCTCTTCTATCAAATCAACGCCGATCCGCAGACCGGCGGCGTCGCAAACGCGCAACGGCATTTCCGCTCGGGTGGCTATGGTCTCTTCTTCCAGGACGAATGGAAAGCGCGGCCCAACCTGACGCTTCGAATCTTGGTCTGCGTTATGAGTATTTCGAGGTTCTGAAAGAGCAAGACGATCTCGATCGCGAACTTTGTCTTTGGTCCAGGCGGCGGTCTGGCAGGCTCGAGAGTCGAACCGACCAGTGAACTTTACAAACCCGATCGAAACAACTTTGCGCCACAGCTCGGCTTTGCTTAGAGTCCGGGGCGTTTCAATCACGACAAGCTTGTCCTTCGTGGCGGCTTTGGCATCGCGTATAACCGCATCTCCGGAAGTTGTCTTCTACCAACACTCGCGGCAACCCGCCGTTCTTTGCGCGATTTGCGATCTGCTGCGGCACTGCCGCCACTGATTTCGGTTCGCCTTTCGTCGGCGGGCAGATTCTTTACGCACTCGGAACCAGCAATTCGCCTTTTAGTTTTCCGGCAAATCCGGCGCTCGCGGTCGGCATCGATCCGGCAACCGGCTCGCCGCCAAATCGCACGGTCGAGATCTACGGCGCGCTTAGCGGATACGCCGACTGCTTACGTTTATGCTTACTCTTTCGACATGCAATATGCGCTGCCGTTTGACCTGACAGGCCAACTCGGATACCAGGGCAGCTCGAGTCACAAGTTGATTCGCCTCGTGAATCAACGCTTCGTTCAGCCTGTTATTCCGGCAAACTTTTTCGCGTCCGCCGTGTTCATTCCGACGCCGGACGTAAACGCAAACTACAATGCGATGAACGCACGGCTGACGCGTCGTTTTTCGCAGGGTTTTCAGTTTGATCGTTGTCTATCGCTGGGCCAAGACCATCGACACGCTTTCACACGAAGGACCGGGCGCGAACTACCAACCAAACGTTTCCGCAGGATCTTGAGCCAGGAACGTGGTCCATCCGACTTTGACGTGCGTCACAACTTTCACGGCTTCGTGGCTTTGGGATCTACCGCTTTTCCGGAATCGACAGGACTTAGTCGGCAAGGCACTTGGCGGCTGGCAGATCAGACGGCATACTGAGTGCGCACACCGGGTTTCCGTGGACGCCTCACACCGGGCAGTGCGTACGCTCGGCGAATTCCAACGACTTCGTTTGTCCCTCGCGTCCGACGAGGTATTTTGGGGGCACGCTCGAAGATACCGACAACGAAGCGTTCATCCGTCCGGGCGGAAACTTTCCCGGTGGCGGCTTGGTCTATTTCGATCAGAATAATCCTGGCGGCGCCTTGCTGCCCGGCATCGGCCGCAACTCGTTCCGTGGTCCAAGATACTTTTCGGTCGACATGAGTCTTGGGAAGCGCACCGGTATGCCGTCGTTTCTTGGGGAGGGAGCGTTTCTTGAAGTGAAGGCAAACTTCTTCAATGCTTTCAACAACCTGAATCTTGCTCCGTTTGGATTCTTCTCGCCGAATGTCGATAACCCCGACTTCGGGCGGGCGCAGAGCGCGCTCGCCGGACGCGTGGTTGAATTCCAGGCGCGATTCAATTTCTAAAATAATTCCTCGCAAAGGCGCCAAGACGCAAAGGAATACCATAACTAAAGACTTTGCGCCTTGGCGCCTTTGCGAGGAAAACCCAAGCGTGTAACCCAGAATTCAAATGAAACCTTTACGGCGTTTAGTTATACCCTTATTTGTTTTACTCTCACTCCTTAGTCTTGCCTTCTCCACTCACTCACAGCGAACGGCAGATGTCGAACAACGTGTCAATTCCCTGCTCTCGCAAATGACTCTCGAAGAGAAGCTGGGCCAACTTCAGCAACTCGACGGCGAAGCAAATGGAAACTTCCGTCCCGAACACCTCGATCTGATTCGCAAGGGACTTCTCGGATCCACTCTCAACGTCCGTGGCGCGGCACGCACAAACCAGGTGCAGCGCGTTGCCATGAACGAGTCGCGCTTGAAAATCCCCGTGCTGTTTGGCTTCGACGTGATTCACGGCTACCGCACGATCTTTCCCATTCCACTTGCGGAAGCGAGCAGTTGGGATCCTTCTTTAGCCGAGCGTTCCGCGGCCGTCGCCGCGCAGGAAGCCAACAACGTCGGCTTGCGTTGGACCTTCGCGCCAATGGTGGACATCGCGCGTGATGCGCGATGGGGAAGAATCACCGAGGGCGCGGGGGAAGATCCGTTCCTCGGCGCCGCCTTTGCTCGTGCTCGCGTGCGCGGGTTTCAGGGGGCTGACTACGGCGCTGCGGACAAGGTGCTCGCCTGCGCAAAACACTGGGTCGCTTACGGCGCCGCGGAAGGTGGCCGCGACTACAACACCACGGATCTTTCCGAAAACACTTTGCGCGAGATCTATTTTCCGCCGTTCAAAGCTGCCGTAGATGCGGGCGTCGGCTCGTTCATGAGTTCCTTCAACGCGATCAATGGCGTGCCTGCTACCTCGAATACGTTTACGTTGACGAAAGTACTGCGCGAAGAGTGGAAGTTTGACGGCTTTGTCGTCAGCGATTACACGTCAGTTAAAGAACTAATCAATCATGGCGTCGCGGCGAACGAGGAGGAAGCAGCGGCGCTTGCATTCAACGCGGGCGTCGAGATGGAGATGGTCAGTCGTAGCTACAACGCTTTTGGTCCAAAGCTTGTAAGTCAAAACAAACTCTCCATGGCAACGATCGACGAAGCGGTGCGACGTGTTTTGCGGATCAAGTTTCGGCTGGGACTTTTCGATCGGCCTTACACTGACGAAGCGCGCGAAGCGGGAGCGCTCTTGAGACCGGAGAGCATTCGTCTGGCTCGAGAGATCGCGGGCCGTTCGATGGTCCTTCTTAAAAATGAACGCGACACACTCCCGCTCAGCAAAAATATCGGCTCGGTTGCCGTTATTGGACCACTCGCGGACGACCGCCGCGCGCCGCTCGGATGGTGGGCCGGCGACGGCAAGGAAGAGAACACCGTCACGCCCCTTGCGGGCATAAAAGCTAAAGTGTCCGCGCAGACGATGGTCCTTTATGCAAAAGGGGCCGAAGTAAAAGATGATTCCACCGCCGGTTTTCAGCAAGCGGTTAACATCGCGAAGCAATCGGATGTCGCTATCGTCTTTGTCGGCGAAACGCACGATATGGTCGGTGAAGCGGCGTCGCGCAGCACACTCGATCTACCCGGCCGCCAGCTCGAGCTCGTGCAGGCGATTCATGCGACAGGAAAACCCACGATAGTGGTTCTTGTGAATGGACGGCCCCTATCCATCGGTTGGATCGCCGGCAACGTTCCGGCAATTCTCGAGTCGTGGATGGGTGGAACGGAGTCGGGAAACGCGATCGCCGATATTCTGTTTGGCGACGTAAATCCGAGTGCTAAGTTACCGGTCACATTTCCGCGTACTGTCGGACAGTCGCCGATGTACTACAACTACATGAACACCGGCCGCCCGCCCGAAGCTGAAAATCGCTACACGTCGAAGTATCTCGATCAACCGTGGACGCCGCTTTATCCTTTTGGCTTCGGGTTGAGTTATACGAAGTTCAAGTTCAGCAACTTGAAACTGAGCGAGCCGCGCATCAGCGCGAACGGGCCGTTGACGGTAAGTGTTGAAGTGGAAAACGTCGGCAAGCGCGCCGGCGACGAAGTGGTCCAACTCTATATACGCGATCCGGTGGCTAGCATGTCGAGGCCGGTCAAAGAGCTAAAGGGGTTTCAGCGTGTTACGCTCCAGCCCGGTGAGAAACGGCAGGTTGCGTTTGTGCTGGACCGTGAGCATCTCGGATTCTGGAACCGCGAGATGCGCTACGTGGTCGAGCCCGGTGAGTTTCGCGTGATGGTCGGCTCGAGTTCAGCGGATGTCATCGAAACGAAGTTCGAAGTCCGCTGATCAGATGCAAAGCCACGAAAAGGCACATAAGTCACAAAAATGTTTAGCGATCATCGCCGCGGTCTTTCTGATTTCGCTGCCGCACATCGTCAATGCGCAGGCGTTCATCGACGATCTTCAGCGGCGTTCCTTCCAATACTTTTGGGAACAATCCGATCCAAATACGGGGCTCGTTCCTGATCGCGCTCGCATGGACGACTCGGCTTTACCCGCGAGTCATCAGAACGTCGCGAGTATAGCCGCAACCGGGTTTGGTCTCACCGCGCTTTGCATCGCCGTCGATCGAAACTGGATCGATCAAGCCGCCGCACGCGAGCGCACACGCAACACGCTTCGGTTCTTCGCCACGCGCGCCTTTCACCAACGCGGCTGGTTTTATCACTGGATTGACGCGAAAACAGGCGAGCGACGCTGGAACAGCGAAGTCTCGTCGATCGATACGGCGCTGCTGCTCGGTGGTGTTCTCACGGTCAAACAGTGCTTTCGCAACGATCGTGAAATCGTGAACCTCGCTTCCGCGATCTATCGACGCGTCGACTTTCGCTGGATGCTGAATGGCGACCCCTTCCTCTTGTCGCACGGCTGGAAGCCTGAGACCGGTTTTTTGCGTGCGCGCTGGGACACGTATAGCGAGAACGCAATTCTCTACCTGCTCGCGATTGGCTCTCCGACGTTTCCGATCTCGCCGGCGTCATGGAAGGCGCTCTGGCGAGATCGTTATCGTTACGAAGGTCATTCCTACTTCACGACCATCGGCGTTCCCTTATTCATGCACCAGTACTCACACGCGTGGGTGGACTTTCGTAACAGACGCGAGACCTCCGGTGATCGGATCGATTATTTTCAGAATTCAGTTGCCGCGACTCTCGCCCATCGCGCATTCTGTAAAAACCTGGCGCACGACTTCCCTGCTTTTGGACCAGACGTCTGGGGTATCACGGCGTCGGACAGCGCGAAGGGTTATCTGGCGTGGGGTGGTCCACCGCGTGATCCTGACATCGACGGAACGCTTGTGCCTTCGGCTCCCGGTGGCTCGTTGATGTTCACGCCTGAGCTTGCGACCCGCGCGTTACAGACGATGCATGAGAAGTATGGCGCAAAGATCTACGGTAAGTATGGATTTGTGGACGCTTTTAATCCCAAAACCGGCTGGATCGACACGGACGTAATCGGCATCAACGTTGGCATAATTCTCCTGAGCGCGGAGAATATGCGGAGCGGAAATATCTGGCGCTGGTTTATGCAAAATCATGAGATACCGCTCGCGATGCAACGCGTTGGCCTCGTAAAGTACAGCCTCAAAAAAGCACACAAGACACAAGGAAGGACTCACCAGTATGCCTACCCCCCTGAAGCATTGGTCCCGCCTAATCAGACTGTTTCTTTATTACTGTAGTCCGTGTTTGATCGGCATGGCGCTGGTCATCGGAATATATTTCTATCGGGTTCGTGATGTTCAAAATCTGTTTGCAATACAAGTGTGCAAGGACTTGCAGAATCCGCCCCCGCCATGTCCACCTGACCCAGCCACAGCGTCTCAGTTACAAAGAAGCGTTGCTGTGATACGCGCAATCCGCTGGACGAATTGCTACGAAACAAACCCATTATTCGCAGGTGAGCCAACGCGCTGGAAGCGCGTCAAGAATTATGTTCTCAGATTCTGGTCCCCAAATATTGATGCCGAAACCGGACCAACGGGCTGGGAGTATATCAAGAATTATTTTCTCACAACCTGGGTCGCAAGTAGTCTAACAATCGCAACGCTGACACTATTTCCTTTCGGTATTCTGGGACTCGGACTGGCGCTTAAGTATCACCGGCAGCGTAGACAGCTGAGTAATTTGAGTGAAGACGGGGATCATTATCTTAATTTCAGGAGAATCGCTTTCAAGGATTTCGTTTTGAAAGCGGTTATTGGGTTTGTTATCGCCTTCGGATGGCTTTATATCTTCAATCCCCACGGTCAGGCGGCGAGTTCGATCAACGATTGGGTGCAGAATGTCGATATATTTTCAACGGACACCGCCCCAAATTTTTTCAATTTCAAGAACTCCTCGATCAAGCATGCCCTCGCCGCTGTCTTTGGTTGGTACCTGTATTTGTTAGGTTACTTCTTTTACAGGTTTTATAAATCCGACGTGCTCGGCACGAGGGTTTATAACGTCCTGTTCAAGAAATTTCTGTTTGTGATTGGCGTGGCATTCATTATCTCCAGCATTGGCGCTAACAGTAATGAATCACTGCTGCTCGTTTTCCTGATTGGTTTCTTTCCTCTATCGGCCGTGACGTTGTTGACTGAGTTTGGTAACAAACGACTCAGCATGGGTGAGGACCAGACGTCGCTGTCGATACTTCACGGGATTTCGACGTGGCAGATTCTGCGTTTGGAAGAAGAAGGGATCGACAGTATCTCCGCGCTCGCGAATGCCGATTCGGCGGCTTTGAAGATGTCGATCTCGCGTGAAGTGATCACGCCGGAGATGCTTGAGACGTGGATTGATCAGGCGCGTCTGATCGCGGTGATTGGGACGAAGAGGTGGACGGAGCTGAATGGTGTTTGTGAACGAGCATCGGAGTTTGTAAACAAGGCGAGCCTTAAAGACGCCGCCTTCATCGCGAAGCTCGCGGAGAAGAGTGTCTTCAATCCCGATGAGATTTCAAGAACGCTACAAAGGAATTTCGGGATCACTCAGGATCAAATCTAAGAAGTTCGGGGATAGAGCAAAGCAAATATTTTGATTGCTTCGTATTTGGATCGAACCATTCAGGCTTCAGAAATGGCTCTTGGAATCCATGCCAAAACAAAAGCCTTACTGTTAGCGGCCACTCATCACTGCGGGAATCATTTGGTGCAAGCAGGTTCAGGGATGCTGGAAACGAGAAATCTCCGGGCTTAGAAACGGCAAGATCAAGCAATTCGTTGAATTTAAAACATAGTTCGGTAAGTGCCACCGCCCAGCGTAAGTAATAAGTCGATCGCTATTAATTGTGTCCAGTCGTCTGTATTGGAAAGGTGTTCTCTCAACAACTTCATCGTGGTTACTAACGCTTTGCCTCTAAAGAGTTTAAAGGTCGCTTGAGCAGCCTTAAGACACAAATTGGTTAAAAGATCGCTCGTCATTGCGTCCACGAATGAGGGTGCGCTAAACCGGGGTAGCGCCTTCAAATAATACCCAGCCCAAGTAGAAGACCAGTTCGAATCAGGCGTTGAGAACAATTGATAAATGAGGGCCCACACATCACTCATCGTAGTTGGCCTATTCGGTAAAGGAATAGTGAAGGGTGACCCGCCACGAAAAAACAAACTGTTATTTTGCAGGCGTTCTAACTTCGTTGACAGATGAGCCCGCCGAGTCTCAGGATCCAATGTCGACAATAAAAGCTCCCTACGAACCAATTGCACGCGGTTCAAAGATGCTATAAGGCCGGCCTGAGCTAAAAATAAGTAATGTTGCGAACTTTGATGATTCTCCAAAAGGGCTTCCAATAATTCTTCAGCCAGTGACGCCTCGAACGCATTCAGCGGAGAGACCCAGTGCGGGAATGTCAGATAATTATTTGCCCAGCTCACCGCCGCAGCACTACGGCAAAATACGGTCATTCCTGCGACCTGCCTGGCACTCCACTCTTCGCGGCCACGCGCTTCAATTGAGTTACAAACTAATGACTGCCAATCCTCGACCAGCGACCCGCCCACGCTAAAAAAATATCTGTCGAGCGAGCTTGGTAGCGCATTAAGGAGCTTCTGAGTCAAGGGTTCCTTGACCAGATTGTTGAACGGGGCACTATTAAGTTGGCGAAGATTCTTAAGTATTGCGTCGTTAGGGCTTTTGCAAGCCGGTCCAATGCGAACTGTGCGGCCTCAGCTTGTTTTGCAGAACTCAAACCGCTTTGCTCGTCCAGGAGTAGCAGTGATGCAAACTCCGCCGCGCTCTCCGATCGATCAGAGTGTTCCAATATTTCTTCAAACAGATCATCACACGCACCGGGAAACTCAGTAAGCATTTCAAACAGAAGGTTGAGCGTTTCGTGCCAGTGCCGTTTCTCGACAAGTTCGGCACACTGTTGAGCCAGAGCATCAAATCGGCGTACCTTGCCTCGCAGTTCAAACGCCGCAAAGTATTCCTGAAACGTGAGGTGCGCGAAGGAAAACTCGTTCGGCCCTCGCGGCACTAGCAAACCACTGCGGTGAGTCACATAGTCAAGGAAACGATCGGCTGTGGCCGGCGCATCTTCAAATCCACGCTCTTTCTCAATCGCTTCGATTAGCCAGGCTTTGATGTCGTCGCGAGTGACCAGCAACTCCTCGCCTGAGGATGATTTATTATCAGGTTCGTCACGGCGCGTTTGCATCTTCCAACCAACGCGCGCCAGCCATCTCTTCATCTCGTCAAGCCGAGCAGGCGTACCCAGCTTTCGAAACACTTGAATCGTTTCCAGATACGCTTCAACAATCTTGTCGTAAAGCTCGACCCTGCCTGAAGGAAGGTTTGCCGTCACACGATGAATCAACGCCACGAGCGTCAGCAACTGAGGATTGTTTACCAAACGTTTGACGCGATCATTTTGGTTCAGCGCCTGCATCAGAGACGCAACGCCTTCCTGTTGCTTGTCAGGAAACGTCTCGCGCAATGCGTACCAGCGAGTGACAAACTGCTCAATCTCTGTGTCGTTAAACGGAGCGACGTAATAACGATACGGATTCCCACTAATCAGCGGATGGCGATCTCCTGCCAGGAATTCAAACGGCACTTCGTCATAACCAACGACGCGGCTCGTAATAAATGCCCATGCCTGCGGCACCGCTTTCAATAGCGGCATTACTACCTGGTCACGGAGATGTGTCTCGATCCTCGCGACTGCCGACTTCATCAACGCCGTCGATTAACAAAATCCCTTTGCCCAAATTCAACTGAGTTAACAGCCACTGAGGAGTTATGTCTTTCCGAATATCCGGATCGAGCGTCTCTATGAAGTCTTGCAACATGTGGTTGTAGTGTTCCCACTTCCGCGTGTTGTAGGTTCGCAGGATGATCGGAATCGGAACGAGTTCGCCGCAGGCACGTTTGTAAGCATTGTCTTTAGCTTCGCCAAACGCGTACGTGAGGACCTTGACGAGTGTCGACTTACCGCTGCCGGGATCACCAAGCACTACCAGGCGACGCCGTTCTTTGAGTGCTTGCGGAACATGAACGGTCTTATCGGCGTCAAACCTGTCTTTCCAATCCTGGCACAGGCGCAGTGGCACATAAATATGCTCGAGGCGCTGAACCGGATTGTCCTTCAACTTCGGAAGGCCGAGAAATTCAACCTCCGCAAAACGCCAGGAAAGCGTCAGTCCGTAATCTTTTGCTAAGTCTCTTTTCAGAATTCCTGACATCGCTTATGTCCGGCTAATCGCCTGCGGAAGATGCCTTCTAATATCGTCCGGTGGAATATTCTTCAGTTCTGTTCCCAATTCATTTATCAGTCTCGCGATCCAAAAGAAACGTGGTTCAGGCGCCAGCTTGGAAGCATCTACTGGCGGCGGCTTTGGACCTTCCAGGTCACCGGCTTCGGCACTTTGTACGCCTGGCAGTTGCAATACTACATCTTCAGTCGGAACCTCTAGGCCCTTAAACAAAGAGTGCGGCGCACCCGGAGCTTTCGTACAGAAAGATAATAAATAATCGGAATAAAAACTGGGAAACTCTTCAATGCGACGATACAACGGTTCCTCAAATTGCGCGAGGTATTGCAGGATTACTGTTAGCCGCCAATCAAGCTTCGATCCACTTGTAGCCGGAGTAAGCACATCGAGATAAGTTTTCCAGGAAGCGACAAAAGATTTCAGCTTGCGCGGATTGTGTGGGAGGTTTCGGTCCAAGCTTCGACCAGCCGAGGCCAATCGTCATTCGTGAAGTCGGTCACTTGCAAGCCAAAAAGATTTCGTAGCCTTTTATGGAACCGGCCGTCATCCCGATCCAACAAAAGGTCGATGTAGTTTTTGACATTTCGTGGCGACGGGAGCGGGAATATGGTCTGAAACATTTTGCCCAGGTAGTCACGCGCCATGCGTCTATGTTCCCACGTTTCTTGAGACTTCGAAATGGCCTTCGCTACTGAGATTTCCAGATGTTGTTGATCGATTCCAAGAATGTAGACACAGTTTTTCGCATTCAGATAGAGTTTCAAGGCTTCGAGCAATCGATATGCGACATCTCCTTCACAACGATCGAGGTCGTCGATAAAAATGACCATCAAACCGTTCTTCCCGGTCGCTAATTCAATAGCACCTTCGAATAACTGGCGAAATCTCTGCGAGCCAAGGCTGGTGGAAAACGTTTCACTTTCGTATTCCCGACCACGATCCATGATGGTTTGCGCGGACGGTATCGGCAGCTTCAACTCCTTGCCGAATTCAGTGAGGCTATTTAGCGTCGCATGTAGGCCTACATCTAATAACTTGCCTGCTTCGTTGAAAAGTCGTCGCTTGATGCTGAAGTGCTGGCGAATCTCATTAAGCAGGGCAACAAGAGGACTCGCCTCAAATTGATGTTGCCACGGATTGAACCAAACGAGTTCTAACTGCTTCCCTCCGGCGGAGGCCTCATAGTTCTTCTTGTTTTCCCCGAACCAATCTGTGCGCGTAGCATCGTCGAGTGCGTGGACGCCATCGTCCAATTCAACGTCGCCGCCAAGATAGGCCCACAACTTACGCAGAAAACTGGTTTTCCCCGCCCCCCACGAGCCTCCTATCCCGACAACGTAAGGTGGTTCGCACGAGAGGATACGTTGGCCCAACTGACGGACGATCACATTGTGGCCAAGAGCGTCAAAATAATCCCATTCATCATTTTTTCTAATCTTCATGAGTGTGAGAGACACCTTCCCGAAAGGTGACGCATAATACCCAGCGCTCAACAAAGGGTCAATCGCAGATTTAAGCCATCGAGGATTTAAGCCACCAGAAAAGGCACTGCCAGTTTAAGTCTGTGCTTTCTGTGCCTTCTTGTGGCAGACTTTGCGGCAAATCATGAAGATTCTGATCATTGGTGGGACACGATTTGTCGGGCGGCATCTGGTGGCGGCGGCGCTCGCGCGTGGACACGAAGTGACGCTCTTCAATCGCGGAAATCATCCTTCTGATTTTCCTGTTGAGACAATCCGCGGCGATCGAAATCACGATCTCGAGAAACTGAAAGGTCGGCGTTGGGATGCGGTCGTGGATACGTGTGGGTTCTTACCGAGCGCTGTAACCGCGTCGGCCCAGGTGTTGTCTGACGCCGTCGACCTCTACGTTTTTATCTCCAGTCAATCGGTGTATGCAGACGTCAGCGCGCCGGGTGTAGACGAAACCGGCCCTCTCGGCACGCTCACAAGCGAACAGTTGCAAGAAGGCAAACGCCGATCGATTCATCCGGACAAACGTCCGCTGCAAATTACGGCAAGATGTATGGTCCATTGAAAGCACTATGCGAGCAGGCGGCGGAAGCAGTCATGCCGCAGCGCGTGCTGAATGTTCGTCCGGGTTTGATTGTTGGCCCACACGATTATACCGATCGCTTTACTTACTGGGTTGAGCGCGTCGCTCGCGGCGGTGAGGTTTTGGCGCCGAGCCGCCCTGACTACGCGGTACAGTTTATCGACGCGCGCGATCTCGCCGAATGGCTCACAAGCATGATCGAACGCAGGGAGAGCGGCATTTACAACGCGAACGGTCGTCCAGGCGCTGTAACGATGAAAAATTTGCTTGATGAATGCAGGTCCATCAGCCATAGTGATGCTTCATTTACATGGGCCAGCGAGAATTTTTTATTGACTGAACAGGTGGCACCCTGGAGTGAGTTACCACTCTGGCTACCGGAAGAGGCGACGCCTCATTTAAAAGGCTTTATGTTCGTCAACTGCGACAAAGCTTTTGGAGCCGGACTCACTCTTCGTCCACTCGGCGAGACGATCGACGACACGCTCACGTGGCATGCATCAAATCCGGAAAAGCTGAAAGCCGGAATCGACGCCGATAGAGAACAAACCTTGCTTCGTAAGTGGCACGAAACGCATAATCGCACTGAAAAATCGTCCTCAGAATCGTAACGTCCTAAAACTTAGGAGCACTCGCATGAGAAAGATTAGGTTATGCACCTTGACGCTCGTCCTGCTCGCAGTCTTCGTTGCGGTTCAGTTGCCTGCTGATCAAACCGTCTATTCGCAGCGCGGGGCGGCTACACCGGAAGTCATCGCTCGTCGCAACGCGATCGAAGCCGAGTTGCAGTCGATCGCGATCGTGGAACGCAAACTCATGATCCCGATGCGCGACGGTAAGCGAATCGCAACCGACGTCTACCGGCCCAAAGACACCGCGAAGAAGTATCCCACCATCTTTGTGCGCACGCCCTACAACTTTAATTTCTGGGACATCCGCAACGGTGCGCCTCGCGATTTGTCGAACGAGCTCGAAGCAGTCAAGCGCGGTTATGCGTTCGTCCAGATGAACGAACGCGGGCGCTTCTTCTCCGAAGGCAACTACGACATTCTTGGCCCACCGCTCACCGACGGCGAAGACGAGTTAACCTGGATCTCCAAACAACCATGGTCCAATGGCAAGGTCGGCACGATCGGTTGTTCGTCCACAGCGGAATGGCAGCTCGCAGTCGCCGCAAAAGGACACCCGGCCTTCACTACCATGATCGCGCAGGGCTATGGCGCGGGTGTCGGGCGTGTCGCTCCTTACTGGGAACAGGGAAACTGGTACCGCGGCG
This sequence comes from uncultured Acidobacteriota bacterium, assembly GCA_963750925.1. Classification (GTDB taxonomy): domain Bacteria; phylum Acidobacteriota; class Blastocatellia; order Pyrinomonadales; family Pyrinomonadaceae; genus PSRF01. The sequence continues at coordinate 720,531 of CAVVSJ010000006.1, read as the reverse complement.
GAGCGGTGCAGATGTTGTTTATCGCCTGGCTCTACAGTCAACAGAACCAGGTGCGCCCGATGTTCCCGCCAAACACAACACAGGAGGAGTTGATCCGCGCCTCAACAGCGTTCGATCTGGCGCCGCAATTACCAACCGTGGATTGGTCCAAGGCCCTGAGTCATCTTCCCGTAAAAGACATCATGCTCGCCGCGGGTGGACCACGCGGCATCTTCGCGGATCGCATGCCGGTCGACACCGGCGGCGCAATGATTCAGCGCGAGCCGAACGATCCAGCCTGGTACAAGGGCGGGCTTTGGCACGACAACATGAAGATCAACATTCCGGGGTTCTGGTTTATGTCCTGGTATGACGTATCCGTTGGTCCAAACCTGGCCGCCTTCAATCATGTCAGGAAGACTGCTTCGCGTGAGATTGCCGACCAGCAATACGCGGTGATTGCCCCGACACTACACTGTGCCTACAAACGCGCAACTGAAAACACGATCGTCGGCGAACGCAGTGTCGGCGATGCGCGCCTGAATTACGACGAACTCACGTATGGATGGTTTGATCACTACCTTAAAGGCGAGAACAACGGAATCCTCGAGAAGATGCCGCGCGTGCGTTACTACACAATGGGCATCAACAAATGGCAGGCCTCCGAAACCTGGCCGCCACGCGGTGCGCAGCCGATGAGGTTCTTTCTTTCGAGCGGCGGCAAAGCAAACACTCTCAGCGGTGACGGCGCGCTTACAGAGACGGCGCCGGCTACCGATAACCCGGATCGTTTTGAATACGATCCGATGAATCCCGTTCCTTCTTATGGCGGCAACGTCTGTTGCACTGGAAATGCGATAACAGGCGGCGCGTTCGATCAGCGCAAAAATGAATCAAGACCTGACGTCCTCGTCTACAGCACCGAGCCTTTGAAGGAAGGGATAGAAGTAAGTGGTCCAATCGAGCTGACGCTTTACGTGTCGTCCGATGCTAAGGATACAGACTTCACCGTGAAATTGATCGACGTCTATCCCGATGGCCGCGCGTACAATCTGGATGAAACGATCCAACGAATGCGCTATCGCGACGGCTATGACAAACCCAACGTCTGGATGCAGTCAGGCAAAGTTTACAAGGTGACGCTGCAGCCGATGACTACCAGCAATTATTTTGCCGCCGGACATCGAATTCGGATCGAGATATCAAGCAGTAACTTCCCACGTTTCGATCGCAACCTTAATACCGGTGGCAGGAATTACGACGAGTCCAAAGGCGTGATCGCGCGCAACGCCGTACATCACTCGAAGCAATATCCGTCCGAAATTAAGATCACGGTAGTTAAAAGCAGTTCAGTGTCAGTAGCCTCGAAATAAGGTTCCCGGCACTGATCTTTTGTGTCCACTACATAACTTATGAAGCCAAAAGAACTCACCTTGCGTGGCCTTATTCTCGGCGTGCTTCTTACGACCATCTTCACTGCGGCCAACGTGTACCTCGGCCTGAAGGTTGGTCTAACTTTCGCCTCGTCAATTCCGGCGGCAGTGATCTCCATGGCGATACTCAGTGTCGTACGAAACTCGTCGATCCTGGAAAACAATATCGTCCAGACTGTTGCGTCGGCGGCCGGCACGCTCTCAGCGATTATCTTTGTGTTACCCGGACTCGTGATCGTCGGCTGGTGGACCGGATTTCCCTTCTGGTACTCATTTCTCATCTGTCTGAGCGGCGGCGTTCTCGGCGTCTTGTTCACCATTCCTCTGCGACGCGCACTCGTAACGAATTCGGATCTTCCCTATCCCGAAGGTGTCGCTGCGGCTGAAGTGTTGAAGGTTGGATCGGGCGCCAGGGGTGAGACAAAAGATGAGACGGGCGAAGCGCGCGAGGGTCTCACTGCAGTGATACTCGGCTCCGTCGCCTCCGCCGGGCTTGCAATCCTGACGGGAACACGCATCGCCGCCGGCTCGATTACCGGGTTCTTTCGTGTCGGCGCCCTCGCTTCGACCGGCTACGACATTGCTTTCTCGCTTGCGCTTGTCGGCGCCGGCCATCTCGTCGGATTGTCCGTCGGTATGGCCATGCTGACGGGACTTTTGATCTCGTGGGCCATCGCAGTGCCGATCCTGACGTCGATGCAGCCGGCCGCGGAAGGCGCCTCACTCGCCGCGCATACCGTCGGCATCTGGCGTACGCAGGTGAGATTTATCGGCGCCGGCGCGATCGCGGTTGCCGCTATCTTCACGCTCGCAAAACTCGCGAAGCCGGTTGTCGGCGGACTGATAACGACACTCGCGAGTTCGCGATCGAAGGAAATCGAGGACGATCGCGATCGCGACCTCGCGCCGGCCTGGATCTTCATTCTTACCGCGGCGTGCCTGTTGATTAGTGGCTGGCTCGCCTTCAGCTTTGTGCGCTCGACAGTCTTAGCGCCCAGTGCGATTACGCTCACGCTGATTGCAGTGCCGTTCGTTCTTGTCGGCGGGTTTCTGATCGCGGGTATATGTGGCTACATGGCGGGATTGATTGGCGCTTCGAATAGCCCGATTTCCGGAGTTGGTATTTTGTCGATCGTGGCGTGTGCTTCGATACTCATCCTGGCCGTGGCGCCGACATCTGAAACGCGGCCAGCGTTAATTGCTTTTGCACTCTTCATCACGGCGATCGTATTCGCCTGCGCCACGATCTCCAACGACAATTTGCAGGATCTCAAAACAGGTCAACTTGTTGGCGCGTCGCCGATGCGTCAACAGATCGCGCTTATTGTCGGTGTCGCCGCCGGCGCGGCGGTGATTCCGTTTGTGCTCAACTTACTTGCCACTGCTTATGGATTTGCGGGAGCAGCAAATGTCGGTGTTGTCGCGCCAAATCCGCTTCCTGCGCCGCAGGCTACGCTGATCTCCGCGCTCGCCGAAGGTGTAATCGGCGGCAATCTCGAATGGAAGATGATCGGTATCGGGGCGGCTGTCGGTGTTGGTCTGATCCTCCTGGACCTGCTCCTCGGCGCATTGAACAAAATCCGTATTCCCCCGCTCGCGGTTGGCATCGGAATTTATTTACCGATGTCCGCGACGTTTGCCGTGGTTGTGGGCGCAGTGATTTCTCACTGGTACAACGGGCGTGCGCAGAGATCGCCAAACCCGGAGCGTGCAGAACGATTGGGCACGCTCGTCGCGTCGGGCTTGATCGTGGGAGAGAGTTTGTGGGGAGTGATCAACGCGGGCCTGATTGTTGGCTTGTCGAATGACGCGCCGATCGGCCTGGTCGCTGAAGACTTCGCTCTTGGTCCATGGCTCGGACTGCTCGGTTTTGTCGGGATCATCGTCTTGTTGTACATGTGGATGCTGCGTCGCTCGAGAGCAGCCACGCGTTAACGATCCCGATTGAACCAACCGTCGGATCTGATCCGATAACCCATCTTCAACACATTCACATCGGGTGTGGCGAACGGCGGTTGGTTTCCACGTTCGAAGGTCATAAAGAAACTGTGCACCGAGTTTTCGAATGGCCGGCCGAGCGGCACTTCAATTCCGCCCTTGAAGTAATTGTGAAAGCGATCGTCAGCCGCCTCACCACGCAACCAAAACGTATCGCTCGCCGAAAGTGTCAGATAACGCGTTAAGTTGAAAGTCAGATCCAAACCAGTGAAGAAGCGACGAACTGTTGGACTAACCTTTATCACCTCCGCCGGATCGCGGCGCGCGTAAGTTCTGCCGATCGAGCCTCCAAAACGCGGAATGATCTCATAGCCAAGATCTCCGGCCACCCTTCGGCCAGTCTCATTTTTCCAGTTCAAATAGAGTGGATGGTTGAGACGACCAAAGATCGGCTGGTATTCAAAGTTTGCCGCGTACTCGAGCTGTTTGAAGTCACGATCGGAGGCGTGAGTGCCTGTCAGGATAAACCTGTGCATGGTCTGATATGGCGTATAAATGTATGTACCTGTCTTCTGGTCTGTTTTATAGGCGTAATAGCGCCACTCGTGCTCGGCTCCGAAAATCACCCGGTTCAACGAGAGAGTATCCTCCTCGATCTTTCCGGTTGAAACGGCAGCATCCACAAAGAATGGATTGAAGTAGCGATACCATTTCTGGGCCGCATTAAACTCCCGTGTTTTGCTGCTGTACATCCATGGAGAGAGTCGAAGATCAAACGTGCCGCGCGAGACACGTTCTCGCATTTTTGTTTTATCAGGCTGTTCCACCTCGGCCACGGAACTGTTGAAACTGATTCCAAAATCGAGATTCACCTCCTGGCCGCGCTTGCCCGGTATGCCATTGTCGTCTGACGCGCCTGGAACCTTCGGCGAAGATTCCGCCGTCAAGCCTTTCGCCGTAATGGTTACCAGTTCCGGGATCGGGGAGGAGTTGAATTTAATATTTGCGTCGTAACTCTCGCGCGGAAGTTGGGCCACTGGACGGAGGCACACGTCCATTCTCTTTCTGCTGAGCGCAACCGGCACCGAAGTAAGAACCTTCGCGCGGTGAAATCCCGTAACCCTGTCGGTGTTGCTGGTAATCATCTGCAATGTTCCCAACGCTGAGGCGTCTGAGGCGAACGGTGCAAAATAGGCCTCCACTGTTTCCCAATCCGCGGCGGAATACTCCGTACTATCGAGTTGAAGGTAGACGCCTCTGTCACATTGCGAGTGGTTGCCTTCCAAGCCCGTGGACAGCACTTTTGAAACCGCTAAATCGTAACTGAGAGTGTCGCTATCGCTCGGAAACTCGAACACGGCAACCACAAACGCGTCCTTGTCCGTAGGCACACCCGTGATGGCAATGCTGAACCTCGTCTCTCCGCCCGTCGGCGTTGGTTTTCCTACATACTTGTTAACCTGGACGCGATTACCATTAGGATCGATCTTGTAGAGCGCGGCTACAACATCAGCTCCGGCTCGCACGGCTCGTTCGATGATCACGTCAACGTGATACGCCGTGTCGGAGTCTTTCTTCAGGACTGCACGATCTTTCGCGACGACACTCGTCGCGCAGAGGAAACAGAACAGGAGTATGAAGTTTAATCGCATAGCAGGATTCGCCGGGTGTTTGCTGATAGTCGTGGAATTGTTGTGCCTTATCCGATTTTGTGGGGACTTACTCTACTCAACCTGGCTTGATCGGTTCTGTATTACCGGCCGCGTCATCCATATCAAGCAGCGCCGTTTCAGGTGTGTCATTGGCGTCGATCGATTCCTGCAGACCCGCCCAGGAGTCTTTTGTCATTTTAAACCCGGGTTCGATTCGGGCCAGGACGCGATTGACTACGGTTCCCGCCATCTTGTGAATGGTTACCAGTGGCATGGCTGACTTCCCGTAGTAGTCGCCAAATTTGATCTTTGTCCATAGCGCCTCGCTCCATTTTCCGAGGGGCTCCATGTCTCTTTGAATTTGTGCTTTCAGTTCAGCTTTCAGGTTGTCGCTTAAGCTCATTTTGTATGCTCCGCGGTTTACAAAGTTTTCCTTCATTCAGTAACGACCTGAATTGGTCCAAAAACTGTCATTCGCGGGAAATGTTTCTTTGGTGAGCGCTTGTGTTGAATGAAGAGTTGCAGGTTGCGGAACAAATGATCGGCAAGCGCGTCTAATCATCGTCAACTGTTTCTGTAACGGAGGTTAGCTGCGATGAGCAAGGTCGTAATCAAACGCCTCACTCTCCTCGTCTTTTTAGCCGCTCTTTGTAACCTGATTGGGCAGCTCTATGGCAGGTATCTGGACATGTTGGACGCCGAAAGGATCTATGACGAGTTTGGCATAAGTATTTGCACCTTTGGGCGTTCACCGGATCAGGTTGCGCGACTCTACATCGGATTTTTTCTGCTCGTGGCATTAGTTGGCAGCCGGCTGAAAGGGTTGAAAAGCACGCTAGTGAGCGTCGCCGGTCTGTCCGGTGCATCGTTTATCTATATTCTTTGGTGGCAGGAGATCTTCCGAATTGCACACGGAGATGCGCTGGATGAAATTACTCATCTCGCCTATCTGTATCGTGGCAACGTCCTCGACCTCGCGGTTGCAGCGGGAGTCTTCCTTCTTGTTGTCCTCAATGTCATAATCGCCGGCGAAATGAAGAAACGATTCGCCCTCAGAGTCGGAATCGCGCTGCTGACGTTCTTATTGGGGACGGCGGCGTTTTTTGTCGTGCAGGAAATCCGTGGGTTTCTGATAGTTCCCACCCACGCGTCGGAAGTGAGCATGTGGGTGGTTCAGAAGGCCGCGACCGTTCGCACGTATGAACCGGCGCCGGTTGAAGTTTACATAACGAACGATAGCAACGAAACTGTGACGCTGGTCCATCCAGGCGACGGTAGTGAGGCTGGCTGGCGTACACCGGTCGTGCAATGGTCCATTGTCAAAGCCGGCGAGCAGGCTTCACATCTCACAGTTCCGAATTTCGAACCGCAGATGAGACGCTGCGGAAACGTCAACGCTCTCGACTGGGAAGAAGTATTTACGCTTGAACCCGGCCAAACGAAGAAATTAGAAGGATCTGGTCCATGGTTCGCGAAAGCTGGTGAATACAGCCTTAAATTCTTCTATGCAAACCGGCCGTCCACCAAGTGGCTGGGCTACGAGATGGGTATGCACAATCCGTTCGCAATGTGGCGCGTCAAACACAGTACAGAAGTCACACTCAGCAGCAATGTGATCAACTTCGCCGTTATCGAGTGAGCGAATACCCGGGTTCTTCTCGCCGCAACGCGTGCCACTCGGCGCCCTCGTAAAAATCCAACTTCAGGTTGACCAGACACGTTCATGTTGACAAGCTCAGGTGAACCGACTAAGTTGCCCGCGCTCTAACACACCTTTGAAGGCCCGGTCTTCAAATGATGAAAGGTAGATCAGCATGGCAATTCAGTTAATCTTGAGCCAGAAGGGGCCGTTGCCCATCACTGCCACCTTCCAGGCGATATCGAATGGACCTATGTATCTCGAGGTCAACGGATCGGTTTGGACCCAGTCTGCAAACCAGATGATTGGAATTTCGATTCAGCTTGATGGTCAGCAAGTCGGGACAGCACAGATCTTCTCCAATGGGAATGCAACTCACCGGGCGGTCGTCCCTGCATACATTCCAATCAAGTTGGACCAGGGCTCGCATACACTCATCTTGAGTGCTGCCCCCGGTACCACAGTTTCGGATTTGAACGATCTCTTCACTGCGGTAATTCATTACTAAGTCAATCAGTGCAATTAAAATCTCACATTTCTTACCTCAGAGACTCATGTTTGTGCTGCCGGGCACACGGCTAGTGCTTTGCGCCCGGCGGCTAGTTAGATGAATTGAAAATCCTGTAATCCTGTAGGTTGTTTATGCTTGAAGGAAAAGTCGCTTTAGTGGCAGGCGCGACGCGTGGCGCCGGACGTGGGATTGCTCTCGAACTCGGCGCTGCCGGGGCCATCGTGTATTGCACCGGACGTTCGACAAAGACTCAGCGTTCCGAGATGGACCGTCCCGAGACGATTGAAGAGACGGCGGAGATCATCAGCAAAGCAGGCGGAAAAGCGACCGCGGTCCAGGTCGATCATCTGGACCAGGGACAGGTGAAAGCATTAATCGATCGCATCGAACGCGAGCAGGGCCGTTTGGACATTCTCGTAAACGACATTTGGGGCGGCGATCGTTTTATTCAATGGAACGTACCCATCTGGGAACATTCACTCGAAAACGGTCTCAGAATGCTGCGTCTCGCAATTGAAACGCACCTCATCACGAGTCACTTCGCGCTTCAACTCCTGATCAAAAATCCCGGCGGGCTCGTGGTCGAAGTAACCGACGGCACCGCAGACTACAACGACGACCACTATCGTGTCTCACTGTTCTACGACCTTGCTAAAACGTCCGTCACCCGCATGGCCTGGTCACTCGCACAGGAACTGAAGCCACATCAATGCACCGCAGTCGCACTCAGCCCCGGCTGGTTGCGTTCCGAACAGATGCTGGACAACTACGGCGTCAAAGAAGAAAATTGGCGTGACGCAACGAAGATACAACCGCACTTCGTTATCACCGAAACACCACGTTACGTCGGCCGCGCGGTCGCACATCTCGCCGCCGACTCGAACGTTTCTAGATGGAACGGCCAATCAGTTTCAAGCGGCCAGCTCGCCAAGCTCTACAACTTCACCGACGTCGACGGTTCTCAACCCGATGCATGGCGCTACCTTGTCGAAGTCCAGGACCCCGGCAAACCCGCGGACGCAACCGGCTACAGATAATCGATTAAGAGAAAGGGCAAATTAATTGAGAACTCTAATCATCGCTGTTGTCCTCGCGACCAGTCTGCTTGTCACTAAACCGCAACCTCCCACGCAATTGACCGCGGAGTATGACAAAAAGAAGCAGATGACAACGCTTTACAGCGGGCAGGTGGTGCTTTGGAAACAGCCGTACATGCAGCAGCTATCGCTGGTAGCCTCTTTTGAATTTCCCAAACAAACGATAACAAAGCCACAGATGGTGCTACTAAGCTTTCAGACGCTCGTTAAAGAGAAGCTCCTGTTTCCGACTATGACCTTGAGTGTGTTGGTAGATGATCAGCGTTTCGATTTTGGGAAAATGAGCGGAGAATGGAAGGGTCCATCCGGAGGGTTGTGGATTGAACGACTAAAGACGCCGATTTCCTATGAGCAGTTTTCGCAGATTGTGTCAGCCAAAAAAGTCGTCATGATAGTGGCGGAGCGTGAATATAACCTCTCAGATGATCACCTCCGATCGCTGCGCGCTCTCGCTCAAGTGATGCAGCGCGAGGGACAACAAGTTAAATAGTTAAGCCACAGAGAGGCACATAAGTCACGGTTTCAGCGGCAGATCGACGATCAGCGGATTGTGATCCGAGATGCGGTCTTTCAAACTGTGATTCAGCGTCTTCAACGTACGCCCAAACTGTGGCGCGAAAACGTATGGCTGCTCTCGATCGTCCGGATCGGTCAAACGCAAAGGCTTCACGAATATCCAGTCGAGTTTCATTTCGACGTTAAACTTCCCTTTCAACTCCAGCGTGCTCACAAATCCTTTGCTGCCGCGTTCATTTGAATCCGAAAGCGTCTCCGAACTGCCGCCAACCGAATGATCTTTCGATCCGCGAAAATCAAAGGCGCCACCGTCCGCGAAGCGAAAGTCTTTCAGCTTGTCGAAAAACTTCTCTTCCGGATTTTCAGAAACAAACTTGACGCTCTTCACCGTCGGATCGTTACGCGTGCGCTGCATTTTCACCAGGCCGACCGTGATGTCGTAGATCAAACCAACACCCGTCGCGTACTTGATGCCTTGTGTGGCCCAAAACGAAGCGCTGCCAAGCCGTTTCTTAATCTCGCGCTGGAATGAAGTCGGCGTCGAATCGCTGCCGGAAGTGTTCATGTCACCGGCAAGGATCACAGGATTGTCGATACTCCTGATCTCATTAAGAACTTCCTCGAGCTGTTCGTGACGTTCAGACGGTTTTGCCTTTCCTTCGAGATGTGTTGCCGCTACCGTCACTACGCCACTCGGAATGCTCGCGTCAGCAACATCCGCGAGCAGCATCATGCGGCCGCCGCGACGCACCTCGCGCATGATCTTTTCTCCAAAGACGAGTTTCGCACCCTTTCGCTTCCCTTCTTCCAGCTTCGAGATCCCGTCCTTCTCGTCCTGGTACCAGTCGTGCCCCTGTTTGACAAAACGGACCACGCGCGAATTGCGAAGCGGGAAACGACTGAGTATCGCGGTCCCGTGCAGACCGAGAGTCCGCGATTTATCCACCGCGAGATTCCGGATTATCTCCGACTTGTCGGTGCTCGTTTCACCTTCCAGTGTTTCAGTTCCCAATGTGACCGGATCGACTTCGACAAATTCGACCGCGAAGACGTAGTTCATCTGCATGGCACTCGCCAACTCACGCGCGATGTTGCGGTAGTCGGTCCGCTTCACGCCCCAGTCAACTTCGTTAAGAATCACAATGTCGGCGCGACTCAGCTCGGCAGCTTGTTCGAGGACGTCGGCTAATTTAAACTTGGAATTACGCTTTGTCGCGGGCAGGCGGCGAAAGTATCGCTGATCGTTTGTGAGCGCTGCTTTGACTGCGTCAAACTCGATTCCGCGCTCGATATTCCACGTGGCTACACGTAGAAAGCCGGCCTGCGCATGGGTCGCGCTTTTGATGGATTTTGCAGGACGCACGCCCGCGGAGTTATTGACGAACGGCGCGCCCAGCAATCGATCCAGTTTGTTCGAGAGTTCTGCCGAAGGTGGATCGTCGGCGTATAGCGTTAACAGTTCGTTGTAGGTCAATAATTGCGGCGCTGGTTGTTGCGCCCGGACCGTGTTATTCGTGAAGATAAAGTTTAGTAAGAGAAGAAGAACTACAGTGATAGCTTTGTGCATCCTGTTCGCTTGGACCTGCCGATTAAATCGAGAGCGGCGCTTTCGTCAGTGATTTGAAGATCGGTTGTATTATTCTCATAGTCGCTAATCCGCGCAAGCCTGGTCCACGGAGATTTAGATTTCACATGCCAACTCTCGACGACATACGTCGCTTTACGGTCGCACGAAACTTCCCCGAGTCCACGACGCTCAAGCGAGCACTTGAAACGATGGGCTTCGTGCAGGCCGATCCGATACGCGCTCCCGCCCGCGCGCAGGATTTGATTCTGCGCCAACGCGTCGACAACTATCACGCCGGCGATCTCGAACGTCTCTATCCAACACTAGACGTCGAGGAAGACTTCTTTATCAACTACGGCTACGTCACGCGCGAACTGCAAACGCTGATGCATCCTCGCGCCAAAACGCGCATACCCGCCGACGGGCTTGGTTCTCCCTGGTTTCGTGGAGAAAAGAAGCAAGTGAAACCCCTGCTCGATTTTGTTCGTGAGCGTGGTGAAGTACACCCGCGTGAGGTTGACGAGCGCTTTGCGCATGGGAGCGTCACGAATTACTGGGGCGGCTCGTCAAGTGCGACGACGCACCTGCTCGACGCATTGCATTACACAGGCTTCCTGCGCATCGCGCGTCGTGAAAAAGGCATTCGCATTTATAAAATTCATCAGCATGAGCCGTCACCGAAAGGCGCTGCCGAGCGGCGCGCGCGAATCGATGCTCTGGCCGACGTTGTGATACGGATTTACGCACCGCTTCCCGGGCCGAGTGTGACGTATTACCTGCGGCGTTTGCAGTATGCCGTGCCGCAGTGGAAAGACGAGTTGCCGGGCGCTTTGCAACGCGCGAAGAAACGGCTCGCACATGAGCATATTGAAAATGTTGATTGGTATTGGCCCGCGGACGAACAGGTGCAGGATCGTGCGGTTCCTGAGACTGTGCGTTTACTGGCGCCGTTCGATCCGCTCGTTCACGATCGCGCACGATTTGAACGATTGTGGGGCTGGACGTATCGCTTCGAAGCGTACACGCCCGCGATCAAACGCAAGCTCGGGTATTACGCGATGCCTCTGCTATGGCGTGAGGAAGTGATCGGGTGGGCCAATGTCTCTGTGAAGAACGGCAAACTCGAAGCAGACGTTGGCTACGTTGCGGGAAAACCGCCACGCGAACGCGCGTTCAAACGTGAGTTGGAAGCGGAGCTCGATCGCATGCGCGCATTCCTGTCGAGTTTGTGAGTTCTCAAGTGGTGGCTTAATTTGAACGACTGTTCTCCATGTTCTCTGCGTACCTCTGTGATCTCTGCGTTAAAATATGCCTGGAACTTTTTACGCAGAGATCACAGAGACACGCGGAGGACGCAGAGTTTGAAATTAAGACCCACCACTTCTTAGGCTAAAGCTTCATCTCGTACGTGAGGCAGATGTCCTTCTTCTTCAGTGATTGCGTCGTGTGGTAGTCGCTCTCGCTGGCCAGCGCGGTGACGAGGGTCTTGCGTGGCACCTCTGTTTTGCTGACAGCCTTTCCATGCTTGCCCGGCATCGTCGACATGAACGTCTTGAGGCGTCCTTTGTCGCTCGACTTCGTCGAACGCTTCTTAAATCCATTCCAGAGTGTTTTCGGCGTAGCGTTGCGGCTGCCGTGATGGCCCACCTTATAAACGTCTACTTTCGAGAGCAGACGCCGCACTTCCGGTTTACTCAACGCGTAGCTCCAGTTTTCGATCTGCGCATCGCCCGGAAACAAGAGTGTTTTTCCGTTAACTTCAAAAAGAAGAATCAGGCTGGTGTTGTTCATCACCTTGTCCAGCGCCCTGACGATGCTCAGCAACTGTTCGCCACGCACGTATCGCATGCGCTTCAGAAACCAGCGCGTATATGGCGGCGCGCCCGCCGCCGAATAGGTTTTTGCTTTCCGAAAGACGCCATTTTTGTTCGTGATCGCAAACTGATTCGCGAGTGCCTGAAATTGCCAGAACTCATCCTCATCCTTGCTGCGCTGCACTTTGATCTCGCTCGATTGCTTCAACGTCGGTGGCCCAAGAACTCTGGTTTTCACTCCCGGCAGAATACGCTCGAGCCCTGACTTCGATCCGTAATTCAAGTAGTAATTCTTCTTGCCCATGCGCATCAGGTTCTCGACCGCCGAAGCGTTGCTCAAATTGTCTTCACCGATAAACGACAACTCCCTGAAGAGCACTGGTCCAAGCGTTGACTTGCGGCGTTCTGCTTCAAGAAGCACCGCGGCGGAAACGGCGTGCATGTTGCCAAGCGCAGCGACGAAAGCCTGCTTGCCGGTCATGTTCGAAGGCGCCTGCAGCGCGTTTGTTTTCGCGTCCGGATGCTCGGTCCAGGGCTGAATGACGACGTCGGGCTTGCATGAAGCGATGATGTCGCCGGACCCGGTCCCTTTCTTGTTGGTCGCAAAACCGCTGATGTGGTCCTTGTGACGATGAGTCGCAACTACGGCGTGCAGCTTTCCATTGCACTGTTTCCTGATATCTTCGGCGACACGCACCATCAGATTCTCGGCGCCTTTCGGCATGCCCGTGCTCCCGAAGTCGATCAGCACGTGCCGATCTCCGGGCTTGCCGTTGTAATGAAAAGTCAGCAGAAAGCAGTCGCCAAATCCAACCTGATAACTGCGGAGGGTTAACTTCGAGGGGGACGTCATGATTTTCTACCATGCCTCCATTGAGTATGCGGCGAGTGCCGTCGCGCGTTGCCGGTGAAGTGCCGCGAAGTTGCGGAAAGCGGAAGGGTTCTGGAAAAAGCCGTAGCCCCAGAGATACTCCACGCGCTGTGATTGCCGCTCGGCGTTATCGAGCCGGTTGTTGATGTGATATTTCAACTTGCCGTACTCGTCGAAGATCAAAGCACCGCCGCCGGTGAGTTTTACTTCCTCAGTCTTCGGCATGTCGGCAGGCACTCGGATTTTCATCCGCCCAAGCTCGGAAGCCTGCAACTCCAGGATCTGCATGTACTCCGCAACCGTCTCACGTAATGCGAATCCGTCCGGACCGATGCGCAAACACGGCCGCACGGACAGCACGCGACTGTAGGCGTTCTCAAAAATCCGCAGTGGCTTTCGGTTCTCCCAGATAAAGCGAAACACTTCATCCGGATCTCTCTGCAACGACTCGAAGCGAATTCGATCGGTCGTGATCTCACCCTCCGGCGGGCGCCAGATGCCGGGCTCGGCCGCAGTGCCGGGTGACGCCGGATCGATGCCGTAACTCGTGAAGCTCTTTCGGAGTGTTTCACGAAACTGGTATTTCGTATCGTTCGGATTGATCTCTCGATCTGAAGTGAGTATCGCGCTGAGAAAATCGCAAAATTCGAGATTGACGGGCGGTGTGTAGTCGAGCGCACGGATCACCATCGTCAACAGGTAGTCGGCGATCGACGCTCCCTCTTCCACCACGCGCCCACGATCGAGAAAACCCGGAGCGACTTCGCCCAGCGCGCTCAAACGCTTCACCCACACACTCAAAAACGCATTCATCACAGCCGCGACAAGGATCTCACCACGGCGATGAGGTTGGACATATTCCTGCTGCTTGATGTAGTCGCGCGATGGAGTGAGGTCAACTGAACGGCGCAGCACATTGCCTCTGATCGCAGGCAGCTCCTGGCCCATCTCTTTCGCAAGACCGAGCAACATCGAAGCGCGGAGGGCGTCGATCGTCAAAACGCTGCTTGCGATCTGACTGCTGTTTCGGCGTGTAGTGTTGAGATCGATGATGGTTTCCACGATCCCCGGGAGGGAAAAGACCGACAGCAAGGCCACGACATCCGCGAAGCCTTCGTGAAACGCCGCTTGTTCGGGCGAAGACGGATCCGTGTAACGCTCACGCAAGCCGTCAAGCAGAGCGTGCGTGGTTTCATGGGCCACGATGTCGTGAGAGAGACAGGTGTAGACCATGCGTTTCTCGCCCGGAAAGTAACCAAACATCAGCGCCTGATCGCGTTCGGAGTAGAAGGCGTTCGCATCCGCGAAGGCGTGCGGCGCGATCTTGATCTGGTGGCCGTAGAATCCCCACCTCGTTCGCCGCCCGAGCGCGAATTCGAAACGCGCGAGGATACGCATCACGATCGCGTAAACGTTTTGCGCGTGAAAATTCGGATCGGAAAGAAGTTGCGCGTCGGTGGCTCGTCTGAACGGATCGCCGTTGGTCCCATCCTTCAGTGGTGGATACTTCAACGGTTGATAGAGCGTTCCGGTTGACGAGTCGAAGTCGACAGTATGAACGCGGTAGCCCCACGGCCCCGGCTGTAATTCTTCGGCGGGAATTTCAACTTCGGTGCGAAGGATGCGGCCGTTTACACGGATGCTCGGATCCTGCGCAATGATCGTGAGTTTGCGCGTACGCAGTTGTTGTGTGGCCATTTACGGCTCCTTGATTCGGAGATCGGGCACCCATAGGTTATGAAATTTTGCGAGGAAATGTTTCGACAGATTTTCATTTTGGAGTGCGGCGGCTTGACGCCACCTTGTTCCGGAGTGTGTGTTCGAGACTAAAGCGGCGTCAAGCCGCCGCACTCCAAATATTCTTTTTATCTCACATATTCCCAGTGCCACGGCTCGTAAAAGTAAGGACGAAAACCGAAGCGCTCCGCGTTGCGCACGAGCCAGCGATAGGCGGGCGTGTTGACCTGAATAGCACGGTTTGAATCTTTGGTATCGACCGGGCTACCGCCAACGTAAATGTCCAATGCTTTGCCGGTAAAGTGCGGGCTGTTTACCGCGAGTCCTGCCCGACCGGAATTAGGCGATTGTTGTCGCAATCGATCCTGATGTTCGCGCGAACGAAACGAGGAAACGATCTTGAGGTACCTGTTGTTTGGCTTAAGATTGAGCTCAGCCGCAGCCGCGGCAAACATCTCTTTGTAAGCAGTGTAAGTCTTGCGTTCAACCTGACGAAGTTCGTCGGCGCGTCCGGTATCGTAGAAATCGGACGACGGCGCGATCATCAACTGATCAGGCGTTGCGTAGGTGCGACTCTTTAATCGATTGCCTTGCCACTGCGATACGAAACTCATGAGCGAACGTTCGTCGAGCACGCCGCTGGAACCCAGACCTCTCTTCTTTTGCCATGCGGCAAGCTTGGCGGCGAAATCAGGCGTGACCGTGTCGCTGTCCGTATTCAACGTCTTGCCGATCAGTTGATCGTAAAGATACCAGCCACGCTGCGGCTTGCCGCCGAAGGTCCAGGTGAGTTCGTTTCTGAGCGTCGCGTTTTGCGCGGCGGCCGCCGCAAAAGCTGACGAGTCTTCGACATGAGCCGCAGCCTTCATCGGCCGATTGCTCCGCGGACGCGCCGACTGGCTGCTGTTACTTCCTGTCGCAAATACAATCAGCAAACCTGCGCCCAGGACCGTCACAACGATAAAAATACGATTCCTCATAACAAATAATCAGAGGGGGAGATGCGCCCACGGCGTTCCTGGTTCGCGACTGCAAGATTTAAACAATCTAACGGCGACGTTTCCGTTTCACACGTTGAGTTGCTCGAGACGCTCGCGGTTTTGTCTTTTTACTTTTCACCTGTCGCTTCTCGGGTTTGGCCTCTGCGTGGTGTGCTTCCTGTGGAGGCGCGCCGGCTTTTTCGAGTGACGCCGTAATCAATTCGTCATTGGGCCGCGTGCCGTCGACAAAGGCGAAGATGTGATAGTTGGCGTTCCGCTCGCGGATCGCCTCGATCCGTCCTTCATTTTTTATACGGGCCAGTTGCGTCATCACGAACGACTGTTCCGCGCCGCTCATGTAACGATAGTCGATGTCGAATGCCAGGCCTGTGGAATGAGGCGGCGTGTCGATCAGCACGGCATTGCGGTTCACGCGGCGAAGCGCACGTTGATACTGTTCCGGACGCACGAGCGAACTAACGGCGAGGGGGCGATCAAACTGCCGGTGATAAGCGGTGGCAACTTCTTCCATCACCTTCAACGCTTCTGGTCGCAGCGATCTCAGCATGTTGACTTTCAAGTCATAACGGTCAGCAGGATTTTCGAGATTGTAAGTGCGGCCGCCAAAATTCTGAGCGAGGGTTTGCAATGAACCGTAATCCTGCAGCTCGACGTTCTTTTCTTCCTCGTATTTCGTGAACAGGTCCTGGTCCGCTCGTTCGCCCACACCAAGCAGGACGTAAGACTGAGTGGCGGCGGGGACCGGCACCACTTCGCCGCGCTGGATCATCCCTGCGAGATCGACGAAGTCCTGGCAGATGTAAACCCGGTGTTGCTCTATCTCGGCCACCTGCGTGGCGAGAAACCAATATCGCTCGCTGTAATGTTTGAGTTCCGCCGGCGTTTCAACACGGGCGCCGCTGCCCATCGGCTCGCCGCGATCCGCTTTAGCCCTTTCAAGCGCCTGTTCCCACGAATACACGTTCGCTGGTTGCGTTGAGCCGCTTGCCGTCGCCGCCGCTCGAATGCGTCTTGCTTCCGTGTAGCGGACCACTGCCCAAACGCCAACACCGATCGCAGCCAGTGCAAAAACTAAAACGAGAATTCTCTTCCACATGACAATCGCACGTTCATACTAAACAACTCTTGATCGTTCGCGCACGTTCCGAAACGTGATTGAATAACGCAACGCGTCAACTCGCAAGATGCTATGTTGCCACACGTGGCGTGCCGGGCCATCCAGAAAATACGCGGAACGCGGGTCAGTCCGCACGTTAACTCGCTCCCATTTTGAGTCGACTTTTCGCCTGAAACGCAATATACACGGAGCGAGCAGCGACACGCCCACGACTTCTCCAAAAACTGATTTATCGCGATGCCAGCCGATTCCCGCGCCCGGCCCATACTCCGTCACGAGCACATGTTCGAAGAACGCCGGTTCCCTTTCGGCAAATGACGCGGCGAGCGTTCGCAGTTCGAGAAGATACTCCGGAATGTCCCGCGCCTTCTCCAGCCCACGTCCTGAGAAGTCGTACTTCCAGCCGAAGGAGACGACACGGCGCTTGCCTGTATAGCCGTGAAATTCAAACTCTCGAAAGGGTAGCTTGCGAATGTGCGTGACGAGCGTGGCCTCGTCGTGCGAAGAGATTAGTGACGGCTGATACCGAAAGCCCTCGAGCAACGTCATGCGGTCAATCTCCACGAGGAGCCACAAAAAGGCATAAAGAACACAAAGCAGTTTCTGAGCCTTTGTGATTTATGTGCTTCTTTGTGGCTATTTATGTTTAAAAGCAAAAGAGACCGCGCTTCCGTGCGGTCTCTTTGCGTCCAGGTTCGAGGTAGTTTTTTAACTTTCGCGCAGCGAGACGATGGGATCCACTCGCGTGGCACGATGGGCCGGGATGATGCAAGCCAGCATCGCCACGCCAATCAAAAACAGCGGCACCGCGACGAAAGTAATAAGGTCGGTCGGAGTCACGCCGTAGAGCAGACCCGAGAGAACACGCGTCCCAATCCACGCGCAAAAGATACCCACGGCAATACCGATCAAAACCAGCTTAAGACCCTGGCCGAGTACGAGGCGAAGGATGTTGGTCCTTTGCGCGCCGAGTGCCATACGCAGCCCAATCTCGTGACCGCGCTGCGCAACGGAATACGAGATCACGCCGTACAGACCGATTGAAGCGAGTGTCAACGCGATCGCCGCGAAGACAGTGAGCAAAGTCATGTACAGCCGTGGCTGGGCCACTGACTCGGCGAGCACGTCCGTCATCGTTCGAACTTTCGCGATCGGCAAATCGCGATCGATAGACCAAATCGCGTTACGCACGTCGCCCGTCTTGCTCCCCGGATCGCCGTTAGTCCGCACCATCAGAAACATGCCGCTGTATGGCGATTGCCTGATACGGAACATAGATCGCATCTTCGCTTTCCGTGTACAGGTTGCCGGAATACTTCAAGTTGCCGACAACGCCGACAACCGTGCGCCACAACGGCTCGCGATCGTCGAATGAAATGCGGCGCCCGATAACCCTGCCGTCCGGAAAGTAACGCTTCGCCATGTGCTGATCGATGATGACGACCATTTCACTATCGGGACGATCGTAATCGTTGAATGCGCGACCCTCGAGCAGCGGCGTGCCGAGCGCTCCGAAGTAGTCGTTGCTAATCGGAACAAAGTTGGCCGTCAGTGTTTCGGTACGGCTGGGCTGGTAGCCTTCGATGATGAACGAGTTGCGACTCTGGTTAAAGACCGGCGGCAGTCCTGAACCCGCGCCGACCGTTTGCACTCCCGGCACGGATCGCACACGTTCGAGCATCTGGTCGTAGTAGTTAACCACCTGCTCGTCACTCTGATAACGAGTTTGCGGCAGAATCACTTGCAGCGTCAGCAGGTTCTCCGGCTTAAAGCCCGGATCGATCTGCTGCATCCCGACAAAACTTCGAATCATCAAGCTCGCCGCGATCAGCAGCACCAGTGAAAGCGCGACTTCCGCGACTACTAACGCACCGCGCAGTTTTTGCCCGCGCGCGCTGCCCACCGAAGTGCGTCCGGAATCTTTGAGCACGTCGTTGAGGTTAACCTTTGTTTGCAGGATCGGCGCGACGCCGAAGATTATTCCCGAGAGCACGGTTATGAACAACGCGAACAGCAGTACGCGGTAGTCCAGTCCGACTTCGCTCAAACGAGGAATCAGATCGAGATTACTGCTGACCAGCCAGCGAATACCGACGACCGCGAGCACCAGGCCGATTACGCCGCCAATCATCGCGAGCACCAGACTCTCCGTGATCATTCGTTGGATCAGTCGGAAACGACTCGCGCCGAGCGCCTGAAGCACGGTGAAATCCCGCTCGCGCACGAGCGCACGGGCGAGCACGAGATTGGCCACATTCGCGATCGCGATTAGCAGCACGAACGCCACCGCGCCCAGCAATGCGTAGAGCGCCGGACGCACCTTGCCGACTACCTGCTCGTGGAGGGGAACGACCGTAATGCCCACACCAGTGTTCGTGTCCGGATACTGTTGCTCCAAACGCGATGCGATCAAATTCATGTCACTCTGCGCCTGCTGCGGTGACACTCCCGGTTTCAGACGTCCGACGACACGCAGGAAACGGAAGCTGCGCGATTCAGCCATCGGCGGCGGATCAAGACTGGTCCACATCACCGATTCCGCACCGGGAAACTCAAAACTGCGCGGCATCACGCCCGTGATCGTGTAAGCATTGTTGCTCAGCGTCATGGTTTTCCCGACCACTGACGGATCTGCGTGGAAACGCCCGCGCCAGAGCGAGTCGCTGAGCACAACGTACCGATCACCCTGTTTTTCAGTTCTGAAAACCTGGCCCAGGGCAGGCTCCACACCCATCACTTTGAAGAAATCTTCCGAGACGGGCGCGCCGAGAATCTGTTGCGGTTCGTCGACGCCGGTCAGGATGTAAAGATTCACGCCATAACCGGCGAGGCTCTCAAAACTCTGACTCTGACTCTGCCATTCCTTGAAGTTAGGCATCGAGGTGCGCGTCTGCCCCTGCTGACGTCGCTCCCAAACCGTCATTAGATTGTCGGCGTCTTTGTATGGCAACGGACGCAGCAATACTGAATTGACGATGCTGAAAATTGTGGTTGTGCTGCCGATCCCGAGCGCGATGGCAATCACGGCCACCACGGTGAAGATAGGGTTCTTGATCAACTGCCGGACACTGACTTTGATATCGTGCCAGAGTCTATCCATAGCGATTTATCGCCTCCGTAAGGTGATTAATTTGGGAGGATTTGCAGTATAACAGGCCACGCGCCCGAGGGAAAATTAGCCACAAAAATGCACACAAATCACATATTAATTGGGTTTTTGCTGGCGCAAACGCTCTTCGGATCTTTGTAGGAACGTTTTTGTCGACTCGTCGCCGGCCTTTTGACTCGCCTCGCGAAGCACCGCCAGGCCGCGCTCATCACCCAACGTCAGCAATGCCTGACTCGCCGCATTGATCAGCGTCTCGTTGTTTGCCGATACCGCTGTCAGGAGCGCTTCGGACAAAAGCGGAAACACGCGCGGCTCATCTTTGCCGACGGCGGCCAGTAACCCGAGCGCCGCGCGCCGCACCGCCAACGGCTGGCCGCGCGTTGCATGACTCGTCGCAGCTGCGACGGCGCGCTTGTCGCCAAGCACACCGAGCGCATCGAGTCCGGAAATGCGAACACTGTCGCGCCAGGAGTTTTGCGTTGTCAGTTGAAGGAGGGCGTCGTAAGCCTGCGGGCTCTTGCTCTGGGCCAACGCGATCGCCGCCGCGCGCACCGTCGCATAACTCGGATCCTTCAGGTGCGCCAGGTAAATGGCGGCAAACGCCGGATCGGAACGTGTTCCCAAAGACGTGATCGCAGGCATGCGCACTCTCGGATCCGGATCTTTCGTCGCAGCCTTCAACGCGGCGTTTGCTTCGTCGCCGGTTGCAAATCTCAGCGACGTGGCCGCATTCGCCCGCATCCCCCAGAAGCTATCGTTTTTCAGCGCCGCTATGATCGCCGCGGCGATCGGCGGTTTGTCGGCTGCGGGCAGCTTCTGATCTCGCATGCGAAACGAGAGTTGATTGATGGCCCAGAGGCGTCCCGCGACGTCTTTGTCGTGTGCGAGTTGATAGATCAACTCCTGGTTCGTCTTCTGAAATCGCAACTCTTTGAAGAGCGTGCTGCCATAGTCGAAGTTCACCAACAATGGCGGACCATCGACATTCAACGTGAGCGACTGCTCGGCTTTCGGTTCAATCCAGACGCGTTCGATGCGGGTTGACTGCGCGGTGCCGATCTCGATCTCGACGAGCGCTCGAAAGAGTCCCGATTGCGGCGCGGTAGTATTGGGTGCGGCAGTCTGTTCCTGTTTGACCGTCAGCACGAGGGCTCGTTTTTGCGGATCGTAGTTTTGCGTAACCGTAAAGATCGGATAACCGACGCGATAAACCCACTGATCGAAAAACCAGTCGAGCTTTTGTCCGGTGGCTTCTTCGAACGACTTGCGTAAATCCTCGGTTTCGACAGGCTGATGTGCATGCTTGCTCAGGTAATGTCGCACGCCGCGCCACCAGTTTTCGTCTCCTAACGTCACGCGAAGCATGTGCAGTACCGCTGCACCGCCCGCGTACGAATTCGGGCCGAGGGTGTCTCTCGGTTCCCGATAGTCTTTGTTTACGAGTGGAACGCGCGGACCATTCGCGAGGACCGAGTAGTAAAGGTTCTGGTTACTGCGGACGTTACGATAGATAAACTCATCGCGCCCAAACACCTGTTCGTCGAAGAGACTCTGAAAATATGTGGCAAAGCTTTCGTTGAGCCAACTGTCGGTCCAGGTGTGGCAAGTTACATAGTTTCCAAACCACTGATGGGCCACCTCATGCGCTTGCAGTGTGTCGCTGGTCGCATCGAGCATGGCGCGCTCATCACGAATCATACTGTCGTCAACGGTCGACGCGCTGATGTTCTCGAGACCGACCGGCGTGAAGTGGCGCACAACGGTCTGGCTGTAGGCGGCGTAAGGATATTTGACGCCGGTTTTTTCGGCCATGAACTTGATCATGTCGCGCAAACGCGCGGTGGTGATTTGGGCGTCTTTTGTCTGGTTCGGATAGACGTAAGTAGTGATCGGCACGCCGGCGTAGCTCGACTTCAACGCCGCGTATTCGCCGACGACGATCGACATGAGATAGATCGCATGCGGCTGATCGATCTTCCAGTGAAACGTTCGCGTGCGGCCGTTGCGTTTGGAACTCAGCAG
The DNA here is from genome assembly GCA_963750925.1 of uncultured Acidobacteriota bacterium. Lineage (GTDB taxonomy): Bacteria > Acidobacteriota > Blastocatellia > Pyrinomonadales > Pyrinomonadaceae > PSRF01. Next base: position 698,528 of record CAVVSJ010000006.1, on the reverse strand, counting down.
CTTTCCATTCGAGATGGCCAGGAAGTTATCGTCAACAGTTGCGACGACTTCCGTAGTGGCGAAATCGTCCGGATGATCGTAACAGGGAAACCAGTAGCGACTGTTTTCCGGTTGTCCGGCCGACCAGATCTGGCGCGGATTGTTGGGTTCATCCGGTGTGGGTTTGATAAACGTCAGTCCGCGGTTGATCTTACTCGCGGTGCGATACTCGATCACGAGAGTCACAGCTTCGGAGCTTTTGTAGGCACGATCGAGCGTGACTCGGAGTTTCTTTGCCGGCTGATCGATCTCGTAGGCGAGTGTCTTTCCGGAATCAGTTTTCACTGAAGAAATGGTGAGTTCCGCGGCATCCAGCTCAATTTTCTCGAGGCCGTCCGCGAGCGGGGCGAGGGTCAGACTCGCCTTGCCGGCGGCTTGTTCGAGTGCCCAATCAAAACGCAGATCGAGACGGATGTGTCGCATGTCATACGTTCGTTGCGGCTTCTCTCGCGGCGTTCCGAAAGCCGCGGAAGCAAGACACAGCAATCCAAGAATAACGACGGCGAGACGTGATCGATTCCGTGCAGAATAGTTAGACAACATCGAATACCTTTCGATCAAAAAGAATCCATTAACAACACCTGGAGGCGGTATGGACCATGAACGCCGGTCGTCAGCGTTTGCTCGATATCAGCGGTGCGACTGGGGCCGGTGATAAAGGTCGTCGCCTGAGCTTTTGACTGGTCCGAGTATCATGTTTTTATGGAGATGGGCCAACAACTCCGTCAGGTTGGGGAAGATGCGGCGCCGGTCGAGCAAACAGACGTGAACCGGCGGCAGGAGCGAAGCCAGCCGGTGACACTCGCCGCCCGAAAGCAACACGAGCGTGCCTGTGTCGGCGATAGCATAGTCGGCTGTAGTAATGCCGACGCCGGCGGACAGAAGTTTTTCGGGAAATTCAGGCGGCGGGACGAATTGTGTTTCCTCGAACTCCACCGCCCCCAGAATATCTCTATAAACAGACGCTACAACGTCACTGACCGCGACGAGCTCCGGTTTCTCAGCGATCAAAATCCGCGCAAGATGTGCCTTGAGCTCCGCACTCGATCGCACCTGAGAAACGCTGCCACCAACCTTCTCCAACTCGACCGAAAAAAGTTCAGACAGATCAGTCCCATTAACAGGCTTCGTCAAACACGTAGCGAGCAACGGCACCGCAGGCGCAATCGTCTCTTCACGACCAAGCGCCCGCCTCACTCTTTCAAGCACGCTATTTCCCCCACTTACCATCACTCTATTTTGTGCTTTTTGTGCCTTCTTGTGGCCTGATCTCAGGCCATCGCTCGCTAAATGAACGCCTCGCCATTTGTGGTAGATCCCGTGACACCGTCCAGTTCGAAAAAATCGGCATCCTCTTAAACCCGCCGAATAACCGCTGGCCGAAACGAGCAAAACGCCCGCCCAGCCGGTAGCGCCCGCCACGTTTCATCGCGAACGCCCAGCTTCTGAAGATCAGTCTTTCCCAGAACGCGCCACGCCGCCCGGTGGCTGGTCCAGGCTCTTTGATCTCGTGCCGCAGGTGGACCAGCATCTCGGGCAAGTTGATCTTCACAGGGCAAACGTCGCGGCACGCGCCACACAACGTCGAAGCAAACGGCAGATCCGCTGCGTTCTCGCGCCCGAGCAACTGCGGCGTGAGCACGGCGCCGATTGGTCCGGGATAAATCCAGCCGTACGCGTGCCCGCCAATCTTCTGATAAACCGGACAAGCGTTGAGACAGGCGCCGCAACGAATGCAATTCAACGACTCGCGCAGGTGCGGATTCGCGAGAATGTCCGTCCGGCCGTTGTCGAGAATCACGACGTGAAACTCCGACGGTCCACCGTCAAACTGCGTCGGCTTGCAGCCATTCAGGATCGACACATACGACGTGATCTTTTGTCCCGAAGCTCCCTGCGGCAACAACCTGAGGAACACCGCAAGATCCGACATACGCGGAACGATCTTCTCGATCCCCATGATCGCGACGTGGACACGCGGGAGCGAAGTCGTAAATCGAATGTTGCCTTCGTTTTCGATCAGCACGACGCTGCCGGTCTCGGCGACGGCGAAGTTCACGCCGGTGACGCCCATGTCGGCGTTCGCAAATTTCTCTCGCAGCACACGACGCGCGTGACGTGTAATCTCGCTCGGCACTGCATCGCACTGCACTTGCAGCTTCTCACGCATCAGGCCGGCGATCTCTCCGCGACTCTTGTGAATCGCGGGCGCGGTGATGTGAGACGGCCGCTCACCTGCAAGCTGCACGATGTACTCGCCCAGATCAGTCTCAACTGCCTCGATACCTGCAGCCGCAAGAGCGTGATTCAGATCGATCTCCTCCGTCATCATCGACTTGCTTTTGACCGCCAGCCTGACGTTATGCCGGCGCGCGACTTCGGTGATGTAGGCATTGGCCGCCGCTGCATCGTCGGCCCAGAAGATCTTTCCGCCCTGTTGCTCAACTCGCGTGGCGAATGATTCGAGATAGTAGTCGAGATGCGCGAGCGCGTGATCCTTGATCTGCTTCCCTGCCGTACGCAGTGCTTCCCAGTCAGACGCAACATCCGCGAGACATTCCGAACGGGCGCTCGCGTGTTTCGCGGTCGCATTACTGAGCGCGTTTTGAAGCTGAACGTTCGCGAGCGCGTGACGCGTCCTGTTGGTAAACGTTTCCATGATTTCCGTTTACGACTGACTTGCCAACAGCTCCGCGAGATGAAGACAACGAATGGAAGAACCACGACGCTTGAGAAAACCGTCAAGCTGCATCAGGCAACCGGCGTCGCAAGTGGTCAAAGTATCGGCGCCGCTGCGTTCGATTGCGGCAACTTTGTCGGCGACGATGGCCGTCGAGATGTCAGGATGCAAAACTGAGAAGGCGCCGCCGAACCCGCAACAGGTCGAGGTCTTTGTGCCACCGGTCAATTGTGCGCCACGCACTTCCGCGAGCAGTTGCCGCGGTTGGCTCGAGACGCCGAGCTCGCTCAGCAAGTGACATCCGTCGTGATAAAAAATTTTGCCGTCGAAGTTTGCGCCGACGTCAGTTACTCCAAGCACATCGACTAAAAACTCCGAGAACTCAAAGACACGTTTAGTACATTCCAAACGCGACTCGTCAAACAGCAACGAGTAAAACTTTCGCACCATCGTGACACACGATCCGGAGGGCGCCACGATGTAATCCGCCGAACGCAGCTCCTCTTCAAAGATCTCCAGCATGTGACGCGCGGCTGTTGTGACCTCCTGCCGGTAACCCATGTTGAAGGCGGGTTGGCCGCAACAGGTCTGATTCTGATTGAACGTCACTTCCACGCCGAGACGTGTGAGGACCTTCAACATGTCTTCACCAACTTGAGGATAGAGTTGGTCCACGAGACAGGTGATGAAGAGTGATACTTTCATTTAAGTCAAATATTTTGCCATTTGTCATTTTCCACTTACCATTTGTCATTGGAGCGCGGAGCGTCCTGGTAAATGAAAAATGAGAAATGGAAAATGACAAATGGAAGATAATAACGTTCACAATATTCGGGCGAGACGCATAATCCCGTCTTCAATCAATTCTGGCGCCACATTTGAAAAGTTCAGTCGCATGCAGTTCTTTCCGTGCTCGCCACTCACGCTGAATGCATGACCCGGAATAAACGCAACGTGTTCTTTTTCAAGCGCTTCCCAAAGCAAGTCAACCGTGTTCACGTTGCGGTCCAGCTCCACCCAGACAAAGATTCCGGTCGACGGTTCTTCCCAACGCGCCGACGCCGGAAAGTGTTTGCGCAGCGCGTCGATCATGACACGGCGGCGCTTGTCATACTCCTCGCGCAACATCTGTAGACGCACTTCAATCTCGTACGAGTCGAGATACGCCGCGATGATTCGGTGTGACAAAGGCGCGGCGTTGATATCGCTCGCCTCTTTCACAGTGCCAAGCTTCGGCAACAATGCTTCAGGCGCGACAACCCAACCGCCACGCAACGACGGCGCTAGAATTTTCGAGAACGAGCCGAGATAGAAGACCCAGTCTTCGTCAAACGCACGCAACGGCGGCTGAGGCTTGTCCGTGTAATAAAGAAAACCGTAAGGATCGTCTTCGATGATCGGGATGCCGTAGGAACGCGCGAGACCCGCAAGCTGTTCGCGCTTCTTCAAACTCATGCTGACTGCCATCGGATTGTGTCCATCGGCGATCGCGTAGATGAATGCCGGGCGCGCGCCCCGCGACAGGATCTTCTCGACAGCATCAACGTCCATGCCGGTTGCGGGATTCGTCGGCACTACCAACTTCTCCGGCAGGTAAGGCTCGATCACCTGCTGAAAACCGGGATACGCGTGTTCCTCCAGCAACACAGCGCCGCCCGGATCGAGCAGCAAACGTGTGAGCAGATTGAGTCCCTGCTGCGCACCGGCCGTGAGGAAGATCCGGCTTTCGCTGCACTTCACTCCCCGCAGCGCCATGAGTTTGACGATATGCGTCTTCAGTGCAGCCAAAGGCGGCTGGTATTGCAGCGCGAGCGGATTGCTGTTCAGAACATGAGTTGCAGCTTCCGCAAGACCAGCCGAAGGAAAGAGCTCAGGCGCAGGCAAGCCGAGTGCGAACGAAAGTATCCCCGGCTTGCTCGCCGCCGAGAGCGCATGTTGTAACGCGGAGGGCTGGAGACTTTGCGCCCAGAGCGCGAGCGAAAGTTCAGCTTCGAGTTTTGGTGACGTCATATTTCCCCCGGCGTTAAAGATTTCCGCGCCGCGTTTGCTCGCGTTCGAGTGCTTCGAACAGAGCCTTGATGTTGCCGCTGCCAAAGCCGCGAGCGCCTTTGCGTTGAATCGCTTCCATAAAGACCGTGGGCCGGCTCTGCACAGGCTTGGTGAAGATCTGCATCAGGTAACCCCACTGATCGCGATCGACGAGGATGTTCAGCTTGCGCAACTCATCCAGATCCTCGCTGATGTTGCCGACCCGATCGGTGAGGGTTTCGTAGTAAGTTTCCGGCGTACGCAGAAACTCATGGCCCATCGTTCGTAACGCGGAAACCGTTTTAAGGATGTCGCCGGTTAAAAGAGCGACGTGTTGCACGCCCGCGCCCTGGTAAAACTCGAGATACTCGTCGATCTGTGATTTGCGTTTGCTCGGCGAAGGCTCAACCATCGGGAACTTCACCTTGCCGGTGCTGTTCTCAACCACTTTCGAATTCATCGCGCTGTATTCGGTCTCGACGTCTTCATGGTGCGACTCGTGAAAACCCATCACGTCCTGATAGAAGCTGGTCCACTCGTCCAACTCACCCGCCTGCAAACTAATCGCAACGTGATCGACAGCGCTGAATCCCGTATTGATCGAAGTAGATTTGTTTTGGAACGGAACAAAGCCAGGCTGAAAAACACCTTCATACTCGTGGCGCTCCACAAACGTATGAATCGTGTCGCCATACACGCCGATCGCCGATTTAACGACGCGGCCGTTTTTGTCTTCATAGACCGTCGGCTCCATGATCGGGCGCGCGCCGCGTTTGACAGTGTGCTGAAATGCCTCGGTGGAATCCCTGACTGAAAACGCGATGTCCTTCACGCCGTCGCCGTGCCTGACGATGTGCGTAGCGATTGGACTATCGGCGTGCAGCGGCGAGGTCAGCACCAGGCGAATGTTGCGTTGCTCCAGAACGTAAGAGATGCGATCGCGCACGTCCGTCTCGAGACCTGCGTAAGCGGTGTGTGTAAAGCCAAAAGCAGTGCGGTAGAAGTGCGCGGCCTGAAGCGCATTGCCGACGTAAAACTCGATGTAGTCGTAGCCCCTCAAATTCACATAATCGTTTGCATTGGAGCTGGACGTTCCTTGTGGATCTTTCATAAAGCCTCCTTACTGCGTGTGCCACAAAGAGCGACGAAGAGCACACATCAGCCTGCGCCGTTGTGCTCCCGCGCTTGAGGTATGAATTGTTTTTAGAAAAGCCGGTGGTGGAGGAAAGTTAAAAAACCCGTTGTGGGGTAATAGCGTGTTGGCGAATAATCGTTGTCGGTACCGTAGGGACCAAAATGTTTATAGATTCTCGACAATGTTAGAGCCCCGGCTCCGGAGGGAGCCGCATGTTTATCTTTGTGAGCAGCACATGTCGCTCCTATGGAGCGAGTAGTTTAATTGGCCGCAAGCTATAAACATTTGGCCGCTCTACGGCCAGAACCAGGAACTCGAAGTTAGTTCAACTACACGTTATTACCCCACTACCAAAAAACCCACCCACGTGATGTGGGTGGATTTTTTACTTCGGAGAAAAATGTCGAGAGAGTTTAGCCTTTTGAAGACTTGCCGGGTTTGTTCTTGTCTTTCTTGCCGGAAGCTTTGTTGAGAAGCTCCTGGGCTCGAGAAGTCAAAGCTACGTCATCACTACTTTGCCCAACGGTCGTCAACAGTTCGAGCGCCGGCGCTTGCCTGTTTTTCGCCGCGGCTTCGAGGATCTCCTGTTTGAGTTCACGGCTGAGCGAAGACGCATAGAGACGTTGCAGCATGGCGCCTGAACCGTCTTCACGGCTCTTGCCGATCGCCATGATTGCCTGCTTGCGAACGCTTATCGCTTCCTGTTCTTTGTTGACGACGTCCGCCAGGGATTGAAGATGACCGGGAATGCGGCCGAGCCAGAAAGCCGACTCTCTTCGCACGCCTTCCTGCGTCGCATTGCGAAGCAAATCCTCGAGGATCACGCCGCTCTGGTTGTCGTTGTGAAGCGCGATCGCGTGCGTGAGATTTTCTGCGGCAGTGTTCTGGCTTACCTGCGGCATCAGTTTACGCAGATGATCGAGGCTCTCGGAAGTCTGCAGTTTGCCGAGCCAGAACACAGGCAGTGCTTCATAGTCTCGTTGCCGGTCCAGATTGTAGACTTCGATTCGCTCCGGGTTGCCGGCTCTCGTTTTGTAAAGCATGAAGACGCCGAGATTTGGTGTTTCGGCTGGGCCAGTCGCATCCACCACTACCTTAGGCTGGCTTGACTGGTTCGCCAGGTCAAAACCTACGTTCGGGCGCACTTCGAATCCATAAGCGACCCAATATGGTTTACCTTCCGGTGCACGAGACTGGGCCGTCGCCAGTTTCGCCGAGAGACTTGCACCGTCGATCTTCGTGAATCTTTCCGATTGTGCCTGGGCACACGTCAAAGCGATTATCGATACTGCTGCTCCGATGACTAACGTGACTAACGAACTTTTCATTCTTAACCCCCTTCATTCGTTTTACTCTTTCGATTTATCACTTCAGACAACTCACGCGCGAGCGTTTGCAGCAATAGCCTCTCGTCGGCGTGAATAAAAAAGTGATCTCCGGGGAACATGGAAACTCTGAACGCCGCGGAAGTTTGTTCTCCCCAGGCGTTGATGTGAGCGCGCGTCATATCGCGATCCTGCAAACCGCCGTAAACGCTGATCGGGCATGCGAGCGGTTTTTCGTCTTCGTAGACGTAATGGTCCCATACGGCAAAGTCTGCGCGAAGCACGGGCAGAACGAGGGCCATCAATTCCGGGTTAGACAGAATCTCCGGCGGTGTGCCGTTTAACTTTTGCATCTCCCGCGTCAACTCCGCGTCCGTTAAAGTGTCAACCAGCAACCTGCCGGAATCACATTGCGGCGCGCCACGACCTGAAACAAACAAGTGCGAAGGCGCAAGCCCGTGCGCATGATGTCGCCGCAAATAGCGAGCGAGTTCAAAACTCACAAGCGCCCCCATGCTGTGTCCGAAAAACGCATAGGGCCGATTCAAATGGGGGATAATTGCTTGAGCGGCGGCTTCGACCAGGGGCGTCAACCGATTAAAGGGCTCCTCTTTGATACGGCTGCCCCGGCCCGGTAGTTCGATCGGAATTACTTCGAGATCAGTTTGCAACTTAACCGGCCAGTTGCGATAGATCGTGGAACTGCCGCCGGCATACGGAAAACAGAAGAGACGAAGTCGCGCATCCGGATTCGGACGTGGCCAGACCAGCCACGGATTCGGTTCCGGTTCGCCGCCAAACAGACCGGCGCCTTTAGGTGAAGAAGGTCTCGAGGCGATGCTGTTATCCAACATTTGAATCGCTGGTGAAGCCGCTTCAGGAAACTACGACACCGGACGCAGTGAGTTCAACGGCCGCATAATCTTCGTCGAATGCAATCTTACCGTAATCAAGCTTGATGAGGCGATCCGCAACATGATAGTAACGATCGTCGTGGCTGATCACGAGCACCGTTTTGCCCTTCGCCCTCAGCTCGGGAAGAATTTGCAGGTAGAACACTTCCTTGAACAATGGATCCTGATCGGCGGCCCACTCGTCAAACACATAGAACGCGCGATCTTCGAGATACGCAGTAAGGAGCGCGAGCCGCTTGCGCTGACCCTGCGAAAGCTGCGTTGTCGTCAGGATACTGTCTTTTACTCCAACCTTGTGCGCCAGTTGCAGAAGCTTCAGATAGTCCTGTGCACGTTGATCGAGTTGCTGGTCTTCAAGACCCAGCAGCTTTTCGAAGAGATAAAAGTCAGAGAAGACTACTGAGAAGAGCTGGCGATAGGCGTCACGATTAGCGTCGGTGACGGGTGTTCCGTTGACGCGAATCTCACCGGACTCGGGAGCGTACAAACCGACGAGCAGTTTAGCGAGCGTAGTTTTGCCGCTGCCGTTACCGCCGACAAGAAAAACGAGCTCACCGCGAGTAAAGGTCAGATCAATCGGTCCAATCGTGAAATTGCTTTCCTCTCCTTCGCGGCGGTAACCATGAGTTACTCCGATCAACTCGAGTTTTCCGTGGAAGCGCTCCTGATCCTTAATCGCGTCCGGCTCTGCCTGGTAACCGCGCAGCGTGAGGCCCAGTTGATCCAGTTTCTTGATGGCGATACTGGCGCGACTGAGTCCAGCCATCATATTCATCACTACCTGCAGCGGAGTCATCATGAATAGAAGGACGAGAATGTATCCCGTCAATACCTGCATGCTTGTTCCGTAGACTGACGGAAGGACAAAGACAAGCAGTCCGACCGCGACGAAGCCCATCGTCTGACCCCAACTCGCCGCGCCAAGATAAATCGAATACCCAAAGACCGTCTCTTTTCGATAATTGGAAGCGGTGTCACGGACGTCGGAGATAAAAGCGTCACGTCGTTGCCGGTGCAGTTTCAACTCCTTCGTGCCGTCGGTTAAGGCGCGAAAGTGACTCAACAGCACATCCATGTGATCGCGTGCGCGGCGTAGATAGACGGCAGCTCTCGCCACCGGCAGTTGATAAGCGGCAACACCCAGTATCATGAAGATCAGCACCGCCACGAACACGAGCGGCGACAGCCAGCCCAAATAGACCAAACTGCACACGACGATCGCGAGATTGATACTGATAATCGGAATGTTCAGGAGGGCGTTGGTGATTACCGGCACATCGTCTGTGAGGGTGGCGAGCAGCCGGCCCGCGCCGAGTTCTTCAAGACGACGAAGCGGAGAGGCGAGGATCTGCCGGCTCAATTGCAGCCGTACTTCAAACAACGCATCCTGGCCCAGCCGGAGCAGCAGGTATTCCGAGTAGAACCTCATCAACGGCAACACGATACACAGCCCGACAAAGACCCAGACCAGGTAGCTCCGCGCGGCGCTCACCGGATCACGCAGCGCCGAGTTGATTACCGCGAGCAGAGCAGTATTACACGCGCCGCCGATGATGCCTGCCAGGATGGCAAGCACGGCGGTTCGCCTGGAGTACCGCACAATAAAGCGAATCAATTCCATCAGTTTTATCCTTAGTGGTGGGAGAAGCCGCCTTTGATTTTATAGCCCGGCGGCTCGTTTCCGAAGCTTTTTGAAGGCCGGTTTGACTTTATCTTTCTCCAGCTTCTTCTTACCGCTTGCCTTGTCGCGTTTTGCGCGGCTGTGGAGCCTGAGCGTGTTGTCTTCTTCCGACTCGAAGATGTTGTCGAGAACCTTCGCGGCGGCCGCGCGGTGATGCTGTTTCGAAAGCGCTGAAATCACGTACATCTTCAGCGAGGTTTCCTGGATCGTGTCGTAGAGTTTGCGGAGCTGGGCAACAGCATCCGAGTCCGTGGTTTTGCCGATACTCATGATCGCCTGTACGCGCACACGTCGATCTTCATTGCTATTACTCGCCACTTCAGAGAGAAACTCGAGACGCCCGGTCAGACGGCCAAGCCATTTCACGGCAGCTACTTTCCCATCCGTAAATTTCGCTTCGCGTGTCCACTTCTCCAACAGCGTCTCCACACTCGCATCGTCGTGCACCGCCGCCGCCTCAACCAGACAGGAGGATGCGTCCGCATCAGAACACTCGGTGACAAGACGTTGCAGGAACTGGAGACTCTCACCCGTTTCGAGCCGGCCCAACCAGTAAACCGGAATTCCTCGCCAGTCGTGACGGCGATCGAGATCGTACAGCTCGACTCGCGCCGGTCGATTCAGGTCGGCGTTCGAGTCCTCAAAACGCAGGAAGACACCGGCTCGCTTCGTAGCGTGAGCTGGTCCAGGCCCGGTGATTATCCCTAACTGCGTTTGTGAACCATCCGCGTTGACCCTGACGCCTTCGAGCGCGACGTTGGCCCGCACAGGAAAGCTGTAGCCAATCCAGTAACGCTGCGGCGACTTGTCCGCTGCGCGTCTTTCATTCACAAACTCGAGCTTCGCGGACAGGTTGCCGCCTTCCGCTTCAATGATTTTTGCGTCTTTCTCGAACATAATTCTTTACTCCTAATCTCCGTAGCTTTGCACACAAATTAGCAGCGGCTGGTGAGTTCTTTCTCCGGAGCGAATGTTTTCTCTTTGCTCCGGAGGAGCAAGATGTTTATAGCCACGAATAACAATATGATTATCGCTCCGGCAGGAGCGACATGTAACTCGAGGCCGAACCACCACATCGCGCTCCGCTGGAGCGCAATCTCTAAGAGCTAACAAGCTATAGACATGGTGCTCCTCCGGAGCACTCGGCGCCGAGGCGGTGCAGCAAACCCTTTTATACAAAGATACAAAGTCACTTCGCAGCATAACCCGCACAAATAGCTCATGCGATTTGAGACCTGTGGGCCTTGTGTGGCTCTATTAAATCAGCCAAACGCTTGTCGGGTTCCGCGAGTATATTTTCCAGCAGGTTCCGGAAGTGCTCGGCCATGCGTCTGATCGTCGATTCCTCGAACAGCACGGTGCTGTATTCAAAACTTCCGACAAGTCCCTGCGACGTGTGGTGCAGGTTCAACGTGAGATCAAAATTGGACCGGCCTGTTTCAACCGAAACGATCTGCATCGTGAGATCGGTGACGTCGGTTGCTTCCGCTGCGCCGGCATCGTTGTGAACGACAAACCCAACCTGAATCAACGGCGTATAAGCCGGATCACGTTCGATGTCGAGCGCCTCGAGGAGTTTTTCAAACGGCAGATCCTGGTACGCGTAAGCATTCAGCGAGACTTCGCGAACACGCCGAACGAGTTCGCGGAAGCTTAGATCGCCGTCGAGTTGCGTTCTCAGCGCGAGCGGAGTGCCGAAGTTCCCAATCAGCTTCTCGATTCCGGTCTGCGTTCGTCCGGCGACGGCGGTGCCGACGACGATGTCCCGCTGCTCCGTGTAGCGATAAAGCAGCGTCTTGTACACCGCCAGCAAAGTCATGAAACGAGTGCAGCGCTCGCGTTGGCTGAGCAGGTCTACGCCTTCCGACAATTCCTTCGGGAGGGCAAAGACGAAGTGATTGCCTTCGTAGGTCTTGACTGGAGGACGCGGCCGATCAGTCGGGAGTTTCAAGATGGGAGTCACGTCTTTCAGTTGCTGCTTCCAGTAGTTGAGCGCGTTATCCATCACTTCGCCTTCCAGCCAGCGGCGTTGCCAAACGGCAAAGTCGGCATACTGAAGCGGCAACTCCGCGAGGGGTGACGGCAGGCCCTGGCTAAACGCGCGATAGAGCGTCGAAACCTCATGCGAAAAGAGACCGATGGACCAGCGATCGCACGCGATGTGCGGAATGCTCAGGAGCAGGCGATGTTCGTTTGCCGAAAGACGCAACAGACGCAGGCGCAGGAGGGGTCCCCGGAAAAGATCGAAGCTTTCCCTTCCCTGCTCCGCTGCTACTTCTTTCGCACGAGCCTCTCGCTCATTCTCGGAAAGCTCGCTCAGATCGGTGAGCGGAAGATCGACCGGCGCGGGCGGGTTGATGACTTGGACGGGCTGTTCTTCGGCCATCGCAAAGGTCGTTCGCAACACTTCGTGTCTTCTGACAACCTCGCTCAAGCTGCGCGCAAGCGCGTCGACGTCCAATGGCCCGTGCAGACGTATTTCGAAGTTGTAGAACGACGGGCGTCCCTCGAGTTGGGCCATGAAGAGAGTGCGTGCCTGAATGTAAGAGACAGGCAGGGGAGCGTCGCGATCGACGCGTTCAATCGGCATCGTCTGAACGCCGCGAGTAGTTTTGAACGTTTCGTCCATCGCGTTTGCGAGACCCGCGATCGTGGGCTCCTCAAAAATCCTGCGGAGCGGAAACGGCGTTCCGAAAGCCTCGCGCAGTCGGGCGACAACTCTCGTCGCGAGGAGCGAATGGCCGCCGAGACGGAAGAAGTTGTCGTGAATGCCTACACGCTCGACGCCGAGCACTTCGCTCCAAACTCCCGCCATCACTTCCTCGACCGGCGTTCGCGGCGCCACAAATTCTTCACTCGTGTCTCTGCGGCTCAGTTGTGGTTCGGGCAGGGCGCGGCGGTTTACTTTCCCATCCGTCGTCAAAGGCATCCGGTCGAGGAGCACGATTGCCGAGGGCACCATGTACTCCGGCAACTTCTCGCGCGCGCGTTGTCGCAAGTCGTTAGCGAGTGTGTCGTGCACCAGACTGCTACGCGGTACGACGTAAGCCACGAGCCGCTTCTCTTCCGCGCGCACGCCGTGCGCCGCGACGACTATTTCCTGCACGTCCGGATGATCTCGAAGCGCCGCTTCAACTTCACCTGTCTCGATACGGAAGCCACGCACCTTCACCTGCTGATCGATGCGTCCGAGAAACTCAATCGTGCCGTCAGGCAGGTATCGAGCGAGATCGCCCGTGCGATACAGTCGCGTCCCCGGCGTTTCACTGAAAGGGTTAGGAACGAATACAGCCGCGGTGAGATCCGGGCGATTGAAATAGCCACGCGCAAGGCTTATCCCGCCGATATAAAGTTCACCGGCAACACCGATTGGCACGGGTTGCAGACGCTGGTCCAGCAGGTAAATCTGCGTGTTGTAGATCGGCTTGCCGACCGGAGGGAGGGCCGGCCATGACCGGCGATCGCCGGCGAGCGTGTGTGTCGTAACCGCGTGACACTCGGAAGGTCCGTAATGATTATGCAGTACGCAGTTTTTCAACTTCTCAAAGAAGCTGACGACCTGGTTTGTAATCTGCAACTGCTCGCCCGCGGTATTCACTTCGCGCAAGCTGTAAGGAATCGGACCTTCACTCTCGGCAATCTCGACGATCTGTTGCAACACCACGAACGGCAGTGACAGCCGGTTGATCTCTCCTTCGACGAGGAAACTCAGCAGGCTGCTGATGTTGTGCCGCACTTCTTCCGGAATCAACACGAGCGTGCCGCCGGTACACCAGGTCGTGAAGCATTCGAGGTTGGACGTATCGAAGTTCAGCGACGCGAATTGCAGCGTCCGATCGCCCGGCTGTGGCTTCTGATCGTCTATCAACCAGGAAACCAGATTGAAGAGCGACTGGTGCGGCATCGCGATGCCCTTTGGTCTGCCCGTCGAGCCGGAAGTAAACACGAAATACGCCAGGTTCTCGGGAGTGATGGCGCAAACCGGATTGCGATCACTCTCGTGCGACAGTCGCTCCCATTCCTGGTCGAGATAAACCAGATTAGGAATCACGTCCACAATCTTTTCCGCGATTCGCGAATGTGTGAGACACAGTGACGTCGGAGCGTCGGCGGACATCACGCTCAGACGCTCGTTCGGATAAGTAGCGTCGAGCGGAACATAGACGCCGCCGGCTTTGAGAATGGCGAGCATCGACACGACGAGATCGATCGACCGTTCCATGCAAATACCGACCAGCACGTCAGGCCCGACGCCTCTCGCCTGTAGATAATGCGCTAGCTGATTTGCACGCTGGTTGAGTTCGCGATAGGTCAACTCGTCCGTGCCGAATGCGAGTGCGACACTGTCAGGCGTGCGTTCCACCTGTCGTTCGAACGACAGGTGGATCAACGTGCGCTCATCGAACTCTCGCGTGGTTGCATTCCACTCACGCTCGATGCGATGACGATCGGATGGACTCAGGACTTCCAATTCCGCGATCGGGTGTTCCGGTTCCGCAACCGCCGCGGTGAGGAGATTCTCGAACAAGCCCAACGTGCGGCGCGCGGTCTCGGCGTCGAAGAGATCCGAGTTGTACTCGAGAATCGCCGCGAGGCTGCCTGAACCCTCGACGAGAAAGAGCGTCATGTCAAACTTCGCCGAGCCGTTGTCGACCCCGACGTTACTGAGCGTCAAACCCGGCAACTCAAAGTTTTCCGTCATCGACACCTGGTGCACAAACATCACCTGGAACAGGGGCGGATAACTCAGATCGCGTTCGGGCTGTAGTGCCTCCACTAACGCCTCGAAAGGAAGATCGCGATGCGTGTAAGCGCCGAGAGCAACTTCACGCACTCGCTTCAACAGATCGCGAAATGACGGATCGCCGCTCAAATTTGTTCGGAGCACGAGCGTGTTGGTGAAGAAACCGATGATGTTTTCGAGCTCGATTCGATCACGATTCGCGATGGGCGCGCCGACCACGATGTCCGTTTGCCCCGTCAACCGGTAGAGCAAAGCGTTGAAGCCTGCCAGCAACGTCATAAACATCGTCGCGCCTTCACGCCGGCTGAACGCACGCAACGCTTCGAGCAGGCTTTCGGGAAGCACGAGGGTTTCCTGCCCGCCGTTCAGCGATTGCACGGGCGGGCGCGGACGGTCAGTCGGCAGCTCCAGCACCGCCGGAGCACCTTCGAGCTCTGCTCTCCAGTAAGACAATTGCGACTCGAGCGTCTCATCGCGTAACCATGCTCTCTGCCATGCTGCATAGTCCGCGTATTGAAGCGGCAGCTCCGGAAGCGGCGACGGCTGTTTGCGGCTAAAGGCGATGTAGAGCGTTCTAAGTTCCCGAATGAGCACTCCGCGTGACCAGACGTCGCTGATGATGTGGTGCATCGAAAACAGCAACAGGTGATCGTCGCCCGCGAGCTTGAGCAGGACCGGCCGCAACAATGGACCATTCATCAGGTCAAACGGCTCGCGTGCATCCGCGGCGACGCGGCGCATTGCTTCAGCCTCGCGTTGTTCTTCGTCGAGTTCGCTCAGGTCGATCGTTTCGAGCGTAATCGTGAGGCTCGGCGAGATGACCTGCACCGGGTTACCGTCAACCGGAACAAACGTGGTGCGCAGGCTTTCATGTCTTCTGACGATCTCGTTGAACGTCAATTCGAGAGCCGCAACGTCGAGTTCGCCGCGGAGACGGACCGCGGCGGGAATGCTGTAGAAAGGATTTCCGGGCTCCATCTGGTCGAGAAACCAGAGTCGCTGCTGCGCGAACGAGAGTGGAAGATTTTCCGTGCGTTCGACGCGCTCGATCGGAAGTGACGTCAGGTTGTGCCTGGTCTTCATCGCGACGTCGATCATGGCCGCGAGTTGATCGACCGTGCGTGCTTCGAAAAAGTCTCGCAACGGCAGATCGACGCCGAAAGCCTCGCGCACGCGCGCCATCACTTGGGTGACGAGGAGGGAGTGACCGCCGAGTTCGAAGAAGTCGTCAAACTGTCCCACGTGGTCCATGGCGAGCACTTCGCTCCAGATGCCTGCCACCACTTCGGCGATCGGCGTTCGTGCGGCTGAATCTTCCTCTGTTTCCTGCGACTTGCGATCGGGCTGCGGAAGCGCGCGTAGATCGATCTTTCCGCTGAGTGTGCGTGGCATCTGTTCCAGCACGACGAACGCGGCGGGGACCATGTACTCAGGCAGCTTCTCGCGTGCGGACTGCTGCAGGATTTTAACGAGCACGTTCGGTTCCGATCCGTTGGATGAAACAACATACGCGACGAGCTCTTTGTCCGCGGTTCGCGTGGGGCGTACCTGGACCACGGCTTCCTGCACGGCTGGATGCGCGCGCAACATGGCTTCGATCTCACCCGGCTCGATGCGAAAGCCACGCAGTTTGACCTGGTGATCGAGGCGTCCGAGAAATTCGAGACGACCATCGGGCAGGTAGCGCGCGAGATCGCCGGTGCGATACAGACGAGCGCCCGGCGTTGCTGCGAAAGGATTCGGAATAAAGCTCGCGGCCGTCAGATCCGGACGATTCAGGTAACCACGCGCGAGACCCACACCGCCGATGTGCAGTTCGCCGCCGACACCGATCGGCGCCGGCTCCATGTTGCGATCGAGAATATAGACCTGAATATTCGAGAGCGGCCTGCCGAGTGGCACGATCGCTTCACGATTGTCGCGGTCGAGGGCAAATGACGCGGCGTCGATGGACGATTCGGTTGGACCATAGAGGTTGATCAAATCCGCCTGGAGCAAACTGTAGAAACGATCACGCAGATCCGGCGAGAGCGCCTCGCCGCCGCAAAACATACGACGCAACGATCGGCACGACTCCACGACACCTTCCTGATCCAGAAAGACGCGCAACATGGAGGGGACGAGTTGCAGAATCGTTATTTGCCGTTCGGCAACTGCCTGGGCCAGGTACGACGGATCCTGATGTCCACCCGGGCGTGCCATCACAAGCACCGCGCCCGCCATGAGTGGCGCAAAGAGTTCCCAAATCGAAGCGTCGAATGTGTACGGCGTTTTTTGCAGGAGCCGATCGTTCGGGCCAAGTGGAAACCTGTCGTTGGTCCAGAGAATCCGGTTGTTGATCGAGCGATGCGATATCAGCACGCCTTTCGGATTGCCGGTCGAGCCTGACGTGTAAATAACGTAGGCAAGATTGTCAGGCGTCACACCTGTCTCTGGTCTATCAGCATCGCCGGTTTCTTCAGTGGCGATGCCGTCGAGATAAAGCACCGGCGCGTCATGATCGGGCAGTTTCGACTCGAGTGCTTTTTGAATCAGGACCACGCGCGCGCCCGTATCCGCAAGTACGAACGCCAGACGCTCGCGCGGATAAGACGGATCGAGCGGAACGTAAGCCGCGCCCGCTTTCAACGTGCCCAGCAATCCGATGAGCATCTCGACGCCACGCTCGGCACAAACAGCCATGCGTGATTCCGGACCCACGCCCAGGCTTCGCAACCGGTGCGCTAATTGATTTGCGCGTGTGTCCAGCTCGGCGTACGTCAGTTCCGCTTCATCGCCGATGACGGCAAGGCTGTTTGGACTGCGATCGACCTGGGCTTCGACGAGTTGGTGCAGGCACATGTCCTGCTGAAAATCGTAATTGGTGTTATTGAACTCGACGATTACTTTCCGGCGCTCAGTCTCACTGAGTACTTGCAGTTCCGAGATCCGGGTTTCCGGAGAACGCGCAGCACTCTCGAGCAGACTGGCAAAACGCTGCCCGAGACGTTCAACTTCATCACGCGAGTAAACTGCCGAGTCGTAGTAGAGCGCGGCGTTCAACTGCTCACCATGGCTCGTCGCCGAAAGCCTTATCTCGAAACGATCGACACAAACATATTGAGGACCGTCCGTGACTGATAATCCCTTCGCGCGCGGCAGCGCCGGATACTCCGCGAAGTCGAAACACGCCGGAAAGAATGCAACCGCGTCATCTTCCTGCGGCCAGGTAAAGTAATCCTGCCACTTTTCAACTTCCTGGCTCGCCTGTTCCGCATCACGCAGTGCTTCCGCGAAACTCAGACCCTCATGTAAACGCGCGGGCACAGGAATATGCCGCGCGAATAGACCAGGCGCTGCTTCAATCTCCTCGTAAGTTCTGCCGTGAGTGGCGAGTCCGATCGTGAATTCTTCCCGGCCCGTGAGACGCCACAGCAGAACCTGCCAGCAAGCGAGGAGAAATACGCGCGCTGAAATACCCTGCGCTCGACACTGCGCCTCAATCAGATCCCGGGAATCGATCGGAATCGGAACCAGCTCCGGCGCAAAATCATTCGACGCGACAGCAGCGCGACTCAAAGGCTCAAGCCGCAACGGCTCCGCGAAATGCTTCTGTCGCCAGTAAGCACGTCCTTCTTCAGTCTCTTCCGACTCGAGCAGTTCGTTGAAAACTTCCGAAATATCGGCGTACTGCGCTCCTTCGCCGTCAATTTTCCCATTCACTAGCGAGGCGAGGAGTTGCCGCTTGAGGGTTTCGAGCGTGACGCCATCCGCGCAAAGTGCCAATAGCGTAAGCAGCAAAGCATGTTTTTGCGGCGCAAGCTTGATGAGCGTCGCGGCAAGCGGTGAACGTTGCTGATAGTCAAACGGCACTTCACGCGCCTGCTCGAAGAGCGTCGCTAATCGGCTGTCCTGCTGCGTCTCGTTCAACTCACTCAGATCGACGTTCGTAAGCGAAATTGAAGATTCATCCTGTATCACCTGAACCGGCACGCTCATGCCCGGCAAAGACGGATAAACCGTACGGAGAATCTCGTTTTGCTTTGCCAGCTCTCGCAGAGCAGACCCCAGCTTCGCCTGGTCCAACTCTCCTTCCAGATATAGGACACAAACCGAGCGATACGCCTGCGCGCCGCCCGCTTGCTGTAACTGCCAGACGCGTTTCTGTTGTGGCGAGAGACGAAATCCCTCAACCTGGCCCATCGACATGGTCACTTAAACACCCTTCCCAGAGCTCGCTGCCGCGCTGTTAATACCGTAATGAAATTCCTTTTTGCCGAAGAGTCTTTCCGCGATGAGACCGCGGTTGCGGCATTCATTCACCATCCGATTCGAAGCCACGATCGGATTTGACTCGTCGGTGTATTTGACACTGGAAACATAAGTGAGCCACGGCTCCTGGCCCATCGCGTAGACGTAAACTTCCTTGAACTTGAAATTGTCGACGATGCCGATGCCACGCTCGTAATTTGAGCCGCAGAAGCGTCTCGACTGGTCCATTTTCCGATCCAGGCGCTTGGTCATGAGCGGACCATACAGCCACGACATTGGCGCGCCGTCACACTCCATGCCGATAAACAGCACGTCGAGTGGGCCAACAACCCCCGCGAGCCGCGTGTAAAGCTCCGGCTCGATGTTGTTTGAGTCCGCGGCGAAGAGAATTCTCTGCCCGCCAAGCTCGATCAGGTGCGCGATCTTGCTGGTGACGTTGCAGTCGGCGTGTTCACCCATGAACGGAATGCCGGTTATGCTGCCGCCTGCGATCTCGATTGTCTCCATCTCGTCCAGCTCGCGCACTTGTTTGAACCCGATGTGCTGGAAGATAAGCTTCAAAGACGGATCCTCCAGACTTCCGCCACGGCTTCGCGGAAGAATGATGTTCTTCACCTTGTTCCGAAGTTGAAGAATCGTCTCAAACATGATGTGGTCCTGGTGACCGTGCGTGTACAGCACGTAATCGATCGTGTCCGGCAAGTCGAGATAGGTGAAACGATCGATGCCGTTGTCGTACTTGTAACTGATCACCGGATCGAGCAACACGCTCACGTCTTTTGTCTCGAGGAGCACGGTCGCATGCCCGTAATAACGGACACGCAGCCCTTCGCCCTGGTAACGCTGTGGTCGCGGCGGCTCTTTCTCGGTCAGAAACGTGTTGAATAGATCGTAGTTTTCAGGACTAATCTGCAAACGTTCCTGTAATTCGCCACGCGAGTGTGGCGTCTGCTTCATCCCAAACAGGAAATCCACCTCCGGACTGCTGAACGGCAGACGCAGGTGCAACGACTTATCGTCAGGCAAACGCGGCGTGCTCAGCGCGAACGCTCGATCGTCTTTGTCCATGAGCGCGAGTGAAAAACTCTGCGATGCCGGGTTGTAGTACTGGCTCTTGTAGAGCAGTCCTTCGATAAACCGGATCGAGGCGTTGTTGTTGAGATCGTAGACGAGCTCGACGTAGCCTTTCAGATTCTGCCGGAGTCTTCTCATACAACGGTTCGAGCGAATGGCCTTTCGCCTCGTTGCGCAGCAGCTCGTCGAGTACGTTTACGGACTGCGCAAACTCGATCATGTGCGCCTGTTCTTTCGTCGTCTGATCGATCAGGGCGCGGATTTCGTCTACACGCCGGCCGTCGTAGTCGATGAATGGACCACCGAGCATGGCGGGATTCTTCACCGCGTTGGCGTGTACCTGTGGACCGCCAACGTACGATTTCATGATCTTCAGGTGAAGATTCGCGATGTTCATCGCCGCTGAGGCGGGCGCGATGAGGTAGGTCCATGCATACCACTGATTGAAGAGTGGCTCCGCTTTGACGTTTGGTTTTAGATACAACTTTTCCATCTCTCACCACCTTAATTAAACAGCACTCGCCGTACGTGCGAGTTCGTCGCCGACGTGCTCTCGCGCGAAGCTGTAGGGATCCATCGGATCGAGTGCAATGCTCTCGACCGGCAGCGTTTTGCCCACGCCGACTTCCCGCGCGAGCGCCAGCAACACCTGGATCGCCGCTTTGTCTTCAAGGGCAAATCCCGTTGAGTCAAATACGGTCTTCGACTTCTGATACGGTTTGTAGTCAGGGGCATTCTTTACGAGCGTGATCAGCTCCGGTCCAATCTCTTCCGCCACGAGCTGCTGGCATTCGCCTTCGACCACGGCCTGAGCGCGGTAGTCAGGACAAACCAGACTCTCCCTGAGCAGCGCGAGTGGTAACTCGATCTTGCGCGGCAGGTCGGAGCCGACGGCGTTGATGTGTACCCAGGGTTTCAGGTTCGTGCCGTCGATGACCGGACCAGCGTCGATTCCAACTGAAGTCGCCGTGCAAATAATGTCCGACTCTGCTTCGACCTCTGCACGCGGCGCGAGCCGAATGTCGAGTTCGAGGAAGCGGCAACGCTCAGGCAACGAAGCGAGGACGCTGTTATCCGTGTCGTACGCGAGTACGCGTTTGATGTCGAAGAGTCGGGAAAGCGCGTGCAACTGCGTCACTGCCTGTGCACCGCAGCCGACAAGTCCGACGATCTCGCTCGCCGGGTTCGCGAGCACTTCACTCGCGATCGCCGAAGCGGCGCCGGTGCGCAAAGCAGTCGCAAACGTGCCGTCCGTGAGCGCCATCAGGTGCCCGGTGCGAATGTTGTAAAGACTGAGTGTGGAGATAATCGTCGGCACCTGGTAAAGCATCGGATTGCCGGGGTTGTAACTCACCACTTTGATCACGGCGAAGTCGTCCACTTGCATCACAGGCATCCATTCAAGTACGCCGGGATAAGGTGTGAGGTACGAAAAGCCGTCTCGCGTCCGAACCTGCGTCAGTTCGTCGTCAAAGCTGCGGAATGTTTTTCGCAACTCGTTGATGATCTCATCCATCAACTGGTGCAGGCCGACGCGATTTACGATTTCCGCAATATCGTCTTTGGTCAGAATGATCGTGTCCATCTAATACTCTCCTCTTTGTGTACTTGAGTTAACCCGGGTCAGCGTTTAGTGACTGCGTGTGTAAGGTTCGGCCATGGCTACGAGAATCTTGCGCGGCCCGGCGTAAGGTGCGCGAGCGTGCGCGGTGAGTATGTTATCGAGCAACAATACGTCGCCACGTTGCCAGGGAAACGAAACCATCTCCTGAAGGTAAGCTTCACGGAGTTGGGCCACCACTTCCGGCTCGATCTCGGAGCCGTCGCCGTAATAACTGTTTGAAGGCAGGTCTTCGGGTGCAAAAGCTTTCAGTAGCGTTTCGCGTATCGAAGAGTGCAACGTCGTGATATGGAAAAACGTGATGTGGTTGAACCAGATCGACTCTCCCGTGCGCGGGTGCTGGATCATGGGTTCACGCACCTGCCGCGTCCGCAGGCGGTTGTCTTCTTTCCACTCGACCTGGATTCCCGCGGCGCGGCAGTAACGTTCAACCGCTTGCTTGTCATTCGTTTGAAAAGCAGTTTCCCAGGCAAGACCAAAACCGTCGCCGTAGTTGCGCACATACATCCACTTCTTTTCCCGAAAACGTTCCGTCACGCGTGGGTCCAGGCGTCGAAAAACCTTGCGCGTATCGACGATGGGCGTCTCCCCCTGCTCGAGCGCGGGCGTCTCGCAAAAGAAATAGAGACGGAGAGGAAATGTCAGCGAATAGGAATGTTCGTTGTGCGGAAAGATCGATTGGTCCGGCGGATAATCGGTCGAAGTGTAAATGTTTTCCGCGACTGCGCTGCGGGGCGACGAGCGTTCACGATACTCGAGCAGGTCCCCGGAGATGGCGCGACAGACCTGGCTGAAGTCAGCGGCAGTCTTGACGTTGAATCCGCGAAAGAGTAACGCGCCGTACTTTAACAACTGTTCCTCGAGAAACTGCTGATTCAACCTGGCCCAGTCCGGCAGATTCACCTCATCCATCACCGGGCGCAGCACGAGCGGGAGTTCAGAACCGGGCTGCAAAAACCCGGTACTCACCAACTCCTGCGGAGCAAGGTTAATGCTCCTACGCCTCACACTCGGAAGTTTCTTTACGCCCTGACTACTCACTTCTGTTCTTACTGAGTTTGTGCTTTTTGAGCCTTTTTGTGGCTAGCCTGACACCGCTTTGCGCCTGATCTTCTTCGACAACTGGCTTCGCTTTTGGACCAGTTCTCGTTCGGTTGAGGCTTCGAGATGTTCGCGCAACGCGCTGAGTCTTCTCGCAGGATCTTCAATCGCGTACGCCAGCAGCGTTTCGTACCGCTGCCACATACGCGCGATCGTGGCCGGTTCAAAGATGTCTGTGTTGTAACGGACGAGGCCGGTCAATCCCTGCTCCGCATCGGTGAGATAAAAGCTCAGGTCCCACACCGCGGTGCCGTCCTGCAACTGAAAACTATTGAGCGAAAGATCAGGGAGGGCTAAGTTCGCCATCGGCGCGTTCTTGAAACCAAACATCACCTGGAATAACGGATTGCGGCTGAGGTCACGCTCAGGCTTGAGAGCTTCGACGACCTTGTCGAACGGCAAATCCTGATGCGCGTAAGCGCCAAGTGCGACTTCACGAACACGCGCGAGAACCTCGGAGAATGAAGGGTCGCCGCTGAGATCCGTGCGCAACACAAGTTGATTAGCGAAAAAACCGATCAGGCCTTCCGTTTCGATCCGATTGCGGTTTGCGACATCTGTTCCGACGACGATGTCCGTGCTTCCTGAATAGCTGTACAGGAGGGCCTTGAACGCGCCGAGCGCCGACATGAAAGTCGTAACGCCTTCACCGCGGCTCAGTGCTTTGAGCTTGTCGCTCAACTCTTTGGATAAGACAAAATTGTCGTACGCGCCGCGAAAACTCTGCTGCACCGGACGTGGGTGGTCTAAAGGTAACGGCGTTTCCGCGATACTTCCGAGTTGTTTGCGCCAGTAAGCAAGTTGCGCTTCGAGCACGTCTCCCTGCAACCACTCACGCTGCCAGTAAGCATAATCGGCGTATTGCAGCGGCAACTCGGGCAGCGGCGACGAAGCTTCACTCACAAACGACTGGTAGAGCGTCACGAACTCACCGATCAGCACACCCATGGACCAGCCGTCGGAAATGATGTGGTGCATCGTTAGCACCAGCAGGTGTTCGTTCTCGTCGAGCGTCATGAGCACCACGCGCAGGAGTGGGCCACGAGTCAAATCGAAAGGAGCACGTATCTCGGCGGTAGCCAGGCGCCGCGCTTCTGCGTCGCGTTGTTCAACCGGAAGGGTGCGCAAATCCATCTTCCGGAGTGGCAGAGAAAGATCCGCGGCTATGATCTGCACCGGTTGGAACGAGACCGTGCTGAACGTCGTGCGCAACGATTCGTGCCGGCGAATGATCTCTTCAAGGGAACGCTCGACGGCTTCGATCGAGAGTGTTCCGTTTAGTTTGACCGCGGCGAAAACGTTGTACGCCGCGTTGCCGGGCATCAACTGATCGTGAAACCAAAGACGCTGCTGCGCGAACGAAAGCGGTAAGTCACTTTCTCTCGACACTCTGCCGATCGGCATCTCGTCGAGCTCGAAGCTGGCGCGCTGTCTCGCTTCGATAACCGTCGCAAACTCACGCACGGTCGGCGACTCGAACAGGGCCCGCAAAGGCACGTCCAGTTTGAAAGTCTGTTTGGTTTGCGAGACGGCCTTCGTGGCAAGTAACGAATGCCCACCAAGCTCGAAGAAATTGTCGGCGGAGCCGACCTGTTCGAGACCAAGCACGCTCGCCCAAATGCCCGCAACCACTTCTTCGATCGCAGTTCGTGGCGCTGAAAACGTTTCGCCAGGCTGTAGCTTCGCGCGATCGACTTTCGGGAGGGCCTTGTGGTCCACCTTCCCATTCGGCGTCAGCGGTATCTCGTCGAGCGGCACGAATGCCGCCGGCACCATGTACTCCGGCAGCCGCTCTTTCAGATCATTTCGCAGCGCACTCAACGTGACCGAGGCGTCCGCAACGACGTATGCGATGAGGGCCTTGTCACCCGCTTCGTCCGCGCGCGCCACCACGATCGCATCGCGCACCCCGGCGTGTGCTTTCAGAGCACGTTGCACCTCGCCAAGCTCGACGCGGAAGCCACGCACCTTGACCTGCTGATCGCCGCGTCCCATGAAAACGATATTGCCGTCCGGCAGATAGCGCGCGAGGTCTCCACTGCGATAGAACCGTTGGCCGTCGATATCAACAAACTTCTCAGACGTCAGTTCGTCTCGATTAAGATAACCTCGCGCGACACCTGCGCCCCCGATATAAAGTTCGCCCGCGACTCCGATCGGCGCCGGTTGCCCGTACTTATCGTTGATGCGAAGCACCACGTTGCTGAGCGGTTTTCCGATCATCTGATGTGCGACGCCCTGACCACGCGTTAACGAGTATTGCGCGCAGATAATCGCCGTCTCGGTTGGACCATAGAGCACGTGAATCTGCGCGGTCGGAAACGCGCGTTCCAGATCGTTCAGTAGATCCGGACTGACACTGTCGCCGCCTACAAACACCTGACGCACCTGGGTACGTCCCGGCGTGTCGGCACAAGCGCGCAGCAACTGTCGCATCAAACCCGGCACGGCGTGCAGCCTCGTGATTCGTTCGAGCATCGGCACGGCAACCGACGTCTCCATCGCGTCCAGACTCGACATCAGCAACGAGCAACCACCGGCAAGCATTGGGTTCAGCAGTTCGAAAAGAAAGATGTCGAAAGACGACGACGCAATACACGGCATCACGTCTGTTTCGTCGAAGTGGAATGCCGTCTGGCTGGCAAGGAGCGTGTTCGTGAGCTGCGCGTGTTCGACAAGAACGCCTTTCGGTTGGCCTGTGGAGCCGGAAGTGTAGATGACGTAGGCCAGTTGCTCCGGGGTCGATTCAATCTCGGGATTGTGATCAGGGTTCTGCGCGATCAGATCGGCATCCGTGTCCCAGCCAACGAGTTCAGCGTCGTGCAATGGAATGATTTGCGCGAGCTTTTGTTCGGTGACGAGCACGGGCATGGCCGTATCCGCGACGATGAAAGCAAGACGCGACGCCGGGTACTGCGGATCAAGCGGAACGTATGCGCCGCCTGCTTTCCAGATCGCGAGCAGTCCGACGACGAGCGCGGTCGAACGTTCAACGCAGAGTCCCACCGGAACGCCAGGGCGAATTCCGAGATCGCGCAGGTGCCATGCAAGTTGATTGGCTCGCCGGTTTAGTTCCGCATACGTCAACTGCTCGTCGCCGGCGAGTAGCGCTGTTGCATCCGGCGTGCGTGCGGCCTGGGCCTCGAACAAGTGTACGGCGGTGGCGCGCTCCGGAAACTCCGTGAGCGTATCGTTCCAATCGATCAGCAGCCGGCGGCGTTCGGTCTCTGAAAGTAACGAGAGAGTTGACTGCGGCACATCAGGCTCCGACGCGATGCTCTTCAATAGTTGCGCGAAGTGGTCCAGCAGGTTTTCGATCGTCACTCTGTCAAAGAGATCCGTGTTGTAAGAAGCAAGGATGTTGAGTTCCGTCCCGAGGTCTTCAACAATCATCGTCATGTCAAACTTCGCCACTTCGGCGCCCGACCCCATCGCTCTCAATTCGATGCCGGACAATCGCGGTGCTTCTCTGCCCGTGGTGCGCAACATGAAAGCGACTTGGAAGAGCGGCGTGTGACTGAGACTTCGCTCGGGCTGCAACTCTCGGACGAGCATCTCGAACGGGATGTCCTGATGCGCGTAGGCGTCGAGCGCCGTCCGGCGAACGCGACGAAGCACTTCTCGATAGCTCGGGTCTCCGGAAAGATCCGTTCGCAGGACGAGGGTATTAACAAAGAATCCGATCAGGCTTTCGATCTCAGCGCGATTGCGGCCAGCGATCGGGGTTCCGACGAGCACGTCGTTCTCACCCGTGTAACGATGGAGCAGCAGCTTGAAAGCGGCGAGTAGAGTGATGAAAAGGGTCGCATCTTCATCGCGTGCAAGCGTTCGCAGCGGTTCTGCTACGTTTTCACTCACACTGATGCTCGCAGTCGCGCCGCGAAAAGTCTGAAGCGCTGGACGAGGGCGATCGAGCGGGAGTTGCAGCGCCGGCAGATCACCGGCTAACTGCCTGGTCCAGTAAGAGAGTTGCGCCGCGAGTTCATTGCCCTGCAGCCATTCGCGTTGCCAGCGAGCGAAATTGCCGTACTGAGTCGTCAACTCGAACAACGGCGATGGATGTCCGTGAACGAATGCGTCGTAGAGCACGCTCAGTTCGCGGATGAGTATGCCCTGTGACCACTCGTCGCTGACGATGTGGTGCGTCGTAAACAAAGCCAGGTGCTCGTGCTCGCCGGTTCGCAAAAGCCGGGCGCGCAGGAGTGGTCCATTCGTGAGATCAAAAGGCTCATTCGCCTCGGCGACGGAAAGTCGTCTCACCTCCGCTTCCCTTTCCAGCGGAGCCAGGTCCCGAAGGTCGGTTGGTTCCAACGAGAGTGCAAACGGCGGATTCACAACCTGGACCGGATCACCGTCGACGAGCGCGAAGGTGGTGCGGAGTATCTCGTGACGTCTGACGACTTCGCTCAGGCTGCGACTCAATGCCGGCACGTCGAGTTCCCCACTCAACATCACCACCTGGGGAATGTTGTACGTCGGATTGTCCGGATCCAACTGTTGCAGAAACCAGAGCCGCTGCTGCGCGAACGAGAGCGGCGCCGGTTCTCTGTCAACTTTGGTCGGAATAGTCGGAAGCACCTTGATGCCCTCTTTTTCGAGCAAAAGTGCTAACAACTCCTTTTTCCGAGACGGTAGCGTAGTCATCTATTTATAGCCAAAGCACAAATTTATTTAGATAGATACCAGCGGTTTTGATCAGTTTTTGTGAGTTATGGCGCTATTTCTCGACCATTGAGGCTTCGAACATGTGTTCGACGTCGGAGTCGTCGAGGCTTTGAACCTGTGTGATCAGTTCGGCGATCTTCGCGGTCTGGCCGGGAACCGGTTCGTGTTCGAGAATTCTTTCCGCGAGTTGGGCCACCGTGGGCGCTTCGAACAACAACGCCACCGGCAGTTCCAACTGAAGCGTGTTGCGCACGCGTGAAACGAGTTGCGTCGCCAGCAATGAATGGCCGCCGAGGTCGAAAAAGTTGTCGTGCACACCGACTCGTTCGACATCGAGCACTTCAGCCCACATATCGGCCAGCACGGTTTCGATAGGCGTGGAAGGCGCGACGTAAGTTTCGGCTGATTGTCGCGATGGTCCACCGGGATCCGGGAGGGCGGCGCGATCAACTTTCCCGTTTGGTGTTAGCGGCAGCTCATCGAGAACGACGAAGGCCGAAGGAACCATGTAATCGGGCAGCCGCTCCCTGAGCTGCCGGCGCAACTCTTCTGTCGAGAGATCCGAATCCGCTCGCGTGGAGAGGTAGGCTATCAAACGACGATCGCCTTCTTCATCGCGCAACACGACTGCGCATTCGCGCACCGCTCCGTGCTGGGCCAACGTCGCTTCAATCTCGCCCAGCTCGATGCGATAACCGCGCAGTTTCACCTGGTTGTCGCTGCGCCCGCGAAACTCGATCTCGCCGTCTGCTCGATAGCGTGCGACGTCGCCTGTGCGATAAAGCCGCTTTCCGGGAGCGTCGCTGAACGGATCGGGCACAAACTTCTCAGCCGTCAGCTCGGGACGATCCAGATACCCGCGGGCGATGCCCGCGCCGCCGATATAAATCTCTCCGGACGCGCTGATTGGCGCCAGACGTCCAGCATGGTCCAACAAGTACACCCTTGCGTTTGGGATCGGTTTACCGATGGACACGAGCGCTTCACCTGCTTGCGGCTGTATCTTCGAGACAGTGCTCCAGACGGTGCCCTCGGTTGGACCATACTCGTTGAAGAGAGAAGTTCCGGGCAGTTTTTCGAAGTGTTCGTCGAGCAAGTCCGGAGGGCAAGCCTCACCCGCGACGATCACCGTGCTCAGCGAAGACAGAGCCGTCACCGGTTCCTGTGCGAGCAGCAGAGAGTAGACCGACGGCAGACACAACACATGTGAGACATCTGCTGCCTCGATTAAACGGCTGAGATATGCAGGATCTCGCTGTGCGCCTGCGACGGGAAGCACGAGCGCGCCGCCACTACTGCAAAGCGACCAGAAGATCACCGCGACTGAACTGTCAAAAGCAAAAGACGGCAGCAGGAGAAAACTGCGGACCGGCTCTTCGTAATAGGCAAGACGCGCGATCGTAGAGCTGACCAGATTTCTGTGACTGATGACTACGCCTTTGGGCCGGCCGGTTGAACCTGACGTGTAGATAAGGTACGCAGCATTGTCAGTGACCGCGAGAGGAGCAAGGTTCTCGTCGCTCTCGAGCTCGATCGTCGTCCAGTCGGCGTCGAGAGTGACGACATAACCCCAGTTCACCGGCAACTTGTCGGCGTGTGCGTCTACCGTGAGCAACACAGACGCCGCGGAGTCTTCGATCATGAACGACAGCCGTTCTTCCGGGTACGACGGATCGAGCGGCACGTACGTGGCGCCGGCTTTGAGCACGGCGAGTATCGCGAGGATCATTTCCGTCGAACGTTCGAGAAAGATTCCCACACGCACTTCAGGCCCGGCGCCCAGGCTGCGCAGGTGACGCGCGAGTTGATTGGCTTTGCTGTTCAGTTCGGCGTAAGTCGTGCGCTCGTCGCCGAAGATCACGGCCGCTTGGTCCGGAGTATGTGCTGCCTGCTCTTCGAATAGATAATTGATGAGTGCGACGGGCTGATGTTCAGTTTCGGGTTGGTTGAATTCGTAGAGCAGTTGGCGCCGCTCTTCTTCGCCGATCGTTTCGAGGCTTTCGAGTGCGATGTGCGGCTGGCGGACGACACTGCGCAACAACTCTTTGAAATGACGTCCGAGCCGTTCGATATCTTCTCTCTCAAACCGTGCGCGATCGTATTGCAGCTCCAGGGCGAACCGGCCCTCACGCCGCGAGCCAACGAGCTTCACTTTGAAAGGTTCGAAATAGGCTACTTGTTGCCTCGTGGAGAATGAGAGTCCCGCGGCCGATGTATCTTCAAACTCTCCGAGATACTCGAACGAGAATGAATAATCGTTGCGGTCGACGAAGTATTCCTGCCACTCACGCATCTCGTCCAGGCTTTGATCCACGCGGCGCACGATTTCCTGGAAGTTCGTCGTACCGGGAAGGCGCACGTGTAGCGGAAGTGTGCGCGCAAACAGACCCAACGCCGGACGTAACTCCTCGTAACTTCGTCCATCGACAGTCAGACCAACTGTTATATCGGATTCAGACGTGTAACGCTGGAGGAGCACCAGCCAGCACGCGGCGAGGAAGGTTTCCTCACTGACATTCAACGCCCGGACCACCCGATCTATCTGCCCAGTCGTGTCCGCGTCGATATCGAGAGTGATGGAACCCGGGCTGAAAGGAGCATCGTCACTGACCCGCAGCTCGAATGGCAATGCGCTGGAAGTTGCTGCCGCCGCGCAACGTTTCTCCCAGAAAGATCTCGCTTCCTCAGCTTGCTCGCCCTCGAGCAATTCGTGTTGCCAGGCCGCAAAATCGGCGTATTGGACCTGCATGACGCTCGCGTCAGTTCCTTCAAGGTCGTCCGCATACGCACGACGCAGCTCGTTCACGATATTTTTGATTGTGAAGCTGTCCGCGCACAGTGCCGGCATCGCGAACATCAAAACGTGACGCTCTTCCGTGAGCTGAAGCAACGTCGCCTGTACCAACGGATAACGCGCCAGGTTGATATTGCTACGCTGAAACTCCGCAAACTTCTCGGTGATTACATCATCCGCGTCTTCAATGCCCGTGAGATCGAGTTCAGCCAAAGGAACATGACCATTGGCATTCGCCACCACTTGAAGCGCGGTGTTGGCGTCAGGCCTGGCGTAGAACGTCGTGCGCAGGATCTCATTGCGCTCGATAACTTTCGCGAGCGCTCTTCGCAGTGCTGACTTGTCAAGCGGCCCGTCGAGTTGAAGCGCAGCGACGCAGATGTATGTGCCGGTGTTTGCATGGAGGCTGAAGAGTCGTTCCTGGTCTACTGACAGACGAAACCCTTCAGTCTTTTTTTCAGGCGTAGAGCTCATGATTGTCTATTTGGATCCGTTTGCGGCAGTGGCATGTCTATCTTCAGCCACTTCAAGATCGACGGCGGTGCGCCGCGTGTTGATCAGCTTCCGGCGATTCGACTGCACGCGCTGGCCTGCCTGCAATCGTTTCGCTTCGAGTTCCTCGGGAGTGAAAATTTCCAACTGGTCCAGGCGCGCGTCGGGCGAAGCAACGATGCTCTCGAGCAGGTTGAGATAGTGACGCAGAAAGTTGTGCATTGATTCTTCGCTAAACGCGCCGGTGTCGTACTCGAGTTGTCCGCCGACCATATCATCCTGGTCCCACAAAAACAGGATCATGTCGAGCTGCGGCACGCGCTCACGCATCTCCAGGGAGCTCAAACTGTAACTCCGGCAGTTCGAGCGAACGCGTCGGGAAGTTTTGGAAGACGATCTTTACCTGGTAGAACGGATGCTCGTGCGGGTTGCGCCTGATCTTCATCTTCTGCACGAGCACGTCGAACGGAAGATCCTGATGCGCGTATGCGCCCGCCGTAACTTCCCGCACACGATCCAACAACTCACGAAACGTCGGGTTGGCGGCGAGGTTTGTGCGAAGCACGAGTTGGTTCACGAAGAAGCCGATGAGTTGCTCGGTCTCGACCGTGGTGCGGTTCGCAACGTCGGCTCCGATCACTACATCATCCTGTTCGGAGTAACGGCTCAGCAGCAGATTGAACGCTGCCAGAAGAGTCATAAACGTCGTAACGCCTTCACTGCGACTCAGCTCGAGTATCGCTTTTCCTAATTCAGACGGAACCAAAAGAGGGAGACGTGCGCCGTGTGTGCGCGTGAGTCGTCCACGCTGTTTTATCGGAAGCTCGAGGCGCGGCGCGTTTCGCAGACGCGAATACCAGTAGTTCAAATGCTCGTCGAGCACGTGACCTTGCAGCCTTTGGCGCTCCCATTCGGCGAAGTCGGCATACTGAATCCTGAGCTCGGGCAAGGTCGACGGCTGGTCCATCACGAAAGCCCGGTACAACGTTGAAATTTCTTTGATAAAGATGCCCGCCGACCAACCATCCCAGATGATGTGATGCATCGTCAGGAACAGAACGTGTTCGCGTTCGTCGAATCGCAACAGGCGAATCCTCAATAAGGGACCGCGGGACAAGTCGAACGGTTGCTGCGCTTCGATCAGATGAAGACGTTGAGTCTCTGGTTCGCGTTCCGGCGTACGCAGGTGTTCCAGATTTTCGACGGCCAGAGACAACGCCGGAGGAGGATTAATAACCTGGATTGGCTGTTCGCCCTGCTGCATGAAAGTAGTTCGCAGGATCTCATGTCGTCTGATGATCTCGTTGAAGCATCGCTCGAGGGCGTCAACGCGCAACGAACCCGTGAGTCGCGACGCAAGCGGAAAATTGAAGGCCGCGGTATTCGGAGCAAGTTGCGCGAGAAACCACAAACGCTGCTGCGCAAACGAGAGCGGCGCGCTCTCTCGCTGCTCCCGCCGCTGAATAGTCTCCGCGCGTTCCCCGCGCGCCGCCTCTTTACGCATTGCTTGCAAAAGCAGCGCGCGTTTCGCCGGCGAGAGACTGCTCAAACGCTGTGTTAATTCCTCCGACAACATGCTCTGTCTTACTAAGCTGTTTGTGACTTTTGTGCCTCTTTGTGGCTACTTAGGCTGATCTTTGAGGCGATCTCTAACTGGTCCGCCAGCACTTCCTGAATGTCTTCCTCAGAAGTCAAAGGATTGGCGAGCACCGCGCGCAAGGCGACGAGCGATCGGCTCGGGCCGTAACGCGCCGTCTCAACTCGCGTGCGCGACACGAACGTGCGTCCCGCCTGGCGTTGGATCTTTTGCAACTGCTCGTTGAACTGGTCCAGGTAATTGTGATCGTCATCCGTGAGAGTTCCGGCCGCGACTCTCTCCCGCAGCGGCAGCGGCACATGACGATAGTTCAGAATGTTGATCTGCGGCTCATTCAGCAGCTCAAAGTCAGGATGCACTTTTAAAAGCTCAGCCAGGTGTCGAGTCTTGCGAATGCCTTCGTCAATCAGGAACTCATAACCCTGCGGTCCGATCAGGTGAAGTGCGGCGTGAAGCAGGAGTGCGTTTGCGGGACGCGAACCCTCGAGTGCTCGCTTGCCGAGATCGATGGAGGTTGCCCTGACGATGTACCGCGCCTGTTTCTGGATCGACCGGGCCAGCAAAGGATCGCGCAACACCAGTACGCCAACGCCGAGGGGCAGATACATCTGCTTATGGCCGTCGATCGTCACTGAGTCCGCCTGCTCGATCCCTCTCAACAGCTTCTTGTGCCGGCGCGAAAAGAGCAATGGACCACCCCAGGCTGCGTCCACGTGAAAATGAACGCCAGCCTCCCGCGCAATCTGCGCCATCTCCTCGAGTGGATCGATTGAACCGATGTCAGTGCTTCCTGCAATACCGACGACCGCGATGATGTGCAGCCGTCTCGCGCGGCAGTCTGCAACAGTGTGCCGCAGTGCTTCGAGATCGATACGATTGTCACCATCGGTCGGCACTCTGATCAGGCCACGCGTTCCGATTCCGAGCAGGTCCGCGGCTTTTTCCAACGAGTAGTGCATCAGGCTCGAACCGATTATGACCGCGCCTTCGTACCCGTGATGTTTAAGTGCGGCCGTCAATCCTTCTTTTTCGACTCCGGCAAAACCGTTTTGCGGACCGAGCGCGGCGTTGCGTGCACACCAGAGGGCGGTGATGTTTCCAATCGTGCCGCCGGAGACCATGATGCCGAGCGTGCTCGCACTGTGTTGCGCGTGCTCCTGGTAAAACTCGCTGCCGAAGTTGTAAACAAGACGATGCATGAGGGCGAGCGTGTGGCGCTCGAGGGGTGTACACGATTTCGCCGTCTCCATCTTCACCGTGTTCTGATTCAGCGTCGTCAGCAGCTGGCTCAGCGGCTGCACGAACCACGGCAGCACGGAAGTCATGTGTCCGATAAAACGCGGCGAAGACGTGTGAGTTGAATGAGCGACGACATTCTCCGACAGGTAATCAAAGTAACGATCGACGTCAGCCGGTTCTTGGGGCAGTTCACATCCGGCAAACTTCTCAACCAGTTGCCTGACACGAATGTCACTGCTGACGTAAGGCGCGTCACGAAATTCGACTGCCAGGGCGGAAAGACGATCCTCAAACGAGCTGGAGGTTGTCGTGAACAATCGCAGCAACTCCTCTCTCAAGCTCTCTGGTCCATCGCCGATTGCGAGGGACAGTGTCTGATATGACTCTTCAACCGTTGCCATTTTGTGCTTTGCCTTTGCGCGCAGTCAGAGGCTTGAGGTAAAAAGAACAAGTTAGGAAGAGGGGCTTGCCCCCGCTCGTTGAACTAATGTGACAGCGGGGGCAAGCCCTCTTCCTGACTGTTTCATTCCTGTCTCTTTCCATTTCCTGACTTGCTTCTCTTCGTGACTGGTTCTCAGTTGCCCGCCGCGAGTCGTTGCGCTTCGTCCTCTTTCAACTCGTCGAGCAGCTCGAGCATGCCGGCGAGTTTTGTTTGGTCCACCGAAGTGAGCAGGTTCTGCTCGACCAGCTCCGCCAGAGTCCTGACTGTCGGCGAAAGGAAGAACTTCTTTAGATCGAGATCGACTGCGAAGTTCAAACGCACGCGAGAGATCATTTGCGTCGCCAGTAACGAGTGTCCGCCGAGTTCGAAGAAATTGTCGTCGAGCCCGACACGCTCGACGTCGAGAATCTCTTTCCAAAGATCCGCGAGTTCAAGCTCGGTCGTGCTTCGCGGCGCTTCGAATTTGTTTTCGAGGTCAACGGATCTCTGTGGCGCGGGCAAAGCACGACGATTGACTTTGCCGTTTGGCGTGAGGGGAAGCGCGTCGAGCAGGACGAAAGCCGCCGGGATCATGTAATCGGGCAAGCGCCCGCGCAGGTGCTCGCGCATCGTGCGAACCGCCGTCTCGTCAGACTGCCCCGCAACGAGATAGGCCGTGAGACGCACGTCGCCCGGCACATCTTCGCGCGCCATGACGATCGCTTCGCGGACGGCCTCATGCTGCTTCAAAACCGCTTCTATCTCTTCGAGCTCGATCCGGTAACCACGCACCTTGACCTGGTGGTCCGCGCGTCCGAGATATTCGATATCGCCACTCTCGAGACGGCGCGCGACGTCGCCGGTGCGATAAAGCCTGGCGCCTGCTCGCCCGCTGAACGGATCCGGAATAAAGCGATCGGCGGTGAAATCAGGACGCTGCACGTAGCCGCGCGCGAGCGCGTCGCCGCCGACGTACAACTCTCCACGCGCTCCGATCGGCGCCGGTTGAAGATTGTGGTCCAGGATGTAAACCTGAACGTTTGCCAACGGGCGGCCGATGCTGACGGTTGGTCCGGTTTGCTCTTCTTTGACTTCGTAGTAAGTCGCGTCTGCCGAGGCTTCGGAAGAACCATAGAGATTCAGCAGGGTACATTCGGGAAGCCGTTGCCTGAACGACTCCGCCAATTCAGACGGCAATGTTTCACCGCTGCACACGCAATACCTGAGTTTCGATAGCCTCGCTTCGACGTTCGGAGCGTCAAGCAGCACACGCAGCAGCGACGGCACGAGGACCAGACGCGTCACACTATGCCGCTCGAGCGCATCGATGAAACGATCCGTGTCTTTGACGACCTCGTCGCTGAATATCACGGCGGGCACACCGCCCAGGAGTGGTCCGAAAACTTCCCAAACCGCATCGACAAAACTGAGAGAAGTTTTCTGGCAGCAGACTTCATCAGCCGCGAACGGATACGTCGTCCACATCCAGTGAAAGCGGTTGACGGCGCCACGATGCAGACCAAGCACGCCCTTCGGCCGGCCGGTGGAGCCGGAGGTGTAGATGACGTAAGCAGGGTGCTGCGCTTTCGCACGCCGCGGCGGATTCTCGGCGCTTTCCCGGGAGATCTGTTCCCAATCGGCGTCGATCCTGATTACGTGCGCGCCGTGTTCGGGTGCGTGTTCGACAAACCGATCTTTGGTTAACAGCACTCTTGCTTCGGAGTTCTGCAACATGTAGGTGAGTCGATCTTTCGGATACGACGCATCGAGCGGAACGTAGGCGCCGCCGGCTTTGACGGTCGCGAGGAGCGCAATCACCGATTCGATCGAACGGTCCATCAACACGCCAATCAGACTTTCCGGTCCGACGCCGAGGCGGATCAGGTGATGCGCGAGTTGATTGGAGCGCCGGTTCAACTCGCCGTAAGTTAAGCGGCGCTCTTCATCCATGATCGCCAGGCGGTCCGGCGTCAGTCCGGCCTGTGCCTCGAAGATCTCCTGGAGTGAAGCCTCACGTGGATACGAAGTCTCGGTAGCGTTCAACTCCTGTGTTAGGAGTTTCTGCTCGTCAGTCGTGACGAGCGCGAGATCGGCGAGCCGCTCTTCAGGATTCGCCGCCACACTCGCCAGTAAAGTGCGGTAGTGTTCGAGCAGGCTCTTTATCGTCGATTCGTTGAAAAGATCGGTGCTGTATTGCACCGACGCAACCAGATCGTCGCTCGTCTCGGTGAGTGAGAGCACGAGATCAAATTGCGCCGCACTCTTGCTGAACGGCTCCGCGAGAAGCTCCAGACCAGGCAGCGAGAGCGCATGAGTCGGTGTATTCTGCAGAATAAACATCACCTGAAAGATCGGATGATGACTGAGGGAACGATCCGGCTGAATGTGTTCGACGAGCGTGTCAAACGGAAGCTCCTGATGCGCGTATGCACCGAGGGCCGCCTCACGCACTGACGTTAACAAGGTTTTGAAACTCTCCTGGGCATCGAGCGTCGTCCGCAGTGCG
The DNA here is from genome assembly GCA_963750925.1 of uncultured Acidobacteriota bacterium. GTDB lineage: Bacteria > Acidobacteriota > Blastocatellia > Pyrinomonadales > Pyrinomonadaceae > PSRF01. The sequence goes on along the minus strand of CAVVSJ010000006.1, from coordinate 662,221 downwards.
AGCGTGTTGACGAAGAGTCCGATCAGCGGTTCCAGCTCCGCTCGCAAACGGCCGGCGACCGGAGTGCCGATCACCAGATCCGTCTGGCCAGTGTAACGAAACAGGAGGGTCTTGAACGCCGCGAGGAGCACCATGAACAACGTCGCGCCCTGGCGTCGTGCGAGAGTCTTTAGATCCTGATTCAACTCCGCGCCGAGCGTGATATTCACCGCCGCGCCACCATAAGCGAGGACCGCGCCGCGCGGCCTGTCTAATGGCAACTCCAGCAACGGCGGCGCACCGGCGAGCGACTGCCGCCAGTACCTCAACTGCTCCGTTAACTTATCCTCGGCAAGCAATGCACGTTGCCAGATTGAATAGTCTGCATACTGCAACTCCAACTCGGGCAGGCTGCTCTCAGCGCCGTGCGCGAAACTCTCGTAGTGTGTCGCGAGTTCCTGGATCAGCACGCCGAGTGACCAACCGTCAGTGATGATGTGATGCATCACCAGGAGGAGCACATATTCCCGTTCGTCCAGTTGGACCAGCTTTGTGCGCAGCAACGGACCCTGCGCCAGGTCAAAGCCCTGCTCTGCTTCGGCGGCGGCGACTTTCGCAAGCTCCTGCTCGCTCTCAGGCCGTCCGCGCAGATCGAGAAGGGGCAACGACCAATCCGCCGCGGGCTGGATCACCTGCACGGGTTCACCATCATGAAGCGGGAAACTCGTGCGCAAAACTTCCTGACGACGGACCAGTTCGGTGAAGGCTTTTTGCAAGGCAGCGACGTCGAGTGAGCCGCGCAGACGAACCGCGAGAGGAATGTTGTAAGCCGGACTGCCGGGCTCGAGCTGATCGATGAACCACAGTCGCTGCTGCGCCGAGGAGAGCGGCGCCGGTCTACTTCGATCGGCCCGTGCTTGTAGTGCCGGCTCTCCTTCTCTCTCACCGCTCTCAACCCGCGCACGTTCGAGTCGCGCCGCGAGGGCCGCGGCCGTCGGCATTTCGAAGAACTCTCTTAATGCCAACCCCTGACCCGTTACCGCGCGCACACGAGACACCGCTCGCGTCGCCGACAATGAATGCCCGCCGAGCTCGAAAAAGTTCTCTTCGCGTCCAACGTCCGCAAGACCCAGGACTTCAGCAAAGATCCCGCACAGCAACTCTTCGAGCGGCGTGCGTCCAGCTTCCGCTCTTTTCTCTTTCCGTTCCTCGCTCCCGTTAATCTCAGGCAGGGCGGCTCGATCCACTTTGCCGTTCGGCGTTAATGGCAACTCGTCCACGACCACGAGATGCGACGGCAGCATGAATTCCGGGAGTGTCTCGACCAGATAATCACGCAGTGCATCGACTCTGATTTCTCCGACGATATACGCGACGAGATGTTTTTCTGTTGAGCCATTGCTCCGCGCGACGACTACGCTCTGGTCCACCCCGGGATACTGGTTCAACCTGAACTCGATCTCATCCAGCTCAACACGAAAGCCACGCACCTTGACCTGCTGATCGACACGTCCGACAAACTCGATCGATCCATCGGCCAAATAGCGCGCGAGATCTCCGGTGCGATACAAGCGCCCGCCCGGCTCAGTCGCAAACGGATTTGGAATAAACCTCTCCGCGGTGAGCTCCGGACAGTTGCAATAGCCGCGAGCGAGCCCGTCACCCCCCGAAACCAGTTCGCCGACAACACCGACGGGCACGGCGCGCAGGTTCTGGTCCACGATGTAGACAGTCGTGTTTGCGATCGGCCTGCCGATTGGTACGGTGGCGCCCAGACTGTTTGGATCGGCCATCGGATGGCAACAGGTGAAAGTCGTGTTTTCAGTTGGTCCATAGCCGTTGATGACACGGCAGCCGGGATGATCGTTGAGAAATCGTTTTATGTGCGACGCTGAAAGCACGTCGCCGCCCGCGAGTAGTTGTTTGACAGTGCTCAGGCCGTCTGACTGCTCGTCGACCATCAAGTGAAAGAGTCCGGCAGTCAGCCACAGCGTTGTCACGTCGTAGCGTTGCAGCGCCGCGCCGAGCTCTTCGAGCGAGGGTGTTCCCGCGGGCATGACGGCGAGAGTTGCACTGTTAAGCAGAGGACCCCAGATCTCCAGAGTCGAAGCGTCGAAAGAGACCGGCGCGAACTGCAGAAAGACGTCATCCGTCGCAAAGTCCACGAAATTGGTGTTGCGCACGAGACGCACGATGCTGCGGTGCGGCACGCTCACACCTTTCGGAATGCCGGTCGATCCGGAGGTGTACATCACGTACGCGAGATTGGTTGCGACTGTCTCCCACGGCGGATTCTCCGTGCTCTCGGTGTTGAACTCGAGCTTGTCGAGCAGGAGGGTGGTAACGCCGTCGACGGGCAATGCAGCGGCCGCTCTCGAATCAGTCAGCAACACTCGCGGGTTTGCGTCGCGCATCATGTACGCGAGGCGCTCTTTCGGATAGGAGGCGTCAAGCGGCACGTACGCGCCGCCGGCTTTCAGTATTCCGAGCAACGCGACAATCAGGTCCGCTGAACGTTCGAGACAAATCCCAACGAGGACTTCAGGTCCGACGCCAAGCGCGCGCAGGCGATGGGCCAAACGGTTGGCGCGCGTGTTCAACTCGCGATAACTCAAACGCTGCTCGCCGGACACGACAGCGACAGCGTCAGGATTCTGTTCCACCTGTGCTTCGAACAATTGCTGCACGCAAAGCTCTCGCGGATAAGCGGTCGTGATCCTGTTCCATTCGCCGAGCACTAACGTTCGTTCTTCCTCTGTCAGCAACGGAATGTCCAAGAGTTTTTGATCAGGATTCGCCGCGACGCTCTCCAGCAACATCGTGAAATGCTGGAGCAGACGTTTCACCGTGGCTTCGTCGAAGAGATCCGTGTTGTATTCGAGCGCGCCTATCAGCCAGCCACGCTCTTCGAGGAGAAAGAAAGTCAGGTCAAACTTCGCCGTCGTGCTTTGCAGTGGCTCCATGAGCCATTTCAGACCGGAAAGCTCGAGCGTTTCAGTCGTCGCGTTTTGAAGTGCAAACACGACCTGGAAGAGCGGCGTGAAACTGAGGTTGCGGTCGGGCTGCAGGTCTTCGACAAGTTTCTCAAACGGCACGTCCTGGTGAGCGTAAGCGCCGAGCGCTCCTTCGCGCACACGCCGCAACAGCGAGCGAAAACTCTGTTCGCCATCGACAGCGGTTCGCAGCGCGAGCGTGTTAACAAAGAAGCCGATCAGGCTTTCCAACTCGGCACGCGGGCGACCCGCGATCGGCGTTCCGACGATGATGTCCGGCTGTCCGGAATGTCTATACAGCAACGCCTTGAAAGCGGCGAGCATGACCATGAAGAGGGTCGCGCCTTCCGAGTTCGCGAGTGCCTGAACCGGCTTAACACGTTCCGGCTCGAGCAGATACGGCAGCACCGCGCCGTTGTAAGTCTGAACCGCGGGACGAGGCCGATCGGTGGGCAGTTGCAGCACCGGCGCACTGTCTTTTAGCTGCTGCCGCCAGTAAGCGAGATGCTCCTCGAGCACCTCTCCCTGCATCCAGTCGCGTTGCCACTGCGTGTAGTCAGCGTATTGAATCGCCAACTCCGGCAGGTTGGACGGACGACCACGGGAAAAATCTTCGTAAAGCACCGACAGATCGCGCACCAGCACTGACTTGGACCAGCCGTCCGAAATGATGTGGTGCAGGTTCAGAAGGGCAAAATAATCTTCATCGCCAAACTGCGCGACAACACAACGCATGAGTGGGCCATGCTCGAGATCGAACGGCCGCTTCGCTTCCTCCGTCAAAAGCCACAACGCCTCTGCTTCACTACGCTCCACGGTAAACGAAAAATCCACCTCGCGTGGCGGGCCGATAATCTGGACCGGCTCGCCGTCGACCATGGCAAACGTAGTGCGGAGCACTTCATGCCGCCGCACGATCTCTTCGAGTGAACGTCGCAGGACGTCGACGTTGAGATCACCCTTGAGACGCAGCACGGTCGGCACGTTATAGAACGGGCTCGCCGGATCCAACTGGTTCAAGAACCAGAGCCGCTGCTGCGCAAAGGACGCCGGGAAGACGAATACGTCCTCCTCCTCCATCATTTCTTTTGCCACTTCTTCCATGTTCAGACCGCCACTAACTTCGTGCTTTGTACTTGGTGCTTTGTGGTTTCGTTGTTCACAAACAAAGCTCAAAGTTCAAAGCTCAAAGCACGTTTTAGTAGGCTTTGGTTTTGTATTTCGAGACTTGCGCGACGCCCATCAGTTGGAGCAGTTCGAGGTGGCTCACCGGTGGTGACGCATACTTCCCGATACGCACGTCGTCCTCGCTGTAATAACGCGTGGCATCTTTTTCCTGGCCGTTCCAGAGCGCAAACGGAACCGGGTCCGACGAGTGCACTTCCATGCGTTTCTTTTCCCGGATATCAGGCGCGTAGTTGGTGAAGTGGTCCGGAGCGATCAGCATGCCGCCGAGTTCGTCAGGGTGTTCCTGAAAGTACTTCAGGATTGGTCCAACAATGAACTCATCGACCTGTTCGAGCGATTCCATCTTGAGTTGGACGTTACCCATGTGTGCTGCTTCGTCAGGTCCATTGATGTGACAGATCACAAAACCATAACCCTCGGACAGCAGCTCAATCGTTTTCGCGCCTTTCGCGGCGTAGTCCGTGTCCGGTTGGCCGTTGCCGATCTTGAAGAACTCGAGTTTGCCCGCTTTCGCGATGCCGTGCAGAAAATCCATGCAGCCGACAATCGCAACCGGCGCGTCGAAGCCGACGTTTTCACGAAATGGAGTCAACTTCAGGACCACCGAAGGACTCCACGGGAAAAGCATGTTTGCGGCCTCGCCTTCGAGCACACGCGCAACGCCCTGCAGGTAACGATTGAGCCGATTCGCCAGGCGGTTGCTGGACGCGTCCGTGCCTTCGATCAAGCGGGTGAGATCAAACCGGCGCCCGTGATTCTCATGTGGTTCCGGACAGCGGAGGGCAAGCGGACTGACGCCCGCCGATCGCACGACAAGGGTATTTCTGAAGTCTGCATTGTGGTACAGCTCGAAATCGCCAAACTCCTCGCGCATCTTCCGGTTGATGAGTTGAACCAGGGGACGCGATTGCTGAGTCGGAATACAGTCGGCGCTGTAACTCACGAGCGTACTGTCTTTCATCCAGACCATGTTTGCCCGGAACGCGAGATCTTCTTCGTTCAGCGCAACGTCTTCGAGCGCCAGGAGTTCGCACGAAGCTCTTCCGTGCGGATAGTGGCGATGCGGATCCCAGCCCAGCATTCCCAACTGCGCGACGATACTTTCCTTCGGCAGATCCTCATAGAGTGTTTGCATAAGGCCGCAGACACCTTCGCGCGCCATGAAATCCATGTGAGGCGTGCGCGCGATCGCGAGCGGCGACCTGCCAAACCATCGATAGGAATCGCCGGCACCGTCAGGAATGATCAAGACGTACTTCTTCATTTTCGCGAGACGCATGTCGGCAATTGCTCCTGCTTACTGAGGTTCGAAAGGTAGTAGTGCTTTAATTTCATCTCTGTGTTCTCTGCGTACCTCCGCGTCCTCTGCGTAAAAATGCGCTCATGTATATCTAACGCAGAGAACGCGGAGGTACGCAGAGAACACAGAGGATCTTCAAGTTCGAGCACTACCGAAAAGGTTATGAGTTGACTTGAAGCAGCTTGGCGAGGTTCTTCCAACCTGTATCGCCAGACAGTATTACGACGTCGCCTTCGAGACCGAAGTGTCGGGTGGCGACGACGGCGGCGTGCATCACTCCGCCGGTTTGCAGACCGCAGAAAAGTCCCTGGTCCCTGAGTTGTAGAGCTCTCTGTATTGCCTCACGTTCGGTGACTTTAACGACGTAATCGAAGACGTTGTTGTCGATGCTCTGCTGGATAAAGGGCGTGATGTAGTCGCCGTCTTCAAAAGCGCCGGTGCCGGGGATCTTCGTGCCGCGCGCCGCCTGGACCGCGATCACTTTCACGTCCGGCCGGTGCTCTTTGAAATACTTTCCCGTCCCCGTCATCGTGCCGCCCGAACCGAGAGAGCCGACGACGGCTTTCACGTTCGGAAAGTCGGCGAGAATCTCCGGTCCGATGGTTTCGTAGTAAGCGCGCGGGTTGGCCCAGTTGTGAAGCTGATCGAGAAACAGAAACTTATCGGGCTGTTTCGGCAACAGCACCTCTCGACAATATCTGTTGCCTTCGATCGTGAAGTCGCCGACCTGGATGATCTCGGCGCCGAAGTATTCAAGGAAGTTTCGTTTATCGACCGTCAGTTTCGAGTTAACAACCACTGTCGAAGCAAAGCCCATGACCCGGCCATAGAACGCCACGGCGCACGCCATGTTGCCGCTCGAGGCATCAAGCAATGTCTTCGACGACTGGAGTTTTCCTTCGTCGGCGAGGCTGCGAATCAGGCTCAGACAGGCGCGGTCTTTAACGCTGCCGGTGGGATTGCAGCCTTCCAGTTTGGTGTACAAGCGCACCGCGTTAATCTCCGGGCACTGCACTCGGACGTGCGGCGTTTGACCCGCCATCATTTTTACAGCTTCGTACTTCATGTCATGCTCTTTCTTAATTCTGAAAGCTTTGCGCGTCGGTCCTGACGCGATACGGCGGCGACGTTCGGGGCGCCCGCGGCCATTGCCGCTCCAGTCTCGGTGAGACGATCGATGACGCCGGCGAGTCCGGCGACGGTCGGCTCTTCAAAGATCGCGCGGAGCGGAAGTTCGATTTGAAGTTTCTGACGCAAGCGTGAGATCAAGCGTGTCGCCAACAGCGAGTGACCGCCGAGTTCGAAGAAGTTGTCGAACACTCCGACGCGCGGCAGCCCGAGTAGCTGAGCACAGAACTCCGCAAGCTGTTCTTCGGTCGCGTTGCGTGGCGCAACGTACTGATCGTCCAACTGCGCCTGCCATGCATCGGGTGCGGGCAGAACACGCCGGTCGATCTTGCCCTGCGGCGTGTGCGGCAGCGCATCCATCAACTTGAAGATCGACGGGATCATGTAATCCGGTAACTTGTCTCGCAGGTACTGCGCCAGTTCACCGGGCAATTCCGGCGTTGCCGGGTTCGCGGCGATGTAGGCTACGAGACGTTCACTACCGGGCGATTGCTCCCACTTCGTCACCGCCGCTCCCTGCACGGCAGGATGTTCGGTAAGCACGGCTTCGATCTCGCCAAGCTCAACGCGGAAGCCGCGAATCTTCACCTGGTGATCGATGCGGGCGAGAAACTCTACATTCCCATCCGCGAGATAACGGGCGAGATCGCCGGTCTTGTAGAGTCGCGCGCCCGGCACATCGCTGAACGGATTCGGAATGAACTTGAGCGCCGTGAGTTCGGGTTGGTTGAGATAACCGCGCGACAGGGTCTCGCCGCCGATATAAATCTCACCCGCAACGCCCGCCGGCACCGGATTCAAACTCGGGTCGAGTACGTAGATCTCGGTGTTGGGAAGCGGGCGACCGAGTGGAAGCGTTGCGCCGTGCACTTCGGTGGAGCCGTACTCGTAAGTCATGACGCCGCAGGTCGTCTCGGTTGGACCATAGTGGTTGACGATCGCGCAAGTTGGAGCGAGCGGCTGCACCGATGAGACCCAATCGGTGTGAGCGGCCTCACCACCGATCAGAATCAGGCGACGCGGCATAACCTGCTCGGGCCGTTCTGAAGCCTGAAGCGCGGCGAGATGCGACGGCGCGACCTTGAAATAATCGATACGGTGCGTTTGAAAGTATTTGCCGACGGCGTCCGGATCCGTTGCGAGATCCTGAGGAATAACGTGCAGCACACCGCCGCGACAGAGGGTCACGAGTAGTTGAGTAACCGGCGCATCGATACTCAGTGCCTGGTGCATCGTGAAGCTCGAGCCGGGCTCGAAATGCAGTCGATCCAGAATTCCGTTCAGGTAAGCCGCGAGTTGGCGATGAGCGCCCGCTACGCCTTTCGGCCTGCCGGTGGAACCGGACGTGTAGATGACGTAAGCGAGGTTCTCCCACGCGACGTCGACGTTTGGATTCTCCGTACTCTCTTTGTCGAGCGGCGTCGTGTCGAGCGCGACAATCTCAACGCGATCTACGGGAAGCGCCTCGTTAACTTCATCTTTTGTCAGCACGAGCGCGACACGTGAGTCGTCGAGGATGAAACTCAGCCGTTCGGTGGGCAGCGTCTGATCGAGACCGATGTAAGCACCGCCCGCCTTGAGAATCCCGAGGAGCGCCACGATCGACTCGACCGACGCGGGCATGTGAATGCCGACGACTGTTTCTGGTCCAACCCGCTTCCGGCGCAGGAAATGTGCAAGCTGGTTTGCACGCGCGTTGAGTTCTCTAAACGTCAACTGCTGGTCCAGACAAACAACTGCTGTTGCGTCGGGAGTCTTTTCAACCTGTACTTCAAACTGCCGGTGAATGCATTGCTGGTTCAGCTCTTCGCTTCTGCCCCTGCTCCATTCGGTGAGCATTTGCTGCCGTTCTTCCGAGCCGAGCATCTGTAGCTGTGTGAGCGGCTGGTCCGGTTCGGCTACGGCACTCTCGAGAAGTTGCGCGAAGTGTGTAATGAGACGTTCGGCGGTCGCCGGATCGAAGAGATCGCGGTTGTAGTAAAGCTGGCCGCCGATTCCGTTCTGCGCCTCCACCAGGTGCAGGTTCAGATCAAACTTCGCGACTACGGTTCGGTGCGGCAATAGCGACATCGCGAGGCCAGGAATCGCGAGTGGTTGCGACGGCGTGTTCTGCACGACGAACATCACCTGGAAGAGCGGATGATGACTGAGCGACCGATCCGGCTGAATGTGTTCGACTAGCGTGTCAAACGGAAGCTCCTGGTGCGCATACCCGCCAAGCGCCGTCTCGCGCACCGAAGTCAACAAGGATCTGAAACTCTCTTCGGCGTTTAGCTTTGTCCGTAACGCAAGTGTGTTGACGAAGAGCCCGATCAGCGGTTCAAGCTCCGCTCGCAAACGGCCGGCGACGGGCGTGCCGATCACCAGATCCGTCTGCCCCGTGTAACGAAACAGGAGGGTCTTGAACGCAGCCAACAGCACCATGAACAACGTCGCGCCCTGGCGTCGCGCAAGTGTCTTCAGATTCTGGCTCAATTCCGGAGTGAGCACGATGCTCACCGCTCCACCGCGATAGGCGAGCACCGCGCCACGGGGATGGTCCAACGGCAACTCCAGCATCGGCGGCGCACCCGCGAGAGACTCCTGCCAGTACTGCAACTGCTCCGTTAACTTGCCTTCCGACAGCCATGCGCGTTGCCAGATCGCATAATCCGCGTACTGCAACTCCAGCTCCGGCAACCGGCTCTGCGCGCCGTGCGCGAAACTCTCGTAATGTGTCGCGAGTTCCTGGACGAGGACGCCGAGTGACCAGCCGTCGGAAATGATGTGGTGCATCACGAGCAGCAGCACGTGTTCCTGTTCGTCCATTTGGACCAGCTTTGTGCGCAGCAACGGACCCTGCGCGAGATCGAAGCCCTGTTCCGCTTCGGCGGCGGCGAGTTCCGCAAGCTCCTGCTCGCTTTCGGGGCGTCCGCGCAAATCGATAACGGGCAACGGCCAATCCGTCGCGGGATGGATCACCTGCACGGGCTCACCATCGTGAAGCGGGAAACTCGTGCGCAATGCTTCCTGGCGGCGGACGAGTTCAGTGAAAGATTTTTGCAGCGCCGTGACGTTGAGATCACCACGCAGACGCACCGCTGCGGGGATGTTGTAAGCCGGACTGCCGGGCTCGAGTTGATCGATGAACCACAGTCGCTGCTGCGAAGACGAGAGCGGCGCCGCCTCGGTACTGTTCGCCCGCGCTTTTAATGGCGGTTCTGCTTCTTCACCGTTCGCGGCTGCGGCTTGCACGCGTTCGAGTCGCGCTGCCAGGAGCGCAACCGTGGGCGCTTCAAACAACTCTCGCAACGCGAGCGTGTGTCCGGTGACTGCACGGACGCGAGACATCACACGCGTCGCCGACAACGAATGCCCGCCGAGTTCGAAGAAGTTGTCCTGCCTTCCGATCTCCGCAAGACCCAGAACTTCTCCCCAGATGCCGCACAGCAACTCTTCCAAAGGTGTCTGCGCCCGCTCCAGTTTTCCGCGCCTGGTTTCCTTGACTGCCGGTAACGCACGCCGGTCAACTTTGCCGCTGATCGTGCGCGGCAGTTCATCCATCACGATGAACGCCGAAGGAACCATGTATTCCTGCAAACGCGCCGACGCGTAGTCGCGCAACTCAGCCGGATCGGTGCCGTTCGAGAACACGACGTACGCACACAGATACGTAAAGTCGCTGCCATCCTGTCGATCGATCACAGCGATGTCTTTCACCGACTCGTGCGCCCGCAGCAAGTCTTCAATCTCCTCGAGCTCGACGCGCACGCCACGAATCTTGACCTGCTGGTCCTGTCGTCCGAGGTATTCGTAATTGCCGTCCTCACGCGCGCGACCGAGGTCGCCTGTCTTGTAAACAATGTCGTTAGGATCGTCGCTGAATGGATTGCGGATGAAGGCTTTCGCGGTGAGTTCCGGCTGGTTGTAGTAACCGAGCGAACGGTAAGGCGTGCGAATGTAAATCTCACCGATCGTGCCTTGCGGACATGGACGACCTTTCGCATCCACGAGCAACACGGCCGCGCCTTCCATGGGTTTGCCGATCGAAATAAAGCGTCGCTCAGTGTCTTCCGGCTTAACGAAGTAGATAAACTTCGCCATCGTGGTTTCCGACGTGCCGTAAAGATTGATCAACTGCACGCGCTGGCCGAAGACGTCCATCCAGCGCTTCACGTCAGAAGGAAGGAGGGCCTCGCCCGCCATCAGCACGTGCTGCAACGACGCAAACATCTCCGGCCGCAAGTCTTCGTTGACGATCGCGCGGAAGAGCGAAGGCACACAGTGGATGATGTTGATCTGTTCGGAGTCGATCCAGTCGATCAGCTTGCGAATGTCGAGCAGGACTTCCCTTTCGGGTGGCACGCAGATGGTTCCGCCGGCGCAGAGAGGAACAAAAATGTCGCGCAACGATCCGTCGAAAGAGTGAGCGAGCAACTGGCTGACGCGTGTGTGCTCGTTAACGCCGAGAGTCTTAATTTCCCAACGGATGAAGTGATCGATTCCTTTGAGGCGTCCGGCGATTGCTTTCGGCGCGCCTGTCGAACCGGAGGTGAAGTAGATGTAGCACAAGTCGTCCGGACCGAGTTCGACATTGGGCCGGCTCTTGTTCTCATGGTTTGCGAGTCCGGTCAGAAGCTTGAACCTGCGGTCTTCGACTTCCGGAACATCCGTCTCCGCGGTGCAGACTAAATTGATGTTGGCGTCGTATTCGCTCGTGACGTTTACTGCGAGTTGGACAAACTCCGGCTCGACGATGAACCACTCTGGTCTCGTGAGCGTGACCATCGGAGCCAGCCGTTTCTCAGGTGTCGTCGTATCGAGCGGCACGAAAGCGCAACCGGCCTTCAGTATGCCGACAATCGACGTGATCGCCGTCAACGGATCTGCCGCGAGGATCGCGACCAGCGCGCCGCGTGGTGCGCCGGATGCGTGGAGATAGTGCGCCAGTTGGTTCGCGCGGGCTTCCAGATCCTCGTACGAGATCGAACGGTCGAGGTGTCTGATCGCACTGCGATCGGCGTATTCCGCGGCACAACGTTCAAACATCCGGACAACGCTTTCGTGGTTCATTGCAGGTTTTCGGCCATCCTTTGCGCAATAATCGTCAGCGGATCGATGCAGCGGTAGCCGTTGCTATCTTTCCTGGCGAGGAAATATTTCGAGAGCATGTGTATCTCTGAACAACCGGCGACAAATGAGTCGACGTTGTACTTCTTCAGCATCGTCTCGAGCAGGGGAAACAACGTCGAAAGATCGGGGTTCGTCTTGATCGGATAGATCAGGTCGCGGTGTATCCGCATTTGATCTTCGTCGCTCGGCATGATCAGGTGCTGCTGAAGCAGTTCCCACTTCGGGTGGTTCTCAAACAGGTTGAGACGGCGGGTGCCGTTCGAGCAGATAAGGAGATGCTTCTTGTCGTCGTGCTCGATGTTTTCCGCAATCACGTCGAGCATGGACCAGATGCTCGAGCGCGTCTCATTCGGCAAGCGCGGCACGAGATAGTGAATCGTCATGCAGCAGATCACGATTTTCGACGCATCCCACGAGCGTAAGCGCTCGACGGCGCGGTTGAGTTGACCGAGCAACGCTTCATCCTGGCCGGCGAGGAAAGCGTCGGTGCGATCGGGAAATGTCGGATCGGAGTAGACCAATACGACGGGCGATTCCTGTTCGCGTTGGCCCAAGCCGTACTCGTAAATCGTCTTCAGAAATTCCGCCGAAGCCAGCGGGCCCATGCCGCCGATGACTCCGTAAGTCGGTTGTTTAATGTTTGTTGACATCGGTTTGCTACAGGACGAAAGCGGTTCTTGCTCCTTACAAAAACGGTTTTTGCTCCTTAGGAGCAGGATGTTTATAGCCTCGCGTCGTTTTCGAATCTCGCTCCGATAGGAGCGACATGGGTCAGGAAACATCGCGCTCCTACAGGAGCGCGTCATTAGAGCGATAGCCGGCTATAAACATGTCGTCCCTCCGGGACAAAATCAGTTAAGGCTGAGTTCAAAGGTGTCGAGAAAGACGCCGAAGGTCAGGACGATTGCCAGCAGATCGCTTTCAAATGGGAGATTGAGTTTGAAGCCTTCACGTGTGTACTGCTTTTTGAGACGCTCGATCGCGTCCGCGTTGAAGACGCCCTGCCGCTTGATGCGTTCGTAAGAGAGCAGATCGTTGATCCAGTCCTGGTTCTGCGTCATCAGGTATGGACTTCCCGGCGCATGAAACCCGTATTTCTCGCGCGCGAGAATTTGCGGCGGCACCAGGTTTTCAGCGACTTTCCGCAGAATATATTTTTCAACGTACTGATTGAGCTTGAGCTCCGGCGGGATCTGTCGCGAAAACTCGATCAGGTCAACGTCGAGAAACGGATAGCGAGCTTCGACTGAATTCGCGAGCGCCATGCGATCGCCGTGATCGCCGATCAGGTGATCGGAAAGCCGGAGTTTGAAATCGAGATACGATCGTTGATGAACCGGGTGCCGATTTTTGAGTCGCTCGGTATTAACGATCGGCGAGCTCAAACAGTCAAACTCGTCAAACGTCTCCCACAGATCCGGCGAATAGAGTGCGCCTTTGATCTCCCTGAGAGACTGTTGGTCCGTCTCGTAAAAGAGATTCTTGTCGCCCCAGAATCTTTCCTGAAACTCTTCTTCCAGCATGCCCTGTAGATCGCTGCGCCCGTTGCTTCTCAGGCCAAGCGAATCGAAGCGATAACCGACGTACCCTGCGAACAACTCGTCCGCGCCCTCACCCGTGAGCACAACCGGAACGCCGGTGCTCCGTGCAGCCTCCGACAGAGCCATCGAACACGTGTTGTAAGTTTCTTTCACGGGACACTCGCAGTGATAAATCATTTCGCGCAAGCGTCCTGAGATTTCCTGCCAGCCGAAGTTGATGTCACGCAGATCGGCGTGGACGTGTTCGGCCATGAGCGTTTGATACTTATGCTCCGAGATCGCGGCTTCGCTGAAGCTGATCGAGAACGCATGTCGCTTCTGTGTCGAGAGACGGCTGATCATCGCCGCGATCATCGACGAATCGAGTCCGCCGCTGAGATAGAAACCGACCGGCACATCAGCCTGTAACCGGTAAGCAACCGAGCGCTCAAAGAGCTCCGTCAACTTTTCGACGTAGTACGATTCCGGCTTGTCGTATGAAACTTCGCCTGAGCGCGGATAATCGAGATCCCAGTATTCGCTGACCCGCACTTCGCCATTACGCACGACAAGCGAGTGACCATTCTTGAGACTGTAGATTCCCTTGAACATCGTTTGCGGACTGACGAGACCGGGAAACGAGATGATCTGGTCCAGACCGGCCACGTTCACTTCAAGACGGACCAGCGGATGCTGGAGAATCGCTTTGATCTCTGACGCAAAGATCAGCACGTCGCCGGCGACAGTGTAGAAAAGCGGGTTGATACCGAAATGATCGCGCGCGAGCAGGAGGCTTTTCCATTTTCGATCGTAGATCGCAAAGGCAAACTGGCCGTTTAGCTGATTTAGAAACTCCGTTCCGGATTCTTCGTAGAGATGAGGCAGCACTTCGACGTCGCAACTGGTCTTGAACGTGTGACCGCGCTTCATCAAGCCGTCGCGCAGTGCGCGGTAGTTGAAGATCTCGCCGTTGCAGATCGAGACGATGGAGCGATCTTCGCTGAAGAGCGGCTGATCGCCACCGACCGGATCGATGATGGCAAGACGTCGAAAACCAAAACCGACGCCAGGATCGGTAAAGTAACCGGCCGAGTCAGGCCCGCGATGGACGAGCGTGTTCGTCATCCGCTCGAGCACCTTTGCATCGACCGGCGCCGGTTCTTTCAAGTTAATAAATCCCGCTATGCCACACATTGCGTAAACCAAAAATCAGCCACAAAAAGGCACAGAATGCACAAAATAGAAATACACAGAAATCAAGCAAACATTATTTGGGCTTTTTGTGCCTCTTCGCGGGCGCCATCGTTGAGAGGCCAGTGTTCGTATTCGTCGCGAGCGATCTGCAGAACGTCCTTTTCGATCAGGAGATAGTTTTGCTTCTGTGAGTGCAGCCCTTCGGCGCGTCGGCGTTCGGCCATCTTTGTTTCGTGAAACTCGCGCAGCTCGCGATCAAACTGAAGCTGCCCACACGACAGGAAACGCACGGCGCCGGAAGTGTCTCTCGCCGTCATCACTTCGTTGCGGTTGTAGATGCTCGGCGAAAACGGAATGTCCAAATAGCCCTTGCGAAACGCACTCACCACGCCCGCGGCGAAACTGCCATGACCGCACAACAGCACACTGTCGAGAATTGCCTCCGCCTCGCGCCGGATCAATTGACACTCTTCGGCGATCGCCTGTTCATTGACCTTGAATTGCGAATGATCGGCGAGCCCGCGCGTCGAAAGACCAATGGCGTTGACGTTGTCCCTGAGTGTCGGAATCTTGATCGCCTCAACCGGAGTCTTCACCATCATCCTCGTCGCTCCCGACAGCCCCATCGTCACGGATGATTGGTAGATCAACTCTTCGGCGCGCTTCACCGTCGGCGGAAATGCGGCCATGTACTGGTGAAACACCGTGCTGATCTCGACGTCCCTGTAACCCAGCCGCCGCACAGTCTCTTCCGACATCTCCCTCATCATCCGAATCGCAGCGATGTCCTGGATGCGGTTGCCCTGTTCGGCATAACCGAGACTCAGACGCTTCACTCCCTGCCGGATCGCGAGAATCGATTCGATGATGTTGGTCGCAATCGCGATCGAGGGCGGAATCAGCGTGGCCGTGAGGGTGCCGAAAAACTCACGGTCCAATGCGATACCAAAACGCTCGTAATAGATTCCTGTGAGACGATCGACGTACTGCCACGCGCGAACGGATTCGTCGAGCGGATAGTCTTTGTAATACGGAATGTTGTAACAGATCGCGCCGCCTTCAAATGCCGTCACACCGCCTGCGTATGAAATCTCCGCCAGCAAACGCGGATCGCGTGTGCTGTGACGCGTTTGGAGAGGAACGTTTACTTCAGAGATGATGCGTCTCAAACCAGCAACGCCATGATTGATGACCGGAAACCCGTTCAGCGCCGAGGTCTTCGTAACGCGGCTTTCTTTGATTGCGAGTTCGGCTTCGGTGTAGTTGTTGTTGCGCGTTAACGAATCTACCTGGTACGAAAGCACGTGCGCGCCCGCGTGTTTGAAGGCTTTGAAAAGTTCGATCTGCCGGCCGGCGAGAGCAACGCCACAACGCGGCTGAACGAGTGGGCTATGCGCGCCGCTGTTTACACGTGCCTGAAGCCTGCACCAGTTCGGCTGCCGCGCCAGAAACTCGGCGTTCTCCTCCATATTTCGCGCCTGGTAACCGGTCTTCCAGTGGTCCAGCACCTCGCGACGGGTGTTTTCAAACAATTCCTGGTCCAACAAATCATCCGAAGTCGGCGCCGGAAGATAGAGACTCTGCTTTTGCGTCAACTCCCAAAGCGGCGCAACTTCGGGCACCGGCTCGACGTCGTGCAAATCAGTCTCGAGCAAACGCAGTACCGTCCTGATATCTACGAAGCTCACAAACACTCGATGAAAACCCATTTCACGAAAGCGCGCTTCGTAGCCGATCCCATCGCCGATATCCAGGTTCCCGCCCAGATACCAGAGTGGTCCATGCGCCTGATACTGTTTCAACAGCTCAGGAAATCGCCGCAGGTAATGACGCGTGTGACCGTCCATGCTGGAGAGCATCACTGCGTTTGAGAACGCGGCATACTGGAGAAACTCCTCCAGTTTCGTTTGCGTGCCCAGGTACCTGACGCGGTAACCGTTTGCGACGAGGGCGCTGTGCAGCACTGTTAGACCGACGGAGTGAGAATCACCGCCGATCCCGCCGAGCAGAATTGTGTGACCTTTTTTCAAAGAGCCCTTTACCTATTCTTAAAGCGCAACGTTGAAACTTGCGGTTAAGGCTTTCATCTCTTCCGCGGTCGTCATTGAAAGACTCGAGATGTACTCGTCAGGGGTATCGACGATTTCCTGCAGGAGCGTCTTGAGACGGTCCACCATCAGCTTGATGGTTGACGCTTCAAACAGGTCGCGGTCGTACTGAAGCAGACCGACGATCCCGCGGTGCGTCTCCATCGTGTAAAGACACAGATCGAATGCGGCCGCTTCAGTGCCGACGGGAACAAACGATATCTCCAGATCCCTCGAGCTCGACTGGCGGCATCGGGTTGTTTTGCAACACGAGCATGACCTGAAAGAGCTGACTTTTTGGACCATGCTCGGCGCGCAATGCGTCGACGATGACTTCGTAAGGCAGATCCTGGTTTGCATAAGCCGCGAGAGTCACGTCACGCACGCGTGCGAGTGTTTCGCGAAACGTCGGATTGCCTGAGAGGTCCGTACGCAGCGCAAGATTGTTGACGAAGCAGCCGATGAGGTTTTCCAGTTGACCACGATTGCGATTGGCGATGTTTGTGCCGACGACGATGTCCGGTTGCGCCGTGTAGCGATGCAGCAACGTCTTGAACGCCGCGAGCATTACCATGAAAAGTGTCGCGCCTTCCTGGAGCGCAAGCGCTTTTAAATCGGCGCTCAGCTTTTCCCCGAGCTCAAACGTAACCGTCTCGCCACGATAGCTGAGCACGGCCGGCCGCTCTCGATCGATTGGCAGATCCAGTGATGTAGGCGATCCTGATAGTTGCCGCTTCCAATAGTTCAATTGCTTCGCCGCGGCTTCACCCTGCAGCCATTCTCTCTGCCACTCGGCATAGTCCGAATACTGCAACGGCAATTCCGGAAGTGTGGAGGCTTCTTTCCTGATGTGCGACCGGTAAAGCGTTGTCACTTCCCTGACGAGGACGCCCATGGACCAACCATCACTGGCGATGTGGTGCAGCACGATTTGCAAAATGTGCTCTTCGTCGCCGAGCTTCACCAGAGTTGTCCGCAGCACCGGACCCTGGGCGAGGGCAAACGGCCGTTCCGCTTCGCGCGACGTTACCAGTCTTAGCTCTTCCTCACGCCTTGCTTCCGGAAGCGCCGATAGATCGAGCAACGGAAGTCGCCATTCCGAAACTTCGTGTACGACTTGCACCGGCTCTCCATCGCGTAACTCAAAGCTTGTCCTTAAAGATTCGTGCCGTCGCACGATCTCGGTGAGGCTTTGCTTAAGTGCGGCGACGTCGAGTGGTCCACGCAAACGAACCGCGGCCGCTGTGTTCAACGCGGAACTATTCGGCTCCAGTTGATGCAACAGCCACATGCGTTGTTGTGAATACGAAAGCGCCGCCGGCTGATCGCGCCGCGCACGCTTTTTAATCACACGGTCGTGCGTATTTTTGAGCAGCCTTCGACTCAGCAGCTCGAGCTTCGCACTCGACAACTTGCTGATCCGTCCGGCAACGTCCGTTGTTTCTATCGCGCGTGTCACTGAGCCTCCAGATACGACCCCGGCAGAAACGAGTTGATCACCACGCCGTAGTCCTGTTTCAGCGACGACTCATACACCATTTTGCTGAGCGCCATATCGAGCACGCCAAGACCAAATGGACTGAAGATCGTGATTCCGTCCGGATCTCGACGCGGGGCTGCGGCGTTCTCGAGGACATCCGCAAGCGTGCAACGAATAAAATCCCGATTTCCGGTGAGCTGTTCGCCAAGATGGATCGACGTCTGGGCGCGGCAAACGTGATCGACGTCGTCGACGACGTTGTCGCACGCGAGAATGATCTCGGGCGAAAGATCGCGCAGCGACACGTGCAGGATCGTCGTTCCCGGAGGACACATCGAAAGGCTGTGGATGTGGGGCTCGCCGGCGTTGGTGGCAAGCGAAACGACGGTCGCCTGGCTCAGCAGTGACGCAATCTCCCGCACGCTCGTGATCTTCAGTCTCGGATTCAACGCGAGACACTTTGCGCCGAATTGCACAGCTCGCGCCGGATCGATATCGAAGACCACAAACTCTTCGACTTCGGGCCACACGGCCAGAAGGAAACGAGCTACCTCGAAGTTGATTGGACCACACCCGACGAATCCGATCGTCGCCGGATAGTCCTCGCCGTGCAGCGTCTTCGCGGCAAGTGCCGCACTCGCGGCAGTGCGCTTGGCGCTGATGATCGAACCTTCGAGAAAGGCGAGTGGCTGTCCCGTGAGCGGCGAGTTGAGAATTACCACCGCCGACGCACGGTTCAAACCTGAATTTATATTTGCAGGAAAGGACGAGACCCACTTCATACCCGCAACGTCAAACTCGGATCCGAGATACGCAGGCAACGCGATGATTCGGTTGCCGTTGCCGTCCGGAAAACGCAGGAATAGCGAGTTTGGCAGTGAGCTTGCGCCCGCCCTGTGTGTCACATAAGCGTCTTTGACGATCTCGAGAAGTTGCAGTTCGCGATTCGAAAGGATCGCCTCAACCTCATCGCTCGTCAGTATTAATATGCCGCGACTAGCCACTTTGGTGCCCTCAATGAGTTTTCCCAGAGGTGCGACACTTCGCCGAAGTGTTCCTGCACCCACTCTTCAGAAAATATTGTGTCGAGATAACGTTCACCGCGATCGGGAAGAATCGCGACACAGTTTGCGCCGCTCGGAATTACCGACCTCATCTGGTCGATGGCGGAGATCACGCCGCCCGATGAGCCACCGGCGAGAACAGCTTCGGATCGCACGAGCTTGCGGCAACCGACCACGCAATTGAGATCGGTCACTCTCACTACGCTATCGGCGAGATCGTCCTTGTAAAGCAACGGCCGAACAGCCGCGCCGTGACCCGGTATGAGCCGTTTTGATTTCTGACCGCCGAAGATGACGCTGCCGACAGCGTCTACGGCGACCGTCTTGATCTTCAGAGAATGCTCGCGTACGTACTCGGCGCAACCGCGCATCGTGCCGCACGTGCTGGTCGCGCAAAAAAGATAGTCGACCTTGCCGCCGAGCTGGCGTTGAATCTCATCCATCGTATGGTGATGTGCGGCTGGATTGAGCGAGTTGGCATACTGATTGGGCCAGAACCCGTTATCTACAGTCTCGAGAAGTTCGTGCACGCGGTTGAGACGTGCTTGCAGATATTCACCCGTATTGGCGTCGGGCTCCATCACCATGTCCACTTCGGCGCCGTAGGCACGCAGCAGACGAATGTTCTGAATCGTTGTCTTGGGATCGACGACACAGATCAGCCGCAGGCCAAAGTAAGAACACGCCTGGGCCAACCCGACTCCCATGTTGCCGGAGGTTGACTCGATCACTACCGAACCAGGCTTGATGGCATGATTGTCGATCCCGTCCTTGATGATGTTGAAAGCCGGCCTGTCCTTCGTACTGCCTCCGGGGTTCAACCCTTCGAGCTTGGCGTAAACGTTGAAGTCGGTGTCGGGAAAAACCCGCGAAAGTTTGATCAATGGCGTCTTGCCAATCACCGACAAAATTCCTTCCCTCATTGGTTAAGTCCCTTTCGCAACGGTTCACTACCCAATTTGAACGACTGTTCTCCGTGTTCTCTGCGTACCTCTGTGACCTCTGCGTTTAATATGCCTGGAGTGCAATTTACGCAGAGATCCCAGAGATACGCAGAGGACGCAGAGTTTGAATTAAGACGCCACCAAAGAATGCTAACTGGCTGTCATGGACTGCGCGTTTTCCTCGGGCAATGCTTCGATCTCGGAAACGAGTTGTCCTATGTCGTCGTCGCCTGACTCGGCGACGAGTGTGTGCAGGATGATTGTCGCCAGGCCGTTGACGGTTGGCGCTTCAAAGAAACTTCGTAACGATATGTCGACCTTAAAAATTTCTCGCAGCCGGGTGATGAGTTGAGTTGCAAGTAACGAGTGGCCGCCGAGTTCAAAGAAATTGTCGTCGACCCCGATATAGTCGATCTGGTCCACGCCGAGCACCTCGCTCCACATCTCCACCACTCGTTCTTCGAGCGGATTACGCGGCGCCACATAGACGCTTCTTGTTTGTCGCAACGACGCGTCAGGCGCGGGCAATGCTTTGCGATCGATCTTTCCGTTGAGTAGCGTCGGGAAAGATTCCATGAAGACGACTGCCGACGGAATCATGTGCGCCGGAAGTTTGTCTTTCAGGTAATCGCGAAGGTCGGAGGCTGATGCTTCGTCGCCGATGACGTAAGCGACGAGTCGCTGGTCGCCCGGGGTATCTTCACGCAGCAGGACCACGCTTTCACGCACGGCGGTGTGTTTCCGGAGTGCGGCTTCAATCCCGCCGAGCTCGATGCGAAAACCTCTCAACTTGATCTGATGATCGGTGCGGCCCTGGAAATGCAGCGAGCCATCGGGTGACTGGCGCGCGAGATCGCCCGTTCGATAGAGACGCTGTCCGGGTTCCCTGCTGAACGGATCGGGAATGAATTTCTCCGCCGTCAACTCGGGTCGTCGCAGGTAACCGCGCGCGAGCCCGACGCCGCCGATGTGTATCTCGCCCTGAACGCCGAGTGGTACAGGCTGCTGTTCCGAGTCGAGCAGGTAGACGCGCATGTTTTCGAGCGGTTTGCCGAGCGAAACGATTCGTTCAGCCGGTAATTCGTCAACAGTCTGGCTGGTTGCGTCGATCGAAGCTTCGGTTGGTCCATAGAGATTGATCAACTGCGCGTTGAGTTTTTGTCGAAACGACTCGACAACTTCCGCGCTCAACGCTTCGCCGCCGCAGAACACGCGCTTTAGACTCGTGCATTCGCTAATTCTTTCGGCATCGAGCAACACCCTGAGCATTGACGGAACGAGTTGCAGTGTCGTCACCTGGTTTTCGACGATCGCGTCGACGAGATAAGCGCTGTCCTGTTGTCCACCGGGTTGGGCCATGACGAGTCTTGCCCCCGCGAAAAGCGGCACGAAGATCTCCCAAACCGAGGCGTCGAAGCTGTAGACCGTTTTCTGCAGCACTGTGTCGGCGGTCGAGAGTGGAAAGTGGTGCTGAGTCCAGAGCAGGCGGTTACAGATCGATCGATGCGAGATCATCACGCCTTTCGGATTGCCCGTCGAACCCGACGTGTAGATCACGTAGGCGAGATTATCGGGTGTGCCGCGGGTTACGAGATTGCTGCGATCCTGCTTCACCACTTCAGGCGCGGCGCCGTCGAGAAAAACCATTCGCGCCGAAGTCTCAGGCAATGTCTCGGAGAGCGCTTTTGTCGTCAGGAGGAATTGCGTGCCGGTGTCTTCGAGTAAGAACGACAGATGCTCACTCGGGTACGCCGGATCGAGTGGCACATATGCGCCGCCGGCTTTGAGAATGCCGAGGAGTGCGACCATCATTTCCAGCGATCGTTCGAGACATACGCCGACAAACACGTCACCGCCGACGCCATGAAGCCGCAGGTAATGCGCGAGTTGATTCGAGCGCTCGTTTAGTTGGCGGTAAGTCAACGACTGATCGCCGAATACGATCGCAACGGCGTCAGGTGTGAGTTCAACCTGCCGCTCGACGAGACCGTGAATAAAGTTTGTCGTTCCGAAGTCGAATTTCGTGTCGTTGAACGTTTCGAGCAGAAACGTTCGCTCGGATGACGGCAGCAGATTGAGACGCGCGATTGATTCGCCCGTGTTCCGGACCACGCCGGCGAGCAGTGTTTGAAACTGATCCGCGAATCGTTCAATGTCGCGAGGATCGAAGAAGTTTGGATCGTACTGAAACTCAAAACTCCGACGATCATCGGTTTGCCGGGCCAGAAGATTGAGTTTGAAACGATCGAATAGCGCCTGCTTCCCTTCGCCGATAAATCTTACGTCGCCTGCGAGTTGCTCTCCGGCGTCCTGTTCGAAGGTGAAGCAATAGGACAGGAAGCCGTTTTCGCGTTGGTCCCAGGCGAAGCACTCTTGCCATTCAGCGGCAGCCTGGTCCGCCGCACTTACTTGCCGCACGATTTCACCAAAGCGCAAATGCTTCTCAAACCGAGCCGTGACTGGCAGGTGTTTGGTAAACAGGCCAATCGCATTCAACAACTCTTCATCGGGACGGCCGTCGTGCGCCGCACCTACTGTCACCACACTCTCGCCGCTTAAGCGCCACAAGAGGAGCTGATAGACAGCCAGCAATACCGTCCGGAGCGACGTTTTGTCGGCGAGCGTCTCGAGTTCTGTTAAAAACGCCTCGCGCTTCAAGCTGCGCGGCTGGAATGAAGTTGAAGACGACTCGGCTTTTTCGTAAGGCAAACGGAGATCGAAGTTCGCGGAGATGTTCTCGCTGCGCCAGTAAGCGCGGCCAGCTTCGGCGTCTTCCGAGTCGAGCAGTTCATTAAGCCACTCGGAGATCACCGTATACTGAAGCGAATTGCCCGGCGCCGTTTCATGGCCCAGAGCGCGGTCGTAAGATCTCGCGATCTCGTTCCTGAGATTGTCCAGACCTCGCAAATCGCAGCACAACGCGGGCAGATCGACCAGGAGTACGTGATTCGTTTCGGAAAGCTTTACGAGCGACATCGACGGGCGCTCTGTTTTGTCTGGCGTCTGGAGAAAGTTCTGGAGGCGGCGCTCCTGTTCACGTGGATCGAGGTTCTGCCAATTCTCCGGCGTGGTCCAACCGGCAACCTGCCGCTGATCTCGCAACTGAAGCGGAATGGCCATCCCCGGCAAACGTTGAAAACTGAGCTGAAGCGCCTCGTGTTGTCGCGTAACTTCATTCAGCGCCGCGGACAGAGTCTTCACGTCGAGCGGGCCCGCGATCCTGATCACACTCCGCGCTCGCCACGGGAGGGCGCCGTCAGTTTGCTGTAGCGCCCAGAGATGTCTCTGCTGCGGCGAAAGTCGAAACCCGCCACTGATTTCCTGCTGCACTTCTAAAGCTGCTGCTTCCATTTCTTCTCCAGAAAAAGTGACTATTTTCCATTTGTCATTTGACATTTCTCATTTTCCATTTATCAGGACGCTCCGCGCTCCCAATGACAAATGAAAAATGGAAAATGACAAATGGAAAATAAGTATTCATTTCTCTCAATTATTCTCGATCCGCCCGTCGTGGCAAGGTTCACCCATCGCGGCAAGGATTTTCCGCTCTCCGGTGAAAGGAAACCGGCCATGGGCCACAAGCATGTTGTCGAGCATCATCAGATCACCTTCCTGCCACGGAAAGGCGACTGTCTCCTGCCGGTAAGCCTCACGCACTTCCTCGACCACCGCGTCGTCGATGTGTGAACCGTCTCCGTAGTAAGTGTTGTAAGGCAGATCGTCCTGGTCAAACTCTTTCAGAAACATCTCGCGCACCGTCGGATCGAGACTCGACACGTGCCAGAACGCGACGTGATTGAACCAGACCCACTCACCCGTCCGCGCGTGCTGGCGCACCGCGGGCCGCACCTGTCTCGTGCGGAGCCGATCGCCGTTCCACTCACACTCGATACGCGACCGCCGGCAATAATCTTCGAGCTCGGCTTTGTCGTTCAGACGAAAAGCTGTCTGCCACGGCAAACTCATGTGCTCGCCGAAATTGCGGACCAGCATCCAGCCTTTCTCTTTGAAGCGCTCGGTGATCCGCGGATCGAGACGCTGGTAGACTTTGCGCACGTCGGCAATTGGCGTTTCGCCACCTGTCTCCGCGGCCACGACGCAGAAGAAAAAGATCTTCATGGGCCAGGTGACGACGTAGTTCAGCTCGTTGTGCAACGCGATTGTTTGATCCGAAGGATACTCGGTCGACGTGTAGACCTTTTCTTTCAACTCCGTGCGCGGCGTCGCGCCTTCCATGTAGTGCATACGCGGCAACTTGATCGCCGTCAGAAAGCGATCGAAGTCACCCGCCTCTTTTCCATCAAAGCCGCGAAAGAGCAGGCCGCCTCGATCAAGCAGGCTGCGATGAATGAAATCGAGATTGTGTGAAGCCCATTCCGGAAGATCGACACCGGGAACGTTCGGTTGGACCACGAGCGGCATCGTCTTATCGCGGTAATTCTCGACCCGCACGAGGGCGTGGGCCGAAACGTTGATACTCTGCGGCCGAAACGCGCGCCGCTTTGCCAGCAACGATTCCCTGCTGCTGATGTTGTTCATCGCACAACTCCTTCCGTCGGTTGCCGGCTGGTAGACGCGAGCCGCGCGTTTTGCAGCATCCGGTGACGCGCTGACTTGAGCTCATTCTTTCTCAACTCACGCCATTGGCTGTCAGCTTCGTCGAGTATTGCTCGCAACTCACTCACGCGCGCCTCGGGATCGTCGATGATGCTGCGCAACAGCAGTTCGTAGTGCGCCACCATCCGCGCGACTGTCGACGCGTTGAACAAGTCGGCGTTGTACTGGAACGAACCGGTCAAGCCGCTCGGTGTTTCCGTTAACGCAAGTACGAGATTGTGTCTCGTCGTTTCAAGGTTGGTTTCCACCAGGCTCAACTTCAAACCGGGCAGCTCCGCTCGTTCCTGCGGCGTGTTGTCAAACGTGAACGCGACTTCGAGCGGATTTCGCGTGCGGTCGCGTCCAACGCGAAACTCTTCGAGTAATCGATCAAACGGCACATCCTGGTTCGCGTAAGCGCCGAGTGAAACCTGTCGCACACGCGCCTGCAATTCACGGAACGTCGGGTCACCGGAGATATCCGTGTTCAAAACGATCGCGTTGACGAAGAAACCCACGAGCTGCGCGAGCGCCGCGTGATTGCGGCCGGCGAGTGTAGCTCCGACGACGATTTCAGACTGCTCGGTGTAGTGATGAAGCAAGAGCTTGAAGCCTGCGAGGAGTGTCATGAAGATCGTCACACCCTCACGGCGACTCAGCGTCTTGAGCGGGTCCGTCATTGGACCAAGCGAGTTGAATCGCTGTGCTGCGCCACGGAACCCCTGGACTGCCGCGGGCGGCATGTCGGTCGGCAGGTTCAGCACCGGCAGGCGTCCACCGAGCTGGCGTCTCCAGTAAGCGAGCTGCTTTTCCATCACTTCGCCCGTTAACCAGGTGCGCTGCCAGTGCGCAAAATCCGCATACTGAATTTCGAGTTCCGGTAACGGCGACGGTTTTCCGGCAACAAAGCTTTCGTAAAGCGCAGACAGCTCACGAATCAAAACACCACGTGACCATGCGTCGGATGCGATGTGGTGCAACACGAGCATCAGCAAGTGTTCCTCTGCGCCGAGACGCACCAGAGACACGCGCAATACGGGACCACGCTCCAGATCAAACGGCCGCTCGACTTCATCGCGAATCAGTTTCTGCACTTCCAGTTCGCGCTCGTGCTCGTCAGGCCGAGAAAGATCCTGGATCGTCAATCGAACCGGTTCGGCGGGTGCGATAACTTGCAGCGGTACGCCGTCGACGGTCTTAAACGTCGTGCGCAGAGATTCGTGACGGCGCAGCAGTTCGCTGAGCGTTTGATCGAGTGCTTCGACATTAAGATCCCCGTGCAAACGCACGACTGCGGGAATATTGAAAGCAGTGGAATCGGGCTCGAGTTGGTAGAGAAACCACAATCTCATCTGCGCAAACGAGAGCGGCAAATCCTGTTCGCGAGAGATGCGCGTGATCGCCGGCAGTTCTGCTTCCTTCGACGCCTCCGACGATTCGAGCAACTGCGCCAGACTCCTGATCGTGGGACGCTCGAATAGTTGCCGCAGCGGCATCTCGACACGAAACGCTTCCCGCACGCGTGAGACTAGCTGCGTCGCAAGGAGTGAATTTCCGCCGAGTTCGAAGAAGTCGCTTTCGACACTCACGCGGCCGACGCCAAGCACGTCGCTCCACAGTTCAGAAAGTAACTCTTCGATCGCGGTTAGCGGTGACACGTACGACTCTTCCGTTTCGATCGACGGTTCGGCAGCAGGCAGCGCCGCGCGATCGATCTTGCCGTTTGGCATCAGCGGCAACGCTTCGAGGATGGTGATCGTCGCCGGGATCATGTGTTCGGGCAGGTGTTTCTTCAGGTAGCCGCGAAGCTCGCTCGCGGTGAGCGTCGAATTTGCGGACGAGAGCGTGACGTAAGCGGCGAGTCGCTTGCCTGATTCATCGTCGACCGCCTGGACCACACACTCGCCGACTTCTTCATGCTGGCGCAGGGCCGACTCCACTTCGCCGGGCTCGATACGATAGCCCCTGATCTTGACCTGAAAATCACGACGTCCGAGAAACTCGATACGACCGTCAGGCAGGTAACGAACCAGATCGCCAGTGCGATACAGACGCGCGCCCGGTTTGTCGCTGAACGGATCCGGCACAAAACGCTCGCCTGTTAAATCAGGGCGTTGCAGGTATCCGCGTCCGACGCCGACGCCGCCGATGAACAACTCTCCGGGCGTGCCGGGCGGAACCGGCTGTAGAAATGCATCGAGCACGTAGAGTTGCGTGTTGGCGAGTGGGCGTCCGATGTTTACGACCGGCGCCGCGTCATCACGTTCACAGTTCCACTCGCTCGCCGCGATCGAAGTCTCGGTTGGGCCATACGAATGATGCAGCTCGGCTCCGCAGACCTCAAAGAAACGGTTGATGGTTTCGTTTGACAGTTTCTCGCCGCCGGAGATGACTCGCCGCAGCGAATCAGCCTTCTCGATCCCGGGTGTGCGCACGATCAAATCGAGCATCGACGGGACAAAATAGGCGCTCGTGATTTTCTCTGCGACGATCTTCTCGACCAGGTACGCAGGATCGGCGTGACCATCCGGTTGCGCGAGCGCCACGCGCGCGCCAATCCAGAGCGGCCAGAAGATCTCCCAAACTGACGGATCGAAGTTGAGCGAAGTCTTCATCAGGAAACTGTCGCTCGACGTGAGGTTGTAAGTTTCCTGCATCCAGTAAAGACAATTGACCACGCCGTCGTGCGTGAGCATTGCGCCTTTAGGTTTGCCGGTCGAACCCGACGTATAGATCACGTAGGCAAGATTCGCAGCGCTCACGGGCGACTCCGCATCCGCTTCTGTTTCGCTTGTCGCGAGCACCTCCTGCCACACCGCATCGAGATTGATAACCGCACTCTCACTGCCCAACGCCTCAATCGTCTCGACCAGATCGTCTTCCGTCAGCACCCAGCGCACTCCGGCGTTCGCCAGCATCCAGCGCAATCGCTCCGGCGGATACTGCACGTCCAAAGGCAGATAGGCGCCGCCGGCCTTGAGGATTCCCAGTAGCGACACGATCATCCGCGGCGTCCGCGTCAAATAAACACCGACGAGTTGTTCCGGACCGACACCTTGCGTCTGCAGCCATCCAGCGAGCGCGGTGGCCTGCTGGTCCAACTCCGCATACGTGAGCGTTTCGTCTTCCGCAACTACGGCAACAGCCGCGGGTGTGCGTCGCGCCTGTACTTCGAAAAGCTGATGCAAACACTGGCCCTGCGGATAAATCTCGTCAGTGTCGTTCCACTGTTCGAGCAGTTGCCGGTGTTCAGAGTCTGAAAGCAACTCGCAGGTCTCGTAACGCTCGTGCGGATCCTCCGTCATTCGTTGCAGCACGGTCGTGAAGTACCTGGCGAGGGCCTCAACTTTCTCAGTCGGAAACTTTGCCGTGTCGTAATCGACGTTCATCACGCACTCCTGTCTTTCCGGAATGAGTGCGAAGCTGATGATGAGCGGAAAATTTGTTTTGGCGTACGAACTGCTATCCAGCACTTCGAGATCTTCAAACTTATTCAACGCTTGCAGTACGTGGAAGTGAACAAAGTTGAAGGCAGTCTCATACAGCGGCTGACCCGCACGCCGGCTTTGAAGCTCTGAAAGCGGATAACGGCGATAAGGAACGATGCGCGCCTCCGCATCACGAACTTCACCCAGCAGATCGATCCACGTTCCACCACGCAGCCGGAACGTAAACGGCAAGGTATTGAGGAAGAGTCCGATTACTCGCTCGCCGTCTTCTCCCTCCGGCCGCCCGTTGAAAACGACTCCGGTGCTCACATCAGTCGAGCCGCTGATGAAACCCATCACTCCCAAATGGGCCGCGAGCAAAACGCTCTTGAGTGAAACGCCCGCGACCCGTGCGATCCCTTTCAAGCCGCTTACTACTTCGGGATTAAATCGTTTTTCAAAGAACAATCGCTCGGAAACCGGCGGGTTCGGCGGCGGCGGCAACGTTGTGAGGGAAATCTCGTCAAGACGCTCACTCCAAAAACGCCGGCAGTCTTCAGACGTGAGCGCTTCCTGTTCGAGTGCGATAAAGGTGCTGTAAGTCGTGCTGAGCGGTGCTGAAGGAATCTCGGAATTATTGAGCAACGCGTAATAGCGTGTGAACAATTCGGTCAGCAGCGAAGTAAAGCTCCAGCCATCCAGGAGGGCGTGATGAAAACTAAGATTGAATTGGAGCGTGTCGGCACCACGCAACAGGACCATCAGGCGAATGTAGGGCGGGTATTGCAGCGTGAAGCCCTGTCGCTTCTCACTTTCAACCCATGCGGCCATCGTCTCGTCCTGTTGCTCGGGCGAAGCCTGTCGCAAATCCACGACCGAAAGAGGAATGTCGAGCGTCTCATGGACCAGTTGCAGCGGTTTACTGTAACCGGCCAGGTCAAACGAAGTGCGGAGGATTGCGTGGCGTTCGCTCAGTTGCGACAACGCGCCGCGCAACGCTTGTAAATCGAAGCGCGTCCGCAGCGTGTAGCTAAAAATGTCGTGATAGAGCCGTTCACCTGAATCCAGTTCACTATGAAACAGCATCCCGAGTTGCAAACGGGCCAGCGGGTACGCGTCAACAACGTCGTCAGGTAACCGCTCACGATCGGCCGCACTGATCAACGCAAATGGTTGCGTTTCGGAATCCGGTTGCGCGTCTTCAGCGAAAGGCACAAGCACTGTCGCCAGCTCTCTGATTGTTTGCCACTGGAAGAGCTGTTTGATCGAAAAGTCGTAACCAAGCTTTTGGACCAGGGCGCGGATTTGAAGACTGCGGATCGAATCGCCGCCGAGATCGAAGAAGTTTTCGTCAACGCCGACGCGTTCGAGATCAAGCACTTGCATCCACGTCGCCGCGAGTGCTTTTTCTTCCGGCGTTTCGGCCGGCGTGAAGGTCGACTCGGAATCGGTATTGACGTCGGCGGGCGACGGGAGGGCCGCACGATCGATCTTGCCGTTTGGCGTGAGCGGCCACTCCGCGAGACGCACCAACTGCGGCGGAATCATGTGCTCGGGGAGATGCTCCTTTAAAAAGGCGCGCATCTCAGCGCTCGTCAGTTCGGCGCCGTCGTGTGTCACGACGTACGCCACTAACTGTTTCTCGGCGCCGTTGTCTTCGCGCGCCAGGACGACCGCCTGTTGGACCGCGGCATGCCGGGCAAGCGCTACTTCGATCTCGCCCAACTCGATACGAAAACCACGAACCTTCACCTGGTTGTCGCCGCGTCCGAGAAACTCGATCACGCCGTCTTCGCGATAGCGGGCGAGGTCACCGGTTCGATAGAGACGCCCACCGGGTTCATGGCTGAACGGATGCGGTACAAAGCGCTCGGCAGTCAGTTCGGGGCGGTTGTGATAACAACGCGCAAGGCCGTCGCCGCCGATGTAAAGTTCGCCGGCCGCGCCGACGGGCATCGGCTGCAAATTTTTGTTCAGCAGGTAGACCTGGGTGTTTGAAATCGGACGGCCGATCGGAACCGTGGATCCGATCTGCGTATCGCTGCTCATCGGATAACAGCAGGCGAACGTGGTGCTCTCCGTTGGTCCATAACCGTTGATGAGCCGGCCACCGTTCATACTCATCAGCATCGAGCGCACTTCCGGAGGCGAGAGGACGTCGCCGCCGGCTAGCAACTGTCGCACCTGTTTCAATTCATCCGGTCGCTGGTTGACCATCAGGTTGAAGAGTCCCGCTGTGAGCCAGAGCGTCGTAACGCGCGAGTGCCGCAGTGTCGAACCGAGTTCTTCGAGAGACGGTGGGTGCGGCGGCATGACGACAAGACGCGCGCCGTTGAGCAGGCTGCCCCAGATCTCGAAAGTCGAAGCGTCGAATGAGATCGGCGCGAGTTGCAGGAACACTTCGTCTGGTCCAAAGTTCGCGAAGTTAGTCTGCTTCACTAAACGCACGACGTTGCGATGCGTGACATTGATCGCCTTGGGCACGCCCGTCGAGCCCGAAGTAAACATCATGTAGGCGAGGTTGTCGGCGGTGGTCGTGGTGACGGTATTTTCCTCTGACTCGTTTGCGATAAGTTCCCAGTCGGTATCGATGCAAACCGTTTGGCCCCAAAAGACCGGGAGGGTATCGCTCAAGCCATCGCGCGTCAGAAGCACCGATGTCTGCGCGGTCTCGATCATGAAGTCAAGACGCTCGAGCGGATAGCCGATATCGAGCGGCAGGTACGCGCCGCCTGCTTTGAGAATGCCGAGCAGGGCCACGATCATTTCCACCGAACGATCGAGACACAAACCGACCGAGACTTCCGGCCCCACGCCCAGGCCGCGCAGGTAGTGAGCGAGTTGATTTGAACGACGATTCAACTCGCGATAGGTCAACTTCTCGGTTCCGAATTCAAGGGCTACGGCGTCCGGGGTTTGTCTTACCTGTTGTTCGAACAACGATTGCAACGTGTGCTCGCGCGGGTAGGCGGTGCGGTTTTCGTTCCACTCGTGCAGCAGTTGGTCCAACGTGCGCGCCGGCAGCAAAGGCAGCTCGCTCAGAAGCTGTTCAGGCCGGAGCAGAATGTTTTCTAGCAAGTGAACAAGATGATCGAGCAGCCGGCGTACTGCTGTTTCGCTAAAACGATCCGTGTCGTAACTGAGACGAATCGCGAGCGACGGGCCGGCGACGAGGCTGAGTGACAGCGATGCGACCGGCTCATTTACACGAATCTCACGCACGCGGAGGTTCTCGGATGCAGGCTTGGACCGGACCTCGGTATCGAGGACCACCGAACTCTCGAACAACGAACTCTCCGCCGGCGCCCCGGTCCACTCGCGTATTCTGCCGAGCCTGACGTGCTGGTGTGTGATTGTGTCGTCAATCAAACGCTGCACTTGTTTCAACCACGGCAGCACCGGCTCTTTCGCCGCTACGCTGACGTTTACGGGCAGCGTGTGGAGAAAACTGCCGATCATCGCGTCGCTTCCAGCCAACTCGGATGGACGACTCGATACTGTCACTCCGAACACGACCTGTTCTTCGTTGCTGTAGCGGCTGAGAAGTAAGGCCCATGCTCCCGTCAGGATCGTGCCGAGCCGTAGATCGTGTTGGCGTGCCAACGCGCGAAGACGCGCTGCGTCGTGAAGAGCGATCTCTTCGTGTTTGAAGACTGACTCGCCTGTCCTCGCTTCAGCCGGCGTTTCGATCGGCAACTGCGTTGCATGACCCGCGGTCCGAAGGTGTTCTTTCCAGAAGAGTTCTGCTTCCTCAGGCTTTGCTGCACTGTGAAGATACGAAACGTAGCCCTGGTACGACGGACGCTCCGGCAGATTCACTCGCCGTTCCTGGCGCAGACCTTCGTACAACGCAAAAACGTCTTCGAGGACGAGCGAGACACTTTCATGGTCCAGTACGAGGCGATGATAAGTACAAACGAGAATCCACTCCGCCGCCATTTTGCAAAGCGTTAAGCGAACAAGGGGAGCGTGCGCCGGATCGAAGTCGCGCTCGGAGTCGGCCTGAAGAAAATCTTCGAGTTGTTGCTGCGCCGAGTCGGACGAAAGATCGAGGTGGGCAATCGAGAGTTCCACTTCCCTGCCGATAAGCTGGAGCGGTCGCTCCACACGCTTCCACGCAAAGAACATTCGGAACGCCTGACGCTGCGCCGCCACTGCCAGCCACGCCTCCTCAAACAGCGCAACGTCGAGTTCACCATTCAGCGACGCAACGACCTGTCCGGAGACTCTGCCGCCTTGCAGCAGCAAATCCTCCTGCAACGGCGACAGCGGATAAATACTTTCTATATTTCTCAGGTCCACTTCTGAATCCTGTTTGTGTGCTGTTTGTGCCTTTTTGTGGCGGTTTTTAGTGAATTTCGATGAGGTGCGATTCTTCCAGACCGCTGAAGAATTGCAGCACTTCACCCGGCGGGATATTTGGTCCAAAACTACTGAGCATCAGGTTGAAGATGTCCTTCATGGTCCGCGATCCGTCAACCGTGCGCAGGAACCACTCGGTCATCGCGGCGGTCTGGTCCGAGATCGCGAAAGTCCCCGCCCGCGGATTGTTGGGCCGCAGAATTCTCACGCCCTTTGACTCAGTCGTGCCGTTGTCCGTGAAACGGCGTTCGTTCACGAGCGAGATATCAACCACACGCTTCGGAACCCGGTCCCAGATCGCTTCACTCTTCTTCGCGAAGAAATCGGCAAAGTAATCATGTCGCTCAACCGCCGGCGCCGAAACTTTCTTCGCCGCAAACATCACCGGCGTCTGGCGTGAGGACCAGGCCCACTCCGAAAGCGACGACAGGTCCAGCACGTCCACTCGATGCATAGTCTTATCGAGCATCTCGAATCCGGACCGCTCGAGAAATGCCGGCAGTCCGAGACTGTTGAACTGGTCCTCGGCGCTCATCGCGAATGGCAGGCTGAAGTCGATCCAAACGCCACCGTCCGCAAGGACGCGATTTATCTCCGAGGCCATTCTTCCTTGACTCGGAACGATGTCCATCATGTATTGCGTGATGACGCATGAAAGACTCGACGTGCCGAACGGCAACTGATTCACGTTCGCGGCGAGCAGGCTGATTCCGGGGCGCTTGCGCGCGGCGCCGTCGATCGTCACTTCATGATGAGCAACCGGATAGTTGACGTTTGGCGAAGTGAAGTGGAGTGTCAATTTCTCGCCGTCGATCAATCGTTTCGCGAGGAGGAGTGTATCGACGGCAAGATCGACACCGTAAGTTAACGGGAACGATTCTCTGAGCTTGGGGAGCAGGCCACCCGCGCCACAACCAAGCACGGCTACTGATTGCTTCTCGGAGCAGAAACGCTCGACCGCATCAATAAAGAGGCGGTCAAGCGCTTCAGCTTCTTTGGCACCGCTCCAGTCGCGATAAAAATATTCCATCATCTCGGTGGCCGGCCAGCCAATACCTTCCAACTCGTTGAAGACACTTGGCGGTTGAGGGTGGCCCGCAAGATATTGCTTCACCGGCTCCATCTGTTTTTCGACGAGGTCGACATTCGCCAACAGTCCATCCAAACTTTTCTGGACCAGGTCAAGCGTATCTTTACCGTGTAAGTTTTCGTCGAAGGCCGCGGCCGCGCGCGTCTTCCGGCCTTCGATATCCTTTTTCCGTTCCGGCAGCCACTCGGCGTGCTTTCTCAATAAGTGATTCGGGTTCGAAACAAGAATCCTGACGCCGTCGATCGAGGGATAAAAGATCCCGCAGGTGGCGCAACGCAGACCCGTCTGCTCGTGTGGTTCGAGTCCGCTGTTGCAGCGAACGCATTGATAGACCTGGGATTCATCACGCACGGGTGACACACTTTGACTCATCTTCTGACTCCTTTATTTCCTCTCTGTTCGAGAGCACGCAGAGAATTAGTGGCTTTGCCCGAAAAGTCGTGGTCATTGGTTCGAGGGTTCTTGCTCCGGAGGAGCAGGATGTTTACAGCTGCCGGTTTCATGCGGTACCCGCTCCATCAGGAGCGGAATGTAAATTAAACGCCTACACCACATTGCGCTCCGCTGGAGCGCAGCGCCTAAGGGTGTAAAGCTATAGACATCTTGCTCCTCCGGAGCACTTGCGGCAGAACCATCAATCCATGACCCTCTTTTTCGGGCAAAGCCGGTTTAGGTTAGGGAACTTCCGCTGATCTCCAGCACCAGATTTTCAAACTCCTTCTGGCTCAGCATCGCGTCCGGGAAATTTGTGTGTGAACAGCCACTCGTTTCCTCTTCCGAGAGCAGACGCAGGTTCGATATTCGTTCCTGAGGATTGGCGACGATGCTTTCGAGCAACACCTGAAAGCGTTTCGCCAGTTGCTTGATGGTGGCGGGAATGAACAGGTCGATGTCGTATGAGAAGCGACCCTGAAGTTCGTTCCCTACTTCGGTCATCGAAAGGATTAGATCGAACTGGACCATGCCGGAGTCCACCGCGACCGGAGTGATCTTCAGATCCGATTGTTCGATCGTGGGTACCGGTTGGTTCTGTAGCACAAACACGACCTGGAAGAGCGGGTTGTTGCTGAGACTGCGTTCGGGTTGCAGCACTTCGACCAGTTTCTCGAGCGGCAGATCCTGATGTGCAAAACCGTCGAGCGAGATTCGGCGCACGCGTTTCAACAGCTCGCTGAAAGTTGGATCGTCCGAGAAGTCGGCTCGCAACACCATCATGTTGACGAAGAACCCGATCAGGCCTTCCGTTTCAATCCGGTTGCGATTGGCGATATCGGCGCCGATCGTCACGTCTGATTGTTCGGTGTACCGGTGCAGCAGAGTTTCAAATGCCGCCAGCAGCAGCATGAACAAGGTGACGCCTTCGCGCTGCGCAATTCCCTTCAGCGAAGCGGTGAGCTCGGCCGGGACAACAAATCTTTCTTCGCTGCCACGAAATCTCTGCACCTGGGGACGCGGGTTGTCGGTCGGCAGCACGAGCGGCGTTGCGCCCGCGAGTTCGCGTTTCCAGTAGTCGACGTGATACTGAAGCGTTTCACCTTGCAGGCAGTCTCTTTGCCAGACCGCGAAGTCAGCGTATTGAACCGGCAACTCCGCAAGAGGCGCGGGCTCTCCGTTTTTAGCAGCCTCGTAAAAGAGACTCAGCTCGCGAATCATCACTCCGATGGACCAGCCGTCCCCCGCGATGTGATGCAGCGTGATCTGCAAAACGTGTTCGTCGTCGTCGAGTTGATACAGGGCCACGCGCATGAGCGGGCCACGCTCCAGGTCAAACGGGAGTTGGCCCTCTTCACGCAGAAGTCTTTCGAGCTCTGTTTCCTGCTCCGAGCCGGAGAGCTTTCGGAGGTCTTTGATCGGCAGCAAAAGTTGCAGCTCGGGCGCGATTAGATGAACGGGTTTGCCGTTTTCATTCGAGAAAGTCGCGCGCAGTATCTCGTGTCGCTGAACAAGCTCGTTGAGACTTTGCCGCAGCGCGTCGACGTCGAGCTGGCCGGTCAAACGTACGGCTGACGGAAGGTTATAGATCGACTGGCCCGGCTCGAGCTGGTCCATGAACCACAATCGTTGTTGCGCGAACGAGAGCGGCAACACGCCATTGCGCTCAGCGCGCCTGATCGGAGGCAATGGCAACGGTTTTTCAGCGCTGAGAGCGTGTTGCAACGCGCGTGCGAGTGAGGCAATCGTGGGTGTTTCGAACAGCAGCCGGAGGGGCAACTCCACGCCAAACTGTGTGCGTAACCGTGACAACACTTGTGTGGCCAGCAACGAGTGACCACCGAGCGCGAAGAAGTTGTCTTCCGGGCCAAGCTCCGGCCGGCCCAGCACTTCGCTCCAGATGCCGGCAACCAACTGCTCCACCGGCGTTAACTCACGACTCGTCAACATGCGTGCCTCACCCCATTGCGATATCGCCGGCAGCTCTTTTCGATCCAGTTTTCCGTTCGGTGTGCGCGGCAACGCCGGCAACACGACGAGCGCCGACGGCAGCATGAACTCCGGCAGGAGGCCGCCCAGATGCCCCTGCAACTCGCTCGTCACTTCACTCTGGGAACGCTCGCTCCCGCCGCTCAACACTACATAGGCAACCAACCGCTGACTGCTGCCCGTTGCCTGCGCCACGACGGCCGCTTCCTGGACCCACTCGTGCGCCAGCAACGCCGACTCGATCTCACCCAGTTCAATGCGAAAGCCTCGCAGCTTCACCTGCTGGTCCATGCGGCCCAGATACTCCGCCGCGCCATCACGTTGATAGCGCGCCAGATCTCCCGTGCGATACAAACGCCCACCTGTTTCGCCGCTGAGACCGTCCGGCACAAATCTCTCGGCCGTCAACTCCGGCCGGCCCCAGTAACCACGCGCCAGTCCCACCCCGCCCAGCACCAACTCACCGGCGGCGCCCACCGGCACGAGCTGCTGCCGCTCGTCGACGATGTAGAGCCGGCTGCCCGTCACCACCCGGCCGATGTTTGGTTTGCGTGCGCCGCGTGCGACTTCTCCGGCCGTCGAGTAGGTCGTGTCTTCCGTTGGTCCATAGAGGTTCCAGACCGCTTGCACGTGCGGCAACTCGTAGATGGCTGCCACTAAACCGCCGTCGAGCGCTTCACCCGCCAGGTTCACTGTGCGCACACTCTCCGGGACCGCGCCCAGCCGCAACAACTCCACCATGGCCGATGGCACCGTGTTGATGAGTGTCACCTCGTTGCGATTGCTGAGTTCCGCCAAACTCAGCACGTCTTCGGCGACGATGACCATCCCGCCACACGTGAGCGGCACAAACAACTCAAACACCGACAAGTCAAAACAGATCGAGGTACCGGCCAGCACCCCCTGCAACTCTTCTTTGGCAAACTGCTCGTGTGCCCAGCCCAGCATCGCCGCCGCACTCTCGTGCGTCAGCATCACGCCTTTCGGTCTGCCGGTGGAACCGGAGGTGTAGAGGACATAAGCCAGGTTCTTTGCTGACAACGAACTGTCGTATTCACCCGTGCCTCGCAGCGCTTCTTCGAGACTGACGATCTCACTCTCACTGCCAATCGCCGCCACCGTCTCTAACAACGACTGTTCACTGAGCACATACCGCGCCCCCGCGTCGGTTAGCATGAAGCGCAGGCGTTCGGCCGGATAGCGCGGATCGAGCGGCACGTAAGCTCCACCGGCTTCCATGATCCCCAACAGTCCCACCAGCAAGCGCGGCGTCCGCTCCAGACAAACTCCCACCAGTTGCTCTGGTCCAACTCCGAGTTGTCGCAGGTACGTGGCCACCGCTTTCACCTGCCCGCACAGTTCCGCATAACTCAGCGTCTCGTCATTCGCCCCACGCACCGCGATCGTATCCGGCGTCAATGCCGCCTGGGCAAAGAAGAGTTCAGTCACCGAGCGATCCTGATTACGTGCTTCGCCACCCTGGTTCCACTCGACCAGCAACTGCTGCTGCTCGTCTGCACCCAGCAACGGCAGCCGTGAGACACGCTCCGACGGCGCAGACACTGCCCCACGCAACAAACGCTCATACTGCGCTCCGAGTCGCTCCATCACTTCCGCGCTGTACAAATCACGGTTGTACTCCAACCGCCCCACCAGCCCCGTCTCCGTCTCTCGCATCGCAAGCGTGAAATCAAACTTCGAAACGCCGCTATCGATCTCGTAAATATTCAGCGTCAGACCCGGCAGCTCGAGAGGCGGCATCGGCGCATTCTGCAAAATGAACATCACCTGGAACAGAGGCGTCTCGCCAAGACTTCTTTCCGGCTGCAACTCCTCGACCAGCCGATCAAAAGGAAGTTCCTGATGCACGTAAGCTTCCTGCACGGTTTCTCGAACGCGTCCAAGCAGTTCGCGAAAACTCGGATCGCCGGAAATATCCGCACGCAAAACAAGGGTGTTGACGAAGCAGCCGATGAGAGGCTCGGTCTCGACCTGACCACGATTCGCCGTCGGCGAGCCAACTACGAAATCCTTTTGTCCGGTATAGCGATAAAGCAGCACATCAAAGGCGGCGAGCAGGGTTACGAAAAGACTCGTGCGTTCGCGCTTTGCAAAAGCTTTCACCGCTTCCGAGAGCTCGCGATCGATCGCGAAGTCGAGATGCGCGCCGCGATGACCGTGAACTCGAGGACGTGTTTGATCGTGCGGCAGCTCGGGTTGCTGAGAAACGCCTTCAAGCTTTTTCTTCCAGTAAGCAATGTGCTCGCCGACGACTTCGCCCTGCAGCCACTCTCTTTCCCAGTGTGAAAAATCCGCGTACTGAATCGAAAGCTCGGGCAGGTTTGCCGGCTTGCCGGTGCTGAACGCTTCATAAAGCTCGGCGAATTCGGTAATGAGGACTCCGATGGACCAGCCGTCGGCGATGATGTGATGCAGGTTGAGCACCAGCACCCACTCGTCGTCGTTCAATCGCAACAGGTGACCGCGCAGTAGTGGACCAGCAGCCAGAT
This sequence comes from uncultured Acidobacteriota bacterium, assembly GCA_963750925.1. Taxonomy (GTDB): domain Bacteria; phylum Acidobacteriota; class Blastocatellia; order Pyrinomonadales; family Pyrinomonadaceae; genus PSRF01. Next base: position 623,825 of record CAVVSJ010000006.1, on the reverse strand, counting down.
CGAAAGGCCGGCGCACCGCGTCGCGCGCAAGTTCCTGCGCCTCCTGCTCGCGCACTTCCGCGGGCCGCTGTCGCAAATCGTGTTGGCTGAGCTCCAACTTCGCGTCAGCGTCGACCACCTGCACCGGTTCACCGTCCACGTTCTCAAAACGCGTGCGGAGGATCTCGTGTCGCTGGATGATCTCCTTCAGCGCCCGTTCCAGGGCCTCAACATCAAGGTCGCCTTTCAGCGACACTGCCGCCGGAATGTTGTAATAAGGACTCTCCGGTTCCAACTGACTCAGGAACCAGATTCGTCGCTGCGCAAAAGAAGTTGGAAAGACCAGGACTTCTGAAACCATTAAAAGTTATCCAGAGCCAAATTCACACAAAGCACAAACGATTTTCTGTCTGTTATTTTGTGATTTATGTGCCTCTTTGTGGCTATGACTCGATACGTTGTGGCGCTCGCGCGAGTCGTTTGATGACCGGCACGCGTGTGGCCGAACCGTTTCCCTTAACGCTTTCGACCACCGCCGCAAACGCCGCGATCGTCGGTGTCTCGAAAAGTTTGTTGAGCGGCAGATTAGTCTGAAACGCCTGGCGCGCTCGCGAAAGCAGACGCGTAGCCAGCAACGAGTGACCGCCGAGCTCGAAGAAGTTGTCGTTGACGCCAACGCACGGAACTCCGAGCACCTCGGACCAGATCTTTGCGAGTGTCTCTTCAACCGGCGTACGCGGCGCGACGTACTCTGTCGTGCCGGAAAATCCGACGTCTTCACGCGCTCGCAACGCAGCGCGATCGACTTTGCCGTTTCGGGTCAGCGGCAACACATCGAGCGTCACGAAGCTTGAGGGAATCATGTAGTCGGGCAATCTCGCGTGCAGGTACTCGCGCAAGTTGCTCGCCGTAAGTTCCGGCCGGCTCAACTGGACCACGTATGCGACCAGGCGCTTGCCGCCGCGATCGTCATCACGCGCAATGACCACCGATTTACCGACGGCCGGGTGCTCGTCGAGGACCGTCTCAATCTCGTCGAGCTCAACTCTGAACCCGCGTAGCTTGACCTGCTGGTCCGCTCGTCCGAGAAAGTCGATGTTGCCGTCGCGCAGGTAACGAGTGAGATCTCCGGTGCGATACAAACGCGCGCCCGTTTCGCCGCTGAACGGGTCGGGAACAAAACGTTCCGCCGTCAGGTCCGGCCGTTGAAAATAGCCACGCGCGAGGCCGTCGCCGCCGATGTAAAGCTCCCCGGTCACGCCGTTTGGCACCGGTTGCATGTTCGAATCGAGAATGTAGACCACGGTGTTGGCGATCGGTTTGCCGATCGGCACGCTGTACTCAATTTGTGAAGCGTCCATCACGCGGTAGCAGCAAGCGAACGTCGTGCTCTCGGTTGGACCATAGCCGTTCATGACAAAGCCGCTGCCCTTCTGCTCGAGGACTTTGCGAACCTGGACCGGAGAGACCACGTCGCCGCCGGCCATCAACTGTCGCACGCCCGCGAGTTCTGCCGCATGCTCCTCAACCATTTGCGTAAACAGTCCGGAAGTCAGCCAAAGCGTCGTCACTCCATGCTCACGCACCGCGTTCGCGATGTCTTCAAGCAAAGGACGTTGCGGCGGCATGATCACGAGTCGCGCACCGTGCAGCAGGCTGCCCCAGATCTCGAGGTTCGAAGCGTCGAACGAGAGGGGCGCCAGTTGCAGAAACACTTCGTCACTTCCAAACTCGATGTAATCCGTGTTCATCAGCAACCGCAGGATGTTCCGGTGTGTAAGCGCAACGCCTTTCGGCAATCCAGTCGAGCCTGACGTGTACATCACGTGTATTAGATTGGACGACGACATCTTCACGTCGAGATTTTGGTCGGCAAACTCTTCACTCGAATCAATCTCGACGATCGGCAGACCGCTCTCGGGCAATCGCCGGCGCAGCTCTTGCCGGGTAAGCAGGAGAGAGACGTTCGCGTCTTTCAATATAAACGAGCTGCGCTCCGCCGGATTCTGCGGATCAAGCGGCACGTAAGCTCCGCCTGCTTTCAGAATTCCCAACAATGCGACGACCATCTCGATCGAGCGTTCGACAAAAAGACCGACCGTCACTTCTGGTCCAACTCCGTGATGGCGCAGTTTCAGGGCGAGCCGGTTAGCGCCTTTGTTCAACTCCGCATAAGTCAGTTGCGTTTCGCCGAAGACGATCGCGATTGATTCAGGATTCCGTTCCACTTGCTGTTCAAACAAACGTGCGACCGTCTCATCGCGCGGATACTCGCGCCGCGTCTGGTTCAAACCGTTCAGGGTGAGTTCGCGTTCGGCGCTGGTGAGCAACGGCAAGTCGAGCAAGCGGTACTCGGGATTCTCGAGCACGGCTTGCAGCACGCGTCGATAGTGACCTGCGAGTTGCTCGATCGCGTGTTCGTCAAAAATGTCAGTGCTGTATTCAAACGCAACCGTGATCTCGTTGCGCTGGTTTTCGACCCCCAGGCCCGCGGTCTGCTCCGACGGCGTCACCACCACGACGTTCAGGTCAAACTTCGCGGTCTGGTTGTGTGCGCCCATCGCTTCGATTTCGAGCCCCGGCAACTGCATCGCGGCCATCGGCGTGTCGAGGAAGCTGAACATCACCTGGAATATCGGCGTGTAGCTGAGCGTGCGTTGCGGCTGAATCTCTTCGACGAGTTTCTCGAACGGCAGGTCCTGGTGCGAATAGGTGTCGAGTGTTACGTCTCGTACGCGTCGCAGCAGTTCGGTAAAGGCCGGATTGCCGGACACGTCAACACGCAGCACCACGGTATTGATAATCATGCCGAGCAGGTTTTCGAACGCTTGCCAGCGCCGGTTCGCAATACCTGAACCGACCACCAGATCCGTCGCTCCGGTATAACGCATCAGGAGCAGATCGAAAGCGGCGAGCATCGTCATGAAAAGTGTCACGCCGTGACTGCGGCTGAACTCTCTGAGCGCGTCAGACGTGGCTGCGTCGAGTTCGAGATTGAATTCGGCGCCGCGAAAACTCTGCACCGGCGGGCGCGGACGGACGGCCGGCAACTCGAGAAACGGCGACGCGCCGGAAAGCTGCCGCTTCCAGTAGTCAAGCTGCTCTTCGAGCACGCTGCCCTGCAACCAGCGACGCTGCCAGTGTGCGAAGTCCGCATACTGAATCTCGAGATCAGGCAACGGTGAGGGTTGGCCCAGTCGAAATGCTGAATAGATCGCGACGAAGTCGCGCATCAAGACACCTTGTGTCCAGCCGTCATGGACCAGATGGTGTTCGGCAAGGACGAGGACGTGCTCGCGATCGCCGATTTGCAGCAGGCTGACGCGGATCAGGGGCTCTTCGTTGAAATCGAAGGGCAGGTTTCCTTCCTTCTGAATGAAGTTCTGAACTTCGGCATCACGTTCCGCCGGCGCCATCGATCGGAGATCAAACAGCGGCAAATGCATCGGATGCGGCGGATGGATCACCTGCACTGGACCACCGTCAACTGTCGGAAAGCTCGTCCGGAGAATCTCATGCCGCCGCAGGATCTCGGTGAACGTCGCACGCACCAGATCGACGTCAAGTTCACCCGTAATCCTGATCGCGCGTGGAACGTGATAGGCCGTGTTGTCCGGGTCGAGTTGCGATATGAACCAGAGACGCTCCTGCGAAAATGAGAGCGGCAACGATTGATCTCGCGGCACAGACTCGATGGCGGGAAAATCGACGGCCTGTCCGCTGCGACGTCTCGCGTCGATCTGTTGAGCGATGCCGGCCACTGTCGGGGTCTCGAAAAACGCACGCAGCGGCAGTTCGATTCGCAGCTCATCGCGGAGGCGCGCGGTAACCTGCGTCGCAAGTAACGAATGACCACCGAGGTGAAAGAAATTGTCCTGGGCGCCGACCTGTTGAACCTTCAACACCTGGCGCCAGATCTCGGCAACCAATTCCTCCGTCGGATTACGCGGAGCAACAAAGCTTTCCGATTGGAATTCTTCCGGCTCCGGGAGGGCCGCGCGATCGACTTTACCGCTCGGCGTTCGCGGTAACTTGTCGAGCACGACAAATGACGACGGAACCATGTAATCGGGGAGTTTCTGCTGCAACGTCGAGCGCAGTTGCGAAGCGGTTGGTCCACCTTGACGAGCTTGCACGTACGCAACCAGCCGTTTTTCATCCGCGGCAACTTCACGAAGCAGAACGAGGGCGTCTTCGACGGCGGCGTGGTCGCAGAGTGCCGCTTCGATTTCGCCCGGCTCGATACGAAACCCACGCAACTTGATCTGGTGATCGACACGTCCGAGAAATTCGAGTTGGCCGTCCGGACGGTAACGCGCGCGATCGCCGGTTTTGTAAAGTCTCGCGCCTGCCGTCTGCCTAAACGGATGTGGAATAAATTTCTGCGCCGTCAGTTCGGGAGCGTTGAGATACCCGCGAGCGAGGCCGTTGCCGCCGATGTGCAGCTCACCCGCAACTCCGATCGGCGCCGGTTGAAGACGTTCGTCGAGCACGTACGTTTCCGCGTTGCGAACCGCGCGTCCGATAGGCACGTCGAGCGCTGTGGCGGGCAGGTCGCCCACTTCATAACTGGTGGCGACGATCGTCGATTCGGTTGGACCATAGGTGTTGACGATGCGCACATGGTCGCCTGCGTTGCGCTGCCACTGGCTGACACGTTCACGCAACGCTTTCTCGCCGCCGAGGATTATGAGCCGCAGACTCTCCGGAACATTGTTTACGGCCGTTGCCAGGCTGTGCCAGTAACCGGTGGGCAGGTCGAGCACTGTGATGGCCCACTCGTCGCATTGCTGGAAGAACGCGGCAGGCGAACTCAGCATATCGTCGGTGCGAAGAACGAGTGTTGCGCCTGACGCAAGCGCGGGATAGATCTCTTCGGCGCTCGTGTCGAAGCTGATCGATGCAAACTGTAAGACACGATCGTCTGAAGTGATCTTGAACAGCTCGCACGCCGTTTCGACATAACTGGCGATCGATTGATGCTGGACCGCGACGCCTTTGGGCTTGCCGGTGGAACCGGATGTGTAGATTACGTATGCGAGATTGGCCGGACTGACGTGCGCGTTTTCAACCTCGACGGCTGTGCTACTTATCCGGTCTATACTGATTACCCTGCACTCAGTTTCGAGCGCCTGCATCTCGCTAAGCATGCTGTCGTCAGTCAACAGCAACGCTGCATTCGCATCGCGCAAGATCCAACTGATTCGATCAGCCGGATTACGCGGATCGAGTGGCACATACGCGCCGCCTGCCTTAAGTATTCCCACCATCGCGACGAGCACGTGGGGTGTGCGCTCCATGCAAATCGCGACGATCTGTTCGTTTTGTAAACCCTGCGCTTTGAGATAGTTGGCGAGGATTTGCGAGCGTTGTGCAAGCTCAGCGTAAGTCAGTTCTTTACCGGCGCCGGATACGGCAATCGCGTCGGGCGTTTGTTTCGCCTGCCGCTCAAATAGTTCGTGCAAGCACACGCCTGAAGCTTGGACGATGTGAGTCCGTGGAAATTCTTCGAGCAACTGTTTCTTTTCCGCGGCGGTGAGCAGCGGCAAGAGCGTCACTCGCGTGTCAGGCGAAGCGACAATCGCGGCGAGCATCGTCTGAAAATGATCGCTAATCCGCGCGATCGTCTCCGCGTCGAAAAGCTCGGAACGATATTCAATAAACCCTTCAATGCCGCCGCCGCTCTCGGAAAGATCGAGCGTCAGATCAAACTTCGGCGTGCTGTACTCACTCGGCAACAAGCTCAACGCAACGTCCGAGAGTTGCAACAACCCGAGTGGCGCGTTCTGAAGAATGAACATCACCTGGAAGAGTGGGTTATGACTCAGGTGTCGTTCAGGTTGAAGCTCTTCTAGCAGCGTTTCCACCGGCACGTCCTGGTTGGCATAAGCTGCAAGGGCCACGTCGCGCACGCGTCCGAGGAGCTCTCTGAATGTTGGATCGCCGGAGAGATCGGTTCGCAGCACGAGTGTGTTGAGGAAGCAGCCGATTAGCCCTTCGATCTCTTTGCGATCGCGACCGGCGACGGTTGAGCCGACGGTGATGTCTTCCTGTTGCGTATAGCGATAGAGCAGAGTTTGAAACGCCGCGAGCAGCGTCATAAAGAGTGTGACGCCTTCCTGGCGGCTCAGAGTCTTCAGGCGCGCGCTGAGATCCGCATCGATCACGATCGAATGCTTGAAACCGTCAGTTGACGGGAGGGTTGTGCGCGGCCGATCGAAAGGCAGATCGAGCACCGCCGGTTGACTGCTGAACTGTTCGCGCCAGTATGAAAGCTGCGATTCAGCGGCCGAACTTTCGAGCCACTCTCTTTGCCAGATTGCGTAGTCGGCGTATTGCAGCGGCAGTTCCTCGAGTGGCGACGGCTCAGCTCGGCGGAAACTCTCGTAGAGCACCGCGGTCTCGTTGACAAAAACACTCATGGACCAGCCGTCGGAGACGATGTGGTGCATGCTCAACAGCAAAACGTATTCGGAGTTTGTCAGTTGCAGGAGGGTCGTACGCAGCAATGGTTCCTGTGCGAGATCGAAGATGCGCTGCGACTCTTTATGGGCGAACTCACGCGCCTGTGCCTCGCGCTCTGCTTCGGGCCAACCACGCAGATCGACGACCGGAAAGGTCAATTCAACGTGGGGAGCAACTACCTGCACGGGCCTGCCCTCAACCGCGCGGAACGTCGTGCGCAGGATCTCGTGACGCATGACGAGTTCCCGGAGGCTCTGTTCGAGGGCGCACACGTCGAGATTGCCGCTGATGCGCACCGCGAAAGTAATGTTGTAGGCAGCACTATCGGGCTCCAGTTGGTTTAGAAACCAGAGTCGTTGCTGGGCCAGGGACGTGGGAAAGACATAGACTTCCTTCTCCGTCACATCTGCTTCAATGACACACATCGTTTTCCTACAATTAGCCACAAAGAGGCACAAAAATTCACAAAAGAGATTCTCTTGCTTTTTGGGGCTACAAAAGTCGTTTGACGCTCTCGGGGACTGTCAACTGTTCTGGTCCAACCCATTTCGCGCGATAGAGATCGCGTCGCGCGCGTTTTACCGTGGGCGCGATTTCCGGCAGAGATTTTTCTGTGATGTTTTCGAGCCTGCGTGCGAGTGAGGCGACCGTGGGTGTTTCGAACAGCAGCCGGAGAGGCAGCTCCACGCCAAACTGTGTGCGTAACCGTGACAACACTTGTGTGGCCAGCAACGAGTGACCACCGAGCGCGAAGAAGTTGTCTTCCGGGCCAAGCTCCGGCCGGCCCAGCACTTCGCTCCAGATGCCGGCAACTAGTTGCTCCACCGGCGTTAACTCACGACTCGTCAACATGCGTGCCTCACCCCATTGCGATATCGCCGGCAGCTCTTTTCGATCCAGTTTTCCATTGGGTGTGCGCGGCAACGCCGGTAACACGACGAGCGCCGACGGCAGCATGAACTCCGGCAGGAGGCCGCCCAGATGTCCCTGCAACTCACTTGTCACTTCACTCTGGGAACGCTCGCTCCCGCCGCTCAACACTACATAGGCCACCAACCGCTGACTGCTGCCCGTTGCCTGCGCCACGACTGCCGCTTCCTGGACCCACTCGTGCGCCAACAACGCCGACTCAATCTCACCCAGTTCAATGCGAAAGCCTCGCAGCTTCACCTGCTGGTCCATGCGCCCCAGATACTCCGCCGCGCCATCGCGCTGATAGCGAGCCAGATCTCCCGTGCGATACAAACGCCCACCTGCCTCACCGCTGAGACCGTCCGGCACAAATCTTTCTGCCGTCAACTCCGGCCGTCCCCAGTAACCACGTGCCAGTCCCACACCGCCCAGCACCAACTCACCTGCGGCGCCCACCGGCACGAGTTGCTGCCGCTCGTCGACGATGTAGAGCCGGCTGCCCGTCACCACCCGGCCGATGCTTGGTTTGCGTGTGCCGCGTGCGACTTCTCCCGCGGTTGAGTAGGTCGTGTCTTCCGTTGGTCCATACAGGTTCCAGACCGCTTGCACTTGCGGCAACTCGTAGATGGCCGCCACTAAACCGCCGTCGAGCGCTTCACCCGCCAGGTTCACTGTGCGCACACTCTCCGGCACCGCGCCCAGCCGCAACAACTCCACCATGGCCGACGGCACCGTGTTGATGAGTGTCACCTCGTTGCGATTACTGAGTTCCGACAAACTCAGTACGTCTTCGCCGACGATCACCGTCCCGCCACACGTGAGCGGCACAAACAGCTCAAACACCGACAAGTCAAAACAGATCGAGGTACCGGCGAGGACCCCCTGCAACTCTTGTTTGCCAAACTGCTCGTGCGCCCAACCCAGCATCGCCGCCGCACTCTCGTGCGTCAGCATCACGCCTTTCGGTCTGCCTGTGGACCCGGAGGTGTACAGCACATAAGCCAGGTTCTTTGGTGTGACTGAACTGTCATATTCACCCTTGCCGCGTCGCGCTTCTTCGAGACTGACGATCTCACTGTTACTGCCAATCGCCGCCACCGTCTCCAGCAGAGACTGTTCACTGAGCACATACCGAGCCCCCGCATCAGCCAGCATGAAGCGCAGGCGTTCGGCCGGATAACGTGGGTCCAGGGGCACGTAAGCGCCACCCGCTTCCATGATCCCCAACAGCCCCACCAGCAAGCGCGGGGTCCGCTCCAGACAAACACCCACCAACTGCTCTGGTCCAACTCCGAGTTGTCGCAGGTACGTGGCCACCGCTTTAACTTCGGCCGCAAGCTCCGCATAACTCAGCGTCTCGTTATTTGCTCCACGCACCGCGATTGCGTCCGGTGTTAATGCCGCCTGAGCAAAGAGGAGTTCAGTCACCGAACGATCCTGATTACGTGCTTCGCCACCCTGGTTCCACTCGACCAGCAACTGCCGCTGCTCGTCTTCACTCAGCAACGGCAGCCGCGACACCCGCTCCGACGGCGACTGAACTGCTCCACGCAACAAACGCTCATACTGCGTTCCGAGTCGCTCCATCACTTCCGCGCTATACAAATCCCGGTTGTACTCCAACCGCCCAACCAGCCCCGTCTCCGTCTCGGCCATCATCAACATCAGATCGAATTGCGCGGCGCAGTTTTCGAGCGGTACGGTTTCGAGTCGAAGACCGTTGAACTCAAGCTGTGCGCCGGGTTGTTCGAGAGCAAACGCCGAAAGGTCTTTGTCCTCCAGCATCTGCGTTTTCTGAAGCACAAACACGACGTCGAAGATTGGCGACCGCGCGGGCTCGCGTTGCGGCTGCACCTGGTTAACGAGCTGCGGAAACGGATAATCCTGATGCTCGAAAGCGGACAATACGAGCCCACGCACCCGTTCAACCGTTTCCGCAAACGTCGGATCGCCGCTGAGATCCGCGCGCAACGGGAGGGGATTGACGAAGTAACCAATCGTGCCCGCAAACTGCGAACGCGTTCTGCCGGAAGTAAGCGTGCCGACGATCAGATCGTTCTGACTCGTAAGACGTTGGAGCAACACATAGAAACCCGCGAGCAGGACCATGTAAGGCGTCGCGCCGTATTCTTTGCTGAGCCGTTTGAGATCCGCAACAAACTCGGCATCAAGCGCGAACGATGTCGATCGTCCGGCGAAGGTCTTGAACGCCGGCCGCGGATTGTCAGCAGGCAGATCGAGCAACGGCAGTTCACCTGATAAACGTTGCTGCCAGTAATCTTCATAGCAACGCACGTTACCGCCCGCGATAAACTGCGACTGCCAGGCGACGTAATCAGAATATTGCGTGACGCTCGATTCAAGCTGCGCGCTCTTACCGTTCAACTCCGCCGCGTAAAGCGCGCTCAGCTCTTTCATGATGATCGCGAACGACCAGAAGTCGGAGACGATGTGATGAATCACAACCAGGAGGATGTGCTCGTCGCGCTCTTTTTGAAACAAGCTGACGCGCAACAACGGTCCTTCTTCGAAGTTGAACGGCCGGTTAACTTCTGCCGTCAAACGCTCGTGCAAAACCGTCCCACTCCACGTTGAAGCGTCCTCTTCGTGTAACGAGATTTCGGCAGTCTCATGAATCTTTTGCACCGGACCACCCGGCGATTCATGAAACGTGGTGCGGAGCGATGCGTGTCGAGCGGTGAGCCTTTGCAACGCTCGCCGCAGAGCTTCATGGTCCAGGTGTGACTTTACGCGGAACGCGCGCGCGAGATTGTAAGCAGTGCTCTCCGGCGCAAGTTTCTGCATAAACCAGAGCGACTGTTGGCCTGAAGACAAGGCCCCTTCTGAAGGCCGGACGTGACTTTTTGCAAACGCGTCGTCCGGCTGCGCGAGAATTTCCGCCGCCAGCTCGCGGATCGTCGAGTTTTGCAGAAACTGGACCATCGGCACGCTGACGCCAAAACTCTTCTCCATCAGGTGGGCCAACTCCACCGCCATCAGCGAATCGATACCGTAGCGCACGATCGGCTGCTCGACATCGATCCGCAACGCATCCACTCCGAGTTTCGCGGCCAGTTGCGTCACCAGCCACGCCTCGACATCCTCTCGCCTCTCAGGCCGTCGTACCGGAGCACTAACTTCGACTCCCGAACCGGCGTGCCATTCGGCGACAACCGGAAAATCTCCGGCGAGGTACATCCTGCGGCAAAGACTTCGTTGAATCTTCCCACTCGAAGTTTTCGGAACCGAACCGGCCTGTGTCAGCAGAATCGACGACACCTGCAACTCCAGTGTTTCCGCAACCGCCTCGCGAATCGCTCCCAGCACTTCGCTCATATCAGCCGTGCGGCGACGATCCACTTCGTACACGATCACCAACTCTTCCACGCCTTCGACGTTGATCGTGAAGGCGGCGCCGCAACCCGGACGCAGTACGGCGTGACTCTGTTCGGCGGCGAGCTCGATATCGTGCGGGTAGTAGTTGAGTCCGCGAACGATGACGAGATCTTTCAGACGGCCGGTGATGAACAACTCTCCGTCGTCGACAAAGCCCAGATCTCCCGTTCGCAAAAACGGCCCTTCACTCGTGTCGCCGACGTAGGCATTGAATGTTTGCTCGGTCAGCTCAGGCTGGTTCCAATAACCCTGCGTGACACTCTCTCCCGCAACCCACACCTCGCCGACTTCGCCTCGCTTGCACTCACTCAAACTTTCAGGATTGACCACGACGACTCGCTGCGCCGACGTTCCGCAACTCACGAGATAACGCGAATCGTCTTCGGGTGATGCAGCATCGTTGACGATGTTTTTCTCGAGTTCCCTGCTCTTCACCGCTTTGACGACAGGCGCGTCGCTGTTTTGCTTACCCGCGGAAACGAGCAACGTCGCTTCGGCAAGACCGTAACAAGGAAAAAAGGCGCCGCGTTGAAATCCGCTCGAGGCAAACGTGTTTGCAAATCGCTCGAGCGTTTCATGCCGCACTGGTTCCGCGCCGTTGAAAGCCACGCGCCAACTGCTCAGGTCAAACGTTTCGCGCTCCTCCGCTGCGATTTTGCGCACGCACAAGTCGTAAGCGAAATTTGGACCACCGCTTGTAGTCGCGCGGTAACGCGTGATCGTTTCCAGCCACAGAGCCGGCCGTTGCAGAAAACTCAAAGGCGAAAGCAGAATGCAGCGCGCGCCGAGATACAACGGCTGCAACACTCCGCCAATCAAGCCCATGTCGTGATAGAGCGGCAACCAGCTCACGATCACCGAATCAGGTCCCTGCCTGAAGGCTTCAGCAATCAACGCTTCGTTGTGGAGCAGGTTGTTGTGAGTCACCATCACGCCGCGCGGAGTCGAAGTTGAGCCGGAAGTGTATTGAAGAAGACAAAGACGGTTTCCGTCCCCCTGACCAGGCAACCACGCATCAGCGGTGGCATCGTCAATCTCTTCCGTAACGAGACACTGAAGATTTGCTGACACAACCGTATCGCTAAATAGTTCGTCGAGCTTTGAGCGCAGGGGCCGCGTGGTTAAAACGAGTCGCGCTTGTGCGTCGGCGATGATGGCCCTTAATCGCGCGAGGTTGTGATTTGAACGAGGCGGATAAGCGGGAACAGCCACCGCGCCGGCATATAAACATCCCAGGAACGCCGCTATGTATTCGAGTCCGAACGGATACAACAACAAGACGTGCGCGCCGTCGAGGTTCAGTGCCTGGATTGCAGCGCCGATCTTTCTTGCTCTCTGATCGAGATCTCCGTAGCTGAGACTGAGTTCTTCCGTGCCATCCTGGGCCACAAACGTATAGGCGATCCGCTCAGGATGTTCCTGCGCTCGCTCGGCCAGAAGCTCAACTAAAGTGCTTGGCTTGGTGCTCAGCATTGTGACTTATGTGTCTCTTGTGGCTCAGAGTGTGAAGCGGCGGGTTACAAAACTCGCATCGCTGAACGGATTTGACGACGGCATCAACTCAGCCGGACGTGGCTTGAACGAGCCGCTCAGGGATTCCGGCAACCCATCGGTGCGATCCGCAATCGCGATCCGGATCGGCTGGGACGATTTAACTTCCAACGCCAGATCAAAACCTTCGGCCGGCACACCGCCATACTGCATCGCCCAACCGTTTCGCGGCGCCGACGGGTTCGTGATCTCTTTCCCGTTAATCACTGCCCGCAACACTTCAGAGTCACAGAATACCGCCAGGCTTGGCGCCTGCCGCGGCGATGTGATCTTCAACTCCACCCGGCGAATGTCACCGGCAGTTTCATCTTTAACCACGGTTAGCGCAGGTCCCTGACTCTGAATCGACGGAGCGTCACTCTGCAAAAACGTGCGATTTCGCGTCGGGAGAAACTCGTTGATGTCTCCCCTGTTTCCATTAGCTAGAAACTGCCTGGTCCAACCATTCAATCCTGCGTCGGCGGTGGCCCAGACGGCTTTGCCTGTATCCGCGTTCAAGGCATAGAGGAGATCTGAACGTTGCGGCTGGTTGTTGTTGAAGCCTCCATTAACCGCAGCGAGGACGAGCAACACGAAGCTTGCAAGCGCGAGTCCGGCAGGGAGTAACCATCTCTTTGAAACTGCCGGAAGTGCGAGCGCCGGAGTCAAAAGGCCCAACGGTAACACTGCGGCCACGGCCAGCAATGCGGGCATACTGAGAGCCAGGGCAACGTACAAAAAGTAGATCGTCGGCGCGAGTAACAACAGGCCCGGCAAAGCACCGAGGGCAAACACGCCCATACGCTGCACCGATTCCGGCGCGGTCACGAACGCGACAAACAATGCCGCGGCACCACCCAACAACGGCCACACGAAAAGATAACTTGTGCCCGGCACGAAAAGCACCGCGGGTATCAGCAGTATCGCAAGCCAAACCAGGACACCCGCGAAAAGGTTCGCATCCCCTGTTCTTTTTCGTGACCAGTGGACCAGGGCCACGACCACTGCCGCCGCGAGCGCCAGAAAACTGAGCACGTAGTACTTACTCTGGAAGGCGCTGTTCTGAAAAAGCGTCGTACGGCCTGCAAGCAGATTGATCAGCCACCACATAGCCGTCACGGCCACCCCTGTCAACACGGTGGCTGCAACGAATGTCAGGGTTCCAAACCCAATTCCGCGCAGCGTCAGTTCACGTTTACGAATTCCAACCACAAGCACTGTGATCGTCAGGAGGACCGTGAGCGCCACGAGCGGAAGATTCCACGCGTATGAGTAGTGAAGCAAATTTGTGCCAAGGAGATTGAAATAAACCGCGTTTCCCTGGCCTCGCCGCGACAAATCGAGATTGCCGAAATGACGCGCGAGTGCGAGCGCGTAAGAGCCGTGATGCTGCAGGCTGCGCTCATCCGCGTTTTCCACACTATCGAGGCGCGTGTGGTAGTGAGTGAGCCCGTCGATGTATGCGAAGTTGAGTCCGGGCCATCCTGCTTTTTTGAAAACCGTGAGGTCCGTGTCGTTTGGCAGGAGCCTGTAGACTTCGTATGCCAGTGAGTTGGAGACCGGAGCAAGGGCCGCGTCGTCAAGACCATCGATCAACCAGGCGTTGTCGGTGCTCGTCTCGAACATTATGGACGGGCCGGAGTTACCTCGCGCTTCAAAGTTCAGCACCAGGCCGACGTCTTTGGCCCAGGGATGTTCGCCTGCAAAGGCCTGTGCGCCGAGGAGCCCGACCTCTTCGCCGTCGCTGAAGAGAAAAATGACGTCGGTCTTTAGTTGCCCGCTGGATTTCAAAGCGCGTGCTGTTTCCAACAGGGCGACGACGGCAGTGCCCGCGTCGCTCGCGCCTGGTCCATACGAAACCGAATCGTAGTGAGTGGAGAGCAGGAGGGGTTTTCCGCTCGCCGCTCCTTTTAATCTCGCCACTACGTTGTTAACAGTTCCTGCTCGCAGATTAGCGCTGTTCACCACGGTCGTGGTTTGCACTTGCGTTTCCAGACCGAGACTACCGAGCCGCTGAACTAGGTATTCACGCGCCGCGGCATGTGTGGCTGAACCGATAGGACGAGGATTCGCGGCGATGACCTTAAGGTCCTGCATCGCGCGTCCCGATGAGAAGACGTCAGGCGGCGCACTCGCGGGCACGGCGGGCGGCGCCTTCTGCAAGTAAACGGCGATTGCGATCACGCAAACAAAGAAGACGAGCATCAGGACGTTGACAACGGCGCCCGCGTCGAGAGGCCTGGCCGTCACTAACGGCGTCGCGTTTACTGATACAGATGATTGAGCCATATCATTCCTTCCGGAGTTGGTTACTTGCCGACGTCAACCGCAACCATCCTCAACTCGCTCGCGTAGCGTTGTCCGTTTGCATCAGGCAGCCAGCATTCATGCGGGAGGGGAAGCATCTCCGAGAAGACGAGATCCGCCGACTTGGCCTCTTTTGCCTTGCGCACCATTTTGGTCAGTATGTTGAGATAGATGGGACTGTCGAAATCGACGTACACGGGCTTGGTCTCGATCGGCGACTTCACAAACGCGAATCGCGGAATGCCGTGATCTCGCGCCCAACGTCTCGCCGCGAGAAAACGGGCGGCCTCGTCCTTCTCTCTTACAAACGCAATCTCTCCAGGCGCAAAGGCCCACGTCTCACGATTAATAACCAGCCGATCGATCGTTATCCGCGGCCGGTACTTTGCCGGCGCAAGCATTTTGAAATCGTTTCCCACGCTCAAACCTGGCACAACGGTAAGAATATCGAGCGGATCGAATTGCAGTTTCTTATCGCGCGAACGAATAACACGGCCCTTGCCGGTGTCTTCGACTACGAGTGAACCGAACGGCACTACCTGCGACTGCGGCACGTTTGCCGGTTCGGGCAAAAATTCGATCAGGAAATCTCGCGGTGAAAACAGGATCGGAAGTAAGCGTGAAGACTTTGCGGGCCAGTGTGTCTTCGGTATGAGTGGTATTCCCCTGGGCTTTTCATGGTCTAATGAGAAGTTGCGCGCGAGTTCTCCGGGCAACGGATGATGGGCGGCGAAAACGGCGGTGCCGATAGTGTTTACCGTTGCATGCAACTCACCCATGACGAACAAATAATCGCCGCGCCGGATTGCGTCGATGCTCTCAGCGGCGATCATGAGGTCAGGACTGTGATAGAGCAGCGACTTAAAGCCTGACGGTGGTACCGCGAAAATGTCGTCGACCCGTTGGCTTAGCTCTTCGCTCGTGTAGTTGACCCGGTTCACACCTTCCGGAAGGGCGAGTATCTCATCCCACTTCTCCTGCACCGTTAACATCAACTCCGCGAGGGCCGGCTTTCGATCGTCGAACAGAAGCGGCGAAAGCTGATACCAGAGAGTTGTGAAGTCGACCACTCGAGAACGCGTGCGCGTGGAGATCTCGCGATACAACTTGTCAAACCAGCCTTGAGCAATGCGGGCGATGTGATAGGTGAGCCAACGCCCGCTTGTCAGCAATAGTCGCAGGGGTGGCGTCAATGCCGCGGTCACTTCCGGACCAATCGTCAGCTCCAGGTCGCGACGGCAGTCTTCGTAAACAAGCGTTCTCCCGGCGTACATCATGCCCGCGGATCTCGTCGATGCGGAGCCTGTCGATCGCGTGAAGGCTTCTTCGAGAGTTGCCATCGCGGCGTCCAATGCTTCTTCGTCGCCGGCCGCTTGCGCGATTTGATCGCGCGCTTCCTCGATTTCATCGAGCGTCGTCAGCGCGTTCTGCTTCAACGATTCGTCTTCGATACGCTCGAGGTGACGACGCAGCGTGCGCTCGGGATATAACTCGATCGGAAGGTCTAACTTCCAAACTATCAAGCCTCGTTGTTCTAGGCCTTCGAGCAGTTTGAACGCGTCCGCCTGGGTTTTGATCCCGGTGAGCGGATTCGCGATTAAGCTTCGTGCGACTTCTCTCGCCGTTCGTTGACCGTCACATGCTCTGAGTGCCGCCGCTTGTTCGATCGGCAGGTTGATGGGTGCGCGCGCCGGCAGAAAGAGTTGTGTTCCGACCAGATCGATGTACGAAGTGCGACGCGGTGCGAGCCACTCGCGCAGCTTTCCATCCGCCGCGAGTGAGTTGGCCAGTTCATCGATGCACCACATTTCGAAGTAGACGTCGCGTTCCGCCAGGATCGTCTTGCCGGGCCGAGCTTCAATGGCGTCGCCGGTGGTAGAAACCTCTGCCCAGCCGACTGGCCCAAAGAAGCCGATCGTGTCGTTCTTGGCGCAGTAACGCTGCAAGTAACTCGCGACAACTTCTTCGCGCCGCCGCCGATCTCTCACTGCGACATCGCGGTCCTCGGACATTCCGAGTAAAGCAGCAATGCTGCCGTGCAGTGCGTGACGGTTCTGCCACAACACCGCTTCGCGAAAATCTTTCGAGCTTGCAACTTCCCTGATCGTCTTCGAGATCGACGCAGCTTCGGATTTGAAGGTCTCACGGAAATCGGCGTTGAGAGATTCCGGCGTGTGTGGCGTTTCGGCTTTCAGAATCGCATCGGCTGCGGCGGCTGTCCGTGGCGCGGCCAGTTTCAGCACGCCGTCGACGGGAAATCCCGCCCCTCTGATCGCGACCCAACGCCACAAAGCCCATTCATCGTCGAGTTTGACGAGATGCTCCGGAGCATCGGGCGGTTCCGCCGCAACAGGGTCCAACTCCAAAGCGGTAGCTAGTTGTTCAACCATCTGCTGTTTGATCTTAGTATGCTGCTTTGGCCCAGGCGTCTTCCGGAAGAGGCACAACCGGCGTCAGGTCGCGGCTCGAAAGAAAATCAGGGCGATGCGTCGGTTGCTCAGTGGGAATATTTTCGACGCTGTTGTACGTGATGATCGCAATGACGCGATCGAAAGGCGACATGTTGCTCGGAGAACAATGAATGACGTTTGGATGTGTAAAGAGTACGGACCCTGCCGGACCTTTTGGAGCGACAATGCCGTGGTCGGCAACTCGCTGCGCGACAGTCTCGCGATCTAAAGCAAACTTCAGTCGTGAGGAAAGCCAGCCCGGATTAGTCTCGCTTGAATTCTGCGGCTGAGTGTTGCGCGGCGGAACGTCGATCACGCCTTCCTTATGTGAGCCGGGCACAAAAAACAGCGGTCCGTTGAATTCGTTGACTTCGTCGAAGAAGATTATGACGTTGGCGGCACGAGCCTCGGGCATGCCGTCTTCCTTCTGCCAGTAGATGTAATCCTGGTGCCACTCCCAGATGTCGCCGCCGAATGCAGCCTTGGCATTTATCTTGAACTGGTAGACGTAAACGTCGCCGCCACAAAGGTCCATGGCCGGTTTTGCGATGCGTGGGTGTCGCGTGAGCCGTTGAAAGGTTTGGCTATTGAACTGTGCGCCATAAACCGAGCGCACGTCGCGGCCGCCGTTCTCCATCACCTTTTGCGGGCCCGAACCTGCGAAGACTTTAGGAACTTCCGCCTTCATAATCGCTACTTCGGCTTCAGAGAAGTAGCCCGGCATGAAGAGAAGTCCGTCGTTTTCGTACGTCTTTAACTGCTCTCGATTAAGGAACATCGGACCGGCTCCTTTAGCCACAGAAGCACAAAACACAAACCATCTGATTTGTTCCTTGTAACTTATGTGACTTTTTGTAGCTGATTTATTGGTTAGATATCGCCGGCGCACCACGAAAGAGCGGCCATCGCGCCGAACAGTTTGTATTCGGCCTGACGGAACGCCCGGCTTTGTGGTCCATCGAGGACTTCGTCGGTGACGTCGTCACCGCGAACTGCCGGAAGGTCGTGAAGAAAAACCGTTCCGGACGATCGAGAAACTTGCTCCATGATTTCCGCGGTAACGCTGAAGGGTCTGAACTTCGACTTCCATTCAGGGTCAGCCTTCGGCACTCCCATCGTCTGCCACCTGGTGGCGTAGACGACGTCGACGTTTTGCGGCAAGCGATCGATATCGTGGTGTTGCCGAATCTCGGCGCCGGACTCGCGCGCCAAACGCTGTGCGATCTCGAGCTGAGCTTGCGGCAAACCATATCCCGCGGGAGTGACGATCGTGAGGCGCATCCCGCGAATCAACGCAACTGCAAACGCCAGCGAGGCGACCGTGTTGTTTCCCTCGCCGAGGTAAAGCACGTGAACGTCGTCAAGCCGGCCCAGTGCTTCTCGCATGGTGGCGAGATCCGCAATCGCCTGAGTGGGATGTTCGTTCTCACTCATCGCGTTGATGATCGGCATGCGATCCTGCTGTGCGAAGCTTTTCATTTCGGACAACGAGTCGTTGGTACGAATCACGAGTGCCCGAAGAAAGCCCGACAAGACTCGCGCCGTGTCTTCCACAGTTTCGCCGGTGCTGAGCTGGAGATCGGTTGGTCCATAGTGGATCGTTTTCGCGCCGAGGCGGTGAGCAGCCACGGTAAAAGACGTGCGAGTGCGCGTCGATGGACCACGAAAATAGATCCCGACCGTTCCGTCTTCAAGAGATTGGCCACTCTGTTTTCCGGACGCGAAGGTGACGGCCGTTTCGACAAGCTTCTGCATGTCATTCGGCTGGAAGTCCAGGATCGAAAGCAGGTGGCGTATCTTCTTTTCTTTCTTCACTTTATCACCGGGGATCGAACGTTTACGCGGAGGCTTTCCTGGCGGCTTCTTCCATCTGCTTGCGCAGACTGAGAGGTCTCATATCGGTCCAAACCTCTTTGATATACTCAAGACACTCTGCCTTCGTGCCGCTCTTGCCGGCGTCGTTCCAGCCCAAAGCGTTCTCGCGATCGGCGGGCCAGATTGAATACTGCTCTTCATGATTAACTACTACTTTGTAGATGGTTTTGTCTTCAGCTTCGTCTCGGTCCATTTTCATTCCTCCAAAATTTTGTTCGCTGTATTATGTGCAGACGTTTACGTAATGCATCGGCGCGAGCTGCTCGTCAAACTTTCGTTCAGCGGACAGAGCTACCGCACCTGGAGCCGCATCGCTCCACTTTTTATTTTGCTGGGATGGGAGTACCGCCGTCCGGACTATCCCGGCGGCTTGGCTTCACATACTGCGTGCTCGTTGCTTATCGATTATCGAGTAGATCATGAGTTCACAACGACCAGCCTGTGAAGCAGGCTTCCTGCTGTCATTTGGGGGAGACAGTCTTGGTAGGAAATTCTTCACTGCACTTAACGCTGTTGAGTGGACAACGATCCAAATTTTCGCCACTCAGTAATAACCCTACCCACGAAAAGGCCGCATGATACACAGCAGGACCACGCATGTCAACCGCGTAATATGTATGTATAAGTGGCTTACGAAATATGCAATGTTCTGTGCAATTGGCCGGATCTTGTTGCGATCAGATGATGAAAATGTGCATCAAAATTCATCCATTTGTGTTTACACTACAAGGCTCGTCACACTCAGAAGAAACCACGAAGATCGAAACTATCTGCTAAGGTATTTCCCGATGGATGACTCTGACATCTCAACGATTCGGAACTAAAAATGCGAAAAACTTCTTTTTTGATGTTCGTGTGTCTGCTGACGATCGGCGTCGCTCAAGGGCAGTCGCCACGCGTCGCGGATACCCCGTCACTCAAAAACGCGCTTCAGATCAAACTCGATGAGTGGCACAAGGCCGGAAGCTTTCCCGGAGCCACGCTCGGCGTCGTGCTCGCAAACGGTGAATCGTTTGGTCTTGCAGTCGGCTACTCCGATAGAGAACTCAAAACGCCGATGAGGGCGAATGATAGAATGCTCGCCGGTAGTGTCGGTAAAACTTTTGCCGCTGCCACTGCTTTGCAGTTAATCAAAAACGGCAAGATCGGACTCGACGATCGAATCGAGAAATACCTGGGCCGTGAGCCATGGTTTGCCCGTCTGCCAAATGCCAAAGACATTACCGTGCGTCACTTGATGAACCATACAAGCGGACTGGTGCGTTATGAATTCAAACCTCAGTTCACGAAGGATTTAACCGCAAACCCGGACAAAACATGGAAGCCGGAAGAGCTCGTGGCTTATCTTCTCGATGAAAAGCCGAAATTCGCCGCCGGAAACGGCTGGGATTATTCCGATACGAACTACATCGTGATCGGAATGATTATTGAGAGAGTGACGGGCAAAAAGTTTTATGATGAAGCAAACAGGCGTTTGCTCAAACGGCTGAAACTAACGGGCACGATTCCTCAGGATGGACCACGGCTGAAAGGTGTCGTGCAGGGTTATGCTGGGCCGAACAATCCTTTTGGCGGGACGGACGCTATGATCCGGACAGGCAAGTTTGTGATCAATCCGCAATTTGAGTGGACGGGCGGCGGCTATGCGTCAACCGCTGAGGATCTCGCGCGTTGGGCCAAGATGATTTATGAGGGCAAAGCGTTCTCTTCCGATCTGCTGCCGCAAGTGCTCGAGGGAGTAGCGGCGCCGATGCTGGGTCGCGAAACTAAATACGGTCTCGGAGTCATTATTCGACAGACCTCCGCCGGCACAGCGTACGGACACAGCGGTTTCTTTCCGGGTTACATGACGGACATGATGTATTTCCCGGATCAAAGAGTCGCGGTGGCGGTGCAGGTGAATACGAGTGTTTCACGTAACCTGGGAAAGCCACTCGCACGAGTTTTGGTTGAAGCGATGGAAGTGATCAAGAATAACTAAGCCACAAGAAGGCACAAAAGTCACAAGCAGGGACTCAGCCAAACAGCGGGGGCAAGCCACCCTTCCTGACTTGTTACTTACTCTGACTGGCCTTAAATGCCAGGGGCAAAGCCCCAGAACAACAGAGCCCGACAAGCAGGAACAAGTCAGGAAGAGGGGCTTGCCCCCGCTCTGTGTTCCTTGTGCCACTTGCTGAACTGATCGCTACATAGAGATTGCGGAGGGATTCCATGAGTTTAGTTAACTTTCTGAAAGTTACCGGCACGATACTACTTCTGTCAGTCACCGTATTGGCCCAACAGAAAGATGTCGCGCCTGCCGGGTCGACCGTGAAGACTGTTCAGGTCACGGCGTCAGTCAAGGAAGCTGAAGTCGGGCAACAGGTAAAGCTGTCGGTGACTGCCACGGATGCCGAGGGCAGGGTCGTTAAGGAACAGCCCTCAACCTATTTTGCCGGACCGTTTGACATCGCCGCGGTCGACGACGAAGGAAACGTGAAACTCTTCGGTACGGGTGAAGTTACAGTGGGAGCAATCGTAGGAGGTAAACCGGGTCTGACCACTTTCATGGTGAAGGCGCCCGGCATCAAGACTATTGAAATTAGCTCTCTTAAAACTCCTGTCGTGGTCGGCGATGCCGTCCAACTCAACGCAGTCACACGCATTTTTAGCGGCGTTCCGCGTACCGGCGTTCCGATCAGTTGGAGTTCCGATAACGCAAAAGTCGCAACCGTCGATGCCGGCGGCGTAGTAACCGGCGTTGGCCCAGGCAAAGCCGTGATCACCGCCACTTCCGGCGAGGCGAATGCGACTACCACGATCACCGTCGCGAAGAGTAACCTGCGCAGTTTGATGGTGACGGCAAGCACCGCCTCTGCGCGCACTGGTGACGTGGTCCACTTCAGCGCTAAAGGAGATCCGTCGGGTGATTTCACTACTCGCTGGTCGGTGAGTGGAAGCGGAGCCACGGTGGACTACGATGGTGGATTTGTCGCCGAGCGGCCGGGCAGCTACATCGTCACCGCGACGAGTGGTAACATTTCCGCCAGTTCTTCAATTGTCATCACACCGCGTAATCTCGAACGTGAAATCAAAGTTATCGGCCGCATTCCGATGAAGGAATTTCAGGGCGCTGAACAGTGGATCATCGGTAACTATGCTTACTACTCCACGATTCACGATCGTTTCCTGGTCTATGACATTTCCGATCCGGCAAATCCGAAGTTAACCGACACAGTGAAAGTCGATGCTCGTATCGTGAACGACATCATGACGACGGCGGATGGAAAGATTCTCGTGATCCCGCGCGAGGGTGCGTCTAATCGAAAAAACGGAATCGCTTTTTACGACACGTCCGACCCGGCTCATCCAAAATTAATTTCGGAGTATACCGATACAGTCAGCGGCGGTGTTCACAGTGCTTTCGTTCACGATCACTATGTTTACCTCACCGACGACGCTACCGGTTCCATGCGCGTGATCGATTTCAAGGACGTAAAGAACCCGAAAGAGGTCGCACGCTGGCAGACGGAGCCGCAGATGGCCGGCATGGTTCGCACGAAAGAAGGCGAACAGATAGCCGGGCGCTATGTTCACGATCTTTACGTCAAAGACGGTCTCGCGTATCTCGCTTACTGGCATGACGGTCTGGTGATTCTTGACGTTGGCGCGGGCATCAAAGGCGGCAGTCCCGAGCGACCGCAACTCGTTAGTCAGTTTCGTTTCAACCACAATGAGCTTTACGGCAACGGTTGGCTGGCAGGGACGCATTCGGTTTTTCGTTATCGTAATTACGTATTCATCGGCGATGAAGTCTTTCCTGCACTCTTCGACATTCAAAACGTGAAACGCATTCCGGTGCGCGGCATCTTTCACGTGATTGATGTTTCGGACATTGCCAATCCGCGAAAAGTTGCTGAGTACAACGTGCCTGAGGGTGGTGCGCACAATATGTGGGTCGAGAACGATCTGATGTATCTCGGTTACTACAGCGGCGGTGGGCGCGTGGTTGACGTGTCGGGTGAGTTGCGCGGCGATCTTTATCGCCAGGGACGTGAGGTCGCGCGCATCTGGACGGGCGATCCAAATGGCTTTCGATCAAATATGCCGTTCACGTGGGGTGCACAACCGCATAATGGGTTGATTTATTTCAACGACATAAATTCCGGGATTTGGATCGTGAAGCTTGGAGAGAAGATCGATAAGGGATCGACAAGCGCGCCGGGGCATTAAAGACACGGCCTATTTTCCATTTATCATTTGCCATTTTTCATTTGTCGTTTATCAGAAACGCGGCAGCGTCCTATAAATGGAAAATGAGAAATGGCAAATGACAAATGGGAGATAATCATTGCGCTTTATAGAAATCGATACCCGCGGCGCCTGCGGCGACATCGATCGTCGCAACCGTCTTCAACGCAGTCAGATCGATAATCTCAACCGTCCCTGGTTCTGAACCGACACCTTCCACGGTTATGAAGGCATAACGATCGTCCGGCGTGACGGCTGCGCCGTGCAGAACCTTACGCCTGGTCGGCAGGCGCACCAGTTCCCTTCCACTCTTCAAGTCATAAATCGAAACTGACTGATCGCGTTTGTTCGTCGCGATCAGTCGCCGGCCGTCGTGTGTAACTTCAAGGTTATAAACACCGGCGCGTGCGGGAATACGACGAACGAGCTGCCACTTGCCCGCGTCTACTTCGACGATCTCACTCGATTTGTTACATGCAACAAAGATTGACCGCCCATCGGTTGACGGCTCGGCCCATGTCGGCGAACACGACGTATCTCCCGGTTTTGGCGCCTCCATGCCATGACCGCCAGTATTTTTAACGTGCGCGTGGCCTTTCGTGAAACTGAATTTCCGGCTGACCTTTAAAGAACGCGTATCGATCTCGACGAGCATGTCGTCCATCATGCAGGTGGAATACTGTTTGGTCCCCTGCGGATTCAAACGAGATCCATGCGGCATCGTACACGTCTGTATGCGCGCGACCTCCGTCATCGTTTGCGTCGATACAACTGAGACGGACGACGTCGTCATATCACCGTGCAAATTAAAGTTCACCACGAACAGAAAACTGCCGTCGGGAGTGATGTCGAGAGTCGCGGGAAAATACCCGAGCATGGCTTTTCCAACCAGGGCATCATCTTTGGTCGAATACTTCCAAACCGATCCGAACGGACGTCCATGCGCGAGCGTGACGTAATAAAACTGTCGATCGGGAGAGAGCACGATCCCGTGTGGACCATCGATATCAACCGGCATGTCGCCGGTACTGATCTCTCGATCTATGCGAACGCCGTTTGGACCAAAACGAATAAGTGCAATCTTATCGGCGCCTTCGGACAGAACATAAACCAGATATTCCCTGTCAGCTTTGGCCTGCGCCGCCACAAGCCCCGGACAAAACGCCGCCACAAAAAAGCACAAAGAACACACAAGACTTTTCTGAGTCATTTGTGATTTACGTACTTTTTTGGGACTCATTAGAACTTTGATTCGGCGGGTGTTCCGGGTTTCCGGAAGAGCGCATCGTCGATTTCGATGTTGTGTTGCAGTTCTTCGAGTTTGACGGTGAAGCTGAATGATTCGAATGCAAACCGCACACTATAGGGAACCTTTACTCGGTCGATTTCTCTGTAATCATCGAGGTGCACTTTTACGAAAACAGTGCCTCGCTTCGGATGTCTTCGGGCCATGTCCCAGCGTACGAGCAGACCATTCTCGACGTCGAAGAGCAGTTTCTCACTGGGGCCTTTGGCCGGCTTTCCTTCGACGACGTACACGTCGCGGCCGTTGAGTCGCGCTTTGTTTTCCAGCTTCATGCTCTCGAAGAAACTTCTGATTCGCGCCACGCTGTAGACTTCGGCGTCGCGTTCCATCTCGGCAATTTCCTGCGAACTCGAATCGTTGAAAGTGCCCGCCGGTGTTTGTACCCAGCGCTCCTCGCCGTCGAACCCTTTCCTGAGTGTTCCGACACGAGGAAATTCAATGACGCTTAATGTTTTGTTTGGTTCCTTTCGCCAGCCTTCGATGGTTCCCTGCACACCGGAAAGTTCAAACGTGCCTTTCATTCGGTAAGTGGTGATTGCGGCGATCGCCTCTTTTCCGCCGACAGCCTGCTCGTAGCGTTGCAGTATCTGATCGACAATCGACTCTTCGGGCGAAGGAGAAGCTGCGGGAGTCGAATCGGTTACCGGGCCGGAGCCGGCACAGGCGAGTTGTGTTGCGATTACAACAGCGATCAGGATTGGCAGAATTGGTAGTCGTTTCATGAAGCAATAGCCTTAGAGCCACAAGAGGCACCTCAGCACCACAGTCACAAACAGCTTATCAGACTCTTTGTGTCTGTGGTGCTTTCTTGTGGTCGGCTGCGACTATTTGTCTTTTTAACTGGATTCGCGACGTAACTCCAAAGATGGCGGCAAAATGATCCGGCCGATAGTCTTGCACAATCTGCCGCTGAATCTCATAATTCACTCATGACCGAGAAAGAAATCGTGCTTCAAACCATACAATCCTTGCCTGACGACTGCTCGCTGGAAGAGATTGCGGAGCGGATTGAATTTATGGCGGCGGTGCAGAAGGGCCTTGATCAACTCGAGAGAGGCGACGGCATTCCTCACGACGAAGTGAAAAAACAGTTAGCCTCATGGCTTACAAGTTAACCTGGTCTCCCGCTGCTCGCGACGACCTTCACGACATAATTGTCTTCATCGCACGCGACAATCGTAATCGTGCGATGTCTTTCGGATACGAGTTGATTTCCGAGGCTGACCGCCTGCGAGAATTTCCAGAGCGTGGACGAGTCGTTCCCGAATACATGAAAGAAAATGTGCGCGAAATCATTTTTCGGCCGTACCGAATCGTATATCTAGTCAATCACGAGAGAAAGCTCTGTGAAATCGCACGGGTTTGGCATTCCGCGCGAGGAATTCCGCACTTGTAAACAGCTAAATTGCGTGCACCACGAAGTATGACCACTCAACAGCAACAAATGCTAGATGCGCTTACCGCTGCCGGTTGGGAGTTAACAACGATCGAGGAGTTGGACGAATGGTGGGCGGACGATGTTTGGCACATGCGCTCGGTCTGGTCGCCGCAGAGTGAGCAGTTCTATTTGACCTACCTCGTTGACCCACAGTTTGAGCATCATCATCAACGCAAGCGCGGCGAGGGTGTTTGGGCCGTTAGCGCGTCTGCCAGTTTGCCGGCGAGTCGTATCCACGCTGAGGGACAGCTTCTATTCAGAATAGGCCATGGATGGGGAGAACGACTGAGCGGCTTCATTTCCGATGTTGCAAAATTCAGGCATGATAATGTTGCCTAAGACGTGCGAGCCGTTTACCGAATAGAGATAAATGAAGACAACGCTCTTAATTTTAATCGTACTTGCTTTGGTCCTGCTTGCTTACGCCAACAGCAGACCATCACAACCGCTACACACCGCGGCTCCAGCGGCTACTCCATATCCGACGCCGAGCTATGATCCGAACAGTTATATTCCGGCTGTTCGAGCGGGGAAGACAGTGACCGTCAGAGGCGCGAACCTGGCGGAAAAGATTCAGGCCGCACAGGACGATGCATCGGTAGCGACGGTGAGAATCGAAGGCGGCGGATCGATCTCAAAGCAAGTCACTCTTCGCAAACACACGATCTTCGATAGTTCTACTTACTCCTGCGACATGCAGGGGATCACTGATCAAGGTCAGTTTCTTATTGCTGATGGAGTAAGAGTCGAAGGTACGTGGCGAATGCCAAAAGAGCTGATCGATTATTTTAAGTTCGGCGACGGAAAGAATTGGCGAGATCCTTATTTGCAAAAGGTCCAGGCACTCACGGCAGAGCAACTCGCCGGCACCGGAACCACAATGCTTGAACCAACATTCGTCAATGGGCCATATCCTGCTATTGAAGTTTTTCAGTCATTGGGTGACACGGTCGGATCGCACACTGGCTCAGCTCGAGACATCGCCGTGATTGGTTTTCACATTATCGGCAGGCAGAAAGTTTATGACGGTGGAGTGAGATCATCGATTCTACTCGGCAACTGTGTGAGATGTACGGCCCAGAACAATTATCTCGAAGACACCGGCTCGATCGGAATCAGTTTTGGCGGTTCCGCGCTGGAGAAGAACAACTATTCAAATCACGGATTGATGTGGCACAACGTCGCGTCAGGAGTCGCAGCCGCTAACTTCGCCGCCGTCAACTCAGAAAATTTACTCGTGGTCGAGAACTATGTTCGTCGTCCAGGCCATCACAATCCGAGATTTGGCGGCGGAGTTTGCGGATTCGATATGGAAACGAACACCGGCGCCGATCACACCAAAAATATCGGCGTTTACAACAACCTGTTTGATTACGAAGGCGCGGCGTTTGAATCCGCCGGTAATGCCTTGTGCCTGCAAGATCCTTATCAGGGACCAAACCACGGGAAAGTCATAGCGGCAAACAATGTCGCGATCGGCGGGCGCGGCGAGCGTTCAGATCATCGCTACATGTCGAACGGACTTTTTCTTGTCGGTCTAAAACAGTGCGAGATTATCAATAACTATGTTTTCAGAACCGGGCAGAATGGATTGCAGGCGTATTCGCTGGATCGGTGCCTGATTCAGGATAACGATTTTGAGTCGACCGGCGGTGGCGGCAACTCAACCGTGATGCTCAATAACGTGCTGAATACGATCCTGCGCAGGAACCACTTCCGTTCAAGACCTGATCTAAAGATCAACACGCAGGCCGGAATTGTCGACAAATGTGGCAAGGGAAATACGATTGAAGATAATCGTGTTGAGGGAAGGATTGGACAGCCGGCGCAAATCTGTCCGTAGCTACTGACCTGATGTATCGAAGCTTAGACTCCGGAAAAATTGTCGAGACTATCGGGACCCTCTGTCGCAGGATCGAAGAGCGGTTCCCTGAGTCCGGACTGAGCAAGGTCTGCGGCGAGTTGTTGACGATCGCCCGAGAATCGCAGCAGCGCAGCGCGTGGATCGCCAAGCCACACAGACCGCTGCGAGTTGGATCATGGCTTCTGGTTATCATTCTTGCTGCCGGGCTCGTGCTCGTAGTAGCGAATGCGGCATGGCCTCGGAACGGCCTGGACCTGGTCCTGCTCGTGCAGGTTTCGGAAGCCGGACTCAACATTACCATTCTGCTTGGTGCCGCGGCGTTGTTCCTCGCCACAGTTGAAGTTCGAATCAAGCGCAGCCGGGCGCTTAAAGCAATTCACGAACTGCGAGCGCTGGCACATGTCATCGACATGCATCAACTGACAAAAGATCCCGAACAACTGCTGGTCCACGGGAAAGAGACAGCCTCGTCGCCGAAGCGAACGTTAAGCGAGGCCGAACTGATCAGGTATCTCGACTACTGCAGCGAAATGCTCTCGCTCATCGGTAAGCTTGCAGCCTTGTATGTGCAGAAGTTCAACGACCCGGTGGCGCTCGTGGCAGTTAATGAAGTAGAGGAGTTGACGACCAGTCTCTCACGCAAGATTTGGCAGAAGATCATGATCCTCAACGCGATCCTCACCGAAGAAAAGGTCTAAGCCACAAAAATCACAAGGATTAACTACTGTTCGGGGGCGTAGTAGAACGTACGGCCGGTGATCACGTAATCCGGATGACCTTTTACCTCGATTGAAATGCGCCGTCTTTTACCATCGCGGTCCTTGTTAGTCGGGTAGTAGCCGATGATGTAACGCTGATTTAGATCCTGAACTATGCGGTTGTAAGTCTCGGCTGCCTGGGATTTTGTTTCCAGGAACTCGGCCCAACCACCGGATACCTTTGACACTTCGACCAGGGCTTGTTGCACTTTAAGCTCATGGTCCAGTCTGGCTTGCCAGACCTCCTTCGTAAACTTCTTGCGCCGCTCTTCCTGACGTTTCTGAAAAATGCTTTTCAATTTTTCCGAAGATGCTGCTTCTGCCCACGTCGCCACGATTCTTTCATCTTCAGCCGTCAACTGTCGTATCTGCTCGTCCTGAGTGAGACCAAGCAAGCGAGTGCGCGGAATGATCGTATAGATCGTGGCCGGCGATCTCTCAACTGCCCGATACACGTCGTCGAGACTAAATTCCGTCATGGCGGCACGCTGCAACTTCTTCTTCTGTTCGATCTCCTCCTGAATTTCGGCACGCAACTCAGGCGACAGCCCCGGCGGAACCTCATGAACAATGACAGAGTTTCGCAGGTACTCGACTTCGTCCCCGTCAGTTTGAAATACAATCACCGGGCTTTGATCTTCACCGTCAAAGGCCTCAGTGAGCGTTGCCATCAACGCACTGAATTGAGCGCTACGGCCAAATTGTGGCCGTTTTTTACCGATACCGAGCACCCCTTTGCTGCCGCGATTCTTTTCAACCAGCGAATCCAATGCCTGTTTGAGTTCTCGTTTGTCACTCGTGAAACCGGCGAGCAGTTCGACGTCGTCGGTGACGATTGCCATCTGGTCGCGCGGCCGGAGCTGATCGACCAGCACTTTGGCCGCTTCAATGCTGTCCGCGATGTAAGGAAACTGGCTGCGGCTATAGTCGATGATTAAAACGATCGAACGTGAAAGACTGGCGTTGTCTCCGAGGGCAAAGTGCCCGACTTGCTGTGGACCACCATCCTCGCCGATAACAAAATCTGTTTGTTTGAGATTTTTGACGGGGCGTCCCTGCTTGTCTGTGACCAGGACATCCGAGACTACGAGGTTTGTTTCAATGCTAATAACATCGTCGCCGGAACTTCCATTGCGACTCAGCCGATCGCTGTTCACAGTCTGGTTTTTCTCCGGATCCCATTTGAGTTTCTTCAGACTGGAGCCGAAGTCCTTGAGCGCCGGTTTCTCTCGCGGAGATGTTTGCGAAAAGGAACTACCGCACAGCAGAGTGATGAGGAAAAAGGCGATTAGTGTTTGATCGAATTTGAATAGCTTGAAACCCAAGTCTGAATTGCCTCCACTACGTGAAAGCAATTCTAGCTCAATTACATGTAAATCTTGTAAATCCTGAAATCTTGTTAGACAGGATTACAGGTTTTCAGGATTCACATGATTATTCTCTCCGCGTAGTGCGGCTGCGCGTCGCGGCGTCGTCCGACTGTTGCGCGGCTTCGTCGAGCTTGTCGATATTGACTCTTTCTTCCACCACTACATGATCTCTCCACAACTGCTGCTGGTGATCGAGTTCGCGCGCAAGCGGTTCGTAAATTTCGCGTTGGCCCTCCTCGTCCGCGTAGCCCCATAACCCGCTGTAACAATGACGATCGTCGCCCCAACCGGGATAGTCAATGATCGGGTAAAGACACAAACCTTCGAGCTGTACACCGAGGGCAGCAGCGCCGCGCGCCTCCTGCCCTATGTAACGCAACCACGAAGGACGCGCATCACCCTCGATACCGGTTTCCGCGATGAACACTGGTCTGCGATATCGCTCGTACACCTCGTGCAACATTTCGCGAATCGGCCGGTGTAACGGATGCGACGGCAGCAATAAAACATTCTTACGACGACGCGACGGCGGCGCATGCGGATCCTGATGAATCCACTGGTTGTTGGAGTAGTAGTTCACACCCAAAACGTCCAGATACTCCGGGCGCCCGCCGAGTTCGGGGTGGATTCTGCCGGACAGCATGTCCCACGCTTCAAACTGCGCCTGCCGGTATGCCTCCGCGGCTTGTGCCTCCTCGGGATAATCCGGGTCCGCGGCGATGTGAATGATCGGTTCGGCGTGACAGATACGCGCACCCGGATCGACCTCGCGTACTGCCTCGATCGCGGCGATCGCCGCGCGGATGAGTTGGGCCTTGAGCTCGGGGCCGCGACGTCGAACCGAATGGATTCAAAAATCCCGCGTCGCCTCCACCCCACGACACAAATGAGATCTCGTTCACGGGCGTGACGTAGATTGGTCCGCCCGTCTCTTCAAGGATGACGCTTGCAACAGCGCGAGCAAAACGTGCGAAGCGGTCCACAAAAGCCGCGCCCCAGATATTCAGGCCGTCGGGCCACCCGTAGTGAAGTAAATCCCAGATGACCTGTGTTTCCGTCCGGCGTGCCGCCCGCAGCATCGGAATGAGGCTGGAAAAATCGTAACGCGAGGACGTCTTCTCGATCAGGTGCCAGCGCACGCCGTCGCGCGCGGTGCTCATGCCGGCGTCCTGAAGACGTGCGTAATCCTGAAATGCAAACTCGTCGTGCCGAGTTGCTTCGATCAAATCGAGGCGGAGTCCCGCGAAGCGACCCAGCCCTTTTCGGCGTGGCAGGCGATGTGTCGAACACTCGAAACCGCCAATCCAGAAGCTCTTAAAAATTGATTCGTCTGATGAAAAGTGCGTTTTGTCCGCTTCAACCAGGGCCTGACTCATGCGCGCCATCATACAAGACCGTGCAACATACTTTCACCCGGTGCGTATCAATGAACCAGATTTGCTACCAAATTGTGAAAGGTATGCATGAACGCCATAGAAGTCGAAAAACTCTCACGTGCTTTCAACGGATTGAAAGCCGTCGACAACATCTCCTTTTCAGTTCCAGCGGGTGAAATATTCGGGTTTTTAGGACACAACGGCGCAGGCAAGACGACGACGATCCGAATGCTGAGCGGCCAGCTAGTGCCTACTTCAGGGAACGCGCGAGTCGCCGGTTGCGATGTGATTAGTGAACAGGGACGCCTCAAACCGCTGATCGGTGTTGTTTCCGAACATCAGAACCTTTACGAACGCATGTCAGGACGCGAGAACCTGGAATTCGCCGTCCGGATCTACGGCCAAAATATGCGACGGATCGACGAGACCCTCGAGCAGGTTAATCTACTCGACCGCGCGAAAGATAAAGTGCGTAACTATTCAAACGGCATGAAACAAAGGCTGCTGATCGCTCGCGCCCTCTTGCACCGCCCACAAGTAATCTTTCTTGACGAACCAACTCGAGGATTGGACCCGGTAGTCGGACGTGACATTCGTCGCCTGATTCTCGATTTATCTGAGCAGGGAGTAACAGTCTTTCTAACAACTCACTACATGGAAGAAGCAGACCAGCTTTGTAATCGCGTAGCATTTCTGAGCGAGGGACAAATAGTCGCCCTCGATACGCCAAACAATATGAAAGTCGCCCACGGTCAAAATTCCGTGAAGGTCACGCTTAATGACGGCCGGAGCCTCGACATCTCCCTCGACGATCACGATGCGGGTAAACAGTTGGCGCTGCTTCTGAACGACGGCCAGGTGCGAACGCTGCACTCTGCCGAAGCAACACTCGAGGAAGTGTTCATCCAGATAGCCGGAAGGGAGTTGTCCGCATGAACTTAGGCGTCGTCGGAGCGATTACGCGGAAAGACATTATCGATGCGATCAGAAACCGTTACATCCTCACGGCACTGATCACGCCGTTATTTGTGGCGCTTCTATTTCGTGTCCTGCTGCCCGGCATCAACAACCAGAGTCTCTTGAACGTAGTCGTGCATGACACCGGTAACTCCGCGATGATCGCCGAGTTGCGCAAGACGCCGAAGATAGGTGTTTTAGATGTTGCTTCAGCGGATGCGGTCGCAGGCGAAGTCGAGAAGCAAAAGGCGATCGGCGGACTGGTCGTGCCGGTTAATTTCGATGCGGACGTTGTCGCCGGCAATCAGCCGCAGCTTACTATTTACGTCAACAATAAGAAGAGCGCTTTCGAACAAGCGGCCTTCCGCCGGTTGTTGGACCACCAGATTGAGACGCTCGTGAAGCGTCCGGAGCCTGCTCGTCTCGTTTGGATCGACGTCGACAAAGATACGAGCCAACAAAGCCGTGCGGGACTAAACATCGATCAGATGCTGCTGCCGTTACTCCTGATAATGACGCTCGGTATGACCGGGGCCATGGTGGTGCCGTTGCTGCTCGTGGAAGAAAAAGAAAAACGCACGCTCGATTTTTTATTAGCGTCGCCCGCAAGTCTGAAAGAGATCGTCGCGGGGAAAGCGCTGACCGGCGTGGTCTATACCCTGCTGATCGCGGGACTGCTATTGGTCATCAATCGTCATCTCGTGGGGAACTGGCTGTTTACCTCCGTGACTATTGTATTGGGACTGATCTTTGTCGTCGCAATCGGATTGTTGATGGGGAGCCTGCTCAATAACACGATGCAGGTGAACACATGGGCCAGCTCTGTTCTGATTCTCCTGCTTGCGCCGAGCTTTCCTTCGTTGGGTTTACCCGGAGTTGTGGACACGGCGATGCGCGCGATTCCTACCTACTACATGACTGAGGCATTGAAGCTTTCGTTGGCCGGCAGCACGCCGCCTCGCATCTGGGGACATCTGGCGGTGGTGTTGGTTTCCAGTGTCATTGCATTTGCCGCCGCAGTCTGGGCACTGCGACGGCGGCATAATTAGATACGCCCACGACGACGAAATCGGGGGCGTTGTTGTAAGATTAAACCCTCGTGCTTTATTCAACGTTCCTGGCCGCCGGCACTCTCGCATGTTTGTTATCGCTGCCCGTGTGCGCGCAGCAAAGTGCTCCTCCGAGCCCGATCGTGGTCCAACCCGGCGCTCCGGGACAGCCGACGAAGACATTGCCTTCCTCGACGAGGGCCGTATTGCCGCCACATTCTCCCGCGGATGTGCAGTTCATGCAGGGTATGATCATGCATCATGCTCAGGCAGTTGAGATGACGGCGCTAATCGAATCACATACGGCGAACAAGGAGCTCCGCTCGCTCGGCGCGCGAATCAGCAACTCTCAATCAGACGAAATGAATTTCATGAAACGCTGGTTGATTGTCAGAGGTGAATCGGTATTGCGCGCCATGCCCGAGATGCACGGCACCCACACGCCAAACCATCAGATGCTTATGCCGGGAATGCTCACGGCAAAGGATATGGACGCGTTAAAAAAAGCAAGGGGCGAAGAGTTTGACCGTCTGTTTTTAAAAGGAATGATTCAGCACCACGAGGGCGCCTTGATTATGGTCAGAAAATTGTTCGACACTGCTGGTGCAGGCCAGGATGCTGAACTGTTCAACTTTGCAAGCGAGGTCGACAGCGGCCAACGCGCTGAGATCAGAGTAATGAAAACCATGCTGGGCGAAAACCCTGAATAGGAAAACCCATGATCCGAGTAAACAATATCGCTTTCCGCTTACTAATCACTTCCCTTCTTCTATGTTCGTCTTTTGCAGCCACAGCGCAGGCGCAAACGCCTGCGCCGTCCCCTTCGCCTGCCGCTGACGCCACGAAGGCCGCTGATACAAAAACAAAGAAGGACGAGAAACCGAGTCCGTTTGCTCTTGAACCAGCGCCGCCACTGCCGGCGGGCATGACCGGTTCCGACGTAAACGATCCACGCACCAGGTTGAAGCCAGGATTCTACGACGCGGGTGAAGCTGCGATGGGCATCAAGCACGTTATGCTCGTCAAAAAGCCCGACGCATTTCAGCTCGGCGCGAGCAACCCCGATGATCCGAAGGTGCAGAAGATGCTGGGCCAACTCGGCAACAGCGACAGCGAAACAGCGAAGATGCCAAAGGCGGAGCAGTTAGTCGCAGCGCAGCTCGCGTTTGCAAATTCCGACTTTGCGTTCCAGGGCAATTACCTGTTCATGGGAAATTTTTACGGCATCAGCATCTATGACATATCGAACCCGGCAAAGCCCAGCCTGGTGACTACGATGGTCTGCCCCGGCGGGCAAGGCGATCCGTCCGTCTACAAAAATCTTCTCTTTATGTCGGTGGAGATGCCTAACGGCAGGCTGGATTGCGGGACCCAGGGATTTCCGCCGCCTCCGTCGCCGCCTTCGAAGCCTAACGGAGCAGAGGCCAAAGACGACAATGAGGATGATCGGCCTCCACCGCCCGCGCAGAAGGAACGTTTCCGCGGTGTGAGAATCTTCGACATCAGCGACATCCGCAAGCCGCAGCAAGTGGCGGCCATTCAAACGTGCCGCGGCTCGCATACACATACGCTCGTAGTCGATCCCAATGACAAAAACAACGTCTACATCTACGTGTCGGGGACGTCCTTTGTACGTCAAGCGGAAGAGCTGGCCGGATGTTCGGGGGAGAAGAAGCCCGACAAGGATCCCAACACAGCGCTGTTTCGTATTGACGTGATCAAAGTGCCGCTCGCAAAGCCGCAGGATGCGCAGATTGTTTCGAGCCCTCGATTGTTTATGGATCCGCAGAGCGGCGCTATAAACAGTCTCAGCAGCGGTTTGATTCATAACGGTCTTGCTCATGGCAAGAAGGAACCAGAAAAACCGAGGGAGACCAATCAGTGCCACGACCTTACCGTCTACTCGGAGCTCGGGCTCGCGGCGGGCGCCTGCGATGGAAATGGAATCGTGCTCGACATTAAAGATCCGGTAAACCCAAAGCGCATTGACGCGGTTAACGATCCGAATTATGCCTACTGGCACTCTGCTTCATTTTCGAATGACGGGAAGAAAGTTATGTTCACCGATGAGTGGGGCGGGGGGCTCGCCGCGCGCTGCCGCGCGACTGATCCGACCAAGTGGGGCGCTAATGCAATCTTCCGGCTGCAGGACAACAAACTAAAATTCGCGAGCTATTACAAGTTGCCTGCTGCTCAGGGTGACAGCGAAAACTGCGTGGCCCACAACGGTTCGCTTGTTCCAGTTCCTGGCCGCGACATCGCGGTACAGGCCTGGTACCAGGGCGGCATCTCAGTGCTGGACTTCACCGATGCGGAGAAACCCGTCGAGATTGCTTATTTCGATCGAGGTCCGATTCTTCCAAACATGCTCATGCTCGGTGGCGCATGGTCGGCCTACTGGTACAACGGCCGCATCTACGCATCCGAAATCGCGCGCGGTTTGGACGTGTTTGAACTGACGCCGACGAAGTTTCTTACGCAGAACGAGATCGACGCGGCCAAAACAGTTCGCATGACTGAGTTGAATGTGCAGAACCAGCAGCGGATCGAGTGGCCGCGGCAGTTGGTGATCGCGAAGGCTTACCTCGACCAACTGGAGCGCTCGCAAGGTCTGGCGGCAGATCGAATTGCAGAGTTGCGGCAAGCGATTCAGAGCGCCGAGCGTTCCCGGCTGAGTGAAGCAGAACTGGCAAAACTCAAGAATCTCGCGTCGTCAGTGGACCAAAGCGCGGCGGGCAAGAGTGGAGCTGATGCCACTCGCCTGCAGGCCCTCGCGGAAATTCTGCGAAGCCCCGCACGATAAGTTTGGCCACAAAGAGGCACATAAATCACAAATGTTTTAATCAGTTCGTTTGTGCTTTTTTGTGCCTCTTTGTGGCTTGCTTCTAAGAGTGTTGATGACTATGCATAGAATGAAAATATTCCTGGTGATTTTTCAGATACTAATCGGGACGAGTTATCTTTTTGCCCAAACCCAAAATATCACTCGTCAGGAAATGCTCAGAGGATCGGTGACGCCGGAACGTGAATGGTGGGACCTCATGCATTACCACCTGAAAGTGGAGTTCCTGCCCGAAACTAAACGTCTGCGCGGATCTAACACGATAACTTTCAAGGCTCTAAAACCCGGAAACAAGATGCAGATCGATTTGCAGCCGCCCCTGGCGGTTACAAAAATTACTCACGGCAACTCGCAGCTCAAATTTGAACGCGAAGGAAACGTCTATTGGGTGATGTTCGAAAAGGAACTTCCCACCGGCATGGAAGATAAGGTTGAAGTGTTTTACGAGGGCGTTCCGGTCGCAAGTAAGAATCCGCCGTGGGTTGGTGGCATAACGTGGGGAAGAGACGATCTCGGAGAGCACTTTATCGTTACCACTTGCCAGGGAATCGGAGCGAGTATCTGGTGGCCCAATAAGGATCACGGCTCTGACGAACCCGACCGCGGAATGCAAACGAGTGTAACGGTGCCGGAGCGCCTGGTTGCTGTTTCAAATGGTCGCTTGAAGAAGACGGACCATGATGTCGCCCGTAAGACCAAGACGTATCACTGGGAAGTCCTGAACCCAATCAATAACTACGGTGTCAACGTTAACATCGGCAACTACATAAACTTTTCCGAGAAATATAAAGGCAAAGGCGGCGTGCTCGACGTGGACTACTGGGTCCTGCCTCATCAGAAAGAGCCGGCGCTGAGGCAATTTAAGGAAGTTGCCCGCACCATCGAGGCCTTCGAACACTGGTTCGGAAAGTATCCTTTTTATGAAGACAGCTACAAGCTGGTGACGGTTTCGTATCCGGGCATGGAGCACCAGAGCTCGGTTACTTATGGCAACTGGTTCAGGAATGGATATTTGCAACGCGATCCATGCGGCTGCGGCGTGGGCTTTAAGTTTGACTTCATCATCGTTCACGAATCGGCGCACGAGTGGTTCGGCAACAACATTTCGATGAAAGACGCTGCCGACATGTGGATTCACGAAGGTTTTGCGAATTACGCGGAGAACCTTTTTGTCGAATACCACTTCGGCAAAAAAGACGCGGAAGATTACGTCGTCGGCACTCGTCGCGGCATCGCAAACGACAGAACCATTATCGGCGTTTATGGATCAAATCGACAGGGATCGGGAGACATGTATCCCAAAGGCGGAAACATGCTCCACACCATTCGTCACCTTATCGACGACGACCGGAAGTGGCTCTCGATCATGCGTGGGCTCAACGCGGATTTCCGGCATCAGACGGTTACGACGGAACAGATCGAATCGTATATCTCGAAGAATGCCGGTATGGATCTCGGCAAGGTGTTTGACCAGTACCTGCGGACGACAAACATTCCGCTCTTGCGATACAGCGTAAACGGAAAGACCGTGTCGTTTAACTATGAAAGAGTGGTTAAAGGGTTCACGATGCCAGTACGCGTAAACATCAATGGCAAGGAAGTTAAACTAACGCCCGGCGAAGTAAAGCAGACCTTCCATTTCCCGGAAGAGATTAAAACCTTCGAGGTCAATCGCAACTTCTACATCGAGACCGCAAAGCCACAAGAAAGCACAAAAAGCACAAACGACTGAGAACTAAAGGATTCAACTTTTGTGAATCTTGTGGTGGCTGTTCTTTACGGCAGTTGCCAAAAGGCGAAAGATTCCCGCGCGGCGTCGAGTGGCAATAGAACGTAACCGCCTTCGATCCACAACGCGCCCTTGAACAAGTCGTTAGGAGAAACTGTATACGGCAGGGTTGTCGATAACAGTTTATGGCCCAGGCGTTCATCATAAACGTCAATGAACATCTTTCCTGCCGGTCGACCCTCTGAATAACTAAAAACCGCGATCCATTCGCCCGCACTCAACGCGGGCGGAGTCCCCCACGACGTGCCGGTCTTTGTAAATTGACGATGAGGCGGAAGAAAACCCCTGACGGCCTCTTCCGGGGCCGTCTCCACGATCTTCGAGCGATTCGATCTGACACTGCGACCGCGGTCCCATTCTTCCTTTGTGGCAAATCGAACTTGTGTTGGGTTGTCCGGCGTCAGGGCGTAGTAGTAAGTGCCGATAACACGAAGGTGATACTCGCTTGGGCCATCGCGCTGTGGACCACGATCGACTCTGCGGTTTTCGGTGTCTTCCTTGATCGCAAATAGAAGCTGCCCGGGAAACGGCTCGGGCAATAAGCGGACTTCGGAAATCTCAAGCTCGCCGCGCGCGGTAAGCTTTGCCGCCTGCTCTTTACTCAAAGGAATGAGTGGTATCCAGACTTCGTGGCGATTGCCGGCAGGCAACGGCCGGCCTGCAGCATCTCTTCGTGACGGGAATTGGACCATCACGGGATTAACTTCCGGCGTAACCGGGGGCAAGCTGACGACGACGAAGTTTTGTGCTTCGCGATCCTTGGGAAACAGGAAGTAACGATCCTCCAGCCAGACGAGAGGATGATAGAAAGAGGTAGGTTGTTTGACGTTTCTCGCTTCCCATTCGAAAACTTTCCGGCCCGTTACCGTGTCGTAAATCTGCCAGAAGATATCGCCTTTCGGCGGGCTGCCTCCACCCAGAAAATGAAAGAAGCTGGGCGGCGGATCCTCACCGTTATAACTGAAAACAGCCAGCCACCTGCCGCTCGGCGAGAGGTGTCCTGTCCCCCAGTATTTTCCTACTTTGGCGTAACGCTTATGCCTGTACTCAATCTCTCCTGAAGATTTGTCCTGGCCTTTTGAAAAAACAAGACGAGGTTTGGTCGCAAGGCGCGATCCGTCTTCCCACTCCTGTTGCGTAGCGGTTCGCACTCGTAGACCGTCTGAAAAACTCACCGCAAACATATTTACGCCGTATCGAGGTTTCGACCTTTGCGGGTCAGTCTCATGCTGGTGGTCGTAGTCGCCATCAGGCAGTGCGGCGAAGAAAAACTCATCGCCGGATGAGGTCGGTCGCTTCCTGACTTCTATCTGCTCGATGAAATAAGGCAATTCCCTTTCGCCGAGCCAGTGCCGAGGGAAATGTAGTTTCGTGGGGGGCGCCGAGGACGTGACCCTGGTTTGGGCAACGTTCTGACACGACAATAACGTGAGTACAAAAGCAAATTCGAGAATAAGAATGATGGGCTTCGACATACAACGCAGCGGCCACGCAGGATCGGATCCTCGTGGATCGGCCTCCTCCGTTATACCACCAAATGCATTGTGCTTTGTCAGCTCTTTTGCGCATAGGGCAACAGTGTGTTGCTTACTGCCGCTTGGCCGCAGCGCGGCCAAATGTTTATAGCTTGACAATTAAAAAGATACGCGTTCCAGCGGAGCGCGATATGGCGCGTCCAAACATGGGACTCCTCTGGAGCCCGCAAAGCGGTAATTCATGAGAGCTATAAACATTTGGTCCTTCGGGGACCAGGATTCATCTGATCCCGGGAGCCAGTTCTCAGCAACACTCTATTACCCTACCCCTTTGGTCCGGTTGCGGTTCATCACACCAGGGCGGCGGTTTACGTCTCCTTTCAAACAGCCTGCGGCAATGTAAAACCTCAACCCGGCAGCCGGCGTTAGACTGTCCGCCAACTCGTCAGCGAAATGGAGGAAGCAAAATGAAAAGAAGAGAATTTATTAACCGTAGCGCCGGTTTTGGAGCAGTTGTAGCCACCGGGTCCCTTTCAAACGTGCTTACCGTAAAGTCTTTTGCGGCCGCGGCCGACAGGCTCACGCCGCCTTCTAAAGGAAAAATTCCGGTCGCCTTTGCTATCTCGGAAGGAGTTACCGTGATCGACTTCGCCGGCCCGTGGGAGGTCTTCCAGGACGTCATGATTCCAGGTCGCGGCAAAGATCATGACGAGCAAATGCCGTTTCAGTTGTTCACCGTGTCTGACAAGACTGAACCACTGACAGGCTCCGGCGGGCTCAAGCTCGTTCCCGATTACACATTCGATTCCGCGCCACAACCCAAAGTCGTCGTCGTTCCGGCCCAGAGAGGCTCGGAAGCACTCCACGCCTGGCTTCGCAAAATGGCCGGTTCCACTGACGTGGTAATGTCTGTCTGCACGGGCGCTTTTCAACTCGGCAAGGCTGGTCTTCTGTCCGGCAAGTCGGCCACGACACATCACGACTTTTTCGATCAATTTGCGAAAGCCTTTCCTGACGTAAAGGTCAAACGCGGTTTGCGGTTTGTCGAAGAGGAGAAGATCTCTACCGCCGGTGGTTTATCTTCGGGAATAGATCTCGCGCTGCGCGTGGTGGATAGGTACTTTGGCCGCACGGTGGCCGAGACAACCGCGACGTACATGGAATACCAGAGCAAAGGCTGGATTGTGTGAAGTTAATGTTTGTAGCGCTGCCCAATCCCACAAACCATGAATAGAATGCTCTTGTGGAACTGATACACCCGCAGCAGAGCAGACGAGCCGCCACATGGCTTGCGATCATTTCCGTTTGGGCACTCCTGGGGATGATCTACGCCGGCCCGTTCTATCTCGAGGCGCGGGCCGAAAAAATGGGCCATGCCGCATGGCGCATCTTTTCATGGGGCATTCTCATGTGGCTGGCGTGGGCGCCGTTGATGCCGTTCATGATTTGGCTCGCGCGCAAATACTCGCTCATTGGCGAGTTTTGGAAGCGAAACATACTGGTCCACCTGCCTGTTTTTCTGTTGGTGTCGATCATTCACAGTGCGGCAGCCACGGTTATCACCTTAGCCATCAACCCCTTCAACAACATGGGTTCGAGCCCGAAAGCGTTCTGGCCTCGCTTCATTTCCCGCGCGCAGGGAGCCCTCGGTACCGATCTGCTGGTCTGTGCCGGCGTGATCGGAATCTGTTACGCGCTCGAGTACTATCGCAAGTACCGTGAGCGCGAGGTTTTGGCTACGCGACTCGAAGCACAACTGGCGCAGGCCCAACTGGACGCGTTGCGCATGCAGTTGCATCCACACTTTCTCTTCAACACACTCAACGGCATCGTCGGTCTGGTTCGCGATAACAAGAACAATGCGGCGGTCAGGATGCTCGTCGGATTAAGCGACCTGTTGCGCCACGCACTCGAACATTCGGCGCGGCAGGAAGTTGAATTGAGAGAAGAGATCAACTTCATTAAGCTGTACCTGGGTATTCAGGAGATGAGATTTTCCGACCGGCTCCAAATCCAATTCGATATCGATCCGGCGACTACGCGGGCAATGGTCCCAAACCTGATCCTGCAACCGCTCACGGAAAACGCCCTCCGACACGGCATCGGCGGCAGGGCTGACTCAGGCGTCGTCGGTATCAGTTCCGCGATTGAAGGCGATCGTTTACGGTTGATTGTTTACGACAACGGCGCCGGCTTACCGGATGATTGGCAATTGCAGAGTGGCGCCGGAATCGGTTTGGCCAATACTGCCGCGCGTCTGCAACAACTCTATAACGAAGACCATCGGTTTGATATCAAAAACCGAAATGGCGGAGGGGTTGAAGTGGTTATCGTAATGCCGTTGAGGACTTCGTCTTAGATGTCAAAAAAGATCAGGACTCTGATTGTCGACGACGAGCCACTCGCGCGTCGCAACCTGCGTCTGCTGCTCGAGAAAGATCCCCAGATCGAAATTCTCGAGGAGTGTCGCAACGGTCGCGAGGCAGTCAAAGCAATCAACACCCTTTCGCCTGACCTGATCTTTCTCGACATACAGATGCCGGCGATGGATGGCTTCGATGTGCTCGCGCGTGTTGGTCCGGAACAAATTCACGCGATCATCTTCGTTACGGCGTTCGACCAGTATGCGCTGAAAGCTTTTGACGTGCATGCGCTTGACTACTTGTTAAAGCCTTTTGACGACGAGCGTTTTGCGCAAGCACTCGAGCGGGCGAAGTCGCAGATCCAGTCGCGCGAGATCAACAACTTAAGCACGCAACTGCTTGCGCTTCTCGAAGAACGTGAAAACGAGCGAAAGGAGCCGAGACAGCAGGAAAACTACCTGAAGCGGTTGATGATCAAAATGTCAGGGCGCGTGGTGCTGTTGAAGGTTGACGAA
Source organism: uncultured Acidobacteriota bacterium (assembly GCA_963750925.1). Classification (GTDB taxonomy): domain Bacteria; phylum Acidobacteriota; class Blastocatellia; order Pyrinomonadales; family Pyrinomonadaceae; genus PSRF01. Next base: position 581,579 of record CAVVSJ010000006.1, on the reverse strand, counting down.
ATCGACTTCATCGAAGCGGACGGTAATTATGCGAAGTTACATGTCGGACGCAAGGCGCATCTGCTGCGCGAGAAAATGCATGACCTCGAGGGACGGCTCGATCCGTCGACGTTTGTGCGGATCCATCGCTCCGTCATCGTAAATCTCAACCGCATCAAGGAAATGCATCCACACTTCAACGGCGATTACACCGTCGTGCTCGAAGATGGTCGACAACTCCGGCTCAGCCGCAGCCGCCGCGAGCAGTTGGAAAAACTAATCAGCCACAGAAGTGCGCCACAAAGAAGCACATAAAGCACAAATGATTGACCATTTCAGTATGTGCTTCTTTGTGGCCGGCTTTTATCGAAGGTGTTTGTTAAAGAACTCGAGCGTGCGTGTCCACGCGAGTTTCGCGGCTTCTTCGTCGTAACGCGGTGTCGTGTCGTTGTGGAAGCCGTGCTGTTTTCCTTCGTACATGTGAACCTGATACACCTTGTTGTTGGCCTTGAGCGCTGCCTCATACGCGGCGATGCCTTCGTTGATCCGCTGGTCGTTGCCCGCGTACTGAAGCAAGAGCGGCGCGGAAATCTTCGGAACATCGTCGACGCCCGCCTGGCGTCCGTAGAATGAAACTCCGGCATTCAAGTCAGGGCCCAGCCGCACTGCCAGTTGGCTTACCATCCCGCCGCCGAAACAAAAACCGACCGCGCCCAGTTTGCGGCTGGAATCAGGACGCGTTTTGAGCCACTTCGCCGCCGCAACGAAATCTTCGGTCATCTTTTTTCCGTCGACCTTGCGGAAGGCTTCGGCGCCTTTCTCGTCGCTGCCCGGATAGCCGCCCACGGAAGTTAAACCGTCGGGTGCGAACGCGACGAAGTTGGCGAGCGCAAGTCGGCGCGCGACATCTTCGATGTAAGGGTTAAGGCCACGGTTCTCATGAATGACGAGCACAACCGGCAGCTTCCCATTTTTTGACGGCCGCGCGAGATAACCTTTAATCGAGCCGTTCCCTTCGGGCGACTGCACGGTCTCGTAGCCGACCTTGATGCGTTTGTCGTCAGGCGGAACCTGCTGCGCCCATGCATAGTTGGGCGTCAGACTCTCGAAGATAGCCGCGACAGTAAGACCGCCGACGGCAAATTTGGCGGCGCCGTCGAGGAAAGCGCGGCGGCTTATGTCGCCGTGCTGGTATTCGTGAAAGAGGTCCAATAACTCCTGCGGGTAATCACTTGCTACTTTGCGTTCCATTCTTTTCCTTGCTCCTGAGTTAAGGATTGTTTGCGTCAACTGATAACACGACAGGAGCCATCTTGACCAATCCTTACGGATGATGGTCACAGTAGTTTTGAAAAGCTTGACGGCTATCAAACTACCGTAATACTCTGCCTACGCTCTAACTCGATTCCTCGAAGACGCGTTTTCCACTGGGCACCCCCAGTGGGCTCACTTCTCAATTTTCAAATCAATCTCGTAAGGAGTTTAATATGGTCCAAAGTCAAGGGTCTTTTTTTGCACCCTCGCTCCCTCAAAAAGACCACGGTTTTGAGCAAGGAGAGCGTGAATTTCAACTGGCCGCATCTCGTGAGATTTATGACTACAGCACAGCGTCCGGTCTGCCAATGCCGATGGCGGCCGCAAAAGCCGCAGCCGTGCAAGCCTTGGGGTTGCTTGACTGGGTGGAAGGACAAGGTATCAACCAGGCGAAGATCTTCCTGGACCTGGAAATTTGGAAGGCCGAAACCTTCGGACAGGAAAACTTCACCAGCCTCGCTGATTACGGCAAAGTCTTCACATTCTTTCCGACTCCCGACATAGTCCAAAACTGGCAGGACGATAAAGTTTTTGGTTCTCAGCGTCTTGGCGGACTCAACCCAATGGCAATCAGTTTGGTGACAAACGATGGACCAAACGGCGTCAACTGGACCACGCTCTCGGCGAAGCTTTCACCCCAAATCAACGACGAGGCTATCAAGCACTTCCTCGGCCCTGACGCTACTATTCAACAGGCAATCGCACAGAATCGAATCTATGTTACGGACTATGCGCCGCTCGCGGCGGTCACGGCCGGTGCAACGGCCCCAGGCTGGCAAGCCGGTTCTAAATTGATGGCGCCGATTGCTTTGTACCTACAGACGGCCGATTTCTCCGGTCTTCAACCGGTAGCCATCCAACTTGGTCAAGACCCTCAGAGTCCTGTTTTTCTGGCGTCGCAGGCAACACAACCCGGCAATAAGTATCAATGGCTGATGGCCAAGATGTTTGTGCAAAGCGCCGACCTCAATATCAATCAAGTCGTCAATCACCTCACGCACACACATTTGATCGAATCGGCTTTCGCCCTGGCTACGTACCGTCGTCTGGCCAACCAGCATCCGCTGAACATTTTGCTCAACAAACACTTCGTCGCGTTGCTTGTGATCAACGAGCTCGGCGTGTTGACGCTGATTAACAGTACGGGCATCGTCCAGCAGATACTCGAGGGCGGTCTCGACGGTTCGCTCGAGCTGATTCAAAACGCGTACAAGACCTGGACCTTTGACGACATGGACTTCCCGCAAAGCCTTGCAAAGCGTGGAGTCGATAACACTGCTGCGCTGCCCTACTATCCTTATCGTGATGACGGGCTGCTGATCTGGAATCTGCTGGGCCAGTACATCACGGAGTATCTGGACCTCTACTATTGCAACGATGACGACATCATCAACGACTATGAATTACAAAGCTGGGCCGCCGAGTTAGGTGGTGCATCGGATAATGGAGCAGGCGCAGTGCCCAACTTTCCTAAACAGATCGCGAACCGCCAGCAGCTTGCGGATATTGTTCGAAGAATCATCTGGACCGCCGGACCACAACATGCGGCAGTCAATTTTCCGCAGGTTGAGTACACGGCGTTTATCCCGAATGCGCCCGGGTCCACCTACGCTCCGCCAGTTCAGGGAAATGTAGACGAAGCAGCTATCCTGAAGATGCTGCCGCAAAAGGATAAAACCGAGATCCAGGTGAAGACCAGTTATACCCTCGCCGGGTATCATTACGATCAACTGCTCAACTACGACTTAAACGCCACCGATGGCTCGGACGTGATCGTCAAAAAGTATTACCAGCAATTGACCACGCAAGTGCACGACACGATTACGGCGAGGAATAAAGAGCGCGCAGAGAACGCGGGTTTGTTGGAGTATCCGTATTTTCTGCCGGAGAATATTCCGAACAGCACGAGCGTCTGAGAACGATCCGAAGGTGGATGATGGAGGATTTCAAAGATACTAAGACAAAATGTTGACATAGGATCAAAAATGACATAGTAATTCCCGCGCTTCGATTTGCATTTGCCTCGGTCCCCGGCGAATCGCAGTCGTACAGGAACATCCTGGACGACTACACACCTAACACTATCCAATTGGACCACAAGGAGAAACGCAAAATGGTAACCCGTGAGTCCATTATCAAGCTGTTGGTAATGGTTTGTTTCGCTGTCGCTTTTGCTTCAGCTGCCCAGGCTCAGGCGAATCGGACCTGGGTATCCGGAGTCGGCGACGACACCAACCCGTGCAGCCGCACTGCCCCATGTAAGACCTTCGCCGGCGCAATCTCGAAAACGGCCACCAATGGCGAAATCAACTGCCTCGATCCAGGCGGCTTCGGCGGTGTCACTATCACCAAGTCAATCCAGATTGATTGCCATGAGAGATACGCCGGGGTCCTCCACTCCGGTGGCGGGAACGGTGTGCAATATTAACTTCGATAGTTTCGCCGAAACTGACACGAGGAGAACTGTGCGCCTCCGCAACCTCAATTTCAGTGGCGCCGATACAGGCGCGCGCGGCGTTAGCATCAACGGAAGCACACTCGCGGTTAACGGCGAGGTCTATGTCGAGGATTGCATGATGGACGGCAGCTTCGGCGGTACCGGCAATGGCATCCGCGACTCCCGCAATGGTGGCGGCTTGCTGAGCGTTTCAAACACAACCATCAGAAACATGCTGGGCGCCGGCATCAGCGTAACCAAGAGTTTTCTCTCAGGCACTACTAAAGTCGTGCTCAACCAGGTGCAAATTCTCAATTGTGCTACCGGCGTTTCCCTTTCTACTAATACGAGGGCCACAATTTCGGATTCAGTAATCACGGGTAACACGACGGGAATCTTTTCCGAAGATCTGGACGGTGGCGTCACTGCAACCCAAGTCGCCGTTGAGCATTGCGTCGTATCGAAGAATGGCACCGGCTTCCAGGCTTCCACCAACAGCACCATTCGTGTGTCTAACACTACTGCAATGAATAACACCACAGCGCTGGCTACCGGAACTGTGCTGTCATACGGGAACAATCAGACTGGAGGAACTGCGTTTAGCGGGTCTGTCTTAAAGACCTAGCACTCGTTTCCACGTTAGGTCGGAAACGACCTGCGCAGACTCTTAACTTCAGATCTATAAAAGGAGCATTTCGAAAATGTATAAATCACGATTCACATTAACGGTACTGGCAATGATGGCTTTTGGCTTATTCGCATTTTCCAGCGCTCAGGCGCAGAGCAGGACGTGGGTGTCAGGAGTCGGAGACGACCTGAACCCGTGCAGCCGCACTGCGCCCTGCAAAACTTTCGCGGGAGCAATCAATAAGACCGCGATGAATGGCGAAATCAACTGTCTCGATCCCGGTGCTTTCGGCGCAGTGACTATTACCAAGTCAATCCAGATTGACTGCCACGAGGTCTTCGCCGGAGTTACCAATCCTGCGACCAATGGAGTCTCCATTAATTTCGACAGCTTCGCCGCCGGCGACACAAGGAAGTCAGTGCGACTCCGAAACATCAATTTTTCCGGTGTCGACACGGGCTTGCGCGGGATAAGCATTACCGGTGGCGCCGGCGTCACGGGCACTGAAGTATTCGTCGAAGACTGCCGCATTGATGGCAACTTCGGCAGCCCCGGCAATGGCATTCGCGATGCGCGTTCCGGAGGCGGCCTGTTAAGCGTCTCGAACACCATCATCAGGAACATGTCGGGAGCGGGTATCGGCACCTCACCGGCGGCGGGCGCCGCCACCCTGAAAGTGGTAATCAGTAATGTCAAGGTATTTAACTGCGCCAATGGCGGAGCTTTTTCAACCAACAATAAAGTTACGATCTACGATTCGGTATTCAGTGGGAATAGCAGCGGTGGAATATTTGCCGAGGACAATGACGGCGGCGCCCAAACCGAGGTCGCAGTCAACCACTGTGTCATTACAGACAACGGCACTGGTTTCGTGTCGTCGGTGAACAGCACGATCCGCGTGTCGAACACAACTGCGATGTACAACACAACGCTGTTCAGCGGAACTGTTCTTTCGTACGGAAACAATCAGGCTGCCGGGGCCGCGTTCAGCGGGCCGGTCTCACCGAGTTAACGCTCGGTTTCGCGTCTAGCGAAGACTCCCGCGCTCTTCTCTTTGAGGAGCGCGGGAGTTGCTTTGCGCTCAAAGTCTTAACTGTATTAAAGGACGATGCGGCAGGCGGCGATGTAAGCCTGCGACCTTAGCGCCTTCGAATCGATGCCCTGCGCGGCGATGATCGAGCCCGGCCAGTCGCGCTTTGCGGCCTGCTCAAAGGAGTGGCTCAGGTCAGACCTGGGGATCGGGAGCCACACTTTATACTTCGGCGCTTCGAGCGTCACGCCGTACAAACCACCGTCGTATCCTTCGGCGCGGTTAATCGCCTTCACACCTTCGGTCAGGATCTGCGCACCCCACGATGCATCCGCCGCATACAGTATTCCTGCTGTCGTGACCAGTGCCGCAGCCCGCGCGCCGGCATCTTCGATCTTTGGGAACAACGCCATGGCTGCAACGAGAAACTCATAAGATATCTCTTTCTTACTGGCGTCGGTCGCAGCCAACGCCGCCGAAAGGATCAGGTATGTGCGAAGGCGGGCGTCGGACACGCGGTTTACCTGAGAGTTGAAGCCATGCCAGTCCAGCTTTTTGAGTGACGATTCGGCCATCCGGAAAGAAAGATAAGTGTTGAGTTGCTCGGTGAACTTTTGATCTCGCAGGTCGGCCATCTTCGGTATGGCCTCGGCGTACTTGCCCTCATCGATTAGCTGGCGTATACCCGTCGCCAGCAGTTCCGCACGCTCCGCCGGGTCAGCGGCCTTCTCGGCGGCGGCAAAAGCAGCGTCCCCGCCGTCGAATCGGAACACTGTGTTTTCCTTAACGATCCTTTGGGCCACCATTGACAAATCGCTCAAGGCGGGGCCGCTTAACTTCGCCCGCTCTGAGAGGATGGTATATTTTGCGTCGAGCACTACCCAGTGTTGACTGCGGTCCAGTCCCAGCTTATCCGCGTAGCCCCGCAACTTTTTAACCAGGAAGAAGCAGAGAGCGAAGTGTATCGCGTCCGGGTCACCACCCTGTTCGAGCCTGATAATCTCAGCGTTCAAGTAGGAGCCTGTCGCAGAGAGGTACGCCCCCACCAGCTCTCGGTTCAACTCCCTGCTTGGTGGCGACAGCGGGCTTGCAAACATGCCGAACTCTAATGGCGCGCCCTCGCGACCCCCAGTGGCCGTCGGAACGGACACGTAGGATTCCCGGAATACGTAAGCCGAAAGCACGGTCACATGTGTGGGGTTATAAACACGCCCGCTCGCGAGTATCGAAAGCGCAGTGCGGAAGAGCGAAGCGGCAGCCGCGGAGTCGCGCTGCTCCAATTCGTTTAATATGAAGGAAATGATCCTGGCACTCCGGCTTCAAGCACCTTCGCGGCAAGCGCGGCCGACTGCGCTGTGTCAGACTCAAGTCCCGCCTGTGCAAGCGACAATCGCTCTCCTGGCGAAACTGAGTTTCCCTTCAACACCTCTTCCAGCAGTTTTTGGAATTTATCAAGCAGTCGTTCTGCGGCATGCGGGTCGTGACGGGCGAACGCTTTCAGGATATGCCCATCGACGCTCTGATCTCGGAGCGCTCACGCCTATCGGTCGCATCCGAAGCAAACCTATCCGACAAAGCGGCGGCGTACTTTATGAAGTTGGCGCGCGTGTAGGCCTTATCATGCTTCCAGAGTAGATCAAGCGCGCCTGTCAGGACGACCAGGCGCGTCGACGTTCCCGAATCTCAGCGGCGCCCTCGACAACACCTTTCAAAATATCGACGGCCTGCGCCCTGCGCTGCGCCTCTTCAGCCTTGCGCTGGGCCATATTGGCCTGGCGCGCACCGCCATCAGCCTTATCGCGAACTTTCTGTTGTGCGGCCACGGCCGGCGCCAGAAACGCGAGGATTAATAACAATCTAATCCGCTTTCGCTTGATCGGTATTGACAAGACTCGATTATTAACTCAAGTTCGGATCGGCTCCCCCCCGCTGCATGTACCGCAGCCGGAGCTGCCGTTCTTCACGAAGCAGCCGGTGCAGCCCTTCCCACCGATAGTGACAATCGTGCAGTAGCAGTTGTTCTCACTATTTCTCGCGCAGGTGTTGCTCGTGTCGCAGCCCTCGGCTTGGACGTTCCGCAACGGGTCTGATCCGGCCGGGGCGAAGATGCAGTATGAGGCGGCCACGATCACCGCAATCCTGACGATCCACCAAATTCTCCTCATCGTCTATTCCCTCCTTCGTTTAAGTCATTAGAGCAAGGCGTCGAACACTTTCAGCGTTAATGGCGCGGCAGGGATTTCCAGCGGCGACCCTGTGTAGACGCTGGCCGACCCTCCGAAGCCATAGTCAGGAACGTAAACCTTCTGGTTGAGAAAGATTAAGTTGCTCCGGCCGGGGTGTATGAATTTTAGATCGGTTCCGATCTTCTTCAACTGCTCGTCGTACACGTCAACGACCTGGCGACCGTTCGCGTCGCGCTGACTGGTCCAAACCAGTAGGTTGCCTTTCCCGGTATAGTTCAGGTGGAAGATCGGGGGATAGTTGCGTAGTCCTTCACCCTGGCCCAATCCGCCAATTGTCATTTTGCGGATATGGAGCCGTCCGTCCTCCTGTTCGATATGACGTGGCTCGTAAGGTCTGGCAAGAGTCCTGGAAAGCGAGCCGTTCTCAAGTGAGTATACGTAAACTTTGTAGTCGTAGATGTCAGAGATGTAGAGGAAGTGCTCACCTAACGCAAAATCGAATGCGCCTGGGGTATAGGTCGGGTTGAAGGCAACGGGCTTGGGCAAGCGATAGACTTCCGCCATCTGCTGGGACTTGAGATCGAGCCTGTAGAGAACCTGCGAGAGCGGCTCCGGTGCATACGTCTGCATGTAGAGCGATTCCCGCTTGCGGTCGAGCGCCAGCTTCAGCGTGAACGCCTCGCGAGGTAAGCGGTCGCCGAGGGAGACGTTGCGCACCTTGACGAGTTCCGGCGAGAAGATGGACAGCCCACGCCCGCTGGCTGCATAAACGTTGCCGTCGTCGTCGACACAGAACGGACTCCTGAAGTCGGGAGGGAGGGGACGTGCGTCTTTCGGTTTACCGTTCGCGTCGTACTTGTACATGTACTTGTCGTAGACGAGGTAAACCTCCCCACGGCCATTCACGTTGAACACCTCGATGAAGTGTGCGGGATCATTCTGAGGTCCGGCCTCGGGGCGGAGCGCGAACGCCACATTCTGCTCATCGAAAATGTCCGCAGTCTTTTTGACGTTGGCCGCTGTAGAGGTTGAACCAGGTGTTGGTTTGTAGGGCAGACCGAGTGCGTCAAAGATTTCGCGTTCACCGTCGGATTGGAGCGTCCCGCGCCAGGAGTCGAGAACCTTGCCCACGCTGTTGACCAGGATGATGGTGGGCGTCATGTTGACGCCGAGTTTGTCCAGGTCAACGCCGGGAATTGTTTGCACCGAGAGTTGTTTCTCTTCTGCGTAACTCTTGACTAGCTCTGTGTCCGTATTAATGAATGCCGCGATGATGTTGAACTGACCCGGATTTTCCTTCCGGGCTTCAGCCAACGAGTTGTAGAAAGGCACACTTCTCGAGCAGTAGCGGCAGTCAACGTTGAGTGCGAGGATCAGGGTTCGTGGCGCCTGCTTGTAATCAACTCCCGCGATCATCGGGAAGGCACTCCCCTTCACGACAGTGATGCTGTTCTTTACGCCCGGCGCGAAGTAATTCTTCACCAACACCCCTATCGCAACGATGGCAAATAACACCACCACGACGTTGGTCGTCACGTCCAGAATGTCTTTGAGTTTTTTCCTTGTTTGTGAAGCGAACGAAGGTGCCATTTCAGTTGTCCTCACAGTTAGGCAGAGAGGTTTGAGGTCGATTCAATTGCCCTTGGGAGGAAGCACAATTTATCACCAGCTAAGCTGATGTCAACAATTTTTTAAAATTATGCACTTTACACCACTAAGACGCAGAAAAAGGGGTACTACGGATGTCGCCTACATCCGCAATACCCCCGCGCCCCCAATGCTCTGAACTTTCAGGGGCTAGTCTCGCGCTTAAGGGAAATGACTCCCTTTACTATATATGCCTGTTTGGGGCGGTCTATTTCAGCGAGGTAAGAGGGCGCTACCGTAAATAGTGCCGCTACGGTAACACCCTGGCTGTTTACTTTGGGTTTGTGCACTACTCTTTGGAGTCTGACGTTTCCGCTGCGGATAAACCTACTTCATACGCACGAACGGCATGTCGCGCATACGTGAGGTCCCGACGTGCAGGCGATCAACTTTTCCATCCTTGTCGCGTGTGAACCAGAGTATGTAGCCCTGCACGGTGAAATGGTCCTTATATATTGGCTGCATCTGCAAACTCATTGCCGGACGCTGCTTGATGAATACCTTGTCAGTGTCGACGGCGATAGTGAATGTCGCTCCAGCCTCTTCGCTAAACCAATCTCCTTTTAATGACGAAAGGTCCGCCGGCGTTGGCTTCCATTCCTGCTCGGGAACGTAGCGTCTGACCTCACCATCGGAATCGACGGTTTCAGCAGACATCGGCTTCCCGTCCTTATCAAAGGTAAACTTCAATTGGTTGTTGCCGATAACGAACTGCCCGCCTCCCATTGGCACAACGCGCGCGCCGCTCCATCGCGAAACACCGTTCTCAATAACGAATCGAGCCGGAGCATGCGTCTTTTCATTCCGCCAGATACCGACAAATTTCTTTAGCTCTTCCTCGGAAGCCCTGGCTGCTTCGGTCTTCGCGCTTTCGGGAAATGGACCGAAGATCTCATCCGTTATGCCTGTGGCAATCCCTCCGGCACTCGGCGAAGTGCCGTTACACATGACACCAACTGAAACCTTGTTGTCAGGATAACGCGCCAGAAAAGTTTGATAGCCGGCAGTCGCGCCGCCGTGCGATACATCCTTCAGGCCCTTGTACTTATTGACAGTGAGCCCAAGCGCGTACGAAATCTTTCTACCGTCATTCAGCACTCCCGGAGTTTCAAGGGCACTTACAAGCGAGGCGCCCAGCGAATGCGAATCAAGCATCGCGTTCCATTTCATCCAGTCGCCGACCGTCGTGAGCATACCGCCGTTTCCATAAACATTCATGAAAGGCATGTTGAGTCGCCATGGTCCATTGCCCTGACGCGAATACGCCTGGGCGCGACCGGGGACAATGCGCTGGTAGTCGTCTCTCCATGAACTGTTCTTCATGCCGAGCGGTTTGAATAGCCGCTCTTCGACGAAGGCTGGGAACTTCTGTTTCGAAACGCGCTCGACGATTATCGCCGCCAGATTGTATCCACTGTTGGAATACGAGTATTCCGCACCGGGCGTGAAGTCGAGCGCCCGCTGATGAATGATAACGTCAAGAGCGAGATCCTGATTGATGACTCGATCGCCCCGACCCGCTCCGGTCAGGCCCATGACTGTGCCCCAGTCGCGAAGACCGGAAGTGTGATTCAACAGATGCCTGATCGTAAGCGGCGAACCGTAATCGGGAAGTTCGGGAACGTATTTCCTGGCGGGATCGTCGAGACTTAGCTTTCCATCCTGTTGCAGCAGTACGAGCGCCGCGGCAGTGAACTGCTTCGCAACTGAGCCGGACTCAAAAATAGTTTGGGTTGTGTTCGGAACGTTGTGCTCGAGATCGGCAAGTCCGAACGCCTTTTCGAAGACTACATCTCCATTGAGTGACACGGTGGCCGCGCAGCCCGGCGCCGGTGCGACATACGACTTGGCAAACTTCTCGAACGCACGGTCAGCGCCGGCCACAACTTTCTCTTTGTCGGGAACCTGGCCCCAGGTTGCACTTGAAAGAAATGCAACAACAGTAAAAACGAATAAGAAGTTTCTTTTACTCATAGAGTTATCCTTCACTGTCAGACGCACGGCGACACAGTTGTGTTAACAAGTATCAGTTGATGGGTGCTTGCCCTAAAACGGAACTGCCGAGCGCGTCTGAGGCGTCGTAGTCTGACATTGTCGCAACACATCGTCGCTCGTCAATGCCCTCAGGAATTCAACAAGGTCATTAACCTCAATATCGCTCAATTGAAGCGCCTGCATGCGTTCGTCTAAATATCTGTTAGCGTTACCACCTCTATTGTAAAACTGCACCACGTCGATCAGCGTCTTGAGTGAGCCGTCATGCATGTATGGCGAAGTTAGCTCAAGGTCACGCAGCGTCGGTGTTTTGAAGGCGCCGATATCCACCTGCTGAAGGGTCACAGCGAAACGACCGAGTTCAGAAGAACCGTCGGAGTGGGCCAACAGAGTTCCTTGGCCGTCTTTTGATGTCTTTGCGAAACTTCTCACTACTTCGCCTAAAAGTGCATCCGCAATCACGCCGGTATTGTGAAATTTGAAATCCGTGAAGAAAGGGTTTTCCGGCGAGTGTGTGTGACACTCGCTGCACTTGGCCTTTCCCTTGAAAAGCTCCCAGCCGCGTTTCTGCGCATCTGTTATTGCGGTTTGTTTTCCAATAATAAAACGATCAAAAGGCGAATTGCCTGAGAGCAACGTTCGTTCATAAGCAGCGATCGCCTTTGCAATCGTATCGATCGTGAGGCCATCCGATTTGAATACCCGTTTGAATTGTCTTTGGTATTCAGGAATCGAAGAAAGACGCGCTATCAATTCCTTCTCGGTGGTCATACCCATCTCAAAAGAACTCAGGAGTGGATGCTTGACCTGCTCTTCGAGCGAACGCACGCGGCCATCCCAGAAAAAGATCTCACTGAAGGCCGCATTGAGAATGGTGGGAACATTTCGTGTCCCTCGCCGATCACGTGCACCTGCGGCCACCACCTTCGCATCCGTGAACGCGAGTGCCGGATCGTGACAACCGGCACAACTCAACGTGCCGTCAATCGAGAGTCGTTTATCAAAATAGAGACTTCTTCCCAACGCGATCTTTTCCAAAGAGAGGGGATTGTCTTTGGGAATTCGTTGCAACCAGCGAGACTCACTAATGCCGACGGGAATTTGAACGGGTAAGGTTTTTCGAGCCGGAGTCGTCCCCTGTCGTGAACCACTCTGGAAGGCATAAACCGGAATCAACGATGCCAGACCAGTAAGCAGAATGAGCAGGAGCCGGCGCATCATCTGGGTGTTTCCTGGTTGAACACTGCGACCCAGTTACCACCTCGATTCACCCAGACCGTTGTTTGAAACGACGAATGGTTCGTGAGGCGCGGCTCTTTAGTTACGAAGGTGGAGTCGTACGTGAGAATAGCGACGTCATTGGCCGGTGAAATCACGCTTGCGTTCGTTATTGTGTAGCTCGGTATTTCGGGAAGTTGCGGAATGAGTTTCAGGAACCCGGCTTTATCGAATCTGCCATCGACAGTGACTACCTGCACGTCATCGGCTAACAGTGCACTTACGGCATTCGCATTCCTTGCTTTGAAGCCCTCCCAGATTTTTCTTTCATTTTCCAGCACGATAGCTTTGACGGACTGTTGCGCCGCGTTTTCGTTACTACGATTCTTCGCGGGCACATCCGGCGAGGTCACCGCCGGCGTTCCTGCCGTCCCTTGCGGGTTAGCCGAACAACTAATGACGGCCAATACGAGTGCGAAAATAAAACCAACAGCGAGTGAGGATTTTGTCATGCAGAGAATTCTCCGTAGCGAAGCTCACTCAAGACGTCAGCGACTCACGAATACTCTTTTGGCAAACACTCTGAAAAGAAAAGAGGACGCCACCAAAGCAATCGTAAACCACTGGACGAAGAGCAAAACTACATAGACCAGTTCATCTCCACCGCCGGGATTGCGACTAACCACGGCGGCGAGCAAGACTGGAATGAAATTCAGCACTAACCAGAAGTCTTGTATTCCGGATCCCTGCCTTAGAAAATACTGGTGCAACGGAGACGAGTCTCCCAAAATTAACCAGTTGACCAAAACAGATCCAATAGCAACGAGTAAGGAAAACAACAACCGTTTCATCCCACCTCGCATTATGACCCTGGTTGCCTTTGCCGGAAAAGTCTTTTTACAGAATTACATGATTGCCGGGATTAACGGGGATGAGTCCGATAGTAATGATCGGTCCCGTTATCGGTGCACAGGTTATCGAAGAAATCCCTCGGCATCGGCAATTGCCCAGTGTAATACTTGTAAGCCAAATCCGTCGCGCGATCCAGGTTGCTGCCTTCCTTGGGGTCAAAGAATTCCTGGAAGATGTGCAGGTAAAGTTCCATATCGCCGCCGTAGTACTTCCTGAAGTTGACGTGGGCCGGCGAGGTCGCATCCTGCATCGCATGCATTGCATTGGAAAGGTACTTCATCGAGTCTTCGATTGAGCGGGAGTTTCGAGCTTTATTTATATTGTCTCTGACCCAATCATTAGCATCCTTCCGCGCATCGGTTTTACTTTGTCCTGCCGGCGTCATGGCATGTTTATAGGAATCTCCCACGCCCTGGGTTTCATGATCATCCGCGTGGTATAAGCCATCTTTCAACAATTCGAGTTCGTAGGGCGAAATGCGATCACGCAATACCCGGTCTGCCGAGTTTTGATGGGTATGACGGACGCGAGTGGGCCAAAGTCCACCCGGATCCGACGAGATTGACCGGATCGTTGTTGACGTAAGCATACTGATTGATTCCGCCTGCAATCCCGATCGGATCTTCACTGATGAAGCGTTGCAATGTTGGAGAATAGTAGCGGGCACGGTGGAAGTAGAGGCCGGTCGCATCATTCTCTCTCGCCGTAAACTGAGACGAATTGCTACTTGTTCCCGACGTCGTAGTATTGCCAAAAGGCTCATACGTGTAACTGGTTTGTATTGCACCACTCGAATCAGCCAGGGCGACTGTTGAGCCGAGTGCATCGAGGAGATAACCGAAAGTCCCCGCGCCGTCCGTGCGAGTGAACACTTCATCCAAGCCATACGTCAGCATGTTGGCGGTTGGCGTCGACCCCGATAACTCCTGGACCACGTTCTGATCGTCGTACAGGTAGGAAGTCGAAACGCTGTTGATTGTTTTACCGATTCGTCTGCCGAAACTGTCATATTGGAAACTGGCGCTCAACCCCGGACCACTGATCGAAGTGAGTTGGTTTCGGGCATCCCACGTGTAAGTATTGGCGCCGTCACTCGTCAAGTTACCCTCGGCATCATAATTATATGTAGCCGAGCCTTTCTGGGTTAGTCGATTCGCATCGTCATAAGTGGCTGAAGCCAGGGTTGCCGGCAAGCTGGTGCGGGCGAAAGTGCCGCCAATCTTCGTGCGGCGCCCTACGGCATCGTACTCGTATGTGAGATCGCCCAGGACGTTCGATCCATTTTTGTAAGTAGCGCCAACCAGTCGCGAAGCAGCATCATATTCGTAATCAGTAACAACTCCAGCCGGCTGCGTCATCCTGATGAGTTGGTTGGCAGCGTCATAATCAAAACTGACGACAGCCGATCCCTGTGTGATTGAGGTGATCTGATCCGCATCGTTATAGTCGTAGACAATCGCGGACTGTCCGGGAACGGACATGCTCGTCGCGTCTTCCGATGTCGTCATTAGTGTAGGTTACCGTTCCCTGCGGCGTGACGATCGAAGTCAAACCATCTAATTCGTCAAGGTCGAGAGTGATGGTGCCTGAGAGTGAGTCGGTAAGTTGCCGGAGCCGGTTGCCATTGTCGTACGTGAAGTTGATCGTGCTCTCGTAGGTTCCACCAACAGCGCCGAAACCCGCAAAGGTTCTGCGCCCGAGTGAGTCGTAATTATAAACAGTCACCTTCCCGCGACGATCTGTGAATTTCGTAAGGTTACCGGCTCTTATCGTATTCGAATTGTTCGACACTGGTTACACCTTGCAATGCATCGGAGCGCGTGAGCAGCCGGTCCATGGTGTCGTAGGTGTAGGTAATGATCTTGTTACGCGCGTCCTTGATCTGCGTCAGGTTGCCATTGACGTTCACGCGTGAACTCGGTTACGCCATTGAGCGGGTCGCGTATTTTTGTGAGTTGATTGAAGACGTCATATTCAAATCGCGTTGTTTTCCCGAGCGGATTTGTAAAGGCAAGTAACCGGCCTGCTCCATCTGTGAAACGAGTGACGGTTCGTCCCAGCGGATCTGTCACCATAACGAGATCACCATTTTCGTAGGTGAACTGGAAGGTTCGTTGAAGCTGATCCGTAACGGTACTCACCTGCCCCGCTGAGTTGTAAGTCCTCGAAATGCTACGGCCATCACCATCCGTAACTTTGGTCAGATCTCCCTGGGCAGTATAGGTATAGGACCAGTTGCCGGCCTAGGGGATCGGTGACGCGAGTCATGTTGTTGAATAGTGGCTCATACTCGAAGGTGGTCGTGATCGCGTCAGACGTGCCTTGCAACTGCGTCACGCTAAGAATGTTGCCGCTCGGGTCGTAGACGTAGCCAGTTCTTCGCCCACGAGGATCGAGCACGCTGGCAAGCACGTTGGTACCCGCTTGCCGCTCGTAAGTCATCGTTGCCTGCTCCGCTGTGCCAAACCCGTACGTGATGGTCGCCACGATAGCCGCCCGAATTAAATGTAGTTCGGGTACGAAGCCGCGCGGATCCGTATAGTCGGATTGAGTTATTTTGCCGGAGCCATCGGTAACGTATGAATACTGATGGGTCGGATTATCGGTCGAGTTACCCGGTGTGTCGTCGGCCATGGTTTGCTTCATGACGCGACCGCTGGCGTCATATTGGTTTGTGACGTAAACGATCCCGCGCGGATCTTCGACGGTCAGCATTCGGTTTGACGTGTCATACGTGTACTTGGTCGTACCTAAATTCAGCTCTGTGACCTGCTGCAGACGTCCACTGGCATCGTAGGCGTAAATGATCTCACGGCCGATATTGTCTTTTGCTTTAGTGATGCGATGAGAAGTGTCGTAAGTGAGATCCAGCCAACGGCCGTTAGGAGTCGTGATGCGGGTTAGATCACCGTCCATGTTGCGAGTCAGGCTTAAAAAGTTATTGTGTCGATCACGAATAGCCGTTACTGCGGCCTTTCTGGGAACGACCTGGTTCTCACCATCCGGAAAGTTGTAGATCGTGCCGTCTCGCGAGTTTCAACTCCCATCCGCCAACCCACCTGATTCTTGACTTGTAAAATTCCGAGCCGCCGCCGGTGTGCTCGATACACGGCGTCGCTGAAACTTGTGCCCGGCGACACTCGCTCGTAATGCACGCGCCCGCCGTCCGGCAGAATCAAATCAACGAAGGTGTACGGCCAGGTCGCGCCAACCAGGAACATCTCGTATGAGTGGCTCTGCCGATTCCAAAAGGCCGCACCACGTTATCCCGCTGCCGGTAAGTGCGAGTGAACTTTATCGGCAAAGTGTCCGGAATAATGAAATCAGTTTTGGTGTACAGGAAGAGACCGGTTGCGCGTATCAACAGGGTCACCCATTGCGCTGGCCTGGATTGCATGGCTTTGGGACATCAGGAGGAGCAAGGCTCGGAGTCGCCACCATCGTCCCGCTGAACTCATAAAGCACTACGCCAGGATCAGGCATGATCTGCGAACCATCCGGCGTCACCGTTCCCTGCCCGTAGACGTACCATCCCTTCCCTTCCGGATCGTAATTCCAGAAATCGATGCGAGTGCCTGGCAGACGTTGGTGAAGTTTGGATAGACCAGTTGAGCACGCGGCGGAATGATCGCGCGAGCCTCCAGGTTGAATCGTAAAAAAGACCGGCACGTGGATCCCATCCGGCAGCGGAAAAGGCGGACGATCAGTCGGAATCGGAGTGATGCTCAACTGCGTAACCGGTTCACCGTCGAGATCGCGAATGAGAGTTTGCGCAGGCAAACGCAGATCGAGACCTGGAATACGTGAAGTCTTGATCGACATGTCGGTGGTAGTGGGTGACGAAATCGTGACGGCGTTTGCCATGTCGAGTTTTGGCAGCCAGATGGTGTAACCCAAAGGATTTGTTCTGCCCGCAGTGATTTCTACACCAGCTCTGAAGATCCCATAGGTACCGCCGGGACGGCTCGCAGTACTGCCGTCGATCTTTAAAACATGACGACCGGCAGTGAGAGACTTGAGCAGAAAACGGCCACTGTTATCAGTCACTGTTTTTGTGCCGTTGATCTCCAATGTCACGTTGGCGAGAGGTTGACCGCGCAACGTAAGCGTTTGTCCCGACAGGGCTGTGACACCAGCCTCCGCTTCCAGTTTGGGAAGATCCTGCCAGGGAGACTTCGGGTTTTTGCTGGTCCAATCGCCGCGCAACGCGTCCTGATCCGGAACCCAATCCGGCTGATTGGGTGATGGGTCTGCTTCTTTATCCTGCGGACCTTGCGCGGTGGTGAACGTTACTGTAGCTGGAACTACTCTGTTAACTCCGTCCGCTGCCTGGTCTATTGTGAGCGTGTACGACGTGTTCGGCTCGAGTGGTTCGAGAGGGGAGACAAAAACCAACCGGCCATTTTCCGTTGCCACGACCTTCGCATACGTGCGCCCTTCCGAACTATTCAACACGATCGTTTCGGAATGGACCGTCTGCGGCGTCAGGAGTCTGGAAAATCGCAATGCGATGAGACTGTCAACCGGCACGTCGACCGCATCATTCGCGGGGAGTGAAGCAACGAGATAGGGAGCGCTGTTACTAATCTCGGGAACTGGACCAGCAAGGGTAAACTCCCTGGTTTCCGGATTGAATGCCTCGACGGCTCGAACCTGAATTCCCAACTTCGTCGATTCCGGCTTCAATCAAAACACGTCCGTCCGCCAGTAAGCTTGCTTTGTGTTTCTGCCGAGCGACGTTGAGACGCGCAGTCAATGCGGCGGCGCTTTTTGTTTTGAAATCCCACGTTTCTACTTTGACCGCGGCCTTACCATTTTCACTGTTACCGCCAACCAGCAACACCCTTCCGTCCATCAGTAACGTGGCGCTGTGAAAAGCCCTGGCTGCTAACCCAACCGAGGGCAAAAGCGTGAACGACTGAGTGACAGGATCGAAGACCTCCACACTCCTTAAAGCTCGTCCGCCCGCACCAGTTCCACCAAAGATAAACACTCGCCCATCCGGCAACACCGTCGCCGAATGCCATGCACGAGCCTCACCCAGGTTTTGTAATGGAACTCTCTCGCCCGTCATCGGATCGTTGATCACCGCGGTAGACAACACGCCTTCGGCGCCAATCCCTCCGACTACGAGCAGGCGTCCGTCAGATAACAACGTGATTGTTTGACCTTCGGGCGCGGCTGTTTGAACACGCTTGCTTAGTCGCAGTCTTTCAGGCTTCGGCAAACGCAGCCGGTCCATTTTTCCTGATATTGCCGTTCGCGATCCGGAGCTCGAGGCAAAAACAAGACTGGAGCTTGCCGCCATCACACAGCTAAGAATCAAAGCAAGGCTGATATTAATCCGGTGCTTCATATTTCTTCTCCGCGCCCTGAACTAACTAAGGGTTCGTCACACTGACATTTGCGCTGCCGATGCTTGAACTATTCGGATCGACTTTGATCGTGTAGGTTCCAGTCACCGGCAATGTCTGTTGTGAAAGATTGAAGGTTCCGCCGCAAGTAAAAGTAGACGTCAAACTCGTGCCATCAGGCTTCAGCAGCGTTACTGTCACACAGGAGATATGTGCTGCCTGACGATTCGCACGGTAGCGAGCTGACCCAAAGTGCCGCTGAACGTGATGTTTGCGTTTTGACCGGGCACCGTGGTCGTCAGAGCAAAAGCAGACCCGTTGATCGTCACCGAGCCGCTCACGTCCGTGACGTTGTACAGCGTTGGTGGTCGTCGAACCGGTTCCTGCCCCCGACGCGTCGATCTCGATCGTGTACGTGCCGTTGACGGGAAGCTGCTGCGGCTCGATGAAGATGGCGGTCGCCACACGTGAAAGTGCTCGCCAACTGTGTCGCATCCGGTTTCATGATTCGCAGCGTCCAGCAGCTATTCATCGTCGAGTCGCTCTTCACACTGATTCGTTGACTCGTCGTGCCGCTGAAAGTTAGCCGTGCGATCTGTCCCGGCGTGTTGGTTGGCGAGACGACCGCGGCTCCACCGACCGTGATCGCCTGGGTCGTGTCGACTACGTTGTAGAGGTTAGTCGTCCCCTGACCGATTCCAGTTCCGGACGGGTCAAGCACAATCGTGTACGTACCCGTGGTGGGAAGCTGTACGGATCGACGAAGATAGAACTGCCGCAGGTGAAAGTGCTCGACAACTGCGTCGCATCCGGTTTGAGGATTTGGATCGTCCAGCAAGTAGTAAACGTCGTGGCGCTGTTTACACTCACTCGCTGAGCGGCGGTGCCGCTAAACGTCAACCGGTTAACCTGCCCGGGCGTGGTGATAGTCGATACGACTGAAGATCCGCCAATCGTGATCGACTGAGTCGTATCTGTAACGCTGTACAGTTGAACGTTCAACTGGCCCGTTCCTGCTCCGGACGGATCACCGGTAAGGCGTGTACGTTCCGGTGGTTGGAAGCAGTATCGGATCGACGAAGATAGAACTGCCGCAGGTGAACGTGCTCGACAACTGCGTCGCATCCGGTTTCAGGATTGCCAGTGTCCAGCAAGTTGTAAACGTCGAGGTTGAGTTGACGCTGACTCGCACACCGCTCGTGCCGCTAAAGGTCAGTCGTACCGTCTGGCCCGGAACGGTTGTAGTTTGTGATACCTGTGGGCCATCAATGGCGACAGTGCCGGTTACGTCAGTGACGTCGTAAGCAGTAACCGTCACCTGACCCGTTCCTGTACCGGACGGATCGAGCAGGATCGTGTAGGTACCTGAAACCGGCAGTTGTTGCGGATCGATGAATAGACCGCTGCCGCAGGTGAAGGTGCTCGAAAGATTTGTTCCATCAGGTTTGACGAGCGCCAGAGTCCAGCAAACGCTGAAGGTTGTGCTCGCGTTGATGGCGATGCGCTGTCCGGCAGTTCCACTGAACGTCAGCCTCGCATTCTGACCCGGAACAGTTGTGGTTAGAACAACCGCGGCGCCTCCCGGCGTGATCGTGTCCGTAGCATCGGTGGCATCGTTGAGTGTCAGTGAGACATTCCCGGTGCTGGTGCCGGAGGGATCGACAAAAATCGTGTATGTCCCCGCGGTCGGCAGATACGGAATCTCGAGGAAACCTCCGCTCGTACTAAAACCTGTCGAGGCTAAGGCGCTGCCGTCGGGGTTCTTCACAGTGTAAGTCGTGGTCCCTGGTATGGTGACACCGCTCACAGTCAAACTAACGTGTTGTCCGGAAGCGCCGGTGAAAGTAACTTCACCATTCTGGCCCGGAGTAACGATCGTGATCGGAGTAGTTCCACCCGGAGTGATCGTTGCGGCGACATTCACGATGTTGAAGAGATTGAGCGTCATGCTGCCGGTGTTGGTGCTCGCCGGATCCACCATGATGGTGTAGGTACCGGTAACGCCGAGCGTCTTTGTATCGATGAAACTTCCTCCGGTTCCAAAACTTCCCGAGGAGGCCAAAGTGGTCCCGTTGGGATTGAACACCGTGACAGAGCTGCTGCTGATCGTTACGCCCGTCATCTGCAAACTGATCTGCTGACCCGCAACACCGTCAAAGACGACCAAAGCTATCTTGTTCGCGGTGTTGATGGTGACTAGTTTGGTGTCGCCAATCGCCATGCGCGACGTCATTTCGACGTCTGCCGCCACGTAAGGCGAAGGTGGTATGAAGAAATCATCCGCGCTAACGCCCTTACCGAGTGGTGTTGTGACGGAGATACGCCCCGAAGTTGCGCCGCTCGGAACAGTCGTCGAAATTGAAGTAGCCGTGGAAGCCGTGATTGCAGCCAGAGTGCCGTTGAATCTCGCCCGGTTGTTATGCGTAACAGTTTCAAAGTTTTGTCCGGTGATGGTGACGGCAGTTGGAGCGACTCCAGCGACGCCGATGTTTGGAGTGAAGCTGGTGATGATTGGTCCATTGGTGCCGACCACGAACGCAACATCGCTGGAATCCGACCCTGCCGAAGTGGTGACGGAAATCAGTCCCGTCGTCGCTCCGGCCGGGACTGTCGTGACGATCTGCGTTTCCGATGAAGAGGAGACAACTGCCGCAGTGCCATTGAAAGTCACCGTGTTTCCACTGGGAGTTGGACTGAAACCGGTGCCGTGAATTGTGACGACTGTGCCGGCTAGTCCTATCTTCGGTGTGAATTCGATGATCGAAACGAGTGTTGAGCTCTGTCGTGTAATCGAGAGCAGGTTGCCGACGGAATCGTAACTGTACCGGGCCGTATCTCCTGCCGGATCTATAACAGCCGCGATTCGTCCCAGATCGTCATACACATACCTGACCGGATTGTTATTAGCGGCATCGGTCAGCGAGAAGTTAACCGTGGTGTTGTTGTTTGCCGTTACGGTAGCGCCGGGACTGACGCTGGTATTAAAGCCCGAGGCAGAGGCCTGGACCGTGTAAGTTCCCGGTGCAACCGAGTTGGCTGTGTAGTCTCCGGCGCCATTTGTAGTTACCTTGGCGACAGTGTTTGCACCTTGAAAGACCTTAACGATCGCACCGACGACAGGAGTAACTCCGTCAACACGAGTCACGCGACCAAGAATTGTTCCCGGTGGAGAGAGCGTGAGATTCGACGTCGTCGCCGAGCCTGCGACCACGACCACTCCTGAATTTATTTGCGTCGCATATTGAGTTGCCGAACCACGAATGTCATACGTGCCGGGGGCCAGGTTTGCGATTGCATACGTGCCATCGCCGAGGCTGTTGGTTGATCCTCTGACAATTCCGCTTTGCAACGCCTCCACTAACGCGCCACCGATTGGAACGCCATCACCGGCTCGTGTGACCGTGCCCGTAACACTTCCGGAGGTAGTCGTAAAAGTGACACTATTACTCGCCACTCCATTAACCGTCACTATTACTGGTCCAGTCGTAGCGCCCGTGGGCACCACGACGTTGATGCTGGAGGCGCTCCAGCTAGTGGGGGTGGCAGTAACTCCGTTGAAAGTGACGGTGCTGACGTTTTGCATTGCTCCAAAGTTGGAGCCATTGATGGTGACCGGGGAGCCGATGGAACCGGTTGCAGGAGAAAGGTTTGCGATGTTTGATTGGGGGGTCGGCAGCGTTACGCTGATACGCGAGTCCCAGGTTGTTTCAAAAGTAAGCTCGCCTTTTACACGCGTGCTTCCTGGTCCGGTCGTGAGCATTACTCCCACCCACACAAAAAACCGATCTGTCGCGCTAAAGGTAATTGCTGACGAGGTGGAACAAAGAAAAGTATGAAGACTGCGTCCTGTAGTTAGTGAAAACCCGGTGGCATTGCAAATCGGGGTTCCCAAAGTGCTGTTCTTATAGATCCTGGCTAACGGACTCATAACGCCGGCTTCGGCGGTCTTATTCATGTACAACCTGAGTAAGAACGACGAGCCTGCAGGAATAACACCGGCGACGTTTGGGACATTTGTCTGCGTCTCAAAAGACTTGATTGCGTATTCACCTGCGGGCTGATTTCTCAGTTCTATGGTTTGCAGGGTGAGCGCGGACATATCCGGGCCGGCAGTCTTGAGCTGCATGTTAGTGCTGACGACCGTTGAGTTTTCTCGATGCAGGGAGTAAGTAGCGATTTGGGCCTGAGTTGGACCAGCGGCAACCAGCAGCAGGACCAAAACGAATATAGGTCTCCAACCCGAGTGTGCCATGGGTTATACCTCCTACTCAACGGTTCACTGACGAGCGCGGGCTATAAAGGTCGGCTAGTTTCTGAAAATCAGATTCGCGAGTTGAGATCTTGGGAGTTACGGATCGATCTCAAAGCAAAAAACTGGGCTGGCTGTTATGTGTAAAAGGAATCGTTGACGTGTCAGTGTCGGGTGAACTCTGTAACGAAAACGAAGGACTTCGGGAACAGGGCCGGAACTCTACTCCCATGTGTTACGGCTGTCAATATTTTCTTTGTTCAATCTTAAAATAAAACACCTGAGTCGGTAGGCGAGTGTGCCAATTGATCCTGCTAATCGTTTCCTCACCCGCCATCACAAGGTGGTAAAATAAGCGCGCGCAAAGCCCAGCGAAATTCCCTCCAGACTGTTCGCGTGCGCCGGCGAGCGGAGCGCGATGCGCAAGGATCAGGGCGCGTTTATACCATCACGATCACCTGCACCGATGGTAGTGGTGGCTCAGCAACCAGAAGCGTTACTGTGACAGTCCCGAAGAACCAGAAGAGATAATGGAACTCGTTTGGCCCAATCGAGAATATCTTGCTGACTACGTTTCAGCCCTCGAACGCGGCTGGTCGTCAGACGACACTCGTGGCGAAGTCGCCACGCGCGAAGAACTCGAGCGGATTGCGAAAGACCCTGATGCTTTCGTGGCAAGCCTGGTGGACCGGGAAGCAAAAGCAGGCCCGGTAACTCTCGCTGACGGATCGATCGTGCCTCGTCTACCGGGTTATCACCGCTGGCTATGGGACGGCGAGTTCTGCGGCAGGATTGCTTTCCGGTGGCAGCCTGGCACGACCGCTCTTCCACCACACTGCCTGGGCCATATCGGATATTCAGTGGTCCCATGGAAGCGCAGGCGAGGTTATGCCACTCTCGCGCTCAAACTACTTTTACCCGATGTAAAGGCTAAGGGTCTGGAGTTTGTCGAAATAACCACCGACCCTCCCAACATCGCATCGCAGCGAGTAATCGAAGCGAATGGCGGAGTGCTCGTCGAGCGATTTGTGAAACCACCACAACTCGGCGGCACCGAAGCATTGCGTTACCGAATCTTTTTCAGTGAGCCCACCATAGATGCGTAGTGGGTAATAGCGTGTTGGCGAAACAATCGTTATCGGTCCCGGAGGGACCAAATGTTTATAGATTTCCGGCAATGTTAGAGCCCGGCTCCGGAGGGAGCCGCATGTTTACCTTGTCAGCACACATATCGCTCCTACGGAGCGAATGATTTATTGGGCCGCGGGCTATAAACATGTGGCCGCTCTGCGGCCAAGGACCGAGATCATACCTATTTCAGCGGCACGTGCTTCTCGCGGGCCTTTTGGGCTTCTTCAATAGTGCGGAACTTAAACACACCGCGTGGATAATACTTAGGCGCGATGGCCCACCAACGGGCACAGTGACGCAAAAAACGTTCGAAGTCTGACCCTGCCCCTCGTGACTCCGGGGCCGGCGCCTTGTTCATTTCTTCGATCGAGCGGAATTTCTGTACCGGCATATCAACTCTCATCCTTCAGGTTGAAGCGTTCACGTAGCGCTACCGCGTCCACATGGTCCTGTGGGCGAACAGTTCCTTTCTTCAACCGGTATAGCGCCGCTGGGGTCGCAACCCTGACTTGCGTGCCGTCCAGTTCCTTGACTTCAGCCTCGACTGTTTCAAAACTCGCGATTTCACCAAGCTGTGTCATAACGTCGAAATATAGATCACCGCTGGGAGGGGTGTAACGCACCACTGGATATTCGCCAAGCAGATCGGTCGATGAGATCTCGTTGATATGGGGGTCTCCTTCATACGTAGCACGTAACGCCGTGCGCAACTTCTCGACATTTTCCGGCGTCGCGCGGATGAACAGATCAAGATCTTCAGTGGCTCTGACGAGGCCGTGAAATCCCATCGCCGCTGCGCCGATGAGGACGTATTCGAGTCCGGCCGCCTCAAACGCGCGGAGCACGCGCAGTACTTCATCCCGGTCCATGCGGTTAGCATAACGCGACAGCGGGACGTCCGTCACCTTTGCTTTGAAACTCGTACTCTCGATGTATTGAACCGCAGATTACACAGACTGTTTCAAGTCTGTGTAATCTGCGGATTTAGAAGAGCGCACCAAACACTTGCGCTGGTTATTTTTTCGCAGCCGCTATCGCGTCTTTGATTTCCTTCAACAACGCCTGACTGCTCTTCCCCCCATACTGGCGCATCACGTCGTTAGCCAATCCACTATGACTAAGCACGTTGCCGTCAGCCGTAATCTCAAATACTCCCTGAGGCCCACCGGTCGTAGTGAACGAGTCACTCGCCGGCTTGCCGCTGAGGAACAAGAGATAGCGTTTGTTGTTCACCATCTTTTTGAACCACGGGGTCAGCACCTCGGCCGTGCCACCCCCCGGGAAGCCAACCTTTCCGCCCGGAAGACTGACGTTGATGTTTCCACCCGTCTTGACATGGCCCTTCAGCACGTCTTCGACGCGCGCGCGATAGAACGTTCGGACAACTTTGCCGTCTTCCGACATCCTGCCGACGTTTTTCTCCGTCGTCACGATGGCGATCGATTCGCTGGCCGCTACCATGTTCGCGAGGCTCGATTGTTGCGCGCCCTTGTTGAAATCCAGATTCGCAACGAGCTTACCGTTATTGCGTTTCGCTTTTTCCTGGAGCGTGCGGGGATCCTTTGAACTTGCCGTTGGCGGAGCCAGCCGATTTCCCTGCGAAAGCGCGAACGCCGAAATTGCAATTCCCGAAGCTATGATCAACACGATCACAGCCAAACCAAGTTTCCTGGAAGTAAATTTTTTCATTTCTCTTACCTTTCCTTTTACGGCTTAAACCAGCCTGCTCGTTACCAACATCCAGCATAGGAGATGTCGACGATTTCCCATGTCAGTCCCTCATCCCACGATTGGTAGTAGACCCAGTAGTAAGGGGTGCAGTAATAGCCACCACCACCACCGCCGCCACCCTCACCGAACTGCTGGACTAAATCGTCCACTCCGTTGCAGTCGCGGTCCTCGCCGCCTTCGGTGTTGTAATTCAGCGGGGCACCGGGATAAACCCTCGAATCGAAGTCGTCGCAATCGTATGGATAGCAGTAATGATCTCCATCCGAGTCGAACGCTACATTCGGATCGTTATCGTCACAATCGTCGAAGAAGCAGACGCCGTCCTGATCCTGGTCTGTACAATCGCCACCTGGCGGCGTGGGTGTTGGCGTGGGCGTCGGAGTGGGATTTCCCTGGCCTACCGACTTCTGGTCAAGTTCAACCGGGCAAGTGAATTGACTGGCGACGTGCCTTCGCAGTTCCGCGATGTCTTGCGGCCGTACTGAACCCGTTACCACCTTATTGTTGGCAAGGAGGTTCATGATCGTATGACCACACTCGTTGAAACTATTCGGATGGGCCAGGCCGAGGGCGTGTCCGATCTCGTGAGCAATCACCGCGCGCAAGACATCAGCGGACCAGTTCGCAGCGTTTGCCGGCAGTGTGATCGTCCACGGCTTGCCGATAAGGGCCATAAATTCCGTACCTTTCGCCTCTGCGACGTACCCTGGCGAAGGGGTGCCCAGTACGATGCGGATATCGACATCTCCTATCCCGGCGGTCTGGTTTGTCTCCAGGAAATAGGGACTCTGGTCACCACCAGGCGCTCCAGTCGTGGTTTGCTCGTTCCAGTCCAGATTTGCGCCGTTGGCGCCCGCAATAATTTTGTCTACAGCGGCGGTTCCCTGGCCCGACCAGGAACCGTCCCCGCTGGTAGCAACCTGCACATTGACTCTTGTACGTCCGTTCACAAATCCGTGATGGGCCGGTATGGTCTTGACGTTCTTGAAACAATTGGGGCACTCGGCGGTAGCGAGAATCGACGCTCCGAGGACTCCCAGAATTATCGAAACTAAAACAATGCCTACTCTGGTTCTCATGAGTATTTTCCTCTTAGATAAAAATCAGTAATCGTCAATTTGGTCGCAGCGTTGCGAAGCCTTATTCGCATAACCATGGCTTTCGCAGACACGGGTCGATGTAACAACTGCATGTGCTGCTGTCCCATTCCCCACCCCTCGAGTAGCAGTAACTTTCAGAAGTCGCGCTGCAACCTCCTGAGGATGAAGACGAACCCAGAGCGGTCCTGATTTGACTGAGTGAGTTTCCGAAGCGGGTGGCGACGTCGTTTGCGAGATCACTGCCTGCCATCAGCGGGGTGACGGTTCCATTGGAATTGACAATGAAAACACCGAGCTCGCCGAGCGCCGGCGCACCGACTCGCGACGTGGGATCGTAGTCGAGGAATAGCAGATAATTTTGTCCACTAACGAAGTCCGGAAAATCTTCCAGCCGAAGATCCACTTCCACGCCATTCTTGAAGATATTGCCGCCCGGTTTGGGCACCAGCAGTTCGGTTGAGCCTGCGGCCGCAATGCCCGCCGGCGGCGTACACACACCACCTACGCACACATGTGGCGCAACCGTTTTCAGTGTTTCGGTTAAGGTGAAGCGAGTCCACGTCGCGAGCGAGAAAGGATTTGTTTGCAAACTATTCTTCGAATTGGCAGTGGCAAGCAATACGCTATAGCTTGCTTTCGCCTCGTCGAAGGTATGTGCGATTTCGTGTTCACCAATAACTGAATTGCTCGCGAGCGTTTGTCCATTGGTGAGCGCCTGCAAAACCATCGCATCGATGGTCCCCGGGGTTGCGCCTTGCAACTCCTGAGGTACGGCAGGCTTCGGCTTGGCAAACGACAGGGCGACGACATAGCCAAGCAGCCCAAGCAAAGTGAGAGCTAACAGAACGGTCCTAGCTTTTTTCATAGTTGTACTCCAGAAAGGTTTACGCTGATAAACCTTGATGTGAATAATCCCCGGGCATTGGCCCAAGGCACGGTTAAGGGATCCCTGGGCATGGCCCAAGGGCAAACGAGTTAAGGATTGACCTTGAGCGTTGGCCCAAGGCGATAATTTTTAAGGATTGACCTCGAGCGTTGGCCCAAGGGCAATAGGTTTAAGGATTTGTCCCTTGAGCATGGGCTCGAGGGCAACGGGTTACAGACTATTCCTGAGCGTTGGCCCAGGGGCAAAACGGGTTAAGGACTATCCCTGAGCTGGGCTCTGGGCATCGGGTTATTAATTATCCTGGAATTGAGTTCAAGGATAACGCGCGGGGAGATTCATGCTTACCGGCGCAGCTTTTACCCGATCAAACAAAGGGTGTCAAGCAGAGGGGCTATTGTATTTTTATTGCAGGCGTTCACAACAAATCGGCAATCTTGACGCTGCGAGAAAGCTTACCTAATATCGGCGACCATGAAGTTGTTATCGCTCACAATCACCACCGGCATTCTCATCGTTGTGTGTTGGACCAACACGTTCACTACCGGGACCAGGCCGGTCGCGGCAGTGAATAAAAATGTTCGTGAGGCACAGAATTCAGTTCCTTCCGGTTGGCGCAAGATCGACGCCGATGGAAAATTCAGCTTCTACCTGCCACCGGATATGCGTGACACAGGCCGCCATAGTCTGGAAAACCTTCACCGTGAATACACGAACGGCCGGATGCAGGTAAGATTTGATTATGACCCGTATGAGCGCCTCGCGTATTCGAACCGAGCTCTTACGTTCGGCAAAGACTTTCAGGAGATGCAATTGCAAGTGGACGGGAAAAAGTCTTTTATGTTCGTGTACCAGCGCCCTGACAGGAATAACAGGCGCAGGTATCACGCCGATTTGCATATTGGTGATTTGCCTAACGGCGATGTGCTTATGTTTATGGGGTTCACCGGCAGGTCTGCGCGGGACATCGAAACCGCAAAAACTATTTTCAGTACGATAAAGTTTCCGGCGTCGTAAATCGTCACGATAGCGAGCGCCGGATCTCCTCTCGCCGGTTCTCGAGCACTCGGGCGGAGCGAGACAGTGAGAACATAAACAGCGCCAGGTAAATCAGCAGCAACACCGCCAATTTCCAGAGTGCGGCACTGTCTTCGTTGTAGAGCAGGTACACCGTCACCGCAACAGGAACGCTGCCAAAGATCAGTCCCATAACCGCGTCAATAGCCGAGCCACCGGAAGAAAAACGATAGAACTGCATCTTGAACGGCTGCCTGACGGACAGCCAGTTTCCGCAGGAAACGTAAGCCAGCCACACGACGATTAATTCAATCACTCCCAGGACAACGGTCCGCGTGCCCAGTTTCCAAAACGTCAGCGGCAGAATCGCGACGAATAGGACCATCATGATCGTCGCGAAGGCGAGGTTCTTGCTGAAAAGTTTCTGCTTTTCGCTGAGTGGAAGTAAGGTGTAACGATCCAATCCGAGCGGCCGATCGAGACCAAACGAATTGAACGCGAGGGCGATACACGGCACGAAGAGAATACCGATGATTACGAAGAAAACGATCGCAGAAGGCGCGGTATCACCTATCAGGTACATATTGAACAGGAGGACCACCGGCAACGCGAAGTAAAGGTCGAGTTGACGGCTGTAATACCTGAGATCCTTCTTTATCAGCCCGCCAAATTTGCCGGGAATGTCTATCAAACTAAAAAAGGAAAAGCTTTGTGAACGTTGATTCTGTCGCGGTTGCAGTGTCAGTCTGAAAGTACGTAGAGCAAGGAATGCTACCACCGTGGTGATACCGGCCAGAACGGCAAGTGAACGAAGAGGGGTTGACGACACGGCGGCGTCAGCGGTTAAAGAATTCGGCAATTGTGACATTACAGTCGTCATCAATACAGTCTGCTTTTCCAGCCAAACCAAACCGGCTCCGGCACTAATCACCAGTAAGGCAACAAGTATCAGCACTCTCGCCAAAGCACTGTTCAAGAGATGCGTAATCGTGAGGCTGGTGAACAATCCCAGCAGAAGGAAAATGAATAAGGCCAGAATTCCCGTAACCGGATGCGGGGACAAAGCCACCGGGTAACAAAGCGCTAACGAACCTGCAACAATGGTCCAACTCATAGGCCGGATGAAAGCGGAACCCACCCTGATTAGAAAAAGATCGTTGGCGGTAAACGGCAGGTGCAGCAACCCGCGGGTTGTGATGGAGCGTCTCGACTCTCCCATCACTGGAAATAGCCAGGCCACAAAAACCACGGTCAGTAGTGCCTCGTATCTCGTGGTTTCACCTTTCGCAAGCTGACTCGCGGCAATCGGGAGATGTTGAAAATACCTGACGACGAAAACACCTCCCAATAACACCAGGATGCCGAGATTATTGGTACTGAGTGTCCCGGCTCTTCGAAAGCGGCGCCAGTGAGCGCGCCACTGATATCGAAGAACGTCTCTTATCCTATCCATTCAAAGTCCTCAACAGCTCGTCTCTCGACGTACTGAAAATAGATCTCCTCCAGACTTCGACCAGATTGGAAAGTTTCTTCCATCGTTTGAGTGACTGCAATTTCGCCATGCACGATCACTGCAAAAGCACCGACGAGCCGTTCGACTACTTCAAGGATATGAGAGGTGAGGAGAATCGTGATTCCCCTGTTCGACATGACGACCAGCAGATCCTTGATGCTGCGCGAAGCAACCGGATCGATTCCTTCAAAAGGTTCGTCGAGAAAGAGGACCTTGGGGTTGTGAATCAACGCCATCGCGAGCCCGCATTTTTTCTTCATACCGAATGATGCCTGCTCGATGAATGTGTGACGATCGGACCAGAGGTCAAGATAGTTGAGAAGCTGCTCAGCGCGCGCATCAGTCTCGCTCCGGCTCAATCCATAAACCGGACCACACAATTTCAAGTGCTCCCAAATCGTCAACGAATCAAACAGGGCGAGATCTTCGGGCAGCACACCGATCTTCTGTTTGATTTCGAGCGGTGATTTCAGGATCGACGACCCGTCGATCAAAGCGTCTCCAGCCGAGGGCTTCAGAATTCCCGTCAGCATTTTGACGGTCGTCGACTTACCGCTGCCGTTTGGTCCAAGAAGTCCGAAGATAACCCCTTTAGGAACATACAGGTTGAGATTATGAACGGCCACGAAGTCGTCGAATTTTTTCCTTAGCCCAGTTGTTTCAATCATCCTCGATGCCTCAGATACCAAAGATCGCGGCCCATCCAACTTTGATCAATACAAACAAGCCCCAGAGTCCAAACACTAACCCCGCGGTTGTTGCTTTCGTTATCTTTCGTGTCCCGCCGATCGCCGCGAGACCCATCACGAGGAGAATGTTAAACCAAAATGTGAAAACGTCGAATGAAGCAGCCAACGCCCGCAACGGCGCGGGAGCACCGGACGGAAGCAGGACCTCCAGACTGGTTAGGAGCACGCGGGATTTAGTGGGATCGAAATCAGCGAGATCGCCCATCGATACTACGACGACAGTCGCAATAGCGGATACGAGTTCAAGCGCACAACTACTCCACGCAACTACCGAGAAGACTTTCTTGAATGTCGTTTGCGCTTCGAGCAACATCATCCCCGCCGCGAAAATCGCAGCGAGGGCCGTGTAGATCAATAGAGTCGCGACACCGTTGATGTATGGAGCGAAACTCGTGATCCTTGACGCGAGTGATGCCTGCCGCTGCACCGCTTCATCGGAAGGCGCCGGACTGCCTGCAGCTTCCAGGCGCTCGCGAATGAAACGATCCCAGTTGATTTGCAGGCGATAGTTGAGGAACACGCCGGTTGCGAATGCGATACAAATGGCGATGAGAACAGGAGCTATCCAGGTAGGCTTTCGATTTATGTCGGCGAACGTCTGCCCTGGCCAAAACAGTGTGCCAAGCAAACGCTGGCCGGCGCCGAATGACGGCTCTACATCCGGCGGAGCTTCAACTGAGGACGCGTTAATGAAAGGCATTCCGAATGTTTGAATTCAGGATCAACTCTCTCAACCAGCCCAAAAAGTGGTTATGGATGGATGGCTCTGCCGCAAAGTGCTCCGGAGGAGCAGGATGTTTATAGCTTTACACCATTAAACGCTCTGCGCTCCAGCGGAGCGCAATGTGGTATTGGCGCTCAATTTACATTCCGCTCCTGACGGAGCGGGTATCGCATTGAAAACCGGTGGCTATAAACATGCTGCTCCTCCGGAGCAAGAACCCTCGAACCAATGACGACGAGTTTTCGAGCAAAACCGGTTCAACTATGACGTAGCCAGCGTCCTACCTCGATGAGGGTCGGTCGCTTGCCGTACATCAGAATGCCTACACGATAAATCTTTGCGGCCAGCCAAATACCCGCCGCGATTGTAATCACCATCAGGAGTATAGAGAGCAGGATCTGCCATAACGGCGGAGTAACCACTCCCAACCGCAACATCATCAACGTTGGGGCAAAAAACGGAAAAAGGGAAAGAGCCGTCGTTTGCGGACCACTCGGATCGCGCATGACGTACCAGAACATCAGTCCCGGCCCTGCGATCATCAACGACACTGGATACTGCAACTGGTGCGCGTCCTGTTGTCGCGACACGACGGAGCCGATGATCGCGTAAACCGTCGCATAGAGAAAGTAACCGAGCACGAAGTAGATAATGAACCAGAGCAGCATCGATGCAGGCAACGAAGTGAATCGAACAGCGCCGCCGATGAGAGAAAAGTTTAATTTTGTCAGAAGCACTACCGACAGAATCCAGATCACATATTGTGTCAGGCCCACCAGACCGATGCCGACGATCTTGCCAATCATCATCGTAAACGGTTTGACCGACGACAGCATCACCTCGACAATGCGCGACTGCTTCTCTTCAATTACTCCATGCATCACGGATATGCCGTAGAAATAGATTGTCCCAAACATCGAAAAATACATCAGTAAGGGCAGCAGAATATTCTCCCCTCCACTGCGCGTCTCACTGCCTCCCTCCACCTTGATCAGTTTCAACTCCACGGTGCGCAAGTACTCCGTGGCCCTGGCAGGATCAAGACCGGCTCGCACGAGACGTCGTTCAATGATTGCCTTGCCGATTGAGGTTCCGAGCTGGCTCAAAGATAAGTCGCTGACGTTGCGCGCATAGTATTCCGGCTCAGCATTGTTGAGCACTTCAGGACGCAGGACGATATAGCCGCTGAGGGAATTGTTTTGAATATCCGCATTATAGGCTTGTCGCATCTGGTCGATGTTCTCACCAGGCGTGACGATCACCTGCGACAGCTCGAAATTCGTCATGACCAGGTTGAGTGCGATCGGATCGACCTGGCCGGTGACCTCCTGGAAAGCCTGCCGCGAATCAGCCATCTTTTGCTTGATGGCTGCGAATAACGCCGGATCGCCGCTTTGGTCCAATACCACTATAGCGTGATTACCGGACCGCCCGGCGGGAGTCGCCAGGATCGGCAGCGCTGAGATTCCCAGCAACACGAAGGGAGTGAGAATGGTAGAAATGAGAAACCAACGCGTGCGGACGCGCTGGATGTATTCACGCTGAATGATCAGTAATATTTTCTCCATTGCTCCTCGTGACACTCTCGATGAAGATATCGTTAAGTGAAGGCTCGACCCGTTCGAAGCGCGTGATCGACACACCCGCTGCGAGCGCGGATTGCAGGACGTCCCGCGAAGTCGCGCCGTTTTCAAGCACAATTTCTACGTGATCCCCGCGTCGTGTAACTCTTCCGAATTGCTGCTCGTTTAGAAATCCGTCCGGACCATCAAAATCCAGCACGATCGTGTCGTGTCCGAACTGGCGCTTGATATCACGCAGGCGCCCGCCGAGGATCTTGGTCGCATGACTGATGAGACAAATGTCGTCACACATCTGTTCCACCTGCTCCATCTGGTGGCTCGAGAAGATTATCGTCTTACCACGTTGCTTCAACTCCATGATCACGCTCTTGAGTAAGCTCACACTGATCGGATCGAGACCTGAAAACGGCTCGTCCAGGATCAGAAGGTCCGGATCGGGCAATACAGTGGCGATGAACTGCGCCTTCTGTTGCATGCCTTTTGAGAGTTCGTCCGCTTTCTTTTCTTTCCACTGTGAAAGTTCGAGTCGACGCAACCATTCGTTAATGCGTCTCTTTGCTTCCTCAGCTTCGATACCCCTGATTCGTGCGAAAAAGAGCAACTGCTCGCCGATTTTCATCTTCTTGTATAGACCGCGCTCTTCGGGCAGATAGCCGATGCGTCCACGTGATTCGGGCGTGAGGCGGCCGCCGAAGACGGCGATCTCTCCGGTGTCGGGCGCAAAGATATCGACAATCATGCGAATCGTAGTCGTCTTGCCCGCGCCGTTTGGTCCAAGCAGTCCGAAGATGGAGCCTTCGGGCACCTCAAATGAGAGATTGTCGACCGCGACGAAATTATCAAAGCGCTTCGAGACGTTACGACACTCGATTACATTCATACGGGCTCCAGTTGTGCTATTTGCGGCGGCTGTGCTTCGAGTGCCGGCGTGGTACGGAGAGCACTCGACCTGAGTTTCTCATAGAGCGGTTGACACTCGTCCAGAAGCGGCCGCAGGTGATCCGGAAAAGAACCCGTTCTTTTGACTATAGGGCGACTCGAAACCCGTTGACCGATGAACGTTCTCGTACCAGATATCGGCCCAGACACCATCCTCAGGCTTTGGTCCGGGTTTCCAATGCAGCATCGCTTCTTCAAATTTCAATCCGAGCTGATCGCATAACTGCGTCAGAACGTCTCCTGGATTAAGCAGTATCTCGCGTGAATCAACCACCGTAATCCCGCTCTGACCAAACCGTTCGAGTAACTCAACTTGTTGAATTAACCCTGTGTCGCGCAATTGCAGATGCGGTAATTGTTTGACAAGAGACTTCAGGACCTGTTGAGGATCGCGTATCAACAGTACATTTTTTGTCTGCTCGAGAAAACTCCAGTCCAGCTCGATCAGATGATGGGCCATCTGTTTCATAAACAGCACCGGACGATCGCAGGGACCGAGAATGACTTCGCGCACAACCCGTTCGCCGTCATTTTCCAGTGACGCGAGAACCATTTCCCTGCCGGGATGCTCAGCACCTGAAACGCGCAGGTAGTGAGCATATAAAGGCTCGTCGATAGCTCGCGTATCGCTTCGTTGAGCAAAGGAATACATGAGGGCCGTCGAAACGTTTCGAGGCCCCGACCAGAAACAGAGACGTAATGGATTTTGTACAGTCATAACTACTCCAGAGAACTCTTTAATGCCGAAGCCAACAGCTCCACACCTGGTTCGTTGAGGAGTGTGTAATGCCCGCCGGGAATTGTTTGGACTTCAATCTCTCCCGTCACATACTCAGACCAGCCCAATTGGGAATCGAAGTAAGCTTCGAGCGGACGATCCGTCGCACGGTAAAGCGTAACGCGACCGGAATAGGTTTGCGGTCGATACCTGGACCACGCAATCATGTTCGCGCGATAGACATTGTAGAACTGAAGTATCTGCTCGAAATCCGTGTCTGGCGGCAAAGCATTCGTGCGCTTCGCGTGCATCAGAATACGCTGTAATTGCTCGTTCGGCGTGAGAGACTCGGCGAATGACGTCGAATCGAGCTCCACGCCTATATCACGCGCAAACGCCAACGCGAGCATTCCGTCGTGCGCAGTATCGTCGTCGATACCCGCGAACGCGCGACTATCGATCAGCGCGAGCATCGCTACGCGTCTTCCCTGCTCCTGCAACTGTCGCGCGACTTCAAAAGCCACCACGCCACCAAACGACCAGCCGCCTACGAAGTATGGTCCTTCCGGTTGTCTCTCGACGATCGCGCTGACGTAGGCAGCAGCCATCTCCTCGATCGTCAATTCGTTTGCATGCTCGTTAATCAGCCCGAGCGACTGAATGCCGTAAGAAGGCTGATCAGGACCAAGCCGCCGCGCCAGTTTCAAATAACTGAAAACCGTTCCACCCGCGGCGTGAACAAAGAAGACCGGTGGTTTAGTTCCTTCAGGCTGGAGCTCTACCAGCGGTGAACTCGAAACAGACCCGGACTCCTGACGCAGCAGACCGGCGAAGTATTCGACAGTGCCGCGTTGAAACAGCACCGATAGCGGAAGCTGTTTTCCAAACTCCTTTTGCACCTTCGCCATCAGCCGCACGGCTGCCATGGAATTGCCGCCGAGATCGAAGAAGTTATCAGTCACGGATACGGAAGGAAGGTGAAGAACGTCCTTCCACAACTTCGCCAGCCGCAACTCGACAGCATCACGCGGCGCGATGGAAATCGTGCTTCGATCGTCACCGCTGTCTTCCGGCGAAGGCAGCGCCTGCCAATCGATCTTGCCGTTTTGCGTGAGCGGCATTTCGTCGAGCACGACAATCGCCGCGGGAACCATGTACGCAGCGAGTTTTTCCCGGAGAACTTCGTGCAAGTGCTGAGTCAGCTTTTGCTCCAGCAACGGCCGTAAAGGATTGCTTGCAAGATCGGCCAGGTCGTGAGCGGAGAACTCCTCGCGGGTCGCGGGAGAATGGCCATTGCCCTGAGCTTTACCATCCTCACGCGTGTACAAAACGTCGTAGCACGAACCTGAAACACGTTCCGACCAGCACACTTCAACGCTGTAACCCGCATCGTCGCCAAGCTGCCACCATTGTTCCGGCCGGCTCGCTTCGCTTGCGCGTGAGGCTATCAACTGCTTCAACTCATCCGCTTTGACACGCGACTGCCGATTTCTCAGCAAGTCAAACGCCGCCACTTCTCCAGCCACCCGCGCATTCAGAACTCCACTAAGACGGAGAGATTCCGGTTGCTCTTCCTTTAGCTTGCGCGCAATCTCACTCAGCTCCACACCCGCGTGCCAATCTATTTGCCGGCACTCGACCTCTCCGTTGCTGCGCTCTCCCGTTCTTAAAACTACATCGTAACGAAAGCGCGTCATCTCGCTGTCAGTGGCGCCGCGTTTGAGATGGATGTCGACTTCGCTGACACGCGATCGATCCCGCAGTGACATGAAAAGCTGTGGATGGACCAGTAGCTCGTTGTCCCAACGTACCGCTCGACGCACCCGTCTCCGCAGCTCTTCCGCATCCGTCTCGGCGCCGGCACGCCAGAGTTGAACTGACAAATGAAACGCTTCGAGTAGTTGCAGATTCCGCACATCGCCTATAAACACCGCTCCTCCGGGCGCGAGGAGCCGGATTGCGCCTTCCAATATTTCCATCAGGTAGTCGACGCCGGGGAAGTACTGCACGACCGAGTTCAGAACAATCGTGTCGAAATAATTTTCCGGAAGATCGCTGAAGTCGTCGGCGCGTCTGTGTAAACAGATGAACTCCGCCAAGTTGCGTCACCTGGCTGCGCAGATGATTCAGCGAAGCCTCGGAGAAATCCGTACCCCAGTAGGCTTCACAGTCAGGCGCCAGTTGCATCAGCAGCAGTCCTGCTCCACATCCGATCTCCAAAACTCGCCGCGGCTTCAACTCGCGAATCCGTGTCGACGGTAGCATCACGCCA
Source organism: uncultured Acidobacteriota bacterium (assembly GCA_963750925.1). Taxonomy (GTDB): domain Bacteria; phylum Acidobacteriota; class Blastocatellia; order Pyrinomonadales; family Pyrinomonadaceae; genus PSRF01. Next base: position 544,270 of record CAVVSJ010000006.1, on the reverse strand, counting down.
CTCGACCATCTGCACGGTTGGAATTGGAGCGCCTGAATAGCTGCTGTTCCAGCCTGCGAAGTTCAGACCATTTTCTGCGTGACTGCGTTTGTAAAGATCGTCGTAGAGTGTTTGCCAGTTCTCAACCTGTTCGTGTTCGAGAGACGTGGTCCACGACTTTTGCTCGAGGTTCGCGCGATTCGCTACGACATACGCGACCAGGCGCTCCTCTCCAGCGTGATCCTTACGCGCCATCACCACGGCTTCGTGCACTTCCGGCTCACGAGACAGCACCGACTCGATTTCTCCGAGCTCGATGCGATGGCCGTACAGCTTGATTTGCCGATCGATGCGGCCCAGGTACTCAATATCGCCGTTGCTCCGGTATCGGACCAGATCGCCGGTTCGATACATCCGGGCACCGGGCGTGCTGCTAAACGGATTCGGCACAAAACTCGCGGCAGTTAATTCCGGCCTGTTGAAGTAGCCACGAGCCAATCCGTCCCCCGCAATGTACAACTCGCCGGCCACGCCGGTCGGGGCCAACTGCATCGCGCGATCCAGAATGTAGAGCTGCGTATTCGCAATCGGCTTTCCGATCGGAACGGAATGTTCCAGATCGGTCTCAGCACTCACTTCGTAGACACAACAGCCGACGACGGTTTCCGTTGGACCATATTCGTTGATGATTCTCGTCGCCGGAGCGAGGTTGAGCCATGCAGCGACAGTTTGTCCGGCTAACGCTTCGCCGCCGATGATCAGAGTCTGAGTGCTTTCACTTGCGTCGCTGTCCGACAAAAGCGTGATGAGCGCATCGAGGTGAGAAGGTGTCAGCTTGACGAAGCTGAATGCGTTCCTCGGATTCGAGGGACGATTTCAGATTGTCGAGCCCGTCATTAACTAAGGTGACACTTCGTCCGGTGAGCAGTGGTGCAAAGAAGCTCGTCACCGTCAGGTCGAAAGAAAGTGACGAGTGCAACGGCGCACCGTTCCCTTCACCGACGGCATAAGCCTGTGTGGCCCAACTAAGGTAATTCGCGAGGCCGCGATGCGAAATCATCGTGCCTTTTGGAGTGCCGGTCGACCCGGAGGTGTAAATCAGGTACGCGAGATTCTCTGCGCTAAGTACGGAGTTCGGATTGTCGTCGGGCTGGTTCTCGATTAGGCCCCAATCTGTATCCAGGCAGACGAGCCTCGTGGCTTCTGCAGGCAAACGCCGGGCTAATTTCTGTTCCGTCAACAAAACCTGCGAACGTGAATCTTCGATCATGAAGGCGAGCCGATCCGAGGGATAAGCAGGATCGAGCGGCACGTAAACGCCGCCCGCCTTCATGACTCCGAGCACGGCTATCAACTCGTTGAGCGAACGTTCGAGACAGATCGCAACCTGCACTTCCGGTCCGACACCTAAAGCGCGTAAGTGATGGGCCAGCTTATTGGCGCGAGCGTTTAGCTCTCTGTAACTAAGCTTCGCGTCTGCAAACACCACCGCCACGTTCTCGGGAGTTTTTGCCGCTTGTTCCGCAAAGAGAGCGTGAACACACCTCTCTGCTTCATAAGCGGTGGCCGTCTGGTTCCACTCGCTCACCAGGCGCCGCTCCTCGGCCGGAGTTAACAGCGGCAAGTCTGAAAGCGGCTGATCGGGGTTCTCGACGATCGCGGCCAACAACACCTGGAGGTGGTCGACCAGGCTTTGAATCGTCGTCGCATCGAATAAGTCGAGACTGTAAGTGATTGACCCCTTTCAACTCGTGCGTAATGTCCGTGAACTGGCACTCGAGATCGAAGCGGGTTGAATCGGCGCCGAACGCAACAGCACCGATCGCTATTCCAGGCGTATCCAATTTTGCATCCGCGGCCTTGTTGACTGTGAACATCACCTGGAAGAGTGGATTGCGACTCGTGTCGCGTTGCGGTTGCAATTCGTCGACAAGCTTCTCGAAAGGAATGTTCTGATGCGCGTATGCTCCGAGTGCGGTTTCACGTACACGGCCCATCAACGTCCGGAATGTCGGATTACCTGAAACGTCTCCGCGGAGCAGCAGCGTATCCACAAAGAAGCCGATCAATCCTTCAGTTTCGGGCTGGTTGCGGTTAGCCATCGGCGTACCGACGCAGATGTCTTCCTGTCCCGAATAACGAGAAAGCAGGGTCAGCCAGGCGGCGAGCAAAGTCATGAACAACGTCATCCCTTCGGCTTTGCTCATGCTTTTCAACGCTTCAAGCACTTCCTTCTTAACGGTGAAGGTGTGTCGCGCGCCGCGATAAGTCGGTAACGCCGGTCTGGGACGATCCGTGCGCAGCTCGAGTGTCGGTGGAATGCCCGCGAGTTGTTTTTTCCAGTAGTCGAGGTGCTGATGAAGCACGTCGCCCTTGAGCCACTCCGTTTGCCAGCGTGCAAAATCCGAGTACTGGATCGGCAGCTCCGGTAAAGGCGATGGTTTGTGTTCGTAGTAAGAGCGGTACAAAACCGCCAACTCGCCGATGAAGATACTCAACGACCAGCCATCACTGATGATGTGATGCATGGTCTTCAACAAAACATGTTCGCGCTCTGAAGTCTTGAAGAGAGAAAACCGCACCAACGGCGCCACGCTAAGATCAAAGGGCTGCCGTAATTCAGCACGCGCGATACGCGCGAGTTCCTCCAATGGATCTTCACTCGAGGTGGAGAGATCAAAGAAATCGAGCGTAAAAGGCTGCGGCGCTGAAACTGTCTGGACCGGATCGCCGGCAACATTGTGGAAGCTCGCGCGGAACACTTCGTGTCGTCTACAGATCTCGTTCAGCGCCGCGGTTAAAGCCTCGACGCTCAATTCGCCGTTGAGACGAATTCCCAACTGCATGTTGTAGAACGCATTGTCGGGCGTGAGTTGATCGAGGAACCATAGCCGTTGTTGCGCAAACGAAAGCGGCAGGTTGGCGGTGGCGGCAACACGCTCGATCGGCGGCGCCAAAACTCCGTGCCCTTCCCTGATGATACGTTCAATCTCGAGTGCGAGCGATGCGACGGTGGGCTTTTCGAAGAGCAGTCTTAACGGCAGATCGATCTTGAAAGAAGCCCGGACACGCGTAACGATTTGCGTAGCGAGCAACGAGTGGCCGCCTAATTCAAAGAAGTTGTCTTCGACGCCCAGTTGCTCGACGCCGAGCACTCTCATCCAGATGCCGGCAACCATCTCTTCAGTCTGCGTGCGCGGGGCAATGAATGTGCCGCCGCGTGCGGTGGTCGATAAAACCGGTTCCGGCAAAGCACGACGATCGATCTTACCGTTTGGCGTTAACGGCAACTTATCGAGCAGGACAAACGTCGCCGGCACCATGTAGTCAGGCAGATTGTCTTTGAGATAGGCGCGCAGGCTGGGAACTATCTTGCGCATAAATAATCCCTGGAGCGGATCGTTAGCGAAGTCCCGTAACGACTTGAAGCCTGGCGCCGCGGGAGTTTCAAATGCACGGATCGTCTCGTCTCTGCTGAATAAAACGTCGAAGCAGCCGCCAGTCTCAGACCAGGTGATCGCCACGTGATATCCGGATTCAGCCAACGCCCATAGGTTTTCCGGATCGATCGCGCCTTCCGGATTTAGTGCTGCCTTGATCTCTCTGGCCGTGAGATTTGGATCCTCAGACAAATGTTTTGCGGCCTGGAGTTCCCGGACCACCCTCAGGTTCGGAACTCTCGTGACTTGCAAAGCATCGGGCGCGCTCTCTTTTAGAAGACGACGTAGAGAAGCAGGCGAGAGCCCGTCCGTTTGCCAATCGAGTTGCTGTCGATCGAAACCATTCGAACTTTCCTGACCGACGTGCAGAATGACGTCGTAACGAAAACGGGTGAGCTCGTTGTGATACCAGCCTCGTTTTAGTTGAATCTCGACGCTCGTAATTTCCGGCAGTTGCTGTTTGAGTGCGTAGAAGAAATCGGGATCGATAAAGAGTTCTTCTTCACCGTACATTCGCTCCTGGACCAGGCGACGGCAATTCGCGGCCGTCGTCGTATCGGAGGAATTCGCAAGTACCACCGACGTGTGAAACGCCTCCAACAATCTTAGATTGCGAATGTCGCCAAGAAAGACTGAGCCTCGCTTGACAGTCTTCACTGCCGCGGTGAGTACGGAGGCGAGATAGTCCACGTCGGGAAAATACTGGACCACTGAATTCAGTATGACTGTGTCGAAGCTTTCGGGTTCGAGTCCTTCAAAATCGTCCGCGGAGCGTTGCGCTAACGTGACGTGATGTCGATCGTCCACGTGCTGAGCGATGTGATTCAGAGCGCGCGGCGAAACGTCCGTCGCATGATACTGCTCGGTTTGCGGCGCAATCCGGAAAAGAAGCAGGCCCGTCCCGCAACCGATCTCGAGCACTCTTCGCGGCGAAAGGGCAAGGATTCGACTGACTGTATCCTCCACCCAGGACTGCATCTCTTCCGCCGGAATGGGCTGGCCTGAATAGCTGCTATTCCAACCGATCGTGTTGAAGGTGTGGTCCGGCTGTACAGGCGTCTGGCCGTAAGTTTCATCCCAGACATTTGTCCACTGTGCGACTTGGTCGTGACGCGATTCGGCGGCAACGGAATCTTCGGCGGCCATCGCGTTCGCTCTCGCGAACGACATACGCAACCAACTGCCGGTCGCCGGAGCCTGTTTCACGAGCGACGACCACTGCTTCGCGCAAAGCCTCGTGCGCGGACAGAACGGCTTCGATATCGCCCAGCTCGATGCGATAACCACGCAACTTGATCTGCTGGTCCAAACGGCCGAGATACTCGATTTCGCCATTCGGCAGATAACGTGCGAGATCGCCCGTCTGATAAAGCCTGCTTCCGGCAGGATCGGATCCAAACGGATGCGGCACAAATCTTTCGGCTGTAAGCGCCGGCCGATCGTGATAGGCGAGGGCCAAACCGTCGCCGCCAATGTAAAGTTGCCCCGGCACTCCGAGCGGCACAGGCTGCAAGTGCTCGTCGAGCAGGTAGACTTGCGTGTTTGCAATCGGACGGCCGATGGTGACGTGGTCGCCGTTCTGATCGAGTCGCTGCAGGGTGGACCAGATAGTTGTCTCGGTTGGCCCATAGAGGTTCCAGACTTCCGTGCTTCGTTTAGTCAGCTCCTGAGAAAGATCGCGGGAAGCATTTCGCCGCCACACAGTACCTTGTAAGGCGCGGGCCCCTGCCAACCGGCCGTTACCAGTAAACGCCATGTGACCGGCGTTGCCTGCATCACTGTGGCGCCGGATTTTTGCAGCTCGTTCAGAAGGAGAGCGCCGTCCATCGCCGTCTCGCGGCTTGTAAGCACCAACCTCGCGCCAACCAACAAAGGCAGATAAATCTCGAGTCCGGCAATATCGAACGAGAGACTCGTAACCGCAAGCAGCACGTCGTCATGGTCCAGACCAGGTTCGCGGCTCATCGAAGTGAGGAAGTTGACGAGAGCGCGGTGCGAGATCTGTACACCCTTAGGCTGGCCGGTGGAGCCTGACGTGTAAATCACGTACGCCGGGCTCAACGCACTAACCTCGACCGCAAGATCCTCGTTGCTCACGGCATTGATTGCTTCACGCTCATTTTCGAGGCAGATCACTTGCGCGTCTGACTCAGGCAACGACTCGAGCAATTCGGGCTGAGTAAGCAGAAACGGCGCTGCCGCGTCTTTCAAAATAAAACTCAGACGCTGCCGCGGATACAAAGGATCGAGCGGGATGTACGAACCGCCCGTCTTGAGTATCGCAAGCAACCCAACCACCATGTCGATTGAAGGCTGAATGCAAATAGCCACCGGCGAACCTGGTTTGACTCCGCGGTGGCGCAGGTAACGTGCGAGTTGATTCGCTCGCTGGTTCAACTCGGCGTACGTGAGTTGTTCACCGTCATGGACCACGGCCACCTTTTCGGCTATCGCCTGCTACGCGAAACTGAAACAGTTCATGAAAACAGGTCTCACTCGGGTACGCTGCCCCGGTATCGTTCCACTGCTCGAGCAATTGTCGCCGCTCTGGTTCGCCAAGGAGCTCCGCGCGTTCATAGCGAGACGCGGGATCGCCGGCCATCGAAGCGACCGTGCGTTCGTAGTAACCGCAAATGGCGTCGATCTGTTCGACTGAAAATTGGCTCGCGTCGTACTTGAGACTAATCGTGACTTTCGACGCCTGAATGTCGAGGGAGAATTGCACAAAGAGCGGGAAGTTGGTCTTCTCCACGAACTCTCCGCCGAGGAACCCGATCTCCTGTAGACCACCCAAACTCTGGTAAACGTGGAAGTGAACAAAATTGAAGACCACTTCAAAGAGCGGGCGACCGCCTGCCATCTGTTGCAGCTCGGCCACTGGATAGCGACGGTGCTCGAGCATTTCACGTTCGAGCGCGAACGTTTCGCGCACGAGGTCGATAAACGTGCCGCCTTTCAGTTGTTGACGAAACGGCAGAGTGTTGAGGAAGAGACCCAAAACACGCTCTCCATCGTCTTCTTCGGGTCGTCCATTCGAAACGAGTCCCGTCATCACATCCGCCTGGCCGCTGAGCAGGGCCAACACGCGCAGATGTGCAGCGAGCAACGTGCTCTTGAGCGGCGCATTCGCCAAACGCGCAAGCTCCTTCAGCCCGGTAAATTGCGCACCCGAGATCGCGATCGAGCGAAGCTCGACGTCGCCTGCCGATCGTGATTGAGAAGCCTGGGGAAGGCGTGGTAACGAAGTGATGCTGCTCCCGGCTAGTTTCTCGAGCCAGTACCGGCGACTAATCTCGGAGTCCAACGTCTTTCTTTCAAGCGCAACAAAATCTCGGAAAGAGCTGTTCGGCGGAGGAGCGATGTCCTGCTGATGTTTTCCGATGGCGAACCAGTAGTGTTGGAGAAGCTCTGTGAGCAGAGTGGCAACACTCCAGCCGTCGAGGATGGCGTGATGGAAACTGAGAGTGAGCTGAAACGATTCTTCACTACGCCTGCAAACAAGCACACGCAAAAGCGGCGGGCTGTGTGTAAATCGATTCCGCCCTTCTTTTCAGTCTCTATCAGTCCGGCGATCGCCTGCGTTTGAGCTTCGTCAGCCAGGTCACGAAAGTCTTCGAGGTCAAGCACGACCGGAACCCGCTGGTGGACCAACTGTAGCGGCTCAGAGTAGCTGACCAGGTCGAACGAGGTCCGCAGGACGGGATGGCGCTGGACCAACATCTCGACCGTTGCCTGCAAAGAATCGATATTCAACGGGGCCCGCAAATGATAAGTGGCGATATCGTGATAGACCGCGGTCTCCGGACTGAACTCACTGTGGAAGATCATTCCGGCTTGCATCTTCGCAACCGGATATGCGTCTTCAATACCCGACGGTAATTTCAATCGATCTTCGGGCTTTACCAGGCTGAAAGGCCGCTGCAAAAGTGTCAGCCCTTCTTCGGTCTCAAGGTGCTGAGTCAGCTCATAAATCGTTGGATACTGGAACAGCGATTGGAGCGAGAAGTGAATGCCCTGAGCTTTCGCACGCGTCAGCACGCGGATGCTGCGGATGGAGTCGCCGCCGAGGGCGAAAAAGTTGTCGTGAATACCGATCGGCTCCACGCCCAGACACTGCGACCAGATCTCCGCCAGCTCCTTCTCCTGCCACGTCCGTGGGGCTTCGTAGCTCTCCGCCAGGCGCGGCCGCCGTGCTTCCGGCGCCGGCAACGCACCCCGATCGATCTTTCCCTGCGCCGTCAAAGGCAGTTGCTCCAGGGCGACAAACGCCGCCGGCACCATGTACTCCGCTAACTGCTCTTTCAGATACTGCCGCAGGTCTTCGTTCGTCAGATTCTGCGCCCCATTCGGCACCAGGTAACCCACCAGCCGCTGCTCGGTTTCGCCCTCATCCTGCCGCGCCAGCACCACTGCTTCGCGAATCCCCGGATGCTGCCGCAACACCGTCTCGATCTCGCCCAGCTCGATGCGAAAGCCTCTGATCTTTACCTGCTGGTCCAGGCGCCCGAGATATTCGATATCGCCGTTTGCCAGCCGCCGCGCCTGATCGCCGCTGCGATACAAACGCGCGCCCGCGCGCCCGCTGTACGGATGCGGCACAAAACGCGTCGCCGTTAGTTCCGGCCGGTTTAGATAACCACGCGACAAGCCCCTCCCACCCACATACAACTCTCCCGGCACGCCCACCGGCACCGGCTGCAGCTCTGCGTCCAGCACGTACAACTCCAGATCCGGCAAGGCACACCCGATCGGACTTCCGCCTGCCGCTGACGTCCGCAACACTCAACTCGCGATAGCTGACGTGCACCGTCGTCTCCGTGATGCCGTACATGTTCACCAGCCTTGGTCCACCATCTTCGTGAAACTCATACCACTCACGCAGCCGGCTCACCGCCAACGCTTCGCCGCCAAAGATCACATACCGCAGCTTCAGCTTTTCCGCACCCGCCAACGCCACCGCTTGCAGTTGCCAGAACGCCGACGGCGTCTGGTTCAGCACCGTCACTCCGGCACGCTGCAACAACTCGTAAAACTGCTCCGGCGTCCGGCTCACCAGGTACGGCACCACCACCAGGCGCCCGCCAGACAGCAGCGCACCCCACATCTCCCAGACCGAAAAATCAAACCCGTAGGAGTGAAACAGCGTCCACACGTCGTCTGCGCCGAAGCCATACCAGCCTGCCGTGCTCTGCAGCAGTCGCTGCACGTTCCCATGCGTTACTAGAGTTCCCTTCGGCTTACCCGTCGTCCCTGACGTGTAGATCACATAGGCCACATTCTCACTGCTATTCGCCGGCGCTGGATTCGCCCCGCTCTCTTCCTTAATGCGCCCCCAATCCGCATCGATCCGCACCACCTCGCCGGCCCACTCACTTAAGCGCTCCGCCACCCCTGTCTCACTCACCACCACCTTCACACCCGCATCCGCGAGCATGTAGTTCACTCGCTCCGGCGGATACTCGAGATCGATAGGCACGTACGCGCCGCCCGCCTTGATGATTCCCAGCAGGCTCACCACCATGCGCGCCGAGCGCTCCAGATACACTCCCACCAACTGCTCCGGCCCCACCCCGCGTTTGCGCAGGTAATGGGCCAACCGGTTTGCCTCTTCATTCAACTCGCGGTAACTCAGTTGCTCACTCAGATGCTCATCGCCATACACCACCGCCACTGCTTCGTCGCGCCGCGCCGCCACCTCTTCAAACCAACTCGCCAGACTATCCCCAACTTCAAACTCCTCGACCTGCGCCGATGCAGTCAGTTGTTCCGTCACTTCAGCCGCCGGCATCAAAGCCAGGCGCCGCACTTTCGCTTCCGGCTCGGCAACGATGCTTCGCAGGAGAGTTTCGAAATGACCAATCAGGCGAGTGATGGTTGAGTCGTCAAAGAGATCGGTGTTGTATTCAATCGTTCCGGCAAGTCCGTGCGGGCTGTCTGTCAGATTGAAAGTGAGGTCAAACTTTGCGGTCCTGTTTTCAACTCGGAGTGCGCTCAACCCGAGGTCGCCGAAGCGAACTTCACCACCACCGATATCACTCTGAAACACGAAGACCACCTGGAAGAGCGGGTTGTGGCTCAATTGTCGATCCGGCTGCAACTCGTCCACCAGCTTTTCAAAGGGCACGTCCTGGTGCGCGTAAGCTGCCAGGCAAACTTCACGAACGCGATCGAGGACCTGCCTGAAACTCTCATCGCCTTCCACTCTCGTCCGCAAGACGAGGGTATTGATGAAGAAACCGATGAGACCTTCAATTTCGGCGCGATTGCGATTCGCGATGGGCGACCCGATTACGATGTCATGTTGTCCGCTGTAACGATGTAACAGGACGTAAACAGCCGACAACAACGTCATGAACAGTGTCGCTCCGTTTTCATGACCTAACTCTTTTAGCGCCGTCATGAGCTCAGGAGGGAGTACAAACGATTGGCGCCAGCCACGATAAGTCTGAATCGCAGGACGTGGCTTGTCAGTGGGCAGCTCGAGCACCGCCGGCGCGCCTGCAAGTTGCTTGCGCCAGTACGAGACCTGCTGATCCAACACGTCTCCCTGTAACCACTCGCGCTGCCAGGCCGCAAAGTCGGCATACTGAACCGGCAGCTCCGGAAGAGGTGAAGGCAATTCGTGCGAGTAGGCTTCGTAAAGCACACTCAACTCGCGCACCAACACGCTCATGGACCAGCCGTCGGTAACGATGTGATGCATTACGAGCAAGAGCACGTGCTCTTCGGTTTCCAGCTCGATCAATTCCGCGCGAAACATTGGTCCACGGTCAAGCTCGAACGGCTGTTGCGATCCGTGATTCACGATGCTCCGAAGCTCCGCTTCGCGCTCGTCAGTTCTGACGTGAGTGAGATCCAGGAACGAGAGTGAAATCGATTCCGGTGGCAGAATCACCTGCACTGCCTGACCGTCGACGGTGGGAAAGATGGTCCGCAGGGCCTCATGACGCCGGACCAACTCACTCAACGCACGTTGAAGTGCGTTTACGTCGAGCGGACCGAGGAAACGCGGCGCGAGTGAGAGGTTATAACTTGGCTGGGTTTCCTGGTCGGCGAGCCAGTGTTGCAAAAACCAGAGTCTCTCCTGCGCGAAGGAGAGCGGGAGATTACGGTCGCGCGAAACAGGCTGGATAGTCTTCCACGTCGACGTTGAGTCGCGGCCGCTTCTCACGTTCGCGATCTCGACCGCCAGTCCCGCCACAGTCGGTTTTTCAAAGATGCTGCGCAGTGGGAGTGGAATATGGAACGCTTCGCGCAGCCGCGAGACGACCTGAGTCGCCAGCAAAGAGTGACCGCCGAGCACGAAGAAGTTGTCGTAAACCCCAACCCTCTCGACTCGCAGAACGCCGGCCCATATTCCGGCAACCACTTCTTCCTCGGGCGTGCGTGGCGCGACATACTCCGAAGTTCGCAGCGGCACGCTTTGCGGTTCAGGCAACGCGCGGCGATCGATCTTGCCGTTTGGCGTTAACGGCAGCGCCGGCAGAGTTACGAAAAGCGCCGGAACCATGTAGCTCGGCAGTTTCTGTCGCAGCTCGGCCTGCAACTCCGCAAACCCGGGCGCATTGTTCTCATCAACTACCAGATACGCGACCAGCTGATTGTCGTTAGCGTGTTCTCGTATGACAACAACAGCATCGCGAATCGCCGGCTGTTGTCGTAACGCGAGCTCAATTTCGCCAAGCTCCATGCGATACCCATGCAGCTTGACCTGATGGTCCAGGCGGCCGAGGTACCCTATCTGTCCGTCGATTCTGTACCGCGCCAGATCTCCCGTTTTATAGAGCCGTTCGCCTTCAGCAAACGGATTGGGAATAAAGCGCTCGGCGGTTAAATCGGGACGATTGATATAGCCGCCGGCCAAACCCGCGCCCGCAATGTGCAACTCTCCGGGCACGCCCACCGGTACGCGTCGCAGTTCCCGGTCGAGTAAGTAGACCTGGGTGTTTGCAACGGGGCGTCCTATCGTGACTGCTTCATCACTGTTGTTCTCGACGACTGTGTAGGTTGCATAAGTTGTGGATTCGGTTGGACCGTAGAGATTGAGCACACGGCGCGTGAGCGTCTCGCCATAGATCTGGTTAACGAGGTTTCGCGAAAGAGCTTCACCAGCCAGATTTACGACCTGCACCGATGGCGGCACCGCTTTCAACCGGACCAACTCCTTCATTGCCGAGGGGACGGTGTTGATTAGCGTGATCTCCGCGGTTGGCGCGAGGTCGGCGCACGACAATGCGTTCTCAACCAGAATCACAGTTCCGCCACACGTCAACGGCGCAAAGATCTCAAATACCGAAAGATCGAAAGAGAGAGACGTAGACGCGAGGACGCCGCTCAACTCAGCGGCTGAAAAGTTTTCCCGGCACCAGTGCAGAAAAGCCGAAGCGTTGCGATGAGTGATACCGACGCCCTTGGGCAGTCCGGTCGAGCCGGAGGTGTAGATCAAATACGCGAGATGTTCGGCGCGCGTGGCTGTTGAAAGTCTCTGGTCGCTTACCTGATTCTCTTCGTCGAGCAGTAAAGTCGTGATTCCCTGCGGGAGGCCGTGCGAAAGTGATGAATGACTCAGCACCACCGGCATTCGCGTATCTTCGATCATGAACGCCAGACGCTGCTCTGGATATGCCGGGTCGAGTGGGACATAAGCGCCGCCGGCCTTAAGGATCGCCAATAACCCGACGATCATCGAAGTGGAACGTGGCAGAAATACTCCCACCGGTACATCTGCGCCTACGTCAAGCGCTTTCAACTTGTGAGCGAGAGCGTTGGCGCGCGCATCAAGCTCCCCGTATGTCAGACGCTCGTCGCCATAGACCAGGGCGACGTGATCACGGGAGCGTTCAACCTGCGCCTCGAACAATTCGTGCAGGCAGACTGCCGTGTCGTAGTCAGTGCGAGCGGGATTCCAACTATCGAGGAGCGATTCTTCGTCGCGAGTGAGCACCGGTAACAACGCAATCGCCTTGTCCGGAGTTTCAACTGCCGACTCGAGCAGCGTCTGAAAGTGCCCGACCATGCGCTCAATGGTCGCAGTGTCAAACAGATCAGTGTTGTATTCGAAATTGCCAAACAGTCCGCCGGCTGTTTCGACGATGCTCAGCGTCAGATCAAACTTTGCATTCGATGCCAGGCCTTCCATCTCGATGGGATGGAGAGTCAGCCCGTCAAGCTCGAGAACGTCGTTTGTTCCACTCTGCAAAATGAACATCACCTGGAATACAGGGCTATTGCTCAAATCGCGATCCGGCTGGAGGAATTCCAGCAATTGTTCGAAAGGTAGATCCTGATGACTGTAAGCACCCAGGCAGACTTCGCGGACACGCTTGTAATAGCACACGAAAAGTCAGATCACGATCGAGCCTGGTTCGCAACACAAGTGTGTTGACGAAGAAACCGATCAACGACTCCGTCTCAGTTCGATTTCGATTGGCTATCGGTGTGCCGACGACGATATCGTCCTGGCCGGAATAGCGTGACAGCAACATCTGAAACGCGGCGAGCAGCGTCATAAACATGGTGACGCCGCTCTCGCGACACAGTTGCTGCAGGCGGTGCTGCATTTCGGTGGGTATTACGAAACGTTCTCGCGCACCATTGCGAGTTTGAAGAGCCGGCCGCGCGCGATCCGCCGGCAGCTCAAGCACTGCCGGAGCACCGAGCAACTGCACTTTCCAGTAATCGACTTGCCGCGCCAGCACCTCGCCCTGTAACCACGCTCTCTGCCACTGAGCAAAATCGGCGTACTGAACGGGCAGCTCAGGCAACGGCGAAGCTTCGCCACGACTAAAAGCGTTGTAGAGGAGAGAGAATTCCCTGATCAGTAATCCGATGGACCAACCGTCGGCGGCAATGTGATGGATGTTGAAGATAAAAACATGCTCCTGCTCGCCGAGCTGGACCAGCGACGCATGAAACACGCGGTCCGACAAATCGAATTCGCGCTTGAGCTCGAGCTCGACCAGCCGCCGAAACTCAGCCTCACGCTCGCTTTCGGAATATTCCGTGAGATCCGTGCGCGGCAGACGCACCTCGCCGGCGAGAGAAACGACCTGCACGGGGCTGCCGTCAACGGACACAAAACTCGTTCTCAGCACTTCGTGTCTTCTGACGATCTCCGTGATAGTCGATTCCAGCGCTTCAACGTTAAGCATGCCTTTGAGCCGGATCATCGCCGGCAGCGCGTAAACGTCACCCAACTGATCGAGGAACCACAGTCGCTGCTGCGCGAATGACAACAGTAATTTTCCGGTCCTGTCAGTCCGCACAATCGGCGTGGAGCTGAGACCATAGCCGTCGCGTCGCGCCTCGGCCATGGCAACGGCAAGTTCCGCAATGGTCGGACGCTCGAAGATCACGCGCAGAGGCAGGTCTAAGTTAAAGGCTTTGCGCGCACGACTGATCACCTGCGTCGCGAGTAATGAATGCCCACCCAGCTCGAAGAAGTTGTCATGAACTCCGATCGCGTTACGACCGAGCACCTGGCCCCAGATGTTGGCGAGCATTTCCTCTTCCGGCGTTCGCGGCGCGACAAAAGGCTGCTCAGACTCAAACGTCTCCGGTTCTATCGCCACCAGCGCCTTGCGATCGAGTTTGCGATGCGGCGTGAGTGGCAGCGAGTCGAGCTTGACGAAGAACGATGGGACCATGTAGTCAGGCAACAGTGACTTGAGAAACTTTCGCAGCTCACCGGCGCTCACGTTATCGCCGGTGACGTAGTAAGCAATCAGGTGTGTCTCACCACGCTTGTCAAGTCGTGCCACCACCACTGCTTCGCGAACTGCCGGATGCCGGCCGAGAACTGCTTCGACTTCTCCGAGCTCGATGCGATAACCACGCACTTTGACCTGGTTGTCACGCCGGCCGATAAACTCAATATCGCCGCCCGGTAAAAATCGAACGAGGTCGCCGCTTGCGTACAGGCGTTGTCCCGGATCTGCGCTGTAAGGATCCGGAATAAACTTTTCCGCCGTGAGTGCCGGCCGGTTCAGATATCCTCGCGATAAGGGCGGGCCGCCGATAAACAACTCGCCGGCGACTCCCAGGGGCACGGGCTGTAGTTGCTGATCCAAAACGTAGAGGGTGGTGTTGTTAATTGGCCGGCCGATCGGTGGAAGAGTAGGCCAATCGGAGGGCGAACCGGTCAATTGAAATGCCGTCACTACGTGACTCTCTGACGGTCCATACTGGTTGTGCAGAAAACACTCGGGAAGTTTCCTGAAGAAGTCTCTGATGAAGGGTGTAATTCGCAACTGCTCGCCCGCGGCAATCACTTCGCGAAGCGAGAGCCTTCGCTCACGAGTGTCGAATTCTTCCAGCAGTCTTTGCAGAGCAACAAACGGAAGCAGGATCTTTTCGATCGATTTGTCTTCAATAAAATCGCAAAGGCGACTGGTATCGCGCCGCAACTCCTCCGAGATCAGCAGGATCGTTCCACCCGAACACAAGATCGAGAAGATCTCACGGAAGCTCGCGTCGAAACTCAACGACGCCAGTTGCACTCTTCTCTTCCCTCGCGCAAGTTCCGGTTGCGCAATCTGCCACGCGATGAGGTTGACAAGGGGGCGGTGCGTCATCGCGACGCCTTTGGGCTGCCCGGTCGAACCGGATGTGTAGATCACGTAGATCAGATTATCGGGCGCGGCGCTGCTCAATTGATTGTCGCCACTCTCCTGTTCGATGAGAGGCCCTACTGTGTCAAGGCACACTACCTCCAAAGGGTGCTCAGCGAATTGCGATCGCAGGTGCTCCTGTGTAAGCAGGAGTTTCACGTCAGAATCCGCCAACATGAACGAGAGACGTTCGAGCGGATAACCTGGATCCAAAGGTATATAGGCGCCCCCTGCTTTCAGCACGCCGAGCACGGCGACGACCATCTCCACCGAGCGATTCATACAAACGCCCGCGCGCGTCTCCGGTCCAACTCCTTTGGATCGCAGAAAACCCGCAACCTTGTTGGCGCGTTGATTCAACTCTTCGTATGACAACCGCTCGTTATTAAACTCGAGAGCCGGTGAGTCCGGAGTCCGCTCCACTTGCTGTTCAAACAACTCGGAGATCGTTCGGGCCGGGACGCTTGTCGCCCTACCGGCACTGAACTCCGACAAAAGCTGTCGCCGCTCAGGCTCAGTCAGAAGTGGAAGTTTTGCGACTTGTGTCTGTGGCTTTTCGATCGCAGCCCCGAGCAGCACTTCGTAATGCTTGAGCATGCGGCGGATGGTTTCAGGCTCGAAAAGATCGCTGTTGTACTCGACGCGAATGAGCACTCCCTGCTCGACCTCGACCATGTTGTAGGTGATGTCAAACTTCGCCGTGACCCGATCGTCGCTCAAGCCTTCGAGGTGTAGTCCTTCCAACTCGAGTGCAAAATCCAAAGGCGCGTTTTGCAGCGAGAACATCACCTGGAACAACGGTCCACGGCTCATGTCGCGTACCGGCTGCAATCTTTCCACGATCAACTCGAACGGCAGATCCTGGTGAGAGTAGGCCCCAAGAGTTACATCCCGAACCTGCCGCAGTAGATCGCGGAAGCGCATACTGCCCTCAACCTGGCTCCGAAACACGAGGGTATTGGCAAAGAAGCCAACCATCTCTTCCATTTCTGACAGAGTGCGATTCGCGATAGGTGCTCCAACCGAAATATCCTGCTGACCGCTGTAGCGATGGAGCAATGCTTTGAAACCGGCGAGCAAGGTCATAAAGAGCGTCGTGTCCTCACTCCGGCTGAAAGCTTGCAGTGCGTCAACAAATTCACGCGGCAAAAGATAAAACTCTCTGGCGCCTTTGTGACTCTGTATTGCGGGACGCAAGTGGTCCGTCGGCAGTTCCAACGCCGCGGGCGGGCCGGCCAACTGCTGTCGCCAGTAATTGAGCTGCGTTTCCAACACCGGGCCTTGCAGCCATTGCCTCTGCCACTTTGCAAAGTCAGCGTATTGAATAGTGGGCTCGGGCAGAGGTGATGGCTCGCGTCGCAGGAAACTGCCGTAAAGCACCGACAACTCACGAACGATGAGGCCCATGGACCAGCCGTCGGCGACGATGTGATGCACTGTCAACATCAGCACGTGCTCGTCGCTCGCCGCTTTCAACAAGCTCGCGCGAATCAACGGTCCCGTCGCGAGGTTAAAAACGCGCCGCCCCTCCTCATAAACCAATCGCTGCACTTCTGCTTCACGTTCCTGATCGGGCAGTTGAATCAGATCGAGCGGATCGAGCGTCAGGCGATACGGAGCGTTGATGAACTGGAATGGCTCACCATCGCGAGTTGGGAAAACCGTGCGCAGTGCTTCGTGGCGTCGCACTATTTCAGTGAGAGTTTGCTCGAGCGCGCCGATGTCAAGCGATCCCTTCAGCCGCAAGTTGGCCGGCACATTGTAAAAAGGACTGTCCGGAACGAGTTCTTCCAGGAACCAGAGACGCTGCTGCGCAAAAGAGAGCGGCAACTCCTCGTCTCTCGACACCGGCACGATGGCTGGAGGCGCCGCGGCAGCCTGCTCGAGCCTGGCCTTCACGATTTGCTCGGTCAGCTCGGCAATCGTTTGACTCTCAAAGATCACGCGCAACGGCAAATCCACCTGGAAGGCTTTTCGCGCGCGGCTAATGATCTGCATCGCGAGCAACGAGTGGCCGCCTAGTTCGAAGAAGTTTTCATGTACGCCGATCCGGTCGCGATGGAGCACTTCGCACCAGATGCCGGCCAATGTTTCCTCTTCAGGCGTGCGCGGCGCCACATACTCGGCCGGGCGCGCTACGCTTTGCTCGGGAGCAGGTAACGCCTGGCGGTCAACTTTGCCGTTTTGCATAAGCGGCAATTCAGGCAGGACCACAAAGATCGACGGAACCATGTACTCCGGCAATCGTTCCTGCATAAAAACACGCAGGGCGGAGGAGGACAGTCGCCGCGAATTCAGCCGTTGATTATTTGAAACGGTCTTCTCTGCAGTCGCCCCGGCTTCCGCTCGTTGTCTCGCGAACAAGTTGTAGAACCCCGTGTTCTTCAGCAACTCGTTCTGTTCGATTTCGAATTCATACCCGTGAGTTTTCAACAACTGCACCACGCGCTCGAGCCGGCCTTCGGTCGCCTCAACCTCAAGTACAATCTGCTTGATCTTCGGCCAGTCTGCTTCGTCGATCCCTTCAAGAACATCAAGTTCGCTTCGCTCCACGTCGATCTTCAATAGATCGATACGATCGATGTGCTGCTCTGCAATGACTTGCGAAAGTGTCTTCAAACTGCATTCGTAGGTCTGCGCTTCAAATCTTCCGGACAGCAGTTCATCAGTCTCCTGCTGGGATTGCGGGTCGTAATTGGACAGGAAGGTACTCGTGGCTCTCTGATCGGCAGCAACATCCGCGTACCTGCCGGACATCGTCGTCACCTGCGGGTAGTAAGTGAACTCCGCATTTGCAGCTTCGTTTGACAATCCGATCGGAAATACTTTTGCGTTCAGCGCATAAAGCTCCGCATTGAGTTGGAGCTTTTCGAAAATAGGAGGAAGCGGCTCGAATGCGTAAACCCGAACATCCGCGCATTGCTCGGAAACGAAGAGCGTGAACAAACCAATGTTGGCTCCGACATCAAATACGCAGTCGCCGTCATTAAGAGTGAGCCCATGCTTCAAATAACACTGCTTCTCGAAAATCTCCGTGTAGAGCAGGTCCGTCTCGTTCCTGTTCAAATGCGTAATCTCGATATCGTTTGGCAATCGATAGAGATCGTCGTCTTTCAACTGGCTGAGCAGCTTTGATTGTGAGGCAACCACATAAGCTACCAGTCGCTGATCGGTTGGTTCATCTTCTCTAACTACAACTACGCTGTCGCGGACGAGGGGATGCGCAGACAGCACTGACTCGATCTCTCCCAGGCTGATGCGAAAGCCGCGCAACTTGACCTGGTGATCGGCGCGACCCAGAAATTCGACCACGCCGTCAGGCCGGTAGCGCACGACGTCTCTGGTATCAAAGAGTCGCTCGCCGTCTTCCTGGCCAAAACAATTTGGTACGAACCGCTCAGCAGTCAGTCGAGGCTCGTGCAAGTAACCGCGGGCCAAAGCCGGACCCGCAATGAATAAGCGCCCTCTGACCCACACGGGAACCGGCTGCATCTCTCGATCGACGATATAGAACTTCGTGTTTGCAATTGGTTTGCCGATGGGCACCGTACGTTCAACGCTGCCGGCCCGGCAGGTCCAGGCGCTCGTCTGAATCGTCGTTTCGGTTGGACCATAGAGATTGCCCAGTTCCGCATCCAGTTGCGCAAAGAAACTCTCTTTGAGTTCAAACGAAAGCGGCTCACCGCCACAGAATACGCGCCGTAGCGTCCGGCAAGTCGATAGGTCTTCTTCAAGGAGTGCTCGCAACAACGAGGGGACGAGTTGCAGAATCGTGATGCGTTGTGCCCGGATAATCGCGGTGAGCGCACGCGGATCTTGGTGAACTTCCGGTGGCGCAACCACCAGTTCGGCACCGGCCAGGAGGGGCGCATAAAACTCCCAAACGGACGCGTCGAAGGTGAACGGCGTCTTCTGCAAAACTCGATCGCGCGGGTGTAACGGGAAGTCGCGCTGCATCCAATGCATGTGATTGGTCAGCGCGCGATGGATGATTACAACGCCTTTTGGTCTGCCGGTGGATCCCGATGTGTAGAGAACATAACAAGGGTTCTCAGCCAGTGTGGCGTTGCTGAGACGTTCACGACTCTGTTGTTCGATCGTTTGTGAATCTGCGTTTAGGTTGACGTAACGGATCTCGCTATCCGGCAGCACGAGAGTTCCTTTTGTCAGTATCAGGGAAACGCGTGCATCCGACACGATATAGGCGAGGCGCTGTTGCGGATACTGCGGATCCAGCGGCAGGTAGGCGGCGCCGGCCTTGAGCGTAGCCAGCATCGCGATGACCATCTCGCTGCATCGTTCAAGATATAAACCGACGATGTGTTCGGGACCGATGCCTTCAGCTCGCAAGTGACGAGCCAACTGATTAGCTCTCGCATCAAGCTCGGCGTAGGTGAGTGTTTCATCTTCATAAACCAACGCAGGGCTGTCCGGTGTTCGATCAACCTGCTCTTCAAACAGTTGATGGACACAGACGTCCGCGGGATACGCTGCGTCAGTCTCGTTGAATTCAACCAGCAAGCGGCGCCGTTCATTTTCGGAGAGAAGGTTCAGGCGAGAGACTGGCGTTTCGCAATCGCGCGCCGCGCTCTTAACCAGCGTTTCAAACTGATCCGCCAAACGGCCGGCGTCTTCAATCGTGTAGAGATCTTTTGAAAAATGAAGCTCGATCGAAAAGAGTTCGCCTGACTTCACGAGGTTCAGCTTGAGGCCAAACTGCTCCGTCCAACTGTATTGCCGATCGATAGTGTAAGTAACGCGGGCGCTGCTGAAGGGAGCGGGACGTTCGACGAACTCATAACCCACGGCAAAACCGTTTTGCTGATGGTTGCCGTTGGCAGTGGCGTCGTACTCTTCGCGCAGGAAAAAGTCCTGCCATTCACGCGCGTCCTGCACTGATTGGCTCACGTGCCGAAGCACGTCGCTAAACCTCGCGTCGGGGGTTAATCGACAAGGCAGTGGCAGCCACTTGGCGAACAGACCAAGACTCGACTGCAAATCTTCATAATAGTCGCGCGCATCGAAACCAAGACCGATGATGAACTCCGACTGGTCCGTCAGTCGCCACAAAAGCGTTTGCCAGCAGGCAAGAAAAAACTCAGGCAGGGCAACGCCTTCACGAACCGCGGCCGACTCGACGTCCTCCAGCAACGCCGGCGTGAGTCGATGCTCGAATGCGCCCACTTCGATACTTACATCTTCAGCGTCTTCAAGCCGGAACGGCAGTATTAAATCAGGCCAGCCCAGGCGCGCTATTTGTTGCCAGAAATCCTTGCCCCGCTGCGCTTCCTCGTCGACGAGCAAATCGTTTTGCCACTCGGCAAATTCAACGTATTGCAGCGGCTCGGACAGTTGCGACTCGGAATAAATAGCGCTGATTTCCTTAACCGCTCGATTGAGTGTGCCGAGATCCGCGCAAAGTGCGCGTAGCGCAATAATCAAGAGACGCTCGTCGCTACCGAGATGCAGCAAGGTCGCGCGTAAGGGCGTCGCCGACGCAGCATCTCCCAACGATTCGCGCTCCGTCCGCATCAGCTCTTCGATCCGGCTTGTTTGGCCGGCTTCATCCAGCGACGAAAGATCGTAAGACTGCCAATCAGGCGTGCAATTCTCGGCAATCACCTGCACCGGTAATTCCATGCCGGGCAGGCGTTGAAACGATGTTCGCAAGACGCCATGCTGTTCGACCAGGCGATCGACGGCCTCTCGCAAACGCGGAACGTCGAGTGGGCCATTGATGCGGACGGCGCAAACTGAAGCACTGACGTTGCAGCGTTGCTGCAAGCGCCAGAGTTGCTTCTGTTGAGGTGAGATTCTGAACCCCGAGATAATTTCCTGCATGGTGGTACTCCGCCACGAATTACACAAAGCTGTGGCGCTACTGCTGTCCTGCTGCTTCCATTTTCTTTCTCAAGCTGAGTGGTCTCATATCGGTCCAAACTTCCTTGATGTAGTCGAGACACTCAGCCTTCGTGCCTGTCTTTCCTGCATCCTGCCAACCGAGTGCGTTCTCTCGATCCGCGGGCCAGATGGAGTATTGCTCTTCGTGGTTTACCACTACCTTGTAGATGGTGTTGTCTTCTTGATCTTCGCGCATATTTTTTCTCCTCAATTAAATTAGTTGAGACGGTCCACCTGCTCGGTGTCGCCGGGATTCTCAATCTGATCGGCCATAATAAAAACTACCTGTCTCGGTCCACTAAAAGATTCTCTGCCATGAGCAACCAGCATGTTGTCGAGCATCAGGATGTCGCCCTTGAGCCACTGGAAGGAGACGGTCTCCTGCCGGTATGCATCGCGGATGTTTTCCAGCACCGGACTCTCTATCGGGGAGCCATCGCCATAGAAGGTATTGAAAGGAAGTTCGTCTTCGCCCAGAACCTCCAGCGTCGAGCGACGCGTTGCTTCCTCGAGATTTGAAATATGGAAGAAGGCCGCGTGATTAAACCAGACAAGCGCGCCCGACTTCGCGTGCCTGCGGACGGCCGGCCGGACTTGAGTAGTTCGCAAACGGTTTCCATTCTTCCACTGAACGTTAATGCCGTTTTCGACGGCAATATTCCTCAACGGTCGAGCGGTCGCTGGTTTGGAAGACCTCCTGCCAGGGCAGCCCCAGGCCGTCGCCGTAGTTGCGAACGTATAAAATCTTCTTTTCGATAAACCTGTCGACGATCTCCGGATCTATTCGGCGCAGGATGTTACGCGTGTCCGCAATCGGCGTTCGGCCACCTTGCGGAGCGGGTTGGACGCAGTAGAACCAGAGTCTCATGGGCCATTGCAGCGTGTACGAGTGCTCGTTATGAAGATGGATAGATTGATTCGGCGGATGCGTCGTCGAAGTGTAAACGTGAGCACCGAGTTGCGTACGCGGCGACGAGCGCTCGCTGTACGTCATCAGGCTGGGCGAAAGAGCGGAGGCAAACAGTTCAAAGTTGCTCAGCGAATCCAGCCTGAAATTGCGAAACAGTATGCTGCCGTGTTTCAAAATTTCCTGTTCGATAAATTCGGAATTGGCCCTGGTCCAGGTGACCAGGTTAACGCCTTCAACTTTTGGTTGAATCACGAGCGGGAGTTTTGTGCCGTCAAAGTATTCCGTATTGACCAGGCTCTGTGGAGACAACTCGACCGATTTCAGTTTTACGTCTCTCAACTTCCGTAGCCTGGAATCCTTGCGTGAAGTTTTCTCGCTCACTTGTTGTTGCTTCTCACTCTCACTATAAATCTCGAGCTCGCTAATTCGTCGATCCGGATGCGCGGCGATGCTGTAGAGCAGGTTTTGGTAGTGCTTGACTATGCGCCGGATGGTGGCGGCGTCGAAGAGATCCGTGCTGTAGCGGATCACTCCCAGGAACCCCTCACCGCCATCGACGAGAGACATGGAAAGATCAAACGGCGTTGTCCGGATCTCGGGATCCATCATCGTCAGCGACAGTCCCGGGAGCTCAACGGAGGACTTTCCGGCAGTCTGCAATGCAAACATCACCTCGAAAAGCGGTATATCGTTCGAGCGTCGTTGCGGTCGAAGCACTTCGACCAGGCGTTCGAAAGGCAGATCCTGATTGCTATACGCGCTGAGACAAACGTCACGCACGCGGCGCAACAATTCCGTATACACAGGATTGCCTGACAGGTCCGTGCGAAGCACGAGGGTGTTCACGAAGAAACCCATTAAAGGCTCGACTTCGTGATGATTGCGGTTGGCGATGACCGATCCGGTTATAACGTCGACCTGGCCCGTGTAACGATGTAACAGCACCTTCCATGCGGCGAGCAACGACATGAAGAGCGTCACGCCTTCGCGTTGACTCAAACCGCGGATCTGCTTCATCACTTCTGCGTCGAGCGCAAAGTGCTCCATTGCTCCGCGATATGTTGGAATCTCCGGACGCGGGCGATCGGTGGGCAGATTAAGCACCGGCAGCTCGCCGCCGAGGCGTCTCCGCCAGTAGTCGAGCTGTGCTGTTTGCTCCGGCCCTTCGACCATTGCACGTTGCCAGTGCGCAAAGTCTGCATACTGGATCGGGAGCTCAGGTAAATCGATGTTTCTCTGGTTTACAAAAGCGTCGTAGAGCACGACCAGCTCGCGTACGAAGACCTCGATGGACCAGCCATCGCTCACGATGTGATGCATGGTCAGCGACAGCACATGATCGTTTGGTCCAAGAGCGATCAACTCAGGTTTAAAGAGCGGCCCCCTGGTCAGATCGAAACGCTGATTCGCGCTTTCATCCAATCGTCGCTTCAGGACGCGATCTCGTTGCGCTTCAGGCAATTGGCCCAGGTCGTCGACGAACAACTTGACCCGCTGCGGCGGTGAAATCACCTGTGCTGCGTGTCCGTCGATCTCGTGGAAGGTGGTGCGCAGTATTTCGTGGCGGCGAACGATCTCGCTGAACGTGTTTTCAAGAGCTTCAATGTCCAGGGAGCCGCTGAGTCTGACTGCCGCCGCGAGGTTGTAGGGGGAGTTGTCAATCTGTAACTGGCTGAGAAACCAGAATCTTTGCTGTCCAAACGAGAGTGGAAGCAACTGGTCCCTGGACACCGGTAGCAGTGGAATTTCACTGCTGGTTGTTCGCCGCGCGTTATCAACTCGTTGCGCCAGTTCGGCGAGGGTGGGTGATTCAAAGAAGTCGCGCAGCGGCAAGTCGATCTCGAAAGTCTTGCGCAGGCGACCGACGATCTTCATCGCCGTCAAAGAGTGACCACCGAGCTGGAAGAAGTTGTCGTTGATTCCGACCTGGTTGACGCCGAGCACTTGTGACCAGACGTTTGCGAGAATCTCTTCAGTCGGTGTTCGCGGCGGCAGATATTCGCCGGACGATTCACGGATTGCGACTGGAGCAGGCAGCGCCTCGCGATCGACTTTCCCGTTCGCGTTCAGCGGCAATTGCTTCAGATACTCAAAACTCGAAGGCACCATGTACTCCGGCAATCGCTCCCGGAGATGCGCTCGCAGGTCATTAACGCTCACGCTTACTGCGTCGGCCACCACATACGCCACCAACCGCTTCCCTTCCGCTTCATCCTCTCGGATCACGACGATCGTGTCCTGAACTGCTTCGTGCTCTCGCAGTGCCTGTTCAATCTCGCCCGGCTCGATGCGGTAACCCCGCAGTTTCACCTGCTCGTCTACTCTGCCGATAAACTCCAACTCGCCATCCGAGCGCCATCGCACCAGATCACCTGTGCGATACAGCCGCGCTCCGGCACTTCGTGCATAAGGATTCGGTACGAACTTCTCCGCCGTCTGTGCAGCATCGCCCACGTAGCCGCGCGCCAAACCCTCGCCGCCCAAATAGAGTTCGCCAACTACTCCGACCGGCAACAACTGCCCGCGCCCGTCGAGGACGTAGCCTTCCGTGTTGTTGATCGGACGTCCGATCGGCACTCCTCGTTCCCAACTCTCTCCCGCCGTGCTCCGCACTCGATGCGTGCAACTGAACGTCGTTACTTCTGTTGGTCCATATCCGTTGATGAATTCCGTCTCCGGCAGCCGCGCCACTCCTTCACGCACCTGCTTCACCGGCAACGCCTCGCCGCCGACCAGCAACTGCTTCACGCCCGTCAACGCTTCCACGCCACTTTCAACTACTCCGCTATACAGGGCACTCGTCAGCCACAGCGTCTCGATCCCTTCCTTTCGAATCAATTCGCGCAACTCGTCTCCGCTTGCCACCCGTCCCGGAAACAGCACGAGCCTGCCGCCGTGCAACAGTGCGCCCCAGATCTCAAACGTGGCTACGTCAAACGTGTTGGCCGTCAATTGCAGGATCGTCGAGTTGTGGTCCAACTTCACGTAATCCGGGTCATGCACCAATCGCAGCACGTTTGCCTGCGTCACACACACGCCTTTCGGCCGTCCGGTCGATCCGGACGTGTACATCACGTACGCGAGGTTGTCGCCCGCACTCTGCCGGTCCACGTTCGCTTTGCTTCGCTGGTGCAACTGTTCCGGTAACGCACTCAGCACGAGCCTGGCGCTCGCCTGCGTCAGCATGTACTCACGTCTGCTCAGCGGAACGTCCGGATCCATCGGCAGGTAAGCTCCACCGGCTTTCAAGATCCCCAGCAGGCTCACTATCAAGTCCACCGTGCGCTCCTGGCACACTCCCACCACCACATCCGCTCCAACACCTTGCTCCTTCAAATAATGCGCCAACTGGTTTGCACGCTCGTTTAACTCGCGATAGCTCAAACGCTCGGACCCTGAGACTAACGCTGTCGCTTCCGGCCGTTTCTCCACCTGTAATTCAAACTGCTCCGCGATACTGCTCTCACGTGGAAACTCACGCGCGGTCTGGTTCCATTTTTGAATGTTGGACCACTCTTCATCCGAAAGCAGCGCGATGTTTCGATAATCGCTCTCCGGTTCGCTCACCATTGCTTCCAGCACACGCCGGAAGGATCCCTCAATCTGGCGTACCTGTTCCTGGGTGATCTGCCGATTCTCGTATTGCAGCGTCATCTGAATACGACGGGCATTTGGATCCATGCCAAAGTTGACGAGCAACGGGAAATTCGTCTTCGCAAAGTGCTTCGCGCCTCGCACTTTCAATTCCGGTACCGCGAAGAGTCCTCCAACGACGTGGAAGTGAGTGAAGTTGAAAGCAGTCTCAAACGCGATCCGGCCCTGGCTGACCTCCTGCATCTGTTTCAGCGGATAGCGTTGGAAGGGCAATACCCGCGCCTCGGTCTCGAAGACCTGTCGAATCAGATCTGTCCACGAGCGACCCGTGAGACGTTGGCGGAACGGAATGGTATTCAGAAACAACCCGAGGGCATCGTAGGAGCCGGCACTGTCCAACCGGTTGCTTGTGACCACTCCGGTCACGATGTCCTCCTGATTGCTGAGCACACTCAAAACACGCAGATGAGCGGCTAACAACACGCTCTTCACAGGCACACTCAGACGCTGCGATAACTCTTTCAGCCTCTCGCTCAGCTCCGCTGAGAACAGGACATCGTGATCTTTACTCTCACCGGAACTCTCGCTCGTGGTCCAGGACCAGCGCGGCAAAGGAGTGAAGGTCATATCGTGGAGCTCGTCGAGCCAGAAACGCCGGCACTCGTCCGATCCGACGATCTCGCGCTCCGCGGCGACATAGTCTCTGAAGATGTTTCGGGCGGGGCCTCGACGATGCTTCGAGTCACCCTTCAGTAAGGCGAGATAAGTCGTAAACAACTCGCTCAGGAGCGTCGTGGCGCTCCAGCCGTCGAGAATGGAGTGGTGTTCGGTAATACTCAGCACAAAAGCGTCGTCGCCGTTGAGATGAACATGAGCACGCCAAACAGGCGCATGATGCAAGTTGAAGCTGCGATTCTTCTCACTCTCGAACCACGAGCTGATTCGATCCTGTTTCTCGGACAGAGACAAATTTCGAATATCGTCGATTGTTAACGGTACTTCGACGTGCTTGTGGACCACCTGGATCGGTTCACTATTGCTGTCCATGACAAACGATGTGCGCAGGACGTGATGTCCATCCGCGACGCTTTGCAGCGCCTGGCGCCAGCAGTCAGCCTCGAAGGGCGCTTCGACGGACAAGCTCATGATGTTGTGATATAGCGCATCGCCGGGACTGTACTCGTTGTGAAAGAACATTCCGGCTTGCAGCATCGTCAGCGGATACGCGTCCTCGACGTTCTCGGGCAGGTTGCGTTCTTCAGCCGGGAGCAGTGCGAATGGTTCCTGAGAGCTTTCCGGGGTTACGTGCGGTCCCGAGTCGAGATGTTGGACCAACTCGTGAATCGTCGGATACTTGAACAACGCTTCCAGCGAAAAGCTGATGCCTGCATCCTGCGCCTGCGCTCGCACTCTCACGCTGCGGATGGAGTCGCCGCCGAGCGCGAAGAAGTTGTCGTGAATACCGATCGGCTCCACGCCCAGACACTGCGACCAGATCTCCGCCAGCTCCTTCTCCTGCCACGTCCGTGGCGCTTCGTAGCTTTCCGCCAGGCGCGGCCGCCGTGCTTCCGGCGCCGGCAACGCACCCCGATTGATCTTTCCCTGCGCCGTCAACGGCAGTTGCTCCAGGGCGACAAACGCCGCCGGCACCATGTACTCCGCTAACTGCCCTTTCAGATACTGCCGCAGGTCTTCGTTCGTCAGATTCTGCGCCCCATTCGGCACCAGGTAACCCACCAGCCGCTGCTCGGTGTCGCCCGCATCCTGCCGCGCCAGCACCACTGCTTCGCGAATCCCCGGATGCTGCCGCAGCACCGTCTCGATCTCGCCCAACTCGACGCGAAAACCTCTGATCTTTACCTGCTGGTCCAAGCGCCCGAGATATTCGATCTCGCCGTTTGCCAGCCGCCGCGCCTGGTCGCCGCTGCGATACAAACGCGCGCCCGCGCGCCCGCTGTACGGATGCGGCACGAAGCGCGCCGCCGTTAATTCAGGCCGGTTTAAATATCCACGCGAAACCCCGCTGCCACCGACGTACAACTCCCCCGGCACGCCCACCGGCACCGGCTGCAGCTCGGCATCCAGCACGTACAACTCCAGATCCGGCAAGGCACACCCGATCGGACTGCCCCCGGCCCTGACGTCGGCCACACGCAGCTCGCGATAGCTGACGTGCACCGTCGTCTCCGTGATGCCGTACATGTTCACCAGCCTTGGTCCACCATCTTCGTGAAACTCATACCACTCACGCAGCCGGCTCACCGCCAACGCTTCGCCGCCAAAGATCACATACCGCAGCTTCAGCTTTTCCGCTCCCGCCCACGCCACCGCTTGCAGTTGCCAGAACGCCGACGGCGTCTGGTTCAGCACCGTCACCCCGGCCCGCTGCAACAACTCGTAAAACTGCTCCGGCGTCCGGCTCACCAGATACGGCACCACCACCAGGCGCCCGCCAGACAGCAGCGCACCCCACATCTCCCAAACGGAAAAATCAAAGCCGTAAGAGTGGAAGAGCGTCCACACGTCGTCTTCGCTGAACCCATACCAGCCTGCCGTGCTCTGCAGCAGTCGCTGCACGTTCCCATGCGTTACCAGAGTGCCCTTCGGCTTACCCGTCGTCCCTGACGTGTAGATCACATAGGCCACATTTTCACTGACTATTCGCCGGCGCTGGATTCGCCCCGCTCTCTTCGCTAATGCGCCCCCAATCCGCATCGATCCGCACCACCTCACCGGCCCACTCACTTAAGCGCTCCGCCACCCTTGTCTCACTCACCACCACCTTCACACCCGCATCCGCGAGCATGTAGTTCACTCGCTCGGGCGGATACTCGAGATCGATAGGCACGTAAGCGCCGCCCGCCTTGATGATTCCCAGCAGGCTCACCACCATGCGCGCCGAGCGCTCCAGATACACTCCCACCAACTGCTCCGGCCCCACCCCGCGTTTGCGCAGGTAATGGGCCAACCGGTTTGCCTGTTCATTCAACTCGCGGTAACTCAGTTGCTCACTCAGTTGCTCACTCAGATGCTCATCGCCACTCACCACCGCCACTGCTTCATCGCGCCGCGCCGCCACTTCTTCAAACCAACTCGCCAGGCTTGTACCCTCGAGCTCGTACTCTTTGCGCGCCTGATTCAGCTCCTGAGCCGCTTCGGCGGGATCGACCAGCGACGACTCGCGATAATCGCGTTCCGGGTCACTCGCGATCGCCTGTAGCGCTCGCTCATAGCAACCTGCGAACTGTCTGATCTGTTCGCGGCTGAACTCACGGCTGTCATACTGCAGTGCCAGTTGCAGATTTCCTCCGCTGGGATCGAGTCCAAAGTTAACGAGGAGGGGGAAATTCGTTTTGGTGGTTGCCTGCGTTTCGACAATCCGTATGCCCGGCAACTGCAACGCGTCCTGGAACACGTGGAAGTGAATGTAATTGAAAGCGACTTCGAATAGCGCTGCACCGCCCCGGCTGCGCTGCAACTCGATCAGCGGGTAACGCTTGTGCGGCATCATCTCGCACTCTTTAGCAAACGCTCGTTGGGCCAGGTCGAGCCAGCTTCCGCGTTCCATCTCCATTACAAACGGAAGTGTGTTGAGAAACAGTCCTATCATTCGCTCGGCGCCGCCTTCTTCGGGACGCCCGTGCCACACCACTCCGCTGGTAACACTCCGCTGACCGCTCAGCACCGCCAGCACTCGCATGTGCGCAGCCAGTAGAATGCTCTTCAACGGCAGGCCATGTTTTTGCGATAGCTTTTTGAGCTGATCTGTAACCGAGCGGCTGATCCAAAACTCCTGTTCGCCGGCATCTTCAACCGCCGGCTTATCCGAACGCAGACGCGGTAACTGCATTAACTGGCTTTGATCGATCTGTGCGCGCCAGTAGTTTTGACATTCTTCCGACGCGATCGCTGCTCGCTCCAGTCTTAAAAACTCGCCATAACTCCAGGCCGGCATCGCTGCGACGTCGCTTGCCTCGTTCCCAAGCAAACGCCAGTAGTGTTGAAACCATTCCGTGAGGAGCGCCGCGAGGCTCCAGCCGTCCAGCAAAACATGATGAAAACTCAAGGTGAACTGAAACGACTCCGCGCTTCTCTTGTGCAGCAACAGTCGCATCAAAGGCGGTTGTGTCCATTGAAAATCGCGGTTCTTTTCAGTTTCAACCGTCTGCTGGATCACACGGCGTTGCTCGCTTTCGCCCAGAGAGCTGACGTCGTGCACTTCTACAGGCATCCGGGCCGTCAGATGGACCATCTGGAGCGGTTCGCTGTACCCGGTCACCTCAAAACTCGTGCGCAGGACTGCGTGCCTTCTGATCAATTCCTGTATCGTCGCGCGCATCGCGTCGACGTCGAGAGGCGCATTCAAGTGGTAACTGAAGAGGTCGTGGTAAACAGTGGTATTGGGTGCATACTCGCTGTGAAAGATCATCCCGGCTTGCAGCATTGCCAACGGATAAGCGTCTTCGATCTCTTCCGGTAAGCGCCGTCGATCCTCCTCGCGAAGCAAAGAGAAATTCGCGAGTCTTTCCTGTTCCTCGGAAAGAGTTGTGCGCTGGTCCAACAATGCCGCGAGTTCAGCAATCTCAGGGCGTTCGAACAAGTCCTGGATTGAGCAGCCGAAGCCCTGCTCCTGGATCTTTGCGATGATCTGAATGCTTAGAATCGAGTCGCCACCAAGCTCGAAGAAGTTGTCATGCACGCCGACACGCTCCACGCGCAGCACTTCGCTCCAGATCCCGCACAACATTTCTTCTGTCGCCGTTCGCGGTCCAACGTACTCTCCACTCAACTCCGCGACACCGGCAGGCTCCGGCAATGCTTCGCGATCGACTTTCCCATTCGCGTTCAGCGGCAGTCGCTCCAGATATTCAAAACTCCACGGCACCATGTACTCCGGTAACCGCTCTCGCAGATGCGCACGCAACTCATTCACAGTTACCGCTGCAGTGTCAGCGGCGATGTACGCCACCAACCGCTTCTCTTCGTTTTCACCACCGCGCACCACTACCACTGCATCCTGCACCGCCTCATGCTCGCGCAGCGCCTGTTCGATCTCGCCAGGCTCAATGCGATAACCACGCAGCTTCACCTGCTCATCGACTCTGCCCACAAACTCCAACTCGCCATCCGCACGCCAACGCACCAGGTCTCCCGTCCGGTACAAACGCTCCCCCGCTCGCTTCGCAAACGCATGCGGCACAAACTTCTCCGCCGTCTGCGCCGCATCACCAACATAGCCGCGCGCCAACCCGGCGCCTCCCAGATACAGCTCACCCACTACTCCCACCGGCAACAACTGCCCGCGCTCATCCAGCACATAAGCTTCCGTGTTGTTAATGGGCCGCCCGATCGGCACCCCGCGCTCCCAACTCTCTGCTGCCGTCTGTCGCACCCGATGCGTGCAACTGAACGTCGTCACCTCCGTCGGCCCATACCCGTTGATGAACTCCGTCTCCCGCAACGCCGCCAGCCCCTGCTGAACGTGCTTCACCGGAGGGCTTCACCGCCCACCAGCAACTGCTTCACCCCTGCCAGCGCACCCCACCCCGCTCTCCACCAGCCCGTTGTACAGCGCACTCGTCAGCCACAACGTCTCCACGCCTTCAGCCGCGAGCAACTGCTCCAACTCCGCCCCATTCGCCACTCGTCCCGGAAACACCACCAGCCGCGCCCCATTCAACAATGCTCCCCAGATCTCAAACGTGGCCGCGTCAAACGCGTTGGACGCCAACTGCAACATCACCGTCTCCTGGTCCAACCGCACGTACTGCGGCTCATGCACCAGTCGCAGCACGTTCGCCTGCGTCACCGCGATCCCTTTTGGCCGGCCCGTCGAACCGGACGTGTACATCACGTACGCCAGGTTGTCGCCACCACTCTGCCGCTCAAGATTCTCTTTACTGCGCCCGCTCAGTTCTTCATCGTCAATACAGACAACTTGCACCCATGCAGGCATCTCTCCGGATTTCAATTTGGTAGTGATAACAAGCGGGGCTTGTGCGGTTTCTAAGATGAAGTTCAGACGTTCCGCGGGACTCTGTCGGATCGATCGGCAGATATACCCCTCCCGCCTTCAGAATCCCCAGCAGACTCACAATCAAATCCACCGAGCGCTCCAGGCTCACGCCCACCACTATTTCCGGCCCAACGCCGTAGCTCCTTTAAATAGTGCGCCAACCGGTTCGCACGCTCGTTCAGCTCGCGATAACTCAACCTCTCCGACCCATAAGCAACCGCCTCCGCATCACCACGCTGCAAGACCTGCAACTCAAACTGCTCTGCAATGCTGCTCTCTCGCGGAAATTCACGCGCCGGTCCGGTTCCACGTCTCCACCTGCTCGCGCTCTTCCGCTGGCGCTTAATAACCTAATCTTCCAAACCGGCGCCTCGATGTTGGCCGTTATCGCTCGCAACACCTGCTCGTAATGTCGCGCCATGCGTCGCACTCGATCGGCCTTGAAGAGATCCGTGCTGTATAGAAACCCCACGAACAATATTTCTTCGCCTTCACTGACGGATAGGACCATGTCGAACGGCGTTGTTTCTGTATCGACCTCCATTCCGCTGATACTGAGCCCACTCAATTCAACGTCCGGCATCGGCGCGTTCTGCAAAACAAAAGCAACCTGAAATAGTGGATTACGGCCCAGCCCACGCCCACCGGCGCGCAACTCCTTCACGATTCTTTCGAAAGGCACATCCTGATTTGCATACGCTTCGAGACACGTCTGCTTGAGTTGGCGCAACAGCTCAGGCGAAGCTCGGTTCGCCGCGAAGATCGCCATAGATGACGGACATGTTGACGAAAAATCCGATCAGCTTTTCCGTTTCCGGACGGGGCCTGTTTGCCATGTCTGCGCCGATCACGATTTCGTTCTGGCCGCTGTAACGACCGAGCAACACTTGCCACGCAGCCAGCATGACCATGAACAACGTCACACCTTCATCGCGAGCGATCCTGCGCAGTTGCTCAGTCACTCGTGCATCGATCACGATGGATTCGCGCGCTCCACCTGTGCTGCGGGTCGCACATGCGTAGTCCGCCGGCAGCTCCAGTTCCGGCACGCCGCCCGCAAACTTGTTGCGCCAGTAATCGAGTTGAGACTGTAGTTCGCCGCTGTCGAGCCATTCTCGCTGCCACACCGCGTAATCGCGCGTATTGAATGCTCAGTTCGTCGAGTGGCGACGCCAGTCCTGCGTTGAAAGCTTCGTAAAGAATCGTCAGTTCGCGAATAAAAACGCCGAGCGACCAGCCGTCGGTGACGATGTGGTGCATCACGAGCAGGAAGAGATATTCGTCCTCACCTGCATGGACCAGACTGGCTCTTACCAGGGGACCACGCGCCAGCTCGAAAGGAATGCACGCCTGTTCCAAAAGTAAGGCTTGCGCGGCCTTGTCACGCTGGCCCAATGGAACGTGAGTTACAGAATGGCGTTGTAGTGGTATGGAAAGAGTGTCGCTGATGGATTGTCGCGGTTGTCCGCCGATGGTGACAAAGGACGTGCGCAAAGACTCGTGGCGGCGGACGATCTCGTCGATGCTGCGCTCGAGCGCCGCGACGTTTAATTTGCCTTTCAAACGAAGAGCAACCGGAACGTTGTAGAGGTAACTCGAAGATGCCTGCTGGTCCACGAACCACAGTCGTTCCTGCGCCGGCGAGAGCGGTAGATTGTCGCGTTGCGTGCGTCGCGGAATCGGAAGCAGGCGATAGGGAGGCAAACCTCGCTCTTTGAGTAAATGAGCAAGCAGGGCACGCTTCTCGGGAGAAATGCTATTCAGGCTCTTGGGTCGAATTTCCATTTGACGTTTCTTAAATCAACTGTTTTTGCGCGAGCAGCGCGCGAGCTTCTTCGTCGCTGAGACTTTCGATCAGATCGAACACCTCGGTTATCTGTTCGGGGTTTTCTTCCTCCGACTGTTTGAGACTTTCAATGTATTGGGCCATCTCGGCCACCGTCGGCGATTCGAAAACGTGCCGCACGAGAAGTTGAACCTTCATTGCTTCGTTGATCCGAGCGGCGACCTGGGTCGCGAGCAGCGAGTGTCCTCCCAACGCGAAGAAGTTGTCGTTTACTCCCACGCGTTCCACGCTCAATACTTCGCTCCAGATCCCACACAACACTTCTTCCGCCGGCGTGCGTGGCGCGACGTACTCTTCACCTGCCTCCGCCAGGATCGCCGGCTCCGGCAGCGCCTCTCGATCGACTTTTCCATTAGCGTTCAGCGGCAAACGCTCGAGATATTCGTAGCTCCACGGCACCATGTAATCCGGCAACCGCTCGCGCAGGTGCGCGCGCAACTCCGTGACACTCACAGCCGCGGCGTCGGCTACGACGTACGCCACCAGCCGTTGTCTCTTCACCTTAAAACGCTGCGCACGACTGCGACTGCGTCCTGCACCGCTCCATGCTCTCTCAGTGCCTGCTCGATTTCGCCCGGCTCAATTCGGTAGCCACGCAGCTTCACCTGTTCGTCAACTCTGCCGACAAACTCCAACTCGCCATCCATTCGCCAGCGCCCAAGATCGCCGGTCCGGTACAAGCGCTCGCCCGGTTGCTTCGCAAAAGGATGCGGCACAAACCGCTCCGCAGTCTGGGCTGCATCATTCACATAACCACGCGCCAACCCTGCACCGCCGAGATACAGTTCGCCAACCACTCCCATCGGCAACAACAGACCGCGATCATCCAGCACGTACACTTCCGTGTTGTTGATTGGCCGCCCGATCGGCACCGTCACATCCGTGCCGGCGACTTCCTTCACCTCGTGCCAGCTCGCACATACCGTGACCTCTGTTGGACCATAGAGATGAACCAGTCGCGGCACGCCCACCGCTCGCAATGTGGCAACGCTGCGTGCGTCTGCTCGATCGGCGCCAAACAGGATCTGCCTGATTCGCGCCAGGCTCTCAGGCGCTTCACGCACGACTGCGTTCATCACTGGAGTAATGAGGAGAACAACGCTTACGCCTCGCTCAGTCAAGGATTCGCTCCCAGTTCGGCAGGGCTGAGTAATTCTTCACGAGTCACGCCGACCAGCCGCGCGCCATTCAGCAACGCACTCCAGATCTCAAACGTCGAGCGCATCGAAACTGGCAGTGGACGCCTGCGCCACTGTGTCGCCTGGCCCAACGCGAGACGTAACAAGGGTCATACACCAGCCGCAGCACGTTTGCCTGCGTCACGCAAACGCCTTTTGGGCGGCCGGTCGAGCCGGACGTGTACATCACGTATGCGAGATTGTCGCCGCCGCTCTGCCGCTCCAGGTTGTTGGTGCTTCGTGTCATGCAAATCCTCCGGTAATACCGTCAACACCAGCTTCGCACCCGCCTGCGCCGCCATGTATTCACGACGACTTTCCGGATACTCCGGATCGAGCGGCAGATAAGCGCCGCCGGCTTTCAACACACCCAACAGGCTCACGATCAGATCGACCGAGCGCTCCTGGCTTACGCCCACCACCACTTCCGGTCCAACACCCTGCTCCTTTAAATAGTGCGCCAGTTGGTTCGCACGCTCGTTCAACTCGCGATAACTCAACCGGTGCGAACCGTAAACTGACGGCTTCCGCCTCCGCCTGCATGCGCTACCTGCAACTCAAACTGCTCCGCAATACTGCTCTCCCGCGGAAACTCGCGCGCCGTCCGGTTCCACTCCTCGACCTGCTCGCGCTCTTCCGCCGCGCTCAGGAACTTCAGTCCCCATACCGGCGCTTCAACATCGGCCGCCATCGCCGCCAGCAACTGCTCGTAGTGCTGCGCCATCCGCTCCATCCGCGCCGCTTCGTACAAGTCAGTCCGGTACTCCAAACGGCCCACTAACTCTTCCTCAATCTCACTCACCGTCAGCGTCAGTTCATAGCGGGCTGTCTCCGTCTCAACTTCGACTCCGCTCACCGCCAGTCCCGCCAGTTCCAACTGCCCTGCCGCGCCCTGCTGCAACGAGAACATCACTTCAAACAATCCCGGACGCCGCACGTCGCGTTCGCGCTGCACCTGCTCCACCACCAACTCATACGGTACGTCCTGGTGCTCGTAACTTTCCCAACAACGCTCACGCACCTGCTGCAACAAATCACGCACGCTCATTCCCGCATGCACTTCCGTGCGAATCACCACCGTGTTCACCAGAAAACCGATCAAACTGTTCCCACTCCGCGCGCCCGCGGTTCGCCACCGCTGTCCCCACCCACACTTCTTCGGAGTGGCTGTAGCGCGCGAGCAACAACTGCCACGCCGCCAGCAGCGTCATGTACAGCGTCACGTCCTCACGCTTGTTCAACTCGCGCACGGCGCGGGTCAACTCGCCCGGGAAGCGGAACTTCACGCTCGCTCCTGCGCGGCTCATCCGCGCCGGCTCGTGCCATGATCCACGCGCAACTCCAAACCAGACTTTCCTGTGCCCAACTGCCGTCGCCAGTACGCCAACTGCTGTTCCAGCACCTCCCCCTGCAGCATTTCGCGTTGCCACATCGCATAGTCGCCGTACTGCACCGGCAACTCGCTCAGCTCCGCCCTTCTTCCGGCACACGCCGCCGCGTATAGTTCCGACAACTCACGCAGCATCAAACCCAGCGACCATTCATCCGTCACGATGTGGTGCAGCACCAGCAACAGCACATGCTCCTGCTCCGCAGCTTTAACCACCCACACGCGGAACAGTGGACCACGAGAGAGATCAAACCTTGCTTTCATCTCTCGCCTGATCAACTCCTGCACTGCCGCTTCGCGCTCGGCTGCTCCGGACGCACTCACATCCAATACCGGCACTGTCATCGCTGCCGCCGCTTCAATCACCTGCACCGGCTCACCCTGCGCCGCCTCAAACCGCGTCCGTAACGACTCGTGCCTTGCTACCAACTCGTTGAAGCTCTGCTCCAGCGCCGCCACATGCAGTTCGCCGTGCAGCGCGAACGCCACACCCAGGTTGTAAAGCGGCTCGCCACCCTCATACTGGTCGATAAACCACAAACGCTGCTGCGCATACGACGGCGGCAGCCGGTACGGTGGTCCACCATTCCGCTCCACGCGCCGCACCGGAACTGTTTCCGTTCGCCCTTAATCCTGTTTGTTCTTCAACGTGGGCCGCGAGCGTGGCCAAACTCTCTGCTTCAAACAGCGCCCGCAGCGGCAACTCCACTCCGAACGCCTGCCGCATGCGCGAGTTCACCTGCATTCCGAGCAGTGAATGACCACCGAGCGCGAAGAAGTTGTCATGCACGCCGACGCGCTCCACTCGCAGCACTTCGCTCCAGATCCCGCACAACATTTCTTCCGTCGCCGTTCGCGGTCCAACGTACTCTCCACTCAACTCCGTCACGCTCGCCGGCTCCGGCAACGCATCCCGATCCACTTTCCCATTCGCGTTCAGCGGCAGTCGCTCCAGATACTCAAAACTCCACGGCACCATGTACTCCGGTAACCGCTCCAGCAGATGCGCCCGCAACTCACTCACACTCGCCTGCCACGCCTCCGCCACTACGTACGCCACCAGCCGCTTCTCTTCGTCTTCACCACCGCGCACCACCACCACTGCATCCTGCACTGCCTCGTGCTCACGCAGCGCCTGCTCGATCTCACCCGGCTCAATCCGATAACCACGCAGCTTCACCTGCTCATCCACACGCCCCACGAACTCCAACTCGCCATCCGCACGCCAACGCACCAGATCTCCCGTCCGGTACAACCGCTCGCCCGCTCGCTTCGCAAACGGATGCGGCACAAACTTCTCCGCCGTCTGCGCCGCATCACCAACGTAGCCCCGCGCCAGACCTTCTCCACCCAGATACAGCTCGCCCGCTACTCCCACCGGCAACAACTGCCCGCGCTCATCCAGCACATAAGCTTCCGTGTTGTTAATGGGCCGCCCGATCGGCACCGTCACATCCGTGCTCGCTGACTGCCTTCACCTCGTACCAACTCGCATACGTCGTCGTCTCGGTCGGCCCATACACGTGCTTCAAATGCGCCACGCCCGCCTCCAGCATCGCCGCCACACTGCGCACGTCCACCTGCTCGCCGCCAAACAGCACCTGCTTCACACCCGCCAGCGCCGCGGCTGCCTGCCGCGCCATCGCATTGAACAACGCCGTCGTCAAAAACAGCACCGTCACGCCATCAGCCCGCAACTTTGTGCCAAGCTCCACCGGACTCAACAACTCTTCACGACTCACACCGACCAGCCGCGCCCCGTTCAACAACGCGCCCCAGATCTCAAACGTGGCCGCATCAAAGCTGGCCGTGGACGCCTGCGCCACCACTTCACTCTCGTCCAAGCGACACGTAACAAGGCTCATGCACCAGCCGCAGCACGTTCGCCTGTGTCACCGCGATCCCTTTCGGCCGGCCCGTCGAACCGGACGTGTACATCACGTACGCCAGATTGTCGCCACTGCTCTGCCGCTCAAGATTCGCAGTGCTGCACTCGTCTCAACTCCTGCGGCAACTCACTCAGCACCAGCTTCGCGCCTGCCTGCGCCGCCATGTACTCACGCCTACCCTGCGGATACTCCGGATCGAGGGGCAGATAAGCTCCACCCGCCTTCAACACACCCAAGCAGACTCACGATCAAATCCACCGAGCGTTCCTGGCTCACGCCCACCACCACTTCCGGTCCAACACCCTGCTCCTTTAAATAGTGCGCCAACTGGTTCGCTCGCTCGTTCAACTCGCGATAACTCAACCGCTCCGAACCGTAAACAACTGCTTCCGCTTCCGGCCGCTGCTGCCACCTGCAACTCAAACTGCTCCGCAATGCTGCTCTCTCGCGGAAACTCGCGCGCCGTCCGGCTCCACTCCGCCTAACCGTTCCCGTTCGCCGTCACTCAACAACGAAAGCTCCCGCACACGCTGCCGCGGATCGCTCGCGATCCCTTCCAGCAACACCTGCAACTGCTCCAACAACCGCTCGATCGTCTCGTCCGCAAACAACCCGCGGTCGTAGTAGCTCCGCAACACCACCCGCTCCCCTGGTCCAACCACCAGCGACAACGGATAGTTCGGGCGTTCAGTCGCGATTATGTTGGTAACTCTCAGCCGGTTCAGAGTCTCTGCAAAAGACGTCTTCCAGCGGATAGTTTTCAAAAACAAAAATCGAATCAAATAACGTCACACCACTCTTGATCTCACTCCAACCCTGCACCTCTACCAGCCCGCTGTACTCATACTCACGCTGCGCCACCTGCGCCTCCTGCAACTCGCGCAGCCACGCCACCACCTCCGCTTCCTCTTGCACTCGCACGCGCACCGGCAAGCGTATTGATGAACAATCCAACCATCCGCTCCACGCCGCGCAACTCTTCCGGACGCCCACTCACCGTCGCTCCATAAACCACTTCCTCGCGCCTGCTGTAGCGGCTCAACAACAACCCCCACGCGCCCTGCAGTACCGTGTTCAGCGTCAACTGCTCCCGCCGCGCCAGCTCCTGCAAACGCCGGCTCAACTCTGCCGGCAACTGCAACTGCCGCCGCCCGCACGCTCACGCTCCCCTATCTCTAACGCTCGTCCACGCACTCCCGGCAACGGCGTCGCTTCTTCAAATCCTGCCAGCGCGCGCCGCCAGTACTGCTCCGCTGCTTCCGGTTGCTGCTCACCCAACCAACGGATGTAATCGCCGTATGGCCGGCTCGGCTCAACCTGCACTTCCGTTCCTTCAACTTCAGCGCGGTAAAAACTGAACACTTCGCCCAGCACTAACGGCACACTCCAGCCGTCAAGCAAAATGTGGTGGAAGCTCCACACGAACTGCTGTCGCTCCTTTCCGGTGCGCAAGACTGCGAACCGCATCAACGGCGCCCGCGTCAGGTCAAACGGTTGGGCCAGGTCAGCCGCCAACCACTCCTGCACGCGCTGCTCTTCCTGTGTTCGGCGTCAGTTCCCCTAAGTCTTCGTAGCGAATCTCGATCTCGACGTCGCGGTGGACCACCTGCAAGGGCTTCTCGATCTCCTCCCATTCAATGCTCGTGCGCAGCACTGAGTGTCTCTGCACCACCTGCTCCCAGGCGTGTTTCAACGCGTCCAGATTGAGATCGCCCTCCAGCGCCAATGCGACCTGATTGAAGTAGACCCCGGAGTTCCGATCGTAAAGAGAGTGAAACAACATTCCCTCTTGCAACGACGAGAGCGGATAGATGTCCAGAATGTCTCTAAGACTCATAAAAGAAGACTCCTGATTGCGCCGAACTAATGAGGCACGGCCCACAACGCAATGCGACGAAGCTCTTCCGAAAGCAGCTCTATCAGACGCTTTTCGGATGTTTGTAAGAAGAAGTGATCTCCGGGAAGCATGTGGACCTTGCAGAAGCTGAGTCGTCCTTTCGCGCCAGTTCTCCAGTAATTCTTTCGTCTCGTCCGGATCCTCCAGACCGCCAAACGCAGTGATCGGACAGTTCACGCGAAAGCCGGGTTGATAACGTGTAGGTTTCGCAGATTTCAAAGTCCGCGCGCAGCACGTGGCTTTTTCAACTCCATCAATTCGACATGCTCCGCCGCTTCTTTCGGTATGCCGTTGTAACGGATCAACTCCTTCATGAATTCCGGCTCGGGAAGAGCGTGTAAGGGCGGGCTGGTCTCAGGCACGTGCGGCGCGCGACGTCCTGAAACAAATAAGTGAATCGGTTCGCGCTCATATCTGCGTTTCATTTCGCAAGCCAACTCCCAAACGATCATCGCCCCCATGCTGTGACCGAAAAAAGCAAACGGATCGATCAACCAGCGAGCCGATTACAGGTGTAACTGCGTCGATCACCTGCTGCCATGCGCGTGAAGGGTGTTTCTCGAGTTCTGGTTTCTCGCCCGGGCAGTTGAACAGCGAAGACTTCGATGTAAGACGGCAGCAGCTCGGACCAGGTTCGATATATACCAGCACCACCGCCCGCGTACGGAAAGCAGAACAGGCGCAATTTGCCCGACGGCCGCGGTTTGGCATAAGGAAACCACAATCTATGATCGTGCGTGCTCATGTTTGGTTCTGGTTTTTGAATGACAGATGACTCATATTTCACTGCCTTGCCTTGCTGACTCGCGACATGAGTTTGTTTAGTTTCGATTGTGATAGTCGTGCCTGCGGGAAATCGGATGGCGTGTAACTCGCTCGCTCCTGCTTCCGGCAATGCTCGACGATCCTTCGCAACTGGCCCACGTACTCATTCACCAACCAGCGCATCCGTTCGCCGCTGTGTACTGCAGCGCTGTACTGCACCGTCACGTGTAACTGCCCGGCGAAGACCGTACCGCTCACGTCCAGCAGATGTCGGCGCCGCCCGCCGGCACTGCGCGACGCGCCACCCTGCTCTCCCGTGCCACGCAGCCAGTGCTCGCCACCCAACACCTGATCGAACTGGCCCAGGTAGTTGAAACTCACTTCCGCCTCTGCCTGCTCCTGCAACGCCTGCCGCACTACTTCGTTCTCGCCGAGATAACGCAACAACCCATACCCAATCCCACGCCGCGGTATCGCACGCATCTGCTCTTTCACCGCCTGCAGCATCGCTCCCACTTCATACACCTGCCGCAGATCAATCACCGCGGGGTACATACTCGTGAACCAACCCACTGTGCGCGTCACTTCCACCGCCTCGCCGATCTCTTCGCGCCCGTGCCCTTCCAGCGCCAGCCGTACCAACCGCTCTCCACTCCAGCGCCACAGCGTTTCCACCAACCCCGCCAGCAGCACTTCTGTAATTTCTGTCTGGTATCGCCCGGGTACTTCCTGCAACAGCGCCTGCGTCTCTGCTACATTCAGTGATGCTGTCGCCTGGTCTACACTGCCTTCTGTGTTGTCACCATCGCCGTAATCACGCGGCAACCGCGGCACCGATCTCGCCCCGGTTGTTAACCAGTAATCCGCTTCCAACGTCACCGCGGCGCTACGCGCGTACTCCTGCAACTCACGGCTCCACTGCAGCAACGAACTGCTCTTGGCCGGCAACACCACTGCCTCGCCGCGTCGCAGTTGCTCATACACCTGCTGCATGTCTTCCAGCAGGATGCGCCACGACACCCCATCCACCACCAGGTGATGGATCACGATCAACAACCAACTGCGCGCTTCATCCAGTTGAGTATCGGCACACCCGCACCAATGGCCCATGCTCGAGATCCAAACTTCGCTGTTGCTCGTTTCCACTCGCTTCCAAGCGCTCTCGTTGCGCTGCCGCTGACAACCCGCGCAGATCATAACTCGCAAACCCCACGTCACTTTCACTCGGCCTTTCGATCTCCTGCCGCCAACCATCCCCACGGCGTCGGGACCGGCTGCGCAAACCGTCGTGATGCTTCACGAGTTCTCGCCAGGTGCGCTTTAACAACTCCTCATCCAACTGGTCTCGACTCTCCAGCACGAGGGCCTGGTTCCAGTGCTGCGGCTCCGGCGTCTCCTGCTCGAAGAACCATTGCCGGATCGGCGTCAACCCGACTTCACCCGTTACCACACCCTGCGCCGCCTGCACACTCCCCACCTCACTAACAAGCGCCGCAAGGTCACTG
This sequence comes from uncultured Acidobacteriota bacterium, assembly GCA_963750925.1. Classification (GTDB taxonomy): domain Bacteria; phylum Acidobacteriota; class Blastocatellia; order Pyrinomonadales; family Pyrinomonadaceae; genus PSRF01. The sequence goes on along the minus strand of CAVVSJ010000006.1, from coordinate 502,351 downwards.
ATCCGCTGCTGTTGGAAGAGCTGCTTCGGCGACAGCGTGCAGTCCACGTTGCCGCGCTCGCGCCGAGATCTGAATACTCAGGATCGAGTCGCCACCGAGTTCGAAGAAGTTGTCGTGCACGCCCACACGCTCCACTCGCAGCACTTCACTCCAGATCCCGCACAACACTTCTTCCGTCGCCGTGCGTGGCCCAACGTACTCTCTCGCCGACTCCGCCACTCGCGAAGGCTCCGGCAACGCTTCGCGATCAAGTTTTCCATTAACTTTCAGCGGCAGCCGCTCCAGGTACTCGAAACTCCACGGCACCATGTATTCCGGCAATCGCTCCCGCAGATGCCCCCGCAACTCATTCACAGTTACCGCTGCCGTGTCCGCAACGACGTACGCCACCAGCCGCTTCTCTTCGTCTTTACTACGACGCACCAACACCACCGCATCCTGCACCGCTTCGTGCTCTCGTAGCGCCTGCTCGATCTCGCCCGGCTCAATCCGGTAGCCACTCAGCTTCACCTGCTCGTCGACTCTGCCCACAAACTCCAGCTCGCCATCCACATTCCAGCGCGCCAGATCTCCCGTTCGGTACAACCGCTCACCTGCGTTCTTCGCAAAGGCATTCGGCACGAACCGCTCCGCCGTCTGTGCTGCATCACCGACGTACCCGCGCGCCAGACCGGCGCCGCCTGCATACAGTTCTCCAACCACTCCCACCGGCAACAACTGCCCGCGCTCGTCCAGCACGTGGACCTCCGTGTTGTTGATCGGCCGCCCAATCGGCACCGTCACATCCGTGCTCGCTACCTGCTTAACTTCGTGCCAACTCGCACACACCGTTATCTCTGTCGGTCCATACAGATTCACGAGACGCCCCGCCCCTGCCGCCTGCACTGCCGCCACACTCCGCACGTCCACCTGCTCGCCCCCAAACAGCACCTGCTTCACTGCCGCCAAAGTCGGCGCCGCCTGCCGCGCAAGTGCGTTGAATAACGCCGTCGCCAGAAACAACACGGTCACACGCTCAGCACGCAGCTTTGCGCCCAGCTCCGCCGCACTCAACAACTCTTCCCGATTCACACCCACCAGCCGGGCGCCATTCAATAACGCACTCCAGATCTCAAACGTCGCCGCATCAAAACTCGCCGTCGAGGCCTGCACGGCCACGTCACCTGGTCCAATGCTTACGTGACATGGTTTATGCACCAGGTGCAGCACGTTCGCGTGGGTTATACAAACCCCTTTCGGCCGTCCGGTCGACCCCGATGTGAACATCACATACGCGAGGTTGTCCCCTTCTATACGCAGTTCCAGGTTCTCAGTGCTGCGCTCAACCAACTGCGGCGGCAACTCACTCAGCACCAGCTTCGCGCCTGCCTGCGCCGTCATGTACTCACGTCGCCCGGGCGGATATGCAGGGTCGAGCGGCAGATAGGCGCCACCGGCTTTCAGTATGCCCAGCAAACTCACGATCAAATTCACCGAACGCTCCTGGCACACGCCCACGACCACGTCCGGTCCAACACCCTGGTCCTTTAAATAGTGCGCCAACTGATTCGCACGCTCATTCAACTCCCGGTAACTCAACCGCTCCGAACCATAGACCACGGCTTCAGCATCACCACGCTGCGCAACCTGCAACTCAAACCGCTTCGCGATACTGCTTTCCCGCGGTAACTCCCGCCGCATCTCGTTCCACTGCTGAAGCTGTTTGCGCTCGCTCGCATCAACCAGACCAGTGTCACATTTTGCTTGTGGGTCGACTGCCATCGCACGCATCGCTGACGCGTAGTATTTGCCGATAGCCTCGATATCGATCGGCGACAATCGTCCCGCGTCATAGTGCAGAATCAACCTGGCAGCCGAAGAGAACGGATCCAATTGAAAGGTCGCCGTGAGGGGAAAATTCGTTTGTGCGTCTCCAATACCGTCCAGGATTTCGAGGTCGTCGATTTCACGCAACGATTGGTAAACGCGGAAGTGCACAAAGTTGAACGCCGTGTCGAAAAGTGTGACCCCACCGAGATCATTTTGAATCTGGACGAGTGGCCGGCGAGAGAACTGCAGCAACTCGAGCTCGTTTGCAAAAACATCACGGACCAGATCGAGCCAGGTACCTGCAACCAGTCGCTGCCGGAACGGGATCGCATTGAGAAAGAGGCCCAGCGCGCGTTCACCGTCAACTGACTCGGGTCGCCCATGCACCACGAGACCCGTGAGCACATCAGACTCGCCGCTCATCATCTTCAGAGCTGTGAGATGAGCAGCAAGAAAAACGCTCTTGAGCGGCACCGCGGCAGTGTTCGCCAGGCGCCGCAATCCGCCGGCAGTCTCGTCCGGAATTTCCCACTGCACGACAGGCGAGGTACCCGAGCCGGATCCATTCGCTCTCCTCATCCAGTGCGGCAGCGTGTTGACCGCAAAGCCATCCAGCTTCTTTAACCAGAACGCTTTACTCTCGGGCGCAGCGAGCGTCCGGCGCTCACGTGCAACAAAGTCTCTAAAACAATCGGCGAGCGGCGGTTCATGTCGCCGCGGCCGGCCGTCCAACCGCTCTTTGTAAACTCGCAGAAACTCCGTTAACAGCGCGGCGAGGCTCCAACCGTCGAGGATTGCGTGATGAAAACTGAGCGTGAACTGGAAAGTATCGTCACCTCTGTCGTGCACCTGTACGCGCAACAACGGCGCGCTGGTCCAATCGAAGTGAGTGTTTCGCTCGACCTGAACCAGACGCGCAATTGTTTCGTCCTGCTCGTTGAGTGAAAGATGCCGGAGGTCTTCGTGGATGATTGATACTGAAGCCTCACGATGAACGAGTTGAATCGGCTCACTAAATCCGGCGAAATCAAACGATGTACGCAAAATGGCGTGACGTTCAACCAGTTCGCGCAGGGCCGTCTCCAACGCCTGCACGTCAAGACGACTACTCAACCTGATGCTGGCGACGTCGTGATAGGCGGCGGAGCGCACCGTGTATTCGCTGTGGAAGAGCATTCCCTGTTGCAGCATCGTCAACGGATAAGCATCCTCGACGTCCGCCGGCATCCTGGCTCGATCATCCTCGCCGATAAGGCTGAAAGGCCGATAGGTCTGTGGCGCCGAAGCCTCGTCGCTACCGTTGCAGACGCGGGCGAGTTCGCGAACCGTCTGGCGCTCGAAAAGATCCTGAACGGAAAACGTCAATCCGCTTTCACGCGCGCGGGCAACAGTCTGAATCGCGTTCATCGAATCGCCGCCAAGCGTGAAGAAGTTGTCGTCGATACTGATTGGACCGCGCTTAAGAACGGACGCCCAGCAGTCTGCCAGTTTCTGTTCCTTTTCCGTTTGCGGCGCGACGTAAACGCGTTCCGTTTCGTGATTGTTCGCCGCCAACTTTCCGAGCGCCCGCCGGTCTATCTTGCCGTTCGAAGTCAGCGGCACGTGGTCCAACGTAACAACCACCGCCGGGATCATGTACGCAGGAACTCTGTCGCCGAGGTACAAGCGCAACTGCTCACCGGAAACGACCTCACCGCCGCTTCGCACAACTGCCGCCACCAGCCTCTTCTCACCATTGCCGTTCGCATCGAGCTGGACAATCGCCGTAGACACCGCAGGGTGACTGCTCAAATGAAACTCGATCTCCTCCAACTCGATGCGAAAGCCGCGCAGCTTGACCTGCTGATCTTTTCGACCGAGGAACTCGATCAAACCCGTCGCTAAGTGGCGGGCGCGGTCGCCTGTCTTGAACAAACGCGCGCCTGGTTTTCTGCTGTAGGGATTTGGAATGAACTTCTCTGCTGTCAGTGCCGGAAGGTTGTGGTAACCGCGGGCCAGACCGTCGCCGCCGATGTACAGCTCGCCGGCTATTCCGGTCGGGACCGGTTGCATGATCGTTGTCGAGCACGTAGACTTCTGTGTTCGAGATAGGCCGTCCGATCGGCACAGTCGTGTAATCGAGCCCTTCGGAGATCCGGTAACAACAGGTGAAGGTCGTGCTCTCGGTCGGACCATATCCGTTAATCAACTCGCAGGCGGGCAACTCATCTCTGACTCTCCTCACATGCTCGAGAGAAAGCGCATCGCCGCCCGGCGAGAAGCTGCCGCACAGGTTTGAGGACTCGGACGTTCTCGTCGACGACGAGGTTGAACAAGCCGGCCGTCAGCCAGAGAGTTGTTACCTGATGTTGCTCAAGCGTATGGGCCAACTCGTCCAGTGAAGGCCTTTGCTCCCGCATCAGCACCAGGCGTGCGCCGTTGAGGAGGGCTCCCCAGATCTCAAACGTCGACGCATCAAACGAGAGTGGCGCCATCTGCAGAACCACTTCTCTCTCAGTCAGCGTGACATAATTCGCTTCCTTCACGAGACGCACGACACCGCGATGCGTAATCTGCACACCTTTGGGTACGCCGGTGGAACCGGAGGTGTACATCACGTACGCGAGATCGACGGCAGTCGCATTGTTGACGACGTTGGCGATATTCACTGCCGGATAACGGGCGAGTGATTCCAGTTGCCGATCGAGTTCAACGATGCGGCCCGTCAAAACTCTCGACGTGCGAAAGCATTTCTGAGTCGATCAGTAACGCTTGCGCATTCGCGTCGTGCAGAACCTGGGCGATGCGGACTTGCGGATCGGCAACGTCCACCGGGACGTAAGCTGCACCGGCCTTCAAAATCGCCAGGATCGCAACGATCATTCTTTCGGAACGTTCCACGAGCAGACCGACCAACGAGCCGGTTTCAACTCCGCATTCATGTCGCAGGTAGTGCGCGAGCTGGTTGGCGCGCTCGTTCAACTCGCGATAAGTGAGTCTCCGGTCCTTGAACGAGACTGCAACCTGATCGGCAAACTCGGCAGCTACTGTTTCAAACAGTTCGTGAATCGTTGCGCCAGACGGATAAGGAATCGCTGTGTCGTTAAACTCACGAACCAGGCGCTCGAATTCCTGAGGCGATACGAGATCGATTTTGTTGCTTTCGAGGTGCGAGAACGCCGCCACCACACGCCGGTAGCACGTCGCAAGCGACTCGATCAGCACGTCATCAAAAACGGCGGGGTTGTAGAAAAACTTCGGCGCAAAACCGTGGCCGTCTTTCTCGAGTTCGAGCACGAGATCGTAGTCGGGAAAATCACGATGGTTGCGATGTACTGATGGAACATTGAAGAAAACGTTTGTCGGCTTCGAGAGCCTCAGTTTTTCTTCGTCGTAAATGAGACTGAGCGGGTAGTTCTGATACTTGTAGCTTTGCGCAACCGTTCGTTGCACGGCCAGCAGCAGTTCTTTGATCGTAAAACTGCTCTCGACTTCCGTGACCAGAATCACTTCGTCTGCATGAATCTGTTCGGCTCTCGCGTTACGCAATAACGGAGACTTGATCACCACCAAACGCTTGTCACTCAGTCGAGCCAGCAGGTGAACAAATGCAGACAAAAGGACGATGGCGCTTTCGAGATCCTTGCCGTGCGAAAGATGGGCAACCGTCTGCTGAACTTCTTTGTCGAATTCGAAGCGATACTCTTTGAGTTGCGCATTATCACCAGCTCGATTCACCAGGCCGCCGTGGAAAGAAAAAGCCGTCGTCGATAACCGACAGTTGCTTCTTCCAGAAGGCGTAGTGATCCCTGTACGCCCTGCCGGTGAATAAAATTTGGTCGTTACTGCTCATCGTCACAGACCGCTTATTTCTTTCGATCCAAATAGCCGCTCCGCTTCAATCCCTTCGCTGCGGCACGCCTCGACCAGGCGATTCGATTCCACAATCGGCTTCGATTCACCCGTGTACTGGATGCTGGTGATGAAGCTGAGCCAGGGCTCCTGGCCCATCGCATAGACAAACACCTTCTTACTTTTGAAGCGCTTTACGATATCCAGTCCGCGCTCGGAATCCGATCCACACAAACGCCGCGAGTGGTCCATCGTGCGGTCCAAAGGTTTCATCATCAGCGGTCCATACATCCACGATACGGGCGCTCCGTCACATTCCATTCCCAGAAAGAGAATGTCGACGTCGCCGACTTCGCGTTGCACGTGCTCGTATAAATGCGGCTCGAGATTGTTCGAATCGGCGAGGCACATGATCTTCGTCCCGCCAAATTCGAGCAGGTATCCCGTCTTGCTGCTGATGTTGAGATCGCCGTGCTCGCCCCAGAACGGGATAGCGGTAATCGTTCCGTGACTCAGCTTGATCGACTCGAGTTCGTCGATTTCGCTGACGTTCCGGAAACCGGTGTGTTCGAGTATTGCTTTCAGGGAAGGATCTTCCAGCGCGCCTCCGCGACAGCGCGGCACCAGGACCGTTCCGATCTTGTGTCGTAACTGCAGCAACGACTCGAACACGACGTGATCGGAATGCGCGTGCGTGAGCAACACAAAATCGATGTGTTCCGGAAGATCTGCAAACGTATACCGCGGGACTGAAGCGGGATAGTCGTAACCGATGATCGGATCCGTGAGCAGGCTCAGGCCGCGATACTCGATGAGAATACAGGCGTGCCCGAAGTAACGAACACGCACACCGCCGGCGCTGCCATTTCGCGAAAGTGCTGGGGCCTGTTCGGTGAAGAAGGTAGCCAACAGTGCCTCGTCTTTGTCCGCGACTCCCAACCTGTCCTTCACAAACTCGAGCGTCTGCGGTTTTTCGCGCATCGCAAACAGGTCGTCGATGCCGGTGTGACGGAAAGGCAAAGGCAGGTGCAGGTGCTGCTCGTCTTCCATGCGTGGCGTGCTGAAAACAAAAGCACGATCGTCGCGATCGACGAGCGAGAGTGAGATTGACTGCGCCGGCTCGTGGTAAAAGTCGCTGCGGTAAAGCAGTTGTTCTGAAAATCGGAGCGCGCAGTTGTTGTTTACGTCGTAGACCAGTTCGACGTAGCCCTTGATCATGTCGGGCACCTTTGCATACAAGCTTTCCACTGACTGGCCTTTGGCTTCGGCGACGAGGACCTGGTTGAAGCTTTTAACCGCGTCGGCGAAGGCAATCAGCTTTGCCTGTTGCTTCAGCGTGCGTTCCAGCAGCGCTTTGATCTCGTGTACACGTTTACTGTCGAAATCCAGAAATGGGCCGCCGCGCATCGCAGGATTTTTGACCGCGGCTGCATGCACGGCGGGAGCCATCACGTACGACTTCATGATCCTGACGTGCGAGTTTGCGACGTGCATCGCGGCTGTTGCGGGCGCGATCAACTGAGGCCATGCATACCACTGGTTGAAGAGCGGCTCCAGTTGGAGGTTTTGTTTGATGTAGAGCTTTGCCTGGTCCATGGCTAAACGTTCAACTCAATTGCTAAATCCTGTAGTTGATCCGGCGCTTCGTCTTCTGACATTTCAAGGTCCATCATCTTTCGCTCCGGATCGCCGGTGACCTGCTCGAACACACTCACGAGTCGCGACCACATCAGCTCGATAGTTTCATGGTGGAAGATGTCTGTGTTGTAGTTGACATACGCGGTCAGCGCGTCATCTTTCTCACTGAACAGGAAGCACAGATCGTATTCGGAAGTTTTGACCTCCTGCTGAAACTGCGTGATGGTGAATCCAAGCTCGTTGCCGTCGAAACCTGCGGACGTGCTGTGGTTTTGAAGCGTCAAGGCGGTGTTGACCAGCAGCGGTCGCGCCGGATCGCGTTCGAGGTTCAACTCCTTCACCATCAACGCAAACGGATACGCCTGGTGCTCGTACGCCGAGAGCGTTACGTCCCGTACCTGGCCCAACAACTCTGCGAACGTGTGTTCGCCGTGCACTCTCACGCGCAGCGGCAACATGTTTATGAACAAACCGATCTGGTTTTCGAGATCTTTGTTGGTGCGGCCGGAGATCGGCGATGCGAGGATGATGTCTGTATGGCCCGTGTAGCGGTAGAACAGCGCATCCAAACCGGCGAGCAACGTCATGAAGAGGGTCGCATTGTAGTTTCTGCTGAGGAGATAAAGTGCAGCGGTGAGGTCTTTATCGATCGTAAGTTGGGCCACCGCGCCGTTGAATGTCCTTACTTTGGGCCGCGGGTAATCCGTTGGCAGCTCCAGCGTTGGCAGTTTTCCGCTCAGGGTAGTCAGCCAGTAATTGCGGTCGTCGTGCAAAGCTTCAGTCGACAATCTTCGTGACTGCCAGGTCACAAAGTCCTGGTACTGAATGTTTAGAGGTGGAAGCGGGAATTCAGTTCCGGTACGCGCGGCGCCGTAGCGGGAGAGAAGTTCGGACACGAAGATGCTGAGCGACCAGCCGTCGGAAATGATGTGATGCATCGTCATCACAAAAACATGCCGCGTAGCTGATAACTTCAAGAGCACCGCTCGGAACAGTGGTCCATTTTCCAGATTAAAGGGTGCGATGGCCTCGCTATTCGCAACCTCGATGGCTTTCGCTTCCGGATTTTCATGGGCGGAGAGGTCGAGCAGTTGCAACTTCAAGTCTATTTGCGGGTTCAGGCGTTGTTGTGGTTCGTCGTCGACGACGTCGATCGTAGTGGTCAGAATCGGGTGGCGTTCGATGACGTCGTTAAAAGCACTTTCGAATAGTTGTACATTGAACTCGCCTTCGAAAATATAGGCGGCGGGAATGTTGTAGACGGATTGATTTCCAAATTGCGAGCTGATCCAGATTAGTTTTTGCCCGTACGAAAGATCGTAGTGAGGCGCTTCCGGCACTCGCACGAGGGCTGATTCTTCAGTGCTTTCGGCGTTGCGAATGATTTCCACGAGCTCGGCGATAGTCGGCGAGCTGAAGAGACTCGCGAACCCGGATTTGGACCTTAAAGTCGTTTGCGATGCGAGAGATTATTTGCGTCGCCTTGAGTGAGTGACCGCCGGCCTCGAAGAAGTCGTCGTGTATTCCCACGCGGGGAACGCCGAGTACTTGTGACCAGATATCGGCAAGGATTTCTTCGGTGGCAGTTCTCGGGGGCGCATATTCGCCGGTTATTTCGGGACTACTCAGTGGTTCCGGCAGCGCACCGCGATCCACTTTCCCATTCGCGTTCAACGGCAGTCGCTCCAGATATTCAAAACTCCACGGCACCATGTACTCCGGTAACCGCTCTCGCAGATGCGCACGCAACTCATTCACAGTTACCGCTGCAGTGTCAGCGGCGATGTACGCCACCAACCGCTTCTCTTCTTCACCGCTGCGCACCACCACGACTGCATCCTGTACTGCTTCGTGCTCTTTCAATGCCTGCTCGATCTCGCCGGGCTCGATCCGGTAACCACGCAGCTTCACCTGCTCATCCACACGCCCCACAAACTCCAACTCGCCATCCGCACGCCAACGCACCAGATCCCCAGTCCGGTACAACCGCTCGCCCGCTCGCTTCGCAAACGCATGCGGCACAAACTTCTCCGCCGTCTGCACTGCATCACCTACATAGCCGCGCGCCAACCCCGCTCCCCCCAGATACAGCTCACCCACTACTCCCACCGGCAACAACTGCCCGCGCTCATCCAGCACATAAGCTTCCGTGTTGTTGATGGGCCGCCCGATCGGCACCCCATGCGCCCAACCCTCTGCCGCCGTCTGCCGCACCCGATGCGTGCAACTGAAGGTCGTCACCTCCGTCGGTCCATAGCCGTTGATGAACTCCGTCTCCCGCAACGCCGCCAGCCCCTGCTGAATGTGCTTCACCGAGAGCGCTTCGCCACCCACCAGCAACTGCTTCACACCTGCCAGCGCACTCACGCCACTTTCCACCAGCCCGTTGTACAGCGCGCTCGTCAGCCACAACGTCTCCACACCTTCAGCCGCAATCAACTGCTGCAACTCCGCCCCACTCGCTACTCGTCCCGGAAACAGCACCAGCCGCGCCCCATGCAACAAGGCTCCCCAGATCTCAAACGTGGCCGCGTCAAACGCGTTGGACGCCAACTGCAACATCACCGTCTCCTGGTCCAACCGCACGTACTGCGGCTCATGCACCAGCCGCAACACGTTCGCCTGCGTCACCGCGATCCCTTTCGGCCGGCCCGTCGAGCCGGACGTGTACATCACGTACGCCAGATTGTCGCCGCCACTCCGCCGCTCCAAATTCGCAGTGCTGCGCTCACCCGAATCCGGCAACTCACTCAACACGATCTTCGCCCCGGCCTGCGCCGCCATGTACTCACGCCTCCCTGCGGATACTCCGGATCGAGCGGCAGATAAGCGCCGCCGGCTTTCAAGATCACCTAGCAAACTCACGATCAGATCAACCGAGCGCTCCTGGCTGACACCCACCACCACTTCCGGCCCCACACCCTGCTCCTTTAAATAGTGCGCGAGCCGGTTCGCTCGCTCGTTCAACTCGCGATAGCTCAACCGCTCAGTCCCGAAAACAACAGCCTCCGCATCCGGCCGCTGCGCCACCTGCAACTCAAACTGCTCCGCGATGCTGCTCTCCCGCGGAAACGCATGCGCCGTCCGGTTCCACTCCTCGACCTGCTCGCGCTCTTCCGCCGCACTCAGGAACTTCAGTCCCCACACCGGCGCTTCAACATTCGCCGCCGTCGCCGCCAGCAATTGCTCGTAGTGCTGGGCCATCCGCCGCACGCGTTCCGCTTCATACAAGTCAGTCCGGTACTCCAGCCGCCCTACCAGCTCTTCTCCGATCTCACTCATTATCAACGTCAGGTCGTGGTGCGCTTTCTCGCTTTCCACTTCCACTCCGCTCACCCCCAGGCCAGCCAGTTCCAACTGCCCTGCCGCGCCCTGCTGCAACGAGAACATCACTTCAAACAATCCCGGCCGTTGCACGTCGCGTTCACGCTGCACCTGCTCCACCACCAGGTCATACGGCGCGTCCTGATGCTCGTAACCTTCCCAGCAACGCTCGCGCACCTGCTGCAACAACTGGCGAACTGTGGCCTCGCCTTTTACCGTGGTCCGTATCACCACCGTGTTGACCAGAAAACCGATCAACTGTTCCCACTCCGCGCGCCCACGGTTCGCCACGGCTGTCCCCACCCACACTTCTTCGGAGTGGCTGTAGCGCGCCAGTAACAATTGCCACGCCGCCAGCAGCGTCATGTACAGCGTCACATCCTCACGCTTACTCAATTCGCGCACGGCGCGGCTCACTTCCGCCGGCAAACGAAACTTCACGCTTGCCCCCGCATTGCTCGTCTGCCCCGCTCGCGCATGCTCCGCCCGTAAATCCAGTCCCCGCTTCCCTTCTCCCAACTGGCGTCGCCAGTACGCCAACTGCTGTTCCAGCACCTCGCCCTGCAGCATTTCGCGTTGCCACATCGCATAGTCGCCGTACTGCACCGGCAACTCGCTCAGCTCCGCCCTTCTTCCGGCACACGCCGCCGCGTACAGTTCCGACAACTCACGCAACATCAAACCCAGCGACCATTCATCTGTGACAATGTGGTGCAGCACCAGCAACAGCACATGCTCCCGCTCTTCGGTTTTAACTACCCACACGCGGAACAGTGGACCACGCGAGAGATCAAACTTTCCTCTCATCTCGCGCTTGATCAACTCCTGCACTGCCGCCTCGCGCTCGGCTGCTCCGGACGCACTCACATCCAGTACCGGCACTGTCATCGCTGCCGCCGCTTCAATCACCTGCACCGGCTCACCCTGCGCCGCCTCAAACCGCGTCCGCAACGTCTCGTGCCGCGCAATCAAACCGTTGAAGCTCTGCTCCAGCGCCGCCACATTCAGTGCGCCGTGCAGCGCGAACGCGAGACCGAGGTTGTAGAGCGGCTCGCCACCCTCATACTGATCGATGAACCACAAACGCTGCTGCGCATACGAGGGCGGCAGCCGGTATGGTGCTCCACCGTTCCGCTCCACCCGCCGCACCGGAAATGTTTCAGCCGCTCTGCCTCCTTCAACGTGGGCCGCCAGGGTGGCCAAACTCTCTGCTTCAAACAGCGCCCGCAGCGGCAACTCCACTCCGAATGCCTGCCGCATGCGCGAGTTCACCTGCATCCCGAGCAGTGAATGGCCTCCAAGCTCGAAGAAGTTGTCATGCACGCCGACGCGCTCCACCCGCAGCACTTCGCTCCAGATCCCGCACAACACTTCTTCCGTCGGCGTGCGTGGTCCAACGTACTCTCCACTCAACTCTGTCACGCTCGCCGGCTCCGGCAATGCTTCGCGATCGACTTTCCCGTTCGCGTTTAGCGGCAGTCGCTCCAGATACTCAAAACTCCACGGCACCATGTACTCCGGTAACCGCTCTCGCAAATGCGCTCGCAACTCACTCACACTCGCCTGACCCGCCTCCGCCACTACATACGCGATCAGCCGCTTCTCTTCGTCTTCACCACTGCGCACCACCACCACCACCGCATCTTGCACCGCCTCGTGCTCACGCAGCGCCTGCTCGATCTCGCCGGGCTCAATCCGGTAACCGCGCAGCTTCACCTGCTCATCCACACGCCCCACAAACTCCAACTCGCCATCAGCACGCCAACGCACCAGATCTCCCAGTCCGGTACAACCGCTCGCCCGCTCGCTTCGCAAACGCATGCGGCACAAACTTCTCCGCCGTCTGCACTGCATCACCTACATAGCCGCGCGCCAACCCCGCGCCTCCCAGATACAACTCACCCACTACTCCCACCGGCAACAACTGCCCGCGCTCATCCAGCACATAAGCTTCCGTGTTGTTGATGGGCCGCCCGATCGGTACCCCACGCTCCCAACTCTCAGGCGCCGTCTGCCGCACCCGATGCGTGCAACTGAAGGTCGTCACCTCCGTCGGTCCATACCCGTTGATGAACTCCGTCTCCCGCAACGCCGCCAGCCCCTGCTGAATGTGCTTCACCGAGAGCGCTTCACCGCCCACCAGCAACTGCTTCACCCCTGCCAGCGCACTCACGCCACTCTCCACCAGCCCGTTGTACAGCGCGCTCGTCAGCCACAACGTCTCCACACCTTCAGCCGCAATCAACTGCTGCAACTCCGCCCCACTCGCCACTCGTCCCGGAAACAGCACCAGCCGCGCCCCATGCAACAATGCTCCCCAGATCTCAAACGTGGCCGCGTCGAACGCGTTGGACGCCAACTGCAACATCACCGTCTCCTGGTCCAACCGCACGTACTGCGGCTCATGCACCAGGCGCAGCACGTTTGCCTGGGTCACCGCGATGCCTTTCGGCAAGCCGGTCGAGCCGGACGTGTACATCACGTACGCCAGATCGTTGCCGCCACTCTGCCGCTCCAAATTCGCAGTGCTGTACTCGTTCAACCCCTCCGGCAACTCACTCAACACCAGCTTCGCCCCGGCCTGCGCCGCCATGTACTCACGCCGTCCAGCCGGATACTCCGGATCGAGGGGCAGATAAGCGCCGCCCGCTTTCAACACACCCAGCAAACTCACGATTAGATCGACGGAGCGCTCCTGACTCACGCCCACCACCACTTCCGGACCCACACCCTGCTCCTTTAAATAGTGCGCGAGCCGGTTCGCTCGCTCGTTCAACTCGCGATAACTCAACCGCTCAGTCCCGAAAATAACAGCCTCGGCATCCGGCCGCTGCGTCACCTGCAACTCAAACTGCTCCGCAATACTGCTCTCCCGCGGAAACGCATGCGCCGTCCGGTTCCACTCCGCCAACCGCTCACGCTCTTCCAAACTCAACAACGAGAGCTCGCGCACACGTTGCCGCGGATCGCTCGCGATCCCTGCCAGCAACACCTGCAATTGCTCCAACAACCGCACGATCGTCTCGTCTGCAAACAACGCGCGGTCGTAGTAACTCCGCAACACCACCCGCTCTCCTGGTCCAGCCACCAGCGCCAACGGATAGTTCGGGCGTTCCATGCTGAAAGATTTCAACACCGAAAGTGGCTTCGTTTTCTCCCCGGTAGCTTTGTCTTGCGGATAGCTTTCGAAAACGAAGATCGAATCAAACAACCTCTTGCCACGTTCGATCTCACTCCAGCCCTGCACGTCTACCAGCCCGCTGTACTCATACTCTCGTTGTGCCACTTGCGACGCCTGCAGCTCCCGCAGCCACGCAACCACCTCCGCTTCGTCTCGCACCCGCACTCGCACCGGCAGCGTGTTAATGAACAACCCAACCATCCGCTCTACGCCGCGCAACGCTTCCGGACGTCCACTCACCGTCGATCCGTAAACCACTTCTTCGCGCCGGCTGTAGCGGCTTAACAACAACCCCCACGCGCCCTGCAGCAACGTATTCAGCGTCAACTGTTCCCGCCTCGCCAGGTCCTGCAAACGCCCACTCAACTCCACCGGTAACTTCAACTGATGAACGCCCGCACGTTCACGTTCTGCTATCTCGACCGCACGTCCGCGCATGCCTGGCAACGGCGTCGGCACTTCAAATCCCGCCAATGCGCGTCGCCAGTACTGCTCCGCTGTTTCCGGTCGTTGCTCTCCGAGCCAGCGGATGTAATCGCCGTATGGACGGCTCGGTTCCACGCGCACTTCCGTTCCTTCAACTTCAGCGCGATATAAACTGAACACTTCTTCGAGCACCAACGGCACACTCCAACCGTCGAGCAAAATGTGATGGAAGCTCCATACAAACTGCTGTCGCTCTTTCCCGGTCCGCAATACCGCCAGCCTCATCAACGGCGCAGGTGTCAGATCAAACGGTTGGGCCAGATCAGCCGCCAGCCACTCCTGCACGCGTTCCTCTTCCTCTTCGGCGCTCAGTTCTCCGAAGTCCTGATACCGCACTTTGATCTCAACTTGGCGATGGACCACCTGCAACGGCCGTTCAACTCTTTTCCAAACGAAAGATGTGCGGAGGATCGGATGATCCGCGACCGTTTGCTGCCAGGAGCGCTCGAATGCGATCGCGTCGAGTTCACCGCCCAGTGTCATCACGAGGTGTGTGACATAAACACCGGCGTCCGGTCTCTCCAGCGAATGAAAGAGAATCCCATGCTGTGCGGGCGACAGTGGATAGACGGTCTCGATCTTTCGTTGACTCATTTATTCCCCTCGCCGATCTCCACCAACAAACCCTCGAGTTCGGACCGCGAGAGTTGTGCTTGCGGAAAGTCTGAAGGCGTGTAACTCGCACGGTCCTGTTTCCGGCAATGCTCGATGATTCGTCGCAACTGGCCCACGTACTCATTCATCAACCACGCCATCCGTTCCTCCCGGTGCACGGCGCGGCTGTATTGCACCGTCACATGTAACTGCCCGCCCACCACGCTACTGCTCACGTCCAGCAGATGCCGCCGCTGCCCGGAAGCATCCCGCACTGCGCCGCCCTGCTCGGCTGTCGCACGCAGCCAGCGCTCACCTCCCAACACCTGATCGAATTGGCCCAGGTAGTTGAAACTCAGCTCCGCCTCCGGCTGAGCCGGCAACCGTTGCCCCACCTCTTCGCCCAGGTAGCGTAGTAATCCGTAGCCGATCCCGCGTCGCGGTATCGACCGCAACTGCTCCTTCACTGCCTGCAGCATCGCACCCACTTCATACACTCGCCGCAGGTCAATCAGCGCCGGGTACAGACTCGTAAACCAGCCCACTGTGCGCGTCACTTCCACCGCTTCGCCGATCTCTTCGCGCCCGTGTCCTTCCAACGCGATGCGCACCAGCCGTTCGCCACTCCAGCGCCACAGAGTTTCCGCCAGTGCGGCCACCAGCACTTCCGTGATCTCCGTCTGATAGCGGCCCGGCACTTCCTGCAACAGCGCCTGTGTCTCTGCCTCACTCAACGAGGCTGTCTCCTGCGCCACACTGCCTGCTGTGTTCTCGCCATTCGCGTAATCACGCGGCAGCCGCGGCACTGATTGCACCCCTGCTCTCAGCCAGTATTCCGCTTCCGCCAGCACCACACTGCTGTGCGCGTACTCCTGCAACTCACAGCTCCACTGCACCAGTGAACTGCTCTTGGCCGGCAACACCACTGCCTCGCCGCGTCGCAGTTGCTCATACACCTGCTGCATGTCTTCCAGCAGGATGCGCCACGACACCCCATCCACCACCAAGTGATGAATCACGATCAGCAACCAATTGCGTGTTTCATCCAGTTGATATCGGCACACCCGCACCAACGGCCCGCGCTCGAGATCCAAACTCCGCTGTTGCTCGTTTCCACTCGCTTCCAACCGCTCTCGTTGCTCTGCTCGCGACAAGCCGCGCAGGTCATAACTGGCAAACTCCACGTCACTTTCACTCGGCGCTGCGATCTCCTGCCGCCAACCGTCCGCACTGCGCCTGAACCGGCTGCGCAAACCGTCGTGATGCTTCATCAACTCGCGCCAGGTGCGCTGCAACAACTCCTCATCCAACTGTTCTCGACTCTCCAGCACGAGGGCCTGGTTCCAGTGCTGTGGTTCAGGCGTCTCCTGCTCGAAAAACCAATGCTGGATCGGCGTCAACCCAACTTCACCCACCACCAGGCCCTGTGCCGCCTGTACCGGCTCCACCTCAGTAACCAGCGCCGCAAGGTCACTGATCCACTGTTGTTGGAAGAGTTGTTTCGGCGACAGGTGCAGTCCACGTTGCCGCGCTCGCGCCGAGATCTGAATGCTCAGGATCGAGTCGCCACCGAGTTCGAAGAAGTTGTCGTGTATTCCGACACGCTCCACTCGCAGTACTTCACTCCAGATCCCGCACAACACTTCCTCGGTCGCCGTGCGTGGTCCAACGTACTCTCCACTCAACTCCGCGACACCAGCAGGCTCCGGCAACGCTTCGCGATCTACTTTTCCATTCACCTTCCGCGGCAGCCGCTCCAGATACTCATAACTCCACGGCACCATGTACTCCGGCAACCGCTCCCGCAGATGCCCCCGCAACTCACTCACACTCGCCTGCGCCGCCTCCGCCACTACATACGCGATCAGCCGCTTCTCTTCGTCTTCACCGCTACGCACTACCACCACCGCATCCTGCACTGCTTCGTGCTCGCGCAGCGCGTGCTCGATCTCGCCCGGCTCGATCCGGTAACCACGCAGCTTCACCTGCTCGTCCACACGCCCCACAAACTCCAATTCCCCATCCCCAAGCCGGCGCACCAGATCTCCCGTCCGGAACAATCGCTCACCTGCATTCTTCGCAAACGGATGCGGTACAAACCGCTCCGCCGTTTGTGCTGCATCACCCACATACCCACGCGCCAACCCCGCGCCTCCCGCATACAGCTCGCCCACCACTCCGACCGGCAACAACTGCCCGCGCTCATCCAACACGTGCACTTCCATGTTGTTGATCGGCCGCCCAATCGGTACCGTCACCTCCGGGCTCGCTACCTCCTGCACTTCGTGCCAGCTCGCACACACCGTCACCTCTGTCGGTCCATACAGGTTGACGAGCCGCCGCACTCCCGCAGCCTGCACCGTGGCCACACTCCGCGCGTCCACCTGCTCGCCGCCAAACAGCACCTGCGGCACTGCCGCCAACGCCGGCGCCACCTGTCGGGCAAGGGCGTTGAACAACGCCGTCGCCAAAAACAGCACCGTCACTCCCTCTGCACCCAGCTTCGCCGCGAACTCCTCCGCGCTCAACAACTCTTCCTGGCTCACACCCACCAGCCGCGCCCCATTTAACAACGCACTCCAGATCTCAAACGTCGCCGCGTCAAAACTCGCCGTCGAGGCCTGCACTGCCACGTCACCTGGTCCAATCCTCACGTGACATGGTTCATGCACCAGGTGCAGCACGTTCGCGTGGGTGATACAAACCCCTTTCGGCCGTCCGGTCGACCCCGACGTGAACATCACGTACGCGAGGTTATCGCCACCACTCTGCCGTTCCAGGTTCGCAGTACTGCGCGCTCCCAATCCCGGCGGCAACTCGCTCAGCACCAGCTTCGACCCCGCCTGCGCCGCCATGTACTCACGTCGCCCGGGCGGATACGCCGGGTCCAGCGGCAGATAAGCGCCTCCGGCTTTCAGTATTCCCAGGAGGCTCACGATCAGATCCACCGAACGCTCCTGGCACACACCCACTACTACATCCGCGCCAACGCCCTGCTCCTTTAAATAGTGCGCAAGCTGGTTCGCCCGTCCGTTCAACTCGCGGTAGCTCAACCGCTCCGTGCCATAAACAACAGCTTCCGCGTCTCCACGCTGCCGCACCTGCAACTCAAACCGCTCTGCGATGCTCCCCTCCCGCGGAAACTCGCGCGCCGTCTCATTCCACTCCGCCAACTGTTCACGCTCTCCCGAACTGATCAACAGCGCAGGCGCAAGCGTCTGCGACCAATCAGCACTAACGTTCTCGAGAAACGTCAGGTAGTGCCGCAACATCCGCTCGATCGTAGAAGCCTCGAAAAGATCCGTGGCGTATTCCATCACCAGCCTGATCCCGTCCGCTTCTTCCTTCGCGATGAACGTCAGGTCAAACTTCGTTGTGCCCGTATGCTGCTCCGTCTGCACCACGGTGAGACCCGGCAATTCCAGCTCTGGTGCCTCTGCGTTCTGAAGTGCGAAGATCGTCTGGAACAGCGGTGTGCGGCTCGGATCACGCTCAGGCTCCACCACATCCACGACGCGCTCGAAAGGAATATCCTGGTGAGCAAACGCATCTGTAACAACGCGGCGCACCTGGTCCATCGCTGCTGCAAAACTCGAATCGAGTGCCGCAAGTCTCAGCACGACTGTGTTGATGAAGAAGCCAATCAGCCCGTGCGTCTCGCCATGCTCGCGCCCGGAAACCGGTGTGCCGATGCAAATGTCTTCGCTCCCGGAATACGAGCGCAGCACGAAGTAATAGGCTGTCAGCAGCGTGATAAAGAGAGTCGAATTCTGTTGTTGTGAAAACTCTTTCAGATGATCCGACAGGCTCGCGGGCAATAAGAGCTCGCAACAATGTCCTCTAAAACTCAACGTCGCAGGCCGCGGATGATCCGCCGGCAACTCCAGCATCTTTGGCGCGCCGGCAAGTTGCTGTTGCCAGTAGGCCAGGTGTTTGTCGAACGCGCCGCGCTCCAGTTGCCCTGCCTGGTAAGCGGCAAAATCGCCATACTGAATCGGGAGCTCTTCCACTTTCAAAGCCGCTCCTGCCGCAAAGTGCCGGTAAAAGTGCGACAGCTCGCGCACGAGCACGCCCAGAGACCATCCATCAAAAATGATGTGATGCGTCGTCACAACCAGAACCTGATCGCTCTGACTCAAACGCAGCAGACGTACGCGCAATAATGGTCCGTCTTCCAGATCAAACGGCCGCCGGATCTCGTCATAGACGCGCTCGAACAACTGCGTTTCCGGTTTTGCGACGCTCGAGAGATCGTCGACCCGGACTTGCAGACGTTTGGCCATGAGGATGTGTTGCTCTGTCGTCCCGTCGAGACTCGGGAAAACCGTCCGCAGGGTCTCATGTCGTTTCACAATCTCATTGAAGCTCTGCTCGAGAGCTGCGACGTTGAGATCGCCGTACAAACGAAACGTCGCATGCACGTTGTAGTAGGGATTTTTCGTCTCATATCGATCGAGGAACCACAAACGTCTCTGCGCAAACGACAACGGTGCGCGCGACCGATCGGCGCGGCGCGGAATTTTCTCAATGCCGAGATTTCTTCCCTTCAAGTGCG
The DNA here is from genome assembly GCA_963750925.1 of uncultured Acidobacteriota bacterium. Classification (GTDB taxonomy): domain Bacteria; phylum Acidobacteriota; class Blastocatellia; order Pyrinomonadales; family Pyrinomonadaceae; genus PSRF01. Next base: position 482,933 of record CAVVSJ010000006.1, on the reverse strand, counting down.
TCACGAGCAGGGCACGCTTCTCGGGCGATAGAGAAGTCAGTAGCTTTAGCACCTCATTCATGTGGCAACACTGAAAGCTTGAGCGGTTCTTTCGGATGTACGAGACTCAGGTATCGTCCTTCTTCCTCAAACAGCAGCGACTTGCTCTGGAGTGACGCCATCAGGTCAGCGACGCCAGTATCCTGACCATCGCCGACGTGTGCTGCGATCGCACCCAAACGTGCCGGCTTGTTACTGATGAGGTCGAGGATCTTCTTGCCTGTTTCGCCAACGTCGTACTCAACGGCGTGGCCCGATCGTGAGTCGTAAATTGTCGAGTCGTGTTTGAAATAGAGCTTCGCCGGCAAAAGTTTATCGAGGCCATGAAAGCGAGCAGTCCATTGACTTACCCTCATTCGTAATTGATCCAGCCACTTGATCATGACGTTCATGTATTTCGCGTTGAGGTTACGGTCTTCAAAGAAGTACGCGAGGTTCGCCAGCGATTCTTCATTCAGCGCATAGCTGAACTCGTAGTAATCAACCGGGTGTAGATCAAGCCCATACTCCTGGGCCTTCATGAAATAAGGGCTGTAGCGATCGAAGCGCACCGGAAACGAACCGCTCGGCGGCGGGAGATGGACCAGCAACGGCAGGTCCTTCACATATTTTTTGTAGACATCTTCTTCTTCACCGGGAAAACCCACTAACAGGTTCCATACCGGAAAGATGTCGTACAACAAACAATTCTTCAGGAAGGTGAGGTTCTGAAACGAAGTGGTTCCCTTTTTCATCAACTTCAGAGTCGAGGACGCGAGTGCTTCGATGCCGGGCTGCACTGTGCGCACACGCGCCTTCGACAGGACCTCCATGTCTGACGCGGTCAGGTCGGCTTTGACTTCGTAAAACAGATAAGAACCCTGCGGCGTCTCGAGCGCGGGGAAGACCTCACTCAAATACTCTTTCGGCATAATGTTATCGACGGATTCGAATCGTGTGACTCGATCGGCATACTTGAAGAGGTGTTTGAACTGGTCCAGCGCAACGTCGGCGTTCATGTGGCGGTAAGCCATCGTCGTTCCGTTGAGACCGCAGAAAGTGCAGTGTGCCCGCTGGCCCCACCAACAGCCGCGGGAGGTTTCAAACAGCAGGATGGGTTTCAAGGCCGGATCCGGAAAGTGGTCGCGGAATGACGTCATGAAGTAATCGTAATCAAGAGGAATGGGAACGTTGATGTCGAGTTCCTCTCCGACTGCTGCTGAGCCACACTCAGTTGCCGAATAGCTCTTTGAGAAGACGCCTTTGATTGCGCGACGCCGTTCCGGCTCACCGTCCAGCATGCACTGGATGAACTCAGGGAAACTCTTCAAAGCGGGCCCTGAGAAAACGAAGTCGATCTGGGGAACATGCTTTGCGATTTCGAGGCCCATGGGTGCTTCGCAGTTCGCGCCTCCCATTACGATCTCGATCTTCGGATTACGATCTTTCAGTTTTTTTGCGAGAGCGAACGAAGCGACGTTCTGATTGAACATTGAAGTGAAACCGACAACGTCTGAGTGGTCCAGACGGTATTTGTCGATCAAAGAGTCGAGCAAGCCGTCGAGTGTTTCGCGTTTCTCGAGGATCTGGCGTCTTAATAACACGTGCTGCGGCGTCTTATACGGAAAGAACCGTTTGAGGTACGACTCTGTGTTGTCGGGCAAATGCGGGAACGCTATCTGACGGAAGAGCCAGTCTCCGAGGCCGGTATTCTGCGCCTCGAGCACACCTGACATATACAAATAAAAATCGAGGCCCATGTAATGAACGAAGTCATGGTTCAGGTAATGAATGTTGCTTGAAATGCGCGCGTCGAACCTTTCCTGGAGAATCGATTTCAGTTGCGTCAGCGCGATTGAGGGCAGCATAGCCGCCGAGAATGGCATGTTGACGAAAGCTATTTTCATGGTCTTTCCTTCCTGATGGCCTCGATCTTCAATAATGGAGTTAGAACCGTTTGAGTTATCGAGTGTGAGCCGGAGCTCTTCCAGCGTAAGACTGTCGAGTTGTGCCAGTAGTGCTGCTCTTTCTTCGTTCGAGATCTGTTCGAGTTGGCTCTTTGCGATTGCGATCGTTAACTCTTCGATAGTGGGTCCTTCGAAGAAGCTTTGTAACGCCAACGCAGCGCCAAACGTTGTGCGCAGGCGAGAGACGATTACTGTTGCTTTTATCGAGTTACAGCCGAGTGCGAAAAGATTGTCAAAGACACCGGGTTCCTTTAGTCCGAGGATCTCAGTGCAGATAGCGGCGACTTGCTTTTCGACGTCGGTTCGCGGCGAAACAAAACCGCGAGCTGATACGGGACGATGTGGCTTGGGCAATGCTTCGCGATCGACTTTCCCGTTCGCGTTCAACGGCAATCGGTCGAGATATTCGTAACTCCACGGCACCATATACTCCGGTAACCGCTCCCGCAGATGCGCTCGCAACTCATTCACAGTTACCGCTGCAGTGTCAGAGACGATGTACGCCACCAGCCGCTTCTCTTCCTCTTCACCACCGCGCACCACTACCACTGCATCCTGCACTGCTTCGTGCTCTCGCAGCGCCTGCTCGATCTCGCCAGGCTCAATCCGGTAACCACGCAGCTTCACCTGCTCATCCACACGTCCGACAAACTCCAGCTCGCCATCCGCACGCCAACGCACCAGATCTCCCGTCCGGTACAACCGCTCCCCCGCTCGCTTCGCAAACGCATGCGGGACAAACTTCTCCGCCGTCTGCGCCGCATCACCAACGTATCCCCGCGCCAGACCTTCTCCACCCAGATGCAGCTCACCCACTACTCCCACCGGCAACAACTGCCCGCGCTCATCCAGCACATAAGCTTCCGTGTTATTAATAGGCCGCCCGATCGGTACCCCGCGCGCCCAACCTTCTGCTGCCGTCTGTCGCACCCGATGCGTGCAACTGAAGGTCGTCACCTCCGTCGGTCCATACCCGTTGATGAACTCCGTCTCCCGCAACGCCGCCAGCCCCTGCTGAATGTGCTTCACCGAGAGCGCTTCACCGCCCACCAGCAACTGCTTCACACCTGCCAGCGCACTCACGCCACTCTCCACCAGCCCGTTGTACAGCGCGCTCGTCAGCCACAACGTCTCCACGCCTTCAGCCGCAATCAACTGCTGCAACTCCGCCCCACTCGCTACTCGTCCCGGAAACAGCACCAGCCGCGCGCCATGCAACAACGCTCCCCAGATCTCAAACGTGGCCGCGTCAAACGCATTCGAAGCCAGTTGCAACACCACTGAGTCATGGTCCAACTGCACGTACGCCGGCTCATGCACCAGCCGCAACACGTTCGCCTGCGTCACGGCGATCCCTTTCGGCAAGCCGGTCGAGCCGGACGTGTACATCACGTACGCCAGATTGTCGCCGCCACTCCGCCGCTCCAAATTCGCAGTGCTGCGCTCACCCAAATCCGGCAACTCACTCAACACGATCTTCACCCCGGCCTGCGCCACCATGTACTCACGCCTACCCTGCGGATACTCCGGATCGAGCGGCAGATAAGCGCCGCCGGCTTTCAACACACCTAGCAAACTCACGATCAGATCAACCGAGCGCTCCAGGCTAACGCCCACCACCACTTCCGGACCCACACCCTGCTCCTTTAAGTAGTGCGCTAGCCGGTTCGCTCGCTCGTTCAACTCGCGATAGCTCAACCGCTCAGTCCCGAAAACAACAGCCTCGGCATCCGGCCGCTCCACCACCTGCAACTCAAACTGCTCCGCGATGCTGCTCTCCCGCGGAAACTCCCGCGCTGTCCGGTTCCACTGTTGGAGTTGCTCACGTTCACCTTTACTCAAGAACGCAACTGCCCAAACCGGTATCTCAACGTCCTCTACGATCGCTCTCAACACCTGCTCGTAATGCTGCACCATGCGCTGCATCCGTCCTGCATCGAACAGCTCAGTTCGATATAGCAGCCAGCCATCCAAAGACCCATCCTCTTCGCACATCGACAGCACCAGATGGAACGGCGTGCTCGCACTGTCTACATCGATCATGCGCAGCTTCAGATCGCCCGAGCGCATCTCAGGCAACGGCGAGTTTTGAAACGCAAACGCGACTTGAAATAACGGATTGCGACTCCAATCCCTTTCGACTTGCAGCTCTTCAACCAATCGATCTCGAACGGCACTTCCTGGTGTGCCTGCGCCGCGATGCCGGCCTGGCGCACGCGCGCCAACAGTTGACGAAAGGTCGGCGCGCCTTTCAGATCAGCAATGGCAGGCAGCATGTTGGCGAAGAATCCGATTAAGTCTTCTGTTTCGGGCCGGCTGCGGTTTGCCGTTGCAGTTCCCACGATGAATTGATCCTGAACGCAATAGCGTCCGAGCAGCACCTGAAACGCAGCCAGCAAAGTCATGAACAGAGTGGCGTCCTCGCGCTGGCTCAATTGCTTCAGAGCAGCCGTCAACGACCGCTCCAGAACAAACCGGACTCGTGCGCCGCTGAAACCGGCGACCGCCTGGCGCGCGTGATCCGACGGCAATGCCAAATCATGAAAAGCTTCACTCAACTGCTCACGCCAAAACTGCAACTGTTGCTCAAATGGTTCTCCCTGTAACGACTCTGTCTGCCAGATGGCGTAGTCGGCATACTGAATCTCGAGTTCAGGTAATGGGGAAGCATTTCCGCGAGCGAATGCGTCATACAACGCACTGAATTCACGAATGAGTATTCCGGTGGACCAACCATCAAAGGCGATGTGATGGATCGTCAAAAGTAGCAGGTGCTCAGTGTCTGACAGCTTCACGAGCATCGCGCGCAACAACGGAGCAGCGGTTAAGTTAAACGGCGAACGAGCGTCCTCTTCGAGCAACGTTAGAGCAACGGCGTTTCGTTGATCGGCCGGTATCGAGCTGAGATCTTGTTGCGACCACGGCAGTGTGAAGGAAGTCGCGATGCGCTGATAGACGTTGTCGTCAACCGGCTGAAACGTTGTGCGCAGCGCTTCGTGACGATGAACGATCTCAGAAACGGCGCGGTGCACAGCATCAATGTCGAGCGGACCTGACAATGAGAGTGCGAGCGGTACGTTATAAAAGTGACTGCCGCCGTGTAATTGATCGATGAACCACAGCCGCTGCTGCCCGTACGACAAGGGAATACTCTCACGCTGTATCCGCCGCGTGATTCCTCCGTTTACGGCACTCAATCCTTCTTTGCGCATCAGCTTCTCGAGCAGCTCGCGCCGCGCCGAAGAGAGATTGAACGAAGTTTTATTCGGTGTGCTCATCGAAGGCTCATGGGATTGCAGAGTGACTATCGGCCTCACGTAAATCCCGTAATCCTGTCTCAACGTCTTCGTCGGAAAGCTCCGCTACGGTTAACATCAGTTGCGCCATCTTCTCGATCGCCAACGGGTTTGCTGAGTTTTCAGTGATCGCGGCGGCGAAGGAAGAAGTCGTGGGTCTATCGAAAATCGACCGTAGCGGAATCGTCGTCTGCAATGCTTCTCTTGCTCTCGACACTGCCTGCACAGCCGATAATGAATGACCGCCGAGGGCGAAGAAGTTGTCGTGCACGCCAACACGCTCCACTCGCAGCACTTCGCTCCAGATACCGCATAACACTTCTTCCGCCGCCGTCCGTGGTCCAACGTACTCTTCACTCAACACCGACACGCTCGCCGGCTCCGGCAGCGCTTCGCGATCGATTTTCCCATTCGCGTTCAGCGGCAGTCGCTCGAGATATTCGTAACTCCACGGCACCATGTACTCCGGTAACCGCTCTCGCAGATGCGCACGTAACTCACTCACAGTTACAGATGCAGTGTCAGAGACGATGTACGCCACTAATCGCTTCTCTTCGTCTTCACCGCTGCGCACCACTACCACTGCATCCTGCACTGCTTCGTGTTGGCGCAGCGCCTGCTCGATCTCGCCAGGCTCGATCCGGTAACCACGCAGCTTCACCTGCTCATCTACACGTCCGACAAATTCCAACTCGCCATCCGCACGCCAACGCACCAGATCTCCCGTCCGGTACAAACGCTCCCCTGCTCGCTTCGCAAACACATGTGGTACAAACTTCTCCGCCGTCTGCGCCGCATCACCAACATAGCCGCGCGCCAGACCTTCTCCACCCAGATACAGTTCGCCGGCTACTCCCACCGGCAACAACTGCCCGCGCTCATCCAGCACATAAGCTTCCGTGTTATTGATGGGCCGCCCGATCGGCACCCCGCGCTCCCAACTCTCAGCCGCCGTCTGCCGCACCCGATGCGTGCAACTGAAGGTCGTCACCTCCGTCGGTCCATACCCGTTGATGAACTCCGTCTCCCGTAACTCCGTCAGTCCCTGCTGAATGTGCTTTACCGAGAGCGCTTCACCACCCACCAGCAACTGCTTCACGCCCGCTAACGCTTCCACTCCACTTTCCACCAGCCCGTTGTACAGCGCACTCGTCAGCCACAACGTCTCCACGCCTTCAGCCACGATCAACTCCTGCAACTCCGCCCCACTCGCTACTCGTCCCGGAAACAGCACCAGCCGCGCGCCATGCAACAATGCTCCCCAGATCTCAAACGTGGCCGCGTCAAACGCGTTGGACGCCAACTGCAACATCACCGTCTCCTGGTCCAACCGCACGTACTGCGGCTCGTGCACCAGTCGCAGCACGTTTGCCTGCGTCACCGCAATCCCTTTCGGCAAGCCGGTCGAACCGGACGTGTACATCACATAGGCCAGATTGTTGCCGCCACTCTGCCGCTCCAGATTGTCAGTGCTACGCTCATCCGAATCCGGCAACTCACTCAACACCAGTTTCGCGCCTGCCTGCGCTGCCATGTACTCACGCCGTCCAGCCGGATACTCCGGATCGAGGGGCAGATAAGCGCCACCGGCTTTCAACACACCCAACAGACTCACAATCAAATCAACCGAGCGCTCCTGGCTGACACCCACCACCACTTCCGGACCGACACCCTGCTCCTTTAAATAGTGCGCTAGCCGGTTCGCTCGCTCGTTCAACTCGCGATAACTCAACCGCTCGGTCCCGAAAACAACAGCCTCGGCATCCGGCCGCTGCGCCACCCGCAACTCAAACTGCTCGGCAATGCTGCTCTCCCGCGGAAACTCCCGCGCTGTCCGGTTCCACTCCTCCAATCGCTCACGCTCTTCCAAACTCAACAGCGACATCGATTCATGTCGCGCCTGCGGATCTTCGGCCATGATTTCCAACACTCTCGAAAAGCACTTGCTGATCGTGGAAATCTCATGCTCGCCGAATGCACTACCATCGTAAAAAAGTTGGATCTTTATTTCCGACGACAACGGATCGACACTACAGTTCACCAGAAAATCAAAATTCGTCTCCGTAACCGCTTTCTCGTCGAGGATCTCGAGGCCGTCGAGATCCAGCATTCCTTTGAGAACGTAGTAATGCGTGAAATTGAAGACTGCTTCGAACAGTCTTCCGCCATGCTCGCGTTGGAGTTGGGCCAGCGGATATCTTCGATGCGGCAACATCTCCTGCTCTGTCTCAAAGACGTCACGCACCAACTGCTCCCATGTTCTATTCGCCAACCTGTGTCTAAACGGCAGTGTGTTGAGAAACAACCCAACGACACGATCGCCACCGGTCTTCTCCGGACGCCCATTCGTAACGAAACCGGTGACAACATCCGATCGACCACTGAGTAGACTAAGCACGCGAAGATGCGCGGCAAGCATGATGCTCTTGAGCGGCACTCCGGTTCTTTGTCGCAAAGATTGAAGCCCGTCGACGGTGCGCTTCGAGATATTCACTTCATGGACCGACCTCGGCGTCTCGGAATGTCTGCCCGGCCTGCTACTCAGCGCAGTTGGACTCGCATGGTCCAGTTTTTTAGTCCAGTAATGACGAGACTCCGCGGAGTGCATCGCCTCGCGCTCGAGCGCAATGAACTCGCGATACGAGATAGCCGGCGCCGGTGCGATGTCGGTCCCGGTGCGACCGAGTAAGTACCAGTAGTGCTGAAACAGTTCGGTAATCAGAACCGCGAGACTCCAGCCGTCGAATAACGCATGATGGAAGCTGAACGTAAACTGAAAGGAGTCGTCACCACGCCGGTGGACCATGTAACGCGCCAGGGGCGCAGTGGTCCAATCAAAGCCGCGTCGCTTCTCCGACTCGACGGCGGCAAGTACGGCGTTCTGCTGTTGCAACTCATCCAGACCGCTGATGTCATTGATATCCAGCGGCAGCTCCACGTGCTGACGAACCAACTGGAGTGGTTCGGAAAAACTGTTGAGGTCAAACGATGATCGCAACGCCGGATGTCGTGCTACCAGTTCGTTCAGACACTCACGCAATCGATCCACGTCGAGTGGCGCGCGCAAGTGATAACTAAAAATGTCGTGGTAAACAGGAGTCTCCGGGCTGTACTCGCTGTGATAGATCATCCCGGATTGCAACAGCGCGAGCGGGTACGCATCTTCAAAGCCGTCCGAAACTCGCAGCCGGTCTTCAGAAGAAAGCAGGCTGAAAGGTTCCGAATCGAAGCTCTTGCTGCGCGATTCCGGCGAAAGACTTTGGGCCAGGGCTTCGATCGTGGGACATTGAAACAGTTGGTGAATCGATAATGGCAGGCCCTGCTCTTCAGCCTTTGCGACAACCTGAATGCTGAAGATCGAGTCGCCGCCGAGCTCGAAGAAGTTGTCGTAGATGCCGGCGCGCTCCACCCCCAGCACCTGCTCCCAGATCTCACACAGCATCTGCTCCGTCTGCGTCCGCGGCGCTACATACTCCCGCTCCGCCCCTACCACCGTCGCTTCCAGTTCCAGCAGCGCTTGCCGGTCCACCTTCCCATGCACCGTCAGCGGCACTTGCTCCACTCTCACGATCGCACTCGGGACCAGGTACTCCGGTAACCGGCCGCGCAGATATTGCTGCAACTCTCCGCCACTCGCTTCACTCACCACATAGCCAACCAGTTGCTTGTCGCCCGCCACGCCCGGCTGCGCTACGACCACTGCTTCCTTCACTCCCGCATGGGCCTTCAGCACACTCTCGATCTCACCCAACTCGATCCGGTAGCCACGCACCTTCACCTGGTCGTCACGCCGCCCCACAAACTCCAACGCTCCATCCGCGCGCCACCGCACCAGATCTCCGGTCCGGTACAACCGCGCACCGGCAACACCGCTGTACGCATCCGGTATGAACCGGGCCGCCGTCAGTTCCGCTTCCTGCCAGTAGCCACGCGCAACTCCCGCCCCGCCCACATACAATTCTCCCACTACTCCCAGCGCCGTTAACTCCTGCCGCTCATCCAGCACGTACACGCTCGTGTTGCTGATCGGCTTCCCGATCGGCACGCCACGCTCCCAACTCTCGCCCGCCGTCTCCCGCACCCGGTGCGTGCAACTAAACGTCGTCGCTTCCGTTGGTCCATACCCGTTTGTGATCTCCGTCTCCGCTAAACTCGCCAGTCCTTTCCGAATGTGTCTGGGCGACAGCGTTTCTCCGCCTACCAGCAACTGCCTCACGTTCCGCAACGCTTCCACCCGCTCCTCCACGAGGGCGTTGTACAGTGACGACGTCAGCCACAGCGTCTCTACTCCCTGCTCCCTGATCACGCGCTCCACCTGCGCCACCGTCGGCACTCGCTCTTCGCTCAGCACCAGCTTCCCGCCATGTACCAGCGGACCCCAGATCTCAAACGTCGACGCATCGAAGGACAGCGACCCCAACTGCAACACGCACGTCGCTTCACTCAGCCGCACATAGTTCGCCCCACTCACCAGCCGCACGATGTTCCCGTGCGTTACCGCCACGCCCTTCGGCTCACCCGTCGAACCGGAGGTGTAGATCACATATGCCAGGTTCTCCCTGCTCACCGTGCGCGCCACGTCCCGCTCACTACTCTCCGCCGGACTAATCACCGTTCCCCAGTAACCCGCCAACTGCGCCACTACTTCCGCCTCGCCGATCACGACTCCCACCTGCGCATTCTCCAGCAGGTAGCTCAACCGTTCGGCCGGATACTCGTGGTCCAACACCAGGTACGCGCCCCCGGCTTTCAGCACCGCCAACATACTCACCACTGCCGCCACCGCCTGCGTGTACACACCCACCACTACTTCCGGTCCTACTCCCTGCTCGTGCAACCGCGCCGCCAACCGGTTCGCGCGCTCATTCAACTCCTCGTAACTCCATTCTTCCGCCCCACACACGAGTGCCACTGCCTGCGGTCGCACGCGCGCCTGTTCCTCGATCAACTCGTGCACGCACAACTCCGGCAGTTCCACTTGCGTCTCGTTCCACGCGGCTAGTTGCTGCTTTTCTACAGCGCTCACAAGCGGCACGCGCCACACCGATCGTTCCGGCTCCTGCACCACCTCCTCTAGCAATTCGTTGAAGTGGCGGCACAAACGATTGATCGTCGGCTGTTCAAATAAGTCGGTGCTGTAGAGCATCCAGCCGACCAGTTCCTGGTCCATCTCGCTGAGCGAGAGCACGAGATCGAAAGGCGTGTAGCCGGTCTCGACCTCCACGGGCTTCATTCGCATTCCCCCAAGCTCAAGATCACTGACCGGAGTGTTTTGCAGCACGAACGCAACCTGGAAGATCGGATTGCGACTCAGATCTCTGTTTGGAGCAAACTCCTCCACCATCAATTCAAAGGGGGCGTCCTGATGCGCGTACGCGCCCAGGCAGAGTTCTTTTGTTCGTCGCAGCAGTTGCCGGAAACTCGGGGCGCCGGAGAGGTTTGCGCGAATCGGCAGCATGTTGATGAAGAATCCGATCAATGATTCCGTCTCGGCACGGTTTCGATTCGCCATGTCAACGCCGACCACAAAATCCTTCTGCCCGCTGTAGCGCGCCAAGAGCAACTGCCACGCGGCCAGCAACACCATAAACAGCGTCGCATCTTCTTCGCGGCACAACGCTTTAAGCCGGTCGACTAACTGCGGTTCAATGACAAATACTTCGCGCGCGCCTCGATGGCTTTCGCGTGCAGGACGCCTGAAATCAGACGGCAACTCCAGCGCGGGCGCGCCATCGCCGAGTTGCTTGCGCCAGTAATCCAATTGCCGCGCCAGCACATCTCCCTTCAGCCACGCACGTTGCCATAAGGCAAAGTCTGCATACTGGATCGGCAACTCATCGAGCGGTGAAGCCTCGCCTTTACTGAAAGCCTCGTAGAGCAACGTCAACTCGCGGAGGAACAAGCTCATGGACCAACCGTCAGTCACGATGTGGTGCATCACGATTAACAACCGCTGCTGTTGCTCGGCGAGTTGCAACAACACTGCACGCATCATCGGCCCGTGCGCCAAATCGAAAGGCCGGCCGATAACTTCATGCATAATCCGGCGCGCGGAAGCTTCGCGCTCCTCGTGCGGCGCCTGCCGGAGATCGATTGTGGAGAGTTTGAAATCCTGCGGAGCGTAAATGACCTGGCGAGCCTGGCCGTCTATTTTTGCAAACGCCGTCCTCAGCGACTCGTGACGCCGAACGATCTCAGTGAGTGCGCGCTCGAGCACACCCGCGTCGAGTGCGTTTTCGAGAGACAGTGCTAAGGGAACGTTGAAGAAAGAACTCGATCCTTCCAACTGGTCCACAAACCACAGCCGCTGTTGCGCAAACGATAACGGCAGGTCGACATTCTCCGCTCGCGGTGAGATAGGCGGCGTTTGGATTCGTTGTTCCTTCTGCTGTTCCTCGTCGACGGCGTGACTCAGCGCTTCGAGAGTGCGTGATTCAAAAAGGACAAGCGGAGACAATTCGATATGAAATGCTGCACGTACTCTCGAGACAACCTGAGTCGCAAATAACGAATGGCCCCCGAGCTCGAAGAAGTTGTCGTAGATGCCGGCACGCTCGACCCCCAGCACCTGCCGCCAGATCTCACTCAGCAACTGCTCCGTCTGCGTCCGCGGCGCTACATACTCCTGCTCTAACCCTGGCCCTGCTTCCAACTCCTGCAGCGCCTGCCGGTCCACCTTGCCGGATGTTGTCAGCGGCAGTTGTGCCAACGTCACCAGCCCACTCGGCACCATGTACTCCGGCAAGCGCCCGTGCAGGTACGCCCGCAACTCTCCCTCACTCGCTTCACTCAGCACATAACCCACCAGTCGCTTCTCGCCGGCCACGCCCGGCTGCGCTAGCACCACTGCTTCCTTCACGCTCGCATGCGCCTTCAGCACGCTTTCGATCTCACCCAACTCGATCCGGTAGCCGCGCACTTTCACCTGGTCATCGCGCCGCCCCAAAAACTCCAGCGATCCATCCGCACGCCACCGCACCAGATCGCCAATCCGGTACAACCGTGCCCCGGCCACACCGCTGTACGCATCCGGTATGAACCGGGCCGCCGTCAGCGCTGCGGCCTGCCAGTAGCCGCGCGCCACCCCAGCGCCACCCACATACAACTCCCCCACCACTCCGACTGCCGTTAGCTCCTGCCGCTCATCCAGCACGTACACGCTCGTGTTGCTGATCGGCTTCCCGATCGGCACGCCGCGCTCCCAACTCTCGCCCGCCGTTTCTCGCACGCGGTGCGTGCAAGTGAACGTCGTCAGTTCCGTTGGTCCATATCCATTGATGATCTCTGTTTCGGCCAGGCGCGCCAGTCCTTCGCGGATATGCCGCGGCGACAGCGCTTCGCCGCCCACCAGCAACTGCCGCACGTTCCGCAACGCTTCTACCCGCTCCTCCACTACTGCGTTGTACAGCGACGACGTCAGCCACAACGTGTCTACTCCCTGCTCTGCGATCACCCGTTCCACCTGCGCCACCGTCGGCACGCGCTCCTCGCTCAGCACCAGCTTGCCGCCATGCACCAGTGATCCCCACACCTCAAACGTCGACAGGTCGAACGTCATTGATCCCACCTGCAAAACGCACGTCTGCTGGTCCAGTCGCGCGTACTTCGTCTCCCATACAAGCCGCATGATGTTCCGGTGCGTGATGGCTACGCCTTTAGGCTGTCCCGTCGAACCCGACGTGTAGATCACACACGCGAGGTTCGCGTTACTCACCTCATTCGTAACCAGCCTGTTGCTCACCTCAGTGGGACTGCCTTCCGCTGGACTAATCACCACGCCCCGGTAATCCGGCAAACCCGCTACCGCCTCAGGCTCGCTTATCACCACTCCTACCTGCGCATTGATCAGCAGGTAACGCAGCCGCTCTGCCGGATACTTACGGTCCAGCACCAGATAAGCGCCACCAGCTTTCAGCACCGCCAACATACTCACCACTGCCGCCAGGCCTTCCGAGTACACGCCCACCACCACTTCCGGCCCGACGCCGTGCTCCTGCAGTCGCGCCGCCAACCCGTCTGTACGTCTATTCAACTCCTCGTAACTCAGTGCTTGCTGACCACACACCACCGCCACTGCCTGCGGTCGCGCTCGCGCCTGTTGCTCGATCAACTCGTGCACGCAGACTTCCGGTATCTCCACCTCCGTCTCGTTCCAACTCTCCAGTTGTTGTTGTTTCTCTGCGGCTGTGAGAAACGGCAGGTCTTTAAGTTTGCGATGAGGATCTGCGACTATTGCTTCCAACAGCACCCGGAAATGGCCCAGCACACGCGCGATGGTTTCGTCGTCGAAGCGGCTTCTGTAGTACGCGATCCTCAGCAACAGCTCCGGGCCGAGGTAGCCCAGGATGACAAGTGGATAACTCGCTTGTTCGAGATACCAGAACTCTCGGTTTTCCCACTTTCCACCGAGCGCCCGCAGTGTTGGATTAAATCGCGAGTTTTGGAACGCGAAGAGACTCTCGAACAACGGTGTTCCGCGCGGCACTTCACTCCACGATTGAATATCGAGCAGCGAAGTGTGTTCGTAATCGCGCAGGACTGAATGATGATTTCTCTCGTTTTTGAGCCACGACAGAAGTTCCTGATCCGGCGGCACGCGACTCCTGAAGGGCAGCGTGTTGAGTAGCAATCCCACCATCGACGCGATTCCATCGAGCGGTAGACGACGGCACGTCCGCGTAACTCCGAATACGATGTCCTGCTGGTTTGAGTAACGCGCGAGCAGCAGGGACCATGCGCCCTGAACTATCGTGTTGACGGTGAGGCCATGCTCTTTGGCGAAAGCGGCCAGCTTTGCAGTTGTTTCTGTCGATAACCAGATCTCCTGCTCGTGGTAGTCGGGGCCGTCGGTCGCCTTTTTAGAAGTAGGAGTGAAGTCGAGTGAGGTGGGAGCGGTGAAGCCTTTGAGAGACTCACGCCAGAACGCTTCAGCGTTGGACCAGCTTTGCTGCTGCCACCAGTCTATGTAGTTTCTGAAGGGCGGAACGGGTTCAAGTTCCAGCGTCTCGCCATTACAGGAATGCTCATAGATCGAAAACACTTCCTTCAGAACCCTGCCGAATGCCGGGCCATCGAGAAGCGCGTGATGGGCAGTCCAAACGAGTAGATAATCTGAGTCGGCTAGCTGAAAGAGCGTGAACCGCATCATCGGGGCCTGGTCCATCTTCAGGCCGAGATCTCGATCAGACTGTAGAAACTCTTTGAAGCGGACGTCCCACTCACTGCTGGTCAGATCTCGACAATCGTGAAACTCAAGACTGATTTTCACGTTAGCATGGACTTCCTGGACGGGCTCTTCGACGTCTTCCCAGCGGAAGCTTGTGCGGAGAATCGGGTGGCGATCTACAACGCGTTGCCACGCTGCTTCGAATAGTGGGACGTCGAGTTCTTCGTGAAGCTCGCAGATTGTCTGCTCGAGGTCGACTCCGGGAGGATGGGAGAGAGTGGTATAGAGCATCCCCAACTGAAGCGGTGACAGTTGATAGGAATCCTCAATAAAAACGGACGGTATGGCGCTCATAGGGGCGGGGGCCTCTCAGGGGTTTAAAAATAACGACCGCCGCCTAAGACAAATCATCGCGCAGCGAAGGGCGATAATCGCTAGGCTATTGATTGACGCAAACTGGTTTGAAGGGGGAGGTTGTCGCCTTCTAAAAACTTCCACGTCTGAGCTCGTAGAAGGAGAATATGATTAAGCAATCGTCGAACGAGTCGACGATCTTTTTTTATTCGTTCAAGGTGGGAGTCGAAATTACTTAGTTCTGCGGATCCAATTACGCGTTGCCGAAGATCGGGGCTCTGTCTGAGGTTTCAATCAGTCCTTTTTTTCTGCATGTTCACGAAAGGCCGACTGCTTCGGATCTTTGGAAGCCGGTAGTAATAAATAATGACAAACCTGCCGTTGAACAATTTTTCTGACGGGGCGCCCCAGAGACTAACGTCGGCAGTCGAGTTAGTCAAGATGTTAATTTGGATCACTGGTACGAAATATACTCGACTCTTCAGTCGAAAGTGATCGAAGTGCAATGGAGTCTTTTAATTCGCGTCACACAAAAAATCTTGTTAATCCTGATAATCATGTAATCCTAGTGAAATAACTTTTCCCGCAAAGGCAATGAAAGTCATTTTTACAGGATTACATGATTAACATGATTTACAAGATGATCCTGTAATCCATGTGAAACGCACTTCCCGCTGCGCCGGTTAACTCATAACGAAAGGGCCGCGAATGTTCGCGGCCCTCCTCTTGATTGTTAGTCCATTGCCTGATTATGGAAAGTTCGGACCCGTGTAAATCCGCAGGTTGTAGTTAACCGGCACCCTCAAGGGGTTGAAGAATTTAACTTCGAGCTTAATGATACCGGAAGGTTGCCAAACCAAATTTTGAACGCTCACTGATTTGTAAGGGCGACCAACCGGCTCCGCACAGCGCGTACGAGGAAACGCGCTTCCCGTTTGCAGGTCGCTGATGGTCGTGTGCAACCCTTCGAACACGAAGTGAACCAACCCGTTCAGGGAGCGGCCCGAGGTGTTCTGCACGTAAATCGTGTGTGTGACGAAGCTCGCCGTTTGGCTGCCGGGGCGCTGGATGACCTGCACTACTTCGCTCGTCACTTCCGGAACGCAGGGCGGCGGAGCCACGGCTGTGACGTTGAGCGTTTGCGAGTTGTTCGCCGCATTCGGATCGGGCAACGACGCGCCCGCCGTGCCGGTGATCCCAACCGTACCGATGGCTGTCGGACGGACGGCGATAGACACGGTCGTCGAAGCACCGGTGGCGAGTGCGCCAATATTGCAATCGGTGCGAAGCGGCACAGAGGCCGACGGTTGACATGCGCCCTGCGCCGATGACACCGATACGAGGTCCAGATTCGCAGAGCGCTGGAAGACGGCGAATGAATCGTTCACGTTGGCTGTGCCGTTGTTTTTGACGGTGACATTGATAGACCACGGTCTCGCCAACCTTGGGCGCCGCCGGTTGCGCCGTCATGCCGATCGACATATCAGCTTCTGGTGAAGGTGATGGCGAAGGTGACGGGCCCGGCTGCGACTCCGGATCCTGGGCCAGCGGGTTCCACGCCGGATGATTGACCTGTTGGTCCGTCGCGGCCGAGGAACTCAGAATTTGCGTTGGGTTCTGGCCGTCGGCCTTCATGATGTAGAGACCGTCCTGCAGGTTGTCAATGTGGTTCATGACATAGGCAATCCATCCGCCGCCGGGCGAGAAGGCCGGGTCTCTCTCTTCACGATCGGTAGTGTTGCTAAGGTTGATCGGCTGGCTCAGTCCGTCAATAGTGACCAGATAGATATCGCGATTCATGCCAAACGCGATCTTCGTGCCGTCACGGGACCACGAAATCTTACTGGTAACCAACGAGGCTCCATCGAAGTGTGTCACTTCCCGCAGCCCGGAGCCATCTCTGCTAACGACGTAGAGGTTCTCCCGCGACGAGCCGGAAGCGTCGCTTGTGAAGCCAATGAACGCGAGTTGCGATCCGTCCGGCGACCAGGCGGGCGCGAACTCCCGCTTGATCATGTGTGTGCCGGTGTGGCTCTGCGCCCTCGTCATCAGCTTCTTCGGGTTGTCGCCGTTGGTATCCATCAGGTAAAGACGCTCCGTAGTGTAAAGATCATCACCTGGTTGATATTCAGGATCTTCACGCTCGCTCACGAAGGCGATCTTCGCGCCGTCGGGCGACCATGCCGCTAAACTTTGCTGACGCAGTTCAGTGAGTTGGACGCGGCCCGTTCCGTCGGCGTTCATCTTGGAGATTGCGACTGCATCTACGTTGCGAAAGCTGAAAACGATCTGCGTGCCATCGGGTGAGAATGAGGGTCCAAAGCCTGGACCATGCGACACCATCCCGGCGCCATTACTATTAATGAGGGTGATATTGCCGCCGCGGTCGAAGGCGATTTGGTCATTGACAGAAGCCTGCGCGCCGGCATGCCATCCTGGCAGTGCAGATAAGGCACTGCACGTTATGCCAATCACAATAGCCAGGAAAAGGACCAGATGACGTTTGCCAAAGCTGGTCGATTTAATGAAAGAGTGCAGCATACTTGTATTCATGATTAAACCTTTCGTTCTGTAAGAACTTTTTCTTCGGCCTGTCGCTGACGCGGCCATTGCCGCCGAGCCGGCCATTCACGCTGATAATGCGTAAGCCAGGTGAGACTGGTGCCAGCTTGCGAGAAATTTTTTAGGTCATGCTTGGGCACCTTGGAGTGCGGCGGCCCGGCGCCGCTTTGCCCTCGAACACGAGATCGGAACAAAGCGGCGTCAGGCCGCCGCACTCCAAGGTGAGCCGGTAGGAACTGGTTTGCAGCTTTCAGCGACTTGAATTTATTGCGGTAAGCCTACGCGACGCATGAGGTCGGTGAAGCGCGGGTCGGAACGCAGCGGGTCGTACCAGGGGTCAACTTTTAGTAACGCCAGCCCGTTGGCCCGCTCGTTGTAAGCCTTCTCCAACCACTCAAAAGCTTTATCCTTCTCCCCGAGTTGCCCGTAAACAATCGCGATGGCTTCCAGACGCGTCGAATTTTCCCGGCTTTCGAACACTTTGACCATGAACCGCAAATAACCCTGCCACCCCGATTTGGCGAAGGCGTCTTTTCCCGCTTCAATTACTGCCGGCGGCGCTCCCTCGGGAGTCATCTGCCTGGTGTACGCCGCCACTGCTTCCTCGTACATACCCTTGTGGGCGAAGGCGGCGGCCAGGAAACCGTTAGCGTCGGCGAAATTTGGGTCCAACTCCAGCGTCTTCTGTAGCTGATGGATTGCCTCATCGTGGCGTCGGGCCAGTCTAAGGCTAATACCCAAAGCCGTGTTCGCGACGAGCGAGACTGGATCCAACTTCACCGCACGATGCACCTCAGCCAGCCCTTCGTCAAAGCGCCCCTGGTTGATGAGATTTTGGCCGTACCACTGATGGGCTGTTGGGTAAGTCGGGTTGAGTTCGATGGCGCGTTTTAAGTGCCGTTCCGCTCCGGCCCAATCGAAGTCGAACTTACTGAGGATGATGGCCAGCGAGGTGTGGGCTTCCGCCAAATCGTAGTCCAGAGCTACTGCTTTTAACGCCGCATCTTTAGCGAGAGGCATTACCTCCCGGCGCGACACCCTTCTGTCGAAATTGGGAAGCACGGCGTAAGCGTCGGCCAGGCCCGTGTAAGCCAGCGCGTAGTTCGGGTCAAGCGCGGTGGCCTGACTGAAGTATTCAATTGCCTTCCTCAGACCTTCGGGTGAACGCTTGTTCCAGTGGTAACGCCCTTTGAGGTATTGCTGGTAGGCCTCGGGTTTTTCAGTGTAGTACCTGCCTACCCGGGCTTGCTCGGAGCCCGACAGCTTTAAGCGCAGATGGTCAGAGATATCACGCGCGATCTCCTGCTGCACCGCCAGGAGGTCCGTGACTTTCCGCTCGTAGCGTTCGCCCCACATTTGTTTGTTGTCATGCACGTCAATCAACTCGACACTGACGCTCAGGTTGTCACCACGCTGCAACATCCGCCCGGTGAGCACGGCGCGCACGCCCAACTCCCTGCCTACCGCCACCGGGTCTGCCCCGCCACCCTTGTAACGGAAGACTGAGCTGCGAGCGATGACGCGCAAACTTTGGAGTGGCGACAGGCTGTTGATAATGCTCTCCGTCAAACCGTCGGAGAGATATTCAGTGTTGGGATCGCGGTTCTCGTTATCGAACGGCAGCACGGCAACGGAATTCGGCGCAGCCCCGGAGTTCCGCCCTCGGAGGTAAAAGCCGAGACCGAGGGCTGCACTTATGATCAGCAGCACGATGGCTCCCGCAAGCATCGGGCGGTTGAGTTGCCGGATGAGATAATCCACGCCCGTAGCATCGGCATGGCTGCGGGTGTTACGTACGGCGGTGACTCCCGCGGTAGGACCACGCCCAGGTTCAAGCGTGATTGAGCGCTTCTGCTCGGCTTCGCGCTCCTGCTGCTTGCTGAGCTGGCGGAGATCGACCAGCATATCCTTCATGGTCTGGTAACGATCTTCAGGCCTGTTCTCGAGCGCCTTCATCACAATCCGGTTCAGCTCGTCAGGTATCGCGGACGCATGCTGCTTCAGAGGCGGCGCTTCCTTCTGGATGATTGAAGAGATGATTTGCATCGGCGTCGCACCCTCAAAACCGAATGGCACGCGCTCCGCCACCATCTCATAAATGACAACCCCCAGACTCCAGACGTCCGTGCGCGCGTCTATGTCGGAGAGCCCGGCCGCCTGCTCCGGCGACATGTATGAGGCCGTGCCCATAACCATGCCGGGAACGGTGTTGGCTAGAACGTGTGTCAGACCTTCCGGGTCTATTGCCGGAGTACGCTCCGTAAGTTTCGCCAACCCGAAGTCGAGCACCTTCACGTATCCGTCCGCGCGTAGCATTACGTTCTCGGGTTTGATATCGCGGTGGATGACGCCGGCCTGGTGCGCCGCCGTGAGGGCGGAGGCCGTCTGCACCGCCACGTCGAGCACTGCGTCCATCGGCATGCTCGCCTCGCTCATGCGCTGGCGCAAGGTGACACCGTCAATGAACTCGGTGGCAATGTAGTGCGTCGAATCTGTCTGCCCTATTTCGTGAACAGTGATGATGTTTGGGTGGTTCAGCGCGGAGGCCGCGCGCGCCTCCTGCACGAAGCGGTTGACGCGGTTAGGGTCGTCCGTGAAGGCCAGCGGCAAGAATTTCAGAGCGACCTTGCGGCCCAACTTCATGTCGTAGGCCGCATATACCTCCCCCATCCCGCCTTCGCCGAGGAAGGAGGCGATCTCGTAGTGGCTGAAGCGCTGGCCGGCGGAAAGCTTATGTGGTGCGGCCGGCAAGTTTTCGGCTGCGGGCGTGTCCATGAAGCTGGGCGCCTCTTCGTACGAGGAAAGCAGCGACTCGACTTCCTGCTTAATGTCCTCGTCATCCGCGCCCTCACGCTGAATGAAGGCCGGCCGCCGTGCCGGCTCAAGCTCCAGCGCGGCTTCGAACAGTTCTTTCACTCTTTGCCAACGCTCGGGGGTCACGCTGCTCACTCCCGGCTAAGCTCGCGATGCAGCCACGCCTTCGCCACGGCCCAGTCTCTCTTCACCGTGCGCGGAGAGACGCCCAACGCCTCGGCGGTCTCCTCGACGCTCAGGCCGCTGAAGAAGCGCAGCTCGACGACGCGCGCCTGCTGCGCGTCAACGGCAGCCAGGCGGTCGAGCGCCTGGTCCACGGCGATCACGTCGACGCCTTCCGCCCTGTCCGTCACGGTTAAGCTCTCGTCGAGCGTCAGCATGATACCTGCCCCGCCGCGCTTGGAGGCCGCTTTCTTCCGCGCGTGCTCGACGAGGATGCGGCGCATCACCGTGGCGGCGATAGCGAAGAAGTGTGTGCGGTTCTGCCAGGGCAAATCCTGCGCGCCTGCCAGCCGGAGGTAGGCCTCATGGACGAGAGCAGTGGTTTGCAGCGTGTGGCCGGGGCGCTCGCGACGCAGGTAGCGGGCAGCGCGGGCGCGCAGTTCTTCGTAGATGATCGGGAGCAGCTTGTCCAAGGCCTCGTTGCTGCCACTGTTCCACTCCCGAAGTAATTGCGTCACATTATTCGAGGGCTGACTCATCATTCTAACCAGGTTCGAGCGAAGGATATTCGAGGTGACATTTTGCGGTCAATCGAGGCGCTCCGTCAGTGGTGGCTTATTTGAACGACTGTCCTCCGTGTTCTCTGCGTACCTGTGTGATCTCTGCGTTTGAAAATGCCTGGAAATGCAATTTACGCAGAGAACGCAAGATACGCAGAGGACGCAGGAGTTTGAATTAAGTGTTTGCCAAATCCGATTCAGGGTGATGGAGTTGCGGGCGTGTAGTAGATGCCCGCGCCCGGGCCTAATGGCAGTCCCAACAGATACCAGACGATTAAGAGCAGCGTCCAGAGAAAGAAAAAAGTCACTGAGTAAGGCAACATTGTCGCCATGACAGTCCCGATCCCGGCACGCTTGTCGTATCGCTGAGCGAAAGCAACAACGAGCGGGAAGTACGACATCAGGGGCGTGATGATGTTCGCGACGGAGTCGCCGATGCGGTAACCCGCCTGCGTCAACTCCGGCGAGTAGCCGAGGAGCATAAACATCGGGACAAAGACCGGAGCCATCACCGCCCACTTCGCCGAGGCACTTCCCAACACAAGGTCCAGCAGCACCGTGATTATGATGAAAGAAACTATGAGCGGAACGCCGCCGATACCTGACGCACGTAAGAACTCAGCTCCCTTGACGGCTGTAATTACGCCGAGGTGTGTCCAGTTGAAGAAGGCCACGAACTGCGCGGCGAAGAAAGCGAGCACCAGATATAGCGCCATTGTCGCCATCGCCTTCTCCATTGCCTTCATTACGTGAGAGTCGCTGCGAATCGTGCCTGCGCCGATGCCGTAGGCCAGCCCCACGAACGTTCCGCCGAAGAAGATGATCGCCACGATGCCTTTCAGGAAAGGCGAATCCAGGACGCCTCCCGTCTTGAGGTCGCGCAAGAATCCGCCCGTGGGCACAAGTCCCCACAGGATGATCCCGATTAGCACAAGCGCCATGGCCAGCGCGCACCGCAGCCCGCGCTTCTCCGCCGCACTCAGCTCCTTCAGTTCCTCCGGCTTCTCATCGCCACGGTACTCGCCGAGCCGCGGCACAACGACCCGTTCCGTGATGAACGTTCCAGACAGTACGATGATAAAGCCCGAGGCGGCCGCGAAGTAATAATTGGCGGCCGCTGTGACGACGTAAGGCTTGTCGAGGATACGCGCCGCCTCTTGCGTTATCCCCGCGAGCAGAGGGTCGGTCGGCCCCAGAAGGAAGTTCGCGCAGAAGCCGCCGGACACCCCCGCGAACGCCGCCGCCAGTCCTGCTAGAGGGTGTCGCCCCACGGCGAGGAAGATCATCGCCCCCAGGGGGATCACCAGCACGTAACCCACGTCGCTCGCCATATGCGACAACACACCCGCGAAGACAACCACCATCGTGAGCAGGCGACGCGGGGCCGATAGCACCACGGCGCGCAGCGTCGCCGAGATCAGCCCGCTCCCTTCGGCTACGGCAATGCCGAGCATCGCCACCAGGACTGTCCCCAACGGTGCAAACCCCGTAAAGTTCGTCACCAGGGAGGTCAGAATGCGGTGCAGACCGGGTATGGTCAGTAGACTCTCTGCGCGGACGACCTCTTTCGTTCCAGGATGCACAACCGATACGCCCATCCACGCGGCGACGGCCGAAAGGATGACGACGAACACGGCGAGAATGACGAACAATGTAGCCGGGTGCGGGAGGATGTTCCCGGCTCTCTCAATGGCTCCCAGAAAACGGTTCATGAAAGAATCTTTGGCGACGATTTCGACTTCTTTGCTGGCTGTAGTTTTCACGCTTTCTCCCACACCGTGATTTGCGCGACCGCCGCATGCCGTCGTCCGCGTGAGGCATTATAGTCCGGTGGCATAGCAACTGGTCTAATACGGAACGTGAGGCGGAATCAGCCGCATTCAATCTCAGGCAATGTCATTGCCCGCTTTCTCGATTTTATTTTGGGCTTGTGTTTAAGGTAGGAGCACGAAGTAGAAATGATTTCTATACGACTCTACACCCTGCTGGAAAGTTGAGAACGATCTGTATATCTGAGCCGCAGCAAACGGATTAAGACTTTTTTATATCTGCCCGAATGGACAGGAATACCACGATACAGACCACTAATAATAAAATGGCACCTATTATTTTTTCCATGACTCCCTTTCGCGCCTCGCTAACCGTCAGTATTGACAGGAAAGATTTAACTGCAGTCGAAGCTCATTCGTTCGGGATTCATTTGATTGATCATTGCTTCGGCGCATCCTTCACGGTCCGAAAGCCAAGGTGATTGCTGGCAGAGCGAACCTCGCCTTTGCCGCGCGTACCGACCATGTAGCGTGTGCAGTATTCTTCGGTGCAGAGAAATGAACCGCCGCGATGCACACGCTTTTGTTCGCCCGGTTCGGCCGGGTCGAAGCTGCTTGATGGTCCCTGTGGGTTTTGCGCGACGCCGCCTTGCCGGGCCAGTGTCGAATAGTAGTCAGCGCGATACCAGTCGCTGCACCATTCCCAAACATTGCCGCCAACGTCGAATAATCCGTACCCGTTCGGTTGAAACTGCGCGACTCGCGCGATGCCTTTGAATCCGTCCTCGCCGAGATCGCCCTGCTTAACGGGAAACTTGCCTTGATAAATATTTGCCACCCACTTGCCGCCTGGCTTTAATTCGTCACCCCAGGGATATGACTTCCCTGTCAGTCCTCCACGAGCCGCAAACTCAAACTCCGCCTCGGTCGGCAGACGTTTGCCGGCCCACTTCGCATAAGCGGCTGCGTCCTCGTACGCAATGTGCACTACAGGAACTGTCTCACGACCCTTCAAGTCGTTACCTGGTCCATCAGGATGCCGCCAATCAGCACCCGGCACGTAGCGCCACCACTGGTAATGATTGTCGAGCGGAACCGGACGAGGCGGCGGTGAGAAAACGACGGAACCTGCGACGAGGTTTTCCTCCGGTGCGTTTGGGAATTCTTCACGCGTCGGCTTGCGTTCGGCAACAGTCACGTAACCTGTTGCACTGACGAACCGCGCAAACTGTTCATTAGTGACTTCGGTCGCGTCCATGAAGAATGCATCAACATAGACGCGGTGAAGTGGGCGAGCATCGTGCATCGGTTCGTCACCGCCGCAGACCATTTCGGTCGGGTCAAGCAAACCCATGGAAAACTCGCCGCCGGGAATGAAGACCATTCCTTCAGGCAATAAACCTGACGCTGAACCTGAATTGGCAATCGTGGCTTCAAAATTTGGTTGAGCGTTCGAAGTGGAAGCCGTTGTCGTTTCTTCCTACTGCCGAGCCGAGATCATTCGCCGGCTTAACAGGGCGCAGAAGCCAGAATGTGACAGTAAGAACCGCCAGGCTAATAATAGTCAGCAGGAGCCTACGAGCTTTAGCCACCGGCTGTGGCTTGCGAACTGTTTTATATTTGCTCGCCGCTGACATATCACGCTCTCCTGTTGAATCTTTCCACACGTCGATCTGTGTTGAGTTTATCGGTGTGTGAAGAGGTGGTAACTGTCACTATTGACAGTCTCGATGCGGTACAACCGACAGGGACGAAACCTCGCGGAAGAACTCACTTGGTCATGGACTGTTGGAGATCGAGGAGCGCCTGCTGACTGATGCCGATCAATCCCTCCCGCGGGTGGGAAATGTCGAAAATTAAGGCAATCACCACTGTGATCAGCAGCGGCAGGAACATGCTGCTCATCAAGGTACGCGCGCCTTCCGCGCCCGCGCCATAACCTGTTGTAAGACATCCAAACGCAGCGACAATTACCAGCAGCAACCATATGCCGGCGGGAATGCGGGCTCGCATGGCGGCAATGCGTTCAGCATCGGTGTCGATGGTCTCATTTAGTGACTCGATAAACGTGGCTGTTATGTCATTGGGTGCTTCCTTAGCCGCCTCGTTGCCGTGTTTCCAAAGTTCGGCCTGGATCTCGGCGCTCATTCGCATTCCTTCGGCACGCATCACAGGGTCATCTACCAGCGGCTGGTACTTCAACCGCAAATCTACGTAACGGCGCAACAAATCCTTGACAGGAGCATGGTGCGCGTCGGGCAAAAGTGATGCGCGGAGGTAGGTCGTGCCGACAGCGTTGGCTTCCTGAAGGACAAGGCCCCTCCGTCTTTCGTATCGGTCTGCTGCCATAGCGAAAGTGAAGCCGAGCAGCAGCCCCAGCAGGCCGAGTGCGGCTCCCTGGATGCCTGTAATCTGTGCTTTGCGCGCTAGCGTCTCCAGCAACGTGCAGACGCAAGCCAAAGCGGAAGCCCGCCTCGGCCAGTGCGATCAATAAGACGCTCATTACGAGGACCACTTTCCACTCGTGCGAGAAGATTCGGGCCAGAACGTCGTCTATCACTGTATTCGATCTTCCGTTGGGCTACTGTTTTCGAAGGCGAAAACACGCTTCCAATCCTTCTTCATATCCACCACTGTCCAACCGCGTTGCGCCGCCTGGTCCAGTCCCTTGTCGAGCTTGCCGATGTGCGACGTGCGGTCGTAAGCCCACTCGCGCTCGGCGTCGGTATGATGGACATAAAGACAGAAGCGCGGGCCGCTGCCGGCTGCCGTCCACTGGAGCATCTGCAAATCGCCGTCGGAATTGCCGAACGCGGCAATCGGCCGGCGGCCGATGTGTTCGTTGATGCCGACGGGTTTGCCTGGCCCATCGTCAATGAAGTTGATCTCAGGCAGTCGCGTAAGTACAGGCTTGCCGTCGACCATTTCGAACTTCGTCTTGATGCTACTGCCGACGACCTGTTCGGGTGGGATGCCATAAACCCTCTCCGTCCACGGGCGCATGAACTCGATGCCGCCTCCGGAAACGATGAACGTCTTGAAACCATTTGCGCGCAGGTAAGCGAGCAGTTCGAGCATGGGCTGATAGACCATCTCGGTGTAAGGTCGTTTGGTAGTGGGATGTTTCGCGGTGGCGATCCAGTCCTTCACAATCTTCTCGAACTCCTCGGTCGTCATGCCGGCGTGTGCGGCCATTATGATTTCGAGCATGGCCTTTTGGCCGCCCGCGAGCGCGCCTTTTACGTCACCCTTGAGCAGCGACGCAAACGGTTCCGTGGTTTTCCATTCCGGATGTTTTGGCGCGAGCGCTTTTACGCGGTCCAGCGAGAAAAGCAGTTGGAAATACAAAGGCTGCTCGGCCCAAAGCGTGCCGTCGTTGTCGAACGTGGCGATGCGCTGTTCGGGCGCGACAAAGTCAGGGGAACCTTTCTTCGTTACTTTCTCCACGAAGGCGATGATGGCTTTCCGTGCTGCGCCGTCATTCCACGAGGGCAGCGGGTCACGGGACTGCGCGACCACTGTCGTGGACACCAGCACACAGAAGACGGCGCCGCGGATAATGGAGTGCTTGTAGCTGAGCTTCATAAAGGCAGGTTTCCAGGTAAGAATTACCTGCCACCAGACTGCTGTAGCGACTCCAATACTTTTTCCAGGCTGAAACTGCCAGGCTTCTGACTCGGTGGAAACTCCTTGAACGTCGTCAGGAACTTCCCGACGTACTGCTGCGCAGGCACGAGCAGGAAGGTTCGGTCAAGGCGCCATCTCGAGTAACCTATACCCTCGTGATCGGCAATTTCGAATGGGTCTGAGCGCAGGTTGAAAATCTTCGGTAGGCGTAACAGCGAAAACTGATCTTGCCATACATCAAAGCCTTTGGAACGCTGCTCGGCAAACACGATCTTCCACTGGTTAAAGCGAAGACCCACAAGTGAGCCGTCGTCGTTGAAGTAGAAAAACTCCTTGCGCGGGCTTGGAGATCGTCCGGCGAGTGCGTCTGTTATGTCGTATCCGTCCAGATGTACTTTAAAGGTCTTGTTGCCGACCTTCATTCCTTTTATGAGTTGAGATTTGACGTCCGGTACGCCGGCAGCGGTGAGCAGCGTCGGCAGCATATCCTCGTGTGCGAAGATGTCATTGCTTACCGTGCCGGGCTTGATAACGCCGGGCCAGCGGATCGCGGTTGGCACCCGGAAGCCACCTTCCCAGTTAGTCGCCTTTTCATTACGGAAGGGAGACGTCCCGCCATCCGGCCACGAAAATTTCTCCGCGCCGTTGTCGGTTGAATACATGACAATTGTGTTGTCTTCGATGCCCAGTTCCTTGAGCTTGTCGAGAAGCTGGCCCACCATCGCGTCGTGTTCCACCATGCCGTCGGGATATACGCCCAGCCCGGTCTTGCCCTGACTTTCTTTCTTAAGGTGCGTGTGGATGTGCATGCGGGTTGAGTTCCACCACAGGAAAAAAGGCTTCCCCGACTTTGCGGCCCTGTCCATGTAATCCAGCGACGCCTTGGTGACCTCTTCGTCGATCGTCTCCATGCGTCTTTTGGTAAGCGGGCCCGTGCTGTCGATTTTCTGTGTCCCGTCGGCATTGGCCCAGGTATGGATCACACCTCGTGTATTGAATCTTTTGACCATCGCGGGATCTTTGAAGTAGTCCTCGTTCTCAGGTTCTTCTTCAGCGTTGAGGTGATAGAGCGATCCCAGGAATTCGTCAAAGCCATGGGCGGTCGGCAGATGCTCGTCGCGGTCGCCGAGGTGGTTCTTGCCAAACTGCGCAGTCGTATAGCCCTGGCCCTTGAGCAGTTCGGCAATGGTCACATCACGTGCCTTTAAGCCCTCCGGTGCTCCGGGCAGTCCCACCTTGAGCATGCCGGTGCGGAAACCGACCTGTCCGGTAATGAATGCGGCGCGACCCGCCGTACAGCTCTGCTGACCGTACCAGTCAGTGAACATCGCTCCTTCTTTGGCGATCCTGTCGATATTCGGGGTCTTATAACCCATCTGGCCATGGTTGTAGGCGCTGACGTTCCACCATCCAATGTCATCGCCCCAGATGATCAGAATGTTCGGTTTCCTCGTCTGCGCCGGCTTAGCCGTTTCATTCGCGGCTTCGGTTCGAACTGGAAGCGTAGTCAGACAGAGCGATAGTGTGCTCATAGCACACACGATCGTGTACAAGACGCTCTTGAAGCGGCTACGCCTTGTCATTCCTGGTTTGCGTTTCAATCTCATGATGTGACTTCTGCTCCTGTAGATTAATGGACCAGCCGAATGCCAGTCGCCAAGTCCTTCCGAACCGCAGGCTCGGATCTTGTTTTCGATCTGGAGGTAACAGAACTTAATCGGTAAATGAATTGCGGAGTAACTGTCAGTTTTGACAGGAACAGGGTGTTTACTTCATTGAATCGAGTCCGAATTCCACTAGACGGAAGTTCGATCGGCTTGATCTTTGAATGTGGTCCGGCAAGAGTAATTAGCGCATTCCGCGGTCGCGGTGCCATGGCGTTTTGAATCGCAGTAGATTTGCAGCGCTACGCGACGGGTTGAGGAACGTCCGACTGGCAATCTTGATATAGAAGTTTCCCGAACCTCGCGTTCAATCATGTGGATGATGTGCTTGTCCACAAAATCTTCCAGCGATCATCCACGCAAACCCACCTACCGGCGTCACGACCAAGTCGACGTATGTTTGTTTTCCGTGTAACCCCACATTACCAATTGACGCCTGACTGACTGGGCCAATTTCAAATTGAGTGCTCCAGGCTGCTGACCATGCAAGGGCCTTGAGACGGCTGCGCCAATAAGTCTTCGAGTTGTCGAACGACAGGTTCATACCCTTGGGGTCGTTTTGAATTTGAATAAATCCCAGGAGAGAGCCTTGCATCGGATGCGCAATATAGTTAGTGAAGAACCGTCCGCCGTCTTCCCAACCGTTTAGCGACTTGACGGAGCGACTATAGTCCTTAAAGAAAGCGCCCTTTAGATCGTGACGAGTTTTTTGTTGCGTCATAGCGTAACCGTGCTGGACGGCAAGGAAAACCATAGATTGCTTGATCGCCGTGGACCAATCAAAGCCTCGATTGCGCTCAAGCTTTGCGCCGGCACGATCCACTCCGTTCTCCTCTCGGTGACGAATGAGTAAAGTCGATGTCGCGGAGGACTCGAGAAAAGTGATGAACGGCGTGGGACCACGGTTGAAACCTTTTGGCTGCAAAATCCAAGGTGCCCTGGAACCGATGATTATGGAGGGGGTCGATTCTGATCCTTGATCCTCTTTCTTTTCAGAACTTCCGTCCTGCGCTGCCGTAACTAGCGCAACGGCAGAAATCAATACCGCGCATAACAGGAAGTGTTTCACGCTGATCCTCTTCGACTTGACAAAGTGCGTCCGCAACATAGCTGATTGCTCTTGATTTTGTATAGAGTCGAAGGGCGTGCTGTAAACTGGGATCTCAGCAGTAAAAACTACTTAAATCAGTGTCGCTGGACTTTCAACAGCAAGAACCTGTGTGGCTAATCACGGCGGTAAAATGACCCATAAGTTTTCCACGTCTTTACATCAAAGCTTCGACGTACACCGCATTTCAGACAGGAGCGATAAGTCTGGCCATCGCGCGTGATGGGCCAACTCATCCTGCGATGCCAACACCCAAATAGAGTTCTTGGAAGTCGTTCAACCGCAGAGAGAATCGTTACCACACTATCTTGCTTCGATGTCCTCTGTGGCCGTGAAATACTGAGAACGCGTTGCATACTCGCTCCTATTCAACAAGCGTAATTGACCTGCCTCAACAAAATGTCGCGGGTGGATGCAGGTTCGCTTTTATCCTAAACGCCGGCTCTCCCCGAAGTTGCCGCCGCAGGCCGGTGCCAGTTCGCGGCCCTTAGACGGCCCGCTTCGAGAGTGCGTATCCGCTGCTCAGCCCTTCGTCGCACTGAATCGAATGAAGACCCAGTCGCATGTTCGTGGTGGAGCGGCCATCGATAGAAGCAGACCTCCCAACCCTCAGTTTTCTTGTAAACGAGGATCTCCCAATGGTCCGGTCTGCAAGACGTCCAAATGAGTTGCCTCTCAGTTATGTTCGTAGACAGATCCGGTGAGTTGCCGGACCGCCGCCCATCAACGCATCGTTCAATCTGTTTCTCGCACAGCAAAACAGCTTGGGGAATGGGGTTTTCATTCATCATCTATTAACACTCCATTTTTAATGACCATCCGTGAGATTTATCGGTTAGTCATTTTCGGTAGACCTTGATCGCTACAAATGTAGGCGAAGTGAGAGTGGTTGTCGTTCAGATCGTTAACTTGACTGTACTGCGTAACCTTTAATTCCAATTTCTTGATTGAACTTTCTTCCTTCAAATAGCGCGCCAGGAAACGAGTCGTAAAGCCGGGTGTAAATAAACCAGTGGTCTGGAAGCAGTTAAAGAATTTTCCTAAGGGGCGTCGAAACCAATCCAGGTTCAAAGTTAGTCACTGAATAGCGCGGGTTCCGCGAAATATCGTGAGCCGGGCTTGGTTCTAACTGGAAGCGCACAAAAACAATGAAGCGTGGCCCACCTGTTGCGAAGAACTGATCGCGGCCACGTTGGACCATCAGACCCTGTAAGTTTTGACAGGTACTCTCTACTCAAACGTTTGCTAGGCTTCGAACAATGGGTGCTTTGTAGTTCTGTATGCACCAGACGAAAGGAAAACAGGTGTGATGAGTGTGATGAATAGAGTAAAAATGTTGATGTTACCGGCTTTGATTTTGGTAACCGCGGTTACCATCCTCGCAAAGACGAAGGAAGAGAAACAGGCTGAGTCTCGCAAGAAAGCCGATCAAGTGCTGGCCCGTCTTTATAAAGCGAAGCCTTCCGCGCAGGAGGCAATCAAAGCAGCGGCCGGTTACGCGGTGTTCAGTAATGCCGGCATGAAGATTCTCATGGCGGGAGGCGGCAAAGGTCAGGGGATCGCCGTCGATAGCGCCACCCAAAAGGTGGTCTATATGAAGATGCGGGAGATTCAGGCTGGATTGGGAATGGGAGTGAAGAAATTCAGCACCATCTTTGTGTTTGAAACGAAAGCGAAATTGGAAGAGTTCATAAATAGCGGCTGGGAGTTTGGCGGCCAAACTACGGCGGCTGCAAAAACCAGTGACGGCGGCGGTTCGATGGAGGGCGCCGTGGCAGTATCGCCAGGTGTTTGGATGTACCAGTTAACCGACAAGGGTATCGCACTCGAACTGACCGGCAAGGGAACCAGGTACTCCAAAGATGATGAGCTAAACTGAAAGCTATCAGAGTGTGGTTGGTTAGAACCGCATCCTCCTTTCGAATCTGAGCAGTTCATAATGAGGGGCGCTTAGGGCAGCCCGACAATGAAGACCTGGATGGACTCCTACTTTGTTCGTCAAGAATAGAAACCTCACGCGTCCAGTTGCGATTTCAAAGAGCGCTCCGACGATTTTCATCTCTCCTTCGCGCAGGCGCGCCTGACATTCCGGAGTATTCAGAATCTGCTGCACTGTCCAGCGAACGTTGCTCTCGACTGCCTGACTGGTTCGTGCTGTGGAAGAAAGATTGGGATCGATAGGCGGAAGGCCTGGCAGAATGTTGTCAACCAACAACTGAATTCGGGAATGATGGCGATCACCCTTGTCTCGGGTCATCAGTGCCGCGTTCAACAGCCCCGCAACCATCGTGGCCCAACACCACGAAGAGAGGCGTGTGCAGGTGTGCTCCCGCGTACTGCAGGCTGGCTGCGATCACAGGAGAAAACACGTTTCCCGCAACGCGTATCACAAACAACTCGCCGAAACCACTATCGAAGATAAACTCCGGAGGTACTCGCGAATCGCTACACCCAAGAATCGTCGCGTACGGCTGCTGCCCATGCCTGAGTCTTTTCAGTGTTTCCTGCACGAGTCCGGGTAAACGAATCTCGCCGCGAAGAAATCTGTCATTTCCAGCGGTTAATCGATCGAGCGCTTCGGCTGCCGAAATGATCGACTCAGGTTTTCTGGCCACGAGTTCATTTTGCTTTGGAAGCAATAACAACGAAGCTGTCAGAAGTGACAGGTTTTTTTGCTCCGCTCGAGCTGTACCAACGGTTGTGTTTGCCATCCGCCGGCAGGAGCAGTTTGTGAACTGCTGCCGCATGATTTTCCTTTGCCCGTATGAACGAGTGCCTTTCTAAAATCAGTGCCATCCACTCGCGCACCCGCAACTCTTGCAGCCACAGTTTCTGTATGACGAAATAGAGATTTATAGAGGTAACAATACGGGTCTTTCTCTAAAAGCGTATGTCGCATGGTGTATGTTCTGACCGGACATCCGCCGTGGCATAACGAAAGGTAGTCACACTCAATGCAGTCCTGATCGACGATCGCTGCGGGTCTGGCAACGAACTCCTCGCCGCGCCGGGCTGTTCTTCAGCAGACCTGAGAGGGTATCGTGCTCGAAGATGTTGCCGAAAAAATATTCGGGATAACTTGTTACCCAGCAGTCACACTGCGCGACAAAGCCACGCGCGTCAATTGAGATAAACTCATCCGCGCAATTCGACTGCCAGATACATGGCAGGCAGCTCGGTTCGCCTGAGAAATGCGCAAAGAGTTGATCTATCGGGCCAAGCTTTACGCCTTCAGGCAGACCACGCTCGACCCAGATGTCGGTGAGGTCCAGGAAAAACCGGCTTAGCTCTTCATTCTCGAGCTGCAGATCTCGTTTCGTATCGTTCTGCTCGCCGCCGGGAAAGGGCGTGTTGACCTGAAAATCAGTGATTCCTAATTCGTCGACGAAAAATGAGTAAAAGCTTTCCGCCCCAACCTTCAACGTCTCTCGGTTGGCGACAGAGATGACTCCGACATTTATTCCGGCCTCGCGTGCCGCCTGAACGTTGCGCTTCCAGATTCGCGTGTAGTCATCCGGGCCGCCGCGAAACATTTTCCGGTAAAGGTTGGGATAATCCATGGAAGTCCCAACGCTGTTACCGAACATCTCCTGGATGATTCTGTTCCAGCGCGGCGTGTAGGCAATCATGTTGGTTTGCAGGCCGTGGTCCACGCGCTTGTTGCGGGCCTGGGCCAGAGTGCGGATGCGGTCATGAGCCTGCTCGAACCATTCGACAGGCATCGTCATAATCTCACCTCCCTGCCAGTGGAGTGTGAGAGACGAGATGCCGCTTTCATCCATGAAATCGAGAAGTTTTACTGTGACCGTTGACAGTTGATCGAGCGACATGCGGTCGTCGGTCTTGTCCTCAAAGCAGTACTCACAATTTACGTTGCATTTATTCGTCGGAAGAAAAATGACCGACAAGTGATTTCTCATCATGCCGGTACGCCTCCCGACAACTCCTGAAAGGAGGCAAGGTCATGACGTAACTCTGCCGCTGCGAGATTGAGCCTGGAGAACAAAGTCTTGACGCCTTCACAATCAAACTCCTTGTTCGGCCACTTGAAATATCCGCCGCACGTTTCGAGGAACTCGCAGCCGTCGCACTCCGTCTTTTCAGTCCAGCTCGATTTTCCCTGGGTGGCCATCGATTCGAGATCTTTCCAATCGATTTCTCCAAACCGCGGCGAAACTCTTTCCGCTCCTTCATTCGTTATGAAGCGAAACTGTTCCGGATCTTCCTCTTGTACAAACCAGAGGTTTGAGCAGTGCTCGTAGTTGAAGAAGGAGAGAAAGGTGCTGTGAAAATATTCGACGGGTTGCGAGACTTCAGAGCGATGAAGATAGAGGTCCAGAACTTCAGCCATCTGCGAAATGAGTGAAGCGTCAGGTTGGCCCACTTCGAGTTTGACAGAGAAACCTAATGCGAGTGCTAAACGGACGGCCTTTACGAATCCGTTCTTAACTGGAATCGAGATCCTGACGGGATGCTTATCAAGAAGTTTGGAGAAGTTATAAAGCAGAGGGTATTCGGCCGCGGGGTTCTGCACGAGGACGTCAATGGGCAAACCCGAAGCCCAGTTCATGAATGGATCCGGATCGACTTCTGGAGAAGCCAACTGGGCGTACAGCACGTTGTTGAGATTGGCTTGTAAAAGATAGGCGACGAGTTCCCAGGAATTACCTGAGCGGACGATGACGCTCTTCCCCTGATACGAATTGAACAAATGCGCAGGGATGTTGTAGGTGACAGCGTTCAAGTGCACTCCTTATCTTTTCGCCGCAACAGGCAACCAACACGATTAATAACCTCTACGGTTAACCCATGAACCGCCACCGCCGCCGCCTCCCGACCTGTTGACCCAGCCACCGCCACCGCCACCCGACCTGTTAACCCAGCCTCCCCCACTGCCGCCTCGTGCGTTGACCCAACTTCCACCGCCGCCATTGAGCCAGCCGGCACTCTCCTCCGGCGCCACCACGCCTCCCAAGGCAATGCCGCCGATAATTATTGTGGACCACTTTCCGAGACTCTTCAGAAAATCTCTTCTGTTCTTCAGTTGCGCATCATTCGATTCAGCGTTCAATCGAGGGGGCCCTGTGTGCTTACTCATCATGTTCTCCGATCTAAAACTCAAGAAGGGTGTGGCGATCTCAGGTGCCAGCTCAGACGCCGGCTTTTGCGGTGGCCGGTGGCGGCGGCGGGCTGTTTGACATGTGGAGCATCACAAAACGCCAATCGGCGCCCTGTTTCTCCAATGCTCCGGAAACGTTGAGCACGTAGTCGCGTTTCTTGTCCTTCATTGAGTCCTGCAACTTGCAAGTCGCTGCGAGCCATGCGCTCGTCCCTGCCGCGTCTGTTTCACCAGTTTTCCAGTCACAGTTGGAGATGAGTGTCCCGGGTTCGTAGTCTTTAAAAATTTCCGTGTACGCCTCTTTAATTGCCTGCTGGCCGACAAAACGCTCGCCCTCTCCTGTGCCAAGCACGACGGTGTTCGGGTTGGTTGAGAACGTCGACATTACGGCTTCGATGTTCTTATCGTTAAGGGCCTTGTCGTGCTTTGCCAGCGTCGCCTTCACTTCTTCTACCAGTTTTGGATCCGGCTTGTTCTGTGTGGCAGTAGAAGCGGCCGGCGTGTTTGAGTCGGCCCTTTGTTGCTCCGACTGACACCCAACGATGATCAGTGCCGAAAGCATCACGACACCAGCCGCTACGAATTTCTTCATCATCAGTGCGCCTCCTGTGCTAAGGCATTAATCAATGGTGTTCTACCAGTGGGCCGGGTTCTTCCCCATAATCCCCCGGCCCACTTATCGAGGTGTGATGCTGACCCCGTTCCTCCTTTTAGGTTGCCGGCACACCTCGGGCTTTGAATGAATCGAACTTCAGGCATTTCTTGAGCGTCGGAGGCAATGCGATGTCCCCAACGCCCGTGCTCGAATCACTTCCCAAAATTCACGTTGTAGAGGCGCGCAAGCCGCTCCAAGTCGGTTCGCACCGCTCCCCAGGCACTCTGCACTTCGGGCGTGAGTTTTGAATTGTGTTTTCGCAGGAAGCCATCGATCCTTTTCGCTTTGGTAAGAACTTCTTTGGCGGCCTCCGGAGCGCTGTCGCTATTACGATTGTCCTCGAGATTACGCGTCGCCTTGCGAAAGTCGGCGTTGATACCGTTAATCTCGTCCTCCGCATTCGTGTTATTCAAGGCGGAATTATCGAGCGCAGCGTCGAGGGTCAGTTTGTACTTGTCAGCCATATCTTCAATGTGCTGCAACAGATTCTTGATATCGGCCTCACCAACAGGAGCACCTTTGGCATGTCCCTGCTCCCAGGTGATGTTGAAACCATTCGCCAGCTCGCCGAGATTGGTCCGCAAGGATCTCCACTCCTCTTCTACACCGTCCAGCGGGTTTCGCCTCAGGAAGTTCTCGATAGCCACTCCATGATGCAGCGCGGTTTCGAGGTTCGATTTGGCGTTTGCCGTCGTATGATCATTCTTCAACGCCTCAGTTGCGGCCTTGAAGCGCTTGACGTGGGAATTCAGTTCATCCTCCCTGGCCGACTTGTTAAAACCTGACTTGTCCAGCGCCTTATCTGCGCTTTTGGCGAAACGGTCAGCATCCGCATCGATACGGCCGAGAAGGTCTGTCAGGTCCTGTTCGGAAATTTTCTGCTGCACTTGAGCGTTTGATACCCCCACAGTGAGCACGATTGCCACTATGATTAGCGGCACATATTTGTGTAACTTCATCTTGTCCTTCCTTCGTTATGGTCTGCCGTAGTTCCTGGCCTTCAGGTTTCTTTGTCCTTCAAAACCTAACCTGCCAGGATCAGTGACTTCGTTGCCGAGTAAACTCCTTCAAATAACGGCCAAAGAAACAATGAGTGAGTTTGGCGTTCCACCTTGTGCTTAGAGGGGCTAACGTCTTGCCACCAGCGAGTTCAGAGGGCTCGTTACATTTACTCAATAAAGTCGGGCGTCGATGAGTCAGAAACTAGAGCCTACCTGGAAGCCTAACAACTAGTACTTTTGACAGGGTTCTTTGGAAGGCATAGACACGAATCCCCAACGCTTATCGGCCCGCGCTTGTGGCGCAATGGCGGCGTTGGGGATTCGTTGTTCGGGGCCGGCTGACGATCGTCAGAAAGCAATGATCGTTTGGACCATCGGCACCCAACCGTTCATTCCCGCAGTATAGGGAGTAAAGGCCCCGTTATAAGGAGACTTGTGAACCCGCATCAGCTCGGCGTTGAGCCACAAACGCTCCGTCGGGAGGAAATGCCATTTGACGCCGCCCGCGTACTCGTGCGAGTTGCCAAACTGTCCAAAAACCTGGGAGCCGCGGGCATACACCATCAGCTTCCTGGGAACGACAAAATGGCCCGCCGACAATTCATAGCCGTGATCGAACGTCGATGCGATCGGAATCGGCCCGTCGGCTTCGAAATCGCTTAACCAACGCATGTAGTATTGCCCGTTGACCGCAAACCCGTTGTATTTGAGGCCGCCGTCCATCGCCCACATTTTGTAGAGAGCTTTGTCGACGGTCACACCCGGCGCAAACGCTCCGGTCGAGAACGTAAGGACGCCGTCGGAATTAAACAGCGCAGTGTTATCAGGACTTGATTGATCGAGATTTGAAAAACGGTCCTCCCGGCTATTTGTAAACGAAGTGCCAAGTCGAATGCGAACCTTTTTCCTGGCGAAATAATCGTCGTACATGTTGACTGATTTGCCGGGTTCCGCGTATTTCCCCAGTGGTTCCCACCAGACACTACCCGACACGAGCAGATTGGTATCGATCTTGGCGGCCGAGATATTTATGCTGTTGAGAGCGTTGCCGACGAACGCAATATAATTCAGCCCCTTCCATAGTTCTCCGTTCGCCCACACGCCCTGCGTGAAGCCGGGGCGAAAGAAGTTGTCCGCCATGCTCCTATCGGTTGCTGTGAAATAGGGGAACGTATTAACAAGCGATCGGCTCCCCGGCACACCCGTGTAACCTGCCGTGAGCGTGAAGTGCTTGTTGAATTGCCAGCCAATGTTTCCTGCGACAACGATCGACGCGGCCCCGGCGGACGTCCAGACGGTGAGGCTATATCTCGCTCTTTCGTCGAAGATGTAACCGCCTAAGATGAACATCGAGCGATTTACCGTGATGTCGTTGCGTTTATTAACCGTGCGGACAACGCCCAGGTGGTCGGTGAAAGTATCGTCTCCCGAAAGTGAATTGAGGTATCGGAGTTGGGTATTGTTATTGAACCGCAGCAGGAACGGCACCTTAGCGTCCTTCCCGGTTTGCCAGATTATGATTCCATCTCTATAGCGCTCGTCGTTTGGCTGTGTTGCGGCAACGGGCGCGGGCTGATGCGGAACTATTTGCTGAATCTGTCTCTGCCTCTGACGTAGTCGACGCGTCATTCGCTGCCGGCGCCGAAGCGTCGGCCGTTGCCGGTGGTCCAATTGGCTGGGCGGCGCTCGACACATCCGCTGCTTTGTCCTCGTCAAGTCGTCGCTGCAAACGGTCGACCTGTTCGAGTAATGTCTTCTGCTGCTCCTCCATCTTGCGAAGCAGTTCTCGAACCGCGGCGTTCTCGGCCTTCATGGCCTCGACTTCGCTCTGCAGATCTTTTGGCTTGGGCTCATCAGCCGCCAACTTTTTTCTCAGCGACGGCGATTCTCTTATCAGTGCTGTTGATTGCCGGCGACTGTCCGAAGGCAGAAGATCGAGAACAACGCAACAGACGTCAACGCCAATACAATTGAGCGCTTGATGTAGTCATGGTGGTGTACCGGCATCTTGAACCTCCCTCCAAAGCCCTGCGGAAATGATCGAAGTCAGTGCTTGTAAATCCATCCACAGATTACAGAGAACAGTTTCTGCGTAATCTGTGGATGGCTCGTTTGATAAGCGCAGATCAGCAGAGCGTCACGGAGAGGGCGAGACCGGCCTCGCTTGTTTCCTTGTACTTGCTGTTCATGTCTCTTGCGGTCTCGGCCAGGGCCATTACCGTCGCATCGAAATCGACGCGATGCCTGGACGCGATCTCGTTGCTGGCGATCGCGTAGGCGGTCCATGCCTTGACCGCGCCGAATGCGCATCGCTCAATACACGGAACCTGCACGTAACCAGCGACCGGATCGCAGGTCATTCCCAGGTGATGTTCCAGAGCCGATTCGGCAGCATTCTCTACCACGCGCGATTCTGCGTCGTACGCAGTAGCGGTTAATGCTGCGGCCATCGACGACGCCACGCCTATCTCTGCCTGGCATCCGCCCTCGGCCGCAGACAGCGTCGCATGGTGCTTACAGAGGTAACCGATCGCCAAAGCGGCGAGCATCCCGTCACGAATCTTCTGCCGGTCGAGCTTTCGGACCTCGAGGAGCCCATAGACCAGCGCCGGCATAACGCCGGCGGAACCGCCGGTCGGAGCCGTGATAACGAGGTGGCCGCGCCCGTTTTCTTCGGATGCCGCCAACGCGAATGCCGAAAGTGCTCCGATGCCTTTGTCCGCTGCATACTTGTCATCCAGGGCCCTCTTGTAAACGGTCGCCGCCTTGCTAGCAGTTTGATCGGGCCGGGCAGCACGTCATCCTCCGGCATCGAAAGCCCGGACTTTACCGTGGCGACCATGGCGTTGATGATCTTGTCGATGAAGGCATAAACCTCCTCTTCAGTCCTGCCCGCGATCGACATTTCGTTCGCAAGCATTACCTTTGCTATCGAGAGCTTGTTTTTGTCGGCGTGAGCCCGCAACTCTTTCATCAACCGGAAAGGATACTTCGGCGCGTTCTTCTTTGGCGGCGTGTATCCTTTCCACTCGATGAATCCGCCGCCCACTGAGTAGTACTCCTGTTCGAGCAACACCTCGTCGCCGGCGAGGAGTTTGACCGTCATCGTGTTCGGGTGCTTGAAGTCGCCCTTGGTCGCATCGTAGATGACGTCCTTGAGACTGACATTGATCGACTTGTCGCCGAGCTTTACCGGGGAACGTCTGGTCGGGTTTGTCTCGTAAGCTGTCCAGAAATTTCGGGTCCACCGTCGCGGGCTCGTTCCCCACCAATCCGGCTAGTGCGGCGCGCTCCGTGCCGTGTCCCTTGCCAGTAGCGCTGAGACTTCCGAAAAGGTTGACCTGAAGCTTAGTCGCTTTGGCTAGTTTGTCGGCGGGCAGTTTAATTGCCCGCTGGTAAAAATCGTAGGTGATACGCATCGGGCCGATCGTGTGCGAACTCGATGGGCCGGGACCTACCTTGTAGAACTCGTCTGCCGTCGTCAGCACCGGCCCCTGGCCCTTTTTGACTACGTTCAGGTCTTTCGAAAGAGGCGGCGGCGGCCCTGTCTTCCCGGTGGGTGGCGGTATCGCGATTGAACGCCCCGTCTGCTCCTGCGGCAGCGTTGCGAGAGCTTTTGCTGTTCTCTCCTGGGCCGAGACAGAGTGACCCATCATCACTGCCGCAGCACCGCCGACAGCACTTCGTATCAGGAAATTACGGCGATCCACGCCGTGGGGAATCTCCTGCGAATCAACTGGTCAGTGCTCGCAAGCGGATCTTCGCAGTCGGCTTCAACTATTTTCCTGATCAAACCTCGATCGATTGCCTTGTTTTCTTTACTCATGTGTTCTCTCCTTCTTTTGGAAACCCATTTTGACTCCGAGACTGAACCGCCTCACGTTTTCATTGATCCCACATCGGGATCGCCTGGACCCTGTCTATTGCCGCGGCTACTTTCTTCGATTGGACCATTCCAGTCAGATCCTTCGTTTTCAAAATCAGAACTTGAGTGATTTTGAAAAGTTGTATTTAAAGGAAAACTGGATGCGGAAGTCGTCGGACTTGAAACCGTCCAAAAAGTTTTCTCGTCGTCCCCAAATGAACTCACCGCCCATCAGTACGTTGTCCCATGGGTAGTAGAGCAAGTTGCCGGAAGCGTAGTGGCCGCGACGGTAGGCGTCGGCTGCCTGTCCGTTGGAGTTGTCGACATCCATCATTGAGTATCCGACAGACGTGCTCCATCGCTTGGTCCAGTAGTGGTCCAGGTAAGCAATGAAGCTCCACATCGGTAAGGCCTTACCAACGATCGGCCGTCGCGGGTCTCCAGCAGCGAGATTCGTCTCGATGCCGACGTCAACATCCGCATCGTTCATGTAGTTTTGGATCCCCTGGCCAAAAACGAACGCAAACTTTCCGGTGTCGTGCTCGCCAAACTTGAGAGCGGAAGTCAGATTGAGTCCGGCTCCAACTGCGCTTCCACCCAAGTCAAACTCGTCGTCATTGGTGTCGATCCAGGCCATTCGCTTCAGTAGGCCCGCTACCTGGAAGTGACCCCAGTTGCGAGTCCAGCGAACGTTCGCGGTAAGGTCCGGCAGATTAAAGTGCCCGCGCACCCCTTGTAATTCGATCCGGTCTTCAAACCGCCCTTGATCAGCGCTGGCGCCCGGCCGCTCGAGAGCAATCGTTACGGCGTTGCGTCCCTTCAATGGCATCCAGCGAAACTGCACGTTGCGGAACAGAACCATTCCGTTTGGTCCCCAATACTCAATCGTGTTTGGAAACACATCGCCGTCCATGAACACTGTGTTCTGCTGGCCGGCGCCGAATTGGCCCAACTCTCCATAAGCATGGCGCAATCGGAAAATTGTTTGGCCAGCTTGCGCGCCAGTGCCAAACAGCTCGAATTCAAACTGTGTCTTTAATTCGCCGTATTTGGTTGGGGTTGAGGACTTAACACCCAGGCGGCTCTGCCTGACGCTGAAATAAGTATTGCCATTCGGTGCAAACTCATTCGGAAACGACGGCAACTTGGTGGGCCGGACCACATCGAACCAGTCCGGATCGTTTTGCTTGAATTGATAACCCGCGTCGAGCATTGCAAAACCATAAATCTCAAATGTGCTTTCACCCTGACTGTTGTTTTGAGGTTTGGCAGGAGGCGCAGCAGGCGTCGTCGCGGCCGGTTCCGAATAGGTCGCCTCGATTATTGCTGGTGCCTGGCTCTGCTTCTTGGCGTCTTCAATTGCATTGATTTGTCCTTTTAATTCCAACACCGTCTGCTCGAGCTGTTGCAGGCGCTGTTTTAGTTGTTCTACCTCGGGTGTTTGTTTTGGGGGTTCCTGAGATTGCGCCAGCGCAGGTCTACTCTGATACAAACACAGAACGGTCAATGCCAGCGTAAGTCCAGCAAATGTTCTCCAGGGTGATCGACTATTCCTCATCATGCCGTCTCCTTTAAGCAGCTCGAATCTTTCAAGGGCAAAGTTTCCCTTTCGCTGGGAATGTAACGGAGCGTACAAAGTCCAGAAACTAGCAAAAATTACAGGTCTTGGAATGGCCCACCAAAAATGACCAAATCACAAAGATCGGGCAGGAGAGGTTTTTGGTTCTTTGTGCGGGGAGAGCCCCCTGTAAATTTTGCCAGTGGGTTCAGGATCCAGTCGCTAATAGAATGACCGGGTGCGTCGCACATTGGACCAACTCGCTCGACGTCATCGTTGGTACCGCACACGGCCGGCATCGAGCGTGGTTGGTTTGGAAGGTGTTCTGCCTGTTTGAGAACACCTCTTATCCCCGGCCGCGTTATGAAGCATCACGGAAGATGCTTGGGGACATAAGCGCGGCCGGGACTTCCCGACGCATACGACCTACCTTAAATACTTAACGTGAGTTGTAAGAAGCGCTGGAAGGTGTATTAATGGACCACTGGCAATTGGAAAGCGCCATGCTCGCCAATAGCTATCTACGCGAAGGCTGAAACATTTTGTTCACGGCGTTTGTCGCCACCACCCATACCTTGCAAATCGCCTGTTTTCGCCAGAGCTTGATCATTCAGATCCGGAAACATCCGCTTCGATGACGACACCAGGAGATTCAGTTCCAGTTGCAGAAGCGGCGCGCGCTCCTTTGGCAACGTCTGGATGAGGTTCTCCAGCATGGCTCTGAGACGGCGCATTATCTGAATACTTTCGCGCCCGTATTGGCGAATCTCGGTGACTGCCAGATGAACAAAATCGTCCCAGTCGGGCGTGCGATACACAAGCCGAACCTGGCCTGTCCTGTCCTTTATCATGTCCTTCAGCCAGATTGCGGGAGCCGACAGCGCGCAGCAGGTGATGAATCTGATCGATTGCCAATACTGCTGTAGTTGGATCGTTAATGGCCGGCGAGAGGGCTTTTGACGCGATGTCGACAATAACGCGAAACGCATACATCGGATCTTGTTCAAGCGTGCGTTCCTGGCCCAGAGCGACGGATTTGTGCAAGTGTTCCGGCGGGATATCCTGGCCACCGTCAAAAACTCGGAACAGAGGATCGCCTGCCGCGACGAAGTCGCCCACCTCCGGAACCAACTCGATGAGACAGTTTGCAGTGCCGGCGAGAGCTACAAGGCCTCTGAGATCGAACGCCAGTACTACTCCATCAACTTCGTTGATTACGACACGGCTGGGTTCCTGGTTTAGAACTTCGATCGGAGTTTCCATCACAGTATGACGACGCTTGAGTCTTGAAGGATAAAGAGTCTGGATGACTTCCCTGCCGGCCATGCCGAGAATCCGGAGAGCTGAGCTTGGCCTGACGGCTTTTCCGATGCTATCGATAAAATGGAGAAAAAGCGCCAGATTGATCAGGAATCCATAAGCCGCAATGTAGCTTGTCAGGAGTGGTACGCTGCTTTCGATCCTAACCAGGACGCCAACCGAAAGAGTGAAAGTAAAGACAAACACCGACAAAGAGAGTTTCCTGAGGTTGTCGCGGTACACCAACGCAATAATCCGTGGAGTGAGTTGAGCGCTGGCGAGTTGGACAATAAGCAATACCGCGGAGGTACCAACAACGACGAGTGTGAACATCGATGTGGCAACGGTGCTCATTACCAGCCGCGCCGTTTCCTGGCTTACGGTAAGCTCCCAACCCATTGTGCGTTCGATCCGGTGGAGCAGCATCACCGCGATCAATCCGACAACGATGCCCAGTGCCGGAAAGATCCAGATAGATTGACGTATATATAATCTTAAGCGATATCGATCGAGCCAACTCATGATTAACCTGCGAGGACGTTTTAGCTAGAGATTCTATGATGACGTAAGGGTTGAATTAACCTGTTATTTCTTACAGGTTACGGCTCGATAACTTTTGCATCAGCCTGGTTCCGAGCGGAGCATTGAGTTCTTGTTTGGTTTAGAACTTAATTGCGAGACCGAACAGTGGGCCATGCAAGGCCATGTCGAAGAGAAAGTCATCCTTGTTGTAATTAACATCGAGATGACGATAGGCAGCGATCAATGCGTAGCGCTTACCAAACAGGAAGCCTCCTCCGCCAAAGAATTGATAAGTAAAGTTTGCACCACCACCACCAAGATCGGTCTGTCCGGTGAGGAAGAATCTTGGCGTGAGATGGAGCTTGCCACGCACACCTGCAATACCATCCACCCAACCGCGGCTGCGGCTTGCGGTGACACCGGGAAGCACGCCCTCATTGAAGGTCAAGTCAGTTTTTAAGTGCCAATAACGAATACCTCCCAGCACGCCAAAGAAAGAATCTTTCTCCGGAT
Source organism: uncultured Acidobacteriota bacterium (assembly GCA_963750925.1). GTDB lineage: Bacteria > Acidobacteriota > Blastocatellia > Pyrinomonadales > Pyrinomonadaceae > PSRF01. The sequence goes on along the minus strand of CAVVSJ010000006.1, from coordinate 439,334 downwards.
TGTCGAAGATGCGATAGCCCACCTGAGGCACGAAAACGAGAGTCTTGAAGTCGGCACTCGCACCGGAAAACAATGGACCTGGACTGGGTCTGTCAGCGCCCAGGTTCGAGTATTGCAAATCCGTCAGGATAACGAATCTGTTTTTGCGTGCTTCAAACGCACCCATGAAACCGAAGTTCAGTTGAATATCGGAGTCAGTGACCCCGGTGTTGATGTCGACAGCGAAAGGCGATATGCCGGCCCTGCCAGAGACACCGACAATCCATAAATACGGAGTGAATTGAAAATGCCACCTGTCACCGGGGTTGGCTTGTGGTTTTGCGGCATCTGAACCGCCGGCGTTGATGGTCTCCAAGAAGTGGTGCTTTCGCACGGGCAAAAAGGTTTGCAGTGCCCGCGTCACGATGAGGCTCGGACTTCTCGGTAACGATCACTTCGGTCACATTGTTTGACGCAGGTTGGACCATCTGCTGTGCGTCGACCGTGAATGCCACTACGAGTATGAGGAGGATACAGATGAGTCGCGATAGGTTCATGATTGATGGTCCTTCTGCTTTCCTTAGAGTTTCCCAGGGACTCTGCGGTACATAAGCGTTTCATTTTGAACTTTAGAGGTAAGGCTCGGGGTTGGGTAACTGTCAGTATTGACAGTAAAGGTCTAACTTTCAGTCGAGGCTCATTCGCTCGGGATTCGTGCTAGCGAGAGTGCAGTATTCTTCGGTGCAGAGAAAGTGGTGAGTTCCTTGAGTCCTGCAAATCAGATTTAGATCACTAAACTGCCTCTGCGTATGAAATTCTACGAATTCGCCGCTATCTGGCGCAGCCCTTTAGGGTGAAAGCGCCGTGCACACCTGCTGGGTACAGGCGAACGTCTGTTTCGTTATGACCGATACAGGTTGTGTGCCGAGTAATGCCGGCTGGAAATGCACTTTTCTGATCGCCTCGATGGCGCGTTCAGTCAACCCAAAGGGCAAACGCTCATCGATCCTAATGTCTGACACACGGCCGTTGCTACATACGACCAGTTGCAAGACAATTTTTCCTTCCACTTTGTTTTGAACCGCGTCAGCGGTATACGACACTTGAAGCTGCTCCTTCATGAGTGCCATCTGCGTAACACCAGATTGATTGTAGAATGGGCTGGGGCATTCTTCACCTTCAGAACTGTTCGAAGGCAGGTCGTTTCCGGCTTTATCGACCGGAGCTTGCGGAGACGTTTCCGGCGGCGATGTTTGCGTCGGGGGCGGCACTGTGGGACTTGGCGCCGGTACAGCGACAACGCTTGCCGGACGTTCGGTCGCGAGGATTTCTTGCCCCAGGCGAGCCTGCAAATCCCAGTTCAATGGTCGGAGCTTCGCAATAACCTCTAGTGTGGCAGATTTTTGTCCGAGCCTGAGATACGCGATTCCGAGGTTATATAAAGCACCGGCGTAGTTGGGAACGAGGCGCACCGCTTCGCTATAAGCCGTCACCGCCTCTTTCCAGCGACTAAGACCCGCATACGCGAGTCCCAGATTATTGTAAGCATCCGCCCATTCGGGGTTGAGCTCAAGGGCCTTTCTATTCGATGTTATTGCCTCTTCGTATTTCTTCTCATTGATCTGGGCCAATCCAAGGTCATATTGAGCTGCGGGTGAGTTTGGTTGCAAACTGACTGCCTGCTTAAGTATGGACAACGCCTCAGGGTAAATTTTTTCAGTAATCAACTGAGCGCCCAGGTTAACGTGAGCTTCAACACTATTGGGATTGGCCCGAACAACTTCGCGAAGTGTGATGCCTGGGGTCTTCTCATTTCTCCCGATATGCTTTTCATTATAGCGAGCTTCTAAAGCAGCGAAATTAGCAGCGCCGCCTGCATGTTTTGGATCGACTGCTGTCAGTTTCCTGAAATAGTCTTTTGCCTGGTCTAATTGATTCAGCTTAAAACTGACGTAACCTGCCTGGAAGAGCGCCTCGACATCATTCGGCTCTCTTTGCAAAAGCGATTGGTACGCGCCCAGTGCTTTGTCTGACATCCCGCGCAGTCTGTAAATCTCCGCCAGATACCGAAAAATCCCCGAGTGACTTACGGAATAGTCAACGCTCCTGGCTTTTTCGTAGGCATCGAAAGCTTCCTCCAACTTGCCGGCATTGAATAGCATAGTGGCCCAGTAAAAGTAGCCGTTAGGATCGATGCCTCTGAGATGAGCACCTTCCTTAAAAACTTCCGCGGCCTTCAACCACTGCTGATCGTTAGCATAGGCTTCTCCAAGATAGTAAAAGTCTTCCTTGATGTAGCGCTTCAACGCGGTTATGTGGGTGAGGTAGGTGACGGCCTCTGTGCTTCTGCCCGACCTACTTAATGCCACCCCTAAGCTGCTGATCGTATCCGGGTCGTCGGGCTTCAACTTGAGTGCGTTATCAAGCGCCTCAGCCGCTTGCGCATACCTGGCGTTTTCGAGATGAAGCCGGCCTTCATAATATTGTGTTTCCCAAACAGGGGGATTCCGCGCGATTGCATCTCTGTAGAGTTCGAGAGCCTCGTCGTCACGCCGGAGCTCGTAGTAGCAGCGCGCCAGGCCCATCAACATGTCGATTGAGTTAGGATCCTGTTTCCTGGCATATTCCAAATACAGCAAAGCTGTTTGAGCATCTGAGTCCTCAATCAGCCCATTACCGATTCGCACCGCTTGAGCGGCGGACATTGGAAACGGCAACTGAAGATCACTCGAGCTGTCGCTTTTTGCAGCGGCTTGCCGCGCAGAAACAATGGGAATATTTAAAGGACGCGGCGGCATTTTTTCCTGAGACGGTGCGGCAATCAAATAGATTGGGTGAGCTGCGGTTGGCGACCGGTCGGTAACAACCACCACGGTTTCCTCAGCCCGGTTTCTTATTTCGGCAAATGGTAGTACGAGCAGGACGGGCAGGAGACACGCCATCCAGCGGTAGTTAATAAATCCGGCTATGAACTTTTGCTTTGCGTGGTGCATTCGCTCGGGAGCTACTCTTGATCACGAGCAAGTCGGAAGCCGATCGTGGGAAACTTGAAGTTTTCGTCGCCGAAGAAGGAGCGATCTGTAGCGTTGTGAAAATCTCTTTTAATAACCTTCTCGAAGAACGAACCACCTCTTCGCACACTAGCATGTTCAAGAGAGCGGGGCCAGAGAGGTGTGTTGTCGTAGAAACGCGCCTTCGACGACGTCCATTCCCACACGTTGCCAATCATGTCGTGTACTCCGTTCTCAGTTGCGCCTCGAGGGAAGGAGCCTACGGTTACTGGACTCTTTTTTTCATTAATATTGGCGCTTCCCTCTTCCCACGAGTTTCCCCACGGGAATAAAGAATTTTTGGAGCCATTCCGGGCCGCAAATTCCCATTCTTCTTCCGTCGGTAATCGATAGACGACCCCATCGCGCTTTGAAAGCCATGCGACAAACTCTTCCACGTCTTTAGGTGAAACGTTTGCTACGGGCCAACGGTCACGGCCGGACGGCGGATTGTTGCCGTTCCACGGCTGCCAGTAACTTCCCTTAACTGCCGAATCGATCGCCGGCGCCGATTTGCCGGTAGCCTTGATGAACTCGGCATATTCCGCGTTAGTCACTTCATACTTATCTATATAAAAGGACGGCACCGTAACCTTGTGCTCTCCTTTCTGTTCCTCTCCAGCATTATTCGAACCCATTGTAAAAGTGCCGCCTTCAATCAAAACCATCTCACGCTTGGTCCTGGGCGCCACAGAAGCTTGCACTTGCAAGCCAGGCGGTTCAGCTTCTTTGCGGGAATAAACAAACGCGAAAAGAACGATCAATCCGAGGACCACGACTCCCGCCACTACGGGTACGGTAAATCGCCTTTTCAAGAAGTTTCCAACAAGGCTCTGCTGGCTGATCACTATGCGACCTGGTAATCGTTGATTGACTACCGGAGGAACAGGAAGTTTGTTTGCATGAGAGGCGTTGACCTTTTCATTACTTTCAGAAGGCGCACTCTCTTCAGCCTTGCGGAGTACTGGCTCACTTGCTTTGGGCAACGACTCCGGCGGCTTCGTGGATGGCGGCGGGTTCAAAGTTCGCCGTAACTTTACCGCGCCATTCTCGCTTTGGACATTCGGAACTGGTCCCTGGACAGTGCTCACATTCTTGGCAAAGACCGGAACGACGGCCTCTTCCTTCACGTTTTCACGAGCGGCGGAAGCATCTGCTTCATCGGTTGATATGGGATTCGTTTTACGACGCCGGGTGCCTGTTGTGGCCTTGCCAGTGCTGCGTCTCTTTGTTTTGGCTTTCGCCGGCGCTGGGGAAAGAATCGCCTGCTCGAACTCCGCGATAAACTCTTCCACGGACGCCGTACGCGTCTCGCGCTGTTTCTCCAGAGCGCGATGGACCACCTGCTCGACTTCCGCCGATATGCCTGAGCCGGGAGTTGCCAGCGGTGGCGGCGGAGCCATCAAATGGTTTTTCATGATGGCGGGAATGGTCAAACCTTTGAACGGTACGTCTCCCACCAGCATCTCATAGAGAATTATGCCAAGACTGTAAACGTCACATCTTCGATCAGTCTCTTCGCCGGACCATTGCTCCGGCGCCATGTAGGCAGGTGAACCAACGATGCCGACTGTTTTGGCGGCAACGAACGAACCAAACAGATCAGAAGACTTGATCTTGGCAAGACCAAAATCGAGAATGCGAATCTGCTCGCGCACCGACCCGCCGGATTCAATCATTATGTTAAGTGGCTTGAGGTCTCGATGAACGATGCCGTGTTTGTGTGCAGCGCCCAGTGCCGAAGTTATCACTTGCATGTATTCAAGTGCTTCAGGGGGCGCAAATCGTCCCTTGTTGATTATCACGGTTTCAAGTGACACACCCTCAACAAACTCCATTACGATGTAAGGTATCGTTTCTTCAAGCAGTCCGTAGTCCAGGACCGAGATTATGTTGGGGTGATCGATTGCGGCGGCGGCCATCGCTTCCTGATGGAACCGCTTCACGAACGATGTGTCGTTACCTATGAGATTGAGTTTTATGGTCTTGATGGCGCGCGTCGTTTTCAGGAATTTGTGGTGCGCCTTGTATACAATTCCCATCCCGCCTTCACCAAGCCGGCGCTCAAGAACATACTTACCATCCAGCGCCACGCTGCCCGGCAACGAATGGAATGTCGAGCATCGGTCACCTGGACAACGAGCAACCGTGTCGTCATAACAACTAAAACAGGAGGGGCATTCTCTCATGTCGGGTGAAAGGGCCGGCCCAAATGGTAATTAACGAATACTCTGCTCGCCTCGGAATGCGGCAATGGTGCGTTTGCCTTCGAGTGTGGCGCGCCTAGCTAGGTTCTCAACAGATGGCCCGAAGTCTAACAACTTTGATGCAGGGGAGCAATCCTCAAACATAAACCAATCTTGTTAGATGTCACCGTTTGGTTTATTCTGCGTGCCGCGATGATCCCCCGGTTCAAGCCCCGAGCTTTACAGCTACTGCTTTCAGTTGTGGCTTTTTTCGTTTGCGGGCTGACAGGAACTGAGGTTCTGGCCCAACGACTGCCCAAAGCAACCGGCAGAGAACCCGAAAACAAATCGGCTCCAGCACGCCCGGAGCGTCGTCATAAAGCACGTCGAACAGCACCGGCTGCCTCAAGAAGTCCTGCCTCAGTCGAATCTAATAATTTCCTCGATCTCGGTGATCGCTTTCGCGAGCAGAAAAAATGGAAAGCCGCCGAGGCCGCCTACAAAGAAGCTGTCGACGTCTGGCCCGCCAATGCTGATGCCCTGCTGGAACTTGGCTTTCTTTATCTCGACAGAAACAAAATTGACGAAGCGCAGCAGACTCATGGCAAGCTGCGATCAGTCAACGCATCTTACGCTTCCGACCTGCTTGCGGAGATAAACAGACGCAAGGCCGCGCTGGCCCATTAGTCCTTCACCGTCGCTATTGTTCGACCCGAATTAACGAAATGCCTATCGGGTCATTTTGCGAGTGGAGAAAGAACGGGAGCGAACACGAGATCAAAGTCATTTTCTTTGATGCCGCGTCATCTAAGAATTAATTTGCGAGGCGATTACTACGTACAAAAAAATCCCACCAACTTGCGTTGGTGGGATTTTGTGACCACGACAGTTAGACAGTTGCTACATTAGCGCAACTCTTTTTTCACACCATCCAGTTTCCTTTCAAACAGCCCAAGTGATTTTCCGCTTGACTACGCTTCATCAACACCGAAGATCAAACCTGTAGTTCCGCGAGCATCTGCATTAACTCGTCATCGTCTGTATTCGCGGCTTCACTCTCCAGAACAGCGATGGCCAAACCTTCTACTGTCGGCGTGGCAAACAAGTTCCGCAGCGGAACCTCGATCTGGAATGCCGTTCGCACGCGCATCAGGACCTGTGTGGCTAAAAGTGAATGCCCGCCCAGGTCGAAGAAACTGTCCCGAATCCCGATCCGCTCAACGCCAAGCACTTCAGACCAGATGCGAGCCAATGTTTCTTCAGTCGCCGTGCGGGGAGCAACATAGCTGTCCCGTAGCTCGGTTCCAATACGTTCAGGGGTGGGTAATGCCCGGCGGTCCAGTTTACCGTTGGGAGTTCTGGGCAAAGACTCGAGCACGACGAATGCCGACGGCACCATGTAGTCAGGAAGTCTTTCCTTCGAGAACTGCCGCAACTGACGAGCTAGTTTGTCTGCCAGTTTTCCTTTGAGTGGATCGTTCGCATAATGGCTCCACGACTTTCGTTCACTAAGAGGCGACGGTAGAGTCACATGGATTTCTTCAGCCGCCGTGTCACGTCGTTTGAACAAGGTGTCAAAGTAGCCAGGGCCGTCGTAGCTTGACCAGTTTATCTCAACCGAGTACCCCAGTTCGTCACCCATCACCCACAAGCTTTCCGGATCAATTGTGTTGTCTTCAGGAAACTCTTTGCTGACCTGACGCAGGTCACCTGCGATTTGCAGTTCATCGCGCTGACTGAGAAGCAGACCCTGGAGTTTCAGTTCCGACGCCAGCCGGCCATTTGGAACTGCGCTGACACCGAGTACTTCCGGACGATCACCGGCAAGCAGTTCTTCGAGCTTGAGAACTGATAAATTGTGTTGCTTCCAATTGAGCCATTCAGCTTCACGCTCGGAAAATCCCGGCGCTCCCACCCGCAGCACGACGTCGTAACGGAAGCGCGTTAGCTCGTTGTGATAACGGCCTCGCCGGAGCTGAACTTCGACCGCGGAAATATCAGTTGAGTTCGCTCGCAGTGCGTGAAAGAACGCCGGATCCACCGTCAGTTCTTCCTCTCGGTCCGCTTGAGTTTTAATGCTCTGCCGCAATTGAGCAAGCGGAAGCGATGCTGCTGCGCGGTGAAACTGCACCGACGTGTGAAACGTCTCCAACAACGGAAAACTGCGCACGTCTCCAATAAAAATCTGTCCCGTGCGGCGACACCAACTCCTTTGCTTTTTCGATCACCCGCAGCAGATAGTTGATGTTTGGGAAATACTGAATTACCGAGTTAAGTATTATCGTGTCGAAGTTTTGGAACTCATCACCAAACAAATCATCGGCAGTTCGCTGCAAAAGCTCGACGTGTCCGAGTTGTAGTTGCGCGAGTTGACTCCCGACGTAAGAAAGCGATTCCGGCGATATGTCCGTCGCCACATATCGAGTGCAATGCGGGGCAACACGAAATAGCACGAGTCCCGTGCCGCAACCGATCTCCAGCACGCGCTGCGGCCGTAGCGCGAGGATTCGTTCCACAGTCCTTTCGGTCCACTCCCGCATCTCTTCTTCCGGTATCGGCAATCCGGTATAGCTACTGTTCCAGCCGTCTATGTTAAAGGTCGGATCGGCAAGGGGGGGACTTCGCATGTAACTCTGATTCCACGTCATCTGCCACTGTGAGATCTGTTCCGTGGCGCTCTCTTCTTCTGCAAGTTGCAACTCGGATTGTTGCCGGCGAGTCACGTAGGACACAAGCGACTTCTCACCTTTCGAATCCACTCGAACCGTCACCGCCGAGTCAGCCACGGCCGGATGCTGTTGCAGGACTGATTCTATTTCGCCCAGCTCGATACGAAAACCACGAATCTTCACCTGGTGATCGAGCCGTTCGCAGTATTCGATTCTTCCGCCCGGAAGGTAACGCGCCAGATCGCCTGTGTTGTACAGGCGTGCCCCGGGCGAATCGGCAAAATGATCGGGAATGAATCGCTCCGCTGTTAGATCCGGTCGATTGTGATAACCGTACGCGAGGCCGGAGCCACCGATATAGAGTTCACCCGGCACGCCAATCGGAACGGGTTCAAGGTTGGAATCCAGCAGATAGACCTGCGTATTTGCGATTGGCCGGCCAAGCGTTATCTTCGCCTCGGAAGAATCGATCTTGTCTACCGTGGACCAGATGGTTGTCTCCGTTGGCCCATACATGTTCCAGAGCTGCCGGCCGCGCTTGTTGAGCTCGCGGGCCAATTCGGCAGGCAGTGCTTCACCACCGCAAAGTATCCTCAGCCGATCACTTCCTTCCCAACCCGCTTCGATAAGCAATCGCCACGTAGCCGGAGTGGCTTGCATGATGGTCGGCTGATAACGAGCCAGTTGCTGCCGCAGCATCGTTCCATCGGCAACGGTTTCCCGCCCGGCAATGACGACGCTCCCGCCGACAGTCAGCGGTAGAAGTAACTCCAGTCCGGCAATGTCGAAAGACAAAGTTGTAACAGCAAAGAGAACGTCCGCTTCGGTCATGCCCGGCTCGATGGACATCGAGCGAAGAAAATTAGTTACCGCACCATGTGAAATCAGCACGCCTTTGGGCTTACCTGTGGAACCGGAGGTATAGATCACATACGCCAAAGACGAACGCGACGCAGGCACGGAAAGATTTGCCTGGCTCTCCAGTGAGATCATCTCGGCATCGGCGTCGATGTAAACTCTTTTGACAATCGGATCGACTGTCTCTGCTTTCAACTTCTTATTGGTCAGGTGTAGTGAGACGTGGGCATCGGCGAGAATGTCGCAGGTCCGCTGCGGTGGATGCCCTGGATCGAGCGGCAGATAAGCCGCACCGGACTTGAGCACTCCGAGCACGGCCACAAGCATGTCTATCGAACGTTCCACACAGATTGATACCACCGCGCCTGGTCCTGCGCCCTGCTTGCTCAAGTACCGCGCCAACTGATTGGCACGACCATTTAATTCCTCATAGGTCAGGCTTTCGTCTTCAAACCTAACGGCGATCTTTTTTGGAAAACGGGCGACCGAAGTTTCGAAAAATTCGTGAACACAGTTCTCCGTGGGCAAGGGCGCAAGGCTGCTATTCCAGTCGTAGAGCAGTTCCTGACGTTCTTCCGGAGTTAAGAGCGGGAGTTCAGAGACTGGGGTATCAAGCTGTTCAACTGCGCCTTCGAGCAATGTCTTGAAATGGCGGAGCATTCGATCGATTGTGGCTTCCTCAAACAAATCCGTGCTGTACTCAAGCGCTCCGTGCAGCTCTCCTTCCTGTTCGATCATCGACAGCAATAAGTCAAACTTGGAAGTTCCGTTGTGTACCTGCAGCAATTCGACCGTCAGGCCCGGAAGCTCCAGCGACGTGAGGGGCGCATTCTGAAGAATGAACATTACCTGGAACACGGCCTGATGGTTTAGATCTCTGCCCGGCTGCAATTCTTCCACGAGTTTCTCAAACGGCAGATCCTGATGGGCATAAGCGACGAGCGAGACATCACGAACGCGTTTCAGTAATTCCCTGAAGCTGGGATTGCCGGAGAAACGTGTGCGCAGCGGAAGAGTGTTGACAAAGAAGCCGGTGAGTTTCTCTATCTCGATCCAGTTGCGATTCGCGATCGAAGTGCCGACGACAATGTCATCCTGTCGAGAATAGCGATGGAGGAGAGTTTTGAACGCCGCGAGAAGCGTCATGAACATCGTCACGCCTTCACGACGATTTAAGTCGTTTATCTTCGTAGTCAGTTCGCGCGAGAGACTAATTTGTTTAAGTGCGCCACGGAAACTCTGAACCGGCGGCCGCGGCCGATCAGCCGGCAACGCCAGCAAGGGTGGTGCTCCGCGCAAGTGTTCCTTCCAGTAGGAGAGTAGGACTTCAAGCGTCTCACCCTGCAGCCACTGCCTTTGCCAGTAGGCAAAATCTGCGTACTGGATGGGCAATTCGGGTAAGGGCGAGGGCTTTCCGGCGGAGAAGGCGGCATAGAGCGCGAGAAAGTCACGCACGAGAGCGCCTTCGGTCCAACCATCATGGACCATGTGATGCTCCGTCAGCATCAGTACGTGTTCGTGGTCACTTAACCGGATTAGCAACAGGCGCCACAACGGACCCTTTTCCAGATTGAAGCACTTGAGCCCTTCGGCCGTGATTAGCTCTTGTGTGTGCGCTTCACGTTTTGATTCCGGTAAATGCCGCAAATCGACCAACGGCAGAAGTACAGGTTGAGCGGGCTGTATGAATTGGACCGAGCGGCCGAACGGGGCCGGATAGACCGTTCGATATACCTCATGGCGCCGCATGACCTCCGTAAAAGTTCGTTCCATCAGCTCAACATCAAGGGGACCGGTAATCCGTAACGGTCGCAGGACGTGATAAGCGGCGCTGTCCGGATCGAGTTGATAGAGAAACCACAAGCGCTCCTGAGCAAAGGAGAGTGGCAGATCCTGATCGCGCGTGACGCGCGTGATAGGAGGCTTCGGCAACGACTGGCCACCACGAATCAGGGCCTCGATACTCGTTGCTATTCCCTTTACGGTGGGGCTTTCAAACAAGGTTCGCAGCGGAAACTCGACGCCAAAAGCCTGGCGGATGCGCGAAATTACCTGCGTAGCCAGCAGGGAATGTCCACCCACCTCAAAGAAGTTTTCCGTGGTGCCTACTCGATGAAGTCCAAGTACATCAATCCAGATCTCAGTAACCATATCCTCAATCTGGTTACCAGGTTCGGCGGAGATCGTCTCGACTCCGTTGTCGTTACGGTTTGGCGCCGGCAACGCTCGTTTGTCCAGCTTGCCCGTCACCGTTAATGGAAACGCGTCGAGGATTACAAACCATGACGGCAACATGTGGTCAGGAAGTCGCTCTTTGACGAAGCTGCGCAATTCCGTCACGGATGTAGTCGCAGTCTCATTCATCGTGACGTAACCAATCAGATGCTTGTCGCCGGACGCCCTCTCGCCCACGATAATCACGGCATCGGAGACACTGGGATGCTGTCTGAGTGTGGCCTCGACCTCACCAATCTCGATGCGAAAGCCTCTGATCTTTACCTGCTCGTCGCTGCGGCCTTCATAATTGAGCACACCGTCAGGCGAGTACCGCGCCAGATCGCCGGTCTGATACAAGCGCCGGCCCGGTTTCAGCGCGAAAGGATCGGGGACAAATCTGGCAGCCGTTACGTCAGGACTGTTGAGATACCCGCGCGCCAAACACGCCCCTCCAATGTATAACTCTCCCACTGCCCCGATCGGCAGCGGCTGAAGATGGGCGTCGAGAACGTACGTCTGTGCGTTTGCAATGGGACGGCCAATTGGCAGGTCTTCAAGATCGGCAGCCAATTCATGGGCCGGTTGAATCGTTGCGACAATCGTTGCCTCAGTCGGCCCGTAAGTATTGAACAACAAGACCGAGGCACCGACTTGCCGGCGCCACAAAGTGAAACGCTCTGCCAATGCCTTCTCGCCGCCGATTATCACCAGGCGAATCGAAGCTGGAAGTTTTAACTGTTCAGCCGCCGACCTCGTGATTTCATGCCAGTACGCAGTGGGCAGATTGATTACGGTGATGCGCTGTTGAGCACAGTATTCGAGGAAGATCTCGGTGGTCGCCATCATCCACTCAGTGCGTAGGACCAGAGTGGCGCCCTGTGTCAGACAAGAGAAGATCTCTTCGATACTCGTATCGAAGCTGAGCGACGCAAACTGCAAGACGCGATCCTCAGCTCGTACCTGATATACAGCATTGGCAGTGTGAACGTAGTTGACCAGCGATGCGTGTGCAACCATCACGCCTTTTGGTCGTCCAGTGGAACCGGACGTGTAAATCACGTAGGCCAGGTTCTCACCGATAGCGTCGCTCGCCGGATTCTCGCGACTTTCTCTCGCCAGCAATTCAACTTCTCCATCCAGGCAAAACAGAGGCACGGACTCTTCGGGAAGCAGTTGTGCGAGGCTCTGTTGAGTAAGCAGCATTGCTACACCTGAGTCTTTCAACATTAGCGCCAGTCGCTTCGCCGGATAATGGGGATCCAGCGGCACGTACGCGCCGCCGGCCTTCAACACTCCCAGCAGCCCCACCACCATCGCCGCCGAACGCTCCAGCAGCAGCCCCACCAGCACCTCCGGTCCCACTCCCAGGCGCCGCAGATAATGCGCCAACTGATTCGCCCGCGCATTCAACTCCCCATAACTCAGCACTTCCCCCTCTGCCACCACCGCCACCTGTTCCGGCGTCCGCGCCGCCTGCGCTTCGAACAACTCGTGAATGCACGGCGCTCCTTCATACACCCGCTCCGTCCGGTTCCACTCCTCCACCACCTGCGCCCGTTCCTCAGACGCCAACAGTTGCAGCTCCGAGATAGACGCGCTCCGGATGCCGCACCACGTCCTCCAAGAGCGTCCGGAAATGCGTGGCCAGCCGCTCGATCGTGTCCACCTCAAACAGATCGCTGCTGTATTCCAACCACCCCTGCAATCCTGCCGCTCCTTCAGCCAAATCCAGGGTCAGATCAAACTTCGCCGTCCCACTGTCAAAAGCCACCGGCCGCAGCTTCAACCCGGCAAACTCCAGCCTCGGCAGCGGCGTGTTTTGCAGAATGAACATCACCTGAAACAACGGATTCTGATCACCCTGCCGCTCTGGTTGAAGCGCTTCCAATAACATCTCCACCGGAACCTCCTGGTTGCTATAAGCATCCAGAGTTACCTGACGGACGCGACCAAGCAGTTCCCGAAAGCCGGGGTCACCGGACAGATCGGATCGCAGAACGAGTGTGTTCAGAAAGAACCCAATCAGTCCTTCAGTCTCGAGCCAATTACGGCCCGCGATCGACGAACCCACAGTTATGTCGTCTTGTTTGCTGTAGCGGAATAACAACGTCTTAAAGGCAGCGAGCAGCACCATGAAAAGGGTCGCGCCCTCTCGTCGAGCAAGAGTCTTCAGGTCGTCGGTCAAACGGCGGGGAAACTCGAGAAAGTATTTAGCGCCGGCGGAGGTCCGCGTATTGTGGCGAGGATGGTTGGACGGCAACTCCACTACGGAGTGGTTTCCGGCGAGTTGCTTTTTCCAGTAGGCAAGTTGTGGCTGCAGGAGATCGTCCTGCAAACGATCTTTTTGCCACAACGCGTAGTCGGCATACTGAATGGGAAGCTCAGGAAGCGGTGAAGGACGATGGTTAGTGAACGCCTCATAAAGCGACGCCAATTCGTTGATGAATACGGTGATGGACCATCCATCGGAAATGATGTGATGCATGGTAACCACGAACACGTACTCCTCATCACCGATGCGCAGCAGAACGGTTCGCAGCAGTGGTCCACGCTGGAGATCAAATGGCTGACCGGCCTCCCTGGTGATCGCCTCTCGAGCCTGGGCCATCGGCTCCCGGAGTTCGCGTAGATCGCTGACGAACAGCTTCAGGGTGAGCTCCGTATAGATCACCTGCGAGGGCTGGCCATCTTCAGAAGTGAAAGTGGTCCGCAGTGACTCGTGCCTGCGCACAATCTCGTTCAGGCAGCGCTCGAGCACGGATGTATCAACTGCGCCGGTAAGGTGCAGGGCAACGGGAATGTTGAAGGCCGGATCGCCTGGTTTGAACTGGTCCAGGAACCAGAGACGTTGTTGCGCGAACGAACAGGGTATTACATGGACTTCCTGATTCATCTCATCTCCTCCGATGAATCACTTCGTGTAGCCACAAAAAGGCACAAAAGGACAAAATGAGTTCAGGTTGAACTAGCTTTGCCCGAAAAATGGACCTCATCGATATCGAGGGAGTTCCTGCTCCGGAGGAGCATCATGTTTCTTGCTCCGGAGGAGCAACATGTTTATAGCTGCCGGTTTCATGCGTACCCGCTCCGTCAGGAGCGGAATGTAAATTGAACGCAAACACCACATTGCGCTCCGCTGGAGCGCACAGGTACTGTTGTTGTAGGGCTATAAACATCGTGCTCCTCTGGAGCACTTCGCAGTGAGAAATACATGCCAAAACCACTTGTCGGGCAAAGCCGGTTGCACTGTTTGAACTAGCTTTGCCCGAAAAGTGGACCTCATCGATATCGAGGGAGTTCCTGCTCCGGAGGAGCAACATGTTTATAGCTGCCGGTTTCATGCGTACCCGCTCCGTCAGGAGCGGAATGTAAATTGAACGCAAACACCACATTGCGCTCCGCTGGAGCGCACAGGTACTGTTGTTGTAGGGCTATAAACATCGTGCTCCTCTGGAGCACTTCGCAGTGAGAAATACATGCCAAAACCACTTTTCGGGCAAAGCAGGTTGAACTTAAAACTTTCTTCCTGAGTTCTTCTTGTGCTTTTTTGTGCCTCGTTGCGGCAACAAAGGGATGTTGCCGTGATTAGTCCTGGGATTTTCCAGAAGCTTTCCGGGCATCTTCGGTGACGCACTTCTGCAAACGTTGAGATAGGTCTGAGACAAAGGCATGTCCCTGCGGATTGCCGGCGACTTTCTTTGCAATTGCTGCCAGGAACTCCAGTCCGCGTGCATCACACACGTTAACCAGAGCTTCTGAAGCAGCAAATCCCAATTCCCGGTCGTCGATCATGAAAGCATGCTGGAACGCAGCGTTGATGAGCGGGTAGGCACGAGGATCTCCTCTCCCGACAGCACCCAGCAACGCGATTCCTCCAGCCCGAACAGAAATGGGATAGCTCTCTTGCGAATACTGCAACCCCAACTCTCTGGAGCGCGGGTCGCCAAGCATTGCCAGTCCTCTCAATGCCGCTGTCCTGATTGTGTCTCGCCAGGACGCAACCCTCATTAGTTTCTCGAGTGCACCATACGCGTGTGGACTCCGGGTCTTTCCTAATGCCAGCGCGGCTGCTTTCACCACCGCATAACTTGGATGAGTCAGCATCTCCTCGTATGTGCCGGCGAGAGTGGCGTCATTTGCGGCGCTCAAAGAAGTGATAGCCTGAGCACGCACTGCCGCATTCTTGTCCTTAAGGGCGAGACGTAGAGCAGTTTGTGCATCTTTGCCCGGCACGCTTTCGAGGGCCGTCGCAGCCTGGAGACGCAATCCCCAGAACTTGTCGCGTGTCAAAGCAAGCGCGACTCCGTTTGCGATCTCCTGCTTATCTTTGGCGGTCGTAGCTTTGTCGAGCAGCCGTGGTCTGAGTTGATTCAAAGCCCACAGACGTCCAGGTAGATCGCTATCATTAGCCAACTGGTAAAGCAGCTCACTTGTAGTCTTCGTGAAATGCAGCTCTTTGATCAGGATGCCGTCGCGATCAAAGCTGCTGAATTGTGGCGCAGAGTCGATCTTGAATCGGAACACCTGTACTTCCTGCGGCTCAATCTGAACACGCTCGATACGTTCCCTGCCTGCAGTGGCAATCTTGATCTCAGCGGGCATGCGGAAGAAACGCTGCTGCGGTTGTTTGGAATTGGGATCAAGCTGCTGTTCCTGCCTGACTGTCAGGGCGAGAGTTCGCGTTGCCGGATCGTAAACCTGACTGACGTTGAAGACCGGATGGCCCATGCGATAAACCCATTGATCAAAAAACCAACCAAGGGATTGTCCACTGGCCTCTTCGATTGCTTTCTGAAACTGTTCGGTATCGACGGGCTGATGAGCGTGCTTCGTCAAAAAGTGCCTGATGCCTCGCCACCAGTTCTCTTCTCCAAGAACGTTTCGGAGCATGTGCAGCACGGCAGCGCTGCGTTGATACGTATACAAGTCGAAGAGCGCGTCTGCGTTGGAATATTCCTTGGGAACCAGGGGACGGCGATTACCATCCGCCCACGCAGCCAGATAGCGGTCCTGATTGGGCTTGACATCGCGATAATAGAAATCGGCGGGGCCGAGGTGGTTTTCATGCCAGAGCCCCTGAAAATAGACTGCGAAACCCTCGTTGAGCCAGATATGGTTCCAGTCGCGGCTCGTCACGTAATTACCAAACCACTGATGGGCCAGTTCGTGGGCAACCAATCCTTCGTTTGGGTGGTCCAATGCGGACCGAGCGTCCTGGAGAAGTTGATCGGATAACGTCGAGGCCGTGATCTGTTCCATCGCCAGCCCGAAATCGCGCACAAACGTCTGGTCGTACTTTGCGTAGGGATATTTGATCCCGACGAGCCGGGAGAAGAGTTCCATCATCCTGGCGGTATTCGCGACGGTGACTTTGGCCAGTTCGATATCTTTCGCCTCGACGTTGGTGCGAATCGGAATGCCGTCGTAGCTGGTTTCAATCGTGGCGTATTCGCCTACGATGATAGAGGTCAGGTAATTCGCGTGCGGGACGTCGATCTTCCAGGCAAATGTGCGAGTTCCGTCGGCATTGTCTCTGGTTTCGACGAGTGAACCGTTGGAGATAACTTTTAGCGGTTTGTCTACCGTGGCAATTACCTCGGACGTAGCGAAATCGTCGGCTCGGTCGTAGCACGGAAACCAATAGTGATTGTATGCCGGTTGACCTTGGGTCCAGATCTGTCGCGGTCGCGCGGGATCGTCAGCGGTGGGTTTGATGAAAATCAGGCCACGTCTGTAAGTGCCTCCGAGCGCTCGCTCGGGCGAGACACCGTTGGTGTGGTAATCGATGGTTAGCGTCAACACATCCGCCGGCTGGTATTCGCGGTCGAGCGTAAGTCGAAGCTTTTCTTTTGCAGTATCCGTTTCGAACTTGAGCATTGCTCCCGACGCCAGCTTAACCGAGTTAAAAGTCATGTTGGTGGCATCGAGTTCGACCACGCGAAGATTATTGACCTGAGGCTTCATGGTTATTGTTGCCGTCCCGATGGCCTTTTCGTGCTCCCAATCAAAGCGCAGGTTGAGCCTGATATTGAGCACGTCGTACTGATGAACCGGGACAGAGTTGCCGGCCTCGCCTTGTTGCACCTGAGCGAGCCGGCCATTGGACCATGCGCTGAGATTCAATGGCGCAACCGCCGCGATCACGGCCAGCAGAGCTAAAGTTTTTAGCAGGTGAGAGAAAGAAAACTCTTTTTCCATGGATCCTCCTCTAAAGAATCGGCGAAACAGTGATTGCCACGGACCAGTCGTTAATCTTTGGTTTCGAAGAGAAGGCTGAGACAACTGGGTCCCCCTTCGGCCTTCTCCAGTTCGCTGAGGTCAAGCGCGCGCGGATTGAAACCTCGTCCTTCCAGTAGTTCAGCAGTTCGAGGGAAGGAACTGGAAACCAGATTTATCCCATTCACCTTTACTGTATTGGCAGCCCACGGTTCCGTAGCAGGAACGTCAATCAGATCGAGACCGGCGAACGGATCGCAATCCATCCACTCGCGATTCACCAGCATTGTTTGCCTGCCCAGGTATGAGCACGCCGTCGTAAGGTGCAGACAACTGTGGATCCTCGACGTTACGACTTCATAGTCGTAGGGCTTGAGAATCTCGCGTAATTGATCGACACCTTCGAAATTGGTGCGGCGTGAAACACCGACGTAAAGCGTGCGGCCAATGCGAATGACGTCTCCTCCTTCGAGTGTCCCCGGCAACTGCACAAACTCGAGCGGGTAATAGCTGTTCAGGGTCTCAGCCACCGTCTCGACTTCGCGCCGCCGGCTCGCAGCCCCCGTGGTCACGATTACCGCCACTTCGTCGACGACGATCGCAGTGTCTTCGACAAAAACAGCATCGGGCAGGTCAGGCTGGACGGGCAGCGAAATGACTTTGACGCCTTTTTCACTCATGAACTTTTCGTAGTTCCGCTGCTGCTCGATCGCCTTTTCCAGATCGATCGACTGGCGCGAAAGATAGTTCAGTTCACAAGCGCCAATCGTCGGACTGACGCCACGCGTTAGTGCAATGAGCATTATTTAGTTTGTTAATGGAGATGCTTCGCCAGAGGGCGAGGAGGCGAAGCTTGGTTTGGCGCGCGTGTAGTATTTCTTTGAGACTACTGGAACCGGAGGGCGTTCACCAGATTGACCTTCGTGGCCCTCCACGCGGGAATTAATGTTGCTATCAGGGAGATCATGAAAAGCAAAAGTGTTATCTGAAGAAAAGTGGATACATCGGTCGCGGTGATGCCAAAAAGCAGGTTCGCGACGACTCGGGTCAGCACGAAAGCACCTATCAGGCCGATGCTTACTCCCACAATGACAAGGAACATCCCACGCTTCATTACGAGTTTGACGATGTTGCGCGGCGGCGCGCCGAGGGCCATGCGAATACTGATCTCGTGCGTGCGCTGCGTCACCGAATAGGACATCACGCCATACACTCCGATGCTTGCGAGTAAGAGAGCCAACAATGAGAAAAGGCCGAACAGTCTGACTGTCAGCATTTGTTGCGAGACGGAGGCGGCGACTACCTCTTCCATCGTCTTGATGTTGTAGAGCGGCAGGTTTGAGTCCTGAGCCTTGACAGTGTTGCGCACGGCGCCGGTGATGTCGGTGGGATTCGAGTGGGTGCGCACGACGAGTGTCAGAGTGTTCGATGGATATTGTTCAAATGGAAGATAGAACTCCGGCTTTGGCTCGAGATCCAGGCCGAAGTTCTTTACTGATCCAGCCACTCCCACAATCTCCCGCCAGTTGGGCTCGTCCGGAGTGCCGTCAAAAGCCAGGCGCTTGCCAAGCGGATCTTCGTTCGAAAAATACTTGCGTGCCAGCGCCTGGTTAATTACCACGACCATCTGAGATCCGGCTCGATCACTTTCGCTAAAGCTGCGCCCTTTCAGGATCGGGGTCATCATCGTCCGAAAGTAATCAGGACTGATGCTGCGCACCTCCTCATCGGGTAAATGATCGCCGGGCCCAGGCATGCGGCCCTCGATGACGAACTGTATGTCAGTTTTCCTGCCGCTGAGTGGAAGCGCATCAATTGCGCCGATCGACTGTACTCCGGGAACAGTTTTGAGTTGGTCCAGAAGCTGTTTGTAGAAAGCAGACACCTGGTTGCCTTCGGGATAGCCCAAAGACGGCAGCGTCAATTGCATCGTGAGCAGGTCTTGCCGGTTGAAGCCCGGATCGATCTCCGAGAGTTGGCGAAAACTCTTGATCAGTAGTCCGGCGCCGATCAGCAGAACAAAAGCCATCGCTACCTCACCGATTACGAGCAGATTGAACACACGCGCGCTACGCAACCCGCCTGAGACCTTTCCGCTTTCTTCACTCAACACTTCGTTCAGGTTTGGTTTGGAAACCTGAAGCGCGGGAATGACAGCCAGCGCGAGTGCCGTGCCTAACGAGACGAGCAGGGTGAAGATCAGCATCCTGGCATCAACACCGATCTCATCAACTCGCGGGATATTTTGCGGCCCGAAAAATAGCAGTAGCCGCACACCCCAGACGGACAAAAACAGGCCGATCGTGCCACCCACCAGGGCAATGATGACGGTGTTAGCCAGCATCTGCCGGCCCAGGTCCCAACGACGTGCGCCAAGCGCGACCCGAACTGCTACTTCCTTCCGCTGCTTGATGGCCCGTGCAACGAGCAGCGCAGCCACGTTGGCACAAGCAATCAGGAGTACAAAAGTGGCGGCGCCGAGGAGCACGAGTAAAGGAAACCTAATCTTGCCGGTGACCTCTTGCTGTAACGAGACTGAGGACAAGGCAAAGCCCATGTTTGTTAAATAGGTTTCCGGATGCTGTTGCTCGAGCCGGGCGGTAATAATATTGAGCTCGGATTGGGCTTGCGCGCTCGAGACCCCGGGTTTAAGACGCGCGATCACGTTGAGATTGCGTGAGCTGCGTTCAGCCAGTGCTTCCGAGTCAAAAGTCAGTAGCGTAAAAACGCGGGCCCGAAACGCCGGCTGGCCAAGCGCGACGTTAGTCAGGGGAAACTTAAATTCAGCCGGCATGATTCCGATAATCGTAAACCGTCTGCCGCTGAGCAATAGAGTCTGGCCGATCACATTCGGATCCGAACCATAACGGCGTTGCCATAACTCGTGACTGATCACGACCAGGTTGTCGCTGCCGGGCTGATCCTCGGCGGCGGAGAAGACGCTTCCTCGCAGCGGCGCTACTCCGAGCAAAGGAAACAGAGAGGCAGTGACTCGCAATCCCTCAATGCGCTCAGGTTCGCCACTCTCTGTAAGGTTATAGTTGACCGTCGCGAAGGCAGCCACGTCCTCGAAGACATGGTTCTGCTGCTTGATGTCCAGGTATTCGGCCGGAGACAACCAGACGTTTTCCAGCCCTTGCTTGACGAAGTTGTTCCTAATCAGAAGCAGCCGTTCCGGATCCTTGAACTCCAACGGGCGGAGCAGGATTGTGTTCACGACGCTGAAGATAGCCGTGTTTGCACCAATACCCAGGACCAGGGCCAGAACAATCACTGAGGTGAGGCCGCGACTCTTTAGCAGTGTTCGCGCTGCGTATCGAAAGTCTCTTAAGAGTTTTTGCATGTTCAAACCCTGCGCCATCTTGACGCGCAGACTCAGCGGCCTCATATCGGTCCAAACTTCTTTGATGTAGGCGAGACACTCCGCCCGGGTGCCCGTCTTTCCTGCATCGTTCCAACCCAGGGCGTTTTCGCGTTCGGCAGGCCAGATGGAATACTGGTCCTCGTGATTCATCACAACCTTATAAATAGTAGTGTCGTCTTGTTCGTCACTCATGGTTGATTCCTTTAAAAGTCTGTTAGACAGGATTACAAGGTTTTGGTAGTGGGGTAAGGGTGTGTTGTTGAACTAACTTCGAGCTCCTGGTCTGGCCGCAGAGCGGCCACATGTTTATAGCTCGGTCCAATAAAAATACTCGCTGCAGAGGAGCGACATGTGTGCTTACAAAGTAAACATGCGGCTCCTCCGGAGCCGGATTCTACATTTGCGAGAATCTATAAACATTTGGTCCCTACGGGACCGAGAGCCTTGTTTCGCCAACACACTCTTACCCACTACTAAGGTTTTCAGGATTTACAGGATTCATCTTAATAATCCTGAAAAATTATGTAAATCCCGTCTGCTCGTTGGTAGTGGGTCAGTTTGAATTGAGCGCCTCCTTGGAGTGCGGTGCCTTGGCACCGCTTTGGCCAAAGCGGCAGCAAGCTGCCGCACTCCAAGGAGGCGCTCAATTCAAACTGACCCACTACTCGCTCGTTATACAGCACTGAACGACGCCGATTTTTCCATCGCAGCCGCCGGCGTGACGGGTTCATCCAGAACCAGCCGCCCTGTGTCCAACTTGATGAGCCGGTCTGCTACAGAGTAGTACCGGTCGTCGTGACTGATGACGATTACGGTCTTACCCTTCGCCTTCATGTCAGGCAGCAACTGATAGTAGAAGACGTCCTTGAACATCGGGTCTTGATCCGCTGCCCATTCGTCGAACAGGTAAATCGGCCGATCTTCCAGGTAAGCCGTGAGCAACGCCAGGCGTTTGCGTTGTCCCTGAGAAAGGTCGACAGTTGAAAACACTCCGTCTTTTATCTGGACCTTACTCTCGAGCTGAAGCTGCGACAGGTATGCGCGGGCTTCGTCGTCAAGCTTCGGAGTATCCAATCCAAGCAAACTCTCAAACAAATAAAAGTCAGAGAATACCACCGAGAAGAGCTCGCGGTAATCATTTACGTTGCCGTCCTTGATCGACTGCCCATCAAGACGAATCTCTCCCGCCTCCGGTGGATAGAGTCCGGCGAGCAGCTTGGCTAATGTCGTTTTACCGCTGCCGTTACCGCCGCTGATAAAGACCAGCTCTCCACGCTTCAAGGTCAGGTTGATTGGACCAAGAATGAAGCTGCTGTTGTCCTTTTCAAGATGGTAACTGCGGACCACTCCATCGAGCTCGAGCGTATGCCAGGAAGGCGGTTTACTCTCTTCAACCTTTTGTTCACTGCCCGGGTCGGCATGCAGCGACAGACCGAGAGATTCAATCTGGCTCAGAGATACATTGGCCCGGCCCACCAGCGCAAAGCCTCCGGACAACACCTCCAGCGGAACCATCATGTAAAGAATAATTAACGTGTAACCTGTTAAAGTGGCTACGCTGATCTCCCTCAAACTCGGTACGACAAAGACGAGTAAGCCTACCAGTACAAAGAAGAGCAGTTGTCCCCAGCTCGCGGCAGCCGTGTAGACGCCGTTGCCCACGACGCTATGCCGCTGATAAGACTCAGCATAACCCTGCAACAGTTTGTAGAGGAACGTCTCCCGGCGCTTGCGGTGTAGTTTGAGTTCTTTAGTACCACTCGTAAGCGAGCGGAGGCTCCGGTACAAGTTGTCCTGATCCGCCCTTGCGAGCATCACAAAGCTCGAGGCCTTTCCCACCGCTAACTGGAAGCTCGCCATGCCAATGATCAGGAAGATCAAGACGCCGATGAACACACTCCAATTGAGCCATGCCAGATAGGCCAGGCAGCCAATCAGGATCGAGAAGTGAATACACAGGATGGGAATATAGCCGACGCCCGTCGAGATAGCAGTGACGTCTTCCGTGAGCGCCGCCAACAGCCGCGCCGGGCCAACTTCTTCAAGCTGACGTAAAGGCGCTGCCAGGATGCGTCGCGCCAGCGTCATCCGCAGATTGTACGTAGCCTTTTGCGCCAGATACGTCAGCAACACCTGCGAGACGAGACGACTAAGGGGTAGACCCAAACAAACAGCAATGAAAACAAGACCCAGAGCCGGCAGTGCGTCCCGGCCATCTACCAAGGCCCGGTGTACGACGCCGATCAAGGCTGCATTGCTCAAACCACTGATAATTCCGGCGATCATTGCAAGCACGACGAGACCACGCGAGTATCGCCACACTAATCCCAAGAGCTTCATGACTATTCTCCTGTCTATTGGAATAGCTTGAGTGTTTTAGAAAGGCTGACCGGTTTGCAGTAAGCGGTTTCAGACTTCACTATCAGTCTCGACTACTTTTCGCCGGCTAACGTGTGGGCTAACGTGTCGGATCGACCGCCACGATCCTAAGCTCACTCGTATAGCGCCGGCCCTGTGCATCCGGCAGCCAGAGTCGATCGGGTTCAGGGAGCATTTCGACGACGCTGATGAGCGTGTCGGGCGAACTCTGTTCGAGGGTGCGCCGCGCTGCACGTACAAAGTTCTCGATGTAATGCACACTGTCAAAGTCCAGGTAATATGGCTTCACTTCAACTGGTGTACGAACAAAAACAAAACGCGGCAGACCATGATTGCGGGCCCAGCGCCGCACTGCCAGGAAGCGATCTTCCATCTTTTTCTCGTTTATGAATGGAAGCTCAGCAACACGAAAGCGCCAGGTCTCTCGGGCCACAACCAGTCGATCAATATTGATCCGCGGGCTATGTGAGCTGAGTGGAGTCAGACTAAAGCCATTGACAATCATCACCGCAATCAGCTCGCTCATAACTTCGAGGAGGTCAAACTCCAAAGACTCATCTCGAGTTCGCATCACCATTCCCTTTGCGGACTCTTCCACCACCAGCGAAGCGATGGGCAATGACTGTTTTAGCGGGGAATCTACAAATGAGCCGGACGTGACCATCAGGCCGTAATCCTTGTCGAGCAGGAAACCGTTTTGGGTCCGCGCAGTCAGACCCGGCCACTGCTTCGGAGCGAGCGGTATGAGACGCGGCTCAGGCAGGTCGCTCGCGAAAGCCTGAAAGAGCTCCTCGGCAGCGGGGTGCTGCGCAATCCAGCACGCACCTTTCAACGTGTTGGCGGCAACGTGAAGTTCACCAAGCACGAGTTGATAGTCGCCGTTGCAAATCGCCTGCGCGTTCACCGCCCTGATCATCACATCAGGACTATGATGACAAGCGCCGCTCCAGCCTGGTCGCGGCGCTGCAAACTCCGACTCGACCAAACCTCTTAGTGCATCAGCGGTGTAGCTGACATGTTTTTGATCCGGAGGAATAGCTAATAACGCTGCCCAGCGTTTCCGGAAATCATCAATCAGAGTGGAAATCGGAGACTCAGCGGGATCGAAAAACAGCGGGTGCGCTGCATACCAGAAATCTATCGCTTCGATCGTCGAAGATCCTGTCTTTTGTGTAATTCGTTCAAAGAGCGATCTGAATGCCGTGCGAAAACGTTCCCCCGCCTGGAAAGTCAGCCAGCGCGCTGCCTGTAACAGGAGAGAAAGCGGTGGTCCAAGCGCAGCCAGCAAGTCTGGCCCAATTTCAACTGTGAGATCTCGCCGGCAATCTTCGTAGACCAATGTGCGGGCTGCATACATCTGTCCGGCAGCGCGTGTGGCCGGAGTGTTCGTCAGGCGAGTGAACGTACTTTCAAGATTGGCAAGGGCGTTGTGCAGTTCTTCCGCATCGTCGGCGGCCAGGCGAATCTCCTCGCGCGCCTTCTCCAGTTCCAAAAGGGGTGCTTCTGATTCTTTCCGCAGGCGTTCGTCCCTGATTTGATCGAGTAACTGCCACAATGCGCGTTCAGGATATAGTCCGACCGGAACTTCGAGAGTCCACGAGATCAACTTTCGCTCTCTCAACTGTGCAAGAACAGCGTAGATTGCATAGTGATCCTGAAAATCGTAGCAACCACCGGCCAGAAGATTTGCCGCAATGTCATAGGCGGGGCGTTTGCCGTCGCAGGCCCACAACACTGCCGCCTCTTTGGCAGTGAGCTTCAAGGGCGGGCTCAGCGGCAGGCGGGCAGTGACACCGTCAAGGCGTAGATAAGGCATGCGATGCGGAATGATCCAGGGCCGCAACGCCGGGTTCTCTCCCAGCACATTGGCAAGCGCCTCAATGCACCAGCATTCAAAATAGACCTGACGTGACGCAAGTAAACGCGGGCCGGATATTGCCGTAACTGCCGGCCCGTCCTCAGTAAACCTGGCCCAACCAACCGGGCCGAAAAATCCAATCGTGTCATTCTTGAGGCAATACCGCTGAAGATAACTGGCAACCAGCATTTCACGCTTGCGGCGTTCAGCTCCACGTCCAGCCTCCGCACCTTCCATATTCAACAATGCGGCGATGCTGCCCTGCACCGCCTTGTGATTTTGCCAGGTGACGGCCTCCCGAAAATATTCATTCCGACTTATGTCCTGAATCACCGTTGACAGCCTCGCAGACGACTCCTGGAAGGCCGAATGAAATTGAACCTTCATTCGTTCAGTGCGCGTGGTTGCTTCCTCGAGGCTATCGCAAAGAGTCAGAACGTCCGGCGGAAGATTCGCCTGAGATGGGCGACGCCTCTTCCGGACCTGCTGTGCGGCAGCAATGAGATCCCGATGCTGGTCCTGCCGGCGTTCCGGGTCAGTCCTGAGTTCATTCAAAGCTCCACTCAAAACACTCAGCACGTGAGCGCGAATCTGCCGCGTCTCCTCTTCAGCGTCAAGCAACTGATCGGCGGCTGCTGCCGCTTCGACCGAGACGAGCTTCAACACCTCCTCGGCCGGAAACCCGGCGCCACGCAGACCAATGCACCGCCAGACCATCCAACCGTCTTCGGATAGTCGGACCAGGTGGTCCGGCTCTGTTTTCTTTGTCAGCGTGGGCGTTGCACAAAAAGTACTCAAATTATCCTCTGGAGATGTTGGTGGAAGAATTATTGCTCGCGCAAAGAGGCAGAAAACCCTTGGACGCGGCAGCGCTTTGCGCCTTTGCGCGCGGAATCTTCCTCCGATTAGGTTCCTACGCTGTTGCTCTTAATGAACGCTTGCCAGTTTCTGTCAATGCAGGCCTTCAATTGATCACTGAGTGCGATGCCATTGTCGCCGGCAGCAATCACTTCGTGATGACCCTGAGTGGGAATGATTTCGATCGACTCGAGAGAGACTTTGTCCCAACCAAAGCACGACTCAGTGTACTCATACTGACCCACTGACTTGAGGTGTGCTTCCATTTCGGCATCTCTTTCAGTCGCACGGAAGAGCGTGATCCGGCCCGGATAAACCTGCGGCTGATAATTAACCGTGGTCTTGATGCGCGCCCGGTAGCCACGCATAAAGTTGCGTATCCACCTGTCGTCGAGATCCTCGGGCGCTAATCCCAACTCCTTCAACTCCTTCATCAGGAACATCAACCGTTCATCCGGGTTCAATCCCTCGAGGTCTTTTGTACTGACGTTGAGTTCAAGCCCTTTCTGCCGCCCTCTCTCGCGCGTCAGTCCAAGCAGTATGATTGCGTCGTCGAGGTCCGCAACTTTGGCTATGGTCTGCGGTGCGGGACTATCGAACAGTGCCAGCAGGGCGACTTCTTCACCGCGGCGTTTGAGTTGCTGGGCCATCTCAAACGCAACGATGCCGCCGTAAGACAGTCCACCAAGAAAATACGGACCTTGTGGCGAGATGAAGCGAATAGCTTCGATGTAGTCCGCGGCCATCTGTTCGAGTGTCTGGTGGTCTTCATCCTCTCCGTAGTTCGCCAGTCCCATTGCCTGAATTGCATAGAATGGCTGGTGCGGAAGCATTTGACGACCAAGATCAACCAGGCCATAAACACCACCGCCGATCGGATGGATGCAGAAGAAAGGCGGATTCGACCCCTTGGGTTGAATCGGCACGAGTATCGGAGGCATGGTCAATCCGGTGCGGCGTATCTCTTCGACGGCTTCGGCCAAACCGGCTGGAGTCGGTTTTTCAAAAAGCGTGTTCATATGGAAGTCTTCGAGGTCGTATGTTTCGCGTATGCGAAACGTTAACTGAATGCCGACCAGCGAGTGCCCACCCAATTCGAAGAAGTCGTCGTTTACGCCGATTGGCAGGATGCCGAGTAACTCTTCGTACATTCGCGCGATCGTGCGTTCAACTTCATTGCGTGGCATGACATAAGTGGTGGAGAGGTTAGGTCGCGAATACGAAGTGACGCCTGGTTTCTTGTCTGCTGACGTGTCGGCCGCTTCTTTCTTAACCTCCGTGTCCTTTTCAGGTTCCATTCTCGTGCTGAGATCGATAGTTGAAACAGCGAGCTGCGAGGCTGTGTGCAACGACAACACTCGGCGAAGCACCTCCATCGCCTCATCTGTTTTGATCGCCAGGTCGTCCGGGCCCGGTTCGTCCTTAGTACCGAACCGCGGCGTATCCAGATTCAAACTGATCCAGGATCCGGGAGCCGTCTGTTTCTGCTTCTGCGCGAAGGAGTCGAGCATGTAGCCGGCCGTGGCTGAGGCAAGAGAACCTCTTCCGCCAACAACTGTCGAAAGTGAAGAAAGCAGCAGGCAAAAGTCGAGCTCTGTCTCCTTTACCAGACTTTCAAGCTCTGCCAATCCGGCCCACGTTTGTCGCAGATAGGAACCACACTCAGCCGCGCTGATGTCGCGAATGGGAGTGTTCATGGTTTCAGTCGCCGAGTTGTAGAAGATCCCTTTCAACGGACCGAACTGCTCCTGCGCAGCACTGACTGCGCTACGCAGTTGCGCTGTATCCTCCACAATAAAAGGTTTGGCACGTACTTCATGCGCCAGAAATTCAGCAAGATCGAGATTGATAGCGCTGGGTCCGCCTGTTATCAGATAGAGTGCTCCTTCGCGAAGATGCGACTCGACATCTTTCGGCGCGGGAATACCGAGCGGTTCGAAACTCTGTGTCCAGCGATGACGGCCGCGATAAGCGACAAAAGTATCCTCTGGTTTAGCTGTGATCTCCGGGATCAGATGCTTAACCAATTGGTGCTGAGCTCGCTTCGATTTCGGCAGCACGACGTCAATACTGCGGTAGGTTATATTGGAATATTCCTGAGGGAGAATTCGACCTGGACCAAGGACAGTCGCTTTTTCAGGCTGCAAAAGTTCATCGCCCGTCACTTCCTGCACGCTATCTGACACGACGGTGAGGTCCAGGTTGTGCGTAACCTTGTATTCGTCGAGTGCCTGCGCGAGAAACAGCAGACTGTAGAAACCCTGCGCCTGGGCTTTCTCAAAATTCTCGGCGAGGTCGTGCATTTTGCGGATCGTATTGAGGCTCCACAAATGAAGGACGCGCTGTGGCGGTCGTGCCAGTGTGCCAAGCTCTTTGACAAGCGCGCTGTAATGCTGGCGTTGCTGTGGATCGATCTTGTAAATCCCGTCTCCGAGTTTCGCAAACCGTGTTCCGCAAAGGACCGAGATAACCTCCTCGCCCTGTTGTTGAAGATGCTTGACGACTTCCGAACCGAATTCATTCTTACTTGTGAACACTAACCAGCAGCGCTTCTCGTTCCTGGAGTCCTCGGTGCGCTGCAGTCTGGCCGGCGTGCTCCGCTTCCATGAGGGAGCATAAAACCAGTTCGCAATATCCGGCTGTCTTCCTGTATTCAGGGGAAGCGCACGCGAATCTTTTTTTGCGTCGACCCAACAGCGGACGCGCTCGAAAGGATAGGTGGGCAACTTCACTCGCTGCCGGCGTTCGCCACGCCACAACTCTTCCCACTTCACTCCCACACCTTCCAGCCAGAGTTGGGCCACCCCTCGTAACACCTGCTCGTATTCGTCCTCCACTCTCTTTCCACCCAGCAGGCTCAGCACCAGCGGCGCCGCCCCATTCCCCTGCGCCTGTTGCCGCACCAACCCGCTCAACGCGTTGCCTGGTCCAACTTCCACCACCACCCGCCCACTCTCGCTCAGCACTTCCCGCACTCCCGCGGCAAACCGTACTCGCTCCCGCATCTGCCGTCCCCAGTAACGCGCACTCTGCGCCTCCTCCGCCCCCAACCACTCCCCGCTCACTCCCGAGATCATGTTCACCTGCGGCGCCCGCTTCTCCACCTTCGCCACCGCCCCTTCAAACTCTGCCATCGCTTCTTCCATCATCCACGTGTGATACGCATGGCTCGTCTCGAGGTGTTTGGTCCACACTCCCTCACTTTGCAACTGCGCTGCCCACCGTTCTATCGTCTCGCGTCTCCCGCCCACCACAATCTGCGCCACCCCATTCACCGCGCTCACTTCTACTCGTCCCAACTCCTCCTGCTGCCGCGCGATCCGCTCCTCCATCTCGCTCTCCGACAGCGCCACACTCAGCATCACCCCTGCTTCCCGCTGCTGCATCAAACGCCCGCGCAGCGCCACCAGCCGCAATGCATCTTCCCACCTGAACACTCCCGCCACTGTCGCCGCTACCCATTCACCCACGCTGTGGCCCAGCAGCCCCTCCGCTTCTACTCCCCACGCCCGCAACTGTTCCGTCAACGCATACTCGGTCACAAACAGCGCCGGCTGTGCCCACTCCGTCTGCTGTAACTGCTCCCTCCTGCTTTCTTCACCATACAGCACCGCTCGCAGGTCGACTCTCAGTTCTCGCTCCAGCACCACGGCACATCGATCCACCGTCTCCCGATACACCGCTTCACTCTCGTAAAGCTTTCGCCCCATGTTCGCCCGCTGCGCTCCCTGTCCCGGATACAGCAGCACCACACTCGGCCGCCGCTCTCGCGCTACCCCGCTCAGCCGCTGTGGTCCATCCCCGCCGCTCAATGCCGCCAGCGCCTGCTCCCGCTCCCGGCACAACACCACTCGCCGGTGCCCAAAGACACGCCGTCCTACCGCGAGCGTGTAGCCCACATCCGCCAGCGCCACCTGCTCCTTCTCCAAATGCGCACCCAGGTTTGCCGTCGCCTGCTCCAGCGCGCTCTCCGTCTTGGCCGACATCGCCAGCACCTGCCACTCTCTCCGGCTCCCACTGCCAGGCTCTGACGCCGGCGCTTCTTCCACAATCACATGCGCGTTCGTTCCTCCGATCCCAAACGAACTTACACCCGCGCGCCGTGGCCCACCGTTGCGCTCCCAACGCTGCAAACTCCCGTTCACGTAAAAAGGCGAACCGGCAAAGTCGATCTCCGGATTTGCTCTCTCAAAGTGCAGCGACGGCGGCAACTCCCCGTATTTCAGCGACAGCACCGTCTTGATTAAACCGGCCACTCCCGCCGCCGCATCCAGATGGCCGATGTTGCTCTTCACCGACCCCACCGCACAGTAGCCCCGCTGCTTCGTGCTGGCGCGAAAGGCCCGCGTCAACGCCGCAATCTCGATCGGATCGCCCAGCGGCGTCGCCGTCCCATGCGCTTCCACGTAGCTAATGCTGTCGGCCGTCACGCCCGCCATTGCCTGCGCTTCCACGATCACCGCCGACTGTCCTTCCACGCTCGGCGCCGTGTAGCCCACTTTCGCCGCCCCGTCGTTATTGATGGCCGAACCCAGTATTACCGCTTCAATCTCATCTCCGTCATGCACCGCCTCTTCCAGTCGTTTCAGCACCACCAACCCTACTCCATTCCCACTCACCGTACCTTTCGCTTCCGCGTCGAACGTACGGCAGTGCCCATCGGGGGACATCACCCCGCCTTCCTGGTAGTAAAATCCTGTCTTCACCGGCAACGTCACTGACACACCTCCCGCCAACGCTATGTCGCACTGATAATTCAGCAGACTCTGACATGCCAGGTGGACGGCGACGAGAGAAGTCGAGCAACTGGTCTGCACGTTCACGCTCGGCCCTTTGAGGTTGAGCTTGTACGAGACGTGCGTAGGCAGGAAGTCCTTATCGTTTCCAATGATGGCTTGAAATCCACCAATAGAAGCGAGCAACTGCGGATTCGAATGAAGGTTTTCCAGGAAATAGCTGTTCATGCTCACACCGGCGAAGACACCGATAGCGCCGCCGTACCTTTCGGAGTCGTAACCGGCCGACTCCAGGGCCTCCCACGCGCACTCCATAAATAACCGATGTTGCGGATCCATGATCTCTGCCTCACGCGGACTAAACCCGAAGAGCCACGCATCGAACATTTCCGCACCTTCGATACAGCCTTTGGCTTTTACGTACTGTGGATCGCTGAGCTGCGCCTGGCCCACACCGGCTTTCAATAATTCCTCGTCAGTGAAGAAGCTGATCGACTCAACGCCGCCGCGCAGGTTGGCCCAGAACTCTTCCACATTGCGTGCTCCGGGAAAACGTCCCGCCAGGCCGATTATGGCAATACCGTTCAACGGATCTCCTGACACCGTATTAGCCATAACTCTTCGTTCTCTCTTTCATGAGTTGCCGTTGCTGGGCTAACGCTTCTCTTTGCTTACCGGCTCTGTCGTAAACTTTTTCGAAGGAGGACTCTGGCGCGGTTTGCTGCTCTATCAAGTCAGCCAGTGCGCTGATCGTGGGAAACTGAAATAGATGGACGAGGGATAACTTGTTTTCGAACTTCACGCGCAACTTGCCATGCACTCGCACGGCGTGGAGCGAATGCCCGCCGAGATCGAAGAAGTTGTCTGCCACGCCGACGTTCTCGATACCGAGCACTTCCTGCCAAATCTCTGCAATCTCTCGCTCTACGGCACTGCGGGGTGGAATGTAGGCGGACGATATCTCCGGCCGCTGCGTGTCAGGCGCCGGCAAAACCCGCCGATCTACCTTCCCATTGCTCGTCAACGGCATCTGCTCCAGGCGCACCCACGCCCCCGGCATCATGTACTCCGGCACCCGCTCCGCCAGATAAACACGCAACTCTGCCGTGTCTGCCTCACCCACCACATACGCCACCAACCGCTTCTCGCCCGCGCTCTCTTCGCGCGCGACTACTACCGCCCCGCGCACTCCCGCATGCCCGCCCAATACTGCTTCGATCTCCCCCAACTCAATCCGGAAACCGCGGACTTTTACCTGGTTGTCAATCCGTTCCAGAAACTCAATCCGTCCATCCGGCAAGTACCGAGCCCGATCTCCGCTTTTGTATAGCCGGACTCCCGGCCGTGTGCTGAAAGGATTAGGAATGAAACGCAGCGCAGTTAGATCAGGCCGGTTTAAATACCCACGGGCCAGGCCGACGCCCGCGATGTGCAACTCGCCGGCGATGCCAACCGGTACTGGTTCCAAATGCTGGTCCAATAAGTAAATCTGCGTGTTGGGAATCGGACGGCCAATGGACGGCTTAGTGCCATCGCTCGAGCACTGATCGATGCTGGACCATACTGTGGCTTCAGTTGGACCATAGGCGTTAAAGAAGCGCCGGCCCGCGGACCAGCGCCTGGCCAGCTCGGATGGACAAGACTCCCCCGCGACTGTGATTGTCCGGAGATGGGATAGTTCCTCAGCGGGCAGGATGGACAGTACGGAAGGAGGTAGTGTGATGCTGGTGATCGCCTCATCACGCAAAAACTGACTTAGAGCAGGGCCGGGTAGATTCGCTTCCCCTTTCGGCAGATAGAGACTTGCACCAACTCGCAGGGCCATCAGGATCTCAAAAATCGAGGCGTCAAAACTCAGCGATGAAAACTCCAACACGCGATCATCCTGACCGAGTTGATAGATCTTGACCTGCGACTCAGATAAATTGCAGAGTCCGGTATGGGAGAGCATTGCTCCCTTCGGTTGCCCGGTCGAACCGGAGGTGTAGATAACGTAAGCCAGGTTCTGGGCCTGAGTCTCATTCGCCACATTGCTCTTGCTCTCTTGGCTGATTTGCTCGGCCTCGTTTTCGAGAGTGATCACCCGCGGCAACGCGTCCGCTCCCAGCCCTGCTAACCAATGCTGCTCGGTCACTAACACCGCCACGCCCGCATCGCGCACCATGTAGCGCAAGCGCTCCGCCGGATAATGGGGATCCAGTGGCACGTACGCGCCGCCGGCCTTCAATACTCCCAACAGCCCCACCACCATCGCCGGCGAACGCTCCAGCAGCAGCCCCACCAGCACCTCCGGCCCTACTCCCAGGCGCCGCAGATAATGCGCCAACTGATTCGCCCGCGCGTTCAACTCCTCATAACTCAGCGCTTCCCCCTCTGACACCACCGCCACCTGTTCCGGCGTCCGCGCCGCCTGCGCTTCGAACAACTCGTGAATGCAGTGCTGGCGCGGGAAAGGCGACTCCGTGTCGTTCCACTCCCTCACCACCTGCGCCCGTTCCGCCGCCGTCAACATCGACAACTCGCGTATCTCTCGTTCCGGATTCTTTACGATCTCCTCCAGCAGGACTGCGTAATGGCCCAGCATTCTTTCTATCGTCTGCGTCTCAAAAACAGAGCAGTCATAAAAGAATTTCAAAGAGAATTGCGAATCGGGAGTCACCATCAGGCTGAGCGGATAATTTGTCTGTTCTGCGCAATGGGAATTTGACACGCTTAGACTACTGCTCGACTCAGCTATCGATTCCCCCTGCGGATAATTCTCAAAAACAAAAATACTCTCGAACAAGGGCACGCCTCGCCGCAACTCACTCCAGCCGTGAACCTGGACCAGGGGCGAGTATTCATACTGGCGCGCTTCGAGTTGTTGCTGCTGAAACTCTTTCAGCCAGGAAAGCACGTTGGCACCAGCAGCGACTCGGACCCGCACGGGCAGCGTGTTGATGAACAGCCCCACCATCCCATCGGCTCCAGCCAGGTCAGACGGGCGGCCGGAAACGGTGGCGCCAAACAAAACATTCTCTTCACCGCTGTAGCGGCTTAACAGCAGTGCCCACGCACCCTGCATGAGAGTGTTGAGCGTTAGTCTCTGCCGTCGCGTGAAGGAGTCGAGCTTAGCGCTTGTGTGAGCGGATAAGAACCGCTCCTGTTCGCCAAAATTGGATTGCGGTAACTCCCGCGGCACAGTGTTGTCGACCGGAAGGAGCGTGGGAGCAGAAAAATCTTTCAAGACCTGCCGCCAGTAAGATTCGGCCTGCGCAAGATCCTGGCGCTGCAACCACGAAATGTAGTCGCGGTAGGGCCGGCGAGGCGGTAACTTCGCCTCGCGTCCTGCTCGGAAGGCTTCATATATCGCCAGGGCTTCCTGAAAAAGGATCGGAATGGACCACCCGTCGAGCAGCAGGTGGTGAAAGCTGAAAATAAACTGGTAGGAATCCTTTTCGAGTCTCATCAAGGCCAGACGAACGAGCGGCGCCTGGGCGAGATTGAAACCGCTGATTCGATCGGCCTTAAGCCATTCACGCAATTGGTCTGCCTTTTGGATGATTGTGAAGCTTTGCCAGTCCTGAACCTCGATGTGCGCTTCGACGTGCCGCTGGACCACCTGCACTCGCTTAGCGACTTTCTCCCAGACGAAGAAGGTGCGCAGGATCGCGTGACGATCAAACAGGTGTTGCCACGTCCGCTCGAACGCTTCGACGTCCAGTTCGCCATGCAGCACATGAGAGACCTGCGTGACGTACACGCCGGACCTCGCCGCGTAAAGCGTGTGGAACAGCATTCCCTCCTGCATCGGGGAAAGCGGATAGAAATCTTCGATCTCAGCGGTGGCACTCATATCAATTGAACTCCGGCTGATGGCTTTGCACAAAAGTGAACTTGGAACCTGTTTTCTCTGCGGCCCTCTGCGCATCTCTGATGCGATCTCTGCGATTAATGACGCATTTCAACGCAGAGATACGCAGAGGTACGCAGAGAAAACGAATCAGGGCTGATTAAGCACAGCTTTGATCTCGTCGACCTCCGACTCGGTCCAGTCAAACTCGCTCAACAAGCCGGCCGGTCGAGTTCTGTCACTTTGGGCGGTGTGGCAGTGGGCCACCAGCCATTTCAAGGCTTCTCTCATCCAGCCAGCCAGCGTATCGATCGTCTCCTTGCGGTGAACGTTCCGGCTGTAGTTAATCGAGACTTGCAATGTGCCGCTGGTGACGATCGCGACTACTTCCAATAGATAACTGCGCTTCCCTGATCGACTACGCGTTTCTCCCGTCGGCTCGCTGCTTAGGCGGAAGTGGCCTCCATCTGACATCGATTCGCCAAATTGGCCCAGGTAGTTGAAACTGATCTCGGCCGCCGGCAATTGGCGCATCCTCTCCCTGATCTCCGCGTCATCACACAAATACCGGAGTAGTCCGTAACCGATGCCCTTGAGCGGCACGCCGCCTACTATCTCTCCCACGTGATTGATCAGTGCAGTTAACGCGACTTCGGTCGTAGCTGAGTCTTGAGGTGCAGGCTCTAATTCCAGCACGACCGGATAGATGGTTGTAAACCAGCCGACGGTGCGTGAGAGGTCAGTGTCCGGGAATACTTGCTCGCGTCCATGTCCTTCCAGGTCGATCATCAGTCGTCGCGCACGCGTCCAGCGCCATAGTGACCGTGCGAGCACCGCTATTAGCAGATCCTGAAGGCCGGCTTGATAGGACGCCGCTGCGCCGCGCAACAAGGTCGCAGTCTCTTCCTTATCGAGCAGCAGAATGACCGTGTCTTCTGACTCCACCGTATTAGCTCCGCCGCTGTGGTCCAACGGCAATGCCGTGGTGGGTTCTGCCGCCTGGCGTTCCCAGTAACTCAACTGGCTACGCACGTCTAGCGTTTGAGCATAGTCGTGCAACCGTTCACTCCATTCCTTGAAGGAAGTCGTCTTCGGTCCTAATTCGACAGGGCGGCCCTGCGTTGCCTGCTCATAACCCCGTTCCAAATCCTGGAGGAGTACGCGCCACGAAACGCCGTCGATTACTAGGTGGTGTATGGCGATCAGGAGATGATTAGGTCGATCATTACCGGAGCTTAAACAGTTC
Organism: uncultured Acidobacteriota bacterium; assembly: GCA_963750925.1. GTDB lineage: Bacteria > Acidobacteriota > Blastocatellia > Pyrinomonadales > Pyrinomonadaceae > PSRF01. The sequence goes on along the minus strand of CAVVSJ010000006.1, from coordinate 403,886 downwards.
ACCGACAGTAATGGTCCGTGGGCCAGGTCCAGAGTTGTCTGTAGCTGAGTGAGAGTTTCCGCGAGCTGAGGCTCCCGCAACTCTGAAATATCGATTTCACTAAGAACGGGGCTTTCTTTGTAATGGTGGTTTGATTGCCGCCAGCCAGAGTCAGTGCGTTCGAACCGCATGCGCAATGCATCGTGATGAACGAGCAGTTGGCGGACTGTTTGGTCCAACAACCGCAGGTCGAGAGAGGCCGGGACCTCTATCATGACTGACTGGTTCCAGTGGTGCGGCAGGACTGAGCCATGATGCTCGAAGAACCAGCATTGGATTGGAGTGAGCGGGACAGCGCCGACGACCGTTCCCTGTTCGGCCGTTGTTGGTGCTGGTCCAGGACTCATAACAGCAGCCAACTCCGCGATCGTTTGGTGTTGAAAAACGTGACTCGGTCTAAGATTCAAACCTGCCTGCTGCCCTCCCGCCGCGATCTGAATGCCGAGAATCGAATCGCCTCCCAAATCGAAGAAATTGTCGTCTCTTCCTATTTGCCGAATGCCGAGCACTCGGGACCAGACGTCATGGAGCGTCTGCTCGATTGCAGTCTGCGGGCCTGAATACGCACTGCTAACGTCGCTACCCGCGGCGCTTGGAAGTGGCAACGCCTCGTGATCGACCTTTCCGTTCCGGTTCAAGGGCAGCTTCTCGAGAAATACGAAAGAGGACGGCAGCATGTAGTCGGGCAGGCGCTGCTTGAGATAGGCTCGCAGAGCACTGGCATGCAACTCTCCAATCGACTCGGAAGTCACATCCGGCGAAACGTAAGCGATAAGTCTCTTCACGCTATCGCCGGCGATGTTCTCGCGCGCCATGACCACGCAACTTCCAACGGCGGGATGACTGTTTAGCGCGATCTCGATCTCGCTTAACTCAATCCGAAAGCCACGTATCTTGACCAGGTTGTCAATCCGGCCATGAAACTCGATCTCACCGCCCGACAACCGCCGCACCACGTCTCCCGTGCGATAGAGTCGCTCGCCGATCGCAAATGGGTTTGGGATAAACCACGCCGCGGTTAAGTCCGGCTGATGCAGATATGATCGAGCTAGTCCATCACCACCGATGTACAACTCACCTAGCGCTCCGGTTACGACCGGCTCCAGATCTGAATCCAGCACGTAGAGTTTCGTGTTGGAAAGAGGACCGCCGATCGGCACGTTGGTAGCTTTGTCAGGAACGTCCTGGATCAAATACCAGGAAGCGAAGGTCGTGCTCTCAGTAGGACCATAGACGTTAAGCAGCCGCCGCGGTGGACCATGTTTCAGTACTTCTTTGACACATCCCGGATCGAGAGCTTCACCGCCAACGAGAAGATGATGCAGCGAGGCAAACGCACCAGGAGCTATTCTTGCAAACTGGTTGAAGAGAGCCGGGGTCAGAAACATCGTCGTGATTCCCGCCGCCGCTATTTTCTCAGCGAACTCGCGCGGTGAGAGAAATAGGTCCTTGCTGAAAATTACCAGTTGCGCGCCAGACAAGAGCGCTCCCCAGATCTCGAATGTAGCCGCATCGAATGAAGGACTCGAAAGTTGCGCGATGCGGTCGGAAGCTTGCAGGTCAATATAGTTGGTGCCAAAAAACAGTCGAATCACCGCGCGATGATCGACTGCGATGCCTTTCGCGAGACCGGTCGAACCGGATGTGTAGATAACGTAGGCCAGGTTCTGGGCATGAGTCTCATTCGCCACATTGCTCTTGCTCTCCTGGCTGATTTGCGCGGCCTCGTTTTCGAGAGTGATCACCCGCGGTAACGCTTCCGCTCCCAGCCCTGCTAGCCAATGCTGCTCGGTCACTAACACCGCCACGCCCGCATCGCGCACCATGTAACGCAAGCGCTCCGCCGGATAATGGGGATCCAGTGGCACGTACGCGCCGCCGGCCTTCAACACTCCCAACAGCCCAACTACCATCGCCGGCGAACGCTCCAGCAGCAACCCCACCAGCACCTCCGGTCCTACTCCCAGGCGCCGGAGATAATGCGCCAACTGATTCGCCCGCGCGTTCAACTCCTCATAACTCAGCGCTTCCCCCTCTGACACCACCGCCACCTGTTCCGGCGTCCGCGCCGCCTGCGCTTCGAACAACTCGTGAATGCAGTGCTGGCGCGGGAAAGGCGACTCCGTGTCGTTCCACTCCCTCACCACCTGCGCCCGTTCCGCCGCCGTCAACATCGACAACTCGCGTATCTCTCGTTCCCGATTCTTTACGATCTCCTCCAGTAGGACCGCGTAATGGCCCAGCCACCGCTGGATCGTTGTGGAGTCGAACAAGTCTCGGTTGTATTCAAACTCGAGGATCGGGTTGCCGTCCGTTTCAGTGATATCCAGATAGAGATCAAACTTGGCTGCCCGGGCCCGGCTCTCTTCAACCTCTACCTCCAATCCGTGAAGTCTCGGTGCGGCCCCGGCAACGTCGATATTCAGTACGGCATTAACGAGTGGCGCGCGGCTTGGTTCGGTTCTTAGCTCGAGTTTCTTGAGCAACGTGGCAAACGGATAATCCTGATGCTCGTAGGCTTCAAGCACTTCCTTCCTGACCGCGGCGAGCAATTCCGTGAACCGCAGCTTGTGGTCCACTTTGCAGCGCAAGGGCAACAGGTTGACGCAATAGCCGACGAGGTGTTTGTTGGCCATAGCCGCCTGCCCCGCTGCAGCAATTCCAACCACGATGTCGCTTTGACCCGTAAGCTTATGAAGCAGGATGTGGTATGCCGCGCTCAAAGCCATCAGCACCGTGCTTCTCTGCTCCGCACTGAAACTTCTGAGCCGGCGATATATGCCGGCGCTCAAGAGACGTCGTTCGCGCGCTCCGGCAAAAGTTTGAATTACAGGACGAGGGCGATCGAGGGGCAATTCAAGCACGGGAACTTCACCGGTAAATCGCAGGAGCCAGTACGACTCGGACTCTGTCGCGCGCTGCCTCCGCGTTTCGGCCTGCCACTCAACGAATTTGCTGAAACCCATCGGCGCGGGCAACTCGCAGTTCAACTGCTGACATTCTGCGGAATAGATTGCGCTCAACTCACCCAGCAACACGCTGAATGACAGACCATCGATCACCAGGTGGTGTATCGTGAGGATGAAGATGTGCTCGTCTTTCGTTACTCTCACGACGCAGGCGCGCATCAGCGGTCCGTTCACCAGGTCGAAAGCTTCTTGTGTCTGAGTCTCCAGCAACCACCTGACTTGCGTTTCACGCTCGGCAGGGTTCGATCGCGAGCAATCAATCAGAGGTATTTCCAGATCCATTCGCGGATGAATCAATTGAACGTCGCCGTCCGGACTAAACGTCGTGCGCAAGGCTTCGTGTCTCTCGATAACTCGCCGGATGGCATGTCTCAGCGCACCGAGATTAAGTGGGCCCCTCAGCCGCAGAATCGTCGACTCGTTATAAGCGGCTGATGCGTCGTCGTCCTTTTGAGCAGTAATCCAAAGTATTTTCTGCGCCTCCGTGAGAGGCACAGTAACGATCCCGCTTTGGTCGTCTTCGCTGTTTACTGTTTCCGTCGCGCGCACTTTTTCGTTGCTCTGTGCGGCGGACGGAGCGGGCAGGAACTCTCCTGCCTGCATGTCGATCACCGTATTCCGCACTGCGTCGATGATTCGCTCTATTTCTTTCTCACTATGAGCGACGGACAGAAAACAGTTGCGTCCTTCCCACGTAAAGATGTCGTTGTTCAGGAGGTGATAAAAGAAGAGATCCGTGAACGCCGCCGAGCGATCGAAGACGAAGCGGAAGAGCGAGCCGAGATGGACCACCCGAACGGGCGCTTCGAGTTCAGCAAAACAGGAGTTGAGCCGTTGCACCAGATTCGTGGTTGTTTCATTCAACCGTTCCTGAAGCTCCGGCCCGCAATCTTTAAGATGTTCGAGGACCGCGCAGGCAGCGGCCATGCTCAGCGGATGCTTGAAAAACGTGCCGCCAAAGAGTGTCTTTTCCGCTATCGGGTAAGAGGCATCACCAAAATTCCAGAGGCCGCCATCGAAGGTGTTCATCAAATACGACTTGCCCGCGACCACGCCGATCGGCATTCCGCCGCCCAACACCTTGCCGTAAGTCACGAGGTCCGCCTGAATGCCAAAGAGAGCTTGAACTCCGCCCGGATGAACCCGAAACCCGGTGACCATTTCATCGAAGATCAAAGGGGTCTCAGCCTCTTCGGTGATCCGTCTTAACTCCTGGAGGAATTGTTTTGGCTGCAACTCGGGACGGTGGCTCTGGACCGGCTCAACCAGTACCGCAGCCAATTCATGACAGTGTTCTTTCAGATACTCGAGCGAGCGAGGACTGTCATATTCCAGCACGAGCACATCTTGAACCGTGTTCGGCGACACGCCCGGAGACGCCGGCGCCGCCTGTAAAACTCCGCCTGCACCAAGACCTCTGACCGTCGTCACGTCAGACCATCCGTGGTAGGCCCCGGCAAAGAGGGCAATTCGATTTCGCCGAGTCACGGTACGAGCCACGCGAATTGCCGCCAGCACCGCTTCCGTTCCTGAGTTACAGAATGTCGCTCGTTCAGAGTTCGTGATCTCACAAACTAATTCGGCGGCACGTCCCGCCAGATCAGACTGCACGCCGAGTCCCAAACCATCTTCCAGTCGTGCGGCCAGAGCCTCGGTAAGGAAGCTGGGGGAATGTCCAAAGAGATGAACGCCAAAGCCCATTGCGAGGTCAACATATTCGTTACCATCGACGTCCCAGATTCTTGAGCCAACCATCCTGGCGCCGATCACCTGGTAGATCATCTCTTTCCAGATCATCCGGAAACCCACGGAGTTTCTTCCGTCGGCGAATACGGGCCGATGTTTCTCCGTCAATCGTTTCGACTCACGCGTGCGCTGAGTGTGGCGCGCGATCAAGGCCCTAAGGTGGTTTTGCTGGACCGGATTGAGACCTCCTGTGCTTCCTTTCTCCAGCGGTTGATAAGCGGCGTAGGCAGTGTTATCGACGTTCAGGCCGGCGATCGGCTGCGGGGACGCAATGCTGGCTGAGCCATTGTTTTGTTTAGGCAACAATTGCTCAGCAGGCATTGAGAGGGTTGATTGCGCGGCCGGCGTTTCCTCGGCGAGGTAACTCTTGTTGAGCAACTCCAACTGGCGCGACATGAGGCTAAGTTGCTGATTCATGATTCGCTCGACCAGACTCCAGGCACCATCGGTTCGCTGACTTTCTCACTGCCATTTGCCGGAAGTCCGTATTGGACCAGCGAAGCGTCGATGTTCGCCGTCGTGTGCGTCACTGCTTCTGTCACCACAGCCGGCAATGCATCGCCGGCCACAATTGCGACTGTGGGTTCGTTGATCTGGTGCTGCGGAACGACGGCGGCGAGCGGTAGTGTTTCAGAAGGCGCTGCAGCTTGAAGTGGGACCACTGCTTTCTGGTCCAGGTAGGCGGCGAGCGAGCTGATCGTCCCAAGCTGATCAAGCAACTGAATTAGAGATACCTTGATGCCAAACTCCTCCTGGATCGCCTGCCCCACCTGGATTAGCAACAGAGACTCCACACCCGCATCCAGATAGCTCTGATCAACGTCGATCTCATTGGCATCAAAACCCGTGAGACGGTTAATAATCGCCTTAAGCTTCAGGGTGATCTGCTCGTACCGCGGCGATACGGAAGTGGTTGCAGCCAACATAGACATACGGGCTCCTCAACATGAGTTGCAGTTGAAGAAGAAGTGGACCAATTAGTGGGTCATCTTTTCCAGAACTGACAGTTGCCTGGAGATGAGATCAAGTTGATTTGAGATTAATCCTCCCAGCGCATTGACGGCGGGAGGTGCGACTGAGATCTCCTGGAGTGAAGGAAGTGGATTTTCGACTGGCCCTGTCTTTTTTTGAGGTGAGCGGCCATTCTCATCCGTCGCAGGTTTGGCCGGGAGTTCCGGATTTGTCGCTGGCGCTTTGGACAATGGAGGATCGATCCAGAACGTCTGGCGTTGGAAGGGATAAGTAGGCAGCGCCACACGCCGCCGCTGCTGTCCTTTATAATAGCCGCGCCAATCCACGTTCACGCCCGCCAGCCACAGCTTCGCCAGCGTTTGCAGCACATAGGCCGACGCCCCCGTTTGCTGTTGCGCCGTGGGCAATGTGTTCAGAAACTCGTGACGCTCCGCCTCGGGCTGTAAGCGGTTCAGCGTCGTCAGCGTCTTTCCTGGTCCAACTTCCAACACCACCCACTCCCCTTCGCGCAGCAACTCCGCCATCGCCGCGCTGTAGCGCACCGGCTCGCGCAACTGGCGCACCCAGTACTCCGCCGTGACCGCTTCGCTCTCGCGCAGCCACTGGCCCGTCACGTTCGACAGGCACCGCAACTGCGGCCCGCACAGTTTCACCTGTTCCACTGCTGCCCGATACTGCTCCAGCACCGGGTCCATCAGCGCTGAATGAAAGGCATGCGAAGTTTGTAGTCTGGTCACTTCCACGCCCCGCCCTATCAACTCCCGCTCCAGCGCCGTTACCGCGTCCCTCGCTCCCGACACCACACACCAGCCCGGCGCATTCACGGCTGCGATCGATAGCTCCCGGTGCTGCCGCAGCACCTCCGCCACCGCCGCTTCACCCATCCCGACCCCCAGCATCGCTCCCGGCGCCATCTCCTGCATCAACTTGCCGCGCCGCGTCACCAACCGCAGCCCTTCACTCACCGTGAAGACGCCCGCCAAACACGCCGCTACATACTCCCCGATACTGTGGCCCAGCACTGCGGCTGGCTTCACTCCCCAACTCTGCCACAACTGCGCCAACGCATACTCCACCACAAACAGCGCCGGCTGCGTCACTCTGGTCTCCCGCAGTTGCTCTCCCGCGCGCTGCTCCTCGCCCGCCCGCGGATACAGCACCTGGACCAACTCCAATCCCAGTTCTCCCGCTACTGCTTCGCTGCACTGCTCGACGGCCTCGCGATAGACCACTTCCTGCTCGTATAACTCCCGACCCATGTTCACGTATTGCGTTCCCTGCCCGGTGAACACAAACGCTATCCGCGGCTGCTCCCAACCTCGCTGGCCGCGCAGCACTGCGCCACTGCGCAGTTTCTCAACTGCTTCGCTCCGCTCCCGACTCACCACTGCCGCGCGCTCCCGAAAGCGCCGCCGCCCCACTGCCAGCGTGTAAGCTTCCTCTGCCAGTCCGGCGCTGCCGCCGCGCCCCAAATGCTCTCCCAACCGCCCCGTCAAATCCGCCAGTGCTTCCTTCGTCCGCGCCGACCACAACAGCACCTGGCACTCCCGTCCTCTACTACCGACCACGCGCTCCGGCGCCTCCTCCACAATCGCATGCACGTTGGTCCCACCTATGCCAAACGAACTCACTCCGGCCACCAACCGCCGCTGCCCCTGCCGCTTCCACTCCCGCAGTTTCGTGTTCACATAAAACGGCGTCTCCTCAAACCGGATCTCCGCATTGCCACGCTGGTAGTGCAGGCTCGGTACCAGTTGCCGGTGCTGCAACATCAACACTGTCTTGATCAGCCCCGCCACTCCCGCTGCCGCGTCCAGGTGCCCAATGTTGGACTTCACCGAGCCCAACCCACAATATCCTTCCCCACTCTCCCGCCCACCAAACGCCTGCGTCAGCGCCGCTATTTCGATGGGATCTCCGAGTCCCGTCGCCGTCCCGTGCGCCTCCACATAACTCACTTCCCCCGGCCTCACCCCGGCCACGCCCTGCGCCAGCGCGATCACTCCCGCCTGCCCGCTCACGCTCGGCGCCGTATAGCCCACCTTCCGGCTCCCATCGTTGTTCACGGCCGTTCCTTTGATTACTGCTTTGATCTCGTCCCCATCCGCTTGCGCTTCCGCCAGCCGCTTCAACAGCACCACCCCCACCCCATCGCCACTCACCGTGCCGCTCGCTTGCTCATCGAACGCTCGGCAATGCCCATCCCGCGACATGATCCCGCCTTCGTAATAGAAGTAGCCATGGTTATAGAAGTTGGAGATGGAAACGCCACCGGTCAGCGCCATATCACACTCACCGTTCAGCAAGCTCTGACAGGCCACGTGAACAGCGACCAATGAAGACGAGCAGGCGGTCTGCACGGTCACACCTGGCCCACGCAGATTCAATTTGTACGAGACACGTGTCGCTATGTGGTCCTTATCATTTCCTATTAATAGCTGTACGTCCCCCGCTTCTCTGCGCACTCGCGGGTTTTCTAAAAGGTTGAATAGATAAAAGCTCAGACCGGCCGCGGCGAAAACGCCGATGGGTCCTGCATACGTCTGTGGATCGTAACCGGCATTTTCGAGCGCCTCCCAACTACACTCGAGAAAGAACCGCTGTTGCGGATCCATAATTTGAGCTTCAAAGGGACTGAGCTGAAAAAATGGGGCATCGAACAACCGAATTCCCTCGAGCACTCCTCCCGCCTTTACGTAAGTTGGGTTGTCGATGAACGACGGGTCAATACGTGCTATCTCTTCATCGGAAAAGAACGAGATCGACTCCACTCCATTCGCGAGGTTCTCCCAGAACTTTTCCAGATTCGGCGCCTGCGGGAACCGGCCGGACATTCCGATGATGGCTACCTCGCCCGAATAGGGCTGAGCAGAGATGTCTGTGCTGTTCATGTTTTTTTAGACAGCTCGGGCTTGCTGTCTTTGCTGCGACAACGTCCGGCGAAGTTGCGCTCGGCTTCTACTTTCGCTGAGCACGTCGTCCTGTGGTTGCTGATTGAGGTAGCCGGCGAAAGAACTAATCGTTGGGTAACGAAACATTTCGACGATGGAGAGGTCGCGATCAAGGGCCTGTCTTAGCCTGGCATTCGCTCGCAGCAGGAGGAGAGAGTCGCCGCCAATATCGAAGAAATTACTGTTGATATCGATCTGCTCGTGGTTGAGAACTTCCCGCCAAATCTGAGCTATCGCCTGTTCTGTTTCCGTTTGTGGGCCAACAAACCGCTCTGGTGCTGCCTGGACCACCTCTGCAGCGGGCAAAGCTTTTCGATCCAGTTTGCCATTGGCGGTCAACGGCATCGCTTCCAGCAGGACGAAGGCTGCCGGCACCATGTAGTCCGGCAGGGCCTGCTTCAGGTAGAGACGCAAATCGCTGCGGTTTACTTCCGCCCCGGCCCGTGCCACCACGTAGGCAATCAACTGCAAGTGACTCGCGCCCGCGGCCCGCCGCGCCACCACCACTGTCTCCGCCACTCCCTCGTGCCGGCTCAAGGCCGCTTCCACTTCCCCCAACTCTATCCGGAACCCGCGGATCTTCACCTGCTCGTCCATTCGCCCCAGATACTCAATCTCCCCACCCGGTAAGAACCGCGCCAGGTCGCCCGTGCGATAGCTGCGCCCGCCCGCCGCCCCACTAAACGCGTTCGGCACAAACCGCTCCGCCGTCAGTTCCGGCCGTTGGTGATAACCGCGCCCCACCCCTACCCCGCTCAGGTACAACTCCCCACTCACTCCCACCGGCACCGGCTGCCCCGCCCGATCCAGAATGTACAGTTGCAGGTTTGCAATCGGCCGCCCGATCGGCACCGAGCGCCGCTCCGGCTCCGTCCGCGCACAGCGCCAGTAGCTCACGTCGATGGCCGCTTCCGTCGGCCCATACAGATTGTGCAACTCCGCCCCGCTGCTCGCCCAGAAGCGCCGCTCTAACTCCAGCGTCAGTACTTCCCCACTACAGAACACCTGCCGCAGGCTCTTACATCCCTCCAGCCCGCGATCCTCCAACAACATCTGCAACAGCGACGGCACGAAATGCACCGTCGTCACCTGTTGCGCCTTGATTGTCTCCACCAGATACTCACTGTCCCGCTCACCCCCGGGCCGCGCCAGCACCAGCCGCGCCCCAGTCAGCAAGGGCCAGAAAAACTCCCACACCGACACGTCAAAACTGAAGGCCGTCTTCTGCAACACCGCGTCGTCCTGCCCCAACTGATACTGCTCCTGCATCCATAACAACCGATTGCGCACCGCCCCATGCGTGTTCATCGCCCCCTTCGGTTGCCCGGTCGAACCGGAGGTGTAGATCACGTAAGCCAGGTTCTCGCCCCGCACGCCGCTCGCCACATTCGCTTTACTCTCGGACTCAAGTTGCGCCGCCGCCTGCTCCAGACTCACGACCGTGCCACTTGAGCCGGTCGCCACCTCCAGACCTTCTAACCCACGCGCTAACCAACGCGCTTCGCTCAGCATCACCGCCACGCCCGCATCGCGCACCATGTAGCGCAAGCGCTCCGCCGGATAATGGGGATCCAGCGGCACGTAGGCGCCGCCGGCCTTCAACACTCCCAGCAGCCCCACCACCAGCGCCGGCGAACGCTCCAGCAGCAGCCCCACCAGCACCTCCGGTCCCACTCCCAGGCGCCGCAGATAATGCGCCAACTGATTCGCCCGCGCATTCAACTCCCCATAACTCAGCGTTTCTCCCTCTGCCACCACCGCAACCTGTTCCGGCGTTCGCGCCGCCTGCGCTTCGAACAACTCGTGAATGCACGCCGCTCCGGGATACTGGACGCTGGTGTCGTTGAAATGGACCACCAGTTCCTGATTCTCGGTGGGCGAAAGCAGGTTCTCCGCCTCATGACGATCCGTGGGCTTATTCACCATCGCCCGCAAGACCTTGTCGAAATAGCCGAGATAGTTCTTCACCTGCTCATGACAAAGCAGAGTGCTTTCGTATTCGAGGGCCAACTCCAGTAGTGGTTTTGGTCCAAGGTTGAGGGTGAAGACGGCCGAGAGCGTGTAGTTCGTGCGAGAAAGATCAAAGCTCTCCAACACGTCAACTTTCCCGGAATCCAAGACACGTTTTATGGAGTGAAAATTCAGATACGTGAATGCCACTTCAAACAGAGGCTGTTCGCGCCATCTCCTTTGCAAGGCCGCCATCGGATACCAGCGGAAAGGCAGCATTTGTGTCTCAGCTGCAAAAGTCTCACGCACCAATTCTCTCCAGCTCCCGCCGTCAAGTTTCATTCGGAACGGTAACGTGTTCAGGAAGAGTCCGCGCATCCGCTCGCCGTCTACTTCCTCCGGGCGGCCGTTTGAAACCAGGCCCGCCATAACGTCAGTGTGTCCGCTTATGAAACCGACTACTTTCATGTACGCCGCGAGCAGAACGGTTTTCAGCGGTACTCCCTCCGCAGCGGCTAAGTCCATCAGACCAGGTAGTAAGTCATCGTCGATGAACATTCCCTGTTTGCCGACGACGCGTCCATTATTCGATCCTGGTGCTTCCGGCCAGCGCGGAAGTTGGATCGGCGTGACTCCTTCCAATGTATCCAGCCAGTAGCGCTCGACCTCGGGCGTGTTCAGAGCCACGCGCTCCAGGCGCACGAAATCGCGATACGGGATTGCGGCCGGAGGCAATCTCAGTGGCGCCTCGTCCTCAAGGAGGCCGAAGTATTGTTCAAATATGTCTGCCAGCGTGGACGTCGTACTCCAACCATCGGAGATCGAGTGAGGCTCGATGAATGTAAAGAGGCACGACTCATCCTCAAGTCGATGAATAAAGATGCGCACCAGCGGCGCCTCCGTGATATCAAAGAACTCCACGTTCTGCTCTCTCAGAAATTGTGTGACAGCTTTGCGCTGGTTGCCGGCGTCGAGGTGGCGCCAATCGTAAACCTGAACCGGAAGCGAAATGTTCTTGTGCACCAGTTGCAGCGGTTCACTGTAGGTAGTGAGGTCGAAGGACGTGCGCAAGTTGCCCTGCACTGCGACTACCGTGTCGACAGCGGCCTGGAACCTCTCCTGCTGAAATGGAAATCGCAACCGCCACGCAGAAACGTTGTGATAAGTGGCTGATTCCGGAGTGCTCTTCATGTGATACAGCATTCCGGTCTGGAGCATCGTCAACGGATAAGCGTCTTCTACGCCGGCAGGAAGTTTCAGGAAGTCTGCTTCCGAGATCAGGCTAAACGGTTGAGTGCGAATGAACTCGTCCTGCGGCGCGGCGGTTTGCGCTTCCTGGGCCAGACGCTTCGAGCGTCTGGTATTTGAATATTTCCTGAATCGTGAAGTTGATGCCCCGCTCTTTGGCCAGCGCCACTACACGCACACTCCGAATAGAATCTCCGCCGAGCGCAAAAAACCCGTCGTCGATGCCCACCTTATCGACGTTAAGCACACTCATCCATATCTCTGCCAGGGCCTTCTCAATCGAGGTCCGCGGCGCAATGTAGGTCGTACGCAAGGCGCGAACTTCTCTTCCCGGGGCCGGGAGCGCGCTACGGTCAACCTTGCCATTGGCAGTTAACGGCAATCGATCGAGCATGATGAACGCCGAAGGGACAGCGTATGCGGGAAGCTTCGTGGCGATATATTCCTTCAGCACTCCGGAAGTAACTGCGGACGCCGGATGGAGGGTCACGTATGCGGCCAAACTCTTGCCGCCAAACTCATCATTACTCAGGACGACTACTGCCTCTCGCACGCCTTCGTGCTCGCACAGCACAGCCTCTACCTCGCCAAGCTCTACGCGGTACCCGTCGATCTTCACCTGCTCATCATTGCGTCCGAGAAATTCGATCTTTCCGTCCGGCTGGAAACGCGCGAGATCTCCCGTGCTATAAAGGCGCGCGCCGGGAACGTCGCTGAATTGATTTGGAATGAATCTCTCTGCTGTTAGATCAGGGCTGCCAAGATAGCCTCGCGCCAGACCAAAGCCGCCTACGTATAGCTCGCCGGTGATTCCGACCGGCAACGGACGCAGCCGCTGGTCCAGGATGTAGATCTGGGTATTAATGATGGGTCTGCCGATCGAAACCGGCCCTTCGCTGGCGCCATACAGCACTTCCTCAGTGCAGCAACCAACTACCGTTTCTGTCGGCCCGTATTCATTAAAAACTCTTGGTCCATCTGCCGGGGCCAGCCACGGATAGAGCAGCTTGCCGCGCAGCGCTTCGCCGCCGACGATCAAGGTATGGACTTTCCGGCTTAGCTCCTCTCCCGACAGTTCCTGATTCAACACCTCGAGATGAGCCGGAGTGAGCTTGAGCAGGCTAAAGTCGTCACCATGCCGCAACGCATTGGCTAGCGCCAGCACGCCGTCTTCTTCCGGAAGGACGGTGGCAGTCTCACCAATCAGAAGAGGCATCAGCAAACTCGTAATCGTAAGATCGAATCCGAGAGGCGAATGCACCAGCGAACCGCGACCGTTGGCCGAGACGTAAGCAGTCAAACACCAATCCAGATAATTTGTGAGGCCGCGATGCGGAACCATCACTCCCTTGGGCCGGCCGGTCGATCCGGAGGTGTAAAGAACATAGACCAGGTTGTCCGGCATTACGTGAACAGCGGGATTCTCAAACTTCTGGGCTGACAATCTCTCGTCATCGTCCAGGCAGATCACTTCAGCATCATGATCCGGCAATTCGCTTGCGAATTGCTGCTGGGTGACAACGATCCGGACGCCCGCATCCTTTAGCATGAAAGCGAGGCGTTCGCGCGGATAACTGCGGTCCAGGGGAAGATACGTGGCGCCGGCCTTTGCTATTCCCAACACTGCAACCAGCATGTCGGCGGAGCGCTTCAGGTAAATGCCGACCACTACTTCGGGCGCGGCGCCGACACGGCTGAGTTCGTGGGCCAGTCGATTCGCTCGAGCATTCAAGTCGGCGTATGTCAACTGTTCGTTTTCGAAAATCACCGCGATGTGATTGGGCGTGCGTTCAACCTGTGCTTCGAACCGCGCGTGAAAACACTCTTCATCAAACTCTTTGGTGCTGGTCCCATTGAAGCCGACCAGCAATCGCGCGTGCTCTCGCGGACTTAAAAACCTCAAATCTTCAATCCGCGCCTCAGGATGTGCCGCGGCGTCAGCAAGCATCGTCTGGAACTGCTCAGCCACGCACGCGAGGTAATCACGAGCATAAACGCTGGGGTCGTAGTGCAATTCGACGAGAAGTGTTCCGCCGGCGTCAATACACACACACTTGAGTTCGAACTGATCCGCTGAGGATCGCAGTTTGGAAAACGAGAGAGTCAGATCGCCGCATAATTGCTTTTCGGGCTGTCGATCAAATGAAAAGGCCTGGGAAAGATCCGTGTCAGGCCCGGCGATGAAGTACTCCTGCCAGTCTGCGGCAGCGGATGTACTCTGATGGACCTCCTTCAGGAATTCTTCGAATCTAATCTCGTCGAAAAGGGAGTGGCTGAGAGGTATCCATCTCGCGAATGGTCCAAGCACGTTATGTAACAACTCGGATCGCCTACCGTCGAACATCTGCGCCACATTAACTGACGACTGACCCGTGACTCGCCAAAGCAGGATCTTCCAAACGGCCAGCAGGAAATCCGGCAGGCTCGCGGCAGATCGAGACAACAGTGGTTTAATCAGATCGATGGTGGCCGAATCGATCGAAAAGCTAAAAACTTCTCGCACTGCGTCCGCGCCTGGAGTGTTCTGAGCGGCAAACGGCAACCTTGCGGGCAGCGCATTGAAGTCGTGCTTGCGCCAGTAGTCCCGGCCGGCAGTGTCACTCTCGTCTTCAAGCAACTGGTTTTGCCATTCGGCGCATTCGACGTATTGGAGTTCCTCCGTGTCCAAATCTCCAGCACGTTTATCTGAGGGATAAAGCTGGCCGAGATGAAAAAAGAGATTCTTCAGCGTCGCAGCATCGGCACACATCGCCGGCACGCTCAGTGTCAAAACGTGGAGCTGTTCGGAAAGAACAAACAGCCGCCAACGACATGATGGCCCCTGCTCAGGGTCCCATTGCCGCAGAGTCTCCTGAATCAGTGCTTCATCGATGCGTTGTTCCTGTTCGTCAGCGCTCAGCCCGCGGAGGTCTGAAACGTTCTTCGCCGAAGCGACATCTTCACAAATCACCTGTAGGGGAAACTGTGACTCCTCGGTCCGCACGAAGGTAGTGCGCAAAATTTCATTCCGATGAATCAGCTCCTGAAGCGCGCGCTCGAGCGCGTCGAGGTCGAGATCACCCTGAAGGATGATGGCGCATGCAAATGCTCCTTGCCGGCGCCGGAGCGAAAGCCACTGCCATCTTTGTTGTGGTGAAAGTGTGAACCCCGCGACTTGATCCAGCATATTTCTGTTCCTCAGAAATCCTCAATGATGATTCGTTTTTCTCTGCGGGCCTCTGCGTATCTCCTGCGACCTCTGCGGTTACTGGCCCCATTTCAACGCAGAGGACCGCGGAGGTAGTGGGTCAGTTTGAATTGAGCGCCTCCCTGGAGTGCGGTGCCTTGGCACCGCTTTGGCCAAAGCGGCAGCAAGCTGCCGCACTCCAAGGAGGCGCTCAATTCAAACTGACCCACTACTGGTTCTTCTTAGCCTGGATTACTGCCGGCGGTAACCATTGCCGCTTGTGAATCGGCGAAAGATGCCAGCTCACCGAGAATGACGTAAAGCTTGCGCTCGCCCGAGTACTGGTTGCGTCCGTGAGCAGTCAGGAGATTGTCGATCATGAGGATGTCGCCGGCCTGCCAGGCAAAGGTAACTTCAAGACGCCGGTAGACCTCGCAGATCTCCTGCATCACTACATCGTCGATAGGCGAGCCGTCGCCGAAGTAACAATCACGCGGCATGTCTTCATTGCTGTAGAGGGAGCGGAGCGAGTTGCGCGTCTCCTTATCGAGGCAGGCAGGATGCCAATGCTGGGCCTGGTTGAACCAAACCATTTCTCCGGTGCGCGGGTGTGGGAGCACTGCGGGCCGGACGCACCACGTTCGCAGACAATCATCAGGCTTCCACTCAAAGTTCAAGCGGTTCTCCCGGCAATGTGCTTCGACTTCGGCCTTCTGCTCGGTACGAAATACTGTTTGCCAATTAAGTCCCAGGCCATTCATGTAATTGCGTACGTAGGTGACCTTCTTTTTAAGAAACTCTTCCCTGATCGTCGGGTCCATCGAAGCGAATACTTTGCGGCTGTCCACCAACGGCGTTTCGCCGCCAATCTCGGCCGGCTTCGCACAATGGAACCAGAGCTTCATGGGCCAAAAATAGTTGAAGGAATTTTCGTTGTGCCAAAGAAGCTGCTTGTCGGAAGGGTAATCAACCGGAGTGTACACGCTCTGCGTTATGGGACTGCGCTGGTGCTCGCCGTTGTCGGTGAAGAGATCTACACCTATCGTTTGAGCAAACTTCTCGAAGCCACTGACGGAGCCGACGTTAAAGCCTCGGAACAGGAGCGCTCCATGTTTACACAGCTCTCGATCCAGATAATCGAGATTGCTTTTGGTCCAATCCGCGGGATCGAGATCTTCGTTGTTGGCGTGCAGTACCAAAGGAAGTTGCTGGCCGGGCGAGAAGTAGTAAGACCTGACGGCCGATCTTTCACGTTGGGTAACGGTCCTGCGCTTTACTTCCCTTAACTTCTTCAGGTTTGCCGCCATTTTCTGTTCAGCTTCTGCGTGTTGTCGCTCGCGGCCGATTGTCGAAAGAGTTTGTTGGAGTTCCTTCAGCGTCGCTTCCGGATGCTGGACAATCTGTTGCAGCAGCAAACCGTAGTGTTCGATCAAGAGCTGGATCGTCGTAGCATCAAACAATTCAGAGCTGTAGTTAACGCAACCGATCAGCTTTTCCTGATGCTCCTCGAGAAACAGGATCAGATCGAGCTGAGTGGCGCGGTTATCAACTTCGAGTGGCCGGAACTTCAAGTCCCCTGGTTGCTGTGGCGAAGTATGGCCCTTCGCAAAGCTAAGCTTGATTTGGCAGAGTGGGGCGTGTTGCAGGTCTCTTTCCGGTTGCAGCACCTCGACGAGCTTGTCAAAAGGCAGATCCTGATGGGCATAAGCCTCGAGGGTGCCTTTTCGCACCTGACGCAGCAACTCGCGGAAAGTCGGATTGCCTGAAAGATCGTTGCGTATTACCAACTGGTTGACGAAAAACCCGATCAGTTTTTCCGTCTTGACGTGATTACGATTGGCGTCGTCAATGGCGAGGACGACGTCGGCCTGGTTGGTACGAAAGTACAAGAGCACTTCGAAGGCTGCGAGGGCTGTCATGAAAAGCGTCGCGTTCTCCTGCCGGCTGAGGTTCCGCAGAGATTCAGGAAGAGATGGCGGCAGGTGGAAAAAGAAATTCGCGCCCCGATGGCTCTGCATCACTGGACGAGGACGATCGCCCGGCAACGTGAATAAGCGCGGTGCACCGCTGAGTTGTTTTCGCCAGTAACTGAGATGATTCTCCAGCAGGTTTCCCTGAAGCGACCTGCGTTGCCACGTGGCGAAGTCGGAATACTGAACGCTCAAATCCGCTAACGGCGATTCTCTCTCGTTGGAGAACGCTTCGTAGAGTGCGAGTATTTCTTCAAGCAATATTTCGCATGACCGGCCGTCGCTGATGATATGGTGCATGCTAAAGAGCAGGTTGTACTCCTCGTCTTTGAGTCGGAGCAGAACGATCCGGAACAGAGGCCATGTTGCGAGGTCGAATTGACGCTGGGTTTCTTCTCTGATTAATCGTTGTGCTTCACGCTCTCGCTCGCCAGGTTCCAGCTCACGCAAATCAAGCTGAGAGATCGTTACGTGACCCGGAGAAACAATCGTCTGCACGGGTTCTCCCTGCACCGTCGCAAAGGTAGACCGTAGAGCTTCATGGCGCCGGACAATCTCGTTGAAGCATCTCTCCAGCACAGCGGCGTTCAGTGGTCCATTGATTTGAACGTAAGCGGGAATGATGAATGCGGGATTCTCGGGATCGAATTGATTAAGGAACCATAACCGCTGTTGGGCAAACGAAAGCGGCGGATGCCCATCGTGCATGGCGGCGGATAGTTCAGGAAGCACCTCGATTGCACCGGCATTCCGATACCGATCAATCGCTTCCGCCAAGCCTCGGATGGTGAACGCGTCAAGAAAATCATGCAGACTGAGTTTGACTTCAAACGCTTCGTGCAGCCGAGCCATTAATCTCATG
The DNA here is from genome assembly GCA_963750925.1 of uncultured Acidobacteriota bacterium. Lineage (GTDB taxonomy): Bacteria > Acidobacteriota > Blastocatellia > Pyrinomonadales > Pyrinomonadaceae > PSRF01. The sequence continues at coordinate 386,013 of CAVVSJ010000006.1, read as the reverse complement.
GCGAGAAGCGAATGTCCTCCCAACTCAAAGAAACTCTCCTGCATTCCGACTTGTTCCAGGCCCAGCACTTCTTCCCAGATTTGGACCACTATTTCTTCTGTCGGCGTGCGCGGAACGTCGGATTCATCAACGCTTGCAGTTTGCTCCACCACCGGAGCAGGCAAAGCTTTTCGATCCAGTTTGCCATTGGCGGTCAACGGCATCGCTTCCAGCAGGACGAAGGCTGCCGGCACCATGTAGTCCGGCAGTGCCTGCTTCAGGTAGAGACGCAAATCGCTGCGGTTTACTTCCGCCCCGGCCCGTGCCACCACGTAGGCAATCAACTGCAAGTGACTCGCGCCCGCTACCCGCCGCGCCACCACCACTGTCTCCGCCACTCCCTCGTGCCGGCTCAACGCCGCTTCCACTTCCCCCAACTCGATCCGGAACCCGCGGATCTTCACCTGCTCGTCCATCCGCCCCAGATACTCAATCTCCCCACCCGGTAAGAACCGCGCCAGGTCGCCCGTGCGATAGCTGCGCCCGCCCGCCGCCCCACTAAACGCGTTCGGCACAAACCGCTCCGCCGTCAGTTCCGGCCGTTGGTGATAACCGCGCCCCACCCCTACCCCGCTCAGGTACAACTCCCCACTCACTCCCACCGGCACCGGCTGCCCCGCCCGATCCAGAATGTACAGTTGCAGGTTTGCAATCGGCCGCCCGATCGGCACCGAGCGCCGCTCCGGCTCCGTCCGCGCACAGCGCCAGTAGCTCACGTCGATAGCCGCTTCCGTCGGCCCATACAGATTGTGCAACTCCGCCCCGCTGCTCGCCCAGAAGCGCCGCTCTAACTCCAGCGTCAGTACTTCCCCACTACAGAACACCTGCCGCAGGCTCTTACATCCCGCCAGCCCGCGATCCTCCAACAACATCTGCAACAGCGACGGCACGAAATGCACCGTCGTCACCTGCTGCGCTCTGATTGTCTCCACCAGATACTCACTGTCCCGCTCACCCCCGGGCCGCGCCAGCACCAGCCGCGCCCCAGTCAGCAAGGGCCAGAAAAACTCCCACACCGACACGTCAAAACTGAAGGCCGTCTTCTGCAACACCGCGTCGTCCTGCCCCAACTGATACTGCTCCTGCATCCATAACAGCCGATTGCGCACTGCCCCATGCGTGTTCATCGCCCCCTTCGGTTGCCCGGTCGAACCGGAGGTGTAGATCACGTAAGCCAGGTTCTCGCCCCGCACGCCGCTCGCCACATTCGCTTTACTCTCGGCCTCCAACTGCGCCGTCACCTGCTCCAGACTCACGACCGTGCCACTTGAGCCGGTCGCCACCTCCAGACCTTCTAACCCACGCGCTAACCAACGCGCTTCGCTCAGCATCACCGCCACGCCCGCATCGCGCACCATGTAGCGCAAGCGCTCCGCCGGATAACGAGGATCCAGCGGCACGTAGGCGCCGCCGGCCTTCAACACTCCCAGCAGCCCCACCACCAGCGCCGGCGAACGCTCCAGCAGCAGCCCCACCAGCACCTCCGGCCCTACTCCCAGGCGCCGCAGATAATGCGCCAACTGATTCGCCCGCGCGTTCAACTCCCCATAACTCAGCGTTTCCCCCTCTGCCACCACCGCAACCTGTTCCGGCGTTCGCGCCGCCTGCGCTTCGAACAACTCGTGAATGCACGCCGCTCCTTCATACACCCGCTCCGTCCGGTTCCACTCCTCCACCACCTGCGCCCGCTCCGCCGCCGGCAACAACTCCAACTGAGAAAGACGCCGCTCCGGATGCCGCACCACGTCCTCCAATAGCGTCCGGAAATGCGTCGCCAGCCGCTCGATCGTGTCGCACCTCAAACAGATCGCTGCTGTATTCCAACCACCCCTGCAAGTCCTTCCGCTCCTTCAGCCAAATCCAGCGTCAGATCAAACTTCGCCGTCCCACTGTCAAAATCCACCGGCCGCAGTTTCAACCCGGCAAACTCCAGGCTTCGGCATCGGCGTGTTTTGCAGAATGAACATCACCTGAAACAACGGATTCTGATCACCCTGCCGCTCTGGTTGCAGCGCTTCCACCAACTTCTCGAAAGGCAGATCCTGATGCATGTACGCATTCAGCGAAACTTCTCGCACGCGCTGCAGCACCTCTCTGAAGGTCGGGTCGCCAGTCAGATCTGTGCGCATCACCAACGTGTTGATGAAGAATCCGATCAACTGTTCGGCTTCACTGTTGTTGCGGCCCGCAATAGGCGAGCCGACGCTGACGTCGAACTGGCCCGTGTAGCGCGCAAGTAAAACCTGCCAGGCGCCTAACAGCGTCATGAATAACGTAGTGCCTGCCGCGCGGCTCAGATTCTTGATCTCTTCCAGCAGGTCGTTGGGAATAGTGAAAGTGATGTTTTGACCACGGTGCGTTTGAGTTGGGGGCCGGGAATGATCAGTCGGCAAAGACGACACCGCGGGAGCCCCTGATAGTTGCCGCTGCCAATAGTCAAGCTGCTTCTGCATCCTCTCGCCCTGCAACCAGTCCCTCTCCCACAGCGCATAATCGGCATACTGGATGGTCAGGTCGTCGAGCGGTGAAGGCTGGCCACTCGCGAAACCCTGGTAGAGCGCGGCCACCTCCCTTAACAGGATTCCCAGCGACCACGCATCGCAGACCATGTGGTGCAGCGTCAACAGCAGCACATGCCGGCGCTCGTCGAGGGCAACCAGAGTTGCGCGCAACAATGGACCATGCTGCAGGTCAAAAGGCCTGGCTGATTCCTCGCGGGCAAACTGCGCCACGAGTGTTTGCTGTTTCTCTTCCGCCAATGTAGTCAGGTTCCGCACCGACAGCGACGCAGCGCGAGCTGATGGCGAGATCCGTTGTTCGGGTTCGCCGTTTACGACTATGAAGGTGGTCCGCAACACTTCATGTCGCCTGATGACTTCATCCAAACTCCGCTTGAGGATCGCGACATCCAGTGGCCCACTGAACTCAACCATTGTGAGCAAGTTGTAAAAACCGCTTTCGGGGTTCAGTTGGTTGAGATACCAGAGGCGTTGTTGCGCGTAGGAAAGCGGTAAGCCTTCGTTGCGCGTGCGCTTTTGAACCGGTAAGTCCTTCCGTGAGTGTCCGGCTCGTAGTTCTGATTCAATACTTTCCGCCAGGCTGCCAATCGTCGGTGACTCGAATAGACGGCGCAAGGGTAACTCAACGTGGAAAGTCTCTCGCACGCGCGTAACGACCTGTGTCGCCAAAAGTGAATGCCCCCCGAGATCGAAGAAATCGTCGTTCACTCCCACGCGTTCGACGCCGAGAATGCCGGCCCACATCTGGGCCAGTACGTCTTCGACTATCGTGCCGGGCGCAGCGAAGCTGGCCTCAACCACCGGTCGTGATTCACTCGGAACCGGCAGCCGGGCGCGGTCCACTTTTCCGTTCGGCGACAAGGGCAGCTGGTCTAACGTCACGAAGGCGGCGGGTAACATGTATTCAGGTAATTTTTTCTTCAGGAAAGCGCGCAACTCGCCCAGCCTGCTCAACTGGTCCCGGTCCCCAACCAAATACGCAACGAGACGTTTTTCGCCGGTCACGTCCGGCTGTGGCACAACCACCGCTTCGCACACGTATGGGTTCTCGACAAGTGCAGCTTCAACTTCCCCCAACCTCGATTCGATAACCCCTGATTTTGACCTGATCGTCGACCCGTCCAAGAAACTCAATATTGCCGTCCGGCCGGTACCGCACCTGATCTCCGGTGCGGTAAAGCCGCGCACCGGGCGTTTGACTAAACGGATCGGGGCAAAAGTTCTCCGCGGTCACATCGGGACGATTGAGATAACCGCGCGCCAACAATGGGCCGCCAATGCATAGCTCTCCGGGAACGCCTACAGGCACAACTTCCAGACAGCGATCAAGAACGAACATGGATCTGTTTGGCAGAGCTCGGCCGATAGGAATCCTGCCCCCATTTGGTCCATCACAAAAACCTGGTGGAATGACAAAGAGGCTGGCGGTAATCGTTGTCTCAGTTGGACCGTAGGCATTGACGAGTGTGGCAGCCTGCGTTGAGCAACTCTGCCACAACTTGACTGGCTCGTGTAACAGCAGATCTCCGCCGACGATCATCAGCCGGAGAGGTGTTGACGAAAATGCCGCTTCGCATCCGGCTATTTCCTGAGCAAGTTGATGCCAGTAAGCTGTAGGCGGATTGACCACACTCAGTTTCAGCTTCTCGATCTGCTGCCGGAAGTCGGCGGCGCTCCAAAGTTCAGCGCCTCTCAAGACGAGGGTTGCTCCGCTGAAAAGCGTTGGCAGGATCTGCTCCAGCGAAACGTCGAAACCAAACGAGGCGAACTGAAGGACCCGATCGGCCGCGGTAAGTCCAAACTCCTGTTGCATCGTTATGCAGTGATCGACCGCCGCGCGATGCGAGACACAGACTCCCTTTGGTCTACCGGTCGAACCAGAGGTGTAGATCACATAGGCCAGGTTCTCCGGCTGCGCCGGGCTCTCGACATTAGCTTCACTTTCCCGCGCAATGCTTTCCCAGTCAGAATCGAGGCAGACGATATCCGAAGCTGCCGCGTAAGCCGGAAGCTCCGAGATCAGCCACGATTGTGTGAGCAGGACCGGCGCTCGCGCATCCTGCATCATGAGCGCTAGGCGTTCTTCGGGATTTTGCGGATCGAGAGGTACGTAGACGCCGCCTGCTTTAAGTGTTGCCAGCAGTCCAACAATGACGTCCAGTGAACGCTCCATGCAAAGCCCCACCAACTTTTCCGGACCGACATTCAACGACTGGAGATAGTTAGCCAGTTGATTCGCCCGCTGATTAAGTTGCCGATACGTAAGCCGCTCACTTCCCAGCTCTATGGCGACAGCTTCAGGGGTGCGTTCAACCTGCGCCTCGAAGAGATGGTGCAGACACAGATCCGCAGGCCGTGCGACGCTGCTCGAGCTGCATTCGGCGATCAAAGCCTCGCGCTCAGGACGGGTGAGTAGTGGAAGTGAGGCAATGCTGCGCTCAGGATCTTTAACAATGCTTTCGAGCACCAATTGAAACTGTCGCGAGATGCGAACGACAGTTTCAGGATCAAACAGGTCCGTATTGTAGATCCATGCTCCTCGCAACCCGGTCGGTGTCTCGACTATGGAGAGGCTCAGATCAAACTTCGCCGTTCCGGTATCCACCTCAATGGATTCGAACTCGAGCCCACGCAGGTTTAGCTTCGGCGCCGGCGTGTTGTGCAGGACAAACCACACCTGGAGCAACGGCGTGTGACTCAGGTCCCGGGCCGGGTCGATGGCGTCCACTAATTTTTCAAACGGCAACTTCTGATGTGCGAATGCTTCCATCGCCGTCTCGCGAACCGCCCCGAGGAGTTGCCGGACGCTCAATCGACCCGTAACGGTCGTGCGCAACGCGAGTGTGTTGACGAAGTAGCCGATCAGCGGTTCAGTCTCGACCGGATAGCGGCCGGCTACGGGCGTGCCGATCACGATGTCTTCCTGACCGCTGTAACGATGAAGCAATGCCTGAAATGCCGCTACCAGCAGCATGAACATTGTCACTTGTTCCTGCTGACAAAAGCTCTTCAGCACAAACGAGAGACTTGAAGACAAGATAAAGGGGTGTTTAGCGCCGTTGAGGGATTGGGCTGGTGGCCGAGGGCGGTCGGTTGGAAGTTGCAGCATCGGAAGGGTTCCGCTGAGCTGCTGTTTCCAGTAAGCGAGTTCGGTCTCCAGCACTTCACCCTGAAGCCACTCACGCTGCCAGATCGCAAAATCCGGGTATTGAATCGACAGTGGGGGCAACGACGCGCCGCGTCCCTCGACAAAGGCTTCGTAGCAGGCGGCCAGCTCACGAATGAACACTCCGATGGACCAGCCATCGGAGATGATGTGATGCATTGCCAGCAGCGCGATGTGCTTGTCTTCCGCGAGACGCAATAAACTGAGACGCACGAGTGGGCCACGAGCCAAATCAAAACTTATGCGGGCATCAGCTTCAATCAGGCGCTGTACTTCCGCATTCTGCTGATCAGCCGTCAGCCCGCTCAACTCTCTTAACGGCAGCTCTGCGTACTGAACCGGATCGATAGATTGCACCAGCCGGTCATTCTTCATTGAAAATACGGTGCGAAGCGATTCGTGCCTGGCGATAACTTCGTTGAAGCTGTGCTCGAGCGCCGCGCGCTGGAGTGGGCCAGTCAAGCGAACCGCGGCGGCGAGATTATAAAGTGAACTGCCGGACTCATACTGGTCCAGAAACCAGAGCCGCTCCTGTTGGAAAGAGAGCGGCGCATGCTCACTCGACGAGTCACGCGGCGTAACGACTCGCTCAGTTGGTTTCGACTTCCTTTTCTCTCTGAGTTGCCGGCCGAGCAGCTCCCGCTTTTCAGGGGACAGTTCGGCTATTAGTCTCAACACGTTGGACATCTCTACTCCAATTCAAACTTTCTTCAGTTCGTTTTTCTCTGCGGCCCTCTGCGTATCTCTACGTACTCTGCGTTGAAACGGGCCATTAACTGCAGAGATCGCGGAGATACGCAGAGGCCGCGGAGAAACAGGTGTTAGGAAAGACAGGTCTCAACCTTGCAGAAAGGGCGTGAGGCATCTGCGAAGCCGCGCGCGCGGGCCTGGGTGAGCAAACTGATCGCCTCCCTGATCTGAGGGGAATCCTCGGAAAGCCCCAGTCCCATACTGTATTGAAGCCACGGCTCTTTTCCCATCGCGTAGACGTAAACACGATCGCTCTCGAGGGCTTCCAACAGGTTCAGCGCCGCGGCCGCGTTGCAGCCCTTTGTCCTTCTCGACTGATCGTGACTGCGTTGTGGCTTACTCGGTAGAAACGTTCCATACATCCACGACAGTGGAGCGCCCACACACTCCATTCCGAGGAACACTGTCTTGATTCGACCAAGCAATCGTTTGAGATGCCGGTAAAGATCCGCGTCGAGACAGTTTGAATCTGCCGCAAAGAGGATCTGCTTTTTGCCTGCCCGCACGACGTACCCCATTTTTCCGTGCGCCAGATCCGCGTGCTCACCGAGAAAAGGTACGGCAATGATTTCCCCGTCAGGGAACGGGATCGAGTCAAGGGCCTCGACGTCGACTACTGACTTGAAGCCCAGCTTCCGGGCCAGCAATTTCAGCGAGACGTCTGCGTAAAACATGCTGGAGGTGTGGGGGACCACCAAACACTCAATGCGACGACGCAACCTCAACAATGTCTCCAGAACAAAGTGGTCATGATGACTATGGGTGATGAGCGCGAAGTCGATCTTCTCGGGAAGATCGGAGTAGGAGAAATGTTCAGCTCCGGCGTTGGCTGACTGCACGCCTATCCAGGGATCAGTCAGGATGCTGATTCCGTTGCACTCAATCAGGACGCAGGCATGCCCGAAGTAACGCAGGCGTATTGCCGGCTCGGTCCATTTCGACGTTTGGTTGACGGGCGCGGTGGTTAAGAATTGGCGGAGTTGCGAATCTTCGGGAGCGTGAGAGTTAAGCAACTCCCTGATATGGCCCAGTGGCTGTGCGTGAAGATCCAGGTCAAAGAGATGATCGACCGCCGAGTCCGCGAAGGAGACATTCCAGTCCACGTGCCGATCATCGGCAAGACGCGGAGTATTCAAAAAGAACGGTCGTGAGTTGTCGCGCTCCTGGTGGAAGATACTCAGGCATTGCAGATCCTTTTTGTAGTAAGGACTTTCGTAGAGCAGGCTTTCAATCAGCCGCAGTATTGGATTGTTGAAATAGTCGTAGACCAGTTCCACGTAACCTCGAAGCGCGTCCGGTAGCTGCTCGTAGTATGGCTCGAAGACTTTGGCCCTCGGCTTCGCGATCCAGGTAGTTTGCGAAGTCGATCACGGCGCCGGCGAGTTTGATGCTCTCACGTTGGCTGTCCTTCATTCCTTCCAGTAATTCCCTGACGTCCCCGGCCCTCGATGCAGGCACGTCCACAAAGCGGCCACCATAGAACTTCGGATTCTGACTGGCCTTGACGTGAACGTCGGGATCGGCAAGATAAGACTCGAGGAGCTTCAGTTGATAGTTCACGAGGTGAAGGCTGGCGGGGACCGGAGAGATCAAGTCTGACCAAACCGCCCATCGATTAACAAGGGGCTCAATCACAGTGGTGTCAGCCAATCTAAAAATATCTCGCGTCATACTTAGTTCGGCACCACGGAAAGTGTCTTTCGATAAGCCCGGCGGGATACCGGCTTGATCGTCTGCCCTGGCACGGTTACGCCTTTCGACGTGAGGCTCTCAATGTGCGCTGCTAGGCTGGCGATGGCCGGATGCATAAATACTTCGCCGATCGTGAGCTCAAGCTGAAAGACTTCCCGTATCCTCGAAATCAATCGGACGGCCAGCAAAGAATGTCCCCCTAACTCGAAGAAGTTGTCGCTCGTGCCTGGGCGCTCCACGCCGAGTAGCTGGATCCAGATGGCTGCAAGCGTTCGCTCGATGTCATTCGCCGGCGCCACAAACTCACGCCGGTTATCAATCCCCGCAGTGGGCTCCGGCAGCGCCTGGTGGTCAACCTTTTCGTTGGGAGTCAGCGGCAGTGACTCCATCAACACTATCGCCGGCGGTACCATGTAGCTGGGGAGACGCTGCTCGAGATAATTGCGAATATCACTTGGCGCCAGTGTTTGCTGCTGCCCCGGTACAACGTAAGCTACGAGTCGTCTGTCGCCCGCCGTTTCCCTGATCGTCACGACAGCACGATCAATTGCCTGGTGCTGGCAAAGCACCGTTTCAATCTCGTCTAATTCAATACGATACCCGCGAAGCTTGACCTGCCGGTCATCGCGCCCGAGATACACGATCGAGCCATCAGCCAAATATCGAGCTCGATCACCTGTGCGGTAGAGACGCTGCCCGGAGAGGCGAGCAAATGGGTGTGGAACAAAGTGGTCGGCCGTTAAATCGGCGCGTTGCAAATAGCCGCGCGCCAGGCCGGCTCCGCCGAGATAAATCTCGCCGGCCACGCCGATCGGAACCGGTTGCATTCGTGCGTCCAGCAAATATGTTTCCGTATTTGCTATCGGCCTGCCGATGGCTACGGCCCCACTTGTTTCCCGGCTCAGCAGTGCAAAGGTTGAGTAGGTCGTGTCTTCAGTCGGCCCATATAAGTTAACTACCCTGACGACGTTCTGAAACCGGTAAAGGCGTTGGACCAGCGAATCGTGCAGTTGTTCACCTGCGAGATTCACCACCCGTACGGAAGGCGGCAGGCCTTTCAGATTCAGCAGCTCGGTCATGGCCGAGGGCACGGTATTGATCAGCGTTACCTTTGCGGCCGCAGGCAACGCAGGAAGTTGAAGGATGTTCTCTGCAAGAATGACCGTGCCGCCGCAACTGAGTGGAAAGAAGATCTCGAATACCGAAAGATCAAAACAGACAGACGTCGATGCCAGGGTCCCGGCGAGATCCAGTTGGTCGAAGAAATCTCTTGACCAGTGAAAAAGCACAACTGTGCTCCGGTGTTCGATACCGACTCCCTTTGGCTTGCCCGTTGATCCTGATGTGTAGATCACGTAAGCCAGATTCTCTGAAGTCGCCAGGGGGACGGGATCCTCTACACTCTCGCGCTCAATAGCAGTTTGCTCGGCATCAAGACGAACAACACTGGCTTCCGAGACAAGATTTAACGGCCCGTCCTCAAGCGTGATGAGTACCTGGGCCTGGCTATCGGCCAGCATAAAGGCGAGCCGCTCAGGCGGGTATGCAGGATCGAGCGAGACGTATGCGCCACCGGCCTTCAACACTGCGAATAGAGCAACGATCATTTCGATTGAGCGCGGCAACAGAATGCCGACCCTGATCTCGGGCCCTACACCAAGCTTTCGCAAATGATGTGCGAGCCGGTTAGCTCTCGCATTCAGGTCTTTATAACTCAATTCTTCGCCTGCGAAGATCAGGGCCGTTGCGTCCGGAGTTAACTGCACCTGCCGTTCAAAAAGTTGATGAATACATTGATCGACAGGGCTGGCCGACTCCGTATCATTCCATTCGACCAACATCTGACGCTGCTCTTCCAGTGTCAGCAATGGCAACTCACTAACGCGAAGTTCCGGATCGCTGACGATGGCGCGAAGCAGTATCTTAAAGTGGCCCACGAGGCGTGAGATCGTTTTCGCGGTGAACAGGTCTGTGTTGTATTCGATGCGGGCGCCTCGTCCACTCCCTGTTTCGGCCATCATCAAGGTGAGATCAAACTGGGCAATACCCTGGTCCAGGCCAAAACATTCAAACGACAAATGATTGAGTTTCGCCTGAGCGCCGGTCTGTTGCAGGGCAAAGGCAGCCAGATTGTCGTGCGATCCGGCTAGTCCCATGTTTTGAAATACGAACATCACCTGAAAGAGCGGAGACCGGCTGAGATCCCTCGTCAAACGCAGGCGCTCCACCAGCAGGTTGAAGGGATAATCATGGTGCTCCAACGCCGCCAGGACTGTCCGGCGCGTCATCTGAAGCAGACTTGCAAATGTGAGGTCGTCATCAAACGTTGCACGCAATGCAACCGGATTGATGAAGTAACCGATCAGTCCAGCGAGGGCCGCGCGGTTTCTCCCTGCCATTGGCGAACCAATAACAATGTCCTTCTGTCCGGTGTAGCGGTAAAGGAGTGTTTGGAAAGCGGCGAGCAGCGTTGTGTAAAGTGTCGCACCCGAATGCACGGCTATCTCTTTTAAGCCGCGCACAAGCTCCGTATCCAACTCAAAGTTCTGAGAGGCTCCGGCAAATCTTTGAATCGCGGAACGAGGCCGGTCAGTCGGGAGGGCCAGCATTGCCGGCGCAGTGGCGAGTTGCTTCTCCCAATATTCCGAGAGCCGCCGGCCTTCGTCTCCGGCCAGCATCTCCGCCTGCCATTTGATGTAGTCTGCATAGCTTATTTGGGGTTCGGGAAGCGACACTGGAGAGTTGTCAATCTCCGCACCATAAAAAGCGCTGACCTCGTTCATTAGTACTGCCAACGACCAGAAGTCAGTCACGATGTGATGCATCACCACCAGCAGAGTGTGTTCGGAGGCCCTGCGTGTATAAAGCGTGATCCGGTGCAACGGGCCCTCTGATAAGTCGAACGTCTGCTGCGCAGCTCCTTCGAGTTTTTCTTTCAGATAGTGATCGTCCCATGTCGACGCCTCGATTACGCTGAAATTCACTTCCGCGTTGGCTCGAACACGTTGAACTGGTTCTCCCTGTACGACCTTGAAAATCGTGCGTAGGGCCGGATGTCGAGCGAGCACCGCTTGAAATGAATGTCGCAGTGCCTCGACGTTCAACTCCGATCGTATGCGAACTGCCGAACTGATGTTGTAGGCGGTGCTTTCAGGTGCGAGCGCCTGCATGAACCAGATGGCTTTCTGACCCTGAGACAGTTGCTGGTCCAGCGGCGCATTTTCTGCACCAGGCGAGATGCCGATCGGGCAGTGCCTGGCGCTTTTAGCTTGGGTTGTCGCTTCAAGGGCAAGTTCCGCGAGGCTTAATTCCTTCAAAAAACTGGCAGGAGATAAGCAAACTCCCAGCGTAGTCTCAATTGCATGGGCCAGTTCGAGCGCCGTTAGCGAATCCAGTCCATACTCTGAAAGCGGTCGATCAAGTGTAATCTCGGAAGCTTGCGTGTCGATGCGGGTGGCGAGCTGGTGGCGCAGCCAGGATTGGACCGCATCGAGATCGTCGAGTGAAGGGGATGTCGCTGTTGGCTCAGACTCCGGCGTTGCGGCGGTTGCTCTACGCCATTCAGCGATCACCTGTAATCTGTCATTCAAAAAAGCCGCTTGACAGAGGTGCCGCTGGATCTTGCCGCTGGTGGTCTTGGCAATGCTGCCCGACTGGATTAAGACAACCGCATGTACGTCAATCTCATGTTCTTCTGCTATTGCTCGACGAATGTCCGCAATTAACGTCTCCAGGTCCGGCTGCTTTCGCTGGTCAACCTCCTGCACTATGATCAGACGCTCTTCTCTTTCAACTTCGACGGAAAACGCAGCTCCGCAACCCGGCCGGAGCGCCTCATCACATTGCTCGGCCGTGAGCTCCAGGTCATGTGGATAGTGGTTGCGCCCGCGAATGATGATGAGGTCTTTGAGCCGGCCCGTGATGAACAGTTCGCCATCCTCAATGAAACCGAGATCTCCCGTGCGCAAAAATGGCTGGTCTGCCAGTTTTGGCAAGCGCAAACCAAAAACCTCTGCCGTTTCCACGGGACGATTGAAGTAGCCGCTGGCGACGCTTGACCCACTGACGCAGATCTCCCCGACCTCGCCAACTGCGCATTGATCCAGCGTATCCGGGTTCACCACAGCCAGGATCTGGTCGAGTCTCGTGCGGCCGCAGCTCACCAGTATTCGGTGATCGTCATCCGGGTCGCCATGGTCCACAATTCGATTCTGTTCCAGTGCCCTGGCGCTGATCTTTCTGGTGATAGGGACCGCCGCCTTCTGGTCGCCTGAAACCATCAGAGTGGCTTCGGCAAGTCCATAGCACGGGTAGAACGACCCGGTCCTGAAACCACATGAGGCGAAAGTCGAGCTGAACCGTTGCAGCGTATCCCAGCGAATCGGCTCCGCGCCATTGAACGCCACGGTCCAGCTACTGAGATCGAGTTGGTCGCGCTCTTCCTCGCGTATCTTTCGCACGCACAGGTCGTAAGCAAAGTTTGGCCCACCACTCGTGGTCGCCTTGTAGCGCGAGATAGCTTGAAGCCAGAGCAACGGAGACTGCAAAAAGGAGGCTGGCGACATTAACGTCACGGGAAACCCACCGTAGAGGGGTTGGAGGATGCCTGCCATAAAACCCATGTCATGAAACGTCGGCAACCATGAGACGTATCTTTCTGTCGTCGTGTGTTTGCATGCTTCATGGACCAATGCCGCGTTATGCAAAAGATTCCTGTGCGTGAGCATGACGCCTTTGGGCACGCCTGTGGAACCGGAGGTGTATTGCAGAAAAGCCAGATCATCCTCGCTGATGCCGAGCTGTTTCCAGTCTGGATCAACCGTCCGGTCAAACGTATCGGTCGCCCCCCAGTGCATGCTGACAAGTCGATCGCTCGGCGGAGACGATGTGAGTATCCTTGCGAGAATGGGTTGGGTCGTCAGAGCTACTGAAGGCGTTGCATCCGCAACGATTGATTCGAGTCTGGCCGCGCCTCGATGCCGGCTTGGCGGATAAGCCGGCACGGCAATGGCCCCTGAATATAGGCAACCGAAAAAGGCGCACAAATACTCAAGCCCAGGCGGATAGATTAACAATACACGCTCTCCTGGTTTTACAAGCGGCTCCAACCAGGTGGCAATGATTTTCGCCCGTTGGTCCAGTTCCTTGTAGCTCAGCGCGATCTCCTGGTTTTCTCCGTCGGTCAGGAAAACGAAATCTGCTCCGGCGGGCTTTTCAAGCGCCCGTTGGCGGAGCAACTCGATCAGAGTGCCTGGCGAGATCGCCTTGTGCGCAGTCGCATGTTGCGAAGCTCTGCTTAGACTATCGTCTGCAATCATCACTTTGGCGCGGATCATTTGAGGCAAGGCTGCTCGGGGCAGTTAAAAGGAGAACGACTTGCTCACCAGCGTGGAATCGTTGTAGGGACTATAGGGAAATGGCGTGGCCATCATGTAATCCGGACGCGCTCTTGCTGGTCCAACCAAGACGTCCGGCAGCGCGTAGGTTTGGTCCACGACTCTCAACGTAAGCGGGACTCCTGGAGCAATCCGCAGGAGTAATTCGATACCGTTACTCGGAACACCAAAATAGCGAAAGCCCCATCGCTCCGTGGCATCATTGGCAGCAGTCCTGGTGTCCGAACTGATTTGCTTTCCGTTTACCGCAGCTCCCAGGATCTTAGTCGCTGAAGCGAGTTGTATCGACATAAACGGCGCCTGCCGCGCCGATCGAAACCGCAGCAGCAGGCTGCGAACGCCACTCTCCGAGCGATCGTCAAGCACGCTTACGTCTGGCGGCAACACTTCTATGGGCGGAGCTGCACTCTTGGTGTACGACCTCGAGCTCAGCGGAAAGAAATCCCCCAGTTTGCCTGTCTCTGTGGGTAAGGTTAAGAATTGCGCCGTCCACTCGTTCGCGCGCTCGTCGGAACTGACCCATAACGACTTTCCGGTATCAGCATTCAAAGCGTAGAAAAGGTTGGTAGGTTTTCGTTGCTGCCTATCGAAGCTGGAAGTGACGAGCGCAACCAACATAAAAACGAGAGTCAGCAGGAAGGCCACCACCGGAACCAATCGTCCGCGCCGAGCTGCAAGACCGATCACCGGCAACAGTAGTGCGAGCAACAAAACCACCAGCACCATAACCGGTCCGGCCATGCCAACCGGCAGTGCCAGCAGAGTTGTATGCACCGCCGGCACAATTATGAGCACTCCGGGAATCGCACCCAAAGAGAACAACGGCAGGTTCCATGCAGGGATAGGATCTGTCTGCCTGGAGTTCATCATCACAGCTAAGACAGCCAGCATAAACAGCAACGGCCACGTTAGCAGATAACTGATACCCGGCAGAGCCGGTGCTACCAGCAGCAGAAGCAGCACCCACCAGAGAAGACTACCCACGAGCAGATTCTCTATAGTCGCCTTTTTGCGAAACAGAGCATAAAGCGCCGAAGTAATCGCTATGGTCAGGAGGACGAACGCAATCAGGTAGACATTGGTGTCGTAGGTATGACCTTGCAGCATTGCTCTGTAGTCAGGCTGGATTGTGCTCATGACTAACCAGGCAACTCCGACGGCAATGGGCGCGGTCAGCATCGCCAGCAGCAGGAAAAGGAAACCGAGAGCAATGCCGGTCAACGTCAACCTGCCTTTGAGAAGGCCGATGATCGTTACGCCTGCATACAACAGGGCCGTCAAAATAATCAACGGGACTACCCACGCGACCGAATAATGCAGCAACCAGATTCCCAGTAGATCGAAGTAGACGGCATTTCTGTCCGATTGTTTTGATAGATCCGCGTTGCCGAATTGTTGGGCCAGCGGTAATGCATAATTACCCTGATGTTGCAGGCTGCGCTTGTCAACGTTGTCGAGACTGTCGAGTTGCGTATGATAGTGAGTGAGACCTTTAAAAAGAGCGAAATTTAACCCCGGCATTCCCGCAGCCTTGAAAACGCTCAGATCCGTGTCGTTCGGCAGGAGTTTGTAGAGTTCGCTGAACAGTGAACTCGCAACCGGTTGATTCGCGGCTTTGGCAAACTCGCTGATGAGCCGTTGGTTTCCGTCGCTTGTTTCAAATAGCGCGACCGGTCCACTCACCCCACGGGCTTCAAAATTAAGCACGAGTCGGACGTCTTTTGCCCTCGGGTGTTCAGTCACGAACACTTTGGCGCCGAGCAAACCAATTTCCTCGCCATCGGTGAAGAGAAAGATCACATCGTTCTTTAGTTGTGGTCCAACACTTAGGGCCCGCGCTGTTTCCAGCAGTGCGGCCACGGCGACGCCGTTATCGCTTGCACCTGAAGCGCCTGGCACAGAATCGTAATGGGCCACCAGCATCAAGGCTGCCGGGCCTGCATCTGTTCCCCTCTTTGCGGCGACGATGTTGCGCACGGTGCCGGCGGAAAAGGGTGCGCCGCCATTTTCAGCGACGGCGCTGGCCTCCTGGATTTCAGGAGTGAGGCCGATAGCAAACAATTGTTGGACTATATAGTCTTTCACGGCGGCGTGCTCAAAGGTGCCTACCGGGTGTGGGCGTTGCGCAACGTTTTCAACATGGACCATGGCGCGGGCGGAGGAGAACTCCGTGGCCGGTGCATTGAGTGACGCAGCATCAGGAGGTTTAGGTCGATCGATCGCGGCCACAGCTGCGACAACAATTAGCAGCAGCGCCAGATACTTCCATAGCGCTGGAGCAATTGAGACGCCGTGTGAATACCGCGCAGGGACACTGTCGGGATATGCTTCAGCCATGAGCTGCACTCCTCGCAGTTGCTTGTCAGGTTAGGAATACGAGATAAGCCTGGGTGATTTTAGTTAGTGGGCCGAAAATCAATGGGAAGGGCCTGGACAAAGCTACCGCACATCGAACCGGGGAAACTATGATCGATCGGGCTTTTGGAGTTGTTGGCCCGGAGACTGCTGTCGCAATCCCGGGGACAGCATTTTCACGACGCGCGAGCGCACTACGGAAAACGCATTGGACCAAATGGCTCGAGAGATACCTTGAACAGGCAACTACGTTCTTGGTGGAGAAACGTAAATGTGCCCTTTTTTGGGAAGACCTCACTGCTTGGGCATGAATTGATCCCACCAACAGTTTATGCCGAAAAGCCTATTGGAAGGATATTCCTACTTCAAGAGAAATTAAGCGGACGAACTGGCTATTTGGCATATGATCCGGCTGCGGCATTGCTTCGTTCCGTCTGGTTGAACGCCGTGGTGTGCCGGTGCTGAGTAGGGGTCGTTCCAAAAGTTTTTCTGAAACTTCGCGCAAAATGATTTCGATCGAAAATTCCGATCTCCATCATTATCTCCTTGACGCTGAGAAAACTATCTTCAAGCAGTTGCTTGGCTTTCCGCATCCGCAATTGCTTCTGATATTGCTTGAGCGAAACGCCTGTGTCTGCCTTGAATATATGCCGGAGCCGCGAGGGAGAAAGATTCACAAGTGGGGCTATTTCGTGCAGCGTCACTTGTCGCCGAAGATCTCCTTCCATGTGCGCAATGATTACCTCCACTCTCTTCTCCATAAGGGATACTCCCGATTAATCTGGATGTGCCGAATCTGCGCAAGCAGCAAAACGCCAGTTAAAAGCTTTAATAACTGGACTGGCGGTCTAAGCCGCGGACTATTCTTATTGTCATAGCTGGGGCTTTTGTACCTGGTCCATAATTATGGACATTACAAATCTAACTGCGCATGGATCGGGAGACCGGAAATCTGAGGCGTAACGGACTGACGCGGGATGGAGTCAGGTTTGTGGACGGGATTCTACTCTTCGCCGCTGTCACGTACAAGAGATTTCTGTGGTTGGAGGGCTATGAGGGATGGTTCGACCGGCGCGGTATTCCTGCGCCGAAGCGCGTGCTGCTGAAAACGGTAGAGGAGGTACTGCGCCTGAACCAGGAGCAGCTCAAACTCCAATTCCATAACGATTATTTCGCGAATGTACTCACCATTCCGTCCGGCGAGAGCTTTCGGATACTGTGATTGCTCATATCGGCAATGTAGAGATTCCCCTTGCTGTCATACGCCATGCCTTTCGGCATGTGAAATAGTGCAGTCAGCGCTTTGCCGTCGCGATTTCCTTCCTGCGATCGGCCGCCGATATTTTGCGAACAAGGGTCGACGATGTTGCCTCCCGCAAGTGTAGATACCTTGCCGTCGGCGATCTTGATAACGCGGTTCATGCGCTGATCAGTAAAAAGGATCTCGCCTTTTTTACTCACGATAATTGTCTCGGGTTCGACGAACTCTGCCGTTGCGATGGGGCCCTGCGTGTACACCGGACACCATTCGCGTTTATAAGGTTGACCCGCCACTAACGTGATCGCCCCACTGGCGAGATCGATCTTGCCGATGAAGCGACCAAAACTGTAGGAGCCGAAAATAATGTTGCCTTGCAGGTCGATCGCCATGCCGCTGATTTGATTCGCGAGGATGAATTTTCCGTCGGGCGTCTTGAGTGTTGAGACCACGCCGTTCGAGCTGATCTTGCGAATGACGCTGAAACTCTTCCTGTTACTCTTCTCGTGTTTCCTCGCCTGGTCGCTCAAATTGAAATTGTCCGTGACGAAGTTAGTGCCGATCGTATCCCTTATCTTGTCGGCGCTGTCGGTCAAATAAATGTTGTCGTTCTTATCGATCGTCATCAGTCCGATGGTATTGAAACCGGCCGTCGCGATCGGCCCGTCTTCGAGTTTGTAGCTGTAATCCTGTCCAGCGAACTTCGTCAGCCTGACAATGTTGTCGTTCGACACGACTATTTTGTAAATGACCTTGCCGTCATGAGCGTAAAGATTGTCTTTGGAATCGATGATCAGATCATGCCAGGCGCGGTCCATGCCACCGATGACCGGACCCTGTTTTGAAAGGTCGGTGACCGTACCATTGGGCGCGATCTTCACCAGGCCGTACTTTCGCGTGACGAAAATATTATCGTTGCTGTCGACGACGATGTGCTGAGGCTCGGAGATAACGCCGGCCGTCTGCGCGGACACGTTGACATAAACGAAAAATGCTACGAACAAAAGTAAACATTTCATAATTGTGCTTCCAGTTAGCTGCCTCGAGTGAAGTGTAAATTGAGGTGATCTCTACTTCATCACGATCTGGCCGTTTTCAATTCGAAGATTTTCGGGATCGGTTTTTAGAACCATCTCTATCAACATTCCTGCGAGTTTTTTGGAAGTCGCAAGTGCGGCGGCGTCGTTGTTTTGTTTAGCTTCCGTATAGATTGCGAGCAGCATTCCGCTGAAACCGACCAACATGTTATTAAAGCCCTGTTTATCTTTGTTCGCTGCGGTACCGAATTCCGGGATCTCATCCAGGGCCACATTCATTACTTTGTAATACGTGTTGACTGCTTCATCGCTTGGCACCTCAGCACTGTGGTATGCGGTCATCGTAGTCACGGTGAAGAACGTCAGCCCGGCGGCGATATTATTTTGCCAACCCTTTACCGCCGCTTCCTTTTCGTAGGCGGCTTTGGTAACTGCGTAAATCTGTTTTATCAGGGCTTTTTCTTCCGGTGTGTCACCGAGGTTATCCGCCAGTGCCTTGCCGGTGTTAACGGACGGATCGGGACGATACACTCCGTGGTTTCGTACGACGAGAGGAGGAGGCAGGACCATGTGCGGATGAGTACCGGTTGAAGATCCGGATCCGGCTTCACGTTCGGCCTTTTCCACCGCCGCCAACCCATGCTTCTTGATCATGGCGTTGCGTGCGGTCGTCCTCTGCGACTGCGCTCGGGCAACGTTGTACATACTCTGCATCGTTGACGCCAAGCCGTATGATCCGTACACCGTGCCATAGCCGGTACCGTATCCCCATGCGTTGGGTGTTTGGGCATTGGTATTGCCAACACTCAGAAAAGCGAGTGCGAGTGTTAACGCAGCTAGTTTTCTAAAATTTCCTATTTTCATATTTCACCTCAGTACTGAAATTTGGATCAGTTCGGCTGTTTGATTCCCCCAAAGGATGTGACTGCGAAACGGTCAAGAGCCAGACGAACACCATGACGAGACATTTCATGGTCTGCTTTCCGTTGTCGAAAATTATCGAAGGATTGTGGAGCGTCTCAAAGGACTTGAAAACACTTACGGCCGAAGATCCTGAAAGTCACAAATGCAATACGAAGTCCGAACACGCTTAAGGTATCACAGTTATGTGCAGAAGGTATTTTAAATGCCGCATCGCAAACCGGCGAACGTTATTTCTCCCTCCTCGGCGAGTGTGACCTGGCGAGTGCTGTTGGCGTGTGGCGTCGCGGACCCAGTCGAAATGCCTGCGCTTAGTTTGGCGGTGGTTGCGGCGTTACTTCTTCGGGCGCGGTCTCGTTGATTTCTTTAATACGGTGGGAGTGCCGACGAGTTCTTCAAGGATCGCACCGACGCTCTTGTCGGCTGAAGCCTCGAGTTGCTTGCGAACCGTCTCGAGATCGGTAAGAAGGTCTTCTGAAGTTATGCGAGATGTCAGCGAGTCGACGAAGGCCAACCCCGCTCCACTTCGCGCGTCGTTAGGGCCGTTGGCGCGTGGGCCCACGGGTAGAGGACTAGTTCACTGTACGAGTGGACGTCAAGAAACACGTCGATCGCCTGCGCATCGCAAAAATCCTTAATGTTCCACGACTCGGGTTCAGAGAAGCGATCAGGGCCAACGTAGGTTTCATCCATAGGAGATCAAGCGGGACGAAGCAACCCGCGTGGAACCTTAATTTAATGATCACCGAGGATTCTTTTCAGGGGGAAAGAGGAAGGAGGAGAAGAAGAAAACGAGACCTTATACCAATGAACTTTATGAAATAAACGGAATTGGTGTGACTCGGATGTGACACCAAAAATCGCTCGATGCCTTAAGTCTTTTACTGACGCAGCTTAAAATTAAAGGTGGTGCCGAAGGGGGGCTTAACAGCAATACATTGTTTTTGTCGTTTTACTGGGGATTTTTTGATTTCTTAGGAAAACTGCAAGTTTTGTGTTCTGCACCTGCCGCACCCCCGGTATGGTCCGCACCGAGTTGTACCTTAGTTGTTCCTCACTTAATGAAGCAAGCCGCTTCAACGGATTGGCCCAACGCTCGATGTGTTTTCCCTACTCCCCGAGCAGCCCGAAGTTGCTTGAAAGGCGTTAATGAGATCGGTGCAAGTCTTTCATGCAGCAGTGCCGTCGCTCCAGGGATTGTGACTGTCCCATGATACTGGTACCGATAACCAGAGATTCGGGCGTACTTCGTCCGGGTGGCTGCGGCAAGCTAACGCGCGTTTAAATGCCCTCGCAATGAGTGGGCTAGTTTGGTAGGTTACTTGGCGGAACGCTCAACTCTACCGTTGACTACATAGATAACTTTAAACGCATGGTTGATCAGCTAAACAATAAAACCTGGCAGCATTTGCTCGGTCTTGAGAGCGTTGATGTTGTTCGGTATTGGCACGTGAGGATCTGCAACCGCGAACTGAATACCAGGCGCGCTAATGAAATTGCTTCTTCGGCGAAGCAGGCACGGGAGTACTTTAAGAACGCTGCCAATGCCGCCAACACGGTCAGACCGCTGCTGACTTTCTATGGCATCGCTTCGCTTTCCCGATCCGCGCTACTACTTCTCAAGCCTGGTAGCGGAGAGGAATCTCTTGTCCGTGGTCACGGTCTTGAAACTATCGACTGGGCGGGTACGCTCTCTGGCGATCTATCAGTGGCTCTCAGCAGAATTAGGACCCTCAAGATTCGGACAACAGCAGGCCTTTTTGA
Organism: uncultured Acidobacteriota bacterium; assembly: GCA_963750925.1. Lineage (GTDB taxonomy): Bacteria > Acidobacteriota > Blastocatellia > Pyrinomonadales > Pyrinomonadaceae > PSRF01. The sequence goes on along the minus strand of CAVVSJ010000006.1, from coordinate 365,116 downwards.
CGACTTCTTAAAGCAAACAAAGAATCGAATATGCATGCACGTTAGATCTGCAGCTGCGGACTGGAAACTTGATTATCCACAACCCCCTCTGGGACTTGAGTTTTCGCTTGAAGCGCTCCTCCTCAGTGTTCCTGATCTATCGCGGATACCGCCCAATGTCTCAGACAGCCCGTCCCTTGCTTATGTCAACGACATATCCTACACAGACGAAGGAGGTTTCTCAGCGACCACTGGCTCGAACCAGTTCGCGGGATTTCAAGCTTCATATGTTGATCTTGGATACAAAGTTAATCTTCAAGGCGAGCAAGCACAGATCAAATGCGATAGTAAGACTTTTGAAGCGTCAATTCCTCAGTTCATGCACACATACGTGAACAAGATGTTCGGTTCGATTCCCAATCTCTTCATAGTCAAGCCACTACACAACGACGCTAGGTTATCTCAAATGGCGATCACCTACATGCTTGCGTACTTCTTGGGCATGTTGACCAGATACTTTCCTACTCATTGGGTTGCACTGCACAGTGGAACGAAGGGCGATAGGCTATGGCCAACGATCAATGCCGCCCAGAACTATGTGGAGTCAGTGTTTCCTGAACTAATGATTGAGATGATCAATGACTCTCTTTCAGAAAGCAAGCTAGGCTCATGACGGAGGGCTGAACCTTCCATTGGACAGTCAGCTAAGAGTTGTTCTCGTTGAATAGTCCTGACACGTTGAGGATCTCTTCCGATCAACTAGGACTCGGTTAACAATAGAGTATTGGAACGAACTACTTCACGAACATCCTTGAACGCAGTATGGTCGTATGGAATTCGGAATAGAGTGAGAATTAAATCGAATAGGCTAGCAAAGTATGATTCTTCATAACGGAAGTCACCAAATACCCGCCCTCGTAGCAATGGGGTCAGTGATTTCCATTCGTCTCCTTCGCGTATGATAGGGATAACAGTCTGTTTTTTGTCTTCTGTAGACAGCAGCCTTTGGTTAATGAGATCTGCTTCGGCGGCTACGATACTTGCGGAGCCTGAGCTTTGGTCTTCATACTTTTGCAGATACATGGGCGTTCCAACTACTACGATGAAGTCACTCTTCTCAATCTCCGAAATGAACCTACTGACGTTTGAGCCTAATTTCGAATTATCAACCTGATCCAAAAGCACGGTGATCCCTGCATTCTTTAAATCGCCGGCCAATCGAGCGACCCATCGTTCATTTTCTGGATCTCCCCAAGCGTAACTTATAAAGCATGTTGGGAAAAACTTTCTTTTTTCAGTGCTTGCATCTCGGATAAAACCTTTAATACGAACCAGAGCTGTCTCGAAGGTGGTTCGCAATCTCGCCAGAATTCGTTCCTGTTCTAGTTTGGCTCGATCACGGCGGCTAAGAGTTATCTCGTCGCCCTCGGATGGCAACCATATCTTCTCGCCACATTCGTCACAATGCATAAACTTCTTTTGTGATCGGATACGCTTGACGACAACAGATCTTTCTTGCCGGTATCCGCACTCCGGACATAGAATCGGAGGGTATTTCGTAACAACGATATCACGATTTCTCAGAAACTTTTCGAACAGACCCTGAAATAGCAAACAGGCGTGAGGAGGAACGTCTTTACCATAATACAAAACCAATTCGACCTCGCCTTCATGTTCTTGAACCAATCTGAATCCACAAATCTCTCCTCCGTGCATTTCATACTCCGCTTGATTCTGCCATTGGTTAGTTCGAGTAAAGGTATTTGTGTAGCCAAGCAAAACGACGAGCGCGGGATACACTGTTTCGACGGCGCCAGTCGCTATGTATGAGTAGCCTTCGAGTGTCTCTAACTCATCTAGAAGAGGTCGCTTCTGATTGATCAACGATGGGAAGATTAAGAAAGTCTGAGTCCCTAAGGTTTCGCGAAAGCAAACGTGATGCTGAAGAAAAAGAATTGAAGCGGCATCCAAAAGAATTTCCTGTTCTCTTTCAGTGAGGTCCCGTAGTTCCGGAAAAGGATAGTCGCCTTTTAGCACCCTCTCCTCGTCAAGAACGCCGAGGCCTTTAGGATTTCTTCGCGCCTCCAAAAGGAAAGATGAAGCCAAGTTGGTAAGCAGATCAGGGGTAAGGAGAATGGATTCCTCGCCCAATAATCCATGGAGCAACATTACGTATCCGTGGTTTGCTAAGAGCTTCACTGCTGTCATCATTTCCGCATCCGAGAACTCCCAATGAGAATCTTGTTCTGTTAGCTGACGTCTCAGCTCGCTGGGGGTAACGAGAATGCTCCCTCGCTTCACCCCTTCTTTGAGGTTCAGAACATACTCCTTAATGCGCTTGAAAGTAGACGTCGTGATAGTTGCAGCCATTCTGTCCCACGGAATGCTAGCCTTCACTCGCTCCATTAGTTCTTCGATTCCCTCACCAGAACGAGCACTGGTTAGAATATGACCTCCAAGGACCTGCTGTGCTATACAGAATTTCTCCATTTCTTCCGTGGTCAGAGTCAGGGAGCCGCGATCAATCCTTGCCCCAACTAGAATTACATGACAAGAATGCCCTGTTTTATAGAACAATTGCTTTAACCAAAACTCAACGCCTTTAAGTGGATCTTGTCGGTGCGTTGGATCGAACACGACCAAAGCTAAATCGACGTCATCAAGAAACAAGCTGTGTAGGAGTCTGTAATCTGGTTGCCCAGCGAAATCCCATAATACGGCTTCGCACTGCGTGTCATCTGACCTCGTGGCGCTAAATGCATCAATAACCCAAAACTGTTGTCCATGGGTCGATGAGTGCTCTTTGAACGCACCATGGGCTAAGCGCCAACCAATGCCCGTCTTACCAACACCACTGTCACCAACTTAGAACAATCTTAGCTGTCGTGTACTGAACACTTTCCGAAGTTGACGAGTTAAGTAAACCCGCTGCATCCAAATCCAATATCTGAATTACTAAATCCTTTTTGTCCAGTATGGCAATCGATGAAGATTTTGGATGAAACGCAAGGCCATGTGACGTGCTCGCCACTTGGGTAGCACGAATCAGAGCTACCATGGTCCAATCTTCACATCGCCAGAACCTAACACTGTTATCTTGTGAAATGGACGCAAGAATACTGCCGTCCGGCGAGTAGCATAGATCTTTGACCAGATCCGTATGCCCCTCAATGACGCTGAGGTCTCTTCCTGTATTCAAATCCCAAAGTCTGATTGTTCGCGCATTTGACGCTGAGACTAGAATCTCACGGTTCGGTGCCAGCGCAATGCTATTAATGCCAGACTCTTCCTCAAGTGATAACGAAATTCTGCGAAGCTCAGGTATCCAAACCTTGATTGTTCCGTCGTGCGAGCTGGATACAAACTGACACCCATTGCTAAACCAAAACAATTTTGTGATGCGATCAGTGTGCCCTCTTAAAGAATCATCACGGGATGAATCCCAAATAGGTGCACCAGATGGACTCCAAAGCTGTATGCTGCCATCCATGTATCCCACCGCCAGAATTTTGTCGTCAGGAGACCAAGCAAGGGCGGTTATCCGAGAAAAGCTGCTCTTAAAAGAGCGATAAAGTCTTCCGCTCCCTACGTCTCTTAATGTCACAAGGTTTTCAACACCAATGGCTACGGTGTCGCCCTGGTTTGCCCATGCAAGTGCAATTGTTCGCTTCGAATGACCTTCGTATGAACGGATGTTTTGGCCAGTATCCGCATCCCAAAACTGAACCGTACCGCCTTTTGATAAGGACGCAAGCACGCGACCGTCCGGCGACCACGCAAAAGACTGGACTCCACTTGGAGGCGGTTTCAAGCGGTGCCTGAGTGAGAACCCGGCAGGAAGTGAGGTTTCGTTTTCATTCATCATTCTCTGCGCCTCCCAGAACAGCAGTTACTCTTTAGGTAGTCTTAACTCGAACATGGTCTGAATAGAACCCCTGCATTCTTAATCTCTTGTTCGAACTTTTGAGTTACAACACAACTCCCAAATTGCCGAGTTCCAAGTGTCTAACACTATTAATGAAAGCCGAGGATAGTCATCGAGGTTTAGAGATCGGCGCGACACATCGAGGCAGAGTCAGTAGTATCTAACATACTGATGTGCCTGCTGTCGAAATACACATCAACGACGTGAGAGGCGCGACAACTTCCAGGATGCTAGGCGTGGTGCATAAGCCCTTGTCTAAATTCGTTCTTACAGAACTTCATCCGTTCCCGTTTTTACCTACTTCGTTACCAGCCATGCGGTTTCAACTGAGCGGAGTTGTATGCTGCCTCAACGCATTTAGCGAAATCCGTTGAGTTGGTCCAAGTGTACGTTGGATAACCACCTGCGGTTAGTTTGTAGGGGATGGCGCCAATAAGATCAGTGTTTCCGTTTTGATCCTTGATGTTATGGATTCGAAGTCCTAACAAACCATTTCGGTGCTCAATGCTCTTGTCAATTTCATAAGTAACGTAAGTACGATTCGCTGTTTCCGCTCCGATCAAAACTACGGTAACGCTTGTACCCTTGAGACCTTCGTCAATCAGGGACTTGATTGCTTTCTCGCCTTTCCTCTTTGCCTCCTCCCATAAAGAGGCATCTCTAAAACCGGCCGCTGACTCACCTATAACAACGCCGCTGTTTCGAACAAAACATTTGCGCGCCAGACGTCTCGTTGATAGTGAAAACTAAAGAACACGTTTCTCATACTAATAGCTCCTTAAACATTTCGTGTTACTTGGTTATTCGTTTTATGATTCCAAAGACTGCCTCGATAAGCTCTTCATTTGAGCTCCTCTCATCGCCTAAGATTTTGAAATGCCCTTGCACACCGCCTTTGGGGAAAAAGCTGCTTAGAGACACATTAACCTGTTCCCAAATCTGTCGTGCTGCGTGCCCACTTGCGCCGATAGGAATGGGGTACTTGCCGGATTGCTTAGTGATTTTCCATTCGTTCAAAACACCATCCGCGATTACCGTCTGGCGAGAAGTCTCGTCTAGCTTGTTTCCGCTAACGAAGATTACAAAACCAGACCTAGAAATCATGTCCTCTCGATACCGCTGCCACAGCGCCGCCCTAGTGGTGCTATTTGGAGTCGCTTGTGGGAAGGGACGTATCACGGTCCGATTATTAGCGCTGATGCTTAAATCTTTAGCGTATAATTCTTCCAGCGCACCTAAGACAGCGGTGCCGCCTATACCCAATCCAAACCCCGAAACTAAGTTATAGCCCCGTCTAATAATTTCGCGTCCCAGCTCATGTGAGAGGCGATCAATGCGACCTCTTCCAAGCGGATCATATTCGTGGGCGCTACCTGATAGGAAGATAGAGCGACGGTAGACGTCCCGATGTAAGGCTCGCAAAATGTCGGTGATTTCACCGTAATCCTCAATCATCACGCTTTGGATACCGAACCGTTTGAGATCAGCAATCCGCAAGTCTTGTTTGGTTTTGTCGTACTCATAACGAGCTAGCGCTTTTCCTCGAGCTGGTCGTGGCTTCCTGATCCTGCGCATGACGCAAAAGTGCTGGCGCTGATTTTCTTGACCAATCAGAACTCGTATCCGGCTTAAAATGTATCAAATATCGGGTCTGTGAAACTGAAGCCAAGAAACAAGAAAGTTCTCGAGATCGAATCTCCTTGTAGTTTCGTGGCAAACAGCCCCCTTGTCTCATTGTAATTTTCGTAATCGTCTTTGGTGAGCACGGCATCCTGAGGCTGGTCGATATCGCCATGCATTTTGTAGACGACCACATCCCGATTGAGTTTCGTCTGCGCAAGGTTGGCCTTCGTGGTCTTTTTGTCAACTCGCTTACCTGCACTCCCGAAGGCATCTTCAAGAAGGGTGTCATAGTTAGTAGTCCAAACAGTGTCAATAGGAAGTTCGGCGATAAGTTTATGGCTATCGCCAAACTCTTGCTTCCTTGGTAAATTCGTCTATTAGCGAACTGTTTAGCTTGGCTCTGCTACCAAATTTATTCACATGGAACTGGGCTATTGATATCAGATCGGATTCATCGTCCACTGACAACCCCAATTCATCCGCGATATCACGCATTAGTTCTTTCCAGTTGACGAAACCGGAAGGTGCTGAGAGCCCAGCACCCGCAAAGATTGCAGCGCTATCTTGTTCTAGCGCCTTCAGGTATTCCTGGCAGAAATACTCCTTAGAGACTTCACTCATTTACTTATAGATTGCGTGCTAAGTTCATGAAAAGTGGGAGACTCCTTTGTCGGAGATGAGGCAGAGCGCCGGTACTTTATCAGAACGTACGAAATGTGCAAAATGAAACTTAGTTGCACGAATCATTGGGGTTCGTTTTCATGTTAAGTGAATCAACCCTGTCCAATCCAATCGCTTCCGCGACACTGTTAAAGGAGGAGCGCTATGGTACAGTCCGCGTTTGCATTTGACGACGAGTTCATGGATTACGCGAGAGAAGCCCTGACCCAGGTCTCAGAGCCCTCTCAGCAGATCGTAGAAAGTACTTTGGCGGGAGCCGACCGGAACTTAATGGTATTTGACAACTGGACAGTTGCTGTCCCGCTTCGCTTCTTCTTAACGGGAGAGACTTTCGATCCATCTGGTGGGTATCACTTCGCGGCGGCCAACGGCAAGAATGTTCTCGACGTAGAACTGGGTCACGGGGGCGATCCCCGCGGTTTTATTCGCAAACTTATGGCACGGTATTCCAAAGAGATTCGCGAGATCCTTTGCAAACCGACCTCAGCAAAGGGAGCTGCTGCTGCTCTCGGTGTCTGGCTGTGCAAACTCACCGGTATCGCGGAACCGTTTGGAGTTGCGTGCGCAGTCCTGTTTATCGTGTCCATTGCTGAAGCTACACAGAATACGTTCTGTAAGGCATCCGATCAGGAGATAATGGCACGCATCCCGGATCGATGGGGATCTCGTGATTTAGCTAAAGTTGCCGTCACTTCTTCCCGTCCAAACGATGTGTTTATTTCCTACTCGCGTGACGATTTACACATCGCTAAGGCGGTGGAGCGCACGCTGAACAGCCAAGGCCTAAAGGTGTTTATCGACACCTCTATATTGGGCGGCGATGACTGGCGGTCGGAAATTAGCCGACATCTTGAATCATCTCGACTGATTCTGGTCCTATGGTCCACCAACTCAATAGTTTCACCCTGGGTTCAACAGGAAGCGCAGGTTGGTTTGGACCGCGGTATTTTGTTCCCTGTCGCGATTGATGGCGTGAACCCACCGATTGGCTTTAGGCATGTGCAGCATGTCCCAATATCGTGGGCTGTGAAAGGTTCGAAAGCAGACCTGTCAATCATCACTGGGACGGCGAAGCACCGTCTTTCCCTGCCAGAGATCACAGTGCCGCCATCTTGCATCTAGACACTCTCCAGCTGCGAAACCGCGGAGCCTCTCCGTTCCACATCTTCGCGGGCCCGTTCATCCAAATCATTGTCACTGCATTTACCTCGATCGCGCTGTTATCGATCGTACGGAACAAACCGTTTCGACGTGGGGGAAGGAGCGTGTTTAGCAAGTTAAATTTGGGCTGCGATGCTTCCAACAGTTGGGTGAAGGTTCGTGAGAGGGTGGTTGGTTATCTCAGTCCGAGTCCCACAGTCGGCATCCATTCCACGCTGAGTGATAACTAGTTGTTGACTCAAATCAGAGGTTAATGTACATTGTGGAATGCTTCGCGTAACTGTTACAGGGAAAGGACTTGGTGCCGAAGGGGGGACTCGAACCCCCACGAGTTGCCTCACACGCCCCTCAAACGTGCGCGTCTGCCAGTTCCGCCACTTCGGCATGAAGTGAGTTTTCAAAGGTCGCGGCCATTATAGCCGGAATTGATTCGAAGAAAAGTACCGTCGCACCTACTGACTCGCAGCAGGTGAAGCTGCCGGAGCCTCGGGTGATGCCGCTGGAGCCGGAGTCGGTGTTGCCGTCGGCGCGGCCGCCGGCGCTCCCTCCAAAACCGATCTCGATCCCGTCAGGGTCGGCAAGCCGAGTGTGAGCGCGATCAACATGAACGCCGCCGCTGCTCCAATCGTGATCTTCGCGAGTAGGCTCGCTGTGCCACGTGGTCCAAAAGCAGTGCTCGATAAAGAACTCGTGAAAAGTGCGCCGGCGTCAGCCTTGCCAGGCTGCAGCAGTATCACCACGATCAGGATAAAGCACGATAAAATAAATAGTCCGTAAAGAAGATAAGTTAACAAATTAAGCTCCTAAAAACGTGCTTTGTCTTAGAGCTAAGAACAAAGCACAAAGTACAAAGTTCACCGCCGATAATTCACAATCTCCGCAAAACTTTCCGCTTTCAAACTCGCTCCACCAACGAGCGCGCCATCAATGTCCGGCTGACTCATCAACCCCGCAACGTTGTCAGGCTTGACTGAACCGCCGTAGAGAATCCGTAAAGCCTCGCCCGCTTGTTTTGAATGCCTTTCCGCGAAAACGCGCCGGATAAACGCATGCATTTCCTGCGCTTGCTCCGGCGTCGCTGTGCGTCCCGTGCCGATGGCCCAGACGGGCTCGTAGGCGCAGATGATACGGTCGAGATCCGAGGCTGTCAACCCGCTGAGTCCGCCGTTCAATTGTTGAGTCACCACGCTTTCCGCACTTCCCTGCTCTCTCTGACCGAGCGTTTCGCCCACGCACATGATTACAGTCAGGCCGCTCGCGATACCTGCCTTCGTCTTGCGATTCACCTGCTCGTCAGTCTCCGCATAAAACTGGCGGCGCTCCGAATGCCCAATAATTACATACCTGGCGCCAACGTCTTTCAGCATCGACGCCAGCACCTCACCTGTGTGCGCGCCCTCTTCGACTTCAGTCGAACAGTCCTGACCAGACACACGCACATTCGAACCTTCGAGCCGATCCGCGACTGTCTTGATCGCCGTAAACACAGGCGCGATTACAACTTCGCAGTGGTTTGCATTTGCGACGAGGGGCTTCAGCGCAAGTGCGGTATCGACCGCCTGGCTGAGCGTCTTGTACATCTTCCAGTTTCCGGCGATTACAGGTTTTCTCATCTATTTGTCATTCAGGGCTGCCACACCGGGCAGTTCGTCGCCCGCGAGAAACTCGAGCGTGGCGCCGCCACCGGTTGAGATGTGTGTGATCTGTTCGGCCACTCCCGCGCGCGTGACAGCGGAAACGGAGTCGCCGCCGCCAACGATTACCGTCGCCCCACGACTCGCCGCTTCTGCGACGGCTTTGGCGACGCCGATCGTTCCCTGATCGAATGGAGGCTCTTCGAACACGCCCATTGGACCATTCCAGATGATCGTTTGCGCATCACCAAGCGCGGCAGAAAAATGCGCGACTGTTTCCACGCCGATATCCATTCCGACGAGACCAATATTGGTGAATTCGATCGGGATCGTTTTAGCGACGATCTTCTGCCCTTTGATCGGTTCGTAACTGTCGACGACCTGATGATCCGTGGGAAGCAGAAACTCGATTCCCTTCTCTTCAGCGCGCTTCTTAATATCGAGCGCGGTCTGCATCATGCTGTCTTCGACGAGTGACTTCCCAACCGTGAAGCCTTCCGCTTTCAAAAACGTGTAAGCCATCGCGCCGCCGATCAGGATCTTATCGACACCACGATCGATCAAGGCATTGATAACCGGAATCTTGTCGGAAACTTTTGCGCCGCCGAGTATGGACACAAACGGATGCTCCGGATCGTTGACAACTCTTCCTAAATATTCGAGTTCCTTCTCCATCAAAAGTCCGGCGGCGGATTTCGAGACGTGGCGAGTGATGCCGGCTGTTGATGCGTGCGCACGATGCGCGGTACCAAAGGCGTCGTTGACGTAAACGTCACACAAGCTCGCTAGCTGCTTTGCGAAGTTATCGTCGTTCTTCTCTTCCTCGGCGTGAAAGCGCAGGTTCTCGAGCAGTAAGACATCGCCGCCGGCGAGTTCTTTTACTTTCGACTCAGCAGCTTCGCCGACGCAGTCTTCCGCAAACGCGACTGGACGATTCAGTAGTTGCGAGAGGTGCTCGGCAACGGGACGAAGACTGTATTTATCAACACGCTCGCCTTTCGGCCGTCCAAGATGCGAGGCGAGAATGATGCGCGCGCCTTGATCGATCGCGTATTGAATGCTCGGCAGCGCCGCTGTAATGCGCGATTCGTCATCAACCTTCCCGTCTTTTATAGGAACGTTGAAATCGACGCGGATAAACACGCGTTGGCCACTAAGAGGAAGATCTTTTATAGAGAGCTTAGCCACAAAAAAGCACAGAAACAAAAACCAGATCCAAAACCTAAGACCTAAGACCCAACCTACAATCCCTTACTTGCAATGTATTTGATCAGGTCGCGAACGCGGCACGAATAACCCCATTCATTGTCGTACCAAGAAAGCACTTTCAACAGACGGCCGCCGATCACTTTCGTATACTCCGCATCGACGATCGAAGAATTCGAATTGCGTTTGAAATCAACCGAAACGAGCGGCTCTTCACAGAAGTCGAGAATGCCGCGCAACTCCTCATTTGCCGCATCCTTGAATGCTCGATTAACTTCCTCCGCCGTCGTCTCCTTCTCCAGATCCATCACCACGTCGACAAGCGAAACGTTCGGCGTCGGCACACGCACCGAAATGCCGTCAAACTTTCCTTTAAATCCGGGAGCACAAGCGCAACTGCCTTGGCAGCCCCGGTCGAAGTCGGAATCATCGACAACGCCGCCGCACGCGCGCGTCTCATATCTTTATGCGGCAGATCGAGAAGCTGCTGATCGTTTGTGTATGAATGGATCGTCGTCATCTGCGCCGAGCGAATGCCAAATTTTTCATGAACTACTTTCGCCACCGGCGCGAGACAGTTGGTCGTGCAGGACGCGTTGGAGATTATGTTATGCGCCGCAGGGTCATAATTCTCTTCGTTAACGCCAAGCACGATCGTGATGTCTTCATTTTTCGCCGGCGCGGAGATAATCACCTTCTTGACGCTGCCGTGCAGATGTTTTTTAGCATCTTCGGCTTTGGTGAATAATCCGGTCGACTCGATCACGATCTCAGCGCCGACTGATTCCCAATCGATGGCGGCGGGATCGCGTTGCGAGAAGACGCGAAACTCGTCGCCGTCGACATTGATGCTGTTTTCAGTCGATGTAATCCGTTGTTCAAGATTGCCGAGCACTGAATCATACTTCAAGAGGTGCGCAAGCGTTTTGGTGTCAGTGAGATCGTTGACGGCCACGAAGTCGATGTCAGGATCACCAAGAGCCGTGCGAAAATATTTCGTCCGATGCGACCGAACCCATTGATACCAACCTTCACCGCCATAGCGAATCCTCCTGCGCTTTTGTTAATGAACGTAAAATGGTTTCGTCTCGATTGTGGGACAAGCCGGGTCGCAAATTTGGGACAGAATTCCGCCTGAGCGTGATCTTCCTTATAACCTGGAGAAGCCCCGAAGTGTCTCTACTTAATGAAACGCAAGATTATGCGGCGCGTTTCGGCCTGTCAAGCGAGCCTTTCACGGAAGATTTTTTGAAACTGCCTTTCCGCGAGTAACGTAGTAAAGGCTTGATGCGGTGGACCTTGGTTTGCCAGAATGTCCTCGACTCTTCCTTGCCATAGCAGTTAGAGACTGGAAGGATACACGTTTAAGGAGCTCTTCGTCTGATGTTTAATTTGATATCTCGTTCCGTAGTTAGGCCGCTGGTTCTAGCATCGATCGTGTTCGCCGGAGCAAACGCCGCACTAGCACAAACACCACAAACAACTCCGCGACCGACCCCGGCGCCCGGAGATCCGACGCGTCCACCCGGAACGACTCCGGTCCCTGGAACTACAACGCCGACGCAAAATCCGGCCGCGCCTCCGGGAGCGCCGCAAACAAATCCCGCGACGCCGCCGGGAACACCAAGAACACAAGCGCCTGGCACGCAACCACGCGACACCACGCAAACGCCCTCTACCCAAACGCCCGCGACACAACCGCCGGGAACGCAGACGCCTTCGGCAACACCGCCGCCGGGTGAGCCCGGGGAACCCTTGCGCGAACCCAACATTCCGGTGTTTCAGCCGAAGCCGCTTCCGCCGGTTCCGAGTCTGACGCGTCTGGGCGTCGGCAGTGACACGTTGCCACTCTCTTTGAACGACGCAATCAAACGCGCGCTCGAGAACAACAACGACATCGAAGTCGCGCGCGACGACGTTCGTTTTGCCGAGACTCAGTTAAGAGCGCTCGAAGGAATCTTTGATCCGATATTCGCAATCACGCCAACGTATGACAAACGCATCTCGCCGGAGCAGAGCTCATTGAGCGGATCCGATCAATCGGGCACCACCAGCACCACGACGTATTCACTCAGCCCTTCGGTTCAGAAGCAGTTTGGCAGGGGCGGTGGCAGCTACTTTCTAAGCTTTGCCAACCAGCACACAAATACAAGCAACAGTTTCAGCTTAATAAATCCGTTCTACTCGTCGAACTTGTCGATGCAGTTTACGCAACCGCTATTGCGCGATCGTTCGATCGACAACAATCGCCGCAATATTCGCATTCAGCGCAAGCGATTGGATCAATCAGATGCAGACTTCCGCCAGCGCACGATCGAGATAATCACTCGAGTACAGCAGGCTTATTGGGAACTGGTCTTCGCCCTGCGAGATCAGCAGAACCAACTCGCCAACCTGAACCTGTCGCGCGAGAGCCTGCGAAACGTCGAAGCGCAGATCGCTGCGGGCGCAAAAGCTCCACTCGAAAGAGCTGAAGTGCAAACGGAGCTCGCTAATCGCGAAACGGCATTGTTGAGTGCGGTTCAGGCAGTCGCGATTGCTGAAAACAACCTGAAGGTCCTGATCTTCAAAGAACCAAGCAATCCCGAATGGTCGGCGCAAGTTACTCCCACTGACACGCCGAAGTTTGATACGACGCCGGTGAGTCTTCCCGATGCCCTGAAAGCCGCGCGCGACAATCGCCCTGAATTGCGTCGCCTGCGTTTGCAGAACGACATCAACGACATCGATATCACGTACTTCAGGAACCAAACCAAACCCCAGATCGATTTGGTCGGCACCCTGGCGCTCACGGGTCTTGCCGGACAAGCCGTCCCCGGCACTGTAGCGCCGGGCACTCAAGTGCCTTTGATCAATAACAATATCCTGACGAACCCGGATGCGTTTTTACTGGACCAGGTTCGCGCTATTCAGGCTGCTCAGGGTCTTCCTGTGGCGACATCACCCCTGATTACGCCCGAAGTGAGAAGCATTAACCAGACGTTGATTGGCGGCTATGGACAAACCGTTCGCAACCTGTTCAGCGGCGACACGCGCAACGTCACGGTCGGCGTCGCGATTCAGTTGCCGTTCAAGAACAAAACAGCGGAAGCGAATCTGGCGGGCGCGAGAATCCAGAAAGAGCAGTTGATGGCTTCGACTCGTGGGCAGGAACAGCTCATCGAAGTCGACGTTCGCAACTCCGCGCAAGCGGTTGAATCCGCACGGCAGCGTGTTCTTTCCGCGCGTGATGCGCGCACGAACGCCGAGTTGCAGCTTGAAGGTGAGCAGCGTTTGTACCAGGTGGGCCGTTCGACGACGTTCCTTCTGTTCCAACGTGAGAACGCACTAGCCAATGCTCGCGCTTCCGAGTTGAGAGCGGAGACCGATTACAACAAGGCACTCGCGGACCTCCAGCGCGCGACGTCGACGACGCTGCGAGCAAACAACGTCGTAGTCGACAATCCGATCGCTCCGTAACAAATCTTCAAATCAAAAGCTGCAAAGGCGCAAAGCGGAGTTAAACTCTTCTTTGCGCCTTTGCGCCGTTGCACCTTTGCGTGAGAAAAATACTCTCAGCGATGAAGATCTCCGCCACCATCATAACTTTCAATGAAGAGTCGCATATCAAGGCCGCGTGCGAATCCGTCGCCTGGGCCGATGAGATCGTGGTGGTAGACTCAAACTCGACCGACGCCACGCTTGAGATTGCCGAGGCTTGTGGCGCTCGCGTCATTACAAACGCGTGGCCGGGATTTGGGGCGCAAAAGCAGTTTGCGGTGGACCAGGCAAAGCACGAGTGGATTTTTAGCCTTGACGCCGATGAGCGCGTTTCGGATGAGCTCAAACAATCCATCGAAGCTTTGCGAACGGCCAAAGAACTTGCCGACGGTTTTCAGGTTGCCCGCCGCACTTTCTACCAGCAACGCTGGATACGCGGCGGAGGATGGTATCCTGATCTCCAGTTGCGGCTCTTTCAGAAGAGCAAAGGCTACTGGAAACAACGGCACATTCACGAGTCGGTTACTATGAAACCGGGAGCGCGGGTGGAACGACTTGCAGGCGATCTGCTTCACTACACTTCGCAGGGCGCCGCTCATCATCACCGGATGATCGGAGAACGTTACGCGCCGCTCGCGGCTCGGCAGATGTTTGAGGAGGGCCGGCGCACTTCGATCTTTGGAGTTGCTTCGGCTGGACCAGCAGCGTTTATCAGAAGCCTGATCCTGAAAGGCGGGTTACGTGACGGCTTCGCAGGCTTTACGATTGCGAGCTTCGCGGCGCATCATGCTTTTCTGAAACACCTGATGCTTTGGGAGAAGCAGCAGAAATAGTTCACAGATTACACAGATACACGGATGCCTGACTTAACACTGATCCCCCCAGCGTTTGGGTACATCGTTGCCGGAGTGTTCGGCGCCATCATCGGCAGTTTTCTCAACGTTGTCATTCATCGCGTTCCGCTTGAAGAGTCGATTGTTTTTCCAAACTCGCGCTGCCCTGCGTGTGGCGCGGCGATCTCTTTCTACGACAACATTCCTGTTCTCAGCTATGTGGCGCTTGGCGCAAAGTGCCGCGAGTGCAAAGAGCACATTTCATTTCGCTATCCGGCCGTCGAACTTCTCACCGCGGCCCTCTTCGTCGGCGTTGCATGGCACACGGGCTTGAGCGCGGCGCTGCCTTTTGATCTGATTTTTGCGGCTGCACTGCTGGCCCTTATTTTTATTGATGCCGAACACATGATTCTTCCAAACGTGATCACTTATCCGGGGATCGTGTTTGCAGTTGTCGCTCGAATCGCTATTCCGTTTCTTACCGGAACGCCACACTTCGACGATGTCCCTTCACTTTCAGGAGGCGCCCTCGCCGACATGCCCGTCTGGGTTGTGTCGCTTGCAGGAGCACTCATCGGCGCGCTGATCGGCGGCGGTTCGCTTTGGCTGATGGGCTGGACGTGGGAAAAACTTCGTGGCATCGAGGCGATGGGTCTCGGCGACGTGAAGATGATGTTTATGGTCGGCGCTTATCTCGGGTGGCGACTCACGATACTCACGATCTTTGTTGGTGTTCTTACCGGATCGATCATCGGCATTGCACTCATGGCCCGGCAGCGCGAAAAGAATATGCAAATGTTGCTGCCGTTTGGCGTCTTTCTCGGGCTCGGCGCTGTTGCCGCGTTACTCTTCGGCGCGCCCCTGGTTGAATGGTACGCGGGCCAATTCAGGTGATTGCCTATTGCCTGTTGGCGATTTGCCGAGTTTCGTAAAGCCGTTGGCAATGATCAAAAATCGCTTCCAATCCGGATCTGACTATGCTGACGGGACTCTTCCTGTTGGCGGTCCTGTTTGCGATTCTGCTTTACGCCCTCACGCCTGAAACGCCCGCCGCTCGTGGTCCAATCCTGCTGGCTTCATTCATCGCGATCCTGATTGGCAGCATGCTTTGTATTCTGTTTGTCCTGCGCTGGCTGCTGCGTCCTTATCAACAGCTACTGGGAGAAGCGCAGCGTGCCTCAGTTGCCGACGAGATGTTGAAGTCGCAGGACGAGGCTGAGTTTGTACTCGAAACGTTTCAATCGGTCGTTGCACAACTGCAGGAGCAAAGAAAGGAACTCGAACAGCTCAGCCTCGAAGCGCGAGAACGTGCCAACTCCGCCGAGAAGTTCAGTGAGCGTATCGTTGCCAGCCTGCCTTCAGGATTGATCGCGTTCGATGGTGCGGGGTTGTCGATGGCTATCAACACACCGGGCCGCGCCCTTCTCGAAGTTGACGGCAGAGCACTCGGTGAATCGTATGAACAACTCCTGGGCAGCCATGCGGAACTGGCTTCAATGATCGGCGACTGTTTGCAAAACGGAACACTCTATCGCCGAACGGAGATCGAAGCTGTGAGTCCGAACGGAACGCTGCGGCGGCTCGGCGCCACTGTCGCGCCGATCGAGTTGCCGCCGGAGCGTGGTCCAAGAGGCGCTCTTTGTCTTTTGACTGATATCACCGAAGTCACGGAATTACGCGAGCAGGTTGCGTTGAAGAACAACCTCGAGAGTCTTGGGGAGATGTCGGCCGGATTGGCGCACGAGTTCAAGAATGCGATTGCGACGCTTCAGGGTTACGCGCAACTGCTGCAAAGTCTCGACCTGAACGATAAAGCGGAGGTCGCCGCCGGATCGCTGTTGAATGAAGTGCGAAACCTATCGAGCATGGTGACGGCGTTTCTCAACTTCGCGCGCCCACAGCCGTTGCAACTCGACGAGGTGTCGGTTTCGGAGTTGATAGACGACTGCGCTGCCGAGCTCGAGCCGGTGTTTGAAGAGTTGAAGGTGAAACTGGTGGTTGAATCGCCGGAGCCGCTCGTGGTGCGCGCGGATGAACGAATGCTGCGGCTTGCGTTACTTAACTTGATCCGGAACGCCGCGGAGGCGATCGCTGAAGAGAAGGTGGAGCGTGTAGTGTTTGTGCGAACGGGGCGCGACGGCGATGCGGCGGTGATTGAGATTCGCGATACGGGCGATGGAATTCCGCTCGCGCAGTTACAAAAACTCTTTATTCCGTTCTTTACGACGAAAGCGAAGGGGCACGGTGTGGGGCTGGCTCTGAGTCACCGCATCATCACGCAACACGGTGGCACCCTCACCGCCGCCAACGCCTCTGAAGGCGGCGCAATATTCACCGTCAGACTGCTCGAGCCAGAACCCTAAGAACAAACAGACAACTCCAATTAGAACAAGTCAGGAAGGGTGGCTTGCCCCCGCTGTTCGATGGGCGGGGGCAAGCCGCCCTTCCTGACCTGTTCTATTCTTTGTGTTCTGTGCTTTTTGTGGCTAATTAACGTGGGAAGTATTCGTTCCAGCGGCGATCGACGAGGGCGCCGATGTCGTCGCGGACAATCAGCTCATCCGGAAACCCAGGCTTCGTACGCGCATCGATCACGATCGGCGCCTTGTAGACAAGATGATGACGCTGCACCGTCGTACTCGCGGCATAGATATCCGACGCCGGCTCAAACCTGGTCCACGTGGCCCACAAAAAACCCGACGAAGATTCAGCCACACGCGCATCGTCATGCAGCACCACTAACGGCCAGTCCGCAAACGCCGGATCACTTGCGACTCTCGCCGCCAACGATTCATCCTCACTAAACGACTCGCCCTGCAACACCAGACATCCTCCACAGAAAACCTCAGCACGCGAAACATACCTCGGCAACTCTCCTTTAAACTCTCGGGGAAGTGTGCGAACGGGCTCGCCCAAACCAAGCATGATCGCTTTACTGCCTTCGTTTACCTTGCCGCTGGTGTAGTCAAGCGTGTCCATCGACACGTTGGAGAAAATAAAAAGATCAGTCTCCGGTCGAAACCGTTCAAGCACGTGCTCAAACAGCGCGGGAAAGTTTTTCAGATCCTGTGGCGTGTCCGTAAGCAGCAGAAACTTTGTCAACGACAACTGACCTTCCCCAAGAATCCTGAAACCCGAAACAAGCGCTTCACGACCATAACGCTCGCGCACGACCGCGGCGCAAAGTGAGTGAAAGCCCGTCTCGCCATAGGTCCAAAGGTCCCTGACGGAAGGCATCACGAGCGGAAATAAGGGCGAGAGCAATTTCTGAAGATAGTCGCCGATGAAAAAGTCTTCCTGCCGCGGCTTACCGACGACGGTTGCCGGATAGATCGCGTCGCGCCGGTGAAAAACCGCGTCCACATGAAAGACGGGATAGTCGTGTTGCAGAGAGTAGTAACCGTAGTGATCGCCAAACGGTCCTTCCGGTCTTCGTTCATGCGGCGGCACATGCCCGACAAGCGCGAACTCCGCTTCGGCGACGAGTCGATACGGATGACCGTTCGAGTTTTTCGTCATCTTCAGTTTTTGTCCGGCGAGCAGCGAGGCGAGGACGAGCTCGGGCACATCTTCAGGCAAGGGAGCAATCGCCGCGAGGATCAGTGCCGGTGGACCACCCAGAAAAACGGACACAGGAAGCGGCTGCCCGAGACGCTCTGCTTCGTGATAATGAAATCCTCCGCCTTTCTGAATCTGCCAGTGCAATCCCGTCGAACGTGCGTCATAGACCTGCATTCGATACATGCCGACGTTGTGCTTTTTAGTTGCCGGGTGTTCAGTGTAGACGAGCGGCAGCGTAATGAACGGGCCACCGTCCTCCTGCCACGTGGTCAATACCGGCAACTGGTCCAACCTTGCAGGACGATCGGCAACCTGCGTGACCGGCGATCTCGTGGTGTTTTTTGAGCCGAGCTTTAACAGATCAGAAGCGACTGAGCGATGCTTCCAAAGCTCGGCCGGCTTCGGCGGCAGGATCGACTCCGCAATCTCAACCATCTCGCGCACGAAAGCTTCGGGCTTTGGTCCAAAAGCGAGATCGATACGCCGCGCGGTGCCGAACAGGTTGGTTACAACCGGATACGGACTTCCCTTCACCCGTGTAAACAACAACGCCGGCCCACCCTCGGCGATCACACGGCGATGGATCTCAGCCAGCTCGAGGTACGGATCGACCTCGGCCTTAATGGTGATGATTTCGTTTTCTCTGGTAAGTCGATCGAGAAATGTTCGAAGACTAGCGTGCATTGAGCCCGTGTTTTAACAGAATCTCGCGCAAAGGCGCAAAGACGCAAAGGTCGGACCTATGGCGCTGGAGGTCTTCCTTTGCGTCTCTGCGCCTTTGCGGGAAAATTTCTCTGCTATGGTCGATCCGCGGGCTTTTCAACCGTCCTCGGACGCGCACGTGTTTCCGGCGCGGGCTCGCCGAGACGTTTTTCAATTTCGTCGTGTGCGAGCTCGGCAGCTTCGGCGACATACGGCTGGTGCGATTCGCGAAAGGGTTTGATCAATTCCAGAGTCTGTGCGTCGCCAATGCGAGCGAGCGCTTTCAAAAGACCCGCATTGATGCGCGGTGCATTGTTGTTCTTTTTCAGGAACGGATAAAGCACGTCAGGACTTTCCAACTCTGCCAGGTAACCGATCGCCTGTTCCTGGCGGCCCGAGTCGAGATCATCTACGACTCGATAGATTGCTTCGGATCGGCCCATACGATAAAGGGCCCAATCAAGGGCCAATCGAACCTCTTTGTTCTTCTCCTGTAGCTGATAGCCTTCGACGAGCTTGCGTTGATCCGAGGCGGCAAGCCGAGCGAGCGCCTCCGCACTCCGTTGCCGCACGAGCGCATCCGCGCTGCCAAGCTGTTTCGAAAACTCAGCGGGATTCGAACGCGCATCAACACCGTCGATTGGTACCTGCGCCTGTGATGCGACGCATCCCACCAGAAACACAAATAGCAGAAGGGCAAACTTTGGTTTGTAAATCATGTCAGATCCTGTAACTACTCCGCCGGCTGCTTCTTTCGCAGGAGCGCAGTGTTCAAGTCGAGCTCCGCTACCGGAATCACTTCCACGTTCGGATATTTCTTTTGTAACTCCGGCAGAAAAGCCTTCGCGTTACCCACGATGATGATGTTTGCGGTCTTGGCGTCCAATCGCGTGCCGGCAAACTTCTGTATGTCCGCCGTCGTGATCGACTGCACATTGTTGATGTAACGATTGATCTCGTCGAGACTCATGCCGTGAAGCGCGAGTGACGCGACCTGGCTCACGAGGCCGCCGGCCGTTTCGAGGTTGCGGGAAAAGTTTCCAATCAGCACTGCTTTACGTGGCGTCAACTCTGCATCAGACGGCGGCGCCGAAGACAAACGGCTGATCTCGCCCAACAATAGATCCGCGACCACCGCACCCGACTCGTTCTTCGTCTGCGCCGAAGCCACGAATGGACCAACGTCACGGCGCGCGTCGAGCTGGCTGGCGGCGCCGTAACTCAAACCTCGCTTGATGCGAATCTCCTGGTTGAGCCGGCCGGAATAACCACTCAGAACGGAATTCGAAACTATGCCGCGAAAATAATCCGTGTCCTTGCGATTGATGCCTGTGCGTGCGAGAAACACCGCCGCCTGTCCGGCGTCGGGCTTATCGATTACAACCACGCGACCAGCCTTGCTCGCGCCGCTCTCCTTCGCCGCACTTAAATCCGGGAGAGGCGTCGTTGGTTTTTGCCAGTCACCAAAATGACGCGTGGCCAGGGCGAAAGCGTCTTTGGCGCTCGTGTCGCCGCCGATGACGAGAATCGCGTTGTCAGGACGGTAATAGCGCGAATGCATCCTGGAGATGTCCGCTGCCGCGATACGCGTAAGCGACTCCGTCGTGCCGCTAACAGGATGGCCGTACGGACTGTCGCCAAACACGACACGCGCCGCAACGAAACGCGCGATCGATCCGGGATCGCCGAGCGCGAGTGTTACGCTGTCGAGATACTGTTGTCGCAGACGTTCCACTTCTTCACTCTTGAACGTCGGACGCCGCACGACGTCGGCGAGAATTTCCATCGCCTGCGACATCTTCGACGACATCACGCCGACGTTTGCAAAGGAAGCATCCCAACGCGCACCCGAATCGAGAGATCCGCCGAGGCTTTCGATCTCTTCGGCAATACGGGCGGCGTCGCGGGTTTGAGTTCCCTTGGTAAGCAGGTTCGCCGTCATGTCCGCGAGACCGGCCAACTCAGGCGGATCAACTTCACCGCCATTTTTCATCGAGCAACTGCATCGAGACGAGTGGAGACTCCCTTCGCTCGATGACGATCACACGCAAACCATTCGGCAGAGTTTGCTCCGACAGGTTTGGGAAATGCTCCAGAACGCGGTGCAGCCGGTGGCGGCGGTGTTGCCTGCGGAGTTTGCGCAGTAACAAGGAGGGGTGAAAACATCAACATCAAAGCAGGAAGGCTACCGAGTAATCTCAACATTTTACTGGCCCTCCTTTGCTGCTTCGAAGCTTCCGGCAGATAGTACAAGACCATACGATTTGTATCCGTGAAGTATTTTTTCATCACGCGTTGAATGTCAGCGGCGGTAACAGCCTGTAACCGTGCGAGATCGGTATTCACTCGAGCAGGATCGCCCAGGAGCACGGCAGCTTCTCCGAGCGCGAGCGCCTTTCCGTTGCTGGTTTCACGCTGCCGCAATTGCTCAGTGATGATCTGGTTCTTCGCCTTCTCCAACTCGGCCGCAGAGACAGGCGCGTCCTGCAGCTTCTTGATCTCAGCCAGCAACGACTTTTCAGCGTCCTCAACTTTCTTTCCTTCCGACAAGACCGCGGTCAGCAGGAAGAGACTCGCATCTTCACGAGCGTCGGCGCTGGAGTTAATCTCGACCGCTATCTGCTGGTTGTAAACCAGCGAGTTGTAAAGTCGCGACGATTCACCTCCGGAAAGAATCACATCGGCCACGCGCAGTGCGTCCGAATCCGCATCGGCCTGCCGCGGCGTCAGAAATGTCAAGCCGACAGCGGGAAGATCGTTGCGGCCATATTCGGTAAAACGCATCTCGCTCTTACGCGGCGGCTCTTTTACCTGCACACGCGGAAGGGGCTTATCAGGTTTTGCGATTGGAGCCAAAATACTTATCAACCCACGCATCGAGTTGCGCTGGATCGAAATCGCCGACTACGACGAGCGTCGCATTGTCCGGACGGTAGTAAGTTGACTGAAACTCCTGCACGTCTTTGAGCGATGCAGCGTCGAGATCCTCGATGCTGCCGATCCCCGGACGTTTGTACGGATGTTCTAGAAACGACTTCTGTTGAAGCAGGTACTCGAAGCGGCCGTACGGCGGCGCCAGCACACCCTGCCGAAACTCTTCCTTCACCACGTCGCGTTCAGACTTGAAATTTGCATCGTCAACATTCAGACCGGAAAGTCGATCAGCTTCGGCCCAGATCAACGTCTCGAGATAATTTGACGGAACGACTTCGAAATAAACAGTGACGTCGTCTGCAGTGAACGCGTTGTTGAAACCACCAACGTCTTCGGTAAGCCGATCCATCATCTCCGACTTCATGTTCTTCGTGCTCTTGAACATGATGTGCTCGAAGAGATGAGCAAAACCGCTGCGATTCTGCGGATCGTCTTTGGAGCCCACGTGATACCAGACCTGTATCGCGACAGTCGGACTCGAACGATCGGCAGCAGTCAAGCACACGCATGCCGTTTGCCAGCGTGCGGTCGGTAAACTTGAGTTGTGGCATCCGGGCTTGCGCGAGGCCACTTAACTGGAGTGGCAAGAAGAAGAGCAGGCGACAAAGGATCAGGCGAATTGAAGTACGAACCATCAAGTTTTCTCCGGTTTGAGGAGTTTACTAATCGATGTCCAACGGATTTCGGTAGGGCTTGTCTTTGTCTTTGTCGGCGCGTTTCATTGCTTCCTGAAACTTCTCTTCGAGAATGCGATCGCGGTCTTTCATGGAGCTGAGTTCCTGCGCGAAGATCTGTTCGCGCATCTGTTTCTGCTTGTCGAGTCCTTTAACCATCTCATCAAACGATGCGAGCGGCTTTGCCTTTTCTTCATGGGAGATGATCGCGCCGGTTTGCGCGTCGATCGTCAGTGTCGCTTCGCAGCAGGGACAAATGATCGTAAACCTCGAAGTGTCTGCCATAGGGGTCCTCCTCCTTGCCGGGCGTAGTATAACTTACATCAGCCACAAGAAGCACAGAATACATAAAAATGCCACGGACAGCCCGTGGCATCTCTTTGTGCTGAGTCAGAGTGCTGCTATGGAATTACTTTCTTTACAGCATTGCCGGCCTTCTTTGCGCCTGACACGTCTTGCTTCCAACCTTCTTCGCGCCTTTCACTGTCTTGTTGCCCACGGTCTTGCGCCCTCGACCGTCTTCTCTCCGACATTCTTGCTGGTATCTACGGTCTTCTCGCCGACGTCCTTGCTCTTGTCCACGCCTTTCCCGCCAACGTCCTTGGTGGTATCTGCCGCTTTTTCGCCAACTGCCTTGCTGGTGTCTACGGTCTTCTCGCCGACGTCCTTGCTTTTGTCTACGACTTTCCCACCAACGTCTTTAGTGGTATCTGCCGCTTTTTCACCGCCTTTTCAGCACTGTGCTTCTGGCGCCCTCAACTGTCTTTGTCTCCAACTGTCTTTGCGCCGTCGACAGTCTTCTCACCTACGTCTTCAGCCTTGCTCATCTGCGCTTCCAACAGTCTTGGCACCGCGACGGTCTTCTCGCCTACGTCCTTCGCCTTGTCGTCAGCTTCGCCGGCTATGTCCTCTGTCTTGTCCGCGACGAATCCGGCGCGTCGGCAATCGCTCGCCTGTCGCTTCGAGCACGTTCTCGTCAGTTGTTCACTATCTCGCTCTTCACCGCTAGTGAAGTCGCGCGCACGGTTCTCTTGCCGTTGCGATCAGTCGTCACAACTACTTTCGAAATGCGTGGATTATTACGGAAGACTCTGGTTTCGGTCCGCGTGCCCTCGGCCGTCAACGGTGGTAGTTATTTCTGAATTGTCGGGAGCAGTATGTGGTTGTCTGGGCTGAGACTGACGTGGCACGTCTGCGGTCTGCGTTGGTCAGTCGAAGACACCCGACGCCGAAAGCCGCAAGCGACAGTATCGTCAACAGGCAAATCTTTTTCGTCACGCTTCTATCCTCCTAATGAGTAAAGCTATATCGTAACTTGTGCAAGCAACGTGCCAGATCAGAATGTAAAGCTCTGAACACGCTCTACAAGAAGCGCCATAAGTCACACAAACAGAAGAAAATCGTTCTGCCTCTTGTGCTGTCTTGTAGCTTACGAGTACGCACTCGCCGTGAGACGTTCAGTAACGATACGGCGAAACTCAGCGATAGTGTCCTCACTGCTTTTCGATTGACTTTCGTTCGGAATTCCTTTAGAAGCACACTATTGCAAACACTGCTGGAGGCCTTGCGCCCCATCTTGTTTCTGGCAGACAGCCGCCGCTGAATCTTCTTCAGGCGTTCAATACTTGAGACCGACATCTTTGACTGCTAATCATCTTCCCCAAGGAGCCTTCTTTATGCGCAGACTGCTTTTTGTTGCAACAGGCGCTTTTTTTGTCGTCGCTACACTGCTTCCCACGCAACGCGCCTTCGTCGTGAGTGCCGTGTCAGACGGCGAACGCCTTGCCATGTACAGCAAACCCGCCGTGGTTCGCATCGTCGATGGAGCCGCGGGTCAGATCCTGCTTCAACCGCCGGGTTACCAGGCCCGCACCTTCAATGTTTCCGCGATCGGCCTCGGCTCCGGCTTCTTCATCAGCTCCAACGGTTACATTGCCACCAACGCGCACGTCGTCTCGTTCACCAAAGACGGCGAAGAAAAAGCGAAGCAAGCGCTGTTCTGGCAGATGGTCCAGCAGATCGCTCAACAACTCAACCGCGACCCGAGAACGCTTAGCCAATCGGATCTCCAGCAGCTCGATCAACACAGCACCCTGCAAAGCTTCCAGCTCTTCCACCACGTAATCATTCCCGACGGCAGTGCGTTCCCTTTCGAGATCAAGCAATACGGCGCTCCGACCGGCGAGGGCAACGATCAGGGTAAAGACGTTGCGGTCGTGAAGATCGAAGTCAGGAATGCTCCTGTTCTTAAACTCGCCGACTCGGACAAAGTTCAGCTTCAGGACCACGTAACCGTCATCGGTTACCCCGGCGCCGCAGACACTTTCAACTCCGGCCTGCTCAGCAGCAAGTCGGCGCTTGAAGCGACCATCAACGACGGCAAGATCTCCGCGCGCAAACAAGCGACGAGCGGCGCTCCGATTCTGCAAACAAGCACGCCCGCGACGCACGGCAACTCCGGTGGACCAGTTTTGAACGACGCAAACGAAGTGATCGGTCTGCTCACCTTCCGCGGCGACACGGTGAACGGCCAGGAAGTGTCGGGCTTCTCTTTCATCGTTCCTTCCAACACCGTGATGGAATACGTGAAGAGCGCCGGCGCCACCAACGATGGAAGGTCCGACCGACACTGCTGTTCCGCGAGGGGCTGGATCATTACTGGAACCAGTACTACTCCTCGGCGATTCCGAAGTTTGAAGAAGTAAAGAGACTCTTTCCGCAACACTCCGAAGTCGATCGGCTGGTGCAAAGCAGCCAGCAGGCAAAGGCTGAAGGAAAAGAGAAATCGAGTTTCCCGCTCTGGATTGTCGGCGTGATCGCGGCTGTTCTGTTCCTGCTCGTGTTGCTGCTGATCATTATTCTGGTCGTGATTCCTGATCGCGCGAAAACGTCGCAAGGCAAAGGCGATGGGGCCATCTTCGGACGGCGGGAAGGCATTCCCACACCTGCTCCGGCACCGGCGGCCTTTACCTGCACCGGCGCCGAGCCCGGCTCCGGCCCGCCAGCACCGATCTTCGCCCCCAGCGCCTGTGATCGCCGGCGACCAGGGAATGACAGTTGATCTGTCGCGAACGATCGCTATCACTGAGGATGGCGATCCATTCAAACCGAACTACGGATCGATCACGTTTGTGTCGGGACCACTCTCGGGACAGGAATTTCAGATCAAGCCTGACGGCGACTTCATCGGACGTGATGGCGGCTCGTCGCAGATCGTCATCGGCGATCCGAGGATTTCGAAACGGCACTTGTGGATCGGCGTGAAGGATGGCCGCGTAGTGATCGCGGATCAGAATTCGCGCAACGGCACGTTTATTAACGATCCGAAGATCGGCGCGTGTGACTGAAACTCCGTTGAACGCGGGCGACGTGGTGATTCTGGGTGAGTCGGACGTGGCGAGGTTCGAGTTTCGCCATCAGTAGCCACAAAGAAGCACATAAATCACAAAATAGTTAAAAATCAGGGTTGTTCCAGGTGCTGGAAACTGCCGGCGTGCGAGTCGAATAATGAGGCGAGTGTGTCCGCGGGTAAGGGTCTACTGAAAAAATAACCCTGGATCTCGTCGCACCGGAGCAACTGCAGAAACCGCAATTGGTCCTCAGTCTCCACGCCTTCGGCAACAACTCTCAAGCGCAGGTTATGCGCAAGCGTGATGATGGCCATCACAAGGGCCGCATCGTCGGGGTCACTCGTAGCGTCTCTCACAAACGATCGATCGATCTTCAAAGCGTCGATCGGCAAACGCTTGAGTGAAGCCAGCGAAGAGAAGCCGGTGCCAAAATCATCAATCGAGATATTGATCCCCATGCTCTTCAGCCGGATCAACATTTCCGACGCAAACTCTGCGCTCTGCATGATGGAACTTTCCGTCAACTCCAGATCCAGATACTTTGGCGACAGACCCGTTTCTTCCAGAATCCGGATCACCGTTTGCGACAGATCGCGATCGTGAAATTGACGGCCTGAAATATTCACTGCGATCTGGATCGGCGCAAATCCCTCGTCCTGCCAGCGCCGTCCCTGAAGACAAGCCTCGCGCATCACCCACTCGCCAATCGGAACTATCAGACCAGTGTCTTCGGCAAGTGGAATAAAGTCCGACGGCGATACGAGGCCGAGTTGCGGATGCTGCCAGCGCACGAGAGCTTCAACTCCGGTGATCGAGAGGGAGTCAACTGAAACCCGCGGCTGATAGTGAAGCAGAAACTCCTGGTTCTGAATCGCGCGCCGGAGATTGGTCTCGAGCGCGAGACGCCGCGTCGCGAGCTCGTGCATATCCGCGGTGTAGAACTGGTAATTGGCGCCACCCGATTTCTTCGCTTTGTAGAGCGCGGCGCCCGCATTCTTCAACAGCGTCTGGGAATCTTCGCCGTCGAGTGGAAATAAACTAATGCCGACACTCGCCGTTGCGAACAGCTCGTGACCCGGAAGATCGAACGGGAACTTCAGCACCTGCGACAACGACGCGATCGTTTCAATCACATCCTTCGTGCCGTCGATTCGACTTTGCAGCAGGGCAAACTCATCACTGCCAAACCTCGCCACCGTGTCTGACTTGCTGATGCAACTCTTCAAACGCTCGGCAAACTCACGCAGCAGCATGTCGCCCGGTCCATGGCCCAGCGAGTCGTTCACTTTCTTAAATTGATCGAGCGAGATAAACAGGACTCCGAGGGAATGGGCCGCCGCTTTCGCAATTCCCACAGCCTGTTTCAGACGATCTTCAAAGAGGGCGCGGTTAGGGAGTTGGGTGACGGTATCGTAATACGCAAGCCAGTCGACCTGAGCCGTTCGCTCTTGCAGCAAAATCTCGAGCTGTTCTTTGTAACGTCTCTTCTCCTTGAGCAGGGTGCAGTGATTGAGCGCGCGTTCGACTGAAGCTTCAACGTGACGCAGGTCGATGGGCTTGGTGATGTAGTCAAAAGCGCCGACACGTAGCGCTTCGATGGCAAACTCGATGTCCTGATTGCCGCTGACCATCACGACGACAGTGTCGGGCGAGAGGGAATGAACGCGCGGCACCAGTTCGAGCCCGCTCATTCCGCCCATGTCGATGTCGCTGATTACGAGGTCAAAGGTGTCCTGCGAAAGCGCGGCGAGTGCTTCTTCCGCGGAACCTGCGTCGGAACAATCATAGAGGGTGCCGAGGACGTCGATCAGCAGGTTCCGATCTGCTCTTCATCGTCGATGATGAGGACTCTTGGCTTATAGTTTTCCGCCGGTACTACCATGCGTTAAAAACACTAGAGCGCCTTACACATACCCGGCATCCATGGTTCGCGGAGCACGCGCTCGTAGCTGGCCTTCACCTCCGTCCAGATTCCACGCCTTCCGCTGCCACATCGCTCCGTCCGTGTATTCGATGCGATTGATCACCACGTTCTCTTTGAGAGGATTGGCGCCGTTGTCCGCCAACGTTTTCACGTTCACGACGTCGCTCGGACCGGAAAGACTAAACCCTTCAAGCTCCTTGCCTTTTCCTGCCGCGATATTAACCCCGCAGAGAAACTGCCGGCGCGCAAGCAAGTCTGGATTTGCCGGATCGATGAAATTGATACTCCCAGAACACGGCCTCAACTTCTTTGGTGTAAACGTTCTGCACCTTGATGCGATAGGCAAAGCCGTCCATGGTCTTTGTTTTTGGCGCTCTCGATTCGGCGACGGATTTTTCGAGTGCGGCGCTGCGGCCGTCGATTGTGTCGGCGTTCGGGTCTCTGACTCCCCGCCGGATCGTTGGCTCGCGCATTGCGCGCGAAGTTTCGGTTCTGCGGAATCATTGCGCGCGCCGGGGCATTTCCTTCGACCGGAGGTGCTTCGACTTTCTGCCGCGCGCGTGACCACTTGAAACTCGTCACGACCATCGGCGAACCAGCAGCCGGCGTGGGTGAACTCTGTAACGGAAACAGCAGACTTAGGAGAAGCGAAAAGAGCAAAAGAGTCTTCATGAATGCCTCCGCCTGCCACTCATCGTGGTCTCAGTGATAAATTCTGTTCCGATTCGAAGGTTGAGGAGTCGGGCGTTCCATCCCCGTGCGCGCAGTATGCGCCAGTTATGGCCCGGGATTCAACTGATTATTCCCTCGCAAAGGCGCAAAGGCGCAAAGAAAGATCCTCCGGAAACGCAGCAGCGCTTTGCGCCTTAAGGTCTTTGCGAGGGAGAGATCTGGTCTAAGGTCTGAATTCAGACAACATAATTCCGGTGCATCATGTAGATTAAATCGCGGAAAAAGATCTGCTTGACTTCGCATTATGATTGATGGCTATATGCCAACTGTTCTCCGTTTTACCTCGCAAGCCTAAGGTTCCTCTCTGTTCCCTTTATTAGAGAGTCCTTAATCCACTCTAAAAAATAACCGGCAAACCTGCGCCGGTTAAGGAAGGTTTTCCAATGAAGAATGTCACCCATCTACCCTCTATGCTGAGAATCATGCTCGTAGTGCTCTGTCTCAACGTTTTCGCACTGGGCCAAAGCGAAGATAAGAACCAGTTTGCCAAACTCAGCGGCCTCGGATCGAGCATCAGGTTTGACGTCGGCGTTCCCCACGCCTCGGTCACTTTGTCAGTCTCAACGCCTGACGGCGAGGTCATCACTAACGAATTTCAGTCAGGCAATACGGCTGAGTTCAAGTTAATCCAGAAGGGCGAACGACTGCCTGACGGGCAGTACATCTATGAACTGCGCGTTACCCCCAACATTTCCTCGGAAGTAAAAGAAGCATTGAAAGCTGCACGCGCGAAAGACAATGTCGGCGAGGTCCAGCGCGACCTGCGCAAACGCGGCGTGTTGCCGCAAGCGCTCGTGCAATCGGGAGGTTTTCTGGTCATGAATGGATCGGTTATCGTCGGCGGCGCCACTGAAGAATCACGTGGTCCAGCGCGCGCGGCGGCCGAACCGCCGCCGGTTCCAGTTGCCCCGGCGGTTTCCTCCGGACGCTCCGGTTATAAAGTCCAACGACACCACCCGCGTTTCTTTATGTTCGCTCAGGTAATCCCCGATGACCTGGTCGTGCAGGGCAGCGGTTGTTTCGGCTTCGATTGTTCGGCTACGGAAAGCTTCGGTTTCGACACGATCAGAACCAAGGAAAACAACGTTCGTATTGGGTTTGACGACACGAGCAGCTCGGCCGGATTTCCGACTAATAACTGGCAAATCAGGGCGAACGACTCCACCAGCGGTGGCGCCAGCTATCTCGGCATTGCCGATCTGGGCGCTACCGCCACTTCGGACGGTGGAAACATCGTGTTCGCAGTCGACGCCGGTGCACCAGCAAACTCGATGCGAGTGAGCAACATCGGCAAGGTCGGTTTCAGGACCGCTACGCCGGGCCTCGATCTGCACGCGGTTACCGGTGACACGCCGGCGATTCGCCTCGAGCAGACCAACGCCGGCGGCTTCACTGCGCAAACGTGGGACATCGGCGCTAATGAAGCAAACTTTTTCATCCGCGATCTTACGGGTGGATCTCGCCTGTCTCTGAGGATTCGGCCAGGCGCCCCGACCAGCTCCCTCGATATTTCCGCGAGCGGTAACGTTGGTCTTGGTACGGCTTCGCCAAGCCTGCGCGCCGAAGTTTTTGGAGCAGCGGGTTTGCCTGCCACCAGCGGCACAACGCCGACCGGCATTGCGCGTTTCAGCCAGTCAGGTGGAGCGGGCGTGATCGACTTCGGTTTCGGCGGCGCATCCGGAGCGGGCTGGGTGCAGTCCACTTCGAGTGCAAGTCTTGCGACCAATTTCGCGTTCCTGATCAATCCGAACGGAGGCAACGTCGGCATCAACACTTCGGCGCCGACAGATGCGCTTTCAGTTAACGGCAATGCGAGCAAGACGACGGGTGGAACATGGGCTGTCTTCTCGGACGTACGTCTGAAGAAGATCAACGGCTCATACAACAGCGGACTCAAAGCGGTGATGCAGTTGCAGCCGCTTCGCTTCAACTACAAACCGGAAAACGGTGCGGGTATCAAATCCGACGGCGAGCACGTAGGCTTCGCGGCGCAGGAAGTTCAAAAAGTTATTCCTGAAGCTGTAATGAAGAGCTCGAATGGATACCTGATGGTCAACAGCGATCCGATTTCTGGGCCATGCTCAATGCGATCAAAGAGCAACAGAAAGAGATCGTCGAGTTGAAACGACAGGTTCGCCAGTTGAGATCGACGCGCCGCCGCAAATAAATCGGCGACGACGAAAGGGTGGTCTTCATCAGGCCACCCTTTAAAATCCCGACAATTAGGCACAAGGAAGCATACCTATTTTCCATTTGTCATTTTCCATTTCTCATTTGTCATTGGGGCGCGGAGCGTCCTGATAAATGGGAAATGGGAAATGGAAAACGACAAATGGAAAATAGGTATGCTTCTTTGTGGCTGGTTTATGGCTTGGCGCGAGGAAGCGTTATGGTCAGAGTAACAGTGGCAACTGCACCACTATTGACCACGACTTGCTGTTGTGCGCTCGGCATGTTGCCGGAGCGATCGTCGGGATCGTAGAGATTCGCGTTCACTTCATACGTGCCGGGAAGAAGGCCTGTCACAGCAAACTGTCCCCGGGCATCAACCTGCACTCCGTCGTTGGCATTGGAGCCAAACGGTGTCTCCGTGATTCTTCTCAAGAAGACACTGAAGCGCGCATTAGCCGGCATCTTATCGTCCGCAAGCTTTACCACTCCGCGAATCGATCCGCTTCCATAGGTCACCGTGATCCGCACGCCCGTGATGTGCTCCCGCTGGTTAATCTCGATACCACCCGGATGAACTACGCCATTGCGTTCCACTCGAGTGACTGTGAAACGTTGGATCGGAAGAAAAAAGTGTGCGAGTCCGGCCTGCAGGCCGCGGATATGAAACGTTCCATCCGGCTTAATCGTGGACGACTGACTGGAGTGTCCCCCCATCATCCCGTCACCCAGGATGTTCGCATAGAGACGCGCCTCCATTAGCTTGGCGTGCGCTGCCTTATCGTCAGTGCCCTCCAAAACAAGCACGCCCGAAATGCTCCCGCCCCTGGAAGTCTTAACAGTTAAGCCACTCACATCCTGGTTACTCACTTCGAAGCGCACCGGTTCAACGCGCCAGTCGCTGTCAGGCGGGGTCTCTACATAAACTGCGTAATTGCCTGGTGCGAGATTCTCCAATCTGAATTCGCCGGCGCGGTTGGAAACTGCACCTGTAGACATTGAACCGCTGGAGTGCGTGTCCATGAACAGGAGCACTCCATACGGAACATTTGCGAGCGGCTGGCCCGTATCGCCGTCGACGATTCGACCGCGAGCAGAGTATTTAGTTATTGGACGACCGAGAACAATATCCGCATTCGAAGACTCACTGCCTTCCGTCACTTCAATCACGACCAACTTGGAATCGTCATCCGTAAGAACAGTTTTCAGATATCCGCTCGTTCGCCACCTACGCGAAAAAACGTCGCGTTCGCTTCCCGCGGCAACGTTGTATTTCCCCGCCGGAACTCCAAAAATGCGATAGATGCCGCGGTCGTCAGTTCGCGTATTCAACGGCGCCAGGATCGACGACTTACCGTTCCATTCCGCCTGAACCAGCGACACGTCTGCTTCAATTACCGGATGACCTTCCTCGTTAGTCACTTTTCCCGTGACCGCGCCACCGCGCAGCAAAGCAAAATCAAAATTCTCGATTGTTTCGTCTTTATTAATGAGAAGCGTCTTCATCGCGTCCGTGTCATTGGCAAGCACAAACGCCGGCGCCATAACCTGGACGCGATAGGTTCCCGGCGGCACATTTGTAATGCGATAAACTCCCGTCACGTCAGTCGATCCTTTGTGACTTCGAGGTAACGCACTCAACGGCTCCGTCTCGAACAGGCCAACCAGAACCCCTGAAGCGCCCTTTCCCTTGATTGTTATCTTGCCGGTGACAGTGGCCCCGGCGGATTTTTCAGAAGCACTCTGCGATTGAGCATGGATCACCAAACTGAAAATGAGGAGGATGCACGCGATTGCCTGGCGGGCGGTGAAAGCCATAGGAGTTTGCCTTTCAATCCGGGAACGGCGGCAATAATAGCGCAGGCAGGAAGGTTTGTCGTTAGGGATTTGCGGGCGCGCTGAGGTAACGGTTGACGAGGTTTGCCAGCTCGGTCATGTCGATGGGTTTCGGCATGTATTCATCACAACCTTTGGCGAATGCTTTTACGTGAGTGTATGACATCGGATAGGCAGTTACCGCCACAATCGGCACGTTTTCAAGCTCCGCTTGCTGGCGAATGCGTTGCGTGGCGGCGATGCCGTCGAGGATCGGCAGATCCAGATCCATGAGAATCAGATCGGGCCGTTCGCGCTCGGCAATATCGACCGCCTCCTGGCCATTGCTTGCTTCGAGGACGCTATAGCCAAGCCCTTCGAGTCCTATCTTCAACAACAGACGCGTGTCGTCGTAGTCCTCGACGACCATGATCGTGCGTCTTTCGTTCTGTGTCATGCTACCGATCTTAACACTGTCGCGACTCACTCAACCAGAATCTTGTAATCGCTCGGCACGGTAAACAGGCTCGCCGCCGGATTCATCCGTTGTATTCCAGTCAACCTGTAAACGCTTCTACCGCTGCGCGGATCGACGCGTTCGATGAGCACCACGGCTTTCAGATCGGGCGAGTACCAGTGTTCGTTCACGATTTTCATCGGACGATCATTGCCGAGCGCGCCGATGGGAACCGTAACGCTGACACTCGTGCCTTCTGCCGTAAGTCCTTCTATCTCACGTTGGCCCAGCGACTCCCTTTTGGTGGTGTTCGGGGACGCGCCGGTATTGTTTGGTTGCGAGTCTTTGCGTATCGCGCCGTTCT
The DNA here is from genome assembly GCA_963750925.1 of uncultured Acidobacteriota bacterium. Taxonomy (GTDB): domain Bacteria; phylum Acidobacteriota; class Blastocatellia; order Pyrinomonadales; family Pyrinomonadaceae; genus PSRF01. The sequence continues at coordinate 331,912 of CAVVSJ010000006.1, read as the reverse complement.
CTCGGAGGGGAAGCATCTGGTATGCAGCAGCACGCTTACCATTGGCAATGGAATTTCTCATGGCAGCTACCGCATCGCCCGACTCTCTTCAGTATGCGAACGCAACGTCGTCTTTGTGAAGGTATTGTCTCGATGTTGCAGCAGGTAAGTGAAACCGGCGATCGGATCGTTGATCGTACTCGTTTGCGGCGTCTGGTCACGACGAGTGCGGCCTTCGGCATCGCGATGGATTGAAAAAGTTGCGGTGCGTGGTTCACCGGCTTCCGGAAAAGTCTCCACAATCAACGTCGCGGAAAAAGGAACGCCTTTCACCAGTTTCCGTTCGAACTCAAGACTCTCTGCCTCAAATTGATTTGACGGCGCGGCGGGCATAGCAACTGCCGGCGCCAACCTGGTTGGTGCGGTCGGGCTCCCTCCGGATCTCAGACGGCTTAGCACCGTGATCGTGCCGCTAAAAATTAGTACCGCGGTTACCAGTAAGACGATCCGAATGCCGCGAATTTTCATTTTCGTTCCTTTCCCGTCAGTTGTTGAGATTTTTCAGTAACTTGATTGCCTTTTCGCGAACTTCGTCGTCGCTATCCTTCGTGGCGGTCTCGATCAGATGTTTAGCAGGTCGAGCGTCTTTTCCGGACTGACTAAGAACGAACAACATCCGGCTTCTGATCTCGACGTCCGAACTCGCGAGCAGCTTTTCAATTTCCTGCAAGGCGCTTGTATTAGCCGCATCAATCCGCAAGAGTGCGGCGGCGATGCGCATTCGCACATACGGATCTTTGTGGTTGAGGAAACCTTCAAGCTCCGGAACAACGCTGACGGCGGCGCCTCGCATTTTTCCAATTGCCGGAATAAAGGACCCGCAGAAGGTCGCAAAGTAACCATCACAAGCTCCGATATTTTCCCGCAGAGTTCTCATTAAATCCGGGAGGGCTTCCGCGGCCGGTTCACCTATGTTTCCGAGGGCTTCCGCTGAAAACCAGGCTACGTCGCGGTTGCTGGGGAAGAGGTTTTTTCGCAACGCCGGCGCTGCGTCTTTGGCGCTGCGGCCAAACTTTGCAAGCGCAAATGCGGCGGCCCTTTTCTCATCGTCTTCAGGGCGATCGAGGAGCCTGATAAGGGCGGGCACCGCCTCCGCACTAATCGCCGCGCCGTCCATCTCTTTCGACAGTTTCAGCCAGGACTGCCGCCGCATTCACGCGATACAGGCCACGCCGATCGTTGAGCTGATCAAGAATGAGACTCAAAGCAGCTTTGTCCTTCGGGTTCTTCACCAGCCTTGCCCGTGCTTCCCGGAGTTGACTAATGTTCATCTCGATCGCTTGTTCCGACTCGTGACAACTCGCCACCGGCAGCAGTAAACAGGCGACAACTACGATGCTCTTCCAGCTACGCCCCATCCTAAGGAACTCCTTAAAATGGATTATAGTCGTAGTAGAACTGTGATTCTCGCATCGACGCCGGAAGCAGGTTCCGGAATGGATTGTGGTCCAGGCCGGTAGCCTCATTGATCGGAGTTGGAAACTCATCCAGCTTCGCTTTGTGATTCTTCTTCCATGCATCGATGATATTTTCCATATACATGGTCCACATTCTGCCCTGCTTCTTGTGTCCTCCGTCTATGGGCCACCATCTACCGATGGCATTGATCAGGTAGCCGTTAGCCTGCTCATAAGCCTGAGTTGAGATTACCAGCAGGATGTCCTTCTTACTGTGATTTCTCGGGTTGTGCTCTGCCCACCACTTCCTGACGCCGACGAGGGGATGTGTACCGGTTGTAACCGCGAAAAGCTCCTTCGTTGCATCATTCCGATGGAACAGAACGTCGATGGAATTACCGATCAGCGGCGTTGCCGAACCCATCTTCGAAAAGAACTCCGACCAGCGAAGCTTAAAGTGTCCGCGATCGCCGTTCACGGTTACCGTCGCGAGGTTGGGGGTAAAGTATTTGAACTGCTTGAGGTCTTCGTAAGCCTCATTAACGGCGTCCTTCGCCGACATATCACACACCCTGAGAGTGATAGTGTGGAACGAATGATACATAGTGTGAGCGGCGTAATACCAATTCGGACTCGTCTTGACATAGTGTTTGAACTTGAAAGCGTCCGCAATCGGCCCCAGCCACGGATCGGTGTGGGGATTCTGTTGCAGGCCGAGCGGGTCTACCAGATTGATCGCATCGTTGTCGTTGTAGAGATAGAGATTTGGTGAGCCCTGCTCACCAATCGGATCCCGGTTCAACCACTTCGCGGTTTGCGGATTGACATAACGCAGACCGTAGTAAACAAGCCCGGTCTCCGTGTCCGTATACTTCGTGCTGAAGCGAAACGGATTTTGACTTGCATATTCCCCGGTTGCCTTCAGAACGTTGCCAAAACCATCGTACTCATAACTCGCGGCAACCGTTCCGTCGCCGGTCTTTACCAACAAACCGACATTGCCGTTGCCGTCGTATCCGACCTGGTAACCTGCGGCGCCATCATTTATCAGCAAAAGACCACCGATACCCGCGGCGCGGCCCAGTGCCTGGCTGACGTCACTTCCCCAAATGTAACTTCGAGTTAAAGCGTTGCTGCCATCCAACTCAGCCTGCACGTTCCAACTATCGTAAACAAACTTTGTGCTCGTTTGGAGTTGGTAAGCGGAAGTCGTGACATTCCACGTCGATACGTTTTTCAGAATTCGGCGACCGGTGTAATCGTAAGCGAAATCGACTTTAGTCTTTGCTTCCGCCGGAACCGCCGCCGTGGATTGCATACTGATCAAACGGTTCGCTCCGTCCCATGAATAGGTCCAGAGACTATCGGCAGTGACGTTGCCGTCGTCGTCATACGTAAATGTTTCCGTGAACGCGGGTATTACCACCCGTCCACCTTTTTCCGTAACCGCATCTTCCCCACCCGCGCCGAAGTTGTTGCGCGCGCCGACGACGTTAACTTGCTGCGATACGGGCGCGGTGCTGTTGTCGAGGGCCAGTTCCTTGTAGAAATAGTCTCCCTTGCGTGCGGTTGCCGTGTTGTTAACCGTTACGGTCGCGCTGGTGTTGGCGGTCCCGGTCACATCTACCGCACCCGGAACAGTTCGTTGCGTGTATTGATTCAACGAGTTAGCCGTGTAGTTTGATTGGCGCAAGCTGCCGAGTTGATTACCGCCGTTGCGCGCGTAGTTGCGATTGCCGATGTTGTCAAACTTATATTCACCCTGCGCGCCCAGTACAAGAGAGTTATCGACCCAGGATTTCTTGCCCGAGGTCAGCTCGCCGCGATCGTTGAAGATGTAGGACCAGTAACTGCCGTCTTCTCGGGTCAGACGTGTGCGCTGGTTGAGGTCGTTGTAAGTGTAGGTGTAGCTTTGCGCCGGTGCGGCCGCGGGCGTGTTGGTAATGTTTCCTAAACGGCCCTGAGCGTCCCAGGTTCGCGCGATGCTCGTACCGCCCGTAAACGTAGTCGTATTCAACAAACCACTGTTCGCGTGATACGCATAAGTCGCGGTCTGACTGCCGCTCGTCACCGTGTCCGGTCGCGAGGTGGCGTCGTACCCGTAGGTCTGGCTGGTGAGCGTATTGGCGCCATGAGTGGTTTGCAGTGAATTGCGCCGCAAGAAACCATCGTAACCAATTGTGGTACCGACGCCATCGAGAATGCCGCCCGCGATTTGTTCAGTCAGTAACTGGCCCGCCGAATTGAACGTGCGCGTGTGGGTGCCGGCTGCATCGGTCGCATTTGTTTGGCGGCCGCCTCGATCGTAAGAGAAGGTTGTGCCCGGCGTGCTGTCCGAGTAACTCACTGTGCGGAGCTCGCCTGTGTTCGCGTCGTAACCATAGGTACAGGTGATGCCACGTGCCATAACACGCGTCTTCATGCGTCCCAACTCATCGTACGTGAAGGTAGTTCCCTTCAACACCGCATCAAGTTTCTGCGTTAACGATCCGGTTGACTCCTGATAAATCCACTTGGTCACATCGACGACGCCGGTGGTAGCCGCCGGCCACACACTCGCGGCCCAGTTATGCCCGCCGCGGAAGGTGTGCAACTCCGTGCGCTGTCCATAACTGTCGTATACGAACTCCATCGGGTAAGTATTGTCGCCCCACGTCTGGAGGAGTTCGCCCCGAGCGCTGTATGCAAAGTAAACCTTTTTATTAAGGGGATTGATGAGAGACTTCAATCGTCCTGCATTTACGTGCGTGTCAGGGTAGTACTCATAAGTGGTAATGCCCGCACCATCAAAGGTGGTTGCAATCTGTCCATTCGCATTGATGGTTTGCGAGGTGGTACCACTGCGCGGATTGGTCAAACTGAGTTGCCGGCCCAGTGAATCGTAGCTGTAAGTCGTCGCGGTCTGCGGCGTCGGCGCAGTAGTCGACTGCACCAGACGATTCACGCTGATACTTACGGCATTCAGGTTCGAATCGGGTGTATCCGTCGCCCCAATCTGTTTCTTCGCTGCCCGATCGACTGTCGCCGTCATTCTGGTGACGTTCCCGGCTACATCCAGGACCGTCACGTCTGAGATCGCCTGATCAGTACCGTTGAGTGGAAAATTGTTCAGCCGCTCACGCTGTGACTGCGCCACCGGGGTGCTGCTGTTGTCCGTGACATAGTCTCGCGAAGTTGCAACCTTGAACCAATCGCTGCCGACCTTTTCGAACAGGACCTCGGTCTCACTTATACGATCGGTTGAAGCAAGCGTGAGGGTGCCGCTGTTATCCAGATCCAGGCCGCTGCGAATTTCACGTCCCAACTCGTCATACTCGATCAGCTTATCGGCCATGAGCTTTGTCGTTCCGGCCATCGTCGTCTTTTTATGAAGCTGGCTAAGAGTGTTGTAAAACGAGGTCTCGACGACGTTCGTGCCGGTGAAACTCGGCTTCTCAATACTGACGGGACGTTGCGCCCAGTCCGTCGGATTTTTGGTCCAACGCGGCGAACTCAGTCCCGCATTGCCGATAAACTCCTGCGAGTAGCGGGTGCCGTCGGGATTGACGCCGTAATCAAACGCGCGCGCCACCACCGCCGAGCCCGTAAAGCTCTTCGACTGACCGTCGAGATATTTATCGATGATTTCAGTTGCGCCACCCGGACGCGTAAGTGTTAACGTGCGCCCGCCGTTCGTGTAGGTATAAGTGGTATTCAGTCCCGCCTCATCTTTTTCTCTCTTGAGCCGTCCGGCTTTATCAAACTGCCGCTCCGTGCTTTGGCTCAAACCTGTACTCGATACGGTTTCACCTATCCGCTCACCCATCGCGTGTAAGTGAAGGTCGTGACGACGTCACTTTGAGCTGGAAAACCGCCGGCCGCCCCTATTCCTTTTTTCGTTTGAGTCTTTATTCGATCGAGTTCGTCATAGGTGTAAACAGTCTCGACGCCTCCCGCGTCGATTTGAGAAGTTTTCTTATCACCGGTCCAGACAACCGTGCTCATCTGTCCCTTGTGATCACGTGACATCGTGAGGTGAGACCGGTCGTCAAAAGTGTTGACGGTCCACTCGACGCGCTCATACGTGGTTCCGTTATAGACGTAGCCCTCCTTAAGAACCTCGTGTCCAAACTGATCGTAAACAGAAGTCTCTTTTGTTGTTTTAAAAGCAACACCATCCGGAAGCGCAGTCGTGCCGTGAACGATTGTTTGACGTTCGGACAGGCCGTTTACATCAGGTGTAAATTGACTAAGCGCCGGATCGGCATTCGGGACGTAGTTCCCTTTTTCATAACTATACGAGTCTCTACGACCGTCCGGATGAACAACAGAAGCTACCCGCCCAGACAAAAACGGAGTGGCTGAAAGGTGGTATGTCGTCGTCACTGTCTGGTGGATCAGGCCTACGGCAACGCCCTCGTCCGAGGACTGGTAAAATCCGTCAGTCATAGCTATTAGAGGTTCAGGCTCAAACGCCTCGATCGAACGAATTTGACGCCTCTTGCTGACGGTGACCCCGGCTATTTTAATTTCCTGATCGAAATCTATTTTTGGAAATACAGCAGTCGCAAAGACGCCGTTATCCGAGTTTGTGTAGCCAAAGAGGGTGACGTGGCTGTTGGCCTCAGTCGCGGTAGCCATTGATAGATCTTTCCACGGCCGCATGATCGTCGAAATGTTGAACCAGATGTCGTAATCGTATTTCTCCCACGAACCGTCAGGGAAAGTCACCGAGCGAAGCTTCTGATACCTGTGCTCCTCACTGAAGTGGGTGTTCTCATAGTAGGAATAAGTAGTCGTCAGCGCCGCGTCGTCAGGGTCCTGCACCTCCTGAACCAGCTCCTCTCCCCAGGGAAAGGTTTGATAGGTTTTGGCACTGACGGAGACAACCGTGCCGGTACCGTCCTTGACGATAAAAGTTTCTGTTCGCGACGTTGAATTAGGAAAGGAAACAAGAACTGTTTCGACCCGCGAGTAGTTTCCCGTCGCCGGCGACCAGCCGGTGCTGAGCGTCCACGTGTCGATGAAAGGATCCCAGACGTATTCGCTCTTGCCGGTTGTGACTCCATTCTCGATCTTTAAAATTTGTAACTTCGTGAAAGTCGCGGGCTCGGGGTTCTTGAATTTCCACGTCACGTAAGGCTGGCCCGTAAGCGTGTAAAGGCCTGAGACCTTGGCGCCAACATCCGCGGGACGGTAATAGCGGATATCGTATTCCGAACTATTGATCACTACGATATCGGCAAGCGTCTGTGGTGTTTTGATTTGCCTGAGAAGACTGCCGTTTTTTACCACGTCGACTTCGGTCGTACGTGGCGGCTTCGTATAAATGAGCACGGAGGGCGTGTAAGTGGAGGCAGACAACGTTTTTTCACGGATGCTGATTGACTCGGCCGATCTGCCGTCCGTGAGTTTTCCCAACCCCGCTTGCCAGATAACGCTGTTCACGTCAGGACCAGCCTTACCCTGCTCCTCGTCGGCGCAATCACAGTCTTTTCTCAGCACAACGTTCCACGATCCATCACCCGTGAAGCTTGCCCCGCCGGTTGTCTTGCTAATGGTGGTCGTCTCAAAGCCGTCGATGAAGAGCTTGTAGCCGCGCGGAACGTCGAAATTGATATGGTTGACGCAAATTCCGGTTCCCGAAGTAACCACGTATGTCTGGTTTGGCTTGAGCCTCGCAAACGCTTTGTTGGTGCTCGTGAAAGTGAAGTCTCCCCCGACAACCAACAGGCATTTTGTATTGACGCCATTGGCCCTTACTCCGTTGAGTTCAACGAAGAAGGCGCCGATTCCACAAACTGTTCCCTGAAAGCCGACTTTCACCCCATCAATGTCACACGACTCTTCCTGGGCCACGACCGAACTGGCGCTGAACAAAACACTGAGAGCAACAACGCAAATAAGAGTAAGTTTTCGGAGTGTCTGAGTTCTCATCGGAATCTCTCGTTTCTTCATGGTGCACCTGGTTGGTGGATAGCGTTCTCTTTACTAAGGCTCCGAGATTCTGCTACGGACTTGCCGGCACAAACGGCGTGTAAATTCGCAAACCAACTCCGCCGCCGCTGTCCTCCACCGTACCCACTGTCGGATTGCGTCCCTGGAGATACTCCTGAAGATTGTTCAGCGCGTCTCCATCGGGATTGTCGTTGGCGCCCTGGCTGAGGTTGCCGAAATGCTGCAACTCCCAGGCGTCAGGCAAACCATCGGAATCGGTATCTACCGGAGGCTGCTCGATCGTGATAGTGATCGAATTACTGGCGAGGCCACTCACCACCACGACCACCGGCCCACTCGTCGCGCCCGACGGAACAGCAGCGACTATGCTCGTGTTGGTCCAACTCGACGGCGTCGCATTCACTCCGTTGAAACTGACCGTACTCGTGCTCTGCGTGTCGCCGAAGTTGTATCCGCTGATCGTGACTGGCGTTCCGATCGTTCCTGAGGCCGGCTCGAGAGCGGAGATCGTAGGCGCAACCGTGTTAGCGGTAACCCACTTGAACGCGGCATCAAAGAGAGCCTTGCCTTGCGGGTCTGTGAGATTCACGCCGTTCGTGTCTGTCAGGAAGAACCCGACGCGACGCGCGGCAGCAGGCACTCCCGGTGCTCCACTGCCCGGCATGACCGCGCCTGTTTCATAACCGAAGATCGTGATCTTCGTGGCGTCGCCAGTGAGCGAAGCGATCTTGGCGGAGTTAACGTTTGGTTTGCCCCACGTCAAACTGCTCGAGGCAGTGACCACGCTAACCGTGCCGGTCAAACCGGCAGCCATCTGATGCGCGCTATCGATTATGGCGACCTGCGTCTGACTCGTCTGAACACCGAAGTCGGTATTCAACACCGTCCCTGTCATCGCCTGATCGTCGAGCAGTTCGGCTTCCCAGAGGAACACCGGCACCGCCACATTGCGAAACTTCGCTAGCACGTTCGCCGGCGTGACCGTCGAAGAGATCACAACCGCGGCTTTGCCCATCGCATCAACCGTATTCACGGCGGAGTTCTGGTTGCTGCCGGCTGCCTTTACTGTCACCGTGAAACCAAGCGTCTCGATACGACTCTTGATCGCGGTTTCACTCGTATTCAGAGTTGACGAACCGGTGACGAGCAGAACGTTTCTAATCGCCGTGGTGGTTATTTCTAAGTGCGGCTGGTTGGTTGCAGCTTCCTTTGAGTTGAAGACCGCATACGGCGTGCTGTTCGCCGTGCTCTTGATCACAAGGCTGATCGTATTGTGACCGAGATCCTTTTCCTGCTTGATGTAAGTGCTGAGGTCCCACTCATACCAGCGCGCCACGTTGTCCGTGATCGTCGCGGTTACAAGCGAACTCCCCGTCACGGCCGGCTTTGTGTTCCAGGTAACGCCGGTTTCGGTCCAGGTATTAGGTGTAGTGGCGAACACGGCGGTGGGAACGTTTGTTCCTGACGTATCGATCAGGCCGCCAAATAAACGTAACTTCGCGCCGGTGATCGCGCTAACCGCCGTCAGGTCAAATTTCAGGTGAGTCTCCCTGTTTGATCCCGTCGTGGCTGATGATTGCACCTGCAACTCCGTCAAGGCGCCGAAGTTCGTGGCGGCGGTGCCGCCGTCGCGAACGTAAGCGTCCATGGTTGGCGTGAGTCCTGTTCGCCAGACTGCATTTAAGCTAATCGCTGCTGACTGCGTAGTGGCGTTGGAGTTATCGGTTGCAACGGCGGTCACGCTGTGCGCGCCCGCGGGGATGTTGGTCCATGCAAATGTGTACGGATAGGTCGTGTCTATTCCGATCGAGTTACTGCCGGTGAAGAACTCGACCTTGGTAATACTGCCATCGGGATCGCCGGCGTCGGCGGCGAGATTTACATTCCCACCGGCTGCGAAAGAGAGACCCGTCGCAGGTGCGGTCATGGATACCGTGGGCGGAATGTTAACGAGACCGACAGTGATATTTACCGGGGCGGACGTCGTAGTGGCGCCGCTGCTGTCCGTCGCCACCGCTCTCAGCGTGTAGGCGCCGGTGGTGACTGAATTCCACTGGACGCTGTATGGCGATCCATTGTCAGTTCCGATCAGCGTGGTGCCTGCGTAGAAATCAACTTTGCTGACCGTGCCGTCGCTGTCCGTGGAATTCGCGTTGACGGTAATGTTTGCCGGCGCGATGAAAGGTGCGCCATTCGTGGGAGCCGTGATATTCACCGCCGGTGCGACGTTACTGTCATCACTCGTGGTGATCAGGAGTTGAGGTTTGTCCGCTGCGGCCTCTCTCGAGTTCACGTTGATGTGATTGCTCGTGTTCGAAGGATTATGCAACGCAAGACTGATCAAATCGCGACCCGCCGCCTTTTCCGCGGCGACATAGCTCGTGACGTTTAGTTCATAAGTCGCAAGTGTCGTCGTCGTGACAGACACCGTTGCGCCGGTGAGCGCGGTACCGCTGCGCACGGGTTTATTGTTCCAGTTGATGCCACCCGGATCTTTTTCCAACCAGGTCGTGTCGGCTACTGAATATGCGGACGTGCTGATCGCGCCGGCTACTGAGAGCGCGGCGCTGAAGCGCAGTTTCACACTCGTGATGCTTCGTCTCACGGTCGTGAGATCAAACTTCAGATAGATGTCGCGCTTCTGACCGGCCGTGTTGTTAGTCTTCAGCAACATCGGCGTCGCGGAACCGAAATTAGTAGCCGCTGCCGTCCCGTCCTCCACGTACGCATCCGCGACCGGAAAGACCGATGTGTTGGTGACCGTGGTGTAAGAAAAGTTGGCAGTCTGATTAGCCGTGAGACTGGCGACCGTAGTGCTCGGAGGCGTGAAAGTGTAAGTCAACGTGAAGTTAGGCTTCGAAGGCGTGACTGTGTAGCTCGAGCCGGCGGGGAGATTCGTGAAGCTGTAGTTACCGGAAACGTCCGTCAACGCCTGAGTTGACTGCGCGCCGCTCAAAGTAACAGTGACTCCGCTGGCGGGACTGCCGAGTGAGTCAGTGACCTGCCCGCTGATCGTGTAGACAAGCGTAAAGTCGAACGTCTGGTTACTGCTCAGATTATTGAAAGTCTTACTTGCGGGAACAAAGATATCGGAATTTCGGGAAGGAGTTACGGTGTAACTGCCACCCGCATTCAGATTTGTAAACGAGTATGTGCCGCCTGCGCCTGTCAAAACCGAGGCGGTTTGGGTGCCTGTTAAATTGACGGTAACGCCGCTGACACCGGTGCCGGTTCCGTCTTTGATTTTTCCGTCGAGGATTACCTGGTTCACGGCGCCGGTGAAGTCGGCCGTCTGATCCGCGGTAAGGTTATTGAACGTCTGGCTCGTCGGCGAAAAAGTAAAGTTGGTTTTAGTCGGTGTGAGGGTGTAGTTCCCGCCCGGGTTGAGATTATAGATGGTATACGTTCCGGCAGCGTTGGTGAAAGTCTGCTGGGTTCCTGATCCGGTTACGGATATTCTCACGTTCGCGATCGGGTTTCCTCCCGCATCAGCTACCAGCCCCGTGATGTCAATCCCGTCAACATTAGAAATCTTTGCTATGAACGCATCTTCGGCCGAGAAGGAAAAATTGCCCCCCGCGTGGATCGGCTGGAGCGCGTTAGCGGTTGGATAATTCAGCGAGAAGGTGTGACCGCATACATATGCGTTCCCGTCTACATCGATGGCGATGCCTTTACCGAAGTCGCTGTCGGTGCCGCCCAGCGAGGTCGAGTAAATGAGCGCTGTTCCCGCCGCATTAAACTTCGTCACAAACACGTCAGGTTTTAATACCGATCCCTGAACGGGACTCACGGTGGGAAAATCAGAGCTATCCGCGTTACCCGTGACATAGGCGTTTCCGTCCGCATCGACCACTATCGCGCTGCCGCCTTCGACTTCGTCCTGAGGATCGTTTCCGCCGAGATACGTTGAATAAACAAGAGCCGAGCCGGTGGAATTTATTTTCGTAACAAACGCGTCGACAACGCCGGCACGAGTAGATTGAAAAGCATTGAGAGTCGGGAAGTTGGTTGATGCGGTAGAGCCTGTGAGATAGATGTTGCCGGAACTATCGAGCGCCACTCCTGACGCACTGTCACTCCCGTTGCCGCCGAGATAAGTGGAAAAGACAATCGATCCGGTCGACGTAAATGCGCTGATAAACGCATCGCCGGCACCCTGCTGCGTCGATTGAAGCGGGCTCGATACCGGAAAGTTGGTTGCCGATGTAAACCCGACCACGTAAGCGGTGCCTGAAGAATCGACGACCACGTCCATCGCACGATCCTGGTTGTTACTTCCGCCAAGATAAGTTGAATACACGAGCTGATTTCCGGCCGCGTTCATCTTGAAGAGGAAGCCGTCGTCACAGGGACCATTACCACAGGTTCCTCCGCCCGTTGATTGAAAAGCATTTGCAGTCGGGTAGTTGGTAGAGATCGTGTAACCGACTACATACATATTCCCGGCCGTATCGATGTCGAGCCCGAAGGCAAGATCGTGATTGCTGCCGCCGTGATAGGTTGAGTAAAGCAGCGTCGAACCCGCTGCACTGAGCTTGAAAAGAACAGTGTCTATGCCGCCGCCGGAGGTCGATTGGCGCGGACTCTGCATCGGGAAATTCGATGAATCCGTATACCCGGCAATATAAGCAACACCGGAGCTATCGACCTCGATGCCCCAACCATTGTCATTGGTGCTGCCGCCGAGATAGGTGGAGTAAACAATAGCCGACCCGCTCGAGTTTATTTTTGTGACGAAGGCGTCGTTGTAATCCGTTAAGCCGGCGTGACTGCCTTGCACGGGACTGGCGGTGGGAAAGTTTGCAGAGAGTGTTTCCCCCGTTACATAAACGGCTCCGGAGGAATCCACGGCAATATCGAATGCAGCATCGTCGCGACTGCCACCGAGAAAAGTGGAGTAAGCAAGTATCGGATCGATGACTAGTGTTTTGGTCTTATCGTATTCGCCGATTTGAAACGCGACTTTCCGTTTTCCTGTAAGAACGTAACCGCCGGAGATCTCCTGTCTTACGCCGTCCACATCCTGATAGATAATCGGTTTACGCTGGACCACTTCGCCGCCCTTCATCGCGATAATCAGATCACCGTTTGGCGCCAGACGAAGCGACTTCGCACTGTTCCAAACCATTTTGATTTGAGAAGGATCTGAGCCGGGCGCAACGACGAAGTCGTACTCGAGTTGTTTTTGATTGCCGTAATAAACCATGTCTATCCCGCGATAGACGTTTTCATATCTGACTCGCGCATAGTTCGACACTTCCGTGCGCCATTTGCGAGGATCGTTTCCGAGAAAGTAATTGGTTTTGCCGGGTAGTTCGTCCACCCCAACCATCTTCGAACTCGCGTTGGCATTCACGAGTTGCATGCTCAGCATTTCCGGACTACTGGCGTTGTCGTTTCTCAACGCGAGACGAGTTTCGTGAGGTGAGAGGAAGATGCCGTAGCTACTACCACGGGAGATGAATTCAACTTTCGCGCCTGCCTGGCCCATATTGGCTTCAAAACTCAGCGGCAGCTTGCCGAAAGATTCGCTGATCTGCTTCTTGTCAGTCTTTGCGTCGCTCTTTGGCGTCTCGGTCTCGTGAGCTTTCGCTTTCACCGGCGCTGCTGCCGCGAACGTACGGTAACGATCAAATGCGAGACAGTTGGTAACGATCGAGAGCGCGACTGCGAATGCGAGCAACGGGCTGAGATGCCGGCGGCTGCTTTGGAAATTCATTCAGATTCTCCTTGGCTGAGAAGCAGATCTGGTACACCTACGGTAAATGCACTGCACCGTACAGAGCATTTGGTTAGCCTGAAGTGATTTGGACCAGGAAAGTCTTTCGGGAAAGACTGAAAGGACTTAGGTTGTGAACCGAAGTCAGTACGAAACTAATCAGACAAAAGCGATGAAGTGTGAAAAGTGGTCCGTCGGGGAGAAGCTACGCGCCGCACTTTAGATGAGCTATGTTTCTTTGTCAATCAGTTTCTTGGAAATATTTCCAAACGACCGTAGCCCGCAAGAAGGCCCAAAATTCACCACCGATTTTTCGAACTCAATCGGTTTTTTTCGACGAAGCTAAATTTACGCATTTCTCTGCAGACGCAGTCGAAAATTTTTGTTGACTTATTCTATCTTCAATACTAGGCTCCCAACGCCCAGGCTATCCGAGCCAATGCGTGCTCGCCCTCGCAAACTCGCCTAAGCCTCGTTACGCAAAAAGCGCACATTACAAGGTCGCTAAAGGCTATTCATGTTCGAAATGAATCAGCCGTCCCTGGCTGCCCAACACTCATTCGTCGGGCAACCTGATGCAGGCAGGAATCTCGGGCCTCCACGAGCTATAGCTGACTGCCGTGATGAACAAACTGAATCCTCATCCAGGTCGTCCGAAGGATATTTACTATTGGAGCGCGGTTGGAGCAGTCAGTGTACTGCTTTGTCTTCCCGTGATCTCGGTGACTTACGTTCCTCTCGTAGACTATCCAAATCATTTAGCGCGGATCTTTATACTCTACAAGTACTCCGCAGTGCCTAATTACCAGGCGACGTATTACCGCGTAGTGGAACCAATCCCGAACCTCGCAATGGATCTGATAGTTCCTTTCATGCTGCCCTTCATCGATATACTTGTTGCGGGCAAGATCTTTTTAGTTCTAACCATCCTGCTGTTCATAACGGGCTGTCATCAGTTAGGCAAAGCAATTCACGGACGCCCAACATGGCTTGTACTGCCGTGTCTATTCTTTTTCTACAATTCGATGTTGCTTTACGGATTTGTGAATTTCATGGTGGGCATTGGCTTGTTTTGCGTCACAGTGGCGCTTCGACTAAGGTTGCGCGGCAGGTGGACCACAAGAGGGTTGCTCAAATTGACCCTACTGTCGTTACTTGCCTGCCTGGCACACCTCTCCGCTTATGTATTTGTGGCTCTGATTTTTGTGGTAGTGACGACGTGGGATTACGTTAACGGTAAGGAGAGACTCTATCCGGCGGCACTTAGTTTAACCCCTCTCTTGCCGCCTTTCGTAAGCTTGGTAGTGTTTGTAAATGGTCCCGAGACCAGCGGATCCATCGAATGGAACACAATGAGTGGAAAGCTCCTTGGCATGCTGGCGCTCATACTTAGTTACAATTACATGCTCGATCTGCTGCTCGCAACCGGCTTTCTCGGAATATCGATTGTTCTGGTTACACGCATTCAGCGCCTACGAGTGGATGGGCCAGTCTGTATCTCAGGGGCGATCTGCGTCATTCTTTATTTGCTCAGCCCCAAGGCATTGCTGGGAGGCTCCGGAATTGACGCGCGGTTCCTTCTGCCTGCGGCATTGTTGCTTACACTCTCGCTCAAGGTGTCGACGGTGCCTAAAACGATAAAGGTCCTGCTATCGTTATTTCTTTTGTTCGCTTCAGTTCGCGTTGTGTTCATCTGGGGCACGTGGGTTAAGTTGGATAAACGTATTGCTGTACACGTAGAACATCTGAAGCAACTGCCATCCGGCACGACGATCTACCCGATATTTGTGTTGCCTGAAGACCGGCAGGAAGCAAAAGTTGCGCGCTCCCTGGATCATGTCGTGCATTACGCTACGATCTATCGACAGGCTATCGTACCGACATTGCTTGCTGTACAAGGGCTGCAGCCTCTATTGTTTCGCGCTTGGCCTGGCTACGCTGCACCTTATCAACGACAGGCTGAAGAGTGGGTACAACTCTCCGATCAATGGATGCCGCTCCTGGCAAACTACGATTATGTGTGGGGACATGGCCTGGACGGAAGGTTGGAAGAATTACTGCGCAAAAGGTTTATAAAGATCGGCGAATCTGATGCGTTTAGTCTATGGGTGCGTCAACGTCCAGGCGCCGTCGCACTGAGAACCGTCGACTTCCGTATTCGACAGGTGGACCACGAGTAAAACACTTCAAACCCGCAACCCTCCGCTTCGGAAATCCAGCCCGGCAACTCACTGAGTGTTTTTTGCGGCTGCCATTCCTGGTTGCTCTGACGAAACGATGTCGGGTCCGCGTCGATGAGTCCTACGAGTACCTCCGTCACGATACGTCCGCCGACTGGACCAAGACGCTGACCTCCCGTGTAGGCGTCGGCTTCGCGGAGAATGTAGAACCACAAAGGAGTTTCGCCATGCCAGCCGGTGGAATCGACGCCGATATGCTTCGCCGTGAGAGGCGTCCAGTCAACTCCACTTTTGTATCGTCTTCTACAGACTCTCACGCCGTGACGCCGAGCACGCCGCACCATTGTGTCGCGAACGATCCGGGAAACGACTCGAAGAACAGTTCATCAACGTAACACCAGCCCCAATCCTCACCCGGCTCGAAAGATTTCATCATGGGATGCTTCGTCGCATGAAAATGCTTTGTCGCGTGTTTGTTCTTTGAATCATCACAGCACCCGACGTGACCACATATCACGCAGAGCCGTAAATGAAGCCACCGGTCGCCTATTTTCAAACACTCTTCACAACCATTCGGAGTTTTCGGAGTAACATCGTTGATTTCAAACAAGTGCGAACAGCATTTCATGACTGTGGTCCTCCTGAATAAAACACCTTCTGCTCGACAATCTGCCCATTCTTCCATTGTGTGACTGTGCAAACCTCGATATCGCTACCTTGCAACGATTCATTCGTGGCCCCGGTGAATCTGGCTAAGGTGCATGTCCAATCACCCTGACCAAACATCACCTTGTAACTATCGCTAATGCCTGCCGCTCGCTGGTCCACCCGGCGCCATGCCGGAAACCACTGAGCGAACCAGTGCCCGAGGTTATTGACCTGAAGATGATTGAACGTATCCTCTTCCGGTAGATCACCCGGATTATCCAGTGTTATCAGCAATTGCAATTCTTCTTCGCGCATTGGGAAATCTCCTGCTTTTGCCTCCTGCCGTTCGCAACCGCGAGTTTCGAGACGAGGTGGGGTCGCGAACGGCATAGCCCCGTTCCTACTGCGTTGCTGCCACCGCCGCAGGGCGCGGGCTTGGGGGAATCTGACTTACGGACCCGCTCAGCCAATCTTCAAAACGCGTCTCGCCCAGCAGCGCGCCATCGTTCGGTACAAGTGAGCGTTCACTCAGCTCAGCGCCAAAATAGCGCGCGTGAGAATCAGCAATAACCTCGCGCGGGTCCTTGCGGGCACTGAGACCACGGCTAATAAATTCGTCGAAACGAAACTGTTCAGGCCCCGCCACCTCAACTGTTCCATTCAACGGCGATCCAATCGCCACTTTGCTCACCACAGTGGAGATATCGTCCGCCGCCAGGGGCTGAAAACCGACCGGCGGCAAACGAACTGTATTGCCTTCGGTAGCAGAATCGGCAATGCGCGCGAAAAATTCGAAGAACTGTGTCGCACGAACGATCGAGTAAGGGATCGAAGCTTCCTTGATCAGCTTCTCCTGTGCGACCTTCGCGCGCATGTAGCCGCTGTCGGCCATGCGGTCACAGCCTACGATGGACAAGACCACATGATGGCCCACACCTGCCGCCGCTTCGGCGTTGAGCAAGTTGCGTGTTGATGTCTCGAAGAACTCCATCACTGCCGCATCGTCAAACGACGGCGAATTCGACACGTCGACGACTACTGACGCGCCCTCGAGAACTTCCGCGAGTCCTTCGCCAGTGATGGTGTTTACCCCTGAGTTTGGTGACGCAGCGACAACCTCATAGCCGCGCTCGCCGAGCTTCGTCACGACTTTTGATCCGATGAGCCCAGTGCCGCCAATAACAACAATTTTCATCTTTGCGTTTTCCTTCGTCATAGTTTGACCTCCTCACATGTGAACTTTCGCTGTCGTTTGAAGCCCGATGAATGATCTCGTTACGGGTTCATTTCGGCACCGGCACCAGCACGGGAGCACCCTTGCCCTTGATCAGCAACACCAGGAACTTTGCCGGCCTGGTACTGCTTGCGTTCCGGCCCACGAGATGAACATCGTCGGGCGCTTCGTAAAAAGTCTGGCCGGGTGTCAGCGTCACTTCCTTTCCACCTTTCACCTGCATCACGATTGAGCCTTCCAACACATAAACGAACGCATGTGCGTCGTGCCGGTGAATCGGATCCATGCCGCCCGGTGGATATTCCACCGAGATCATCAGGGCTTCTTTGCCGGGAATGTCCATCAGTTCTTTCGTAATGAGCGGTGTGACCGCGGGGTCCTGGGCCATGATCGTGCTCGTCATTAGAAACAGCAGAACCAGGATTGATTTCGTGATCGTCATGATTAACCTCTCGTCGTTCTTAAGCCGTTTGAGAGCTCGTCTGCGGTTTCGCTATGAACTCGAGCAGATCTGCATTGATCTGATCCTTATTCGTTTGACACATGCCATGCGGCAATCCGGGATAAACCCTGAGGACCGCGTTCTTGACGAGCTTTGCCGAGCGGAGCGCGGAAGCAGCGATCGGTACTACCTGATCGTCGTCGCCGTGCATGATGAGCGTCGGCACATCAAACTTCTTGAGATCTTCGGTGAAATCCGTCTCGGAGAATGCCCTGGTCCCGAGATAGCTGGCGGGAAAGCCTGCCATGCTGCACTGGCGAAAGAATGAGTCAGCGAGGCCCTCGGAGATCTTTGCGCCCGGACGATTCAAGCTGTAGAAGACGTTGCAAAAATCTTTCCAGAATTGGTAGCGGTCGGCTTGAATGCCGTTGCGGAGACCGTCAAAAACCTCGATCGGTATACCGCCGGGATTAGCCGGCGTCTTCACCATCAAAGGCGGGACAGCACTGATGAGTACAGCCTTTGCGACACGCTTTGTGCCGTAGCGGCCGATGTAACGGGTGACGACGCCGCCTCCGGTAGAATGGCCCACCTGAATTGAATCCTTCACGTCCAGCTTCTCGAGAAGCTCGGCGAGATCGTCTGCATAGGTATCCATATCATTGCCATGCCAGGTTTGGTCCGAACGCCCGTGGCCTCTGCGGTCAAGGGCAATACAGCGATAACCCTTCGAGGCCAAAAAGAACATCTGGTCTTCAAAGGCATCTGCCGTCAATGGCCATCCGTGACTGAAAACGACCGGCTGGCCCGTACCCCAGTCGTTGTAGTAAATCTGTGTTCCGTCTTTCGTAGGAATCGTGCTCATGTGTCTATCTCCTTCCTTCTTCTCTCCTCAAAATTGCATCAGCAACTGCTAAGTGATTTCCAACGCAGGTACACCGTTGAGCAAAAATCGCGCACGCGCGCAGTGTTCGTCAGCCCGCTTGCGTTGGGCCAACTCGGCAATCCAGTTCTTGACTGTGCCGGCAATCTCGCGCTCGGTCGTTGGAGCGGTCTTTTCTTCATCACGCAGGGGCGAGATTGGCAAGACAAGTGCGTTGCGCTTAATGATTTTCACTGCAGAGTTCATTGGACCACTCCTCACAAACTACGATTTCGATGTTGAGGATTTTGCGCCCGAGAGTTTTTTCCTGAAACCCTAAATCGTGCGAGCGAAACATTACCCGATGGAGTTAGCGCGGAATCACTCCACGTTTTGCATGGCAACTTGCAACACAAAGAAGGAGTGTGACTTCAACGAATATGATGACTCGTTTTTCTCCGCGGTCCTCTGCGTATCGTTGCGGCCTCTGCGTTGAAATGGACATTAAACGCAAGATACGCAGAGCCCCGCGGCGAGTAACTGCCTCACTAAATCGACTTTTTGTGCAAAGCCAAGGCAGGAGTGAGGGGTGAGGATCTTGTCTTCAGACTTTCTCTGCGAGTAGCTGCTGAATCAGTCGCTCGGTCTCGTCATAAGCGCCTTCACCAACGTGCGTAAATCGAATTCGTCCTTGTTTATCCAACAGGAAAACAGTTGGCCAGGCTTCGACCTTATAAGCGTTCCATGTTTTGAAGTCGTTATCCGTGACTATCGGATAACCAAGCCCGAGTGAAGAAATCTGGCGGCGAAGATTTGCGACATTTTTTTCCTCATCAAACTCAGGTGAGTGCACGCCGATTATAGTGAGCCCTTTCTGTCGGTAACGAGCGTTCCAGTTTTTGAGAAAAGGCAGTGTGTTACGACAGTTGTAGCAGCCGAAAGTCCAAAAATCGATTAGCACTACGCGACCGCGTAGCTCCGAGAGCTGTAATGGTTCGGAGTTTATCCAGTGACCCGGCGCCAGCTCCGGAGCGGCAGCGGATTCCGAACCTTTATACTCGATGCTGCTGTGAAAGGTTCTCACCAATAGTTTTGAGAGACCACTGGCGTAAGCCGATGCCGCTACCACAACGATGCCGATCAGAATTCCGATTAGCATGTTCTGCCGTGTGTACAAAAAATTTATCATCTCGATTCCTACGCTTCCCAAACTTTCCGTGGCCCAGGTACTCATTGACTTACCCTCACTTGAAAGTATTAACGTGTATACCGGGTGAAGACGAAGTCGCGATCTTTAATCGCCTGGTGGCAGGGATGGCATTTTTTCAGATCTGATTCAGGACCGGGTTTGCCGTCCTTATCAAATTGAGCGTAGCCCCATCCACCTGTCGCGGCGTACTTTTTTGAGTCCTTGACCATAAACTGGAGGTACCAGGGCGGTTCGGACCCGGCCACGAAAGATTGAGCACGTCCGAAGACTTTGTTGTTCTCCTCTGACGCGACGTGGTACCAGGCGATTCGTGCAATGACGGCGCCGTCCGGGAACGAAATTTTTCCTGCGCGATACGCATCGATCGCTATGTCGTTGCCTAAAATTGCGCGGATGTCCTTGAGATCGCCTTCTTCATGGGCCACCGATACCAATCGCCAGTCGCGAAATCCGGCGGGAATCGTGGTGACGAAGATCGGGGTATCCTCTCCATCAACGTGTCGAGATGCGGTGGCGGTAAAACCTACAACGCCAGCCAGTGTTGCGACTGCAACCATTAAAAAAATAAAGCGCTTCATGATTTTTCTCCTGTCTGCGGTAAGTGAAATCTTGGGCGACAAAATTCATCGCGGGGCTGACGTTTCGCGTATCGATTGAAACGCGGCACGGAGCTCTTCAGAGAAAACGAGCGCTGCTATCGGAAAGTTGACGTGAAAAGGGCGAATCGCGTCTGCAGAGATTTCTTTTGCGGCGGCAGTGCTTAGTTGGTTCATGTCGGTCTCCTGTTTAGATCATTAGTAGTGGTGGGATTGTGCGCGCGTGCGTTTTTTGTCGAAACCCCTATTGGTGCGAGAGAAAGATCACTCAAACGTGTTAGGACCTCGTAACCCGCAACGAAGAGTTGGATCAGAAAGAGGATTTGCGTGGAGGGACGACGGTGACGCGAAGTCCAAACAACTTTGCATCTACCGAATATGCGCCTGGACCAAGAAAGAAGAGCGCGGCCGACGTGAGGGTGTTGAAAACATAGACAAGATCAATTGCCTGATCGGCGAGAAAGAGATTTGCGACTGCCGCTACGCAGGCAATTATCGAGAGTATCGGCGTCAGGAATCCCACAATAAAGCAAGCGAAATTAGAAGTATTAACGAAACGACCAACCAGTACAGAGTATTCGAAGAGAAGTTGTGCGTGACGTTCAATGCGAGCATTGCCGCCACAGAGATTCTTAAGAGGAGGAGGCCGATTCCCGGGCCGCCTTGAGGAAACATTGAGTAGAGTCTTTGCACGGAGGTAAGGTTATTGATCTTCGTGAGAATCGAAAACCCGAAATGAGGCTAGCCGTCGGTAACTCTTTTGAGGGATATTCCTCGCAAAGGCGCAAAGGCGCAAAGAAAGTCCCTGGAAACGCGGCAGCGCTTTGCGCCTTTGCGCCTTTGCGAGGAAATCTCTTTCTTAGAACTGAAGCTTCAGCGCAAACTGGATCGAACGCGGCCCGCCAATCTGGTAAAGAGGATTGAAGCCCCCGTTCGCGCCACCGGAACCAAGACTGTTCGCCAATGTTTGAGTTGAACGTCCGAAAAGTGGGCTGGTCAAAACATTTGTAGGACTGCCGAAGTTTGGGTGATTGAACACGTTGAAAAACTCAGCGCGGAAACGAAGCCTTAATCTCTCGGTGAGGTGAAACTGCCGCTGCACGCCGACATCCGCTTGCCACGCTCCAAAACCTCGCAGCACATTGCGTCCGAAGTTACCCTGCGTTCCGGCCGGCGCTGCGGTAAAAGCCGCGCGATTGAAAATCTTGCCGCCCGGAAATTGCGAGCCATGAATCTCGAGAGGAACACCAGGGTTTAGATTTGGCCGGGGAGCCAGTTGCGTACCCGCGGCAAAAAAACTTCCGCCCACCACGTTAACTGGTGGAGCTGATCTCGCGAAAAAGAAACTGTCCACTGACCAGCCGCTTAATATCGCTTTGACCGTTTTCCGCGATCCGATAGACGGCAGCTCATAAGTGACACCCGCGGTGAATGCATGCCGGATGTCAAAGTTGGAATTCCCGCGGTCCAGGTTTGCATCAGCGATTTGCCCGGGAGTGTTGACGTTGGTTGCAATTGCATCCGTCGAAGCGATATCGATCGAATGTGACCACGAATATGATCCCAGCGCTTGCAGACCGCGAGATAAGCGACGCTGAAACTTGACCTGTAGCGCATGGTAGTCAGATGTCGCGGAGTTATCAGTCAACACGACGAACTCAAAATTCGGATTTACGTTGAATAGATTTGTTGCGCGCAGCAAATCTCTTCCAATCGCGCCCAACGTAAGTCGCCGAGAGACTTTGATTGTTTCCAATCGACTGCTCGAGGGCGACATTCCATTGATAGGACCGCGGAAGTTTCAGATGCGGATCGGCAATGAGCATTGTTGAAACCGGCGGGTTCGTCGTGAGTGCGGGAGGAGCCGCATCAGCAGGGCTGAGCGGAAACGGCGAAGAGGAAAAGTTTTTGTCGACGATATAAGGAAAAAAGCTGGACACTCCTCCGAGCGATCCCTGTCCGAGATCGTAAAAAACTCCGAAGCCTGCCCGCAGAACAGCACCCCAATTTCGTATTCCACCAAGTTGATAAGCGAGTCCGACTCGCGGGGCGATATTTCCAAAAGTCGTTTCATAGAGCGGCGTGCCGCGCGGCGCGAGAGTCATCGTCGCGGGATTGTTCAGGCCCACTACCGTGAATGGATCGTTTTCCCGGTTCTTGCCCTTTAACGCCGGATTGACGTCCCACCTCAAACCGTAAGTCATTGTCAGTCGAGGTGTGACTTTCCATGTGTCCTGGCCAAACAACGAAAAGTTTTGCGATAAAAGCGCATTTGTTTGAAAGGAACTCGATTGGGCCAATAACGCCGTCCCCGATAGCACCTCCGTTCCCTACTCCCGAGAACGCAGCAAATTGATGATAGGCGGCCGGACTGCTAAAAGGAGCGAGCCAACGATAATCCACGCCGAACTTCAATTGATGGCCGCCCTTTACCACTGAAAGGTTGTCGATAAGATTGACCTGGCGTTGCTCGTCCGTTCCTTGTTTGCCCTGAACGTACTGTCCAACACCCAGGATAATGAATAAGAAAGTGCCGTTCTCGGATGTGATGCCTGATGGAAACATGAGCGAATCAGGAAGTGGCACGGCGCCGCCGAAATCGTCCATTACAAACTTGATGCCGACACGGTGATTGCTGTAGTTCGCTCGCACTTCATTACTGATTTCCGGGCTGATCAATTGAGTGAGGCCGATTGTTCCAGTGTGGACGGTGGATGACAACGAATTCGTCGTACTGAGCACTCGACCGGATGAGAAAGTTGGACCTCGCTGGTCCAGGCTGGATGGTGAATAGTTATACCGGCCAAACAAGTTGAGCTTTGGCCCAGGCGAATGATCCAAACGGATACTGTAAGCGTCGAGTGACGAAGGATTTGAAAAGCCCGCATTGAATTGCGCCACGCCCGGCGCGAGTGCGGGTCCGTTCGGAACCGGATACGCGTTCAGGTATGGACGCATTGTGGCTGGAGCCTGCTGCCGCGCCTGGTTATCCGGGACGGTGGTTTGCAGGCTGGATGGCTGGCGCAACCGTTGTCCTTCGTATGAAAAGAAAAAGAACGTCTTGTCTCTGGCTACTGGTCCACCAAGCACGCCGCCAAAATCGTTCAGCCGCTCCGCGGGTTTTGGCAGACCATTGAAGTTTACAAACCAGTCTTTGGCGTCGAGTACGTCGTTCCTGAAATACTCGAAGAGGGCGCCGTGAAAAGTATTTGTTCCGGATCGCGTCGCTATCGAGATTTGCCCACCCGGAGTGCGGCCAAACTCTGGAGCAAACGTAGATGTCTGGATGCGGAATTCCTGCATGGCATCCACCGACACGAGACTGTTTGTTCCCCCGGCAGCGCTAAGGGCGGGTAGAGCGCCGGAAGCACTCTGCATCATGGCAATGAAGCCGGTTACACCGAAATTAGCGCTCACTCCATCCACTGTGAAATAGTTTGCGTCCGCGCGTTGTCCATTCACACTGAATTGCCCCTGATCGTTAAAGGTAGACGGAGTGACGACGACGCCGGGCGTCAGTTCGATCAGCGTCTGGAAACTCCGGCCATTGAGAGGAATATTGTCGACGAAGTTGCGGTTAATCACGGTGCTGACCGTTGCCGACGTGGTATTCACGACGGGCGCGCCACTATCCACCATGACAGTTTCGGATACATCGCCGAGTGTCATCTGCAGGTCGAGTCTGAGCGCGTCCTGCACATGAAGCACGACGTCGGGCTTGACGAGCTTCTTGAACCCTGACTTTTCTATTTCGAGACGGTAGGAGGTTGGCGGAAGACTTGCCAGGTGATACTCGCCTGAGCCATTCGTCATGCACTCAAAACGGAGATTCGTACCGGCGCTGATTGCAACAACCTTTGCATCAACGATCAGTGCGTTCGCGGGATCTGTTATGCGTCCTGCCAGAGAGGCGTTCGTCGATTGGGCAAGACTAAGCGTAAATGAAGTGAGGAGGATCAAAACTAATGCAGCAACACGGCGCATTGTCCAAACCTCACAGTCAAAAAAGTTGATGGGAGAGGCTACTGCCGGATTTGAATTGTGTCAACGCCCAAAAATGGTTATGGACCAATCCCCCGATAGAGTGATGCCGTTCGGCAAAGACATACTGAGATAAGATATGCGCACTATGGAGAAAACGCGTGGACGAGGATGCCACGTCATCCCACCTGGCCTCGTGATCGCATACCTGCTTCTGGCGTGCTCTTCTGTGTTTGCGTTAAATCCCGCACTGGACATCAGCCAATACGCCCACACCGCGTGGAAGATCCGCGATGATTTTCCCAAAAGCCAAATCACTTCATTCGCTCAAACGCCGGACGGTTATCTCTGGCTCGGCACCGAATTCGGTTTGATTCGTTTCGATGGAATTAAGAATGTCCGGTGGAGTCCGCCGGCCGGCCAGGATCTCCCATCAAACTTTGTCTTCAGCCTGCTGGTCACGCGTGACGGGACGTTGTGGATCGGAACAGAGAAAGGACTGGCAAGCTGGAAAGACGGCAAGCTCACGCAGTATGCGGAACTCGCCGGACGTTACATTTTCGCGCTCCTGGAGGATCGGGAGGGCTCAGTTTGGGCGAGCGGACTGGCGGTGTCTGGTGGAAAGCTTTGCGCAATCACGAACGGCAACATCCAGTGCTTTGGAGACGACGGCAGTCTCGGCCGCGGAGCATTCAACTTATACGAAGACAGCAAGGGCAATCTCTGGGCGGGAGTGAAGGAAGGGCTATGGCGATGGAAACCTGGACCACCAAAATTCTATTCGCTCCCGGGCGAGCCTGACGGCATACAGGGTTTGGGTGAAGACAATGACGGCACACTCCTTGTCGTATGGAAGGGCGGCATTCATCGGTTCACCGATGGCCGGACGACGCCCTACTCGATTCCGGGAAGGACCGGGCAGATTCGATCCCAGAGGATGCTGCGTGATCGTGATGGCGGACTGTGGATTGGCACGTTGAACCAGGGGCTTGTACACGTACACCAGGGGAGGTCAGATGAATTTAGTCTTCAAAACGGCCTCTCAGGCGAGTCTGCTAACAGACTTTTTGAGGATCGCGAAGGCAATATCTGGGTGGCGACGGGAAGCGGCCTCGATCGCTTTCGCGATTTCGCTGTGACGACATTCTCCGTGAATCAAGGTTTGTCCAGTCCCAGGATTCAGTCTGTTGTTGCGGACAAATCCGGGGGTATTTGGCTGGCAACTGGTAATTACCTGAACCGGTTGAATAACGCGCAGATTTCGATTTTCAACGTCAAGCCCGATAGCTTCAAACCGAATTCTCTCTTCCAGGATCATACCGGGCGAGTCTGGGTCTCGACGCCGTTTGGGTTCGGGTATCTCGACAATGATCGGTATGTTGCTGTCAGCACTGTACCCGGAGCGGTTACTGCCATAGCCCAGGACACTGCCGAAAATCTTTGGATCGCTAACGAGCATGTCGGTCTTTTTCAAGTGCTCGGCGGGAGCGTGGTCCAACAGATACCCTGGTCCAGGTTTAAAGCCAACGAACATGTGAGTGTTATGGCGCCCGACGTGGTCCATGGCGGAGTCTGGCTTGGTTTTTTTCTGGGTGGGATTGCTCATTACAGTGATGGGCAGATCCGAGCATGGTACCCGGGCGGAGACGGGCTGACCGCGGGTCGCGTGGGTGATCTTCAGTTCGATAAAGACGGTGCGCTCTGGGTTGCGACCGAAGGTGGGCTCAGCCGGCTAAAGAACGGGCGTGTCGCCGCGCTGAACAGTCAAAGCGGATTGCCTTGCGATGCGATTCACTGGATGAGAGAAGACGATACTGGTTCGGTCTGGCTCTACACACCGTGCGGCCTCGTGCGCATAGCACGCGCGGAGCTGGACCGCTGGGTTGCAGCCGTGGACCAGGGTACTAATTCAAAGCCAACGATCCATCCAACGGTTTTCGATATCTCCGACGGAGTCAGGGGCCTTGCTTTGGGGAATCATTTCTCTCCTCAGGTCGCTAAATCCACCGACGGCAAACTGTGGTTCTCAACCGGTGATGGCGGTATCAGTTTCGTCGATCCGGGTCGCCTTTCGTTCAATAACTTCCCTCCCCCGGTCCATATCGAACAGCTCATCGCGGATCGCAAGGTCTACAACGCGATCTCTGCTGAAGGCAACTCTTTGCGTCTGCCGCCATTGATACGCGATCTGCAAATCGACTATACGGCTTTATGCCTCGTGGCTCCCGAAAAGATCCGGTTTCGATACAAACTGGAAGGCCGCGACGGCGATTGGCAGGAAGTCACCGATCGTCGACAGGTCTTCTATAACGATCTTCCTCCCGGCAACTATCGTTTTCGCGTCATAGCTTCCAATAACAATGGTGTGTGGAACGAAAGCGGTTCGTATCTCGATTTCCACATCGCACCCGCCTACTATCAAACCGCCTGGTTTCGCGTCGCCGTAGTGGTGCTGTTTCTCTTCGCGCTCGCGGCGATTTATCAAATACGCCTGCAGCAGGTTGGGCGGCAAGTGCGGGCAAGAATGGAAGAACGTCTGGACGAGCGAGAGCGTATCGCTCGCGATTTGCACGATACTTTATTGCAAAGCGTACAGGGTTTGATTTTGAAGTTTCATGCCGTTTCGAAACAGATACCAGCCGATACGCCGGCTTACAACGCTCTGGAGAAAACATTGGACCATGCTGACGAGGTTCTAGCGGAAGGAAGAGATAGTATTCGAAACCTGCGCGTTAATTCCGCGTTAATCAGCGATTTGCCGGCGGCATTCCGTTCTGTGGCCGAAGAGACGTCGCAGGGTCGTGATGCGATCTTCAAAACAGTAGTTGAGGGTCACGTCCGTGACTTACACCCCCTGGTGCTTGAAGAGTGTTACTGCATTGGACGCGAGGCCATCATCAATGCGCTTAGCCATTCCGAGGGTCAACACGTCGAGGCAGAGATTGCGTACGACTCGAGAGAGTTTCGCCTGCGCGTACGCGACGACGGGCGAGGCATAGACCCTAAGATCCTTGACGCAGGCGGACGCGCCGGTCATTGGGGACTGCAGGGAATGAATGAGCGGGCGCGAAAGATTGGCGGTCAATTGAAATTTTGGAGCCGGCCGGAAACGGGCACGGAAGTCGAGTTGACAGTGCCCGCGGCGACTGCTTACCGAAACTCATCTCAGACAGCGAAGAAGTTTTGGCTCAGCCGCAAAAAGGCACAAAAAGCACAAACTGAAATGGAACCCTAAACACGTTAAGGCGCATTACTTCTCTTTATCGTTTGTGCTTTTTGTGCTTTTTTGTGGCTAGATTTCGATGATGCCGCGTTTCAAGGCAATCGTTACGGCATGCGTTCGATCGTTGGCGCCAAGCTTCGAAAGGATACTCTTCATGTGCGCCTTGATGGTTTCTTCTGAAACGTTAAGGAGTTGGGCCACGCGCTTGTTTGCGTTACCCGCCGCCACTCCGCGCAACACCTGGATTTCACGCTCAGTCAACGCATCGTCGCTGTGATGCTCAGCCATGTCGACTGCGATTTCGGGGGGAATTCTTTTTTTGCCGGAGTGAACCGTGCGGATTGTGTCGATCAACTCCTTGCGCACCATGTTCTTCAGCAGATAGCCGGCCGCACCGGCTTTGAAGGCTCGCGCTGCCTGCGCATCACCGCTATAAGTAGTCAGCACGATGATCCGTGCATCGGGAAACTCCTCACGAATTTTCAGAATCGCGTCGATGCCGTTGACCTCAGGCATTTGCACGTCCATCAGCGTCACGTCGGGCCGGTGAGTGCGAAACTGTTCGACAGCTTCACGCCCGTTACTGGCTTCCGCGACGAGGATCATGTCCTGTTCGCTTGCCAGCACGGCGGCGATTCCTTCGCGCAGCATCGGATGATCGTCTACCGATAGAATTCGGATGGGGGCTGTCGTGTTCATGGATGAATTGTGAGGTGAAGTCTACTACGAATCAGTCCGAAACGAATAATTACGCCGCAGGCAATTACGCCGCAGGCAATTTACGCTGAAAGCGTTGTCTAATTCGAGCCCAGGGTTGTTTCAACCCTGGGACACGGTTAAGTAAAAACAATCAAACCCTGAAAGGGTTCAGCAATTGGCGAACCCTTTTCAGGGTTATTCCGCCTCTGGTCCATTGGATCCCAGGGTTGCGGCAACCCTGGGCTGAAATTAGCGAACGCCTTCGGCGTTCCAAACTGCTAGTCCTGCTCAAATTCGAAATCCAGTCCAAACTGTTTTGGAAGGTCATCGCCACCGACGCCGGAGC
The DNA here is from genome assembly GCA_963750925.1 of uncultured Acidobacteriota bacterium. Taxonomy (GTDB): domain Bacteria; phylum Acidobacteriota; class Blastocatellia; order Pyrinomonadales; family Pyrinomonadaceae; genus PSRF01. Next base: position 303,396 of record CAVVSJ010000006.1, on the reverse strand, counting down.
CCATGACAACTTCGTTTGCTTCACCGATCAATGTCAGTTCGGGAGCTTCGTAACTATTTTGCATTGGACTTACCTCCTTTCTTTCAGGAATCTTCATTACCAATCTCTAAAAGCTCGTTTATGCGACCCGCAGAAATTGCCTCGACAACTCAGCATCCGCACGATTGCGCAGCCACAGTTCGAGCAGAATGATCTGCCGCAACTGAGATTCGTTGCAGTCAAGCCCGAGGCAAAGTCGCTCCAGACGTGTACGAACGCTGGCCTGGTCCACAAACCCGCGCTCAACTGAGTGCAATTTCTTCGCCTTGAGCAGCGCACGCGCCAGGGGCCGCGACGCAGCCTGCCACGGAGCATTGAATGAACCTTTCGACCGTCGTTCGCGCAACTTGATGGGCCATAGATCAGACAAGGCTGAACGCATCAACCTGCGCGGCTCACCAGGACGGCAGAGAACATCCGCCGGCACCGTCATGAGAAACTCGACCAGGGGCCGGTGCGCGAACGGATGCGTGTAGTCGAGGTGCTGTAACGGTTCTGCCGGCTGCAGCGTGCGTAACTCGAGCGCGAGGGATAAAGAATAGAAATACTTTCGGCGTTCAGGCGCTGCGTGCAGCCAGTCATTCGAGAAAAAGCTCGCGGGTGCGGAAGTACCAGTTTGCTTACTAAACCGGGAGACAAGCGATGTCTCGTCACTCTTTGGTGCGTATGAACCGTCGCCGCCCGTATAGATAGCGGCTGGCGTCAGCGATTGCGGAAGGACCGCCTGAGCCGCCTGCCATAGAATTCGGTAAACAGGAAGTCGGAGAATCTTGCTCCACTCGAGGGCTTCTTCACAGGCCCGGCCAATCTGCAGGCGACGTAATGACGCGGCCACCTGAAGGCTGTCGTCAAACCAGTTACCGGTCATCAAGTCGCCGTTTTGTCCGGTCAGGATAGTTCGCGCGCCGAGCTGCCTCGCCGTTGTGGCAACTGATGTCAGCAGCGCGTGAAAAGCCGCCGGTATTGGACCACTGACCTGTGCTTCGGCAAGCAGCGGAACATCGCGCGTCGAGATTCGTGTTCCCTCGACGCCGCAGTGCGATTCGACTTCGCGAATGAACGGTTCGTCGAGCGAATTCTGCCAGGTGAAGCTCACGGTCCCGAGCCGCGAAGCTTTCACCGCGCCGCTTCGCACCAGGTAGTTGGCCATGCAAACTACCGAAGATGAATCAAGACCGCCGCTGAGCTCGGCCAGCACGGGTGATTCGGTCTGCAACCGGACGGCTACGGCCTCGCGAAACAGTGCTCGAAGTTCTTCTTCATACCGGTGCTCGTTCTGATACCGGATCGTGTCTCCCATCGGCATGGACCAGAACGGGCTGACTCTCGTTCCATCCTGGGACACGCACACCGCAGACCCTGGCGGAACTGAGTAAATGCCTTTGTAAGGCGTGCGGTTCGCGCAGCCGCCGACTGTCAGGAAGCCCGCGATGTATTGGTCGTCGAGATCCGTAATTCCTGTTTCGTCCACGAGCGTTTGCAAGCGGCTGGACCACAGAACTCGTCCCGCCTGGACGTGATAATAAAGAGGACGCACGCCGGCAAAGTCACTTGCGAGTACGGTCATGCGGTTAGCACGATCGCGAAGGACCAGGCTCCAGTCGCCGACCAGGTGAATGAAACCAGCACTTCCCCATCGTTCGTAGGTAACGCGGGCAATTGCAGCGTTGCCGGTGTCGCCCTTGAGCTGGTCACTTAATCGCGGAAGCAAGTCGTCGCGATTATCGAGCCGGCCATCCCAGTGCAGCACTTCTGTTCGAATATGGTGAATCATCTTTCTATCTCCTTAGACGACATGCAGTGGCATAAGCCGTTTTTGGTACGCTGCCGAGCCGTACACAACTCGGCCATCTACTTCCACCCAGGCGTGTGAAAAAAACGGCGTCGGGCGATAACCGATTACGAGGCGCGCGTGGATTCCGTGGCGTCTGAGCAAACGAACTGTGCAGACCGCTCGCTGCAGGCAGAGCACCGGCTTCCAGTAGAAACAGGTCGCTAGTAAGACGGCGTCGCAAATCGTCTTTTCCAACTCCGCGCCGGCTGTCTTCGCCGTAATCGATTGACGCTTTAGCTGCGAGAGAATGCGACCGGAGCCCAGTAATGACAGGACCACTTCGTAGCGGACGATCTCGTAAAACGCTCTGAACAGGAGACCCGGTTTCTTCATGACGCAACCTCCCGTTGAATCAGCGTTTGCCGCTCGAGAGCGGCCAGGAAGTTGGCTGTGTGCACCCTTGCAGTTGGCCCGGCTATTTGAAACTCACGACGGATCTCGTCGACGATGCCGTCTAACGACCGTCGCTGTTCGAGTCCGCGCCAGATCAGCGCGCCGGCCTTGTTGGAACTAAACACTCGCCCTTTGCCAGTGTGCAGGATCACTATTCCCTCGTCGTGAACGGAAGCAGTTGCTTCCGGGCTTACTGAAAAACTGAAATTGCTGATTTGGTTTGTCATCGCCGTGTTCCTCTTTTCTGTCACGGTCGAGAGGATAGGCGCGCCCGAAGTTTTCAGACACACTGATACCTGTAGAATTTAGGCAGTGAGTTTCCTTAGTTGAGAGATACTACTAAAGAGGGACGACGAGCTAACCCACAAAAAAGCTCATAAATCACAAATCCTTTAGTAAAGTCGTTTGTGCTTCTTGTGCTTTCTTGTGGCTTGTTTGAGTAGCTGACTTTTGAGGCCATCAGAGCGGCAGCAATCCGCGACGGACCGCAATCGTAACTGCATGCGTTCGATCGTTTGCGCCCAGTTTGTTGACGATGTTCTTGATATGGAAGTTGATAGTGTTTTCGGAAATCGAAAGTTGATCGGCGATCTGCTTGTTCTTGCAACCGTCGCGAATCAGTTGCAGGACCTCCAACTCGCGAGACGTCAAGTCTTCTTCACCCAAATGCTCCGCGATCAGGGCCGCGACCGCAGCCGGAACCTGCCGTTTTCCTGAATGAACGGTTCGGATCACCGCCAGCAAGTTGTCCTGTGGCATGCTTTTGAGAACATAGCCTGCCGCTCCCGAACGCAGTGCACGTTGAATCTCGCCGTCGGTATCCGAAGAAGACAGCATTATGATTCGTGCGTCAGGAAACTCGCCGCGAATTGCGACTAAGGTATCGGTGCCATTAGCGCCGGGGAGGCGCAGGTCCATCAGAGTGATGTCCGGGCGGTGACGACGAAACTCCTCTATTGCCTCGACTCCGTTGGTCGCCTGCGCGACCAGGACCATGTCGGGTTCCGTTTCGATAATCGTGGCCAGACCCTGTCGAAAGACAGGATGATCTTCGACACTCAGGATGCGAATCTGTTTGCTGGGCGCCAATATGATTCTCCGAGTTTGGCGCAGTTTAATTCAAGGTGTGTGCCGTTAGCCAGTCCGCCATTAGTCACAGTTCGGAACCCCGAGAAAGCAAGGAAGTTGATCGATAAGACCCCACCCCCACACGGTTGCGATGAGTACCAAAGATGCAACGCTGAAAAAGAGATTCACAGGTTTCGCCATCAGAGTGTTGCCTGCTCGTACGCTTCGCATTATCGATCGGAGAATAACGATGAATGCCGTTGGTAAAAGCCACATTACCCCAAACAACAGGATGAGGCCGAATGCATTCTCCCTGGTTACGCCGTTATTTAGCGCTTCGAGGATCGCTAACGGCAGCACGAGGATAAAGCTAATAACGGCTGCTAACCCAAGATCTTTGGTGATGGTTTTCATTTTGTTTCCCTCACTGATTCTCAGCAGATGTTCTTCGACGATTCCTCTCCCCGTTTCGATGAACATGCTCAGCGTGAAGACGAATAAGCTTCCGTTTCTTTTTTCCGATCGTTACAGAGGTCGTTGAAAGTCTGCTCCATCGACTCCGCAAACTGCTCTCTGAAGGATCGCGGATACAGGGCCAAAAGCCTTTTATAGAGCGTACGAACAGTGTTCTTCGTCATGCGCTATAAGCAAACGTTTTCGAAAAGAGTTTACGTTTCTGCGCCAGCGCGACGAGGCTACGGTAGCGTTGAAGCTCCGTCGCAAGCGCCTTTCTGCCGGGAGTTGTAATTTGATAATAGACGCGCCGCTCGTCATCCATTTCCGGGTCAACGCGCTTCTCACTCTCTTTTATGAGTCCTGAATCAAGCATTCGTTTGAGCGAGCCATACAATGTGCCGGCGCCCATGGATACATTCCCCTGAGAGTCTGCCTCGACCTGCTTCATGATTCCGTAACCATGTCGCTCTCCGCTCGAGAGCGCCAGGAGAATATGGAACACGGCCGGCGTAAGAGCCGGGGAAGGTTTCTTCTCTGCCATCGGGCACAACTATATCCGTAACGGATATAGCCGTCAAGAGATTTGACACGTCGATGAGGCCGTGAAATTCGAAGGAGGGGGAGGTCTACGCCACTACGAACTGTTTGTAATGTTCAAAACGTTCAAGTATGTGGCTGACGTAATTCACTGGTTCCAGACCACGGCAAAAGCCAAACTTCACAACCGGATCGCTGGAATACTCCTGCGTCGATTTCTGCAACAACCAGTAGGCTACGTCATCCCAAACCTCGGGGTTACCACCATACTTCTCAGTCAATCGCTGTGCGTCCTCAACATGTCCCGCGCCCGCGTTGTATGAAGCGAGGATAAATTTCAGCCGCTCGTTCTCATCCGGGATTCGCTTGGCCCAGTATTGTTGTAGCCACTTCAAAAACCGAATCGCACCCTGTACGTTGTCCGCGGGATCAAGCGCATTTGTAACTCCATACTCCTTCGCGGTTTTAGGCATAAGCTGCAACAGTCCCGTCGCGCCGGCCCACGACTTCGCCGTAGGCTTGAAGCGAGATTCCTGAAATGCCTGCGACGCAAGGAGTCGCCAGTCCCAATTCAGCTCGACGGCATACTGTTTGAGCAGGTCGTCATACTCGCACAGCTTTCCTGTCGTGGAAGTGAGGTATTCACTCGTCACTCGTTCAAGATATCGACGGCGATCGACAAAATATTTTTGATAAAGACTGTTAACGAGCGGCGTCTTCTTCTTATCCGCAATCCAGCTATTAAGCGTTGCCAACAGCTCGGGCGAGTTCTTTCTAACAGCCCAGGAGACTTTTTGCGTGTGGCCCAAAATCGGCCGCACCTTCAAATTCTTGAATTCAGCTTCTTTTAAGTCGGCAAGGTTCTTCTGCATTACAGTGAATTGAACTTCACCGCGAGCCACCTTCTGGGCCAACGCCTCATCCGCGATCTCACCACCCACCTCGACGACGTAAATGTCTCCGGAAATCTCATCCGATAGCTCCAGCAGCGTGCGTCGAAAAGGAGATTGCTCCGGCAGATCAACTCTCTGTCCCGCCAGTTGAGCCGGCCTGGTTACAAGCCTCGCCTGGATATCAACCTCCGGTACCGGATCCGCTGGTCCTTGCTTGATCGCCTTCTCGGTTCCTTTACCTGCCTCGGATGGTGCTTCGTCCTGTTGGACCAAAACCGGATCGGTGTGGTACAGCGCGTCTGTGAACGCCGCCGCGGCCTGATTATCCGGGCCTGGGATCAACCGCGCCGCCGCAATGTCGCCTTCACCCTCGTTGAGCGCCGGTAGGAGACTCTTGGGATCGGTCACCACGACGAGCTTCAGATCGACTCCCAAATCCTTCGCAAAAGCAGAAAGCAACTCGTATTCGAAGCCGAGTGGTTCGCCCTGGTAGATGAAGTAAGTAGTGGAATTATAAGGAGCAACTACGGTGATGAATCCACGTTCGCGGATCTGAGCAAGATCCCGAGAGATGGGTTCAACCATCGGCACGTTTGTGCGCCGGTCAATGGGATCAACAGCCTCGAGAGATGGCGGCTTGCGCCCGCAAGAGGAAATTGAAGCGAGAAACAGAAAAATGAAAGTGAAAACTACCGCCCTGGGCTCGAATCGCATTCGACAGTTTCAACCGTTGAAAAGATAGAAGAGCGTCCCGCTAAAAATACCTCTTAGGTCGCGGGTCATACAACCCTAACTCGATTGAGTGATCTTACAGTCGCACGATCTGGGGTTTCGTCAGAAAACAATAACGCGCACGATGGCTCAACTATTTAAGGAGCGCAGACCTATGATGCCAGTTGAAAACGCACAGCTCATCCCGGCCGGAACGATCCAAACGGCGAAGAACGCCGGCGCGGAAACGGCTGTGGGTAAATGAAAGTTCAAACCGTGATAGGACCACTGGTCGAACTGCCCGGCTGGTTGCAGGCAGCGGGCTGGGGTCTCCTGTCTGCGTCGGGCCTGCTGATCGGAGCCGTTGGTGGGTACTACACGCGGCTTCAGCATACCGTTATCGCCCGCGTGATGGTGTTCGCAGCCGGCGTACTTCTCGCAGTGGTTGCGGTGGACCTTGTGATCGACGCGCGTGGCGCGACTAGCCTGCACTGGATTGTCACCGGTCTGCTTTGTGGCGCAACGGTGTTCAGTTCGGTTAACTGGCTACTCTCGCGCCGCGGAGCACAGCACCGAAAACGCTGCGGCGAATGCGTGGAGCAGCCGAAAGAAGAGCAACAGCCTGGCAGCGGACTCGCGATCGCGTTCGGCACTTTCCTCGACGGCGTCCCTGAGGGACTGGTGCTGGGATTGAGTGTGCTGCAACAAGGCGCGCCGCGCTGGGGAACAGTCACGGCATTCTTTCTGGCTAACATTCCCGAAGCGCTCTCGAGCAGCGCAGGAATGCGGCGGGCGGTACGGTCCGCACGCTACGTGTTTGGCGTGTGGATTGGAATCGCATTGATGATCAGCCTTTCCGCGGCGATTGCCGGCCTCGTGTTCCGCGGTAGTGGGCCGGCGCTCCGGGGAACGGTCGAGGCGTTCGCAGCAGGCGCGATCCTGGCGCTGGTGTCGGAGACAATGATCCCGGAGGCATTCTACGGTTCGCCGCAGTTCAACGGCCTGCTGCTGGTCGTCGGTTTTGTAGCTTTACTGATCCTGTTGGTAGTCAGCGACTGAAGTCTTTTAACGAGGTACTATGGCTGAACAATTATTTCACGCGGTTTCAAAGGTGAAAGGAGAGTGTGATGGCACTTAGCAAAGATGTGAAAGGTTTGGGAATGCCCTGGGAGGACCAGTTTGGTTACGTCCAGGCCGTAAAGGTCGACGATACGATCTACGTTTCCGGCCAACTGAGTCACGACGAACAGGGAAATCTTGTTGGGGCTGCCCCGCTCGACGACAGCGGCAACATCCGTGACCACTCGAACATGGAAACTCAGATGCGCCAAACCTATGCGAACGCAAAGAAGATTCTGGGCGAGTTCGGCGCCTCTCTCGACAACGTCGTCGAGGAAGTGATCTACGTCACGGACATGGATAAGGCGATGGACGTCGCCGGCCCGGTTCGGAAGGAAGCGTATGGGTTAGAGAAACCTCAGGTGGCATGTACCATTTTCGTAACTCCCCGGCTGGCATTCCCAACGCAGTTGATTGAGATCAAGTTCGTTGCGAAACTGCGTTAGCTGGACTGATGAAACGAGTCGAAACGTATCAACGGAGCGTTGATGAGGTGCTGGCTGCGCTGAGGACAACTGCCAATCGCGGCTTGAGCGAAGCGGAGGCACGCACGCGTCTTGAACGTTACGGTAAGAATGAGCTGACGGCGGAGAAGCCCACGCCCGCATGGAAAAAATTCCTCGCACAGTTTCAGAATGTACTAGTAATTCTGCTGCTCGTCGCCACCGCTATCTCTGCTGCTCTGTGGTTCTTTGAGCGCGACTCGGCCCTCCCGTACGAAGCGATCGCGATCTTCGCTGTCGTGATGCTGAATGCGGTGATGGGCTACATCCAGGAGTCACGCGCAGAGCAAGCGATGGCTGCACTGCGGCAGATGTCGGCGGCACAGGCCAAAGTAATCAGGGACGGCACGCTGCAAAGCATTCCGGCGATCTACGTCGTACCCGGCGACATCATCACACTCGAAGAAGGCGACATCATTCCTGCTGATGCGCGCCTGGTCCAGTCAATCGCGCTGCAAACGTCAGAGGCAGCGCTCACGGGCGAGAGTTTGCCGGTCTCCAAGGACACTCTTCCGATCGCGGAAGAGGTCGGACTCGGCGACCGCCACAACATGGTATTCAGCGGAACGGCGGTTACTTACGGACGCGGCAAAGCCCTCGTCGCTGCCACGGGGATGCAAACTCAGATGGGGCGCATTGCCGGACTGCTGCGAGAAGTTCAGCCGGAGACCACGCCTCTACAAAAGGAACTCGCGCGAGTCGGCAAAGTGCTGGGACTAATCGTAGTGGTCATCGCTATCGTGATGATTGCCACGATCATCGCGGTCGAACACGTCCGCAGTTTCTCGGCACTTTTCGACGTGCTCATCCTTGGCGTTGCCCTCGCAGTCGCCGCTGTCCCGGAAGGTTTGCCCGCTGTCGTCACCGCCGTGCTCTCCCTGGGTGTGCAGCGCATGGCGAAGCGAAAAGCCATCGTGCGGCATCTCGCGGCGGTCGAAACTCTCGGCTCGGCAACCGTCATTGCTTCCGACAAGACCGGCACGCTCACAAAAAACGAGATGACCGCGCGCGTGGTGGTGACCGCGAGCGGACACGTGCAACTTAGTGGCACGGGCTACGCACCTGAAGGCGAAGTTACCAGGGAAGGCGGTGGTCCCATCGACGGCCCGTTGCGAATTGAGTTGGAACGGGCGCTTGCCGTTGCCGATCGCGCCAGCAATGCGATCCTCCAGGAGGAAAACGGGCGCTGGAAGGTGCTCGGCGATCCGACCGAAGGCGCGCTTTGTGTGGCGGGCGCGAAGGCGGGGCTGAAGCATGAACTACTGGACCAGCGTTTCCAACGCGTTGGAGAAATCCCCTTCTCTTCCGAGCGCAAGTTGATGACAACGATTCACACCGATGCCGAGAAGAAGGAGCGAGTGCTCGTCTTCACCAAAGGAGCGCCGGACGTGTTACTCGCACGCTGTTCCCAGGAACTGGTAGGTGATGAGACGAAACCTTTGACTCCGGCCCGACGGGCGGAGATTCCTCGAATCAATGAAGAACTCGCACGCGAAGCGTTGCGCACGCTCGGCGTTGCGTACCGGTTATTGCCGGCGGCAGCATTTGAGGCCGATGAAGTTGACGAGAGTCTCGAGCACGACCTCGTCTTTGCAGGGTTAATCGGCATGATCGACCCGCCGCGCTCCGAAGCAAAGGAAGCCGTCGCCCGCACGAAAGCGGCCGGTATTCGCCCCATCATGATCACGGGTGATCATCCGGTCACCGCCGCTGTCATTGCCGCCGAACTCGGCATCAGTAACGATGAACGCGCGGTCACCGGCGTCGAACTCGATCGAATGACGGAGGACGAGCGGATTCAAACAGTCAAACAGGTTTCCGTTTATGCGCGTGTCAATCCTGAACACAAACTGCAAATCGTAAAAGCGCTGCAGCGTGAAGGTGAGGTCGTAGCGATGACGGGCGACGGTGTTAACGACGCGCCCGCGTTGAAAACCGCCGACATCGGCGTTGCGATGGGTATCGCGGGCACGAACGTTTCTAAAGAAGCCGCCGACATCGTGTTGGCTGATGATAACTACGCGACGATCGTCGCGGCCGTCGAAGAAGGTCGCGCGATATTTTCGAACATTCGTAAGTTCCTGCGATATCTGCTTTCCTCAAACATCGGCGAAGTGATGACCATGTTTTTTGGTGTCTTACTGGCCCAGGTGATCGGACTGACAGCGGAAGAAGCGGGCAGTGTGGTATTGCCGCTGCTGGCGACACAAATCCTTTGGGTCAACCTTGTCACCGACGGAGCACCCGCGCTTGCACTCGGAGTTGATCCGGCAGATCCGGGAATAATGGACCAGCACCCGCGCCCGCGAAGTGAAGGAGTCATTACTCGCAGCATGTGGTCAGGTATTGTTTTCGTTGGAGTGGTAATGGCGGTAGGCACACTACTCGTGTTGGATGCGAGCCTGCCGGCAGGATTGATCGAAGGTTCCGGCACCCTGCGTTATGCGCAAACCATGGCGTTTACGACTCTCGTGTTTTTCTCGCTCTTTACCGTATTCAACTCTCGTTCGGACACGGAGAGCGCATTCCGAGGACTCTTCTCAAACGGCTGGCTGTGGGGCGCGGTCCTGTTGTCGCTCTTGTTGCAGTTTGCAGTGATTTACATTCCGGTTTTGCAACAGGCGTTTTCGACTGTAAGCTTGAGCTTTAATGATTGGCTGCTGTGTGCGGGAGTTGCGAGTTCGGTGTTGTGGCTGCGCGAATTGAGCAAGCTCGTCGCTCGTCGCCGGCTGCATGCCACGTCATACGTACCCGATCAGTTACCCTCAGGAGGTAAATGAGCAGATGAAATTTCTGTTTGCCTACGACGGCTCCGAAGGCGCCGACGTCGCGATTGACGAGTTGCAGCGCCAGGGCCTGCCGGCGGAAGCCGAGGCCCTGGTTGTTTCTATCGCGGAGGTCTGGCTCCCGCCTGCGAGCGAGGTTCCTGACGATGTTTTCCCGCCGAGTGTTCCGGTGGCCGTGAAGCTGGCCCACCAGCGTGCAGAGCGCATGATGGAAGAAGCGACAGCGATGGCTAAGCGCGGCAGCGAACGTATGCAGCGTATCTTTCCGCGGTGGAGAGTAAGTTATGAAGCCACGTGCGGGTCGCCTGCGTTTGAGTTGCTGAATCGCGCCGGGGAGTGGAAGCCGGATCTTATCGTAGTCGGTTCGACGGGGCACACGGCTTTGGGAAGGTTTGTGTTGGGAAGCGTGTCACAGAAGGTTTTGACTGAAGCGCTGACGTCGGTCCATGTTGGGCGCCGCCCGACCGGCTCAGGTGCATCGGCTGAGCGGATTATCGTGGGCGTTGATGGTTCGCCCGGTTCGCAGGTTGCGGTGAAAGTGGTTGCGGCGCGCATGTGGTCGCCGGGAAGCGAAGTTCGAGTTGTAGTTGCTTACGATCCGATCCTGATCGACGAGTTGATTGAAACTGAGCGCACTCAGGCGGAAGAGTTTGCCGCAGAAGCACTAAAAGGATTGCGTGCAGGGTTAGCCGACAAGAATGTGACGGTATCGTATGTGGTTGCACCCGGCGATCCGAAACGCGTGCTTGTTGGTCAGGCGGAGGAGTTTGGCGCCGACTGCATTTTCACGGGCGCGTCAGGGTTCAGCAATCGTCTGGAGCGGTTCATCCTGGGGAGTGTTTCGGCGGCAGTTGCGGCACGTGCGGATTGTTCCGTCGAAGTTTGCCGCTGAGACACTCGAACTCGTAAGTAAGTCACAAAGAAGCACATAAATCACAAATGCTGATTTATTCATTTGTGTTTTTGTGCCTTCTTGTGGGCTGAGTTCTTCCTCGTGCTCCTCGATTTATAATTTCATCTCTTATGTCTTCGGCGGCGCCTCGACACCCGAGTAGACCAGCACGGCGTCCGGCAGACGCTGCCCGCGGATCTCGATTGCCTTAACAGCCGAATTCAACTCAGTAGTTTCGGCGGGAGTAAATCGAACTCCGGCCGCGCCGCTGTTCTCCAGCATGTGGGCCATTACCGTCGTTCCGGGGATCGGCACGATCCAGGGCTTCTGCGCCATCAGCCATGCAAGCGCGATCTGAGCAGGAGTAGCTTGCTTGCGTTTGGCCCAGGTCTTTATCAGGTCAACCAATTGCATGTTGTGAGCCAGGTTCTCAGGCGAGAATCTCGGAGTCGCTGCACGCAGATCGCCAGGTGCGAAACGCGTGTTCGCGTCGATCCAGCCGGTTAGTAATTGGCAGTCCAGAGGCCACCAGGGCACAAATCCTATTCCCAACTCTTCGCAGAGCGGTATCACTTCCTTTTCCGGATCTCGGGTCGCCATTGAGTACTCGTTTTGGATCGCGGTAAGCGGCAGCGCGGCATGAGCACGTCGGATTGTCTGGATTCCCGGTTCGGAGAGTCCCCAATGCAGAACCTTTCCCTGATCCATCAGGTCCTTGATCGCTCCAGCGACGTCTTCGATAGGCACTTGCGGATCGACGCGATGTTGATAGAGAAGGTCTATACGGTCGGTCCGCAACCTTTTGAGCGATCCGTCAACGACTAGCTTGATATGATCTGGTTTGCTGTTAAGCCCGGGAAGCCGACGTCCCGTCTGCTGATCGATATTCCAACCGAACTTGGAAGTGATTCTGACCTTATTTCTAAACGGCTCGATGGCCTCGCCGAGGATCCGCTCGTTTTCAAATGGCCCGTATGCCTCGGCACAGTCGAAGAACGTAATGCCACGATCGTAGGCCGCGCGGAGAATGCTGATCATGTCCGGCCGGTACGGTACCGTGGTCTCATACCTCCGATGCATGTTCTGAACGCCCAGCCCGACTGCCGAGACCTCCAGCTTGCCAAGCTTTCTGCGCGCAATTGAAGCGTTCGACGCACTCTTCGTATTATTCCGCGTTCCGGTTTGGGCACTGGCCTCACTCTGCGAAGCCGCTAACGCCGCTAAGCCGGCGCCCGCAAAGATCGTCTTCGAGATAAAACCACGCCGGTTGATTCCATTATCTTCCTGATCGATTGCTTTGTGATTCTTCATCATGTCTGTTTGCATATCTCTCGTTTAGCGAAAAATGTTCTGGCGTCCTATCGTGCTGGTTTGATTTTGATGTTGGCTGCCGAATTCACGATAAGACGATACTCGCGGATTATTGGACGATCCTGCAAAAGCGGTTACATTGAAGGCCCGCGCTGCACACAAAGAGGCTAATATGGACGTATGAACAATAAGGAAACTGGGCGAGATGCACAGAGGATAAAGACCTATAGAGAAGAACTCACTGAGCGGATCGGCCGAACTGTGGATGGGGATGGCGCTAAGGAGGTGTTCCCAGGTTTTTTCCTCGCCCGTTCGTCGAGACCATTGGAATCGTTGAATACCGTTTACAAGCCTGCTTTCTGCTTCATCGCTCAAGGAAGAAAGAGGGCGTTGCTGGGTGAGGAAGTGTTTAGGTACGACCCGGGACATTACTTGTTATTCACGGTCGACCTACCGCTCGTCTTCCAGATCGAGAAGGCGACGCCGGATGAACCCTATCTTGGCCTACGCCTCAATCTTGACCCCTCGCTGGTCGCCTCGGTCCTAATGGAAGCCGACCTCAAGATCAAAAAAGGGGATGCGAGCGCGAAGGCGATGGACGTGCATTCGATCGACGTGAATCTTCTCGACGCCGTCGTACGACTGGTTCGACTAACGGATGAGCCTGGAAGCAGTAACGTTCTCGCACCGCTCATCGTGAAGGAGATCGTCTACCGGCTCCTGGCTGGAGGCCAGGGCGCGCGGCTCGGTCATCTCTTACCGTCCGGAGACACCCAACGCATCTCACGGGCGATTGGCCACCTGCGCGAGCATTTTGATGAACCACTAAAGATCGATGACATTGCTCGAAACCTCGGAATGAGCATTTCCGGTTTCCACCATCACTTCAAGTCGGTGACGGCAATGAGTCCTTTGCAGTTTCAGAAACAAATACGTCTACAGGAAGCACGTCGTTTGATGCTTGGCGAAGATCTGGACGCAGCAAGCGCGGGATTTCGCGTGGGCTATGAGGATCCATCATACTTCAGCCGCGATTATAAGAAGCTCTTCGGCTCGCCGCCTCAGCGCGACATCGTAGGCCTGCGAACCCGGCTGAACGTTTAAAGAAACTTTGTCCCCTGGGCGGCAGAGTTTTTATCTCCTGCGTACCGCATTAATTAATTCCCGGAACATTTCTTGGCCGGGAAAGCTACGATTCCTGATGTTACGTTTGAACCTGAACGAACGGCGACCCCGGGACTCGAGTCAGCGTTCCATCAACTCCCATCCTGAATACACTAACAGTACCATTACCGTTACTCACATAGAGCAACGTACCTGCCTGGTTAGTCGCCATCATCTGGGGCTGATTGCCGCCCGTATTAGCAAAGGGCGAGCCCGGAACTAATGAGAGGCCACCGTTAGCGGCGACATTGAACACCGTGATCGTGTTGCTTGCCTGATTGCTGACAAATAGATGTGCGTCAGCCGGACTAAGTACGACCACGTTGGAATTGCTGCCGATGCTCGGAGTGTTGAATGGAGAACCGGGGATCGGCGTGAGCGCTCCGTTGGAACCGATGCCGAAGACGTCTACGTTGGTGCCCCCGAAATTCGCCTCCCCGCCAAAAAGCAAATTACTCGCGCAGTTAATATCAACTCCTGCTACTGCTCCACTACCTGCGGCTGGGAAGGGTGAGCCGGGCACTGGTGTGAGCGCACCATTTGGCGCAATGGCAAACATCCCTACGGCATCAACTCCGAAAAGAGCAACCGATAGAAATCTCCCATCCGGTGAAACCTTAATGCCGTCTGGATCTGCTCCTACAGCAAAAGGAGAACCGGGAATAGACGTGAGCGCTCCATTTGGAGCGATGCTGAAGACCGTAACGTTGAGTGAACCTGAACTACTTGCAAACAGGAATCGATTATCGGGAGTCACTCCCAACGAAATTCCCGCACCCGCGGTTCCGCCGGTTGCGAACGGAGATCCGGGAACGAGGGTAAGGACTCCCGTAACCGAATTGATCGAGAAGACACTAATGTTATTGCTTTGTTCGTTGGCAACGAACAGGAAGTTGCCCGCCACACTGGTTGTCAAACGGTTCGCAGCAAAGAAGCCAGAACCAATTCCCGAACCACCCGTTACAAAAGGAGATCCTGTGATCGGAGTTAAAAGGCCGTTCACATCTACTGAGAACGCGGAAACCGTGTTGATGCCAAGCCGGTTGTTATTGATGTAAAACAAAGACGCTATGAGGACGAACCGTGATGTCGCCGACATCGGTTGTGCCGTCCCGCACGGGCACGGTCGGTGCGGACAGGCCGGTGAGCATTTACATTGTCTTGACTACTAAAAATAGCATTGACGATCAGGTTACCCTGGACCGTAGAGACACCAGCGATAGAGAAGCGGCCCTGAGCGTCCGTTGTGCCGGTACGATTCAGCACTGTCACCGTGGCGCCGACAAGTGGCGTCAGACTTTCATCGACGACGCGGCCGGTGACAGTGGTAAGCGATCCGGAATCACATTGATCGCGACTGCCGGACAGATGCCGGCATTACCGGCAATATCTCGTGCAGTAGCGTTCAGGTCCACCTGGTCCCCCCGTTGGAACTGTGAATGAAGCTTCGTAGGGCGCACCAGCGTCTGAAAAGTTGAACCCATTGGAAGTAAAGATAACGCGGTTGACACCTACGTTATCGTTGGCGAGGGCGCGCAGGATTATGGTTTCGCCTTCGAAAAACGTCGCATTACTACTTGGACTAGTGAGGACGCAGGTGGGCGCCACAGTTTCCGGCTGTAGCGGTTCAGGATCAGGGCCGGCAATGATGAAGCCTGCTCCGTCCGGATCGTTGGCGCCGTCGCTGATTCCGTCGCGATCAGTGTCCGGGTCGCGTGGAGTTGTGCGGCCCTGAAACTCCTGTAGGTTCGTTAAGCCGTCGCCGTCTGCGTCCTGGGCCGCGTCACCCGCGAAGTTGGGATTCAATCCATTGCGCACCTCATAATCGTTCGGCATCCCGTCGTTATCGACGTCAGTGTTGGGCTGAAGCTGAAACGAAAATGTGCCTATGACTCCGTCGTTCATTACGCTAATGACAAGAGTAGAAGGAAACAGCGGCATGTTGATGACTGTAACTAATCCGGTCTGACTCACTGTCGCTAAGAAAGGATTGCTCGGTAGATAGGATGTACAAGGACCAGTGGTTATGTCTGCAGTACCGCCGCCTTGAAATTGCCTGTGACCTGTAACTGCGCTGTCTGCCCCTGCGCTGTGAAAGTATTCTGTGTGGACTGCAATGTCAGAGTGGAGGACAAACCTGTCAATGGACCAAAGACCAGTGGCGGCACAAAAGTGAATCCTCGATTGACTGCCGTCAGGCAATCGGATTCCGCAGTGAGACCGTTGGGATGAATCAAACGGAGGCGGAAGCGGCCGATGTTGGAGGGCACATTGGAAATGGAGAAACTACCATCGCTGCGCACCTGAGCCGTACGGCCAAGCGCCGAAACTGTCGCGCCTTCCGGCAATGTGCTCGGGGCTTGCGCGAGGACAGAGTTGGCCATCAGCGCAACCGCTAAACATGTGAGCAGTACTATGAAAGCCTGTGTGTGAGAGTCTCGCTGCTTTCCAGCATGGCTACGCTGCAACATGACAACCTCCAAATCAAAGCGAGTGCTAAGCCATCCCCAGAGAGGAGAGACACTGAACTACTCCGATAGCTCAGACACTCTTGTGGATATTTCGCGGCCGATAGAGATCATGAGTCTTTCTCTCCACGACCCCTACGAGCATCTGGATTTAATGGATTAGTCATTCTTTCTCGGAATGCGGCTACCACGAAAATTAATGAAGGTAGTTTGTCGAGAGCCGAGTTTAGTCGTTGCAGTCCAGATAATCCCATTATATCCACGGAGAGGAATGAAGTTAGTTAGTGCATCCCTGACCTTTAATTTTTCGCCCTTTACATGCACCAGCGTGGTTTCATCCACTAAGATCGGTATACCCACGCTAAAGCTGTTCTGAGGCGATATAGCTACCCCCTTATTACTGATAGCGGTAACTAAATCACCTGTCTTTCCTTCGAAATCAATATTGTTGAGTTCCGCATTCAGACCGTACTCTTCTTGTTTCGCCAGGCGCGCATCAATGACATGAATTATGCGCGTATTTTTCTCGTTAATCTGGAACGTGAAATTCGGAACGGTCCGCTTTAATTCTTCAAGCCTCTGTAAAACAGACGCCTCTTTTGAATCTTTCGGAACGAGGACAGCTTCCAACCAATTCATGGACTCGCCCTCTTTCGATGCTTGTTCAATAGTGAAGAAATACTTCTGAGTCTCACTCAGCTCGTAGAGTAAATCCAATAACGAAATCCGTTTCTCTTCCGCAGCAGGCATTGAATTCATTCCTTGTTCATAGAGTGCATTTGCGCTTCTCGTCGCGACTATCAACCCAATCACGACTGTCAACCCAATCAAGGAAAATGCTACAACCTGCCTTAATTGACTATTGCTCATAACATGTCTCTCTAAATCCTATGGCCAAGTAATTGTTATTCCATTTGGAGGAGTAGCCGTAACCCTTCGGTTTACAATCGCCGGGGTTAAAGCAAAACCATCTACCTCAACCGGAATGTTCTGAGTTGCAGTCCGCGCGTCCATGGGCAGAAGGGGTTGAGTTGGCCAGGCAATTGCCGCTGGACTTCCTGCAGGTACAATGGCAACAAGGGGAACAAAAAAGAAACCGACAGGATCCGAGTAAGTGCTTGCTGCGGTCAAGTTTTGGTTGATGGCAAACCCTCGCTCTGTAATAGCGGCTCCAGCATAAAGGGTGCCTATAGTGTCACCAAACTGATCATGCACCAGGATATTCAGGAAACGCACATAGATTGTACCTAATTGGACTTGACCCGCTGGCAACCCGATTATGGCCGGGCTCGTTGATGCATCCATTACTCGGTTAGCTGCGACCAGCCCTCCGCCGGTAACATCGTGTGGGGTGGCAACTGCTGCAGGCACCACTACCGACACTGGGAACTTAGTCATACTGCCGTTACTCTGCGTGGCAATAATCGTCGCATCTCCACGAGTCGTACTCCGAGTATTCCCGACGAGGTCAAACGTAATGATGTTATTCACCCTCGCTACATTCGTCATGGTAAGGGATGCGCCAGCCGTTAGCGTTATGTTTGCGGCTTCAGATGCAGGAGTCACGACCGCCCGTAGGTGCTGAGTGCGGTCACGGCCTCCAGCCGTAATCCCGATGCGCAGTGGGAAGGGCAAAGCGGCGCCCGTTCCAGTTTGGAACTGCACGTCGATTACCTTTACCGTTGCGGAGCGGCTGGACTGCTCGCAAGTTGCCGTTACTGTTTTATTCCCGGAAGAGGCATAACGCGCGCGTAAAGTATTTCCGGAAATGTTCGGATTGATGCCCGAGTCGCCGGACCACGTTACCGTCTTATTTCCAGGATCAGTCGTGGCAGTGATCACGACCTCCTCAGACAGGGGTGGACCAATCAACTGCGGGAGCAGGACGGCGGGTGGATTCGCAGTCACGCTGACGACGCGGCAGTTCTTAGTTTCCGTCGTGGGCGGAGGTGGTGGCGTGGCGCCAAACCAACCTGCCTTGCTTATTCCAAATCCCGGGTTCGAACAGACCGTCGCCCCGTCCTCGCTCACTGTCGCGAATCCGATACTCAAAAACTGTCCTACATCGTGATCAAAAGAAAAGATGTCTACCTGTGCTCCAGGCGGCATCCCCGTGTTCGGCGAGCACACCCGCGCCGGAATGCTGAAGTGCGTGCCCGCAGGTTGCACTGTTCCTGCCAGCGTGAACACCGAACCATTAGGAGGCGGCATCGGCACGCGATCATTATTAACACGCGACAGGCGCACGGTGATCGGATTGCCGGCGCTCGCTGGTCCATCGTGATTACTTACGATGGTACCGGCCAACAACGTCAACGTCGCTTGAGGCACGCCGGGTATCTGCAAAGTAACAGGCGCCGTAACTGGACCAGTAATTCTCGCGACACTCTGCGGGTCAGTTGATAACGGCGGCAGATAGATCGGCATCGCCAGCGAGTTTTCAACACCACTGATCACGTTCAGATCGAATTCCAGATCGGGGAATATTTTCCCCTGCGAATCGACAATCCCGCTGCCATCTATGAATAACCGTTGCGCTCCGGGCGGTACGTTAGTGATCAGGAATCGTCCCGCAGCGTCCGTAACCGCAGAGCGATCGGTTCCAAAGATCACAGCTCGTGCATTGCGTAACGGAAGATCGCCATTGTCGAGCACGAGTCCGCTGAAGGTTGTATTGCCGAGCATTCCCGGCACGCGCCCGGAAGCCGCAAAGGTAACGGGCGGATCAGTTTGTCCCTGAAAAGACGCTGCTACCGCGTTGTTCTGTGTTCCTGGTTCCGGGCCCAGTGTGAGCGGCGCGTGGGCAACTCCATCCGCACCTGTTGCTTCAACGAAGGATGGATTGCCTCCAAAATTGCCTCCACCTTCTGTTATTTGAAACGTCACCGGCACACCGGCAACCGGGTTACCCAATGAATCCAACACCACACAAGCCAGCGGCATACCAAGCGGCTGATTGACCACGCCAGTCTGCTGATTGCTCATCGGGACGATAGCGATGCGATCAGGAGCACCACTTGTGGATGTAGCTGAAAATTCTACCGGTGACAGCGCCCCTACCACGCTGGCCTGCACACGATTGTTGCCTGGCCCAGTGCGCGAACCTAGCTCAAACCGCACCGCCGCTTCGCCGTTCCCGTCAGTGGTTACGATAAGGGTGCGCTGACCGGCCTGGCCCGGCGGTGGAGGTGAGTTCCTGAGTGTTCCATCCCCTCTCGATACCTGGAAAAGAACTTCGCGATTCGAGATTGCGTTGTCGGACGCATCGACCAGCTTCACTCTGAGCGGCTCAGGTAAACTCGATTTGATAAGTGCAGTTTGCGCCTGCCCTGAAATTATTCGCAGCCGCAGTCCTGGAAGATTGGCTCGAGTGACCGTGATAGAGGCAGTGCTCTGGTTGCCCACGCCATCGCGTGCTGTCGCAGTTATCTGATTGTCACCCATGTTCAATGGGACATCCATGGCAAGGAAAGTTCCGTTAGTGACTGTTGCCGCCACGTCATTGACTAAGACTGTGGGGTTGGGAGTAATCACGTCGCTAACCATGCCGCTTACCGAAGTAGTATTGTCCGGAGTGACGGATCCGTTTGAAGGGCTGTCGATAACAATGGTTGGCGCCATCGTATCCAAAATGACCATCACACTGGTCTGACCAGTATTGCCTCCCGGAGCAGTGCCGATAGCGGTGATGGTATTCATGCCATCCCGAATTATGGGCACATTTTGGGCGATGAATCGGCCGCCATTTACTGCGGCAGGCACACCATTAACCGTCACCTGGGCCGAAGGGATATCAATGGTTCCTTCAACAGTGATGGGTTGCGTGCGAAATACGGTGCCGTTGAGTGGGCTGGTGATCGATAAAACAGGAACTGGATCGCGGACGATACTAATGGTAATAAAGCTACCCGGCTTCGACTGAAGTTCAACTCTGAGGCTGTTGCTCTGACGGAGAACGACAGTTCTCCTGATTTCCTGCACCTGCTGATTGAAGTCACTGGATTTTATGACCTCGGTACCGTTTAAATTTATCTTTGCACTGCTGAGACGTCCTGCCGCGGCATCACCATTTTGAACAATGATTGTAAAACTGCTGTTGACGTCGGCGACGCTGAAACTCTCCTGGAAAACATTGAAGGGACCTGAAGTGCGCGTATAAGTCTTTGGACCAAAGACTGTGTTTTCGCTCGAGACGGCAAAGCTAAACACCATGAAGAAAGCTATGACAGCGCATGGGACTAAATAGCGAATCCAGCGTTTACCGTGAGCATTGGCAAATGGGCGTTTATTGAGGATTCTAATTTCCATGTTGGCCTTTGCCTCCGTACGAAAGTGTTGGCACACCGCGCAGCAGTGGTCACTGACCTAGTGAGACGGATAGTAAAGCAACTAAAAAAACTGAAATTTAAAAACCTAAGATCCCAGGAAGAGTTCAACGCGGATTTTTGCGAGTATGCAAGGAAGCAGAGGCTCGTGAGAATCAGCTACGTCGCCTAATGGGACAGGATCGAATTTAGTTCTAAATACGCGTTCCTGGGACGACGGTGGCGCACAATATAGCAAAGGCTTTTAGTAGTCAAGCAAAATCTTCAGCATGTAAGCTTTGCTTTTCTTGTGCCTGCCATGGCATGCATCTACTAAGCAACAGCTCCTCTTTTCCTCGCGAGCAATGAGTAAATGAGACCGAAAGAAACAACCAGCCAACCTGCTAGCGCAAGATAGATGAAGTAACGCGGTATGACGAGCAACGGCGCAAAGTCTATGGCCCTGGCAAGTTGGATCGTGCAGACGGTGTACATCCCAAGGGGAAAGACCATACCCCAATATTGAGGGTCGTATTTCAGAGGAAATTTTTTATAAACGTGCCGCCAGAAACCGAGTATCAACAGCAACGGAATCCACCATGTACCAGCGGCCCAAAAGAAGAGAGTGAATCCCTTTAAGAACGGCATGAACTCGTTGAGCGTGGTCCACTGCGGCGCTGCAATGATCAGGCGCGCACCCGCGAGCGTAGTAATCGCGACGGCTCCCATGTTTATCCAGTAAGGCGGCGTGAGCGAAGTTGTCGTAAGGTTTACAAAAGTGAACCGGTAGAAAATGAGCGTGATTAAAGGAATGTAAAGCATCGCGCCGAGTAAAAACATGCAAAGCGTAAAAAAGAGAATGGGTTCACGGTAACCGGCAAGATGATCCACCAACAGCGTTCCTAAAACGGAAATTGACTGCGTGGCCACAACCGCAAGCAGCCACCCGCCATTCAACCCTCCTTCGATCGACGGTTTATTCTCGCGAACAGTCATCGCGGTGAAGAAGCTGTACATTATGACTAACCACAGGATCAGACCCAGTAGCCAAAGTATTGAGGCGATTCGGAATTGACTGGTGACGATAAGTAATTCACTGCCCAGCACACCCGTTGCTGCGACGACAGTAAAGAACCCGGGTCCTCGCACGTGATTGTTGATGTCATCCTTGACGCGACCGAAGAACAGGAACAGTCGTAACAACAAGAGTAGCCAAAGAAGTGCATACGCAACGATATTGACTACCAGCAGCACGACCGCGAGGGTCTGCATTTCCAACAAATAACAGGCGATGGAAATGATTCCCGTCGCCATCACGAGGGCGAAGTAGCCGGGGAACAGATCGGCCGCTGCTTGTAAAATGAAGTTCCTGCCGTGTGGGGGATTAGTCATCGATTACGGGTTCTTCGTCACACCGTTTGCAGTCAAGTTCAAACCCAACTCGAGAATCGCGGCCTGCCGGTGTGAGAACCCAGTCGCGTGTAGTCAGCGGCGGATCGTGCCGCACATGTTGCCGGTGACCGCACTCCAGAATCGCGCGCCAGTGGTCTTCATCATCCCTTTCAAAGCCGGTGATCTTTTCCTTCATCGCTTGTCGACTGGAGTGCGTATGTAGCCGGTGCTGGTTTTGCGGCGCGAGACGGGCCGCCACCAGCGAAGAATTGAAACTGTGATCAGAAAGCAAATGCCGGAAGCAATGACGAGCGGCAACAGGACGGAGTAGTGTCGCGCGAGGGCGGCATCAACGGTCGCGGCGAGTATCCAAAGCTGAGCGATATTGATCATTACGAGCATGATCAAACGTGCCTGCCAGACGGCAGCATGATGACGCTCCGATGGGCGCTGACTCGCGCTCGAGGCTTGCGAATTTACGTCAGCCTGCATGCTGGCCTCCTGACGGCTTACGACCGATGGCCCAAACCTGTCCGTCTCGTACTTCAATTTCGATAGTGTCAAGCGCGCGCGGCGGTGGGCCATACAGAACGTTGCCCGTTGCAACGTCGAAGGCGCCTTCATGACAGGGACATTCGAGTCGCTGATGGTCGCGTGAATAGTAAACGGGACAGGCCAGGTGCGTGCACTTCTGACCGTACGCGTGATACTCACCGTTTGCCGTTCTAATCAGGATTGCCGAATCTTCTTCAGCCGGATAGTTGAAGTTCAAACTACTATTCGCGAGCGAGAGCATCAGCGCCAACTATGGGCGCAGCGACGAACGACTCCGACTTTCGCGCGTCAACGCGGCTTTAGCTGCAAACCCACCGGCTCCAAGAAACAGCGCGGCGGAAGTCAAACCGAGGAAGTTGCAAAACTCACGCCGAGTCACCTGGGCTTCTTCGTCACGCTCGTAGGGAAACTCTGCCTGGAAAGGCGCCGTCGCCGCTCGGACGTCGTTTTCGTCGGAACGCCTTTCGTCGTCAATTACTCGCTTGATCGTTTCTGAAAGATTGTTGCTCATCGTTAGAACTCGTTCGCTTTATCTGAGTGTTCGACTTGCGTATCAATCCAGGATTCGGTTGTTGGCGTTTGCGCATCTGCTCTGGAAAGCATTCCCTCAAATACGCCACAACCGTCGACATTCACTTCGTCTGCGTCTGTCGGCAACATCAAGTAAACTTTCGTTTCAACCTTTTGATTGCCAAACACGTGGACGTTGACGGGTTTGGTCCGTCTTAAGGGCACGATCTGTTCATACTTTCCGAACGAAATAGCGCCGGTGGGGCAGACGCTCGCACACATTGGTTTCAGCCCTTCGGATGAGCGGTCGTAGCACATATCGCATTTCATCTGAAGATGCATTTGCGTGTTGTACTTCGGCACTCCAAACGGGCACGCATTGACGCAGTTGCGGCAATCGAGACAGCGCGGCTTGAGCGCAGACATCACTACGCCGTCTTCGGAAACCTTGATCGCGTCCGCGGGACAAACGAGTGCACACGTGGGCTCGTTACAATGCATGCAGACAGTCGGCATCGTGGCCGTTGTTTCAGCGCGGTCGATGTAATCGACAAAGATCATCGAGTAACCTTTGTGTGTGGCGCATTCGCGGCAGGCGGCGACACAGGCTCGACAGCCAATGCAACGCTGCGGATCGATGAACATCGTCTCTTCCATTACCCTTTTCTCACCTCACTCAACGAGGCCCCTTTTCGTTGCCGGCCCATAATCGGTAATTGGCGGGAATGAATCTTTTCAATTCGCGCCGCGCAGGCTTTGTACTCCGGAATCTTCGACACCGGATCGAGAGCGGGATTTGTGAGTTGATTGACCGCAAGTTGTTCGCCCCAGTGATAGGGAATAAAGATCGTGTCGGGCCGAATCGTGCGCACAACCAGAACGGGAAACACTCCTTCACCACGCCGCGAGACGACGCGCACACGCTCGCCGTCGTTAATCTTGAGTCTCATCGCAGTTTCAGGATGAACTTCAACGTATGGCTCGGGACATTGCTCGACGAGAAAACCGATACGTCGCGTTTGATTGCCGGAAAGGTATTGATAAACAACGCGGCCGCTCGTCAGTATCAACGGAAACTCTTCGTCAGGAACTTCTTTTGGCGGATTGTATTCAATCGCGTGAAACTTCGCTTTACCGTCCGCGTGGTAAAACCGATCTTCAAACAGGCGCGGAGTTCCGGGATGATCTTCTGTTGGGCAAGGCCAAAAGATACCGTTGTTCTGCTCGATCTTTTCCCACGTGATGCCGTAGTAGTCGGCATTGCCGCCGCGTGAGGCTCGTCGCAGTTCATCGAAGATGTCTCGCGGCGATTCGAAATTGAAATACTTTTCTCGGCCCATTCGTCGCGCGATCTCCTGGATGATCCACCAGTCGACGCGGGCTTCACCGGGCGGGTCATTAGCTTTATTGATTTTTACGACACGGCCTTCGCTGTTGCAGGTCACGCCTTCATCTTCGCTCCAGGCGGAGCCGGGTAGTACAACGTCGGCATAGCGCGCGCCTTCAGACATGAAGAAGTCAATGCAAACATAAAAGTCGAGTCCTTCAAGTGAACGACGTACTTCATTGATGTCAGGAAGGCTCACCATCACGTTGTTGCAGATGGAAAGTAGCCCGCGAATTTCGCCTTCGCGCATCTTCGTGAACATCTCGACGACGGAAACGCCGGCCTGTGGCAGTTCGTCTTCGGGCAAGTCCCAAACCTCGCATACGTGTTTACGATGTTCAGGATTCGTGATCAAACGCTGACCGGGAAGTTGATCGGCTTTTTGACCGTGCTCGCGTCCACCCTGGCCGTTTCCCTGCCCCGTGATGGTCCCATAGCCACGACCCGGCGCGCCGATCTTTCCGGTCGCCAACACAAGGTTGATATAGGAGAGAACATTGTTGACGCCATTTGTGTGATGCTCGATCCCGCGCGCATGCATCACCATCCCGGTCTTCGCACGACCATACATTCGAGCGGCTGCAATGATTTTTACCGCCGGCACGCCGCTGAAATTTCTGAAGCAACTTCAGGCGTGTAGCGCAACGCCAGCTCTCGCGTCGAATGCCAGTCGTTTGTTCGTGTATCGATGAATGCCTGATCGATAAGTTCTTCCTGGATGAGGACATGAAGAATTCCGTTAGCGAGTGCGACGTCAGTGCCTGGCTTTAACTGAAGATGAAGATCACCCTGACGCGCCGTAGGCGTTTCACGCGGATCGACGATGATCCAGCGCCCGCCGTTATCGCGTTGCTGCCAGAGAAACTTGTTCAGCACGGGAAAGGTCTCGGCGCAGTTTGATCCGGCGATAATTAACACATCGGCGAGTGGGATATCGCTCCAGGGATTTGCAGCGCGGTCGACTCCGAAAGCTTTATTGTTCCCGGCTGCCGCCGAGACCATGCAGAGCCTGCCGTTGTAGTCAACATAACGAGTGCGAAGCCCTGCTCTCGCAAACTTGCCCATCAGATACGTCTTCTCAGTGGTCAAAGACGATCCCGAATAGATGCCTATCGAGTCGTTACCGTGAGCGTTTTGCAGCTCTTTGAATTTGCTGACGACGAGATCGAGGGCCTCATCCCAGGACGCGCGTTCGAAGCGCCCGTTTCGTTTGATGAGTGGATACAGCAATCGATCCGGATGATGGACCTGCAAATAAGCGGTTACACCCTTGGGACAGAGCCGGCCTTCATTAACCGGAAAGTCGTAGCGTGGCTCAAAACCGACAACATGATTCTGTTCGACCAGCAAGTTCATGCCGCATTGCACAGCGCAATACGGACAATGTGTCGGCACTACACGATCGATAACGCGGTCCGCACGCCAACCATCGTAGGGCGCGTCATGAAGATGTGGCCCGTACGCTTCGATGATTTGATCCAGGTTTTCAACTTTGCTCATATTTTGTACTTCGTTCTTTGTTCTTTGCGCTTAGTTCAAAACTCTAAGCACAAAGTTCAAAGAACAAATCAGGGCGTTTCGGATGTGTTTCGAGATCCTCGAAACACAGGCTCGTTCGCTTGTGGCAGGTTCGCGTAAGCAAGCCCGCGCATAATTCGTTTACATCGCGGGCAGTAGTCCTGCAGGGCTTTACCATCGCCCATCGAATAGTCAAATCCCAGCTTGTCAACAACAGTCTTCAAATCATCAAGCCAGAGTTGTGCGACGAATTCCGTGTTGCAGCGCGCGCATTTAGCTTGCGGCATCTCACGAGCGCGTTCCTGATATAGCTCGACCCCGATTGAGGCCGGCCGTT
Organism: uncultured Acidobacteriota bacterium; assembly: GCA_963750925.1. Classification (GTDB taxonomy): domain Bacteria; phylum Acidobacteriota; class Blastocatellia; order Pyrinomonadales; family Pyrinomonadaceae; genus PSRF01. The sequence goes on along the minus strand of CAVVSJ010000006.1, from coordinate 277,219 downwards.
GAACGACGTGGAATAGTTTTCCAAACGGCAAATAGAAGAGCGTCATGATCACCGTTGCCTGATGCGTTAAGGCAATAAAGTGATACATGTAACCGTTCAGCCATAAACTGGAAGCCGTCAACATGAGGCCGGTGACGGAAATAGCGATTAAGAGCAGATGAGGCACAAAATCGAGCGTGAACTGCTGCAGCGCGATGGCGCCGCGATCGCGCAAACGACGATGAATCGCGATCGCGCAGCCGGCAATAACCATCACGGCCGTAAAATCGAGCGCATGAAATGTTACCCAGGCGATCACGCTTCGGCCCTGCATCACGTTCAATGGAAAGCCAAAAACGTAAGCTCGATATCCGAGGTCGCCTTCGAGCTTGAAATGCACCCAGCCAAAGACGAGTGGGAAAGTTATGAGAGCTGAAATAACGCAGCCCCACATGATCAGGAAGTGCATGGCCCACCGTGAGAAGCCGCGCTTGAAGATGAAGCGCTGACCGACAAGGTTGGTGGCCAACGTTTTGGCAGCACCGGCCGTGTTCTGCAAAAACTTTTCGCGCTGTAAGTAGAGTTTCCAGCCGCGGCGCCAATAGACGCGCGTGGCTGGTCGCTGCAACCAAATGGCATAGCGAAAGACGATGGCGCCAAAGGCAACGACGCTTGCGACCGTATAACCAAAAAGCGCCGCGTCATAATGTTCGAGATTGCGTGAGCCAACGATGATCAGAACCGTCAGCAGGAAAGAAGCTGCTAACGCCAGCAGTACGGGCTTTCGATGAGTTGACGGACTAGTCATCCCTTACGCTCTACTCGTCTAACCAGGTGCTCAGGTTAAATCTCGGTGGATGCTTATGGAGTTGGGTCGTTATCTGGTTAGCCAGTTTCGCCTGCTCCTCAGAGTTCAAAAGTATTGTGGCCCAACGATATACCTGCATCTCTTCGAGCTCATTGTGCTTAACCAATCTCTCTTCAACTTCAAGGACAATGTTCTCTACGTTGTTCAATCCTTCGGGAGCATGAGCTGCTCCGACGACGTCAATAGTTGGCGCATGATCTCCATTGCAAGCGCCAACTCGTGCATGAAAAAGTCGTGATCCTGACGCAGTTGCGCAATGACCGTCTGCGCCTCCGTCAAGTGTAGGTACAGACTCATGGCTGACCGCAGCTTTTTCAAGACTACTTAAGACCGTCGGGAATAGGTGTAGATGCTCCGCACGAATGTGCACCGCAAGTCTTGCCCAAAACAGATCGAGTTTAGAATGAGCAACTTCGATATCGCGGCTGCGAAGTGCACTCTGAAGTTGCTTCAATACTCTATCGAGCGCAGTGTGATCATCGATCAATTGCTCGCTGACCTTCTCCATGCCGCGCCAATCCCCATGACGATCGCCTTCAGCGACTTTCCAACGTCGGCGGCTTTTGGAAACAAGACGTTGTTTTCCAAATGAATGTGTTGATGCAGATCTTTCTCGAAACCTTCCAACGCCTGATACAGAGTCTGGTAGCTGATGCAGCCATCGGACGGCACCTGATAATCTGACGTCACCGCGCGCAGTTTGCGCAAAATGTCGCCGGCAGTATCGTGTTCCATCATCATCATTCGAATCGGATTCCTGACGGTGCCGAACGGCGCGAATGGGACGGGCTGGTGTTGTGTCTCCGCCTGCTCCATCGCTGTCGATGTAAGGGAACAAGAACCTGTTCTTCTTTGAACATGTGCGGCGACAGATCGGCGCAGAGCCGTTGAAACAAATCGCCTACCGTCAACAACTCGGGATGGTTTGCGCCGTGTGCGGCAATCACCTTCGTGGTTAATTGCTGAATCCTATCCATTTCGGATTTGGTGAAGACGTGATGCGTTTCGACAATGTGAGTAATGAGTTCCGTGAGTGATAGCTTCTGAAAGTCTATCGTGGCTTCATCGCCGGCTCCCGATGTCCCCAGCACACTCAACTGTTCCATCAGGTTATCGACTTCCACACCGGCAGTAGCGCATGCCTGTGTCAGCGGGCGATTGCCACCGCAACAATAATCAATCTTAAGTGTTTCGAAGAGTCTCGTTGATTCCGGTACTCGCGCGGCAACTTCCCGCACGGTCATCTCTGAACTAATCATTCCATTTTCTCCCCCGTAAATTTGTGCGCAAAACACACACACATCAATGCGTGTGCAAACCACATTCCTTGAGAAAAAGCGGTGAAAATGTTGGGGTTGAAGGAACTAACTGGGAATTTTTCGGGTAGCGGTGCGAATAAATCCGCAGCAGGTAACAAAGCCACAAAGAAGCACAAAAGATTTACTTAAAGAACTCGCGGGCGATAGTCAATTATTTGTCGTGTACAACGAGCGCTCCATAAGCCAATCCGTCTGTGGATCATCGCCTAACTGGAAAACATGTTCGCCCACGATAGAGAAATTCCACCGGTGATAAAAAGCCTGAGCACGAGTATTTTGTTGCCACACTCCGAGCCAGATCGTTTGATGTCCCGCCTGCCTTGCCTCAGTTAAGCAGGCGTCCATCAATCTTCCACCGACACCGCTTCCCTGAAACGTCGACGAAACATAAAGCCGGACCAGTTCGATGGCTTTAGGATCCGAAACACACGCCGGCGTTTTTCCTGTTCGCAAGTGGGCGTACCCGATTGCGACTCCATCGTTTTCGGCAATCAGGAACGTATTCCGGGGATCGGCCAACTCCGCTCGTTGTCGCTCCGGGCCAAAGGTTGCGGTAAGGTAAGCCGTTATGTTTTCCGGAGTGTTCTGTGCAGCGAACGACTCGTAGAAAGTCGTAGCGCCGAGTTCAGCCAACAAGTCAGCATCACTCTCGTTAGCGCGTCTAATCGATTGCTGAGTCATGCTTCGGATTGTAAGCTGAGCGTGACGATCTTTTCACGTTGGGATGTTTAGAGGGGGGACTAATCATGGTTAAAGTGGGTTTACTTGTACGACTCGAAGCTAAGCCTGGGAAAGAAGCAGAGGTGGAAGAGTTTTTGAAGAGTGGCCTGGCGATTGTTGCGGAAGAACCGGAGACGACGGTTTGGTTTGCGATACGCATGGGCCAGTCGACATTCGGCATCTTTGACGCCTTTCCGAGTGATGCAGGACGGCAGGCGCATCTCTCCGGCAGAGTCGCCGCGGCTTTGATGGCGCAAGCGCCGGATCTTTTATCTCATCCGCCCGTGATCGAAAACGTCGATGTGCTGGCAGTAAAACTTGACGATTGATAAACGCGGAGTCGATCCGTGTGTGTTCGCTCGGAGTGCAACTTTGCGGCTAAGACTCATCATTCGGCTCACCGCCATCGTAGGATCCTCTAACGTGGAGCACGTGGACGCGCAGCCCTTTGATAGTGAAGAGCACCCGGTATCGGCCCACAATCATCTGACGAATTTCTTCGGCGAACTCGTCATCTTCCGGCGCAAGCCGGAAGCCTTTAGGGACGAGGCTGAGTTGTCTGAAAACGGCTGTCCGTAATTGGCGGATCGATCGTTTTGCCTCTTTTTGACCCCAGACGCGGCAACCCCAATCGTAAGATTCACGCACGTCTTTCTGGGCCGACTCCTCGAAGACAATAGCGTAGCGCTTCATTCGCGATCAGAGACACCTTTCTCAGCGAAAAACTCTCTGAAAAACTTTTCTGCGGGCTTGCCCTTGTTCTGTTTCATACTTTCAAGTCCACGCCTGATGCTCTCAACTGTTTCCATCCTGTCCTGCGCTTCAAGGAGTTTCTGATAACTCGCTGCGTCTTGAACGATCAGTTCGGCTTTACCGTTGACTGTTAATACTACCGGCTGTCCCGTCTTCTTTAATTGCCGTACGATCTTCGCGGTATCGCGTTTGAATGTGCTAAGGCTTTGAATATCGCGCGTAAGTTTCATCGAGCTGCTCCCATTGCTAAATCTGCACTGAATTTTGCACGGAGTATAACATACTCGTTGACACCCGAAATCGCGTGCAACAGTTCCGAGGTTTCCCTGCCAGTTGAGCAAGAATAACAAAGCGGTGCCAAGGCACCGCACTCCAAGGAGGTTTTCAGTTTCATGGCAGTGTGATAAAAGTCGTATCGCCGCGATGCGTAAGGAGGTCTAAATGAAACTCCGTGTTCCCCAGTTGATCCTGTTGTCGTGTCTACTCATGGTCCTGTCCGGGACCTGTCCATTCTCAATCGCTGACTTCGATTACTGAGAGCGACATACAGGCGATGATCGACGGAATGGATAAGGCCACCAGGAAGGGCAACGTCGCCGGCATGATTGCGCCCTTCGCATCAGACATTAAGATCAAGATGACGGTGGTGAATCCCAAAACCAACAAGGAAGTGGAAGCCACCATCAACAAAGAACAGTATGCGATCAATGCGCGACAGATGTTGCGCCGCAGGGTCTCATATCACTTTGAACGGAAGAACACGCGAATAAAAATCTACGACGCGCAGACCGCAACGGTCATGAGTGAGTTGTACGAGACGCTCAAGTTTCGAGATGGGACAATCCGCGGCTCGTCGACAGAGACGCTATACCTCGGCCTTCGTGACGGCAAAGTTGTTATTACTTCCAGTGAATCCAGGACGCGCTTGGAGTGACAGAGATCTCCTTAACGTATGAGACAAAAGTTCATCGCAGCATGCTTCATCGCCGTTTCGACACTCACCGTCCAGGCGCAAACGGAGTCGCCCAACGCAGTCTTTTGGACTGAGTTGCAGAAGCTCTGCGGAAAAGCATTTGCAGGCGCGGTGGCCGCGGCTCCAGCCGACGACACGACGTTTAAAGACAAGACTCTTGTCATGCATGTTCGTTCATGCGAAAAGGAACGCATTCGTATTCCGTTCTTTGTTGGTGAAGACCGTTCGCGAACGTGGGTGTTGACTCAGCGAAACGACAGGATCCTGCTGAAGCACGATCATCGTCACAAGGATGGCACGCCTGACGCGGTGACGATGTACGGTGGGTTAACGACGAGCGTTGGCATGCCGGCAAGGCAGATGTTTCCGGCGGATCAGGAAACTGTGAACACGATCCCGGCGGCCGCGACCAACGTTTGGTGGATCGATCTCGTTCCCGGCGAGCACTTCACTTACAACCTTCGCCGCCTGGGCTCCGAGAGATATTTCAGTATTAAGTTTGATTTGAAAATGCCGGTCAAAGCTCCGGAAGCACCGTGGGGCTGGAAGGACGTCCAGTAAGCGGCGCCCGGAATTCGAGGTGGGATCGGAACCGATGCCGCTAAGGATCTAACGCGCCGGCTGGCAATAAACCCAACCGACCAGCATCAGCGGCGCGCACTCGTATTTGTCCATAAGACGCCGCCGAGTGCGCGGCCGCTGATTAAGTCTCTGTTCAGCGCTGCGGTTTGCGTTGTCGCCTGCGAATTACTCCGACCGCCGCTGTTAAGCCTGTCCCCAACAGCAGCATAGTGGCAGGCTCAGGCACCGCTTGAAGCTGTCCGCGAATCTCTCCACTTGGAAACTGCATAGTGTGAATATTGAAGTACGCCTGACCGTTAAGCAGTCCGGCGATGAAGGCCGCTTGAGCGCCCGCCACTGTTCCGCCATGCGCCGCGATGAAGGCCGGGTTGTAGGTCGACGCAAGTGTTAGATCAAACGTCTGTAGATAGGTGCCAGTAGTCACCCCCGTTGGAAAACCTGGAAACGACGGGACCGTTGTCGCTGGGATCGCAATTCCACCTGGTCCAGCGCAACAATGGATATGAGCGATAGTTGTTGGACTCACGAGTCCGGCGAAGGAAACGTTGACCGTCATCAAGTTCGTAACAGTATCGATAGTTACCAGGGCGCTCCCAACACCTGGCGAACCAGTCGGCGGGACTTCCTGAGCGCCGGTCATTGTTGTGGTGAATACGAGCTGATCTGCTTTTGCAACTCCGAAAAGCATTCCAACCATCACCATCACGCCAAGAAGATTCAAGACTTTCTTCATTAGCTACTCCCCCTTTTCTCGTAAATGAAATCATGTCGTCGACTCTCTACTAACGAGTGACTCTTATTGCAGGTAAATGCGGTTCGCAAGACTGGGTACCCCCGATTGGTCCAAAACGAACAGCATGTAAATTCCAGGCACCGCCTGAGCTGGAAGTTTGGGCGACCTTACACGAATCTCTCTTTTGTGAGCCGCGCCTTTCTGCTGAAACGCAAGCTTCACGTATCGGTCACCCGTGGTCAAACTGTGCGTGTTGTGATCGCTGCGAAGCATCACTACTGACGAAATCTGATTCGGATTGCCTGCCACCGTGATATCGAAATGGCCACCGTAAGAGATATCCCCCGGTGACTTCAGAATGACTGGCCGTGTAGCCCGGCTGCCATCCTGTTTGAACAGGTAAGGCGGGAAGAATAATTGTCCTACCGGCACGCCTTGATCCGGATCTCCGAAAGGAAGCAGGCCCGCATAAGACGTCAGCAGCGGAAACGAGGGATCGTCAGGTCGAACGAGCGCCTCGCGGTTCTCACCCGCGAAGAACACTGAGCCATCTGGAAGTAAAGTGGCAGTTCCATGCAGGCCACGCGAGACTGTTGTGCGCGCGAGTTTCGTGATCGAAGCAGTTGCGGGATCGAACATCTGGAAGTGAAGACCTTCCTTTTCCTCGAACGTGCACGGTCTTCCTTCAACATTGCAACCTGGCGAGCGGTTCACGCCCTGGCCGATTAATACCTTGCCGTCTGGAAGCAACACGGCCTTGGTAGTTGCAAGCGGCTGCAGGATGCTGCCCACGATCTTCCATTGCGGGTTGCGATCGATGAAGTCGATCTCCTCGACTGTGCCTGTTTGATCGCCATTAGCGTCTTCACCAGAAATCATGAACCACTTGTGTGAAACAGTGTGACCAGCGCGATCAATCTCGATCAGGCTCGCCGTCGGACAACAATAGGGCCTGACCTCTGAAGCAGTATCGACAAGCGTCCAGTGATTCTTCGCGGGTGTATTCCGGTTGGGATCCTTGAGCGCCGCGACCACATTCAGACACCAGGTATTGCCTTTTGTAAATTCAGGAGTTCCTCCGCCCACGCCAAACCTTGCGCCGCCGGGAATGAGCTCTGGTCCATAGTCCTTCTCGCCGTCGAATGTGCAAACCACCCAATCGTCTTTTCTTGGACCTGTCTGCACGACCTCAAGCTGTGGATAAAGCGGAAAAGCCATTCGCGAATTCTCGAGCGCGATATTTCGATCTGAATTTGGATCGTATACTTCGGGCACTACGATATTCACACGGCTTGCCGTAAACGCAGTATCACTCTGCGAGATATTTTGGGTACCCTTCGTAACCCTATTGGGATCGGGTGGTATGGAGTTGTCCTGATCGAAGCCTCCAACAACAAGCACCATTCCGTTTGGCATCGGGATGGCCGACGGATACCAGCGAGCATACTTCTGATCGGACGGCTCGGATGGCTGTGTGCTCTGTTGATTTCTTGGATCGCAGTTCGGGTAAAACTGTGCATTCGGGTTGCTTGCGAAAAGCTGCAAACCAAACGGGTCGCTGGCCCAATTGGATCTCGTGCAAGGCTCAAGACGTGGCACCCAGCTTTCCGTCTCAGGATCGAAGATGTTGACTTTGTACAGTCCGTTGTTGCTCTGCATGTCGTGACCGCCGAAGACATAAACCCGTCCGTCGGCGAGTGTCACGCGAGCATTGCAGTAGGTGTTGTAGAAATTCCCCTTCGAATAGCCATTTTCAGTAAAGGCTGCTCGGTTCAGGGCAAAGTCGGCTTCGTCCAGCAAAGCTGTATGAAACTTACCGTTCGTCTTGAACGCGTCAGGATGGCCGACGTCGAACAGTAACTGTCTCTCCATCGTGCGATTTGCAACGATGCGCGTCGGCACGCTCTGGCTGAGACCTTGCCGCAAAAGATAGCCGCCGTAAGTGAGTCTCTGAAACGAGTCGTCTGCTGAGCGGTTCGTTCCCAGGCCAAGAAAGGGATCGAAACCGTGAAGAACATCCCGCAACGAGGAATTGAATTGCAGTCCGGGAGTGGAAAATGCCCCACGTGAAATAGCCAGGTCAATTAACGCCGGATCGGCCACATCGTTGGGTGTGTACTCCGGAAATCTTGAGTGGAACAATATTTTTGGGGTCGCGGAATTTCTCTTCCAAACCAAACCCATATGAACTGCCTCCGTGCTTTGCATCGGAATTAGTGGCGAGACTTCGCCGCATGTAGCGTGAGGGCAGCCGGCGTTGGGATCCGGGAATGTGTTTTGTGCCGTCACCGGCTTATCGACAACGGATAAGCTGAAGGCCAGAATGCAGGCAAGTAGAGCACCGAATAGAACATACGCCTTGCTACCAGGTTTATGTGTAGGCAAAGCCTTCTGCCTCCAAGTTCTTGTTGCAGTTGAATGAACTGAGTCCTCGCTCATAGAAACCCTCTCCTTATTCTTTTCCTGTTAGAGAGCTGACGTTGTTTTCCTGAGTCGGATGCAAGTGCAGAACGTATTTATCACGCGCTTCGAAGCACACGGATTTTCTCCCACTCAAATCCGATCGCCGACGTTCAAAAGAAATTGTTCGGATGTGTTTTAGTACATCACCGCGAACAGTCAGGGATTAGTGAGCAATACTCTCTGTGTGTCGAGGGCTGATGTTGCGCCAGGTTTTGGGACACTCAGCAAGACAGAGTCATAAGTTATTTGGACAAACGGGGGTTGTAATTTAGGTGTATAACATTGTGCAAGGAATATGCCAACTTACAGCCGCACAAAGTAAGTCGTTTTACGGTTAATTTGCTACCGGTAACAATCTGCCAACATGAGAAATTGAAACATTTGGAAAATTATCCAAGAATGTGAATAATTGCGTTTCTTCGCCTATTTGATTGCAGCGATATTTCGACGCTCGATATGATTTGATCGGCCTCGCGAGGTGCAAGTGTTTTCCAAACTCTTAGCCATATTTGGACCGCGTTCCTCACAACTCGTCTTCCTCTCGATCCTTTCCTGTGCCTTTCTACTGAGTGCGGCGCAAACGGCGAACGCCTGTTCCTGCGGTGTACGACCGAACGTCCTCGAAGCATTTGATGAATCAGATGAAGTCGTCATCGGAAAGGTCCTCTCCGTCGAAAAGGTTCGGGTTCAGGATAAAGAGTATTACGTTGATGGTGTTCGGTCGGCGACTCTGATCGTTGAGAAAGTATTCAAAGGAAAACTCAAGGTCAGAGATGAAATCGTCTTTGGACAAGGGGGTGGTGCTGACTGCATCTGGACCTTCGACGAGAAGGTAGTTGGACATCAATACCTCTTCTATCTGAGCAGGCCCGAGAAATTTTCAGATCGAAGCTACCTGCCATCGAAGGAACCAGGATTGTGGTACGCATTTGGATGTGGACGCTCAAGAGGTCTGGGAGGTGCAACTGAAGACTTGCTTTATCTCGAGAACATGAAAAAGCGACGAGGGCAGACTCGCATCTCAGGAAGGATTGGCGGCGGCTTTGCTTATCCGGATATTGATGTCGAAGGAAAAAGAATCAAGCTAATCGGCAAACATAAAACATACGAGACAAAGACTGATGAGAAAGGCGTATTCGAGATTTACGATTTGCCGCCGGGGAAATATTTTGTCCAACCCGAAATACCGGCCGGGTGGAAGATCGATCCCTATTGGCTGAAGTATTCGGCCAGCGTCGTTGGTGCTGAATTTGGCGGGCCAGCAAAGGAGTCGTCAAAGCAAGTTGAGATCATGCTGGAGCCGAAGAAGCACGCGAGTGTGGATATCACCTTTACTATCGAGAATCATGTGAGCGGCAGAGTGATTGGCCCAAAAGGAAAACCAATGGACGGCGTCTGTGTTTACTTGTTGCGACCCGGACAAGACGCATGGGGACCGTCGGATTGCACAAATGAACAAGGTCGATTCGACATCACATCTATTCCACAGGGAGAATACGTACTCGTCGCGAATCAGGATGGAAAGCCAAGCAATCGCGAGCCATTCCCGAGAATTTTTTATCCCAATGTCTACGAACGAGACCGCGCCGCTGTCATCAATATCGGCCCGGGCGACACTATCGATAACATCGACATTGTTATCCCGAAGCTGGAGGAGACGATTACCATCGAGGGTGTCTTGCGATACTCCGATGGGCAACCGGCAATCGAAGAATGGGTGAAATTTAAAGCCAAGGCGGATACCAAAGTGAATGGCGATGTCAGTGAGCAAACCGATAGTGCCGGCCGATTCACGCTAAAAATTTTGAAAGGGTTGACCGGCGAACTTGCGGGCGAAGAGTGGCTCTTAGCTGGTCTTTACAAAAATTGTCCGAAAGTTGATGAGATTCTCGCGAAGAGTGGAAGCAACAATGTCACCGTTCAAAGTAATGTCGTCAAACTTACGACTGAGCAGGACGTGTTTGAGGTGGAATTGACGTTGCCTTTTCCGCGTTGTGAAAAAGCAAAAGAGTGAATCCACAGATTGCGCCGATTGCGGGCGGGCGGCATGGTTGGCTGAAATCTAGGGCGAAATCTACAGCAGAAGATAAATCAAAGTCGCGTCAAAGAGGCGGGAACGTTACCGGAAAACCGAGTTGGGGCACTAAATTCCGGCGAAGCATCCGTCTTTGTAAACAGGTCCACTATCGTAGAGAACACGACGGAGCGTTTGGAAGCGATCCCACGAAAGGCCAAGCGGCAAGAGTAACAGCGGTTCAGAACCCTTCCATCGATGAAAATTTTTGTGGCCTTACTTTACATGTTCTGTTCGCTCACCTTTTAGGGAACGCTGATGCCTCATGTGGTTCAAGTATGACACCTGATGAGGCTTATGAACGCGCGACCGCAGTGTTTGCCGGTCGAGTATCTATGGTTACGAGGCTTCGCGGTCCCAGAGGGAGAATGGGCGCCGAAGGAGCCCGATATGACGAAGTCAAATTGAAAGTGGAGCAATCCTGGAAGTTAATTGATCGCCGCGAAATTACTATAGTGACTCAGAACATCTACCCAGGAACCTGTGGAAACTTCAGCACCGGCGAAACCTACCTCGTCTACGCGGATCGCCTGAACGATGTCTTCTTTGTATCCGCGTCGTCTCGAACCAATCGCCTTGCTGACGCAGAGCAGGATTTGAAGGTGCTGGGTGAGGCGCGGCTTCAACTTCATTCCGGAGAGTTTCGCTCTTATAAGATTATCGTTTACGGAACGTTGGTCTATGTCTTGTTCGTCTTGCTGGTTGTAATTGTTTTGTATCGTCTAAGTAAGAAACCGTTTCGAGCCATTTAGTTTTAAGCGACAGCAGCATAAGCCCAAAGCCTCCCAAAAAACACCACGATAAGTGGGACAAATGGCGTGACATTTTATTCAAAGCGATTGGAAATGAAGATAATCTAAGGAAAACTGGAGCGGGCGACGGGATTCGAACCCGCAACCCTCAGCTTGGGAAGCTGATGCGCTACCGTTGCGCCACACCCGCAGGTCCGATAAATAGCAGGTTGCAAAGGGGTCGAAAGAAATGTACCCCTTTTTGTACCCCTAGTCAAAGTTCTTCCCGCACCTCGCGGAAGCAGTCAATGTCTCTAACCTTAGTCTAGAAAAATGGCGTCTCCTTCATAAGCTCGACATCGATTTCAGATTCTTTAAATCCTTGCGCAAGCGGCTGCCATTGCGTCTGCGTCAGCGGTGTTACTTCCCTTCCACCGCCGAATAGCAAGCAGCCTCGGCAGCATTTAACGTATGCAACGGATTGCCATCAAATACTTCCTGAACAACCTTTATACCATCCTGTGTAATTGTTAAATTAGTTCCTATCAAATGCTTCAGCAGCAGAGTCTTGTATATCCTCGAGAAAGTTAATCATCACGTAACGCTTTGATCCGCTCCATCACCCCGCCATGACGTCGATGCCCGTGAAAGAAAAATCGCATCGATCGCCGGACTAACCCGACTACAGTCAGGGGTTCGCCCCCCCCTCTGCTCCAGCATTTACCTTAAATGACAAACAGCCGCCCACACGGGCGGCTGTTTGGCCAAGGTGCAATATGTAACCAACTTTTCCGAATTTGCGACTTGCTTATTTGGCTCCCACCGCCGCAACCGAAATCGCTGGAGCCGCGCGGAGCGCGCTAAGCGACCGATAAAGTTGCCGTCTCAGCGTTTGCAATGCAGTGCGCGAGGGCTCTTGCCAGCGCCCGCACATGCGGTTCGCGGATCATTGTGAAATGGTTGCCAGGCACGCTGTGAATCTCCACGCCGTCCAGAGCATAATCTTCCCAACTGCTTTGCAAACCCGATCCCGGCAGTGGCTCTTCAGCCTTGAAGAGCGTCACTCTTCCCTGGAAGGGCTCAGGCTCGTAGGTCAACATCGCCCGCACGTTTGTCTTGAACACATGATAGAGACGTTCGATTTGCGATCGCTCGATATCCGGAGGAACCACGCCGGCAGCAATCGCGAGCTCGAGCAGCCAAACGAGTTGGTCCTGCGCATCGAGGTTCACCATCTCCTCCAGCGAGACTTCGAGGTCTTGCCACGAAAGTCCCATGTCCTGCGCAAAGAGCACCATCAGTGAAAGCTCGTCCGGCTCTCCCATCGCGCGCACACTAGCCGGCACGCTCGTATCGATCAGCGCCAACAGCGATACTTCGTGGCCTTGTGCCTGAAGTTGTCGTGCCATTTCGTAAGCTACGACGCCGCCCATCGACCAGCCGCCCAGTTGATATGGACCAATCGGTTGCGCCACGCGAATGGCTTCGATATACGACGCCGCCATGTCCGGCACACTCTGCAACGGCGCTTGCTTCGGATGGACGCCATGCGCCTCCAGTCCGAAGACAGGTTGATTTGGACCAAGGTGTTGCGCGAGTCTCGCATAACACAGCACGTTGCCGCCTGAAGGATGCACACAGAAGAACGCCGGAACATCAACCGTACCGCGTTGTATCTCGACCAGCGGCGTGTACTGTTCCTGTTCATATTGGCCCTGCTGCCGGAGGTACGCGGCCATTTGTTCGATGGTTGGCTGCTGTTTGAAGAACACAGATAAAGGCAGCTCAACATTCAGCGCTCGTCGAACACGAGATAGTAATCGCACCGCGAGCAACGAGTGACCGCCGTGCTCGAAGAAGTTATCCCTGATGCTAATTGAGCGCAGGTTAAGAACTTCCTGCCAGATCTGGACCAACTGAAGTTCGAGCTCATCGCGCGGTCCCACAAAGCTCGCGCCTGAGTCGCCCCCAGCCTGTACGGGCTCCGGCAAGGCGCCTCGATCCAGTTTGCCATTCGGTGTTAGTGGAATTGATTCTAGCAACACCATGGCAGAAGGAATCATGTAAGACGGAAGTTTTTCTTTAATGAATCCCTGCACATCAGCGAGCAATGTTTCGGCACTCATCCAGTTCTTCTCCGGCTCGCCGTTCGTTATTGTCAGGTCTACCAACTGCGCACGCCGCGAGTTTGACGGACGCACCGCGTAAAGGTTGTAGAGACCGGTCCCTTCAAGCAGCCGATCCTGCTCGACTTCCAACCCGTAACCACGACTCCGCAGCAGATCCGATACCAGCTCCAACCGGCCTTCGATGTCGTGTACTTCGACGATCATCTGTTTGATCTTAGGCCAATCTCCTTCGGCAATCCCGGCGAGCACGTCAAGCTCGCTCTTCTCTACGTCGATCTTGAGCAGATCAATGCGCTCTATGCTGAACTCTCGAATCACTTCAGACAATGGTCTGAGCTGGCAGGTATAACGCTCAACCTTCAGACGTTCCGCGACCAGTTCGTCAAGCAGCCCCTCGCTGGGAAGCGCGGCGTCCTCGCCGTTTGTGTGCTGCTGATTACGGATAAACGATTTGACAACGTGACGAACCTCCGTTTCGTCCGTGTACCGGCTGGACAGGAGTGAGGCATGCGGGTAGAACGCAAAGGTATCCTCCTGTGTCCTGGCGGAGACACCGCACTGCAGCAGAGTGACGTTTAAGTCGTAGAGTTCGACGTTCCGCCGCAGCGAATCAAACACCGGCGGAATCGGCTCGAACGCATAAATAGTCGCGTCCTTACAGAGCTGGCCCACAAACAAGGTGAACATCCCGATGTTTGCGCCTACGTCAAAAATGCAATCACCTTCGGCCAGTGTGATGCCGTGCTTGAGGTAGACGTGTTGCTCGAAAATCTCGTTGTAAACGAAGTCTGTCTCATTCTTATTCTGGTGGAACACCGCCATGCCATTGGGCAGCTTGTATGGCCTTGTATCTGTTAGACGTCCTTCCCTCTCCATCTGAAGCAGGCGATGAACTACCGTTGCGCGCCTGCGGTCAGGGACCACATAAGCAATCAAACGCTGATCGTTGCTGTTGTATTGCCGGGTCATTACCACAGCTTCATGCACTGCTGGATGTTGTGTGAGTGTTGCCTCAATCTCGCCCGGCTCGATGCGGAATCCTCTTAACTTCACCTGATGATCCAGCCGGCCCAGATAGCGGATGTTGCCATCAGGTTGGAACGTGCCGAGATCGCCTGTGCGATACAGTCGTTCTCCACCTGCACGACTAAACGGATGCGGCACAAATTTCTCCGCAGTGAGCTGGGGCCGATTTAGATAACCACGCGCCAACTGTACGCCGCCGATGTACAACTCGCCGGCCACGCCTGCAGGCACCAGATTCATCTGCGGATCCAGGATGTACATCCCGGTGTTTGCGATCGCTTTTCCGATCGGCACGACACCGGAGTTACTTGCCGCGTTGCAGGCCCACGAAGTGACGTCCACGGCAGCCTCCGTCGGACCATACAAGTTGTGCAGCTCAACCTCCGGCAAGCGAGTGAAGAACCGCTGCTGCAAGTCAAACGGAAGGGCTTCTCCGCTACAGACAACTTGCTTCAAACTGCCACAAGTCTCAACTCCTTCATCTTCCAAAAAGACCTGCAACATCGAAGGCACGAAGTGCATCGTCGTGATCGCCTGCTCGCGAACGACACTCACTAAGTACGCGCTGTCACGATGCCCGCCTGGACGCGCCATCACTAGTCGCGCGCCAGTGATCAACGGCCAGAAGAACTCCCACACCGAAACATCGAAGCTAAACGTCGTCTTTTGCAATACACGATCTTGATCGTTTAGTTGGTAAGCCGCTTGCATCCAATGCAGCCGATTGCAGATGCCTGCGTGAGTGTTCATCGCGCCCTTCGGCCGGCCGGTGGAGCCCGAAGTGTAAATGCAATAGGCGAGATTCTGTTCCCCCGTGATTGAAACAGGGTTCTCGATTCGCTCAGTAACAAGATCTTCCGCATCGTTGAGAGTGATAACAATTTCCGGTCGATCTTGCGGTAACGAGTCCAGCAAATGAGATTGACTGAGCAGGATCCTGATGCCGGCGTCAGCCATCATGAATGACAGACGCTGCTCGGGATACTCAGGATCAAGTGGCACATAAGCACCACCGGCCTTGATGATGCCGAGCAATGCAACGACCATCTCGATGGAGCGCTCCATCAGTACGCCCACCAGCACGTCCGGACCAACTCCGAGTCTCCGCAGTCGATGCGCTAATTGATTTGCGCGCGTGTTGAGCTCGCAATAGGTTAATTGCTGATTTTCAAAGACCAGCGCAATGTTTTCCGGCGTGCGCTGAACCTGTTGCTCGAAGAGATCGTGCAGCAAGGTTGACGATGAAAACTCAGTCGCCGTGTTGTTGAACTCGATGAGTATTCGATTCTGCTCGTCAATGTTCAACATCTGTAACTCTGAAAGCCGCCGCTGCGGGTTGGCAGCAGCGCTTTCGAGCAGTCTGGACAAGTGACGGAGCATCTGCTCGATCGTGCTCGCGTCGAATAAGTCAGTCTTGTATTCGATCGTGCAGTCGAGCACGCCCTGCGCTTCGCTGATTGCCAGGGTAAGGTCAAACTTCGCGGTTTCGTGTTCGGCTTCCAACGGAGTCAATTGGAGTTCCGGCAACTCCCGCGTTTCTCCGCCGACCGAGATGTTCTGGAGTGTGAACATCACCTGGAAAAGCGGTGAGTGGCTCATGCTACGCGTGGGCTGAAGCTCTTCCACAAGTTTCTCGAAGGGCACGTCCTGATGGGCGTAACCGCCGACTGTGACACCGCGCACTCGCTTCAACAACTCGCGGAAAGTCGGATCACCAGCGAGATCGCTGCGCAACACGAGTGTGTTGACAAAGAAACCGATGAGCACTTCAGTCTCAATTCGATTGCGGTTCGCTACCGGTGAACCAACAACGATATCTGTCTGGCCGGAATACCTGGAGAGCAGCGTTTGCCACGCCGCCAGCAGCGTCATGAAGAGAGTGACTCCTTCGCGACGGCTGATCTCTTTAAGCGTTTGCGTAACCTCCGCAGGCACAACCATCGAACGCGTTGCACCTCGATGACTCTGCACGGCAGGTCGCGGACGATCGGACGGCAATTCAAGCACTGCGGGCGATCCAGTCAGTTGCTCACGCCAATACGAGAGCTGCTTGTCGAGTGCTTCGCCTTCCAGCCATGCTCGTTGCCAGGCCGCAAAATCCGCGTACTGCATTTCCAGCTCCGGCAGTGGCGATGCGGCGTCGTTTATGTACGCCTCGTATAGCGTGGCCACCTCGCGTACAAGAATATTCATCGACCAACCATCGGAGATGATGTGATGCATCGTTGCGAGCAGTACGTGTTCATCATCCGCGAGCTTGATCAAACTGGCGCGCATCAATGGACCAGCGGCGAGATCGAATGGCTGTTGCGCTTCTTCGGTGACAAGCCTGTGCGTCTCGGATTCTCTTTCAGCATCTGAAAGTTCACCGAAATCACGCAACTCAAGCTTGAAGTTCGCCGGGTGATGGATCACCTGCACCGGCTCGCCATCCTCGACACTGAAAGTAGTGCGCAGAGATTCGTGACGGCGTACAACCTCCGTCAGGGTGCGTTCGAGCGCAGGGATGTCGAGTGATCCTTTCAAACGCACCGACATGGGAATGTTGTACGACACATTCGATGGATCGAGTTGATGAATGAACCACAAGCGTTGCTGTGCGTACGACAGCGGCAAAGCACCGTTGCGATCAGCTTTCTCGATCCTACGAACAGTCAGGTCCAGACCTCCACGCAGTGCTTCTTCAATCTCTTCGACCATGGACCGAACAGTTGGTTGATCAAACAACTTCTGCAACGACACTTCGACGCGTAACGCTTCGCGCACGCGTGAGATCAACTGGATCGCCAACAGCGAATGCCCGCCCATCTTGAAGAAGTTGGCGGTGACCCCGACTTCACGCACTCTCAACACCCCTGCCCAGATGCTGCACAACAACTCTTCCAAAGGATTACTGGGCGCCTCGTAAGAACCGTCGGCAAAGATCTCATCAGAGGCTTCGGGCGCCGGCAGCACCCTGCGATTCACTTTGCCACTCGGGGTGAGCGGCATCTTCTCCAACACGACAAACGCTGACGGAATCATGTAAACAGGCAATCGTTCCTGGAGGTGATTGCGCAGCTCTTCGTTCACGGGCGCTTGTCCCTCCCTTCCGACAACGTAGGCAACCAAACGCTTATCGCCTGACACCTCCTCACGAGCCACCACGCAAACGTCACTGACTGACTCGTGCCCAGCCAGCAAATTCTCGATCTCGCCGAGTTCCACGCGGAAGCCTCGGATCTTTACCTGTTCGTCTTTGCGCCACAGCCATTCAACATCTCCGCTCGGCAGATAGCGAACAATGTCGCCTGAACGGAAGAGCCGTTCACCACAATCCGAGAACGGATTCGGCACGTATCTTTCAGCCGTCATCTCGGGACGATCGAGATAGCCGCGCGAGAGACACACGCCCGCGATGTACAACTCACCGGGGACACCGGCGGGCACAAGCTGCATTCGTTCGTCTAAAACATAGAAGCGCACATTCGCCAGTGGCCGTCCAATTGGGGGCAACACCGGCCATTCAGAGATCGCATCCGGCAACAACAACGCTGCCGCCGCATGCGTCTCACTTGGACCACATTGGTTGTCGAGCGTGCAACCAGGCAGGTTTTCAAGGAGCCTCCGCACGGGCCCGGTCGTTTTAAGTTGTTCGCCGGCCGACATTATCTGTCGCAACCTGCGTGGCCAAACACCTTGTGCTTCGGCAGCCTCGGCCAGATAGTTGAGAGCGACAAAAGGCACACACAGTCGTTCCACCTGTTCATCCATCAATACACGCAACAACTCACGACCATCGCGGCGATGCTCTTCACTAATGAGCACTACGCTACCGCCGCCACTCCATGCTGAGAATGCTTCCTGAAACGAAACGTCAAAGCTCAATGACGCGAACTGCAGGGTGCGTTGCGGTGATCCAGAGCGTGTTGTTTGCCACTGCATTAAATTGACGAGCGCACGATGGGTCATGGCTACGCCCTTCGGCAGGCCAGTCGAACCAGACGTGTAGATCACGTAGGCGAGACTTTCTGCCGTCGAAAGTGCCCCCAAAGGTTCGGGGCTGTGGCCGGAGATGAGATCCCAATCAGCGTCGAGACAAACAACCTGCACACCTTCGGCCGGCAGTTCCGAGACGAGATGTGCCTGCGTCAGTAACACTTCAACTTTCGAATCACGCACCATGTACGCGAGACGCTCTTGCGGGTAGCCCGGATCGAGTGGCACATACGCGGCGCCTGCCTTTAGAACTCCGAGCACCGCAATCCACATGTCAAAAGAACGCGACATGCTGATGCCGACTCGCGATTCTGCTCCGACAGCTTGTTGTCGCAGGTATCGAGCCAATTGGTTGGCAAGCCCGTTCAGTTTCTGATAGCTCAGTTCCTCGCCTTCAAACCGCAGCGCCACGGCGTCAGCCGAGCGTTCGGCCTGCACTTCGAATAGCTCATGGACGGTAGTGTCAGTTGAGTAATCCGCGGCGGTGTCGTTCCACTCAACGAGCAGTCGATGACGTTCGGCAGGCGTCAACGGAGAGTGTATCTCGTAACGTCCCTGCGGATTGTTGGCGATCTCCTCGAGTGTGGCGGTGTAGTAGTCACCGATCAACCTGATCTGATCCGGGTGTAACTGATGCGTGTCGCAGATCAGATGCAGTTCGATGTAAGAGTTACGCAGATCGACGTTGAAGTTTGACGAGACGGCAAACTCGGTTTCGGCCGCGCCGCCGTTACTTCCCAGAAGCTGCATCTCGCTGACTTCTTCGAGCTGCTGGTAAACGTGAAAATGTGTGTAATTGAAACAGGTATCGAAAAGCGTTTGGCCGCCGTTATCGTGTTGAATCTGAGCTAAGGGATAACGACGATGAGGTACTGTGTTCAACTCCCCGGTGAACGTTTCCTGAATCAGATCTTCCCACGTGCCGCCGTTGAGACGCGCGCGGAATGGTAGTGTGTTAAGGAATAGCCCGAGGATGCGCTCGCCGCCTTCCACCTCCGGACGGCCGTTTGACACCAGGCCGGTCACAACGTCTTTGCGCCCACTCAACAACGCGCAGATGTGCAGATGGGCGGCCAAAAGGATGCTCTTGAGTGTTACGCCCCTGGATCGCGCCAGATCGTTCAGCCTCTGGCCCAACTCCTTGGCGAATTTAATATGCGACGAATCAAACCGCTGGGTGATCTTATCGACCGGAGAGCTGGACCAGCTCGGCGCCAGAGTGGTGTCAGCATCGCTCAGCCAATCCATCCAAAACTGCTGCGACTCTTCAGAAGTCAGGGCTTCTTTCTCGAGTGCCACATAGTCGCGGAAAGAGACTGCCAACGGGCTCGCAATCACAGATCCTTTTGCGAGGATCTCGAGATATAACTTGAGCAGTTCGGTCAGGAAAACAGCATCGCTCCAACCGTCGAAGATCGCGTGATGCGCGGTAAACGTGAACTGCACACTCTCATCAGTGCGGCGATGAACATGAAAACGCAGCAACGGCGTCCGGGTTAAATCGAGCCTCGTGTACCGATCGACCTTGAGCCAGTCGGCAATCGCTTTTTCCTGTTCGCTCGCTGCCAGCCCGCGCAGGTCGTCAACACCGAGCGGGATTTGCACCGTGTCGTGGACCAACTGCAACGGTTCACTGAAGTTGGCCAAATCAAACGAGATGCGCATCACCTCGTAGAGTTCGGCAAACTGCTGCAACGCACGTTGCAACGCATCGCGATCGAAAGGAAGTCTCAAGTGAAAACTGTTGACGGCGTGATACAGAGCATCGCCGCGTTGCAGATCGCTCTGAAACACCATGCCGGCCTGCATCGCCGTCAACGGATACGCGTCCACGACGTGCGGCGGCATCTTTTGTCGATCCTCGGCACAGATCATTCCGAAAGGCTCGATGCGCGGCAAAGTTTCGGCTATCGCAGCCGGCATGCTGAGCTGCTCTGCCAGTTTGCGAATCGTTTGATACTTGAAGAGCTGTTGGACCGAAACTTCCAACCCACGCTCCTGTGCTTTCGCCAGCACCTGCACACTTCGAATCGAATCGCCACCAAGTTCAAAGAAGTTGTCGTCGATCCCGACACGCGAGACGTTGAGACCTTGCGACCAGCTCTCTGCCAGAATCTCTTCGATTTGGTTACGGGGCGCCGCAAAGGCAGCTCCGGGTTTCGGACTGCTAAAGTTGGGAGCGGGCAAGGCACGATGATCGATCTTGCCGTTCGGCGTAAGCGGCAAGGCGTCAATCATCACAAAGTACGAAGGCATCATGTACTCAGGCAAAACCTCTTTGAGGTGCGCTTTGAGTTTTTTACTTAAATCCTGCGATTGAAGATTCTCCCCTGTGATGGTCCTGCCCTTAGGAAATACCTTCTTGTGAAATTCAGTGGCCTGGAAAATCTCCTTGTGGTGATAGGTCGTGTATTTGAAGTCGATGGGTTCGTCTGATTGTCTGAACAGCGTTCCGTTGACGGTGTAATCGAGATTCAGATGGTTGTCGCTGAAACAACCGCTGACCGTCCCCTTGATTACATCGCCGGCTTGCGCCTCGACCACCGGATAGAAGACGGGAAGGTAAACAGGCAACCAGCAATACTCGTGTTCGAGAATGTTGATGACTTCATCCGCAACCGTGTAGAGGTTGAGCCATAAAACGAAGCCTGCGAGCCTGGTGTCCTGATCGATCACGAGCTCGAACTCATGCTGGTACTCCGCTTCGATCGGTGTGGAAAAATCGAGATCCTCGAACGGTTGATAATTGGAAACTATGTTCTCTTTTGAGAAATTCCGCAGACAAAGACGCAGATCAAACTTGTATCCGACCTGCTCAAAAACTTTGTCAACATAGCGCGCCGCGACTTTCGTAAAGCTCGGGTTCTCCAGGAACTCTTCCGGGAGAGTTACCGCGGCCATGCGCGTGAGACTCCGTTCCGGAATCATCACGCCATCATCTTTCATGAGGCGCCAGGCGTTATTGATGATCGGCGCCGCGCCTTCAACGCCGCCGATTGGTCCAACAATTTCCGACACGCAGACGTCGATCTTTTCCGGCAGCTCGACCTCCATTGAGTTGCCATGAATCAACGTGATCCTGTCCGTCAGACCGAGGCTCTCAATGGTTGCTTTCGCTTTGTCGTAAGTCTCTTTCAGCAGCTCGATCGCATAAACTTTTTCCGCGCCGGCTGCGACGCAGAACCTTGCGAGGATCGCATCTTTACCAGTTCCGATGTCGAGCACGACTTTGTCTTTGACGTGCCGGTTGATCGCGACTTTGTAAGCCTCGTTGCGGCGCTCGTCCGCAGTCATCGCGAGATAGAGGAGATCGTCGTACACATAAAATTCGGCGACTGAAGGCCACAATTCTATCTGACCATCCGAAACAAACTCCTCGCGTTCGATCGTTCGCGGTATGCAATAAGCAGTCAATCGTTTCTCGCCGGCGCCGTCTTCGCGCGCGATCACAACGCTTGTGCTCACTTCCGGATGACTGTTGAGTACGGCTTCGATCTCGCCGGCCTCGATGCGATAGCCACGCACTTTGAGTTGATGGTCGATACGGCCGAAGAAATCGATCTTGCCGTCGGAGAACCAGCGCGCCAGATCGCCGGTCTTGTAAATGCGGCTACCATCGCCAAACGGATTCGCGATGAACTTCTCGGCGGTCAGATCAGGTCGATTCAAGTATCCACGAGCCAGCCCGACACCGCCGATATGCAGTTCACCAAAAACTCCCGCGGGCACCGGCTGAAGATTCTTATCGAGAATGTAGATCTGGTTGTTCGCTATCGGTCCTCCAATGGTCACACGACTGCCGTCGAGCTCAGCGAGCGTCGCGCAAACAGTATCTTCGGTTGGACCATAGGCGTCGAAGAACCGCATCCCTTTAGTCCAGCGTGCTACCGTCTCCAACGAGCAGCTTTCACCGGCTGCGATGATTACTTCCAGCCTGGGCAATTGCTCGCTGCTCATCGCAGCCAGGACAGACGGCGGTAAGGTTACGACTGTGATTTCGTTTTCGCGTAATGTTTGCAGCAACGCCGGTCCCGGCATTAGCGTCTCACGCGTGCCGAGATAGAGTCTCGCACCCGCGAGCAGCGCCATGAAAACCTCCGACACTGAGGCGTCGAAGCTGAACGATGCGAACTGCAACACCCGACTATCGCTACGAACGCCGAACGCTTTGATTTGCGCTCGAACCATGTTGCCCAGACCGGTGTGCTGGAGCATTACGCCTTTTGGTTTTCCGGTCGAGCCCGAGGTGTAGATGACATAAGCGAGATTGTCAGGCTCTGAAACGCCCGCGAGGTTCTCTTCACTCTGAGTCGCGATCAATTCCCAATCACTGTCCAGACAAATTGTTTGCACCCACTGGCAAGGCAAACTCGCTGCGAGATGCTCCTGCGTCAGCAGTACCGGTAATCGCGCATCTTCAAACATGAACGAGAGACGATCCATTGGATAACTCGGATCCAAAGGTACGAAGGCCGCGCCGGACTTCAAGATACCGAGCATACCCACGATCATCTCGATCGATCGCTCCACACAAAGACCGACGAGCATCTCGTTCTGTACGCCCAGATCTCGCAAGTGACGGGCGAGTTGATTCGCGCGTGAGTTCAGCTCGTCATAGGTCAGTTGCCGGCCTTCAAATACGAGCGCGATCGCGTTAGGAGTCTGCTCGACCTGGGCTTCAAACAGTTGCTGGATGCACTTGTCTTTTGGATAGTCAACTGTGGTCGTGTTCCAATCGCTAAGCACTTGCTGGCGCTCTGTTTCGTCAAGAAACTGAATGTCCGACAGGCGCTGTTCCGGATTGGAAACGATAGAGTCAAGCAGACGTTGAAAGTGTGTTCCTAATCGATTGATCGTCGCGGCGTTGAATAGATCCGCACTATAGATCAGCGTGACAGTTATCTCATCGCCGTGCCTGGCGGTCGAGCAGATTAGATCGTATTCGGTTGTCTGATCTGATACCGGGAATGGACTGATGGTTAAACCGGGCAGATCCAGAGTTCCATCTACCGCGATGTTCTCCATTCGAAACACAGCCTGACACAGCGGCATCTGCACGAGAGTGCGCTCGGGCTGAAGCGCTTCGACCACTTTCGCGAACGGAACGTCCTGATTGCTCTGCGCATCAAGCACCAGCTCGCGTACACTTTGCAGAAACTCATGGAAAGTCGGATTACGGGATAAATCGCCGCGTAGCACCAGGGCGTTGATAAAGAATCCGATCAGTGGTTCCGTCTCGACCTGATTGCGCCCGAGAACGGGAGTGCCGAGGTTGATGTCCTGCTGACCGGTGTAGCGATAAAGCAGCACATAATAGGCGGCGAGCAAGGTCATGAAGGTAGTGCCGTTTTCTTGTTGGCCCAACTCGTCGAGCGCTTTCACCGTTAGCGGCGATAAATGGAACGACTCAGATCCGCCGCGATTAGTCGAAACCGCCGGTCGTTGAAAATCGGCTGGCAGATTGAGGGCAGCGTTGCTGCCTTTCAATTGGCGCTTCCAATAACTAAGTTGTTTGTCGAGTGTCTCTTCAGTAAGGCGCTCCTGTTGCCAGGCGGCGTAGTCGGCATACTGGATTGAGAGTTCTGGCAGTGGAGATGAACGCCTTTCAGTAAAAGCTCTGTAGAGCGTGACGAGTTCGCGCAGGAAAACGCCGATGGACCAGCCATCGCCGATGATGTGGTGCATCACGACGAGCAGCACGTGTTCTCTTTCACTGAGACGCCAGCCTACGGTACGCAACAGTCGCTCGTTGGCGAGATCAAAAGGCTTCTCAGTCTCTTCGTTGATCATTCGCGCGGCAACTTCTTCGCGCTCCGCAACGTCCCGCAAATCGTGGATCTTTAATTTGATCGCTGTGGGAGGAGCAACGACTTGCGCCGGTACGCCCTGGATCATGGAAAACTCGAGCGGAGGACTTCGTGGCGGCGTGCGATTTCGCTTAGTGTCTGTTCGAGGATCTCGATCTTTAGATCTCCGGTCAGTCTCATCGCTCCACCCATATTGTAAAAAGAGCTGTGCGGCTGGAGTTGGTTCATAAACCAGAGCCGCTGTTGTTCGAGCGACAAAGGATATGAGTTGGAGTCGGCGCGCCGGAGAATATTCTGCTTCCTGGCTCGCCGCTTATTTTTTTCTTTCAGCCGTCGTGAGAGCAGGGCGAGTTTTTCGGGTGACAGAGCTTCGATGCGTTGCGATATTTCACTCATGTTCTTGTTCCTTGCGGGTGATTTGCCGGGAAATTCGATCGGGGCTGGATAATTTCCGGTTGCGGATCGGGATCGATCAACGCCGAAGATGTTTGCCTGCGGCGTAATGCGCTGGTCTACACGGCGACTGGTTGGAAAAGATCGACCAACCTGTTCTCGTGCTCGGTCATGTCGCCGGGTGAGTCGTCGAGGCTCTCCACGAGCATCTTCTGACCAATGGCGGCAAAGCGTCTAATCTGGTCCAAATCGAGTCCCTCACCCAGGAGATAGGCTATTCCCTCAAGATCTAAACCGCGCGCCGGAAATACACTGGAGTTGCTGATGGTTCGATACATCGACTCAATCCAATCGGCGGCTGTCTGCCAATCCATCGTTTTGTGTTTCCAACTGTAACCGGCTCCGGTGAGCTCGTAATCCTTTGCCTGCTTATGAATCGGCACTTTCACGTCATGGTAATAAAGCATGCCGCGATAAAAAGTCGGTGAGGTCTGCTCGATAAAGTCGATCGTCTCCTTAATCGTCTCCGCAGTCTCTCCGGGAAAACCGACGATGAACGAGGCCATCGTGATCACGTTGTTCTTGTGCAGCTTGCGGATGCCATCCATGTACCGTTCCTTCTTCGCGGCCTTGTTCATGTTCTTCAGGATCGTGTTGCTGCCTGACTCGATGCCGAGAAACACGCCCTTGCAACCACTCTCCGCCAGCAACTCTGAACGCCTCATCATCTGAATTCGAGCAGCGATACATCGAGTACCAGTTAAAATCAAACTTGTTCCTGATCATCATGCGACAGAGATCTTTGAATCGCGGCAGCGGAATGTTGAACGTGTCGTCGATGAAGTTGATGTTTTTGACGCCGTGCTCCTTCAGGTAGCGCATCTCTTTTTCAACGCATTCCAGATTGGTTAGGGTCAGTTCACCGGCAAGAAATGGATACGAACAGAATGAGCACTTGAAGGCGCAGCTCCGCGCCGTACGCATCGACACAGTCGGCACCATGTAGTCCTGATCGAAGTAGCTCCAATCGACGATGTTTTCATCGAGGCTGTTACTCTCCTCTTCCTTGCCCGACTTCTCGAAGTTGTCGCCGTCCGTTCGGTAGATCAGATTGGGAATACTGCCGAGACTTTTCTCCGGTGTCTCGCGCAGGTGATGCAGTATGCGGCTTAGCGTTGTTTCGCCTTGCGGGTCGTATACGTAAACGTCAGCGCCGAGTTTCTTCCACAAGAAGCTCTGCGTCGCCGGGTCATGGTGTGTATGCAGGTTGAAGATGTGTGGTCCACCGACGAGTATCTTCGTCTCCGGGCAATGTTGCCGGATGAAATCAACCAACTCGATAATCGGCTCGTCATCGGTGTAAAACGTAGTGGTGAGAGCCACGGCGTTTGGCGCTTGCTCGAGCAACTCGGCGAAACGTTCTTTCTCGGAATTGAAAAAGTTTACAATCTCTACGTTCAGACCGCGCCGGTTGAGAAAACTCTTGAGATAGCAGCAAGCGAGATTGGGTAGATTGAAAACGTTCAGATCAGGATTGACACCGGTTGCCTGAGCAATGACCTGATTGAGCAGTTGCGTGTAGGTGATGCGCTCTCCGTGATAGATGAGAGAGTTGGCCTTGCTGCTCCGGTAACTGCCGGAATACTTCTCTCCCAGCTTCTGCGCTTTGAGTTGTTGTGCGAAATCGACGTCGTTATAGCCAACGACAACGCAGTCGAATGTCGATAGTCCTGACATGAGAACCTCCAAAAGTTATGCTTGTGTTAATTGAGTGGCTGGGACTAACTGAGTAAGAGTGAGCGGGCTTCGTCTTCGGAGACGTCGCCGAGTTCTTCCAGTAGCTTCAGCAGTTCTTCTTCATCGGTACGCTCTGCCTGATGTTGCACGATGAGCGTCGCCAGTTCAGCAATCGTGGGCTGCTCAAACAACGCGCGCACGGGCAGCTCGATATCGAAATCTTTGTTGAGGCGCGATATGAGCTTGATGGCGAGAATTGATTCCCCTCCCAGCTCAAAGAATGAGTCGTGAATTCCAACCTTTGAGCGCTGGAAAACTTCACTCCAAATACTTGCCAGCATCTCTTCCGCCGGTGTGCGTGGACCACAAAACTCTCCGGCAACTGTAGCGGAATCGATTTCCGGATCCGGCAACGCGCGTCGATCTACTTTTCCGTTGACGGTCAGTGGCAACTCGGTTAACGAAACGAATTGCGACGGGATCATGTAAGTGGGCAATCGCTGCCGCAAATAACTACGCAGCTCCGTACTGACCTCTTCACCTTCGAAAACAACGTATGCAATCAGACGCCGCGTGCCGCTTTCATCGGCCCGCGCCACGACGACGGTTTCACGCACGCCCGCGTGGCCGTTAAGTACCGTTTCGATCTCACCCAACTCCACGCGGAAGCCTCTGATCTTCACCTGCTGGTCGATCCGTCCGAGGAATTCGATAGTTCCATCAGGCAGCCGGCGCACCTGGTCACCCGTGCGATATAACCGTGCTCCCGGCAATGAGCTGTATGGATGCGGCACAAACTTCTCCGCCGTCAATTCAGGACGGCGCAGGTAATCACGCGCGAGTCCTGCGCCGCCAACGTACAATTCGCCCGCAATTCCGACCGGCGCCAGCTTCACCTGCTGGTCCAACACGTACACTTGTGTGTTTGCAATCGGGCGACCAATCGGCACACTCGCGCCTCCGGAATGCCAACCGAAACCCATGCGATGCGTGCAACTGAAAGTAGTGTTCTCAGTTGGTCCATATCCATTGATTAGCACCGCACCGTCATCAGCCCCGGCCAGATACCGTTCGACGTGGCTCACAGACAAAACATCTCCGCCCGCGAGCAGTTGCCGCACGCTTTTCAGATCTTCCAGGCGTTCATCGACCATTAAGTGAAACAAGCCGGCGGTGAGCCACAGCGTTGTCACCTGGTTGCATTTCAAAACCTCTCCGAGCTCGGCAAGCGAAGGTGTCGCTGATGGCGCGATAACCAGGCGTGCGCCATTCAGAAGGCTGCCCCACAACTCAAGAGTTGAGGCGTCAAACGAAACCGGGGCCAGTTGCAGGAATACTTCGTGCTCGTCAAACTTCGCGAAGTCAGTTTCTTTAACCAGCCGTACGACCGCACGATGAGGAACCGAAACACCTTTCGGCTGACCGGTCGAACCTGACGTATACATCACGTAAGCAAGATTATCAGGGCTGACGGAGACCCTTGGATTCTCGGCGCTTTGCTGCGCGATCTGGGGCCATTGCGTGTCGAGAAACAATACCTGATCCGAGGCGGGCAATTCGTCACGCAGGTGTTCCTGCGTCAACAGCAGTTTGGCCTGAACGTCGTCAAGCGTAAACGCGATTCGCTCCCTTGGTTGCTGTCGATCGATCGGAACATAAACGCCTCCCGCTTTGAGGATACCGATTAAAGCAACGACCAGCTCGACACTGCGCTCCATCCAGATGCCAACCGGAACTTCCGGGCCAACTCCGAGGCAGCGCAGGTGATTTGCGAATTGATTGGCGCGCAGGTTGAGTTCGCGATAGGTGACCTGCTCGCGATCGTAAATAATAGCGATCGCATCAGGCGTGCGCGCTGACTGCTCCTCAAATAACTGATGAATCGTTTTTTGTGGGTAATCACTGGCGGTGTCGTTCCATTCGTAAACGAGCTGCTGCTTTTCAGTCTCCGTGAGAATTGGCAACTCGCCGAGCCGTTGAGTTGGCGAAACAGCAATCGCGTTGAGTAAGGTCTCGAGATGGCCCAGCAGTCGCACGATGGTGGACGACTCGAAGAGGTACCCGTTGTATTTTAAGAGCAATGAAAGTTCTGAACCGGCAGACGCCGTCAAAGCCAGCGGATAATTTTGCGATTCAAACGTGCGCAGCGCGCTGATCTTTCGCTGACTATTTCCGCTCGGAGGAGCCGCCGGAAAGTTTTGAAATGCGAAGATGCTGCTGAACAGCGGCACGCCACGCGGCACGTCGCTCCATCCCTGTACCTGAGTGATCGGACTGTATTCATATTGTCGTGCTTCGCTCTCTTGTGCCTGCAACTCCTGCAACCAGGTAATCAGTTGCCGGTGGGGCGGAACGCGCACGCGGACCGGCAAGTTGTTGATGAAAATGCCAACCATCGTCTCGACCCCAGGTAAAGCGGCCGGCCGCCCGGCGCTCACTGACCCGAAGACCACGTCTTGTTCACCGCTGTACTTGCTCAGCAGCAGCGCCCATGCTCCCTGTACGAGAGTGCTCATGGTCAACTGATGTTGGCGCATGAATGTTCGTAGAGCGGCGGTCGTAGACGTAGAAAGTTTGACGTGATGTTCGGCCTCTTCCCCGCCGGCGGAAACGCTGCTGCGGCGATCGACGACCAGCGGCGTTGGAGTCGTAAAGCCTTTCAGGGTTTCGCGCCAGAATGTTTCGGCCTGCTCTAAGTCCTGCTGTTGCAGCCACGCGATGTAATCGCGATAAGGAGTGCTCCGTGAAAGTTGCAGGTCGCGACCATCGGCCCATGATTCGTAAAGCGCGAAGGCTTCTTTGAAGACCAATGCCATGGACCAGCCATCAACTACGATGTGGTGATGACTTAGCACCAGTTGGTGCGTGTCGTCGGCGGTTTGGAACAGAGCGAGGCGCAGGAGCGGCGCCCGGTTGAGCACAAATCCGTGCCGTCGATCCGTTTCCAAATACGAATTGAGACTTTCCTGCTGTTCGCCTGCAGACAAGCCGCGCCAATCTTCTACTTGAAACGGCAACTCGACGCGCCGTCCGACCACTTGCAGCGTTTTCGATACATTCTTCCAGACGAAGGCCGTGCGGAAAGCTGGATGTCGATCGACGATCTGTTGCCAGGCTCGCTGTATCGCCGTAAGGTTAACGTTGCTCAATTCACACGCGTATTGGGCCACGTAGAGTCCGCTTTCCGGCGCGTACAGGTGGTGAAAAAGTAGTCCTTCCTGCATCGGCGACAAGGGGTAGGCATCTTCGACGTTCTGAGTCATCGGTTGCTCCTAAAACCAGCGATCTGTGTGTGTGCTTTTTTGCGCCTGGTGGTGTGTCAGCCAAAATCAATTTCACTGAGGGCGAGATCGAGCTCCTGCTGATCCAACTGGATCAAGGGAAAGTCGGAAGGAGTAAAGCCGCCTGCTTCGTCTGACTGGCAGTGCACAATCAGCTCTCGCAGTAATTGCATGTAGTCGTTCATGACTTGTTGAATCGTTTCCCAGACGTGCAAATGCTCGTTGTAGGTGAAACGCACATGAAGTTTGCCCTGGGCCACCGCTGCCGAAACTTCGAGGGCATAACGTTGCCGCCCTTGTGGGCTCTGCTGTAGGCCGATGGATTCACTGGCTCCGCTGAATAGCGAGTTGGTATCCAGGACCTGGTCCAGTTGGCCCAGATAGTTGAAACTCAGCTCGATCGGATTACCGGTCTGAAGTGGCGCTGCATCGCTCAGATACCGCGACACGCCATATCCGATTCCTCCGTTGTGTATCCGCCGGAGTTGTTCCTTTACCTGTTTCAAGGCCTCGCCGGGGTTAGCGGCGTCTCTGACGTCGAGAACTACAGGGTAAACGCTGGTGAACCAACCGACGGTGCGCGAAAGATCGACATCTTCCGAGATCTCTTCGCGGCCGTGGCCCTCCATCTCCAAAGCAATGCGGCGTTCACCACTCCACTTCGCGATCGCCTCGACCAGCGCGGTCAGGAGGACATCGTTGATCTGCGTGTGATAGACCGCCGGCACGTCTTGCAGCAGCGCGCGAGTTTCGTCTATCTCGAGGTGCTGCACCATGCTCCGGCTCGAGCCGAGCTTTCGCTCGCAATCTTCGCGGTCGAAAGGAATTGGCAGAGCTGACGCTGTGCGGAGGATCTCTGACCAGTAGTTCAGCTCGGCATGCAATTCTGTACGTTGTGCGTACTCCGCTAGTCGTTCACTCCACTGACCGTAAGAAGTTGTTTTCGGGGCCGAACCTATCGACTCGTCTCCATTGTCTTGACTGAGGCCGCGCTCCAGGTCGTCGAGCAATATGCGCCAGGAAACTCCGTCTACCGCAAGGTGATGGATCACGATCAACAAACGCTGGCTTTCATTTGGTCCCATTGAGATGAGGGCGACTCTCAGCAACGGCCCATGTTCAAGATTCAACCCACGCTGCAACTCCTGCGCCCTTGCTTCCAGCGTAGACGCGGTTTCACTTGTGTTGCTGAGATCGATCACTTCCACGCGCACTTGCCGGGCTGCTTCCCGGCCGGCATAAGACTGCTGCCACTCACCGCTGATCTCATCCCGCTTGAACCTCAGACGCAAAGCGTCATGGTGTAACACGAGTTGCTCAATGACGCGCTGCAACTCTGTTGTCGTGAGCCGGCGCCGGACTGCGAGCAACAGCGATTGGTTAAAGTGATGTTGCTCCGCCAGGTCCTGCTCGAAAAAGTAGCGTTGAATCGGAGTCAGAGCGACTCTGCCTGTTGCCAGACCCTGCTGGGCCAACGTTGCCGCAACGGCTGACTTCGTAACCTGAGACAACTCAGTGATCGTTTGATGACGAAAGATATGTTTGGGAGAGAGTTTGAGACCGGCCTGATGCGCGCGCGCGACGATCTGAATTGAGAGAATCGAATCGCCGCCGAGTTCGAAGAAGTTGTCGTTAACTCCGATTTGAGTAATGCCGAGTACCTGTTGCCATACCTGCTGCAGAGTCTCCTCGACAGCATTGCGCGGCGCAACATAACCCGCCTTCGACTCGCTGTGCGCGCGGTCCGGTGCGGGCAACGATGCGCGATCGATTTTCCCGTTTGGCAGGCGCGGCAATTCCGGCAACACGACAAACGTTGACGGCAACATGTATTCAGGCAGTTTCTGCTCTAACGTGCTGCGCAACTCATTGACCGAGAGCGGCAAGCTGTTTTCAGGCACAACATAGGCCACCAGTCGACGCTGCCCCGGCTCATCTTCACGCACAATGACAACCGCCGTTTTTACGGCCCGCAGTTCGCACAACGCGCTCTCGACCTCACCAAGTTCAATGCGAAAGCCGCGCAGCTTCACCTGGTGATCGATGCGTCCGAGATATTCGATAGTGCCGTCAGGCAGATAGCGCGCGAGATCTCCGGTTCGGTAGAGACGCGTTCCGGCTTCGCTACTGAATGGGTTCGGTATAAAACGCTCGGCAGTCAGATCCGGACGATTGAGATAGCCACGCGCGAGGCCAATGCCACCCACGTGCAATTCACCGCTGCAACCGATTGGAACCGGCTCGAGATGCGAGTCAAGCAGGTAGATCTGAATATTGGAAATGGGCCGTCCGATCAACACGCCGCGCTGCTCGTCGTTGACTTTGCAAGTGCGAAAGGTTGCGTCGATGGACGTCTCGGTTGGTCCATACAGGTTGTTCAGCTCCGCCTTCATGCGAGCGAAGAACTTCTGTTGTAGATCGACCGGCAGCGATTCGCCGCCGCAGAAAACGCGGCGCAGATGATTGCACTGGCTCAGATTTGGCTCATCGAGAAACACACGCAGCATCGAGGGCACAAGTTGTAGCGTGGTGATTCTGTGTTTTTCAATCGTCTCAACGAGGTAAGCACAATCTCGCTGTCCGCCAGGTTCAGCGAGCACTAAACGCGCTCCGCTTATTAACGGAACGAAGATCTCCCAAACTGAAGCATCAAAACTGATCGGCGTCTTTTGCAGCAGACTGTCGCCTTCTGTCAGCGGAAACTCTCGCTGGATCCAGAGCACACGATTGCAGATACCTTCGTGCGGGATCATCACTCCTTTCGGTCGTCCGGTAGAACCGGAGGTGTAGATGACATAGGCAAGATTACTCAGGTTGACCTCAGGCTGAAGCGGCTGGAAGCTTTCGACGTCAATTTCTTGCGTATCGAGGCAAACAGCCTCAAGTTGAGCGGTCGCGATCGCGTCCAATACACTTCTTAAACGCGCTTGAGTCACGACTATGCGCGCGCCACTGTCTTGCAACATCAGCGCCAGCCGATCGATGGGATATTCGGTGTCGAGTGGAACGTAGGCGCCGCTCGCTTTGAGAATGCCGAGCATGCCGACGACCATCTCGAGCGATCGTTCAATGAGGATCGCGACACGTGTATCCGCCGTGACACCCTTCCGCCGCAGCAAGCGCGCCAACCGGTTAGCTCGCTGGTCCAACTCGCGATAGGTGAGCTGCTGTCCGTCAAACTCGACTGCCACTGCGTCAGGTGTACGTTTGACTTGCGCCTCAACCAACTCGTGCAGGCACGGCGTATTTATCCGGACCTCTGAAGTTTGGTTAAAGTTAACCAGCAACTGCACGCGCTCCGCGGCGTCGAGTATGCTGACCGCGCCGGCCGTTGCTTCAGGATAGGCACTAACGCCGAGCAAAACTGTCTGCCACTGAGCCGCCAGTCGCTCGATGTCTCCGGTTGCATAAAGCCGGGCATCGTAGTGCCATTCGGCAATCAAACTGCCGTCTGTCTGACGCAGACAGCGCAGCAACACGTCGCTGCGGTCTGTATGTGCCCAAGCCCTCACGAGCTTAAACTGCACCTCGCCGGGATGGACCACCTCGACGTCTTCGTCAACAAACTCATATTTGAAGGAGATGTGCGGGCAATCAGTTCCAGAGTTGAAAAACTCCTGCCACTGTTTCGCATCTTTTAGTTGTTGCTCAACTTCGCGCACCAGCTCGGCGAAAGCAGGTTGTGTATCGAAGTTCGAGCGCAGCGGCAGGTACCTGGCAAACAGGCCAAGCGCTGTCTCCAATTCTTCGTAATTGCGACAACTGGACGCCACTCCCGTAACCACTTCAGTTTGCTGCGTCAGCCGCCAGAGCAGCAGTTGAAATGATGCGAGCAGCACGCTTGACAGTGAAACATCGTAACGAGAGGCAAGCGCTTCGATAGGCTTAAGAATCCCGGTCTCAATGATGCTGCGCAGCGACTGAAGCTCAAGGCTTCGGGTTTCAGTAATGGCCTTTTTCAACGGTAGACTGAGAGAGCCACGGTCAGAGAAATCGTGCTGTTGCCAGTGCGCTCGACCGGCGGACGTTTCTGTGGCAGTAAGTATTTCGTTTTGCCAGTCTGAAAAGTCTGCGTACTGCATCGGCTCGCAAGCCAGCTCTTCGTCGCCTGACCGATTCGCGTAAGCGTAGGCCAGCTCGTAAAAGAGGTTCTTCAGACCTACGGTGTCCATGCAGAGTGCCGAAATGTTCAGCAGCAGTGTGTGTCTGTTCTCCGCGGTTTTGACCAACCAGACCTGCAGCGGCACGCCGTTATCGAGATCGACTGGCCGTTCACTCATCTCCTGAAGCAGCAAGTCGAGACGCTCACCCTGTTGAGGGAGCGATTCGTGGCTCAAATCGTACAGCGGCAACGGTCGCAAAGTGTCGTGGCTGATAACCTGAAGTGGCAGAGACATCCCCGGCAGACTGCGGAACGCTGTGCGCAAGATCTCATGACGACTAATAATCTTGTTCAGTGCCAACTCGAGCGCTGCTTGATCTAATGACCCTTCAATCGTGATCACACACTGTGCCCGGTAAGCACGTTCATCATCGTGCTGTTGCAACGACCACAGATGGGCTTGTTGAGGTGAGAGCTGAAACCCCTCAATTACTTTATTTGACATAACGTTTTTATTCTGTGCTTTATTGTGGAAAACCTAAGCAACCGCTAGCGGACTGTCTTCGGATGTCTTGTCGGGAATGATCTCCGTGATCGGGGTGGAACGACGACGTTCGGTGAGCTTTAGTCGCGTTGCTTCCTTGATTTCTCTCGCCTGGACCAACTGTTGTTCGCGACTCTGCTCCGTAACTATGTTCTTCACTTCACTCAAGCGACGTTCAGGATTTTCCGCAACGAGCTCGAGAATCGAGAGCAGGTCATCGATCAATTGTTGCATCGTCGAAGCATTAAATAGATCCGTCTTGTATTCGAGCGCTCCAACCAGAGTTCGGCCCATCTCAGCAAAATTGATGCTCAAATCGAGTTGAGCCGTAATGACTTTCATCTCCACCGGACTGATTGTCAGGCCCGGCAACACGCCCGAAGCATCAGGGGTATTCTGGAAGGTGAGGTTCACCTGAAACAACGGTGTGTATTGCAAGCTCCGTTCAGGATTCAAAGCTTCCACCAGGCGATCCAGTGAGATGTGTTCGTGAGCGTAACTCCCCAACGCGACCTTGCGCACTCGTTCCAGCAGTTCGCTGAAAGTTGGATCGCCGCTAAGGTTGGTGCGAAGCGGCAACTGGTTTACGAAGAAACCGATCAGTCCCTCTGTTTCCATCCGATCACGGTTGGCAAGATCTGTGCTCACCACCACGTCTTCCGAGTCAGAGTAGTGACTCAGGACCAGATTGAACGCGGCGAAGAGAGTCATGAACGTCGTCACACCTTTACGACGGCTCAGACCGCGCAATGACTCTGAAAGCTCCTCGCTTACGACGACCGGCAGTCGCGCACCGCGAAATGTTTGTTCCGCGGGACGTGGTCTATCCGTTGGCAGAGCCAGCAGCGGTGGCGCGCCGGCGAGATGATCTTTCCAGTAGTTCAACTGGCGCTCGAGCACCGCACCACTCAGCCATTCTCTCTGCCACACTGCATAATCGGCGTATTGAATCGGCAACTCAGTGAGCGGTGAAGACTTGCCGGTAGAGAAAGCCTCGTACAAGGTCCCGATCTCGCGTATGAGCACACCCGCAGACCAACCATCGGCAATGATGTGATGCATGGTGAATGTGACGATATGATCGTCAACACCCAATCGGAGTAGACGCACGCTGAGCAGCGGTCCAATAGCGAGATCAAACGACTGTTGCGCCTCTTCCGCTACGTAACGCTCGGCTTCAGCCTCAGCTTCACCTGGCGCCAGATAACTCAGGTCTTCGACAGTCAGGTAAACGTACATCTCATCGGCAATCGTTTGCCTCGGCTGACCATCGACCGCCGGGAACGTCGTGCGCAACGACTCGTGTCTGCGAACGACCTCGTTGATGCTGCGTTCTAACGCCTCCACCTCAAGCCGGCCTTTGAGACGCGCCGCGCCGGGACAGTTATAGAATGCATTTCCGGGTTCCAATTGATCGAGAAACCAGAGGCGTTGTTGCGCATACGACAGAGGCAACATCTGATCTCTGCTTACTCTGCCCAGTGGCGCCGGTTTCATGCCGTGGCCCGATTGATAGGCTGCTTCGAGCACCTCAGCCATGGCGCGCAGGACAGGAGTTTCGAAGAAGTTGTGCAGCAGAAACTCGATTGCGAAAGCCTCCTGCACGCGCGAGCTGGCCTGCGTCGCCAGCAACGAGTGACCACCCAAATCGAAGAAGTTGTCGTCGAGACTGATTTGGTCCAAACCGAGCACTTCACACCAGATGCCTGCAAGCATCTCCTGGGTGGCGGTCCAATTCACGCGCGCGCTGCTGTTACGTTCGTAATGCATCACCTCAGGAGCGGGCAGTGCCTGCCGATCGACTTTTCCATTCGCAGTGAGTGGCAGTCGCTCAAGCAACTGGAAGCGAGCCGGCAGCATGTATTCAGGCAAGTGCTCGCGCAGGTAAGCGCGCAGCTTCCTGATTTCCAGAGTCGCTTCGGAGCGAGCGACGATATAGGCAACCAACTGTTGGTTGCCCGGCTCATCTTCCCTCACCATCACCACACTCTTCGAGCACGCTATCGAATTGGACCAGCACAGATTCGATCTCGCCTGGCTCGATGCGGAAACCGCGAATCTTTACCTGCTCGTCCGCGCGTCCGAGAATCTCGAGGTTGCCGTCGGGCAGATAACGTGCGAGATCGCCGGTGCGATAGAGACGTGCGCCGCCAACGGACGAAAACGGGTCGGGAATGAATCGCTCCGCCGTGCGCTCCATCTGATTAAGGTAACCGCGCGCAACACCGTGGCCACCGATATAGAGCTCGCCTGGAAAACCGCTTGGCACAGTATTGAGTGTTTTATCCAACAAATGGATCTGTGAGTTAGCAATTGGCCGGCCGATTGGCAGTAAATGCGAGTCAACGCCGGAAGACGGCTCGTAGATCGTTGACGTGATGGTGGTTTCAGTCAAACCGTAAGCGTTGAACACCTGAACGTTGTGCCACAGCAACTTTTGCCACTGAGCCAAGCGTTCCGAGAGAACTTTGTCGCTACCCACAATCATCAACCGCAGATTGTCTGGCACTTGTTCGCGCGTGCGATCCAGATCGGCAACCCATTCATGCCAGTAGGCGGCTGGAAGATTGAGTACGCTGATCCTCTCGTCCTCGATCAGTTCGAGCAGTGTGTCGAAGCCTGACGAACGGCGCTTGGGCCAGAGCACGAGCGTCGCACCACCCAATAACGTCGGGAAGATTTCCTCCGCAGCAACGTCGAAGCCCATTGACGCAAATTGCAGCACGCGATCGCCGGATTTCAATCCGTAGCGTTCAACGCAATAGAGACTATGATTAACCAGGCCGCGATGCGGCAGGAGAACGCCTTTGGGTTTTCCGGTCGAACCGGATGTGTAGATAACGTAAGCCAGGTGGTCTGGTGTTAAATCGAGCCCTGGACTCTCTGTACTTTGCTTGCTAATCGCGTCCCAATCCGAGTCGAGAGAGATGACGAGCGGCGAGGCCTCGGAATCAAGCTCGGCTAAGCTGCTTTGAGTCAATAGGACTTGTGCCTGCGTGTCAGCCAGCAAATAGTTAACACGCTCTGGCGGCAGCGCCGGATCGATCGACAGATAAGCGGCGCCCGATTTCAGTGTGGCGAGCAGGCCGATGATCATTTCCAGGGAGGGCTCTACCCGCAGCGCCACGATCGAGTCTGGTCCAATACCGAAAGATCGAAGATAGTGGGCCAACTGGTTAGCACGCTCGTTCAATTCGGAATACTTGAGCGGCAGTCCCTCGCAGATGACCGCGGTTGCGTCCGGCGTCTGTTTTGCCTGCGCCTCCAGCAGCTTGTGAATACAAACGTCCTGCGGGTAATCGAACTGCGTTTGGTTCCACGCGGCGAGCTGTTGCTTTTCGCTCTCCTCCAGCATGACCAGGTTTGAAATGTGCTGATTAGGATCGCTCGCGAAACTCTCGAGTAGTTGGTTCAAGTGCCGGCCCATGCGCTGGATCGTCGCCGCCTCGTACAAGTCGGTGTTATACCCGATGGAACCAAAAATCTGGCCGTCGTGCTCCCACATCACAAGCTCGATGTCGTAACGCACGGACTTGTTTTCGATTTCGATCGGGCTGAGTTCAATATTTTCCAGTTTCAATCCAGTGTTCGGCGCGTTCTGCCATGAGAACACAACCTGAAACAGCGGCGAGCGACTCATATCGCGTTCAGGATTCAGTTCTTCGACCACTCGTTCGAACGGGACGTCCTGGTTCGTATAGGCGCCGAGCACTGCTTCGCGAACGTGTTTCAGCAGCTCGAGAAACTTCTGATCTCCTTTGACTTCGCCTCTCACGACCAACTGGTTAACAAAGAAGCCAATCAGCTTCTCGACCTGGAGCCGCGTGCGGTTTGCGATCGGCATGCCGATGAGCATCTGTTGCTGACCACTATAGCGATACAAGAGCACTTCGAACGCGGCGAGCATCGTCATGTACAGGGTCGCCGCTTCGCGCCGGCTCAGCGCCTGCAACTTCGCCGTCAGCTCACGACTGAAACTGAGCGGTTGCGTTGCTCCGCGATAACTCTGCATCGGCGGTCGCGGTTTGTCTGTCGGTAACTCGAGTACCGTCGGCGCGCCGGTCAACTGCTCTTGCCAGTAAGTAAGTTGCTGGTCCAGCACGTCTCCGCTGAGCCAATCACGTTGCCAAACGGCGTAATCCGCATACTGGATCTCCAACTCAGGCAATGGCGAACTCTCGCCGCGCAAGTAGGCTTGATAGAGTGCGCCTACTTCTCTGACGAGCACGGCCATCGACCAACCATCGCCGGCAATGTGATGCATCGTGAAGAGCACGACGTGTTCGTCAGCAGCGAACTTGAGCAGCTTCACGCGCAACAATGGCGCTTCGGTTAAATCAAACGGTGCATTAGTCTGCACCGCGCTCGCGCGCTGCACTTCCGACTCTTGTTCGGCGGGAGAAAGATGCGTGAGATCTTCCGGTCTGAGTGCTAAGCGCAGTTCGGGAACGATGACCTGGACTGCATGACCATTCCGCGTTGCAAAACTCGTGCGCAGCGACTCGTGACGCCACAGCATTTCGTTCAGCGTCTGCTCGAGGACCGAAACATTCAGTGACCCTTTCAAGCGAACTGCCGTCGAAATGTTGTAGAACGAATTCTCCGGCTCCATTTTATAAAGGAACCAGAGTCGTTGCTGAGCGAATGACAAGGGCAGTTCGCGCTCTCTGCTCACCGGCTTTAATGGAGGTGATTCGAGTCCGGATTGTTCTCTGCGCGTTTGCTCTATCAACTGGGCCAACTCCGAAAGAACCGGAGTCTCGAAAATCCTGCGCAGCGGTAATTCGATTTGAAACGCCTCGCGCAGACGCGAACTGATTTGCGTCGCGAGCAATGAATGACCACCAAGGTCGAAGAAGTTGTCGTTGGCGCCAGCCTGTTTGAGGCCGAGCACTTCGCACCAGATACCTGCCAACATTTCCTGCGTGGGCGTCAGCAGAGGGTCGTGATCGCTGACAATCTGCGCCGCTTCTGGAGCGGGAAGCGCCTTGCGATCGATCTTGCCATTTGGCGTCAGCGGCAATTCCGGCAAAGTGATAAAAACGCTCGGGACCATGTGCGCCGGCAAACTCTGTTTGAGGAAATTGCGCAACTCGTTGGTTGTGGCGGCATCATCGGAGTTCACGATGTAGGCGGCCAGTTGTTTGTTTCCCCGCTGGTCTTCATTGACCACGACCACACATCGTCGCACGGCAGAATGACGACTTAGAACGGTTTCGATCTCACCGAGTTCGATGCGGAAGCCCCGGATCTTTACTTGATGATCGGCGCGACCGAGGAAGACAATCTCTCCATCGGGCAGATAACGCCCAAAATCGCCCGTACGATACAGGCGTGCTCCCGGCTGGTTGCTGAAAGGGTTCGCTATAAATTTTTCAGCAGTGAGTTCAGGGCGATTCAGATAACCGCGTGCGAGTCCTTCGCCCGCGATGCAGATCTCACCAATCACACCGACAGGAACCGGACGCATTTGCTGGTCGAGTAAATAGATTTGTGTAGCTGCAAGAGGACGGCCGATCGTCACGCTGTACTGTGAATCGCGATTCATCACGGCCTGGGTCGAGTAAGTCGTGTCTTCCGATGGACCGTACAAGTTCCACACCCGGCAGACACTAGTCGTCTCATAAATCTGCTGGACCAGCCTGCGGGTGAGAGGCTCGCCGGCAAGATTGACGACGAGGACCGTATCGGGCACAGAGTTAGTGCGAACCAACTCGGTCATCGCCGAAGGAACGGTATTGATCAGGCGCACTTCTGCTTGCGTCGCTAATTCAGGCAATTGGAGTACATTCTCGGCCAGAATCACAGTGCCGCCCACGCTAAGGGGAACAAACATCTCGAAGATCGAGAGATCGAAGATAATCGACGTGCCGGCGAGAACTCCTGACAGCTCCTCCGCGGTGAAATTCTCTTTGGCCCAATGGACCAGCGTCACGGCGCTATGATGTGTAATGGCAACACCCTTCGGTTTGCCAGTTGAGCCTGAGGTGTAGATCACGTACGCGAGATTGTCGCTGGTCGCGAGGTCCCGCCAGGTCTCGTCGCTCGCGGCTTCGATTGACTGCCAGTCGCTGTCAAGACGAATGAGCCGCGCTGAGTTGCTCGGAAGTGTTTCGACCAGCCGGTCCTGGGTCAGTAAAACGCTCAGTTTTGCATCTGCAACCATGAACGCCAGACGCTCGGACGGATAAGATGAATCGAGCGCCACGTAAGCGCCGCCGGCTTTGAGTGTGCCTAACAAAGCGACAATCATTTCGACCGAGCGCTCCAGGCAAACTCCCACCAGCACTTCCGGCCCAACTCCCTGCCGGCGCAGGTACGAAGCTAAATGGGTCGTACGACGATCCAACTCACGATAAGTCAAACGCTCTTCGCCGCAGATCAAGGCAATGGCATCAGGCGTGCGAAGTGTCTGCTCGGTAAATAACTGATGCAGCGTCTGGCCCGGTGGATAGTTGACCGCGGTGTCGTTCCACTCAACCAACAGACACTCACGTTCTTCGTCCGTAAGCATCGGCAGCTCTGCAAGACGTCGATTGGGATTGACCGCGATGGCTTCGAGTAGAGTGCATACGTGATTCAACATTCGTCGAATCGTCGCGACGTCGAAGCGCGTGGCGTCGTACTTGATGTTGAACATCAACTCCGGTACCGGGCCAGCAGTCATCGTTATCGGATAATTCGCGGCCTGAACGACAAGCAAATCCTCAACTTTGATGGCTCCATCACGCTCAGTCAGAGTGAGGTCCATCGGATAGTTTTCGTAAACGAGAAGAGAATCAAACAGTAGTGTGCCGGCCGGAACGTCGCTCCAACGCTGCACCTGCACGAGCGGCGTGTGTTCGTATTGACGCGACTCAACCTGTCGCTCCTGCAGCTCGTTTAACCACGGAAGCACGAAACTGTCGGTTGTCACTGGCACTCGCACGGGCAGCGTGTTGATGAACACACCCATCATTTCTTCGACGCCTTTGAGGTCCGCCGGCCGCCCTGACACGACTTCACCAAACACCACATCCGCATCGCCGCTGTAACGCTGCAACAGCAGCGACCACATGCCCTGAACCAGCGTATACATCGTCAACCGATGGCTGCGCGACAGTGCTTGCAAAGCTTGCGTGGTTTCGAGTGTGAGGCTGATGTTCTCTTCGCCATAGAGATGTTCCGGCGCGGGACGAAACTCCGCCAATTGATCTACACGTAAAGATGTCGGAGCAGTTATGCCGCCGAGTCGCTGGCGCCAAAAAGCCTCGGCGCCATTTAGCTCCTGCCCTCGCAACCAGGCAATGTAGTCGCGAAACGGACGACTCTGCCTCAATTCAACTTCCCGTCCTTGCGAAAAAGCTTCGTAAAGGCTGAAGACTTCGCCAAGCAATAGTGCATAGCACCAGCCGTCGATGATCAGGTGGTGATAGGTCCAAACGAATTTGTACGTGTCTGGTGAAATACGTATCAGCGCGAGCCGCATCAGTGGAGCTTCCGCGAGATTGAAGCTTTGCTTCCGCTCAGTTGCGAGATAGTAGTCGAGTTGCTGCTGTTGCTGCGCTGGGTTGAATTCGCGCCAGTCGAGCTGGTTGACACGGAGTTGGACCTGACGGTTAACGATCTGTACCGGTTCATCGAGACCTTCCCACATCAGACTCGTGCGCAGGATTGTGTGGCGTTCGACAACGCGCTGCCACGCTCGCTCGAAAGCTGCGATGTTCAGATCTCCGCGGAGCGTGCAGTGCTTCTGCACCAGATACACACCACTTTCGGGTTCGTACAAACAGTGAAACAGAATTCCGTGCTGAACCGGCGAGAGCGGATAGAGATCTTCGATTTGATGTTTGCTTTTCATCAGAGTCTTGCCTTGAAGAGAATTTAGTTGTGAGCTGAGCCCTGGGCTTAGGTCTGGTTTCAGGCGGTACACAACTTGAGCACGGCCATGGCGCTGGTCAACTTGTGATGCGCTTGTCGAAACGCGCGGCTCTGTGGGCCATCGAGAACTTCATTAGAAACTTCGGCGCCGCGAACGGCCGGTAAATCGTGAAGAAAGATCGTTCCCGAGGGTTTTGAAACCCGGGTCATGATCTCCTTTGTGATCCCGTAGGGTTTGAACTTGTCTTCCCAACCAGGATCCGATCTTTGCACTCCCATCGTTTGCCAGCGCGTCGTGTATACAACGTCGACACCCTGCGGCAGCGCATTAACGTCGTGATGTTGGATGATCGTCGAGCCAGTCCCGGACGTGCGGGCCAGAGCTTCAGCCTTTTCAACGACGATGGATGAGAGACCGTAGCCTTCCGGCGTCACCAGCGTGAGATGCATTTGTTCGGTCATCGCGACGGCGAGCGCGAGTGCGGCAGCGGAATTGTTACCTTCACCCATGTAAAGCACGCGCACATCGTGCAAACGTCCCAATGCTTCTTTGATCGTGACGAGATCGGCGATCGCTTGCGTGGGGTGTTCGTTATCGCTCATGGCGTTGATGATCGACATCGTGTCCTGATGAGCTAAAGCAACCATCTCGTCGATCGACGCGTTGGTGCGAATCACGAGCACGTCGAGAAAATTCGATAACACGCGGGTTGTGTCTTCGATAGTCTCGCCCGTGACAATTTGCAGATCATTCGGACCATACGCGATCACCTCCGCACCCAGCTTCATTGCGCCGACAGTGAACGCGGTTCGGGTTCGTGTTGAGGTGCCGCGGAAATAGATGCCAGCGACTTTGCCTTTGAGCGGTTGGTCCGTCGCTGTTTTTCCCTTTGCTATAGCAAGGGCATCATCTACCAGGGCCGAGAGATCTCCAGGCCCGATGTCTGTAAGCGAAATTAGATGTCTCATGGTAGTTCTTCTCCGCAGAGCCACAAGGCGGCACAG
Source organism: uncultured Acidobacteriota bacterium (assembly GCA_963750925.1). Lineage (GTDB taxonomy): Bacteria > Acidobacteriota > Blastocatellia > Pyrinomonadales > Pyrinomonadaceae > PSRF01. The sequence goes on along the minus strand of CAVVSJ010000006.1, from coordinate 234,162 downwards.
AGACACGCAGACTACCCAGCGTAGGGTGCCTCTGTGCCTCTCGTGGCTTGCCGCTAAATCACGCTTCTGGAATTACTCTTGTGATCGGGTTTGCGTATCCAGCAGGAGTCGCACGGCGCCGGAAACGCTGTTGATTGAGATTGGAGGACCGCCTTTACCAATGCGCGCGCGCATCGCCGCTGCGCTTTTGTCTTCGATGCTGACGTTTGGCAAGTCAACCGAGACGGGGCGGGAGATGCTCTTCGCACTAAATTGAGCGTCGACCTGGCCTTTGAAACGAAGTTCAACTTCGCGACTGACGTTACTGATCTGGATGCCGCGGGTTCCAAGTTTTGCGATACCCGCTGACAAATCGCCACTGACGCCCGATATGTCGAGCGAGTCGTCCGTGCGACCGATCTTGAGATTGCCACTGACATTCTTGATATCGGCGTGTTGGGCAATATGATCGAGGGTTACAGGGCCGCTTACACCGGAGATATCGAGTGGACCACCAACCTGGCCGATGTTGAGATCTCCGCTAATGCTCTTGAAGCCGGCTTTCTGTCCAACCTTACTTAACGTGACGCCGCCGCTGACGCTGCTCATTTGGACCATCCCACTCACAGCGCCTGCTTTAATCGATCCGCTGACACTGTTCGCCTCGAATTTTCCATCCAGATCACCGAGCTGAACCGGGCCGCCAATGCTGCTGGTGGTTAAATTGATATTGCGGGGAAGTTTGAGCTTTGCATGATGACTCACGTTAACCATTTTGCCCGGAGCACGTGGCAAGACTTCTCCACGAACGATCAAACGATCGGATTTGTTTTCGATAATGATTTTGTCTTGTTCGAGCGCTGCGCGACCCTCCGCTATACGTGTGATCAGGATCTCAGCCGTGTCGTTATTGGATGTCTCAATATCAACCGGACCTCTAATACTGGAGATATCTACACTCGTGCCAGGCGCGAGCTTAATAGTCTGACGAATCTCGTCAGTCTCACTCAAAGTGTTGTTTTCCGGCCACGCACTACGTGCCAGCGATGCCGCCATTTGCGGAATTGCTATCAACGACGCGAGCGTGCATCCCAGCACGATGAGAATTGAATGCTTCATGATTGCTTACCTCCACTGTGTGAGATGCCCGCGCGCCCTGGGGGACGAGGCCATCGGGCCTTTTGTTTGTTACTGGGGAGTGAAATTGAGTAGGGAGATTGTAACACGTGCTACGTCTTACAAAGAGAAACGCTGTGCCAACTCGCGATAGTTCATCATATACTCTTTGAAGCTTTGCGATTTTTTCAGGAGAGACTTATCTTCAACCCCCTCACAGATTCCGATTAGCCAGTCAAAGAAGGCTCCGAGATTGACGTCTTTGTAGAAGTGAACACGAGAAAGAAAGAGAACGATATCGCGATAGTTGGCATGGTTGATGACGTGCTTCATCGAAGCGATGGTCTTCAGGAAGTTATCATCGAGGGGCTCTCGTTCGATCATCATTGGTCGCAAATCCGCTTCGTTGCGCGGCGAATGTCTCAGTGCAGTTTCGAGGGGCTGACCGTCGAGGCAGAAATCGAGCACGAGCGAGATGCGCGGCGTCTCCGACATATTGCAGGCGGAGTGAATATTGCTCACGTCGAGAAACCAGACTTCGCCTTGTCGCATGTGAAAGACCTCGCTGCTCTCGGAGTGCAGTGACTGATCATCCGTCTTGAGTGGAATGTGAAGACGCGCCAGGCGGCGATAGTCTGACTTGAATTCGACGTAATCACGGTGTGGAATCAAGACCGCATCCTGCAACAAGTTCGCTCGGACCATCTTCAACTTGACGGCATGAAAGTTTTCCTCGATGACGGAGCCGATGTATCTCAGGCGCGTGCCCAGCGGCGTCTCAATGCCGCCGCCGCCCGTTCCGAGAAACAGAGTGTCAGCCTGTTTTCCGGTGCCATTGCGCAGCACGTAATTCTTCCAGGTGCCAAAGCGATATTCAGAGTATTCTTCTTTTACGCTTTTAAAGTTGAGGATCTGTTCAATGTCCTTCTGAAGCAAGGCATCATCGAGTTCGATCTTGCTGATGATTCTTGAATTCATCGTGGTCCCACTTTCTGATTTCATACCGCAGATTCACGCCGTTGAATGCGGATATCTGAGGGCCAGGGTGATTTAGTTTTGTTCGATCCAGGAGACGGGTAAGAATTGTCCGATTGAGGTTCCGAGGCCACGCTCGCGTGCGAAGTCGTAAGCGTGCTTGCTTACTGCCAGGTCGAGCACTCCAAGACCGAAGGGGCTAAACACGACCGGCTGTCCGTTTTTTCTGACTGGCTCGACGCCGCTGAGCACGTCCGCGAGATTGCACCTAATGAACTCTCTATGACCGGCGAGTTGCTCGGCCAGATGCAGCGACGTGTTTGCGCGACAAACGTGATCTATATCGTCAGCGACGTTGTCAGACTTCAGGATCACTTCCGGCGCAAGGTCGCGCAGCGACACGTGCAGGATCGTCGTGTCTTCCGGACAGGTAGCGAGATCGGCAACATACGGTCGGGCGGCAGTCGTTGCAAACGAGATGAGCGAGCAACGTTTTAAGACGTTGTTGATGTCGCTTTCGATGCGAAAATCGATTTGCCCAAACTTCTCGAGACACTTTCGTTTGAACTGCTCGGCGCGCGCCAGCTCAATATCGAAGGCCACGATGGTTTGAAACTTGGGACCACCAGCGACGAGCGATTTCACGATCTCGAAGTTGATGAGGCCAGCGCCGATGACTCCAAGATTCGTGCGCTGCCGGCCATTATGAAAAACTTTTGCCGCCAACGCTGCGCTCGCGGCAGTGCGTTTCGCACTGATGATTGAGCCTTCGAGAATCGCCTGAGGTCTGCCTGTTTGCGGTGAGTTCAGGATCACAATAGCTGAAGCGCGATCGATACCTTGAGTAAGATTTCCCGGAAACGAAGAAACCCACTTGACTCCGGCCACGCCGAATTCCTGGCCGAGATACGCAGGGAGCGCGATTATTCGATTGCCCTCGTCTCGCGGAAAGCTAAGAAAGGTTGAATGAGGTAAGGAGCTGGCACCGCTTGCGTGTGCCTGATACGCCCGCCGCACAATCTCAATGAGCGCCTGCTCCTGACCGTTCAAAAGCGACGAGACTTCAAATCCTCGCAGAATTAACACTTCGTCACTGGTTGTTGTGGTCATGGTTTTTTCTAGTGCCTTTTGCGACTCTTAGATCGCTTCTTTGCGCATGGCTTCGGGCAGCGTCATTGGTCTGTGAGGTGAGGTGTTCATGCGGTAACGATCGCGCGACGCTCGTTCGATCGAGGGTAGCTTGAATTTCGTATCGGCTTTTAATGCCGCTTCGATTTCACTTGCCAACGCTTCAACGGTGGGGGCTTCGAAGAAGCGGCGCAGCCCAATCTCGACTGCGAATCGTTTCGCTACTTGCGACAGCAGCCGCGTGGCCAGCAATGAGTGGCCGCCGAGCTCAAAGAAGCTATCCGTCACACTCACCTGTTCCCGCCGCAAAAGCTCGCCCCAGATGGCGGCCAGCGCGCGCTCCGTGTCGCTGCGTGGGGCAATGCACTGCTGCTCACCTAGCGGCACCTGCAACCCCAGCAGCGCGCGCCGATCCACTTTCCCGTTGGCCGTTAACGGCATTTGCGGCAGCGTCATAAAGGCCTGCGGCACCATGTACTCCGGTAAGCATTCGCGCAACCAGGCCCGCAAGCTGGCCGCTGTCGCCGCTCCCACCACATAGGCCAGCAGTTGCTTCTCCGCTGCCCCTGCACTTACCAGCACCACTGCTTCCGCCACTGCTTCATGCCGCCGCAGCGCTGCCTCTATCTCTCCCAACTCGATGCGAAAGCCGCGCAGCTTCACCTGTTGGTCCAGCCGCCCCAGGTACTCCAGCACCCCGCCGGCCCCATAGCGCACCAGATCCCCAGTGCGATACAAACGTCCCCCGGCCCGCTTCCCAAACGGATCCGGCACGAACCCGGCCGCCGTCAACGCCGCTCGCTTCCAGTAGCCTCGCCCCAGGCCGGCCCCGCCCAGGTAGAGTTCTCCCGCCACTCCCACCGGCACCGGTTGCCCAGCGCCATCCAAAACGTAGGCTTGCGTGTTCGGCAACGGCCGCCCGATCGCAGGCGCCTTTTCCTCACCCCGGCCGATCAGCGCGAAGGTCGAGTAGGTCGTGTCTTCCGTCGGGCCGTATAGATTCACCACTCGCTTCACACTCTCTACTTCGTACAATTGCCGCACCAACTCCCGCGCCAGCGCTTCGCCGGCCAGATTCACCGTCGCCACCTGCCCCGGAAGCGAATCACTGCGCACCAACTCCGCCATCGCCGAGGGCACCGTGTTCACCAGCGTCACTTCCCCGGCGGCCGGCAAGTGCGGCAACTGCAACGCGTTTTCTGCCAGGATCACCGTCCCCCCCACACTCCAGGGCGCGAACAACTCAAACACTGAGAGGTCGAAACTCAGCGAGGTCGAGGCCAGCACTCCCGCAAGCTGCGCCGCACTGTAATAATCTCCCGCCCACTGCGTCAGTTGCACCGCGCTGCTGTGATTGATCACTACCCCCTTCGGCTCTCCCGTTGAACCCGAGGTATAGATCACGTAGGCCATGTTCTGCCCCAGCACCGGCGCCCCGGGCACTCTCTCCGGCAGCCGGCTGACCGTCTCCCGCTCTTCTTCCAGACAAAGCAGTCGCGTGCACTCGGGCCGCACGATCTCTGCCGCCACACTCTTCAGACTCGCTTCCGTCAGCAGCAGCCCGGCGCCCGTGTTCTGCAACATGTAGCGCAGCCGCTCGCGCGGATAGTTTGGCTCCAGCGCCAGATACGCGCCCCCGGCTTTCAGTGTCGCCAGCAACGCCACCACCAGCTCCACCCCGCGCTCCAGCAACAGCCCCACGAACACCTCCGGTCCGACGCCCTGCGCCCGCAGGTGATGCGCCAGTTGGTTCGCGCGCCCCTCCAGTTCCCCGTAGCTGAGCCGCTCCCGCTCCCAGATCAACGCCGTCGCCAGGGGCGTCCGCGCTGCCTGCGCTTCAAACAACTGCTGCAGACAGAGTCCTTCCGCATATCCCACCCCGGTCTCGTTCCATTCAAATAACAGTTGCTGCTGCTCCGCTGCCGTCAACATTCGCAATCCCGATAGCGTCTTTTCCGGCTCGGCGACGATGCCTTCGAGTAGCGTCTGGAAGTGCTCCCGCATGCGCTCGATAGTCGCTGCTTCAAACAAATCCGTGTTGTAGTTGATCGAAGCGTCGATTCCTCCATTCTCTGTTTCTCTTATCGACAACTTGAGATCGAATTGCGCGCGCGCCGCATCGACTACAACCGGAGTCAAAGTGATTCCAGGCAGCTCGAGCTCGGCGACTGGTGCGTTTTCAAGCACGAAAGCGACTTGAAACAGGGGTGTGTGATTGCGACTGCGGTTTACCTGCAACGATTCAACCAGCGTTTCGAATGGCAGATCCTGATGTGCGTACGCGTCGAGCGCGACCTCTCTAACTCTCGCCAGATAATCTTTGAAACTCGGATCGCCGGTGAGATCTCCCCGCATGACCAGCATGTTCACGAAAAGACCGATCATTCCTTCGATTTCGGCGCGATTGCGATTTGAGACGGCGGTGCCAACTAACACATCTGTCTGTCCGGAGTAGCGCGAAAGCAGGATCTGGAAGGCCGCCAGCAGCACCATGAAAAGTGTGGCGCGCTCCTGTTGGGCCAGTGTGTTGAGCGATTGCACAATACTCGGTGAAAGTCGGAACGATTGGGTCGCACCGTTGGTAGCAAGCTCTGCCGGGCGTGCCTTATCAAGCGGAAGATTTAATGCTTCCGGCGCGTCGTAAAGTTGCTGCGTCCAATAAGCGAGCTGCTGATCGCGGACCTCGCCTTGTAACCATTCACGTTGCCATGTCGCATAATCGGCGTACTGAACTGGCAATTCATCATTCGGGGCAGTGCTATCACCGTTGATGTACTTGCTGTAGAAGGTTGTCAATTCTTTGACGAACACGCCGATGGACCATCCATCGAATACGATGTGATGAACTGTCAACAGCAGCACATGTTCGTCTTCCGCTAAACGCAGTAACGTGAAGCGAAGTAATGGTCCCTGGCTTAGATCGAATGGCTTTTGGGCTTCTGTGGTGGCTAAGCTCAGCGCTTCTGCCTCACGTTTGTTCGCCGGCAGCGCGCGCAAGTCAAGCTGTGAAATGCTGACGCTCCGAGCGGGCAGGATAAGCTGCGCCGGTTCGACCTCTTTCATCGTAAAGATCGTTCGCAGAATTTCGTGCCGGCGAATGATATCGCTGAGGCTCTGCTCCAGTGCCTCGATGTGTAATGCGCCTTTGAGCCGCAACGCCGCAGGCATGTTGTAGGCGGTGTTGTCAGCTTCGAGTTGACTGAGGAACCAGAGACGCTGCTGCGCAAACGAGAGCGGTCGATTTGCTTTCGTGCTGCGACGTTTAAGCGGCGGCGCTTTCAGAGCCGGCGTCGATTTCACTGCGAGATCGATCTGATTAGCTAAACCTTCAACGGTGGGGGCTTCGAAGAAGCGGCGCAGCCCAATCTCGACTGCGAATCGTTTCGCTACTTGCGACAGCAGCCGCGTGGCCAGCAATGAGTGGCCGCCGAGCTCAAAGAAGCTATCCGTCACACTCACCTGTTCCCGCCGCAAAAGCTCGCCCCAGATGGCGGCCAGCGCGCGCTCCGTGTCGCTGCGTGGGGCAATGCACTGCTGCTCACCTAGCGGCACCTGCAACCCCAGCAGCGCGCGCCGATCCACTTTCCCGTTGGCCGTTAACGGCATTTGCGGCAGCGTCATAAAGGCCTGCGGCACCATGTACTCCGGTAAGCATTCGCGCAACCAGGCCCGCAAGCTGGCCGCTGTCGCCGCTCCCACCACATAGGCCAGCAGTTGCTTCTCCGCTGCCCCTGCACTTACCAGCACCACTGCTTCCGCCACTGCTTCATGCCGCCGCAGCGCTGCCTCTATCTCTCCCAACTCGATGCGAAAGCCGCGCAGCTTCACCTGTTGGTCCAGCCGCCCCAGGTACTCCAGCACCCCGCCGGCCCCATAGCGCACCAGATCCCCAGTGCGATACAAACGTCCCCCGGCCCGCTTCCCAAACGGATCCGGCACGAACCCGGCCGCCGTCAACGCCGCTCGCTTCCAGTAGCCTCGCCCCAGGCCGGCCCCGCCCAGGTAGAGTTCTCCCGCCACTCCCACCGGCACCGGTTGCCCAGCGCCATCCAAAACGTAGGCTTGCGTGTTCGGCAACGGCCGCCCGATCGCAGGCGCCTTTTCCTCACCCCGGCCGATCAGCGCGAAGGTCGAGTAGGTCGTGTCTTCCGTCGGGCCGTATAGATTCACCACTCGCTTCACACTCTCTACTTCGTACAATTGCCGCACCAACTCCCGCGCCAGCGCTTCGCCGGCCAGATTCACCGTCGCCACCTGCCCCGGAAGCGAATCACTGCGCACCAACTCCGCCATCGCCGAGGGCACCGTGTTCACCAGCGTCACTTCCCCGGCGGCCGGCAAGTGCGGCAACTGCAACGCGTTTTCTGCCAGGATCACCGTCCCCCCCACACTCCAGGGCGCGAACAACTCAAACACTGAGAGGTCGAAACTCAGCGAGGTCGAGGCCAGCACTCCCGCAAGCTGCGCCGCACTGTAATAATCTCCCGCCCACTGCGTCAGTTGCACCGCGCTGCTGTGATTGATCACTACCCCCTTCGGCTCTCCCGTTGAACCCGAGGTATAGATCACGTAGGCCATGTTCTGCCCCAGCACCGGCGCCCCGGGCACTCTCTCCGGCAGCCGGCTGACCGTCTCCCGCTCTTCTTCCAGACAAAGCAGTCGCGTGCACTCGGGCCGCACGATCTCTGCCGCCACACTCTTCAGACTCGCTTCCGTCAGCAGCAGCCCGGCGCCCGTGTTCTGCAACATGTAGCGCAGCCGCTCGCGCGGATAGTTTGGCTCCAGCGCCAGATACGCGCCCCCGGCTTTCAGTGTCGCCAGCAACGCCACCACCAGCTCCACCCCGCGCTCCAGCAACAGCCCCACGAACACCTCCGGTCCGACGCCCTGCGCCCGCAGGTGATGCGCCAGTTGGTTCGCGCGCCCCTCCAGTTCCCCGTAGCTGAGCCGCTCCCGCTCCCAGATCAACGCCGTCGCCAGGGGCGTCCGCGCTGCCTGCGCTTCAAACAACTGCTGCAGACAGAGTCCTTCCGCATATCCCACCCCGGTCTCGTTCCATTCAAATAACAGTTGCTGCTGCTCCGCTGCCGTCAACATTCGCAATCCCGATAGCGTCTTTTCCGGCTCGGCGACGATGCCTTCGAGTAGCGTCTGGAAGTGCTCCCGCATGCGCTCGATAGTCGCCGCTTCATACAAATCCGTGTTGAATTGCAACGAACCAGAAAGGGCGCCGCCTTCTTCAGCCATTACGAGCGTCAGGTCAAACTGCGAGATGCGTTGGTCCAACGCCATCGATTCAACCTCGAGCGCGCCGAGTTTTATTCGTGCTCCAGCTTCGCCCATCGTAAAACTGGTCAATCCTTCGCGGTCGAGCTGATGCGCTTTTTGCAAAATGAACATCGCCTGGAAAAGCGGAGAACGGCTGTTATCTCGTTCGGGCTGAAGCCGCTCGACCAGCAACGAGAACGGAAAATCCTGATGCGCGAAAGCTTCCAGCACCGTCTGTTTTGTCTGCTCCAGGAACGACGTGAAAGCCGTACCGGCGGACGGATTCGAGCGCAGCACAATCGGATTTACGAAATACCCGACGAGGCCCGCCAAACCATTTTGATTGCGACCCGCGGTCGGCGAGCCGACGAGCAGATCTTCCTGTCCGGTGTAGCGGAAAAGCAGCGTCTGAAAGGCTGCCAGCAGGATCGTGTAGAGAGTGGCGCCATGAGCCCGTGCCAACTGGGTCAGTCCTCGAGTCACTTCTGCGCTCAGTTTGAAAGCTGTCGCAGCGCCTTTGAAAGTTTGTACGGCCGGACGCGGATGATCTGACGGCAGGTCCGTTACGGGCAGTTCACCTGCGAGTTGCTTCTGCCAGTAGGACCAGAGTTGCTCGCCGTTTGCACCATTCAACATTACCTGCTGCCGCTCAACGTAATCCGAATACTGATCCGTGTTCGCCGGTAGTTGTGGAGGCGCCCCGGAGATCTCACTGGCGTATGTGATACTGAGTTCATTCGCGAGCACCGCCAGCGACCAGAAATCGGCCACAACGTGATGGACCACCAGCAACACGACGTGATCGTTCTCGGCGCGAGAGAACAAGTGAACCCGCAATACTGGTCCATGGTGTAGATCAAAGGGACGGTGCGCTTCTTCGACGAGCTGCTCGTTCAACGTCTGCTCAGTCCAGCCGGAAGCATCGTTTTCAATAAACGAGACCTCCGCATGGTCCATGATGCGCTGCACCGGTTCGTCTTGTTGAAGGTGGAAAACTGTCCGTAGCGACGGGTGTCGATCCAACAAGACCTGAAAGGCGCGCCGCAGTGCCGCAACATCCAGAGACGAAACGATACGAAGAGTAGTCGCGATGTTATACGCGGGGCTCTCAGGTGCGAGCTGGTATAAGAACCACAGCGCGCGCTGGCCGTGTGAAAGTGGAAACTCAGAGCGTGCCGGCACCGCGGTTGTCGTCGTTTCCGCAGTGGCCTGGGCCTGCGCCGCGAGCCCGGCAATCGTCAGGCCTTGCAGCAGACTCGCCATCGACAGGACTACTCCAAACTTCGCTTCGATTCGATGCGTCACCTCGATCGCTTCGAGAGAATCGAGCTTGTAGTCGGTAATCGACCGGTTGACGTCGATTTCGTCGATGCTGACTCCGCGTTTCGCAGCCAACTCCGCGCGCAGCCATGCCTGAAGATCGGTTTCCTCGTTTTCCCTCTGCGGCAGAGCTTTCCATTCGGCAACGACATCGAAACTCTGCGTTAGGAACTTCTCACGACACGCATGACGCTGAATCTTGCCACTCAACGTTTTGGGAATGCTTGCGGTCTTGAGTAACACAACGGCCTGAACCTGCAACTCGTGCTCTGCAACCACCGCTTCACTGATGGCGCGAATGATTTCGTCATGATCGGCTTGCTTACGGCGATTCAACTCCTGCGCGATTACGAGCCGTTCCTCGCCCTCAACTTCGACTGCAAACGCGGCGCCGCCTCCCGGACGCAACGCGGGATGACTCTGCTCAACTGTGCGCTCGATGTCGTGTGGATAATGGTTGCGGCCGCGAATGATGATCAGATCTTTGAGGCGCCCGGTCACAAACAGATTGCCGCCGAGCAAAACTCCAAGATCACCGCTACGCAAAACGGTTTCGCCATTGCGGGAAAAAAAGGCGCGCGCTGTTTGCTCCGCGCTTTTCCAGTAACCCTTCGTTATGTTTGGACCGGAAACGCAGATCTCGCCCACCTCACCAGGTACGCACTCGTCGAGCGTTTCAGGCCGGCAAATGCGAAGCGTTTGGCCGAACGATGGACTGCCGCAGCTCACCAACGAAGTACCAGTTGCAACTTCAACCGCCACGTTCTTTTGCAGTGCCGCGGGATCAAGAGTCTTCACCTGCGGCGCGTAGTCGGTCGTAACCAGCAACGTTGCTTCAGCTAAACCGTAACAGGGACGAAAAGCACTCATGCGAAAACCGCAGGGCTCGAATGTTCGGGCGAACGCCGCCATCGTCTCGGCGCGTACCGGCTCGGCCCCATTGAACGCGACTTCCCAACTACTCAAATCAAGCGACTCGCGTTGCTCTGGTCCAATCTTGCGCACGCAGAGATCGTAGGCGAAGTTTGGTCCCCCACTGGTCGTCGCTCGATAACGACTAATCGCCGCGAGCCAGCGATACGGATCTTGTAGAAACGACCCCGGCGACATCAGCACGCATTGCGCCCCAACGTAGATCGGTTGCAACACGTTGCCGATCAAACCCATGTCGTGATAGAGCGGCAGCCAGCCAACAATCAATGATTGCTCGCTTTGCCCAAACGCCTGCTTGATCATCTTTTCATTGCTGCAGCAGATTTCCATGCGTGACCATCACACCTTTGGGCGTCGATGTAGATCCGGACGTGTATTGCAAAAAGGCAAGGTCGTCGCCGGCGATCGCCGGACGTCGCCAGTGCTGGGCCACGTCGTCTGGAACCGCATCGGTCGCCAGCCAGCGCAGTTTATTAAGATTGGGACACTGAGCCGTGAACGCATCGATCTTCGCGAGCAGCGCAGACGTGGTCAGCGCAAGCGACGATTGTGCGTCCCCGGCAATCGAAAGAAGCCGGTTGAGTGATCGATTCTGGTGTGGTGGATAAGCAGGCACCGCAATGGCGCCGGCATACAAACACCCCCAAAACGCAGTGATGAATTCGAGCCCGGGCGGGTACAGCAGTAACACACGTTCTCCGGTTGCATGCAGGTATTGCAACCACCCGGCGATGGCGCACGCACGCCGATCAAGTTGCTCATAAGTGAGACTGACTTCTTGATTCTCGCCATCGGCCAGAAACGTGTACGCATTTTGACGCGGTTGCTGCTGCACCCGTTGTTGCAGCAAATCTATTAGGTTGGAAACTTGCTTAGCCATGATGATTACCGGCTGATTAGTTCGGTCATGCCCACGAGAATTTTGCGCGGACCTTCATAAGGCGCGCGTCCATGCGCGGCTAGAATGTTGTCAAGCATCAGGATGTCGCCGCGTTGCCACAGAAAACTCACCGTCTCCTGCCGGTAAGCCTCGCGCAGATCTTCGAGTGTTTCGGGTTCAATAGGAGAGCCATCGCCGTAATAGGTGTTGGTCGGCAAATCCGCCTCGTTATCGAAACCGGCCAGCAAGCCTTCACGCAGCGAGGGATCGAGCGTTGAGACGTGAAAGAAGGTCGCGTGATTAAACCAAACCATCTCGCTGCCGCGTGGATGCTCGATGACGGCGGGCAGCACGGCTCGAGTCTTAAGACGACCATCGCTGGTCCACTCGGTGGTGATTCCATTTCGGCGGCAATGTTCTTCGACGGCGTTCTGGTCGCTGGTCTGGAAAGTAGTTTGCCAGTCGAGACCAAAACCGTTGCCATAATTGCGGGTGTACATCCAGCCTTTGTTGACGAATCGATCTCGAACTTCGCGTGGGATTCGTCCGTAGACGTTGCGACAATCGGCGATAGGAGTCTCGCCACCCGCCAGCGCGGGCGTTTCGCAGAAAAAGAAAATCTTCAGATTGAAGTTTCGTTTGTAAGAGTTTTCGTTGTGAACAAAGATGCTCTGATTCGCCGGATAGTCGGTTGAAGTGTAGATGTTGCCGTTCGTCACGCGTGTGCGTGGCGATGAACGTTCGCTGTACTCCAGCGCTTCGCCTGATGCGAGCTCGATGAATCGTTCGAACTCCTGCGTTGTTCTGACGCCGAAACCACGGAAGAGAATGCCACCGTGTTTCAGCAGGCGATCGGCGAGATAGTTTTTGTTCTCCGCAACCCAGGCCGTCAGGTCAACTCCTTCAGTTAAAGGAGTTATCAGCAGAGGCAGTCTGCGACCGGCGAACAATGGTTCGGCCTGAACCATACTCTCCTGCGAAACACTGACGAGCCTGCGCTTCATCGCGCCCGGGTTTTTTCGACCTATTACCTGCATGATTAGTTTTTTTGAGGGGACTTAGGTGGTGCCGACGAGCAGTTCTTCCGGGGTTTCCCACAGGTGAGCTATGTCACCAAAGTGTTCACCCACCCACTCATCCGAGAAAATCGTGTCGAGATAACGCTCACCACGATCCGGAAAGATCATCACGCAGTTCGCGCCGGCGGAGATTTCATCTTTCGCCTGGTCCACCGCCGTCAACACCGCGCCCGACGATCCGCCGGCGAGCATCGCTTCGGTGCTCGCCAGCCGGCGGCAACCGACGACGCAATCCAAATCGGAAACGCGAATCACCTTGTCAGCCATGTCTTCTCTGTACAACGCCGGTCTGATCGCCGCGCCGTGGCCAGGAATAAGTCGATCCGCTTTGGGTAAGCCGAAGATGACGCTCCCGATTGCATCAACTGCATAGACCCTGGTCCGCAGCCCGTTCTCATGTGCGTACTCGGCACAACCGCGAATCGTGCCGCACGTGCTCGTCGCGCAGAAGAGATAGTCGACCTTGCCGTCCAGCGCCATCGCGATCTCAGACATCGTCCGGTGGTGTGCGTCTGAATTAGCTTCGTTCGTGTATTGATTCGGGCAGAAACTGTTTTTGATTTTGCTCAGCAGCTCGAGCACGCGATCGATGCGAGCCCCAAGGAAGTCACGGCCATGAAGATCGGATTGCGTGATCAGGTCGACCTCCGCGCCGTACGTCTCGAGGAGACGAATGTTCTGCCTGGTCGTTTTCTGGTCCACAACACAGATAAAACGCAGCCCGAGATAGGTACAGACCTGCGCGAGTCCAATACCCATGTTGCCCGAGCTCGATTCGATAATCGTGGTTTCCGCCGTGATCGCCCCGCTGCTCATCGCGTGTCTAATGATGTTGATGGCTGGTCGATCCTTGATGCTTCCGCCGGGATTGAAACCTTCCAGCTTGGCGAAGAGATTGAAAGGAGCGTCTTTCAACACCCTCTCCAGGCGGATAAGCGGAGTATTGCCAATGGTGGATAAGATACCCTGATCCATAATTCCCCCGTTTTGTGTCTTTGGTTGTGACTTCTATGCAGCTTCAGCGATGTGAGTTGATTCAAGTGACTGAAGGATGAGCTCTTTGTGTCCGAAGAGTCTTTCAGAGGTGATTCCACGACTGCGGCAGTCAGCGACGACTTTGTTTGATTCAACGATCGGGCGCGATTGCTCTGTGTATTGAATTGAAGTAAGGAAAGTCAGCCACGGCTCCTGGCCCATCGCGTAGATGTAGACCTGTTTTGCGTTGAGCTGGTTGACGAGTTTCATCGCTTTCGCGTGGTCCGAACCGTCCAATCTACGCGACTGGTCCATGTTTCGTGGCAACGGACTATTCAGCAGTGGCCCGTAGAGCCAACTGAGGGGACCACCTTCACATTCCATTCCGATAAACAGCACATCCACATCGCCCAGCACGGAATGAACGTGACGATAGAGACTCGGCTCGATGTTATTGGAATCGGCGGCACACATGATCTTGCGATCTTTTAGTTTCACCATGTAAGCCAGTTTTGACCTGACGTTGAGATCCGCATGTTCGCCGAGGAACGGAATTCCTGTAAGCTCGCCGCCCTCCAGCTCGATGCTCTCCAGTTCATCGATTTCGACAACGTTCTTAAATCCGGCCTGCTGAAGAATCAGTTTTAACGAAGGATCGGCCAACCCGCCGCCATTGCTCTTCGGTACCAGGACTTTTCAGAGCTTTGTGTCGCAACTGCAAGAGCGTTTCGAACATGCAGTGGTCCTGATGATTGTGCGTAATCACGAGATAGTCGATAACTTCGGGTAAATCGGAATAGGTGTAACGCTCGATGCCGTTGTCGTAGTTATAACTGATCAATGGATCGAACAGGACATTGGTTTCGCTCGTCTCGATCAGGATGCAGGCGTGTCCGAAGTAGCGAACTCTCACGTCTTCACCGTCATAGCGCGGCCGAACCGGTGCCGGCTCGCTGGTGAAGAATGAGTGGAACAACTCTTCATCAGCCTCCGGCACGTTCAGTGCTTTTTTAATCGCGTCAAAGGAGTTTGGCGCGGTCTTCATGCGGAACAAATCGTCGAGCGCCGCGGAGCGAAAAGGTACGTGCAGATAGAGTTTGCGCTTGTCGTCAAGGTTGGGTGTGCTCAGCGTGAAAGGCCGTTCGTCATGCTCGACCAATGAAAGTGCGATGCTCTGCGATGCTTCGTTGTAATAACGGCTCTGGTACAGCAGTGCTTCGATAAATCGCAGCGATGGTTTGTTATTCAAGTCGTAGAGGAGCTCGATGTAGCCTTTCAACGGCTCAGGCACCTTTTCGTAAAGCGGCTCCAACGAGAATCCAGTGGCTTCGTTTGCCAGCATTGCGTTGGTCTTTTGAATGGCTGCGGCGAGTTCGAGCAAGGCCGTGTTCTCTTTAGTTGTTTTCTCCAGCAGCGCTTTGATGGCAGGTGCTTTGCTGGTGTCATAGCTGATGAATGGACCACCTCTCATGGCGGGATTCTTGAGGGCGGCGACGTGAATCTGCGGCGCCGACGCGAATGACTGCATGAGTTTGAGGTGAGTACCGACATACATCGCCGCCGTCGCGGGCGAGATGAGATACGGCCACGCGTACCATTGGTTGAACAAGGGTTCGACTAATACGTTCTGCTTGAGATACATAGCGGTTTCTCAGACAGGAAATCCTGTAAAATCCTGTGCTTAACTTCTGGTTAGCCTGTTAGCGATCAAATCGAGTTGTTGCTGGCTGAGATTTGCGAGGGGGAAGTCCGAGGGGGAGAATTCATTGCAATCCAGCGAGCGGCAATGCGCGATGATGCCGCGCAGGGCCGCTATGAGATTTGCGCTCAAACGCTCGATCGTCTCGCGGCGATGAACGTTCTCGCTATAACTAAGGTTTAGTTGAAGCTGACCGCCAGAAACTGCGCTGGACACCTCAACCAAACAGTTTCGTTGTTGCTTCTCATCGCGCTCTGTGCCTCTTGCAAGCGAACTCAGATTAAAGAGCGAATCTGACGAAAACACGTTGTCGAGCTGGCCGAAGTAGTTGAACTTCAGATCGGGTTGTTTTGGTCCCTGGTTCAACTTCTTACTCAAGTAGCGCAGCACACCATAAACCAGACCGCGATTTGGCACGTGCCGGAGTTGCTCCTTCACCGACTTCAATAGCGATCCGATGTCGCTCGTGGAGTCGATTTCGATCAGCAAGGGAAACAGAGACGTAAACCAGCCCGCCGTACGCGACAGATCGACGTCTTCCCAAAGCTCTTCACGGCCGTGCCCTTCCATCTGCACGAGAACCTGTTGCCGGCCGGTCCACTTATTCACTGCCTCCGCCAAAGCTGTCAGCAATACATCGTTGATTTGTGTCCGATAGGCTTCAGGAACTTCCTGCAACAGGGCGCGCGTCTCTTCAGCATCGAGTGAAACGGAGATCGTCCGGGTCGAGGCAACAGAGTTATCGCCACGGCGATGGTCAACCGGTAATTCCCACGCCGCGGATTGCTCTGCGTTTGACCAATAAGCTAGTTCTGCCGCGACTTCGTCTTCCTGGTTGTAGTGTTCCAGGCGTGCAGCCCATTCGCGGTAGGACGTTGTCTTGCTGCCAAAATCGATCGCAATTTCTCGCTCAGCCTGATCCAGTCCGCGCGCAATGTCTGCGAGCAGGATGCGCCAGGAGACCCCATCGATTACGAGGTGATGGGCCACCAGCAGGAGTCGCTGGGTTGTTTCCGTTTGGAACAGTACGACATGGAACAGTCCACCAGTCTCGAACTTCATACTCCGCTGCACTTCATCACACGCGGCCTCAATTTCGCCCTCGCTGATCTCAATCACTGCGACCGGAGTTTCGGCAACAGCTTCCTGCCCCGAGTAGCGTTGTGTCCAACCTTGCTCTGTTTGTTCGAAGCGCAGTCGCAAAGCGTCGTGATGTTCAATGAGGGCTGTCACTACTTTGCGCAGGAGATCCGCGCGCACCGGATGCTGCACGTCAAGCAGGAGCGATTGATTAAAATACTCTTTGGCGACTCGCACCTGTTCGAAGAAGTAACGCTGCACTGGAGTTAACGGCACAGCGCCGGTGAGTAATCCCTGTTCGGCCTGCAAGACCGGCGAACTCGCTTGAGTCTCGGCACTCGCGAGCGCGAGCTGAGCAATCGTCTGGTGACGAAAGATCAACTTCGGCGACAACCTCAGTCCTGCTTGATTCGCGCGGGCAACGATCTGAATCGAAAGAATTGAGTCGCCGCCGAGCTCGAAGAAATTGTCAGTGACACTAATTTGAGACCGTCCGAGCGCCTGGCGCCAGATATTTGCGAGCAACTGTTCTGTCCGGTTCGACGGCGCAACAAACGTTCTTTCCGGGTTTGGATTGAGTTCGACCGGCTCCGGCAAAGCCTTGCGATCGATCTTGCCGTTTGCGGTTAGCGGCATGCTCTCGAGTAGCACAAAAGCTGACGGAACCATGTGCTCCGGCGCATTGGATTCCATATGTTTGCGCACGTCTGCAAGCAGCGCATCAGGGCTGCTCCATTCGCATTGAAGGTTCGACATTGAGTGGTCCAACCTGTGCCGGCGACCCTGACGCACGCAGTAGACATCGTACAGTCCCGTCTCCTTAAGCATCGCCTCTTGTTGCACGGTCACTTGAAATCCACGCATTTCAAAAAGCGATACCATCTGTCGCAGGCGATCATCGATGTCGTGAACTTCAAGCACTACCTGCTCGATCTTGTTCCAATCGCCGTCGTCGATGCCGCGCAAGACTTCGAGTTCACTCTTCTGCACGTCGATCTTCAGCAAATCGATACGTTCGACGCGATGCTCGCGAATGACGTCGGAGATTCGTTGTATCTGACAGGTGAAACGCTCGGTTGTCATTCTCTCCTCGAGCACTTCGTCCAGGAGTTCGCTGTCCCAGCCGTTCTCATGCCGGTTTGACTCGAACAACTTCACCACCTGCCGATCCTGCGCGAAGTCGGCGAATTGTCCGGACATCAACGTGAGATTCGGGTAATAAGTAAATTCCTGAGTGCTGTTATCAGCCGCGACTCCACACTGAAAAACTTTTGCGTCGAGACCGTAAAGAGCGAGGTTAGTACGTAGCGTTTCAAACAGTGGCGGCATCGGTTCGAATGCGTATATCTTCGCATCCTTGCACTCGCGGCCTACGAAGAGACTGAACATGCCAATGTTCGCGCCAACGTCAAAGACACAAGCGCCATCGTTCAAAGTGACGCCATGTTGCAAGTAGATCTTCTCTTCAAAGATCTCTTTGTACATGAAGTTGGTTTCGTTCTTGTTTTGACTCTGCACCAGCATTTGGTTCGGCAGTTCGTGCGTTTTGTTAAGACGGCCTTCTCTTTTCAAGCGCAGAGCACGCCGTACCGTAGCGGCGCACGCGTCGTCCGGAACCACGTAAGCTACCAGACACTTTTCACCGGTTGCGCTCGCGTGCGCGATCACTTTGCTTTGCGTGACGGCCTGGTGCCGGCCCAGCAGTGCTTCGATTTCAGCAGGATCGATGCGGAAGCCGCGCACCTTCACTTGATCGTCGGTGCGACCCAAAAACTCGATGCTTCCGTCCGGCAAGTGTCTGCCCAGATCCCCGGTCTTGTAGAGACGCTCACCCGGTGTTGGGCTGAATGGATGGGGAATAAACTTCGCCGCCGTCGTCCTGACGCTGTTGAGATAACCGCGCGTGACGTTGGCGCCGGCAAGGTGAAGTTCGCCTGCAACTCCGAACGGCACGGGATGCAGGTCTTTATCGAGCAGATAAACCTGCGTGTTCGCGATCGGATAACCGAGTGGCACTGTCTTGCTCTCGACCTGTTTGTCGATTGCGAGCGTCATCACGCCAACAGTAGTCTCAGTTGGTCCATAGTGATTGAGCACGCGACACGCCGGCGCAATCTGTTGAATCTTTTCAATCAACTGCCAACTCGATGCTTCACCGCCGAGCACGAGACACTTGCGTGGCAGCACCCGCTGTGGATCTGAATGCGTCATCAAAGCCGCGAGGTGCGAAGGGACGATCTTGAGACAATCGATTTTGTGCTCGCTGAAGTAGTCAGCCAGCGCGATCGGATCGGAAGCTGCTTCGCTGGTGATGATATGAAGTGTGCTACCGCTGCACAGCGCGGGAAAGATCACCGTGTTTCCCAGATCGGCAGTCAGCGTCGAGACGAGCGCAAAATTCGAGCCTGCGGCAAGCGAAAGCTTTTGCACAATCGAATTGAGATAGTTTGTGAGTTGACGATGCTCAACGCCGACGGCTTTAGCGGCGCCGGTCGAGCCCGACGTGTAGATCACGTACGCAAGACTGTCGGGCGGCACGTTTGCTTCAGGTTCCAGATCAATCTCACTATCAATGTCACCATCGACATAGACTTCGATCTCTACTGCCAACGCGTGCACTCGCTCGCGCAACACTTCCGTGCTCACTATCGCTCGCAGGCGAGCGTCCGACGCCAATTGCTGCAGTCGTGGTGCAGGTTGGGCTGGGTCGAGCGGCAGGTAGGCGGCCCCGGATTTCAGGATTCCAAGCAGCGCGATCATTGTCTCGATACTGCGTTCGGTCATCAGTCCGACACGGTCTTCGATACCAACGCTGCGTGCTCGCAAGTAACGACCAAGCTGGTTCGCGCGCCGGTTTAGTTCCCGATAGGTGATGCTTTCCGATCCGCAAACAACTGCAATTGCCTTAGGGCTGCGAGCTGCGTGATCGGCAAACAGCTCGTGTACAGAGCGTTGATCGCTCCAAATCTCTTCCGGACCTCGTGCGTATTGTTGCAACAGCTGCCATTCATTGGCGCCGACGACCGTCACGTCTGCGAGCAACAGTTTGCCGGCACGCGCCGCGACGGTTTCAAACGCAGCCAGCCAGGACTCCGCCAGACGTTTCACTTGCTCCTCGTTGTAATACGCCGCGTCATAGTGCCACTCGGCGATCATTGAGCCATCGTCCTCGCGCAAACACCGGAGCAACACTTTGAAACGATTGATGTAAGCCAGCGCATGTAACAAAGTGAAATGCAGGTCGCTTACGACCTGAACGGTTGGAATGGCCTCTTCGAACTCAAAACAGAAGGGAATGGGCGACTGGGGGCTAAAGAATTCTTGCCAGCGCTCGGCATCAGCAAGCGAGACGGCAAGGTCATTAGCCAGTTCAGGCAGTGTTTGGTTGGAATGAAGTTGGGCGTTGATTGGCAGAAAGCGCCCGAAGAGGCCAAAGGCATCAGAAAGTTCATCGTAGTTGCGACCAGCGAAAGCGACTCCCACAGAGAGTTGTGTGGCGGAACACAAGCGTGAGAGGACGACATAAAACGCACTCAACAGAGTCGACGAAGGCGTGGTGCCGTTCAGCAGAGACAAACTCTCAAGCTTTGCTATTAGCTGACCATCGATCGAAAACGACACGGGCGCTGCCGGCTGAAACATAACCTCGGTCTCCGTCCGATGTTCGTGAGGCAATGACAGATCAGTGCGGGTGAGTGGTTGCTTGCGCCAGTAGTCAATGCCAACTTCAGCCCCGTCGGCCTGTAGCGATTCGTTCTGCCACTCGGCGAGATCAGCATACTGAAGTGGCTCCGAGTCAGGTTTGTCCCCGCGTAGCGACGTGCGATAGCACTCAGCGATCTCGCGCATGAGAAGCTTGAGCGTCGTCGTGTCTGCGCACAGCGATCCAATACTGACGAGCAGCACAGCTTTGTTCTTTGCCAGGGACACTTCACTAAAGTGCACGTGATTGGCCGCCGGACTGCTGCTCAACAGGCGCGCGGTGTAACGCAGGAGATCGTTGAGCGCGCTTTGTTGTTGCGCATCGGGTAGTCCGCTGAAGTCACATTCATCGAGCGAGACTTCCGTATCACCACTTACCACCTGAAGTGGGATAGTCATATCCGGCAGGAATTCGAAAGTGGTGCGCAGGATCTCATGGCGCTCAATCACATTACCCAGGGCCGTTCGGAGCAGGCTCCGATCGAGCGGGCCTTCCATGAGGATGGCACACTGCGCAGTGTAACGCAGGTGACCGCCGCCCTCGCTCAACGACCAGAGATGCTTCTGCTGAGGTGATAGTTGATAACCTTGAATGACCGGCTGCGACATAGAGCCTCCGTTACTATTCAAACGCCTGGACCATAGCCACTACCACTTTGCGTTGGCCCATAAATGGTTGCCGTCCATGGGCCATGAGCATGTTATCGAGCATCAGGACGTCGCCTGCTTGCCACGGGAAAATGGTTGTTTCCTGACGGTAGGCATCACGAACGCTCTCCAGCGCCTCGTCCTCGATGGTTGACCCGTCGCCGTAGTAAGCGTTGCGCGGATAGTCGCGAGCTTCGTAAGTAGACGACAACGCGGCTCGCACTGACGGCTCCAGGCTGGACACGTGAAAGAGATGTGCTTGATTGAACCAAACCCAGGCGCCGGTGATCGGGTGCACAACCGCGGCCTGGCAAACCTGCCGCGTGCGGAGGCGATTGCGGCCTAACCATTCGAACTCGATACCGGCCTCATGACAGTAGGCTTCAACTTGCACTCGGTCAGTCGTCTGAAAGACTGCGGTCCATGGGAGATCGAGTCCTTCGTCGTAGTTGCGGACGTACATGATCTGCTTTCTGATAAAGCGTTCTCTTATGCGCGGGTCGATTCGCACGAAGACTCTGCGGCTATCGGCAATCGGCGTTTCGCCTCCTTGTCCGGCGGGCGTCACGCAGTAGAAGAAAATCTTCATGGGCCAGCTACGTGCATAGGCCATCTCGTTGTGCAACGGGACGGTTTGGGCGGCAGGATATTCGGTTGAGGTGTAGATATTTCCGCTGACCTTGCTGCGTGGGGTTGACTGATAGCTATAGCTCAGCAATTCGTGTCCGAAAGTTTTTACGAAGTCCTCAAACGCGCCGACCTCGGGAAGTTTGAAGTTGCGAAATAGAATGGCGCCGTGTTCGTGTAGCCGGCTCTCGATCCATTCGCGGTTTTTAGACAACCAGGAATTTCGATTGATACCATCGATCGCTGGTCGGACCACTAACGGCCGGCTGCCGTCAGATCCCCAAAAAGACCATTTGACCAGATCGTCATTTGCAGTGCTGACGATTCGACGCCTGACCAGGCCTATACTTCGTTGATTGTTCATTTTTCAGATCTTTTCCGGGCTCTGTGGGGAGATTTACCGGGAACGAGAGTTGCGCCGGAGTTTCTTTAACTGCTCAACTCGGGATACTCTCAGTTCCTCTGCTTTGCGATGCGCTTCCTGCTTCTCAGCATCTCTGAGGATCGTGAGGATCGTGTTTAACCTTACGTCGGGGTGAGTAACGATGTGCGTTAGAATTGACTCGAAATGGTTGAACATTTTGATGACTGTCGACGAATTGAACAGGTCGGTGTTGTAAAGCAGCCATCCCGTCAGTTCCGTTTCACTGCTGACGAACGAGAAGATCAGATCCAGGTGCGAGCCGCCATTGTCAGAGAACAGGGGACTGATATCGAGATCCATATCGGACAGATTGAGCGCCGGCGCATGCAGCAGATCGATCTTCACTTGAAACAGTGGCGCGTGGCTGAGTTTGCGCTCCAACTTCAACACTTCGACGAGGCGGTCAAACGGAACTTCCTGATGCGCATACGCGTCAATGGTCATGCCGCGTACTTGATTCAACAACTCGCGGAACGTCGGATCGCCCGAGAGGTTGACACGCATCGGTAATTGATTGACGAAGAATCCGATTAACTGATCTGTTTCTAAACGGCCGCGGTTCGACACGTTCGTGCCGACAACAATATCGTCCTGGCCGGTGTAGTAGTGAAGCAGAACATCGAACGCCGCCAGCATTGTCATGTACAATGTCACGCCCTGGTGTCTTGAAAACGCAAGCAGTTCCTCAGCCAGCTTCGAGCTCAACGCCACCACCTGTTGCGCGCCGCGATGCGTCTGCTCTGCTCCTCGCGGGCGATCCAAAGGCAGCTCGAGCGTTTCAGGCATGCCGGCCAACTGCCTGGTCCAATACCTCAATTGCTGGTCCAACACCTCGCCCTGCAAATACTCGCGTTGCCAGATCGCGTAATCTGCGTACTGCACTGACAACGGTGCCAACTCAGCTCGTCTTCCGCCGCGATACGCCTGATAATGCGTGGCCAATTCGTTGAGAAACACACCCAAAGACCAGGCATCGGAGATGATGTGATGGAACGTGAACAGTACAACGTGCTCATGTTCCGCCAACCGCAGCAGCTTAACTCGCAGCAATGGACCGCTGGCCAGATCGAACCCGGTTCGTGCTTCTGTTTGCACGCGGTGTTCTACCTGCTCCGAACGCTCGGCGGCGTTGAGTGTGCTGAGATCTTCCACATCGAGCTTTAACTCCAGCTCCTTGCTGATTACCTGAACCGGTTCGCCCGTCACAGTCGCAAAGCTGGTCCGTAATGATTCGTGACGGCGAATGATCTCGTTGACACTTTGCTCGAGCGCGTCAACGTCGAGTTTGCCTCGCAGGTGTGCGGCGCCGGGACAGTTATAGAGTGGACTGCCCGGTTCCAACTGTTCGAGAAACCATAGTCGCTGTTGCGCGAAGGAGAGCGGCAAATGTCCGTTGCGCGATACTGAACCAATCGCCGGCAGTTGGAACGGCTGCGCGGTGGCTCGCTCCTGTTCGATGACTTGCGCGAGCGCGGCGACAGTCGGTTGTTCAAACATCACGCGCAACGGAAGTTGATGTTGAAAAACGTCTCGGATGCGTGAAATGACCTGGGTAGCGAGCAGAGAGTGTCCGCCGAGCTCGAAAAAGTTGTCGTCGATGCCAACTCGTTCAGTCTTGAGCACCTGACTCCAAATTCCTGCCACGATTTCCTGGACGACTGTGCGCGGCGCGGCAAAGTCGCCTTCTAATTGAGATTGCACTTGTTCCGGTGCGGGAAGCTCGCGACGATCGACCTTACCATTTGCGGTCATCGGGAGCGCTTTCAGCATCACGAAAGCCGATGGCACCATGTAGTACGGAAGTGTCTGCGCCAACAGTTCGCGCAACTCGGCTGCGGTTACTTCCGACGATCGTTCGACATAAGCAACCAACTCCAGCGTGTCAGAATGAAAGTGGGTGGCGATGACCTCGGCCTTTGCTACCGCCGGATGCTCGAGCAGGTGACTGCGAACCTCGCCCAACTCGACTCGGAAACCACGAATCTGCACTTGATCGTCGATCCGGCCGAGATAAACCATCTCGCCGTTCGGAAGCAGCTTTGCCAGATCTCCTGAACGGTAGATCCGCTCTCCGGATTTGTAAGGATTCGCGACAAACTTTTGCCGCGTCAATTCATCGCGATCGAGATAACCGCGACTCACGCCGAGCCCACCGACACAGATCTCGCCGGGTACGCCTACCGGCAGCAGCCGCAGTTTCGAGTCCATGACGTAAGTGGTCGTGGTTGGAATCGCCACACCGATGTTGCTGACGTTCTGCTGGATCTCATACTCGGTGATCTCTTTGAAAGTGACATGCACCGTCGTCTCGGTAATGCCGTACATATTGATCAGCTTGACGTCAGGATAAGCTGCACGCCACTCCTGCAACTGGATCGGATGCAGTTCCTCACCACCGAAAATCACGTAGCGCACTGCCAGTTCCCTTTCCGGATGGTTGAGCGCCTCGCGGGCAAGATTGTTGAAGGCTGACGGCGTTTGATTGAGCACCGTCACTTTCTGTTCTGCCAGCAGATCGAAGAAGAGCAGCGGATCTTTCATCTGCTCTTGCGAGATGATGACCAGTTTGCCGCCGTAAAGTAACGCGCCATACATCTCCCACACCGAGAAATCGAACGAGTAGGAGTGAAACATGGTCCATACGTCGGTCTCGCTGAACTCAAACTGGAGTTTGTCGTTCAACAGCAGGCGCACGACGTTGCAATGTTCCACGAGCACACCTTTGGGCTTGCCAGTTGAGCCGGACGTGTAGATGCAGTAAGCGACGTTCTGCGGCGTGGCACTGACGGCCGGTGGCTCGATCGGCTGAGTCGAGATCGCCTCGCGATCGCGATCGAGATAGATCACTGATTGGATTCTTACGGGTGGATTCCAGCGTGTCGTAGTGACCAAATGCGCAGCGCGAGAATCTTCGAGCATGAAGCGCAGGCGTTCTTCAGGAAACTCGGGGTTCAGAGGCAGGTAGGCGCCCCCGGCCTTCAAAATCGCCAGCAGCGTCACGACCATGTCCGTAGATTTTTCGAGACTGACAGCGACAAGCACATCTGGCCCAACGCCCTGGACTCGAAGATAATGAGCAAGTTGGTTGACTCTTTGGTCCAGTTCGCGATAGGTCAGAGACTCGTCGCCGTCAATGATTGCCGTCTTGCCTGGAGTCTTCTGAGCCTGAGCTTCGAAGAGCTCGTGAATGGTTTTATCCGTGGGATACGCAGCTTCGGTCGAGTTCCAGGTGATGACTTGCTCCTGCACTTCTTCGTCGCTGAGCAGCACGACATCATCGATGGCAAGATCGGGATTTGCAGTTACCGCTTCGAGCAGCACTTCCAGGTGACACATCATGCGCTCGATGGTCGAGTCGTCGTAGATGTCGGCGTTGTAAACAACCGTACCCGTCAAGCCGCTGGTGCTACGTCGAATCGAGAGATTCAAGTCATACTTGCCATACCCCAGATTCGTGTTGATGATGCGCGCCTTCAGGTTGCCTATATTCAGCTCGGTGAGTTCTTCATTTTCAAACTGAAAGAGAACGTCGAACAGCGCCGTGCGACTCATGTCCTTTTCCGGCGCGAGCTCGCGCACCAGTTTGTCGAATGGCATGTCCTGATGTGCGCCTGCCTGCTGGATAGTCTTCGTCACTCGAGCGAGCAAATCGAGGAACGTTGGATTTCCTTCAAGACTGCTGCGCAACACAAGTAGGTTTGCAATTGGACCAACTATGTTCTTCGTAGCCGATTGATTGCGGCACGGCACACTCGTTCCGACGACGATCTCGTCCTGGTTCGCGTATCGGTGCAAGAGAGCTTTGAAAGCTGCAAGCACAGTTGCAAATGAGTCTGCCGGAAGGGCCTCGATGCGTCGCGCGAGTTCCTCACTGAAAAAGAACGTGGTACTTGCGGCAGTGTAGGTATGGACCGCAGGACGTTGACGGTCTTCAGGCAGTTCCAGCACCTGCAATTTTCCGCGCAATTGCCACTTCCAATAGAACAAGAGCGAGTCGAGCACAGCGGCGGAAAATCCGAGCTGCCAGCTCGAGTGCTGATTGAATTGGATCGGAAGTTCCGGCAACTGTGGTACTCGACCTTCCTGATGCGCCGTGTAGATCTCGGCTAACTCTTCGGCGATAATTTGAAGCGATCGCTTGTCAGCTACGATGTGATGGACACTGACGACAAGAAGAGACTCTTTAATGGTGCGGAAAAGCGTCGCCCTGATCGGCAAGTCGCGATCCATGACTAACGGCTGTCGTATCTCTTTCATCGCCACGTCCATCAAGTAATCGCCGGCAACGGCCACGACCTTGAGACGCAAACTCTCCTTCGGACTCGACAACACCTGACGCCCGCGAGCGTTTTCAGTAACGATACGCGTACGCAGCGCTTCGTGCCGGTTGATAACCTCATTCAGGCTCAACTCCAGCAGATCGCAATTTATTGGACCAGTGAGTTGTAGAATAAGCGGTATATTGTGGTAAGTCGGGCTCGACTCGTAGACGTTTGCTGTCTCGAACTGATCGATGAACCACAGTCGTTCCTGATGATACGAAAGTGGAAATTCTTTCGTGGTTTCAGTAGCTGTTGCGATGTTCGGTAAGGCGAGACGTTCGCCCAATTCGAGCTCAGAAAGGTGTGCGTCAGCGTTGGTCACTACATTTTCGAGCAGACGAACAAACCGCTGGGCCATGCGTTCAATGGTCGACGGCTTGAACAGATCCGCGGCGTACATGAAGTTGCCCTCGAATCCGTCGGCGCCCTCCCAAACGTAAAGGTCAAGATCCGTTCGCACCACTGCCTGTCCACCAAAGCTCGCCGGCTCGACGCGCAACTCTCCGAGATCGAGAGATGCGACTGGCGGGTTCTGGTAGATCATCATCGCCTGGAATAGTGGTTGGCGACTCAAATCGCGATCGGGCAACAACTCCTCAACCAACTTGTCAAAAGGCACATCCTGATTTGCGTGAGCTTGTAGTGTTGTCTCGCGCGTGCGTCGCAACAACTCCATGAACGTCAGGTTCGCACTCAGGTCCGCCCGAAACACCAGCGTGTTGATAAATAGCCCGATCAGGTTCTCGATTTCGGGCCGGGCACGTCCTGCGACGGGCGCTCCAACAACGATTTCGTCCTTGTGTGCGTACCGCTGTAAGAGGATCTGAAACGCGGCGAGCAGCGTCATGAACGGCGTGACACCCTCACGATTCATGAGAACCTTGAGTGATTCGCTCAACTCCTTTGGCAGCACGAAAGCATGCTCGGCCGCACGAAATGTTTGTTGTGGAGGTCGCGGATAGTCTGTTGGTAATTCGAGCGCTTCGGGTGCGCCGGCGAGTTGTTGTTTCCAGTACGAGAGCTGCTGTTCGAGCACTTCGCCATTCAGCCAGTCTCTTTGCCAGGCGGCGAAGTCGCGATACTGAACCTGCAACTCCGGTAAGTGCGATGGTTGCTGCGCGGTCAGCGAAGTATACAGCTTGGCCACTTCGTCAATCAGAACTCCCATCGACCAGCCGTCACTGATGATGTGATGCATAGTGAATTGGACCAGGTGTTCCAACTCACTCAGCTTGATCACGCTCGCGCGCCACAATGGACCAGCAGAGAGATCGAACGGTCGCTGCGCATCAGCGAGGCAGAGCTTTCGCGCTTCAGTCTCTCGCCCGCTCTCCGGCAATGCTGTCAGGTCGTGCACTTTGAGCCTTGCCGGTGCAGCAGGATCAATCACTTGAGCCGGTTGACCATTAACCTCGATGAAAGTCGTGCGCAGCACTTCGTGACGACGCACGATTTCAGTCAGAGTTTGTTCGAGAGCGGTGAAGCGGAGTCGACCAGTCAAACGTGCCGTAGCAGGTATGTTGTATGAAGCACTTGCCGGATCGAGTTGCTGAATAAACCACAGGCGTTGTTGCGCGAAGGAAGGAGAAAAAGTCTTCTGTTCGCGTGAAACCAAAGCGATCTGAGACGGCCGCGCCGTGCCGGACAGAGCGTCGATCTTTTCCGCCAACTGGGCCACAGTCGAAGCCTCAAACAGTGCGCGCAGCGGCAGCTCAACGCCGAAAGTTTTATGCAAGCGCGAGATCACGCGCGTGGCGCGCAGTGAGTGTCCACCCAAATCGAAGAAGTCGGAGTGCACCCCAACCGGATTCAGCTCCAGCACCTCAGCCCAAATCGTCGCGATTGTAGCTTCAGTCTGAGTGCGAGGCGCGACGAACGTCTCCGTCGCCAAAGTGCTGCTCACTTCGAGCCTGGCTAATTCCTGACGATCGACCTTGCCGTTGGGCGTCAGCGGCATCGCCGGAAGCGGGATGTAAGTGGCAGGAATCATGTAAGTGGGGAGCCTTTCTTCGAGGTACTTGCGCAGGCGCGGCTCGATATTGTCCGTCAGCATCGCGCGCAATGGATTGTTGGCGAAGCGATGCCAATCACCATCCGCAATCGACCCTGGACCAGGCGTTAACGCAAGCCGCTTAGTTTCACCGTGCGTGAAGACAAGATCGAAACAGTTGTTTTCCGGCCACTCAGACCAGCGAACTTCCAGCGAGTAAGGAATGCTTTCGATTAACCGCCAGGCATCTTCGGCTGTGATGCCAGCTTCAATCGTCGTCAAATCATTGGTTAGATCCTCGACAGTCGCATCAGCCGGCGCCTGGCTCAACAATGTCACGGACTTGACGGATGACTGGATCCGCGCGTTAGGCACACTTTTAATCCACAGAGTCTCGCGGTTCTGCTCCGAAAGCATTTGCCGTACATCTGCCAGCGTTAGATTCTGTGCTTGCCAATCGTACTGATCGGCTTGCAGGCTCTCGGTTTGGGAAACACCGACGTGCAGGGTCACGTCGTAACGAAAGCGCGACATCTCGTTGTCGAAGTCCCCTCGCTTGAGCTGAATCTCAACGCGTTTGATGTTTGGCAAATAATCTGCAAGCGCCTCGAAGAACGATGAGTCGAGTGAGAGCTCTTTCTCCTGGCGCACTTGCTGCCTCACCCGTTGGCGCAGTTCGCGCACCGGCTGTGCGGCAGACGCGCGTGAAAGCTCGACGGATGCGTGGAAGGCTTCCAACAGCCGGAAATTGCGGACGTCACCGATGAAGATTGCGCCACCTTCCCGGACCTTGCTCGCGGCCTGTTCGAGCACGCGCAACAGATAATCGACGTCAGGAAAGTATTGAACGACTGAGTTCAGGATTACAGTGTCGAAGGCTTCGTTCTCGTAGTCAGTAAAGTTTTCGGCAGAGCGTTGGAACAGCTTCACGTGGTCCAGGTTGTGTGCGGCGCAAACCTGCTCAACGTGACGGAGCGCGTTTGGCGAGAAGTCGGTGGCCCAATAATCCTGACAATGAGGAGCAATGCGTGTGAGCAAGAGGCCGGTACCGCAACCGATTTCGAGCACGCGTTGGGGTTTGAGACTGAGAATGCGCGTGACTGTCTGCTCCACCCATTGGCGCATCTCCGCAGCTGCAATCGGCTGGCCCGTGTAGCTACTGTTCCAGCCCGCCAGGTTGAGCGTCGGCTCTGCCTGCGCTCCACCCGCAGCGTAGGTCTCATCCCAAGCCAGCTGCCATTGCGCGGTCAATTCCGCCTGCTCTTCCGTCTGCTGCTCCGGCGCCGCGGCCTCCGCCGTGGCCCTCACCACGTAGGCGACCAACTGCTGCTCACCGGCCCCCTGTTCACGCGCGATGACTACCGCTTCGGCCACTGCCGCATGTTGCCCCAGCGCTGCTTCTATCTCCCCCAACTCGAATGCGATGGCCGCGCACCTTCACCTGCTGGTCCATCCGCCCCAGAAACTCAAGCGCCCCATTTCCCTGATATCGCGCCAGGTCGCCGGTCCGATACAGTCTGGCCCCGCCGCTCCTGGCAAAGGGATCGGGCAGGAAGCGTGCCGCCGTCAGCTCCGGGCGCTGCAAGTAGCCGCGCGCCAGGCCGTCGCCGCCAATGAACAGTTCCCCGCTCACCCCCACGGGCACCGGTTGCAGGCTGCCGTTGAGCACGAATAATTGCGTGTTGGCGATCGGCCGCCCCAGTTCGATGATACTGTGGCTGGCACTCTCGACCTGCTTCAGGGCCAACCAGATGGTGGTCTCCGTGGGCCCATAGAGGTTCCACAGTGAAGCGCCCTGGGCCAATAGTCGGGCCGCCAGTTCACCGGGCAGTGCTTCACCTCCACACAAGAGCTTCAGTTGCTTACGGCCGGGCCACTGCGCTTCCAGCAACAGGCGCCAGGTGGCCGGGGTGGCCTGCATCATGGTGGCCTCGCAGCTTTCAATCAGCCGCGCTAATTGTCTGCCATCCAGCCCCGTCGCACGGCTGGCCAGCACCACTCGCGCACCGTTGAGCAACGGCAAATAGATCTCCAGACCGGCGATGTCGAACGAGAGCGTGGTGACTGAGAGCAGTGTATCCGCAGCCGTGATCCCGGGGGCCTGCTGCATCGAGCTCAGAAAGTTGAGCAGCGCCCGGTGCGAGATCTGCACCCCCTTGGGCCGGCCCGTCGAGCCCGAGGTGTAAATGACGTAAGCCAGATTGCCGGCCAGCGCCAGCGCAGGCAGGGCCGACTCCGGTTGCGCCGCTATGCTGGGCCCATCGCTATCGAGACAGACGAGTTCCAGGTCAGACGGCAGTTGCGTCCGCAACTGTTGCTGGGTCAGCAGCACCTGCACCGCTGAATCTTCGAGCACCAGGGCCAGTCGCTGGCGCGGGTAGGCCGGATCGAGCGGCACATACGCGGCCCCGGCTTTGAGCACCGCCAGCAGCGCCACCACCAGCTCCACAGAGCGTTCCAGACAAATGCCTACCAGTGTCTCACTGCAGACGCCAAGCCGGCGCAGGTGATGGGCCAGTTGATTGCTGCGCGCGTCCAGTTCCGCGTAAGTGAGCTGCCTCTCTTCGCATTGCACGGCGACGGCTGCAGGCGTACGCCCCACCTGTTCCGCAAACAGTTCCGGTAAACAAGCGCTGTCGCGATAGACAGCCGCGCTGTCGTTCCACTCCAGCACCATCTGCCTGTGCTCACTCGCCGTCAACAACGGCAAGTCGTCAATCTGTTCTTCCGGATTGCTGACGATCCCTGCCAGCAATACCTCGAAGTGCGCTGCCAGCCGCGCTATCGTGCTCCGCTCGAATAGTTCCGTGTTGTATTCGAGTATGCCGCGCAAGGCGCCACCCTCTTCGCGCATCAGCAACGCGAGATCGAACTTGGCGGTCTTGTTATCCACTTCGACCGAGGTCAAGGTGACATCGGGCAGTTCCAAAGTGCTCGCCGGCGCATTCTGGAGAATGAAGGTGATCTGGAAGATCGGCGACCGGCTCAAGTCACGCTTCGGCTGCAACTCCTCTACCAGCTTTTCAAACGGAGTGTTCTGATGTGCATAGGCATTCAGACACGTCTCACGCACGCGCTGTAAGAGACTGCGGAAACTGGGATTACCCGAGAGGTCCGTGCGCAGCACCAGCATGTTGGAGAAGAAGCCTACCAAAGCCTCTGTCTCACTGAAAGTGCGATTGGCGACGTCGGTTCCGACCACGATATCTTTCTGATTGCTGTAACGACTGAGCAGCACTTGCCAGGCCGCGAGCAGCATCATGAATGGCGTCACACCTTCGCGGCGACTCAGGTCATTCAACGATCGAGTCAAACCTGGCGAGAGCCGCAGCAACTCCTGGGCGCCGCGTTGCGTTTGCAATGGCGGACGCGGCCGATCGGTCGGCAACTCGAGCGCGGCCGGCGCGCCGGCGAGCTGTTGCTTCCAGTAGCCGAGTTGTTGTTCGAGTAGTTCGCCGTCGAGCCACTGCTTTTGCCAGACGGAATAATCGGCGTATTGAACGTCCAGCTCGGGGAGAGACGAAGCCTGTTTCTGAGAGTAAGCCGTGTACAAACTTGCAACTTCGCGAATGAGCAGTCCCAACGACCAGCCATCGATCACGATGTGGTGCATCGTCGTCAGCGCGAGATGTTCTTCGTCGCTTAGTCGCAGCAGAATTGCGCGCAGTAATGGGCCTTTGCTGAGGTCGAACGATCGTCCAGCTTCGATCGTGATGAATCGCTTCGCTTCAACCTCCCGTTCGCTCGCGTCCAAGTGGGTCAAATCGATAACTGGTATTGCGATCTGCGTTGGCGGCGGATTGATGATCTGCACTGCCTGACCATCAACTTCGGCAAACGTGGTGCGCAGCACTTCGTGACGACGTACAATCTCGGTCAGAGTCGACTCGAAAGCGGCAAGATCCAGTGGACCAGTAATCCGTACGGCCATCGGTACGTTGTAAGCCGCGTCGTCGAGTTGTAGTTGATTTAAGAACCACAGACGCTGTTGCGCGAACGAAAGCGGAAACTGATTCTGCTCGCGCGACATCCGTATGATTGGCGGCAGCGGCAGAGGACGCGCGGCGCCTCGTGCGGCATCGATCTTTTCTGAGAGCGCGGCTACGGTGGAGAATTCAAACAGACCGCGCAGCGACAACTCGATGCCAAAAGTTTTGTGTATTCGCGAAATGACTCGGGTCGCGCGCAGCGAGTGCCCACCGAGTTCAAAGAAGTCTGAGTAGACGCCGACCCGCTCCAAATCGAGCACTTCGGCCCAGATCTGTGCGATCGCGGCTTCAGTCTCGTTGCGTGGTGCGACGAAACTCTCCGCGGTAACGGCCGCGCCGAGATCGAGTTTGGAAAGCTGTTTTCGATCCACTTTTCCATTCGGAGTGAGCGGCATCTCGGCGAGCAGGACGAACGCTGCCGGCACCATGTACGAGGGCAGACTTTCTTCAATGTAAGCGCGTAACTGCGGCACGAGTTGTGAAGCGAATTTGCCTTGCGACGGATTGTTGGTGTAGGTGGTCCAGGGTCTCAACTCACCGGCTGGCGTCACGCACGTTGCGATCGCTGAATAGATCTCATCGGCCGCGTCAGTTGCTTGATGCTTCAGGACCACGTCATAAAATTCCGAGCGAGTTGATTCGTTCCAGATTACTTCAACCAGGTATGGTAACGACTCGCTGAGCATCCAGAACTCTTCCGGATCGACTCCGGCGCCCTCCGTTGACAATGACAGAAGCGTTTGCAGGTCGTCTGCTACTTCATCCGGCAACATGCTGGCCAACAATTGGACCATCGCTGCTTGCGTCTCGCAGCGTGCGTTCGGCACATCCACGAGGTGCAGAACGCCAGGTTTAGTGGTCGTCAGCAGCGACTTCAACGCCGTAAGCGACAGGTTCTGCTGCTGCCAGTTCAAGCGCGTGTGTTCAAGATCCGGAGTAACCGGCTCGCCGATCTTGATTAGCACGTCGTATCGAAATCGCAAAAGCTCGTTCTGATAACGCCCGCGTTTGTGACGGATCTGAACTTGAGAAATGTTCGGCAAGTGCTGCCTCAGCGCGTAGAAGAACGCGGGCGCGATCACCAGTTCCTCTTCCTGCGCGATGCTCTTTTGAATCTGCTGCCGCAGTTGCGAGATCGTGAGGTCCGCAGGCGCATGATGCACTTGAATCGAAGTATGCAACGCCTCCTGCGAAAGCAGATTTCGGATGTCGCCGAGAAAGATCGTTCCACCGGGTTTGATAACCCTGACCGCAGCTTCCAAAACCTGCAACAGATAATCGACGTCAGGAAAGTATTGAACGACTGAGTTCAGGATTACAGTGTCGAAGGCTTCGTTCTCGTAGTCAGTAAAGTTTTCGGCAGAGCGTTGGAACAGCTTCACGTGGTCCAGGTTGTGTGCGGCGCAAACCTGCTCAACGTGACGGAGCGCGTTTGGCGAGAAGTCGGTGGCCCAATAATCCTGACAATGAGGAGCAATGCGTGTGAGCAAGAGGCCGGTACCGCAACCGATTTCGAGCACGCGTTGGGGTTTGAGACTGAGAATGCGCGTGACTGTCTGCTCCACCCATTGGCGCATCTCCGCAGCTGCAATCGGCTGGCCCGTGTAGCTACTGTTCCAGCCCGCCAGGTTGAGCGTCGGCTCTGCCTGCGCTCCACCCGCAGCGTAGGTCTCATCCCAAGCCAGCTGCCATTGCGCGGTCAATTCCGCCTGCTCTTCCGTCTGCTGCTCCGGCGCCGCGGCCTCCGCCGTGGCCCTCACCACGTAGGCGACCAACTGCTGCTCACCGGCCCCCTGTTCACGCGCGATGACTACCGCTTCGGCCACTGCCGCATGTTGCCCCAGCGCTGCTTCTATCTCCCCCAACTCGATGCGATGGCCGCGCACCTTCACCTGCTGGTCCATCCGCCCCAGAAACTCAAGCGCCCCATTTCCCTGATATCGCGCCAGGTCGCCGGTCCGATACAGTCTGGCCCCGCCGCTCCTGGCAAAGGGATCGGGCAGGAAGCGTGCCGCCGTCAGCTCCGGGCGCTGCAAGTAGCCGCGCGCCAGGCCGTCGCCGCCAATGAACAGTTCCCCGCTCACCCCCACGGGCACCGGTTGCAGGCTGCCGTTGAGCACGAATAATTGCGTGTTGGCGATCGGCCGCCCAGTTCGATGATACTGTGGCTGGCACTCTCGACCTGCTTCAGGGCCGACCAGATGGTGGTCTCCGTGGGCCCATAGAGGTTCCACAGTGAAGCGCCCTGGGCCAATAGTCGGGCCGCCAGTTCACCGGGCAGTGCTTCACCTCCACACAAGAGCTTCAGTTGCTTACGGCCGGGCCACTGCGCTTCCAGCAACAGGCGCCAGGTGGCCGGGGTGGCCTGCATCATGGTGGCCTCGCAGCTTTCAATCAGCCGCGCTAATTGTCTGCCATCCAGCCCCGTCGCACGGCTGGCCAGCACCACTCGCGCACCGTTGAGCAACGGCAAATAGATCTCCAGACCGGCGATGTCGAACGAGAGCGTGGTGACTGAGAGCAGTGTATCCGCAGCCGTGATCCCGGGGGCCTGCTGCATCGAGCTCAGAAAGTTGAGCAGCGCCCGGTGCGAGATCTGCACCCCCTTGGGCCGGCCCGTCGAGCCCGAGGTGTAAATGACGTAAGCCAGATTGCCGGCCAGCGCCAGCGCAGGCAGGGCCGACTCCGGTTGCGCCGCTATGCTGGGCCCATCGCTATCGAGACAGACGAGTTCCAGGTCAGACGGCAGTTGCGTCCGCAACTGTTGCTGGGTCAGCAGCACCTGCACCGCTGAATCTTCGAGCACCAGGGCCAGTCGCTGGCGCGGGTAGGCCGGATCGAGCGGCACATACGCGGCCCCGGCTTTGAGCACCGCCAGCAGCGCCACCACCAGCTCCACAGAGCGTTCCAGACAAATGCCTACCAGTGTCTCACTGCAGACGCCAAGCCGGCGCAGGTGATGGGCCAGTTGATTGCTGCGCGCGTCCAGTTCCGCGTAAGTGAGCTGCCTCTCTTCGCATTGCACGGCGACGGCTGCAGGCGTACGCCCCACCTGTTCCGCAAACAGTTCCGGTAAACAAGCGCTGTCGCGATAGACAGCCGCGCTGTCGTTCCACTCCAGCACCATCTGCCTGTGCTCACTCGCCGTCAACAACGGCAAGTCGTCAATCTGTTCTTCCGGATTGCTGACGATCCCTGCCAGCAACACCTCGAAGTGCGCTGCCAGCCGCGCTATCGTGCTCCGCTCGAATAGTTCCGTGTTGTACTCAAACACAGCGCCGATTTCGTCGCTCTCTTCATGCATCGACAGCAGCAAGTCAAACTTGGCAGTCTTGTTGTCAACATCGATCGGGCTCAACGTCACGCCCGCAAGCTCGAGCGCCGAAGTCGGCGCATTCTGGAGAATGAACATCATCTGGAAGATCGGCGACCGGCTCAAGTCACGCTTCGGTTGCAAGTCTTCAACCAGCTCTTCAAACGGCAGGTCCTGATGTTGATACGCGCCGAGCGTCATCGCGCGAACATCCTTCAGCAGATCGATGAAGCGCGGATTTCCAGCAAGCCGTGTCCGCATCACCAGCGTGTTAACGAAGAACCCGATCAGTTGCTCAGTCTCAGCGCGATTGCGATTTGCAATCGGAGAACCGACCACAATGTCGTCTTGTCCTGTGTAGCGATAGAGCAGTGTTTGAAACGCGGCGAGCAGAGTCATGAAGAGCGTCGTGCCTTCTTTCTGACTCAACTCCTTCAGTCGTCCTGACAATCGTGAGGAAAGCGCAAATTGATAACGCGCGCCCTGGAAAGATTCAACCGCAGGTCGCGGTCGATCGGACGGCAGCTCCAAAACCGGCGGCGCGCCCGCCAACTGGTTGCGCCAATAAACGAGATTGTTATCGAGAACTTCGCCACTCAACCACTGTTCCTGCCAAACCGCGAAGTCGGCATATTGCACCGCCAGTTCCGGCAAGGGCGAAGACTCACCCGCGGAGAAGGCTCGATAGATCGTAGCCGTCTCGCGCACAAAGACACCAGTGGACCAGCCATCGCCGATGATGTGATGCATCGACAACAACAGCACATGCTCCGTTTCGGCGAGACGCAGCAGCTTCACGCGCAGTAAGGGCCACTGCGAGAGATCAAACGGTTCCTGTCCGTGTTCGGTTGCCAATTGCGCAACACGACCAGCACGCTCATCCTCAGGAAGTTCAGTGAGATCTACAATCGGTATCTGAAGCGACTGCGAAGGATAGACCACCTGAACCAGGCGCTCCTCGAGCATCGCAAAGGTAGTGCGCAGGGCCTCGTGACGTCGCAAGATCTCATTGAGACTCCGCTCCAGGACATCCGGCTTGAGCGTGCCCGTCAGGCGAAACGCTGCCGGAATGTTGTAAGCGGCGCTGAGCGGCTCGAAGCGACTCATCAGCCACAGTCCCTTTTGTGCGCAGGAGACTGGAAAGATGAACACTCCGTCCGTCGAAACTTCGGGGACTTCCTGTGGTGCTAGTTCCAAAACTTCCATGGTTCTGTTCACAGCAACAAAAGGTGCAAAGCACACAAAGTGTATTTGCCCTGATCGTTTTTGTTTTTGAGCTTGTGTCTGGCGAAAGCGCTTCAGTGAGTGAAGCGGAAGAGATACGACATCTTGATGAAGAAGGTGCGACCGTTACGACGGAAGCCGGGCTCCGACAGTCCATTTATTGGGCTGAAGCCGTTGCGGTTTACGTCGTCATTATATCCGACAAAGAGCGCCGTGCCGGGATTGGGCGTCCAGGCAAAGAGAAACTGTGCCCGCGCGCGCGCATCAAGGGTGCTGTAGTCGACGCGAGCGCGAGCGCCGATGAAGCGGGTAAAGTTGTAGGTTCCGCGCAGCGAGTAAATACTGTCGTCGAAAGCAACGAGCCCTGTATCGTCGCGGCGCAATCTGTTCTTGGTGTAATCAAGCGTCACCCGTAATGCAGGGGTCGGTTGATAGTAGAGATTCGCGACTAGATCCAGCAGTCTTCCTGGTCCCGGATCGAGCAAATTGTTGGGATCCAATAGTGCCGCCGGGCTCACGCGCGGAAACTTTGGTCCTCCGCCGAAGTCGAAATCGTAAGTTCCGTCCCGAAGCGCTCCTCGCAAGCTGACGCCATACTTCTGCTGCTGCGTTCCAAAGAAGGCGACGACGTGCTGTTTGTAGGTAGAGCGCTCGCTGCTTGGACCAAAGAAAGCGCCATCTTGAGTAGCACTGCGTTTCGGCCCAAACTCCTCTTCGATCAATCGCTCATAACCGCGCCGGTACGCTACCCACGCAGAATAATTGTGCTGGAAATTCCCGGCGACGGTTGCGTCGCTGTTCCACGTTTGCAAGCGGCGTTGAAAATCGTATTCGACGTAGTGAAGACTGACGGCATTCCACGAAACCAACATCTTCTTCTCATTTGGAGTAGAGCGGTAGCGAAACTCCGTGCCGTTGATGTTGCTGTTGGTGCGCGTCAAAAATCCGAGTTCGGCGCGATAGTAGCGCGTGTAGCCTTCGCCAAATAACGTCCAGCCCCAATTGCGACCTGAGACGTCGTATGTCGCTGAGTAACCAAGACCGTTACCGGTGCGATAGACATTTTTATCCGTTTCGGGATCGTAGAAGAAGCGCCTTGAAGTCGTGCCCAGCACCTGAAAACTGAGCGTAGCGATCTTGCTGAGACGAAAGCGACCGTCGACGCCGCCAACGTCATTGTGCTTCTCGATGAAGTCGTAACTCGTCCCGATGAAGCCGAGATTGTTTTCTTTGCCGACATCGCGTTTGAGCCGAACGACGCCTATGGCGGCGTTCTTGTCCAGGAAACGAAAGTTGTTTCGATTAAGTCGATCGTCGCCGACGAAATTACCTGGACCATTATCCGATGCGAACAGCAGTCCGAAGCTGGTGCGCCCATGTTTGCCGGAGAGCTTAACGGCAACATCGGGATCGATGATCGTGCGCGTGTGCAGGGCAGTAATTGGTGTTTGAAAGACCTCCTTGCCTTCCAGGAAGAATGGGCGACGTTCCGGATAGAAGATCGGAAAACGCTGGTTCGTGGTGACGACAAGTTGATCGGCTTCAACCTGGGCAAAGTCAGGATTGAATGCAGCGTCGAGTGTGATCGTAGGTGTAATGCTGTACTTGGCAGTAAGACCGAAGTCCAGGTGAACAGGCTCGTTCACAAAACGTCCGGGATCGACGAGACCCGGAGTGGAGTTCAGCACCGCCGGCGGAATCGAGCCGACTCGCTTCCCCGTTTCAGATAAAGTTACGCTCGGAATCAGCTCCAGCGTACGTCCGGTGTCGAGATCCTCGAAGCCGGTAATGTGACCAGCCTGACCCAACAAGCTCACGTTGCTACGCGAGATCGGCATCCACGAATTTTCCTCATTGTTGAGCCGCAGAGTCCTGCGAAATACCTGGAGGCCCCAGAGTTTGTCTTTACCTCGCTGGTAGCGGAGTGATTTAAAAGGAATCGCAACCTCGACCGAGTAACCGTCTTCAGTCAGCGTGCCCTTCGACTCCATCAAAATATCAACCGTGTAGTCCGTTCCGGTTCCCTCGATGAGAATTCCATCCTGCTGCACGCCAAATGGATTGAAGACGAGCACGTAAGCACGGCGCATGTCGTTGTAAGTGTCAAGCAGGACGCGAACGCTATCATCTGTGGCCAGCACATTGTCGCGTTTTGCGACCGACGCGCGAACTCCCGATGGATCATCTTTCGCGTGGAAGGCGAGATAAAGATTGTTGGAGTCGTAACCAATCATCACGTCAGTCGGATAGGATGGAGGGGTGTTGTCGCCAGGATTGGTTTGATAGAAATTTGACAGAACTGCGGCCTTTTGCCACACCTCATCGTCGAGTTTGCCATCGATCACCGGAGGCTTATCGAAACGCTTAAGTCGCACCGGCTGCGCCTTTTCCAGAGGTAATCCCATAGCAGGGCTTGCTGCTCGGGCGGCAATGTTCTGCGCGTCAGATGTGGCAGTGGTCGGGGAGGAAGGCGTTTGCGCTTGCACGAACAAACAGCAAACGAGCAGAGTAATTGGCAATAACAGTTCTTTCTTCATGAAAGCGGTTCCTCTATGATTCAACCTCCTACGACTGGGTGGACATTGAGCTGAGCGGAGGTAGGTCCGTCTCAATGAGGGAAGTGGCGGTCGCATTGGATCTTCCTTTGAAAATTCTTACGTACCAACGTGCGCGCGTCAAGCAATAGTGGAAGCAAACTGTTCATCGTAAAGATTTGTGGTTTCAGAGATTACCTTCCCGTAATCCAGTTTTATGACTCGATCGGCCATGTAGTAGTAGCGATCGTCATGGCTGACAACCAGCACGGTTTTGCCTTTGGCTTTTAGCTCCGGCAACAATTGAAGATAGAAGGTCCTTTAAAGTATGGGTCTTGATCCGCCGCCCACTCGTCGAAGACGTAGAAAGGCCGGTCTTCGAGATATGCAGTCAGCAGAGCGAGACGTTTGCGCTGACCTTGCGACAGATCTGTAGTCGAGAGCTTTCGAGCAGTGACATTCACCTTGTGGGTGAGTTGCAGTTCAGACAAGTAGTGCTGCGTGCGAGCGTCG
The DNA here is from genome assembly GCA_963750925.1 of uncultured Acidobacteriota bacterium. Lineage (GTDB taxonomy): Bacteria > Acidobacteriota > Blastocatellia > Pyrinomonadales > Pyrinomonadaceae > PSRF01. The sequence goes on along the minus strand of CAVVSJ010000006.1, from coordinate 194,444 downwards.
AGGTCTGGTCCATCCAGTCCGAGCAAAGTTTCAAAGAGATAGAAGTCAGAGAAAACGGTTGAGAAGAGCTGGCGATAATTTTCGCGGTTCGCGTCCGTGACGAGTTCTCCGTTGAGACGAATGTTGCCGCTTTCGGGTGAGTAAAGTCCGGTCAGCAATTTTGCCAAAGTGGTTTTGCCGCTTCCGTTACCACCGGTAAGAAACACGATTTCGCAAGCATTAAAGCTGAGATCCACTGGTCCACAGACAAAGCTCTCTTCGACACCTTCTCGTCGATAAGTATGAGTGACGTTGCTGAGTTCCAGACTCTCGTAGGTGACCGGCGGCGCAATCGGAGCTTCGATGTTTTCCCGGAGTTCTGATTCAAGTGATAAGCCAAGCTGGTCAACCTTGCGCAAGGCAACATTGGCGCGGCCGAGAGTCGGCATCAGACTCAGCAGGACCTCGAGCGGCGTCATCATGTAAAGCACGATCAAGCTGTAGCCAGTCAACGTCTGCTGGTCGATCTGCCAAAACGCTGGTCCGGCAAAGAGCAGCAAACCAATCAAAATGAAGACAAGGAGCTGTCCCCAGCCTGAAGTGATCGAGTGGATGGTGTCGGCTTTCTGACCGTTCTGCTTGATTGCATTGGCAGTCGGCTCGAGCGATTCATCGAAGAAAGCTGCGCGGCGTTGGCGATGTAGTTTTAGCTCTTTTGTTCCGTGCATCAACCCCTGGAAGTCTTTGAAGAGCAGATCCCATCCCTGACGATTTTTTTCGAAGAAGTTGTAGGCTTTGATAAATGGGATGTAGTAACTAAGCACGCCAAACACCATGAATGCACTGACGCCGAGAAACACCGGCCACGACAACCAGGCCAAATAGATTAGGCAGGTGACGATTATTGCGATGTGCATGCAGACCATCGGAATCACCGTCAAGGCACCGGAGATCGAGGGCACATCTTCGGTAAGCGTAGCCAACAGACGCGGGCCGCCGAGTTGTTCGAGCTGTCGTAGCGGCGCGGCGATGATGCTGCGACAAAGTTTCATTCGCAGCTCGTAGATTGCCCCACGCGCGAGCCTGGCGAGCGAGATTGACGAGGCGCAGCGGCTGACCAGCATCACGGTGCAAAGGGCGACGAAGGCCCACATCGAACGCGTGGCGGAAGTGCCGCGCTGGCTCAAAGTCTCATTGATCAACGCGAGCAGACCGGTGTTACTCACGCCGGCAATGAGGCCCGCGATGATGGCGGCGATAACAACGCGCGGGGACGTGCGCAGGAGGAAGAAGATCAGCTTCATGGTATCAATCTCTAACTGCGAAGGCCTGCGCTGGCTGCAGAAACCTCGCTTTTTTGTTTAACCACAGTTCGCTCCTGAAACTATCGCCAAGCGCACTGTACATGCGCGAGACGAGTTCGTAGGCGAAGCCTTCGATGAGGTTGTATTCATGAAACATCTTGAGTATGTGGTGTTCGGCTGAGGTGTGTTCGCCGTTGGCAGCCATGCGGCGTGCCGCTGTGACCACTTCCTCGATCTCACGATCTGACGGAACCGGCAGACCGTAAACACAGATCGGATCCAGTGTCTCAGTGCTCACCAGCGCTTCGAGTGCCTCATCCACGTAACAATCAAGAATGATGTGAACGCGCGGTTCTTTGCCGAAATTTCCCGCTGCGTGACGATGGATCGGATTGAGCTTCCAGATGTAACCAAGCGCCAAATGGAACCTCGTGCGATCGATAACGATCGATGAAAAGGGATTCGTGATTACCGGAATGTGAAGCCGGAGCCGGCTGACATTTCTCAACTCCTGGTAATCACGATGCTCGTGCATGAAAGCGCTGACTTCGAGTTTTGCGAGTCGTGCCCACATGTAGCGGAAGCCGAGTCCACGCAAAAGCGCACGCGTCTCCGGCATCTGTTTGAGCAAGGAAGTCTCGACCGGTTCGCAATCCTCGATAATGGTGTCCGTGGGTTCACTCGTGCGATTCAATAACGAAAGCGTCTGCCAGCCACCCGTGTGATAGTCTGAATAGACGTTGGTCCATTCCGTGTTAAGTCTGGCGACTTCCTGTTGCACAGCACGAAGTTGCGCGTCTTCCAGCCGGAAGATTTGTGAGACTTGTTCGGTTAGATTGTTCATAATTCTTGCCTCGAGCCGCAAAAAGCCAGTCACCCATTGCTCGTTGCTGTTTCGTCGTGACCTCAATTCATGCTTGTTTCCATCTGCTGCCGCAGGCTGAGCGGACGCATATCGGTCCAAACTTCCCCGATATAGGCCAGGCATTCTGCCTTTGGTCCAGTCTTGCCGGCATCGGTCCACCCGAGCGGGTTAGTACGATCGGCCGGGTAGATCGAATACTGTTGCTCGTGATTGACTACAACTTTGTAGACAGTAGTGTCTTCCTGATCGTTGACGTTCATTTGTTTACCTCCATCTGAGAACCTGTCTTTGGAATAGAGTTTGGGGAAGCGCATTAGAAGACGAACGACTTACTCACAAAAGTCGCATCACTCCAGGGAGCTGACGACGGCATGAGATTTTCAGGCCGAGCTGTGACGGAGAAGTTCGGCAGCACGGGAAGCCCGTACGACTGATCAACTACCTTCAATTTCACCTGTGCTTGCGATTGAAGCTCCAGCACCAGCTCTAAACCCTCCGCCGGCAACGCGTAGTAGCGCATCACCCAGGGGGCTTTCCCACTTGCTGTGGCACTTCCCTGTTCGAGAGCTGTCCGCTTTCCGTTAATCACAATCTCCCTGATCTCCGTATCCGGTTCGCCGTAGACGGAGATCAGTGGAGCCTGGCGAATTGAAGTAACGCGCACATGCACAATGCGTCTGTTTTCCTGCGTGCTGTCTTTGAGTACATTGATTTCGGGAGCAGGCAGTACAACAGCATCCGCCTGGTTTTTCAGAAACGGTCTGGACGTTCCCGGAAAATAGTCTTCGAGAGGACTGTGTTGCGGGTTGGCGGTGAGAAATTGTTTGGTCCACTGGTCAGGACTCGCATCCGTGCTGGCCCAGACGGCATCCTGTCGATCGGCATTCAGACCATAGAAAATATTGTCCGGTCTCGGTTGACTAGCGCTAAAACCCGAGTAAGCGAGCCCTAAGGTGATGCAGCAAAGACTGATAGTCACCATCGCAGTTGGCAGCAACCATTTTGAGCGGGCGCTTATATAACTCAATTGAGGAATTAGTAACCCGAGTAACAGAACCAGCAAAACGGAACTAGCGGCTGCCAGGTTGAGGCTCAGGGCAGCGAAGAGGATGTAAATCATCGGAACAAACAAAACCACAGCGGGAATGGCGCCCAGGGCTAAGACAGCCATGCGCTTTATTGAGCGGGACTCCTCGCCGACGAGCGCGAAGGTCAGCGCCAGCGCGATGAGACTGCCGAGCATGGGCCAAGCCAACAGGTAGCTGCTGCCCGGCAAAAAGAAACTCGCTGCCAGGAGCAAAATCAGGCCACCGAGCAATGCTCCGAGCGCCAGGTTATGCACGCCTAATTTCTTGTGAAACAAAATGCAGAGCGCGGCGAAAATAGCGACGGAAAGCGCGGCGAAACCGAGCGAGTAGAATTCACTATGATAAATGTCTCCCCGGGGCATGACCGCATAGTCACTGCGCAGGCTGCGAATGAGCCACCAGACTAAGGCCACTATTCCAGGACCGACAATCAGGCTTACGAGAAAGGCCAGAAAGCCGGCAACTATTCCAGCCAGGGTCGCGATTCGCTTGCGCAGGCCGTAGCAGGCCACTGCGACAAACGAAATGACTACCAAAGCAGTCAGCGGCAGTACCAACACTGCGGGGTAATGAACGAGAGTCAGGCCGAAGAGATCGAAGTAGACAGCGTCGCGATCGCTGCGAACATTCAGGTTCTGGTTACCGAAGTATCTGGTCAGCGCCAAAACGTAAGAGCCATGATGCTGCAAACTGCGCTCATCAAGATTTTTCCAGTTGTCGAGCGCTGTGTGATAACGCGAAGGCTCGTTGATGAACGCGAAGTTCATTCCTGGTATCTCTGACTTTTTGAACACGGTCAGGTCGGTATCGTTCGGCAGCAGCCGGTAGATTTCGTACATCAGCGAGTTGGCAACTGGATAAGGAGCCCCGTGGGCTAGTCCGTCAATGAGGTTCCGATTGCCCTTGCTGGTTTCAAACATCATTACCGGACCGCTTGTTCCGCGCGCTTCGAAGTTGAGTACCAGCCCCACATGCTTTGCCCAGGGATGCTCCTCGACAAATGCTTTGGCGCCCAGCAACCCCATCTCCTCGCCGTCTGTAAACAACAAGATGACGTCATTCTTAAGAGGGGCACCTGCTTTCAAGGCACGCAATGTCTCGAGAATTGCGGCAATCGCTGCCCCATCGTCGCTTGCCCCAAAAGAAGACTGCTTCGAATCATAATGCGCTGTCAGCATGAGCACTCGACCCGCGCCCTGCTCTGTGCCTTTCAATCGCGCGACGACGTTGCGCAAGCTTGCTCCGCGCACAAAACCGTTCTCGACCTGCTGCACAATTAATGCCTGCTGTACTTCCGGACTCAGTCCCATCGATGCGAGCTCATGGAAGATGTAGTCACCAACACGCTTGTGATCAGCGGAGCCGATAGGATGCGAATTCGTACTGACGACTTTCAGGTGCTCCATCGCTCGGCCGGAAGAGAATTCCGAAAGCGGCGCGTTAACCGGGACGCTATTCGGAGGGGTCATTCCGTACAGAGCCAGAAGAACCAGGACCACGAGCAGCAAAAGCAACGTCAACTCAGTCAGTGAGCCGATCCGCAACCAGCTTGCTGGGGTTGTCACTATTTTTGGTATGGCAGCTTGAACCATGGGTTGTCTCCGTTGAGTCCCTTATGAGTAAGCCCTCAGAGTTGAAGATTTTCTCTATGCGGATGGAGCAGATCGTCCGGCCGGTTGACGCGCATGAGGCGCAGCGCTTCTAACAAGCCGGATATGAGGTTGAGAGCAAATGTTCGTGTCCATTAAGCGACCCGTGATCGTTGTTTCTGGCAAGCCTTGTTACTAATACTTTATCCACCACAATATGGGCCTGAAAATTCACTGTGTTCAAAAGTATCCTGACCCTATCGGCATCCTCTACCTCTCGCTCAAAGACACCGCAGAAGTTTTGAAACCTGCCTTCGTTGATAACCACTTCGTCACCGGCCTGGAAGTCTTCGGTTTTCACAAAACCATTACTTTCTAATCTCGCTCGAATCAGGCCAATGATTTGATCCTCAAGCGGAGTTGGTTGGTCGTTAAAAGTGATTACACTGTTGACCCCTCTGGTAAATCGCACGCGGTGATAGGATTCATTGAACCTGAAGCGCGTGAAGATGTAACTCGGGAACAGGGGCCTGGCAACGCGACTTATCTGACCGCTGAATTCGTTGCATCTATTTACTCGCAACTTTGGACTCAGAGTCTCTAGTCCCCAAGCTTGCAAATTGACGGCAGTGCGATCTTCCTGTTTGGGATGAGTATGGACCACGTACCAGCTAAGAGCATCTTCTGTTGTGCTTAACATATTTCATCAACTACTTTCTGGTTACTCGAACTCCAGGCATAGCTGCCGCTCTTTGAGCCAAATGACCGGTTGCGATCGGGAACTTACTGAATGCAGTCGCTTGGGACCTCGAGAGCGGCCGATAAATCCGGTATCGCTCTCGAAGAGGTTAGCGTCATCTAGAACCAGGAACCGCCATCAAACGAGTTAAAAGTCAGGCGCGTGAGCAAACTGCTCTTTGAGTCAACAATCGACTCCAACTTGCGTCTTCGTCTTAACCTGTGATGATCGAGTTCCTGCTTCCAAGAAACGTGTTTTCAACTTACCCATTCAGCAACATCTTCTAACAATCGACGCTGACGAGATTACGCTTCTTCCCGTTTCGAGTCCTTAGCTAGTCCTTAAATAATTGCTAATCGTTTGCTAAAAGTGGGGAAATTTGGGCAGGGATGACTGTCCGGAGGTGGGATTTTGCTGTATTTCCTTGGGGTTGCGAAGGCAGGCTTTAGGCGCACTCAATCGAGGAATCCAATGCGCCTCAATAAATTCTGGAATCTGGGGTCGTCGCGGACGGTCTTGAGCTCCGGGCTAACCTTGAGCCAAACCAACCAGTCGTTGCATTCTTCGTAAAGTTGTTCGAGAAGTTCAAACACTCGCTCTCGCGATCCAAGGGCGACGTGGATCACCAGCATGCTATAAGGCGAAACGTATCTTCTCCGGGAAATATCTTCCAGTATGTGAAGGATGGTCTCCGCTTCGCTGCGTTTGTGGTCCAGCGCAAGGGCATAACCCATGAAGCCCAGCGCCAGGTATGCCTCCTCATCCAGCTTGTAGATGAGTTCAAACTCTGCAATCGCTTCTGTCAGACGGTTTTGTTCGATATAGGCACAACCCATGACGAAGTGTATCGGCATGTAATTGGGATCCAGCTCGCTCGCCTTTGTTAAATGTCCGATTGCCCTTTCGTTCTCACCCCTTAGGAAGTATGTGGTAGCCAGGTTCATGTTTGTCTGGAGAGAGAACGGGTCAAGTTCGAGAGCCGTCTCATAACGCCTTATGGATTCTTCAAAGCGCCCCATGAACGTCAAATAGGTCCCGAATCGCTGATGGGCCAAGGCAAGATCCGGATTCAACTTGAGAGCTTTTTCCAATTCCCTTTCGGCTCCAGCCCAATCGTGATCGTAGTAGACTTTGACCAAGCCCAACGATGTATGAGCTTCCGCCAGATTGTTGTCGATTTCAACGGCTCTGAGGGCGGCCTCCTTCGCTTTGGGTAAGACTTCGCCAGGGGGGGAGTGGACATTTGACAATCTGAAATAGGCATCAGCCATTCCGCAATGAGCCAGCGCGTAATTGGGGTCAATCAGGATCGCCTGCTGGAAAGCCTCTATTGACTTCAACACCCACTCTTTGCCGTACTTGTTCCAGAAGTAGCGGCCTCGCAGATAGAGATTGTAGGCTTCAATGTTATCTGTTGGCTGTTTGGAAAGGCGTATCTGGTCTCGAGGTGTGAGCTTGAATTTCAAACTTTCCGAGATGGCTCTCGCAATCTCATCCTGAATCGTAAGAATGTCGGAGGGACTGCGATTGTATTGCTCGCCCCAAAGTTGCGATCCGTCGGAAACACTGACCAACTCGCTCCTGATAATTAATTTTTCGCCCAGTCGCATGACTCGAATCGTCATCACGGCTCGGACCTTTAAGACTACACCAATGCTCTGAGGGTCAATCTTTTTCCGTCTGAACCGAAAAACAGTGCTACATGACTGAACCCGGAGCCCGGGAATCTGTGAGAGCTTGTTAATAATGCTTTCAGTAATGCCCTCCGAGAGATACTCGACGTTCGGATCATCGCCGGGACTTTCTATGGATAAGACCGCTAGCGAGTCGATCGGCTCCTCTTTAAACGCTGTCGGGGAGACTGGTTGGCCGACCTCTCCTGTAGGGCCCCGCTCCACGAGTATCTCAGCAACTTCCCCGACGAATCGATATCCTCGCCGCGGGATTGTTTCAATGAACTGGCGCTTAACGCGATCATCCAAAATCTTGCGTAATATCGATATGCTGACAGTGATGTTATTATCTTCCACAATCGCGTCGGGCCAGATCTCCCTCATTAGATCTTCCTTTACGACCAGGTTGCCACGCATCTGTATGAGAAATAATAAGAGATCCAAAATCTTGGGTTTGATTGCTACTGACTGGCCGTTAAATAGAAGACGACGCTGATCCTCCTCGAGACGGAATCCATTGAACTCATAGAGTTTTAACATCCATATCTTTCTGAATCAGGAACACTTCAGCGGGCTTGTCAGGGCGGCGCGGGAGTTGTGATGGTTAGGGGGGCCCTTTTTATATCCTGATAATAGAAGGAGGTTTCGCGAATGGCAAGTGAAAGGGCCTTAAAGGTAGATCCCAAGTGGCTGCAGACGCTATAGGTTCTCACTGCTCGCTGCCTGGTCCAACTCCCACTGGGGCTGCGACGCTGGTCTCTATCCGAGGCAGTTTTGACAAAACTCGATCCATTCGGGCGTCACATCGCTGAAAATAATGTTCTCGTCGACAAAGATCCCATCGGTGACTGTATAGTTCATCTGCAAGTAGACATAATCCTCATCGGTCAACTTTCTGGCCTCTTCCACGATCTCATCGTCGACTTCCTTTCTGATTTTCCTTGCCTCCTCAGCTTTTTCAGTCCAGCCGGGAAATTGACGAAGTTTACTTAGCGGATATGCTTTACAGTATTTTCCAACAATCGACATGAATCTCCTATAAATTCCAGAGTTACCAATCCAGGTTGATTAATCGCCGAAGATAATTCCGTCGCCGAAGATAATCCCATCACCGAAGATAATTCCATCACCGAAGATAATCCCGTCGCCGAAGATAATCCCGTCACCGAAAATAATGCCATCGCCAAAGATGATTCCGTTGGAGACCATTACGGAGTCAGAGATGCTCACGCTGTTTGCGGTGAGTTCTCCATTGCCCATCAGTATGCCGTCGCCCTTGAGTTGACTGGAGTTAAACCAGGTGCCACTTGAGAGTGACTCACCCGTCGAAAGCTGAATGCCGCCTGCCAACAGTATTCCATCATAGATCTCAGGCGACGTGATGCTGCGGGCACCCCTCATCACGGGATCTGAGAGAAGCTGACCAACCAGAGTTACCGATTGACTCGAAATATCAACTGCATCTGACATGAGTGGCTCATCTGAAACCATCAAGCCATCAGAAACGAAGCCGTTACTGGTCCAAAGAGAGTCACCGTTGGTAAGCAGTTGGACTCCGGAAAAAAGGCTTCCCCTGCTTATGATCACACCGTCAGAAAGCAAGAACCCATCGCCGAGTAGTTCGCCCGAACAGTACGGTCCCTGAAGGCGAGTGATCAGACCGGTTCCCGACATGGTATTGAACTTACGAACAATCGTGCTGCCCCACGCGAAAGTGCTTTCCCCAAAGGAGGAAGACGTGGTGACTGAACCAGTCAGAAGCGACTGGCCTACTTGAGCCGCTGAAGTGAGATCACTTCGAGCCGACAGCGCCAACCTCATCGCCCCTTCAATATTCAGTTGTCCCGCGCCCTGCTCCAGGACCCCGAAACCATCCAGCTTCTGGGCCGTGTATTCCATAAAAGCCTTGACCATATTGGGCGTGAGCTTTGGATTGATTTGGAGCATTAGGGCGGCCGCTCCCGCTGCGATTGGAGTTGAGACAGACGTTCCGCTCATCCGCATCATTCTCATCGTCGCACCAGTGCCGCTGCTTGACGCATTCAGCGTGGGATTCGAGGTCACAAGGAGATTATCGTGAGCCTGCGCAAAAACCAGCTTGTTGCCCGGAGCTGCCAGATCAGGCTTCAACAAGTTGTCATGATGAGTGACGCCATCTCCGTCGACCCAATAACTGCGCGTCGGACCACGCGAGCTGTAGGTGGCGACTCCGTCATCGAGCCGCCCGTCCGTCTGAAAACTATTGGAAGCCCCGATTGTAAAAGCTGACGGTTCGTTACCCGGAGAGTGAATGGCGCCATAGACTTCTTGACCGGAAGAATCTTTTCCATCATTGCCCGCCGCCACAAAAACCAGAATGCCGGAATTCACCAAACCGCGAACGGCCCGACACAAGGCATCATATTTGTAAGATTCGACGGCTTGCGACCCGAGACTCATGTTGACAATCCGGATGTTGTACTGGCGAGCATGTGCTGCTACCCAGTCAAGTCCGGCCATAACGCTCTCTACTGTTCCCTCACCGGCGCTGTTCAGGACGCGGACGTTCAACAATGAGGCGCCAGGTGCTATTCCTGTATGGTCAGTTCCGCCGGCCGCGCCACCCGCTGCGGCGGCTGCCACAAAGGTCCCGTGTCCATAGGGATCGTCGGTTCGATTCTCTCCGGTGAAATCAACGCTTGCGACGACCCGGGGGCCATTGCCGGTAGCCGCAAACTGTACGTGATTGAGATCAAGCCCCGAATCCAAAATAGCGATGCCAACACCGAAACCATCAATCACGCCACGGCCCGCTGCCAATGCTGCGGCTTGCCCGGCATTCGCCCCGGTCGTGAGCGATACGTGTCCAAAACTGCGCACAACTTCATTCGACGATACGTGCGAGACCTCCGGTAAAGAGGCCAGCTCATCGACCATGCTGAAAGGAAGACTTAGCGAGAAACTGCGCAGGTTTTTCATTACCATGCGCTTGCGAACGCCTTTTTTCTCGATCAGAGCGTTGAGACGATCGCTGCTCGATCCATTCAGCGTCACGATCACGATGACCATTTCTTCCGCACGGTGCTTATTGCCTTTCAAAAGAGGGGAGACTTTGTCGGTTTTTGATTCAGGATGCGTGTCAGGCAGCTCGGCGTGTGCTATCTCAACAAGCGTCACGGAGATCACGCTGACTAGTAATATTGCGATTAGAAAAATGCGGCGCGAGGCTTTTTTACTTCTGGTGAGCATGCTCTGAACTCCTATAGAAATTGAGTGCGTTCCAAAACAAGTCGGGCCTAAGGGATTTGGTTTTTGAAACCACAAGCCATCATGTGTAACCGTTTCATTTGAGCCTTGAAGTGACGAGTGAATGCGGGCGGGAGTCTAAAGCTCTAAAGGAATGACCGTCTTTAACTTATTGCTAATTGTTTGCTAATACTCGCTGCTAATTACTTACTAACCATTCCTAAGCTGCTGGTGACTCGTACAGTGCCAGAGGTAAATCCGGACATTGGTGGGACAACATTCAACCTCAGAGCCGCGACGAGACGGAGTTTTACCTAGCAGCACAGGGCAACGTGGCCGAGCCTCCCTGCATTTTTCCAACTTTGCTGAAGACGTCGGTTGATACTGTCTTGATGCGGAGGGAACCGTGAAAGTTGAATGCTTTTACCCAACCTTGAGAGGCCGGTTCAACCGGCTTTCGGTTTTAGTCAGTCAAAAAAACTTCTATTCAGGAGAACCCTAAACAAACCTTAGATTCTTAGTTTTGGAGACGTGGAAAAGACAGCGAGCGCAAAAAGCTGTAACGCCAGCGGTCAGGCGCGAGCTGGTGCTGACGTTGCGATGAAGTAATGAACGAGTGTTGGTCGGCAGACTTCATGAGCGATGCGTTGTGGGGTGATCGTCGCTTTCGCACCTTCAACGTAGTGGATGACTTCAATCGTGAAGTACTGGCGATCGAAGTGGACTTCAACCTGCCGGCGGCGCGCATCGTGAGAACGCTGGCGCGGATTGCGGCTGAACGCGGCTATCCGCGCCCAGAAGCGGATCAAGGAGTACAACGAGGAGCGACCACACGAGTCTCTGGGTGATATGACGCCGAAAGAATTTCTACTAACGCAAAAACCGGAAATCTATACTCATCGGTGGTCCGCAATGCGGGGCACTTACACACCGACAAGCCGCTGAAGTTTACGTTTGCTATTTTCAGTTTCAGCAACTCCGTATGCTTTCGGACTCCCGTTCCGAGCGATACTTCAATCGGTGCCCGCAAGAATGCCAGGTCATCAACAAGCACTTCCATCAGCTTCGATTGCTCAGACGGTGTGAGATAGCGTTCCCGCTTGGACTCTGGTTCCTGATCGAACTTAAGTTTCCTTTGAATTCCTGCAAATCGCTTCCCTTTTAGGGCGGTAACGTGGTTCAGGCGTTCACTTCCTTTGCCGTGCTCGGCGAAGCGGAGCACTCAGCAATGTCCGGGGGTTGAATTCAGGCAATAAAATACTTGTGAACTGGTAGGAAAAGTCTATAGTGCTCGCTCCACGAGATGCTGGCAGTGACGTTTATCCATGCGCACACTCGGCCGGGCTACCCAGCTGGCGGCTCGGCACGATTGCGGAAGCGGCAGGAGATCTCATTGGGTTGGGGGCACAGAATGGGGTAGTCAGAGAGCTGCCGCTGCGGCTAGTCGAGCGGATTGCGGACACTCGTTCTTGCCCGTGGCGGCACTTCTGTGAGGGTGGTTGCGCCGTGAATGCGTACCAGCGATACGGGACGATCCAGGCTCCTGATTCACTGTGTGCTCTATGACCGTATGTATCCGCGTCTTCTGGAGCGGCTGGCTGCGTCACCCCGTGACTTTCAGGAGCTAGTGGATATTACGCTGGGAAGGATCTTTCGTATGTCCGTGTCACCGAAGAACTGTAGTAACTGGTCAAGCGTGCTGTGGGCTGTCTTAACACCTCGCACACCAGATACGCGAGTACCATTTGAATCATAGACAGCATCGACGTAGCGAGTCTTTTTCGCGTGCTCAACAAGCTGTCGAAACGTGACCTTACCGGCCACCAGTTGAGCCGGTCCCTTCTCAAGTATTTCAGTCTCAAGCTGCGCGAGTTTAGTCTTTGCTTCTGACTTGCTGTCACAAGTGCGCAGAAGCTCGTGTGACTTGCCGTTGTCATCTTCATAGCGGAGACGTGCGCACCACTTACCTCGGCCTTACGTTTTGTTCTGCTGAGTATCTTCATCGGGCACCTCCTGCTCTGCACTTCTGTGCCAGTTCACTCACGCAGTTGCCGCAGACAGCGAGGTTGTAAGTTGTAACTCTGTCGTGTAGTTCATTAACCCTCTCTTCAACTGTTCTAGCCATCGTCCTTTTCTCTCCGTTTCTTGTGGTCCTAAGACCGGTGTTAGTGTACCCCTTTGGCGTACCCCTTTCTACGTGTTTTTCAGGACACATCGGCGTACTTCCGGACACTGAGTGACACACGAAATGAACGCTTTCACTTAGCGTTTTGCTATTTATTTAGGAATTGAGGGTGTCTATTTACAGCTTGGGAAGCTGATGCGCTACCGTTGCGCCACACCCGCTCAAATCGAGAGAGGAAGAAGATAATTAACGGCCCCGCACCTGTCAAATATTGAGATCAGAGTAAGGGTGTTCATTTTCCATTTGTCATTTGCCATTTTCCATTTGTCATTGAAAGCGCCTTCGAGACGTCCGTTTTTTCCAAATGACAAATGAAAAATGGCAAATGACAAATGGAAAATGCTCAGATTTTTTCATACAGCCGCCAACAACCGTCACACCTAGAGATAGTATCTCACCAACTCTTCCCAGCGGCCCTGCGCCTTCAGTATCAACTCGATAACTTCGCGAATCGCGCCACGACCACCCTTCGCCGCGGTGACGTAATGCGCGCGCTCACGCGTGTCCGTCGCGGCGTCCGCAACCGCAATCCCCAAACCCGATCGCATCATCAACGGAATGTCGTTGAGGTCGTCGCCGACAAACGCCACTTCCGTATTTATTAGACCAGCCTGAAGCACAGTCTTCGCAAAAGCCTCTTGCTTGTCTTCACATCCCTGGCAAATGAAAGAAATACCGAGCGAACGTGCTCGACGCTCGACGGCGCTCGACGTGCGGCCCGAAATAATTCCCGACTTAAGTCCCGCACGATGCCACAAGTCGATGCCGAGTCCGTCGCGTGTGTGAAAGGCTTTTTGATCTTCTCCGTTTTCGAGTATCCAGATGCGGCCGTCGGTGAGGACGCCGTCACAGTCCATCAGCAGGAGCTTGATCCGGCTTGCGCGGTCCTGGATCTCTGAAAGGTTCATCAACGCACTTCGAAGAGTTCGATGCCGGAAAGTTTCAGACCTGCGGGCGTTTTCGCAACCAAAAGAACCGCGGTGCCCGAACCGATCGTGCCGAGCTTGTTAGCGCGAATCTGTACATCGGCGGCAATCAGGTTCGCGTTGAGCTGTTCGGTACGAATGACTTTCGTCTCCCAGGTCTCGGTGCCAATGCTCGCGTTGATGAATCTCACTAACTCACCGGATATCACACGCGATTCCAGCTCGGCTTTCTTGTTGCTTATGACAGCTTGCGAGAGTTGCGTGACAAACGCGCGCACGCTTTCGTCAACAGGGGGCGCAGTGTTTGCCGCTGCCTCCGCGCGTATTCGAGCGGCGCGTGCTGCCAGTGACGAAGGATAATCACGACTCGCGAGCACGGCGTCGTTGAATCGTTTGGCCGCTTCCGCCGGCTGTCCTCGCTTCATCGCGATCTCGCCGAGTCCGATGTTGGCCCAGGCGAGTGTGGCAGTGAACGGCAATGGCTCTTCGAGTGCCGTGCGAAAAAGTTTTTCCGCTTCCTCAACCCTGTTCGCTCCGAGCAACGCACGAGCGAGGATGGTTTGCGCTTCCTGAAAGCGCGGCGCTGTTGCCAGCATGGCCCGCGCGGTAGCTTCAGCCTTTACAAAATCCTGCGCGCCTAACTGCAACGATGCTTCGTTCAACGCTTGCGAAAGATCCTTGCCGCGCGGCATCGCATCGTTGCCGTAGTCGAGTTGCGGATAGAGTTTTTCCGGATCGACTTCAACGCGAACGATCTTTGCGGGAGTCTTGAAAACTGCTTCACCGAAGTTTTTGGCCGGCACAGTTGCTTCCGCCAAAACCTGCTCGCCGCGATCAGTTGTGGCGGCAACGGTGACTGTGACATCAACCGAGCCGAGATTGCGCAACGCCGAGACCCAGTCAGCACCGCGTTGTTGTGGTAAACCCACCATCAGATCGGTATCGATTAACCCATCCAACTGCTGGTCCATCAACATCCTGACCGGCTCGCCGCCGGCCTTCGCAATGGCTTCTCGCACGCGGGGAAGTGTCAGCCCTTCATTCTTTCCGGCCTCGACAGCGGCACGCAACACGCCCAGCAACGCATCACGTCCCATGCGACGCTCGACCAGGCGCCAAAACATTGCACCGCGATTGGGCACGGAGGCGAAATAGGTACTGTCCAGTTGCGTCATGCGCGCGAGTGGACCATCGCGCTGCGCCACAGTCACATATGCCAGCCGCTGCTGGTATAACTCCGATTTAACTGCGTCCGCACCAAAGTGTTTTTTGAGAAACTCCGTCGCGAGAAATCGCACAAGCGCATCGCGCAGCACGCCGCCGCCTTCGCCGATCACGGCCGCTTGTCCGCCGATCCAAACCCGGGCCATCGTCTCCGCTACCGAGAGGGCCGTCGCTGCATCGAGTTTGGGAAGTCGCAATGCGTCCGCATCAAAAAGCACTGTACCGGCGTCACTGAAACCCGCGCCTCGACGCACCGCGACCAGACGTAACGGAGCATCAGGGGCTGGACCAAGCGACGCCGCATAGAAAGCACGCGCGGCGGTAGTGAATGCGATCAGGGCCTCCGCATGTTTGCGCTCATCCGCCCCGGCGCCTTTCTCGAGCAGGACGACGATGCCTTTGCCGTCCGCCGCGCCTTCGAGTTTGTCCCAATCGCCCTGCACAAAAAATGGCTGGCCATGCAAAGACTGCTCAAAAGCCATCGAACCCGACGAACCAGTTTTCTCCACACCCGACGAAACCGCGTTTGGCAGGTTCATCGACAAACGAAAAGGCGCCGCATCCGCGCCACGAACGGAGAAAGGAGTGTTTGGCTGCGGGTACCAGAATGAGAGTGGCAAAAACTGTGTGCCGATCGGGCTGATCGACATCAGTCCCGAGTTGCTCTCGACCGGAAGAGCTATAAGTGACGGCGACAGTGGTGGCGCCATTCGGCGCGACTGTCGACGGCAAAGAGATCTCGATGCGCTGTAGATCGCCACGCGGCTCGGCGCCCGGGCGGAATGTCGCCGCCGCACCGCCGACCGTCACCGACTTTACACTCGCTTTCGAGTTGAGCCGCACGGTAAGAGTTCGACCTGGTCCAGTGCCGACATTGGTCGCATTGATCGTCGCCACAGAGTTCAGCATTCGCTCGTTGAGTTGAACGTTTGCAGCGACATCAAAAGAAGTAACCCGCCAGATAACTGTGGCCGTTTGCGCGTTCGCCGGCATCAGAAAACACAGAGTAAGAGTAAGTAAAAGAATCAGTTTCATAGTTAAGAGAAGCAGTTGAAGACTAGCCTGTCGGGAGTTCTTTGCGCACAAGCTGATGAATGTCTCGCATCATCGAAAGCAGCGGCGCGAGACGATCCAGCGGCAACGCGTTGGGACCGTCCGACAGAGCCTTCTCCGGGCAATCGTGCACTTCCATGAAGACCGCGTCGACGCCGCACGCAACACCTGCCCGCGCGAGCGGTTCGATGTACTCCGATTGACCGCCGGTTGCATGACCAAGCCCGCCGGGGAGTTGCAACGAGTGCGTCACATCAAAAACTACGGGCACGCCAAACGTGCGCATGATCGGAAACGAACGCATGTCCACCACTAAGTTGTTATAGCCGAAACTCGCGCCACGCTCGGTGAGCAACAGTTTTTCACAGCCAACCTCGCGAGCCTTATCGACGATGTTGCGCGCGTCCTGCGGAGCCAGAAATTGGCCCTTCTTGACGTTGACTGCCTTTCCGGATTTCGCCGCCGCGACGATCAGATCAGTTTGGCGCGACAGGAATGCCGGTATCTGTAAAACGTCGACGACTTGCGCCACACGCTCGACCTGCGAGACGTCGTGCACATCAGTCAGCACCGGAACTCCGATCTCTTCCCTCACCCGTTGCAGCACTTCGAGCCCGGGTTCCATGCCAACACCGCGAAAGCTCTTGATCGAGGAACGATTTGCTTTATCGAACGAGGCTTTGAAGACATAGTCGAGACCGGCGGTCCGGGCACGATCGCGGCATTCACGCGCCATCATCAATGCATGTTCCGGTGTTTCGACAACACAAGGGCCGGCGATGATCGTCAGCCGGCCGTCTCCGAAAGTCACGTTGCCAACAGAAAAAGGTTTGGTGTTAGCCATACTCAAGGACAAAACTTTCCTCGCAAAGGCGCAAAGGCGCAAAGAGAAGTTCCCTCACGATTGACAAAAACTTTGCGCCTTTGCGCCTTTGCGCCTTTGCGAGGAGAAACCTACTACTTCCCGAGTATACGCTTGACCTTGTCCAGAAATGAACTGCCGTTGACTGGTTTGTTATTGGCGGGCTCTGGCTTCGTGGTGGGTCTGGCGCCAAGGACTTTGATCTCGTTCGAACCGGAACTGAGCGCTCGCTTCTCACGCAGCCGCGAGATATCAACGACCAGCCGCCCGGACGGCGACTCGACGCCCGCATCACGCAAAGCCTCGATATCCGGCGCGCTCTTGAACGCGTGATGCTCGAGTCCGAGTCGCTCGGCAGTTTCCAACAGCTCCAAACGGAAGGCGGCAGCATTCGCAGGCCGATCGCCCGGTTGTTTTTCGAGTGCGTGCAACACGACACGCTCGACGTCTTCAGGAATGGCGGCCACGATCTCCCGCGGTGAATGAGGATCGTCGTTCGCGTGTTTCTGCGCGATCTCGGTGGGCGTCGTTCCGGTAAAAGGCGCCATCCCGGTCAGCATTTCGTAGAGGATTACACCCAAACTGTAGACGTCAGCAGCGGGAGTAAGATCGCATCCACGATACTGTTCCGGCGACATGTAACGCGGCGTGCCGGCTACGGTTGTGTTCTGGACCACGGCGCCGTCCTGATCTTCGAGCTTGTCGGTGGCAACTGTCGCGAGTCCAAAGTCGAGCACTTTAACAATCGCAGGCTGCTCGGCGCTTTGCGTGACGAAAATATTTGACGGTTTGAGATCGCGATGAATGATGCCCGCTTCGTGTGCTGCCGCGACTGCTTCCGATGTTTGCAGCATGATCGAGATGGCGCGTGCCGTTTCGATCGGCGCTTCGCGGCTGAGGATCTCGCGCAACGTGCGGCCTTCGAGCAACTCCATGACGATGTAGACACAACCTCCGGAAGTTTGCCCGAAGTCGGTAACGGTCACTGCGTTGGAGTGTCTTAATAAAACCGCCGCGCGCGCCTCGATTTGAAATCGCACTCGTGCGGCTTCGTCTTCGATCAGACGTTGATGCAAAACTTTGATCGCGACCGGCCGGTCCATCGAAAGGTGACGAGCGCGATAGACGACGCCCATCCCGCCCGAACCGAGGCGCTCCTCGACGCTGTACTTCTCGTCGAGAGTCCGGCCTACGAAGGGATCAATGGTTTCGATCATCTGTTATCCGGGGCGAAGTGTCTCAGGAGCGGGGGCAAGCCGCCCTTCCTGACTTGTTCTCTTCTGCAGATCTTGAATTCTCCCAAAGGCTCCAGTCTTGAATCTTCTAAAGGCCAAGTGTTTATATTCTAAGGACCCCAAGCAAAAACAAAGAGCCTCAAGCAAAATCAAGGACCTCAAGCTAGAACAAGTCGGGAAGGGTGGCTTGCCCCCGCTGCCAATTTTGATTCCATGAAGTGAGGTTAGTCTGGGCTAGTTTCAAGTTAATCGCCGCTGGTGGCGGTCAAACGGTCGTGCATCACCAAATCGACCTCCCCATTCTTCTCCATAGCGGTCTCGGAGTGCAAACGATTTTCGTACGCGGCGCGAACAAAAGCAGCAAACAGCGGGTGAGCATTGAGTGGTTGAGACTTGTATTCCGGGTGAAACTGACATCCGACAAACCACGGATGCATGTCTCGCGACAGCTCGATCATCTCCACAAACTTGCCGTCCGGCGAAACGCCGCTAAACACCAAACCTTCCTTCTCCAGTCGCGGGCGAAACTCCGGGTTAAACTCATAACGGTGACGATGACGTTCGCTGATCTCGTCTACGCCACCGTAAACCTCCTGCACGACAGAACCGGCCGCGAGCCGGCAGGGCCACGCGCCGAGTCGCATCGTGCCACCTAACTCTTCGACCCCAACCAGATCTCGCAACTTGAAGATAATCGGATGCGGCGTCTCCAGATCAAACTCGGTTGAGTCTGCATCTTTGAGTTCGCAAACATTCCGTGCGTACTCGATACAAGCAGTCTGCATCCCGAGACAGATTCCAAAGAAGGGTGTGCGCGTTTTGCGTGCGTAATAGATCGCGCGGATCATTCCCGCCACACCGCGTTTGCCAAATCCTCCCGGCACCAGGATCGCATCGAAGTCGCGCAAGCGATCTTCATAGTCGTCGTCCATCAATTCTTCCGACTCGATCCACTTAACGACGACGCGCAGATTGTTTGCTACGCCGCCGTGCGTGAGCGCTTCGCGCAGCGACTTGTAAGAATCCTCGAGCTCGACGTATTTACCCACAATCGCGATCGACGTTTCACCGCCCGATGGATCGCGGATCGTGGCTACGAGATTACGCCATTCGGAAAGGTCCACCTGCGGCGCCTGCGCCTCGAGACCCAGTTGCGAAACGATCAAACTGTCGAGCCCCTGCTCGTGAAACGCGAGTGGAACGTCGTAAATCGTATCGACGTCCTGCGCGCTGATAACAGCCGATTCTTTCACGTTGCAGAAGAGCGCGATTTTGCCGCGCAACTCGCGCGAGAGCGGCTTTTCAGATCGGCAAAGAAGGATGTCGGGCGCGATACCGATCTCGCGCAGATCGCGTACCGAGTGTTGCGTCGGTTTGGTCTTGAGTTCACCGGCGGCGGCGATGTAGGGCACGAGCGTGACGTGAATAAAGAGGGCGTTGCCGGCGCCTTCCTCGTTCCCCATCTGGCGAATGGCCTCAAGAAACGGCAGCGATTCGATGTCGCCCACCGTGCCGCCGATCTCGACGATGATCACATCCGGTTTGTCATTCTCGGCAACTTTGCGAACCGCGTCCTTGATCTCGTTGGTGATGTGCGGGATGACCTGGATCGTCTTGCCGAGATAATCGCCGCGCCGTTCCTTTTCGATCACCGAAAGATAGATCCGCCCGGTGGTCCAATTATTTGCCTGCGACAGATGCGCGTGAGTAAAGCGTTCGTAATGTCCGAGATCGAGATCGGTTTCCGCTCCGTCGTCGGTAACAAAAACTTCGCCGTGCTGGAAAGGCGACATTGTTCCCGGATCGACGTTGATGTACGGATCGAGTTTGATAAGCGCCATGCGAAGCCCGCGGCTTTCGAGCAGGCAGCCGATGGACGACGCCGCAAGGCCTTTTCCCAGGCTGGAAACCACGCCACCAGTAACGAAGATATATTTAGGCATCCGGTTCTCCCTTGATTACCTCTTCATCGTTGTTATTTCCAGCCTCCGGAGGATCTCCGGGTGCCTGTTCGCCGTTGTAACGTCCCTGTTTCAGATCTTCCTGGGCGATGACCGCTTTTTCTTTCGCCGGTTCGAGTGCCTTTTGGAGGGTAACCAGGCCGGCACTCAGCAGACCCGGGCCTTCCTGCGCGCGTTTCTCAAATTCTTCAACGGAAACGTCGTAAGGCCTGCTCAAGTATGATAGTCCCAACACTCCGCACAGGATCACAAATCCGATAACCGCTAATCCGATCCAGTCGCTCATACTCTACTCCCTGTTTGCGTCCGAGACCCGAGCACTGCTCTTACGCGCTCGAGATCTTCAAACGTATCAACTCCCGTTGAGACCGCGCCGGCTTCGACAACTTTTATCCTGACACCATGGGCCAACGCTCGCAACTGCTCGAGGGCTTCAGTCTTTTCGAGCCCTGACTGTGGCCACTTCGTAAACTCCAAAAGTACATCCCTGCGGTAAACATACAATCCGGTGTGCTTGCGAAAAAGTTTCAGCAACTCGGGTTCGTTTGCCAGAGCCGCTTCAAGTGAGCCATGGCTTTTTACAGCGTCGCGAGGATACGGCACCGATGAACGCGAAAAGTAGACCGCATTATCATCGTCGTCCACGACAACTTTCACAAGGTCCGGACTCGATAAATCTTCGCTCGTTTCAATCGGCTCCCACGTTGTTACGATTCCGGCGCCGTTTAGTTTAGTTAACTCAACCGCCATCGCGGCAACCGCTCGCTCGATCGTCTCAGGCGCAATTAATGGTTCATCACCCTGCACGTTAACAATGATTTCCGCTTCAGGAATCGTGGCTGCGACTTCGGCGACTCGATCAGTTCCGCTCGTGTGGTCCTGAGCCGTGAGCACTGCCTCGATACCGATTGTACGAACAGCGTCAATGATTTGTTGGCTATCCGTCGCCACAATCACACGATCGACGTTGCGCGCGGCGCGAGCGCGTTCTGCGACCCAGCACACCATAGGTTTTCCTGCGATTTCGATTAATGCTTTTCCTGGCAGACGGGTCGACGCCAGACGGGCGGGGACGATGGCGACCGTGTGATTCACGGGATGACAGAGTAGCTTGCGGCTGTGATTACTGTCAACGAAATGAGGCCACCAGAAGGCACAAAAAGCACAAGTCGTTTGAGTGTCTCTTTTTCCGGCATTTTCTCGCTGCGAATGACTGACCTTAATACGCCGACTAGCAAAGTCTGTCCGCGAATAAAGCTTCTCCTTTACGGTCTTGGATTTGCGCATGTTTTAACGAAAAGGGGGAAGTAAGGAGAATGAACAAAGCTTTAACTTTTGGGGCAGGGTTAGGCCTCGGGACCGGAATGATGTTTTTGCTGGATCCCGATCGCGGCAAGCGACGACGCGCGCTTTTGCGTGACAAGGTCGTATCCGCTGCGAGACAGACCGGCGAATGCTGGGATGTGACCACGCGCGATCTGCGCAATCGCTCCCAGGGAATCTTCACTGACATCCAATCACGCTTTTCATCCGAACCGGTCAGCGACGACGTTCTCGTCGATCGTGTTCGTTCGAAACTTGGCAGAATAGTTTCGCATCCGCGCGCCATTCATGTGACGGCCCAAAACGGCAACGTCACTCTTACTGGTCCAATCCTCGCTTCCGAGGTGGGCGAGCTGCTGACGTGTGTGAAACAGGTTCCTGGTGTCAATGACGTAACGAACAACCTCGAAGCTCATGAGACCGCTGACAATCATCCGTCATTACAAGGCGGCCGCGAGCGTGTGGGCAGTCGCTTCGAGTTCTTCCAGGAAAACTGGTCGCCGGCGGCACGATTAGTGGCGGGCGCGGCCGGAGCGTCACTCGCCGTTTACGGTGGAACGCGTCGAGATGCACTCGGAGCCGGACTCGGAACCGCCGGCCTGCTGTTGTTGACGCGCGGCATCACCAACACGGAGTTCAAACATCTGGCCGGCCTGGGTTCGCACCAGGAAAGCGGACAGCAACAGGCACTTACCACTTAAATGAAAGGGAAGAACGATGGACCAGTCACAGAAACGCGGTGTTCGCTCGGAGGCACAAAAATTAAATCGAGCGCGCGAGGGTTACGATCCGCTCCCGGCGTCGAATCCGGTAGCCGGAGCTTTTGGGGAGAACAAGCGCGAAACTGCTGATGACCAGGAATTATCTTTGAACATAAACAACAGGAGAAAGGAGGAAGACGAGTAAACGCACAGCGAATAAATTGGTAAGACGGGATTTACAGGATTTTTGTGATTGAAATGTTAGTCATGAAAATCCTGAAATCCTGTCAAACGTCACATGCTTGCCTTTGCAAACTGATTTAACTGTGGCTCGAGCGATGAACGTGTCCGCTCCGCTTCCTGAAGCGGAAATCGCGCGCAAATCTCAGTTCCAAGCGTGGGTGCTGAATCGATTGTGATCGAGCCCCCGACGGCCTGAACTCTTTCTTCCATTCCACGCAGTCCGAGAGTTGCCACACTCGTTGTGTTACTGCGCAGATTCCTGATATCGAAACCGGCGCCGTCGTCCACAATCAATAAGACAAGATCAGGGCCCGTCCTCTCGAGCATCACTGACATGCGCGTCGCTTTAGCATGACGAATCACGTTTGTGGCCGCCTCCTGAACAATCCGGAAGCAGGCCGTTTCCAACTCGGAAGTAAACCTGTCGTCTTCGGTAAGAGATCGTGTAATAAACTCCGCGTTCACGCCGCTGTTCCGCGCCTGTCGATCGAGATACCAGCGGAGCGCAACGACGAGTCCGAAGTCGTCCAGCAGGAGGGGCCGCAAAACCACGGACAGATCACGCACCTGATCGACTGCTTCGTCAATCACCTCCATATTGTCTTTGATCGAGGAAAGAATCTCCGGTTCACTGCTCTTCTTTTGCAGTGCGTGCAGGTTCATCTTAACCGCGGTGAGGATCTGTCCGACCTGATCGTGCAACTCACGTGAGATACGACGGCGCTCGGCTTCCTGGGCTTCAATTAAACGCCTGGAATATGTGCGTGAAGCTTGTTGTGCTCGTTTGCGTTCGGAAATATCCTGTACCGAACCCTGCACGCCCACTGCTTTGCCGTCTTCGAAAATCAAACGACTGCTGATCTCGACCGGAACATGAAGTTGCTGCTTTGTAACGATCTCGACTTCATAGAGCGTCTCACCCACTTCGTCCAGCTTGGCACACATTTGTCCTTTCACCCGCTCTGCGTGATCAGGTGAAATGACACTCGCGAAATGCTTGCCGATGAGTTCCTCTCGCGCGTAACCGGTAAGTCTTTCGGCGGCGTGATTCATCGACGTCAAGTAACCTTTCATGTCGTGAACATAGAGCGCGTCTTTCGAATTCTCAAACAACTCTCTGTATCGCTCTTCACTTTCACGCAACGCCTGCTCGGCTTTCTTTCTTTCCGTAACGTCCAGGGTCGTGCCTTCGTAATACAGGAGGTGGCCGGATGCGTCTCTGACTGTTCGCGCATTTACCGAGATCCAAATCCGGCTGCCGTCTTTCCGGATACTTTCATGTTCGAAATCACGAACGACGCCGGATTCATCAAGCAGCCCCTTGAACTCTTCACGCCGCGCGGGATCCACATAGATCTCACGCGAAATATCCCTGCAGGATCGAATCAGCTCGCCCGGAGAGTCGAAGCCATGCATCCGTGCGAGCGCAGGGTTCGCAGTCAGATATGAACCTTCCGGAGTTGATTGAAAAATGCCTTCACCGGCATTCTCGAAAATTTGACGATACTTGCGTTCGGCAGCTCTTCGGGCTTCTTTCGTCGCTTCCAACTCACTGATGTCCTGGCAGTGCCCAAACATTCCGGTCGGCGTTCCGTGTTCGTCGGCAACAACACTTCCCACAACCTGAAGCAGACGAATCTTGCCGTCAGGTCGAACGACTCGACATGGTTGGTTGTAACGACCGAGCGTCTCAATACACTTGTTCACCGCCTGCAACACTTGCTCGCGATCGTCAGGATGGACGCGGCTGATGCCGGCTTCGAAACTTGCCTGGATTTCCTGAGGATGAAGACCGAGGATTCGATAAAGCTCGTCAGACCAGGTCATCAGACCTGTCTTAATGTCCCAACTCCAACTGCCAAGGTTTGCGAGCTGCTGCGCTTCGGCGAGTTGGGTTTCGCTTTGTCGCAATCGTTCCAGCGCCTCATTGTGGGTAAGCTCTGGTGTTTTAAGTTGTTCGTCGCTAGAGCGGACAGAGTTCGGATCTATTCGCCTGTCTCTCATCTTGAAACCTCCAGGAGTAAGGCATCGGTTAAGAGAACGGCCATCCGTCAAAGACGGAAAGTGGGCTTGAGTGGGAACACGGGGCGAGCGTGTCGAACCAGGCAGTAACAATTTAACAACCTGGAATGGCGGGGATTCTAATCCCGAACCGAAGGACAGGCAAGGAAATGTGCGGAGAAATGCCGGCGCGCGTGTGAATTAAATTTTCGTCACAAACTACGAGCGGTGGGTGTTCTAATTTTGAAAGTGAAAATCTCTAAGCTTCCCGGAGGTCCGCAATGTCAAAAACTGTTTGGAACCGCTACTTTTTCGGCCTGGCGCTGATCACGAGCCTCGCACTGCTGGCCTGGATCGCAGGCGTAAATGCCGGCGCGCAGACGCATGAGTCGGGCAATTGGACGGCATCAGTTCTCAAAAGACAATTCTCGAATATCAATCTGAATTTTGAGCGTCGCACCGACAAAGGAAGACGACATCAGACCGGACAAACTTATGAGTTCTCCGATCTCCAGGGTTTGAGTCGCGAACAGGCGATGAGCGGCGGCCCGGTCAGTTTTAGCCTCGTTCGTGAAGCCGGAAGAATCGATTGCGAAGGCAGTTTTCAAAATGGAAAAGGCTCCGGCACGTTTCGGTTTACTCCGAACGCCGCTTTTGTGTCCGCGATGAAGAGCCGCGGCTTCGACTTCGAACAGGACTCCGATAACGACGAGCGACTTTCCAAGATCGTCTGTTTGCGGCGACCACACTCTAACGTCACGACCGCGCTCGCCGACGATCTCGCCTCCGCAGGGTTTCGGTAAACTCGGTGTCGGCGATCTTTTCAAAGCCGCGATCTTCAAGATCAATTCGCAGTTCATGCGCGAGATGAAAGCCAGCGGCTTTGAAAACCTCGGCATGGAAGAACTGGTCAAGGCGCGCATCTTCAAAATCGATGCTGAATTTGTGAGACAAGTCAGTCAGATGGGTTTCGACAAAGAACCATTTGAGAGCCTCGTCAAGATGCAGATCTTCAAAGTCACGCCTGAGTTCATTACAGAGATTCGCAATGAAGGCCTCACAAATCTTGCCGGTCGAAGACATCGTGAAACTGCGCATCTTCAAGATCGACGGCGAGTTTATTCGCAAGGCGAAAGCCGAAGGCGTGCCGCTCGAAGTTCAGAAGTCTGGTGGAGCGAAGTATCGGCGTCGCCCGCCAGGTAAACACATAATCCGCGGATTACACAGATCGGAAAAATCTGTGTAATCTGTGGATATCATGAAGGTCTTCAAAAACTACATCAACGGGGAATGGGTCGACAGCAAGTCAGGAAAAACATTCCCCAATATCAATCCCGCCAACACGGAAGAGACTGTCGGTCTCTTTCAAGCTTCAAACGCAGACAGATGTGGACCAGGCGTGCAGCGCCGCCGCAGCCGCGCGCCCGGCATGGGCCGATCTGCCCGCAACCAAACGCGGCGAATATCTTTTCAAGGCCGCCGAACTCCTCGAAAGCTCGCCTCCCGCAACTCGGCGAGGAGATGACGAGAGAAGAAGGCAAGACTTTGCCGGAGGCAATCGGCGAGGTAAAGCGCGCGATAAATATTTTTCGTTACTTTGGCGGCGAAGGCTCTCGACAGTTTACTTACCAGGTTCCGTCAGAGCGTGAGAACGTTCTCTGCTACACGATTCGCAAACCGCTCGGAACTGTTGCATTGATCACGCCCTGGAATTTTCCAATCGCGATCCCTGCATGGAAGATCGCGCCCGCGCTGATCGCCGGCAACACAGTCGTGATCAAACCCGCGTCACTCGCGCCGTTCAGCTCGTTCAGGCTGGTCGAAGCATTGCACGAAGCAGGCATACCGCCGGGCGTTATCAATTATGTCACCGGCAGCGGCGGACTAGTCGGCGACGCACTCACCAGCAATCCTGAGATCAAGGCAGTCTCGTTTACCGGTTCCACTTCTGTCGGCACCGCGCTCTATAAAAAAGTCTCCGAAAGAAGTATTCGCGTGCAGCTCGAGATGGGCGGAAAAAATCCGACCGTGGTTCTCAGTGACGCCGATCTCGATTATGCGGCCGACATACTGATCAACGGAGCATTCTTCTCGACCGGGCAGAAGTGTACTGCCTGTAGTCGCGCGATCGTCGAAAGATCGATCTATGAACCGCTCGTGGAGAAACTCGTTGAGAAGACGCGCAAACTGAAAGTCGGAAACGGTCTCGAGCCGGACGTGCAGATTGGTCCGGCAGTCGACGAGGAACAACTTGAAAACCGATCTCGAATACATCGACATCGCTAAAAAAGAAGGCGCCGAGTTGCTGTGTGGCGGTAAACGTTTGACCGGCGACAACTACGACAAAGGTTACTTCATCGAGCCGACGATCTTCAGCGGAGTGACTTCGGAAATGCGCGTCGCGCAGGAAGAAGTTTTTGGACCTGTGCTGGCGCTGATGGTTGCTGAAGATTTTGACGATGCGATGCGCATCGCCAACGACGTGCGCTTTGGTCTATCGGCATCAATCGTGTCGAAGGATCTGACGCGTGTGCACCAAGTTTATCAACCGGATCGAAGCGGGATTGATTACGGTGAATCTTCCGACCGCGGGAGTCGAGTATCAATTGCCTTTTGGTGGCACAAAGGAATCGAGTTTTGGAATGCGCGAACAGGGACCGCAGGCGTTGGATTTCTATTCTGAGTCGCGCACGGTCTACTTAAGTACACCAATACAGGAAATCCTTTTAATTTGATCTATGTGCTTCTTTGTGGCTAAGTTCTGGATACTACCTCAGCCATGAACAAGCCACTTTGCCGTCCTGCTCTCGCGGCTTCGTCTCGTTGTTTGCACTTGCTCCTTCCCTGCTCTGTCGCAGACTAAGGCGCCTATCCGCGAAGATAACGTTCGTGCGCAGACTCAGCTTTCTTGCGAGTGATGCGATGCAGGGTCGTGGCAGTGGCACCATCTATGAACGGATTGCGGCTGAGTATATCGGCTCGCAGTTTCGACAGTTCGGACTCGAACCTGCGCGGCGACACTGACAGTGCCGGCAACAAAGTTTTGTGCAGCGCGTTGCGCTCGAGTCATCGAAGTTTGTGGAAGCGCCGCTTCTGACCGTCACTTCCGGAAGCAACGTACAGAAGTGGGAGTTTGGGTCGCGACTTTCTTCGTTTCGTTTCTGAGGTCTCCAAGAATTCAGCGGTGACTTACAGGTGGTCGAGCCTGAAGGCACGTTTAAGAAAGGCGCCATCGTCGCCGTCAAGCTGCCCGAGGGCGCCAATCAACAGCAACGGCAGGACGCTCTCAGAAAAGCGCGCACGTCCGACTCAGCGGCGGTCGTGATGATCGAAACAGAAGCGAACCAGAAAACTCGCGAAGCGGGAAACGTCAGATTGCCGAACCTGCCACCACGAGTCGCTGGCAGCAGCGCTGAAGCATTCGCCGTGATCTCGCTTCGTAAAGATGCGTTGGATACGCTCTTCGCAATGCCTTCCGGCGCGAAAGTAGATTTTGCGGGCGCTGACCGAAGCTGCGGAAGCAAGTGCCACCTGGAACGTCATCGGTGTTTTGCGTGGTTCCGATCCGACGCGGCCGGCGAAGCGATCATGCTGAGTGCTCACCTGGACCATCTTGGCGTTAACGACACGCTCACCGGCGACAAGATCTTCAATGGCGCTGACGACGATGCGTCGGGTTGCGTGGCTGTGCTGGAACTCGCGCGCGTGCTTGCGGCAGGCAAACGGCCGCGCCGCACGATCTATTTTGTTTGTTTTGGAAGTGAAGAAAGGGGCGGCTTCGGCTCGCAACATTTCATCGCGAATCCACCCGTACCGCTGACACAAATCGTCGCTGATGTTGACTTTCGAAATGCTGGGCAGGCCCGATCCGAAAGTTGCGGCGGGCACGCTTTGGTTGACGGGTTACGAGCGATCGATCTTGGTCCGGAGCTGGCGAAGCAGGGAGCGTCGCTGGTGGCCGATCCGCATCCGGAACAGTCTTTCTTTCAACGTTCCGATAATTATCCGCTCGCGTTGCGTGGCGTGATTGCGCACACGGTTTCGAGTTTTGGTTTGCATACCGATTATCATCGTCCGAGTGACGAGGTCAGCAAGATTGATTTTCCATTCATGACGCGATCGTTGAACTCGCTCGTGAAGCCGATTCAGTGGCTTGCGAATTCAAAGTTCCGTCCTGCCTGGCTGCCCGGACAAGCCCCCACGCGTTGATTTAATCGTCGCTACAAAACATTTGTTCAAGAAAAGTAAATGCCGGACCTGCTGGTTAACCTTCTGAAACTCCCGCCACAGGAAAGCAGCGCGTCGTTCGTCGTGCGTCGCGCACAGCCGTTTGAAATAACCACCGTCCGAATTTTTGTCTCCGAACAATTCTCTCCCGGTTGGGCTGACGAGATCTCCGTCGGCTTCGCACGCCAACCTATCTCTGTTTATGTTGCGACTGTAGAACACGAGCTCGTTGGGTTCGCGGCGTACGAATGCACACGGCGCGGATTTTTTGGTCCAACCGGGGTCGTCGCGTCCGCACGCGACAAAGGCATTGGGAAAGCTTTGCTGCTCGCGTCGCTCCGGGGTCTGCGGGAAATGGGTTACGTCTACGCCATCATCGGCGCGGCGGGTCCGGTGGATTTCTATCAAAAGGCAGTTGGTGCGATGATTATCCCCGACAGCGATCCCGGAATTTATGTTGACGCATTAAAGCAATGAATACCGCAGACGCCATCGCAGCTAAAAAGCAAACGCCAAACCGTCCGCCATTACCGCCCGGCCCTAGGGGTTCTTTCGTCATGGGCGTGATGCGTGAGTTTAATGACGACACGCTCGGGTTTATCGAACGTTGCCAACGCGATTACGGCGACGTTGTACGCTCGAGATTTCTCTACGTACAGGCATACTTTCTTTACAATCCCGCCGACATCGAAACGCTGCTCAGCACTAACGCCAAAAGCTATCGCAAAGCACAGTCACTTCGATCTCCGTTTTTTCATCGGCTCGTCGGCAATGGCCTGGTGACAAGCGAGGGCGATTTCTGGCGGCGGCAGAGACGTCTTGCTCAACCCGCATTTCACCGGCAAAGAATCAGCTCCTACGGCGAAGTGATGGTCCAGTATGCGGAACGCGCCACCGCCCGCTGGAAACACGGCGAACATCGCGATATTGCGCGCGACATGACTCGTCTGACACTTGAGATTGTCGTCAAGACACTTTTCAATTCGGACGTTTCAAACGACGCGGATCATGTCGGTCAGATGCTCTCGCTCGTTGTCAAACCGTTTGCCTCGCAGGCTACGGTAAAGTGGATTCTTGATAATCGACTGCCGACACCCGGCCATCGCCGGTATTTCAACGCCGTCAGCGAGATCGATCGGATCGTTTATCGAATCATCGCTGAACGACGTGCGAGTGGTGGCGATGAAGGCGATCTGCTTTCGATGTTGCTCCAGGCCCAGGACGAAGATGGCACCCAGATGAGTGACGCGCAATTGCGCGACGAAGTCATGACCTTGTTTCTCGCCGGTCACGAGACTACGGCGCTCGCCTTATCGTGGAGTTGGTATCTGCTGGCAACGCATCCGGACGCCGAGCGAAAGTTTCACGCCGAACTCGACGAGGTGCTTGGAGGCAGAGCGCCGGAAGTCTCCGATCTAACGAAGCTGAAGTACAGCGAGATGATCGTTAAAGAGGCGATGCGACTTTATCCGCCGGCTTATGCGGTTGGGCGGGAGGCGATCGAAGAGACGGAGATTGGCGGTTATCGCGTACCGCGGAACACGCAGCTCTTCGCATTTCAATGGGCCACGCATCGCGATCCGCGTTACTTCGACGAGCCGGCAGCGTTCAAGCCCGAGCGTTGGACCACGGAGAACAGCGAACGGTTGCCGAAATATGCGTACTTCCCTTTCGGCGGCGGCCCGCGCCAGTGTATTGGAAACTATTTTGCGATGATGGAAGTTGTTTTGCTGCTCGCGACGATTGGGCAGCGCTTTCGGTTCTCACTCGACCCGAATCACAAGGTCGAAGTGCTGCCGGTTTTGTCGTTGCGGCCGAAGGACGGGATCAAAGTTACGGTTGAAGAGCGATAGATGGATTTAAAACCTATTTGCCATTTGTCATTTTCCATTTCTCATTTGCCATTTATCCAGGACGCTGCCGCGTTTCAATGACAAATGACAAATGGAAAATGACAAATGGCAAATGATCATTCCATCGCCCGCACAATCCTTCCCCACTCTCCAACCGTGAGCGTTTCTGCCCGGCGCTGCAGCTCCACTTCCGCCTTGCATAAAACAATGCTTGCGCCGCCATTGCGTTTTAAAACGTCCTGCAAGCGTCCCGGCGCCTGGCGCAGGTTGTTGAGAATCGTCTTTCTCTTCTGAGCGAAGCCCGCACTTACCGTGGCCCACAACAGCTCCTCATCTTTCACCTCAATTGCCATTGCCGGCCGAAATTTCAGACGCATGACGCTGCTCCAAACCTTTGGCTGAGGGCGAAACGCTCCCGGCGCTACGTCAAAGAGGTTTTCAGTTTCACAGTAAGCCTCGACGAAGACTGAGATATAACCGCGATCGGTTGTTCCGGCCGACGCAAGGACGCGCTCGACAACTTCGCGCTGCAGCATCAGCACCATTTCTTCAAAACAAGCACGTTGCGCGATCAAGCGCTGGAGGATTGCCGTGGAGATGTTGTATGGCAGGTTTGCGGCGAGTCTCGCGGTGCGCGCCGGAAGAATCTCCGCGCAAAAGTCCGTCGTGAGTGCATCCGCCATCACCAGTTTGAAATTCGGAAAACCGGCAAACCGTTCACTCAGGAAAGGCGCGAGCTTGTTGTCAAACTCCACCGCCACGACGCGTCCGGCCCGTTCCACGAGCAGCGATGTAAGCGCACCCGTGCCTGGTCCAATCTCGACGATCGTTTCGTCGGGTTTGGGTGCGAGTGCTTCGACTATGCGTTGAATTACGCGCTGGTCTTTGAGGAAGTGTTGGCCCAGCCGCTTCGAGGGATAAGGTTCAGCACCTTCATCCTTCATCCGCCGGACCTCTGTCGCTACGCGGATATCCGGTGACTTCAATGTCTTTGCCGCGCTGGACGGTGGAAACTTTTTCAAGCTCGAGTGCGGCAGCCATTTTTTCAACGCCAATTCCACCAACAGCGCTCGGCGCACCCGTGCCGCCGACGATCTTTGGTGCAATGAAAAACGTGACCTTGTTTACCAGTCCTGCGTCGAGAAACTCACCCGCGATCGTGGCGCCACCTTCGACGAGGACGCTTTGAATCGTACGGCTTCCGAGTTCCTTCAATACCGCACGAAGATCGCCGCGACTCGATTTCGAAACTTCGACACCTTTGTCTAAAAGTCGCTTTGCGAGAGCTTCGTCCGCTGCACCTTCGCAGAAGAGCATCACGGGGGCTTTACTAGTCGAACTCGCTAACTGGGAAGCCGGTGAAACGCTAATCGTTTTGTCGAGAATCACGCGCACGAGCGGCCGCCGCCGCGGCAAACCCGATCGATCCGTCAACTGCGGATCGTCCTTCAAAACCGTTCCCGCACCCACCAGGATCGCGTCGTACGCATGTCGCAGCTCGTGTGCGCGTGCGCGCGCCTCCGCACCAGTAATCCAGCGAGAGTCGCCTGTGCGAGTCGCAATCTTTCCATCGAGTGAGACCGCGAGTTTCAAATGGACGAACGGCCGCCCCGTCAACATGTAGTGCAGGTACGCTTCGTTTACCTGCGCCGCTTCTTCGCGAAACAGTCCCTCATGGACCGTAACGCCGGCCGCGCGCAGATGAGCAAAGCCCTGGCCCAAAACCTTCGGATTCAGATCCTCGATCGGCGCGACTACGCGTTTGATCCCGGCGGCGATCAACGCGTCGGTACAGGGCGAGGTCCGCCCGTGATGCGCATGTGGCTCGAGTGAAACATACGCAGTGCCACCGCGCGCGCGTTCGCCCGCGAGATCGAGTGCGAGAGTCTCGGCATGTTTGACTGCCTGGAAAATGTAGAAACCCTCACCCGCAATCTCCCCCCTTGAATCCAGAATCACACAGCCGACGAGCGGTCCGGGACTAACCTGGCCTACGCCTTTTTTCGCAAGCTCGAGAGCTCGCGCCATCATGCGGCGATCCATGTCGGTCCAGGTGATTGGAGGTTCAGTTATGGTCGTGGTCGTTTGCAGGCTCAATTTCCAAACAATCCATTCACGTACTGTTGCGGCTCGAAGACTACCAGATCGTCAACCTTCTCGCCGATCCCCGCGTAGCGGATTGGCAGGTTTAGTTCTTTCGCGATCGCGACTGCGATTCCGCCTTTCGCAGTACCGTCGAGCTTCGTCAGAACGATTCCCGTTACTCCCGCCACTTTCAAAAACTGCCGCGCCTGCTCGAGTCCATTCTGACCGGTGACTGCGTCGACGACGAGCAACGTTTCGTGCGGCGCTCCTTCCACTTCGCGAGCCGCAACCCGCTTCATCTTCTCGAGCTCGGCCATCAAATTCGATTTGGTGTGAAGACGTCCTGCGGTATCGACGATCAGCACTTCCGAGCCACGCGCCTTTGCCGCTTTGAGCGAATCGAACAGAACCGCGGCGGGGTCAGTTCCCTGCTTCTGTTGAATGAGCGGCACGCCCGTGCGCTCGGCCCAGATCGCGAGCTGGTCCGACGCAGCCGCACGAAATGTATCGGCGGCGCAAATTAACACGTCGTTGCCTTCGGCCTTGATGCGCTGCGCCAGCTTTCCGATTGTCGTGGTTTTGCCGACACCGTTGACGCCGACGATCATCATGACGTACGGCCTGACGCTCTCCGGCACACTCGTTTCCGAAGCAATGCCCTCGCGTTCAGAAGCCTGAAGGATATTCAACAGCTCAGTCTTGATCGCCAACTTCAGCGCGTCGAGATCGTTGATCTGTTTTCGCGCTACGCCGCGGCGCACCTTCTCGAGAATGTCGAGCGTGGTGGGGACGCCGATGTCAGCAGCGATCAACACTTCCTCGAGCTGGTCCAACAACTCGTCGTCGATCTGTTTGCGTCCGGCAAAAACGGTATCAATTTTTTCGGATAAAGAATCGCGAGTGGCTGCGACGGCGCGTCGAAATCTTGCGGAAAACTCCTGCTCCAGCGCCGCTTGCTGAGCCTGTAGCTCCTCAATCGAAAGGTTTAGCCCCAGTACGGAAGTGGCAAACGGCGATCTCGAGGGTGGAACGGGCCGTTCTTTGACTGTTGCTGCCGGCGGCTCGGGCCGCGCAGGTGGCGGCGCAACCGGAGGTGGCGGTGTTGTCGGTGGCGATGCGGCCTGCGATTCGGGCGGCGGCACCGCTCGCGATTCGGTTGCCCGGGCGGCCGGCGGCGCAGTTGGCGGCGGCGCCGTCGTTGTTTGAGGTGGTTCCGGTTTTACTTCAGCGGGTTCGTTCAGACGCAGCGAAACAAACTGGTCCTCCCGCTTTCTTCTCCAAAAAAGTCCCATGTGCCCGCGATTATAAACAGAAATCGCCAGATTACACAGATAGCCCGTTATTAAACGGTGCAATCGGTGAAATCTGTGGGTTCTGTGGGGGCGCGGGTTTTCTCAACTTCACCACACCGGGCCTGATTTGACCTTCCTTGCATGCCTCCGAGAGAGCCGAGACTACGTCCGGATCGTAACGCGTGCCGACAAAGCTCTCGATACGTGCAAGGGCGTCCTCAAACTTAAAGGCTTTTTGATAAGGACGATCGGTAGTCATGGCGTCGAAAGTGTCTGCAACCGCAACGATCTTGCCCATGAGGGGAATCTCATCACCCTTGAGTCCCTGAGGGTAACCCATGCCGTTGACCATCTCGTGATGCATGTACATGCCCGGCAAAAACTCTTTCATCGCCGGAATCTGCGACATGATCTTGTAGCCCTTCTGCGGGTGCTTCTTCATGATCTCGTACTCTTCGTCGGTGAGCGCCGCGGGCTTTTTGAGAATGTTGTCGTCGATCGCGATCTTGCCGACGTCGTGCAGGAGCGCGCTGATCCTGATCTTCTCCACTTCTTCGTCCGAGAGACCAAGACGCTGCGCGATCGCCATCGAAAAGCGAGAGACACGTTCCGAATGACCACGCGTGTACGGGTCTTTGCCGTCGATGGCCGCGGCGAGTCCTTTTACCGTGCCGAGAAACAGTTCGCGGTTTTCGTGTGCAGACTTTTGCAGGTCGCCGATGAAGCGTTCGACTTGATCGGTCATCAGGTTGAACGAGTTACCGAGATCGCCGAGTTCCGTTCGGCTTGTGACCTCGATGCGTTTCGAGAAGTCACCTGATGCGATTCGATGTGCGCCGCCTGCGAGTTCTCTAACCGGATGCGTCAACTTGTTTGCGAAGAAGAGTCCGATAAGTATCGTCAGCAAGGCTGCGATCAAACTGATCCAGAGCGTTTGCCAGCGCATGTCGGACACAGACGCCAATGCGGCCACTTCGTCCTGGATGGAGATAACGCCGAGGCGGGAAGACTTATCGAGTTCGGCGGTCGCGTATGAGCCGAGCATATCGACCGTACGGCCATCGCGTGTCGCTGAAAAAGGCGCAAGCGCCGACTGGACCTGCGCGCCTGACTCCTGCCAGTCCTGCACGACTTTGAGATCCGTCATCGGCCTCTCCGAAAACGCAACGCTTGCTTCCGGATGAGCGACGGCGCGGCCGTTCTGGTCCACCACAAACACGACCGGTAATCCGGCGTCGAGGAGTTCGCGCTCGCTTTTTGAAGTCGGTTGCTGAACCGCCTCAAACACTTCCTGAAACGAAACGATCGCGACCACGGCCGCCACCACATCCTGATTATTCTTGCCGCCAAGCACCGGCACAGCGATCGTGAGCGCCATTTCCGGTCCTGAACGAATGATCTGCGGCCGGCTGACAACCAGGCCGCGGCCGTTCATGCGCGCGAGTACTTCGCTAACACGAGAATCGACTTCTTCAAGCTTTATTACGTCGGATTGAAAGGCGCGATGGAGGGTTCCGTCTACCGGCCAAAGCACGAGTGCGATGAGGTTCGGATCTTCGTGAAGAGTGGCCTGCAGACGGTCATTGTAACCCTGGTCGTCGAGGGCTCGGATGCCGCCTGAAATCTCAAATGCACGTGCGAGACCGGTCACAACGTCGCGATATCGCTGCCCATAAAGCTCGATTTGGCGCGCTTTGTCCTGCACGAGCTGAGCCTGATAACGGCCTTCGATAGACCGCAGCTCGTCCGCGCTCCGCCCTGAAAGGAGGACGCCGGCAAAGGCCAACGGCAGCAATCCGACCAGGAGCAGCACTCCCAGGACTATGTATAGGAGACGGATTCGTCCGAGTTTTTCGAGCATTCCGGGAATCGGGCAGTTAAAATCGACGGCAGGTCGTCAGCGCGTGGAAGGAATGTCAGCCAAGCACATGCTCAGCGTCCGAGTATTATTGTCGAGCGCAAGACGCTGTGTCAACGTGTTTTAACGCCTTGGAGTGCGGCGGCCTGACGCCGCTTTGGCCTCGATCAAGCCGTCATCGATAAAAAGCGGCGCCAGGCCGCCGCACTCCAAAGATCGGCTTTTTAGCGGACAGCTGCGTCTAAATGCCTGAGCGGAATGAAAACTTTGAGTAGCGACGAGATCATCGTAGAGCGCGCGCTGACGGGAGATGCCGAGGCTTTTGGCGAGCTTGTGCGGCGCTGGGAGCGGCGCATCTTCGCGCTCACTTACGGGATGCTGGGGCGTGAAGAAGATGCACGCGATGCTACCCAGGAGACTTTTCTCGCCGCGTTTCGGAATCTGCGAGGTTTTCGTGGCGAGGCGAAAGTCTCTTCGTGGCTGCACCGGATTGCCATCAACCAGTGCATTTCACGGCAGCGACGTTCGAAGGTTCGCAGTGAGTCGCCGCTCGAGGATGAGCAGGAGAATTATGCTCGCACGCCCGTGACTCACTCGCCCGCGTACGTTGCTGAAGGACGCCAGGAAACCCTTGCGGTTCGGCGTGCCATAAACAGTTTACCGATCGAGTTGCGGCAGGTTGTGGTGATGAAGGAGTTTGAAGAACTTACATTTCGTGAAATTGCTGACGCGTTGGATTTGCCGTTGAGCACGGTGAAGAGCCGGCTCTACACGGCCTTGAAGCAGTTACAACTGCGGCTACAGAAGTTTGAGGACTTGAGATGAAAGAAGCTACGTGTGAGCGCGCTTTCGATTTAATCGCGTTCGTGTACAAAGAAGCCAGTGAGAGCGAGGCGCGCGACTTTGAACTGCACTTGAAAGAGTGCGGTGTTTGTAGTCAGGAAGTCGCGTCGTTTGGCGTCGTGCGTGAATCGATAACGGCGTGGCGAGACGAAGCGCTGTCAGGCTTCGTGGCGAGTCCAGCAACTGCGAAGGCAGGCAGGAAGTCGGCAATCGCCGCGTTACGACAGTTTTTTGATCTGTCTCCGCTGTGGCTAAAGGGCGCGACAGCTTTCGCCCTCGTCACATTTTGCGTACTTGCAGTCATTGCTGTAAGCAAACTCAACAAGAACGATCAGGTTACTGTGACGAACACAGGCTACACACAGCAGGACGTCGATCGGATGCTAAAAGAAGCGCTCGCCCACCAAGCCGAGACTCGAGGCGAAACAAAACAACCGGCGGTTGTAGACCCACCTACGGTGACGATATCGAAAGCGTCCAGGCCGAATAAAATTTCCCCCGCGCGGCAGTCGGCAAAAAGCCGGCGTCCCTTGTCTCGCGCCGAGCGTGAGCAACTCGCCGCCGATCTGCGACTACTTTCAAACGGCGACGAAGCTGGTCTCACCCTCCTCGGAGATCGAATTAACCAGTAAACATGCTTGAGGTAAAGATGATATCCAGACTCTTAATAACCTTGATACTCCTTACGTCGACCACCGCCGTACTTGCCGTGCAGGATCAGCCACCGCAGACTGAACCGGCCGATCCCATTGAACAACTACGCCTCACGCCCGAGCAGCGCCAGAAAATTCGCATGATCCTCGCGGAGAACAAAGACGAACGCCAGATGACCAGCCGACGTCTCCGCGAAGCTCACGTCGCTCTCGACCAGGCTCTCGATGCTGAACCCACTGACGAAAGCGTGATTGACCAACGCGTAAACGAGCTTGCCGCCGCACAGGCAGCGCAGACGCGCTTGAGAATCCGCACCGAGTTGAAAATTCGCCGTGAACTGCGTCCGGAACAACTCGCCACCCTGCGACGACTGCGACTACAAGTCAGGGATGTCATGACGCCCCGCCGGCAAATCAATCAACGTCCGGTCAGAGGGCGACTACGCCGGTAAAATTACAGGAGAACAAATCATTTTTTGTGACTTGCCTGCCTCTTTGTGGCTCTTTT
The DNA here is from genome assembly GCA_963750925.1 of uncultured Acidobacteriota bacterium. Taxonomy (GTDB): domain Bacteria; phylum Acidobacteriota; class Blastocatellia; order Pyrinomonadales; family Pyrinomonadaceae; genus PSRF01. The sequence goes on along the minus strand of CAVVSJ010000006.1, from coordinate 156,949 downwards.
CTCCCATCTTTTTGCAAGCCTTCCTTGACGCCTCGCGTAGAATTTGCGCATGATAGGCCGCTCTTCTAAACGCGCAGCCTAAACTACTTAAACGCTCTGCCGCAAAACGAAAGTGCCGGTTTAATAAGCTCTCCATGAATTTCGCTACGCGCGCCCTGCTCGAGCTGCAAGAGACGACGCTGCTGGCCGCGCGCGCCTTTCGCGGCATCTTCAAACGCCCCCGCTACATTCCCGAAACCATCGCGCAGATGGACGCTATCGGTGTCGGCTCGCTGACGATCATTATCCTGACCGGATTTTTCACCGGCGGTGTATTGACGGTGCAAACGTTCCCGACTCTCAAGGCTTATGGGGCACAATCGCAGACCGGCTATCTCGTCGCCGTCTCCCTCGTACGCGAGTTGGGGCCAGTGTTATGCGCCCTCATGGTGACGGGACGTGTCGGTTCAGCGATCTCGGCGGAACTCGGTTCGATGGTTGTGTCGCAACAGATCGACGCCATGCGCGCGCTCGGTACCGATCCTATCCGAAAACTCGTAGCGCCGCGCATGTATGCGCTGCTGGTGAGTCTGCCTTTGTTGACGGTGCTCGCCGACGTGCTCGGAATCTTCGGCGGCTGGGTGACGGCAGTTGCGCTTTATTCCGTATCGTCGAGCGTGTTCATCTCCGCGGTGCGTGACGGCATCACGACAGACGATCTTATCGGCGGCGTCGTAAAACCGATTGTCTTTTCATTAATCATCGGAGCAATCGCCTGTCGCCAGGGTCTCAGCACTGAAGGAGGCACTGTCGGCGTCGGCCGCTCGACCACGCGGGCCGTGGTTATGGCTTCGATCATAGTAATTATTGCCGATTACTTTCTCGCCAAAGCGCTTCAGGTTATTCTAGGCACTCAATAGTTCAGTTAGTATTCGATGGCCACCAACATACACACAACCGAACCAACGATCAGCGAAAACGCCGCCGAATCGACGTTTCATGAAGTGGACGATCGCGACCGCGCGATCGCCGCGATCGAGTTCCGCAACGTCGTGCTTTCGTTTGATGAGCGTGTAATCCTTAACGACCTGAGTTTCAAGGTTATGAAGGGTGAGACAAAGATCATCCTGGGTGGTTCCGGCGGCGGCAAGTCGACGATCATCAAACTGGTTTTGGGACTGCTCAAACCTGATTCCGGACAGGTGCTGGTTGACGGCGAAGATATCACTCACTACTCCGAACAGCAGATGATGCACGTTCGCAAGAACATCGGAATGGTTTTTCAGGAAGGCGCGCTCTTCGATTCGCTTTCAGTTTATGACAACGTCGCGTACCGCCTGCACGAGCAGGGTGTTCCCGAAGACGAGGTTGAACCCGAAGTCCGCCGCATGTTGCGATTCGTCAATCTCGAAGACGCTATCGACAAGATGCCGATTGAATTATCGGGCGGTATGCGTCGCCGCGTCGGTATCGCGCGCGCGTTGATCGGCGATCCGAAGATTGTTTTGTTTGACGAGCCGACGGCCGGTCTAGATCCGCCGACAGCGCGCACTATCTGTGAGCTGGCGATGAAACTTCGCGACCTTGAAGATGTGTCCTCCATCTTCGTGACTCACGAGATGAACAATCTTCACTACATCTGTTCGGAGTATGCGGTGGTTGACGAGGCGGGCAAAGTGGTTTTCGAACGCGAAGGCGAACGGCTTTGTCTAATCAACAGCAAAGTGATGATGATGCGCTCGGGAAACATTATTTTCAGCGGCACTGACGAAGCTTTGCGCCGCTCAGAGGATCCTTATATTCAGAGATTCCTGCGAGGACATTAAGGAAAGGACGAGGATATGCCTCCAACAAAGAAGAGTGTAAGTTTGAGCCAGGTGCGAGTAGGAATTTTCGTGCTGCTCGCGATCGCCGTGCTCGTCTTCCTCGTGCTCAACGCTTCGGGCGATATCAATCCGTTCAGCAGAAAGCTGCACCTCAGAGCGCGCTTTGGTGACGCGAACGGATTGCGTGAGGGTTCTGAAGTGCGTCTCGCAGGGGTAAGAGTCGGCAAGGTGGAGCGAATCGTTTTGCTCGAACCTTCGCCCGTTCCCGAGGCTCCGCGTGTCGAAGCGCAGATGACTATCGATTCAACGATCGACGGCCGTCCCGCCAACGAACGCATCCGTTCCGATTCCACGGCGCAACAGGGTTCGCCGAGTCTGCTCGGAAACGAAATGCTGATTAACATCACGCCGGGGAGTGCGGTGGGCCAACCGGTCCAGGACAACGCCATTCTGACGTCTTCATCTTCAAATACAGTAAACGACTTCGCAACCTCAGGAACGGATCTGGCCCAGCGGCTCAGCAAGTTGTCGGATGAGATCAGCGGCATCGTGAAGGAAGTGAAGGACGGACAAGGAACCGTCGGGAAACTCTTCGCAGATGAGGCACTTTATAACAACCTCAACGCTACGATCCGCGAAACTGAAGACGTGATGAAGGAGATTCGAGGCGGCAGGGGTTCGGCCGGAAGATTTATCAACGATCCTGCGCTTTACAACAACGCCAACGACATTGCCCTTCAACTCAGAACTATCGCCGAGGATCTACGCGCCGGACGCGGCACTGCCGGCAAGTTATTAACGGATGACGAGTTTTACGTACGTATCAACCGCACCGCAGATCGCCTCGATAAGTCAGTGGACCAGATCAATCTCGTAATCGCCGACGTCAACGCCGGACGCGGCACGCTCGGCAAGCTGATTCGGGACGAACAGATCTACAACGACGCTCGCGCCGCGATTGCGCGCTTCAACACGACCGCCGAACGCATCGACAACCTCGTCGCCGCCGCTCAACGCGGCGAAGGCACCGTGGGCAAACTCCTCAACGACGACACGCTCTACACCAACGTCAACCAGCTATCTTCCGAAGGCGTGAAGATGATCTACGACTTCCGCCAAAACCCGAAGAAGTACCTGACCATCAAGTTCGAACTGTTTTAGCCACAAAAGGCACAAAGAACACAAAGGCATTTTCTGAAGCATTTGTGATTCAGGTGCTTCTTGTGGCTAATTGTCGGATTTTTTGAGGCCGAGGGTCCGAATGAGGCGATGCAGGTTTGTCGGATGGATGCCGAGGTGTTTAGCGGCTTCGGTGTAGTTGCCGTTTGTTTGTTCGAGGGCGCGAAGGATGTATTGCTTCTTCATATCGAGTACTGCTTCGTGATAGTTGGACAGGTTTGGCGGCGTAGGCGTAGTCGCCAGCAGATTTTCCGGTAAGTCGTCGGGCAGGATGACGTCGGTGTTGCCCAGGACAACTGCACGTTCGATCGCGTTCCCCAGTTCACGCACATTCCCCGGCCAGTCGTAGGCAACGAGACACGCCCGCGCTTCGGGCGAAATCCCGTTCACCGGTCGCTTGCACTTTTTGCCGTACTTCGCAGCAAAATGAGATGCAAGCAAAGGAATGTCTTCGCGCCGTTCTCTGAGCGGCGGCAACATCAGCGAAATCACGTTGAGACGATAGTAAAGATCCGAACGAAACGTTCCATCCTTAATCGCCTCTTCCAAATTCCTGTTTGTCGCGGCGATGACGCGAACGTCGACGTCGATCGTGCGCGTGCCGCCAAGCCGCTCAAACTGCCGCTCCTGCAAAACACGCAACAGCTTCGACTGTGTCGCGGGCGTCAGTTCCCCAACCTCGTCGAGAAATAGCGTGCCTCCGTCAGCCACTTCAAGACGCCCTCGCTTCTGCGCGACGGCTCCTGTGAAAGCTCCTCGTTCATATCCAAAAAGCTCGCTCTCCAGAAGTGCTTCGGAAAGCACGGCGCAATTAATCGCGGCAAATGGTTTAGTTGAACGCTCGCTGTTGTCGTGAATAGCATGGGCCACCAGTTCCTTGCCCGTTCCACTCTCGCCGCGAATCAAAACGGTCGCATCCGCCGGCGCAATCTTCTCGATAAAGCGATAGATCTCACGCATGCGCGGGCTCTCGCCGATCATGTTGTGTTCGAGATTGATCTCCTGGTGCAACCGTTCGTTCTCAATGTGGAGCCATTCCAGTTGCTGCACGTTCTCAATCGCAACGGCGGCAATGCCTCCAACCGCCGTCAACAACTGCAAGTGACCTTCGTCAAAAACGATCGCCGGGTTGCTGGTATCGAGATAGATCAGTCCGACCACACGTTCCCTGATAACGAGCGGCACACAGAGCAACGAACAAACGCGCGCGGCAAGTAAGCTCTCAGCCTGCCGGAGAGACTCGTCCTGAGTATCAAGACACAATATCCCCGCGCCTTCACGAAGCACCTTCTCCGCAACCGATCGGCTGATACGAATCGGTTGCTCTGTTTGAGACTTCTTATCTCTCCCGTATGACGCAACGAGGGCTTCGGAATTTTCTCTTACGAGCAGGATGGCCGCGCGCTCGGCGGGAATCGTATCGAGGATGGTTTCAAGCAGTTCGTGTTCGAGCGCACTCAACTCACGAACGGCGCTCAACGACGTGCTGATTTTCAGCAACGCATTCAGATCGCGAGCTATCCGCGCATCGGGTGGCAGGGCCGCCACGACGGCATTCGGCTTCAGGTAAAGCGCTTCTTTCCGCTCGAGACGTATCGTCGAAAGATTTCCTAATTCGTCGTCGCTTAGTTCGACCGAACTGCCGCCTGCCACGGCCTCAGCCTCGTGCAAAAGAAAAAGAAACAGCACATGCCCAACCGCGATTTGATCTCCATGATTCAAAGACTGCTCTCCGACCGCCACCGCGTTGACGAACGTTCCGTTGTAACTTTCCAAATCCACAATCGTGAACGATCCCTTTTCGCTTTTGATGAGACAGTGTCGCCGCGATACCGAGTTGTCGTTGACGCAGATCTGATTCGACGGATCGCGGCCGATTGATACTTCGTCAGACTGAAGAGCGAAAGTCGTTCCGTGCGCAGGGCCGGAGATTGAGATGAGTCTTGGAATTGTCGTCATGTCAGTTATGACAGTCTGGAGTGTCAATTATGACATTCCTGGCCCGCAAAGGAGCACAAAAGCACAACTGTTTTTCGTGAATCGTCGTGGCATGCAGATGGCAATACAGCAAATCGCCGCTGGCCCAACGTAACTTCCGGCCAGAATGGTAGGAACAATAATCAATCAACTTCTACCCAAAGGAGAACACATCATGTCTGCGAAACCCGGCATCACCGCAACTGTCCCCGGCGTCCAACTGCAAGTCGCCAACGACTTCACCTCAGCGCCTCAAACAATAACCGATCCTACCGGCGCCGCTTCCGCGCTCCAGTTATCGACCACCAGTGCCATCATCAGCAGTGGCTCACAGCTCGGCATCGGACAGGCTCCATCGTATCCGCTGCACGTCGCCGGTGGTGATACGGTCCGTATTGAGTTGGGGACCAACACTTCAATGGTTTCACTCGGCGCGCCGGGAGCCTTCAACGTCGACAAGGTCAACGTTCCCGCCGGCCGTTTCACAGTCCAAAACAGCGGAAACGTCGGTATCAACCAGGCGAACCCTCAATTTATGCTCGACGTTACTGGAGATATCAACTCAACCGGAACGGTCCACGCGGCCGGCCTGAGTTTCTCCGGCCAGCTTGCTGTTCCGGGAATGCAGGGCGAAAGCCATGCGCCGAATCCGCAGAACTTGCAGCCGGTTTTCGTCGACACGACCACCGGGATTTTCTACTACCACGACTAAACGACCAGTCTGGAGTAGCGTTAATAAAGGGCGCGGATTTGATTCCGTGCCCTTTACGTTTTTTAAAAAACCGGCGCCCACTTGAAAGTGGGCGCAGTTATCGTTATCGCATTAAACATCGACGTGAAAGTCGACATTAAGCGCGAACGTTTGGTTGTTGAAAAGATATTCGAATTTAACTGCGTCTTCCTCGGCGCCGTGCTGTCGCTGTTTGAACGTGGCTTTCACCAGTTTATTCGAGAACGTCCCTTGGGAACTTGTCCAACCACCGCGCGAGGCTGAGGTTACAACCCGGAAGTTGACACCGGATTGAACTTGCAGCCGGATTGAGCCGTGCTCGTCCTTCACTTCGCTTACCGTAAACAACTCCTTCCCACCCGGCGCGGCGAATTTCAGTTCCAGCGAGGTAAGCGCATTTGGGTCAGGAAGGATCTCGCAATAAACCGGCTGCAAGTCTCCGTCCTTAAGAGTCAACTCGTGAATGCGACCCGTTGATGACGACAACGCCTGCTCCCAGGTATCGCCCGTCAGATCTTTGAATGGCATGAAATCCGAATCCATGATGATCAAGTTTGTGTCGGGAAGTGCATCTGGTCCACCACCGCCGCTCTTAACAACCACGGGCGTGACTTGCTGGCCGGGATTCAGAGGTTCTTCAGGGGATCTGCTTGTTTGCGCTTTCATCGTTCTACTCCTTTCGAGATAGAGGTTAGTTGTTTGTTCCGGGCAGGAGTTCCTCTAACTGCTTTCGATATTTCCGTACGTCCGGCCTGGAGAGATAGCTGCTGTATTCGTTTGCACCGAAGGTTCTTTCGAGTGCCGTCAGCAGCCCCGCGGCTTGTGACGCGTATTCGTCAACTTTCAATGTGTCCTGTTGACGATGGCTTGACTGCGCGGCGACGAGCCACGCACGCCACTCCGAGTGACGACTACCGAGACGAGCAAGAGTCTGCTGAGCTTGCAATGCGGCTGTTAATGCGTTCGCCGCATCACCGCTTGCCAGCAGCACCTCAGCAACCGCAAGTTGCGCGGTTGAAATAAGTCTCGGATCGCCTACGGGAGTTGCGATGTCAAGAGCTTTCTGACACTCCATCATGCCCGCACGAGGTGTGCCAGAGTTGAGTTGGGCCAGTCCCTGTGTGATAGAGAGTTGAACGGAGAAGTCTTTGTCTTGTGTGCCTCCGAGGGCTAAAGCTTTTCGACTCTCAGCCAGCGTTTCACCGTAACGCGACTCGCTCAAAGCCATTCGCGCTTTGACCAGATGAATCCAGCCAAGCAGTTGCTTATCGACTCCACCCATACGGCTCGCGACCTCGAAAGCCTGATCGAGCGCTTCACCTGCCTCTTTGTAGTGACCCAGTTGCCAGAGAAGGTTTCCTCGATTGACGAGGTCGTAGCCGGTCTTCGGCGTGAGCCCGAGAGACTTGTTGAGCTTGTAACTTTCGTCAAAGTGGTTGAGCGCTTCCGTGAAGCGTTCCTGATGCGCGAGCAGTAAACCGATGGCGGCGTGAGTGTGGGCTAGTTGAGCGGTGTCGTTTATCTCGGTGGCAAGTTGGAGTTGCTCTTTCAAAGACTCGTAGGCCGCTTCATTGTTTCCCTGCTGCTCGTTGGCGTAGCCGAGCAGGAGGAGGGCTTGCGAAGTCTCCCTTCGGAAATCTCCCTGCCGGTAAAAAGCGAGCGCCGGCTCCAGATACTGCAATGCCTTGCCGCCGTCGCTCTGCTGTACAAATAAACTGCCGAGCGAGACCAAAGCTCTGGCTTCTCCGCGCCTGCCTTTATTCGCCCGCGCGATCTGTAGCGATTGCTGAAAGTATTTCTCCGCTTCGGCATGGTCGCCGCGCAAAAAGAACGCGTAGCCGATCTCGATCAGGCCGGTCGTGGTCAGGTTATCGAGTTGTTCGGCGCGCGCCAGCTCCATCGCCTGCTTAAGGTACGGCTCGGCGCGACTCGTCTCTCCCATGTTGTAGAAGATGGCGCCGAGTTGAAGCATGGTTTTGATCTGCTGCGACTTGTTGTTCGTCGTCATCGCGAGGTCGAGCGCGCGTCGAAACTGTTCCTGCGCTTCGGCGAGTTTGTCGACAACGCTGTAAACAGCTCCGCGTTGATAAAACACTTCGGCCCTTCCCTCGTCGTTGCGTTGCGCGTCGAAAAGTTTCTGCGCGTTTTCAAAAGCGGTCGCGGATTTTGCCTCTTCCTGACGACGGCCATAGAGGCTGCCGAGGCGAAGAAAGCCTGCGGCGGATTGTGAATCGCGGCGCGTTACTTCCTCGAATGCGGTGATCGCCTTGCTGGTATCGCCGGCACGTTCGTACGCGCGACCGAGATCGAAATAGGCTGATCCTTTTTCCGCTTCCGGCAGTTGCTGAACAATCGCTTCGTAGTTTTGCACCGCGCCTGTGTAGTTGCGGCGTACGGTCGCGCTGATAGCCTGCAGTTGAAGCATATCGATCGGAGGCAGCGAGGAAAGGTTTGGGGCTAGCTCCGTTACGCGCACCAGTTCGTTCGTCGCTTTTTCTTCGTAGTCCAGGTCCATCCACACTTCCGCGAGACGCGCATGGGCGAGGGGAAACGCGGGGTCGGTTTTCACTGCCTGCTCAAACAGTTCATTTGCCTTTAGATAACTGCCGTTGCGCAGCGCGTCGGTGCCCGCCTGGTACAAACGCTTCGCTTCCGGAGACGGCCCGGAGGTGGTCCATCGTCCGACTGTAAACCAGAGCGCAAACAACGCGACCACGAGAGCAAGACTTAGAAACACCGTCGCCCGTTTGAAGGAAAGTAGCCGCGGTATTGACGAGCGCAAGCGCGCACTGATGGGTTGGCCAAGAGACCGGGTGACGTCTTCTGCCGCCTGGGAGTCCGCGTGCTTCAGGTCCGCGAGAAGTTCCTCGGCTGTTTGATAACGATCTTCAGGTTTCTTGGCGAGAGCTTTGAGGGTGATGCGGTCTAACTCAAGCGGGACACGCGGATTCAGTTTCGATGGCGGCAAAGGATCGTCGCGTATGATGTGGGCGAAGATCTCTCCCAGACTTTTGCCGAAAAACGCGGGCCTGCAAGTTAGGCATTCATAAAGCAATGCGCCAATCGAGAAGAGGTCGCTGCGCTTATCAACGGGCACGCCCAGGGCTTGTTCAGGCGACAGGTATAAAGGCGTGCCGACAACAACGCCGTCGAGTGTTTGAGTGACAACAAGCTCCGCGTCGTCGCCGAACTTACGCGTTTGCAGACCTTCGGTCTCAAAGTGCTTAGCCAAACCGAAATCGAGGACTTTAACGTCGTTGCGCTGGTTGAGGGCAACGTTCGAGGGCTTGATATCGCGATGAACGATGCCGTGACGGTGTGCTTCGGCAATCGCCTCGGTCACTTGTTTGATGATCGCGATTGCGCGTTCGGGAGAAGGTGACTCACGCTTGAGCAGATCGTTCAGGGTCTCGCCGTCGATCAACTCCATCACGAGATACGGTTGCCCGTCCTCGGTCTCACCGTAGTCGTAAACTGTCGCGATGTGCGGATGGTTGAGAAGCGATGCAGCGCGGGCTTCGCGCAGAAACCGCGTGCGGAAATGTCTCTGGCCGGGTATGGGAGCAATCGTTAGCGACTTGATCGCGACTCGCCGGCCCAAAACCGTATCTTCCGCGAGATAGACCGTGCCCATTCCGCCTTCGCCGAGTTTGCTGATGACGCGATAGTGAGAGACGGTCTGGCCGATCACTGGAAGTGAACACCTCCTTGGAGTGCGGCGGCCTGGCGCCGCTTTAGTCTCAATCAGTCATCGTCGATAACAAAGCGGCGCCAGGCCGCCGCACTCCAAGGGGAGCGCTCATTCATCTCGGCGACGTTGAGCGTGACGAGCCGAGTTGTTTTAGTAATTCACGGACCGCAACGTCGAGTTGCGAATCGCGGTCGGTTAGTGTTTCGCCGATTGGACGGGTGACTTCCAGATCGACCGGACGAGGGTTGCGTTCCATGTTGGTTCCGTCGTTGGCCGTGATCTTCATTCGCGGCAGACGGAAAGTGGTGCCGTCGATCAGCGACTGATTCCACGTGTAGATGATCCAGCCCGCCGTGGGTTCGCCGACGACCTGGCCCAGTTGCAGCGTGCGATAACCTTCGCTGAAATCTTCCGCGTCGGAAAGCGAATGTTGGTTCGTTACGAGAATCGTTGGCCGGTTCAAGGCGCGCTGGCCCAGGACGGTTCGCGCCGGCGTTCCGGACAAACCACGCAGAGTCATCGTGAGATAGCCCCGGCGAGCAAAGACGTCGATCGCGTAAACGTTCACAAATCCGCCGCTGTTGTTGCGGATATCAATCACGACTCCGTCTTTGCCGTAGTTCTCCGCATCGAGATCGATATGAAGCTGAGCGAGCGAGTTTTGAGACATGTCGAACATGTGCACATAACCGAGCCGCCCGTTGCTGATCTTCGCGACGTATGCGCGGTTACGTTCGACCCATTGCCGGTACAATAAACCGCGCTCAGTTACGCCGTTCACCGGACGAACCACGACCTCGCGTTTCCCGGCGCCGTCAGCGGAAGAGGAAATAGTTAAACTGGCTCGGCGTCCTACCTTGTAGCTCAACAGTTCGTCGAGGTTTGTCGATTGATCGATCGTACGACCATCGACGGCCAGAAGATATTCACCGGTTTTGATAGTTCCAACGATGGCCGCGGGACTGAGCGTGATTACTTCCGTGATCCGCAGACGCCCGCTGTTTTCATATTCAACGCGATCGAAGCGCAGTCCGATACGTCCGGTGGTTACCGGAGCGCTCCCCGGAGGCGGGTTCGCGCCCAGGTGCGAAGCGTTGAGTTCGCCAACCATCAACTGCAAAATGCGTCGCATTTCATCCGTTGTGCGAGCACCGGCGACGAGGGGCTCGTATTGCGCGCGCACGGCATTCCAATTTGCGCCGTGATATGCGGGGTCGTAGAAGAAGTCGCGCAGGTAGGACCAACCCTGCCGAAAGACCTCCATCTTCTCGCGAGAAAAGTCGACGTCCAGCTCGGCCGTGACCGCGAGGCTTCGCGTACGGCCTTCGAGATTGACGACTCCGATGCGGCCGTTCTCGATGTAAAAGATCTCCTTGCCGTCAGGCGAAAACTGCACGGAGCGTTTGAACCCGGGAGTTGACGTAAGCTGTTTCGCAACCGCCGGCTCGCGCGCGAGTTCGTCGAGCGAGTAGATGTAGAGGTTTGCCTGATTCGCGGCATTCGCGACTAGTGCGACCCATTTGCCATCCGGACTAATCGTCTGAGAATTAACGTCGAGACCGACCGGCAAAAAGCTCAAGCGTCTGCGAATGTCGTCAAAGACGACCTGCACGGGTTTCGCGCCCGCGCGTTTTTCTTCCGCGGCTGGACTCGGCGAAGCGACCGGCGTCTCGCGCGGCGATTCGCTTGGCCGCGGCTCGGGTCGAGTAACCGGAGTAACGTTTCGCGGCGTCTCTTCGCGAAACAGGTCGCGAAACTGATCTTCGCGAAAGCGAGGCGTGCGCGGAACGAGATCGACGCGAGCCAGTTGCGTGCTCTCCGTGCGCTGACCTGAGTCAAACAACATAAACGTGCCGTCCGGACTCCACGACACTGTGTTGTTAAAAACATTCGCGAGAAAACTCACCGCTCGTCCGGTCCCACCTTCAACCGAAACAATCTGCAGGTTCTTGAACTGATTCTCGCCGACCGGCACATAAGCCAACCACTTTCCATCAGGCGCCCAGACAAACGGCCGATCGGAGATCAACGGCGGTCGTTCGAAAAACGCCGTCGCCACCAGGCGGTCTGTCTTCGCCGCGACGTCCATCACCCGCAACTCTTTCGCGCCCCGAATAAAGGCGAGCGACTTGCCGTCAGGCGAGAAACGAGGCGACGAATCGTCCGACGCGTCATTTGTTAATTGAGTCTCGGCGTTGTTCGAAAAGTCGTACAGGAAAAGATGTGGAACTCCGCTTCGCTCCGAAACATAGACCAGACGGCGACTGTCAGGAGACCACGCCACCTGGTATTCCTCCGCGGAACTGTTTGAGACGCGCGCGGCGTCGCCGCCGTCAGCAGCCGAGGCGGCGAAGATTTCACCACGCACGATGAACGCGACTTTCTTCCCGTCCGGAGACAACTGCAACTCGGCAATCTGGTCGCTAAGCCGCAGACGCTCGATGCCTGGTCCGGCAGACGCACCGCGTCGCGTGATCGCCACTTCCGCGGCCTTGCCACTTTCCGTGTCGAGTTTCCAGATCGCGAAGTCATGCTCAAAAACTACTTCGCGGCCATCGTAAGAAATGCTGGGCCAAAGCACGCGGCCGTCGGTGAAAGTCGAGAGCCGGCGAGCATTGGACTGACCCGGCGTGATGGTCCAGATATTTTGCGCGCCGTTTTTGTTGCCGGCGTCGGCGCGATCCGAAACGTAGAAGAGGGTTCGTCCATCAGCGCTCCACATCGGCCACATTTCTTTCGCACCGCGCGCCGTCACACGCTCGTAAGTTCCCGTGCCCGCGTCGAAAGATCGCAACAGCCAGAGTTCCGATTCGTCGATGTGGCTATGTCCCTTCCGCCACCATTGCCCGGAAGCAATGCCTCGCGCGGAAAAGGCGAGCGTTTTTCCGTCAGGCGAAGGCGCGGAAAAAAACTCGTTTGTGTAGCGATCGGAGCTGACCATCATCGGCGTCCCACCGTTCACACTCACGCGAAACAGATCGTTCAAACCGCCGACGTCGCGGCTGGTGGACGAGAAGTAGATCCAGCGGCCGTCCCTGGACCATCCGTCGAGCTGGTCGAAACCGTCGTCGAAAGTCAGCCGCTTGAGTTCGCCGGACGCGAGTGTCAACAGGTAGATGTCGCCGTTGCCGGTGCGGGTAGAGATGAAGGCGAGGTAGCGACCGTCAGGCGAGTAAAGCGGGCGCGCTTCGTTAGCGGAGTGCGAAACGAGAATCGCGGCCACGCCGCCGGTCGCGGGTACGGTCCAGATGTCTCCGCCGGATACGAAGGCGATCTCTTTTCGATCGGGCGAAAGTGATGGCTCGGTGAAGTATGGGCGGGCTGCGGTCTGCTGAGCTGAAGCGATCCTGGAGAACTCAAATATTATCAGGAGTAACAGCGCAGCCTTCTTGTATAAAGACATGTCGGGGCTCCTCTAACGCAACGCAAATTCTCCTCGCAAAGGCGCAAAGACGCAAAGAAAAACCGAATTAACTTTACGCGTTTGCGCCTTAGCGAGGAACTATCCCAAACGCGCGCACTGGAAACGTGCCAAACTGCCGCACCTTCGCCGGTACGGCAAAGAACTTAAAACTACTGTCCGGAAGATCTCCGAGATGACAAAGATGTTCGACTACGGGAATATCGTGACCGAGTAGAACTGTATGTGCGGGACGATTGCCGTCTTTAGTTCCGTCGATGTTGAAGGAGTCGATCCCGACTAAAGCCGCGCCTTGCTTCGCGAGATAAGTGGCGGCATCTTCGGTCAGAAACGGGTGATTGCCGTTCGCGTATTCGTCGGTGCGCCAATGCGCGTCCCAGCCGGTATGGACCAGCACCGCCTTGTCTTTAACTTCAATCCCGCTGAACCATTGTTCGTCGATCGCAGGCTCGCTTCTTTCGACACAACGCACCACGACGCCGTCGAGATTCGCGAGCGAATAAAGATCGAGTCCCGCCAGGTCTTTCCCGCGTGCGTAGCGGTGAAAAGGACTGTCGAGGTAGGTGCCGGTGTTTGCCACCATCTCGATCTTGCCGATATGAAATTCCGTCCCGGGCGCGTAACGAGTTTGAGAATCTGCGCGGCTCAGATAGTCCGTGATCACGGGCGCGGGAAGTCCCTTGTAAGTGACCATTCCATGCTCGATGCTGTGGGAAACATCCACGAGTGAAAACTCACGCGACATTCCGAACTTCCTTTCTTTGCACCAGCACCTGAAAACTCGACGCCATTCCGCCCGGCAGGATCATTTCTCGCGCGCCTGTCGTCAACGACAACTTCTCCGCCGTATTTTCAAGCGTCGCCAACTTTCGCTCCAGTTCTTCGAGCAGTCCGGCGTTCAAAAGAAACTTGTCCTGCGAAGTGAACTCGACGATCTCGAAGCCGAGACGTTCGCCGGTTGTTTTTACCTGAGTCCAGTTAACGCTCGCGGTGATGTCAAACTCACCCGGCCCGGCCAAAAGATCCTCGACGAATCCGTGTCGTGAGAAGCCTCTCAGAGTCCCGTTAGGACGTAGTGCGACGTCGTAAAGCTCGCGTGCTTCCGCGCCGTAGTCGACCGTGATCAGAAAACCACGCTCGAGTTTGGCCGCAACCCGGGTTAACCAGTCGTCAATCCCGAGATTGATCTCGACGACCTGCCCCGGAGCAAGCTCGATCAAATGATCGTTGCAGAATTCCAATAAACGTCCGGTCGACAAGGGACCGGTGGTCCAAACAAAATCGCCGCGCGAATCGACGGCAACGTAAAACTCGGCGAGCCCGTTTCGATCGTTCACAATCCGGTGGACCGGAAACGCATCAAGTAATTCGTTTGAGAAATAGATTCCTGAAACCGCCGGAAGATCCGACGTATAAAACTTCACGCGGTCGCTAAACTCGCTTAGCGTTTGCTGCGCACGCGCGCTCGCGTCGTCGCTCAGTTCATGAATGAAATAGCGCGTCGCGGCAAAGACTTGCGGAAACTTCTCCGCGAGGGCGCGAAGCACACCCGCGGCAAATCTTCCATTACCGGCGCCGCCTTCGACGATGGTCCATTCTTCAGGCTGTCCGAGTTCGTCAAACAGCTTTGCGAAGTAACGTGCAAACGCAGCGGCGAAAAGCTCGCTCCTCTCGGGACTGGTGCGATAGTCGCCTTCCCTGCCCCAACGTTCGAGATCCGCTCTCTGGTAATAACCGGCGCTCGGGTCGTAGAGCGCCGCCTTCATCCAATCGTGAAAAGTTATCGGGCCCTCACGTCGAATTAACTCTCTTAGTCGTTCGGCCAGGGAAACCGGCAAGCAGAGATCACCTATCGTTCTGTGCGATCCTCTTTTTCGAGCAAGCGGGTTGTGTTTTCAGTGACGCTTGGCGGATTTACCAGCTCGGCGGTGTTTGGACGCGATCGCCAACTGCTTGGCATGCGAGCCGGCGGTGGTGGCAGTGCCTGCGCCGGCGGCTGAGTCCAAACTGTTGCGGCACGTGCATCGGCATTGGTGGTCCATAACCCCTGATCGGTTTCGGCGCACCCTCTTCGAACAACCCCGCGTACAGCATTCGCAGCGGCCCGCCGACAAAACAAATTATCGCGGCCAGCGCTGCTAGAATCTCCAGAAAAGTCGAGTTTTGCGCAAAACTCGCAAACATCCCCAGAATCGGAACAATCAACGCCCCGGAGAGCAGCAACAGCCCGCCTTGCTTGACGCCCTTTCGTCGCGGAGAAATTTGCACCGGCTCGTCAGAAGCACGGTAAACGGGCATCATCCCACCGCTCCCCAACAATTGGATGATGCCATCCAGCGGGAAACCGCAACGGGAACAGAATCTGATTACTCCGGTAACTTGTTGCTGACCGCATTGCGGACAAAACATGGGGATTGTTCCTCGCGACAGGGCTGCTACGTCGAGCTAGATAATAAACCTTCAAGCGGTTTCATCGGAAAGTATTTTGCCGGCAAACCTGGCCCGGCCCCTGTAATCACTTGCGGAAACAAGTGTCTCGAGCAACAGGCTGACCAGTGACCGGGACTCACCCGACGGGTCCGTGATGTACTTGCTCAACGCGTCGTCGTCATTAATTGAACTAAAGACGCGTTGGCGCATCAGGTCCACTTCCGACAGGTACTCCACAATCAGATCCGCGTTCGAGAGAGTTTCGGGCAGTGTCCATTCGAAGGGATCATCCCACAGACTGGCAGTGAGCCCGCCGCAAGTCTGTTCAATTACGGCGGCACTGCGCAGGATGTTCACTCCAACACTGCCGGCCGGTGGGTTTTTATAAAGCAGTGCCGGAGGAACCGATCTGACCAGTTCCTTCAAACTATCAATTACAGTGGCAAACTCACGATCAAGATGGTCAACGATCTCGCGTTTCATTCAGAGGTCTTTCCTCGCAAAGGCGCAAAGGCGCAAAGGGACCTTCTAGATTGCAAGTATCTTCTGTGCGCCTTTGCGCCTTTGCGCCTTTGCGAGGAAAACTCCCAAGACCTATTTGCCTCCCGCGCGCCGATCAGTCTCTTCCATGATGGTTCCGTAGCTGCGTCCGGCGAAACTGAAGCCGCTGCGCACGTAACCTTTCGCGCCCACGCGCGCACCGCGAGATGGAACACCGCGTCTGGTTGCGACCCAAAGTTTTCCCGTCCCGTCGTCTATTTCGTAAGCCCCGGCGCCGGGCACTCCGTAGCTATCGGTAACGCGTCCGACAATCCCTACTTCTTTTCCACTATAACGATCCGGGTCGGCATTGATTTTCGCGATGTTTGTCTGGCTGGGACAGGCGGTGAGCAGCAACGTCCCGGCAATCAGAACAAAGAAAACTGCGGTCTTTTTTACTAGCATTGGCATCTCCTTAAATGTGGTGTTCATTCTCGGGAGAGGCCGGGATGATAGCATTTTCCGATTGCCGATTGCCGATTTGTGATAAATCGGCAATTGGCAATCGGAAAATTGGCAATAACATCACTTTCCGAACCAGCCGATCGGGCGGCCTGAGAGATCGACCCAGACGCTCTTTACCTGCGTGTAAAGATCGAGCGCGTGGCGGCCCATCTCGCGCCCGTAGCCTGACTGTTTATAACCGCCAAAGGGAGACGCTGCATTGAACATGTTGAAGGTATTGATCCAGACAACTCCCGCCTTGATCTCTTTGGCGAAGCGATGCGCGCGCGTGATGTCGCGCGTCCAAATTCCGGCTGACAGACCATAAATCGTGTCGTTTGCCTGCTTGATCAGATCGTCTTCATCCGTGAAGCTGATCACCGACACGACTGGACCAAAGATCTCTTCCTGGGCCACGCGCATGTTGTTTTTTACTTCGGCAAAGATCGTCGGAGTGAAGAAGTAACCTTTCTGAAATGCGCCCTCGAGTTGAGGCGACTGGCCGCCGGCGACGACGGTCGCTCCTTCTTCGCGCGCGACGTCAACGTAACTCTTGATGCGATTGAGTTGCTCTTCGGAAACCTGTGGTCCCATCTGCGTAGCTTTGTTCATCGGATCGCCGACAGCAATCTTTCCGGCTTTGTCAGAGAGTTTAGTCAGGAACTCATCTTTGACTGACTCTTCCACAAAGAGACGTGAACCCGCGCAACACACCTGGCCCTGGTTGTAGAAGATCCCCATCATCGCGCCGGCGACGGCCTGGTCGAGATCGGAATCCGCGAAAACGATATTCGGCGCTTTGCCGCCCAACTCGAGTGAAACTTTTGTCAGGTTGTCGGCAGCGGTCCTTGCGATCAGTTTGCCGACTTCAGTCGAACCGGTGAACGCGATCTTGTCGATACCCGGATGCGCGGCGAGCGCCGCGCCCGCAGTTTCACCATAACCGGGAACGATGTTGACTACACCTTCCGGAAATCCCGCTTCCTGGATCAACTTCGCCAACTCCATCGCGCCGACCGGAGTTTGTTCAGCCGGTTTGAGAACGACTGTATTGCCCGCGGCGAGTGCGGGAGCAAGTTTCCATGCCGCCATCAACAGAGGAAAGTTCCAGGGAATTATCTGACCGCAAACGCCGATCGGTTCGCGCAAAGTGTAATTAAACATCTTGCCGGGAACCGGAATCGTTTCGCCTTCGATCTTGGTGGACCAACCGGCGAAGTACTCGAAGTTTTCCACCACCTGCGGCAGATCGACATACATCGACTCTTTGATCGGTTTGCCGTTGTCAGCAGTTTCCAAAGCCGCGAGCTCGGAAGAATGTTCTTCGATGAGCTGCGAGAGTTTGTAAAGCATCCGGCCACGTTCGCGCGCGCTGAGTTTGGACCACTTGCCTTCAAACGCTCGACGTGCGGCGGTCGACGGCTTTATCGATATCGGCCTTGTCTGCCTCGGCAACTTCGGCCAGTGTCTCGCCGGTCGCGGGATTTGGCGTGGTGAATGTTTTTCCGGATTCCGAATCGACCCATTGCCCGTCGATAAAGAGTTGATATTTTCGGGGTGTGTTGTTTTCAGCTAACTCTGGAGATGACATTCAGTGCTCCTTTAGAATTCCGTCGTACCTAAAAGTAGTTGCCGTAACACGTATGGAAGAATCCCGCCGTGATGGTAGTAATCGACTTCGATCGGCGTGTCGATTCTGAGAATGACGGGTATCTCTTCAATCGCGCCGCTCGCACGGTGAATCACGAGCGTAATCTCCTCTCGAGGTTCGATACCGTCTTCGATGCCCAGCAGATCAAATCGTCTCGCTGCCGTCGAGCCGCAGCGAAGCGGCACTCGTGTCGTCTTTGAACTGGCACGGCAACACGCCCATTCCCACCAGGTTACTGCGATGAATACGTTCGAAGCTCTGCGCAATGACGGCTTTGACACCCAGCAGCCGCGTTCCCTTTGCCGCCCAGTCACGCGAACTTCCCGTCCCGTATTCCTGGCCCGCGATGATCACGAGCGGCACACCGTCAGCCTGATAACGCATCGACGCCTCGTAGATACTCATTCGCTCGCCGCTCGGTTGATGAATCGTCACGCCGCCTTCGACGCCCGGCACCATCAGGTTCTTGATGCGCACGTTGGCGAACGTGCCGCGCACCATCACTTCGTGATTGCCGCGTCGCGCGCCATAGCTGTTGAAGTCCTTGATATCAACGCCGCGCTCCTGCAGGTACAAACCGGCGGGCGACGACGGTTTGATCGCACCGGCGGGACTGATGTGATCCGTTGTCACTGAGTCACCGAAGATCGCGAGCGGACGTGCGCCTTTCACGTTCGACAAAGATTCGAGTGTGCTGTGAAAATCCTCGAAATAAGGAGGCTCGCGGATGTAGGTTGACTCGCGCTCCCACTGGTAAACGTCGCCGGTCGTGCTCGGAATATCGTTCCAAAGCGGATTCTGTTCGGCGAAGTTGCTGTAGAGGGTGCGATACGTTTCCGGATCAAAAGCAGCGCGCATCATTCCGTTGATCTCGTCCATCGTGGGCCAGATATCGCGCAGGTAAACATCCTGACCGTCATTGCCGGTTCCGAGCGGATCGGTTGACAGATCGAGATCGACTCGACCCGCGAGCGCAAACGCCACCACGAGGGGCGGACTCATCAAAAAATTTGCTTTGATACTCTGGTGAACGCGCGCTTCAAAGTTTCGATTGCCGGAGAGCACCGAAGCCGCGATTACGTCGCGTTCGTTGACGACCTGCTCGATGGCCGGATCGAGTGGACCGGAGTTTCCGATACAAGTCGTGCAGCCATAACCAACCAGGTTGAAGCCCAAGCTCGTTCAGATAAGGCTGCAGACCGGTTCGTTCGAGATAATCAGTCACGACTCTCGAACCGGGCGCCAGAGAGTTCTTCACCTTCGGACTGACTGTCAGTCCTTTTTCGACGGCTTTCTTGGCGAGCAAGCCGGCGGCAAGCATGACGCTCGGGTTGGAAGTATTCGTGCAGGATGTGATCGCAGCAATCAGAACATCGCCGTGTCCCAGAAGTTCATCGCCGGTCGGAAACTCGTCTTCGGGAATCTCGGCAACACGGTCAGGCGTCGGACGGTTGTTGACCATTTCCGTTTCCGTCCAGACGTTTGTGTTGGCTTCGGTAGAAGTAGCGACGGCAACAACCGGGACAGTCTCCGATCGTTGCTCGCCGCCGCCGGCTGCCATCGCGCTGCCTGTCAGCACCGATCTTGACGTGATAACGCGTCGAAAGTTCGTCTTCGGTTTTGCCGTAACCGCCTTCGCCGACAGGCTTCACCATCAGTTGATTAAACTGATCTTTAAGAGCCGACAGCTCGATTCGATCCTGCGGGCGCTTTGGTCCGGCCACGCTTGGTCCAATCGATTCGAGATCGAGATCAAGCACGACGCTGTAATCACACTCGCCCTTTCGCGGAATGCCAAACATGCCCTGGGCCGTGTAGTAACCCTCACGAGATCCACGTGCTCTTTCGATCGTCCGGTGGCGAGCAGGTAAGCGCAGGTTTCCTCATCAACCGGAAAGAAGCCCATCGTCGCGCCATACTCAGGCGCCATGTTCGCGATCGTCGCGCGATCTGTGACAGACAAACTCGCCGCGCCCTCGCCATGAAACTCGACAAACTTTCCGACCACCTTCGCGCGTCGCATCATCTCGGTTACGCGCAGCACCAGATCGGTCGCCGTCACACCTTCGCGCAAGCTGCCACTCAAGTGAACACCGACGACGTCCGGAGTCAGGAAGTAAACCGGTTGGCCCAACATCGCCGCTTCGGCTTCAATTCCGCCGACGCCCCAACCGACGATGCCGAGACCGTTGATCATCGTCGTGTGTGAGTCAGTGCCGACGAGCGAATCGGGAAAGTAAACGTTCTTCTCCCAAACGTTCTTCGCGAGGTATTCGAGATTGACCTGGTGACAGATGCCGATGCCCGGCGGGATCACGCTGGAATCCGTCGAAAGCCTGCGTGCCCCATTTCAGAAACTGATAACGCGAGCGATTGCGTCTGAACTCCATTTCCATGTTCTTTTCAAACGCATCGCGGGTGCTCGAGAAGTCGACCTGGACCGAGTGGTCGATCACGAGATCGACCGGCACGAGCGGCTCGATAATCCCGGTGTTCTTTCCCAAACGTGCGACTGCCGAACGCATCGCCGCCAGATCGACGAGGAGCGGAACGCCCGTAAAGTCCTGGAGCAACACGCGCGCGACGATGAACGGAATCTCTTCGACGCGTTTGCCGTTGGGTTGCCAGTTGGCGAGCTCGCGCACGTCGTCTTCCGTGATCTTCTCGCCGTCACAATTGCGCAGCACGGATTCCAGGACGACGCGAATGCTGTGTGGCAGTCGCGAAGTCGGGCCAACGCCGTTCTTTTCGAGTTGCGGGAGTGAAAAGAAACTGTCCGACTGGACCGGAAGCGGAAGAGAAGGTTTGCAAAGAATCAAAAGGACTTTCCGGCATAGTGGTGCTCAAACTCTTTCCTGGAAAGAGAAATTTTGTATGTGTTGTGGTTCAAATTGAAGTGTAAAGTCCACGTTAGTAATCGTCAAGCAAGGTGCTTTTAAATAACAACGTGGCGACTGGGCTGGAATTCAGCCAACGCCTTCAGCGTATAGTTTCCGCAGCTTCCCCCGACACATTGACTTGCGAGAACAAGGCAAGGAGACTTGCATGGCTAAGAAACGCGGCGACGACTTCGAGTATTTGGCCAACAATCCGAATTATGTGCCCGATCCTGAGATCGAAGAGTTTATGGAGCAGGAAATCTCTCACGCGCCGAAGGATCCGGAACTGCTGGCTCATCGACTGCGCAACAACACCGCCGCTTCGCCGCGCGACGCAGGCGGAGATCTGGATGCAGCGTGGGAAGACGTGAACGACAGTGGATCGGAGACAGTCGCGGGTGATAATCCAACGCCCGATCAGTCGCTCGTGGAGGAGAACGCGTCGGCGATGGGCGTGAGTTTTGAAGACAATGAAGAGCTGGAGTTTATCGACAAGATCGAAAAGCGCGATCGGGATCGATTCGAGCTCGATGAGAATTCAAAAGCTATCCGAGGACATGATCTAAAACGTTTGCCGGCTGTCCAGCAGTAACGTCACCGGACCATCGTTAACCAGTTCCACCTGCATCATCTTGCGGAAGCTGCCAGTTTCAACTCGCGCGAGCAGCTTCCGGCTGCTCTCCACAAAATATTCGTACAAAGGTTCTGCGATTTCCGGCGGCGCGGCTCGCTCCACGAAGGCCGCAGTCCACGTCGCACATCGCCATACAACGTAAACTGGGAAACTATCAGCAACCCGCCGTCGATGTCTTTGACAGAAACATTCATCCGACCTTCGCATCGTCAAAGATCCGCAACGCGATGATCTTCGGCACCAGGTAATCCGCGTCCTCTTTAGTGTCGTCGCGAGCAATGCCTAACAAAACGACGAGACCGTTTCCGATCTCGCCGACAATCTCACCTTCAATCGTGACTCGGCACGCGTTACACGTTGAACTACCGCTCGCATTGCTTATCTGAACCATCGTTTGAAGTTTACTGGATCATTCGCCTCTCACCCTCACCGGCTGTCCGTTGATGCGTGTGTCGGTGTGAAACGAGCTCTTCCGTGCAGCCGCCACCGACGGCTTCACTCAGATAGGGCGGTCCCTGACACATGTCACGGGCGGCTGATCAACGTTTCCCGCTTCGTCAATTTCTACTTTCACGACTACCGTTCCCGTACAGTCGCCGCTCCAACGCGACCTTGCGGATACTACAGGCTGCGGCTAACTCTAGCAGCTTTGCCATTCAGAACTGTTACTCTCTTATGAACTTCAACCGGAGTTTGCGGAGGCTTCTAAATTGTGTTCCGGATCTCATTCAATTCTTTACACAATTCGGGAAATTGTTATGCGTCGTAACCCACGCAGATAAATCCATCACTCGTGCGTTCAAATTCCGGAGTATCGATTCCCGAGAGCTGTCCGTACATCACAAGGGCACGTTTGTAGCTATCGCAACTGCGTCGGTACAGTTTTCTTTGCATTGCGGTAAAACTGGCCCAGGGCGAACAGCGATTGCGCCACCTGTGACGTTGTTTGGACCAAGCCTCTTCTCCCGTAGCGCGAGCGCTCGTTTATAGCTTTCCTCAGTCTCACTCCATCTTTCCTGTCCGCGTATGAAGCACCCCCAATCGATCGAGTGTAGGGGTAAGATTCACATCGTTACGACCAAAACGCTCTTCCTGAATATGGAGTAGACGCTGAAAGATCTCGCGCGCCTCGCTGTAGTGCTTTTTCACGATGTGTAGATCGCCCACATGATTCAACGAAGTTGCGATTCGCGAGTCGTTGCGCGGCAACAGTCTTTCCCTGATTTCGAGAGCTCGTTTCGCCAGGGCCAGCGCCTCGTCATATTTGTTTTCCTTCAAAAGTTTGAATACCGATTCATTCAGCGTGTCGGCTTCCTGAAGCTCCGGCGATTCCTGCGGTGATTCGGACACCAGTGCGTTGACTAAAAGCAGAACTTGCAAGGAAATAGAGAGTTGATGATCTTCATTTCTTTGGTGGACGTCTTGGGTCGGATTTCGACGCGGCTGGGGAGAGCGCGATCGGGATACTGCAAGCAGATCCAATCACGACCTGCGCGATGTCGTCAGGCTGAAGTTGCCAGCTCTTCTCGTCGCTCGGCTCGTCGCCGCCAAACTCGGTGTTGACCGAACCGGGCATGATGTAGCTGACCTTGATGCCGTCGTGCCTGACTTCCTGCATCAGCGCTTCGCTGAAACCGTTCAGGCCAAACTTGGAAGCGTTGTACGCAGCCATCTTCGGATGCGCGTTTGTGCCGGCCAGTGATGAGATGTTGATGATGTAACCACCGCCGCGCTGCTTCATCAGCGGAATCGCTTCATGGCAGCAGTAAAAAACGCCGAAGACGTTTGTCTCGAGCACGGCGCGAAAATCTTCGACGCTCATCGACTCGACCGGTCGCGAATATCCCGATGCCCGCGTTGTTGATGAGAATGTCGACGCCACCAAGATCCTCGGCAATTCTCGCAAAGATCGTCTTTACCTGCTCGTAATCGCGAACGTCACAAACGTAACCCGTCACACGCCCTGGTCCCATCTCGTTTAATCGTGAGACGGTCGTCTGCGAGTTCTTCTTCATCGCGCGCAGTGATCGCGACCGTCGCACCCGCGCTGACGAGCGACTCGGCGATCGCACGTCCGATGCCCCTCGTCCCACCAGTTACACAATCGCGAATTTTCTTGTCACAAGATCCAAGCCATTACCAGGTTCAGCCGCCTTTCAACCCTGTAACTTCTCGCGCAGTCGTTCGTTGACAATCTTCGGATTTGCTTTTCCCTTCGAAGCCTTGATCACCTGGCCCACGAAGAAGCCAAACAACGCTTCTTTGCCGGAACGATAACTGGCGAGCTGACTCGGGATTCGCTGCGATCACGCTATCGATCAAGCGCATCGATCTCTCCCGTGTCACTCAACTGGACCAGTCCCTGCTCCTCGATGATCGCGTGCGCAGCTTTCCGGTCTTGAACATCTCAACCAGAACGTCTTTGCCTTGTTTGCCGCTGATCTTGCTCCTCGTCGATCAGTCGCACCAGTGCGCCCAACTCCTGCGGCGGCACGGGCGAGTCCGCCGCGGAAAGTCCCGGCTGCTTCGAGTTCGCGCAACAACTCGGATCTGATCCAGTTTGCGGTAGCGCGAGGATTTCCTGACGCTGCCGCTGCCGCTTCGTAGTAATCAGCTAACGAGCGTTCCGAAACCAGTTGCGAAGCATCGGCATAACTCAAACCATACTGCTCGGCAAATCGCTTTCTACGCTTCTCCGGCAACTCCGGCATCGTCTCGTCGCACTTCCTCCACAAACTCCTCCGACACGATCAACGGCGGCAGATCGGGCTCCGGAAAATAACGATAGTCGTGCGCTTCCTCTTTCGAACGCATCACGCGCGTTTCCATCGCGCGATCGTCCCAAAGTCGTGTCTCCTGAGTTAATCGTCCACCCGATTCGAGCACCTTGATATGACGCTCGACCTCAAACTCGATCGCGCGCTGCATGAAACGAACCGAGTTCAGATTTTTCAACTCGACCTTCGTGCCAAATTTCTCGTCGCCAACACGTCTGACTGAAACGTTTGCTTCGCAACGCAGATTTCCCTTCTCCATGTCGGCCTCCGACGCGCCCACCCATTGCAGCGAACGACGCACGTGATTGACGTAATCGTAAGCTTCCCAGGACGAACGAAAGTCGGGTTCAGTAACGATCTCGGCAAGCGGAACTCCGGCGCGATTCAGATCGATATAGGAGTAACGATCGACGTCCGGAAGACCTTCGTGCACGTTCTTGCCGGCGTCTTCTTCGAGATGCAGTCTCGTAATGCGAATCTTCTTCGGACGCCACTCGATCGGATGACCGGCTTCGTCTCGCTCGGCGGTCATGATTTCGAGTTCACCGTTTGCGGAGAAAGGCTGATCGTATTGCGAGATCTGATAACCCTTCGGCAGATCGGGATAGAAATAATTTTTGCGCGCGAAGATCGACTGGTGATTGATACGCAAGTCCGAGCGCGAGTGCGGCGCGCGCGCCGAGTTCAACTGCGCGACGATTCAAGACCGGCAGCGCGCCCGGTAAGCCGAGACACGTCGGACAAGTGTTCGAGTTAGGCTCGTCGCCAAAACGCGTGGCGCAGCCACAGAAGATCTTTGACTCCGTGCTCAGTTGAGCATGAATCTCGAGACCAATAACTGTTTCCCAACTCATCTGCGTCGTCCGTGTCCTCCGTGCACCGGCCGGGGTTAACTCCGTACTCCGGGCTGCGGAACACGCCACGGCCCCTGAACCCCGTCACCGGAAATGTCGGAAACGGCGTTATCGGCGTCGCCAGAAACCCCTCAAATGGCGAAGTCCGAAAACGATTGAACCCGTTAAAAGGACCGGAAATTCCAAAACCTACATCGTCAAACGGGAAAAACCCCGGAAACGCGCCGAACGAATATGACCACGGCGCATCGCCCGAGGCTGCCGCATAGAATCAATCTGCGCCTGGTTAACCGCCATCTCAGCGCGCAACGCTTCGGCGCGACTGCGCCAGTCAAGGCCTCTTCCTGAGCACGCATGCTGCGCACCTGCTCCACTGTGCGTTCCTCAATCGCTGCCAACTCGCGCCGCGTTCTTCAGGTGTAGGCAGGCCCAACTCCTTCGCGGCGTTCTTCGTACGCTTTTTCGCTTTGGATTCGCGTTCGGCGATATTTTTCGAGATCCTCGTTCGTGATCGAGCGCTGCGCGGCAGCCGACGCAGTTTGTGAACGCGATCAACGGTAGCTTTCGGCGCATTCGCCTTCAGCAGAAGCGATCCGTGCTGCCTCGTTGTTCGCCCGCTCCGTTGCCGCGATATCGACCGTGGTCAGTTGAATGGTGATCTGAAATCCGTTACCTACTTCATAAGTCAACGTTGAGTTTGTGACGGTAAACTCGTTTGGGATTTCGACACGCCGTCCGTCGCGCATGACGACCGTGTAGGCGTTAACGACGGATACCGTTAGAGCCAAAAACAAAGCGGCGAAGAAACCTCTGCTTAAACTCATAGCTCACCTCTTGTTCGTAAAGTCTTGGGTCGGACAGTATAACGGGCGCTGGGCCAGATAATTGTAGGCGGAATCTAAAGGTTATTGCTGAACTCTGCAGGATAAACGCAAAAATACTTTGCAACTCGCCGCTCTCTCTGGTATACATGCGGCGCACCAAAACGAAACCCACGCAGGGTCATTGAAACGCGGACGCCCGGCTCAGCCCTGGCGCAACGCCGCTCGGTTCCAAACATTTCACAGAGGAGCGAGTGAGGAATGGCAAAGACGGTTTGCAAAATTTTGGGAGTCGTTTTTTTGTTGGTGGGTCTGGTTGGATTCGTGAGTCCAACTTTACTTGACGCCCACCTTACGCCCGCGCACAACGCAGTTCACATCGTCTCCGGCGCCATCGCGCTTTATTTTGGCTTTGCCGGAACGCTGTCCGCAGCAAAGACCTTTTCACTTGTCTTTGGTGTCGTTTATCTTGCGCTCGGTATTCTGGGAATGGCGCTTGGCACCGGCGACGGACCGCATGTGGATGGTTGGACCACTGCACTTCGGCCAGGCCGATCACGGCATTCACATCCTGCTCGGCGTAATCTTTCTGGCCGGCGGGCTGTTTACGAAGAGAACTTAAGTTCGCTTTCAGGTTGCAAGGGCGAGTTTCATAAGTGGCGCAATCGCGTCCTCTAACTCCAAACCCTTGCAACCTGATCCTCTTAAGAAGGGGCAGGAGCAGGATCAGTTGCAGGAGCAGGCAGTCTCTCCTGCAGCTGCCTCTGCTCCTGACTGCCCCTGCTCCTGCTCCCCTGCTCCTGCTTCTTTGTCGCCTAGAACTTCACGCTCACCCCCCGCGCCACAGCTCGCGGCGCAAGAAAACCATTCTCGTAATACCGTCTGATTGAAGACGTTCTCAACGCCACCAAATAACACCAACGTCACTCGCTCCGTCTGTCGTCTCTCGTAACTCACAAACACATCTCCCTTTCGTGTATCCGTCAAACGTCAGCTCAGCCATGCGAAACGGAAAGTTGTTTTCGAAGACAGGCGCGAGATACGAGCCGGTCCGATTTAGATCAAAACTGAACAGCAACGCTCGATATCTCTGGCTCAGCGTCAAGCCAAACAGGTGCTTCGGGATCACGTACTCAGGCTGAAGTCCCTGCGCCGGTAACGCACGATCGCTGTTGGTGAAGGTGTAAGAGGCGTCGCAGCTCCATTCCTTTCACGGGCGACGTGTTGAAGTAAGTCTCGACCCCGCGCGAAAGCCCGCCGGGCCGGTTTTCAAAACCGCTGAAACGACCGAGGCCAAGCGGATCGACCGCGAAGCCAGTAAATGCAATCGCTCGTTGAAGTCTGCGTGTAAAAATACGTAGCGCCAAACAACACGTCGTCATTTGCCAGTCGCTGATCGAAACCTCCGTCGACACTGATCGACTGCTCTGCTCGCAGCGTCGGATCGCCAAACCGCACCACGCCGGCGGATCCAAAAGTTCCCTCTCCAAATCGCTCAAACAGCGACGGCGCACGAAAGCCATTGCCGACGTGTGCTCTCAACTTTGTGCCACTGCTGCGGATGAAGTAAGCGATCGCTCCATCGCCGGTGACCGAACTCTCGGCTTCTCGTCCCTGCAGAAAGCCCGGTCGATCCGCGCTTCTGATCCGGTACCACTGGCCACGCACGCCGAGCGACAACCGCAGACGATCGTCGAACAACGACAACTGGTCCTGTCCAAAGACTGCAAACGTGCGCTGCCGATCGGTTGTGTTATTGAACGTAGTGAATGAAGGTTGCGAACTCTGAAACAACGATTCACGCTCGAATTCAAAACCCGCAGTAAGCAGGTTGGATCTCGAAAACCTGAAGTTCACGCGGCCATCGACCGTGTCGATGTTGCCACGATTGACGTTGAGAAATTCGAAATCGCCAAACGGCACGAACGACGCAAACCTCGGATCGACTGCCGGGCCATTGTAGTTGCGCCTGTTACTCGAAACTCGCTGGTAAGCGACTGAATACGACACCGTGTCAGTGACGATTTGCGAGAACCTTCCTGAGCCCACCAGCAAACGGTTGCGACGTCCCTGGTCCGGATTATTGAAGTCTGGTTGAAAAGTGACTCCTGCAACTGCATCCGGGAAAGGCTGAGTCGTGCCGAACGCCGCGGGCAAAGCAAACGGACTATCGTTGACGCGAGCATTTGCAATGTTGCCGTAGAGATTTGCCGGCGATAGTGATTGAAGGCGTCGGATTGAACTGTAAACGACCCGCGAACCCAGTGTTTCCGTACGCATCGTCGCCATCAATTCCGTTGCGCACGTCTAGACGATTCACGCCGATCTCGAATCCGACACAGTTCGTCCGCCGCCTGAAGCTTGCAGGCGTTCGCGGTAAGTCGCGAGGCTGCCGCCATCAAATCCGGCGTTGAGGTGAAAACCGGATGAACCAACTTCGGGAATCATGTTGACGACGCCGCCGATGGCGTGTGTGCCGTAGATCGATGAGCCTGCGCCTCGCAAAACTTCGACTCGATCGAGAGCAACTGGCACGAGATCCGACATCAGCGAAAGCGCGGATCCGTTGATGTCGCCCGCGTCTCGCACGCGAAGACCGTCGAGCAGAAGCGCCGTGTCGAAGTTTCGTTGTCCTCGAAGTCGCAACGTCGTTAGCGCTCCTGGCGATCCCTGTTGTTGCACGCGCACGCCGGGAGTTCCGCGCAAGCGCTTCCGTCAAAGTCAGTTCATGTTTGGCTTCGATCTCCTGGGAATCGATTGTCGAGACGACCTTTCGAGACTTCGTCGGCGCGTTGGGCAGTGCCGGTTGCGGTGACCACGACGCTGGCGTTGATGGCAGCGATCTTGAGTTGGACCGCGACGTCTTTGTTTTCGCCGCGGTTGAATTCGATCTCTTCAGAAGTGAAGACTGAAAATCCGTTAGCTTTGACTTCGATGAAATAAGATCCTGATCTTGAGATTGTTGTATTCAAAGGTTCCGGCTTGATCTGTGGAGGTGTTGAGTTGAATGCCGGTGCTCGAGCTTAGGACGACTTGCGCCCCGGCGATCTTCGCGCCGTTCTCGTCAGTGACGGTCCCTTTTATTCCTCCGGCCTTGAGCAAAGACGTTTGTCCAAAAACCGACGTCAGGGCGAAAATTATTCGCCAGACTCTTAATCTCTTATTCATGTTAGCTTCTCCTGCCCGTCGCAGTGCGAGCTGAAATGAGCGATGCAGAGGTTTCCTGACTCGCAGTTATGATTCGTTTCGAATCGCCTCAGCCCCTCGCCTTCCCGGGAATCTCCCAGTGACTAAAACGTTGAAGAGCCTCGTTACTGCTTACAGTTGCGCGGGCAGTGGCGGCTTTTCACCGCCTTCCCTGTTGCACGTCGCTCGTGGTTTTCAATTGTGCCGGTACGTTGCGTGTACCGGCGTGACGCGTGGCCCACCCGTAACCGGATGAGCATCAACCAAAACTTTTACTTCGAAAACTTCCTCGAGTATTTCCGGTTTAAGAACCTCCTCCGGTCTTCCCGAATGAACGGTCTTTCCCTGTTTCATCAGATAGAATGTTGTCGGCAAACTGCGACGCGAGATTGATGTCGTGAGTAACAACGAGCGCCGCAGCCTGATGCCGGTCACAACGATTTCTGACGAGAGCCAGCAACGTCGCCTGATGCGAAAGATCGAGATTCGCAGTCGGTTCATCAAGCAGAAGGATTGGCGCTTCCGTCGCAAGTGCGCGCGCCATCAAAGCTCGTTGTCTCTCGCCACCTGACAACTCATTCATCAAGCGAGCCACTCAACTCGCTCAACTCGGTCTCCTGCAACACTGCTTCGGCCACTTGAAGATCGCGTTCTGTTTCCCAACCCCAGCCGGCGTTAGTGGCCCATGCAAAGCGGCCACCCAGCACAAACTCGAGCACGGTGACGGGAAATCTAAGCTCCGCTTCCTGGGCCACCACGGCAATACGTCTCGATATGCTTCTTCGGTTGAGACGTTCGAGCGGTTGCCCGTCCAGCAGAATCGCGCCTGACGATGGTTGATTTGACCATTCAAAGTGCGCAGCAGAGTCGATTTCCCTGCGCCATTCGGCCCGATGATCGCCGTGATCTCGCCGGCCTTGAGAGTCAGGTGACGTTAGCCACCGCGATGCGATGGTCGTAACTGACAGTCAAATCACGTGCTTCAAGCACAGAGTCTCCTCTGGTTTCCGTCAACCCTGTGATTTCTGTGTCTCTGTGGTGAAAATTAACCACAGAGACACAAGATCACAGAGGTTGCACAGAGAATCTCTAAGCTCTCTTCAAAAGATAAATAAACAACGGCGCGCCGATGAGCGCAGTGATCGCGCCGACCGGCAGTTCTCTTGGCGCAATGATCGTGCGCGCCACTGTGTCAGCGACGATCACAAAGAGCGCGCCGCCAAGCGCAGCGGCCGGAATGCTGATCCGGTTGTCGCTTCCGAGTGAAAGCCTCGCGAGATGCGGCACCACGAGGCCGACATATCCCACCGATCCGCTCGCCGCCACCGAACTCCCCACCAGCAAACTCGCAACGAGAAAAACCACCACTCTCACCCGCCCAACTTCAACTCCCAGATCGAATGCATCACGCTCGCCAAGCATCAACAAATTCAGCGAACGCGCATTGAGCGTGAGCGCCAGCGCGCCCGCGACCGCGATCGTGATCGCGACAGGCAGCAGCGCCTTGCTCGATCCCGAAAGATCGCCGAGCAGCCAAAAAGTGAACGAACGAATTCGCGTCGCATCCATCAACGTAGTTACAAAGACGATCACCGACGAAAGAAACGTCGTGACGATCACGCCGGCGAGTATCAAGCGTTCCGGCGTTGCGCCTGCACGCCCGCGAGCCAGTCGATAAACAGCGAGCGTCGCGAGCAGGGCTCCGGTAAATGCCAGCAACGGGCGAGTCCATTCGTTCGCGCCGAAAAACATCGAGCGCGATCATCGTTCCCACCGCAGCGCCGTTTGAAATGCCGAGTAAATAAGGCTCGGCGAGTGGGTTTCGCAGCAACGCCTGATAGCCCGCGCCGGCGGTTGCGAGTGAACCACCCACCGCGGCCGCGAGAAGAATTCTCGGCAAACGAATCTGAAACAGAATGTCGAACTGGTCTCGAGTCAATCCGCACGAACTAGTGCCGAAAGAAGCAAGTGCGCACAAGCGAAGCACTCAGCCGGCAGTTGTTCACTTCCAATCAACGACATCAAGACGATCGCAAGCAACAGCGCGACCGCCAAAGCCAGACAAGAGACCACAGTCTTCCGCAGCGTGACACGATTCTGTCGTGCCGGCGAGGCAACGATGTCGGATGCGGTGCTGGTCATTGCTTGAATGCTTCAGGATGAAGTGCTCGGGCCATTGCTTCGAGCCCATCCACCGCCCTTGGACCAGGTCGCGCGAGATGATCGTCGTTGATCTTATAAACGCGCCCTTGCAAGTGCCGCGGGCGATTGGCGCAGCGCTTCAGTGACTGTCGAATTCCCGGCGCCCATCGATCCGCCGGTGGGCAGGATGATTGCTTCGGGTCTGGCAGCTAAAGCAGATTCGTTGCTGTACTTGGGCCATGCGCCTGGAACGTCGGCAGTGACGGAAATCGCACCAGCGCGCCGCATAAGATCGGTAACAAACGCATCGTGACCGGCGGTGTAAAGTGGCTCCGCCGAGAGTTGATAAAAGACCCGCACCGGCGGTCTTCTGCTTTGACAGCTTCTTCGACTGCGCGCGCTCGCTCGCGCAGCTTCTGCACGAGGAGTGTTGCCTGTTCCTTCTGGTCCAGGATTTCGCCGATCTGTTCGATCGATCGAAAGACTCCGTCGAGATCGTGCGGATCGGTGACGAAGACGGCGATGTTCTGGCTTTGAAGTTGTTGGGTGAATACTTCGAGTTGCGAAGCCGTCGAGATCAGGACCACTTGCGGTTGCAAAGCGATTATTCGCTCGAGACTTGGATGGAGCGTGTCGCCAACTTCAGCGACCGCTTTTGCTTCAGCCGGGATAGTCACAATAACTCGTGCGTCCGACCAGTCGATCGCCGGCGCCGACTGCAAAAACGATTTCCGTCAGGTTTGGCGCGAGCGAGATAACTCGATCGACCCGCGCAGGCAGACTGACACGTCGTCCAGCATCGTCGGTGATTCTCGTGCGAGTTTCAGTGTGGGAAGGTTTCGGTGAATTAGCGCAGGCAGAAAGCAGAATCAGGCAGAGCAACGACTGCAAGCCAGGAGATTTCTTTGATTTTGAAGATGCGATAACAAGAAGCCCGAACACCTTTGCGCGAGTGTTGAGAAGGCTGCAAAGCGTCCTGGGCAGGTCTCCTGGCTTAGAGAAACGAAGTTTCTCATCACAGTGGCGCGACCGCGCGGGATTCACACCCGCTTCCCTATTCTCCCCGACTCGGGGCACCCAGACGCTTGATTTAAAAGACCGTCGAAAACGGGCGGACACTATACACCAGGTAAGCAGTCAAACAAGCGCAAGACTGTCTTAGTCTTGTATTCTGTGCTTTGTTGACGCTTGCGAAAGTTCGTGAAGCTTCCAAGTAAGATTACCTCGACCATGATCAAAACTGTCGAGTGGACCAAAGATGGCATACGCATGCTGGATCAACGCCTGCTGCCGTCTGAAGAAACCTACCTGATGTTGCGTTCATACGATGAGGTAGCGGAAGCGATCAAGAAGATGGTGATTCGCGGCGCGCCGGCGATCGGAATCGCGGCCGCAATGGGGATCGCACTCGGCGCCAGCCAGTCAGTGGGAACTTCCGTTGCCGATCTCGAAGACGATCTGCAATACATCTGCGACGTGATGGGCAAGACTCGTCCAACTGCGGTGAATCTCTTCTGGGCCATCGAGAGAATGCGCGATACGTTCCAGCGAAACAAACACCTCAACGATGTCGAAGAAGTCAAGAAAGTCTTAGTTGCCGAAGCACTCGCGATTTATCGAAGAAGACCTCACCGCGAATCGCGCGATCGGACATCACGGTGAACCACTAATTCCAGATGGCGCAACGGTGCTCACACACTGCAACGCCGGCGCGTTAGCTACGGCCGGAGACTACGGCACAGCACTCGGCGTCATCCGCGGAGCTCGTGATGCGGGAAAGAGAGTCGCCGTCATCGCAGACGAGACGAGGCCTTACCTGCAAGGCTTCAGACTCACGGCCTGGGAGCTCGCGAAAGACGACATTCCGGTAACCGTCATTACAGATAACATGGCCGGCCACGTTATGAAGAGTGGCAAGGTTGACGCGGTTGTGGTTGGCGCGGATCGCATCGCGGCGAATGGCGATACGGCAAACAAGATCGGAACTTACATGGTTGCGGTCCTGGCGCGCGAACACGGCATGCCGTTTTATGTTGCAGCGCCATTAACTACGCTCGATCTTTCGCTTGCTTCGGGAGAACAGATTCCGATCGAAGAGCGTGACTCGATGGAAGTAACGCACATTCGCGAACATCAACTCGCGCCTGAAGGCGTTGAACGTTCACAATCCGGCGTTTGACGTCACTCCGAATGAATTCATCACGGCGATCATTACTGATAAAGGTGTGGCGAGAGCCACCGTTTGTTGAGAGTCTGAAGAAGCTTTTTGAAGGACGATAGCCTTAAATGTCAACCCGACGCTACCGCGTTACAGTTCTGACTTCAGTAGATGAGACTCAGTAACAGTAACTCGGTAGCGTCGGGTCCACTTTGTGCTCACGAGCTGCAAAGCGGCTCGACTTCCACCAGTCGATCGTGCGTTGCAGGCCTTCCCTGAGATCGACTTTTGATTCGTACCCGAGAAGCTCACGCGCCATTGAGATATCCGCGAGACTGTGGCGCACGTCACCTACGCGCGGCTCGAGATACTCAGCTGTAACGTCCTGCTTTCCCGTCAACTCCTTCAACTCCGCCAGCAGTTGGTTCAACGTGATCCGCTCGCCGTTCGCAACGTTGATGACCTTTCCCGACGCATCTCTCGCTGTACGCGGCGTTGAGATTCGCTGCGACAACGTTGTCGATGTAAGTAAAGTCGCGCGACTGTTCGCCGTCTCCATAAATCACCGGGCGCTCACCTGACAGCAACGCGCTGATAAAACGCGAAACCACGCCTGAATACTGCGAACCAGGATCCTGCCGTGGTCCAAAGACGTTGAAGTAGCGCAGTGACACTGTCTCCAAACCATAAACACGCGTGAACACCTGGCAGTAATACTCACCCACCAGCTTTGCAACCGCATAAGGCGACAACGGATCGGGCAGCATCTGTTCAGACTTTGGCAGCGTCGGCTGATCGCCGTACGCCGAACTCGATGCCGCATAGACCACGCGTCTTACGCCTTTGTCGCGCGCCGCGAGGAGTAAAGAAAACGTTCCGTCAACCGATGCGATGTGCGTTTGTCGCGGCGCTTCAACCGAGCGCGGCACGGAAGGAATCGCCGCTTCGTGAAAAACTACTTCGACACCTTCGAGCGCTTTGCCGAGAAGCTTCCTCATCCGCCACGCTGCCTTGAATGAAATCGACGTCGCCGCCGATCTCATCGATGTTTTCGCGATGTCCCGTTGAGAGATCGTCGAGCACGCGAACACGCGCGCCATCGGCGATGAAGTGCGGAAGCGATGTGCGAGCCGATAAAACCGGCGCCTCCTGTTACCAAAGCTATTCCTGTAAGTGGCATCCGCTTTGGTTTACCTGCCCACGCCCACGTATTCGAAACCCAGTTCTCGCATGTCTTCCGGATCGTAGATGTTTCGCAGATCGGCGACTTTGGGAGTCTTCATCAAGTCGCGAATTCGCTTCAGGTCAAGCGCGCGAAACTGGTTCCACTCGGTAACGAAAACAAGCGCGTCCGCGCCTTTCACCGCCGCGTACTCATCGTCAGCATACATAATCGTCGGGCAGCAACTTCATCGCTTCCGACTTCGCCACCGGATCGTACGCACGCACCTTCGCGCCGTCCTCGAGCAGGCTGCGAATGATTCCGACCGCCGGAGCCTCGCGCATGTCGTCAGTTTCCGGTTTGAAAGCGAGACCTAAGCACGGCGACGGTTTTTCCCTTGAGTGGGCCAACCAGTTTCTTGATCTTGGTCAAGCATCTCCTGGCCTTGTCGCTGATTCACTTCGATCACCGCATCGACGATCAGATGATGCTGAATCATAATTGCCGCGCGACTGAAGACAACGCTCTCGTGTCTTTGGGAAAACAGGAACCGCCGAAACCTGGACCAGGATGAAGAAACTTACTTCCGATTCGCTTGTCCATCCCGATCGCGCGCGCCACGTCGTGCACGTCGCAACCGATCTTGTCGCAGAGGTTCGCGATTTCGTTGATGAAGGAAACCTTCGTCGCCAGAAAAGCATTGGCGGCGTATTTGGTTAGCTCGGCGGCTTCGAGCGAAGTAATCACAAACGGCGCTTCGATCAGGTAGAGCGGACGATAGAGATCCTTCATGATCGCGATCGCTTCTTCGTCGCGACTGCCGATCACAACGCGATCCGGACGCATGAAGTCGTTTATCGCGGCGCCTTCTCGCAGAAATTCGGGATTTGAAACGACGCCGAAGTTTGCGCGCGTTTTCTTTCGCTCGGTGATCAGCTTTCGAATGTGTTCGCCGGTGCCGATCGGCACCGTCGATTTTGTGACGATGACCTTGTAGCCGTTCATGTAGTCGGCAATGGATAATGCTGCCGCTTCGACGAAACTCAGATCCGGAGATCCGTCCGGCTTTGGAGGAGTGCCTACGGCAAGAAATATAACGAGGGCCTGTTCGACGGCTTGTTGAACGTCGGTGGTGAATCTGAGGCGTCCCGCTTGAGTGTTCTTGGAGACGAGTTGTTCGAGGCCGGGTTCGTAAATCGGCATTACTCCTTTGAGCAGCCGCTCGATCTTGTCTTCATCAACGTCGACGCAAGTGACGTCGACACCAAACTCGGCAAAACATGCTCCGGTTACAAGTCCTACATAACCGGTACCAATTACAGCAATATGCATTTAGCAATTTTCCTGATATGAACCAATCATTTTCCATTTGTCATTTTCCATTTGTCATTTGTCATTTTTGAAAAACGCATTTCGCTTCTTAAATGACAAATGAAAAATGGCAAATGACAAATGGCAAATGCTCTCTTCTCACAATCAAAACCTTGCGGGCCACGCGCTTGAATTCGCGTGACCCGCAAGGTCAATTTGGCTGACCGCAGCGCTGGTTACCAGTGCCACAGTGTTTTTACTCAAGCCGAAGGACGTTACGAACTTACTTAGTCGGGCTGACTACGGTAATGCTGCCGCCGAAGTTAAGGTCGTTGTTGTGGAGCGCGGCATAAAGAACACCTGCCACTGCGCCACCGACGGCCAGCAGCAACACGGCCAATGCGCCACCACTCATATCATCATCATCGTCATCGGTCTGCGGATTCGGGACTCCAGCGGTTGCACTCTCGCCAGCGGCAACTTGCTTGACGCTGCCACCGGCTTTGAACTGCGCAACGCCTGACAAAGTCGCAACTGAAGTGCGTCCACGTGAAGCGCTGACAGTAAAAGTGGTCGCCTGGGTTCCGTCGACAACAACCGTACCGTCTTTGGTAGTCAGGTTAACTGTTGTTCCGGCCAACGTTGATACCTGAGCACTACCGGTCTCGAGCATTGCCGTGATGCTGTTCTCCGCGAAACTGAGGCGAAGATTGCTGTTCGGTGCGAGTTCAACTCGACCAACCTTGCTGATGCTCACTGAAGCGCTGCTTTGAGCCGCGGTGCTAATCGTTGAATCGGAGAACACCGTGCCACCGGAAATCACTTTTTGGCCGTTCACTGTAACTTGCCCGGAAACCGACAACTCGCCTGACGCCTTGGCGCCTGGCGCGGCCAATACCACCATTGAGTAAACACTCAAAACGGCAACCGCCACAGCAGTCGCGATGGACTTGCGGCTCCAAGTTTTGCTGATCATTAACTTTCCTCCCGTATAGTGAAACACAAAGGTCTTAATTGCGTACCGCGACGGCCGAACAGTCGTGGGAAAAACAATAAGGTTGGTTAGCAACCTGTGCAAAGCCCGGTAATGCTTGGGATTTATGGCCTCTAGGCCACTAACACTTGGGATTTATTACACTAATACAAGCCCTGTGTCAACAATCATTTGGCTTAACTTTGCCACAAAACTGTGTCAGGCCCAATGGTCTGTAGGCGGGACCATCGCCGCCTGCGAATCGGTGACAGGGCGGCGACGGAGTGTCACGCAGGGAGACTCTTAAGGTCGTTCGAATGGCGGACGATTTCTCCGTCAGCTCGGCCTGTTCGTAAGGATCGAGCCGGGCAAAAAGGTAAAAAGTCTCACCAGCACCGGACCGCCCCCAGGAAACGGAACGTGTTTCTGAGCACTTCACCGACCTTCAATCGGCCGGCTGCGGCGGGCTGTGAGCCGAAAAGCAGGCTCATTTCGTCGCGCGGAAACCGCCTCCAACTCCGGCAGATAGTCGTTGTGAGTCTCGCGCGCCAGGCGTATCGCCATTTGGCGCAAAGCTTTTATTCGGTTGGAATTGTGACGATAATAACTCGCACTCACTTCCCGCCGGCTGGCCCGATCGTCCACCACTTCCTGCTCGTTCCGCAGGTATCCAAGGTAGGCACGGACCACTGGACCAAATTCTTCGTCTGAGTACGTGAGGAGTTTGAGTGGCGTGGACAGACGTGAGCCCGAAGAAAGCTACCAATAGAAAAGCGGAGAATCTTCCCTTGAGAGTTGCCATGGCTTTGCTCCTGGCGGGAGGCAATCCTGTTTTTCTATTGATGGCGCCGGATTATATCAGCACTTCGAACTCACTAAATTGCACCCGTCTTTCGGCAATGTTACATTGATCTTCGTTTTCCGTTAAGCGGCAATGCCTTCTTCTGATTCTTCAAATTCACTCAGCCAAATCCGAACATCGCGCTCGGTGTCTGCGGTGGAATCGCAGCTTACAAGGCCGTCGAAGTGCTGCGCGGACTGCAGAAAGCAGGCTGCGCGGTCAGAGTGGCGATGACGAAAAGGGCGTGTGAGTTTGTGCAGCCACTGACGTTTCGCGCACTTTCCGGAAGTCACGTCGTTGTCGATGACTATGCGCCTGACAATCCCGATCCGATCGCGCACATCACATTTCTCGCAGACCGCCGATCTTGCTGATCGTCGCGCCCGCGACAGCCAACATCATCGCGAAATTTGCGAATGGAGTTGCCGACGATTTTCTCACTTCGACTTACCTGGCCTGCTACAGCGCCCGTGCTCATTGCTCCGGCGATGAACACGACGATGTGGGAACATCCGGCGACGCAACGCAACCTGGAGCAACTTCGAGCAGACGGCGTTTACATCGTCGAGCCGGATGCCGGCGAGATGGCCTGCGGCACGATTGGACCAGGGCGGCTGAGTGAACCGGAACGCATTGTCGCTGCCGCACTTGAGATCTTTCCGGATCGCGACAGCGGACAAAGGATCTGACGCGGTGAGCGATTTCTGATAACAGTCGGCGCCACTCGCGAAGAGATCGATCCGGTGCGATTTCATCTCGAACCGATCTTCGGGAAGAATGGGTTTTGCGCTTGCCGAGGCGGCGTTGAAGCGTGGTGGTGAAGTGACGGTCGTCGCAGGAATTACGACTGTGGCGCCTCCGTCGGGCGTCAGGATCGTGCGAGACATTGTCAGCGGAAGATATGTCGCAGGCTGTTGCAAGCGAGAACGTGCAAACGCGTCGGTCTTTATTGGCGCGGCGGCGATTGCTGATTATCGTCCGGCGCAACGCGCCGATCAGAAGATCAAGAAGTCGGAAGACTCGCTGACGTTAACTCTCGAACGAACTCCGGACGTCCTGTCGCAAGTTGCTGCAGCGCGTACGAATGGAATGCTGGTGATCGGATTTGCGGCTGAAACTGAAAACGTGCTCGATAACGCACGTGTAAAACTGCGCAGTAAAAAGCTCGATGCGATCGATCGCGAATGATGTTACGCGTGAAGGTTCGGGTTTCGATTCAGCACGAATGCGATCACGATCATCACGAAAGACGCATGATCCTGTCGAATTGCCGGTGATGTCGAAAAGTGAAGCAGCAGATCGAATTCTCGATGTTATAGTGCGGCTTCGGACTGTCTGATCAGATTACAGGATTTCAGGATTGACATGTAAATCCTGTAATCCTGTACAAGAAAACCTATGAAATCCGCTCCCCACGGAACTACTCAAAGCTTCTCAGCCGATACAAAAAAACAACTCGAGCACCTGCGGGTTTTGGGAGTCGAGGGCATTCGCCCCAACAGCCGCGCCGATGCCTGTGACGCCGTTACCTGTCACAGCCAGTGCCGATGACGCCAACAAAAGCGCCTTCTCGTCACTATTCGAAGATCTTGCGCCGGCGCCGGCAAAACTGACGCCATCAACCGAAACTTTCGAACAGATCCATGCCGAGATCGGAGACTGCACACGCTGCCCCCTGCATCAGCGAGCGCACGCACGTGGTCCATACCGAAGGAAATAGAAAAGCACGCTTGATGTTTGTCGGCGAAGCTCCCGGCGCCGACGAAGATGCGCAGGCACGTCCGTTTGTCGGGCGCGCGGGACAGTTGCTCACGAAGATCATCGAAGCGATCGGTTTGAAACGAGAAGAAGTTTTGATCGGCAACGTAAATCGCTGCCGGCCGCCGGGCAATCAGGCGCGCCGACCACTGAAGAAGCCGTCGACCTGTAAACCGTTTCTACTGCGCGAAATTGCGGTCGTGCAACCGGAAGTAATCGTCGTGCTCGGCAATACGGCGATGAAGAATCTTCTGGATACGCGTGAAGGCATC
The DNA here is from genome assembly GCA_963750925.1 of uncultured Acidobacteriota bacterium. Lineage (GTDB taxonomy): Bacteria > Acidobacteriota > Blastocatellia > Pyrinomonadales > Pyrinomonadaceae > PSRF01. The sequence continues at coordinate 117,313 of CAVVSJ010000006.1, read as the reverse complement.
ACGAGACTGCGCGGGCGTTTTCAGGATTACAAAGGCATCAAAGTGATGCCGACATTTCATCCTGCTTACCTGCTCCGCGATCCTTCGAAGAAACGCGAGACGTGGGAAGATTTGAAAATGGTCCGCGACTACCTCGACAGCACTAAGAAATCTTCACCGTTAGTCGCAAAGACGCAAAGAATGCTGATAACTGTGCACTTTGCGCCTTGGCGCCTCTTGCGAGGAAATGCTTTTGCGATAACTTGTGCGCGTGACCCGTACGCTGAAGTCGCAGTTCCTCTTCACGTCTTTCAAACATTCACTTACAGACTCACTCCTGAACAGAGTGCACACGCGCAAGTCGGCGCTCGTTTGGTCGTCCCACTCGGACGAAATCTCGTCACTGGCTATATCGTCGCGCTTCTCGACGAGCTTCCGGAAGATCATCATCGCGACGTAGACATCAAGGACGCACACAGCCTGGTTGACTACCGCTCCGGTTTGCAGTCCTGAGATCCTGCAACTCGCGCGCTGGGTCGCCGATTATTACGCCTGCCCGCTCGGCGAAGTCATCAAAGCAGCTTTGCCTCCAGGCATGACTCCCTCGCAGTAAGCGGCTTCGTTTGCAAAACCAAAACTCCGTCGCTTCGTTCGACTGCTTGATTCAAGCCGAACAAAAGCTAACCGAGGCGCAGCGCCGCGTGATCTCTACGCTTGAAAACAATGGGCCCACTGTCGTTGCAGTCGTTGATTCAAACCGCGAACGCCAGCGCCTCGACAGTTTCGTCACTCGAAAAGAAAGCGCTCGTCGAAATCTACGACGAAGCCGTTCGTCGCGATCCGCTGAGCCAGAGTCTCGACGTGAAGTCGGAAGATCACACGCTGACCGGCGCCAAGCGTCAGTGCTTAAACAGATCGAACAACAGATGAACTCCGCAAGCGTATTCGGCTTTTCTGCTCCATGGCGTAACCGGCAGCGGCAAAACTGAGATTTACATGCGTGCCATGCAGAAGGCGCTCAATCTCGGTCGTTCCGCGATGATGCTCGTGCCGGAAATAGCGCTTGACTCCAGTCTTCTCACGCCAGTTGCGAGTTCGCTTTGGCGATCGGGTTGCGATTTTTCATTCGTCGCTTCAGAAAGGCGAGCGATTTGACGAGTGGACGCGAGTGAAAAATGGCGAGGCTCGCGTCGTGATCGGAACACGCTCGGCCGTGTTTGCTCCTGCACAGAAGCTCGGGCTGATCGTTGTCGACGAGGAACACGAATCATCCTACAGGCAACAGGAATCGCCTTATTACAACGCTCGCGACGTCGCTATCGTGCGCGCGCAAAAAGAGTCGGCGACAGTTGTGCTTGGTTCGGCGACGCCGTCGCTTGAATCGTTTCACAACGCGCGTAAGGGGAAGTATCAACTTCTGACTTTGCCGGAACGAATCGCCGCGCGTCCGATGGCCACCGCGAAGATCGTCGACATGCGAAACGTGTTTGTACGGCACGGAAAACCGCGCGTGTTTTCGGATGAACTGCTCGAAGCAATTCAGAGAAACTCACGAGCGGCGCGAACAGTCGATCATCCTGCTCAACCGGCGCGGTTATTCGAGCTTTATTCTTTGCCGTTCATGCGGTGAAACGATGCAATGTCCGAATTGCGATGTGACGCTGACTTATCATCGCAGCGAGCGTGTGATCGTCTGTCATTACTGCAATCATCGTGAAGCAGTGCCGCGTGTTTGTCCTTCCTGTGGGAAGAAATACATCTACTACGTCGGCGAGGGCACCGAGCAGCTCGAAGAAATGCTGAAACTGTTGTTCCCTGCCCTGCGCGTCGCTCGCATAGATCGCGACACGACCGCGCGGCGTAAAGCTCTTCGAGCAATCACTCGCCGACTTCAGCGCGGGACGGATCGATACGCTTGTCGGTACGCAGATGCTGGCAAAGGGTCACGACTTTCCGAATGTGACGCTGGTTGGAGTGGTCTCAGTTGATGCCGGTCTGGCGCTGCCGGATTTCCGCTCAGCGGAAAGAACGTTTCAACTCATCACTCAAGTCGCCGGACGCGCGGGTCGCGGCGATCGCCCGGGCAGAGTCTTGATTCAGACATATCATCCGTATCACTACGCTCTCCGGCATGCGTGCGCGCAAGACTATGAGGGGTTTTACGACGAAGAACTTCGCTACCGGCAAAACCATTCGTATCCGCCGTTTGTAGCGCTTGCGAGTTTACTGGTCCATGGCCCGGATCTTGGGAAAGTGCGCACCGATAGTCTCGAACTTCGCAAGCAGCTCGATCTTGCGAATACGGATCGAAAGTGCCGCATACTTGGTCCAGCGCCTGCGCCGCTCGCGAGACTCAAGGGCGAGCATCGTTTTCAACTACTGATTAAATCGCGGAGCCGGAAGCAGCTTCGAGAAGTTGCGGATGCGGCGCTGGCTAAAAGCGGGGTGAATCTGCGATCGATCAATCTCGAGATCGATCCGGTTTCGATCATGTGAAAGCAAAGAGTTTCCTCGCCAAGGCGCAAAGACGCAAAGAAGAATTTGCTGCTGTCTTTGCGCCTTTGCGCCTTGGCGAGGGAAAAACTAAACTCCGCGCCATGAAACTTTCAGAACTTGCCAAGCTAACTGGGCGCGTGTCGAAGGATACGATGATATTGAGATCACCGGCGCTGCCGGTCTCGACGAAGCCAGCGAGGGACACGTGACGTTCCTGGCCAATCCACGCTACACGCCGCGTGTTAACACGACTCGTGCTTCGGCCATCTATCTCGGCGAAGAGGTGCAAACGGAAAAAGAGATCGCCATCCTGCGCGTGAAAGATCCCTATCTCGCATACACGCGCGCTTTGCGGATCTTCTATCCCGAGCCCCGAGTTGAGCCGTTCATTCATCCAGCCGCAGTGATTGATCCGTCGGCGCAAATCGCGGCCGGCGTCGCGATTGGCGCGTGCGCGGTCATTGGGCGAAACGTGTAGGTAGCCGAAGGCGTCGTGATTCATCCGAACGTGACCGTCTACGACGACGTCACGATCGGAAGAGACTCCGTGATTCATTCGGGCGTCGCACTGCGCGAACGCACGTCGATCGGCGAACGAGTGATCATTCACAACAACTCCGTGATCGGATGCGACGGATTTGGTTACGCAAAAGACGAGCAGAAGCGCTGGCTCAAGATTCCACAAACAGGCCGCGTCGTGATCGAAGACGACATTGAAATCGGCGCCGCTACGACCATCGATCGCGCCTCGGTGGGCGAAAGCCGTATCGGACGTGGCACAAAACTCGACAATCTCGTTCAGATTGGTCATTCGTGCACGGTTGGAGAAGATTCGTTGCTGTGCGCGCAGGTTGGTCTGGCAGGAAGTTCGCACATCGGCAGCCGCGTGATTCTCGCGGGCCAGGCCGGCGTGGCAGGTCATTTGACGATTGGCGACGACGTCGTCCTCACCGCGAAGAGCGCGACGAGTCACAATATCCCGGCAGGAAAAGTGATCTCGGGAATTCCGGCGTTTGATAATAGAGATTGGTTGAGGTCAACCGCCGCGTTTCGGCGTTTAGGCGAGATGCAACGAACACTTCGCGAACTTGAACGGCGTCTCAAATCCAGCGAGTCCACAGACGCGACCGATTAAGTAATCGCTCCACCATCGACAATCACGACTTCGCCGTTCATAAAACTGTTCCGCTCACTTACCATGAACGCCGCGTATTCCGCGAGTTCTTCCGGTCGTCCGAGCCGTCCGGCCGAAGTCCAGAAGTCGTGCATCTGTAGCAATCGTTCGGGAAGTGCCTGAGCCAGATCGGTATCGAATATTCCCGCCGCGATCGCGTTTACTCTCACGCCAAAAGTAGCCGCTTCGCGAGACAGGCACTTGGTGAATCCGATCATCGCCGCTTTTGAAGTCGCGTAATGTACCGCGGTGGGGAGTGCGCGCATTGCGCCGATGGAAGTGATGTTGAGAATAATGCCTTTGCGTTGCCGGATCATCTGCTTGTACATCGGCTTGGTGACTGCAAACAGACTATCGACGTTGGTATGAATAACTTCGTCCCACGCTCGATCGGTTGTAGTAGCGAAGTTGTCGCCGCGATTGATGGCGGCGTTGTTGACGAGAATGTCGACGCCGCCCCACTTCTCGACAAGCTCGCGCGTCAGTTTCTTCATCCCGATACGATCGACTACCGAGACTTTGGCGTTGAACGCCCGACGCCCGTGAGCTTCGATCTTCTTGCTCATATCAGCGGCGAGATCGTCACGCGAGTTGTATGTGAAAGCCACGTCGGCACCCTCGCGCGCGAAGACTTCGCAAAGTGCCGCACCTATGCCACGCGTTCCTCCGGTTATGAACGCGCGCTTTCCCTCGAGCAAGAGACTCACTTAGCTATGTTTCTCCTAAAATTAGACAGGGGATCAGTTTAATTGCGGGCTGATTAAATCGTGAAAAGGCTGCGACAGTCAATTCGCCCGCCGAATGTGGGTAGTGTATTCAAGAATCGCCGAGAGGGAATGTTGAACGAAGTCGGTGCGCACTTCGCTGTAATAAAGTCCCTGCCGCAGGCCGCCGAAAGCCCAATCGGGGTTGGGAAGCACCGCCTGGTCTCGCTCCTGAATGATCAATTGATCGAGGAACCGAGAGCCTCGCGCGAACGACTCGCGGTAACGGCACTCATGCCCGGAGGCAGCCGCAACCGGGAGGGCCGCGGCGATGCCTTCGAGATAAACGGCGGTCGTGTATCCGGGCGTGTCCGGTTGATGGTCGTTGATGAAAGCGCCGGTCTTATCCTGTTGATAACCCAGCAGCCAGTCGCCGATCTCGAGAACCAGATCCGAAAAGTGCGACTCGCCCGTTACCTGCCACCATTTGCTGAAGGCCGGCATCAACCACGCAACCTGTCCGAAGTGACGTTTGTAGCGAAAGCGATGGCGGTAGTATTGAAAACTTCGACGCAGCCGTTCTTCATCGATCTCGGAGACGTTTTGTTCGCACGCAACGGCGAGCGCGAGCAGTACCTGGCCCGGGAAGTAGTCCTGAAAACCATCTGAAGCGGGATCTGCGGCGTTTCGATGCGTGGCGATGCGTCCATGAGGCAGCTCGATGCGTCTCCATAAAGTAGCGGCGAGATCTTTAGATAATGAACGGCGCGGATCGTCTTCTGAAAGGTTGCTGAGCGCGAGCAGGAGAAACGAGGTTTCCGCGACCGAGGAATCCTCGTCGTCGCGTTGTAACCAGATGTCTTCATTTTGGTGAACGACTTGCGCCAGGAGTGCGTCAACGATCTTGTCGACGGCGTTCTTTAGATCGTCACCGCCGAAGGCTTTGTAAGCGCGAGCGAGTATCCACGCGCCGTGCGCTTGTCTCGCCGGATCTACATGCTCGTAGAGCTGGTTGTGAAACGGCTGATAACCGGAATAAAACGTGCCGTCGTCACGCAGATGTTTGAGGAGGTAGTTCAGGTGTAGTTTGCCGTGACGTTGGACCAGTTCTTCGACTGGCGGGAGATCGTCGCGTGGTGGCGCAAAGCCTCCGATGGTTTTCCAAACGCCTGCGCTACCGGCAAACCACGTCGCGCAATCGAACCGGCACCAATAGTAGGGCGGCTCCGTCAATCCGGACTTTTCGATGACCGCTTTGGCGAAGCCCACTCGATCGAGGTTCCAGAAGGAAGCGACAAATGGAAGCAGCAGTCCGAGCTGCTCGCCCTGGTAGACCATCAACGTTTGCTCGCCGTGACGATAGTAGCTGACCACTTCTTCCGCCGGACACTCACCCAGTTCGAGCGGATCAAAGAGCATCGATACAGTAACCGCTATCGAATCGGGATTGGTTGGCCTGTTTTCCTCGAACCGTTCATCACGAATCGCCGACTCGACTATTTTTTTCAAATCGTCGTCGAGCTTGCGGATGACCGAGCCCATGCAGCCACGCAAACGCCCGTCGATATAGATCGTCACGTAGATCGACTCGACATTTTTTGGCAGCAGGTCATCGGCGAGCCCCGACGTTGTCTCCGAACGATTCAGCAGTTGAACAAGCGCGAGATCGCGCGCCCGCTCGGCAATACGGCCGCAGATTTTTTCATCCTTATGCCACTGGAGTTCTTCAGGAGCAGGAACGCCGGTCGGTTGCCAGACTGCTTCCGGCTCGATCACTTTTACAACGTCGTGACGATAGATCTCGTAAGGTTCAAACGAGACCAGTTGCGCGTTTTTCATCCGCGCGTGTTGAAACTGGGTCCACTCGTTTGTAATGCCCGGCATACGCGGCAAAGCGCCGCCCATTCTCTCGCGTCGCTCCAAACTCCGCACCACGATGCCGTAACGATCGTTATCGAGTTGACCCGGATGGCAGCGTTCGAGAGCATTGAAAAACGTGACTGCAAACGCACTTTGATCGACGATCTTTAACCCTTCTTCACCCTTCGGAAGTTGCTCCGCAGTGCTCAAAGAGGCCATCACCACGTCGTCCGCCGCCGATAATGACTTCTCGTTGGGGAAGTGCCAGAAACCGCCACGTGCGTAGCGTCGATGAACATGCTCGCGCGATCGAATACTGACCCACGCGCCGCCCGCCGAATCGTAATTTGCGTTCAGAGTTTCAGGTGGACGCAAGAGCTTTCCTGAGGACAAGTATTCGGAAACGACGAGGCGTGCGAGTTGGGCCGGGTGAAGTTTCTCGGGCGCGTGGCGCGTGTCCCACTCAAACGCCGGAAACCATTTTGAAGGATTAGCGAGCGGTGGTTCCTCGTCGTCCATGTGGGCGATGAAGTCGTCCCAGATGTCATACACCGCTTCCATGTGATAACCGCGTTCCTGCATCAACGCGTAACCGCCGTACCAGCCGAAGCGTACGAGACAAATGCTGCCCTCGACGCGAAGCCCTGCCTCTTCCAGGCGCTCGGTGGCCTCGTTCATGCACGTGCCCGAACTCACCGAATCGTCGATCACGACGACGGGCTCACTCGGATCGATCGGGCCTTCGATCAGTTTCAAAGAACCGTGCTGCTTGCGCTCCTTGCGGACCAATAGACCACGATAGCGACTGTCCTGAAGAATGCATGACTGGAGAATCGGAACGCCGGTTAATCCATACGTGGCTATCTGCCGGCTATCGAACCGCTTGAGTAGTTCGAGCACGCACCTGCCTGCTAGTTGAGCACCCACGGGCGAGAGTGTGACGGCAAGAGAATCGAGCATCCAGCGCGCAGACGTACCGTCACGCGAGAGCACCGGCTGCGTCTCGGAGCGATAAAGAATCCCCTGCCGCTGGAGCATCCCGAGCAATTCGGCGCGTGCCGATTGAAAGCTCTCCGGGAGAGCTGAAAGAGTGGTCGATAAAGCCGCGCGCAACATCAAATCGTAGCTACCAGCTATCAGCCTCGGTTCTGATCATTTGTGATTTTTGTGCATTTTTGTGGCTAAAAGTAAGGATTCTCCGGGAGTGCGAGGCTGAGATAACGCTTATCCAGATGGACCATCAAATCTCGTTCGACAAACTCCCCGAGCGCCTCATCGATCCACGGAGCATCGTCAAACTTCGCCGAGATATCCTTCCGGCTCCGAGCGTCGGCGCAATACTCGTAGAGATTCGCGTACTCATCCGAATAGGTCGTCGAGCGCGGCGAACAATTGCGTCCATCCTCAATCCGGATCGTGGCCCAGGCTTTACGATAACGAAGATACGGCTGCGGGCGTTGCTTCCAGCGGAGTTGCCAGAGATCCACGGCCTCGAAGATCTCGTTGTACTGATCGTCAGCCAGCGTATTGCCCATCTCGTGTTCGAAATAGTATGAAACGCGATTCAGGTTGAATCGATCCTTTGGATAGAGATAGTCGTAACACGGAGACGGAACCAGGCGCGTCACCGATTGTGTTTCAGGCTCCTCATACATCGGCGATCCGCGATCCGCGCGTGCTTTGGCGATGGCCCACGGCGCCTGCAAGTGATGAATTTTTGAGATAACTTCACACTGCGAGCGATAGTCTTCGAGGGTCTCACCCGGAAATCGCAAGAGGATGTTGTAGAGATTATTGATGCCGTAATACGTCGACCACTTGATCAACTCCAGATTACGCACGCCGGTTGTGTGCTTCCTCATGAGCTTGAGAATGTGCGTCGAGAAACTCTCCACACCCGGCTGAATCGAGAACAGCCCTCCTTTGCGCATCTGCTTGAGTTGCGTGCGCGAAAGGCTGGGCCGAACTTCGTAATGAATGCGTATGTCTGTGTTGGCCTGGCTGAGTTGACCAAACAACTCGTCGATATATTCCGGGGCAATGATGTTGTCGATGGCGTTGAAATCGAGTATGTCGTAGCGGCGAGAGAGTTCGTCGAGCTGCTGAATGACGTTATCGACTCGCTTGGACCTGAATTCCATTCCCGCGCGATTCAAGCCACAAAAAGTGCAGTGATTTTTTACTCCCCACCAACAGCCGCGCGCGGTTTCAATCGGCAGCAAAACCCCCTGCGCCTGAGCGGACCCGTCATAGCCGCCCTCTTTGCGCGCGTAAAAGTACTCGTCAAAGTCAGGCACCGGAGTCTTATTCATATCCGAGAGATTGGGGGCGCGTCCGGCGTAAGCGACCTTGTCCCCGTCGCGCCACATCATTCCCGGCATACCTGCCATCGATTGACCGCTGTACAACCGGCGGATCGCTTTCGGCAAAGTTTCGTCAGCATCGCCACAGTGAATGTAATCGACTTCCGGCACGCCCCTCATGATCTCTTCGGCGATATCGTCTTCAAACGTGGCTCCGCCCATCATGATCGGGATGTGGGGATAACGCTGTTTCAGTGCTCGGGCGAGGGCAATGCTGGCGAGAGTCTGCTGAAACACGACCGAAAACCCGATGACGCCGAATCGACTCCAGTCAACGCTGTTGAGACAAAACTCTATGAACTGAGGCGCGGCAATGTCACGCAGACGGCGCAGATCGTCCATCGAGCAACCGGCCTTGTGACAAACTGCTTCGAGGTTGGCTCGATAGATCTTGAAGTAACCGTCGTCATCGGCAAAGTCGCCAAACGCGGCTTTGGTCCAAAGCCACTCGCCCACCATGCTGGAATAGACGTCCGAGAGCGTTTCGTTGATCCGCCATCCGACGTACGTTCCGAAATACATGAAAAGCGAGAAGGTTTGCACGGGAATCCCTTCTCGCTCCAGCGTTGGTTTGAGTAACGCGAGCTGGAATGAGGGAAAGCGCGCCGATAGAGTCGGCATGCTGATGAGTGCCACCGGTTTGAGGTGATCAGTTGTCACTTCAGTTCAGAAGCGCAGCATGGAGGGACCGCGCACACCAGGTTTGCGACTGATTAGTCGCGGTCCCTCGAAGATTTAGTACTTCCCGCGTTTCTTCGGATCGGGCGCGACCTCGGGAATTGGTCGCGGTGATTTCTGCGGTGCGACCTCGGGAATCGGTCGCGGCGATTTTTCCGGTGCGATCTCCGGAACCGGTCGCGGCGATTTCTCCGGGGATATTTCCGGAGCAACTTCAGGGATCGGTCTGATCTCCGGCGCAACCTCGGGAATTGGTCTAATCTCAGGTGCTACTTCAGGAATGGGTCGTATTTCTGGTGCAACTTCAGGAATGGGCCGCACTTCAGGCTTTGATTTCATGGATATTCTCCCAATGTATATGTGAGTTCGTTAGTGTGAAAATGTTGAGGCACGATCGTTGGACCGTTGGACCGGCTGAGTTAAATGACAAGCGAGGGAACCGCCGCAGGTTAATGCTAATCGCGTAGGCTGTCAACTAAAATGAGTAATACTCTCTCGCAAAGACGCAAAGGCGCACAGCGCTGCCGCGTTTCTAAGGGCTTTCTTTGCGCCTTTGCGCCTTTGCGCCTTTGCGCCTTTGCGAGAGAACCTTCTCCGTTAGAGACTATCTAAACCAACTGATGATGGTGAATCGCTCGCCGTTCGTAATGGGCACGACTTCATGAAACGTGTCGGCACGAAAAGCCACCAGTAGTCCCGTCTCACCTGCGAGAGCGAATGTCCTCGGACCAGCGACGCTCGGATCGTCGTAAAAGGTGAGCGCGCCGCCGCTAAAACCGTCATTCAAAAACACGACGATCGAGATCCGGCGGATTCGCAGGTGATCGAAATCGAGCTGCTTCGTGTTCCCATCCTGGTGACGAACAAAAAAGTCTCCGATTTGATAACGCAGAAATTGCGGCCTTTCACAATCGGTGAGGCTCAGACCAAAGTGCTCTTCCAGCAGGGATTTTTGTTGAAACAAGCGAGCGTGAACGCCGGCGACGGTTTCGTCGGAAGGATGAAAACTGGTTGTTTTCCGAATATTTTCATGAATCAGGCCGGGCGAGCCCTCGATGTAAACGGGCGCCTGTGTGATGGGTGATGAATCTGCTTCCGCCCTGATGTTTGCGCACGTTTCCGGGTCCAGAAAGTTCCGGTTGAGATAGAGGTTGAAATGGGCTGCCGGATCCTGCTCGGGCATCTCGCGTTAGTCCTTGAAAACAATTCTATCTTCGAAAACACAACAATCAAGACCGGTGTTGAGCAGACACTCGATCGCATCGCCCGGGGTTTCGATTATTGGTTGTCCCATACGATTGAAAGAGGTGTTGAGAAGCATTGGCACACCTGTCTTTGCATTGAACTCTTTGACTAACTCATAGAACCTGCCGTTGTGCTCGCGCGTCAATGTTTGCAAACGGCCGGTGCCGTCGACGTGAACAATTGCCGGTACGTCATCCTGCTTTTCAGACTTCACTTCAACCACGCGAAGCATAAACGGGCTTTCGTGCGTCGTACCGTCAAAGTTGAACCACTTTGCCGCCTGCTCGAGTAAAACCGCCGGTGCGAACGGACGAAACGATTCACGCATCTTGACGCGCGCGTTGAGCGTGTCTTTACCGTCAGGGCGACGCGGATCACACAGGATGCTTCGCTGGCCGAGCGCTCTTGGGCCAAGTTCGGATCCGCCGTCAAACCAACCGATGATCTTTCCGTCGCATAACAACTCCACCGCATCGGAAATTACGTTTGCCGATCGAACCACGCGGACGCCGGCATTTTTATCCACCGCCGCCGAGACGTCCGCCGGCGAGTAAGTTCGTCCGGGAGCGTCGTGGAGTAATGGACGCTGTGAATTGTGTTTTGTGAGTTGCCAGAGACCGTGATAGGCAGCGCCGATCGCAGTGCCACTGTCCTCCGCCGCCGGCATGATATAGACGTTGTTAAAGCCTGACTCGCGTAAGATTCTTTCGTTCGCAACGCTGTTCAGCGCCACGCCGCCGGCATAACAAAGATTCTCGCTCCGGCACAGTCCGCGAATATGCCGGACCAGGTACAGCAACGCCTCTTCAAGTGCAGCCTGCACCGAACGCGCAAGAGCTTTGTATTCGTTCCGGCGCTTCGGCCAGCGATCGTTCTGCGGAAAACTGAGCGGCACCGTATCCTTGAAGTGAAAACGTCCATTTTCGACGTCAAAAAAGTCCTCACTCGGAAACATTATCTCTCCGTAGGGCGCGAGGCCCATTACCTTTCCGGCTTCCGCAGGCTCGCCAAATATCTGTTGCGCCGTCGCGGAAAACATTCCTCCGAGACTGCCAAACGAAGGCATCGCCGGATCGTGCGGCACGAGCCACGCGCCGTGTTCGACTGCGTGTTTCTCGAGCGGCACCACATTCGTTTCCGAACCGTAGTAAAGAGAGATCGTTTCCCAACTATCGACGGAGTTTCCGTTCAGAACTTTTAGCTCGTCAGCAGTGAAATCGACGACGGGCGAACCCGCGCCGTCGACGATAAGAATTGCCGACTCGGCGAAGCCGGAAGTCGCAAACACACTCACCGCATGCCCGTAATGATGCGGAATCGTGATCGTCGGAATCCGGTGCGATAGAACGTTCAGAAAAGGATCGAGCGAGAGGTCGTGAATTTTGTCCTGGGCGCGACCCTGTATACAGAGGACGACGAGGCTTAACTCGCTCGGGTCGATCCCCGCGTAGTTCAAACAGTAAGGCACGGCGAGTGAGGGTCCGGCGCCGCGAACGCGATGTCGCTTGAAACGTGAAAGACGTTCCTCCTGGATCGCGACGACAATCTCATCGCCTTTCAAAAGACACGCGGAGCCGTTATGCGAGGCGCTGATCCCGAGAATCCAAGGCTGTTCGTTCACTGGGTAACACCGAAACTGGCCAAGGGTGAAGCAGTTTCTTAGTTAAAGCGTAAATTGAAGGACCGGGAGGAATATTTTCGAAAATCGATCGCGTCAGGCTGAGGCTACTTCGCTGAGCACTGGCTTCTCCGATTGCGGGATCAGCGCTGCAATCTCTTCGACGATGTGACGCGTGGCATTCGGACTCGCCAAACCGACGGTGGCGGCGCGCATTCGCGAATAGTGCACTTCGTCTTCCATCATTCGGCGTACGACCGGCACGACGTCGATCGAACGTTTCAACATCACTCCGGCGCCGCGTTGCGCGATGAGGTTTGCAGTTCCCTTCTCCTGCGGCATCGGCTCAGTGATCACATCCGCAATGATCGGCACGCGACACGCGAACGCTTCGAAGGTCGTGAGACCGCCGAGTTTTGAAATCATTACGTTTGCGGCGCTCATCAACTTTTCGATCTCGTCTGAGTAACCAATAACCTTGATCGGAAACGGCGCGTCGAGTGCGATCGACTCCGCGGCCACGCGCAAGTCTTCATTCTTGCCGGCCAGAAAGATCGCCTGCACGTCGAGTTCACCGCGAACGAGTTCGCGGAAGATCTGCGGGATGTTGCCGCCGCCGATCCAACCCGCGTTGACAAAGACCGTAAACTTCTCCGGATCGAGACCAAGCGCACGTCGCGCGGCCTGGGCCGCTTCCTCACCGGGATAGGCAAACTTCGGATGCACCGGCAAACCTGAAATCTTGATTCGATCCGGTGAAACTCCGTAATCGATCAATTGCCGGCGCGCGTCATCGCTCGCAACGAGGTAAAGACTGACGGCGTCGCACGCCCACCCTTTCCAAAAACCGTAACAGGGATCAGTCACGACGGACACGAGCGGAATCCGGCTCGCGAGATTCAACTCCTTCAACACGCGCGCAAAAATATGCTGCGTCAGCGGGTGAACGCTGACCACGATGTGCGGACACCAGCGCTCAAACAGATCGGCAACGTAAGGAACACAGCGTTTATGAAAAAACTGGCTCGTCTCCGGTCTGACGCGGTTCATGCACCAGTAAAAGTATTTCATCCAGTGCTGACGATTGCGAAGAATCCAGTTGTACAAACGAACTAACTTGGCGCTGAGATGATGCGACTCCTCAACCGCGCGCACGACCCTGACCGCGTACGACTCGCCTTCAAAAAACTTCTGCACGCCCGCGACGATCGCCGCGGCAGCGGAACGATGCCCGCCGCCGGTGTCGGACGAGATGATCAGGATCTTCGGAATACGTTGTTGCGAGGACATGGTGTGCTTAGTTCAGATCCGCGACCGGCACTCCTGAGTGGCTCTGCTTTCTCCACCGCTTTCCGCGCCTTCTTCATCTCTCGTTCCAGTTTCTTGATCTGGATCAAGTGTCCCGGATTGAAAGGCAGCGAAGGATAGTAACTATTCGACTCATGCGTGCAGAAACAACCGTCGCCCGCCTTTTTGCGACGCGCCTGCATCGCGGGCGAGAGCCAAAGCTTTTGGAAGTTCCAGTCGAACTCACGCAGGTTGCCGACCGGTTCGAGGTTCTCGCACGACGAGACGGTGCCTTCGTCGTAGATCACGCCGCCCGCCGTGCCCGCGTAACACTTCATCTGCGCGGTTTGCGTTTCCTGCGTCTTCGCGATCAAACCGTGCATGTAGATATCGATCGCGGCCTTGAAGAAACCTGCATCGCCGCCGTAGTTATTTTTGATTGCAGCGTGACGCGAATCGTCGTCGATCATTTGCGCGAGTTTGGCGTAGCGGGAATGATCGATCTCCAACTCCTTCGGATCGGCTGAAGGTGGACGAATGTAGTTGAAGTTTACTTTGTCGGGCTTCAGGTCGTATTTAAGAAAATCGTACCACTCGAAGATCGTGTCCTGGTTGGAGTTCATGAAACAGGTACACGTCTGCACGTCGAGTCGCGGATACTCTTTTTTGATCGTCTGAAGCTGGCGCGCCGTGTCGATCGCGATGTCCCACGATCCGGGTTTTTGCCGGATCTTCTCGTGTTCGGCTTTTGGACCGTCGATGCCGAGCGCGACTGTCACGTTCAGATTCGGACACTCCTGAAGAACCCTCGTCACGTCCGGCATGATTCGTTTTTGAATCTGCCCGTTTGACATGATGTAGATCGACTCGAGTTTGTTGTTGGTGTAAAAGGCGCGCGCGATTTCGGGAAGATCTTTTCGCGTAAAAGGTTCGCCGCCGGCGAGGATCAGCACGCCGAGGTTGCCGCCAAGCGTTTCGGAGATGCGCTCAATCTCATGCGTTTTCATCTGCAACTTCTTACGCGGACGATCGTCGAGCTCGTCGGTGAAGAAGCAGTGGGTGCAGCGCATGTCGCAAACCGACGTCACCAGAATGTTGAGTAACACCGGGGAAAACGGCTGGCCGATTGCCAGTTTTGCGTAACGCTTCAGCAGTTCTTTCGTCGTAAAATCCATTTCAACCTCGTCGTAACTGATAAGCTATTTGAAGACGCATTGTCAATTAAGGTTTTCTGCGCGCTCCGATTCATTTTGAAATCAATTCATTACGCCGAAGGCGTTCGCTAATTTCAGCCCAGGGTTGCTTCAACCCTGGGAACCTATTCAAAGAAATCAAACAAACGCTGAAAGCGTTAGCGTGTGCGGGAATAACCCTTTCAGGGTTGAAACTTTCTCCATCGATGCTCCAGGGTTGAAACAACCCTGGGCTGAAATTAGCGAACACCTTCGGCGTATTTCAAACTGACCCGTTACAAAAAAAGATTAACCTCAACGGAAAAATAGGAAGCGCCGCTTTGAATTCCGAGCGCGCGCATGCGGCGGTAGAGGTGGCTGCGGTCGACGCCCATCGATTCGGCGGCCCGGGAGACGTTGCCGTCGGCTTCTTCCAACTTTCGCTGAATGAATTCGCGATGGTAGGCCTCAGTGGCCTCTTTAAAGGACGGAAAGCGGAATGACGCGGCGGGAGGCTCTTCTTTGCCGTGCGGCGGGAGATCGGTGGCCGAGACTCTCGTTCCCGGATGCATGATTACAACTCGCTCGACCGTGTTTCTAAGCTCACGCACATTTCCGGGCCAGGAGTACGACTGCATTTCCTCTACTGCTTCGGGCAGAAACTGTTTCGGCTTTTTGCCATACGCGGTGGAGAAATGCTGGTTGAAGTAATCAACCAGAAGCGGCACGTCTTCGAGCCGTTCACGCAACGGCGGTAATTCAAACGGAATCACGTTCAGCCGGTAAAAAAGATCGGCGCGGAAGTTTCCCTGATCGATCTCGACATCCAGGCGCTTGTTTGTTGCCGCGATCAGACGCACGTCGACGCTGATCGAGGTTCCACTTCCCACCGGTTCGAAACGCTGCTCCTCCAAAACCCGGAGAACCTTCGCCTGTACCTTTGGACTCATGTCGCCGACTTCGTCGAGAAAGATCGTCGCACCGTCCGCCAGTTCAAACTTACCTTTCTTCGCCGCAGTCGCACCCGTGAAAGCGCCTTTCACGTGTCCAAAAAGCTCCGACTCGATCAGCTCTTCCGGAATGGCGGCGGAGTTGACCTCGATAAACGGCGCGGCAGCGCGTCTCGACTCGGCGTGAATGGCATGTGCCACCAGTTCCTTTCCGGTTCCGGACTCACCATAGATCAGGACGCGGCCGTCGGTAGGAGCAACTACGGAGATCTGTTTTCGCAAAGCACGCATCGCCACAGACTCGCCGACCATCGTGTACTCACGCGCGAGCGCGGCGGCCATGTCTGCATTGATCAACTCGAGCCGCTGCTGGCGCAAAGCATTGCGCACGGTCAGTACCGTCTTCTCGATCGAGAGCGGCTTTTCAATAAAGTCGAAGGCGCCTAACTTTGTCGCGCGCACGGCGGTTTCGATGTTTCCATGGCCCGAAATAATCACGACAGCCGCATCGGATCCGGCCTCGCGCAGTTGTTTCAACGTTTCGAGTCCATCCATTCCCGGAAGCCAAACGTCGAGCAGAATGCAGCCATAGGCACGTTTGCCGAGCGCCTTGAGACACTCTTCTCCGGTAGCGACGGCGTCGGCGAAAAAGCCTTCGTCTTCCATCACCGCGCGCAGCGTGTCGCGAATACCTCGTTCGTCGTCAACTATGAGAATTGAATCCATTCTGGAAATCGTCAATGGTTTTACGCCGGCGGCAGCTCGATTACAAACCTCGCCCCACGCGGATCGTTCTTGGCAGCGCGGATGTGACCGCCGTGTTCGAGTATGATTCGCTGAACAATCGCCAGGCCGAGACCCGTGCCAGTGTCGCGCCGGGAGAAATAAGGTTCAAACAGTCTTCGGAAGTCGGCAGGCGCGATTCCCTGCCCTGTGTCCGCAACTTCAGCCCGCAGCAGATTTCTTTCAACGTCGTGATACGTGACGATCGTGATTCGTTTCTCACTCGTCACCTTCCCCAGCGCGTCGAGTGAGTTGTCAATCAGGTTTACAAACACTCGTTTAATCTGTTCCACGTCGAGCAGCGCGGGCGGAAGATCGGGTTCGAGTTCAATCGCGAGGGCCACTCCGTCGAGCCGTTCGTCGTATAACCGCACCGCCTGCGTGACCACGTCATTCAGACTCGCGACTTCAAGCCGCGTCGCAGGTAAACGAGCAAAACGCGAAAACTCATCCACCATCGCTTTTAGTCCGGCAACTTCGCGGCTGATCGTTTCCGTGCATTCACTGATCACTGCCGCTACGCGTTCGTCAGTTCGAACACCCGAGCCGTTGCCATTCGCGCGGCCGTAGCTTTTTGCGATCCGCTCGGCGGAAAGCTGAATCGGCGTCAACGGGTTCTTGATTTCATGCGCCATGCGACGCGCGACTTCGCTCCACGCAGCCGCTCTTTGCGCAGCCAGCAACTCGGAAAGATCTTCGATAACTAAAACCACTCCGCGCCCCGGACCTTTCGAGTCGCGCAAAGCCGTCGCCGTCATGGCGACGGGCAGTGGTCCACCGCCACTCTCCAGTTGCGTCTGTTCGGTGGCATGGCCCGAACGACGCGCGCGTCGAAGTAGACGTTCGACAACTGTCCAGTCTTCGCTGCCGATCAGCGACTGGAGTTTTGGATTTTCTTCGCTGCGGTCAACCAGAGCCAGCATTCTCGCGGCGGCGGCATTCAGCGTGGTGACGGAGTCGTTCTCATCAACCGACACGACGCCGGTTGATAACGACTGGAGCACCGTCTCGATATAGTTACGCCGTTCGCGAAGCGCGAGGTTCTTGTCGCGCAACTCCGCGGCGCCGGCCTCGATATGCCGGCGATTCTCCTCGAGCTGCGTAGTCATCTGGTTGAACGACTCGGCGAGAAGGGCGAGTTCATCGTCGGCGATCGTGTGAACGCGGTGCGCCAGATTGCCACGTGCGATCTCATTCGACGCTTCGGCAAGGGCTTTGATTGGAGTCGCAATACCACGAGCGAGATAGATCGCCACCCAACTGGAAACGAATAACAGGATCAAAGTCATCAGCCCGAGAGTTGAGAGTCCGAGCAGACGCACACGCCGCTGCTTTCTCACGAGATCCTGATAGTCGCGTTCGGAACTCGTGACCAGTTCCGCCAGATCGTTGGAAGCGCGTTTTTGCGGCGCAATGATCAGCATTTCTGACTGGTTCAAAGGTACCGCGAGCAGGTCAAACTCTTTTCCATCGGCGAGAGTCGCCGGCCCACGAACCGCACGCGCTTCGCTAAACAACAGTTCCAGTTGCTCGGCGTCAGTCGCAGGCAATTCAGCGCGACTGCGGTCCGCGACTGTGCCATCGCTGCCGACAATCTCGATTGCCACCAGTTGGCCCGAAGCGACGATCTGGTCCATCGTGGCGCGTCGCTCTTCCGGCGTCTGGCGGTTCAGCAGCATCGCGAGCAGCGACGCAAAATCGCGCAGGCTTTGTGCCTCGCTCGATAACGTCAACCGTTTTACTTCCGTGGCCTGCTGCACGATCTCATCGGGAAACGGATTGAACCACTTCTCGAGAGACCGGTTGAGAAACAGGTACGAAAAGAACGCCATCGCCGTGATCGGCAGAAAGCTGATCGAGATGAAGTAAACCAGCAGGCGCGTCTTAACTTTTGATCCGAGTTGCCGCTCCTGCCGTTCGCGCCGCAACTTCAGCAGATTGCGAACAAAGATGAAAAGGAAAACGACAAAAGCGACGAAGTTGAGTGTTGATAAGGCGTAAAGGACGAGTGCGTCCGCGGGCGTGTCGGGACGAACAACGGTCCAGAGCCAGAGTTGCTGCGAAACGATAATCGCGAGCAGCAACACGACTGTTCCACCCAAAACCCACAGCAAAATTCGGCGCCGGCGGCGAATTCGCTCTCTGCGTTCCGGGGTCAGGTTTTCGTGGGTGTCGGCCATACGAATTTCTCGGAGTTTAGCACTCCCGATTGCGAATTGCCGATTGCGAAATCCGAAGTTCCGTGTAATCTGTGCACAACTCCCATGGTCCTGCAAAAGATCTTCATCAACGAGTTTGGCCGGTTGCGAAGCGGGTGGCGGCTGTTGCTGTTTGTCTTCGCGTTCATAGCGGCTTCGTTTCTGATAGCTACCGTTTTGCGACTCGCCTACGCAGTCGTGGCCGCGGCTGCGCCCGGACTGCCCCGCTCAAACTTTGTCTCTGACGTTATTTTCCGGACTGGACTACTCGGCGCCGCACTCGTCGCCGGCTACCTGTGCGCGAAGTTATTTGAAGCCCTCCCGTGGCGATCGCTCGGCCTGACTTTGCACCAGGGTTGGCTGCGCGACCTGATTATCGGTTCCGTCGTCGGATTTGCTTCGATGGGTGTCGCCGTGGCGATTGCGAGTCTCGGACGCGGGCTCAGCTTCTCATTTAGTAACGCTCCCGCTGCAATCATCCGATCAATGGTTGGCTCCGCGGTGTTGCTAGTCGTGGCTGCACTCGCAGAAGAAGCGATGTTCCGCGGCTACGGTTTGCAAACCCTGACCCGCGCGCAACTCGCGTGGCTTGGCGTCTTCCTGACCTCCGTTCCGTTTGCGTTAGTTCATCTTTCAAACCCGAATGTCGTGCCTGGCGTCACTTTCGCCAACACCGCACTCGCCGGAATTTGGCTGGCAGTTGCTTACCTGCGAACTCGCAGTCTCTGGTTACCGTTGGGCGTTCACTGGGCATGGAACTGGGCGCTTGGCTGGTTCTTTGGCTTGCCGATCAGCGGCATCAAACTCGTTTCGAATCCTCTTCTGAGTGCGAATGATGCGGGTCCTATATGGTTGACCGGAGGAAGTTACGGTATCGAAGGCGGGTTCGCGTGCACTATCGCCCTCGTTTTGTCGACGATTTTTCTCTGGCGCACGCGTTGGCTTAGTGCCACACCCGAACTGAAGAAGCTTACATCCGAGGAGAACCCGGCAACGCCCTCGCCCGTAGTAAGCATTCGACCTGCTGATGACCACGCTTAATCGCCGGCACGTTTGTTAACAGTCTTCGCCTCTCTCCCGTCTTAATTGGCGTCTTTGGACTTAGGTCTTTGGTTTTTGGTCTTTGGGCTTTGTGATGAGCAAGCGGTGATCGCCGAAATCCAAAGACCCAAGACCAAAAACCAAAGACCATAACCAACACCATGTCCGCCACAATCGAAATGCTTCTGACCGACCAAAACAGCACCGAGCGCGCGAGCGCCGGGGCGATGCCACAGGACACAGCGGTCGAGGTGGTACTGGTCAGGGCAGTTTTGGACGGAGATCGAGAGGCATTCGCACGTCTCTACGCACTTTATGCGCCCCTCGTGCACGGCATTCTGCTGGCGAGAGTGCCGCGCGCGGAAGTGGCTGATCTCGTGCAGGACATCTTCCTGCACGCTTTGAAAAAACTGCACACACTGCGCGACGCCGCGGCGTTTGGTCCCTGGATAGCGATGATCGCTCGAAACCGCGCTGTCGATTTTCACCGCCGATCAAAAGAAAGCGTGGAGATCAACGACGATCTCCGCGGGAGCGATACACACGATTCGAAAGCGGCAGAGATCCTCGAACTCATTCGCGGTCTTCCGGAAGCGTATCGCGAAACACTTGTGTTGCGGCTGGTGGAAGGAATGACCGGACCTGAGATCGCGACGCGCACCGGTCTCACGCCGGCGTCGGTCAGAGTCAACCTACATCGAGGCATGAAACTGCTGCGAGAGAAGCTCGGATTTTTGGAGGGCGTATGAACGAAGATTATTTGTGGGACAAGAGTGGTGAACCCGATCCACAGATACGGCAGCTCGAGGAGATTCTGGGTACGTTGCGTTACCAGCCCACGCCCCTGGAGATACCGCGCGAGCTACCGCTGCCTCGACGACGCAGTTACTTTCCGTTGCTGGCAATTGCAGCGACAGTTTTGATAGCGCTCGTGGCCTGTGGTCTTTGGTTCAAGGCACGGAGAGTCAGCAAGGTTGAGCCACAGCAAGCCAATCTCCGGGTCGTTCCTCCGGTGAAAGAACAACCGAGCGCGCCAGTTGAGACGCCCGCTCCGCGAAAGAGCGAGATCACTGTCACGACAAACAACAGACGCCGGCATAAATCTTCAACACCTGTTTTAACCAGGCGTGAGCGTGAAGAAGCACTCGCCGCGAAACAGCAACTGATGCTTGCGTTACGGCTGGCCAGTGAAAAATTAAACCTGGCCCACAAAAAGACTCAAACACCGGCAACTCAGATCAAGAATCAACACCGAGTTGGATGAATGGAGCAGTTATGAAATCACTCTTTCGGATCGTAAACAGACCGCTGCTGATCATGTCGCTCTTGCTCGCGACGGCATTCGTGGCCCAGGCCCAGGATTCCCGAATCCAACTTGGCAGCCTCGATCACCTTGCCTCAAAAGCGAGCCAAACCGTGGACGTCAACGTCGACGAGCGGCTGATGCGCCTAGCTTCGAAGTTCTTGTCAGAGAAGGACGCCGACGAAAAAGAGGTCAAGAAACTGGTGGCGGGCCTCAAAGGCATCTACGTCAAGCGGTTTGAATTTGATCTCGACGGTCAATACACGCTCGCCGATGTCGAGTCGATTCGCATGCAGCTTCGAACGCCGGGTTGGACGCGTCTCGTAAACGTCGTCAGCCGCAAGGAAGGAAATCTCGAAGTGTACCTGTTATTCAATGGCGAGATGGTTGGCGGTCTGGCGGTGCTCCACACTGACACTCGAGAGTTCACGGTCGTCAACATCGTTGGACCAATCGATCTGGAAAAGCTTTCCAAACTCGAAGGACAGTTTGGCGTCCCTGACCTGGAAATCGAAACCTCAAAGCCTAAAACAAAGAACGACGACGAGAAATGAGGTTTGCGATGAAAGCTACCCGAATCCTCATCGCCATAACCTGCATGCTGTTCGCCTTCACCTTTGTCCGGGCGAAGGACGACGATTTCAAATCGGTCGTGAAGATGATCGAACAGTTCTACAGCGTCAAGCATCAGGGAATTCCTTTTCTGGCAAAGGCTGGAATGAAAGTGGCCACGACCGCCGCTCGCATCAAAGGCGGCGAGGCAAAACGAATCGCCGAAGCGGGCAGCGTCAAAGTCGCGGTTTTTGAAAACCAGGACTTCGACGGCGACTTCACTAAGTTTCGCAACACCCTGAACGGCGCGATGAACGCGACGTGGGTGCCGCTGATCCAGACTCTCTCCGCCACCGATAACGAACAGACGTATATCTATTTGCGTGAAGCCGGTGACAAATTCAACGTCCTCGTGATCACCATTGCCCAGCGCGACGCGACTGTGGTCCAGGTTACGCTCTCGCCAAAAAACCTTGCCCTCTTAATGAAAGACCCTGAGGGCACCGGTAAAACCATCACTGAAGAAGCGACGATTGTCGATCAGGAGTAGGGTTATGAAATTTTTGCTACTTTTCATCATTGCGGCGCTCGCCTCATTTCCAATCAACGCTCAGGAAGTTGAAGACACGATCAGGATCAAGACGCGCGTGGTCTTCCTCGACGCGCTTGTCAAAGATAAAAAGACAAGTCTCCCAATCTCGAATTTGACTACTGAGAACTTCGAAGTGCTCGACGACGGCAAGCCGCGCCAAATCTCTTACTTCACGCGCGAAGGCCAGGCGCGCAAGCCGCTCGCGCTCATCCTGATTCTCGATCTTCGTGAAGACGGCGCGGGCCGGTTTCTCAAAGAGCCGGAAATTCTCAAGGCGATGGAAAATGAGCTCGCCAAACTTCCGCCGGGCGATGAGGTCGCGATCATGGCGATGGATATAACTGAAGACGAGGAAAGGTTCTGGCTGACTGAGTTCACAAATGATCGCGCCAAACTCGCGGCCGCCCTCGCGTATGTCCCATCGCTCAGCGGTCCAAATCGAGGTCCGCTCCCGGAAGGTCTCACGAGCTTGCGAACCTCGCAGAAGACTATCGATCCGGGTGAAGGTAAACCGGAGGACATCGTAAATACCGAGGTCATTCGCGGCCGCAAGGGCTCTACGGTTACGCGTGCCACGAGACGGGATGGTTCCGTGAACGTGAAACGCACCGACAAGGACGGCAAAGTAACGGTTGAACTGGGGGATGTGTACGACATGGCCGCGGCAGTGCGCGATGCCACTAAAACGGCGGAACAGCTCCGGCCAAACTCGCAGATCTCAATCGTTTGGGTGTCAGACGGTATTGCGCCGATCTTCTTTGAAGACCGCGACGCAACGGAACAGGCCCTGCTGCGCAACAACGTTATCTTCAACTCGCTGACAGTCGAGCTGCGGACCCTTTTCAAGTTTCTCATGCCGGTGGGTAAACCGATCGGGGGATGGTTGGGTATGAGTCTCTACGGCAGCGCCAAACATCTCGCGCAACGATCAGGTGGTGAAGCCGTGAAGGTAGGACGCGTCAAAGACTACGGCACCGGGCTCTCAAAAATCATCGGCAACCTGACTGCGCGCTATAGCCTTGGCTTCGCCCTCGCAGAAAACGAAACTGACGACGGCCGCATGCACAGCCTCGAAGTGCGTGTGAAGGCGCGTGACGAGAAAGGCAAAAACCGAAAGCTACAGGTGAGTTCGCGCCAGGGATATTACATGTCTTCAATCGTGCCGAAGGAAGCCGCCGCCAAAGCACAGTAGCAGCCACAAAGAGGCACATGAGTCACAAATGAGGAAATGGTTTGTGATTTATGTGCCTCTTGTGGCTCAAACAAAGAGATCTACCGGCACGTGAAAATAATTGGCGAGGGCGCGAGCCTGGGTCTTGCTGATTCCACGTTTCCCATTTAGAACCTCGGACGCAATACCCGTGGATCCAAACATGTCCCAAAGGTCACTTTGCTTTATACCCCGGGCTTCCATCAAGTGATGTAAAACTTCCAGTGGCTGAGCCTCAGCGGGTCGGTAGTATCGTTGCTCAAAGTCTTCGATCAATCTGGCGAGCAGCTTGAGAATTTTTTCTTCTTCGGCTGAAACATTCTCTCCCTTGCGCATCAGTTTCTCAACAATGCTCAAGAGCCGCACGTTCTCTTCCTCTGTCTCGATCACGACAGGCATAGTCCGCGAGAGCAACCTTCGATAGCGAGCCGGATCAATTTCACGAACCACTCTATTCATGCTTCCATTTTCCCAGGTCGTATTCCTCGTGAGTCAACGATCGTCTAACTTGAAAATCGATTCAATACGCCGAAGGCGTTCGCTAATTCGAGCCCAGGGTTGCTTCAACCCTGGGCCCGAGCATCAGTAGACCTTAAACCCTGAAAGGGTTATCGTGGCGAACCCTTTCAGGGTTGAAACCATATGGAAATGGTGATCCCAGGGTTGAAGCAACCCTGGGCTCGAATTAGCGAACGCCTTCGGCGTATTTTTCAACTGAGGCAGTACAGGTCAGCACGATCACGAGGATTTTTAGCGAAGCTTAAGGATGATCGGATCGCCGCGTTTGACGCGCAAGACGGCGGCGGCGGAAGCGCCGTTTACCGAGAACTCGAGAAAGCCGGCGCTGCCCCAGATGGCGAATGGCTCCCGGCTCGTGTCCTCACCGTAGAAGTTTCTGAAGGTGCGGATTGTCTTTCCGTTGACGCGCAATGCGGCGTCGTTCTCAGTGTCGAGATTTTCGCGTGTGATGTTGGTGATGCAGTTGCCGAAACGATCGATGTGAATGATCCGCCCGCACAACCTTCCATTCTTCTGCACTTCGAGTTCCAGGGAATTATCCAGTCGAACGGCATCGTCGATTGAAGGCCCAAAGCTCTTTGCGCGCACACCCTTCGAAAGCGCGGCGGCGACAGGAGCGAAAATGTCGCGACCGTGAAAGGTCGTGCTCGGCGCTTCGCGAAAGTACTCCTCATCGATTACGTGAAAAACTTTGTGCGAGGACTCGCGATCGTAGATATATGTGAAGAGGCCATTGTCCGGTCCAACAAAGAACTGTTTGTTTGCCTTGACGACTATGGGCCGGCGTGTTGATCCAACTCCCGGATCGACAACAGCGACGTGAATCGTTCCGGAAGGAAAACTTTCATACGCAGCCAAAAGCGCGAAGGCGCCGGCCTGGATGTCCTGAGCCGGCACCTCGTGCGTGATGTCTACAATTACCGCGCGCGGGTTGACCGAAAGAATCGCGCCTTTAACTGCGCCTACGAAATAATCGGCAGTCCCGAAATCCGTGAGCAATGTGATGACGGGATGCCGTTCGGTCTTCACAGAACGCCCGTATCGGTTGAGGTGCGGATCTTCAACTGCTGGCCGCGTTCGAGTCGAATGTCTTTGCCACGTTGCGTCATCACGCCGGCCGTGCCCGCGCCGCCGCCGATGATCGCGCCGATGGCAGCGCCCTTACCACCGCCGGCGATGGCGCCGATGATCGCGCCGATACCGGAAGCAGCTCCGACCTTCGCCGCATCGTCTTTCGTCGAATCGCGTCCTCGCACACCACCTTCGGAGTCAACCTCCGTTTCGTCACTCGTCATAGGAATGATTTCAAGCAGCTCGGCGTGAAGCGTCGCGGTGCGATTGTCAGTGGAACGGATCTGGTCGAACGCGAGTTGCAGTTCGGCGACTCCCTTTACTTTGCCGGGACGCCTGACTTGCGAGACACGTCCTTCGACGATGTAACCGGAGTACTGCGACGGCTCGGTGACACGCGCTTGAAGCCGATCGCCACGCTGGCTCGCATCGGTCGATATCGGAGTTAGTAATTCCAGCGCGAGTATCGTGTTACGTGGAATGGAAAGTAAACCGGACGGAGCTGCGGCTGTTGCATCGTCATTAGCCTGGGCATCCGGGTTAGCCGGAGTGTTGACATTGACATCAACTGACACGTTGCCCGAGTTCGCGCCGCGTCGACGCAGACCCGCCGGAAGCGCGGAGTTGAACTGCTGCCGTTCGTAACCCGCCGAGTAGCCCGTTTCAAAACCCTGCTGGTAACCATCGCGGTAATCTTCGACTGGTCCCCAAACGTCGTTATAAGAACGATCGGCGCGTTGATAGTCCTCTTTGTTTTGGTAGTTGCGAGCTGCTTTATCGGAGACGTCCTTGAAGCCCGCTGTGTAACCGTCTGAATAACCGGTCCGATAACCACGCTCGAGTGCCGTCGTTTGCGTTTGCGCACTCGCGGAAACAATCGCGAGTAAACCACTGAGACAGATGCTCAGTAAAACCACGAGGGGAAGCTTGAGATAATTCATATTGTGTCCTTCCAAAGAATTCGCGGCCCTGGGAAAGGCGCGTCTTGGGAGAGCCCAACCTGGCAACGTACGCATGCTATCACCAACACCTTTTCGTCAACAATCTATATGTGCTTGACGCTCCTGTATGCGCAACTTAGACTCGTGAGCGCCGTTCAGACTGCCCCTCAGATGCCGTGAATTGCACCTGAGTTGCGACGTTCGGAGTTGAATTTTATGCCGGGACACAGAGTTTATCTGGACAACAGCGCCACGACGCCCGTCGATCCGCGAGTCGCGGAAGCGATGGCGCGCGCGGTTGTCGAGACATACGGAAATGCGTCCAGTGTTCACGGTTTTGGGCAACAAGCACGGGCGGCCCTGGACCGTGCACGTCGTGAAGTCGCAGCCCTGGTCGGCGCAAAGCAGAACGAGATCGTTTTCACTTCCGGCGGAACTGAGGCAAACAACCTCGCGATTCGAGGTCTGTGCGAAGCCGCTGCCGTCCATGGCCGCCACATCATCACTTCGGCAATCGAGCACCCATCAGTAGCAGGAACGTGCGCGGCCCTCGAAAAGCGTGGCTGGGAAATCACACGCCTGCCCGTTTACGAGAACGGGATCGTCAGGCTGCGCGACGTGGTCCAGGCAGTGAGACCCGACACGGTC
Organism: uncultured Acidobacteriota bacterium; assembly: GCA_963750925.1. GTDB lineage: Bacteria > Acidobacteriota > Blastocatellia > Pyrinomonadales > Pyrinomonadaceae > PSRF01. The sequence continues at coordinate 90,929 of CAVVSJ010000006.1, read as the reverse complement.
CTGATCAGCATCATGCTGGCGAACAACGAGATCGGGACCATTCAACCGGTAACGGAGATCGGTTTGTTTGTGCGTGAGCAACGAGAGGCAGGTAAACGAACTCTTTGGCTGCACACGGATGCAGTTCAAGCCGCGGGACGACTTCCGATTGATGTCGATGCACTGGGCTGCGATCTGTTGACCCTCTCGGCGCACAAAATCTACGCACCCAAAGGCACCGGCGCGCTGTACATTCGGCGTGGAGTGCGATTGCAGGGACAGAATGTCGGCGGCCACCAGGAGCGCGAACGTCGCGCCGGAACTGAAAATGTCCCGGGTATCGTCGCTTTCGGTGTAGCAGCGAAACTCGCCCGTGAAGAACTGGACCAGCGCGCGAATCACGACCGCGCTTTGCGCGAAAAGTTTGAAGATGAAATCGGCCGTCGCATTCCCAACATCGTGATGAACGGCGATCGAGAACAGCGCCTGGCCCATCTCTCCAACATCTCTTTTCGTTTCATCGAAGGCGAGGGACTGCTGATAAATCTTGATCTCGAGGGCATCGCCGTCTCGACCGGTTCAGCCTGCTCCTCTGGAACACTTGAGCCTTCGCCCGTCATTCGCGCACTCGGTCTTGACGACGAACTCGCGCGCGGCTCAATTCGATTTAGTTTCGGCAAAGACAACACTGAAGACGATGTGAACTACACGGTGGAAGTATTAACGCGCGCCGTCGAGAGATTACGCGCGCTCTCTCCACTGACCGTCGCCGGCCACTAATATCTTGTCCTACTCTTCCACGTTCAAAGATCATCTCGCCCATCCACGCAACGCCGGTGAACTCCCGGATGCAACGCTCGTGGAAGAAGGTGCAAACCCGGTGTGCGGCGATCGCATTCGTCTCTCAGTGATCGTCAAAAACGAGCGGATTGAAAGCGCTCGTTATCTCGCTTACGGTTGTCCGCCGACACTTGTCTGCGGATCAGTTTTGACTGAGCTGATTATTGGAAAGACAACGGCGGAAGCGAAACAGTTGACGCGAGCTGATCTATTGAACGTGATCGGCGGGCTGCCGGCGCGAAAAAATCACGCCGCCGCACTCGCGGTTGACACACTCAACTCCGCTCTGGATCGTTTGGGTTAACGCTGCGGAGTCGCGACGACCCTGGGCCGTCCTGGTCCAGCCGGTTCGATCGTCCTGCGTTTGTGATAGTCCGGCCCGCAGTATTTCCTCGGCTCCGTCCCTAATACAAACGTCTTGGTTCGAATTACCGGGCAACTCTCAACCGCAAGCAATCCCGTCGCCGGATCGATGTCCAGCGTGATCGTTCCTTCAAGACTGCTGTCCGGCAAAGTCGGCGCGCGGCGAGGTGAAGGCGTGGGCGTCACGGTCGGTATCGGCGCTTCCTCGAGCGGCTGTTCGATATAAGGCGATGGCTCGGGCAACTCGTCAGGTGCGGGTTCGTCCGTCAACGTATCCACAACCCGATTTGGACCAGTACCGTTGATGAACAACTCGGTCCGCGTATCTGTGTCCTCCGCCGTAGCCGCTTCGCCTGTTTTGGTATTGATGGCTATCTGTTCGATACCCGGCGGCATGTTCCAGTCGCCTTCCCACTCCGGATGCTCGGCGAGGGCCACCTGCATGAAGTCGGCCCAGATCGGTAACGCCGAATTCGCCCCGGTCAAACCAAGTTGCGAACCGTCGTCGAAACCTACCCACACGGCGCAAACAAGATTCGGGGTGTAGCCGGCAAACCATCCATCGCGCGACGTGCCCGTCTTGCCGGCGAGTGGACCTTTTAAGCCACGCGCGCGGACCTTGGCAGCCGTGCCGCGATTCACAACGTCTTCCATAAACGACGTCATCACGTAAGCCACGTCGGGCCGCATGACCTCGCTCGTTTGCGCGGTCGGAGCGGCGATCGTCACGCCGTCGCCTGTTGTTATCCGGTTAATCGCAATGGGGCTCGTTCGATATCCGAGATTCGCAAAAGCCGTGTACGCGGAAGCGATCTGTAATGGCGTTGCCTCACTCGTGCCGAGCGCCATGGCGGGATATGCGCGTGGGGGTTTAGGCAAACCTGCCTTCGCCGCGAGATTCATTACACGTCCAACGGTGACTTCCATTGCGACTTCAACCGTGACCACGTTAAGACTATTTACAAGCGCATCACGGAGGGTGACGGGTGCGTTTCTGTAACTTTCGCCGAAGTTGCCGGGTGAATATTCCTGGTTGTCGAAAGTGAACGTCTTCGGCTCGTCCATAAACGTCGTGGCGGGCGTGATCACACGCGGCACCGGATCGTACGCGGTGTTGAGTGCCGTCGCATAAACGAAAGGCTTGAACACCGATCCCGGTTGGCGATAAGCATCGGTGGCTCGATTCAATTGACTCTTTGAATAGTCGCGGCCGCCGACCATCGCCACGATCTCACCCGTTTTCGCGTTCATCGCGACAAGCGCTGCCTGCAACGTGCCCGGCTCGAAACGTTTTGACTGGATTTTGTCGAGCGCCGTCATCTGCTTGGTCAACGCTGCATACGCAGCGCGCTGAAGATCCATATCGATGGTAGTGTAAATCCGCAGGTGTTCAGCGGCGCCCTGGCCCGCGATCATGTCGCCGAGTTGATTCTGAACATAGTCGGCGAAGTAAGGCGCGTCGGAAACGTCGATGCGGCCTCGTGCGGGAACGACCTGAAGCGGTGTTGCTTTAGCAGTCCTGGCCTCCTCCTGTGTAATCGCGCCCGCCTCAGCCATCGAATCAAGTACCTGGTTCCTGCGCGCGGTCGCGGTTTCGACTTTCGTGTACGGGTTGTAGCGATTAGGGCTGCGAATTAGCGCAGCAAGGAACGCGGACTCCGAGAGCGTAAGATTCGTGACGTCCTTATTGAAGTATGCGCTGGCAGCTTCGCCAAAACCGTTAATCGAGAATCCTGCCTGTTGGCCCATGTAGACCTGGTTACAGTAGAGCTCAAAGATTGTTTCTTTTCGCAGGCGTGTCTCGAGGATGATCGACATGTAAGCTTCGGAGATTTTGCGCTGCCATGTCTGTTCCGGAGAAAGCAGAAGGTTCTTGACGAGTTGCTGCGTGATGCTGGAGCCGCCCTGGCGTGCGATCGGTGAGTTGGGATCGGCGTCGTAACGCCTGACAAATGCGCGAATGATGCCACGAATGTTGACGCCGTAGTGCTCGAAGAAAGAACGATCCTCAGTGACTGTTATCGCTTTCACGAGGTGCGGCGGCAGATCGCCAAAGCCGATGACTTTTCGTTTCGCTCGTTCGCTTCCCGTGACTGAACTGATCAACTCGGGCTCGAGCCAAACACGCTGGAGTGCACCTCTGCCGTCGAGATCCGTGAGCGAGCTGATTGCCTTGCCCGAACTGTTGAACTGCACTCTTACTCGCTGAAACTGCTTCGCACCATCAACACTCGAAGCGCTACTCGGGTAAATCTCAACCGAGTTTCCGTTCACGGCATAACGGCCGCGCCCTTCATCCGCCTGTTGTGTCATCTCGACGTAACCGGCTCGCTTCAAAAAGGCGAGCACGTCAGCCTGTGAGATCGATTCGTTGACGCGCAGTTGTTTTGGCGCCGCGTAAATGCCGGCGGTTCGCGTGTAAACTTCTCCGGCGAGAAGGTTGTCGATTCTCCCTGAGAAGGTTGTCCAGTAATAGATGAGAATGCCCAGTACGATCGCGCCGATGAAGACGATGGGAATGATGACGGCTTTGCTTAACAACCGGCGCAACGCGCGACGAAAGAAACCCGGCCGGGATTCGACATAAGAAACAACGCCCGGACGGCGCAGTTCGCGTGTGCTTCTTCCCTGGTATTGATTGTCTGGCGGATAACGTACTGGCATATAAATGACTTACTGCTCAACCACTCCAACGTCTTCAGCTATTACGTAACATTCTTCGTGCGGTTCTGTCGACGTTTGGTTTGACAGGGCTAGCCGCTTTCGCTAACGTGGCTGGCCTCGCTGAGTGCTTTGATGCCGCTCATGCCTGTATGAGTCTAACACCTCGTTTGCGTCTCCTTCTCCCCAGCCGTGCTCGTCTCCGCGTGGTCTTTTTCGCAGTTTTGGCGGCCATCGTGCTCGGAACGGTCATGTTTCACCTGCTGGAAGGGTGGTCTATACTGGACAGTCTTTATGTAACTGCCCAGACGGTCACCACGGTCGGCTTCGGGGATTTGACGCCACGTACACCTGGGGGCCGCGTGTTCGCCGCGTTCTTCATGATGGGGAGCGTTGGTATCGTGCTTTATGCTCTGACGAGCACAGTACAATCCTTTGTTCACTCGGAATTGTTTGCGGCTTACGGCCGTTCACGAAAGATGAGCAAACTGCAGGATCATTTTATCATTTGCGGGGCGGGCCGCGTCGGCTCGCATTTGCTGCGCAGTCTGCGGGGCACCGAGGTCGCTCTCGTAGTTATTGAAACTGACCCTGCGAAGGTTGAAGCACTGACTGATCTCGGTATCTCGGTCCTGCCACGCGATGCAACTCTCGAAGAAACCCTGCTCGAAGCGGGTGTCAAAAACGCGCGCGGTCTCGCTACGTGTCTGCCTGACGATGCGGACAATGTTTACGTAGTGCTTACAGCACGCGACTTGAACCCAAACATTCACATCGTCGCTCGCGCTGCCGAGGAGCAGGCGGAAAGTAAACTCATTCGAGCCGGTGCAAACCGCATTGTAGCGCCGACGATCATCGGCGGACATCGCATGGCAATGGCTTTAACAAAACCTGCCGTCGGCGACTTCCTTGATTCGATTACGGCCAATCATCTCGAACTCGGATTCGAGCAGCTTGAAGTGGGCTCTGACTCGACACTGATTGGACGCAAACTGAGCGAGAGTGTGATTCGTTCGGAACTCAATATCGTCATCGTGAGTATTCGACGCGGCGACGGCGAGATCATTTTTAATCCGGGTGGCGAAGCGAAGATCGAAGACGGCGATATGCTGATTGCAATTGGGAACCCTGAGTCGTTAGCGCGGCTAAATGCTCTTGCGCGCGGCGGTGAGAGAGGCGTGAAGGTTTAATGAAGATCCTGGTCACTGGCGGCAGCGGTTATTTAGGAACGTACGTACGGGAGTTTTTCGATGCTGACGACTTTTCGCGGCGCTCCAATCTCAACATTCTTGACGATCAGGCACTTGAGAAAGTTGCGGAGTACGATGTGGTTATTCACCTCGCCGCGCATTTCGATAAGCAACCGGAAGGCGCTCGCGACTGTTTCCTGACCAACGCCGAAGGTACTGCGAACGTCATTCGCAACATGAAACCAGGCTCGGCCTTTGTTTATGCGTCGACGAAAGATGTTTACGGCAGCAACGCCAGTGATCTTGAATACGTTGACGAGAAGACGAGCACCGACTATTGCGGTCAGTCGGCGTTTGAATGGTCCAAGCTGATCGGCGAACGCTATGTAGAATACTACGCGCGTCAGCAAAACGTTCGTGCATGTATCTTTCGAATGTCGTCTGTATTTGCGCGGCCATCGGAAGGCAACACACCGGGTTTCGTCACGCACTACGTTGAGTCAATTAAACATCGCCAGCCAATCAGGCTGCCGGCGGGTGTCGATCCCGTTCGCGACATTTTATACGTTGACGATTTTTCGCGGGCTTGTCACACGTTTATCGATTCTGACCGTGAGTTTGGGCTCTATAACCTGGGCGGAGGGCGTCTTAACGCGCTCAGTTTGCGCGACCTGATCAAAAGAGTCGGAAAGATGATCGAGATAGAACCGATTATTCAGGAAGACCCGGCGATTCCTCGCCCAGTGCCTTTACGCTACGTTACCGATCTGACACGTATCAACGATGAGCTGAACTGGAGTCCCTGGATCGGAATCGATGGTGGATTGCGTGTAATTCTGTAGGATCTTATTGATGACGAGGGAGCAGGCTGAAGGTATCAAGCGAGTCGTCGTGCGCGGCACAAACTGGGTCGGCGACTCGGTAATGACCGTGCCAGCGCTCCGCGCTCTCAGACGAGTATTGCCGCGCGCACACATCACGCTCGTCACGCGTCCCGGCGCCAAAGGACTCTTTTCAGAATCCGACTTCGTCGACGACGTGCTCGTCTACGATCGAAAGGGAGCACTCTCCGTCATTCCGCAGATTCGCGAATGGCGTCGCCGGGAGTTTGACCTGGCCCTACTATTTCAAAATGCTTTTGAAGCTGCACTGATTCCGTTTCTCGCGGGTGTTCCGATCCGGCTGGGTTATGCAACCGAGTCGCGCCAGCCGCTGCTCACACATCCGTTAACTTTGCCTGAGTGGCGGTCATCGCGTCACGAGGTCTTTTATTATTTGTATCTTGTAACGGCGTTAGAGCAGATGTTGTTTGGGACCAGCAGTATTTGTGAAGCTGAACCGGATACGAGCATACAGATTTCGGACCAACGTCAAATCGAAGCGAAACACTTGCTTCGCACTCATGGAGTTTCGGATGACGGGTTTGTCGTCGCACTTTGTCCGGGGTCGATAAATAGCCGTGCGAAACGATGGCCCGCGGAAGCATTCGCCGCGCTCGCCGATCGGCTGATTGATTCTCAGCGACAGGTATTGCTGATCGGATCGAAGGATGAATTGGATGTTTCCGAAGACGTTATGAGGCGGATGCGACATCGGCCAATCCTGCTCACCGGCAAAACAAGTCTGGACCAGATCACGGCCGTGCTCGCGACCGTTGACCTGGTGGTAACCAACGACACAGGTCCGGCGCATATCGGCGCTGCGCTGGGACGTCCGACGATAGTGATTTTCGGTCCGACAAATCCTTTAACTACTCGACCATTTTCAGTTCAAGCTGAAATTCTGAGGCACGCGCCCGACTGCGCGCCGTGTATGCTGCGTGATTGCCCAATCGATCACCGCTGCATGACGGCAATCACGGTTGACGAAGTTTTCGAGCGCTCTCATGCGCTGCTCAAGCGCAGCAGTTTTGCCAAAACAGTTAGGAGCCTGTGCGACTCTGTCGCGTGAGTGAGCGAATGAAGCGACCAGCAGTTTTTATCGATCGTGATGGAACGATCTCCGAGGAAGTTGGTTACATTAATCATCCATCGCGTTTTCGTCTGTTTCCGTATGCGGCGGAGGCGATCAGGGTTTTGAATGAGAGTGGCTGGCTGGCGATCGTCATTACAAACCAGGCGGGCGTCGCCCGTGGATACTTTTCGGAAGAAGTGATTGTCAGTGTGCACCAGCAACTCGAACGCGAATTGAAAGACGCATCCGTTCAACTCGACGCGATCTACTACTGTGCACATCATCCATCAGTCGGAGAGCCGCCTTATCGATTCGACTGCGACTGCCGCAAACCAAAACCCGGATTGATTGAACGGGCCGGGCAGGATTTTGCGATCGACCTGGAATCCAGCTGGATGATTGGCGATCGTTACAGCGACGTTGAACTCGCGCGCAACGCCGGCTTGCATTCGGCGATTTGTGTTGAGCGGATATGGACGCGGCGAATGGGAATATCAACGTGCCGTCTGGAAACACCAACCGGATCTTGTTTGTGAGAACCTGCTCGAGGCGGTGAAGATGATCGTCGCTGACGCGAGCAAGGTAAAAAGTAGATGAGTGAACTTCAGGAGCGGCTGGTCAACATCGTCAGGAGTTTTGGCGATCAAACAATCGTGATTCTCGGCGACGCGATCGCCGACAAGTTTCTCCACGGCTCGATCAGCCGTGTCTCGCGTGAAGCTCCGGTTTTTATCCTGAGGCATGATAAGACGGAAACCCTACCGGGCGGCGCCGCTAACTGTGCAATGAACCTCGTCGCTTTGGGAGCGAGAGTTTCTTTGATTTCCGTAACGGGCGCTGATGACTCCGGGAACGAGTTGCGCGCCAGGCTTGAAGCAGCAGGCGTGAATATCGAAGGAGTCGTCGTTTCGGAAAAGATCCAGACGACGACAAAGGTCCGTATCCTCGCCGGCCATTCACACTCCAGCAAACAACAAGTCATCCGAATCGACTACGAAAGCGACCCCGTCACTGACCTCTCGGCAGAGATCCGGGAAAAGCTGCGAAGAACAATCTCTATCGCCAACGCTTTTGTGATTTCCGATTACAACTACGGCGTCGTTAATAACAAGACTGTCGAACTCATGCGCCGGCAGGATGTCCCAGTTCTCGTCGATTCGCGCTTTCGTCTTTCGGAACTCTCCGGCTTCACGGCTGCGACGCCGAACGAGGAAGAGCTCGAAAATCTCGTTCACACGGACATCTCTTCACCTGAACATTTCGAAGCGGCCGCGAAGAAATTAAGGGAGCAACTCGATCTGCGCGCCCTGCTGGTCACACGTGGTGGCCGCGGCATGACGTTGCTCGAAGACGACGCGACACCGCTTCACATTCGTGCGGTGGGTGCGCAACAACCTGTCGATGTCACGGGGGCAGGCGACACAGTGATTGCAACTTTCGCCCTCGCACTTGCCTCGAAAGCCTCGTTTGCCGATGCAGCGCGCCTGGCAAATTACGCCGGCGGGTTAGTTGTAATGAAACGCGGGACAGCCACCGTAAACGCGGCCGAACTCGAGCACTCGATTCTAAGTTCTGAAAACTGATGCTTACTTTAAAGGAGCCTGCGGTTCTGACCCGCGATGAACTGGTGAAGCAGGTAGCATCCGCGCGCGCCGCGGGTGCCCGAATTGTTTTTGCAAACGGCTGCTTCGACGTGCTCCACGTCGGACACATCCGCTATCTGGCCGGAGCAAGAGCGCTCGGAGACGTCCTTGTCGTTGGAATCAACTCGGACGAGCAAGTCGCACTTCAAAAAGGTGAAGGCAGACCAATGCTGCCCGAAAATGAACGCGCCGAGATCGTCGCTGCGCTTGAATCAGTAACTTTTGTCACAATCTTTGAAGAACCAACTGTCGAACAACTTCTTCTTCTGCTTAAGCCGGATGTTCATGCGAAAGGGACCGATTACACGGTTGACACGGTGCCCGAGCGAGACGTGGTACGATCCTACGGCGGACAAGTGGCGATTGTCGGTGACCCGAAAGATCATTCGACTTCGGAAATCATCGCTCGTCTCGGAGGTGTCGATGCTTAAGTCCTTATCCCGCGAAGGCGCCACAGCGCAAAGAAAAAACTTTCCATCCAGAGCTTACTTTGCGTCTTTGCGCCTTTGCGAGATTTTCTTTTTTCTCCTTTTGATCTCCAACCCGGTTCTCTGCCAGACGAAAACAGATCCCTTCGATCCCGACGGATCCTTCTGGCTGCATGAAGAAGCACCGCCAAACGAATTCAAGGATTTCGGTGGCATAAATTTGAATGCCAAGCGGTCCAGACGACTTCCCTCACAGGGGCTCCAGCTCACTGACGGAACAAACATTCGTTTCAAGTCACTAATCGTCAAACGCAATAATTTTACTTTCACGACTGTGTCCCGCCGCGGAGTGACTTACAGTTTTGCCGGCAGATTTCTGAAGGGCGGAGTTTTCGGTGCAGGAGATCTGGACGATGAGACTCCGGTCCTCGAAGGGACGCTGACAAAGTATCAAGCGGGGAAAAAAGTTGCTGAAGCAAAACTCAGGTTCGTTTATTTCGGCGGCACCTGAGCCTTGTGATGAAAATTCTGATCGTAAAGCTCGGAAGTATTGGCGACATAGTTCACACTTTGCCTGCCCTTGCCGCTCTTCGCGGCGCCATGCCTCAAGCGGAAATTTCCTGGGTCGCAGAACGACGATCATCTGAAATTTTAAGAGACAACCCGATTTTAGATCGCCTCATCGAAGTCGACACGAAGGCGCTGAGGCGCGGGCTGATGTCTGGGGAGACGCTGCGGGCACCGCGCCAGCAGTTACGTCGGTTACGCGCCTCGGCCTTCGATTTGGCTTTAGACTTCCAGGGACTTCTCAAATCTGCTTCCATAGCGCGCCTTTCGGGCGCGCGACGTGTTTTTGGCTATTCGCGGGCCGCGCTGCGGGAACCCGCCAGTGCTCTTTTGCTGTCGAAAAGAGTCGCCGTCCCTAGAAATATTCACGTCATCCAAAAGTCGCTGCTGCTGCTCCAGGGATCTCTGGGCATTCCCGCCCCCGCGGAACTTTCCTTTCCCATCGGCATAACGCCACGCGCTGAGGCGGAGGCTGAATCGGCAGCGGCTCATACCGGTGGGCAGTATGCGATACTAAATCCGGGCGGTGGTTGGCCGACCAAACTCTGGAGCGTCGAACGATTTGGTAAACTCGCCGACCTGCTTTGGTCCAGTTATGGAATTTCATCCCTCGTTACATACGGACCGGGTGAGTTGGAACTCGCAGAAGGCGTTCGCCAATCGTCGACTTCGGGCAAAGCCCAGCCGGTGAGTGTTTCTTTGAAAGGCTTTTATTCATTAGCACAGCGGGCGCGGCTGTATGTCGGCGGCGATACCGGCCCAACGCATATCGCGGTCGCCGCGGGTGCTCCGATAGTTGGACTGTTCGGTCCAACCGAGTGGTGGCGCAACGGCAGTCCACGTGCCGAAGACATCTGTGTTGAAAGAAACGATATCGACTGCCGTGTGGACTGCCATCGTCGTTCCTGTTCAAAATGGATCTGCATGGACATTGAAGTTCAGCGAGTAATGCAGGCAGTCGAGCGAAGGCTGAGTTAGATGCGAAGAGGAGGAACGTGGATTCAGCGCTGGCGCGTGCCGCTCGGTTTTTTGTGCGGCGCGGCTTTTATTTTTTTCGCGCGCCCCACTCTCAAAGCTCTGTTGATTGGAGCGTCCATTTCGATCCTTGGCCTCGCGTTGCGTGCGTGGGCCGCCGGTCACATCCGAAAAAATGCGCAACTCGCCACTTCCGGTCCTTACGCGTTTACGCGCAACCCACTTTATTTCGGCAGCTTTTTACTGGGTCTCGGATTCACGGTCGCTTCGGGACGCGTGCTGCTCGGCGTGCTCTTCGCGGCCCTGTTTCTTGGCATCTATTTGCCGGTCATGCGCGTCGAAGCGTCGACCTTAGCGGAGCTCTTTGGCAAGGATTATGAAAATTACAGGCGCGCAGTGCCGCTCTTTTTTCCGAGGCTGACGCCGTTTCGCGGTTCCGGCACCACTGGAAACAGGTTTGACAGCGCGCTTTATCTTCGTTACAGGGAATACCGGGCCGCACTTGGACTCGTAATCGCGTGGGGCTTGCTGCTGATAAAGATTTACTACTTCTAACCGCTTTGCAAAAAATCAAAAACTACATTTTCGTTATTTTGGCCGTGGCTGTCGTTTGCTTCGCGTGCGCTTCGTTCGTGACCGCCCAGAAGCGCGAGGCTGGACCAAGGGGTTTTGAACACGGCGAGGAGCTTCACTTCGAAGCTGAGTTCTCGCGTGCCCTTCTGCGCCGGCTGGATGTTGCGGACCTGACGTTTCGCTCGGCTCGCACGCCGCTGGAAAACAGTGCAAAAGGTACGCGTGATGCAAAACCGTATGCGCTGACTTTCAATGCAGACGTCACCAGCAAAGGCTTTTTCGCACGCTTGTTCAATTTGAAGTTTCGCGAGCGTGTTGAATCCAAAGTCGAACCGCGTTCTTTCACCATTCAATCGACCAAAATTCTGGACGAACAGGGGAAGCGTGTTCGCACTACCGAAACTACTTTCGATCAATCGACCGGCAAGATGACCTGGACCTCTCGCGATCCGAACAACCCTTCGGCCGAGCCACGACATGCCATCACCGATTTCTCCGGACAGTTGCAGGATGTGTTGTCAGCGATTTACTTCATCCGCACCCAACCGCTCCAGGTAGGAAAAACTTTTGAAATCTTCATCGGAGATGGAGGTCGCGTTTACAAGATCCCCGTCAAGGTTGTCGAAAGAAAACGAATGAAGACGATTCTTGGACGTGTCGACGTGTTTCGGGTCAATCCGGAACTCTTTGGCCCGGAGAGACTGATCGACGAGGAGAAGGGTGAGTTCTCGATCTGGATCACCGACGATGCGCGGCGCATTCCGGTCGGAGGACGAGTAAAGACCGACTACGGAACATTCGATATCAAGTTAAAGCGCATCATTTCCAACCCTGAGCTGCAAGCGCGCTAGCAACACCTCACCATGCCGACTCCATTGATCATCGGTCACCGCGGAGCATCTGCCGTGGCGCCGGAAAACACGATCGCGGCTTTTAAGGAAGCAATCGCTGTCGGCTCTGACGGAATTGAGTTTGACGTACGGGTGACGCGAGACGGCGTTCCGGTTGTTATTCACGACAGCACATTTCATCGCACCGCTCAGTTACCGCAACGCGTCGCGGATTTGAGTTGGTCCGAGGTTCAGAAAGTCGACGTCGGCAGTTGGTTCGCACGCAGCAGAAAGCTTGCGCCGGAACTATTTGCTACAGAAACTATTCCCAGCCTCGAGCAATTGTTCACGCTTTTTACAGCGAACAACTTGATGCTTTTTCTTGAAATGAAATGCGACTCGGTTGGGGAGCAAGTACCGTTGGCAGAAGCATGTTGCAAGTTGATTAATGAATATTCGTTTAAAGAACGTGTGTTCATCGAGTGTTTTGATCTTGGGGCGCTTGAAGTAGTCAGGAACATCGACTCCGAAATCAAAACCGCGGCGCTCTTCCAACCCTCGCTATCGACGCCATCCGTACTGTCGGACCAGAGGATCATTAACCAGGCAACGGCCGTCGGGGCATCAGCACTTGCCTTGCACTGCAGACTCGCGCGCGAGTCACTCATTCAAAATGCAAAAGACGCTCGACTGCCCGTTGCGATCTGGACCGTGGACGATCCCGCATGGATCGAACGCGCTCGGTCACTCGGCGTCGACGCTTTGATTACTAACAATCCCGCGGCTATGCTGGCTGCTCGATGACTCGTCCCCTGTCTCAGTTAAACCGGTTCTTCGTCTCATCCGATTATTCAGTTTATTACCGGCGAGCCAAACAGCTCGTCTGGCAAAATCAGGGGACCTCCGGTTACTCGCTGCTCAGCACTCTCAACGGGCGGCTCGAATATTCAGTCGACGACAATCAGACGATTCTTGACGGCTCGCAGTCTGTCGTTTTCGAGCCGAATACAAACGTGACTGCGAAAGGCCGGCACGTCGAACTCATCTTTCTCACCTTCTCCGCATCACTCGTCATTCAGCACGCCACGGCTATGCGATTGATTCCGCCCAAATCGATCGTCAGCTTCACTCGCAAACACGTCGGCGGCGACGAAAAGCTCGATGCCCTTTTGGTGAACTTTGTTTCTGAGCTGGCCGGCGAAGAACCGGGCAAGGAAATCGTCATGCGTGCGTTGATCGAACAAGCGCTGGTCCACCTGTTAAGAAACTATTCGACACCGCGTCTCTCAGAGGAACTTGAACTCTCGCGCGTAGGCCTGGTCGATAGACGCATTCGACGTTCCGTGGAGCTGATGCACACTCAACTCGATCAAGACCTCACCCTCAGATCTTTGGCCGCCGCCTCATATCTCTCGCCGTTTCACTTCGCCCGTCTCTTCAAAAAACTTACCGGAGTGTCGCCTCATAATTATCTCGCCGGCATTCGTGCGACTCGAGCTCAGTTGTTGCTCGCCGAAACTGATCTATCCGTGACGGAGATCGGAACGCGCGTCGGCTACCTGAGCGGCAGTCACTTTACAAAAGCATTTCGCCTCGCAACCGGCGCCACCCCTCGCGAATTTCGCAAAGCGCTCGTGGCGCGAGGAAAGGACGGCGCAATGCGTCGCCAATAATGAGCAAGATTTGTCGGTTCGAAGCGCGGCCGGGCCAGTATCATCTCCTCAAAATATTTCTGAGGAGAGTCAGCAAATGCCAGTTGCAAAACAAACCGAGATTGGTCCTGCCGAAGGGAAGCTGGGTATTCTACTCGTAGGACTCGGCGCTGTCAGCACTACGTTCATCGCCGGAGTCGAAGCCATCAAGAAAGGTTTTGCTCAGCCCATCGGCAGTCTCACGCAGATGGGAACGGTTCGACTGGGCAAAAGAACTGACAATCGTGTTCCGCTGATCAAAGACTTCGTTCCGATCGCGCAACTAAAAGATTTGGTTTTTGGCGCGTGGGACATTTTCCCCGATTCAGCGTATGACGCGGCATTGAACGCGGGAGTTTTGGAAAAGGAACTGCTGGGCCAACTCAAGGAACCGTTAAAGAAAATTCGTCCGATGAAGGCGGTCTTCGACCAGACTTACGTCAAACGTCTCAGCGGAACGAACGTCAAAACGGGAAAAAATAAATTCGAGCTGGCCGAACAGCTCATCGACGAGATCGCGGAGTGGAAACGAAAGAACAAGTGTTCGCGACTCGTAATGATCTGGGCGGCTTCAACCGAGATCTATCTCAAAACTCACGCAGTACACAAAACGATCGAATCTTTTGAGAAGGCAATGCGCGAGAACCATAAGGCAATCGCGCCGTCGATGATCTACGCCTACGCGGCACTCAAGTCAGGAATACCATTCGCGAACGGCGCTCCGAACCTCACGGTCGATATTCCCGCTTTGATGACGCTTGCCGAAAAAAACAAGCTTGCTATCTGCGGGAAGGACTTCAAGACCGGGCAAACGTTGATGAAGACAATCATCGCCCCCGGACTGAAGTCGCGCATGCTCGGCCTGCATGGCTGGTACTCGACAAACATTTTAGGCAACCGCGACGGCGAGGTGCTCGACGATCCCGATTCCTTCAAGACGAAGGAGGAATCGAAGTTGTCTGTGCTGGAGTACATTCTTCAGCCGGAAGTCTATCCGGATCTGTACAAAGACTTCTCACACGTGGTGCGAATCAACTACTACCCGCCGCGCGGCGACAACAAGGAGGGCTGGGACAACATCGACATCTTCGGCTGGCTCGGCTACCCGATGCAGATCAAAATCGACTTCCTGTGTCGCGACTCGATCCTGGCGGCGCCGATCGTTCTTGACCTGGCGCTGTTTCTCGATCTTGCGCAACGCGCCGGTATGAAAGGCGTGCAGGAGTGGCTGTCGTTTTATTTCAAGTCTCCGCAAACCGCGCCCGGGTTGTATCCCGAGCACGACATCTTCATTCAGTTGATGAAACTCAAAAACACTCTTCGTCATCTGCGAGGTGAGGATTTGATCACTCACCTCGGTCTCGAGTATTACGACTAAAAGTTTCCGCAAAGACACAAAGATTCGCGCTCGATCATCTTTGTGTCTTTGCGGAAAACGTATTTACGCGCGTCAAAACGTGCAAATAATTGTCAGTTAATCCTTGACAGGAAATGTCAGGCGAACGTTAACTTTCAAATCGCCGTTGCCCTCCGATTCTTGTTTTCCGTGATATTTACCGTGACAATTTTTGCGGACTTGTATATATAGCATCGGGTTGCCTGCGGTTTCAGGCGCTGAAACTCGCGCTGGCAAACCTTAAGCTCTTACCACTGCATCAATTTCATGTGCGGATCGTTCCTTGCTAGTGAGGCAATGGGCCAAAAGGCCTTGAGGCCACATTCGAGAATAACCTCGAATTGAACTGGCAAGGAGAGAGCCGATGTTAGCTGAGTGTGAAGTGCCAACAATAGATATGAACAATACCGGTACAGTTTTCCTCGATCCCGACCAAAAGAGCCCGCGCGCTCAGGATTTTGAGGAGCGTTTGACTTCGCGAATCGTGGGCCAGGAGCGCGCAGTCCGACGCATGAGCGGGCTGTATCAGATTTTTCTCGCGGGCATGAACCCGCCAAACCGTCCTATCGGCACGATGCTGTTTTTGGGACCGACCGGTTCCGGCAAGACTCGCGTGATTGAAGCAGCAGCCGAAGTGCTGTATGGCGATCCGAACGCCATCGTGAAGATCGACTGCGCGGAGTTTCAGCACTCACACGAGATCGCGAAGCTGATCGGTTCGCCTCCGGGATACCTGGGACATCGCGAAACTTCGCCGATGCTGACTCAGGAGAATCTCGATCGGATGCACACCGACGATATGAAAGTGTCGCTCGTGTTGTTTGACGAGATTGAGAAGGCCTCCGACAGTCTGTGGCAATTGCTGCTCGGCATTCTCGATAAGGCAACGTTGACTTTGGGCGACAATCGTCGCGTCGACTTCTCAAAGGCGATGGTGATCATGACCTCCAACCTGGGCGCCCGCGAGATGTCGGAACTGATCTCCGGCGGCATCGGTTTCGCACCGGGCAAAGGTTCCAAGTCGCCGAACGATACCGAGGTAGACCAGAAGATTTATCGCACGGCAGTAGAAGCTGCGCGACGTAAGTTCTCGCCGGAGTTCATGAACCGCATCGACAAAGTCGTCGTGTTCCGGTCATTGAAAGAACACCATCTGCGCCAGATTCTCGATCTCGAGTTGCAGGCTGTTCAGGATCGGATCATGCAGTCGGCCGGAACCAAGTTTGTCTTTCAGTGTTCCGAAACCGCCAAAGACATGCTGATGAAGGAAGGCCTGGACTTCAAATACGGCGCGCGTCACTTGAAACGAGCGGTCGAGCGCTTTCTCGTGTACCCGCTTTCAAACCTCGTCGCCACCGGCCAGATCGGTTTGGGAGATCTCGTCCATGTTGACGTGGATGGAATTCGAAACCGGCTGATCTTCTCGAAGAGTTCGGGCGGCGCTTTGATTCACGAGATGCCGCAGGGCGCGGACGAGTCTGAAGGTTCGAGCGAATCATTGTCAGGTGGAGTTGGGTTACCAATTCCGCCGGCCACGAAAGCGGCCAAGAAGGGACAGGGTCGCGGAGAGAAGGTAGAAAACTAAATCCCCCAAAAACGTTAAGCCAATCGCCACAGATCAAACGGTCTGTGGCGATTTTTTATTGGTGATTTAACTTTCGCAGGGCCTGGTGAGCAATGTCTGCCAGGAAGGGGTCAGCGGCGGTTGATGCAGCTTTGAGAGCTGCGATCGCTGATGGATCGCCGATCATACCCAGCGAGCTCGCCGCTTCACGCCGCACGTCACTCGGGAGTTTTTCATTTGTTAGTGTAGAGACGAGGGCAGCGGTTCCCGCACGGCTTTTGATTTGTCCCAGAGCCGATGCAGCGGCACGAAGCACAAAGACATTCTGCTCCCATTTTGTTTTTTTGTTTGCCGGCGCCGACAACTCGGGCGCAAGCGTTCCCACCAGGGCCACGATTGCCGCTTCATCCGCGATCTGTCCCAGAGCGATTGCAGCCGAGCCTCGCACGCCGTCTTCTTTATCATTCAATAAACGCTCGCTCAACGCTGCTGTCGCGTTTCGACTGCGAGTGAGGCCGAGCGCGTATGCTGCTTCACGACGCACAAACTCGTCTTTGTCACTCAGTAAAGGGATCAGTGCCGCGACACTTTGTTCCGGACCGAGCGAAAGAATCGCTTTCGCGCCAGTGGCTCGGATTATCGGCGAGACGTCTTTAAGCGCGACGAGCGCAGCCTGCGATGCAACAGCGGAACGCATACTGCCGAGTCTCATCACGGCATCGCGGCGTTCTTCGTCGTCGGAAGAACTCAAACGTTCCTGCTGCTTTTCGATTTCGATTTGAGTGGGAGTGAGATTACGGGTGTCCTGTCCAAAAACACCTACGGACAAGACGACGAGACAAAGGCAGGCGACAATGCTCTTCTTCGCGGTTTGATGCATTCAGCTATGCGCGCTTACTCTCGCGGCTGCTCTCTTTTCAGCCTTGCGGCGCACTGCTTCCCATTCGAATGCCTGGCGCGCGCGGCGATTCTCACGTGCGTCAGCCAGAGCTAGAAGCACCTCGTCATCCCAGGTCGAAGGCGTTTGTTTCGCTCGTCGAGTCGACTCGATTGAAGTTATGTAATCCAACACTTCACCGACTTCAGATTCGCTTAGCGCCTCTAGTTTTAAAGCAAGAAACTGGCGTTGGTTTCCGGTGTTGGCCATTTTCGTGCTCCTTTGCTTTTATGCGGGAAGCAAACTATACACAGAATTGGCGGGATTTTCCAGAATTTACCGGATAAATCCGTAAGTCGTGGAATCTTGTGGATGCTTTAGCTAGTCGATGCGAGCGGCGAGCCCCTGAACCGTATCAACGATGAGTACGGCGATCGGGGGATAAATAATTAAGTCGTAAGCCAGCACATTCGATTGCACACGATGTTGAAAAAGCAATCTCAAATCACCGAAGAAGTCCTGAGTGTGCGAGCCGATGTACAACCCTATTCCGATGCTGAGCGCGTAACCGACGAGCAGAAAAGTGTACGCGGAAAAACGCGTAAAGGGCTGCTCCGGAGTTTCCACCTGACGGATTGAAGCCTGAATCGGACTTGGCTTATATGTGTAATGAGCCAAGTACTCACGCAAACGATTAGCGAGATGCCAAACGCCGATTACAAATAACGTCAACACCACGACGCGCCCGATCGTCGAAAACCACTGCCACAACTGCGGCCGCATCATCGCCAGGAAAAACGTTGAGAGAAAGAGTGAGACAGTCGTGAACACTGCTCGCTGGCGTTCCCTATTCTCCCGCCGATCGCGTTCCAAAACTTCGTCGACCAGACGATCCCACTTCGCCTGCACGGCCAGATTGCGCGCGCGCTTGGCGTGGGGATTATTCGTGTCCAGTATTGAGTAGCTGCGATTCTTCTGCGCGTTCAACTGCTCGTCGTAATACGCTCGTTCCTGTGGATCGATTAGGGTGTGATATGCCTTGGAGAGTAGAGCAAACTGGCGCCCGGCTTCAGAGTTTTGATTTAGGTCCGGATGACTTTTTCGCGCAAGTTTACGGTAGGCCGATTTGATCTCGGTCTGAGACGCATTCGTCTTAACACCCAATACTTTGTAGTAGTCGATCACTGTGCTTCTCTAACTCCGGAAAGCCAGCGATGGATGCCAGGGCTGCCTGAGGACACGGCGTCACTCGTCAGAAGTATAGCACCCCTGCGCAAGTATTCACGGGTTCTTTCGCTTTACTGAGATGGCGATTTTGGCTGAGGGGGGTGCCAAAGGGGAGCCGGGAAAATAACCTCGAGCGGCATTCGAGGGGGCGAGGACATATAAATAAGGCGACTCGCACCCTTTGGCGGGTTGAGCTTTCCTACTACAACCGCCATGCCATGCTCCACTTTTCAAAAACGCCCACAAAAAACAATTATTTCCTGATTCACGATCCAAAAAGTGTCAACAGACGAAGACACAACTGTCTACCGCTAACTACACTACTCTCACTTTTTGCATCTCGCGGCAGGGCAAAAAGGGTCGATCAGGCGCTTAGTCTACTGCTCGCACGATCGACAATCCGCAGTAGAGTTCTCACCGCAATACCCGTCGGACCTTTGGAGCGATACGGTTTGGCGTCATCGCCCCAGGCCGTACCCGCAATATCAAGATGTGCCCACGAAATCCCATCCGCAAATTCTTTTAGAAACGCCGCGGCCGTAATTGTTCCCGCTTTGCGGCCACCGACGTTCTTAATATCGGCGATATCCGACTTGATCTGCTTCGAGTATTCCTTGTCGAGGGGCAATTGCCAGAACTTTTCGCCCACTTCCCTGCCCGCCGTGATTATTTCATCGATCAACTCCTGATCGGTTCCCAGCACCGCGGCGTTCACGTCTCCAAGCGCAATCGAAACAGCGCCAGTCAATGTCGCCATGTCGATAACTTTCGTGGCGCCGAGTTTTTTCGCATACGCAATCGCGTCGGCCAGGATCAAGCGTCCTTCCGCGTCAGTATTGATAACTTCGATGGTCTTGCCGGTCATTGCTTTTACGACATCGCCCGGCTTGGTCGCCTTACCTGACGGAAGATTTTCAGTACAGGGAGCGACTCCCAGAATCGGAATCGGCGGTTTCAACTGAGCGATAGCTCGCATAGCACCGAGGACGGTGGCGCCCCCGGTCATGTCGTATTTCATCAACTCCATGTTTTCGCCGGGCTTGAGCGAAATACCGCCGGAGTCAAACGTCACGCCTTTACCGACGAACGACAGCAGCTCTTTATTGTCCACGGGGGGATTGGCCGGCGTGTATTTCAGGATGATGAGCTTCGCCGGCTGATCGGAGCCGCGCGCGACACTCAACAAAGATCCCATTCCTTCCTGTTCCATTCGCGCTTCGTCGAGCACGTCCACACTCAAGCCAAACTCGTTTGCGATTTCGCGCGCTCGCTCCGCCATGTCTGTCGGAGTCATGTACGCGCCGGGCTCGTTCGCGAGGTCGCGAGTAAAATTGACTGACTCGCCGACAATCGTGCCCACTCTGACGCCCTGTTGAAGTGCATCTTCCTCCGCGCCCTCAATCACAATTACCAGACGGTCGATTTTCTTCTCCTCTTTTTCCACCGTGCGATACTTATCGGGATCGAAAATGGATATAAATGCGCCTTCAACGGCAGTCGCGGCGGTTTGCTGAGGATCAGCGGAAGCACGTGGAAGCACGGCAACCGATTTAACGTTCTTGCTTCGAAGTGAACGAACAGCGGTGCCGGCCATGTGTGAAACCTGCGCACTTTTGTAATCATTGGCGTCGCCTACGCCGACAAGGAGGAGCCGGCGCGCCTTCAACTTATTGCCGAGCAGATGGAAGTAGGCAACTTCACCTTCTTTGCCTGCGAACTCCTCGGCATCAAGCGCTGAACTCACGAGTCCGCCGGAAAGTTCGTCTAACTTCTTCAAAAAACCCTCGTTGGCTTTCTCGTTCTTAAATACGGCAACCGCCAAAGCTTGAACGTCAAGCTCTTCAATCGGCCCACGGTTGGCTTCAACTTGCATGTAAGTACGTTCTCCTGGGATTTGGGATCTTACCGCTCTGGAACTTTATCGATTACGTTCTTTAAGCTGCGCACGAGTCTCTCGTTCCACTGTTCTCTTCAGCTCGGCCTCTCTCTTGTCGTACATCTTCTTACCACGCGCGATTCCGACTTCGATTTTGATCCGGCCGTTTTTTAGATAGAGCTGGGTGGGAACGAGAGTCATTCCCTGTTTGGCTGTGGCTTCGTCCAGTCGGGATATTTCACGTTTGTGAAGCAGCAGCTTGCGAGTTCTCAGTGGCTCGTGGTTCTCGCGGTTGCCATGAGAATACGGCGAAATATGTGCGTTGAACAACCACGCCTCGCCCTCGCGCACTGAAACATACGCTTCTTTCAACTGCACGCGGCCACCCATCGCACTCTTTACTTCGGTACCGGTCAACACAATACCGGCTTCGTATTTATCCGAAATATGATAATTGTGAAAGGCGGCGCGATTGGCAGCCAGAACTTTTTCTTCTTTCGCCATGGACGGCTAAGCGTTTTGCAATCTGAGATCGAGCACGTCGTGACGAGTAATGATGCCGACGATCCGCCCGTATTCTTCCACGAGGACTGCCGGACTCGTTTGCAGACGGCGCGTCACTTCACTCGAACTCACATCGACGTCAACTGTCGGGAAACTCGCCTCCATTACTTCACTCACCGGTGAATTAAGAAGTTCCCGATTACGCACCACTTTCGCCAGCACGCGATTCTCTCGCAGCGAACCCACCGCACGGCCTTCGTCGAGCACCGGGATCTGCGTCAATCCGAGATCGTCCATCTTTTCGAGTGCCTGGCCGACAGTATCTGCCGGTGCAACAAAAACCAGGGATTTCGGCGCCTGCGGCTTCTTGGTGCCGGTGATCAAACCCGCTGTGATCTTCTGCGGCTCGAGCAGGCGCTTTTCCTTCAAC
Source organism: uncultured Acidobacteriota bacterium (assembly GCA_963750925.1). GTDB lineage: Bacteria > Acidobacteriota > Blastocatellia > Pyrinomonadales > Pyrinomonadaceae > PSRF01. Next base: position 69,362 of record CAVVSJ010000006.1, on the reverse strand, counting down.
CACTCGTCGGAGTGATGCTTCGTTAAGTAATGCTCACCTGTATCGCAGACGATGAAAACAACCACCGCATCCTCGTCGAGATCTTTTGCTACACGCAGCGCGGCGGACAAATTCGTCCCTGTCGAGCCGCCGCAAAAAATTCCTTCCAGTCTCCCCAGCAAACGCGACAGCTCAAACGATTCTCGATCCGTTACATTGATCACTTCGTCGACATACTTGATGTGAACATTTGGGGGAACGATCTCCTGACCGATTCCTTCCACCAGGTACGGAGTTGCTTCAACTATTTTTCCCGTCTCTTTGAAAGTCTTGAAGATTGATCCGTAAGGGTCGGCGCCGATGATGCGGATGTTTGGATTCTTCTCTTTTAAATACCGACCCGTACCCGAAATCGTTCCCCCGGTTCCCAGGCCTGCGACAAAGTGTGTGATCTTGCCTTCCGTCTGACGCCACACTTCCGGGCCGGTTGTCCGGTAATGCGCGTCGGGATTTGCCGGGTTGGAATACTGATCGGGATAAAACGAGTTTGGAGTTTCCGAAGCGATGCGCTTCGCCGTTGAGACGTAATGATCGGGAGTGCCCGGTTTCGCTGAGACAGGCGTGATAACAACGTCCGCGCCGAGTGCTTTTAGATAACGCGACTTCTCAACCGAGGCTTTGTCCGTCATCACGAAAATGCATTTGTAACCCTTCACCGACGCCGCGAGCGCCAATCCGATGCCGGTGTTTCCTGACGTTGCCTCGATAATCGTGCCACCCGGTTTCAGCAAACCTTCACGTTCGGCGGCCTCAATCATCGACACACCGATTCGATCTTTCACTGAGAACCCCGGGTTCAGGTTCTCCATCTTCGCAAACACTTTTGCTTTTACATCTCGCGCCAACCGGTTGAGCCTGACTAAAGGCGTATTTCCGATCAAGCCGAGAATGTTTTCCTGGAATTCCATTCAGAGTCTCCGACAAGTCAGGTAATGCGGGTAAGTATGTATATAACAGAAACCGCTGAGCGCGGCTAATTGAGCGAGGCTTGAACGAGGAATAAGAATGGAAGGTACCGCAAAAAATGTTAGGACCCGGACGTGCTCTCCCCTTCACATCCGGGCCCTTACAAGGCCACTCATCTTGCAATGTGTGACCGAACCGTTATTAAGCCTGGCTTAGTAGCGCCGGCGTCGATTGTCGTCGTCTCGAATTCCGTAGGTGTAGAGTGCTGCTCCACCTGCACCTAAGAGAGCGCCAATCACCGCCCCCTTCTTTCCACCGACCGCGCCGCCAACTACTGCGCCTGCGCCTGCACCGATACCGGTGGTGAGCTTATCGCGATGGCGATCCCAGAATGATCTGTCTCTGTCCCAATTGCGATAACGTCGCCCACTGTAGACCTGATTACGATACCGGGAATTATCGAAACGTTGTTCGTATCGCCGGCTATCACTGCGTCGATACCTTGTTTGCGCTCCAGCCGGAATTGCCGTCACGCTTAACACCACCAAACAGAAAATAGTTACTATCCCCTTTTTCATTCCTACTGCCTCCGTGGCCCTCTTTTGGCAATGTCTGTGCCAACACTCACTCGAGTCCTTTCATTTGACATAAGTGCGCTTTTTTGCAGTTTTGGTGGAACTCAGGCTAAATATGATGAGAATGACGTTAACCATTCCGTGCGGACTCTGTAAGGTGATTCACCTTTTGGGGTAACAGAGGATTCAACCAACAATGAAGATACTAATTCTCGACAGCTCGCAAATCAGAAACCTTCTGTCCATGTCCGACTGCATTGAATTAATGGCAGATGCTTTGTCGGCGCTTGCTCGTGGTGAAGTTTTTCAGCCTCTGCGTACGATAATTCGTCCGCCCAATGCACGCGGCTTTCTCGGTTTGATGTCTGCCTATAGCAGTGGTGAGCAAGGCGTCTTCGGACTGAAGGCGATCTGCGTCTTTCCTGATAATCCAACGCAAGGAAAAGACGCACACCAGGGCGCGGTGACAATCTTCAGCCGTGACACCGGTGAGCTACTTGCACTGATGAACGCGTCAGAGATCACCGCAATTCGTACCGCTGCCGTGTCCGCGCTTGCCACACGATTGTTAGCCCGTTCGGGATGCGCGGCGATTGGGAATCATCGGCGCGGGTGTGCAGGCTCGAACACATCTCAAAGCAATCGCGACTGTTCGCGAACTCTCGCATGTTCGCGTGGCAGCAAGAAACCTGTCCCGCTCTGAGCAATTCGCTCGCGAGATGCAGCCTGACTTTACTTTCCCGATCGAGCCCGTCGAGACAAATGAAGAGGCGGTGCGCGACGCCGATGTTATCGTTACCGCGACGTCTTCACACGAACCCGTGATTAGGAAAGACTGGATCTCTCCGGGCGCGCACATCAACGCGATCGGCACGCATTCGCCAGCTTCGCGCGAGGTCGATAGCGCGACGATGGCAGCAGCACGAATCTTCACGGATCGACGTGAGTCAGCATTGAATGAAGCCGGCGATTATCTCTTGGCAGCCAAGGAAGGCGTCGTCACTCCGGAAAGTATCATTGGTGAGATTGGAGAGTTATTGATCGGAACAAAAACGGGCCGCACTGACGCGAGTGAGATCACGCTCTTCAAATCGCTCGGATTGGCGATCGAAGACGTCACTTCCGCAGACTATTTATATCGAAAGGCGCTGGCGCAAAATGTTGGCGCCTGGGTTAATTTTTAGATCAACCTGTCGCCGGTCAGTGTCACGGAATCCTGCCGGTAATGACAACCGCGACTCTCCCGGTTGTGCTGCGCCGCCTGCGCAACAATCAGCGCCACTTCCACGGCATTGCGTAAACCGATCAATCCGTCAGACAGTTTTGTCGTCCGGTAAAACGTTTCAATCTCATTCCACAGATGGCGCAGTTCGCGAATGGCGCGTGATAACCGATCGTTAGTGCGGACCAGTCCGACATAGTGCCACATGATGTTTTGGATGGTTTGCATGTCGCCCTGAATCAACGCCGGATCGGGTTCGGCACTCAAGCCACTCTCATCCCAGGAAGGAATATTTTCAAAACTTGGCTCTCGCTCCATTGCCGGGCGCGTCAAGCGTTCGCTCGATTTCCAACGCCGCCCGATTGCCCCAAACCAACCCTTCCAGCAATGACGTTGACGCCAAACGATTCGCGCCATGCACTCCAGTGCAACTGATTTCACCAACCGCATATAGATTTCGAATCGTCGAACGTGCCCACTCGTCCACCAGCACACCGCCGCAAAAGTAATGCGCCGCCGGCACGACCGGCACCGGTTCGGTTGAAATGTCGAGACCCACTTTCAGACATTCATGGTAGATAAATGGAAATCTTTCGCGAATAGCGTCCGCGGGCATGTGCGAAGCAATGTCGAGCAAAACGTACGAATATCCCTTCGCTTCCATCTCGTGATGAATCGCACGCGCCACAATGTCACGCGGAGCGAGGTCTTTCCAGTCCGGTGAGTAACGATCCATAAAAGGACGAAGATCCGGCGTCAACAACACGCCACCCTCGCCGCGAACGGCTTCGCTGATCAATAAACCCTCGGCGCCGGGCGCCGCCAAAGCGGTCGGGTGAAATTGAACATACTCCGCATTCGCGATCCGCGCTCCAGCGCGATGGGCCATCGCGAGCCCGTCACCACGCGCGCCTACGGGATTTGTGGTATTCCGATAAATTCGTCCCAGTCCACCCGTCGCCAGGATCGTCGCGCTCGCGAGATAACGATGCACGGTCTTTTCCGCGCGATCGAAGACGTAACATCCATGACAGGAGATTTCACGATAGTTGTCGAGTGGATTGCGCGAATGGTGTGGAAACGTGATCAGGTCGACGGCCGTGGCCTCCGATTTGATCGTGATGTTTGGATACTTAGCAAGCGCAGCCACAAGCCCATTCATAATCGCGAGACCGGTGGCATCGCCGACGTGAAGAATTCGGCGGCGTGAGTGGGCGGCCTCCTGTCCCCAGATCGGTGAGCCTTCGTCAGTGCGATCAAAATCCACGCCGGCAGTGCCTTCAAGCACCTCGTTGAGCAACGGTGGTCCTTCATCCGCGAGGATCCGCGCGGCTATGGGCGAGCTCACACCAGCGCCGGCGGCGACAATGTCCCGGAACAGCAGCTCAGAACTATCGTCGGGACCGCGGCCGATTATGCCGCCTTGCGCGTATCGAGTGTTTGACTCTCGAACCTCGTGGGCACGCGTGATGATGGTGATTTGGCGCTCAGGATTTCGAGCGAGGCGTAAAGCAGCGGTTGCACCGGCGATCCCGCAACCGATGATTAGCACTTCGATATTTTCCATTTTGGAGTGCGGCGGCCTGACGCCGCTTTGTTCTCGAGTGTGTGTGTTTCGAGACTAAAGCGGCGTCAAGCCGCCGCACTCCAAAATGGAAAATGATCAGTCTTCTTTCCCAATCGCGAGCATCCGCTCTACTGACCGCAGCGCCCGCTTTCGGATGTCTTCGTCGATGACGATCTCAAACTGTTCTTTGCGAAGCGACTCGAGCGTGTCTTCGAGTGTGATCTGGTTCATGTGCGGACAACGCACGCTACACAGTCGCAGCATCTCTTTATCCGGATTAGCGGCCGCCACGTTGTCGCCCATCGAGCATTCCGTCAACAGCAGGTAGCGCGGCGCGTTTGTTTGCTCGACGTGTTTGATCATCGCCGTCGTGCTGCCCGAAAAATCCGAAGCGGCGACTACTTCCGGACTGCATTCAGGATGGGCCAGAATCACGACATCTGGAAACTGTTTCCTGACGTTCTGAATGTCTTCCACACTAAACTTTTCGTGTACTTCGCAACGGCCCGGCCAGCCAATCATCTGATAGCTGAGATCGTTCGGAAAATGCATCCGCGGCTCACGAGTCGGAAAGATGATCTGCTTCCCCGTTTCGCGCGCGACATTGCCTGCGAGGTATTCGTCGGGAATAAAGATCACAGTGTCGGTTCCGAGTGACTTCACCACCGCCACCGCATTCGAAGAAGTACAACAGATGTCTGACTCGGCTTTCACATCCGCGTACGTGTTGATGTAAGTCACAACCGGAACACCGGGAAATTGTTTCTTCAGCTCGCGCACGTCCGCGGCTGTAATGCTTGCAGCGAGCGAACATCCGGCCTTCAGCGACGGTATCAGCACCTTCTTCCCGGGATTGAGGATCTTCGCCGTCTCCGCCATAAACTTCACACCGCAGAACACGATGATGTCTTTGTCAGTTTCCGCGGCCCTGCGACTGAGTTCGAGTGAGTCGCCGACAAAATCAGGAATCGAATGAAAGAGCGCCGGCTCCATGTAGTTGTGACCAAGTATCACGGCGTTCTTCTCAACTTTGAGTCGATTGATCTCCGCGGCCAGCTCAGCTTTGAGACGCAGTTCAAAATCCGGCACAGTGTCGGAGAGCATACGGCTCAGCTTTTCGTACATCGCATCAACGGTGGTGTCGGTAATCATCTCTTTCGAAAGCGTACTCATGCTACAAACTCCAGACTCACATCAAACACCGCCGGCGAATGTGTTAACGCACCGACGGAAATGTAATCGACCCCGGTAGCGGCAACTTCGAACACATTATCGACTGTTACGTTGCCCGACGCCTCGAGTTTTGCCTTGCCGTCACAGATGCCGACGGCCTCGCGCATCATCTCAGTGGACATATTATCGAGGAGAATTCGTTCAACTCCGAGCCCAAGCGCTTCACGGACGTTATCGAGCGAACGCGTCTCGACCTCGATCTCCAGTTGAGTTTCAGACGCGCGGACACGTTCGACTGCCGCTGTAATCGAACCCGCGAAGTCGATGTGGTTGTCCTTTATTAGAACCATATCGAAAAGTCCTGTGCGATGATTTTGTCCTCCACCAAGCCGCACGGCGAGCTTGTCGGTCAGACGCAAACCCGGTGCTGTCTTCCGCGTGTCGAGAATGATCGCGCGTGTGCCTGATACCGCATCGACAAACTTTCGCGTGAGGGTGGCGATTCCGGACATTCGACCAAGGAAGTTCAGCGCCGTTCGTTCACCGATGAGCAACGCTCGCGCGGAACCATCAACCTCCGCCAGCACGGCGCCTCGCGTCACTCTCGAGCCGTCAGTCACGTTTGCGGCAAACGAAACACGCTCACTCAAAGTGAGCATGACCTGTCCGGCAACATCCAAACCCGCAATCACGCCGTCCTGCTTAGCGATAATCCGCCCGCGCAACGACGCACCGGCGGGCACGATCGTATTCGTCGTGACATCGCCGGTTCCGATGTCCTCATCGAGCGCACGTTGAATGTATTGGGAAATCTCGAGCGGGAGTTCTGGACTCATTCTTTGAATCTTGGCCAAACCATATCTTGCAACATTGGACCGTTTCCCGCAAAGACAGAAAGACGGCCTACTTCACCGTAACCGGCACATCGCGCCCTTCGAGGGCTTCATTGCCGGAGTAATCAGCGGCAATGATTCGCAGCACGTAATCCCCTTTTGGCAGTTTCGTCGTGTCCCAAACACCTGGCGCCGCTCGTCCATCGCGGACCGTATTCGTCACTTCGTAAAGAAACCTCGTCGTCGCGCTTCCGTAGACAGTTATCCCACTCTCGGAAGCGTAAGCAACTTTCGTCGCTTCCCTCTCAGGAGGCAAACGGTTGAAAAGAATATTGATGTGCGGCTCCTCGAAACCTGGCGCGGGCATGCCGTCAGCGCTGAGCACCTGGTAACCGATTTTGTATAGACCAAGACGCCGGCGACCTGGGTTCATGTTTGTGCGATCAAACGAATCGACAACAATCCGCACGGGACCACTCACCAGCAACCGCTCGCCCTGTTTCTCTTTTAGACGCGCGCCTGCTGCGTCAAACAGTTGAATACCATCCTTCTCGATGATTGGCGCAATCGTGTCAGTAAACCCGACCGGCGAAAGCGAAAGCGGGTTCGTTTCACCGCCCGGTGGGCCAACGTTCATGTGAACGTGGTACATGCGATTGATCGTGCCGATCGCATCGCCGGGATTAAAACGAGTGCCGCGCTTCAGACGCACGCGCGCGAGCTTTCCCTCAGCATCGTTCACCGGAATGAATCGCCGATCGTCAAACAGCTTCGCATCCTTATCACGCCCAACCTGGATGTGGATGTAAGAGACGACGCCGACGCGCACGCCCTCGTTGATGGAGCCGAAAGCCCAGTTAGAGAGCGGGCTTGTAACTTTCTCGGAGCGAACGGTGCGCACGATTTCGCCATAAGGGCCGAAGACGTCGAGTCCGCTGTGAAGATGATGACGGCTGTCGGTCGAGTCGAAACTCCCACGCACCTCTCCGATCGTAGCTACAACTTCGTGCGGTCGGTCCTGCGGATCGACGGGCCATAACAGTGATTGCTGGCGGAGAGTCTCGTTCGTTAGTTTCGGTCGCGGATCGACGACTGTGGCCGCGGAGGCGGTTGCCACCTGGTCCAATTTGCGGATCAGATAGTTGCCACTGTCTGCGACGTAGAGTTTTGCCGGTTCATCGGTACCGGGCGAAATTGCGATGGCCGTGGGTTGATTAAAGCGAGCGGCATCGGAACCCTCCGCGAAACCGGCAATATCCCCGGCGATAACCGTTGTGGAGCCGTCCGGCGCGACCTGAACAATCCGCGAACGATCGAGCTCGGTTACGTAAAGATAATTATCGTGCGTGACCGCCAGACCGATTGGATTTGAGAGATCCGCCGGCGGGAGGGTGGTGACGTTTCCTTCCGCGCTTATTTTGCGAAGCCGGTCGTTGCCCGTATCGGCGACGATCAAAGAACCGTCATTTGCGACAACAATGCCGCTCGGCGTGTCGAAGAGCGCCGTATTGCGATCGCCGTCCGCGTATCCCGGTGTTCCGCCGCCCGCGACGGTGCTGACCTGGCCGTCCGGCGTGATTAGGCGAATGCGATCGTTGTAGCTATCGGCTACGTAAATATTGCCTCGCGCATCGACAGCAACGCCGATTGGGCCGTTAAACTTCGCGCTTGACGCTGGTCCATCGGCGTATCCGGCCGTGCCGTCACCTGCCACGGTTGAAGTCTGACCGGCCGGCGTGACTCGTCGTATGCGATTGTTGCCGGTATCGGCAACGATCAGGCTGCCGTCCGAGCTGAGTGCCAGGCCCGATGGTGAATTGAATGAAGCTTTGCCTTCGACCCCGTCGCCGAAACCTTCAACACCGCCTGCGATCGTAGCGATAACTCCTTCAGGCGTGATCTTTTGAATACGGTTGTAGTCGCCGGCGTCAGCCACGTAAACCGTTCCATCGATGGCGACCGCGATGCCGAACGGATCGGAGAATCCAAGCGGTGAACCGTCACCGGCAAATGTCGTTACGTGAGCTTTCCAACCAACAGGTGTAGGCAGGGGTTTACGCGTAAAACGGTAAATGAAATAAGCGGCGACGGCGCTGCCCAGAACAACCAGGAATATTAGAGCGACGAGAAGAAGCTTGCGCATTTAGTCGAGGTAGGTGTCGGGTTGGGCCAGCATCTCCTCGATGCGTGCGATGTAGCGTCCGACGTGCAGGCCGTCCATCAGTGAATGATGTACTTCAACCGAGAACGGCATCAGCGTACGGTTGTTTTCTGTGGTGAACTTTCCGAAAGACATCTTGGGGACTGAATCCTCGCGCCCCCAACGCCGCGCGTGTGAAAAACTGGTAAAGGAGATCCAGGGTAACGTCGTGCAATGGATGCGGGCGTCGTCTTCATGCCTGGGGCTGAATGCACCGTCGCCGTTTCGCGTCTCATCGACAGCTCGCGTCGCGCCTTCCATAAATTTCGTGTAGCTCTCGTAATAATCGAAGTAGACGAGCGTAAAAGTTTCATCGGGCAGGATCAGCGTGGTGCCGCCATTGATTACGTCATGGACGAGGACGCGGCCCTGCCTCAGTCGATAACGAAACGGCTCGATCTCGTTGGCGGCGCGGAGTGCGATGTAGTGATAGGTCAACCAGACGCTGGTGCGTTCGCGTTGGCGGAGTTCATGCACGAGGTTAGTGACGTCGAGACGTGTGCAGACGTTGAAATAAGGGTTATCGAACGGAAGAAAGAACTCGAAGACCTGGCGGCGCGGCCAGGTAGTTAAGTCCAGGTAGCGTGGCATGGCGAGGGATTGTACCCGATTCCCTGCCGGGAGTAGACGTGGGGTTAAAGCTGACGCGATGGACGCGCGGGCGCGCGCGTCCATCTCAGATCGAAGCTATGATCAGTGACCAGGCCTATTGGGCATAAGCAGAAGGTGGTCTTGCCGCGAATGCTGATTGCATTGCGGTAATCGCGGCCCTCCCACCGGTTTGGATCAATCTGGGCGCCTCCTTGAGTAGTCGCTTCGCTGCGAGGAATCCGAGTTTCGCTGCGGAAACAGCGACGACCACCTTTACCAAATCTCGCTGCAAGTTTTCTGTGTAAAGAACTGCTCCGGGCAGCGGTAAGAGCGGGAACGCAAAAGCCTCCAAAGTGCTGCTAGTTCCACCTGTATGAGGCAACAAAAGTATCGGAGGAAACGAAAAAACACCACGCGACCAGTTCCCGAAGAAGGGCGCGCCAGGCTCAAAGGTGTTTAGATCATTTGTGTAAGCGATGGCTTCCGGAACCACTGTCGCAAATCCAGAAGGGCTAAGCGCCTTAATCTCGTAAACATCACCGGTGATGTAGTTGCGCAGATCCGGCCGGCCGTCCGCCAGGGGTGAACCGGAAACGAGGCCCCGGTTATAAGCTCCCCAACCGCCTAACAAGCCGTTGACGCTGGTAAATCCTTTATTGGGTTTTTTCCCCAACTTAGCAACAAAGTAGTCACCCCACACAGCGAGATAAAATCTACCGATCGTCTGATGTGCAGGGGTACCCTCCCACAGCGTATAGAGACCAAGCGGGTCGGTCCCGTTCACCGGATTGTTCTGCACGTAGACGTATTTGTGCAGACTTTCCGGGTCCTGCAGCGTGCCCGGATGTGGGTCTTGTGTCAGGAAACGGCCGATGGCTGGATCGTAGTAACGCGCGCGCAGGTAATAGAGTCCGGCCGCGGCGTCCCTTTGCTCGCCCGTGTAGAGGAACGAGTTAACAGTCGTCCCGGTGCTCGAGAGCAGTTGTCCAAAGGCGTCGTAGGAGTAACTGTCGGTGACCACACCCTGGTTGTTAGTCAACGCTCTCGTCGAACCTAATGCGTCACTGAGGTAGAACGAATCAACACCATTGCGCCACTGACTAATGAGCTCCAGGCCATAAGTGTAAGAGGCGATAACTTGTCCGCTGCCGTCAGTTTCGACAACCACTTGTGGCGCTGCAATCGTCGGGTCAACCAGGTGGTTAGTAGTGCCGTCCGGACTAACAGAACGGACGCGGTTTCCGTCGGCATCGTAGACATAGTTGACGGTGGAGTTGTCAGGCTGAGTTATCTGCGACAGCTTGTCGCGTGAGTCGTAGGTGTAACGAACCGACGAACTGCCCTCACTCCGCGTGAGCGTGTTGCCGTTAGCATCGTAGGTGTACGTGCTTACTCCGTCAGACGTGAGTTGATCGCTGACGTTGTACGTGTATGTGATCGCTGTGCCGTTCTCGTTAAGTGTCAGACGGTTGCCGACTGCGTCATACGTGTACGTGACCTGCCGCGTAATGTTGCCAGCCGCGTCTTTATAAGTTTCAGACTGCAAACGTGATCGGGCGTCATAAGCGTACTCGGTCCACGAGCCGTCAAGCTGCGTCACCTTCGTTCGCCGTCCGTTTGCATCGCGCACGTAAGTTTCTTCGAAGACCACCGCGCCGCCTGTCCTAGTAGTCTTGATCGACATGAGCTCATTTTTCTGATTGTAAGTCTTGGCGGTAGCCAGGCCATTCGGGTGATTGACCTTTATGACGTTGCCTCTCGAATCGTAGTCGTAAGAAGTAATCAGACCACGCGGATCCGTCACCTTCGTCAACTGATTGCCGGCGTCGTACGTGTAGACCGTGGCGCCGTCCGGCGTGGTGATGCTGGTGCGGTTTCCAGCGAGGTCGTAACCGTAACTGATTGGCGTTCCATCCGGATAGCGAACACGCGACACGCGGTCGAATGCGTCGTAGTCGAAATCCGTGACGCCGCGCGAATCCGTTACAGTGTCGCGCTTACCGGTTTGGGTGTAGGTGTAAGTCACCGTGTTTCCGTCGGCATAGTTGACCTTGGAGACTCGATTTCTGTTGTCGTATTCGTAAGTCGTGGTCTTGCCGTTGCGGTTAGTTTTGGAAGTGACGAAACCTCCGGCGTTGTAGACCATGACTTCCGTACTCGTGTCAGGGAAAGTCTTCTTTACGAGGCGGTTCATCTTGTCATACTCGTAAAGCGTCTTGTGCCCGAGAGCGTCTGTCGAGGTAATCATGTTGCCGTTGGCATCGTACTCGTAACGAGTAACCGCACCGCCCGGCAGCGTGACCGTGAGCAGGCGGCCTTCGGCGTCATAAGTGAAGCCGGTAACGTTACCTGCAGTATCACGTCGCGAGATCACCTGGCCGAGCGAGTCGTAAGTGTTCTCGAAGAAGCTGCCGTCGGGTAATGTCGTGCGCAGTAGACGATTGGCTTTGTCGTACGTGTGACTGATGGTGTTGTTGGCTGCATCAATCTGAGCGATGACATTGCCGACGCCGTCATAGCTGAAACGTGTCTGATTGCCGAGGGCATCTGTCTTCAAGGTTACCTTGTCGAGCAGGTTGTACTGGTAAGTGGTTGTGTTCCCGCGCGGGTCCGACTCGGAGGTCTGTCGCCCTCTCGCGTCGTATTCATAGGAAATCGTCGTGCCTGACGCGATCGTAACCTTTGCCGGCAGACCAGACTTTGTACGCTCGAGAGTGGGCGCAAGTCCGCCGGTAGCGGAACTGCCCGACAACTCACCGTTGGCGTCGTATTGCAAATTGAACTGAGTGCCGTCGGCGTAAGTTGCTTGCAGCGGCAAGCCGGTGACATTGCTCGTCGTTGTGGTTCGATGACCGAGCGCGTCAACGGTCGCCGAGAGGCTGCCGACCGTGTCGTACTCGCTGCGGCTCGTGTTGCCAAGCGCATCGACCGTTGAGGTCAGTAATCCTCCGGTAGTGTAGGTGAACGTAATCGTGTTTCCTTTGGCGTCCGTGACAGACGTGCGGTCTCCGGTCGCGTTGTACGTGTGACGCGTGATGTTCCCGAGCCGGTCGGTTTCTTTTGTTAAGTTACCGAAGGAATCGTATTCGAAAGATGTGACGCGGTTGGCTTCATCCGTGCGGGTCAAGACCTGACCGCCGGAGTTGTAGGTGAAAGTGATGGTGTTGCCGAGCGCATCACGAGTTGAAAGCATGTTGCCGGCAGCGTCGTAGGTATTTGTGACGGTGTTGCCGTTTGCGTCAGTTGTAGAAGTGACCTGGTTGCGTTCGTTGTAGGTCAAGCGAGTTACACGACCTTGAGCGTCGGTTTTTGACAAGCAATTACCGCGCGCGTCGTATGTGTAGGCAGTCGTATTGCCGAGTTGGTCCGTCAGGGTGAGACGGTTGTTGTTCAGGTCGTAGGTTGAACGTGTGACTTTGCCGTCCGCGTCCGTAATGCTGAGCGTGTTCCCTCGCTCGTCATACTCGTAAACAGTTATGTGGCCTTTTCGATCGGTCACAACCTGCTGTCGCGAGTTTGCATTAAAGTTGAACCGGAGAATGTTCCCGTCCGCGTCGGTGATGCTGATCAAACGCCCGCTCGCATCGTATTCGTTTCTGATACCACGACGGTTGGCGGGGTCAACTATGTCGAGCAGCCCATGAGTTGAGTTGTATGTGTAAGTGGTCGTGCGTGCGTCCTGGTCAGTCGAACTGACCAGATCGCCGTTCGCGTCGTAAGCGTAGTTGAGTTGCGCGCCTGATGGATCGGTGATGCGTGTAATCCGATTTTGCGCGTCGCGTGTGAAGTTGATGCTTCGTCCGCTCGAGTGGATGATTCCCTGCGGAGTGACGGTGAGGGTGTTATTGTTAAGATCCCTCATGCTTTGCAGACCGGCCTTCTCGTCGATGATGTACGAGGCGCCGTCGGCAGTGGTCAACTGGAACCGCGTCGGGTTGTATGGATCCGCGGTTTCCGCACTAAGCAGTTCCACATCACCAGGCGCTGCGCCCGCGACAAAGACATCATTTTCTTCCAAAGCTACGAGTTTCGCGCCGAGCGTGCCCGGGCTTCCCTGCAACTGGCTGAAACCGACAGTGGAAAACTCGAACGGCGCAATCAACTGGCATTGCGAGCTGAGCGATGCCTGGAATCTGTAAATCCTGCCATCCGGGAACGTGACCGTCACGAGCGGCACGCGTGTCGGTTGCAGACAGAATGTCGGCAGGAATCCTTCAGTCACGGTCTGTTCCCAGTTTGCGCCGAGAACAACCGATTTTTCGACGCGAACGTTTCTCATTCCGAGCGTCCAGCCTGCTCCGAAGTCACCTTTCCGAGTGTCGCGACTGTCGTAAGTGCGAACTACTTGAATCGGTAACCCCGACATCGGCACGTCCAGATCTGTGTACGTCACGGTGAAGTTTCCGACCTTCAGTTCACCGCCGACTACCGCACTGACCGTAGTTTCAGAAAGCTGTCCCCCCGCGTTTGTCGCGCGCAAGCGAACGGTGTAGATACCGTTGACGAGCAGCGTCGGATCAAACGTTCCGAGCAGACCGTTCGTCACCGCGGTTGAGCCTGAAGCTATGGTGGTCCACGTTTGTGCCGGAGATCCGGCATCCGTGTTGAGACTGTATTCGAGCCTCCATACCGAGCCCTCGCTCACACTGCCGACAAAGCTGGTGCGATTGGTGATCGTTGAGCCGTCCGCCGGTGTATTGATCGTCGCGACGGGCAGCGGCGCCGGTGGTCTGACTTCGACGTTGATATCGTCGCTGCTGCTCAGCTCCGAATCGTTGGCGCTCAAACGTAAGACATACGTGCCCGGCGTGTTGAAAGAGGCAACCGACGCCGCACGGTTCGCGGGAGTGAAAGCAGCCTGCCCTGGCCCACTGACGACACTCCACAACACCGAGAGCGTTGCGCCGACAGGCAACCCATCATCAGTGACTGTGCCGTTGAGAGTCGCCGTGCCGGGCAATGTGATCACCAGATCCGGTCCGGCATTGACTACCGGCGCCTTGTTTGTTGGTTTGACTGTTACGGTGACGTCAGCAAAGCGTGTCAACTCCGAGTCGAACGCGGTGAGACGCAACACGTACGTGCCTGCCGTGCTGAACGTGGCCGTCGTCTGCGCCTGATGTGCGTTACCGAAAATGACCTGTCCTGGACCACTCACGACAGACCATGTGATCTCGAGGGTGCTGCCCGACGGAAGACCATCGTCCGTGGCCGTGCCGTTGAGTGTCGCACTGTTCTCGACCTGGATCGTCTGGTTCGCGCCGGCGCTTACTGTCGGCGGTTGATTTCCGGCAGACGGATTCACGGTGACTACAACGTCGTCGTCGCTCGTCAGATCTGAGTCGTCAGCCGTGAGTCGCAGAACGTAAGTTCCGGGCAGGCTGAAAGTGGCTGTAGTGCTCGCCTGCTGCCGGTTTTCGAATGTCACCGTACCTGGCCCGGAGACAACACTCCAGGACGTTACGAGCGTGCTGCCCTCCGGTTTCCCGTCGTCCGCGGACGTCCCTTGTAAAGTTGCCGCGTCGCGAACAGTGATCGTTTGGTTTGGACCAGCGTTGACCGTGGGCGGGAGATTGATGGCGTCCGGACACAAACCGCCGGTGCCAGTATCGAATATGGACTGAACCTCTGTAGGTGAAAGGACGCGTTTGTAGAATTGAACTTCGTCAACTACGCCTCGCACTCTTCCATTAAACGGCTCACCTGATCCGCCTATGACGAGCGGTTTACCATTCACGTAACCGATGTCGAAGTTCGCAGGTTGCGTTCGCTCCAGCACTCCGTTCACATAAAGTTTTATATCGCGGCCGTCGTATGTGCCCACCAGGTGATAGAACTTGCCGGTGGTGATAACCGTCGAGGAAACGGCGGCGGCCCTGAGATTAACGGTCGAATTGGAGCCGACGAGGAAATGAATTCGATCGTCCGGACCGGTGCCGCGAAGTTTGAAGAGGGAGAAGGCTTCAAACGGACCGTTACCGCGTTTGAAGAGGATGTATTGCAAGCCGCGGTCTGAAGTCACCGAATCGAGCGAGTCAAACTTGACCCACGTTGAAACGCTTATGTTCGCCGGCTTGAGGCTTGTCGCGTCCGCGATCTGGATGGAATCATCCGTGCCGTCGAGACGAAACGCCTGCCCGACTTGTCCCGAGATGAAAGTTGGACCATTCAGCGGCGTCCCATGATTGGCGCTGATCATATCGGTGTAATTGCCTTCGCCTCGCCACCAACTGACGAGACCACGCGGAGGCGCGAGACACGGAGACGGATTGACTGTGACCGTCAGTTCGTCACTCGCGCTCAACTGTGAATCGCCGGCCGTGAGTCGAAGGACGTAAGTGCCGGGTGCGGTGAACGTCGCTGTAGTTACTGGTAAATTCACGTTCGCAAACGTGACTGGAGCGGGACCGCTCACAGACTCCATGTGGTAGTGACCGCGGCAGTGGGCAGACCGTCGTCGATGACTGAGCCGTTCAGAGTCGCCGTCGCGGGCAGCGTGATCGTTTGATCATCGCCGGCGTTAACCGCCGGAGCTTGATTAAGTTGAATAACTGTGACGGTAACGTCGTCCGAGCTGAGTAATGCGGAATCATTCGCCGTGAGCCGTAAGACGTAAGTTCCCCCTTTGCTGAAACTGGCGGTCGTAACCGCAGCGCTGCTGTCGGCGAAGGTGACTGTCCCCGGTCCACTCACAACACTCCACGAAACAACCGGAGTGATACCTGCCGGCAGTCCGTCATCGGCGACTGAGCCCGCAAGGCTCGCTGTTGCCGGCAACGTGATGGTCCGATCGGGCCCTGCGCTGACAACAGGTGCTTTGTTGAGCGGATTGACGACGTTCAGGGTGTAGCTCTGCGTGTCGAAACCACCGCGCGGGTCCGCCACTTTGACGACCACATCATGAGCGCCAGCCTGGGCCACACCGGGATTCCACGTGATCAATCCCGTGGCCGCGTTAATCTGCATCCCTTGCGGAGCTGTCAGGAGACTGTAGGTAAGCTGATCGTTGTCAGCATCAACAGCCTGAACCTGGTAGGTGTACTGCCGGTCCGGCTCGAGCAGGATGCTCGTCTGAAGACGGAAGCTGGACCCAAACGTGTGCCGTTCGGCGAAGAAGAAATCAAAGGTGTACGTGCTGCCGGGCGCCAGGCCCAGACTATCAAGACTAACGGAACCGGACGCGGGACCATGAACTCCGCCGAGGTCTACAACCAAACGGTTGTTGATGTAGACCCAGATGTCGTCGTCACCCGTAAACTGGAAGACTTCGCCACCTTTGTAAGTGAACGTCGAGTGGATTTCGAGCGTGAAGTGGAAGTTGTTGGAGCGACCCTGATTGCCGAAGAGCTGTCCGTCAATCGGAAAGAATGAGGGTGAGTTAAAGGAAAAGACACCTGAATCCAGCGCAGTCTCTCTCAATTCAATCGGAATGGTAGTCGCGGAATTTACAGTGGGATCGTCGTTGTACCACTGGTTAAAACTGGCTGCGCTGGAGATCGCGCCGCGTCCATTTGGACCAACGAAGATCGGGTTGCCGTCCGCGCCGAGCTGGTTCTGGACGAGCCCCGTGACCAGGCCCGAAATCCCCTTCTCGAAATCCGGGTGAGTGTCTCTGAAGTCTCTTACCGTGGCGTTCAGAACAATGGCGGAAGACGCGGTTGTGGGCGGTTGATATGTGGTGACCGGCTGCGAGGTGATTCGCGGTGCAGTGTTGACCGTCACAGTGATGTTGTCACTTGCAGACAGGCCCGAGTCGCTGGCGGTCAGCCGTAATACGTAGACGCCGCTGGCGCCGAAGCACGCGCCCGTCACAGCGGACGATGCATCGGCGAAGGTAACCGTGCCTGGACCACTAACTTTTATCCACCTGTAAGTCAGCGTGCTGCCTGCCGGCAATCCATCGTCGGTCGCGGAACCGGAAAGTGACGCGCAGGCGGGAAGCGTCATGAGCTGATCTGGTCCAGCGTTAACGATCGGGGCCTGGTTGAACTGGCTCAGACTGATGGTTACATCGTCGCTGGCTGAGAACATTGAGTCTGTAGCCGTCAGTCGCAGGACATAGAGACCCGGTGTCGCGAAAGTGACCGAAGTGCCGGGCGAGTGCGCATCGGCAAACGTCACCTTGCCTGGTCCACTCACGACTGACCAGTTGCCCGCGAGAGTACTTCCGAGCGGTAATCCGTCGTCGGTGATCGCGCCTTGTAACTCGAGACCTCCCGGCCACGCTGAGGTGCGGTCAGCGCCGGCATTAACGACTGGGGCTTCATTTGCCGGCAGAACTGTGATCGTGACGTCGTCACTCGCACTGAATCGCGTGTCGTTTGCGGTGAGCCTCAGCACGTACGTGCCTTCGGTAGTAAACGTCGCGGTCGTGTCAACGGCAGACGCATCGCCAAAAGAAACCGCGGCTGGTCCACTCACCTGAGTCCATGTTGAAACAAGTGTGCTGCCGTGCGGAAAGCCATCGTCGTTTACCGTGCCGTCGAGCTGGGCAACGTTGGGCAGACGGATAGTCTGATCTTCTCCGGCGTTGGCTGTAGGCGGCTGATTCTCCGGGTAGACCGTAATCGTCAGTTGATCGTCAACGGTAAATTCGGTGTCGTTGGCCGTTAAGTTCAGAATGTAAGTGCCGGGCGCGCTGAAGGTGGCGGTGGTGGTCGCCGCGTTTGCGTCGGCGAAGGTGACATTGCCGGCGCCGCTAACGACGCTCCAACTCACCGTCACAGTCGCGCCTCTCGGCAGCGCATCATCGCTCACCGAACCGTTCAGAGTTGCGGAGTTTGGTAACTCGATCTCCTGATCGGATCCGGCTTCGACTGTCGGAGGTTGATTGCGCGGGATGACCGTAATCGTGAGCGTGTCGATGCTAAAGAGCTGTCCGTCGGAAACCTTCAACTCGAGCACGTAATCACCGGGATCGACGAAGGTTGCGCTCGTCGTCAAGCTACTCGCATCAGCGAACGTAACTGCGCCGGGTCCGCTAACCATCCGCCACGAGGCCGTGAGACTGCTATTCGCAGGCAAACCATCATCGGTTGCCGTGCCGTTCAAGCCGGCCGTATCAGCCGGAAGCGTAATCGTCTGGTCCGGGCCGGCATCTACTAACGGCGGGCGATTGACGGGGGGTAAAGGAACATCATTCTCCGTAATCTGCAAGACACCGTTGCCGTCGATCTTGAGTCGATCACAAGTGACAGTCCCGCGCATTCGCGATTTGCCGGTGATGGATACAAGACCTACGGGAGCGCGCACGATTCCGTAAAGCACAGCTCCGCCGCTCATGCTTAATCCCTCGCCGGCGATTCTCAATGACAGGCGCTTTGGATCATCCGCAGCGCCTACGGTTGAACCAACAAGAGTTACCCGCGTCTTTACGTTCAGGATCACTGGACCAGCGAGACGCAGTTCGCTGCTGCCTGAAAGACTCAGCTCTTCGAGGTTGTAAATCGAAGGCTCAGTTGCGTTCGCAATGCCGAAGACGAAAGCCGTGCGACTCGAAGCCGCGAACTTCCCGTAGGTGCCGGCTGGAACGATAACCGCGCCGGCGTTTCCGGAAAGTGACAAGTCACGCAAAGTGGAGAAGTCGCCGAGGTTCTGGCCGGCCTGCGTTGCTGAGACGATACGTGTGCCTGTAGGATCCGGCGGCGCCATGACCGGAGTCAACGTCATCGGATCTGTACGCGTGATCAGGAAGCGTAGTGAAGAGTTACCGCTTAAGTTCAACTGATAGTCTGTCGGTTGCGTGCTGTCACTTCCTTCAATGACGCCACCGAAAGTCGGGTTGCCATTACTGATAGAGACCGTGGGCGTTCCCGGCACGAGAAGGTCTGAGGTAATGACTGAGTTACCAGCCATGAAGATGTTCTCGCCTAACTGCTGCCAGAGCGCACCTTCAACGCGTCCATCGTTAAGCTCCGGCGCGTGTCTGACGACCGCGAGATTGTCGAACACCTGTTTGACGCCTTGAATTTCAGCAATCCCGGCGGGCGCGAATGCGATCTGTTCCCACTTACTGACCTGCGCGATCTGTTTTGTCTCGAAGTCTGTTCCGTTCCAGCGAATATGCGTGAGCACACCGGATGATTGCGCGACGAGGATGTCGCCGATGACGTCGGCAAACGCGTCCGCGGGAGCGCCCCAGATTTTCCGGCTGACGGGATCAATGCCGTAGAAATTTTCGTGCGCGGGGATTAGCCGAATGTCCGCGGGATTTATGCCGAGGGTGTAGGTAACAACTTGTCCGGCAGCGTCGACGGTGTAGATCAGTCCCTGGTCTTCCGCGCCAACCAGAATCTTTCCGGACCATGGACCATACTTCTCAGGAGCTTCAGGAATAACAGTCACTCCGGAGAGCGCTGTTCCAAGCAGGGCCACCTGGGTTGCGAGCCCGGTAGAATTAATTCTCCAGATGCCGCCGCTGCTGGTGACGGCAATCACGTCGCCTGCATATAGCCCGGTTCGATCGACATACAGTCCGGTGACCAAACCTGTCTCGCCGGCGAGCGTGGCCCAGGGATTTTGCATTGTCCCACCGTCGCTCGCGATGCGCGCTACGACGCCTGGAACGTCAGTGCCGGCAAATATGTCTCCCGGCTTGAAGCCCGCGAGGCTGACGCCGAAACCATCATCACGGGCGGTGGCAATCTTCAGTTCACCACTCACGCCGCTGACATTTGAGAAACTCGCATGCATACCGTCAGCTTGAATCAATTCAAAATTATTCGGCTGGCCAAGAGTCGAGTTTGCCGACACAACAACTTTTCGGGTCCGGTGGTGATAATCGATGCCGGAGTGGTTGTTGAATGCAGTGTTGAGAGGCGTCAGTTCGACCCCGAAGGTGTTGTTCTGCGGCGTGGGTGTGGCCTCGAGCGCTTTAACGGGCTGCGTCGTGTTCCCGGACGAACGAAAAGCCGCTGTGGCTGCTATTGGCTGTGTGAATATTAGAACAGCTAACAAGCTGGCCATGAACTGGCGCGTGGCAACGGACTTTCGGGCGAAAACGGCGAGACTCTGAGGCTTATGCATGGATTTCCTTTCGCGTCGGAACACAGTTCGACGTGCGTAGAACGGGTGCATTTACGCACCGGCGAAAAAATTATGGAGTGCTCCGTGGCAAGCCACGGAATGACTCAACTTTCAGTTAACGGTTGAATGGGTTGTAGGCCGCTGCGTCGTGCAATGAGCGAGGTCAAAGCATTTCAAAGCGGATCTGAGTGAAGAGACCAACACACGTAAAGGTGGACCCCACGACTCGTCATCACCTCGAACCTTTACTACTAAAGATAATTGCTATCAATGGAAATGTGGGTACAAGGCGCGCGAATCCTACCCTGTGTTTCAGGTGCTGTCAAGAAATACGGAGGACGCTAGTGGGGTAACAGTGTGTTGTTCAAACTTGCCGGCTGGCCGCAGCGCGGCCAAATGTTTATAGCTTAGAAGTTGAAAGATTACGCGCTCCAGCGGAGCGCAATGTAGCGCGTAAAAACCTGGGACTCCTCCGGAGCCCGCAAGCGGTGATTCCTGAGAGCTATAAACATCTGGTCCCTCTGGGACCAAAACTCATCGTGATCTCGAGACATTATTGTTGGAAGGTATGGTGATCTCACGTCTGCCGAACATTCGTGCGTCGAGCGAAAATGCGCCCGGGCCGAGCAGCGCTATTGCTATCGACAAAACGATCAGATTGATGATCGCGACGTAGCTGTTGAATAAACTCTCGCCTGGTAAAGGAATCAACGAAAGCGCGATGCCGATACCACCCCCGGCAACCAAGACGGCGATAAGCGGCGTCATCAAACCAGCCAGGAGAAAGGCGCCGCCTGCGAATGCCAGTGCGGCGAGGACCCAGACAATCAGACTTTGGTTTGAGGTCCGGACATAATTTGTTCCGAGTGCAATCAGTGAACAACCCACGAGGGTTCTCAGGAGTAGGAGTCCAACGCCAGGCCATTCGCTCGGAAAGGTAGAAAATAACTTTTGCAGAGGACTCTCCTTGATAACCAAACGCTATGAGGAGCTACTTCAGGAGATTACTTCAGGACGGAACAGAATGAATCCGTCAATCAAGGTAACTTTCAATACCTCTTTGGTGGTACTTGGTAGTGCGTCAGTTTGAATCGAGCGCCGCTTTGGAGTGCGGCAGCTTGCTGCCGCTTTGACCAAAGCGGTGCCAAGGCACCGCACTCCAAGGAGGCGCTCGATTCAAACTGACCCACTACCGGTACTTGCGTTGTCGAGTTAGAGCTGTATGATTCCCCGCCGCACGGCAATGGCAACCGCTTGAGTACGGTCGTTGGCGCCGAGTTTCTCCATGATATGTTTAATGTGCACTTTGACAGTTTCTTCTGAGATGAACAGTCGTTGGCCGATGTCCTTATTCCTGTTTCCCTCGGCCAGATGCTTTAGAACCTCCACCTCTCTTGGCGTCAACGCATCATCACCCATGTGTTCAGCGAGATGAGCAGCGACCTCCGCCGGGATGCGTTTCTTTCCAGCATGCGTCTGCCGAATGGCTTCGACGAGTTCCTTTGCGGGCGTGGTTTTGAGCAAATAACCACGTGCGCCGGCCTCGAGGGCGCGCTGGATTTCCACGTCTCCTTCAAACGTCGTGAGCATTACCACGCACGCGTCCGGGTTTTCAGTGCGGATCGCGATCAACGCGTCGATGCCGCTGATGTCAGGGAGTCTTAAGTCCATCAAGGTCACGTCAGGTTTGTGCAGGCGAAACTGTTCGATAGCTTCACGACCACTGGCCGCCTGACCTACCAAAAGCATGTCAGGCTGATTTTCAATCAGCATCGCAATCCCCTCTCGCAGCAGCGGATGATCGTCAACACTAAGAATACGTATGCTCATTTTTGTTCCTTACTTGTTTCCGTAGCGCTTTGTGGTCCAAAGACTTTACTAAACCACTTTCGCGAACGTTTAGACTGAACCTGAAAAGCGACCGCGGTCGGGACAGACAACTCCACCTCCGTGCCTGATCCAACACGGCTAAGCACTTTGAGACGCGCTTTGATTCTCTCGGCCCGCTCACGCATTCCGGAAAGTCCCCAGTGTCCGTCGCGCCCTGACTCCAGCACTTCCGAATCGATCCCGCAACCATCATCGTTTATAAGGACGCGCAGTTGATTTTCCAGGTAAGCGACTTCCACTGTGATGTTTTTTGCGCGCGCGTGGCGAAAAGCGTTGACCACAGCTTCACGACCAATACGATAGACCTCATCACGGACAATCGGATGAAGGGGCCGAGATGTTCCTTCGACAATTACTCTGAACACAGTTTCACCGGCGCTGTTAAGCTCCTGGTTGATACTGGAAAGCGCCACTGCAATATCCTCGGAATTATTGTTGGACAACCGCAAACCGCGAAGTGCGTTACGTCCTTCTTCAGTCACTTGTCTCATCAGATCGAGAATTCGTACGAGCCGCGGTCGTACGGGCGAACTCTCAGGCAATTGGTCCACTGCGACGTCCAGTTGCATCGACGCGCTGAGGAAGCCTTGCAAAAGCGTGTCGTGCAACTCCTGGGCAATGAGTGTGCGTTCGGCAAGTCGCTCTTCGAAACGTACATTCAACTGCCTTGTCAGTTGGAGTAAACGGATGCGATAGAACGCCAGTGCAATCAACCCGAGCGCGACCAGGCCCGACACGCGAAACCACCAGGTTTGCCAGAACGCCGGCGCGATTTCGAACCCGACCGAAGCAACTGCACTATTCCAGGAACCGTCACTGTTACTCGCCATCACATGAAAGCGATAGGAACGAGGACTCAAGTTTGTATAGATCGCCTCGCCTGCCGAAACCGGACCACTCCAATCGTGATCGAAACCGTCTAGTTTGTAGCGAAACTTAACGCGCTCGGGTATCGCAAGGCTAAGACCCACGAAGCTGAAGACGATGCGTTGCCGTGCAGAAGGAATACGAATACTTCCGCTGAGTTCTACGGGGCTGCCATCTGCCGCCAGGGAGTTTATGTGAACGATCGCCGGCGCCGAACTTCTTTCCAGCCTGCTTGGATCGACAACCGAAAGCCCACTGCTCAGAGAAAACCAGATCAAGCCCGATGGATCGTGCGTTACCGATCGGGTCCGCCGCACTCCTTCACTTCCAGGTAACCCGTCGGCAACACCAAACTCGGTCACTTCTGTTTCAGCAAGTTGGCCATTGCGCAACTTGTCGTGCGGCACTCGCAGCACATGATTCGCCGTAGCGATCCAAAGCGAACGCTTGTCGTCGGCAACCATGCCCAATATTTGTTCGCGCAACGACGCCGGTACGGTTGCGGGAGTTTGAAATCTGCCGGACTCAAAAAACGCCGGACCACTGTCGGTTCCCACCCAGAGTAGACCGGCAGGATCTTCAAAAAAGCAGTTCACTCGATCCGACGGTAAGCCATCCTTGACCTTGAAGGTTCGCCAGTTCCCTTCTGACAGAGCGCTGAGACCGTTGGGTGTAGCGAACCACATCGTGCCGTCCGCGCTTTCGACAATCGCGGCAATCGTATTCGACGCCAAGCCGTCTCTCGTGGTGTAGTTTCTAAACTTGCCGTTGCTGAACTGACTAACGCCGCCGCTCAGCGTTCCGGCCCACACAGAGCCGTCGCGATTCTGATGGACCGCGTACACGCTGTTTTGAGCGAGCCCCTGTGCCTCGGTGTATGTCTTGTAAGATCCGTCTTTGTAACTGAGGTGTGTGAGCCCACCTTTCTGTCTGCCAATCCACAACCCCGTGCTATCTCCGTCGATGGAGTAGATCACATCGTTCTGTAATCCGGCGCTGTTGACTCGTTCAACTTTTTGGTCCTTGAGCGAGTACAGGCCGCCCGCCGCCGGACCAAACCAAACGCGGCTTGTCGAATCGAGATAAACGGGACCGTTGTTTTCTGCTGGAATACCGTCGCCGGCGGAATATGTTACGAAGACACACTCCCGCAAACGTTCAATACCCTGAGACGTTCCTGCCCAGAGATTACCTTCGCGATCTTCAAACAGGGCAGTCACCGGAAGAGAGTCGTTACCTCGCTTCGAAAAAGCCACGGCGCCTTGAGGGCTGATTCTTATGAGTCCGTTGTTCGTACCAACCCAGACGTTTGCGTCGCGATCTTTGATCATCGTCAACGCCTGAACATGCGTCAGAGCCGCGGACAATCCCGCGGTTGTAACTTCAACGCCGTTCCAGCGCACGACTCCATTGTCTGTACCGATCCACAGTTCCTCATTGCTAATCGGTAAGAGACAATTGATCTTTCGATCGGGCAAAGGCTTACCGATATTCGACATGGTTCCCTGCGTCGAGTAGAAGAGTCCCAGGTTGCGAGTACCAAGCCAAACTTTTCCGTCGGGCGATTCGGCGAGGGAGATCACGAGGAAATTCGGAAGTTCAGCGGGAGCGGCGAGCCTGACGAATTTGCCTCCGCTATAGCGGAGCGTGCCGTTTACAAGCGCCGATAAGAGAACGTCGCCATTTGCTCCGCGGGCCATGGCGGTGACGGCGGGCTCTTCTCGTTCGAGCGTGGAGGAAACATCTTCAAACTTGCCGTCGCTGTAACGAAGGATGCGTGGTCCACCCAAATGAATCCATAACGCTCCCTGCGCGTCGGTCACGAGTCCGCGAACGGGACCGACGGGAAGCAAGGGAGTGTTGGCCTGGTGAAAGAGACGGAAGTTGATTCCGTCGAAACGGACGAGTCCTTTTTCGGCGCCGATCCAAAGATAGCCGTCGCCCGTTTGTGTGATCGCGTAAACCTGCCCGCCCGGAAATCCCTTTGCACTTCCCCAGCGGTCGCGAATGTATTGCGACAGCTCTCGACGCGGATCGATAGCGGCGGCCGTGTGGGCCAGGCACAACAATACGAGGCTTGCCAGTAGCCAATTCAATCTACTGTGATCACGGCAGGTACTCGAATTTCTCAATCACAACCTCGACGTCGTTTTGCAAAGGGTTCTTTGCGTTTCCGAAGATATACAAATTCAAATGAATCGATTCGCCGCCCGGAGCGGGCACGCCCGCGGTAAAAGTATGTTCGGCAACTACACCTGGACCATTTGCCGCCGTGCCGCGAACAGTTTTGAACACCGCCTGTCCGGCTTCCCACCTGAGCGAATGCGTTAGCGTTCCGGCAGGCGCATTGAAGCGGACAACGTTTGCAGGCACGTAGTAAGGTTGAACAACGTATTGAGCATTCTTGCTTGCGGGATCGCCCCATCGCGCGAGTTCGATGTTCATCTCGCGGTGAGTTTGGCCTGCGTCTGCTTCGTCCCAGGTGAACAAACTCAGGACGGCCGCCGGCTCGAGTTGGGAAACATCGCGGACTACGAAGAGATATGTTCCATAGCCCAGGCTACGCCCCAACTTAACCTCCGCACAGCTCCACTCCCCAGCGTTCTGCGAGATTCGCAAATGCAGAAAGCCATTCTCGTCAGTCCACGCGTTGGCGTTACTGTAGACGTTGTTTCTGCCACCCCGATTACTTCGAACGTTGCGAACCTGCCATTCATAACCGCTGAACTGAATCGTCTTTGGACCAGCCTGCTCCGACTTTTCTCCCGGAACGATTTTTACCGCGACTACATCACCACCGTCTGACGGCAAAGTGTCCATTGTTGGAGGCGGACGATAGCCGGGCTCGACCAGGAGAGCGGCGTACTCGGTTCCAAGATGGATTGAGTTGGACCAGGTGGAATCCGATTGAATCGGTGTCAGGGGTTCATTTTTCGTAGGCTGCACCCACCAGATGCCCGCCTTCGCAAACAGCACGATTTGCTGGCCCGGACGCGCGCCGGTGACACGGCCCGCCACACGCGCGACGGTGTCTGGTCCACCTTCCGCTGCCGGCGGGATTACGCTGAACTCGATTTCTGGTTTGCCGCCGGTCTGGCGAGTAGCGCAGCCGTTAAGCAACAAGGGGAGGCATGTCCCTAACGCCAACGCCAAAACGCCGACGTTTGCTCGAGACCACTTCATTTGAATTCATCCTTGGCATTGCCAACTCGGTGGCATAGTGATGTGCACAATCAAACTGGATCGGATAAGCCGGAAGCAACATTGAATTTGGGTCGCTATCCTACAACGCTGCCGCCGGCTTTACTAGCCCGAAAAATTACTGGTACTGGTCATTTTAAATTTACGCCGAAGGCGTTCGCTAACACGAGCCCAGGGTTGCTTCAACCCTGGGATCATCATTTCCATGTGGTTTCAACCCTGAAAGGGTTCGCAGCGATAAACCCTTTCAGGGTTTTAAGGTCTACTTATGTTCAATCCCAGGGTTGAAGCAACCCTGGGCTCGTTTTAGCGAACGCCTTCAGCGTTTAGCGAACACCTTCGGCGTAATTTCAAAATGAACCAGTACTGTATTACTACTTCGTTTGTACTTTTTTATCGCATTAGTCATTCCCATATTCATTACCCCCAATCGAGGTAGTAGCTGCTCCTTCCTCAGAGGTAATTAAAAAGACTTCGATTGCGGGATGTGTGCTCTCACTGATCCAAACAAAATGAGACTACAAGCAACAGGGGATAAATGAAGGAGACCATGCAATGGCCCAACTCGAAATAGTCCGCCGCAGCAACAAACCTTGGAAGTTCGTCCTGCTCTCACGACTCTTCCTCGTGTTTTTTGCGGCAATGATGTCCACGACAGCAACCGCGATTGTTTTTGCACAGCAAAAGGAGATCAGCAATATGAGCCAACCCAGCACTGCTGCAGCGACGAAAACCGCTGCAGATGCAATACGCCCGTTCCATGTCAACTTTCCAAAAGCAGCGCTGGACGACCTGCGCCGGCGCCTTGAAGCAACGCGCTTGCCCGAAGCTGAGACAGTCACAGATTTCTCGCAGGGAGTACCGCTCAAGACCGTCCAGCAGGTTCTGCGCTATTGGCGAACCGATTACGACTGGCGCAAGGTCGAGGCGCGGCTCAACGCCGTACCAAATTTCATCACCGAGATCGACGGGCTCGACATCCACTTCATCCACGTCCGCTCGAAGCACGAAAATGCCTTGCCGCTGATCGTGACGCACGGCTGGCCAGGATCGATCGTCGAGCAATTGAAACTCATCGAGCCACTCACCAACCCCACCGCAAATGGTGGGAGTGCAGCGGACGCTTTCCATCTGGTGATCCCGTCGATGCCCGGTTACGGATTTTCCGGCAAGCCGACGACGGCCGGCTGGGGGCCCGAACGGATCGCGCGCGCCTGGACCACGCTGATGCGGCGACTTGGCTACAAGCAGTTTGTCGCGCAGGGTGGCGACTGGGGCGCACTCGTCACGGATCTGATAGGCGTGCAGGCGCCGCCCGAGCTACTCGGCATTCACACCAACATGCCCGGCGCAATTCCTGACGATATCAACCAGGCATCTTTCGCCGGTGCCCCCGCGCCGGCTGGTCTCTCCGCCGAGGAGAGAAGCAGTTACGAACAGCTCGTTTTCTTTTACAAGCATGTTTACTACGCCCTGTGGATGGGATCGCGCCCGCAAACTATGGCCGGCTTTTCGGACTCGCCTATCGGGCTCGCGACGTTCCTGCTCGATCACGATGCGCGTAGTTTGGAACTCATCGCACGCTCGTTCGACGGAAAGACCGAGGGGCTGACACCTGACGATGTCCTCGACAACGTCACACTATTCTGGCTGACAAACACAGGGGTTTCATCGGCGCGCTTGTATTGGGAGAATAAGCTTCCCTTCTTCACTCCCAAGGGTGTCTCCGTCCCGGCTGCCGTGAGCGTCTTCCCTGACGAACTCTACCAAACGCCGCGGAGTTGGGCAGAGCGGGCCTATCCGAAGCTCATTTACTACAACAAGATCGCGAAGGGCGGGCACTTCGCGGCCTGGGAACAGCCGCAGCTTCTCTCTCAAGAGATCCGTGCCGCATTTCGATCACTTCGTTAATCGCGTCCGGGCAGTCCTGGATTCAGGACTGCCCGCTTCATCGCTTCATAAAGGAGAAACACACAATGAGCGACCCGAAAAAAATGCAAGTTGATATGAAACTCGAAGTCGTCCTGCTCGGCGTTTCCGACGTCGATCGCGCCAAGGCGTTCTATGAAAATCTCGGCTGGCGGCTCGACATCGACATCACTGCGGGCAACTTTCGCGGTGTGCAGATCACGCCGCACAACTCGGAAGCATCGATCATCTTCGGCAGCGGAATGAAGGCGACGAAACCCGGTTCAGCGCCCACCCTCGTCCTCGCGGTGGACAACGTCGACACCGCCCGCGCAGACCTGATCGCACGCGGCGTCGACGTGAGCGAGGTCTTTCATTACGCCGCTGGCCCCTTCAACGACTCCGTGCCAAACTCACGCATCGCCGGGCGTGATCCGGAAGGTCGTTCTTACTTCTCGTTTGCGTCGTTCGAAGATCCGGATGGGAACGGCTGGTTGCTCCAGGAGATACAGGCACGGCTTCCCGGCCGCGAGTGGAAGTTGACGCGAACACGAACGCAGGACGTCGGAAGTCTTGCAGAGCTTCTCCACGAGACTGGGGAGCACCACGATCATTATGAGAAGACGCATGCCCGGCACGACTGGTGGCACTGGTACGCACCCTATCTGAGCGCACGTCAGAACGGCAGCAGTCCGGAAGAGTCATCAGCCGCCGCGGATCGCTACATGGACGAGGTTTACCAGGTAGCTGCCATATGATCGTGGTCCAACATTGGAACTGAAGCAGGAGAGTGACATGTACAACGTCGAGCATCCGCCGTGACAACTTTTTACAATTCCGGTACGAACCGTGGCAACTTTCTGTAGAATCTCGGTCTATGCTCTCGTTTAGTGTGTTCCGAGATGCAATCCGCAAACTATCGCTGCGAAAAAAGTTGACGATACTGGCATTCGTTGGCGTGTTCCTGCCCGTCGTCGTGTTGACTTATATGCAGTATCGATCGCTCACGGAACTCGAGAACAAAACCAAAGGCGCATTCAAGGATAACCTGCGACAGGGATCTACAATTTTACAGAACCAAATGAAAAAACGTTTGGAGGACGTCGCAGCTCGAACCCTGAACCCGCTCGGCAGTGTGCACCTTTCCTCATCCCGTGGCGCCGAAGAGATCGAAAAGTATTTTGCAAACGTAAAGCGTTCGCGTCCTGAGGTCAAAGAGATTTTTGTCTTCCCCCTCCGGAACGGGAAGCAGGAAATAAACAGTTATGCGTATTTGTATTCGGACGCGTTTCGGAAATTCACTCACGCGGAATTTAGCACTGCGCAGGCGTACATTCTCTATCTATTTGACAGATCGCGAATAGCCCAAACTTTTCTCGACGACGATCGCAAATACTTATTCGCACATGAACCATGTCCTAGCTGTCCGCCGAGCATGCGTGAAGGAATGTATCTATTTTATCCGTTGAACGATCCGGCAACAGGAGACCAGAGCGGTTTTGCGGGTGTCTTATTAAACGAACGTTTTGTCATAGACCACGTGATAGGCGGCACTATAACGGCACTCAGTGCTTCCCACTCACCGGCGCTCGCCATCACGATTACCGACGACAATAAGCGCGTACTTTACTCAAACGCGACGGCAAAAAACGGTTACCTTTTCGAAAGCAACTTTGATCGCCCGTTCTCCGGTTGGAGAGGGGGAATCGGCCTGAAGAATACAAACATTGAAGACCTCGCGCGCGACAGTTTTTTGCATAGCGCCGGCGCAACTTTCCTGGTCCTCGTGTTCTTGCTTGGTGGTCTGGCCCTTACCATACGGGCCACTGATCGCGAAGCACGCCTGGCCCAGGCAAAGTCAAATTTCGTCGCCAACGTCTCGCATGAACTAAAGACACCGCTATCGCTGCTCAGCCTGTTTTCTGAAATCCTCGAACTAGGTCGGGTTAAGACTGAAGAGAAGAAGATCGAGTATTACCGGATTATTCGCCATGAAAGCCTGCGTTTGAACAAGATGATCGATAACATCCTCGATTTCTCAAAAATCGAGGCCGGGCGGAAAAGGTATGATTTCGCGGAAGGTGATATAGCGGAGGTGATCGAGAACGTGCTTTTGACCTATCGCTATCAGACCGTCAATTCCGGCTTTGACATTCAAACAAAGGTGCAACCTGATCTGCCGCCGGTCTTAATGGACCGCGATGCGATAGCCCAGGCGATTTCAAATCTGCTCGATAACGCCATTAAATATTCACGGGACGTGAAGCAGCTTTCGATTACCACGGAAACCGTTCGGATCTAACCTGTCTATTGAAATTGCTGATCACGGCATTGGAATCCCACGCGATGAACATGCAAAGATCTTCGAGAAGTTTTACCGTGTAGGCAACGGGCTGGTCCATGACGTAAAGGGTAGTGGGCTGGGCTTATCTCTGGTGAAGCACATTATCGAGGCTCATAACGGAACCATCTCGGTGGAAAGCGACGTCGGTAAGGGCAGTCGGTTTACGATTCTACTTCCGCTCGCTGATATCCAGGCTTAGTCAGGAGAAATAAGTTGGCCAAAGTTCTGATAATTGAAGACGAACCCAACATGGTCCTCGGGCTGAAAGACAGCTGTGAGTATGAAGGCTACGAGGTCGCCGTGGCACGCAATGGGAAAGAAGGCTTAGAGAAGGCGTCGACTGAGAAACCTGACATCATTCTGCTCGACGTAATGCTGCCCTTGATGAGCGGAATTGATGTGTGTCGCACGTTGCGCACGCGTGGGATCGAGACTCCGATTCTTATGCTGACTGCGCGGAGCGAGGAAACGGACAAGGTGGTCGGCCTGGAAGTCGGTGCGGATGATTACGTGACGAAGCCGTTTAGCATTAAGGAACTACTGGCACGCATCAGGGCGCATTTGCGAAGGGCTGCAAAACAAGTCGGCGAAGTCGAGGCGTTTACGTTTGGCGATGTGGAGTTGAATTTCAAAAAATATACGGCGCGCAAAGGCGGGCAGGCGTTAGAACTTTCGCCTCGTGAATTCGAGATCATGCGTTACCTGATCCGGCGTCGAGGTGAAATCGTGACACGCGATCAACTGCTGGATGAAGTTTGGGGGTATGACAGCAGCACGGTGACGCGCACGGTAGACAATCATATCGCGCGGTTGCGTCAGAAAATCGAACCTGATCCATCCGAGCCGCAACACATTATTACTGTTCATCGACTCGGTTACCGCTTCATCGAATAACTCCTTCTCTTCCCTTCCCTTCGGTACAACTTTTTACAATCTCATTACAGTCTGTGGAGACTTGGAAGTTCGAAGTCTATAGAGTGCCAACGATGCGTTGGCCCACATTAGTGCTGCACGTTCCGAGTCCGTTGTGGAGAACTATATGAAACGAAGCGTCATGTTAACCATCACGTCACTGCTCTCGATCGTCTTCATGACGTTTCACCTGAGCGACGACGTTCGCCGCGGGTTTGAACCCGGTGGGGTAAAGAACATCATTGGGGTGCTCATGATGGTGGTGTGGCTGTACGGAACGACCATGCTTGCCGGACGGCGATCGGGTTACATCATCATGCTGCTTGGAGCGATCCTCGGCTCGGGCGTCCCTGTGGTCCACATGTTGGGTAAAGGACTAGTCGGCGGAAGGATCGCGAATTCGAGTGGAGTGTTCTTCTGGGTCTGGACGCTCCTCACACTGCAGGTTGCTGCGATCTTCTCGCTGATCCTTTCGGTGCATGGGCTGTGGAGTCTGCGACGGGGCAAGTCGACGGAAGATATTTCTTGATCACTTGAAACTGAATTTGCTCTCCTCTGAACTGCCCGCTATACACCCAAAAGGCAAAACCATCCTCAGAGAGCTTCCAGACTCACCTTGTTGTCACGGCTGAGGAACCTTGCGAGAATTAGAAGCATAACGATTCCCAGTATGTTGGCGAGCGTTAGCATAACGAAGACGTTCGGGTCGCTGAAGTTCTGGATTGCGATAATAACCCCCGCGGCGGTATTGCGCTGGGCGGTGCCGAGCCCACCGATATCTTCAAGATGATCCTTTCCAAATCCCCCGAGATATCCCAGGCCGAAAGCAGCCGCGACGAACACCAGCCCGACAAGAAACGCACCCGTTCCGATGATCTGAAGCAGGTTGGGAAAGTAGCCGACCAGCGTCGCCACGACCATCGCGTACATGGCCAGGTTGCCGACTCCACCCGCCAACGGCTGCAGCTTCTTACTTAGGCCCGGCAGGAACTGGGCGACCAGCATCCCAACCCCGATCGGCAAAAGCATCTGCAGCAGGAGCGCGCGGGCGATGGCCAGTGCGTTCACGCTGACACCGGAGAGCACTAGTGGCAGGACCAGTGGCATATAGATGACTGTCACGATCATGAGCAGCATCATTACCGCTGCCCCGAGTGCCAGGTCATGCTCCGCTGTCTGCGTTAACTTGATCAGGAAAGGCGCGCCCGCGCCCAGGCTGAAGATCAGCAGGCCGGCTTTGAGTGCGGGACTGAACGGCACCAGATATAAAGCGACGATCATAAATAGGGGCGCGAAGATAAAGTTCGCTGTGAGCATCTTGAGCACGAAAGGCCAGTTCTTCAGATGCTCTGCAATTGCCGACGGCTTTTGCGTGAGGCCCACGTTCAGCATCGTAGCGATGACAAAGACTGGGGCGATGAACTGAACGGAGGTCCTAAGAAACTCAAACATGTACACCTCCGCTGATTGTTGATTCTTCCATCACTCTTCAACCTGCGCACATGCAATGTGCTACACGTGAGGCTAACAAAGAGGTAGCGAGACCTTAACTGTTAGTTTTGACAGGACTGCAGGTCGTTTCCGTAAGGCATCTTATGACATCGCTGCTAACCATCTGACTCGC
Source organism: uncultured Acidobacteriota bacterium (assembly GCA_963750925.1). Classification (GTDB taxonomy): domain Bacteria; phylum Acidobacteriota; class Blastocatellia; order Pyrinomonadales; family Pyrinomonadaceae; genus PSRF01. Next base: position 36,485 of record CAVVSJ010000006.1, on the reverse strand, counting down.
GCCATAACCTGTCAAAAGTGTCAGTGGTGGACCGGGCCGGATCGAAATAGGATTTTGAAAGCCGAAGTACGCGGAGTTCGCAAGCGAACCCACGTTGTTGGTTTAAGTGTTGACTAAGGAGGAGGAGCTTCAAGATGGATATCAAGCCACAGGCGATGGCGTTACCTAAAGACACTTCGACCCTCCCGCAGGGTAAGTACGGTCCGATTTTTCCCAAAACACCGGCATGCTACGGGTTCACTATCATCGCGAAGATTATTCCCGGCCGCGAGCCAATTTTTTACGAGTACGCCCAAAACATCGAGAAAACAGTTACTGCAACGCCGAATGCTTTGGCGCAGCTCAAACTTCACTATCTTCGTTGGGTCCTCTTTCCGATCGACGGCGTAACCTACTTTATGTACTCCGGTATCTTCGACACGGATTTCGACAAGTACACGGAAGACGCGGTCGCCCTGTTTATGAGTTTGGGAGTGAACACTGTCTTCGAAAATCTCGAAGGATTTCCGAGCGACTGGAAGACGAATCCCGAAGGCTTCATCAAATTCGTCCGCGACCATCAATGCCCGAGCTTTCTGGAGTACGGTGAATATCCGTTTGTCAGCGCGGATGAGATCACGAAGGCTCTGAACGTAAAGTCGGCGCTGTCGCAGATGCTGGATCAAATGCAGTGACGTGCGGTTTCTGAGAAGAAGAAAATCAAGTTATGAGCAACGCAGCGCGCACCTATAACCAGGATCACATACCGCGCAAATACACGCCGGGCAAGCGACGCTTAAGCATCTACTGGAGCTGGAGCTACCCATGGGAATCGCAACGCGATCTGGCCGAAATGGAGAATCGTTTTTCGACCATGACCGAAGTGCGCCGAGTGGCGTGGCCGAATTATGAAAAGCCGGAGTGGGGTTCGGCGCAATTTCTGCAAGGCATTGCCGGGACGCTCGAATTATTCCATCGCTCGGCTTTGAGCTTTCAGCAGATCGCAGGTGAAGCGACAGGACAGCCGGTCGCAGTTTTTCAGCGCATCGATCAAGCAGGATACAAGCAGCCCATCGACGAGCGCATTCTCGATGATTGCGACACGTTGCTGGTGTTTGGGCTGGACCATCTCGCCTCAGGCGAGGAAGCTGCGCCGGACGAAATAGAAGCGATCAATGAATGGTTAAAGCGTGAAGGCACTTGCCTGCTACTCGCTCCTCATCATGACGTCGGCTTCACCGACGACCTGGAGCTGCGGCAGGTGGAATACAAGCATCACGGCGATGCGCTGGTACCACGTCAACAACGATTCAGCTCCTTCGCGCGTTCGTTGCTGAAGGCGCTCGATATTCCGGTCTGGAACAGTTGGGGACTGCGGCCGGCTCTTGTCGAAGGTACGCGCGACATCGCGCCGCTGACCTCTTTCAGAGATCTCGACAAGCTAGGGCTGCTTAACAAGGTGCCCACACTCAACTTTCATCCGCATCTGCCGCATTACGAATTTACCAACAACGACGGGAATACTGTGCAGTTACTGGCGCGTCAGCCGATCGATCCTAATCGACCGCACCCGTTCACCGCCGCGGGTAACACTGAATTTAACTGCTTACTCTGGCTGCCCTCCGCCGGCGATCGTGCAGGCGACATTGTGATGGTCGACTCGACCAATTTCACGACACTGTTTGGCGGCACGGACAGTCTCAAGAACTTTTGGAAAAATCTGGCAACGATGTGAACCAACGATGGAGCGTTTTTAACCTTTTGACTTAGCAAGTATCTGCACGATTGAGATCTATGCTCGAACTCGACGACATTCAGAGTGGCGTACTACGTCCACGGCCGACGCCTTATGTAGCCACCTACATAGCGCTGCGGATCGACGACCGCCAGGCTGGACGTGCGTTGATGAAACGCATATCGAACGCAGTAACTTCAGCCGCAAATCCCAAAAGTCCGCTGGCCGATACCTGGGTAAGTACGGCGTTGACTTACCAGGGCCTGAAGGCGTTGGGCGTGCCGGAAGAATCGCTCAGTAGTTTGTCCTGGGAGTTTCGCCAGGGCATGGCGGCGCGCGCGAAAGATTTAGGAGACGTCGGTGAAAGTGATCCTCAAAATTGGGAGAAGCCGTTGGGGAGTTCAGATCTTCACGTGATCATAGTAGCCGTTTCACCTGATGCTGAACGTCTCGAAGCGGCAGTCGCGAAGGCACGCGAAACTTATCAAAGGATGACAGGCATTGAAGCCATCTGGCGCCAAAACTGTCATGCGCTGCCAAACGAAAAAGAGCCCTTCGGCTACCGCGATGGAATCAGTCATCCCGCGATCGAAGGCAGCGGCATCCCGGGAACAAATCCCCATGAACAGCCGTTCAAAGCCGGTGAATTCGTACTCGGTTATCCGGATGAAATGGGCGGCGTGCAAAAGACCACGCCTGAAATCCTCGGCCGCAACGGTACGTACGTCGTTTTTCGCAAGCTTCATCAACGGGTTGCCGACTTTCGCCGCTTTCTCAAGACGAATTCGAACTCTTCCGGCGAAGAAGAATTGCTGGCAGCGAAGATGATGGGCCGTTGGCGCAGCGGCGCACCGCTCGCGCTGTGCCCATTCCGTGATGAGCCCGAGCTCGGCGCAGACCCGCAACGAAACAATGATTTCATGTTTGAGGAAGATGACAAGGCTGGTTTAAAGACACCGAGTGCTTCGCATATTCGTCGTTGCAACCCACGTGACGCTTCGATCGCCGGCGTCGCTCGCATCCATCGAATGATTAGGCGAGGTACGGCCTATGGTCCTTTGCTGCCCGATGAGGTCCTTGATGACGATGGCGCCGATCGCGGAATCATTTTCGCTTTTGTTGGTGCCAACATCGGCCGTCAATTCGAGTTCGTGCAGTCACAGTGGGTCAACGACGGAATCTTTATTGGCGCCGGCCAGGAAAAAGATCCGGTTGTGGGATCGAATGGCGAAGGCGGAGATTTTACGGTTCCTCGTAAGCCCGTACGACGAAGAATTCAGGGAATTCCGAACTTTGTGGTCACGCGCGGTGGGGAATACTGCTTTATGCCCGGATTGCGCGCCCTGCGCTGGCTCTCCGAACTTCAGACGTAGAGGGTGCCGTCCGATGACGCGAAGTCTCAGCACCCGACTGTTCACTTCGGCTATGCTGGCAACCGCATGCTGCGTCGCACTCACTCGCACGACGAGGGCGCAGAACAGAGGCGTATACCCGCTTGGCATGAGCGCCACTAACTCCGGTGTGACACCCGAACCCGGCTTTGCGTATGTGAACCAGCTTCTGATCTACTCGCGCGATGAATCGAAGGGGCCTGACGGTGAGGTATTGGGCACGGGGAGCAACTCCGTCGTGATGGACATGAACACCCTCGCGTGGGTCAGCAAGAAGAAGATTCTCGGCGCGAAATTCTCGATGACGGCCACATTTCCGATTGCCAAAAACTCACTTACTTCGGATGTGATCGGTCCGGTCAGTGGCGGAGGCGGTTTGGCCGATTCTTATTATCAGCCATTCATTTTGGGTTGGAATGAATCGCGTTTCGCCATCCGCGCGGTCTATGGTTTTCTCGCACCCACAGGTCGATTCCGGAACGGCGCAAACGATAACGTCGGCTCCGGCTATTGGACCCACGCGTTCTCATCAGGACAAACATTCTATCTAACCAAAAACAGAGCGACTTCGATATCAGCGTTTCAGATGTACGAAGTGCACACGACACAGAAGAGCACTTCCATTCACCCTGGCGACACGCTCGACCTTGATTATTCGGTGATGCATTCGTTCTCGCTGGGAGGCGAGAAACCCGTGCAACTGGGACTGGTGGGATACAACGCGAGGCAAACGACCGACAAAACCGGTCCGACGATCACGGCGGAACAGTCGAATGCGCATTACAAAGTGAATGCGCTTGGCTTTGGCGCCAACCTGACACTTTCGGCCAAAGCCAACGTCGGCTTTAAGTATTTTCAGGAGTTCGCTAATCGCTCCACGTTTCAGGGACACTCAATTCAGTTTTCGGGATCAATCAAATTTTGAATATGCTGGACGTGCTTGTTATCGGGGGTGGGCCAGCCGGTGTAGTTGCTGCGATGCGCGCGGGCGATCTCGGCGCCAGGACTGCACTTGTGACTGAGGGAGAGTTCGGTGGAATGGCCGCCAATGATGGTCCAGTGCCGGTGCGGACCCTTGCTCATGCTGCGCGTTTACTTCGCGATGCGCGGCAACTTGGCCGATACGGGATTCAGGTAAGCGAACCACGATTGGATTACTCGCAACTGCTCCGGCGTGTAGGAGAAGTTGTGGCCGACGTTCGCGCACATTCAACGTTTCGTTCCCAGACTGATTCAGCGGGGGTTCAGGTTCATGAGCATGCAGGCGTGGCTCGGTTCGTGGATCCGCATACGATCGTGACTGCGAGCGGTCTGACACTGCAAGCCGACAAGATTATCCTTTGCACTGGCGGCAGCAGCCGAGAACTCTCAGTTCCCGGCGCGGAATTAACGTCGACTCATAGCGATGCCTGGGGCCTTAGCTCGGTGCCGCAGTCCATCATCGTGATTGGTGGTGGCGCCACTGGAGCGCAAGTCGCGTCCGTCTTCAACGCGTTCGGTGCCAAAATTCAGCTTTTCCAAAGCGGGCCGCGAATTCTGCCGACTGAAGACAAGGATGTTTCGGCAGCCGTCGCCGCGGCCTTTCTCGAGTCGGGCATTGTCGTGCGAGAAGATTTCGGAAGTATCGAATCGTTTGAAAAGACGCCCGCCGGTATCCGAATGCATTTTTCGAAGAACGGAGCCCGTGAATCTGCGGATGCAACGCTCGCAGTAGTGGCCATTGGCTGGGTCGCAAATACTTTCGCGTTAGAACTATCGAAAGCCGGCGTGGAAATCAATGCTCGCGGATTTATCAAGATCGATGAATTTCTGAGAACAAGTGCTGCGAACATATTTGCTGCTGGAGATGTTACGGGCCGGCTCATGCTTGTTCCCCAGGCCATTCAGGACGGATTCGTAGCTGCGACAAATGCAGTGCGCGGTTCAGCGATGAAGCTGTTAGATCAGCCAGCGCCGATTGGCAGTTTCACTGACCCTGAGTACGCGCAGGTTGGCCTAACGGAAGCCAAAGCCAGAGAAAAGCATGATATCGCCACCGGCCGCGTCGATTTCAAATCCACCACTCGCACGATTATTGATGGGCGAACGATAGGCTTCTGCAAGTTGATCGCGGATAGAACAACGCGAAAGATTCTCGGTTGTCACGTAGTTGGCGAACGCGCTGTGGAGATTACTCAACTCGCCGCCGTTGCCATGGCCGGCAACATGCACGTCGACGACTTGGCGCAAGTACCGCTTTCATTTCCAACATACGCAGGCGTGCTGGGACGCGTCGCCGCCATGGTCACCCGGCAGCTTAATCTTGATTTAGAGTGGCAAGGAAACCGGGCGGAAGGAGCCGGTTAAATTGTTTCCGTACGCAGTAGAAGTCAGACTATGTTGGTTATCGCGATACCAGGGTATTGAGCGAGGTTGCGAGTTCGACCCGCGTGAGGCTCCGCGAGGGGTTGAAGGCGTTGCCGTCGAGGGAAAGAAAGCCGCGCTGCAGAGCGACGGCGACGTAGCCTCGCCACGCGAGAGGTATCGACGAGGCGTCGGTGATGGTCAGCGGAAGCGAAGCGGTGGCGGTCTGAGATTTGAGGCCGGCAGCTCTAACGAACGCGATCGCTGCCGCGAGTTTCGTGGCTCCGTTGAATGGATAGAAGTTCCTGCCGAGCGTCGCATCATAAAACAGTGAACCCGACGGAAACGCGTGTGTGCTCTCAACTGCGTTCCGCCAGTTCACGTCGCGAACATCAGTGAACATCGCAGTTGCCGCCATGTATTGCGGCACCAACCCCGCCCGGAGCAGTGACTCAGCAAGTTCGAGGCGGCTGACGGCTGCGTTTGGATGGAATTTTCGGCCTTCCGGCAGCATCAGATTTGCGAGCAAGCTCTTCTCGACCTGTGCAGCTTGTTCAGGCGAGAGGGTCGAAAGATCGAGCATGACCGGATACTCAACCTGCGTTACATCGACCGCGCCGAAGACTTGCTGGCTTGTCCCCACATAACCTGAATGCGATATCGACGCACGAAACGTTTGGCTTAGCGGATTGCGCAGCACTACTTTCTCACGGCGTCCGGTGAAGCCAGGCAGGTTGAGATAATTCGATTCACCCTGTAATGAGTTCGACCGATCATAAACTCTCAGTCCAAAATCGTTTGCACTGAGGTCCCAATAGATATTGACGCCGGCCTGAATTGTGTTCTGCGGGATCGCGACGTTGACCGAGCTTGCCGCGTTCGGAAACACGGTCTGCTCAAACGTCTGCAACGTGCGCGTTACGAACCGGATGGCGTTGCGCGAGAGCGTTGAGCGAAATCCACCCATATGGCGTTCCGGAAACGCGGCCTCGAGCACTGCGGCGTACGTGTTGAGCATCCCGGCACCGGCTTCGTGGAAAAAGTATCGAGGCATCGGCGTTGCCGTGCGACTCAGGATATCCTTGACGTCTGCCGGAGTCAGGTTCGGATTCACTTCGAGCATCAACGCGATGGCACCGGCAACTTGCGGGGCCGAGAACGATGTGCCTGTCGCCGTCGTGTAGTACGGCATTTCGGTTACCGACAGACGCTGAAGGTCCGCACCCGCGATCCCCGAGACTCCAGTAACAGTCGGCGCACTCCGCAGGCTGATGATGTTCGTTCCAGGAGCGACGAGCGACGGGTGCTGCAAAGCGTCGCCGAAGTTGCCGCGTGACGAATAGCCCGCAAGCGTGCCAGCCGCATCGGTCGCGCCGACGCCGATCACCCACGGAGCCATCGCATACGGGTTCATCGTTCCGTTTCCGGACCCGGTGTTGCCGGCCGAGAATACAACGTTAACGCCCGTGTCAGTCAGCATTTTGGTCGCCACGTTTACGGGATCGTTAACATCGAAGACCGTGTTCGCCGAGAAGCTGCAGTTCACTACCCGCACGTTGTACTGGGCACTTTTCTCGAGAAGATAATCGAATCCCGAAAGGACGAACATCAGGTTTAGATCGCCGGCACTGAGTCCCAGAAGGCGCGCGCCTGGAGCAACACCGGCGAACCGTCCCGACGAGTTTGCTCCGCTTGCGGCGATCACGCCGCCGACGAAAGTTCCGTGGCCACTCAGGAGATCCGTGTTCGTGAGATTCTCGACCGGAGCCGGATAAGTAAACGACGCGGGGACGCTTTGCGTATCGGCTAAGCGAACATTCTGAACTACTCGGCCTGCAAGATCGGCATGCTGGCCGTTGAGACCCGTGTCGAGCACCGCGACCGTCACATTGCGGCCGGTCACGGGCATAGCACCGTTCTCCTGACGAAGGTCGTCGTCCGGCGCAACACGCTGTACACCCGTGGTGTTGAAGTAAGGATCGGAGTTGAACGTCAGCGTGCGGTTACCGTAGAGCGAGCGGACTCTCGGCAGCCGTGAAACCGCGAGAAGCTGCGATTTTGTTGCCGTGACGTAAACCATCGGCAGCATACGCAAACGCGTTCCGCCCATGATGCCGAGCTGCTGAAGCTGCGCGATGTCAGCGTCGGTCACCGATGAGTGATAGACGATCACTGCGTTTATGTTGCTGTCGTCCGTCGCGTTATTAAGGACAACGACAAGCTCAGGATCTACACCCTGAAGCCCCATATTATCGTCCGCGCCGGTGAGCGTTATGCCATCCGCACCGGTTAGCGTAATGCCGTCTGCACCGGTGAGCGTAATTCCATCGGCACCGGTGAGCGTGATGCCGTCTGCTCCTGTCAGCGTTATGCCTGTTGGATTTGTGTGGTCGAAAAGGACGCCTGTCGTTCCAAAGCCCGTGACCGAATCGGCGCCGGTCAGAGTGATGCCGTCAGCACCCGTGAGTGTTATGCCGTCGGCTCCGGTTAACGTGATCCCATCCGCGCCGGTAAGTGTAATCCCGTTTACGCCGACCCGCGTGGCACCGTCGGCTCCTGTCAACGTGATGCCGTCTGCTCCTGTAAGCGTGATGCCGTCAGCTCCGGTTAAAGTTATTCCGTTCGGGCGGCGAATGATGATCGAGTCAGCGGTGTACTGCCGACCATCGGCGCCAGTTAATGTTATGCCGTCGGCACCCGTCAGCGTGATGCCATCAGCTCCGGTAAGAGTAATGCCGTCGGCTCCGGTCAGCGTGATACCGTTCGGTCCCGTATACGTCCCGCCGTTGGCACCTGTTGACGTGACGCCGTCCGCCCCCGTCAGCGTAATACCGTCCGCACCGGTAAGCGTGATGCCGTTCGAACTGTAGTTGAAGATCCCGTCTGCTCCCGTGAGCGTAATTCCGTTCATCCCAACATACTGGATGCCGTCCGCGCCGGTTAGCGTGATTCCGTTTGACTTGACGACAGACAGGCCGGCCAACACGGGATGTGCCGTCAGCAGGAATAGTAATAGGAGTGCCAGGAATCTATTCATCTGATTTGGTCGGGATCCGCGCTTCCGCGCGCAATTCAGACTCATAATGGACGCCAAGGGCGGGCGTATTATATGCGTCCAGCGTTGGAATGCAGTTGTCCAATCTTTGCCTTTGTATTGCATCGAACGGTGCCGATTCTCGAACGCGGTAACTGGGCTTCCTAACTTGGAACAGACTCTATGGTGGCTTGGTTGAGAAAAACTTGAGTGTGGGTCAAGTTTTTCTCAAGGACGGGGTTGTATGCTCTGAACGATGAGTATGAGCTTCATCCTTCAAGACCATTTTGATTCGACGGAACGATATTCTCCGGCGGCCCGCACCACCGCCGCGACGCCTTCAAAAGCCGAACGCGACGACGTGCATATATTGAATGAGAAGCTTGAAATTCCGCACTGTACTGGACTGATCGAACGGCCCAGGCTCATTCAAAAACTCGACAAATCTCTTACCCGCTTCGCCGCGACCCTGATTTCCGGTCGTGCGGGGACCGGTAAAACGTCGATCGCCGCGGCATATGCCCGAACGCGAAAAACCACGGCGTGGTTTACGGTGGAATCGTCAGACATCGATTGGAATGTTTTCGCCAGTTACCTCGCAGCGAGCGTGCTTCGAGTGGTCGGAAGCAAGAAAGCTGTTGCTGATTCACTGCCGGCCGTTACTAATTCATCGCCCGCCGCGATGGCGATATTCTTCCTTAATATATTTTCCGAGTTGGAAACCGCCGAAAAGGATCATCGGCCATTGCTCGTTCTTGACGGCATACACCATTTGTTCGACGCCGATTGGTTCGGTGGGTTCTTCAGTATTCTGCAGCCGTCGCTTTCCGAAACTGCGGACCTGCTTCTTTTGTGCCGGAGTAAGCCGCCGAATCCGTTATGGCGTTTGCGTTCGAAACAGCAGCTTGACGTTATCGATGAGAAAACGCTTGCCTTTGACCGAGATGAGACGATCTTGCTCCTCAAGCAGGTCGGGCGTTCGCAAGCCGAAGCGGCGCGCATTCACGCGGAAACGTTCGGGCGAGTTTCGAAACTCCTTCCGTTCGTCAGCGGGGCAAAACCCATCTAAGCCCCGGCTTTATACTTTGGAAATCTTCTCTGCGTTCTTCTTCGTTTCGGCGGTAAATGTGGATTAAAGGCAAGATAACCGCAGAGTCGCAGAGCAATGCAGAGATAAGCAGAGTTCAAATCAGACACCTAACCTATCACCGAGCGCTTCGATCTGCATCCTAACGGCGTGGCATAATACGGCCTTACCGATAGGTGTCGTCGAAGCGATGCAGGACAGAAACTTTTTTCTCCGCACAAAACTGCTTCCCCCGCGCGCTGTTACCGAATTACTCCAGCGCCCGCGGCTTACCAAAAAGCTGCAAGCCAACCTGGGCTCTCCCATAACAATGGTTGCGGCGGATGCCGGATGCGGCAAGACCACCCTGATTGCTGACTTTGTTCGCAGCCAGACACGGCCCACAGTTTGGTACCAACTCGACCATACTGACGCGGATCCAGTCGTCTTTCTCGGTTATGTCGCGCACGGCATCAAGAATCTCTATCCGGCATTCGGCGAAGCTATCTTTCCTTACCTGAGCGAAGCTAACGAAGAGGTGCTTCGCTTTCCTGAACGATCGGCCGACCTGTTGATAAACGAGATACTTCAATCGGTCGAGCAACCATTCATTCTTGTTTTGGATGACTATCACCATATCGGGCGCGATACCATCGTTCACAAGCTGGTCGATCGACTCCTGCAATATTCGTCCGACCTGGTCCATCTGATCATAACGACCCGCGACCTTCCGCCGCTCGCGACCATGCGCCGAAAGACGCAGTCGGCTGCGTTGGTGATAACGCGCGACGATCTTCTTTTTACCGACGACGAAGTCAAAGAGCTGTTCAAACAAACGCTCAACGTCGAGCTGAAAGTTGAAGAGATAGTCGAGTATCGCGGGCGGACCCAGGGATGGATAACTGCGCTTCAGCTTGTACGTCAGGTCGCCGAGCAGGAGATGCATTCTGCAAATGGACCGGCGGCGTTGGATCTGCGTGACATTCTGCAGCAATCGGAACGCGACATCTTTGATTATTTCGCCGAAGAGGTTTTTTCGCGGGAGTCGGCTGAGACGCAGAGATTGCTGATGAATCTTTCTCTGCTCGAATCGCTGCAGCTCGATCTATGCAGCACGCTGTTTCCGGAGTTGCGCTGCTCGGCGGCACTCCCTGAACTCGCGCAGAAGAACGTGTTTCTTACCGTTGCCGGTGATCGTCAGACTGGCGAGGAATACAGATTCCATCCTCTGTTCCGCGAATTCCTTGTCCGTCGCCTGCGATCCGATGTGGGCCAGGCACGCGTCGCGGAAGAACGAAACCGGATCGCCGACCACTTTCTGAAAAGCAGAAAGTGGGAGGTGGCCCTGCCCTACCTCGTTGAAGCGCGAAACTTCGATCGCGCAGCGTCCGTCATCGCAGAAACGGGGAACGAGTGGATCGCCGCCGGTGCGTTCACTTCACTTGGGTTGTTCGCGGAACAGATACCCGACCGATCGCTGGAGGAACATCCACGCTCGCTGCTGCATAAGGCTGAGGTTGCACGGCTTCACGGCGAACTTGAAAAGTCGTCGAAACTTCTGAACCGCGCCGTCGAGCTTTTACACAAGACCGGCGATTCGACCGGAGAAGGCGAAGCTCTTCACTCTCTTGCCAGTCTTGCGCGTCGCCGCGGTCGATACGCGGAGGCGTTCTCGCTTATCGAGCGTGCCGAAACTCTCGTCTCGCATACTTCGGAAACATTCATGAAGTGCGCGAACACGCGCGGCCTGTGTCTGATCGTGCAAGGGAAATGGACCGAGGCGGAACAGCAGTTCAGGATCGCCCTCGAACTTGCGGACAAACTTGGAAACGACCAATACGTTCGCCTCGTGACCCACAATCTTGCGCTTGCGCCGGGCTTTCGCGGAGATTTCGGCGAGGCTTTGCGTTGGTTCAGACGCATTTTTCGCGAGGGCCAGCCCGACAAGCAACTGCCGCAGGAAGCGATCGGTCACTTGAACGTGGCACGCCTGCATCTTTACCGCGGCGAATTCGAGGACACCGAAAAACACCTTAGCCGCTCACTCGAGTTGTGCCAGCTCTATAATCTTCGGTTTTTGCGCGGCGAAATATTCGAAGCCTACGCGAATTTCTATCGCGAGAAAGGCGACTTCGCTCACGCTGAGGAATTCTACGAGCGGGCCGCGAATGCATATGATGAAGCCGAGATCGATATCACGTCGAAGGAGTTGAACGAAGAACGCGCCGCCTTCTTCCGCATGCGTGGTGAGCTCCCGAAAGCGCGCGCGCTGCTCGACGCTTTGATCACGGCACGTCAACGGCAGGGAAACGAACACGGCGTCCGCACCGCGCGTCTGCGTCGCTATCAACTTGATCTTGAGGAAGGCGTTTCAGCAGGCCTTGACGTTCACCTCAGTGAACTGCTCGATTATTTCAACCGCCACAATCAATACTACGACGAAGCGTTGACAGCGATGCTCATGGCGGAGACGTACTCCGTTCAGGGAAACACGAAAGCCATGATCGAGTCCGCACGGCGCGCGTTGGATCTTTCGAATCGTTTCGATTACGAGTACTGGCTGCGGCGGGAGATCCGGCGAAATCCGGCGATATTCGGACATGAAGACATTGCGGACCGCCTTCCTGTAGATCTGCGCGAGGAACTGAGTGCGGAACGCTCGGTGCGGCCGGCGCGCGTCCCACCTCAGTCAGAACCGCCTGCGCCTATCACGGATCTGACGATACGCGTGCTTGGTCCAGTGGAGATCTTCCGCGATCCTTCCGTTCAGTTTGCCACCGACGCCTGGACTACGCGACGCGCACGAGACATTTTCTGCTACATAGCAACCAGCAAAAATCGACGCGTTCTGAAGGAGGTGCTGATCGAGGCATTCTGGCGCGATGAGGACCTTGAAACCGTTGAGAAGAATTTTCATCCGACGATCTCGCATATCCGAAAAGCGCTCAACAGTCGTCAGCCCTTCAAGCAAAACTTTCTTGTCTTTCGCGACGGCGCATATCAGCTCAATCCCGAGCTTTCATATTCCATCGACGCAGAAGAATTCGAGCAGATGGATCGTCGAAGCGGAAAAAGCAAAACGCGAAAAAGACGTGGCGCATCAACGCGCGAGTCTCGAATCCGCCCACAAGATTTACCGCGGGGAATTCATGTCCGGCGTTTATGAGGATTGGGCGGAGGAAAGACGCCAGTTCTACTCAGAACAGTCCGCACGTGTCGTTGCCGCTCTCGCAAAACTCTCCCTTTCAGAAAAACACTGGGCCGATGCGTTGAGGTACGCGGGCGAAGCCCTGGCAGGCGATCCGTTTCGCGAGGACATGCACCGGCTGACGATGAAAGCGTTCGCCGCCCAGGGCAAGCCGGCGTCCGTTAAGAAGCATTTCGAAAGAATGAAAAAAAACCTGCACACCGAACTCGGCATCGAGCCTGCCGAAGAAACAAAGCGTTTGTTTGCAGAACTTATAAAGTAAAGCACGCCAGCCTCAAGTTCGCCTCAACTCCTGAGATCTCCGCTCAAGTTTTTCTCAAAGCCCTTCCTTTATCTTCGCTGACGTTAATTCCCGAATTGCTCGTCAAGGAGAAAAGGACAGTGAACTTTCAGAAGAGGATCCTGTTAAGAAGGACGCTCACCCTTCTGTTTTTGTTTGCGTTGGGTGCCGGATTATGGCTAATGCCGAATTCGCCCCTCGCTCCCGCTGTATCGGCGCCAGTTGGAAGCGCAACGCTTAGCCCAGCGCTGAGCGCCGTATAGCGGGACTGGCGAACGATGCCGACGCCGGAATGGTGATCGTTGCATTCAAGTCGTCAAACGGATTGCGGGACGAGCATCTAAACGTACTGCGTGCAGCCGGCGTGACCGGCGGCCAAACGTTCCCGACGCTTGGGATGGTCGCGCAGCCGATGACCGTGGGCCAGGTCCGCACGCTTGCCGCGAACCCCGCAGTAAGATCGCTGTGGTCGAACGACCGCCTGCTGTACCACATGCATCAGGCACGCGTCCTGGGCGGTGTCCAGAAAGTGCAGACCGACTCTGCAATGACGCTGCGGAACGGCGGGATGCCGGTTTCGGGCGCGGGTAATTTTTCGGTGTTAGTGATCGACTCCGGCGTCGACGCAACACACGCCGACCTCCAATTCGGGACCAAAGTTATTCAGAATGTGCAGACGCCCGTCGCGGCAGGAACACTGCCGGGTTTTACTCCTCACGTCTCGATCGAAAACGTGCCGAACACCGACCAAACCGTGGGCCACGGCACTCACTGCGCCGGGATCATCGGCGGAACGGGATTGCGATCCGGAGGCCTTTATACGGGCGTTGCCCCGGGCACGAAGATCATCGGTGCGGGGCTTGGCGCGGGAATTTTCGTAATAAACGGCCTCGCTGCGTGGGAATGGGGCCTGGCAAATCAATTCCGCTACAACATCCGCGTTGTTTCGAACAGCTATGGCGGCTCGGGTGCATTCGATCCCGACGACCCGATCACGATCGCCTCAAAAATGGCGTATGACCGGAACATCGCCGTCATCTTCGCAGCCGGAAACGCCGGGCCAGCGAAGGACACGTACAACCCTTATGCGAAAGCCCCGTGGGTGATCGGGGTTGCGGCAGGCTCGAAAGAAGGCGATCTCGCTGACTTCTCTTCCCGCGGAGTTCGCCGTGAAATTCGACTGAGCAACGATGATCCGAACGACGACTTCAACGCTCCGACAATCACCGCTCCAGGCACCGGCCGCATTTACGAGACCAACGCAGGGTAGGTTCACCTCAGCAGTTGTATCTACACGCTCGACGGTCAATCTCACGGCGAACGGTCTCGACGCCGACGCCGATCTTCCGCTCGCACACATCCCGTTCTACACGCAGATCTCCGGCACATCGATGGCGACGCCTTATATCGCCGGTGTTGTCGCTCTGATGCTCGATGCCGATCCCACGCTTTCGCCGGATCAAATCCGCGAGATCCTTACTTCAACTGCCAGCAAAATGCCGGGCCGCGAGGAATGGGAAGTCGGCGCCGGTTTTGTCAACGCACACGCGGCGGTCGATAAGGTTTTCAACCGCTCCAAACCATATAAGAACATTCAGGACGCTACGTACAACGCGGTGTTCAGTGAGGAACGTCCGCCCATGCAGAACTTCCACATCGATTTCAGTCCGGAGGTCTCAGGTCCGACGTCTACCAACGCGAGAACGTTCACCGTTGAACCTGACATCAACCTCCTTGACGTTTTCGCGACGGTCGACACGATTGCCGAAGAAGGGACCGGAAACCTCGTTGGCATGCGCATTACCAGCCCGAGCGGCGTGAACTATTCGACCGCGATCGACTATCCGGTAATTGGTACGGATAAGCGACAGATCGTCGTCGAGAACCCCGAACCGGGAACATGGACGCTCGAGATACGCGGAGCACGCAGCTTGACCGCGGCGCAACAGGTATCGTCGCCGATTCAGGTCGCGGCGCCGGGGCCGGTTGACGGAAACATTACGCAAATTCGATTCAATCTCCCGGTGATAGCCGACATCCAGGGACATCCGGAGCAGGCAGCGATCGAAGCGGCGTTAAAGAGCCGGCTGATCGACACTTTCGCCGACGGAACCTTTCGTCCCGATTCGACGGTCACTCGCGAGGACCTGGCGCGTACACTCGCTTTGAACACGAGTCTTCGTCAAACGCTTGGCTCGACGGCGCGATTCGCCGACGTAAGCGGCGACCTCCGTCTGTTCGCCGAATACGAGACTGCCCGCGGATCGACGAACCGCGACTTCGATTTCACCCCGACAGGAATGATCACCGCTTCAGGCACGTCGTTCAATCCGGCAGGCTTGGTAGACCGGCTTGCCCTTGCGGTCGCGTTGGTGAAAGCACTCGGCCACGACGCTGCGGCACGCGCTCTTGCAAACACGACCGTCACGTCAAATGGTACGGCACTAAGCGACAACGCTCAGATACCGGGTTCGCTGCGTGGCTACGTTCAGATCGCGATCAATAAAGGCCTGTTCGAAGTCTTTCCCGCTGAAGTTCGTGAGATAGCTCCGGGACAATTCATTGTGATCCCGGGACCGCGATTCGAGCCGGCGACAACGGTCTCCCGAGCGGTGCTTGCAGGGAAACTCAACACTTATCGCACGTTGTTTATGACAGGCGGCTAAAGGTTCTCGCTCCCGCGAATCTTCCGCTGGTGAATTTCATCCGGCGGCTTCTCGTTCCTCCACGGGGGCTGGAACGAGGTCTGGAGCGGCCCGGGGATCCGCGGCCGCTTTTTTTTCAAGTCTGGCTCAACCGTTGTCAGTTTGGCGTCAAGAGTTTCTCAAGCAGTCGTTAATACGATTATCAGCAAAAGTTATTTAGAACCATTTTCAAAGGTCTTTCGAAGAAGAACGGAGGAAGGATGAAAGACCACCAGCAAGACACTTGGGAGGAAGAGCATTTTTCGGTTCGCGATCTCGCTTACCGCGGTTGCCGCGATCCTCGGAGCGATGAGTTCGCTACCGTTCGACACAGGTAAGGCGGCGCCCGGAGCGTCGGAGATCGTGAAGGAACTTTACAAGCGTCCGGCTCCGAACTTCGATCTGAACGCCTCGCTGCATTTGCCGAACGTCCGCCAGGCAACATCCGCGCAGCTCTCCGCTCTCAACAACCTTAAGACATCGGTGAACTCACCAAATATGACCACACGCTGGAACGATTTCGGCGGATCGCCCGACGTGATGTACGACTTCGCATCGCAGCCGTATTCGGGCACGCCGGAAGAAGCGGCACGCGCATTCGTCATGCAGAACGCGGGCATCTTCGGCGTAACCGAGTTGAATAACTTCCGCGTCTTCAGCTCGCGCAATGCGCTAGGTGGACATCTTGTCAGGTTTCAGCAGACGTTCAACGGCGTGGCGGTTGAAAATGGCGGCATCGGCATTGTGATGAACGCGAACAAGCAGGTCATCATGGCGTCAGGCCCGTTCTTTCGCGATGTTGCAGTCAACACTCAGCCTTCGCTGAGCGCAGAACAGGCAAGAACGGCGGCTGACAACGATCTGAATCGGTTCTACGTTGGACTGCCTGCCGCGGCGACGAATCTTCTGAAGAACGGTTTATCGATCCTTTCGCAGCAGTTGGCGGCAGTGCAGAACATTCCTCCCACTCTCTCCATCTATCCAACTGCGGATGGCTATCGTCTCGCCTGGAAGGTCGCCAAGTTTTCGACGAATCCATTCGGCTTGTATATGGTCACTGTCGATGCAAACACCGGTGAGATCCTTGGACGCAAAGACTTTTTAGCATTTCAAACCACTCCCGGAGCGGAAACCGCGGACATTTATCCGAAGTACCCGCAGATCGATGCAAACCTGAAGGACAACAGCGTAATCAGCTCGTGCACGACAAACGGCATTGTTGCGCCGTGCGGACAGGAGCGTGTGAACTTACGCTCTTTCGATCCGTCGAACCGAGTGACCGGCCTGAATGGTACTCTGACCGGAACGCACACTATCGTCAACAATGCGCTCGCGACAAAGCAGCCGTTCGGACAAGCCGCCCTCGGCACCTGGCACTTCCGCAAGGACGATCCGGCAGCACTGGAAGCTCGCACCAACGAACAAGATCAGCTTGCTGAACCCGCCGAACATCAGGACGAGATCAATGCATTCTTCTTCGTAACTTATCTCGTCGAGTATGTCGACTACCTGCATATCGGCGGCGATAACACGATCATCGGCGGCGGCGCTTTCCCGGACGATTATCCAAACAAGACGACCCCGCTTCCGGCGACGGTCCACATTCCCAATGTCCTTTGTCGCGCTAGATGCTGCCAACGGTGAATTGCCTGATCCGACGCATCCTGACTTCGTCAAGATCGTTTTGGGAATGGACAATGCCCTTGCATTCAATTTGACGTCGCTGATCGAAGGCGTGACAGCCACCAAATCGCCCGTCGTCGTGAACCCGACGGTTTACGGCCATGGTTACTTCTTCAACGACCTCGCTCTCGAGGGAACAGTTCCGTATCACGAAGGAATGCACGCGATCACATCACCCATTGCCGGACTCGAAGGCGAGGAAGGAAGCGCCATGAACGAGGGCCAGGCAGACATGTGGGCATTCACCATCACGGACAATGCAAGCCTTGGCGACTATGTCGTCAACGCAAAAGGCTTCCGCCAGCTCTTTCGCGACAACGGACGC
This sequence comes from uncultured Acidobacteriota bacterium, assembly GCA_963750925.1. GTDB lineage: Bacteria > Acidobacteriota > Blastocatellia > Pyrinomonadales > Pyrinomonadaceae > PSRF01. Next base: position 18,757 of record CAVVSJ010000006.1, on the reverse strand, counting down.
GATCCGGATTCGATCGGGTACATCCGCAGCGCACGTTCGACCCTTAAATATTCCGACTACGGAACTTTCGGTGCGAACGGCCAGGTTGAAGAGCATCGCGATGGCGAGATCTATATGTCGACGATGTGGGACATTCGCGAGATGATGAATCGCGTTTATCCGGAGGCCACGACCTTTAAGCGTCCGCGTGCCAAGGACGGTTTGCCGCAGAAGGCCATCACCCGCGGGACCAACATCTTCGAACGCGATTTTCTCGGTTCGATGTACATCCTCGGCACTACGTCGCCGGATACGATGGTCAAAGCCCGCGATGCTTTCATCGTCGCGGACCAGATGCTATATCCGTCGGATTCGACCGATGCGGACGCGCCCGGAAAGCATCGTGCGATGATCGAACAGATCTTCGCTGCGAAAGAGCTCGGCATCAATGCCCGCGAAGTTACTGGCGGACAGGCGACGATCTCGACGCAGGTTTCGCACTTTGCCGGCGGTCAGGCGGCTCCGGCAGTTCCGCAAAACGTGAAGGTCACCCCGTCTTCGGCAAAAAGCGTAACCGTTACCTGGGATCCTGTTCCGGGCGCGGTTGCCTACGAAGTTCTCAAGCGAAAGACTGCATTTGCCGGCCAGCGGGAACCGAACGGCAAGCGCGTGTATGCCGACGGCGATGCCTCGACGACAGGCTACCGCCACGCATTCTTCACCGCAGGAGACCAAACCTCGTGGGAGGACAAAGGGCCGATCTTTGAGGTCTTTGTGCCGACCGGCCTGAAAGACGTGTTCGACAGCGAATACGTTGTTCGGGCGATAGGCGTGAACTCGACCGGCCAGCTCGGATGGTCCAATTTCTCGGGTTCGTCTCGGGCACTGCAGACACGTCAGGACATTACCGCTCAAGTCGATTCAGCCATCTCCAACATCTCGTTCGCGAATGGCGTGATGGCTTTTGACAATCGTCTGACAAATGCACGCGGTGCATTCTCGACAGACAAGACTCTCTACAAACCGCTCGAATTCCAGATCGTAAGCATCTCGAATCCGTCCGTAACAGTTCGCAACGCGGACGCGAACGGCAACACGTTCATCTACAACGAGACGCTGACTCTCGGACAAACATCCGCCGCGAAACGATTTGAATTCAACGACCCGATGGCGCAGATGTTCAGCTTCGACGCGAAGATCTATGCAAACGCGTTTGCAGGCTCGACGGTCGGTACGGGTTCGCAGAATCCAGATGGTACTTCGAGCCCGCCGGCACCGGTCACGTATTCGATCTTTACGGAAACGAAGACAGGAACATTGCTCGCGGGCGAGCCGACCGCCACGGGCGGTACAAGCGCCACGTGGGGCAACCCGACGTTCAAAGGCATCACGTGGGATGACGTGCTCGTCACCACCAAGTCCGATGCGTTGAGCTCTCGAGGGACGGCTCACCTCGGCTACGGCGGTCGATCTGGATTTTGAACTGCGAACTATGGACGGGCAGGTCCTGATGCGTTCGGCCGGAGCAACAGCGACCGAGTTCGTCTCTTCGGCTGTTCAGCCAAACACAACGTACGTCTTCCGCGTACTCGGGTTTGCGAACGGCCCGAGCACGTTCCAGATCGTGTCGAATCAGCTGCTTCCGCAGGGCTCGCCTAACGAGAACGGCGGTACGCGAACGGTCGGCGGAAGCTCAACCGTTTCGGCGACGACGAATGTACTCACGCGTCTGGTCCGGTTCACAGTGAATCCGCTGACCAGAACCGTTTCGGTCCGAATACTCTAGCCGCTAGAGCACTCGAGTCCAAACGCGGAAAACGCTGCTTCGATCTTGGGCAGCCTTTTGTGCCGCGTTTGCGGCGTTACCGGGCTCAAGCAGAACTCAAGTTAATCTCAAGCCGCCTTAAGTAAGCTCAGGCTAGATGAAACCAGGAGGAACCCCGATGAGAATGCTCGTAAAAGCCCTGGCCGTAGTGGTCGTCACGATTGCAGCATCCGTTTCTGCCGTTGCGGCACCGTCGGTCGATAGCCTTTTGGCAGCCAGGATCAATGCATCGCCTTTGTCGTTAACACCGGTTGTGATCACGTTCGATCACAGCGTGACAAATAGCGACTTCCTGATGCTTCAGTCGCTTGGCATTCGCGGCGGACGCTACACAAAGGCGTTGCCAATCGTGCTGACGTCGATCAACCGAACACAGTTCAATGCGTTGAAGGCAAAGCCCGGCGTTCGATCGCTTTACGCCAATCGCACGTTTCGCCTGCTGGATTTTGAAGGCCGGACGATAACGGGTGTCGAGAATCTCATCCGCGACAATCAAGTGACAGCGCTCAACAACGGGCTGCCGGTGACAGGCAAGAACATCGGCGTTTCGTACATCGATACGGGCATCGATGCGACCCATCCCGATTTGCAGCTTGGGCCAGAATGTAATCCAGAACGTCTACTACGCGACGGCTGATCTACCGGTCGAGCCACCTGCCGGATTTCTTCCCGTTGTTCCCGTTGAGAACATGGCCGTAACGGACATCGAGGGCGGGCATGGAACTTTCGGAGCAGGCGTAACGGCAGGCACTGGTGCTGCGTCGGCCGGTCTCTACAAGGGAATGGCGCCGGGTGCGAAATTGATCGGTATACGTGCAGGTAATGATGTCGGACTCACCACCTACGCGATCGTTCAAGCAATGGACTACACGCTTGTAAATCAATATCGCTACAACATCCGCGTCTGCAATAACTCGTGGGGGACGACGCTTGCAGACAATCCCTACGATCCGAACGATCCGATCAATACCGCCACGCGGATGATGCACGACCGAAATATCACGGTCGTTTTCGCCGCAGGCAACGACGGCGACGCTCCGGACATGATCAATCCGTTCTCGGTCGCTCCGTGGGTGATCTCGGTCGCAGCGGCTGAGAAGCAGGGCCTCGGTACGCCGGCCGGATTTTCTTCACGTGGCAACGACAACGGAACGGGCAGCGATACGGCCGGCCAGCCAGCCGATCCTACGGTTGCTCCAAATCTGCGCCCAGACATCACCGGCTCCGGAGTTGATATCAAGAGCACACGCTCGAAGGCTCCGGGTGTGACGAATATCGCGGGCACCATTCCGGTCTTTGTCGGTGCGAACGACCTCTCGACGATCCCGCCCGCGTTTCTGCCGTACTACACGACGTCGCAGGGAACCAGTTTCTCGACGCCGCAGGTCTCAGGGATCGTCGCCCTGATGCTCGAGGCAAATCCGCTTCTGACGCCCGACCAGATCGTAACGCTGCTTCGCCAGACGGCAACGCCGATGCCCTACGAGGAACGCGTGGTCGGCGCCGGCTATGTCGATGCGCACAACGCAGTGCGTGCTGCGATGTCGCTAACGGCGGTGCCGCATCCGGCAAACCTGTTTCCGTCCGACGACCCGAATGCGCCGCAGATCGTCGACGGTCCGGACGATCAGATCGGTACCACCGCACAGGATATTCGTGCTGCCTATTTCAAATACGACCCAATCGCGAACCAAATCGTCTACCGGCTGAGAGTCACCGACGCATCGGTCCGCACGCCGAACATGCGGTGGACACTGACGTCGGCATTTGGCGCGGTCGAGGTCTTCGTCACGGCATCGGTCGACGAGACCGCTGTCACATACGAGTACGGAAAGATCACGACTCTCGCGACCGGTACGCAAAATCAGGAGACGATCGGCGCGGCGGACTTCGGCGCAATCGACGGCAATGAGATCACGATCAAGCTAGGTCTTGAAAAGGTGAATGCCGCGGTCGGGAGCAACGTCCTCGGAACGACCTCGACAAACACGCAGGCCGAAGCGCAAATACTCATCGGTTCATCGCTTTCCGGCGGCCTTCTCCTGAACTCCGATTCGGGAACCGGCTCGAGCTTTGACGTCGCTCCGGGCGCGCCCGAGCCGACACCGACACCAACACCTAACCCCACGCCTACTCCCACACCAACCCCGACTCCGACACCGTCGACCTGGAAACGGCGATTTCAAGGAGCGCTACTCGGGTACGATCCAGCCAGGGCAATCGTCGGTCGAGATTCCTTTTTCGCTTCGACGTAGCGGGCTCGATGCGATGATCAAGCAGAACCACGGAAACCAGCGGATCTATTTCGAGCTGCTGGATGCGAATGGGAACCTGATCGCGATCGCAGAGAACGATAAGATCGAACTACGTAACCTTGCGCCCGGAAACTATGTATTCCGTATTCGCGGCAACGTCACGAAGGCGGTCGATTTCACCATCAAATGTGAACAGGACAAAATAGTTCTCGCCACAAAAGGCACAAGAAGCACAAATGATTTCCTTGTGCTTCTTGCGCCTTTTTGTGGCTATCGTCTTCTATTGTTTGATGAAAAGCTCCTCCGCATTCCACATCGAGTACGGGAACATCGGGCTCGGCGAAAAGTTTCCGACGCGTGAGTTCGCCGCTGAAACAACGTGGCGGGTAACGATTGGGATGACAGGCGATGCGTCTGCCACGATTCGCTGGATCTCGTGAAATTTCGACTTCCGTTTTTCAGGATCTGACTCGCGGGCCTGCTCAGCGAAAAGTTGATCGACCTTCGTTTCCCATTCGGTCGAAGGCAACTTTTGATTCGGTCTCCATTGATGCGCATCGCCATTGCTCAACATCAGGCTGGCGTAGGTTGATGGCTCAAGGTCCGTGACAGACAGCCCGAGCAGTATCGCATCGTATTCATGAGACTTGGTCCAGGCGTTCGTGACAGCAGCGAACTCGATCGGCACGACCTGCATTCTTATGCCGAGCTTCGCCAGGTCTTCCTGGATCACTGCGGCCATCAGCTTGCGAGGTTCGCTCTCAGCGGGAACCAGCAGCGAGAACTCGACGCGATTGCCTTGCGCGTCAACCAGTTCCGGGGCATCGGCAGATCCGCGCTTGGTGAAACCAGCTTCTTGCAGCAGCGAAGCTGCTTGAACGAGGTCGTACGGTATCTTCGGTAAATCTGGATTGGCCCAGATTCGGTTCGCCGGTGATACGACGCCGTAGAGCGGCGTTGCCAAACCCTGAAGGGTCGACCGTGAGATCGAGTCGCGGTCAACCGCCATTGAAATCGCCTTTCTAAACCTTGCATCCGAAAACCATGCCAGCTTGGCTGGATTCATCTCCGTGCCGTCCGGCTTGGCGGGATTCAGATTGAACCAAATATAATCGACCCCAAGACTCGGTCCGAGATCGAAGGCTCTTACAACTCCACTGGCGTTCAGCAGCGAAGCGTAATCCGTCGGGCGTATCCGGTCCACGATATCTATCCGGGCCTGGTCCAAGCTGACGCGCGCCTGATTCGCATCGGGGACTACCTCGAGGGTGAGTTCATCAAGATATGGCAGTTGCGTTCCCTGTGCGTCCCGTTTCCAATAATAAGGATTGCGTTTGAGTACTATCCGTTCGGCGGCCACTGCTGACGCGACAACGAAAGGACCGCTCGAGACCACGGATGTCGGCGGCGCTGTTATCTTCCACGCCTCGGAAAGCCGGCCGGCTTTTTGATCGGCTTCAAGAGCACTTCTGGACAGCACTGCAATGTTATAGAGGTAATTGTCAGGCGCCGCGATCGTTTCAGGAAGGACAAACTGAAGATTTCGGTCATCGATCACTTTTACAGAGATCGGCTTGCCGTTGATAAGGAGCGCGTCACGAAACACGTCTGCCTTGTTTCGCTCATCGTAAGTGGCCTCAAGCGTGAACGCCACGTCACTACTCGTCAGTGGTTGTCCGTCCGAAAACTTCAGGCCATCTCTAAGCCTGATGTCGACCGAAAGGCGATCCGGTCCCATGGTCCAGGCTTCCGCGAGGCCAGGAACGTAAGCTTGCGTCGAATGATCGAACTCCACCAGCCGGCTGTTGAGCAGGAAGAACGCCGTTACGATCGACGGCTCGTCGTTGGCGAGAAGATAGTTGAATGTCTTAGGTGGTGAAGATACACGATAGACCAACTTCCCGCCCCGTGCGCCGATTCTTCGTTGTTCAGGCTTTGCGGTGCCTGTCGTAGTGTTTGATGCGGGCGGTTGTCGGCACGAAAACAGAAAGGGAAGCAGAAGAAAAACAGCGAGTCGAGAGTATCTGGGCCGCATGATGCTATTCTCCGGCAGCAAAGTTAGGGAAGCCGAAAATCCGTAGGAGTAAACTCTTGCGAGTGTAAGAACTTTTGTTTTGCAGATCAAAGAACAATAGTGAGCAATAGCCGTAGACCGCACTGCGGCGTTCCTCACAACAGACGAGAATGATCAAGTTGCTGCTGAGAAAATGTCTGCAAGGGCTCATGATGATACTGATCGTTTCGGCAGTGACGTTCGCGTTACTCGGTTTTGCGGGGGGCGACGCCCTGACGCAGTTGCGAGATAACCCGCAGATCTCAGAGGAGACGATCGAGCGCCTTCGCAGCGTCTACGGCCTCGATCAACCACTTCCGATACGATACTTTCGGTGGCTTTCCGGCGCGGTCACCGGCGACTTGGGCGAGTCGACATACTTTCGTGTGCCGGTAAGCGGCCTCGTATGGGCGCGTTCGGTAAGTACATTTCTGCTAGGGACCGCCGCCTTTGCAATTGCACTCGCGTTTGCCGTGCCGCTAAGCCTTATCGGCGTGAGATACAAGTCGCCGACGATTACTGCATTCATCGATTTGTTGATCCTTGTGACGGCCTCGACGCCGCGGATCGTCCTCGCACTTGTCGCGCTAGCAATATCCGTCCGCTTGACTGTGTCCGCCATGGACAGCTCTTCGGTGGTCCTGTTCTGGCTGGCGGCATTGGCCCTGTCGGCACCGCTGATCTCCGCTTTTCTGGCGCAGTTTCATGGCGAATTACAGCGGACGATGCGGGAGGATTTCATCAAGCTTGCACGGGCGAAAGGCTTAAGCGAGAGTGCCGTGATCCTTCGCCACGCGATCAGACCTGCACTCAATCCGATCCTGACGATCGCCGGACTCTCGCTTGGTGCTGTGTTGGGAGGTTCCGTTATCGTCGAATCCGTGCTCGGACGCCAGGGACTGGGAACATTGATGGTTTCAGCCGTGCGCGCGCGTGATCTGCCCCTGGTAATGGGAATCGTCCTGTTTACCAGTACAGCGGTTTGGCTCGGAAATGCCCTTGGCGAGTTGCTGCAGGCGATCAACGACAAACGAATTCGTGACCTCGGCCCTTGAACGAACATCTATCAACAGATGGTTTCACTAGGCGGCGAACTGATCGCGTTGCGCTCGTTGGTTGGCTCGTTATCGGACTGTTCGCGTTGTCCGCTGTTTTCGCCGGCTTTCTTGCACCGTACGATCCCAGTGCTCAGTCACGATTTGAGCCATCAGCGCCGGCGACCACGATCCACTTCAGCGGTCTGACGCCGATCATTCATCCACGGCGTGTCGAAGATCCGCTTCGCCGCACGTACACGGAAGACACGTCAATCGCCTTTCCGGTGGGATTTTTCGTCCGCGGGTATTCATATAAGTTGCTCGGCATCGCAGAAACCGACGTGCATCTGTTCGGGGTTAGAAGCACTTCGGGCATCGCTCCCAGGATCAATCTTCTGGGAACTGACCAATTAGGCCGCGACCGCTTCTCCCGCTTGCTGTACGCGATGCGGTTCTCGCTCATCGTTGCGTTGGTCGGCGTTCTCGTCGCTTGCCTCGTTGGGATTTCAATAGGAGGGGTGAGCGGCTATGCGGGCCGGCTGGCGGACACGTTTCTGATGGGTGCGACGGACGCCATGCTTGCCCTGCCGACACTGATCCTGATACTCGGGGTGCGTGCGGCTTTTCCGCTGGAGCTGCCAATGACCCGGGCGGCTTTGCTTCTGCTACTCATTTTCGGCCTGACTGGTTGGGCCGAAATGGCCCGGCTGACACGCGGACTCGTGCTGTCATTGCGAAAACGCGAGTTCGTTATTGCGGCAGTCGCTTTGGGCGTAAGTCAAACGAGAGTTTTGTTTCGCCACATTCTCCCAAATATTTTGCCGTCGCTGCGAACGCGGGCGTTCCTGATGCTGCCAACGTTCTTGCTTGCTGAGGTTGCTCTCTCATACCTTGGTGTCGGGCTGCAGGAACCGGAACCAAGTCTTGGAAATATGCTCACCGCCGCAAGCGATCTCGATCAGCTTCGTTCGCAACCCTTTAGTGTACTGTCGCCAGCACTCGCCGTGTTGTTGTTCACACTCGGAGTACGACTGATCGGCAGAAGCGAGCGGACCTAATAGGGTGTAGACTGCACTCAGGAGGAAGCAAAATGACTTTACGCGATTTCTACTTAAAACGTGCAAAGGCAGAGTTCCCAGTTTTCCTAAAGGTACTTAGGGCGTTGCCCTCGGACCTGAGTTACAAACCAGATGAGCGTTCGCCTTCGGCCGAGCAGCTAGTGTGGACCGTGACCTATGAATTGAAAGCGTTGATTGATGTCGTCGACACTGGCAAGTCTGGATGGCAAAACATTACTCCACCAGGTTTGGACGAGATGATCGGAATGTATGAGAAGTGGTCGAGTGAGTTACTCGACAAGGTAGCCAAGCTAGATGATGTTTCCCAGGAGCGCAACGCCCAGTTTCTTTACCAGGGCCAGGTCGTGATGGAGAGACCGTTGGTAGAGTTTCTTTGGGACTTCATGTTCGATGCAATTCATCATCGTGGGCAGTTGAGTGCGTATCTGCGACCCATGGGAGGGAAGGTTCCCTCGATTTATGGTCCTTCCGCTGACGAGCCGGGGATGTAATTCACTTAAAGATATTCGCGATAGAGAGGTACGCAGAGATAATTCCCAGAGTAAGACCTCACCTTTGCTCATTACTTGTTGGACCTGGAATCTATGATTGGCGAATATCTTGCGCGCTTTACGTGGACGACCAACCTTGCGTTTCTTTACGGCTTCGAGATCTTTCGGATCGATCACGCACATATGTCCGGCTTCTCTTAAGGGTCAGGACCTAAACTTTCCTTTCCTGAGCAATTCACGGATCTCCTCAGCGGTTAACGACCCGGTATCTGCGGACCGAAATTTCTTATCACCTGATAGTTTTTGTCTCGCATTTTCGCCTTAGGGATAGAGCGCGGAAACTGGAACTGCTCCCGCGCCATTTTGGAAGGCATGTGGCTTTCCATGGAACTTCCCTAAGCGAGGCTATGCCGGTTCGGGGCATGCCTGCGAGAATCGTTGATTATTTGCGGCAAAGCGCCGCGGAAGGAAAATCATGCATCAATTTGTCAACGCAAAAATTCGTTTGCTTGCACTGTTATCTATTAGCGCCTTTTTGATTGGCACTTCTTCAACGCTGTCACACGCGGCCACAATTCTTTATGCAACAGGACCGGGACCAGGTCACTTGCCGGTGGTGAGAGTCACTGTAGCTGGCCCAAGAGGAAACGAAACGTTCAGCTTTATGGCTTATCAAAGTAATTTTTCCGGTGGCGTCCGCGTCGCTGTAGGCGACGTCAATGGCGACGGTGTTGCCGACATAATTACTGGTCCAGGAGCGGGCGCCCCAGCGCATATCAAGGTGATTGACGGTACGCGGTTAGCAGCAACAGGCCCAAAAGGCTCGCTGTTGATGAGTTTTACTGCTTATCCGGGTCGCGCTCGCACGGGGGTCTTTGTTGCAGCGGGAGATGTCAACGGCGATGGAAGAGCTGACATTATCGTTGCTCCAGATGCCGGTGCGCCTCCGGTTGTGCGAGTTTTTGATGGAAATACCGGCGCCTTGCTCGCATCGTTTTTAGCATACGGTCCGACTTTCACTGGTGGCGTGACAGTCGCCGCGGGAGATGTCAACGGAGATGGTCGCGACGACATAATTACCGGCGCCGGCACATTCGGCGGGCACGTCAAAGTATTTAGTGGATCAAGTGGTGCTGAGATCCGGAGCTTCTCTGCCTTTCAGGGTTTCATCGGCGGTATTTCTGTGGCTGAGGGGACGTTAACTATGATGGGCATGCAGACGTGATCGTTGGAGCCGGACCAGGCGCTCCGGGCGGCCATGTGAAAGTGTTTGACGGTCTCACAGGTCAGCAGGTTTTGAGTTTTTTTGCATTCGATCCTAACTTTCTTGGCGGTGTACGAGTAGCTGCTGGTGACGTGGATGGTGACAAAGTCATCGACATTGTCACTGCGGCAGGTCCCGGAGCAACACCTCATGTGAAGATATTCCGGAGTATTGATCTGGCGGTGCTCGATAGCTTTCTTGCTTACGAGCCGACCTTTCTGGGAGGTGTGTTCGTCGGTTGAGCCTAAGCTGCATTGCGCCGCTGATGTCACGCACAGGCTGGCTTTAGCTCAAGTCGGCTCTGAGGACAAAGCGAGCACAAAACGGGAAGGCCGCTCTCCCGGGGCGGCCTTTTTGTATGCACTCTGCATCGATCCGACGTTTTGCGAAATCGGTCGGCGACGCAATTGCGCACTTGTGGCGGTTCTTTGCGCGCGGCAGTCCGGATCCGGTCTCAGCGTCAGATTAGGTAAGCTAAAAGACGCCTTTAAGAACGCGAAGCCAGCCACACTGTCCTTACGGTTCTGCGGGTACTTCATCTTTTGGTTTTGAGCGCCGGGCGGCCGAGGCGCCCTAACTTTCTTTGTGGGATCGTCAGGATAAGCGGGATCCTGCGACGAAAAATGTCCCGCCGCAGAGTACGCTTCCGTCTTCGAATCCAACCTCGCTGATTACCAGTTCGACCCGCTTGATTTTGGTCGGGTACCCCGTTTCCTCAAAGGCAGCTTTGATGAGCACGTAATCCTCGGAGCTAACGCCGAGTTCAACGGTTTCGCCTGGCTTAACCACCTTGTTTGGATCCCGATCTTTATATTCGGGAGTAAACGCGCCAGGGCCAAAATGCAAATCCCAGCCAAATGGGGGCCTGATGTCGCCGGGGTCTCTGCGGAAGACCATCGAGATGGTCATTACAGTGACGGTCTTATGATAGTTATTGACGACTTTGACCGTGAAGCCGTTGAGCCAGTCGTCGTCTTCCTCGAATGCTTTGCCTATCTCAACGGTTGCTTTGTTCTTCGTCTTAACGGCGACAACCTTTACCGGCTCCGCCCGCCAGGGCTTCCTGACTACGATCCGATCCGGTTGCTGAGTATTAGCACGGCTATCAGCTAACCACGCTGCGAGCACTATGGTTACTCCAACCAGCGTTATCAGAGTACCCCGAGCGAGGAATCTCTTCATTTGTTTCTCCTTTCGAACAGCTATAGATTGCGCGGTAAGGCAGCATTCTTGATTGCCCGCCTTCGGTGAGAGCAGCGCCATGATTCTCGTGCGGGAAAATCCTGGCAGTCGTTCGTTATGTAAACTTAAGACTTTGCTTTTGAGTCCCGGTGTTCGATTCCCACATGTTAGGAGGGAGGCTGCGGGAGCAGGACTCCAGATCGTGAGATTCGGCTCGAACCATACGCCAAACTACCAGGACGGTCAACACGTATATGGCGAAAAACAACAGCACACGACGATGTTAAGGAATGGGGAAAGATGTAAAAACCGTTCATTTTTTTCGGTGGCTGCAACATTTGCCTCCGACGTTAACTTGGAATCAGGTATCGCTTGAATACAATCAACGCGCAGGGCTTGGACCAGTTCCTCTTTGTCGTCTCTGATTACAAATCTTCAACTAACTCTGGATCACTTTATTCGTTGGCGTGCTTGCTTCAGTGAATCGCATACAACGACCCATCCGTACTCCCGAAATAGACCACGCCTTTATCAACGACTGGTGAAGACCAGACTGCACCCACGGAGAACACGCGATAAAACGCGAGCACCATGTCCTGATAATCACCAAAATAACGTGCATAGATCGCTTCGTTGTTCAGACTTCCGTCCGGTTTCAACATCTTCAAAGGGTCCTGCTTCGAGCCTTCAGTCTGAAAATTCCACATGAGTTTTCCAGTTTTCGCATCAACGGCCAGCAGCCGCCCATTCGACACACCGAAGTAAACGATGTCGCCTGCGAGTGCAGGCGAAGAGAATACGGCGCCCTTGGCATCGAGGGTGAATTTCAACCTTCCCGTTTTCGCGTCCAGCGCAAAGAACCTGTAACCATCGGATGTTCCTGCGTAGACCACGCCGCCACGGATCGCCGGCGTACTATTGACCCAACCTTTATTCGTTGGATAGTCCCAACGTTTACGGCCCGTCGCTGCATCGACTGCATAAAGATGTCCATCTCGACAACCAACGTAAATAGTCCCATCAGCGATTGCAGGCGAAGATTGAAAGCCCTGTTGATTGCGGATGTAGGTATCTTCACCGGTTTTGAAGCGCCATTTTTCCTGGCCCGTTTCTGCGTCAAGCGCGTAGAGATAGCTGTCCCAGCTACCGATGTAAACTGTATTGTTCGCAATTGCGGGTGAGGCATGGACAATGTCACCCGTTGCAAACTTCCATTGCAGTATTCCAGTCAGCGCATCGACGCAGTAAATATTTCCGTCGCCGCTGCCGATATAAATTCGTCCGTTGTAGATCGCCGGCGAAGATGTGTAGATGTCCCATGAATCAGGAATGGTTTGGAAGCCCGATGGATAGCCGTGCAGCCGTTTGCCTTCGAATCGTCGTTCATACTCAGCTACAAAGGTCCATTTCACCGTGCCCATTTGAGCATCGACGGCGTAAAGAATTCCATCGAAGCCGCCAAAGTAAACCAGACCATTTGCGATCGTGGGTGACGACGTAACCTGTCGCGAAGCGAATGTTTTGAACTTCCACCGTTGCTTTCCGGTCTCCTGATCTACTGCGTACAAATTGCCGTCAGTGCTGCCGATGTAAACCACACCGTCGGCGATTGCGGGAGAGCCAATGATCGGTCCGTCAGTTTTGAAGGTCCACTTCGTTCCGTTTAGTCGCAGTGGCCCGGCTGCTGGATAAACTCCGGTGCGAGCTGCGTCAGCATGAAAAGTGGCCTGGGCCATTGCAGTGGGAACGGTTAGTAGCAAGAGAACAAGTGTTCGGATCATTGTGAAGGCCCTCTCTAGTCTCTTCAATAAATTGTTTGAAAATTCAGAAATGTACAGAAGAATTCAGGATTCAGAATTGCGGACCAGCTTGTTGGTGATCTGCTTTAGTCAAGAATAGTACGGCAGCGTTTTTGAAATGGTTTCATCAACCGTCAAACTCTGTCGCTTCAACGTTAGGTGCGATCTATCAGCGTGGCGGCGTAATGTATATACTGCGACCAATGGAGAAAGATCATACGTTGCGCGATCAAACAAAACCAGTTTGTGGAAAGTCCTTCGAAGTGTTTAAAGGTGCTCTTGATCATGTGACTCTCCCATAACTTTGGACCATCGCTCGATCGAATCGCGTCGTGAAGTTCAAAAGGATGTTTCGAAGGGAAATCTATGATCGGTAAAATCATAATGATCATCGGTATCATCGGCGTTCTGCTCGGGGGCGCGGTACTTCTCGTCTCGTTGCTATTGCCCGTGTTGACTGACGGTCGCACGAGTTGGGATGAGGCGTTGCTCGGCATTATTCCAGGAGCTGTCGTGCTGACAATCTCTTTCGTCATCTTTGCCGCTGGACTGATCATTGTCTTAGTGCAAAGGAAGAAGAAGCAGCAGATACGGTCGAGTCAGGTGGTTTCCCAACAATGAAGATTAGTGACCACAATTACCATAATTGTGTCGCGGATCGCCGCCGGTCAAGATTGCATCACTGTCTGCCTATCACGCCTGTTTCCATTTAGACCGACACGTTTTCTCCACGCCACGAAGCCGGAAGAGAGACCGTAGTATATCGGTCTCAATGTAAACCGCACGGATACGAGTTCTCACGAGAACGATAGGATCTGCATTCCCCAGAAGCTAACTGCGTGACTCACGAACCACAAAGATTACTTCAAAAGCACATTTCTAAGTTTTGGGTCTCACACGAATCCTTTTTCTTGTACGGGAACTCACACGCGAGTGACGGTGTCTAAGTCAAGCGCGTAAGACTCCCGCGACCCGAGTGGCACCCGCAACTAGTGGAGGAACTCGATGTTTAATAATTTGATTGAATCAAGCTCGCACGCCAAGGAGTTCAAGCGACGTGCTTCGTTTCTGCTCTTAACTACTGCAACCTATCTCGTACTCCTGGTGATCAGCGGGGTGGCGAGCATTTATGCGTATAATGCGCGGCTCGAGGACCGGACACTCGAAGTCGTTACCCTGCTACCCCCGCAGGAACCTGGCCCGGATGTACAAACACCACCAGCTACACATCCTGACCGGCCACGAAATACCAACAACAATGAGAACGCGGTTCCTGAGCGTGCAGTTGCGATGCTCAGCGTAAATCATCCGGAGAGTGTTCCGGACAGGATCTCAGCGGCGCCTAACAAGAACCTGCCACTGCCGGACCATGGCCCTGTCGCCATTACGGGTCGCGACCGGGATCTCGGAGCAGGAGGTGGTCCAACATCTCCGTTTGGTGGCGGGAGGACCGTCGTTCAGCCCGCGCAAGTCGTGCGCCTGGCCGATCTTCCTCCACCCGCTGAGCCCCTAAGCCCAAGGTCGTCAGCAAGGGAGTGATTACGAGCCAGGCGGTTTCGTTACCTAAGCCCCTGTATCCAGAGACTGCGAAAAGGATGCGCGTACAAGGCGTGGTTAGCGTTCAGGTGCTGGTCGATGAAACGGGTAGGGTAGTTTCAGCCAAGGCGTTGAGTGGAAGTCCATTTCTAGTAGGTGAAGCAGAAAGGGCTGCACTTCAGGCTCGCTTTTCGCCGACACTGCTCAGTGATCAGCCAGTCAAAGTTTCCGGCGTTATCACGTATAACTTCGTGCTGAATAACTGAGGCATGTTGCCGAGAGGATGGGAGTCGATCCCAGGACACTTCGGGGAAGGTCGATTGCACTCGTTGAACCAACTTTGAATAACCAAACTCCTGCGATGCGGGGCGGGTTGGGCCTCGCTCGCTGTTCTTAGACCGAGTGACCACGATCAAAGCATTGATGGGTCATCGCGATATGAAGACTACCGAAAGGTATATCCAGAGCCCATCGACTCACACGTCAAGTTGCTTTGGTCGAAAAAAATGTCCACAAATTGGCCACAAATCGATGGGGTGAACCCCTCCGTTGAGACAGTTTCGAATTAGCCACACTTGCGGTTGAATAAATTTCGTCTTCTCACACTAGCACTTCTGGTTCAGAATCTCCGGTGGCTGGTGAAGCGGAGGCGAGCTCTGCTGGAGAGCAACTCGCCAAGGAATAACCAGCCGGAGACTCATCGAAACCGATGGTCGGAGGGGCGGTCTGCGGGCCGCCCCTCGTCATTGAAGATTTACCATCGGGTCGATAGTCCTCCCCATGCCTGAAAAAACTCATCGTCGCGGCCGCGCAAGTTGTCGCGGTCTTTAGTTGCTGCTCGAACTCCTCCGGCGGTTGATAGCCGAGCGCGGAGTGCAAGCGGCAGCGATTATAGTAGTCGTCGATGAAGGCCTCGATGTTGCTGCGCAAGTGCTCGAGATCGACATAATCGTTAGCATAGATCTCTTCGCGCTTGAGCGTCTTCATAAAGCTCTCACAACTCGCATTGTCGTATGGATTCGCCGGCCGACTCATGCTGGGAATCATCCGGTGTGCTTGCAGTACCTGCACGTACTCGTCTGAGGCGTACTGCACTCCGCGATCGGAATGATGGACCAAGCCTGGCGCGGGCTGACGTGCCGCGATGGCCCGCTCCAAGGCAGTCCTGGTTAAGCGTGTAGCCAGGGTTCGCTCCAGCGCCCAGCCGACCACCTTACGAGAAAAACCATCGAGGATGACGGCTAAGTAAACGAACTCTGATTGCAGCCGAATATAAGTAATATCAGCCACCCAGAGCTGATTAATGCCGGTCAATTTCAGGTGGCTGGCGAGATTCAAATACACTTCAAACTCGTGTTTCGAATCAGTCGTCACCACGAAGGCGCGCGGTTGCACTGCCAGCAGGTTATCTTCACGCATCAGTCGCGCCACTCGTTTGTGATTAACAAGCAAGCCGCGTCGTCGCAGTTCTGCGGTCACTCGTCGATAGCCGTAGCGGCGTCGATGTTCCAGCACGATCTGCTGAATGGTGGACCGCACTTCCATCTCTTCTTCGACGGGCAAACGTTCCTGCAACGAGCGATAGAAGCCGGCGCGACTCACCTGGGCCAATTGACACATCCGTTCAATACTCAAGCTGCCTTGCAAAGACATCACTTCCCGGATTTGGTCGTAGATGCCTTCGCGCCAGAGCCGTCTTTCTGCTGGCGTCGAGCCTCGACTTTTTGCAAGGCACCTTTGAAAAAATCTAGTTCCAGAGTTTTCTCGGCCAGCACCCGCTTGAGTTGGCTGACCTCTTTACGCAGGGTGGATTCACGTGAGTTCTGTGGTGGCGGCCACTCGCTCTTATCTGGTGGGTCATACTGATCGCGCCAGCGATACAACAGTCGCCGATCAATATCCAACTCCCTTGACAGCGCCGAGATGTCGTCGCATTGCTTCATCCGCTCGACGCATGCACGCCGAAACTCATTCGAATAGCGTCCCACTCGTCTTTTGGCCACTTGCAGCTCCTTTCTGTGCTAAGTGTGCCTATTTCGAGTGTCTCAATCTAGGGGTTCAGTCCAACGGAAAAAGTGCGTTAACGCTAACGATGGTAAGTAATTGATTGAAGGTAAGTTATTGGTCGGGGCGAGAGGATTCGAACCTCCGACCTCACGGTCCCGAATGAAGAGAAATAGGAAAAGTTAACTATTGATTTGAATCGAGTTGCAGCCACGAGCAAAATCAAGGGTTTTTGCAGTCTGTTACATCCGTTCCCATCCGTTACCAGTCACTTTCCATTTATTCCTGCCACAAATCTGCCACAGCGATTTTGCGCACTTCTTCATGCTAAAAATCATCGATCGACCGTTAGTCTGATCGACGATTCAACATCCGATTCATACGCGGTACGCACTTCACGACTCACCCGTGACGGGCGGTCAGCAATCCAGGTCAGTCATGAGTGTTACTACGTTCGCAACTTGATCGGCGTATCTTGTTCTCCGTTCTTGCGCGAGTTCTGTGATATCCAATTGTTGAATCCCGTCCATGCCACAAATTTGCCACAACGAATTTTGGCTACTCGGTGCGCACAGGAGTGCGGAAGTCACTTGGACCAGCACATCAATCGCGAACGACTCTTAAGTACATCGGCGACCGCCCCTCACGTTCGACCCGTGAAGGGCGGACCAAATTCCCGAACGAAACTGCAACCGAGCCCTCGAGATGATAAACTGGCGTGCAGATGACTTGATGAAATAGCCAGGAGCAACATTGGATCCTATATCAGAGCCGGACGTTGAAGCAGCATGGTCTGCAGAGATCGAGCGACGCTTAGTCGAGATCGACGCAGGCACGGTGGAGTTGATCCCGTGGGATGATGTTCGCTCAGAATTGTTCGGCGAGTCTGAATGGAGAGAATAATGGCATTAGAATCTGAAACCGTCGAAACGCTTGAAGCCGCAGCCTTACAGTTAACGCCTGCGGATAGAGCAAGACTTGTCGATCGATTGATTGCCACCCTTGATGCTGATCCCGAAGTCGAAGAAGCTTGGGCAGCGGAAGTCGAACGCCGGCAATCCGAAATCGAAAATGGAACTGTTTCTTTACTGCCCGGTCCCGAAACCCTCGCCAAACTGAAGGCTGAGTTTGAATGAATTACTCCCTGCACCGGAATTGGTTCGCGAGCGCCGTTAACGCGAGCACCGCGAACAAGGGGATCTCTTTTTTGAATGGGTTCCTACATAAATGATATACCAAGGCGGTTTCGGTAGGTGTAAAGTAATCCCTGGTCTCTCATTATTCTTTCAATGCCCTCGATCATTCTTCGTGGCTTCGGATTCACAAATTTTGAACCGACGTAGCCGAGCCGTCGGGGCAGTGGGCTTCACCCACTCATCCCAACAGAGTACGACAGCATTGATCCTCGTGTAATCCTTAAGGAACTTCTGTAACGCAGCCTCGGCACGACAAACAAAGTCGCTCTCATTCAACCAGGCCGCAGGTATTTTATAAAAGATAACATTTGGTCCTTCTTGAGGTAGCTGAACCCGCGCGGCGTGCTTCAGAGGATTTTTCAACATATTTTCGTTAAAGCTGGTCTCTGCGGTTCGGCATTTGACCTCAACTGGAATCGTCGCACCATTAATAGAAGCGATTAAATCATAATCCCTTCCTTTGACATTCTTTGGCACGACAAATTCGAGTAGCAACGACTGGGAGTGGAGGCTCGCCGCGACCTGGAGGCCAAAGAATGTCTCCTCAAGAGATTTTGTTTTCAGATCCTTCAGCTTACTCGTGAAATTCTTTACGTTGGCCAATCGATCCAAGATTCCGCTAGGTAAATCACTCTACTACATGAATCAGTGGATCTTGCTCAAGGCCTAGGCCTCTTTTCATAAAGTCCGACTTATTCTGTTCAGGAGTTGGCGCGATGTTTCTTTCAACCCATTTTTGCCCGAGAGTTTTCAAGGCAATGACGTATGCTCCTTCAAGCGCAATCCCGATTTCTCGCTTGTTAGTAGGATCCGATGAAACAACAGTTGTGACCGGAATCTAATTGATTTTTTCTCATCTGAACTCAAAATGCTCATGGTGCTTAAATCGAATCCCTCAAACAACGCTCCAGCGCACGGCGTAAGAGGTGATCAACGGCACTTATTGAACAATCACATCGTGAATCAGGCCCAAGCTTCAGAGGATGGTATGTCTACGGAAGAAACGACTCACTATCGTCATAACTGCTCTACCAATCTGGTAATGAGTTTCATGAAT
>CAVVSJ010000005.1:0-429607 GCA_963750925.1 uncultured Acidobacteriota bacterium | reverse complement strand
CGCCAAAAATTACCAATGCCGTTGCATTCGTTGCACTGTTGAATGGTTGATAAAATATCTTCGGCCTGGATGGTATGTTCGACCATCCCGCGGAGCCACTTCCACAATCGCTCTCTTCTGGGATCATACCCATGCAAACTTACCACACTTTCCAAAGCGTATTGATCGGATGGGAAATGCTCTTGCCTCGCAAATAATTTTAAAACGTTCTTTTGTGGTAAGGTAAAATGTTGTGGATGAAAAAATGCCGGGTCCACCGTTAAGGCATTCATTACAAGAACAACCTCTTCAGGCAAAGCACCTACAATTTTTGAAAGTGCTTTTGGAAAAATTTCATGATAAGAAAACCAGGGATTTTTTTCTCAAAAATGCCCCTCTACACCAAGTTAAGCCCAATCAGTTCAACTCCTGGTCAACAGTATTGTTTTGTGGTTTTCAGGTGGAAGCCCAACTGAGTTGCCGGTAAAGTAAATACAGATCTTCCCCTTGTGTTGCGGAATGTAAAACTGATTGCAAATTGGTGCAACGCATCTGCTGCATCTAAACCTCGTTGGCAAAATGCTATTCTATTTTTAAAATTCATATAAATGAATGAAGGTTATTTATCGTTATTAATTTCCAGCGCAGATCTTTCCCAATCTTCATTTATCTGCGTTCCAAAAATCAATCAATTGTGGCAATTACTTTCAATTCTATTGCAATAGGTGTAGGTAAACTTTTTACTTCAACGGTTGTACCGGCAAGGCCTGCACATCTTTAAAATATTCACCGTAAATTTTATTGTACGTAGCAAAATCATCTTTCATATTGGTAAGAAAAACGGTAACGTCTATAATTTTTTCCAACTGCTGCCACTGGCTTCAAGTACCGGCTTTTACGTTTGCAAAAACCAAGAATGGCATTCCTCTTCAATATTATAAGATAATTTTTCTCCTTTTCATCCAATTCACAGTCCGGGAATCTTATTGTCTTCTGCTCTCCGGCTGCCAATACCTGATAGAAATAAAAGATTACCGTTTTCTGGCATGCGGATAAGCGCCCAGGGGTTTTGCAGCATTAGAAGTTTTAATCGTTTCTCGTTTCTCATTTGTCGTTTGGCGTTTTTCGTTTAACGTTTCTTGTTTGGCGTTTGGCGTTTCCCGAAATTTTGGTAACGTATACATTTGTGTGTACTTGTGTTGAGATGTTTTATAAATGCCCCTATCTTTCTTCCCGTTTTATCAGCTAATTCAAATAATTCGTCAAAATTAGTTTTGACTCATATAATTGCTCTGTAGACACCTCATTAATTGTGACTGCGACTCGGCAACAGATGCATCGTGCAATTAGTCAAAAACTGAATAAATTCATTTCTCGCTCCTCCCTTAAATCCTTCTGCTATATTATCTGTTATAGATCCTGCCGACCTGTTCATTTTATCTTTAATGATAATCTTTCATAAAGGGGTGTTGTTTTAGATATTGGATAAATTTTTCCGGCTAATTCATTTCTAACTTCCATATTTCCAAGTCCGTAAATGATTGTAATTGTTGCCACAAACTAATATTAATTCAGAGAAATAAATATTACAAATTAGCTTTAAAAAGTCAATTACGAAACGCAAAACGAGAAACACGAAACGAGAAACGTATATCTAAAATTCTACACAAACATTTTTGCCTCTGTAAAAAACCGCAAGGCCTCCCATCCACCTTCTCTTCCTACCCACCACTATTCTTTATTCCACCGAAAGGAGTTCGAAGATCACGAAGCAACCAACAGTTAACCCATATAATTCCGGCTTCAACTTTTGCGGCTACTTGGTTTGCTTTACTTATGTCCTGAGACCAAATTGTTGCAGCTAATCCATAATTACAGGCGTTTGCAAGTTCTAATGCTTCATCAACATCCTTAAAAGATTGAAGTGTAACAACAGGTCCAAAAATTTCTTCCATGTTAGTGTTACAGGCTGAGCCCAGACCTTCAATAATTGTTGGTTCGATAAAATATCCGTTGGCGCATCGACCTTTTGGCTTTACTTGATTGCCACCACATAAAATCTTACCACCTTCTTCTTTTGCAGTTTCAATTGCCTTAAAGATTTTATCGAAATGCATTTTACTTACAACAGCACCTTGTCTCGATTGTTCATTCCATTGGGTCGCCAACAACAAGTTGTTTTGTCTTCTCAACAAATTCTGTTTTAAATTTTTCATAGATGGATTCTTCAACCAAAATTCTGACTTCCGCATAAACAAATTTGCCCCTGGTTACTGAAGATGATTGAAAGTCGTCTTCATCATCTTCTCCCAATCGCAATCGGCAAAAATGATGTTGGGGTTTTTACCACCCAGTTCAAGAGATAGCTTTTTAAATTTTGGTGCAGCAATGCTGCAATTCTTTCACCAGCTCTTGTACTTCCTGTAAATGAGATTGCTTTTATTGATGGATGTTTTACAATTGCTTCTCCTGCTTCGGACCAGTTCCATGAACGATATTTAATACACCTTCAGGAATCCTGCTTCTTTACAAATTTTTGAAAGAAAATAAGCCGTGACCGGTGTTACTTCCGATGGTTTTGCAATAACACAATTGCCTGCAGCAAGTGCCGGTGCTATCTTCCAGGTGAATAAATACAATGGCAAATTCCATGGAGAAATACAACCGACAATTCCTATTGGCTGACGAAGTGTGTAGTTGATTGCTTTGTCTTCCATGTGTATGGCTTTCAGTTGAGAAGTGCATCAGGCCGGTAGCAAAAAATCTGAAAGTTTGCAGAAGCTCTTGGAATGTCGACTCGCTTGCTTAACCACAGCGGCTTGCCGTTATCCGTTGTTTCAGCAAGTGCTAATTCATCAAGGTTTTCATCGATGATTCTGCTATTCTATTCAAGATTTGAAACTTCTCTTCTGCAGGTGTAACTGACCATTCTGGAAACGCTTTTTTAGCTGCTTTTACTGCGACTTCAATATCTCGTTCGTCACTATCTGGAACATTGCAAAAAACTCACCTGTTGCAGGATTGATGTTATCAATAAATTTTCCACTCAGTGGACCAATCAGATTTCCACCGATATAGTTTTCGAGATGGTATGGAATGGATAAGTTCAATTCAGTTAAGTTGGTTTTTATGTTATGTTATCTGTGTATTATGTGACGTGTTTTTCCCGATTAACCAATTAACGATCAACGATCTAACATTTAAATACTGCCCGTTCTTCCTCCATCAACAGGAATGCTTATGCCATTTACATAAGAAGCTGCCGGTGATGCAAGAAAAGCTGCCATCGCTGCAATCTCTGATGCTTCGCCGAACCGCTTTGCAGGTATTTCTTTCGATCATTTCCTTTTCTACTTCCTCTATTGATATTTGCTTTTTTTCAGCGTTTGTTTTTATGATGGTTTCCAGGCGTTGTGTCCTTGTGGCTCCCGGTAAAACGTTGTTTACGGTGATACCAAATTGTCCTAATTCATTCGCCATGGTTTTTGCCCATGAGGCCACTGCACCACGAATTGTATTTGACACTCCAAGATTGTGTAATGGAACTTTTACTGATGTTGAAATGATATTGATGATTCGTCCAAAACCTTCTTTTTTCATTGAAGGAATGACTGCTTTGGTCAGAATATGGTTGGTGATTAAATGCTGATTAAATGTGTTGAAGAAATGTTCTTCTTTAGCATCCGTTATTGGTCCTGCAGCAGGCCACCGGTATTGTTTATAAGGATATGAACGAGTTCTTTTCTACATGTCAGTTAATCGCATCTTTTGTTTCATTCGTTTTTTGAAATAATCTGCATGAATAACTATGTTCTTGTTGCAATGTAGTGTCTAAGTGAAGCAAGCTTCCTGCAATGCTCTTCGTTGCGGGCCATTAAGATGCAGTTTGCACCCATCAATGCAAGTTCTTCGGCTATGGCAAAACCAATTCCCTGGCTGCTTCCGCAAATGATTGCATTTTTTCCTTCGAGTGATAGATTCATAATGTCAAACTTAGAGATAGAAAGTTTTGGTTGGAGGTTGTTGAAATTGTACAACCGTCAGTGTGGACGCAATGGCTGCTAAACAGTAGTACAATTGATGGCTATAAAAAAATTATCTTCGAATCTAAACTCATTGTATATGCCAATTGCTTCTCCTTTTAATTTGAAAAATGGATCGATGAGAATCGTGATTTGTTGAAGCCTCCGGTTGGTAATCAATGCGTCTATAAGGATGCCGAAAATTTTATTGTCATGGTTGTTGGCGGGCCGAATGCAAGGAAGGATTATCATTATAACGAAAGCGAAGAATTGTATTACCAGGTGGAAGGAAATATTGTTTTAAAGATTATTGATAATGGTGAGCCGCGGATATTCCGATTAATGAAGGTGATATGTTTTTGTTGCCGCCAAGACGCCGCACTCACCTCAGCGTGGACCGAATACAGTAGGATTGGTAATTGAAAAAGTTCGTGAAGACGAGGAAGAAGAGCAAGATGCATTTATGTGGTTCTGCGAAAACTGCGGGAATAAATTGTATGAAGATTCTGTTTTTGTAAAAGATATTGTGAAGCAGTTGCCGCCAATCATGGAAAAGTTTTATTCTAATGAAGAATTGAGAACTTGTGATAAATGTGGGACGATGATGGAGCCACCGGTGAAGAAGTAGGTTGAATGGTTTATTGGTTTATTAGTGTTATTGGTAAGAGTTTGATACTACATATTTTCTTTACTGCTTACTCGATCTTTTTATGGAATATACTTTAGAGAAACTGGATGTATACAATTTAGCTGAAGCTTTTTCTGATAAAATATGGACTATTGTAGCGGAGTAGGATTATTTTAAAAAGGATACAATCGGAAAACAGTAGCGTCCACAGGCAGATTCAGTTTCTATCTCTGCAAATATTCAGCCGAAGGGTATGGCAGGTATTTTTATAAAGAAAGTAAACAGTTTTATTTCTATGCAAGAGGTTCTATTCAGGAAACAAAATCATGGTTATCAAAATGCAGCAGAAGAAATATTACAGCGCAAGGCGACTTTGCGCAAACCTCACCAACGAAGCAGAACAAATCCTGCTAAAGTTAAATACCTATATTAAGTTTATCAGCAGTTGCAGACCAAGCCGGCAAAATAAGTCGTAACAACAGATAGGTTTGTACCACCAATAAACTGGTCCAAACTTATTACCCAATAAACTTGCTTTTTTGAAAATCGATATCCACACCACATCATGCCGGAAAAAATGCCCAACTGGGTGAAAAGTTCGGCTATGGCGAATTCATTCATCTTGAACATCGTAACTGCAAAGCCTGCATGATGAAAGGCTACAACCTTTTTCGGGAAGTAGAAGCAAATTGTTTTTAGGCTGACGTACGCATGAAGGAAATGGAGGAAACCGGTGTAACCATTCAGGTGTTATCCACCATCCCTGTATTTTTTAATTATTGGGCAAAGGCAAAAGACGGTTCAGAAACCTCCCGATTTTTCAATGACCATATTGCAGAAACTGTTGCGAAAATCCAAAACGGTTTATCGGTATGGATCAGTGCCGATGCAGGATGTGGCATCTTGCTATCAAAGAAATGGAACGCTGTAAAAACGAATTAAATATGCCCGGAAATTGAGGTCGGTACCAACATTAATGGAAAAAATTTAGGCGAGCAAGAGTTTCTTCCGTTTTTCGAAAGCCGCTGAAAAAAATGGGCTGTGCGCTGTTTATTCATCCCTGGGAAATGATGGGCGAAAAGGAATGCAAAAATACTGGCTGCCATGGCTGGTAGGCATGCCGGCAGAAACTACACGTGCCATTTGCTCGTTGATCTTTGGTGGTGTGTTTGAAAAATTTCCGAAGCTTAGCGTTGCTTTTGCTCATGGCGGCGGCTCTTTTCCTTATACTTTAGGCAGAATAAAACATGGCTTTGATGTAAGTCCCGATCTTGTCCAATGGATAACGCGCTACCACCCTATAGAATACGTTTACAAATTTTGGGACGACAGTCTCGTGCATGATGAAAATGCGTTTCTGTTTTTAACAATTTATTTGGCAATGATAAAATTTGCGTGGGGAGCAATTTTTCCTTTTCCATTGGGTGAACATCGTCCGGGTGAACTGATTGAAAGTTTGCAACTGGAAAAAGAGATCAAAGAAAAATTACTAGCAAATCGCCCGCTGAGGCAAACCTACTTGGTTCCGTTGTCTTGCTATCTGGAGCGCCGGCTGCTCCACCGGCGAGGAGCCCTACACCGTCGCCATGCTCCTGCGCGAGCTGCTGCCCTCGACCGCCGGCTGGGACGTGCAGGTGGTCGCCACCGACGTCTCGGCCAAGGCGCTCGAGGCCGCGCGCGCCGGCGTCTACGGCGCCCGCGCGGTGCAGCTGGCGACGCCGGAGGAGCGCTCGCGCTTCTTCCTCCTGCGCGACGACGGCCGCTACGAGGTGCGTCCGGAGGTCCGCGAGCTGGTCAGCTTCCGCGCACCACAACCTGGTCACCGACCCGCCGCCCTTCGACGCCGGCGACCGGCTCGACCTCGTGCTGTGCCGCAACGTGACCATCTACTTCAGCCGCGAGACCACCCGGGCGCTGGTGTCGCGGCTGCACGCCAGCCTGCGCGACGGCGGCTACCTGTTCCTCGGCCACTCCGAGACGCTCTGGCAGATCAGCGACGAGTTCCGCCTCGTCGCGCTGGGCACCGGCGACACCGCCGCCTACGTCTACCGGCGGCTCGACGGCGGCCCGGACGACCGCCGCAGCGTGCTGCCGGACCGCCGCACGGCCGACGAGGGCCCCGGTCCCGCCGGCGAGCGCCGCACCGGCCCGCGGCGCGCCTGGGGGGCGCTCACCCGCACCCTCACCCGCGACGACGGCGTCCTGCGTCGCCGGTCGCCATCGTCCCCCCGCCGCGTCCCGCCCCACCCGCTCGGCCGGCGAGCTGCTCGACGACGCCAGCACCGCGCTGGCGGACGGCCGCTACGACGACGCCGCCGCCCTCGCGGCCGAGGCGGTCGTGGCCGACCCGCTGCACGGTCCCGGCGCACCGGCTGCGCGGCGAGGCGCTGGTGGCGCTCGGCCGCGACGACGAGGCCCTGGTGACCCTGCGCAAGGCGCTCTACCTCGACCCCGACGACGGCGTCGCGCACTTCCAGCTCGCCGGCGCGCTCGCCCGCGCCGGCCACTCCTCCGCCGCCGCCCGCGAGTACCGCGCCGCAGCCGCGGTGGCCGCCCGCCGACCCGACGACGCCCCCGCCCCGGAGCTCGAGGGCCGGACCGGCGGCCGAGTTCGTCGCGCTGTGCGTGCGGCTCGGCGCCGCAGCTCGAGGGCCGCCACCACGCGACGGGCGAGGCGTCATGAGCACGGCCGGAGGCACGGTGCGACCGAGCCCGGCAGCCTCGTCGACGGCCTGGTCACCTTCCGGCTCGGCGGGCGCGAGTACGCGACGCGCCTGGACGACGTCCGCGAGGTGGTGCGACTGCAGGGCCTGGCGCGACCTGCCCGGCATGCGCCCGCCGCTGGCCGGCGTGCTCGACCTGCGGGGCGCCGCCCTGCCGGTGCTCGACCTGCGCGCCGCGGGTGCCGACGGCGGCGACGTGCTCGTGCTGGCCGGTGCGCTGCCCGCCGTCTCCGGCGGTGCGCTGGTCGGCGTCGCCGTCGACCAGGTGCGCGCCGTGGTCGCCGCCGACGAGCTGACCCCGGCCGGCTCCGGCGACGCGGGCGTGCTGCCCGGCTACGTCAGGCGGTGCTGCGCGGCGCCGACGGCGTCGTCTTCCTCGTCGACCTCGAGCAGATGGTGCAGGCCGTCGGCGGCGGCTCGGCTAGCCGGCCGGCTCAGACGTAGCGCTCGAGGATGCGAGCTCTCGGCCAGCCGCGACAGCCCCTCGCGGACGCTGCGCGCGCGGGTCTCGCCGACGCCCTCGACGGCCTGCAGGTCGTCGATGCCGGCGGCGAGCAGCTTCTGCAGCCCGCCGAAGTGCTCGACCAGCCGGTCGACGACCGAGCCGCGGCAGCCGCGGGCACCTTGGCGAGCAGCCGGTAGCCGCGCGGGCTGACCGCGCGCCTCGAGCGCGTCGGCGTCGGCCGGGTAGCCGACCGCCTTGGCGACGGCCGACAGGTCGAGCAGGTCGGCGGCCGACAGCGCGTCGAGCTCGGCCAGCGCGTCCTCGACGCGAGCGCCGCTTGCGGCCGCTGCCCTCGACGAGGTAGTCGCGCACGACCAGCTCGCGCTCGCCCTCGACGCCGGCCATCAGCTCGTCGAGCTGCAGCGACAGCAGGCGGCCGTCGGTGCCGAGCTCGACGACGTAGCCCTCGATCTCGGTCGGCGATGCGGCGCACCATCTCCAGCCGCTGGCTGACCGCCATCGCGTCGCGGACGGTGACGAGGTCCTCGATCTCGAGCGCCGACAGCGTGCCGGCGACCTCGTCGAGGCGCAGCTTGTAGCGCTCGAGGGTGGCCAGCGCCTGGTTGGCGCGGGACAGGATCGCGGCGCTGTCGTCGAGGACGTAGCGGCGGCCGCCGACGTAGAGCGCGATGATGCGCATCGACTGGCTGACGCTGATGACCGGGTAGCCGGTCTGCTTGGCGACCCGCTCGGCGGTGCGGTGGCGGGTGCCGGTCTCCTCGGTCGGGATGCTCGGGTCGGGCACGAGCTGCACGCTGGCCCGCACGATCTTGCGACAGGTCGCCGGTGACGACGACGGCGCCGTCCATCTTGCGACAGCTCGCGCAGCCGCTGGTCGCCGAGAACTCGACGTCGAGGGCGAAGCCGCCGGTGCACAGCGCCTCGACGGCCTTGTCGTGGCCGAGCACGATCAGCGCGCCGGTGTTGCCGCGCAGGATGCGCTCGAGCCCGTCGCGCAGGGCGGTGCCGGGCGCGACCGCGGCCAGCGTGGCGCGCAGCAGGTCGTCCGTGCGTCGCCACGCGCTCAGCTCCTCCCGCCTCGAGCCGGCGCCCGGCGGAGTCTAGGGAGCGCCGCGGCCGCGCCGCAGGCGCGGCGGTCACGGGTCGGTCACAGCGCCGGGCGCGCAGGCGCGCGCTGCGGTCGGCCGCGCCGGGCGCCGCGGCTGCACCGGCCGGGGCGGCACCGCGGCCGCGGTCGGCCGCGCCGCAGCTCGTGCACGCGTCGACGACCTGCGCCGGCCGGCAGCCGCCGATCGCGCTCGAGCGGCCCCGGCGGGCACGCAGGACCGCGCCGGTG
This sequence comes from uncultured Acidobacteriota bacterium, assembly GCA_963750925.1. GTDB lineage: Bacteria > Acidobacteriota > Blastocatellia > Pyrinomonadales > Pyrinomonadaceae > PSRF01. The sequence continues at coordinate 420,453 of CAVVSJ010000005.1, read as the reverse complement.
AGCCCGAGCCGCGCGGCCTCGGCCAGCCGCCGCGGCCAGCCGCGGCCGACCGGGCGGACCTCGCCGGACAGCGCCGACCTCGCCGATGGCCGACGACGTCGGCGCGGCAGCGCGTCGCCGGTGGCGCGCTCGCGACGGCCAGCGCGACGGCGAGGTCGGTCGGCCGGCTCGGTCAGCCGCACCCCGCCGACGGTGGCCGTGTAGACGTCGCGGTCGACAGCTGCGCGCCGGCCGCGCTCGGTCGACGCACCGCGAGCACCATCGCCACCCGGCCGGCGTCGAGGCCCGGACACCGCCCGCCGCGGGTTGCCGGCGCGCGTCGGCGCCGACCAGCGCCTGCACCTCGGCCGGCAGCGGCGCGGCGGCCCTCGACGGTGACGGTGACGCAGGTGCCCGGCGACCGGCGCGTCGCGGTGGCTGCAGGAACAGCCCGGACGGGTCGGCCAGCCCGCGATGCCGCCGTCGGCGAGCTCGAAGCAGCCGACCTCGTCGGCCGGGCCGAAGCGGTTCTTCACCGCCCGCACCAGGCGCAGCGCGGAGTGCCGGTCGCCCTCGAAGTGCAGGACGACGTCGACGAGGTGCTCGAGCAGCGCGCGGGCCCGGCGACGGCGCCGTCCTTGGTGACGTGGCCGACCAGCACGTGGCGATGCCGCGCTCCTTGGCCACCCGCGATGAGCGCCGGCGGTCGACCGCCCGCACCTGGGTCACGCCGCCGGCGCCGCCCTCGACCTGCGGCGCTGGCGATGGTCTGCACGCTGTCGACGACGAGCAGGTCGGGCTCGTCGGCGTCGACGTGGGCGAGCACCGCGCCGAGGTCGGTCTCGGCGGCCAGCCAGGATGCCGGGCGCGAGCGCGCCGGTGCGGCCGGCCCGCAGCCGACCTGCGCCGCCGACTCCTCGCCGGTGACGTAGAGGACCGTGCGCGCCGCCGTCGCGCGGCGCCATCGCGTGCGGCCACCTCGAGCAGCAGCGTCGACTTGCCGACGCCGGGCTCGCCGGCCAGCAGCACGACCGCGCCGGGCGACCAGCCCGCCGCCGAGCACGCGGTCGAGCTCGCCGACGCCGGTGGCCGGCGCGGGCGCGGCCTCGACGTCGACCTCGGCGATCGGCCGGCGGGGTGCCGGCGCGCTGACCGGCGCCGGCGGCGAGCGGGCGACGCCGGTCGGCGCCGACCTCGGTGATCGAGCCCCAGGCCTGGCACTCGCGGGCACCGCCCGAGCCACTTGGCGACGGTCGCGCCGCACTCGCCGCAGCGGTGCGAGGGGCGGTCCTTGGCAGCGGTGCGGGCTGGGCCATGCGCCGGACGCTAGCCGCGCCCGCCGACAGCAGCGGTCAGCCTGGGGCGACGCGCGGCCTCGGGCTCGCCGGCTCGGGCGCCTCGGACGGCCTCCTGGTGCACGAGCCGGTCTGCCGGTCGGCGGCCTCCTCGGCCGTCGCCGCGCTCGGCTCGGCGCCGGCTCCTCCTCGCCGTGGTCTCGCCGTGCCGCCGGCCGGGCCCTGGAGCGCGGGCTCGCCCTCCTCGCTGCCGGGCTCGCCGGTGTAGACCGGCCGGTCCGGGCTGCCGGTCGTCTGCGACCGGGACGAGCACGTCGACGCTGCCGTTGCTCGAAGCGGAGGGTCAGCGTGACGTACTCGCCGGCGCGCAGGTCGCTGGTCAGGCCGCGCAGCACCAGGCCGAGCCGTGCTGCCGGTGGTGCCGCAGGCGGCGGCACGTCGACCTCGGCGCGGCGCGCCGTCCTGCGCAGCACGACGACCTCGGTCGGCCGCGGCGTCGACGCCGACTGACGCAGCGTGTCGGCCTCGCTGCCGCCGTTGACGACGGTGAGGACGACGTCGCGCGTCCTCGCCGGCGCTCGAAGGCGCCGTCCCGCCCCGGCGGCAGCGACGGCGACGTTGCGCACCGCGAGCGCGCCGACGGCGGCGTTGGTGCGCGTCGGCGACGTGCGCTCCTGGTAGGTCTGCGCCTCGAGGCCGGCGCCGCAGCCGGTCAGGGCGCAGCGCGGCCAGCGAGCGCCGGCGGCGCCGCAGGGCGGGCGAGCGCGGCGGCGGCGCGAGTCACGAGATGCGTCTCCAGCGGGCGAGCAGGGGCAGGTCGGCGGCGAGGTCGGCGGGCAGGACGCCGCCCGGGTAGAGCACCGGCAGGCGGTCGGCGGCGTCGTACGCGAAGATCACGTCTGGCGTGCCCCACACCGTATCCAAGCGGCCCGTCGTGGGTGTGGGGGGCCGTGCCCGGGCTTGTGCTCGTGCTCGTCGGGCCGGCCCGGGCAGCGTCGGGACGGGCCCGCCCTTCTGCGCCGGGCGCGATGCCGACCGCCGCCTGCGCGGCGTCGACCTCGGCCTGCGTGCCGACGCAGGCCGACGACCCGGCCGGCGAAGCGGTCGAGCCAGCGCGCGCAGCACCGCGGGCGGTGTCGCGCTCGGGGTCGGTCGTCACGAAGACGACCCGCACGCTGCTCGCGCAGCGTCGGCCGGCGCGCGCGCAGCGGCGGCGGCGATGTCGGCCATCGCGGTCGGGCACTCGTCGGGGCAGTTGGTGTAGCCGAAGTACAGCAGCGTCGGGCCGCCCCGCGGTCTCGGCCGCGAAGTCGTAGCGCTCGCCCGTCGGTGTCGCGCAGCACGAACGACGGCCGCGCCGGCGCCGGCTCGCGGCTCGCGCCGTGGTACGCCCGCCGTCGGCGTCGGCGGGTCGCGCGGTCGTGGCGCCGCGGCGCCGGCGGCGCAGCCGCGCCGAGCAGCAGCGCGGCCGCGCAGGGCGGCGGCAGGCAGGGGCGCGCATGCGCCCAGTGTCTCAGCCGCCGGACGAGCGCGTCACCGCGGGCGAGCAGCAGCGCCGACGTCGACGACGGCGACGACGATCGCGGCGCGGAAGGCGCGCCCGCGAGCCGGGCCGCCGGGCCGAGCGACCAGCCCGACCGCCGTGACGACGGCGGCGACGGCCACGCGCCAGCAGCGGCGAGCGCCCCGGGCGCGCCCGGCCCGAGCGCCAGCAGCGACCGTCGCGGCCAGCAGCAGCACCGCGGCCAGCGCGGCCGACGCGGCGCGCGCCCGAGCCGGTGCGGCAGCCCGCGCGACGCCGTTGCGCGAGGTCCTCCTCGAGGTCGGGCAGCGCGTTGGCCAGGTGCGCGCCGACGCCGAGCAGCGCGCCGGCGGCCGTCGCCCACCACGGCGCCCAGCGGCCGGCCGCGCAGCCCGAGCGTCACGATCGACGGCACGAGGCCGAAGGCGACGGCGTACGGCAGCAACGACAGCGGCGGTCGCCTTGAGCCGGGCGTTGTAGGCCCACGCCGCCGCGACCGCGACCAGGTGCAGCAGCCCGGCGCGCAGCCCCATCGCCAGCGACAGCGGCACGCACAGCGCGAGCGGCCGACCAGCGCCGCCGTCCGCAGCGTCGCCGGCGGCACCTCGCCGCGCGGCGACCGGCTTGTCGGCGCGGCCGCTGCGCACGTCGCGCTCGCGGTCGATCCAGTCGTTGCTCCAGCCGACCGACAGCTGGCCGGTCAGGAAGGCCGCGGCCACCCAGCCGGCGCCGCGCCCCGAGCCCGCTCGAGACGGCGAGCGCGGTCGCGATCGCCGTCACCGCGGCCGTCGGCTCCGGGTGGCAGGCCCGGACGCAGAGCGCGGGCGCGGCACGGGCACGCCGGCAGTCGTCACCGGCAGCGCGGGAGGATGGTGCCGGTGACCCCGCCCGTCCGCCCGCTGCAACGACCCCGCAGCAGTACGACGACCTCGCCGACCCCTGGTGGGACGCCGCGCGGGCGCTTCGCGATGCTGCACTGGATCGCCGCCGCCCGGGCCCGGCTCGTGCCGCCGGCCGCGCGCGACGGGCAGCCTGCTGCTCGACCTGGCCTGCGGCGGCGGCCTGCTCGCCCCGCACGTCGCCGGGCACGGGCCACCGGCACGTCGGGCTCGACCTGTCGCCGACCGCGCTGCCGCAGGCCCGCGACCACGGCGTCGTCGCCGGTGCGCGGCGACGTCCTGCGCCTGCCGTTCGCGCGACGAGGTCGCCGACGTCGTCGTCGCCGGCGAGGTGCTCGAGCACGTCGCCGAGCCGACCGACGCTGGTCGCCGAGGCCTGCCGCGTGCTGCGGCCCGGCGGCACGCTCGTGCTCGACACCATCGCCGCCACCTGGTGGGGCCGCTTCTCCTCGATCACCGTCGGCGAGCGCATCCCGGCCGGCCCGCCGAAGCGGCTGCACGACCCGGCGCTGTTCGTCGACCGCGCGCGCGCTGCGTCGAGGCCGCGCGCGCGCTGCGGCGTCCGCGCTGACGCTGACCGGACTGCGACCGAGCGCACTCGACTACCTCAGGTGGCTCGCGGGCAGGAGGCCGGCGGTGCGCATGCTGCACCACCCGCTCGACCGCCGGCCTGTTCCAGGCGCACGGCACGCAAGGAGCCCGACCCGATGACCGCGCACGCCCGCATCACCGGCGCCGGCCGCGCCCTGCCCGCCGCCCGATGGACCAGCAGGCGCCTGTGGGACGGCTTCTTCCGCGACCACTACGCCGACGCCCGGCTGGCCCGCAAGGTCTGGGAGCACTCCGGCATCACCACCCGCCGCGGCGTCGTCGACCCGACCCAGCGAGGACATCTCCTCGCTGGGGCACGGCCGCGCGCATGCAGCGCTTCCTCGCCGAGGCGATGCCGCTCGGCAAGGAGGCCGTCGGCGGCGCGCTCGCCGACGCCGGGCTCGACCCGGCCGACGTCGGCCTGCTCACCGTCGTGTCCTGCACCGGCTACGTCACGCCGGGCCTCGACATCCTGCTGGCCCGCGACCTCGGCATGACCGACGCCGTCCAGCGGCTGCACGTCGGCCACATGGGCTGCTACGCCGCGCTGCCCGGGCCTCGGCGCCACCGCCGACTTCGTCACCGCGCCGGCAGCAGCCGGCCGTGATGCTCTGCCTCGAGCTGACCAGCCTGCACGTGCAGCCGACGCACCGAGACGCGCCCGCAGCGGCGAGCCGACGCCCGAGGACCTGCAGCAGATGGTGGCCCACGCGCTGTTCAGCGACGCCGCGGCCGCGGTCGTGCTCGAGCCGGGACGCGCGGCCGGCGGCCTCGAGGTCGTCGACGTCGTCGCCCGCACCGACGTCTCCACCGCCGACCACATGACGTGGGACGTCACCGACCTCGGCTTCAAGATGGGCCTGTCGCCGGGTCCCGGACGTGCTGGCCCGGCACGCGCGGCCCGTCGTCGAGGAGCTGCTCGGCCGCCACGGCCTCGCCGTCGAGGACGTCGACGGCTGGGCGATCCACCCCGGCGGGCGCAAGATCGTCGAGGTGGTCGGCGAGGTGCTGGACCTGGCCGAGGACGCACCTCGCGCCGTCGTACGACGTGCTGCGCGACGTCGGCAACTGCTCCAGCGCGACCGTGCTGCTGGTGCTCGAGCGGCTGCTGGAGACCGTGGACGTGCCGGCCGGCGGCACCGTCGTCGCCATGGCGTTCGGGCCCGGGCTGACCCTCTACGCGGCCCTGCTGCGGCCGCCGCTGCGCTGACGCCGCCGCAGCATCCCGACGCGGGTCCTGTCAACCGCCGATCGTCGAGGCCGCACATGGCCTCTGACCTGCGACGATGCGCTCGCCGGCGCCGCGTCGCGGCGTGTTACCCTCGATGTGGCGAGAGGGGCTACACACACATGACGTTCGCAGTCGGCGAGACCGTCGTCTACCCGCACCACGGGGCCGCGCTCATCGAGGCCATCGAGACCCGCACCATCAAGGGCGAGGACAAGATCTACCTCGTCCTCAAGGTCGCCCAGGGCGACCTGACCGTCCGCGTCCCGGCCGACAACGCCGAGATCGTCGGCGTCCGCGACGTCGTCGGCCAGGCCGGTCTCGACAAGGTCTTCGAGGTCCTGCGCGCCCCGGCCGTGGAGGAGCCGACCAACTGGTCGCGCCGCTACAAGGCCAACCTCGAGAAGCTCGCCTCCGGCGACATCAACAAGGTCGGCGAGGTCGTCCGCGACCTCTGGCGCCGCGACAAGGAGCGGGGCCTGTCGGCCGGCGAGAAGCGCATGCTCTCCAAGGCCCGCCAGATCCTGGTCAGCGAGCTCGCGCTCGCCGAGGGCACCAACGAGGACAAGGCCGAGGCCATCCTCGACGAGGTCCTCGCCTCCTGAGCCGCGGCTCCGCGTGCTGCGCGGCGAGTCCTGCCGAGGCACACCGCATGAGCCGCCGGCCCGGCTGCCGTCCGACGGTCCCGAGCCCGGCTGCGGCTGCCGCGCCGTGCCGCGTCGCGCCCGGCCGTCCCGGCGCGCCGCGCGACGCCGTACGCCGTGCTCGAGGCGCTGCGGCTGCTCGTCGTCGTCTTCTTCGCCGGCGCCGGCTACCAGATCGGCACCGCCGTCGACCCCGCCGCGCCGGTCCTCGGCGCGCTCAACGGCACCGCGCGTCGGCCTGGTCCTCGGCTCCGGCCTCGGCTACGTCCTCGGCGGCGTGCTCGGCCGCAGGACCGCGGCGACCGCCGAGCTCGCCCGCACCCGGCTGCGCGACGTCTCGGCCGACACGCTCGTCGCCGGCGCGCTCGGCCTGGTCGGCGGCGTGCTGCTCGGCGCCGGCGTCGCCTGGCCGGTCTTCTTCCTGCCGCAGGCCTACCTGGCCTTCCCGCTGTTCGGCTTCGTCGTCGTCGTGCTCGGCTACCTCGGCTTCCAGATCGGCGCCGAGCAAGCGCGACGGCGTGCTCGCGCTGTTCGGCGAGCGCGCCGGCCTCGCGCCCGCGGCCGGCGCCGGCGTCCGCCGCTGCCGCGCGTCATCGACACCTCGGTCGCGATCGACGGCCGCGTCCTCGACGTCGTGCGCGCCGGCTTCCTGCACGGCACGGTGCTCGTGCCCGACGCCGGTGCTCGGCCGAGCTGCAGGGGCTCGCCGACGCCGGCGACGACCTGCGCCGGGCCAAGGGCCGCCGCGGGCTCGAGGTGCTCGAGGCGCTCAAGCGCGAGCCCGGCGTCGACGTCGAGGTGCTCGACCTCGACGTGCCCGGGCGTCGCACGAGGTCGACGCCAAGCTCGTCCGCATCTGCCTCGACCGCGGCGCCGCGCTGCTCACCCTCGACACCAACCTGGCCAAGGCCGCCGCCCTGGCCGGCGTCCCGGTGCTCAACCTGCACGCGCTGGCGCTCGCGCTGCGCCCGCCGGTCGCCGCCGGCGACGACGTCGCCGGTGCTGCTGCTCAAGGCCGGCAAGGAGCCCGGCCAGGCCGTCGGCTACCTCGACGACGGCTCGATGGTCGTCGTCGAGCGCGCCCGCGGCCGCGGTCGGCAGCGAGGTCGCCGTGCGCGTCACCAGCGTGCTCACCACCGCCAACGGCCGGCTCGTCTTCGGCCGCCCCGCGCGGACCGAGCGAGCCGAGCGGCGCCGCCGCGCCGCACGCGCCGCCGGCCACCCGAGCCCGCTCGCCGTCCGCCGCCGGCCGGCCCTCGCCCGCGCTCGATGCCCGCCCGCCGGACGCACGTGACCGTCGGCGTCCTCGTCCCCGCCGCCGGCCGCGGGCGTGCGGCTCGGCCCCGGCGCGCCCAAGGCGCTGCGCGAGCTGGCCGGCGAGCCGCTGCTCGTCCACGCCGTCCGCGGCCTGCGCGCCGCGCCCGTCCGTCGGCCCGGTCGTCGTCGCCGCGCCCGCCGACGACGTCGACGCGGTGGCCGGCGCTGCTCGCGGCGTACGACGTGCGTGGTCGTCGCCGGCGGCGCCGAGCGGCAGGACTCGCGTCGCGCTGCGCGCTCGCCGCGCTGCCCGCCGACGTCGACCTCGTGCTCGTCCACGACGCCGCCCGCTGCCTGACGCCGGTCGCGCGTCGTCGAGGCGGTCGTCGCCGCGCTGCGCGCGGGCGCCGACGCCGTCGTCCCGGTGCTGCCGGTCGCCGACACCGTCAAGCAGGTCGACGCGACGGCCGCGTCGTCGCGCACCGTCGACCGCACCGCCGCTGCGCGCGGTGCAGACGCCGCAGGGCTTCCGCCGCGACGTGCTCGAGCAGGCGCACGCGCGCCGGCCGGGCGCCGCGCCACCGACGACGCCGGGCTGGTCGAGGGCTCGGCGTAGCGTCGTCGACCGTGCCCGGCGCCGAGGAGGCCTTCAAGGTGACCCGCCCGCTCGACCTGCTGCTCGCCGAGGCGGTGCTCGCGCGCCGTGCGCCGTGGCTGACCCTGGCCTGCCGCGGTCGGGCATCGGCACCGACGTGCACCCGTTCGAGCCGGGCCGGCCCTGCTGGGTCGCCGGGCTGCTGTGGGAGGGCGTCGACGGCCTGGCCGGGCCACTCCGACGGCGACGTCGCCGCCCACGCCGCCTGCGACGCGCTGCTGTCGGCGGCCGGGCTCGGCGACCTCGGGCAGCAACTACGGCACCGCCGAGCCGGAGTGGACGGGCGCCTCCGGCGCCGCCCTGCTCGCCGAGACGCTGCGGCCGGGTGACGGCGGCCGGCTTCGCGATCGGCAACGTCGCCGTGCAGGTCGTCGGCAACGCCCCCGGATCGGCCGCGCGCCGCGCCGAGGCCGAGGCGGCGCTGTCGGCGGCGCTCGGCGGCGCGCCGGTCAGCTGTCAGCGCCACGACCACCGACGGCCTCGGGCTCACCGGCCGCGGCGAGGGCCTGGCCGCGATCGCGACCGCGCTGCTCGTGCGCCGGCGGCGCGAGCTGCACGCGTCCCCCGCGCTGGGCGCCTGCCCTGCGCCGTTGCCCGATTCGGAAGATCCCAGACTGTGTGGGATCCTCCGAAGATCTGCTGGGGGCAGCCGCTCGCGCCGGTAGCCTCGCGCGGGTGAGCCTGCGCCTGTACGACACCGCGACGCGGGCGGTGCGGCCCGTTCGAGCCGCTCCGCCCCGGCGCCGTCGGCGTCTACGTCTGCGGGCCGACCGTGCAGGCCGCGCCCGCACGTCGGCCACCTGCGCAGCGCCGTCGCCCTCGACGTCCTGCACCGCTGGCTGCTCGAGAGCGGGCTGCGCGGTCACCTTCGTCCGCAACGTCACCGACGTCGACGACAAGATCATCCACGACGCCGCGCACGACGACGAGCCGTGGTGGGCGCTCGCCACCCGCATGACGCGCGCCTTCACGCAGGCCTACGACGCGGTGCAGGTGCTGCCGCCGACCGCCGACGCCGCGGGTCACCGGCTCGCATCCCGTAGATCACCGCGCTCATCGAGCGGATCGTCGAGCGCGGCCACGCCTACGAGTCCGGCGGCGACGTCTACCTCGTCGGTGCGCACCGCCGCCGGCGTACGGCGCGCTGTCCGGCCAGTCGCCCGACGCGCTGCGGGCCAGCGAGAAGGCGGTCGCCCACGGGCAGACCGGCGAGAAGCGCGACCCGCTCGACTTCGCGCTGTGGAAGGCCGCCAAGCCGGGCGAGCCGTCGCTGGCCGTCGCCGTGGGGGCCGGGCCGGCCGGGCTGGCACATCGAGTGCTCGGCGATGGCGGTCGACCACCTCGGCGAGGAGTTCGACCTGCACGCCGGCGGGCTCGACCTCGTCTTCCCGCACCACGAGAACGAGGTCGCGCAGTCGGCCTGCGCCGGCCACCCGTTCGCCCGGCACTGGCTGCACCACGGGCTGGTCACCGTCGCCGGCGGCGGCGGCGAGAAGATGAGCAAGAGCCTCGGCAACTCCACCACGCGTCGAGCGACGTGCTCGAGCACGGTCCGCCCGCAGGTGCTGCGCTACGCGCTCGGCGCCGCCCACTACCGCTCGCAGCTCGAGTGGTCGCCGCAGGCGCTCGCCGACGCCGAGGCGGCGTACGGCCGGATCGAGACCTTCGTGCGCAACGCCACCGAGGCGGTCGGCGGCGTCGACGCCGACGCGGCGCTGCCAAGGCGTCGCTGGGACGAGTTCGCCGCCGCGCTCGACGACGACCTCGGCGTGCCGCAGGCGCTCGCCGTCGTGCACGCCGGCGTCCGCGCCGGCAACGCGCTGCTGGCCGCGCGGCGACCTGCCCGCGCTGGCCGCCACGCTCGCCGACGTACGCCGGATGCTGCGCCGTGCTCGCGCTCGACCCGGTCGACGCAGTGGCCGGCGCCGGCGGCGGCGAGCTCGACCGGCGTCGTCGACGCGCTCGTCGCGCTCGCCGTCGAGGCGCGCGCCGACGCCCGCGCCCGCAAGGACTGGGCGCAGGCCGACGCGATCCGCGACCGGCTGACCGCCGCGGGCATCGTGCTCGAGGACACCGCCGACGGCGTGCGCTGGAGGCTCGACGGAGGCTCGACATGACCGGGCAAGGCGCGCAGCGGCAGGCATCGCCAAGGGCGGCCAGGGCGGCCGCGCCGGCAAGGCCGGCTCGCACCGCAAGGGCGCGGCCGTCGGCTCCGGCGGGCAGGGCAAGCAAGACGCTCGAGGGGCGCGGCCCGACGCCGCCGGCCGAGCTGCGCACCAAGCACCCGGCCGCGCCGCAGCGGCCGCCAAGCGCGCCGCCACCGGCGACAGCGCGCAGCCGCGGCGGCGCCAACCCGGCGTCCGCGCAGCCGCCCGGTCGACCGCAGCGCCGGCCCGCGCGGTCCGCGCGCAAGGCCGGCGCGGACGCCCCCGAGACCGTCGTCGGCCGCAACCCGGTCGTCGAGGCGCTGCGCGCCAAGGTGCCGGCCACCGCGCTCTACGTCGCGCTCGGCATCGACGCCGACGAGCGGGTCACCGAGGCCGTCGCGCTGGCCGGCAAGGCGCGGCGTCGCGCTGCATGGAGGTCAGCCGCGCCGAGCTGGACCGGATGACCGGCCGGGCGCTGCACCAGGGCCTCGCGCTGCAGGTGCCGCCGTACGAGTACCTGCACCCCGACGACCTGCTGCGAGCGCGCGCTCGCCGCGCCGGCGCCCGCTGCTCGTCGCGCTCGACGGCGTCACCGACCCGCGCAACCTCGGCGCCGTCGTCCGCTCGGCCGCCGCCTTCGGCGCGCAGGGCGTGCTCGTGCCCGAGCGCCGCTCGGCCGGCATGACCGCCGCCGCCTGGCGCACCTCGGCCGGCGCGGCCGCCCGGCTGCCGGTCGCCCGCTGCACCAACCTGGCCCGCACGCTCAAGGACTACCAGGAGGCCGGGCTGTTCGTCGTCGGCCTGGCCGCCGACGGCGACGGTCGCGCTCGACGACCTCGAGGTCGCCACCGAGCCGCTGGTCGTCGTCGTCGGCTCCGAGGGCGACGGGCCTCGGCCGGCTGGTCGGCGCAGACCTGCGACCTCACGGTCTCGCATCCCGATGGTCGGCGCCGACGGAGTCGCTGAACGCCGGCATCGCCGCCGCCGTCACGCTCGCCGAGGTCGCCCGGCGGCGCCGGTCGACAGGCCGACCGGCTGACCGAGCGGTCACCGGGGTACGAGGCTTACCCTGTGTACGCCGGACGCGCCCGGATCTGCCCGTTGCGGTCGTCCGAGCGTCACTCCGTGCTCGCCGGCGTCGTTGATCTGCGACCGGTAGCCTCGTGGACGGCCTCTGCACAGCCACGACCGCTCGAGCCGGCGCACGGTGCGCGGCCTGTCACCCGGACGACGAAGGGTCGCGACGTGCGTCTGCTCCGCGAGCGTCCGCCGACCCGCCTCCGCTGCCGAGGCCGGCCGCCGCCCGCTGCTCGCCGTCGTCCCGGACCTGGTCGAGGACGCCGTCGCTGGTCGAGGAGCTCGCCGACGACGGTCGAGGCCGAGCTGGCGGTCGGCGGCCGAGCGCCGGCATCTCCCTGGTCGACGAGATCGACGAGGCCGAGGCGCTGGTCGACGAGCTCGACCGCGAGGTGCACGGCGGCGCCGTCAGCGACCGCTGGCGCAACGCCGACGGCCGACCGACGACGACCTCGTGCTCGCGGCCCGCGGCGGCGACGACGCCGCGCTGTGCGAGCTGCTCAACAAGTACCGCGCCTTCGCCCGCGTCAAGGCCCGCTCCTACTTCCTGGTCGGCGCCGACCGCGAGGACATCGTCCAGGAGGGCATGATCGGCCTGTACAAGGCCATCCGCGACTTCAACCCGGACGATGCAGACCTCGCTTCCGCGCCTTCGCCGAGCTGTGCGTCACCCGCCAGATCATCACCGCGATCAAGACCGCGACCCGCCAGAAGCACGGCCCGCTCAACAACTACGTCTCGTTCGAGCGCCCGGTCGGCCGGCGACGACGACGGCGACCGCGCGCTCGGCGACGTCCTGCCGACCGTCGGCCATCAGCGACCCGGCCGACCTCGTCATCTCCGCCGAGCGCATCCGCGCGCTGCAGGCGCACTTCGACGAGGTGCTGTCCGACCTCGAGACCGAGGTCCTGCGGCTCTACGTCGAGGGCAAGAGCTACCAGGAGATCGCCGAGCGGCTCCAGCGCCACGTGAAGTCGATCGACAACGCGCTGCAGCGCATCAAGCGCAAGCTCGAGGGCCACCTGCAGGCCCGCACGCGTCGCCGACGCCGGCTGAGCCGCCCGCAGCAGCGACACCCTACGGCCGGCCCGCCCGAGGACGCCGACGTCCGCGCCTGCCCCGCGGGCTCCTCGGCCCGACGGTCCCCTCCCGGCGTGAGTCCCCGAGGACGAGAGCGAGTGCCACCGTCATCGCCGACGCACGCCTGCCTCGACGGCGGCGCTCCTGCAGTCGGGCCGGCTCGGGCGCGATCGCTGCTGCTGGGTCCCGGGCCGAGCGCGCTCGGCGACCGGCCGCGAGACCGTCGGCCAGCCGATGGCCGCCTGCTCGCCCGAGCCCGACGAGCGGGGCGCGCGAGCGACCTGGTGCCCGGGAGGACGCCCGCTTCGGACCGTGCGACGGCCGGACGGCCGCCGGCGTCGACCTCGAGGTGCACCGGTGCTGCGGACGACGGGAGGCGGGACCTCGCGCTGGACCGCGACCTGCGATCGGCACCGCCGCTCGCACGCGCGCGGGAGCGCGACGACGAGCTGCGCGCCCGCTTCGACGACTCGCCGCGTGCCCCAGTCGCGGGTCGACCTGGACGGCGCGTCCGCGCGCTGAACCCGGCGATGGAGCAGCTGCTCGGCCGCGCGGCCGGGACGCGCTGGTCGGAGGCGACGCCGTCGGCTGTTCGCCCGAGGAGGCACGACCGGCGCAGGCCCGTCGCGCGGGTCGCCTCCCACGAGGTCACGTCGCTGGCCCGGGAGCAGAGCGCGACCGGCCGACGGCGAGCGGACCGGACCATCACGTGCCGTGGCGTCACGCACGACGGCAGCGGCCGTCCGCAGCTCGCTGCCTCGGTCGTGGACGTCACTCGCGCTGCGGGCGGCGAGGAGCACATCCGGGCAGGCCGCCGCTCGAGCGCTGCTCGAGCATGCCGGTCGCGTCTTCACGACCGACCTGCACCTCCTCGCAGGCGCCTCGGCTCGGTCGAAGGCAGCGAGCTGGTCGGCCGGAGCCGCGCGAGGTCGCCGGCCTGCGGAGGCGCCCTGCCGCGCCGCCAGCGCGACGGCGGTCACGTCGGCGAGGCGTCGGATGGCGCCGACTACCGACCGGCCGCGCGAGCTGATCGGCCACGATCCCGGTCAGGCCCCGCCGTCACGCCGAGCGGGCTCGGCCGACGAGCGAGCGCGGCTGCTGCTGCTGCGCAGCCCGCGGCGCTCGACCTCGACCACGACGCCGACGACCGGGTCGACGCAGCCATCGCCTCGCGACCGCTCGAGCAGGACGTCGCACGGCGCCGCGACCGCGCCCAGGAGCGGCCGCTCCGCGGTCCTTCGAGTGCCGGGTGCGGCACGCCGACGGCGTCCTGGCGCTGGACCGAGCACGTGCTCACCAACCTGCTCGACGACCCCGACGTCGCGCGGCGTCGTCGTCAACCTCCGCGACATCACCGAGCGCCGCCGGGCCGCCGAGCGAGCTGCGCCGGCTCGCCGTCCACGACGCCCTCACCGGCCTCGCCAACCGCACCCTGCTGCTCGACCGCGTCGACCAGGCGCTGCAGCGCGGCCGCCGCTCGCGGCGAGCCGACCGGCCTGGTCGCTGCTCGACGTCGTCGGCATGAGCGAGCTCAACGACGCCGCTCGGGCACGAGGGCGGCGACGCGCTGCTCCGCGGTCGCCGCGCGGCCTGGCCGCGCCGTCCGCGCCGACCGACAGCGTCGCCCGCGTCGGCGGCGACGAGTTCGCGCGTGCTCGTCGACGGACGTCGCCTCCGCCGAGGACCTGCGCGCCCGCGCCTCGCCTGCTCGAGATCGCTCGAGGAGCCGGTCGCAGATCGGCGGGCTCGCCGGTCCGCGTCGAGCTGCAGGCCGGCTTCGCGCTGACGCCCGCCGACGACGCCGGCGCCCTGCTCGCCGCCGCCGAGCGGCCATCCGCCGCTGCTGGGCGCGCGGCCGTCGTCCGGTCGGCCGCCAGCGAGGGCGAGCTCGAGCGGCGCGCGAGGCCGCCGTCGAGCGCGCTCCGGCCGGCCATCGCCGCCGGCGAGCTGCGCCTGCACTTCCAGCCGGTGATGCGCCTCGCGACGCCAGCGAGGCCGTCGGCGTCGAGGCGCTGGTGCGCTGGCAGCACCCCGAGCGCGGGCTGCTCGCGCCGGCCGAGTTCATCCCGCTCGCCGAGCAGTCCGGGCTCGTCGTCGAGCTCGGCGAGTGGGTGCTGCGGGCGGCCTGTCGAGCAGCTCGCCGCCTGGCGCGCCGCCGGCCGCACGCTGACCGTCGGCGTCAACCTCTCGCCGCGCCAGCTCGCGGTGCCGGGCTTCGCCGACCTGGTGCAGGCGGTCGCTCGCCGAGACGCGGCGTGCGGCCGGAGCAGCTGGTCCTCGAGGTCACCGAGAGCGCGCTGATGGACGACCCCGGCGCGCCCGAGGCGCTGCGCGCGCTGCAGGACCTGGGCGTGCGGCTCGCGCTCGACGACTTCGGCACCGGCTACTCGTCGCTGACCTACCTCAAGCGCTTCCCGGTCGACGCCATCAAGATCGACCGCTCCTTCGTCGCCGGTCTCGGGCGCGACGCCGACGACGAGGCCATCGTCGCGTCGGTCGTCAGCCTGGCCCGCGGCGTCGGCAAGACGGTCGTCGCCGAGGGCGTCGAGACCGTCGGGCAGCTCGACGCGCTGCGCGGCGCTCGGCGTCGACCAGGCGCAGGGCTTCCTGTGGTCGCCGGCGCTGCCCGCGGACGAGCTCGACAGTGGCTGGACGCGGTACGCGCGCTGGCCGCGTCCCGGCCCGACGCCGGCGCCCGCCGGCGGTCCGGCGCCGGCGCCCTGCCCGGCGGCGGCGACGGCAGCGCATCCTCGCAGCTGCACGCCGAGGGCGCCTCGCTGCACACGATCGCGCGCCGCCCTCAACGCCGAGGGCCGCGCGGCCGCCGGCACGCGCTGGCACTCCCGCTCGGTCGCCCGGGTGGTGGCAGCGCTGGCGCAGGCCTCGCGCAACGAACGGCCCTGACAGCGCTGCTGCAGCCCCCGGTCCGGATCGAACGGACGAACCTGCTCATGACATGTGCGGGCTGCCTGCCCCTGCTGCGAGCCCCCGGTCCGGATCGAACGGACGACCTGCTCATGACATGTGGGCTGCCTGCCCCTGCTGGAGCCCCCGGTCCGGATCGAACGGACGACCTGCTCATTACAAGTGAGCTGCGCTACCACTGCGCCACGGAGGCAGAGGAGCCAGCCTAACGCGACCCCTCGGGAACCTGTCCGTCCCGGCTCGCGTCCCAGGGGCATGCGCCTGCGTGCCGCCGCTGCGGTCCTGTCCGTCGTGGCCGCGGCCGGTGCCGCCGTCGTCGCGAGCCGCGCCGGCGGCCAGGACGTCGTCCTCGAGACGGTCGCCGCCGCAGACCAGCGGTGCTGCAGGTCGACTGCACCGACGCCGGCACCGTGGTCGACGCGACGTCGATCGCCGCCTCCCGCCGACGGGCGCACCTGCGCTTCACCAACCGCACGGCCGTCGAGCAGGTGATCGTCTTCCGGTCCGGCGGCGACGGGCTGCAGCCGGGGAGAGCAAGGCGCAGCTGTCGCAGGTGCCGCCGGGAGCAGGAGGAGGTCGCCTGCGCCCTGTCCGAGGACCTCGGGCCCGACCTGCCGCGCACCCGCGTCGACGTCGTCGACCCGGACGGCGTCTTCGTCCCGGTGCCGGCCTGCGCGGGCACGAGCAGCATCAGCGACTTCGCCGAGGGCTCGGAGCAGGTCGGCGACCCGGTCGAGCTGACCCGGCCGCGAGGCGCCCGCCGCGCGCGGCGTCGGCTACCCGCTCGGCCGGCCGCGCCAGGTCTTCACCGGCAGCGAGCTGGTCGGCTGGAGCCGATCGGCGACGGCTGGGTGCCGACCTACCGCTCGCGCTGCTGATCAGCGGCGGTCGAGCGCCTGCGCAGCCGCGGCGCGGCGAGCTCGCGCGCCGTCCGGACGTGCGCCGTCAGCTCGCGCCGCAGCAGCGCGACGTCCCCGGTTCGGGCCGCGTCCGGTCAGCCGGGCGGCCCCGGCCGCGAGCGCGACCGCGAGACCCGTCAGCAGGACGAACGACAGGAGCAACACCAGCACCACCAGCACCACAGACACGACGTGACAGTACCCCGCGACGCGTCCCCTGACGCCGCGGCACAGGGGTCGGGCGCGCAGCGGAACTGCCGACATGGCTGGTGGTGCCCCGGAGCGGCGACACCCCTGTCAGCAGTTCCGCTTCCTCCGCGAGGACGTGTGCCCGCCTCGGCGAGGTGTGGCTTCTGCGGGTGTGCCAGCGAGCGGGGTCGGCCTGTGCGGTCTGCCGCGCGTGAGCGGTGGCGGCCGGTGCGGTCTGCCGCGCCGAGCGGTGGCGGTCGGTGGGGTCTGCCGCGCCGAGCGGTGGCGGTCGGTGGGGAGGTTGCCGCGCTGAGCGGTGGCGCCGGGGAGGGCGTCCTGCCTCAGCGAGCGGTCGTGAGCCCGGCGGGCGGCGGCGGCGAACGCCTCGGCCCGGCCGCGGTAGTCGCGGTAGCGACCGAAGCTCGGCGCCGCCGGCGACAGGAGCACGACCCCGCCCGGGCGTGCCCACGCGAACGCCGCCGCCGTGGCCTCGGGGATGCCGTCGGCCTCGCGCCGTCGATGCCCTCGGGCCGCAGGACCTCGGCGATCCGGGGCCCGTTGTCGGGCAGCGTGAAGACCACGGTGGGTTCGATCCGAGCCCGCAGCGGCGCGGCGAGGGGCGCGTAGTCGATGCCACGGTCGAAACCGCCGACCAGGAGGGCGACGGGCCGGTCGGCGAAGGCCTCGACGGCGGCAACCGTGGGCAGCACGTTGGTCGACAGGCTGTCGTCGACGAAGTCGACGCCGTCGAGGGTGGCGATGACGGCGAGCCGGCTGGGCAGCGGCGCGAAGCCGCTCGCCAGGTCGGCGAGGGCAGCGGGGTCGGCGGCGGCCGGCTCGCCGAGCGCTTCGAGGCACACCCGGGCGACCTCGGCGTTGCGGAGGTTGTGGCCGCCGAGCAGGCCGAGGGCACCCGCCCAGCCGCCATCCGGCGGAGCGGCGACCCACTCGACGCGCGGGCCGAGCTGCTCGACCCACGCCCGCAGCTCCGGCGTGTCGGCGGCCACCGTGAGCTCGGCGCCCGGTTGCGAGCAGACCGAGAGCTTGTCGGCCACGTAGCGATCGAGGGTCCCGTGCCAATCGAGGTGGTCGGCGTGCAGCGACGTGACGGCGACGACCGGCGGGCTCACCGGGAGGTCGGTGGCCTGGTAGCTCGACACCTCGATCACCCAGCGCTCGGTGTCGGTCGGCGCGGCCGGGTCCCAGGGCGGGGTGCCGAGGTTGCCGCCGACGACGGTGCGACGCCCGAGCCGGGTGAGGAGGTGGCCCAGGACCGACGCCGTGGTGCTCTTGCCCTTGGTGCCCGTGATCGCCACGACCCGGTCGAGCTCGGCCCCGGCGGCGCGGTCGTGCAGCCACAGGCCGAGGCCCCCGGCGATCGGCACGCCGGCGATCTGGAGCGAGACGACGTCGGGGCGGTAGCGGGAGATCCCCGGGGCCTTTACCACCACGTCGCACCGGGCGAGCTCGTCGATGCCACCGTGCTCGGTGGCGACGACACTCTTCACCGGGACGGTCGTCGACGACCACCGGCTCGACCCCGAGCTGCGCCAGCCGCCGCAGGTAGCAAGACCGACGAGTCGAGGCGCTGCAGGCCATGGCCACGTATTGCTGCCGAGGTGCGCGCCGGCGCCGACCAGGTGCTCGCGATCGACGAGTACCTGCACCCGCGCGTGCAGGAGATCGCCGAGACGCTGCCGGCGCGCTCGGCGGCTGCCTCGAGCGCTACGGCTGGCTGCGCCGCCTGGTCGAGCGCTTCGACGCAGCCGGGCCGGGTCGTCACGACGAGCTCGCTTCCCGGTTTCCTCCTGCTCTACGCATCGCCGGCCATGAGCCGCTTCCGCCGCGCGAGCGACGCGCTTCGCCGCCGAGGACGCGGCGCATCGAGGCCTGGCTGGCACGACATTGCCCGCGGTCGCCGAGCAGCCAGCCCGGCGCTCGCCGTCGAGGTCGCGCCGCTGCCAGCGCCTCGTCAAGGGCTACGGCGACACGCACGCGCGCGGCTGTGCGCAACTTCGAGACGCGTGATGGCGGCAGTGCAGCAGGGCGGCGCGACGCTGGCGCCGGCGACGCTTCGCGAGCTGCGCGACGCCGCCCTCGCCGACGAGCACGGCGAAACGCCTGCATGCTGGCGCTGCAGCGCCACGCGCTGGCCTGACGCGAGACGCAACGGCATGACGACAGGACGCTGCGGCCTCCATCGCGACGTTACCGCGGCCGACCCGCGATCCGGCGCGCCCTCGTCGAGCCCGATCGTGTCCATCGCGACCTCTACATCGACGCCGAGATCTTCGCGCTCGAGCAGGAGCACTTCTTCGCCAACACCTGGAGCTACGTCTGCCACGACAGCCAGCTGCCGAACGCGGGCGACTACATCACGCTCGAGATCGCCGGCCGGCCGCTGTCGTCGTGCGCCACGACGACGGCACCGTGCGCGTGCTGATGAACCGCTGCGCCCACAAGGGCGCGCGCGTCGTCAGCGCGCCGGCCGGAACACCGGCCGGTTCTTCCGCTGCCCGTATCACGCCTGGGCGCTACAACACCGACGGCTCGCTCCGCGCCATCCCGCTGAAGAAGCGGCTACGACGGCACCGCGCCTGCCGAGTGCGAGCGGCGCGAGGGCCTGGTTCCGGTGCGACGACGTCGCCGAGCTACCGCGGCTTCGTCTTCGTGCAGGCTGAGCGATGCCGGGCCCGACTTCGACAGCTACTTCGGCGCCTCGCTGTCGTCGATCGACAACCTCGCCGACCGCTCGCCCGCAGGCGAGCTCGAGATCACCGGCGGCTGCCTGCGCTTCCTGCACGCGCTGCAACTGGAAGATGTTCGTCGAGAACCTCAACGACACGATGCATCCGATGGTCGTGCACGAGTCCTCGGCGGGGACGGCGAAGGCGATGTGGAAGGACAGCCGCCGACGCGCCCAAGCCGATGGCGATCGAGCAGTTCGCTTCCCTTCGTCTCCGACTACAAGTTCTTCGAGGACATGGGCGTTCGCGTCTTCGCCAACGGCCACAGCTACTCGGGCGTGAATTTCTCGCATCCACAGCGGCTACTCGGCGGTGCCGGCTACGAGGACGCGATGCGCGCGGCCTACGGCGCCGAGCGCACGACGAGATCCTCGGCGGTCGCGCGCCACAACACCGTCTACTACCCGAGCCTGACGATCAAGGGCGCGATCCAGTCGATCCGCGTCGTCCGGCCGCTCGCCGCCGACAGGACGGTGATCGAGAGCTGGACGTTTCGGCTCAAGGGCGCGCCGGACGCGCTGCTGCAGCGCACCGTCAACTACAACCGGCTCATCATCTCGCCGTTCTCGGTCGTCGGCCACGACGACCTGCACGCCTACCGGCGATCCAGAAGGGGCTGCACGCGAGCGGCAATCCGTGGGTCAGCCTGCAGCGTGACTTCGACCCGGGCGAGTCGGCCGCGCGAAGTCACGGCGCACCGGAACCAGCGAGATCTCGATGCGCAACCAGTACCGCGCCTGGGCCGAGTCCATGACTGCGACGATGGAGCACGTCGAGGAGCCGACGCCGAACGCCGAGCGAACGCGATGCTGATCGCCTTCGTCGTCCGCGAGGCGCGCCTGCTCGACGACAAGCGCTACGCCGAGTGGCCGACCTCTGGACCGACGACGGCATCTACTGGGTGCCGCTCGTCCCGAGCAGCCCGACGGCGTCCACCACACCTCGCATCTCTACGAGGACAAGCTGCTGCGCACGCTCCGTGTCGAGCGGCTGAAGAGCCCGCGCGCCTATTCGCAGCAGCCGCCGAGCCGCGCGCTACCACCTGCTGCAGACGCCGACGGTCGAGGCGAGCGACGCCGCGACGCAGCGCTTCGTCGCTGCGAACGCCAGTTCCACTACACCGAAGCGCAGGGCGACGAGATCGAGTCGTTCGTCGGCACGGCCTGCCATCATCTCGTCCATGCGAGGGCGGCGCTCTGCGCCTGCGCCTGAAGCGAGTCGACCTTCTCAACGGGGACGCGGCCCTGCCGGCGGTGCAGCTCTTCATCTGACCTCCCCCTGCCGTCACCGTTTACGCAGCGTTCAGCCGCAGTCGCCGCCGGCCGCGGCCGATGCCGAGCTGCTGTTCGTCGAAGCCGTCACCGCCGCCGTCCTACCGCATCGATCCCGGCCCGCGCAGCTGGCGCGAGGTCGCCGGCGAGGTCGAGCGCCTGCGCGCCGCGCTACGCGTAGGCCGGCTACGGCCATGGCCACCGCGTCGGCCTGCTGCTCGAGAACCGGCCGGCGTTCTTCACCCACGGCTGGCGCTGAATTCGCTCGGCGTCGAGCATCGTGCCGATCGACGCCGACCTGCGTGCCACCGAGCTGGACCCACCTGATCGGCCACAGCGAGATCATGCCTGGCGGTGGCGATGCCGCACCGCGAAGGCGACGCTGCGCGCGGCGGCCGAGGCGAACGGCGCCTCCTCGACACCATCGCGCCCGGAGGTGCGCCGGCGCGGCATTCCGCCGGCACGCTCGCCGGCGCGGCTCGGCGCGCGCAGCCGATCGGCCGCAACACCGAGTGCGCCCTGCTCTACACCTCGGGGACGACCGGCCGGCCGAAGGGTTGCCGCCTCTCGCAACGGCTACTTCCTTCGCGCCGGCGAGTGGTACCTCGGGCTCCGCACCTCGCCGCGTTCGTCCCACGCCGACCGCTTCATCACGCCGCTGCCGCTCAGCCACATGAACGCGCTTCGCGTTCTCGTCGATGGCGGCGATCCTCCTCCGGCGGCCGCATGGTCCAGCTCGACCGCTTCCATCCGCACGCTGGTGGCAGAGTGTCCGCGACAGCCGGGCGACGATCGTCCACTACCTCGGCGTGATGCCGGCGATGCTGATCGTCGACGCCGCCGGCGCCGACGATCGCCGGCACCACGTTCGCTTCGGCTTCGGTGCCGGCGTGGACCCGCGCCACCACGCCGCCTTCGAGGCGCGCTTCGGCTTCCCGCTGCTCGAGGCGTGGGCGATGACCGAGACCGGCGCGGCGGCCTGCATCATGGCCCACCGCGAGCCGCGCCACGTCGGCACCCACTGCTTCGGTCGCGCCGAGCCGGCTCGGTCCAGCCCGCGCGTCGTCACCGACCAAGGGCGCCGAGGCCGCGGTCGACGTTCCCGGCGAGCTGCTCGTCCGCGCCGCCGGCGCGGACCCGCGCAAGGACTTCTTCACCGGCTACCTGAAGGACGACGAGGCGACCGCCGAGGCGTGGGCCGACGACTGGTTCCACACCGGCGACGTCGTCCGCCGCTCGGCCGAAGGCGACTTCCACTTCGTCGACCGGCGCAAGAACGTGATCCGGCGCAGCGGCGAGAACATCTCGGCGCTCGAGGTCGAGGGCGTCCTCGACCAGCACCCCGCGGCGCCGCCAGCGCCGTCGCCGCGGTGCCGATCCGGTGCGCGGCGACGAGGCGCTCGCCTGCATCGTCGCTGCGCAAGGCCGACAACCAGCCGCCCGCCCCGAGCGATCGCCTCCGAGCATCGTCCGCCACGCTCTCGGCGCACCTCGCCTACTTCAAGGCGCCGGGTTATGTCGCCTTCGTCGATGCCTTGCCGTTGACTCGTCGAGAAGCTGCAGCGCGGCGAGCTCCCGAGCCGCCAGCGGCCGCCCGGCACGCCGCAGCGTCAGACATGCGATGCTGAAGCGCGGCAGAAGCGGCTGGCGCGGGAACACGGCGGCAGGGCCAGCGCTCGACGCGGCACGGCGCTCGTCACCGGGACGGTGCGCCGCACCGAGCGGGGCGGTCGCACCCAGCGGGCGGCCTCGGCGAGCCAGCTCTCGCACCGCGGAGCGCTTGTCTCAGGCCGAGCCGGGGGACATTGCGCCGACCGCCCCCCGCGCCGCTCCGGGGGGGGGCGCCGGCGGACGACGAGGGCCACCGACGTGCGCGCGCGTCGTACGAGGGCGTCGCCGTCGCCGTGCCGGTGACGGTGCCCTACCTGCGCTACTCGACGAAGGGCGCGCACTGGTTCATCGGCGCGGCGATGGACGCGCTGGTCGAGCGCTCCGGCATCGCCAAGGAGCGGATCGACGGCCTCACCGTCAGCAGCTTCTCGCTCTTCGCCCGACACCGCGGTCGGCGTGACCCAGCATCTCGGCCTGAGCCCGCGCTGGCTCGACCACATCCCGACCGGCGGCGCCTCCGGCGTGATGGCGCTGCGCCGCGCCGCGCGCGCGGTGCAGGCCGGCGACGCCGACATCGTCGCCTGCATCGCCGCCGACGCCAACCACGTCGAGTCGTTCCGGCAGATGCTCGGCGGCTTCAGCGCACTTCGCCCGCGACGCCAGCTACCCGTACGGCTCGGGCGGGCCGAACTCGATCTTCGCCTTCATCACCGCGCACTACATGAACACGTACGGCGCGACGCGCGAGGACTTCGGCCGCATCTGCGTCGCCCAGCGCGACAACGCGCTGAACAACCCGAATGCGCTCTTCAAGGTGCCGCTGACGATGGCGCAGTACCTCGACGCGCGGCCGATCTCCGACCCGATCCACCTGTTCGACTGCGTCATGCCCTGCGCCGGCGCCGAGGCCTTCCTCGTCATGAGCGAGAACCGTGCGCGCGAGCACGGCCTCGCGCACGCGCTCCTGCGCGGCGCGATCGAGCGCCACAACGCCTTCGCCGACGACCCGGTGCTGCTGCGCGGCGGCTGGCTCGTCGACCGCGACGACCTTTACGCGCAGGCCGGGTCGGCCCGGACGCGATCGACTTCGTGCAGACCTACGACGACTATCCGGTCGTGGTCATGCTGCAGTTCGAGGACCTCGGCTTCTGCGCGAAGGGCGAAGGCCCCGCTTCGTGCGCGCCAACACGCTCACGCACGACGGCGACTTCCCGAACAACACCAGCGGCGGCCAGCTCTCCGCGGGCCAGGCCGGCTGCGCCGGCGGCTTCCTCGGCATGACCGAGGCGATCCGCCAGCTCACCGGCGAGGCCGGCGCGAGCGCGGTGAAGGATGCGCAGCTCGGCCTCGTCTCGGGCTTCGGCATGGTCACCTACGACCGGTGCCTGTGCACCGGCGCGGTGATCCTGGGCCGGTCGTCGTGACGCGCGAGGGCTCGCCATGACCATGCCGCTGATGAAGCCGCGCAGGAAATATCCCGGTGCTGCGCACGCCGCAGATGAACCTGCCGCCGTGGGCGCGCGGCCGCACCGCCCTCGGCATGACCGCGGCCGCCGCCGAAGGACGCTTCGAGCTGCAGGTGTGCGAGCGCTGCGCCGCGGCGCAGTACCCGCCGCGCGACGCCTGCCACCGCTGCCTCTCGGGGCGGCTCGAGAGCAAGACGACGAATGAAGCGCGGCAGAAGAAGATCGCTGACATAGTTGATTTCCACGTTCGAAGTGTGAGCTGGAAATCGTAGCGGCGCACTGAGATCGTAGTACTTGCCATCGGCGAAGACAGATTGAATGCTGATTGGAAGTTCGGTCGCTGTGTATGAATGATTTGGATCCAGCCACACCACTCCATTGTTTAGAGCAAACCAGAGACGCCCATCCGTGCCTTCAACAGCACTCGGCAGGGGACGGATTTGTGCGGCGTATCCGGGCAACCCTTCTCGCCCGCCGAAATGTTCTCCGCTAACGCGATGAGTGGGATCCTGCAAGGCTCTGGCGATTTCCGCCTGACTGATGTGAGACACACCCGTGATGCCGTTGAGCCACAAGTCTCCGTTTGCTCTTTCTATGATTCCGGAAATTCCGCGGAGCATCTCATGGTCCATCGCATTGATGGTGACCAAGACGGCCGTTGACACAATACTGCAGACCATTGTCACCACCGATCCAAACATTGAAGCCACGTCCTGCGACGGCCAACACATTGCCGACTCTGAGACCATCGTTTGGACCAAAGACCCGGAGGTTATCGCCGTCCAACACCGCCAACTGGTTTCTGATAAAACCAAACCATACGCGGCCTGCGGTGTCAGTGAACTCAGAGATGACTCCGCTCTTTGGAAAATCTTTCCGGCCACCGTTAAGAGTCCATTTGCCGTCCGCATACCGGTACACTCCCTGACGTCCCACGGATAACCATAATCCTCCCGCTCGATCTAGTAAGCGCCTGAATATATTGAAGGTGATCGGCAATTTCCAGCGGGGCGGCGATAAACTCCCACTTGCGGCCGGTGTGTTCGAAGAGGGTGTTGAGCATTTTGGACCACTTTCCGGATTCGCCGTTAGAACGGACCCGGACAATGTCTGGCGCCAAAGGCCGCTCATTCCTTCACCGATCCAGAGAGTGTTGTCAGGGGCGAGATAGGCAGCGTTTAACTGCCATGATTCGGTGCCGGGTATTTTTTGCTGTCCTGCGTGAAGATGGAATAAAGGTGAGCCTCGTCCTCCGGCCCATATGCCACCCTCACCATTGCTGGCGATACCGACTGCCCCGGACACGAACTCAAGAGAGGGTTGCATGAAGGGCTTGTAGAAAAAGCGGTGAAGACCCTCGGGCCTCCGAACCAGATATTTCCCTCCTGGTCCACAAGCCTCGCCTGGGCATAAATTCTGAGAGGGTAATAGTCGACTCCACTCGAATCACCCGGGACGATGGTCGAGGCATTGACGTCATCGTTAGACCGGCGTGGTGTTAACCTCGCTGCGGCGAGTGAGTCTTCCGCCGGCCTTGCCGGCCACAGACGAGCCAGACCAGCCTGGTTGAAGTAAACAATCCAGAGACCGCCCCTCCGGTCGATTACCACGAAGGAATGTTCTTTCAGCAATGGATAAGCCGGTGGGCCACCAGTTTCCGGCGCGCCTCGTGGTCTCCACGATTTGCTGGTGACGACGAAGCCATCAGCATCGTATGTGAAGCCGGTCGGGTCCGGATATCCAGCGGCTGCGACATCCGGCTCTGCCATCTCAAAACGCTTTGCGCCGGGGGCAAGATAAAAGAGCGATAATTCTCCAGACAGTATCCAAATGTAATCTGCTCGGTCGAGGCCCATGTATAAAGGATTTTTCGGCACGTTCCATTCGGCCCCGGTGCGCTGCCATTTCGAATGGTCGAACCTCCACAGGCCAGTGTCCGCGGCCGCCCAGATGATGCCATCCCGATCCTGCACGAAGACCCGCAGGCTACCGGTCGAGGAAGCGTCATGTGTGTAATTTGTCAGCCGCCCGTGTTGAAGGAAACCGAAACCGCCAAATCGGTAGCCGATCCAAAGACCGCCGGATGGAGGGGCGAACAGTGCGGTGATATTTGTGGAAATGAGTTCCGCGCCTGAAGGTGGACGATAACGTTCGAATCGCTCACCGTTGAATCGAAACAGACCACTGGGACTGGCGATCCATAAAAACCCGTCGGTGGTCTGCGCCAACGATATGATCTCGTCGGGCGCTCCTTCCTTAAAGCCCCATGAGTCATGGCCAAGTTGTGGCTGGTTGTTTGGAGTGGACGCTCCTGATGTAGTTTTCGCCGGCGTTGAGCGACAGATCAGAAGGCTGAGCACAAGCAACAGACCGTAACAAGCGTAGAACTGTAGTTGGCGATTAGTTGGAACAGCACTGATGGTTTTCACGTCTTGCTCCTCCACGGCGCCGCCTAATGTGAGGAATGTAATGCGAGTTCAAGTCGCAGCGTCAGGAGTTATTGTGTGCGAGTGGGACCGCATGACGCATCACGAAATAGGGTGTTTTATCACTACCTCTGTAGATTTAATCGCCGGTACCTCTATCGAGTAACTGTGTAATGACGGGCCGACCGACTTTCGGGCCGGGCTGCATCGGCTGGCTGAAGTAAACTCAACATCAACTCGAGGAACAGTTATGATGACCTCCACATCATGTACCGAGATACTCCATTGAAATCGATCTTTCTACTTGCCGATAGTGAGCTTCTTTTTCGTCGTGAGAACGAAAAACTTTTTTTGGACCGAGTAGTCAAAGAGTGGAAACGAGACCATCTGAGAGCTGCCTACATAGGCGCCTCTAACGGTGACCACCCGGATTTCTATGCGATCTTCGTATCTGCGATGAAAGGAGTTGGTGTATCAAACTGCCGAATGATTTCTTCCAGCTTCTCTGGAGCGGATCTGGCGTTTCTCAACGACGCTGACATTATCTTGCTTGCGGGCGGAGATGTGGAGGCAGGGTGGCGAGTCATCCTTGGCAACGGATTAAATGAGCACATTGTTAGAAGATATTCTGAGGGAGCGTCTTTGATCGGAATTTCCGCCGGCGCTGTTCAACTCGGCTTGTGTTGTCTCGCCGGCGATGGCTCACTCATCGAAACCTTTGCATTGGTCCCCTTTATAATCGGCGCTCACGAGGAATCGGACAACTGGAGGACGACAATAGAGCTACTGCAGTTGGCAGGGATCAGTAAGTCGGCAATTGGTTTGCCGAAAGGCGGCGGCGCTGTTTATGACCCGAATCATACGCTCGAACCTTTACGGCACCCGTTGGTGGAATTGTCGCTTGGAAAGGGAAGTAGGAAAAGTTAACTACTGATTTTGAATCGAGTTGGAGCCACGAGCAAAATCAAGAATTTTTGAGTTTCTTACATTCGTTCCCATACGCCGGGAGGTATGATCTCAAACCGGGTTCGCGTCTTCAACCTGGTTCGACAACCACGGCCCGGCAGCGTTAATCTTTGCACCATGATTAAACCCTTCACGATCCTCTGCTTACTATTTACGTTGGCACTAATCTCTTCGGCACAAACGTCCGGGACGTCGGACGTGCACGTCAAACTGTCTCTCGCCGAAAACAAAACTATATATCGCATCGGTGAACCGATCAGGTTAGTGATGGAGTTCACGGCGGATCGTGAAGGCTATTCGATTGAGGTCTTACCTGACAGTGAGGGGCCAGTGTTAGACACGATTGCCGTTTCACCAGAGCTGGGGGTGACACACTGGTTCGCTGAAATGATGGACAACCGCTATCCCGGACGTTGTGTTGTATCCATCGAGAAGTTGAGCTCACCGAGGCGACTCGAAATTGTTCTTAACGATTCGTTGCGATTCGATAACCCGGGTCGTTATACAGTCAGTGTCAAAACTCGCCGCGTTTCGAAGGGCTCAACCGATGTTCAGCAAGCGTCAGAACCGCTCAGCTTGTCGACGAACGTGGTCAGATTCGAACTTCAGTCGATGAGCGAGGCCGATGAAGCAAAGGAGGTGAAGCGGCTTTCGGATCTTCTCGACTCTACGCGGAACTCTCATGACGATCAGATCGCGAGGCGCTTATCGTATCTGACTGGTGACCCATCGACGCGAGAAAAAGTCAGGCGTTTCCTGAATCCTGAACGACCCAACAACCATGGTCTACGCATTCATTACGGACTGTTTATCGCGCGGAATCGTGGTTTAGTGCTCAGGTTGATTGAGTCTGCCATGCGTGATGCGAACACTCCAGTGACAAGCGAAATGCTGTCGGCGGCAATCAGATTGAGGATGTTGATTACCTACGGCATCAGCCCAAAACCGGAAGGACCATCGCCGCTCATGTTGCAGCCTGAGGAAGATCCGCGAACCCGTGAGATTCGTGAGGCTTATCTCACCGAGTTAGCAGCAGGATTAGGAAAGCGAAGCGGGACCAGTCAAACAGTCACAGCAATGACACTCTTGAGTGCAGCGCCGAAAGACTCTCTGGCAGAAAGCCCGGGGCCTCGTGAAGTGCGACGCATTCTGGTCCAGCATTTCGATACCTTGCATCCTTACAGTCAGGAGTGGCTCCTGAGTACGCACTGGGAGCAGATACGTGATGCGGCTTTGGTTCCGTCGCTGAAGAAAATGCTCGCGACGACGGGTAGGGGGTCAGATAATGTGCGTCAGAGAGCGTTGCAACGACTGCTCGAAATGGCGCCGGACGAAATGCGCTCATACGTAGTTGCCGAGATTCGCGAGGCCGATTCGTTCGTCGACCCGCAGATTCTCGGGGCTCTGAAAGAAGAGTCGCTACCTGAAGTTGATGTCTCATTGTTGGAGCAGGTTCGTAAACTGTTGCAATCCGGGGACAGTCGCGCTCACTTCTTGCTGAAATCGAAAACAGCGGTGCTGGTCCGTTTTGCAACGGGCAATATCTACGGAGAGTTGATGCAGTTGTACCAACAGCCGGGCATGAATCTATCGCGTGACGGGCGCGCGGGCTTGCTGGCTTATTTCGCGAAGCACAACGATCGCGAAGCCGGCCCGCTGATTGAGGAAGCGGTGGCGGAGTTGAAACCCGGTGTATATCCGCAGATCCTTTCGGACATCACCACGCTTTATTACTCGGAATCGATGAGCGTATTGCTGAAGAAGATTGTGCAAACAGATGATCCGCCGATGGCGAGCCACGCAGCCTATTTGATCGGCAAACACGGATCACCGGGCGATGAGAAGCTGCTTGAAGCACGACTCAAGCGTTGGCAAGAGCAGTGGCGCGACCGCATCCTCGAAGCCGACGCGCAGCACCAGGGCCAGATCGAGCGCGAATTGATCTACGCGTTGATCAACGGCAAGTCGTGGAAACTAACCTCTCAACGCGTACGCGAGCTGCAAACGAGTTGCGCGACACAGTTATGCAAGCAGAGCAATTTGGTCCGGCAAGAATAGTTGAGTTGATGAAGTTGTCGATCTTGCGAAGATTGCCTGGCGCTCTCGTAATCATTTGAGGCATTCGCTCGTGGAAAGATTGATCAAATTCTGTCAGTCTCTTTATTGCTGACGCGGGCGTCTGCGGCGCAGGGCCAAACGACCGTCCCGTGTGGAATCGTTGACATCAAAGGACCAGCGGGAAGTCGGATACATCCTTCTGTCGACTGGTCGCGAAACGTATCAAGGAGAGACGAGGGAACGCTTGGAACGTGCCAGGTCATATCTGGTCCGGGTACGAGATATCGATCCGAATCGACTTGTTACTGTTGATTGCGGCTTTTCTAACGACCTGACCTTTCGACTCCACATATCCCCGGTTTGGATAGATAGTCCCTGCATTAATTCCGAAGTCCCGTTAGCGGAAGTAAAATTCACAAAGCGCCGTCCTAAGTCTTCGAAGAAACGACGCTGATGTCTGGTATGCGAAGATTTGGCGCCGCATGTTCGGGCACTGGCACATCTCTTCGTTTATAGAAGAGCTACCTAATTCAGAATCATTCGTGTAAATCATGTCTAATCCTGAAATCCTGTAAAAACAATCGTTTGTGCCTATGCCCGGAAATCAGCTTCACAGGATTAACCTGATTATCAGGATTGACATGATTTTTTGTGCAAAGCTCATTGATGAGATAAAGGCGAACGCCTTGCGTCAGTGTTTGCCAGACTGGTGACGGGAAGGTTCAAAATCGCTCCATACCTGTTGGACCATTCTCGGATCAACGACTCTGATTTCGGGAGTCGCCGGGCTCTGTTGTGAAACAACTTGCAAACTCATCTGTTTGCACTTGTCAGGCGCGAAGGTCTCCGCTGAGTACGTATAAACGCCCGCATAAGCGGTGCGCTGCCTGGTCTTGAGGTAGCTGGATAAACTCTTGGTGAATTCAATTTTTCCTCGCTGAATGGGCGTCACAGGTTTGCCATCGCACGTCAGCGACATCTCTTCAAAATCCGCCTTAAACTTAAAATCGGGTGGCAAGATCATTGGCGCGCCGCCCATCAGTCCGACTCCCAACGTCAGCAGGCTCAGAAATGTGGATTTGCCGGTAGCGCTCACTTCCGGGACCATAAGCAGATGGACCACCGGCCTCATCTGGTTTACATAGTCGCCCCAGTTGCGAAGCTCGTAGAAGCTATGTGTCATCACCGGTGTGGTAATCATTCCGTCCTTTTCGATCTTCTTCTTTTGTCGCTCAAACGCAATTCGGTTCCGCTCATTTAAGTAGTACTTCAGCACGGGTGTGATCATCGTCAATTGATATTCCCCGAAGTCTGCTTCGTAGGCTTTTGGCCTGAACTTTTTAAGATCCACTTTATTCTTCAAGTCTTCGGCGGGATAAGAGTCTCGAGGCTCGATTGGAAGCATCTCGGCTGAGGGGAAGGCGGTCGCTTCCTTTATAATTTGTCTGGCTTTTGCGAGAAGCACTTGCGCGTCTTGAACTCTGATCACTCGCGAAGTTCCAGGCCTGCTGCCGTTCTGATCCACAAATTTGACTAACCCGATTATTTCACCCACCGCATTGAAAACAGGAGCCCCTGCGTCGATGCTCGAGATCTTAAAATCGAGGCTGATCCCGTTTCCTGTGTTTCTTAGCGTGCCTTTAGTAAGTGTCTTGTCTTGAGCCAGAGGACTGCTAATCGTGAATACCCGTGCTTCATCAACGACTGAGTTGCTTCCACTCGTGGGCTCCCCTATTGCCAAAGCTTTACAGGATGGACAGGTGGACGGGTCTACCCACAAGACGGCAAGATCTAAATCGGGATCATCGACGACGAGCTTGGCCGCTACTTTTTTGCTGCCGTCAAATTGAACTCGTAGCTCCTTCGATCTTTCGATTACGTGTTGACTGGTGAGAATTAACCCCATGCTATCCACAATTGATCCGGTTCCCTGAGCTAGTTCACCATGCACATTTACAACGCCGTCGCTCAAGACCTTCAACAGATCCGATTCGTCAACAATTCGTCCTCGCCGTAGTGCATCATCAGCGTTTGTGATCGTCGCAGCCTCATTGTCCAACTCCAGCAACGCTGTGCTCCCTGATTGAACCTTCAGCTTGACGGACCATTCATAACTCTTCCCATGCACAATGCGTGGTCTTTGTGACTCAACAACATAATCACCCGGTATCAGCGAAAGAGACACCGACCCATCAGTTGTCGTCTTGATGGGAACTGCGGAAGTCACTACATCGGCTGAACCGTCATTCAGCTTCTTAACTATCAAACCAAAATTTTGGACCGGAGCCGCCGCCTGATCATCGGTCTTCAGAGTAACTTTGATGGCGACCTTACCCAGTGTCCGACTCTGCAGGTGAGCAGGTGCAGAGAAGGGCACCGTGAGCGCAGTCAACAGGCAACCGAGTAGCAAGGCAAATTTTTCTCGGCGGTAACGTGTGTTTCGCGACATTGGTCAACTCCATTTGGATCAAATACGAGAAACGCTTTGACTGCAGGTCAGTGATACGCGAGCTTAGTGTACTGCTGAACCTGATGAAGGACTTATCAGGTGTGAGCTGTCGCGACCAGGTTTTTACTGGCCTTCGGCGTTTAGGATGGAACAAATTATCAGAAGTTTGTAACGAATCTCGACACATACACGAAGTTTCTAAGGCGCACAATCAATGAAACAAGAAATAGATAATAACGCCAAAGCACCAAACACGTGACAGCCTCCGCATCGCGTGGTATGCATACCTGTATGTCTCGGCTCTGGAATGTAGATGATCAAGCAGCACGGCTCACGGAACTCACCAGTCACGATAGTGATCTGAAGGAAGCTCCCTTGCGCCGCGATGTACGTTCGCTTGGTCGTTTGCTTGGCGACGTACTTAAGGAACAGGTTGGCGAAAAATTGTTTTCGGCAGTCGAGGAGTTGCGCGTGTTGTTGATTGAGTATCGAGAGTTGCACGCACCCCCGGCACACGAGGTCGAAAATGGGCGACGCTTGATCGAACGTGCTGCGACAATTGTCAGTCGTTTGAACGTTGCTGAAGCGCATCAGATGGCGAAAGCGTTTGCTATCTATTTTGAACTGACAAACCTCGCTGAAACCAATCATCGCAAACGTCGTCGCCGCGCTGCCCAGACCTCACCCGAGTTGCTGGCCCAACCAGGATCATTTCTGGGAACGCTGCGTAGGATGCGTGATGCCGGCATCACTCAACAGCAAGCACTTGAGTGGCTGACGAAGGTCGATGTCATGCTTGTATTCACTGCTCATCCCACCGAGGTTGCAAGACGCACCGTGTTATTCAAGCGACAACGTATTGCCGCCGAACTCGAACAATTAGATCGTTTGCCCTTGACTAAGAGAGAGTCAGAAAAACACGAGCAGGCGATTATTACGGAGATAACCGCACTTTGGCAGACCGATGAAGTACGACGCCGTCAGCCGACAGTTCGCGACGAAATCAGGATGGGGCTCGATTACTATCCCAGTGTTTTGTTTGAGACCTTGCCGGCGTTGTATGACGAGTTCGCTGATAATTTCCGTGAAGCCTATGGTGAAGAGTTGCCGGCGAACGCGTTGCCTCAGGTGTTACGGTTTGGTTCATGGATAGGCGGCGACCGGGATGGCAATCCTTTGGTTACGCCGGAGTGCACGCGAGATGCGTTGGAGATAGCTCGCGAAACGATTCTCGCCTACTACATCGAGCGAGTGAACGATTTGATCTGGCAACTCAGTCCTTCGACACATCAGGTTCCAGTCTCAATACAACTCGAAGCCGCACTCAACTCTTATGCGGCGACTGTTTCCGCGCCTGAGCTCAATCCGCAAAGACATCCGTCACAGGAAGTCTATCGGCGTTTTCTGGATTATGTGTTGGCCCGCCTGGTCCTGGCACGAGACGAGCCCGACAACGCGCATGCTTACCAAAATGCCGCTGAGTTCCGCGAGGATTTGAGCGTGGCGCGTCGAAGTCTCTCTGCAAACGGCGGGGAACGTGTCGCGAGGTTTTTGTTCGATCCTCTGCTGCGCCAGGTTGATACTTTCGGCTTCAACTTACACACGCTGGACGTTAGAGAGCATGAGAGTGTTCACAAACGCGCATTGCTCGAGTTTTCAAACGCTGCGGCAGCGAACGAGGACAATCTTCCACCGCGACCGTCGAAAGAAACTGTAAATCTGCTTGATTCACTGAGGACTATCAGCGACTTAAAGCGCCAGTATCCCGACGCAATTCGTAGTTACGTCATTAGCGGAACACAGTTGGCCTCCGACATTACAGCGCTGGTGTCGCTGGCTGAGTTAAGCGGTGTACAGGTGATGGCAATAAAGGGATCTGATCCGGGGGTGATGCCTGTGCCGCTCTTCGAATCGATCGAGGATTTGCGTAACTGCCCGGAGGTCTGCCGGAGTTTGTGGACCAGCTCCGACTTTGCTCGTTTGCTCGACTCGTGGGAGCGGCGCCAGGAGGTGATGCTTGGGTACTCCGATTCAAATAAGGATGGCGGGATGCTCACCAGCACCTGGGAGATATTCAAAGCCCATCGCGCGCTGCATCGAGTCGCTGCCGAATGCAACGTAAAGCTCACGTTGTTTCATGGACGAGGTGGAACGGTCGGTCGGGGTGGTGGACCAACCCATCACGCGATAGTTGCGCAACCGCACGGTGCCTTCACGGGTCAGATAAAGATCACGGAACAAGGCGAAGTGATGAATTGGAAGTATTCCGATCGGGTACTCGCGGAAAGAAACCTCGAGTTGATGATTGCCGCGTCGCTGGAAGCACTGTCCCGCCCTGGCAATGTCGAAGATTTAGACCAGGAGAGTGAAGCGGCCGTGGAGGGGATGTCTCACGACGCTTTTGAGTTCTATAGAGAAAAGATTGCAGAGAACGAAGAGATACTCACCTACTTCGAGGAGGCGACTCCGGTCAGGGAATTGGAACATATGAGGATCGGGTCTCGGCCCACGCGACGAAGTGCCGGACGTGGTCTCGGTGATCTCCGCGCGATTCCCTGGGTGTTTGGTTGGATGCAGAGTCGTCATGTTGTGCCGGCATGGTTTGGAGTGGGCTTTGCTTTGGAATCTTTCTCGGAACAGAGTTCAAAGAATGCGGAGTTGCTGGAAAAGCTGATGTCGCAGTTTCCACTCTTCACTGAACTGATCGCGAACGTTGAGTTGGGATTGGCGAAAGCTGACCTGTCAATTGCGCGTTTGTATTCAGGTCTGGTTTCTGATGCGGGGGTGAGGGAGCGAGTGTTTGGCATGCTCTTCGAGGAGTTTGAGCGGACCAAACGAGTGGTGCTACGTTTGACTGGACAGACAACGTTACTTGAGAAGAACCCGGTGTTGGCCCGGTCCATTCGACTGCGGAATCCGTACGTCGATCCATTGAGTTTGATTCAGGTTGAGTTGCTGCGTCGGAAACGCGAAGGTGAGAATACCGACAATATAAACTACGCTCTTGCCGCAACTATCAATGGGATTGCGGCTGGGCTGCGAAATACCGGGTGAAGACTGTCCGTCAAGGCAGACGGTAGCTGACTACCTGGACCACCGCCCCGGAAGGCTCGCTGCGAAATATCAGTACTACTTCCTCCTCCGCCCGCACGGCAAGAAAATCCAAAGTAGTGACTGCAATCTCCTCTTGCCCCTGATTATTCAGCTTTCCCTCCACTCGCACTTGCCCAACAGCTAAACCACCTATATTCGTGACCGTCACCGGCAGATGGAAGAGCCCGGCCTCATTGCGAACCGTACCTCGCTCAACCTTGAACTGCGGCGGTCCCGTCGGCTGATGGATCCATAGCCAAACAATGGCCCCAACAATTCCCAAAAGGATCACGAGCGAAATAGCGAGTGAGACCCACTCGGCCGTCGACTTTGGAGCCGCGGATGCGTTCTTCCCAGCCTTGCTCATAACGCCAACCTTCCCGCAGCGCCGCCAATACTGGCAGGCAGCCCCAGGACGATGACGTAGCTCGCCCATAGGTCCGGCGAGTCAGTCAGATCAATCTGTTGATATAACCAAAGCATGCCTGCAGCCATGACGAGCGAGATCACGTAAGCGAGAGTCGTCTCCGGCAACGGGGCATTAAACCCGCCACGGTGCTCGCGACGTGCCTCCGACGCAACAAAGTTTGAGGCAAACACGATCATGTAAGAGATCGCGAGCGACGCGGCAGCCAGGCCCAGCAGTTGCGGGTATCCGAGGCCGCTTGCAATGAGTTGTATCTCATCGGTGGGTGCGAGCGTCAGGGCGATGACTGTCGCTCCGAGCGCGGCGGCACCCGAGCGCACGATGATACGATCACGCATGTCAGCGCTCTCTTTGGGTTTCTCGTCGCCGCCTTTCTCGTGTCCGTCCTCTTTCTCGCCAAGCAGGAAATCCGCGAGTCCGACGCCGAGGCTGAATGGCAAGCCCTCCATGCAAAGACGACCGATGATGGCGTGCAGTCCCGCGTCAAGGTCTAGAAAGCCGATCAGGAAGAGTCCGAGAGCGGCGGCGACGAGTCCTGTAGCGAGCGCTTCTGTCGCCTCGATCAAAGTGCGAAGCCAGGGAACGCTTTTATTCGAACGCGTCGTCGCAGCCCTTTCCAGGACCACCAGTGCGATGAACGTCAGCGCGAGTGCAGCGAGCATTCGAGGTGGGCCGGCGGTATTTCCGCGCCACCAGATTTCCATTGTGTAGAGGAATGGCATGCCGAACAGAAAGGCTCCGGCCAGTTCGTGCATTAGATGACGCAGTTCCGTTCGCCAGGGAGACTGTCGCGTGTTCTTCAACTTTAAGCTCCGGGTTTGTTTGCGACTGCTATTTTGGTGAGAGTTCGATGACAAGTGTCGGGGCTTTAATTTTATCCTGGCCCAGGAATTTGAGTTTCTTGATCTCCGCTATCGCGCGCTCTGCGTCGTCGAGTGTGATCTTGCCCTGGCCTTTCCAAATACCTGCTTCGATACCGACGCGAAAGTAGTAAGTCTGGCCCCGGCCCATGTCAAGCGCGTAGCCCTTTTGGTCGTCCGTCATGCGAATGATGTGCTTTCCGGGCTTCAACTTGATCGCGAAATAGCGGCCGTTGTCCATGCGCGCCAACTCAGTATCATCAACAAACACTGAAGGCTCGAGAGCACGGCCCACCATCTTGCTCGGGCGGTAAACGTACACCGTAGCCTCCTCAGTGTCAGCCGCAGCAGTTGCTTCAGTCACGACCGCACTCAGCGATGAACCGTCAAGCCGGAAACGTTTCTCTTCAGCAACGTAGACGGTAACCGGCGTGCCGGCAGCAATCTTTGCGTCACCCCCTTTCTTAAACAGGAAGAACGGGCTTATGAAAGACAGTGCGAAGGTGGTGTTTGTCTTGTCGTTTCCTTCCCTACCTTTGGCGGCTCGAAGTTTGACAGGGTGGCCATCGACGCTTTTAGTTGATTCAACTTGAATGGCAAGTTTGCCTGACTTGCCCATGTAGCCGCCTTTCTCGGCATTGACAACACTACCGATAGCCTGACTTCCGAGACGCACGACTACCTGACCATCGATCATGATATCTTCGGTAACGGTGAAACTCACCGGCTCACCCGGCTTAGCGTCCTTGCTGCTGATTTCGCCGGTGACGATCACTTTGATCGCAGTGCCTTCGGAAAGAACAATGTCGTCCGGATTTGCAAGTAATGGTTGTGAGAAGAGAAGACAAAGCAGTGCGGCGATAACGACTTTACGGTCACAGGGGAACATGGAGGAACTCCTTCGAGTAATCAGGTTGAGCGCAAGTTTCCGCTCGGGATGGATGTTTGTAACCTGTCCTTTTATTTCGTCCACGTTGTAGCGTGGATTGATATGAAAAGGGCTTGGCTATCGCAGGTTATGACGCATTCACGATCAAAGCACTGATTGGTCATCGCGATATGAATGTTCTCCCAAAGCCTCGCACATAATCAGTCTTATCAGGACGCCTCGCCTTCTATTCGTTTTCTTTTGATTTCCGAGGTGCTGCAGTTACTTAAACTAATGTGTGGCGTAGGGGACTGCACTCGCCTGCGGCTCGTGTCTCACGTTCTTAGGCTGAAATTTTCGTACTGACCAAATCGCCAACTTGAATAAAGACGCCTCAAAGACGAGTCTAGTGAACACGCTTGTTCCATGCGGGCCTGGAATTAACGTGAGCGCCGTTCGATAAGTTGTCGCAAAGCTTGATTGACAGCGGCTGAATCTGGAAACACCTTGGCCACATCTGGCTCAAGGACTACGATATTGGTGCCCTCTGCATATTGCTTTGCGTACTTACCAATGACCGCCTTGCTGAAATCATACTCATCGAGTATTTCTACTTCCTCATTCTTTTCCTCGCTCATAGTCTCTTCTTTCACGCGCAGTCGCTGTTCTAGCGCTAATGATTCTTATAACCTCACCACGATAGGTATGCACCACAACCAAGGTGTGTTGCAGCCTGATTGGCCGAGGACGACAAATCTATCTTCTGCTTCGGAATGTAAAGGATCGGGAATTGTCCGCGACAATGGATCCGCAAAAACTGTCGAGGCCTCAGAAAACGAAACGGCGTGCTTTGTGAGATTTTCAGCAGCCTTCTGTTCATCCCACTCAAATGTGAAGCTCATGCGGGACAATATACGTCGTCATGAGAAAAGACGGAAGGCATTGAACTTTATGTATCTTACGTTCTCCCGAAGGCCACTACCAATACGCAGCACGACCCGTGGCAACGGTTGTTCATCAATCCCCGATACCGCCAAGCCTGATACCGACATCAAGACAGCGTTCGGGACGACTTGTGAGTTAGCAGAGATTGAAAACCTGCCTTGGCACGACTTGCGTCACACATTTGGGACCAGACTCGCGGAAGCGGGTTGCAGCGAAGCGACGATTGCCAATCTGATGGGACATTCGGATCCGCAAACGACGCGGCGTTACACTCACGCTACCGATCGTGCGAAACGTGCGGCCTTAGAAGCGGTAAGACTGCGGTTCTGCCACAATCCTGCCACAAAACAAGAACGGCCACCTTTGCAGGTAGCCGTAATTGCTTTAATTAATTGGTCGGGGCGAGAGGATTCGAACCTCCGACCTCACGGTCCCGAACCGTGCGCTCTACCAGGCTGAGCCACGCCCCGACGTACCGGTGGATAATAGGGAAGGGATCTCCCGCTGTCAAACTCCACACACCCCAACACCAACAAACAAAACTATACCAACCAACAAAACACCAGAAACAAACAACAGCAATAAAAAAAGCGCGTCGTTCTGAAACGTCAACCGACTGCCGACACTACATCGAAACATCCCGAACACTAGCCTCTTTCAACAACGTATTCCGCGGATCGATCTCAATTCCCAAAGGCTTCTCACGCAACTGGATCGTCTCAATCGTCGTCTTCCCCATTGGCTTCAGCACCACATCGCGCTTGCCCATCGCGGTAGTAATCACCATCGGCACCGGATCCAAAAACGCTTCGCCAGTCTGAATCTGTTTCAACACCAGCCGCAATCCGCGCTTCCCAAGCCATTGCCACGCCAGTTCATACTGCGGGTGTCCGCTCTCGTAAACCCAGCGCTTGAAGAACGGCCGCAAGTCCTTACCCGAAACCTTCTCGAGCGCCGCGCGAAGATCCTCCGTGCCGGCCGTCGCGTTCTTGTGCGCCTCGTAGTAATTCCTGATCCCGCGAAAGAAAACCTCATCGCCGAGATTCGAACGCAACATGTGCAACACCCATGAGCCCTTCTGATAATTGTTTGCATTCAGAAGTTCCAGGAGATTCTCCGTGTCGCGATCAAAGATCGGCGTGCGCTTCTTTTTCTCGTACGCAAAAATGCTTGTCGCCGCGTTCTTCAGGTACGCCTGAAACGCCTCTTCACCCTCGTAGCGCTGCACAAACAAACCCGCAAAGTAAGTCGCGAAGCCTTCGCTCAACCACAGATCAGACCAGGTTGACTCCGTAACCGAATCTCCAAACCACTGATGCGCGATCTCGTGCGCGATTAAACTCACATTGCCTGCCGGAATGCCGTACGTCTTACTCATTCCCACTGTCGTGGGCGGCCGCGTCAGCAGATTGCTCGTGAACACGATCGCGCTCGAATTCTCCATCCCGCCAAAACGAGTGGCGCCGACAATCATCGCCAGCTTCTCGTATGGATATGGACCAACGGCTTGAGTGAAAAACTCCAATGACGGAATTGTCGGCGCGAATCCTTTTAGCGCGAGGGGAGCGTCTGACTGTGTCACGTAATAAGAGAGCGGCGTGGGCGACTTTTCCGACGGTACGAGCTTCGCAAACTGGCCCACGCCGATGATCATGCAATAAGGAGGAATCGGAACGCCTTCCGAATACGTCCACGTTTTTTCACCGGTCGCGGTTGTCTCCACATGGTCCAGGCGCCCGTTCGCGACCACTTCTTCTCGCGCAGGCGCGGTGATGTTGAAGGTGATAGTCGCCTTGGCTGACGGATGGTCCAGCGTTGGTATCCAATGGTGCACTCGATCGGGCCAGTTGTCACCCACCGCGGAAGGATTGCCGTCCTTATCCAGCGTGAGAATCAGTCCGTCTTTTGGCTTGCCGTGATAGCCGACCGTTACCACCAACCGTGTTCCGGGACTCGCGATCTCGGGAAGATTGATGTGCAGCTTACCGTTCCTGTGCGTGAATTGGACCGGCTTCGAGTTGACCGTGACCGTGTCGGTTGTCAGTTCTCCAAAGTCGAGATCGATCACGTTCGTCTGTTTGAGAACGAGAATGTTTATGCGTGCACTCGCGGAAGAGAGTTCAGAGAGTTGAGTGTTGAGAGTTATGTTGACGAGATAATGTTCGGGCCGCCAGGTGTCGATTAAGCGTTCGACTCGAGCGGCGAGCGCCGGCGAGACGAGTATTAAAAGAAAGAGGAATGCCCTCGCAAAGGCGCAAAGACGCAAAGGAAGAATTTTCATCACTGATTTAGCGAATGCCGAGCATTAACAAGGCGGAGCGATCGGAAACCGATCTTTCGGTATCCAGCCAGGTTTTGTATGCGGCTAACTCATCTTCCATAACAGGACGATTGCCGAGTCGCGCAGCCGGTGTTCTTTCAAACGCGCGATTGGTGAGCGCCATGTGCGCTT
Source organism: uncultured Acidobacteriota bacterium (assembly GCA_963750925.1). Taxonomy (GTDB): domain Bacteria; phylum Acidobacteriota; class Blastocatellia; order Pyrinomonadales; family Pyrinomonadaceae; genus PSRF01. Next base: position 380,427 of record CAVVSJ010000005.1, on the reverse strand, counting down.
TGCGCACCGGGAGGGGAGTTCCCCGGGCCAACGCGGCTTCGGCGGATTCGATGTCCGGAAAAAAGTCGTCGTACGCGAGCAGGTGCCAGATCGCCGCCGAGCCCTCGCCGTCGACCGCTAACACACGCAGCAGTCCAAACCCGCTCTCAAGTTGAAAAATCAGGTCGTCGCCTGCAATGAACGGGTGGGCCATATCACGCTTTCATAAGCCTCGAGCACTCGGTCTGCCATGTTCGCAGCCGTGTAATGTTCACGCACGCCACGAAAACCGTTGGCACTGAGATCTTCCGCGAGTTGCTTGTCGTTGTAAATCTTCAGGATGCCGTCAGCCAAACTCTGCGCGTCGTCAGGCTGGACCAGTAGCCCGCCTCCGGTTGTTTCCACTATCTCCGTGAATGCGCCGCGACGTGGTTGGACCAGAGGAACGCCGCACGCCATTGCCTCGAGGAGGGATACGCCCTTCGGCTCATCGTAAGTCGCGGGCACCGACATCACGTCCATCTTTCGCAGAAAGGCGATCTTCTCAGCGCGATCCAAAACGCCGTGATATTGAAACTCACCGTCGAGTCCCGCCTTTTTCACACTCCTGCGGATGTCTTCAAGATAAGGTTTGCAGTCAGCCGCCATGTAACCGGCAACTTCGAATCTCGCCTGGGGCAACTTTCCAGACTGCCGCAGTATGCGATACGCATCAGCCAAAACGTGCAGTCCTTTTTCCGGCGCGACTCGCGCAAGGAAACCGACCGTGAATGGACCATTGCGGTTGGGTTCGCGCAGTTCAAATCCCTGCGGATTGATTCCCAAAGGAACCACGCGGATCTTTTCCGCCGGAATACCCAGGTATCCCGGCATGAAGCGGGCATAATACTCACTCACCGAGAGAAACGAATCGACGTCCTGAATCTGTTTGCGAATTAGCTCAAGCGCTTCCGTGCGATACGGATCCTGCAAACCGTCGAGGAAAAGGTCCTCACCCTGCAGCGTACAAAGAATCGGCACGTTCAAGGCCTGCTTGAGTGGTCCAGCCATGCCGAGCAGCAGTGAATAGGGCAGGTTGATGACGTCAGGCAATGGCTCGGTCTTGAGCCACTCGATCAACTTCTCGATCTCTTTGCGCTGGTATCCATCTTCGCCTTTGAGCACCGATACAGTCATCTCACCCAGCATTTTGGGATTGGTCGAAATCGATCGGCGTGACGCGAGACTCAGGACAGTTTTCGAGTCCCATAAACGATCGAGCCAGCGCGGCGTTTTGCGAAAGAGCGGAACGTACTGCTCGAGGTATGCACTGATCCCGCCCAGGACGACATGATCGTTACTCACGTTTGGCTCGTCGGTGAACGTCGGCGTGTAGACCGGAAGCAGCATCACATCGTGACCGCGCGCGATCAGCTCGGTGGCCATCGCGTTATCACGCAGGCAACTGCCGCAATACATCCGGCCCGCACCGCCTGTGAGATAAAGAATCTTCACGTAAATCCTCAGACGGCAACGGCGTGTTGAAAAGCGCGACGCGCGTAAAGATGGTCAAAAAGATTGCCTTCGTGAGGTTGATCCCAACTGACCTGATTCGTCGGCAGCGCGCCGATGTTGAGACGATCGATGCGCGGTGACGAAACGAGTGTCTGGATAAATTCAGGATCTTTGGTGATGGCGGTTACGACGAGACTTGGACCAAGTTGTTTAGCGACTTCATCCTGTTCGACCTTCACCACGCTCGCGAAGGGAAACAGAAACTCCTTCATCGCCAAGGGGTGGTCTGATTCACAAGCGACGATCGTCGGGAGCAGGTAGGAACAGTTGTTCCAGTTGACGAGCCGCTCGCCGTCGCGATAAGCGGCAGTAACGTCGCGCGCGCCTGGTTCAGTAAGTCCCTGATCGATGATCCTGTTGATGCGAGTTGCAACTTGTGCATCCGCAAACGGCGCGAGCTGCGCGTTCTCGTCGTCCGCGGCGCGCGGCATGATCCGGGCCAGACGTCTCGCGAGTGCTTCGCCGATCTCTTCGACGTGTCTCGGCGCCCAAACCGCGGAAGCGTTGACGCACGATCGCCCGCCGTTGTCGGCTATCGAGGCGATCATTACGTCGAGATACTTCTCCCAGTCGTCAACGCAGTCTTCGCCGAGAATGACCTTGCTGTAACCTGGGCCATGAATCTCAACGCGTGGATCATTCTCCCAAACGCTCGTCGTCGACGCATCGCCGAACACCATCGAACGCCCGCAATTCCGCAGGATTTCGCTCGACCCGCCGTGATCGGTCGGATAAAAACTAAAAGCTTTCCGTGGCGCACCGGCTTTGATTAACGACTGAATGATCCGGTACGGCGTCCAGGGTTCCGCGCTGCCCGGTTTGAGCACGAGCGGAATGCGAAGTGGAAACGCGGGAATCCACAGCGAGTGAACTCCGGGCGAGTTGTTTGGCAGAACCGCGCCGAGCGATTGCGTGCGCGGGAAGAAGCTCAACGCATGACCTTCAAACTCACCGAATCCACGATCCAGGATTTCCCAGTCAACATTTCGTGTCAGTCCGATCAGCACGCTCTCCATGTTGGCGAGCATGCTTTTGATCTTGAGCATGTTGCGGCGCGCGAGAACGTGCGGAAGTCCGGTCGTCGCGGAAACTTGTTTCACGTAGTCTTCGGGATTTTGTGCGTCGTCGCCGAGGGGCAGGGAATCGTTTGTGAAGTGCTCGGCGGCGCGGGAACAGATGTCGACGAGGTCTCTTGTTGAGAATTTACTCAGGGTTGTGCGTCCGATTTCCTGCCGGCCAAGGTCGCGGCGAATCAAGCCGGCGTTTGCCTGGCTGACTTCGACGAAGAGTTCGCGTGTTTGATGATGCGGAACGCGCGCGATGTCGATGCTTCGATAGGGGGTGCCGTGGCGCAGGATTGGGATGTGCAACATGTTAGACAGAAGTACAGGATTTCAAGATTAATAAACGCCTTCGACGACATTCGCCTGAAGTTTCGAAAAGGGGCGGACGTTGCGCACGCCGTCCCACGGATAAAGATCGCACGGCGGTTCGCGCTCGGCTTCGTCGCGTTCCAGAAATCGCGGCATAAAGAATTCTTTCGTCAACGTCGTCAAACGCACACGCCCCGTCTCACCATAATCGACAACGCGATCCGGTTCCTCCGGATCGACGACTTCGACTACCGCACGCGGTCTCGGTGGATAGTAAATGATTGCGTAATTGTCTTCAGCCAGACGTGGTTTATGTACGGCCAGACCCATCAAAGTGTTTCCGTAGGTCGGCGCGAAGTAAGCATCCTCCAGCAGTTCCTCGACGGCAAAACGATGAAACTGCGGCGTCATCTCGGTGCCACCACAAAACACACCCGTGATTCCCATCTTCTTGAGCGACACTTTTTCGCAAAGCGCCTCCAAAAGTTTGGGTGTGGTAAACAGGCAGCGAATGTTGTCGTGCGCGCGCAGGAGGGTCAGACCCTGTTCGACAACGTGTTGCTTGTATTGCTCGGCCATCTTCGGCTGGCCCATCTTGAGCAGCTTGATGACCCAGCGTGGATCGAGATCGACCATGAAACAGATGCCGCCGCGATACTGAGCCAAATGTTCCACAGCGAGACGCAAACGGCGTGGACCAGTCGGCCCAAGCGACAACCAGTCAGAATCGCGTGGAAAGAATTCATCCGGGAGTGTGTCGCTGAACGCTTCGTAGTCGAGCCGGAAATCTTCGATGTTGATACGCGACTTCGGCACGCCCGTGCTGCCGCCGGTCTCAAACGTATAAACCGGTCGGCCCGCGTAGCCTTTGGGAACCCAGCGACGCACTGGACCACCACGCAACCACTCATCCTGGAAGTAACCAAAACGCGAGAGGTCCTCGTAAGTTTGAATCTCTTTGCGTGGATCCCACGAAAGGTTTTTAGCGAAGTCCAACCAGAAGGGACAGCCGGTCTCGGGATCGAAGTGCCAGGCGACAACTTCTCGCACCCAGGCGTCCAGGTTTTCGGGATTAGGACGGTTTGTGGACATGTTCTTTTGTACTTAGTGCTTTGTACTTTGGTCTTTGTGTTTAGCGCTTGAATAAACAAAATACAAAGCACTAAGTACAAAGAACAAAGCACTAGCTTACGGAATCGTCTTCTCAGTCTCTCGAATTAAATCATGAAAACGTGGATCGGAGCGCAGCTTCATCAAGTGTGGATCGACGCGGACAAATGTGAACCCAACCGCGTGCTCCCGTTCAGCCTGTGCAAGCCAGCGAAACGCGTTGTCAAAGTCGCCAAGCCAGGTGTAAATGATCGCGATCTCGTAGGCCGTCACCCAGTTCTGACTACGCTTCGCAATAATGTCGTTCAGGATCGTCTGCGCTTCTTCACGTTTTCCGGTTGCGGCGAGCACGTGAGCGCGCTTGGCATGTGTTGTCGGCGTGTCGCCGGCAAAGCTTCGCTCCTGCTCAAACGCGGCCATCGCCTCGTTATGCATTCCTTTGAGCTCGTAGGCCCAACGCAAAATCGTGTGTGCCGCAACCGCGCCCGGGTCGAGCTCGAGCGCCTTTCGACACTGGAGCCACAGCCTCATCAAACTTGCCCGCGAGAAACAGGACGTTTGCGACTGCCGTCGCGATCACGGCCGATTGCGGCGAAATCTGACGCGCGCGTTCGATCTCGGCATAAGCCTCGTCGTGACGGCCCATGGCCGACAAACTGTACGCGTACCAGCGATGGGCCACCTGGTAGCTCGCTCTCAGTTGAATCGCTTTGCGCAGTTCTCGTTCGGCGTCAATCCAATCACGATCGTAATGAAGCCTGACGAAACCGAGTGAAGCGTGTGCCTCGGCAAGTTGCGGATCGGCTTCAACCGCACGCAACGCGCACTGCTTCGCACGTTCCCACGCTCCCGGCGGTGGCGGTTCGACATACCAGTTGAGCAACGCGTGGCAGTCGGCGAGTTCGGCATACGCGATCGCATACTCCGGATCGAGTTCGACAGCACGTTCGAGCCGTTCGATGGCCTGGCGCAAACCTTCGGCTGTTCGTCTGGTCGAATAATAACGCCCGGCGGTGTAGAGCTGGCGAGCCTCTTCATTTTCTCCCGACTGCGTGTCGGGCGCGGGCATCAATATCTGCGTCGTTATCGGTGCGATGTTCGAACGCCGTTTCTTTTTCCGTTCCGATGCAACCGCGGCGGCCGCCATCTTTGCCATCTTGCGATAGAGCGCGGGATGTCGCAGATCGCGGAGGATGCCCTCGAAGGCCGGCTCTCCACGCAACGGATCAAACTGCGGCTCGACGCCAAGCCAAACTACCCACGCATCCTTGATCGAGTGAGCGTTCAGAAGCAGTTCGAGAGAACGTTCTCGCTCGCCGAGGTGCAGGTGCAACATCGCAAGATGATAAGGCGAGACATAGGCATGAACCGACATCTGAACCAACTGATCGAGAACGGCGCGCGCTTCCTGGTGTTTTCCCGCAGCAGCGTAAGTGCTGCCCAGCACCGCCAGATAAAACTGGCTGCCGCCGGAAAGATCGAGGGCCTTTTCCGCGGCTTTGACTGCTTTCTCCATCTCGCCCGTGTGTCTGAGCGTCCAGGAGTAAGTCACCAGGCCATACGGAAACTCGGGCACGGCGTCGAGCATGTTTTGAAACGTCGTGGTCGATTCTTCGAAGCGGCGCGCGTGGTAGTAACACCAGCCGAGAGCTTGTAGAACACTCGGAGATACCGGATCGAGTTCGCGCGTGCGCAGCATCTGCTCGATGCCTTCTTCGAAACGGCCCTCCATGATGAGATGGAAGGCGTACCAGTGATGCCCGGTGGCGTAGTTCGGATTAATCTCGATCGCGCGACGGTGTTGACCTTCCGCGACGGCCCAATCGAAATCGTGACAGACGGTCGCGAAACCGAGCGCGCTATATGCTTCGGCGGAAGTCGAATCGAGCTCCACTGCTTTAGCGGCAGACTGTTTGGCGGCTGCTGAAGTTTCGTGGAAGGGCCTGATACCAAACACGCCGAGCCAGTTGTAGTAATCGGCGATTCCCGTGTAGGCGAGCGCGTAATCGGGATCGAGTTTGATGGCCTGCTTGTAACACTCGAGCGCTTTCGCGAGTCCGACTTCAGTGTAAGAGCTCCAGTAATAACGGCCGCGCAGATACGACTCGAAAGCTTCGGAACTGTCAGTTCCTCGTTTCGAGAGTTGGCGCTGTTCGTCGCGCGTGAGTTTCGGCAGCAGCGCGGAGGCGACTTTTTCTGAAATCGAATCTTCGATCTGCAGCACGTCGGTCGAGTCTTCGTCAAACTGTTCGGCCCAGCGCGTTACGCCTTCGTTGACACTCAGCAGTTGCGCCGTTATCCGCAGGCGATTACCGAGACGTCTGATAGTTCCGTCGATAACGTAATCGATGCCGAGATCGCGTCCGGCGACGAGTGGATCGATAGCGGCGCCGTGGTAACGCAGCACGCTGCTGGTCGGACGCACGACGAGACGTTGAACTTTGCTGAGACGAGTGATAAGCGCGTCAGTCAATCCGACGCCGAGATACTCGTCGCCGGTGTTCTCTCCGGCGGGACCCAGAACTCGGAACGGAAGCACCGCAATCGATTCCTGGTCCACCATCAACTGGCCCGCGATGGTCGGAAGGGCCGCCAGACGGTGGTCCAGCTTCCGCATGAGATCGTTGAAACGCGGGTGTCCGTGAAGTGGTTCGAGCTCAGGCTCGACTCCGATCCACAGGACCTTTGCGTCTCCGATCTCGTAGGCCTTTTCGAGCAGGTCAAGGGCTTCCTCTTTGCGGCCGAGGCTGCAATTCACGATGGCCACGTGATATGGCGACACGTATCGCCGCGCCGAAATCAGTTCCAATTCGTCGAGAGCCTGTTGCGCCTCTTCCTTGTTTCCGGCGGCGGCATGAGCACCACCGAGCCGTCCGAGGGTGTGCGAGGCTTTACCGAGTAGATCGACGACTTTCTGCGCGGCTTCGATAGCTTCGGCGTGGCGACCGAGACCACTCAGCACAAAGCTCGAGCCGTAAAGCATCATCAGGTTGTTTGGCTCGTTTTCGAGCGTCGAGGCGGCAAAGCGATGAGCCTCGTCAAAGCGGCGCGCGTGATACGAACACCAGACCACGGTGAAACGAGAAATGATCGCGAGCGGGTCGAGGTCGCGGCCGATGTGCGCTTCGCGCAGTGCTTCAGTGAAGCGACCTTCCTTGACGAGTTGCAAAGCGTATAGGACGCGAGCGGGAGCGTAGTTCGGATCGAGCTCAATGGCTCGAACAAAGTGGTGCTCGGCGCTGGACCAGGCGAAGTCGCGGAAGAGAATGGCCTGGGCGAGTGCGGTATGTGCCTCGGCTAAATTCGGATCCAGCTCGACGGCGGTTGACGCAGCCTCATAAGCGGCGGCGGCACACTCCGCGAACGGCATGATGCTGAAGACGCCGAGCCAGTTGTGATATTGGGCGACGCCGGCGTGGGCGAGGGCGTATTTCGGATCGAGCGCGATAGCCTGTTGATAACAGACGATGGCGCGCGCGAAGCCCTCTTCGGTAAACGTGTTGTAGTAAAAACGGCCGCGCAAATATGCTTCGTGGGCCTGCGGGTTATCGGTGCCGCGTTTCGCCAGGCGGAGACGCTGGTCCACCGTCAGGTGCGGAACGATCTGTTCGGCGACGTGTGAAGAGATCACATCCTCGAGATTCAGAACGTCCGTAAACTGTTCGTCGAATTGTCCCGCCCACGCCGTAGTTTCATCGCGTACGTTCAGCAACTGGATCGTGACGCGAATGCGTTCCGCAGAGCGCCGGATCCTGCCGTCCAGAACAAATGCCACGCCGAGCTCGCGACCCGCGCGCAAAGGATCGGCGTCACTGCCGTAACGCAACACACTGCTCGTCGGTCTGACCGCGAAACTGCGAATCGCGCTGAGACGCGTGATCAGAGCGTCGGCCAGTCCGGCTCCGAGATAATCGGGGCTACTCTCCGGCTGATTGATATCCATCAACTTCATCGGCAGCACGGCGAGTGAGTTCTCATTGGAAATATCCGGCCGGGCCATACCCGCGTGCGGCGGATCAGGCAGGTCCAGTATCGGGCGGCCTTCGAGATAGCGCGTGATGTCGTCGCGCAAGTCCGCGGCGGTCTGGTAGCGCCACTCCGGTTCTTTCCTCAGGGCCTGCATGACGATGTTGTCGAGATCGCCTGACAACTCGCGCCGCAATAGTTCGAGAGTAGTGCCGCGTGTGCTGTAGAGCTTTTTCAGCGTGGTGGATTCATCGCCGGTGTAAAGACTCGGCAGCAGATCTTCGGCGCGAGTAATGATGATGCTCGGCGGCGCGGGTGCTTCCTCGCAAATCACACGCGCGATCTCGTGCGGCGCGCGGTTAACCAAACGGTACGGCCGGTGACCGGTCAGCAGTTCATAAAGAAGGACGCCGAGTGAATAGACGTCAGTGGTCGGCGTGGTTGGCGCGCCCTGCACCTGTTCCGGTGAAGCATATTCCGGAGTCATCAAACGCATCGCCGTGGCGGTCGGATCGTGCGTGATGTCGCCGGCGAGCTGTGGGTTCAGTAACTTCGCAATGCCGAAATCGAGGAGTTTCGGAACTCCGTCGGAAGTGACAAGCACGTTTGAAGGTTTGATGTCTCGGTGTACGACCTGTTTCTGGTGCGCATAGTGGACCGCGTCGCAGATGGAGCGAAACAGTTTTAGCCGGCCGGTGATATTTAATTTATGCGTGTCGCAATAACTATAGAAAGGCTGCCCTTCGATGTACTCCATGACGAAATAGGGCAGGCCGTCTTCTGTCGTTCCGCCGTCGAGCAAACCGCCGATGTGTGGATGATCAAGTGCGGCGAGTATCTGCCGCTCTTTGCGAAAACGGCGCAGGATGAAATCGGTATCCATCCCGCGTTTGACCAATTTTATTGCGGCTCGCTTGCTGAACTCGTTGTCGGCGCGTGACGCCTCGTAAACCGCGCCCATGCCGCCACGTCCGATCTCTCGTTCGATCCGGTAAGAACCGAGACGGCGGCCGATCATCGGATCTTTTTCTTCCACAAACGACTCGAGCACGTTCATCTCCGTGTTGCCATACACGGGTTCTTCGAGCAGTTCACCAGCGCTGTCGTACTGCGACAGCAGCACTTCGACGTCGCGCTTGAGTTCGGTGTCGTCGGCGCACACCTCCGACACGTAGCGCACTCGATCCTCGGGAGTTAAATCGAGCGCCGCCTGGAAGATTTCTTCGACTTGTCGCCAGCGTTCGGGAGTCACTAAACGAAAATTTTCATATTGGCAATTGCCGATTTCCGATTGCCGATTTTCAGATGGTTTTCTTCAAATTGGAAATCGGCAATTGAAAATCGGCAATCACTTGTTAGTTGTTGGATTGGACTTGCAGCGTGCATCAACTAATTTCTTTGCATTTCTCCATGAAGCCAGGCCTTGGCAAAGCGCCAGTGACGTTTGATGGTTGTGGGAGTAACACCCATCACGTCCGCTGTTTCTTCAATGGATAGACCACCAAAGTAGCGCAACTCAACCATGCGTGCCTTTTGCTCGTCGAACGATGCCAGGGTTTTCAGGGCGTCGTCCAGCGCAATCAGTTCCGCGCTTCGTTCGACCGCCCGATCGATGTTTTCGTCAAGAGAGAGTTTCTGAAAATCCTGGCCACGCTTTTCGGCGTTGTGCTTGCGCGCATGATCCACCAGCAGTCGACGCATTATCTGGGCGGCAACTCCGAAAAAATGAGCCCGGTTTTGCCAGTTCACCCGCGTCTGATCGATGAGTTTCAGATACGCCTCATGAACCAGGGCAGTTGGTTGCAGGGTGTGATCCGGCCGTTCCCGTCGCAGATAATTAGCCGCGAGCTTTCGCAGTTCATCGTAGATGACGGGTAGTAAAAGATCAACCGCGCCTCGATCGCCCTTGGAGACCTCGATCAGGAGACGAGTGACGTTATCTGCGGGGTGCTGACTCAATCGTTTAACTCTCCGAGATCCAGACTTTAAGTCCACGCAAGTATAAGGTAACAGAACCAAGCGCGGTAGCGGCGGATGACCCAATCTTCCCGCGATTTGCGCGTTACCATCTGAAGGATAGCTCGGAAGGATTTTGAAAGAGGTAAACATGATGCAGGCAGGCCAGTTAACAATCGCAAATTCAAATGTCGCACACATCAATACATCGTCTTTGACAGGCAAGATCCAAAGTCTGGTGGCGCGAGTATTTGGTTGCTGGCATGCGGAACTCAGCCGGCCCTTCTCACATGAAGGCCGGGCCTACAGAACGTGTCTCAATTGCGGCGCGCAACGGCAGTTCAACCTGGGCAACTGGGAGATGCAGGGCAACTTCTACTACCACGTCCCATCAAGGGCAAACTAGTTCACAGATTTCACAGATTCCTTCGGGCAATCTTTCGATTATCTTGACTCTGAAACATACGGGCTCGCGGTGGTTTTCTTATCCGAATTATATATATAACTATCGCGAGCCTTTACTACCATGTCCCCCTCCGTAACTTTCACCTTTACCTGTCGACGCTCGCCATTCTTACCGGCGACTTTCGGGTAATAACCGATACTGTACTGCCGTCCAAGCTCCTCGGCGATCCACGAAAATGCCTGTGCGATTCCAAACAGGGAATCGCCGCTATAGAAACGTCCGCCCGTGTTATTCGATAACGCGTGCAGGTACGCGACGGCTCGTTTGTAATCCGCCGGCGATGCGGAGCCGGGCGTGCCAATCGTCGGACGAGGCAACGGGATGCCGAGGATTGTTCCGCGTTGACCCGGCAAAGGCTGGCCATGACCTCCGTGACCAAAACTGCCTCCGGACGTGTCGTAATCAACCGAGTAGATTGGCGCTTCAGATTCTTCAGCGAGGCGAACGGTGGTGTCGTAAGTTGCCCGATAGCTCGTCGTATCGACGCCGTCGGTAAACAGGACAATTGCCTTTCGACCCGAAATCGTTTTGAGTTGTTTCTTCAGAATGTCTTCAACTGCATCGTAGAGACGCGTGCCGCCACCGGTGCGCGTGCGGCGGATGGCTTTCGTGATCACGTTGCGATCCGTCGTGGCCTTGCACAAGACGTCGATGCTGTCGTCAAACGCCATTACCATCACGCTGTCCGTGGGCTTTAGTTTGTCTACGAAGTTGATCGCGGCGTTCTGGATGTCGTCCAGGCGAAACTGTGTCGAACCGCTGGTATCGATCAATAGAACGACGCTGAATGGCGAGTCGGTAGTGGCAAAGTAAGCGATCTTTTGTTCGACGCCGTTCTCATGCACCCGAAAGCTTTCGCGGCGGAGTTGGGGAACGTATCGCCCGTTACGATCCAGCACGGTCACCGGAATCGTCACGAGCGCAGTATCGAAACGAATGACGTCGCCTTCGACCGTTTCACCCTCGGGCGAGATCGGTGTGTTGGTGATCTCGTCGTTCGTTTCCGCCGGTTTCGTTGGTTCGGCTTTCGGTTTTGGTTCAGTCTTTTTGCGCCCCGACTGCGCATAAAGACTCAAAGGCAACAAAGAAACACTCAACAGCAGTATCGCAAAAGTTTTCTTCATAAAGACGGATCCTGACGTGGAAGTGTGGCGCTTTCGGGAGAGTGGTCTTTCGCTTGTGGAGGATAGATGTGAGTCCCGCTGAAAGGGTTGTTAGGTTTCTCTGCGGCCCTCTGCGTCTCTGCGTTCCTCCGCGTTAGTGCGATTACAACGCAGAGGGCCGCGGAGGTACGCGGAGAGCGCTGAGATAAACACTTTGCGCCTTAGCACCTTTGCAGGATATATTGCCGCGCAATTTATTCACTTCAGCCCGAGAGATTGCGCCCAAACAATATGAACCAGGAACCTTCGACGACCGAACTTCAGGACGACCGCGGCTTTATCGGACACCCGAGAGGGCTCGGACCCCTCTTCTTTACAGAGCTTTGGGAACGCTTCAGCTACTACGGCATGCGCGCCATTCTTGTCCTTTATATGGTTGCGCCTCCGGCTCAGGGCGGCCTCGGTTTCGACGTGAAGGGTGCGGCTTCGATCTACGGCACCTACACGATGGCCGTGTATATAACCGCGTTACCGGGCGGACTTGCCGCTGATTACTTACTTGGCGCGCGCCTGGCTGTTTTTATCGGCGGAATCGTCATTGCGCTCGGCCATTTCTCGATGGTCTTTCACTCCATGACCTCTTTTTATCTCGGCATGGTGTTGATTGCCGTCGGCACAGGCCTGCTCAAACCAAACATCAGCGCGATGGTTGGTGGTCTATACCGTGAGACGGATCCGCGCCGAGACAGTGGTTTCTCGATCTTTTACATGGGAATCAACATCGGCGCCGTGCTTGCGCCGCTCGTGTGCGGTTACCTGGCCCAGAGCGACAGCTTCAAACGAGTGCTCGTCAACAATGGTTTTGATCCGGCAAAGAGTTGGCACTGGGGATTCGGCGCGGCGGGCATCGGCATGATCCTCGGTCTGATCATCTTCGTGATCTTTGGGAAGTGGTTAGCTCACGTAGGCAGCAGGATTCAGAAAAAAGTGACGACGACGGTGAGTGAGGTCGCGGCAAACCAGCCTCTGACGGCTTCGGACTGGAAACGCATCGCCGCGATCTTCATCTTCTTTCTATTCACGATGTTGTTCTGGGCTGCGTACGAGCAGAAGGGCGCGAGTCTGAACCTGTTCGCGAAAGAGCTGGTGAGAACGGAGATCTTCGGGATTGGATTCCCTTCGAGCTACTTACAATCCTTAACACCGCTCTTTGTAATCATGCTCGCGCCGATATTTTCTTACCTGTGGGTGAGTTTGAAGGATCGGCAGCCTTCGAGTCCGGTAAAGTTTACGCTCGGCATGTTGTTCATTGGCGTGGCTTATTTACTAATGATTCCGGCCTCGATGCTGACGGCTTACGGGAAGATCAGCCCGCTCTGGCTTGTTGGTCTTTACTTTTTGGAAGTTTGCGGTGAGATGTGTTTGAGTCCGGTCGGACTGAGCACGGTCACCAAGCTCGCGCCCGTGAAGCTGGTTGGAATCATGATGGGCGTCTGGTTTCTGGCGGCATCGTTTGGCAGCAAACTCGCGGGATACCTCTCGGGATTCTTCGTCGCGAACAACTCCTGGCAGCTCACAAAACTTTACGGCGGCATTGCGATTGGTCTGTTGATAGCCACCGCAATTCTGGCGATGCTCACGCCGACCATTAAGAGGTTGATGGGTAAAGTGAGTTAATATGAATGGCAAAGTCGAAAACGGAGGAAAATATGTCGGAGGAAAAGTTTGACAAGGCGGCGGCAGTGAAGCTCTTGAACCAGATCATGGAGGCTGAGCTGGCTGGTGTCGTGCGGTACACCCACTATTCGCTAATGGTCTTTGGTCACAATCGGATTCCCATCGTGAGCTGGCTGCGCAACGAGGCCAATACCTGTCTCGCACACGCGAGCGAAGCAGGCGAGCTCGTCACACATTTTGGCGAACACCCTTCGCTAAAGATCGGCGCCTTACTCGAAACGCATAAACACGGCATCGGCGACATTCTTATCGAATCTCTCGAAGCTGAGAAACACGGACTACTGCTTTACCGGCAGTTGCTGGACCTCGTCGTCAATCGATCCGTATTGCTGGAAGACTACGCGCGCCGCATGATCGCGGAAGAAGAACTGCACGTCGGCGAAGTCAACAAGATGCTGCGCAAGCCCGGCGAGATCACGCAGTTCGAAGCTTAATTTTCGCCACCAGGAAGCACAAAAAAGCACAAGCCATTCATTTAATGAGCTTGTGCTTTTTGTGCTTCCTGGTGGCTAGTTTCCGTAGAATTTCCAGTTCGTAACGAAGTCGCGTGTCAGTTTCTGGTTGGTGATCGCCGCCCGCAACATCTCGATCGGAATCCGATTCTCCTTCAGCAACGCATCGTTGTAAGCCTTGTTGGTCATCTTTCCGGAGCCAACCAGCTCTTTGTGCATTGCATACTGCTGTAGCCCGCCGATCAAATACGCGATCTGATAAAGCGGACCATAACTGCCGTCAAACGAACGCCTCACTTCCGCAGTCGCGTTGTCGCGTTCGTGGCCCACTTTGTTAACCAGCAGATCGATGCACTGCTGCGGCGTCATCTTCTCGAGATGGAAATTGAGTGAAAAGATGATTCGCGCACAGCGATGCATGCGCCAGAAGAGCATTCCGATGCGGTTTTCAGGCGTCTTAGCAAAGTTCAGATCCCACAGCAGCAACTCCCAGTAAAGCGCATTGCCCTCGGTCCAGAACGGCGTGCTGAACACGCCGCGATACGGTTTGTTTCGCGCAGACATAAAGCCCTGCAGGTGATGGCCCGGGATCAACTCATGATGGACGGTCGCGCGCGAGAAGTGGATATTGTTGCCGCGCATGCTCATCATCTTCTGTTCGTGGGCCATCGTGTTGGTGGGGAAGGAAACCTGAATCACTTCGCCGCCGAGAAAGAACGGGCTCACAAGCTGTCGCTCGGGAGTCATCATCTCCATGCGCCAGCTTTCGCGGGCCAGTTCAGGAACCGTTACGAGGTTGTTGTCTTCGACAAACTTGATCGCTTCGAGCGCGAGGTCGCGGATCATTTCGCGGCTGCTTGCCGGGTTCGACGTAAAGATTTTTGACGTGTTCGAGCGCTTTGTGCCAGTCGTCGCCGTAACCGAGTTCGCGCGAGGCCTTTTTCATTTCGTTCTCACACCAGGCCATCTCCTTTTCGCCGATCGCGATGAGTTCTTCGGGTGTGTAGGGAATCATCTCGGAGCGCAATTCGCTCAATAGCGCTTCGCGGCCGATCGGATCGCCGACGATGTCGCTCGCGTCACCGGGACGTGCAGTGCCGCCGGGTCGCTGAAATCCCTGGCCACCGCCCTGTCCACCTTGCCCACCTTGTCCGCCACCGCCTGGACCACCTCCGCCACGCGTCGGCGCGGTTTGAGTTTGTGCCGCCTTCCGGTCTGAATCCGACAACTCGCTCAGTCAGAAAGGTGGCGTAGCTGGTCATGGCCTGATCGAGTGATCGGTAAGGTTCTTCGTTCCACCACGTAAACATCGGATCGTAGCCGTTGTAGAACGTGTACCAGTTTCGCAGATTCGTGCGCAGGCCATTGATCGCGGCAACCGCTCGATTCGCGACGCTCTTTTTCATCGCGTTGACGAGAGCTGGCACTCACCGCCGCGTGCCTCGGCTCGCAGACCCAGCTTCGACGGCGCGGCGTCGCTCGTCGACCTGTTTTCTGCAGCTCAGTCAACGTAGCGGCAATCTTCGCCGAGTCGATTGGCTCCATGCGGCGCCGCGTTTCTTCCAGTTCGATTATTTTTGCGGCGAAGGGAAGGAGCGGCTCGATCTCGCCGATCTGCTTCGACTGGATATCGAGTTGACGCAGTTCATACTCGAGATGGTTTTTGAAAAGCATGTAATCGATCTTGCCGTCCTGGCTCATCGAGTCGAAGTTGAGACTTTGAAGAGATCTCCACCAGTCGCCGTAGAACTTTTTAAAGCGCTCGCGGCGCGTGCGCGATACCGCCACCGGGTAAGATCGCGCAAGACTGCCACGATCGACGCTGTAACGTTCGATCGAGCTGCGCATCTCGCTGACCGGCGACCGGCCACCATTTGGCTCAGCAACCGCGGGTTTGGGCCGCGCGCCGCCGTTAGTTCTTGTGTTGGTCTGGGCGAATGCGGGAATCAAAAGGCAGCATAGTAGAGGGACAATGATCAAAGTCCGTGCTGAGCGCATACTTTATCTCTCCTGTTTTGGGGACTCGGATGTGGCGCGACAGATTATACAAATCTTTCCTCGCAAAGACGCAAAGACGCAAAGGAAACTCTGAAACGCGGTAGCGCTTTGCGCCTTTGCGCCTTTGCGAGGGAAGTCTCGTGGTTGCGCCGTTGCGAAGGCCTTTGCTAGAATCCGCGCTGTTACTGTTGGCAGTTTTTCTAACTTTTGATAGGACGCTCCGGAAGACCTTCGTCATGAATCGAACATTCACTCGATTCTTTACTTTTTAATTGCCGACCCGCAACCACGCGGGCGCGCGGCGAAGGCGCTCCTATCGAATCCGATCGACTGAAGTAACAATAATTGGTGAATCGTAAATCGTAGGGAATCGTCTTCGGCCTTGGGACTGCAGGTCTTTCTGTGTCGTCCCCGCGTCGCGTTTTTCGGCTGGCTGGAGACACAAAAATGAGCGAGATCAACGTACAACTGAAAAATGGCGAACCCGTACCTGTGCCGGATTCGGCTACGGTTGCGGAAGCTCTGAAGAAACTCGATCGCGACGTCGCGAAACAGGCTCTTGGCCGCCAAAGTTGGCGGACGTGAGGTGGACCTCACTGCCCAGCTCGACGCGCTGCGCTCAAACGGCGAATGCGGTTCAGATCGAACCGATCGTGCCGCAAACGCGCGACGGGCTCGAAGTCCTGCGTCACTCGACCGCGCATCTACTCGCCGCGGCCGTGCTCGATCTGTTTCCCGGCACCAAACTCGGTATTGGACCAGCGCTGCTCGACGATCCGCGTTACGGCTATTTCTACGACGTGATTACGCCGCGTGCGCTCACCGAAGCCGATCTGCCCGTGATCGAAAAACGAATGAAGCAGATCGCGAGCAAGAACCTTGGTTATCGCCGCGAGGAGATCTCCAAAGCCGACGCGCTGCGCGTTTTTAGTGAACGCGACGAGCCGTTGAAGTGTGAATTGATCGACGAAAAAGCCGGCGAGAAGGTTAGTGTCTACTACATCGAGGGCTCGCCGTTCATCGATTTCTGTCTTGGACCACACGTTCCGAACACCAACAAGCTGCGCGCTTTCAAACTGCTTTCGCTTGCCGGCGCTTACTGGAAAGGCGACGCATCGCAACCGCAGATGCAGCGCATTTACGGCACGGCTTTCTTTAGTCAGGAAGAGCTCGATGCGTGGCTGAAGCAACGTGAAGAGGCGGAGAAGCGTGATCATCGTCGTCTCGGTCGTGAGCTCGATCTGTTTTCGATCCAGGAAGAGTACGGGCAGGGCCTGATCTTCTGGCACCCGAAGGGCGGCGCGATCCGCAAGGAGATGGAAGACTACCTGCGCGAGGAACTATTGCAGCGCGGTTATGGTCTTGGTCTTCACGCCGCACATCGCCAAACGCGAGTTGTGGTTCACGAGCGGGCACGAGAGCAACTATGCAGACTCGATGTTCTCGCCGATGGAATTCGAAGGAGCAGGAGTTTCGCATCAAGCCGATGAACTGTCCGTTTCACATCGGGATTTACAAGTCGGCGCAGCGCTCGTATCGAGATCTGCCGTTGCGTTACGCGGAGTTTGGTACGTGTCTATCGAGCCGAGCTCTCGGGCACGCTGCACGGACTGACGCGCGTCCGAGGATTTACGCAGGACGACGCGCACATATTTCTGCACGCCGGAAAACGTGCGTGCCGAGATTCTCGCTTGTATCGAGTTTGCTTTTAACGTTTATGACGTCTTTGGTTTCAAAGATATCAAAGTCGAACTGTCGGTCAGAGGCGAAGATCGTAGTGCTTACTTCGGTTCGGATGATGATTGGGAAATGCCGAAGCTGCCCTGACGGACGCTTTGAACAGCCGCGGAATTCCATACCAGCGGATCGAAGGCGAAGCCGTCTTCTACGGTCCAAAGATCGATATTCGAGTGGAAGACGCGATTGGACGTAATTGGCAGTTGACGACGGTCCAATTTGACTTTAATTTGCCGCAGCGGTTTCAGCTCGAATATATCGGCGAAGACAACAAGCCGCATCAGCCGATCATGATTCACCGCGCCCTTGTTTGGGTCGATGGAGCGTTTCTTTGGTGTTCTGATCGAACACTATGCGGGAGCGTTTCCCCTCTGGCTGGCGCCGGTGCAGGTGGCGGTTTTGCCGATCACGGATCGAGTCAACGAATATGCGGAAGAGTTAGCGCGCGAACTGCGCATGGCCGGCTTCCGTGTCGAAGCAAACCTGCGGAGCGAGAAGATTGGCGCGAAGATTCGTGACGCGCAGTTGCAGAAAGTGCCGTTTATGCTCGTGCTCGGCGATCGTGAGATGGAGCAGAAAATGGTAGCGGTTAGAGAGCGGGCTCGGGGCGACATTGGAGTAATGTCTATCGCCGAGTTCAAAGAGATGGCGCGCAAATTGGTTGAAACGCGCGCCTTAACAAACAACTAGTCAACCTAGGAGGTGCAGCAATAGCTACAGGTTTTCGAGGTCGCGGTCAGCGTCCTGATAACCGGCGTGTGCCGCCGGTTCGGATTAACGAAAGAATTCGCGTGCCTGAGGTGCGCGTGATTGGCGAAGAAGGAGAGCAACTGGGTGTGATGGACGTGCGCGATGCCGTTCGCCAGGCCCGGGAAAAGGGGTTGGACCTCGTCGAGGTTGCTCCGAACGCCGATCCGCCGGTCTGCCGGATCATCGACTTTGGAAAATATCAGTACGAAGCGAAGAAGAAGGCAAACGAGGCCAAGAAGAAACAGGTAACGATCACGGTCAAGGAAGTGAAGTTTCGACCGGGAACTGACGATCACGATTACGACTATCGCATGAAGCACGCCCGCGAGTGGCTACAGGAGGGTGACAAGGTTAAAGCCACCATCTGGTTTCGCGGACGCGAGATGACGCACCGTGAACTGGGTTCGCGGATTTTGGAAAGACTCGAGCGCGACCTCGCCGACGTCGGCGAGGTTGAAGCGCGGCCGCGAATGGAAGGTAATCAAATGTTCATCATCCTCGGCCCGAAGAGACACAAGAGTGCGGCGAAGGTGGAAGCGCCCGCTCCGACAGCTTAAGAATTTCGGTCTTTGGTTTTTGTACTTTGGTCTTTGTTGAATTTTGATTGTAAAGACCCAGGGCTAAAGACCTAAAGCCTAAACAAAGAAAGGTTTCATACATGCCTAAACTTAAAACACATAAGGGAGCCGCGAAGCGTGTGCGCCTGACGGCGACCGGCAAAATCAAGCGCGGCCATTCGCATGCGCGGCACATATTGACGAAGAAGACCAACAAGCGAAAGCGTCAACTGGATATCGACGTGCTCGTCTCCAAGGCTGACCATGATCGCGTGATGTCGATGTTGCCGTACGGCAGAGATTAATCATTGCCGATTGCCAATTGGCGATTGCCGATTGGAAATAAATCGGCAATTGGCAATCGTAAATCGGAATTATAGAGGGGAGGAATCATATGCCCAGAGCAAAACGTGGCAATAAGCGTCTTGAGAGGCGTAAGAAAATCTTAAAGCTGGCGAAGGGATATCGCGGCACCAAATCGAAACTTTATCGTTCGGCGAAAGAGTCAGTTGAGCGAGGACTGAATTTCGCTTACACCGGACGCAAACTGAAGAAACGTGATTTTCGCAGTTTGTGGATCGTGCGCATCGGCGCCGCGGCTCGTCTGAATGGTCTGAATTATTCGCAGCTCATGCATGGTTTGAAACTTGCGGCGATAGAGCTCGATCGGAAAGTTCTGGCCGATCTCGCCGTACACCAGCCCGAATCGTTTGCGCAGGTCGTGGCCCAGGCCAAGAGCGCGCTCGACAGCGAACAACGAAACAAGGCAGCGTAGTTTTCGAAAGGAATAGACCAGTGAAACACAATCTATCAATCCGGCTTAGCTTACTGACTCTTACCTTGCTGCTCGGCAGTATCGTGGCTTTTGCGCAGGACGTTTCGGGCACGTACCAGGGAATGGTGAAGCGGCCAGGCGCCGCCGAGGAAAAAGTCACGCTCGAGTTGAAAAACGAAGGCGGGAAAATAACCGGGCGTGCGACCCACGGTGATAAGGTCGCCGTGGTCACGGAGGGGAAGCTGGAGAACGGAACCATCACGCTTCACTTTGGCACGGAGGGAACGTTTACGGCCAAAGTTGATGGTGACAAGCTTGTCGGCGAAACAGTACATGGAACGCAGAAAATGCCGCTAGAGCTGAAAAAGGTTCCGGCTACGGCTGCGGCTCCGGCAACTTCTGCTGCTGCTCCCGCTGCTGGTCCAGTAGATCTTAATGGTCAGTGGGAAGCCGTCGCGGATGCCAACGGTCAATCGGTGCCATTTACACTTAACCTCAAGGTTGACGGCCAGGTAGTCACAGGTGGGGGCAGTTCACAACTTGGTGAGTCGACCATCAAGGAAGGTACCTGGAAGGATGGCAAGCTTGTGATGCAACTCGAAGGTCAAAACGGCACGATTTCGCTTAGCGCGATCGTCGTCGAAGGAAAGCTGACGGGTGAGTTTGATTTTGCCGGCCAGTTGCAGGGCAAGTGGGTGGCAGTAAAGAAAAACTGAGAAAGGATTTCACGATGTCGCGGGATTACAGTAATTCTGAACATCTTTGAAATCCTGAAATACTGTTAAATGACAGATCAATCACCTCAAGCTCAGGTAGAAGCAATTAACAAAGCGTTCGAGCAGGACTTCGAACGCTTTGCTGGTTTTACCGGGGATCACTTTTCGTTCGCTACACTCGAAGAAGCGATTGCCGAGCAGCGTGCAGTGGGCGAGCTACGCACACGCCATCTGGGGAAAAAAAGCGCCCTCGCTGCTGCCAGGAAACTAATCGGCCGAGTTGCGCCAGAGGAACGTGCCGGTTTTGGCCAGCAGGTTCAAGCGGTTCAAGACAAGTTAGAGACTATGCTCGATCAGGTCGAGCTTAGTTTAGAAAATTACATCCAGAACGAGCGCACGGCGCGTGAGAGCATTGACGTTACCGAACCGGGCCGGCGCCCGCGTTCCGGTCATCGCCATCCGATTACCCTCCTGCGCGAGCGTTTGGAAGACGTGTTTGTGGCACTCGGCTATGCGATCGAAGACGATCGCGAGATCGAAACAGACTTTTACAACTTCGACGCGCTGAATATTCCCGAAAACCATCCGGCGCGCGCGTGGCAGGACACGTTTTACACCACCGACGGCTTCGCGCTTCGCTCGCAGACCTCGACGGTCCAAATTCACGCCATGCAGCGTCGCGGCGTGCCCGTTCGCATGATCGCGCCGGGCCGCGTATTTCGGCGCGATACGCCGGATCCGACGCACAACCCGATGTTCTTTCAGGTTGAAGGTCTCTGCGTCGATCGAGGCATAACGATGGCGCACTTGAAAGGAACGGTGGCGGAGTTTCTGCGCCGCATGTTTGGTCCTGACACGGTAACGCGTTTTCGCCCGTCGTATTTTCCGTTTACGGAGCCGAGCGCGGAATTTGATTTCAGTTGTTTTAAATGCAAGGGCAGCGGGTGTCGCATCTGCAAGAACTCGGGTTGGATCGAGTTGGGCGGTTCGGGGATGGTCCATCCCAATGTCCTGCGAGCCGTGGGCGTTGATCCGTCTGAGTATTCGGGTTTTGCGTTTGGTCTCGGCATCGATCGCATGTGCGCGCTGATGTACGAGCTTGACGATATTCGCCTGCTTTTCGAGAACGACGTCCGGTTTTTGGAAAAGTTTGAGTAAAGAAGGTCTTTGGTTTTTGGTCTTTGGCCTTTGAGTCCGACAAGACCGAAGGCCAAAGACCTAAGACCAAACCTACGCCATGCTAATAAGTTACCACTGGCTCAAAGAATTCACAGACACGAAGTTTAGCCCGGAGGAACTGCGCGATCGGCTGACGGGCGTTGGTCTGCCTATCGACGCGATCGAGAAGCATGGCGACGATGCGGTGCTCGACGTTGAAGTCCCGTCAAACCGGCCTGACTGCCTGTCGCACGTCGGGATCGCTCGCGAGGTGACGGTGATTGAAGGTGGGCATTTAACGATGCCGGCCGAAGAGTCGCCAAAAACCGAGGGAAAGTCCGCGAGTTTCACGTCCGTCGAGATCAAGGATCCGGATCTGTGTCCGAGATACGCGGCGCGACTCGTGCGCGGCGTCAAGATTGGTCCATCTCCTGACTGGCTTGCCAAACGGCTCGAGACGATCGGGCAGCGGCCCATCAATAACGTCGCGGACATCACCAACTTCGTACTGCATGAACTTGGCCAGCCGCTTCACGCTTTCGACCTCCATAAACTTGCCGGGCCTGCCATCGTGGTTCGGCGCGCCGCGCCCGGGGAAAAACTCAAAACTCTCGACGGCGTCGAACGAACGCTCTCCAGAGACATGCTCGTGATCGCCGACGCGGAAAAGCCCGTCGCCCTCGCCGGCATTATGGGAGGCGAAGAGTCGGAGATCTCCACGCAAACAACAGACGTGCTGATCGAGAGTGCTTATTTCGATCCGCACTCGGTTCGTGTAACCGCACGTCAACTCGGCATGGACACCGAAGCTTCGAGACGATTCGAGCGCGGTGCTGATTGCGCAAATGTGCTGCACGCGCAGCAACGCTGCGTCGAGCTCATCTGTGCGCTTGCAGGAGGTGTTGCAACGGAGGACGCGATCGATATCTATCCGCGTGCGCTCGGCGAACGGACGGTCAGTCTTCGTCCTGAACGCGTTTATGAGCTCACCTCTCTGGCGGTCGAAGCGTCGGATAGTGTTCGCATTCTTTCGGGACTGGGTTTCGAGCGTGCAGGTGAGTCAAACGGTCGTCTGAGTTTCAAGGTTCCGTCATGGCGCGTAGACGTCGAACAGGAAGAAGATCTGGTCGAAGACGTCGCGCGGCATACCGGTTACGACAAGATTGCTTCGGAACTGCCGCCGTCAAATTCCTCGGGTGAGTACCAGCCGAGTGAGATGAAGCAACGTTCGTTGCGGCGCGCGCTGAATGCTTTCGGTTTTGATGAAGCGATCAATTTCAGTTTCATTCCGAAGGAATCTCGTTTCGATCTGATCCCGTCGTTTGCGGGATATGAAAACGATCCGCCTCAACTCGCGAATCCCATCATCGAGGACGCGGCATGGATGCGTACGACGCTGTTGCCGGGCTTGCTGAGTTCCGTGCGTCACAACATGAATCACGGCATTCGGGACGTTCGATTGTTTGAAATTGGGCGAATTTTCGCGGTTTCCAAGCAGAAAGAGTTGCCGCAGGAAACTCTCGCGCTTGCGCTTATTGGCACGGGCGGCGCGCTTGAAGAGAACCGCGCGCAACCACAACGCGAACTCGATTTCTTCGATCTCAAAGGTGCGCTGGAGGCGGCTGTCGATTGGATGAACATGAGCGCACTGTCGTTCGAGCAGAGTTCGGCTCGTCATCTTCGCGTGGGGCAAACTGCCCGCATCAAGACGGGTGACGGAAAAGAGATCGGCACGATCGGTAGACTGGCGGAGAGCGTCGCCGCGTCATACAAGTTTCGTCAACCGGTTTACGTGTTGGAGTTGGACCTGACAGCGCTGCTGAGTGGTCCTGCCAAACTCATCCAGTATTCACCCTTGCCGCGTTATCCTTCGGTGATGCGCGACATTTCACTTCTGGTTAACCGCAATGTCGCAGTCGATCAGATCTTTGCCGCGGTGAACGCTCAGCGGATTGCTGATTGTCGCAACGTGAAATTGGTCGGCACTTTCGAAGGTGGAAACATCGAGTCGTCAAAGCGTTCGGTGACTTTGCGCCTCGAGTATCGCTCCGATGAACGGACGTTGCGTGATGATGAAGTTGAAGAGCGTCACTCGCGTTTGACGTCCTCACTGCTCGAAACCTTCGCAGCCGAACAGCGCTGAGTCATCACGACGAAAATAAATCGCGCGTGATTGTAAGATGAGTCTTGCGCTCACAGGCGTGAAGACGGATAATCGCTTCCGCGTTTTCATTTCATCACGTCGGGAGAAAAATTGATGGTAGGTCTGTCAGGCTTGGAAAAGTTTTCTCATCTCGAAGATAAGATCTATCGGACCATCGAGCTCACCAAAACGCTGCGCCAGGAAAAAGAGAACCTCGAAAAAGAACTCGCGCTGATTCATCGAGACATGGGCAGCGTGCTCAACGAAAAAGAGCGACTCGAAAATCAGGTCGAGAAGCTGCTCGCCGAACGTGAGACTATTCGCATGAAAGTCGAAGCCATGCTTGATGCAGTGGCCGCTTTGGATCCGGAAATGGTCGAGGAGTTTCGATGAGTTCCGGAATCGGCCGAATGATCAACAAAGGCAGTATGGAAGCAAGCTCAGGCAGTCCCACCATCAGAGTTGAAATCTATAATCAGACCTACAATATCCGGTCTGACGGCGATACCGAATACATCATCCAGCTTGCCGAATTTGTCGACAGCCGCATGAGAGAGATCTCTTCCGGCACGCTTACGGTTGATTCGCTTAAAGTCGCCATTCTCGCCGCGCTGCATATCGCAGACGAACTCCATCGCTTAAAAAACATGCACGAACAGGCCGACTCGCAACTCGCCGCACGCAGTGCCGAGTGTGCCGAGATGCTCGATCGCCTCCTGAAAGTCCGCAGCACTCTCGAGAACGAACAAAGCGGGGCCGGCAAACTCACGCTGGGCTGATCTTTGTGCTTGGTGCTTTGTACTTGGTCTTTGGTCTTTGGTTTTAGGTCTTTGGCCTTTCTCAGTTTCCAGAACCAAAACCAACATCCAAGCCTAAAGACCAAAGACCAAAGACCAAAGACCAAAGACCAAAGACCAAAGACCAAAGACCAAAGACCAAAGCACAAAGCACAAAGCACAAAGATCAACGACCCACTTTCCGCTCGTTTCCGGTTATGTTACTATCCGTCTCGGCGGAGGGAAACGTTCTGCGGTGTTCGTCACCGAGTTACGATGATTGAGCCAACGCCGTTGATTAGGGAGACCGAGGTCGTTTAGCCAGTGCATTTCTTCATCGTTAAGAACTGCCAGAGGCTGCGGCAATAAGAGGTCACCCACCTGTCTATGCAGGTTCAATTACGGCTTCGGAACGGCAATGCGGATCTCCCTCCTGCCAGAACCGCAAGTCCAGGATTTGCGGCTTTTTTTATTTCCAGCCCCAGTAAAATATGAAAGTCCTCATGATCGGAGATGTCGTCGCCAAACCTGGCCGCATCGCCGTGCTCGAACGTATTCAGGATCTTCGCGAGCAGCATTTCATCGACCTCGCAATCATGAACGCCGAAAATCTCGCCGGCGGTTTTTCAGTTACACCACAACTCTGCGAGCAGTTGTTCGCCGCCGGCATCGACGTGATGACTTCCGGAAATCATATCTTCGATAAGAAGGAAGCGATCGACTACATCCGCAAACAGCCACGGCTGATTCGTCCCGCAAACTATCCGCCAAACACGCCGGGAAAGGGCTACTGGATTGGAGAAGTTAACGGATCGAAGGTCGCGGTGATGAACGTGATGGGACGAGTTTTTATGCCGCCTTCGGACGATCCGTTTCGCATAATCGATAACATACTGGAAACACTTTCGGACGAAACGACTGTGCGGCTGGTAGACGTTCATGCGGAAGCGACGTCGGAGAAAGTCGCAATGGGCTGGCACCTCGATGGCCGTGTTTCAGCCGTCGTCGGAACGCACACGCACGTGCAGACGGCTGACGAAAGAATCCTGCCCGGCGGGACTGCTTATCTCACGGATCTCGGAATGACCGGAAGTTATGCCGGCGTGATTGGGATGAACAAAACTGACGTGATTGCGCGCTTTACGTCTGTGACGGCGAGACGCGCTGAACACTCCAGCGGTGAGGTCCGCATCTGCGCCGCCGTGATCGATATCGATGAAGCCACCGGACGCGCACGCGGGATTGAGCGCCTCAGCTTAAGCCACAATCAGTAGCCACAAAAAAGCACAAAAAGTACAAACCATCAGGAATTAGTTTGTGATTCTTGTGCTTCTTTGTGGCTGAATCTATTTCGCCAGTCGTCGCAGGTGGCGTGCGAGTTCAACCTTCTGAGCGACCTGAGGCTTGAGTTCGGGTTTTAGTCGCAGACATTCTTCGAAGTCTTTCTCAGCTTTGCTTTCCTCACCTAAGTACACTCTCGACAGTCCGCGGTTGAAGTAAGCCCAGGCGATCTCCGGATCGCGTTCGATGGCGCGATTGAAGTCTGCAATGGCGCGCTCCATGTAGCCTTTGTACATCCATGCCGTACCGCGACCCTGATATGCCCAGGCCTTTCCCGGTTCGAGTTTAATCGCCCGGTCGAAGTCTGTGAGTGCCGCGTCGAAGTTTTTGCTCGCGATATATACGTAACCGCGCTGCACAAACGATTCCGCAATTCGATTATTCAGTTCTATGGATCTATTGAGATCCGCGAGGGCGGCGTTGCTGTCGCCGAGATCGAGATGAAGACTGCCGCGATTGGTATAGGCCTCAAAGAAATCTTTTTTGAGCGCGATCGCACGATCGAGATCGTTGAGTGCGGTCGCAGGATCACCGCTTGCACGATATGCTGCAGCGCGATTCAGGTAAACGCTCGCGAGCCCCGGCCTGATGCTTAGTGCCTGATTGTAGTCTTCGATTGCTCCAGCGTAGTCGCCCTTTCGATAACGAGCGATTCCGCGATTGCAGTAAACGTTTGCAGTGAACGGATCGATGACCCTGATATTGTCGCTCGGAGCTTCAACGCTGTCGGTGAATGAGTTGCCGGAACCGCTGTGTGAGTTGTGGGTGTTGAACGTCGAGCTGAGCGTGATGGCTCTCGAATAATCTTCGATTGCCCCGTCGAGATCACCCTTACCGCTTTTCTTAACGGCGTTATTGAAGAGGTTAACGGCGGCTTCGGGTGTTTGTGTTTGGGAGAACACGCTGACCGGAAGCAAGAGGGAGACAACTGCGAACAGGATCGCAAAGCGGCGCATGGAAGACCCTCCCTTGTTGAAGCTCGTCCACCAGGTGCGCTAAGATGCGTTGCGTTCGACGATGCAACTTGAGCGCCGCGAGGCGATCGAACTTGTGTTGTCATCCAAGCCTTGTTGCTATCGCAAGTAGCAGCAAGGCTTTTGGTTTGGGGGACTAAGAAAAAACTACTCGAAGTTAAAACGACTGAAGTTGAAAAAAGTTACAAAGAAACTGGGGCTTCTGAATCTGAAACACCATGACTCGGCGAGTTGTGACGAAAGAAATGAGGAAGGAATGTAGGACCAGCGAGAGTTATTCGG
The DNA here is from genome assembly GCA_963750925.1 of uncultured Acidobacteriota bacterium. Taxonomy (GTDB): domain Bacteria; phylum Acidobacteriota; class Blastocatellia; order Pyrinomonadales; family Pyrinomonadaceae; genus PSRF01. Next base: position 353,524 of record CAVVSJ010000005.1, on the reverse strand, counting down.
GCGCACTCTCTGTGGGTACGATTGACCCGGAGTGAGATTTGATCATAGGCGGAGCAAGCAATCTCTTTGCGTATCCTTCAGGAAAGGAACGCACCCGGCCGCTCGAATCGGTGACGACGTGCCCCGTTTCGCCTTCGGCAACAACCTGCCCGTCGGATACACGCACGATTTCATATCCAAAACGGAGCGAGCGTTTACGTAATTCTGTAATATGTGTACGAACTATTAGTTCATCGTCGTAATAGGCGGGAGCTTTGTAGCGGCAATACGACTCGGCGACGACCAGGAATGCATCCTCGCTCTCTTCCATATCGCGGTAAGAAAATCCGCGAGCCCGGCAGTAATCGGTTCTCCCGATTTCGAACCAGACCAAATAGTTGGCATAATAAACAATGCCCATCTTGTCCGTTTCGGCATAGCGCACGCGTAACAATGTTTCGTGCCAAACGCCGAATACATCTTCAAGGGCCGGGCTTGTCATCTGAGCAAAGCCTTCCGAACTCATACTGAGCGAGAGACGAGATGAAACTGCGATCCGAAATAAGCTGTAAACGTTTAGCGGACTATAAGAGTGAACGGCCAATTATGTCAAAGAAAATCGGCGGCGGGCTGGTCCTGCTTACACTGTTTTGTTTATTAACCGGCAGCCTGCTCACGAGGGGCCATGCCCAGACCGGCGCAGCCACGGCTGCCCAAAATGCCGCAATTGTTTCCACCACGGCAGCGGTACTTAAGGAAACGAGCGAACTGCGTGAGCTCTCCATGCTCAAAGCGGTGAAGAGCGGCGCACAGTCTCGCGCCGATATCGAGCGCATGATCGTCAAGAACCTCGATGCCGACACGACACCGGCGGAGATGCACGCGGCGGAAGTGTTGCTCAAGGCATTTGGTCTCGCGCCAAAAGAATTTGCCTATCGCTCCTTCTTAATCAAACTGCTGACCGAACAGGTTGCCGGTTATTACGATCCAAAAGCACAACAGTTTTATCTGGCGGATTGGATCGAACTCGACGGACAAAAGCCGGTAATGGCGCACGAGCTGACTCATGCGCTTCAGGATCAGCACTTCAACCTCAAACGCTTTGAGAAGTGGCCCAAGGGAGACTCGGATGCGGAACTCGCCGCGCATGCCCTGATCGAAGGTGATGCGACCCTCGCCATGACGCTTTACATGGCTAAAAATCCTTTGATCGCGCTCGCGTTTATTCGCAGCCTCGGCGGACAGGAAACCGCGACGGAACAGTTCAAGCAGGCTCCTCGTGCGTTGCGTGAATCGCTGTTGTTTCCATACGAGGAAGGTTCGACATGGGCCACGCAAGTTTATCAAGCGCGGCGGCTGGGCGATGGTCTCGCAGGCGTTCAAGAAACTTCCGCAATCGAGCGAGCAGATTCTTCACGCGGAGAAATATTTTGCGTATGAGGCTCCGCAAAAACTTACCCTGCCGGATTTCAAGACGGTGCTTGGTCCAACCTGGAAGCGGCATCGATTACGATGTAAATGGTGAGTGGGGTTGTTATCTGATCCTCGACGAGTTCCTGAACAACGCGACCGAGTCGAAACAGGCGGCGGCTGGTTGGGGTGGTGATCGTTTCGCAATCTATCGAGGCGGAAATCCGGCGAGATCTTTCATCGCGCAGTTGACCGCATGGGACACTCCGCCGATGCGAAAGAATTCTTCGACGCTTATGCGAAGCGCACCGTCAAAGAGATATCCGGACGCAAAAGAGTTGAGCGCATCTGGAGAGCGAATCGAATGGCAGACGTCGGAGTGGCGGAGCGTAGCAAGCTGCGAGTTGCGTGGTTCCGAGCGTGTCGCTATGATCGAAGGCAGCCGCCGAAGGCCACTGCGAATGATTTACTTCGCACCATCTGGCAGCAAAGATAGAATCTGCAAAGCACAAAATCGAATGAAAAAGATCCGACAGTGGTCCAGCCACAAAACAAGCTCACGCGACTGCGTGAACTTACCGATGAACTCGAGCAACTCGAAACCAAACTTCGTCTCGGCGGTGGGCCTGACAAGATCGATCGCCAACACCAGCAAGGCAAGCTGACGGCACGCGAGCGCATCGAGCTGTTGCTCGACAAGGACGCCTACGTTCAGGAAATCGGCTGCTCGTCGCTTACGATCAGTACAACGGCGGCGCGCCCGGCGCGGGCGTAGTCACGGTCGTGGGGCGTGTCGAGGGCAGGGAAGTCGTCGTAGTTGCGAACGACGCGACCGTCAAGGCTGGTTCATGGTGGCCGGAAACCATCAAGAAGATCCTGCGCGCGCAGGAGATTGCGATGCGCACGCGTGTGCCGATTATCTATCTTGTCGATTCCGCGGGCGTTAATCTTCCCTATCAGGGTGGCGTGTTTCCCGGACAATACGGCGCATCGCGAATCTTTTATTACAACTCGATCATGCGTCGCTATTTAAAGGTGCCGCAGATCTCCGCCGTGATGGGACCATGCATCGCCGGAGGCGCTTACCTGCCCGCGCTCTCTGACATCATCATCATGGTCGAGGGCACTTCGTTCATGGGCCTGGGCGGCGCGAACCTCGTCAAAGGCGCGACCGGACAGACCATCGACAATGAAACTCTCGGCGGCGCGCGCACGCACAACGAGTTATCGGGAGTGGCCCATTATCGAGTGCCGGACGACCAGGCTTGCATCGAAAAAATTCGCGAGTTTGTTTCGGAGTTACCAAAGCCCACCAGCATTGTCACCACCAGTCGTCCGAAGCTGCGCGACCGGCTGCGCGACCGGGAGAGGAACTCTACGACATCATTCCCGAAGATCATCGACAGCCTTACGACGTGAGAAAGCTGCTCGCGTGTTTGCTCGACGATGGTCACCTCGATGAGTTTCAGGCCGACTATGCGAAAGAGATGATCACGGGTCACGCTCGGATCTGCGGTATTCAAATCGGAGTGATTGCAAATCACCGCGGGATGGTGCGCGTGCCCGGCGGAAAGCCGCCGCGTTTTGGCGGCATCATCTACACGGAGTCCGCGGAGAAAGTCGCTTACTTTATCGAGACGTGCAATCGACACCAGACGCCGCTCCTGTTTGTCCAGGATGTTTCCGGATTCATGGTTGGTTCTGACGCTGAACACTCCGGAATAATTCGCGCGGGCGCGCAATTCGTGGAAGCGATGGCGACCGCGATCGTTCCCAAGATCGTTTTGACCGTGAATCATGCATCCGGCGCCGGTTATTACGCGATGGCGGGTCAGGGTTTCGATCCCGATTTTATTTTTAGTTGGCCCACCGGTCGCATGGGAGTAATGGAAGGCGACTCAGCAGTCCAGGCCGTGTTTGGAAGTCAACTCGAGAAACTCAAAAAGAATGGCGAGTCGCCCGATGAAACATTGACCGCCGAGATGGATAAAGTCCGTGAGACTTACGATATGGAGCTTGATGCCAAGTATGCCGCTGCGCGTGGATTTGTCGACGCGGTGATCAAACCCGAACTCACGAGGCAAGCTCTCGAACTCGCGCTGCGCACGAGTCAGAATTACTCCGGCCCGCACCTCGGCCAATTTATTTTGCCGAGTAACCTTGTGTAAACCTGAACTAACCCGATACACCAGTGGACGTAGATCAAACAACCCGACCCGTAAAAGGTCGGGTTATTTGATGTTGGTACGGTCTGAGACACACGGCACCCTCCTTGCTGAGTTCTTCAGCAATGAAACACATAACAAGTAAGTTGCTGAACCATTGTTTGCCTGCGATCGTGCTCGTTGTTCTAACAACGGGCGTTGCGCTCGCTCAACAGAATGCGGCACTCGCACCGCCGCCCGTCACTTCGCCCGCTGAAAAAGCAGCTATCGAGGCTTTTGAAAACCAGGTGAAGGATTATGTAAAGCTGCGCAACAAGGTGAAGGAGCAGGCGCCGAAACTTTCCAAAGACAGCACACCCGAACAGATAGAGGCTTATCGAACAACTCTCGAAGACGCGATGCGCGCCGCGCGCAAAGGCGCCAAGCCGGGCAATATCTTTTTGCCTGAAATCGCAAGCTATATTCGACGCACTTTAAAGGAAGAATTCCAGGGTAAGGATCGAAAAGAGATCCGCGACATCGCTTTCGAAACGGAGACCCAGGGAGTCGTGCTCCGCGTAAATTATCCGTATGCGGCAAATGCGGAGCTATCAGAAATGCCGGCGACGCTGCTGGCAAAGTTGCCGCAGTTGCCGAAAGAGTTGAGATACCGGTTCGTGGGCAGCAACATGATTCTGGTCGATCGCGATAGCAACGTGATTGTCGATTTTATGCCCAGGGCATTGCCGTAAACGCGCGTGTGAATAGGAGCAAGTCATGACAAGGTTTCAGCGGATTAATTTCATCGTCGTTGCGTTAGTCGCCGCGATCTCTTTTACTCCTGTCCAGGCACAAAAAACACTTAACGAACATACGACTGCGACTTCGTCGGTCAAGCTTGCGCTCCCGTTGAAAGAGGGCTCGCTCAAGTTTGCCGTTATCGGCGACACAGGTTCCGGCTCATCGAAGCAACACGAAGTTGGCGAGATGATGGCCCAGTATCGAGCGGCATTCCCGTTCGAGTTTGTTCTGATGATGGGCGACAATATGTATGGCGGTGAAACGCCTCGCGACTATCAGGAAAAATTCTCAGAGCCTTACAAGAAGCTGCTCGACGCGAAAGTGAAATTCTATGCCTCGCTGGGAAACCACGATCAGGCGTTGCAGGTGAACTATGAAAACTTCAACATGAACGGCAAGGAGTATTACCGGTTCAAGAAAGGTAACGTTGCCTTTTATGCGCTCAACAGCAACTACATGGACAAGAAGCAGGTTGAGTGGTTGCAGAGCGAACTCGCGAAAGACACTTCAGAATGGAAGGTCTGTTTCATGCACCATGCTCCTTATTCGTCGGCGAAGAAACATGGATCCGACAATCAGTTGAGAGAGGCGGTGGAACCGATCTTTCTGAAGTATAAAGTCAACGTAGTGCTGACCGGTCACGATCACATCTATGAGCGAGTTAAGCCGCAGAAAGGGATTCACTACTTTGTCTCGGGAGCCGGCGGAAAGCTGCGCAAGGGCGATCTCAAATCCGCTTCGCCGTTGACGGCCAAGGCCTACGATCGAGACATGCATTTCATGTTGTTTGAAGTTGATGGTGATCAAATGCACTTCCAGGCAATCTCGCGCACCGGCGAGACAATCGATTCCGGGATCATCATGCGTTCCAGGTAAGCGAACCGAAGAAAAAAATCCGAAAGCCCCAAAAAGGCACAGAGACCACAAATCACCAATAAAATGGTTTGTGACCTCTGTGCTTTCTTGTCTGGCAACTTCATATACACCTCAACTCAGGTTATTCCTGATTGTTGGATCAGGAAGTTCCTGCAATGATGCGTCCGTCGAAACCAAATGAATGGTTTTGTTTTGTTTAATTCTCAAGCTCACATGCCCGACTTTGCGCCCAGGTTAAGTTAGGCCGGGTAGTACCAACTGATGGATCCGATTCGTGTGCTAATCGCTGACGATCACGCTCTTGTGCGTGGAGGGATTCGTGCACTTGTGGAGAAGATCGAAGGCATGATCGTCGTCGGCGAAGCAGGCAAGGGCAGTGAAGCACTGCAACTGATCGGAGAACTCAAGCCGGATCTCATGCTACTCGACATCACCATGCCGGATGGCGGCGGATTTGATGTCCTGGACCACGTCACCAAAAATAATCCTGAGCTTCGAGTAATTGTTTTGACGGTCCATGAAGCAGGGGAATATGCAAGCCGCGCGTTACGCGCTGGAGCGGCGGGTTTCCTGCCGAAGAGTGCGGCAAGCGCGGAGCTCGAGCAGGCGATTCAGACTGTGATCCGGGGTGAACGATATATTTCGCCTAAAACTTCACTCGAGACTCTGCTGGACTTCGGCAAGACAAATCCTAAAAAAGAACTGCTCGCGACTCTCAGCCCGCGACAGCGTGAAGTGTTGCGTCTGATTGCCGAAGGCAAGACTACGAAACAGATCGGTCAGCTTCTCGAGATCAGCGTCAAAACCGTCGAGACTCACCGCGCGCAGTTGATGGAACGACTCGATATTCGCGACGTCGCCGGTCTCGTTCGTTATGCGATTATCGTCGGACTGATCGATGTTGAATGATGAATGTTTCTTTGCATTGGTCCATAGATCCCCTCACTGCATTATTTTGGAAAAATGCTCAGGAAATGGCTGAGTTTCTGTCAGGAATCTCCCCTATTGCGCACTTTTTCGATCACGCTTAGCCTAACTTGCCAATTGGAAATACATAGCCCCCAGCTCAATTGAGTGCTCCAATTGCCGCTCCTAAGGCACCTCATATCAAAAGAGCCAGGCTATGTTTCAGGATCGATTTATGTGGGAGTCTGCAATAGTTGCAGTCAGATCTTTCCGAACTAATTAGCGTTTACAACCCGACTCAGTGGGCCGTGGTTAGATCATGGCCCTCAAAGTTCGCCGGAGGCGCGAAGGAATTAAACCTACGCGACAGCGCTCAGGCGGAGACAGCGTCGATCTTTTTGCATCGATTGACGAGATCAATTGATATGAAATCCACCGGGGGAATTACGGCGCCGGAAAATCGGCCCCGATACTCACATGAAAAGGTCTCAGAGATGCCAATATCCTCAGTTCGGACCTCACGCTGGGGCCGTTTGATGAAGTTGAAAACGCCTCGCCGTGCTTATGCGGTCTGTGGCGGGAAATTCTCGACACGAGAGTTTTCCCGCAGGGAATTGAATTCTGAAGGACGCGCGCGATCTAAGGGTGAAATCCTCGCGCGTGCAAAGGGGGACGCCGGCCAGGGCGAGGTCGTCGTCCCCCGCCTACGGGAGTGGTTGAGAAAGTTGCAGACATTGGCCATCGCAGACCCATGGTTAGCTTCGGGCGCCGCTAAACACCCCCTATTCTTCAAAGCAAATTATCGCGACCGGCTTGAATCCACTCCCCGTGCGCTGCCAACCGGCAACGTCAACGGCGGGATAGAAATGTATGGAGGTGTCTAACGCATGAGCAGCCATTTGAATGAAGGAATCTTACATGCCCTTGTTATAGCCGGCGAGCCAACAGTTAGAGACTTCGTGACCGCGGCTCTGCGCGATGAAGGCTGGACTGTGGTCCAGTCGCCGTCCGCCGAAGATGCCTTACGAGCGGATGCGTGAGGCCAGTTGGGCGGCCGTTTTTTGTGATGTCATGTTGGGTAGCGAAAACGGTTACAGCGTTCTTCGTCATTTCAAGGAAAAGATACCGGTTACAAAAATCGTGTTGATGACCGGACAGGGCAGCGCCACCGGCACGCTCGATCCCGACGGCTTTCGGCGCTTACGACTACCTGCTGAAACATTTTGGACCAGAAGAGTTGCAATCGCTTTCGCAAGCGCTGCGCGAGCAGTTGGCCGAACCTCCTCAGAGATCCTCACCCGCACGACGCTCGGCTGCGTACCATTCAGACATTCGACTGGTAGGACGCAGCCAGGCGTTTATCGAAGTGATGAAGCAGGTTGGCCGTGTTTCGAATACCGACCTGCCGGTGTTACTGACCGGAGAGTCCGGAACTGGCAAAGAATTGGTGGCTTGCGCGATTCATCAGCGCAGCGGCCGCCGGGAGCAGCCGTTTGTTTCGGTAAAGTGTGGCTCGCTGACGGCGGATCTGATCGAAGCGGAATTGTTTGGACACGTCAAAGGAGCCTTCACGGGTGCGGATCACGATAAGCGTGGCCTTTGGGAAGAAGCTGACGGCGGCACCATTTTTCTCCATGAGATCACGGAAACCAATTCGTCGTTTCAGGTGAAACTTTTGCGCGTACTGCAAACGGGAGAAATCAGGCGAGTCGGTTCCCACCACACACAGAAAGTAAACGTGCGCGTAATCGTCGCGAGTAATCGCAACGTCGAGCAGGAAGTCGCGGCAGGAAGATTTCGCAACGATCTTTTCTATCGTCTGAATGCAGTCTCGATTGTTTTGCCGCCGCTGCGCGAACGTCGTGAAGACATTCCTCCGCTCGCACAGAGTTTTGCGGATCGTGTTTATTCGCTGAGTCCGGCGGTGAAGTTTTCCACTGAAGCGCTCGCCTTGCTGGAGCAATACAACTGGCCGGGAAACATTCGCGAACTGGAGAATGCCGTTGTGCGTGCGGTTGCGATGTGTGACGGAACGATCCGTGAAAAGGATCTGCCGCAGCGCGTGCACAACTATAGTCTGCTTTCAGCCGGAGCGGTGACGTCGGAAACGTTGCTGGAGCAGCCTCTCAGTATGAGTCAGGATTGGGTTCCGCTTTCTGAAATTGAGGGACGCTACGTGGCGCGTGTGCTGGAGCATACGGGAGGAAACAAGCAGGCGGCAGCGCGCGTGCTGGCAGTTGATCGCAAGACCCTGGATCGCATGATCAAACGTCACCATATTAACAATCAGTATTTGCGTAGCCGGCGCGCGAGGGTTTCCGTTAACGGCGTAGCACATTAGATTTCGAAGCCCCGACCCCACGCATACAAAGGCGCAAAGAGTTTTCTCACGAAACTCAATGCGCCTTTGTACCTTGGAGTGCGGCGGCTTGACGCCGCTCTGGTCTTGATCTTGGTCCAACGAAGAATAGCGGCGTCAAGCCGCCGCACTCCAAAGGGGTTTAATCAGGATTCCTGCGGCAAAGCTTGACACTCGCCAAAGCGCCTTGCTACTTTCGGCCTCCACAATGAAAAAAATCCTGCTCGTCGTCGCTGTCGCCGCACTCTACATACTTCATCAGGACATCTGGTTCTGGCGGAGTTCCTACCTGGTTTTTGGTTTCATCCCGATCGGGCTCTTCTATCAGGGATGTTTCTCAGTGGCCGCTCGCTTCTGATGTGGCTCCTCGTGACCTTCGCCTGGCCGTCTCATCTTGAACAAGAAGTTGAAGAAGCGAACGCCGAGGGAGGACGCAGCCCGTTGATTCCTGCCATCGTAGTTTTTCTTTACCTGGCCATCGTTTTATACATCGGCATCTTTGCTTTTCGCCGCGCGGCGGGACGCGAAAAGGCTGAAGACTATTTTCTCGCCAGCCGCTCGCTTGGTCCATTCGTGTTTCTGTTTTCACTCTTTGGCACGAACATGACCGCCTTCGCGATCCTCGGATCGTCCGGACATGCGTTCAACAACGGCATCGTGACTTTCGGCTGATGGCTTCGTCCTCCGGTCTCGTCATTCCACTCACGATCTTTCTGATTGGCACGCGCGTGTGGGCGCTCGGGAAAAAGTATGGCTTCATGACGCCGGTGCAGATGTTCAGAGACCGTTGGGAGTGCAGTCACATCGGCACGGTCATCTTTGCCGTTCAGGCAGTGTTGCTCGTTCCTTACATCATCATCGGAATCATGGGCGGCGGCACAACGCTCAACGCGATCAGCGGCGGCGTGGTCCCATTCTGGTTTGGCGGCGCGATCGTGGCGATGGTGGTGATGAGTTACGTCTTCTTCGGCGGCATGCGCGGCACGGCCTGGGTCAACACTTTTCAGACGGTGCTGTTCCTCTGCTTCGGCGCGATTGCGCTGATTGTGATCGGCGTTGGAATGGGAGGTTTCGGCAGCGCGGCGCAGGCGTTAAAGGCATCGCCGTTGGCTTATCTCCTTACGCGCGAACGGATATCGCCTTACTACTTTTTCAGCTACACGTTCATTCCACTCTCGGCCATCGCCTTTCCACACATCCTGATCTTTTGTTTGACTGCGGAGAAGATGAAGCATTTCAAGAAGACGGTCATCTTCTATCCGCTCTGCATACTCGCGATCTGGTTGCCGTGCGTGTTTCTCGGCTTGATGGCGAACCGCGTCAACGATGTTCCGGAGATCCGCGCCAAGCAGGAAGCGCGTCGAGTGCTTGCGACTCAAGGTCGAACCATGGAGCCTGAAGCGCGTGATGAATTGCGCGAGAAGGCGGCAGGCGACGACGTGATCATGTTATTGCTGCAACGTTACGCACCGCTTTGGCTCGCGGGTTTGCTGGGCGCCGGAATCATGGCCGCGGTGATGGCGAGCGACTCACAGATCCTTGCTCTCTCGACTATGTTTACGGAGGACGTTTTTGCCTTCTATGGGGGGAAGGCGCGCTTTGGGGAGACTGTGCAGGTCATGACCGGGCGTATTTTCATCGTCCTGATCACGCTCTTTGCTTATGCAGTCGCATTGCGTGCGCCGGAGACGATCTTTGAGCTTGCGATCCAGTATGCATTCTCGGGATTCGCGGCGTTGTCGCCACTTCTGATCGCGGCGTTGTTCTGGAGAGGAAGCACGAAATGGGGCGCGCTTGGCGGTGACTGTGTGGGTGGCGTCGTCGGTGGCTTTTGTCGCGATATTGCAGGAAGTGGTTCCCGCGCCTGCACCTGGACCAGCGACGATGCTCTGGGCGCCGGGCGGTGTTGAGGTGTTGTCGAGAACTCCGGGCGGCACGGCGGTATTTGGTTTCATGCCGGTGGTTCCGATGGTGATTGATCTCGGCGTTGTTGATGTATGTCGGTCTCAATGGTGACAAGGAAACCGAGCGGCGGGCACGCTGGCAAGGTATTTTGGAGGTAGAGAACGATGAAAAGACTGACTCTGATTATCGTCGCGATCGCTTGCATGTGCGTTCTGGTTGCGAGTCAAACTTCTGCGCCTTCGAAACGCCGTGTAGTCAAGACCGGAACTCCGAACGGAATCTTCTCACCGGCCATTATCACCGGCGACCTCGTTTACACGTCAGGACAGATCGGGCTTGATCCGAAGACGGGCCAGTTTCCCGAGGGCGGGTTTGAAGCACAATTTAACCAGGTATTTAAGAACTTGACGGGGGTGCTTGAAGCGTCAGGAAGCAGTGTGGATCACATGGTGAAGGCGACGGTGTTTCTCGCGGACATGAACGACTACAACGCGATGAACGAGCTCTATCGCAAGCAGTTCAAAGGCGATCCACCGGCACGGACGACGGTGCAGGTTGCGCGTCTTCCTCGCGATGCGCGAATTGAGATCGAAGCGGTCGCTGTCCTGAAGTAGTTGTTTGACATGATTTACAGGATTTTCAAGGTTTACATGATTACTTGATTTAGATGATTTACTGAAATCTTGTTAATCTTGAAAATCCTGCAAATCATTTTCAAACCGACCCCTGGAAATCTCTTACCCGAAGCAATACAGGCGCCCGTCCTGTGAGCCGATCACGATGCGGCCGTTGGCGATCGCGGGTGAAGCTGACAACGGAGCACCCGCGTCGAATTCCCAAAGCTTCGCGCCGCTATTCACATTCAAAACGTAAAAGCGCCCGTCATTTGATCCAACAAAAACGCGCCCTCCCGCGATTGCAGGAGACGATTCCACGCGCGCGCGCGTCGTGAAAGTCCACGCGGCTTTTCCAGCCAATCGTTAATCCATGGACCATCTTGTCGCGGCCACCGAGTATGACGTCGCGAAGATGTAACTGCCGCAGACGAGTAAAACGGAAACTTTCGTTGCGGGTGTTCATAGCGCCAGGCGATCTTGCGTTCCGCCAAGTTCACTCCCAGCACTTCGTTGTCAAACGTTCCGTAGAACGCCGAGCCGCCTCGCAACGCAGGCGACGCGCCTGTGTACGCTCCTGACGAAACACTGAAAACTTCTTTACCATCCGAAATTCGAATCGCGCGAAACAGTTCGTCGCAGCCCGCGATGAAAGCCATGCCGTCCGCGATGCCGGGAGTTGAATGCACTGGTCCATTCGTCTTGAACTTCCAGCAGCAACGAACCGTTGCGCGCCGAGAGACAATAAAGGTGTTCGTCGTAAGAGCCGATCAAAACCCGATCGCCGACCACGACCGGCGATGATTTGATCTCGCCGCCGGTTTTGAAGGCCCACAACTTTCTCCCGTCTGAGCGTTGAGCGCGTTTATCCAGCCTCCCAGATCGCCGATGTAGACCACGCCGTCGCCGTAAGCCGGCGACGACTCGCCGATCGGCGATCCAGTCGAGAATTTCCAGTAAACAGATCCGTTTTCAAGACTGAGCGCAACGAGTTCGCCTTTTTGCGATCCGACAAAAACAGTTCCGCCCACGATCGCTGCTGACGATTCGATCGATTCACCGGCTTCGTAAGTCCACAGTGGTTTCAGCGACGCGGGCACGTTTGACTGCGACACTCCGGTCAATCGGTGATTGCCGCGGAACTGCGACCAGTTGTTCGCAGGCGTGTCCTGCGCCATCACTGAAATCGCCAGGACAAAATACCAAAAACAAAATCTTCAATACACGCATTGATAGACCTCGATCGCTCCTTCTTTGTTAAAAGGTCTTGGATTGAAAGTTCCGGTCCATTGCTCGGCGGCTTCGGATGCGAGTTCCGTGAAGTCGGTTTCTTTGACTCCCGCTGGTGCGCAGGTTGCTGCGCAACCCACCGGCTTCCGCCAGCTCTTCGAGTCGGCGCGCCAGCGCTTCGGTCGGACTCAGATCGTTTGCTTCTGCCGGCGATACTGGACCAACTCGAGAAGCATCGCATAATCGATCCGCCGCGACGCTTTCATTCCAACGCACAACCGACGGCAGCAACATCGCGATCGCCGCGCCGTGGGCCGTTCCGTAACGCGCGGTCAGTGGATTCGCACAAGCATGTGTAGCGCCGAGCATCGAATTCTCGATCGCAACTCCGGCATAAAACGCTCCGAGCTGCATCGCGCCGCGTGCTTCCAGATTGTCCGGTTGGCTGAGCACGCGTTCGTAATTTGGCTCGAGCAATCGCCACGCTTCGCGTGAAAAGAGTTCGGAGAGCGGATTGCGTTTTGTGGTGACGTAAGTTTCGACGGCGTGAGCGATCGCGTCGAAGCCGGAAGTCGCGGTGATGCTTCGCGGTTGTGAAACAGTTAGAGCGGGATCGAGCAGTGCAACTCGAAATGCCGCCTTCGGATCGCCGCACGCCATCTTCACGTGAGTCTCGGCGTCGGAGATCAAGGCGTAAGTTTGTGCTTCACTTCCGGTCCCTGCGGTCGTTGGTATGGCAATCATCGGCAACATCGGTTTCGTTGCCAGTCCATAGCCACGATAGTCAGACATGCGGCCGCCGTTGGTGAGCAGGAAGTTGATGCCCTTGGCGCAATCGAGCGAACTGCCGCCGCCGAGTCCGATTATCGAATCGATTTTCAGATGCCGGACGAAAGCGGTTCCGGCTTCAACCATTCGCGTGTCAGGATTGACTTCGAAATCGTGAAAGCGAAAGACCTCGACGCCCGCTTTTTGCAGTGGCGTGACTGCTTCATCGACGTGTCCGGAAGCAACCAGCCCATGGTCCGCGACCAGCAACGTGCGCTTGAAATTCAGTTCACGCGCCAGTTCGCCGAGACGGTCGATCGACCCCTGCGCCAAAGATCACGCGAGTACGAGGTTGAAAATCGAAAGACCTCATTTCTGCGCGCTGTGCTTGGTTTTCGCTGCAGCAGCTTCCGACAATGCGTAAAGTTGATTGCGATTGGAGATGTAGAGCGCTCCGTTTGCCGGCACAGGAGTCGAGTAAACAGAGCTGCCCATGTTTAATTCGGCGATCACCTTCTTGGTCTTGCCTTCCTGCATGATCACCACGTCGCCGTCTTCATCGCCGAGATAGAGCTTGCCGTCGACCAACAACGGCGAGCCCCAAACCGCGGCGAAAAGATCGTGCGTCCAGTAAACCTGACCCGTCTTCGCATCGAGCGCGTGCAGGAAACCGCTGAAATCGGGCTGGTAAACGATGCCATCTTTGATCGCCGGCGTCGAGATCGAGCGACGAATCTTGTCGTAGTGCCAGACCATGCCGGTCTTGGTGATGTCGCCGCGCTTGGTGCCGTCGATGCAGTACATGTGGCCCACGCCTTCGCCGTGTTCCGGATCCTGGCCGTTGGCGAGGTAAACGCGATCCTGGTAAATGACGGGCGTGCTGATGATCTCGTTGCGCGTCTTGGGCCAGACGGAATCTTTCGGGTTGGTGTCAAACTCCCAGAGCTTCTTGCCGGTCAATGCTTCATAACCACGAACCCAGCCGTCGCCCTGTCCGTGGACCACCTGGACCACGCCGCCGATCGTTCCCACTGTCGGCGAGCACCACTGGCCGTGCAGAATGCGTTCGTTGACCGAATTATCTTCCCAGACGAGTTTGCCGGTCTTCTTGTTGACGGCGATGATCGCGGGCGACTTTGGTGAGGGAACGTTTACGTGACTTTCGTCCTGCCCGTTTGAAGTGCTGACGTAGATCAGATCGCCATGAGCGACGGGCGACGAATTCGCCAGGTTGTGCGGCAGCGCACCGACCTCTTCGATCATGTCGAACCCCCAAACGATGTCGCCGTTTGCCTCGCCGGTTAACTTTTCATCCGTAACCGGACCGTCGTTCTCCTTGTCGCGAAAGCCCTGCGTATCGAGACACACGAGCTCGGCGCGATTGGAAACGTAGTAAACGCGATCGCCTTCGACCAACGGCGAAGAAGCAACGCCCTGGTACGGCCAATCGTTTACGCGTCCGGCCGCGAGCTTGTCATGGACCATCTGCCAGAGGAACGTGCCGTCTGACTCGCGAAACGCCATCAGGATGCCCTTGTCGCCGGTGATCTTCGGATCGCGCAGTCCTTCATTGTTTGTTCCGACGAAGACGATGCCACCGGCAACGACGACGTTGCCGTAAGTTTGCGAGCCGAGTTGGGCCACCCACTTGACGTTCTTTTTGCTCTTGACGTCCCAGCTGGTGGGCAGGCCCTTCATGTTGGAGATCATGTTGCGATCCGGAGTACCGCCCCACATGGGCCAATCGCCGGAGCCCGGATCGGACGCCGACGCGGCAGGCGCGAGAGTAAACTGCGACACTCAGCAGGAGTAACGCGAGAACCACCACGGCAGAGCGAATTGTGTTGAAGGATAGAACAGCGTTTGTATTTAACTTTTGAAATTTCATTTGTTCGCGTACACCTTTATGTTGTCGAAGTAAAGTTCAGCAAGACCGTTGCCGAATATTCCGGGAGCGCCCTGGCGATTTGGAATCGGGTCGATGCGTTCGATCATCCACGCGGCGGGCTCCGGTTCACCAGCAGGCCACGCTTTGCCCCGGGCGCGTGTTTTCCCGTCCGGCAGATTCTCCACCTCTAGTTTCAATCGATACCAGGTTTCGGGCTTCCAGGCAAACGGCATGCTCTTAGTGCGTGCGGTTTCGGGTTGCCACGGCTCGAGATTCAGCGTCTGGCTGTTGCCGTAAAGACTTAACACGTAACGCTGCGCAATCACTCCCGCGTCGCCTTGCTGGCGTCGTTTCTGGGTCGCGTAAACGTCGGCTTCGACCGTGTAGTTGGACCAGTCAGATGGACCCATGTAGGCACGTGCGCGGCTCAGCAGTGAAGAACCTTCGGTTAACTTCGCGAGCACCTTGTTTCCGTTCTGATCCCGCACGGCGAACTTCATCGTGGTGTTGACCCACGCGGCGGGAGGGAATTGACGGCGAGCGCGTCAAAATTCTCGCTCCACGGCAGCGGCGGGAAGATGCGCACGCCTGCCGTGCCGCTGACACCGCCGACTGTTGCTTTCACTAAACCGCCGTGCGGCACGGATCGGCGCCCGCGGTAAACTGACCATTCTCGACTGTGCCTTTTAGTTGATCGAGCGACCATGTCGCTGCAGTTTCTTCGCGAATGAAGTTTCCCTGAGCGTCAAACAGCCGCACACGAAAACTCACTTTGTCGCCTGGCTTCAGTATCAGTTCGGTTGGAACTACCTGCACATGTGCCGCGGGATTTGAGCTTACGCTCGTGCCCACGGCCGCGGCCGGTTTTTCTGAAGACTTTGATTCGTTTTCTTGCCGATAGCGTAAAGACCGGAATCGCTGACGACATAAACCCGACCGTTTGAGATTGCTGCTGAAGCGATGATGGCTTCCGGTTGCGCCTCAGTTCCCAGTTGGTCCTGATCGAGGATCTCACATCCGGTTGCGCTAGGCTTCAGAATGAAAAACTTTCCGTTCTCAGTGCCGACATAAAGTTTGCCGTCGGCCAGCACGGGAGACGCTTTCTGAATCGTCCCGAGGTTCTGCAGCCAAAGTTGCTTTCCGGTGTTTACATCAAATGCCGCGAGGTTGGCTCCGTTATCGATCTGATAGAGACGTTCGCCGTCGAGCACCGGCGAAGAGAAACCTCCCTGCCAGCCGTAGATGCTCCACTTGACCTGATCCTTCTTGATATCGCCTTTAGCCGTTGCGTCGACGGCGACCATCATCCCCATCTCGTTTGACTCGAGGTTTTCTTCGCTGTGCGTGAGGATTGCCGTGGTGCCGTGGACCACTACGCCGGTGTTAAGACCGCGTTTGCTGATCTCATACTTCCAAACCGGCTCGCCCGTTTGCGGTTTGATTGCATGAACCACACCATCGCTGGCGCCCTGAATCAGCAGGCGAGTGCCGTTGATGTTTGCGATAATCGGCGGCGCATAAGTTGTGTCGTAGGGGCGTCCGCCAGGCGCGCTGATCCACATTGTCTCACCGGTCTTCTTATCGAAAGCCATGAAGCGATGTGCGCCGCGGCCGTGCTGGCCCCATTGGAAAGTCACGCCGCTGACGATTACGAGATCGCCGTCGACGATCGGCGAAACGGTGCGGCCGCCGTGAGTCGTCAGCAGTCCGAAGTCTTCGCCAAGCGAACGTTCCCACAAAACTTTTCCATCGCGGTTCAGGCCAATCAGATTGCCGCCGACGCCAAACACGTAAACATTTCCGGTCGTCGGATCTCCGACGGGCGAGGCCCAGCCGACGCGATGTGGCGGCACGTCGCTGAGGTAGATGTTGAAGCGGTGTTCCCAGAGAAGTTTTCCGGTGTCGGCGTTGAAGCACATGACCCGCTCTTGCAGTGTTTCACCTTTGCCGGCGGTATTTTCCAGGTAGACGCGATCGCCCATCACGATAGGTGCGGACCGACCACCATACGGCGCTTTCCACGCGAGATTATCGCCGGCAGGGGACCACTTAACGGGCAGGTTCTTTTCCGTGGATACACCGTCGCGTGCTGGTCCGCGCCATTCGGCCCAATCGCTGAACGCGAAGAGCGAGAAAGCAAGGCAAAGATTCAAATAAATGGAGATGTAGCTTAGTCATTTTGGAGGCCTCGTCATTGCTTCTGGATAAACGTTATAATCGCTTAGGCCAGAGTTGCGCGTTGCAACCCTAAGGATGTAGAATACGTAAGCTCACGTTGCTGCGTTACAATTTTTTCGTGATTCTATCAGGTTCCGTCTCATCCGTTAATCTGTCGCTGATTTGGTTTTGATTCACCGCGAGGAGAAATCATGTTTGTGCTGCCAAAGGTCTTCCTCTTTTCGCTTCTGGTTTGCTGTTTTTACAAAATGCCGTTAACCCCAAACAGGAATTGAACGATCAGCTTTATGAAGCTGTTCGCAAAGGAGATGCGGCTGCGGTCACGTCGCTGCTCGACAAGGGCGCCGACGTAAACGCGAAGTTTCGCTACGGCGCGACGGCTCTGTTCAAGGCCGCTGAACGTGGCAACCTGGAAGTTGCCAAAGTACTGATCGATCGCGGCGCGGACGTGAAAGTGAAAGACACATTTTACGGTGCGACCGCGATGACCTGGGCGCTCGATGGCAAGCACGTGCCGGTTATTCGTCTCCTGCTCGAGAAGGGAGCGGGTGATGCCGGAGGATGTGCTGATGTCGGGCGCACGCGAGAATAATGAAGAGCTGGTGAAGATGGCGCTCGAGCGCGGTGGTATCAAGCCGGAAACCCTGACTGCCGCGCTCGTCATTTCGTCGGCGGAAAAATCTACGGGCATCGTTGACATGCTGAAGAAAGCGGGCGCGGTGCCTCCGCCGGAGGTCGACGCCGCCACGATCAGCTCGTATGCGGGCAAATACAAAGGGGAGCCGGGACCGGAGATTACGATCAGACCGGAAGAGGGGATCCTGTTTGCGTCGGGAGTGGGGCGCGGCGAGTTGCGTTTGATGCCGCTGGATAAAACTACTTTCAGGCCGCTCGGGTTTGGTGGACTGACGCTGACGTTCAACGCCGAGGACGGGAAAGTTGTTGGCATGACTATGAAGCAGGGAACGAACACCACTCAATTGAAGCGGCTCCCATAGCAGCACAAAACGATCTCGAAACTCGGTACGTCAATTCAGAAAAACGTTTTGTGATTAATGTGCCTTTTGGCTCCTTTTAAGTTTAGTTGAGGCAAAGCGATGAAACGACTGACATTATCTTTGATTCTTTTGGCGGTTGCCTGTCACCGTAGCCCAGGCGCAGAACTGGCCGCAGTTCCGTGGTCCAAATGCGACCGGGGTGAATGAAGGTCCGGCGCGACCGGTGAAATGGGACGCCTCGAAGTCGGAAAACGTGCGTTGGAAAACGCGCGATTCCCGGGCTCGCGCACTCGAGTCCTGTCGTCTGGGGCAACAAGGTTTTCGTTAGCACCGCCGTGACCAGTGGCGCGAAAGACGAAACCCGATTCGGACTCTACGGCGACGTCGCGCCGGTCAAAGACGATCCCAAACACACGTGGAAAGTCTTCGCCATCGACAAAGCAACGGGCAAGATTCTCTGGGAGCGGGTCGCTGTCGAGGGACTGCCAAAGGTCAAGCGTCACCCGAAGTCGACGCACGCCGATTCGACCCCGGTCACCGACGGAAAATACCTGATCGTAAACTTCGGCTCCGCACGGGCTTTACGCGTACGACTGAACGGCAAGCTCCTGTGGAAACAGGATCTTGGCGTGCTCGACGCCGGATGGTTTTACGATCCCGATTATCAGTGGGAATACGGCAGCTCGCCGATCATCTACAAGGATCTGGTGATTGTGCAGGCAGACCTGCAAAAGAATTCGTTTATTGCCGCCTATGACCTCAAGACCGGAAAGTTAAATATGGAAAACGCCGCGCGAAGAAATTCCTTCATGGGGCACGCCGACTGTCTACGAAGGAAAGACGCGCGCTGAACTGATCACAAACGGCACAAAGGCGGTCCGTGGTTACGATCCCGCAACCGGCAAAGAGCTCTGGCGGCTTGGTCCAAACTCTGAAATCACCACGCCGACGCCTTTCGTCGCCCACGATCTGATTTCGTCACCAGTGGTTACGCGCCGGTCCAACCGATCTACGCAATCAAACCCGGCGCCAGCGGTGATCTGACATTGAAGGACGGCAAGGAATCGAGCGAGTCATCGCCTGGAGCAAGATGCGCGGTGGTCCATACATGCCGACGCCGATCGTCTATGGCGATCTGCTTTACACCTGCTCGAACCAGGGCGTGCTGACTGCGTACAACGCCAAAGACCGGCGAACGAGTTTACCAGGAACGTTTGGCGGCACTGGCGGCGCGTTTACGGCCTCGCCGGTCGCTTCAGACGGAAAGATTTATCTTTCGAGTGAAGACGGAGACGTCTTTGTCGTGAAGGCCGGACCGAAGTATGAACTGCTGGCGAAGAACCCGGTCGGCGAAGTCATGATGGCGACGCCCGCGATCTCGGATGGACTGCTGATCGTGCGCACCGTCTCGCATCTGTTTGCTTTTGGCGACGCGCCGGTTTCGAATAACAAGTCAGGCAAGTAAACAAATCTTGGCAGAGAGAAATCAACAAAGGAAATAATACAGTGAAACTATCACGCCGAATCGCTTTCGCTCTTATCGTGGGAATCTCTCTGGGATTCGCAAGCTGTCAGCTTTCTTGCCGCCAACGCGTCGGCAGGGAACTGGCCGCAGTGGCGCGGACCGGATGGCTCCGGCATCTCAAACGAAAAAAACCTTCCCTCCGAATGGAGTCCGACCAAAAACATCAAGTGGAAAACCGCGATCGAAGGCCGCGCACATTCATCGCCCATCGTTTGGGGCAAGATGGTGTTTCTGACCACCGCGGTTGAAGGCGCGCCTGTTCCGGGAGCAAAGGCCGCCAAAGCATATGCTGGGAGACAAGGAGTTTGTCCATCCCGACAGTATCGGCGCCGATCGCAAACATACTTTCAAGGTTCTTGCTCTGGATCGCGAAACCGGCAAGATTCTGTGGCAGGCGACTGCATGGGAAGGAACACCTTACGACGACCGGCACCGCAAGAGTTCCTATGCCGCATCGACGCCGGCTACCGACGGCAAGATGGTCTATGCGTACTTCGGCACCGAAGGCCTCTATGCTTATGACTTCAAAGGCAAGCTCGCGTGGAAAGCTCAGCTCGGAAATATCGCCACTCTAGGCATGGGAACAGCCACGTCTCCGATCCTGTACGAGAACCTCGTCATCCTGCAGTGTGACGAAGATAACGGAACGGCTTCGTTCATCGTCGGCCTCGATAAAACGACGGGCAAAGAAGTTTGGAGGACGCCGCGTAAAGATCCAGGTGAGCTGGTCCACTCCGTTGCTGGTGCGCACGCCGACACCGTGCGGAGTTGATCGCGAGCGGCACCGAGCACGTTATCTCTTATGATCCGGCGACTGGCAAAGAACTCTGGCGGCACAAGGGCGTCGAGAGCAATGCGATTCCTTCGCCGGTAGCGAATAACGAGCTGGTCTATCTCGTCGCCGGCTATCCGGCGAAAATCGCGATGGCCATTCGTCTGGGCCAGAACGGCGATCTGACCGGCACGCCGAATGTGCCCTGGAAATACGCAGAAAGGCACGGCATACGTGCCCTCGCCAATTCTGTACGGCGACTATCTCTATCTGACGACCGACCGCGGAATCCTTACGGCTATCGATGCGAAGACTGGCGAAGTTAAATATGAAGGCGGACGCATTCCGATCCCCGCGACTTTCACTGCTTCGCCGGTGGCGTTTGAAGGAAAGATTTTGATGACCAGCGAAGACGGCGACACGTTCATCGTGAAGGCGGGTCCGAAGCATGAAATTCTCGGCACCAACTCGCTTGGCGAAGCTGTTTACGCGTCGCCGGCGATTGCTGACGGGCGGATCTTCATCCGCGGCGAGAAGAACCTCTACGCATCGGAAGTTAGTGGTGGCCCTCTGGCCGGCCCTGCGTTCCTCTACGACTTGGCAACTGTTCGTCGTCTAAGTTAATAATCTGTGGGACAAACTCAAGACCGAAAGGGATTTCCTGTATGTTTGACGCCAGCCCTGGCATCTAATCGGTCGTAATTATCGTGCCCTGCTTCCGCTCGGTCGGGTGCTCTCTGGCTGATCGAGCCATCCACACGCCGGTGCAGTCATCGCTTGCATGCCTGCTCGCTCTGGTATGCTTTCAGGTGCAGAAATCAAGCAGGAACGACGCACATTATGCGGCGCTCGAAAAACACCGGCAGCAACAAGCGGCGCAACATGTCTCCGACAGCAACACCTGTCGCTGCGACGACCCCGTCCCAAAGGCAAGCGCATCCCCGTCGCCCGGCGAGACCGCGCCACGCCGCGCCCTCGCGAAACTACTGGACCAACTTCCGCGGTCCGAGCCGCGACGGCAAATATGACGAAGCAAGTGTCTCGACCAACTGGCCTGCGAATGGTTTGCCGCTCGTTTGGAAACAGCCTATCGGGCTCGGACATTCTTCGTTTGCAGTTGCTGATGGAAAGGCTTACACGATCGAACAGAGACGCGGACAGGAAGTTGTCGCGGCTTACGACCTGAACAACGGTCGTGAACTCTGGACGCAGAAATGGAACGCCGAATTCAACGATTCAACCGGCGATGGACCACGTGCTACTCCGACCTGGGACCAGGGCCGCATTTACGCGCTCGGCGCAACCGGTGAGTTGCGTTGTCTCGATGCAAACACCGGCTCAGTCGTCTGGGGCAAGAACATTCTCTCCGACAACCAGGCAAGAATCTGCCCTGGGGCATGACCGCGTCACCGCTTGTTGTCGACGATAAGGTGATCGTGCTGCCGGGTGGCACTTCAAGTAAATCGGTTGTCGCATACAACAAGATGACAGGCGCGCCGGTTTGGAAAGTGCTCAACGACACGCAGGCCTATGTTTCGCCGATGCTTGTCGAACTCGGCGGACGCCGCCAGATCGTGGTCGTCAGTTCGTCGCGTGTCGTCGGACTCGTCCCTGAAGATGGAGCGCTGCTCTGGTTATACCTGGGACACGAATGACGGCATCAACGTCTCGCAGCCGATCGTCGTCGATCGGAACCGTCTCTTTATTTCGTCGGGCTACGGAAAAGGCGCGGCGCTCGTCGAGTTGAAACCCACCGGCAACACGTTTCACCGCGTCAACGATCTGGGAAAACAGCAACATGAAGAACAAGTTTAATAGCTCGGTTCTTCATAACGGCCATGTTTACGGACTCGACGAAGGCATTTTGAGTTGTCTGGACGTGAATACCGGCGAGCGTAAATGGAAAGACGGGCGTTATGGTTATGGGCAGGTGCTGCTGGCCGGCGGGCACTTGATCATCACGAGCGATAAAGGCGAGGTCGCGTTGGTGAAAGCTTCGCCCGAGTGGGTACACGGAAGTGGCGCGCTTCCCGGCGTTGAAGGGCCAGACGTGGAATTATCCGGCCCTTGCAAATGGGCGCTTGCTCGTGCGGAACTCGAGCCGAGATGGCGGCCTACGATATTTCGGCAGGTAAGCACGACAACACAGTTACATTCTGAGGAGCATTGTGATGACTGGCGGCGTTTTGAGATTCGATTGCGCGCTCATGGAGACGGCATGTGGCAAGCGGCCCCACCGAGCCGCACAATTTCGAGTGAGCTATAAATATCGAGCGGATTTGGTCGCCGGAAATTATCCCTTCTTAAAGATGCGCTTCGCTTCGAACGAGCCGTTCGGGTTGTCGATGTACATATCGATCACCAGCTCGCCAGCGCAGCGAAATGGTCCACTTCCTCACGATCTGCGTCGTCGCCGGTCCCTTTAGGCGTCTCCGCCGCCTGACATCGGTTAGATGATGCCTTTGTCGCCGGGCATCCAGGTCGCCGTCGTTTTCCTTTCGGCGCCGGAAATCCGCGGTTCGGCGGTACTGGCGGCGTAAAGTCGTATTCCTTACCGTCGAGCGTGTAAGTGTCCTTCACGCTGCGCTCATTGCCTGGCTGGATCAGCTTTGTCTCCACCTCGATCTTATTTCCGCCTGCGAGACGGTCATGGTCTGGGTCATGTTTGCGGGGATGCCGAAACTACGTCGCTCGATCCATGTCCATGTGCCACTGAAATCTGGTTTCGTTGCAGCCAGTGCGAACACTGCGACAGCGCGATGATCGTCGCTACGGAAATCAAAGTCTTTGTTGCCACTCCGCTCTCCTTCTTCAATTGCGTGTCTTAACGAGTGAAAGTAGTGGTCCCGTCATAAAAGTCGTGACGAGTGCCATCAAAACCATCATTGCGAAAATACGTCCCGAAAGAATACCAAGATCATACCCGATATTCAGCACTACCAGTTCAACTAATCCTCTGGTGTTCATCAGCACGCCGATCGCGAACGCGTTTGACCAGGTCATTCCGGTCCAGCGTCCCATCAACATGCTGCCGCCGAGCTTGCCTGCGATCGCGACCAGGATGATCACAACGCACATAAGCCAGTCGTTCAATTCGTTGAGCAGGCCGACCTGCGTGCGCAGACCCGTGAACGCAAAAAAGAGCGGCAGCAGTGCGTACGACCAAACGCCTCGAGCTTGTCCTTGAGAAAGACCCGGAACTCCGTCGATGGCGGCATCACCACGCCTGCCAGGAAAGCGCCGAAAAGAGCATGGATGCCGATCGTTTCCGTGATCAGCGCACAGACCATAAAAAACGCCAGGATGATCGGGACCAAACGCCGTCTGTGCAACTGCGAGTCGGGGTCTTTGATCACACGACCGAGTTGAGGTCGCACGACAAAAAACATTGCGGCTGCAAAAATCAGTGTCAATACGATCGTGATCGCGGAGATCTCGATGCCGGTTGCTTTCACGAGCGCTATCACGAGTGCGAGGATGCACCAGGCAGTAACATCGTCGATTGCCGCACAGGTGATGGCGATTGTGCCGAGATAGGTTTGCGACAGCTTGCGGTCTTCCAAGGATCCGGGCCAGCACCGGAAACGCGGTGATGCTCATCGCAACCCCGATGAATAACGCAAATGCGTTGAAAGAGGTTCCTTGCGGCGCAAGATCTTGATAAAGAAAAAGTGACAACGCGGCGCCGAGCAGAAAAGGCACGATGATGCTGGCGTGACTGATCATCACCGCCGCCGATCCTTTTTCTCGGAGGTGCGTACGTCCAGTTCCATGCCGACGATGAACATGAAGATCACCACACCGATTTGACTGAGCAGACGTAAAGTTTCGAGTGACGCTGGAGGAAAGAGAAAGGCCATCGCCTCGGGAAAAATCAGTCCCAGCACTGATGGGCCGAGTACGATGCCGGCGATCATCTCGCCCATTACCGGCGGCTGACCGATCCAGCGAAAGAGCCTGCGAAACAAGCCCGCGATCGCAATGATCACCATGAGCTGCATGAGCAGAATACTGAGCGGAGTCCTGAAGTTTTCCCAAAAAACTCCTGTGAATGTGGTCTGAGCTTGTTGGAGCGGTTGTTACGGCGGCTGGACCGGCTGGTTGAGACTGGCTCCGGCCGCGAGAATCAGCCAAACACCGCCCACAAACAACAGCAGCAACAGGAAATACGGTAAATAGTGGCGGGCGTGCGAAAAACTGAATCCACGTTGCGGGGGCATCAACTCTCTATACAACGCATGCTAAAACCGCGCAACCTACAAGTCGATTAGCAACCGTAGTACCCGAAGATTGCCGATTGCCAATTTGGCAACACGCTCAATTGAATCGCAATTGCTGATTGCTCAGTATTGATGCTAAGTTGAATTCAATGACGGTAGAGATCCCTCAAACCAGAACTGAAGTTGGAAACTATTTCGTCTCGAACTATCCGCCGTTCTCCCAGTGGAAGCCCGAGTTTGTTTCTGAAGCACTCGAAGCACTGAACCAGCCGCCTCGCGTCGACGATCCGCTGGGCCTTTACATTCACATCCCGTTCTGCCGGAAGCGGTGCCTCTTCTGTTACTTCAAAGTTTACACAGACAAGAAATCCTCCGAGATCGAGATCTATCTCGACGCGCTGATCAAAGAGAACGAGCTTTACAGCCGCATGCCCGCGTTTCAGGGACGCCAGCTGCGTTTCGCGTACTTCGGCGGCGGCACGCCTTCGTACATCAGTGAAAAACAGTTGCGCTATCTGGTCGATGGTCTAAATCGTCATGTGAGCTGGGCGAATGCAGAAGAAGTCACGTTTGAATGTGAGCCGGGCACGCTGCAAAAATCGAAACTCGAAACGCTGAAAGACATCGGCGTCACAAGGCTCAGTCTCGGAATCGAACACTTCGACGACGAAATCCTTGCGGCAAACGGCCGTGCGCACCTGTCACCTGAGATTTATCGCGCTTACGACTGGGCGCGCGAAGTCGATTTCCCGCAAGTCAACATCGATCTGATCGCCGGAATGATCGGCGAAACAGAAGAGAAATGGCGCGACACGATACAGCGCGCGATCGATCTGCAGCCCGACTCCGTCACGATCTATCAGATGGAGCTGCCCTACAACACGGTCATCTCGCAGGACATCCTCAAGAAGGGCATCACGTCGCCGATCGCCGGCTGGGCCACAAAACGCCGCTGGCTCGATTACGCTTTTGAACAGTTTCTTGCGCACGACTACGAAATTGCGGGCACCGATATTGTGTGCGACAAAGAAGAAGACCTGCCGGTTTATTTACAGGGACGCGCTCTGGCACGGCGGCGACATGATCGGCATCGGCGTCTCGTCGTTTTCACACTTTGGCGGCGTTAATTTTCAGAACGCGCACAACTTCGAGGAGTATGTGCGCATCCTTAACGAGGACCGCTTGCCGCTGTTGCGCGCGGTTTCGCTGACGCCAAAACAGCAACTCATTCGCGAGATGGTCCTGCAGCTAAAGACCGGATAGCTTGATACCGGTTATTTTCTTCAGAAGTTTGGCGTTGACGTTTGGAAGGAATTCCAACCAGTTTACGAAGAGCTGGAACATAAAAGTTTGCTGCAGCGCGACGACGGCACGATCGCGCTGACTCGTCGCGGTCTTTTGGAAGTGGATCACTTTCTCCTCGAATTTTTTGAACCTGAACTCAGAACTGTACGCTACGCATGAATACAAATAATTACGACGTCATAGTAATGGGTGGTGGACCCGCAGGGAGTTCCGTCGCCGGCATCCTGGCCCGCGAAGGCCGCAAGGTTATTCTGTTTGAGAAAGAAATATTTCCGCGTCATCACATCGGCGAATCGTTGATGACCGACACCTACTGGACCTTCCGCCGCCTGGGCCTTTTGGAGAAACTCAAGGAAAGTCCGTTCGTGCGCAAGTACAGCGTGCAGTTTGCAAATCCGGCGGGCAAGGAGTCGCGGCCGTTCTATTTCTTTGAGGCCGTGCATCACGAGAGCGCCGTCACCTGGCAGGTGACGCGCGCGCAGTTCGACCACCTGCTGATCGATCACGCCGCCGAGCAGGGCGCGACGGTGCATCAGGGCGTGCTTGGTGAAGCAGGTGCTGTTTGAAGGCGATCGGGCCGTTGGCGTCGAAGTGCAGATGCAGGACGGCACGCGTGAAAAGTTTTTCGCGAACGTTGTCGTCGATGCGACCGGACAGACTGGCGATGCTTTCGAACAAGTTTCGCTGGCGCGTGCGTGATCCGAAACTCAAGAAGGCGGTGCTCTATTCCTATTTCAAAGGCGCGCATCGCGAGCCGGATCTGAATGGCGGCGCAACACTCGTGCTGCGAACTGAACACGGCAGCGGCGGTTGGTTCTGGTATATCCCGCTCGAGAACGACATCACGAGTGTCGGCATCGTCGCCGATCCGGATTACCTGTTGAAAGGACGCGGACAGGATCTCGCGAAGATCCTTCAGGAAGAGATCGAGAAGTGTGAGCCATGCCGCCGGCGCGTGGGAGAAGGCCTGAGCGCGTCGATAAGATCTATTCGATTCTCGACTACTCGTATCGTTCAAAACAGAACGCCGGTAACGGATTCATCCTGATTGGCGACGCGTACGGGTTTCTCGATCCGATCTACTCTTCGGGCGTGTTGCTGGCTCTGAAGATGGCCGAGTTGGCCGCGGACGCGATTCACGACGCTTTCAATCACGACGACTTTTCCGCCGAGCGTCTGGGCCAGTACCAGACAAAACTCGATCGCGGCATCGAGTCGATGCGCAAGCTGGTCTACGCGTTCTACAACGACGGATTCAGCTTTGCGGGCTTCCTGCGGAAGTATCCGGAAGAGCGCGTTCACATCATCAATCTGCTGATTGGCGACGTGTTCAAGGAAGGCGTGGATTCGGTTTATGGACCAATGTCGGAGTTCGCGGAGATCCCGCCACCGCTCTACGAGCAGGTCGATGGCACCCTCGTCGCGCAAACCCCGACTCCGGAAGAAGCCGACCTGCTTTTGTCGGCGCAGTACAAGTCCTTCGACGATCGGGCACAGGCCCCCGCGGATTCCGGGGATTAGTGAATTTACGCCGAAGGCGTTGGCTAATTCGAGCCCAGGGTTGCTTAAACCCTGGGGATCAGAAATTCAAAAATAAAACGCTGAAGGCGTTAGGCCAGTGTGCTCAATTTAACTCTTTCAGAGTTTGATTACCCTTAGATAAAGCTAACCCAGGGTTGAAACAACCCTGGGCTGAAATTAGCCAACGCCTTCGGCGTAAAATTAGCAACGCTCGGCGTTACAAGCTTGTGGCTTAGAACAACAGCTTCAATCCAAACTGAATATGCCGCGGCTCACGTGCTGAAGTGATCCGTCCGAATGTCGGCGAACCGAGGAAGTTGTCCGGCAAGTTGAAGTTTGGATGATTGAAGAGGTTGAAGGCCTCGGCGCGGAATTGCAAATTAACGCCTTCCCTCAGGTAAGTATTCTTCACGAGCGACGCGTTCACGTTCTGAGACCCTGGCCCATCGAGAATATTCCTGCCTGCGTTTCCAAACGTTCCCGGAGCAGGGAATGCAAACGCCGCCGTGTTGAACCACTGCGACGTCGCCGGATTTGAGAGTTCCGGATTTCCAATCAGATTTGGACGATCGTTTGCCCCGAATCCGAGGATGGAACGTCCGGTGCCGCTGTTGTCGATCTCCGAGAGGAGGGCGACCGTGAACGGGCGTCCTGATTGAAGCGCTATGATTCCGTGAGTGTCCCATCCGCTCAGGAGAGTCGAAATCCAACCGTTGTCAGCCAGATACTCCCGGCCTTTTCCGAATGGCAGCGAATACGAATAACTCGCGACGAACCGGTGACGCACGTCAAAATTCGAACGCCCGCGCTCGGCCGCCACGTCGTAACTGTTCTGCGGAAAATTCGGATCGCCCGTGCTGCTGAAGAAGTTTGAAGCGTCGTCGATCGACTTGGACCAGGTGTAAGAAACCAGGGCCGTGAGTCCACGCGAGAGACGTTGCTGAAAGCGCGTCTGCAAGGCATTGTAATTTGAATTTGCTCGCGACTCGAGCAGGTCGATGTCGTCGAAACGGGGATCG
Source organism: uncultured Acidobacteriota bacterium (assembly GCA_963750925.1). GTDB lineage: Bacteria > Acidobacteriota > Blastocatellia > Pyrinomonadales > Pyrinomonadaceae > PSRF01. The sequence continues at coordinate 325,106 of CAVVSJ010000005.1, read as the reverse complement.
GGACGAGGCACAAAGGGCAGCCCCGGAGGCAATACACTCGGCTGCGGCTGATTTATGTCACGAGCCGTCAGCAGTTTGGTGCCTTTCGAACCGACGTAAGCGACTTCGAGCACGCCCCTGGTTCCGATCTGGCGCTCGATGTTGAAGTTCCAGTGCTGCATGTAACCCGTGCGCAGATCGCGCTGAATGGCGAGTGCGGAATCCGGGAGGGGAAACGGGAAGAACGTCGGAAACGGATCGTTAAGCGTCAGCGGCAGCCCGGGCAACGAGAAGAAAATGTTGTTGTCGAAGAAGGGCGAGTTGAAATAGAGCGCTTCAGCGGGCGCGAGCGCCGACTGATCGTAGTAGATGCCGTAACCACCGCGCAGGACTGTTGCTTGATCGTCGCCCACGGTCCAGGCAAATCCGACACGCGGCGCGAAGTTGTTTTTGTCCGCATCGAAGCCGCTGCGCGGGACGCCATTCGTGCCCACCGGGACGAGATTTCGTGAAACGACGTCGTAGATATTCGCACGATCCTGAGCATCGACGGGCGGCGAGTTGTACTCGTAACGCAAGCCACCCGTGATCGTGAGTCGCGGTGTAACGCGATAGCTGTCGTTAACGAAAAAGTTGTAACTCTCCGTCCGAATCTGTTGCGGGTTATCGACGCGCGCAACGCTCGTCAGGAAAGGAAAGCCCAGCAGCAGATCTCCAAGCGCGTTGCCGGTGATCTGTCCAAACGGCGAGAACTGCAGACGGCCTCGCGATTCTACGTCGCGAAATGCATTCTGCTGCGAAAAGCGGAAATCGAGACCGAATTTGATCAGGTGATTCCCGCGCACATAGCTCGAGTTGTTGAGAAGCTGGTAAACGTTCGTGACGCTGTTCTGCGGATTATTGCCCTCATCTCCCAACGGTGAAAAGCCCGTGACCGTGATGAAGCTGAGTCCCAGGTCACGGTTGCGCGGCGAAATAACCGGTAAGCCCACGTCGGAGTTGAGCACACTCGCTTCCTGCGTGACTGACGCCGCGACTCGACTAAACGCCATGCGGCTCTCGTTAACCAGATTCGGCGTCAGCACGAGCGTCAGAGCTGCCATGCCGTTCTGACTGCGCCGTTTCACTGTATCGCCGAAGCCGGGCACGAGTGAAAACGCCGGCCCGGTGAAAGGCTCAAACAGATCGCGATCTCCGAAGCTGTACCGGAACGCCAGATCGGCTCGTGAGGTCAGATTATGATCTATCCGCACGTCGAAGCTGTCGTTATCGTCACTCAAGGTCGGCGACGAGACGAAGTTTTGAAAAGGCTCGTTGCGGTTTGGGAGGGGATAAAGTGCGGCAATCGTGCGTCCGACCGGGTTGATGAAAAAGTCAGGAATGATGCCGTTATCGAAGGGCTGGCCCGTGAATGGATTGGTCGGAATTCCAAACAGACTCTGCGAAAAATCTCCGGCGCGTTCCTGAGCTGTCGGAACATTTGTGATTCGCGTGATGCCTTCGCGTGAACGCGTGCCTTCGTAGTCAGCAAAGAAGAACGTGCGATCGTGCACGATTGGACCACCGAGGGCGCCGCCGAACTGGTTGCGAATGTACTTTGGTTTGCCTTCGGACGCGGGTGCAAAGAAGTTGCGTGCATCGAGGGCTGCGTTGCGATGAAACGCGAAAAGCGAACCGTGAAAATCGTTTGATCCCGAATGTAGAATGACGTTGACCTGCGCGCCCGGGTTGCGGCCGAAAGATGCGTCGTAAGTGCTCGTCAGCATCTCAAACTCACGTATCGCATCGACCGAAGGACGCACGCCGAAGGTATTCAGTTTCGGATCGACGTTGTAAACACCGTCGAGCAGAAAGTTGTTGGCATCTTCCCGAGCGCCGTTGACGCTGAACGCGAAGTCGCCGCGCACGGAACCGGCCGAACCCTGCGCTGGCGGCACTGCGCCGGGTACGAGCAGGCTCAGCTCGAAGAAGTTTCGACCGTCGAGTGGCAGGCCGGTCACCTGACGATTCTCGATGACAGTGCCGAGTGAAGGTGTGTCGTGTTTCAGATTCGCTTCAGATGTGCTGTACACCGCCGGTACGCTTGGTCCACCAACCGAGAGCGTGACGTTGTGACGTTGATCCTGATTTACGAGTAATTCAATTTCCTGGATTTGTTTGACGAAGTTTACTTTCTCGATCTCGATCCGATAATGACCCGCCGGGAGTGACGAAATCGCATACTCGCCGACGCTGCCGCTCGTGGTTGTCCGTGATTCGCCTGTCTCGATGCTTGTCAGGGTAATGGTCGCGCCTTGAATCGCGGCCTGATTGCTGTCGTAGATGGTTCCTCGCAAAGATGCACGATAAGTTTGAGCATCGGCGGTGATCGGCAGCAGTATGAGACCAGCAAACAGGAAGAGAATGTGAGCGGTAGACTTCAAGATTTAATGCTCCTCGTTCGAGATTTTGTATCGAGTGACAACGAACTGCGTGTTTTGCGAGACCTTAACAAATGACTTGCTGCTATGTCTAAGCCTCAGATGTTAGAATGCCGGAACTGGGAGAGATTACGGGAAAAGTCTTTTCTGAGTTTCAGTCGAATGAGCTTTTGACTCCGCAAGGGCGCAAAGCATCCAATGGGCCTGTGCGCTTTTTGCCGGAACTGCTTCATGTTCTCGTTTTACAATTCGCAACGTTAGTTCGGAGGTCCTAATGCTCTGGATCCTTTTTGCGCTTGGCGCGGCGCTCTCGTGGGGGCTGTACGGTCCTGCTTTGCATCGCGGGCAAGTGGCGCTCGGCAATCCGATGCGCGCCTTGTTGTGTGTGGGTGTCGCTTACTTTTTGATTGGTGTTCTGGTTCCAGTAGTAACACTTTCTTACCAGGGTGAACTCACGGGCTTCAATATGAAGGGCTCGGTGGGCGCGACGCTCGCGGGCATGTTGGGTGCGGCAGGTGCTGTTTGCATCATTTACGCGTTCCGGTCGGGCGGCGTGCCCGCTTACGTGATGCCGCTTGTATTCGCTGGGGCGCCACTCGTCAACGTGCTTTACTCGATGTGGCTGCATCCGCCAAAAACTTCTCCGAACCCGTTGCTCTATCTCGGTTTTGTCCTGGCTGCTCTAGGCGGTGGTTTGGTGCTCTACTTCAAACCACAGTCGTGAAGTTCTTCGTGTCTCCCTACAAACCTTAGCGCTTTTACACGAGGAGATCGGAATGAAAACAACGCGGGTATTACTTGCAATCGTTGCTCTATTCATGTTCGTCCAACAGGGTATGGCCCAGTCCGCGGCAAACTGGCCGCAGTGGCGTGGTCCAAACCGTGACGGAATTTCAAAGGAGACCGGGCTCCTCAAACAGTGGCCGGCAGATGGTCCGGCGCTCGTATGGAAGGCTGCGGGCGCGGGCCGTGGCTACTCTTCGTTCTCCGTGTCCGGCGGCAGACTATACACCATGGGATTGCGTGGCGATCGTGAGTTTATCGTCGCGTTTGATGTTTCCACCGGCAAAGAAGCCTGGGCCACACCGCATGGCACAGCGCCGTTTCATAACGATCGTGGCGACGGTCCAAGAGGCACGCCGACAGTCGACGGCGATCGGGTTTATGCCCTGGGTGGCAATGGAGATCTTTCGGCTCTTGAAGCACGCACGGGCAAGATTGTCTGGTCGAAGAACGTTCTGAAAGACTTTGGCGGCTCGAATATCACCTGGGGCATTAGCGAATCGCCGCTTGTTATCGGAAACAAAGTAGTGGTGAACGCAGGTGGTCAAGGTGCATCGATCGTCGCGCTCAACAAGGCGGACGGCGCCGTGATCTGGAAGAGCCAAAGCGATAAAGCCGGTTATTCGTCGGGAATTCCGGTGGAACTGAATGGCAAGATGCAAGTTGTGTTCTTCACCGCTGAACGCGCCGTGGGACTCGACGTCAACGATGGCCGTTTACTTTGGGAGTATGCGAAGCCGTCGAACAGAGTTGCGAATGTCGCGACGCCGATTGTCAAAGCGAACCGCGTGTTCATCTCTTCGGATTACGGAACCGGCGGCGGTGTAGTTGAGATCAAGCCCGATAACAAGGCGGAGGAGATCTACTTCACTAAAGAGATGCGCAATCACCACAGCAGTTCGGTGTTGATTGGCGATCACCTCTACGGCTTTTCCAGCGCGATTCTAACGGCGATGAAGTTTGATACGGGTGAGATCGCGTGGAAAGATCGGAGTGTGGGTAAAGGCTCGCTTGTCTATGCCGACGGACATCTCTATTGCTTCAGCGAGAACGGCGTGGTCGGGTTGGTTGAAGCAACTCCTGCTGGTTACAAGGAGAAGGGACGGTTCCGGATCGCGCAGGGATCATTGCCGACCTGGTCGCATCCGGTTGTCGTTGGAGGCCGGTTGTACCTGAGAGATCAGGATACGATCTACGCGTACGACGTTCGCGAGAAGAAGTAGATAAATCAAAAAGCGGCGCCAGGCCGCCGCACTCCAAGGTGACGTCCAATCCTTGAGACGCCTTGGAGTGCGGCGGCCTGGCGCCGCTTTTGCCCTCATCACTTGGATTTCAAATACTCGCGAACTTCGCGTAACTCCGGAAGGTTAGCGTCCGCTTGTTTCCATTGATCGAGTAAAGCGGTATACGCAGCGAGTGCGGCAGTCTGATTTCCGCTTTGGGTTGCCGCACGAGCTGCGCCCAATAATGAGCGTGCGCGATTGGGTTGACGAAGTAAGGCGGTCTTAAACTGCGCCGCCGCTTCCGCCGGTTTTCCCGCCCGCAGCAAAATCTCTCCGAAAAGTTCGTGCGTCGGTTTGACGAGATTTGGAGGACCGTAGGGCGCGCCTGTCTCTTCCTCGAGCGCCGTCGCCTTTTTCATTAAGTCGATCGCCCTGGCGTGATCGTTCTTCATCGACGCACTCAGCGCCGAGATCTCGAGTTGTCGAATCATGAGATTTGACGAACGGCCCGTGCTTGCGTCTGCTCCGGCGGCTTGTAGTCCCGCGATTTGATCGGCATCGCCGGAACCGCGAATTGCGGCCGCTAAACCACGAACAAAAAACGGAAGGGTCAGACTAACTGAGGACGTGCGCAGAGTCGCGGCGCCGGTTGCGGAAGTGGCGCCGTGCCCGCCGTGACCTCCTCCTCCCATCGTCGTTTGTTCTGTAGTTGTCCCTCCCGGTTTCGTTGAAGGAAACAGCGTGGCCGCGAGGTCCCAGCGCTCAGTTTCGACGACGAAGGCCGCGGCCATGTTGGCATAATTGTTTTCGTAATATCCCGGTCGCAGTTTGTTGTCGTAAGTCGATTCGGACATCACCTTCTTCATCAAATTCAATAACTGCTCCGCCTGGTTGTAACGTCCCTGCTGCAGATAGACGTAAAGCAACCAGTGAAGGCTGTGATAGTCGCGAACGCTGATTGGAAGATTCTTGCGCTTCATCCATGCGTCTGAAGCTTCCCACGCCGACTCGTTAGACGCCGCGGCTTCCGGCCACATTCCGAGTTGCAGAAAAATGTGCGAAGGCATGTGACGCGCGTGATGAGCTTCGGGTGCGATGCTCGCGTAGCGACGTGCTGCGGGCAGGGCCAGTATCGCGTGCTCCGGATCGTCGAAGGCGTGAATGATGTAATGAGCCGCGCCCGGATGATTAGGGCTCTTCTGATACACCTCAAGCGCGATCGCGCCGGCTTTCGCCTGCAGGCGATAGCCTTTGTCACCGCCTGCCAGCCCAAGAAGTGAGAGGGAATAGAAGGCGGCAGCATCGAGATCGTCGGGATAAGCGCGATAGATCTTCTCCATCGCCGCGGAGTACGCCGCATCACGCGAGGGTTTGTCTGCTTCGCTGTACAAGACTTTGACCGCGGCAAGATAAGCTTTTTCGCGGTCGGTTAACTTCGGTGTCTCTTTAATCTTAGCGAGGACGAGTCGGGCCGCTGCGATATCCTGTTCGGACCAAAGCGGATGATTGTGGGCCATTACTTCGCCCCAGTAGCCCATCGCAAAGTCAGGCTCGACCTTCGTCGACTCGCGAAAAGCCTCGAGCGCTTCCTCGTACCAGAACGAATGCAACGCCGCGAGCCCGCGCAGGAAATGCGCCTGCGCTTTCTCTGAGCCGGAAGTCGGAAAGTCGACGCTGCCGAGTTGCGACTGCTGTGCGAACGAACTGTTGACCAATCCACAGATTACGAAGACTACAGAAAAACTCCACGTAATCCGTGGATGCTTATTTTTTGCCAATCGCATAAAGGTGTTGTGCCGTCCTGATGAATATCTTGCCATCTGAGATCGCAGGCGAACTCAGCGTGTAGTCGTTCAACGGATTCTCCGCGAGGACTTCAAACTTCGGTCCGGCGGCGATCACTGTCGTCAATCCGTCTTCACTCGTGACGTAGATCTTCCCATCGGCGAGGACCGGCGAACCGCTGTAGGTGCCCGGTTTGATGCGTTGTTGCGCATAAACTTCCGCGCCCGTCTTTGCGTCGAGACACCACATGATGCCGCGATCGTTTACAACGTAAAAATATTTCCCATCGGTAACAGGCGTCGGTACGTCAGGCCCATTGACTGTGGACCACAGAACATGCGAACTCGTCACGTCGCCGCGCCCGCCCGCCTTCAGAGCAAGCAACGGTTTCACGCGTGTCGGGACGTAGATGATCTCGTTGAAAATGATCGGCGAAGCGACGATGCGATAGAACGGATTGTTCTCAGGGTTAAGACCGTTAGCGCGCCAGAGTTCCTTGCCCGTGGCCGGATCGTGACCTGTCACGCAATCGCCGCCGGTGATGACGATCTCGGTTGTCTTTCCGTAACGAAGGAGGGCCGGCGTCGTGTAGGAATCGGGCGACTCACGAATCGCACTCGTGGGGCGATCAACTTTCCACAAAGTCTTGCCGCTCTTCTTATCGATGCGCATCACGTAAGACGGTTCGTCTGTCTTCATGCCGTGAAGCACTTGCACGTACAGCGAATCTTCATGCAGCAACGGCGACGAAGCGTAACCCCAGTTCAAGCCAAACTGCCCGTAGTCTTTTTGAATGTCCCTGGTCCATACTTCTTTGCCGCTGAAGTCGTAGCCTGCGAGGACGCCGGTCCCGGTCATCACGTAAACGTTTCTGCCATCCGTCACAGGCGAGGGCGACGACATGTTGTGCTTGCGCATTTTGACGTTCCCGGCGCCGAGCGGTTTTTTCCAAAGCACTTCGCCTTTAGTTTTATCAACGCACCAGAGTGCGAGATTGTCGCCTTCCGCTACGTTCAGAAAAATGCGGTCCCGCCAGATGATCGGCGTGGAGCCACTGGAGCCCGGGAGGGCGACTTTCCAGGCTACGTTCTCTTCGGGGGTCCATTTAACAGGCAGGTTCTTTTCGTTACTCACGCCGTTGAGCGCCGGTCCGCGCCATTGCGGCCAGTTTTCCGCGTACGCGGCAGCAAAGGAAAGCAGGACAACAGCCACGACTCCGAGAGTTCGTTTCCGCATTTTTTTCTAATCCTCCGGTTATCGGTCTAATCTGTGGATTAACTTAAATCAAGTGCCGTAATTGTGTGCCGGTCGCGAATGTAGAGTTTTGTTCCAACGAGTGTCGGCGCGGTCCAGGCGAGGTTTTTCAAAACACTCGCCTTCGAAATTACTTTCAGTTCTGTTGGAGAAGCGGTCGCCAGCGCCAGATTGCCGTCCTCGTCCAGAATAACTAGCTTTCCATCGGCGAGCACAAAATTGGTTTTCGAAAACGCGCGATTCTGATAAGGCATCTCGCCTGTCTTGACGTTTATCGCTGAGAAAAATGCTGGTCCAAAGTCGCCGCTCGATGCGTAAATATAGTCGCCAATCCGAACGGCGGTTCCGTGATGAAGACGCATGCGCTTGTGAGACCAGAGCTCTTCAGCCGTTGTCTTGCCGTCTTTCTGCGTCAGCTTCAACACACGGCTGCCGCCGCTGTAAGCAGACGAGATAAACAACAGGTTGTCGTTGCCCCAGACGGGCATACTGATGTTCAGTCCCCACTCGGTCGGGTGAGGATGACTCCAGAGCAGATTGCCGTTGTTGGGATCGATCCCGGCGACGACTTTGCCCAGAAACGCAATCAGTTGATCCTGGTCGTTAACGTTGATGATGATGGGCGAACTCGGAGACATGTCAAGAGACTGGTTCTTCCACGCTACAGTCCCATCCTTCTGATTGAATGCGATGAGCGTTTGTCCCGGGCCGCCGAGCATGAGGATGACGGTGTTTTTATAAGCGATGGGACTGCAGGAATAGCCGCGGTCCATCCTGGTGCCGCCGTGCTCTTTCCACAGCTCTTGAGACCAGGCAACTTTGCCGGTTTTCTTATCCAGCGCTAAGAGTTTGCCTGTCGCGCCGACTGTGTAGAGCAGATCGCCAACCAAAAGCGGTGTGGAGTGTGGTCCAGCGCCGTATTCAAGATTTAGCCCGGTGGGTGGCGCGTCGTACTTGTGTTCCCAGATAGTTTTCCCGGTGTCCGCGGCAAGAGCAATCACGACTTCCTGCTGGCCTGCGCTGTACATCGTGTAGAGCGTGTTGCCGCTCGTTATGATCGCGGAGTGCCCCGCGCCGAGCGGACGTGACCAGAGCTTGCGTGGCCCGGTTGCGGGCCAGGTGGCGGCCAGTCCTTTGGATGTTGAAACCCAGTTGCGATTCGGTCCTCCCCACTGAGGCCAGTCTGTTTGAGCGCGAGCTTCGACAAAAGATCCAACGAACAGGAGGAGGGAAGTGAGTAACGTTGATGTCCGGGAGCTACGTCTCATCATCGATCCTTTCTTTTTACTCCGCCCGCAAAGACGGCAGTAAGGGAGAGCGCAAAGCGGCCAGCGTGGCCACGAGCGACGCGGTTGCGCCCGAAAGCAGAACTGCCAGCAACAACAGGCCAAGCGAAATGTTTGGAAGCCGTCCCCCGCGCTCGAAGAGTACGGGTGCAATCGCGAGCAGAGCGCAGACAAAACCCACTGCCAGGCCGCAGCATAGCATCAGTACGTTTTCCGTAATGACCATGGCGGCGAAGTGAGAAGAGTTATACCCCACTGCACGCAGCAGGGCTAGTTCTTTCCGTCGTTCGAAGACATTACGCAATAAAACCGCCGCCATTCCGAGCGTGCCCAAAGCCAGACCGAGCCCTCCGAGCATTTGAAATGTCGAGAGATAAGTGTTTTCGACGCGATGAAAATTTGCGAGCCGTTCTTCGGTCGAGACGACGTCGAAACCGAAGTCGGATAGTTGTTCTTCCAGAGCAGTTGATACTGCTGCTGCCTGTGCGTAAGGAGCATCGACTAAAAACAGTCGATAACCTCCCTGTTCAGGGAACAGGCGCAGGAAGTTTTGTTCAGACATCAACAACTCGCTCTGGAGAACACTGTCAGATAAAGCACCGACGACGCGCAGGCGCAGTGGTCCACCGGTGTGATCTATGACGAGCTCATCGCCGACTTTGAGGTGGAGCACGTAAGTCAAAGAGTTTGCATCGCCGATAACCGGCACCACGCCGTTTTCAAGTTGGCGATTCAGAAGCAGCCAGGGATTTTCTTTCTCTTCGTTGCTTGCCGCCAAAGAATTCTGAAAGGTGAAACGATTTTCCCGGATGAAACTTTCCGGCGGCGCAACGATCTTCGGATTGCGAGGTTGGTAGAGATTGAGGCAGCTCGTATCGTCGCCGGGCCGAACACGGAAATTCACGAGACGCACATCTTTCAAATTCGCATCGTCGTTTGTCCCGGTCAGGTTCAGAGACTCGCGACCTTCAGGCGTGTTTGCGTCGTGGACGAGGGGCAACAGCGATTCGGCGACGAGCGGGAAACCGCCCGTGCCCGACTTTTTATCCCCAGCAGCAGCGCCGGAACGGCGGAAAGAATCGACCGCGACGATGATGAATGCGGCGGCGGCGATCAGCGTGATGCAGAGAACTGTTCGTCCAGGTCGATACGTGGCGTTTCGAAAGCCGAGTCGTGCGATGGACCACCAGCCGGCGCCGCGGATTGCTTTGCGTTCCCTGCGTCGCAGCCAGGTCGAGAGAAAAGAAATTCCGGCAACAAGGAGCACGACACCGCCGCCGAAGAATGCCGCTGTCTGCGGAATAAATTCAGAGGAGCCCGCAATGAGCAACAACAGGCCAATGAGTGTGAAAGCGATTCCAGGGAGAGTTCCTCGCAAAGGCGCAAAGGCGCCAAGGAGAGATTTTCTTTGCGCCTTTGCGCCTTTGCGAGGAGATCCTTCTGGCGCTAACGATCCTGCAAGCAGGCTTCGCGTCGAAGAACGTCCCAGTCTTCTCAACGTAAAGAAGATGCAAATAACAGCCGAGAGAATTCCCCCCGCAGCGCCAATCAACAACCATAACCAGGAGATATGCAGAGTCAACGCGGTAGTTCCAACTGCGCCAACCCACCAGGTTCTCAAGCCATACATCAGCAACGCCGCGTACGCGATTGCTCCCGCCAGTCCGAGTAGGCTTCCCACTCCGGCCAGCAACGTTCCTTCGGCGAGAAACAATTTTCGAATACGCGTGTCGGAAAAACCGAGCGCTTGAAGTGTGCCGATCTCACGCGCGCGCTGCTCGATTCCGAGTTTAAAGAAGAGTGTCGTGAGCATGAGCGCCGACACGACGAGAAAGAAACTGAAGTAGAGAAAGTATTCACCGAAGTCGGTGGCGCCGCGCGAAGCTGCCTGACCCTGCTCGCGCACGGGAACAACCTGAATACCCATCAGCGCCGGGTCCAGGGCCTTTCGCAACCTTTCACGGTAATTGTTGAAGAGTTCCGCTGTCACTTCATTCCCGGACGTCTCCACACGGATTGACGTGAGTTTGCCGAATCGCGACTGCCAGAGATTTTGCGCCGCGGCAAGCGGAATGAATGCTTTTGGCGTGGTGCGATACTGGTGCCAGTAGTCTTCATCCTCTTTTCGCACTCGCTCGAGATCGATGGGAAAAGGCGGATCCCAGTCCGAAAGATTTTCCGATTGAGTGATCCCGGGATACGCCGGAACCAGATCGCGATCTGCCGCGAGCCCGGCGATCGGTGTCACTGCCGAGAGGTGAAAATCGCCTTTCTTTGTTTCGAGGCGTCCATTCTCGAGCCAGATATAATATTCGAGTGAGACTGTGTCACCGGGCTGCACGTTGAGATCTCGCGCGGCCCACTCGTTCAAAATGATCGGCGGATACTGCGTCGACTGCTGCGCCGCTTTTGCAATCCTTGCAAGTGTCTCGTCGTCCAGAGCAGTTACGAGTGAATACGGGATCGAGCGATCACCGGCATTGATGCTGTTTGCGAGGTACGACAGGACCGGGACGGTTCGCAACGAAAGCGCGTCTGCGGCTTCGCGGGCTGCCGTAGTTACGTGATCGTTAATGAGTTTGCTGCTGCTCTCGATCCTGATGAATGGCCGGCTGCTGATGTTGCTTGCCTGAATCCCGAGATCTTCGAGTGTTGTCTTGTTTTTCACTAGCTCGCCGATAAGTTTCGGCCGATCGCCTGTCTCACTCTCCGGAAACTTTGCTACGAGAATCGTGTTGACGCGCTCGCGCTGTTCCAGCTCCTGCTGGAGAAAACTGAGCGACACAAATACGGCGCGCACCGCACCATGCTGCGGTTGCAGAGAAAACTCACCCAGCGACTCTCCTCCGAGCGCACCGTTCACGTTGAGTCGAATAGTCTTACCCGGATCTTCTTTGCGTCCATGTAACGACTCGACGGGAATGTCCGAAGGCTTCTCGAGTCGCAGCAATAAAGAATCACCTAAGCCACTTCCGAGTTCAGTCGCGAGACTCTGACTCAACAACACGTCTCGATTTTGCGGCGCCGTCACACCGGCGACTCCGTTGAACTGCCAGAACCGATCGGTCACGCCATAGACTTTCACGTCCCCCGCCCGGCGCTTGCTCGGCTCGTGCACAACAACTCCTTCGAGCGCGATCAGCGGGTAGGTGAAGCCGATACCATTGGCAACAAACTGTCCACGCTGCTCCAGATCTGCCGCGAGTTGCTCGCGAAAGAACGTCGCCGACGAGATCAGATCGTCGGTCCGTCCGAGTCGTTGAGACGAAAGATCCCGCAAGCTGCCGCGCACCGATTCGCCGATCAGCAACGCCCCCGCGAGCACGGAAACGGCAATGGCAACGCCGAGCACCACGACGAGATTCGTTTGCCAGTAGTGAGCAAGACTGCGTTTTAAGAGTTGAGTAGTTTGCATCAGACGGATTCGAGATGCTGATTTCTTAGTTCAAAACGTTGGGGAAAACGGGATGCGAGTTCGTTGCTGTGTGTTACCACGATCAGAATCGTTTCTGCCTGCCGGTGAATTTCGAGCAACATATCCGCCACGACTTCCGCCGATTTCTGATCGAGATTTCCGGTTGGTTCATCGCACAACAGGAGTTGCGGTTTCATTATCAACGCACGCGCCAGGGCCACGCGTTGCTTTTCGCCGCCGGAGAGTTGCGCCGGACGATGGTCCAGGCGTTCGGCGAGCCCGACTTGTTTGAGCAGTTCGCCGGCACGCTGCGACGGTTCACCGTTCGTGTTGGAGATGATTGTCGGCGTCAGCACGTTTTCCAGAACGGAACATTGCGGGAGGAGGCAGTGGTCCTGAAACACAAACCCGATCTGCTGGTTACGAAACGCGGCGAGCTGTTTTGCGTTTAGCAGGAAAGGATTTTGTCCCTTGAGAGTGACAGTGCCGCTCGACGGTGGTTCGAGTGCGCCGATCATGTAGAGCAGCGTACTCTTGCCGCTGCCGGATGGTCCCATGATTGAGACCGCGGAGCCGGGCGGTAACGAGAGTGAAACATCGGCAACGATCTGCAACGGTCCGGCAGGAGTGGCGTACTCCTTCGAGAGATTCTCACACTTCAGCAAAAGCATCCTCCGGCCATGGATTCCGTGACTCGCACTTTGATTGCCAAAAGAAAACGACCTCTCTAGAATCAGGCAATTCGCGATGAGCCAGTTCGATTCGAACAAAGACTACTACGGCGTTTTGGGCGTCGACAAGGAGGCGTCCCAGAGCGAGATTGAGCGGCAGTACAAACGACAGGCCGCGAAACATCATCCGGATCGAGGTGGCAGTGAAGAGCGGATGAAATCTTTGAACGAAGCTTATGGCGTTCTTAAAGACAAAGGTTTGCGCAGTTCTTACGACGCGCGGAGGCCGCGTCGTGCTGCGGGTACGCGCGGCTTTGCTCCGGTAACGGCGCCCACGGCGCAGGACGTTGGCGTTCTTGGCCACTGTTTGAGCGCTTTGCTTTGTCTGATCGCGGGTGTTTTCCTGCTGTTGCTGGTGCGGTTTCAGTGGATCTGGTTTCTCTGGCCGCTCGCTATTCTGGCGGTTCTGGTGCTCGGATTCGGCGTGATGCTCGCGCGCAGCGCAATGGTTGCGGTCAACGCGTCGCTACCGGTCACAAACCCGTGGAAGCGTCATACTAAACTTCAGGAACTCGGTTTTTGGATGGCGATTGTTAGCGGTTGTTACGGACTTTATTTGGTTATGACTTTGTGAGGCGTGAGGAATCGGATGATCCGGGGTTTGGACCTGCTGTTTCTCGAGGTCAATAGTCTTGAAGAGTCGGTGGCTTTTTATGACGGCGTGCTGGGAATGGAAATCGAGTCGTTCAACGCCGGCTCGGAGCCTCCGATGGCGAAACTTCGTGGCGGTGACTTGAGAATCACGCTCGCCGAGCATCTCGAAACGATGCTTCGCAGAGGACGCGGCGTTCACTTCTTCATCGGTGTCGAAGACGTCGATCAGTTCTATGAAAAGCTGGCTGCAAAAGGAGCAGACGTGCGGCCTCCGGTCGACGAAGGCTGGGGAGGTCGTTTCATCACGCTTGAAGACCCGGATAAGTATCGCTTCTTTTTTGTGACCTGGAAGGAAACGGTGTGACCATGGCTGGACAACACATAGAAAATCTTTTTCGCCGCTTCAAAGGAGAAGTGGTTGACGTGAAAACGATCTCGGGCGGACTTTATGCGGGCCGAATTGTAGAAGTCACAAACGACTATGTTTGTCTGGGCGAGACGTCAGGAACACCCGGCCAGCAGGTGTTTCTCTCTTTCGCCGCCGTAGAGTCAATGGCCGTGAATCAAACAGAGACATAGCCACGAAGAGGCACAAAAAACACAAAATAAGTAATCAGAAATCAGCTTGATAATTGTGCTTTATTTGGATCCGTTATGCAGTACGTAGAGAATCCTCCGAACCCGTGGCTGACTCATTCCGTTGAGTGGATTGGCGAACCGCCCGAAGCCAAACTCGAAGTCTTTGAAGAGACAGAGACGCGCCACATCATCACTCACAACGATAGTCCCGACGTCGGCTTTGATTACACGGTCAACTGTTATCGCGGGTGTGTACATGGCTGCACCTATTGCTTCAGCCGGCCCACGCACGAATATCTCGGTTACGGCGCCGGCACCGACTTCGATCGCAAGATCATCGCCAAGGTCAATGCGCCGGAGCTGCTGCGAAAAGAGTTGATGAAGCCTTCATGGAAAGGCGCCGAGATCGTTTTCTCGTTCACGTCCGATCCCTATATCCCGCTCGAAGCAAACTACAAACTCACGCGACGATGTTTGGAAGTCTGCGCGGAGTTTCAGCAGCCGATCGGCGTTATTACAAAGTCGGCGCTGATACGCCGAGACATCGACGTTCTTCAGGAATTATCTCGCAACGCGAGTCTGGGAGTTTTCTTTACGATACCTTTCACGGATGTTGAAGTCGCGCGTGCGGTGGAGCCGTATGCGCCACTTCCGGAAGCGCGATTTCATGCGATGGAAGCACTTGCTGCTGCAGGGATCTCGGTTGGCATCGGTATCGCACCGGTGATTCCTGGTCTATCAACGGATATTCCTGTCTTGTTGAAGCGCGCAAAAGAAGCCGGCGCCGAACATGCTTTTATCAACATGTTGCGTCTGCCCGGCAACGTCGCGCCTTATTTCGAGGAACGTTTGCGCGCCAAACTTCCCACCAAAGCGGATCGGGTAATGAACAGAATTCGCGAAGCGCGCGGCGGTAAATTGAATTCGAGCGTCTTTGGCGAACGCATGCGCGGCAAAGGCGAATACTGGGCGGCCACCGAACGTCTTTTCAAGATCCACTGCGAGCGACTCGGTTTCAATAAGAAACGAGCGCGCCAGACTCCCACCGGCACGACTTTTCGCAGACCGACCGCGCAGGCGAGTTTGTTTAGTTAAATAGAGACAGCAGCCGCTTCATTCTCTATAATACCCCCACCCCACAGCCAAAGAATCAGGAGGCGAGAGCGTATGCTGATCCGGGACGTGATCCGTAACCGTGAGCCTTACTCGACCAAAGCATCAGCCACGGTACAGGAAGCGGCGCAGTTTATGGCCGAGCGAAACATCGGCGCTGTCTGCGTAATTGATGAGGGCGGAAAGTTGCTCGGCGTGTTTTCCGAGCGCGACGTTCTTAATCGCATCGTCGTGGCGCAGCGCGATCCGCATACAGTCAAAGTGGGAGACGTGACGAGCGAACTGCGCGCTGTGATTCAATGTGATGAGACACCCCACCAGGCCCTCGAACGCATGGAGTTGATCGGAAGTCGACATCTTCCGGTTGTCGATGGTGAACGCTGGGTAGGCATGCTCTCGATACGCGACCTGCTCCGTGTTGAACTCGGCGAGCAGGGAGATGAGCTGAAGCTGCTGCATGAGTATATTCAACACTGAGTAGTTATTTTCCATTTGTCATTTGCCATTTCCCATTTTTCATTTATAGGACGCCTCCGCGCTCCAAATGACAAATGGTAAATGGAAAATGACAAATGGAAAATAACACCCGTACAAAGCACAAAGTACAAAGCACAAAATGAAACACTTTCTCTTATTTTCTCTCCTCCTCGCCGTGTGTGTCGCCTGCAGCCAGCCGCCCGCCGGGCGGGGCGCCGGCGAAGTTGAGAGTTCGGCCCAGGCGAATACGAATTTCAAGGTTGAGAAAGTCGCCGGTGGACTTGAAGTGCCGTGGTCCATCGTTTGGACGCCTGACGGTCGCCTGATCTTTACCGAACGACCCGGGCGTGTGCGAGTAATCGAAAAGGGAACGCTGAATCCGAAGCCCCTCTTCGTCGTCGACGACGTTGAGGAGTCTGGTGAAAGCGGCCTGATGAGTGTCGCACTGCATCCGCAGTTCAACAGCAACCGCTTTCTTTATCTTTCGTACGCCTACTCGAAAGGCGGCGTGCTTGTTCGTGTCGTGCGTTATCGCGAGACTCCGGAAGGTCTGGTCGATCGAACGGTGATTATCGAAAATCTGCCCGCGGCGCAGTATCACGCGGGTTGTCGCATTCGTTTTGGGCCGGACGGCAAATTGTACGTCACCACCGGAGATGCCACGCGTCGTGAGCTCGCGCAAAAGCTCGACTCGCTCGCCGGAAAAACGTTGCGCCTGAATGACGATGGTTCCGTTCCTCAGGACAATCCGTTCGTGGGCCAGCAGAACGCAAAACCGGAGATCTGGTCGATTGGTCATCGCAATGCGCAGGGTATGGACTGGCAGCCTGAGTCGAACCTGATGTTTCAGACGGAACATGGACCAAGCGGGTTTGACGGGCCGGGCGGCGGCGACGAAGTGAACATAGTTGAGAAGGGCAAGAACTACGGTTGGCCCATCGTTCATCACAAGGAGTCGCGCGCGGGGCTCGAGTCGCCGTTGCTGGAGTACACACCCGCGTGTGCGCCGGCGAGCGGAGCGTTTTATCGCGGCTCGGTATTCCCGCGGTTCAAGGGAAATTTTTTCTTAGGGTGTCTGCGCGGCGAGATGCTGGTGCGCGTGACGCTTGACGGGCGTCGCGTTACGGGTCAGGAAAACCTCTTGAAAACCTATGGACGTATTCGGGAGGTGGCCGAAGGGCCTGATGGGTATTTGTATTTTTCGACGTCGAACCGCGATGGACGAGGAAAGCCAGCGGAAGATGATGATCGGATTATGCGGATTGTACCGGCGAAGTGACTATTTTCCATTTATCATTTTCCATTTGTCATTTGTCATTGGGCTCCGCAGGGACACCGCAATGGCAAATGGCAAATGGAAAATGATAAATGGAAAATACTCAGACCTTCTGCGCCAGGATCGCCGTCTTACTCCACCCAATCGCCTCTTGTGGTTTGAAGCGATACTGATGAACAATCCGGAAGTGCCGTTCCGTCTTATCTATAACTTCGCGCGGCGGATGACTCTTGAAACGAAACAGTATCTCGAGAAACACACCCGCCAACCCCGGATGTACCGGTAAGTGGAGCAGGTGACCACCCGGCGCAATCACCCGCGCAAGCTCCGTTAACCCATCAGCCAGCGGGACATACTCCAGCGCTCCAGCCGTCACCACCAAATCCAGCGACTCGTCGGCGAACGGCAGACACAGCAGGTTCCCCTGTGTAAACGTCACGTCGCGTTTACGGCCTGAGCTGTAATAAAGCGATTTACGAGCGGCCGCAACTGAAGTCGAAGACAGGTCCAATGCCGTTATCGAAACCGGAAACCGAATCGCACGCAGGAGGGCGAGCGTCAGCAGGCCCGTTCCGCATCCTGCATCGAGGATGCGTGCGCCGCGCGAGATCGGCAGCGGATAGTTGGCAAAGTACTGATCCAAAGAGCGTCCGTAACCGTTGACCTTGAAGGTCAGGTCGTAGAAACGTGCGATCCGGTCGTAATAAGATCCCGCGCGTGCCTCGGTCTTGGTTGCAGTTAGGGCATACTCCATGAGTTTCTCTCGAGCCTCACTTAGTGGTTAAGACTATAATTGTCGGTATTTCATCCCCGGAGTGGCGCGCAATTGTAGCCTTCCCGTCAGTTTTACTCAACCGAAAAGGGACCATTAAACACAATATCCCCCTGCCACCCGGCCGCACAAGGAGCCTAACTCAGCAATATGCGGGCCATTCGGCTTTTTCAGTCCAGGGCGACGAACGTACAAAGATGGTGCAAGAAGTCGTATCGAAGGCGTTCTTCTGATTGATTGGAATTCGTCGTGCAGGAGAAATATCCATGAATCGAATGCGCCTGTTGCTCGGTGTCGCTGTATTTCTTTGGGCAATGATCATCGGCACCGGAACCGTTATTCTCATACGCCGCGCCGCCGCGGCTCGAGTGCAGGATTCGACTTCGGATCGTATTGCATCCACACGACGGCCGATCTACCCCAGCTTTCAGATCGAGGTTCTCGTAAACGGCCGGCCTGTTACCGAGTATCACGCAAAGGGCAAGACCTACGTCGAAGCTCTTCACGGTGCCGAGTACCAGTTGCGGTTGAGAAACTCGTCGCCGGATCGCGTGGCGGTTGCGCTCTCCGTGGATGGACTCAACACGATCGATGCGCGTCACACGTCCGCATGGAATGCGAGCAAATGGGTGATCGAGCCGTATCAGACGATAACAATCAGCGGCTGGCAGATGTCTTCCGAGAGAGCGCGGCACTTCTATTTCACCAACGAGCGAGATTCATACGGAGCCAAGCTGGGTCAGACGGCCAATCTCGGTGTGATCTCCGCGGTCTTTTTTCGTGAAAGACGTCGCATCACGCCGATTACGCCGCCCTATCCGATTACTCGCGACGAGCGGACCAGTCGAGCGCAGGAGGCGCCGGCATCGAAGTCCGGAACCGGACAATCCTCGTCAGGCAGTGGTGCCCCAATGCCGCCGCCAAGACGCGATGACGACTATGCGGCCACGGGTATTGGACGGTCCGTGCATCACGACGTGCACTGGGTAAACATGGAGCTTGACTCGAGAGCGGCGGCGGAAGTGACGTTGAGGTATGAGTTTTACTCGGCGCTGCTCCGGTTGGGTGTTGTTCCGAGACACTCGCGTGAAGACGCGCGCGGGTTCAGTCCCGAGCCGTAAAGAGCTTTCCTCGCAAAGGCGCAAAGGAAAACTTAATCTTCTTTGCGCCGTTTGCGTCTTTGCGAGGAAAATCTAACGGCGGATTAGGTCGGCTGTGTAGAGTGCGCGGTAGACACGGTAGTTGGCCATTACCTTCTGCACGTAACCCTTTGTCTCCTCGAACCCAACTTCGGAAGTGAACACGCCCGGGTCCTGTCGCTTCGCGCGTTGCAGCCAGCGCGCGACGTTGTCTTCACCGCCGTTATAAGAAGCCGCGATCGGCTCGAGCATTCCCGGAAAGAGCGTGCCCAGGTGTTCGATATATTCGGCGCCCACGATGATTGAAGTCTCGGGTTGATAAAGCTGGCTCTCACGCACCGAGTTGAACCCCGCCGCCGGCGCGTATTTTTGCGCGGCATCCATCGTCAACTGAAGCAGACCACGCGCGCCCGCGGGTGACTTGGCCAGTGGCTTGAAAACACTCTCCTGTTTGATCAGCGCGAGAATAAAACGCGGGTCGAGTTTGCGTGCTTTGGCGGCGCTCAGAATGGCTTGTCGATACGGCGCGGGATACTGATTCGCAACAGATGCAATGCCGCTGTTGACTCGTTCCTCACGTTTGCCCACAACCTCGGCGCGCGATGATCCGGCGAGCTTCGTCAATCGCTGGCTCGCCAGCCATCCGTAATACGAATCGATACTATCCGGAACGGCGAGGTACGCGTTGAATGCCTCGTCCTTCCTGCCCGCCTGTTCCAGACTAAATGCCTTCAGGTACAACACCTCCGACGTGGAGGTGAGTACGGCCTTTGCGTACGGACGCTTCGATAACAACTCATCCGCCGTGCGAACAGCATTGGACCAGTCGTCCTCGGCGATGTAGAAACGGAGTGACGCAAAGATGGCGTTTGTTTCCGTCGCCGAGCCGGCAAATTTTTGTCGGGTGCGTGTGACCCATTGAAGCGCCTCCGCGGATTTGTTTGCTTCACGCAGCGTGTCGATGACGTTCAGGTGAGCAGTGTCGATACGCTCGCCGTTCGGAAACCGGTTCACATACTCGGCATAACGTGCCGCCGATTCAGCAAACCGTCCCATGCGCAACAGGGAAGCGGCGCTGAAGTTCAAGGCCTCGCGTCCTTCCTTTGTTGGACCATAGTCCTGCACCAACTGATTAAAGACGGCGTATCCGTTTTCGTAAACCTTGCCGAGAAAATAGGAACGTCCGATGCCCAGCAGTGCTTCGGGAACGCGCGCGTCCTGCGGGTAGTTGTCGATCAGCGTTTGCCAATGGGCGCGTGCTTCCGCGAAGGCGCGGACACTCAGGTACACGGCGGCGCGACGCATGTGCTCCGCAGGCGTTAGTTTTCGCAGTTTTCCCTGTGCGTCGCGATCGGCGGCATCGCTGCGCCTCACGGCGGCGAGGGTGGTCTCGCTCGCTGCTTGTTTGGCGGTGACGTTTGTCGATGGAATTTCGGCCGCGGCGATGACCGCGCAGATGAGACTCAAAACAAAAGCTGGAACGTTCTTGAACACTGCTAATTCTTACTCCCGGGGTTAATCTCTCGGCTCTTCGATGATCTCGAAAGTGGTTTGGATTTCTACTGCCGGTCGCAGGGTAGCGGCGACACTGCAATATTTTGTTTCGGAGAGTTCGATTGCATGCGCCACCGCTTTGGGCGAGATCGACTTGCCGGTAATGATGTGATGCACGTTCATCGAAGTGAAACTGCGTGGATGTTCGTCACGACGTTTGCCGGAAACTTCGACGATGTAACTCGTCACGTGTTGCCGCTTTTTTGCGAGGATGCCGGCGACGTCTGTCGCGGTGCAGGATCCAAGAGCCACAAGCAAAAGCTCGACCGGCGAAGGCGCTGACGATCGTTCTTTGTCGGTATCGAGAGGCAGCGCGTGTCCCGAAGGCGTAATGCCGAGGAACAAGTCGTCAGTTACGAACCGCACAGTTGCTTTCACGCCGGTTGTCGACATCGCGAAAAGAATAACACACGCTCCACGACGCGAGGGCATGTTATGATTTGCGAGGTCAGTTGTTGGACCTCACAACAAATAAAAGTTTTCTGAAGGTAAAGTCTCGTTTTCGTTTCGCCCAGGAGACGCCCTTTGGTCGAGTGGAGGACCATTATGGCAGAGATCCTGGTCGTCGATGACGACGATGTAATCCGCGATACGCTTTGTGAGCTGTTATCCACGGATTACTCGTGTCAGACGGCCCAAACTGCGGAAGAGGCGCTGGCGAGGTTGGCAGCACAATCGTTTGATGTGGTGTTGACTGACATCTCAATGCCGGGTTTGAGTGGAATGGAGTTGCTCCAGAGAGTGCTGCGATTACATCCGGGCACGCCCGTGATCGTGATTTCGGGACTCAGCGATCAGGAACAGGCCCAAAGCCTGATCAGCCTCGGAGCTTTTGACTACTTGTTGAAGCCGTTTCGGCTCGAGGTGGTGGAGGAGAGCGTGAGACGCGCGATGAGAGAAAGACGGGCCAGTGGTTAACTGAGGTGGTTAACTGCGGCGGTTAAGCGGCAACGATAGAAACTGATTTTGGACGGGTCGAACGAGCGCCGATTTCATGGACCAGCTCGGCGATCCGGTCAGCGGTGAACGGCTTCGCGATTATCCAGTCGACGCCGGCCGCTTTCTGTTCGTGTGAGCCGACCGCCTCGCCCCAGCCGGTAATCACCGCGATTGGAATCTGCTTATTGATCAGGCGGATCTCGCGGGCCAGTTCCCAGCCGCTCATCCCCGGCATACCGACGTCCGTGAACACGCCGTCAAATTCAATCTCTCTGAAAAATGAAAGCCCTTTGCTGCCGTCTTCAGCCAAATAGACGTCGCAGTTTTCACCTTCCAGAATGTCTCCCAGTAAGTCTCTGACGAAGTGTTCGTCGTCGACGACGAGCAATCTGGTTCGCGGTCGCTCGGCACGTGTTGTCGCGATGGCTGAGGCGAGTTGTGCGGGAGAGGTGGATTCGATTTCCCTGACACTTTTTTCCGCGACCTTCGCCAGTGGGAGCGTGATGCGAAACTCCGTTCCGTTTCCATATTGCGACTCGACTTCAATGTTGCCGCCGTGCCGCCTGATAATGCCGAAACTCACCGCCAGGCCGAGTCCCAATCCTGCCTTGCCCTTCGTTGTAAAGAAAGGATCGAAGATGCGTGAACGAACTTCGGGATACATCCCAACACCTGTATCGACGATCTTGATGATCACCGATCCATCAACCGTGCGAGTTGTTAACGAGAGTGTTCCGCCTTCCGGCATTGCGTCGATGGCGTTGAAGACCATGTTCACGAGAACTTCGCGCAACTCCGAATCGTCGCCCATCACAAACGCGTTGGAGCCGATTTGTAAATCGAGCGTGATGTGGATGTTTGAGGCTTCCGCGCAGTTCTTCCAGCGAGGTCGCGTGATTTCACCGGCGTCCATCAGGATTTGATCGACCGAGACCAGTTCGAAATCGTGATCTCGACGCTGACGCGCAAAGTCCTGAATTCGTTTCACTGTCTTCGCGCCGTCTTCGGCGGTCTTGATGATGATGTCGAGACCGCGTTTGATTTTCTCGGGATCGTCGGTGCGTTGAAGCAGTTGCGCGCGACCGAGAATGCCGGCGAGTGTGTTGTTGAAGTCGTGTGCAACACCCGAAGCAAGTTCGCCGAGTGCGGACAGTTTTTCCATTTGGGAAAACTGTTCGCGAATGCGTTCCTGTTCAGCGATGTAATGTGAAAGTTCCTTGACGTGTTTTTCAGCCTGTGCGGCCTGGGCTGCGGAAGTCTCGACGTTGCGGAGATATGTGCGATAGGTCAGGAAGATGATGGCGATAATCGGGAGCGTGATCACAAAGGCGTAGACGCCGATGAAATAGACCAGTGCGGCAATAACTCCGGCAGCGCAGGCGCCCGCGAAGTATGTGATCGAAGTCCAAAGATAATGTTTGCGCCACGTTTGCCAGATTGGT
Organism: uncultured Acidobacteriota bacterium; assembly: GCA_963750925.1. Lineage (GTDB taxonomy): Bacteria > Acidobacteriota > Blastocatellia > Pyrinomonadales > Pyrinomonadaceae > PSRF01. The sequence goes on along the minus strand of CAVVSJ010000005.1, from coordinate 302,345 downwards.
TGATCGGTTTTGAGTGCGGCGCCGATAGCCACGAGCCCTGAATTCGAAGCGTAATGCGTGAGCGCCATCGTGCAGATGGCGGCGACGAAGGTAGCGGTGAGGGGATTCGTTCGCAGCGTGACGACGCTGCCGAAGATAAGCTCCAGCACGCTGGTGGTTATGAATATGGAAACTGCGGCAGAGGCCCAGTTGAAGACGACTATTCGTGGACGGCGGCTGAAACGCAGTGATGACAGAAATGCTTCCATTGCGCCGACGACAACCGCGGCGGCGCCTCCATAAAGTAGCAGGACCAGGAAAACGAATGTATCGGAAACCGAAATCTGTGAACTGAAGCGCGGGATCGGAATCGTGACCTGGGAAGTCAGCAGCAAAGCCATGCCGACCAGCACCGCGAAGCGTGAATCAAACTGGGCAAAGTCGAGACGTGAACAGGAAGAGAGAAACGCGAGGAGCCCGCATGCAGTTATTACCCAGAGGAATGGCCCGAAGAATTTATTTCCCATGGCGCCAGGGTGACCTATAGGACTTAAGCGTGAGGGTCAGATTATCCCGTTACCGGGACAGATCGGGGGTCGGAGATCCATCAGTTTTGCACTTGCTCCTTCCGCGGAAGGAAGATGGTTTCGTAAGTGGCCCTGAAGTTAAAACCACACTTTTCGATAGAAGCCCTGGGCCCACTCGTTGGTTTCGTTTACTAATAGACAAATGGATTTCGTGTCTTTACGCAGCCGGCGCATCAGCTCTGACATCAAGCGCGTGCCGACGTTCTGATGGCGGCGATCTTCGCGCAGCCAGATGCCTTCGAGATAGATGACCTCGGGTGTCTTTGAGATAACGTCCGCTTTGAAAACCAAAGCGCCGTTCTCAACAACCACCCACGTTCTTCCCTGTTCGATACGTCGCAGGCAACGCTCGTGAAAACCCTTCGGGTCCACCTGGAGGGGATTGATTCCGCTTTCAGCGAACGCGAGCTCGGCCTGGATAGGCATCACGAGACAGATCTCATCCACCCTTGCAGGTCTCAGGTTCTGAACCTGTTCGCGGTCTCCGGCTGGACGGCTAAATTCAAACAACCACTCGCGGCAAGCGAGACGATGGCGACGACCAGCGTCGGAGTAATGACTCCAGAAGTCCGCGACGCGATCCTTTTCGCCCATGATCATGTGTGTGTTTGGACACTCGCGCGCGACTTGCGCGAGAGCGGCGAGCGCTCGATCCGAAACCGTTTCCATCAGCGTTGCATGACCCACGAGGGCCACTCCTTCGAGCCCGCCGTTCAGGTCGCGACACCCGTAAAAGGTGCCGCGATTGAACTGGCTGACGATCCCGTTGTCGCGAATCAGGCTCATCATTGCCACGGTGTGAATAGGGCGTTGAGAAAGGAACTGAAGAACTTCCGACTCATCTTCGTTCGCCAGGCGCTCGACCTGAATCGACTCGAAAGCCGGCGTCAACTCACTTGGTTTTACTCTCTGTGCGGTGCTCATTTGCAACATGGTCTACCTTTTAGCTATGGGGTTCTGCCTGGACTGTAATGTTTAGTAACCCAGATAGTCAGTGTAGTCGTCGGGCACGATCGACATCGAATCAGTGGCGTCGCCATTTGTCAGGGCGTTGAAGGCCACGAGGATCGCATCGCCGATGAGCACGCCATCGCCGATGAGAACGCCGTCGCCAATCAACACGCCGTCGCCGATCAGGACGCCATCGCCGATGAGCACGCCGTTTCCGAGGAGTTGAATGAGAGAGAGGAACGATTGACCGTCGCCGAGCGTCGTGCCGTTGCTCGTTAAAATACTGTCGCCAATCAGCACGCCACTTGAAAACATGGTGGCGTCGCCGATCAAAACGCCGTCGCCGATAAGCACGCCGTCGCCGATGAGAACACCATCGCCGATCAGAACGCCGTCTCCCAGCAGCACACCGTCACCAAGCAGCACGCCTCTCGCGTAAACCCTCTGATACAGATTGATGAGCGCGGTGCCGGTCGCGTAAGTGTGGCCCACAATTGCACCCTGCGACCACGGAAAAGTCGAAACGCCGTTTGTGGTGGTGATGCTTGTTTGCGGTGCCGGCGCGGGGCCAGTCAGTAGCGAAGTGCCGAGCGTGGTCGAGCTGTTGAGATCCGTGCGAACGAGTCTTGCGAGGCGAGTTGCACCGTCGACGTTCAGTTGGCCCGCTCCCTGCTCAAACATGTTCTGGTTGGGAAGCTGCTGGGCCGTGTACATCAACAAAGTCTTAACGAGATTGGGGGTAAGAGTTGGGTTGGCTTCAAGTAAAAGAGCTGCTGCACCCGCAACGAGTGGCGTGGCCATTGAGGTTCCGCTGAGCATCATCTGTTTGCGAGTTGGGCTGTTGCTGACTCTGACGTCAAGCGATGGACTCTGTGTTACCAGGTAGTTATTAGGCGATTGGGCAAAAATCGTCTTGTTACCTGGGGCTGAAATTTCCGGTTTGATTAAATTGTCATAGTGGTTGACGCCGTTGACGTCAGTCCAAAAACTGCGCGTCGGACCACGTGAACTGTAGGTGGCGACGCTATCGTCGTGGCGCTGATCGGTTCCGCGGGTATCGACCGCGCCGACTGTGATCGCCGAGGGCTCGTTACCGGGTGAATGAACCTGGCCATACACCTTCTCACCCGCGGTGTTCTTGCCGTTATTACCGGCAGCGGCTACGACGACGACTCCACGGTCAACGAGCGCGCGTGCTGCAACGCAGAGTGGGTCGAACTTGTAAGAGTTGACCGCCGGCATACCGATGCTGAGATTAACTACACGAACGTTGTACGTGGCTGCGTTTGTCATCAACCAGTTGAAGGCAGCGAGAACGTTCGAGACTGAGCCGGTGCCTTTTGAATTCAAAACACGCAGGTTGAGAATACTTGCGCGCGGTGCGATACCGATGTATTCACCCTTTGAAACGATTCCGCTGCCGGCCGCTGCTGCCGCGACGTGGGTTCCGTGACCATACGGATCATCCGTGCGGCCTTCGCCCGTAAAGTCCAGATTCACGACAATTCGTGACTGGCCGGTTTGGGCATCGGTAAAGGATGTGTGCGCGGCGTAAATGCCGGAGTCGACGATCGCGATTCCGATTCCACTTCCATCGAGGGCGCCGTCTGTGCTCATCGAGCGAACGTTATCGGTGCCTGAAGTGTGTGCGATGTGACCGCCGAGTGTCATGACCTGGCTGTCAACAGAGACGAAAGCAACTTCCGGAAAGTTTGCGAGAGCAGCAACCATGCGGCCGGGTAATTCGAGGGCAAAAGAGTTGAGGTTGTTGAAATGTTTTCTAATTTTGACGCCGTTGGCTGCGAGTAAAGCATTGAGTTGACCGCTTGGTTTCTGGTTGAGCTGGAGAATTACTTTCACCGTGCTGTCGCCGCTCTTGCTCGAGAGCAGGTCGCTGAGGTCTGAGGCTACTTTGTTCGGCTTTTGGTCCGGGTTCTTGTTGCCCTGCGATGAACCCTTGCCATTGGCGTAAACGCTTGTCAGTACGTTTGCGCCAAACAAGGTCGGTCCTACCGTGAGGCTCATCAGTAAGGCCAGTACCAGGAAGCGTTTTGTTCTGTGCATCAATATCACCTTTATCATCTCCGTAACTTTGAGTTGCCCCGGTCCTGACAACAAACCGGCGGAACCCACAGTGCAGGGACTGTGCCACATGCGTGAAGATGGCCTATGTGCTTGTGCTGCAGCGGCTTAAGTGAATTGCTCAAAATAGGACCACGGCTTCCGAGCGTGACCGATTGCTCAGATTGACTGCCCCGGCACATCACTTTGATAGAATCCGCCCATGCTGCCGGAGGAGATCGAGGTCCATCGCGACCGGATGTGGAGACGCGATTCGGAGAACCGTGTCGAAGACGCTTATGCAGCCGAGCGTTTCATTGAAGAGGTGGGATTTTGTGAAGCGCTGACTGATTCGCGCCGGCCTGGCCCATCGTTATACGTGGCGGTTTGTGGTCGCCGAGACGCGCACATGCCTCGAAACGTGCAGAAGGATCCGGAGAGCCGGCTCGCGTGGACCATCAAGGACGATGTGATGCGCCGTGGCCGTTATTTTTACGGAAAGCTGCTGCGTGGCCGATCGACGTTCATTGCGCCCCGTCTGCTTCCATATTTCAACGCGCTCTTCGGAATTCCTCGGCGAATGGAAAAAACTATACTTTCCCCGGACGCCCAGGTGATTCTCAAGATCATGCGCAGGGAATGGGAAATGGCTACGCGCGATCTGCGTGAGGCGAGTGGAATCTCGGAACGCGCGCGCTTTGACAAGGCGATGACTCAGTTACAGAAGTTGCTGAAAGTCATCCCGACTGAGGTTTTGTACGAACCGACGTTTACCTACATCTGGTCAATTCCGGAGGCGCGGTTTCCGGAGCAACTCAAGCAGAACGTGCGAAGGGAAGATGCCTTGAGAGAGGTTGCGCGATCCTATTTAACTGGCGCGGGGATGACTTTGCGTGGGGAATTAGCGCGTGTTACCGGCCTCAAAAACCCTGAAGCTGGTTTGGGGAACTGGGCTCTGGTTAACGAGGGTTTCGCTCAAAGGTTGGCCCCAGGCGTCTATAAACTCACCACCCTCGGTTAGCCACAAAAAGGCACACAAAGCACAAATGATAAAAACCAGGAGTTGGTTCACGTCATAACTGTTGTGCTTTGTGTGCCTTTTGTGGCTTAGCTTGTCTCGATCGCTTTTTTGGCTTCGCTTAAGGCCTGCTGTTCCAACTGGGCGATCTCGAGTACAAGCGGCAGTTGATCCTGGGCGCTGCCCAGCCGTTGCATCATCAGATCAGTCTCGCCCTGGCTCAGTTTTCTACTCGCGGTCGCTTCTATAACCTGCAGCCGCGTTTTGGCTTTGGCGAGGTGATCGACCGCCTGTTGGCGCACGTGATCGAGCCGTTCGCGATCCTCCGTCAACTCTTTCTGGAGAGTGGCGGATTCAGGAGTTCTCAGCGTCCGGGCGCGGTTCAATTGCCTCTCGACGCGCAACATCTCTCGTTTTGACCTTGAAATTATGCGCGACGCCGTGAGCCTGCTGGCGAGTGTCTCGAGATATGCGTCGGCCAAAAGCGGGTTACCGGCTTCGATTTCGGCGAGGGCTTTGCGTTCGGCGGAGGTCAATTCTGATCGGAACCATACAACCTCATTCGCCGTGATTCCATCCGATGCTAACCGGTTCCGCAAATTTGACAGCCATCTTCGTCGATACATGAGGAGAAACGCGGCGATCACGAGTCCCAACGCGAATCCGAATATCAGCGAAACACCGGCCAGCAGTAAATAGACCGCAGCCGATTCTGTGGTTGCCGTTGTTAGAAAAAGGACAAGAAAAACGAGTGGAGCCGGGATCGAAGCGGCCAGCAGCGCAATCCAGGGTGCAAGTTTTAAAACCCGCGCCGTGGTGGCCTCTTTACTTGAAAGTTTGCCTTTTAATTCCATCATCGAAGGAAACGCTCCGATCTTTCTGACGGGATCTTAGCTTATGAAGCAGGTGTCCGCCAGCCGAAGGGTTTCAGCGAAAGCCATTTGAGCAGGCGGTCTGTATAATGTCCCGCAAGACACAGAGGAAGATTCAATGACGACGCTCCGACTCCGCCTGATTCTCTTGCAGCTATCCTTAATTATTGGTTTTGCGCTGACGTGCCAGTCTGTTTTTGCCCAGTCTCAAACTGGCAATGGTGCGAATACTTCTCGTCCCGGCCGGCCGATGACCATACCCGTCACGATCAGAGTTAAAGAGGAGACTGAGCTTCAAAACGTCGATCTCACAATCAGTGAAGACGGCGAACCTCAAACCATCATTTCAGTCCGCGGTTTCCTACCCAATTCGCCGATAACGCTTGCACTCTTGATCCAGGAAGATCTCGTTCCATCGGTAGGAACCGAGATAAAAGCCCTCGCGGACTTTGTCAGGAGCTTGCCAAAAGGTTCGAGAGTCATGGTGGGCTACCTGCGAACCGGCAGTTTGCAGGTAAGGCAGCGATTCACGAACGATCTGGAAAAGGCGGCAAGAGCTTTGCGGCCCCCGATCGGTTTTGCGAGTGCCGGCCCGTACAATCCGTATGTGGAAGTTGTCGAAGCGTTGAAGAAGTTTGAGTCGCAGCCATTGGGGCGTCGCGCGATATTGCTTGTCTCGGATGGTCTGGATATTTCCCGTGGCGTGGATTCTTCTTCGCCGACGCAAAGTATCGATTTACAGCGTGCGGTTAATGAATCGCAGCGGCGTGGCGTAGCGATTTATGGATTCTACGCGCCGACGTTGGTTGCGGCGGCGAATCCGTCACTCGTGAGTAATGCACAGAGTTCGCTGTTGCGCTTATCAAACGAAACGGGCGGGATTGCTTTCTTCCAAGGCACGGGCGCGCCGGTGAGTTTCGAACCGTTCATCCGCGAGCTTGATATCTCGCTTCAGAAGCAGGCAGCGATAACGTTTCTGTCAACACATCTGAGCAAAGGATTTCACCGGATCGAAGTCAAATCCTCGACGCCGGGTGTGCGAGTCACGTCGCCTTCAGGCTATGTGAGATAGCTACTGAACTGTGGCGGCTAACAACGAACCACGGTGATCACTCGCGACGGCCCAGCCGTCTGAGAGCTGTCCAATCATTCCATGAAAGTGGATCTCACTTCCGCTTAGTACCACGATCACATCACCTGCGTGATACTGCGGATCTTCGAGTCGAAACCGAATCACCGTCGCCTGGCCATTATCCTGTTGCAGAGTTTCAAACTGAAACGTGTCGGCGTCTGCTACATACGTTTGGGAATTGTTAGCTACTCTTTGCTCTTCAGGCATTCGATCTCCTCGTGGTGTAAAAACTATGTGGGTGAGGGAATTTGGTTGGGGCGGCTAGTGGGGCTCGAACCCACGACCTCTTGATCCACAATCAAGCGTTCTAACCTACTGAACTATAGCCGCCATATACGGTTGTGCTGGTGCCCCCGGCAGGACTCGAACCTGCGGCCCTCTGCTTAGCTTCCAGCATCAGGCTTTCCCTGACCGCCCGTCAAAGCTGGGGTTGCTGGCTGGACTATATCTTGGACATCACAGTCCCGACCCGTATAGTCTCTGAGGATCCCCATTGCAACGCAACGGGTTTCCTGCGGATTACCCAATCCTCATGGATTGTTACTTGGACCACTTACCGATCAAAGTACCAGAGGCTCTCAGGGCGTCCCCGCATACAGGATCGTCCACTCAATGGGTTCCGACCGCACTTATTCCCCATTAAGGCTCCAACAAGGCAGATGCTCTATCCGCTGAGCTACGGGAGCACAATTTCAAAAAACTTTGGCATGTTAGCACGTCGAAGTCTGATGTCAACCGCGCCTCAACGTGCAAAAGGTCAATAAAAAAGAGATCGCCGCGACGGGCGATCTCTTTGTAAAAGTTACCCGAGAATCGGTTACGCCGCGCGGGTATGTTCCTTGGTTTCAGCGAACACGCGACGGCCATTCAGCGCATCGTCGATAATCTCGCGCACTGCCGAAGTTTCCGGATTAACGTCCATTCGGTCGCACGCTTTCAAGTGTCTGACGATACCTTCTGTAGCGATCTCGAGAGCGACGCCGTTCAGTTTCGAATAACGACGCGCCTGAATATGATCGATTCGCATTAGCCGCTCGTTTAACGGCAAGTGTGTATCAAAGGTCACGATTGCTTCTATCCTCCACTAAGAATCTTCCAGTCTCAAATGTATGAACTATAGATGCTTTAACAACCCCCTTGGATGCAGCCTCCGACCCCAAGGCAAAGCTTTGGATTCAGGGTAAAACCCCAAAAACAAAGGTTGGCTAATAAGAATTGCCGCAGGGGTGTTCAGCGAAACGTTGAATTATACTGAAGAGGACAGGAGCCGTCCAGAAAAATTTTTACTGGGCTTTTTGCGGGTCGAAACAGGGTGAGGGTTTGCTATGGACAACGGCGCCGCCCAAGTTCCTGAAAGGTAATAGGGGCGGCGCCGATGCTGAAAAATAATAGTGCCGGACGTTCACTTTTTTGGAAGCACGGTATCTTTCATTCCTTTGCCAACTCGAAATTTCAAGGTGGTCTTGGCGGGGATCTGGATGGTTTCGCCGGTTGCGGGATTGCGGCCCTCACGGGCTTTTCGTTCGGATTTCACGAGTTTTCCGAAACCGGGGAGAACAAATTCGCCGTTTGATTTCACTTCGCGGGCGGCGAGAGTGGACAATTCTTCGAAGAATTCCTTGACCTGTGCTCGCTTCATTCCTGTGGATTCAGAGAAGTGGTTAATAACTTCCGATTGAGTCATGCGCTTCTTGCCTGGTGCGGCTTTGGTCGCCATAGTCTGGTGTAACACCTCCAACGAGAACTAGATTGAACTGCAAACCGGACACTCATATATCACACTCAAGCCTCAAAGTCTTCATCAAAACCAGCATTTCACTAGGTTTTTTGAGGATTGGCCTCTTTGATGCTCAGTTCCCATAGTAGGTAATAACGCGATACGTGACCTTCAATGGCCTCGACCCATTCGCCTCTACGAACCATTTGGTCTGCCGGGTCCAGTTGCCGTGGGCGTCTATTTGATCCGGAATCTGCGATTCCCTGGTAGCCGCTTCGCTCTTGCTGAGGTTTAACTCGTCCAGCAACCTGCCCTGTTCCGAAATGGTTGTGACCTTCTGGAGCGAGCCGTCTGCGTTGTAGTCTGCGATCTCCTTACCGGTGCGGACGCTTTTGTTTGCAACGGAGCCGTCCGGTCGATAAGTGATAGTGTCTTTCCTGTTTGGAGTCACGAACAGCTCGGTTGATCGTAATGTTCCATTCGGCTGGTAGAGCTTTCGCTCGGAACTGTATAGTTTGGTGCCTTCGTACTTATTGTTGATTTGTTCGAGCAAGACACCAGCGGCGCTATACTCAGTTGACTCGATCAGTTGGCCTCGATCGTTCCGTTTGAAAATCGTTTTTGAACGTTGCGATCCGTCTCCGTTGTAATTGATCTCTTCCTTTATACGTCCTTCGTTGTCATAAACGTCGATGGTCCGTAACCACATTTTCCCGGCGCCGTCATAGTTGATGCACTCAATCATTTTTCGACCATCGAATTTCATCTCGATTCGCCGGCTCAGAATGCCCTGGTCGTTATAGAGAGACAGATTGGTTCGGTTCCCGTCCGTATTGAACAATGCTTCCATCTGCACCACTCTCGGTCCTTCGACGTAGTTGCCGTCTTTCAGAGCAAAGGTTGCGACTTCCGTCCTAAAGCTGCGAACAGGTCCTTTCAGCGCGTAAGTCGCGTCGGCGTCAGACATCGATCCGCCTTGAGCGTAGGTCACAACGGACGTCAGCGTAGATGTAAGGACGATGAGGATCAGGACCTTGAAAGTTTTCATCTCGTTTACCTCCCCAGCAATCGCCGCATTATAGATCCGTGCTATTACGCTGGCCACAAATTGGCGACAATTTTGGCGAATCAAGTCGCCCTCCGCCTACTTCTTTGACACACAATGTGGAGCGACGTATATTTAGCCGACCCTGCAACGCGTTACCCCGCGATCTCCCCTGAAAACTAAACTTTCTACGTGTAAGGAGTAGATCATGAAGTACTTGTCTTCCATCCCAGGTCGCGCTCTCAAGTCGCTAGCTGCCGTCGCTCTCTTCATGGTTTTCACTTCAACGGCGTACGCCGACGGCGTCACCATAACTATCAGCAACCCCAATCAGAGTGGCTCCATCGGGTCGGTGCTGTCGTTTAGTGGAACTATCACTAACATGAATTTGTCGACTCTTACTTTTATCGAATCACGGCTCGCAACTGTGCCGGTGGTGGGAGGGCCATTCAGCGGTGGGTTGAACCCACCGGAAGTGCTTAACTTGTTCTTGCCGGGGTTATCAACCACTCCTACCATCCCTTTGTTCACCGTGTCGATCGATAGTTGGGCTCAGCCGGGGACCTACACCCTTGCGTATACGATCGTTGGGTTGTCGGGCAACTCCGTTGTGATCAGCACACCGGCATTCTTTACTGTCACGGTCATCGGATCACAACCCGAACCCGTCCCTGAACCAGCCACCTTAATCTTACTCGGCGCGGGACTCAGTGGACTCGGCGTGATTCGTAGACGCCGTGTTCGAAGAGTGTCTTCAACGAGATGGTGGGGGCGAGATTTGTAGAATCAATGAGTGGAAGATACAACGCGTGCGCAGTCTCGAGGCCCGAGAGTCTTATCAAGTGCTTACAGACTTCTGCATAGTCCTCATCGGGGAGCCGTCTTCTTACCCAATGAAACTTTCTTGATTGTAGACCATTAATTAACCAGACTGCCCCATCCTGATGACTTGGCTCATCGGTTGTCGAAGCAAGCTCCCAATAAGACTTTCGGTTCAGCAAATCCGTAAAGTCGCGCCACTCAAAATTGGTCAGGGGACGACTGTTGGCTTGTTTCACCTTTCCAAGTTTAGACCAGCCCTTGCTATCCAGTTGCTTCGCAACCATAAACGCCCGGTCTCCCGCACGCCATACTTGCACTAAAACCGGCTCATGAAACGAGGGAATCCACTCCAGCGAATACGCTTCGTCGACACAATCAGGCAGGGCATAGAGGGGAAGCTCCTGAAAAGCGCTAAACCACTGCGGATCGTCATTCTCTCTGAGGGTCCTGGCGATTACATTCTCATCATATCGAGGCGCACAATCACCTGATGGTGTTGGATCGGAAATCTTAGTCGGCGACTTGGTCCAAATGGCAGCGGAAGCAATCCCAAGCGCGCATGCCATTACGGCAAATACCGCTCTGATCAGAATTCGTTTCATGAATACTTTGACGCCGGTCATTCAAGGAAGTCTGCTAAGGGAGGAGGTGTTTAGCCGGAACCGCCAAATTGAAGTTGTCGAAGATGACTGTTCGGGACCACTCGGTTCTGCCACAGAGAAACCAGTTCACAACCGCTTTTTGGCAAAGCTACTCAGGTAACGAATATTCTTACAGGTGGATTTGGTGAGTCCATTTCGAATACTTGACCTATCTGCGACTGATTAATAAACTGACTCCCGCTGATCACGAAACATCTTGAAGACGTCTCCAACAGAACCTGTTTTAGGGATTCTGTGTCTGCTTCGATATCACGGGTCAGCAGTAATAACGTTGAGAACTCTGTGCGGAACTGACCCAGACGACATTCGCACACGAGAAACTAAAATCCTGGCGTTTTCAGAAAGACTCGCGAACGTTTTTCAGCAAGCGTGTCTTTGAAGACGGCGAATAGCGCGCCGAACAAGGTGTGGTTTTGTCTGTCCCCTCTCGCCCCAGTTGTCCCGCTTGAACTTACCCCTGGAGATGTGGCATCGGCGTTCCGTGCGACTTTGCCCTTGGAATAGTTACCTGTAGAAAGGACGGAGATGACAATGAAACGCTACTTTCGGGGTGGACTTCAAGGAAGTCCTTTCTGTGTCTTGGTCTCCTGCTAATTGCGTCAGCTTGGGGCGCCGCAACGTGGAGCCGATCACAGTCGGCAAGTCATCGGCCGTCAGCTGCCGGATGGTTATGCAGACTTCGCACGAGGCCACGGCCCAGGCAGATGCTGCCACGAAGGCGCGGCTCAACGAGGCGTATGGCCAACTACCATTGAGCTTTGAGGCTAACCTCGGCCAGACCGATCCTCAGGTAGATTTCATTTCGCGCGGTAGTGGCTACACGTTGTTCTTAACGCCGCGCGAGGCAGTGCTGGCCTTGCGCGCGGCTTCGGCGTCGCCCATGACGGCCGATGGGCGGAAGGACCACGAGTCAGCCGCCGCCGTGCTGCGCATGAAATTCGTCGGTAGCGAAGCGAAGCCGCGTGTGGCTGCGCAGGAGGAACTCCCTGGCAAAGTCAATTACCTCATCGGTAATGATCCGAGACAGTGGCGCACTGGAATTTCGACCTACGCCAAAGTCGCTTACCAGAACTTGTATCCCGGAGTGGACCTCGTTTATTACGGCAACCAGCGGCAACTGGAGTATGACTTCGTGGTCCACCCCGGCACTGATCCGGACATCATTGCCCTTAGCTTCGAGGGCGCCGACCAACTGAAAGTTGATGCTCAGGGCGAACTGGTGCTGCACACGCGTGGCGGCGAGATCCGACAGCGGAAGCCTTTGATCTACCAGGAGGTGGATGGCGTGCGGCATGAAGTCGCCGGCAGCTACAAACTCAAAGACAGGAATACGGTAGGTTTTCAATTAGCGGACTATGATGCGAGCAGGCCGCTGGTGATTGATCCGGTGCTCGTTTACTCCACTTTCCTCGGCGGTAGTTCGAAACGACCAAGGGCGGGATATAACCGTGGACGCCTCAGGGAATGCATATGTGACAGGCGTATCAGCAATTGATTCCGTCCGACTTCCCGACGACTGTCGGCGCCTTCGACACCACGCACAACGGCAATCAAGACGCTTTCGTCACGAAGCTCAACCCGGCCGGCTCGGCGCTCGTCTACTCCACTTTCCTCGGCGGCGGCAGTAGTGACTTCGGATTCGGCATTGCCGTGGACACCTCCGGCAGCGCGTACGTGACGGGCATCAGTATTTCGTCCAACTTTCCGACGACGATTGGCGCCTTCGACACCACGCATAACGGCATCCTTTGACGTCTTCGTGACGAAGCTTAACCCGTCCGGCTCGGCGCTCGTCTACTCCACTTTCCTCGGGGGCGTTAGTTTGGACGAAGGCAATGACATTGCCCTGGACACCTCCGGCAGTGCTTACGTAACGGGCCAGACTTTCTCGTCCGACTTTCCGACGACTGTCGGCGCCTTCGACACGACGTTCAACGGCGAAATTGATGTCTTCGTGACGAAGCTCAACCCGTCCGGCTCGGCGCTCGTCTACTCCACTTTCCTCGGCGGCATTAGTAGTGACTTCGGACGTGCCATTGCCCTGGACAGCTCCGGCAGTGCTTACGTAACGGGCTTCACTTTCTCGATCGAACTTTCCGACGACTGTTGGCGCCTTCGACGCCACGCATAACGGCGCCATTGACGGCTTCGTGAGGATTGACGCTTTCGTGACGAAGCTCAACCTGTCCGGCTCGGCGCTCGTCTACTCCACTTTCCTCGGCGGCACTAGTACTGACTTCGGGACTGGCATTGCCGTGGACACCTCCGGCAGTGCTTACGTAACAGGCGAGCACTGCATCGCCCGACTTTCCGACGACTGTTGGCGCCTTCGACACCACGTACAACGGCGAAGTGCTGACGTCTTCGTGACGAAGCTCAACCCGTCCGGTTCGGCGCCGCTCGTCTACTCCACTTTCCTCGGCGGCAGTGATATTGACACCGGACGTGGCATTGCCGTGGACACCTCCGGCAGTGCTTATGTAACGGGCTTCACTTGTTCGCCCGACTTTCCGACGACTGTTGACGCCTTCGACACGACGTATAACGGCGCCGCTGACGTCTTCGTGACGAAGCTCAACCCGTCCGGTTCGGCGCCGCTCGTCTACTCCACTTTCCTCGGCGGCAGTAGTGACGATCTCGCGTTTGGCATTGCCGTGGACACCTTTGGCAGTGCTTACGTAACGGGCGTCACTTCATCGCCCGACTTTCCGACGACTGTTGGCGCGTTCGACACCACGCATAACGGCGCCTCGTCCATTGACGCTTTCGTGGCGAAGCTCAGCACAACCAGCGGTGTTCCAGCGACACTAACCTTGAACCCGCCCACGGCCACGAACACGGTCGATTCACAGCACTGTGTTACCGCCACCGTGCAGGACGCGTCAGGAAACCCTGTCGCTAATGTAGTAGTTCGCTTCCAGGTGATGTGGCTCAGTCGACACCAGCGGTTCGGCAACGACTGGTGCCAATGGAGAGGCCACCTTCTGCTACGTTGGTCCACCGCTGCCCGGTGCAGACACAATCACGGCGTTTGCGGATACTAATAACAACAACGTGCAGGATCCCGGCGAGCCGAGCGGCGTGGCTGAGAAAACCTGGGTCCTGCCCGATAACCACTGCCGGCTGCGAGATCACTAACGGCGGCTGGATCATCGCGGCGAATGGCGACCGTGCCAGTTTTGGGGGCAACGCGAAAGCGAACGAGAGCGGAGAGACGCAGGGACAGCAGGTCTACCAGGACCATGGACCAGTGCAACGCCTGAACATGCACTCGATCAACGTGCTGGCGATTGTTTGCGACGGATCGACTCGGGCAAGCATCTTTGGCCAGGCGACGATCGACGGATCGGGTGCGTTCAATTTTAGAATCAACGTGCAGGACTTGGGCGGACCAGGCAGGGGTCAAGATACGTACTGGTTACTCATGGACGGCTATAACTCAGGCGAGCAGATGCTAGGTGGAGGCAACATCCAGATCCGCCGCAAATAGCGTTTGCTGACGAAATCGTGAGGGACTCGATCGATCCCGTCGATTACGATGGTTCCTAACATCTGTCGAGTACCTGCCGGCCACAAGTGAAATACGGCCGCCAGTGATGGCAGCCGTAAACTATTGAGATTATTGGTCGGGGCGAGAGGATTCGAACCTCCGACCTCTCGGTCCCAAACCGAGCGCACTACCAGGCTGTGCTACGCCCCGAAGATGACGCATTCTAAGAGGCACGTTCAAGATACGCAAGTAGGGATGACTTACAGGAATCAGAAGCGATATGACAAGAGGAACGCTTTAGTGTGACGCAACGCTACGGCGCGGTGGCTGATTTGGTTTTTGATAACGTCGGAAAGCTCAGCGAAGGTTTGATCGAAACCGTCAGGAATAAAAAGCGGATCGTAGCCAAAACCACCCGTGCCTCTTGGCTCTGGGGTAATTCTTCCTCCGCAGATTCCTTCCGCAACATTCAGCACTACTCCACCCGCATCCACGATCGCCACCACAGAAACAAAGCGCGCTCGGCGGTTTACGTCGCCTGTGTTCGCCAACTCCGACAGCAGCCGTTCCCGCCGATCGGCGTCCGACGCGTCGTGACCAGCATAACGAGCAGAGAAGACGCCGGGAGCTCCAGCGAGTGCTTCGACTTCTAATCCGGAGTCATCAGCTAACGCCACGAGTCCAGTTGCCACGGCGTAGAATCGTGCCTTCTCGATCGCGTTCGCAGCAAACGTGTCGCCCGTCTCCGGTGCTTCATCGATATCTTTGAACTCCTGGAGTGAGAGAAAAGCCCAGCCGGAGTCTTCGAGGATAGCCGTGATCTCTTTTACTTTCCCCGGATTGCGAGTGCCCAGTAAAAGAGTCATGAAGATTAACGAGCGGAGCTATCCGTTTGCAGCAGCGACACCAACGTGCCGAACTGCCCAAACGCCGAGCGCGTGGTTCGCTCGATGCCAAACGCATTCAAGCGTGTTTCAGTGGAAGTAAAACTCGAGCTTCGGACAGTATTCTGCAGCGTTGTACTCTCCTCACTCGAGAGTTGCCGTCCCTGAAGCTTGAGCAAGGTCGAGATGAAGTTGTTTACTCGCGCCTCGTCATTCGCAAACGTGACGATCGGTGCCGAGCTGCCTTCCGCCGACTGTTTCAACCCACCGTTCTCGTTCACACGGTTCCGCAAAGCCGCCAGACCGGCTTGCATGTTCTCAGTCTTTCCCATGAGTACATAACCGTCCGCAAAGACTGCCGTAAACTCCTTCTCCAGATTGGGACTGGCATTCAATCCCTCCAGAATCTGACCACTATTATCTTTAAAGACTTCCTGGACCAGCGATCGTCTCAGCCGCGCTTCATCGTTGACACGCGCCACGAGGATCGAACCCTCAGCCACCGGTGATGGTTTCAACGTCAGTAACGGCGGAGTAAGCGTGGCTAGCGCCTCTTTCGGATCGCTGATCCCGTAGACAGACAGACTGGATCGCAAAAGGGAACCAAACAACACCGCGGGCAGCGCATCGAGTTTGAGTGCAACTGCCGAATCGAGTGAACTCCATGCCGTCCCCGGCGCCTTGTTGCGATAGATCGTGAGCGACTGAAAACCTTCCGGCACAAGCTTCCAAAAACTCTCGTCACGCTCGGCCGTTTCAAATGCCGGTTGCAGACGCGTCACGACGCCGGGCTCCAGTGAAAAGAGAAAACGATCCTCAATTCCGCCACGCGATGAACTCGCCGTCCACGCAACGCCGCGCAGAATCTTGCCGGCGCTTAGCGCAAGCAATTGCTCCAACTGCTGATCACCCGGAGCTTTGCCCATCATTAACGGGGCCACCCAGGAAAAAAGTTTCGCCGAGTTTGCCGGCGAGATATAACCAAAGGCGAGACTCTTCTCCCCGGTCACGTTGGACCGCACTTTGAGCAACTCCGGATCAGTGCGCAGACTCGGGCGTACACCGCGGCGCACCTCGAGACAACTTCGCACCGCATTATCCGTATTGCCGATCACGACGAGAGAATTATCAACGGCGCCAATTATCTTTCGATCACCGCCGGCAACTGAGCACTCGACGTAATCGGCATCCGCGCTGCGCTCCATGCACATGGAAGCTCCGTAAGCAAAATCGGCCAGACGTTTGACGGCCTCAACCGCGGCAGGTTTTGTGCGCCAGCTCGACGTGTGAGTTTCCGCCACGATCGCGACTTCCGGCCTGACTTTCAACGTGTCGGCCTCTTCGGAAGTGTTGAGACCGACAACAACCAGAGCCACCTGCGCGCGCGCGAACAGAACCGCTTCGAGCGGTCCGATACCCGCACGCGCCGCGCCGTTGAGAAGCCGATTCTGCGAAACTGTTTTACTGTGGGTGACTGGCGTCGCCGCGCGCCAGACGTCGCTGTTTTGAATTGCGTGGGCCACTTCTCGCAGGTCGTTGAATTCAACGTAAACGATCGCGTCAGCCGGAGCATAGTCGGCCATGTCCACTCGACGGGGAAAGGTCCACCAAAGCCACACGGCTCCAATTAAGACTGCGATGAAAAGCAGGGCGAGAAGGGGGCGTAAAAACTTCATCGCGCGAATGCTAGCTTTTCTCCCGCGAACTCGCAAAGAGGGCGACTCTTTGGAGTGCGGCGGCCTGGCGCCGCTTTGGCCACGATCACGCTCGATTGATAACAAAGCGGCGCCAGGCCGCCGCACTCCAAGGCAGCGCCGGTGCCGAAAAACTCTTTATAATTGCTGCGACCCGCACCTTGTGTTAATTTGGCGCGCTTGGATACCAACCTATGACCTATCGTGAATTGTCGGCACAGGCCCTGGCAGAGCAGGACTACGACGGTTTTCTGTCCGAGTTACAAAAGTCTCTAACAGACGGCAAAAGAGATCCCAACGAAGTGGTCCGCGACACTCTGTTTGAGATCTACTATGGAGCCGCGCAACCGGATCGAGAAAATCTAAGCCTGGCCGCGCGCGCCGTTGTCCACACCTTCGATCCACGCAACATCACTACCGAACCCGAGTACTACAGCGACATAGACACGAAACTCTATGCCGAGCGCAAGCCGATGATCTGGCTGTGGCAGATGTTCGATCGCTCCCCACTCGGTCAGAACGCGCTGCTCGGACATCGCCTTCGCAGGATGCTGGCGCCGCTGATCTTTCGCAGTGTCGGCGACAATTTCAAATGCTGGCACTTTGTCGAATGGTCGTTTGGCTACAACCTTTCGTTCGGAAACAATGTGGTAGTTCACCGCTATGTGTTGCTGGACGATCGCGGCGGAATCGACATCGGCAACGACGTTTCGATCTCCGATTACGCAAACATCTACTCCCACACTCACGACATTTACGACATCCACAAAGTGCTCACACCCGAAACCCGCATCGGTAACGGTGTCCGGATCACATACCAGGCGACAGTTTTGGCGGGAAGTCAGATTGGTGATAACGCCCTAATCGGCACGAGCGCAGTTGTAACCCGCGATGTCGATCCTCATCACATCGTCGTCGGAATACCCGCAAAAACGGCGAAAGTAAAAACCCAAAACGACGCTTCTTAGCCACCTGCGCAAACTGGAACAAGCCGCGTTTTCTTCCA
This sequence comes from uncultured Acidobacteriota bacterium, assembly GCA_963750925.1. Taxonomy (GTDB): domain Bacteria; phylum Acidobacteriota; class Blastocatellia; order Pyrinomonadales; family Pyrinomonadaceae; genus PSRF01. The sequence continues at coordinate 284,425 of CAVVSJ010000005.1, read as the reverse complement.
GAAATCCGGGCCTTAATCCCTCTATTTTGCCCGCTAACTTAAGCAATGCCTAAAGTTAAACGATGAAAAATACCGATTGACATGCTTTGGGCCAATACTGTACTCTCACACACGTTGACGGTGTACGCCGTCCGCCGGGTGCCCACCCGGTTCATCAACAGCGGATCGTCCCGCGAATCTTTTGGAGCACGATAAAGGCACACTTCGCGTGAGCGGAGGTCGCAAAGCCTACAGAAGTTGGGAGTAACCAACTTGGCTGGGTTTCCGAATGAGCTTCATCCCTGCCGCCGCAGACTTCTCCAACAGTTTTCTGTTGACGCCCGCCGCGTATCTCCCTGCCGATGCTGGTGCCATGCCCATGAACCCGACTGATAAACGGACTGCTGTCTTGAAACAAACGACTGAATCTCTCAACTCCAAACTCCTGAGACGGCAATTGCCACGGGCGCGAAAAGCACGCCTGCGATTGCGCCGGCAAAGCAAATTGCGAACTGCTGTTATGAGGACCAATTAATCATGTTCAAAAAAGGCTCCGGAAAAAAGAACCTCGTCGGCCTCGACATCGGCTCGAGCGCCGTTAAAGCAGTTGAGCTTGGTAAGAAAGGCGCCAGCCTGCAGCTTCTCAATCTGGGATTCGAGAACCTCCAGACCGATACGATCGTCGATGGTCAGATCATGGAGCTCAACAACGTCTCCAACGTGATCTCACACATCTTCAGCGAACATCAGATCCGTACGAACCGTGTGGCCGCCGGAGTCAGTGGTCACTCGGTGATCGTAAAAAACATCGTCCTCCCGCAGATGAGCCAGGAAGAGTTGCAGGAGTCGTTTAGTTGGCACGCCGAAGAGCACATCCCTTTCGACATCGGCGACGTGAATCTCGACTACGAATTGACCAGCAAGTTGTCGGAGACGCTCCACGTTCTCATGGCCGCGTGCAAGAGCGACAAGATCGCCAACGTCAAGCAGGCAATCCAGCTCGCGGGCAAGCAGCCCGTCATCATCGACGTCGACGCGTTCGCGCTCCAGAACTGTTACGAAGTTAATTACCAGCCCCGAGTGGGCGAGATCGTTGCCCTCCTGAACGTCGGTGCAGCCACGATGAATATCAACATTCTGAACGGCACGCGTTCGATCTTCGCGAGAGATGCTTCAGTGGGCGGCAGCCAATACACGAGTCTGCTTCAGAAAGAGCTCGGCGTCAGCTTCGAACAAGCTGAAGGTGTGAAGCGCGGCATGGCTTTACCTGAAGGCATCGAGCCGAGACCCATCCAGCCGATTATCGAAACTGTGTCTGACATCCTCGCACTCGAAGTCAAGAAGACTTTTGATTTCTACCGCGCCACCGCGCAGGAGAGCGACGCTGCGATTCAAAAGATATTACTGGCCGGTGGAGGCTCGAAGCTTCCCGGATTGCCGGAGTTTCTGTCACATCGATTCGAGATTCCGGTCGAGATGTTTGATCCGTTCCGGCAGATCGAAGTGGATGCACGAAAGTTTGATCCCGACTACATGCGAGAGATAGTGCCGGAGATGGCAGTTGCGGTTGGTCTCGCCCTGAGAGGAGTTGAGGCATGATTAAGATAAACCTGCTCGAGTCGGTAACTGACCGGCCCCAGGGAGTCGCGCTTGTTGAAGACAAAGTCTCCAGCCCGCGAATCCAGACGTTGCTGCTCGCGCTCACGGTCTTTGGTCTGATGGCGTTGGGAATGGGTTACGACTATGTGAGTTCAAACATGGCCCGCACGGCGGCGCAGAAGGAACTCGATAATCAGAAGCGCATCAACCAGCAGATGCTCGCGATTCAGAAAGAACAGATGGAACTGGAGAAGAAGTCGAAAGAGGTCCAGGCACGCATCGATGCGATCAAGAAGTTGCGTGAATCACAGCAGGGACCAGGCGCGGTGTTGCAGGAAATCAAAGCGCGTTTTGATGCGGTTCCGGGTCTCTATCTGACCAGCATTGAGAACAAAGAAGGGGAACTGACGATCAAAGGCGAGTCGCCAAACGAGTATGCGGTGACGAAGTTTGGCCAGAGTCTCGAGTTCTCCAACGGGCTCTTTAGCAACCTCAATATCGAGACGCAACGCGAAGCCGCGAAGCAAGCGGCGATAGTGGGAACCACAACGCCTGCGGCAAACGATGCAACAGTCGTGAAGCCCGAAGTCGTGCTCTTCACGGTGAAGGCTACTTTCGGCAAAAAAGAGCAGGAGTCACAACCTGCGGCAGTCGCGGCCGGCCAGGTCGCGATGAAAAAGTAGAGAAACTCCACGGCACCGGCTACTGGATTTGAAAAGCACCCTAACTGAAGGGACAAACAGATGAAATTCGGCAAGCTCCCAACTCTTCCATGGTACCTGCGACTGGTCGCGTTTCTCGCGGTCGGCGGCGCTTTGTATGCGGGCTTCTGGTATTTCGTGACCAGCGGCACACGCAAAGAAATTAAGACGATGGAAGACGAGATCGCGCAACTGCGACCGCGCAATGCTCAGGCTCAGATCGTTCAGCAGAACCTCAACAACTTCAAAGCTGCGTACAAAGCACGTGAAGAAGAGTATGCCGAGTTGAAAGCTCTGCTGCCGGAACAACGCGAGCTGACGATGGTCCTGCAGGGCATTCAGGATCGTGCGCGTGGCAATGGCCTGGTGCTCACCCGGTTTGCTCCGAAAGAAGATTTGCAGCAGGACAACTACAGCGGCAAGAAGATCGAGGTAACAGTCACCAGCGGCTTCGCCGGACTGCGAGCTTTCTTCGAGCAGTTGGCCCACTACCAGCGAATTGTTTCGATCACGAATTTCGAATTGAAGCAGTTGGAAAAACAGTCGCTCACGAAGACGGTCGATGCTCGCTTTGATCTGACGGCTTATTACGTTTCTTCGGAGCGTCTCCAGACCCAAACGCCGGCGGCTAATGCAAAACCCGCAGCCGGCGGCGCAGTGCCCGCTCCTGCAACTCCAGCCCCACAACCGGCAAAGTAACTTAGAGGTCCGGCAGGCAAACTCACTCAAGAAAGCGAAGATGATGATGCAAGTCAAAGAAACATCGAGAGTCCGGTTGACGAGTTTCGTGCTTAGCGCAGCGATCGTCGTCGCCAGTGGTTTTGCGATGGACGTCGTGGCCCAGGAAACTGAGCCGCAGAAACCCGCGGCGACAAAACCTTCCAGCAACGGCGGCCGCGATCCGTTCAGAAAGTATGAGCCACCTGTACCGACAGTAAAGAAGATCGCAGGCCAGGCGCCGATCCCCTCGATCCAGGAGCGCATCAACAACTACAAGGCGCAGAAAGCCGCCGCTATGAACGCGCGTATGCCCGCTCCGAAGCCCACCACTGCTCTGCTTCTCAGTGAAATTCAAGTGATCGGCATCTCTCGCTCACCGAGAGGTTATGCCGCCATCGTTGAAGCCACTCCGATCAAACTTACCTATGTCATCTATCCTGGCGAGCCTTTCTTTGACGGCCAGTTGGTGGCGATTGAAGACAACCGTCTGGTGTGTCGACGCGAGACGGTATTTACAAATGGTCGCCGCGAACGATCAGTCGAATACAAGCCGTTGAGACAGCCCAACCAGGTAAACCCGATGGCCACGCCCGCCGCAGTTGCCACTGCGCAGCCGGAATAATTTGGTCTGGTTTTCGTGACCGGACCGCTGACCCGCGCTGGTGTTTTCAACTCCGAAACACCGGCGCCATTTTGACAATCCCGAGGACACTGCCGTGTTAGTGCGGCGCGCGCTTTAGTTGCCCCGGCAATCGAGCGTAGTGCGTGGCGGCAAAGTTCCGGGAATCCCCCTAAGGAGGGAGAACGATGTCTTTCCAGCCTCGAGTCAGATCAGCCATTACAAGGACCACGCTCGTCCTGTCGCTTGTTTGCCTTTCGGCAACAGGTGTTTTGGCTGCCACAAAATATTCAGATGTCGCCTTAAAAGACGACCAGAATCCCGCCCAGCAGACTTCGGCGGCGACGCCGGCGCCCACGCCTCCGGTGGGTTTGTCGCGTTCCGTTGAAAAGCAGTCGGAGCAGGGACGTCAGTATGGACAACCTGGATTTGTCGGCGAGCCGATCAACCTCAACGTTGTCAATGCCGACATTCGCGACATCCTCAATTACATCACCGAACAGTATGGCGTGAACTTCGTCATCGACTCATCGGTTACGGCTGTACCCGTGACGGTGAACGTTCAGGACGTGCCCTGGAATGTCGCTCTCGAGGCGGTGCTCAAAGCCAACCGGCTGGGTATCGAAGTGAACGGCAACATTCTGCGCGTTGCGACTACGGACGTGCTGGCCAAGGAAGCCGAAACTCAGAAGGTGATCAACGATTCGCGTCTGGATGCATCACCGCTCGTTACCGAATTTATCCGGCTTAATTATGCGCGTGCTTCGGGCACGTTGGCCCAGGCAGCAGGTTCGACGGGCGCTTTCTCCGGCGGTTCGACGAATCTCAGTTTCAGCGGCGGCGCAGGCGGCGACGCGACGGGCGGCGGCGGCGATCAGGGGTTGCTTCCGATCATCTCGCGCAGACTTTCGCGGCGCGGCTCGATCGAAGTTGACGGGCGCAGCAACACGCTCATCATCACGGACGTGAAAGAAAACATCGACGCAGTCCGGCAGTTAGTTGCGATCCTGGACCAGCCGGAACCGCAGGTTGAAATCGAAACTCGTATTGTCATCGCGCAGCGTAACTTCAGTCGCGACCTCGGCGTGCAGCTTTCCGCCGGTGTCGTGAACCTCGGTCGCGGTGGTTTGGCTAACATCGGTACTCTTCCATCCAGTGGCACTGGTTCGGGAAGCGGCAGTGGAGGTGGGGGATCGGGCTCGGGTTCAGGCTCCGGCTCAGGAGCCTCAGGCCCAACGTCTGGTCCAAATCCGTTTGGTGTCTTCGGCGGTTTGACCGGCACTCCGGTGCCAACCAATTCGATGGCTGCCGCGGCAGCGAGCACCGTGATTGGTCTGACGACCGGATTGATTGGCAGCGCCCAGATCAGCGCGCTGATCACCCTCGCTGAATCTCGAGGCCAGGCGAAGACCGTTGCGACACCGCGCGTTACCGCTTTGAACAATCGTCCCGCGCAGATTGAAAGTGGTTCACAGATACCGGTACAGACGACACAAGCCGCCGGCGGCACTGCCGTCGTGACGACGACTTTCGTCTCCGTGCCGTTGCGTCTTTCGATCACTCCGCAGATTACCGATGCGGGAACAGTTGTCCTCCGAGTGACAATTGAAAACAACACGCTCAACACCGGTATCGCCGTCGGCGGCGTCCCGGGCATCGACACACAGCGCATGCAGTCAGAAGTCCTCGTTCCGGATGGTGGAACGACCGTTATGGGCGGCGTGCTCGCCGATACGGAAGGTGAAGCTCAACAACGTACGCCCGGACTCGCTTCGATTCCGATCGTCGGCAACCTCTTCAAGAGAAAACTTACGACGCGTCAGAACAGCGAAATTCTTTTCTTCATCACGCCGCACATCTACCGTCCTGACTATCAGGGCCGTCCGACTGCGGGAACAGTTACCAACGGTCAGCGTTCGATCACGATTCCTCAGCCGGTTCCACTTGGCAACCCGCCGAGCAATACGCCGACGCCGACACAGTTGCAACAGCAGCCTCAGTCGCAACCGACAACGACACCTTCAACTCAACCGCAGTTGTTGAGCGCTCCGCTCCCGAATAGTCCGAACGGGACGAACACGGCGAGACCGGGCGTTCTCAGCGGTCAACGTCCGTAATTGGAGGGCCACATGTTCAAGCAAATGCTGGAGGCCGTTATTGAACGCACCGAGGGAAGCCTCGGTGCGCTCATCATGGGAACAGATGGCATCGCTGTGGAGAAAGTTCTTGGCGAAGCCGGCATGGATGCAAATCTCGACGTTGCCGCGGCCGAGTTTACTTCGCTCGTTCGCAGTGCGCAGCGCGCGGGCGTCGATACGGGGCTTGGCGGATTGCGTGAACTCGTGATTTCGCTGGAAGGCGCGGTGATGTTGATGCGGCTCTTGAGTCGCGACTACTTCGTCGTGCTCGCGCTCAACGCGCAGGGAAATATCGGTCGTGGGCGGTTTGAGTTGCGCAAGGCCGAATTACAGCTCGCGAAAGAGTTTGCGGTTTAAGTTTTCCTCGCAAAGGCGCAAAGACGCAAAGGATAGCCGATAGGTCTCACTTTGCGTCTTTGCGCCTTTGCGAGGAACGTTTATGAGGTCAAAGCTATGAAGCGTTCTATATTGCTCGCGGCTATCGCTGCCTTTTGTTTTTTCACTGATGTAAAAGGCGCGTCTCTATTCGGACGCGTAATCGAAGTCAGCAGCGGCGATGTGATCACGATCTACAACCTCAATCGCCCGGTACGAGTCAAGCTGCTCGGAATCGATGCGCCGGAGTTGGCCCAACCGTTTGGTGACGTGGCCAGAAAACATCTGTCAGATCTCGTCTATGACAAATCAGTCATAGTCGAATACTCGGGTATTGCCGCCGACAGCAGTCTTAGAGGACGCGTTCTGTTGAATGGCACGGACATCGGCGCGCAGATGATCCGCGACGGCGCCGCCTGGTTTGATCTCGCCAATCAAAACCGTTTGAGTACGGATGAGCGGGAAATCTATCAGCAGTCACAACACGCGGCACGAAGCGAGCGCCGCGGTTTGTGGCAGACGGAAAATCCTGTCGCGCCGTGGGAGTTTACGAAAGCGGAAAGTCTGCGAAAGTATCCGGTCGCCAAAGTTGATCCCGCTCTTCCAGCAGCGAAAGCGCGAGTCGAGCGACCGCCTTCAGAATTGACGAATCTGAGTTTAATCGGTCCGAAGAGCAGTAACACCGGGGCGGTGGACCCGGCAATCAGAGACAACTTCGTCACAGCGATGAGCGCGACGCCAAAGATGTGGCAGCAGCTACGGCCCGAGGGTGAGAATTTCTCTATTCAGATACCCGCGGAAGGTCGAAACAAGACAATTCAGGAACCCGCCGGTGACGAGACAGTTGACGTGCATTCCTATCTCGCTCGTGAGGGCATGGCCAGCTACATCGTTACCTGGATGGTTGGACCAAAGGGCCGCAGAACAGAGAAGTCCGCGCTTCAGGAGGCCCTCCGGGGCGTGATACACGGTGCGGGTAAAGGCTATGAAAATGCCGGGGCCCAGCAGGCCTTTTCGTGTGGGACGGTGCCTGAGAAGAATATTTCCATGAACGGTTATACCGGCAGCGAATTCGATCTGACTTCCTGCACGCTTCCGGGAAAGGTCCGAGTTTACGTTCAAATAAACGGCGATCGCCTTCAGTCGTATCTGGCCGCGGTGTTCTTTCTCGAGGAAGAGGAGAACGTCGGACGTTTCCTCCAATCGTTCAAGGTAGGTTCAGCAAAACGCCGCACCACGGTAAGTTTACGGTAGTTTAATGTACGGCATGCCGCGCATGATGATGCGCTGGCGACGCGCGACTCGGCGGGGATTAACCTGTGGATTGAAAACTGTGCGTGGATTCGGAATCATCGCCGACAAGTACGCCGCCTCATTGGCACTCAACGATGACGCCGGCTTGCGAAAGTAACGCAGCGACGCCGCCTCCGCTCCATAAATTCCATCGCCCCACTCGATCACGTTCAAATAGATCTCGAGAATCCGCTTTTTACTCAGCGTGCGTTCAAGCATGATCGTCAATGCCGCCTCCTGGCCCTTACGCAGGAACGAACGCTGTGATGAGAGGTAAAGGTTCTTCGCGAGTTGCTGGCTGACAGTTGAGCCACCGCGTTTAAAGTCCGGCAGACTAGGCAGCCAATCGTCGTTCTCGCCTTCCGCTTTTGCTTCCCGCGCTGTCTCCCTCTGTGCGTGCTCCCATGCTTTTTGAATCGCCTCGTAATCAAATCCGCGATGTGTCACAAAATTCGTATCTTCACCCGCGAGCACGGCACGCTGGAGATTGGGTGAGATCTTGTCTAACGGCACCCAGACTTGTTCGCGCCTGGGTCGCTGTCCCTTCGCCTCCGCCTCTACGACTCGCGTGTCGATCAGTGAAGTCGAACTCGGATTACTGTCACGCAATCTCCAAACGCGGACGAACATGATGCTTTCGTACGCGATTACGCCGACCGCCATCCCGGCAAACACCCAAAACAACGTTCGAAAAATTTTGCGTATCATTACTTTCAGGCAGATCCCTCAGGCAGATCTTCGTGTTGCAACTCGAGCTTCAAACACTTCTTTAACTACGCGAATCGTGTTGCAGTGAATTTCGATCGTGTCGGCGATATCTTTACCGTAACCACCTGACATGACAGTGACGAGCGGCACTTCGCTTTTGTAGCACTCACGCAGCACGTACGCGTCACGTTCGCGAAGTCCGTCGATCGAAACCGCAAGCCGTCCAAGCTTGTCGCCGGAGTAAGGATCGGCGCCGGCCAGGTAAAAAACGATCTCGGGATCGTGCGCGAACACTGCCGGCAGATGATGCGCAAGCACCGCGAGATACTCCGTGTCAGAAGTTCCATCCGGCAGTTCAACGTCCAACGACGACTGTGCTTTGAAAAGCGGGTAATTGTTTGCGCCGTGAATTGAAAACGTAAACGTGTCGTCATCGCCGGCGAAGATGGTCGCAGTGCCGTTCCCCTGGTGGACATCGCAATCGACGATGGCCGCGCGTTTTATCAAATTCCTCGCGCGCATTGCATGAATGGCGATCGCCACGTCGTTAAGCACACAAAATCCTTCGCCTCGATCCGCGAATGAGTGATGTGTACCGCCGGCGAGATTTGAGCTGTAGCCTTCAACGAGTGCAACGTTGGCTGCGGCAATCGTGCCTCCGGTGGCGTAGAAGGATCTCTGCACGAGAGACTCCGACCAGGGCAGTCCCAGACGTCTTAATTCTTTTTGCGTCAGAGTGCCGTTACACAGACGTGAGACGTAATCTTCGGTGTGGACCAGCAGCACGTCTTCGATCGTTGCGGGAGCAGGTTCGACGAGCTCCGCCGGTTCGAGTGTGCCTTCAGCCAGAAGCTTATTGCGCACGAGTTCGAATTTGCGGATAGGGAAAACGTGGCCTTGACCGATGTAGGCGTAATAACGAGGTGTGTAAAAGACTTTCATGCCGTGCGGCGAGATATTACCGCAACTGTGGCTTTTTGTGCTTCCTTGTGGCTTTACTTGCGGTGAGGCTTTCTTGTCCCGCGGTAGTTCACTGTCCCCGGAAGCTTCCGTGGCAACTCCAACTCGTCGTCGACGAGATCTTCGAGATGAACACTCGCCGCGCGTGCGTAGGCGAGGAGAGTCATGAGGGTGGGTTCGCGTTTGTCCTGTTCGTATTCGGAAATGCGACCGTAGTGCATGGTGTCGCCGAATCCGAGGCGTTCCAGCATCTGCGTTTGAGACAGACCCAGGCCGGTACGTATTTGCAGAAGCTTTTCAGCCAGCCGCACAGGTCTCGGTCGCGGATTACCCATCAGGAGTTTCCTCCTGTTGTCGGTCTTCTCCGTGATCGGTTGCTGGTCCAGTCGCCTCCCGGGCTTATCGGACGAACGTCTTGGTTGCATCTACTCGCAGTTGGGAGTGATATCCGCTCGCTGTTGTTTGTCGCCGTGAGTATGAACCTTTCATGCTCAACGACGATGCTCATCACTCGTTAGTGTAGGAGGTTGAGCCGCGCATTTGGCCGTTGTTAATTGTCAAAGACGTGCATCGTAAACGACAGGGCACTAATCGTAAATAGAAAAATTCACTTTCGGTGGCCCAATCGCATAAAAAATGGGGAGAAGACCCGACCTTCTCCCCTCTGATCGTCACTAAACACCTGACTTAACGGGCGACAAATTCGTCCGTCAAAACCACATTCACGGGGATGCCGTCGATCGTGTCGGGCAGGAACGGCTTGTTTGCCGCATCTTTGTTTACGTAGATCACGATTGCGGCTTCGCCATCTGCTCGGCCTGATAGACCAATGCCGGCGCCGATGATGCCCGGCGTTACCATCAGGTTGGCGCGATGTGATTCGAGTACTGCCAATGCGCGATCTGCTGCTTGTGGTGGAAGTTGTAACAATAGACTCTCAGCTCCGGGAACGAAAGGTTGTCGTCCAAGTCCCTGACCTTGACCCTGATTGCCGCCTTGTGGTGAAGGGCTGTTGCCACCGCCGCCGCCGAAGCTAAACGTACGGCCCATTGCCGCGCCGAGCCTGGTCAACACCAGGCCGATAGGATTGGCGATCGTCGCACTGCTGCTGCCTGCGAAGAGAAGTCCAACCGGATTGTGCGAGGCGTTGTTCGTTACGATCAATGAGCCGGAGTCACCGCCGGCACTGAACGTGCCGGGGCCGATTACGATCTGGCCGGCGAAAGGGACGGTAAACTTCTTACCGCCGCCACAACTCGTCGTGTATTGAACACTCACGCTCGTATTAATCGAAGTGACGGAGCCGGTTGTGAATCCGGTGGTGCGTCCGCTTTTTGCGACGGACATACCAACGGTCGGCACCGCTATCGAACTGCTCGGAACGCCTATATCTTCGATAAAGCCGGACGAATCCATTTGGCCCGGCCGCAATTGAGCTATGGCGGCATCGACGTTGGATGAACCACCAAGTGGCGCGAAGCCAGTAAAGTCGGCAACGACCGTGGCGATGTTGCAGTTGCTGTCAATCAAGCCAGGTTGCGAAATATCCTGGCCGGCAACCGCGGAGCCGCTCAGGCCAAGCACGTGGTTGTTGCTAAGGATGTATTGGTTAGTGCCGTCGGTTATCAGGGCGCCGAGGGTGCCGCTGCAACAGAACCGGCGTGTGGAATCGTTGACGTTTCCGCCAGACACGCCGAAGCGCTGATTCCTAACACGGTGATTTGCTCCGCCGTCCGCTAAACCCGGGGTCAGCATGGAACTAAAGAGCAAAAGAGTTGCGATCAGGGCGAAGACCGCGAGGGCCTTTAGTCTGAACATTATGAGGCTCTCCTTTTTTGTTTGAACGTTGATCTGATTGCAGAGACCCGGCCGCGCGTTGGTGCGATATTCGGCTGTAGATAAATAAGACGCCAGTTCGGCGGACAGGAGAAGGACCACTTTTACGCCGGAAGTGGTAAATTGTCAATAAACCGAACGCGGTAGTAGAGTGCAGCTTACTATCCGCTCGGCGGCCTATCGGCTGCGCGGCGCTTCGTAGTGCTCCGGAGGAGCACGATGTTTATAGCCCTGACGTTTTTATGGCATGCGCTCCAGCGGAGTGCAATGTGCTCTGCCGGGTCACTTCACATGCCGCTCCTGACGGAGCGGGATCAATCAGGCATTTAGGGCTATAGACATGTTGCTCCTCCGGAGCACCAAACCGCCTCACCGAATACTCAACATGGTCCGCTTCAGCAATAATTTTGCAACAGCGTCGCAACCGCTAATACTCTCCGTTCCTGTACTGTGCACCGCGTCAGTAAGTCCTTTTATTTAAGCTACATACCTTGATAGATTAGTCATCATTCGACGGAGTAATAAATGTGCTATCTCCCAGGTCTGTGCGGCTGCCCAGGGCGGCGTCTCTCGTAGAATTATCAATGCCTTCGCTGTCTTTCTAATCCTATTCATATCGACTTCGGCTGCTTTCGCCGGAACGCTCGTGGTGCCCGCCGGAGGCGATCTCCAGGCTGCCATCAACGCTGCCGACCCCGGAGACACGATCGTCCTTGAAGCGGGCGCTACTTACCACGGCCCTTTCACTTTACCGAAAAAGAACGGCGACGCTTATATAACGATTGAGTCTTCAAGAGCTTCGGAAATTACCGGCCGGGTCTCACTCGCGCAGAGTGACTTGCTGGCCAGGTTGCGATCGACTATCGCTGATCCGATCGTTAGAACTGCCGCCGGCGCGCATCATTACAAGTTGATCGGGCTCGAGATCTCCACTTTCCGCCCCTCGGATTTCATCTACGATCTCGTGAGGCTGGGCGAGTCGGGTCAAACTGATTCGCAGGTGCCACATCATTTAATACTCGACCGTCTGTGGATTCACGGTTTTGCGACGCAGGATGTTCAACGCGGAATCAGTCTGAACAGCGCAGACACCTCGATCATCAATTCCTACATTTCCGACATTCATTCCGTCGGCGCCGACACGCAGGCGATATGTGGCTGGAATGGACCCGGGCCTTATCAGATCATCAATAACTACCTGGAAGCAGCAGGTGAAAACGTGATGTTTGGCGGCGCCTTGCCCTCAATCCGAAATCTCATTCCCTCCAATATCGAGATCCGGCGAAACCACCTGTTCAAACCATTGTCATGGAAAGTCGGCCATCCTGCTTACGCCGGCATTCACTGGGGAGTGAAAAATCTTTTGGAGTTCAAAAACGCGCGCAACGTGATAGTTGACGGCAACGTGATGGAAAACTGCTGGACTGACGGGCAGATCGGTTATGCAGTTCTATTTACCGTGCGCAGCGAGGATGGCAAAGCGCCATGGGCGACTGTGGAGAACGTCAGTTTTACGAACAACACGGTGAAGAACACGGAACAGGGCATACAGATGCAAGGCACCGATCATCCCCATCAATCCGGCCGCGGTAACGGTCTGTTAATCGCAAACAACCTGTTCACCGGCATCGCGAATCGCTTTCTGACGATATCCGGTTTTTACAATGTCACCTTCGATCACAACACCCATTTTCAGAATGGCAATGTAACGGCGCTTTTTGGCGAGCCGTCAATTGGGTTCGTTTACACGAACAACATCACCACGCGATCGGGTTACGGCTTTTTTGGCGACAACGTTGGCGAGGGACGTGCCGCACTGGCGACTTACACGCCCGGCGCCGTGTTTCAAAGGAATCTGATCGCCGGCGGGCGATCGCGGAATTATCCGGGAAACAATTTCTTTCCATCTTCGATCACCGGAATTCTTGATTCGGCTTTTCAAGTTGTTAACTCCAGGTATAAAGCGGCTGGTACTGACGGCAAGGATTTGGGTTGCGATATCAATGCTTTGAACGCCGCACAGTCAGGTGACACGGCGACGCCCACTCCGATACCAACTCCCACTCCGACACCGACACCGACGCCGACACCTACACCAACGCCAACACCAACCGCGACGCCGACGCCAACTCCAACGCCTGAGCGAAAACCGCGAGGCCGGCGGGGAACCGTGATACTTTCACGCAAAGTTATACCGGGCGAGTCGTATTAGCCGCCAAGAAATCGAAGACGAAAAACTGCGATTTCGCTAGACTTGGCGGTGACGTTAACCTATTCTTCCGCACGTTGCTTTTAGTCTGACCAACCGGGGAATTCTCTTCACAGAACGAGCCATGGACATCATGCAAAACAAAACTTTTGCCGCGCTTCGTCTCACTTTCTTTATCGCCATTATCAGCCTTTTCTTCGCGCCCGCGGCTCGGGCGGCGGATACGATCCTGGTACCGACCGGCGCCACCTGGAAGTTTCTCGCTAACGGATCCGATCAAGGCACGGCGTGGCGCGCGTCATCTTTTAATGATACGACCTGGCCCTCCGGTCCGGCTCAGTTGGGATATGGCGACGGCGACGAGGCCACGACAGTCGGTTTTGGCCCTGACGCCAACAACAAGTTCATCACCACATACTTTCGTCGTGCCTTCAACGTCACTAATCCAGCCCAGTTCAGTGCGGTGACATTGCGGCTGCTGCGCGACGATGGCGCGGTGGTGTATCTGAACGGCGTCGAGATCTGGCGCAATAACATGCCAACGGGAACCGTCGGTTTTTCGACGCTCGCTTCAGTTGCGATCGCCGGCGCTGATGAATCCACCTTTGTGCAAACGACGATCAGTCCGTCGTCGTTAGTAACAGGCACAAATGTACTCGCGATCGAACTGCACCAGTCGGGCGGCACGAGTAGCGATATCAGTTTCGATCTACAGTTGATCGGCTCGGATGGTTCCGCGTCCGTCACACGTGGTCCATACCTGCAAATCGGAACTCCGAACAGCACAATCGTGCGCTGGCGCACAAACGTTCCGACAGACAGCCGCGTGAGTTATGGGACCACGCAGGGAAGTCTCACCTCCGTTGCCGGCAACCCAACACAAACAACGGAGCACGAAGTGATTCTCTCCGGGCTTTCACCCGCCACGAAATATTTCTACTCGGTCGGTTCAACGAGCCAGGCCCTCGCAGGCAACGATGCGAGTCACTTCTTTATAACTTCGCCGATCGCGGGCTCCACCAATCCAACACGCATCTGGATCCTCGGCGACTCCGGCACGGCAGACGCCAACGCACAGGCAGTTCATAATGCCTACCTGAGTTTTACCGGCTCCACTCACACCAATCTCTGGTTGATGCTGGGCGACAATGCTTACGAAACCGGCACCGACAGCGAATATCAGGCTGCAGTCTTCAACATGTATCCAACGATGCTGCGCCAGTCCGTGCTTTGGCCCACGCTCGGAAATCACGACACTGCCCATTCGGCGAATCCGCCTGCGAGTTTGCCTTACTTCGCGATGTTTACCTTACCGGCAAACGCGGAAGCGGGTGGAATGGCGTCAGGAACAGAGCGGTATTATTCGTTTGACTACGGCAACATCCACTTCATCTGTCTCGACTCAATGTCGTCCGATCGATCCGCGACCGGACCCATGGCCACCTGGTTGCAAGCTGATTTGGCTTCGTCGAACCGGCAATGGACCATCGCATTCTGGCACCATCCGGCTTACAGCAAGGGCTCTCATAATTCGGACACCGAAGCCAACCTGGTCCAGATGCGGCAGACCTTTCTTCCCATCCTCGAGGAGGCTGGGGTCGATCTCGTCCTGGCAGGTCATAGCCACTCTTACGAGCGCTCGTTTTTGATCGACGGTCATTATGGACTGTCGACAACATTCACGACCACGATGAAGAAGGATGGCGGAAGCGGCAGGGCCGATGGAACTGGCGCTTACAGCAAGCCGACATTAGGTCCGGGCTCGAACGAAGGCGCGGTGTACGCAGTTGCGGGTAGTTCAGGACAGATTTCCGGCGGAACACTCAACCATCCGGCAATGTTCATCTCTCTGAACAATCTCGGATCGATGGTCCTCGACGTAAACGGCAACACGCTCGACGCGAAGTTTCTGCGTGAGAACGGCGTCATCTCCGATTACTTCAGAATCGTGAAAGGCGGGGTGGCGCCGCTTACACCCGCCGCGCCGAGTGCCTTGACCGCAACGGCTATTTCACGCACGCAGATCAATCTTTCCTGGACCGACAACTCCGACAATGAACAGGGTTTCAGGATCGAACGTTGCAAAAACGCCAACTGCACAAACTTCGTGCAGATCGCCCAGGTTGGCGGTAATGTCACGACTTTCGCTGACACTGGCTGTAACGAAGAACGCGACGTTCAACTACCGTGTGCGCGCTTTCAACGCGAGTGGAAATTCTTCGTACTCAAACACCGCGAGCGCCAGGACACCAAAGTAAACTCGGCAATGCGTTTTGGAAGTAAAGTAATTTATTCGCTGGGCGTTGCGTTCTGTCTTGTGTTGCTGTCGTCGTTCGCGGCCGCGCACGAGGGATTGCCCGAACAGATCGCGGCGATGACGAGCAAGGATCAAACGCGATCCGAAGAACGCCTCACTGTACCTGCAACGCGGGGAGCTGTATCGGCTAAATCGCAACTGGAGTCGTGCGGCTGCCGACTACAATCGCGCCGCGGGCTTACAACCCGATCTAAAGGTCGTCGATCTTGCGCGCGGCAGAATGTTTTTCGAGTCAGGAAGGCTCCGGCTCGCAAAGACCACACTCGATCGTTTTCTCAGTAACGAACCAGATCACTACGAAGGCCTGGTCATACGGGCACGCGTGCTCGCCAGGCTCGGCTCACGTGCTGAATCAGCGAGGGACTTCACTCAGATCCTGGCGTCAGCGCCCGATCCCGAACTCTACCTCGAGCGCGCAAAAGTAATCGCGGGAGACTCCCAGCGAATAACTGAAGCTTTGAATAGTCTCGATGAAGGCATTAAAAGGCTTGGACCATTGGTAACTTTGCAGGTGGCGGCGATCGATCTGGAGTTGCGCCGTCATGCTTACGACGCTGCGTTAGCACGCCTCGATACAGTAACCGCGCAATCGGAACGAAAAGAAACCTGGCTGGCTCGGCGAGGCGAAATTCTAAAGCTCGCTGGTCGAGACGAAGAGGCGCGCGCGTCTTTTACGGCCGCACTCCATGCCATCGAAGCACTCCCGCCCGAGCGGCGCTACAGCAGGACAGTCACAGCGCTTCAACGTAAACTCCAGCGGCAGGTACTATTAGCTCCTCAGTTTCGCTCCCGCTAATCATCAAGAGCCACAAAAAGGCACATAAGTCACAGAAAAAAATCCTCTGCCTTACTTTTTTTATTTTGTGACTTATGTGCCTTTTTGTGGCTGGCTAGGGCTTGATCCTGATCGTGCCCACATTACTCATTACGTTCTGGCTGAATAATCTTATCTGGCAGCTACCCGCCGCAAGGTTGTTGGGTAATCGAAAGATTACCTGCTTGAAGTCAATGCCCGGGATGGAACGCACGTCTTCGGCGATAACGTTGTGGAAGTTGCCGCCCGCATCGTTGAGGCTAATCGAGACGCCGTTGGGTTGACTCGCTCCGGGTGGCAGATCAAGGACGAAGAGAATTACTCGCGTGTTCTGATCGTTGGGTTTCTTCAGAATGTTTGCGGCGTTGATTACCGGAAACGGATCCCTCAACAACATTACCGAATCCAGTGCCGCAAGCTGGTCCGGCGCTGGCCCACTTTCATCCAACAGCAACCTCGGCGGCAACGGCTGCACGTTGAAGAAAAGAAATACTGAACCGCTCGGAACCATGCCCGGCGCCCACGCGCGTGCTTGCAGAAATGTCGTGGTGGTCAGGTGCACACTGCCACCGCAGGGAACAACAGGATCGGCTTCAGTCGGTTCGAAGCCGTTGGTTGTGTAGTGAACGACCGCTCCCGGCAACGGGCAGGTGACGGTTGCATCGACTGAACCGAGGAAGTTTCCGCCCGGTGGGTTGAATATTGGACCACCAACTGTTTGCAGCCCACTGACTCTGACCGGCGTAATCTGGCCCAGGGCTGACGGATCGCCTAGCTGTCCATCGGCGTTTGAACCCCAACTCCAGACAGATCCGTCAGTCTTCAACGCTACACTGTGATTGTTACCACCCGCCACCTTTGCGACGTTGGTGAAGTTCGGGATCTGTTTCGGTGTGGGATTCTGACTTACCGCCGAGCCCGAGCCCAGTTGGAAAAATCCATTGTTACCCCATCCCCACACGGTGCCGTCACTTGCAACCGCGAGACAGAAATCCCTGCCGGCGGAAATCTCGGTGATTTGAGGCAGCCCGGTTACCTGAACCGCGTTGGGATGCGGAGCGAAGTCCATGTTGCCGCCATTTGGTCCTAACTGGCCGTTGAAGTTACTGCCCCACACCCAGATGGTCCCATCTTCCTTGCGCGCGAGACTCAACTCCGACCCGGCGGAAACATGAGTGACGTTTGAGAGCCCAACGACCTGAACCGGCGCTGTTCGCCTGATGCTGGTGCCATCGCCAAGTTCACCCATCGAGTTGTTGCCTATGGCCCACAACGTTTTGTCAGTCTTGAGCATGAGCAAGTGATTCCCGCCGGCCGCAATCGCGCTCACATTATTGATTCCGGTTAACTGTACGGGCGTAGTATCAAACGAGAAGATGGTCCCGGTGAGCCCGCTGGTGACTCCCCAGATCCATACGGTACCATCAGTCTTCAGCGCCGCCGCGAAGAAGTCACCGGCCGCGAGCGCTTTAACGTTAGTTAGACCAACCGTTTGAACCGGCCGGAAGCGATCCGTAGTCGTGCCGTCGCCGAGTTGTCCCTGGTTGTTTAATCCCCAGCCCCAAACCGTGCCATTCGACTTTAAGGCGTGGATGAAACCATTACTTTCCTCAACCAGGTCGACGCCGTCCAGATTGGGCACTTTGAGCGGCGTCGAAGCGCGCACTCCGATACCGCTGGTGCCGTCGCCGAGTTGGCCGCTGCTCCCGATTCCCCAGCCCCAAACGGTTCCGTCAGTTTTGACACTCGTGGTGTGGGCGTTCCCGGCCGCGATCGCGCGCGCGTTGTTAAAGAACGACTCCGCAACTACATGGCTGATCAAGCTGGAGGAGTTGTTCGCCGTATTAGGATCAACCCGGAAACTGGTTGTCGAGGAATTGATCTGCATCGCGGCTCCGGGCGCTGCATCCACCTTCACGACGATGTTGAAAATGACACCTGAATCGATTTGGGTGGTCTGGAGGCTGCTGAGCTTGCCGATAACGGTCGTTCCGGAGTTGGTACATGTCGAGCTGAAGTGAGCACTCGTACAATCTACAAACGTTGTTCCCGCAGGCAGCACACTGGTCATGACCACATCGTCGGCGGTGTTTGGGCCATGGTTCGTCACGCGAACTTTATAGGTAAGGTTCTGGCCCGAGATAACCGGAACGGGAGTGCCCGTAATGCTGACCGAAAGATCGGCGATTGGCGGAGGCGCCGGATTGCGCGGTGCGAACGTCACACTCTGCGCATTCGTCAAAGACAGTGGACCACTCTCGGAAGAATGACTCGAAACTAAATAGGTCTCGGGATCACCGGCCGAGATTCCCACCACCAGCGGAAGAAGATTCAGGTTGCCGTTGCCGTAGCGTGTTTGAATCGTGCCGTCGCGTCGCAGTTCGATCTCGAAATTGACCGGCGCCTCCGTGCCAAACGTTACGCCCTGCCAGCGAAAGATGACACGATCCGGATCGGGCCGCACCATGTAAATGTTGTCTGTCGGGCTGCGATCGGTTCGCACGTCGCTCCACATGCCCGCGATCATCGCCAGGTTTTCGAGATTGGATCCGGTGGCAATCGCGAAGTCGAAAGGTCCGAAATTCGGATTGGGTATAGCAAAATCCGGCGGCATCGGAACATACAACGCGCCGTTTGACGAAACTACGACATTGTTTGTGACGAATCCGAAAAATGGGAAGGGGAAGGGAAGGTTTGTGCTTTGAGTTACGTCGTCGGCTTTTGGTCCAATCGGAGTTCCGGTATTTGCGGCCGTCAGCGCAGCCGGTGGGCCAAGACTCACGATATACGGATCAGCCACGTCCGCGGCAACGTTAACGTTCACCGTCGCAATGCTTGCATTTCCGACGTTGTCAATCGTGCGTAAAGACAGTTGGCCGTTCGCGTGTCTGGGCGGGATGCTTACAAAAGTTGATTGCGAAACTCCCGGTAAACCCGGTCGCGCGATATTTAGCCGAAACTGTTCGCCTGAAGCTGAGTCGGTAAAGTAGATCTCCCGAAACGAAGCCTGGCCTGCCATGCCGTCGTCGCCGGCATCCGTCCAGATAAGCTGAACGCGTCTGCCTTCCTGAGAATTGATGTGGAAATCAGGTGCGACGGCGGGAAATGTCGTGTCGTTCTCGAGCGCAAACTGGACCGTCCTGTTTGCGTTTAAGCGGCCGCGTGTAATGACTGTGTTGAAGAAGCTTCCATTCTCATCTGCCCCTACAAGTATCGCTGCTTTTAACTTTTCCAGACTGATATTCGTGTTGACGGCGACTGCAAGTGCCGCGGCTCCTGCCACATGCGGACAAGCCATGGAGGTGCCGTCGGCGCGCGTGTAAGTTGACCCATCAGGTTCTGTAAGCGCGGGGACAACTCCTCCGCCGGTATAGCCTCGCGGCGTAGTGCTGAGAATATTCTCGCCGGGTGCCACAAGATGAACACGCTGCGAGCCGCGGTTTGAAAAGAACGATGCGAAAAAGCCCTGTTCCGTCGAAGCCGCAACCGAGATTATGTTTGGCAGATCGAAACTTCCCGGGAAATGCGGGACGAAATCGTTGTTCAACGTGTCGTTGCCGGCCGCCGCGACGAAAAGGATGCCGGCGTCGCTCAATTCCTTGATCGCGTCAAATAACGCTTGCGAGAAGCGTTGACCGCCATAACTGTTGTTGAGAACGCGCAGGTTGACGCCACGCTGACGCATCGTCCTGGCGTAGCTGTAAGCCGCCAGCAGCGAGGAGTCGGTAGCGCCGTTTGGGCCAATCGCTTTCAAAGGCAGAAGCTGGACGTCCCAATTTACGCCGACGACGCCGATGCCGTTATTTCCGCGAGCGCCGACTATGCCGGCTACGTGTGTGCCGTGAGCATCGTCATCCGCGTCATCGAAAACGTTGCGATCGTTGTGAATGAAATCCCAGCCGTTTACGTCGTCGACGAATCCGTTATTGTCGTCGTCGATGTTGTTGTTGGGAACCTCGCCTGAGTTTACGAAGATGTTGTCTTTAAGATCGCGATGCTGGATGTCGATACCTGAGTCAATAACGCCGACCACGACGTTGTGATTGCCGGTGGTCGTGTCCCAGGCAGATTCGGCACTGATACCCGGGCCACCTGAAGCAGAATTCTTTAGATTGAATAAAGACGGGTATTGAGGATCGTTCGGAACGGCGTCAGCATGACGAATAAAGTTTGGTTCCGCGTAAGCGACGTCCGCACGCGCACGTAAGGCTCGAAGCGTTTCGGCAGTATCCTCAGGCGCGACTCGGGCCAGCTTTAGACCATCCACCAGATCGGAACCGCCGAAATGATTTACTTCAACGCGGAGCGTTCGTCCGGAGACTGAAGCGATGCTGAGAGAAGCCCTGGTCTTGGTCCGTGTGACGGCCGCGCCGGGACGGAAACGCACGAGCAGTTCGCCGGGAACAAACTCAGCCTTCTTATCCTGCGCACTCGTTTTTGCCGGAGGGCGCGCTTGGTTCTGGGCGCGCGCGCTCGGAAGCACATAGGCAATGATCGACACGAGCGCAACGCTTGCGAGTAAGGCAAGTGCTATAGCGCCCAAACGTAGATGTCGCTCAGGTAACGAACGGGGTCGGGGGGGAGGATTTCTCAAGTAAGTGAATCTCCGTCAGGGTTCAGAAGACGCGAGAAGAAGAATCTTCGACGGCTGGGCCAAGTTACCACTTTTCCGGGAAAAATAGTAGCCCTCTGAGGCAACGACGCGGTGCGGCCCTGGCTCCGTTCTGGGTGGGGCAGGGTTTCGAGCCAAGAGTCTCAAAAAATGATCGATTTCCTTAGAAAAAATTCAAGGTCACAATTTGTGACCTTGAACAAGTAGAGCGAATTAAGGCTTTAAGATCACAATTTGTGATCTTAAAGCCAGGCAGCAGTTATGGGTGGCCTATGCACGATCTGATCGGCTAAAGACTCGTCGGCGCCGATGCTGAGGGCGAGGGCGCGGATGGCGGTGCGGGCGTCGCGCTGTTGGTCATGGGAGAGAAGGGACCAGGCGAGGGAGACCGGGCATTCGGAGTCGTGTGAAAGAGAGCGATGACACACCGGACACTGGTCTACCGAAAGCTCCAGCACCACGTAGAGCTTCGCCAGTAACATGATGATCAGCTCAGCACGCTTCTTCTGCTCGTCTGATTCCAACATCGGCCTATCCACAGATGACGCAGATTAATACTGGAGCGTGTTTTCCCACTTCACTCGCTTCAGGAGGGCAAAGTCGGAAAGCATCTTGCCCGCGCCAAGCACGACCGAAGTGAGCGGATCGTCGGCGACGAAAACGGGGAGACCAGTCTCAGTACGTAAACGTTTGTCGAGGTTCGCAAGCAATGCTCCACCACCGGTCAGGACCACGCCGCGGTCGATGATGTCGGCTGAAAGCTCCGGAGGCGTGCGCTCCAGTGCAACACGCACGGCATCGACAATCGCGCAGATGGATGGGTCGAGAGCCTGGCGCACTTCTTCGTCCGTGACTGTAATTGTTTGCGGAATGCCTTCGACGAGGTTGCGTCCGCGCACGTCCATCCGTAAAGGCTCGTCGAGCGGAAACGCACTGCCAAGCCGGATCTTGATCTCTTCCGCCGTGCGTTCGCCGATTAAAAGGTTGTACTTACGCTTCACGAACTCAGCTACGGCGTTGTCCATCGCGTCGCCGGCCGTGCGCACTGCGCGCGCGTAAACGATCCCGCCAAGACTGATGACTGCGATGTCAGTGGTTCCGCCGCCGATATCGACGACGATATTTCCATGCGGCTCGGTTATCGGCAACCCGGCGCCAATCGCGGCGGCCACAGCTTCCTCAACCAGGTAAACTTCCGACGCCTTAGCGCGATAAGCCGAGTCTTCGACCGCACGGCGCTCGACCTGTGTGATCTCGCTCGGAATACCGATGACGACGCGCGGGCTCACCCAGGTTCGTCCGTTGTGCGCTTTGCGAATGAAGTGCTGGAGCATCTTTTCAGTCACTTCGAAATTCGCGATCACGCCGTCTCTCATGGGGCGAATCGCAACGATATTGCCCGGCGTCCGGCCCAGCATCTCCTTCGCTTCCTTGCCAACTGCCTCGACGTTATTGGTCACCTTATTAATAGCGACGATGGATGGTTCGCTCAGCACAACGCCACGCCCTTTAGCGTAGACGAGTGTATTGGCTGTTCCCAAGTCGATGGCTAGATCATTGGAACGCAGTCCGGAGAGCAGAGGAAAGGACATAGTTATACCTCAATCTGTAAGTTTTGAGTCGGGCCGTCTATTGAGAAGGTTTGGGAAGGAAATACCCAAAAGTGCACGTCTTTTGTCAGGAAAACAAAGACAAACAGAATTTAAGTTGTGGAGATTCCGGTGTCAAGAGAAATCTTTGGAAAAAGCTCTAAAGAAGCACCCGAGTCGCAAAAGTCCTCGGTCCCGTGGGTTACTGCCATTACAAATTGGCAGAAACATGCCTTGACTTCGCCAGGGTATGCAAGTATAAGCACTGGTCCAATGCCTACAATTAAGGTGGTTCCTATGGCCCAGCTAAAACACTTGCAAAGATTCGCATTATCCATTTTCGCTCTCGTTCTGTTAAGTGCGGTAACAGTCAAAGCGGATACCATTAGCGTCGTCGGGGTTGACTCCGGCAACTTCTCCACCGCAACCGTGGTGTGTGAGTTCAACTCTCAAACTAATACTTTCACATTCACGATCACGAACACCTCGGCTATCACCCAACCCGGGTCTACGTCGACCATCACCGGTATCGGCTTCGACCTGCCGCCGACTGGGAATGCGAGTCCGTCGGGATTGAATGGGTTTTCAGGATCGCAGGCGCCGAGCTTGTCGTCAACTTTCACTTTTTCTGATGCTGACTTAGGAAACGTGCCCCACGGGTTGAGTAGCGCCGTGTTGGATTTCGGTTTTCTCACCGGAAACTCCGGCAATTTCAACTCCGGCTCGGTAAACGATGGTTTGCTGCCGGGTGAGAGCGCCTCGTTCACGGTTTCAGGGGCAGCGTTTGCTGGATTTACCGAAGAACAGATCTGCAATGCGATCTTTGTTCGGTTCCAGAACGTGCCTGCTGAAGGCGGCAGCGGCGGCAGCGATGTCGGCGTGTCGGAGGTTCCTGAACCTGCGAGCTTGTTGTTGTTAGGGACCGGCCTGATCGGCGCAGCGGGAGCAGTTCGAAGAAAACTCAAAGCGCGCCGTTAGTGCCTGCTAAACGGATGTAAGTCAAAAGGCGTTACCGATCGGGACATCGGTAACGCCTTTTCTTTGCCCTTCAATACTGCCAGTTGACGTTGACAGAGCCTGTACCGCTCGTGGGCACCGTGTAGGTGTGATTACTTCCGTTCTCCCAGGTCACGCTCCCATTCGCCGCGATCTTGATGAACTTGAACTGGATCGACTGTCCCGCCGGCGCTGCCGCGACGAGAAACCAGTTGGGATAATTCGGCGTCAGCATCGGCCCGACCGCGCCGTGCCAGGTGGTCGACCAATTCCCAAGCTCCACCGTATTCCCCGTAAGAAAAATGTAGTCACCTACCTGGGTCGGAGACGCGTTGTTGACCGTGAACGTAATTGGAATCAGCTTGGCGGTCAGCACCGCGTACTGGATCGCGTTGGACACCTGTGAACTCGAATTCGTCACCGTCACGTTGTAGTTGCCGTTGGTCACAGACGGCGTCGTGACGGTGATGTGAGTCGGAGACCACGAATTCACCGTGACGGTCGTTGTTCCAAACTTCACCGTGCCCGTCGTCGAACCGAAGTTCTTTCCGCCAATCACTGTCTTTACGCCCGGCTGCCCGCTCGTTGGTCCAATGGAACCGATCTGCGGCCTCGCCGGGCCTTCGGTGAATTGCCATACGGAAACAGTGTGCGCCGGAAGCGTAAAGTTTGTGACCGGGTTGTTGCCGCCCGATCCGGAGCTGACCGAGATCGAGAGCCCGCCCAATAGATTTGTCAGGTAATCGGAATAGCTTCCCGCCGGCAGCGACGTATTCAACCCGGTGATGTTGTAGCCCGTGGTCTCATTCTTATTAATCGCAACCAGCACGACGTTCCCGAAAAACTTTCGTTCGTAGACATAGACGTCGTTGTTGATCCAGCGTTGCGACATCGAGCCATACGCAATCGCCGGATTGTTGCGCCGCAGGGCCGAGAGCGCGCTGGTGAGCTGATACGCAGTGGTGCTCGTGCTGAAGTTTGTCATCATCGGACGGTTGTAAGGATCTGTCCCGCCGCTGGTGTCGTTGTGCAGGTACTGTTCGGTACCGTAGTAGAGACAGGGAATGCCGCGGCTCGTCAGCACGAAAGCCATCGCTTCGTGTAGTCGATTGTTATTGTTGTGAATCGACAGGAAGCGCGCCATGTCATGATTGTCGATGAACGTAACGAGATCTTCTTTCCACGTGAAGTCGCTGCCTTCCTGCGAGATCACTGAATCGATCGTGGAGAAGTTTGCGTTTGCGGAGCCAAATACATTGCGGATCGCGGTGTTCAAAGGAAAATCGAGCATTGAGATGCCGCTCTTGTTGGAATTTTACGAGTCGGCATAGAGCGGATCGGACGTGTTCCCCTGAAACCATTCGCCAAACAAAAAACTGTCGCCAAATGTATAGATGGAGTTTGCGAGACTGTACTGCCAGCCCCAGTTCAAATGCTTGATCGCATCGATGCGAAAACCGTCGACGCCGTGTTGTTGAAACAGTTGCGCGGAGGCTTTCAAGTAGGCATCCATCGTCGGGTGCTGCTGGTTGATGTCAGACAGGCCAAACAGCGTGAAGTACTGCGCTTGATAACGGTCGTCCCAGCCAGCGCCTGAAATGTCGGCATTGTGATGGTAATAGCCGTTGGTGTCGCTGGTGAAGTTACCGAGAAACGTGCCGTTATCGTAGAGCGCGCCAAACTCACCGGCGTTGTTTTGCGTTGAATGGTTTGGCGCGAAATCGACGATGACCTTGATGCCGTTCTGATGCGCCGCAGTCACGAGATTGTCAAATTCGGTCCAGGTATTACTCGCGTTGCCGAAGTGTTCTTCGATCCGCTTGAAGTCGCGAGCCTGGTAGCCGTGATATGAAGCCGTCGGATTGCCGCTGCCGTCCGGAATGTTTGCGTTGAGGTTATCGACGGGCGGCGAGATCCAGATTGCGGTGACGCCCATGCCCGCGAGATAAGACATCTTCTGTTGAATGCCTGCCAGGTCTCCGCCCCAGTAAGCACGCCAGTTTGTCTTCGTCGAGTCATAGAGGCCTGAGCTTTGTGATGGATTATTATTAGTGCTACTGCCATCGAAGAATCGATCGGTGATGATTTGATAAATTACTTCGCGTTTGAAGTCCGCCGCCGGCGCGTTTAGTAACGGCGCGAGGACGATCGAAAAGAGAAGCGAGATGACAAATAGATGTCGTGAGAACTTTCGCATGAGTAGAACCTCCCAGGTGAGCTAACCGCAACGATCTATATACCTCGGATCTGCACGTGTCAATCTTTATAACCCGGCGCCTATAGCTACATTCCCGTGGGAGGAACGGGGGCTAGATCCGCGCGGCCCATGAAATTGCTGAGGTCTTCACGCGATTTTAAGGTCGGTCAAAACTTGTCTTGACCTGCAACACGGTCTATCTTTATCCTCTCGATTACAACATCCCCTCGCACTCGTCCCAAGTGCCCTCCCAGTTGAGCAGAGCTCCCAGTTAACGGCCCAGTTTGTTTTGAACCAGGTTTGAAATGGTCATTTTCTCGTGCGGTGGCCTGGACGGAGAACGGAAGGTGGCTCATGGAAAAAGGGAGTTCTGTACGCGCAAGCACATGGAGAGATGAGTGGAAACTCTCAAACATCTCTCTTAAGTATCGTTTGCCGATTCTCATTGGGACGCTTGTCGCCGGGATCATCCTGGCCTGCAACTGGGCATCTTATCGCGCAGTGAAGGCTTCGGCTCTCGAGGTCGGTCGCGAACGTTTACAAAACCTGACTCAACAACTCTCCGGCCTATTACAGCAATCGGCCAACAACATCACGACAAAAACCGCGGCAGTAGCGAACGATCCGGTCGTGCGCTCGTTTCTGCAATCGCCTGACTCGACTTCGCCTGCCGAGGTTCAGAAAGTCTTACAACAGTTTGTCGCGCCGCAGGATGCGAACAGTATCAGGGTCGAGCTCTGGAGCACTGAGCGTGGCCGTGTGCTTGTTTTGCCTGAGACGGACACGACCGCGCCCGGCGACCTGACGACTGAGTTCAAACAGTCTGCGTCCGAACCTTTCCGAACGGTGGGCGCGATTCGCACGTTGAATGACACGATCGGGTTTCCCGCTGTTGCTGCCGTCAAAAGCGATGATGGAAAAGTTGTGGGCCATCTCGTGCGCTGGCGCAAACTCGCTGCGAGCGCAGAGACGCGACAGCAGATGACGCGACTACTCGGCACCAACGCGGAGCTTTATCTCGGCAACCATTCCGACGACGTTTGGACCGACCTGTCAAATGTCGTCGCGAAACCTTCCGTCGACGTGCGCGCGAAACAGGATGTGTCGACGTACGTTCGCGACGGCGACACGACCGTAATTGGTCTCGCCCGGCCAATCGTCGGCACGCCGTGGTTGATCCTGATCGAATTTCCGGATCAAGTGGTTCTAAAACCGGTCAGCGGATTCATGAAGCGCATGCTCATCATCGGCATGTTTCTCTTTCTGATGGGAATCGCAGGCGCTTGTCTGCTCAGTCGAAATGTCACGCGCCCGCTTTATGAACTGACGCGAGGTGCGACCGCTATCAGCGCCGGCGATCATTCGCGCACGGTAGACATCTCGCAGAAAGACGAGCTCGGCAAGCTGGCCTCGGCTTTCAATACCATGGTGGAGAAGTTACGGGAGTCGCAACGCGATCTGGAACGCAAAGTCCAGGAGCGGACGGCGCAACTCGAAGAAGCAAATCGCCAACTCGAAACTCTTTCACAGGCAAACGCGCACAAGCGAAGCGTTGCCGAAAAAGAACGGACTGACGCGCTCGAGGCGTTGGAGATTACCGAGAAACAACTGGTCCAGTCGCAGAAACTGGAAGCCGTGGGCCGTCTCGCCGGAGGTATTTCTCATGACTTCAACAATCTGCTGACAGTGATACTCGGCTACAGCGACATTTCGCGTAGAAATCTGAAGGAGGGCGATCCGCTGCGACGAAATCTCGACGAGATCATCAAAGCCAGCGAACGCGCTGCTTCACTGACGCGACAGCTTTTGGCTTTTAGTCGCAAGCAGGTGATGCAACCGAAGGTGTTTGACCTGAACACGGTCGTTACGGATCTCGAGAAGATGCTCCGGCGGATGATCGGCGAAGATGTCGAGTTGCGTGTCAGCCCGCAACCGGATCTCGGAAACATCAAAGCCGATCCGGTCCAGTTGGAACAGGTGATCATGAATCTCGTGATTAACGCGCGCGATGCGATGCCGAAAGGCGGCAAGCTGTCGATCGAGACCACGAACGTCGACCTCGACGACTCCTACGCGCGTGAACATCATTCCGTCGCTCCCGGTCACTACGTCATGCTGGCGATCAGCGATACCGGTTGCGGCATGAACGAGCAAACACGCCAGCGTATCTTTGAGCCGTTCTTCACGACGAAAGAGTCGAGCAAGGGCACAGGTCTCGGATTGTCCACGGTCTATGGAATCGTCAAACAATCAGGCGGGAATATCTGGGTCTACAGTGAAGAGGGAACCGGAACGACGTTCAAGATCTACTTTCCCAGAGTCACGGCGGAGGCCGAGGAATACAAACGCGCTTCGCGCAATGGCGAAGTGCCGAAAGGTTCCGAGACGATCCTGCTGGTCGAGGATGCCGAGTGGGTGCGAACGCTCGCGCGCCAGGTGTTGGAGACAGTGGGCTATCGCGTTTTGGAGGCCCCGAACGCAGAGGCCGCAATCAATCTTTGCGAGCGCAACGGGAAAGAGAAGATCGATCTGTTATTGACCGACGTCGTGATGCCGGGCATGAGTGGGAATGAAATGTCGAAGGTGCTGCACTCTAAACAGCCGGACATGCCGGTGTTGTTCATGTCGGGCTACACGGACGACGCGATCGTGCAGCATGGCGTGCTGGAGCCGGGGATCAACTTCATCCAGAAGCCGTTTAGTCCGGACGCCCTTGCGTTGAAGGTGAGGGAAGTGTTGGACACGGCGCAGGCGTAATTCCTTCAGGGGAGAAGAACTCCCACGCAAAGGCGCAAAGGCGCAAAGGCGCAAAGAAAAGTCTTGGAAACGCGGCAGCGCTTTGCGCCTTTGCGTCTTTGCGTGGGAGTTCTTACAACGATCTATTCCCGCCGCAAATGACTACGCCCACGCGCTCGCCGGGTGCGGGTTTATAACGTCCCGAGAGGAGTGCCGCGAAGGCGGCCGCGCCACCGGGTTCGGCCATCACGCGCACTGATTCCCACAAACGTTTCTGCGCGTCAATGATCTCTTCATCGGTGACGAGCACGACTTCGCGTACGTATCTTTGCGCGATCGGAAACATCTGCTGGCCCACTTGCCTGGGCGCAAGCGAGTCGGCCGCTATTCCGCCCGCGGGAGCATCTACCGGATGTCCGGCGCTCAACGCGCGTTCAAGTGTCGGCGCAGTGAACGGCTCAACCGCAACGATCCTTACTCTTTCCTGGTACCATGCGGCCACTCCGCCGATCAGTCCGCCACCGCCAACGGCTATCAACAGCGAGTCGAGCGCCGGATCCTGTTCTTCCAGCTCCATACCGAGCGTGCCCTGGCCCAACAATGTTTCGGTGCCTTCATACGCGTGAATCCGGAGCGCGCCGGAGTTCGCGGTCCATGCCTCACTTGCTTCGAGCGACTCGGCGTAACGATCCCCGGCAATGATCAACTCCGCTCCGTAGCCGCGTATCCGATCGAGTTTCGCAGGTGAGGCGACTGACGGCACAAAGATCGTCGCCGGCTTACGAAGTTTCATCGCCGCGTAAGCTACGGCAGCGCCGTGGTTGCCGCCTGAAGCAGCCACCACACCGGCAGCGGGCACTTCGCGTGTCAGTATGTTTGTGAATGCGCCGCGTGCTTTGAACGATCCGGAATGCTGGAAGAGCTCGAGCTTGAAGACGATCTTGACGTAGTCGAGTCCAAAGTCGGCGCCGTCAACTTCCAGGATCGGAGTGCGACGAATATGCGGTCGTATGACACGCTCGATCGCCTGAATTCGTTCGCGCGAGAGTTCGGATGATGTGTTCATGAGTTCAACCAGGGAAACATCCTTTCGCACACACGTCGCCGTTGTCAATCAGACCTGATTTCGTTAGCATCCCAAACACTATGAGCAACCATCCCCTGTCAGGCGAGCAAATTGTTGAACTCTGTCGCCGTCATACACTCTTCGAATGGTCCGCACAGGCGGCTGTCGATCCGATCCCTGTTGCGCGCGCGAAGGGAATTTATTTTTGGACTCCTGAAGACAAGCGCTTCATCGACTTCAACAGCCAGTTAATGTGCGTCAACATTGGTCACGGCGACGAGCGAGTGATTCGCGCTATCCAGGACCAGGCGGCGACGCTTGCATACGCCAACCCGTTCATGGCCACTGAAGTGCGCGGGCGTTTGAGCGCAAAACTTGCCGAACTGACGCCGGGCGATATTGACGCTTTCTTTTTTACGAACGGCGGCGCTGAAGCTAACGAGAACGCGATTCGTATCGCCAGACTTTTTACCGGACGTCACAAGATCGGCGCCCGATATCGCGGCTATCACGGCGGCACCGCGGGCGCCCTCACACTCACGGGCGATCCGCGTCGCTGGGCCGCTGAGCCGGGGATCCCCGGCGTCTTTCGTATTCCGGATTTTTATCACGGTATTCAAAGAGGCTGGGACACAGCGGAGGACGTGCTCGCGCGCACTGAAGAAGTTCTCGAGCTCGAAGGTCCAAAGACGATCGCGGCGCTCATCGTCGAGCCGGTTGTCGGAACCAACGGCATTTTGATCCCGCCTGACGGCTACATGCAGGGACTCCGAGCGCTCTGCGACAAACACGGCATTCTCCTGATCGCGGACGAAGTGATGGCAGGTTTTGGCCGCACCGGAGAGTGGTTCTCGGTCGATCACTGGAAGGTCGAGCCCGACCTGATCACGATGGCCAAAGGTTTGACGAGCGCGTACGTGCAGCTTGGCGCGGTTGGTATGCGGCGACAGATCGCGGATCACTTTGAGAAGAATGTTTTTTACGGTGGTCTGACTTACAACAGTCACCCGCTCGCGTGTGCCGCTGCGCTTGCGACGATCGCGGTGTACGAAGAGGACAATCTGATTGAGAACGCGCGACGCATGGGTGCGGTGTTGCGTGGACTGCTCGAGGATCTCGAGAATCGTCACCCGTCGGTCGGCGCAACGCGAAACATCGGGCTGTTCGGGATCGTGGAGCTGGTACGCAACCGGACCACACGAGAGCCGATGGCCCACTTCAACAGCACTTCACCTGAAATGCAGGCGCTCGGGAAATTCTTCCGTCAGGAAGGCCTGTACACGTTTGTGCGGTGGAATACGTTCTTCACGAACCCGCCACTTTGCATCACGGAAGCCGAGCTGCGCGAAGCGTTCGCGATCATCGACCGAGGCCTCGAGATCACCGACAAAGCAGTGTCATAGCCACAAAGAGGCACATAAGTCACGAACTGAAAAGACAAATCAAGAAAGACAAAGAGTCAATTCTGTTCGTGTATTTTGTGCCTTTTTGTGCGCGCTTAGCGCCCGGCTTTGGGGCGCTTCGGGTTCTTGCCTCGCAGGCTGCGTGCGGCGTCCTCGTCTTCGGCGGTGCCGATGTTTTGTTCCGCGCCCGCAGCCTGCAGGACCTCAGATCGCTTTCCCAACTTATTCTCCGCGCCCGATCGCGGGCTCTGCTTTTTACCCTGACCCGTCGGTGGCTGATTTATCTTGTCTCGATTCTTGTTCGGCATTTTACCTTCGTCTTCTTTCCGGCGCCGGCTGGGCGTCAGTTAGGTTTGACTCGCCCTTTGCCTGATGACGCGGCTCGGCCTTTTGCGTTCGCGGATTTTCGCTGTCACGCCTGGCCTCGTTCTTCTTGTCCGTTCGCATGTGATCTTTCTTCGCCCGATCTTTATCTGACATCGCACTCCTCCGGATTCAGATTAGCTCTTCGTAGTTAAAGCCTTGGCGCGCGGTACGACGTCACTCTGTTCGTACGGCGCGGCGCTTTCTTCCGAAATTCGATAGCGCAAAAATCCACCTACACCACCCATGCGCTCCAGGCGTGTACTGTCCTCGATAAACGTGACCTTTGCTGACGAAAGCACATTCGCACGCTTCACGATTTCGTCGGCGACCGATCGCTGATCAAGCTCGTCCGGCAACGGTTCCTCGCCCCGATAAAGCGTCAACACCTTCTCCACTTCTTCTTTGTCAAACTGAAGACTCTCCGCCTTCGCCGCAATCAGCACTTCCTCGACTTGTCCGTTCGACAACGCCGCGAGTGTTTCCGCCGCACCGCCGACGCCGAGATCGTCTGCGCGATACTCATTCAACAGACGCTCGACTTTTTCCATGTCCGTAAGCGAGTCATGTCGCTGAAACGCCGTCAGCGATTCGTCCAACAGCTCGTGCTCGGGTGTGTCGATGCCGAGACTGAGCGCGTCGATAACTTTTTCCTCGATATCCTTCGGCATCTGCTCCCGCAGCAGCGGGATCACAACCGCTTCGTCTCCGGCAAGTATGATGTGTTCGATACCTTCATCTCGCACGATCTTCTGCAGCATCTCAACCACTTCCTTCGCGTGCTGCAAGTGATAATTCTTTTCATGTCGCTGGTATCGCGCCTGCGACCAGCCGCCCACCTTCGCGTGTTTCGTCTTTACGTTTTCGACCTCCTGCCGTTCGACCGCACGGCCCGAGGCAAAGACAAAGATCTGCGCGCGATTGGTATCCGCAAGCACAACCGCGTAACGGCGGTACTGATCGATGACACGCGCGAGCGGATAGAGATGTGGGCGATCCGAGATGAACAATCGATTGCGCTCGAAAGGCACGTCAAAATGTCCAACTTCGAACCAGTCGTTCGCCGCGGAGCACGTGAAGATCGCAAGTCCCTGCACCGTAGCCGGAATGTCGCTTTCGAGATACCGCGTGATCCTGACGAAGTCTTCATCAAAGCTCAGCCGTTCTTCGGATTGGTTTTCGTATAACTTGCTGCGCTCGTTTAATTGCTTCCGTACAAACGGAAGATAGTTGCGCTGACCGTGCTGGTCCACGCTTGCGTCGAGATAGAGACTGATCACGGGCGCAGGCGTAGGTTCAAAACTCAATAGACGATCGAGCAATTTTTCGGGCTTGGTTGTTTCCGTAGCTTGATTCGCCGCTTCTGCAATCTCATTTGCCATATTCAGGTCCGCCTTTAATTCTGATTGTGAGCTACGACAGGCCGTCCGAATTACGTACGGAACTGTCCGCAGATATTCAGCAAAATAAAACTCTCGTGCTCGTTTTCTGCGACTAAAGCAAACGCGCAGTACTACCAAGCACGTAGGGTTCCAGAGTTTTCAACTCAGAGTTCGGCGAAGAGCGAGACGCGCTGCGTGATAGCCACAGAGTCCATGAACGCCGCCGCCCGGTGGCGTCGAAGAAGAGCAGAGATAGAGTTTTTTGTTGGGAGTCGAATACACCCTCGCGGTCGGACGCGTAAACATTTGCGCGAGGTGTTGTGACCCGCCGTTGATGTCGCCGCCGACGAGGTTTGCATTGTGTTGTTCGAGGGTGGCGGGAGTCAT
Source organism: uncultured Acidobacteriota bacterium (assembly GCA_963750925.1). Taxonomy (GTDB): domain Bacteria; phylum Acidobacteriota; class Blastocatellia; order Pyrinomonadales; family Pyrinomonadaceae; genus PSRF01. The sequence continues at coordinate 251,426 of CAVVSJ010000005.1, read as the reverse complement.
GACGCTGCGAGCCAGAATGCAATCACGAAATCCGGGAGCGAAACGCTCGATCTGATTCTCGATGCGAGCAGTCATATCTACCTGCGATCCGTTTGGGACATGGCAATAGGCCCAAAGCGTGTGTTTGCCTTCAGGTGCGCGCGAGCGATCGAAGAGAGTAGGTTGGCAAAGAATGATGAAAGGTTTTTCCGCGTGCCCGCCTGATGCCATCAGTTGCTCCGAAGCAACGATCTCAGAAAAGGAGCCACCCAGATGCACCGTCGCTGCCTTGAAACATTCTGGAGATTTCCAGGGCACGGGCTCGCTCAGTGCCCAGTCCATTTTGAACGCGGCCGGGCCGTAACGATAACGATCCAGACGGCGTTGAAATCCTGATGGTAAAAAGTCGCCCGCGATCCGCAGAAGCTGGCGTGGCGTGAGGTCGCACAGAATTACTTTCGCAGGCGGCAGTTGCGAGAGTGATTCAACTCTGTGATCGGTGACGATCTCGCCTCCGAGGTCGGTTAAGTATGCGGCGAGTGCATTTGAAATACTCTGCGAACCACCTTTCGCCACCGGCCATCCGCTCGTGTGAGACAGTAACGCCAGCATCAATCCAAATGCCGAGGTGGCAAATCGATCGAGAGCGAGAAACGAATGTGCCGCCATTCCGGCGAAGAGTGCGCGTGTCTTGTCTTCTATAAACGCACTTTCCGCAAACCCTTTCGCCGATCGAATTGCGTGAAGACCAAATCGCCCGGTCGTTAGTGGATGCCGTGGAAATCGCGGCGGGCCGAGTAGATCATTCGCGAGGTCGTCCCATCGCTCTACAAACGGCGTCATTAAATTACGGTATGCGGATCGATCTCGGCCCAAATTTTCACTCGTAACTTCCACCGAGCAATCGAGCAACGCTGCACTTCCGTCGTCAAACGGATGTGCGAGGGAAGACTCAGGATGGATGAATTCGAGACCGTATCGATCGAGCGGCAGTTGCGAAAAGAACGGAGAACCGGCGGCAAGTGGATGAACAGCCGAACAGACGTCGTGAACAAATCCCGGCAGCGTCAGGTTAGCTGAACGTGCGCCGCCACCTACGTTTGGATTTGCTTCATAGACGCGCACTCGTCGACCCGAGCGAGCGATTTCGATCGCAGCGGCGAGGCCGTTTGGTCCAGCACCGATGATTATCGCGTCAAGTGTAGACATCTCTGAACGAAGAAAAGTTTTTCGCGCAAAGGCGCAAGGCGCAAAGGCGCAAAGAAGCCGAGTTCCCTCTGCGGAGCGCAAGTTGCATCGATCCGCGGCGCTATGATTACAGGAAAAGACATCGCAAAGATAACCGCAGTGGCCGGTGGCGCACTGTTACTCAAGTCAGCCTTTGGCCGTCTGCTTGAATACGACCTGAAAAACAAGAATGTGTTAATCACCGGCGGCTCGCGTGGCCTGGGCCTGGTGATGGCGCGAGAATTCGCGCGCGAGGGTGCGCGAATCGCGATCTGTGCGCGTGACGAAGAGGAACTCGAACACGCGCGTATGGATTTAGAAAGTCTCGGCGCTGAAGTGTTCGCCGTACGTTGCGACGTTACAGATAAACACGACGTCGAAGCGATGGTGGCAGCGGTTAACAGTCGCTTCGGCAACATTGACGTCCTCGTAAACAATGCCGGCGTGATTCAGGTCGGACCACTCGAAGTCATGACCGCGGAGGATTTCGAACTCGCCATGAAGGCGCATTTTTGGGCGCCGCTCAATACGATCATGGCTGTCCTGCCGTCCATGCGTGAACGACAAGCAGGACGAATCGTCAACATCAGCTCAATCGGTGGAAAGGTCAGTATTCCACATCTGGTTCCCTACAGCGCGAGCAAGTTTGCCCTCGTTGGGCTTTCGAAAGGCTTGCGTGCTGAGTTGATGAAGGATGGAATCAGCGTAACGACGGTTTGTCCGGGCCTGATGCGGACCGGCAGTCCGCGTAATGCGGACTTTAAGGGCAAACATCAGTACGAATATGCGTGGTTCAGCATCAGCGATGCGCTGCCATTGCTGACCGTGAGCGCGGAAAACGCGGCCCGCCAGGTCATACGTGCATGCAAGCGTGGGCAGGCGGAACTGGTGATTTCCGTGCCGGCAAAAGCAGCAGTGCTCTTCGAGTCGCTATTTCCCGAAGCGATGTATCAAATATTAGGACTCGTAAACCAATTGCTGCCGGAGGCGGGCGGAGTTGGAACCCAGCGCATGAAGGGAAGAGACAGCACTTCGTCCTGGTCGCCGTCGTGGCTGACGACACTAAATGAAGAAGCCGCCGTCCGAAATAATGAAGTGCTGAATTGAAGCAGATTTCAGTTTTTGAATACCGGTTCTAGGGTTATGGAGTTTGTGTCACAAGGGAAAATCCTGATTGACCCCTGCCGGAGAGGCTCCTATTATCCGGCACACACACGCGACTCGTGAGCGTTGCATGCCCCGTAACGCTCTCTTTCAATCATCGGGCCGAGATGTAAGCGAGTGTATCTTAGGTTTATCAGGTACAAGGAGGTTCCATGACCCGTCTTGGCAAGTTTATTTCCATTGCCGCTCTTCTGGTTTTTGCCGGCGCGACTGCGACGGTGCGAGCCGATACCATCACAGTTGTCGGAGTTGATTCAGGCCAATTTTCAACTGCGACAGTAGTGTGTGAGTTTAACTCCCAAACTAACACTTTCACATTCACCATCACGAACACCTCGGCTATCACGCAACCCGGGTCCACTTCCACCATCACCGGTATTGGCTTCGACCTGCCGCCGGGTGGAAATGCGAGTCCTTCGGGATTGAATGGGTTCACAGGCATGCAGGCGCCGAGCCTGTCGTCAAATTTCACTTTTTCTGACGCTGACCTGGGCAACGTGCCCCATGGGTTCAATAGCGCCGTGTTGGATTTCGGTTTTATTACCGGCAACTCCGCCAATTTCAACTCGGGCTCGGTAAACAATGGTTTGTTACCGGGTGAAAGCGCTTCGTTCACGGTTTCAGGGGCAGCGTTTGCCGGCTTTACCGAAGACGAGATCTGCAATGCGATCTTTGTTCGGTTCCAGAACGTGCCTGCTGAGGGCGGCAGCGGCGGTAGCGACGTCGGTGTGAGCGAGATACCCGAACCATCGTCAATCCTGCTCCTGGGAAGCGCGTTGGTTGGACTTGGTGGTTACGCTCGACGAAGACTGAAGGTACGAATCTAGGGAGTGCCGAATTCAGTAACGCAGTAGGGCGTCACCGACGTGCGGACGGTGTCGCCCTTTTTGTGTCTATGGGCTTTTCAATGACACAAAGAGCGCACAAGCTGTTACCAGAGGAAACAGAAACTCCAGATGTTTCGATCGTTAGCGTACGGTGTAGATGTGGTGGATCTAATAGAGATATCTCCCATCAGCGAAGACAACTTACGGCACCAATTTTGCCGTAGTGGTGAATGTGACGAAAGATGTCTCAATGACGGCTGAGAAACAAACGGTGCGAGAGTTTGTTGTATTAAATTAAGGCGAGTCCCCAATTTCATCCGCAATGGTTTTTAGGCCAGCAGTAACCAACCCATAGGTGGCCGGGGCAAACCAACAAACTTCTCGAGCCTGGCCGGCCACAACATAAATGGCGCAGTTGTGGAATTCGCTCTCCGGGCGATCGTGCGCGCGCGGCACAGTCTCGATCTCGATTGGAGCAGGTTGGAGTAATTGACGGAGGAAGTCATGAAGATAAAAAGAAACGAATTATTTGCACCTTCAAATTCCACTACCAGTGGAAAAGAAGATCTCGTGTGCTTCTCGCATCTTCGTTGGGACTTTGTCTATCAGCGTCCACAGCATCTACTGACGCGCTGCGCACGGGAACGCCGTGTGTTCTTTATCGAGGAACCGATCTACGGCAACGGCTCGATGCGGCTTGATGTGCGTGAAGCGGAAGCGGGCGTGCACGTGGTTGTGCCGCAACTGCCCGATGGTTTGCGAAGTGAGATCGCGATCAACGCCGTCATGAAAGAGATGACGCGCCAACTGTTTCTGGATCACGAAATTGACGAGTACGTCTTCTGGTACTACACGCCGATGGCGTTGAGCTTCACGGATCATTTCAATCCGATCGCTTCGGTTTACGACTGCATGGACGAGCTGTCTGCTTTCAAAGGCGCTCATTCGCTTTTGCCTGCGCTCGAGAAACAGTTGTTTGGAAATGTAGATCTTGTTTTCACCGGCGGCCAGAGTTTGTATGAAGTGAAACGCGATCAGCACCCGGCGGTCCATGCGTTTCCGAGCAGTATCGATGTTTCACATTTCGGCAAGGCGCGCGGGACGGTCAAAGATCCGGAAGACCAGGCGAACATTCCGCATCCGAGACTCGGATTCTTTGGCGTGATCGACGAACGTTTCGACAGTGAACTGCTGGACAAAGTCGCGGCAGAGCGCCCTGATTGGCACTTCGTCATGATTGGTCCGGTTGTGAAGATCGCTCCTGAATCGCTGCCGCAACATCCGAACATTCATTATCTTGGACCAAAGAAATACGACGAATTGCCGAACTATCTTGCGGGTTGGGACATCGCATTACTGCTTTTTGCGCGCAACGAGTCGACGCGATTTATTAGTCCCACGAAGACACCCGAATATTTGGCCGCCGGCAAACCGGTTATATCCACTTCGATCAGAGACGTCGTCCGTCCTTATGGTGAATTGAAACTGGTCGAGATCACCGACGAACCGGCTGAGTTTATCAAGGCGGCGGAAAAGCTCTTGTCGCGTTCGGCAGACCCGGAATGGTTGCGTGAGGTGGATGCATTTCTGGAAAACATATCCTGGGACAAGACCTGGGCCCAGATGTCGGATTTGATAGATCGAGTAATTCAGAGAAGGCGGCCGGCCAAATCTGCCTCCATGCCGCTTAACGCGAGCAGAGGCCGTGCGGGCGTAGCCGCGGCCAGATAATTCAGAAGTACAAGGAGGGTTTCATTGATGTTTGATTATTTAATTGTAGGCGCCGGCTTCGCCGGCAGCGTTCTCGCGGAAAGGCTTGCGTCAGGCTCGGATAAAAAAGTCCTGCTCTGCGACAAGCGCCCACATATAGGCGGCAACGCTTATGATCATTATAACGACGCGGGAATCCTGGTCCATAAGTACGGGCCGCATATTTTTCACACCAATTCACGTGATGTGTTTGAGTATCTGTCACGTTTTACCGAATGGCGTCCATACCAGCATCGCGTCCGCGCGAGCGTTGACGGCCAGGTCGTTCCCATTCCGATCAACCTTGACACCATCAATAATCTTTACGGGTTGAGTTTGACTTCATTTGAAGTCGACGAGTTCTTCAAGAAGGTTGCTGAGCCCGTAGAACGCATACGAACGTCTGAGGATGTCGTGGTCAGCAAGGTAGGGCGGGAGTTGTACGAGAAGTTTTTCCGCAACTACACACGCAAGCAATGGGGGCTGGATCCTTCAGAGCTGGATGCGAGTGTGACTTCGAGGGTACCGACGCGCACCAACCGCGACGATCGATACTTTACTGACACTTACCAGGCGATGCCGCTGAATGGGTATACGCGGATGTTCGAAAATATGCTCGATCACCCGAACATCAAGATCATGCTCAACTGCGATTATCAGGAAATTGAAAAAGACATACCCTTCGCAGAGATGATTTATACCGGTCCCGTTGATGCTTATTTTGACTACTGTTACGGAAAGTTGCCTTACCGCTCACTTGAATTCAAACACGAAACTCACGACGTGCCGGTCTTTCAACAGGCGCCCGTGGTCAACTACCCGAACGAGCAGCTCTACACTCGTATCACCGAATTCAAATACCTGACGGGACAGGAGCACTCCAAGACGAGCATCGTCTACGAGTTTCCAAAAGCGCAGGGTGATGCGTACTATCCGGTTCCGCGCAAGGAGAACAGCGATCTGTACGGGCGGTACAAGGCGCTTGCCGATGCGACGCCAAAAGTCCATTTTGTCGGCCGTCTGGCAACGTACAAGTATTACAACATGGACCAGATCGTCGCCCAGGCTCTTACTACCTACGGCAAGATTGCCGGCATGAAGAGAGTGGAGGCAACGGTTCACAGCAACGGCAACGGAAAAGGCAATGGTTATGGTTTGAGAACTGATCGCATCGTTCTTCCGGAACGCGTGATCACGGCAGTAAACAGGTCGACGAAGTCGGCAAATTGAGAGTTAAAGAACGAACAAGGGGGGAAGTGTGCAATGGATCTCCGAGTGGGAGGGGTCTATTGTCTGCCTAACGGGCGCGAGCTTATCGTTTTGGGCAGACGTCAAAATGGGCGAGTTACATACCGGCTTTCGTGCGGAACAGGCCAGTATGAAATTAGTGATGACGGTCGGTTGGTTTGCGATGGTAAATTAACCGCGTGGGATGTTTCAAATTTGAGCGACACAGGTCGGTCGGTGGGGATGGAGCGGTTTGAGCCTGCCTCGACCTGATAGGAGGCAAGGAAGCTGATGAGCACCCCGATCTGTGCTTTTGTTGGTTCCCGTTGTATTGCCTCGCTTGGCATACATGATTCTTAGCAGAAAAGAAATCCCCCGCGCGGAGTATCCGCGGCCACAATTCGTACGCAGTATCTGGTTCAATCTCAACGGCGAATGGGAATTCGCTTTTGACGATAAAGACGAAGGGCTGAGCCTTGGTTGGCAGGACGGGCGGCGATTGCCTATGCGCATCGTCGTCCCTTTCGGCTACCAGACGGCGCTTTCGACAATCGACGATAAGTCGATTCACGAAGTAGTGTGGTATGCGCGCTCCTTCGAACTGCCCGACGAGTTTTGCAAACGCGATCTGTTGCTCAACTTCGGCGCCGTCGACTATGCCGCAACTGTCTGGGTCAACGGGCAGGAAGTTGGACATAATCGCGGTGGTCACGTTCCGTTCCAGTTCGACATCGCACCTTATCTGAAGACTGGTGAGAACCGTCTCACAGTGCGTGTCGAAGATCGTCAGGATCCGGGACAGCCTCGCGGGAAACAATCACATACCGGTCTGCCTGAAGGAATCGATTACTACTGCACGACCGGAATCTGGCAGACCGTCTGGCTCGAGCCCGTCCCGCCGATACGCATCGAAGAACTTCGAGTAATCACGCACGCGAAACGAAACCTGATTGAGTTGACGGTGTTTCTCCATGCGCCGTCGGCGACCTGGCGTGTTGAAGTGGAAGTGCTTGAAGAGGGTAGCCGCGTCGCAATCGCCGAAGACCAGACCGCGGTTGCCACAGGCCGGCTCGGTATCACCATCCCTTACGCAAAACTCTGGTCGCCGGAGTCGCCTCATCTTTACGATCTTCAGGTTCGCCTTTACGACGGAAACAACTTGCTCGACGAAGTCGGCTCGTATGTCGGGTTGCGCGGCATCGAGTTGCGCCAGGGCAAGTTTCTGCTAAACGGCAAACCGACTTATCTGAAGATGGTTCTGGACCAGGGGTTCTGGCCTGATGGTTATCTGACTGCTCCATCCGACGAGGCTCTGCAAACTGACATCGGCTGGATCAAGATGTTTGGCTTTAACGGCGTCAGGAAACACCAGAAGATCGAGGATCCGCGCTGGCTTTACTGGTGCGACCGTCTCGGGTTGCTGGTCTGGGAAGAGATGCCGAACGCGCGTGAGTGGTCGCCGAAGGCGGAGGAGTTGTTATCGGCTGAGTGGCAGGACGCAGTGCGGCGTGATTACAACCATCCCTGCATCGTGGCGTGGGTTCCGGTTAACGAGAGCATGGGTTTTCCGGGTCTGAGTCAGGAACATGCCGGACAATATGCTTTTGTCGAACGCATGGTGCGTGTCACCAGGCGTCTCGATTCGACTCAGGCCCGTGATCGACAACGATGGTTGGGAACACACAGACATCACGGATATCTGCGCGATCCACGACTACACGCCGACCGCCGAGAAACTTTCAGTTCGATATAAAGAGACACTCGCGGGCGGCGAACTGCCGTCAAAGGTCTGGGTTGACAGGCCGTTGTTTGCACGTGGGTCGAGGTATCGTGGGCAGCCGATCGTCTTATCGGAGGTAGGTGGATTTCTGACGATCCCGGCTGATGTTCCGACAGAGAAACTCGATCTGCTCTACAAGTTTTATGACTCGTTTCAAAAGCCGGAAGAGTTGCTGGAGAAGTATCGCGATCTGATGAAGGGCATCGCGTCGCTCGAGTTTCTGGCGGGGTTCTGTTACACGCAATTGACTGACATCGAGCAGGAGATCAACGGACTGCTAACGTACGATCGGAAGCCGAAAGCTGACGCTGAAGCGATTGCGGCGATTCATGAAGAGCACTTCCGCAAATTCGGATAAGCCACAAAAAGGCACACAATGCACAAATGATATGAAATGTGCTTTTTGTGCTTTTTAGTGGCCTTTGGCCTGAGAGTTGAATGTATTTGGGCAATTCAAGGAGGCATTCAACATGGAAAGCAGAGCAAAACTCTTCGGTCACGCGATTCATCCGATCCTGATCGTCTATCCTCTCGGACTCTTATCCGCGGCCGTGGTCTTTGATGTGATCTATCTCGTCACTGCAAATCCGACCTGGACGACGGTTTCGTTTTGGATGATCGCAGCGGGTATCGTCGGTGGTCTACTGGCCGCGGTCTTCGGGCTCATCGACTATATAAAGATTCCATCAGGCACGCGTGCGAACCGCATCGGTCTGCTGCACGGAGTCGTAAACGTCTGCGTCATGATCCTGTTTATTGCGAGCTGGCTGCTCCGCCGGAACTCTCCGGAAGTGCCGTCAACCACAGCCTTCGCACTCTCGTTTATCGGTGTTGCGGCATCATTGCTCGGCGGTTGGCTAGGCGGTGAGTTGGTCGAACGTCTTGGCGTCGGCGTCGTACCCAATGCTAATCTGAACGCGCCAAACTTCTCCCTGACTCAGTAGCGCGCGCGAGATACCGCCGGTTGGCGAAGGAAAATATGCGGAACGTTACTGACGTAGATCGACTTGAAGTGCGGCATCGGCCGCCGGGGCAGCCGGTCATGCACCAGAGCTGGGGCAAACTTGCTCTTCATGCACTGGCGCATCAATGAAAACCTTCTGCGTCCGCACGTTCCCGCTTCACTCGAGATCGACACCTACGGCGACTCTGCGTGGATCGCGATCACGCCGTTTACGATGTGGGACATACGCGCGTTTCCGCCGTTTGTCCCACCCGTTCCGGGTCTCGACTCGATGCACGAATTGAACGTTCGTACTTACGTGCACTACAACGGCGTTCCGGGCGTGTGGTTCTTCTCGCTTGATGCGAATAGTCGCGCCGCCGTTCTCGGCGCCCGCAGCTTCTTTCATCTTCCTTACTACAACGCCGACATCGAAATGGACGGGAAAGCGGAAGATCAAATACCGCTTGAAGCGGCGCGATGAACCGCAGCGCAGTTTAAGGCTGAATGGAATGTCGGCGAGCGCGTTGCCGCAATCACAACCCGGGTCGCGCGAGTTTTTTCTCACCGAGCGATATCTCCTCTATACGGAGTTTGAGGGCGACCTCTATCAAGCTCGCATCCATCACGAGCCATGGCAGCTCTACGACGCCGAGTTGATTGATTGGGGTTCGACGATGCTCGAGGCGAAGCAGATCACACAGCCAAAACCCAACCCATCCTGCACCACGCTGAAGAGATCAGTGTAGACATCTGGTCCTGTGCAAAGCGTGCAAGACTTAAAGTCTTGTACTGTGTTAAAACGGATCCACGCGTCATTTCGGGCTCATGTAGGAATTTCTTATACATCGCATTCAATCTGAAGGATCAGTTCCTTGATGTCAGCGCACTTTCTATGTCCGCCAACGTACGCTCTCAGCAACCTCACGCTCACAACAAGCACGATCTCTTAGCACAAAACTGCATTCACCTCTCCACACTCTAAACATTTTCATCTCGTAGTTTCTCTGCACTCGTTGGCACGACACTTGACGTGGCGTCCCATCATCAAGGGGGAAAGGACAATCGTCCGATGAAGATCAAACACATTCGCACACTCAATGGTCCGAATGTCTATAGCTACCATCCGGTGTTGTTGATGCAACTGGATCTCGGCGAGCTTGATGAGCGTGAGAGCCGTGAGTTCGACGGCTTCAACGAACGGCTTCTCAGTCTTCTGCCCGGCATACACAATCATCATTGCAGTCTGGGCAAGCCTGGAGGCTTTGTGACCAGGCTCAAGGAAGGAACTTACTTCGGCCACATCGTCGAGCACGTCGCCCTCGAGTTAACTGAACTCGCAGGGGTTGGTAGCTCGCACGGCAAAACGCGTCATCACGAGGACAGCGTCTACAACGTCGCTATCGAATATCACTCGGAGAAAGCAAGCACGTACCTGTTGGAACAGGCGGTGAAGCTTGTGGACGCAGTTCTTCACGACAAGCCATTTGTGCTCGAGCCCGTGCTGGAGAAGGCGGCCCAGCTCATCGGCGACGCGGATCTTGGTCCAACCACACGCGCAATCACCGAGGCCGCGGAAAGACGCGACATTCCGTGTAGACGCGACGGCACGGGTAATCGCATTCAACTCGGTTATGGAAAATATCTGCACTACGTTCAGGCAGCGATGACGGACCAGACGAGTGCGATTGGCGTCGAGCTCGCGCAGGACAAAGAAGAGACAAACGATCGTCTTCGACGAAATGGCATACCTGTTCCTAAAGGACAGGTTGTTTACTCCGTGAAAGAAGCACTGCGCGTGGCGCGGGATATCGGCGAGCCGGTGGCCGTCAAGCCGGTCTCCGGCCAACAGGGCCATGGTGTTTCGCTCGAAGTCTCGACGCCTGAAGAGATGAAGGTCGCGTTCAAAGAGGCGCGAAAGTTTTCTCCCGCGATACTCATCGAGGAGATGTTCTCAGGAAAAAATTATCGCGTGGTTGTTGTCGGTGGACGAATGGTTGCGGCGAGCGAGCGTATGCTTCCGCACGTGATCGGCGACGGTGTCAGTTCAATCAACAAATTGATCGAAGTGGAGAATAAAAATCCGTTGCGCGGTGAGGGACACGAAAAGCCCCTGACCAGGATCAAAGTCGATTCCGACGTGATCACGCATCTGCACCACTCCGGTTTGACCCTCGATTCCATTCCGGACCCCGGTGAACGAGTCATACTTTCCAATCGATCAAATCTCTCCACCGGGGCGACGGCCGCGGACGTTACCGACGAAGTTCATCCGAGCATCGTTCGCATGTGCGAAAGAGCCGCGCGACTGATCGGCCTCGACGTGTGTGGAGTCGATCTGGTGATCCCAAACATCTCGGCGCCGATCACGAGTGGAGGAATCATCGAGATCAATGCATCGCCGGGTTTCAGAATGCACCACTATCCTTCGGCCGGCGCTGCTCGCGACGTGGGACAGGCAGTGGTCGATTCGATCTTTCCTGAGGGCGCGCCGAGTCGCATCCCGATCATTGCAATTACGGGAACAAACGGAAAAACAACGGTCACGCGCATCATCGGACACATGCTCAGCCAGACCGGACTTTGCGTCGGGATGACGACGACGGATGGGATCTACATCGCCGGCGAGCGCGTTGTCGAAGGCGATACAACTGGACCACAGTCGGCGCAGGTAGTGCTGTCGGATCCCGCGGTGGAAGCTGCCGTACTCGAAACGGCGCGGGGCGGAATCGTGCGACGAGGTCTTGGTTACGACTGGTCTGACATCGGCGTGATGACAAATATCAGCGACGACCACGTCGGCCAGGACGGGATCAGGTCAGTCGAAGATGTGCTTTACATCAAGTCGCTCGTCGCGGAGCGCGTGAAGGAAGGCGGCACGCTCGTGCTCAACGCCGACGACGAACATCTCGCCAGGTTGATGGAGACGGAGAGAGTCAGGAGAGTTCCGAAACAGGTGGTCTATTTTTCACTCGACGAAAATCAGTCGCTGATCAGGAGTCATTTACAGGGAGGTGGCACTGCTTATTTCCCCAGGAACAAGACACTGATCGAGGCGCGTGGTGAAGTGCAGCAACCAATTGCGGATCTTTCGCTGGTGCCTCTGGTGATGAACGGAGCCGCGGATTTTCAAGTGGCTAACCTGCTGGCGGCAGTGGCCGCGGGCCGGGCGTTTGGCGTCGAGCAGCATGTGTTGTCACAGAGCCTGATCGATTTTTCGAGCTGGGGCAACAACCCGGGACGAGCAAATCTATACCGCTTGAACGGCGGGCACGTGCTGGTTGATTACGGCCATAACACCGATGCGTTTAATGCGATCTGCCGGATGGCGGCGAAGTGGGAAGATCGGCGCGTGACGGGAATCGTTGCGGTGCCCGGTGATCGCGACAACGCCGTGATCGATCGGGCCGGACGCGTGGCTGCAAAGGGCTTTAATAAAGTGATCGTGCGGGAGGATCACGACCTGCGCGGTCGCAGGCAAGGTGAAGTGGCAAACATTTTATGCCGCGCTGTTCGGGAAACCTCGCCGGCAACGGAGTGTGAAGTTGTTTTGGATGAGACCGAGGCTTTGCGTCGTGCCGTCAGTCAAATGGTAAAGGGCGAAGTGGTGGTTGTGTTTTATGAAAAGCTGCCCACGGTTCAAAGAATGTTACAGGAGATGGCCGCGCAACCCGTCGCGACGTTGCCGCCGTTGACTGATCACTCGGCAAGACAGCGGCGAATGAGTCGGGCCCGCGCGCCGATCATGAAACCGCAGCTAGGTAAAAGACAGATCCCGGCGCTGCGAGCATAAAGAAGCCGGGCAAAACAAGATCGATAGGGACGCATGTTCACACTGATCGAAAACGGAGAGGTCTACGCACCCGAACCAATGGGACAGACCTCTGTATTGCTGGCGGATAGCACGATCGTAAAGGTTGGCGAGGTTGACGCGGGCGTGTTGGACCAGTTGGGCCTGCCGGTTGAAGTAATTGACGCGACCGGTTGCTTTGTCACTCCAGGGTTGATCGATCCGCACCAGCATCTTTTAGGCGGCAGCGGCGAAGAAGGGTTTAGTTCGCAAACACCGGAGATCTCCGCGGGCGAGATAGTTTCAGCGGGGATCACTACGGTAGTCGGCTGTCTCGGCGTGGATACGACGATGAAGACGATGGCGGGCCTGCTTGCGAGAGCAAAAGCTTCGAAGGAAGAAGGTCTGTCTGCGTTTGTCTGGAGTGGCGGCTACAACGTGCCGCCGACCACGATCACCAATTCTGTTCGCGACGACATCATGTTTGTCGAAGAGGTTATCGGCGCCGGTGAGATCGCGATTTCCGACGAGCGCTCGACCGATCCGACACCGCAGGAACTCGCGCGTCTCGTGAACGACGCGTACGTCGGCGGCATGCTCAGCAAGAAAGCCGGTGTTACTCACTTTCACATAGGCGAGGGCAAAGGCCGTTTGAAACTACTGCGGGATCTCATCAGCGATTACGCGACGCCGCCGCAATGCATTTATCCGAGCCACGTCGAACGAAACAAGAAACTCCTGAAAGAGGCAATCGCCCTCACGCATGAAGGCGCCTTCGTCGATTTCGATACCGCGGGTGAAGATCTCACCGAACATATCTGCTTTTACTTCAAGAACGACGGCAATCCGGAAAAGTTAACCATCTCTTCGGACGCGGGACTGACCAGTCCGGCTAACGTCCTCGAACAGATCAGACGATGCTCGGAACAAGGTTGTGTCGAGTTCCAACGCCTGTTGGCTCTCGTCACCCTTAACACGGCGGCTGTCTTGAAACTGGAGAATAAGGGTGTGCTCGCGCCAGGCAAGGCGGCCGACGTGTTGATCCTCAAAGCGAAGTCGCTTGAGTTGAGAGACGTGATCGCCGGAGGCAAGCGTCTGTTTCGTGATGGCCGACTCGATTTCCAGGAGGCGTATTTGAAGAAGAGTAATCGTGTGGTCAATCTTGTTGGAGAAGCTGCGTGAGTACCGGCATCGAAAAAAAGCAGGCAACCGGATGTCGCACCGAGCGCGATCCGCTCGGTAAAAAGGACGTCCCCGCGGACGTGCTGTACGGCATTCAAACTCTGCGCGCGCTCGAGAATTTTGATATTAGCGATCTTCGAGTGGACCATTCGTTGATCATTGCCTTCGCGGAGATCAAGAAAGCCGCGGCGCAAGCACATTTGGAGTTGGACGATCTCGATAAACCGTTGGGCAAAGCGATCGTGCAAGCCGCGGATGAACTTATCGAAGGCGAGTGGAGAGACCAGTTTTTACTCGACGTTTTTCAGGCCGGCGCCGGCACTTCCTACAACATGAACGTGAACGAGGTCATCGCGAATCGTGCGCTCGAGATCCTCGGACGCGAGCGTGGCGATTACGAAACGATCGAACCCAACGATCACGTCAACAAGGGACAATCAACCAACGATGTGATGCCGACCGCGATGCGAATCGCGTGCGTGCGCGCGCTTCGATCGCTTGTGGCAGCGCTGACCGAACTTGAAAAGTCGTTCGCGAAGAAAGCCGAAGAGTTCAAGGACATCGAAAAGTCAGGCCGCACGCACTTGCACGACGCCGTGCCGATGAAACTCGGCGACGAGTTCCTCGCCTATGCTCAAAACGTTCGTCGCGTCACCGGGCAGTTGTCTTCACTCGAGAGTTTGTTGCTGGAAGTTCCACTCGGCGGCACGGCTGTCGGGACCGGAACAAACGCGTCGCTTGAATACGCTAAACTCGCGATCAAAAACCTCAGCCGGATCACGGGTCTCGAACTCAAAGAGTCAGAGCAACGCGTGGCTTTGCAGCAGAGTTTGGGAGATCTACTCGCCCTCTCCGCTTCACTGTCATGCGTATCGGTTGAACTCTCGAAAATTGCGAATGATCTGCGTTTGATGAACTCAGGTCCACACACAGGCTTTAACGAAATCGAACTCGCCGCGCTTCAGCCCGGTTCGAGCATCATGCCGGGGAAGGTCAACCCGGCGGTGGCGGAGATGGTCAACATGGTCAGCTTTCATGTGATGGGCCATCACACGGCGGTCACACACTGTGCCCACGCCGGGCAGTTGGAGTTGAACGTGATGATGCCTTACGTCGCGTACGCCTTGCTTGAGTCGCTCAAGGTGATGCGCAGCGCGGTAGAGACGTTTGATGAAAAGTGTGTCCGGCTCATCAAGCCGCATCGCGAGAAGATGCGCGAGTATGCGGAACGATCGGTGGGCGTGGCGGCTCTTTACAACGAAGAGCGAGGTTTCATGGGCGCGGCTGAGCTGGCCCAAAAAGCAATCGAAACAGGAGAGAGTGTCAGGGAAGTAGTAGCTGAAGAATAAGGGGAGTAGCCGTATGGAAAGGGCGGATAGAACTTTAATAATCATTGGCGGAGCTGAAGATCGTTCGAATGACAAATTGATTCTCGGAGAAGTTGCACGCCGGGTGGGCGCCGGCAAGCTGGTTGTTTCAACTGTAGCTATGTCCAACGAGACCCACGAGCTTTTCGAGGTTTACGAAAAGGCATTTCGTTCACTCGGAGTCAGGCACGTTTTTCATCTCGACGTTAGCGCTCGTGAAGAAGCGAAGATGGAGAGCAAGTTAAGAAATCTTGGACGACGCGACCGCCGTCTTCTTCACCGGTGGTGACCAGGTAAAGATCACGAGTCAGATCGGCGACAGTCCGATTTTCCGGCGCGTACAGCAGATCTATGAGGAGGGCGGCTTGATTGCCGGCACGAGCGCGGGCGCCGCGGTTCTCAGCGAAACGATGCTGGTAAGCGGAGGCGACGAATCTTCGCCCGTGATTGGCAACTCGGTGCGAATGGCGCCGGGGTTGGGATTGATCGAGGGTGTGATTATCGATCAGCACTTCATGGAACGAGGCAGGATCGGTCGCTTGCTGGGAGCAGTGGCCCAGAACCCTAAAAATCTCGGCGTCGGTATCGACGAAGAAACTGCGATCGTGGTTGAGAGGGGCAACGGGTTTTACGTGATCGGTTCAGGCGCGGTCTACGTGATCGATGGTTCGGAGGTCTCTTATTCAAACATCGCGGAAGCCGCCAGTAACGAGACTTTATCGATTTACAACGTAATGGTGCACGTGCTTAGCCAGGGAGATCGTTTCGATCTCATCAGGCGCGCGCCACGTCAGATGAAAGGACGCGCGGCGGAGAAGTTGCCTGAACGGCCAGAGCCGGAGACAGCCTCATCCGCCGCATAGATCTTTGTGTTCTCTGAAAGCTGCGCGGAGAACATGAAGAAAACATTCACTCAAGAAAGGGTGTTCATGAAAAACAAAACTTTACTAGCAAAGGTTCCTACGGATCTGTTGTACCAGGCCCTCGAAACGGAAAAGGGCGGTGTGCAGGTTTACTCGACAGCCTTGCGTTGCGCGGTTAACAAGGACCTCCGTGAAGAATGGAACAAGTACCTGGAGGAAACAAAGAATCACGTTCAAATCCTGTCAGACATCATGATAGCGCTCGAGCTGGATCCGGACGCGGAAACTCCGGGTCGAAAAGTTGTTCGCTACATCGGCACGTCGCTTGTCAAAGCGATGGAGATGGCGTTGCGTTCGACTGATCCGCAATCGGCGCAGATCGTTGCCGCCGAATGTGTCGTGCATGCGGAGACGAAGGATCATCTCAACTGGGAGTTGTTGGGTGAGATAGCGAAGAACGCGGACGAAGCGGAAGCGATGTTGCTGATGCCCGCCTACGAGCAGGTCGAACGGGAGGAAGACGAGCATCTCTACCATACGCAGGGCTGGACTCGTGAACTCTGGATCGAAGCCCTCGGAATGCCCGCCGTGCTTCCGCCGCCTGAAGAAGAGCAGGACGTAACGACGGCTGAAGATGCAGCGAAGGCGAAGAAAGCACGAACTAAAAAAGCAGGCGCCAGGTAATTGATGCGCAGTACATAGAACGGAAAAGGGGTGATAAATGGCCCAGGCCAAAAAGAATTCAAAACAAGCTAAGTCTAAAAAATCGGAACCCGCGGAGCATGAAGTGGAATTTTCAAGTGGCGCGGGTTTTGGAATGGAAAATTTGAAAACTGACGATCTCGCGCCCAACCTTGAAGACTCCGCGGGCGAGTACCTCACGACAAACCAGGGCGTTCGCGTAAACGACAATCAAAACTCACTCAAAGCTGGCGATCGTGGTCCATCGTTGCTCGAAGACTTCATCCTGCGCGAGAAGATCACGCACTTCGATCACGAACGCATTCCGGAACGCGTGGTCCACGCCCGCGGTTCAGCGGCGCACGGTTATTTCCAGGTGTATGAGTCGATGGCTCTGTTAACGAGAGCGCATTTTCTTCAGGACCCATCGTTACAAACGCCCGTGTTTGTGCGTTTTTCTACGGTCGTCGGTTCTCGTGGCTCGACGGACCTGGCGCGCGACGTGCGCGGCTTTGCCGTGAAGTTTTACACGCAGGAAGGGAACTTCGATCTCGTCGGAAACAACATCCCGGTCTTCTTTATCCAGGATGCGATCAAGTTTCCTGACCTGGTCCACGCAATCAAGCCGGAGCCGCATAACGAAATGCCGCAGGCTGCTTCCGCGCACGACACCTTCTGGGATTTCATTTCACTCATGCCCGAGTCGATGCACATGATCATGTGGGTAATGTCTGACCGGGCAATACCGCGAAGTTACCGGATGATGGAAGGTTTCGGCGTACACACGTTTCGCTTTGTAAACGATCGCGGCAAGTCGCGATTTGTTAAGTTTCACTGGAAGCCTTTGCTTGGTCTTCACGCGGTTCTCTGGGATGAAGCGCAGAAAATCTCCGGCAAGGATCCGGACTTTCACCGCCGCGATCTCTGGGAGGCTATTGAGGAGGGCGACTATCCCGAGTGGGAACTCTGCGTTCAGATCGTCGAAGAGAGAGACGAGCACAGTTTCGATTTCGATCTACTCGATCCGACGAAGATCATTCCCGAAGAGATCGTCCCCGTGCAGCGCATCGGCCGCTTGACGTTGAATCGCAATCCGGAAAACTTCTTTGCCGAAACTGAGCAGGTGGCGTTTCACATCGGCAACGTCGTGCCCGGCATAGACTTCACCAACGATCCGCTGCTGCAGGGACGACTGTTCTCTTATCTCGACACGCAGTTGCTGCGGCTTGGTGGTCCAAACTTTCACGAGATCCCGATTAATCGTCCGGTTGCGCCGTTACACAATAATCAGCGCGACGGTTTCATGCGTCAGACGATCAATCGCGGACAGGTGAGTTACGAACCGAACAGTCTGAAAGGCGGATGTCCGTTTCAGGCGGGAATGGACATGTCAGGCTTCGCCAGCTTCGCCGAGCGAATCGACGCGCAAAAGATTCGCCAGCGGAGCGCCAGTTTCTTTGACCACTTCAGCCAGGCGCGGCTGTTTTACCTGAGCCAGTCAGAGCCGGAACAGAATCACATCGTGCGCGCGTTGCGATTCGAGCTGGGCAAGGTCGAAACGCCGCCGATTCGTGAACGCATGCTTTTCCTGCTGGCCCAGGTCGATACCACTCTCGCAAACAGGGTTGCCGCCGGGCTTGGTCTCAGCGTGCCGCGCAAGCTGGAGAAACCTTTGAACATGAGTTTTCCGGCTGACGGCGATCCGAAAAAGTTTCAACCGAAGAAACTCGTAGAGGAGATCGAACCGTCGCCGGCGTTGCGAATGGTCGATAATCCGAACTTCGCTTTGAAGACAATCAAGACGCGGAAGATCGCGTTTTTGGTCGCGGACGGATTTAACGATGCCTCCGTGGCTGACATGAAGTTGGTGTTGATGAAGGCTGGTGCAAAGGCGTTGACTGTGTGCCCGAGACTCGGTGTTGTGACCGGTGTTGAGGGTGACACGCTGAAGGCCGATTTTAGTTTGCTGACGGGCTCGTCGGTTTTGTTTGACGCCGTATATGTGCCTGACGGTGAGGCGAGTGTGGCCGCGCTGCAAGCCGAACCAGAAGCCTTGAGCTTTCTCGAAGAGGCTTTCAAACACTGCAAGACGATTGCGGCGAGTGGGGCGGGTGTGCAGTTGTTGCAGAGTGCTGGCCTACCGGTCGAGGGTGGAACCGATCCCGGAGTAATCGTCGGGACCGACCGTAACACGAAAGAACTGGCGGAAAACTTCGTCGTTGCAATGGCTCAACATCGTCACTGGGAACGCGAATCGATGCCGTAAAAAAGAGGGCCACAGAGAAGCACATCCAACACAAATACCTCCCAACATTTCATTTGTGTTGTTTGTGCTTTTTTGTCATCTGATTTGCTGGAATTTATGGGCCGAAAGTGGTATAAGCAACACACCGTTCGCCCTAAATTGTTACCGGTTCGGTCGTCCCCCCGCTTCCGAGTTCTCCCCTTTCCGTGCGGGTTTTACGATCAACTCCTTCCAGGGGGTCCGAATGTTCAAAGCACTCGCTATCACCTTCGTCATGGCACTGTGCGGCCCATGCGCGGAACTTGTCTCGGCTCAAACATCAACCAGATTCGTCAATGACAGGAACAGCACCTCGAGCGATCGAAGTGTTTCGACCGAAGCCAGGGCAGAGGCCAGGCGTCTTTACAAGGAAGGCGTGAAGTATGGTCTGGCAGGCTTGTTTTCACAGGCCGCGGAGATCTTCGAGCGCGCTGTAAAACTCGATCCGCAGTTTCTCGATGCGCACTTCGCACTGGGCCATGCCTACTTCGATCTAAAACAGTGGAAAAACGCGATCGGAAGTTTTGAGCGAACACTCGCATTAAATCCGAAAGATCAGGAGGCGCTGGAGTTTCTGACGCTCGCTCGGACGATGGCACATCAGGGGCCGCCACGTGCTCCGCGTACACAAAACGCAACGCCGCCGCAGGGGGTTCAGGTTTCAATGAGCGTTAAGCCTGAACCGCCACCCGTAAAACCAGCGGCGTCCATAAAATCAAAAGAGAACACCGAAAGCGCTCCGGTCGTAACTGCGCCGCGTACTGACACGCAACCGGAGACAAAAAGCACTCCGGTCGCTACCGCGCCGAGTATTGATGCGCAACCGGAAAAAACAAAAACGGAAACCGTGCCCAGTGAGCCCGCTGAAACCAACGCCGCCGCAAACGAGATCGCGCTCACGAAGATTTATCGCGTCGGGCCGGGCGATGTGCTCGACATTCGCATCAACGATTCCGGCGCACCGCAATCGACTCTTTTTACAGTTACGCCGGCAGGGTTCGTGGAGCACCCGATGCTCGCGGAGCCGATGTTGACTGGGGGTCTGACTGTCGACGAGATCAGGGCCAGGTTTGAAGCCGATCTGAAGAGACGCGCGTTGTCGGAAAATCCAAAGGTGTCGGTCGGCGTTCGTGATTACGCGAGTCACACGATCCTGGTGAGTGGCCTGGTAAAAGATTCAGGCACAAAAATCCTGCGGCGTGAAGCGATTCCGCTTTACGTTGTCGTGGCCGACGCGCAGCCGTTACCGGAAGCGGCAAAGTTGACAGTGGTCCGAAGCGAGTCGAATGAAACTTTTGAAATCGATCTCGCGCAGGCGTCGGAAATGAGTCTGCTGGTCCGGCCGGGTGACGTCATAACGTTGCTGCCGAACGTGACGCAGTTTATTTACGTGGGCGGCGAAGTGAAGCTGCCGGGTGAGAAGACTTACCGTCGAGGTTTGACGCTTACGCAGGCGATCATTGCGGCAGGCGGCGTCACTCCAAAATCAAAAGAAGCGCGACTCGGGCGAGATGACGGCAAGGGTTTTCTGGTCGTTACTCGTTACAAGTTGAAGGACATCGAATCGGGCAAGATTCCCGATCCCGCGATTAAACCCGGCGACCGGATCATGATTCAGGATTAACAATATGTCAGCGAGCATAAAACTAGCGCTCGTGCCGGATGCCGCCACGGAAGAACTATGGCGAGTGGCTGACACTGGAGACGCCGACGAACTAGCGCGTGTTCTGCCACGCGTCGGGAATATAAATTTACGTAACCAGCATGGCGTGACGGCGCTCATGCGAGCCGCTCAACGCGGACACGCGCCTAACGTTCGCGCCTTGCTGGAGCACGGAGCGGATCCAAACCTGACACGCAACGATAAGTTCACCGCGCTCGCACTGGCTGCATTCTTTGGTCACACGGAAACAGTCAGGCTTCTGATCGAGCACGGCGCCAAGACGGAGGTGATTACTCGATGTAATGCGTCCGCGCGGACGTGGGCGACGGCGCGAACATATAACGAAGTTGCGCGTTGTCTGGAGTCGCGGGTTGTACGTGCGGTTCCGCCGCCGCCGGTCGCACCGGCCGCGCCGGTAAAGACCACGCCGGTTGCTCCAGTGAAGACCATGCCGTTGGCCGTCGAAGTGAAGACACTCAAAGATCCACCAGAGATCTGGGACCTGGTCCATGAAGAGCCGAGGAGTTTTGATCCGCGCTCCGCATTCTTTTCGCGAATCAAGTCGATGAGGCGAAGTTTCGCGTTGGTGGCGGCGGTTTTAGTGATTAGCGGTGCGGGCGTCGCGGGGGTGTGGGCTTTGAAAGGATTGCAGGCGCACAGTCTTTCTCCGGTGGCGGAAATCGCTCCAGTTCAAACTACAGCAGAAGTGAGTACGCCTGTTCAGGCCGAGCCTGTTCGTGCAGAGCCTGAAGTTGCTGCTCCGGCAGTTGTCGACGAGCCTGCTCCGGCGCCGGTCGTTGGGACTGTAAAACCGGCCAGTACTCGACGACCCCGTTTCTGGACCAGCCCGAGTCAAACAACTCCAACGGTCGTAGTCGAGAATGTGGAAAAACCGGAAATTGCTGTTGCGCCTCCAACCGTCGCGCCGCCGCAGGTGCAATCGCGTGTTCCATCTCCAGCCAAACCGAACACGGAAGTCAATCCACAACTCATTACGCCTGCGAAGACCAATCCGCCCAAAGGCAAAGTCATTCAATGGCCTTAGCCCTCTGAGGTAAACCGTAAAAATCGAGATGCCACGGAAACCCGTGGCATCTCTGGTTTTGTATTTACCTATTTGTGTTCTTTGTGCCTCTTTGTGGCTTAACTCACGCCTTCGCGGCTGACGTTTTCTTTGCCTGTTCCTGCTGCATGTACTCGCGCATGGCCGCAATGTGTCCGGGGCTCCGCTGTTCCGTCCATTCCTCGAACCGCTTCGCCGCCTTCTCGAGATTTGAAAGCATATTCGGCTCGTGGTACGTCTCGCGAAACTGCGGCACGACCTTCTTCAACTGCTCCCATACCATGAAAAATTCGCCACTCGTTTCAAAGAACAGGCCTTCGTGCAAGAGTCCATAATTCAACAACGCGCACGCCTGCTCCCAGTAGCCAATCACCATTCCCACAAACGCCCCCTGCTCCGTTCCGGGCGCTCCGAGGCGCATGGCCTCTTCGAGCGTTTCGGCGTGGTAGTTTTGCTGAAACCAATCACGCGCCTGGCGTAAACGTGCCTCGCGGCGCAAATCGTAAACTTGCAAATGAAGTTGTGCTTGCTCGTGCGTCGGTCTACTTTCCATAGACACTTTCTCCTTCCTCTGGTTTGTCAGACTGCTCTCAGGGGGAAGGAGCATTGTACCCCAGCGGACAGACGCGAAAAAACGTACGTATCCTTGCGGTATGTGATCATTATCGAGACACGCACGATCACGAAATTGCTTTATAAAATCAATTAATCGAAAGCTACGGTATTTGCCAGAAGGGAAGCGTTCCGGGGAGGGCGTTATGGCGTTATCACTTTGGCGGCTGGGCAATCTCGGTTGGCGTGAACTCGCGAAACGAGTTTGGAATGAAGTTCAGGAAGACGAAGTTTTCGGACGCGCGGCGGAGTTGTCGTACTATTTTCTGCTCGCGCTGTTTCCGTTTCTGATCTTTCTGACTTCGGTGATCGGCCTCGTGCTCGGTTCAGGCACGGGCACTCGCGATACGTTGTTCCAGTATCTTGCGCGGGTCATGCCGCCTTCCGCATTTCAACTGATCTCTTCGACGATGACGGAAGTGTCGGCGGCGAGTAGCGGCGGCAAAGTGTCATTCGGAATTCTAGCTGCCCTCTGGGCGGCCTCGAACGGACTGAGCGCGATCACGACGTCGCTGAACGTCGCCTACGATCTCAAAGAATCACGACCGTGGTGGAAGCAACGACTCACCTCGATAGTTTTGACGATGGCTTTATCCATCCTGATTATCGGCGCGCTCGTTTTGGTAGTGGCGGGTGGTCACATCGCGGAATGGCTCACGGCGTCGTATGGGTTAGGTCCAGTGTTTCCGACTGCGTGGAAGATCGTCCAGTGGCCCGTGGTGCTCGCGTGCATGATCCTCGCGTTTGCGTTGATCTACTACTTCGCTCCTGACTTCCGCGAGCAATCGTGGCAGTGGCTGACTCCGGGCGCGGCGATCGGTGTGGCGCTGTGGCTGTTGGTATCAATTGGTTTTCGCGTGTACTTGAACTTTTTCGATTCCTACAGTGCGACGTACGGTTCACTAGGGGCGGTGATCATCCTGATGCTCTGGCTTTACTTCACGGGGGCGGCGGTCTTGGTTGGTGGAGAGATCAACTCCGAGATCGAGCACGCGGCCGCGCAACAAGGCGAGCCGGAGGCGAAAGAAAAAGGCGAGAAGGCGCCGGACGAGAAGCAGGGCGCCGTGCAGGCGGCATAAAGCGTCAGGTAAAGGGCGTTAATATTAGATTGCCTGCTCCGAAGTCTGTGTTGTCAAAGGGAATTACAAACCCTTTTTGCGAGCGGGGTTTGACGGATTTGTTCTTCTTCGCGATGTCTGACCACTTGGAAATAAACTGAGACGGCTTCCAGGTGGTCAGGCCCGATGGTTTCCCGAGCGCTTCGTTCCAAAGATCGATTCGCAGTTTTTTGGACACGTCTTCGTTATGCCAAACGAAGTCGAGCTCCGTATCAACTCTAAAGCTCCGCGGATTAAGGTTAGCGCTTCCAATGCTGGCAAACTTGTCGTCGATAATGATGAGCTTGCTGTGCACGTAGATAAGCTCGGTCGGCTTGCGTCGAGCTGAAGAAAGATTTGGAGCGAGCGCAAAGAGTCCGAGATTGCTTTTGATTTTGGAAATCATGTCCTTGAGCAGGTCAAACTGTAAAGCTGCTCCCCTTTCGGATACCGAATCGGGCGGTCCCTTCAGGTGTTCTTCAGTAAGTCTTGGCAGCAGAATAATTGTTTGTAGCGCCTTTTTAACGCTGTGCTGGTTAATGAGCGCATCGGCGATTTCGCGCTCACGCAAGTATTGATTCTCAATGTAAATAAATTCCGTCGCCTGCTTGATCGCCTGAATGTAACCTTCGAGGATGTCGATTCGGATCGGGTCGGGAACTCCGGTCGGGTTCGTTCCCTTGACCGTGATTGTTCGATGAACCTGACTCGGGATCTTCGGACTCACCGTTGAGGTCAGCACGGCGGGTATCTGTTTTTCGGTCAGGTCAGTTGTTGCTCGAATAGTTGATGGAACTGAACGGCGGATAGCCTTGAAGGCATTCTTGAGAAAGTCTTCCGCACGGATGCGTTCCTTATTCCATAGGCCGATATAGTTTCTGATGAAGTCCTGAACCGCTAACGCACCTTCGACCTTTACAAAGGCGTCATGCCATGGCAGACCCTTTTTGCCGTGCTTGCGTGAGTCATCGTAGTCGGCTGTTAGATTAACTCCGCCGGTGTAGGCAAATTTTCCATCGATGATAACTATCTTCTGGTGGTGTGCAGCCGGGCAAATGGGATAGCTTTTGCCCTTGGTTATCTCGAAAGCTTTCTTGCTCGCATCCAGTGCCAGCTTGTCCCAGATTCCGGGAGCAAGAGAGAACATGTTGAAACGCTCCTGGTCCGAGTGCAGGTTGATAAAGTTCGCGACGTTCTCAAACATTTTGGGTTGCAGCCCTCCGATGAGCGCCGCTGCGGTTTCTGCCTCGTGATGCGAGCACACAATCTGAAAGTGGTCCAAAGGTATGGCCGCTGCTGCCGCGGACATTTGAAAGTACCTTTTCCAAATGCTGGCGTGTACGAAGAACTGCAAGCCGGGATCGAAATCATTCATTAAGACCCGGACCATAACTTTTCTGTTGGCTGCCTCCAGCAGTAAGTCATTCCAGGTCTTTTTTTTATCTGTAACCATCGGCATCAGCGGGTCGAAAGACCAGAAGGCGATGAGCACGCTCAACTCTGCTTTAGCAATCTGAGTCTCAAATTCTTTGAAGATCTCCGCGCCGTCGACGATGGGAGTAACGTTTATTACTTCTCTAATTGGGCCGCGAAAGCGTAGCGGATCGCGATCATCCACAGCCGGCAGAAAGAACGTGTCTACCGCCGGATCAGGCGTCCGCTTGACCGGCGTGGTGGGTGGCGGCGCATCAATCGGCGCGATCGGCGGGATTGGTGGAATCGGCTCAACCGGAGTCACGGGCGGAACTGCCGGTTGCTCAGAAGGTGACGGGTCTGACATGGTGTCTTCTCCGTTAGATCTGCCGGCCGGTCTTCGGGTCGTACTTCACTTCCACCGGAACAATCTGGTCCGTCGGAAGAATCTCCAGCCATTGATCGAAGATCTCGTAGTTCTTCGTCACGTTCACGCGGAAGCTTCCTTCGAGCGGGAAGAACCCGTGCTCATAAACTCGATCGATCGGAGTAGCCGTCACGATGTTCTCGTCGATCAACTGCGGGTCTGACACTTCATCCACTGTCGGAAACTGACCCGTATTTATACCTTCCTGGTATTTCCTCTTCACTTTCTCCGCGAGGTCCATCAGCACGTCGATCATGGGTTGACCGTCGAGCGGATTGCCGTTGACGTCTACTTCATTCGGGTTCGATGAGTGATAGATCACGTCGTCTGTGATGCCATTCAGTCCTTCGACGCCTTTGAGCCAGTTGATCGCGGCCTCTTCTTTTCCGGGCCTGATCGGGATCACTGCCTTCACCCACGGCGCGTTCAAAAACGCATTTCGCATGTTGTCGCCGTCGAGCTGTAGCAACCAACCGAGTGAGCTCCCAAACTTCGCCGGTTCGGAGTCTTCCGTGATGAAGTAGTTGTCTCGCTCCACATCGTTGACGCCGCCCCAACCGACTGTGTGCGCGCTCATCACGTTCGGATTCACGTTGACAGTCGCCTGCGTCATTCTCGCCATCAATCCGTTCTGAAGAGCGCCGCCGCGGATGGCGTCGAGCCCGAATGCTGGCCCAACCTGACGCGGCGGTGTCGGATGTAGTTGTTGACGACTGCGATGTAGACGCGGCCGCCACCATTCCGGCGCCACGAAGTAGAGCATCTTTTCGACGTCGAAGATCGAATTGAGCAGTTCCGCGGCCACGTGACGCGTGCGATCGTCGGGGAGTGGAACGCCCTGGAGGAGCATGTCCTGTATGAGTTTGCGATAAACGACGATCCGTTCCTCTTCACGCAGTTCGTTACTGTTTCGCTGTGTGATGCGGCTCGCCACGTTCACGCGATCTCTTACCGTTTCCACGAATGCCCTTTCATAGGCAGTCTTTTCCGCTTCCTTGAAGTTGGCAAGATTCGCGGCGTTCTTTTGCACGATCTCGTCGTTTGCTCCGGGCTTCGGCGACCAGTGCAAAATGAGTTTTACCTGTAGACTGTTTTGACCCTGGAAGTCGGCGGAGTCGAGATGCAACGTAAATGATCCGCGATCGTTGCTGTTATTGATATTGCCACGGCTTGAGAGACTTACGGGTTTGCCCTGCGGATCAAACTCGACGTTCGTCAACTGATAGTTTGCCTTTGGACTGACAAACTCCTGCGGAAAATCGGCCTGTATCTTTTCGAGATTGCCGAACCACTCCGTATCATCCACCTCAACACCATTGACGTAGACTTCGTCTTCGTTGTCGGCGCCGGTTCCCTCGATTGAGACGAAGGGAATGGTCACCATCTGTTCTTCCTGGAAAGGTTGCAGTGTGGGTATTTCCTCCGGATGGGGCAGGCCGTCCAGTTCCGCGGGTTTGGCGATATGAATGAGTTTCGCGAGGCCGAGCGCTCGCCCCGGATCGTCAACGTATGTTTGCCAGGAAAGAAACGTGCCGATGTCCTGCACCTGCACGCCGACCTGTCGCATCTTTCTGCGCAACTCGTAGTTGAGGAGGTCGTTGGTGTTGTTTGCCATCACGTGCTTGGTGCTCGATATGTCCGTGACTTCGGTGACGGTCTTGAAGGTCGACTTGAAGTTTTTGCGAATCTCGGACGATAGTTTCTCGGTCTGCTGGCGCATGCGTTTGTGCGTGGTTTCGCGTGCCTGTCGTTGCGAACTGTTGTAATCGAAGCTCGAGGTTGCTTCGATCGACGCGTACGAAGCGGTCACGCTCGCGCCAAACTTCACATCCTGCTGGTTCTCCTGTTTTACAGCCTCGGAGATCTCTTCCTGGTCCGTAACCGACTTTTCTGACTTTGTAATCGTCTCGAGTGCAGTTTCCAATGTTTTTTCCACGGTAGTTTTCCGCGTGTGAACCTCGATGACTTCCACCGTCGATCCGGGGCTCAGCCAGACGTGACTTTCCGGAGTGCCGAGGAATGAATCGAGTTCGAAGAAGTACTGGCGGAAAAGATGGACCACGCTGATCGGAGAGAGTGCGACGCTGCGAAGCTGTTCCTGATCCTGCGGATCGATGTTGGAGAGATTTAGAAATGCCTGGGATCCGTCTTCACTCGCGAGCATTCTCAGCAGCGTATTCGCTTGTTCGACGCGATCCTGAGTGGTGTAGAAGATCGTCTCCAAAGCCTGAACACCCTCGTTTTGTTGCAGGAAGAGCAACGCTCCCGCAACCGACGACTCAAAGCGTAACTGGTGTTCGAACGCGGTGAGTTGCGTGAGGTTGTTATCGGCACTGACTCTGTTAATCGGCGCCACATTGAAACCGGGTCCGACATTAAAACCCGGCGTTCGTTGAATGTCGGTGAAAGCGCGTGAATAGAATTCGACTACGTCTTTGCTGAGAATCGGCTCGAGTTGTTGGGGAGTGATGACTTCGGCCCACACTTCGGGCCGGTATTGATCGTGAGGCGGCAACCTCGTAGCTATTTTTTCGAGCACAACACTATCGAAAGAGCGCAGTTTCCCGGCTTTCAGTGCGCCGGGCCGAATGTTGATCTGGAGTTGATTGTTCGCTTCATACTTGATGTCCAGGAGATCTGCGAATTCATTTTTTAGTTTGTCGAGAATCATGGGTTTCTCGGTCTCGAAACCGTCTTTCAAACGCTTTTCGATGCGTTTCGATTTCCAGCCGAGCAGTGGTTGGTAAACGCCGAACATTTCGCTGGCGTATGGAAGGACGGACGTGTAGGCGGTGAGATCGGTGATGCGCTTTACGGTAGCCATAATGAATCTCCTCTTGATATGACATGCGAGAAACGGTTCAGAACGTTTCCGGGTCGAGAAGATTTTTCAGGAGGGCAAAAGGAAGTGCGGACTCACGCGTGCAGATCAAAGCTGGTGGTAACGCTCATTGATGGCGAGAGTGGATCGAAACAAATTCTCCGCGGTTGATAGTTTTTGAGGGCTTCTTGAACTCGCGGTGCAAGTTCAATGACTATTGGAACTCGGTTGGTAGGAAGCTGAATAACGCTGAGTTGCTTGCCAGTGA
This sequence comes from uncultured Acidobacteriota bacterium, assembly GCA_963750925.1. Classification (GTDB taxonomy): domain Bacteria; phylum Acidobacteriota; class Blastocatellia; order Pyrinomonadales; family Pyrinomonadaceae; genus PSRF01. Next base: position 222,999 of record CAVVSJ010000005.1, on the reverse strand, counting down.
GGTTTTGTTGGTATTTCAAGTTCTGATCACTTGTTATCAAGACATCGAATTGTCCTTCTACAAGCTCGAGTAAGGCTCCATTTGTGATTCCGGCCCAGCCCAGATCCTGCACCGTTTCGATTTCAAACCCGGTGAGGAGACGCTTCAGCACGTGAGGTGTGCATTCGTCCAATAGGATTTTCACTTCAACTTCAATATTCGATCTAGAGTAGCGCGAGAAAACTTGATTACTTCCAATGCTTGTTCACGGGACACAGAAGGGAAATTTTCCAAAAACTCGTCTATTGATACGCCCGCTTCCAGGTTACCAAGCAGAGCGTCTACAGGAACACGCGTTCCGCGGAAAACGGGTGTACCACCGAGTATGTCAGCATCTACAGTGATGGGAAGCGAGGCTAATTCGTGTTCTTCGATTACGAGTGACATTTGTGATACCGACACGAAGTATAAGAACATAGGCCTGATTGTATAAAGTCAGGCCACAAAAAGCACAAAGAACACAAATTAAATTTATGTGCTTCTTTGTGGCTATTTGGAGTGCGGCGGCTTGACGCCGCTTTGGCCGCCGCACTCCGGAGAGTTGACTAGTTTGAGTTGGGGTTCTCGGCACGGTAGAAGTAGTACTCGGCGGTGTACTCGACTTCCCTGATCTCGCCTATGAATGTTCCGAAGTCGGTGGGTCTCAAACCGCCCGTCGTGTTGGTGCGTTGAATGAAGGTGACGTTGCTGAAAATACCCGCGCCACTGTGTTCATTCGCCTTTAGTTTCAACCACGCGATCGCGGTGGGATCAGGAGTGCAAGCTGCGCCGAGGACCGCCGCTGCCTTGACCCTGCTGCCGCTTTTGCTTTCCCAGTTTGGACCGCGAAAGTGAGTGCCGACTTCTCCGAAGAAGTTCTCTTCCGCGAACAGAGCCGCTCGGGGCGCATCAAACTGCCACTCCGTGCCCGTCCATTTGTAGATCTGGACACCCTTCGCGTAGACGTGGAATGAAAGCTTGTGACCCGGATCGATGCCGACAGTCGAGCACTGCTCCGGCAGTTCCGGTCCGTTGGAGTTATCGAACGTAGCCGCTTTGGCTGGTTGAATTGCAAGAGTAATGAGCGCAATGAGAACAAGAAATTTGATTCCGAAATGATACATGACTTTCTCCTTGGAAACGTTTTGCATACCGAATAAGGAAGTTGCTGAAGATGCGGTCGTATTACCGTGGGGCGGGAAAATTTTTCAGGAGGCGAAAAAGGAATGTCTTGGGTCTTTGGACTTTGGTTTTTAATCCAAAGCCCAAAGACCCAAGCCCAAAGCCCCTCTCGTTAGAGCTTCAACGGCAGTATCATCGGCACATCCTCTTTATACCGCTTGTACTCGTCGCCGTACGCCTTCTCGAGGTCCTTCTCTTCGAGCTGAATCGCCAAAAGGATATAGATCGTAGTGGCGATCGCGAAAAAGAGATGCGCAATCGTCATCGCCGGCGTTGACCAGAACGCAAAGAGCCAGCCGAGATACAGCGGATGACGTACGTGACGATAGAGAATGGGAGTTCGGAACCGAATGTCCGTGTACTCTTTCCCAATCAGATAAAGAAAAACCTGCCTCAGTCCGAAAAGATCGAAGTGATTGATTAAAAACGTGCTCGCCAGCACGAGCAGCCAGCCGGCCGCACACAATCCGTATAGCACCATGCGGATGACCGGTTGCTCGACGTTCCAAACAACTCCTCCGACCGGGCGCCATTGCCAGAACAGCAACAACAACGCGAGCGAAGAGAGCAGAACGTAAGTGCTGCGCTCTGCAGGCCTGGGAACAATTTGTGTCCAGGCCTGCTTAAACCACGGCCGCGCCATCAGGCTGTGCTGTACCGCAAACAGCATGAGCAAACCGGCGTCAATCAACAAAGCCTCGCCGAGCGGGCCGGTGCGACCTGAGTCGATCGACTTCGGAACCAGGATATTGCCGATGAACCCGATCGCATACAGAAACGTTCCGAAAAAGATCAAGTAACACAAGAGACCGTAGATGAATGTAGCGATTCTTTTAAGCATGAAATCTCCTTCGTAAGTTGCTATGGCAACGTAACTTTCCACTTGTCCGTGAAAGTGCCGCCGGTATATGTGCCGGCAAAAGTCAGCGTTCGTTTTTGACCCGCCGGATTGTTGGTCCCTGAGAACGTAATCACGCTCGTGGACCATTGACCCGGAGCAAGGTTGCCGAGATTACGGGGCAAAGGCGTGCCGTTTGTGGTCGGCGCCGTAAGCGTGCCGGTTGTAAGTTTGACGTTATTCGCCGTGGCGCCGCCTGTGTTCTGCACGGTCACTGCGACTGATATAGAGCCGCAATTGCTGCGCACCAGGGGCGTTACCGTGAGCACCAGTCGCGGAGTCTGTGGCGTCGGCGTCGGCGTTGGCGACGGAGACGGATTCGGCGATGGATTTGGCGACGGCGAGGGCGACGGATCCGGCGTCGGAGTCGGTGTAGGCGTCGGCGTTGGACCAGCAGGTTGCAGTTCAAATGCACCCACGTCAGTACCATCAACTGCGTTTGCGATCGCAGCGTCGTCGAATGTACGCGCGAATACCTGCCGCTGATCGTTGTCGAGTTTGCCGTTCAACGCGTCCGCAGTGCCTTTATCGATTGCCGGGCTGTCCGGTTGAAGCGCAATGGTATGCGTGGCGCCGCCATTGTCTTTCAGTCCCAACGGATCAAGCTTCGGATCGAGTGGCGCGCCGGTGCTGCCAACCTGGTCGTTGTTTACACCATTCGTAAAGCCCGTGCCCGTGCCCGGATTGCCAATCAGGTTGAAGCCGCCTGACGTGAACCCTCCCAGGAGATCGCTGAACCCGCCGCCGTTCGCGGCGATGATGCTGCTCTTCACGGTCCACGTACCGGCGTTGGAAAGGCTTGAGCCTCTGATTCCGCCGTTTTCGTTGTTACTGATCGTGCTGTTGGAAACGTTCAGCGTGACTCTCGAGAGAACAATGCCCGCGCCGCCTTTATTTCCGCTGATCGTGCTATTGGTGACGTTCAGCTTGCCGGCGGCAACTGTTGCAAACTCTGTTTCAATACCGCCGAAAGTGTTTCCCGTAATCGTACTGTCGGTAACAGTGGTTGAGATGGAACTGAGGCCGGCGCTGGCAATTCCGTAACCTTCGTTATCCTTCAACGTGCTGCCGGTGACCTGCAAATTCCCGAAGAAGTGATAGATTCCGCCGCCTTTCGAATTTAATATCGTGCTTGTATTGCGGTTGAAAGTGGAATTGATGATGCGCATCGTGTTGGTGCTGCTTGTGCCCGCCGCGACACCGCCGCCGGCGTCGGCGCCATTGCCTGTGAACGTGCTGTTCGTGATGATCGAATCGCCAGTTGGAACCTCGGCATTGATACCACCACCGACAGAGTTAGCGACATTGTTATCGAACGTACTGTTGCTTACGTTGATCGCGCCGCGCACATGAATCGCTCCGCCACCACCAAGCCCGCCGATTGCGGCGCTCGAGAAGTTGTCATGGAACGTGCTGTCGGTAACGGTCAGTTTCGCGAAGACAAAGATCGCGCCGCCGGACCATGCGGCAATGTTATGGCTGAACTCGCAGCTATTGATGTTCAAAGCTTTGCCGCTGAACGAAAGCGCGCCACCATCGTTTGCGGTATTAAAACCGTTGCTGATGGTCACGCCGGAGATCGTTGCCGTCTCGACTACATTTCCGAAAGTAAAAATGCGGTAGAAGCCCCCGGTGCTGCGGCGCACTGTTAACTTGTCTTTTCCTGGCCCATTGATGATCAGGTTGCTGTTTGTGATGTCAGGGAGGGCACTCGTTAAATTGATCGTGTGGCGGCCGGTACCCGGATCGAATCCCGGATCGTTTGTCGGAAGAGCGAAGCTGATGGTGTAGTCGCCGCCGACGGCGTTCGACTCTTTCATCGCCGCTCGCAACGAACACTGTGAACCGGTCGAAGCAGCATCGGTGTCGCAGTTTCCATCGCCCGGGTTTACGTCGTCAGCGTCACTGGTCGTGTTTACCGTAAATGTGACCTGGGCGCAGGCCGTTTGGCGTTCAAATGCGCCGATGTCGGTGGCGTCGGCTGCGTTTGACTCGTCAGGATCGTCGACGATGCGCGGGAATCCTGAACCGCGTAGATCCGTGACCAAACCATTGCTGGTTCCTTTGTCGATTAGCGGACTGCCGCACAGCGGCACACCCGGCACAGTCATCGGAAATGTAAGAATCGTGACCTCTGCGCCATTCGGATCGAATTTTGGATCGAGTGGCGCTGCAACGGTTCCTTTCAAATCGGTCGCTGCGGTAAAACCGGTGCTTCCTTCCTCGACGCCCAAAAGGTTGAAACCGCTAGAAGTAAAACTTCCCGAAACATCCGAGCCCGCGAATGGACCATTGTTGTTCTTCGCGATCACGGAACTGCTGACCGTTCCCTGACCAAAGATTCCGCCGCCGATACCCCGGTTTTGCGTGATCGTGCTGTTACGCACATCGAGGGTTCCGGATACGTTGGAGATACCGCCGCCGCCCCCAAGCGCAAAATTATTGAAGATGACGCTTCCGGTAACGCTGACGGTTCCCGTCGACGCATTCATCACACCGCCGCCTCGAAGAACGCTCGTGCCTGAATCGCCGCCTGTTACGACGTTTTCGGTGACGACACTGTTGATGATGTTGACTGTGCCGTTATTGGAGTTGGAGATGCCGCCACCGTTGCCGTTTGTGCCGGCCACCACCGGCACGGTTACGGTGTTGTGATAGACGAGACTACCAATGACGTTCAGCGTGCCTGAGCCGCCGTTGTTTATTCCCGCGCCTGAAGCCGTGGCCTTGTTGTCGACGATCGACGAGTTGACCACATTCATCGTGCCGCTACCGGCATTCGCGAGTGCACCGCCGGAAGCGACAATCGTGCCGCCGATGTTGTCAGTAAAGATGCTGTCGACGATATTCGACCGTACCGCTGCCTTCATTCGCGATCGCGCCGCCCGCGTTGATTCCCGGAGGCCGGCCGTTTTCAACTCTGAGACCCGAGAAGGTTACTTCGCTCGCCCCGACCACGCGGAAGATACGGTAATCGTCCACGCTGTTGCGCCGCACAGTTATCTTGTCGAGACCCGGACTAATAATCCGAATGTTGGTGCCGAGATCCGGAAGTGCTTTTGTCAGATTGAGCCGGCAGCGATTAACTGACGGATCGCAGTTTGGCTGAGTTGACGGGATGTTGAATGTAATCTCGTCGTCGCCGGCCAGGGCGTTTGCATGCTGGATTGCCGATCGCAGGCTGCATTGATCACCTGCCGTGGCCGCGTCAGTGTCGCAACTGGCGGCTGGGTTTAAAGCGTCCGCATCGTTGCTGACGTTGACGATGATTGTCGTTGCCAGCGGTGCGACTGTCGTTGATTTGTGTGTTGCCGGGGCGAGTTCGCGTGATGTCGCGAAAACGGTTGCCGGCAGGCAGAAAAGTGTTATCAAGGTAATGATTAGCGCCTCGGAAATTACAAAGCGCGCTAATGAATGCAACTGGAATTTATAAGTTTTCATAGGTCCCTCGTGTCGAAGTTGGACATCGACTGAGGAAGTTGCCGAACTTTCATCGATATTACTGACCCACTTCATGATTTTTTTGCGCGTTACTTCCTGAGCCAGTAACAGCTAAGGAGGGGTCGGTCTATGTCGCTCGCGGTACGCAAAGCGCTCTCTTTACTGATCTTGGGCCTGAGTCTCATCACTCCGGCGCTGGCTCAGTCACAATCAGATTCGAAGACAAACGGTTCGTCAGAGAGTGAAGGACTTGGCGGTGGCCCTCGTACGCGTGAAGTCCGAAGCCGAGCGAGAGCAATTGTTGACTCGGAAAGAAGACTCGAAGAATACCGAGCTGCTGGTTGCCTTGAAGACACTTGCCGATCCTCTCGTCAAGAAAGGCGACTACAACGAGGCCGAGAGAATCTCTCAACTCGCGGTACGCATCGCGGAAAAGACCGGAGATCGTCTGCAACTCGGTATCGCCCTCTATGAAGTCGGCGCGATCCAGGCCCGCCGCATCCCGCCGAAAGAAGCCGCTCAATTACCTGGAAAAGAGTCTCGCGATTTTTGAAGAAGCTGGGTGCAAAGAAGGAGCAGGCTCGCGCACTGCTTGCGCTTGGTATTGCGTACGACAATGAGCGACGACGCGAACTCGCAATAAAGACTTACGAAAAGGCGCTGGTACTCAGCCATGCAACTCGGCGAGAAGGAACTGACGGCGCGCATCTTCAACGGCCTGGGCACGGCCCACACTGAACTCGGAAATCTCGAGATCCGGTCTCGAGTATTACCAGAAGGCCCGTGTGCTCAGTGAAGAAATGAACGATAAGGTGACCTTGAACCAGGTCTTGAACAATATCGGCCGCCTCTACACCGCTCAGGGTCGTTATGCAGAAGGTCTCGACTACCTGCATAAGAGTCTGAAGATTGTCGAGGCGATGGGAGCGTGCCGTGATCGCCGCAGTCTCGCTAACAAACTGCAAAGCATCGGATTGATTTACAGACGTCAGGGCCGTCTTGATCAGGCGCTCGCATACGCACGCAGAAGTCTCGCCATCTTCGAAGAGACCGACGACAAGTTTGGAGTCGCAAATCTACAAAACAATATCGGCGTCATTCTACAAAGCGCAGGGACTCTTACGATGAGGCTTTGGAGTGGTTTCAGAAGGCGATGCAGGGCTATGAAGCGTTGAAGGCTACGCCGGGTATTGCGAGGTCTTTCAATAACATCGGCGACACTTATCGATTGCAGGGCCGCTACGATGAAGCGTTGGAACCGTTGCAGAAGGGACTTCGCTTGCGCGAGCAGATGAACGATCGAGGTGTCGTGATCGCTGTCGTTGAATAATCTGGGACGACTGTATCAGGACCAGGGTAAGTACGCGGAGATGCTCGAGGTCAGTCGCCGAGCGGCGCAATTGCCGAAGATGCTTAACGATCGTGAAGAACTGTGGACTTCGCAGGAACGGATTGGCCGCGCTCTCTTCGCGTTGGGCCAACCGGCGGAAGCGCGCGAGAGTTTTCTTGCGGCGATTGCGACGGTTGAATCGATGCGCCGTGAAGTTGCCGGTGGCGAACAGCAGCAACAGAGCTTTCATGGAAAACCGTCTCTCGCCGTGGCTGGGAATGATCGACCTGCTCGTCTCGCAGAGGACAAGCACGCAGAAGCACTGACTTTCGCCGAACAATCGAAAGCGCGCGTGCTGCTCGATGCGTTACAAAGCGGTCGTGCTAATCTGCGGCAGTCGTGGTCCAAAGAAGAACAACAGGCCGATGAACAGCAGCGCCTGCGGCTGGTTTCACTCAACACGCAACTCACGACGGAAGTGCGGCGTGATAAACCTGATACAGCGCGTGTGGCCGAGCTGAAGGCGGAAGTCGAGAAGGCGCGGCTGGAGTATGAGGATTTTGAGACTCGTCTGTACCTGGCGCATCCGGAGCTGAGAGTGCAACGTGGTGAAGCGCCGACGATCAAGAGCGAAGAGTTAGCTGCCCTGTTGCCTGATGCTTCGAGCGCGCTGCTCGAGTATGTCGTTGGCGAAGAGCAGACGTATTTGTTTGTAGTCACGAAAGGAAACAGGCCGACGTTCGTGTTTACACGCTGCCGATCAAACGCGACGAACTCGCGAAGCAGACTGAAGCGTTTCGGCAACAACTCGCCGGGCGCGATCTCGGGTTTCGTACGTCTGCAGTGAAGCTTTACGAGTTGCTGCTCAAACCAGCGGAAGCTCAACTTCGCGGAAAAACCAATCTCATCATCGCTGCCGATAACACTTTGTGGGATCTGCCGTTTCAGGCGCTGGTCACGCAGCGGCAATCGTTTCCTGATCGAGGATGCTGCGATTGCTTATGCGCCTTCGCTGACGGTGTTGCGCGAGATGACGAAGCGGCGGAAGAATGAGAAGCTGCTCCGGCAACCTTGCTCGCGCTCGGCAATCCTGCTCGTTGGCAACGAAACAGTCAAGCGCGCGGCGTTGACGCTGCGTGATGGAAAACTCGAGCCGTTGCCGGAGGCGGAACAGGAAGTTAAAGCTCTCGGACGGTTGTATGGCGCGTCGCGCAGCAAAGTTTATATCGGCGCGGATGCTCGTGAAGATCGTGTGAAGAGCGAAGCGAGCGGCGCGAGGATACTTCACTTCGCCACACACGGAATTCTCAATAACGCTTCGCCGATGTATTCACATCTCGCGCTCGCGGAGGGTGGCGCGGGTGAAGATGGTCTGCTCGAAGCGTGGGAGCTGATGCAGATGGATCTGCAAGCAGATCTCGCGGTGCTCTCGGCGTGCGAAACGGCGCGCGGGCGCATCGGCGCGGGCGAAGGGATGATTGGATTGTCGTGGGCCATGTTCATTGCCGGCGTGCCGTCGATCGTGGTGAGCCAGTGGAAAGTCGAGTCGGCAGGCACGCGCGACTTGATGGTCAACTTCCACCGCAGTCACTCATCGCGCACGAAGTCGAAACCAACAAAGACCGAAGCTTTGCGACAGGCGGCGTTGAAGTTGATGAAGAACCCGGAGACGAGCCACCCGTTCTACTGGGCCGGATTCGTGCTCGTCGGCGACGGACGGTAAGCCACGAAGAAGCACAAATAATCACGAAATGATCCTTTTAGAGATGCACATTGTGCTTTTGGCCATGCTTCGATTAATGTGGCGAACCTGCATTCAGCGACTCCATGAGCTTCGAATCTGGCGGAGGAGGGTGCGAGCGAGTTCGGAGTTGGGGTTCGCGCGGCGCAGCAGACGTAAGTTCCTGTTCGGCCTCTTTTAATAAACCGGCGTCTGCGTAGAGCAGTGCGAGTGTCAGATGCGAGACGCCGTGAGCTCGCCTGCGCTCGCGCGAGTTCATTCGCTTTCTGCCTGGTCCAGGATGCGGAACTTCGCCTGCGGCGCGGGTGGACGCGGCGAGGTGATCTCCTGTCCGTCTTTCAAAGCCTTCACTTGCCACGAATAGACCTTTCCGCGCGCCAGCGTTGTGGTCCATGATGGCTCGGTAAGTTGAGGGCTCGATGCCACCAGTTTGAACTGATCGTCATAAACTTCGACGACGTACGCCGGTCGCACCCTCCATTGCCGACCAGCGGAAAGCTGGTTGATTCGATCAACAGCACGTCTCCGGCCGGCGCGAGCACTGAAAACTCGTCCTTTTGATTATCGGAACCCATCAGCGAACTCGGCGGCCGCGTCAGTCCCTGAAGTTGCGACGACTTTTCGATCCGTTGAGTGCTGAGTGTTTTCTTCAGCAGGTTCTGGTACGCGGGTGGCAGATCATCGGCGCCTGAGAGTTTGCCTTCCTGGTCCAATGTCAACACGCCGTCCGCCGTCGTTCAGTTGCGCTACGACGGCGCGTTCCGGTGCTGGTGTCGGCGACGGACTCGGGCTGCAATGAAGGCGAAGGTTGGGACGAAGGCGTCGGGTTCAAATGCAACCTCAGGCTCTCTTCGCTCGGGTGCTCGCCATAACCAGCCAGCCGATACTGCCAACAAAAGCACCGCGAGGGCAGCGCCGCCAAACGCCGGCACCGGCGACGACTCGAAACAGCGACACAAACCGCTCACGCCAGGAACTCCTGAGCGTGAACTGGAACAGACCGCACGGCTGATATTCGCGATCGATAGACGGCGCGATCTCATTTCGAAACGCGCGCAGATCCTCAACCGCGAGTACGCACTGCTCGCAACTGCTCAAATGATCGGTAACCATTTGCAGCGACTCACCCGGCGAGATTCTTATCAACATAATCCGCTGTTTGCTCCAGGCGTGAGGTGCGCGCTCAGCTCGCCGTCTGCAGCGATTGTTCCGGCATGGATCGTCGAAGAAAGCCGAGTCGCCGTTCATCGCTCGCTTCAACACGCGCGCCGGCACGCTTCACATTCGGCGAGATGATCGCCGACGGCCAGCAGTTCCGACGCGTGCATCCGGTGCTGGGAGTAATCCTCAATCTGTTTTTGACGTCAGGTGTTCCACTCAGTTTTTCTTTGATCCTCCAACCGGGGTCCCGTCGTGGCTTCATATGCAGAAGTTGGCGAAAATTGTCGCGTATTACTATCGACCATTAAATAAATCCTTTCAGCCGTCGCGCGAGCCGTTCGCGGCCCGATTTGCGGGCGTTTATCACCTGTTGCCGCGTCAATCCGAGTAACTCGGCGATTCTTGTGTCCTCGATCGGCAGGTCGTTCCAGACTTCGGCGAAACTTTCCGCGCTCATCTCGAGGGCCTGGGCAAGCTGGCGCATGGTCGCGATTCCCGTGGCGGGAAAAGGGTGATACAGCCAAAGCCGCTCGGGTCTTTCAGGTTCAGCAAGAGCGCCGCACGCTGGTTTAACGGAAGCTGTTGCAACTCTTCCCAGAGCCTTTGCAAGAAACATTCGCTTCTCCATTCGCCACGCGGGATCCGGTTCCGGCGCGGCGGCTGCGAAGTCGCGGCATCTTCGTCGTCGGCCAGCGATTCGATCGGCTGATCGCTGATGCCCTGGATCGCAGCGACAGTGCTCACCAGTTCGTCGAACTCAACTGGACCACCGGCGTGATTGAAAATTGCAGCGATGGCGTCGGCCAACTCCTGCGGCTTGTCGCTTTTGAGCGTGCGAATGTGGTCGGGCAGTCGTTCAACGTCTGAAGATTGCGAGTCGAGCTCGTGCTTCTGCTGTTGCTGCCACGACGGCAAAGCCCGCCAACTTGTTTGCCGTCGTCGTTCTGCCAGAGCGCGAAACCACGCTGGCGCGTCAGTAAATAATGAAGACGATTTTTGAGCGCGTGGCGTTCGGGAAACTGGCGTCGCATCCAGCGCGAACAAGTGCGATGCGCGATGACGGCAGCCATCCCGCGCACGTCGCTGATCGGATGGCCGCCGGGTAATTTGCGAAAACGCTGCAACTGGGCGACGAGTTGCAGCACCACTTCCTGCTGAATGTCGTCGGCCTCAGCTCGTTGACGTCTCGCGCCAAGCATTGAGACGAAGTTTGAAACGAATGACGCCTTTGATTACTGGCTCGGCATGAACGGTGATCAGTTGTGAGAGGAGTTCGTCGGCCTGTTCGTCGCCGGTGACCTTCAGGAGAGGTTCGAGCAGAACATCGATCTTGACCGGCGACTCTTTGTCATTGCTTCAGCGTTCGACCTTCACTTCCAGACCGCAGCGTCTTCGATCCATGCGCTGCCAAACCACGCGACGAGTTCCTGGACCATGTCGAGCTCCAGAATGTAACGGCCCGGTTCGCGTGGCGCCGTCACGGTTATCGGAAGTTCCATTTCCTGCCCGGGCGATAAATCAAAAAGCAGGGAAGCACGCGCGTCGTCCTGGACCACCATCACTCCCTGTTCGTTGAACCAGTGGTTGCCGAGTTTGATCGCAAACTCGCCATCACTTTCCGAGAGCCTGCCAGGTGGTGTCGCTCGTGTTTTTTATTCTGACATAAATCAACTGCCGTTCGCTCGCCTGACTTTAGCCTCGCCGGACTTTCCGTCACGGAGAGCTGCGCGTTGAAACCTCCGGCCGGGAGAGGGGAAGTAGCCGAAGTCGTCTTGATGTACTCACGCGCAGACCCTTTGCCCGGCGGCAGTATCTCGATCAAAACCATGTCGAAACGATTGTCGGTCAGAGTAAAACGGAATGCTGACGGCGGTGAACTTACCCATTTCGAGTCCGCGAAAACTGAGCATGATCGAGTGAAGGACTCAAGTCCTTTGTGAAGGCGAGGGTATAGATCTTTTTATTTGACGGCATCGTCGACGGCTTTTGTCGAATCTCTCGAGTCCGTGCCGGAGTTTCGAAGTAATAAGGAAAGCAGACCAGGATGATGGGCGCATCCGGCTTCAACAGTGTTTCCAGACCGTTGGTGATGAAGTTGCTTTCGATCCAAACGTCTACATTCTCGAACAATTTCCGTTCTCGATCGGGAACGAACTTCATGAACGAATGGTCGCTGAAGAGATTGTCGCGACTCGGCTTAAGAAGGCTTTGGGCGCGTGGAAGACTGTCGGGCGCATGCTCCATTCGTACCGGTAAACGTGTTTCGACAGCGATGAACGATTGCGCCAGCAGAATGATCCATGGCGTCGCGATCAGGACCCGGCGTAATGAGCCCTGGCGGCGTGCGAGATGACAGAAGATCGTCAGCATCACTACGCCGCCGAGCAGTTCCAGGTAAGTTGCATAACGAACGTAACCGGTGGTCATGTCCACAATACAAGACCTGCAAGAACGACAATGCAGAGTGTCCGCGTCTTCGCCGGGGGTCTGAGTAAAAGACAAACGATAACGGCGATGAAGATGAGGGAGAGTCGTCCGGAGTAAACAGCTAATTCCGAAGTTCGTTCAGGCTTGAAGGAGATGATGATGGGCCACACGAATGTTTCCCAAATCGACTTCGGTCCCCAGCGCACGTCGCTCCAGTTTATCAACGGCCAGTAAGGCGAACGAAAGATCTTGTTGTAGAACGGAAAGACAGGGCTTCCGGTCTGTCAAATAAATGAACACGCTGAAAGGAATGAGTGGCGCAAGAAACGTGACGACAAATGCAGCGGCCTCTTTGAGCGCCAGGGCGGTTTATGTCGTCAAGTTTGTAGGCGTAAACGAGGACGAGCGGCACAACTATCGCGAGGTTTGTCAGCTTTATCGCTGACGCTCGCGCCGAGAAAGAACGCGACGCGGATCAATCGCGCGATCGTTCAACTTCGCTCGTCCACGATGATCAGAGTCGCTTCCAGCAGCAGCGGCACAGCGAGGAGATCGATCATGTAGTTGTTGATCTCGAAGAGCGGCTGTTCGGTGAGGAGAATGAGCAACACGCCGAGGCAACGGAGCCATTCTTTGCCGAGTAATGGCCGAGGAGCCTGTACAGAATGACTTCCTGCCCAGAGCATTACGCGCGATAGTTGACGATCGTGCCGAGGCGATAGCCGAACATGTAGCGTGTCATTCCCGTGATCGATTTCCGGCGCCGGATTGAATTGAAAAGGGGCAGGGAAGAAGTCGGCGGAGGTGAAATGGCACGCCACGCAGTCCGCGCTCGCCGCTCAACAGGTGATAGTTCAGTTGGTCGAAGCTACCGTCGGGAAAAGCCACCCTCATCGCGTAGACCATGAAAGAGGGGTAGCGCGACGATGAGCCAGAAGAGTTTCGACTTTTCTTTTTCGATTCGCCTGGTTGTGAGGAGTAGATACCACAGGACCAGGGAAACCACGCCTGTAAGAACCCAGGCCGCCGCGTTGTTCGCAACCAGCCACGCAAACTGCCTCACAAACGCCAACATATAGAGCAACAGCAGGAGGTCGCCCAACTCCACCCGCCCAGGGTGAGCAGGAGCGAATTGCCGGCAGTTTGAGAACTCTCTCGCGTCAGCGTGTCGCGCATGTTTGGCGATTCTAACAGCATTTCCGATTGCCAATTGCCAATTGCCGATTTTGGTAGTGGGGTAATAGTGTGTTGGCGAAACAAGGCTTCTCGGTCCCGTAGGGACCAAATGTTTATAGATTCCCGCAAATGTAGAGTCCGGCTCCGGAGGAGCCGCCTGTTTACTTTGTCAGCAGACATGTCGCTCCTACGGAGCGAGTAGTTTTATTGGACCGAGCTATAAACATGTGGCCGCTCTGCGGCCAGACCAGGAACTCAAAAGTTAGTTCCACAACACGCTCTTACCCCACTACGCGATTTTTGGGAAACCCCGGCCGCTCATCAAATCCGCAATCGGCAATCGGCAATCGGAAATGGCCGTTCCGGCCAACCCCACCCTTCGACTGTGGTCCGTACGGTGTGAATCTGTGGTCTGTAACGTTAGCGCCGGCCCTCGCCTTCCGTAGGATGACGGAGTTTTACCAAGAGGCCCTCGGGCCTTGAATGTCAGTCGCCCTTTTGAGGCGGAGGAAGATCATGCAAGTTAATTTGCGGAAAATGTGTGTTGCTTTAATAGCGATCGCAATCGCTTTTACTTCGAGTCAGGCACAGACTCAGGAAGACAAAACTCTGGCGCCGTATTTCGTGGTCCAGGGAGACCCGAGCGTCGATCAGTTACCACTGAAAGACACACGGGTCGAGATAAATGTGGCAGGCGTTATTGCCGACGTAACAGTCCGGCAAACATATCGCAACGAAGGTTCACGCCCAATCAATGCTTCGTACGTGTTTCCCGCCTCGACGCGTGCCGCGGTCTACGCGATGCGGATGCAGATAGGGGACGAGATCATCGTCGCCAAAATCAAGGAACGCGAACAGGCGAAAAAAGATTTCGATAAAGCAAAAGAGGAAGGGCAAGAGTGCGTCGCTGCTCGAGCAGCAAAGGCCGAATGTGTTTTCGATGAACCTGGCCAATCTCATGCCGCAGGAGCAGGTGGAGATTGAATTGCGCTACACCGAGCTGCTTGTTCCTACAGACAGCGTTTACGAAGTCGTGTTTCCGACGGTAGTTGGACCGCGCTACGCGTCTCCAAAAGATCCGGCGAAGAAACAGAACGGCTTTGTGAGTAGTCCATATTTACGCCAGGGACAAAAGCCCGCGAGTTCTCTACACATCTCGACGCGTCTGCTTACCGGCGTGCCGATTTACGACTTGTCTTCGCCGTCGCATCAGATCTATCCGCAGTGGAAGAGTCCGGGTGTAGCGGAGCTGACACTCGACGATACGGATCCGTTTCAGGGCAATCGCGACTTCGTGCTCCGTTATCGTCTCGCGGGCGAACAGATTTCATCAGGTTTACTCCTGTTCCAGGGCGGCGATGAAAACTTTTTTCTTTACATGGCCCAACCGCCAAATCGCGTCGCCACGGAAGCAATACCGGCGCGCGAGTACATCTTCGTCGTAGACGTATCGGGCTCGATGAACGGTTTTCCCATCGAGACGTCGAAGCGCCTTCTCAGAGACCTGATTGGAAACCTGCGCCCGACTGATCTCTTCAATGTCGTGCTGTTTGCCGGAGATTCCACGGTGCTTTCAACCCACTCGCTACAGGCAAACCAGGAGAACATCGCCGGCGCCATTCGTCTGCTCGACGAACAACGCGGCAGCGGCGGCACTGAGTTATTGCCCGCTATTCAACAGGCGATGAGTTTGCCGCGACAGCGAAATATCTCGCGCAGCATCGTGCTCGTGACTGACGGTTATATCTCGGGAGAGCAGGGTGTGTTTGATCACATTCGCGCGAACCTTAACCGCTGTAACGTGTTCGCGTTTGGCATCGGCACTTCGGTAAACCGTTACCTGATCGAAGGTGTTGCGAGAGCCGGCATGGGTGAGCCGTTTATCGTCACCGACGAAGACAAAGCCCAGGGTGTTGCCGCCAAATTCCGTGAATACATTGAAATGCCGGTGCTCACGGACATCAACGTGCGCGCAGTCGGCTTCGAGGTCTACGACGTAAATCCGTTTCGTTTCCCGGACCTGTTTGCGCAACGTCCTATCGTTCTATTCGGCAAGTGGCGTGGCCCGGTTGGCGGAACGATCGAGCTTACCGGCAAGACAGGCCAGGGTGATTACGTCTCTCGTTTCGACGTCGCCGGCAGTCAACCGGATCAGGGCAACGCGGCGTTGCGTTATCTCTGGGCGCGTACACGGATTGCAGAGTTGTCTGACTATGGCTCGTCTGACTTAGCCGAAGACAGCATAAAGTCGATTACCGCGCTTGGTCTGAAGTACAACTTGTTGACTCCATACACGTCGTTCATCGCGGTTCGAGAACGGGTGACCAACCCGACAGGCTCCGCGGCGGATGTGAATCAGGCGTTGCCTCTCCCGTTGCACGTCAGCGACATGGCTGTTGGAAATGAACCTGAGCTCGTCTGGTTAGTGATGGGTTCACTGCTCCTGGCAACGATCATGATCCTGCGCAGACGACGGTGGTTTGTATGAGTCGAAAAGTAATCTGGGGCGCACAGTTGATCGTAGTCGGGCTGTGCGCTCTGGCGCTGAAGGCTTATTACTCAACCGCGACGCCGGATCAGTTGCGCTGGATTCTCGGTCCGACTACGACGTTTGTTGAATGGTTGAGTGGTCGATCGTTTGAGTTTGAGTCTTACACCGGATACATGAGCAGCGATCACACCTTCGTGATCGCTGCGCCATGTGCCGGCGTTAACTTTCTAATCACGGCGTTTCTTATGCTGGGGCTGAGATGTTTGTGGCGCGAGCGGTTTCAACCGGCAAGTTGGACCTTTCTTCCGGTTGTAGCGGTTTTTGCTTATCTCATGACGATCGTCGCGAACACAGTTCGCATTTGCGTGGCCCTCGAGCTGCAGCGACATTCAATCGAGATTAGTTGGTTAAGCGCAAACCAGTTGCACCGGTTGGAGGGAATCGTGATCTATTTCGCATTCCTGTTGTTGCTCTTCGTGTTAACGGAACAACGAAAGTCAGAAAACAGGTTGTGGCGAATGTCTCTGTTTCCGCTCTTGATTTACTACGCCACGACCCTCGGACTTCCGATCGCGAATGGCGCGTTTCGCCAGGGTGCACCGTTTTTCGAGCATACTATTTTTGTCCTGGTACTTCCGTTGCTACTCATTGCGCCGCTCATCCTGATGCGTTTGCCCGTGTGGTGTTACCGTGCATACCGGCGAACCATGCGCGTGCAAAAGTCGGCGTATTCTTCGATGTAACGCGGGGCACTCGTGTGGTGTGGTTGGATGCCTTTCGATTCCGGCGTGAAGCAAAACGTGAGGGTCAAGTCGAAAGGCTCGAGTGCGGACATCATTCGATCAAACCACGATTCGTAATTGGGCCGTTCAGTGTCTGACCAGCTAAGTCCCGTTCGCAGGTACTTCACGCCCAGACGTTGCAGCCGATTAACGGCGTCCTCCAGACGATGATCTTCGAAGTGAAACCACTGGCAAATTCCTAACGCGGGTGTGTAGTCGGCAAACTGCCAGAGCGCGCGCTTGGGAGTTCCGTTTTCGTCGAGCAAGCCCATGTGGAAGTGACGGTAGTAGGCGGAACCTTCGGCTTCGCGGTGACGCGTGGTGGCGGGCCATGCTTTCGGCAGATCGTAAAGACTGTACCAGTGAATCCGCGGCACGTTGCCGATGAGCAGCTCAGCCGAACGCTTCAGTCCAAACTCCTGAATCTCTTCGGCGCCAAAAGTCGAGACTCCGACTTCGGAAATCCAGATCGGCAGTTTCGTCACATTGCGAATCTCCTCAACCTTGTCGGGCCATTCGTGAATGGTCCAATGGTTCCAGTCAAGCGGAAAACCGTGCAGCGCTACCACGTCAAGCGCATCGAGGACGCCTTTCTGGTCCATGTTGCGGATGAAGTCCGGATCGATCGGCGAGATTCCTCCGAGCACGCGGAGCAGAGCGGGGTTTTCAGACTTCACCCCCTCGGCGGCGAGCTTCACCATTGAAGCAAAGATGTTCCAGTCAGGATCGATCTCAAAATCCCAATGGGATTTATTGTTGGGCTCGTTCCAGAACATCACCGCCTCGATCATGATGTGATCTCCCGGAGCTCTTTCGCGTAGTTAAGTGGACCAGTCACGTCCACGCGACGGCAGATAAACACCTCATCTTCGGGATGGTCCAGAATCTCGAACCCTGCACTTCGCAACATCGCCTCAAAACAGGCGCGATTCGGGACCCACCAGTTTGTCGGATCATTTGCAAAACGGTTTTCAATGAAATACATGCGCGGAAATTTCTCATCCTCAAAAACGTGATCTTCCCAGAAGGTAAAATCCGGCGGAACTTCCGCTGTTTCGTTTGAGCCGCGAAGCATCGACTGGGCCACGAGTAAATCCCCTACGACATGCTCGTGAAGCAGTTCGAGCGCGAGAAGCGGGTGTCGCAAGTGGTACAGGACGCCCATGAAGAGCACGACGTCAAACTTCTCCGCGAGGTCGCCGACGCGATAGACCGAGAGTTTGTGAAACTCGATCTCGGCGCCACTCACCTTCGCCGCGAAACGAGCCTGCTCGAGATATTTTTCGTCCGTGTCTATTCCCACTACGCGATCCGCGCCGCGTTGCTTCATTTGAATCGAGTAAAAACCGGCGTTGCAGCCGACGTCGAGCACGGATCTTCCACGCAGGTCGGCGGGAATGGAGCCGGCAAACCGTTGCCATTTGACTGATGGGTAATCGCCGAGAAAATGATCCGGTGCGGTCTTCACGCCCCCGAGTTCCAGGTTGTGAAACCACGGGCCGAGTTCCGCGAGCCGCCGGCGCATCTGCTCCTCCGTCATTACTTCCCCTGTTTCCAACATGCTCATCTTTTAATCGCTCATTGCCTTGAAAGTTAACGTCGAGGGCTCTTGCTCCAGAGGAGCAAAATGTTTATAGCCTCCATATCCCCCGAATACGCCCGCTCCGTCAGGAGCGGAATGTAATGACGGTACCAAAGCACATCGCGCTCCGCTGGAGCGCAAATGCTACTCAAGACGAAAGCTATAAACATCGCGCACCGCTGGAGCGCAAATGCTACTCAAGACGAAAGCTATAAACATCGTGCTCCTGCGGGGCATAATCGTGCTCCTGCGGAGCATAATCGTGCTCCTCCGGAGCATATGGGGCCGTCAATTCATCATTCTGTTGGGCCAACACACGCATCGCTTCGCGATACCCATTCAGCGTCCCCACGTCGACATAAACTTCTCCCGCTCTCACTGAAAACGCTTCACCACCTTCTTCGAGATAGGCGTTGACAAGCGTGCCGATGTATTCGTCGCGATTTTCACGTCTGCGCCACAACTCATAAAGCTGGTGCAACACTGCTCCCGGCATCTTGAACGCTCCCCACACCCATGAAGAGCTGGCGCGCGGCTGCTTCACCTCGATTCGCTGTACGTGGCCCTGCTCGTCGGCGACAACCGCGTCGAAAAACTGCGGCTGGTCCACCGGGAAGACTAAAAACGAGAGTCGATCGTCCCGCAGCGCACAGAAGCCGTCGACAGGAAACCAGATCGTGTCAGGCAGGCCAACCATGACAACTTCGTTTGGATCGATAAACGGGAGCGCACGGAAGATCGCATCGCATAAACCTGACGCCGTTTGTTGCACCGTGTAGCAGAGCGTAGTTGGTCCAATCTCGCCGCCGAAATATTCGAAGATGTCAGACTTACCCGGCGAAACAACGAAACAGATCTTTGTTGCGCCGCCTTTGATCATTCGTTCCACCAGGTATTCACTCACGGCGCGCGGGCGTTCGTTGCCGTTTTCGGTGCGACTGCCCACGGGCAGCAACTCCTTGGAAAATGCGAGTGGCTGAATGCGGCTGCCAATGCCCGCCGCCGGCACGATTCCCCACATAATGCTAAACCTCAGCAACCATGCGTTTCTCGTAACTGTGGCCCATCACGGACCCGCTCTGAGCCGACTCGAAGATGCGCTCCAGCTCGGCTGCTCGATGAGCGGCCGTGTGCGACTCGAGCACACGCTGACGACCTGCGCGCGCGATCCGCTCAAACTCAGCATGTGGCAGTTGCATCGCCGCGATTACGTCTTCCGTGTCGCGCGCGACGATGATCTCGACTCCCGGCTGGAAAAATGTTTCCAGTCCCTCCCATTCATCGGACACGATCGCGACACCACAGGCCGCCGCTTCGAACAGCCGCCCTGACGGACAGTAACCCATTCGCGCCATCGCGCCTCTCGTCACGTTGAGCGTCAACGGAGAAGAACAAAAGAACGCCGCGTGCGCGGAAGGAGGGACGTGCTGCACATACCAGATGTTTTGCCGCCACGGAAAATCGCCCGGATACTTCGACCCGCCCACGATGAATCGACGATCGGGCAGGCCGTCCGCAACCTGGAGAAACAAACGATCAAGGATCGACTGCCGATCCGGAGCATAGGTTCCGAGATACGAGAGATCCGCTTTGTATCTCGACAGCGGGGGCGCCGGACGATGAATGTCCGGGTCAACACTGCCGAAGAGCGGCACCACGCGTCGCGCGCCAAGTCGGTCTTGCAGGGCCATCAGCGCGGCGCCGCCCGTATAACTCAGAACGAGGTCAAAATCGGCAAGCCTCCGAGGTCCGACGTATGCGAGTGGCGCGCCGTTTTCGAGTGCTTCGAGCGTGATGGGAGTGTCGAGATCGTAGAAGACTCGCAAGTTCACATTCGACGAAACTACGAGCTCCGTAGCTTCAATTCCATCCGGACAATATGACGTGACGACGGCGACATCAGACTCGGCGATGGCGTCACGCGCGAGGGCGCGAATCTCGCGCCACTCGCGATATAGATGCAGCTCGACTCCGGGCAACTCGATCAGATCGCGATGCGCTGCGTAGTACGGCACATCTTTTTCGAAGAAGACGATGCTGTGACCGCGTGCGGCGAGTGCTTTAAAAAGTCCGCGCAGCAACGTCGCGTGACCGTTGCCCCACGACGAACTGATTGTTAGACCAAAGAATGCGATCTTCATTTCACTTGCAGCTCTTTCAATCAGACCACAATTGATCCAGCTCGCTGCGGTTGTTTATCGTCAACAATCCGGCACTCTCTTTATCCAACGCGATGACGCTGACCGAGCAGGGCGAAATCTCAATGCGCTGTAACAAGTCGATCGGAGTTCCCGCAAAATAGCCGACTGCTGCCTTGATAACGTCCGCGTGTGAAACAATCGCGACCTGTGCTTTCCCGTGTTCGATGGAAAGCTCGTCGAGCGCTGCAACGACCCTGTTCTGCACGTCGAGAAACGACTCGCCTCCGGGAATCTTCGTAGCACTACGATGAGTATTGAAGCGTCGCCATTGTTCGTCGCTCGAAAGCATGTCGAACGACTTACCGGTCCAGTCACCAAAGTTAACTTCGTGAAACGCCGGATTCTGCTGCACTTCGAGGTTCATGTTGCGCGCAATCACTTCAGCCGTTTCCACTGCTCGCTCGAGCGGACTGCTGTAGACCGCCTGGAACGTCATCCCACTAAACCTCTCCGCGAGGCGCTGTGCCTGAAATTTGCCTCTCTCATTCAGACACACACCGGGTGTACGGCCCCACAACGTGTGGCCCAGGCCGGCGCAGGATCCGTGTCTGATGAGAAAGAACGTCGTCATGCCATTGCTCCCGCGGGTTGAGCGCTGGCCGTCGTTGTCGCGCCTGTCTGCGTTACTTCGGCAACGTAGTTTTCGAGTTCGATCGCGCGTTGTTCGGACGTATGTGCGGCGAGCACTCGCAAACGTGCACGCTCTCCAGATCGCTCGTCGATCCTTTTCGGAAATTTGTTTGAGATAAAACAGGGCCTCGTCTGCCGAAGACGCCGTCAGAATTTCCTCGTCGAGGTTGAAAAGACTTTCGAGACCGGGCCAGTAATCACTGATGATGGGCGTGCCGCACGCAGCGGCCTCGAAGATGCGGACGCTCGGCGAGTAGCCGGCGGCGCGCATGTCGGCGCGTGTCAGGTTCAACGTGAAACGTTGTGAGTTGTAGAACTTGCGATGTGATGCAGGGGGAAGATGCTCGATTCTTTCCACGTTTGCAGGCCAGGAGATCTCCGCGGGATACATTGGACCGGCGACCACGGTCTTGAGTTCAGGCGATCTACGAGCAGGTTCGATCAGCAATTCGTCGAGTGACGGTTGTCGATCGACGCTGTACGTGCCCATGTAGCCGACGTCCCATTTCGGCTTAATCTCTTCGGGGAAGTAAACCTTCGGATCGACCGAGCAGTACAACGCGCGCGCCATCGGCGAACCGAGTTCGCGTTCGATTTGCCTGAGCACTGGCCCACCTGTAAACGACAGGTAAAGATCGTAACGACGGACCAGACGCGCGCTCACATACTCGGCGTCTCCCGCCGCAAGGCGTCCAAGCGTAATCGGCGTATCGATGTCGTAAAACGCTTTGACACCACGGCACGTGCGCACCACCCATTCGCCAATCGCGATGCCGTCAGGCACGTAGGAACCGACGATACAGACGTCTGCGTTCGCGACCTTTCGCGCGAATCTTTGCTTTAGCTCGCCAGGGGATTTATAGAGTTGCGTGAGTCCGTAAGGCGGATTCGGCAGGTCGCGATGCTCCGCGTACCACGGCATGTCGCGCTCGAGAAAACAGACGTTATGGCCGCGTGCACTCAGCGCTCTGACGAGGGCGCGATACGTGGTGGCGTGGCCGTTACCCCATGACGAGGTGATTGATAATCCGAAAATAACGATGTCCAGCGGTTTTGTCATTTCAACTATGCAGCATCCTCGATAGGTTGAAACAGATCTTCCTGCAGCAGGCGCTGAAGCTGGAGCGCGCGATGCTGGTATGTGTGCTCTGCGACCACTCGCCGGCGCGCGGCGTCTCCGATCTGTTTCGCTTTGTCTTCGTCCAGCGCCGTTAAGTGTTGGACCACGTCGCCGGCGTTATTAGCGACGAGCACTTCGCGACCGGGAGTCAAAAACGTCTCGATGCCTTTCCACGCATCGGTAATCACACAACTCCCGGATCCCGCGGCTTCAAATATTCGTGTCGCGGGGGAGAAACCATAGCTCGCCATGCTGTCGCGATTCACATTGAGAACAGCCCGCGCGGAGCAGTTAAAAGCATTGTGATCTCGCGTGTAGACGTGGCCCACGTAGTTGACGTTTGCAGGCATCGGTTTATCGCCCCAGCCGCTGCCGCCGAGCATGAAACGAAGTTGAGGAAGCTTCTGCGCCGGTTCAAAAAAGAACTCTTCGATACGCGCTTCACGATCGGGTAAGCGATTCGCAAGCAGGGCCAGATCGCACGCAAAACGTTCCTCGGCAGGCACCGGATGATGCGTGTCCGGGTCGAGGGCGTTGTAGATCGGCACACATGCGCGCGCGCCGAGAGCTTCGTAACTCTCGACGACCGGATCGCCGCCGCCATACGTGAGAATCAGATCGTAAAGTGGAATCAGATCCTTGAACGGATCCGAAGGATCATTCTTGACACGATCGAGAGTAGCAGGCGCATCGACGTCCCAGAAGACGATGAGTGTATTTGAATTCTTTTGATCGAGGACTGCGGCTTCAAGCAGTCGATCGTTGGCGCCGACGCCGCTCGTTTTGACGAACATATCCGCTCCGCGCGCGTGATCGAGAGCGTTCAGCACGCCGCTCTCGTCGTCTACCGGATAAACGACGACACGTGCCCAGTCAGGATCGGGAATGTCTCGATGTTTTTGTCGATCGTAGGCGTCGGGTTCATAGAACGTGATCTGATGGCCCAGGCCATGCAGCGCTCGGATGATGCCGCGATAGTATGTAGCGGCGCCGTTCCAGTAAGCCGAAACCAAACTCGATCCGAAGAATGCGATGTTCAGTTTTCCATTCATAATCCTGCCACCATTTGATTAATTTCTTTGGCCACTTCCGCGTTAATCTCCAGCAACTCGTCGACGCGATGCGCGCAGGTGTGTCTCTGCTTTATTGTCGCCAGACCGCTTATCGCCAGCTCTTCGGCGAAGGCGGGATCGCTGAGCACTTTGTCGATCAGTTCTGTCATGTCTTTACCGTTGCGAGCGATAAGAAAGTCACGGCCCGGTGTGAACAGCTCTTCCGTGTCGCGCCACGGCGAACAGACGAGCGGAATGCCGCACGCCAGCGCCTCGAATGGACGAATCGTCGGAATGCCGGGTAGCTCGCGAACGTATGGGCGGCGTGGAATGTGCAACGTCACACGCGCGCGCGCGAATACTTCCGGCACCTTGTAGTTCGGCAGCCAGCCGCCGTAACGAATCCCTGCCTGCTTCAGTGCCGCGATTGCTTCGTCGGGATACCTGACGCCATAGACTTCTGCCTTCAACTGAAGATCTCTGACCGGTTTGATAAGAAACTCGTGCAACTCGGCCGAACGTTCATCGTCGCCCCAATTTCCAATCCACACGAGATCCAGGGTGCGTGGAATTTTTGGGAGCGGATGAAATACGCGAGTGTCGGCTGCCTCGTGCCAGGTCCATGCGCTAGTGGTCCAACCGTTGCGCAGGTACTTGTCGGTGAGGACCTGCCCGTAAGCGAGCACGCCGTCGTAGTTTCTTAAGTCGAACGGTAAGCTTTCCTGCGAGGCCATGCGATGGTGCGTGTCGTGAAAGAGCAGGTTAAAACTTCCTTTGACTCGCCGGTGCTCGCCGATGCGTTCAATCAACTCGGCTTCGTTCCATTCATGAACGATTACCAGGTCTGCTCCGTTGATTGCTTGGTCAAGGTCGAGTTGGTTCAGGTCGTAGCGCTCGCTCGAGAGTTGTGGATATGTACCGTGAAACTCGGTTAGCGGTGTCTCACCGTGTTCGGCGATCAGGTTTTCAAGACTCCACGAATTGCGCGGCTCGTAGATTCTGACATCATGTCCACGCGCCAGGAGTTCGGAAGCAATGCCGCGAAGAAAGTGCGCGTTGCCGTGATTCCAATCCGAGATCAACGATTGATAGAAGAGCACTACGCGCATTGCGCATACCTCCTCTCGTCGTGCAGCGCATTGGCAAGTAGTTCGGCATACGCCGCAAAGTAGTTTTGCGCCATGCGTTCACTCGTAAACTCGAGCGCCCTTTCCCGAGCACGTTCGGACATCTCGAGACGTCGCTTTTTATTCCTGATCAGATCGAGCAGCTCGGTTTGTAACGCGTTGCTGTCGTGTGGATCGACAAAAACAGCCGCACCGCCCCAGACTTCACGTAACGACTCGATGTCACCCAGCACCAAAGTACAACCCGACAACGCGGCTTCAAGGGGCGTGTAACCAAACGGTTCGTAGAGTGCGGGCAGTGCGTAAATTGAGGCTGAGGCAAACCACGGTCGCAACTCCGACTCGGAAAGTGAGCCCAGCCAGCGACACTCCTTCGACAACGAGTTTTGTTGAGTTGACTCCTGCGGCGATTCAAAGCTGCCGGCGATAAACACGGGCCACGGCAACTCCGGCGCAATCTCCGCAACGCAATCGATATTCTTCGCGGCGTCCCAAAGTCGCCCGGCCGACAAGACGAGCGGTTGCTTTGCTCCCGGTTTGAAGCACGCAGGATTTCGGCCGTTATGAATCACACGCGCGTTGGCGATGGCTCCATAGTGACTGTGCAATGCACGCAGCATCGCATCACTCGGTGCGACAACCAGATCCGCCGCGTGCAGTCCGCGCGTTACTTCATCTTTGTAACGCTGCCACTCCGCGGGCGGTGTGTCGCCATGCACGGACTGCCACCACGAGAAAACACAGGAGTGTCCGACGACGAGTGTCGGGCGATTCCAAGGCAGACTCGCGTGTGCGTAATTGTTGAGATGGACCAGGTCCGGCTTGAGTCGTTTCTCGAGGTGCAGTAACCAGTCGCCCGCGCGCTTCACGTCGGCCCAGCATTCAGGCATCCATTCGAGTTTGTAATTGCTCTTGAATACGTTGAGGTTCTCGATGTTCCGAGCATCGTCCTGCTGTGCGGCGCTGAGCGGTGGTCCCATCGTGGCGAGCAACACTTCGACGTCGTACGGTTGGAGCGAACGCGCCAGCTCGAGCGCGTAGGTCCAGACGCCGCCGACCGTATCAGCCGTCATGAGAATTCGTTTGACTCGGCTATTCATCGCTCTGGTAAATCCGGTCGATAACTTTGGCCACTGCCAGAATCGATCAGCGTGTGGATCGAAACGCTCATCAGCCGCGAGGCGTTTGACCCACTCGATTGTGGCCAGACCACCCCACTGCCACTTCGAGTCTTCCGGCTTAGTCAGTGTCTCGGTTTGTGTGCGATCGAAACGTTGGGCAGTGAAGTCGTAAAAAGATCCCGCGACATTGCGCAGTGCGGCGCCGCCTTTAGTGCCGTAGAACGCGACCTGGATGTCCGCATCGCAACCGACGTTCAGATTCCAGGAACAACTGAGATTGATCACTGTGTCGACGGAGGTCTCGATCGTCGCGACACCGTAGTCTTCAGTCTTACGACTGCTACGTGGCAGTAATGCTCCATTCGAAAACAACGAGCTCTGCACGCGAGTAATGTTTGGATATCCGAGCGGCCGCAGCGCGAGCTCAATCAAATGGGAGCCAAGATCCAGGACGCATCCGCCGCCCGAGAGTTCGAAGTCGTAGAACCACGGTTTGTCAGGTCCATACCCGTTATGAAATTTCACGTCGATAGCAAAGATCTTTCCGAGTGCGTCGCTTTCGACGAGGCTGCTGATCGTTTGCATTGCGGGCATCGCGCTGTAAGACAGGTCAACTCCAAGCAAACAATTTGCGCGTTGCGCAGCGTCGAGAATGCTTTGCGTTTCCTGAGC
The DNA here is from genome assembly GCA_963750925.1 of uncultured Acidobacteriota bacterium. GTDB lineage: Bacteria > Acidobacteriota > Blastocatellia > Pyrinomonadales > Pyrinomonadaceae > PSRF01. The sequence goes on along the minus strand of CAVVSJ010000005.1, from coordinate 196,847 downwards.
ATTGCGGGCGAGAGGTTTTTGGCAGAACACAGAAACTCCGCGATCGAGTGCGGCGATCGCCTGTTCCGCGTGAAAGCGATTAGGCGTCGCTATCACCACGCCGTCGAGGTCCTGACGCAGCAACTCTTCAAACGCCGAGCAAACGGCTGCATCCGCTGAAATCTTTTGTGCTTCGCTCGCGGCATCTGAGTGGACGTCGTGAAGCGCCGCAATCTCAGCAAGACCGGTTTGCGCTACCGATTCCAGACGATTGCGTCCAATCCAACCGAGTCCCACAAAACCGAGGCGCGGTTTTTTCGGTACTACTTCCAGTTCGAATTGTCTCGCCGCACTACTCATAAATCACCAGCGCCTTGACGAACCCTTCTGGAGAACTGCTGACGGTCTCAAACGCATCAGGCAGTTCAGCGAGTTTGAATGTGTGTGTAAAAAGCGGCCACGGATTAATCGATCCGTCCAGCGCCGCGTCGATTGCCGCACGCATTCCGTCGACGTAAACAAGCGGATCTCTTTCGTGAGCGTTGACGACGTCGAGCCCGCGCCAGTTCCAGAGCTGCATGTTTACGTGTTCTTGGTCCATCCTGGTGATAACCCGCAATCACCAGCCGCCCGCGCTCCCTCGTCAGTTCGGTCGCGAGGTTCAGCGACTCCTGCGTGCCAACCGCCTCGATCACACACTCACAGCCACGGCCCTCGGTCAACTCTCTTACGTCCTGAAGCGCCTGTTGTTGATCGCCGGTCCGGATCGTTGCCGACGCGCCAAACTTTTCCGCCAGCTTCAGCGATGAACCCCTGCGCGAAAGCGCCAGTACGTGCCCGCCCGCTTTCGTAACGAGTTGCGTCAGAAGCGATCCAAGAAAACCGATTCCGACGATCGCCACAGTTCTGGCCCGGCGCGATGCTTGCGCGTTTGAAGATGTTTATGGCGCAACTGATGGTTCGGCGGGAAACGGTTGTTTCTCCAATGAGGAGGGCAGGCGGACCAAGTCCGACACACGCGCGAAGTCGTATTCAGCAAAAGAATGCGACGACAGCATCGCCACCCGTTCGCCGCGTGCGAACTCAGTTACTCCCTCGCCGATCGCATCTACATGCTCCCCACGCTTCGTGACCCGGCGCACCCGGCTCCATCGGATATTCGAACCATGGTTTTCCTTCCCAGAGCGGCACGTTCGACGCGCAAACGCCGCAGCCTTCGATTCGCACCCTGACCTCGCCCGCCACAGGTTCGCGAAACTCGATCTCCTGCAACTCGATCTGACCAGGCTTTGAGATAAGCGCGGCGCGTCCAGTGACAGCGACCTGATGACACTCTTGCTACAGACTGCACGTCAGTTTTGCTCCCGCACTAGAATTTGGCTGCCGCAACTGCGCGGGCATCTGAAACGTTGTTAATGCGAACGTGATCCGCGGGTAAGTGTCCGTTGCTCGCCTGGATCCATTCATACAAACGCCTGCACGCCTTCCCGGACTCCGACGCGCGGTTGCCAACCAGTCAGCCCGCCGAACTTACTGGTATCCGCGACGTAGTAGCGCTGGTCTGCCGCTCGCCAGTCTTCGAAACGGACAGACACGTCACCGCCGTGTAATTCCGCCACCAGATCGAGCAGTTCGAGCAGGCTGATGCTGTTTGCTGGTCCGCCGCCGATGTTGTATGCGTCGCCGGCAAGTTTCTTCATCTGACGTTGAGCCAGCGAGAAATGCGTCCACGAGATCGTCGATAAATAAAATGTCCCGCACCTGCCGGCCGTCGCCGTAGATCGTGATGGGCTGATCGTTGCTGCAACGAATCAGGAAATGCGCAACCCAACCCTGATCTTCATTGCCATACTGATGTGGCCCGTAAATACAGCTCATGCGAAATACGAGTGCGGGAATTCGATACGTGCGAGCGTAATCGACGACGTATTGATCCGCCGCGCCCTTTGAGCACCCGTATGGACTGTGAAAGTCGAGCGGCCTGTTTTCGGCAACTCCCCGGCCACGAATTGATTCGTCGACTGGCGCGTAACGAGTAGCTTCTTTGGTGAATTCGAGGTCGGCCAGGTCGCCGTAGACTTTGTTCGTTGAAGTAAAAATCGAGCGGCGGTGGATTTTCTACGGCCCGAATCGCCTCGAGGAGATTCAATGTGCCGCGCGCGTTGATCTCAAAATCCTCGATCGGATCGACGAGGCTTGAAGTCACCGCCACCTGAGCGGCGAAGTGAAACACTTGCGACGCATCTTTGACGGCCAGTTTGACGATGGAAAGATTGCGAACGTCCGGAACCTCGATATCGACCAGATCGCCATGGGTTTCGATCAGCCAGCGAAGATTACGTTCAACTCCGGTGCGCGAAAGGTTGTCGAGCAAGCGCACGCGGTGCCCCGCGGAAAGAAGCCGATGCGCAAGGTTTGAGCCAACAAAGCCGGCGCCTCCGGTGATCAAAATTGGTTTGGATTTACCGTTATGCCGGTGGTGTTGCGTGGGAGCTGTTGCGTTGGCGTGTTTGCGACGGCCGTTGCCGTTTGTCGACACGTTCGTTTTACCCCTTGTCATTGTGAAACCCCTTGTTCTGAGCACTACGAGACGCTCTGTTGTTTCGTAAACAGGTCAGTCTTTGAGTTGAGGAAAGTACCTATCGATGATCAAGATATCCGTACGTCAGCGTACGCGTATCCGATAAAAATGATTACCGTGAAGAATTTTGTTAGGAACTCACGAAGCAGGAGGAGCTTCGAGGGTTCGCATGTTGCGCGGTGAGGATCGCGTAGCAACTGCACGACGCCTTTTCAATACCCGCGCGATCGAGAAATTTTATTCGTCCACGAACGGATTGAATCAACCCACGATCCTCCAATTGATTGGCGGCTTGAGTAACGGTTGCGCGACGTGTGCCGAGCAGATCGCGCGAGAAGGTCCTGTGTAACACGCAATTCCGGAGTCTTTAGTCGATCGTGAATCATCAGGAGCAGGCGCGCTAAACGTTCCTTTGGTGTGTGATAACGGTGACATGCGGCGAGTTGAGCACTCTGTGCCAGGAGGGCGTTCGCATACGCCAGCATCAGTTCACGCATGCGGCTGCTGCGTTTTGCCTCTTTTCTCAAAATGGCGGCGGGAAGTCGCAGGGCTTTGCCTTCGACGAGTATCAAGGCCTGGCTGGTTGACTGTTTTGCGCCCATGAGAATCGGCGCGCCGACCATTCCTTCATTTCCAATGTGACCTACTTCGACAGTCGCCTTCGTTTCTACTGAGCTAACCAATACGACGATGCAATCGAGAGGGAAGTAAACGTAGTTGATTTCTTCGCCATTCTCGTGCACCAGCTTCTTTTGCGAAGAGAGTGAGAATTTCCAACTGCGGACTGAGGCGAGCTCGATCGCGCTCGGGAATTGCCGCTAACAATCGATTTTCCAGCCAACTTGTTTCGTTGCTTTCGCTCACTACTCCTCCGGCAGGAATCGCCGACGAGATCCGGAGTGCGGCACTGTACGCTTGCAACTATGTACGTTCCGTTCGCTCGCGTACGGTATAAAGAAAACAAGAGTTTCGAAACGAATAACGCTAACTTGATTTCGATCATCACGCGCATGATGACGATGACAGATAGATGGAGAGACGCGATGCGTCGCGGAGATTTCGACGGAGCGTGGAACATCAGCGACGCTCTACTCGAACCGACACGCGCGCAGGATCACACGACGCTGCCGCGACACTTTCAAAGTATTTGGGATGGAAGATCCGTTGCGGGTAAACGTGTGCTCGTGCGTTGCTATCACGGTCTCGGAGACACGATTCAGTTTATTCGCTATGCGGCTCTGTTGAAACAGTTGGCGGCGGAAGTGATTGTCTGGGTGCAACCTTCTTTGATCCCTTTGCTGCAAACGGTGAAGGGAATCGATCGATTTACTTCCGTTGCACGACGGTGTGCCCGATGTTGATTACGAAGTCGATCGTGGAAATCACGGAGCTGCCCTACGTCTTTCGCACAACGCTCGCGAATATTCCCGCTGAAGTTCCGTACATTCATGTCGAGCCGGCGTCACTGCCACGTGATGCGAGGATCAAAGTAGGTTTGATCTGGCAGTCGGGTGACTGGGATGAGCGTCGTTCAGTTCCTTTTTCGGAGATTCGAAGACTGGCGGAGTTGCCGGGAATAGCGTGGCATATTTTGCAACGCGAGGCGGCGAGCGCGGGTTGGGATGGACAGTTTGGCACGATCGCCGGAGGTGAGGATCCGCTCGGCGATGCGCGAGTAATGCAGGCGCTCGATTTGATAATCTCCGTCGACACGATGACGGCTCATCTCGCGGGCGCGCTCGGACGAAACACCTGGACCCTGCTGCCGGCGGATGCCGATTGGCGCTGGATGCTGAAGCGGGACAGACAGTCCGTGGTATCCGACGATGCGTCTGTTTCGACAGCGAGAGGAGGGAAGTTGGCACGCTGTGCTCGACCAGGTCGCCAGGGAGTTGGTGACACACGGATTACGTCATCTTGTAAATCATGTTAATCCTGTAATCCTGTAAAAATCACCCTCGTTGCCTTTGCCGGAAAGTCATTTCACAGGATTACATGATTATCAGGATTAACAGGATTTTGTGCGCCGGGCTTAGTAGATATTTCCGCCCGCTTGTGTTGACGTAACTGAGCCGTTGTTCACGTTCAGCGTGTAGGCGACTCCGCCCGTGCCCGTCCAGGTGGAAAAGTTGAAAGTGCCTCCCTGCGGAACTTTGTAGACGCCGATGTTTAGATAAGTTAACGGAGTTTTCTCTGCCAGCGTTTGCGCTGGGCCAGGGGCCTGGAGGAAATAAGCTGCGCCTGTGCCCACCATCGTGCCCGCGCCGTCAGGAGTTATGAGTATTGCCGTTTCCTCGTCGATTCCGATGCCGCGCGGTTGAGCCGACCAGCCGTTGTTCACGATACGTGCGAGGAAAGTGAGTGACCTTCCCATGCGATCGCGTGTGACGAAATGTGAATCGTAGAGTTTGTTTCCGCCCAGGGCTGATTGAAACAGGTCGCGTTCGAGTGTGACGTAGCGATGAAAAGGATTGGCGAGTGCCTGACTCGAAGTCACCGAGCCGAGTGCTCCTGTGTAAATGAATTGACTGAGCACAGCGAGGCCGGCGCTGGTTCCGCCGACGGGCGCCAGCTTGGAATTGAGCAGGTGATTCACTCCCGTCTGCACGGCGGTGCCGCGCCATAACGCGGTGTACGTTGACTGATCGCCACCTGCAATCCAGAGGGCCTCGGCGTTTAGTATGTGGCTGCTGACATAAGCGGAGTTTGCTCCCGTGACGCTTGTGATGATGATCGTTTCGACGGAATCCATCTGTGGACAGAGTTGCTGAATGTAAGGATTGTAAGCGTCTGTGCCGGTGGTTCTGATCACGACGAAGTCGCCGCCGCCTGCGCGCTGGCACATCCACTGAAACGCGGCGTCAACATCCGAACCGCCGCCCATTAAGACAAGCCCCGGACTCAATGTTGCAGCGGGTTGCGCATCGGCGGGGTTGCCGGCGATGAAGGCCGTGAATCCCGCCTTCTTCTGAGCAGCGCTCATCGAGGCAAGTATGCAGATCACGGCGAACGTTGGCGCGAGAGTGCGCACGACACGTAGAGAAGCTGCGACGAAGAAACGTGTGAGCATAAGAATTCTCCTGAGTTGTAGAGTTTGTAGGGGGACGTAGTTTATATCACTTCGATTGGCGGATGCCTATGTTAAAGTGTTTGGTATAGCTTGCAGCGCTGCATTATTATCCACTTCCAAAATGAATCGAGTCAGACTCCTTAGTCTCTTATCAATTCCTCTGATTGGTGTGTTGCTGCTTCCGGGCTTTACTGCGGCGCGTTCTGATCAGGGCACGCCACCTCCGATCGCTTCGCCCACGCCACCGCCTGAATCTCCCGAAGACGTCATCAGGATCAAAACCAATTTAGTGCAAGTGGACGTAGTCGCCGTTGATGACAAGGGCCACCAGGTTAAGGGACTCACCGCCGCGGATTTCAAAATCGTAGATAACGGCCGCGAGCACGCACCTGAATTCGTTACCTACGTTTCGTTTGCACAGCCTCCGGGCGCTGCCGTTTCAGGACACCCGTCAGCAGAGCAGCTTGGGCGCGTGTTTGTTTTTGTAGTTTCGAATCCGGTGATCCAATTTGCCTTCAGTGCGCCTGGAACGGGCGGTGGTCCATCGAGGTCAGGCACCGCCAGCAACTTTCCAATTGCCGTGCGTGCGGCGGATTCAGCGGACACGCTTTTATCCTGGTTCATCAATACGCAGATGACTGAGGTCGATCTCACTGCCATTGCGAGCACTGAAATCGATCTCGGGGTGCTGTCGAGTTTTACAAACGATCGCGTGGTGCTGGGCGCTGCGATGAAGCGTATTCAGGATGCGGTGAGAAGTCCTGCGATCAACATCACCGCGGTTGGCAGCGAGATTTCTTTGCAGCCGCTGGCCAACTTGAATCTGCGAGTGATGGAAACTCTCGAAAATGTAATCAGGCAGATGGAGATGTTGCCGGGTCGTAAAGTAGTGACGCTGCTCAGCGGTGGGCTCCTGTACAATCCGGACCTGCCTTATTCGCAGATCATAAAGGAGCGTCTGGCCCGGCTGGTCAGGAAAGCGAATGAAGCCCGGATCGCCATCTACACGCTGCACACGCGCGATCTCGGTTTTCGCAACCGCATGCGTGGCAACGATGGTCTGGTGGATCTTGCGCAGCGAACCGGCGGACGCGCGATCTACAGCACGAATGATCTGCGCGTCGAGTTTGACAAAGTGATTGAAGAGAATCGTGGATACTATCTGCTCGCGTACAATCCGGGAAATGACGTGCAGGAGCGGCCCATGAATCTCGAGGTGCGCGTCAATCGCGGTGGTGTGAAAGTGTTATCGCGATCGGAAGGGCAGGTGCAGAAGGGAGTCGCGGCGAAGAGTCAGTTGAACATTAATCCGTTTGCGTCGCCGCTTTCGGCTAGTGAGATTGGATTGACTATCTCGCCGGCGCTGGCGTCTTCTTCGCAGGTTGTAACTTCCTGTCGCGTTGATTTATCGCAGGTTGAGACGCGCGCACGTGAAGACGGGCGGAAGAATCTGTCGCTGGGTCTTTCGATACGCGTGGCCGGACCGGATGGGCAGGATTTCAAGCGAGCGGATCGCGATCTTTCGTTTGACGTGTCGGAGGCGGAGCTGGAGGTTGCGAAACGGGATGGGGTGATGTCGACGTTTGCGTTTGAGAGTTTGAAGGCGGGGTTTTACCGGATAAGTGTGGCGGTGCGAGACAATCATTCGGGCAGGGTAGGGAACTCGCGTGTGTTTTTTGAGGTGCGTAAGCGCGGCGGGTAGAGCGGCGGGATTCAGAATCGGAAACCACGCAAATTCTATTGATACAGGTTGCAGCCATAGCGGGGTTTTTGATGATTCTATATGCACCGATAAAGCTGCTTCGGTTTTACAGTCTGATAATTCTCGGCTGTGCCTTACTGATTATCGTACCGGTATCTGCAGCAACAAGCTCCACGCACTCTGCGGCGCAATTTGAAGTTTCACCGTCGCCGGTGCCAACTCCTCAATGGCAAACGAAAGAGCGACCGCATCCGTTGCGACGGTTCTTTTCCTGGGTGGCGGAGGCGGTTCGTCGTCCCTTTAGAAAGCGAGTTCCGCCGATTTCTGATCCACCGACCGTCTACCTCACTTCGTCGGCCTCATTGATTAATTCCTGCCCTCCCGGGATGCGGTCTATGGATAACTGCTCGGCTAGTCGCGAAGTGGAGCTTTCTGCGACTGTGGGTGGTCCAGAGGTGGATGCCGAGCTACTATTTTTATGGGCTGTGTCGGCGGGTCGTATCCGCGGTGAAGGTCAAAAGGTGATCTGGGATTTGAGTGATGTCGCGGATGGCACTTACACAGCGACCGTTGAGGTGAATGACCGTACGGGACTCGCGGCCGTCGCCTCAACAAAAGTTACGATTGCACTGTGTCGGAGCTGTATAACAAGAGAATCGCCCTGCCCTACTATAATGGTGAGCTGTCCGGAAAACGCTGAATCAAATGAGTCAATGACATTTCAAGCGCAGGTTTATGGCGGTGATATGCTGCTCCTCGGAGGTCATAGTCCATACGGAACGTTTCGACGACATCAAGAAAGCGTTTGTCAGTGCTTGTGAGGATGCGGGAAGAGAGGGCTTGGTCTGGCCACGACCTGCGGGCCACTTATGGCACGCGGCTAGGCGAGGCCGACTTCAACGCAATACGACATCGCCAAGTTGATGGGCCATGCGAATATTTCGACGGCGTTACGTTCGCAATTTGCCAGTTGGCGCAGGCGAAGGCAGTCATGTTAAAAAATCAGCGCCGTCACAGCAGCACAGGTCCCACGCTCTCAGAGGCGATTCGGGCACTTTGATGGTGGCTGTAAATAGTTGATAATCAAGGCATGGCGGGGTAGCTCAGATGGTTAGAGCGTGGGATTCATAACCCCAAGGTCGGCGGTTCGATCCCGCCCCCCGCTACCAATGGAGTCAATAACTTACGGCGGCCAGCGCACCTGGCCGCTTTTGCGTTGTGTCCAATTTGTGTCCCCCCTCGAAATTGAGCATCACGGCTTCGACAGCCGCTCGCTTGTTTCTCTCAGTGGCTCGAACATAACGCGCTGTGGTTTGGATCTGAGAGTGACCCATCAGGGCGGCTATGGTGAAGGCGTCGTACCCGGCCTCTCCTAATCGAGTTCCGAATGTCGCCCGTAGATCGTGCCAGACCAAGCCTTTGATGCCGGCGATCTTTAGGGCGGTGTTAAAAGCGGTCTTAATCCATTTGATTCGCGTTCCGGTTTGTTCGTTCGTGAACACATACTCCTGTCCCTTCGAACGGGATCGCAACGCGAATAGAGTCTTTAAGACTTCAGGGTTCATCGGAATCTCGCGATCGTTACCACTCTTCGTCCCGGTCACAACCAGCACCCGTCGTGAGAAGTCCACTCGATTCCAGGTAAGTCGTAACTGCTCGCCTAGTCGCATACCCGTTCCGAGAGCCACTGTTACCATGGGCTTCAAATGAGCGCGTGGTTCAGTGAGTGCCGCCATTAGCCGGGGTTCTTCTTCCGGTAGCAGATACCGATAACGCTTGTTGTCGAGTCGGTACTTCTTCACTTTCGTGCATGGATTTGTATCCGTAACCTTATAGTCAATCGCGAGATTGAATATCTTACTTAACAGCGTAAGCTCGTGATTGACTGATGCAGCACTGCGGACCGTTCCTTTCCGTGTGGGGGATTCTTGTCGATCGCGTTTGAACTTCTCAATCAACAGAGGCGACATCTCACGGAAAGTTTTGCCGCCAAAATAGTCGCAGATGGTTCGGGCACGAAACTCGTCGTGCCTCCACGAACGTTTGTTTGCTCTCGACCAGGGCAGAAAGATTTTGTTAATGAAATCAGCTAACTTCTCGCTACCTAGATCGACCAGACCAAAGCGACCTTCAAAGATCTCCTGCTTGATCTTGCTCTCCGCTTGTTCTGCTTCCCACTTCGTGCGGGCCTCGGGGAGTGCTCCCCGATAACGCACGCGTCGCACTCGGAAACGGTAATGCCAGTGCGACCCTCTTTTGTAAACAGCCATAGTGTTCTCCTTCAGGTTGCAGCCACCAAGAGAACGCGCCGCATGGTAGCAGCATCGATCCCTCAAGTCATTAGTTTTTTCGGCGCGTCCACTCCAGGATTTCTTCGAGATCGAAACGGAGAATGTTTGTGCCTGGCGGCTTACGATATGGGATGCGATGTTGGGCAACCATCTCGTAGATCGTTCTTGGTTTGACGTTCAGTAGTTGAGCAACGTCGCTCACTTTCAAAAGCTGTGATCGCTTGGCTGCTGTCGCTGAATCTAACTGTGTAGTCATTGCTAAAACCTCAAATGTTTTAAGTTCTTCCTAGATCAGAAATGCGGCGAGTTCTTGACCTTCGCTCTCAACGGCAAGCTCGGCGGCTTTTGCCTGTGTCGGATCAATCTGTGCTGAGTTTTGGTCCATGCCGTGATCTTTCTGTGTTTCGTCGTGTGCGGTGTGGCGGATCGTTAGTCAATCCATCGCGGTCCTGTTGGAGGTCCGCTTGATTTGCTCTTCGTCGCTTCAAGCGCCATTTCTTTGTTAGTGTCGCGACTGAGGGCCTCGCGCAGATTCTGCGTGGAGTCGGTGTAGATCAGAGCTTCTTCCCTTGCTCTGCGAGACGGCAACGTAAGCCATTCGGTCGTTGAGTAGACGGAATGATTCCTGGGTATCGGCGTTGATCAGCACTCGGTCTACAGTTAGCCCCTGAGAAGAGTGGCTGGTGACGGCGTAGCCGTGATCGATGTGCCGAAACTGCTGAGGGTCAAAAGAAACTTCGCGTCCACTGTCCAAGGCTACGCGTAGTTGTTCCGGTGTCGACTCTTGTGATGGAGCCTAGTTCGCCGTTGACTATTCGCTTCTCTGCAAAGGGAGCACGAAACTGAATGCGATCACCTTCAGCGAATGATCGTTCGGCCTTGTTGTAAACACTGACGCCGGAAAGTCGCGTTGGGTCATAAGTGAGCGTGCGGCCATTAGCAAACTGAACTGAATCTCGTTCTTCTCGTGATTGGTCGCGGTGACAGCCGCGTAGTCGCCCACCGTAACTTGGTAGACCTTGCTGGCGCGGTTGTAGCGGATAATGTCTTCGCCAGGTCTGTAGGAATTAGCGAAAGTGCGTTCCGTGCCAGTCATATCTTGACGATTGATATAAACCTTCATCTGGTGATCGTCACGGCTTACCTTCCCTTCTTGCTGTAGTTGTCGGTGTATGAGCGAATTGAGTTGAGATCGCTCGCGGTTGGCTGGCGATATAACTAGCGTGTTAGTTGGCTGCTTGCAGTAATCCTGGCCATTCGTTCGAGGCGTTCCCGCTCATTTGGGATTTCGATTACCTTGCCTCGGCTCTCCAGTTCGGCAACGGCTTCACGTATGTTGCGGACTGACAGCTTCGCCACTGTCTGCTTCAGCTCCGGATCTCGTTGCCTGACGATCTCATTCAGTTCCGCGGTCGTCATTCCGTGCTTTTGCAGTTGCTCAAACGGACTGCCTGCCTCGACCGCTTGATGCTGGCGGACGTCACCAACTAAGAGCACCTTGTCTTCAGCCTCGAGGCGTCCAAAGAATTTGTGTAACTGTTTGGTGCTTGCTAATGAGCTTTCATCGAGCACGAAAAGTCGTTTGGAGGTTGTGGGCTCCTGTCGCCGGCGCAAAAACTTCTGGAGTGTTTCTGTTTCAATTCCGCTTTCGCCAAGCTGTTTGGCGGCGCGTGTTGTCGGCGCAAAGCCACGGACCTGGTAGCCCTCTTTTTCAGCCGCCTCTCTGAGCACCGAAAGCACAGTTGTTTTGCCGGTCCCTGCGCCGCCCTGCAGGCCAGGATCTGATCTTCGCTGGACAGGATTGTTTCAAGTGCTGATTGCTGATTCGCATTGAGTTTTAGTTGGTGGTTTTGGGCGCTGTTAGCAACAACATCCTTGACGCGCGAAGCGCGCACGACCGCGGGAGAAGATCCCTTTCCGTTCATCACGGTCTGTATGTTTTCCTGTTCCATCTGCGAGCATGCGTTGGGTAGTAGTTTCTGGTGACCGCTGATCACGCATAATGTCAATGAACTCGCCGCGCTCCTGTCTACGTCGTAGTTCGGTAGTGACAGCTTCATAGGTTGTTCGTCCAAGATTACGTCGCAACGCGTCAGTCATTACTTGCCGCATATCGGCCACGGCTTCCCGCTCAACAGCATTGTCTCGAGCAAACGTAACTGCTTCCTGAGCACGTGTCGTTATCTCGTCCTGGGCCAAGCGCAGCGGCTCGCGTTCCATAGCGCTTGGGTCACCAAACGTCGAGCTTGATTGTCGTGCTTGGCATCCATCGCTAAGGCCCGTTCTCTCATCTCGGCACGGTCATATTGTTTGCTGGCGCGATCGTTGTGGGCTGCGGCGTGTTTTAATCCTGCGTTATCGGTGACTGTTATTCCTTCGCGCTCAAGCCGCTCTTTGATCTGCTCGGCTTCTTTGAGTACCTCTTCACGACGTGGACTGCTCTCCTGTAGATATGCTTCGCTGAAGCCTTTGATCTCTGGAGCGCCGGTGCGTGGATCAACTTCAATTTCGTAACCGAGTCCTTGTAGCTTTTCAGCTAAGTGCGCGCGGTAGATCGCGGTCGCGTATCGCTGGCTGCGGAACAACTCGAGCGGCTGCACCGAGCGCACCTTTCCTTCCTCGGTTTGGGTCATATTGAAGATCGACGACATGCGTGTGAAGCTGCGGCGCCGCATAGCCGTTCGTGCGATCGGGTCGTGATGATGTGTGCTCAAACTGAGCCGCTACCATCTTGCCCGTTGTGATTGAGGGCTTATCGCCGCCACCACGCGCTTGCAGATATTCCTCGAATCCTTTCAAGGCTTCATTGACGCTTTCGCGGTGAGCGTCCCTGACGCGCTCGTCGTCTCCGACGAGCGCGGCTAACGAAACGCTTTTAGGCGCGCTGATGGTTGCATCCCAGCCAGCGCGATGCTCACTCGTAGTCACTTGCTCCCCATAGGCGTTGACCGTATCGCGGGCTGTAACTGACTGCACAAGTTGTTCGCCTGTGCGTGGATCTTGACCAGCAACTAATCGCTCGTACTGCTCGCTGGTCACTTCACCTTTAAGCTCCCACTCGTCGGCCAGGCGACCACTCCAGCGGCCCTTAACCTCTCCAGCTTCGCTGTAGTAATTGTCTTTGGAATTGGTGAACTCCTGCTGGTAATAGTCCAGCGCCTGCCCTGCCGAAATCGCCCTGCTCATCGTCATCATGGCCCCTAACCTCAGAACCTGGTGTCGAGCTGGTCAGCATTATGAGGAGCGATTTCGATCTCATCCGCGTGCTCGCGATCGTGACCGTTTCCAGAAGCAAGTGTTGGCGCTGGTGGTGGCGGTAGTTGCTGTTGGCAGTTCGGGTCGGTTCACTGGCCGTGACTTACGCGGCACAAAAGCGTGGGCTCGCTGCGGACGCTCCATGGGCTCAATGCGAAATGGCACGATGGCGTCACCGTACTTCCAGTAGACCATGCAGATTTGGTAAGGCCATGATCTGCTCTTTGCTGACTACCGAGTTGCGCTCAATGCCAGGCGCGTAATTGAGTGAATCTCTGCCGTAAGTTTGCACCGAGGCAGTAGTGGAAACACGTGGCCGTTCTATCTCCTGCTCTCCGATCATTTCCGACACCCAACGGGCGGAGTCCGGCTCATTGCATGCGGAACAGAATCTTGGTGTGTGAGGCTGACGAGCATGGTGGCGGCGACGCGCTCGTAGTGACTCCTCGATCTGCGCTTTGTTCTGCGTTCCGAGCACGATCTTGACCTTATACTTGCGAGCTTCAACCAGCGCCGTTTCCAGCGCCGGCAATCGCTTCAGCGCGTGGGCTTCATCGATGATCACCCAACAGGGACGCTGCCGTGACGTGGCTCACGCTTGCTCCCATAAGTTTGCCGAACATGATGTTGAACCAGGCGGCGTGTAGTCTTCGCAGCGCTTCTCTGGTGCTTTGTGTTGAGGTGATAAAGATGCAGCGGTTACGATGGTGCGCCCACTCGCGGAAGGTAAAGATGCGCGCCTGACACTGCTCAATAGTCGGTAAGAGTTTCAACGAATCACCTACTTCCGACAGCGTGGCGAGCACTCCGGCACGTTGCGCTTTGGCAGCTTTATCAATCAGATGCGCGTGCTCTGTCCCGGCCACGCAGAAGTCGATCAGTCCTTCGTCTGCGAGCATTTCCACCAGCCGTTCAGGTGTCGGACTGAAGGTCAGCATGCGGGCAAAGATGCTGCGTGCAGCCTTGATAAAAAACTGCGTTGTTGGTGAGGCGTGGGGATGATCGGGAAAGAAACTCTCCGCGATGAAATGGCGCTCCGGTGCGCTAATCTCGTCCGTAACATTTTCGATCTCTTCGACCGGACTCCAGTACCAGGAGCGCGCATCGAGCGGGTTCAAGATTATGTCTGTGTCGGGATCGAAATGCTGCTCAACAAACTCTCCAGCCGGGTCATAACACGACTACCGCCTCGAACCGTTCACGGGCTGGCGATCCCAGTCTAACAGTTGGTGCATGATCTGACTCTTACCGGTCCCTGGATCGCCGAGTAAGAGCAAGCCTTCGTTCTCTTCCTCACGAGGTACGGTCAACTTGTATGAGGGCTGATTGAAACCGAAATAGTCTCGCAGCCGGGCAATCATGATTCATTACTTGCGAGTAAACTTTGACTGCATAGCCGGTGTGTTTGCGGTGCTCTTTCCGGTATTCTCGTGGCGAGAGCTCGCGGGTTCCGCGCACCTGTTCACCCTTGACGTAACGGCCTTGAGCAAACTTGTAGAGCGTTGTCAAGGCGATCATTCCAGCGACAAGAATGAGGATGGGGCCGAGCCAGGCCCAACGCCAAATTTCAATAATGCTTTGGTCTTCAAAGATGGCAGCACGAAACCAGGCATAGGCGTTCTTGTCAGGAATAAGTTCCTGCTTCCAGGCTGCTTCTTTGACCTTTACGTCCGGTTTAGGGCGGAACACCGGATAGCCGCGATCAATCTTGATATCCCCTTCTTCATTCAGGTCGGGGTTGACATGCTCATCCTTTACAGCGATGCGGACATCCCGATTTGTCCTGGGATCGGTCACGACGATACTCATGTAGGTGTAGGGCGATCGTGAGCGCGGCAAATAGCTCTTGACCGAACTTCGCAAATACTGACGGAAATACACGTGCTGCAATGGCGTGAAATTTGGCTTCACCCAAAACCGATGGATCCCATAGGCAGAGGCGAGCGTCACTGGAAGCATCAATAGAAAAAAGAACCTGACTTGGCGCAGCGTGTTTCTAAGCTGCGTCTGGCCCTCTTCGGTAAAGACATTATTCTTCTTCAAGGCGTAGTTCTCCCTTTCCCGCTAAAAGGAATTTTTATAGTGTTAGATTGTTAGTGACGTGACGGTTGGAGTAGAGCGGAGTCGACTTGGATCGGGAGTTCTCACAAGATCCAAAACTCAGATCCCTCCGATCGATTAGGCGCGAGTACTCGCGAGGCTTTGGGGCGATTCGCAAGTATGAAATGGGCTATGAACTGCGTCCTGATCGAGCGGCAAATTTTGTGCGGACTCTGCTCCATTCTTGATCGTTTCAAACAGCGTCACGATCGGCTCAACTCTGAGCCTTTAGCATCAACTGCCGGTGTGGTATTGCACGGACCATGCCATGCCATTGCTATACATGTTGTGCTGCTGTGAGTGACGTGATGGCGGAAACTGCTAGACTTGCTTGGCCTCAGCAAGGACGGTGTTGTGTGCTGCATGTTGACGTAGAATTTACAACTATCGTGATCATTGCGGCCATGAGCTTTGTCCAGACTGAGCATTGCCAAAGGGTGTTGTGAGTTACACACACCTGTTGTGAATTGAATACATGGATTCCCAATTAGTCCCACGAACTGGACCGGATAAGACAAGCGCGAGATCAGGATCTCAGGCAACTTCCTACTTTCGCCGCGAGAGCAACTCCTGCACGATCTCACCCGACTTTTGATCGGCTTGTGCCGTTAGCTTAGTCCAGTCTGCGGTCTCGGCTGCATTTCGACGAAACAGTAGCTTGAATCCATGCCCGATCAAAAAACGCAAAATAGCAAGCTCGGTGTAGATTAAACGCCCGGTCTGGCCGAAAATTGGACCTTCACGACAGACAGTTAGCGCGAGGTTTCGGCACCAGTTGTTCGGCTCGTCACCTGAGGCTGCGGCTGTGTTTTCAAGTTGCGCGTATTCCTCATCTGTAAGCCTGAAAGCAATGACCTTGCTCCGCTTTGCTTCACTCATCTGTTCTTCCTTCCGTGTTTACACCGCTCGTTTGGCCAGCGTGCCTGCGTTAACACGTAAACGCTGCAACTGTTGGACCACCGGCGCGTTAACACGCCGCGTAAACGCGACAGCCCCGCGAGCGGGGGTGACGTGTCTCTCTTAATCAGGTGCGTAGCACCTCTGCTTTGTTTCTCGAGTTACAGGTCGTCTTTGTGTATCTAAGAATCTTCGGATGTGAGGGTTGTGGTTGAAATCTGGAGGGTGTCACAACCTGTCACGATCTGTCACAACCTGTCACACTTCGTCATAAATTGTGACGCCTGTAAAGGTGCTTACTGAGTATTTGATGAGGCTCGGTGTGCGTGGTTATTTGTGCCCTGTATATTTAGGAGTTTTGATCCGTTCGCTGATTGGCGTCTGCTCTGCCGAACTCGAGTGTCCAGCGCTATCAATTAAACGTGGGTAGTTGTGAATATCTACCAACATTTAATTGATGATGAAGACCACAAAACAAGGCAATCTTGGGGAGCGTCAGACGGAACGCGCTAGGTAAGATAGCTGCGAACCATGGCAGTAAAAGCGAAAAAATTGAATAGACGCGGACTATATAAGAACGGCTTAGGATTGCGTATGGAAGCCGCCCGTTCAGGAACGGCTATTTTGCTTTATCAGATTTCGCCGCTTGCGAACGAGCAATCCGCGCCTTGACAATGATTGAAGCGTAAGCCACTGCTCGCTCGATTGCCTGTGATCCATTCGCGAGGTTCAATAGATGTTTACCAATCAAAGCTTCATTAAAGTTCGATTTGATTACGTCATTCGTTAGCTGATCTATACTCGACGATTGATCATCCCGTATTCTTCTTCCGCCACCATTCGCGTCTAGGAGATTCGGCTGCTGAGGACGTCCCGACGATCGTACTGACGGCCTAGTAATATGCTCCGGCCGTTTGGCGGTTGATTCATTCTCGTCTAATTGGCCTTTAGACAACATTCTGGGGGTATCCCGGCGTTTCGCAAAAATAGTTTGTCCAAACTGTAGCTTTAGCCATTGCCAAACTGCGGCTTCCTTCTTTCGACTTTGCAGGGCTTGACCAAGTGGCTCGGCTACACCTAATCCAGCAACAGCTAAGCTGCCATCAACTAGACCTATAGAATCCAGTTGCGTCTTCGGTGGATGAAATGAAAAGAGATCCGGGTAACTAAAACTCTCAACAATCTCACCTCTGCTCAGTCGATGTGTTCGCACGGCTTCTGCGGCAATGTAATGTTCATCGAGAATTGAGTCTTTTGGAGCCTCTTTCGAAACGCATCCAAGAATCGCTCCTGCCATAGTCGCAATGGTATCAGTGTCACTGCCCAATAAGTTTGCAGCCTTCACGAGGGCCGAGGCGGGGTAATCTGTTCGATGTACCCAACTTAATACTGATGCCGCAATTGCTGTCTTAGTTCCTGATCCCCGATGTTCGTCCGTCAGTCCCCCAATTGCTTGAACAAATTTACAATACGAGAAGTCGCTTTTATTTGTTATGAAGCTTGCTGCAATATCGATGTCTCTCAGCATTTCTTCCCTAACGTTTGCAACCTCAGCGTCGAAAGACCTACCCGATCGCTCTTCCCACACGGGAATCCATATTGATCCCAGATCAGAGTCATCCCTAATTAAAGAAACAAGCGATGGTAGAAAATCAACAGCTCCGGTCCAAGCATCTGGACCCGCGACGGAGTCGGACTTTAGTGTCGTTGCTAAGCAGATTCCGTGAAAGACAGCTCCAAGGATCCCGCGAAGATGACCGTGCGTACAGACTGCATTACGAACGACGTCTAAGCTGTAATATTCTGGTTTTCCTTTATCACGTGCAGCCCACACATGAGGCTGAATACGCATTGACGCGCCGTTTCCACCGCACTCGATATAGCTGGCGTTTGATGTGACGAAAAAATTACTAAACCACGCGACATCAGAACTCCTCAGTGATGCGGCAGCCGCTTTGGTTCCTCGGCCGCCACCAAGTGAATAAGAGAGCCACACAGGCAATTCAACTTTCGCGAAAGCTTCAACATCAAATCTGCCGTCACCTCGGATCGCTCTAGATGTGGCGAGACGTAATTGTGTATCGTCGGAATAGCATCCTGCAGGAAGACTCGCCTCAACTCCGAACTTGCCTCCGACTAGACGCCTCCAAGGCACAGGATGCGCTACACGAGGCGCGTTTACTCGCCAAAGCAAGCTGCGGCTGTCAGCAAGTTCGGTGATGAAACCAAGTGCGTCACCGTACGCCGCCCATATAGCCGAGTTTTTAATTGCCGTGAGGCTTTCGTTATTCATCTCGCTAAATTGCAAAAACGTCCGGCGCGACAGTTATCCGCAGTTGGCGGTGGCGCAAAGCTTCAAGCTGACCATGCGCCTCGTCAGCATCCTCCTCGGTCGCTACATAAATTTGCTGCAAAAAATCCGTTGAAACCTGCGTGGGATAGAGCACTTCCGCTTGCATACAAGTGGGTAAAGCCGGAGACGTTCCATCATTGCGGACGGCAATATGATCACCGTTTCTGTCACGGTACTGGAAAATTTTCGGTCCGAACATTGCGTCTAAACCTTCTGGACCAGCTGCTCGACGTACACCTGAATAAAAGTTATTTGTCGTCGTGAAATAAACCCCTTCATGACTGAGAATAATCGGATCATAAGCAAGCACACACCACCAAATATCGCGATCTCGGTGCCATCGATTCTTAGAGACATCGAAAAATTGGCTATTTATTCTCGTTAGTGACAAATTAACATAATCAAGCCAGGCGCGATCCTTTCGGAACGCAGCATTTGGACGAAAAATGAATTCTAGTCGCTGATCTGCCTCCAAGCGCGTTCTTGACTTTAAGAACCCCGAATCGAGTATTCCTACAAGGCCGAGATCGGTGGTGAAGTGGAGAACCTGGTTGATATCGCGCTGCCTTACTATGTCGGCAATACTCATAGATTGACAAGGTCAAAAGTCGATGGTTTTAGATATTTAACCAGCATTGGCTCATCAGAGGGTTTATAGCCGACAATCACGGACCTACTTGCCCTTCCGATTCCCATGGCTATTAAGCGGCGTAGTCTCGTCAATTGGTCATCGCTTTCATCAGATCCATGAGGTAAGACTTCCGCGTTCAGCCCTATCATCACCACGTGATCAAACTCTAGACCTTTCGCAGAAGCAATTGTGCTAAATGCTATATTCTCTTTTCCCTCTGGCCATTCCGATTCTCGGGTAATTTCAACAAAGGGAAGCTTTGCCTTACTAAAAGCGTTGCGCGCGTGATCAAACCATCCTCCCCCGAGCGGATGCAAAAAGGCGACAGATTGACTCGTTAAATCAACGTTCGTCGTTATGTAATTTATGACATAGCGCGTCTGAGCTGCAAACTTACCCCGTACAACGATTGGCTTTGGGCCATGTCGATCGCACTTTGAGAAATCCGGCATCGTACCGTCATCATCAAAAGTTAGGCCCTCAATTATTCCGGCAGCAAAACGAGCGATTTCGATTGTATTACGGTAATTCTGTTGCAAACGATGTGTATTGTGGGATCCGACAGAAACGCCCGCTTCTTGCCAAGTAAACCCACGGGCATAAATTCGCTGTGCGGCGTCAAGTACGAAGGTTATTGAGTGGAGTTCGGCCGCGTGATTAATGATCCCGCGAATCTCATTCGCAGAGAAGTCTTGCGTTTCGTCAGCGATGACAATGTCATACGGTTCGCATGTTTTCTTTTTGGCAAGTATTGCCGCAAGATCATTCCAATCAAATAGCTCGTGCTCTTCTTTCCATGTTCGATAGGGTTCTACTACCGTCGAAAAGAATGGCTTCACGGAGTGCTTTATCAACGCGAGGAATTGTCCCACGGCCCACGCGCACAGCGCCAACATACTCACCCAACTTGTCATGCTCAAAGCGACCTAAAAGGTAGTCTACTTCTTGGGCAAGAAACTCCGAGGACAGAGAGAGTCCGGAGCCCAATTCGGCAATCTTACTTTTTGCTCGGGAAGTAGTAAGCATTTTTGGTCGGCCTAGATTCTTCACTGCCCATCGTGCGAAAGTAGAAATCTTCAGATCAATTTCTGGACTATCACTGACCTGCTGATTAGTAAGAGCTTTAATGTATCCACGCAAAGTCCTATTGTAAGTAAGGACAAGTATCCTAACCGGCTCTTGTCTTCCCTGCCTTCTTTTGCGGTTTACAAAAGTACCGATCAGTGCCCGCAACCTTAATATCGCGGTAGTAGTCTTGCCACTTCCGGCTGCTCCTCGGATTACTTCAATACCCGGTTTGACACGGGACACGAGTACTAGTTGCTCAGGTGTAGGTCTTACTTCTGCTAGTGTTCGCATACGTGAGTATGTAAGCGCAATAGGTTGAACTGTCGGATCAGTGTTATTTACAGTCGCAATGGCCAGAATGCCACTGTTCGACTTCGCTTTAAACTGCCGGTTCGTCCACTGGCACTGTCGACTGTTTGCCTTTCTTCAATTGTCCGTAGGCCATCCAAGTAGGACGCTTTTATGGAAGTACATAGCTCCTTGAGATCTGTAACACGCAATTCACTGGTGTCACCGCGCGCCGCTGCCATTCGTCTTGAGCCAAGTTGCGGGGATCAAGAACTCGTCATGTCCATTCCGCCAATTCTCGACTAGATGAATATGTGGGATGTTATCCCAAGTTATGGACCCAGCATGCTCCGTTACGATTATCTGGAACTGCTGTTTAACCCGAGTCATGAATTCAGACAGACACTCCAAAAGATTCGTCGGACACCATCAATGTCCGCCGAAACCCCAATGGTTGTTTTACCCTTAGGAGCCTGTTCTATCGATGGCCAAGCATCCGGAAAATAAACTTGACTCGGCTGATCAATCACCAGGAAGCGCGGAACTACGTTATGAGGCAGAGTTACAAAATGCTCATGCAAAGCCAAAAGTCCCGCGACGTGATAACCGACCCAGTTTTGGCCACTCCCAACTTCCCAAAGAAAGTCAGTTCTGCCAGAAAGAGGACTAAACTGTAGTGTCAACTCGGCTGTGTTCAAGCGCACGTTTTCCGCAGCATGTTCCAACTGCAATCGGCGAGCATAATCGGCGATTGTTGCTGACACGCTATTGACGGCAGCTTCAACTCGGCCAGTCTGCGCACGTGGATCCAAGTCCTTCCGCAACTCTGAAATCTTGGTCGCCCAGCCTTTTAATTCATCGCGAAGCTCATCAACATTACGACTTGCCTGAACGTTTTCGAGAGCTTGCTCCACTCTTCCAACGAATAGATAGATCTGCCGGACGCGCTGACGTTCAGCAGCCAGTGTCGCAGAACGGTCCTCAAGAAACTTGCGTTTCTGACGAGCCTTGGAAATCGCTCCTTCGAGCTTGCGAAGTTCTTGCCGTAGTACGGCAAGCTCTTGGTCTAGTTTTGGAGGGGCTTGATAAACAGACGCTGTTAGATCGCTTAGTTCCTGAGCTAACGCTCTTAGCTCCAACAGCTGAGGGCTTCCATCTAAATGAATCGCATCGCACACTGGACACTGGTGCGTATTCTTCAACTTACTTTCGAGCCAACCTACTCCTCCCATCCGATCTTCCTGCTTGGTGAGAGTTGTTCCGTAGTCGCCTATAGAGGCTGATAGCTGGTCGAGTTTTCCAGACGTTGCCTGATCGAACCTATTTCCTGAGCTAGGTGATCTTCCTCGGCAATTAATTGAGTCAATTCAGCCACGGCTGCCTCGCCTGTCCCTTCCTGAATATCAGGAATGTCCATGGTCTTAACCGAGTCAGGCAGCTTCTGCAACTCAAGTACATATTTGTCCAACTGCCAGTTCGACTGAGGCGATGGTGAATCAGGCAGAAGGCCTAAAGCTCGCGATTGGAGGTAGTAACTTTCCACCTCTGCTTCCCAAGCGCGCGCCGCATTCAAGCGAGCATTCAACTCACGATTGAGCCTGTCATGTTCTCGTTCGGCGTCCTTGAGTTCACGTTGCTTGGCTAAAGTACCGGCAGTAATTGCGCCTAAGGCAAGTGGAAAAATAATGCGGAGTTTCTCACGATGTTGTGTTGTATCGGCTTTATAGAAAAACGTGAACGGATTCGCCACGATATGCTGAGGTTGAAAGTTGAAAGCCGCCATGTCGCGAAAACTCGCACGTCCGCCGAAACCTACCTTCTCATCTACTGAAAAGTCCAACATCGGGAGGTGCGCAATCTGATTGAAACGGTTCTTCAAATCCTCTATTCGTGCGTTCTTTTGAACCGCATGTGGAACCTGCAAGTCCAACCCCTGGCCCAATAAAGATCGCCAGTAGTTTGTTGGTCTCCGGGATTTCGCCGGGCAACAATCATCTCAGTATTCGCAAGTTGAAGGTGAAGACCAAACCAACCGGTAACCTCACGAATCCGGCCTACCGGGATCGAGCACTTTTCGCTCCCTAAACAGTAATCAATGATCCATGTTAGCGTTGACTTTCCAGAACCACTCTCTCCAGTAATTATGTTGATCCTGCCAGGGAGAAACGAAATGATGCGAGGTTCGTGAGACGAATCCGCTGGCCAAAGAATTATCTTTAAGATCGTGAGTCTCATTAGAATTGGAACCCCAAGTGCGTAGCAAGTTGGACCATAGTCATCTCAGAAAAGGCTTGTCCTACTCGTTTTGCAGCATTCAAGATGGTCTTAACTTCCTCGGTGGCGTGTTTGACCGGAGGGCTTCTTCTTCCCGGTAATAACTGACGCTGCTTATCTTGGTCGAGCAACAAAAGTCCTGTATGAAAACCAATTGATAGCGCTTCTAAAGTACGATCGGACATAGCCTGCATCCGTGACTGAAGGCCGACAGTGATTTCGCGTTCATCGGCCAACGCCTTGTAGAGAGCACCCGGTTGGGTTTTGGAAGCCAATGCCTTGGCCGTGCGTTCATGAAACGTCAATGGAAGTATCAGAAAAGCAAGCGCAAATGGCACCCCTTCGGTTCGATGTTTCGTTTCATATGCGGACTCAACGGCTTGCCATATCGTTTCGGCAGCTAAACCCGTGTTCTGGATTACATGTTGTTCGAAGAGGATATCCACGCTACTGACTCCGTATAAATTTTTGCATCAATGCCTCGAATCGAGGGTGCCAACCAACTCGGGTCAAGTCAGCGAGACGATGATAACTTCCTGAGGTAAGATAGACTTGCTCTGTATCGCTACCCGCCAATGGCTCGCGATGATCCTCAGTAGTCTCCGTAAAAATTTCGAATCCAATATCTTCCTCAAGAGTGCCCTTCTTCATCCTTAAAACGCGAGCCCGAATCTTTGACCAGCGAGACAGTAATGCAGTCTCAAAAGCTGTCCAGTCGTCGTCGGTTATATTACCTTCTTCAGAAAGACGGCTCTTTTCGATGTTGCACCGGATGAATTCCCTAATAGCGTTATCCACGACGCTATCATCGTCCGTCACCAAGTGGAGTTGCTTAACGAAACGACTCCCTTTGTTTTCACCTACTTTGGCATCGCTAACGGGAATCAGATGTTCGGAGCGTTCACGCGTAATCTGACGCTTTCGACGATCGAGAATGGCGTGGAGTTGATCTACGAAGTGATTTCGCTGGATCCAGCATGGCTCCCCCTTCTGCCAGAGAGCCAGCGCCGTACTGTGTAACCAGCCAAGCAGTTCGTCAGCGATCGAATTAGCATGTGCCTCTCCCCATCCAGGCAGTTGAAGATGCGCAATTGTCTCTTTTTCTTAAGTCGGCCCCAGAGGTAGACGACGAAGCATCTGCAAATTCGCAGTTGCGAATAAGCGTGTGAAGGTTTGCTCGTGAGGCTGATATCAGCACTCTCTGCATTAGAGGACCCACCTTATCCGGCGGCTTTTTGGATGCCTCTTCTAACGCTGTAATGCATGCCGTAATTTCATCATCCGTAGTGGCTCGTCCTATTTGATGAGCAATGCAATCAGGAGCACTCTTGTTGGTGACCATCAGAAAATGCGTTGAATTTGTTGGTACCTCATTATTATCCAGCGCTTTGATCCAAACGGCTAACGTGTTCCATAAATCGTGCGAGCGATTGCCAAACGGTTTGCCAGTTCCTTGAATTGAGTGCTTATCTTGCTCTAACAGGCGTGACCCGGCGCCGCCTCGAATTGCAACATCATCATCAGTCTCTATTCCAATTACTGAGCCTGCCGGACTCTGGGCGAGCCAATACAAACCACGTTCAAATTGGAAATCGAAAGCAGCGGGAGTTCCTGGTGTGGTGTGAAGGGAAAGAGTCATCGTGTATGCGACCGGGACTTAGATGGAGGCTAGAGCGGAACAAGTCCTCGGTTGATCAATGCCGAAAGAGGTTTACCGCGACCAACATGTCAGCGATGTGAACCGTCATTTTGACAAAACTCTCGCCAGAGTTCGTACCTTCAAAACATTTAAATGAACCTACGAGTTCCAGTTGCTACGGGTTATTCGGTGAAAATCTCGGCAAAATTACCGGGCCGGCTCTGCAGATCGGCTGCGTACTTACAACGGGCTGAGTTCTTTGGACAGTCTTGGATCACTGGGGCCACGCGTGGGTGTCAATCCAGTTTGCGCCACTTCTGTTTCATTTACTGAGACACACCCTCGACTGAAACTGCGCTGTGGGGCTGGGACTACATTTTAATTTTGAATATCCCGGCATTACTAAGTAGCCCGTGCAACCTCAGCCGAACCATGCAAGTGCCGGGTGAAAGACTATCAGGTAAGCGAAAGATTACCTGAGTAAAGGTGAAGTTGGGTACAGGCCGCACGTCTTCTGCTGCTATTTCGTGAATCTGATTATTACTGTCAGTCAAAATAATCGTGACCGCGGCTGAAGTGTCACCTTGAGCTAATTGCAGATTTTCTGCGAAGACCGTGATCCTTCGGTTAAGGTCAGGACCGGAAATGATTAATTCTGTCCTAAGGACGGAAAGCGGATCCCTTAAGAGTGTCACTGAATCCACGGCAGCTAATTGATCGAATGCTGGTCCAGACTCCTCAAGCAGTAAATTGATCTGAGCAGCGGTAGCAGTAGCGATCAGGAATGGACTTAGGGAACTAACCCTCGCGCAAACGGTCTTCGTAGCAAAAGTGAGAGTAGTGGTTCGATCGATAAGCGTACCGGTCTCCGTATGCAGGACTCGAAGTCGCGAGAATTCATTCTCATTAATGGGTGAAGCAACATTAAAGCATGGAATTATCGGTGGCTGAACTGTTGCTGTCGTACTCACGTCGAAAGCCAAGCTGTGAGAATTAACCTCATAGCCATTTGGTAATGGTCCAACCGAGTCGGTACTTAGCGGGAGAACGTTTGTTACGCCAGGCGCGGTGACATTTGAAAAGTTCACCGTAGTCGTACCGACCTGTACCACCACGTTTGAACCAACATTAGTTTGTGCAGGCGTTGGCGTTGGGGTTGGCGTTGGCGTTGGCGTTGGCGTCGGCGTTGGTGTTGGCGTCGGCGTTGGCGTCGGCGTCGGTGTTGGCGTCGGCGTCGGTGTTGGCGTCGGCGTCGGCGTCGGCGTTGGTGTTGGCGTCGGCGTCGGCGTCGGCGTCGGTGTTGGCGTCGGCGTCGGCGTTGGTGTTGGCGTTGGTGTTGGCGTCGGTGTTGGCGTTGGCGTTGGTGTTGGCGTTGGCATCGGTGTTGGCGTCGGCGTTGGTGTTGGCGTCGGTGTTGGTGTTGGTGTTGGTGTTGGTGTTGGCGTCGGCGTCGGCGTCGGCGTCGGCGTCGGTGTTGGCGTCGGCGTTGGCGTTGGCGTTGGCGTTGGCGTCGGCGTTGGCGTCGGCGTTGGTGTCGGCGTTGCGCTTGGCCCCTCGACCGTCATGGTGATGCGATTGCCTGCGGCGTCGTACGTATAATTGATAGTGCGGTCAGGGTAACGAACTTCGATTAGACGATTTTGTGAATCGTAGATGTAGACAACATCGTCGGCCCGCGCAACCCAAACTCCTCCGCCTACGACGAAGAATACGAGTAAGGCAAGAAATAAGGGTTTTAGATCCTGTTTCCAGAAATCGTTGCGCATTAGAAGCCTCAATTACAGAGATTGAATGGACAAATACTCTTTAATAGCCCTAAACCGACTGGTGGTGCGTAGTAACCCGAAGGATTACCACCGCCCATCCAATAAACATACTCATCATTATTTACTACCTGTAGTTTCTCTGACGGAGTAAGTTGTCCCCACGTTTTGCCGCTTCCGAATACGGTTTGCGTCGCTTGATCCAGTCTGAATTGGTTCGTCGCAGATTTATAGAGCCGATCCGCATCAGCCACGCGATAATCTGGGTCGTCGAGATTTTGTACTGTGTTCACTGCGCCAGTAATCTGTGAGCCGGCACTTGCCGCCTCCCCTAGATCACCAACACCCTTAATTCCTTTGGTCACGAACCCTAAATCTGCAGCCTTGAGACCCTTTCCGATCCAATCAAGAGCATCTGACAGTAGACCCAGTTTTGATCTTGATCCGGTGTGAGTTTCAGCCGGACTGTTTTTCGTGGTGGCGAAATAGTAAGAGTGCATAGAATCTGAAGGACCACGTGGTTCAAAGCGTGTACTTCCATCTCTCATACCACTCAGACCTGAAGGGTCGATCAGAATGATCGGATTATTCAAGGAGTAGACATATTGATTGAGCGCTTGCGAGTTGTTCAGCGTTGGGGCCACCGGGTCCTTGGTTAAGAAGCGGCCTAAAGAGGGTTGATAGTACCTGCGCGCTGCGAAGAGCAGATTGAGAGGTTCCGACTGCACTCCAAACTGGCCAATGTATTGGAACGGATTTGCTTGTTGCTCCGCAGACGCAGTGAGAGCGCCAAAGGGGTCGTAAGCATACTTGTTGACCGCGTTCTGCCCGGAGTCCGTCATGGCAATGGTCGAGCCGCGCGCATCCAAGTGATACTGATAGCTCTGACCGGCGGGTGTAACCTTCGAGATCAAGCCGAGACCGTGCGTGTAATAAGCAGTGATGTTTCCCGAGGAGTCCGTTTCTGCCAGCAACCGTGGCAGGCGTGACGTCGGATCGAGTACGAACCGCGTAGTTGTGCCATTAACCGTGCGCGCCAGTCGCTGTCCTACTCCGTTATAAGCGTATTGAACGGAAGTTGTGCCGTCTGAGGCCGTAGCTAGCCGATCTTCAAAGTCGTAGTTGTAGTTAGTGGTGACGCCGGTCGTGACCTGCGTCTTCTGATTGCCGTTGTTGTCGAAAGTGAAAGTGGAAGCGCCGGAATTAGAGAGTTGATTGGCAGCATCGTATGAATGCGTGGTTGCTCCGGGCGTCGCGACGCCTTGCGTGAGCGGCTCTGTTTGATTTGAAACAATGCGATTGCCTACTTTATCGAGCGTGAAAGCATAGGAAGAGATAATAGTGTTGTTTGTCTTCTTATTAACCATCGTCAGCAGTCTTTGCGCATCGTCATAGCTGTAGCTCACAGTGCTGCCGTTGCCATTTGTGATCCCACTCAACAGACTGGCCGCGTCGTATGAGTAAGCAGTTGCGCGACTGCCCCAGTCGCTCACTACCGTCAGCCGATTGCCGGCATCAAACGTATAAGTAACCTCCTTATTGTCAGGATAGGTCAACCTCGTGCGGTTACTGTTGGCGTCATAGCCGAACCCGATTGATTTACCATAAGCGTCTGTATAGTTATTCAGCCGGTTCAACGCGTCGTACGTATAAGTACTCGTGCCGATCGCATCCAGCATCTGAGTTCGGTTGTTGTTCGCGTCATAAGTAAACACCACGGAAGTGCTGTCGGGATAATGGATCTCTTTCAGACGATTGTTGTCGTCATAAACGTAGGTGAGGCTCGCCCCGTTAGCATCCGTCAGACTGGTGCGGTTGCCGACCGCGTCATAGCCAAACGTATAAGTCTTATTCAACGGATTCTTCGAGGTAACCAACCGGTTCGCGGCATCATAAGTAAAGATTGAAGTGTTGTTGTTCGGGTCGATGATCGTCAGTCGATTGCCAACCAGATCGTAACTGTATTTAGTCGTTCCCGTCCCAGCGTCAGTCACCTGTGTCAGCCGGCCCAGCGCGTTGTAGCTGAACTGGGTCGCTTTGTTATTGGCATCCGTCGCTTTCGTGATGTGGCCGAGGGCGTCATATTCATTGCTCGTGACGTTATTGAGTGGATCAGTTGACTTCAGCAGACGGTTCAACGCATCGTACGTGAAGCTGGTGGTCTTGTTTTTCGGGTCGGTTACGGAAATGCGATTGCCCTGAGCATCGTATGCATACTGCGTCGCGTTGCCCAGGGGATCCGTCATCTTTGTCAGCCGCCGCTCTTTATCATATTCGTAGCTCGTTGTGTTGTTCCGCGCGTCTTTGACCGCGGTCCGATTGTTCAGTTGGTCATAAGTATTGGTCACTACTCCGCCGAGCGCATTAGTGGTAGTCAGCAACAGATTATTCGCGTCGTAGGTAAACTGCGTGACGTTGCCACGGGGATCGGTGACTTTGGTGCGATTACTATTCTCGTCATAGAGGTAGCTGCTTACGCCATTCAAGGGATCAGTCATGCTCAACAGGTTACTGTTGGCGTCATAGCTGAACATCGTCGTTTTGCTGCGGGCATCACTGCTCGATGTCTTGCGTCCCAAGCCGTTGTAACCGTAACCGGTCTTGTGATTGAGCGGATCTGTGGTCGAACTCAGATTGCCGAAGGCATCGAACGTGTTCGTCGTCGTGTGACTGTTTGCATTCTTGACGGTCAACAACTGTCCAAAGCCGTCATACGTGAATGTCGTCGTATTGCTCAATGGCCCAGTGCTGGTCAACAGATTGCCGACCCCGTCGTAAGTGAAAGTAGTCGTATTGCCCAGTTCGTCGGTGCGCGTAAGTGGGTTGTTCAGCGAGTCGTAAGTGATGGTCGCTGTCTTGCCGGAGGGATCTGTCTGGCCGGTGACGTTGCCCAGCGAGTCATACGTGTAGAGTGTCGTATTCCCATTCTTGTCCGTAACGCTGGTGCGATTGTTATTGTTGTCGTAGGTGTAGCTGAAGCTCTTCGCGAACTTGTCCTGCTGCTGGATCAGACGCGACCGGACGTCATGTGTGTCGGTGCTCGTTCGCCCTAACGCATCGGTGATCGTGGTCGTTCCCGTGCTTGCGTTATAGGAGAACTGCGTCTGATTGCCTTTAGCGTCCGTCTGACTGATCACTCGCCCGCTGCCGTCATAGACATTCGTGACGAAGGTGTGACCGCGCGGATCAGTCGCAGTGAGTAGTCGATGATTTGCGTCGTACGTGTACGTTGTGGTCTTGGCACTCGCATCCGTAGAAGCCGTGAGGTCGCCATTCGCGTCGTACGAGAAAGTAATTGTCCGCGGCAGTGGATCCGTAATTTGAATAATGCGGCCTTGACTGTCGTAGGTGAGGTTGACTGAACGTCCGACAGTATCCTGAACTGACGTGAGCTGTCCGCCCTCATCGTGATTCATAGTGAGGGTGTTGTTATTACGATCCGAGATGGAAGAGAGTCGACCACTTGCCGCAAACTTGTGTTTCCGTTGATTCTTCTGAGTAACTGTAAAGGTGCCATCGCCATTCTTTACGAGCTTGTCGAAAACGCCGGCTTGTTGCGGCGAAT
Organism: uncultured Acidobacteriota bacterium; assembly: GCA_963750925.1. GTDB lineage: Bacteria > Acidobacteriota > Blastocatellia > Pyrinomonadales > Pyrinomonadaceae > PSRF01. Next base: position 167,391 of record CAVVSJ010000005.1, on the reverse strand, counting down.
AGATGCCCGCATTGTTAGCATAAATATCGACGTGGCCGTCATCCCAGCGAATGGAAGCGGTCGAGCCGGAATCAGTGAGAGCGACGTTGAAGGAATGTGTCCACCCGAGCCCTAAGGGACCATTCGTAGGATCCTGGCTGTTATAAAGACGCTTGAACTCGAACGCAAGACCACGGCCGGGCATCGTCAAATCAGTTCGCTCGAAGATGTAGTTTCCGGTAGCTGTGTTTACTGGATCGGCATTGAACCCGCTATGCGGTGAATGGCCGAACAAAGATGAAGGGTTCAGCGGATTGCCGAAACCTATCGTGACGCCGCTGCTTCCTGCTCCAACGTTTCCGGCGTTTTGAAAAGAGATAGTTGCACCGTTACTAGAGACAGCATTACCACCAGAGTTTTGAAAAGAGATAGTGACACCTTTGCTCGCGGTCGTGTCACCTCCAGAGCTTTGGAAGGCTATCGTGACACCGTTACTCGAAACCGCCGTTGGACCGGCCTCTTGCGAAAACACCGGAGGACAAACGCACAAAGCAAATGCAAATAAAATCCAACGTACTACCGGAACTACACGCATCGAATAAGCCCGTTTTGAGTGCAGATGTAGTCCTCCAAAGGCTGGTTGCATCTTCAATAATCTCTCAATTAACCCGAAGCCTCAGTCACAGTCCGAACTGCTGAAGGAATTCTTTGGAGAGTCTTCTTGGGTCAATTTCAGTCAGATCGCGACGTAGAAAGACGATCTTCGGTTCGTTGCCGATCGATGATTCAATGCGGATTCGGGCAACGTGATTTGGACCTTTAGGGTTGAAGGTTTGCGCAACAGCCGGGGGATCAAAAGCCGCCGTAGCCAGTAAATAAGTAACAGCGGTTCGATCCAAGCCGGTTATGGTTGCGGTCGCAGTGCAGTTTTGAAAAGTTCCCGCTAGCGTTCCGGGACTGAACGTTGCGTTTGTCGAATTTTTTACTGGTCTAACTTCTACCTGAGTGCCGATGGGAATATTGCTTGCCTTGACGACAATACTGATCGGATCCGCCAACTGGTTTGGTAAGAGCAAATCGACCGTGTCGAAACGAGATCCAGCGTAGGATGGCACGCTGAACCCTCCGATTGACGCGATTGTCAGCAGCGGTGCAGCGCTGGACAAAACGATGGGATTAATAGTCGAAAGCACAGCAGCGGGATTAGCAGTGCCTGTAAAATTGCGTTGACCATCTGGAGCTTCGATTCGAATTACACCGCAGTTATTGCCGAAACCACATGCGCCCAAGTGCCCGGAAATATTTATTGAGTTGGCGACTAATCGAATGGCTCCGCCTGAACCGCTGGGTCCCCCACAAGAACTAAACATCGAACCATTAGCGCTAATTGAACCTGTTACTGCTATCGATGACGAAGAGGCAAGGACTATTGCTCCCCCACCATCGCCGATATTCCAGCCACCAGACCCACCGACGATCGGAACGAGCGACAAAGGACCAAGCCATCTGCCATGCTGTTGATTTATTGTTCCACCACCGGGACCGAAACCGACGGGGAGCCCTGCCCGAAATCCGCCAGGGCCTAAGCGCTCAAAAGTACCGCCGCAGACTCCACTTCCAAAGATGTAGGCAGAGGAAACATCTATAGCTCCAGCTATCGTGATTGGCCCTTGAGCCAACAGCGTCACTGGCGTATTTCTCGAATTATTTTTAAACCTAAGCTCTTTACCTTGTGGGATATTTACAGTTGTAAAATTGAGAATCCCTGACTCGGGAAGTTGAATATGGCAGATGTTTGCAGGGCAACTGATCGTAGCCAGGTCCAAAGCTCCATCCGCGCCAGTCGAGCCGCTTGAGAACGTCTGAGCGTCCACAGAAACCGGTAGAAGCACGAAGCAAACAATCGCGATTAGTATCTTTAACTCACCCATTGGTGTTCTTATAATCACAACCTTGGCAATGTGCCGGCGCCAATTAATTCAAACCAAACTGTTGTTGAATCGTTTTCGGCACGCTTGGTAAATCAATCTCCGTCCCGTCCTTCCGCATAAAGACAATTTTTGAGTTGGTGTTCGGCTTAGCGATAACGCGAACCTTCGCTATTTGATTTGGACCAGTCGGATTGAGTCCCGCGACACTATTGGGCAACGTAAAATCCGCGATAGCCAAGATGTAAGTTGGTCCCGTCCGACTCAATCCGGAAACGGCTATAGTCACCGATGAAGAGGCCTGGCTCCCCGACAGCGTTCCAGGCGTAAATGTGCCCTGAGTTGGTCCACTAAGATTGAGGTTCACTTGCGTCCCTACAGGAATATTGTGCGCTTGAATCACAATATTTACAGGGTCTACCACTTGACTCGGTAGCATCAAATCCACGACATCAGGCCGTCCTGCGGCGTATGGCACTGGGAACCCTGCTATCGATACGATTGCAAGGCTTGGAGTAGAATTGTCAGAAACGATCACAGGATTAACTGTCGTTGAAAGAATCGGAGTTGGAACACCTGTGCCGCTATAGAACAATTGACCGGCGGGAGCCTCAACACGAACGATTCCAGGCGTGCTGAAATCACCCTTGGCATCGATTCTTCCTGTGATTGTAATTGTGTTGGCGACTAAACGTATCGCGCCGCCCGACCCATTTCCAACGTTAGTATCCCGTCCGCCATGTGCGGTGATTTGTCCCGACAGGACGATTGAAGAACTTGAGGCAATTACGATAGCGCCGCCGCCACCAGTTCCGCCACAGCCTGCCCCAGAACCGCCTATGATTGGAACAAGCGAGAGGTTTCCAACCCATTTAGCGGGCGTACAATCATTAATACTAGGGTTTGTAACTGAGGGTTGACCGCCGCCAGGTCCAAAGCCGGCTGGGAAACCTCCATAAAAACCACCAGGTCCGGGTATTCCCTTTCCGCTTCCAGCCAGACCCGAAGCGCCAGAGAGTTCGATGATACCTGCAATATTGACCGCCCCCTGAACAAGCATTATCACCGGTGTGTTACGGTAGTTTCGAGCAAACGTTAACGAACGTCCTAGGGGAATATTGACAGTTGTGTAATTCAGTATTCCCGATTCGGGCAGCTGAACGACTCGATCACCAGCCGACAAATCGAGTGGGCCATCCGCCCCTGTGGAACCGCTCGTGAAGTTTTGACCAACAGCTGTTATAGGACAAACCCAAAGCGCGATTGCGAATATACTCGTGACCCAGCTCTTCATGTTTGGTACTCCCACTTAGACGGTAAATCAATTTGTTGACCCGAAACTGAAGGTGGATAACTACAATCCGGGTAGTTACCCGAATAATTAGGCTGTTACGCAGATTCCAATGACTGAGGACCACCGAAACAGGATCATTTAACCTAGACCGAGCGTTGATAATTAATTGTTAGACTGGTACGGACGAAGTCGATTATGAGGTAGCAGTTATTGGGTGCTACGGTTGCCGACTTCGTTATGGAAATGCGGATGCACTATATGCCTGATACAAGCATGTGTCAACGGCACGAACTGACTCATCTTTGGGAGTTCTGCGAGTGTTGGGTAATGGATTAGGGTAGTCAAGGTCAGGTTAAGAACCGGTAGCATTCGAGGCAACAGCTAAGGGCTATTCAAATCGAAGGCTGGATGATTACGCACGATCTACGCACGATCAATGAGACGCAATCGATGTCTGTGGAGAGATCGAATGGCTAAAATCGCTGTGTCCAATTTGTGTCCAGAATGAACAGCACAGCACAAACATGCGACGGTGACTAACCGTAAAGAATGCAAAATGGGCCGAAATTCTTGGTGGCTGCAACTTTCGAAAAGGCAAATACTTACGTTTTGCCAAAGTAGGCCATTCATAACCCCAAGGTCGGCGGTTCGATCCCGCCCCCCGCTACCAATAAAATCAACAACTTGCGATATCGTGCTGCTGAGCTTGGGAGTTCTAACCCCAATGCATTGTATGCAGTGGCGAATTCAGAATTGGGGACTGTCAGGGTGTCGGTGGTTCGAATCCACTCGCCCCCCACCAATCAATTCAAGCACTTGCGGCGATCGGTAACGATCGCCGTTCTTCGTTTGCGCCAAAATTGTGGGAGAGCCTTAGTCGTCCACATCACGGACCACGACTTTTTCGCGAAGCAAAGGGTGACGGGATCGTGGTCCATCTCCTTATTAGGCCCGCTCGTTTCTGCCAATCAGTCGTACCCCGAGTGTGAACAACAACACGGCGAGTGCTGGCGACAGTACGCTTAAGGGTTGCGAACGAAGCTGATCGAGATCGCTTGCGGCAGTGAGCATATTTCCAAGACTTGGTTCCGGTTCCTGCAGCCCGACGCCAAGGTATGACAGAGCAACCTCAGCAAGCAAGAACGTTGGCAGCAGCAGGAGCGCCCGCGTTCGCAGCGACGGCAAAATATTTGGGAGAATGTGGCGAAACAAAACTCTCGTTTGACTTACGCCCAAAGCGACTGCCGCGACAACGAACTCGCGTTTTCGCAATGAGAGCACGAGTCCGCGTGTCAGCCGGGCCATTTCGGCCCAGCCGGTCAGGGCGAAGATGAGTACCAGAAGCAAAGCCGCCCGGGTCATTGGCAACTCCAGCGGAAAAGCCGCACGCACCCCGAGTATCAGGATCAGTGTCGGCAGGGCAAGCATGGCGTCCGTCGCACCCATGAGAAACGTGTCCACGAGCCGTCCCGCATAGCCGCTCACCCCTCCAATTGAAATCCCAACGAGGCAAGCGACGAGAACGCCGATCAACGTAACGATGAGCGAGAACCGCACTGCGTAGAGCAAGCGTGAGAAGCGGTCGCGGCCTAATTGGTCAGTTCCCAGAAGATTGATCCTGGGAGCGATGCCCGAAGTGCTTCTAACCCCGAAAAGATGTACGTCGGTTTCTCCGATGCCGAGCAACTTATATGAAGACCCGCGGACGAAGAGTGTTACCGGAAAGGCGACTGACGTGTCTTCCGTGTACGTGCGGCGAAGCGGATCTTCGACACGCCGTGGATGAATGATCGGCGTCAGACCGCTGAAGTGGATCGTGGTCGCCGGAGCGGATGGCTCAGATCGTGACTGAGCACTGTGATCGTACGGTGCAAGAAAGCCGGCGAAAACAGCGCACAACGCGAACAGCCCGATAACGAGCCAACCAAAGACCGCAACGCGATCGGTTCGCCTCTTGGAGAAACCATCTCTTGATAGATATTCGCTCAAAAGCCGAGGTCGCGAATTCGTTTGTCGTTGACTGCCTGCAGCAACTCGCCAAGGGCATTTCCGAGCCAAACCGCTGTACTGGTAAATAGGACGATTCCCATTACCAAGGGCAGATCACGCGTGCGCACGGCTGAAACCATCAATGTTCCTAGTCCCGGGCGTCCGAGCACGGATTCGACGATAACGGAACCTCCCAGCACACCGCCAAGCGAGAGACCGGCGATCGTCAGGACCGGATTGAGTGCAGGCCTGACCGCGTGGCGAAGGATCACGGCACTCTCGCTTAAGCCTTTCGCCCGTGCAAGCTTGATGAAATCCTCCCGCATCGTCCGCTGTAATTCGCCATAAAACTGCGCCAGAAAAGCCGAAATCAGCGGTGCCGACAGGGCCAACGCCGCCAGCCAGAACAGAACCACCGAAGACGTGTCCATCGCAGACGCAGTCAATCGGACGGATATCGCGAGCGCGACGAGCGCGAGGACGATCCGCGGCGTCGACGCTGTCACAAGGATCACCAAGTCGATGAATGCAGCAATCGTAGTTGATTTGTATCGCACGCCTATGAGGCTTAGCGGCACGGCAAACGTGAGTGCGATTGCAAAGGCGGCGGTCCCGAGCAGAAATGTACTTACCGAACGCGCCCATACGAGGCCGCTTACCGGCACACGAAAGTATGTCGACTCGCCCAAGTCGCCAGTGACCGCGCCGGAAAGCCACCGAAAGTACCTTATCGGAAGTGGTTGATCGAGGCCGTAGACGCTTCGCAGGCGTTCGATCGTCTCCGCTGAGATCTGCGGGTTATCTCGCAGCTGCGTCAGGGCATCGCCTCCCGCAAAACCGAGTAACGCGAACGTCACTGCCGAAACGATCAGTATCATCATGAGCCCTTGCAGACATTTTCTCAGCAGCAACTTGATCATTCTCGCCTGTTGTGAGGAACGCCGCGTGCGGTCTACGGCTATTCCTCACTATTGTTCTTTGATCTGCAAAACAAAAGTCCTTACACTCTCAACAGTTTACTCCTTCGGATTTCGGCTTCCCTAACTTGCTGCCGGAGAATAGCATCATGCGGCCGTTCACATACGTTCGACTCGCTGTTTTTCTTCTGCTTCCCCTTCTGTTTTCGTGCCGGCAACCGCCCGCATCAAACACTGCGACAGGCACCGCAAAACCCGAACAACGAAGAATCGGCACACGGGGCGGGAAGTTGGTCTATCGTGTATCTTCACCGCCCAAAACATTCAACTATCTTCTCGCAAACGACGAGCCGTCGATCTTAACGGCGTTCTTCCTGCTCAACAGCCGGCTTGTGGAGTTCGATCATTCGACGCAAACTTACGTGCCTGGCCTCGCGGAAGCCTGGACCACGGGCCCCGATGGCCGTTCGGTCGACATCAGGCTTCGAGATGGCCTGAAGTTTTCGGACGGGCAACCTCTGACGAGTAGTGACGTGGCGTTCACGCTGGAGGCTACTTACGATGAACGGAGCAAGGCAGAGGTGTTCCGTGACGCGCTCCTTATCAACGGCAAGCCGATATCTGTAAAGGTGATCGATGATCGAAATCTTCAGTTTGTCCTTCCTGAAACGATAGCGGCCCCTGAGAATTACCTCTATAACATTGCCGTGCTGCCGAGGAATGCTCTCGAAGCCGATCAAAAAGCGGGCCGGCTTTCCGAGGCGTGGAAGATAACGGCGCCGCCAACCTCCGTGGTCTCGAGTGGTCCATTCGTTGTCGCGTCAGCAGCGGCCGCCGAACGGATCGTCCTCAAACGCAATCCCTATTATTGGAAACGCGACGCACAGGGAACGCAACTCCCTTATCTTGATGAACTGACCCTCGAGGTAGTCCCCGATGCGAATCAGGCACGCGTCGGGTTGGACCAGGCCACAATAGATATCGTGGACCGTATACGCCCGACGGATTACGCTTCGCTGCTGAACGCCGGCGGAGCCGTGAGAGCCTTCGATCTCGGCCCGAGTCTTGGGGTTGATTATATTTGGTTCAATCTGAATCCCGCCAAGCCGGATGGCACGCGGATGAATCCGGCCAAGCTCGCATGGTTCTCGGATGCAAGGTTTAGAAGAGCGGTTTCAATGGCGGTTGACCGCGACTCGATTGCCAGGTCGACCCTTCAGGGTTTGGCAACGCCGCTCTACGGCGTTGTATCACCGGCGAATCGAATCTGGGCCAATCCGGATCTACCGAAGATCGCGTACGACCTTGTTCAAGCAGCTTCGCTGCTGGAAGAAGCTGGTTTCACCAGGCGCGGAGCCGCCGATGCCCCGGAACTGGTTGACGCGCAAGGCAATCGCGTCGAGTTCTCGCTGCTGGTTCCTGCTGAGAACGAACCCCGCAAGCTGATGGCCGCAGTGATCCAGGAAGACCTTGCGAAGCTCGGCATAAGAATGCAGGTCGTGCCGATTGAGTTCGCCGCTATTACGAACGCCTGGACCAAGTCCTATGAATACGATGCGATACTGCTGGGTCTGTCCGTTACGGACCTTGAGCCATCAACCTACGCCAACCTGATGCTGAGCAGCGGCGAGGCGCATCAATGGAGGCCGAATCAAAAGTCGCCTTCGACCGAATGGGAAACGAAGGTCGATGAGCTTTTCGCCGAGCAGGCCCGCGAGTCCGATCCTGAAAAACGGAAGTCGAAATTTCACGAGATCCAGCGAATCGTGGCAGATGCGTCGCCTGTCATCACGATCGTCACCCGCCACGTTGTTTCGGCGGCGAACGGCAGAGTCGGAAACTTTTCGCCGAGCCCGATGTTTCCTTACTCGATGTGGAATGCTGAGGAGCTTTTCATCAAACAATAAGACGACGGCGATCTAATCGCCGTCGTCATTTATCGTCCTGTTCACTATTGATGGTGAAGTCGACCGCCTTCGTGACGCTGCCGCGAATACGGAAGACATAGTTTCCGAGTGCAAGGTTATGTAGTTCGATCGTATCCCCTTCTGCGATTGCGATCAGGTTTCCATTCGCATCCAGCAATTCGAAATATATCCGCTGGTTTCCGTGGTTCTGCTTGATCTTCGCATCGAGTCCCCGGCGTCGAAGCGAAAAAGGAACCTCGACTGACGATTGCCCTGGCTGGATCGTACCCGAGTAACGCTCCTTGAAGCCGTCACCTTCGCCGTTGCCACCAGGATCTGGAGTTGGTGACGGAGCAGGTGACGGGGTTGGTGTGGGAGTAGGCGTGGGGTTAGGTGTTGGTGTTGGTGTCGGGTCGGGCGAACCCGGAGCGACGTCAAAGCTCGAGCCGGTTCCCGAATCGGAGTTCAGGAGAAGGCCGCCGGACAACGATGAACCGATAAGTATTTGAGCGTCGGCCTGCGTGTTCGTCGAGGTCGTTCCGAGGACGTTGCTTCCGACCGCGGCGTTCACCTTTTCAAGACCGAGCTTGATCGTGATCTCATTGCCGTCGATTGCACCGAAGTCCGCCGCGCCGATCGTCTCCTGATTTTGCGTACCCGTAGCGAGGGTCGTGATCTTTCCGTACTCGTATGTGACAGCGGTCTCATCAACCGATGCGGTGACGAAAACCTCGACCGCGCCAAATGCCGATGTCAGTGACCACCGCATGTTCGGTGTGCGGACTGATGCGTCGGTGACTCTCAGCCGGTAAACGATTTGGTTCGCGACGGGATCGTATTTGAAATACGCAGCACGAATATCCTGTGCGGTGGTACCGATCTGATCGTCCGGACCGTCGACGATCTGCGGCGCGTTCGGATCGTCGGACGGAAACAGGTTTGCCGGATGCGGCACCGCCGTTAACGACATCGCGGCACGCACGGCGTTGTGCGCATCGACATAGCCGGCGCCGACCACGCGTTCCTCGTAGGGCATCGGCGTTGCCGTCTGCCGAAGCAGCGTTACGATCTGGTCGGGCGTCAGAAGCGGATTTGCCTCGAGCATCAGGGCGACGATCCCTGAGACCTGGGGCGTCGAGAAACTGGTTCCCTGCGACGTCGTGTAGTACGGCAGGAACGCGGGCGGGATCGTCGAGAGATCGTTCGCACCTACAAAGATCGGAATGGTGCCCGCGATATTCGTCACACCCGGAGCCTTCGAGCGTGCGCTCTTGATATCGACTCCCGAGCCGGTGATGTCCGGCCGCAGATTCGGAGCAACTGCAGGATCAGCAGGCTGGCCGGCCGTATCGCTGCCCGTGCCGTTGTCGTTGCCACGTGACGAAAATCCCGCCGGCGTACCCAGGCCCTGCTTCTCAGCGGCTGCGACCGAGATCACCCATGGAGCGACCGAGAACGGATTGATCATGTCCGGAGCGTCGCCGTCGTTGCCGGCGGCGAAAACGACCGTGATATTTCGGTCGTGCATCATACGCGTGGCGGTATTGATCGGGTCGTTCGGATCATAAGGATTGGCCGCAAGCGTCGTCCCCCACGAGTTATTGCAGACGCGGATGTTGTATCGATATTGATTTACAAGCGTGTAATCCATTGCTTGAACGATCGCGTAGGTCGTGAGTCCGACATCATTACCTGCACGTATACCGATCAATTTCGCACCCGGCGCCATTCCCTTGTAGAGACCGGCCGATGCAGCGCCAGTGCCTGCCGTTACGGCTGCTCCGAAAGTTCCGTGTCCGCCCTCGATGTCCGTTATCGGCCATGTTCTCGACGGGTACAACGGGAAGAAATCCGGCAGGCGGCTCGACCGGCAGATCAGCGGTCGCGTAATAGACGTTCTGGATTACGTTCTGCCCGAGCTGCAGATCGGGATGGGTCGCATCAATGCCCGTATCGATGTACGAAACGCCGATGTTCTTGCCTGTCACCGGCAGCCCGTTGTTGAGCGCTGTCACCTGATTGTCGCGGATGAGATTCTCGATACCCGTTATCGTCCGGCCTTCCAGATCCAGCAGGCGAAACGTGCGATTGGCGTAAAGCGATCGAACGCCAGGCTTTGCCTTCAACGCATTGAACTGTGTTCGGTTGATCGACGTCAGCACGATCGGCAACGCCTTTGTGTAGTGTCCGCCGCGAATGCCAAGCGACTGCAGCATCAGGAAGTCGTTATTTGTCACGCTATGATCGAATGTGATCACAACCGGTGTTAACGACAAAGGCGATGCATTGATCCTGGCTGCCAAAAGGCCATCGACCGACGGTGCAGCAACGGCAGAAACGAATGCTGCAATCGTGACGACCACTACGGCCAGGGCTTTTACGAGCATTCTCATCGGGGTTCCTCCTGGTTTCATTTGCCTGAGCTTACATACGGCGGCTTGAGATTAACTTGAGTTCTGGTTGAGCCCGTTAACTCCGCAGACTGGCACCCAAAAAGGCTGCCCAAGATCGGACAGCCTTTCGGGTGAGGACCGAATGCTCTAGCGACTAGAGTATTCGGACGGAAACGGTTCTGGTCAGCGGATTCACTGTGAACCGGACCAAACGCGTGAGTACATTCGTCGTCGCTGAAACAGTCGAGCTTCCCCCGACCGTTCGCGTACCGCCGTTCTGCGTTAGGCGAGCCCTGCGGAAGCAGCTGATTCGACACGATCTGGAACGTGCTCGGGCCGTTCGCAAACCCGAGTACGCGGAAGACGTACGTTGTGTTTGGCTGAACAGCGGAAGAGACGAACTCGGTCGCCGTTGCTCCGGCCGAACGCATCAGGACCTTCCCGTCCATAGTTCGCAGCTCAAAGTCCAGATCGACCGCCGTAGCCGAGGTGAGCTGTCCCTCGAGAGCTAACGCATCGGACTTGGTGGTGACCAGCACGTCATCCCACGTGATGCCTTTGAACGTCGGGTTGCCCCACGTGGCGCTTGTGCCGGCCGTGGCGGTCGGCTCGCCCGCGATCAATGTTCCTGTCTTCGTTTCCGTAAAGATCGAATACGTGACCGGCGCCGGCGGGCTCGAAGAACCATCTGGATTCTGCGAACCCGTGCCGACCGTCGAGCCTGCAAACGCGTTTGCAAAGATTTTCGCGTCGAAGCTGAACATCTGCGCCATCGGGTCGTTGAATTCAATGCGTTTCGCGGCGGATGTTTGCCCGAGAGTCAGCGTCTCGTTGTAGATGAACGTGTTGCCGTTCGCGTCCGCGTTGCGAACTGTTACGGACGGATTCGAGATGCTCACGATCTGGAATTCGAGCGGTTTGTAGAGAGTCTTGTCTGTCGAGAATGCACCGCGTGCATTTGTCAGACGATTGTCAAAAGCCATCACGCCATTCGCGAACGAGATGTTGGAGATGGCTGAATCGACTTGAGCGGTAATGTCCTGACGTGTCTGTAGTGCCCGAGACGAACCCGAGAAATTGGACCACCCGAGCTGGCCGGTCGAGTTCACACCTATCGCCCGAACAACGTATTCGCTGTCGAACACGTCTTTCAGGCCGGTCGGCGCAAAGATCTCAAAGATCGGCCCTTTGTCCTCCCACGAGGTTTGGTCTCCTGCGGTGAAGAATGCGTGGCGGTAGCCTGTCGTCGAGGCATCGCCGTCGGCATACACGCGCTTGCCGTTCGGTTCCCGCTGGCCGGCAAATGCGGTCTTTCGCTTGAGAACTTCGTATGCAACCGCGCCCGGCACAGCATCCCACGTAACGGTTACGCTTTTTGCCGAAGAGGGGGTGACTTTCACGTTTTGCGGAACCGCCGGAGCCGCCTGACCACCGGCAAAGTGCGAAACCTGCGTCGAGATCGTCGCCTGTCCGCCAGTAACTTCGCGGGCATTGATGCCGAGCTCTTTCGCAGCGAAGATCTGTTCGATCATCGCACGATGCTTTCCGGGCGCGTCCGGATCGGTCGAATCCGACGGATACAGCATCTGGTCCGCGACGATGAAAGCATCGCGGGCCTTGACCATCGTATCCGGCGACGTAGTGCCGAGAATGTACATCGAGCCGAGGAAATCGCGTTCGAAGATGTTGGTCCCGCGGGTGATGGCCTTCTGCGGCAAACCGTCCTTGGCACGCGGACGCTTAAAGGTCGTGTCCTCGGATAGACGCGATTCATCATCTCGCGAATGTCCCACATCGTCGACATATAGATCTCGCCATCGCGATGCTCTTCAACCTGGCCGTTCGCACCGAAAGTTCCGTAGTCGGAATATTTAAGGGTCGAACGTGCGCTGCGGATGTACGCGATCGAATCCGGATCGCGTCCGTTGTCGCGAAAGAGCTGGCGGAAGCCTTTTGCGTTGACGACATAGTCGCCAAGGCTTGCATTGTCCGTGATGGTGAATGCCCACATGTCTGCCTGGCCCTCGTTCATGGCGCTTCCTTCCTCGCCTTCGAGTCCGGCAATGGGTGATGTGATCGCGTGCATTCCTTCGTGATACGGAACTGTTCCCTCGAGAGCGAGGTCGTTGAAGTAGTAACCATGGCCGTAAACCGTCGGGTTCACGACGACGGGCGATTTGGTGGCTGTCACGCCTTCGATCAGCGACGTCAAATTGAATGCAAGGGCATTGTCGAGGCCCAAAACGATCTTGACGAAGTCAGGATGCGTCGGATCAGGCAATTCACCGTTGGCGGCATCTAGCGCGAGAAGGACATTGGGAATGTGGACCGTCGCCGGAAGCGGGGTCGTCTTGTTTGGATAATCGTCCGGGAAAGCGCCGCCGCCGATGGTCGTGTTATCGCCGCCGATATGCAGGTAGTCGACATACTCGACGAGATAAGTTACGAAGAAGAACGCATTGATCTCGTCCTGATGTTCGGCGGGCTCAGCAAGCTGATCTTGTTCGTTAGTGCGAGCTTCCAGTGCTGCCGGATCGTCCTTGCGGAAGTGCCAGGTGCCGAGGGCGGCCTGTCCGAACGGCTGCTTTGTCGCGAGCGCATTGTTGACGATAGTGTGCGCTCCGGTCAGAGTACCATTCACGCCGGTCACTCGGTTCGACGGATCGAAAGAGCGTAAGTTCACACGTTCCTGTCCGCACGGCGCCACAATGCCGTTTGTCGTGCACGAGCTGATTACGCTGTTGTCCTTCAGGTTTGCATCGATCTGCGGGTACTTCGGATAAATGTCCGCGGTTTCCGCTCCGGGAGTGGTTTGAAATGCTAAAAAGTCTTTGCGTCCAAGGATCTCACCGGTGTTTGCATCGACAGTGACCATATACAAGCCGAATGGATTCGTCGAAAACTTGGCGACCTTCCAGGCGAGACGATAGCCATCCGCAGTTGGATAGATGGAGAGAGTAGGAGGAATATTCTGCTACGGCCGCCAGCTGCTGCGAGAGGATCGATAAACCGTTCTTCAGAAGATTCGTCGCCGCGGCAGGCAGCCCAACGTAGAACTGATTCAGATCGTTGTCAGCCGCCGTTCTTGCCTGTTCTGCGCTCAGCGAAGGCTGAGTGTTGACGGCAACATCGCGAAAGAACGGGCCTGACGCCATGATGACCTGCTTGTTCGCGTTCATCACAATGCCGATGCCGCCATTTTCAACCGCGACGCCGTTGAACGTCTGCTGAAACCTGACAAGATGTCCACCTAGCGCATTGCGCGAGCTGAAGACGCGGAAGTTATTCAACTCGGTTACGCCGAAGATGCCCGCGTTCTGCATGACGAACGCGCGTGCCGCTTCTTCCGGCGTGCCCGAATACGGCTGCGATGCGAAGTCGTACATCACGTCGGGCGATCCGCCGAAATCGTTCCAGCGGGTGGTCATATTTGGTGAGTTCACCGATGCCTTAAGGTTGTTGAGAGCGGCGAGCTGCGCGGATGTTGCCTGGCGGACGTTCGGCAAATGCAGCGAGGCGTTCAGATCGAAGTTCGGAGCCGAACGCTTGTACAGCTCCTTCACGATTTCCGACGCTCCGGGCGCCGCCTTACCTGTGTCGAACGGTAGCGAAACCATCGCTCCGAGGATCGCGGCAGCCGCGGTAAGCGAGATCGCGAACCGAAAAATGCCCTTCCTCCTAAGTGTTTTGCTAGTGTCTTTCATCCTTCCTCCATCTTTTCCAAAGACCTTTGAAAATGGTTGTAAATAACTTTTGCTGATGAGCGTATTAACGACTGCTTGAGAAACTCTTGACGCCGAAGTGACAACAGTTGAGCCAGACTTGAAAAAAAGCGGCCGCGGATCGCCGGGGCCGCTTTCAAGAACTCGTTCCAGCCCCCGGCAGGAACGAGAAGCCGCCGGATGAAATTCGCCGAGCGGAAGATTCGCGGGAGCGAGAACCTTTAGCCGCCCGTCGTAAACAACGTGCGATAAGTGCTGAGTTTCCCTGCAAGTACCGCTCGGGAGACCGTTGTCGCCGGCTCGAATCGCGGTCCCGGGATCACAATGAATTGTCCCGGAGCTATTTCACGAACTTCAGCCGGAAAGACTTCGAACAGACCTTTATTGATTGCGATCTGAACGTAGCCACGGAGCGAACCCGGTATCTGAGCGTTGTCGCTCAGTGCCGTACCGTTTGACGTGACGGTCGTGTTTGCAAGAGCGCGTGCCGCAGCGTCGTGGCCGAGTGCTTTCACCAACGCGACCGCAAGGTCAAGCCGGTTTACTAAGCCTGCCGGATTGAACGACGTGCCTGAAGCGGCGATCATTCCTGTCGGAGTGAAATCGAAGTCGCGGTTCGTTGATCCGCGGGCAGTCGCGTACTCGGCGAACAACCGGAGGTCGCCGCTTACGTCGGCGAACTTCGGCGTCGAGCCAAGCGTCTGACGAAGGCTTGTGTTCAAGGCGAGTGAACGCGCCAGGTCCTCGCGAGTGACCGTCGAATTCGGACGGAAGGTTCCGTCCGCGAAAGTGTCGATCAGCCGGCTCTTTAACGCCGCTTCGATCGCTGCCTGCTCCGGATGTCCCTGGATGTCGGCTATCACCGGGAGAATGAATCGCGTTTGCGTAATGTTTCCGTCAACCGGCCCCGGAGCCGCGACCTGAATCGGCGACGATACCTGTGGCGCCGCGGTCAAACCGCGTGCTCCGCGTATCTCGAGCGTCCATGTTCCCGGTTCGGGATTCTGGACGACGATCTGTCGCTTATCCGAACCAATTACCGGAAAGTCGATCGCGGTCGAAAAGTTCACTCCGCTCGGGCTGGTGATGCGCATCCCGACGAGGTTTCCGGTTCCTTCTCCGGCAATCGTGTCGACCGTCGCAAAGACGTCAAGGACGTTGATGTCAGGCTCGACGGTGAACGTTCTCGCGTTCGCAGATGCCGGCCCCGAGACCTCAGGACTGAAATCGATGTGGAAGTTCTGCACGGGCGGATGTTCCTCAGCCGAAAACTGCGTTGTACGTGGCGTCCTGAATGTTCCTATATGGTTTGGAGCGGTTGAAAACCTTATCAACCGCCGCGTGTGCGTTGACGAAACCGGCGCCGACTTCCCATTCCTCGCGGCCCGGCATTTTGCGTGGCAGTCGAAGTAAGGATCTCGCGGATCTCATCCGGCGAAAGCGTTGGATCGGCATCGAGCATCAGAGCGACAACACCGGCGATGTAAGGCGTCGCCATCGATGTGCCGGAGATCTGCGTGTAGAACGGGATGTGTGCGAGCGGAAGTTCGGCGTCGGCGTCGAGCCCGTTCGCCGTTAGATTGACGGTCGAGCGTGTAGATACAACCGCGGACGTGAACTTACCCGCGTTGGTTTCGTAAATGCGGCCGGTGCCTGGAGCAGTGATCGTCGGAGCATTGAAGTCATCGTTCGGATCTTCGTTGCTCAGCCGAATATCACGGCGAACTCCCCGTGAAGAGAAGTCAGCGAGATCGCCTTCTTTCGAACCTGCCGCAACGCCGATCACCCACGGAGCTTTCGCATAAGTGTTGTACGTGTCCTTCGTGGGCCCGTCGTTTCCGGCTGCGAAGATGACGGCGATGTTCCGGTCATGCGCCATTTTTGAGGCGATCGTGATCGGGTTGTCGGGGTTGAATGCACCCGAGCTGCCGTAGCTGTTCGAAACAACGCGGATGTTGTAGCGGAATTGATTTGCCAGGCCCCATTCCCACGCAGCGAGGCCGTTTATTACGAAAATTCCCGCGCCAAGCCCCGCACCGATGATCTTCGCCCCCGGGGCAACGCCCGTATAAAGGCCTCCGGATCGCAATCCCGTTCCGCCGATGATCCCGGCGCAGTGAGTGCCGTGGCCGACGGTTTGGTCGGTGTTCGGCACGTTTTCGATCGAGACATGAGGAGTAAAACCCGGCAGTGTTCCTGCCGCGACGGGCGTCTGCACATTCTGAATAACTTTGGTCCCGAATTGGAGGTCGGCGTGTGTTGCGTCGACGCCGGAGTCGATCACTAACACCGAAAAATCACCCGCGCCCGAAACCGGCATCCCGCCGTTCCGCAGCGTCATTGCAGAGTCGGTCTGCACTTTCTGGACACCGCCCAGGACGCGTGCCTGATGCATGTAGTACATCAGGCGGTCGTTCGACCACAGCGATCTTACTGCGGAGTTCGCGGCAAGCGCGCGGACCTGGCCCACGGTCATCGGCTGCGCGACCATCCCAAGCGTCGGGAACGTTTGGCCGCCGGTCACGCCGGCTGCACGCAGTACGTTAAGATGCTCGTCCCGCAATCCGTTCGACGACTTGAATGCAACGATCACCATTCCGGCGTCGGCGTCGTTCGCGAGTCCCGCTAGACGGGCGCTCAGTGCTGGGCTAAGCGTCGCGCTTCCACCTTGCGCCCGATACAGCAGGAGTGAGGGGCGAATTTGGCATTAGCCATAATCCGCCACTCAACGCAAACAAAAACAGAACGGTGAGCGTCCTGCTTAACAGGTTCCTCTTCTGAAAGTTCACTGTCCTTGTCTCCTTGACGATCAATTCGGGAAATCAACTGTCAGCGAAGATAAAGGAAGGGCTTTGAGAAATACTTGAGCGGGAATTTTCAGGAGTTGAGGCGAACTTGAGGCTGGCGTGCCTTTATTTTATAAGTTCTGCAAACAAACGCTTTGTTTCTTCGGCCGGCTCGATGCCGAGTTCGGTGTGCAGGTTCTTTTTCATTCTTTCGAAATGCTTCTTAACGGACGCCGGCTTGCCCTGGGCGGCGAACGCTTTCATCGTCAGCCGATGCATGTCCTCGCGAAACGGATCGCCTGCCAGGGCTTCGCCCGCGTACTTCAACGCATCGGCCCAATGTTTTTCGGAAAGGGAGAGTTTTGCGAGAGCGGCAACGACACGTGCGGACTGCTCTGAGTAGAACTGGCGTCTTTCCTCCGCCCAATCCTCATAAACGCCGGACATGAATTCCCCCCGGTAGATCTTGTGAGCGGATTCGAGACTCGCCCGTTGATGCGCCGCGTCTTTCTCGCGTTTTGCTTTTTCCGCTTCGACGATCCACTGCTCGAATTCTTCTGCGTCGATGGAATATGAAAGCTCGGGATTGAGCTGATACGCGCCGTCGCGAAAGATAAGAAAGTTCTGCTTGAAGGGCTGACGACTGTTGAGCGCTTTTCGGATATGCGAGATCGTCGGATGAAAATTCTTCTCAACGGTTTCAAGGTCCTCATCGGGCCAGAATGCCTCGATCAGCACCTCCTTCAGAACGCGTCGATTTTTGCTGGTTGCTATGTAGCAGAAAATGTCTCGTGCCCGCCGCGTCGTCCAGGCGTCGGCGGCAAACTGAATGGAAGGATCGCGGAAGATCTCCACTGGGCCGAGCACCCGTATCGTCAGATCCGTGATAGGGGCAGGCGGTTCTAACTGAGATTGGACGCGCGCTGGCCGCACCGAGCGTTCCGCACTCAGTTCCTCGCGAAGATCTACGGGCAGGCGGTCCGCGATGTCTTCATGTCCGAATATCGCCGGATTTCGCCGGATCTCCCGCCGCAGCCAGTACTCGTAATCGAAACGATTCGAAAGATCCAGCGCCCGCCGTACGGACTCGATCATGGCTTTCGTGTTTCCCTGAACGAAGTACGTCTCGGCCAGGAGCATCGCTGTCAACGCTTCGTCGTAGTAGTGATTGTGGCGGTTGAAATAATCGAGCAGTTCACGGAGGTGCACGTCAAGGCCTTCTGAAATGCCTTCCGCAAGATCAAGTTGATAGCGACGCAGACGCGCGGTGCGGACCCCGTGTTCGTTTCCCTGCCGTTCACGTCCCGTGATCAAAGCATCCAGCAACGCGCGCGCTTTCGGGAGTTCACCACGCAGGCGGAAGAAAGCCGCGCGTTCTTCGTTCAACTCCTTCGACGTGATGTCGATCTCGGCCTCATCATATGCATTCGCGGCCCGCTCGTAGAATTCCTCAGCGTGAGCGAAGTCGCCTTTCTCGCGATAGAAATTCGCGTAGGCTTCGAATATTTCGCCCCGCAAAAACCGAAGATTATAGAGCTGGCACAGCTCGAGCGAGCGGCTAAGGTGTTTTTCGGTGTCCTCGAATTCGCCGCGGTAAAGATGCAGGCGTGCCACGTTCAAGTGACCGATCGCTTCCTGCGGCAGTTGCTTGTCGGGCTGGCCCTCGCGAAAAATGCGTCTGAACCAGCGCAAAGCCTCGCCAAAATCTCCGCGAAAGCCCGGCGCAAGCGCAAGATTGTGTGTCACGAGGCGAACGTATTGGTCGTTTCCAAGTTTGTCAGCGAGTTCGAGGGCGATCCTGAACTGCTGTTCCGCCTCGGTCCATTTCCCTTGCACGATCAGGCACAGGCCGCGCGTGTTCGCGCACTTCATGAATGTTTCCGAAGTATGCGACACGAGAGTTTCGGCACGCTCGATAAGTGAGAACGCCTCGACGTATCGACCGCGGCGACGCGCGAGACTGGCAAGAGAGTGAAGAGCTTCGCCTTCTCCGGTCGAATCCTCAGTTTTGTTTAGAAGCTCGACGGCGCGGTTCAGAAGTTTCGACGACTTTTCAATCTCGCCGTGAAGCCGTGCGACCTCAGCCTTATGCAGCAGCGAGCGAGGATGTTCCTCCAGCGATCGGTCGGGTATCTGTTCCGCGAACAACCCAAGTGAAGTGAACGCACCGGCGGCGATCCACTCGTTCCCCGTTTCTGCGATCACGGACGCTGCGCGATCGAAGTTTCGCGCGTCAAGCAGGTAGGGCAGGGCCACCTCCCACTTTCTGCTTTTGAGAAAGTGGTCGGCGATCCGGTTCCGTTCTTCGGCGACGCGTGCCTGGCCGACATCGGATCGAAGGCGACGGACTAGAAACTCGCGGAAGAGAGGATGGAATCTATATTCCTCGCCGGTCTGACGATCACCGGCAACGGTAAGAAACACGTTCTTCTGCGCGAGCTCAGGGAGTGCCGCCGAGCAGCGCAGCTCCGGAAACAGCGCGCTGCAGAGATCGAGCTGCAGCGATTCGAGCAGGGAAAGATCCATCAGCAGCCTCTGCGTGTCAGCCGACTCACGCGAAAAAACCTCTTCGGCGAAATAATCGAAGATGGCGCGTTCCGATTGCTGCAGAATGTCATGCAGGTCCAACGCCGCCGGTCCGTTTGCCGAATGCATCTCCTGCTCGGCAACTTGACGTACAAGCTGAAGCGCAGTTATCCATCCCTGGGTTCGCCCGCGATACTCGGCTATCTCTTCGTCTTTCAGCTCGACGTTGAGCGTTTGTTTGAACAGCTCTTTCACTTCGTCGTCGGTGAAAAGAAGATCGTCGCGCGTTATCACCAACGCAGCCGACTGCGTCTTTCGCCGCATGGTCGCGAGCGGCGGAAGGTCGCGGGTCGTTATGATCAGATGGACAAGGTCGGACGAATATTGCAGGAGCCGATCGACCAGCTTGTGAACGATGGTATCGCGGCCGATATGGTGATAGTCATCCAGAACAAGAATGAATGGCTGCTCGACCGATTGAAGTATCTCGTTTATCAGCAGGTCGGCCGATCGTTCAGGAAAGCGAAGCACCTCTTCGCTAGCTTCGCTCAAGTATGGAAAGATAGCTTCGCCGAATGCCGGATAGAGATTCTTGATGCCGTGCGCTATATAACCGAGAAAGACGACCGGATCCGCGTCAGTATGGTCGAGCTGGTACCAAACCGTGGGCCGTGTCTGGCTGCGAACAAAGTCAGCGATCAGAGTGGTCTTGCCGCATCCGGCGTCCGCCGCAACCATTGTTATGGGAGAGCCCAGGTTGGCTTGCAGCTTTTTCGTAAGCCGCGGGCGCTGCAGTAATTCGGTAACAGCGCGCGGGGGAAGCAGTTTTGTCCGGAGAAAAAAGTTTCTGTCCTGCATCGCTTCGACGAGACCTGATCGGTAGGCTGTATTATGCCACGTCGATTCGGATGCAAATCGAAGGGCTCGGTTATAGTCCGTGGCTTAGATGGTTTCCCGCCGCTGATGAACGGAAGGAGTTTCGAAACTCGCCCGAACGTTTCCGCGTGAATGCGCGCGGCTTCGGCTTGCGAACGCCCGACCTGCTTGAGGAGCAATATCGTCTCATCTCGGTCAAAGGCAAGCGTTTTCTCATCGATAACGTCAAGCTGCTGTTTCGAACGCAAACGCCATAACGGGTTCGGCGGCTTACTCCGGCACAGAAGAAGCAGGTCCGCAGTTTCGGAAAGCGACGGCTGCAGAATATTGAAGAACCCACCGAACCAATCGGCGTCGAACAAATGGTGTATGCCGTCAAGAACAAGCAATGGCCGATGATCCTTTTCGGCGGTTTCCAACTCGGAAACTATGTTAAGGAAGAAATATCGCCATCGCGGCGGGCGAAGAATTGGTAACGGCGGGCAGCGAGTCACCGACAGCTTTCTTGCTTCCGACCACTCGAAGCACGCTCGCTGCCAGGTAACTTGCGAAAACATTCCAATCGATGTCTGACGATTCCACCGTAAACCACGCGGTGCTCTTTCGCGTTCGCGCATATGCCGCAGCGATCGACGTTTTACCGGTCCCCGCACGACCGGAAACCAGTGTCGCGGCGAAGTGGCTAAGCGATCTTTCAAGTTTTTCAATGAGTCTTGGCCGTTCGATGAGCCCCGCACAGTGCGGAATCTCAAGCTTCTCATTCAATATATGCACGCCGTCGCGTTCGCCTTTCGAAGGCGTCGCTGCGGTGGTGTGGATCGCCGGCGAATATCTTTCCGTCGAATCGAAATGGTCTTGAAGGATGAAGCTCATAGTCATCGATCGGAGCATACGACCCCATCCTTGAGAAAAACTTGAACCGCACTCAAGTTTTTCTCAACCAACCCTCTATAAGATCCGCTCTAACTTAAGCAGTCCCAGTTAACAAGTTCGAGATCGGGCGGCGTTCGATGCAATACAAAGGCAAAGACTGTGCAACTGCATTCCAACGCCTGGATGCATATAATATGGCGCGTCCTTGGCGTTCGTTATGAGTCTGAATTTGCGCGCGAAAGCGCGGATCCCCGACCGAATCAGATGAATAGATTCCTGGCACTCCTATTAATATTGCTGCTGACAGCGCAACCCGCGTGGGCTGGTCTGTCTGTCGTCAAGTCAAACGGCATCACGCTAACCGGCGCGGACGGCATCAAGTATGTTGGGATCAACGGCATTACGCTTACCGGAGCAGACGGGATCTTCAATTACAGTTCGAACGGCATCACACTCACGGGCGCGGACGGTATCACGCTGACGGGAGCGGACGGCGTCACGTCAACAGGTGCCAACGGCGCGACGTATACGGGACCGAACGGGATCACATTGACCGGAGCCGACGGCATTACCCTTACCGGAGCTGATGGCATCACGCTGACTGGAGCCGACGGCATTACGCTTACTGGCGCCGATGGTCAGCAGTACACAGCTGACTCGATCATCATTCGCCGACCGAACGGAATAACTTTAACCGGGGC
The DNA here is from genome assembly GCA_963750925.1 of uncultured Acidobacteriota bacterium. Classification (GTDB taxonomy): domain Bacteria; phylum Acidobacteriota; class Blastocatellia; order Pyrinomonadales; family Pyrinomonadaceae; genus PSRF01. The sequence goes on along the minus strand of CAVVSJ010000005.1, from coordinate 145,500 downwards.
TGACGGCATCACGCTCACAGGAGCGGACGGCATCACTTTGACCGGAGCCGACGGCGCTACGCGGGTCGGCCCAAACGGCATTACACTTACCGGCGCGGACGGGATCACGTTAACCGGAGCCGACGGCATAACACTCACGGGTGCTGACGGCATTGCTCTGACCGGTGCCGATTCGGTCACGGGCTTTGGAACGACGGGCGTCGTTTTCGACCACACAAATCCAACGGGCATAACGCTCACCGGAGCCGACGGCATTACGCTCACCGGAGCCGACGGCATTACGCTCACCGGTGCCGACGGCATTACGCTCACCGGTGCGGACGGCATTACGCTCACCGGTGCGGACGACAGTACGGGACTTCAGAGTGTAGATCCTGAGCTTGCCGTTGCTCTTAATAACGCGACGGACGACAGCAACATAAACGCGGTGATCGTCTATCACGCATCGGTGACCGACGCTGACATCGCGCAGCTTCAGCAGCTCGGCATCATGGGCGGAACGCGTTTGCGTATGCTACCGATGGTTTACGTCACCGCAACCAAAGCGCAGCTCCTCGCGGTTTCACAGCTGCCGAGAGTCCGCTCGCTCTACGGTAACCGCACGCTGACGTTCAACTCCGATCCTTACTTCAACACCACCGGCGTACAGCGTGTTGCGCCAGACGACGACCTTCGTCAGGAGAACGGCGCTATGCCCGTAACCGGCCGCAATGTGACGGTCGCGGTCCTCGACACGGGCATCAATAGCCAGCACGCCGATCTTGCAGGCAAAGTAGTTCAGAATGTTCGATTAGCCGACACGCAAAGCCTCCCCGGCTCGTTCGCTTATCCGGCTCCGCTCGAGAATCTCACGAACACGGATCTCGTGAGTGGCCACGGAACTTTCGTCGGCGGCGTGATCGCCGCAAGCGGAGCGAACTCGTCGGGACGATTCGCCGGTGTTGCTCCGGGCGCGCGGCTTCTGGGGCTTAGTGCCGGCGATCTAAACCTGATGTACGTCCTTTCGGGATTCGATTATCTTCTCGAGAAAAGAGTCCAGTACAACGTGCGGGTAGTGAACTGCAGCTTCTCGGCGAACACGGTCTTCGATCTTAACGATCCGGTAAACGTGGCGACCAAGATTCTGACCGACGCAGGCGTTAACGTTGTATTCTCAGCCGGCAACAGCGGTTCCGGGAACGGAACGATGAACCCGTATGCGATAGCGCCGTGGGTGATCGGCGTCGGCGCGACCGATGCGGCAGGCAGGCTCGCGGGCTATTCGTCACGCGGCAACTTCGGTGACGCTTTGCAGCACCCGTCGCTCGTCGCTCCTGGAACGAACATCATCAGCCTTCGGAGTGCGCCGACTATTACAGGAGTCTCCGGGATCGCGGGTGCGGACGCCCAGCGTCTGTCGGCAACCGAAATGCCGTACTACACGACGGCGACAGGCACATCGTTCTCGGCCCCACAAGTTGCCGGAGCCATCGCCTTGATGCTCGAAGTGAATCCGAACCTGACTCCGGCAGACGTCAAGGACATCCTAAGCCGCACGGCAACGCCGATGCCTCGATACTTTTTCCACGAAGCCGGTGCCGGGATGCTCAACACGTACGCCGCAGTGCTCGAGGCCGCGTTTCCGGAACGCCACATGGGCGAATTTCGCTCAACGCTCTCGCGCAACGCCATCCGGTTCGTCACGCGCACATCGCAGACGTTTGAGCAGACCGTGTTTCCGAACCTGACAAGCTCAGCGAACATCGCGATCCCGCAGAACACAATTCAGGTCGGCGTCAATATCTATTGGGACCTCAGTGCAAACGATTTTGGTCTGAGACTTTATGATCAGTCGAACTCATTACTGGGTGAATCGAACTATCTCAACCTGCCTGGCTTCACCGGACGCCGTGAGAAAGTAGTGCTCCGCAATCCGTTGAGCCAAACGCTGCGTGCGTCGATATCGCATTCAGGTTATGTGGGGACAAGCCAGCAAGTCTTCGGCGCGGTCGATGTAACGCAGGTTGAGTATCCGGTCATGCTCGATCAGTCGACCCTCTCGCCTGACCAGGCCGCACAGGTCGAGAAGAGCCTGCTTGCAAATCTGATGCTGCCGGAAGGCCGAAAATTCCGTCCGAACGCGGCCGTCAGCCGCCTTGAACTTGCTGAGGCACTGATCCGAGCGGGCCTGGTTCCGCAGTACATGGCGTCAGCTGCGATGTTCACTGATGTTCGCGACGCGTATTCGCGGAACGCGGTCGAGAGCACACAGGCGTTCCCGTCCGGTTCACTGTTTTATGATGCGACCCCCGGCAGGAAGTTCTATCCTTACAACGGAGCCACGAAACTCGCGGCAGCGATCGCGTTCGTTAAAGCCGCTGGCCTCAATTCTCAGGCCGCCTCCGCTTCGCTTCCCCTGACAGTCTCCGACGCCTCGTCGATACCCGCCGCGTGGCGAGGCTACGTCGCAGTCGCTCTGCAGCGAGGCTTTGTTTCCCTCGACGGCAACGCGTTCAGCCCGTCGCGCAGCCTCACGCGGGTCGAGCTCGCAACGTCGCTCAATACGCTAGTATCGCAATAACCAACACAGTCTGACTTCTTCTGCGTACGACGGTCGTCACCGACGAAGCACTCAACTTGCCAGCATCAGGCTCTGCCTGCGACGCAGATCTTTTTGTAAGAATGAGGATAAACAGACGGGAATGTGACGCCGACCGGATACAGCGAACTGATTGTGAACTCGGTTGTGTGCCGAGCGAGGATGCGCTCAATCGGTTTTAAATTGTGTTAGCCACAACCCCCGCGATTGAGTACACTGCCACTGTCACGAGGCGTAGCGCGATCCATTGCTCTAGACCGCACCTTTATCAGCGGGTCGCCCGTTAAGCGGAGCTCGTCTCACAGAAATTTCAATAACTCGGGGCAGGTAGCAGCAACACCTGCCTTTCTTTCTCTAAGGCCCGTCAGACTACTAGCTTAACTTACCGCGAATGTGGCGACGCATTTTTCTTCTGTTTCTATTGGCTCTGTTTTCCATCCCACTCGCCACACACATCTACTTGGGTTCCTACAGTCGGTTGGTGGCAGATGACTTCTGCTCCGCAGCAGTTGCGAATTCGTACGGCATTGTTCGGGGATCACTCTACTGGTACATGAATTGGACGGGTCGTTATGCTGCAAATCTCCTCGATACTCTATTGGCATCTATCGGGCCTCGCGCTATTCCTTACCAGACCGGTTTCGCAGTAATCATCTGGTTTGTAACGCTGGCATTCGCGGCGTACCAAATTATCCGAGACGATGAACGGGAAGACCGAGTTCTTCTTAGTTGTCTTATGGCATTGATGGTCCTGTTCACCGTTTTTGATGTGATCCCTTCTATTGGCCAGTCGCTCTATTGGGCACAGGTGAGATCCGGTGTCCCATCACTCATTTTGGGAACGGCTTACATTGCGATGCTCGTACGTCGACGCGCTGCGTCGACGCACAACAAACGCTGGTTGTTCGCTGCGGCCTTCCTCACATTCATTGCTGCTGGATTTGCGGAAACGTATGCAGTGGTGCAAATAATCGCGCTTGTATTTGCTCTGGCGATCTGGCTGATTTCAAACCACTACGCTGCGCCTAATAAGAGAAGCTCTGTGCTTCCGTTGGTTGCGGGGCTTGTTGGGTCGCTCGTGGGCCAATTACTCGGGTTCGTCGCACCAGGCAATTACTTTCGACGGTTCCCGTTTCCTCCGCCTCCGAGTGTTCTTGGCTTATTAGACATTTCATTGCGTGGCTTACGCGAGTTCTTCTACCTGGTTGTTTTCTCACCTGCCCGAGCGCCTGTTTGGGTCGGCTTAATCCTGTGCGGGTTTGTATTCGGTCTTGGGATATTTCGACGACACGAAGGATCTGTTCTAGAAAAGCGGCATCTCGTGTTGGCTTTGGTTTGGCTGCCCCCAGTAACTTTCGTTTTGCTCCTCGCCTGTTGGGTCCCGATGGCCTGGGGCACTTCTCTTACTTTAGCAACACCGCACATTCATCATTCCCGCTTACGTGCTGGTCTGCCTTGTCGTATGTTGGGCGTACCTTGCAGGAAGATTGTGCCGTCGCTCCTATCACTTATTTGCCCCGTATCTACGCGCTGTGGGAACTGCTTTACCGATCTTAATCTTCGTCGTATTCGGACTGCTCGCCGTCAGCAGGAGTTGGCAGATGTTGCAGCTTCGCCCGACCCTTGCTGCATATGCGCGTGAGTGGACTAACAGAGAGCAGCTGATTCAAAGTGCGAAATCACAGGCCCTGAACTACGTCGTTGTGCCACGACTACAGCACTGGACAGGGCTGGACGAGATTGAACTTGACCCAAAGATTACCTGGCTTACGAAATGTTTTCAGGATTACTACGGCATCGGAGTTATCCCTGAATTAGGTGACTTGTCTGGCGAACCAAATGGCGAAATAAAACAGGCCGGCCTTGAGGATCAGTTCGAAAGCATTCACATCCTGCCCGGCTCAGTGCCGGCGGAACTTAATCGCATCTACAAAACCAGACGAGGAAAAGCCGCCTTTTACCAGATCGATTTGCCACCGGATAAGATCAAGTCGTACTACGATACAGAACTTGCACGGGTGGGATGGAAATACATCGGCAGTAAAAATGTGGAAGCCTTTCAAAGGTACAACGGGGGCACACAGAATCTATTCTGCAAAGGTGAAACAGCCGCCATCTTATTCATCACCGCGCAGGATGAGGAGCGCCTTGGCTACACGTATTCTTTAGCTTTGAACTGGGGAATGTCTTCAGGATATGTCTGGGGCGTGGTTGACTGCCCGCAATAATTCGAAATATCGCAACTACCAGGTCTTCATAGCGCTCACGCAATTTTTTTGCTCCGTCTCTCAACTTATCAATTATTCGTTGCCCTTCATCTTCAGTCGTCGTTGAACCGCCGAGAGGGCCATTTATCAAGTACCGGGGAAGCCTCTCGCACGACCACATGGAACCGGAAATCTCTACTAATGACCGGACCTAAACTAGGGAGGGTTACAACATGACCCCGAGGGCCAGAGTTACTGCGAGGCCGTTATGATATTTAGGGTTGGTTGCTACTGAGTGATATTCAGTAGCAAGGCGGACTTCCTATTCGGGACCGTGAGGTCGGAGGTTCGAATCCTCTCGCCCCGACCAATAACTCACAATCCATCAATACGCACTAGTCTCTCGAGACGAAAACTGTCATCGCTCGCAGTCGTAAATTGGCTGTAGTGCGAAGACGGTTCGACATCGTCGACAGGAGTCGGATCCGGCTTTTAATAATTCCTACCCTCGAGTTTCTCAGAAGACGAATCGCGCTGATGACGAGACTGAGAATTAGAACCGTCTGCTCGTGAGCAGGTTGTCTTGGCAGACGTGGAAGGTGAATCACTCCCACAACATATGACACGCGCACGGGTAATCTGGGATTTACTTCGCGGGCGACCCGACGCCGCCGCGTTTCCGGTTCTGACCTCGTAGCCAAGTCGAGATCTCATCCGAAAACTCTCGTACCCTCCACCAAAAAAAGAGTAGGCCCTGATACTTTTCACCGTCGAACTTCGCTTTCTATATCAGTGAGAAGAATCAACGAGTGACTTGCTCTCAAGCAGGCCTATTTACGAGCGACAGGATTTAGACGCATACGTCCTCTACACCTAAACCATCACACACTTGAAACATTGGAGAACGATTGAACATGAAACGAACCTCTTCCCTCTACTTTGCAGTTGCACTGCTCGCGCTCAGCCTGACCCCAAGCGCTATCTATGCTCAGAATCTCGGAGATTCGAAGGTATTTAGTCCTGTCGCGGCCCCTGGATATCCCGAGGGCATCGCCGTAAACGGAAACACCTTCTACGTTTCCGGTCCCGCCACCTTCGGCCAACCGCTCGGCTCCGCGTACGTCAAGGCCTATGACCTTAAGACGGGGGCCTTCGAAGCTTCCTATCCCATCACTATTACCAATCCGTTCGCGGGGATGAGTGGTGCATCGTGTGCTGCATTTGGTCCAGACGGCGATCTCTATGTAGTTGAGCCGTTCGTTGGCATCATCCGGATGGGCCTCGACGCTGCCAACACCCAGTCGGTTTACTCGTCGTTTGTACCGGCCGGTCCATCGCTGCTCAACGATTTAGCCTTCGATGATAATGGCAATCTCTACGTGACCGACTCATTTGCAGCAACCATCTATCGGATTCCGGCGGGTGGTGGCGCGCCTGCGGTGTGGTTCACAGACCCACGTTTAGCAGGTGATGCGACGGTGCCGTTCGGCGTGAATGGAATTCGCTTCGACAAGACCCATCAGAATGTCTACATATCAGTTACTGCAGAGAATGGAACGTTGAATGGCGTCATTTACAAACTGCCTTTCGTTGCCAATCCGCCAGCTGCGAGCCTGGTTGAGTTCCATCGCTATACCCTGGCTACCGGTCTTCCAGCGCCGGATGGCATTGCTTTTGGTAAGTCGGGCAAACTATACGTCGCTCTGGCAGGCACTAGTCAGATTTCCGTGCTCCGGCCTGATGGCACTGAAGAGGTGCGTTATTCTGGTCCAGCCGCAAACCCAGGAGGATTACCTAATCCGATGCCCTGGGCCAATCCAGCCAACATCGCTTTCGACAAAAAGACCGGCTCGATCCTGGTGACCAACCACGCCAGCCTGGTCCCATTCGATCCGAACTTATTTTGTGTCTTCAGCGTGTTCGTTGACGATAAAGCCAGTCCGCTGCCTTAGCAGCCAGCAGGAGCGGCGTTGCTGCGCTGCCTCTCTACCAGATAGTCTTAAACCGAAGGGTGGCGACGGATTGCCACCCTTACTTCGGTCGGAGCGGGATCAGACGCGGAAGTGACTCTGGTTATGACTTTAAAACCCGAACGGCCCGCTCCACCTCAGCGATAAAAGTTATCTGAAATACCGAGCGCGCGATGCAAAGCATCACGTTGACCTGAGTTAGAATCCTGGACCAACATGTCAGAACCTTACGACCGCAGATCATTTCTCAAACACTCGTTGCTCAGTGCTGCAGCATTTTCTCTCACAACTAACGACATCCTTGCTCGATACTCACACTCACCAAAGAAGGTGATCGTGATTGGAGGTGGCCTTGCCGGGCTTTGTGCTGCATATGAACTCCGAGAAGCAGGTCACGAAGTAACAGTGCTCGAAGCGCGCACTCGGCCCGGCGGTCGAGTGTTTACTATTCGCGGGCAGTTCGCCGATGGTCTTTTCGCAGAAGCTGGAGCAACAAATGTCTACGACATACATGAGTGGACGCTCAAGTATCTCAAACTGCTAGGCGTTGATCTCGAGCCCGTTTCCTTTGCACCTCGGCGGATCGATATTTCACGTTCAAGGTCGCAGAATCGTCGTCAGGCCCCGTGAACCAGTGGAGTGGCCCTTTGAGCTGAGTGCCGCCGAAAAAGGAATGGGTCGCCGCGAGTTGTGGCAGAAGTACGTTGTGCCGACACTCGAAGAACTCGGCAATCCTGAGGATGCTAATTGGCCCAACAACTCATTGCTACGTTACGACCGAGTTAGTTTTACAGACTTCCTGCGTGAGCGTGGCGCGTCCCCTGGCGCTATTGCCATTCTTAGACTTGGCCTCGCGGATCAGCTCGGTGAAGGCGCCGACAAAGCTTCTGCTCTCAACCTGCTTCGTGAAGCGGAGCCACGCATGCGCCAGAAACAAGCGTTCGTAATTCGCGGTGGCAGCGACACTTTTCCGAGAGCGTTTGCGGCCAAACTACGCGACATTATCCAGTACGCAGCAGTTGTTAAGCGTATTGAACAGGACGATCGCGAAGCTCGTGTCATTTACGAACGAGCCGGTGAACACGTTGTGTCTCACGCCGATCGAGTTATTTGTGCAATTCCGTTTTCAGTGTTGAAGCAGATCGAATTTGCTCCGGCTGTGTCGCGCGAAAAGCAAAAGGCAATTACACAACTAGGTAATACGTCGGTTGTTCGAGTTTTTCTGCAAACAAGGAAACGGTTCTGGCTCGATGAGAACCTAACCGGCGCAGCCACAACTGACTTACCGTTAATGACAGCCTACGATAAGGCGTTTTATTTGCCGGGCGTGCGGGGGATGCTCGAAGCGTATGTTGCAGGTGAACGAGCTCGCCGACTGGCGGCGATGACGCCGGCCGATCGACTCAGTTTTACCTTGAGCCAAATGGAAAAAATCCACCCGGCAATTCGAATTCATTTCGAAGGCGGCTCTTCGGTCTGTTGGGATGATGAACCGTTCTCGCGCGGTGCGTATGCGTGGTTCAAGCCGGGTGAAATGACAGAGATGATGCCGCACATTGCTACCCCCGAAGGACGAATACACTTCAACGGGGACCACACATCGCAGTCTCCCGGTTGGATGAATGGCGCGCTGCAATCAGGATATCGTGCGGCAAAGGAAGTCAACGAAGCCTCTTAAGTCTCTTGAGTGCAGAGGCCTCCTTTGGTTTTTCAGGCCGAAAAGTAGTAGATTTGGCCAAGCATTAAGCTAAGGCGCTACCGGCTACAGAAATGCGCTTCTGTAATGAATCCATGCGACCCAATTTCAACGTAGTCACTATAGGGCAAAGTCCGTGAGCCTCCCAAAAGGTTCAATTGCATCGAGCCACTCCGACTGGAACTCTCTCATCATGCGAGTGGCTGCAGGTGACCAACTCGCGATGGCTACCCTATACGACACGTCAAGCAGAGTCGTTTATGGTTTGCTGTTGCGGATCCTAAACGAGCACGCGCTGGCCGAAGAAGTTTTGCTGGATGTTTACATGCAGGTGTGGCGGCAAGCGGGCTCCTATGACGAGGGGCGTGGTTCGCCGATGGCCTGGATGTTTACAATCGCGCGCAGCCGGGCGATCGACAGATTGCGCTCAGGCCGGCAGGAGTTGCTACTTCGAGAGTCATTTGAAGCGTTTGAGGAAAACGCCAGATCGGAAATCGACGTAGAGGAGACCGCTGCGATTGCCGAGGTGCAAAGAAAAGTTCGTGACGCACTCGAGACACTGCCCGCTGAACAGCGAGAAGTAATAGAGCTGGCCTATTACGGCGGCTTGAGTCATAGCGAGATCGCGCTACAGCTCGAACAGCCACTCGGAACCGTTAAAACGCGAACGCGCCTGGGCATGATGAAATTGCGTGATCTGCTTCAGCCCGGAGCAGCGGATTCAAAAAAATGAAACATTCAGTTGCTGACGAGCAGATAAGAGAGCAGTTGGCACTTTACGCGCTTGGGGCGTTGAGCCAGCAGGAAGCTCGCGTCGTGGAACACCATCTTGCTGAAGACTGTGAGGTATGTGCCTCTGAGTTGCAGCAATTTGAGTCAGTAGTCGAGGCCCTTGGTTTTACCGTCCTTCCCGCGATGCCACCGGCAGGTGTGCGCGAAAAACTGATCTCCGGCTTGGCGGAGGAGACCCAAACCGTCTCACCATCTCTATCCGCACCTTTAAAGAACTATAGCTTGCGAGCAGACGAGGGCGAATGGACAGAGACTGCGCCGGGCGTGTTCGAAAAACACCTCTTTTCTGATGAAGGCCGCGGGACGGTGACGACACTGATCAAAATGATGCCTGGCATTAAACTACCCAGTCATCGCCATCTGGGACTCGAAGAGTGTCTCGTAATCGAAGGTGACTTTCATGTTGGTGGCGAGGAGTTTGGTGCTGGAGACTATCGCTGCGTGATGCCGGGCACGATCGATGAAACACCCTTCTCAATTAATGGCACGTTGCTTTTGATCGTCTCAAAGGGCGGTCATGAAGCTGTGGACGATTAGATCCCTTCGAGCCGAGCTAATGATTTCATAAAATGCCCACATCGTTATACCCGGTCTCGTTAGGCATACCAGATTCCAAACGCGATGCTTAAAGCGCCGGCGATCATTTGCAAGCGGTAGTGAATTCCACTGAGCTTTCGCGAGCTGAGTACAAAGGGAAGCCCAACGAGTGCCCGACATGAGCAGCATGCCAACGATCGAACCCGCGCCGAAGACCCCAAGGTAAAGCAGGCCCAGCGCTGACGAGGGGATCTGTGTAAGCACTAGCAAGGTCAACGCGCCAGAGCCTGCCAGCCCGTGCATCGCCCCCACCAATGTGGGCTTGAGCCCAATACGCGCAACAGAGTGTGAGTGAGGCTGAGTGGTATCAGCAGAGCGGGCAGCCTCGTGAAAATGTATGTGCGCGTGACGCTGATCGCCATGATCATGTTTATGAATATGAATGTCTGCGCGACTGCGGAAGGCGCGCCTGAAGGCCACCACGCCGAGTCCAATGATCATCAATGCCACTCCGAATTCCAGCCAGCTTGCGACCAACTCCGGAATCGCGATTCTCAAAGCGAGGACGATGGCACCAACGATCACCAGCGAGGCAGTGTGTCCCACTCCCCACAAGCCACCCACGATTGCCGCTCGCGCCAGCTTTCGGTGCTCGCTGACGATTGTCGAAATCGCCACGATATGATCAACCTCGGTCGCGTGCTTGAGTCCGTAAACGAGTCCGAGGCTGAGCACGCCCAGCGCGCTCACAGAGATGAACGATGGTTCGGCATTTGCAGCGACGCTGTGCAACTGAACAGTTAGCGAGCTGATATTCAGTCCAACCTGGTCCAGCGCCTGATAACAGATTGCGACACCGGCACAAGTGATTACCAGCGCGCTAAGAACAGGAAGCACTTGCGCCAGCCGGCCGAATCCACCGGTTGATTTCAGTAAACGTCCTGCGTAAACAAACACCAGGCCCACGGCGGTAAGCACACCGGCGAGTCCGGCACTAAAGGCGATTACCAGGAGTAAACCGTAGCCGACCCGATGAAGAGAGATCGCCGCCAACAAGACTACCAGCGCCGAGGGACAGGGAAGAATTCCTCCCGAGATGCCCAGCGCTAAAAGACTGCGCCAGGTCACCGGCGAACCATTGGCTCCGGGTGGTTGATGAGAGTGGAATCGACCTCCGTGTGAATGTGGCATGCGCGGATCGCCAGTATGATCGTGATCGTGTCCATGCGTCTGTTCGTCATGGGTATCACCGTTGTGAGCATGATCGTGGGAATGCCAACCAATTGCAGCGCGCACTCTGCGAATCAGCAGACTAGCCCCAATCGTTACGACGATCGCTCCGGACAGGAGACTCAGCACCGGAAACAGTTGCTCTGGTACGACGTATTGAGATGCGAGCAGCGTCACGACTCCCAAAGCAAACACTCCCGCAGTGTGCGTAATCGTGACGGTCAAACCCAGAAATGCCGCATGACGAGCGGTGCCTCGGGAACCTACCAGATATGCGCCGACCACGGTCTTGCCATGACCTGGAGACAACGCGTGCAATCCTCCCAGGAGCACAGCGATCAGAAGACCAAAGAGCGCCACACCGACAGTGAGCTGCGGGACGGCTATCAACTCTACCAGCGGATCACGCGTGGGTCCGGGGGCGGGACGACCGTTGCGGACCAACAAGGGTTGCGCGCCAGCCGGAATCGCGCCGCGCGTAAAGGAGAACTCCATCGTTCGTTCATCCAGAGGCGCGGCGAGCATGTCACCTGGATAAGCCTTAAGCTCATCAGTGATACTGTTGCCATAAGCGGAACTGTTGAAGATGGAAGTGCCGGCAAGCGGCGAGACAATCAGTTCGCGCCAGCCAATGCGATCAGAATAGTTCTGATCTTCGAATCGCAAGCGGTGCACGGCTTCAAAGCTGCTCGACGGAATCGTTCCAACAAGGTCGCACTGGAGCCGCATCGTCTGAAGTCCACCCGCACCCGCCAGCAGTTTCGCATGCGTTTCGAGAACGCGAAGGGGAACACGTGCATCATCGATGACGAGCAACAATGCATCCGCGTACTGCTCGGTGACGCGCGCGGCATACGCATCCAGTTCAACCGTTGACGGGGCGGAGTCGCCATTTCCAGTTAGTCTCTGCAACTCCTGGAAGGTCGGAATCTCCGCCATATCGATCACATAACGCAGTTTGATCCGGTCTGCACCTACCTCGATGTGCGCGAAGTGGTTGGTGCTGAAATTCCCAAGCGGATGCGCGCAAGCAACGGATGAACTAAAAACCAGGATCGCTGGAATTAGCACTGACAGTGCCAGCCCTCTGCAAACTGAAAGCCAGTTGCGATTTTTCATGAACGCTCCTGTTAGCCCTTTTTCGTTAGTTCACTGAGCTTTCGCTTGGCCGCGTCAGCTTGTAGGACATCGAACGAGAAGTCTGCGTCGAGGGCGAGCTTCAAATACTTCACCGCGCGCTGACGGTCATTGAGGCCGTCGTAAATCATCCCGGCATGGTAGAGAATGCGTGCGTCGCGGGTGCCGAGTCTCATCGCCTGCTCGATCGCTTCCTTCGCTTCTGCAAGTTGTCCTTTCTTGAAGAGACACCAGGCGAGAGCGTCCGACGTATAAATGTCGGCGCGCGCAGCACGTTCCCGCCTCATGATTTCCAGGGCTTCATTAAGTTTCATATTGTGATCCGCCCAGAAGAGGGCCAGCTGACGTGAGTAGGTGGTGTTGCTGGCGGCTTGGCGTTCGATGAAGTCGACGAGTTCATACTGCTGCTTCGCTTCATTTGCCCGCCCGAGTTTGGAGTAGAGGTCGCCGAGCGCGATTACGACTTCAGGTAGAGGTACGCGCTCCTGTGCTTGTCGGTAGAATTGAATGGCAGTGTCGAAATCATCGGCGGCGACACGTGCCCGAGCCTTTGCCGCGAGTGCGAGGTGATAGTTAGGAAACATTTCGAGCGCAGTATCAAACTCTCGCTCACCTTCAGCTCGCTTCCCTGCGTTCATGAGATTCAGACCAAGATGGACCCGATACCAGCCTGCGTTTTCAGGGTTCCTCGGGTTAGCCGCTTTGACGGCAACCACCATCGCCTCAATCGCGCCCTCCCCGTCTCCGTGCAGCGCTCGAAGGTATGAAGCGCGGGAATAAGCGGCGGAGTCGGGTCGCAAGTCCATCATCTTCTGGGCGGCCTCGACCGCTGCCGGGTAGTCACCAAGTTCGACCAGCGCATCAGTCATCACGCCGTAGAGGTCCGCACTTTCTCGACCTGGCACTTGCGCGCGTTTTGCTTCCTTAAGTGCCTCTCGGAAACGGTGGTAAGTGAGCAGAAGAGACGATCGGAGTATCAATGCGGAGCTATCGTCAGGAGCGATCTCCAACGAACGGCTAAGGGTAGTTTCAGCTCGATCATTGAATCCGAAATCGCCTGTTTCGCGAGCCTTCTGCATGTAGGCGGCGGCCAGCAGGTTGTATCCGTCTGGCGAAGTAGGGAGACTCTTGATCCTCGCCTCGGCTATCTGAATCTGACGGTCGGCAGCGGTGGCCCGAGCCGGCAGCGGTTGCATAGCCGAAGTCGAAAATGAATTGCTTTCGCGTTTCGAGAACACTTGCATGCCCGCGAGCGATACCACCACCGCCAGAACTAGCGCGGCACTCAACATAAAAAGTTTCTTACTCATCTTTCTGTTTCCGTATGCTCTGTGCCAGCTTTGCACGAAGGTCACTAAGTCTTAGCTGCGGAGCAGGCGTAAGCATAAAGCTGGGCCGCCATGTCAAGATCAAGGATCGTTCGAGCCGTGAAAGCGACAGTGTCAACGTTTCCAGGCTTCGCCCGCTATCGCGAGCCTCGACCAGGTGCGACTGATACCTGGGGCAGAGCCCGGCTCGCATGCAGAAGCCGAGCTTCGCAGGCTAAGAATTTGACTTTTCGTGCAAAGCCCTTTTGACCCAGATCAGCCGCTGGTTATGGATGACTGTGGTTACGCCCGTTCTGCGGCGTCGCTTCATACGGGAACACCTTGTTGAACGAAATGTCGTTCAACTTCACACCGTCGCCCGCGATTATTATCTTCTTAGGATCGAGCGGTGGATTGCGCAGGTCGTTGATTATGGCGATGACGGCGATGTCCACAACGTCGTCGCCGAAGCGCCTGCCGTTGGGCCAACCGCCGGGAATCAAACCGCCGTTCTTGAACGGATCCTGAATGTTGCTTTGCAGTACGTCGTCGCCGAAGATGCTCAAGCGCGAGAAGCCCGGATCGTCGGGATTCGTCGGATGATCTTTGCCGCCGCCAGCGAAACGCACACCTGGCGTTGACAGATCAACCTTGATTACGTCGGGGATGTATATGCCGGCAATGTCGGTGCGGTTGTTTTCGGGAGCGACGGGTGCTCTTGAAGACCAGAGCGTTGATCAGCTCGCGAGCTCAGGTTGTCTCGGCGTACTTACGGAAGAGTTGCTGATCAACGGTCGGACTCGTCCGGCTGTAGAGATCTTTATCGACAATCGCCACCAGGCCTTCGTTGAAAAGCGGATTTCCCTGGCGCGCAACCTGAACGAATGGTCCGTTGTTCTTAGTCGCGTGTTTGTCATTCAGCACTCGTACTGATTGCCGGCTGGTTGTTGCGTAAACACCAGCGATCTGCTGGTCGCCTCCGAGTTCCGCGATCGGTACTTCAAGTGCCATCAGATGCAAGTTGAAACCACCCTGTGAGTCTTTACCTGGATTGCGAAGTTTAAGAAGGTCGAAAATCGATTGGATGTCGGCGTAGAAACCGTCATCACGCTGGCCAGCGAAAGCAACGTAACCGTTACTCAGTTCCGAGATGGACTGTTGTGTATAGCGATCAAGCGCTGCAAAGGTTGCGACTCCTTCCTTCGCTGGGTTCTCGCCGTTGTCGCCTTGATTGTAGAAAGGTGTCGCGTTCCCTTGATTGTTGGGTGGAACCACGCCGGTGCCGAGCACTGTTTCGCGATTCGTGCGATGGTCTACTTTCGTAACTGTGTAAGTTTGCGTCAGGTTTTGCTTCGCGTCATCCACGTTCTCAACGACGCCGAGGTACGACTGGAGGATCGTGTTTTGGTTTTTGAACCTGGTGGTAAAGCGGAATTGATAGCTGACGGTCGCGCGCCCCGCTGCCACGTCGTTGCCGGTAGCGACGTGAATCTCGTAGAGCACATTGTCGTCGAAATTGTACTTATTGGGGCCGATGCCCGGTTCCTGGTGTGGGTAAACACCGAGTGCGACAACCAGCGACTTTTGTCCGTTGTCTTCGTCAACGAAAGCATATACGTCGGTTGTGTTGGCCGACGGATCAAGGGTAATTAACGGCGCATCCATGTGGCTTGATGCGAAGGCTGAGGCCGGCATGAGCGCCAGCAGCAGCAATGCAACGGCACGCTGCAGACTTTTGAATCTTGTAATCATTGAACTCTACTCCTTACTGTTTATTGAGCAACGACCAAACTTGTTTCATTTGCTCCGCTCTCTAATTCAGTTCACCGTAGTCAAGTCGTCGCTGGATGAATGCGGATTCAAGAATGTTCATCCGAGCATCTCTCGGCTTCATACATCAATACGGACTGCGGGTACCCAAGCGGATGCATGAAGTTCTCAATAAACGCTCAATTAGTTCTCAAGGAGTTCTTAAGTCGTGTGTTTAGATCTGCAGCCCAAAGGCGCGAAATATGAGCAGACAACTGGCGACGACGTGCCTGATGAGAAGACTTCAAGCTCTGAAAAGCGAAATAGTTACGATCGTATTTGCACTTTCAGTGCTCCTTGAATCATGTGACCCATCCAGGGGCGATGCGCTTCGCTTGCTCAGCGCTTGCCTGGCTCCCATATTTCGCACCTTCGGTGCTTTGAGGCAAAGCTCGACGGCGCTATCACGGCGAGAAATCCGATCAAACAACTTTCTTCGTACTATGTATTTGTTTGATGGTTTTCTGCGGCTCTAATTTTTCACAAGGATATGAGTTATGAACCACGGGGTTAGTCAGCAAGTCCTTAAGAATCTCCCAATTACTTCTCAGGAAAAGACTCAAACAGAGGTCACTCCAGTCGACACTCCTAAACCGCGCGCACAGGGCTACGAGTTTGGCAATTTTCGACTGGATTTGATCGAACGCTGTTTGCTGCGCGACGGGACTGCAGTGCCGCTCCCTGGGAAAGTCTTCGAGACTTTACGAGTCCTCGTCGAACATAGCGGGCGACTGGCGGAAAAGAAGAGATTCATGCATGAGGTCTGGGCCGGCACTTTCGTGGACGAATCCAACCTTTGGCAAAACGTCTTTACGCTCCGAAAAGTGTTGGGCGAGGGCGAAGGCGGGCAGCGATTCATCGAAACCGTGCCGCGACGCGGCTACCGCTTTGTCGCCAGCGTGCGCGAGGTGTACGGGGAGAATGCAGATGTAACGGAAGAGCCGCGCCTGGCCCGTCATTGACGGTAGGAGCACGAACAGGATGCGGCCGCTATTACGGCCTACAACTTCTACGTCAAGGGCCGGTTCTTCTGGAACAAGCGAACAGAAGTCGGATTGAAAAAGGCACTCGAATACTTCCGGCACGCTTTGAACCTTGACCCGCTCTATGCACTAGCTTATGCCGGTTTAGCGGACTGCTACATCATGCTTTCTGAGTACGGACTGCTGGCGTCTGAAATCTCTAATCGAAATGGGAAGGCGGCGGCGCTCAAGGCGCTTGAGCTGGATGAGAGTTTGGGCGAAGCTCACGCCTCGCTCGGATTAATCACCATGCTTTACGACTGGGATTTGGCCACGGCGGAGAAAGAGTTCAAACGCGCGATTGAGTTAAATCCGAATTATGCTACTGCCCACCAATGGTATGCCGTGCATTTAGCTGTGTCAGGAAGATTTGATGAGGCCTTCGCTCAAATCCGGCAGGCTCAGGAATTGGAGCCTTTATCTCCGATCATCGCTGTAAATGTGGCCCGGATTCATTACTTCGCACGACAGTATGATGAAGTGCTCAAATGCTGCCGCACGATCCTGGAAACTGAGCCAACCTTCGGCGTGGCCTACAAGATTATGGGACTTGCTTATGAGCAGAAAGGCATGTACGAGGAAGCGCTCTCCGCGCTTCAACAAGCGATGGACCTGCTAGGTGACACGCCGGAGATGATCGGATTCCTCGCCCACGCTTACGCGATTTCGGGTGACTCCAGGGAAGCGCATAAGCTCCTCGAGCGGTTGCAGGAACTAGCGAAGCTCAGGCCTGTCAGGAGTTTTCCTTTGGTGCTGGCATACACGGGCTTGGGCGAGTTGGATCATGTGTTCGCTTGTCTTGAGAAGACTCAGGAGGAGCGCTGTGACTCATTACCTTGCCTCAAGGTCATGCCGCTTTTCGATTGCCTTCGCTCTGATCCGCGCTTCACCGACCTGATGCACCGCGCCGGATTGGCGCTATCGTAGTCAGCGTTTTCGAGCAGAATATTTACACGCGCAATCACGTCAACTGCTGTTAGTGGTTGGTCGTTTTAGCTTCCTTTAAGGTCTGGGCGTACTTCCAAAGTTCATCAGATATAGAGAAGAACGATCTAAAATCATCCTCTCCAACACTGTTAGAAATATCCGTGTTCACAAACAATATCACTCCTACTTCTTTCGAAAGATCAGAAAGCATCTCAGTACGTACTCCCGGGTCGGTTCCAGCATGCCCAATTCGGAGTACATTGCGCTTTGTCGCCCAAAATATCCCGGAGTTTATTTCGTTTAGTTCTATATTTTCAGGTTTATTTAACGCGGTATATTGAAATTTTAGCATTTCCTCAACTGATCGCATTTTTAGAATTCTTGCTCCTCGATATTCTCCTGCATTTAATAAACAGATAAAGAACTTCGATAAATCCGAGACCGATGTACGCACGCCTCCTTCAGGATAGGTTGTTAGACCATACAACTGAATAGGCTTAGTAATATCTCCTTGTTTACTGTAAAGCTTTGAGTGCTTTGCCAATTTAGTCTCAGACAAAAACCAACTTGTATCCTGCATCTTCAATCGTCTAAAAATATGCCGCTTACTGTACTCATTTAATTTCTGACCGGTTGTAATCTCAACAATGTAACCAGCTAGTGCAGCAGCAATGTTCGAATACTCTCGATGAGACCCTGGCTTGACGTTCAAAAAATTATCCTTCGAGTAGTACTTACCATTGGGTTCAAAATAGTTTTTTAGAAACTCTCCCAAAGGTTCTGGAGAATCGCCACCGTAATGGTATGCACTTTCATAGACGGGAGATCGGTCCGTAATTCCAGACGTGTGTGTCGCTAGATTTCTCAATGTAATCTTTTCATTTGGAAGAAACGGATTGATCACTTTGAAAGGCAGATATTTATTAATGTCTTCATCGAGTGACACCTTCTTGTCTTCCACTGCTCGCATCAAAGAAACGCCAGTAAAGGTCTTACTGATTGAGCCCAATATTCATGATTGTATTTGGTGTAAAAGGTACTTTGTTATCTTTGTCAGCATATCCATATCCCTTAATCCAAACTACTTTCTTGTTAACGATTATCGCTGCCCCAAGTCCAACTATTCCTGATTCATTCATTTTTTTCTCAATGATGCTGTCAATAGGACTCTTTTTCGCAATCTGAGTCTGCGCCGCTCCAAATTGAACGCCGAGCAAACACAACATCGGTAGAATCGGAAACCGATTAGATCGAATAAACTTTATACGCACAGAAATTTCTCCTCTTAAATTTAAGGTGGCTTTACCTCAAGAGTCGAAAATCATTCTAGATCGGGTCAGTACAGGGAGCGGTAGCGACCTGGTAAGTGATCAGCATGCGATATTTCCTCACGATTTTTGACTCCAATGGTTTGACCAGGTCGCTACTGCTCCCTGTACTGACCGATCCAAGTTCGACTTAAGAACGAAACGGGAGATGCGCTGTGCCAGCGATCTCCCGTCTTCATTGACGCGCGAGCTTAGCAGGTTAGATGTCTGCGCGTTTCGGTAATTCCCCAACCAATCAAACTTGAGTCCTCCTCTCACTGATTAAGAGGAATCGCTATATCTATCACTTGGTTGAACGACCTGAACGTACCTCGAAGAGAGGCCTGCCCGGTGAAGAGCTGAATCCTGTAGAGACGTGTCTGTCCGCCTGTCACCAATGACGCGAGGGCTCGGACGTCGACAGTCGTGCCATCTTTTATTCTGCTATGGATGTCGAATCCCACACTCGTTGCTGTATCGACATTCAGCTTGCCCGTCAGGTTCAGGCTTCCATCGTTAGGTGGCGCCTGAATATTTACCTGATCGAGAGCAGTGTCAATGTTGAAGAGTGTCGTTGCAGTGTTGGGGTCCGAGTCGTTGTTGGTGTAAGCCACGCTTGTGATACCCAAAGCAGCCACACCAAGCGTGTAATTTAGTGGTGTGTCAACGAGCGTCGCCCCTGTGTCGACGTTTGCGCGAAGGTTCTGTCCGTTGCCGCTGACGATGCGAAGACGATCAACTGTAGGATTAAAGTCTACGCCGAAAGAGATCCCAGACAACACTACGTTTAGTCGTGACTTCAGTGTTGCTTGTGCCGTGTTCAGGTCCAACGTGTAAATGCCTCCAGCATTGCCGAGGCCATAAAGCTCACCCGTGGCCGGGCGAAAGTCGATTCCAACTAGATTTGTATCTGTATTGAAACCAAAAATGCTACCGATGTTGTAGGCATCTTCGGGATCGTCCTCGTCGAAACAGATCAATCTCTGATCTGCGGTGAGGCCAACGGCCTCAAGTTTGTCAAAGCCATTCGCGCGGCCACGCTGGCTGTCGCCACAACGCCCTTTGTTCTTATTGTCGTCATCAAAACTATTGCGGGTTGAACCTGCTTGCGCTGTGCCAACCGGGAGCGCAATCAGCATGAAGCCGAACAACACCACGCTCGCCAATTTACCAATTTGTTTCTCGATCTTCGATTTCATACTTAACCGTCCTTATGATTTTGGGGCGCACTACGCACGCTAGCACCTTGCCCCAAACAAGAGTGCCTCGTGGAACTGTTGGCGTTCAGGTAAGAGTTGTGGACTTAGCTGCCGTAAGAACGTCGAATATACGGGAGTGGGGACGGCAGTGGATTTTCCTGGGGCTGAAGCTGACTGAATGAAAAGAAGTCTTGCGTAACTCTTCGAGACTTCGCTGCGATTTCTTCACCTTGCGTCCTCTGCGTCAAATTTTCTCACCGCTAACTTTAACGCAGAGGTCGCAGAGGCCATAGATCGCAGAGAAGCTCAAACAACGCGAGTAGCACTCTTCGACTCTTGTGCAAAGCCAGTGAAGCGTTGAGCATAACGATCATACTACGATCTCCTCACGTTTATTCCCGGGATGGTATGTTGGCACACCAAAAACGCTCACGGAATAAACCAGCCTCTCTCGCGGTATGTATAGCCAGAGGCATCAGGCCTTCAGTTCTATACACAACAGGGAGAGAGTATGAATACACAACTTATAAGCTTAATACCAAAGATCATCCTGCTGAGTGCGATCGTGCTGTTAGCATCAATTGCACCAACACAGGCCCAGTCACTGGAAAATAGAATCAGAGCCAACATTCCATTCGACTTCAACATTAGCGAAAAGAAACTGCCCGCGGGGGAATATTCGGTCGGTCGCACCGTACACGGTGCTGGCGATCTCGTCGTGTCCGTCAACGATCTCGAAGGCCGCTCGAAAGCGATTCGATTGTCGAATGCCGTTATCAGGTCGCACCCAAACGAGAAAGCGTTGTTAGTCTTTCATCGTTACGGTGATCAGTATTTTCTGTTCCAGGTGTGGCCGGCGGGCGCAACAACGGGGAGAGAATTTCGGAAGTCCAAAAGCGAGCGTGAAGTGCAAAAACAACTTGCGAGAAATTCGGCCGGAGGAGTTGCTGAGAACGTTACGTTTGAGACTGTAACAATCGTCGGAGGGCTGCAATAAGTCTTGCGGCAGGCGGCTTTGCCTCGAAAGTAGGAATCGCACTTGGATCGGTCAGTACAGGGAGCAGTAGCGACCTGGTCAGACCATGGGAGTCGAAATCGTTAGGAATATCGCAGGCTGATGCTGACCACCAGGTCGCTACCGTTCCCTGTACTGACCAGATCCAAGAATGACTTTTCAACTTTTGAGGCAACGCTCCCGCAGGCAGAGGGTCCGAGAACTCTTAACCAATCGACAGCACGCGGAACCGCATTCTCTCAAAGCGCGACTAACTCCCCATTTCAACCTAACCGTTCAGGAATCATGACCGTGGGTGGCCCATTGAGGGTCACATCAAGCCACGTCTGGAATAACTAATTCTTAAGGAGAGTACTGTGAGGATCACTTCTGTAGTCTTTATTTTGCTAGCTGTTGGTTTTAGCGCCCTGGCTCAAACCAGCAAAGGTTTTGTCGTCGGCAACGTCTTCGATCCCAGCGAAGCCGTTATCGCCGGCGCTGACGTGAAAATCACCAACACAAGCACCGGCGTTACTCGCACGACTGTGTCCGGATCCGATGGCAGCTTTCGCCTCGATGCGGTTGATCCCGGAACCTACAAAGTTGAGGTGAGCCAGATCGGCTTCAAAACGGCCGTGAGAGATAACGTTCGTTGTCGGTGCTTCCCAAACCGTGTCGATTACATTCCAACTCGAATTAGGTACACAATCCGAGGTGGTGAGCGTCACCGCTGGTGCTGAAGTCATTCTGCAAACTCAGGATGGCGCCCGCGTCAACACTCTCAGCCGGCGAGAGATCACAGACTTGCCGACACCGGCATTGAATCCGGCAAGTATTGTTTTCACACTTCCGGGTGTTATCGATCCTGGTCCACTGGCAGGCGGGTTCGTCCAGGGAAATGAGTTTTCAGTGAATGGTCTGCGACCACGCGCTAACAATCAGTTGATTGATGGACTTGATAACAACGACAACTCGATAGCCGGACAATCCTATATCCCGATTCTTCGCGAAGGATACAGCGAGGTGACGGTGTTGCAGTCTGACTATTCCGCTGAATTCGGCCGGGCCGGCGGCGCTGTCGTGAACATCATCTCGCGCAGCGGAACAAACGGCTTTCATGGTTCAGCGTATGACGTGATCAATAACAGCAGGCTGAATTCGTTGACCGCGAGCCAACGAGCCGATGGCACGCGAAAACCAGTAGTCGTTGAAAACACGTTTGGCTTCTCGCTTGGTGGTCCAATCAAGAAAGATAAACTTTTCTTCTTTGGAACGTATCAAGCCGATCGTTTTCGAGCGAGTACCGACGCAACTCTAAGAGTGCCGACCGCAGCCGGATTCAATGCGCTGAGAACGCTGTTTCCCGCGGGTGCGAATCCGAATCTCGATCGTTATCTAAGCATCGTCGGAAATCTCCGTGGTCAGCGTGAGATTTCGAACGTGGCGTTGGGTAACGGCCGGCCAGACATTGAGTTTGGTGAAACAAACGTAAGCAGCAGTCAGCCGGTTAACGATCATCAATTTCTTTCGCGAGTTGATTGGACGCCAACGCAGAAAGACAGTTTCGCCTTCCGTTACGTTTTTGATGATCAAGTTTTCAATAACCAGTTTCCTAATGGATCCTTCCCCGGATTTGAAGTTGATGTGCCGAGCCGTGTGCAGAATTTCCTTTTTAACTACACACGAAGTTTTTCACCGCGTCTGACGAATGAAGTGCGCTTTGGTTATGGCCGCTTGAGTGCGCAGTTTACCCCACGAGATCCAGCGGTCGGAGCCAGTGGTCCAGTGTTTACTTTTACCGGTGCTGGTCTGGGCCAGGGAATAACGTCAGTAGGTCTGCCGGCGGGATTTCCCCAGGGACGTCTCTTCGATAATTATCAAATTCAGGACACTCTCTCGTACACCGTCGGTAATCACACCCTGCGATTTGGCGGCGACGTGAACATCCAGCGTTCGCGGCAGGAGATTCCGTTCAACTCGCGCGGCGTTTTGACCTTTGCCGGGGGCGGCGGATTCAACGCGTTTGGAAATTTTGTGGATCAATTTTCCGGGCGCGGCGGCGGTGGTGCTGCGATCCAGTTTGGCAGCCCGGTTATTTTCCCAAACGCCTTCTACCAGAACTACTTCATCAACGATACCTGGCGCGTTAGGGAGAATCTGACGTTGAACCTGGGCTTGCGTTATGAGAATTACGGCACGCCATTCAACTCGATTCCCTTTCCCGCTTTTGCAGGTTTCGATCAACCGGTCGAGACCGTTGCTCGCCAACGACGCGATAACAATAACTTCGCGCCGCGGTTCAGTTTTGCTTACCAACCGCGCTTCTTCAAATCCTTGTTCGGCGACGGCAAGACAGTTTTGCGTGGTGGCTTTGCAGTCAACTACGATTTTTTCTTCAACAACATTCTGCTGAACACGGCCGCGACCGTCCCAAATTCGTTTGGGGTAACAAACTTCGGCGCTTCCCTGCCGGCCGAGACTGATCCGCGTGGTATCGCGAAGTTCGGAGTTGGCTCTTTGCCAACAACGGGTACTCCCGATCCGTTCGCAACCATCAATACGATTCCCACTGATCTCGTGAATCCTCAGACGTACGTTTACAACTTCAGCATTCAACGCGAACTACCGTTCAATTTAATTGCGGATGTTGCGTATGTAGGCTCGCGTGGAACGCGTCTGTTCATTAACGAGCAATTGAATCCCGGTATCGGCGGTTTCGATACGCTCATCAGGGCAGTTTGCGAATCGCGGCTCCGTGATCGCGCGCACCAATGGCGCCGATTCCAGCTATAACTCATTGCAGGCGCGTCTCGATCGCGGCTTTAGCAACGGTTTGCTGTTGCGCTTTGCTTACACGTTCTCGAAGGCCATCGACAACGTTAACAGTGAGGTGTTTACGACGACTGGTGGGACCAGTGTTGGATCTGATCCATTTAATCGTAACGTTGACCGGAGCGTGGCGTCGTTTGACGTACCGCACCGCTTCGTGGCGACGTTCATCTACGATGTGCCGAGTCCGATCAGAAACGGACTTGGTCAAGCGTTGCTCGGCGGTTATTCGATTGCCGGCACGTACCGGTTGCAATCAGGGAATGCGCAGTCGCCATTCGTCGGTGGAATAGATTTGAATGGCGATGGCAGTGCGTTTAATGATCGGCCTGCTATCAGCAATCCAAATGCGCCACTGAACTCGGTCGGTTTTTCAAATGTTATCTCCGGTGTGAATTCGCCGACCGGCTTCTCAGACGTTAACGGTAATCCAGTCAATGCTTCGGATGTTCGGTTCCTGGTGAGTGAGTCGATCCGCAGTGGTCTTGCCGGTCGCAATATCCTGCGCGGACCGAGACAGAACCGTTTGGATTTGAGCTTGACCAAATCGATCGATTTTGGTTTCACGAAGTTGGAGGCGGATCGTTTTGAGATCCGTTTCGATTACTTCAACTCATTGAACACACCGCAATTTGCTCCGGGAACGGGCGATGTGACGGATCCTACGTTCAACGACTTCCGGTTCAATACCGGCAATCTGAATATCGGCAACGTCAACGCCGGACGTATTGGTCAGTTTCAGCTTCGGTACGTTTTCTAAGCTGAGCAGGACTGCGGAGCGCCGAAGGCGCGGCACATGCTGGAGCGCCGAAGGCGCGGCACATGCTGGAGCGCCGAAGGCGCGGAATATGAGAGCCAGGGGCAAGCGTGAAGCGCAGCGGAACGCGTCGCCCCTGGTTGTGATGCACGCGAGGTAAGGCCTGAAGGGCCGAAATATCATCTGCTATTTCGCCCTTTCAGGGCTGGTGTCGGTTTTGCTCACGTTACCAGGGGCGACGCGTTCCGCTGCGCTTCACGCTTGCCCCTGGCTTTCATATTTCGCGCCTTTGGCGCTTGGTTCCGGCGATAGGGAGCAGGACCTTACTTTCCTGCACCTGCTTGCTGCTCCTGCTCCTGTTTACATCTTTGCTCGAGAATCCCTAACACTAATTTCCGTTCTCTCGGGAATAACTTTGCGTCTCTTGCAGTATAGAACTCAGAAGGGCAGGGGATTACGAGGCTGGCTTGCGGGGGCGAACCAGCTTCAAGGTAAGCGCACTATCGCTTCGTTGCGGGAGGTGCATACGAGCAAACGGTGCGCTTACCTCTCTAATTGAAAGGTTCGTCTTGACTTCCAACTGCGCGTGAAACAAACTCCTTACACCCTTAGAGTCTGTTCCACGAGTAGTATGCGCCAGCCTGGACCATCTGCCGTAACCAAAGAAACCCCTTCTCCTTCGGAAGACGTCACGCAGCGAGAGAGAACCGAGGCTTTGCGGTGGCGATCTGTCTTTGATAACTCCGCTATCGGCGTTGCACTTGCGGATGCGAATGGACGCGTGCTTGCTACCAATGCCGCCCTTCAGAGAATGCTCGGTTATTCTGAGAGTGAATTTGAAGGCATCGCGTTTCTCGAGATCACTCATGCCGATTACCGCGAACATAACTGGGCTCTCTTCACTGAACTGCTGGAAGGAAAACGCGACCAGTTTCAAATTGAGAAACAGTATTGGCGGAAAGACGGCACTCTTGTCTGGGTGAGAAACAACGTCTCGGTTGTACCACACACAGAAAACACACCTCGCTACGTCCTCGCACTCTCCGAAGACATCACGGAACGAAAACGAGCCGAAGAGGCTCTTGAACTAAGCGAAGAGCGTGCTCGTCTCATCCTCAATTCCGCTGCTGAAGGGATTTTTGGTTGTGATTCACACGGGACCTGTCTCTACTGTAACTCCACGGCGGTTCAGTTGCTTGGATACGACGATCCACAGGATTTGCTCGGCAAGAACATGCACGAGCTCGAACACCACACCCGACGAGACGGCACGCCTTTTCCCATCGAGGAGTGTCCCATTTATCTGGGCTTCCGCGAAAACCGTGGCGTCCACGTTGACGATGACATTTTTTGGAGAAAAGACGGAACGAGTTTCCCGGTTGAGTATTGGTCTCACCCGCTCTTGCGGGATGGGCAAACGGTCGGCGCGGTAGTGACGTTTTTTGATATCACTGATCGCCGGCGTGCTGAAGAAGATCTACGAAAGAGCGAGGAGCGTAAGTGTACGCTGCTCGAAATTAATAACGCCATCATAAACAATCTCACCCAGGAAGCACTTTTTGCTTCGGCCTACGAAGCCATTCGGGGTGTGGTCCCATTCGATCGCGCCGCCTTCCTGTTTTACCAGCCGGAATCGAAAACGCTTAAAGCTTGTTTCGATGTGCAGCGCTACTGAATCTGAGTTCTTCCGTGTCGGGAAAGAATATCAGTTGGCAGAGAGCCGGGTTTCGGCATGGGTCCTCGAGCACCAGGAGGTAATGACTCGCGGGGACGTTCCAAACCAGGAACAGAAGTCGCTCGGTGAAAAACGACTCGTTGAAGAAGGTATTCAATCCTATTGCGTCGTACCACTGGTGGCGATGGGGACGAGCATTGGTACCTTTACCCTTTGGAGTGAAGCGAAGAATCGATACACGCAGGAAGATGCCGAGTTATTGCGCGAGGTCGCCAATCAGATCGCAATAGCTATCGCAAACATGAAATCGTATGAAGAGATCAAGGCACTCAAAGGAAGACTCGAGAAAGAAAACGTGTACCTCCAGGAGGAGATTCGAACCGTACACAACTTCGAGGAAATAGTCGGCAACAGTCCGGTCCTGCTCGAGCTGCTGCGGAAAGTCGATCAGGTCGCTCCCACAGACTCCAGCGTACTGATCTATGGAGAAACAGGCACAGGAAAGGAATTGATCGCACGCGCCATTCACGATCGCAGCAATCGAAAAGACCGTCCTTTAGTAAAAGTGAACTGTAGCGCGATCTCGGCGGGACTAGTTGAAAGTGAACTCTTCGGTCATGTGAAAGGTGCTTTTACCGGTGCCTTCGAACGACGTGTCGGTCGCTTTGAACTTGCTGACGGAGGAACCATCTTTTTGGATGAAGTCGGTGAGTTGCCGCTGGACACGCAGGTCAAGCTGTTGCGCGTGCTTCAGGAACGCGAGTTTGAACCCGTTGGAAGTAATCGCTCGATTCGTGTTGACGTGCGGATAATTTGTGCCACCAATCGCAACCTCCAGGACTCGATAAACGAAGGCACTTTTCGTTCAGACCTCTATTATCGTTTGAACGTCTTTCCGCTGGAGGTGCCGCCGCTGCGCGAACGCAGCGCCGATATTCCTCAGTTGGCGACGTTTTTTCTTACTCGATTTGCGCGAAACCTCGGCAAAAAAATAGATGGTATCTCTACCGCCGCGACAGAAAAACTCGCGCATTACTCCTGGCCCGGAAACGTGCGCGAGCTCCAAAATCTCATCGAGCGCGCATTGATTCTTTGTAACGGACCTGTATTGGAGTTGGAAAACGATCTAACAAATGTCTCAGCGTCTCTGGTTATTCCGGAAGTTACTCATGACGATCAACCTCAGCTCAAAACCTTGCAGGAGGTTGAACGCGAACACATCCTTGCCGTGTTACAGGAAACTAATGGTGTAATCGAGGGCGCTCATGGTGCAGCCAAAACGCTCGGCATGCATCCGAACACGTTAAGACACCGGATGGAAAAACTTGGGATCAAACGCACTGCCCACCGCATTTCGTAGCTCACCCAGAGGGTGCTGTGTCTTGCGCCACCAAATACGGTAGCTGGTCCAAACAGACTCCGCTTAAGGAAAACTAGTCTCGCGTCTTGTATCGACGTCCAAGTCTCACACCTCCAACACTTGTATTAATAACTGAACGCAACGACGACTGACAGCGCCTGCGGCACGGCGACTGCACTAAGACATCGTCATGAAGAATCGGGTCAGTATCACGTGCGGCAGCGGGTGGATCACCGTTCAAACACGGAATTCACCTGCTACCGCAGATGCTACTGACCCGGTTCTTCGATCGGTACTTCATGCAACGCCAAAGGCGAGAGATTCCAAAGAAAGACAGTTCATCCCCACCCTTCATAACTGAAATTACTACCCATAAAAGGAGATCTAGGATGAGTAACTTAAAGAGTATTTTTGCGGTGGTCTGCTGTGGCTTCGCCATCACTTTCATGATCATGGCTGGAAAAGTCGAAGGCCATGAGTCAATCAATTTTAGCTACCCGCCTTCATCGGTACCAATTGGAGTAAATGCCAACACGCCGGCGGGTTTTGTGGCGCCGACTGTGTTCCAGGCGGCCGGACCAAACATCGCTTCGATTCAGGGTGCTGTCACCGAGTTTCGCAATGCGTTGGGCGATCCGAACGGCAACACGTTAGCGGAACTCCCGGGCGGTCGACGGGAAATCAATTGGGATGGAGCACCGCCAACCGACGTCACAACGCCGCCAGTAAACCCATTCAACACATTTCTCAATACCCGAGGTGCTCAGTTCATCACACCCGGAATTGGATTCTCACAGGCACCCGCTTCAGGTGGACCACAAGGCGGCTTTGCAACGCTTTTCGCTAATCCGACTTATGCCAACTGAGTTTAAGGCCTTTAGCAATTTACGCCTTTTCAGTCCCGTCGGCAGCAATATCACGGACACATTTTTCTTTGTTGCCGGTTCAAATGGAACTGTTCGCGCAACCGTAAATGGTTTTGGCGCGATCTTCAGCGACGTCGATCAACCTGATGGCGGCGGGCCGGGGACAAAACGCGGCAACCGCGGATCGAGCACGTTAATTCAGTTTTTTGGCGTCGATGGCCGCGTACTGTTCAGCAGTTTTGTTCCAGCGTCACCGCGCAAGGCCGGCTTTTCTTTTCTAGCCATCAAGTTTAACGACGCGAGAATCGCCAGCGTGAGAATTACGGCAGGCGACGTCGCACCAGGTCCCAACGATGATGCTACCAATGACGTCGTGTTGATGGACGACTTCATCTACGGAGAGCCGCATAAGCTTCTGTAAAGCTACGTACCGGCAAGGTCTGCTCAGATCGATGTGGACCTTGCTTTCCACCCCTTCCACGCAGCGGGAGCCCCTGATTTTTTAGCAGAGAGAAACAACTCGCGAAAACTTTCAAGAGAGATACGCATGTTGAAGATTACGAGGGCAGTTTTGTCGAAACAGGAAACAACGTTGCAATTGGACGGGCGGGTTGGAGGACTGTGGGTTGGGCTACTGAAAGAGTCGGCTGAGTCGGTGCTGGAGGAAGGTCTAAAGCTCACTGTTGATTTGAGAAATATTTCTTTCATCGACTGCGAGGGAATCGCGCTGCTTAGAAGTCTTATTAATCGCGGTGTCGATCCGATCAATGCACCGTTGTTTGTGGCTGAGCAGATCAAGCGATGCAACGATGACGAGGGCTAGTGCCAGCAATGGAGAACGCCTATGAATTCTTTAATTCCGGTTTTTGAGGAAGCGGTCCTGCCGCATCTCGATGCAGCATACAATCTCGCCCGCTGGCTTACGCGCAACGAACGAGATGCTGAGGATGTTGTTCAGGAATCGTTCCTGCGTGCTCTCCGCCACTTCCACTCATTTAAAGGCGGCGATGCGCGGCCGTGGTTACTGGCCATTGTCCGGAATACCTTTTACACCTGGCTCAAGCACAATCGATTACCAGAAGAAGAGATCCTTCTTGATGAGGACAAACATCCGCACAGTGAAGACAGTTCTGACCCTGAACAACTGTTGTTGCGGGAGAACGACCGGCAGATCCTGAGAAGCGCGTTACGGCGGCTGCCCCGGGAGTTTCTCGAAGTCATCGTGCTGAGAGAATTTGAAGAACTATCATACAAACAGATCGCCGAGGTAATTCAGATTCCGAGCGGCACAGTGATGTCGCGATTAGCTCGCGCTCGCAGGCGTCTCGCGGCGATACTTTCGAATTGTCGTAACAAAAAAGCGTCTGCGAGTTAGCGCCTTTTCTGAGCTCGCCGAGACCCACGCTCGGCTCTGCGTTGACCTCTTCTCGCAGCGCTGAACGAACCTGCCTCAACAAGTCCTGTGGCGCACGGTAGTAGAGGGAGTTCTGCTTGAGAGCGCAACGTAAGGCTAGTTGATTCCGATAAAAGAGGTTGCAGTCTTTACATTGGTCCACGTGCTGGCCAAATTCTGATGCCTGAAGTCGGTCCAGCTCTTCATCAATGTATGGATGGATCAGTTCTGGTGCTCTTTGACAATTCAACTTGGAACCTCCGCGTACTCGCGATTCGTAAGAGCCAACTGTGCCGCTTGCCTTCACTGCCGGACGAGACCACGGTCCAGCGGTAGACCAGTAATTCACCAAGTTTTATTCGTCGAAATGCGGTAAGACTGCTTTTATAAAAATCCGTGAGCTTGTTCGCGTCTTGCAATCAACGATAGAGTGCAGTCGCGAGCTACTAATGAATACCGCTGTCGCATGCTTTTTATTCCCCAAATCATGACAAACAGGTTGTGAAGTAAGCGAAAGAGTTTTGTCTGATGGCACTAATGTAAGCTTACCGTTGCAACAGGAGAAAAGAGCCTGGCAGTCAGCCGGGCCGCAGCGCGGTCGCGTCCTCGAGGCCAGATGATTATACTGCCTGAATAAAGACGAAGACTTGCGGGTGAGTGCGATGTCGAAACCTTCGGTTCGAGTGGTTTGGAGCGTAGCGTCAACAAGACGGAAGCACATTCGCTGCCCTCAATTGACACAACCCGGAAGCTCCCTAGCTTCGGGGCAAACGGATGCAATCCAAAATTATTCAAATCGCGGGCCTCGCGTTCTCGTTCGGTTACGCCGTGTTCATTGTCTGGATCTACGCCACCGAACCCCGAACGTTTAAGGAAGTAGCGACCAGGGCTGAAGTTACTGCCGGCACTTATCAGGTCAACCAGGAAAAGTTTAATTCCGCGCTTGATCTCTTCCGGCGGGAACAGTTCCTTGCGGCTCGTGACGAATGGCAGCGCGCAGATCCGGCGCAAGGCGATGCGCGGACTCAGTTCTATATCGCTTATTCCTTTTACCGCGAAGGTTGGGGCCGTCTTTATTACGACCAGGAGTTATTCAAGCAAGGTTTGGAGACAGTTAATCGCGCCATTGCTCTGTCATCAGCCAGTCCGCTTATCGTGGACGATCCAAACTTGCGCATGCACAGCGCCGCGGAGTTAAAGGCGGAATTAGAGCAAGGCACCGAACGTAGCTGGAGCGACGTCAATCCACTTAAAGTGCTACGCACGAGGAAATAAGCTACCAGCTACTGTGAACCAAATGATTCTGAAGTAGATGACTGTGAATAATCGTTCCAGGAATCGCGAGATGGTGGACTATGTTGTGCTGCCAGTGCTATTTCTGACGGTAACGCTGCTGGGCGGGCTCCGCGTAGGAACCGAGAACCAAACCTTCATTTTCGTCGCGCCGCCCCTGGTCACGCTCTTGCTAGGGGTTCTATTGATGCTTCTCCTAATTCGCGGTCGACTAGTTAGGATTCATCACTGGGTCGGAAACGAACTTCCGCCTCTGACGAATGTTGTCCATATCTGGATGCTCATCACACTCTTTTTTGCATCGGCCCAGGCTTTCAATTCTGTGCTGCCCGAGCGCGGGTTGCTTCACTGGTTGTTCTCGGTCTTTTTTCTGTGGACGCTCTGGAACAATCAGTTCTCCTCGTTTGACCCGCGCAGGCTTTTGCGCAGCCTCGCAATACTCTTTGGGACAGCTTTCGTTCTCAAGCACATGCTGCTGGCGAGTCTGTTTACTCCGGAAGGCGGATGGCTGAAAAGTATCGCCGGCACTCTGTTACAGGGTGTCTCGCTTGGCACGCTTGACGCGCCAAACTTTGCCCCGGCCACGGGCTACATTTGTTTCTTTACGCTTACACTTTACGTCGCGGGCTTGATCTTGCTGGCATTCGCAGGGAAAGACGAAACCGACCTCGTTGTTCATCCGGTCATCGCAGAATATCGACAATTACCTGCTGCCGACCGGCTCGCGGTGCGCGAAGCAATTCTGGATGATCAGCCTGAGCCGGTGGCCAGAGTAGAACGCCAACCTGCACCTCGCGATGAGTAAACTCCTTGCGTCAATTCGCGGATGAGGGATCAAACGTCCTCGGCGTATGCTTGACTCGGCTACCAGAAACATTAGCTCTGGGTAATCACGACTATCCTTAGTAACTACATAATCTGAATCTCGACCGAGCGCACGGTTCCGAGGGGTAAGAATTGGACCATGCGTGAGAACTGTTTTCAGCTTTTCGCGTTTTACGCGGTTCCTGAAACGTTTTCTTGGCTTTTGTCATAACTCGATGGGTAGGTGAGCCAAAAACCCGAGCTACTTGCGTCCTCGGAAACTCGCTACTGTTAGGTCCTGCTAAAGAGGAATACGTAAATGCATCGAGTTCGTGTTTTCCAATGTCCACGCTGTCACGAGTTCATCGCCACGGACACGAATACCTGTCGGTTCTGTTCGTTGCCGATCGATGCCCCAACAGCACAACTAGCGGCGGACGCTCAAGACCAAGAGAATTTGAGGTATATGCGACGCCGATATGCGCGTCACATGTTGGTAGGGGGCGCGATCTTTCTCGGCGCTCTGACCTTTAGCATCGCCACGCTGGCAGCGGCGTTTTATTCACCTACTGGAGGTTACATAATTATTGTCTATGGACTAGTTCTCTACGGCGCAGGTGATTTTCTTTATGGACTCGCCGGTTTGTTGGGCTTGTTGCGCTAAGCCACGATCATCGCGTCAAAGGTTGAATCCATTTCCTGAAACTTAGCGGCCATCCAGCTTGGCCGTTGGTTGTCCGTCTCGCTATTCCAAAGCATAATCCCGCTGTGATATAAGCCGCGCGTTCCTCGCGTTCTTTCCAAACTTCACTTTTAGGAGACTCCCCCCATGAAAAGACTGCTGCTCCTGCTAGGAGAACACAAATGAAGAACGTGGACTGTTCTAAGCTGTCAGAGGAGGGGAGGACCCCAGGTCAGATCTCCCTAGACCGCTGCGATTGCTTGATACAACAGTATCTAAATTGGAAGAAGAAGAACCACCAGCGGAGCACTCTAGCTCAGGGTGTCGCGCTTGTCTCGACCGCTGTAATACCGGTCATACTCCTCTTGCCGTGGGACAATGTGAAAATTGTTGGCGCTGCCTTCTCGGCGGTAGCCGCGATCGCAACCGGTTTACTGGCCATCAATGGTTGGCGGGAAAACTTCATCCGGTATGGCTATATTTATCACATGCTGCAAGTTGAGAAATACCTTTATAAAGCGCAAGCGACTAAAGAGTACTCGGAGAACGATCCCCCAAAAGCCCTTAAGAACTTTGCCAAACGTATCGAGGCCTTGGTGACGTTGGATGTAACCGAATGGCGAACCGAGATGCAACGCATCGACGATCGAAGCCAGTGACGCCTTACCAATCAATCGCGCCGCCGATTAGGTAGTGCTCTATGAGGTTCTGAACTTATCACTAGCAAACCAAAAGGCCGACACAACGAGATCGGCCTTCCAGTTACCTCATACCAACGAGTTTAGAGTATTGGCTGAAGCGGGAGTCCGGATCGGCTTTTATTTTGGGGATGTGAAGCCTGATCAACGCGTCATTGCCGTAGGTAGACAAGTCCCACTGAAGAACTTACAGATGGTTATAGAGGCGATAGGGTCGCGTTTTGACTTCCTGCACTTAAGCCTGACTCATCCGGACCGAATTATTCTCGGCGCGTATTCGTACATGGCCGCTGACATTGGCGGTGCGCGGCTCGATCACGTGCTGCGCGATAGGTTGGTAAAAGGACAAATCTCGCAACCCGAATTGACTGCGCTCCTCGGCAAAGGCGCGTAAGTTGGGCGCGCCCCTCCCGCTTACACGGCGACACAAAAAGGCACGCGCGGAGTAATCGAACCGTTTACTCATTTCTCGAAGCCGATTCGCGGATAATTCTGTTGCCTCACGATTTCCAAAGTGAAAGAATACTTACGCAATGTCTACACACTTTCGCTGGTCCGCGAAACGAAGGAAAGCCGCACTCGCCCTCGGCGAAGGCCAAAGCCAGCAAGCAGTTGCAGAGGCGATCGGAGTCTGTCGCAAGACGATCTGCAACTGGCTATGTGTAACGGAATTCGCCGCGGAGGTTGATCGCCTGTCATGCATGATCGATATATCGAGCCGCGCTGAGCGTCTGCGGATAGCAATGCGCGTCGTAAGGCAAAAGGTTCACATCGATGGCAGATTTGTAAGCTACAAGGACTTGCTCGACTGGCTCAAGTACGCGCAGAGTGAAACGACGGGAATCAAGTTGGGCCTTGCGGCAGAGGATACTGCTTCTATAGACGCCAGTATTGAAGCCGCTTGGCAGGAGGATGTCGAGGCAGAGGTGAACCGTCGCCTCGCCGAGCGAGGACTCACGATGGAAAGTCAGGCCAACAATGGGAGCCAGCCACAGATCCTCGATGGCGGAAATGCTAATAGGTTCCTACAGGATGTAAATCGTTAATTTGACGCTCAAGATCCAGCACCATCCAGCACCTTGGGAGGCATCGTTCTCGTTTTCAATCGTGATTGGTTCTTTCGCCATGAGATTTAGGTGTACGCCGGACAGACTGAGAAGCGGTCGAATGCCACTGCAAGCGCTTATTATGCTGCGGGTGGCTTAGGTTTCAAGGGCGCAGCTCAGAAAACGAGGTTCGGAATGTCCACGCGACAGCGCCAGTCAAAAGTAACATTCGGTGCGGCTGCCCCGTTGGCATCCCACGTAAAGACCGTGATCTGCACATCCGTCGCCGTACCGAAAGGGCTAGGATTCACCAGAGAATGGGTAACCGTAAGAAAGAACGGCGTGGTAGATCGAGGCGTTGCGACGACGTTGATGGGCTGTTGAAACTGGGTTTCGGGAGTCGGGTTGCAAAGGAACTCGCTCAGCCGGAACACGCGCTTGCCGCTGTTATCGGTTGTCGCTAAACCGCTTACGTCCAGCAAACGAGCCGGGCGACATTGATTTGGAAGAGGGATCAAAAAAGTCCGCAGGGTCGTGAAGGTGTTCTCATCAGACGTGAAGGTGCGTGAGGCAACCGGGAAGACGAATTGGACAAGCTGAACTTCATCGTCACTGAGCTTGTGGCCCAGGATTGCCTCAAGATGCTTCTTCGTATCTTTGGTATCTGCTTTGGTGGCCATGTCTCACTCCTTTGGGTGGGTCCAAATGATTCCAGCACCGGCTGCTGGCCATTCCACATGTTTACCAAGTTAGGCTAACAAGAGACGCTCTGATTAGCCTAAACGAGGATCTAAGACATGCCAACAGCAATACTCATACCAACTGCGATAATAATTCTCTGCGGTCTGTTTTAGGCGCAAAAGAGATTTATTGTTCGGGCGGAGTAACGAGGGTGTCTACGATAGAGGGCGGATTTAGAAAGCAGTGTGTACTTCTGTTGAATCCTAACATCGCAACGAGTGGAGTCCAGCAGGTGAACCTGACGAAGTAGGGCGCGTCAACGTTGACTTTTCTTCGGCACAGGAATAATCTCCCGCCGCTCTTAACCGAAGGCTGATCCCGAGCCTCTGCGTCCTCGCAAACTCGCGCTGAATCCGGCCTTGCTTCCAACTCTAACCAAGAGACCAGTAAGTTCCTTGCACCATTGCAGAAGCTTTGAAAAGGATGAGGTATTTTTATGAGTGGAATTACATCCACGGAGTGGATAAATTTTCTTCAAGCCATACAGCAGGCGAGATCCGATCTCGGTAATCCAGAGATTCTGTGGTACAGAGGCCACGCTAACTCAAAGTTCTATTTGCTCGCGAGTTTACTTCGGTACAAGAACGGAATAGATAAGGAAAAACAGCTCTTCACGAATTTTAGAAAGTTTTCGGACAGAATTTTGAAGCGACGTGACAGTGAATGGGAAACGCTGTTTGAAATGCAGCATCACGGCGTCCCAACGCGTTTGCTTGATTGGTCGGAGACGTTTGGCATCGCATTGTTTTTCGCTGCAACTTACAATCTGAGTCAACATTCTGATCAGGACGCAGCCATATATCTTCTCAACCCGCTTGCGCTAAATAAGATCAGCGGAATCAGGGAAATCTTTGTAGTTCCGCGAGATGACGACAAATTTGGCTACACGAAGATTTATTGGGATCACTCCCCTTTTGCCGCAACTGCCCCCATCGCCATTGAACCAATTTTGTTAAATGACAGAATGTTGGCTCAGCGAGGGATGTTCACCGTTCACCACGATGAGATTGACCCAATCGAGGACAAGTTTCCCCAGGCAATTAAGAAGGTGATTATTTCCTCCACGACAATTCCTGCCGCAATCGAATTTCTCGAACTCTCAAACTTGAATATGTTCTCGGTGTTTCCTGACCTAGCGGGACTTTCGGACTATTTGAAGAGCACATCCGGGCTCGAGCGGCATTGGCCGCTTATATCTGATCAACAAATCCCTAGCGGTAGGTGTGCGTTGAGGAGCCTCGCTCGCATTCGTAAACTGTCAAGCAACACGCCAGCACTGCAATTCAATATAGCCGCAAACGGAGGACAGCAAGTGAATCTTACGAAGTAGCAGATCCGAACGTTGACTTTTCTGACAAACCACTGACGCACTTGTCACCGTGATAAACTCTCCGCTTTAGGGGTTCCGTATATGGGCTTTCAACGTGAAGAAGTTAGTCAGTTACTAGCGGCATGCCATCGCAGGTGTTGTGTCTGTCACAGATACTGTGGTGTAAAAATGGAGACGGATCACATAGTGCCCGCTAGCGAAGGAGGGTCAAATACAATCGACAATGCTATACCCGTGTGTTTTGAATGCCATGCAGAAATCCACAGCTATAATGATAAACATCCACGCGGTCGGAAATTTCTGGCTAATGAATTGCGGGTTCATAAAGAACAGTGGTTAGAGATTTTGCGCAACGAGACCGGAGGTATTTGTCAACGCCGCTCGAAATGCTGATGTTGGCCCATTGCAAGCACTAATTGATGAGCTTGAGTTTAACTCGGTCGTCGCAGACCATTCTGATAACCATCTTGCGGTTGGTTGCGCTTTTCATGATGAGCAGTTCCACAGAGCGATAAGGGAAGGCTCAATCGCGACACTAAACGACACTTTGAAACAGACGATTCTAGAAGCATACCGCGCAATCGGGTACGCCAATCATATGATTGCAGCTACCACAAACAATGTCCGAGTGGAGGAGAAGAATACCGCGATGTTTGCCGTTCGCGGCTCGAAATCGAGTATTGACGCGGCGCGGGACGCCCTGTTGCAGTTTCTTGGCTCAGAGAAGTAAACCGGATGTGTGACAGACGTGACAGACAAAAAAAGAGATTCATCGATGCCCTAACGGTTCAAGGCACGGTTTACCATGCGGCACAAGCGGCTGGAGTCTCGCGCTGGACTGCTTATCGCTGGCGACAGGATGATCTCGCATTCGCATCGCTTTGGGATGAAGCGATTGAAAATGCGGTTGATGCTGTTGAGAACGTGATCTATCAGCGTGCGTTAGGTGGTGACGTTATAGCAGCTATTTTCTATCTCAAGGCGCAGCGTCCAAAGTTCCGGGATAGGCTGAACTTCAACGTCGAACAACTGCATAGCGAGATTGAAGAGGCAATCGAGCGCCTTCGCGCAAATCCCGACTTGCTCTTGAAACGATCCGTGTTGCAAATCTCAGAGTAACGTACCCCTTTGCCGGGAGTTCGACTTTCCAGCTAACGAGTTTCATGCCAGCGTCAAAGATACCGGTGACTGGCCCTGCTTCGTATTCCTAACCATTTCAAACTATCCAAACCGTGTGCTATAAGAGCGGCTCGCTCTTCGCAACTTCTTACTCTCAGGGAGGGAAAGCAACAATGAGTACTCAACAGGAATGGCCCATCAGGGGTTACTGGATAGGATATGACCCCAAAACTCATCAAGGCAGGGTCTCGCTGCAAATGGATAACGATGCTCCTCCTGACATAGATTTCAAGAATCTGTCGGCTGAAGACGTAAGTGCACTAGCCGCGATTCTTACGCGGGGTGGGGCTTACTACCATGTCAGTGGCATTGTCGGCATTAAGGCTTAGCCTAAAATGGTTGTGGTAGAGCGTTGCCAGCAGGCCGACGCCGTTGCATGCGGGGTTTGTGCCGTTCAAACCAAAAGGCTGACACTTAGATCGGCCTTTCAATTACCTCACTTCCAACGACACGCGCAGCATAGACCACGCTTCGGCTAATAGTCCTCAGAGACTTCTCAATTACCTCTCAAGTCTTTCCGTTTGTGCTGTCTTGATCTGAGAGCCACGCAGCCAAGGCGCACCGTGGTATCGAGTCTTCGTCTGCGTCTTCCTTATGCGAAAGACAGAACATGGCTTGAAGATCACCGCCCTGAATGTACAGCCAATAGTTTCCGTCTGCGTCTTTGTTGGCCCATGCGTTTTTTAGATAGGGAGTTGCGGACATGGGAGTTGTCCTCTTTTTCTCTGGGCTTGAATTTTCCGGTAGGTCTAGTTTGTCACTTGGGAGAGCGCCTGTCGCGTTGCTTGGAGTGCGATGAGTCAATCGCCACAAACCAAAGGACCGACTCGCATCGGCCCTTCAGTACCCAGCAATGGATCACAGATTAGATCCGCGCTCGCTAATTGTCCTCAAGGAAATCTCAAAGAGTTTTGAAACCAATCTTAAGTCTCTGAAACTTCAAGATCGTCGTTAATCAGATTGTCTATCGAACATCCTGCAAGTTTGGCGTAGCCCTCTTTAGCGTGTCGAATTCTTGCTGCAACCCGTGGTTATGCAGCATGGTCATCTCGAATGAAACGATGAAAGCAGCCAACATGGTCAGATGCATCATCGGCATACTCGATGGTATAGACGCCTGACGGCAAACGCACGAGCATAAATTCATCGTCCGGCAAACCGTATGTGGTGGCATCGACTGTCGGATTCATGAGCAAGTAGTCTGTGTGCTCCTCGCGCCAGCGAATCGGGTCTGTCCACGTCCCGCCACGCAACTCATCGTCCGACGGAAGCGACCCGCCGCAAGCTAAAATCTGTCGGCTGCTGTCCCAAGTGTGAAGGTCATACTCGGTGTAGAGAATGAGGATGAGCGACCCCATAAACTTAAGAGTGCTCCTGCCCGGCCAGGCGGCTGCACATGCGCGGTCGTAGTCTGTGACAGGATGATGCTGGTCAAACTGACGATACTCGCCAGTCGCCGGGTCAGTCGTGCCGCGCCACGAATGCGCCAAACTCAGAGGTATTAGCATGGGCGGTGCGCCAGAGAAGTCCAGCCAGCGAACTTGTGGTGTCGTTGAAGGGGTCATACTCGTAATGTGGCGCAAGAGTAGATCGTTGCTCTGCGAATTGTCCTTAAAGAGATCTCAAATGGTAGACCAAACGCAAGTTTCGGATACTGACTTCCAGATCATCATAAATCAAATTCTCTATCGGGCATCCGGCGAGCTTGGCATAACCAAACAACACCGTCACAAGTAGATCGTCTTCGTCGTTCTCATACGCGAGGATCTTCGCGCCTGTTCGTGCGCCAACCATCGGCGCGATTTCATCCGGCGTCAATTTCAAGTGCTCGCGGATCGTTTTCAACTTTTCCGGGATGCGTTTCGGGAACGGCGGCAAGTTGTTGAGGATCGATCTCTGTGAGCATTTGTTACTGTCTCCGTTTACGGTGACGCACGGGAGTCCGATACTTCTGCAAGTCTTTGTGCCTCGTGCGGAGCGCGTATGCTAAACCCTGCCATGACATTCCCGCGAGTCGTGCGGCTTCACTTACTCTGCCGTTAGCTTGCTCCAAAGCGAGCTTGATTACGTGATGCTCCAGTGCCAATTTATCTTGAACCAACGCACGACCGGAAAGCAGTTGACCGCGTTCTGGCGCTGCAAGGTTTCCACCGATTTCCTTTAAACCAGTGCAAGCGCCACTTCTGCCGCTCGCTTCATACAGTCAATGTGTTCGTAAAGGTCGATTGCACGTAGAAACGCAGAGAGTGCCGCGCCGTATCTTTCGAGTCGCGCTAACGCCTTGCCGTGCGTTGTAAGGGCTTCCGCTACTAATCCGTATCGGTTGGTTTTTTCCTGATTGCGAACTGCCGAACGTGCTACGTGCTCGGCTTCAACAAAGCGGCCTTGTCGCAGAAACACACGAGCGCGAGTTTCATCAACTTGCGCCACTAAGCTAACTTCTTTCAGGCTCTGGAAAATGCGCCGTGCTCGATCCAGGTGCTCGTGTGCTTCGTCGCGACGATTGATCCTGAAATACAGCATTCCAAGATTGTTTTCGAGAGCGGCTAGATAGAATTTGTGTCCGGCCTGTTCGAAGTGCAATCTGGCGGCAGCGTATTCAATCAAAGCGCGGTCAACGTAATCCGCCCGCTTCCTTATGACGGAAAGATCTTCAAGCGCATTTCCGATAGTGTCATGGTAGGAGCCTTTGAGCGTGTGATTCTGAATCTTATCGAATAGTGGTGCGTGTCTTCTGAGGATACGCAACGCTTTCTCGTGACGTGCGGCACGAAACTCCACGACCGCAAGTCGGATCACCGCTTTTGCTTTTAGATCACTGTCGATACTAAGCAGCGTGAGAGCTTCATTCAGACAGTCACGCGCCTCATTGTTCTCGCCAGTGCGCCAGTAAATCAGAGCCAATTCGGTTTGAGCTTCGGCGATCTTTTTCCGGTTCCGTCGCGCTTCAAAGATCGTGTGACTTTGAGTGATTAGGTCTTTGGCGCTTTCCTGCGCGTCCGCTATCTGATTTTTGCTGCCGACATATCCGGTGAGCACTCCCGCACGTAAGAGCAATTCGGCGGCGGTGCTTTCTTCCAAGCCTGCGACTTTCGGCGCTTCCCCAATGCGCCGCCAGAAGTCACGCAGCGCCTTTCGCGCTTCCTCATATTCGCCTTTGTTCTCGAAGTCTCGTGCTATGTCGCAGCACAGTTCGGCGCGGCGATTCACACTAAGGTCGGCGCTGTCGAGTTCGCGCAGTAGTGAGGCCCGTAAGGACATAAACAAATCTGCTTTTCGACTGATGGAAAGGAAAGAGAGCGAAACGCAAATCTAACGTAGTCCATCCGAGCCTTGCAAGGCTTTCTAAGACCGATCATGCTTGTCTGGTTTTTGCTTGCAAACTTTTTGCAACTCGCTTAGGAGGCCCAAAAGTGAAGACCTTACGACAAACATGCGCCGTGACGATCCTCAGTCTCACGCTGGCCATTTCCGTGCTGGCCGGACATATCGACACCACTGGCGCTCCAGCGCCAGCACCAAGCCCGACACCGAGCGCCAGCACAACATCAACGGCCACGAGTATCGTTCTGACGATCATTAGCGTGATTTACCGCTAAGCGTTCTCAAGTGCGGATGATCATGGGCGTGACAGTCGCCTCACCGCGACTTGGTAGAAGTGTGTTTTGAGCTTGGAAAGTCTTTGCAAGTAATCCCAAAACTGCGGCAGCGCCAGATACATTGCGACTCACTTTGGCGGCAGATATAACGCCGCTAGTTTTGCGGTAAGCCTCACGCATCAGCCCAGAGTGTGAGGCCGGGGCGTCGTGGTCTTGGTGAGGGGGCCAAGCGACGCCTCAAGGGCGCTACTGAAATGTGGGTGTTCGGTAGCGCCTCTTTTCCTTACGAACATGGGCCATAAACGACCCAGACCAAAACGCTTAGCAGAGAAGCTATTACAGATTCGTGAGGCGCTTGGCTTGTCTCAACGAGAAATGGCAGAGCGCCTTGCAGCACTAGCGGAAATCAAACTCACTTATAAAAACGTCTCGAAGTATGAACGGGACCGGAGTGTTCCCCTTTATTGAAATTGTACTTGCTTATGCTCGCGCTGCGGGTGTCGAGATGAATGAGATCGTAGACGATGATCTTGATCTGAATCTTTGAAATGGCTTCACTCAAACCCAAAGCAGGAAGAAAAACTTCGCGAGCTTGGCGTGAAGATCTGACTTGGCCCAAGCATCTCGTAGACGACGACCCGGATCTGTTCGACTTTAGCTAAGAAACCTATCCGGGTTAAGGTGCGGTTGCAACGCGTCACGTCTTCGCTTGCCGACTTTTATGGTTAACACGTTAACCTTGTCATCTATACCAGTGCTGCGTGTCTGATCAAACGTAATGGCGGCTTCATTAAGAGCCTGAGTTAATAACTCATACGGCTTAGGATTATGTGGGCCATGCGGAATCTGTGCGCTTCGGATCGTTTCGTGGCTCTCAATCATCAATCCTTCCGGTAGCTCTTTTACGTGATCGATAGTCACGACAGACCACCCGCCTCGCTCTATGGCTCTTTGTAGGTCCGCCCAAAAGGTTGACGCCTCGGTGTCTCGTTCTTGAACTTGTGCTGATACTTTGTATGGCGGGTAACTTGATAGGGTTGCGGCGATAGCTGCCACTTGACGCACGGAGAGACTTCTAGGCAGTACAAACGCCTTTACTGCCGCATGTAAAGCCGGAATGTCCTCTTTAACTATGGATTCCAAGTTGTTCCTCTTAATTGCCGCAATCAGGTTTGTGGCCATACCATAAAGTATTATCGACGCGATTAACGCAAGCCAGATACGGGCATCAGAAGCCATACTCTCCAACAATGTGACAAAACGCACCCCAAGTCTTGATCGTAACGCGTTCCAGTACCAGCCAAACAGAAAGGAACCGAAACCGATTGCCGCGATGAGAGAACCCTTTCTGTAATGCCTGCTATGTACGATTGCCTCACCCCCGAGGGTTACAAGCACGCCTGCAATAAGAAAGAAGAAAGCAGTGACGAGCGACAGATCTTTGAGACACCGGGGCAATCTCCTACTTTCGGACAGGATAGAGGAGCAAAGAGTTATGTTTGAAAGTTGGGTATGAGTGGATGAAATAGGT
Source organism: uncultured Acidobacteriota bacterium (assembly GCA_963750925.1). Classification (GTDB taxonomy): domain Bacteria; phylum Acidobacteriota; class Blastocatellia; order Pyrinomonadales; family Pyrinomonadaceae; genus PSRF01. Next base: position 103,005 of record CAVVSJ010000005.1, on the reverse strand, counting down.
GGCGTATTCTTGATGAGTTTTCTCAAGAACCATCAACCTTATTGCTAAGGAGGAATACGCCGTGAAAGAAGATAGCGTAGTTGAGTATCGGAATCCAGGAATCGCCTTGCCCATAGGAGACCCGTTGACTGAGGTGCTGCGGAGCGGGGCGCGGGAGTTGTTGCAGCAAGCAGTGGAAGCCGAGGTGACGGAGTTTGTGGCGCGGCATCGCGAGCTGAAGGACGAGCACGAAAGGCAACGAGTGGTGCGCAACGGTTATCGGCCGCAGCGAACGATTCAAACCGGCATCGGTGAGGTGACAGTGAAGGCGCCGCGAGCGCGCGATCGTGCCGGGGAGATCAAGTTTCAATCAAACCTCCTGCCAGCCTACCTGCGCCGCACGCGCAGCATAGAAGAGCTGCTGCCCTGGTTGTACTTGAAGGGACTCTCGACGGGCGATTTCTCGGAAGCGTTAGCGGCCTTGTTAGGCAAAGACGCGCGCGGGCTTTCGGCGGCCACCATCAGCCGGCTGAAAGAGGTCTGGAAAGGCGAGTACGAGCGCTGGACCAGGCGGGACTTGAACGGTAAGAACTTCGTCTACCTCTGGGTTGACGGGGTGCATTTCGGGGGTGCGGCTGGAAGACGCGAGTCAGTGCATTTTAGTAATCATTGGCGCGACTGCGGACGGTAAGAAAGAGTTGCTGGCGATGCTCGATGGCTACCGTGAGTCAGCCGAGTCGTGGAAAGAGCTCTTGCTGGATCTGAAACAACGCGGGCTGACTAGCGCTCCGAAATTAGCGGTCGGTGATGGCGCCCTGGGCTTCTGGAAAGCGTTGCCGCAAGTCTTTGGTAGCACGCGCGCGCAACGTTGCTGGGTGCATAAGACGGCCAACGTGCTTAACAAACTGCCCAAAGGTCAGCAAGCCAAAGCCAAGGCTGCCTTGCACGAGATCTGGATGGCCGAGAGTCGCGCCGCAGCGGAGGGAGCCTTCGATCACTTTTTGACTAGCTATGAAGTGAAGTATGCGAAGGCGGCGGAGTGTCTGGCAAAAGATCGCGACAGCTTGTTGACGTTTTATGACTTTCCGGCCGAACACTGGATCCACATCCGCACCACGAATCCGATCGAATCAACCTTTGCCACGGTGCGGTTGCGGACTGCGAAAACACGCGGCTGCGTCTCACGCGCTGGCATCCTAGCGATGGTCTTTAAGCTGACGAAGAGTGCGGAACAACGCTGGCGCAAACTGAAAGGGGCGGCACGTCTGGCCCAAGTGATCAAAGGCGTGCGTTTCAAAGACGGACTACAAGAGGAGGAGGCTCAGAGAATCGCCGCCTGAGATCTTCCATACCCAACATTTGCAAAAAACTCAGGAGCAAATTCCCCCGGCTGCTTGGTGTGCCGGGAGTGTGCCAACTCAGTGATACAGAGCGATACTGAGAGGCATGGAGAGATTATAGACCAGCAAGGGAATGCTAATGAATCAGTGAAGGGATCAAACTGGAAAATAGGTTCGACTAACTCTCGACAATGCAAGCCACGCGTTTCGATAGTTTGACTGCCATTGTTGCCGATTACGTTTAGCCTTAATCCGAGGTTAGGTCTCCCCTATAATTCATTCACGGAATCTGCTTTCATCATGGGGCCGAAGGGTAACACCCGGAATTATCGGTATTCCCGGTTGGTGCGGACCAGAATATATCAGCGAGGCTTCATGCCGATTTTCTCTAACATCATAAAAGCTCAGTGAAAATTTAGTTCCCTGTTTGTCGATCATCTGTTTCCTAAGACCGGGAAGCTTGAACGTTACATAGCCACTTCTTTCCGCGCCGGTTGGTATTGGATCTTCCTGTACTCTCAGGTAAAGAGCTGCCTTCTGCTCGAGGATATAGTCGCAGTTGCAAGCCGGTTCATAAAAAACCATTCCCTTCGCCCCGGCGTAATGTGTAAGTTGCCCGTAGCTTGGTTGGGTCATTCCCAAAGCCACAACTGCTAGGTGCCATCCCCGAGCTATACTGGGAGCGCCTTGGTTCCTTACAGTTAAAAGAAGAAGCACCTCGACGGAATTTTCGTCAAGCTCTGAAAGCCATGCAGCGTAAATATGCCCGTCTAGTTTTGGCTCGCTTTGCTGCAAAGCCGTTTCAAGTTGCGTTCTAAGAGAGGCATTATCTTCGTTAGCCTTGCGGGCTGCATTTAACCGTTCACGCCATGCCGAAAAAAAAGCCATAAATAGAAAACCGACCACAAAAATCAGAACATAAACTCGCGGTCTTAAACGCCATTTCTTTACAAACTTGTCTAAGAAAAAGATCAGCATCGGGAGGACGCCTCCCGTAACACCCGCCTGCCAGTGATCAACCACAGACCAAAGAAACCGTCCAAATCAGAGAACCACGCAGACACAGAAATTACCCACTTTCGCAAGGATAGAGGATCGACGACCCACGGTGTTGCACTAGCAGTGCTGAAACATCGTCAACCAGAACAGAGCAGCACTCAGAGACACTGAGGATTATAGACCAGTAAGGAATGCTATTGAATCAGTCAGAGAGCTTTAGCCCAGCGCGGTTATCGTTCGTGCAATCGTGCAAGTTCGCATAAGAGACTGCACTCTTTGCACTTTCTCTTTACAGTGTGTTGCCATCATGGTGTTCGTGCAATCGTGCAGTGGCTTAAGCGTTACTGCACTTTTGCACTTTCGTGTGATGGTTCGACGGCATCAACACTGACCTCCCACTCACCCGCTTTCCAGTAGCCTCGCCGGGGCGAATGGGCGAGTCCGCGCTTAGCCAGGGTTTCAAGGGCGAGCTTCGCGGTCCTCTTACCCATCCGTCTCGCGAGGGCCCTCACTATTTCAGCGGTCTTCACTTCGCCAGATAAGCGAATGAGCAGAGCTAAAACCAGATCCTCGCTTTTAGGGGGCTTGGGCGTTGATTCAACATCGACAGAACTCAGCCAGCGAGTTGTGCGATTCAGTTCAAGTGTGATCTCAAAATCGTTACCAGTCTTTTCCTTCGCGCAAATAACTCTGATCCGATCGTTGCTGTCGGGATCTCCTTCGATGTTGAAGATCGCTGTCGCCCGATCCCCGTACGCAGACCCACCTCGCATCTTGTGTGCAGGCTCGCGAGCCGCGCCTTCTTCATGGCTAGCCTTGCCGATATGGCCCACAATCACAGCGACGCAGTTGAGCAGCCGGGCAAGTTTCTCGATCAACGGTTTCATTATCATTCGGCTGATCTCTGCGTTGTCGTTCTCAGACTTTGGCGCAAAAGCGGCGCTCATTGTGTCGATGATGATGATGTCTGGAGATACACGCGCCGCTAAAATTTTGAGATGGGCCATGTGAGTAGAAACTGAGAGGGTTAAGGGCTCGCCATCAGGGACTCGCGGCGCATGGCAAACAAACAAATTCTTTTTCAGTAATTCTCGCTCGTTCTCAGTTAAATTCTGCTCCATGACTCGCAAGTCGGCTTGAGTCCGACTAGCTGAACCTTCGTAATCCATTAAGATGACGCGCAGACCCTCTGACGAGGCAGCCACGAACGGCGACAAGCCGCGTCCGCTCGCTGCGCACATTGCTATTACGCGCATTAACGTAGACTTGCCTTTGTTTGTAACACCCGCCACTAGCGCCAGTTCGCCACGACAGCATCCAAAGGCAACTATCTCCCCGTCCTTGAACACATGGGACATAAAATCGCCGTAAGGCATGATAAGAGAGGGCGGCATTTCAGCAAGTGGATCTCACTAAGCTAAGTGCTTGAATCGCGTCACGCATAATTAGAGACACGGGGACTTTGATCTCTGCGCGACTATAGAATAGAAGGGACCGCAGATCGTTTTCCGCTATTAGCACAGCCGCTTCCTTTCCAAAGAGGAAAGGCACTTTTCGGATCGTCGCGATTTACTTGTTAAAGATGCAGTCTGCAAAGGTAACTATCTTCCTGCATTCACCCTGATTACCAAGACTTCAGTTGTTGAAGTGTGGTCGCGTTTTGCAACCGGGATAGAGTCCCCTCGCCATTGCCCGGCTAGGCCCACAACTGAGGATCGCTCAAATGTAGGCTCAGGTTATTGTCGCAACTGCGCGGGCCTTACGTATGGGCGCTTACGTTCCCACTGAATTTACCCGCTACCGAAGGTGCCGCCGTCACCTATAAAAAGGGAGCAGTGATTTTCTGGGAGACTCGCTGCTTCATACAGGAACCCATCTTTTGCTGTGCTGGCGGTGGGCCTGGTTTCGTTACCGTAGAAGACCAGTCGGTCCATTTGCTCTCTCATGCTTGGAACGCTTAAAGAAAGCAGCTTCCACTAGAAGAGCTTTGATTCTTTCCGTTGTTCGCCTCAGCGCTTATCACTGACCGTCCTTTGAAGGTGAATCGGACGGAGTGTTAATCCACGCTTGAAGGTCTACATCCTTCACGAGAACGCGCCGACCGATCCTCGTGGATCGCAGATCTCCCGCATCGATTGCCTTGCGGATGAAGCTCGGAGACAAGCCGACAATTTGTGCAGTCTCGCGGATGCCCCTAGCAATCGGTCGCTCCGGTTCTCTTTGCGTATTCATTACATCAATCTCCCTCGAATGATTCTCACTACTCAGTGGTACTCCATATTAAGAATTACATAGACAAAGGACTACGTTTTATTTATACTTTATTTATGCTTCTACTAGATTACGAAGAACCGAAGCGGAAGTTGTCGGTTGGCGAATATTTCAAGCCTGCGACTATTCGTCTGAAAGAAGGCAGACTCTTTTGGCAGCCAGTTACGGATTGGGATCGAGTAAAGCCGAGCGTTGAAACCTTCGTCCAGTTCCTTCAGCTTGGTAACGCATCCGACCGTGAGATATTGAAGTACGCTCAGCGTTGGGGAGTTCTCAACCTCTGCAAACAACATCGCGAACCTGTGAGTCACAATCTGCATTGTGATCCTTTTGAAGCGGAACCCCTCGTGCCGCTCGTACCCCCTGGCGGAGTTGTAATAGTGAGCTCGGATCATAAAGCGGTGGGTGAGCCTGTCTCGGAGTGGCGGAGATGGGCAAGGATAGCGATGGCGATCGTCAACATTAGTCGGCAGCTTGACGATGGCAATCGAGGAGACACGAGGGATTGGCAAGCGCTGATAGATAACGGCTGGTTTAAATGGGGATCATCTTCACGAACTACATTCACGATAGAAAAGCGCATGATTGCTTGGTTTGTTAACCGATGGCTGGAGCTTGGAAATGTGCGCCCACACGCGGAATGGAAGATCGATTTCACTTTGGAGCTCGCAGGCGGCGGACTATTTGGCGCATTAGCGGTCCAACTCCTCGAAAACGGAGGCGAGTATGTCATCGTCGCCTGTACCGGCTGTCGCAAATTCTTTGACGCTACCCCTAATCGGCAGCTTAAGGACGGTAGAAAGCGCCGACCCAAGAAAGGACAGGGACGCTACTGCCGCGAGTGTTTAGAAGCTGGCGTCCCGGTGATCATGGCCAAACGTAGAAAGATGTTGGGCCTTAGCACACCTCGCAACCCCGCCAAACGTAGAAAGGATCGCAGAAAATGAAGTATCACCTTTACCGCAGACCAAACAAAAAAACAGGTGCCTTTTGGATGGACGTGAGGATAGATGGCGTCCGCTATCGTGAGCCGCTAGGGACTCGTGACCGGGGCGAAGCGGGCGAGTTGATGCACAAACGCATAGACCAACTAAAGATCAAAGCGCCGGACATAGCAAAGCGCGGCAAGTCTTTCGGATCAATGGATATTCCCACCGCGATGCAAGCCTATATCATCGAGCGAAAGGCCCAAGTCAGCCCGCGTATGGTTGCTTACTGGCGAGAAAGCACCGCCGCGCTGTCAAAGCACCTCAAAATCAAACTGAAAGAGATCACGCTCGCACATGTCTCGGTCTATCAGAACGCCCGCCTTGAGCAAGGTAAAGCACCGAAAACCGTCAACGGCGAAATCAGCGTGCTCCGTCAACTCCTGAAGCACGCGAAACTTTGGTATCGCTTTGAAGATTACAAGACCATTCGCAACCATAAGCCGCCCGTAGGACAAGCGCTTACTTCTGAAGAGCAGGCGAGACTGTTCGACGTAGCGCAAAGCCGCTCAGACTGGCTTAACGCCTTCACTGCGGGCGTGCTAGGGGCGTTCTGTGGTATGCGCGGCTGCGAGATAAAAGCGTTGCAATGGAAAGACGTTGACTTCGCTGCGGGAGTGCTTGACATACGGCACAGTAAGACCCCGGCAGGATGGCGAGCGCCAACACTTAACTCGGTATGCAAAGAATCACTTGCAGTGCTACGGGCAAAGGCAATCGTGGCAGACCATGCAAGACCCGAGCACTACTCTATTCCCGGCAACGGTCAAGCACTGACCCTTCGAGTCCGGCCAAAGGATGGCGCTCTGCATGGCGTTCAATGCGGCATAAAGCAGCCACAAGCGATGAAGGCGAGGTTATCTATCCGAACCTGTTGACCGTTCGCTTTCACGACCTACGGCATACAGCGATCACTGTCATGGCAGAGGCAGGCTTGCCGGATCAAACCATCATGGCCCAAGTCGGACATATCTCGCCTGAGATGATCAAGCACTACTCTCATATCCGCCGCCAAGCGCTTAACGCTGCCGCTGCTGTACTCGAACCTGCGTTCCTGAAACCTCAGACGGCAACAGCAGAATTAGTCAACTAAAAAACCGTTTGGCACAAAAAACGGCACAAACGACTAAAGGCCACTCGCGAGAGCGGCCTTTTGTTTGTTTTTGCTAAGGTTTTTGGTCGGGGCGAGAGGATTCGAACCTCCGACCTCACGGTCCCGAACCGTGCGCTCTACCAGGCTGAGCCACGCCCCGACGGAGATGGATGATAGGGAAGGGAAGGCAAGGTGTCAAATACCCTTCACGGTTGACTCGTCGAGCAGGACGTTGAGCGGATCGAGGTCGATGCGTAGAGGTTTTTCGTTTAGGCGAAGCGTTTCGATTAATTGTTTTCCGGTGGGTTTGAGAGTGAGGTCTCGTTTGCCGGAAGTGGTGGTGATGGTGACGTGTACCGGATCCAGAAAAGCGTTGCCGGGTTGGACTTGTTTGAGCTCGAGGCGCAGCTCCCTGTTTCGCAGCCACCGCCAGCTCAGCTCGTATTGCGGGTGACCGCTGTCGTAGATCCAGCGTGCGAAAAAGGCGCGCAAATCCTTGCCCGACGACTTCTCCAGCGCCGCTCGCAGATCTTCAGTACTGGCGACAGAGTTTTTGTGCGCTTCATAGTAACGCTGTATGCCTCGAAAAAATACGTCATCGCCCAGTCGCGCGCGCAACATGTGCAGCACCCACGCGCCTTTTTGATAGTTGAGGGCGTTGAGTAGATCCATCAAGTCTTCCGTTTCGCGATCATGGATGGGCGTTAACTTTTTCTTTTCGTATGCAAACACATTTGCGGCGGCCTGATTCATGTACGTTTGAAAAACACTTTCGCCTTCGAAACGCCGGACAAACAAATCCCGCGAAGTAAACCGCGAACCCTTCGCTCAGCCATAAATCGGCCCAGGTTGACTCGGTAACAGAATCACCGAACCATTGATGCGCGATCTCGTGTGCTATCAAACTTACATTTCCAGCCGGTATCCCGTACGTTTTGCTCATGCCCGCCGGCTTGGCCGCGTCAACAAACTTGCGGTGAAGACAATCGCGCTCGAGTTTTCCATGCCGCCGAAGCTAGTCGCGCCGACAATCATTGCGAGTTTCTCATATGGATAAGGCGCGATGGTTTGACTGAAGAACTCCAGCGACGGAATTGTGGGCGCGAACCCTTTTAGCGCAAGGTCTTTCTCTGACTGTGTCACGTAGTATGAAACCGGCGTGACTGAAGATTGAGCGGGCTCAACGCGCGCAAACTGGCCCACCGCGATGATCATGCAATACGGCGGAATCGGAACACCTTCCGAGAAGGTCCAGGTTCGTTGACCGGTAGCGGTTGTCTCAACATGGTCCAACCGGCCGTTGGCGACAACCTCTTCGCGCGCGGGCGCAGTGATGTTGAATGTGATCGTCGCCTTTGCGGATGGATGGTCCAACGTCGGAATCCAGTGATGGACTCGATTAGGCCAGTTGTCGCCGACTGCCGATGGTTTGCCGTCTTTGTCGTTGGTGAGAATCAATCCGTCTTTCGGTTTGCCGTGGTAATCGACCGTCAGATGTCAAACGTGTTCCCGGAGTCGCCAGGCCGGGTAAAGTCAACTTGCAATTTGCCGTTCTTGTGCGTGAACGAAAGTGATTTCGAGTCGAGCGTGACTTTGTCGGTTGTCATTTCTCCAAAGTCGAGATCGATCTCGTTGGTTTGTTTGACGATCGACGACATTGATTCGCGCGCTCGCGGAAGTGATTTCGGATAGCCCCTCGTTAAGGGTGAGGTTGACGAGGTAGTGCTCGGGACGCCACTTGTCGATCAGACGCTCGACACGAATGGCGAACGCCGGCGACGCGAAAACAGCTAACAAAAATAGAACGCGGATTAGCACGGATGATTTACGGATTTACTAACGAACTCCGAGCATTAGTAGTGCTGAGCGATCGGAGACGGGTCGATCGCTATTGAGCCAGGCGTTGTAGGCGACTAGCTCATCCTGAGTGACAGGGCGGTTGCCGAGTCGCGCGACCGGCGTGCGTTCGAAGGCGCGATTCGTCAGGGCCATGTGCGATTTGCGCACCGGCAATGGTGTTGGCCCGGCTAATGCAACCTCAGCCGCTTCGACACCAGGGAAAAAGTCGTCGTAAGCCATCAGGTGCCAGACGGTCGACGATCCTTCACCTTCGACGGCCAGCAGTCGAAGCAGTCCAAACCCGCTTTCGAGTTGAAAGATCAGATCATCGCCGGGATTGAAGGAGTTGGACATATCACACTCTCGTACGCTTCAAGCACTCTATCAGCCATGTGCGCGGCGCGTGTAGTGCTCGCGCGCGCCACGGAAGCCGTTCGCGCTCAGCTCTTCCGCCAGCGACTTGTTTTTGGCAATCTTCAGAATCCCGCCGGCAAGGCTCTGCTGATCGTCAGGCTCGACCAGCAATCCGCCTCCGGTGTTCTCCACGATTTCAGTAAACGCGCCGCGCCGCGGTTGGACCACGGGAACGCCGCAGGCCATCGCTTCCAGCAGTGAGACGCCTTTCGGTTCGTCGTAAGTGGCAGGCACAGACATCAGGTCGAGACTTTGAAGAAACGCGATCTTCTCAGCCCGATCCAACACGCCGCGATAATGAAACTCGCCCTCAAGTCCGGCATCTTTCAAGTCGCTTCTGAATATTCTGCGAGATAAGGTTTGCAATCCGGCGCCATGTAACCTGCCACTTCGAGTCGCGCTTCGGGCAACTCTCCAGACTGACGGGCAGTGATGTAGGCCTCGGCCAGCACGTGCAGTCCCTTTTCCGGCGCCACGCGCGCGAGAAATCCAACCGTGAATGGACCGCCGCGATCAGGCTCGCGCAAATCGAAGCCCTTCGGATTGATTCCCAAAGGCACCACACGAATCTTTTCAGCCGGGATGCCGAGATAGCCAGGCATGAAGCGCGCGTAATACTCGCTCACGGAGATAAACAAATCGACGTGTTCGATCTGGTCGCGAATAAGATCGAGCGCCTGCGTGCGATACGGTTCCTGCAGACCGTCGAGAAAAAGATCTTCACCCTGAAGCGTACAAACTACCGGCACGTTGAGCGTTTGTTTGAGCGGCGCAGCCATACCGATCAGCAAAGAGTAAGGAAGATTGATGACATCAGGCGGCGCCTGCTCCCTCATCCAATCGACAAACTTATCGATCTCCTTGCGCTGAAATCCGTCTTCGCCCTTCAGCACTGAAACAGTCATCTCGCCCAACATCTTTGGATTTGTCGAGATCGATCGCCGTGACGCAAGACTCAAAACCGTTTTCGAGTCCCACAAACGATCGAGCCAGCGCGGCGTTTTGCGAAACAATGGAACGTACTGTTCGAGGTAGGCACTGATGCCGCCTAAAACAACGTGATCGCGACTGACGTTTGGTTCATCGGTGAACGTCGGTGTGTAAACGGGCAGGAGTATCACGTCGTGGCCGCGAGCCATTAACTCGGTCGCCATCGCGTTGTCGCGCAGACAACTGCCGCAATACATCCGTCCCGCGCCGCCTGTGAGATAAAGAATTCTCAATCTCAAGTCCTCAGACGGCGACCGCGCTGCTGGAATGCGCGGCGTGCGTAAAGATGTTCGAAGAGATTGCCTTCGTGAGGTTGATCCCAGCTCACCTGGTTCGTAGGCATCGCGCCGATGTTGAGACGGTCGATACGCGGAGAAGCGACCAGCGTCTGAATCAGTTTCGGATCTTTCGTGATCGCGGTTACTACCAGAGTTGGTCCAAGCTGCGTCGAGATCTTGTTCTTGATCGACTTTCACGACACTGGCGAAAGGAAACAGAAACTCCTTCATCGCGAATGGATGATCCGGTTCGCAAAGGAGCACGGTGGGGAGCAGGTACGAACAGTTGTTCCAGTTGACGAGCCGTTCGCTATCGCGATATGCGGCGGTGACGTCACGCGCGCCCGGCTCGGTCAAGCCCTGATCGATCATCGCGTTGATGCGTTCAGCGATCCGCGGATCGACAAAGGGTGCGAGCTGAGCGTTTTCGTCATCAGCGGCGCGCGGCGCGAACTGGGCCAGTCTCTTCGCCAGTGCTTCGCTGATCTCTTCGACGTGTGCGGGCGCCCAAACGGCGGAAGCGTTGACGCAGGAACGGCCGCCGTTGTCAGCTATGGAAGCGATCATCACGTCGAGATATTGCTCCCAGTTGTCGACGCAGTCTTCGCCGATGATGATCTTGCTGTAGCCAGGTCCGTGTATCTCAACTCGCGGATCGTTTTCCCACATGCCGGTGGTCGATGAATCGCCAAACAACAGCGAACGGCCGCAACTCCGGAGAATCTCTCCGGCGCCGGCGTGGTCGGTCGGATAAAAACTAAACGCTTCGCGCGGCGCGCCGGCTTTAATTAAGGACTGAATGATGCGATATGGCGTCCACGGTTCGGCGCTGCCGGGTTTGAGCACGAGGGGAATGCGAAGCGGGATTGCGGGAATCCAGAGCGAATGAACTCCCGGTGAATTGTTTGGCAGCACTGCGCCCAGTGATTGTGTGCGTGGAAAGAAACTCAGCGACCGACCTTCGAATTCGCCGAAGCCGCGATCGAGAAGTTCCCAATCGAGATTTCGTGTCAGTCCATTGAGCACGCTTTCCATGTTCGCAAGCATGCTCTTGATCTTCAGCATGTTGCGACGTGCGAGAACGTAGGGAAGACCGGTTGTTGCGGAGACTTGCTTTACGTAGTCGTCAGGAGATTGCGACGAATCACCAAGAGACAAAGAGTCGTTAACGAAGTAATCGGCGGCTTGAGAACAGATATTGACGAGCTCTCGCGTCGAGAAACGTTGCAGACTCGTGCGGGCGATCTCCTGCCGGCCAAGGTCGCGGCGGATGAGCCCGGCATTGGCCTGGCTGACGTCGACGAAAGGCTCGCGAGTTTGATGATGCGCGACTCGAGCGACGTCGAGACTCTGGTATTGATTGCCCTGGCGCAGGATCGGTATGTGCAATATAGATTTCATACTAGGTAAATGGCTTCTCTGTGCAGCCTCTGTGTTCTCTGTGTCTCTGTGGTTGTTGTATCTCGCATTCCTATAACCACAGAGACACAGAGAACAGAGGTTGCACGAGAAGAGAACAAATCAGCAATCAATACACGCCTTCGACGACGCTAGGTTTGAAACCTGGAGAAGGGGCGGACGTTGCGGACGCCGTCCCACGGATATTGATCGCACGGCGGTTCGCGCTCTGCTTCGTCGCGTTCCAGAAAACGTGGCATGAAGAACTCTTTTGTAAGGTCGTTAGACGAACGCGGCCCGTCTCACCATACTCAACCACTCTGTCCGGCTGATCAGGATCAACAACCTCAACCATCGCGCGCGGCAGCGGCGGATAGTAAATGATCGCGTAGTTGTCTTCCGGCTGGCGCGGTTTATGAACTGCCAGACCCATCAGCGTGTTGCCATAGGTCGGCGCGAAGTAAGCGCCTTCGATCAACTCTTCAACCGCGAAGCGATGAAACTGCGGCGTCATCTCCGTACCACCACAAAACACGCCCGTGATGCCCATCTTCTTGAGCGAAACTTTTTCACAAAGCGCTTCCAGCAGTTTGGGAGTCGTGAACAGGCAACGAATGTTATCGTGCGCGCGCAACAGCGTGAGACCCTGTTCGACTACGTGCTGCTTGTACTGCTCGGCCATCTTCGGTTGGCCCATCTTGAGCAGCTTTATGACCCAACGCGGATCGAGGTCGACCATGAAACAGATCCCACCACGATATTGGGCCAGGTGCTCGACAGCCAGACGCAAACGACGCGGACCGGTTGGCCCAAGCGACAACCAATCTGAATTGCGCGGAAAAAATTCTTCCGGCAGCGTGTCGCTGAAAGCTTCGTAGTCGAGCCGGAAATCTTCGATGTTGATGCGCGACTTCGGCACGCCTGTGCTGCCGCCGGTTTCAAACGTGTAGACAGGGCGGTCAGCGTAACCTTTCGGCACCCAACGACGCACCGGACCACCACGCAACCACTCGTCCTGGAAGAAACCAAAACGGGCAAGATCGTCGTAAGTTTTGATCTCTTTGCGCGGATCCCACGAAAGGTTTTTGGCGAAGTCGAGCCAGAAAGGACAACCGGTTTCCGGATTGAAGTGCCACGCAACAACTTCACGAACCCACGCGTCTAAGTTTTCACGGTTCATATAGTCACAGATTACACAGATTAGGGAATCGTCTTCTCAGTTTCTCTTATCAAATCTGCAAAACGTGGATCAGTACGCAGCTTCAGCCAGGTGCGGATCGACGCGCACAAACGTAAAACCAACCGCATGCTCGCGTTCAGCCTGGGCCAACCAGCGAAATGCGTTGTCGAAATCGTCGAGCCACGTGTAGATGATCGCGATTTCATACGCCGTCACCCAGTTTTGGTTACGCTTCGCGATGATCTCAGTTCAGAATCGCTTTTGCTTCGTCACGTTTTCCGGTTGCGGCAAGCACGTGAGCGCGTTTGGCGTGCGTCGTCGGCGTGTCGCCCGCAAAGCTTCGTTCCTGTTCAAAAGCGGCCATCGCTTCGTTGTGCATGCCTTTTAATTCGTAAGCCCAACGCAGGATCGTGTGGGCCGCAACTGCGCCCGGATCGAGTTCGAGTGACTTTCCGGCACTGGGTCACAGCTTCATCAAACTTGCCTGCGAGGAACAGTACGTTCGCGACGGCGGTTGCGATCACTGGCGACTGCGGCGAGATCTGGCGCGCGCGTTCGATCTCGGCATACGCCTCATCGTGCCGGCCCATGGCTGACAAACTGTACGCGTACCAGCGATGCGCCACCTGGTTACTGGGCTTCAGTTGTATCGCCTTTCGCAGCTCGCGTTCAGCGTCGATCCAGTCGCGATCGTAGTGCAGCCTGACAAAACCTAGCGAAGCATGAGCCTCCGGCAAATTGGGATCAGCCTCAACCGCGCGCAGGGCTGATGCTTTGGCGCGTTCCCAGGCTCCGGCTGGCGGTGGCTCGACGTACCAGTTGAGCATCGCGTAGCAATCGGCAAGTTCCGAGTGTGCAATCGCAAACTCCGGATCGAGTTCAACTGCGCGTTCGAGCCGTTCGATCGCCTGGCGCAGCCTTCCGCGGTTCGTCGGGTCGAGTAGTAACGTCCGGCAGTGTAGAGCTGACGAGCTTCTTCGTTCTCGCCCGCCTGTGTCTCCGGCGTCGGGATCAATATCGCGTTGTTATCGGAGCAATGCCGGCGGCGCCGTCTTTCGTCTCTTTGGCACGCGCCGACGGAGCGGGCTTCGATCTTGCGATAGAGAGCGGGATGTCGCAGGTCGCGCAGAATTCCTTCAAACGCCGGCTCGCCTCGCAGTGGATCCAATTGCGGCTCGACGCCCAACCACACTACCCATGCATCCCTGATCGCGTGCGCGTTCAACAGCAATTCCAGAGCCCGCTCGCGTTCACCCAGATGCAGGTGCAATCAACGCGAGGTGGTAAGGCGAGACGTAACTGTGGACCGACATCTGCATCAATCGCTCCAGAACGGCGCGCGCTTCTTTCTGCTGTCCGGCGGCCGCATAGGTGCCGCCCATGACCGCAAGATAGAACTGGCTGCCTCCCGAGAGTTCCAATGCTTTTTCCGCAGCTTTGACGGCGCTGTCCATTTCGCCGGTGTGTCTGAGCGCCCAGGAGTAGGTGATAAGGCCGTACGGAAAATCCGGAACCGCCTCGAGCATGTTTTGAAAAGTCGTGATCGACTCATCAAAGCGTCGCGCGTGGTAGTAACACCAGCCGAGTGCCTGCAGCACGCTCGGCGAGAGCGGATCGAGTTCGCGAGTGCGCAGCATCTGCTCGATGCCCTCATCGAAGCGGCCTTCCATCGTCAGGTGAAACGCGTACCAGTGATGGCCGGTGGCGTAGTTGGGATTGATCTCGAGCGCGCGACGGTGCTGGCCTTCCGCGACGGCCCAGTCGAAGTCGTGGCAAACGGTTGCGAAGCCGAGCGCGCTGTAGGCTTCGGCGGAAGTCGAATCCAGTTCCACTGCTTTCGCTGCTGTCTGTTTGGCGGCCGCTGAAGTTTCTGCGAAACGGCCGGATACCAAACACGCCGAGCCAGTTGTAGTAATCGGCGATGCCGGTGTAGGCGAGCGCGTAATCCGGATCCGAGCTTGATCGCTTTCTTGTAACACTCGAGCGCCTTTGCGAGACCGGCTTCGGTGTAAGAATTCCAGTAGTAACGACCGCGCAGATAAGCCTCGAAAGCTTCGGAGCTATCAGTGCCGCGTTTCGACAACTGGCGCTTGTTCGTCGCCGGTAAGCTGCGGCAGCAATGCCGACGCGACTTTCTCGGAAATCGAATCTTCGATCTGGAGAACGTCTGTCGAGTCTTCATCAAACTGTTCCGCCCAACGCGTTACGCCTTCACTGACGCTGAGCAGTTGCGCCGTGACGCGAATGTCGATTGCCGACGCGTCTGAGACTGCCGTCGACAACGTAGTCGATGCCGAGATCGCGTCCGGCGATGAGTGGATCGATCGCGGCGCCGTGATAACGCAGCACGCTGCTGGTTGGACGCACGACCAGACGCCGCACGTTGCTCAGCCGAGTAATGAGCGCATCAGTCAGTCCGATGCCGAGATATTCGTCGCCGGTGTTTTCTCCCGGTGGACCGAGAATCCTGAAAGGCAGCACCGCGATCGATTCCTGATCCTCTCGCAACTGACCGGCAATCATGGGCAGAGCTGCGAGACGGTGGTCCAGCTTGCGCAGCAGGTCGTTGAAACGCGGATGCCCGTGAAGTGGATCGAGCTCGGGATCGACTCCCATCCAAAGCACCTTTGCGTCGCCGGTTTCATAAGCCTTTCTCGAGCAGGTCGAGTGCTTCTTCGTGGCGACCGAGAGCGCTGTTCACGAGCGCCAGGTGATATGGAGAAACGTAGCGCCGCTCCGCCAGCGACGTGCATTTCATCGAGCGCTGCTTGTGCTGCTTCGAGATTTCCCGCGGCGGCGTTAGCAGCAGCCGAGCCGTCCCAACGTATGCGAAGCCTTTCCCATTAATTCGACGCAACGTTCCGCAGCCTCGATTGCTTCATCGTGGCGGCCGAGGCGGCTGAGCACAAAGCTCGACGCCGTAAAGCATCATCAGGTTGTGTGGTTCGTTCTCGAGTGTCGCGCTGGCGAAGCGATACGCTTCGTCAAAGCGCCGCGCGTGATACGAACACCAAACAACACTGAACCGCGAGATGATTGCCAGCGGATCGAGATCGCGACCATTGTGGGCCTCGCGCAGCGACTCGCTGAACCGGCCCTCCATCGCGAGTTGCAGTGCGTACCAGATGCGTGCCGGTGAATAGTTTGGATCGAGTTCAATCGCGCGAACGAGATGATGCTCGGCACTGGCCCAGGCAAAGTCGCGGCAGAGTATGGCCTGGCCCAGCGCAGTGTGGCCTTCCGCGAGGTTCGGATCGAGCTCGACCGCGGTCGAGGCAGCTTCATAAGCTGCTGCGGAACATTCGACGAACGGCATTACGCTGAAGACGCCGAGCCAGTTGTGATAGCTGGCCACGCCCGCATGCGCCAGTGCGTATTTCGGATCGAGCGCGATCGCCTGCTGGTAACAGACGATTGCCCGCGCGAACCCATCTTCAGTAAACGTGTTCCAGTAAAAACGTCCGCGCAGATAAGCTTCGTGCGCCTGTGGATTGTCGGTGCCGCGCTTGGCCAGCCGCAGTCGCTGGTCCACCGTCAGGTGCGGCACGATCGCTTCGGCGACGTACGAAGAGATCGTGTCTTCCAGATTCAGAACGTCTGTGAACTGCTCGTCGAATTGTCCCGCCCACGCCGTGGTCTCGTCGCGTACGTTGAGCAACTGGATCGTGACGCGAATGCGTTCCGCCGAGCGTCTGATGCTGTCCGTCCAACACAAACGCGACTCCGAGCTCGCGCCCGGCGCGCAAGAGGATCAGCATCAGCGCCGTAACGCAGCACGCTGCTGGTCGGCCTGACGGCGAAACTGCGAATCGCGCTCAGTCGGGTGATGAGTGCATCCGCCAAACCAGTTCCGAGATAATCGGGATTACGTTTCGGGCTGATTGATGTCCATCAACTTCATCGGCAAAACAGCCAGTGAGTTTTCATTCGATAACTCGGCCGGGCGAGCATGCTCGCGTGCGGCGGGTCGGGAAGATCGCGAAATGGGGCGGCCTTCGAGATAGCGCGTGATGTCGTCGCGCAGTTCAGCGGCGGTCTGGTATCGCCATTCCGGCTCCTTGCGTAGTGCCTGCATGACGATGTTGTCGAGGTCGCCCGCGAGCGCCGCGGCGGATCGACTCGAGAGTTCCGCCTGCGCGTGGTGTAAAGCTGTTTCAGTGTTGTCGCTTCGTCGCCTGTGTTAAAGACTCGGCAAAAGATCTTCAGCGCGTGTGATGATGATACTCGGCGGCGCCGGCGCTTCCTCGCAGATCACGCGCGCGATTTCATGCGGCGCGCGGTTAACCAGGCGATAAGGTCTGTGACCAGTCAGCAACTCGTAAAGCAACACGCCGAGTGAATACACGTCTGTGCTGGGCGTGGTTGGCGCGCCCTGTACCTGTTCCGGTGACGCGTACTCAGGCGTCATCAAGCGCATCGCAGTCGCTGTTGGATCGTGAGTGATGTCGCCTGCGAGTTGCGGATTGAGCAACTTGGCGATACCGAAGTCGAGCAGTTTCGGAATGCCTGGCCGAAGTTACGAGAACGTTTGAAGGTTTGATGTCGCGGTGTACGACCTGTTTCTGGTGTGCGTAATGAACCGCGTCGCAGATGGAGCGAAACAGTTTCAGGCGCTCGGTGATGTTTAGTTGACTGTGTGTCGCAATAACTGTAGAGCGGCTGCCCTTCGATATACTCCATCACGAAGTAGGGCAGGCCATCTTCCGTGGTGCCGCCGTCGAGCAGACCGGCGATGTGCGGATGATCGAGCGCGGCGAGTATCTGTCGTTCTTTGCGGAAGCGACGCAGGATGAAGTCAGTATCCATGCCGCGCTTCACCAGCTTGATGGCCGCGCGTTTGTTGAACTCGTTATCGGCGCGGGAGGCTTCGTAAACCGCGCCCATGCCACCGCGTCCGATTTCTCGCTCGATCCGATAAGAGCCGAGGCGGCGCCCGAGCATCGGATCCTTCTCTTCGACAAACGACTCAAGCGCGCTCAACTCGGTGTTTCCGTAAATAGGCTGATCCAGCAGCTCGCCGGCGCTGTCGTATTGCGAGAGCAGCGATTCAACGTCGCGTCTGAGTTCTGTGTCTTGCGCGCACACTTCCGACACGTAGCGCGTTTCGATCTTCCGGCGAAAGATCGAGGGCGGCCTGGAAAATTTCTTCAACTTGTCGCCAGCGTTCGGGAGTCATTACCTATGACGTGTGTAACCTTGACCATCATTGCCGATTGCCGACTGCCCAACTGGAAATCAAATCGGCAATCGGCAATTGGCAATCGGCAATGAGATGACTAATTGTTGGATTGGACTTGCTGCGTGCATTCAACTATTTCTTTGCATTTCCCCATGGAGCCAGGCTTTGGCAAACCGCCAGTGACGTTTAATGGTTGTAGGAGTGACACCCAAAACGTCTGCTGTCTCTTCAATGGAGAGACCGCCGAAGTAGCGCAACTCGACCATGCGCGCTTTTTGTGCGTCGAAGCTTGCCAGGGTCTTGAGCGCGTCGTCGAGCGCAATCAATTCGGCGCTACGTTCGACCGCTCGATCGATGTTTTCATCCAGGGAGAGTTTTTGAAAATCCTGGCCACGCTTTTCCGCATTGTGCTTGCGCGCATGATCCACCAGTAGGCGACGCATTATCTGTGCAGCGACTCCGAAAAAATGGGCGCGGTTCTGCCAGTTCACCCGCGTCTGATCGACGAGTCGTAAATAAGCCTCATGCACCAGCGCGGTTGGTTGCAGCGTGTGATCGGGTCGTTCCCGCCGCAGATAATTAGCCGCAAGCTTGCGGAGTTCATCGTAGATGACGGGTAACAAAAGATCAACCGCGGCCCGATCGCCGTTTGAGAGCTCGATCAGTAGACGAGTTATGCTGTCTGGGGGATGCTCACTCAATCAGTAACTCTCCCGAATCCAAGACTTAAGGGCCATTAGTATAAGACGAATAGAACCGCGCGCGATAGGGCTGGATGACCCAATTCGTGGATTGTTTGCGCGTTACCAGTTGAAGGATAGCTCGGAAGGATATTCAAAGAGGTAAACAATCATGCACGCAGGCCAGTTAACAATCGCGAACTCAACCGTTGGACATATCGATGCTTCGTCTTTAACCGGAAAAATCGGTAGCTTCGTGGCGCGAGTATTTGGTTGCTGGCATGCGGAGATGAGCCGGCCGTTCTCCCGTGATGGCCGGGCCTATCGCACCTGTCTTAACTGTGGCGCGCAGCGTCAGTTCAATCTGGGAAATTGGGAGATGCAGGGAAACTTTTATTACCACCGGCCCACCTCGAACCAGTTTCCGAAGCTCGCCGCGGTCCGGAGAATTGCGAACTAACCTGCGTAAATTTCTGCCCTTTGTCAGAGTAGATATAGCTATCGCGAGCCTTCACCACCATATCAGCTTCAGTCGTTTTCACTTTTATCTGACGTCGTTCACCAGCTTTACCGGCTTTAGCCGGGTAATAGCCAAGACTGTACTGGCGTCCTAGTTCCTCGGCGATCCAGGTAAACGCTTGCGCGATTCCGAACAGGGAATCGCCGTTGTAGAAGCGACCGCCGGTGGTGTTGGAAAGTGCGCGAAGGTAAGCGACAGCTCTCCGGTACTCGCCGGGTGTGGCGCCTCCCGTTGTCGTGCCGGGAATTCCCGTGCGTGGAAGTGGGATGCCGAAAATCGTTCCGCGACCACTGGGCAATCCCGGGGCGTGGACCCCGCCTGTACCGAATCCCGAAGTATCGTAGTCAACTGAATAGATCGGCGCATCCGACTCCTCTGCCAAACGCAATGTGTCTTCGTATGAAGCGCGGTAACTGGTCGTGTCTACGCCGTCAGTAAAGAGCACGACTGCTTTGCGGCCGGGAATGGTTTTTAGTTGTTTCTTGAGAATGTCTTCGACGGCGTCGTAGAGACGCGTGCCGCCACCGGTGCGTGTGTGACGGATGGCTTTCGTAATCACGTCGCGATCGGTCGTCGCTTTGCACTCCACCTTAATTCGATCGTCAAACGACATCACCATCACGCTGTCTGAAGACTTCAGCTTGCTGACGAAGTTGATGGCAGCGTCCTGGATGTCGTCGAGACGAAACTGTGTCGAGCCGCTGGTGTCGATCAGGAAGACGACTGTGAAAGGTGAATCAGTGGTGGCGAAGTAAGCGATCTTCTGTTCCAGGCCGTTCTCGTAGATGCGGAAGTTCTCGCGACGCAACTGGGGAACGTATCGGCCGTTGCGATCGAGAACGGTTACCGGCACGGTTACTAAGGACGTATCGAAGCGAATGACGTCGCCCTCGACGGTTTCGCCCTCGGGCGAGACGGTCGACTCACGTACGTCTTCGTTGGTGTCGGCGGCAGGTTTGGCTGTTTGGGTCTTGTCCGGTTTCGGCTCGGGTGTTTTCTTGCGTCCGGACTGGGCGTAAAGACTGAAGGGCAGGAAAGAGACACTCAAAAGCAGGATCAGTGACAGTTTAATGATCTTCATAACAGTTCCTGGCCTGGGAAGTGTGCTGCGTTTCGGGAGAGTGATCTTTCGGTTGCGGAGGATAGATGCTCGCGACTCTGGAAAAGGTTGTTGAAGCCGCTCTGCAGGAGCCCGCGAAGCGCGATAACGCCGAAGGCGTTCGCTAATTTCAGCCCGGGGTTGGAGCGCAAGCGACAACCCCGGGGCACAATTGAAAACCTCATCCCAACCCTGAAAGGGGTTAAAAATTCGGAAGAGATAAAGACGGAACAAACCCTTTCAGGGTTAAAGATGAATCTTGTGAACCGTACCCAGGGTTGTCGCTTGCGCTCCAACCGCTGGGCTGAAATTAGCCAACGCCTTCGGCGTTTCGCCCGCTCCGTGGGCTCTAAACAGTTGAATGTAGCCCTCCGCCTAAACTATAGTGCCGCGCAATTTGTTGACTTCAGCAGAGAACCGCCCAAAACAATATGAGCGCACAATCAATCGAACTTGACCCCAAACTTCGCGACACCGGTTTTATTGGCCACCCAAAAGGTCTTGGTCCGCTGTTCTTCACCGAGCTTTGGGAGCGTTTCAGCTATTACGGCATGCGCGCCATCCTTGTCCTTTATATGGTTGCGCCCACGGCGCAGGGGGACTGGGATTTGACGTCAAACGCGCGGCCTCCATCTACGGCACCTACACGATGGCCGTTTATTTAACCGCCTTACCAGGTGGACTCGCCGCCGACTACATCCTCGGCGCGCGTTTGGCGGTCTTTATCGGCGGCCTCGTCATCGCCGCCGGCCACTTCTCAATGATCTTCCATTCTATGACCTCGTTCTATCTGGGCATGGTCCTGATCGCTGTCGGCACCGGTCTGCTCAAACCAAACATCAGCGCGATGGTCGGCAGTCTGTACGGCGAAAACGATCCGCGTCGCGACAGCGGTTTCTCGATTTTTTACATGGGCATCAATGTGGGTGCGGTTTTAGCGCCACTTATTTGCGGTTACCTGGCTCAGAGTGACAGCTTTAAGAGCGTCCTCACTAGCAACGGTTTTGACCCGACCAAGAGCTGGCACTGGGGATTTGGCGCGGCCGGTGTGGGAATGATCCTGGGTCTGATTATCTTTGTACTCTTCGGCCACTGGTTAGCGCACGTGGGCGCCCGGGTCACGAAGAAAGCCGCGGAGAAGGTAAGCGAGGTCGCGGCGAATCAACCTCTAACAGCCTCGGATTGGAAGCGCATCGGCGCAATCTTCATTTTCTTTGTCTTCACGATACTGTTTTGGGCGGCGTACGAACAGAAAGGCGCGAGCCTGAACCTGTTTGCCAAAGAGCTCGTGCGCACAGAGATCTTCGGCATCGGATTTCCGTCGAGCTACTTGCAGTCGTGTACACCGTTCTTTGTGATCCTCCTGGCGCCGATATTTTCCTACCTCTGGGTGAGTCTCAAAGATCGTCAGCCATCGAGCCCGGTCAAGTTTACTTTTGGCATGTTGTTTATTGGCGTGGCTTACCTGCTGATGATACCGGCGTCGATGTTGACGGTTCAGGGCAAAGTTAGTCCGATGTGGCTGGTCGGTCTTTACTTCCTGGAAGTTTGCGGCGAGATGTGTTTGAGCCCGGTCGGACTGAGCACGGTGACCAAACTTTCGCCGGCGAAACTGGTCGGCATCATGATGGGTGTCTGGTTCCTGGCGGCGTCGCTGGGCAGCAAACTTGCCGGCTACCTGTCAGGCTTCTACGTCGGGAACAATTCGACGCAACTGGTGACACTGTATGGTGGAATTGCTGCGGGTCTTTTGGTCGCAACGGTAATTCTCGCTCTCCTGACGCCAACTATTAAGAGATTGATGGGCACAGTTAAATGACAACAAAGAATTTAGCCAAACCACTTGTGCCTTTTGTGCCTCTTTGTGGCAATATCCTTAGTCATAACGGAGGAAAACATGTCTGAGGAAACGTTTGATAAAGCGGCAGCGGTAAAACTTTTGAACCAGATCATGGAGGCGGAACTGGCCGGCGTAGTTCGATACACTCATTATTCATTGATGATCTTTGGCCATAACCGGATTCCGATTGTGAGCTGGCTGCGCAGCGAAGCCAACACGTGTCTTTCGCACGCAAGTGAAGCCGGCGAACTCGTCACTCATTTTGGGGAACACCCGTCGCTCAAAATCGGCGCCCTGCTCGAAACTCACAAACACGGCATCAACGATATCCTTACCGAGTCACTGGAAGCTGAGTTAGCAGGATTGACACTTTACAAACAGTTGTACGACCTGGTCCGCGATCGGTCTATCCTGCTGGAAGACTATGCGCGTCGAATGATCGCTGAGGAAGAGCTCCATGTGGGCGAAGTTAATAAGATGTTGCGCAAGCCGGGCGATATCGGCTCAGCTTTCGCAGCACCGTAATTGTCTGTTACTTGCATTTCCCCCTGACAGATATTGAAGAAGAGCCCAGCCCGACATCAGATTACTGAATTACTCGCTGAGTGGCGCGATGGGAACCAGTCCGCTCTGGACGAGTTGTATCCGCTGGTCTACGACGAGCTCCACCGGCTGGCCCGCCGTTACATGAACCGGGAACGAAAAGACCACACACTCCAAACCACTGCCCTGATAAACGAAGCTTACGTCCGCCTGGTGGATCAGAAGAATGTGAACTGGGCGAATCGTTCGCACTTCTTCGCGATCTCAGCTCAGATAATGCGGCGCATTCTGATCGATCACGCGCGGCGTCATGCTTACGCAAAACGCGGCGGCGGCGCGCAACAGGTCTCGCTCGAGGAAGTTGCTGCCATCACTGCCGACCAGGGTCGCGAACTGATGCGTTTGGACGAAGCACTGAAGAGCCTCGCGGAAATGGATCCACGACGCAGCCAGGTAGTTGAGTTGCGATACTTTGGCGGTCTGAACAACGAGGAGATCGCCGGCGTGTTGAATGTTTCAGAAAATACAGTGACTCGCGACTGGAACATGGCGCGAGCGTGGCTCCATCAACAACTCACTGAGAGTGCGACAATTGAACCCGGAACGCTGGCAACAGATCAGTCGCATATTCAAGTCGGCGATCTCGCTTGATGATGAAGCGCGCGCTGCTTACGTGGCCGGGCAGTGTGGCAATGATGAGTCGCTGCGTGCGGAAATTGAAAAGCTGATCGAGTCGCATCAGCAGGCAAGTGAGGAGAACTTCATCGGTGGTCATGCCGCTGAAGACGCCGCGGAATTGTTACTTGACGACGACGACTCGCGCACATACGACCGCTCTTACCAACGGACAGCAGCTTGGCTCTTACTTAATTCTCAAAAGACTCGGCGCCGGAGGCATGGGTGAAGTCTACCTCGCCAAGGACTCACGACTTGATCGAACAGTCGCGCTGAAAGTGCTCTCGCCGGACGTCTCGTCAGACCAGCGACGCATGCAGCGCTTTCGACAGGAAGCAAAAGTCGTATCGTCGCTGAACCAACCAAACATTCTCACCATCTTCGAGTTTGGCGAAGTGGAAGGACTGACTTTTCTGGCCACCGAGTTCATCGACGGTCAAACACTGCGAGACCACCTGCGCGAAAAACGACTCAAGCTTGCGGAGATCCTCGACATCGCGATCCAGGTGCTCGCCGCGCTCGATGCTGCGCACGAAGCGACGCATCGTTCATCGCGATATAAAACCTGAAAACGTGATGATTCGCTGGCGCGACCATGTCGTGAAGGTGCTGGACTTTGGTTTGGCGAAAGTGACGGAGAAGCGACCGTCAGTGCTAGTCGAACACGATTCGGACTCGAAGCAGCGACGGCATTCAAAACCGCGCCCGGCATCTCATGGGCACGATCAACTACATGTCGCCGGAACAGGCGCAAGCGCACGCGGTCGATGAGCGCACTGACATCTGGAGCACTGGCGTCATGATCTACGAGATGGTGGCGGGTTCGATGCCATTTAGCGGTGCCACGACGAGTCACACGATCGTGCAGATCCTCGAAAAAGATCCGGTGCCGCTGTCGCAAAGTTACGCAGGAGCCAATCCCGGCGGAGTTGGAGCGCATTGTTAGCAAGGCGATGGCGAAGGATCTGGACGAGCGCTATCAGACAGCGAAAGACATGTTGATCGATTTGCGGAGTTTGAAGAAGCAGTTGGATCTTGAAGCTGAGATCGATCGAACGTCGTCGCCTGAAGTTCAGCGTGTCGTAGTCAGCGCTGCCGGTGAACCGTCGAAGAAACGAGTATTGCTGGTCGCAATCGTGGCGATGGTGTTTGCGACTGCTGGGATCTTTGCCGTAAGCGTCTGGCGGTCACGGCAGGAACGTGCAGCGACTTCCGTTGTCACCCCTCCTTCGGCACCTGTTGCAACCGAGGAACGTACGCTCACTTACTGGATCACGGTGCAGAAGTTCAGAGATGGCAGGGAATACCAGGATCCATTCAGGCTGGCAGGTGAGATCAATTTCGAGGCGAACTACCGGATTCGCGTGAATGTTCGCAGCCCGCAGCCGGGGTACCTGTACATGTTTAGTGAAGGCCCAAACAACACCGCCGCGTCACCTGAGTTCGTCGCGCTTTTCCCCTCAGAAACCGCAAACAAAGGCTCCTCTTTTTTAACCACCGGCAATGTGGTACAGATTCCGGAAACGAGCTGGTTTGAGTTTGACGATCAACAGGGGGTTGAAAAACTGTGGCTCGTCTTTTCTGAAGAACCGGTTCCGGAGCTGGAATCGGTAAAGCAGTTTGCCAACCCAAAAACGAAAGGCCTCATAGCGGATATAACGCTAAACAAGAACGTACAAACCCTTTTGACTAATCCCTCACTTCCCAAACCCGTAGCTGAAAAAGGCGAGACGCTGACGACCGTAAAAGCCGCAGGCAAGTTGTTAGTCTACCCCGTTCGTCTCGAACACCATTGAATTCTGGACGCCGTCATGAAATAGGCATATCATGCACGCATTCAGAGCTTTTGCTTGTTCAAGCTTCGGGAATTCAGCCCTCTCTAATTCGAATACTCCTGCTTTTCACCTTTAATGGTGGTTAGCCAAACAACTTCTCGCGTTAACAGATAGAAAGGGGCGTGAAGGGGGACCTGGCGACGCTTCTGCAGGATCAAAGTTAGCCCAGATCACAATCGCCAAGCATGGATTGTGGAAGACTATAACGACTAAAAGGAGGATTAACGAAAATGGCAAAGTACTGGACAATACGCCCGCACGGAGTAGAGGGTGGTGGAACTTCGCTTATCAGTTGCAGATTCTCTGAACTTGTTGATGAATATGGCACACACTACGCGTTGTTCGGACCCAATGGCACGTGGAGAGCATTGGCGGAAGGGCCCCTTCCTGTCGAGTTCCCAATGTTCACAGCTCAACTCAATGGAACCAACGAACTTAATTGGTACATAAAGATTGAGAAAATCGAAGTCGTGACTGGGGCCATGACTGGAACCTGGGGTCACAACGGTTACAGGTCGTCGAAGGGGTCCGATATCCCTCCTCCCGCTGACCCTGATACCTGGACTGCGCAGGCTAGTTCAGGCACGGGTACTGGTGGAGACGACGAGCCGGTAGCAGCTTCCGCATCCGCATCATCGAAGCCGTAAACAAACCGATCTTTCAAACCGGAAGAGCGGGAGCGACCATTGAGTCTCTCCCGCATCTTCTGCATTTTCTTAAATGCGAAAATCGAACCCGACAAACTGTGTATGGACTACGGCACTCGGCGCAATGCTCATGTGCCATCTTTTGAGCTGGCCTACCGCCGCCCTCAACTTGATCGCCACAACATACGTTGCAAACGCGCAAGTTTCTATCGTTCAGGAACCATCAAAGCAGCCGGCAGTTTTGGTGGCCGGACGACACGAACTTAAAGGTGGCGAATCGCATTCGTATTCAATCAATCTCACTACCGGCCAGTTTCTTTATGCGTTGGTTGAGCAGCATGGGATTGATGTCGTTGTAACGTCGTTTAGACCGGATGGTTCTCAGATCGCAACCTGCGACAATCCCAATGGTAGTTGGGGACCTGAATCAATTTTGCTGGTGGCTGATATATCGGGTGAGCATCGTGTTGAAGTGCGGGCGCCAAACTCGAAAGCAAGTGCCGCGCAATACCAGATCAAGATGATGGCCCTGCGAGAAGCGACGGCTGTCGATAAGGGACATGTAATCGCTCAACGAACTTTCGAAGAAGCACAAAAGCTGCGCTCAAAGCCAACCGCGGCTGACAAGCGCGCAGCCATCGTCAAATACCAGGAGGCCACGCCACTCTTTCAGGCAGCAGGTGACACATACACTCAGACACTTAACGTTCAGGCGATGGGTGCAGCGTATACCCAACTCAGTGAGTTCCGCCTGGCGTTGCAGACTGTTGAAGAATCTCTCTCCCTGGCGCAAAGGGTCGGCGACGAGAGACTGGAGGCGCCTATTCAAAATCTGCTCGGATACCTCAACGACGTGCTGGGTGAGGTTGTTAAATCCCGGCAGCGTTACGAGCGTGCGCGTCAGCTTGCAAGACGGCTAAATGACAAGCTCAATGAAGCCTCAGCCTTAAACAATATCGGCAAGCTTTACAACGAAGGCGGCGACTCTCAAAGGGCGCTCGATTATTACTTGCAGGCATTACCGCTCTTCACAGATCGACCTGATCGCCGCGCCATCACGCTCCACAATCTCGGCGTTGCTTACTCCAGCGTGGGTGAGTCTGAGAGGGCCCTGGATTACCTGCAACAATCCCTCACGATTCTAAAAAGCGGTCCTGACCGTAGCGGTGAATCCAACACACTTGGCGAAATCGGATTTGCCTATAACCGTTTGCTGAAATATCCCCAGGCGCTTGATTACTACAATCAGGCCCTGGCGATGCAGCAGAAAATCGGCAATAAGGGGCAGGAAGCGCAAACGCTCGATTTCATCGGCGCCAACTACTCCGACATGGGCCAGCCGGAAAAAGCCCTGGAATATCATCAACAAGCACTTCAAATTCAGCGCGCGACGAAGAACGTTCGCAGAGAAGCTGTTTGTCTAAACAACCTGGGTCACGTTTACGGGTTGCTGGGACAGCCGGAAAAGGCGCTGGATAATTTTACACAGGCCCTTTCGGTATTTCGCAATATCACCGATCTCAACAGTGCCGCAGATGCCCTGAGGGGTATGGCTCGCGCTAATCAGCAGCTCGGAAACCTCAACGAAGCACGAAAGGATATTGAAGAGTCGTTATCGCTGATCGAGACCGTTCGCGCTCGCTCCGGCAGCCAGCAACTGCGCGCTTCTTACCTGGCCTCGAAGGAGAAATCATACGAACTTTACGTCGATCTGCTGATGCAGCTTCACGCAACGGATCCGTCGGCGCGGCACGATGCGGAGGCGCTTAGGATTAGCGAACGAGGACGCGCGCGCAGCCTGGTGGAAATGTTGAACGAGGCTCATGTCGACATCGAGCAGGGGGTTAGTGGCGATTTAGTCAGGCGGGAGCAGGAGATCAGGCAGTCGATCAATGCCAAGGCCCAGCGTCAGATTCAACTCAAAGCGCAGAATGGTAATCGCCAGGAGATTGAGACTTTCGATAAGGAAATCCGGGCCCTCGAGAATGAGTATGAACAAGTGCAGGCGGCGATTCGCAAAGCAAGTCCGAGTTATGCCGCGCTCACACAGCCGCAACCGCTGGGCACGAAGGAAATCCAGCAACTACTCGATCCTGACACTGTGCTGCTGGAGTACTCACTGGGCGACGAGCGTAGTTATCTTTGGGCAGTCACGCAGAATTCACTGAAGACGTACGAATTGCCGAAGCGCGATGAGATAACGAAAGTCGCGCAGCAGGTGTACCAGTCGTTGGTTGCGCGCAGTGTCGTAAAGTCAGTGGAAACTCCGGCGCAACGACAAGCAAGGATCGCGGCGGCAGACGAGCAGTTTCAGAAAGCCAGCAGTGAACTCGCGCGGATGATAATCGCGCCGGCGTTGGCAGAGTTGGGAACAAAGCGGTTGGTGGTGATTGCGGATGGAGCACTGCAGTATGTGCCGTTCGCCGCGCTACCAGTGAACGATGACCTCTCGTCGTCAATCATGAAATTGTGAGTCTTCCCTCGGCTTCATCGTTGGCTATTCAGCGTCAGACTTTGGCCAATCGACCGGCCGGCGCCCAAAGGCATCGCGGTGGTGGCTGATCCCGTGTTTTCGATCTCAGATGCGCGATTTAGAGGCAGCGCTCAAGCAAAGGATGGCGCACCTGCGACTGCGAGCAGAGCGAACGATACGCGAATTCTCGAGCACTTGTCCGGTGGCCCGAGCGGCCAGCTTGCGATTCGGCGGTTGCCGTTCACCCGGCAGGAGGCCGAGCAGATTCTCGCGGTTGCCCCGGCGGGATCGAACTTCAAGGCAATTGACTTTCGTGCAAACCGAGCGCTGGCGACGAGTGGTGAGTTGAGCCAGTATCGTTACGTTCATTTTGCAACTCACGGTTATCTCGACACCACGCGTGCAGGTCTTTCTGCAATCGTGCTTTCGATGATCGACGAGCAGGGTAAGCCGCAGGACGGCTTCCTGCGCGCGCACGATATTTACAATCTCAAGTTGCCGGCAGAGTTGGTGGTGCTGAGCGCCTGTGAAACCGGGTTAGGGAAAGAAGTGAGAGGCGAAGGTATCGAGGGTTTGACGCGCGGGTTCATGTACGCCGGTGCGCGCCGCGTGGTGGTCAGTTTGTGGAATGTGAACGACAAAGCAACAGCTTCGTTAATGCAGCGTCTCTACTTGGGAATGTTACGAGGCAAGAAGACACCCGCCGCGGCGTTGCGTGCGGCGCAAATTGAAATGCTGCGGAGCAAACAATGGCAATCGCCTTATTACTGGGCGCCGTTCGTGATGCAGGGTGAGTGGAACTGAGCCGCAGATTTTCGCGGTGAATGCGGATCAGGCGTGGTGGTTTTCCGGGAAAATTCTCGCGTTAATAGTTGAGAAGAGTCCGGAACAAGGAGTTTCGTTATGAGAGTCACTGTCGGTTGCGTACTGCTGGTTCTGATGGCGCTGGTCGTGCCGGCCCAGAAGCCGGAAGAAGCTACGCGAAAACTTTGGGACACCGCCTTTGTTAATTCCTCCACAAAGAAGAAGAGCGCGCACCGGCGCCGGGCCAGTGGAAGTTACCGTGTCGCCACGCCAAATGTGCCCGTTGATAATGTCGTGCCTGACACGGTCGTGGGCGTGACTATCTGGCGCCTGCGTCCTGCGAATCGATCCGACTCGGGCGAGCGATTGATTGTTCACGACGATAACGCGGTCAAGGAGTGGTTACCGGAGCGAATCTCGGCGAATACGAGATTGATCCAGGGAGATCGACTGCGGATCAGCGTCGAAGCAGTGCGCGCAGGTTATCTCTACGTGATCGATCGCGAACAGTATGCGGATGGTACGCTCGGCGAGCCTTATCTGATCTTTCCGACCACGCGAACGTCAGCGGGCGACAACAAGGTCGCGGTTGGCCGGCTGCTCGAGATTCCTGCTCAGGACGACAGTCCACCGTTCTTCACGATGAAGAAGAGCCGGCCCGATCACGTTGCGGAAGTGTTGAGCGTGCTGGTTACGCCAACACCGCTTGAAGGAGTGCAAATTACCGACAAGGCCCAGAAGCTCACAGAGGCTCAGGTGGCGAGCTGGGAGAAGAACTGGGGCGGAAATGTCGGCCGTCTCGAGATGACGACACAGGGACAAACCTGGACCAAGGAAGAGAAGGATGCCAACACGAGGGCGTTAACAGCCAGCGCCCCCGCCCCCCAACTTCTCTTCTACCGCCCCAATCTGAAGTCGACCGAACCAATGTTCGTAAAGCTTCGACTTAACTATCGCAGGTAATTTAGCCGCGGATGACGCGGATAAATCCGGATTTTATCCGCGTCATCTGCGGCCGATTTGCTCGTAGAATTTCCAGTTCGTAACGAAGTCGCGCGTCAACTTCTGATTCGTAATCGCCGCGCGCAGCATCTCGATCGGAATCCGGTTCTCTTTCAACAGCGCATCGTTGAAAGCACGGTTCGTCATCTTCCCGGAGCCCACCAGCTCTTTGTGCATCGCGTACTGTTGGAGCCCACCAATCAGATATGCGATCTGATAAAGCGGACCATAACTGCCATCGAGGGAACGTCTCACTTCGGCGGTCGCGTTATCACGCTCGTGCCCCACTTTATTGACGAGCAAGTCGATGCACTCCTGCGGCGTCATTTTTTCGAGATGAAAACTGAGCGAGAAGATGATGCGAGCACAGCGGTGCATGCGCCAGAAGAGCATTCCGATCTTATTCTCAGGCGTCTTCGCGAAGTTCAGATCCCACAGTAACAGTTCCCAGTAAAGCGCATTGCCTTCCGTCCAGAACGGCGTACCGAAGACGGATCGGTAAGGCTTGTTTCGCGCGGCCATGAAGCCTTGCAGGTGATGGCCGGGAATGAGCTCGTGATGCACCGTCGCGCGTGAGAAGTGGATGTTGTTCCCACGCATGCTCATCATCTTTTGCTCGTGGGCCATGGTGTTGGTTGGAAAAGAAACCTGGATGACTTCGCCGCCGAGAAAGAACGGACTGACGAGCTGTCGCTCGGGCGTCATCATCTCCATGCGCCAGCTTTCTTTGGCCAGCTCAGGAACGGTGACCAGGTTGTTGTCTTCGACAAACTTGATCGCCTCGAGCGCGAGGTCGCGAATCATTTCCGGTTGCTTGCCGGGGTCGACGTAAAGATTCTTGACGTGTTCGAGCGCCTTGTGCCAGTCGTCGCCATAGCCGAGCTCGCGCGACGCCTTTTTCATCTCGTTTTCACACCACGTCATCTCCTTCTCGCCGATGGCGATGATCTCTTCGGGCGTGTAGGGGATCATCTCGGAGCGCAGTTCGCTCAGAAGTGCCTCGCGGCCGATCGGATCGCCGACGATGTCACTCGCATCTCCCGGCCGGGCGTTGCTTCCGCCGGGTCTCTGAAAGCCTTGCCCCTGGCCCCCGCCCTGTCTGCCGCCACCTCCACCTCCACCTGGCCCACCTTGACCGCGCATTTGTTCTGCTTGCGCCTGAGCGCCACCTTCCGCCCTGATGCCCACCAGGCGTTCGGCAATAAAGGAGGAGTAGTTGGTCATGGACTGATCGAGCGACTTGTAAGGCTCCTCGTTCCACCAGGTAAACATCGGATCGTAGCCGTTGTAGAACGTGTACCAGTTGCGCAGGTTGTTGCGCAGGCCGTTGATGGCGAGCACCGCTCGGTTGGCGACGGTCTTCTTCACGCGTACCGGTTCGACGTTTGTATCACCGCCGCCACGTGTTTCCGATCGCAGCCCGAGCTCGATGGCACGGCGCCTTTCGTCGACCTGTTTTCTCAGGTCGTTCAGGGTTGCAGCGGTTTTGGCGGAATTGATCGGGTCCATGCGCCGTCGTGCTTCTTCCAGTTCAATGATTTTCGTGGCGAAGGGCAGGAGTGCCTCGATCTCGCCGATCTGGCGCGATTGAATATCGAGCTGCCGCAACTCATACTCGAGATGATTCCTGAACAGCAGATAATCGATCTTTCCGTCCTGGCTTATTGCGTCGAAGTTGAGACTCTGCAAGGAAGCGAGCCAGTCGTTGTAGAACTTCTTGAACCGTTCGCGCCGCCCACGTGAAACCGCCACCGGATACGAGCGCGTGAGACTGCCACGATCCACGGCGTAACGTTCGATGTTGCTGCGCATCTCGCTGACGGACGCTTTCGTTCCGTTTGGGTCAGCAGCATTCGCGGTTGTTTTACTGCGCGAGCCCCCGTTACTCATGGAAGTTTGAGCAGGGATCTGAACGAGAAAACAACAGAGTAAGGCGACGACAACAAGTGCCCGAGATCCGAAGCGCATACGGATGTCTCCTATATCAGCGGTTTTAATTGAGCCGGGTGATCCTATCGCAAGTATGTAATCCGTGGCTAATTCTGCGGCGCGTTTCTCATGCGTTGCAGCGTCGCGTCTAATAACGACAATCGCAATTCAGCGCGCATCGAAACCATCGTGACGGAAGCCACGGCGTCTTTGACGATGAACTCGTCCATTGCCAGCAATGGTGGTCCGACGTTTCTGAAAGACTCATAGGAGTTGAGTGGTGTTGGGTAGTCAACCTGGTTTAGTGCCGCAATCGCGTCTTTTAGAACCTCGTTTGCGTCGGCAAACTGATATTTTACTGTCAGCTTCAATAGAGCAAAGTTCCAGGGCCACCTTTCGCGTGCCGGAATGCTGGATCGCCGCAATCCCTTTATCGCGTCGTTGAGAACCTGGATGATCGGAGCTGTTTCGGACACCGTCCGTTCTTGTAAGTCACCAATAAACGCGGCTTTGGCGAGCGGCTGCAAATCTGAAGGAACCCCGTCCAGCATGAGGTTCATTTCACGAAAGCGACGGTGCTGATAATGTTCAATCGCTCCCTCGGCGGCCCAACCCCACCGTGCCGATTTCCACCAATCACCGCGTTGCTCTTTAGACATGTCTTCCAGGATTTTTAGCGCCAGTTCGTAGTCCTTGCGTTCGTGCGCCAAATTTGCTGCACGATACTCGTAGTCACTGCGAACAGTCTCGTCCTTTGCAGCGGAGGCGGCCTTCAAAAGGGTCTCAACAGTATTCTGCGGCTCGCCGCTCGTAATATCATTGATTCGCTGCTGGTTGACTGGATCGTACGACTGACATCTATTAAATGCCTGACGCACAATCGGCATCTGCTGCGGCAGGAGACGCTCAAACTCAGGATAAAGCGGAGCGAGCCAGCGCACAGCTCCGCAAGAATTCGGATCCATGCCGTTG
This sequence comes from uncultured Acidobacteriota bacterium, assembly GCA_963750925.1. GTDB lineage: Bacteria > Acidobacteriota > Blastocatellia > Pyrinomonadales > Pyrinomonadaceae > PSRF01. Next base: position 70,040 of record CAVVSJ010000005.1, on the reverse strand, counting down.
GCCGGATTGATGTTTAGCAAAGGTAAGAAAGTCTGCAATAGCTCGACTCGCAGTGCTTCGGGAGGCACGGGATAGTTGGTACTGAGTCCTCGCCGTGCTGGAAACGCAGCATACATGAGTGAGTTCGCTAACTTAGTATTCGGACTTTGCTTCACGAGGGCCAACGCTTGAATGAACAAACTGTCAGCCAGTTTCGGGTCGAATTCGCGCAGCGGAAAAAGCAACTGAGCGATTTGACTTACCGTTCCGGTGCGCAATGCCGTTGCGGCTAGCTCCGCCGCACGTTTTGGCTCTTCTCCAACTATGGAAATCGCGGCCAGGATTAAAGCGTCGCCATCGCCGCCCCGCTCGTTTGCCGCGGATTTGTCTGGGCCGGTCAAAACGGTCGCCAGACGCTTAGTGAGTTGCTGGTCGAGTGGTGTGACGATTGTCAGCAGAACGCCTGCGGTCTCCAATCTTTCCTGACGTTCTTTAGGAGTTTCTTTATTGGCAACCTGCTCGACTACTTCAATCGCGTTGGTAATCCAGATCCTGGCTCGCCGCGGATCCTCGCCCCACCATCGTTGACCAAGTTTTGCCCAGAGTACGGCGCGTTGCATCGAACTGAGGTCCATGGCGTCTTTGAGCAGGTCGTTTGTGAGGTTTTGCGCGCGGATTTGCCAAAGTTCACGATCTTCTTTCTGGCCTTGAGCCGAGGGTGCCGCTAAGCTAAGTGTTGTCAGTAGCACGAGGACAACGAAAGGAGTTTCTATCCACAGATTACACAGATTGATGAAATAAAATCTGTGTAATTTGCGGATGAAAAACCTCACCTTAGGTCACCTCCGGGATTGCAAAGATTAACATGATTGGTCTAGAATGACCGCTCGTTACTTGGGTATTTCTAACTTTTGATAGGACGCTCCGGAAGACCTTCGTCATGAATCGAACTACTACTCGATTCTTTACTTTTTAATGCCGACCCGCAACCACGCGGGCGCGCGGCGAAGGCGCTCCTATCGAATCCGATCGACTGAAGTAACAATAATTAGTGAATCGTAAATCGTAGGGAATGGTCTTCGGCCCTGGGACTCAGGTCTTTGTGGTAGTCCCCGCGCGCGCCTGTCGCAGGTTTAGGGCGCAAGTGGGGAGATGTGAAATGAGTGAGATCAACGTACAACTGAAAAACGGTGAACCTGTTCCCGTGCCTGATTCGGCTACGGTCGCGGAAGCTCTCAAGAAGCTCGATCGCGACCTGGCAAAACAGGCTTTGGCCGCAAAGGTTGGCGGTCGCGAGGTGGACCTCGCGGCGCAACTCGACGCGCTCCGCGCGAGCAACGGCGAGTCTGCGACGACTGTTCAAATCGAACCGATCGTGCCGCAAACGCGTGACGGTCTTGAAGTGTTGCGCCACTCAACCGCCCATCTATTGGCCGCGGCAGTGCTCGATCTGTTTCCCGGCACGAAACTCGGTATTGGACCAGCGCTGCTCGACGATCCGCGCTATGGCTATTTTTACGACGTGATCACGCCGCAGCCGCTGACGGAAGCCGATCTGCCGGTGATCGAAAAACGGATGAAGCAGATCGCCAGCAAGAACCTGGGTTATCGCCGCGAGGAGATCTCCAAAGACGAGGCGCTGCGTGTTTTTGGTGAACGCGAAGAGCCGTTGAAGTGTGAACTGATCGACGAAAAGGCCGGCGAGAAGGTGAGCGTCTATTACATCGACGGCTCGCCGTTCATCGACTTCTGTCTTGGTCCACACGTTCCCAACACGAACAAGCTGCGCGCTTTCAAACTGCTCTCGCTGGCGGGCGCTTACTGGAAAGGCGATGCGGCGCAACCGCAGATGCAGCGGATTTACGGCACGGCTTTCTTTACGCAGGAAGAGCTCGACGCGTGGTTGAAGCAACGTGAAGAGGCCGAGAAGCGGGATCATCGTCGACTCGGCCGCGAGCTCGATCTGTTTTCAATCCAGGAAGAGTACGGGCAGGGCCTGATCTTCTGGCACCCGAAAGGCGGCGCGATTCGCAAGGAGATGGAAGACTACCTGCGCGACGAATTGCTGGTGCGCGGTTACGGACTGGTCTTCACGCCGCATATCGCGAAACGCGAGCTGTGGTTTACGAGCGGGCACGAAGGCAACTACGCCGACTCGATGTTCTCACCGATGGAATTCGAAGAGCAGGAGTTTCGGATTAAGCCGATGAACTGCCCGTTTCACATCGGTATTTACAAGTCTGGCGCAACGCTCGTATCGTGACCTGCCGCTGCGCTACGCGGAGTTGGGCACGGTCTATCGCGCAGAACTTTCCGGCACGCTTCACGGTCTGACGCGGGTACGCGGTTTTACGCAGGACGACGCGCACATCTTCTGCACGCCGGAAACGGTGCGCGCTGAAATTCGTCGGCTGTATCGACTTTGCCTTCAGACCTGTTCCGAGGTCTTTGGCTTCAAGGATATCAAAGTCGAGCTTTCAGTGAGAGGCGACGATCCGAAGCGCATTACCTCGGTTCGGATGAAGACTGGGAACGTGCCGAAGCGGCTCTGGTTGATGCTTTGAACAACCGGGAGATTCCGTACCAGCGAGTTGAAGGCGAAGCAGTTTTCTATGGACCAAAGATCGACATTCGCGTCGAGGATGCGATTGGACGCACGTGGCAGTTGACGACGGTGCAGTTTGACTTTAATTTGCCGGAGCGTTTTCAGCTCGAATACATCGGCGAAGACAACAAGCCGCACCGGCCGATGATGATCCACCGCGCGTTGTTTGGATCGATGGAACGGTTCTTCGGTGTGTTGATCGAGCACTACGCCGGAGCGTTTCCGATGTGGCTGGCGCCGGTGCAGATTGCGGTGCTGCCGATCACGGATCGGGTTAATGAATACGCGGAAGAGCTGGCGCGCGAACTTCGCGAAGCCGGTTTCCGTGTCGAAGCGAACCTGCGAAGCGAAAAAATTGGCGCGAAGATTCGCGATGCGCAGTTACAGAAGGTGCCGTTCATGCTCGTGCTCGGCGATCGCGAGATGGAGCAGAAGACGGTGGCAGTTCGAGAACGTGCCCGGGGCGACATCGGCGTGATGTCGATCGCGGAGTTTAAGGAGATGGCGCGCAGGTTGGTTGAAACCCGCGCGTTGACGAATAACTAGTCGAGAGCAATAGGTCCGATAAGTCTTATAGGACCTATTCTTGAAGACTTCAACTTAGGAGGTGCAGCAATAGCTACAGGCTTTCGAGGTCGCGGTCAGCGTCCTGATAACCGGCGTGTGCCGCCGGTTCGCATTAACGAGAGAATTCGCGTGCCTGAGGTGCGCGTGATTGGGGAGGAAGGAGAACAACTGGGCGTGATGGATGTGCGCGATGCCGTTCGCGCCGCCCGGGAGAAAGGGCTGGATCTCGTCGAGGTCGCTCCGAACGCCGATCCCCCTGTTTGCCGGATCATCGATTTTGGAAAGTATCAGTACGAAGCGAAGAAGAAGGCAAACGAAGCCAAGAAGAAGCAGGTAACGATCACGGTCAAGGAAGTGAAGTTTCGACCGGGAACCGACGATCACGATTACGACTACCGCATGAAGCATGCGCGTGAGTGGCTACAGGAGGGCGACAAAGTGAAAGCCACGATCTGGTTTCGCGGCCGCGAAATGACTCACCGTGAACTGGGCGCGCGGATTCTGGAGAGACTGGAAAAGGATCTCGCGGACGTCGGCGAAGTTGAAGCGCGGCCGAGGATGGAAGGGAACCAGATGTTCATCATCCTCGGACCGAAGAGACATAAGGGCGGGGCGGAGCAGCAAAGCCGGACGCGCCACCACGCCACGAATTAATAAGAGAAGGGAATTGAATTAAATGCCAAAACTTAAAACACACAAAGGTGCAGCCAAGCGAGTGCGGCTTAACGGCTACCGGAAAAATCAAGCGCGGCCATTCGCATGCGCGGCACATATTGACGAAGAAAACCAATAAGCGAAAGCGTCATCTGGATATCGATGTGCTCGTCTCCAAGTCGGACCATGATCGCGTGATGTCGATGCTGCCGTACGGAAGAGATTAATAAATGCCGATTCCATGCCGATTGCCAGATTGTCTTCAATTGGCAAATCGCGAAATCTGTGCAATCGGCATTCTAATATGAGGAGGTAATCATATGCCGAGAGCAAAACGTGGCAATAAGCGTCTTGAGAGACGCAAGAAGATATTAAAACTGGCGAAAGGTTATCGCGGCACGAAGTCGAAACTGTATCGGTCCGCGAAAGAGTCAGTCGAGCGCGGGTTGAACTTCGCTTACACCGGACGCAAATTGAAGAAACGCGATTTTCGCAGTTTGTGGATTGTTCGCATCGGAGCTGCGGCACGCTTGAATGGTTTGAACTATTCGCAACTCATGCACGGTTTGAAACTGGCCGGTATCGAGCTCGATCGGAAAGTGCTTGCCGATCTCGCGGTGCATCAGCCGGAATCGTTTGCGGACGTCGTGGCGCAGGCCAAGAACGCACTCGAGAACGAACAGCAAACAAGGCGGCTTAGTTTTTGAAAGGATTAAATCAGTGAAATACAAAATCAATCGAACCGGCTTACTCACACTCACGTTCCTGCTCGGCAGCATCGTTGCTTTTGCCCAGGGGACTCCGCTCCGATGTGTCAGGTAAATACGAAGGAATGGTGAAGAGGCCTGGCAGTACTGATGAGAAAAGATCTCGCTCGAGTTGAAAAACGAAGGCGGAAAGATCTCAGGACGTGCGATTCACGGCAATAGGACGCATGAAGTCACCGAGGGAAGTTGGAGAACGGAACGCTCTCGCTCAGCTTTGGCAAGGACGCAAAGTTTGTCGCCAAAGTCGACGGCGACAAGCTTGTCGGCGAAGGGTAGATGGAGACTTATAAGTTGCCGCTGGAGCTGAAAAAGGTTACGGCTGCTGCGGCTCGCCCGCTGCTGCACCTGCTGCTGCACCTGCCGCTCCTGCTGCCGCAGCTGCTGCTGTCAATCTGAACGGTCAGTGGGATGCGGTTGCGGATGCGAACGGACAGCCGTTTCCGTTTTTGCTGACCCTGAAAGTTGATGGTGAGAACGTTACGGGCAACAGCAGTTCGCAACTCGGCGAGGCGACGATTAAAACCGGCTACCTGGAAAGACGGCAAGCTTGTCGATCCAGCTCGAAGGCCAAACGGCACCATCGTCGTGAGCGCGACCGTGGTCGAAGGAAAACTTTCGGGCGAGTTTGATTACGCCGGCCAGTTGCAGGGCAAGTGGGTGGCAGTGAAGAAAGAACTAAGCTGATTGCAGATGACGGAAACAGATCAGTCACCTGAGCTTCAGGTGGAAGCAGCCAGCAAAGCGTTCGAGCAAGAGTTCGAACGCTTTGCCCGCTTTACTGGTGATCCATCCGCTCTGAGCGGACTCGATCTCGAAACCGCCATCGCGGAAGAGCGTGCCCTGGCCGAGTTGCGCACGCGCCATCTCGGCAAAAAGAGCGCACTGGCGGCGACCAAGAAGCTGATCGGCCGCGTTCCGCCCGAAGAGCGCGCTGCGTTTGGTCAATTGGTCCAATCGACCGAAGCAACGCTGGTTCAGTCGTCTCGATCAAGCCGAGCAGAACCTTAAGAACTACATCGAGAACGAGCGCACCGCGCGCGAAAGTATCGACGTCACTCTGCCCGGCCGGCGGCCGCGCTCCGGTCATCGCCATCCGATCACTCTGTTGCGCGAACGTCTGGAAGATATTTTTGTCGCGCTCGGCTATGCGATCGAAGACGATCGCGAGATCGAAACCGATTTCTACAACTTCGACGCGCTCAACATTCCTGAGAACCATCCGGCGCGCGCGTGGCAGGACACGTTCTACACGACCGACGGTTTCGCGCTTCGTTCGCAGACATCGACTGTGCAGATTCATGCGATGCAGCGTCGTGGCGTGCCTGTGCGGATGATCGCGCCCGGCCGCGTGTTTCGACGCGACACTCCCGATCCGACTCACAATCCGATGTTCTACCAGGTTGAAGGTCTGTGTGTCGATCGCGGCATAACCATGGCGCATTTGAAAGGAACGGTGGCGGAGTTTCTGCGTCGCATGTTTGGCCCCGACACGGTTACGCGTTTTCGGCCATCGTATTTCCCGTTCACTGAGCCGAGCGCTGAGTTTGATTTCAGTTGTTTCAAATGCAAAGGCGCCGGCTGCCGGATCTGTAAAAACTCCGGCTGGATCGAGTTGGGCGGTTCGGGAATGGTCCATCCGAACGTGCTGCGCGCGGTTGGCGTCGATCCGCAGGAGTATTCCGGATTTGCGTTTGGGCTGGGAATCGATCGCATGTGCGCGCTGATGTACGAGCTCGACGACATTCGGCTGCTGTTCGAGAACGATGTGAGGTTCCTGGAGCAGTTTGAGTAACATGCTGTTGCTCCTCCGGAGCAAGTAATGTTGTCCTCCGGAGCAGAATAATGTTGCTCCTCCGGAGCAAGAACAACAGAGCAAATGTTCATTAGTTACGACTGGCTTAAGGAGTTCACCGACACCAAGCTGAGCCCGCAGGAATTGCGGGAGCGGCTGACCATGGTTGGTCTGGCGATTGATGCGGTCGAGCAGCACGACGGCGACTCGGTGCTCGATGTTGAAGTGCCTTCGAACCGGCCTGACTGCCTGTCGCACGTCGGTATCGCGCGTGAAGTGGCGGTGATTGAAAATGGCCAGCATGCAATTGCCCGCCAGCGAGCAGTTCAAAACCGAGGGCCGTGCCGCAGAGTCTCACCTCAGTTGAGATCAAGGATCCCGATCTGTGTCCGCGGTACGCGGCGCGTCTTGTGCGCGGCGTGAAGATTGGTCCATCTCCTGACTGGCTCGCTAAACGTCTCGAGACCATCGGTCAACGTCCTATCAACAACGTCGCCGACATCACTAACTACGTGCTGCACGAGCTGGGCCAGCCTTTGCACGCGTTCGATTTCGACAAACTCGGCGGGCACCGGATCGTCGTTCGCCGTGCAGCACCCGGCGAGAAGCTCAAGACGCTCGACGGCGTCGAGCGAACGCTCACCGCCGACATGCTCGTCATCGCCGACGCTGAGAAGCCGTCGCGCTGGCCGGAATCATGGGCGGTGAAGACTCGGAGATCTCGACCGCAGACGACAGATGTGCTGATCGAGAGTGCTTACTTCAATCCAGCACTCAGTCAGACAAACCGCGCGTCAGCTTGGGATGGACACCGAAGCTTCGCGCAGGTTTGAGCGCGGCGCTGATTGCGAAGGTGTTCTGCGCGCGCAACAACGTTGCGTCGAGCTGATCTGCGAGATTGCAGGAGGTGTTGCAACTGAAGACGCGATCGACGTCTATCCGCAGCCGTTCGAGCTGAACGTGTTATCAGTCTTCGTCCAGAGCGTGTGCAGGACTCACGTCGCTTTCAGTTGAAACAGATGAGATTGTGCGCATTCTGACCGGGCTTGGGTTTTGAGCCTAACAGGCGATTCAGATGGTCGGCTGAGTTTCAAAGTTCCATCGTGGCGGATCGACGTCGAACAGGAAGAGGATCTCGTCGAAGAAGTCGCGCGACACACTGGCTACGAGAAGATTGGATCCGAACTGCCGCCGTCGAACTCTTCCGGCGAGTACCAGCCGAGCGAGATGAAGCAACGTTCCTTGCGACGCGCGTTGAATGCCTTCGGCTTCGATGAGGCAATCAATTTCAGTTTCATTCAACAGGAGGCGCGGTTTGATCTGATCCCTTCGCTGGCGGGACAGGAGAACGATCAACCTCAACTCGCAAACCCGATCATCGAGGATGCCGCGTGGATGCGTTCGACGCTTTTGCCGGGCTTGCTGAGCTCTTTGCGACACAACTTCAATCACGGCATTCGCGACGTGCGTTTGTTCGAAATTGGCCGGATTTTCTCGAATTCCACGCCCGGAGAACTGCCTCAGGAGAACCTCGCACTCGGGCTGGTTGCAACCGGAGGCGCGGTCGAAGAGAACCGCGCGCAAGCCGAACGCGAACTCGATTTCTTCGATCTCAAAGGCGCGTTGGAAGCGGCGGTCGATTGGATGAACCTGAGTCCATTAAGATTCACGCCAGCGTCTGCGCGTCATCTTCGTGCGGGGCAATCTGCCGTGATCAAGTCTGGTGATGGAACAGCGATCGGCACGATTGGCCGGCTCGCTGAGAACGTCGCCGCGTCGTACAAGTTTCGTCAACCGGTTTACGTGTTGGAATTGGATCTCGACGCGCTGCTGAATGGTCCAGTGAAAACGATCCAGTACTCACCTTTGCCTCGTTATCCTTCAGTGGTGCGCGACATCTCGCTGCTCGTTAACCGCAACGTTGCGCTCGAAGAGATCTTCGCCGCAGTCGAACGAGCAGCAGGTTGCTGATTGTCGCAGTGTCAAGTTGGTTGGCACTTTCGAAGGCGGAAACATTCCAGTCGTCGAAACGCTCCGTGACGCTTGCGACTCGAGTATCGCTCTGACGAACGCACGTTGCGCGATGAAGAAGTTGAAGAGCATCACTCGCGTTTGACTTCGCGCTTGCTCGAGACATTCGCAGCAGAGCAGCGCTAAAAAATAAATCGCGTGTGATTGCAAAATGAGTCTTGCGCTCGCAGGCGTGAAGACGGATAATCGCTCCGCGATTTTTAGTTCCACACACGTCGGGAGATAAAATGATGGTAGGTCTGTCAGGCTTGGAAAAGTTTTCTCATTTCGAAGATAAGATCTATCGGACCATCGAACTCACCAAAACGCTGCGCCAGGAAAAAGAGAACCTCGAAAAAGAACTCGCGCTTATTCATCGCGACATGGGCAACGTGCTTAATGAAAAAGAGCGACTCGAAAATCAGGTCGAGAAGCTGCTCGCCGAACGTGAGACCATTCGCATGAAAGTCGAAGCCATGCTTGATGCAGTCGCCGCTCTCGATCCGGAAATGGCTGAGGAGTTCAGATGAGTTCCGGGATCGGCCGAATGATCAACAAAGGCAGTATGGAAGGCAGCACCAGTAGTCCCACCATTCGCGTCGAGATCTACAATCAGACCTACAACATCCGGTCTGACGGCGATACGGAATACATCATTCAACTCGCGGAATTTGTCGACAGCCGGATGAGGGAGATCTCTTCCGGCACGCTCACCGTCGATTCTCTGAAAGTAGCGATCCTCGCGGCGCTGCACATCGCAGACGAACTCCACCGCCTGAAGAACATGCACGAACAGGCCGACTCACAACTCGCCGCACGCAGCGCTGAGTGTGCCGAAATGCTCGATCGCCTGCTGAAAGTCCGCACCAGCCTCGAGAACGAACAAGGCGGCGCCGGCAAGCTCACCCTCGGCTAAAAGCCAAGTTCAAAAGTAAATAGGCACGATATAGGGCCTATACGTCGTATAAGATCAATTTTCTTTGTGACTTTTGTGAATTTTTGCGGCTTAAAATTTTTTGTCGCTTTTGTGCTTCTTTGTGGCGAGATATGCTACTATCCGTGGCGGCGGAGGGAAACGTTCTGCGGTGTTCGTCACCGAGTTACGATGATTGAGCCAACGCCGTTGATTAGGGAGACCGAGGTCGTCTAGCCAGTGCATTTCTTCATCGTTAAGAACTGCCAGAGGCTGCGGCATTAAGAGGTCACCCACCTGTCTTTGCAGGTTCAATTACGGCTTCGGAACGGCAAATGCGGATCTCCCTCCTGCCAGAAACCGCGAGTCGTGAATCGAGATCGTGAGTCTTTATTCGGGTTCGCGACTTTTTTTCAACTACTATGAAAGTCCTCATGATCGGAGATGTCGTCGCCAAGCCCGGGCGCATAGCTGTGCTCGAACGTATCCAGGATTTGCGCGAGCAGCACCAGATCGATCTCGCGATCATGAATGCCGAAAACCTTGCCGGCGGTTTTTCAGTCACGCCATCACTCTGCGAACAGTTGTTTTCTACCGGCATCGATGTGATGACTTCCGGCAATCACATCTTCGATAAGAAAGAAGCGATCGACTACATCCGCAAACAACCGCGACTGCTTCGCCCGGCGAACTACCCGCCGAACACTCCCGGCAGTGGCTACTGGGTCGGCGAAGTAAATGGCACGCACGTGGCGGTGATCAATGTGATGGGCCGTGTGTTCATGCCGCCTTCTGACGATCCGTTTCGCGTGATCGATGAACGTGCTGCAGTCGTTGCCGGCGGAAACTACGGTTCGCCTCTGTCGACGTGCATGCGGAAGCGACGTCGGAAAAAGTCGCGATGGGTTGGCATCTCGATGGCCGCGTTTCAGCGGTTGTCGGCACTCACACTCACGTGCAAACTGCTGACGAAAGAATTCTGCCGGGTGGTACTGCTTATCTGACGGATCTCGGAATGACGGGAAGTTACGCGGGTGTGATCGGGATGAATAAGACCGACGTGATCGCGCGGTTTACTTCCGTGACCGCACGACGCGCCGAGCACTCGAGCGGCCAGGTGCGAATCTGTGCGGCCGTGATCGACATCGATGAAACCACCGGCCAGCGCCCGCAAGATCGAGCGATTAAATCTCAGCCCACGATCAATAGGTCCTATAAGACCTATATTATTTCCGACGCGCCGCAAGCTCCGTCGCGAACTCAATCCTTGGTCTCGAGCTGAGCCTTTCAGATCCGGTCGCAATCTGAGACACTCATCGAAATCTTTCTGCGCTTCAACTCTCGTCTCCGAGAAACACCTTCGCCAGTCCGCGATTGAAATAAGCCCACGCGATTTCCGGATCGTGCTCGATGGCACGAGTGAAGTCCTCGATCGCCTTCGCCATCTCACCTTTCTTCATCAACGCCGTACCACGTCCCTGGTAAGCCCACGCCATTTCCGGCTCCAGCTCGATCGCGCGGTCAAAGTCATTGTACGAGCGCGTCCTAGTTCTTTAGCGCGAGATGTGCGTAACCACGATGATAAAAGATTCGGCGACTGCGATCGTTGAATTCGATCGCGCGGTTCAGATCCGAGATCGCTCCTTCGTCGTCGCCAAGATCGTGATGCAAGCTGCCACGATTGCTGTACGCTTGAAAGAAATCTTTCTTCAGCGAAATCGCCCGATCGAGATCTTTCAGAGCGCCTGCGATCTCCGCTGGCGCGTAGTGCTGCCGCGCGATTCAGATAAGCGTTGGGTAGCCCGGGTCTGATGCGCATGCCTTGTTGAAGTCTTCGATCGCGCCGGGGTAGTCGCCCTTCTTGATAACGGGCCAGTCCGCGATTGTTGTAGGCGTTGGCGGTGAAGGGATCGATGACGGTGATCGTTTCTAGCTGAAGTTCAGCTCGGTGAATGAATTTCCGGAATTTGCTGGTTGAGTTCTTCGACGGATCAAGGCGAGAGCTCAAGCGAATGGCGCGCGTGTAGTCTTCGATCGCGCCGTCGAGATCACCGTTGTTCGGTTTTCTTTACCGCGTTTTGAAGTGATTGATTGCGGCTTCGGGGGTTGGGCGTTTGGGAGAACGCTGTCACCGGAAGCCAGAGGGAGACAACTGCAACAGATGCACAGCGGCGCATGGTAGACCCTCCCGTGGTTGAAGCTCGTCCACCATGTGCGCTAAGATGCGGGCGTCGACGATGCATCTTTGGCGCCGCGAGGTGATCGAACTTGTGTTGTCATCCGGCCTCGTTGCTATCGCAAGTAGCAACGAGGCTTTCATTTATCCGGTGCGTCAGCACCGGCTCTGAAGTTAAAACGACCGAATTTGAAAAAAGTTACAAAGAATAGCTGGGGCTCTGAATTTGAAACACCGTGAAGCGATGAGTTGTGGCAGGAAGAATAGGAAGACCGGTCTACAGGATTATTCGGGAGCGGTTTCGGTTGGCACCACTGCGCCGGAATGAGGTTTGATAAGGGGCGGCGCCAACAATCTTTGCGCGTATCCTTCGGGAAATGAACGAACGCGGCCGTTGGAGTCAGTGACAACGTGTCCTGTCTCACCTTCGGCAACGACTTGTCCATTGGCGGCACGCACGATCTCATATCCAAAGCGAAGTGAACGTTTACGTAATTCTGTGATATGTGTACGAACTATTAGTTCATCGTCGTAATAGGCAGGGGCTTTGTAGCGGCAATATGCCTCGGCGACGACGAGAAAAGCATCTTCGCTCTCTTCCATGTCGCGATAAGAAAAACCGCGCGCGCGACAATAATCAGTCCTGCCTATTTCGAACCAGACCAAATAGTTGGCATAATAAACAATGCCCATCTTGTCAGTTTCGGCATAGCGGACACGTAACAACGTTTCGTGCCAAACGCCGAATACATCTTCAGGAGCAGGGCTTGTCATCTGAGCAAAGCCTTCGAACTCATAAAGCGAGAGAAGGAATGAATTCCCGAACCGGTTCAGCTGTAAACGTTTAGCGGACTATAAGAGTGAAAGATCAATTATGTCAAAGAAAATTAACGGCGCTCTGGTCCTTTTGACCCTGTTCTGTCTTTGCGCCGGCAGCTTTCTGCCACGAGGCCATGCGCAGAACAGCGCCGCCGGCACGGCCCAAAACGCAGCCATCGTTTCCACTACCGACGCTGTGCTTAAAGAAACGAGCGAACTGAGAGAGCTCTCGATTCTCAGGGCGGTTAAAAGCGGCGCTCAGTCTCGCGCTGAGATCGAGCGCATGATCATCAAGAACCTCGACACCGACACGACGCCCGCGGAAATGCATGCCACAGAATTGGTGCTCAGAGCTTTTGGACTTGCGCCGCAGGATTTTGCCTATCGTCCTTTTTTGATCAAGCTGCTTACGGAACAAGTCGCGGGTTACTACGATCCCAAGGCGCAACAATTTTACCTGGCCGACTGGATCGAACTCGAAGGTCAAAAGCCTGTCATGGCCCACGAGCTGACCCACGCTCTTCAGGACCAGCACTTCAATCTGAAGCGTTTTGAGAAATGGCCCAAGGGCGACTCCGATGCCGAGCTCGCGGCGCACGCGCTGATCGAAGGTGATGCGACCCTCGCCATGACGCTCTATATGGCAAAGAACCCTATGGTGGCGCTGGCCTTTATTCGCAGCCTGGGTTCGCAGGGGATCGCTTCCGAACAGTTCAAACAGGCGCCGCGCGCGTTGCGTGAATCGTTGTTGTTCCCGTATGAAGAAGGCTCGGCCTGGGCCACGCAAGTTTACAAACGCGGCGGTTGGGACATGGTCTCACAGGCGTTTAGCAAACTGCCGCAGTCGAGCGAGCAGATCCTTCATGCTGACAAATACTTTTCTTATGAAGCGCCGCAGAAAGTTAGGCTGCCGGAGTTCAAGAACTTTCTTGGACCAACCTGGAAGCGGATCGCTTACGATGTGAATGGCGAGTGGGGTTGTTATCTGATTCTCGACGAGTTCTTAAAAAACACGACTGAATCGAAACAAGCGGCCGCAGGCTGGGGTGGCGATCGGTTCGCACTTTATGAGACGGAAAAGCCCGGCGAGGTCTTCATTGCACAGTTGACGGCCTGGGACACGCCTTTGGACGCGCAGGAGTTTTTCGATGCTTATGCTCGACGCATGATGAAGCGATACGTTGAGCGCGCAGCAGTTGAAGACGACTGGCGAGCGTTTCGAGTGGAAAACGTCCGGCGGCGAGTTGCGATGGAGCTTCGCGGTTCTCGTGTCGCGATTTTTGAAGGCATTCCCTCGTCGACCAATGCGAACACCTTGCTGCGCGCGATCTGGCAACAACGATAGAACACAAAGCTGATGAAAAAGTCTGATAGCGGTCCGGCCACAAAACAATCCACGCGCTTACGCGAACTCACCGATCAACTCCACCATCTCGAGGCTAGGCTTCGTCTGGGTGGTGGTCCGGACAAGATCGATCGACAGCACCAGCAGGGCAAGCTGACTGCGCGAGAGCGACTCGAGTTGCTACTCGACAAAGATTCGTACGTCCAGGAGATCGGGCTGCTCGTGGCCTACGATCAGTATGGTGGAAACGCTCCGGGCGCGGGCGTCGTGACTGTCGTTGGCCGGGTTGAGGGCAGGGAAGTTGTCGTAGTTGCAAACGATGCTACGGTTAAGGCCGGATCGTGGTGGCCCGAGACGATCAAGAAGATTCTGCGCGCGCAGGAGATTGCGATGCGTTCGCGTGTGCCGATCATCTATCTGGTTGACTCGGCGGGCGTCAATCTTCCGTATCAGGGTGGCGTGTTTCCGGGTCAGTACGGCGCTTCGCGAATCTTTTATTACAACTCGATCATGCGCCGGTATCTGAAAGTGCCGCAGATCTCCGCGGTGATGGGACCGTGCATCGCCGGCGGTGCGTATCTGCCGGCACTGTCTGACATCATCATCATGGTTGAAGGCACGTCGTTCATGGGTCTCGGTGGCGCGAACCTCGTCAAAGGCGCGACTGGACAGACGATCGATAATGAAACTCTTGGCGGCGCGCGTACGCACAACGAGTTGTCGGGTGTAGCACATTATCGCGTTGCCGACGACCAGACTTGCATTGAAAAGATCCGCGAGTATGTTTTGGAGTTGCCGAAACCGACCGTGTGCGTTCTCAATTGAAAACGCTACAAAGCCGTTGCGAACTGCCGACGAACTTTACGACATCATCCCCGAAAATCACCGGCAGCCTTACGACGTGAGAAAGTTGCTCGAGTGTTTGCTGGACGAAGGTCATCTTGACGAGTTCCAGGCGGACTATGCGAAAGAGATGATCACGGGCCATGCTCGCATTGGTGGGATGCAGGTGGGCGTGATTGCGAATCATCGCGGCATGGTGCGGATGCCTGGCGGCAAGCCGCCGAGATTTGGCGGGATCATCTACACCGAATCGGCGGAAAAGGTGGCTTACTTTATCGAGACCTGCAATCGGCATCAAACGCCGCTGCTGTTTGTGCAGGATGTTTCCGGCTTCATGGTTGGACCAGACGCCGAACACTCGGGAATTATTCGCGCGGGCGCGACAATTTGTGGAAGCAATGGCGACGGCAACCGTGCCCAAAATTGTTTTGACTGTGAACCATGCGTCGGGCGCCGGTTATTACGCGATGGCGGGACAGGGATTTCGATCCGGACTTCATCTTCAGTTGGCCCACCGGCCGCATGGGCGTGATGGAAGGCGACTCGGCAGTGCAGGCTGTGTTTGGCAGTCAACTCGAAAAGTTGAAGAAGAATGGCGAGTCACCCGATGCGGCGCTGATGGCGGAGATGGATAAAGTGCGTG
The DNA here is from genome assembly GCA_963750925.1 of uncultured Acidobacteriota bacterium. GTDB lineage: Bacteria > Acidobacteriota > Blastocatellia > Pyrinomonadales > Pyrinomonadaceae > PSRF01. The sequence goes on along the minus strand of CAVVSJ010000005.1, from coordinate 54,927 downwards.
AGACCTACGATATGGAACTCGACGCCAAATACGCTGCCGCGCGTGGCTTTGTCGACGCCGTGATCACTCCTGAATCAACCCGTCCAGCCCTGGAACTCGCCCTCCGCACCGCACAAAACTACTCCGGTCCACACCTGGGGCAGTTTGTATTGCCAGTAACTAACTAGATGATCTGCAAGTATCCGTTTGATGTAAATACGCGATACAATGATCAGTCTGATGAATGTTAAAGACTTAATCGAAGTGGACCCTGAAAAGATGAGCGGTACGCCTGTCTTCACCGGCACTCGTGTTCCATTGAACCATCTTTTCGATTACCTCAAAGCAGGGGACACCCGTGACACTTTGCTTGCAGATTTTCCGACGGTAACACGCGAACAAGCTTTGTGGGTGCTGAATTTATGCGTGAATGTCTCCTCACAGAATATGAAACTGCGCTTGATGATTCCGGGTTCGCCTAATCGTTGAGTATCTGGATTCCGCTCCTGGACATACAGTTAACACCGTCGAAGAAGCTCGGACTTAAAGGTGCTAAAGAATCGTGTGAGTTGCTTCAGATCGCGAGTAGCAAGTTTGATGTTCCTGATTACCGTCTATCATGAATGATTCCGTTTCGTAACAACGCTTACCCAACCTCGCGATTGCAATTTGTCATACGGTCGTAAGTTCGATCAAACAGATACTCTGGAACTGAGAATGCTGGTTCCCACAGTTCATTCAGAAACGTTGCGTAGTATTAAGCCGGGAGATATTGTCATGGTTAGATAAAGCGAAGAATGCAGTCATATGCTAGTATTTATGCACCCTCTCACGCCCACTTGGCCCGACTAGATGTGACGCAGAGAAACAAATGAAACCGATTCGTGTGCTGATCGCTGATGACCACGCGCTGGTGCGCGCAGGCATTCGAGCGCTCGTGGAAAAGATCAAGGGCGTAGTTGTGGTGGGTGAAGCGGGCAAGGGCAGTGAGGCGCTGGAACTCGTCAAAGAACTCAAACCCAATCTGATGCTCCTTGACCTCACTATGCCCGACGGCGGTGGCTTTGAAGTCCTGGACCACGTTAAAAAGCAGTTTCCCGAAATACGCGTGATTGTCCTGACGGTCCATGAAGCCGGTGAGTACGCAATCCGGGCACTGCGGGAAGGAGCGGCCGGTTTCCTGCCAAAGAGTGCCGCCAGCACTGAACTGGAACAGGCCATCCAAACTGTGATCGGCGGCGAGGTTTACATCTCACCGGAAATGTCGCGCAAGACCATGATCGACGTCGGTAAGGGCACGACAAAGAGAGAACTCTTAAACACTCTAAGCCCACGCCAACGTGAAGTTCTTCGCCTCATCGCCTTGGGCAGGACCACCAAACAAATCGCACAGGAATTGGGAATCAGCGTCAAAACCGTCGAAACTCACCGCGCCCAGTTGATGGAACGCCTTGGCATACGCGACGTGGCTGGCCTCGTACGCTACGCCATTCTCGTGGGCCTCATTGATGTTGAATGATCCTCCGAATGCTGAGGTTTGAATCAGGAATCTCCCCAATTGCGCAATTATCCGCTTACCCATAGCCTACATCTCCGAACAGACAAATCTCGCCTGTCCAAAGCTTTACAAGAAGTTTAATCGTCAGGACAGAGCGGCAGCGAGTAAATTTTTACGAAACGCGCGCGTTGTGGACTCACATTGAAAGCCTCGCGCGTGGTAAGGGGGGACGGCGGCCAGGGCGAGGTCGTCCCCCTCCTACACTGTGAATGCCTCATAGGACTCAAACTTCCAACGAGCAAATTTATTCACAGGACTCAGCATTGGAGGACCTAAGCATGATTACTATTTCAAATGGCAGACACTCTCACGCGGAGCAATTGGCAGATCAACCTGTGACATCCTCACCCACGCGACGCGGGGCTGCGTACCACTCAGACATTGAGCTGGTTGGGCGCAGCCAGGCGTTTATCGAAGTGATGAAGCAGGTAGACCGTGTCGCCAACATCAATCTGCCCGTGTTACTCATAGGCGAGTCGGAAACTGGCAAAGAACTGGTGGCTTCCGCGATTCATCAGCGCAGCGATCGACGTGACCAACCATTCGTCATGGTCAACTGTGGCGCAATCCCGGCACAGGTGCTCGAGTCAGAACTGTTTGGACATCTGCAGGGAGCGTTTGTCGGAGCCGAAGAAGATCGACTCGGGTTGTATGAAGAAACAGACGGCGGCACTATCTTTCTCGACGAGATTACACAAACAACCTCGTCATTCCAGGTTGAGTTATTACGCGCACTACAAACCGGCGAGATCAGGCGCGTCGGTTCGAATGAGTTAAAGAAAGTAAACGTGCGTGTGATTGCCGCCAGCAGTCGAAATCTCGAGCAAGAGATTGCGGCGGGAAGATTTCGCAGTGATCTCTTTCAGCGATTGAATGCAGTCTCAATAATGCTGCCGAAGGGCGTGCGCGACTACAGTGCGCCACTCGAAAGCACGGATACGATCGCACCTGCCCACGACGACTGGGTAACCTTGTCGGTGATCGAAGGACGTTACGTGGCGCGCGTCCTTGAACACACCGGCGGCAACAAACAGGCAGCAGCCCGCGTGCTGGCCGTCGACCGGAAAACTCTCGATCGCATGATTAAACGTCATCACATCGATTGTCATCGTCGCTCCCGCGTCAAAGCTTCCGGAAATAGTTGAAACTGGCCCTTTTATCTCCCTTCTTACGCGTTAATTCCTGGGTGCAGAAATGTGCCCAGGAAAACTATTGAGAGCTAAGGGAGAAAAAATGTCGACTGCGGTCTTTGAAACTGTGGAATCTAGTCCAGTAACGGGTACAAACTTCGAGCCGTCCTTGGGTGCGCATCAGGGTGTGCCGGCAGAAACAGTTTTGACCCAAATAATGCTTGGAAGTTTGGCCTCACAGGCGGTTTACGTAGCCGCAAAACTAGGCATCGCTGACCTGCTTGTAAATGGCGCTAAACCTGTGGATGAACTCGCGAAAGCGACCGAAACTGATGCTCCTTCACTCTATCGAGTGCTGAGAGCGCTCGCGTCGCTGGGCATCTTTACCGAACAAGACAATCGAATATTCGCTATGACTCCTACTGCCGAACCACTGCGTTCGGACGTGCCGAATTCATTGCGCGACGTGGCCATCTTCATGGGGGAAGACTGGCATTGGGAAGTCTGGGGCAAGACTTTGCACAGCGTGCGAACGGGCAAATCCGCGTGGGCTGAAATCCACGACGGCGAGGTCTTTGAATATTTCGAGAAGAACCAGAAAGCTGCGAACATCTTCAATCGTGCGATGTCCAGTTTTTCGGGTCTCGCTACGAAAGCAGTAGTCGAAGCTTACGACTTTAGCGGCATCGAAACGTTGATCGATATCGCCGGCGGGCACGGACGTTTGTTGACGGGAGTTCTGGAAGCGCATCCGTCCATGCGTGGTGTTTTGTTTGACCTGCCACACGTGATTGCCGGAGCGCGCGAAACCGCCAGTAGCGATCGACTCGAGTTCGCGACCGGCGACTTTTTTGCCAGCGTGCCTTCAGGTGGCGACGCATACATCATGAAGCACATCATTCACGACTGGGATGACGAACGTGCGCTCACGATCCTGAAGAACATCAAAAAGGCGATGAATCCTGGTGGTCGCGTGCTGGTCGTTGAAGCGGTCATTGCCGACGGAAACAATCAGGATTTTGGAAAACTGCTCGACATCGAGATGCTCGTATCGCCAGGCGGAAAAGAACGCACTGCGGCCGAGTACGAAGACCTCTTCAGTCGCGCAGGCTTGCGCCTCACGCGCATTGTTCCGACCAAATCACCGTACAGCGTGATCGAAGCAATCGCCGTATAAGCATTAGCCACAATAAGGCACAAAAGGCACATACGGATTATTGGAAAATCCGTTTTGTGCCTTATGTGCTTTTTTGTGGCTCTTGACACTAACGGAAGCGGCTTGATACTTTCTCGCCTCCGTGAAAAAAATTCTGCTTGTTGTTGCCGTAGCCGTACTCTATGTGCTTCATCAGGACATCTGGTTCTGGCGAAGCTCCTACCTGGTTTTTGGTTTCATCCCCATCGGACTCTTCTATCAAGGAATGTTTTCAGTGGCAGCGTCGCTCCTGATGTGGTTGCTGGTCACCTACGCCTGGCCGTCTCACCTTGAACAAGAGGTTGAAGAAGTGAAACCCAGGGAGGACTCAACCCGTTGATTCCTGCAATCGTCGTTTTCCTTTACCTCGCGGCAGTTCTCTACATCGGCATCTTTGCTTTTCGTCGCGCTAAAGGCAAAGAGGAGGCGGAAGACTACTTTCTCGCCAGCCGCTCGCTCGGTCCGTTCGTGTTTCTCTTCTCGTTGTTTGGCACGAACATGACCGCGTTCGCCATTCTCGGTTCGTCGGGTCACGCGTTCAACAACGGCATTGTGACTTTCGGACTGATGGCGTCGTCTTCGGGATTGGTGATCCCGCTGACCATCTTTCTGATCGGCACGCGCGTTTGGGCGCTTGGCAAAAAATACGGCTTCATGACGCCGGTACAGATGTTTCGCGACCGCTGGGAGTGCAGTCATATCGGCACAGTGATTTTTGTCGTCCAGGCGGTATTGCTGGTGCCTTACATCATCATCGGCATCATGGGCGGCGGCACCACGCTCTCAACGATCAGCGGTGGAGTGGTTCCATTCTGGTTTGGCGGCGCCATCGTGGCGATGGTGGTAATGAGTTACGTGTTCTTTGGCGGCATGCGTGGCACGGCCTGGGTCAATACTTTTCAGACAATTTTGTTCCTCTGTTTCGGCGCGATTGCACTGATCGTCATCGGAGTTGGGATGGGAGGCTTTCGTAGCGCGGCGCAGGCGCTACAAACACCGGCCCTGTCCTGGCTGCTGACGCGCGAACGTATCTCGCCGTATTACTTTATCAGTTACACTTTCATTCCCCTTTCGGCCATTGCTTTTCCACACATTCTCATCTTCTGCCTGACGGCGCGAAAGATGGCCCAGTTCAAGAAGACTGTCATCTTTTATCCGATCTGCATACTCGCGATCTGGCTGCCGTGTGTGTTTCTCGGCGTGATGGCAAATCGTGTGACAGACGTTCCCGAGATCCGCGCGAAGCAGGAAGCGCGCCGGGTGCTGGCTACTCAGGGACGAACCATGGAGCCAGAAAAGCGTGACGAGTTGCGGGAACAATCGGCCGGCGACGACGTCATCATGTTGCTGTTGCACCGTTACGCGCCACTCTGGCTCGCGGGACTGTTAGGCGCCGGCATCATGGCCGCCGTGATGGCTAGTGATTCGCAGATCCTCGCTCTCTCGACAATGTTTACGGAGGACGTCTTCGCCTTCTACGGCGGAAAATCGCGCTTTGGCGAAGCAGTGCAGGTACAAACCGGACGCGTGTTTATTATCCTGATCACGCTCTTTGCTTACGCCGTGGCGTTGCGCGCGCCGGAGACGATCTTTGAGCTCGCGATCCAGTATGCGTTTTCAGGTTTTGCTTCGTTGTCGCCGTTATTGGTGGCTGCGTTGTTCTGGCGCGGAAGCACGAAGTGGGGCGCGCTGGCAGTGACTCTTTGGACCGCGTCCGCGGTGGTTGCAGTCGCGGTGTTGCAGGAAGTGGTGCCCGCGCCGGCGCCTGGGCCGGGATCAGTGACGGTTCTTTGGGCGCCTGGTGGGGTCGAGATGTTGTCTCGGACTCCTGGAGGCACCGCGGTCTTTGGATTCATGCCGGTCGTGCCGATGGTGATTGTCTCGGCGTTGTTGATGATTGTCGTCTCAATGATGACGAAGAAACCCGCTGACAGCACGATTGCAAAATATTTTGGAGATCGAAAACCATGAAGAAACTTATTCTGGCGTTAGTCGCGATCGCATTTGTTTGTATGTCTACCGGCGCTCAAACCGGCAAGCGACGTGTAATCAAAACCGGACCTCCGAATGGAATATTTTCACCGGCTATCGTTACGGGAGATTTGGTTTTTACTTCCGGTCAGATTGGACTCGATCCGAAGACGGGGCAATTTCCTGAGGGCGGGTTCGGAGCGCAGTTTCAGCAGGTGTTCAAGAATCTGACGGCGGTCCTGGAAGCGTCAGGAAGCAACGTGGATAACATTGTGAAGGCGACAGTGTTCCTGGCGGATATGAACGACTACAACGCAATGAACGAGCTCTATCGCAAGCAGTTCAAAGGCGATCCGCCGGCACGCACCACGGTGCAGGTCGCACGGCTGCCACGTGATGCGCGAATCGAGATTGAGGCTGTAGCTGTTTTGAAATGACTATCCACAGATTACGCAGATTTAATCTGTGTAATCTGTGAATGGATTTTAACCAAAGCAATAAAGCTTTCCGTCCTGCGAGCCGATCACGATGCGACCGTTAGCGATCGCTGGCGACGCCGATAGTGGGGCGCCGGCCTCAAATTCCCAAAGTTTTGCGCCGCTATCGAGGTTCAAAACATAGAAGCGTCCATCGTTTGAGCCAACAAACACTCGCCCTCCTGCAATCGCCGGCGACGATTCGACGCGGGCACGCGTCGTGAAAGTCCACGCAGCCTGTCCAGCCAACGTTAATCCATGGATCAGTTTGTCGCGCCCACCGAGCACGACTCGCGTAGACGTAACTGCCGCTGACGAGTAAAAGGGAAACTTTCGTTGCGGGTGTTCATAGCGCCAGGAGATTTTGCGTTCCCCCAGGTTGACTCCCAACACTTCGTTGTCAAACGTACCGTAGAATGCCGCGCCTCCGCGCAATGCGGGCGACGCGCCGGTGTACGCTCCTGACGAAACATTGAAAGACCTCTTTGCCATTCGAAATTCGAATGGCGCGAAACAGTTCGTCGCAGCCCGCAATGAAAGCCATGCCGTCGGCGATAGCGGGAGTGGAATGCACTGGTCCGTTGGTCTTGAACCTCCAGAGTTCCTTACCATCACGCGCTGACAAGCCATAAAGGTGTTCGTCATACGAGCCGATCAAAACTCGATCGCCGACCACGACTGGCGACGATTTGATCTCGCCGTTTGTCTTGAAGGCCCACAATTTCCTACCGTCAGTCGCGCTTACCGCATTTATCCAGCCACCCAGATCGCCAATGTAAACCACACCGCTGCCGTACGCCGGTGACGACTCGCCGATTGGAGAGTCCGTCGAGAATTTCCAGTAGACGTTTCCGTTGTCGAGACTCAGCGCGACGAGCTCGCCCCGGTCACCCTTTTGAGAACCGATGAAGACTGTGCGGCCGACGATCGCAGCCGATGATTCGATCGACTCACCGGCTTCGTAAGTCCACAGTGGCTTCAACGAATCGGGAACGTTTGACTGCGACACCCCGGTCAACGAGTGATTGCCGCGAAACTGAGACCAGTTGTCCCCAGGCGTGTCCTGGGCCATCACGGAAATTGCCAGGCAAATAATCAGAATCAGGCTCTTCAATACGCGCATTGGTAGATCTCGATCGCTCCTTGTTTATCAAAAGGTCTTGGATTGAACGTGCCCGTCCACTGCGCCGCGGCTTCCGACGCGAGCTCCGGCAATTCAGTCTCACTGACGCCGATCGCGCGCAGGTTGCTGCGCAAGCCGCCGGCCTCCGCAAGCTCTTCCAGTCTGCGCGCTCATAGGCGCAGACGTTTTTCGCCACAGCTGGACAGCCAGACTCGCGTAATCCTGACTGGCCACCCTTTCATTCCAACGCACCACTGACGGCAATAACATCGCGATGGCTGCGCCGTGAGCTGTGCCGTAGCGTGCAGTCAATGGATTAGCGCAGGCGTGCGTTGCGCCGAGCATCGAATTCTCAATCGCTACGCCGGCGTAGAATGCTCCTAACTGCATAGCGCCTCGTGCTTCGATGTCGTCAGGCCGGCTGAGCACTCGTTCGTAGTTTGGTTCGAGTAGTCGCCACGCTTCACGCGAAAAGAGCTCGGACAGCGGATTGCGTCTTGTTGTGACGTAAGTCTCAACGGCGTGAGCAATCGCGTCGAAACCGGAAGTCGCAGTAATGCTGCGCGGTTGAGAAACGGTGAGAGCAGGATCCAGAAGCGCCACACGAAAAGCTGCCTTCGGATCGCCGCAAGCCATCTTGACGTGACTCTCAGCGTCAGAGATCAGAGCGTAAGTTTGCCCTTCACTGCCGGTACCCGCGGTCGTCGGTATGGCGATCATCGGCAACATCGGTTGCGTTGCCTTGCCGTAGCCGTGGTAGTCAGCCATGCGACCACCGTTGGTCAGCAGAAAGTTGATGCCCTTTCGCGCAATCGAGCGAACTGCCGCCGCCCAGTCCGATTATCGAATCAATCTTCAACGGCGCAACGATTTTCGTTCCCGCTTCAACCATGCGCGTGTCGGGATTGACCTCGAAGTCGTGAAAGCGAAAGACCTCTACGCCGGCCCTTTGCAACGGATCGACGGCTTCATCGACGTGCCCGGACGCAACCAGACCATGATCCGCGACGAGCAGCGTACGCTTGAAGTTCAACTCGCGCGCCAACTCGCCGAGACGTTCGATTGCGCCGGCGCCAAAGATCACGCGAGTACGAGGTTGAAAATCGAAACTCTTCAGGTCGCACTCCTCCTAAGAAGATCTCCCACGCAAAGGCGCAAAGCGCTACCGCGTTTCTAGAGAAGTTCTTTGCGCCTTTGCGCCTTTGCGCGAATATTTTCACTTTCGAGCAGTACTTGGTTTGGCGGCAGCAGCCTCCGCTAGCGCGAAAAGTTGATTGCGGCTGGAGATGTAGAGCGCTCCGTTGGCCGGCACGGGAGTCGAGTATACCGAGCTGCCCATGTTGAGCTCGCCGAGCACCTTCTTCGTCTTACCTTCCTGCATGATCACGACGTCGCCGTCTTCATCGCCGAGATAGAGTTTGCCGTCAACTAACAACGGCGATCCCCAAACTGCCGCGAAGACATCGTGCTGCCAGTACATCTGGCCTGTCTTTGCGTCGAGCGCGTGAAGAAAGCCGCTGAAATCAGGTTGGTAAACGATGCCATCCTTGATGGCCGGCGTCGAGATGGAGCGACGAATCTTGTCGAAGTGCCAGACCATTCCGGTCTTGGTGATGTCGCCGCGCTTGGTGCCGTCGATGCAGTACATGTGGCCCACGCCTTCGCCGTGTTCCGGGTCCTGGCCGTTGGCGAGGTAAACACGATCTTCGTAGATCACCGGTGTGCTGATGATTTCGTTACGTGTCTTGGGCCAGACTGATTCTTTCGGGTTCGTGTCAAACTCCCAAAGCTTCTTTCCAGTCAGAGCCTCGTATCCGCGCACCCAACCGTCGCCCTGTCCGTGAATAACCTGGACCACGCCGCCGATTGTTCCCACGGTCGGCGAGCGACCACTGCCCGTGCAGGATGCGTTCCTGAACGGAGTTGTCTTCCCAGACGAGCTTTCCTGTCTTCTTGTTTACAGCAATGATCGCGGGCGCTTTTGGTGAAGGAACGTTGACGTGGCTCTCATCCTGGCCGTTGGAAGTGCTGACGAAGATCAGATCGCCGTGAGCGACGGGCGACGAATTCGCCAGGTTGTGTGGCAGCGACCCGACTTCCTCAATCATGTCGAACCGCCAAACGATATCGCCGTTGGCCTCGCCGGTGAGTTTTTCGTCGGTTACTGGACCATCGTTCTCCTTGTCGCGAAAGCCCTGTGCGTCGAGACACACGAGCTCGGCGCGATTGGAAACGTAGTAAACGTCGATCGCCTTCGACTAACGGCGAAGAAGCGACGCCCTGGTATGGCCAGTCATTGACGCGACCGGCCGCCAGCTTGTCATGGACCATCTGCCACAGGAAAGCGCCGTCTGACTCGCGAAACGCCATCAGGATACGCCTTTGTCGCCCGTGATCTTTGGATCGCGCAGGCCTTCGTTGTTCGTGCCAACGAACACGATGCCACCCGCGACGACCACGTTGCCGTAAGTTTGCGAGCCGAGTTGGGCCACCCACTTCACGTTCTTCTTGGTCTTGACGTCCCAACTGGTCGGCAGGCCCTTCATGTTCGAGATCATGTTGCGATCGGGAGTGCCGCCCCACATGGGCCAATCGCCCGAACCGGGATCGCCGAACGCGGAATCGTTAGCCGATGCCGGCGACGCAAGTAGACAGCAGCAACAGTCAGCAGCAGCACGGTAGCGAATAGAGAACCGTCGAGTGCGATTAATCATGGCGTTGGACTTTAAACTTTTGAATCTCATTTGTTTGCGTACACCTTTATGTTGTCGAAATAGAGTTCAGCGAGACCGTTGCCGAAGATTCCGGGCGCTCCCTGGCGATTTGGAATCGGATCGATACGTTCGATCATCCAGGCGGCGGGCTCAGGCTCGTTCGCGGGCCAGGCTTTTCCACGCGCGCGGGTTTTTCCGTCGGGCAGATTCTCGACCTGTAGTTTGAGACGGTACCAGGTGTCGGGCTTCCAGGCGAAGGGCATGCTCTTCGTCCGGGCGGTTTCGGGTTGCCAGGGTTCGAGTGCAGCATCTGGCTGTTGCCGTAAAGCGTCAACACGTAGCGTTGCGCAATTACACCGGCGTCGCCTTGCTGGCGTCGCTTCTGCGTTGCCGAGACGTCGGCTTCGACTGTGTAGTTGGACCAGTCAGATGGTCCCATGTAGGCGCGCGAGCGGCTGAGCAGTGAGGAGCCTTCCGTTAGCTTGGCAAGCACTTTGTTACCGTTTTGATCGCGCACGGCGAACTTCATTGTCATGTTCACCCATGCCGGTGGCAGCTGAGTTGACGGCGAACGAGTCAAAAGTTTCACTCCAGGGCAGTGGGGGAAAGACGCGCACGCTCGCGGTGCCGCTGACGCCGCCGACAGTCGCTTTCACCAATCCAGCCTGCGCGGCCGCTTCGCTGCCGGCTGTGAACTTGCCATTCTCAATCGTGCCTTTCAACTGTTCCAGCGACCAGTGTTGCCGCCGGCTCTTCGCGAATGAAGTTGCCCTGCGCGTCAAAGAGCCGTGCGCGAAAATTCATTTTGTCGCCGGGTTTGAGTATCAGTTCTGTCGGCACTACCTGTACGTGCGTCGCGGGCTTGCGAGCTTACGTTGCTTCCAACAGCCGCGACTGTTCCCGTCGAAGAACTTTGCTTCGTTTTCTTACCGATGCATAAAGTGCCTGAATCGCTGACGACGAAAACGCGTCCATTCGAAATGGCTGCCGAGGCGATGATCGCTTCCGGCTGCGCCTCAGTTCCCAACTGATCCTGGTCGAGAATTTCGGCATCCGGTGGCGACTGGTTTGAGTATGAAGAACTTTCCGTTCTCAGTGCCGACGTAAAGTTTGCCATCGGCGAGCACGGGCGACGCTTTCTGAATCGTGCCAAGGTTTTGCAGCCAGAGTTGCTTGCCGCTATTCACTTCAAACGCGGCGATGTTGGCGCCGTTGTCGATTTGGTAGAGTCGATCGCCATCGATCACCGGTGAAGAGAAGCCGCCTTGCCAGCCGTATACCCTCCACTTGACCTGTTCTTTCTTGATTTCGCCTTTCGCGGTGGCGTCAACGGCGACCATCATGCCCATCTCGCTCGAGTCGAGATTCTCTTCGCTGTGCGTGAGGATGGCGGTGTTACCGCTGCACGACGACGCCGGTATTGAGTCCGCGTTTGCTGATCTCATACTTCCAGACCGGCTCACCTGTCTGTGGCTTGATTGCATGGACCACGCCATCGCTGGCGCCCTGGATCAGCAGTCGCGTTCCGTTGACGTTTGCGATGATCGGCGGCGCGTACGTTGTGTCGTAAGGCCGGCCGCCGGGAGCGCTTACATAAACCGTCTCGCCGGTTTTTTTGTCGAACGCCATGAAGCGATGTGCGCCGCGTCCGTGCTGGCCCCACTGGAAGGTTACGCCGCTGACGATTACGAGATCGCCGTCGATGATTGGCGAGACTGTGCGTCCACCGTGTGTGGTCAGCAATCCGAAATCTTCGCCGAGCGAACGTTCCCACAAAACTTTTCCATCACGATTGAGTCCGATCAGGTTGCCGCCGACGCCAAACACGTAAACGTTTCCGGTCGAAGGATCTCCAACGGGCGAGGCCCAACCCACACGATGTGGAGGCACGTCGCTCAGGTAGATGTTGAAGCGATGTTCCCAAAGAAGCTTGCCGGTGTCGGCATTGAAAGCACATCACTCGCTCCTGTAATGTCTCGCCCTTGCCGGCTGCGTTCTGCAGGTAAACGCGATCTCCCATGACGATCGGCGCGGAGCGACCGCCGTAAGGAGCTTTCCAGGCCAGGTTCTCACCGGCGGGCGACCATTTCACTGGCAGATTTTTTTCCAGCGAGATCCCGTCGCGAGCGGGTCCACGCCATTCGGCCCAATCGCTCGCGCTGAGGAGCGAGAAGGCAAGGCATAGATTCAAGAAAATGGAGATCAGGTTAGTCATTTTGGAGGCCCATCATTTGATAAAGAAAAAGATGTTTCCGAGTCCGCAAAAAAGCTGTAAAAGGTTAGAGTCTGCGCGCTTGCAACCTTATGGATGTACAATACGTAAGCTCACGTTGCTGCGTTACATTTTTTTCTGTGATTCTAGCAGTTTCCGTCTAATCCGTTAATCTGGATGGTTCTACTCACGTGAGGAGAAATCATGTTGTTGTTACAAAAGATCTTCCTCTTTTCCTTGTTAGCTGTGCTGTTTCAACAAACGACCACCGATCCAAAACAGGCGCTGAACGATCAGCTTTACGAAGCCGTTCGCAAGGGCGACGTGGCAGCCGTGACGGCGGCACTCGATCGTGGCGCTGACGTGAATGCCAAGTTTCGCTACGGCGCCACCGCGCTCTTCAAAGCAGCCGAGCGCGGTCACACGAAGTTGCGAAGGTGCTGCTCGATCGCGGCGCAGACGTGAAAGTGAAAGACACTTTCTACCAGCGCGACCGCGATGACGTGGGCTCTCGACGGCAAACACGTTGGTCATCCGTCTGCTGCTGGAGAAGGGCGCCGAGGAGGTTGAAGATGTTTTGTTGACCGGGTACGCGAGAGAGTAATGCAAGAGTTGGTGAAAGTCGCACTCGATCGCGGTAGCGCCAAACCAGAGACGCTGACCGTCGCGCTCGTCATCTCCTCCGCCGATGAAAAGAATGCAAGCATCACCGAGATGTTGAAGAAGGCGGGCGCACCAGCCGCCGCATCGAGGTCGACGCGGCGACAATTCAATCGTACGTGGGCAAATACAAAGGCGACACCGGCCCTGAGGTGACGATCACTATCAGAGAGGGCAAGTTGTTTGTCGCCGGATTCACGCGCGAGCCACAACCATTATTGCCGATAGACAATACCACCTTTCGGCCGCTAACTTCGGCGGCATCACTCTAACGTTCAACGCCGAAGCCGGCAAAGTCGTCGGAATGACTTTCAAGGGACAGACCACAATCGCAATGAAGCGCATCGGGGACGTTAGTCAGTAAAACATTCCCGCAAAGGCGCCAAGGCGCAAGAAAAATAAGGATTTACTTTGCGCCTTGGCGCCTATTGCGGGAGACAAATTCATAGAGGCGAATTCATGAAACGAATAATTCAATCCTTCCTTATTTTGACCTCCATCAGCACAGCGGCGTACGCACAGAACTGGCCGCAGTTTCGTGGTCCGGGCGCGACTGGCGTTGTCGAAGGTCCCGGCAAGACCGTGAAGTGGGACGCCTCAAAGTCAGCCAACGTGCGTTGGAAAACTCGCGATCCCCGGTTTGGCGCACTCGAGCCCGGTCGTCTGGGGCAACAAGATTTTCGTCGTCGACCGCCAGTCACCAGCGGCGCCAAAGACGAAACCCGTTTCGGACTCTACGGCGACGTCGCTCCAGTCAAAGACGATCCGAAACACACCTGGAAGGTTTACGCGATCGACAAAGCGACAGGCAAGATTCTCTGGGAGCACATTGCTTTCGAAGGCATGCCCAAAGTTAAGCGCCATCCCAAGTCGACGCACGCCGATTCCACACCTGTCACTGACGGCAAATATCTGATCGTGAATTTCGGTTCGCAGGTCTCTACGCTTACGACCTGAACGGAAAACTCATGTGGAAACAGGATCTCGGCGTGCTTGATGCCGGTTGGTTCTACGATCCGGATTACCAGTGGGAATACGGCAGTTCGCCAATCATCTACAAGAACCTGGTGATTGTGCAGGCTGACCTTCAAAAGAACTCGTTCATCGCCGCCTACGACTCAAGAACGGCAAACAGGTTTGGAAAACGCCGCGCGAGGAGATTCCCTCGTGGGGCTCGCCAACCGTTTATGAAGGCAAGCTGCGCGCTGAGTTGATCACCAGTTGGACCAAAAGCAATCCGCGGTTACGATCCTGCAACCGGAAAAGAACTGTGGCGCCTCGGTCCGATGTCTGAAATCACGACCCCGACACCTTTCGTCGCTCACGATCTGATCTTCGTGACGAGTGGTTACGCACCCATCCAACCGATTTACGCCATCAAGCCCGGCGCCAACGGCGACATTTCGCTCAAGGATGGCAAGGAATCGAACGAGTTCATCGCCTGGAGCAAACAGCGCGGTGGCCCATACATGCCGACGCCGATTGTCTATGGCGATCTGCTCTACACCTGCTCGAACCAGGGTGTGTTTACTGCTTACAACGCGAAGACAGGTGAGCGCGTTTACCAGGAACGTCTTGGCGGAACCGGCGGCGCTTTCACGGCTTCGCCAGTTGCTTCCGAAGGAAAGATTTATCTCGCCAGTGAAGATGGCGACGTGTTTGTGGTGAAAGCCGGCCCCAAGTACGAGTTGCTGGCGAAGAACCCGGTCGGCGAAGTGATGATGGCAACGCCCGCGATCTCAGATGGAATGTTGATCGTGCGCACGGTCTCGCATCTATATGCTTTTGGGCGCCACGAAGAAAAATAAGCCGACGGATAATACGCGATCGTACGACAGATAAAAACGGATTGAAGGAAACTAGTAGACTAGTGAAACTATCGCGCCGCTTCGTTTTAACTCTTGTTGTGGGAATCTCTTTAATGGGTTCGCCGGGCTCAGCTTTCTCGCTGGCAAGGCATCAGCAGGGAACTGGCCGCAATGGCGAGGACCGGATGGTTCCGGTATCTCAATCGAGAAAAACCTTCCCGTCCGAATGGAGTCCGAGCAAGAACATCAAGTGGAAAACCCGATCGATGGTCGCGCGCATTCGTCGCCGATCGTCTGGGGCAACAAGTGTTTTTGACGACCGCGATCGAAGGAGCCGAGGTTCCGGGAGCCAAAGCGGCCAAGCACGTGTTCGAGCAGACAAAGAGTTTGTCCATCCTGACAGCATCGGCGCTAATCGCAAACACACTTTCAAAGTTCTCTGCCTCGATCGCGACACCGGCAAGATCCTCTGGCAGGCGACGGCATGGGAAGGCACGCCTTACGATGATCGCCACCGCAAGAGTTCTTATGCTGCTTCGACACCGGCAACGGACGGCAAGCTGGTTTACGCCTTCTTCGGCACCGAAGGTATTTATGCTTACGATTTCAAAGGCAAGCTGGCGTGGAAAGCGCAAGTCGGAAATCTCGCAACTCTCGGCATGGGAACGGCAACGTCTCCGATCCTGTTCGAAAATCTGGTGATCCTGCAGTGTGATGAAGACAATGGAATCGCCTCTTTCATTGTTGCGCTTGATAAGAAGACGGGGAAAGAAGTCTGGAGAACGCCGCGAAAGATTCAGGTGAGTTGGTCCACTCCGTTGTTGGTGCGTACCTCGACGCGTGCTGAATTGATCGCCAGCGGCACAGAGGCAGTCATCGCTTACGATCCTGCTACCGGTAAGGAGCTATGGCGACATAAAGGCCTCGAGAGCAATGCGATTCCTTCGCCAGTTGCTAACAACGAGATGGCATATTTCGTCGCCGGTTACCCGGCGAAGATCGCGATCGCGATCCGGCTGGGCCAAAACGGAGATCTTACCGGCACGCCAAACGTGCCGTGGAAATACGAGAAAGGTACGGCTTACGTGCCCTCGCCGATCCTGTACGGCGACTATCTTTACCTGACGACTGACCGCGGCATTCTCACTGGTATCGATGCCAAGACGGGCGAAGTCAAATACGAAGGCGGGCGAATTCCGATTCCCGCCACGTTCACTGCTTCGCCGGTGGCGTTCGAAGGCAAGATTCTGATGACCAGCGAAGACGGCGACACGTTTATGGTGAAAGCCGGTCCGAAGCACGAGATTCTGGGCACCAATTCAGTTGGCGAGCCGGTGTACGCTTCCCCTGCAATTGCCGATGGCCACATCTTCATCCGCGGCGAAAAGAATCTTTATTGCATTGGAACATAAATCCGTTAACATCCGTCTAATCCGGTAAACACGGATTAGACGGATTAGGACGGATCTTATGATTAAACGACTACTCGTTCTGACGTTGCTCTTCTGCGGAGCGTGCAGTAGAGGCAACGACGCCCATTACGCGGAGGTTGAGAAACACCGCCAGGAACAGGCTGCGCAGCCGGCCGCAAGCGCAACGGCAACCCCAAGCCCCAGCCCGACAGCCAGCGCATCGCCATCGCCAGGACAAGCAGCTCCAACTGCTCCTTCGCGAAACTACTGGACTAACTTCCGCGGTCCGCGACGCGACGGCAAGTATGACGAAGCCGGCGTCTCGACGAGTTGGCCCGCCAGTGGCTTGCCCGCCGTTTGGAAACAACCGATCGGTGTCGGTCATGCCTCCTTCGCCGTGGCAGATGGCAAAGCTTACACGATCGAGCAGCGGCGAAATCAGGAAGTCGTCGCGGCTTACGACATAGACGAACGGTCGCGAGCTCTGGACGCAAAAGTGGAACGCGGAATACACCGACTCGACCGGCGATGGACCACGCGCGACGCCAACCTGGGACCAGGGCCGCATTTACGCGCTCGGCGCAACCGGCGAATTGCGATGTCTCGACGCCAACAACGGCTCAGTGATCTGGGGCAAGAATATTCTGACTGACAATCAGGCGAAGAATCTTGCAGTGGGCGCATGGCCGCGTCGCCACTCATCGTCGACGACAAAGTGATCGTTCTTCCCGGTGGCGCAAATGGTAAATCCGTTGTTGCCTACAACAAGAATACACTGGCGCTCCGGTTTGGAAAGTGCTCGATGATCCGCAAGCTTACGTTTCACCAATGCTCGTCGAACTGGGTGGACGCCGGCAGATTCTCGTGGTCAGTTCATCCCGCGTGGTTGGTCTTGCGCCGGAGAATGGCAAGTTGCTTTGGAGTTATCCGTGGGAGACGGACATGGGCATCAACGTCTCACAACCGATCGTAGTCGATCGCAATCGTTTCTTTATTTCGTCAGGTTATGGAAAGGGCGCCGCGCTGGTTGAGCTAAAAGGTGGCGGCGACAGTTTCACCGCCTCGACGATCTGGGAAAACAAGCATGATGAAGAACAAGTTTAATAGCTCGGTTCTTCATAACGGCTACGTCTACGGTCTCGACGAGGGGATTCTGGTTTGTTTGGACGTGAACACCGGCGAGCGCAAGTGGAAAGATGGCCGCTACGGCTACGGCCAGCTCATTCTCGCCGGAAACCACTTGATCGTGTCGAGTGACAAAGGCGAGCTCGCACTGGTGAAGGCCTCACCAGATGGGTACAGCGAAGTCGCACGCTTCCCGGCACTGGAAGGTCAGACGTGGAATAACCCTGCGATTGCTGGTGGGCGATTGCTGGTGCGCAACTCGAACCAGATGGCCGCGTACGATATCTCTGCAAAATAGGCCACAGATAAACACGGATTTCAAATACAGATCAGCGCGGATCTGTATTAAAAATCCGTGTTATCTGTGGTTACTGCTTCGTGAAGATCCGCTTCGCCTCGAATGAACCATTCGGATTGTCGATGTACATATCGACAACCAACTCACCACCGGAGATGGTCCACTTCCGCACTGTCTGCGTCTTGACTGTACCTCTCTGGAGTCTCCGCTGTCACTACGTCAGTCACTTGAATGCCCCTGTCGCCGGGCAGCCATATGGCTGTTCGCTTGCCGGTAGGGGGTGGTTGGTTGGGGAGCTACCTGAGGCGTGAAGTCATACTCCTTGCCGTCAAGCACATAAGTATCTTTCACAGTGCGTTCATTGTTGGGTTGAATGAGTCTTGGTTTCCAGCTCGATCCGATCGTCTTTTTGCGTGATGGTGAGGGTTTGACTCATGTCACGTGGAATACCGTAGCTACGCTTTACATCCATCGTCCAGGTGCCACTGAAGTTTGGTTTGGTTGCTGCTAAGGCGATTGCGGAAAGCGCCATGATCGCAGCCGCCATCAACAAGATTTTTCTTGTCATGTTCGTGCTCCTTTAATTGCGACTCTTAACCAGTGAAAGTAGCGGTCCCGTCATAAAAGTTGTTACGAGTGCCATCAACACCATCATTGCGAAGATTCGTCCCGACAGAATACCAAGGTCATACCCGATATTAAGCACCACCAGTTCAACTAATCCTCTCGTGTTCATGAGCACGCCGATCGAGAACGATTGCGCCCAGCTCATGCCCGTCCAACGGCTCATCAGCATGCTGCCTCCGAGCTTGCCCGCGATAGCGACGAGAATGATCGCACCGCACAACAGCCATCCTTGCCAATCATTTAGTAAGCCGATTTGCATCCGTAATCCCGTGAACGCAAAAAAGAGCGGCAGCAGTGCGTAAGAACCAAACGCCTCGAGCTTGTCCTTGAGAAAGATCCGAAATTCTGTTGAAGGAGGCATCACCACGCCAGCCAGGAATGCGCCGAACAGGGCGTGAATGCCGATGATTTCCGTCGTCAGTGCGCAAGCCAGAACAAATGCCAGGATGATCGGAATCAGTCGCCGCCGGTGGAGCTGCGAATCGGGCTCTTTGATCATACGAGCCAGTTGTGGTCGAACCACGAAAACCATCGCCATGGCAAACACGAGGGTTAAGCCGACGGTAATGGCGGACGACGCTATTCCTGTCGATTTCACCAGCGCGATCACCAGTGCCAGGATGCACCAGGCAGTGACATCGTCGACGGCGGCACAGGTGATGGCGATCGATCCGAGCGTGGTTTGCGTTAGCCCGCGGTCTTCCAAAATCCGGGCCAGCACCGGAAAGGCTGTGATGCTCATCGCAACCCCGATGAATAACGCAAATGCATTGAACGAGGTTCCTGCCGGCGCCAATCCCTGGTAAAGAAAAAGTGACAGCGCAGTGCCGAGCAAAAAAGGAACGATGATGCTGGCGTGACTGATCATCACAGCCGCCGATCCTTTTTCTCGTAGCATTCTGCATGTTCACCTCCATGCCGACGATGAACATGAAGAGTACGACACCGAGTTGACTCAGCAGCCGCAATGTTTCCAGTGACGAAGCGGGAAAGAGGAAGTCGAGCGCCTGCGGATAAATCAGTCCCAGGAGCGACGGGCCCATTACAATCCCCGCGATCATCTCGCCCATCACCGGTGGTTGACCCAGCGAGCGGAAGAGTCTGCGGAACAGACCCGCCATGATCAGGATGACGATGATCTGCATCAACAGAATGCTCAGAGGAGCTCTGAAGTTTTCCCAGAAGACTCCGGCGGGTGATGCTGAAGGAGGTGGTTGTGGTCTTGTAACGGTGGCGGCCGGGCTCGCCGGTTGTAGGTCTGACCCCGCGGCGAGGATCAGCCAAACGCCGACCACAAAAATCAGGATCAGCAGTAAGTACGGTAAATAGTGGCGCGCCTGCGAAAAAGTGAATCCTGATTCGGGGGGCATCGACTCTCTATACAACGCACCATCGCCAGCGCGCAACCTAGTCCACGGCCCCTGCGTAGTAAATCGTGCCTGCATCCGCGTTATTCCGCGGCCATAATTGCTCAGCGCGCAACATTGATGCTAATTTGACTGATTCAATGACGGTAGACATCGCCCAAACCAGGACTGAAGTAGGAAATTACTTTGTTTCGAACTATCCGCCATTCTCCCAGTGGAAGCCGGACTTTGTTCCCCACGCGCTCGACGCGCTCAACCAGCCGCCGAGAGTTGACGATCCGCTAGGTCTCTACATCCACATCCCGTTCTGCCGGAAGCGCTGCCTCTTCTGCTATTTCAAGGTCTACACGGATAAGAACGCTTCAGAGATCGAGATCTATCTCGATGCGCTTATCAAAGAGAACGAGCTTTACAGCCGCATGCCTGCGTTCCAGGGTCGACAGCTTCGGTTTGCTTATTTCGGCGGTGGCACACCCTCGTACGTGAGCGAGAAACAGTTGGGTTATCTCGTCGATGGACTGAATCGGCACGTGAGTTGGGAAAACGCGGAAGAGGTCACTTTCGAGTGCGAGCCCGGCACGATTCAAAAGGCGAAGCTCGAAGCCCTCAAAGCGATTGGAGTCACCAGAATCAGTCTCGGTATCGAACACTTCGACGACGAGATCCTTGCCGCCAACGGGCGCGCGCACCTGTCACCCGAAATCTATCGCGCGTACCAGTGGGCTCGCGAGGTCGACTTCCCGCAGATCAACGTCGACCTGATTGCAGGAATGATGGGTGAGACGGAAGAGAAGTGGCGTGAGGCAGTGCGCCGTACGATCGAGCTGCAACCTGACTCGGTCACGATTTACCAGATGGAATTGCCGTACAACACGGTCATCTCGCAAGACGTGTTGAAGAAAGGCATAACGTCGCCTATAGCCGGTTGGACCACGAAACGTCGCTGGCTCGATTACGCTTTCGAACAGTTTCTCGCGCACGACTACGAAATTGCCGGCAGCGACATCGTCGCAACCAAAAAGAAAATGTGCCGGTTCATTTACAGGGACGCGCTGTGGCACGGCGGCGACATGATCGGCATTGGAGTCTCTTCGTTTTCGCATTTCGGCGGAGTCAATTTCCAGAATGCGCACAACTACGAAGAATATGTGCGCATCCTTAACGAGGATCGCCTGCCGCTATTGCGGGCCGTTTCGCTGACGCCGAAACAGAGACTAATCCGCGAGATGGTTTTGCAGTTGAAGACCGGATGGCTCGACACCGGTTATTTTCGTGAGAAGTTTGGTGTTGATGTTTGGAACGAATTTCGTTCCGTGTATGAAGGACTGGAAGAAAAAGACCTGCTCGCGCGTCAAAACGGAAACATCTCGCTGACACGTCGCGGGCTGCTGGAAGTGGATCACTTCCTGATCGATTTTTTTGAACCTGAACTGAGAACTGTACGGTACGCATGAATAACAATACTTACGACGTCATCGTCATGGGTGGTGGACCCGCAGGGAGCTCCGTTGCCGGCATTCTGGCGCGCGAAGGGCGCCAGGTAATCCTTTTCGAGAAAGAAATTTTTCCGCGTCATCACATCGGCGAGTCGCTGATGACCGACACTTACTGGACTTTCCGTCGCCTGGGCTTACTCGAAAAATTGAAGGAGAGCCCATTCGTGCGGAAGTACAGCGTTCAGTTTGCAAACGCTACGGGCAAGGAGTCGCGCCCGTTCTATTTCTTCGAAGCTGTGCATCACGAAAGCGCCGTCACCTGGCAGGTCACGCGTGCGCAATTCGATCACTTGCTGATCAATCACGCCGCCGATCAGGGCGCCGTGGTGCACCAGGGTGTTTTGGTCAAGCAGGTGCTCTTTGAAGGTGATCAAGCAGTCGGCGTTGAAGTACAGATGCAGGACGGCACGCGTGAGAAGTTTTATGCGAAGGTCGTGGTCGATGCGACCGGACAGAGTGCGATGCTCTCGAACAAGTTTCGTTGGCGCGTGCGAGATCCGCAACTCAAAAAGGGAGTGCTCTATTCCTACTTCAAGGGCGCACATCGCGAGCCCGATCTAAACGGGGGCGCAACGCTCGTGCTGCGCACGGAGCCGGGCAGCGGTGGCTGGTTCTGGTATATCCCGCTCGAAAACGACATCACCAGCGTGGGCATTGTCGCGAATCCTGATTACCTTTTGAAAAATCGCGGTCAGGACCTGGCAAAGATTTTTCACGAAGAGATCGAGAAGTGTGAATCAGTTCGCCGGCGCGTGGGCGAGGGCACTCGCGTAGATAAGATCTACTCGATCCTCGACTACTCGTATCGTTCCAAACACAACTCCGGCAATGGTTTTATCATCATCGGCGACGCTTATGGTTTTCTCGATCCGATCTACTCTTCGGGCGTGTTACTTGCGCTGAAGATGGCGGAACTGGCCGCGGACGCCATTCACGATTCTTTCAATCACGACGACTTCTCCGCCGCCCGGCTCGGCCAGTACCAGGCGAAACTCGATCGCGGAATCGAGTCGATGCGCAAGCTGGTCTACGCTTTCTACAACGAAGGCTTCAGCTTCTCAGGTTTCCTGCGCAAGTATCCGGAAGAACGCGTCCACATCATCAATCTGCTGATTGGCGACGTGTTCAAGGAAGGTGTGGATTCAATATATGGACCAATGTCCGAATTCGCAGAGATCCCTCCACCACTCTACGAACAAGTCGACGGCACTATGGTCTCCCAGGTCCCGACCCCCGACGAATCCGACATTCTGCTCTCTGCTAAATATCTGTCCTACGACGATCAGCCACAGATGAACGCGGATTCCACAGATTAAATCCGCGTTTATCTGTGTAATCTGTGGCTAAAACAACAGCTTCAATCCAAACTGAATATGCCTCGGATCGCGTGCTGACGTGATCCGGCCGAACGTCGGGGAGCCGAGGAAGTTGTCCGGCAGGTTGAAGTTCGGATGGTTGAAGAGGTTGAAGGCTTCGGCACGGAACTGCAAGTTAAAGCGCTCGGTTAGCCTTGTGTTTTTCAGCAACGACGCGTTCACGTTCTGAAATCCCGGTCCTTCCAGAATATTTCCTGCCCGCATTTCCAAACGTGCCCGGTGCGGGAAACGCGAAGGCGGCGGTGTTGAACCATTGCAAGGTCGTTTGATTCGACAGTTCCGGATCTCCAACCAGGTTGGGTCGATCGTTGGCGCCGAAGCCGAGAATCGATCTTCCGGTGCCGCTGTTGTCGATTTCCGAGAGCAGCGCGACGGTGAAAGGTCTGCCCGTTTGAAGTGTCACGATGCCATAACTTTCCCATCCGTTCAGTAGCGTCCCAAGAACCCCGTCGTATCTTCTGGATGGAAACGCATACGAATAACTCACCGACAAGCGATGCGCGACGTCGAAGTTCGATCGACCGCGCTCGGCGGCGACATTGAAACTATTCTGCGGGAAATTTGGATCGCCGGCGCTGCTGAAGAAGTTTGAAGCGTCGTCAATCGACCTGGACCAGGTGTAAGACGCAAGCGCCGAGAAGCCACGCGTCAAACGTTGCTGAAAGCGCACTTGCAACGCGTTGTAATTGGAATTGGCACGCGACTCCAGCAGGTCAATGTCGTCAAACCGCGGATCGGGTCGTGGCACAAAAGGCAGTCCCGGCGGCAACACGCTTGGTTGCGGCTGGTTGATGTCGCGAGCAGTCAGGAGCTTTGTTCCTTTCGAGCCAACGTAAGCCACTTCAAGCACACTCGCGCGCCAGAGTTGTCGTTCTACATTGAGGTTCCAATGCTGCATGTAGCCGGTGCGCAGATCGCGCTGGATTGCGAGCGCGGAATCGGGCAACGGGAACGGGAAGAACGACGGGAACGGATCGTTCAGCGTCAGCGGCAAACCCGGCAACGAGAAGAAGATGTTGTTATCGAAGAACGGCGAGTTGAAGTAAAGCGCTTCAGCGGGCGCGAACGGTGATTGATCGTAGTAGATGCCATAACCGCCACGCAGCACGGTCTTCTCATCTTCTCCGAGTGTCCAGGCGAAACCCACGCGTGGAGCGAGGTTGTTCTTATCGGCGTCGAAACCACTACGTGGAACGCCGTTAGTCCCGACCGGCACCAGGGTTCTTGTCGCGACATCGTAAATAGTAGCGCGATCTGCAGCATCGACTGGCGGTGAGTTGTACTCGTAACGCAGGCCCGCGTTGAGTGTCAGGCGCGGCGTGATGCGATAGCTGTCGTTTATAAAGAAGTTGTAACTCTCGGTGCGAATCTGTTGCGGATTATCTACACGCGCAACGCTCGTCAGGAGAGGAAAGCCAATCAGCAGATCTGCGAGCGCATTGCCTGTGATTTGCCCGAACGGCGAAAACTGGAGCCGGCCACGCGACTCAACATCACGAAACGCGTTCTGTTGTGAAAAGCGCAGGTCGGCGCCGAATTTGAACAGGTGATTGCCGCGTATGTAACTCCAGTTGTTCAGAAACTGGTAAACATTAGTGACGCTGTTTTGTGGGTTGTTGCCTTCATCGCCGAGCGGCGAAAAACCGGTGATGGTAATGAAGCTCAGCCCTAAATCACGTTCGCGCGGTGAAATCGTCGGCAAGCCAACCTGCGAATTCAGCACGCTCGCTTCCTGTGTGACCAATGCGGCGACCCTGCTAAAAGCGACGCGACTCTCGTTGATCAGGTTTGGCGTCAACACCAGGTTCAGCGCCGCCATTCCGTTTTGGCTGCGCCGGCCCACCGTGTCGCCAAATCCGGGAACGAGTGAAAAGGACGGACCGGTAAACGGTTCAAACAGATCGCGTTCGCCGAAGCTGTAACGGAACGTGAGCTCGGCGCGACTGGTCAGGTGATGATCGACACGGGCGTCAAAACTATCGTTGTCATCACGAAGAATTGGCGAAGCTACAAAATTTTGGAAAGGCACGTTGCGATTTGGCAGCGGATACAGATTGGCGATCGCGCGGCCGACCGGGTTGATTAAGAACTCAGGGATGATGCCGTTATCGAATGAAATGCCAGGGAATGGACTACCCGGGGCGCCAAAGAGACTTTGCGAGAAGTTACCGGCGCGCTCGAGCGCGGTCGGCACGTTTGTGACGCGCGTGATGCCTTCGCGCGAACGCGTGCCTTCGTAGTCTGCAAAGAAGAACGTGCGATCGCGCATGATTGGGCCGCCAATCGCTCCGCCAAACTGGTTGCGAATGTACTTCGGTTTGGGTTCCGAAGCGGGCGCGAAGAAGTTGCGCGCGTCGAGTGCCGCATTGCGATGAAACTCGAAGACGGAACCGTGAAAGTCGTTTGATCCTGAATTCAGGATCACGTTCACCTGCGCGCCTGGATTGCGGCCAAACGAAGCGTCGTAAGTGCTGGTCAACATCTCAAACTCGCGAATCGCATCAACCGACGGCCGCACGCCGAACGTGTTCAGTTTCGGATCGACGTTGTAAACACCATCGAGCAGGAAGTTGTTTGCGTCTTCGCGGGCGCCGTTGACACTGAAAGCAAAATCTCCGCGAACGGATCCGGCTGAACCCGGCGCGGGCGGAACCGCTCCTGGCACAAGCAGGCTGAGGTCATAAAAGTTCCGGCCATCGAGTGGCAAGCCGGTAATCTGACGGTTCTCTATGACGGAGCCCAGTGAAGCCGAATCTTTCTTCAAGAGCTCCGTGAAGGGAGACTCAACTATTTGCGGCGTCAGGGTGCCGACATGGAGATTCACATCCAGGCGCTGCTCCTGGTTGACGAAAACCTCAATTTTTTCTTTGTGAGTGTTAAAGGACGCCGCCTCGACTGTCACTTCGTATTCGCCTGACGGCAGCGACGTGATTGCAAACCGCCCATTGCTGTCCGTCGTGGTCGTGCGAACGTCGCCCGTGGCAGTGCTCGTCAGATTAACCTGCGCTCCGGTGACGGCGGCCTGATTTGGGTCGTAGACGGTACCTCGCAAGGAAGCGCGATGCGTTTGCGCTGCGATTGTCGCCGGCAGCATCAGAGAAAGAACGATAAGGAAGAGGCTTCGAAAGTTCGGCTTCAAAATTTTGCTCTCCGTTCAAGATTTTGGATTGGTCCGTGTTCGGCAGACCTTAGCAAATGAGTTACTGCTATGTCTAAGGTACAGTGTTAGAATTACGGTGAAAGTCTTAGCTGAGTTTCAGTTTTACTCCCGCAAAGGCGCAAAGAAACAAATTTGATTTCACTTTACGTCTTTGCGCCTTTGCGGGAGATCACACTCCTGGAGGTCTGAATGCTCTGGATCCTTTTTGCTCTGGGCGCCGCGCTCTCGTGGGGACTCTACGGTCCTGCTTTGCATCGCGGGCAAGTAGAGCTCGGCAATCCCATGCGCGCGTTGCTGTGTGTGGGTGTCGCTTACTTTTTAATTGGCGTGCTGGTTCCTGTGGTTACTCTTTCTGCACAAGGCCAGCTCAACGGCTTCACGATGAAAGGCTCGGTCGGCGCGACGCTCGCCGGTGTGCTCGGCGCAGCGGGAGCAGTTTGTATTATCTTCGCATTCAGATCGGGAGGGTTGCCGACATACGTGATGCCGCTTGTTTTTGCGGGAGCGCCGCTGGTGAACGTGTTGTATTCGATGTGGCTGCACCCGCCAAAGACTTCACCGAATCCGTTGCTCTATCTCGGGTTTGTTTTGGCTGCGCTGGGTGGTGGCTTAGTGCTTTACTTCAAGCCGCAATCATAAGTGCACAACGGTTCTTCGTGTCTCCCCTAAATTGACAGGATTATTCAACACGAAGGAGATCAGAATGAAGTTTAGGTTTTTATTCGTTGCAGCGGTGTTGTTGTTGAGCGTGGCTTCTGCGACGTTGGCCCAATCGGCAGCGAATTGGCCGCAGTGGCGTGGCCCAAATCGCGATGGCATCTCGAAGGAAACGGGACTGCTCAAACAGTGGCCCGCTGAAGGTCCGCCGCTGGCCTGGAAAGCAACCGGCGCGGGACGTGGCTACTCCTCGTTTTCCATTTCCAACGGCAAGCTCTACACGATGGGGCTCCGCGGCGATCGCGAATTTGTGATCGCGTTTGATGTCGCTACCGGCAAAGAAGCATGGGCCACTGCGCACGGTACAGCTTTCCGAAACGATCGTGGCGATGGACCAAGAGGGACGCCGACAATCGACGGCGATCGAATTTACGCATTGGGTGGCGCCGGTGATCTTTCGGCGCTGGACGCGCGCACCGGCAAGGTCGTTTGGACCAAGAACATTTTGAAGGAGTTTGGTGGTTCGAACATCGTCTGGGGCATCAGTGAATCGCCGCTGGTGCTGGGAAACAAAGTGCTCGTGAACGCCGGCGGCCGTGATGCATCCATGGTGGCGCTTAACAAGGCTGATGGGTCAGTTATTTGGAAGAGCCAAAGTGACGAAGCTGGTTATTCATCGGCGATCCCGGTGGATATAAATGGCGTTACGCAGGTGGTGTTCTTCACTGCTCAACGTGCCGTGGGACTTGACTCGAAAGATGGGCGTTTGTTGTGGGAATACGAGAGGCCCGCGAACAACGTGGCAAACGCTGCGACGCCGATTGCGCGTGCGAACAGGATCTTCATCTCATCTGACTATGGCACGGGCGGCGGTGTGGTTGAGATCAAGCCTGACAACAAGGCCCAGGAGATTTATTTCACGAAGGACATGAAAAATCATCACAGCAGTTCCGTGTTGATTGGAGATCACCTGTATGGTTTCTCGAGCTCCATTCTTACTGCCATGAAGTTTGATACGGGTGAGCTCGCCTGGCGTCATCGCAGTGTTGGCAAAGGCTCGCTGGTGTATGCGGATGGACATTTGTACTTGTTGAGCGAGACCGGCGTGGTGGGTCTGGTTGAAGCCACACCGACGGAGTACAAGGAAAAAGGACGGTTCCGCATTCAGCAGGATTCGCTGCCGACGTGGGCGCATCCGGTGGTTGCGGGAGGAAGGTTGTATTTAAGGGATCAGGATACGATCTACGCCTACGACGTCCGGGAGAAGAAGTAGACCAAAACTTAACCACAAAGGCACGAAGACACTAATTGAAAACAATTTGTATCTTTGTGCCTTTGTGGTTTAACGCTTGGCTTGTTTGAGGTAGTCGCGAGCTTCGCGTAGTTCGAGGAGGCCGGCGTCCGCTTGTTTCCATTGCTCGATGAGTGTTGCGTAAGCAGTCAGTGCGCCGGATTGGTTTCCGGTCTGTGCGGCTGCGCGTGCCGCACCGAGCAGGGAACGGGCGCGATTTGGTTGTCGCAGTAGTGCTACCTTGAATTGCTCCGCTGCCTCCGCCGGCTTTCCGGCCCGCAGCAGAATCTCGCCAAACAGTTCGTGCGTGGGTTTAATAAGATTCGGTGGTCCGTACGGCGGACTCATCTGTTCTTCCAGCGCCGTCGCCTGCTTCATCAACGAGATCGCTTTGTCGTGATCCTTCTTCATCGACGCGCTCAACGCGGATATTTCGAATTCTCTGATCGTCAGCATCGACCAATTGCCTTTGTTCGAGTCTGATCGCTGCAACTCCAGGCCCGCCAGGCTTTTATCGACCGCAGCGCCGCTTACCGCCGCGGCGAGACCACGAACGAAATGCGGCAACGTGAGATTGACCGACGAAGCACGCACGGTTGCAGATGCATTGCCACTTGCGGGCGCAGGTGTCGCACCGTGGCCGCCGTGGCTTCCCTGAGTGGCGCTCGTCGCACTCTGTTGCGAAGTAGCCGGCGCAGCTTTGCTATCCGGAAATACCTCCGCGGCCAGGTTCCATCTTTCAGTCTCGACAATGAACGCCGCGGCCATGTTGGCATAGTTGTTTTCGTAGTACGCCGGCCGCAACTTGTTGTCGTAAGTCGATTCCGACATCACCTTCTTCATCAGACTGAGCAGTTCTTCAGCCTCGTTATAACGGCCCTGTTGCAGATAGACGTACAGCAGCCAGTGCAGACTGTGATAGTCGCGCACGCTGAGCGGAAGCTTCTTGCGCTTCATCCAGGCGTCGGAGGATTCCCACGCCGACAGGTTCGATGTCGCCGCCTCAGGCCACATTCCCAGTTGCAGAAAGATGTGCGACGGCATGTGCCGCGCGTGATGTGCTTCGGGAGCAATATCTGCGTAACGGCGCGCCGCGGGTAGCGCGAGAATCGCGTGCTCCGGATCGTCAAACGCGTGAATGATGTAGTGAGCAGCGCCGGGATGATTCGGGTTCTTCTGATAGACGTCGAGCGCGATCGCGCCGGCCTTTGCCTGCAAGCGATAGTTTCTGTCTTCGGGTCTCACGAGACCGAGAAGTGACAACGAATAGAACGAAGCAGCGTCGAGATCGTCAGGATATGCGCGATAGATCTTCTCCATCGCCGCTGAGTAGGATGTATCACGCGCGCGCTTTTCGCCTTCGCCATAGAGCAGTTTGACGGCATTGAGATAAGCTCGTTCTCGCTCCGTCAGTTTTGGTGTCTCCTTGATCTTGGCGAGCACCTGGCGGGCGGCGGCGATGTCCTGTTCGGACCAGAGCGGGTGGTTATGGGCCATCGCCTCACCCCAGTAGCCCATCGCGAAGTCAGGCTCGACTCTGGTCGACTCCTGAAACGCCTCGATGCTTCCTCGTACCAGAACGAGTGTAACGCCGCCAGCCCGCGCAGAAAGTGCGCCTGTGCCTTCTCCGATCCGGAAGTCTGAAACTCCACCCGCCCCAGTTGCGACTCCTGCGCAGTTACACTGAACGCAAAGACTACGACCACGCTCACGACAGACTAATAAACGTCTCATGATTTTTTCCCAATCGCGTAAAGGTGTCCTGCGAGGTCCGATGTAGATCCTGCCCATCCGAGATCGCCGGAGAACTCAAACAGTAATCGTTCAACGGATTCTCAGCCAGCACCTCGAACTTTGGACCAGCGGCAACAACCGTCGTCACACCATCCTCATTCGTAACGTAAATCTTGCCATCGGCGAGCACCGGCGAGCCGCTGTAAGTGCCCGATTTAATGCGCTGTTGCCCGTAGACCTCAGCACCAGTCTTCGCGTCGAAGCAATACATTATCGCCGTTATCTTTTACGACGTAGAAATACTTCCCGTCAGTAACAGGCGTGGGCACGTCAGGTCCGTTAATGGTGGACCAGAGCACGTGCGAGCTGGTGATATCGCCCCGGCCACCCGCCTTCAGCGCGAGCAACGGTTTGACGCGTGTCGGAACGTAGATGATCTCGTTGAAGACGATCGGCGAAGCGACGATGCGATAGAACGGATTGTTTTCGGGATTCAGACCATTTGCGCGCCAGAGCTCTTTGCCGGTGGCCGGGTCGTGACCAGTGACACAATCGCCGCCGGTGATCACGATCTCGGTCGTCTTGCCGTAACGAAGCAGCGCCGGCGTGGTGTACGAATCCGGAGATTCGCGAATGGCGTTGGTGGGTCGATCCACTTTCCACAACGTCTTGCCGTTCTTCTTGTCGATGCGCATGACGTACGAGGGGTCGTCGGTCTTCATGCCGTGGAGCACCTGCACGTACAGCGAATCTTCAAACAGCAGTGGCGATGAAGCGTAACCCCAGTTGAGCCCAAACGCTCCGTATTCTTTCTGGATATCTCTGGACCAGAGTTCCTTGCCGTTGAAGTCGAAGCCTTTAAGGATGCCGGTTCCGGTCATCACGTAAACGGTTCTACCGTCGGTGACAGGCGAGGGCGACGACATGTTGTGCTTGCGCATCTTGACGTTGCCGCCACCCAGCGGTTTCTTCCAAAGCACTTCGCCTTTTGTTTTGTCGACGCACCAGAGAAACAGATCGTCGCCTTCGGCAACACTCAGGAAGATACGGTCGCGCCAGATGATCGGCGTCGATCCACTTAAGCCGGGCATAGCCACCTTCCAGACGATGTTCTCTTCGGCGGTCCATTTAACAGGCAGGTTCTTTTCGTTGCTCACACCATTGAGACTTGGCCCGCGCCACTGCGGCCAGTTTTCCGCTTGAACGACAGTAAACGAGAACAACACAAAAGCCAGGACGCCGAGGGTGGATTCTCATCTTTGATTCCTCCGAGAATTTTAATAGGACCTATAAGTCTTATAAGTCCTAAAGGACCTATAAAAATTTTCCGCTAGCTTAAATCGAGCGCGGCGATAGTGCGCCGGTCGCGCAAATACAATTTCGTCCCGACAAGTGTCGGCACGGTCCAGGCGAGGTTCTTCAAAACACTCACCTTCGAGATCACTTTTAATTCTGTTGGTGTTGCGGTTGCGAGAGCAAGATTGCCGTCTTCGTCCAAAATAATCAACCTTTCACCGGCCAATACGAGGTTGCTCTTGGGAAACGTGCGATCCTGGTAGGCAATCTCGCCTGTCTTCACGTTCACTGCGGCGAAGAACGCTGGTCCAAAGTCGCCACTCGATCCGTAAACATAGTCGCCGATGCGAATGGCCGTGCCGTGATGAAGTCGCATGCGCCGGCTGGCCCAGACCTCCTCGACCGTCATCTTTCCATCTTTCTGCGTGAGCTTGAGAACACGACTGCCACCGCTGTACGCAGACGAGATGAAGAGCAGGTTGTCTTTGCCCCAGACTGGCATGCTGATATTCAGTCCCCACTCAGTGACGTGCGGATGAGTCCAAATCAAGTTGCCATTGTTCGGATCGAGACCCGCGACGACTTTGCCGAGGAAGACATCAGTTGGTCCTGGCCATCGACGTTGACGATGATCGGCGAAGAGGGCGACATGTCGAGTGTCTGGTTCTTCCAGGCGACACTGCCGTCTTTCTGGTTGAACGCGATCAGTGTTTGTCCCTGGCCGCCGAGTGTGAGTATGATCGTGTTTTTGTAAGCAATAGGACTGCACGAGTAACCGCGATCCATCTTCCTGCCGCCGAAATCTTTCCAGAGATCGTGAGACCATGCGACTTTGCCTGTCTTCTTGTCCAGCGCGAAGAGTTTGCCGGTGGCGCCGACGGTGTAGAGCAGATCCCCGGCCAGCAGCGGCGTGGAATGTGGGCCGATGCCGTATTCGTAATTCATGCCCGCACTGCGGCGACGCGTATTTGTGTTCCCAGATAGTCTTGCCAGTGTCGGCGGCGAGTGCGATGACGACTTCCTGCTCACCTACGCCGTACATCGTGTAGAGCGTATTGCCGCTTGCGAGAATGGCAGAATGGCCGGCGCCGAGCGGACGTGACCAAAGCTGTTTTGGTCCAGTGGCGGGCCAGGTTGCAGCGAGGCCTTTTGAGTTGATGACGAAGTCGCGATTTGGTCCACCCCATTGCGTCCAGTCAGATTGTGCTTGTGCTGATCCAAACAGAAGAAGAAACGACGCTAGTAAAATCGAGATCTTCATGGCTGACTCCTTTCTAGCCACAGATTACACGGACTACTCAGCCCGCAGAGCCGGCAGCAGCGGTGAGCGCAAAGCGGCCAGTGTAGCCACGAGCGAGGCGATTGCGCCCGAGAGCAAAACAGCCAGCAGTAACAGACCGAGCGAGATGTTTGGAAGCCGGCCCCCGCGCTCGAAGAGCACGGGCGCAATTGCGAGCAAAGCGCAAACAAATCCCACCGCCAGACCGCAGCACAGCATCAGGACATTTTCCGTAATCACCATCGCTGCGAAATGTGAAGAGTTATACCCCACCGCACGCAGGAGGGCTAGTTCTCGGCGTCGTTCAAAGACGTTGCGCAGCAAAACGGCGGCCATTCCCAACGTGCCGAGAACGAGCCCCAGGCCCGCCGAGCATCTGGAACGTCGAGAGATACGTGTTCTCGACGCGATGAAAATTTGCGAGTCGTTCGTCGGTTGAGACAACGTCAAAGCCGAAGTCTGACAGTCGATCTTCCAGAACAGTTGAAACTTCTGTGGTCTGTTGTCGGTCAGGAATATCAACGCAGGAACAGCCGGTAACCTTCCTGTGCCGGAAACAGGCGCAGAAAATTCTTTCTCAGACATCAACAACTCGCTTTGGAAAATACTGTCTGACAGAGCTGCCGACGATCAACAGCCGGAGTGGACCGGTGGCGTGATCGACTACCAACTCGTCGCCGACTTTCAAGTGCAACACGTACGTTAACGAGTTGGCGTCGCCGATGACAGGGACTGCTCCATTTTCA
Organism: uncultured Acidobacteriota bacterium; assembly: GCA_963750925.1. Lineage (GTDB taxonomy): Bacteria > Acidobacteriota > Blastocatellia > Pyrinomonadales > Pyrinomonadaceae > PSRF01. Next base: position 22,237 of record CAVVSJ010000005.1, on the reverse strand, counting down.
AACTGGCGATCCAGAAGCAGCCACGGGTTTGCTTTCTCTTCGTTGCTCGTTGGCAAGTGAGTTCTGAAACGTGAAACGGTTGTCGCTAATGAAAGCTTCGGGTGGAGCGACGATCTTTGGATTGCGTGGTTGGTAAAGATTGAGGCAGCTTGTGTCGTCGCCTGGGCCGCACGCGGAAGTTCACGAAGCCCACGTCCTTCAGCGCGGCGTCGTTGCTGTTTAGGTTTAGTGACTCACGACCCTCGGGAGTGTTTGCATCATGGACCACCGGCAGTAGCGATTCGGCGAGGAGCGGATAACCGCCGGTGCCTGATTTTCGATCCGCAGCCGGCTGTGCCGGAGCGGCGGAACGAATCGACGGCGACGATGATGAATGCCGCGGAAGCAATCAGTGTGATGCAGAGAACGGTGCGGCCGGGACGATAGGTGGCGTTGCGAAATCCGAGGCGGGCGATGGTCCACCAGCCGGAGCCCTGGATCGGCGTCTTCTTTCTGCGCTCGCAGCCAGGCTGAGAGAAAGCAGACGCCGGCGACCAGCAGCACAACGCCGCCGCCGAAGAACGCCGCGACCTGCGGAATTAGTTGAAGCCAGCCGGCGATTAATAGCACGAGACCCATGAGGTTAGCGCAATCCCGCAAGAATGTTCTCCCGCAAAGGCGCAAAGGCGCCAAGGAAGCATTTCTTTGCGCCTTTGCGCCTTTGCGGGAAAACCGTTCTGGCCGCGTTACTGATCCCGCCAGCAGACTGCGCGTCGAGGATCGTCCGAGTCTTCTCAACGTGAAGAAGATGCAAACCACTGCCGCCACGACTCCACCCAACGCACCCAGCGCCAGCCATAGCCACGAGACGTGCAACGTCAACGCCGTTGTCCCAACCGCATCCACCCACCACGTTCTTAGCCCGTACATCAACAACGCCGCGTACGCGATCGCCCCGCCAAGCCCGAGCAAACTCCCGATCGATCGCCAGCAGCGTTCCTTCCACGAGAAACAACCGCCGAATACCCGAATCCGAAAAACCAATCGCCTGAAGCGTGCCGATCTTCACGCGCGCGCTGCTCGATTCCGAGTTTGAAAAACAGCGTCGTGAACATCAGAGCTGACACCACGAGAAAGAAACTGAAATACAAGAAAGTACTCGCCAAAATCCGTCGCGCCACGCGAAGCTGCCTGTCCCTGATCGCGAACCGGAATGACTTGAACGCCCATCAACGCCGGATCGATCGCCTGCTCGCAGTCTCTCGCTGTAGTTGTTAACAGTCTCCGGTGTCAGTTGACCGTCAGGCGATTCGATGCGGATCGAAGTTAGTTTACCGAATCGCGTTCGCCAGAGATTCTGCGCAGCGGAAAGCGGAATGAATGCTTTTGGCGTGGTGCGATACTTGTGCCAGTAGTCTTCATCCTCCTTGCGCACGCGATCCAGATCGATCGGAAATGGCGGATCCCAGTCGGAAAGGCTTTCCGATTCAGTAATGCCCGGATACTCGCGGAACGAGCTCGCGATCGGCTGCGAGTCCGGCGATCGGCACCACTGCCGTCAACTGGAAATCAGCTTTCTTCGTTTCCAGCCGGCCGTTTTCGAGCCAGAGGTAATATTCGAGTGAAACAGTATCGCCGAGTTTCGCGTTGAGATCGCGCGCGGCCCAATCGTTGAGAATGATTGGCGGATGCTGCGAAGCTTGTGTCTGCGCTTTCGCTAACTTCGCGAGCGTCTCATCGTCAAGCGCGGTGACGAGCGAGTAAGGAGTCGAACGCTCACCGGAGCTGATGCTGTTGGCCAGGTAAGACAGCACTGGAACGGTTCGCAACGAAAGCGACTTCGCCGCTTCACCAGCCGCTGTCAGTCACGTGTTCATTTATTATCTTGCTGCTGCTCTCGAGCGAGATGCTTTGCTGGTTGTTGATGACTCGTAACGTTCAGCCCGAGATCTTCAAGCGTAGACTTGCTTTTAAATACCGCGGAAATGAATCTCTGTTGCTCGGCCGGCTGAGTCCCGGAAAGCGCCCAACCAAGATCGTATTGACCCTGGCCGTCCTGCTCCAGTTCTCTTTGCAGAAAACTGAGCGAAACAAAGACAGCGTGTACTGCTCCATGCTGTGGCTGGAGTGAAAACTCTCCGAGCGACTCGCCACCGAGCACGCCGCGACATTCAACCTGATCGTTTGTCCGGGATCTTCTTTGCGTCCGTGCAACGACTCAACCGGAATGTCGGAAGGCTTTTCCAGTCTCAACAACAACGACTCACCTGGACCACTGCCAAGCTCAGCTGCCAGGCTCTGCTGATCAAGCGCGTTTCGATTCTCCGGTGTGACAACACCGGCGACACCGTTAAACTTCCAAAACCTTTCATCGACGCCATACACTTTGACGTCGCCAGCGCGACGCTTACTCGGTTCGTGAACCACGACTCCTTCGAGCGCAATCAACGGACACGTCACGCCAATGCCGTCCGCTACAAACTGCCCGCGCTGCTCCAGATCCGCCGCAAGTTCTTCGCGGAAAAAGCCGGCCGAGGAAATCACATCGTCAGTCTTACCCAGCCGCCGCGACGACAAATCCCGCAGGCTGCCACGAACCGACTCGCCGATCAGCAACGCGCCCGCCAGCACCGACACGGCAATCGCAACACCCAGCACCACAACCAGATTCGTTTGCCAGTAGTACGACGAGACTGCGTTTTATGAGCTGAGTGGTTCGCATCAAAACTGTTCGAGGTGCTGGTTCCTGAGTTCGAAGCGTTGGGGAAAACGAGCGGCAAGTTCTTTGCTGTGCGTTACGACGATCAGAATCGTTTCAGCGTCTCGATGAGTTTCGAGCAGCAGATCGGCAACCACTTCCGCGGACTTTTGATCGAGATTTCCGGTTGGCTCGTCACACAACAATAGTTGCGGCTTCATGATCAGCGCGCGCGCCAGAGCGACGCGTTGCTTTTCACCGCCGGAGAGTTGCGCCGGGCGGTGGTCCAGACGTTCAGCGAGACCGACCTGTTCGAGCAGTTCATTGGCGCGACGCTGGGTCTCGCCATTGGTGGTCGAAACCATCGTGGGCGTGAGCACATTTTCGATCACAGAACATTGCGGCAGGAGGCAGTGGTCCTGAAACACAAACCCGATCTGTTGGTTGCGAAAAGCCGCAAGCTGTTTGGCGTTCAAGAGGAAAGGATTCTGGCCGCTTAACGTCACGGTGCCGCTCGATGGCGGTCTCGAGCGCGCCGATCATGTAGAGCAAAGTGCTCTTGCCGCTGCCCGAGGGTCCCATGATCGAGACAGCTGAGCCCGGCGGTAATGAAAGCGAGACGTCCGAGACTATGCGAAGTGGTCCTGCGGGAGTGGGATACTCCTTCGAGAGATTCTCAACTTTGAGCAAACAAAACCTCCGGCCACAGATGAATTGTCTAATCTGTGGTTCAATTGCCAAACGAAAACAGCGCCTCTAGAATCAGGCAATTCGCGATGAGCCAGTTCGATTCGAACAAAGACTACTACGGTGTTTTAGGCGTCGACAAGGATGCCTCTCAGGTTGAGATCGATCGGCAGTACAAACGGCAGGCTGCGAAGCATCATCCCGGATCGCGGCGGCAACGAGGAACAGATGAAGTCTTTGAACGAAGCTTACGGCGTTCTCAAAGACAAGAGTTTGCGCAATTCCTACGATGCCGGGCGCCGGCGGCCGGCCACTTACCAGGGGTTTACTCGGGTTACGACTCCGACGGCGCGTGACGTCGGGGTTTTTGGTCATTGCCTGAGTGCGTTGCTTTGTTTGATTGCCGGTATTTTCCTGTTGCTGCTGGTGCGTTTTCAGTGGATCTGGTTTCTTTGGCCGCTCGCGATTCTGGCGTTGTTCGTGTTGGGATTTGGAGTGTTGCTGGCGCGGAGCGCGATGGTGGCGGTGGATGCGTCGCTGCCGGTGAGCAACCCGTTCAAGGGGCATACGCGACTGCAAGAGACCGCTTTCTGGGTGGCGATTGTGAGCGGTGGTTATGGACTTTATCTGGTGATGACTCTCTGAGGGTCGAGATGATTAGTGGTTTGGATCTGCTATTTCTCGAGGTCAACAGTCTGGAAGAGTCGCTGGCTTTTTATGAAGGTGTGCTTGGAGATGGAAGTCGAGTCAGTTAATAACGACTCGGAGCCGCCGATGGCCAAGCTGCGCGCGGGCGAGTTGAGAATCACGCTGGCGCAACATCTGGAAACGATGTTGCGAAGAGGACGTGGGGTTCACTTCTTCGTCGGTGTTGAAGATGTCGATCAGTTTTACGACAGTTGATTGCAAATGGCGCGGATGTTCAGCCGCCGGTTGATGAAGGTTGGGGCGGCCGTTTCGTGACGTTGGAAGACCCGGACAAGTATCGCTACTTTTTTGTGACCTGGATGAGAAACGAGGTGACGAATGCCAGGACAGCACCTTGAGAACCTTTTCCGCCGCTTTAAAGGCGAGGTCGTCGACGTGAAGACCGTCTCCGGCGGAATCTATTCAGGGCGCATCGCCGAGATCACGAACGACTACGTCTGTCTCGTCGAGACTTCAGGCGCGCCCGGGCAGCAAGTATTTCTCGCCTTCACCGCGATCGAATCGATGGCCGTTGAATCGTAGACTCACGCGGATTAAGAAATCATGTAGAGATTTATGCAGTACGTAGAGAACCCTCCGAACCCGTGGTTGACGCACTCAGTTGAGTGGATTGGCGAGCCTCCTGAGGCAACGCTCGAAGTGTTTGAAGAGACCGAGACGCGCCAGATCATCACGCACAACAATAGTCCTGACGTCGGGTTCGATTACACCGTCAACTGCTATCGTGGCTGCATACACGGTTGCACTTATTGCTTCAGCCGCCCGACGCACGAGTACCTCGGCTACGGCGCCGGCACCGATTTCGATCGCAAGATCATCGCGAAGGTGAATGCGCCGGAACTGCTGCGGAAAGAGTTGATGAAGCCTTCGTGGAAGGGCGCGGAGATCGTTTTCTCATTCACTTCCGATCCTTACATTCCGCTCGAAGCCAATTACAAACTGACGCGACGTTGTCTGGAGATCTGTGCTGAGTTTCGCCAACCAGTCGGCGTGATCACGAAGTCTGCGCTGATTCGCAGAGACATCGACGTGCTTCAGGATCTCGCGCGCAACGCGAGTCTCGGCGTGTTTTTTACGATTCCTTTTACGGATGTTGAAGTGGCGCGGGCAGTCGAGCCATTTGCACCGCTGCCGGAAGCGAGATTTCATGCGATGGAGGCGCTCGCCGCGGCGGGAATCACAGTGGGCATCGGGATCGCGCCCGTTATACCTGGTCTGTCGAGCGATATTCCGGTGTTGCTGAAGCGGGCGAAAGAGGCTGGCGCAGAGTATGCCTTTATCAACATGCTGCGCCTGCCCGGCAACGTTGCCCCTTATTTCGAAGAGCGCTTGCGCGAGAAGTTGCCGACCAAAGCTGACCGCGTGCTGAACAGAATCCGCGAAGCGCGCGATGGAAAACTCAACTCCAGCGTCTTCGGCGAACGCATGCGCGGCAAAGGTCAATACTGGGAAGCCACCGAACGTCTATTCAAAATCCACTGCGAGCGTCTCGGCTTCAACAAGAAACGCACACACCAAACTCCCGCAGGCACCACTTTTCGCCGACCAACAGCCCAGGCCAGTTTGTTTGGCTAATTGAACAGACCAAAGATTTTTCTTTGTGCCTTTGTGTCTTCGTGGTTAATAATACGCGCGACCCCTCAACCAGAATCAGGAGGCAAGAGCGATGCTGATCAGCGACGTGATTCGCAACCGTGAGCCTTACTCGACCAGGGCCTCGGCAACCGTGCAGGAAGCAGCCGAGTTTATGGCCGAGAGAAACATTGGCGCGGTCTGCGTGCTCGACGAAACGGCAAGTTGCTCGGCGTCTTTTCCGAGCGTGACGTCATGAATCGCGTCGTCGTCGCCAAACGTGATCCCAACACGGTTAAAGTTGGCGACGTGACCAGCGAGTTGCGAGCCGTGATCCAGTGCGATGAAACACCGCACCAGGCCCTCGAACGCATGGAGTTGATTGGCAGTCGACATCTCCCAGTTGTCGATGGCGATCGTTGGGTAGGAATGCTCTCGATGCGCGACCTGCTGCGCGTGGAAGTAGGTGAACAGGGCGACGAGATCAAACTGCTTCACGAATACATTCAACACTAGCCCCCTCCAAAGAACTTAGTCCAGAGTCGAAAATATCATGAAAATCATACTTAGTAATTGCATTCGCTGGTGGCGCTGGGTGGTTGGCTTGTAGCCAGGCGCCCGCTGGACGTGGCGCAGGCGAAGTTACAAACTTCATCACAGTCAGAACATCAGCTTCAAAGTCGAAAAGGTAGCTGGTCGGACTGGAAGTGCCGTGGTCCATCGTGTGGGCGCCTGACGGCCGGATGATCTTCACCGAGCGTCCCGGGCGCGTGCGGGTGATCGAGAAGGGCACGCTGAACCCGAAGCCGCTGTTGGTTGTTTCGGACGTTGAGGAGTCACGGCGAAGCTGGTCTTGATGAGTGTCGCGCTACATCCGCAGTTCAGCAGTAATCATTTTGTTTATCTTTCTTATGCGTATTCGAGTGGAGGCGTGCGTGTGCGCGTGGTGCGCTACCGTGAAGTGCCCGAGGGTCTGGTCGATCGCAAAGTGATCATCGAAGATCTGCCGGCGGCACAGTTTCATGCGGGTTGTCGTATTCGTTTTGGTCCGGATGGAAAGCTATACGTCACGACCGGCGATGCCACTGCGCCGCGAACCTCGCGCAAAAGCTCGACTCGCTCGCCGGCAAGACGCTTCGTTTGAACGACGACGGCACAGTGCCGCAGGACAATCCGTTTGTGGGCCAGCAGAACGCGCGGCCCGAGATCTGGTCGCTTGGTCATCGCAACGCGCAGGGCATGGACTTTCAGCCGGGTTCGAATCTCATGTTTCAGACCGAACATGGACCAAGCGGATTTGATGGTCCGGAGGAGGCGACGAAGTCAACATCGTCGAGAAGGGAAAGAACTACGGTTGGCCCACCATTCATCACACCCAAACGCGCGCCGGGACTCGAGCCGCCGCTGCTTGAGTACACGCCAGCGTGTGCGCCGGCGAGTGGAGCGTTCTATCGCGGGTCAGTGTTTCCGCAGTTCAAAGGAAACTTCTTTTTCGGATGCCTGCGTGGCGAGAGGATGATTCGCGTGGTGCTGGATGGGCGGCGCGTTGTGAGTCAGGAAAATCTTCTGACAAAACTACGGACGCATCCGCGACGTGGCTGAAGGGCCGGACGGATACCTGTATTTCTCCACTTCAAACCGCGACGGGCGAGGGAAGCCAACGGAAGATGATGATCGGATCCTGCGCCTGGTGCCGGACAATAGCAGCAGGGGCAGTACAGCAGGAGCAGGATAGCATAACATCCTCCTGCTCCTGCTGTACTGCCCCTGCTACTGATGCTCAGACTTTCTGCGCGAGGATCGCCGTCTTGCTCCAGCCGATCGCCTGCGGTGTCGGGAAGCGATACTGGTGCACGATGCGGAAGTGCCGTTCCGTCTTGATCCTTCACCTCTTTCGGCGGATGGCTCTTGAAGCGGAACAGTATTTCGAGAAACACCCCGATCAATCGCTGGGATGTACGGGTAAGTGCAGTAAATGACCGCCCGGAGCGATCACGCGCGCCAGCTCCGCCACGCCATCGGCGAGTGGCACGTATTCGAGCGCTCCCGGCTGTGACCACGAGATCGAGCGACTCGTCGGCAAACGGCAGGCACAACAGATTTCCCTGCGTGAACGTCACGTCACGTTTACGGCCGGGACTGTAGTAAAGCGATTTCCGCGCGGCCGCGACCGATGTCGACGAAAGATCGAGCGCCGTTATCGATACTGGAAAACGGATCGCACGCAGTAAGGCAAGAGTCAGCAAACCGGTTCCGCAACCGGCATCGAGAATGCGAGCCCCGCGAGACACGGGCAGCGGATGATTGGCAAAGTATTGATCCAAGGATCGACCGTAACCGTTGACCTTGAAGGTCAAATCATAGAGACGCGCAATCCGGTCATAATAGGAACCCGCACGCGCCTCAGTTTTGGTTGCAGTTAGGGCATACTCCATGAGCTTCTCTCAAGCCTCACTTAGTGATTACGACTACAGTTGTCTGTATTTCATCGCCGGAGCGGCGCGCAATTGTAGCGTCCCCGCCAATTTAACTCAACTGGAAAGCGCCAACCCTCCCAAATATTTGCCAGCAAAAAGCGGGCCATTAGGATTTTGGCCCGCCGTGCAAGAAGCGATACGGGAGGCGTTCTCTCTTTGTTCGGATCACTTCCTGCAGGAGGCAAATCATGAATCGAATTCGATGGATACTAGCGTTACGGCATTTTTATTGGCGATTGGGCTGGGGACGGGGACTGTCCTCCTGCTCCGGCATGTAAACGCCGCGGTAGCTCAGGATTCAACTTCTGGACGCCTCACCAAGAGACCTTACCCGAACTTTGAGCTGGACGTGGTTGTGAATGGTCGCCCTTTGGCCGAGTACTACGCGCGGGGAAGAACCTACGTCGAGGCGCTTCAGGGTGCTGAGTATGAGCTGCGTGTGACGGAACTCCTCTCCTGACCGTGTGGCTGTAGCACTTTCAGTCGACGGACTCAACACCATCGATGCTCGCCACACGTCCGCATGGAATGCGAGCAAATGGGTCATCGAGCCGTATCAGACGATAACAATCAGTGGCTGGCAAATGAGTTCGGAACGAGCACGCCGTTTTTACTTCACCAACGAACGGGATTCGTACGGAGCCAAGCTTGGGCAGACGGCGAACCTCGGCGTCATCTCAGCAGTGTTCTTCAGAGAACGTCGCCATTTCGTGCAGGTGTCGCCGCCGTCACCGGTTACACGAGACAAGATGGAGCGCGCAGGCGGCCATCGTCAAAGTCGAGAAGTGGCGAAGCAGCGAGTGACAATCGTTCGGCAGCACCGTTGCCTGACGATGACTATGCGGCGACGGGAATCGGGCGAAATGTGCGGAACGATGTGCGCTGGGTTAATTTGGATTTGGAATCACGACCGGCAGGGGAAGTCACGATCAGGTATGAGTACTATTCAGCATTGTTGAAGTTGGGAGTAGTTCCGCGCCACACCTCGCGCGAGCCGTTGCAACGGCGTGAAGACTCGCGAGGGTTCAGTCCCGAGCCATAAATCCGGCCACGGATGAACACGGATTATCGTACGGATTAAGTCGGCGGTGTAGAGGCGGCGGTAGACGCGGTAGTTTGCCATGACTTTCTGCACGTAACCCTTCGTCTCATCGAATCCGACTTCCGCTGTAAAAACGCCCGGTTCTTTTCGCTTGGCGCGTACGAGCCAGCGCGCTACGTTGTCCTCGCCACCGTTGTATGAAGCCGCGACGGGCTCGAGCATTCCTGGAAACAGTTTGGTCAGGTGCTCGAGATACTCCGCACCAACCGTGATAGAAGTCTCGGGTTGATAAAGCTGACTCTCACGCAGCGTGTTCAACCCGGCGCCTGGTCCATACTTCTGCGCTGCGTCCATCGTCAGTTGCAGCAACCCTCGCGCACCCGCCGGCGACTTGGCGAGGGGCTTGAAAACGCTCTCCTGTTTAATCAGTGCGAGAATAAAACGTGGATCGAGTTTGCGAGACTTCGCGGCACTGAGTATTGCTTGTCGGTAAGGCGCGGGATACTGCTCCGAGACGTTGTCGATCGCACTATTTACACGTTCTTCTCGCTTGGCAACGATCTCGGCTCGTGATGGACCAGCGAGCGCCGCCAAACGCTGGCTGGCGAGCCAACCGTAGTACGAGTCGATACTGTCAGGAACGTTCAGGTAAGCCGCAAACGCTTCGTCTTTTCTGCCGGCTTGTTCGAGGCTGAAAGCTTTGAGGTAAGCAACTTCAGTCCGGCTCGTAAGCACGGCTTTTGAAAATGATCGCTGCAACAATTGATCGGCGAAGTTAGCGGCTTCGGGCCACTCGATCCTCCGCGACGTAAAGCCGCAAGGCGGCAAACATCGCATTCGTCTCGACCGCCGTGCCGGCAAAACGTTGTCTCGTCTTTGTGACCCAATGCAGTGCTTCTGAAGGCTTGTCTGCTTCACGAAGCGTGTCGATCACGTTCAGGTGCGCAGTGTCGATGCGCTCGCCATTCGGAAACCGGTCTACGTACTCAGCGTAACGCGCGGCTGACTCTTCAAACCTTCCCATCCGCAACAGTGACGCCGCGCTGAAGTTCAAAGCCTCGCGGCCTTCCTTCGTCGCGCCGTAGTCCTGGACCAGTTGATTAAAGATCTTGTATCCGTCCGGATAGATCTTGCCGAGAAAATATGAGCGCCCAATACCGAGCAGCGCTTCCGCCACGCGCGGATCCTGCGGGTAATTGGTGATGAAGGTCTGCCAGTGATCGCGCGCTTCAGCAAAGGCACGAACACTCAGGTAGACCGCGGCGCGACGCATGTGCTCCGCCGGAGTGAGCTTCCTGAGCTTTCCCCTGGCATCGCGATCGGCTGCATCACTGCGCCGGACAGACGCAAGTGTGGTCTCGCTGGCTGCCTGTTTTGCAATGAAGGTAGTGGATCGATCAGCCGCGACGGCAGGCAAAGCAAAAAACGAATAAGAAAGGAGGCAAATAAGGAAAGCTACGACGTTCTTTAACACCCTCGATTACTCCCGGGTTTGAGTTGGCTCTTCGATGATTTCGAAGCTGGATTGGATTTCTACTGTAGGTCGCAGCGTTGCCGCCACACTACAGTATTTCGTTTCGGAGAGTTCAATTGCATCGGCCACGGCTTTTGCGGAAATCGATCGCCCCGTGAGGATGTGATGCACCTGCATCGACGTGTAACTCCGTGGATACTCCTCGCGACGTTGTCCGGAAACTTCGACTGTGTAGCTCGTCACCTGCTGTCGCTTCTTCGCCAGAATGCTCGCCACGTCAGTCGCCGTGCAGGATCCGAGCGCGACGAGCAGAAGCTCGACTGGAGAAGGTGCTGATGATCGTTTGCTATCGGTATCGAGCGGTAATGCGTGACCAGAGGGAGTGATTCCGAGGAACAAGTCATCGCTGACGAACCGCACAGTTGCTTTCACGGAGCCAAGAATAACACATAGCGTTCGAGCCGAAAGTTAATTAGCCACGGATAAACACGGATTTCATTCACAGATTAAAATAAATCCGTTTATGAAATCCGTGTTATCGGTGGCTAGTTATTACGCGGCGGTGACCCTCCCAAGTTGATTCCTGGCGGTCCTCGGCTCGGAATCCATATGTAAGGCTACTAGGATGCTGTGTGATCCATGGTCCTACCGCCGCGTCCCTGGAGTACTCCTGGTATCCAAAGAGTGCCATAATTCCGTCTTCCTGTACACGCTTCGGCATATCAATGACGTTGGCAGAACAGCGTGTGTCCTATTCTTGGTACTGGGTTGCCCCCAGCTGAGCGTCTCGCCACAGGGGACGAAGCTCTCCGAACACCGCCTCCATCACCTCGCCTAGGCGGTTTGGATCTCCGAGGAGATCCGCGTCATACCTACGATCCAGCAGTCTACCAACGAAAATCCATTCGAGTGCTCTAGAGGACCTAAACAACCATTTCAGCGCTCCTTGCGGTTTGACGTGCTCGACCTCTGAGGATTCCAGTGGAACCCATTCAACCATGAGCGAATGTTCCCGCACTATTTGCTCGAATGCCTGTCGGCGGTCCCGCAGAATCTCTCTAAATTGGCCCCACACTGGCTGTACCTCCCCCGGGGGCTTCCATCCGCGAGCTCTCTCCGTGAACTCGAAGCCCAACCCGACGCGCATATATCTCTGAAACATACCGACGTTGAACTGCGCCTCGTTCCGGCCGCCAAAGTTGCGGGTGTACCAGTGCCGGGCCTGCACGACGAAGGAGTCCTCGCCAAAGGGATACTCAGCTGTGCTCCCCGGTCTCCAACAACGACACGGATGTGCTCTGGAACATCACGCAAGCAGGATTTATCGTTCAAGAAGGTGTGAAGCTCATCAATGAAATCGTGAAAATATACTCGGATCGCTCCTTCGTTCGTGGTATCGACTGCCTGGAACTCTTCTTCTCGAACGGGCGGTGGCAACTCGGACAACGCAGTTCTCCCTTACGGCTCTTGCTGGAGCATCCTCAGCGGTGCAAGCCTCGTACCCGGTCCCCAATCCAGTGTCGGCCTTCTAGCGCCCGGACTCAACCGCGATTGCGGAGGACGTGACTGACCGATTGGTTGTCTGGGTCTGATAGTGCCCAGCCCTCCAGTTGCCTGTATGCAAGAGCAGTCCCGGTAGTAGGGGCTCATCTGTAGGGCTCGATAGAGTTAGGGAGAACTTCGAGGGGGCTTGTGGGGTCTCCACATACCCCCTGGCAACGCCACAGAAGAGTGCCCGGTTCCTCTGCCGACCCTGAGTCACATGTTCCACTCTCCTCAAAGCCGCCTTGAAGCGCGTTGTAGCCGGGGAGCAGGCCCTCGACTGCCCGGAGGTCCAACCAGGGGAACCGCGGCTCAAATCGGCTTGTACGCACACCTGGGTCAGGACAGTCGGGCCTCTGGTAGCAGACCGCCCCCAGGGACTCCTGCTACCCCCTCCCCCCGTCGCGCCTCAGAGCCTGGATGGACCCGAGGGGTCGGCATAGGAAGTTGAGGAAGTCTTCTAGAAAGCGCCTCCGGCTTGTTACTCCTCACCTGGGTTAGGGGTTTGGCGCTTGTCTACGCCTCCTTGGTTACGGCCCGCATAGGAACGTCGCGTTTTGCATCTTGATTAGGAACTCTGTTTAGCCATCCTCGACGCGTCGAAGGGAAGGTGATCCGAGTTAATTAACGCGTATTAGCGCGTGCCCCTATACGCCCGTCACGTTGTGGGCGTCTCTTGGTTCGTGGCCAGTCGATCGCCTAGAGGTGGCCCGGTAATCGATCCTGCTGCGCCGCTGCACCTCTCCTCTGCGTTCCCTCTGGGGAGGAGACCTCCAAGAAGGCGCCGTGGGCCGAGTCGGAGGTTTCTTGCCTTTAACGTCACGCGTAAACACGCGTTAATTGCCGGGAGTAAATGGCTCGTAGAATCGGTACCCTCCGATCCCCGATGCTCCAGAGCTCTTCAAAGCCGTCTCGAATGCCGTTCAAGCCGCTGCGCGGGTCCTCGGCGACCAGAGGACCTAACGACTGAGGCGGTGGCTCAAATCAGCTGGTATGTACACCGAGGTCAGGACAAGTCCAAGGCATGCTAGATCGAGTGTTCACTTTGCTGGGAGGGAGGGTTCCTGATGCGTTGTCCTCTGGTTACCATAGGAGACACATACCGTGACCAGCAGGGAAGGAGCCACCATGGTCGCGCGGGAAAAAAGTACAGGTCCGGATGCATGCTCGCGGCGGCCTTGTTTGTCCTCGCGCTGGCCGGATGCGGCGACGTCTCCGAGTCCGGTTCGTCCCACATGGCACAATCTTCCAAGACGAACCCACCCACCGAGACAGGAGAGAGCCACACTGCTGCTAGGCCCGCCGACTGCAAGCCCACCCAACCCGACATGCTAGGACCTTTCTACGAGCCGGGTGCGCCTGTGCGAACGAGCGTAGGCAGCGGGTATGTACTCTCCGGAGAGTGCTGGCCGCCGAAGAGTGCAAGCCGATCCCCAGCGCCCGCATCGAGTTCTGGCTGGCCAACCCTAGGGGGGAGTACGACGATGCACACCGGGCTACGGTGTTTGCCGGCGGGAGAGGAAGATATCGCTTCGGGAGCAACGTGCCCGTCTCCTACGGCGGCAGGCCACCCCACATCCACGTTCGGGTGAGGGCGCCCGGCTATGAGGAGCTGGTTACCCAACACTACCCGGAGCGTCGCCAGAGGAAGGCGAACTTCGACCTAGTCCTCGTAGCGGACTGAGGACGGTGTGATGGTATTCTGACTCCGCCGCGATCACCCAGTTCAGAAAATGTGAAATTTTTATGACCCCATCGCCTCCTCGAGAACACCCTTGAGGAGTCCCCCGATTGTTCTCCTGGCCCTCAGCCACGTGTTCCACGGCTCTTTAAAGCCCCCTCAAAGGTCTCTCTAGGCGAAGCACGTGGTCCCGAGGACCCTGCCGGCCTGACCATATATAGGGGCCTTTAAATCGCCTTGTACACACACCGAAGTCAGGCAGGCCGTACCTCTCATAGACCGGGGCGAAACTCCTGCTACCCCCGCCCCCGTAATCGGCGTCCTGACGGGTTGATGCGTATGCGCCCGAGCGCATCTTGATACGGACGCGCTGCAAGTAGTGTTCGGCCTTCTGGCCCTGAGTGCTCGAAGCGGTCGACTCCGTCGGAGTACCGGGGTACTATGCACGTTTCTGCGTAGGGATTTCTGAGATTTGCCTTCCACGAGCTTCGTAAATAAGGTCAAGAAGTGGAGGAAGGGCCGGGGCTTACGACGTAAGCCCCGGCCCTATCAACAGCTCCTAAATGGACCTGACTAGACTACCACTACTTGATGGAGAATTATTCGTCGTGGGTGGCACCTCCGTTGGCTTCGCTGCTCGTGAGCTTGTAAGTTCCCGTCTCTAGGCCCTTGACCCAGACGTTGTAGATGTAGTGGTTACCGGCGAACCGGAACAGGCTGCCGGTGTTGGCCGATCCAGTTTGCGTTTGCTCCACCACTGTGTCTTCAGCAGGAGTGGAGCCAAGCTTGGTGAGTGTCAGCGTCATCGGGTGGGCGTCGGCCTCAGCTTGCGTATCGATCAGGTCGTTATCGCACGTTACCCGGAACTTGGCCGGGATGACCCCACGGCTCCCGAACTTGTAGGAGCTCATGCCCTCATCGGTTGCGCTGCTTACGTCATTGACCGGTGGGAGGATCTCGCTGAATGTGCAGGTAGGCGGCGGTGGATCGACAACGCCCCCTTCGGCGCACTGTCCCTTCGGAACTTCGAACGCGTTCAGTTCGTAGTCGTAGGCATCCTTGCTCCAGATCACGCTCTTGCCCTCATTCTTGAAGGTAGTGTTGTCGCACTCCAGGTCTTCGACTCTCTTTCCTTGGAGGGCGGCGAAGGGCTCGATAACGGAACCATCCTTCTTGGCGGAGAAGATCTGTTCGCAGCCATTGTTTGCGAAGTAGAGTGTCTGCTCGTCGGCGACGGTGATACCGGAATTCCCGCAACCTCCAGCTTGTCGGCAACATCTATGGTTCCGAGCAAGTTCCCTGCCTGATCAAAGTGGGAGACCGTACCGTCGACGTCAGGGCTCATCCAGATCGTGTTGTCGGTGCCATCGTAGGCGAGCCCGTCTATGAGAGCATAGCCCGATAAGTTTGGAGTTTCAAAGGCCAAGGTCGCCGTACCAGTACTGTTCGCCTTGTCGAGCTGAACTGTGTAAACCCTTTGCGGGAGCGAGGTGGCAGTGGCGATCCAGAGCTGATTGTGCTCGGCATCCCACGACATAGCTCCGATGCCTTCACCTTGGGTTCCCGAGACTTCATAGGAGCCTAGGTTGTTGCCTGATGAAGGATCGACTCGGGTAATGGTTTGGTTTTCGTAACACGAAGTCAGCAGCTCGTTGCCGTCGAAAGCGATGCCTACAGTGACGGAGCATTCAGGAGCCGGGGTCACGTTAAGTGTGCGCAAAATGTCACCGGTTGCTGCCTGAGAGGGCTTCGGCAACCCCATCAACATCACCAAAGCTCCGGCTAGGGCCAAGGCTAAGCCCAGGTACGCAACCCGCACCTTCACGAGGTGGTTTTCGGTGATAACCATCATTATTCCCTCTTCCTTTCTTCTCGATTACTTTATCTACGGGGTGAGACTCATATCTATCGTGGCGATGACTCCTAGGTGGCCTATGTGGGCTTCATCGGGGGAAGGGGACCGGGGCTGGTGAATCCCGGCCCCCTCTCTCTAACGCGCTCGGGCCTAGCGCTTCGGTTGGGTTCTACTTTCCTTTAGGCTTTTCTAGCTTGACTTCTATAGGTTTGTCTAAGGTCGTCGACTTAACATCTGAATAGATCATGTAGTCCCCTCCCTTGTCGCCCCAGTGGTCTCGCCAATCCCTAAAGTCGCTGTTAAATAAGCAAGCGTCCTTCCTGAGAGACGTGCCAGAAGCAGTATTGTAGTAGGGGCTCCAGCACGCCAGATATTGGGAGAACGGCCACAACGAGTCCTCATCGTCATTGAAGTCGAACGAATCTCTGACAGATACGCCAAGTTGATTTATGGTGACATTGTAGGCTCCGGCAGTGCCGCAATCCTTCTTACAGGGTTCCACAGTCCCGGCTACGTTGATTTGAAAGCCGAAGTTGCCCAGAGACACGGACCCGTCATCGGGATTCAGGTATTCTCCAGTGACCTTCTGTTTTTGGGTAGCAAAGCTGTACGGCACAGTTTGGACAGAATCCTTATACCGATCGTAGCCAGACCGCCCAGCGATCAAGTCAAAGGAGCTTCCTCCACTCGTATTCGTCAACAACCCATGCTCGGTGAGTTCTTTGCGGAGTTCCCTTTCGAATCCGGCGGTCCGCCAAGAGTTAGGATTGTTGATAATCTCGTCGTAGACTTCTTTATACCGGGGGTATTTCAGTACGAAGCCATCCATCGTGATGAGCTCCTCTGGTGGTGAGGAAGCAAGATCCTTTGGTTCTGGGACAGAAACACCCGCCGGTTTAGTCACCGCCCCCTGCATCAACCACCAATCCAATAGCGCGGCCGCTGTCCAGCCCCGCTGCCGCATGATATACGGCAGTTGCGGAATGACGTGGTCAACCTCCAGTGGGGCGGATTCAACCGCCTGGCCGGTATCGGGATTAGTCGCCCGTACCTTGAATAGGTGCCAGATGTCGTGAGCGAAGTCCGCGGTAAAGAGGTCATACTGAGAGAGCGGGCTGGTGCCGTCATCGATCTTCTCGTAGTCGGAGTCCTGCTGCCCTCTGCTCCGCAGCCACTCGAAGTTGCAGGCAGGGGCATCGGGCGTAGGTTCCACCCCGCACCCGAGATTTTGGACGCTCTTGACCTCAAGCGTCGAGTACATCGCGATGGGCCTCTCAGAGAAGTCTTCTGGGAACTTTTTTACCTTGCCGATCTCAACCTTCGAGGAAGAGCTGGGGGAGTGTACGTCTAGGATGTATGGACGTGACCTACTGTTCTCGTTGTCCACCACGACAAGTTTCACAGTGTAGTCGCGCCCACCTTCAGGGAATTCGTGGGTAATCGTTGGCGAGGGTGTAGCGTCGAACGTGCCGTCACCGAAATCCCATTCGTATTGAGTGATATTGCGCCCAGGGGATGGTGCTGAACCGGAGGCGTCCAGAGTTACCTGGCGATCAGTTGTCGTCGGCTCCGCAGTAAACGATGCCGTGGGCTTAAGGTCCTGGGGCACCTCGACGGGGATCTCAATAACTGCCCCCTCGCAGATCCAGTCAGGGTCGTTAGACGAACCGGGTTGGGCAATAACGGTAATAGTATAGAAATGGGGCTTAGCGTAATGGTGGGTGACAGGCTGGGTACTAAGCGGCTCCGAGAGGTAATAGTTAGATGTGTCGTCACCCCAGTAGAATGTTATTGGCCAGGTGCACATCTCGGTTTCGTTGATTAACTCCCGATTGACGTCGCCGGTGGGCAGACATTCATACGACGGGTCGGTACAGTCTTCTTCCGTCGCAAGCGCTTCGACGGAATCCGTTGTGGACGCAACCTCGGACTGACTTTCGGAACCAGACGCCTGGCCTGTAGCAGAATCAGCAGCGACCGATTCAGGGGGCGCAGCGCCTTGCTGGGTCTCTGGGCTTGGACTGCTAGTTTCACCAGTGACCACCTCGACGGTGGACCCCAGAGGCTAATTGGATTTCCAGGCTTGGGCTGGCAGTCTTAACAGCGCCCGCCTCGGCGGGGCTCATAGAGTCTTGTGGAGTTTGGAGCCTTTGGGCCTCCGTGCGGGAGTTCACTCTCCACGCTCAACACCAGAACGCTCACAGCAACCATGAGTGCTACCCAAAGAAGCCCTCGTTCTAGTCTTCATGCTCATCTTTACGGTACCTCCTCCACTTTCACTTTCTCTTCCCTTTCCCTACCAGCTGTTTTCCGCAGTGCCCTTTCCCTTGAAGTGTGCGAAGGGGTGCCTCCCCTTCTTCCCTCCTCCCCTGGGGAGCCCTACCTCGTCAGGCAAGGAACCCCAGTTGAGCGTCGCGACTACCCCAAGTGTGAGTGGTGAACACAAATTTGGGTCCTGGGCTCATTGGACATTTGATATGGTCCTTTTGGTCACCCCCATATGGTCCTTTTGGTCACCCCTAAGTGGTTCGGGTCCGGCATCGGGAGGAGTGCTATCTAGCAGGGTTACTCCCTGCCGCTCGGTCAGCACGCCCAGCTCTACGGCCCTAACGGCCACCTGGGTGCGGTCCGAAACACCGAGCTTCGAGACGACGCCGCGCAGGTGCTTTTTGACCGTGCTTACGCTGATACCTAGGGCATGAGCGATCTTCTGGTTTGTGTAGCCCCGCGCTATCAGCGTGAGCACCTTCGATCTCGCGCGGCGTCAACGTTCCTCGGAGCGACTCCTCCCCGCTGCGGTCTTTCAGTCCTCGGGGCCTGCTTCCTAAGGTGCATGAGCAACCGCGTGGAGACCTCCTGGTCGAAGGGCGACTCCCCGGCGAGCACCTTGCGGATGGCGTCGAGCGTCTGGGTGGTCGGTGCTGTCTTTAGTATGTAGCCTGCTGCCCCGGCCTCGAGTGCCTCAGAGAGGTCGTGCGGGTAATCCGAGGCGGTCAAGACCAGCACGATGGTGCGAGGGAGCTCCCCCTTTATCCTCCGGGTGGCCTCCAGGCCGCCCATTCGGGGGCATCAACACGTCCATCAAGACCAGATCGGGGTCGCAAGCGGCGGCAGAGCTCCAGGGCTTGTTGGCCATCAGCCGCTTCTCCTACCACCTCGAGGTCGGCTTGCGCGCCGAGCATCTGTCTGAGGGCGGACCGCAAGAGGGGATGGTCGTCGACCACCACGATCCTTGAAGGCGGTGTCTAGTGGTGGTTTGTGATCCATATGCACCCTCTCCTTACTCTTCTTCTTGTGTTCCTTTAGGTCTTTCGGTTAGCTAGGAACGTCGGCTCAACCTCGTTTAGTCCGTACCAGCAACCAGCTGAAGTCGCTCCAGATCACTGTGCACGACCTCCACGAACTCCGCTCGCTCGCGTTCCTCTTGGTGCACTTCCACCCTGTGGCGCTCGGCTTCTATTAGGGCCGGTAGATCCGTGGGGGTGAGGTCCCGAATGTGCTTGGTGTAGGCGTGCCACTCTTTCAAAAAGATCGACGCTGTTTTGCTCCGCCAGGTAGCGCTCGAGGAGCTCATCGGCGATGTATTCACTAAGGCCAGGAGCGAGGCTCCTGCGCTCTAGGGCGGAGGACTCGCCGATCTCTTTCTGGTACGAACCGGACTCCTCCTTCAGCGTCACGAAGAGTCTTCTACTACGGCGCCAGTTCAGCTCTTGTTCGAGCAGCCCGATGATCCGGTCCCATAGGAACGAGACCTCTTCCCTCCGCTTGTGCATCTTTTTGACTCCCAACTCACGCATTCCTGTCCTCCTCTTTGCTTCAAGCCGCCGTCTTGTTCTGTGGCTCTTCGAACTCGATTTGCTCCGCTCGGAGCCGCAAGATCCTCCACCAAGTAGCTCTCGGGCTCGATCGGGAACCTCACCTTGACGCTGCCCTTTGGGTATCGCTCCTCACGAGGCTCATCGCCCGCTGGATGGTCTCTGCCTGAACCGCTACATCGAAACGGGCGGCTCCGCTGCGGACCTCATCAGAAATCTTCACCATCTGAATCGATCCTCCCTTCTCTTCATTCTTCTCATGTGGACAGAGCGCGGCCCATGACACCAGCCGCTCCGGGATGCTCTGCTTGCGAATCTCTTTGACCCTTACGCCCTTCTTTACCAGCACGGCGTTGATGGCCCCGGCCCATTGGGGTCGGCCTCGAGAAGGAGCGCGCCGTCCGCGATGCGCACCACGTCGACCATCCTCGGCAGACCTCCTGGGCCCACTCCAGGGGCTCGGCCCTGATCAGCAGTTCTTCTGTTCGTTCTCGACCACCGCCATGCACCTCCGTTTCTCTCTTCAGGTTTGCTCTACTGAAGACAGCTTAGAGGGAGGGTGTTAGCCGGCCGTTAGCTGAAAGCCTAAGCGTAGGTGGTTCCACCTATTTTCTGGATTCAGATGAAGCTTGGCCAAACGAGCCGGGAGCCCGGAGCGCTCGGGGAGGGTGTGGGCTCTCCTATATCGGGGTCGGGGGCGATGAGCCTTTGGTGGGTTGCCCAGGCGGCGACTCCGCCCGGGAGACTAGTCCTAGCTTGCCCAGGATCTTCGAGACGTGGTTCTCGACGTGCGCTCGGAGAGGTAGGTCTTGGGCTATCTGGCGGTTGGAGAGTCCTTGGGCTACCATGCCGCCACTTCACGTTCCCGGGCGGTGAGGGGATTAGTGAGGGCCTCATCCGTTTCTCTGCCAGCCGGCAGCCCCTTCGGGGGTGGGGGCAACTTTCTTCACAGAAAGCGTACTCTCTGCGGCCTCTTCCGCAGACATTGCCATCCCCTCCGCAAACGCCGTTTCCCACGCCGCCTCACCGAGCAGAGCGCGTGCGGCGTCGATGTAGGATCCGTAATGATAGCGTTCCACCGGGCCTAGGCCAGTGCCGATGTCCTGCATCAACGACTCGCCAGCGCCCCACAGCCGGGCCGAGCGAACCGGTTGTCCCTGCGTACTTGCTAACACGCCCCCGCTACGTGAAGGTAAAAGACGATGCCGTGCTTCGACCCAAAGCTTCAGGGACAGCTCCAGGCCCTCCTCGAGTAGCTCCCTCGCCCGCTGATGGTTGCCTTGGCCCAGAAAGGCGAACGCGCCCATCCCTAGCGCGATGATGATCCCCAGCTGATCTCCGGCTTCTTGGGCTAGTGTCAGGCTTTCCTCGTGCAGCGCTATGGCCCGCTTGAAATCGTGGCGAGCGGTCGCAGTCAGACCCAACGCCTGGATCGTGCGGGAGAGGCCAGCGACATCCCCCACACCGCGCTGCAACTGCGCGGCTTCCTCGAACAGATTCGCCGCCCTATCGAAGTCCAGCCGGTACAGGGTCGGCGCCCCCAGAATGTAGAGCGCGCTCCCGGTGGCTGCTCTGTCTCCCTGCTCGCGAGCGAGGGTCAGAGCTTCCTCACCGATCGCCTCTGAGCGCTCGTAGTCCAGTTATTCCCCGGCGAGCCATCCAGCGTGGAGGAGCGCCTTGATTCTCGCTGGTGCAGCATCCTCGCTGGCGAGCGCCGCTTCCAGCCACCGCCTTCCCTCATCCAGATGTCCGCGCACGTGCCAGAAGTCACCCAGCGCCCCACTAAGACGCAGCGCCAGTTCACCCTCACCCTGCCCCATTAACCACATGAGCGCCGCACGTAGGTTGCCGTTCTCGGCATCTAGCCGCTCGAACCATGCCGCTTGCTCTGGCCCTCGAAGCTTCGGCTCGGCTTCTTCCCGCAAGAGCGAGGAAGAACTCAGCGTGCCGGCGCCGGAAGAGCCTCGGCCTCCCCGCTCTCCTCCAGACGTTCCAGGGCGTACTGTCTGAGGGGCTCCGGCAGCCTGTAGCGGGGCCCTCCCATCGCCCGTTGGTCCCGCAATGACCAACGACTTGTCCACCAACCATCAACAGCGATTCCAGGAGAACATCGGCTGTGTCCGATGCTCTCGCCCTCCCCCACCGCCTCCGCCGCTTCGAGCCAGAAGCCACCGGCGAACACCGAAAGGCTGCCGAACAGTCTTTTGCTCGGACTCACCCAAGAGCTCGTAGCTCCAGTTCAGTGTTGCCCTGAGGGTCTGGTGGCGTGCGTTAGCCGCCCGGCTGCTGCTCCTAAGGAGCCCCAGAACGCGATCCAGCCTCTCGGCGACTTGCTCTGCTGCCAAAACGTCCATTCGTGCGGCCGCGAAGCTCTATGGCGAGGGGCAACCCTTCGAGCCTGTGGCAGATCTGCGCCACCGCCCCGGCGTTCTCTTGCCGTGAGTTCAAACTGGGGTAAACGCAGCCTAGCCCGCTCCACGAACAGCCGCACCGCGCACGTGCGTGCTAGCTCTCCGGTGGCAAAGTGCGTCTCGATAAGCGTCTCGATCACCATCTCGAGGAGTGTCAGGAACGGAGAGGGGATCCACCCTCCACACGAGCTCTCCCTCCACGCCCAACGTTTCGCGGCTGGTGGCAAGGACCCGCAAGTGCGGGCAAGAGGAAAGGAGCGCGTCGGCAACTTGAGCCGCCGCCTCTATCAGGTGCT
>CAVVSJ010000004.1:0-1339290 GCA_963750925.1 uncultured Acidobacteriota bacterium | reverse complement strand
ATTTATATCGGCATTTGCCGCAATCATTTCACGTATTTGATAGCGTAGTGACCTGCGCTGAAAGTCCGGTTAAAGTCTGGCTTTTACTCCTCCGTCGCGCAGCCTTCGGTCTGTTATCCTTGCCCGAAGAAAGTGGTGCCTCATGGATTTGCGCGTGCGAACCGCGCTTGCCCTCATGAAGAGAATCTCCAGGGTGCATGGTCGCCTGATGCACTTGCCAACGCAGTAACTTGTCTCCGTCACGATTCCAACATCTGTTCAAAGCGGAGGTTGGCATAGCACCTGCGCACTACCTTCGGGCGCTCAGGATGGAACAGGCCAAAACGCTTTTGCAGACTTCTCGTTTGACGGTCAAGCAGATTATGAATGGCGTCGGAGTCGAAGATAAGAGTCACTTCGCGCGAGAATTCAAGAAGGCGTACGGACTGACACCTAGCGCTTACCGTGCAGCTCACTTAGTCGCTGAGGAAGTAAAAGAGGCTTGCACACGCCAGATAGCAGAAACGGCCAACAGATAGCAGAACTGGCTTCCATTTTTGTGTTGTCTTGCGAGACGCATAGAAGTATTTTCTCTCACCCAGAGAAGATTCAGCGAGCAGTATTTCCCCGACGAGTAGATCACGATCGACCCTCATCCCCCTAGATGCAAATTGAGGCGTACTGCCTGATGTATTGCCGCAGAGCAATACCAATTGAGTGGTTTTCTCTTAGAGGAGTGATCCACTCCTGAAGCTTCGCCTTTGGCGTGAGCGTTCAACCAACCAACTGAAAACGGAAAGGAGCAGCCATGAAACGCAAGCGAATTATACGAGCAACAGTTGTAGCCATTTTGACGTCTCTGTCTGTGCTCAGTAGCACCACGATTTGGTCAAACTCATTAGCCTTTGAAGAGTGCGTACTCAGCTCGGGAAAATGTCTCAGTACCGGATGCTCAACTAGAGGTGGTGTTTGCGGAATGCAGCTCATCGACCAGGCGGGACAAAAGCGGCATTTGATCAGTGTTGGTGTCTATTCTAAGTTAGACACCAAGGCTGCCCAACGTGCCGTAAGCCCGGCGCGGCTTAATCAGCGAGCAGGTATTACTCCGACGAGCAGATCCCGATCTCGGAGTGCCCGACGTTGATCCTCAAGTCCCCTATAGATTGTAAATCGCGGCCTATTGTTCCCGCAGAGCAACATCGATTGAGTGGTTTATGTTAGAGGACTGATCCAGTCGTCAAGCTTCGCGTGAGCGTGCGACCAACCAACTGCAAAAGGAAAGGAGCAGCCATGAAAACCAAGCGACTTATACGAGCAACAGTTGTAGCCATTTTGGCGTCTCTGTCTGTGCTCAGTAGCACCACCATTTGGACAAACGCATTAGCCTTTGAAACGTGCACACTCAGTGGGGGAAAATGTGTCAGTGACGGATGCACTAGTAGTGGTGGTGTTTGCGGAATGCAGGAGCTCCCCGAGGGACGGAGTGGCATTGATAAGTGTTGGTGTCTATTCTAAGTCAGACACCAAGGCTGCCCAACGTGCCAGGAAGCATGAGAATCGGAGCAAGTATTCACGGCGCGGCTTAAACGGTCACTAGCGTCAGCGATGGTGGTGCCGCGGCGGCTTCCTTACAATCACTAACAGTGCGGTACGCTAATATCGCGGCCAAACTCTCCCACTGCTCAAATATCTTACCTTGATGAAAATCTTCTGGAGGGTTACAGGGAACATGAAGGCCTTCAAAGTACCTTGGTTCAAGTTGATTGTCACGCTGTTCGTTTTAGGAATCCTTGTCCAGAATATCCTACTAATTCGGCAGACACGACAATTAAGAACTCGGCTTGAGTTGGCGGTGAATAAAGAGTTCAAACCAGGGGACGTTCTTCCTGATTTTGCCGGAATCAATTTCAATAAGCAGTACGTCAATATAGGATTCAACGAATCGGGTAAGAAGTTCTTATTGATAACTTTTTCTACTGGATGCCCTGCCTGCCATGCCAATCTAGCAAACTGGCTAGCTCTTTCCGCGAAGCTAGACCGCAACCAATGGCAGGTCGTGTGGCTCAGCCGCGATCCTTTTGACATGACGAGAGAATACTGCTCCGAACAAAATATCTCTGATCAGGTACTGAGCGAGTTTCCATTGAGGACTTATAATCTTCTAGGGCTTCGCGGGGTCCCTCAGACTGTCGTTACCGATTCTGACGGCAAAGTAGAGAAGGTATGGGTGGGGCAGCTCGACGATAAGGGTTGGTTGATGTTTCCAGCTATTTCTCCTCCCAACAGCAGGTAGCGAGTCAGGGTAGCCCATAGAGAGCATACTCAAACGGGTATAAATATGAGCTACCTCGCTGTTCGACAATCAGTCAAGCCTCTCCTGTATGATTATCGTTCGTCTCATCATTGGCGGCATCTTTTTCATATCAGGACTTTAAAAGTCATCCATCCTGAAGAGTTTAGAAAAACGCTCTCGACGCACAGATTATTTTCCACAGGAACCATTCATCTCATTAGCTTAGTGCTTCCATACTTAGAAATATCCCTTGGATTACTTTTTGCTCTCGGCTTTAAAACAAAAGTTACGGGAAGAATAATCATTGGCTTGCTGATACTTTTCACGATTGAGGGTGCATTTGCGTTTGCCCTCGGCAATGCCGTGGATTGTGGATGTTTCCCGACCGACAGTGGCGGCGAATCTATAGGTGTAAAGTTTTTCGTCAGAAATGGATTACTTATTCTGTCTTCCATATGGGTCACGGAAGGACAAAGTAAACCATCATTTGACTCCAACAAGCCGTTCGGATGGTATAAGGTTTCATAGAAGCTGTTTCGATGGAGCTAAACTACAGCTACTTACTCATAACGCAGTGCTAGTATAGGATCGATTTTGGCCGCTTTTCTTGCGGGGAGAAAGTTGGCGACCAGGACCACTACAGTTACTAGAGCCGAGACACCCAGAAAAGTGGCAGGATCGCTCGCGCTGATTCCGAAGAGTAAGCTGGAGAGCACACGAGCCAAGCCGAATGCCATTCCAACCCCAATCACTAAACCAATAAAGAGTAGTTTCATACCTTCACTCACTATTAGGCTGAAAATGTCACGCCGCTGAGCGCCAAGCGCTACACGGATGCCGATTTCCTGGGTGCGCTGAGTTACCAGATATGCTACGAGCCCGTAGATTCCTAATACCGTTAGAACGAGAGCGATACCAGCGAAAGCACCGAGCAAAAGTGAGATTGAACGTGGATGTGCAATTGAATCAGAGATGATTTGCTCCATCCATTTGATTTTGAAAACGGGCTGGTCCTTATCTAAGGACTGCACGGCGCTTCGTATAGCAGCGACGATTGCTTGTTGGTCAGAGGTAGTACGCACCACAAAGATCATAGAAGGGATTGGCCCTTGAAGGTACGGTACATAGATAGACGTCTCCGGCCCGACTGCTAATCCGGTATGCTTTACCTGTCCGACCACCCCCACGATTTCAAGCGAAGTGTTATCTACAATAAGATGTTTGCCTAAAGGATTCTCGCCCGGCCAAAAGCTGCGCGCGGTAAGCTCATCGATGATCACAACTTTCGGCGCCCTCGCATCGTCTTGCTCCGTGAAAAATCGTCCTTTCAGCAGAGGAATACTCATTGCGCGAAAGTAGTCTGGGTTTATTGCTTGAAAATTAGTGTTGGTACCCTTTTCAGCAGACGTGTGCTCTGCACCTTCGACGACAAAAGTAGCCGAACCCCCACCACCTTGTATCGGCAATCCCGTAGTCGCACCGACAGATTGCACCCCTGGGAGCGTCTTTATCTTTTCAAGAACCTCCTGATAAAACGCGGCAATTTTGTCTGACTTAGGATACTTAGCACGAGGTAGCGAGACTACCATAGTAAGGAGTTGATTTGGGTTAAAGCCGGGATTTACTGCCTGCAAACGAAGAAAGCTCTTAACCATTAATCCAGCACCGATCAGTAACGCAAGCGCAAGAGCAATCTCGCCTACAACCAGGGCTTTTCGTAAACGACGGAAGCCATAACCACTCGTGGAGCTGTGACCACCTTGTTTAAGCGTCTCGTTCAAATGTGGGCGTGAGTAGTGCAGCGCTGGCGCGAGGCCGAAGGCTAAACTGACCAGAACAGATACTAAAAGCGTGAAGCCGAGCACATTAAGATCAACGCTTACATTTTTAATGTGAGCTAATTCATGGGTGCCGAACTTTAGAAAAAGGTTGACCCCCCAAGCAAATAACAATAGACCTAAGATACCGCCCAACACTGCCAGCAGCAGACTCTCAACAAGTACTTGCTGGATGATCCGATAACGGCTAGCTCCAAGCGCTAGACGAACTGCGAACTCCCTCTGCCGTGTGATCGAGCGCGCGAGTAGTAAGTTAGTCGCGTTGAAGCAGGCAATTAGTAAGACGAACCCAACAGTCCCGAACAGAATAAGGAGAGGCTTTTTTATCCCTTTAATTATTTCCTCGTGCAGGGGTATAAGCCTAACTCCAAAATCGCCATTGGTTTCTGGATACTCTTGTGCGAGCTGGCTAGCGATATTTTCCATTCCTGCCTGGGCTTGCTGCAATGTGACGCCCGGTTTGAGACGCGCCACAACAGATACCATGTGGTTCGCACGGTCTGCGAGCAGAGCAGGGCTGACAGTTAAAGGCACCCATATTTCAACCGTCTCAGCACCCATGGGAAAATCAAAGTCGGGTGGCATAATACCGACCACTGTGAAGGCATTATTATTGAGTTTAACTACTTTTCCGACTAATCCCGGATCGGCGCCAAAGCGACGCTGCCAAAGCCCGTGGCTCACGATGACAACAGGGTTGGCACCTGGTTTTTCCTCTTCTGAAGAAAAAGCGCGGCCAACAGCGGGTTTAAGGTTCAACAGGGGAAAGAGACTTGTTGAAACCGCCAAGCCGTAAATCCGTTCAGGTTCGTCCACCTCTGTGACGTTATAGTATTGATTTCTAAAAGCGGCGAGTTGCACAAACACATTATTTCGTCTCTGCCAGTCAATGAAATCAGCGGGCGAGGCCAGAGTCTTGCCTGATTTCTGATGGGTAGCATTAACCATGACAAGACCATTAGGGTCTTGAAAAGGCAAGGCTCTCAACAGTGCAGCGTCAACCACACTAAAAATCGCACTGTTAGCACCTATGCCCAAGGCGAGTATGCTCACAACCGCGAACGAGAAGCCCGGGCTTTTACGTATCATTCGGATAGCGTAGCGGAAATCTTGGAGTAAGGTTTTCATATGCCACCTCCGATAGCTAACACTCTTCAAATGGTTTGCTGGTGAGAAAATCGCCGACGCCTACGCGCGCGGACCAGATTGGAGGCTGTCACCTCATTCTTTAAGGGGGGCTGTTATTTTATTCTTCTCAGTGTCAGAGCACAAATGATCCGAGCCGCAAAAGTTGATAGTGGTGTCCGAAGGTCGTTGCGAAGTATAGAAAGAGGATCTAGCTATGGATGTCTAACCCTAGAATGCAACCATCTTCTTCTCATTACCTATCACAATCATTGTGGTCGGATCTTCTCCCCAACGGCGCGAGGCGCCGTGACACGGCGAACTAAAAAGTCCCGCCCAAAATATCCAAGAGACTTCAATACTCTCAGTTGCTCGTAGCCGCCGGGCTTGGCCCGCCGCCAAACTTGATTTCCAACATGCTCAATACTCCCCTCCTGACGCAAAAGGCATATCAACCATGCCACCGTTCCGACCTTCCTTGCATTTCAATCCTCCCAACCTCCGTCTTGATCTTCAGCCAATCACGGCTCCTACCACCCACATAAAAGCTATCAACCTTCTTCGCTACCATACCTTCAAGACCGATTCGCTCTATCTCCGCAAAAAACCGCTCTCCCTCTCCTACTACGTGATACGTATAGCAAAACCGGCGCCTAGCACCTTTCTTCAAAACCTTCTTCAACATGCGCTTTCTGACCGACCAACTCTCGTCCACTAAGCTTTGACCATCGAGGTACAACAAATCGAACGCTTGAAACACAATCACACACGCACGAGCTTTCCGTCCTGAACGCAACCCTCCGAAAAACGGCATCCCATTCGGATCAAGTGCCACAATCTCCCCATCAAGAATCGCATTCACGGCTTCCACGTCTTTGCGTCCTTCCTGCAGAACCGGAAATCTTTCAGACAGACTCCGCTGGTTACGAGACACAAACCGAACTACCCCTTTATCGAGGAAACAAATCGCTCTAAAGCCATCCCACTTCGGCTCAAACAGCCACTCTCGAGACGAAAAGGCCCGCCTATACAGCGTAGGCTGCATTGGCTGAATAGTTTTCGGCATAGCCATACGCTTCATAACTGCATTCAGGAAAGACCGCAGCCGACAACTAAATCAAATCATAGGACCATAAACATGATCAAAATCATCGGCCCACGCGATACGAAAGTGCCAGGAACAATAAACACAACCTCGCATTCGAACGCCGACTGGTCCAGGGGCCTCTCTCCTTTCACACTCGGCCCAATAGCCCTCTACGGATCGCACACGGCCCGCGTCTTCGAAAATGCCTGGCAATTCGCCAAACTCTACCCTGAACACGCAGACGCGAACGGCCTACCTACCCACCAATACTGGACGTGGGCGCAGAACGGATGGAAGTCAACCACCGCTTTTCGTTACCCCCTCGGCAAAGGGCGAAAACCACTTTGCTCGCTTTGGAATGGACGCCGTCTGGACTACATCGCAGCCCGACAGCAAATTTATATTCCGCTTTACCAAAACGCCGTCAAACAGACGAACGCTTACAGAACATTAGAACATCTCTACCTTGCGCAGGGACACCTCACTCTCTTTGACTTCGACGGTTACGACCACCGCAAGCTCGGAATGAGCTTGAAAGATGTCATCAACTGCCCAACCCGAATATGTGGACACGCATTCGTGCTGGCCATCATGTTAATTCATGGATCAGATTTCTCCATCGACGACTTACCAACCGTCGACCCAGCCAACGAAGCGAGTGACACACGAGCCAGCAACCAGTCTGCTACCCAATAAAGATCGTCAACCGCAAAACTTACAAGGGACGTAGTGAATACATAGGTAGGACTATGCCCGGACTCGCCGGCTCTCCCCTTGCGAACCAATACAAAGTACGACCTCACGGCCCCTACACGAGGGAAGAATCGGTACTCAATCTTTATCGAAAATGGCTTTGGGAAGAGATACAAAAACGGGAGGGTCCCGCTTACCTCGAATTACTTCGCTTGGCCGCACTCGCCAAGCAACGAGAATTAATTCTCTCTTGCTGGTGTGAACCAGAACTCTGCCATGGCACGCCCATAAAGAATGCAATCGAATTCTTAATCAAGACCAAACCATGACACTCGAAGCGCGTTGGCGCGACCAACTCAGGCTGGTAAGACTCACCTCAAAAAAATATAGCCAACCATCAGAAAGCTTTCTGATCCTTGGACCGCCTCGCCTTCGGCTTCGCGGCTTGTTTGCAAACAACTCTGATCGGATGGTCCTGCTGGCTCTCACAGCCTCACAGACGCTGACACCCTACACCAAAATCAAAGCTGGATTTTAGTTAGGACTGCAAACGACTGATTTACCACTTTCGATCGTTTCGGCTTTGCATCTGGAGGCAACCGTGCAAACACAATTTCTAAATCGCTTCGCACCCAATTCACTTTATCTCCTGTTCCATCCCGCAGATACTGGCAATCCTAACTACGACCTGAATACTCACTTTGAGAAGTTTGCCAACCGCTCCATAAACGACCCCAAGAACAACCGAAAATTCCACACCGGCAACATCACTCGCATTGATCTCGAGGCAACCCAACTGATCGGCGGCCGCGTGTTGGGCCGCGTTGAAATCGATCTCGGATCGCCAGATGAAACCGAACAACAACACAAGATCCTCTCTATCCCTTACGCCCTGAAAAAACTCGGCACCATGGACGACGCAAAGGAATTCGTTAGCGTCATCACACGAGGCGGTATGCTGCCGGCGTCCAGCCAGATCCTCGCTCTTTCCAAATCTGGACCTCCTGGGCTTACAACGAAATTGATACGCGCTACGCAAAAGTGGCTCACGCAACTTCAGCCGACACCCAGACATTAGCCGAATCCAAGGCTACCATCATTCAAGAGGTGCTCACCGAGCTCGCCGCTTTGGCAAGAACACTTACCGCCATTACTGCCTCAAACGAAGATCGTCTCTTCGAAGAGCCCAAAGTCTTCGACCGTTTGCCCCGAGAAGAAAAACTTTCTCCAGCCGAACGACGCGACCTCTTTGAACAACGATATGACGAGGTAATGCTGATCGACGACCCGTTATCACTCTTTGCCTCTGAATTAAGGTCAATTTGCAGCAAGATCTCACGAGCCCATTCCTCCGGCATCGTCTACGACGAAGAAGCCCAATTTCAATCCCATTTGACCAGCTTGGCAGATTCTGGACACTACTCAGACGAACAGCTCGAAAAACTCCAAGACGCTCACGAGCGCGTAACTGAGCAATACAGCGAAGATGGTGTGGTTTCGTTACACATGAGCGATGGAGAAAGATTTGTCGTTGATGGAACACTTGAGGAAGACGTCACCGAAGAATACCTTCCAGTTGACGCAAGAGCGATCGCTACCGATCTTCGCACGCTATTCTGCGACGGCGAAGACCTCGAAACGATTGACCGCTTCATCGAACTCAGTCTCAATCGAATCTACGGGGACCCCACCGACAGGGCAGAACGAGTCTCACGCACCGTAAGAGCGCTTAAGATAAAGCAAGCACCGACCCGCCAATACCCAGACGGTACGTGCCACCCAAGCAAGTCTGTACGCACGCGCAACTCACTCTTTCAGTACACCTATACAGTTTCTGTCTACCGAAATCGTGAGGAACGCCAGTACGTCCGCGAAGTGCTCGATATACTGCTTGGAAACATGCAACGTGACTTCATTCTGCGCAGCATGAATCGCTCAAACGCATTTCGTACATTCCACAACCAGATTGCCAGCGCTCCGGATCTTCGTACGCTTATCGAGGTGATCAAAGAAGCCTACCAAGCACGTGTGAGAAAAGTTATCAGCATAAAAATGTTCACCGCACTCAACACTTTGTACGGGTGCAAACGCGCCAACTTTGAATCAAACCCACTGCGAATCACAAAGCAACGCGACGGCCAGCTTCACATCTTCATGCCAGCAGTTCCCGTCATGGCTATGGCCAAGCAAGTCGCTCTAGATACCCTGAGAGACGACCTCCGCAATCTCGTAACCACGCTCCACACCTTACCCGCGCAAGAACAAGAGCGCGTGCGCAAAGTCTTTCGCGAAGAACGTCCGGACGTTTATCAGCGCATTGTCAACGGTCTTACTACGAGGATTCAGCACCGCCAGCCAAAGCAAGAAACTCTACTTCCGCTTTGCCTTTTACGTGGACCGCAAAACCGGACGACCCAACGAACCTCACAGCATGATCCACTTACTTACGACTACCGATACTGCGGCCATCTGGCAACAATTGAAAAAATCAACAGGCGTGGGCCAACCCAGAGACAATCAATCCAATTCACTCCCACAAACCAACACTCATGACCTTCTTGCGATTCATCCTCGCATCCACTCAGCCACTCTCCCACTAAACGGACAAATAGAAAATTAGGGCTGACCGCAGGGAACGTTACAGTCAGTTCACCCAACAAGGTGAATTGGCACTTCATCAACAAGCTAAAGCTAATCACTCAAAGGAGAAAACATGAACAAATCAATCGTCGTCGGAAACATCGGCCAAACCCCCACACTTCGGTTCATGCCCGATGGCACACCCGTCACCACGGTCTCAGTCTGCGCGAATGAAATCACCGGCTCCGGTGAAAATCGGACGAAATTCCAGTCTGGTACAAAGCCCACTTCTTCGGCAACCCCGCGGAAACAATCACCGAGCACTTCCAAAAAGGCGATCCCATCTACGTTGAAGGCCGCCTTAGGCCGGAACTGTGGGAGGGCGACGACGGCAAGACCCGATTGAACCTCAACCTCAACAAGTGCGAGTTTCAGTTCCTTCCGAAGCGACGTGCAAACGACTCGGCTGCGGCCGAAAGCAACACTGAAGCGCCCAACGCCGAAGCGCCGCCAGCAGCAGAACTGGAGGACATTCCGTTTTAGTTGCGAGTCGGTTTTCGCTAACTCGTTGGAAGTCAAGTTCCACAAATACGTGTTGGGCGGTCCGGTCAAACGGATCGCCCAGCCGTCATATCCCGAATGAATAATCGCGTACGCCGAACGCAGGAACAGCCACCTGCTTCCCGCCTACTCGATTACTCGCATACACCAAAGAAGACTGAAACCGATCGCGGACCGGGTAGCTCGGTTAGGAAAGATCTGTTTTGGTCGCTGATGGAGGCGCGGGGGCGCGCCGGCACTACCGCCGCGAGGCCCCCAACCCTCACCCCTAAACGCCATGAAAAAACTCGTCACAATAACCGTCGACGGCGCTTGCCTCGGCAACGGCCAAACCCAATCACGCGCCGCCGCCGCCGGCATCCTCAACTACCAAGGCCACCGGCGAGCCGTCGCCGAATACATTGGGCAGAGCACCAATCAAAGAGCCGAAATCCTCTCCGCCGCTTGTGGACTCGAAGCCCTTAAAGAACCTTGCCAGGTAACTCTCCGATCGGATTCACGCTATGTCGTCGAAACGATGAATGGCAAGTTCAGACGCAAATCAAATCTCGATTGTTGGGCCAG
Organism: uncultured Acidobacteriota bacterium; assembly: GCA_963750925.1. Lineage (GTDB taxonomy): Bacteria > Acidobacteriota > Blastocatellia > Pyrinomonadales > Pyrinomonadaceae > PSRF01. Next base: position 1,328,570 of record CAVVSJ010000004.1, on the reverse strand, counting down.
ACTCGACGCCGCTGCTCAACAACATGAGATCACGTACGAATGGATTAAGGGACATAACGGGGACCCCGAGCAGGAAACCGCCGACACTATCGCGCGCACGACTGCCGAGATCGGCGAAGTAAAAACCATCATCCTCACCGAAGCAATAGAACGCCTGAACAACCACGTCACACCTGCCTTATGCGACGCAGTAATAAAAGGACTTCAACACCTCGCCACTGCTTGTGATGGCGCCCTAAAACGTGACTCTGCTGGCTTCAATAAGTACGATGCTGAACTCGGACACCGGCTCGCAGCAAAGAGCTCTCTCACACCGCGAGAAATAAAAACCGGCAGGACTCTTCTACAACGCTACAGAGCCCAACTCACAAGCTTCGACCCAACACTCGTCGCAATTATTTAGTCCGCCACGCCCTTAACTCCGAATGGTCGTGGAGACAATCGATAACAGTCCTTAGCCTTGACTGCATAATCGGTCTTCTTACTTCCGCCACTAGCACCAACGGAGACACCAATGATCATCGAAACAACTACTCCCTTTACAACCCGAGATGCAGAAGATAGCCTTGCTGGCCTCAAAGAGCTTCCAGGTTTCATTCTCGGTTACGTCAGTAGCACCATAAAAACCTTCACACATTCCACGTTGTAACGCTGTTCGAATGCACCTCTGTCACCGACTCACTTCCAAGACAGCAGCGCCGCATTATTGAATTCCGTTCAAACCCACGAAGGTCTTAGCACTTCGCCCGCTCCTCTCAGAAACGTAATACCCAACCGAATTCCACACTCCTGCCGACGCCTCCCGGCTGGAACTTGGAAGGGCTTACCCAATTGCCTGGGGCTGCCCCTCCAACTCAAACCCACCAACGCGACTCGCGCCCACCAAACCGGAATTCAAGCCGACCGCATAAACCTGATCATCAATTGTCAGGAGACTCAACTATGCCACTCAATTACGTTAAAGGCGACGCAACTAAACCGGTTGGAGCCGGAAACCGAATCATCACCCATTGCTGTAATGATCGCGGTTTCTGGAACGCTGGCTTCGTCAAAGCCCTCTCCCGCCGTTGGTCCGAGCCAGAACGCGCCTATCGTCGCTGGGCCGCAGGCAACGAGCGCCTTCCTTTTGCTCTTGGCAATGTTCAATTCGTCAAGGTTGAGACAGGTCTTTGCGTAGCCAACATCATTGGCCAAGCCGGCATCGCCAACCGAAACCAAACTACCCCTCCAATTCGTTACGACGCCATTCGCAAGGGATTGATCAGCTGTCCGAGATCTTGCCCTCACGTACAACGCCTCCATTCACATGCCCCGAATGGGAGCCCGTTTGGCAGGCGGTCAATGGGAAGTAATCGCTGAAATCATCGAATCCGAGCTGTGCAACTACGGACTCCAGGTAACTGTCTACGACCTCAACTAGCATTCAGTCTTGATTGCAAACAACTGATTTGACCACTTCTTCTTCGAGGCATGACAATGATTCTCGACGCTATCAAGACTCCCGATCAAGTTACGACCAATTTCCAAAATCGCATTGTCGTTGCCACCGGTCATCGTCCTGATAAATGCGGCGGATACACCACAGCCGCCCAATTACTCCTCAAACAAATTGCAATTGATTGGTTGGCCGCTTTGAATCCTCGAGGCGCTATTTCCGGAATGGCCCTGGGATGGGATACGGCAATCGTCGAAGCATGTCTCCATCTGGGTCTTCCATACGTCGCTTGCATACCGTTCCAAGGTCAGGAATCGCGTTGGCCATCATCCTCACGACGCGCCTACCACGAGTACCTTCGCAACGCAGCTAACGTCATAGTTTGTTCACCTGGCGGTTATTCTGCGAGCAAGATGCAGATTCGGAACGAGCGCATGATCGATATGGCACTTCAGCACGGACCAGGGCCAAACAACTCCATCCTTCTGGCTATGTGGAATGGTACTCCGGGCGGGACGGAGAACTGCCTTTTATACGCGCGGACACGGATGGAAACGATAAACGGATGGTCTAATTTTCTTGGTCGTTCGGCCCTCACAACGTAGGACATTCAAAGCTCACCGAACCCTCGCTTACCCGCTCTGACATTTCGGTCTATTAGCCTGCCTTTTCTCTACCTCAGAACAGGATATTTGCTCGACTGCAAAACTGATATTTCTGGTCTATGGAGGCGAACCATGTCAGCTTCAAACGCGAGTGCTATCCAACAATCACACATACAACCAATCCGATGATCCAGGGTACGCCTGGTTCCTCGCAAACAGCACCGAACTTTACGGAATATTCGCAAGCGACGAACTCCTACGTTCGCTCGAACACCTCGAGCTACAGCACAACCTTCCCCCAGGTACAGCTCGACGATTTAAGGCCTTATATGACAACGCATCGTGCGTACCCGAACACGAAGAAGTGCGGTACGCCACGACATGGGATGCGTACCACGAAGCGTTAGACAGCGATCGCAATCTTGCCGTCATCGCCAATGCTTACGCACAATCTTACCCTCTACCCTTACACCGCCGAATCGATGCAACCGGCACTGTCATTTTCTAGCCTTTGAAGGGAATAACATGTCGACCAAACCAGACTACCGATTTGCCGTCGTTGCCACCAACAGAGGCGGCATCGCGCTCCCTAACCTTGTAATCCAGTTTGCTTACACCAGACCTGCTGCAACTCTCCACAAACGGGACTCCGAAAAAAGGTTCCAGGACACTATCTTCGATATCAAACCAGTACGAAAACGCCATGACGGCGTGTACGTCGTAACCGCCTGATCCACCCGCCTTTCACACACTGTTTTTTACCTCTAAACGAGGGCGATAGCGTGTAAACCGACTCACCCGCGGTTAACCCCTATCGCCTCTCCTACTTCAACACTCGAGACGGAAAAACACAATGCGAATCATAGAGCTCGATCAAAACCAAAAGACTCATCAGAATACGAAATCGCGGTCGCCGGCGTCGTACGCGCGACCTATACAAAACCCTTTTCTTACTTCCTCATTGAAGACGCTTCAGGCACTCTGATATGCCAACCTAACGGCAGTCTTCCTTGGCCAGGAGCACACATCGAAGTCACCGGACAATTTGTCGTTGAAACTCCGGAACAACTGCACCGTTCAACTCGCAATTCTACGCGAAAAAGATCGTGCATATATCTTTCACCCCACATACTCCTGTGACCTCGCTAGCTGCGAGTTCGCAACTCTACCCGACGCAGCAAAACTCAACTCTATGTGGGCTTAACTAAGCCTCGAAAACGGAGAAAACCCATGGCACAACTAATTGAACCCGACGGGACCGAACGGAATAATAGTAACCGTTCAATATGCGATCGAATTCTGCGCATCTAACGCCGGATGGTCGTGGAGACAGATTGACTAAAACGACTTCCTCTAACCGCTTTTTTCAGTTCAGGTCACATGGCCCAGTCTCCCTCAACTGGGGATACGATCTCCAATCAAAAATTTCCTCTTTCTCACCAACTCTGCCACTCACCTTTGGCCCGCTGCAAGCAGCTGGCTTTCACTTGAAAGTCACAAACACCGACGCCGCTCCACCCAAGGCATGACTGCCACCAACATTCGACCCTCAACCGCGACTCCAGTAGTCTAACAACGACACCTACTAACCTCGATCTAAGCCGCTCCCGAATCATTAACAACACCCTCGAATCAGTCCTCACTTTTACGTTCTCGGACGCCGCAGGAAACGCATCTGCGACTGTCCTCGAACAAGTGGGTCGAGGCGCTTCCAAAGCCGCGCGCCTCAACAAGGACGGGCATCTGATAAAAGATTATTATGACCTCCCCCAAACCAGCGCCTTAATCGGCGCTCCCGGTCATAATAGCTTTTATCAAACGCCCGACTTCTATTCCTTTTCCTTGCTCACCACGATGACTTTTTCAGTCTCACCTTGAGCGCACCAACACCACGATGCAAACGAAAGCGCCGCCGGAATACAACCCCCGCGGCGGCACTCTCGTTTCAGTCGGTTGCACTCGCCTTACAGGCTCGTTCCCCGACCCGGATGGAGACGGCCCGTGTTACTGGGACCACCCCCTTTCCCGCCTTCACCTACGTCTAATGGCTGCCTTACTTCCTCTTCTTTTTTTGTACTCTTCTTTCGATAGGTCTCAAATGCATCGTCACTCGCAAAGAATTCCTCCATCCCACGGTCCACAACCTTACTTTCACTCGGTTTGGATCCCATGGTCTCTTTGTGGAATGCGGCGTACTGCAAGATAGATTCATAAACTGATGTTCGGATGCTCACTGTTATTTCCTTTAACTCATCCTCCCGCAAATCCACTTTTGGCTTTGTCGGCTTTGGTTGTTTTGGCATCTTGTCAGGGGCGCTCCTTTCCTGCGCTTCACTGCACCATTACAAACTCCATGCCACCCTTTTTGGTCATTCCTTGGACCACCCCACTCGCTGAGTTCGATGCCTCCAACGCAGGTTTTAGATAGACCGCACTGAATTGCTTTTTCCTATTTCACCCGAAGCACTTTCGGAGGTTTGTCATGGGTCCATTTACCAGTAACGGAACCAATCGACAGGAAGACTTTCATGCCTGCAACATAGCCCGCTCTGCGATCGCTCGTTCATTAGCTTTTGAAGCTCGACAAACGGAGCTTTTGGTGAGTGATACCATCGCCAGGAATCATTCCAATACTCTCCCTATTGCGGACCTTTGGACACAGATTCAGGCTGACTCTACCCTACGATCTCTTGCATGTCATACCGATGCACATGTTGATGCTTATTCTCAGTTTGCTGGCTGGGTAAAGGGCTTCCGATCCACGGCTTGCTTATACCCAAAAAGTGAGACTCACTGCTGAGTTTGGAGAACGTCTTCATGCACGACGTTTTCGGAACAGCGATAGACTTACAAGGCTCCATCTATTAGGTGCCAGAGTACCCGCCTAAGATACCTTCATTGGCCCATCTCTCGCCCTCACGCTTGCACCCTCGACTGGCGTTTTTTGCGACACCCCTCGCGTGACCACTGTCGGTTCTGGCTTCACCCATTCATCATCGACGACCTTCTCTGGTCCTCCATCACCCTCCTCAACCTTCACTCAATACACAGTCTCAGGGAATACTAATAAGCGTCTTATTTTTGTGCTGACAAGATTCTGCACTTCCTCCCTGGTCTGTGGCCATAACCCTCGTCTTTGCCGTGTTTACACATAAACTTTTGTAACTTTTTGCGCTGCGTAAAGCTCTTACCGCCAAAGCCTTTGAATACAACAGTTTACGCTGTAACTTTTATTTCCGCGTAAATTTGACCCTTAGACCGTTTCTTTTCAACAGTTTAGCTCGTAACTTTCTTGTCCATCGCTTAATTACTCATTTTGTATCCCTTTTAGGAACAACACTTGCGCTGTAACTCGCCCGGTTTCTAAAAAGAGACCGAACATTACCGAGTTTGGAGCTCAAACAAATGCCGTCAAAACCATCCCCCCAACCATCCCCCAAACGGACAGGCTCAAAGCCAACCAACACTCACCGCAAGAAGCAGGCAAAGCGAACCGTAGCTACACACCTTTGGCTTGCCGACGATAAACTTTTCCATGAAATTGCTGCCCGAAGAGATGACAATCCAGCCGAGCTTTTGCGCGAGATCGTCCACGACTGGGCAGTGACATTTCGCCTCTCGCGGCAACTCCCAGATGGGAATGCACTCGCAGCCCCGCCGCGCCAAGTTAATGAACAAATCCTCGCCGACCAGTTGCGTCCAGTGAATGAGATTCTGGCTCGAATCCTTTCGCAAATTACCCCACCTTCTGACTCCCAAAAGTCCCCCCAGGCGGACGGTAATTCTGCCTCCATTTCTCATTCCGATTCGGGAGCCTTTTCTATCCAAAGCTTGACCTCACAACTCGCCGTCATGAACGAACAGTTATCCGCATTGAAAGCCTTTGCGGTCACTCACTACATGCTCTCCGGACAGATCTTCATCAACACCTGGGCGGTCCTCTACTTCAGTCGCTACATCGCTGAGCGATATCTCATGACGGAATTCAAAACCAACTACGAGAAGGAAGCCACAACCCGCCGAGACGAAGCTCGCTTAGATGCACTCGAGTGGCTCAAGCAAATGACTCTCGAACTTGGTTACCCGGTACCCTTCAAACCGATCCTTTGGACGCCTCCCGAGTAACCGCTCTCACACTCTGCTGGCATCCCGGTTGTAACTAAATTCTGGTCCTGTGGGCCGCACTAAATGGGCAACGTTGTAGTCAGTATCAAACCAACTTCAGCCACCGGCGCCGCTGGCGTTACCCGCTATATTGCCGAGTCAAAAAGGAACCCTGAAAAAGAAGGACTCGGCGCAAACGAACCTCGCCCACTCTTCTCATATTCCGAAGACAAGCTTACCTATCACGAAGCCAATCGCATCCTCCAAATTCCCACCGACACTCAGGCGCAAAAAGAAGACGTTATCCACATGGTTATCTCCCCCGAGAAGGGACAATATGAAGACCTCGGCGAAACCAGGGAAGAACGCTATGACGCCTTCAAGGAAATCATTCGCGAAGCCGCCAGGGTAATCGAAAAGGAAGTCAACTTTGTCGAGCTCTATTGGATCGCCGGCATTCACCTGAATACCGACATTCCTCATGCCCACTTGGCGATCTGCCGCGACGGCTTGAACAGTCTCACTAGAAGGCGTGGTCGCATCGACCACGTACCGCGCACATTATTACAGCATCGCGAAAAAGCAGAATCAGGCGAGAAAGAATTGCTACAAGGAAAGATCGCTGATGCGGTCAGTAGTGGAATCGAAAGACAGCGAGAATTGGTTGCACAGCGAGTGCAAAAACTCGCGAGCCAAGATCATGCCGAATCCAGCAGAGAGAACCCCTCCCATGAAGAACCTACACGACCACTTCCGCCTCACGCCGATCATGATCATCAACTCACGATCGCGTCAGACCCCAGCACCACAGAATTAGTCCAGGAACCCGCTGACCAACGTCCCATTCACCCTCACAATCAATCGAACGAGACTCACCTTAATTCAGAGTCCCAAACCATCGACATCACCCCCGCAACAGTCCCATTAGTTGCTCCAACCCACAATGCTGATCGCAATCACGAACAGCATTCTATCGAGCACGATAATCAGCAAGATCCGACGACCACATTAGTCAGTCACTCCGAGGACCAACAGCACTCTCGAGCCACGGAAAACACTCAAGCACCCGATGAATTGCAAAAGCCAATCCACGTTTCAGAATCGCTGTGGCGAGAGCGCTTTATCCTCGGACGATCAATGGTTGCTCGCGCCGAGGTTGATCGCCTCCAATCGGATCTAAATAGTACCCGCGCGCACGGAGACAAACGCCGCTTTCGCGTCTTCGACGACACTCACGGATACACGCGACAAATTTCAGAATTCGACATTCGCCGGCGCGCCGATGCCTATGCCAGTGTCGCCGTTCGACAGGCGCAGGATCTTAATACCGATCTTAATACCGACGCCCGCCAGCAACTGAGACAAACCCGCTACGATTGTGAAATTGAACGCCACGCAAAAGGTATCGGCGATCATCAAATCATCGTTTCCAAAACCATTCACAAACTTGAAGGACAGTTGACCGCCGCCCAAAAAGAACACGCCCAATATCGGCCCCACGTTCAGCAGATCCAATTACGCTATCAGGCACAACAAGCCCCACTACCCGTCCCGCTCTTAAGACATAGCGAACTTAATAAACTTCAGGACCAGGCTGTTGCTAACCGCAATCCTGCTCGCGTCCGAACGCTCGAAACTATTCGCGAAAGTCTCGCCAGCGAACGCTCCGAAAACACTCGCACCGACAAAGAGGTTGCTCGCCTCGACGGGCAGCTACTTGTAGTCCGATCGGAACAGGCTGCGCGCCAGGAACGTGCTCACCAATTCGAACGCACTCGCCACCAAACCCGATGGCAAATCAATGACAAAAAATATTCACTCGTCGAACTCGACCGCCGTATCAGCGACCAGGAAAATCGCTCCCGCATTTTCGGCACGCCGCTTAAAATAACCACCCTTCACCTCAGCCCTTCTGCGCGACGCGAAGCCGCCGCCCAGGTCACGGAATTGAAAACCATCCGGCAACTTGTCGTAGAGAAAATTGAGAACCGCAGACAGGAATTAACTACCACCGTTTCGGATGCCGGACGCATGACCGCCGTCCTCTCCGAAATTCATCTGAAAGAACATGACCGCCTCATCCAACGCAATGGCGAACGCCATGAAAAAATCCTCTCCCGCGCCGAAATATCCCAACTGATCGAACATGCGAATCTGCTTTCAGATCCAGCCATGTTGAAACATGCTTTCTGCTCGAAGCACGTTACGAAGAACGCCTGGCCGAAGACAAAAGACCTCCTCTTACGCACCACCGCCGCACGCGCAATCGGCCGTGAAGCGCTCAGCGATATTGCCCTCCAACAAGCCACCCAAAAACTCAATTCATTCGAGGAACATAAACAATTTACTTCGGTCGCCATCAAAGACCTCAACGGCCAAGAACAGACCGCACGCCTCTTTGATTTTCGTCGCCCACGCCACCCCCTTATCCGGCTCGCGCAACTCATCACCGAACGCATCACCGAATCAAAAGAACACGCGCACCTGCGAACTGAAACCACCAAAGCTATTAACGCTGAACATGGACGACTTAAAGAAGAAGTAACCCGAGCCACGCACTGCCACGAACTCACCAAAGACATGGCCGATTTCCACCGCGAACAGCTTCGCAGTTTCCACCAACCTATCCCGGAACCGGCCTTTACTCCCAAACAGGTTATCCAACTTGAACTCTATGCAGCTCGCCACCCTGATCCGCTGGAACGATTGCGAGTTGAAACGCTCGTGCATCGAGCCGATCTCGCAGCCTACTCCCATTCCAAACAAACGCCCAAGGTGCCGGAACCGCCGCTCACAAACGTTACCCCTGCTGAACCACTCCGTGGCGCTGAGCGACAACGAACCACCGAGCACGGCGCTTCTCCAAATCATCAGCCGAACAAGAACGACGCCTTCCACCTGCCTGAGCCAAACCATCCGTCATCCCACGCCCAGTCACCGAAACCAGACCGCCAACCAACAGGCCCTCAGCCCTCGATTGCCGAAACCGCCAGGGAAGCTACCCACATTGAAGACTTGCTCCATTGACCCCCAATGTTCGGATATTCCAACAATGACCCTCAAAACACTTTCGAATACACGAACACTCGATCTAACTGCTCTCTGCTCCACCTTCAGATCGCTTAGGAAAACCCACAAATTCCTAAATTCAATTTGAGCACACTGATTGCTAACTCCTACCGCACTGCTCTGGGCTTGACTGTATTCACGCCCGAGCAGCCTGAACAATTGTTCTGTCGGAGAAGCTAATTTCCATGAAAGCCCTTCGGGCCAAACTCAGACTATCCGCAGCACCGGAACTCGAAAACGTTGAGGTAGTAAATCGCAATACCTACTCCGGGCCGCGAGACAATTCCTTCATCTATATCGGTCGAGGAACCCCACTCGGCAACCAGTGGTCCGACCGAAACGGCACCGCCGCCGCCTATAAAGTAGAAACCCGCGAAGAGGCTGTCAGCCGTTTTAACGATTGGCTCGCCGACCAGATCGCCAAGGCCAAAGGTCCAGCTTTCACTCTCATCACTGAACTTAAAGACCGCGTCGCAGCGCGGCGAAAAAATCAAACTCGCGTGCAGTTGTGCTCCTGAACTCTGCCACGGCGACGTTACCAAAGCTACGATCGAACTACTCATCCATAACGAGCGACATCCAAACCAACCTCTCGAACGGGAAGAACTGCAACTAAATCCTTCAAGTCCTGAGCAAACACTTGCGTTATCAGCTCGCGCCGAACAGGCCCAAGCTGAAGTTCTCGCAATCGACTCTATCGCCGACGACATTGCCTCCATATATGTTCTTCCGGAAGGAATCACCAGAGCGGAACATGCAAGTCGCCTTAATGACTTGGACCAATTCGCCCGCGAAGCATACGAACGCGGTGCAACCCTCACCGAGAACGTGCTCTCAATACCCAGGGACCCCGATTCCCGACCGCGAGATGAAACCAAAGTCACGATCGGAACCGAAGCTCACGCCATCAGTTTTGTTCGTAGCTTTATCGATGATCCAAAATTAGCAGAAGAAAAAGGGAAGTTACTTTTTGAAATAGCTGACAAAGCCTGCGGACAGTGGATGGACTCCGACGGCCGACTCACCGTTTTCAATCATATCTATACTGAAATCCGCCAGGACAAATCAGGTGCTTACCGCGACAACGAACAAAAAGCCCAGGTCATTGACGAGGTACTCGCAGAGACCGCCGAGTGGGCGCAACCGTTGCCCGAACCTTTACCAGACCCCACTGCGGAAGAAGTACATGAATACACTCTCGCCTTTGCAGAAGAAAATCGCGCCGAACTCGAAGCTAGCCTGCTTCCAACGCTGAAAAGCGATCTCCGCGAAATTCAACTCGAGCCAGAAGCATCAAGCTACATCGATCACCTGAATTCAAGCTCGCATGGCCTAGCCACTCTTGGCGAACTTGCCGGCTTCACTTTCGAAAACTCTATCGAAGATGAAAACCAGATCTATGCAGAAATGTTCGAAGCGGCGATCGGCGATTCATTGGAGTACGCCACACCCGAAGGTGACCACTTAGGAGCAGAACGCGAGAACAGCACCAGCATTACCCTCGACGCTTCCTATGATCGAATCAATTTATCAGCTTTGCCCCCACAGCTCCCCGACACCCTGCGCTCCGAAACTCGATCCGACCTGCTTGACCGCGTATTGCCGATAGTTGATACGCAACTCGAACGCGGCGCCAGCAAAACAGAAATACTCACTCCGCTTTACGAAAGCAATCGAGAACGTGAACAACTCGATCTTACGGCGCGCGTAAGCGACACCTTCGCACGTGCCGGTCATGATCCTCTCACCGTTGAATCTATATCCCGCGTGGATCAACTCAACGCCGTTTCTTCGCTTCGCATCCTGGTCCGAGCCGAATACGTTGAAGCAACTAAAGGTTTCAGCCGCGAGGCTATCCAGTTCGCAAAAGCCAACTATCGAGTCAATGCAGACTGGCTGCGCTCACAGGGAAAACTGCAAAAAGGTGAGTATCAACGCATTGTTACCTCACAAAAGGAAGAGCGGATCGCATGGCTACAATTACATCCCGGCGAGAAAGCTCCCACCCGAGCCGAGATCACCAAGATCAACAATCTCGAGCGAGCCGGTCAACAACTAAACGCAATCATTGCCGGACTAAATCCAACCCCACCAGAACAAGCTCGTGCCCTGGATCAAATCCAATCGCGCCTCGCCTCTAGTAAACAGACTTGCGAGACACTTCTTCAGAATTACGCAGCCGCAGAGCAGACCTCGCGCGATCTCGCCGCAGAAGCCGTCAAATACGCACAGTCCGTACGCGCAACACCTGAGTTTCAACAACGCAGGGAAGCCCTGCTTACCCGATGCCGTGAGAATTCGGTCGTTGAGCGAGAATGGTTGGTTCGTGAGAATAATGGCTTCTTCGGCCGTCTCAATAATCTTGACGCCAACTCCAGATCCTCAGATCCGCACGGAGCGAAGTCCAGGGCCAAACACCGATACTCTCGTCGAATGAGTTATTGGATCAGATCCTACCGCTGGAAGACAAGTTCATTAGCCGAGACGTGAATCTGGAGTATCTATGGTACCAAGCGCAATCGCCTGGCGGAGTTGATTTGCCTTTGCTGAGCGGCATTGAAGAATATGACGGCAGATTTTACCCTCTTGAGCCTTTTTTAGGATTGCCCTCCACTCTCGGCCCGGACAATGGATTTGCAAGCCCAAAGGAAGCTCAGACATTTATCGACAACTTTTCACAACAGCGCGATCCTGATGAGCAACAATTACTCAACCTTTACCACGAAATAGGGCAAAGCCTCAAAGATGAACTCCAAGGACCAACGAACACTCAAATCTGGTACGAAGACTGGCTGGCCTGGGAAAACACGCAGATTGGTCAGTTCGAACAACCCGAACTGACACAAACCAGAGAACCTTTCATCCTGAGCGATGCGACTGTTACCGCTATAGAGGAGAGCTACAACGAATTTCTCTTAGACGCTTACGAATACGAAGAATTTGACCAGGAAGAGCATGATCGGGCCGCCGATGAGTATTTAGCCTTAAATTATCAAACGTCCAATTACCCCGAACTCACAGGTGAGCCGGTAGCACATTCGGCGTATGCGAAGATCGCACAGGCAAACCACAACGCCGAACGCGACGCCAGACTAAACTTGAACCAGCTTCTGATAAGCCCTCAGATTGAACGCGATCAAGCAATCAATGACGCTCATTTAGCGAGTTATCGCGAAGTATGCACTCATCTCTGCGGACAAAACATTTCAGACGCCGGCGAAGCTCGCGAAGCTCTTAGCACCACTCTACAAGGCATCGAAAGAGCCTCTGCACAAATCGACACAACTCGCATCCGCTTTGGTATTAACAACGAGCCAGTAATAACAACAGACCTCGGCCCCTCCCCAACTTACGTCTCGCTTGCAAGTAATTCAGATATACGCATAGCCATAGATAATCCTCGTGAACACCACGTTCTAATTACAACCGCGCAGCAATGTCGCCTTGAGACTACAACCTGGTCCAGTCTCTATAGCCAGCACCCTCTCACCGGCTACTCACAGGAACGCGCGGACGTAAACCGATTTGTCTCTGAGTACATTGATTTTCGACTAAAGGACCATACCACGCAGCAGCTTTCTGATAACTCAACCTTCCGGGATTATTCACAACGGCTCGCCACGGCCAAGACTCCGGAAGAGATGATACAAACCAGCTCGCAAATCAAACTTGAAAACTATGAATTTCACCAACAGCTTGTCGCACATCGCGCCGATCCTGCAAACGTTGCTCCTCCTGTTTGTAAACCTCTCACTGTCATGGAAATGCGCGCATTATTTCTTTCTACCACACCCTCGCCCACCGCCTCGAAAACTGATCGCGCTGAAATGCGCAGCATCCTTCACTCAATGGCTGTCTTTGGAAAGGAAAAGGAAGAACGGGTCAAGCTACTAGCCGAAGGCAAACTTACTCCTTCACCAACCCTCGCAAAATTGCTCGCTAACCTTGAGTCTCGTCAAACTGTTGCCGCAGTCAACCACTTTTACCGGAGCCTCAGAACCCCTGCCGACCAGCTCCTTACTAAAAACACTTTCGATTTACATAAGGCCCATGCTCGGCTACCTCAATACGAAAGAGACTACCTTCACAGACACGCAATTACTCAACGGTACGCACTCCTCAACGCAAAAGAGCACGCAACGCAAGTTACTCCTGAGCCGGTCAAAACAACCGCTGCGCCAAATCGAATATCAGAAGCCTCAAAGACCGCTCTCTATCGCGAGTACTACGGCCGCGCCGATTGGCTCGAAGCACAAAAGATCGTCACCGCCACCGACGTTAATATCGCAAATAATCTGAATCGCTCCACAATTGTTCCAGAACTAACAGACCTCGAAGTACATTCCATTAGCTATGTCGTAAATAACTTCGATCAGAATCGACAAGAACAAGTAGCTGAATATCTGAAATCCTTCCCGGACGAGCGCAGCCAAGCGATCGGCGACATGATCACTGTTGCCGGCGAAGTTAAAAACGCGACCTCCGCGCCAGATATAAGAGAAATTGAGCTTCAGCTACCAACCTCCTACACCCTCGCTCCGAATTCAGTCACCGCGATCGTTGACTACACCCAAAACCAATCGGACCACGCTGTATCAGCTACTCGCTTACCTGCCACCGAGCTCTCGGAACTCCGTCAGGAAGCGCAGGCCCAGACTTGGCAGCGAAATGGAAAGAGTTGTAATTAAGGACGCGAGTCTAATTCTTGACGCGCCTGCCTCAACACTCTACCAGGCACAGGAACTAAGCCAAGGCTATTCAGCACATCGCCTCGTTACAAGAACGAGCCCGCACCGCGTTTCAGGCGGTCAACACGCACACCGCTGCCTGCGTCAATAAAGTTGAACGAACTTTCACGCAATTGGCTCAATCCACCGATAATCCATTTCGGAATCCGGAGCAACAAGAAACTACCCGCGAACTCGTAAAGATAGCCCTTGATCCTAAACTACAAACGTCCGAACTAATCAAAGCTAATTCCGCTGAGTACACTGTTATTCAACAAACTCTCACCCCGGCTGATCGCGAACGCGCGATGCAGCTAAGGGAGTATGCCGCTAACACTCGCGCCGAGTATCTAAGCGCCTTCCCAGAACTGGACCGCAACCAACAATCACTGAACACGCACGAAACGCCCGCTATCCAATCGCCCGCAGTCGGCAACGGTCTAACTACTGTTGATCGTTACACCCTGGCCCGCGAACAGATCACTCGCACTGCGCTCGGAGAAACAGCTCAGTCGATGGTCCAACAAAGATCTCTCCCTGAGCTATCACCCGAGCAGATTGCTACCCTGACTGTGAAGGATCTCATTCCGCCGGACATTCGCGAACAAGCATTTGAACAAGCACGCGAGCCAGCCTGGCAATCCCTCGAGCCGTACGAACTTCGCGACGACTGCAGAAGGTCGACAAGTACCCGAACCATTATTAACGCTCGCTAACGACGTGATGGATCGCGTTGCCGTCGCCCAAACGATCGAACTTCAAATAGATAAAGCCCAAACCGCGCTCAACAATTTTGTTGCCGAGCAGATCGCAATCGCAGAAGCTCCGGTCAGAGAACAACGCGCCGTCCTGGCCTATGATGAACAGTTCCGGCAAACCCTGAACACACTCGCTACCGATACGAGCCAACCCGAACGCAGTGAAGCCGCCCGTCAGGTCATTGAAACACTTGAGCATGCCGAGCTCGATCAAGCCACTCTCGTTAGCCAAGCAGAAACGCAACAGCTTGATTCCGTCACCGCGAACGTTGTTCTCGAAGCAAACGAAGACGCATTGGAACGAGCACAAAAGCTTCGCATTCAGCCTATCGCCACAACAGCGGAAGCTCGGACAGCAGTTGAGCAGACCGCCATCGCAGAACTGCACGGACCAAACCTCGATCGCTATGTTGAATTGCGCGGGAACCTTGATAACAGCAGAGAACAATTTCAATCTGCGCTAAAAGCCGTTGATGAAAAATCCGCTCAACTCGATCTGGCGCGAACCGAAGTTTCGATCCAATCACAGTTCGCAACATTCAAGGAAATCTCCCGGCCGGCCGCCGTCCAGATCAATGATTACTTAAAAGACACGGTTCGGAATGAAGGACTACCTGCACTACTTGATCCAACCCGTACGAACGAACACGTTAATCAATTTGCTGAGATAATGATCAATACCGCCCGCGATAAAGGCATTACTTTGATCACGAACAGAGAGAGCGCGCAGGAAGTAACCGCTATCGCAAACAACCTCTTTAACTCACTCGCTAACGGTATTGAACGCGCCAACTCTGAACATGCCCTCAATCATCAACTCACACATCAATACGAGGTCACGTCACACTTAAACCAGCAAACTTATAATGAACTTGTCGTCGCGGCCCCTACTGGTTCTCACGACCACGCAGCTCACGCTTCCCTTGACCAAAGCGAACAGGAACGACGGCGCGACCAACTCGATCGTCAGAAACAGACCAATATTTCGACCAAGTTGACTGACCAATCCGGCCGCCAGCCTTCCGCAAACGACGTCGCAAAGACACAAGAGATCGCCCAGTCGACCAACGCCGGCGGTGCCTCTCTTGGCACTAACGCGGCAGAACTCGGCGGCAGCGTAGAAGATCTGGCAGCCGTGCTTGTCCTTTGATCTCCCTCCCAGTGTTCAGCCCCGGCCAGCTTAAATAAGAGCGGATAGCCAATCGCTTGAATTTATTTCTAATACCCATCAAGGGCGTTAACACTATGCGATTTATACTCGGCCTCCTTATCGGTTACTCCATACGCGGAAAACAACGCGCTCTTATAGCCACGCTCGCGACAATCGCGCTTATTGTGTTCATCCTCATACCAGCTATCGCACTCTCACTACTTGCTGTCTCAGTCCATCGCGAGCGCCTTTCTCGCCCACCACAAACTACTGTGCCAAGAGTGATCGGTCTCACCCACGCGGACGCCGAGACAAACTTGCGAGCGGTTCATCTCAATCTTCGCGTACTGGCCCGTCGCTATGACACACCACTAGATTCCGGCATTATCGACTCCCAGACTCCACAACCCGGCGAACGCGTCGACTACCAAACGACTGTCGGCGTTACCATTGCGCTCCCTGCTTCAAATAAAGAACAACCAGGTGCAAAACAATAAACCGATGAAAGTAAGGATCGTTGGCGGCGGCACAGGACACCTTGGCGCCACGCGTTACAAAATCGAGTGGCTTACTATCAAGTCCGACGTCAACACCCAGGATGGTATCGATCCCGATACTGACACCGATACCCTTATCGAGTACCGTCCTGAAAAAGATTCCGCAATGCGACGCGCGCAGGAGATCTTCACTACCACTAACAATCTGTGCTGGAAGGTTGTCACCGTCACAAAACAGATCGTCGTCTGGCTTTCAGAAGAACAGCTTCTGGCAATGTGGAAAGATACTGAGGAAGAAACCGAAATCCTGACTGACGACGACTATGCTCTTTACCTGTCAGCCAAAAAAGAAATGTGAGCTGTGGACAACGCAACTGCCTTTTCCCTTCATTGGCGCGATCCGTCCCGATCGTTTCTGGTGGACAAGAGGTTCATGGTGATCGTGGATGACGTGTTTAGACGACCCATTACGGTTCTGGTGGGAGACGTAAGACTGGCTGTCATCCTGCAACGTGCCGTCTTATTTGATCGTTGGTCATTACCGAAGACATGCCATCAACGGCCCTTCCAACTCATCATGAACTTGTTTCAGAGATGAGCGGTCCCCGTTGTGTTACATCAACTACTTGGAGCCAATTTCGCTTTCAACCGCTGAGAACTCTCTTAGCGCTTCTTTTAGATCCTTAACGATCGCTTTCATCAGTGTTCTTGGTGTTTCACCGTTCATCGAGTTCAGCTGCTCCTCTTTCCACTGCATGTCTAAATTGGCCTTATCACGTGAGATGACGTCCGCGTATTTGAATCGTCGAAAGTGTATGGTTTCTTTGCGTCGCTTTCGATCATCGGCACAATAAGACTGGACGAAATCCGTCATATCTTCATTTGTAATCGGGTTCTGCCTAATCGAAAAGTTTCGTTGCGAGCGCAAATCATAAACCCAGATTTCCTTTGTTGCCGGAGCCACGTTCGGTGACAGCTTTTCGAAGAAAAGAACATTTGCCTTAACACCAGCTGAATACCAAATACCGATGGGCAAGCGGAGCAACGTGTGAACATTGCATTCTTCGAGTAGCCGGCGTCGAATTCTTTCTCCAGCACCACCTTCGAATAATACATTGTCCGGGACTACGACAGCCGCGCGACCGTTTTCTTTCAATATCGAATATACGTGCTGCAAAAAGTTAAGCTGCTTGTTACTGGTGGTAGCCCAGAAGTCAGGGCGCGAGTAAAGAATTCTGTCCGCTTGAGATTTTCCGTCTTCTCCCACAATTGTAATGCTGCTCTTTTTTCCAAAAGGTGGATTGGTAAGTACCAAGTCAACCGGTTTCTCTGGTGCTTTAAGGCTGTCTTTAATCTCAACCACCGGG
This sequence comes from uncultured Acidobacteriota bacterium, assembly GCA_963750925.1. Taxonomy (GTDB): domain Bacteria; phylum Acidobacteriota; class Blastocatellia; order Pyrinomonadales; family Pyrinomonadaceae; genus PSRF01. The sequence goes on along the minus strand of CAVVSJ010000004.1, from coordinate 1,310,858 downwards.
TGTGCATGATCTGTCCCGATCCCGTGGAGAAAAAGATTCATCGCACAAAGCCGCGCGACATTTGGAACCAAGTCGATCCCATGCAATGCTCTTGTTCGTAGATAGTCAGCCTGTTTCTTGGTTGTTGTGCGCGATTTGAGATAGTCGAACGCTGCCAACAAAAACCCCCCCGTGCCACAAGCCGGGTCCCAGATTTGCATCCATGGTTCAGGGCGAATGACACTAATAATTGCCCTGATGACAGGTCGAGGAGTGAAGTATTGTCCAGCTCCGCCCCTCACATCATCAGCGTTCTTAGCTAACAACCCTTCATAGACCTCACCCTTTACATCTACGTCGAGGCTGGACCAAGTCTCACTATCGATCATCTGCATCAGAAGGTGGAGCTTGGCCGGATCGTTTATCTTGCTCTGCGGCTTGGCAAAAATCACACCGATCAGTCCCGGTCGTTCACTCAGTTTACGCGCCGCTTGGTGGTATCGTGTCAATCGCTTTGTATCGTCCGAAATGTTCTTAAGCGCAGCCCATGTGTAGCGCGACGGGATCTCACTGGCTCCTGCATCTCGCTGTTCCCATGCCATTTTCAGAAAGAGCAGATAGGTGATTTGCTCCGTATAGTCCATGAACGCTAGGCCATCGTCCTTAAGCACATGGGCATAGTTCCAAACCCTTTGAACGAGAGCTGATGATTGTCGGTTCTTTTCGAGGCTCATTTATGGCAAACCGGGCACGAAATGCTCTAGAAGTCCTCTCTCACGGACGATCTGAAGGCAGGCCGATGAAAACTCGGCGAATGGACTAATCAACGCAACAATTTCGTTGATCTTTTCATCGTAGGCAGCATCATCTCTCGGATGTTGAATGGCAAGCGCTTCGAGTTGATCACAGAGTTTCTTTACAACAGCCATCAAATCTGCTCGCTCGGCATTCCAACTAGCCTCATCCAAGTGATAGTACTCGATGGATTCCTCTGCCCTTTGATGAAACCACTCGTTTTGCTCAGCTGAATATCTTGGGCGAGGCGCTCCGGATTCTTCAGAGAAACAAATCAGCCGGGTGTCAGCGGGATTGATGGGATCGAGCAGTATCGGTGCTTCATTCACCTCTTCTGCGCGATTCAGTGCACGGTGTCCCTCGTCGCGTAACGGGAAATATGATCCTTTGCCTGCGCGCTTTCCTGTCAAATAATCGGTTTTTCTTCGATTCACGGTTGGATGCGCTAACCTGAGGTTTGTCCAGTCGAAAGCTCTCCACCAATAGCCCGCGTGTCCAGCTCCAGCGAGTCTCTTCTTCGGACGGTAGTGCTCAACCTGTCCTTCGCATTCTTGAAGAGTAGCCTCGGAGTACCAACACTTCATGTGACCGATTGCCCACAGCGCCCCACGAATGGCACTGCACTCATCCTGGTGCTTCGAAATGAAATCTCCACGCTCGGCTTCATCAACTTGCTTAATCGCCTCGTCACACTCTTTCAGCTGTAGAAGATTGGCTGCCCTTCGCAGGTGTTGATGGTCTATTGGCCTCATTGTTTGGTTTTGATCCTCAGCAACCTCTCAGCTATGTCCTTTGCGATCTGTTGCCTCTTCCGCCACATTTCTGGGGATGGTGCGGGTCTCTTCAAATCCTCATGCTCCTTGGTGGCAGCGGTGATCGCTCGAACAAACTCCTCGTACAGAGGGTCGCGCACAGCATGCGTAAAATCGAGCTTGCCGAGTTCATCGTTTAGCTCTGCGAGCTTCCTTCGGTCATTGTCGGTTTTATCGGACTTCAAGGCTAGGTCTCGTTTATCATCGATCTTTTTGAGTGTATCTCTATCTAATGTAGATCGCATACCGAAGAAGTCACTCGTTAGGATTGCTGCGAACCCCATGCCTTTAGGTGCGGTGCTAGGATGCTCGGCGAATATTCTCCCGTCTGTTCCTCGTTCCATAACTACCACTTCATTCTTGTCCATTCCTGCAAAAGTCAGCGGGCTATGCGTAGTCATAATAATCTGACTGTTAGGAGGCTCCGCCCCGTACTTCCTCAGATTGTCAAGATAGTCCAAACACCAAGCAGGATTCAGATGAGTATCAGGCTCGTCGAGGAGAAAGAGCGCTTCCTTCTCTGCGGTGAACCGCATCAAGCCGAGGACGGTGAGCAACTGCCGTTCACCTTCGGCAAGATCCTGAAACGTAGCAGGCTCCGTGATACCTTTCAGTCGAATCCAAACGCGCACATCTGCGCCATTGCCGTCAACCAAGTCGCTGAACACTAGACTCTCCAGCCGTGCGAAAAATTCTTTGTTGGTCAGTCCCTTCGCAAGGGCCTGTAAGGATGCTTGGTTAGGAAGGAAGCAGTATCGGCGTTCTTTTGTTTTTTCCTGACCAATCGAAATCTTGATACGCTCTTCGCCGCTCATCGGGGCGAAGCTATGAGCGAACAAGGAATCCAAAAACGGTGCCACTTTTCCTGCAGCGAACCAAAATCTAGGATCTCCTGATGCCCGACGGTCTTTACTAGGTTTTGACTGGTGCCAGTAAGGCTCTCTCAGCGAGAAAAGCACCGAGTCCAAGCCTGTGATTCTAAATTCCGCCTCCAGATATTTCTGCGCAGCAGAGTCTTTCGTAGCGTAAAAGGCTAAAAGTGCAAACTGACTATGATTGGGCTTGGCTTGGAACAATGGACGCAGCGGAGCTTCGACACCTGCAACCTGATCTTTAAAGTATTTTTCCTCATGCTTCTCGAAAATATTGCCAAAGCGAGGAATGGCACCTGAGTAGTATCCAAAAACATAGAGCGGTAAGAGGCGATCAGGATTTGGTCGTTGATTCACCGGCCGGTTTCTCCGAAAAAACTCGGTCTCGCCAATCTCTTCATAAGGCTTTAAAGTTCTATCACCGACTGCGGCACACTTCGCCTCCGACACAATCCAATACTCGCGGCCGAACCTTGGTACAGTTCTAGACTTGATTTCGTGGTGGTCATCGGTCGTTTCAGACGCCTTAATTTTCACAAAATGCCTATTGCATTGGTATTCAATCTCATAGCCGAACTGTGAGTCTTCCTCGAGATCTTCACATCTCGAAAGATTCGCGTCAGTGCTTCTAGCAAGTTAGACTTCCCGACTCCGTTGCGGCCGACCACAACTTGGCGACTACTCGTTTCATCGAAATCAACCTCGAAATTGATGAGATTTTTGTACTCGGAAAGCATAAGCCTGTCGATTCTCATACCTTTGATCCCTTTTTCAACTGCAGCAGAACCTTCGCACGTTGAGGCCATAACTTTGCGTCGGAGGGCGGCGGCTTTACTTCAACTAGATTGCTACGCAAGGAGGCTAGTTCCCTATAGAAAAGATCGACTTGAGAAGCTTCAAAGCCTGATTGGCGAAAGAGTTGTTCGGGTGTGATGGGCTCCTTGTTTTGACGAAGGAGATCAATCAAGGCGCTTCGTGGTTTTTCAGATTTGGACTTGAATTTCGCCATCGGTTTAAGTCTCCGTTTTTGGCCCTCCGCCTCGCGAATGACTCGTATGTTCTTAATTAACTCCAAAGCGGATTCATCGCTTGGGTCTTGGAGGGCGAGGCGACCAGAAAATGCCTCGCCCATCAACGACCGACGCATTACGCGGGCTCGGGTTAATTGCTGCTCCAAAGAAGCTAACAGACGATCGGCTGCCGCAAGCCGACGTTCTGCTTCTCGAACAATCTGGGCTTGTTCTGCAAGAGGAGGAATCGGAATAGCTGTGCTTCGAAGATGGTCAAAACGAAGGTGCGGACGTCCTGCTCCATAGATCATCTTTCTCCACTGCTTTTGCCCATCCTCATCAGACACCAGGTATAACCACACGAAGTGCGAGAGTGATCGTTCTGCAAGTCTTATTAAAGCGACACTCTGACAGACGAAGGTTTCCGGCATTTCCTTGGAAACCCTACAGACGTCTCCAGTGTTGGCTCCCACAATCGTGACCAGAAGATCATTTATTGCTACCTGACTTCGCGCGCGATCCGGGTGATTTGCCGGTGGGCCTACGACTTGTCGGAAGGAAAGATCCAAACCGAATCGTCGAAATATTTTGGGCTAGCAAGAACGTGCCGTTCCCTCGATCGTAGTATTGGGACCAATCACGCGATCCGCTTGCTAAGTGAAACGTCAGTTGGTCAAGAGATGTCCACACCCAACCCTCCGGCAGTGCTGGAAGGTCGTCAGTATTTGGTGGGGTTGGTTCAGGATAACGAGCTTTCCAGTTGTCGTTCTTGACTTTTTTTCCAGCGGCTTTTTGACGCAGAAACTCAGCTTGTTCCCACCGACTGCGTCGAGTGGCAAGGAGAGCTTGCAAAATGGTTTCAGAAGTTGGCTCGTTTGCCCTCTTATGTTGACGTCTCCTGCGCCAGGCCTGGGTGAGCTCTCCGTTGACAGCGGCGTGTAGAACAGCAGCGCGATAACGCTGGATCCTCTGTTCAGCTCGGACAATCGCCGATACTGCTCGTTCGACTCGGAGTAGGGCTTCGTCAAGCTTGGCAACAATGCGGACCTGCTCAGCGGTCGGAGGGAGTAAGAATTCATGAGTGGTAAGGTAGTTTATAGGAACACGTTTTTGCCCAGCCGCCCCGCTCATATGACGCTCTGCGTCTTCTCGTAACGCTGGCTGTAGAAGGTAATGAAGGACATATCGCGGTAGGACTCCGTCATGGGGTCTAATTGCCACGAACTCGGTCGAGCCGTAAGCAAGGCCGTTCTTCAACCCTACAGCTAATGCTATTTTTCCGTTTTCCATACAGGGTGTAATTTTGGCGAAGATGACATCACCTTCCTGAAATGAAGTATAGCCTCTTCGGATTGATCCAATTGTTCTGACTTCTGAAGCATCAAGACGGCCCGTCTCCTCCTCGACGGCAGACATTGGTACAAAGCTGACCTCAGTATGCTCCGGCGGAAGCTGACCGGTGGAACGCCCCGGATTAAGGACGCAAACCTCACCGAGCGTAGTTTTGACCCAACCGTTTGGTAATTTATCAGGCATTGGTCACAAGTTTTCCTAGGCTAAGCACTCTCTGAGAATGTCAGACCACGATAGGGTTCATGGCTCGATACAAACTAAAACGCACGACAATTAGATACGATCGTAACCGTTTCCTTCCGAAGACGAACCTTCAGAAGTAAGCATTCGATCGATGAGCCAACGACCAGCATCTGTTTGATCCAACTCATTAAAGACCGCCTCTATTGAATGATACTCAATCGGTTGAGGGCATTGATGTTCAGCTCCCGCGGGTCCGAAGAAATGGAGCGTGCGATTCGGTAGATCCAATCGCAGGAGCTTCGCTGCTTTGTTTGAGACGAGTTCAGTTGAGACTGTGGTTTGCGCCAATAATTCTTGCCCATTCCGCGCGTAGCCCGCATGATCGATATCTTCAAAAGCACGCGAGCCATTCCACACAGAATTACATAAACCACTGCTGATAAGATAATTCGCGACGAGCGTTTCAACGTCTCGGTTATGAAGCGCCCAGACGTTCCGTGGTGACCCTTGGCCGAGAACTAATGCCGAAAGTCTTCCTTTGGCCCGATTTCCACACGGCTGGACAGTGCATTGCCGAGGAGGAAGGTTGCCCAAAAAGTTAGCCGATGAGTCAATAACACGCGCGTCAGAAAGTGGTAAGCAAAGCAACCCGTTAACTCGTTGGAAATCCACTCCCGGTCTCACCAAACCGATGAGACGATCCGATCTATGCTCAGTGACACCTTTGTAGGCCGCAATTACTGCCGCACCATGCTCGCGCATCGTGTGGAACAACGCCACGTCAGTGTGCGCCCGGCCCGTGTAGAGCGTTAGGTCTGGTCCTTTGCGTCCCCACTCGAGTGCAATCAGTCGCCGCCCAAAGAGTTCCGCAACTTCGCTAACGTCTGACAAATTGTGCGTAATGGTGACTTCGAACAATTCCGTAGCGTATTTTACCCCTTCACTATTGTGATCGGATCAAAAAACGCGAGCTGCCCTCTTATCCGTGCGCTGATCGATAATCTTCTGTTCAGTCATGCCGAGCATATTCAACAAATCGCCCGTAGGGTCCGGAATCTATTCTGTCAATATCAGTTTTCGTCAAAGCCGGCCCCTTCCATCTCCGAATCACGTCAGGCATAACCACCAGGAAATGTGTCGAAGCTTCTTCCCGTTTTGGCCCTGACGGTATCGCCCAAACAGTACAGGTCGAAGCATTAGACTTGCCATAAATATAGTAATAATTTGCCACGTCAGGGTGCGCTTGCTTGGCCCAAAATCCGGTAGTGTCTTATGCTTCCATATGCGCTCCTCAAGCTGCATAAAGTCATCCGGAAACTGACCAGTCTGCCGCTGAAACTGGCGCAGAGACTTTCACCATACTCTCGGCAGCCCAAGCGCGGCACCAGTTCCTTTTCACGCTCCGTCCTCGCCCACGTGCCATACGCAAAACTAATCACCAGCACAATCACCGAGACGCCAAGAATAACGAACGTCAACTTGAATTTTTGCTTTCTTGCCCCTTCAAACATTCCCCAACCACCTTACTTTGTTATCTCAAACTATCGTGCTGCGCTGTTACCGCCGCGCCTGTTCAAAACTCCAGGCACTTGGCCCCCCTCTAGACTCGTACCGTCGTTCGTGTGAGCCATTACTCTCGGCCTGTTCTTTTCTAACTCTTCTTTTACTCTGTCCAACAACTCGCTCTGCACACCCTGATCAGAAAACAATGTGTATTGCCTAATCTCAATGTCGGGAGGACGATTCTTTTTCTTCTGCATTCCCCGGGCGCCGGACTCCTTCGCTGACGGTTCTCCAGCCGCACTCGCAACACCTTTTGGTATCAATTCATCAGACTGATAATCCATTCCTCCGTCTATCGTCTCTCGCGCGATCGGACTACTTTCCGCAGGCGAAACTAATACCTCCGCCTCTCCATGATGCGGTGTGTCTTCCGTCACTTCCCGTCCCTTAACCTCACCCGAAGCCTTGATAAGTTTCTGATACTCCGCTTCGGCGTCCTCCAGGCTCACCAACTTCGGCTCACCATACTCAATAGCAATGGCCCGTTGCTTTAACACTGCGTAAGGAGGATAGGCAGACTTAATGGGCGGGGATGTGTCAATAACGACAACGCATTGTTGATGCTTCACCATCTGACGAACTTCTGTCGGATCCATTAGTGCTCGGCCTGTTTCCGACTGCCGCTCGTTATCCAATTTTTTACCTTTTCCATCAACGCTCGTGTGACTCCACACGGTAGTCTGGCCTATGCGACGAGAAGCAAACTGCGTCGTTACATCATCCAATCCAGGCAGGAAGATCATCGTGCCGATAGAACCGAGAATCGCATTACCACCCTCTTGACCGTATTGATCATGCACCTGCGGCAAATTTTGATAGCCAAGAATCAATCCAATCTTCCGGCCCCGGCCCACACCAGCTATCTCTTTCAAGCCAACCAAAGGAACGTTGGCCGCTTCATCCAGTACAAAACCAACGGGCGCAAGCTCTTCAGCATGATTTTCAATGCGTAATTCATTTACGGCCTGGCCAATAAAAGTAGCCAACAGATTCTTATACCGAGTCGCATCACCTTCAGCCACTACTATGTAAATAACCGTTCCATACTCCCTCAATCTGCCAAACTCAATCTGCCGCACACCCGCGCTACGGTCGCTTGCCGTGATTGGCGCACACACCTTTTGCGCGTTCTCCTCACGAAACGTACCCAGCTTGTTCATCAAACCCGTAATCACACTACCCTGAGTCTGTGGCGGCGCCTTCTGGAATGCACCCCAGGCAAGCTTTACATGCTTGTTCTTCGAGTCAAGCATTTCTGTCTCAATAGCCTCCAATTTCCTCAATGCCAAATATTCATAGATCATTGGAGGCGTAGGCTCTGCGACAATGTCCGGCAAGTGCAAAAGCACCGCCTTCAATAACAACAGCTCTGACTCCTGCCAAAACGGATCTGCAATGTTATGTTTTGTTCCCTCCAATCCAATCATCGTGCCAGCCATCTGACCCGCAAACTCCGGACGATCTTTGCATTTCGGCAAAAAGTTCCAGCGATCAGAACGAGCAGGATTTACCAAATCCAGCCTGAACACTTGTCGAAATGAGCCGGCCGTTTGTTCGAATAACTCACCTTTCGGATCTAGTACTATCGCCGATCCGCCAGCCGCAATATCACGCAGCATGTTCATCAAAAATGTCTTTGACTTACCCGATCCTGGCGGACCAAATATCGCTATATGCCGAAGCCATTCAACCTCAGGTAGCACTAAGGTGTGCCCTCGCTTCAACTGACCGACTCGCAACGATCCGCGCGGCAGCCCTCCAATCTCGGAGAGCTTTAAGGCTAGGCCTGTTGTCTTTAAATAGCTTTCATCAGCCCAACGCGCCGTACCAAATGTGAGCCTTTGTTGAATGCGGTAGTATGGCAAGACCTCCTGAAGCGCCTCCGTACAACCGACCAGCAGACACGCGAGCATTGCAATAATGAAGTAGAGTTTCACCGCTGTACTCACTTCCAGGTAGCCTGCGGACAACCAGATCAGATATGCAGATAATGCTCCGCAACCAATGAGCACCAGCATCATTACGCCAGCCGCCATCAAGCGTAAAAAAGCTTGATATGCTGGCATCGCCTGCATTTCTGCAGGACGTGGAATACCGTACCTGGCGTCAAATCCTTCTACTTGCTTAACGAATGACATTGATACTCTCTTTTATTTTCCATTCGCAGCACGCGCCGCTAACCACTGACGGTCTTGTTCCTTTTCAACCTGAGACAACTCCGCAGCCTTGAACGTCTCAGGACGCCAGCCACTACTAATCAATTGGGCCACAGGCGCAAACCCGCCAGGCACCTGCAACCCAGCCTTTGAAATCATGTAGTAAGTCAAGGCATTCTCGGAAAACTCGTCATCCGGCAACCTCACTAAAATCGCCACTCCGTCACTAGCGCCCTTGCTAATAGAAAGCACTTCCACCGCAAGCGGCTGTTCGCGATAGCGTATGAAATAATTTCCATGTCTGGAGACCACGGAAGCGCTACGATCCAGCGTCATTCCCGGCGGCAATAACCCGTGCTCCGCAACACCCGCAATCAACGACTCGACCGTTTGATATGGTCTCTGTTCACGCGCCCGCTCACTCGCCAACAATGTCACTCCCAGCGTCAGAGCTGCGCTTTCTTTCACTTGTTCGGCTTGGTTATAAACCTCTCCCTGAAATGCAAATCTTCTCCGGTTTCCACTCACACCACTTGATTGATTCCAATCCTGCCCACCCTCATTGAACACTCGCGCTTCAACCTCCGGTGTCCAAAAGCCGCCACGCTTGACGTAACCCGCAAACGAGATAACAAACACGACGAGGACCGCCACAGTTAAAACCACAGTCAGCGGCGAAGACACTAGAACCTTGCCAATCGACTTATGTGCTTTTGCGTTTGCCATAGTTCTACGCAGCGATCACTAATCGCTTCCTTTCACTGAACACCTGGTCAACCCATCCGTCAATCTCTTCATGTGGATCATTGACCGCCAGTTCAATTCTCGCCATTGACTGCTGTAGATACGATCGATCGCCCCTCCGCTTCGCAAACAGACATAGATACGAAGTCAACACCCCTTCATCTACAATCTTGACTCCATCACGCATGAACGCATTCAGCAACGCAATACCCTCTCGCAAAGCAGGCTTGTCTTGCACGCCCGGAATTGCACGAATGCAATCCAACAACTTTGCAACCCAACGAACCGCGGCCCCCGAAGCGTCTGGCACTCGTGCGCACAGAATTGCCACTTCTTCTCTGGCGGAAGGCATGTCCATCCAGGTGTAAACACAACGCGAACGCATCGGCGCCGATAAGTCATGCCTAATGTCGTTCGATAGCAAAACTACAATGGGCCAACACGCCGGATCTTTCTCACCTACGTCCCCATATCGAGGAACGTGCGCATACCCTCGTCCAAACAACTGCAACAGCATGTCCTCAATTCTGTCCTGCAGCTTATCGACTTCATCAACAATTAGAATTGGGACCTTGCCAGTCCGAGCCGCATATTCAAACGCGCCCAAAGCTTCCCCAAAGAGTAAGTAGTCGGCACCCCATTGTTGCGCGCGGGCGTCCGCCAATTTCATCCCTGAGGCGATCGCCTGACGAACAAATTGGCTCTGTCCTTCTCGGTCCCAGCTATAGAGCACGTCTTCCAACTCCAAACCCTCCATGCCTTGCAAATAAAAAATCGGAAGATTACACGCCTCAGCCAACGCCTCGGCCAGGGCCGTTTTTCCGGAGCCTCGCTCTCCTTCAATCAAATGTGGGGCTCCACTCTTTATAGCCTGCACTAGATCGCTCAACACTCTTTCCTGCACCATGTATCCGGTCGCCGCCAATAAGTTCGCTAATGCCGCAGCACCTCCGTCATTCACAACGCGGCGAGGGTTGATGCTCGGCTTGTTCGAAACGGTCGGATTCATACCTTCACCGTGCAACTCGATCTCCATCGATTACGGCTTCCGCAATTCGACGCATTTGAGGCGTCATGCGCGGCATATGCCTCCCTGATCTGTTCTTTGTCTCCTGATTGGATCAATTCAGCCAACTCGCGCTCAGAAATGCCTGTCGTCTTGCGTGGTTGATCAACGCTTGAACGTTCCTCCACATCCTGTCCACTCAGTCTCGACAAAGCGTCAACACCTTCAACAGAATCAGGCAACTCGGTAATCATCATGTATCCCGAACTACCCGCAGCGACTTCGACAAAGCTATTACGATCGCCTCCAACCAGAACACCATCCAGTTCGCTCGTAAGTCGACCCCCATAACTGCCAAACGCATCGTTAATCACAATTGGCCGACGGCCAACAGATCCTGCAAACGAACTGGCAATGCTCAAGCCGGCCTCACCTAGTTTCGAGAGCGCACGTGACCAACCGCTCGACATTTTTCTGCGCTTGCCACGGATGCCGGCCCCGCCATCCGACCCAAGCAGGTCGCCGCTGATTTTTACAAAGTGGCCGGATTCTGTATCAATGAAACCTACTAACGAAACAAACGCACGATCGAACTTGGCATCGCGCAAAGCCCCTACGAGCACAGTGCCGCGAGGCATGGCCCATCCCTTACCTTTGACGTCACTCGTTAACTCAAACCGAGCCAGTCCTCCGGATCTTAAGGTGTAGAGAACACCTAAAGTTCTTACCGGCAACATGCTGCCGAACGTTGGCATTGCTACGCCGCCAGCATCCTTACCTACTTCGGCCACGCTTGCTTCACGATCGCCAGTACGATTCGGATGCTGCGCTTTGACATCCTGCGCTTTGAGGTCCTCACTAATCCTCACTGATCGCTCGTGGTTCCGACCGTTGGCTCCCGAACTTACTGTTCCTTGATCTTGCTCACGTTTTTCCTCTGTTTCCTTTGCATTCGGCGGCTTAGCCGAGTTAACCGTACTGGACAACTCCCCGTTACTCATTGGGAGCTGCGTAACCGGAACGTTCGAATCAGAATTAGGAGCAGCCATAGGCGACGGCGACGGCATAGTTGGCCTAATTACCGAACCATCACTCAACGTAATTCCTGGACCTGCGCTATTCGTCAGTTCAATAGCCTGCTTCGTCAACGCCTCTTCGCTTTCGACCGCTGAAGCTTTAGAAGACCGATTCACCGGAACTCTCGCTTGCCGCTTTCCGCCGCGTCCAATCACGTACCAGGCACCAATCGCGCCCGCCGCGATTACAACCAAAAACACGACGCCCGCTACGGCTTTTCGCCCTCGCCCCTTACTCTGGTTTTCTCCACGTTCTCGTTCAACCTCAGCAACGATGTCCCCTTCATCGATAAGCTCCGCTCGACGTTCATCTGAAACAAACTCGGCTTTAGGATCTACTTGTTCCTCGGTTTCTTCGATAACCACGCGCTGGTCGCCACGAAACTCATTATCACTTGGATTAACTTGAGCACTCATTTCACATTCCTTTACTGACTTTGAGTTGGCTTTCCCTTACTTCTAGCCTCCAAACATCCGCAAGCGTTTCTAAAAACTATTACCGGCGCATGGTCGTTCCCACAGCAGCCGTAGCGGGTTGGTCCGCCGCTTCCATCTGGCTTACTGACACGCGCAATCGTTGCATCGCGCCTAGCACCGGCGCCTGGTAGACAATCGCGTAGTAAGCGATCTCTCCTTTGCTCAATCGACCTTCCAACGATGTGCCTTCCATGTACAACCGCTGTACCTGTTCCAATTGCAACGTCTTGCCGTTATCGTCGAAGGTCTGAACATATAGCTCAGGGTTTCCAGACATGATCCGCAACACGCCCTGACTATCGTTGCGAACCGCAATCACAACCATGCGAGCCTGGACATCCAAGTCCACAACAGGAGCAACAGCCAATCCCAATCCATAACTCGACTTTGAAAATGCTCCCATGCGGCTCGGATTTCGAATGATTTCCCTCAACGCATTATTTGCGACCTCAGACAAGTTAGGTCTCTTACTGGAACCCTTCCCGTTACGCACGCGTTCATCCGCGCGCCTGCTGTCGACGTCCGCGATCAATCTCGATACTTTTGGAACAATTGGCCCACTACTTTCTTCCTCAGCACTACCCAATCTAATTGAACCGTTTGCCTTCGGCGCCGGATCGCGACCATCGAGGTTCACCGCAAGCCCTGCCGCTTTTCTCGCGGCCACTACTTCATCGCGGTTATACATCACCACGCAGCGATGAGCGTTCTGTGATAGTTCTCTTACGGGATAGATCAAAAACGTCACCACCACTCCCGACTGCATTTGAACGCTGATTGAGGCCGAAGGGCTCTTAGCCGTTGAACCCGCAGGCGGCGCGACAAACGCGGCTCCTGGACGCAATACCAGTGTCCGTTTGCTTAGCTTTGCAGTCTCTTCGTCGAAAGCAACCAACTCTGAATTACCAGGATGGACCATAAAAAAAGAATCGGCTGCCGGAAACTCGATAACATTGACTCCATTCTGTGCAAGCCCTAAACGGATAGTCGGATTCTGATTACCTTTGACTGTGACGTTCGCTTCGCCAGACATATATTCAGGCTGCGCGGGATTTACCAACGCCACAGGCACCATTGCCGACGGAGAGGGAGATGGCGAAGGAGATGGCTTCGCCGCCGGCGTATTCGAAACTGGCTTTCTTGCAACCGCTTTCTCCGGTTGGTGTCGAGATGGTCGTCTCTCCTGACCCATCATCGTTCCCGTCACAATTAAAACCAGAACAACACAACCAAGCCGGAAGCGGCCGAAGCTGAATAGTTTCACCATAACGACTCCATTCTTTTCACTCGAAGTAATCTGCGCTTATTGACTCTCTTGCAGGGCTGTAACCGGCGTAATCGATCGATTTCTCCCTCCGCTTGCCCCATTCTCCACGCCAGCGGCTCGAGCCGCCGGTTCATTCAACTCCTGATAATCAAGTGATGAAATCAGAAATCCCGATCGCAGGTTTCGATCAGCTCGACCCTTGTTGTCAGCTACCAGCTTGATAGTTAAACGCAACTGTCTGGCATCAGTGACCGTGGTCCCATTAACCACTTTCGTAATATCCTGTTTGCCGATGACGTTGACGGTATACCCATCATTCTTATCTACCGATACATCCATCGGACTCCAGATCGTTTGCCAACTTTCTGCCCTTTGCTGATCCAACACTCCCTTTTCCTTCATCCAGCGCGAAAACCGTACCGCCGAATCAGGCACCATCATGGTTAAGGCCCGCTCAATGTCACGTGGCCGCGTAGCCGGATCTACCTGGTAGACCGCTTTCACGAATTCCTTAGTGATATAGATCTTGTCCTGCTGGGTTAACCTGTCAGGCCCGAACTCAATCCCTTCTTCACTGCCGTAATTCCGGTTATTTATCGAAAGCACTCGGCCCGTACCACCATCAACGACAATGCGATCCGGCCGACGCAAGTATTGATAGATATTGCCAACACCACTAGCCACTAGAAGCAACGCCAGGATCATCATGGACCACGTCAGACTAAGAATTGTGCGCACGTCCGCAGCGTCTCGATAAACCACTGCCGGACTGCCTGTTACTCTTCCTCGCTCAATTTTCAAAGCAGGAATTCGCATCTCACCCTGTTGATCTTTCTGAGGTCCACCCTGTTCGCTATAACATCGTTGTCGAATCTGCGGAGCTTCAAGACTTAGCTGCACCCCGCGGTCAGCTTGCAATTCCGATAACAAGTCACTTAGCTCGGTTGGAATCTCATCCTGGTTTTCATTAAGTCTGTTCATAGCGTTCGATCTTCTCGCATCACCGGATCTCTTTTTTCCGGAGAGTCACAAGCAGTTGGCCCATCTCACTTCAAAAGCCGTGCCATAGGCTTCATTCTCGCTATTTGGTCCTAGACCAGGTTCCCATGTCCGCCAATCCGAACATTGTGGCAAAATCACTGTTGGGAAACACGAACAAGTGTCTAGATCCTCGACCGAACTCTCATTTGTAGATTATGAGAATTGGTGAAAATCCTCTTGTATGAATTCGCAGAGCTTGGCAAGCCACTTCTTATGCAAAGAGGCCGGCGTCGAAATCACAAGATCGACGCCGGCCATGCTCGCTTTTTTCGCTTTGGCTTTGCTTACTAACCCCTTCGTAGGTTCGATAACAAGCGCGTGCCAACCCCACCGAAGTGTTGTCGCACGAACGAAGGCGAGAATTGCAACTGTCTTGCCCGCACCGGCTGGCTCGACGCATAAGCCCGCGCCGCCCGCCGCCTTTCTTTCGCGTGCGCGACATCCCACATCCCAAAGCGAGACGCAGGCTTCTTTTTGAAACGGATACAGGTCAGGTAATTCAACAATCTAATTCCCACCTGCCCCAAAGTAATAAGACTTCGAAACATGTCCTGACTCTCCTCCATTTCCAGCCGCCTCGCTTGTTTCTAAACTTTGCAATGGCTTAATAATTTCACCCCTGCTTACCACATAACGAGCACCCGAATGCACGTCAAAAAACACAGTCTCGAAATCCGTCGCATCGCGCTCCTTACCACTGGCCACTGACATTCCCTTACCGGGACCATCCGCAATTGCACCTTGCTTTACCTCTGAGTAGAGTACCGTGGCAGGCGTCGCACCCAACCCTTTTAATTCACGATCGATCAGAACCTGGTCCGTCAACGAAACTGTCAGCGACGCCACTCGCAACTGACGCGCTGTCGCTATCAGCTCCGGACTAAAAACACCCGCTGTCGTTACCCTGTTAAAGACGAGTAGACCTCGCTTCACATACAACATCGTTTCGCGATACGGCGGAACGCCGTTGGTCTTAATCCTTCGGGGATTGATCACTTTTCCCTTTGAAGTACGAAGGGAACGCCCATCACGATACGACTCAACAGCACCTTCGCCCGCATTGTAGCCAGCCAGCACCAACTCCAGTTTCCCGTCAAACCGCGTCATCAACACGTTTACATATCTTGCCGCCGCATCTATTGCTGCGGCCGCATCATGCGGATTAGACAAATTAAATCGGCGTGCTGTCTCCGGCATAAACTGCATCAACCCTCGGGCCTTCATCGGCGACACCAACTCCGGACGAAATCTCGTCTCTAAGAATGCAATGGTCCATAACACGCGAGGATCTACTCTATGCTTGTGCGCCGCTGCCCTAATCAATGGCTCATAAATTCGCGCTCGGTCTCTTAGCCGAGACCTCGCCAACCGCCAATGTTCGGAAACACGAACATCAAAATGACGCTTAGAACGCCATTTACGAACATCGTTGCTTCGACCATGCCGAGATTGCTGGTTTCGAGCCCGCGCTTCGGTCTGCCATAACAACGCCGCTAACGCCAATACAGTTATGTTCAAGGGAAGATGTCTTCTCATTTTCATTGAATTACCGAGCCTCCAGGCTATCTATCTGCAACCTCGATGCCGCATCAACTACTGCGAATAACCTTCAAATCTCGATCTGGCACAGCCTTTGTAGTAGCCAAACGCGTCAGGCCCCACGAAGTGCCTGTCGCACGACGCGACACCACGCTTCGAGCCAAACAGAATGAAAATGAGAAGTGACTTTAAGGAAGGACCACCCAACGTAGGTGATAACGGTCACAAAAGTTAAACCCTGGCAGTTGCTGCTAACAACTGACAGGGTCATTGAAAATCAAACGCGATTTGCTCACGCTGATCTCCGGTAAAGACATTGTGAGCCATCGCCTAACCAAAGGCAAGGATCACAATGACAACTCAACTCAGTAAACGCAATCTCATTCGCGGATATCGCAGTTGGCTTCGCAATCAAACGAATGCCGTTCAAATCGATGGGCAACTTCTAACCAACTCGCGCACCGCCCGAGCCAGTCAACGACTGTTTCAAGCAAGTGCAATCTTAAACGCACTCACCCCGGTCCTATTGATCGGCATCATGTCCGTCAGTGTTATGGCCCAGGGACCTTCCGGTGGCAGCATCTTTGGTGGCGACGACCAAACCCTCGGTAATGGAGTCAGAGAAGTCATCAAGTGGGGACGAAACCTTCTGTTCCTGCTCGGCATCGGTGGCCTTATGTGGGCAGCCGTCAATTACATGACTGAAAAGAACTGGACCAAACAGGCACTCGGCGGCGTGTTCTGTTTCGCTTTCGGCGCAGTCGCCAGCCTCGCGTATTCATTCTCGCAAGGCAATGCCGTGAACCTCGATACCGACCTCGGTAACTGATGTTTACGAACAACAACCGGGCCAGCTCGACAAATACACCCTAGTTCGCATCAGGCTGGTCCGGTCGAAAACCGCCAAACCGTGAAGCAGGAGCAGACAGCAATGCGCGCCAGACCCATTCGTTCACAAATCTATCTTCCTGTCATGCGCTTTGGCGTCAGAGATACCGATTGGAAGTTTGTGATCTTTATCGCGCTTCTTGGCTACAGCATTCCCTTTATGCTCAACCTCCGCGTTATGCGCTTTCCCTTGGAGATCTGGGTATGCCCCATTTCGCTTGTGGCTTCAGTGGCTTTCTTCAACTTTGTACGTATTGGACGGCGCCCATTCTGGTTACAACATCAGCTTGCCGCGCTCTTCAAGACATCACGGCAACGTCACGCGCTGCCCACAGACAAGAAACAGCGTCCCTGGCTCCTTACTGATAATTAACTTTAATTTGTGGAGATCGAACGTTCGTGGATACCGCAACCATCGCCATTTTAGCTATCGCCATCGTCCTTTCCGCCATCGGCATCACTGTTGGACTACGACTTGTCCCACTCAGTCGCCGAGCCAAACGGGATCTCGCCATCAATGGTGAAAACGGCGCACAAATCAAACACGACCAGGCTCGAATTCGCCTCCTTCATCGCCCGGCTGGCAGACGACGCGACTCATCCATTCTGGATATCTCCGGAAATCTGCTCCGCCATACGGATGGCAGTTTTACGAAGGCATATCACGTTGCTCTAAACAACACTGTCTTCAGTGAAGAAGACCTCATGGAAAGACGGATCAACGAACTTGCCCGACTCTTAGCAGCTCGAAAACCGTCAAACACCATCATCCAGTTTCGGCTCTCTGTAAATCCCGATCCCGGTCTCGTAATTCAACGGCACATCCGTTCACAAGACAAAACCGATGTCGCCCCTCTCGCAGGACTCCTACACACCATGGGAATCAGCTTCTACCATGACGCAGCAGTTGGCGCAGCTTTCAAGCAACACACGTTGTCAGCCTGGGTCCGCGTTCCAGTCAAACACTTCAACGATCAAAACCAACAAGGCTTGGCACGTTTCTTTCCCACCCTAAAACGTGAGCTGGCTTTGCGCGGAACACTAGGATTCATCGGCGCCCTACTCACAACTCTACGCGAGACCAGCAACGACACCGTCACGCGCCGCATCGACAGCGACGAACAACAAGCAATTGACGAAGCCGAAAAAACTTTTCGTTTAATCGAACACCAAAGTCCCATGCGACTGAAGCCGTTTACTCGTCAGGAACTTTGGCAAGCCATCTACCTGGGCCATCGCCAAAACTCCAATAGCGCGCCTACCCTCCCCGACATTCCCGGCTGTGACATTCGCGATTACCTTTGCGGCGAAACCATTGCGGGTGATGGTCATTTCGTAATGCACGGCAGCTATCCTGCCGCAGTTGTTTCGATGTTTGTCCCTCCACAACCAAACATCTTTGCCGACTGTATGCGCGTTCTGACAACTAACCCTGAACTTAATTTTCGCCATAACGTCATCACCGAGTACGTCTATCTCGATCAGGACAAAGTGCGTAAAAAACTTGACAAACGCATCCGGCAAGTTAGTCGCGCAAACAGAGGCACCAGCCGCCATGGTACTTTCGAAGGCCGCAAGGCAATGGGCCAACTCTCCACCGTTCGTGAAGAAATCACTGGCGACACCGAGGCTCTCGTTAAGGCACGCTTCTACGCCGTCATTTACAGCGAGGCCGCAACCAACAAAGAACAACTACATACTTCATTGCGCAATCTTGATCGCTACTGTGAGCAGCTCGTTACTGCCATTCGCCGCATTCCCGGCGCCGAAGCGAATCGTGAAGAACCGGTAGCCCTCCGCGCCGTATATAACCGAAGTCTTGTCGGCGAGCTCAACAACCAGGAAACAGGCCGCGAGATTCTGGAAACGACCGACTCTCTCGCTCCATTGACGCCCACTGAATCGGCATGGCCTGGTAGTCCTCATCCGCACACAATTTGTTCCACTCCAACCGGCCATCTCACAGGCTTCAATCTTTACGATCGCAGTCTGGTCACCAGCCCCTTGGTACTGCTGATAGCTCAGCCACGCGCCGGAAAGTCTGTCTTGATGTGCCGGATCATCAACGACATCCTGGCAACAAAAGCTCACGTGCGCGTACGCGCCGTCGACTATGGAAAGTCTCTTGCCCCCCTCGTTGACGTGCTTCATGGCCGCTACCTTCGCTTCGACCAGGGAACTCGCACCATCAATACGTGGGACTACCCCGGTCTCGAACGCGGCGAAATGCCTGATGATTTACAAAAAGCATTTGTGGTCGCTGATCTTATGCACCTCGCTCGTGCCAACGATACTATCGCGGAAGACATACTGATGTTACTGGTTGATGAGGTTTATAAGAACCAAGTTCCACGCAATCGTCCCGGACGTCCCAAACACGAGCCACGCCTCTCACACTTGCTCGACCTTCTTAAAGTCGCCCCCTTCGCCGAGAAGATCGCAAAAGAACGTGCGGAGCTATTGCGTATTTCTCTTGAGTCCTTCAGAGACGATCGCTGGATCGACGCTCAAACCCATTCAGACTTTTTAACCGAATCACAGCTCGACGTTTACGAAATCGACTCCCTCCAAAATCTGCCTGAGCGAGTGCGCCAATCAATGGCCTTTCGCATTGCCGCGCACGTAATGCGTTCTCTTGGCCGCTTGAATCCTGACGGCACCCGCTCCCCAGTATTGCTTGCCTTTGACGAGATGTGGGAGGTGGTCAAACACTACCCACTAATTCTCAACGTTATTGAGCGCGCCGCCCGAACCGGCGGCAAAGAAAACGCAGTTACACTCCTCGCTTCCCACGCCTACGAAGACTTCACCGGCAGCCGCGATGTTCCCAACCCAATTGGAATTGCACTCGCGAAAACTGCCGGCGTCAAACTTATCGGGAAGCAGGTCGGAGACTACAAACGACTGATCGAAGACACCGGATTATCTCCGGCAGCACAAGCCTGCATTGAAGGAATCAAGAACGTCCCTGGCGAACACGCACAGTTCCTCGGCGTTTTTGGGTCCGGTCAAGACAAGATTGTTGAAATGCTTCAAATCGATCTCTCCCCAAGCGAACTCTGGACATTTACCACTAATCCCGACGAACGCAATGCTCGCGCTCGCGTCCAAACCCTTAAACCGACCTGGCCCATGGCTGTAGTTATTGCCTGGCTGGCAGAACGCTACCCGCGTGGTCTGACAGCCCACGGTCTTACTGAGATTGATGAATCAGAACTGCTTGAAGCACGAGTCGCGTAACGAAAGGTAATCAAATGCGAAAACTATCATTGATCAAACAACTGCTAATCGGTCTCCTACTCGGCCTCATCATCACCCCGACGCAACCAGCACAAGCCCAATGGACCGTTTTCGATCCAACCAGCTATGCCGCCCAAATCGAAGAAATGGCCCGCGAAATGGACCACTGGATGCAAACCATCCAACACTACACCGCCATGTACGACAAGGCCGTGAAGCAAGTCACCAGTCTTGGCGGCATCCTCACGATAGTCGATCAGCAACTCGCGCGTAATAAGAACCTGATTGCCTCCGTCGCGCAAATCGGTCAAACAGTTCGCCACATCTATCTCCTCAAACGACAAATCGAAAACATGGTCGAGTGCCGCATTCGCGCTATTCAGCAACTCGACTCAAGACTGAAGGCGGGCATCTTCAATCCCCAACAAGATCTTCAGGACCTTGAAGAATACCTCCGCAACTCGATCGGCCGTAGCTCTCAAAACACACTCGCAAACTTGGAACGGCTTGCAAACATGGACAACGAGTTCGAACGCCTGCGTTACGAACTACGAAATGCTTATATCCGACTCGCGGAAGCACAAGCAGTTCTCAAACAGTATGAGGACATGCTTACCGCAGAAATGACCAAACCCGAGGAGGAACGTCACTCCGCTGCCTTGATCCAAACTCAGATATCGAACACCAAGCTTCAGATCGAACAGATCAAGGCGCAAATAAATGACCTAACCGCAAAGCTGGCAGAGAAAACGAAACAGTACGGCATTCAACTTGACATTCGCGGAACCTACGGACAGCAAGTCCATCAAACAAATAAAGCTTGGGAATCAACGATACCCGTACGCAAGGACATCCTCGAGCAAATAGACAAAACATTCGAGCCAGACGAGGGCATTGACGATGACCCCGCAGACGGCAGCAACTGAACTTTCGACGGAATGGAAGATGGCTGTGAGTACAACCGCTACAATTCTTGGTCAACGCAATCCGCGACTGTTAGCCCGCGTGGTCAACACAATCACCGTCAGCACATCAGCGCGGCGACGACATTTCCTCGCTGGCTTTTTCCTTCTCATTCTGTTCCTTATCCTCACCCCCTCAACTATTGCCCAAACCGGCGGCCCCTCACCAACACCATCCCCGTTCACTCCACCATCAGACGCTGGACTACCTAGCGCACAAATGCAAAAGCTGATGGATCTCGTTCGCGAGCTTGTCCCTTATATCCGCCGGCAGGTTGAACGTCCGCTGATGGAAAAATTCAACTTTCTGGCAATGATTCTCGCGAGCATTATTCTTCTTTTCTCCTTTATTCGTGTGATCCGTGAAAACGACGGCGCCTCAACTGAACTCTATTATTGGTTTGCCCGCGCCATCATCTGTATGGCCCTGTTTGCCGTAGCTCCATACATAGTCTCCAGTCTCTATAAGATCGGACGCACACTCACGATTCCGATCGAACCGTTGATTCAGGAAAAGCGCACCGCGTTCAACGACCAGTATTACGCATTCGTACAAGGACACTTCATCGTCAAGGACGAGCAAAATGTTTTTATTCAACCTGCTTATATCGAAGAAGGAGAATACGGTTGGGTTGGCATACTCACCGATCATGAATCTGGCGATGGACAAATTAACGGACTCAAAGCCATCGAAAGCGCCACTGACCTTACATCGTGGCCCATGCCAAAACTCTTTTTTGGCCTTAATCTTTCGCGCGGCATTCTTCAAGCCGGAGAAATATTTCTCCTCCTCCTGAGCGGCTTCGTAATGATTGCCCTTCGGCTCGCCGTTCCATTCATCGTCGCCGTAGCTGTCGACAAAAAACTATCAGAACGAATCGCATATCCCTTCCTTTGGGGCACCATCGTCTTTACTCTCATCTTTCCAGTAGTAAGAGACACGCTAATCTTTGTAGCCTATACAGTCGGTAGTTTTGGCTTGTCACTTTACGATCACGCGGCTCCGTATGTGATCGATGAACGAACAGCACAAATCATTAAAACCAACGCGTACGATCCCACTTTCGTAATCATCCTCACACTGGTAACCATGATTATCGCCGGTTTAATGCTTTGGCTCTCCCCGTATCTGGCCTATCGCATCGCCACTGGACAAGTTTTTGAAGCAGTCTCCAGCACAGCTTCCGGTTGGATGGCGGCGATCGTCGGCTCCGCTATTGAGTTCACCGGACTGAAAGCGGGCGCTTCGTTACAACGCCAAGCAGAAAACACGCAAACCCAAGCGGGCTATCAAGCAGAACTGACTCGTGCGAAAGGCTCGCTCGACGCCGCCAACCTGGGAGCCAATGCACGTCAAATATCAGGACACGCCAGCATCGAAGGAAACAGGATTGCAACGCTTCATGCCATAGCGGGCGGTGCACAGACGGCGCGAGGCATGGCGCAATCGAGCGCCAACTTCACGATCGCCGCCACCGTCGCCCAAGTAAATGACAGCAATAGGCAAACGTTGGCTCGAGCTAACCAGGCCAACACACAGAGTCGCTATTCACAGGGCGCTGAATCGATCCGGATCGCCGGCGACGCCAGCTCAAGTCACATTCAAAACAAAGGATCAGCCTTCGGCGGCGTTCCTTATGGCGGACCCGCCATCAGCTCAGTCTTCAACGATGTCGGTATCACTCGTCGTAACCGAGCGAACAATCTCGCCAACAATACATTTACTGAAAATACAATCCAGAACGAGACCGCGACAGCCGGGACAGTTACGAATAGTCAACTCACCTATCGCGACGATATGAAGGTTGCCACCGAAGCCCAACTCGCGAGCAATATTTCCGCCATTGACGCGGGAGCAGGCACCGCAGCAGGTGGAGCTAATCGTGGTGCTGCTATAGCAAAGGCTGGTGTGGACCAGGCCTATGGGTTGGAACTTAAAGCGAACCAGGCTCAATTCACGAGCACAACTATTGCCGCAGGACAAATCAAAGAGGGGAACTTGGAAGCCGCTCGCCTTCGTGAGCTGTCAACCATTATTACCGGTGTTGCCAGAGACATGGACCGCCGCGTTGAGGAAGGAATGCGCCAACGTTACTAATAATTAGCTGAGAGGAAATCCCATGGTAGCTTTAGAGCCAACACTACGCAGCGCACCGACTTCACAATCAATCTTACCCTACGAGCCGCTGCCCTCGGTGTTTCGCGTTATTGAATACAACCTTCCGCGGAACTACCGAAGATACCGCGACACTCAACATGGCTACCATTGGATTTATCGTGTCGAAAAAAGCAATCTCAGCGCACACATTTACCCAAACGTCGATCACCACATCATTAACATCGCAATCTATGATGACCGCAACCCTGACGAAAGCAAACTAATAAGGAAGTGGTCTGGCGATCTAAAAATGACTGGTAAAAAATGGAGACGTCGATTACGACAAACAGCGGGAGAAGCAACAGTTCTCGCTCACCAACGTCCCGCTTGTCCAAACTGTCGGAAGCCTTTAATCCTCCGTGAACGAAGATCAGACCAGCAACAGTTTTTCGGCTGCGAGGATTACCCAGGCTGCAATGGATCAATAAGCATAATCGATCACGACTTAGACAGAAAAAAGGCGGTTAGCTACAGCTCACCAGTCGACCAAAACTCTCCCACCAGAGTATCAGCCGTTTAGCGATAGTTTTTGATCAGTCATGCCAACCTTAACTGAAACATCTCTGCCACCAAACTCAACAGACTACCTCGCACTTGGGCTTAACGCTCAAAAGGTAGCTCGCAAACGCTACTCCGTTAAAAACCAGCAGGGTGTTCCTATCGAAGAGTGGCAGAACATTGTCCAGCGCGTCGTTGATCACGTCGCCAAAGCAGAGCTTGAGGAAACCAAACGCAGCCACTTCAAACGAGCTATGACTGAGATCATGCTCAAACGCGAGTTCATCCCCAATACGCCTTGCCTCGTGAATGCTGGCCGCGATTCCGCACAACTCGCCGCGTGTTTTGTTCTCACTGTTCCTGATTCACTCGCCGGAATCATGGACCATGCCAAGCTTACTGCCCTGATTCATCAGACAGGCGGCGGAACCGGAATGTCCTATGAATCCCTTCGACCGACAGGCGCAAGCGTCAGCTTCCGCCACGGCACGGCTTCCGGTCCAGTCTCTTTTATGAACATCGTCAATCAAGTCACCGAGGTCGTAAAGCAAGGCGGCGTTCGACGCGGAGCCAACATGGGCATGATGCGCGTCACGCATCCGGACATTCTTCGCTTCATTCACGCGAAGAACGACCAACATTCACTTGCCAATTTCAATATTTCCGTCAACCTCACCGACGAGTTTTTGGCAGCCGTAGACAATCAAGAATGGTTTCAGCTCAAATTTAATGACCTGCCGTGGACCTCACCAATCTATGATCCTGTCACCGATTCGAGTTACGCAATCTACGTCCGACACGACGAACACGCGATTGGCACTCACTTCCAACCTCTGACTTTTTGCGATCGCGAAGCTTTCTTAGCAACGGATCTAGCCACTTATCAGAAAATAGAGCCTCCCGGCCCTGGTATGATCTACGCTCCTGATATCTGGAATCGAATTGTCGCCAGCGCTCACAAATACGCAGAGCCGGGAATAGCTTTCATTGACGAAGTTAACCGCCACAATCGTCTGATGGCGTCGATGGGACCAATCAACTCCTGCAATCCCTGTGGTGAACAATTCTTACATTCCGATAATTCCTGCAATCTCGGATCGATCGACGTCAGCAAATTCCACCTTCCTGATCATCGCGAAGCACATAACATCGACTGGAACCGACTGCGGCACGTTGTACATTTCAGCATCCAATTCCTCGACAATGTCATTGACACATGCACTTGGCCCTATCCAGCGATCGAACAAACAGTAAAACGCACACGGCCAGTCGGACTCGGCATAATGGGCTTCGCCGACCTCTGCCTCAAACTCAAGATCAGCTACGGCTCTCCCGAGTCCTGCGCCTTGATGGAAGAAGTAATGAGCTTTGTGCGCTACGAAGCCTGGAATCGAAGTCTTCAACTCGGCGAGGAGAAAGGATCTTTTCCGGAATTTGAAGCGAACCGATCTGCTTACGAAGAATTTATTTACGACACTATCAAAATACCGCCGCTCACACGGCTGACCCCACGCAACTACGAAACAACAACCTGTGCCCCGACGGGCACGATCTCCCTTGTTGCAGAAACCTCGAGCGGAATCGAACCGAATTTTTCCTGGGCCTACGTGCGCAACGACAGCCTTGGAACGCGAACCTATGTTCATCCGCTTGCAGCCGCAGCACTCGGCCTCCAGGTTGATCAAACAGATGAAGCATCCATTGCACGCGCTGCAAAATACGTGGGAGAGCACCTTAACGATCTCCCACCGTACTTCATCTCAGCTATGGATATCACGTCCGAACAACACGTCCAGGTATTAGCCGCCACCCAACGTAACGTCGACAACTCTGTTTCCAAAACTTGCAACGGCGCACATGATGATACGGTTGAATCTGTAAACGCTCTTTACTTGCTTGCCCGCAAGCTCCGCTGCAAAGCAGTGAGTTATTACCGTGACGGATCGCGTAACCAGCAAGTACTCACGGCAATAAACAAGGACGACTTGAACGTTGCACCTTCAGTTAGCGATCTATCTGAACCGGTGCCGCTGATGTTCGAAACTCCCGGTCGCGAGGATCGGCCAAAAGAGCTTGCAGGCTCAACATGGCAAATCATTTTTGACGGCCAGAAACTCTACGTCACCGTCAACCACAATGGCACAACAATTCAGGAAATCTTCCTTACCGGGCCTATTTCTTCCGTGGTTGGCAAGCTTGCATCAAAAATGCTTCGCGGCGGATTCCATGTTAGAGAAGTGGCACACATGCTTGACACCACAACTGGCACTCATGCCGTGTGGTTCAACGAACGACTCCTCACTTCTCCAGAGCAAGCAGTAGCCGAATGCCTCTTGATCATGGAACGCCGACTTACGGGCAAGCATGACTCAGCTCGCGCAAACGGTCCCCAAAATCAACGTACTACGCCTTCCCACTCATCCCCACGCAGTTGCCCTGAGTGTCATGGTCCATTAACGCGTGCCTCAAATTGCGATGTCTGTCCATGCGGCTGGTCCAAGTGCTCTTAACGAGCCATAAAAGACGAAGATGTAGCTGATAGCAATTAAGCGAAACACTCAAACGAATGCCTCCCACACGTACAACCAAGCAACCCCAAGACTCAACCGCACGCCAAGGGACTGCTTTGGTTTCGAGCGGATTCGATCGGGTTAGTAAGAAACGCCCCTGCAGAATTTGCAAACAAAGTACATGGTGTGGTTTTTCGCGAGATCAGCGTACCTCCATTTGTATGCGTGTCAGTCAAGGAGCGCGAGGTATCTCCCAAAATGGCGGCAACATACACGTTCACACCGAAATCCCGACAACCATCCCGATTCTAACTGCCTCTCCAACACACTCTCCACCCTCAATACCGATCGCCCCGCTCGAAATCCGCCATGCGGTCTTCACAGAATTGATCCGTCTCTCGCCAGCCGCAAAATACCGAACCGAATTAGTCACTGGTCCATCAGGTCTGTACGCGCGGGGTCTCACTCATCAACATGCTCTAACCCTCGGAGCCTTGCCGAAAACACATGATGGGCGCGCAACTCTTGCCAGAGCGCTCAACAGTTATGTCAGTCGCAGCTTTCCGGACTATGCCAAACTCTACGGCGCCGGCGTCATCGGCATTCCCGGTTTCTGGCAGGAACCATCAGGACAAGTTCACGTTTGGAAACTACACAACTACAGGATGCCCATCCTCGTAATCCCATACAAAAATGCACACGGCCTCATACAAGCGTGTCAAATACGATTGCACCAAGACGACATTGCTGAGGGTGAAAAGAAGTATCGCTGGCTTGCATCACCCTCAGAACGCTATGGTACGAGTTCCGGAACACCGATACACTTTACTTTTTCCCCCACGTTTTCCGCCGGCGCAACAGTCGTCTTAACAGAAGGAGCCCTAAAAGGAGAAACCTTCGTTCACCACCGACCGAAAGCCCGCGTCATTGCTACAAGCGGCGTAAGCTGCTCCCATGATCAACTCATCGAAGCCGCGCGAGCCTACAACGCCCTGATTGCTTTTGACGCTGACCACAGAATCAACCCGTCCGTCTGCCGACAACTCGCACGACTTATCGCGCGACGGTTCGAAGACTCCATTGAACACAGACTCACTTACACAACAAGAATTCTTTTTTGGGAAGGACCAAAAGGAATTGACGAGGCCGCTCAACAAAACGTCAGAATGCAAACAAAGACAATCTCCGAATGGTATGAAACTCTAACGAATGAACCACGCGAAGAAGTGGGCCGCTTTTGGAGCGAAATTTCCTTTCATCCATAAAGTCACCATCTTGAGGTTCACGTTTCATTCCTTACGAATTCGCAATTAGCCACCTTAACTGGATCTCAGCCTGGCAGTCTACCACCGTCACCTGACTGAGACTGCTTCACCCCCTCCAAATCGACTGACCATTTTTCCGACACCCCACTCTCTTTCAGCCTCCTAACAAGTTGAAAAATACCCAGTTTCCAAGAGGCTCAGCGTACAACCCCTTGGCACTCAGAATGCGTACGTCTGGCTCGGCGGCCACAACCCGCTAACTCGAGCAGCCTTGCTCGAATCGAACTTTGCTTAAACGCTAAGAACCAGCCGCAGAAGAACTATAAATGGGAAGTTGAACCTGTTAGGACCATGCGTGAATTCCCGTCGAATTGAGGAAACTATGCCTTTAACCTGGAAGCTCAAACAATGGCTCAGAACTAAACGCAGCCTTAAGAATGCCAACGACATCCGTGACCTGATCGAGCATCGAACAGGTTACAAAGTATCACTCCGACGCATTACGAGCCTTCTCAACGGGCAACCTAAAACGCTCGATATGGAACTCTTTCAAGCAATATGCAATGCGTTTCAATGCGAATTAATAAACTTCTGCGACGTTACGCCATCCTCTGGAATCCCGCCCAAAAGAACTGTAAATATCCATGATCTAATACAACCCTGCGCAATCGCCCCCGATGAGTCCTTACGCTCCTTCATTAATCGCGTACAGATCGCTGCGCTTACCAAAGCAGAATCCATGACGACCAATCTCACTCAAGCTGCTCGACTATTGGGTACAAACCGTGCAAATTTATGGCTCATCCGCCAACGTTCCAAAAACGCAGTCAAGAACAAACCTCCAAGCACAGCTAAAACCATACCGCTGCCAGCCGCTATTTTTTCCATAGGAGAAAATGAAGACTTGAAGGCGTTTACACATCGTATCCAACTTGCTGCGATCAATGAAACATTCGCGCTCGAAGGTAACAATAAGCGAACTGCCTTACGCCTTGCCTACGGACGCCAATCCTTCATCGAACTCCGTAATCGCCTTCAGCAACATGGCTCGGAGAACGCCTCTGCCGTTCAAACCATTAATTTCACCGAAACCCTCATGTGACGAGCGGAAACAATGCCTTCAACGTGGAACCTCAAACATTGGCTCACGACTAATTGCGGTCTCACTCTAACCACTAACCGCCTCAAGAATGCACAAGCTGATCGCTGACATCATTCACCGTCGAACAGGTTATAAGATAAAAACTCGAACCGTTCACAATCTTCTCGAAAAACAACCTAGAACTTTTGATTCAAGAATACTTCAACCGATATGCGACGCCTTTCGGTGCAACTTGGATAATTTCTTTACGGTCACACCGTCATCAGCCCCTCCCGCAAATCTCCTTAATGACTTAGACCTTCAGCCTCGAATAAAACCCTACGCGATCGCCGCTAATGAATGTCTGCGCTCCTTCATAGCTCGCGTCCAATTGGCCGCCATTGAAGAAGCAGTTTCCATTTGCAACAATTACGCAGCTGGTCGCTCCCCGACTCGGTTACACTCGAACGGCTTTACATGACCTTCATGCTCGGGCACGGAAAACTACCGGCATCAATCAACCTGCACCTGAGAAACGAACTCAAAATACATTCGGTGCACCTATACCGTTGCCACCTGCTATCTTCACGATAAAAGCCAACGAGAACCTGAACGCTTTCATACGCCGTGTCCAACTCGCTGCCATTCTCCAGACAACAAACTTAGAAGGTAATAAAAGACTGGCTGCATTACGCCTTGGCTACAGTCGGACATCACTCGTTACTCTGATCAGTAACCTTCGGTCATCGTCTGAAATCAATCTTCGTCGACCGAACGCGCGTCCGCGCGGGTTCCTGCCGAACAGGCACCCGTTGGCCGACCAATGGCCGCGATTCTGACTGAATGTAAGAAGTAAATGAGCGGAGAGCAAAAGCGTCTTCGTCATGCTCTCCACCGCGTCAATAGTTTCATATGACCCGAACTAAGGCTGTCAGTAAGCCTTGAACAAACGTCGATCTCAGATCGCGATCCAAAGGAGTTTCATGCCTAATTTTATTCGGGCTCTTGCAGTTCTACTCTGCACGATTTTCCTTACCCTTCATATCGTGATCCCGTCAACGGCACTCGATCTCAAAATCGAAACCGCCAACCGACCGCACTCTAGCGCCCACACCACTGCTACCACAGGACCAGCCACCTCTTAACGGCTACCCATTCAAATACACTTCATTCGCAGGCACCACATTCAACCTCACTGCCTATGATGGTTTTAACGTCCGCTTTGCTCTTCCGGACTCCTGGACTCAACCCCAGGCTCTCACAAATAGCCAACTACGCCACTTAATCGAACTTACTGATCTTACCTACACGTATCTTCGGGAAATCACCGCTGGCGAGCCACAAGGAGATGGCCTACTAACAATTGCCGTAATACCCACCGGCAACCTTGCCGGCCATGCAGGTTCAAATTTCAAAGGCGTCGAAATATCTGAAAGCGAACTGGGCTCGACTATCCAAAACTTAAACAACGACATTCCAAGTCCCGTTCTTCTGCACGAACTCAGTCATAACTTCGATCTTTGGATTCTGTACCTGAGTCTAGGATACCCGGATTCAAGCCACGCATGGACCTCGTTTCCTAATTCCATTCATTCAATTTTACTCGCGCGCCGGCACACTCCAGTCAGATCCAGATTCATTACTCCAAAAGAAAATCACTGAATACACATTAGACTGGGATACAACAGGTGCTACGTGGTCCGAATGCGTGAGGAATGGAAATGTTTGCCCAAACATCTCAGCAAACAATGCGTGGGCAGGCTTACTGCTCCGCTACACCAAACTACATGGCTCTGAGGCGACCCTACGAGCCTTTCGCTATCTCCGAGATTACGCTGCCACACACCCCGCCACTGGTTCTAATCCCACGAACCCGCAAACCCCGGAAGCAAGGAACGATCTCCTAATAGAATCATTGGCGGAAGGCGCCCAGCAAAACATTCTCTGTGAAATCGACATTTGGCACTGGTCTGCCAGCTCCCAAGCTCGCACCAGAATAAATCAACGCTTCCCATCGCCTAACGTATTTTGTGTAGACGCAGACGCGGATGGATTTAGCCCTATCAACGGAGACGCGGACGATTCCAATCCTCAAATCAAACCTACAGCAATCGAGACCGCCAACATGATCGACGATGACGGCAACGGCATAATCGACGATCTCCTGGTAAAGGAACAAAACGATTTTCCGTCAACGACACAATCAGCTCCAGTCATATCAATTCCCGCCAAGATACAGGGCCGAGCAACCGCCTCGGACATTGACACGCTCATTATTAACACCACCGACACTCTACCGCGTCGCCTTCGATTTAATTTGCAAAGCCCCAACAGCTTCGTAGGTTTCATCCAACTACAGCCCGTCGATTTGATCGGCCGCACACAGTCATTTTCAGTGGCAGGCGGAGGCGCTCAAATATTGACGCTTCCGCGGCCAGGTTTGTGGGCTTTAAGCATTCAAAGCTCTAGCTCAACAAGCTCCGACTACACATTGACAATAGAAAATGCCGGAACTGCAACTTCGCCCGTTCGAGTAAAGGTGACCCCAGGAACCTCACCAGATACAATTCAACTCGCAGCTTCGATCGATACCACCGCGCGCCTACACATCCAGCCCTAACGCCGTTCGCTTCTGGATAAGCCCCAACGCCTTTAGCGCAAACTCATCTATGCAGTCTCAACTTACGCTCACCATCCCACTTCCAGATACGAACAACCCATTTAGCATCCGCGCCCAACTGATGCGCAATGCAACCCCAATCACGAAACTAAGCTTGCCTCTATGGATCGATCCGAACACAGGACAAATGATCGAACAGAATGCAAATCTCGCGATCCTCGCGGACACCATTTCGCCCGCTCAACTACCAACCGGTTCAAATACCACATTCGGCTTTACGATAGTCAATCTTGGACCTGGGCTGGCGCAAGACTTGGAAACCACCTTAACTCTTCCATCCGGACTCTCTGCGACTTCCACAGCTTCCACTCTCGGAACAACTCAAATCACCAGCAGCAATACCGTGCGCTTATCAATCAACCAACTTGCCTACGAAGAATCCGCCAGCTTTTCAGTCACGGCCAACAACATCAATGCGCAGGGACTCTTGACCACTACAACCGTGGTTACGAGTTCAACTACCGATCCCGATTCGTCAAACAACACCGCCTCGATCACCGGAACGTTCACTGCCGCTCCTACTCCGACACCCACACCGCACCTTCACCGACCCCCACCCTACACCAGGGCCAACTCTCCAGATTCAAAGCCTGCCTGCAAAGGCAGACGATGCTCCAACAAAACCGATCCTGGCCCAAGGATCTCTAGGTCGAGTTATTGTCCAAATACCCTCGTCATCAATAGTCGACACTTACGCACAACCAAATGCCAACGGCACTTGGCCCGAGTCTCTCGCAGGCTTCAGAGTACAAATTGCCACGCTCTCAGCCTCGATGGTTTCAGTAAAGCGTATCCAGACTTCAAACCCACCCTCATACGCCATTGACTTTATAATTCCTGACAATGCTCCGATAGGAAACCAAGTACCGTTCACCCTTACCCAACAGACGCCGTCCACCACATGGACCACCACGAGTAGCGTACGCCAAGCGGCGCCTGCTTTCTGGTCTATCAATGGAACAGCAAACGGATTGCTCCTCATGCTTGACGCCGATTCTCTTGTCGCGCTTCCAACGAATACTCCACTTCCTGCCGGCGACCAACGGCGTATCCTTGATCTTCGCATCCGGCGCCAAGAGCCTTGTTAATCAAAATTCCTTGATCATCCGAGTTACATGCCAGTCTGGCACTCAGTCCATTCTCAGTCAAGACTTCGCAACTGACGCTTGCATCATTTCCAGTTGCTGCAACAAATCACAATTAGAATTCCACTTCGAGTTGGTCGGCTGCGGTCGAAGCCCGATTACAAATCGACGGCTCCGAGGATAGTCACACCTTCTTACTTATCCAGTAACCCCATCCGAAATACTTCCATTTTTTTGCATTGACCGAAACCGCAACACCCCTGCGCTTTCGACTGATCCTTTCTGCGACACCAGGCCCGCTGGACCACCCTGTCTTGGATTCTTCACAATTGAAATAGCTCAGGAAACAGCCCACAAAATCCATCCAACGTTCAAAACCGCCTCACGAACCGATGGCACTACGAATGCGTAGGTCCTCTTCACGAGCAGCTCACCCGCTTCTCTCGTCCCAACACATTTTTAATTAAGCCTGAGGAAACCATGCCATCTAAAAACAGTCGTCCAGCGAATCAAGACGTCCCCATCGGTAATTTCTCTATTAACGCCGTCGCCAAACATCTAAGCATCCACAGATCGACGGTCGAACGCCTCTTACACGGTGGCGAATTCGGGAAAGACTGGTGGCGCATTGGCAGAAAAATCATCATTCCCAAAGAGAATGTGTTCGCCTACGAGAGGCGCAAAAGAGAAGCAAGTATTGCAGCCTGATCCGCGACTTCTGGAATTCAAAACGTGGGATTAATCGACTCTCTCAACGAAAGACCTAACCGATTTCCGCAAAGCCAGGAAGGCGAACGTGAAAGCCTGTACACGAGAATGGTTAAACTGATTCATAGGAAGCATTGTGCAGAAGCTGAACAACTACTCGATGAAGCGCTCTTAAGCAACCCAGACTCTGGAGAAGCAATACTCTGTTGGACGGAATTAAAGCTTTACCAGGGCGACGATCGTGCCGTGATCGACAGAGTCCTACCGTTAAATGCCGCATCACCCAGGAATCCTTATTACATGCTGGCAACTACCTTGTTTGAAATTGCAGGATCTGACGTCGAGTCTCTCGATTACGTGTGGGCGTATGACGGTTGCCCCGGAGAGCTGGAAAATTGGGCCAATGAATGGGCCGCTGGCCCTTCAGACCCATTCGCAAAGCTCGCTTTCGCCTCAATCATTCGGGGAATGTGGCCATCGGGCATGTACTACTTTATCGAAGCTATTAAAGCCAAAGAAA
The DNA here is from genome assembly GCA_963750925.1 of uncultured Acidobacteriota bacterium. Taxonomy (GTDB): domain Bacteria; phylum Acidobacteriota; class Blastocatellia; order Pyrinomonadales; family Pyrinomonadaceae; genus PSRF01. The sequence goes on along the minus strand of CAVVSJ010000004.1, from coordinate 1,277,390 downwards.
ACGATAGCAGCGGGCCTGCGGACTTGATGTTGCTTTGGGAAAAAAACGAGCTCTCGCTTGAGCTTTACTTGGACAGCGTTCAAGAATTGCAAGGTCGAAGATTGTTCCAGCGATCATTCAATGACGTCTCCCTAAAAATGATTGTGCAGACTCTTTTTATTCTGTTATTAGCCTATGAAGATTTAGGAATCTGTGAGGCGCGGACTGTCGCTCTGTGGCTTGCGAACGGTCGTCAACAGATAGCAGAGGTCTGGGGAAATCTAACGCCTCTGTTCCGTACATTCTGCGGAGACTGGGTTCATACCCAAGTGACAGATGGTACTGAGCCTTTGGTCCGGACGCGAGTCGGCGGCTTAATCGCCAGCCAATTGATTTGCTGACCCATCGCCAAGTGCTCTAGATCATTAATCAACTCTCGAATGAAAGACGTAGAGCTTTCTCCGGACCGTCAAATTCAACTTACCGTCACTCTACTCAGGACGGTCACCAATTCCCGCCCTGTTTAGATAATCTCGAATGATGGGTTCTTTCCAAAAGAAATAAAAACCTGCATGATGGTGAATACTGTCGAAGTCCACTATGTCTATGATCGTATATGCAAGTTGAGCATAGCGTGGTAGACGCTTCTTTGCTTCCTCACCGATATAGACAAAGCCGCTTTCCACTCCGCAAAATGAGACGACTTTATTGAGTAGGTGCTCAAGGGCATTTTCCGCCCTCGCCTCCCAAGAAGCATTTGCATCTTTCGCCCCTTCTGGCAAGTCTTTCAAGCAATCATCACAGATTGCTCTGAAAACGGAACTGCGAAACTCCTTGTGGTCCTTTATGTGTCCCATGAGGTCTCCTCGATTACCAGAACATTGTACAACACCGCGTCGGCAGCAGTGGCAACAATGTGGGTGTGCAACGGTTGCTAGTTCTCTCTTTGCCCATTCACGTTTAATTGGACAATTGCAAGATGATTTCCCGCGCTTTTAGATTGCCCTTTTCAATGAAGGTTCTAGCGCTGTCTGCAACATAATCCGTCACGGAAGAACGGTTACAAGTTCTCCCGATGGCGTCGGACTGTTTGGGGGCGCGAACCCGCTCACCCTGCGTATGACGTCGCCCCAGTGATCGAGTTTTGGGGCATTGATGACATGTAGATTATCCACCCTCTTAGGCCCTTTGACGGCGAGGATTCCGAAGCGAAGAGCCCCTTTTTGTCCTAAAAAGAATGCCCATTCGTCAGTGAAGACTTGAATGCTTGAGCCGCCACCATCGGCCCAGCCGGGTAACTCCATTGGCCCATTCACGTCGATCGAGCGACCGCCAAAACCAACGTTCTCCCAAATACGTACCTTCGGGTTAACTTGAATGGTGACGCTCTGACTAATCGGGGAGCATGCACCGTTGGCGACAAGAGAATAAGTTGTTGTTGTCTGTGGCGCGACGGTCCGTGTCCCAGAGCCAGCGACGGGTCCGATCCTGGTCGATTGATACCGCGGTTGAGTTAGTTGAGGACCAAGTTAGGGTTATGGACTGACCGAACGCAATAGAAGTAGCTGATACAGACAGCGATGCTGTGGGACAAGGCTCCGTAACTGTCACTGTAACTGGCGCGATCGCCGGACTGCCAACCCCAGCGGCAACGAGCGTATACGTTGTTGTTGAGATAGGCGTGACGTTCCGGGAGCCGGAGTTGATTGGCGTGAGACTCCAACGTTGGGACTTATAGTTGCCGAAGTTGCATTGGTTGTAGTCCAACTGAGAGTCGTAGATTGACCCCGTGAGAGAGAGACAGGATTTGCCGATATCACAGCCGTAGGAGGAGGCGGAGCTGTGTAAGGCTCGAACTTATCCAGTCTCGGAGAAGCGGAGCCTTGGGTCGTATTCAGCGTGAAGGTGAGGTTCTGAGTCGGGTCAACTGCGCAGGTGAATGCTAGGCCTTCAGGCCCGAATTCCTTGTCATTAGCAAATGTTCCCGCCGGAGAGCAAGATGGCGTGACGCTGGCGGGCGTAACCGCAAACCCCTGGATCTTGGCCCTCTCCGCACCTATCGGTACGTACCGTGCTCTTACAGTAACCTGCGATCGATCCCTCGATGTCTCGATCCAGGCGCGCAGCCCAACAGATTGACCCTCTAGACACTGCTTTACCACAGCCATGAGGGCCGGACTGATGATACGTACTTGATTGACGAAAGTTGCGTTCGAGCTAATCGAACTGAACTGTGCTTGACACATCTGGTCTGACCATTGTGACCAGTTGCTTTCTGCCGTAGTTCCGCCAAAGTTGAGTGAGAAAGCGTCAATTCCTATCCCGAGTCTCGCGGCCTCCGCTTTTGCCTGTTCGTAGGAACTGAACTGCGACCTACACAACCAAGATCTGGAAGAGCTTGAAACTCTCTTGGCTCGAGAGAGTGCTGAACTCATCGTAGATACCGAACTTCATCAGATCTGAGCAGCTGTCCTGCGCCTGTACAACGGTCGCCGAAAAAAGAAGTGCAAATGCAAAGCAAAGTCTGAGCGTTTTCATTGGGGGGCCTCCGGGCGTTTGAGGGTTAGACTGCAAGGAACGAGGGGGCTTATATCACACTCCCGCAGACGCAAAAAGGGGAAACTAGCTTAGGTGAAACTAGCTTAGGGGCTTTACCTCAGTGAGTGTAACGATTGCAGTTATAGCCAGTATCAGAGCACCACAAGGTTTAGACTAAGGAGCGCTGCTTCTTTCAACGCCCAATCTACCACGGTCTCACCGATTGGGCAGAATGCCTAGTAGCTGGAGATTACTCATCAATACAATCACACGCTCTATTGAGGATTTGCGAATCTTCGGAGCAAACGCTCGGCGAGGAACAAGACTACTCACGCCTGATTGTATCGGGGCCAAAAATTGTGCGGCCAACATTCCTCGCGTCAGACACCCCAGAACATTGCACGAAACCCGCACAACCATGAAAGACATGGCGTTGCCCCACAAGCAAGCCATTGATTACGCTATGAACCTTGCGGCGCTGGCCGACACTCTGCATTCGCAGTCCGAGGAAGATCGGAACCTCAGCGAAGGAATTTCCCACAGAACTCGAGGATTGCCTTGATGACTGGTCGTTTGAGGTTGAGAAGAACGAGGCAGGTATCTGGATTCACTCAGACAGTAGCGGGGCGGACGCTGCTTGTGAGTTTGTGCAACACCTGCTCGACCAAGTTTGGCATTGAGGCGTCAGTAGGTTTTGAATGGGCGCACACGTGCAGTAAAGCCGTGTTTGGATGCCTACGGTGGTGGCGCAGCAATTATCACGGCAACCGAAATCAAATCTTGGACAAGTTTCGCGTGGTTGACTTTGCAGCCTGGTTTTGTTCGTCGTCATGCAGGTTAAGTTTTTTGAATCTGACGAACCGATTTACAAACTTGCTCCGCCATCTTCACGTAGCGTAAGATTACGCGCGTTAACGCAATGCAAGATTTAGGCGCGTAGCTCAGTTGGTAGAGTATCGCCTTGACACGGCGAGGGTCAGCGGTTCGAGTCCGCTCGCGCCTACCAATGCAAATGTAAGCGGTTCGTACATCTGGCCAATGAGATTCCACCCGCACAATTACCCGCACAAAACGGCGCAGAATCAGAGGATTATGAGGAACCTGAGGAATGACACTTTTTGTTATTTCCTAATGTTTTTGCAAATGCTGAGTCTTTGGGAAGGTCTGAAAAGGCAAAGCGTTTCCGTGTCAAGGTAGTGCTCTACCCCTGAGCTACGCGCCTAAAATCGTGGGATTTCAAAAACCTCAGTAAAAACGGGGTCTTTCTAACTCCGCATTGTCCGCGTTTTCCGCTTTGACCGCCTGTTCCGCGGTGGTTGCGGGCAATGGAGCGACATAATAGCACGTCATTTCAAAATTGCAGCAATGTGCCAAATGTCAGAATAGACAGCACTTTCAGGGTCTTCTCAATTGTCACAGCTACCCCACTGGCATGCAGTGTTCTACTTGCCGCACAAAAATCAAGTAAATCCTGATAATCATGTAATCCTGTGAAAAGACTTTTCCCGCAAAAGGCAACGGTTCACTTTTACAGGACTTACAGGATTAACAAGATTACAAGATGATCATGTAATCCATGTGAGAACTTATTAAGTGATTTTAATATCGAGGTATAGTTTTTTAGCCTCAGCCGCTTCTTCCGTCGTTCTATAGTCACTTAGGGTGTCTCAGTTCTTCAACTAAACTTGTACGCGGGACTTCGGTGTTGTTCTTGTTGTGCCCGTGCTTCCCTTTCATTGTCGAATTGATCGTAACTAACCGATCGCCTTCTCCCTTTTCTTTTTTTCGCGCAAACTGCTTCCAGAGAGATTTGGGCGTCGCATTTCGACTCCCATGATGGCCCACTTTGTAGACGCATACATCTTTCAGCAATTCCGCCGCTCCTTTTTCATTTAGCGCGAATTCCCAGTTCTCGATTTGTGCATCGCCGGGAAAGAGCAGTTTCTTTCCTCCGAATTCGAATAGCAGTATGACGCTCGTGTTGTTCATTGCCCTGTCTAAAATGCGCACCAGGCTCAGGAGCTGCCCACCTCTGAGAGCTCTTAACTGACGAATGAACCAGCGGTCATGTGAGGGGAAAAAGTCTTGAAATATATCCGCGTCCGGAAACAACCGGCTGTTGCCGCTCGTGAAATCGCTGATCAATTCTCCAGAAGCGGCCTGCAACTTCCAAAAACTACGAGCCGCCGCACCCTGAAGCATCCAGAATTCATTCTCATCCTTCGACTTTTGGCTTTTGATAGCTGCATGTTGCTCCAGCGTCGGCGGGCCGAGAACATGTATCTTCACGCCAGGCAAAATGTGACTGACTTCCAGCTTATCGCCATGGCTCACATAATAGTTTTTGCCCATTCCGGCTAAATTCGCGACAGCCGAGCGATTCGGCAAACTGTTATCGTCGCTAAGAAACTGGATCTGCTCCGCTAAATCCTCTGACAAGGCCTTCATGAATGTCGCTGAACGGAGATGGGCCACCTCCGTGGTGATCGTACTGGCCAGAGAATTCATGTCGTTCAGGGACGAGAAATATTGAGCGGACAAAGCCCGGCCGGTCTGCTGTCCGTTAGCTTCCTGGTTCAGTTCAGAATCCTCCAGTGCCGGATCTTCCGTCCAGGGCTGAATCACCATGTCCGGTCGAAGTGCGGCAATGATTTCTCCCGTTCCCTTTCCATCTTTTTTAGTTCTGAAACCACTAATGTGATCTTTGTGGCGATGAGTCGCGACCACTATTTGCAGCTTATGTTCGCATCGATCTCTGATGTCTTCAGCGACCTTCATCATCTGGTCGGCACTGTCGACTTCCGATGGCATCCCCGTAGAACCGAAGTCAATAAGGACATGTCGCTTTTCGCCGTTCGGATATTCGAACGTAAGCAGAATGCAGTCGCCGAATCCTACCTGATACGCTCGGATCGTTGCGCTGATAGGTTCCATTTCCGTCTTGTCAGGCATGTCAAAAAACCTCTGCAGTGCGGGTTCTCAAGTTCAGAGCTCGGTTCAGGTGCAGACGCGCAAAAGCGTTTTGCGTTCCACTTACGTCATCAAAATAGCCATATTTCCAAAGGTACTTTAATCGTGGCGTCTGTTTTACGGCGTTATCGACACGGTTGTAGATCTGATATTTCAACCGTCCATATTCGTCAAAGATCAATGCGCCTCCACCGTAAATCGTGACTTCGCGATTTGCATCTAATCCCTCGGGTTTTCCAATGGGAGGATTGAAATACTGAAGCTCCCGAGCTTGTAGCGTCATCATCTGAATGTATTCAGCTACCGTTTCACGCAGCGCAAATCCATCCGGTCCTATTCGCAGGCAAGGTCGCACTGAGATCACCTTGGTGTATGCCTGGTCGTGTAGCTTCAACTCCTCACGATTTTCCCAAATGAAGCGAAACACCTCATCCGGATCTCTCATCATCGACTCAAAATGCGAGCGATCGTATGTCAACTGCGCGCCACACCCTTCCCAACTGCCATCAGGGGTATTAGTACTTGCAGGTTCCACTCCGTACCTGGCAAAGCTGCTTAGCAGCATCTTCCGGTACTGATATTTGCTGTCGTCAGGTACAAGTTCTTTGTCTGCGGTGATCAACGCACTGAGATAATCCGAAAACTGCAAGTCCGTAGGTGGCGCATAGTCCAGAGCTCGGATCGCCATCGTCAGCAAGTGATCGGCGGCCTCTGCGCCTTGCTCCACCACAAGTTCCAGATCCAGCTTTCTCCCCTGCTTTCCTCTTTGCAGTCTTTCTATGCGTGCCAACCACACCGAGAGAAATGCATTGAGCATCGCTGCTACTAAAATTTCCCCGCGCCGGTGTGGCTCTTTGAATTCTTCGATCTTATCCACATCTCCAGGCTCAAAGTTACGAAGTTTCACCGATCGTCGCAGCGCGGCCGCCCGATCCCCCCGAACGCCTAACATTTCCCTGCCCATTTGATCGGCCAGTCCAAGTAAGACGGAATCCTGCAATCTCTCAGGTGTAAGACTGTCTAAATCGATCAGATCAACTTCCAAAGGTGGCTTCCCATTACCGAAATCCGGCTGCAGTAAAGTGCCGACAATAGCCTTTAATGAGAAAACAGAAAGGAGCGCTACGACGTCTGCAAAGCCCTCGTGGAAACCAGCCTGTTCAGGTGAAGAAGGATCCGTGTAGCGATTGCGTAAACCATCCAGGATCGCATGCGTCGTTTCGTGAGCCACTACGTCATGAGAGAGGCAGGTAAACACGATCTCACCGCTCATGCCTTTGAAATATCCGAAAACGAGAGCTTGATCTTCTTTTGAATAAAACGCATTGGCATCGGCGAACGCATGCGGAGCGATATGGATTTGATGACCACGAAATCCCCAGCTAACCCGCCGGCCCAGTGCGAATTCAAAGCGCGCCAATGTCTTCATCACAATCGCATAGACGTTCTGTTGATGAAAGCGGGGTTCGGTAAGTATCCAGTCGTTTTCTTTCTTAGCGGCGTCTCGTGCGAATGGATCGACATACGAACCGCGCTGAAGAGTGGGATAATCGATCGGCTGATAAAGAACTCCCGAAGAGGTGTCGTAATCAATCACCTGGACACGATATCCTCGTGGGCCGGGAGCAATTTCTTCAGCCGGTACATCGACCTGAGTCGTCAGTATTTTGCCGTTGACGATAACGCTTGGATCCTGCGCGACGATCGTTAACCGGCGAGTCCGTGGTTTTGCAATAGGTATCATTTGGAGAACACCAAACGATTAGTGAGCATTTCAGTCCTGAGTTCTCTTTCCTGCTACTGGTCTCTCCTAATCGCAGCACTTGGTTGACGAAGCACAAAGCGCCCCTGGGGCGAGATCACCTGGGCGGCATGGACCGGCGCGGCCATACTGCTTGTTTCTTCGTAAAAAGACGCCCACCACTTGGCAGCCTGCCAGATGGCTTCAGGACATGTGGAAGATGTCGCCAGACCTGGAGTCAACTCGATGCCGGCCAGACCAAAGAGTGTTTCAGCAAAGACCGCACTGGGCAAACCTTCTCCGTCCAGTAACGGATTGCCTTGTTTGCCCACGCACCACACATAACGGAGCCATGACAACACGAGCGCCGGCAGATCAATGAATCCTCGTTGAAACTTCATTGGCTGAACGTATTTAACGACCTTCTCGGGAGTCGTTGTTAATTGGATAACGGCAATATTGGGAAACTTCGCGACATCGTCGAACTCTGACAACTGGAATTCTCGCACTGCATTGACATGCGGAATTTCCGAAACGTCGCCCGACGAATCCAGTGGAACTGAATACAAGGTATTACCTTCAGTTAGAACCGCAACCATTGACCAGTAGCTGGGGGTAAGGTCAAAGCGAAGATGCGATTGCGCGACGCGCACACGAAATTCAGCCATTGAATTGCCACCGAGAAGAATCAGGCTTCCTTCCCGAGTAATCCCATCTTGAAAAGCGCGTTCGAGCCACGCCGTATTCGACTCGTTCTCCAACGCTGTGAGTCTTTTCAGTTCCGCATTATTTTTGATTTCCAGGGGGACACTGCTTCCTACCATAGAAGCCTCCTATCCGAGAATTCTTTCCATAACGAAGATTGGATTAACCGAACCTCCGTCCCTGACCACCGGCCAGGCCTTAATGAGCACCCGAGTGCGTTGTCCTAACGCCGAGAAAGCGAGCGTCAGGAAATGATTATCCGTTAACGTGAAGTTTGTATCCGTGGTGACTGCCTGATGGGAGATTCCAGAAACGTTAAAGGCTGGATACCGTTCCGGCGCTGCATTCCATTTACCACCGACGAGTTTGTTTACAAGGGCCGTGGGTGATGAAATTACCTCCACGAGTTCCACGTCCGGGCGAAGCTGGCAACGTGCAACGCGCCCATAGTGGACGTCCCCGGTAAGGATAAGGATCGAATGCTGTGTGCTGCTGAGGGCACGGACCAGGTCACCATACTGACTGTAGTCGGGAAGATTCCAGTCCGTTAAATTGCCGAACCATCCTGCTTTGGCACTCAGGATAGGTTGTCCGATCACCAGGACACCAAGTCCCTGCAACCGCTGCACCCATGCTCCTAATGCGGCGAGATCGGCAGGCTCCATAAAGTTTGCTCGATCTACAGTCCGATTCATCCGTGTATCCGCGATGAAGAACGACAGATTCCCCACGTCAAAACTAATGAAAGTTTTGTCCGTTTGAAAAGCCTGGTACAGCGATAACGCCACGTCCATCCAATTCCGGCGGCCGGTCTCCGTCCACGAGTCGCGAACAACTGAAGCCCAGCTTGGCGCATTGTTCCAAAACTCGTGATCGTCGCTGCTGAAGTAGTTTGCCCCGTCTTTCAGAAACCCGCTAAAGCCGCCTCCAACTCCGCTCTGCGTCCAGGTGCGAAAATAATTTGCGAAATGCTCCGACAAGAGCTCGCCGTGAGAATGCGTGTGCGCTAAAAAGTGCGTCGCGGGATCGTCAAGATAAACCTGATCGCCACTAAGAATCTTAATGTCGGGCCGCTCGGATCCGGGTAATGCATGAAAGGTCCACCCGAGCGATCCGGTTGTGTCCTGCGCCGAGCAGAAGCACGACGCGAGCAACACGGTGAAATTGGATTCACCGAAAGTGGGCAATCGATCCGGCAATGTGCGTAACCGGCAATCAGCTACTGTCGCGCCATTTAAATTGAGCAGGAACTGATAGCTCCCACCCGGCGTTAAGTTGGGGATACTGATCCTCTGATAATCGAAGGTGAATCCGTTGCCGTCCAGGCTCGTCCATCCTCCCAGGGAATGTTGTCCGGCGTTGGATTGTAAGGAGAGGCCCGAAAGGGGACGTGGTTCGTTGATCGCGCCAATCCATACTACGGCCTCGCCTGGCTGAGTCGAGGAATGTGGAACGAGCAGGTATGTCATAGCGTCTTATGAATTCTTTGAACGATGGTATTGCCGCTGAAGACTTCCTACATTTAATGGCTAAAGATTGAAAAACGTTTCATTAGCTTGAATAAAATGTTTACGCCTTTTCACTGTATGACGCCTCTGGAAGTAACCGTCCCGCGATGCCTTCCCCGAGACTGTTTCTCCTGGTTATGAGGAAAAGGGGAGAAACGTGTCAGAGAGAAACCGAAGCTATCGCACGTTCAATGTAGGTAGGGATTTACAACAGTTCATTAGCTGCGGTGGTTCTAAACAACTCGTGACGCACTGGATATACGGTCAGGAAACCGCAATCCACCAGTCGTTTTATCAGGCCAACTTTCTCTGCGGCGGTGAATGCTCCTGGTAACTCTTCTACGATAAAGGTTTTTCTTTGACATACGAACCGGATAACCTCCTCCAGGTCATCCGATACTTCAATAGAGGCTCCGATGAACTTCAAAAAAAGCGCGCCCTCGCGCGATCTACTAAGCAGATGCACCTGATCCGGCGCCACACCCACCACTGAGCCCACTTGTACATCATCGTCCGCGGTCCCATTCAAAGGACGTATAGCCGGCAGACGCGCTTTGTCGGCCAGTAGTCGATCTTGAATCTCCGATATAGCCAGGGATAAATATTCTTCAGCGCTAATTCTTTTCAGAAGCGTATTGACGATAGAGTGAGCCGGCGACACTTCACTGGTCCGCAATAGATCGACCTCGACAGCTTTCCTGAATTCGACGTCGTGTCGTGAGGCGATGTCAATGAGATTGTGCAATACCGACGCCCATCTCACGACTGACACTGTTAACGTAAGATGCAATGAATCGTGGTCCAAAGCATGAGCTTCATGAACAAAACCTCGAGGTATATACAGAACGTCCCCCGCGCACAATTGAAACTCCTGAAAAGAACACGAATCGCAGTCAGGTTGTTGGTATATCTCATCCGTCAGCGGCAGGTCCGCGCGCACATCGTAGATTCTCCACTCCTTCTTTCCTTCAAGCTGAAGAATGAACACATCCTCTGTGTCATAGTGATAGTTTAAACCTTGAGTGTTCGCCTTCGTGAAGTAAAGATTGACGATTGCATTGAAATACAAGTTCTTTTCGACACTACGACAAAACTCCGCAACGCGGAGGCTCTTTCGTTCCACATTGTTGATGACGACTGTATAGTCGTCGGCCAATGCTTTTCTTATCGTCGAAACGCCGGGCGGCAGCGCCGCGTAAGGCGCCGCTTGATAATTCGTGTGCGCACGCGCAAGGCTCACGTCACCCCAACTATGGCACGTTTGCCAAATTACCTGCTCTACACTTAGATCCTCGCGAAGAAATCCGAAGTAATCCGGATCGTTTCGGGCAACGTGCAACGCGCGCTTTTCCCACACTTCTTCGAAGAACGATTCCCTGCTGTGAGGGGCAATCAAAATATCTAAGCTCATGTCTTTTTGGATGAACTACGATCCGGTCTAAATGGTAACTTTCTCGCGCGCTAACTCAACCATCGTTAGATCATTGAATTCACGCATGCACGACTCGAAGCTCTCGACGATAAAGTCTTTGTGACCGCTTGCAGCGGCGGCCTCAAATATCTCCGCCGTGTACTCTATGTGCCGCGCCTCGTCACGTATCAGTGACCGGCTTAATGCATCCAGTCGGTTGCGAGAAGACGAAGGACTATAGGCCAACAGCGTCGGTCGTAACAGGTGCTGTAACACCAACGCACGGATTTCGGTGATATGGACCTGGATTAATTCATGCAACAACCTCTCGCCACAATACACCTCACCATCAGGTGATTTTTCTATGGGAGGATGGCTCTTTGCTGAGTAGTGCGGCTGGAGTTGGTCTATGGTCTTAGCAGTATCAGAGTCGATGTGGGCTCCGGGAAACACCAGCTTCAACATGGTGACAAAGATGGTCGAATGCCGCGACTCGTCAAGAGCATGTTTCCTTACGGCTGAGGCATAGGATTCGTTTTCAATCTTGTTGGAGAATTTCCAAATCTGCGTGGCGCCATATCCTTCGAGAGCGGCATTGGCGATTAATGAGTTTGCAAACCATTCCGCTTTTCTGGCTAATTCGAAGTATCGGCGGCCGAACCAATTCTCCGCGAACGGAGGCGGCGCCGAAATAACGGCATGACTTAAGATGTCTTCGTAGGTTGGATGTCGTGGTAGACCAATAGCACGAAGGTTCTCGACGACGATGTCAGCTAACGTTTCCATATCGCAACCTCAATTCTTACTAAGGGAATGCTTTTGATAAAAGCTGTGTACCTGATCACGAAATTCAGCACGCTCCAAAGCGCTCTGGAGCAACAAAAGTCCGGATTCATCTCAGCAGAGTTGTGACGAACACTCTGTCGGGCAAGAGCCCAAAGAGGCCCTTGCCGGACAAAGCTGATAACTTGCTGAAACTAACTCTTACTCAGACCGAAAACTGATAGTTTCGGATCGTGTAAGCGCCAGGACTTTGGGTATTGAAGTTGTGATTTCGGATCGTGAAGGCACCAGGGCTATCAGGATTGAAGCTATGGTTCCGTATAGTAAAAGCACCTGGCTGAGTAGGATCGCACGCCCGACGCTGTTACCTGTAATCTCGTTACCACCTCGCCAATACTTGCCAAATCTGTCTTTGTAAGTTTGAAGGAAATGATCTGCCGTTGGACCGCAGTCTGCGCGAGGGCTTCACTCGCGGTCGCGTTGAGAATAAGGCCTGCTCCTAAGGCGGTGGCAGCGCCGGTAACAAATTGTCGCCGGTTGGACGACAGTTTTTTCTCATCTTGCAAGGCTTTGGTTTCAGCATCGGCTGGGACCATAGGTGTAGTTTGGTCTTTCTCTGACATGTGAACGAACTCCTCTCGAAAGGTTAAAGGAATGGTTGTGGGTGTTGAGGTTGAGTGTGCCCGGGAGGTGACGGCTCGGATTACCAATCAGATGAAAGCACAATAAACTTCCGTGAAAAAAAGTCCCATCTCTTGGTTGTGAGTTTGCGCCAGTAGTCGTTAACGACTACTGCCAGGAAGCGGGCCTGCAATCGGCCGGAGGCGCGGACTCTCCCTGGCTTTCCCTACTTGTAAGGAAAGGTTTCCTCTTGCTCGGATCGCTCCAACTGGCGACTAATCCTCTGACAACCTGGACGTCCCGTCCGAGGTTAAGGAAACGATAGTTTTTTTGTGGGAGTTGAGCTTTTGAGTTTCTTTAAGTATGAGCGACAGGCCGGATTATACTTAACTTGAAAGAAAGCGCAACGATTTTTTTTTGGAAATGGAAACCAGGAGAGCTATATTTCAACCTTGCCTTCGAGAGGCACGTTGAAGTGCGAAAGCGCTGACGGCATCACCTCATCGCTCACCGTGCGCCGCCTTCCCCTTGACATTCTACCTAAGCCACTCCGATACTTGTGGTAGACATTCTACCAAAGCGAGGTGTGTTTAGATCAGTGACGAAAGATCCCGATAGCCAGGACCAGGTAGACCTGTTGCAGGGCACGCTCGACTTGCTCATCCTGCGCACGTTGCTCTTTGGTCCAACACACGGCCACAGCATCGCACATCGGATCCAGCAGAGTTCGGGCGACGTCCTCAGGATCGATCACGGCTCGCTGTACCCGGCGCTACAGCGTCTCGAGCGTCATGGCTGGATAACGGCCAAGTGGGGCACGTCCGAAAACAACCGTCGCGCAAAGTACTATCGCCTGACAGCCGCCGGGCGCAAACAACTCGCTCTCGAGACGACGAAGTGGGAGCGCCTCGCCGGCGCGATCGGCAAGATTCTGAAACCGGCCACGGAGGAAGGGTAAGCATATGGGTTGGTGGCAGGAGTTGAAGTACGTCGCGCGGAGGATCGACAGGCGGCGCGCGGAAAAGGAATTGGCCGAGGAGATCCGCACGCATCTGGAGTTCGAGATCGAACAGAACGTGGCGGCTGGAATGTCACGTGAGGAGGCCCGCTACGCGGCGCTCCGGGTCTTCGGCAACGTCGCTTTGTCTCAGGAGGACAGCCGCGCCGTGTGGGGGTTCAGGTCGATCGAAATGCTGTGGCAGGACCTGCGTTACGGTGCTGCGAATGCTGGCAAGAAATCGTGGATTCACCGCGGTAGCTGTCGTAGCTCTGGCGTTAGGCATTGGCGCCAACAGCGCCATCTTCTCCGTAGTCAATACGGTTCTGCTGCGGCCGCTGCCTTACAAGGATCCCGACCAGCTTGTGATGGTCTGGGAGGAGGGCACTCCGCAAGGGTTCCCCATCAATTCGGCCTCGGCTGCAAACTACATCGATTGGCGAGATCAAAACCAGGTCTTTACAAACATGGCCGTGATAGGGCGCGTGACTTTCAACCTCACCGGGTTTGGCGAGCCGGAAAGGTTAGACGGGCGCCGCGTCTCGGCCAACTTTTTTCCGCTGCTCGGCGTGGAGCCGAAGGTTGGCCGGAGGTTCTCGGCGCAGGAGGACAGTCCGGGCGCGAACCGCGTCGTTATCCTCAGTCACAGCCTGTGGCAGCGCCGCTTCGGTGGACAGTCCGACATCATAGGAAAGCACCTCACTCTAAGCGGCGAGACACACGAGGTTGTCGGCGTCATGCCGCCGTGGTTCCAGTTTCCCAGTCGCGACGATCAGTTGTGGGTACCCATCGCGTTCGGGCCCGAACAGGCCGCCAACCGTGGAAACAACTCCTTCGAGGTGATCGCACGCCTGAAACCCGGCGTCACGCGCGAGCAGGCGGAGGCGGAGATGGATGCCATCACCGCACGTCTGCAGCAGCAGTATCCGGACGTCGTTAAGACAAAAGGCTCTGTCATTATCCCCTTGCACGAACAACTCGTAGGCGACATTAAACCAGCATTACTCATCCTGCTCGGGGCCGTCGGATTCGTGCTGCTCGTCGCGTGCGCGAACGTCGCAAACCTGCTGCTGGCGCGCGCAGCGGTCAGACACAAAGAGATCGCGGTGCGTCTTGCACTCGGCGCCAGGCGTTGGCGCCTGGTCCGACAATTAATGACGGAGAGTCTCCTCCTGTCGGCGATGGGCGGCGCCGTCGGGTTGTTGGTCGCCGTCTGCGGCGTCAATCTGCTGAAGGCGTTTATGCCCGACAACTTCTCTCAGGTTACGGCGGTAAGCGTTGACGCCAACGTGCTCGCGTTCACCCTGGGCGTCTCCCTGTTGACGGGACTGATATTCGGCCTGGCTCCGGCGCTACAGGCCTCCCGGTTTGATTTGAACGACGCACTGAAAGAAGGTGGCAGAGACTCTTCGGCCGGCCGGCACGGTAACCACATCCGCAACCTGCTCGTTATAGGCGAGGTCGCCGTCTCGCTCGTTCTGCTGATCGGTGCGGGGCTGCTGATTCATAGCTTCGTGCGTCTGCGCAGCGTGGATCCGGGCTTCCGCACGGACAATCTCTTGACGATGAGGATTGCGCTCCCCAGGCTGAAGTACCCCGATCACGCAAGACGCACCGCTTTTTACGAGGAACTGTTGAGCCGCGTGACGGCGGTGCCCGGCGTGCGTTCGGCGGCCGTTACGAACTGGATTCCCCTCACGCTGCAAGGTGACACTTTCGGGATCAGCGTTGAGGGCCAACCTGATCCAGGCGCGCAAGAGATGCCGGACGTGGTAACTCGAGTCGTCAGTTTTCACTATCTCAACACCATGGGTATCGAACTGCTGCGCGGCAGACACTTCGACGATCAGCAGGACAGAGCCGACTCGGCGCCGGTGGCGATCATCAGCGAGACTACCGCCCGCCGCCTCTGGCCGGACGAAGACCCGTTGGGCAAGCGCCTCAAACCGGGCAGAGCCGACTCCGGCGAGCCTTGGATAACAGTGATCGGCGTGGCAGAGGACGTGCGGCAGTTTGAGCTGACCGCAGAGCCAAGGCTCCAGATGTATCTGCCGAGTGTGCAGCCGTCGTTCTTTGTGCCGGGCCACCTTGTCGTGAGCACTGACATTGACCCGATGAGTCTGGCGGGCGCGGTGCGCGAAGCCGTGTGGGAGATAGATAAAGATCAGCCGGTCTCTGACATCCGCTCCATGGACCAGATCTTCGCCGAGTCAATCGAGCAGCAGCGCTTCAGCATGATGTTGCTCGGCGCCTTCGCGGCCGTTGCGATGCTGCTGGGGACAGTGGGCATTTACGGCGTCATGAGCTATACCGTGGCCCAACGTAAGCACGAGATCGGTGTGCGCATGGCCCTGGGCGCCGGGACTCGTAGCCTGCTGATCCTGATCGTCGGGCACGGATTAAAGCTGACACTCATCGGCGTCGTGATCGGGCTTGCCGCTGCCTTTGTTTTGAGCCGCGTAATGGAGAGCCTGCTGTTCGGCATCACCGCGACGGATCCGGCGACGTTCGTCGCCATCCCGCTCGTGCTCGTCGCTGCAGCCACGCTGGCGAGCTACGTCCCTGCTCGCCGAGCCACCAGGATCGATCCTGTGATAGCTCTGCGCTATGAATAAGAGGGCGCGCGACGATAAGGAGAGATGATGAATGAGAGGTCGAGTGGATTAACTCTGGCGCTGGCGACGGCCGTCTTACTATTCGCCTCTCACCTCTGCAGCGCAGCTCCACCCACGCAACAACTGCCGGATGAGTCCGCCGGCCGAGTCGATGCGCTTTTCGCGAAAGTCGTTCGCGAGCCTGGCCCAGGCCTCGCTCTGGCGGTCGTGCGTGACGGAAAGGTGATCCTGCGGAAAGGATACGGGCTCGCCAACATCGAGCACCGTGTGCCCATTACGCCAGCGACCATCTTCGACGTCGCTTCCGTGTCCAAGCAGTTCACTGGGTTTGCGGTGGCGATGCTGGCTTCGGAAGGAAAGATAAGGCTGAGTGATGACATCAGGACCTACATCCCCGAACTTCCGGACTTCGATCACCGCGTTACGATTGCTCATCTCGTACACCACACGAGCGGCATCCGCGACTGGCCGGGCGCGCTGCTTGTCGGTGGCTGGCGCTTGGACGACTCCATCACTTTCAACCAGATTCTGACGCTGGCCTATAACCAGAGCGAGCCGATGTTCGTCCCCGGTACGGAGTATTCGTACTCGAACACAAACTACAACCTGCTCGCCGAGATGATCCGGCGCGTGACGGGCCGCTCACTCCGAAAATGGACCGACGCGGATCTCTTTCGTCCGTTGAGGATGACTAACACACACTTCCGCGAACACTACACGGAGGTTATCAGCGATCGCGCATTCGGCTACGCGGCCGGGTCGGACGGAAAGTATCATCACATACCGAACAGCCTCACGGCGTTTGGCTCAAGCTCGCTGTTCAGCACCGTAAACGACCTCGCGCTCTGGATGATCAACTTCGACCAGACGCGAGTCGGCAGTGCCGCGGCGATGTCGCTGGCGCGGACACGAGGGACACTGAACGACGGAAAAAAGATCGACTACGCATTTGGTCTCATACACGGAAACCACCGCGGGTTGCCGACGATCTACCACGACGGAGGCTGGGCAGGATTCAGTTCCCTCGTCCTGTATTTCCCCGGACAGAAGTTCGGGATCGCGGTACTCGCCAACAGCAGCTCGGTTAACGTCGTGGATGCCGCTTCGAAAATCACTGAGATATACCTCGAGAAGGAACTCGCTCCTGTCGCGACTCAGGAGGAACATGTCCGATTCGCCGAGGTGCTGCCCTCAGTGCTCCGCGATTACGCGGGCCTCTACCGGCTGGGACCCGGCTCTTACATAAGAATCCGGTTGGAGGGCACGAAGCTCACTGCGGAGGCAACACGGGAACAGCCGTTGGTAATGTCGCCAAGATCCGAGCGGGAGTTCTCGGCGGGCGCCGGCGGTGCAAAGATCATTTTCCAGCGAGACGCGAAAGGACACGTCGAGTCTATCGAATATCGAGGCAAACGCGGCCAGAGAGTCGAGGAAACGCAATCGCCTGGTCCTGAACAGATGCAGGAGTATGATGGCGAGTATGAGAGCGTAGAACTCGCAACCTTCTACCGCGTCACGTCTAAAAAGGACTCACTCGAAATGCAGCACCGGCGCCACGGCACGATACCGCTGACACAGCTATGGCGGGACGACTTCGGCTCACAGGTGGCATTCCTGAGTTCGGTGGAGTTCCAGCGTGACCGGGAGGGACGCGTAATCGGCTTTATCGTTAACGGTAACGCGCGCAGTCGGAACCTGCGCTTTCTAAAGCGAAAATGATCGCGCCGGAACACCAGAGACACAGGAATCAGTCACTCTTGACGCGTGGTCCAATTGTAATCTTACCGGCGTTGCTGGTCCGTGAATGTGCCCTGACGGTCACCGTGTAGATGGCGTCAGGCAGATCGTCCGGTAACCTGATTACCAACTGCGTGAAGTCGACATTGGGCACGGAACGCACATCCTCCGCAGGCACGTCGAAGACTTGATTATTCACTGTCAACCGAACGATAACCGCGGACGCAGACTCCCCGGGGTTTAGTTGCAGACCCCTGACGAAAAACATCACGCGGGTATTCCGGTCGGAGCCGGTCGGAAACCATTCCGGAATACCTACAACCCTGAACGGATCTCGGAGCAAAAGAAGTGCATCGAGAGCTGCTGCCTGCCCAACTAACTTTTCCGACTCCTCGAGCAGCAGTTCCAGCTCGTCGTCATCGACAATCGTGCCGAGAGATTGGCCGAACAATATTGCGTTGGACGGATTTGAAAGAGTAAGGCGAAATAGTTCATTCGCTTCCGCACTGGTATCACCGCAGACCTTTACCGGCACAGAGACGGACGTGTTGCCGGGTTGAAACGAGATCGTACCCGATACGGTTTCATAGTCTGTGCCTGAGTTACTGCAGGAGGTGCTGCCAAACGCAGTAAGATTCGCCGTAGCATAGTTAGCGGTGACCAATCGTCCGGTCGCGGCTGAAAGAGTGTACGTGAATACCGCTTCCGTAGTAGTGCCTGTGTGGCCTTCAACAACAGAGGTAACGCCCTGCCGCGAGATGATCGGAACGGCACTACGATCCAGGAGAGTTACAGTGAGTATGTTAGGCACTCCCAGAGCTTCAACATTGGAAGGGTTACGCAATGCGACCCTAAAGATCTCGAAGCTTTCGGTGACAGCATCATCGAGAATGGGAATCTGAATATTCTTGCTTGTTTCACCGGCATTGAAAGTGAGCGTGCCGGATGTGGCCGTGTAGTCCTGTCCGGCCGTCGCCTCGCCATCGATAGTTGCAAAGTCGACCGTCAAACTACCCGTGCTGCCGCCCTTGCGCAGAACAGTTAAGTTCAACACGCCCAGGTCTTCGATTATCTGAATCGAACCCACACTGAACTGAAGATTTCCCGCAGCGCGGGTGACGTCGCCTGCCGAAAACTCCGATGTGTTCCCATTCGGATCGGTAGCAGTCGCCGTCACCACTCGACCCGTCCCCAATGGCATAGGAAAAGTTACGTTGATCGTTGCGTCCCCGTTACTGTTAGTAGAAATAGAGGTCGTGTTAAAGAAGAGTGCGCCCTCTCCATGCTCTGACGGATCCAAAGCAGCGCTCGAGTAGAAATCAATCTGGAAGGCGGTGTTTGGAGTCGACTTCAAGCTTCCCTGAATCGTCGTGCTGTTACTATTCGACGTCACCGAAGTCAACACGGGGAAGTTCTGTAGCTTGTTTGCGCCGGCATCCAAATCGGTAGCGTCGTTTGCAGTCACGCCAATTTCATCACCGAGATCGATTCCCAAACCGTCGTTGGAAAAAATTGAGTTGCCGCGAATCGAATTCTGAAAACTCCTGGAGAGAACCACCACGCCGTGCTTGCCGTTGAAGGCGATCTTATTGGCAGCACCGCTTTGTGTGCCGCCCACTAAGTTATTCGATCCATCAGAGAACTCGATGCCTCCCTGCGTGTTAGGTACGGGCGCCGTGCCGGCAGCATTCAATCCGATGAGATTTCCCCGGATAACATTTTCCTGTGGTGAACCTACGTTCGAGCTTCTGAATCGTATGCCGACAACATTACCGGAAATTACATTTTGCGCCGCTGGGACCAGGCCCCCGACCACGTTACTCGAACCGGAAATCTGGATACCTGAACCGGTCGTGAAGGCTGAAATAGCTCGATTGCCGGTCACGTCGGTGCCGATATAGTTGCCTTGCACGGTAACGCCCTGTCCGGAACCGTTGAGGTCCAATAAAATGTTTGACTGTTGATTTCCGGCAATCACGTTTCGCGCCCCGGCAACAGTTCCGCCGAGCAATGCGCCATTACTCGCAACAACACCATCAAAGGTGTTTCCTATCGCAGCCGTACCGCTGATATCGGTGCCGATAAAATTGCCTTGCAGCTTGCTTCCCTCACCTCCGAAAACGACACCGGTGTCATTGCCCGAAATAACATTTCCAGCTCCGGGTGTTAGACCACCTATCAGTGTGTTCTCAAATAGCGCCTGGATCCCGACGCCGTTACGAAGGTTTGTGGCGCCGGTAATATCCGTTCCGATTAAATTACCTTGAATGATATTCCCCGGCCCCTCGATGGAGATGCCTCTCGAGTTTCCTGAGATCAGATTGCCCTTTCCAATCGAGTCACCTCCAATCAAATTATTCGTGGATGATGGACTTAAAATAGCCACGCCCTGGTCACGGTTGGAGATCGCGCCTGTTCCCGAAGCGTTAGTCCCTATGAAGTTTCCCTGGATAACGTTGTTGCTGCCGAAGACTTCGATCCCGTTCGTTTCATTTCCGGATATCACATTGCGCACTAACCCACCAATCACGTTATTTGACGAGTTGGAGAGTAGTATTCCTGTTCTGTTTCCGCGACGTGAACTTCCGCTTGCATCAACACCGATGTAGTTGCCTTGAATATGATTGTTGTTGCACGAGCGGAGCACGATTCCAGAGCCGCCGAAACCGCCAATCGCAAGACTGCGTATTGAGGTGCCTCCAGCGGTAATAACCAAACCATCCTGGAAACTTAAGGCCTCGCCGTTAAGTTCAATGAGTGGCGCGCCCGCGTGTCCGGCTTGAGTGGAACCGTCGATTACGACGGACTCTGTAATCTCCGGCAACGGCGTTAGCAGGTTGATCACCTTCACACCCGCACCCGGAATATTAAAGACAATAATGTCTGTACCGAGCTTGTTATTGGCGTTGACGATGGCGTCGCGCAAGGAGCCGGCTCCGTGATTGTCAGCGTTCGTCACGATAATATTCTGACGCACGGCTGTGAAGTTCGCAGTTTGCGACGCGCTCAAATTGTTGAAGGTTCGGCTCGGTGGATCAAAATCGAACCCCATGCCCGAAGGCGTTACTGTGTAATTGCCGCCGCCGGCAACTTCAAATGAATAGTTTCCGCTCGAGTCAGTGGTCCTTGTTCCAACCTGAGATCCTTGCAGCGACACGACAATACCGGCGAATCCCACGGTGCTTTCGATTACCTTACCGCTGATCGTAAAGAAAGGCGCGTTAGTGGCGGTGGCGGTAAAGTTCAAAACCTGATTGCCGCTGAGATTGCTGAAGTTCTGACTTGCAGGCGCCATAATGAAGTGAGGCTTGGACGCACTTACGGTAAAGCTTCCGCCTTCGCGCAGGTGTGAAAACTCGTAAGCACCATCTGCTTCAGTGATTATGGACCGTAACGACGCACCATCACTCGAAACAACTTCAGCTCCATTCACCGGTGCGCCACCTCCGTCCAATACGTGACCACGAATGATGTGCGACATGGTCAGTTTCGATATGAAGGTATCGGAGAACCCGCCGAGATTCACAGACTGATACGCATTCGCAGTGGTGGGAAAATCCTGAGATCTTGCGAACCCGGTTATGTAGGCATTACCAGCCGGGTCGACAGCGATCGCGAAAGCTTCGTCGTTCATGTTCAGCGAATCATTCGGCGCCTGTGTGCCGCCGACGAGGGTTGAGTAAGTGAAGGCGCTGCCGCCCGGATTGATCTTCGTAACAAAAGCATCCTCATCATGCGTCAACGCTGTGGCCAGGTATAAGGTCGACGTTCGGAGAGGATTAATCGCAAGGTCTATCGCGTTCTTAACAGGCAGACCATTATTCGCCGGAATCCAGGTTTGCCCGTTATCTGAACTCTTAAGCACTCCTTCTGTGCTCGACAAGAAGTAAAGTGTGGACGCGCTTACCGGATCAAAAACAATTTTTCCTCTGCCGGCCCGCACGAAGGTCCAGTTATCGCCGCCATCGACACTTTTAAAGAGACCACCGTCGCTGAAAGTCGCGTACACCAGTCCTGGCGTGAGCGGACTGACACCAACCCAGATACCCTCATCCTCTGCTTGAGGTAGAACGGACTGCCACGTTGCTCCCGAGTTGATGCTCCGAAAAACTCCACTTTCGGTCCTGTCAGCGGCAAAGATTCTCGTTGGAGTGTGCGGATCGACTGCGAGGGAGAGTGGAATGAAAGGCGGGCCAATTGCACCCGGAATCCAGTTATCTCCTCCGTTCGTCGTTTTGAAGATTGGACCATTGAAAGCGCCGGCGTATAGCGTTGTTGGCGTCACAGGGTCGATCGCGAGACTACGCAGGTTCGTGTTCGTTATTCCGTTGCTGCGCAGGTTCCAGCTATTCCCGCCATCTGTACTTTTGTAGACGCCAGGGACGCCACCATTAAGGCTATCGAGGGTGGCGACATAAAGCGTAGTGGGAGTCAGCGGATCGATGATTAATACCGCGACAAAAAAGGCAGTTAGACCATTATTGATTGCTGTCCAGGTTTTACCGCCGTCGGTGCTTCGGAACACGCCATTTCCCGTTCCGGCGTAGAGGGTCAAGGGTTGCGTCGGGTGAACCACCAGGTGCGTGACTGGAAACTTCAAACCGTAATTATCATTGCTCCAGTTTGTCGCGCCGTCGACACTCTTAAACACGGAACTTCGTGTGCGTAGCGCGCCTTCGACGAGCGGGAAATTCAACGAGCCTGTAAATCCGGTGACATACGCGTTGCCGGTCAGGTCAACAGCTATTCCGCGAGCAACGTCGTGGTTCGCTCCGCCCAGATAGGTCGAATAAACAAGGACTGAACCCTGACTGTTGAGCTTCGTCACAAAGGCGTCGCTGGCTCCGGTGCTTAAATCGTTAGCCGTCTGAATCGGATTAGCTGTGGGGAAGTTCGTTGAAGAAGTAACGCCGGTAACATAAGCATTTCCGGAAACGTCAACCGCGATTCCAAAACCATTATCAGGACTATTGCCACCGAGATACGTCGAATAACCTAACGATCCGCTGCTATTGAATTTTGTGACAAAGGCATCGCCGACAAACGCGTCGCCGATTGTTGCCTGGAAAGCATTTGCAGTGGGGAAGTCGGTGGAAACAGTGTTGCCGGTGACGTAAACGTTTGAGCCCGGATCTATCGCGATGCTGTTCGCCTCGTCCTTCGCACTGCCGCCCAGGTAAGTCGAAAAAAGATAGGACGGAACTGCTGGATTCAGCTTGGTGACAAATGCGTTTCCACCCGACTCAGTCTGACTCGGAGTCGATTGAAATGCATTAACAGTGGGAAAGTTTGGGGATTTAGTGTTGCCGGCGACGTAGATGTTTCCACTGCCGTCGACTGCAATGCCGTTGCCGGCATCGTCGCCACTCCCTCCTAGATAGGTCGAAAACAACAAGCCGGATCCCGAGGAATTCAGTTTGACGGCAAAGGCATCCGTGGTGAGAACCACGTCGCTGCCGCCGGCATACAGCGTCGCTGAATTAGACGGATCGGCGACAAGCACGCGAATGATCCCAGTCCACAGACCGTTGTTTACCTTCGTCCAGGATGTTCCTCCGTCTGTAGTCTTGATGACACCGCCGCCGACAGTTCCCACGTAAAGCGTGGAAGGATTCGTCCGGTCTCCCACCATGGCGTTTATGCCGCCAAGCACGGCGCTGTTGTTCACCTGGGCCCACGAGTTCCCACCGTTGGTACTCTGATTGATTTTCCCCACCACATTTATGTAGAGCGTGGATGAATTAGAACTATCGATTACGATGTCGTCTACGACGGCGGGATTACCTCCAAAACCAGTGGTGATGCCGTTATTTATCGGCGTCCAACTGTTTCCGCCGTTCGTGGTTTTAAAGAGACCGCTGCCCGAGGTGCCGGCATAGATTGTTGCTGGAGCTGTAGGATCGATCGCGAGTGAGGTAACGAACGGAGCATTAGGCGCGCCGAAGTTATTGAGCGTGGTCCAGGTGCTGCCACTGTCCGTACTCCTGAACACTCCAGCGTTCGAACCGGCATAGATCGTAGAAGGCGTTGCAGGATCAAACACAATTGTACCGACGCGGGCGTCGTTCGCAGGTATGTTGAGTGTGGTCCAGTTGTTCCCGCCATCGGTTGTCTTGAATAGACCAGTGGCTCCGGCGTAAACGACTGAAGAGTTTGTCGGATCTATCGCTATTGAATCTACTGACTGCAGGCCTGGCGAGGTCTTAGTCCAGGACGCGCCGGCATCGATGCTGCGATAAAAGCCGCTGGAATTTCCCGCATAGATTATGTTTGGATTACCGGGAGCAACCGCCAGAGCGTTCAGCGATTGAGTCAGGCCGGTATTGTTATTGTTCCAGCTTGAACCGGCATTAGTAGTCTTGAAAAAAACTCCGCTTGTCTTTAAGGGATTTAAAACAGGAAAGTCTGAAGCAGTCGTCAGACCAGTGACGTGAGCGTTCCCCGACGTGTCCACCGCAATGGCATTTGCAACGGTAAAAGAACTGCCGGTGGTAACAACACCCGGCTCTGTGCCACTGAGGAATGTCGAATAGATCAGACTACTGCCTGTCGGATCGAGCTTGGTGACAAATGCGCCAACAGTATTGGTTTTGAAAGCTCCGGGCGTGGTGGGGAATGCGACAGAATCAGTTCTGCCCGTGACGTATGCGCTTCCCTGCGCGTCGACCGCGATGCCAAAAGCTTGATCGTTGCCGGTGCCACCTAAAAAAGTTGAGTATGAAAGTACCGGATCGATCACAAGGGACTTGCTGGAATCAACGCCGCGCACGTTGAACCTGATTTCATTCCGATTAATTACATACGAGCCCTTTACTTCGCGCCGATTGCCCTCATCGGTAAGCTGATAGATGAATGGCTTGTTTAATCGAACTTCACCATCTTTCAAAGCGAGTAGCAAATTGCCCTGCTGGTCCAGGCTAATGCGCTTTGCGCCTTCAACTCTAAACTTTATGAGTTTTGGATTGGCGCCCGCAGCCACTATAAAGTCGTACTCGAGCTCTCGCCGGTTTCCGTAATACACGACGTCAATTCCGGGATAGACATTTGTGTAGCGGACCTTGCGATATGTCGGAATGTTGCGGCGCCATTTCGCTGGATCGTTGCCGGTGAAGTAATTCACTTTTCCCGGCAGTTCGTCCTCGCCTTCCAGACGTGGAGCGGCGTTGGCGCCAATCATCTTTAGTCGCAATACTGAACGTTCGCGGACCCGTGCATCGGTTAGCGCTTGAGGCTTTTGCAGGCTAAGCACAGCTTCGGTGGCAGTGAGAAAGAGATCATAACCGGGGCCGTGCGAGAGGAATTTGACTGCGTGGTCAGTCGAGCCCGTATTGATCTCAAAGCTGAGCGGTAACTCGCCGAAACGTTCGGCAATTCCGGCTTTCGTCGACGCATCCATCTCCGATGTGACGGCAGTTGTGGCGGAATGGGCCATCGATGACTCGCGATTGTCACTGCGTGCCGCGACAAAGATCATGCCTGCCAACATTGTGGTCAGACAAACAATCCCGAGCATAAAAGCAGCATGATTGATGCGGGAGAAGCGAGGAGTGAGTGAAATCATTTTTAACTCCGAACTAACTTGCAGGTGAGAGGGTTCCGGGAAGAAGAAAACTGGGACTCCTTAAACTCTCAAACCGAGGGTGAAGATTGGGAAGTTCTTACTGACAACCTGGTGAGAGAGGGCCTCTGGGTTGGAAGTAACTCAGCGCCCGCTTGGGCAGGTGTCTGGAACGCCCGGTATTCTCGGCTGAAATCGCTAGGGAGTCAATTAAATTGTTGCTGGCGAGCGCAGAAAAGCGGAGACGTTGTAACGCCTCCGCTCTGGATTTGCGTTCGACCTAAACACGTTACTGCAGTGACACGTCGTCAACTCTGAAATGACGTTGGCAACGTGACGTCGTTCGTCCCGCGATCATCATCGTTGGATTGTGGCTCGAGTGAGAAGTCGGTTGAGTCGATGATCTTTTCTCCCGGCGAGAGGTGGGTGAATAGTAAGAGCTACGCGGCGCTCTTTCGAATTTTGGCGGCACACCCTTTGCCGCTGGGCCGGGACGGTGGTCCAGGTGAGCGAAAATCATTCACGTCGCAAGAAAGCAGGAAGTGTATGGCAACTAAAAAAAGTACAAAGAAGCGATCGGCCGCGAAGAAATCAACTTCGTCAGCATCAACTAAGAAGCGAGGGCGCAAGAAGTCAGGTAGCTCGCGTTCGCCCGGCATCCTGAGCAAAGCGAAAAAGGTTGCGGGCGAAGTTTTGACGGGAGCTGTCACAGGGGCGGCGGCGGGCGCTATGGTAGGAGCAGCAGAAGCCGGAAGCAAAGCAGCGGGTGTTGGTCAGTCCACGAAAAAGACAAGCAAAGGGACAAAGAAATCATCGAAGCAATCGGAGCGGAGACGTTAAAAACGCCTCCGCCCTCGAATGCATTCGATCTAAAGCGCGTTACTGCAGTGACACGTCGTCAACTCTGAATGACGTGGGCAACGTGACATCGTTCGTGCCGCGATCATCATCGTTGGATTGGGGCTCCAGTGAGAAGTCGAATGAGTCAATGATCTTTTCTCCCGCCTCGGCGCGCCGTACGACGTCGGCGAGCCAGGGATCATTAATCTCCAAAGCGTAACGGACAATGGATCTCCACTGTGGATCGGTTTCTCTGTCGTTTATGACTGAGTGCGCGCGATGGCGGAGAGCATCGCTGATTGTGATTTGAGTTGTTTCTGTTTCGTGAGGTGTTTCTTCAAGCGCTGTTGCGCTAACATGCGTAGACATAATCGTCAGCCTTTCTTGTCAAAGGTTGATGGTTTAGGGCTGGCTTCGTGTGCAACCACAAGTCGGCCCGCTTCTTTTTTGGAGGCGTGCCCGCACCATAGCACAATTATTTTCGGTTGTGTTGAAAGAGTGAGGTTAGTTATCCGCTGCCGCCTCTTCGATTCCGAGCCCCTTCAGCCAATTGGTTCAGTTTGAATCGAGCGCCGCCTTGGAGTGCGGCAGCTTGCTGCCGCTTTGGCCAAAGCGGTGCCAAGGCACCGCACTCCAAGGAGGTGCGCTCGGCGATGCGCGACATAAGAGAGCGGAGACGTTGAAAACGTCTCCGCTCTCGATTGATCCAAACCGTGTTACTGCAGTGACACGTCGTCAACTCTGAAACTCGTCGGCAACGTGACGTCGTTCGTGCCGCGGAATTGAATCCGCACTGTCTGTCCGGCGAACGAACTGAGATTGAATGGTCCTCTCAGGACGTAAACTCCCGCCGTGCCGCTATTCTGATTACTAAACGTCGCAAGCGTGGCGAGCAACGTCCCCGTCGTACTTCGTACTTCAATGAAGAGACGATCGAAAACTGCTGCTCCCGCTGCCTCGCTGGTTGTAATGTTCAACCAGAACTGCAGGTTCGAACAGCCACTCTGAACAGTTACCGTTTGGAACAGAGTCCCACTCGAACTATTCACTCCGTTAAGGATCGCATAGGCTGTTCCGCTGTGTGGGAACGTTCCCGTGCTGCGGCTTACCTGCCCACTGAATGTCCACGGCGTTGTTCCAGTTTCGAAGCCAGGGTTAACGATCGAGTTTGCACACCCGCTTCCTCCAGTGCCGGCCTGTGAAACACTGTGCGTCAAACCTGCAATCGTTAATGAACCGCTCCTAGAAAGCGACGAAGTGTTTGCGGCAACAGAGTAGCTCAATATTCCGTTACCCGAACCACTAGCGCCGGACGTGACCGTGACGAACGAGCTGTTGCTCGCAGCGGTCCAATTGCAACCGGCCGTCGTAGTCACCGTCACACTCGCCGATCCACCCGCCGCCGCGAAGCTCGCGCTGGTTGGATTGATTGAGAAGGAACAAGCGCCTCCACAATCCGCGGGTAGGTTAGTCGCGGCAGTATGGGTTGTGCCATCGTTACCCACCGCCGACACGCCCATACCGTGACGTGCAAACACCGTCCAGATTGCGCAGCGGTTTGCGCCGCCATTCAGGTTTTGATCGGCCTGAAGAATGCCGTCGCGTGCATTCAGGAACGATGGACGAGTAGGTGTGAACTTCATCCCGTTGAGTACAATCCGGTCTGTTATGGCAGCGCCAAGCTGCGTTCGCAGATCCCAGAGAGTTGCGGCCCAGACTTCGCCGTCTCGATGAACCTGGAAACCTCCAGCCCCGACGTCGGCGTAGGAGTCGTGCACGGTTGCGGCGGGAACGGTATAAGCCGCACGCCGAATGCCGTTCGGATTATTGGTGACGTACTCGCCAACAGCACCATCGTTGTTGATGGTGATGGCCCAGTAGTCAGACCAACCTTCGCCCATTGCGCCTGATTGTGTACCGCTCAAGCCGCCACTGCCGTTGCCAATCAGCCGGTTGGAAATGCCGTGTCCGTATTCATGGAACACAACATCGCCGTCGATCGAGCTGTCGCGGTCAGGAGTCGGCGAGGTAAACAGATACTGTTGCATGCGTGGACGCGAACCGTCGGGCGGTGTCGCAAAGTTGGCATTGTTTGTTCCCGAGCCATCCTGTGCTTCCGCTCGAACCGAGTCGTTTCCGGTACCGCCACGACCGAAGTTGTTTATTTGGAAGTTGCGCGCTGTCTCCGTAAAGCCAAGGTTGTAGGAGAAGTCGTGCATGATGTTGTTGTAGTAAAAAAGATTCGTCACAACAGCGGCCTGCTGCGTCCTCGGATCGACTGTAGTGTCGAATGGAAAAGTAAAATTCTGGTTAGCTGCTGATGCGTGACCAATCGAGAGCCCGGAACCGGTGGTATTGTCCGGTGCGTTGTTGGCATCTCTATCAAGGTAGGCCTCGACGTTGTTGCCGGTGGTTACGGTCGAAGTTCCCAGCCAGCCGGCCGCCGTGTTGATGGTGGTGTTTCCGACTAATGAAATGAGTTGGCGCGCGCCTTTGTCAGGCGCTTCGGTGTAAACCGTGCCTTGCGCTTGATGGACATAAAGGTTGTGACGAAACAGCAGCTCGCCTGTGTAAGCGTCGAGTAGAATTTCGTACCACTCTTCCGGCCCGACTTCCGCAAAGACGTGCCAGGCTAACCGGCTATCATCGGCCACTCTCACGACGACCTGTTCTGAGAGTACTTCCTCGAGATTTACATCGAGGGGATTGGCGAAGCGAGACTGTTCCGTCGCCGACTGTCGAGAATAATTCTCCACAAAGGACGGGAACACATTTCTGCCCGCATGTTCGAACGCTTTCGCGAGGGCCCTTGCTTCGTTCATCGCTCCCCCGCGTCGCAGCGGTGGGCCATCGACCAGAAATCCTTCGCGTACGTTGAGTACCTCGCCGTTCCTATTAACGACGACCTGGACCTGACCTTCAAATACCTTTAGACCACCGGCGGTCTGCGTGTAATTGAGGAACGTAGTTCCATCGTCGTTGTCTTCGTTATCCAGTTTCAACTCTGCGATACTCGCGCCGGAAAGTGCGAAGAGTGAACCATGTCGCTCGAGAAATTTGCGCGCGATGTTATCAGCGGTATCTGATTGTGGTTCTGAAATAGTGCCGCCATCGACGAAGAAGTTCTTCATGGCGCCGGCTTCGTTAATTACTGCGCGAAGATTTGCAGCCTTCTCAGCGTTGAGAGACGAACGGAATTGTCCAACCGCGGAAGCTCGAGAGCGTGTGCGAGCGTTCTGCATCGCAGCTTGCCGGCCCGAAGTTGAACTAACGTCCATGTCAGTAAACTCGCCACGGCCCAGCAGGCGAATGTCAAAGTTTGGCAGGGCGCGACGAGCAGATCCCTGTGGGGCTCCTGCTGATGTCGGCTGTTGTGCAGCGTCTGATTTCCATAACGGTGAGACTATGGCAGCCGTAGCGGCCACAGCGAGAATTGTGAAGATCAAAATCTTACGAATCATTTTGCGTCTCCTTCGGGTGGTTGAGGTAAGGCAGCACTCGCCCGTTATTTTGTACAAGGTGGAACGTCGCCCAACCTCATGGTTTTGATCAGTGAAACGCCTGGCTTGTCTTTTACGACAACTGTGAGATTTGCACGGGCTGAGTGAAACTACGCGGGAGAATTGTCAGGGTGAGGGCGCACAGAGTAGCAGATGCCCTTGAGCGTGTAAATATTCAGAGTGGTGACTTATATCAAACTCTGATGCGTCCTCTGCGTATCTCAGTGATCTCTGCGTAAATGCATTCCAGGCATATTAAACGCAGAGATCACTGAGGTACGCAGAGAACACGGAGAACAGTCGTTCAAAATTAAGCCACTACCAAATGTTCAGAGTGGTGACTCTTCGGGAAGTTGGTTCGTGCACTAAAAAGTTAAGGCGACCATTTCCGGCCGCCTTAACAGTCTCTCAATTGCCGCCAACACACATCATCATTGGCCACTCGACCCGGTGCCTCTCATCATCTCGTCACGCCTGGCTTTGAATTCTGATCCGGCTTTCCATTCCGGATACTTATCACCCTGCGCCACTCGATACCCGATCGTCGTCAACAACTGTGCGTCGTCAACTGCTCCCGTGAGATCCCAGTCACTTTTAATCTCGTCGGAGACTTTGTGGTAGTCCTTGCTTGTGTATTCGTCGCGCTTCTGTTGGCTGAACGTCGCATCCTTCCCGTCGTACTTAATCCCGGAGTCAGTGTAGAGCGCCGGAACGCCTTGTTTCGCAAATTCGAAGTGATCCGAGCGGTAGTAAAATCCTTTCTCTGATTCCGGATCCTCATTCACTGTCCGTTGTTGTGCGGTGGCAGTTTCACGCAGCAAGTCGATCAAGGTACTGTTGTCGTCGCCCACCATCGTAATGTCCGTGGTCCTGCCCCACTGATTGACGCCATCCATATTGATGTTCGCAAGCGTTTTGTTCAGCGGATAGAGGGGATTCTCGGCATAATATTTTGCGCCGAGTAACCCTTTCTCTTCCGCCGTCACGGCAAGAAACAGAATGGACCGTTTCGGAGGTGTGGCGAGTTTCGTGAACGCCTCGGCAATCTCGATCAATGCAGCAGTGCCTGAGGCATTATCGAGCGCGCCGTTGAAGATTTGATCGCCGGTTAGTTTCGGATCACGGCCCAGGTGGTCCCAGTGTGCCGTGTAGACAACATACTCGTTCTTCAGCGCCGCATCCGATCCTTCGAGCTTTCCGATAACGTTATTCGAATTGATTTCACGTAATGTGTTTTTGACCGTCATGTTTGCTTTCGCATTCAGAGCGACCGGCTTGAAGTCTTTCGAGACGGCAGCTTTCTTCAGCGCGTCGAAGTCCTGGCCACTCGCCTTAAACAACTCCTTGGCGCGTTCGGTCGTGATCCATGATTCCACCGCTACACGTCCCATGTTTTTGTCGGGCGTCTGAATATCGAAGTTCTCACGAGACCAACTCCCGGAAACAACTTCATAAGGATAACCGGCCGGTCCGGTTTCATGAATGATCACCGCGGCCGCGGCGCCCATCTTCGACGCGATCTCATACTTGTAGGTCCAACGGCCGTAGTACGACATTGCCTTGCCCTTGAACATCTTGTCGTCCAGCGTCGCCGGATCGCCGCCCGGGCCAGGAACCTGTGGATCATTGATCAGCATCACGATCGTCTTGCCTCGAACGTCCAATCCTTTGTAGTCGTCCCAGCCGTACTCAGGCGCCACAACGCCATAGCCCACGAAAACCATGTCGGAATTTTCAACCTTTGATTCCGGAACGAAGCGGCGTGAAACCGCGACGTAGTCTTGTGGAAATGTCAGGTTTAGTTGCTTACTCCCAACAGTGAATGAAGCCGTTGGCGCACCAGTAAATCCAACCAGAGGAACCTTCTGAACAAACGTGCCATCCGGATTACCCGGCTTCAAGCCAATACGTTGAAACTGCTCGGTGAGATACTTCACGGTGAGTTCTTCACCTTTTGTACCCGGCCCGCGACCTTCGTACTCATCCGCTGAGATCGCCCTAGTGTGTTGCATGATGTCGTTTGCAGTGATTGCGTCCAGAGCGGGCTTCAAATCAGCGGCAACCGAGTTGTTAGCTGGTGCGCTGGAATTGGTGCTCAGGTTTGTGGGACTGGTGGTACAAGCGAATGTAAACGTAAGCACCGCGGCGAACGAGACCAATGCATGGATTCGCTTTTTCATTTCGAAGGTCCTCGATTCTGTTTTTGTATTTGCAAGAAGATTTCTATGCCGAAACGTAGCGATAAGTCAAACCAGCTACTGCGTCAGTCAAATTACGAAAATTTTGGCGCCCCGGTAATATAGTGAAGAGTTCAACAACTTCTCCTTCAGTCATTGGCGAATCATCGCCGTCCTCAAATCATGGCAGGGCGACGTTCGTCTCGTATCAAGGCAAATATCCATAGGAGAAGAAATGAAAAATTTAAGTGTTGTAAAGAGGATGACGGCGCTGGCAATGGCGCTCATGTTTTTAGTCGCTGCAAACGTAATGCGCGTTGAAGCGGCTCCAGCCAACAATCTAACACCCGAACAGATCGAAGCGATTGCGACGAATATGTTCAACAAATTCGCTGCGATGGATGCTCAGGGTACCGCCGATCTTTTCGCACCCGACGGCACGATCGAAGACCCGGTTGGAACTACGCCGATACAGGGAACACAAGCCATCATTGCATACCTGGAAACGTTCCCCAGCATCTTGAATGAAATCAGAATCCAGTCGTTTGACGTCACGGTCGCCGGTCATGAAGCCGCCATCAAATGGAGGTTACGTTTTAAGACCAAGACTGGAAACGTTTTCTTCGTCGACGGCATTGGCATCCTCAAGATCAACGCGGACGGCAAAGTTCAATCGGACAGAGAGTACTTCGATCTGGCGTATTTTCAGGCGCAGTTGCAGCAATGAACATGCGGCACTCGTCGCGCGAAGTGGGCCACAAACGAAACGCCTGTATATGCAAATCGGTGGTCCACTTTCATTGAGGTCAAAAGCACCGCCATGGCCTTGCACAAAAAGTACGAATTTGGTTTGTTCTTCTCTGCGGCTCTCTGCGCACCTCGGCGGCCTCTGCGTTGAAATGATAATTAACCGCAGAGAACGCCGAGGTACGCAGAGGGCCGCAGAGAAATCCTGCCTCCTGACGTCAGTTTTTGTGCAAAGCCCACCGTCCGATTCCCGGAGCATTACCCCTTGTCCAGGACGCCTAAACCCCCTCTTCGAACCGCACTATTTATCCAGAGGTACATCATTTGCTAAGTCCCTTTCCGCAGGTCAGTGATTCGACTGACCTCGGAATGTATAGCTTGATTGATGGAAGTGAGCGTATGAACCGGCTGGGTGGGGACATGAAAACGATTTTGGTTGTTGAGGACTATGAAGATGTTCGTGGAATGTTGAAGATTCTTCTCGAATCCGAGCACTTTCATGTTTTGGAGGCCGCCACCGGCCCCGAAGCTGTAACTGCCGTCAAGAACGGGCGCCCGGACGTCATCCTGATGGACCTGGCTCTCCCGGGATTTGATGGATTTGAAACCATTCAACGCATACGCAGGATCGATGGCTTTCAGAACACTCCGATAATCGTTCTGACCGCGTATAGCAGACAGTCGACTTACGAATCTGCACTCCAAGCGGGTACTAACTATTTCATGGCTAAACCGATTGATTTTGACGAGCTCACAGACCTGCTGGAGGAAGTCCTGACCGGCGGGAATAGCACGCCAAAATATAGCCGCTCGCCGGCTCACCGCGCGATGCGGCGCGACGCGCCACCGCCCCAGGTAACGCGCGAACTTGGCCGGACTCTTTAACTGTTTCGCTGCGGGATTTCGAAAGTAAACGTAGAGCCTTCACCTACGCGGCTTTCAACCACAATCGTGCCGCCGTGAAGTTCGACAATCTGCTTAACTATTGCCAGGCCTAAGCCGACGCCACGTTTCTCGGGCTGTTGATCGGTTTCCAGTTTGTCGAAAATCTTATCGATCCGTTCGGAGTCAATACCCGCCCCCGTATCCTGGACCCAGCATTGCGCATTACCGTTTTTCTGCGTCGCTCCTACGAAGATTTTTCCATTAGGCGTGAACTTGATCGCATTGGAGAGCAGGTTCTGAAAAACCTGGCCCAGCAACCTGGCATCGGCAAAGGTCGTGAGGTCGGAGGGAACGTTGTTTATAAGAGTTGTGTGTGAGTCGTTGGCAATGGGATGTAGATCCTGGATGGTGCTTTCCACCAGGGGCCATAAGTCAAACTCCCGCTTTTCGACTTTGGGAGAGTCCGCGAGTTGAAGGTTCGCCTCATCCTGCAGCACGCGCTTAATAAGAGCGTCGAGCCTGCTTATATTCCGCCGTAAGGTCGAGACGGAAGTTTCGAAGAGTTCCATTTTCGAATCGTCTGACAGGGAACGCTCCAGCATCGTGGTTGCCAACGAGATCGCTTGTAAGGGCGTGCGTAGATCGTGAATGACAAAACTCAAATGCTCCTCGCGGCGCTTTTGAATCTCTACGGTCATGTGAGTCGCATAGGCCTTGATGGCTTGCGCAACTGCATTATCAAAAACGGTGTTGACTATGCGGTTAGCGTGGTTCGTGAGAGGAAGATTATGCTTCTCCGCAAGACGACCGAGACACTCGCGCAAAATGCCGTACTCGGCCACTACTTCAGTAATATCAAACCCTACTCTCCATCGTTGAACACCGTGCTCCGCCGGACTAAGAATGAGCGTGGCTTCGCTTCGATCGGATTTCAAGTTCTCACTCAGCTCCGTGAGAAGTTCCGGTATATGATCGGTGATGGTTGGACCATCCAGGTTTTCGGCGCCGGGGAGTAAGGCCACTTCAAGCAGCCAGTCCGCCAATAGACTGTCGTGGTGTTTGTCGATCAAATCGCCTAAACCGGCAAGAGTCGCTGTTTGCATAGTCTTCACACAATCAGGGGTTTCAGGGGTTAACCAAAAAAGTATCGTTTATCCGTGAATATGGACGTGCACCGCCAGTCCAGTTGATCTGTTTCCGTTTGTGCTTAGGGAAAAAAGTGCCAGCATCCGCACTTGTAGAACACTTGCGGAACTTAGTCAATGGGACAGTAGTGTCCCACCCAGAGATTCAGGATTATATTTTTTGATACGGGATATTGAGGATGGCGGGGGTACGGCGACGTACTAAATGCGCCGGCTAACTCGACGCGGCGGCGGGTTCCTGTGAAACTCGATCCCACTCTTCGTAAAGACCTCGAAGCAAGGCCTCAGTCTGCTGGTATTCCTCGTTGAGCGCAATCGATCTCTCGGCATCGCGCGCTACTTCCGGGGTGCCCATTTGTTCTGAGATCTCATTGAGACGTTGCTCGGCGTTGGCGATATCAGTCTCAACTAACTCCGGTGTGCGCGTGTTAGGTTTCTTCTTCTTAATTACTTTTACGCCAGGCTTTTTCGGGGCAGGCGGCACCGCACGTTTTTCCTGCTGCGGCAGACTGACCGGCGCAGACACTACACTCACCAGGTTGTCGGGTTCCGCGGTCACGGCAGTTGAAACCGGAGCGGCAGCGCCACGCAATCCCAGCTTCCAATCGTGATATTCCGTGTAGTCGCCATCGTAATGCTCCGCGCCACCGGCGCCGTCAAGAGCAAGGATTTGCGTCGCCACGCGATCGAGAAAATATCGATCGTGACTGATCGTGACGATCGTTCCCTCGTAAGCAGAGAGTGCTTCCTCGAGCGCCTCACGCGAAGGGATATCGAGGTGATTTGTCGGCTCGTCGAGCACCAATACATTGACGCGCGAGTAGATCAACTTCGCGAGTGCAAGCCGTCCTTTCTCGCCGCCCGAAAGGTCTCTCACGTGCTTGTAAACGTCATCGCCGGTAAATAAAAACTTCGCCAGAAACGAACGCAGCTCACCGGCGGTGGCATTCGGAGACGCAACGCGACGCAACTCCATGATGATCTCATTGCGATCGTCCAGGTCGTCGAGCTGTTGAGCGTAGTATCCGATCTGAACTTTTGTTCCCCAGCGAACTTCACCGCCGAGCGGCGCGAGTTTGTTCAGAATGGTTCTGAGAAATGTTGTCTTTCCGGAGCCGTTTGGTCCAATGATGCCGAGACACTCGCCACGCCGGAGGATAAACGAGATGTCGCCGGCAAGGATCTTGTCTGCGTAACCGATGGTCAGCTCGTTAACCGTGAGCACGTGATTTCCCGTTCGCTCAATCGACTTCAAACGAAAGTCGCCCGACGATTGGTCGTGCCGAACTGCATCGATGCGTTCGAGCTTCTCGAGCATCTTGCGACGCGACTTCGCCTGCTTCGTTTTTTGACCGGCGAGGTTGCGACGAATGAACTCTTCAGTCTTGGCGATCAACTGCTGCTGGTTGTCGTAGGCGCGTTGTTGCGCTTCACGACGCTCTTCACGCTCGACGAGGTAATCGGAGTAGTTGCCGGTGTAGTTGGCGGCGCGGCCGTTCTCGAGCTCGATAATGCGGCGACAGCACCGATCGAGAAAGTAACGATCGTGGCTGACGATTACATAGGCAGATTCATATTCCTGCAGGAACTCTTCCAGCCACTCAACCGCGTTCACGTCGAGATGATTGGTGGGCTCGTCGAGTAACAGAACGTCAGGAGCGGCAAGCAGCAGACACGCAAGGCCGAGGCGATTCTGTTGCCCTCCGGAAAGTTTCTCAGTCTCGAGCGACCACATCTCGCGTTCGAAACCGAGACCCTGAAGAATGGCTTCCGCCCGCGCGGCATATTCGAAACCACCTTCGTGCTCAAACTCGTGTTGCAGATCGCTGTAGCGCTCGAGCACCTTCTCCAGGTCATCGCCGGCTTCAGCCATGCGATGCTCGAGCTCGTGCATCTCGTGCTCGAGCTGCTGTAAGCGGCCAAATGCAGCGAGGGCGGATTCATGGACCGTCGAACCCGGCTTGAAGTGAACATGCTGGTCCAACAGACCCAGCTTCACTCCACGCGCCCGCACGACGTCGCCACGATCCGCCGTCTCATCACCCCTGACGAGACGGAAGATCGTACTCTTGCCGGCGCCGTTCCGACCTACGAGTCCCACGTGTTCTCCAGGATTTACCTGCAAAGACGTGCCTCGCAGCACGTCTTGAACACCATAGGACTTATGTACTTCTGAGAGCCGAAACAACATCCACGGAGAATTTATTTGTTAGCGTTCGCGGCGGGCTTCACCGTCACCGGTGAACTAGTCGCCGCCGGACCAGACGCCGCTGGTGACGCGGCTTGCGAAGGAGCCGGCGCTGGTTGTGAGCCCGTCGCATTTTCCGCGGCCGGACGCAAACCGAGATTGCTCGGATTCTTCAGCATATTATCGGCGAGGACGTTCACGATCTTTGCATCATTGATTGCTGTTTCCAATAATGCAGCGTTGAGAATCTGTTTGCGCTGATTGGTGAGTCCTTGTGTGATCTGCTGGCGCACGCCCGGACTCTCGAGTGTCAGGTTCTCAGACGTCAGACGTCGCTCCGCCAGTTTGAAGATGTACCACTTGCCGCTGCTGAAGCGCGTCGGCTGCGTATAATCACCGACCTGCATCGAGCCGAAGAGACTTGAAATCAGCTCGGGTGGGAAGTTGTTACTCTTCAGATCTTCTTCGGTCGCGAAACCGATATCACCGCCGCCGCGCAGTGTGTTGACGTCTTCGCTTTTCGCACGTGCGACGGTGGCGAAGTCGGCTTTACCCTGGAGCTGCTGATAGATGTTATCGATCTTCAACTTCGCATCGGCGTCGTTCTTGGCATCGTCACCGATTCCGGTGTTACTGTTGTCCGCCGGATCGACCATGATCATCGCCAGCGCCACGCCTCGCGCACTTACAAACTGCTGCTTGTTATTGTTGTAAAACTCTTCCACTTCCCTGTCGCTGATCTCGATCTTGCCGCTGTACTTATCCTGGAGCGCAGCGATAGCGAGATTCTTGCGCGCCTCATCGCGCAGCGTTTCCATCGAAAGGTTCTGTGCTTTGAGACCCTTCTCGAAGTCTTCCGACGTCATGCCGCTGTTTTGCTTTTGCGTTGCGATAGCGCCGTCGATCTGTTGTTCGGTGGGAAGAACTTTCTCTCGCTCGGCGCGCTGAAACAGCACTTCGCGCTGGATCAGACTGCTGAGCACCTGCAACCTCGCCTGGGCGATCTGAAGTTGATTCAAACCCGACGTATTGCCGCCAGCCTGCTGGTTGATGGTTCGCTCAACTTCCTTGAGCATGATGTTGCGGCCATTAACGGTTGCGGCTATTTGATTATCGTGGACTTCTGCGCCGCCTGACGCACAACCACTCAGGATCAGACCTGAAACGGAAAGACAGGAAACGACGGCAATAACTTTTGCGATGTTGCGCACTTTAACTCTGCTCCTTTAACAAATCCCACGGTTGCAGCAACCCTGGGCGGAATTCATCTTCGCGTTCTATTCTTAAATCAAACAAGCGCTACTTCCAAGTCGCTCTGCTTGACGACCTCGAAATGCGTTTGCTATAAAGCTTGGTTTCTGATTACGGCAAGATTTCAGACCGTATGATGCCGGAAACCCCGGTAAAGAACCCTAAGTATTCTGGAGGTTGAAAAAAATGGCCAAACGTTGCGAAGTCTGCGGTAAAGGACCACAATTCGGCAACAATGTCTCGCACGCGAACAATCGCACGCCGCGACGCTTTGATCCGAATCTACAGTCGATCCGCGTGCAACAACCGCAGGGTGGCGCGCGCCGGATGAAAGTTTGCACAACTTGCATCAAGGCGGGCAAAGTCTCCAAGGCTGCTTGAGCCCGTCCCGCGATTTTATTGTCAACCTCCAACCGGCGCCTCACGAGGGCCGGTTGTTTCATTCTACAACCAACGCTACCGCTTCAATTTCAACCATCGCGTCCTTCGGCAAACCGGCGGCGGCAATCGTCGATCGTGCCGGCGGCGCACCCGAGAAAAAACTCGCGTACACCTCGTTCATAGCCGAAAACTCTCTCATGTCAGACAGAAAGACCGTGGTTTTCACAACGTGATTGAGCCCGCTGCCCGAAGCCTCCAAAACGGCCCGCAGGTTTTTCAATACCCTCTGGGTCTGCTCGACGATCCCTCCGGAAACAACCTCGCCCGTTTCGGGATTGATGGGGATCTGTCCTGATACATAGACAAACCCGTTGGCTTTGATCGCCTGCGAATAGGGGCCAATCGCCGCGGGCGCATTTTTAGTTTGGATTAGTTCCCTCATAGCGATAAATGCTTGAAAAACAAAGGCGGGATTCTAGCAGATACCCACTGAGGGCACAAAGGCGACTGCCAATTTCAAGCAACTCCCTGCATTCGTTCGACGTCGAGCACGCCCGGGACGCCTTTGATCGACCCAATCACACGGTCGAGATGTTTGACGTCAAAGACCTCCACCGTGACTTCGATATGACCGCGCTCGTCTGAAGCGACCGAGGCGCGCGCGTCTCGAATGCCTGTCTTCATGTCTGAGATCGCGCCTGTGATGCCCGCAATCATGCCCGTACGGTTCTCGGTTATCGCCAGCAGCTTGACCGCATAAGCCGTCTTCTCCGGCCGTCCCGCCCACTCAACTTCGACGATACGCTCGCGATTGATCATCAACTGAGTCACGTTCTTACAACGCGTGGTATGGACCGCGACGCCCTTGCCGCGCGTCACATAGCCGATGATTTCCTCGCCGTGAAGCGGGTTGCAGCAACGCGCGCGCGTCACCATCAAGTTGTCGATGCCGCGAACCATTATGGAATCGTCGCCGAGACGAATCAGCCGTTTGACGGCACGAACACCGCTTCGAAGCCGGGACTCTTTCTGCTTGTCCAGTTGTTCAAACTGTTCGGGCCCCAGGTACTTCGCGATCACGTTACGCGGCACAAGCTTGCCGTAACCGATTCCGGCCAGCAGATCGTCGACGCGGCCGTAACCATAATCACTCGCAACGCGTTTCATGTCCTTGTCCGTATCGCTCAAAAGCTTCCTGGGCGATAACTGAAAACGCGAGGCTTCCTTTTCGAACAGCTTGCGGCCGATCTCGATCGACTCGGTGCGTTGCTGCTCGGATACCCAGTGACGCACGCGATTGCGCGCTCGCGAGGTGACGATGAAGTTCAGCCAATCGCGCGAAGGATGGGAATTTGAACTCGTGATGATCTCGACGACCTCGCCGTTTTGAATCTGGCTGCGAAGCGGAACCATGCGGCCGTTGATACGCGCACCGGTGCAGGTGTTACCGACTTCCGAGTGGATCATGTAAGCGAAATCGACCGGGGTCGCCCCACGCGGCAGTTGAATAACTTTTCCCATCGGCGTGAACGCATAGACGTCTTTCGGATAAAGGTCGAGCTTGAGCGAGTCGAGGAAATCCTTCGAGTCTTTTACTTCCTGCGTCCATTCGACGAGGGATCGCAGCGCCTGCAGGGCCTGGTCGTCGTCGTGCGCTCCTCGTTTGCCTTCCTTGTATTTCCAGTGAGCCGCAACGCCTTCTTCCGCGATGTGATGCATTTCTTCGGTGCGGATCTGAACCTCGAACGACTGTACGTTGGAACCGATAACGGAAGTGTGCAGCGACTGGTACAGATTGTCGCGCGGCGTTGCGATCCAGTCTTTGATACGGCCCGGCACCGGCTTCCAGTTGTTATGGACCACACCCAGCGCCGCATAACAATGGCGCACTTCATTCGGCGTGATGATCCTGGCTGCCACCAGATCGTAAACCTGGTCGAGCGTGATCTTCTGACGGCGCAGTTTTTTCCAGATCGAGTAAAGTCGCTTTACGCGTCCTTCGACCAGGACGAAGGGCACTTCCGCTTCGTTCATTTTCTGCTCGATCCGGGCAGTGACATTCTTCAGGAAGGCCTCATTTTCCGGACGCCGTTTTTCGAGTTGTTCGGCCAGCTCGCGATAGTCTTCCGGGTGGAGATGACGAAACGCGAGGTCTTCCAGCTCGCCGCGCAGCTTACCCATTCCAAGTCGATGCGCGATGGGAGCGAATATCTCCATCGTCTCTTCGGCGATCCGTTTGCGCTTTTCCGGGTTGAGATACTGAAGCGTCCGCATGTTGTGCAGGCGATCCGCGAGTTTCACCAGGACGACGCGAACGTCGTCGACCATCGCCAGCAGCATCTTGCGAACGTTCTCTGCCTGCTGCTCTTCACGCGAGATGTTGCTGATTTGCGCGATCTTGGTGAGGCCGTCGACAAGGTGAGTTATCTCTTCGCCGAAGTAACGCCGAATCGTGTCGAGATCCACGAGCGTGTCTTCGACTACGTCGTGCAGCAGACCGGTGGCGACGGACACCTCGTCGAGCTTCATATCGGCGAGAATGTTTGCTACTTCGAGCGGGTGAACGAGGTACGACTCACCCGAGGCGCGCTTCTGGCCTTTGTGTTCCTTAGCCGAAAAAAGATAGGCGCGACGCAGTAGATCAAGGTCTGCCTGCGCGTGGTTTGACGCTACTTTCTCGACAATGTCTTCGATCCGAATCATGTTAAGTGCATGAAGTATAACAAAAAGAAAAGCAAAGAACTTTTGCCACAAAAAGAGACAAAAGAAGGCAGATAGTACCAGGCAGCAAGGGCGAGGCAGATAGTACAAGTCAGGACCGAAGAAGAGAACAAGTCAGGAAGGGAGGCTTGCCCCCGCTCTCGAAACAGCGGGGGCAAGCCTCCCTTCCTGACTTGCTCTGGTCTGTGTAGCTCTTTCGACCCGGCTTTCTGTAGCCGTTGGCTTTTAGGCCGTGGCCCTTAACCCTTCGGTGGAGAAGCTGCCTTCTGAGCTTCCTCCTCTTTCCGCTTCTGATTCGCCGCACTCAGCTCGGTGGTGCGTTTCAAAGCGGCTTCATAATCCTTTTGATACTGAGCCTTCTGTTCCGTCTGTCCATCCATCTCGGCCAGCTTCGCGGCTTCGAGCAACAGGTTGGTCTTGTAGGACCAGGCCGATTCGTTGTTTGGATCATACTTGATCGCGTTCTCGGCTTCGGACAACCCCTGCTTCACGCACATCTGGGCCGAGTCAAAATCTTTCTGTTCCTTCGGCTTCTTGTAGGAAACGGTGGCCTTGTTGTTGGACGGATCGATCGTCGTCGTCTTATTCGTCGGCAGCTCGGTGATCTTGAAAGAGCAATCCCAATTCTGGCTGGCGAGCACGACGTAAGCTTCGGCTCGTTTCTCAGGTTCGGTTTGTTCGTTGGCTGCGCGAGCGGCGATCCACTGTTTCAGTTTCTCGTCTTCCTTGATAGCCCCGTAAAGATACGCGATGGCTTTGTAAGCCTCATCATCCTTCGGGTTATTCGCGAGTAGCTGCTGATAGGCATCGATTGCCTGCTGAGCCTTGGCGATATTCTCCGGTGTCTGCACGCCGGGACGATACTGGGCATGAATCGTGCGCGCGATAAACATCGGCGCGGTCTTGTTGTCGGGATCCAGTGCGGCAGCTTCTCTGGAATGCGCTTCCGCCTCAGGGAATTTACCTTCGCGGTAGGCGCGAGCGGCTTCGTTCAACTGGTTCTTGGACCTGATTCGATTTATAACTCCGCACCCGGAGCTAGTGGCAACAAGGATCGCCAAAACGATGGCGATCCTGGTCTGAGAGAGTTTCATTTATGCGTGACTCCAATTTAATTGACCGGCATCATCTAGGGTCGGGCAGTTCCGGGCCAAACTTTCGATGCTCTCGCCAATCACGATTTACTAAGGAAGATCGTCAACCTGCAATCCAACCGGACTCGCGCCCGCTCCCTTGATAGCGTCGATGACCTTTACGACGTCGCCGTATTTGGTGGCTCGCGGCGCTTTTACGAAGACGGTTTTCTCGATGCGATCGTCTTCCTTGACGTCAGCGCGGGCCTCCATTCCCACCTTGTACGCGCGCTGATCTTTTCGTTGTAGAAATACCTGCGCCAACCGCTGGGCCAAAGGCGCCGTATCGTTTACCGAGCCCATCGAGTCCTGATTAAGTTTGATCGACAGATCGGACGCGATTGTAACAACCAAAGTCAGTGGATTTGGTTTCAGCTGGCTCAGGTCTTCGTTGGGATCCCGCTGGGTCGGAATATCAGCCTTGAACCGGCTCGGCTTGAGCGGTGTGACGACCATGAAGATGATGAGCAGCACAAGCAACACGTCGATCAACGGCGTAACGTTGATGTATGGTTCGGCTGTAGTGCTACCCTTTTTTGGACTACCACCCATCGACATTTAAGTTTCTCCTCGTGTTAATTCGTTACGAAGTTGCCGGGGCAGCCGCGGCGCCCTTCTTCTTCTTGTCAGCCACCAGTCCGATCTTATCGACACCCAGTTTGCGGACCTCATTTATCACAGTGACCACGTCACCGTAGCTGACGCCCACACCGCTCTTGATATAAACGATCCGATCATTCTCGTTCTTAATACCCTTAAGCATCGTGTCGACTTTGTCAGTCAATTGCTCTTTCGCAATCTTCTGCTTGCCGAGATAGTACTCACCGTCGTTCGGCACCGAGATAACGATCGACGACTCTTTGATAATGTTCGGATCGACATCCGGATTATTCATGTTCTTTGGCAGCGCAACCGTGATGCCCTGCTGCAGGAACGGCGTAACCACCATGAAGATGATCAGCAACACCAGCATGATATCGACCA
Organism: uncultured Acidobacteriota bacterium; assembly: GCA_963750925.1. Classification (GTDB taxonomy): domain Bacteria; phylum Acidobacteriota; class Blastocatellia; order Pyrinomonadales; family Pyrinomonadaceae; genus PSRF01. Next base: position 1,234,275 of record CAVVSJ010000004.1, on the reverse strand, counting down.
TCGGCGTAACGTTGATCTCTGACTGCAGACCGCCGCTGCCGCCTCCAGCTTGCATTGACATAAGTAAATCTCCTTTTAGCTCCGCCGGTAAACTGTAGGTGCGGCACCGGGCCGCACCTCAGGGTTCACCTTCGCGTTTCGCGAAACGTACTACGCTTTCAACTGCTTCGTGCGGTTCTTGATGAAGTAGTCGACCAGTTCTGAGGCCGAGTTGTCCATCTCGACGACAAAGCCGTCGACCTTACCGGTGAAGTAGTTGAACAGCCACACCGCCGGGACCGCCACGAGCAATCCGAGCGCGGTGGTAAACAACGCTTCCGAAATACCGCCGGCGACTGCCGCGATACCTGCCGATTCGGCGTTCTTCATGCCGCGGAATGCGTTGATGATGCCGAACACCGTTCCGAACAGACCCACGAACGGGGCGGTTGAACCGATTGTCGCGAGACCTGACAGGCCACGTTTGAATTCAGCGGTCTTGATCGCGATTGCACGCTGGAGCGCGCGTTTCGAAGCTTCGATTTCATCGCCTGAAATATCGGTGGAAGCTTCGTGTGCCCGAAATTCCTGCAAGCCGCTGCTGACGACCATTGCCAGGTGCGATTTGCGATGCTTGTCGCTGATGTTGATAGCTTCTTCAATACGATCGTTCTTCAGCGCCTGCGCCACACGCGGAGCAAACTCGCGCGACTGTTTCTTGGCCGCGGAGTAAGTCAGATAACGCTCAACCATGATCGCGATCGAGTAGACCGACATGATCAGCAGCACGATAACGACGGCGATAGCGACGCCGCCCATGTTCTTCACCATTTCCGTTAACGTGAAATGGTCGGCGCCAGAGGACTCTGGACTGGCTGCGGCTTCCTGCAACAGCATTAAGAGACCCAGTGCCTTGGTTCCAAAAAGACTCATTAGAATTGTCACGGTGAACCCCTCCAAAGGTTTTATTTAAATTGATAGCAAGCAGAGAAGCCGGGACGGCCTACGTTAACCGCGGCGACACGACAAATCTTTCTCCGCAGTTATTGAGCCACGAAGTTGTACTGGATCACTCCGGTAACTTTAACTGGCTGCCCCGAAAGCTTGGTTGGGGAGAATCTCGCCTGGCGCGCAGCATTTACGGCCACCGCTGTTAACAACGGATGCCCTGATAACGCTTTGGCCGAAACCACACTGCCGTTTTCATCTATCAGCACCTGGACCACTACGGTACCCGCCGCGTGTGCGGCCTTGGCAATCGGTGGATACGCGGGCTTGGGTAAGCTGATGGCCTTGCCGTTGAGCACGCCGCCTGAAATCGGAGCGCGAGGCGGAGTTGGCTTCGCCTCGGGTGGCGGTGGTTCGTCGGCAATCTGGACCTTGGTCGGCGCGCCGCCGCCGACGGTGCCGGTGCCGGGGCCAGCCGGCATTGGCGCGCTGGCATTAGAGTCCGCGGTGCCAATCACTGTCGTCACACCACGCCTCACCGGAGGTACGTCGCTGGCCTTCGCTGAAACTTCTTTAGGCACCAGTTCCGTACGGTCCACACTCGCAATCAACTCTTTGCGAATGTCGACGTTCTGCTCGGCTTTGGTCGGCTTGGCTTCCTGTTTTTGTTGCTCGACCTCTTTCTGTGCCTGCGGTACAGGCACGGGCGCGACCAGGGTGGTGAGCTCAAGCTCCATCTCACCGAGGTGTGCGTCGTACCAGTAAATACCAGCCACAAAAAAGGCCACCATCAGCACAAAATAGATAGCGGCAGTAACGGCAACGAATGAGCCTTTTCGCGATATATCCTGTTTATGCGAACTGGACTCAACTAGGTTATCGAACATTGGTATAGTCCTCCGACTCAGGTGCCAAATGGATCAGGGGTTACGAAATTCTAAGCAGTAATTGCCTCGCAAATGTCGATTTAATACCGCTTGCGTTCCGTCATTTTATAGAAGGGGAAACAGCAGCTCCTGCGATATTGAGCACACCGAATTAGATGGAAAGCCGCTGTGCGAGAAAAAACTCGCCGGCCCGCTCAACACACCGCCGCCGCGCCCAACTTCCTGCTTTTACAAAACACACGCGGGGTCGACACTTGAACTATTTAATTGGCCAGCAACGCCCGCAGTCTAGTCCGCATGACGTTTCAAAGTCAAGCGCAAAACTTAGACACCGGATGCCGAAAAAAAGCACAAAATAATTGATCGATTTTATCGACCCCTATGACGTTCTGATTTGTTTTGTGCTCTTCGTGCCGCGCGTGGCCGCCTTCATTACTCTCGGTTGATTAAAACTTAATGCTGCCTCGCGATTCGCTGCCTCCAGCCGCTGCTCCCACCAAACCATGATGGGACTCGCAATCGCGATAGAAGAATAGGTACCAAAGATCACGCCGATCAGGAGGGCGAGCGAAAATGCCCGCAATACGTCCCCGCCGAATAACACGAGCGCCAGCACCGACAGGAACACCAGTCCATTAGTGATCACGGTCCGTGAAAGCGTCTGGTTGATGGCGTCGTTTGTAATCTTGTACAACGAGTCACGCCGGTGCAGCTTGCGATTTTCGCGTATACGATCGAACACGACAATCGTGTCGTTGACGGAAAATCCCACCAGCGTAAGTAGCGCAGCGATAACGTTAAGACTCACCTCGATCTGAAATATCGAGAAGAAGCCAAGCGTAACCAGCACGTCGTGAAAGACTGCGATTACCGCCGCGGCGCCGTAGGTCCATTCAAAACGAAAGGCTATGTAAACCAGAATTCCGACAAGGGCAGCGAGCGTAACCGCGATCGCCTTGTTGCGAAGCTGGGCGCCCGCAATCGCACCAACCGCGTCCGTGCCGATAATTTTGTAAGCAGCGTTTGGATCCGCTCCCAGTTCAGTGGTCGCAGCGGCTTCCGATCCAAAGGTGTTCAGAGCGTCTCGAACCTGGGTTCTGCCGTCCTTACCTTCAATAAGCGGCACTTTGATCAGGATCGTGTCGGTTCTATCCGTAACCGGCTGAACCACTGCATCGTGGACGCCTTTCTCGCTCAGCGCTTGTCTGATCGCATCGTCGGGAGGTCGTTGTTTAAAGCGGGCAGTTACGACTGTTCCGCCCCTGAAATCAACCCCGAGGTTAAACGCCTGGCCGCCGGTCGCTTGTCTGAAGATCGCGGATCCGAGTCCCGCCAGCATCAGCAAAACAGATATCCCAATAAACCAGACCCGGTTACCCAACCAATCGATCTTTATATCTTGAAGAATTTGAAACATGATGACTCTTTAGATACTCAGCGACTCCACTCGTTCCTTGCGAGACAGCAGCCACATAAAGATCGTGCGCGACACGTAAACCGCCGAGAAAAGGTTCACGAGCAACCCGATGACGAGCGTCACTGCAAAACCTCGAATCGGACCGGTGCCAAACACGAACAGGAATAGAGATGAAACGATTGTAGTTACGTGCGTATCGATGATGGTGATAAAAGCGCGTGTGAATCCCTGGTCCACCGCGGACGGGACCGTCTTCCCTGATCGCAACTCCTCGCGAATACGTTCAAAGATAAGCACGTTGGAGTCGACGGCCATGCCGATGGTCAGAATAATGCCGGCGATGCCCGGAAGTGTGAGCGTCGCGCCAAACACGATCAGCCCCGCCAACATCAGGATCATGTTCAGCAATAGGGCGATCACCGCGTTCACACCTGACCCGCGATAGTAGAAGAGCATAAACATAATGACCAACCCGAGACCGACGAGCGAAGCTCTCACACCTGCTCTGATCGAGTCCTGCCCCAGGCTTGGGCCAACCGTGCGCTCCTCGAGATATTCGATTGGGGCGGGCAGGGCGCCCGAGCGAAGCGTCAACGCAAGATCCTCAGCGGATTTCTGAGTAAAACGACCGGTTATCTGCCCCTGATCGAAGATTTGCGACTTGATGTAGGCGATGGATTCCACTCGGTCGTTAAGCACCACGCCCATGTACTCATTGATGTGGGAGCCCGTCCACGCGCCAAACTTGTCCGCACCCGCGCGTTTCAGCGAGAAGTTGATCTCGTAATCGTTGAAGCCGCCGCCCTGCGACTGAGTCGCCGATGCGTTTCGCAACTCGCTTCCGTCGATAATGGCAGGCGTTTCAACCACCACGTATTGCGTCGGTTTCTGCGCGTTGGGATCTGTAGTGCCGTCTGGCTTCTCCTCCATCCGTTCGATGTAAGGCAAAACTCTTCGATTCGGCGGGATTGTTCCGGCGCTATTGAGCGAGGCGATCGCTTCTGCTTCCGTCGCGTAGAGCGAGGTCGGCGCAGGGCTTGGCGGACCAATCACGTGCACGAGTTCGAGTCTTGATTCACCCTGCAATATCTTCTTGACGCGCTCCGGATCCTGCACACCCGGCATTTGCAGCAAAATCTGGTGAGCACTCTGAGCCCCATGACTCTGAAGCGTGGGCTCTGTAATACCGAGCAGGTTGATACGACTGTCGATGATGTTCAGCGCCTGAGTGGTGGCGTTGTCGGCGAGTGTTCGCTCGGCCGCAGGCGTCATCGTCCAACTGATCTGCTCGCCCGAAGCGGAGTAAGTCCAGGCGGAAGTGTCGCCAAACTCAACCTTCTTCTCGACAGCGTCCTTAACTTCATTGGCTTTGGAAGGATCCGCGAGTTCGAGAACTACGCGATAGTTACCCGGCAGTGTGTCTGCGCGGCCGCCTTTTGGTTCGTGACCTGCATCTTTCGCTGCAGCGTGGGCGGCGACGTGGTTGTCCGTCGTCAGACGCTTCAGGAAGTCTTCGGTTTTGACTCGCATGACCAGGTGCGAGCCGCCCTGGAGGTCGAGACCGAGCTGAATATTGGACGCGAGATTCGCCTTGATTCCCGACCAGGTGAAATCCTGCAAGGTCGGGCGACGTCGCGGGCCGATCACCAGGTACGTACCGATAATCGTAACTATTGCGATGATAATAACGCGCTGGAGAAGGTTCTTTTTCTTCATTTCAGAAAATCCGTTGTGACTTTGCGCTCTGGTGAGTATGCGCGGTTGTCATTTAAGTCAGTTGCTTGGTCTCCTCATCGATGCCGGCCACCGCCGAGCGCGCGATCTCCAAAATGGACTTATCGGCGCTGCGGATCAAAAAACTGGTTTCCCGCACAGTAGTTATCACTCCGATGATTCCACCGGTTGTGACCACACGATCGCCAATCTTTAGGCTGGATATCGTCTCTTGTAATTGCTTTTGCCGCTTCTGCTGAGGCCTTATTAATAGAAAGTAGAAAACGGCGATGATGAGAAGAATGGGCAGGAGCTGCGCAAAGCCGCCTAAGCCACCCTGAAAAATCAAAAAAGTATGCATTGACCTCTTTAATTGTTTAGAAGGATGTCAAATTCGACGTCCCAACTTTGATGCTTTTCCAACTTGAACAAACTGAGGCGGCCGGCTCGCGAATCGCTATTCAACATTCGCACCCAGCCGCTCGGTGAACTCACGCCGAAATGTTGGGAAATCGCCAGACCGGATAGATTGCCTCACGCCTCGCATGGTGTCAAGGAAGAAGGCCAGATTATGGTGCGTTAATAGAACACTCGCCAGCATTTCCCCACTCATATATAGATGACGGAGATACGAACGCGAATGCCTTTGACATACGGAACACGGACACGACTCGTCGAGCGGCCGAGAATCGTTTGTCCACTGGGCGTTCTTGATGTTCAACTTGCCGCGCGAAGTAAAAGCCTGCCCCGTGCGGCCATTACGCGTCGGCAAAACGCAGTCGAACATATCGACGCCGCGCGCCACAGCCTCCACGAGATCTTCAGGTGTGCCGACGCCCATCAAATATCTCGGCGACTCGTTCGGCATCCGCGGCGCAATGTCCGCGATGACTTCAAACATCAACGACTTCTCTTCACCGACGCTCAACCCGCCGATTGCGTACCCGTCAAAGCCAATGTTTACGGTCTGTTCCAGGCTTTGACGTCTCAGATCGAGATGACCGGCGCCCTGAACGATTCCGAACAATGCCTGCGCGCCGCTCAATCCTTCAACTTCGCGATAACCGGTGTCGGCGCCTTCGGATTGGAGTCGATCAAACGCGTCGCGCGAGCGTTTCGCCCAGCGCGCGGTCAAATTCATGCTGCGCTCGGTTTCTTCGTGACTCGCTTCGCCGGGCGCGCACTCGTCAAACACCATCACGATGTCTGACCCGAGTGCGGCCTGCACTTCCATCGAGACTTCCGGTGATAAGAATCTCAGCGAGCCGTCCACGTGCGAACGAAATTCTGTTCCCTCTTCGCTGATCTTTCGGAGCGCGCCGAGACTCCAGACCTGAAAACCGCCTGAGTCAGTCAATAAAGCACGTTCCCAGCCGATAAAACGATGAAGACCGCCGGCTGACTTAATCACCTCGATTCCGGGACGCAGCCAGAGATGATAGGTATTGCCGAGGATGATCCTGGCATCGAGATCCGGGGATTCGAGTGCTTCGAAACGAATGCCTTTGACGGTGCCGGCAGTGCCGACCGGCATGAAGACCGGTGTTTGGATCTCGCCGCGCCGCGTCGTCAAAACACCCGCACGCGCCTCGCCGCTGCGGGCCTCGATTTTGAATTTCGTTGGAGTCACTGTGCTCGTAAGACTGATGTCCTCGCAAAGGCGCAAAGGAAGAGTCAATTACTATCTTTGCGTCTTTGCGCCTTTGCGAGCGGACTTCTTCTTATGCTTCTCGACGATCCGCAACGGCGTCGCGAAAAAGTCAAACTCCTCCCGCAAACGGTTCAAGAGATAACGCTCGTACGAAAAATGAAGTCCCGGTCTTCCGCCGGCCGTGAAAACTACAAACGTCGGCGGTCTGATCCCCGCCTGGGTTAGATATTGGACATGCAGCCGCGACACTCCACCCTTCGCTGGCGCCGGCGCCGTTCCGCCTCGGGGCTGCGAGACCGCCTTCTCGAAGAAATCGTTTAGTTGAGAAGTCGGAATTCTACGATTGCGAGCCTCATCGGCTTTCAAAACAAGCGGCAGGATCTTCTCGACACGTTGACCCGTGAGCGCGGAAAGCGTAATCACCGGCGCCCACTCGAGAAACTTCATCTTGTCTCGCAAGCCCCGTTCAAACTCAATCGCAGTGTTTGTCTCTTTGTCCTTCACCGCATCCCACTTATTGACGCCGATAATGATCGAGCACCCGGCGTCGACGGCATATCCCGCGATCGTCGCATCCGACGCCGTCACTCCCTCCACCGCATCGATCAAAACAATCGCCACGTCCGCGCGGTCCAGGCTCTTCCGCGCCATGATCACGGAAAGCTTCTCCGCCATCTCGTCGGTCTTTCCTTTGCGACGGATGCCTGCGGTGTCGATGAGCCGAAAATTCCGTTCGGGCGTATGAAGTACGGTATCGATTGCGTCACGCGTGGTGCCCGCAACCGGCGAAACGATGACTCGATCCTCTCCGAGAATTCGGTTGAGGAGTGAAGACTTGCCGACATTTGGCCGTCCGACAATCGCCAGCCGAAGTTCACGCTGCTCGGGCTCGTCATCGCCGTCCTCCTCAAACTTCAACAACTCAACCACGCCATCCAGCAGGTCGCCGACGCCGATTCCCTGCTCTGCTGAAACCGGAAAGACGTTCTCGAAACCAAAGCGGAAAAATTCCGTGCTTTCACTTTCGAGTCGCGCGGAATCGGTTTTATTCGCGGCCACGAGGACGTGTTTGCCCGTTTCGCGTAGCAGGGCGGCGAGTTCTTCGTCGAGTTGTGTCACGCCGGCGCGCGCGTCGACGACCCAAATCAGCACCTGGGCTTCGTCAATCGCCATTCCCGCCTGCTTAAAAATGTTCGCGGGAATCACGGCATCGTCATCCGGCACAATTCCGCCCGTGTCGATCAAGGAAAACTTCGCGCCCGTCCATTCGACCTCGCCATAGATTCGATCGCGTGTGATTCCGGGCTCATCGCCCACGATTGAACGTCGCTCGCCGATTAGCCGGTTGAAGAGCGTGGACTTGCCCACGTTGGGCCGTCCCACGATTGCGACCAGGTTTGACGGGCGACGCTGCCCGCCGTCAGTAGTTGAAGTTGTTTCCATCGGAGCCGATAGCTTACAAGTCCTTCGAATCCATGTCATCCACGTCGATCCGTGGGTTATAATCCGCGGCCTATGAAAAGGCTTTTGGGAATTTTACTGATCACACTGGGGTTAAGTTTTTCTCTCATCGCGCAGCAGCCGGCCAAACGTCGACCACGGAGACCGCCCGTTAAACCTCCTGTCGCCGCGCCGAGTCCCTCGACACCAGCCGAGTGGGTGAAGTTCACGTCGACAGTCGGAGACTTCTCAGTGCTGATGCCGGGAACGCCGGCTTATAAGTTAAAGACGGAACCGAGCGACCATGGACCATACCACAGTCACCTGTTCACTTTGCGCGACGCGAGGAACATGTTTATTATCGGCTGGGCTGACTACCCTGCCAGCTTCAACTTCAATCGCCAAGCTGAGATAGAACTGAACCGGGACAATTTTGTTACCGGCATGAAGGCCAGGTTGCTGACCAGTAAATCTGTAATTAGTAGACGGCTAACCGCGCCCTCGAGTTTACGGCCGAGACCGCGGATAAGATTTTCACGTCACGAGTTTATGTGGTAGGCCGAAGGCCTTATCAAATCGTTATCGGTTCACCCAAGGGCGAAGACGATTCAGTAAATATCGATCGATTTTTCAACTCATTCAAAGTCACACCCAATTTAAGACACGATGAAGCGTAGAGACTTTCTCCAAGCAACAGCCGCGGGTTGTGTCGTGGCAATGGCAACTCCAGCCTCGGCCGTGGCTGTTGAAAAAACAACCACACCCGAACCGCCGCCTGCATTTGAACTCGACGAGGTAACCATTTCCGAACTTCAGCAGGCGCTTCAATCCGGCAAGTACTCTTCAAAACAACTTGTCGAGAAGTATTCGGATCGCATTTCCGATGTGGATAAAAAAGGTCCATCGCTCTCCTCGGTGATCGAGATGAACCCGGACGCCGAGCGAATCGCCGCCGATCTCGATCGCGAGCGCAAAGAGCGTGGACCACGCGGTCCACTACACGGAATTCCGATCCTGCTGAAAGACAACATCGATACAGCCGATCGCATGATGACCACCGCCGGTTCCCTTGCCCTCGTCGGCGCGAAACCTGCCCAGGACGCGTTTGTCGCCAGGCGACTTCGCGAAGCAGGCGCCATTATTCTCGGTAAGACAAATCTCAGCGAGTGGGCCAACTTTCGATCGAGTAAATCGTCCAGTGGCTGGAGTGCACGTGGCGGGCAAACGAGAAATCCTTATGCGCTCGAGCGTAACCCGTGCGGGTCGAGTTCGGGCTCGGGCGTGGCGGTGGCGGCAAATCTGTGCGCCGGCGCGATCGGAACCGAGACGGACGGCTCGGTAGTTTGTCCTTCTTCGGCGAATTCCTTAGTCGGAATCAAGCCGACTGTCGGGCTCGTGAGCCGCGCCGGAATAATTCCGATTGCCCATAGCCAGGACACTGCTGGTCCAATGACGCGGACCGTCGCTGACGCAGCGATCATTCTCGGCGCTTTGACAGGGATCGATCCACGCGACGATGCGACTAACGAAAGTCGTGGAAGATCTCTCGCCGACTATACGAAGTTTCTCGATAAAGATGGATTGAGAGGAATGCGGCTGGGCGTTGCGCGTAAGCATTTCGGATTCAACGATCGTGTCGACAAGTTGATGAATCAGCTCCTGGAGGAGATGAAGAAGCTTGGCGCGGTGCTTGTCGACCCGGCTGACGTTCCGACTTCAGGCAAGTTTGATGATTCAGAGTTTGAAGTGCTGCTATATGAGTTCAAGGCTGATCTGAATAAGTATCTCGCAGCACTTGGACCACAGGCGCCCGTGCGTTCGCTTAAAGACGTCATCGCATTTAATGAGAAGAATAGCGACCGTGAGATGCCCTACTTCGGCCAGGACATCATGATCAAGGCGGAAGCCAAAGGACCGCTCACCAGCAAAGCCTATGTTCAGGCTCTGCGCAAGAATCACCTGCTCACGCGCGCGCAGGGTATCGACTTCGTGATGAAGAAGAATCGGCTCGACGCACTCGTCGCTCCGACCGGTGGCCCACCATGGCCGACCGACTGGATCAATGGCGATCATTTCAGCGGCGGTTATTCATCGGCGTCGGCGGTGGCTGGATATCCGCACATCACGGTGCCGGCGGGATATGTGTTTGGCTTGCCGGTCGGGATCTCGTTCTTTGGCAGCGCTTATAGTGAAGCGAAGTTGATAAAGATCGCGTACGCATTCGAGCAGGCGACGAAGGCTCGCCGCACTCCGAAGTTTTTAGAGAACGCGGAGTTTAAGTAAAGCCACAAGAAAGCACCAAAGATGACGTCCTCACCACGCATCGAACTCGGCAAACTCGGCGAAGCTTACGCCGCCGCGTATCTCGAGCAATTAGGCTATCGCCTGGTCGCTGCTAATTTCACATTACCTGTTGGACGTAATATCCGAGGCGCAGTCGTAAACGCGGAGATCGATCTGGTCGCTTACGACGGCAGCACACTGTGCTTTGTGGAAGTAAAAACGCGCGCGTCGGATTCGTTTGCGCCGCCGCAGGTCAACGTCGATCTGCGTAAACGCCGCCAGGTCTCTCGCGCCGCACGCGCGTACCGGCAGATGCTCGGCGTGGAAGATCAGCCTCACCGTTACGACGTGATCACGGTCTACAACCACGCCTCAACCCCTCGAATCGAACTCCTGCGAAACTTCTGGACCGACAAATCCCTGCGCAAGCGACAGTGGCCCTTAGATCCCTCTACTTTACCTTCTTGGACCGGAGTGAGTGGTTGCATCCTTCGAACGCGAAGGCGCGTTCTTCACGTACTTATCAAACCAACTGATCATTTCATAAAGCACGTGCTCGATGCTCTCGCGTCCTGCATACCCGTGCGCCTCGTGCGGCAGCATCACCAGACGGACCGTCGCGCCGTGCCCTTTCATCGCCTGGTACATGCGTTCTGACTGGATCGGAAAAGTCCCCATGTTGTCGTCAGCTTCGCCGTGGATCATCAGCATCGGCTCATTGATCTTCGACGCAAACATGAAAGGCGAAACTTTCAGATACAGCTCCGGCGCTTCCCATATCGTCCGCCGCTCACTCTGAAAACCAAACGGCGTCAACGTGCGATTGTATGCGCCACTGCGCGCGATACCGGCGCGGAAAAGATCACTATGGGCCAACAGGTTCGCCGTCATGAACGCGCCATAGCTGTGACCGCCGACGCCGACGCGAGTCGGATCAGTCACTCCCATCTCCGTCGCTTTCTCAATCGCGGCTTTCGCGCTCATCACGATCTGTTCGACGTAAGTGTTGTTGACTGTTTCAGGACTACCGACCACAGGCATCGTCGCGTTGTCGAGTACCGCATAGCCTTCCATGAGGAAGAAAAGATGTGACGTGCCAACGATGGACGTCGCCTTCTGAGTCGAACCGGTGATCTGTCCCGCTGTAGTCTGGTCCGTAAACTCAACCGGGTAGGCCCAAACAACGGTCGGCAGGCGTGTGCCTTCTTTGTAATCCGGCGGCAGGTAAAGTGTGAACGAGCACTGCACGCCGTCGGCGCGTTTGTAAGTAACCATCTGTTTCCTGATCCCACGCAACTGCGGCATCGGATCCGGGAACTGCGTGAGCGGACGCGCCGAGGCAGACGATCCTTCACCAGTGGTCTTCACAAAATAGTTTGGCGCTTCAGCCGGCGACTCACGCCGCGTGATGAACTGTTTCGCATCATCGCTCAGCAACGTGACAACTGATTCATAACTGTTAGCGTCGCTCCGGAAGAGTCGTTCTGATTTGAGCGTTTGCAGGTTGAAACGATCCAGGAATGGACGATCACCTTCAGGCGATGCGCCAGTGCCGGCGAAATAGATCCAATCGCCGTTTTGAAGAATCGCCCGTTGTCCGCGGACGATACGTGTGACGGGCGTGCCGGGATCGTTATAACGATCCTGCTGATTCCTGCTCCAGAGAAGTTTCGGTGCAACCGCCGGTTTGTCGGCGTCGAAAATAAACGTTCTCAGCCAGCGTTTCTCGCGTTCGTAATCGGAAAAGTAGATCAAGCCGGTCTTCTCACCAAAGCCTCCGGCGGAAAAGCGGTGCTCAGTCTTGAACAACTCAACCGGCTGTCCGGTGAACGGCGCTTTCAGCGTCAACACGCTGTCGCGATGCGCGACCTTCTTTTTCGGATTACCTTCATCGAGCGCCTGCACCCAAACAAGCGTCGCCGGTTCATTGGGCCGCCAGCGGATAGAGCGTGGTCCAGCGATCACACCGTCGATCGGAACCTGGTCAGCGAGTGGAAGACTCGCGACTTTGTGAACGAGTTTGCCTTTCGTATCCCAAACTTCAATGTCCTTCGGAAACGCGGAGTCGGGAAAGAGATAAGAAAAAGGTTTGTGGAGTCGCGCAACGAGAATGTGCCGACCATCAGGCGCGGGATCGACAACCTGAAAGATCGCGGGCTTGCCCAGAGGCGTTGTGCGTCCGGTTGACGAATCTACGAGGGCGAGCTGCGACGTTGCGTAATACTCGTAGAGTCGCTCATCGTGCGGGCTCCGCAAAAGGTCTTCGTAAGTTCGCACTGGACCAGGCCTGCCGGAACTTTCCTGGGTATTCGGTTCATCCGGAACGGCGGGTGTCGCGGGCGCAGCGCCGCGTGCCGGAGGAACGAGTTGGACCAGGAGTGTGCGATTGTCAGGGAGCCATGCAAGCGCGTTACTCATGATCGAGTTGATAGTCACGCCCTTTAGATTGCGAATTTTGCCGGTCGCGGAATCGCCGACCCACAGTTCCACTCGATTCGTTGCGGCACTAAGAAACGCGAACTGCTTTCCGTCTTCACTCCATTCCACACCGCTGATCTTCGCGCCCGGCGGGACGTCGAGCTTGACCTCCGAGCCATCGGCAATTCTCTTGAGCGTCAAAGCCACCGAATATTGAAAGCGATGCGGTGAATTCGCGGCCGGATTGATCCGGCGTCCAGCAAGCCGCAACATTGGTTGCGCGAGATCGGCGAGCGGCGGATAACGCAGACCGATCGAGAGAATGATGTTTTCTCGAGTCGGGCTGACGGAAATGCCGGGCGTGACGGGTGCGTTGAGAATGTCGAGCACTTCCTTTGGCGGTTTCTTGTAACCCTGCTGCGCAAAACTGATATCGGCAACGAGCAATAGGGCAAGAATGGCGAGCGAGATTGAAGCAAGGCGGAATCCGTTATGGGATTTCATGTGAGCTCCTCCGCAAACAGCGACGAACGAAATTTCGTGGAATGCATCAGGAATTTGAAGCGTTCGCAACTTATTACGGCTGGAGATAGAAGTCAATCACTGAACCCGGTGTTTTATTTCGCGTGAGCTTGTTGACGTAACCTGCGCTGCCGCTTAGACTGCGGCACATAAACTCGACGGTTGCGCGCGGGTACCCGCGTGAGACTTAGGGTTAAAACAACGGTGCAATGTTTTGGGCTATCCCCAACGCGTTGCGCCGTTTGTCATTTTGGCCGGCGAAGAATCACCACCAGCATCGGCAGATAAAAGAACAGGACACTGACCAGCCCACGCTCGAGGTTTGTATCGGGCATGTGAATTAGCCGCCAAAGATACGCGCCCCAGGAAAACGTCGCGGTATACAGAAATTCTTTCCGCGTTTTTGGAATCAGCCACAGGATCAGAGCGTCGTAAAACCAGCGTTGCGGAAACAAAGAAGCCAGCAGTAGAAACTTCGCATCGCGATCGCGGCGGGTAAAGGATAAGGAGTCCAGAAGCGGCTCGGCTCGTGTCGATAAGGATCCTCGCCGTTGATAAGATCATTTGCGGCGCCGTAGGCCCAGGTAAAGTCGCCCGCTCCGGTACCGATGTGAAGCAGGAAGAAGTAGCACAGAACTCCGGCTGCGGACCCGATGGTTATTGAGGCAAGAACGCGAGTAGTGGGCGCCGAATAGAACATAAGGCCTCAGCGGAGATCGTTCCAGAGAGGGTGAGGAACGCTTTCACACGTGAAGAACGGGCGGAAATCTACAAAGTTCTTCGGGATCTTGCAATGTTGGAGTTTAGGTGTGGAGGGGGCTCGCTTGACAAGGCGATTTGAATCATTAGAATCGACGCTGCTCAAAGCGGGAGTAGCTCAGTGGTAGAGCATCGCCTTGCCAAGGCGAGGGTCGCGAGTTCAAATCTCGTCTCCCGCTCCACGAACTCAGGATGAAGGCGGACGGATGAAGGGCGAAAGCTGAAGGCTTTCGAGCGTAGGCTGCTTCATCTTTCCGCCTTCATCGTTTAACCTGCAGGTACGGCGGCGTAGCCAAGTGGTAAGGCAGAGGTCTGCAAAACCTTTATTCATCGGTTCGATTCCGATCGCCGCCTCCAGTAAACACCCTTAACCCTAGTAGATTTACAGATGTAGATTGTCGTGATCCTACCCGCTGGAAGGTGCGGTGTAGCTGCTGGCCATAACTACCAGCTTGTACGTTTCGTTGATAGTACTTGTGGCATTGATGCGGGCCAAAGCGGCTGTTTTGGGCGAGCCGCTCAAGCGCTACGTTATACCCTTTTGAGGACACGACGTGACGTGGAAACCAACAACATCTGAAGTTTCGCCGGACAGCTTTGATGCGGCTATTTCAAATCATCAGTTGGTAGTTCTCCATTTTTGGGCTGACTGGAACGAATACGATAAACAGATGGATGCAACCTTAGGAGAAATTAAAGCTGAGTACGATGGCCGTGTGTTTTTCGGATCAGTAGAGGCGGACCAGTATGGCCATTGGCAGAGATGTAGAGAGTTAGGCATTCTAAATCTGCCCGCGATAGCGTCTTTCGCAAATGGCAAACACATGGAGACGCTGATCGGTATGCATACCAAAGAGGAATTGATCAATAAAATGAAGGAGTGGATCACCGAGGCGGTATAACAAGCGCCTGGAGCGGACTCGCCATTGAGTAGCTTTATTCGTAGTTGCGTGGGCGAGCTGCGGAAGCACAACGTTCGGCGTCTCGATTGATCTTATGAACGTCACAGCAATTTTTGAATCGTGGCACATCGGAGACGGTAATTATCCACCGCTCAGTAAAGGCCAGCTTGTGAATCTCTCTTTCGAGCTTGAGCCCAGAAAGATGGAAGAAGTTAGCTTGAGTATTCCTGAAAGCTTCGAGCATCTTGGCAACGGTGAGTATCGTTGCTGCTGCACAGTACGAAAAGTCTATGAAGGAGAAGATCGGGACACTGTGGTGATTCTCCAAGCCGGCGACTTTCGTTTCTATACAATGTCGGCGGAGTCAGATAGTTATGTGCAAGGTGGCCGATATGGTGGGGAAGGCACCCTGCTGCTTGACCATTACTATTGGGTTGAATTTCTGGAGAGCTATGAAGATCCGCCAAACTTGTTCTTTAAACTCGAGATACGCCGAATCTTGAGGGTGCGAATTCCGGAGCGGTTCGTGGCGCGGCATGAGAAAGGTAAGTCGCTTCCTACTCGCTTGGTACCTGGTGATTATTCGGCGTCTGATGTTGAGGAGTTGGCTACAATGGAAGGGCAGTCACTTGACGAGGACTTTTACATAATTGAGTTCGATGACTCAGGGCTGGAAGGACGCGAGATTCCACGGACCTTCTTATCGTAGCCGCCGCAGAATAAGCGCTTGCCTCACTTCATTGATGTACACGTGGAGTCGCGGCGTTTCACGGTCTCGCGTGAATCGTCTTTGCGCAAGCAATCAAACGCTTTCCCAATACATCCCTAACTCACCACAACCCTCCAAAAAGTTCGGGCTCGCGGTGTCTTCCTCATCGTCGACGGTAAAAGTAGCCACCGCCACCGAAAAGCAAGAGTAGAACGACGATGAGAATGATTAATGTGGTGTTACTCATGCCCTAGAGATTACCACCGGTCCCGCACAGCCGTCGATGCTGACTCGAGCCCGTGGCAGTGAAGAAACTCATCGGGCGATCTAGAGTGCTACGGAGTTGGAGTGCATTGGCGATAAGTCAATAATTCGATGTATGGTGCTCAAGGACGTCACTGAATATAGACTCTATCTCTGTATAATCCCTGCTATGAATAAACGAGCAAGAAAAAAATTAAAGGAATCGATCGAGAAGAAAAACCTCGAGCGCCAAAAAATGCTTAAGGAGCAGAGCTCAGCTTCTTCGCAGTCAAAAGAGCGACGGGGCTTTACAGTAAGGCCGGAGAAGAAGCGTGGATAAATGAAAAGCTATCGCTGACTCTTGAATTTTTTCCGCATCCTGGTCGCGGCTCCCACCAACCCTATCCCCAGCAGTAATAACGTGGCTGGTTCGGGAACGGGCTCGACGATAATCGTAAACTCCTGACGCGCAAACTCGAGGAATGGAGGCCCTCCTCCCCCCACCGAAAAGAAACCGTCGATCGTCGTTGGCGCGTTGAATCCCGGATCGAGCATCACGCTGAACAACGGGATCACGCCCGTACTCTCCATTGGCGACAGCACTATGACTCCGGAAGTAAGGAAGGCGAGCGATACCGATTGGCTTACCTCTATGCTGACGATGTTGATCTGGATGAGTACCGAGCTGACATTTGTCAGGCTGCCCGTAAATACAAAGGTGCTGCCCGGCGTCCCCGTTTGTACGGGATTAGTCAGCGTCAAAGTTATCGGATCCGCTTTTGCCTCGTAACCGGAAGCGATCCCGACTATGACAAAAATCAACGATGTGAGTAGCAGCCTGTGAGTTTGAGACATCTGTACCTCCCTATAGTTTATGACACCGGCGAATGAAACATTTCACCCCGCGAATTACCGAAAATGGGACTCCGCAATCTCAATTATGAAATGAAATCCAAGCGCGTCTGAGTTCTATTCCCTCTACTTCTCCCAAATAACACCTTCAGATCACGCGGTTGAAGCTGGCACGGTCTTTGACTCTCACTGCGCGGACAATCGTAATTAATCTTCAAAACGCTGCTGCACATCACGCGAAGGAGTGACCCAATGGACGTCCTTTGGAAAAATCTCGTCTATTCCGTCCGAATGTTATTAAAGAAACCGAGTCTCACGGCTATCGCGATCGTTGCGATGGGGTTAGGCATCGGCGCTAACACCGCAATCTTCTCCGTCGTCAACACAGTTCTGCTGCAACCACTTCCCTACCCGCAGCCCGAGCAACTCGTAATGGTGTCGACCGAGGCACGCAACCAGGCTCTTGACGGTCGCGGCACCTTCTCAGTGCCTGACTTGCTCGACGTGCAGCAGTCGTCCACGATCACTTGAATACGTTGCCACCGTGCAGCGTACCGGGACGATCGTTACCGAAGGCGGTGAGCCTGAACGATTGATCGGCGCCGCCGTCAATGCCGACTACTTCCCCCTCCTACGCGTCAAGCCAATGCTCGGTCGCGTCTTCACGCGCGAAGAAGACAAACCTGGAGCCCAACAGGTGGTCCTCCTCAGTCACGGTTTATGGCAGCGCCGGTATGGCGGCGATCCCGGCATTATCGGTCGCGAGATAAACCTCGGCGGAAAAACAACCGTGATCGGCATTATGCCCGCCGGTTTTGAATATCCAATCAGCGATGATCCCCAGGACTTCTGGGAACCACTTTTTTCTGCTCAGTTCATGACAGATAGCACTCGCAACGAACGCGCAAACAGGTTCATGCAGGTTATCGGCAGGCTTAAGCCAAACGTAACGGTTGAGCAGGCGAAGGCAGATCTCGATCTTCTTTCACGACAGATCGAACAGCAATGGCCGCAGTCAAACACAAATGTGATCTTCAACGCTGTGTCGATGCATGAAGACATTACGCGCGACTATCGCACGGCGCTCGTCGTGATGCTGGGCGCCGTGGGTTTGGTGCTGCTGATCGCGTGTGCAAACGTAGCCAACCTGCTGCTTGCACGTGCCGCTGCGCGACAGAAGGAAGTAGCGATTCGGATGGCGCTCGGTGCGAGTCGCCGGCGCATCGCCTCGCAACTGCTGACGGAAAGCGTTCTTTTATCTTTGGCGGGTGGCGCTGTCGGGTTGTTGCTGGCTAGCTGGGGTATGGATCTGCTCGTGGCCTATGGACCAGCCGACGTGCCGCGACTGCGCGACGTCAGCCTTGATCGTTATGTGCTGTTGTTTACGTTCGGTGTCGCGATGTTTACGGGTGTGCTATTCGGTCTCGTTCCAGCGCTGTACGCCTCGAAACCCGATCCGGGCAACATGTTAAAAGATGCCGGTCGTGGTTCTTCGCCCGGTGGGCGAAACCGCATGCGCAGCGCGTTGATCGTGTCTGAAGTTGCTTTGTCGTTGATGCTGCTCGTGGGTGCGGGACTTTTGATCAATAGTTTCTGGCGTCTGCTGCGAACCGATGCGGGTTTCGATCCGAAGGGTGTGCTGGCACTGGATATTCCGCTCGACAGAAGGACCTATCCGAAACCCGAGCAGCACTCAGCAGCGTTCCAACAACTGATGGCGCGAATGAAATCGCTGCCCGGCGTTCGCGACGTTTCGGTCGTCAGCAATGTTCCAATGACCGATCTTGATATCGAGTTGAGTTTTCAAATAGAAGGCCGCGCGCCTTACAAACCGGGCGAGGAAGCCGGCGCCGATTACACCGTTACCGGTAGTGATTACTTCCGAACGATGAATATCGCGCTCTTACGTGGCCGCGTTTTTACCGATCAAGACACAGCGAATTCGCCCCAGGCGATGGTTGTCAGCGACGCGTTTGTAAAGCGTTACTTTCCCAATGAAGACGCGCTTGGCAAACGAATTATCTTCGACGGTGAGGACAAGACTGCACGCGAGATAGTGGGCGTCGTTGCAGATATTCGGCGGAACGGGCTGGATGTCGACGTGCAGCCGGAGATGTACGTTTCCCATCTTCAGAACCCGGAACGCCGATTGAATGTCGTCATCCGAACGGAAGTGCAAGACGCATCGCAACTGACGCAGGCTGCGCGCGCTGAAGTAAAAGCTTTCGATCCGAATCAGATCATTTGGCGTGTGCAAACTCTGGAAGACTTATTAGGCACGTCAGTGGCGCCACGCAGGTTTAATATGTTGCTGCTCGGGATATTCGCAGGTGTCGCACTCGTCCTGGCAGCCGTGGGCCTTTACGGTGTGATGAGCTACTCCGTCAGTTGGCGAACGCACGAGATCGGCATTCGCATGGCCCTCGGCGCGAAACGAGCGGATGTGCTGCGACTCGTTGTGCGACAGGGAATGACGATGACGTTGATCGGCGTCGCGCTTGGTTTGGTTGGCGCGTTTGCAATGGCGCGTGTGTTGGCGGGCTTGCTTTATGGAGTCTCGCCGAGGGATCCGCTGACGTTTACAGGAGTATCGATCGTGCTTTTGATGGTAGCGCTGCTGGCGTGTCTTGTTCCCGCACGACGGGCAACACGTGTGGATCCGATTATCGCGCTCAGGAGCGAGTAGGGCATATTGATTACTGAAGTGAAAATCCTGTTGCTTGGTTGTATCGCGGTGACTTTGTAATCCGAGTCCGCACAACAATCAGCGGGGGCAAGCCACCCTTCCTGACCTGTTCCGTTTGGGAGAGTTCAGGGAAACATCAGATCAAATGGAAAGAACAAGTCAGGAAGGGCGGCTTGCCCCCGCTCAAACCCATCCTTACTGAACTCCCAAAAACAAGTTGGTACGTCGCCAGAGATGTGGCTGGGTCTACAACAAGACGTCGATCTCTGGGATACCCACCAGGCAAGACGCAAAGAATACGACCGAATTAAACGGGTGAGTACATCGAAGGCTGCATGACGATTGACTGCTGGCGGGGCCCGGAGGGGTTTTCACCGCCGCCTTCCCAAAGGGATATCCTACATTAGAAGATCCGAGCCCCAGAACTCCATCATTTGAACTTTACGTTGGACCATGTCATTGGCTGACGACGTTTACTCCATCGTCTATACCACGAACTGCCGCTGTCCTGCCACCTATTCATCCGCGATTGAAAAACATCGGCATTGTTGGAACTCTCTATTAGGTCCACCATCTTTTCAAGATAATCAATCCTGTTATATCGAACCGAGAGCCCCGCTAACAGATCGTACAGCCGCAAACTCGGAAACTGCCCACTCCTGCCCTTAATCAATATATCGTGATTGATCGCGAAGGCAAGGCATTCACATGCCTTCTCATAATCCTTATGCGTCAATTTACTTGATGACAATATCGATCGAACTGTCTCATCAAAAGCGTGCGAGGCCGTCGAGAGATTGATCCTCGGCGTATGGTTAAGATCTTTTACCAAACGCGACTGACCACCTTCTGCAAACGGATAATGACTAAATAAAGTCGGTATGTTGTCGCGAGAGTTTCCTGACGCCGTCCGCACGACCTCCGAAGAGATTTCAAGTCCCGGCGTCTCGTCGAAAACGTCGATCGCCTCCGGAGTAAATTCCTGTAAACGTTCGACTTTTATACCCGAGTTTGCCGAACTGAGAAGGTGGCCGTTCTTAGACACAAAGTGCACGATCTCTGTTTCAGGATTGCGATAGAAACCTGCCGGCAAACTAACCATTTTGTGCCGGCCCTGCTTTCGCCTAAGCCGCCTTTTGATCGATCGTTTTTTGTAAGACGCTCGATGGCCTTCCGAACGGCGCACCCTAACCCGCCGTTGTTTCTTTCCGGCATTTGCGAACGTCCGGCCAATGCCAATTCCCCCGACGATAGCAAATATCCCGGCTGCGTATAGAAACCAACGCCGATTCACAAGCTTCCTTGAAGGCGCGGGCTCGCCGGTTAATCCACTGGGCAAAGGTCTGAACCATTCATAAAGGCAAAAGGCCGTCACTTCAAAGATCAGGAGAATCGACAAATAAAACAACGACGCTTTCAAACCGCGCTCGTAAGCAATCCCTGCCCCGATATGTCTGTACATATAGACAAACAGGAACACAAATATTCCAAGTATGACGAGAGAAGCGAATACGTGCGCCGGCCGTATCTTATGCGGCGTCGGGTGCTGCGATACAGGGAGACGCCGAAAGCGAAGCCATATCCAGATACTAAGAAATGTCAGAAATAAAACCGCTGTCGCGATAACAGGCACTATCGCGCGGTCCTGCAGGGTCCCGATCAGCCGGCTTATCTCGAGTTCCAACCAAACGACTCGCATCTGAACTAACGCGAGACCAAGTAGACTCGCCATTACCAGCAACGTTGCAGTCCTGTTGCCGTGTTCCCAATCGAGAAGCCTGTATAGCTGCGACGAGTCAGTTTTGGCGGGCGAGTCTTTGTCGTGCGTGTCGCTAGTGTTCTGAAATTGCAAACGTGGCAATGGCGCCAGCCACCACGGCGCTTCAGCTTTCAGGTATCTTTCAGTAATTACTCCATCTTGAGAGTGACTCAGCACCTCTGCGCTCAACGACAAAAGAATAAAACGTGATCGAGCTACGTAGAGAATCAGTCCAATTAGAAAGACGCTCCAGATAAGCGCCGCGTACAAAGGTGGTACTTCAAAACTTTGATTGAGGATTTCAAAAGTCACTCCCTTACGCTGCTGTCGCAATTCCTGATATCGATGCAAGATGGAGAGTTGGTTCTCCTGATACTCCTTCGCGGTAGCTTGGCGGTTTTGTTTTAGCTCCTCCGCTGTCTTAACGGCCGCCTCGCGTTGTTCCTCGACCTCCTGTGCCTCTTCCGCTTCTTTCCGCGCGGCCCCTTTGAGCTTGTTTAATGGAGTGAGCCGCGACTCGATGTCCTGGACAATTTTTTGATATCGAAAGATTTCTTCTTTCTCTCCATTTTGCCTGGCCTGTTGTAAGAGTCTCTTAAACTCCGGGAGCTTTCGATTTTCTTCCTGGTGCTCTTTGAAGAGTTGAGCATCAAGATTTGCGTCAACGAATTTCAGGTGGTCGTGCCAGATCTGATTCTCGAATTTTTGTTTCTCGCTGTTGTTAATCTGAAGTGAGCCAAGATTTTCATCCGCTTCGCGACGCGTTCGTTCCAGTCCCGAGTACCAAACGATAACTAACGCCACGAGCCACAGCAGCGCGCTTCGATTGGTCGTTTTTGTGATTTCCCGAAAGCGTTCGAAGTAAGCAGTCAGTTGAGATTCGGGTTTGGGGGAGGAAGGGGTGCTCATGGTTTTACGGGCTTATGGCTGCTTCTTCGGATCTTTCCAGTTAAAGGGTTTATCGATATTGAAATAGAGTTTCGACTCTTGATTCTGGCCACGAAAAAGCACAAGAGTAAAAGCATTTTTTGAAGCATTGGTGACTTCTGCTTCTTTGTGGCAATAGGTTGTGAAGCAAGGTTCGCCGCTTCATACGTGCGCCTCTGTTTTTTTTGCCAACCACCCACTTTGAAAGATGTGATCAATAATACCGTCTGGTCAGTAACGCGATCACCGCTACAAACAACGCGGAGCCGATGATGGACCATACGATCGGGAAGTTGGTCGTGCCGATCTGAACGGCAAACAACTCAGGGAGACCCATCGTTCGCGCCAGCCACACACCAAGCACTGCGCCCACGAACCCAAGCGCTATCGACACAAGACAGCCACCGCGCGAAAAGCCTGTTATCGCCTGCCCAAGCGCTCCGCAGATCCCAGCCACCAACAACAAAATCAGAAGATCAAATAATGTCATAGAGTCCTCCCCCTAAGTCTCTTTAGTAAGCCACAAAAAACCACGAAAGGCATAGTTGACAGTGCCACACCTCGCTAGTACCGTCGCGAGGGTGGAGCACTTGGATATGATAATCGTAGGCGCCGGACTGTCAGGTATTGGCGGAGCCTGCCACCTCAGGACAGAGTGCCCGCAGAAGAGCTTCGCCATACTCGAAGCGCGTGAGGCGATGGGCGGCACGTGGGACCTGTTTCGATATCCTGGCGTTCGCTCCGACTCTGATATGTACACGCTCGGCTATCGATTCCGCCCCTGGCGTGACGCCAAGGCCATCGCGGATGGTCCAGCAATTTAAAATACATCCGCGACACAGCCGCCGAGTACGGCGTCGACCAGGCGATCCGCTACAACCACCGCGTGCGGCGTGCTTCCTGGTCATCGGAACACGCGCGCTGGACTATCGAAGCCGAGGTGGGACCCGATAAGACCGTGGTCCAACTCACCTGCAACTTCATCTATCTCTGCACCGGCTACTACGACTACGACAGCGGATACACACCGGAGTGGCCCGGCGTCGCGCGATTCCGCGGCGCGATAGTGCACCCGCAAAAATGGCCCAAAGATCTCGATTACGCGGGCAAACGCGTCGTGGTCATCGGCAGCGGAGCCACTGCGATCACGCTCGTCCCCGCGATGGCTGAGCGTGCGGCGCACGTCACGATGGTCCAACGCTCGCCCACTTACGTAGTCGCGCGCCCGGCGGAGGACTGGCTGGCGAACTTCTTTCGGCGCTGTCTGCCTGACCGCGCCGCATACGTCTTGACGCGCTGGAAGAACGTTCTGTCCGCGACGTTTTTCTACAATCTTGCGCGAAGTAGGCCTGAACTCTTCAAATGGATGGTGGCCAGAGGAGTGCGCAAGCAACTCGGCGAGGCCTACGACTCGAAGCATTTCACGCCGCCGTATAACCCCTGGGACCAGCGTCTGTGTCTCGTCCCCGACGCAGATCTCTTCCGCACAATACGCGACCGACGCGTTTCGGTCGTAACGGACCACATCGAGACCTTCACCGAAGACGGTCTTTTGCTGAAGTCCGGCGAACGACTCGACGCGGACATCATCGTGACGGCTACGGGACTCGTGTTGAAGTTAATGAGCGGCATGCAACTCGGGGTTGACGGCGTCCCCGTGGATCTGCCGAAGACGCTTGTTTACAAGGGAATGATGTTTAGCGATGTGCCAAACCTTGCCTTGGCCGTTGGCTATACAAACGCATCGTGGACTTTGAAATGCGACCTCACCGCGGAGTACGTTTGCAGACTGCTGAACCACATGGACCAGCACGGCTACACCGTCTGCACGCCGCGCCTGAACGATACGGACGTCGGGGAGGAGCCCGTCATCGACTTCAACTCGGGATACGTCGTGCGTGCGCTGCCCACACTCCCGCGCCAGGGCTCGAAGCCCCCCTGGCGCCTGCACCAGAATTACATGAAGGACCTTTCGATGATGCGCTACGGACGCGTGGAAGACGGCACGATGGAGTTCAAGACACGATGAAAGCCATGACTTGTGTGATTCTATTGGCTTAAATCTGCCCCAATAAAGTTAGCAGGTTCTGAAGAAATTCGTCTTCACTTGGCCGACGGGCGTCTGATTTAGCGTGGCAAAGGTGTGTCCCATCATTCCAATGACAAGGATAAGAAGCGCAATAGTGAGTTTGTGTATCTTCATCGTTGGCGGGCCATATGCTCAGTCTTGGACCGAAGTCAATACATCGTCCGCAAAGAGCCATAAAAAAGCTCAAGAAGCACAAACCATTTTGTTAGTATGTGACTTGTGGATTCTTTGTGGCTTAGACCTATGTCCGCAGCAAACACTCAATTCTCCATCTGGGATGTTTTCAAGAATTTGCTTGGACTCCTCGTGTTTGTCCTTCTTATAGGATGGGGTATGAGGACTATCCCTGTGAATCCCAGGGTAGGATGGTTCGCAACTTTACTTTTCGGCTTTATGAGCCTGCTGGTGATAGTAAATATCGTCCAGATTTGTGGTCGCGACGAACCGTCGCAGAGTACGGGCGGCCGAGTGAAGTCGGAAACCAGAATAGCGTTCGTTCAAACGGGTACGTTCATAGTCTCAATATTCCTCGGTATTGCGGATAACTTCATTGGCGGCTCAGAGCACTCCTCGTTTTTACGACCGAAAGTTTGGCTGGCCGCCTTCGTGACAACTCTCGCCTTTTATCCACTGCGCGGGGAACAGAAAAAAGACTTGCCAAACTTCTCCTACTGGGCCATCTACTGCGCCCTCGCGGGCGTTCTCAGCGTGGTGATTTCCTATTTATCAGACTGGCTCGAGAAACTACTAAAGTCATGAGGACAGTATGAGATTTATCAGGCTGATGGGTGCGCTCATCATTTTCTACGGCTTGAGTTACCTGCTGCAGGGGCTCGGACAGCTCGCTTCGTTCCTGAGTTCTGAAGGCCGCGGCTCCCTCGTCAAATTCGTCTTTATCAACCTGGTGATCGCCGTCTCGACGATTACTATCGGTGCCGGTCTGCTACTGTTAAAAGAGTGGGCCAGAATGGCATGGCTTATAAGCGTGTCTGTGCTGTTGATGATCCACGTATTCTTCCTGTTATTGTTCGTCGTGCAAGGTTCGAGACTCAATCAGCAGATAGTGAATGTAGGCCTCATAATTCCACTCGCTCTAATCTCCTGGGCGTGTCTGACAAAACCGTCCTATCGAACGCATTTCAAACCTTCACGTCCCGAAGAAAACAACCGGCAACCCGACGCCGCCGGTACCGTAACACCGTAGCGTCGGAGAAGTTAATTGGATCTGATTAGACTGGCGGTAGAGTGAGACGGAGAATAGGCACGCTGCGCGCGGCAGTCAAGACACTTGTGACGGGAGCAGCCACAGACCGCCCGGCGCCTCTTGTGGCTGTTCCGTTTTAGGCTCAGTGGAAAACGATACCTATGCCAATACGGAAGTTGTGGAGCGTCCGTTTAAGATCTCCACGGAGAACCGGCGTTCCCGGTATTCCAACCGTCCCGAAATCCGTGAAGTCGAATCGCATCGGATTGTAATCGAGTTGAAAGACGCGTATGTCGATCCGTGGTGAGACGCGTACGTCGAGTCCGCCGCCGATTGCAGCCGCAAAACCCGCGTCATCAAAGTCTGCGAGCCGGTTGTCAAACTCAGAGAGATCGGCCGCAGTTCGCCCAACGCCCACAAGCGCATGTGCGAACGGCTTCACTCGCGCATCCTCCGAGTTGTTCTTGAATTGAACCCCGCCTAAAAAGTTATGAATTCTGATGGTGGTGTTATCGCCACCAAAACCAAAAGACTTCTGGTGGTATGAATAGTCAAACTTCGCACCCCAGTAGCGGCTGAAGTTGCCGGTCGCGGAAGCATTGAAACCATTGAACCCCTCACGTTCATCGAAAATATCGTCAAACTCGACATCGTCGCCGGGATCGAAGTCCTCGACAGGACCAACGTCGACGCGGTTGTGCGAGAATCCGCCAAACACCTCGAAGCGCCGGTAATCCTGGGCCATGGCGGCGCTTGCCCAGAGCAACCCGACCAGAATAGCTGCAAATAGAAAAACAGATCTCTTACCCATACTTGTCCTCCCAAAAGCTTAGTTGTGCATGTGCGCGTGGAGGTCGGGCGCACGGCACAGGGCCATGTGCTCCAGCGATTGGAATGTAGGTGGGATTAGTAGGGCTAGTACGTCCGCTGACGTACTAAACTATTTAAAGGATCGTGGTGAATCTGTCCCGCTTGAGTGTCTTAGGGTGGTAGATCTTTACATTTTGACTGCCCGACGACGGCTATGGACTGCTTCGCTTGTGACAAGTGCCATTCAGCCGCTCGCAAGTGATGCTCGGCCATTTTTAAATCCTGACTTTTCACACACCTCTCCGCGCCGGCCAAATTTCTACTTACATCGTTCAGAGATTTGTACGCGGAGCGCAGTAATTCCACTTCACTCTGTGGGCGTTGAGCAAAGCCGATCGACGACATTCCGCGAACGTAACGCGACGATTTTCGGTTGGCAATGGTTAATAACATCTACAGCCACAAAGAGGTGCGTAGACCACAAATCCACTCGTAAAATCTTGTACTTTTGCTGCTTTCTGTGCTTTCTTGTGGCGAGGCCCATGATCAAATTCCCCCCGACACGCCGAATCCTCTCGCTGGCTTTTCTGTTTTTCCTCGTCACCTTGTTCTTCGAGCGAAATGCTGGAACACAAAGCCAGGTCGAGCCGTCGAAGCCCAAACAACTCCGTGCGCAATCGATTCCCGGCGAAGTCCTGGTCCGTTTTCGATCTGAAGCAACGGCTCCAGAACAAAGCAAGTCCACCAGACTCCGCATCGACGGACGCGACGTTCGCATGTCTGTCGAAAGAATCGTCGACGAAAGCACCTTGTCAGGATTGCGACTTGTTCGCGTCGATTCTCACGACACTCATAAAGCGATCGAATCGCTCAAAAAACGTTCCGACGTTCTCTACGCCGAACCTAATTTCCTCCGTTACAAACTCGCTTTGCCCAACGATCCGCTCTTCGCAAATCTTTGGGGATTGCGTAACAACGGATTTCTGTTTGGATCGCCGGGATTGATTCCGGGACACGACATCGACGCCGAGCTCGCGTGGAATATAACCACCGGCAGCCGCGACGTCGTGGTCGGTGTTGTAGACGGAGGCGTCGACGTCAATCACATCGATCTACAGCCAAACATCTGGAAGAATCCTTTGGACCAACCAAACAACGGGCTGGACGAGGATGGTAACGGCGTCGTCGACGACTTCAACGGTTTCGACTTCTTTCACAATCAACCAACCGTTTTTGATCCGGACGGCGGCGATAACGAACTCCACGGCACACACGTCGCCGGAACGATCGGCGCTGTCGGTAACAATTCGACCGGAGTAACGGGCGTCAACTGGGAAGTCAGTCTGATGTCGTTGAAGATCCTTGGCCGCGACTTCGAGAACCCAAACGCGAGTAGCGTCGGCGTGCTCGTGCGCGCTTACTCTTACGCGAAAAAGATGCGCGAGTTGTGGATCAGCTCCGGAGGGACGAAGGGCGCAAACATTCGCATTCTCAACAACAGCATCGGCGGCTATGGCCGTTCGCAGGCAGAAGAAGACATCATCGAAGAGTTGAACGACGCCGGTATTTTGTTTGTTGCTGCTTCGGGTAACTTTGAAAGAAACAGCGACACCTTTCCGATGTATCCGGCAAGCTACGATGTGCCGAACATAATCTCCGTCGCCGCCACTGTTTTCAACGACACGATTGCGAGCTTTTCGAATGTCGGCGCGCGTACGGTAACAATGACCGCGCCGGGCTTCATCACTCAAAGCACTGCACCGTTCAATAGCTACGCAGTTGAAAGTGGAACTTCTATGGCGTCGCCACACGTCGCCGGCGTCGCCGCATTGATCTGCGCAAAGCATCCGAATATCAGTGTCGAGAAGTTAAAGGCGAGCTTGATCTACAACGGCGAGATCATTCCTTCGCAACTTTCAAAAACTCTCACCGGGCGGCGCTTGAATGCATTCAACTCGTTGAATGCCGCTGCTGAAAACGACAACACACCGCCGGCGCCGCTCGCAGACTTTCGTCTCGTCGCGCAAAACGGTCGCACGTTGACGTTGGGATGGAAGGCATCCGGAGACGACGGAAACACCGGTAAAACATCACTCTACGACATACGTTATTCCGATACCGACCCAGGCTCGCCGGCAGCATTCGAAGCAGCCACACCGATTTCGCCTCTGGGTATTCCGCTACCGTCAGTCGCCGGTTCGTTTGATAGCGCTGTCGTCGAAGTTCCGTTCAGACACACGCGCGGATTTATCGGCATACGCACGACGGATAACCTCGGCAACAACAGCCCGGTCTCGGTAATTCCCGTCATCGCGCCCGCCAATGCTGCCCAGGTATACGACGTGACTCAGTCGCCGTCTCAGCCGCTCTCAACAGGTGGAACGGAAGTACTTGTGAATCGTGACGATCAACACTTCTTCGATTATCCCCTGCCGTTCGCCTTTCCCTTCTTTGGTCACTGGGCCAGAAACATCACCGTCTCCTCGAATGGAACGCTCTATTTCTCCACGCCTCCTAAATTTCTGTTGCCGCCGGTCTCAGGCCAGGGCGCGCCGCTTGATGCATTCAGCTCAATACGCGCCTTACAGACCAACATGATGATCGCGGGTATGTGGGACGATCTGGTGACGAGCGTTTACGCCGTCACATCCGATTCGGAGCGAATCATATTCCGGTGGGAAGGCAAGACGTTCGACACGCCGTTTGAGGATGGAACGTCACGCGGAGAGCACCAGATTAACTTTGAGATCGAGCTGCGCAAAAACGGAACGATTGTAATTCGTTATGGAAACGGGAATGAAAAACTCTTTCCAGTCGTCGGTATTTCAGGCGGCAGTCCGGATGCGTACGTCGTCAACTCGCATACATCCGAAGCTCCGTTTCTGAATTTGACTAATGCGAACACGCTCACGTTCGCGCCGCGTTTTACACCAGCGCCGGCGAGCGCGGACGTGCAGGTCAGATTGTTGGCCCAGGCTGTTGCCATCGACACTGGTGGAGCAAGCACTACGCTGCCCGCTGCGATCCTTCAGGGTCAGACGTTGCAATACACCGTGCTGGTTGAAAATATGGGTCCCGATGCCAGTGACAACGTCGTGTTGACGGCTCATCTTGCGCCGGGCACAAGCTTCGCCGGTTGTGTTGGAGCGATCTGTTCCGGACCGCCGCCCGGATCAATCGGCGGCACCGTTAAGGTGCAAATGGGCGTGCTCGGACAGACTTTTGAGAACAGATTAAATGGCGCGTCGATCCAGGTGCTTGTAAATGCACCGCCGGGAACCACGCTCGCGAGTTCTTTTACTGCCGCCGGCTCCACTCCCGATCCGAATCCATTCAATAACGAGATTACAGTCACGACGCTGGTTGCGAGTCTCACCCCTCTCCGTGACTTTCTGGCCGTGGATGGTTCCCGCACTTTTTCAGTTGGAGTAAAGACAGACGGAACAGTTTGGGTGTGGGGAATACCGCCGGGTTCTCTTGAAAGCGCTGTGTTTAGTTTGACCACGCCGAAACGCGTCGAGGGGCTATCGAACGTCGTTGCCGTCGCCGCGGGCTTCTCGCACGTGCTGGCCCTCAAATCCGACGGCACGGTTTGGAGCTGGGGCTTAAACACGGTAGGCCAACTCGGTAATCAGCCTATCGGTAATTCGTTCACGCCATTTCCCCCAAAACAGATCCCGGGACTGCCGCGCGTCAAGGTGATTGCCGCGGCCGACAATCACAGCCTCGTATTAACGAGCAACGGTGTCATCTGGGGTTGGGGAGAAGATCCGGTCGGGCAGCCGGGCGGTGGCTTCAATGGAATACCATTTCCGACTCCGGTGGAGAACACCACCATCTCGAATGTCAAAGCGATTTCCGCCGGATCGTGTACGTACGCAATCAAGGAAGATGGTAGTGCGTGGAGTTGGGGCGACACTCCACAGGGACGTTGCGGCACGGGTGTAACGGCTCTTGGACCACTCGTGTGGCTGCCGGTCGCCAACATCCCCAACGTGCGACAGATCAAGGGTGAATTTAATCACTCGGTCGCCGTGTTAAATGACGGCACCGTTTGGGCGTGGGGCAGCAACAGTCAGGGCCAACATGGAAACGGCAACACTAACGTCAGCTTAGTTCCCGTGCGCGCCGGCACTTTGACGAATGTGATTGAGGTCGCCGCTGCTACCGACACTTGCATAGCACTGAAGTCAGACGGCACTGTCTGGTCCTGGGGCAATCAACAGCTCACGCCGATCCAGGTCCCGGGACTCGCCAACATCAAAACCATCAGCGCCTGGACGCCGCACGCTGCGATCGCGACGGACGACACTCTCCTGATGTGGGGCTCAAATATTTACGGCAACCTCGGCGATGGAACGTTTTTATTCCGGAACACGCCTGAACCCGTGCAGACGATGACAGTTGTTGCCACGCCGGTTTTCAATCCGGGTCCGCGAATGTTTGTGTTCCCGCAGGACGTCACGATCACTTGTGAAACCGCCGGCGCGGTTATTCATTACACAATGAACGGAATCGAGCCCACCGAAAGCGATCCGGTTGTCAATTCCGGCAGCAGTGTGAAGGTCAGCCAGTCAGGACTGCTATGGGCGAAAGCATTCAGAAGTGGTTGGACGCCGAGTAAGGTGGCAACGGCGACTTATATAGTGCTCGCCGTCGATCCGGCGTCTATTGTGCAACTGCTGCTGGATGCTCCCGGTGACGAAGTTGCCGCACTCGATGCGACACTCCTGCTGCGTGGTCCGTTCTCGGTTCGTAATGAGGGAAACCTGCTCAACCGGGGAGCAGATAAAAATACACGCGTAAGCGTCTACGTGAGGAATCTACAGTTGTTCCAGGGCGCGATTCCTCCGGTTGTTAAGATTGAGTTATACGACGCGAGCAGCGTCAGCCGTGAGGTTACTGTGGAACATCTGCAACGGGTGCCAAACACGGATTTGGTGCAGGTAACTTTCCGTCTCCCCGACAATCTTCCGGCTGGGCCGTATACGGTGGTTGTAAATGCGCAAAGTCAGACCAGCAACGCCGGGACGATTGCTGTTAGTCCTTAAAAAAAGAGCATTTTCCATTTGTCATTTTCCATTTCTCATTTGTCGTTTAGGACGCTGACGCGTTTCTCTGAATAATGACAAATGAGAAATGGAAAATGACAAATGGAAAATAGATCCGCTCCCCACCTACCAGTTAATCACAAACTCCCGCAACACATTGATCCCAAACCCCATCAACAGCGTCGTAGTCCCGCGTCTCAACCCATCCTTATAGCTGTATCGTTCGGGATACCACGTTTCTGTCGCAACGATGGCGCCGGTGTAGGCCCCAGCGAATCGTGGGACGGCCACTACTCGCTTACCCGATCGAGTTCGCGAGGTAACGTTCTGCAAGAGGGCGTCTTTTAAGCGCGGGCCAAAACCCTCACGCGTGCTCTTCCGGAAGGCGGTGTCGAGGCCCAGCGCCGAGTCGAGTCCGTAAGTGACCGTCTGGTGAATCGCGTTCTGGCCCAGATCCGAGGCGTATCGCTTGCCGTAACCCTTTGCGCCCTGTTCCCACTCTTCCGGGCTGTCGCGCCACTGTGCGATCCCTGCCGAAGCAGCGGTTCGCAATAGCCGCCATGGTCCAACACTGTCCTTCACGTATTTATTGAAACGTTCGCGCGGCGTTGGAAAAACGTAATCCTCAGGAGTTGGAGATGGTTGCGCACTCGGCGCGCTCGTAGCCGCCGGCTCAGTGGTCTGAGGCTTTGTAACGTCCTGGCTGTATCCCGAGAGTGCGGCAACAAAAGTTACCAGCAGGACCGCGAAGGTTCGACAAACCCGCTTCATGATAATGATCTTTTCCTTCCTGTTTTTAAGGGGGGTCTGCCGGGGATAGCCTATCTTGTATATGCGTGAATTGACACAATTCTATTTCGAAAGCCCGCACAAAATTTTGCTTAGGGCTTGTCAGTAACCTTCATTTCCTTCACCGGAACACCGTCGCTCCAAACGCCCATAAAGCGCTGCTGAGGTGTGTTGCCCAAAGCGTATTCGCGGTTCTTGTTGTAGAAAGCAGCGTCGCAAAGCGCGTCGAAAAGCTTCCAGGTGCCGTAGAAGTCGAGCGCGTTCACCATCATCGTGTCGAGCCGGGAACGTTGTGAACTTGTTTGCCGAGCATCGCCGACGCGATTGGAACTTTCCGCCGGACCACCGCCGACTCCCTCGCCGTTGTCATACTCCTTATCATGCGCCGTCGGCGCGCGATGGCTCGCCATCAACGCGGGTTTCCCATGTGAGTCAGACACGAGCATGATGAAATCTTTGTTATTCGCGGGCACGCGAGTTGACTCGTAATAGATTCTTTTCGCGTCCGTGTCGCGCACGAGGGTGTCCTGGTCTCCGGCGACTGCCAACAGCAGGGTTCCCGGATCGATCTTTTTCAGGTCCGCGAGCGGAACGTTTATCGGGTCTTCCGTTATTCCGGGTTCCACTGCCATCACTGCCGACACGCGTGGCAGTCCCTCATCTCTCGCCTGGGCAGCTACGTTCGCGGCCAGCAAACCGCCGAGCGAATGACCCACGGTCGCAAACTTTTTGAAGTCGGCGCTCACATGCCCCGATTCAGTTTGCAAACGATTGACAGCATTCTTGACGGCGTAAATCGTGTTTGGGGTGAAGTCTTTAATCGGAGTCAACAAACTTGCCTGATAGCGCGGATAGACAACGATGTTCCCACGCTTGACGAGATGGTCCAGCCACGCGCCGTAGTAGAGAGGATTCATGCCGCCCCATCCGTGCAGAAAAACAATAACGGGCGCCGATGCCGGCTTGGGCGCATCAGGTTCGAAAATCCAGTATTCGTGACCGCCCGTCCCGTAGCGATTTTTTGTTACACCGGCGTGCGGATACTGTTTGCCGCCCGGGCCGGTTTGCGGTTGCGAAGGCGGTGTAACGGTTTGGGAAGAGACTTTAGTCAGTGAGAAAAGTATGAGCGTGACGCTCAAAACGGCCGGCACAAACATTCGCCGAAACATGTTCTCTCCCCTCCGTTGCGACTCGATCAGTTAACTCCGAACCGCTGTAACAGTCAGAAACTCAGAATCCACCGACGTGGTTCCGTCCGTGGCTCGATTATTCGCGCTCCAAAGCTCTTCGAGATCCTTTCGCAGGGCGGCCTGCTTGCTTTCGTCAAGAGATGCAAAAGCTTTCTGCGTCGGACCGTAGTAAGTTCGGAAATGCTCGACAACTTCCGCCGGAGAGAAAGGAAACGCGAACGTGATGTTTTGACGAGTCATCTCGAGGCTGGAGATGCCTTCGCCCAAACGCTCGCGGACAGTTTCTTCGACGCCCCACAAAATCGGAGACGGCATACCTGCCGGCGGAGTCACGTGTTTACCCATAGTCTTGAACATCTGTCCGATAAAACCCGCCGGTGTCCAGTTTGCCATCGCAATCGTGCCGCCCGGACGGCAAACTCGCTTGAGTTCCGACGCGACGAGTTCGGGACGCGGAGCAAACATTGCCCCAAACATTGTTACCACGGCATCGAAGCTCGCGTCCTCGTAAGGTAGCGCCTCGGCGTCGCCTTCATCAAACTGAACATTCAAGCCCTCGGCTTTGGCATGCTCTCGCGCCTGCTCGACCAGATTCGGTGCGATATCGACGCCGGTAACGACCGCGCCGCCGCGTGCCGCTGGAATGGCCAGATTTCCAGTGCCGCAAGCCACATCCAGGACCCTTGTTCCGGGTTTTAGATTAAGCCGTTCGATAAATTCCGCTGCCTGGGAAGCATAGTATTTTGCGATCTGTTCGAAATCTCCGGCGATCCAGGTCGATCGTAGTTTAGTTTTCAGAGCCGCGATTTCAGAAGTTGCTCCAGTTTCCGTCATTGTTGTTCCCCTTCTTTGAAAGCCTCAAGTATTTGGTTGTTTATTCTATCTGTATTGCCCCACCGGACTCACTAACTTTTGGCACAGGGCATGCCGTGGCCTTGGACGTAGCCCATTTTGCGTAACAAAAGAAGTCACCTGCACCGTATAATTAGCCGTCGAAATTAGTGTGCTGTATGTTAACGCGTAATAAGTATCTTCTCTGTGTCCTGCTGGTCTGCTTCGGTTGTACCACAGGGATGGCCCAAACGTCTGTGGCCGAGTTTCAAAAACTCCTTCAGGAAAAGGCCGCCTTCGATCAAAAAGACTTTGCCGCGCTCGAGTCGAGCCAGCCAGTGGTGCGGTTGACGCCGGTTTCCGATAAACGGGAAGTCGCCGTCTCGGGTCTGGTAAATATTCGCGCGGGCGCGGATGCCTTTCTCCATACCTACCTGGAGAGCATGGCCAGGAAGAACAACTCCGCGATTCTCGAGATCGGTCGCTTTGGGAAAGACCCCAGTTTGAGTGATCTACAAAATCTTACAGTTGAACAACGGGATATTGAAGACTTGAAAGAGTGTGTCGCCGGCCAGTGCGAAGTGAAGTTGTCGGCGGCGATGATCGAGCGATTTCGGAAGGAGATCGACTGGCAGTCGCCTGACTATCAGGTCAACGCCGCGAATCTCTTCAAACAGCTGCTGCTCGGGTACGTGCAGGACTACCGCAAGCGTGGTGATGCAGCCCTAATCGAATACCACGACAAACGAAACGAGATCAGTGTCGCCGAAGAGCAACGCGCACTGAACGCCGCGCCTGGTTACATCAACCACTTTCTCGCCGATCGCAACTCGGAATTGCGTGTGATTGAAGACGCGCTCGTTTGGTCCAAGATCAAGTTTGGTTTGAAGCCCGTTATCGCGGTCAATCACATCACGGTGTACCGGCGCGCCGGCGACATTGGACCACAGGTGCTGGTGCAGTCAAAACAGATCTATGCAAATCATTACTTCAACGCATTTCAGGCGCTACAGGCTTATGTGAATGTTCCGGGTGCGAATCCGGGCGCTTACCTGGTTTACGAGAATCGTTCGCGTGCCGACGGGCTCGAAGGGCCATTCAGCAAGATCAAGCGAGGCGTGGTTGAAAAGAAAGTCGTCGAGGGTTTGAGATCGATTCTTGAACACTCGAAGGCCAGTCTCGAGGGTTCGACGCTCGCGGCGACAACGGTCGATGTTTCCGCGCATCAATCTTACGGTTGGGGACGCCGGTTGTTCGGCGGCGTGCGCCCGTTGTTGTGGCTCCTCGTGCTGTCGGCACTGATTGCACTGCTCGTGCTGGGCAGACGGCGAGGGGAAAGCGTAAGCGCGCGCAGAGCAAAGCGCTTAAGCCGGAGAGCGCGAAGAGTTAACTAATTACACGGAGGGTAGAAGATGAAGAAACAGTTTATTGCGTGGATCGTTTCAGCAATTATCATCGGCGGTTTGTTGTCATACGTCTCCGCACAGCATTCCGGGCATACAGTTGAGTTGAAGAATGGGAAGGGCGAGTCAGTGGGTACCGCAACCTTGTCGGCCGCGGGAAAGGGAGTGAGGATCAAGCTGAATCTGAAGAACCTGACACCGGGTCAACACGCCATCCACATTCACCAGGCCGCCAAGTGTGAAGGTCCTGCTTTCGAAACGGCTGGAGCGCACTTCAATCCCGATACCAAACAGCACGGAACGAAGAACCCACAGGGACCTCACGCCGGCGACATGAACAATTTCATGGTGAAGAAGGACGGAACGGCAAACGCCACCGTGACTGCTGCTCGCGTGACGATGGGCGACGATACTCACTCGCTGTTCACCGGTGGCGGGACTTCGCTCGTGGTCCATGCCAAAGCGGACGACATGAAAACGGACCCGTCAGGAAATTCGGGCGACCGCATCGCTTGCGGAGTGATCACTAAATAAGGCCACAAAGAGGCACATAACGCACATTACCAGCAACGGTTCGCTGGTAACGGCAGGAACGTTTCATAACTCTTCCTGTCTGTGCTTTTTGTGCCTTTTTGTGGCAGGCTTAGCGGCGAGTGCCGACGATGGCGCGCAGGTGGCGCAGCTTTGTATCGAGATCCTCGGGAGTCAGAGTGGCATACTTCGCGGGTAGCAGGCGGCGGCTGGAACTTTCAAACACCGCGAGCAATTCCATGTACTCCAGCAACTCCGCGTCACGACTCGGAAAGTAATCGAGCGCGGCTCGTTCGAAATGACTCGCGAGCACCGGCGCGTCACCACCGCTCTCCCGCGCCGCATCTTCATTCGCCAACAGTAAAACAGCCTCGATGTCAGCATTGCTGTAACCCACCAACTTGCTCGAAAAACTCTCGCGGATGGAAGACACGTCCACCTCGGTCTTAATTTTGTTTTTGCGCAACAACGCTTTCGCGACAAGCTCGACTTCTTCCGGCGTCTGTACGTAGAGAAACGGGATCTTACGATCGAGCCGGCCCGCGCGTTTGAGATCGACGTCGAGTTTGTCGGGCCGATTGGTCATCACCAGAAACAGGATCCGCCCGCGATTCGACGTGTCGGACATAAACTCCTTGATACGCGCGATGACACGTGACGAAGTGCCGCCGTCACCGTCACCGTCCGTGTTGCCAAACGCACGATCGCCTTCATCGATGATCACGACGACCTGTCCAATCGCGCGTATCACGTTCAGGATCTTCTCCAGGTTACCTTCAGTCGCCCCGACCCACTTGGAACGAAAGTTCTTTAGCTTGATCGTCGTAAGACCGCACTCCTTCGCAAACGCTTCGGCGACAAACGTCTTGCCGGTGCCCATTGGACCAGTGAAAAGAATGCCCATCGGCACGCGGCTCGTGCGTCCTTCGCGAATACTCTCCGCAATCACCATCAAGTCTTTCTTAACTTCATCCATGCCGCCGACAACTTCGAATCCGTGAGCCGGCTCGACAAACTCCACCAGGCCAAAACATTCACGCTCGATAATCTCGCGTTTTCGTTTTGCAATCAGCCGATCCGTCTCCTTGCGGGCGCGTTCGATTGGATTGGGAAGAGACGAGGCATCTGGCAGCGCAGCCGCCGGCGCAACCAATTCCCTCACCTCATCGCGAGTCATACTCGACGTAAGCGCAGCGAGTTTGTGCGCGCGTCCGGCAGCATCAGCGCCCCCACCCAGCAGACCCGAGATGAACGCTTCGCGATCAGCCAACTCTTCTTCCGCGGCAGGCTGCGGCGTCAGGATCGACGCGATCTGGACCGACTTCAATCCAGCGGTAATTCCCGCATAACGTTCGGCGTCTTTTTCAGTCAAACGGGAGTCGGCCAGTCGCGCAGCCTCACGGCGCGTTACGTGATCCGGCATTGGCACTTCGACGACCGCGACCTTCGGATTCGAGATCAACTTCGGCGCCAGCTCTGTGAGGTTCTCCGAAATCAGCAGTACGACGTTGTCGCCACGTTCGATCTCGGGAAGGGCGGACCAGCGATGCAGCGTCACGATCGCCGCGCGATCCGACTCACCCTGGAAATTCGGGTCGCCGGCAGGCGCTATCGCTTCGGCATACTCCATGATCACGGCTACTTTCGTCGACCCAATCAACAACCGCTCGAGAGCCGCAAACACCTTGTCTTTTTCAGTCGCCAACAAAAGATCTTCCAGCCCGGTCACGCTGTCGGCACGCTTTGTGAAACGCACTCCGGTGGCAACGTTGTAAACCGCTATCGTTTCCTTCGACTCCTTCAACAAAACGTCGGTCAGAAATTCCGTAAGCGCCATCATCTTCCGGTTGCAGAGCACGACGTCATAAACGTTGCCATGCAGGACAAACGTCGAAGCTTCGCCGCGCAGGTAACGCCGGCGCAGATCTTCGGCCCAGACAGGAAGCATTCGGGCTTCGCTCATATATTCAGATCCTTTAAGCCAAGTGGATTCAACAACCGCTCCGTGTCCGCAGCCGTTTGCTTGATCGATTCTACTCCGTCGAGCAGCTCGTCGAGTTGGCCAGTCAACTCCTGCGGCGACTGCATCGTGACGATCTGATCGGAGATCAACTGAAAGGAGTTTTCGATCAGGTCGAGTTGTCCGCGCGCGACTGTCAGGTAGCGATGAATTTCTTTCATCTTGTCAAAGCGTTTCATGATGACGGCAAGGTTCTTCCTCGCTATTTCGGTTTCGGAAGCGCCCTTTTCTCCATCACGAACGATCATTTCCCAGCGGCGACGGTCCTTTTCGAGATCGCGTAGATCGATCGATTCGAGATACGCGTCGTAACGACTGCAGGTAGTCGCCATCTCAATGAAGGCCTCGACGAGTCGATCGGTCTTTGTCAGTTCACTGCGCAGCAACTCGCCTGTGAATGAAGGATTCTGCGCAGCGAGGGCGTTGATCTCATGTTGTCGCGCGAGCAGAGATATCACGCGTTCGCGGTCTGATTCGTCGAGGTTCTTCAAACGCTCCGCACGTGCTGCTTCCTGCTGCGCGCGTTGTTGCTCGTCGAAGTTCGGATCCCAAAGCCACTCCTGAAGCTTCTTCGAGCCGGGCGCGTTTACGACCCAGAGTATCTCGAGTCCGACAGTGATCACGGCGAGTAACGGATTGAGCGTGAGAACTGAGGCGGCGAGGCCGCCGGCAAGGAGCGAGAGATTGTAGGGATTGGCGAAAGCTGCCTTGAGGTAGTTGCGCTTCTCGTGAACTTTCTGTCGGATGAACGCCTGGCTCGCAGCGAGGGTGTCATCGCGCAAAGGCGTTACGTTCACCGGCACGCCGTCTTTCCGCATAGCCGGTGGTGGTTTGGTCACGCCCTGCTTGTCGGTTGTCCCCATACACGAATAGTAAATCCCGATACAGGAGCGGGGGCAAGCCACCCTTCCTGACCTGTTCTATTCAACGGCGTTCATTTCAACTTGCTTCACTAATAAGAACAAGTTCATGAGCATCGGCACTAAGAACAAGTTCATGAGCATCGGCACCAAGAAGCACATAAAATCACAAAATATCTTAGAAATACCCTTTTGTGTTCTTTGTGCTTCACTTAGTCCATTAAAAAGAACAAGTCAGGAAGGGTGGCTTGCCCCCGCCCTCCCGGTTCAAGGTTTGGCTGGAGCATAGATCAGGTCGAGTAGCTGTTTCTCGACCGCGCGAAACTCCGGCGCCGATTTTAACGCAATGTCGCGCACCGGAAATGCAGGAACGTTAACCTGGTGCAGAATGCGCGCCGGACGCGACGACAACACATAGATCGTGTCTCCGAGGTAAACCGCCTCTGAAACGTCGTGAGTGACGAACAGGATCGTATTGTTTTCAGCTCGCGAGATGTCGAGCAGCAAACTCTGCATCCCCCAGCGCGTCTGCGGATCGAGTGCGCCGAACGGTTCATCCATCAGCACCACGCGCGGGTTGTTGACAAGCGTCCTCGCAATCGCAACACGCTGCTTCATGCCGCCCGATAAATCCTTCGGATAACGATCGGCAAAGTCAGCCAGACCCACCGATTTCAAAATCGAGTCAGACACTTTGCGTCTCTCAGACTTCCCTACCCCCTGAAGCTTCAATCCATATTCAACATTTTCACGCACCGTAAGCCAACCAAACGAAGTGTAAGCCTGAAAGACCATCCCGCGATCGCGGCCGACGTCGGTCACGAGCTTGCCGTCAACCAGCACTTCGCCTTCCGTCGGCGGCAACAAACCCGCCACCGCTTTCAGAATCGTCGACTTCCCGCAACCCGATGGTCCAAGAAATACGACGATCTCGCCGGAGTCAGGTTTGTCGAGCACGTCAAACGAAACGTCGCGCACAGCCTCCGTGCGATTGCCTTTTCGGTCGATATAAGTCACGCTCAAGTTGCTTCACTCGCAACTTGGACGGGGCACCGGATTGATCGGCGTGGTACGTCGCGCGGCTTGCCGGTTGACTCACCAACGTCAACTGCAATGGTGCCAGGTTCGCCGGCTTGTGGAAGTGTTTGTGGACCTTCTGATTCGGCCATTGTGTTCAGGATGCTTCGCGCCACCTGAAGAGCAGGCTGGAAACGAGGCGTATGAGAAAGTCAGTCAAAAGGCCGATGCCGCCGATAACGAGCAGACCGGCAAATGACCAGGATGCTTTTTGGTGTGTGCGTGCGAGTTCGACCATGTACCCGAGACCGTGTTCCGGATTCACGGCTTCGGCGAGAATCACATACGTCCAGGCGATCGCGTTCATCACGCGGAAGCTGTCGAAGATCTCCGGGAGGGCAGCAGGTACGAGGACGGTCCTGACAACCTGGAACTTCGAAGCGCCGAGTGTCAAAGCTGTTTGGACCAGCTCTTCCGGCACGAGCCGAATGGCGGTAACCACGACCGGCAGCAGGTAAACAAAGACGCCGAGAAACAAAAACGCGATCTTCTGTTTCTCGCAAATGCCGAACCAGAGAATCAGAAGCGGAATAAACGCCGAGATCGGCATGTAGCGCAAAGGCGCCATGATGGGTTCGAAGAAACGATTGATCGGATCAAACGCACCCATCAAAACGCCAAGCGGCAGAGCGATGGCGGACGCGAGCAGAAACGCGATCGCGATGCGACGTGTTGATACGAGAATCGCCGTTCCGAGATCGTGTTGAATAAACAGTTGCAGTGTGCCGCGTACGACTTCGGTGGGCTTCGGCAGAAAGTCGGGCTGAACGAAACCTCCGTAAGTAAGCACACACCACGCACCCAGGACCAGCACCGGCGCCACAAAGCCAAGCACGAACGCCGTGCGTTTGGGCAAGGGGGAGCGGATTGAGAAGAGGGTGCTTTTGGACATTTTGTGATTGGTGCTTGGTGCTTTGGACTTTGGTCTTTGGTCTTCAGTGCTAAGCACTAAGCACTAAGTACAAAGACCAAAGCCCAAAAGACCAAAGCCCCACGTCTCAACTCGTCGCCAAAATCACCTTAATATCCGTCCTCCGATTCTGTTGCCGTCCTGCCTCGGTGGTGTTCTCGGCGATCGGATTGGCCGAACCGCGTCCGATGGTCTGGAAGCGTGTCGGCGGAATATTTGGAAAGTTCTTGACGATGTAGTTTTTCACTGACTGTGCGCGCCGTTCCGAAAGCGTCAGGTTCCCTGTCGCCGAACCGGTGCTGTCGGTGTTGCCTTCGATACGCAGAATCGTGCTGCCGAAGGACGTCATCGTTTCGCCAAGCTTGTCGAGCAACAGGTATGACCCGGCCATGATCTCATCGGAGCCGGGCGTAAACTGAATCTGTATCTGCTGATGAAGAATCGGAACGTCTTTTTCTGAAGGCGCTTTGGCGACGACCGGCGCCTCCTCAACCCTCTGACCCGGATAAGCACTCGCGACCGCTTGCAGGAAGCGCGTGTCGGCCCAGGCCCTGGCGTCGACGGACTTTGTAACCAGACCCTTCTTGCGCCAGATAACAAACGCAGTGTCAAACAACGTCTCGTAATGTGCTTTGGAACCTGCCAGACCATAAAACTGTGCGTTGTCCGCATACGGCGTGAGCTTCAATCCCGAGAGCATTCCTGAAACAGTTTCCGTGTCGAGTTTCAAAGCTCTGGCGACAACCTCATACGATCCGTTCGGATTGCTCTTGATCATCTCGATACCGTCAAGCCAGCCACGCACGAAATCGCGAACTGTCTCCGGCGCCTGATCGATCACGTTCTGACGCGCGCAAAGCGTGTCGGCAATGATATTCGTCGCCGCCTGAGTCGAGACGAGCACGTGTGCTTCGGCGCCGCGCGCGGTAACCGCGCCTGAGAGATCCGGTTCCCAGGTGACGGCAGCGTCAACCTGTTTCGCTTTGAAAGCGGCGGCGGCTGACGGCGCGTCGGTCGTGAAGATGATGTTCTTTTCAACACCTGCGCGTTCTTCAGGTGTCAAACCTGACTGCGACAAGAGGTAAAGCAAAAGAAAGTGTGAAGGCGTGAACTGCGTACACGCGATCTTGTGTCCTCTAAGATCTTCAATCGACTTGATCGACGAGAGCGCGGCAATACCGTCGCCGCCGCGTGACCAGTCCTGCATGATGATCGACTTCGCCTGTTGATTCTGCTCCGCGAGAATGGAAGCTTCGCGCGCCCAGTTGTCGACCGTGTTCCACATGATATCGACTTCGCCACTGCGGAACGCCGCGAGCTT
Organism: uncultured Acidobacteriota bacterium; assembly: GCA_963750925.1. GTDB lineage: Bacteria > Acidobacteriota > Blastocatellia > Pyrinomonadales > Pyrinomonadaceae > PSRF01. Next base: position 1,192,094 of record CAVVSJ010000004.1, on the reverse strand, counting down.
CGCCGCCGGATCTTCAAGCAGCACGAACTTCACGTCGATGCCATACTTCGACTTGTACTGCGATCCGGCATTCGGATCCATGCCGTTATTGAACACGATGCCGGGCGCGTGACCGGCCCAGGTGTTTATGCCGACGATCAACGGACGATTCAGTTTGCCTGTACCGACTGAAGTGCCGCTCACTCCGGTTGAACCGACATTCCTGCCGGGATCGCCCGGTGCGTTATTCAACTTATCAAAATCGCCTTTATTATCTTCACCCGCAACCTTGTCACCGCCGGCCCATTCTTTGATCGCGTCACCTTTGTAGTGCCAGGTTGCAAAGCCGATCACGGCGAGCACAACGACTGCAATAAAGGCTTTCGCCAAGGGAGTCAGTCTCATTTGTCACCTCTAATTTGTGCTTTGTACTTTGTGCTTTGTACTTTGTGCATTGTTCAGCCAACAAAGTACAAAGCACTAAGCACCAAGACCAAAAGTCCTACATAGTCTTATTACTTTGCGCACTCTGCTGCGCCGCTTTTTTGGCTTTCAGCTCGGCGAGTTGTTGTTTGGCCTGGACCTCACCCGTCTGGTTGCGTAAGGCTGCCAGACGCGAGTCGAGTGAAGATTCGGAAAGTTCTTTTCCGAGGTTGGCTTCCGCGATAGTTGTCTTGATGTGTTGTCGGACGTTGTCGAGTGCCTTAACTTCAGCATCGACCGAAAGACCGTCGAGTTGTTCCTGGACCTTGATCCGCGCCTGCGCAGACTGCATCTTCGCCAGCATCGAATCACGTTCGCTTTGCAGTTTCCTGATTTCCGACTGCACTCCCAACAAGGAAGTTTTTGCCGAGTCGGCATCACCACGCGCCTGCTCCATCTCGGCTTTCAGTTCGGCGACGTCGGCGGCCAACTGGTTCTTCTTCTGGATCAGGATAACTGCGAGATCGTCCTGATTCGTGGAGACGGCCGTGTCGAGTTCCGCTTCCGTCTGGGCCAACTCAGTGGTCGCGCGTTTGTAACGTTCGTCGAGATCTTCGCGACGCCGGATAATTCCGGCCGTGGCGGTCTTTAGTTTTGAATACTTCGCCACCATCGAATTGATCGCGTTCTCGTAAGCGATTTCCGGATGCTCCTTCTCGATGTCCGAAATCCATAGCGATAGGAAACCTTTCCAGAGGTTAGCCAACCTTTTGAACATTGGTTTCTTCCCTTTCTTTAGCCAATCTTAATTGGCCGGAGCGGCCTGATCTGAAGGATCGTGGAGTTTCGGCGACGCTTTCACGACTTTCGCCACCGTGTCCTGTCCGAAAAACTCCAGCACCTGCTGAACCTCGAGCTTCTTATCGTTGCATACCTTGATCAACTTCTGTTGCTCCTCGACACTCTGCTGCATCACGCTACGAATATTTTGAATCTCCTGTTCATAATGCTTGATGCGCGCGTCTGACTCCTGAATCAACTTCTCGCTGTCGGCCGCTCCGTTTCGGATATAACCGTCAAGAGCCTGGATTTCCTCAACTGTAGCTTCGATAATTTTTTCGATAGGCACGCCAAAAGCCTTGAGGGAGGCTTCGACGATCTGCTTTTTCACGGACACGTCCGTTCCGGCGGGCAAGCTGCGCAGCAGGTCAGTGGTCCTTGCCACACGCTGCTGTTCTTCCTGATCTACACCCGCAGCTTCGAAAACGGCAGCAAAATCAACCGCGCCCCCGGTCGGAGGTGGCGGCGACTTCTGAAAAACCGACTGCGTGGGCGAAGGCGTGGTGTAGTTTTCAGCAGGTTCGGGTGGTAGTGGTTCTGCAACGTCTCCATAGTTAGGTTCGACTGGAGACGCGGGCTCCTCGTCACGCTCGATAAACCAGCCGGCGACGGTCGAACCCCAGCCTTTTTTCTCGCTCATAGAGGGCGATCCTCCGGTCACGCCGAAGTCAAAAACCGCGACAGCTTATCAAAATCTCGGAAATTACGTAAAAGAAGTTTTCCTCGCAAAAGAGCCAGGGCGGAAAGCGTAGCCCTTAATGTCAAAAGCTTCCTGCTTTGCGCCCTGGCGCGGGGCGAGGAAATTCTGCAAATTGGATTGCAAAATCCACGGGTTGAATTTAATCTATGCGGGTATCCGCGAACCTCTTCCCGATTATTTTCATCTGTAAGTCCGTATTCTCCCCCAAAGCCATGCCATGCTGCGCGCAAAGTACAACTTGAACGGTCACCCGTCTTTGAAGGGAGCAACGAAAATGAGAGTATTCTGCCCTGAACACAAAAGAGGATTCTTCGCTCCTCGCCAAAGTCCCATCAAGTGTGAGAATCGCGGTCACATCCTCGGCGAGCTCGACTTTGAAGGCCAGGCTGCAGCTCCGGTCGAAATCCAGTGGCAATACTGCTGCAACTGCGAACACTTCTGCCCGGTAGTTTTCGACGAATTTGGCTTGCAGCGATGCCCTGTGTGTACCCGCAGAATTTCTCTCCTTTACCTGTGCGACCGTTGCCACGTCATCAGTTTTGAATCCAACACGCCGCTCCAGACAAAGAATTTCACGTTGACGGCGGAAGGCGCACCCCAACCTTCATGTCCGGGTTGTTTGCGACCGGCCTCCGCTGATCTGCACGAACATACTTGCGAGGAGATAAACGTCTCGTTCATCACCGGTCTCAGCTCGTGTCCGATTTGCGAGGAACGTCTCGATATCGCTCCGTCATTTCCGTCACTGGTCGCCAACTATCTCAAGAGAACAAGATCCGCCGACAAGCTCAACGTCACTTTCGATTACGAGACGGGATCGTTTGTTCCGGTCGAGGATGGGGAGTTTGTGGTCGTGACAAACATCAACCCGGCGATCCTCCTGCCGCGCGCGCCGAAGTTTTCTACCAAACGTGATTTTTACGAGTTCTACCAGGACTACTATCACTGCTCGAATCCGGATGCGGGTGAAGTGCAGATCATTCAACCCGCGCTTGTCGCGCCGTCCGATAATGGCTGGACACTCGAGACCACCGGTCTGTTGCAGGTCATGGCCGAGCAACCGAAAAAGAAAGTTTCGGCGCCGCTCGTTCAGCCACCGGTGCAACCAGTAGTTCAACAGATGGTTCAACCACCGGCTCTACCAATTGTTCAGCCGCCGCCTGTCGTCAAGCGTGAAGAAATAGTGGAGCCGCCGCCGGTTAAAGCGCAGAAGCAGCAACCGGGAGTTAGAGCGTGTCCTGATTGCGGTTCGTTGATCGAAGCGAAGTATGCATTCTGCTGGAAGTGCGGGAATTCTTTGGAGAACGAACGCACACCGTCGATCACGATGCACCATGAACCACGGCCTATGAGTTCAATGCTGTCGTGGACCAATCCGCAGCCAACAGTAGATCGGCATCCGTCTGCGGCGAGAGGATCAGTGTTGAAGCTGATCGCTATCGGCGCGATCTCTTTACTGCTCGTCTCGCTGGGTCTGTTTGGATTGTTGCGTTCCGGAACGCAGACTGCTATCGCCACCGTTGCTCCGGCAGCTTCTGAGACTGTTCAGCCAAATCAGGCTCAACAGCCAACAACGGAACAGCCAAACCCGAATACGGCAATCACTACGGAAGTGTCTCGAACCGCGCCTTCGGAAACCACGACTCAAGCTTTGCCGGTCAATCCGGAGGACGAGCTGAAGAAGCTGCGTGAAAGACGAATGGCGGCTTCGGCGTCTGAACGTTCGAAGATCTTTCAGGCGTTCGCGAAAGTAGAGCGACAGTATCCGCGCGACTACAGGTTTCCGTATGAGCGCGCGAAGCTGGCGGTGAAGGGTTCGCGCTCGAGTTCGCGTTCAGAAGCACTCAAGGCGCTCAACACCGCCGCCCAAAAAGCAATCACCACCGGTAAAGCGACTGAAATGTTGAGCGGTTTGGAGTCCGACAAGACAGGCGACTTCAGCCCGATCTCACAGGGACGCTACGAGTGGAGCCGCATAGTCGCAGCACTCAAACGTAAAGACACCAGTCTTCTCAGCGAATAGTCACAAACGGCACAAGACGCACATCCGAAATAAATCTCATTTGTGCTTCTTGTGCCTTTGTGGTTGGTCCGTCTTAGTGGCCCTTCTCGTCAGCGGAGCTGCGATCGATCAGTTTTGAAAAACGACTCTTCCCTCCATCCTTCGTTTTTTCCTGGTACAGAAACGCCAGGTTGTTCTCATCAAAACCGACAAAGAACTCATCCCAACTGATCGCCTCCAGCGACTCACTGCCCGAGTAACCCGGATAATCGATCCGCAACAAGCCGGGACTGTCGTCACGCTCCGTGCCCTTCACCCGCGCCGGATGACCGCCGCGATCCTCGACCCATTCACGAATTTCTCGTGATCGATCGTGGTTTTTGATTCAGATGATTCCGTAGCCATGGATTTTCCTCCTTGTTATTCAAAAAACTACCTGCGACGAAAGATCTCAAAAACTGATCCGGTATCGATTGAAACCACGAACATATTTCCGTTTGGTCCCATTCGAAGATCGGTGACAGTTCCGAAGTTCCTGCCGATCAACAGACTCTCGCTTTCCGTCAGATCAAACTTGCACAGATTGTCCGCGACGCGATCTTCCAGTCGTGGATCGTCGACGCCGATCTGCCGTCTGTTACCCGTCAGGTTGAAATGGAAGAGATGGCCTCCCTGAAGAAACGATCGGGCGCCGCCGACAAAAAGATCGCCTTCATACTGCGGCCCAAGTCCACGCCCCTGAACAAAACCGATTGCACCGGGAGCAAGTTCAAACTTCCAGCTAAACTCGGGTGCGCTGTAATGCGAACCCGGCAGCACAAACAGACGTGCGAGCGCCTCACCCGGGGAATCCGCGATCAGCACCGGCGACCAGCGCAACTGCTGCAATCCAAAATACGGCGTGTTCAAACACGGATCGTTGTCCGGGCTCGTTTCGATTGCTTTGTATTGATCGATGCGCTCGGGTGGTCCCATGATCTGCACCCAGCCGGAGTTGAAACCCGGGTCGACGAGATTTAGTTCCGAGAAACTGTCGTCGCCGTTCTCTTCTTCCCAGAGCACGCCCGAAATCGGATCGAAGTCCATGCCGAAGCTGTTGCGCAAACCGTAAGCATAGATCTTCTGAATGTTAATTCCGGCTTGACCCTGTATTGCGGCGCCGGCAGCGAAGAACGGGTTATCGGTTGGCGTGGTCCCATCGGGATTCAAACGCAGGATAACTCCGGACAAATGCGCGTCGTCCGGTTCAGGACCACCAAACTGATCGTCCGGTTGCAGTGGTCCGGGACAATTCGCGGTTGGACCACACGGAAGATTCTGAAGTTGACCGCGGCGTCCGTTATCGCCAAACAAAATATAGAGCTTGCCGTCCGGTCCAAAGCGCAGCACGCCGCCATCGTGATTGCCGCGCGGTGGCTGCGTCCCGTCGCCCTGGTTGGGCGGCTCCGGGGCGCCGTCGGCCTGAAACGCGCGCAGCATGATGAGATTGTGATCAAACGTCAGAGCCGAGCCGGTCCAGTTAAAGCGATCGACGCGATTGCCTAACAACGGCACCTGAAGTATCTCGTCTACGTCGGCTGCAAACATGTTCGCGTCAAGACATCGTGTCTCGTCAGGGAAAAACGGATCTGAAGGCACGAAAGTGCTGCGGCAAGTCCAAAAAAGATAAACACCGGGATTAGCCGGGAAATTCGGATGAAGCGCGATGCCCAAAAGTCCACGTTCGGAAGCGAAGTTGACTCCGAGGTCAAGCACGGTGCCCTGGACCGCTCCGTTCACGACGCGTTTAACCTGGCCGGTATTCTTTTCGAGCACCAGAAAATCGTTGGGGCCGATAAAGGCCATGCTGATTGGCGTGATCAAATCGGAAACGGTAGTTCGCACGGCGAGATTCGGCACGGTCATCTCGGGGCCGGACGACTGTGCTTCGACGCTGGTGCTTTGTTTATCGAGAGTTAAGACGGAGACACAGAGTAATAGTGCGAGGAGCACTACAAACCAAACCCTCTTCATTTTCCCTCCTTAGGACAGAGCTCGGACAGAAAGGGGCGCTCGGAGGGAACTATGTCTGGGAAGACACCGCAGTCGGAATGGATATACTTTCCGAACTCTGTTCGTTCTTTGTGTCAACACGTTTACATCATTTACAAAAACAGACTACTTTGGAGTGCGGCGGCTTGACGCCGCTTTGGCCTAACTTAAGCCTTCATCGATAACAAAGGGGCGTCAAGCCGCCGCACTCCAAGGAGAGATCATGAGATTCTGGACCAATTTTATTATCACGATCAGTATCGTTGTGTTGAGCTCGCCCTTCGGCCATGCACAGCAGATCGTGCGCATTACCGACCCGACGGCTCTTAACCCGTCAGAAGTTTCCATTGCCATCAACCCAAGTAATCCGGACAACATGATCGCCGCCTCGATGCAGATTGGACGTCCGCCGCGGCCGCGTGCCTCGAGTTATCAATACGTGACCGTGGACGGTGGAAAGACCTGGAAGACCGTTCCAACACCTAATCCGTCAAACCTCGTGCAGGGTGACGACATCGTCGTGTTCAGCAATGACGGCATCGCTTATCACGTTCATCTTTCGTTTGATGGAATTCGCCAGGCAAGACCGGCGCGCGCTGAGAATGGAATGATCGTGAATGTGTCGAAGGATCAGGGTAATACGTGGACCGACGGTACTGCCGCCGTTAACCACGTCAACACCGTGACGCCGTTTGAAGACAAGCCCGGCATGGTCGTCGATAACGCTCCTAACTCCCGATCGAAGGGAAACATTTATCTGGCGTGGACGCGGTTCGATGTTTACGGGAGCGCTAATCCGGAACATCGTTCGCAGATCTATTTCACGCGCTCGACCGATCAGGGTCAGACCTTCTCGATGCCGTTTCGCATCTCCGACACGAGCGGCGACTGCGTCGATAGCGATAACACTGTGGAAGGCGCAGTGCCTGCTGTTGGGCCAAACGGCGAAGTTTATGTCGTGTGGGCAGGACCACTTGGATTGGTGTTCGACAAGTCAACAGACGGCGGTTTGACCTTCGGCAAAGACAGGGTGATCAGCGACATGCCGGGCGGCTGGGATTTTTCTGTCGAGGGTTTGTCCAGAGCTAACGGGATGCCCATTACGGGCGTCGATTTAAGTGAGGGGCCAAACAAGGGAATGCTGTACGTTAACTGGATCGACGCGCGAAATGGCGACCAGGACGTGTTTGTCATGTCTTCGAAAGACGGCGGTAACACGTGGTCTACTCCGGTGCGCGTGAATGACGATCCACTGAAGAATGGAAAGGTTCAGTTCTTCACCAACATGTCCGTTGATCCAGCCGATGGATCAATCAATATTCTTTTTTACGACCGGCGCGATGGGACCGGAACGCAGACACGTGTCACGCTCGCGCGCAGCGTGGATGGCGGCCGTTCCTTTGTAAATCACAAGATCGATCTCCCGCCGTTTGGCGCCAACTCACGTGTTTTCTTCGGAGACTACGGTGGTATCTCGGCTTACCAGGGACGTGTAGTGCCCGTATTCATGCATTTTGTGAATGAGGGAAGTTTGGCGATTTCGGTGGCGTTGTTTCGCTTTAAGCTGGGAACGCAGGACATAATCAAGTAGTTACGAGGCTGTAGATTCGCTTCCGTTCGATGGCTCGCTGGGCGAGTGAGCCACACGCCTTCACCATGTCGCCCAGTTGCGCAAAGCGTGGATCGCGAGTCAGACCCTGCTGGTAACGGAAGTAGATCTGCTGCACGATAACCGCGATCTTTAGCAGGCCGAAGGTGAAGTAAAAAACCGGATCGTCGATGCCGCGGCCGGTACGCGTCGAGTACTGGTCCAACAGTTCCGCGCGAGTAAAACTCCCCGGCAGACTCGTGAGACCGAAGCCGTATCGCTGCCACTCTTCCGGATCTGTTGTCTCGACCCAGTAACCGAGACTCGTCCCAAAATCCATGAGCGGATCACCAATCGTTGCCATTTCCCAATCGAGCACGGCAACAACATCGGTCAGATCTTTTGCGGAAAGCACGAGATTGTCGTACTTGTAATCGTTATGAATCAACGCGGGTTGTTTTGAATCTGCAGGCAGATGTTCAACCAACCAGCGCGCGAGCTGCTCGATTTCGGGAACCTCGCCGGTTCGCGCGTTGAAGTATCTCCTGGTCCAACCTTCAACCTGGCGTTTCACGTAACCCTGCGGCGATCCCAAATCACCCAATCCGGCGGCTTCGTAGTCGATTGCATGAATTTCGGCGAGGGTTGCGACAAACGTCTCTGAAAGGTCGTGCATTAAATCAGGGGAGAGATCGATTCCGCGTGGCGGCTGTGCGCGCATGATAACTCCGCTGACGCGTTCCATCACGTAAAACGGCGCGCCGAGAATTGCTTCATCGTCGCAAAACAGGAGTGGACGCGGAACTTTGCGGTAGACCGGGTGCAGGTGCGAAAGGATTTTGTACTCGCGACCCATGTCATGCGCTGTTTTAATCTTCGCGCCGATTGGCGGGCGGCGCAGCACGAGCTCGCGGTCTCCGGCGCGCAGCAGGTAAGTCAGATTTGAAAAACCGGCGGGATACTGTTCTACGGTAAGTGGGTCATTCAGATTGGGAAGGTGCGCTTTTAGGTATGGGAGGAGAACGTCGATGGGAAGATCTTCGCCCGGGCGAACAGCGCGAGATTGATCGAGCAGATTATTTTCCATTTGTCATTTTCCATTTTCCATTTGTCATTTTGGAGTGCGGCGGCTGCACTCCAAAATGGGAAATGGCAAATGATAAATGGAAAATAAATGTCTTCTAAACTGACGCACCATACCTCCGCAGCACACTCCTCGCCACCACCGTCTTATGCACTTCATCCGGTCCATCATAGATCCGGGCGGCGCGTTCGTGCCGGTACCAGTACGACAAGAGCGTCGCATCGGTTAACCCGAGCGCGCCGTGTGTCTGGATCGCGCGATCCAGCACCTTCTGCAAAATTCCCGCTACGAAAAACTTGATCAGCGAGATATCTTCCCGCACTGACGTCGCGCCCTGCTTGTCGATCGCACGCGCGGTTTGCAATACCAGTAAACGTGCCGCATTTATTTCTGCACGGCTTTCCGCGATCCATTCCTGCACATTCTGCCGGCTGCCAAGCAACACGCCGGGCGACAATTCCCTCCGCGCCGCATAACTGCACATCAGATCAAAAGCTCGCTCGCAGATACCGATCCAACGCATGCAATGATGAATTCTTCCTGGTCCAAGACGCTCTTGCGCGATTGTAAAACCTTCGCCTTCGTTCCCGAGCAGGTTTGTTTGCGGCACGCGACAGTTTTCGTATCGCACCTCCGCGTGACTGGCATAGTCACTTCCCTCGTCACCCATCACACTGATGTTTCGCACGAGCGTAAAACCCGGCGTTGGTATCGGAACGATGATCTGGCTGGCGCGCTTGTATCGACTCGACGCATCAGGATCCGTGATCGCCATAACGATCGCGAAGCTCGCTCCCTCAGCGGATGACGTGAACCATTTATGACCGTTGATGACAAAGTCGGCCCCGTCCTTGACAGCGGTGGTGCTCATCCAGGTTGGATCGGATCCCGGATGTTCGGGTTCGGTCATCGAGAAACAACTGCGCACTTCGCCACGAGCTAACGGAGTAAAATATTTCCCTTCTGTTCGGGTGTCCCGTGCTCCATCAGAATTTCCATGTTGCCGATGTCGGGCGCCTGGCAGTTGAAGAGGTAGTGTCCGATCGGCGTGCGACCCAGTTCTTCGCTCACGAGCGCAAACTCGGAGAGGGTGAGCCCCAACCCGCCGAGTTCGCGCGGCAGATGAGGCGCCCACAGTCCCATCGATTTCACTTGTTCGCGTTTGGCGGCCAGGTCAGACGTTAACTCGCGAAAAGGACGTCGCAGGAAGTCAGCCTCGAGAGGATAGACCTGAGTACGCAGAAATTCCTTGATTCTGTCGAGCAGTCCGAGCAATTTCTCGTTGTGGTGATCCGTCATTTGTGGTGCTTTGTACCAGACGCAACGCACAAAGTACAAAGCTTACTGGCGGGCGAGCTGTTCGCGACTCACTTTCCAGCGCAAGTTCACGAGTTCGACAGTTGATTTATCGAGCCTCTTGTTGCGAACGAATGATTTGAAGATGTGCGTCAGCTCTTTCTCTTCGTCGGCAGTCGCCGCTTTCTTCTGCCGCAGCGTTACGATCTGCGACGTCAACGCATCGGCGACCTGAAGCTTGAAAAGATAGTTGCGCGGATAACGCTCGGATAACTCGCGCGCGGTCTTGATCGCATCGGTCCAGCGCTTCTCTCGCTTGTAGAGATCGACCAGCAAAATGCGCGCAACGTCGCGTGCCCATTCACCTTCAACGGAAACGCGTTCGAGCATTTCGAGACCACGCTTCTTCGAGCCACGCACTCCAAAAGTTCCCGCCATCATCTTCAGAGGCAACGGCAACGAACCGACGATGTAATTGTATAAACCTATCGTCAGCTCCGCGTCGTGAAATTCCGGGGCGGCCTTGATCACGTCGCGATGGTGGTCCACCGAACTCGATCCGGCGCGCAAAGCCGCCATGTATTTCTTTTCCACTGAGGCGGCGAAAGCGGCTTCGAGCCCTTCGGCGGCGCCGAGAAAATATCGCGCCTCCACATCGCGCGCATCCTTGCGCAGTCTTGCCTCGGCGAGTTGTTTGGCGCGTCGCGTCCATTTGCGAAACTCGTCAATACGGCTGCGGTCTGCCTGCATCTTGCCCCTGGCGTAAGCGTCGTCGCTGAAGAGCGTCGCTTTCAGCTCCCACGAGTCGTTCAGTTGCTGTACCCAAAACTCGAGGCGAGACATTGAGCACCCGCGGGATGATCGGGCGCGAGCTCGATCATTTTCTGGAAACGCTTGCGGGCGCCTTCGTAATCAAGGTTGTAAAGCGCCTCGTAACCTTCGGCCCGGAGGGTGTCGATGGGTGCGCGCTTTGGCTGATTGTCGACAGTTTGGCCGGCTCCGGTAGCCAGCGGTAAAAGAAGGAGGAGGATTGAGACGACTGCTTTCATAGTGCCTCTGGAAATCGTCGCAATATTGGGCAGATTTTTCGGCAAAACGTGACAGTTGATTAACTGCCACACGCTCACGAACTGAATTTTACCTCAGCGTTCTAGACTTGCCACATGCAACGCCGCCCTCAAATCTACTACCTCAGCCGCACCGTCATCTGTCTCGTAGTCCTGCTCTCAATCGGCACTCTCTTCGTGCCGCTTTCCAATCCGTTGCTAATTACTCTCGACGTCCTGTTCCGAACGTACTTGATTTTTCTTGGGACAGTGATGGCGCACGAGAGCGTGCACGGTCACCTCGGAAGGACTAAAACTGCGAATTTCTGGTGGGGACGCATCGCCCTCCTCCCGAGCATGGTTCCATTCACAAACTTTCGCAAAACTCACCAGTTACACCACGCACATACGAACATTCCCGAACGCGATCCGGACCACTTCATGAAGTCGCGCAACTTGTGTGAGCTCTTTCGTGCGCGCGCTCGCGATGCCGCATCACTGGTTCTTCTGGCTACGCAAACGTGGCTGGATTAAACCTCACGACGTAGTCGAGTTGGTCCTGAACTACGCCGGTATTTTCACTGTATTCTTCGTGATTCTTGCCTTCACTGGTCCCGCAAGATTGTTCTGGGGCATGGTCCCGCCGCTCATGCTCGTGTCTCTTCTCCTCTGGTACCCGTTCGCGGTGCAAACTCACGAGGGCTTCTCAACAGGCGCCGCCGAATCGCGATCGCACAACTATTACGGCCGCTTCATGTACTGGTTCTCCCTCGGTCTGTCGATGCATCGCGTTCATCACCAGCAACCAAAGTTATCGTGGATCGAGTTGCGGCCATTTGTGGAACCAGCACCGCCCGGCTCGTCGAGATGGTATCCGCGACGAGATATTCAATTGCACTCCCAGCAGATATGAACGCCGGCAACTCGATGCGCATGCCGTTGTTGGACACGGCTTTTTATCTACTGGACGGCGATCGCTCGCCACAGGACTTCAGTTTGATCTTTCACTTCAGCAATCCACCCGACGTGGAGAGATTCTACGCGGGCGCGAAAAGCGCGATGAATCACTTCCCGGCAAGTGCCTCAGTTGTTGAAGGAAAGAAGTGGAGGTGGCGTGAAAATAAGTACTTCAAACTAAAGCTCGTATCCGCGGAAAATGACGCGGAAAGCACCTCGGCGACCGAACGATTCATTGACGAGCGGTTCGATCTGCGGCACCAGCCACCCGTCAGGCAGATGCTGATCTTGAATGGCTCAAACCGAGCCCGGCTCGTCACGAGGTTTCATCACGCAGCGGTGGACGGTTTAAGTGCGGCGTTGTGGTTGAGTCATCAACTTAAGGTTGCTTATGGATTTGAAGCGGCCACTCACGAGCGTGCGGCGTTTACTGGTCCAACACTGCGCCGGCTCGCGACGTCCGTGCGACGCAGCGAGTTTGCCTTTGACGGCGCATCCGATCGTTTGTGGACACGGCAATCCAAACGCTCAGGCGCCAGGCGTTGGTTCACAATCACTTTCCCAGCTTGCGATTTGCGGCGTGCGTGCAAGCGCGCCGGTGGATTCACGTACAACGATCTGCTCGCAACGTGCGCGCTCGAAGTCTTTGCTCAATGGAACCGCCGGCACGAGAAGAACGGCGATTCGAAAATTGGTTTGTGGTTGCCGGTAAATGTTCGCCGTGAGGCGAACGCGGGTTTCGGTAACGGCACGAGCCGGATTCGTCTCTACACACGTTACAAACCCGACGCCATGGTGGCTGAAAAGTGTCGAGCGATCCGGCGCCAGGTTTCATGGACCAGCAAACACGGCGAATGGGTCGTGCCCGAGGCTCCCTGGCTCACACACTTGCCGCGACCCGTAGTTCGTCCTCTATTGCGTGGTTATCTCAACCTGCCTTCAGTCGACATGGCCACAGGCGTGTTTTCTCACGCGGCAAGCTGGATCGCCGGGGCCGCCGAGGCTTTCAAAAACGTCGAGCGAATCGAGTGTGTCGGACTGTTGCACTCGCGGCAAAATCTGGCCATCAACGGCACAACTCATCGCGGTCAGACGTCGCTGAGCTTCACGTACGATCCCGAATCGTTGACAACGGCCGACGTCGATCAGATTACGCAAATGTATCGACAACAGATCGCCGTGGCGCAGGACGAGTTGTTATGAGAGGTCACATCAACGACCTCCTGCGAAGATTCATTGGGTCGGCAATTAGAGTTGCCGGCGCGGTCTCGAATCGTTTGCAGTTACTGCGCATTCTTTGTTTCACACAGATTCAAACCCGGCTGAGACAGAAGTACGGCATCAAGGCTGAAACGCCTGTGCTGTCGTATGGACCAGAACTTATTGACTCGATCCGGCAGAAGGCGACCAAAACCAGTCGAGGCGTAACCTTCGCCGAGAGTTCAGGCTCAACCGCCAAAGCAAAGCAGATCCTTTACACGCGGCGGCGTTTGTTCATGCTAAAGCTAACGTTCAGCGACATGTTTGCGCGCGCGTGCTCTGCATTCCAAATCGCACGGACGTCCCTGTACGTCTTCACCTCCTTTGAAACGGACACGTCCTTGACCTCTCTACTGCTGGACGAGCAGTCGTTGCCAAACTATTTCTCGACACTCCAGGCGCCATACCGCGTTCAACGTCACCGGGCGATTCGATCGCTTCTTTCGCGATACAGCTCCGCCGCCGTGCGTCTGTGGATCCTGACGATCTCGAATCCCGGTGTCTTATACAGCACCAACCCATCGACCATTTCTACTTTTCTCGACGAGCTCGTGCGTGACTGGAGTAGCAGTTCAAAACTGATCCGCGACTGGCATGAACACCCTCAATCGTTTGATCGAGAACTTCATAGGATTGCCCACCGTCTTCAATCGCCCAATTGTGCTCAACGTCTACAGCGAATCGCGGTGAGCGATGATGCTCTGCCACTCTCCGTGTGTGCGCCTGCTGTTGCAGCGTACGTTTGCTGGACCGGCGGGTACGTCAAACCATTTCTTGATCGACTCGAGAAACACTTGCCGCCCTCGCGATACAGGTTGATTCCGATGTATTCAATGTCCACCGAGACAATCGAAACGCTGCCCTGTTTTCAAGGTGACGATGTGGCCTTCTTCCCGATGTCCGCAGGCGTGTTGTACGAATTCATCGAAGAGGACCATGCAGACCATTTACTCACGCCGCAACAGCTCGAGCCCGGAAAGCTTTATGCGATGATCGTCAGCGACGGCTACGGATTGCGACGTTATCAAACCGACGATCTCTTTCTCTGTAGACGCAAAAGATTCGGACTTCCGGATCTTATCTTCGTGAGACGCCGGAGTCTCGAGTATTCCTTCACCGGTGAAAAACTAACTGCCGACCAACTCACAGCGGTCTTTGCCAAACTGCGTGCGCTTTATCCAGCTCTCGTCGGGGATGGCTTTCTGACGTGTGTGCCGTCGCATTCCGCGCACACGCTGCCGCATTATCAACTCGTCCTGATCGGCGATCGTCCCGCGGGCGTTGCGATGAATGATTTGTTTGCGCGACATTGTGACGAACTATTGAGCGAACTCAACTGTGAGTACAGGATCAAGCGGAGCAGCGGCAGACTGGGACCAGTTACCTTTATAAACACCGGAATCAAAGACTTCACCGCGCGTTTCGGGCAGGACCATAACTGGGAAACACAGTTCAAATTTCTCCCACTCTCCCGGCACACCTAGGAGACATGACCGTACAACTTATGGTCTGGAAGTCGACGTGTCTGTCTCGTAAAAATACGGGTTTTCACGCGGATTGTCCCATCAGAACGCATTCGCTTCTGGCCTGCGACTTGCTCATGTTTATGCCATACCAGGTTGCTTCGCACACACACGAAGGACTCAAGGAGGGGGCATGAAAGACGAACAAGTAAAGGAACTCTTGTATCAGGCACTCGAAACTGAGATGGGAGGTGTTGAGGTCTACACCACCGCACTCCGCTGTGCTGAAAACGATGAGTTGAAGGAAGAGTGGGAAGAGTATCTCGAACAGACCGAGAACCACGTCAAAGTCATGGAAGAGGTATTAATGAAATTGGAACTCGACCCGAATGAAGAAACGCCAGGTCGGAAAGTTGTGCGTCGCATTGGTGAGGCGTTGGTCGAGTCGATGGAACTTGCGTTGGCTGAAGGCAAACCCGGCGCGGCGCAGTTGGTAGCTGCCGAGGCAGTCGTTTTAGCCGAAACGAAAGATCATCAGAACTGGCATTTGATTGGCGAAGTGGCGAAGAAAATGAAAGGCGACGTCGCCACGATTCTTAAGGAAGCATACGACGAGGTCGAGCACGAAGAGGACGAGCACTACTATCACACGAAGGGTTGGGCTCGCGAACTCTGGATCGAATCGCTCGGCATGAAGGCTGTGCTGCCGCCACCGGAGGAAGTGAAGAAAGTGGAAACGGCTATCGGCGCAGCGCGTGCGGAACAAGCACGAACGAAGATGGCGAAATCTGGTTCATAGTTTTATCGGCGGGTCAGATCGAAGCTAACGCGCTTAGCTTTGATTAGGGGGCAACGAACAGAGGCGAGTCGGGTTATCCACTCGCCTCTGTTCGTTTTCAACTCGTCTTTCGAGGCTCGCCGGCGCTGACGTGCCAGTGCAGATGTTTTGAGTCCTGGTACTTTCCAAGATTCGTCAGCACACGACACGCACCATGTTCCGCGAGCACTTCCTTCGCCACTTCACGAACGACACTCAGCAGCTCCAGCAATAGCGGTCCATCGCTATCTTCCAGCGTGAGCAACGACGAGATGTGGCGTTTGGGAATCACCACGACGTGCGCCGGCCAGAACGGGCGTGTGTGGTGGTAGGCGAGAACGTTATCCGTTTCGCGGACGATCTTAACGGCAGTTCGCCCACTCAATACTTCATCGCAGTAGAAGTCGTCAGTCATCGGCCCCTGATATTACGGATTTTCCCGCATCAGAAACAGCGATTCGTGATATTTTTTGGAACTCACTGCTGACTGGCAAGTGACATTGCACAGTAAACCTGCTCTCCCGAGTTCACGGGGATTACTGTCAAAAACACTAAGCTCGAATCAACCCATCGGAGGGAGAGTTTCCCATGTACCTGCGAACAATTCTTTTCTCGACACTGATGTTGTTCTGCTGCGGTTCCGCTATCGCGCAGAGGCCCGGACCTGAGTTTTGGCGAAGAGTTGGTTGTGAGCCACTCGAGCCGCGAACAAAACTCGAGGCGCTCGAAGATCGGCAGAGCGCGGTGATCATCAAAGGCTTCACCCGAATCACGACGATCGAAATGCACAATGTGCGTGTTGACGCGGTGGAAATGCGCGAGATGGGAAACGTCTCACGCGCCAAAGGAATTGCGGTTGTAGTCAGAGAAGGCGGTGAGCGACCAAAGCAAGATCGCGCTTTTGTGGACTATGAAGAGATCGAGCCACTGCTAAATGCGATCGAGGCGATTTCGCGCATCGATGAAACTACTACCAAACTTCCCGGCTTTGAAGCGAAGTATCGCACGCTCGGCGATCTCGAGATCACGGTGTTTCGCCAAACGCGCAGCGGCACTGCTGTCATCATGACGACCGGTGTTTGCGAGAGTGGACGCGTCACACTCTCGCTGGATGATTTGGCGAAGGTGAAGGCGCTTATTCAGGAGGCGAAGACGCGGCTTGACGAGCTGCGATGAGCCACCTTGGAGTGCGGCGGCCTGACGCCGCTTTGTATCGATAAGGTGATCGAGGCCATAGCGGCGTCAGGCCGCCGCACTCCAAGGAGACGCCCCACGATATTGCGCCTTTAGTCCACTACTCGCACGCGCATCTCAGCACCATTCGTCCGGATCTCAGGCACATACATCGCATGGCCCAACACGGGCAACGCGTGAAACGCTCCGGGCGCCTCGGCTCTCATCTCGTAACTGATCTGCCAGGTGCCTTCCGGTAAGCGATCGATAAAGAGTGCGACTTTTCGATCGCGCAGTTCCTGGTAAACCCAACGCGAACGACCGGTGAAACCACCGCCTGACTTCAGCTCGCGTACCTGCAGACCATTGCCACTGCGAATCTGCACAGCTTCGAGTCCGGCCGGCTTCAGATCTTCGAACAGTAGGTACTCGTAGTTATTTTTCGCTTCCACCGTCAGCACCACTTCTACACGATCACCGCTCTTCACCGTTTCGCCGTCATTCAGAGGAACTCGCTCAGAAACGAATCCCTTCAGCAACGTCGGATGATTCACGAGTTTGAAATACTGACGCCGCACAAATATCTCGTTGCCGGCCGGTTTCAAAGGCTCTTCCAAACTAAAGAACTCCGCAGCCGCCGAAAAATAGATCGGACCAGTGCCGTTACTTCTGACGATGCGGATCTCGTTCTGTCCGTCGCGAATCAGCTCACGAGAAATGGCAAACTTACTTGGAGCGCTGAGCGCTTCGTCCGCCGTGGTCTGTTTACTGGCGACTGGAGTTCCATTCACGAGCAACTGATAGCCGACAACCGGCTGCACTTCACCACTCACGCGCAGGTAGTCGTTGAGCGTCAGCACAACTATCGCCGTGTCGCGCGTGTTGCTCCACTGTGCGCCACGTCGATTCTTCACCAGCCAGTTCGTGACCGGCTCGATCAGTTTGTTCTTCGGATCGATCGCGAGTAAGGCGCGCAACGCGAATGACGTAGCTTCAACGCCACCGTCTGACCAGCGCCAGTAAACTCCATCTTCGCCCCAATGCGCAGTTCCGATCACTGACGGATCCGACGCTTGTCCGCCTTGCTGAACGATCGACGTGTCGGGCTTCGAATCAATTTTCACGCCGTTTTCGAGATTCGCGATCAACGTTCCGGCCCGATCGTTATAGCCATAGCTGTGCGCTGCGAGCGCCAGGAGGGCTCGCGTGTAGGCGTTCAGCTTGTCGCGATTGTTCCAGAGATTTGTAAAAGCCGTCTGCTGAAACTTGCTGACTTCTGCCTGTTTGCGTTGCGCGTGATAGACCGCTAGCGCGTGAAGCATCCACGCTTGCGCGTCGTAGCTGGTCTCTTCTTCAACCAGCTCCTTGTCGAGAAACGCCGCCGCACGCTCAACAACATCCGACTTCACCTCAACGCCTGCTTGCCGCGCGAGGGTCATGCCCCAAACGACGTAAGCGGTCATGAAGTGGTCGCTCTCGCCTCCCTTCCACCAGCCCCAACCGCCGTCAGCATGTTGAAAATCGTAAAGACGATCCAGACCCTGTTTTGTCATCCTTTCAAGCTCTTTCAGATCGCGGCGGCCGTTGGGATGAGTAGCGGCGGCGGTTGACCATTCGATGCCGCCGAAGATCTTGTGCATTGCGGTCTCAGGTTTCAAACCAAGATCGCGCAGAGTCTTCGCCGTGATCACCGCGGGCAGAAAGCGGCTCATCGTCTGTTCGGTGCAGCCGTACGGATAATCGACCAGGTACGGGAGCGCGTCGAGCATCGTCGTCGCCATACTTGGCGCGACCTGGACCATCAGCGTGGTTGAATCCACCCGGCGCTCTTTTGGAATATCGAGTTTGACTGAAACGCTGTCGCCGCGCATCTTGCCTGACCGCGAGACGAATTTCTCGATCCCGTGCTCAAAGATCGTGAAGCTTTTTTCCATCGCGTCGGCATACCCGCCACCACGAGCCTCAACCTTCAGTTTCGCCTCACTCGCATGTTTTACGTCCACGAGCCAATCGACTCGCGTCTCACTGTTTGCCTTGACTTCAACCGGCGAGGCAGCGCCGTTTACAGTTTTTCCATCGACGATCAAACCGGAGACAGTTAGACCATCAGCATTCAAGGCCGGCGAAACACTCATCGCTTCGTCGGTGTTGTTGTTGATAACAGCAGAGATCGTTACCTGATCGCCGACGACAAAGAAGCGAGGGGCTTGCAGGCGAACGATGAGCGGCTGTTTGGTCCGAGTCGAGGAAGTGCCGATGCCAAACTCATTGCCGGCCGTCACGACGCGCGCAGTAGCGGACCACGTCGTCAAAGAATCGGGATACTTCACCTTCACGGTGGCGGTGCCGTCCGCGTCGGTCTTCACGTCCGGTATCCACAGGATCGTCGAGCGGAAATCGTTGCGCACCTGCACGGCCGGTTCCGGTGTTTGGGCTGGCGGGGGCGCATCAGCCGATTTTGCGGCGGGCGCCAGAACAGAGAACTGGTAGGAATCCCTGCGGGCATTTATCGGAAGCGCTGTTATCTCGCTGCGCGCGATTCCGTCTATCGACATATCGGTTGTCTGGGACCTCAAGCCGGCAACGCGCTCACCACCACGTTGCGCATAGTTATTACGAACTGCGTCGTCCTCTTTAGCGCCGACATCTTTTCGATCGCGTAATTGCCCTCGCTCAACCTCGACCAAATGGGCGTAGGGTTTCTGACTGAACGTGCTTTGCGTCTGCACGGCATGGGCGCGTTTGCTACCGTAATAAAACTGGCGCGGATCGCCGGCGTAGTCCTGCTGAATGTATTTGACGGATTCATCCACCAGGCCCAGGGCGATCTCGGCGGACACCGGACGACCGTTAACATCTTTCGTCGTGATTGCGAGCGTGCCTTCTTCCCGTGGCTGGTATTGGTCGCGATCAGCTTTGACTGCTACCGCAAGGAATCGATCGACCGGCGGCACGACGACTTGTTTAGTATCCATAGCCCAGGTCGCGTCGCCGATCATGAGTGCGCTGAGAAAGATGTTGGGCACATACTTCTCATCGATCGGCAGCTCGATCAGTTTTGCGTTTCCGGTTACATGCACAAGCCTGTAACTAAACAGATCTTCACCTTCGACACTGAAAAGCACGTAGCGATCGCTGACGGGAACCGAGATCATCACCGGCGCCGTTTGTCCTGCGCGGAACGTGTCTTTATCGACGACGATCTCGAGTCCATCTTTACGATATCCGAGATCACTCGTGGCGTTCGTGGCGACAAAAACGTACGCTTCCGCTTTGATTGGCGGCAGAAAACGATCGCGTTTCTCGTCAACACCCTGACTGCTTTGCCATGCGACGCGATAATACCCTTCCCTTTCAGGCGTGAAATTGAGTTGGGCCAGGCCTTCACTATCGGTCTTCACTGTTTGCGTGAGTATTTCCTCGTGCTGGTAACCGCGAAATTTTAGTCGCCAGGGACGCTGGCCCCTGCCGGTAACCGGCGGAAAGACCTCGCCACGTTTGATCAACTCGCGCAGTTCCGCGCCCTGGATTTCTCGTCCACGGGGATCGATCCAGATCTCCCACCAGTAATCACGCGTGACTTTCACAGTCCCTTCCGTCTGCACCGGCTGCTCGTTCGCGTCCAGGGCCTTGATATCGACGGTGACTTTGTCTTTCGGGCGATAAATATTTCGCGCCGCGTGCGGGTAAACGTAGTAACGCTGGCGAGTGACACGCACTCGATCACTGGCGATGATCTCGCGGCGCGATGAGTCAACCACCCGCGCTTCAACACGAAACTCCAAATCCTGACCGTAATTCTCGCGCGGTGTATCGAACGTCAGCCTGGCTTTGCCGGTCGCGTCCGTTTTGATCGTCTCGCGTTTTATGATTGAACCCTGGCCCGTGTAGTAGTTGCGGCGCTGGTGTTCGAAGTCGTGGTAGTACCACGCGTATTCGCGATGTGGAAACCAGTAGTGATAAAACGGGTTCTGGTAAACAATGACTTCAACCGAAGCGTTACTGACCGGACCACCAAAATAATAATCAGCCTGAAACTCGACTTCGACTTTCTCGCCGAGACGAAACGCTTTCTTTTTGCCGTCCTGCTCGGGAGTTTTTACCTGAACTTTGAATTCCGGCAGTTTGTACTCTTCGAGACGAAATAGTTTGGCGTTGCCGATGTGGTGGCCTCGACCCTGGGCCCAAAACTGAACGCTGTATTCGCCGAGCGGGAGTTGCTCTCCCAACTCGAGCGAACCCCAGGCGCTGCCGAAAGAGTTCAGCGTTGCCTTGCCCGCTGTGACTTTTGTACCGCGTGGATCATTGATCTCATACTCAACCACCTGGTTTGCAGGTGTCGAATAGGCGCCGTCATTCAAATGGCGCGCGATAAACTTCCATTGAAGTGTTTCTTTGGGACGATATGCAGGACGATCGGTAAAAGCGTAGATGCGCCAGGCTTCATAAGCCTGTTGTCCATTGGCGTAAGCCGAAGCGAATGCCTGCCGGTCGTTACTCGCGCCGGTGGCGAATAGATTTCGGGCGCCGGATCCTTCCAGAACAAATCGAGCGAGACCATCGGCGTCAGTTGTTTGCCGCAGGCGACGCCAGCGCATTTTGTTGTCTCGATAAAAGCTTTCCCAGATTGCGACGTTAGCATTCGCGATCGGCGCACCCGTCAACGCATCGGCAAAAAATACAAGCGCCTGTTTTGCAGATGTTTTGACAACCAGGGTCGCATCGGAGACGAGGAGAAGTTCGCGTGTTGAAATCGAACCGCTACGTGCTTCGAGCAAATACGCGCCCGTAGGCAGCTTTCCTTCAATGCGAACCTGCTCGTTTATGGGCTCATGCGTTTCGGCGTTATTTATATTTTTGGACCACGACTTGACCGGCACTCGACCGGCAACCGGCACTTTCTGAAGCCATGTTCCCCCTTCACTCTCGCCCTCGTCCGCATCGACCGCGCTGCTGAAACGCACGTCGCGCGTGAGGTCCAACTTGTAGATCGTGAAGTCGATACGGCGAACATTGCGTGCATTCATCCCAAACTGGAGTTCAGAACCCGGAAGAAAAATATTTCCGACGCCAATCGCGACGGACGGTTCAGTGATGATTTTTATCTGCTGTTGTGCCTGGTCGTAGTAGCGAGTTTCACCTTTCGCGAACTCTCTCGTGAGGCGACGGTAAAGCTCGAGTGCTTTCACAAAATCAGGTACTGGTTGCCACTGCCCTTCCGCATACGGACGCACCAAACCGTAACTGTTCATCCATTCGGCATAATAGAAGAGCGCATCGTCATACCAGTCGGACTGCCTGCCGGCCGCAAGCGCGTCTTCAAACTGATCCGGCACCCGCTGTCGCGCCTCGGAATCGCCACCGCCTGTGATCCGCAAGGTCATGGCGATCAAAAAATTGAGACGTGACTTATCGTTTGCGGTAGTGCTGATCTTCAGCGCATTTTCCAGCACTTCGACGGGAATGAAGTTGCCGTAATACGTGTAGTAGTAATACTCGTCAGTGCGAGGCGGATGCGCAGCACGAAAAACGATCTTGAGATAACGTGCGCGCGCGCGTTCGAGATCACGCTGACCGGCCCACCAGTCGAGTGCTTGTTGATAGTGTGGCCACGCCACGCTCCAGTTCATCTGCGCACGACGGAGCCAGAAAAAATCCCCAACTGATTCGTGAGCCTCGGCCCAGACGAGATCGCGCTCTGTGTCCGCCACTCGTATCAGCTCTTCAAGCTGTTTCTGCGCTTGCTCGAAACGCGTCGTGTCGGAGGTTTCAGTTGCCGCCTGAGAACGCCAGGAGGTGTCGGCCAGGCGAAACTCAACCCAGCGAGATTCGACTGCTGAGAGTTTGCTCTTATCGACTTTGGCGTAGAGCTCGTTAGCTCGGGCATACGAACCTTCAGCGTATTGAGTCTCAGCCTCACTTCGCAATTGGGAGTACTCAGGTTGTTGGGCCACTGCGTTGAGCAGCAGGTAGAGAACGATCCAGACGGATAGGGTGATGGTCTTCATGGCAGTACTGGAACGAAGAAGTCGAGGAGACTTGCGTAAAGAGTTTTGCCGGAACCGGCGATGGAACAGACCTGAGATGAGGGCCGGTCGATTTTTGGTGCCTTGACCCGGAAGAAATTAATCGGCGAATTTAATCGGCGAAGTTAATCGGAGAGGGAAAGAAGATAAACGGCGAACGAAGCGAGCCAGTGTTCGCCGGCATAGTCTCCACTCGCAACGTGAGCCAAGGCGGCTGTGGCGTGCTTATCCGCGGCAGCGGAAAGATTTTTCCGAGCCGGATCGTTCGCGGGCAAAGCGGCGGCGATGCTTCGCATGCACCATGCGCGGCTGAGATTGAGTCCATCAAGGTGGACGAGTTTTGGATCGCTTCGATCGGTGACAATCGCCGGTTGCAACAAGGCGGCAGGCTCACCTTTCGCAACGCCCGGCAGAAACTGATGAAACCACGAAGCAAACTCGCGCGGCGTCAGCACCCGGCGCATGAGATCCGCTTCCATGAGGGCTGCTGAAAAGAAGTCTTCACCGCCAGGCTCCCACGCACCCGGATAGTTAACATCTTTCGCGAAATAAGTGCGACTGCGTTCACTCAGCAGTTTCTCGAGTTCGCGATCGCCGGCTGTCTTTGCGTAGTCGAGCGCGAACGCAAGGCCAAACGCCGTGTTCGGATGCACACCCGTCCTGATCGGATAAGTCTGTTTCGGAAGAAATGCACGATACGACTTTGAGAGCAGCTCGGCGAGCGGTTGCAGGTTCTCGGACCATTTTTTTCCGTCCGGATCGTTCCACGAGTGCAGCTCTTCGGATAGTTTCAGCGCCCACGCCCAACCATACGTTCGCTCAAACGATTGGCGATTTGGCTGCTTCATGTAGGCGACTTCCGCCTGGATATTTTCCGCGGTGAGATTCACGTTGAGAGCGTCTCTGATCTGTTGCGTTTCGGACAGGTTCGGAAACGTTTTCAAGAGACGCACGAGCATCCAGTGGCCATGCACGGACGAATGCCAGTCGTAACAACCGTAGAACGCCGGGTGCAGGTTCTTCGGAGTCTTTACCTCGCCCGCATTGTTGATAACGTGTTCGGGCTTATTTGGAAATTCGCGAGCGACGCATTTCAACGCGAGGGCCGCGAAGTGTGACGCCTGCTTCTCACTGAGGGAATTGCTCTTGTTCATTTGCGAATGGGCGGCGATTGGAAAAAACAGTATCGCGGCGTAAACGAGGAGCGATGTAGTGGTTTTCATAAACTCAATAACGATGCGAAGGTCTGCCGATGTGTATGTGTGGTCCAGTCGCCGTCCCGGGAATTGCAGAACGAAAGGCTAAGTAAGGAATCCCGTTCTTCTGCAAAAAAGTCAGTAAGGCGCGGCCTTCGACGCCGTCGGGATGAAGTGAGATATCCATGGCGTTGCGATGGTCCAGACGCCAGCGCTCGTGAATTGCTCCCTGCCCAAACACTGCGATCGGAAGTTGCTTATTGAAGGTGTCGGCAAAGAATCGTTGAATCTTGTAAGCCTCGCCCAGGTTCCAACCCGGCGCTCCGTTGAAACGCAGGAAGGCAGCGGTCCGCACCAAACTCTGTCGCGCGAGACGAAGATTCTTTGCGATCTGTTGTTCGGCCGCCGTCTCAACCAGCACCGCCGCAATTTGATCATCCGCGCCCGTCAACTGGCGGCGCGTTTCGGCGACCTTATCCCTGGCGATGGCCACAGCGCGCTCGCTCTCCTCGAGCTGAGTTCTGGCAATCAATCCTTCCGCCAGCAACTTTTTAGATACCTCGAGCTTCTCCTCGGCTTTCTTCACGTTGCTTTCGTAGATTGCGAGTAGTTTTCCGAGACTCGTCTTGTAGTCGTTGGTGGCTTTGACAAACTCTTCGCGAAGTTTTGTAAGTTCATCGACCGAGGCGGGAGCAGGTTTCTTTTTAGTTTTGCGCTGTGCGAAGACGTCAACGGCACAGATGAAGGAGGTCACCACCACCAGCAGGATCACGCTCAAACACTGTCTCTGCCACGAATGACACACAGATTGCACAGAGGAAAACTTCGACGTCTCACTTCACAAGGGTGCCCGTTCGCAACCAACGAGTATTCCGAAGGAAATCACCGATAATCCCCCAGCCGGTCGGCGGTCGGCTCTCATCGTAAGACCAGTACACAAACATCGCGCGGCCAATTACGAAATTGCGCGGCACAAACCCCCAGTACCGACTGTCTTCGCTGTTGTTACGATTGTCGCCCATCACGAAATAACTGGCGGGCGGTACGGTAATTTCGGCTTTGCCCTGAAAAACGTCATACTCCTGATCATCATCCTCGGCTCCAGGTCTGTAATAGACGCTGTAGGGTTCGCCTGGCTTGGGTGGTGGCGGCGGGTCAATCACAGTCTTCAATGGAGCATTCGGACCGACTTCATTGGCTTCGATACGATGTTCCGGAATCACTTCGTCGTTGATGATGACATTGTTTCCCTCGATGCGAATTCGATCGCCGGGCAAACCAATCACACGCTTGACGTAGTTCGTCAGAATCGGACGATTGTCAGGCCTGTCGTCGCGCTTTGGATCGTAAGGATTACCGGGATACTTAAAAACGATAATGTCGCCCCGCTTGATCTCCCTCTGCGGCAAAAACGGGAGGGTCTCCCCGGGTGCAAAAATGAATTTGTTGACGAGCAGATGATCGCCGATCGTGATCGTGTTCTGCATCGAGCCGGTGGGAACTTTTACCGCCTGCACGATAAAGGTCATGCCAAAGAGGGCCATGATGACTGTTACCACGGCTGATTCGAAGTATTCGCGCCAGACAGTCTTGGGCGGACCTTCCTGTTTGACAGGGGGCGGGGGCGTCTTTTTCTCATGACCGTTCCGATTGAAGAGTCTTGAAAACGAAGAACGCCTGGCCTCGGTGGTGGTGTCCGATTCGACCGTCGTGGTTACCTTGTCGGTGGTGTGGTTACTCGCCATCAAAAAACATCCTAGATACGTTACCGGCAGTGGTCAAGTTAAGGTTCGCCCGCATTTTGAGTGCGGCGGCTTGACGCCGCTGTGGTCTTGAACTCGGTCCAGCGAAGAATAGCGGCGTCAAGCCGCTGCACTCCAAAGGTGAATCGGGTTCAGTTTGTGCTTTCAGCCTCGGCGTCACAGGTGTGTTCCGCGGCCGAATCGCCGACGGCGTCCGGTTCATCCCACTGCATGTCTTCGAGCGCCGCTCGCGCTGCCGCGGCTTCCGCCGCTTTGATTGAATGCCCTTCGCCCTGGATACTGCCGCCGTCCCACGAAACCTCGACGTGGAAAATACGCTGATGCGGTGGACCAAGCGTTTCGGTTACCGTGTAGCGAGGAGCAGGTCGTCGCGCGGCTTGCAAACGTTCCTGGAGCATCGTTTTGTAATCCGCTTTCGCAGCACTCAGAGGGTCCGCTCCGGCGAGTTCGGCTCGCAGCGCGTGACAAACAAAAGCCGTGGCTGCTTTGAGCCCGCCGTCGAGAAAGATCGCTCCGGTGATCGCTTCAAACACGTCGGCGAGCAACGCATTCTTCTGACGGCCGCCACTCTTCTCTTCGCCGCGTCCGAATCGTAAAAAGTCGCCGAGGTTTAATCCCTGCGAAGCCTGCGCGAGAGTGGGCGCACTCACGAGTCGATGCTTCATGCGCGAAAGCTCACCCTCGGTACCGGCCGGATAGGTGCTGCAAAGATAATTTGCCACTACCAATCCGAGCACGGAATCACCAAGAAACTCGAGCGATTCATTGTGAAGCTTACGTGCCTGCTGTTCGTCACCCGGCGCCACCTTCTCATGCGCCCAGGAACGGTGAGTGATGGCCCGTTCGAGCAACGCACGATCTTTGAAGTGGTAGGCCAGAACCGTTTCGAGGAGGTCTATATCAGGAATCGTTTCGGGATTTTTCAAAACGGCGGAATTATAGCAAACGCCGGAAGCTTGTCGAAAAATACGACGGCTTCCGGCGTCCTGAACTTCAGTTATAGTCCGCTCAGTTGTTACGTGGTCTATCCGGCTTTGTTGCCGGTGGTTTTACAGGCGTCGCCGGAGTTGTCGTTGTCTTGGCACCAGCCGGTGCAGTGCCTGCCGCGGGCGCGGTTGTGGCGCCGTTGGTTCCGCCGGTGTTAGTCGGAGTGGCCGCAGGTGTTGCGGGCGCGGTTGCCGGCAACGACGTCAAAGGTGTCGGCTCGGGCGGCAAAGGCTTGGACAGAATGCCGGCGACCAACTCGTTCATGCCCGTATCGGTATTGTTGTTGCGGAACTTGTACCAGGTGGTAAGACTTTCCTGCCAGATCGGTTTCTGTGACGCAAAATTTGCGTCGCTGCCGGCAAGCGCAACGGCGCGAGCGTAGCCATCGATCATGCGATCGACGAGTTGATTGATGTTGGCCAGGGCGAGTTTACTTTCAGGCGTTTCGTCTTTGCCGGAATACATCGCCTTGTAAGCTTCTGACTGTTTCGCATAGGGACCAGTTTCATAGGCGCCTGCGATGTAAGAGTACGTGTACGGCGACTTTTTGAGCGGAGTCTCAAATTGCGCGGCTTTGAGCAGGTGCTTGAGCGCAGCGCCCGGATCTTTCTGCAACGTGAGCGAACCCACCGTGTAGTTCAGATAAGCCAGGGCAACGTCCCTGCCTGCGAGCGGCTGCCAGTCTTCGACGTTCTTTCCGGCCTCAAGCTGTTGCAAAGCCTTGGTTGCGTAATCGAGCGATTCAGCAGTTAGCTGGGGATTGTTAAGCGGAGCTACGAGATACCCGTTAGTGCCGAGGTCGATAAGCACCTTCAGACTGTCCGGCTCATCGGCAAGGATCTCTTTTCCGAGCGCGTAAGCTTCCGGATATTTCTTGTCATTGTAGAGCAATTGAGTGAATTTGATCTTGCGCATACCTTTTTCGTATGCGGTGGACCACTTCTTCAAGTAGTCAATGATTTTTTGTTGCGCTTCGGTCACTTCGCCGGCCGGGCAAGCCAAATATTTCTTTGCGTCTTCGTAAGCTTTGGCTTGATCGTTTGGCCGATTCTTGAGAAAGGACGCGTACAAAGCGTCTTTGCCTTCCGGCGAGCACGGATCCTGGATAACGGTATCCGATGGCGCGATAGCGTTACGCGCTGCAACGGGCAGAGCGAGTATCGCGACTGTGGTGCAAATACTAAAAAACGTTATTAGCTTTTTCATTAGTCGTTTTCCCAACCTCCAAAATGTTCTGCAGTCGCGGCAAGGGCCCCAACCCTTTAAATGGACGCCACGGGGAAATTTTAGGATGCGATTGATACAAAGACCGGTTGCCGATCTTTGCATTCAAGGGGATGCACTCTCGTGCTATAGAACCTGGGTAAAAGAACGTCGCAATATTCATGCAACTACATTAAGTGTGTCAAGGGTAGTGATGCACTTTGTTTGAAAACAAAAAAAGCGCCGGAGAAAACTCCGGCGCTCGAGTGATTTTGTGTTGAATATATGACTAAGGTTGAATTCGGCGCGGGCGCTGGTCGGCGGGTGCGGCGGTCGCAGGCGCCTGAGTCGTCTTCGTCGTGTTCTTCTGAGTCTCAACCGGTTTATTTCCAAGGGGCATCAACACGCGTTTCACGGTGTTCTTTGGTT
Source organism: uncultured Acidobacteriota bacterium (assembly GCA_963750925.1). Lineage (GTDB taxonomy): Bacteria > Acidobacteriota > Blastocatellia > Pyrinomonadales > Pyrinomonadaceae > PSRF01. The sequence continues at coordinate 1,163,831 of CAVVSJ010000004.1, read as the reverse complement.
CCTGAACCGGCGTCTTAGCGGCTGCCGGCACAACAGGCTTCGTCACCGGAGTGCTCGTCGCGGTTGTTGGCGGAGCTGTTTCGCCGGTTGCTGATTCTTCAGCGGCAGCGTCAGCAGCAGCGTTTTCGGCTGCTTCAGCGTCGGCCACTTCCTTTTCCTCATCGTCAAGCGTCGATGCAACCTGGAGATTGATCGCCGTGCCGAAGCGGTGATTTAGCTGGCGATAAATTTCTCCCGCCACTGCTGCTGGGAAGTGACGACGAGCGTCTGTTCCCTGCGTAATAACGACTACGGCGAGTCTTGGATTCGCAAGTGGAGCATAAGACGTAAACAAACCAACCCAGCCGCCCTGACCGATACACGTACCAGTTTTTCCGGCGACGGTCTGTGTTGGATCATAGGCTTTGCGGCCCGAGCCGTAGTTCACCGCGCCAACCATTCCCGGAATCATTCGCTGCCAAACGTCAGTGGTGATGTTCAACGTGCGCCGCACCTTCGCGTTCATCTTATTGAGCTCTTTTGCGCTGTGCGGGATCTGTGGGGTCAATAATCTGCCGCCATTTGCCATTGCTGAAACGAGTGTACCGAGCTGCAGCGGCGTTACTTCGAAACCGTCGGCATGTGAAAAGATTCGTCTCTCAATAATGCCCGGTTTTACTTCGGGCAGCCTGCCTTGAAACTCAAACGGCACGTTGACGCCCGTCTTCTCGCCGAGACCAAGCTCGCGAGCGTAGTTGACCATCTTGTCAGAGCCGATCTTAGTTCCGACCTGCTGGAAGAACGGGTTATCCGAGTGGGCCAACGCCGACGTCAAATCGGTGCGGTAACCATCGCCGACTGTGTCAAGAGCTGGAATTGCGTTCTCTGAAAGTCCTGCCACACCTGTAACGAGCTTGATAGTCGAGCAGGGTTTGAAGCCACGTCGAAGCGCCCATTCCTGGTTCACGATCGAATAGACGCGACCAGTAACAGGATCCATCACCACTACAGTGCCGGCGTGATTACCGAGCGCGTTCACTGCAACACGACGTACTTCCGGATCTTCACCCGTGAGATCGTCCTTGGCTATGAAGGCCTGGACTTCCGCGCGCATGGCCTTATCAATCGCGATTTGACGTGCGATGGCAGCGCGGCGCGCAGCTTCAGCACGACGACGCGCTTCGAGAATCGCACGGCGGTTACGTGATGAAACCCGGCGCATTTCCGCCGCACGCTCACGTCTGGTTAACGGCCGGCGCAGCCTTCGTTCCATTGCCCTGATTGAAGCTGATTGTTCGCGCGCGGTAAGCGCTCTTTGACGACGAACGTCGCGCGCCGAAAGGCGGTTGCCGCGACCACGACGCGAACTTCGCGCTACCTGCCTGCCTCCGCGACGCGATCTGGCGCGATTGCTAGCTGAGGCTTTTTTACTCTTTGTGGCTCGGGCACTTTTGCCCGACGAACGTTTCTTCTTCCCGAATGCCGTACCGGAAAAAACCAGAGAAATTAAAATGATTGCAACAAAAACCAGCCGGTGTGACTTAGGGGAATAGAAATGCGTCATCAGGCCATCTACCTCTCTTTTTAGGGATTAGCTCACCAGGCGGTGAGTAGAATTGAAATCTTCGGTTGCCGGCTGCGACAACCCTTCCTCAAATGAAAAACCTTTTGCAGTTCTGAGCTTTCTCAAACACGCCTCTTTTCGTACTTCGATCAGACCTTCTGCTGCAACTTGAGGGTGGGAAGAGATTCCCTAACGGGCGGTCTCTGGGGACATTGATTTGAGACCGCTGCAAATATAACATCGATATGTACTTGTGGGCAATAAAAAAGTAATCGATTATACATAATTCACTGGAACGCAAAGTGCTAAGGGCCTTGGACAGTTCCAGTCCCGGCCGGAGACTTCGCAACCGCTTTGATTGTCGGAACCTAAATGAAGTTAAACGCCGAAAGCGCAACTTAATCCAGAGTGCCAACCTCTGATGCCTGTATGTTGTTCTTAGTTCGCACATGAGATTTTCCACCCAGATACGAAGCTTTCGCGCCCGCCTGCTACTGCTGCTGGCCCTGATGCTCGGACTCACTCTCGGGATTCAGTACTACTTCAACCTGAGAATGGTTCGCGCCAATGCCCGCATGATTATCGAGCAGGAGCAAGCCATCATGACTGGTATCGCACTCGGGTTGGAGAGCCTGAAGAGCGATCAGTACCTCGACGAGATCATCGGAAGCCTGCGGGAGCCTTTGCTCAACGACAAAAATGTTCGCGTTAAAAATATTCTCGTGGTCGACGACGACGGCAACGTCAAAGATAGCGTAATTCCCGAGTTCAACCCTCGCGAACGTGAAGACAACACGACGCGCTATGTTCAGTTCAAGGATATCCAACTGCTGCCCCTTCGCAGCGCGGTCCAGTTTAGAAACGAACAGGAACAACTGCCGGCCTGGATTCCGCCTTCGACCAGCGTCGACTTCGGCGAAGCGGGCGCGTTCTATTTTCCGGTTCAAACCGACAGGGGCCGCCGCTTCATCATCGTCGTACTCGATTCGGCAAACACACTAACGAACGTTCTGGAAAGACAGTCGTCGCGTTCCGCCCTCTACACGCTCGCCGTGCTGTTTGTGACGACGCTCGTCACCGGCTTTTTTGTCTGGCGCTTCACTCGTCCGATCAAGGAACTCTCAACTGCTGCGCGACAAGTCGCGGGCGGAAACTTCGACGTGCAGGTACCCGCGGATCGACTCGACGAAATGGGAACACTCGCGGCCGCATTTAACGAGATGACGGCGAAACTCGGTCGCGCTCGTGAGCTCGAAAGCCAACTCCATCAAGCCGAGAAGGGCGCGGTCGTCGGACGTCTCGCGGCTGCGATTGCGCACGAGATTCGAAATCCGCTCAACTACATTAATCTCACGCTCGATCACCTGCGATCGTCATTCGCGCCGAGCGATCCGGCAAAGCGCGACACGTTCGTCAAACTTGCCGACCAGTTGAAAAAAGAGGTCGCGCGCATCAATCGACACATCACCGACTTCCTGAAATATTCTCGGCCTTCAAAACTCGATCTGCAAAATGTCGATATTCGCGCCGAAGCTGAAGATGCCCTGCGTCTGATTGAAGTGCGAGCTGAAGAGTGCGGAATCGAAACGCGAATTATTCAGGACGACGCGCTCCCGTCCGTTATCGCGGATCGCGAAGCGCTGCGTTCAGTGCTTACAAACCTCGTCATCAACGCGGTCGAAGCAATCGACGGCGATGGAGGCAGCATTTCAGTCAAGCTGTCGAACACGGATGCGAACTCTGTTAAGGTTGAAGTCACGGACACGGGCCGAGGCATCGCGGCCCAGGACATCTCGAAAGTTTTCGAACCGTATTTTTCAACGAAGGAAACCGGCACGGGATTGGGACTCGCAATTGTTAAAAAAGCTGTAGACGATCACGGCGGCACCATCAGCGTCGCATCAAAGGAAGGCAGCGGTACAACGTTCACGATAATTCTGCCCGCTAGAGAGAACTAGACATGGCCCGAAAGAACATTCTGGTTGTAGACGACGAAAAGTCGCAAAGAGAAATTCTCGAAATGATCCTTTCCGGGGAAGGCTACGACGTTACTACTGCCGCCTCGGGTGAAGCCGCGCTCAAGTTTGCCAAAGATCGAAGATTTGATCTCGCGTTGACCGATCTGAAGATGACGGGCATGGACGGGATCGAGTTGCTGCAACAACTGCTGGCTTACGACTCTTCGATCATCGTCATTCTGCTCACGGCCCACGGCTCAATCGAGTCGGCGAAGGATGCTTTGCGGCGTGGCGCGTTTGATTATCTCGAAAAGCCTTACGACAAAGAGGCCCTGCTCGAAACAATCAACCGCGCGCTCGTTCGGCTCGACGCGATCGACAGCGACATCATCTCGGCGTCGCCGAAGATGGAGTCAGTGAAGAAGATGATCCTGAAAGTCGCGCGGTCCAATTCGACGGTGCTTGTCCGCGGCGAATCGGGCACAGGCAAAGAGTTGATTGCGAGAGCGGTTCACAATCAGTCACCCAGATCGACGGAGATGTTTCAGGCAGTCAACTGCGCCGCAATAAACGAGAACCTGCTCGAGTCGGAATTATTCGGACACGAGAAAGGATCGTTTACCGGCGCTCACGCGGAGAAAAAAGGCCTGTTTGAGATCGCCGATCGCGGCACCTTGTTTCTCGACGAGATCGCGGAGCTTGACGTCGGCATCCAGGCGAAGCTGCTGCGCGCGCTTCAGGAACGAAAGATCCGGCGTGTCGGCGGCACGCATGAAATCAGCGTAGACGTGCGGGTGATCGCCGCGACGAATCGAGACCTGCGCGCGATGGTTGCCGACGGACGTTTCCGCGACGATCTCTATTACCGTATCAACGTGTTATCGATCGACGTGCCGCCCCTCCGTGAACGGCGTGAAGATATTCCGGTCCTGATAGACTTCTTCCTGAAGAAACACACGAAAAATGCTTCGCGGCCGGTGACTGGTCTGACTCCGGAAACGAAGAAGTTGATGAACGATTACAGTTGGCCCGGAAACGTCAGACAGTTGGAGTCGGCCATCGAGCGCGCGATTCTTTTGAGCGAGGGCGATCTGATCACGCTCGAAGACTTGCCGACGGAAGTGCGTCAGGAAGTTGGCCCAGCCGCGGAAGGCGCGTTCAAGCTGCCCGCGGAAGGCATAAACTTCGAGGACGTCGAACGCAATCTCATCACGCAGGCGATGGAGCAAACGGATTACAACATCACCAAGGCCGCCAAGCTGCTCGGCCTCACGTTCCGCACGCTTCAGTATCGTCTGGAGAAGTTTGGAATCAAAAAACCGGACGGCAGGGACGGCGAAGAGGAAGAGTAATCAGCCACAAAGAAGCACATAAATGAGCTTACGAAGAAAAAATTTAATACTGCTGGTCCTATGTCTGCTCGTAACCTCCTGCGCGGAGTCACCTGTTAACAATGCGGATCAGGCTGGTTCGACTGCGAATGAAGGACCAGGGATTAAGTCCACCGACGTGGTGCATGCCAACCCACAGGAAGCGATTCTCGCGCGTGGCGCATCGGGCGACGCCGTGGTCCCGATCAAGGTCACGCATGGTTATCACGTGAACGCGAATCCCCCGAGCTTTCCTTATCTAAAAGCCACCGAGCTCGAACTGCCGCCGGCGGAAGGCGTGTCGGTTGAATTTATTACTTACCCGGACGCGCTCACGAAGAAGTTTTCCTTTTCCGAAAAACCACTCGCGGTCTACGAAGGCGACACGATCGTGAAGGCCACGTTGAAGGCAGACAAGTCGGCGCAACCAGGCAAACACAACCTTTCTGCGAAATTGCGCGTCCAGGCATGTGACGACAAGGTTTGTTATGCGCCGGGAGTGATCGATCTGACGATCCCTGTGACTATAAAGTGAAAGCCTTTTGGATGATTATGGCCGGCGTTGGTGGAGCACTCGCCGTGTTCTTTGCGTTTTCCGACGACTACGACAAGGCCTTTGTCGCGGCTGCGGGTGGCGCTGTCTGCTGGTTTCTGAGTTACCGGCAACAACTACGCGAGCGGCTCCCGAAAGAGAGTGAACCGATCGAAGAGGATGAAGAATCTGATGAGGAAGTACGTTCTTAGTTTTGGGTTACTGGTTATTGCCTTTGTTTCGGTAGTGCCGGCAAACGCGTCGGATCAGTCCGATGTTCGAAACACGGTGCAGAGTGTTTTTGAACAGTTAAAGTCTCACAACTACGCCGCTCTGTACGATCTGTTGCCGGGTTCTTCACGCAATCGCATGTCACGCGACCGTTTTGTAAGCGCGCTGGAGCGTGCACAGGGTTTTTATCAACTCGATCGTCTTGAGATTGGCGCGATCAAAGTGACCGGCAATCTAGCTGTGGCCGATACCGTACTTTATGGACGTGTTGTGAATCCCATCCAGGCGGAAGGCAAAATCGTGGTGCAGCAATACCTGCTTCGCGAAGACGGAAAATGGCGTGTGGCCACGGGCGACCAGTCGAGTGTGAAAAGATTCCTCGCAGCCAATCCGGGATTCGGCAAGGGATTTAAGATTCGACAACCGCGAATCTACGTCAAGCAGAAGGATAAGTGGGTCGAGTTCACTCCACAGCGTTAGGCTACAGAACGCACAAAGCCCAAACCTACTCTTATTTCCTTTGTGACTTAAGTGCCTCTTTGTGGCTACGTTGGAAGCAAATCGTAAAACGACAACTGCGCATCGTCCACACGTTCCGTGTACTCACCATGACGAATGCGATGTCGTGGAACTTCGAGCGCCTCGCGCACGGCGTCGAGGTGGAAGCGAATGATGCGCGGTGTGAGCCTGACTGAGGGTATGCGACGCTTTGCGGCCAGGCGGCGCACAGTTGACTCGCTGACCTGGAGAATTGCGGCGATTTGTTTGGCAGTTAGAAATTCTTCTCGCTCTTCCATCGCTTGTTCAAGTTGCGGCTATTGCTTTGGCGGCAGTGACAGCGCCACACGATAAACCGCCGCGCCGTCAATTTCCACGTCTTTGCTGATAGGCTCCGCCCCGTCTGTCTTGACGCTGACGCGATATTTTCCAGGTTCCGGAGAAAGTCGAAACTTGAACGAACCGGTTTCCGTCGTCACGCGTCCATCGATCTTTTTCGTCGTGCCGTCTTCGAGGATTCGCGATAATTCGACCTTGGCGTTCCCCACGCTTCGCCCATCAGCACTGAAAACGGCGCCGCTCAGGAATGCGATCGAGCCTTCGTCGATCGTAAGTATCAGCCGATCTCCAAGCGAGCGGGTTTTGCCGGCTTTGACCTCGATGTCTTCCATCGAACCGATGCTCAGTCCGGGTTTTCGAAACGTAAGACCATAAACACCCGGCGTCAGTCTTGACACTACAAAGTCTCCGTTCTTGTCCGTAGTGGAACGCGTCACTTCAGTCTCTCCGCGTCTAACCACAACCGTCACGCCGCCGGGAGTTCCAGTTTCAACCCGAACCTTGCCTTTGAGGGTTCCGACGGTCTTGTCTTTCTGTCCAAACGAAACGCCCGCGGTAAAAAGCGTGATTAGAACCACGAAGAGTGTTTTGTTGAATCTCATAGACGCTCCTTCACGTAGTAGCTGAACAGATTACCGGGACTTGGACGCACGGGATGATATCACCGTTTGCTTCCACAGGTCGCGCCCGTATAATCCTGACGGCACCCGGGAAAGAGTATTAATGCCAAAGAAATTCGCGGCTTTCGTAGTCCATCTATCCATTCCTCTCCTTCTGCTGTTCGCCCTTGCAATACCCGGCGTGCCGCAGACGCAGGACCCTGCGACGACAACTCAAAGACCTCGCAAGGTATTTCCCAAAGAGCAGGAACCCGAAGACGTTTTGCGCTTCGATACCGATCTCGTCTCGGTGGACGTAACCGCCATGGACACCCAGGGCCGTCCGGTGCGCAGTCTGCGGCAGGAAGACTTCAAGGTCTACTCGGACGGTGTCGAACAGCCGATCTCCTTTTTCCAGATTGAGAAGCGACAGGGTGAGGCTCGGCCGCTCGCGATTGTATTCGCGCTCGATGTTTCCGGCAGTATGACGTCGGAAGAGATTCTTCGGCTCCGCAGCGCCTTACGTTCCTTTTCAAATCATCTCTCGAGTCATCCGGTAGTTTATTCAGTAATGACGTTTGGGATGCGAGTGAAGACGGTGCAAAAGTTCACGTCTGATCCGAAAAAGCTGGACGAGGCGCTCGAACGTATTGCGCGTGACACTCCGAACGGTTTGTCGACACACACTTACGATGCCGTTGACGATGCGATCCGGATGCTGGTAAGAAGCGCGCCGCGCACGCGTGAGAAGCGTTTGATGAAACGCGCGGTCCTTGTCGTCACCGATGGTTTTCCGGTTGGCGACGTGGTCACTCCACAGACGGTGATCGAACGAGCCAACGCTGCCGACGTCTGCGTGTTTGTGGTCACGATTCCGTCATATTCGCGTGTGATGGCATCTTCGGTGCAGACGCCCTTACCTACTCCACTCGACGTCAGTGGTCTCGCGGAGCTGACAGGCGGTAGAAATGTTTACGCAAATGAAAATGATTATGCGCCACTCTTTCGTGCTTTAGCTGAAGAGGTTAGCTCAGCGTATGTGCTGGCCTTTTATCCGCCTGAAGAAAAAAGGCGCGATGGGCAAGTACACACGATCAGAGTGGAGGGCCCACGTGGCTTAACTCTGAGGCAAAGCCGCTCCGAGTACAGGGCGGCGAGTCGGTAGTGTGAGTATTGGCGATCGCCAACTTGCGATCTCCAATTGCCGATTCACCCGCACGCGGAGTCGGCAATTGGAAATCGATGGTCTTCAGTATTCGTCTTCGTCCTCGTCCTCGTCCGCACTCTCCTCTTCCACAATGTCCAACTCGACGGGATCGAGTCCAACAACTTCCAGTTCAGTTCCACATTCTTCACAAGAAACGATTTCGCCCTTGTCCGTGTCCAAATCAACATGGACATCAGCATCACATTCCGGGCAAGTTCCGGTCGGCACTGTTTATTCCTCCCCCATTAGTTGAAGGCAGGGCTACACCCCCATCGGGGAGAGTTCCACTACCTTGTAAGCAACCAAATCAATCTACCCGCGAGCGCTGGAATTTGCAACACTCTTTTTCCGGGATGTTGGCCCAACCTTCATTACTTTTTTATGCCGAAAGTATTTCCCCGCGAAGTGCCAAAACTGTGGCTGTCCACAGAGCTTCACACCGTATGAATGCAGACTCGAGCAAGGGCTAACCTGATCGCACAGTGATACCAATCGCGTATTACAAAGACGGCGTTGACTGAATAATGCGCGCATGTTTCAACCCCCGCAAAAACCAACGCGCCGGTTGGCCCTTCTGTTCCTGTTTCCAGCGCTTCTGGTCCTCTCATATTTCTCTCTGGCTCATTCCACTGATAGCCCGAAGGGATCTCCGGCGCGCCAGCCGGAAGCTGCTGCGAAACGGCCTATCATAACTACCGCAACTGACCTGGACCATGACGGGCTTCCGGACGACGCAGAACTTCGAACTTTCAACGATCGCGAAAATTTTCGCCGCTGGTTTACCTGGATTGCCGAACTGCAGTTTTACAAACTCAACGATCAATGGATTCCGGAGCAGCGCGACTGCGGCGGACTCGTTCGTTTCGCCTGGCGCGAAGCACTGCGTCCCCACGATCGCCCGTGGTTTCGGAGAATGGGTGAAAACTACGCTCCCGTCGCGCCTGACGTGTCCATAAGTATCGCCGCGCTGGTTCATGGAAAACTCTTCCGTACGGCACCGGGCACTTACACCCCGGCGGATCTGGCCCAGGACAGATTTTCAGACTTCGCCGACGCTCAAACACTCAAGCTGTTCAACGTCGAATTTGTTGGCCGCGATCGGGAACAGGCCAAACCCGGCGATCTGCTCTTCTTTCATCAGCCGTGGGTTCAGAAGTTTTCTTTTCACGTAATGATCTTTACAGGTGAGCCACGCGTGGCGAGCGAGGGCGCTCACGACTGGGTGGTCTATCACACCGGAGCATCACCCGGAGATGCAGGCACGGTGAAAAAAGTGCGTCTCGCCGTGCTGGACGGACATCCGGACAAACGCTGGCGCCCGATTTCCGCCAATCCGAATTTCCTCGGTTTCTACCGTCTCAAAATTCTCAACCAGCAAGTTGCTGCGGAGGAATGAACGTGTCTCGTCGCTTCTCGTCGTCTCGTCTGTTCACTGTTCTGGTCTACGTCACCGTCATCGCGGCAACTTTCGCAATCGCCAAATCGCGTTTGCGCAAGGCGCCGGAAGAAGCGCCGGCGTTTACCGTGGCCACCGAAACAGAAGTGGATATCAGCCCCTTCTTTTCGCTTTCGACAACCAGGACTTTCGGCGCCGGGGAAAAACCGTTTCTCTGGTTGGACCATCGCGGAATCGGCAATCTCGACTTCCGAGTTTACCGTGTTAACGATCCGCAACGGTTCTTTGCCGAGCTCAGCGATCCACATCAAATGGGTGAAAGCGAACGTGAACAGATCGTAAGCAATCTTTCACGGCGTCCATCTTTGCTCGAGCGTGTTCGTGCCACCAAAGTTTGGGCTTACTCGGGCATTCGAACCTATTTTCGAGAGCAGTTGCGGCAGGATACTCGTAAAAATTTCAACCAGAAGTTCCGCGCCAACGAAACGGCCAAACGCGTGCCGCTAAATGTGGCTGACTACGCGCGCGTGCCTTTATTGAATCCAAATCAACTGGTGACAAGCTGGCGCGAACCATTGGCCGCGCTCGAGAACGAATACGATCGGCGGATGATTCCGCTCGGCAAACGCGAGCGCGGTGTTTACCTGGTCGAGGCTGTCTCTGACAAGCTGCGCGCTTACACCGTCGTGGTCGTCACGGACATGGCCATGGTCGAAAAAGCAGGCCCTACCGGTGAGCTTCTGATCTATGGCGTCAATCGGAAAACCGGTGAGCCCCAATCAGACGCACGAATCGACATCATCAAAACAAAGACGACGATCGCGAGCGGCAGGACGAATGTCGAGGGACTTTTCCGCTCGAAGATTCCGAAGAACGCAGAAGAGCCGGCGGAAGATGGGGAACAAAACTGCATCATTCTTGCTTCGCATCAGGACAACTTCGCGATCTCGGATCTCGAATCGATCTACTTCGGTGGGTTTAGAGAAGACGATCAAAACGTTCAGGGATACATCTACACCGATCGCCCGATCTATCGGCCCGCTCACAAAGTTTCCTTCAAAGGCATTCTTCGGGCTTTTGATGAGCAGCGCCGTTACAGATCCGTCAAAGGCGAGACGGTTGTAGTAACCATCGAAGACTCGAACCACGCGCGCATCTTTGAACACGAACTGCGTCTCTCGAAGTTGGGCACTTTCCACGGCGAACTCACCCTTACCGAAGAAGCGCCTCTCGGGAGCTATCAGATCCACGCCGAGACTGAAGAAGGCAGCGCTCTCGGAATGTTCGAGGTCGCCGAATACAAAAAGCCCGAATATAAAGTCAACGTCACGACGCCCGCAAGATTTGCACCCGCAGGGAGCAAGTCGAGTTTCGCTATAGACGCACGCTACTTCTTTGGCGCGCCAGTCTCCGGAGGCGAAGTCAAGTATTACATCTATCGCTCCCGTTATTACGCCGGCTTCGGAGGTGAAGAGCCGGATCCTGAAGATGAAACTGAGTATTCGCGCTACGGCAATTACTACAGCGACATGGTGTTCGAAGGCGAAGGGAAGCTCGACGCCTCGGGGCACCTCTCCGTCCCATTCGACGTCCCCGCGAGCGACGAGAACGATGTTTGGGACTATCAATATCGTCTCGAAGCGCAGGTCACAGACTCTTCGCGCCGCAGCATCAACGCCGCCGCAAACCTTGTCGCCACGCGTGGCAACATCATCGCCCGCGCTCAACCGGATCGCTACGTCTACAACAAAGACGAGACCGCGAGGATCGCCATCTCGACCACCGACTACGAAGGCCGGCCGGTTTCGGCACGAGTCTCGCTAAAGTTTTTGTTGCGCACCTGGGAAAAGGTCGAAAAGAAAGTTAACGAATACGATCCAGATTACGAAATGCTCGAGAAAGAGCTTGCGGCCGGTGAGATCATGAGCGATCGCGAAGGTCAGGCTGTTTACGATTTTCGCGTGCCCGCAACCGGCAGCATTTCGATCAGAGCTGTAGTTCATGATGACGGCAAGCAATTTGTTTCTTTTGGCGGATTTATCTGGGTGGCCGGCGCTGTCGGTGAGTGGAGCGAAGCACGCTATTACAAAGAAGGATCCGATTCGATCAAACTCGTCCCCGATAAGAAGTCTTATCGTGCCGGTGAGACTGCGCACGTGCTCGCGATTCTTCCGGAAGCAGACGCCAATCTGCTCGTTACTACAGAATTGGACCGTGTGATGTCGGCGCGGCATTTAAGAGTTTCAGGCAGGACAGTGATCATCGACGTGCCGATTGAACATGACTACGCGCCGAATGTTTTTCTCAGCGTTACGTTTGTCAAAAACGGCGACATGTATTCGAGCGATCAACGACTCGTTGTTCCCGCGCGCGACAAGATGCTAAATCTCGAAGTTATCTCAAACAAGAATGAATACAAGCCACGCGAAGCTGCGTCGTACACAATCCTTGCGCGTGATGCTGACGGCGCGCCTGTTGCTGATGCAGAGGTGAGCCTCGGTGTCGTGGACGAAGCGATCTACAGCGTGTCGCCTGATTACTCGGGCAACATCCGCCAGCAGTTTTATGGAATGCGTTACAACTCAGTCGAGACGCATCTTTCCGTCTCATATTCCTTTCAGGGCTACGCCGGTCAGAAACCTATCGACCTTGGGAGCACAAAACCTTCATACCAACTGGCGGACTTCAAAAACGAAGGCGAGCAGGTTCAGCCGATGATTCGCAAGGAGTTCAAAGATACGGCTTTCTGGGAGGCAAGCGCCGTGACCGGAAAAGACGGTCGTGCGAGGGTTGAGTTTCGCCTACCCGACAATCTGACGACGTGGCGCGCCACCGCACGCGGCGTCACGAGCGACACGAAAGTGGGCGTCACCCGGCACAAGGTGATTGCGCGCAAAGATGTAATTCTCCGACTCGAAACTCCGAGATTTCTCACGCAGGGCGATACCGTCACTGTCTCAGGGATCGTTCAGAACTATTTGAAGCACGATAAGTCAACACAGATCTCGATCTCGGTTGCGGGCGCGCAACTCCTCAGTCCGGCGCAGCAAACGGTAACGATTGCAAAGAACGGCGGGCATCGTATCGACTGGAAAATCGCCGCGCCGCAAACGGGCGAAGTGCGACTGCTCGCAAAGGCGTTGACCAACACGGAGTCTGACGCCGTCGAACTCGCGCTCGACATTGTTCCGCGCGGCCTACGTGAAAGCAGGAATGAGAGATGGTCCACTACGGACGAGAACGCACAACAGGAGTTTACGCTCAACCTACCGGCGAACACCGACTTGAACTCGCGCAGGCTGCGTATCGAAGTGGCGCCCTCGATAGCAGGAACACTCTTCGGCGCGCTCGACTATCTAACCACTTACCCTTACGGCTGCACGGAACAGACGATGTCGAGTTTCCTTCCCAACATCATCGTCTCGCAAACGCTGAAGGAGTTTCAGACGACTTCGATTCGAAACGCGAACGATCTGAAAACGAAAGTGGAGCGCGGCCGAAATCGTCTCTACGCCTTTCAACATGAGGACGGTGGCTGGGGCTGGTGGAAGAATGATCCGAGCGATCCGTTTATGACTGCATACGTGATTGACGGCTTAACTCTCGCGAAACGAGCCGGCTTCGAGGTCGACGATGAACGACTGGCGCGCGGCCGTGAAAGATTACAGGAAATGCTTGATTCCGGTTTAGCACAAAATGCCGATACGCGTGCGTTCATGGTCTATGTCTTGAGTGAAACGGGCGGAGTCGATTCCCGCCACATCGAGAAGCTCTTTGCGGAACGGAAAGAACTGCAACCGTATGGGCGCGCACTCCTGGCGCTAACCGTCGCCGGGCAGAAGATGGACCAGCGCGCAGGGCAGGTCGCGTCGGAGATTGAATCCTCCGCCATCGTCGATAAGCAGACGGCGCACTGGGAAACGAAGCACCCGCCGATGCTCGATTTTGAGGAGGAAGACAGGACGGAAGGAACGTCACTTTCGCTCAAAGCACTCGCCCGCATTAAGCCTGACAGTTCCCTTCTCCCTCTCGCCGCGCGCTGGCTCGTATCGGCACGTCGCAACGGTTATTTCTGGAACTCAACAAAAGACACGGCGTTCGCAATCTTTGGATTGCTCGACTACGTAAAGCTGAGCCGTGAAATGGATCCTTCGTACGACTTTGAAGTTTACCTCAACGGCGAGACTGTCCTTGTCGAGCATGTCGACGACACTGCCGCCACGAAGACCTTTCTGATCGATCGAAAAGGCGTTGCGGTGGGCGAGACTAATCAGATTCGAATCGTCAAACGCGGTAAGGGGTCCCTCCACCTCTCGACCTCTCTCGAGTATTACACCACCGGGGAAAGCGTGAGCGCTCGCGGCTCAGCGGAATTGGAAGTGACACGTGAATACAAGCGTCTCGTGGTCCAACAGGACGGCTCCAAGTTGACATGGGCCCTGGCTCCTCTGAACGGCGAGATCCGCTCCGGGGATCTGCTCGTCGTCCAGTTGCGCCTGCGCGGAAAAAAGGCGCGACACGTAATGATCGAGGATCCGATACCGTCCGGCGCCGAACAGCTCGTTAATGTCGGCAATCTGGACCTGGACTTCACGGATACAAGCTGGACTGACTGGTACAGCTCACGTGAGTTTCGCGATCGGCGGACCGTCTTTTTCTTCGATCGTTTCGATGGGGAGGTGCGTGTGCAGTATGCGATGAGAGTGCAGGTGCCGGGTGACTTTGTGGTTGCGCCTGCGCGTGTGGAGTTGATGTACGAACCGTGGCGCTATGCAAACACCGCGGATGAAAAGTTCCGCTTCACAGACCGGTAAGCCTGGAGACAAAAATGCTTTCACAATCACTTATCGCAATCACTTCGGCGGCGCGTTTGCTGTTCAGGCGTTGGAAAACCCTCGCTCTGCTGCTGGCTGTCTACGCTGCATTGCTCACCGCTGTTTACGTGTTCGTCAGCACACGCGAAGCCACGATGGGGCAGCTCATCCTGACACTCGCGCTTCTTGTCGTCGCTCCCGCGCTCTTCTTCCTCCTGCAGTCCATCACCATCAACTACGCCAACGGTTCGACGACGCGCAAGTTGTTGAGCGACTGCCTGAGAATGATTGTCGTCAGCGTTCCGGTGATCGCGCTGACACTGGTTGCGATTTACGGCCTCAATAAACTCGACACTGTCCCGACAATCACAACCACCCTCCGCTACCTGCTGCTCGGCGTGGTCGCTCCCCTGCTCGCCATCCAGCTCTGGGTCGCCACGAGCATTGGCGGACTACGTTCCCTCACGCGCAAAGTGCTGGCTGGAACATTCGCCCCACAGTCAGTATTTGTTTACGCGTGTGGATTTCTGATCTTTGCCGTCGCTCCATACTTCCTCATCTCGAAAACAGTTCCAACTGAACGAGCGTGGCTGGAATTTTCATTACTGGTTTTGCGGCTGTCCGCCGGCGCGATCCTCATCCTGCTCGGCTGGGCGACAACCGTCGGCGCGATTTCGAATCTCAACCAGAAGCAATGACCATCCCGATCCTCAAAATCTCGCTCGGTACGGCGCTCATCATTTGCGCTGCGTTCGCAGTAGCTCAGGCTTCAAACCCCACCGCACTGCGCAGCTCACATTTTCGTGTGGTCCGTCCGGCTGATGTAGACACGCGTGACGCCGAACAACTCTTGAACCTGCTCGAGGCAAACCGTACAGAACTCCTGCGTCGCACTTCAGCCGCTGGAATTCACGTCGATCTTCGTAAGATCGAAGTTTTCATTAACCAGAGTACAGGCGACTTCACCGG
The DNA here is from genome assembly GCA_963750925.1 of uncultured Acidobacteriota bacterium. Lineage (GTDB taxonomy): Bacteria > Acidobacteriota > Blastocatellia > Pyrinomonadales > Pyrinomonadaceae > PSRF01. The sequence continues at coordinate 1,148,375 of CAVVSJ010000004.1, read as the reverse complement.
TCGCACCGGTATGCCGCCGTGGGCCGCCGCGGCCACCAAAAACCATCGCATCGAACTCCAACCTCTCCCGCTTTTGAAGCGACGTCGAATTCTCGAAACTACATTGCGCCACGAACTCGTACATGTTCTCGTGGATGAACTTGCCGACGGCAAAACGCCGCGATGGCTCGCCGAGGGAATGGCACTCTACATCTCCGGTGAAGGAAGATTGCTCAAGCATGCGGGAAACTCAGCGTCGCCCGAAACCGTCGAAGAACAGCTTTCCTCCGCTCAGTCAGCGACGGAAATGCGCACCGCCTACGCCGCCGCTCACAACCTCGTGCGCGAACTGATCCGGGCCGAAGGTGAAAGCAATGTTTGGAAAAGATTCGCCGAACGAAGGTATAGTGTTAATGTGTCTGCTACCAGGCACAAAAACCCAAGGACCTCCTGACCAAAGGTTAACTCTATGAAGTCAATCACACGCCCGGCAGCGGCTTCTTTGTTGCTCCTGATCGCTCTCACGACCACGGCAGTCAGTCAGACAAAAAGACAGACACCTCCCAAAACTCCACCCAAACCCGTGGTCGCACCGGCAGCGGTACAAACGCCAGCGCCAACTTTTGACACACTCGTTCCTGCGGAGAGTTACGTCATCTATGGCGAGATCAGAGGTGTGGGGCAGTTGGTCAAGTCGAGTGCCCTGACCGAGATCCTCGAACCGATCCTGAAGCTCGCCGGTCCACCAAAGGAATTCCGCTCGATCGTGAAGTGGCTCGACGCACATGCGGAAGAGGTGATGACGTCGCGACTGCTCGTGGCTACATGGGCCACCAGCAAGGATCTTCCGGAAGTAATCATTGCTCTCGAATTTGCTTCGGCCGAGGAGGCGAAGAAGTTTGCAGCTCCACTGAACGAGTTTTTGCCAACTGTCCTCCCGCCGCGCCCTGTACCACCGTCAGCCGACACTCTCGGGCAGACTTCAACAACACCGAAGCCAAATTATTATCTGCAACAAGCGGGTACGTTGGTCCTGCTCACTCCCAAACCACTGAACCTGAAGAAACTCAAACCTGCCGGCAGCAAGCCGCTGAGTGAAGAGGTCAACTTTCGCGCCGCGCGAAATCGCCTGAACTCCGAACCCGTCTTCGTCTTCGTCGACGTCAAGGGAATGGAAAGACAGGAGGAAGATCAACGAAAGAGCTACGAGGAAGCGCGACGGTTGGAAGAGGAACGATTAAAAAAGGAGAATGCGGGACGCGAAGAAGAACTGAAGAAAATGGAAGAGCCGAAGGAGGAGTCCTCCGCATCGGATCATTTTGAAGTCGTTACTGAAGCCAAATTGGGAACAGGTTCCGCTTCCGAATCGAACGAAGAACAGCCCACACCCGATGCACTCTCGACGTCTGTCGCTTCGATCGGAGCATCATTATTCAGTCTCCAATCGAAATGGCCGGACGCCGTAGGACTCGCGCTCTCTTTTGAAAATGATTCATTCGATCTGCGTGCACTGTTAATCAACGATGCAGGGGAGAAAAACGACCCGATTCCGTTTATGCCGATGTTGATTCCGGGTCCGCCGCTTGTGCCTGAGACTCCAAACATTCTGCCCGCAGACACGGAATTGTTCGTAACGATGTCACTCGACCTGCCGCAGATTTACACACTTTTGTCGAAGCCTCACCAGAATACGACTTATACCTATACGAGTCGCGGCAATTTGCGAAACGCGAACGAAGTTGTAAACGAGTCGCCCTTTGCGGGCCTTGAAAAGCAACTCAAGATGAATCTCAAAGACGATCTGCTGCCTTTGCTCGGTTCAGAGATTGCCATTCGCCTCCCTGTTAAAGACTTTGACATGCTGGGTATCCCAAGACCACCAGTTCCAATGCCGGTGACCGGCAAAACGCCGACGCCGTCGATGGCTCCTGCAATTTTGATATCGGTAAAAGACAAAGAAGCGTTGCGCGCCCTTCTGCCTAAGTTGGTCGATTCGCTGGGCTTCAAAGGCGCCAGCGCACTGGCCCAGACCGAACGCCGCGAAGACACCGAAATCGTCTCGTTCGTGAATATGTTCTCCTACGCTTTCGTGGGAAATTTTCTGGTTATCTCCGGCGAGCCGGCGACCACGCGGCACATCGTCGATTCTTACCTGAAACACGAAACACTTTCCGCGGACGGCCAGTTCAGAAGTTACACGCGCTGGCAACCGCGTCCGATGCAAGGTCAGGTCTACATCTCTCCGGCTTTAATGGAGAGTTACAAAACGTGGGCCGAACAGCCGAGCACGCGAGTAAGCGAACAGACGAGAGCGTTTTTAACTCGTTTGAGTATGGTGGCCCAGCCGATCAGCTATTCACTCTCAAACGAAGGTCTTGGACCACTCCACGAACTGCACCTTCCGAAAAACCTCGTGCTCATGGCGATCGCGGGGATCTCCGCCGAGTCGAATCCGCCGGTAGGCATTAGAAATGAGCGGATGGCGATTGGGATGCTCTACACGATCGCGGGTGGTCAGGAGCAGTATAAAACCGAGAAAGGCAACGGAAGTTACGGTTCGCTCGAGCAGTTGATTGCAGCGGAGTTTGTTCCGAAGGAGATGTTAGACAACTCGGGCTACCGGTTTGAAGTGACGGTCACCGGCGACAAGTTTGAAATCTCTGCCACGCCCGTGGAATATGGAAAGACCGGGAACATGTCATATTTCATGGATCATACGCGGACGATCCGCGGGGCGGATCGAAATGGCGCGTCGGCCACCAGTTCGGATCCTCCGATTTACTAAATCGTTTGTGCTTCTTTGTGGCTACAAGTTTTCGATCTCGACGGGTTCAACCGGCTCCGCCAACTGGAAGTTGAAGATCCGTGAATAAAAATACAGTTCCGCATCGAGCGCGCGTTTGATGTTCTTCGCTTGCCGAAAACCGTGTTGCTCTCCGGGGAACGCAACGTAAGCGACCGGAATCCCCTTTGCCCTGATCGCCTCAACCATCTTTTCAGCCTGATTTGGCGGCACCACTTTATCTTCGAGTCCCTGGAAAAAGATCACCGGACACGACAAACGTTCGAGAAAGTTGATCGGCGAACGATCGAAATAGATGTCTTTTCGATCGGGATATGGTCCAAGCAGACCGGTCAGGTATTGCGACTCATATTTATGAGTGTCTCTGGCCATTGCCTCGAGATTGCTGATGCCGAAATGGCTGGCACCTGCTTTGAAAGTATTTCGAAACGTGAGCGCGCCGAGTGTGGTGTAGCCACCCGCACTCCCGCCCGTGATGATTAAGCGTTCGGCGTCGACCTCACCTCGCTCGGCAAGATAACGAGCCCCATTCACGCAATCGTCAACGTCAACCAGGCCCCATTTTTTGTTAAGTCTCTCACGGTATTGGCGGCCATAGCCGGTGCTGCCTCCGTAATTAACGTCAAGCACCGCAAATCCCCGGCTGGTCCAATACTGAATTGAAAGACTCAGCGCCGTCGAGGTGGCGGCGGTTGGTCCACCATGACTCTTCACGATTAACGGAGGCTTTTCGTTATCAGGCGCTCGGTAATCGGGGTTCTGAGGAGGATAAAAGAAACCGTGGGCCAGCAGACCGCCTTCGGTTGGAAACTGGATTGCGCGTGGAACCGAAAAATATTGCGGGTAAACCTCAAGATCGTTTGAGCGCCGAAGTGTTTCAAACTGGCCCGTGCCGAGGTCGAATTTCGCAATCGTGGCCACGTCAGTAGGCGAGCCGCCACGAAAAACCGCCTGTCCATTAGCGGCACGGATGAACTGAATGTCTGTATACGGACAGTCGACCGGGATTAACTTGCCTGAAGCAACATCACATATCCCAAGGGTCGATACACCCTGCTCAATGTGACTGCAAACAATCTGTTCGGCGGAAGCAAAAGCATAGGACGACATTCCAAAAACCCATTGCGGCATGCCCAGTTCCGCTTTTGCCTGGCAGGCGCGTTCGATTCCGCCCTCGGGAGAAATTTTCTCCAAATTCCACCAACCACTGCGGTCGGAAGCGAAGTACAACACGCCGTCCGGCGACCATTCAGGCTGAAAAATCGATTCGGCGGCGCCTCCCGCCACCCAACGCGTTGAGGCAAGCTTACCGTCTTCGCCGAACTCACCGACCCACAATTCACAACCATCCCACGGCATATTTGGATGGTTCCAGGTAAGCCACGCCAGTTGAGTACCGTCCGGACTGAGTCGTGGAGAAGAATAAAAATCATTTCCTTCGACCAGAACCGTCCCCGTGTCATCGCCGCCCGGCTCGATACTCACGCTGACGATTGAACTCACGGCCTCAGCGCCCTCGCGAGTGTGATCTTCGCGCACGCAAATCAGCCGGCCTCGCACGTGGTCCATTCGCGCGTCCGCGTAACGCATTTCAGCAACACCTGTAAGCGGTTCAGGTAAAGAGAGACCTTTCTGCTGGTAGAGTCGCTGATCGGAAAAATTCGAAAAGTAAACGACACCGTCGCTCACGATGTAATCGCCGCCTCCATATTCATGCACTCTTGTCCGCGCATTGAATGGAGCGGGGGTCACATCGACACAGACGCCGTTGGCGTCTCTTTTGACGACTACGTTGCGGCCGCTCTCTTTGGGACGCAGTTCCAGCCAATATATGTCTGCGCCGTCAAATACCGGCTGACTGAGACCAACGGAACCTTCCACAATCAGATCAGAGGTGATGGGCGATTTCCACGAGCCATACGGCGCGATCTTTGGTGAATTTTGCAACGTCAATCCTCGATTCATGTTCTCCAAACTACGCTAGTTGTAAGGATCGGTGAGACTTTGAAAAACTTTTGTCACAACCTCGCAAAGAGTTTACAAGACTGATGCAACCTACATCACGGTCCAGGCGGTTAGTATCAGCCCGTCGTTAATTCTCCATGGGAGAACTGAGATAAAGGCAAGGGCACTGGTCTTGGGGGAGGTCAGTGCCCTCTCTTTTTGTCTGCTCCTCATCTTACCAGCAAAACTCTCCTTTGTGCCTTTTTACAGTGGAAAATCCTATTTCTATTGACGGACGCTGAAAACAGGTTGACAATTCGCCAGTCAAAACTCCAAAGAGGTGTCCCTCAATGCTGATCCGCAAACAATCTTTAGTCGTCTTCTGCCTGATCACTACTTTTATCTTCGCCGGTATCCCGGCATCAACCGTGCAGGCCGATACTTTCAGGCCGGTCGTTCGCGGTAAACGTGGCGTGGTGGCCGGCGGCCAGCCTTTGTCAGTCGAAGCGGGCTTACGAATTTTACAGCGAGGCGGCAATGCTGTGGATGCGGGCGTGGCGACGACTCTGGCCGCGTCGGTTATCGAGTTTTCACATTTTTCCTTTGGCGGCGAGGTTCCGATCCTGATCAAGTTAAAAGGTCAGAAGGTGGTGGTGGTGGAAGGCATGGGCCAGGCGCCGATGAAGGCCACGCTGGAGTTCTTCGTTAACCGCGCTCAAAGTGAATCCGGGTCGTCAGCAACGACGATGCCGAGCGCGCGAAGAGGCGGGCTCATTCCCTCCACTGGTCCACTGTCAGCCACCGTTCCGGCCGTGCTCGACGCCTGCGTTACCGCGCTCGATCAATTCGGAACGAAAACACTTGCCGAAGTAATGGAACCCGCGATTCAACTGGCGGACGGATTTCCGATCGATGAGTTGAGAGTGCAGTACATCAAGACTCGGTCACCAATCTTTTCTCAATGGGCGGATGCAAAACGTGTATTTCTTCCGGGCGGCGAAGTGCCGAAGGTCGGAGACATTTTTGTGCAGGCCGATCTCGCCCGCACGCTCCGCGAGATTGTGCGTGCGGAAAAACTCGCCTCAAAAGGCACTCGCAACAACCGCCACGCCGGCCTGATGGCCGCTCGCGACTACTTTTATCGTGGTCCAATAGCACGCCGGATCGGCGATTACATGCAGGCAAACGGTGGTTTGATAGCCGCCGGCGACTTTGCGCGTTTTGCTGCAAAAGTAGGCCAGCCGGTTGAGACCGATTATCGCGGCTATCAGGTTTACAAAGCAGGTTTTTGGACGCAGGGTCCGGCGTTCATCGAAGCCCTGAACATGCTCGAGGGTTTTGACTTGAAGAAGATGGGGCATAACTCCGTCTCGTATGTTCACACGCTTACCGAAGCCCTCAAACTCGCCATGGCCGATCGCGATCGTTACTACGCCGACCCCGACTTCGTGAAGATCCCCATGACGGAACTGTTGTCAAAGAACTATGCAGCGCTGCGACGTCCGTTGATCGACGAAAGCCGCGCTTCGCTCGCACAACAGCCGGGCGATCCGATGAACATGAAAGCGGTGCTCGCGAGTGCCGTTCAGACTATCGGCCGCGCTTCTGCTTTGCCTGAAATCGAGCGCGCCAACGATACGACCTGTGTGAACGTAATCGACAAGGAGGGCAATCTTTTTAGCGCCACTCCGAGCGGTGCGTGGCTGCCGGCTGTAGTAGCTGGAGATACCGGTGTGTTGATGGGCCAGCGTCTGCAATCATCGCTCACCGATCCGAAAAGTCCCAACGTCGTAGCTCCGGGTAAACGTCCACGAATAACTCTGACGCCCACGCTCGTACTCAAAGGCGGCGAACCGTTCATGGTGTTGAGCACTCCGGGCGGCGATAATCAGGACCAGGCGTTGCTGCAGGTACTGCTGAACATAATCGAGTTTGGCATGAATCCGCAGGAAGCTGTCGAAGCACCTCGCTTTGACACGCAACACTACGTCAGCTCGTTTGACGATCATGAATTTCTTCCGGGTTCACTCAACATAGAATCACGAGTGAACCTGAAGACTGTTCAGGAGCTCTCGCAGAAAGGCCACAAAGTCAAAGTTCAAAGTGAATGGGGCACACTCTCGGCGCCCACGGTGATCATTTACGATCCAAAGAACGGCGTTGCGTCGGCCGGTGCTGATCCGAGGCGCAGCCGTTACGCAGTCGCGTGGTAATTAGAGCCACCAAGAGGCACATAAATCACATAGTCACATATCAATAAAGGGGAAAATATGGCATTGGAAGTAGGTAAGCGCTTCGTAGACTTCAACCTGAAAAACCAGGACGGCGAAACCGTCAAGCTTGACGACTTCAAAGGCAAGTGGCTCGTCGTTTACGTCTATCCGAAGGACGACACGCCGGGTTGCACGATCCAGGGCAAGTCGTTCACCGCGAGCAAGCAGGACTTTGACGAGGCAAACGTCGCGGTAGTGGGCGTAAGTGAAGACGACGTCGAGTCGCACAAGAATTTCAGTTGCAAGTTTGGATTCAACATCGATCTGCTGGCGGATCCGCAACACGAGTTGCTGAAGGCGGCGGGCGTGGGCCAGAGTGACTATAAAGGAACGATGTACTGGAACCGCACCAGCTTTGTGATCGATCCTGAGGGCAAGCTGCGCAAGGTGTATGAGAAAGTAAATCCCGAGGGTCACGAGAAGATGCTGCTGGATGATATCAAGGCGATGCAGTAGAGAGATTGAAGAGATGTACTGACAGGATTTCAGGATTAGCATGATTGCTTATGTGTTCTGGCACTGGCCTCGGCCTGAAGTCGAGCGCGGCGCATATTTGGACCATCTTGCGGATTTTCATCGGACGCTTGCTTTGCACAAGCCGGAAGGTTTTCGACAGTCAATCGTTTATCGGATTGAGGGCGCCGGCTGGCTGAACACCGCGGGTGAGGCATTCGAAGAGTGGTATCTGCTTGACGACTCCGCTGCTATGGACCGGCTCAACGACGCCGCCGTTTCGGGTGCCTGCGAGGAGCCGCATAACAAAGTAGCGCGCGCGGCAGCGGACGGCACTGGTGGTCTTTACCGCCTCAGAGCCGGTCGGGAAAATCCCGGCGAGGCGAGATTCGCGGTGTGGTTGAGCAAACCCGAAGGTGTCTCTTACAACGACTTTTTCGCGAAGTTGGCACCGTTAACTTCGCAGCCGGGAGTTGCCTTGTGGGCACGGCAGATGGTGCTTGGTCCAACTACGGAGTTTTGCATCCATAGTCCAGCGCCGGTGAAACTGCCGGAAGGTTTCAGCGGAAAGATCCACAGCTTACAAACAGTGTGAGCCGTGGATCAGTCAAGCTTCAGTTCAGCCACGAGTGGACAATGATCCGACGCCGCTCGTATTCGTTCCTGCGGCTCGGTAATCACCTCGCACGTAACTAAACGATTCTTAAACGCTCCGGGAACAAAAACGTAATCGAGCCGCACGTGTGGATCCCAGGTCGGAAACGTGTAGCCCTTCTTCTCCGGATTAAGCGTCCGGTAACCGTCGCCATAACCGGCGTCGAGCATCAACTGAATAGTTTCACGCTGCAACTTGCGACCGCTGATCCAGATTAACGCGCGAATCCAGGCGGGCATCCGATCGACGTTCAATGCTTCTCCGGGCGCGAGCGTGTTGAAGTCGCCGACGAGCACGTGAAAGCCGTTCTGGTGACGTTTGATTCCATCCAGCAGCGAACGAATCTCACGCGCGCGCCTGCGTTCATCCCACTTTGAAAACCGCGCGCTGAGGTGCAAGCCAAAGACGCGCGCCGTGCTTCCCGCCGGTACGATCTCGAGAAACGAATGACGCGCACCCGCAGGATAGTGCCACTCGTGATACTCCACTTCCTGACGACTTAAATAACCGATCGAGTGATTTCTACGCGCCGCCCAGAACGGAAACTTAGTTGCCACCGCAATTCGCTCGATCACTTCCGGATGAGTCGCCTCTTGAAAAACGACGAGGTCCGGCGCCGCCGCGACGATCGTTTCCGCAAGCGCCTGCTCCCGACCCAGTCCGCCGAATCTGATGTTGTAACTAAGCAACTTCAGAGTCACGCATCTTCACCGGGTGGAACGACGACAAAGTATGGCTCGCCAAACAGAATATCGCGGCCATAGAGCACAAGACTTGAAGTGGCCTGAAAATTCACGGGACGTCCGACCAGTTGCTGTAGCGACTCACGCAAAGGATTCAGGGTTGGAGCGATGTCCGGATCTTTGTCGCAGAGCGGTTTTGTATGGAGTGCCGGAATGTAATAACCATCCGCCGACCACGCTTCCATCACTTTGCTGCCGACCAGGGTGACGTCAAGGTCGCTGGTTGATTTACCCTGGGAATCAAACGGATTGCCGTCTTCGTGACGTTTGTTGGTGACAACACTACCGCGCAATACGATTCCCGTTCCTTCAGGAAGGCCCTGTTGGAGTTTTCGATAGAACGCGATGTAGAGCCGCTCATCGCCGCCGAATCCAAGCGTGATGATGCGCGAACGCACCTCGTTCTCGTCCATCTCATAAGCGTCTTTGGGCATAAGAATCTATTCAACTGAGTTTCAAACAGGGGGCTGGCTTATGGTATCTCGATTTCCGCAACTACAGGTATATGATCCGATGCCGGCGTGGCCACCACCCAGGCTTTTTTCGCACGCACGCGATCTCCCGTTCGATAGAAGATGTGGTCGATCCGCTTTACCGGTTTGTCGGCCGGATAACTAAATCCGTCACCTTTTGCGCGGTTCGTGATCCACGCGTCGTCAAACTTCGTGCGCATCAGTTTGTAAGCGCTGCCTTCAGGCACGTCGTTAAGATCCGCGACAACAATCAAAGGCCCCTTCACGAGTTCGAGAAACTTCATCAACTGTTCCGTCTCAAATAAGCGCCCGTCTTCAAACTGGTAATCGAGGTGCGTAGTGACAAACGTGATCGTCTTTTTATCGACTTCGATTTCGGCTCTGAGCATGCCGCGTCGCTCCGTCTCGCGTTTGTTCTCAAACATGCGGTGCACAGTGCCTCGAATCGGCAGGCGTGAAAGGATGGCGACGCCGTACTTTCCTCCCTGGTAATCCAGGTTCGGCGCAAACGCAAAATCCATTTTTGTCATCTCTGCAAGCTCGACGATCTCGTCTTTACCTTCGGTGCGTTTCACGTTCCGGTCTACTTCCTGCAATCCAACCAGATCGGGCCGTTCGCGATTGATCACATCCGCAATGCGTTGCAGGTCCAGCTTCTTATCCATCCCAACGCCGACATGAATGTTGTAAGTCATCACGCGAAGTGTCTTCTTCGCAAGAACAGTGACATGCGGAACTGGCCAAACAAGCGCGACCGTAAAAACCGCGAGCAGTACAATTCGCAAAAAATGGCGGGACATTGGCGGGCATTTTAACACGCGCGCTTGTGCTTTGTGCTTCGTGCTTTGTACTTTGTACCTGGTTTTTGCGAAGTACAAAGTACAAAGCACCAGGCACAAATAAATGCGTCTCTTCCCCTGGCTTGTTATGTTGTGCGCCGCGTTTGCAGCGGGCGCGATCAATTCCATTGCCGGTGGCGGAACGCTGTTGACCTTTCCCGTCCTCATCTGGCTTGGCCTTGATCCAAAAGTCGCTAATGGGACCAGCACCGTCGCACTCTGGCCCGGGCTGTTCGGCGGCTTGTATGGATACCGCAAAGAACTCGAGAACAGTTCCACGATCCTCTTTCGCCTTGGCCTGACCAGCATCGTCGGCGGCGCCCTCGGCGCATGGCTGTTGATATGGACGCCTTCGCCCGTATTCGCATCCCTTGTTCCGTTTCTGATCCTGTTCGCAACGATCCTCTTCATGTCGCACGGCGAGATCAATAAACGCCTGCGACTCGGCTCGCTCGACGAAAAACAGATGGGCCGGTGGTGGACCGGCGCGATCATCTTCCAGTTTTTTTCAGCCATGTACGGGGGTTATTTTGGCGCCGGTAATGGAATACTGATGCTGGCGGCGATGGGTCTGCTCGGTTTGAACGATCTGAATCGCGCCAACGGCATCAAGAACTTTCTCGGCATTTGCATCAACAGCATCGCGGTGGTGAGTTTCTCACTGGCGGGCCTCGTCGTTTGGCAGGACGCGCTTGTCATGGCTTGTGGCGCTCTCGCCGGCGGCTATTTCGGCGCCAGCATGGCCGTGCGCATCGGTCAGAAATGGGTGCGCCGGGGCGTTGTGCTAATCGGATTTATAATTTTCGTCGTGATGATCTGGAAGCTGCGTAACTAGCCTGAATGAAACTCTCACGCGAATTCTACGTGCGTCCTGATGTCCTTGTCGTCGCTCGAGATCTGCTCGGCAAGTTGCTCGTGGTGCCTGGTCCAAAGGGTGAGCGTGTATCGGGAAAGATCGTGGAGGTCGAAGCTTATCGCGGTCCGGAAGACAGAGCTTCCCATGCTTACGGAGGACGCCGCACAAAACGAACGGAAACAATGTACGGGACTGGCGGTGTGGCTTACGTCTATTTCGTTTACGGTATGTACTACCAGTTCAATGTCGTCAGCAACGTCGCCGACGTGCCGCATGCGATTCTGGTGCGCGCGCTCGAACCGGTGGAAGGCATCGAGATCATGCGTGCGCGCAGGCATTCTCATCCCGATCACAATCTGACGAACGGCCCCGGCAAACTCTGTATCGCGATGGGTATCGATCGACAACTCGACGGCGCGGACCTCTCAGGCGAAAAAGTTTGGCTGGAAGAGTACGAGAACGTTGCTCCACGCCGCGTCGCAAGAGGGCCACGGATCGGCATCGACTACGCTGAAAACTGGATCGATAAACCCTGGCGCTTCTGGATTAAAGACAATACTTACGTAAGCCGGTCTCCCGCCAGGACACAAAAGCGCAAAGTTTTACCTTAGTTTTCTTTGCGCCTTTGCGCCTTGGCGAGGACCTTCTCACCCGGGCGACAGTGGCACAAACTTCATCGGCTCCCCTGAAATCTTCGTTACGGTCACCGGCTGGCCGCGCAAAAACTCCATCATCCCTTCTTTGATCTTCGGCGACGACAGAAAGAGGGGATCGCTATGGACCGCACCGTCGATGATCATGTGTGTGCTGTTCGGAAAGCCGGTCCGATACTCCTCGGCGTTGCTCACCGGCGTGCGTGCGTCGAGAGTTCCACTGATAAAAAGCACCGGCACATCCGAGCGCAACGGCGCTCGAAACGCATCACCGAGATCAGGCGCCTTCCACTCTTCGCAGACCTCCGGAAAAGGAAAGTTTGAAATATCTCCAAGGAGGGTGTCTTTCGCTTCCTTTGCGATACGCTCACGCCGCGCAGCCGTCTGTCCCGACGCGCAGTCCATCATGTAAGACATCGCGGAACCGATGCTGCGCCGCGATTCATTTAGCCAGACCTGCGCCGCATTCGTGAAATCACCTTTCGAGGCCCGATACAGGAGGGCCGGGAATCTCGCCGTGACGGTCGTGCCGATGTTGTTCGCGACGATGTACTGCGGGACAAACTTATTGACGATCACTTTTACCTTCTGCTTTGTGCGTTGATCGACGATCTCAACTGTTTCCGGCTGAGCATCCAGACGATCAAAGACTGACTTCATCGTGCCCAGAAAATCCGGCATGTCTTTACCGAGCTGGGGATCGGCCTTGATCAGCGCGGCGAGATCTTCAAGATGCTTCTGAATGTTGCTCGGAAGTTTGTACGTGTGGTCAGGGCCCTCAGTGCCGGCAAGAATCGCCCGATGAATACTCTTCGGATGCCTGCGCATCGTAGCGAAAGCCAGATGCGTTCCGTAACTGATGGTCCAGAGACTGAGCTGCGGTGCGCCGAGCGCTTTTCGCAAATCCTCGAGATCGTCGGCGCTCTCATTTGAGTTGTAAGCCGTCAGATCCACACGCTGAATGTCGCGCCAGTAAAAAGCACACGCGCGTGAGTTTGCGAGAAGTTCCTTCGTGACAACTTCGCGTGAGGGCGCGACGTCGAGCGGCAGCGCCAACGTTCATAGCAAGTCAGGTTCGGTTTGGACATACCCGTTCCACGCTGATCGAAAGCGATCACGTCGGCGATCTCGCGCAGGGCCATGAAGAGAGGAAACCGCGGGCCGCTGGCAGCGCCGGTTCCGGAGCCGCCTGGACCACCGGCGAGATACACGATGGGCGGTCCGGGTTTCGCGGCCGTGCTCTTGAAACGAACAAACGCCAGTTCGATCAGGTTACTTTGCGTGCCGTCAAAAATGCTCAACATGAAGGCCTGTGACGAATGTTGACTCATCACGTGAGCCGCCCACAGCAGTGAGCGCGCGTAAACTCCGGGCGCAAGCACGTGCATGGTTACGAGTTCGTCGCAGGCAAGCTCACGCGTCCGGTCGATCTGCTTTTTGATCAGATATGTGAGCGGGTGAAATGAGATCGGAAGCGAAATGAGTTCGCAAATCAGGTTACTGAGAAAATCACGGCGAGCTACGTGGCCATTTCGTGCCCGATCACGGATAGAAGTTTGGTCTCATCGGCGCCAGAGCAGAAAGCGTCCGGCAGAAGAATTAAAGGACGGCGAGCGCCGAGGGTGTAAGGCACACGCGCCTCGCGGGAGCGCGCCACGATGGCGTGACGAATGCCAAAGATGCGACGGCAGTGTTGCGCCGCGAGTTGAATCGGTGAAGACGGTTCAACGTTTATTCCTGACCGTCTGAGTTTTTCTTTCCCCCGCCAGAAACGAGCCAGTCTGATTGCGCGAGCGAGTATGAAAAGGGCGTAAACGAGGGTTAATACGAGCCCGGTCTGAGTCGTAGTTGTGATCGCCTGCGCCCGCCGGCGTCCCAAATGATCGACGGCGGGATTTTCTTCAGGCGTCTCGATCGCCGTTTGAATTGCAGCAGGTTGCTTCGACATGGAAGGCGCGGGCGGCGAACTGACGACTTGAAGATTCGAGATCGACGGCGGCGCGAGTCGCAGCGCCGTTAACACTGGGATAGTCAAACACGCAACGAGCGCAACTACCCACAACGCATGTCGATAACGCGCCGGGCCGTGCTTCAGCAACGACGAGCCAAACGAGGCCACTGCGAAAATAGCCGCCACCTGCCAGCACGCGTTGAGGACAAAATTCAGTATGAACTCACTCGTCCTTACCATCGCCTTCTTCCTTCTCGATCAGATCATGAAGAGCGGCAAGTTTTTCCGGCGTCAGGTGTTTCTCCCGCAGCAGGCTCATCACGAGGCCTTCCGCCGACCCGCCAAATAAGCGATCGATAAACTCCCGCACTGCATGACCCGTAAATTTCGCCCGGCTCAAAGCGGGTTTGTAGATGTAGGCTTTGTCTTTGAGCGTGCGGTTGACCTTTTTCTTGCGATGCAGGACGGTGAGCATCGTCTGCACGGTCGTATACGCCAACTCTCGCTTGAGTTGTTTTTGCACTGTCTGCACGGTGGCGGGACCGGTTTCCCAGAGCACCTGCATGATCTCCAGCTCCAGGGGTGTCATTTGCTCACTCTTGCGGCGCGGCATCGGTGCAATGTCCTCCTAAGACTTTAGTTGGATGATACCGCGGCATCGCTACATTGTCAACTAAAACTTTAGTTAGCGATGTCCAACGACAAAGGGACACAAAAGAACAAAAGGAAGGGCGGTGCCCCCGTGTCTTGGCGGTAAACTCTTTTAGTCGCTGCCGTAACGAATTTCCATATGCCGGATGCGGTACGCGGCGAGGATTAGCACCAGGATCGTCACCAGCAGCATGCTCGGAACCGCGATCCAAACAGGCGTCGGCTCGGCCACCACCGCGAATGGACCTTCAGAAACCGGCACGGGCACGAGCGAATTCAGGTAGTGAATGACGCTGATCTTTTTCAGTAGCGGCGGAAGAAGAAAATTCAACCACTCCCAACCGTAAAGCAGGAGCGCGGGAATGATTGGATTGCGAATAAATAATCCGACCACGAGAAAGAACGCGCCGTAACCGATGCACGCGAGTATCGTGATGCCCGCGTAAGTCAGGATTTGCGATAGCCCTCGGCCCTCGGTGAAGTAACGCAGACTCTGCGAATAGAAATGCGGAAAATAAAGCAACAGCATCGCGATGACGGTCGTGCCCGTAAAGAGAACGATCGATGTCACCAGCCCTGAGACATACTTGCCGACCACCAGCACCTCGCGCCGCACGGCGCTCAGAAAGTAATAGTGCAAACTCCTATCGACCAGCTCGCCGCGAAACAGGTTCATGAAGATCCACGCCGATCCGAAGAACACCACCGTACGCAGGATCAAGCCGTTGTAAAGCACGGCATAGATCACGCTGTATCTGGTTGAAATCTTCCATTCATTGCCGGGCGGTTTGAAGACGGCCAGGACCATCAACGGAAAGCAGCGGCAGCAGACGCCAGCAGGTAGATCAATATCGCACGCCGGCCAGAAAGTTTTTCTCGATCTCGAGACGAAAGATCGCGCCGATCTGCCGGAGCCAAAGACCCCAGTGAGACGCCGCTCTGATTTTGTTTGGCGGGAACTGCTTCAATCGCAGAACTCATCTCGCGTGTGTCTCCTATGCGCTGCCGCCTGACGTGCCGATCAAATACTGGTAAACGGCGCTGAGATCGTCATCAACCGGCGCCACCGACTCAACGTTCACTTCACCTTCGGCAACCGCGCGATTCAACAACAGATAAAAACGATCCGCGTCGCGTGTTTTTATAAACAGACCGCGGCGATCGTCGTGCAGCCGCGCTTCGACGACGTGATCCTGCGCGAACACGTAAGCGGCGAGTTTCGCCGGCTGGTCGCAACGAATCAGGATCTGCATCGGGTGCTCTTCCATCTCGTCGCGCACGCCGTGAATGTTTCCTTCGGCAACGATGTAGCCGTTGTTCAGCAGCACGACGCGGTCAGACATCATGTCGACTTCGTGCAGTATGTGCGACGAGATGATCAGGTGCAGTCCTTCAGCGGCGAGCTTGCGGAACAGCGCGATCGTTTCGGCGCGCACCATCGGATCGAGACCGTTGAGAGGCTCATCGAGAATCAACACCGCCGGCTCGTGTGCGATCGACTGGGCCAGCCGGATGCGTTGGCGCATGCCTTTGCTGTACGCGGCGACTTTTCGATCCCCGGCTTCCACGAGATTTACGCGTTCGAGCGCAACCTGGCGTCAGCTCGTTCGCTCGTTTGCGATCGAAGCCGTGGACCAGCAGAAACGAGTTGATAAACTCGCGCCCGGTAACGCCTCTCGGAAACGAATCAAACTGCGTGCAGTAACCGACTTTGCGAAACAGTTGTTCCGGTTGATCCGTGGGAATGCCGAGCAGCGAGATCGAGCCGCGCGTCGGGCGCAGCAAGCCCGTCATCAAATTCATCAACGTCGACTTCCCTGCTCCGTTCGGCCCGACCAGACTGGTAATGCCCGGCGCGATCTGGAGGTTGACGCGGTTCACTCCGAGTATCTCGCCGTAGAACTTGGAGACGTTGTCGAAGATGATGAGTTGATCATGGAGAACTCATAATCGCTTCTAACGATCACCACCTCGTAAGCCTTACTTTCCATGCAGCAATGCGAGGCAAACGGCGCAAATCAAAAACAGCACTGTCCAGGAAGCCCAAAGCGGCGGCTCGATCAGTGTACTTCCCGGATCACGTTGTCGTCGAATCTCTGTTATGTGCATCGTTCCGGACACGCGTTCAAAAGTGCCGAAGAGACCTTTGGTTACGTTCTTCATCAGCGCGCCGAGGCTGATGATGTTTCCACACGCGTTTGAAAGACGACAGTTGATGAACTCGCCGAACACCGAGGGAATAAAAAACAGCCCAACAGCGCGCCACTCGCAATTACCCGCCATTTCACGAGTGCCGAGATCGTTTGCGACAGCAGCGCCAGCAAGCAGTGCCCAAACAATGCCGGCGATGACGATCGCGCTCGCAATCCAGAGGTTGGCTCGAACCACGCGAATCCCTGCAGGTACGACTGGAAAAAAAAAAGCAACAACTGCGGCACCCACGTGACCGCCGACAACAGGATCAGTGATCACCGACATCTTTCCCATCACGTACTCAGTGCGTGAAAATGGACGGCAAAGATAAAGCGGCAACGCGTTGTTGCGCAGATCGCGAGAAACGAGTGGCGGTCCAACCAGGAGGGCCAGCAAAAAACGCGAATCCACCCTGGATGTTGACAAATGTTTGAAAGAAAAAGCCGTCGATCGGAACCAATTCCCTGACGTTGACCTGCATGATCGCGAGCGCGCTGACGTTGTGATGCAGGTAGATGAGAATCGCTTCGACCAGCAGCGGGATGAAGCAGATCACGAAAAACGCAGTGAACAGTTTGGACTTGAAAACCGCGCGGATATGCGTGTCGCGGAATGATCAGGAAACGGCTCCACTCGGGAGTCAGCTTGCCGGCGTAACGCTTGTACGTCTGCTCATAAACCGCCATAGCCGTTCTCCATTGCCTTCAGGAAGATGTCTTCCAGAGAATCGCGCTTGTAACTCAAACGCCGCAGTTGCACCTGCTCCTGCGCCGGCGAGCCGATACAGATCGCGCACCTCGATGCCTTCCTGCAAAACTACCTTCAGTCGATTGCTCGCCTGAGAGCGCATACTCGCAACCGAGTTTCGCGAGTGCTTTGACGAACCTCTCCTGATCGCCGCGCGTTTCGAGCATGAGAAACTTGCGGTTCGACTTTCGTTCCTCTTCGAGATTGCAGTAGACGGCGATCTGGCCGTCTTTCAGTATCAGGATCTCGTCGCAGCACTCTTCGACGTCCAGCAGAAGGTGCGAAGAAAGCACGATATTCGCCTGACCACTGTCGCGAATCTCGCGTATCAACTTGATCATGCGCAGGCGTGCCGGGGGATCGAGACCGTTGGTCGGCTCGTCGAGAAAAATCAGTTTTGGACCATGAACGATCGCCTGGGCGAGCTTGGCGAGTTGCTTCATTCCCAGTGAATAGGTTTCAAGCCGGCGATAACGCGCTTCGCCGAGACCGACGTAGAAGAGTGCTTCGTGCGCGCGCTCGAGTGCAGCGTCAGAGGGCAGCCCCGAAAGTTCACCCATCAGCCTAACGAAGTGCACGGCGCTCATCTTCGCGATGAAAGAGTCGCGCTCAGGCATGTAACCAATCAACGATTTGATCTGCCGCGCGTCGTTGGCGATGTCGTAACCCAAAGATTTGCGCGGTGCCTGAAGTTGCCTGATGAAATCCGAGCAGGGTGTGAATCAACGTCGTCTTGCCGGCGCCGTTTGGACCAAGCAGACCGATAGCTTTACCGCGCAGGTCGCCGCGAAGGTTCTTGAGTATTTGCCGGCGGCCGAAAGAGACGCTGAGACCGTGAAGGTCGATTACCGGCGGCTCAACAGAAGCCGTATTAGCGTTGATCGGTTCCTGGGGAACCGAAGCGGGGAGTGCCATACTGTTCTTATAGCGCTGAGTCCTGATAATTCCAAATGAATCCGAGTCCGAAGACTGTACCCATTAAGAGAAACGCGACAATGCATGCTAACGCTTCTGACGGCGCTAAAGTTCTGCCTATCGCAAGAATCTCGATCAGGAAAACAGGTATGTTGAGTATGACTGCTGAGGCGAGCGGAAACAGGAGTGCCGGTTTGCATCCACCCATGCGTTGACGCAGCCATGAGAGCAACGGCGCATACGCTAGAGAGAACAGCAACGCGGCCATGATCATTGCCGTGACGTTGGTGCTGAAACCCTGTCCATCAATTACAGAAAATTTCGACAGGATGAGGAGTAGGCCGAAGAGCCAGGAGACGAGGGAGATTGAGACGAGCTTCATGCGGTGCCTTTAAAGCAAGTGATTGCTTTGATTTTGCTGCCAGCGGAGCAATATGTTTATAGCTGAGTGAAACGTCAAATATCGCTCTGTTAGGAGCGACATTTGTTGAAGGACATGGCGCTCCCAGGGGAGCGCCATCCTTCTTATGCACCATAGGCTATAAACATTCCGCTCCTCCGGAGCGAATGTCCATTAACCTTACTTCTTCCCGCCCATCCCTCGCTGAATAATGCTCTGCATCTCGAGGGCGTTCGGCATTCCCAGGAGCGTTGCCGGTCCCAGCCCGAATGGTCCACCTTCAGTATTCGCCGCGAAAGTGATGCTCTCGCCCTGCGCATACGCGTAAGCGAGGGTCGGCTGCATGTCAGCCGCGATCGCCTGCACTGCCTGCTGTGGTCCGCTCGGTAACTTCGCGGCCTGGCTCGCCAAACCAACCGGCACCAGCCCGCCGATGTTGTGATAGAAGACTGCCGAGAAGTTTGCATTGCCATCAGCCGGCAATCCTGCCGTGAACTTCGCCGAACGCAGCAGCGACTGACCGCTTTCCTGCGATCTCAAGGCTCTTTCCACGAGTGCCCTGCTCGGACCAACGATCAAATATCCGTTGGCGTACGTGTAGTTCACTTGCAGAAGTCCGAAGTCGTTGGAACGGAGCGTGTAGTAGGTGCGACCACCCATGTCCGCCTTGTCCCACGCCAGGCTGCCTTTGCCGAACCTCGCGGCTTCCTTGTTCACTTCAGCAACCACGCGTTCGAGTGTTTGCTGGAGATGCGCCGGATCGTTGACCTCGAATACCAGCTTCCACGAAGGTGTCGGCAGGATTGGTCCATCGATCGCGAAGGCAAACTCACCACCGAGGGGCGCGGCGATATCGTTACGAATGTTCAAGCCGCGTTCCGTTTGCTGCTTGTCGAGGATACTTACGCAACTCCGGCGACACTGTTTCCAGCACACCCAGCAGATCGTCGACGAGGGTTACCGGATTCTTGACTACAAACCCAGCGACGACGTTCGCGTCCGGCGAGATGTACTCCAGCGAGCCCATCGGTCCGGGCGCAGCCAGCCACGATGGAATGCCGCGTTGCGCATCGCTAAACGAGAGTGAAGCCTGCGTGTGCGTCTTGCCGTTACTGTCCTTCTGATCCAGGACGAAGTATTTCACACTCAGGATGCCCAGCTTGTTGAAGGTATTTTCACGCTTCTCAGCATCGGGACCCTTCGTGCATTTCCGGCTTTGCTTTCGCCACAACCTGCTCGAGATTCGCGGCGACCACCAGCCCCGCGCCTTCCTGATAAACCTGCGCGATGCGGTTGCGGAACGGCGTGGCGGTAAAGCTGCTCAAGCCACCGCCGGTCATCACCGTCGAAAGACTCTGAAGCTGCTGCAACTTCGGACTCGCGGCAAATAGATCCTGCTGAATCCAAACGTAGAGCTTTTCTGTCTTGTCGGCAGAGGCGACGGCCGTCATCGGATTCTCGACGAACTGAAGTTCCGGTTTACCTTTTTTGTCGCCGGAGTACTTCGCGATCTCCTGTTCGAGAAACTGCTTGAATCCCTGCGAGTTTTTCAGCTCAGCGAGCACCAGGGGGTCACTCGGATTGCCCTTCTCATCCATTGAAACCGATACCGCGATCTCATCGCCGAGATAAGAACCAAACTGGCGAATGGTTGCGACGACCTGGTCCATGTTCTGCGCTCTGCCTGATTGCTCTTTCTGCCACCAGTCACGCAATGCTGCGTTCTGGCTGATTCGCTCCTGAATCACGCGATGCGACTCGGCGATTGAGTTGGCGAGATTTGGCAAGGCGGCGTAGACGACCGTGTTCTCGGGCATCAGGTCAAGCAGGTGAGTGGAAGTGCGAACACCCGGCTGCTGAATCGTTTTCAACTCTTTCCCGAGCGAAGCAAGTCCGGACAAAACGGCTGCGTAATGATCCGCTTTACGGCTCCACGCAACTTCTTCCTTGACGGGAATCATCGCGATGGCGGGGTTGGTAGTGGCCTGATCACCCGGACGAAGCACGCGATCGCTGCCGGCGTGATTCAGGTTCACTTCGCCTTCGATGACGGACACTCGCGATCCCTTGGTGCCGTTGGTAACTGAGAAAACGGTGCCGACTACGGAAACAAGCGAATCACCACTCTCGACAAACAGCTTGCCGTCTTTCTGCTTAGCTGCTTCGACGACGATGTTGCCGCGATTGAGGTGAATCGTCGTGCCCTGACCATTCTTCGTCAGGTAAAGCTCCGAACGA
Organism: uncultured Acidobacteriota bacterium; assembly: GCA_963750925.1. Taxonomy (GTDB): domain Bacteria; phylum Acidobacteriota; class Blastocatellia; order Pyrinomonadales; family Pyrinomonadaceae; genus PSRF01. The sequence goes on along the minus strand of CAVVSJ010000004.1, from coordinate 1,127,609 downwards.
TCTTTCATCTCGATTAACGTACCGTCGCTGAGGCGAACCACAGCGTGTCCGTCTTTCGCAGTGCGCACCGTCTCACCCTGCAGGAGCTTCGCGCCGGTGCTGACTGACGCCGTGCGCGTATCAGCTACGTGAAACACCTGTCCTTCGGCTGCCTGCACGGTTGCTTCAAAGTTGCCGGACGGCCATCTTTGCAAAAACGGAATCGCCAGCAGTCCAAATCCGATTACGAGGGCGGCGGCGATGCCCCAGCGCAGGATAACGGGTTGAAGCGTATAGCGAGGCTTTCCAACGATGGGCTTGATGGTGGCGGAACGTCGCGCGCGTGCTTCGTTCATCGCCCTGCGACACGGAATGCACTCGTGCGTATGATCCACCAGCAGCAGCGAACGCGCTTCGGAGAGTCTGCCTGCCAGGTGCGCGGGAATTAGTGACTGAAAATCTGTACAGCCCTCAATCGTTTCGACTGCGGGCAACTGGAATTCCGTTTCGCCTGCCGCCGCGGAGACACGCGCCCAAACACGATCTGCCGCCGCGGAAACTGCTTTCGGATCGATCTTTTCGTTTCGAATCTCGGCAGTAACTTTATCGAGCATCTGCTCTTCCTTATTGCTTTTCATGATGTTTCTCCAGGTAGTGCCCAATCTCTTTTCTCAGTTTGGTCCGTGCGCGGTGAAGGACTACACCTACTACGAGAGGGGAAGTCTTCATCAGCGTGGCAATTTCTTTATTGTCAAAGCCTTCGTAATAACGCAGAACAAACATCTCGCCGGCGGTTTTCCCAAGTCGCGTCACAGCTTGACGAACGAGGGTCTGCAATTCGCGGTCGGCATGAAGGGCTTCCGGACTGCGGAAAGTGCCGACAATCATATCTACGTCGGCATCTTCAAGCGCCACCGCTTTTGCTCGAGTGCGGCTACGCAGCAGATCCAGGGAAGCATTGATGGCCGCACGCGAAAGATAAGCTTCGGGATTATGTGACCAGTCGTAATCGTCCTGCCCTTTAATGAGCCGGAGGAAGACAGTCTGGAGCACGTCTTCGGCATCGGCGGCGCTTCCCGTAATGCGTTGGGCGGTCCGGAAAACTCGGCCATGATGTGCCTGGAAAAGCATTTCCAGCTCGCTGGCGGGTTGTTCTGTTACTAATCGCAAGGGTTTAAGTGCTGCTGCTTGCAAGGGTTCTCCTCCGTCTACAACCTGATAGACGAAGGGTTTCGGGCGTTATTAACAACCCGCACGTAGCAGATTTTTGGAGCTTAACGGTGAAATGGCCGAAAGAGCGACTTATTATTTCGCCGTAAACGCCTGTTTTAACGAGCGAACCCGTAGCTTTCTCAGTGTTTGGTTTTTTGGATCGACGATAAAACCGGCGTTTTCCAGTGCCACTACACCCAGTATCGGCTCGATGTTTTCAGGCCCAAAGATGATGTCAGTTGAGGTGATTTCATCCATGAACCTTAGTTCCGCCAAGCCATACTGATACTCCTGGAGTTCACCACTGGCAAGTTCGTACGTCCTTTTACCAACCGGTTCAATTCCAACTCTTCTGAGTTCGGATGCGGGAGCCATGGAGTCCATGGCTCCTGTGTCCACAAGAAAATTTGCGTCATACAAATCCCTGGACCCGAGGCGTCCTATCTTGACTGCAACATGTGTGAGGCCCATCTTGCTTTCTCCTTGAGGTTTTTTCCGTCGTAATGACATAAGGCGAAGTGAACGTGCTATTTCAATGGTAGCGCCGGAAGCTTTTTTAGCTTCTGGTTTGCGGGATCCACGACTATGCCAACATATTCCAAAGCTATCGCACCGAGAATTGGTTCAATATCGTCCGGACCGAAGATGATCCGAGAGATTATGTTAGCGTCCATAAACGAGAACTCAACAAAGGCAACTTCATAATCCTCGCGTTGCCCATTCGCAAGCTCGTAGGTCTGTTTGTTAGTCGGTTTGATACCAATTCTCTTCAATTCCGACCCTGGAGCCATTGAATCAGTTGCGCCTGTGTCCACTAGAAAGTTTGCGACGAACGATTCTTCTGTAGTACCTGGTTCCTGATTACCGAAGTTGCGTATTTTGACTGCAACATGTGTGAGGCCCATCTTGCTTTCTCCTTGAGGTAATTTGATAGTCATAATGCGAGTTTACAGCATACGCAGATGAGAGAAAAGAGACTCCAAACGGTTTCTCGCTTCGGCTGCCTCAGGTGAACGCGGATGACGCCGGACGAGCTCGCGCCACGCGGCGCCATTGTAGTGAAAACGTTTGTTTGCAGGGTCGAAAACAAATCCGACGCCCATGCGGTTGTAACGATCGAGGCCGGTGTAGTTCAGGTAATAGGTGAACTCCGGCGCATCGCCGAACGGCTCGCTCATCCGGCGTGCGGCGGCTTGCGACAATTTGCCCGCAACTTCCTCGGCGCCATCCCCCAGCAGCAACAGCACTGCCGGACGCAACGTCGAACGTGGAAAGTGGTCGAGGAATATCCGCGCCCGTGAGATTCGATCGAAATCCTTTGAACGACTGATCAGATCCAACAGCCTTTGATCGTCGCCTGCACGCCAGGCTGAAACAACAGCCTCCCGCTGAATCCAGCCATGCGTTCGGCTCGTCACATTGACCAGCAGGAACGTGACGCCTTCAACATTTCTTTTCGCGGATCTGATCGCGACCATTCTGCCGCGACCCAGGCGACGCACGAGCGTTCCGTGGAGTTGCGGCGTCGCGCGCAAGGCCGCAAGACGTTCATCGACTACCACTGCAACGCGGCCGCCCGCGGGCGGCTTTCGTTTCTGAGCCTGAAGTGTGTCGTGAGTTAAAAAGAGAAGAAGCAGACAAAATGCGAGCTTGTGAGGAATCATATTTTCTCCTGAGTTGTGAGGTTGAGAGACGGTCTAAACCGCTGCTATTCGTTCCCTAAACGGCGCGTGGTGAAAATGACAAATCGCCACCGCCAACGCATCAGCCGCATCATGCGGCGACGGAATGCTCTTGAGTTTGAGCAACAAACGCACCATTTCCTGCACCTGGTGCTTCTCGGCGTTGCCGTAACCGACAACTGTCTGCTTGATCAGCCGCGGCGAATACTCGTGAATCTCGAGTGCCGCTTTTTCAGCAACCAGCAACGCCACGCCGCGCACCTGGCCCAGTTTCATACTGACCTTAACGTTAGTCGCAAGAAAAGCATCTTCGAGCGCACACGCATCCGGCCGATGTTGCGCGATCACTTCTTCGAGCCCGTTGCACATCTTCAAAAGCCGCGAGGAAAACTTCTGCGTCGACGGCGCTCGAATCGAACCATAAGCCACGAGGGTGTAACGTCGGCCATCGCCTTCAACAACGCCCCAACCGGTTGTCTGGCTGCCCGGATCGATTCCAAGAACGCGCATGGCGCGGAAGTATACTATAGGGGGGTTGTACTTGGTGCTTTGTACTTAGTGCTTTGTACTTGGTACTTTGCTTTCCAGAGCACAAAGTACAAAACACAAAGTACAAAGTACCAAGCACAAATGCTATCCTGAACATCCCCCTGAACTTATCGAGCACACGTTATGAGTGATTTCTTCGAATCGCTGGCATCATTGGTCCGCAAGCCCACAGGCTATGCCGACGACAAACCTTTTCAAGCTGAGTTTTTCAGTGTCGAACGTCTCGAACAGTTTGCACAGGCACTCGCCGCAACTCACCAGACCGTCACGAAGAAAGGCCGCGCGCAACTATTACCGCGGCTCGAAGACAACGGCCGCAAACTCGAAGCTGCATACAAAGCTCTCGTCGAAGCCCTTCGCCAGGGCCGCGCAATCTCACCGGCGGCAGAGTGGCTTGTAGACAACTACCACATCGTCGAAGAACAACTCCGCGAGATTCGTGAGGACCTGCCGAAAAGTTACTACCACGAACTCCCAAAACTCGCCGGCGGCGAACTCGAAGGCTATCCGCGGATCTACTCCGTCGCGCTCGCCCTGATCGCGCACACTGACTCGCGCCTGGATACCAACACGCTGCAAAGATTTATCGCCGTCCTATCAAACAGTCGCTCCCCTCTCGATCGGCGAACTCTGGGCAGTTGCGATCACGCTCCGCCTGGCGCTCGTCGAAAATCTGCGCCGTCTCGCAATCACGATTGCAGCCGCACGCGCCGAACGCGAGGAGGCTGACAAACTCGCCGATAAACTGCTCGAACTCGCTTCGCTCCAGCCCGCGAATGTCATGTCGTTTCTCAACGAGCGGATCGGAAAACGAGAAGACTTGCCGCAACCGTTTCTGGTCCAACTCGTCCAGCGTCTTCGTGAACAGCATCCTTCCGTAATGCCGGTGATGGACTGGATTGAAAAACGACTGAGCTCGAGGAAACCAGCGTCGAACAAATCATTCACGCCGAACACCAGCGACAGGCGGGGGCGCAAGTCACGGTCGGAAACATCATCACCAGCATGCGTCTGCTCTCGACGCTCGACTGGAACGATTTCTTCGAGAAAGTCAGTCTGATTGAACCATTGCTGGGCAGGGATCCCGCAGGCGTTTATTCGCGAATGGAATTTGCCGCGAGAGATCGCTATCGCCACGTAGTAGAGCGAATCAGTAAACGCACTCGCGCCGGCGAACTGGAAATCGCGGAGGCGGCGGTCGAACTTGCGGCGCAAAGCAAACACAAAGGACGCGAGAAACATGTCGGCTATTACCTGATCGACGGCGGTCTGACCGCGCTGGAAACAAAGTTTGGTTATCAGCCGCGGCCAATGGAAAGTTTGCGTCGCTTCTTACTGCGTCACCCCATCGCAACATATCTCAGCACGCTCAGCTTACTGATGCTGCTGATCATGAGTTTCCTGCTTTACTTGATGTCGCGGCATGAGGTGAGTTGGCCCTTCATGATCCTCACGGCGTTACTGGCGTTGATTCCGACCAGCGAACTCGCGCTAACAGTGCTCAACTGGGACCTCACGCACTTTTTTCCGCCGCGCTTGTTGCCGCGAATGGATACGGCCAAAGGTATTCCCGAAGATGCCGCGACTTTCGTAGTCGTGCCGACAATCTTTATGAGCGAGTCGCAGGTCACTGAACTCGTCGAACGACTCGAAGTCCATTACCTCGCCAATCACGATCAGCATCTTTACTTCGGTCTGCTCGGCGATTTTCCCGACTCCGATTCAGAAGAATCACCGGCAGACGCGCACCTGCTTGCGATCGCGCAGAGCGGCATCGACGGTCTCAACCGCAGACACGGCAACGATCGTTTTCATCTCTTTCACCGGCGACGCCAGTGGAATCCGGGCGAGCACAAATGGATGGGATGGGAACGAAAACGAGGCAAGCTGGAGGAGTTTAACCGGCTGTTGCGCGGCGCCGGCGACACCAGCTTTGTCGTGCGCACCGCCGATGACGCTTTACTAAAAACAATTCGTTACGTCATTACGCTCGACTCAGACACGCAGCTCCCGCGCGACGTTGCGCGCAAACTCGTCGGCGCCGCAATTCATCCACTGAACCGGCCCGTGATAGACGAAGCGACGAATCGGGTTATACACGGCTACGGAATCCTTCAACCACGCGTCAGCATCTCCCTCGCTAGTGCTTCGCGGTCGAAGTTTGTGCAAGTGTTCTCCGGTTACACCGGCATCGATCCTTACACGACGGCGGTGTCTGACGTCTATCAGGACTTCTTCGGTGAAGGAAGTTTTACGGGTAAGGGTTTGTATGACGTCGACGCTTTTCAAACCACCCTCGAGAATCGCGTTCCGCCAAACTCTTTGCTGAGTCACGATCTCTTCGAGTGTCTGTTTGCTCGCGCCGCACTGACAACCGATATCGAACTGCTCGACGACTATCCCGCGTCTTACGAGGTTTACGCAAAACGCTCGCATCGCTGGACGCGTGGCGACTGGCAGATCGCCCGCTGGCTATTCCCGCAAGTTCCGGATGGGGATCGAAAACGTGTTCGCAACGTGTTGCCTACCCTCGCGCGCTGGAAGATCCTCGACAACCTGCGCCGCAGCCTGGTTGCGCCGTCGTTGCTTTTGTGGCTCGTCGCATCGTGCGCGTTCTTTCCCGGTTCAGCGCTGCTGTGGAGTCTTTTCGTTTTTCTCGCGATCGCTTTCCCTGTCTACCTGCATGTAACGACGGGATTGCTCATTCATCCGCGCGGCCTTCCGTGGACCAGCCATTTTTGGAGTGTCTGGGGTGACTTCCGCTCTAACGCGGCGCAGATCGCGCTCTCGTTTGTTTTTCTGCCGCATCAGGCATGGCTGATGTGCGATGCGATCATTCGCGCGCTCTATCGCCAGCTCGTTTCACGAAAAAACTTGCTGCAATGGGTATCGGCAGCAGAAGCGGAGAAATCCGCGCGACACGATCTCGGCGGGTTCGTCTGGTTCATGCTGCCTTCCTCCGTCCTCACGCTCGTTGCGCTTGGTCTAACTCTCGTTCTCAAACCAGCCGCGCTCTACGTGATGGGACCACTCGCTGCCGTCTGGCTGCTTTCGCCCCTCATCGCTTACTGGGTGAGCAAGCCGCGTCCGGCCGAACGCAAGCTTTTGAGTGCTGAAGATGCAGTGTTTGCGCGAAGGATCGCGCGCCGCACGTGGCGCTTCTTCGAAACCTTTGTCGGCGCTGAAGACAACTGGTTGCCGCCTGATAACTTCCAGGAAGATCCGGTACCCGTCATCGCGCATCGCACTTCGCCCACAAACATCGGATTGCTGTTGCTGGCGACGTCCTCGGCGCGCGATCTCGGTTACGTCGGCGCTCTCGAAATGGTCGAAAGACACGAGCTGACGTTTTCGACGATGGCGCAGTTGGGACGTCTTCATGGTCACTTCTTCAACTGGTACGATACAAAAACGCTCGAACCACTCCTGCCGCAATACATCTCGACAGTCGACAGCGGCAATCTCGCCGGTCATTTGATCGCCGTCAAACAGGCGTGCATCGAGTTTCCGGATAACCCCTTATTTGATGCTCATATAATCGAGGGCTTCAAAGACACGACCGACGCCATCGCGATTGCAGCTACAAACCTGGGCAGCTCTCGCCAACGCACCGACGTCGTGACGGTGAGACAGTTGCAGGACGAGATTGCGGCTTGTGAAAAACTGCTGAACACCGATCCCGGCACACGCCTGTCGTCCTGGATTGTCCTCATGGATTCTTTGCGACGCCGCACTTCCGAAATCGAAGACATCGTCAACGCCCTCGCACATGAGCATGGCGAAGTCAGTTTTAAAGAACTGCGCTGGTGGGTGGGAGCACTCAAGCATCAGATCGATAGCCGCCGCAGGGATCTGGAGGCGCTTACGAACTGGGCCGGACTGCTGCCGTCGATCGAAGCGACTCTGGGCGACTCCGATAAAGACTGGGCGCGTGTCCTTAAACTTCTCCAGGAAGTTCCGGCGCTCGCCGACGTTCCAAAACTCTGTGACAACGCCCTGGTCCAACTCGCGTCAATGCAGGACCATGCCTCCGAAGCCCTGGCCCAAACCGCCGCAAAACTGACAAAAGCACTCGAACAGTCCGCGCGTGCTTCCGCGGACATGCTCGCGCGTCTCAGCCGTCTCTCGAGACGCTGCGATCAGATCGTCGAAGAGATGGATTTCTCATTTCTATTTGACGTGGAGCGCAAGCTATTCACAATCGGCTACAACGTTACCGCGTCGCGCGCGGACGACTCTTATTACGATCTCCTTGCTTCGGAAGCACGTCTGGCCAGCTTCGTCGGCATCGCGAAGGGCGACGTGCCGCAACAACACTGGTTCCGCATGGGTCGAGCCCTGACGAAGGTCGACGGCGGACGCGCGCTCATCTCCTGGACGGGCACGATGTTCGAATACCTCATGCCCCTCCTCGTGATGCGCAACTATCCGGCGACACTCCTCGCCGAAACCTACAAGACGATCGTCGAGCGTCAAATCGAATATGGCGAAGAACGTGGCGTGCCCTGGGGTATTTCCGAGGCGGCTTACAACGTCCGCGATATTCATCTCAACTATCAATATGGACCATTCGGCGTGCCAGGTCTCGGTCTCAAACGTGGACTGATCGAGGATCTCGTCGTCGCTCCCTACGCGACGATACTCGCGGCCGAAATCGATCCGGTGTCAGCCATGATCAATCTGCGCCGGCTGCAAAAAGAAGGCGCGCTTGGGCCATACGGCTTTTACGAGTCGATCGATTACACCGCGGAACGATTGCCCGAAGGGCAGAAGTCGGTGCTGATTCGCGCGTTCATGACACACCACCAGGGAATGAGTTTGGTTTCACTTGCAAACATTCTCCAGGAAGATGTCGTCGAACGACGCTTTCACGCCGATCCCGCGGTGCAGGCCACCGAGTTGCTTTTGCAGGAACGCGTCCCGGTCGGAGTGCCCGCGGCCCATCCACGCGCCGAAGAAGTTTTGACCGGACGCGTGGCCCAGGAGATGCCGGGAATGATCACGCGAGTTTACGATTCCGCCGAGCTCGACACGCCGCGGACACAGTTGCTTTCGAATGGGACTTACAACGTGATGATAACCACTGCCGGCGCCGGTTATTCGCGTTGCGAGGAGAATGCGGTTACGCGTTGGCGTGAGGACGTTACGCGCGATAACTGGGGCTCTTTTATCTACCTCCGCGACGTACGGAGCGGTCTTGTGTGGTCTGCCGGACATCAGCCGGTGAGGCGGCGCCCACAGTCTTATCACGTCGCTTTTTCGGAAGACAAAGCAGACTTCAGACGTGTCGATTCAGGCATCGCGACACGGCTTGAAGTGGTTGTTTCAGCGGAGGACAACGCTGAAGTACGGCGTGTTTCGCTCACCAACAACTCTTCACGCGTTCGCGAGATCGAGTTGACCAGTTACGCCGAGGTTGTCCTTGCAACGCCGGACGCCGATTCGGCACACCAGGCGTTCAGCAATCTTTTTATCGAGACGGAATTCTTCGCGGGTGAGAATGCGATCCTCGCGCATCGGCGCCTGCGTTCGCCGGAAGATCGGCCGATCTGGGGCGTACATGTCGTGGTTGCGGAAGGCGAACTCGTCGGCGCGGTGCAGTATGAAACTGATCGCGGGAGGTTTCTCGGGCGTGGCCGCAACGCGAGTAATCCCATCGCGGTGATGGAGGATCGTCCGCTTTCAAACTCGACCGGGGCCGTGCTCGATCCGGTCTTCAGTTTGCGCCGTCGCGTCAGGATTCAGCCAAACCAAACCGTTCGCTGTTCATTCAGCACCGCCGTCGCGCACTCGCGCGAAGAAGCCCTCGCCCTCGCGGACAAGTACCACACTCCAAATATCTTCGAACGCGAACTCCGTCTTGCCTGGACCAAGGCGCAGGTCGAGATGAGTCACTTGAAGGTCGATTCGGAAGAGGCGCACCTGTTTCAGCGTCTCGCGGCGCGAATCGTCTATTCGGATCCTTCGCTACGCCCGACACCTCACGTGCTCGCGCTCAACACGAAAGCACAGTCGAGTCTCTGGGCGTACGGCATCAGCGGCGATCTTCCCATCGTCGTGGTCCGGATCAACAGCGCCGACGATTTGCGAACTGTCAGGAAACTCGTCCGTGGTCATGAGTACCTGCATTTCAAGGGACTAAAAATCGATCTGATCATTCTCAACGACACGCCGACGAGCTACATGCAGGAGTTACACCAGGAGTTGGAAACGATCGTACGCACGAGCGGGTTGCAGGGTTTGCAGGACAAGCCCGGGGGAGTTTACCTGCGTCGCGCCGATCAGATTTCGGAACCCGACCGCATTTTGCTGCACGCGGTGGCGCGCGCCGTGATCGTTGCCGATCGCGGCTCATTTGAAGATCAGATTGAACGGCCGCGAGTTGAAGAACCGATGCCGCCGCCCCTTGTTCCGCGACTTCCTTCGCAAACTTATCCCGAGCCCACCGTGGCTCCGCCCGAGCTGACTTTCTTCAACGGCCTCGGTGGTTTTCACCAGGGCGGGCGTGAATACGTAACGCTTCTCGGCGCCGAGCAGTGGACACCGGCGCCCTGGTCCAACGTGATTGGCAACGAGGCCGAGTTTGGATTTCAAATCACTGAAACTGGTGGCGGATGCACGTGGTCGCTCAACAGCCGTGAGAATCGTTTGACTCCGTGGTCCAACGATGCGGTCTGCGATCCGCCGGGAGAAGTGGTGTACCTGCGCGACGAAGATACCGGCACGATCTGGTCCGCCACGCCTTTGCCAATTCGCGAAAGAGAGCCGCACATCATCAGGCATGGTCAGGGTTACAGCGTCTTTGAACACACGAGTCACGGCATTTCGCAGGAGTTGCTCGTCTTCGCACCTCTCGATGCGCCCGTAAAAATATCCCTGCTTCGTTTGCGTAACCGGACGAATAGAAAGAGAAGACTATCGGTCACTCACTATAGCGAGCTCGTGCTCGGCGTTTCGCGACCATCGTCAGCGCCTTACATCATCACGGAGATCGATCAACCAACCGCCACCATCTTTGCCACTAACCCATTCAACAATGAGTTTGCGGATCGCGTTGCTTTTGCCGCGACGAGTGAACGCATGTGGAGTGCGACCTGCGATCGGAAGGAGTTTCTCGGGCGCAACGGTTCGCTTGAAGCGCCAGCGGCCCTGCGACGCGTGAATCTTGCCGGACGCGAGGGCGCCGGGCTCGATCCATGCGCGGCAATCCAAACAAATATTGAACTGGCCCCGAATGAAGCACGGGAAGTTGTTTTCCTGCTCGGCGAGGCTGAATCAAAGACGGCCGCGCAAGCAGTCGCCACTAAGTTTCGGCAGACGGGTAATGTAAACGCCGCGTTTGAAAAGGTGTTGGCCCACTGGGACGAGCTCCTCGGCACGGTCGAAGTCAAAACACCCGACAAAGCGTTGGATACGATGCTCAATCGCTGGCTTCTCTATCAAACACTTTCTTGTCGCATCTGGGCTCGCACGGCGTTTTATCAATCGGGCGGCGCATTCGGTTTTCGCGATCAGTTGCAGGACGTGATGGCCCTGGTCTACAGCCGTCCTGAGGTGGCCCGGAAACAGATCCTTTTGGCAGCCGCGCACCAGTTCAAGGAAGGCGACGTGCAACACTGGTGGCATCCGCCGAGCGGGCGCGGCGTGCGTACGAAGATTTCAGATGATCTCGTCTGGTTGCCGTTTGTCACAGCGTTCTACATCAGGGTGACGGGTGATGTTTCCGTGCTGGAGGAAGTGGTTCCCTTCCTCGAACAGCCTCTGCTGACCGCGGAGCAGCATGAGACTTACATGCAACCCGAAGTCTCCCAGGAGTCGGCGACGATCTACGAGCATTGCGCCCGCGCGATCGACCGAAGTTTACCCACCGGCAAACATGGATTGCCTCTGATGGGCGCAGGCGACTGGAACGACGGTATGAATCGGGTCGGTCACCTCGGCAAGGGTGAAAGCGTTTGGATGGGCTGGTTTCTGCACATGACGATCGCGACGTTTGCGCCGCACGTGGATGCGAGAAAGCAGAAAGCGCGTGGCAATCGTTATCGCCGGCACCTGGAAAACCTGAAGAAAGCTCTCGAGGAAAAGGCATGGGACGGCGACTGGTATCGACGTGCCTATTTTGACGACGGCACGCCGCTCGGTTCCGCACGGAATGAAGAGTGTCGCATCGATTCGATCGCGCAGTCGTGGAGCGTGATTTCAGGCGCTTCGGATCCGTATCGCATGGGCCGCGCGATGGCCGCCGTTGAAGAGTATTTGATCCGGCGTGGCGACGGCTTAGTCATACTTTTCACGCCGCCGTTCGACAAAGGTGTTTTGAATCCGGGTTATATAAAAGGATACGTGCCCGGGGTACGGGAAAACGGCGGGCAATACACACACGCCGCCATCTGGACCATGATCGCTTTTTCAATGCTTGGCGATGGAGAGCGCGCAGGCGAGTTGTTCGCGCTCCTCAATCCGATCAATCACTCTTCCACGCGCGCGGGATTGCACAAATACAAAGTTGAACCTTACGTCGCCGCCGGTGATGTTTATGCCGTGCCGCCGCACACCGGACGCGGTGGCTGGACGTGGTACACGGGATCGGCAGGCTGGATGTATCGCGCGGCACTCGAGTCGATACTCGGTTTCAAATTGCAAAAGGATCGACTCGAAATCAATCCCTGCGTGCCGCGTTGGTGGCGTGAGTTTGAGATCACTTACCGGCGTGGACGTGCGACGTACCGGATCAAAATAGAGAATCCACTCGCGGTGAGTCGAGGAGTAGTCAGCGTGGAAGTTGACGGCGTGGTCCAGCCTGAAGAGACAATCACGTTAGTCGACGACGAGAAGCTGCACAACGTGAGGGTCGTGATGGGTGAGCCTGTCAAAACTGAAGAATCGCCAAGCGAACCAGCGCAACAGGCCCAAGCCTGATACCGGCCACAAGAAGGCACAAAAAGCACAATGATATTTACTTCTGCTTTTTTGTGACTTATGTGCCTTTTTGTGGCTACACCGCCGCCATGTCTGCTTCGCTGATGTCGAAATTCGCGGAGACTTTCTGCACGTCGTCGTGATCTTCGAGTGCTTCCATCAACTTCAGCATCTGGCGCGCGTCTGCGCCTTCGAGTCGGACATAGTTCTGCGGCACGAATTCAACTTCCGCGACCTGCGGCTCGATACCCGCACCCTTGACCGCTGACAACACTCCTTCAAATGCTTCCGGCGACGTGATGATCTCAAAGTTGTCTTCGTCGTCGCGCAGATCGTCAGCGCCTGCCTCGATCACGAGTTCAAAAAGATCCTCTTCGGTTCGCCCTGCCTTTTCGACGACGATGTAACCCTTCTTTTCAAAAATCCAACCCACCGACCCACTCTCACCAAGATTGCCGCCATTCTTTGAGAAGATGTGTCGAATCTCGGCGACGGTGCGATTACGATTGTCGGTCAGCGATTGAATCATCAGCGCGACGCCGCCTGGGCCATAGCCTTCATAAGTGATCTCTTCGTAGTTGACGCCCTCTTCTTCGCCCGTGCCACGACGGATCGCGCGTTCGATCGTGTCGTTGGGCATGTTGCCGCCCTTGGCGTCGAGGATAGCTTTACGCAGACGCGCATTGCCTTCCGGGTCGCCGCCGCCGCTACGCGCAGCGACGGTGATCTCTTTAATAAACTTCGTGAACAGCTTGCCGCGCTTGGCATCGAGCGCGCCTTTCTTGTGCTTGATACTATGCCATTTCGAATGTCCGGACATTTGAGTTTAGATCCTTCTGGAATGTGGGTTGTCGGGCAGGGCAATATATCACAAGTGGGAGAATGTTTTCGCGGGAGGCCAAGCCCGGGTTATTTTCCATTTGTCATTTGCCATTTTCCATTTGTCATTGTGTCTTAAGCGACGGAGCTTGACCAAAATGGAAAATGATAAATGGCAAATGACAAATGGAAAATACGCCTTTTTAACGACTACCTAACCCTCTCGTACTCTTTCTTCGCCTGCACAAGCACCGGCAGATCATGGTCCGCATCTTTCCAGAGCGCAAAAAAATCCTGATACGACTTACGCGCTGCGGCGGTGTCACCATTCAGCACAGCGGCACGGGCCAGCCCGAGGTGAGAAAGAATCTGCACCGGCGAAAACATGTCTACACCGGGATGGTCGATGATTGTCTGGAATTCCGCCGCCGCTTCTTTACCCATCTTCCGCTGCAGGTAAAGATTCCCGCGCGCATACTTGGTTGACGTGCCAATGATGGTTCCAAACTCGTACGTGCGCACCGAGTCCAGCAACTGGATCGCCCGATCAATGTTGCCTCGATTCCGCTCCGCCGTTGCGGCAATGATCGGCGTAACAATAGACACGAGCACTGTGTTCTTCGGATATGCAGTGCGCGCTTCCTCGAGCAACGACTCCGCCTGATCCTGATCATTACACGCTGCATACACGAGCGCGCCGTTGGCCAAAGTCATCCGGCCGCGGAACAGTTTCAGGGCAGCCCTGGCGTTCTCCTTCGCCTGGTCACACTTCCCGACAGTGGCAAGGTCACCCGCCAGGTTCATCAGACCCGCTGAAACATTTTCCTGAGTGGCGTAACGGTGAAACAGCTCCATCGTTATCTTTTGCAACTGCTCGGCCTCGCGTACTTTTCCCTGACCCATCGTGGCTGCCGTGAGCATCATCGTAAACGGCGCCTCTTCGGCTCTTCCCCTGGCCCATTGGATCTCGCGCTCCATCCCTTCACGGTCCCGGCGATAGTAAGCAAGCAGATAACTGCCGCTATGCGCGACGAGGGAATCAGGGTTGATCTTTTGTGCTTCACGCATGGCCTGCTCTGCTTCATCAAACCGGCCGAGGGTGATAAAGGTGCCGACGAGATTATCGTGCGCGTTAACGTTATTCGGACTAAGCCTTACTGCTTCGAGCGCCTCTTTCAGAGCTTCCTCGTGACGCCCCACGAACTTGTAGTTGATGCATAAATTGTTGTGCGGCACGAAATCGTCCGGGTAAAGACGAGTCCATGTTTGGAGGGTTTCGATTGCCTTGTCGATCTCTCCGGAGATGTACGTGTAGTACTTCTCTGTTATGTAAAGTCGCTCGCGCTCACTGACTCGATCGCGAAGCTCGTAGGCTTTTTCAACGTACGGCGTCGCCGCTTCCAACTGATCCCGGTTACCGTAGTGGACGCCGATGCGCGCATAGGCCATTGCAAAGTTCGGATCGAGTTCGATCGCACGTTTATAAAACGTCAGCGACTCCGGCGCCCATCCACGCGCGCGTTCTTCGTTTCCCATGGCAAAAGCCTTGAGCGCGTCCAGCGACGACGTCGTCGCCTGCTCGATGTTGACGTCGTACTTCTTGATGGAGTTCAGCGACTCGCCGAGCTTCTTTCGCAGGTTCGACGCCGCGGCGCCGAGCGCTGAGAGCACGCGTTCTTTACTTTCCGCTTCGACCTGCTCGCGCGCGATCGAGTCTCCGGTGCGTGGATTAAACGCCTCAATCGTGATCACATAGTGACTACCCAAAGTCGCGATCGATCCCGTCAGCATCGCTTTGATTCCCTGACGTTGACAGATCTCGCGGCCGACGTCGCGCGTGATTCGATCGTCAGGCGAACGGCCCATGAACCGAAGTGTTTCACGCACACGTTCTTCAGGGAACAAATTCAGAAAAGGTGTTTGACCGAGTTGCACTGCGAGCGCCTGCTTGAGCGTGCCGTCAAAAACCGGCTCGCCCGTTGAGTTAGCGAAGTCGGTGAGCAGGACCGTATCCCGCTCGGTCAACATCGCTTCATTGCGGTTGTAGAGATAGACGGCCGACGCTGTGACGGCCACGAGCAGGAGCGCGACGACGGCCGCCACAATCTTATGTCGCTTGATTCCGTTCGCAATGTACTCGGCACTCGAGACGTGGCTGACGGTTTTCGCCGTCGTCGGAACTGCCTGTTGAATGGCTGTTGGCGCGGCCTCGAGTTCGCTGATCCTGGATCTCGTGGCACTACCGGGGCTTGAAGTGCGTTCGAGCTCGACTTCAAACTCCAATCGCTGTTTTAGTCGACGCAGATCCGTAAGCAATTCCCTGATCGTTTGGTAACGCTCGTCACGATCCTTCCGCAGCGCCTTCATAACGATCCATTCCAACTCGGCGGGAACGTTCGGCGCAAAACGCGCGAGTGGCGGCGGCTCCTTTTGCGTGATCGCAACGATCACGTCGGTTGACGTTTCTCCTTCAAAAGGAGTTCGACCCGCAACCATTTCATAGATGACAACGCCGAGACTCCAGATATCGCTGCGCGCGTCGACCGGTTTGCCACGCGCTTGTTCCGGCGACATGTAATGCGACGTGCCCATCACGACGCCTGCATCAGTCTGCACGAGTACACGCGTCGCGGCTTCGGCGTCGAGGGGTGTTCTGTCGACGTTTTCGGTCAGTTTTGCGAGCCCAAAGTCGAGCACTTTCACATAACCGTTGCGACGCACCATGATGTTGTCCGGCTTAACGTCGCGGTGCACGATGCCGGCGCCATGAGCTTCTTCGAGAGCGCTTGCGACCTGAACTGCGATGTCGAGAATTTCCGCCGGCTCGAGCTGCGTCCCCGCGATTTTTCGTCGCAGGGTTACGCCGTCGATGTATTCGGTGGCGATGTAGTGCTGGCCGTCGTCGGCGCCGACCTCGTGGATCGTGAGTATGTTTGGATGATTGAGATTTGACGCCGCCGACGCTTCCTGTTCGAACCGGTTGAGTCGATCGCGATTCGTGGTGTATTCCTGGCTCAGGATCTTGATCGCGACTTTGCGTCCCAGCTTCATGTCTTCCGCGAGAAAGACCACGCCCATCCCGCCGGCGCCCAGCTTTTCCAGAATTCTGTAATGTGAAACTCTTTCCGGATCCATCTCAAGACTCTGCAAGACCGTCGAGTAACTCTGAAAGGGCGGACGTGGAAACACCCTCGATACTCATCTGTTTCAGTCGTCCGTTATGCCCGCTCAGGATCGTTACCGCACCACGCGACACTTTGAACACTTTCGCCAATACGTGAATCACCTCTTTATTCGCTGCGCCGTCCACCGGCGGCGCGGCCACCCTGACGCGGAGCGCGCCATTATGTTCGCCGGCGAGTTCGCTCCGCGAAGCGCGTGGCACAACCTGAACCGTCAACACGAGCCGCCCGTCACGAATGGAATGCTCAATCACCGTCAACTCAAAAAGCCTGAAACGACGCCCCTCGCAACAGCGTTCCCGCAACCGCTGCCTGAAATAGCCAAAGGATAAAAATCGCGATGATCGGAGAAATGTCAAACGGTCCGAGCGGCGGGATCATGCGTCGCATCGGTCCCAGCAGAGGCTCAGTTGTGTCGACCAGAAACCGCATCAGGCGATTTGAATAACTGACCATTCCCCACGCGAAAATGATGCGGATGGTAATCAATAGGATGTAAATCGAAAGTAAGCCGTGAATAATAAAGCCAATCGCCGGGATCACTGCGCCCCGCTGCACGCTCAACAGCACACCTGAAATCGTAACGGCTATTGTTCCGACCAGTTGCAGCAGGAAAAAACCGAGCAGGATCACGAGCAAAATAACTACGAGCGGTGCGTATTTAGGATCGATGCCGAAGCCACGCAAACCGCCGCGCACGGGTATGACGATCCCGTCGGTAAGCCTTCGAATCGTCCGTGATGTCCAGGCGAATGGATTTAAATCCATCGCATCGACGATCAGCCGGATAATCATGAGCACGATTACGGCGACAATGACGACGGAAACCGCCGAACTCAAGAACCAGAAAAGACGATCGATAATGATCATAGCTAAGTGTTATTCGTTATATCTGCTAAGCAGGTTTCTCACGTTCGCCAAAAATCGCGGTGCCGATGCGCACCATCGTGGCGCCCTCTTCGATCGCAACCGCGAAATCATGAGTCATGCCCATCGAGAGTTCACCTTTCGTGTCGCCAAACGAACCTCGACGCGCGAGTTCGTCTCGGAACTCTCTCAGACGGCGAAAGAAAGGGCGACTATGCTCGGGATCTTCGAAGTACGGCGGCAACGTCATCAATCCTGTCAGCTCGAGTCGCGCAAGTGGTCCAAGACCCTCGATCAGCTCGGGCAGTTCTGTTTCGTCGATGCCCGACTTGGTTTCTTCGTGACCGAGGTCAACCTGAATCAACACCGGCAGGCGCTCTCTTCCTTCCTCAATACACAAACGATCCAAACGCCGCGCCAGATCGATCGAATCGAGTGTGTGGATGACGTCAAAAAGATTCACCGCGCGGCGCGCCTTGTTTGCCTGAAGATGTCCGACCAGGTGCCAGCGAACGTGATCGCCGCCCACTTCCGCGATCTTTTCCTCGGCTTCCTGGACCCGGTTTTCGCCGACGTCCATTGCCCCGAGCGCGATCGCCTCCCGTATCGCGGACGCAGGATGGGTCTTGCTGATGGCAATCAAAGTGACATCCTCAGCCGCCCTATCAGACTTTCGCGCAGCGGCGGCAATCTCGGCACGCACACGTGTAAGTCGTGCTGCCAGTGCACCTTGGGCCGGATCAAGATTTGCCATATTTGGACTCAGCAATCGGATTGATACCGAATCATAATACCTCAGACTGCTAAAGGTGGTGGAAGGAGCTCCGAACTTGGTGCTATGGTAGCTCAGAAGGACCAGCGGAACTAACCGGGTCCTTCGTTCTTTTTTCGCTGCCCCGGGTACCTCAGCGTTGTTAATTCAAGGGAGGAACTTATGAAGATCAAAGCTTCAAGCAGCGTGGTGGGATTTGTTTTGCTGACGCTCGTGATGATCCTGAGTGTGTCGTATGAGGCTCTGGGCCAGGGGCGTGGCCGCCGCGTGTCGCGGTCTGATAAGAAGTGCGAGAAATTTGTTAACTGCCATGACGCCCGGGATGGACGTGTGGACGGGCGCGGCCCGAATCGCCGCAGCAGCATCCTTTCCGATCGTATCGTGTTCAGGCGCCGGAACCGGGATTCTGACGGTCGAAATCGAACCCGCCGCAACCGCGATCGAGATTTCGACCGTGACCGATCCTGGCGCAATCACAGGTAAATCAGCAACAAAGAAGCACATAATTCAGAAAATGTGTTTGTGTTCTTTGTGCTTTTTCGGGGCCTGACTTTGCCCATTCTTGACACCCTCCACAGGCGTTCGCATAATGGCGTCCCGGTATCCTGCGGATGTGGCGGAACTGGCAGACGCGCAGGTCTCAGAAGCCTGTGATGGTGACATCGTGGAGGTTCAAGTCCTCTCATCCGCACCAGTAAATCATCCACAGATTGCATCGAGTGTGTAATCTGTGGATTATTTTTAACAACCCCCTCTGGTTTCCCCTGAAAAAATATTT
The DNA here is from genome assembly GCA_963750925.1 of uncultured Acidobacteriota bacterium. Classification (GTDB taxonomy): domain Bacteria; phylum Acidobacteriota; class Blastocatellia; order Pyrinomonadales; family Pyrinomonadaceae; genus PSRF01. The sequence continues at coordinate 1,108,850 of CAVVSJ010000004.1, read as the reverse complement.
GTCACGGATTTTCGGAGCTTGGTGTTTTCGTTGTAAGAGGTCCAGTTCCGAAAGGGGAGTATTTAATGAACGTCGATCAAGCAGCTCTGATGGAAACAGACGATCTGAATCAGTCAGGCGTCAGCCAACTGCCTGAAAGAACAGTGCGTTTGAAACTCGCGGAGCGACCGGATCGAGATCGCATTCAACGCGTTGTCGATCTCGCGGACGCGCTATTATCAGAAGCGGAAACGCTGGCACGTGATAAGGCTTTTACCGAAGAAGCAACACGACTCAAACCGCTCGATATCATCGGCGGAATCAATTTCTACGAAGAAGTACAGCGGTTCGAAACCCACCTGATCAAGATGGCGCTGTCTGAGACCGGAGGCAATCAGGCGAAGGCAGCAAGGCTTCTTGGAATAAAAGCAACCACTCTCAATTCCAAAATTAAACTCTTCAACATTGACGTAAGCTAGGCTCCCCAGCTTCGCTTCAATTCACAGTCTCCGACCCACCAACGAGCTCAGGCTCATTGATGTCGGAGACTGTTAATATTTGCTCCTGGTAAAGATTCGAATCGATCAGGGTCTGCACAACGTAACGCCCGGCGGTCGGAAACGTCACGTTAACAAAGAAGCTGATGTTGTCCGCGAATCCGCCGGACGCGATCTCGAACCTTGTCGGCTGCGAGACGACGACAGGCTGCTGCCGGTCGGGAGTGAGGATCCGAACTTCCGAAAGATAACTTCCCTGCCCCTGCCAGTGGTTAACGATCGCAAACTTGATCAGCGAGATCGGAAGCTGTTGCACCATGATGTTCTGAAAAACACCCATGAACGACAGTTTGTTCCCGGCCTCGAGGCGGACGTCGTCGCAAAATAGCGTGTAAAGTAATTCGAGTTTTTTAGTTGATTGTTCTGTGCTACTCATTATTGATCTTTCGCTTCGTCCCGGAGGGACGAAATATCTATAGCCATTTAGCCAAAAATACTAATCCGCTCTGTTAAGAGTGGCATGTTGTGCTCCTGCCGGAGCGCGGTCGGAGACATAGCACGAACTATAAATATCTTGCTGCTCTGCAGCAAAAGCTCGGCTATTCCAACATTGCTTTGAATGCGTCTTCGTCGAGGACGCTGACGCCGAGCGACTGTGCCTTGTCGAGTTTTGAACCGGCCGCTTCACCGGCGACGACGTAGTCAGTCTTTTTGCTGACTGAAGAATTCACTCGACCGCCTCGCGCTTCGATCAGCGCACGTGCCTCGTCACGCGTGAAATTCGAGAGTGTTCCGGTGAGCACAAACTGCTTCCCCGCAAAACGCTCGTCCGCTTGCCCACTGCCCCGCCGTTCGGTTTCCGTTTTTACTCCGGCCGCGCGCAGCCTATCACAAAGCGCGCGATTCCCTTCATCGTCAAACCAGTCGCGCACGCTTTCCGCAACTGTCAGTCCGATCTCGGGAATGGCATCGAGCTCTTCGACCGAAGCATCTGTCAGTCGTTCAAGCGAACCGAGTTCGTACGCGAGGATGCCGGCAGTCCGCTCACCCACATGTCGTATCCCGAGGGCATAAATCAGGTTCGCCAAATCTCGCGACTTGCTCGCCTCAATTTGTGAAAGCAGATTTGTAGCGGACTTCTTTGCCATCCGCGGCAGACTCGAAACCTGCTCCAACGTCAACGTGTAGAGATCGCCGACATCCTTCACCATGTTTTCCGCGACCAGTTGCTCCGCCAACACTCCACCTAAACCCTCGATCCGCATCGCGCGGCGTGAAGCAAAGTGAAGCAATCTGCCCATCAACTGCGCCCGGCAATCAGCCGCCACGCAACGCGCCACGACCTCACCCTCGATTCGCGAGATCAAGCCACCGCATACCGGGCATTTTTTGGGAGGTCGAAACGGCTTCTCCGCGCCCGTGCGTTTTGACTTGATGACGCTGAGCACCTTTGGAATGATCTCGCCGCTCTTCTCGATCATGACCCAGTCGCCGATCTTGACGCCGAGTCGTTTGATTTCGTCTTCGTTGTGAAGTGTGGCTCGAGCGACCGTCGTGCCCGCGAGAAACACAGGCTCGAGATAAGCGACCGGCGTCAATGCGCCAGTTCGTCCAACCTGCACTTTGATATCCAATACTTTCGTTGACGCCTGTCGCGCCGGATACTTGTAGGCAATGGCCCAACGCGGTGCTTTCGAGGTCGCGCCAAACTCGTCCTGAAAAGCAGTCGAGTTAACTTTCACTACCAGGCCGTCGATCTCGTATCCGAGATCGTCACGCAAAGCTTCCTTCTCGTTCGCGAAATCGATCACTTCGTCGATCGTTTTGCAAAGCTTGCGATGCGGATTGACGCGAAAGCCCGCCCTCTCCATCCAGTCGAGGGATTCCCAATGAGTTGGAAACGGCTTACGGCCATTGACGAGTAGATCGTAAGCAAACATGTCGAGCTTGCGCCGTGCGACGAGACGCGAGTCCAGTTGGCGAATGGCCCCTGCCGCGGCGTTGCGTGGATTCTGAAACCTCGGTTCGCCTGCCTCTTCCCGTTCGGCGTTCGTTCTTTGAAAAACCTCGAGCGGAATAAAGACCTCGCCACGAACTTCGATTGTGGCATCGATCCGTTTCGCCTGTGGTTTAAGACGGAGGGGAATACTGCGTATCGTCCGCGCATTCTGCGTCACGTCTTCACCGATGCGCCCGTCGCCACGCGTTACGCCGCGCGCGAGGACACCATCTTCATACTGCAGTGAAAGCGACAAGCCGTCGATCTTGAGTTCGGCGACGTACTCGAGCGCGCGGCCTTCGGCGAGACGACGGCAGCGTTCGTCGAAAGCGCGAAGCTCATCGATGTTGTAGCTGTTGTCGAGCGAGAGCATCTGGCGGGTGTGAACAACTTCGGGAAAACCTTCAGCAGGTCGCCCGCCGACTCTCTGCGTTGGACTATCAGGTGTGATTAATTCCGGATTCTCTGCTTCGAGCTTTTGCAGTTCTTCCATCAGTTGGTCGTATTCGCGATCCGAGATCTCCGGAGCATTCCCGACGTAGTAGAGTTCGTCATGACGCCGAATCTCGTCCCGGAGCTTCTCGATCTGCCGTGCTTTGGTGATGGCGGCCACAGGTTGCTCCTCAGGAATTCAAGCCACAAAAGGGCACAGAAGTCACAAAATAAATCAAGAAAAAACATTTCGGGGTTTTGCTCTGTCCTGTGCTTTTTGTCCTATTTTGTGGCTTCATTTGTCGGCGTGTTTCAACTTCGGAAGTGGCGCGGTTGGGTTCCTGTCCTCGTGTACGGCATCCGGCTTTGACTTGGTCGCCGCCAATTTATTAATCACACGTCCGATTAGTTTTATGCTTCGGAGAAAGTCCTCCACGCGGATGTTCTCGTTTGGACCATGCGGATTCGATCCGGCGTAACTCGTTCCAAACGACGCGACCGGCGTGGGCGGCTGCGACACGCCACAAACAGCGCCGACTGGTCCACTCGAAGGATCCATCGGATAGATCAGCGCGGGCCTGCCGAAAACTTCTTCCGTCGATTCAATCACGGCGCGAGCCACGCGCGACTTTGACGAAGACTTCGCGAGTGGCGCACTTCCAAGTTCAATGATCTCAATATCCCTGAACCCGCGCACGTCGAGATGTTCACGCAGCAGCCTGACTACGATCTCCGCCGTCAGATCCGGAACAAGCCGGAAATCCAGCCGGGCCATCGCAGTGCTCGGCAGGACAGTCTTCGCGCCTGCTTCAGTGTGTCCGGTGTGAATACCGCAGATCGTGCAGGTTGGACCAAAGATATGTTCCTTGACGAGCGTCGCGCCTTTCATCGACCTGACCCAGCCGCCGATGCGAAACTCGCGCTTCAACCCGGCCTCGTCCAGTTCGATGCCTTTCAAGACTTCCGTATCTTCGTCACTGATCGGAGCGATGTGCGAAGAGAATCCGTCGATCGTTATCACGCCTTTGGGCAACGTTATGGTGGCCAGCGCCTGGACCAGACGCCAGGCGGGATTGGGAACGATCGTTCCCCACTTCGAATGCAGATCCGAGCGTGCGCCAAACGCGCGCAGCTCGAGGAACGTGATGCCTTTGAACCCGAGACTTACGACCGGCGTCTCTTTCGTGTCGCTCGAACCTTCATCCCATAAACAACCGTCCGCTTGCAGCAACTCCGGGTTCTCAGTCGTGAAGCGATAGAGACTGGGACTGCCGAGCCCGTCCTCTCCCTCCACCAGAAAGCGCAACGTCACCGGAAGTTTGCCAAACGTTTTCTGATAAGCCTCGACGGCCGCGAGACGCGCGATCAGATCTCCCTTGCTGTTTGCCGCACCGCGCGCGTAAAGCTTGCCATCCTGGATCGTCGCCGCGAACGGACCTGAAGACCAGTCTGTAAGGTGGCCCACCGGCTGCACGTCATAGTGTCCATAAACGACAAACGTCTTTGGACCAGCGCCACACTCGCCGTAAATAATTGGATAACCCGAACCGACGCGAAACGAACGCGTACCGATGCCGACGCGTTGCATCGACTGTTCAACCGTCTCGGCGATCGCACGCATGCCTGTTCCACGCGCGGCGACCGAGGGCATGCGGCAGAGAGCCTGCAAGCGCTCCGTAAAGCTGCGTGCGTGGCGATCGACATAGCGGTCAAACTTCGTCAGGCTCATGGGATCATTGCCGATTGCCTAATGCCAATTGGCAATCGTCAATTGGCAATCGTCAATACCGTTGGTTCAAACAATAGATATCGTGATTCTTCGTTACCGCGTTCAAATCCGGCGCAGACCAATTGGTCGTCAAACGCTTTCTTAAACTCAGCTCTCACGCGTGTCTGCTCGTCTCTTGCACGTTGCGGATCGCGTTTGACGAGTGCTGTCCACTCAGCAGGTATCGCGACTTTTGCGACCGGCTTCGCTTCCACAGGCACAGGCACGCCGGTCGCGAGCGTGCGAACGCGATCTGAGCTCAACATCCACGTCGCCGATAGGCGATCGCTCCGCAGTCCCGGCAGTTTCTCGAGCGTGGGATCGGCGTTGTAATCCACGCCGTAAAAGTTATCGAGATAAGTATCGACCGTGGCGCCAAGCCGGTTGAGATTGAAGTGCGCGTTGCGCGCCATCATTGGATCCCACGTCCACTTGATAAACTTTCTGCCCTCGGCGATTGCTTTCTCCCGCTGGGCCCACTTCAAACGCGCGCCGACGCCTTTGTTCTGATAGTCCTTTGCAACCGCCATGACGTGCGAGTAACCAAAGATCTCGTTACCGCCGCGCACGGCGGCGAGGTTATGAACAAACCCGACCATGCGCTCTCCGGCGAAAGCGCCGAGCGTCCAACCACCAGCCTGACGCGACACGATCAAATGACGCCGTGGTGAAAGTTCCAGATCAGCCAGCCCGAAGGCTTCGCGTTGCAGGTGAACACAACCGTCAAACTCTTCGATCGTCGAACACTCTCGAATCGTAATCTCTTCCATCGGCGACTATTATCCCTTCAATGGACGTGCGGGTATTTGAATCGTCGCCGCGAGTCCCTGCGGAACGCTGTTCTCGAGATTCACTTTGCCGCCGATTAGTTCCAGCAGTTTACGACCGATGATAATGCCGAGCTCGTTGATGTTGGCCTCGTGACCCTGTGCAGCATGTTCGGGATCGAAGGCGTTTTCAGTATCCGGGTGCGCCGCGCCCTGATCCATAACCTTGATTGACAGTAATCCCTCCGCGTCATTTTCGACGGTAACTTTAACCGATTCACCCGCGGGGCTGCGACTAACGGCCCATGCTATAAAATTGAAAAGCGTTTGGCGCAACTTGCCCTGATCGGTGACGACCGTGGTGATATCGGGAGCAAGTTCATACTCGATCTTTACCTGCTGCTTTTGCGCCATGCGCGCGGCCGCCGCGCACGACTCCCGCAACGTCTCGCGCAGCGAGAACTCCTGGAAAAAGACTTCAGTTTGGCCTGCTTCGATTCGCGACAAGTCGACGAGTTGATTCAAGCTGGCTTGAAGTTGGAAGCCGGAGTCCTGCACCTTCTGGCAAAAGCGGCGTTGCGTGTCGGTGAGTTCTTCCTGATCCAAAAGGATTTCGCTGAAACCGAGTATGGAAGTCAGCGGTGTTCGCAGCTCATGCGACATCCGCGCGAGAAACAGAGAGCGGTAATGAGAAACTCTTCGCAACTCGCGATTTGCTTCCTCGAGCTCGGCCGTGCGTTTGCGCAACTCGGCAATCAGCAGCTCTACACGTTCGTTTGAAACTTCCGCTGTACCATCCAGTACTGCGGCCGGCAACGTGCTGCCTTTTTCCCTGTCGACACTATCGGGTGCTGTTTCGTCCATATAGATCTCAACCTGCTTCAAGTTTCTGCTAAGTGGGGGTCAATCAGGGTTGTTATTGTGGCTTCAATATAGAATTCGCCTTCATTACTGTCAAAGTCATGACATCATTTGGCTTTCTTCGCTTCCGCCTTTGCGCCCTTCCGGCAAGATTTGCTCAAATAGCCCAGGATGAACGGCCAACTCAGCGAGCAGCCGCTCGTGGAACTCATTCGTGAAATCTCCGACAAAGCGATTGGCGGCAGGCTGCGCCTCGAACGCGATAAGGTCAAGATAGTCACATACTTCGATAATGGTGACTTTCTATATGCCGCCGCAAACGTGAGAACGTTCCGCCTGCGCGAGTATCTGCAAAAAAACAACGTCGTTCCGGAGTCGGACCTCGCGCAGTTCAACGATCGCGTTTCTGATCTCGATCTGGTTAAAGTCCTCTGCGCGCAGAAGTTGTTAGCACCGTCAGCGGCCCAGGAAATTCAGGCCAAACAGGTCTCCGAAATTCTTTGCACGGGGCTGTTGTGGACTGAAGGCTCCTGGGAGTTTGATTCCAAATCTCGTCTCAACGAATCATTAAATCTCAAGATCGACGCGCACTCGTTACTGCTGGACGCGAGTCGAAGATTGCCGCCGGCGTTTGCGGCGTCACGTTTTCCCGATCGTGCGGAAATAATCACTCCGCTCAGCGAGCCGCTGATCCATTTGAACTTGTTACCGGCGGAAGGTTACCTGCTTTCCCGGCTCGACAGACCAATGCCGGTAAGTGAGTTGGTCGCAATCACCGGCGTCGGCGAAGCGGAGACACTCGGAATCGTTTATTCACTCGCCCTGGCCGGCGCGTTGAATCGAGAACACTGGAAGACGCTGTTCGATAGTCGACAAGCACCGGCGCCACCACCACCGCCGCGACGGGACCCTGAAAAAGTCGCGCCCCCCCCGCCAGTCGAACAGCCTCGCGACAACGAAGTTGATATCGACGAAGTCGAACGCTTTCTTGCGCGAATCAAAAGTGCGCAATCGCATTACGAGGTGCTGGGAGTCGCCTGGGAAGTGTCGCCGGAAAATCTGAAGAATGTTTATTACCAGTTGGCCCGGCGTTATCACCCGGATCGATTTCGCAAAGTCGCGCCCTCGCACGTAACTCGCATCGAGTCGGCCTTTGCGCGCATCACGCAGGCTTACGACACGCTCCGCGACGACAAGTTACGCGCTGCTTACAATTCAAAACTCTCGGCCCGCAGAAGGGCTGAACAGATATCCGATGCGACCGCGAAACCGGCTAGTGAAGAGCCTCAGCCCCAACCGGTTGCACAAGGTGTCACGGAGCCCGTTGTGTCGAAGGCGGAACGAGCGGAAACGCAGTTTAAAGAAGGACTTGAAGCTCTCGAGCTGGGCCAGCAAAAAGCCGCGATGGGCCTCTTCGCATCCGCCGCAAGCGCGGTGCCGAAAGAGGCACGCTATCGCGCGTTTTATGGTCAGGTACTGGCGGCCAATGAACGCACGCGTCGCACGGCAGAGACCGAACTGCTCGCCGCGATAAAGCTCGATCCGAAGAATTCCGATTACCGTGTCATGCTGGCGGAACTGTATCGGGATCTGGGACTGAAGCTGCGCGCCAAAGGTGAGGCCGAGCGCGCGGTCACGGCCGATCCAAACAACAAAAAGGCGCGTGACCTGTTGCGAGCTTTGAAATAGTTTGAGAATCTCTCCCTGCGTTTCTCGTAGTGGTTCAGTTTACATCAACGCTGAAGGCGTTGGCTAGTTCCAGCCCAAGGTTGGAGCTTCGCGACAACCTTGGGTAACACGACAAGATTCAAATAAAACTCTGAAAGGGGCCCAACGCTTTCAGCGTTTACTTATTTTCTTAGGTTTCATGGTCCCAGGGTTGAAGCAACCCTGGGCTGCAATTAGCCAACGCCTTCGGCGTAGTAGATATTGAAGCTATGGCGGCAGTTCAAACAACAGACTTAATCGATCACGCGGCAGCCGAGGCGTTTCTTCAGCTCGCGAAGACTGTCGACAAGTTTGAGCGTTACGAAAATCCGCACGCGCAACGTATCGCCGCCATCGCGGAAGAGATCGCGCAGGAATTTCGCCTCGCGCGGCACGATCGTGGATCCTTGTATGCCGCGGCTTTGTTGCACGATCTTGGAGAGGTGGCGATGGAGCGCGACTACATCCAGGCTACCGGTCGTCTATCGACTGAGGAACGGATGGATCTGGCTCGTCATCCGGTGATCGGTGAACGTGAAGCGTCGAGAGTCGGAGCCGATCGCGCGGCGCAACTGCTCGTGCGCTGGCATCACGAATGGTGGAATGGCGCCGGCTATCCTGACGCACTGCGTCGCGAGGAAATCCCCCTCGCCGCTCGAATCCTGCGTGTGGCGGATTCTTATGCGGCACTCACGGATGCGCGACCGTTTCGCCCTGCGATGACTGAAGAGGCCGCGAGAGGCGTGCTCATGGATCGCGCGGGAATCGAATTCGATCCGGGCGTGGTGCAGGTCTTTCTTTCACTCGCACCAATCCCCGAACTTGAGTCGTTTGCAAAGATTGTTGAAGACGAACAACCTTCAGAGATCGTGGAGAAAAAGGATCGCTCCTGGGATCTATTTTCTTCTTACTCGAAATAGTTTCTATGCAGTTTCCAAATGGTTGGCTGGCTTTTGAGTTAGGTGTGCTGCGGCGATTGAAGTTTTCTTCGGTGGCGTTGCCGTTTACCGGAGAACCGGAGATCTGCGTCCACTTGAAAAGCTGGAAAATTCGCGTTGCCGCCAACGATCCGATGATCTGGTCGTACACAAAAGCGTATGCCCTGGTTGAGAACAACACCGATCAGCTCGACGAAGACGACCTCAACATACTCCTCGACGACGCTTACGTTCCGCGCGAAAAACTCAGCAACCCCGCGCTAGTGAAATGGTTCAACGAGACCGACGCATGGTGGTTCGACAACCTCCGCTTCAATGCCGAGCAGCTCGAACCATATAAACGGGCGCTTGCGTTGACTGCCGGCATGATGACGGGCGATTACGTGCTCTCGTTCAACGAAGAGACACGACGCTTACGCAAACCTTTTTCCTTGTCCGACACTTTTCAGCGCATGCTCGATTGTCTTCCCGAAACCGCACGACAACTCGATGCGCAACAAGAGCACCAACCAGGACGTGCGAAACTTCCTGGCTGAACGTCATCACACCGATCTGTTGTTTTTACGATTGCCCGTTCCGGTGATGCAAACAAATACGGCGCGAGATCCGATTGTGACCTGGCGTGAAGAATGGCTGCGTGGCAGCGACGACTTCTGGCAGGAACTGGAAAGAGCACGTGACGCGCGACTCGGTTCGAGAGTGCAAAGCAAGCAACAGTATCTCGGGTTTGTCGAAGATCTGCTGCGCACCGCCTCACACATTCCGGCATGGGCCATCGCGCACACGGAAAACGGTTTCATCTCGAATGATGAGCTCGTGGAAAAAATCGGGCGCGTGAGGAAGGTCGCGTCGATCTATTCGAAGGATTTTTCCGACATGCTGGGTGTTCGGGCGTCGCTCATTGTCGCTACATGATTTACAGGATTTTCATGATTGACATGTAAATCATGAAAATCCTGAAATCTTGTCCAATAGGCCTCACGCCTGCGCTACGAACCTGTAACCAACACCTCTCACAGTCAACAAATGGCGCGGTCGAGACGGCTCATCTTCGATGTACTTCCTCAGACGCACGATAAAGTTGTCGATCGCCCTCGTGTCCGTGTCTTCACGCAAGCCCCAAACATCTTCGAGAATCGCACTACGCGACACAATCTTTCCTTCGTGATCGATCAGGTAACGCAGCAGTTCCGCCTCCATCAACGTGAGGTTGACCGTGTGTGAGCTCGACCGGAGCTCGAGTGCTTCAAAGTCGATCGTCTTGCCGTCAAAATCGAAAATCTTCGAAACATTTTGCGAGACTTTGCTACGGTCTTTATTAAACCAGTCACGCCGGCGCAATAGCGCATTGATACGCGCAAGCAGGACTGAAAGATCAAACGGCTTCGGCAGGTAATCGTCGGCGCCTGCTTCAAACCCGCGCAGCACATCTTCGGCCTGTCCACGCGCGGTCAACATCAGAATCGGAACAAAATGTCCCTGCGAACGCAGTTTGGAAGCGAGCGAAAAACCGTCGATGCCCGGCAGCATCACGTCAAGCACCAGGACGTCGAAAGTCTTTTGACCATCAACCAACATCGCGAGCGCCTCTTCGCCGCTGCGCGTTGTTTCGACTTCAAAACCTTCGGCGTTCAGGTTGTATCGCAGACCGTCCGCAATGTGTTTCTCATCTTCGACGATTAAAACAGAGTTCATGCTTTCCCCATCTGCTTACGACGTTCGTGAACCTCTTGCAGCCACTCTTCCACGTGCGGACGCACGTCCTCGAGGGCAGGAATTCCGTCGTAGCTTTGCTTGACGTGGCCAAAGTAATCTTTCAAATGCGTTCGCATCACTCCATCGTGCACACGTACCGTGAGCGTCCAACTTACACTCGCCGAGCCATCGAGTTCCGCGGCAAACTGCAACAGTTTTTGCGAACACAATTTCGCCTCTTCGAGCACGTGGTCCAACGGCCGCGTATTCCGCCGTACCTGGCACGTGATGCCGTGAGCCTCGAATCGATCCGGCGACTCCGACGGCGGTAAATCGAGGAGCGGATGGTCCGCGCTCGGATCGCTGTTGCCTAAAAATTCCTCACTCACCTCAAACCAGATTCCCGCACAAACCACTTCCACAAACTGATCGTGAAAGGAAAAGAGGTAATGCGAGAAGTCGCGCAACATCTCCTCCACGTCGCCCGTGAATTCGTACTGTTCACCATAGTGCTGCTTCTCGTATTCATATCTCTCGCGCAACCAGGGCGATGACGCTACAACAGACACCCAATACAGCTCGTCTCCAGGCTTCCAATCGCTGGGATAAGGTTCGTACTCACCTCTCGAAATGCGTATCGAGTCGAGCTTTTCAAACGTCACGCGCCCCCAACGCCCGTGGTTCGTGACGAAGTTGATCGAGGCTGGACCACCGCCATAAGCGACAAACGGTTTCTCAACCGGATCACGCTCGACAGGCACTTCCAGACCACGAAGTTTTGGTCGAGTGAACACGATTCTTTTCCGAATCTAAACTCTTGGGAGGTGAACGGTGAACGTGCTGCCGTGGCCCAGGCCGCCGCTTTCGGCAAATACACGACCGCCGTGTTTCTGAATGACTGAGTGAACGATGAAAAGTCCGAGGCCGGTTCCCTTCACTCGCGCCATAAAGCGCCCGGGCACACGGTAAAAGCGTTTAAAGATCCGCTTCAGTTGAGCGCTCGGAATTCCGATTCCCTTGTCCGCAACGCGCACCGCCACGCGTTTGTCGTCGAGCGCCGACACGGATACTGAAACATGCACTTCCTCGTCTGAATACTTCACCGCATTGTCCAAAAGATTTGAAAACGCCGCCCGCAGCTCGTCGACGTCGCCGGAAACTTTTGCCGATGCGCCTTCAGGTGTTTCGTTATAAACGAGATGTGTTTCATTCAATCCATAACGGAGGCGCGTCAGCTCGAGACATTCCCTGACCATCTCACCGATATTGATCACGGACATGGTAATACGACGACGCTTGTGTCCGGTGCGTCCGGCGCGTAGCACCTGTTCGACTGTCGACAGCAGCCGGTCGCTGTCGGCGAGCATGATGTTGTAGAACTCCCGCCGTTGATCGTCGTCGACCTCGCGCGTCTTTAGTGTTTCCAGGTAGAGACGGATCGAAGCGATTGGAGTTTTCAGTTCATGAGTGACTGCATTGATAAACGCGTCGTGCTGTTCGTTGCGCCGGATTTCGCGAATCAGAAAAGTCGTATTCAGGACCAGGCCAAAGATCAGGACCAGGAAGAAGATAATTCCAAAGACAAGCAGGGCCACTTCGCGCCAGTTGAGAATGATCCAGCCAACATTCAGCGCGACCGCGAGGGCGACCAGACAGGCGCCCAGCGTGATAAAGAAAGCTACTGATTTACGGCGACGAGCCCTGACACGCATGTTTGGATTGTAACAGGAGCAGGCACTCAGTCACCTGCTCCCGCGATCTGCGTCTGCTCCTTTCTTTTCGGCAGGCGGACCATTCGCGCGGCAAAAACAATCAACCACATCACGCCGGCCAGACCCGAAAGCAGTCCGGCGACTATGGTTAACATGCGCTCGGAGATCACATGCAGCGACCATCCGGCGGTAGCAGTTGAAAGACTCCAGATCAGCATTTCCGCGGCGCGGTCTGTCGTCGACACTCGGCCGCGCAGATTGTCCGGCACTAATCGCATCAACAACGCTTCCTGCACCGCGAATTCGACTCCGATGATTGCACGCGACACACACATCATCACGCATGCTAACCACAAGGTCGGCATCAGGCCAATAAAGGCGAAAACGATTCCCTGTATGACCAAAGTCCAACCGATAAAGGCAATCGTCTTGTTCTTCATCTCGAAGTAGTAGCCGACGCGGCGCGCGATCATCATTCCGATAAACAGGCCCAAACCGCTGGCGAAGTAAAGAGCGGCAACAGCAGAGTCAGCGCTGATACCGTTCTCGCCCACAAAAACCAACGCGCCGAGACGATCTGCAATCAGGTTGTGCGCCCCGCCACCCGTGGCCCAAATGATATTGGCCGCCAGTATCGTCGCCACGGGCGGATGCTTCAAAATGTAAGCCCAGCCCTCGCGCATGTCGGTCCAGTAACCACTGTAAATTTTTCTCGTGCGCACTTCAGCCCCCGCAGGCCGCGGTTTCTGCATCTCGTGGTTTGGAACTAGCCACACGGAGTAAGCCGAGACAAGAAACGACGCCGCGTTAATGACGAACGCCGCTTCATATCCGACGTGGGCCGCCGTCCAGCCACCGAGCGCCGCGCCCAGCGACATAAACAGAAAGCGCGACGAAAACATCAATGCGTTTCCGGCGAGTAGATCTCGTTCGCCGGTGATGTTGGGTACGGCGGCGTTCTTGGCGGCTTCGAAAAACGTTCCGAATAACGAGAGCAGCACCGTGCAGAGATAAGCGATCCACAGATCCTGCGGCCGTCGCACAAAAAGAAACGCGAGTGCAACTGCAACGCGGAGCAGATCGGTGACGATCATCACGGTGCGCCGCGACCAGCGATCGACGAACGCGCCCGCGAGTGGTCCAAAAAGCGTGAAAGGCACGAGACGAAAGATCAGCAGCAGCGTCGTGACTCCGGGATCGGAGTTGGAGACAAGACGAACCAATCCCAGAGCGGCAATGAAGTTGAACCAATTGCCAAGCTCGGATATGACCTGCCCGGCAAACAATCGTCTGAAAGATTGATTGCGCCGCAGGAGCTGTACGTAAGTTAAGGAATCCATGGTTTTGGACTTTGGTCTTCGGCCTTTGGTCTTTGGTTTGGTTTCAAGACCTAAGACCCAAGGCCCAAGCCCCTCCCTCAATAAAAAAAAGCCGCCAGTTAACAAGGCGGCTCGCGATTCGCGTCGTTCTCTTCGAACCTCATCCTCCAACAAATCGCGGCGGCCGCTTTTCAAGAAATGCCGAAACGCCTTCTACAAAGTCTTTGGTTTTACCTGATTCAATTTGCGTCCTTCGTTCAAGATCGAGTTGACTTCCGTAATCGTTTACCGCACTTGCCTCCAGCAACATCTTGATTTCCGCAATCGCCGCAGTCGGCGCCTGGGCCAGCTTCTCCGCCATTGCCATGACCTGACTAATCAACTCTTCGTCAGGCGCGACGGAGTTAATCATCCCCATCTCCGCGGCCGCTCGAGCGCTAATCAGGTCGCCCGTAAACAACAACTCGGTGGCGCGTTTCCAGCCAACGAGGCGCGGCAGAATAAAAGTCGCGCCACAATCAGGAGTTAGACCAATCTTGATAAAGGCCTGGTTGAAACGCGCACTCTCCGCCGCGATGACCAGATCACAAGCCAACGCCAGATTGCAGCCACCGCCTGAAGCAACACCATTCACCGCCGCGATAAACGGCACCGGTGTTTTGCGTATCAGCAGGATGGCTTCGTTCAGCAGTCGCAACGGCTCGTCAAAAAACGCTTCCACACGGCCTTCATTTTTTGCGATCTCCTGCATCTCACGCAGATCGCCGCCGGCGCAAAATGCGCGTCCGGCGCCGGTGAGCACGATCGCTCTCGCGCCGCGATCGAGTGCGTCGCCGATCGCATTCTTGAAATCTTTTGCGACCTGTACGTTGAGCGCATTCAATCGTTCCGGCCGGTTCAGAGTCAGAACACAAACCGCGCCGCGCATTTCCAATTGGATAGTTTCGTATTCCATCAACTTCTTTAGAGTGTTCTTCGCCTTCAATCGCGTTTTAGCATCACCGCGTTGAAAAAGACTTCTGAAATTGTATTAGAGTCTATGCCTTGGAACCGATGTCAGGTCCTTGGTTGCGCACGACTCGCGCTAAAACATTCGCTGCATAAGACCGGCCTGCCGCTCGATGGTTTAAACGGTACTGAATCGTTCTTGCCACACTGATCGCAGGTGATCTCAAATTTTTGCCGGTCACCTCCTTGTGCCTTTGAGCCACCGAAATTTGCGCGCCGTGCGTCTCGACAGGGCTTGCAACGTTTCGGATGAGTCAGGTTACGTTCCCGGTAGTACTCTTGTTCTCGATCCGTAAACATGAACGGAGAGCTGCACTCCGAACATGTAATTTCAAGGTCTGGCATCGCGGTTTCTCCACGAGGATGAGTCGAGGGAACTCACCTCTTTGCTCTTCGGAGCGCTGGCGTTGCGTTTCTTTCAGCCACAGGGTTGTGGGACGAAAGCGCTGTTTTCTCAAACGCTACGCCGAAAAGCTCTGGCGTCCCGACGGTTTGTTGCGCCGAGTGTACTCCAGCAACTGGGTGTATTCAAATTTTTATATCACTTAATCCAAAAAAACTGTGGCGGAAGATCTTCACCGAGAACGCGTATGTGGCCCGTACGCCACAGCGAACCTGTCAAAAGCTCTATTTTTGCGCGGCATATTTGTTGCTCCAATTGCCGCGAAGTATGAATCATACTGTTCATAAGGGCCCCGGCGTTTGATCAAACAGACCACTCTCGGCAGTGCCGTCGAAACTCATGGGATAGGACTGCACACCGCCGTTCCCGTTCACCTGCGTCTGGTCCCGGCTCCACCTGACACCGGCTACGTTTTTCGCCGAACCGATCTTGGTGGCTTCGAAATTCCCGCGAACGTCGAATCCGTCGCTCACTGTGGTTATGCAACCACGTTGATGCGCACGGGCGTGATGCTCTCCACCGTCGAACATCTCCTCGCGGCGTTACGCGGCCTTGGTATCGATAACGCATTCATCGAAGTCGACAATCTCGAGATTCCGATCATGGACGGTTCCGCGGAAAATTTCGCGGAGATCATCGAGCGTGCGGGACGCGTCGAACAGCCGCTCGCGCGACGCGCCCTCCTCGTGCGAGAAAAAGTCTCGTTCGAACAAGGCAACCGTCGCATCAGCGTCGAACCTGCAGACACTTATCAGATCGATTGTTTGATCGACTTTTCGCATCCGATGATCGGAAGACAGAGTTTGTCGGTGGAGTTGAATAACGGCGCGTTCAGTCGTGAGATAGCGGCCGCGCGAACTTTTGGCTTTACTAACGAGATCGAAGAATTGCGTCGCGCAAATCTGATTCGTGGCGGCTCACTCGATAATGCGATCGTGCTCACGCCGGAAGGTATGTTGAATGAAACCGGGCTGCGATTTCGAGATGAGTTTGTGCGTCACAAGATTCTCGACATCATCGGAGATCTCGCGCTCCTGGGAATGCCGATACTCGGCAAGGTCGTCGCCGAACGCAGCGGGCACATCATGCACGCCGGATTAATGTCCAAACTGCTGCGCGTCCGCTCGGCCTGGGACATCGTCGATACCTAAAATCCTGTTAATCCTGTCCAACTAACTATTGAAGTGCCTAACTATCTAAAGCCCACTCCTCACAATATCGTGCACCCTAATCAACCCCACACAATTTCCATCCCCGTCAATCACCGGCAATACAGAGATCTGCGACGGCCTGTCTTCCATCATTCGCAACGCATCAAACGCGAGCAACTCCGGCGTTGCCACCACCGGTTTGCGTGTCATGAAATCGTCACCCGTTAACTTTGCCAGCGACTCATGATTCGTCTGCTCGATCGCTCGTCGCAAATCGCCGTCGGTAATGATTCCCGCTAAACGTCCGTCGCCATCAACCACGCAAACAGCGCCCAGACCGCCTTTGCTGATTGCGCGCACAACCTCGACCCACGAAGAGCCACTCGCGATCGTCGGGTTCTCGTCGTCGCAATGCATAAGGTCGGCAACGCGTAGCGTGAGCCGCTTTCCGAGGCGGCCCGCCGGATGATTCGCGGCGAAGGCGTCGGACGTCAGTCCTTTCACTTTCATCACCGTCATCGCGAGGGCATCGCCAATCGCAAGAGCAACAGTCGTGCTGGTTGTCGGCGCAAGGTTTAAAGGACACGCCTCCTTATCAACTGATGCATCGAGCACTGCGTCGGCGCGACGCGCGAGGGTCGAGTTGAGATTTCCGACGATCGCGACGATCGGCACACCGCGGTTCTTCAGGTAAGGCAACATCGCCACAATCTCGTCCGTTTCGCCGCTGTTACTCAGCACGATCACGACGTCGTCCTGCTGAACGATTCCAAGACCGCCATGCAGCGCGTCGGACGGGTGCAGGTAAAGCGCCGCCGTTCCCGCGCTCGTCATCGTTGCCGCGATCTTTTGGCCAATAATCCCTGACTTGCCGACACCTAGAATCACAACCTTCCCACGCGCAGCAGCCACGAGCTCGATAACTCGCTCAACCTGCGCGTGATCGAGGCGCGTCGCCGTCTGCGCGATGGCTTCGGATTCGATTAGCATTACCTGCTGAATTTCGGCAAGGAGGTCGTTGCTCATGTCGGCCTTTGATATACGACGTGGTCGCATTTGGCAAGTCGGCGACAGGTAAGTTATATTCCCGGCTTCATTCAGTTTAAGTTCAGACGAAGTTAAGAAACTATGGGTCTGATAAGTCTCCTTCCAAAAGAAGATCAGTATTTTGATCTGTTCACGCAGATGACGCTCTACATCTCTGCAGCGGCCAGGGAGCTGAAGGAGATGCTGGCGGATAAGAACCATGCTTACGCCGAGTATGCCCAGCGTATCAAGGGCCTCGAGCATGCTTGCGACGAGCTTACCCACAGCATCTCGACGCGGCTGAACAAGTCGTTTATTACGCCGTTTGACCGCGAAGATATCTACATGATGTCTACGGCGCTGGACGATATCGTCGATCTGATCGACGATGCAGCGCGTGCGATTATCATCTTCGACGTTAAAGAGATCACCGACTACGCTCGCGATTTTGCGGACGTGATCGAGCGCATGGCGGAGCAGCTCAAAGAAATTGTTTCCACGTTACAGCGTCCAAAGAATGTAACTCAGCGCCTGGTGGAGATTCATCGCCTGGAGAACGAGGGCGACGATATCTATCACGCCGCGATCGCGGAACTATTTCACGATCCGCCGGATGCGTTGACTGTTTTGAAGTGGAAAGAGGTTTACGAAAAACTCGAAGCCGCGGTCGATCGTTGCGAGAACGTGGCGAATATTATTGAGAGCGTGATCATCAAGCACACGTAAAAGCATTGCTGATTGCCATTGCCGATTTAGATTTTTGAAAGGCACAGTATCGGCAATTGGCAATTGGAAATCGGCAATAGATCATGACCGCAACCCTGGCCTTCATCATCATCCTCGTCTTCCTCGCGCTTGTTTTTGATTACATCAACGGATTTCACGACGCGGCCAACTCGATCGCGACGGTTGTTTCGACACGCGTCCTGTCGCCCGGGCTTGCAGTCATTTGGGCCGCCTTTTTTAACTTCATCGCCTTTGCCGTCTTCGGCACACGCGTAGCAAAGTCGATTGGCGACGGTGTACGCATGGATCTGATCAGCGCCGATCTGCGTCTTTACGTGCTGCTCGCCGCATTGCTTGGCGCAATCATTTGGAACCTCATAACGTGGTACCTGGGCTTGCCGACTTCCAGTTCGCACGCGTTGCTCGGTGGTTACGCGGGCGCTGGAATCGCGGCGTATGGCGGTGTCAGCGGGTTACTCAAAGAAGACGTCTGGTTGCGCACGCTGAAGTTTATAGTGCTGTCGCCACTCGTAGGAATGTTGCTGGGGTTCACGATGATGGTGCTCGTCTACTGGATCTTCCGGCGCTTTTCGGCAACACGCGTCGACAAGATTTTCAGGCGTGGACAACTGTTCTCGGCGGCTGCTTTCTCGCTCGGCCATGGTGGCAACGACGCGCAAAAGACCATGGGAATCATCACTGCGGTTTTAACCGCCGGTGGTATCTGGGGCATGCATTATGACTCCAATGGTGCGTTACCGGAGGTGCCGACTTCGGTGGTCCTGGCGGCCCACGCCGCGATCGCTTTAGGCACGCTCTCGGGCGGCTGGCGCATCGTGCGTACGATGGGAACGAGAATCACGAAACTCAAACCCGTGGGTGGTTTCTGTGCCGAGACTGCGGCGGCATTAACACTCGCCTACGTGACTGTTACGGGAACACCTGTCTCCACCACGCACACGATCACCGGCTCGATCGTCGGTGTCGGCGCGACGCGCAGACTGTCGGCGGTGAAGTGGGGTGTGGCGGGAAGGATTGTGTGGGCATGGATCCTGACAATTCCTGCCGCTGCATTTGTGGCCGCCGTCTCGTTCTGGATTGTCGAATTCTTCCACCGCCTCGCAAATTAACATCAATTTCGTTTGTGGTTTTTGTGCTTCTTTGTAGCGTAACTTCTTGACCGCGAGAAAGAGGCGTGAGTCAATAATCTCAATCTTCAAAAACCTGAGTTTGGGTGTGGGAGCAATGGATAAGAACTCATCGGAATATGATCGTGGCGGCAGTGGGGACGTAAAAAAGGTAGTCACCAAAAGCGGACCAGCAGGCCTCCTGCTCGCTCTCTACATAGGCGCGGCCGTTCTTTTAATCGTCGTGTTGGGTCTGTGGTGGTTGTTTAGCCGGTAATTCGAGCTGCGGTATCTTTTCCTCACTCACGCTCGCGTAAGCTCAGTTGATTAGAGCGATCTTGGAGTCTCTTTAATCACAACTTCTTGTGCACGGATTTTCCCGCCGGCATCAGGGTGATCAGGTAAACATCGTTCTCACGCATGGGAAAGCGGCGCCCGAACTCGCCCGACTGGTTTACCCGCACGCGTTCGGTTGACCTTGGCTGTTCGCTGGCGCGCTCCGAAAGCGAGCGCACTTGCTCGCGCGTGAAAACCGGCGGAGAGCCCATCTTGAAATACTCCGTGTAAACGTCGTTCACGCGATAGCCAACCTGGTAGACGTTCAGAACGTAGCCGCCCGGCGGCAGACCCGTGAGCGCCACTCGCACATCGCCCAGGCGCTTCGGCGGGAGATCACGCTTGAAGTAAATCTGATTGCTCTCCTTCGTCTGTGGCGGGACATATTTCCAAAACAGCACTTGCGCACCGCCACCGCCGCGCGTGACCCAACTCTCTGAGTCAGTTGAGACCAGTTCCTCAACGCCGAGCCGGTTCAGAAACTGGTAGGCAAAGAAGGATGGTTTGCGCAGGCCCTGAAAATTGATCAGCCCGAAGCCGCCGTGAAAAGGCGACGGGACGGGGCCGTTTTCCTCGAAGATGTCGGTGAAGGTCCAATAGGACATCGAGTCCGCGTGCCCCTCTGTGCCTTTGAGCCTCGACACGATGTAAGCAGCCGAGAGATAAGCATCATGAACTGGATCGCGCGGCGAGTAGGAAGCGCTCCACTCGGTGTAGTGGAGCGGGAGGTTCGGCATCGCAGACCCTTTGATCTGCGCCTGCACTTCGCGAACTCCTGCGATGATCGCATCGGTCGCGGGATCGAGAAAAAGCTGCTGAGTACCTTCCGCATCAAGGGCACCGCCACGCACGCCATAATCGTGCGTGGAGATGAAATCCAGGGGGACACGAGACCGCGCCGCGTGCTCAATTAACTCTCGCACCCACGCTCTTCCTGCAGTGGCGGGACCACCGACCCGGTAATCAACAGAAACGCTTTTGACAGCGCGCGCGGTCACGTCGTAGAGCTTGAAATACTCCGCCTGGTCCCCAGACCAGAACATATCCTTCAAGTTCGGCTCGTTCCAAACTTCGAAGTACCAGTGTCGCACCTCCTGGCGCCCGTAGCGGTTAGTCCAGTGTTGGACCAGCGAGCGGATGAGCGCCTCCCATTTATCATAGTCTCGCGGCGGCGTGATGTTTCCCTTCCACCAGAAGATGCTTTTGTCGCCGCTTGCCAGCCTTTGCGGCATGAAGCCGAATTCCACGAACGGCCGCATCCCGGCATTTAGGATCGCGTCGTATACAGCGTCTACGTACTGGAAGTTATAGATAGGTTTCCCCTGCCGGTCCTCCGAGTAGACTCCTAACTCGTCCTGGAGGAGACCATGGAAGCGCACGTACTCAAAACCGCATTCACGATGGATCAAAGCAAGATCGCGTTGCCAGTCGGCGCGCAAGCCTTCAGCGGCGCGCCCTGCCCCAACAACGCGCAGTGCGAACGAGTCTCGCGGTCCTTTAACACGGCGGTAATCAGCCGAAATCACGCGCGACGAAGCGACTTGCGCACTCATTGGCGCGACCGCAACGAGCAGCACACTCCCAAATACCACTGCCGCAAGGATGTTTTTGCAGATGATGTGGATCACTGAAGTTCCAACACTATGACGGACTTAGCCGGAACAGTCAGCGTCAATTGCGAGTCTTGGATCTTGTAGCCACTGAACGGCACTGGCTTGACAGTGTGCGGTCGATCGAACGTGTTCATTGCATTGATCGCCGACCCTGTCAGCACTTCTCCTGCGACTCTCTTGATCGTCCCGCCCCAAATCGTGGTCGTGATCTCCACCGGCCGATTCGGGTCAAGGTTGACGATAGACAAGTGCAATCGCCCCTCTACGTTGCGCGAAGCCGAGACGCTCAACGAGGGGATGGTTGCGTCACCCAACTTATATTCCCGCGCACTGAGATCGACGGGGATCATCGTTGCTCCCTGATGCACCCGATACATCCTGAAGACGTGATACGTCGGCGTCAGCACCATCTTCTCTTTGTCGGTCAGGACCATCGCCTGCAGGACGTTAACCATCTGCGCGATGTTTGTCATCCGCACACGCTCAGCATGCTTGTGGAAGATGTTAAGGTTGACACCGGCAACAACCGCGTCGCGCAGCGTGTTTTGCTGGAAGAGCGCGCCCATGTCGCGGCCGGGCTCGGCGTCATACCACGTGCCCCATTCGTCCATCATCAGGCCGATGCGCTTCTGCGGATCGTACTTGTCCATGATCGCACTGTGCTTCTGAATGTACTCGTCGAGGCGCAGCGTTCTGACGAGCGTCGCATGCCACTCCTTTTCGTCAAACTGTGTCGCCGAGCCCTTCTTATCCCAGTTGCTCGTCGGCAGTGTGTAATAGTGCAACGACAGCCCATCCATATGCCTCGCCGCCTGAGACATCAGCACCTCGGTCCAGTTGTAATTATCGTCGTGGGAGCCGACCGCCAGCTTCTGGATGCGATTGCCCGAGTGATTCTTGATGAAGGTGGCATATTGGCGGTACACGTCGGCGTAATACTCCGGCCGCATGTGTCCACCGCAGCCCCAGGTTTCATTGCCGACGCCGAAGTATGGAAGCTTCCAGGGCTTGTCGCGCCCGTTTCGGCGCCGCAGGTTGGCCAGGTCGGAGTCGGAATCAGAGGTCATATACTCGATCCATTCCATCATCTCCTGCGGCGTACCGCTGCCGACGTTACCATTGACGTACGCGTCGGCGCCTAACATCTCGCAGAGATCCATGAACTCGTGTGTGCCGAAAGCGTTCGTGTCGACGCCACCCCAACTTGCGTTCGGCCGTCGCGGGCGTTTGTCACGTGGGCCAATGCCATCGCGCCAGTGATACTCGTCGGCAAAACAGCCGCCGGGCCAGCGCAGAACGGGAACTTGCAACTGCTTCAACGCAGCCACCACGTTGTTACGCAGGCCGCGCGTGTTCGGAATGGGCGAGCCTTCTCCCACCCAGAGCCCTTCGTATATCAAACGCCCGAGATGTTCGGCGAACTGACCGTAGATGTTGCGGTTGATGACCGCTCGCGGCTGGTCCAAACGGATCGTTAGCGTGGCCTTGTACGTGGAATCCTGAGTGTGCGCGGCAACGGTTACGGGCTTCGGGAGGAGGCATGTTGCCAACGCAACAAGTCCCAGAACCCGCAGCCACACGTTCAACTTTCGTCGGATCTGCATAGATGTTCCTGGTGTCTGAAATCGAAGAGCTTTCTGCGCGTTCATTTCTCGCTGGAAATTTTCGTCTTCACGTCAGACTCTTCTCCTGTTTAGCGACGCGATGCGGTAATTCCCGGCCAGTCATCCGTGCGGAACGGAGATGCCGGCAGGCCGGCTTTGTTGTAGAGATTTGCGATCGGGTTGTCGGCCCATCCGTAACGCACCGCAACCGGCTTTGGCACCAGCCGACTCGAGACAATCACCGTATCGCCATCAATGCGTGCATCCGCCCAGACCAGGCGTCGATCGTCTCCTGCTATCGCAAAACCCTTGAGAGGACCACCATCAATGGTCTTTAAACCAGCGGCGTATTTGAAACTTATTCGGATCTTATCGCCCTCAATTGTGTATCGATCAAACAGCGGTCCCGAGGGGATTACCTTTTGCCGATACGTGTCGCTAAGTGCCCACGCGGCCAACCTGCGACCTACGTCAAGCTTGTTACGTGGGTGGAGGTCGATCTCGTCGCCGAGATCAATCGCCACTGCCATTCCGGTCTGTGGCTCGCGTAAAGTCATCAGCTGTGCTTCGCGCAACTCGGCCCAATCACTTTCATCTGGTTCAGCCTTGTTCGCGTGCCAATTAGGAAGCTGCACGAAGTAGAACGGGAAGTTGTTGTCCCCAGGCATTTCTCCAGTTACGGATCATGACGGGAAAAAGCGTGCGGTATTGATATCCACGTCCGGCGTTACTCTCGCCCTGATACCAAATAGCGCCTCTGATTGCGAACGGAACAAGCGGCGCAATCATCGCGTTGTATAGAACACCTGGATTGTTCTGGTTAGTTACTCCAACCGCTTCAGGGCGTGTGCCCCAGTCGGGACGCTTCGGTTCGAGCGCAAGCTCCACTTTGTAGTGCCAACCTCCGCGAAGCGAAATCATATCTGAATCGCCGGCGCCAGCCGGTCCAATGGACATTTTGCCGCCTCGACTGAAACCACCCTCTCCAACACTGTCAAAAACGCGAACGGCGATCACGGTTTTCCTGGTATTGACCAGCGAGCCAGGCACCAAATACTTACGAGGCACCATGTAACTATTCGGTGTCTCTCTGCCCGTGGAACCAATTCTTGTCCCGTTGAAATACGTAACGTCATGATCGTCAATGGGCGTCAGATTCAGAACCAGGTCCTTACCGGTCCATGACTCAGGTAATTCCAACACTTTCCGAAACCAGACGGCGCCGTCGATCAGCAGTCCCGCGGTCTCGAGTTGTTGAGGCAGCTCCATCGTGGCCCAGTCTGCCGTGGAAGTTGCCGGATTTGCGTATCCTGAAGCCTCACCCTTGTTCTCGGCGTCGGTATGGAGGTTCTTCTCTTCCCACTGGGCCAAGAGACGCGCGTAGGCTTCTTTTGTTTGCGGCAGCGCGTTCAAACTGCTCTCGTACTTCTCGAGGATAGGTTTCAGTTCGGGTGACGAAAGGAGCGCCTCCTGGCTGGTCCAGGCTTCCGCCGGGGTGCCACCCCATGAGCTATTAATCAAACCAATCGGCACCTTCAGTTGCTGATAGATCTCACGCCCAAAGAAATAACCCACGGCTGAAAAGTTGGCGGCGTCCTCCGGCGTCGTGACTACCCAACGTCCTTCGACGTCGGCGAGCGGCGAGGCCGCAGTATGATGTTCGACTTTGAACAGCCTTATCTCCGGATAATTCGCTTGCGCCACCGCCTCGGCACCGCGGACCGTATTGACCAGCGGCCATTCCATATTTGATTGACCTGAGCAGAGCCAAACTTCGCCCACCAGAACATTCTTAATGGTCAGCAGGTTGTCGCCTTTGACAGTCAGCTCTAATGGTCCACCTGCTTTTAAGGGATCGAGCCAGATCTGCCAGCGACCTTGTGGGTCCGCGACAGTATTGAGGGACTTCTTTTCGAAGCTGACCGTTACATGCTCTCCGGCATTTGCGTTGCCCCAGATGCGGACCTTCCTACCTTGCTGCAACACCATGTTGTCGCCGATGATTGCCGGCAGACGTACTTCAGCGTTTGCGGCACCGGCAACCATAAGAATCAGGAGCGGCAGTATCAGCTTGGGCAGGTTTGTTGTATGGCCGGACATAAGGGGTGCGCAAAACTCCTCCCACGACTCAAAGGTCGTTGCTGTCCTTTAATTAAAGAGGGTGCAATTCAGGAACGCGCCAATTCTCTAACAATTTGGTGGCGGGTTCAAGTAAATTTCCAGCGCGTCATTTACCGCACAGGAATTATTTTTCTTTGTCTTGCATCGACCGACGATCCGCCGACAAGGATTTCGATTTGGTCCTTCTCCACGACCCAGCGATCAGTCTGGGCATTCCAGTAAGCAAGACGTGAGGCAGGCAGCGATAGATTTATAGTTTTCTCTTCCTGCGGAAGCAGATGAACTCGCGTGAAATCTTTTAACTCCTTAAGCGGACGCTGAACAGAGGAATTGAGATGTCTGACGTACAACTGTACCACCTCATCACCCGCGCGCTGCCCCGTGTTCTTTAGCCTGAAGCTCACCTCGATTCGTCCAGTGGCAGACAGAGACGGCGCACTTGTCTTTAGATCTCGATAGGCAAAGGTCGTGTAACTCAGACCATAACCGAAGGGATAGAGTGGCGTGTCGCGAAAGTACATGTAAGTCCTTCCACGCCGTATGTCATATTCCATCATCGGCGGCAGTTGATCGAGCGATTTCGGCCACGTCTGGACCAAACGACCGGCGGGATTGTAATCGCCGAAAAGAACGGTTGCTAAGGCTCTGCCTTCTTCCTGACTATTCAGCGCCATGTGAAGAATCGCGGACACGTTGTCCTGCGTCCAATTGATGGCGTAAGGAAAGCTCGAGACGAGCACCACAATCGTCCTGGGGTTCGCCTGAAATACGGCCTTGATTAACTCTTCCTGTTCCAGCGTGATCGACTGCCGATCCACTGCTTCACGTCCTTCACTCGGCACAGAGACTTTCGCCCAGGCGTTGTCGAAGCCGCCATTCGGATGATTACCAACGCAGACTATCGCCACGTCGGACTCCCGCGCAATTTTTACAGCGGCATTCGCATCATTGTTCGCAGCATGGCTTACTTTGACTGAGTCGCCAACCATGCTTTTGATTCCTTCGAGCGGCGCAACGGTGTAAGGAGGAGTACCACTGTACCAATCCAGTAAAACCTCACCCGCACGTGGTCCAATCACGGCTATCGATTTCAGCGATCTCTTATCCAGCGGCAGAAGGTTGGCGGAATTTTTCAAGAGGATGATCGATTTCTGCGTGGCGAGCAATGCCAGTGCTTTGTGTTTATCCGTAAGCCAGGGATCGTTGGACTCTTGTCCGATGGACGAATAAGGCACACGGGAAGGAGGGTCTAGTAAGCCAAGGCGAATCATAACCTTGAAATTCCCTCGCAAAGCGCGATCAATATCGACTTCAGTAAGCAGGTTCTTCTTCAACGCGCCCCTGACGGCGTCGCGATAATCATCGAGAAACTGGCCAATGCCCGCTTTAACACACGCTGCGGCAGCGGTCTCGAAATCCGGATAGTACTTATGTGCAGTGACGAGATTGCGCATTGCTCCCGCATCTGTACAAATGATTCCGTCCTGACCCCATTGATCCCGCGTAACTTTTTGCATGACTGGATTGATAGTCATCGGCACACCATTGACCGCGTTGTAAGCAGCCATGTATGCGCGTGAGCCACCCTCGATTACGCCCATTTGAAACGGCAACGCGTAGTACTCATGAAAAAGTCGCTCATCAAAATCGGAGCTTGATTTGTCTCGATCGTTCTCGTTGCTGTTGGCGAGAAAGTGCTTCATCAGGGCAGCGGATTGCCAGTATTTGGGATGATTACCTTGCAAGCCTTTGGTAAAGGCAACGACCATCGCGCCATTGAAGTACGCGTCTTCGCCGTAGCACTCTTCAGTTCTGCCCCAGCGTGGATCCCGCCGAGATCTGCGTTGGGCGATCTGATTACGATTCCGCCCTGATTGTATTTGGGACTTTGAAGGACGTAACGAGCTTCGTAACCCTCGACTTCTCCAGCCTGTCTCAATAGTTCGGTGTCCCAGGTTTCTCCAAGTCCGATTCCCTGAGGAAAGGTCGTGGTCGGAATTGTGAGGGGCCGACCCCATTTTCCCGGGCCGCCCTGAGTCAATCCATGGATACCTTCAACATGGCCACTGCCTTTGATACCTAGACGCGGCACGCTTGGGTTGGTGTCGAGACATTCAATCTTCTCATCGATTGTCATCAACGAAAGAATGTTATCGATTCTCTGTTCAATGGGAAGATCGGGATTTTGAAAAGGATGCTGCGCGGAATATGAAGCTTCCGCCTGCATGGGTGAGGGAACGTTGACGAGCGCCAGCGCAACGACGCAGATCAGCAAAGCTATTACGAGATTAATTTGCCCGTTCATAGCAACGCACCGAGGTTGTACAGAGAAGAAGGGGGCCGCTGTTAATTTGTAGCTGACTTAGCCGGCTGGGCTCCGCCCTCGACAATCTTCATGTATTTGCGGAGAGGCGGATTAGTTACCTTATCAACTCGCCCACTGGGCCATTTGATCTCAATGCTATCGATTTTTGTCGCCGCACCCACGCCAAGAACCTCGCGAGGATCGTGCGAAGAAAGATAGCTGCCTCCAGCGGTTTTCAATCGTTTATATTTTACGCCGCCTACTTCCCACGTGATGATTGCGCCGACGGCTCCAGAGTTGCTGCGAGTGGCAACTAACTGCAGGCCAACCCAGTTATTCCGGTTTCCACCTTCGTTTCTCAGCAGAACCGGGGCTTCGCCATTGTTGATAACCAGAACGTTGATATCTCCATCATTGTCGTAATCGCCAACGGATAAGCCTCGCGCAGGAAAGTCCTTATTGAAAACCGCACCCGAAACCGAAGTGACGTGCTTGTACGTTCCGTTGACGTTCTCAAACATCAACAACGGCTCCTTGTACTTAACTTTCAGTGATTGAATTTGGACCATATCGTCCGGATGGCCGTTCGCCAACATCAGATCAGGATCACCGTCGTTATCATAGTCAAAGAACCGCAACCCCCAACCGCTGAGTAGACGCGTGGCTGGTCCAATTTCTCCCGGCCGATCTATAAATGTCAGGTCTTTCTGATTCTGGTACAAACTGAATAGTTCCTGGTCGATATTGGCCACGAATAAGTCCTGCCATCCGTCGCCATCAAAATCAGTTGCATCGACACCCATTCCCGATCGGGGCGCACCTGAATCGCTGTAAGCGACACCCGCCATTAAGCCAACCTCCTCGAACTTTCCTTTACCTTTGTTTACAAAAAGGAAGTTCTCGAGGGTATCGTTCGCGACGAAGAGATCCATCAAGCCATCGTTGTTTACGTCGGTAGCAACTGATCCGAAGGATTTGCCCAGCGAGGCGGCGATCCCGGAATCTTTACTCACGTCGAAAAACCTGCCCCCTCCCTCGTTGTGAAATAAAAAACTGGGTCGAGGTTTAAATATGCGAGGAACGCAATAGTAGCGACGGCCGACGCGGTTGTCGCCACAGAATATCGTGCCGGTGCCACTGTACTGAACAAAACTGGAGACAAAGAGATCGAGCTTGCTATCGTTGTCGTAGTCAAACCAGGTCGCACAGGTTGACCAGTTCGGTGCTGCCACTCCGGCCTTGTCCGTTACGTTCGTAAAAGTGCCATTGCCGTTATTGTGAAAGAGGACGTTGGTCCCATAGTTAGTTACGTACAAGTCCTGCCAACCATCGCCGTCATAATCCGCAGCCGCCGCGCCCATTCCGAAGTGACCCATTTGACCGCAGGCGACTCCAGCCTTGTCTGTGACGTCAACGAAAGTTCCGTCACCGTTATTACGATACAGTGCGTTCTTTATCGGCGTTTTGGGAGTGTAAAAATCAGATGGACCACTGTTGACGAGATAAATATCCATCCACCCATCGTTATCGAAGTCGAAGAAGAGACCGCCGCCACCACACGTTTCCGGCAGGTGTCGCGACTCTGACCGGCCATTATCGTGAACCCAGTTAATTTTGCTTTCGGTTGTTGGTACTTCGGAAAAGGTTACTGGCGAGACCGCAGGAACTATGCTCAGGCTCGGCTGTGCTGAAGGCGATTGAAACCAACCGCTGCCGAAAATCAACGCGAGAACTGTAGCCAGGCAACAATACTTCATGCGTTCGTGGTGCGCGTTCGCGCTATCAATTCGGGAACTTTTCTCCAGGTTTTACAACCCGAATATAGTGGTCGGTGAATTTGAAGTGCGCAGCCTTCACTTCAATTTTTGGCATGTGGCAGGACGTGCAATCTTTCACGGCCACCGGACAGCTTGATGGACCACCCGCTGCTACTGGCTTTCCTTTCAGAGAATGACACGCCAAACACTTGGTATCGTAATAGGCCGCATTATTTTCTTTTAGTGGCTCGTGCGGGTTATGACATGCCGTACAGCTGATGTTGCGATCGTCCGAATAACACTTGCTGTGGAAAATGCGATAGGGCTGAAAACGAACGTTGTTGATTTCCATGCTTTTCAGCAATGAGAATTCGTCGCTGCCACGGTGGCACGATGCGCAAAACTGTTGCGTTAACTCATCGCCACTCAGCCGGCCTGGATTGAAGATAAGCTTCGAACCCGATTCCCCTTCCTTGATAGCCGTAACGTGGCGGTCACCTGGACCATGACAACTTTCGCAGCGCACGCCATGAACAAATTTTTCAAGCTGAAGCTGGGAGCCACTAACGGCACCCGTCGCATGGCAACTGAAGCAATTGGCGACCTCGTGATCCGGCAGCAGACGGCCAACCGCTTCTGTGAGCGACGGTGGAATCGTTCGCGGTGCACCGATAGTAAAATCGAGTCCCTTCGGTTCGTTGTAAAAACTTACCAGACTCTCATAAAACTTTCCGTCGCGCTGAAGAAGATATGTTTGGCCCATCTTGCCTTGTCCGAAGGCATAAGCTATCGGCAAAGAGATGGTGTCTTTTCCGTCAGTCACTGAATAAAAGCTCTGTTGGCCGTTACGCTTGATCTCATAAGAATAAGGACCGACGCGCATTGTCAACTGAGGATGGCCGCTCAACACTTTAGACGTGGCGATTGGCTCCATAGCGATCGCCATTGCGCTCTCGCCATGCGAGGCGACCATCTTCTTATGACATTCGCCACAGACTTTATCGCCCATGAAGACAGCGTTTGCCGGAACCTTCCTTGGATTCCATCGCTGTATGGAACTGATCTGACCGCTGGCAGGGAGCGGCGCCCAGATCACTATCATCAGGGTAAGAAGGCTCAATGCGATGGCCACCACAATCAGTGAATACTGTTTGACAGGTTGACTCATTCTCTAATTCGTCCTCATTCGCATTATCCGAGCGAGGAAGTAACAATTTTAGACAACAGACTTTGTTTCAATTGGCTTACCGGGGATTAGGCTTTTCCTGCTTTTGGTTAGGAGCAACTTCGGAACTCTGAACCTGGCGCTTCTGGTTATATTCTTCCTGGAGCTTTTTGAAGATCTCGCGCTCGCGAGCCGCCTCTTGCTTGCGGCCGCCACGAGTGTAAGCGCGAGCGAGAGCATAGTGCATTTCCGGACTGGTAGGCGCGAGTTTAACTCCTTCCTCTAATTCTTTAATCGCTCTGTCAATTTGTCCGAGGTCAAGCAGCACTCGTCCCAGCACGTTCCGCGCAGCGTATAACTTGGGCGCAAGTTGCACGGCCTTTTCAGCTAAAGGCAATGCATCGTTTTGTTGATCTCGCTTCAGATACTCAAAAGCCATCTGCACCATTGACGGAAAATGAGACGGTGAGATCTTCCAACTCCCGCTTAAACTCTTTAAGTGCAATGTCCGCATCCTGCGACAGCATGAAAACTCCGAATCCGTAATGAACGTTTGGATCGTTTGGATATCGAGCCAACAGCTTCTCAAAAGCGGAACGAGCCTGGTCCTGGCGACGAGCTGCCATGTTAAATCCCGCCTGACCAGCGACAAGCACTTTTTCTCTTTCGGCAGGAGGGATCTCTTTGGGCAAAAAGGGCATTCTCAACATCGTCAAGCCGAAAGCTTCTACGACTTTCTGACTCTCGTTTCCAACGCGCATGAACTCACTGAGAATGTCGTAGGCATTCTCGAAATGTTCGAAACGGATATAAAGAACTGCCGTGTGATAACGAACAACGGCTGCCAGCTCGGAATCGTCATTGATACCTAACGACCGTCCGCGTTGCAACGAAATTACCGCCCGCTCGTACTCCCCCGTTTGAAATAGACAAAGACCGAGCATTGCCCAGGCTGGCCCTCTGCCGGCGTCGAGCGCCACGAGATTCTGAAACGCGTCGCGAGCCTGCGGATACAAATCCTCTTGATAAAAGATTGCCCCGACATACCACCAGCCATCGGGCCATTTTGGCCGAAGTTTTAAAGCTTCACCATAGAGTGAGACTGCCTCACTGAAGCGTTCCGATAACCGCGCTTCGTCCGCGAGCTTTACAAGCCGCTCAAAATCGGCGTCGGGTCCAGGTTGACTTTGCGCAGTTGCCGGTTTGGGTCTTGCTTTCCGGGTCGATTGCGCGTAGCCAGGCGTTGAGGACATGAGCAACGCAGCCACTACGATTAAGGTCCAGTACAGGCGGTTTCCAATAGTCACAAGCACCCTAGCGCCATTGCGGTGGTTTCGTGTTGTTGATACTCGGTTGCGGTTTCGGAGGAGGAACCTGATCCGCTCCGGCCTGTGCACCCGGTTGTTTGGCCTGTTGCTCTGCATTCGACTTTTGAATAAGAGCTTTTTGCCGATCTCCATCCGCTTTTCGATTGAGGCGGTAATAGACTGATGCCAACAACACCCGGGCTTCGACAAAATCCGAATGCTCTTTCAAAACACCTTCGAGCAGTGGAAGCGCGTCATGCGGCTTGCCGGCCAATGCGTAGACTGCGGCGAGGTGATAATGGGCGTATTGTTCTCGCGGACGCAATTGAATCGCACGCCGCAAATAGCCGAGAGCTTCATCAACCTGTTTATCCTGCCGAAGCAGTATTCCCATGTAAAGATTGGCGTCAAAGTCGTTTGCGTTGCTCGCTAATTCACTCTTGAAAGCGATTTTCGCTTTCTCCGTATCACCAAGTCGCATTAAAACGCGACCGTGCCAGGCCTGAAGGGCTGGAAGCCCTGGGTTAAGCTCTATTGCGCGCTGAACTTCTTTAAGCGCGGCTTGAGCATCATCGGCCAGCAAGAGAACGGAAGCCATCAAGAGGTGCGCTTCGGCAGAATCTTCGTGGCGAAACAAACGGTCAATGATCTCCTGGCCTTTATCCAGTTGACCGTCTCCAATAAGAGCGCTACCGAGTAGATAAGCGACTGTGCGATTCGATGGATCGGTCTGGGCCAACGGCGAAAGTGCCTGGATAACATTTTTGTATCGGCCCAGCCTAAGCTGGCAATCGGCCAGCACCAATCGCGCATTTGCCGCTTGAGCACTCGTCGACGGTGACGCGGCAAGAAACCGTTCCAATTCACCCATCGCCTCGGAGAACCAGGCCGCTTTGTAATAGGCCAAAGCAAGATTGAAGCGAATTGCGTAATTCGCAGCGTCGACATTGAGAGCTTGCTTGTACTGCTCAATTGCTTCCTGGTACCGACCCAGGGCGGAATATGCAGCTCCCAGGTTTGACCGCACATCGATTCTCGCCGGATGCGTGGCCAGAATAGCAAGGTAGGCGCGCACAGCACCCTGCAAATCTCCGCTTTGGTGCAACTGAGTAGCCCGCTCAAATTCCCGCTCTACAGCGTCTGAGGAATTCTGTGGCAAGACCTGGCCGGCAAACACTGCTCCCCAAACAAAGAGCGAAATTACTGCAACAGCTCTACGCCGTTTTTTGATTGGCATTTAAGAAATCCGGAGCGAACCTAAGATCGTTTGAGAGTATACAACAGTCGGTTTCGCTCTTTCCAAGCAGGAAACACTTGAGTAGTCCTGATTTCGATTTACTCTATGCAAGCACAGAGACCTCACACAAGACACTACTTTGTAGAGCTAAGGCTGGAGTTCGACAGCGGATGCAACTATACTCCACAACTTAATCAACTAGTCTCTCGGACGCTGAAGCAGAATGTAATGAAGCCTTTTCTGACCATCCTACTGGCGATCGCTATTGGCTCCTCGCCGTGTTCGGTATGCAGCCAAACCGCCGGCTCCCAGGAACAGGACGACGTGGTTCGTGTTCGAAGTAATGAAGTGAAGTTGGATGTTGTTGTTAAGGATAAAAAAGGACGGCCAATCAGAGATCTGAAAGCGACAGATTTTGAGATCTTCGAAGATGGAGTGCCACAGAAAATCGAGTCGTTTCGTCTCATCCTCAGAGAAGGCGCGCCGGATAGATCAGAAGCAAAGGATGAGAGTAATAAGGCGGCCTCAACAACATCGATCCCAGTCCCTGTAAGACGATCTACTCCAACAGTTACGGCGCTAGTCTTTGATCGACTCTCACCTGAAGCTCGAGCGCTCGCCCAAAAAGCTGGTTTCGCGTATGCACAGGAAGGGATGGCAGCAGGCGGTTTTACCGGTGTCTTTGGAATTGATCAAACACTTCGTACTGTTCAGACTTTCACCGATAATACACAGCTAATTACAGACGCCGTCGAGCGAGCTACAGGAGCGGCGACGTCCACATATGCATCAGGCGCTGCGAAAATTCGCGGGAATGCGGAGCGTAACATCTCCCTGGACCAGCAAATATCATCGTCTCTGGCAACAGCTTCGGCTGCCGGTGCGGCCCAGGATAGCGCCGGTGCGTCCGCGGCGGGTGCAGCGGCGGGCCAGGCGGCCACCGAACAAAAGTTGCTCGAGATGCAGAGCCAGATGCTGGATCACTACGAACGCCTGGAGCGTGACCAGGAGGGATTTGCAACAATCAACAGCCTTTTGGCGGTGATTAGCCCGATGCAGAATCTTCCGGGACGAAAGACCATTATCTTCTTTTCGGAAGGTTTGAAGTTGCCGCCGGCCGTGCAGCAAAAATTTCCATCGGTAATCAACGCTGCAAACCGGGCGAATGTAAGTATCTACTCGATCGACGCCGCTGGTTTACGTATCGAAAGCGGAACTGCTGAAGCCGCACGTGAGATCAACTCGATAGCGGCAGCCAGCATGCAGCAGCAAGCTCGTGGCAATGATAGAGCTGCCACCGGTCCCTACATGAGATCGCTCGAGCGAAATGAAGATCTGCTGCGCTTCGATCCGCGGAGCGGGCTGGGCTCGCTGTCGGATCAAACAGGCGGCTTTCTGATTCACGACACCAACGATTTAGTATCAGGACTGCGTCGCATCGACGATGATATGAATGGATACTACTTTCTCACTTATGTGCCCCAAAACAAGGATTATGATGGCCGGTTCCGGGGAATAAGTGTGAAAGTGGCGCGTCCCAGTGTCGAGGTTCAGTCGCGCAAAGGCTACTACGCCGTAGAATCCGTGGGCCAACTTCCGTTACTCGATTACGAAGCGCCGGCGATCGCCGCCGCCCGAAACTGGAAGGTTGGCTCAACTCAAAACTCTCTGCACAGCACTGCACTTGCTTATCCCACGGGCAAAGACGGGTTAACACTGATTCTTGCTGAAGCCCAGATGGCAGCATTTAAGTTCGCCACCAGCAGCGATAACAAAGACTATCAGACCGACTTTTCAATTGTGGCCCTGGTAAGGGACGAATCCGAGCGAGTGATTCAAAAGCTGAGCCAACACTATGCTTTAACTGGAGCTATTCAGAAAGCGGAGGCAGCCAAAAAAGGAAACGTCCTTTTCTATCGAGAAGTACAACTGCCACCAGGCCGTTACAGGGTGCAACTTATTGCCTACGACGCAGCGACTGGCGGTGTGAACGTCAGTGCCACTCCCCTGGAGATTTCAACCATTGAGGAAACCAAACCGCGACTTAGCAGCGTGGCCGTGCTGAAACGAGCCGAGCGTCTTACTCCGGAGGAGCAAAAACATGATCGGCCGCTCCGCTTTGGAGAACTACTCGTTTATCCCAATCTCGGTGAGCGGATCGATCGGCAGACGACAAAACAGCTCGCTTTTTTCTTTACGGCCTGGCCCGCAAAGGGCGCGACGAAACCTATGCAGGTGACCTTGGAAATTCGCCAGAATAATCGTCAGGTTGGTAAAACATCCGGCGAACTCCCCGCTGCGGACGAACGTGGTCAAATAAAGTATGCCAGTTCCTTCCCGCTTGATAAGTTTCCGGCCGGCGTGTTCGAGTTGAGGGTAACCGTGAGCGATGGTTACAACAACGTGAGTCGTGCCACAGAATTTATTCTTGGGCCGTGATCTAAGGAGAAGCCACAAAGAGGACCAAAACACAAACAGATTTTCCGAATCGTTTGTGCTTTTTGTTTTTGGCGGCTATTTCTTTTTTTCAATCTGGCGAGCCAGCTCTTTCGCTTCCTTCACATATTCACCCCTCGGCGCCAGTTGAATATAGGTTTGAACTGAGCGGGCAGCTTCTGTTACATCGCCTCGGTTGATGAATATACGAGCCAGGTGGTAATGCGCGGCGACACATTCTGCTCCGCCCATTATCAAGGCGCGCGTCAAATCGGCTTCGGCAGTATCCAGATTACCCATCTCCAGTTTCGCTATTCCAATCCACAGCCGTGCTACCGGCCGCGTACTGTCGATGGCAACCGCCTCGTTCAACAGCGAAATCGCTTCCCCGTAATGTAGTTGTTCGATCTGAACCAGGCCCATATTGAACTTCGCGTTGAAGTTCTTAGGATCATCGCGAAGCACAGACTCAAACTGTTTCTGCGCTTCGTCAAGCCGTTTCAGCTTCAGATATTGCGCACCGAGATCATTACGTGCAGCCAAATACTCAGGATAGATTGAGACTGCTTCCTGAAAGTGCGTAGCCGCCTGTTGAAAGTTGCCTTTGCTCACGAACTTCAATCCGAGTTCGTACTGCTTTTTGGCGCCGGACGGCACCACCTGGCGTAACTCAGCGGCAGAAACGACCTTGGTGCGGCGGGTGAGTGCGTGGGACTTCTTTTCTCTAAGCTCCAGGGTCAAATCAACCATTAATCCACGGCCGAGCTCAACCTTCTTCACAACTGGCTCAAAGTCGTCGCGTGAGAGTTCGGCTTGCACGAAGTAGATGCCTTCACTCAGATTTCTGATTTGAAACTCACCGCTGTTGTTGGTGTAAAGAGTGGAGAGAACGCTCTGCTGGTTTCGTAAAGTAATCCTGGCGTAGCCTTCTGCGGCAAATCCGGACGGAAGCGTGACGCGTCCACGGATCACTGCATTATTCGTATCTGCGGTCTTGTATCTGGGTTCAACGTCCTGTGCTTGCACGCTCGCACTCAGGACCAACCCCAGAGCCAATCCAACAACAGTGCGAATACCTTGCGTCATAAATCAGGCCCAAAATAACAATCCACAGATTACACGGATTGCTCAAACAAATCCGTGTAATCTGTGGATAAATTGATCGGCGACTTAGAACGTAAACTTCAATGCAAACTCCACGATTCGCCGGCCATGTTTATTGACGATTTTACCGAAATTATTGAGCGTGTCGCTTCGGTCTGCCGGTTCACCATTTATGGCAGCACGACCGTCGGTGAAGCGGAACCCACCCGTCGGATCGCAGGGATTGGAAACGTTGGTGCCATTCCCATTGGCAACATTGACCCGCCGCAAGCAAACGGTGTCCAACGCCAGGAAGATGTCACTTCCACTCAGGTTAGTGGAAGTAACATTGATCAGCGTCGGATACGCTTGATTGAATATGTTAAAGAGTCCGGTCCGGAACTGAATCTTCTTCGACTCACTGATGCTGAAGTTCTTGAAGAACGAGAGGTCAAAGTTGCTTCGACCCGGAGTGCGGATATAAAACGGGGGCTGCGCTGGTCCAGTATTGGGAAATCCCGGAATTGCAAGCTTGCTAAGATCGTATGCCTTAGCCCCTAAGGCAGTGCCGCCGACTTGCGGATTGCCAAGGTAGACCGGCGTGATCGCACCCAGGCTTGCACCCGCGTTGGTGCCATTAAACGCGTCCGACCCATACCAGGCAAGGGCCTGACCGGCCGTTGCAATGTCGCCAGTGAATCTCAGGCGAATTGGGATTCCGCTCTGAATGGTCGTTATCCCAGACAGTTGCCAACCATTCAATACCCCCCGCGTGACGACGTTACTGAAACTACCGCGCGCCAGTTTTGGCAAAGTCCAGTTGTAAGAAAGATTGAACACGTGGGTTCGATCGAATGGAAGAACTCCATAGCTTCTGTTGCGCGTATCGATCGGGTCGGCCCATGCTGATCCATCACTCTCATTCGTAGCCACGGTTCCAAGTGCTTTGCCGAAAGTATACGTGGCAAAGTACTGAAGATTTCTTCCGTTGTGGCTTAGCGTTGCCTGTAGTGAGTGGTAAGTGGAGGTGCCGGTAAATTGATAAACACCGACCGAGTTGTAAGCGGAGAACGGCCTGAACCCTCTTAACGCAGCGGGATCAAGTCCAGCTCGCTGCACTGGCGAGCTTAAATCAAGTTGGGTGACTGACGTTGTTACTCCGTCGTTTGTTACGTCTACGGCTGAGCTCAACGGTATGATTCCGCTAGAGAGTCTACCGAGCGGAACTATGTTGATGTTGCGTCGCTGCGGCAGGTGCCTGCCTTGAGTGCTGACATACGCCACCGACAATATATTGTCAAAGGGCAGCCTCTTTTCGATCGTGAAGCTCATATTGGCCACTCTGGGAATCTCATTTGAAGTGAGATCGCGAGAGTTAATGTCGACGTTTGAGATCGTGTTGAAAGGGTCAATGTTAGCTAGATCGCTAAACGTCAATCCATTACCGTTCGCAGCACCCCATGGAGTATCAACACTCGCTCGATAGGTGTTCGGCAACTCTCCGCTGGAGTAATAATCATAATTGCCCTGAACGCGATTGTAGAACAGTCCCCCACCGGCTCTGATTACGAGATCGCCCTTGCCGCCGACATCCCACGCGAAGTTCAATCGCGGCATCCACTGCACCGGTACGTTGGGAAGAACGCCTTTTGGAATCTCATCCCTCGAGGCCAACTTAAAGCCGTTTGGTCGGGTGCGATCGCCGTTGATAAAGACTCCTTGTCCGGGCACATATGCGGACGGATCAAACAGGACACCGAGTCCTTTTCGCTCAAAGTTCTGGGGCAGGTAGGCAAAGCGAAGTCCTGCTTCGAGAGTAAAGTTCGGACGGACTTTCCAACTATCCTGCACGTAAAATTCGTAGTTGTAGTACCGGAAGTTATCAAGCGGGCGGTCGGTCCCCTGCGCGAATTGAAGCGGTTTTCCAACAAACAGATCACCAAAGTTGTTACCGGTGGAGTTTGTTTGGCCCCATTGTCCGACCACTATATTGGTATCACTATTCGACTGCTGTCGTTTGTTCGCCTGTTCGATGAACGCACCGAATTTCCACGTGTGCGTATTATGGACCTTCACCACGTTGTCAGTGATTGCGAAGCTGTCGTTCCACGCTGAGATCGGGAAACCATAGCCACTGTGGAAGTCGCCGGAGCCCCAGGTCAAGACGCTTAGCGGAACGTAGGGATTGCTGTTTGGGAAGAAACCGACCTTATCCAGTCCCAGCCCTGCGAATGAAACTTTGTCGGGCTCGGCAAAGTCGTAATTCAATTTTAGCTTGCTGGCGCTGAATAGAATTTCATTCGTCATGGTGGGACTAATGATGTTAGTCAGATTCACCACCACGGAGCGACCCAGGTTCTTACTTGTGAGCTTGCCGGGGAGTTCATAATTGGACGAATCCCACCACAGCCCACGCGGGAAACCCTGCTCTTCGTACTCGCGGGCAAACCGCACATATAGTTTCGTCTTTTCGCTGATGGAGTAGTCAAAACGAGAGGTGAACTGGTTCCTATTGTTCGGCCTCAGCACGCTGTAAACGTAATTTTGCTGGCCGGGCGCCGCGTCCAAATTTGGTGCGGGAAACAGGTTTAAGAGCGCCTTGCCAAACGGGTGTGCGCACGGCGCGATATTGCCGCCCGGGGCAACATCGCTATTATCATTGTTGTTGCCCAGCACGCCACCAACCGTGCAGCCGGCCGGAACAGTGACACCTGTAAACTCACTGAAGTCTCCCTGCCGCTGTTTCAGCGTAGGAACGATAAACTTATTAGAGCCCTCGTCAACTTGCTGGTAGTAGCGCTCGTAGCCAACAAAGAAGAACAACTTATCGCGGTTACGATTGAAGTTAGTCCCCGGAAAGAGAACCGGTCCCCCTATGTTGCCACCGGGGTAGTTGTACTTACTCTTCGGTCGTTCCACATTATTGATGCTGTTAGAGCGATCATTAGCCTGGAATCTATGGTTGCGCAGATAGTCGTAGACTGAACCGTGGAAGTCGCTGCTGCCGCCTTTTGTCGTCGCGCTAATCTGCACGGCGCTGCTGCCATGTTCGGCCGCGTAATTGCTGGTCTGAACCTTAACCTCTTGGATCATGTCGGGGTTTGCGGTGATGACGGTTCCGTTATTCGCGCCGATATCGATCATACGCGACCCGTCAATGGTCACGTTGTTTTGCTCACCGCGCAAACCGTTGACGTGATAATCAGCATTTCGGTTTGCACCACCGCCAAAGGCAATACTCTCAAGCGCGGTATTATCCGGAGCAACCACGCCCGGCAGAATGCGCAACAGTTCGAGTGCGCTGCGACTGATGATCGACAGGTCATCGATCTGTTTTGCTGTGATCGTGTTTTCCTGGGCTCCCGTTTCGGTCCGAAGTTGCTCCGCTCCTGCATTTACAGTGACGGTTTCAGTCGGCGCTCCAACCTCCATGGTTATATCAACAGCGCGTGTACTGCTTGTCTCTACGGTGAGACCTGATTGCTGGCTGGTTTTGAAGCCCGTGCCTTCGGCTCTAAGGGTGTACGTGCTTGGTGGGACAGCACTGAAAGTATAGCTGCCGTCGTCCCCGGTTTTTGCTTTGCGTTCGTCCTTAGTCCGCTCGTTTATCAGCGTAACGGTTGCATCACGAACTATCGCTCCCTGTGGATCTGTCACCGTGCCGCGTAATGTCGCGCTACCGGTAGACTGAGCGAGTGCAGGCTGTACACCCGCAAGCAGGGCAAAAGAAAATACAAACGCTGAAAGGACTAGCGGTGCGTAGATCCGGCGCATGGTTGGTAGAGTCATACTCTCCTCCGGTGGAGCGAAGTTTCTCAGATACCTGACGACTCAGGGCTTGAACATTACTTCGAATTCTGCGGTGCAAACAGCGAAAGAAGTTTGACGAACTTTAAGAAAGAAGTTCGCAAGTCCTGTTTCTTTCTCAAACGGCAGGGGTTATCAATGCAAAACTGTATAGAGTTCGATTAAGGGGTTTGTTGTACGACCGGACAAAAGCCTTACTACAACCAGCTGAACTCTTTGTCAAGGGTTTTCTTCTAGCTACCCAGTTTTCTTTTAAGCACTAATTGATTGATGGAACGGAGTTGCAGTCCCAAACTGCCCCACGCAACGAGAATGCCGAGACCAATCCAATCCTCTTCCCGCACTGGCTATGCAAAAAATCCAAGCCAATTGCAGAAGGCCAGGGCGGACCCACCGCCACTTCGACATCTCGTGATTGGGATTTTTGGGGAACTCTCCGAAAATTTGAATCCTATGCCGGCACGACTGAGGCGAATTTGCCGGCAAGTACTAAACTGAGCGCACCCATCAAACGGGTGTCCGGTCCAAGTGTCGAGGCAAAAACAGGAGTCGTAGGCAAACCACTGCAAATCGTATTCGCCGCCAGTGTAGCGCGCAGTTCGTCGGCAATGAGAGGCCAAGCCCGGGCGATGTCGCCAGCCAGGATCACGGCTTCAGGGCTTAACCCTTTCGTGAGATTTGAAATTCCCAGGCCGAGGTAACGGGCTGTCTCGATTAGCGCATCCTTCGCAGCTTCGTCTTTGTCGAATGCGTTGTCTATCAGCCTGCTGAACGTCATGTCGGCATTTGCCAAGTCAGCTCGCCGCTGCCTGTAACGAGCAAGTGCCGCGCGCTCGGAAGCAAACGCTTCCCAACACTCTTCAGTTCCCGCCGCACATGCTACTGGCGCGCCCTTTCCGATCGTCATGTGGCCAAATTCACCTGCCGCTCCAGCTACTCCCTGATAAACCTGACCATCGAATATGATTCCAGTGCCCAGCCCTTCCTCAACAAGGACCAGAATAAAGTCACGCACATCACGGATTTCGGGTCGGCCCAGCCATAATTCAGCCAGTGCTGCCGCGTTCGCATCGTTATCAACCGTCACTGGCAGTTTTGTAGCTTCGCGCAGATCGGACGCTAACGACCAATTGCGCCATTTAAAGTGCGGAATGAAGATCACAGTGCCCGTATCAGGCTCAACCAGACCAGGTACGCTGACGCCGATGCCTTCAATGTTGGCGTAAATGTTGACGAATTTCTTTACCGAGGAAACTATTCGGTGAAAGTTGGTTGCTGCGTCGGGATCAGTGTCAAACAGCTCCCTATCGATAATTCGGCCGACAAGGTCAGCGACGGCGATCGTCGTGTGGGCAGTACCCAGATCCACGGCGATCGCCATATAACCGGCCGCTCGCAGGCGAAGTAGACTGGGCGGGCGGCCTCCCGTCGATTCACCTTCGACCTCGTAGATCAATCCTCTCTTCAGCAGCTCTTCGACAATGAGCGAAACCGTGGAGCGCTGCAGCGCCGTTTCGTAAGAGATTTCGGCACGTGAGATCGGCTCCTTCTCACGTATGAAGTTGAGCACGATTTGACGATTTATGTAGCGAATCGTATCCGCGCGCGCAACATTCGCTGTTTTTAGATTTATGCGTCGCAACGTGTTCGTCCCACTGCACCACTACTGCAGCGACTCAACGAGTGTTGATGACAAGCGAACCGGAAACCAGATTGGGTGAACTTGCTTTCAGAAGAATCCGGCCCTGCTTTTGTTTTGATTGAATAATCGCCAGCGCCATTCCGTGGAAGGCTCTGCGTTGATTTCCCTTAAAGGATTCGTGACTGATCTGGTTTCCGTTGTCAACACCGGCAATTGACGCCTCTCCACTTAGTTCGAATTTAAGGAGGTTATCAGCTGCCGGCACAAGCGTTCCATTTCTATCGACTACTTTCACAGTTACAAACGCGAGGTCCTCACCGTCAGCTTTGATCGTCTGGCGATCTGGAATCAAAACAATTCTTGCCGGTTCTTCAGCCGTCCGCACTTCTCGCGTGAGCACTACCCGGCCATTTTTTCGCGAGACAGCTTTCAACACACCAGGCTCGTACGTGAGTCGCCAAAACACATGCAAGTCATCGCCCTGCTTTCGTTTTGTACCCTTAGAGCGACCGTTTAGAAACAGCTCAACTTCGTCGGCGTTGAAATACGTAACCACATCTACTTTGTCGCCCTGCTTCCAATTCCAATGTGGGAATAGGTGCAACACCGGTTTGTCGGTCCATTCGCTCTGGTACATGTAGTACGCGTCTTTTGGAAAACCAGCGAGATCGATGATTCCGAAATAAGAAGTAACTGCCGGCCATGGATACGGGGTCGGTTCTCCGATGTAGTCCCAGCCGGTCCAGATGAACATGCCGGAGAAAAAGTCGTGCTTCTTAACGATTTTCCAGGTCTCTTCGTGCGTCGAACCCCAGGGCGCGCTGCAATTGTCGTAAGAAGAACACGAATAGTCAGCATTCCCGTCTTTAAAAACTTCGTCCCATTTCCTGGGCCAGCGGCGAATTTGGTCTGATGGCATGTCATAACTTCCACGGGTCGCGAGGGCGGAGGTTGTCTCCGTTCCGATTATTAAGCGTCCCGGGAACATCTTCTGAAAGTTCGGGATTTTATTGTGGTCGTAATTCGTGCCGATGATATCGAGATCACCAGCAGTGATCAGTGTGTTCTGCTCGTTTACAAAATTGCACGCTGCCGTGATCGGCCGACTTCTGTCCAGATTGCGCACGATACCTGTTAGCTCTTTGGAGATAATGCCCGCTTCAGGATTTCCACCCCATTGCTCGACCACTTCGTTGCCGATACTCCATAAGAAAATGCTCGGATGATTTCTATCGCGCAGCACCATGTCTTCCAGATCGCGTTTGTGCCACTCATCCCAATCGAGGTGGTAATCAAACTTTGTCTTCTCTTTCTTCCAAACATCAAAAGCTTCGTCCATCACGATGAACCCCATCTTGTCCGTCAGATCCAGCAGTTCCGGAGCCGGAGGGTTGTGCGAAGTACGAAGTCCGTTAACGCCCATGGCCTTCAACATCTCGAGCTGGCGCTCGAGTGCGCGGGTGTTGATTGCCGCCCCCAGAGAACCCAGATCGTGATGATTACACACGCCGCGTATCTTCAAAGGTTTGCCGTTAAGGATGAATCCTTTATTGAGATCGAAGTGAAATGTGCGGATGCCGAGTGGCGTCTCGTAGCGATCAACAATTCTTCCGTTTTGGTCCAACTCCGACACAACCTGATAAAGGTACGGACGCTGATCCGACCAGAGGATCGGCGTTGAAACTTTCAGTGTTTGACTTACTTCCGCATGCGAATCTTTCTTTGCCACTCCTTTCTCAACGCCTCGCGCTACTTCTCTTCCGCGAGCATCCTTAATAATAGTTGTAAGGTTCACCGCGGCAGTGCTTTCCGCACTGTTACTTACCCTGGTTTTAATCAGCACCGTGGCCGCTTTAGTTGTAACGTCGGGCGTCGTTACGTACGTGCCCCAATGTTCGACGTGAACTCGATCCACCGTGGTCAACCAAACGTTTCGATAGATACCTGAACCCGAATACCAGCGTGAATTTGGCTGTTGTGAGTTGTCGACCCTAACGGCAATAACGTTTGTCCCGGGCCTCAAATATTGTGTCAACTCGTATTCGAAAGAGCTGTACCCGTAGGGCCGTTTTCCCAGGTAGTGGCCGTTGATCCAAACCTCACTGTTACGATAGACACCATCAAACTCAATGAAGACCTGCTTTCCCTGCGCCGTTGCGGGGATAGTAAAGCTCTTGCGATACCAGCCCAGCCCGCCGGGCAATGCACCGCCACCTGTACCGGCAGGGTGTTTTTCACTGAATTCCCCTTCCACACTCCAGTCGTGCGGAACGTTCAG
The DNA here is from genome assembly GCA_963750925.1 of uncultured Acidobacteriota bacterium. Lineage (GTDB taxonomy): Bacteria > Acidobacteriota > Blastocatellia > Pyrinomonadales > Pyrinomonadaceae > PSRF01. The sequence continues at coordinate 1,065,044 of CAVVSJ010000004.1, read as the reverse complement.
TTTCCGCCAATGAGAGTCATTCAAACCTACGTCCTGTCCATTGGAGATGTCGCCAAGCTGAAAGCGCCAATTCTGATTGAACGAAACTCTTTTTCCGGGGCGGGAATTAGCGAAGCACAGTGAAGTTGCAAAAAGGAGCAAACAAAGGGCGGTAACGACGTTTCGTTTTCGGTTCATAAAATTCGAGAATTAATGTAGCCCGAGGGCTTTCAATAGTTCAGGCTCTCGTTGCGCCTGACCGTTGACCTTATTGACGACGGCGAAGCTTCCTGCATAGTCCCACATGGTCCATCCGATTCGATGCTTCTCTAAAGCGATTCGCATATCCTGAAGCCAGGCAACTCGATTTTCGGCCTTTGCAAATTTACGAAAAGCGCCAAACTCGTTACACGTGATGTAGACACCATGCCTTGCAGCCCAGGCGGCCGCAAGACCGAGTTCCCTTTCGATTCGGCCTGCGTTCCAATTGTCTTCACCATACCGAAGCAGGTTGTACTTAGCTGGTTCATCCTGAATGGTATCGAGCAAAAGCTTAACGGCGTCGGGTGAGGACGGATAAGGGACGTTCTTGTAAAACGGCAGATTTGGACCAGCCCAGGTTGCACCCTGGTGCGTGAATGCAAACGGTTCGTAGAAATGAAAGTTGTAAATTACATTCGAGTCGGAGTACGGCTCGAGAAAAAGCAGCTCGTAGAGTCCGGACCAGCGATGACCGCAGGCGATTATCGTATGGTTCGGTGCACCGGCTCGAATTGAGGCGATCAGTTTGCCCTGTATCCCGGACCAACGATAACCGTCTTCCACCATCGGTTCATTTATGATCTCGAGAAAAACGAGGTCCGGACTTCGCTTTGCGAGATGAGCAGCGAAAGAACGCCAGAATTTTCCAAACGCTTCAATGCCCCGTTCGTCTCGGTTCATTCTCAGCTTGAACTCGTCACTGGGATGGATATCGACGACGACGGCCAAACCCGCGGCCAGAATCATGTCGAGTGCATTGTCGATGTACTGAAGATAGGTCGTATTGAGAATCGAAGGATCAGGCGTTTCGTTGAGCAGCGGCGCCGGTTCAACGGGAAGGCGCACATGGTCGAAGCCCATCGATTTAATAAGTGCGATGTCCTTTGCGGTCGTATGAGTTTCGAGATGCGCTTTCGAATAATTTGCGGCCTGTGAAAACCAATGACTCAGGTTGATCCCGCGACGCAGACGTCCGAATCGCGCCGCCGGAAGCGACTGTTTCTGCTGCTGCAAAGACGATTCAGGGCCGCTGAAAGCTTTTGCACCTGTCGCAGCATTTGACACATGAGGCAAAATAGCGACGATTAATAGCAGCGTAATCAATCGTTGGGTTCGCTTCAGCACGCGCATCTTTTATCAGGCGCCAATTCAGAAAGCAAAATAAAAGTTTCGGAGAAGTGCAGCCTTGAACACAAAACTACACTCGTGGCTTTGCCCAATTTTGTTTCTCCTTGTCGTCGTTACAGTAAGCGGTCAATCAACTCGCGTTGCCTCGCGCACCGACAAAATAGTTATGCAAATCGACGGTGGATGGCGGTTTCGTGAAGCCGGTAAGCCAGAGTGGCACAAAGCGACCGTTCCGGGTTGCGTTCACACGGATCTGCTGGCAAACAAGTCGATTAATGATCCGTTTTATCGTGACAACGAAAAGAACCAACAATGGATCGATAAGAAAGACTGGGAATACCAGACAACGTTCGAGATTACAGCCCAGACAATCGAACGACAGCATGTAGAACTTGTATTCGAGGGTCTCGACACTTACGCGGACGTGTATCTAAACGATCAACTGCTTCTCAATGCGGACAATATGTTTCGCACCTGGCGAGTTGACGCCAGGCACGCTCTCAAAGCAGGCGCGAACACGTTAAGAATTCTTTTTCGATCACCCGTTAAGGAGATCCTGCCGGTGATGGCGAAGTTAGACTATCAACTCCCTGCACCAAATGATCAGGGAGAAAAGACTTCACCTTACACGCGAAAGGCTCCATACCATTACGGCTGGGATTGGGGGCCGCGTTTTGTAACGAGTGGAATCTGGCGTCCAGTTTCTTTGCAGGCGTGGGACCACGCACGCGTAAATGACCTCCAAATCGTCGTCAAAAGCATTTCGCAGGACGCAGCGGAATTAACTGCAAACGTCGAGATCGAAGCAAGTGGCTCCGGTCCAGCGACGATAGTGCTGGAGAATCTCACGAACAAAGTAGTCGCGGGCAAACTGCAAACCAAACTCGACAAGGGGACCAATCAAGTCTCGTTCGACTTCAAAGTCTTGCGGCCGGCGTTGTGGTGGCCCAATGGACTTGGCGCTCAACCGTTATATAGTTTCCGAGCACGCAGCTTTGTAAACGGACTACTAACGGATGAGAAGACGACGCGAACGGGGCTGCGAACTTTGGAACTAAGACAGCAGCCTGATGAAGCAGGACAAAGCTTCATGTTCGTGATCAATGGAGTCCCTGTCTTTGCAAAAGGTGGAAATTGGATTCCGGCTGATAGTTTTCCTTCTCGCATAACTAAAGAAAAATACCGGCATCTCGTCAAATCTGTACGCGACAGCAACATGAATATGCTCAGGGTCTGGGGCGGCGGTATTTACGAAGCTGACGAGTTTTATGAACTGTGTGATGAAATGGGAATACTGGTCTGGCAGGATTTCATGTTCGCTTGCAGTATGTATCCTGCGAATCAGGAGTTCCTCGACAATGTTCGCGCAGAAGCGATCGACAACGTAAAGCGCCTGCGAAACCACCCGAGTATCGTTCTATGGGCGGGAAATAACGAGATCGAAGCTGGTTGGATGAACTGGGGCTGGCGGCAAAGTCTACCGGCCTCGCTGTGGGATGACTATAAGAAGATTTTTCTGGGCGTGTTGCAGGAGGTTTCCGCGTCGTTCGATCCGTCAAGACCCTACTGGCCCAGCTCACCGCATGGTGGACTCGACGACGATCCCGATTCGATTCGTAGCGGCGACGTGCATTTCTGGAGAGTCTGGCATTTTGCAGAGCCCTTCACAGACTATGAAAAACAGACGCCTCGATTCATGAGCGAATATGGATTTCAATCGTTTCCAGACATCGAGACCGTGAAGTCGTTCACCATTCCGTCCGACCGAGATATCGAATCGCCTGTCATGCTTGCGCACCAGCGGCATCCCCGCGGCAACCAGTTGGTCCGAGAGTACATGTTGCGCGACTACGCTCAGCCAAAAGACTTCGAAGCGTTTTTATATGTGAGTCAGGTTTTGCAAGCTGAAGGCATCCGTATTGGTGCGGAGCATCTGCGACGGATTATGCCTCACAATATGGGTTCGCTTTACTGGCAAATTAACGATTGTTGGCCGGTCGCGTCCTGGTCCAGCATCGATTACTTTGGTCGCTGGAAGGCATTGCAGTACTACGCGCGCCGGTTCTACAGCGATCTGCTCATTAGTCCTACCGTGCAGAAGGGGTATCTAAAACTCTACGTCGTATCAGATCAGACAAAGCCTCTGCCGGCGAAGATCAAAGTCACAGTGATGAACTTCGATGGCACTGTTCTGAAGAACTTCGTTCGAGACGTGAATCTTGCTCCCCTGACCAGCCGTTCGTATTTCGATCTGAGAGTGACAGAACTCCTTGACCAAACGAACGAAAAGGATGCCGTCGTGTACTGTGAACTGCTCGTGAATGGAAAAGTCGTTTCCAGCCACGATTACTTTTTTGCGCCGTTCAAAGAACTGGCATTCTCCAAACCGACGATCACCTCTGAGGTAGTCCGTACACACGGAGGCTTTAGCATCAAACTGTCGACCGATAAATTCGCGAAGGCGGTCTATCTTTCAGTCGCGGAACACGACGGATTCTTTTCCGATAACTACTTTAACCTCGCCCCCGGAAGAGAAATCACAGTGGAGTTTCGTTCGCGTGCACCGCTGTCGCTGGAACAATTCCGGGAGCGTCTGCAGATTCGCTCTGTTTTTGACGCCTTCTGAGTCCCTAGATCGGAGTAAGAAACATCAGGCCAATGGGAGGAGATTTAATGAAACTCGCGACTTCCTTCACCACCGCAGCGCTCTTACTTTTGTTTTTGACCACTGGTTCATCGTCGGCTCAAGACGAAAAGCCGGCGGCCGACAAACTTGTTTATGCGGATTTTGAGAAGACTGAGAACGGTCGAGCCATCAGCAATAACAGTGGTCTAATCCAGATCTACACGGCACACGAGTCTATCCCGGTGAAGTTTAAAGGCCTGGCAAACGCCACTCCGGGCGCTCCTGAGTTAGTCGTGCTTAAAGAAGCTCCACAGAACCATCTTGCGTCTTTTGAATTCGGTCTTGTTGGTCCAAACCAGTGGGCGAACGTAACGCTGGAAATTCAGGGCCATCCGCTGAAGGACGGGAAATCAGTTGCCGACGACGTAAGCGCCTACAAACACTTGTCACTCCAACTCTACGCCACCGGTATCGATTCACTGCGCGTGGAGTTTATTAGCCATGGACAAGGCATCAATCTCACGAGCGGGTTTCCCCAGGTGCCGCTGCGGCTCAAGCCCGGTCTCAATACATACTTAATTCCCTTAAAAGGGTTGTTGCAACCTTCATGGGTCCAGGAACGCGTCGATACAAAGGAAGTGATGAAAAAGTTAACCGCGGTCAGTATCAGCGCTTATTGCAATCAGTGCACGCCCCAGCATGGAATGATCCTGGTGGACAATTTAGTGTTTCAGAAGTAACGCAGCTTGACGAGGTTTGCGTTTAATCGGACGGCAGCGCCGCGCTTGAGACGAAGGCGAACCATCTCTTCCCGATAGCGCACCCGACAAACAGTCCCTGTGATGCTTCGTATCGTAGCCTGGTCCAGCCCTCCATTTTTCCAATCCAGATTGACTTCAAATCCTCCGCGTGTTCGCAGTCCTTTAACTGAACCTGTAGGCCACGCTGCCGGCAGCGCGGGCAACAGCTCTATCTCCCCGGTGTGACTCTGCAGAAGCATCTCAGTGATGCCCGATGTCGCGCCAAAATTCCCGTCTATTTGAAACGGCGGATGCGCATCGAAGAGATTGCGATAGACACCGCCCCCGCCCTGGAACTGTTTCGCGTAAACGGGACTCAACGCTTTTTGCAGGAGTAAATACGCACGCTCGCCGTCGCGCAAACGTGCCCACAAATTGATCTTCCAGGCCAAACTCCATCCCGTTCCCACATCTCCACGCATTTCCAAACTCTTCTTAGCCGCTCGGAAAAGATCCGGAGTGCCGCGTTGTGTAATCTGTTGGCTGGGGAAAAGGCCGTAGAGATGCGATACGTGCCGATGTTGAGGTTCCGGTGCTTCTAAATCCCAGTCGTCGAGCCATTCCTGTAGCTGACCAGCCTTACCTATCTGCATCGGCGGTAGACGTTTCTGCGCGTTTGTGAGCCTGGCGCTGAAGTTCGTATCGATCCCGAGAATTTCCGCTGCCCGCACGCACTGACTGAACAGATCGCGAATGATCTGAACATCCATTGTTGGTCCAGCACAGATCGCCACACCACTCCGGTGTTCGTTTTCGGGAGAAATCGAAGGACACGTCACAAGCCACCCGTGTCCTGGTTCCGAAACCAGTGTGTCGAGAAAAAACTCCGCGGCGCCTTTCATCACCGGATAGGCCTTCGCCAAAAAACTTTTGTCGCCGGTAAATTCGTAATGATCCCACAGGTGCGTGCAGAGCCATGCACCGCCGGTTGGCCAGAACCCCCAAAGCGGTCCATCGATGGGAGCTGTTTGCCTCCACAGATCCGTGTTGTGATGACAAACCCAGCCGCGAGCACCGTAATGAACGCGCGCCGTGCGAGTCCCATTCTCAACCAACTCCGACACCATTCGCAGCAGTGGCTCGTGACATTCGGACAAGTTAGTTGTTTCAGCGGGCCAGTAGTTCATCTCCGTATTGATATTGATGGTGTATTTGCTTTCCCATGGAGGCGTCATCAGCGGATTCCAAATCCCCTGCAGGTTGGCGGGTTGCGAACCGGCGCGCGATGATGAAATCAATAGATAGCGGCCGTACTGGAAATAAACGGTCGCAAGATGAGGATCCAAACCACGAAGGAACTGTTCTGGTCGTTGGTCAGTCGGCAGCTCTGCTGCTTTTGTTATTCCCAGGTTTAGCTTGACACGATGAAATAGACGTTGATGTTCGGTCACGTGCACCGCGCGTAAAGCCTCCAAAGACTTTTGGCTGGCCCGTCTCAAGTGGTCGATCGTGATAGCACGAGGGTTTCCGGTTGTGTCCTTATAGCTGCGGTAGCTGGTCGCCGCCGCAATCAAAAGCACTGCAGAGTCCGCGTTACTGACAACAATTCTTTCCTTTTCTCCGACAGATTCGCCGCCGCGTGCAAGCACGAGCACGCGTGCCTCAAACTTCAAGCCGCCTTTGATTCCAAATGCCTCTCCATTTTCGCCACTCATTACGAGCGTGCGCTTCCCCTCAGTCGAAACGGTTGCCTTCTGTGGGGTCGCAAGCGTCGCGGAAAAGTTTAAATGGCCAGGACCGTCGGCAGTTAAGCTAACGATTATGATCTGGTCCACCGGGCTTGCAAAAACCTCTCGTCTGAAAGTGATCGCGCCAACCTTGTAAGACACCGTTGCGACTGCCGCGTTCAGATCAAGCTGTCGCCGGTAGTTAGCGGTCTCCTCGTGACCCGGAAATGTCAGTTTAAGATCGCCTACCGGTTCATACGGCATCTGCTTGATAGGTTGGGCCATCATCTTCGCCCCAACCAGATCATGTGCTTCTTTGTATCTGCCTTCGAAGATCAGGCGTCTGGCGTTCGGCAAGGCCGGCAACGCTTCGGGATTGTTTGGATCGTAAGGAGCACCCGCGTACAGCGTGTCTTCATTTAGCTGGATTTGTTCACTGGCAGGACCGCCGAAGATCATTGCTCCTAAACGTCCATTTCCAATGGGCAATGCGTCGGTCCACTCGCTTGCCGGTTTGTCGTACCACAACAAGAGCGGTTCATGGTCGACGGTGTTCGCTGCAGGTAAGCCACTCGTGAAGGCGTTTACGACTGAAGAACCGAGCGGAAGAGTCGCTGCCGCGAGACCTGTGTCTGACAGAAACTTCCGGCGCGTTATTTTCTGCTTCATTTCCCTGCCAGGTTATCTATGCGTTATCGCGCGAGAGTCTGCGCCTTAATGTCCCATTTTACTTTTCCGGCCTGGGGATCTTCTTTCAACGCAAAACCTCGTCCGCGCGAAACGAGTGACAGCCCTTGCACGTCGCTGCCGGGTCGCGTAAACAGACCGGAAACAGGAGCGTTGCCCGTGCTGAAGACGCGCAATTCAACGTTGTCCCAGTCCATGTCCTTCGTGCTTTGCGCCACCTTGATGTGTGGTAACACCGAGTGATTCTTAACCAGCAGTACAACGGGAATCTGGCCTACAGGGATGTCATGCCAGTTTGCACCTTCATAGACACGTCCGCTTTGGTAATCAATCCAGGCACCGGGCGGCAGATAAACTTTGCGCCGCTGGCCACTGTCGAACATCGGCGCCACAAGCAAATCGGTTCCAAACATGTATTGATCGTCGACGGTCCATGAGGTGGGATCGTTTGGATATTCGAAGAACAGCGGGCGGACCATCGGAAAACCACGCGTCGAGGAGTCCTTTGCATGGGCGTAGATGTAAGGCATCAACGAGTATCGCAATCCCAACGCCCTGCGGAAGTCTTCAGTCAGAGCTGCATCGTATTCCCAGGGTTCTCTGGGCGGCGCGCCATGTGCTCGAGTGTGCGACGTCAAAGCTCCCCACGCCATCCAGCGGCGGTAAAGATCGCGCGGAGCACGCTGCACAAAACCGCCCGCGTCGTGACTCCAATAAGTGAAGCCGGACAATCCAAAGGACAGACCACCTCGCAACTCGGCCGCCATGGCAGAGTCGGTATTCTCCGCATCGCCACCCCAATGCAGGGGATAACGTTGACTGCCGGCCCATGCGCTGCGCGCCCAGATCACATCCTCACCGGTTATTTCTTTCGTAACCTCGGCGACGGCTTTGTTGTAGCGCAACGGATACAGGTTATGTTCGTACCACCCGCTTTGTCCTGAGCTGTATTGACCGGTTAGCGGCGCGCCCTCACCAAAGTCGACCTTAATTGCGCCTACTCCGAGTTTTAGCAAATCTCTGAGTTTTCCCTGATACCAGTTGACGGCCTCAGGGTTACTCATATCGAGCGTCGCATCCTCGAACGGTAGTTGGCCTCCTTCATTTTTGACGTGGTACCCCTTTGTAACCATCTCTTTCCACAGTTCGTTTTTGCTCGTGAAGTAAGTGTATTGCCACAGACTGATGTGAAAACCCTGATTCTTCAGATCGGCGATCATCTTTGCTGGATCTCGGAAACGTGTACTGGAAAATCGATAGTCGCTGCGCCAATCAGTTTCGAACCAGCCGGTGTCAAGGTGAATTACATCGGAGGGGATTTTATGCGTTCTCAATTGCTGGGCCACCTGCCGCACCTGGTCCTCTGAGTTATAAGTGATTCGACTCATCCAGAAGCCAAACGACCAAAGCGGTGGAACGGGGCTGCGACCGGTCAAAGCGGTGTACTCCGAGAGAATGTCTTTCGGTTCGCCCAGGAAAAGAAAAATGTCGAGGTTCTCGTCACCCGAATAGATCACGTTGTGCGCATCGAAGTATTTGCCAAAGTCGAACGTCAGCGGAGCGCTGGTGTGCACAAACATGCCGTATCCGTTGTTGCTCAAAAAGAAAGGTATCGGCTTGTACATGTACTCGCTCTGCGTCCCCATGCCGTCACGCGTAGAGAGCAAAACGCGTTGCCCGCGCTTATTAAATCGGGTAAAGGATTCGCCACAGCCGAATATCTTCTCGTCATGTTGCAGTTCAAAAGTGGCGGCAATGCGACGAGTGAGATCGCTTGCGCGACGAACAAACGAAAACGGAATTGGAGCTAAGAAGGTCGCCGGATCACCGATATTCTGCGTGCGCGTCAGTAAACGGCCTTGTCGATCATAGATCTCTATGTGCCATGGCTGCTTAATGATCCGCACGCGACCATGGGCGCCCGTGTACACGATTTCTTTGTCGTTCTGCTCGACTTTCCACGACGCGTCTCTTGGGACGGGTCCCGTAAGCATCATCGACTGACCGTCGGTCAACGGAACTGCCCTGGTGGAGAATCGCAGGCGCACAGTGCGCGGACTGACGAAGGTAACGGCAAAAGGCAAAGATGGATCCTGATCGTATTCTGTGCCGGGAAACTCAGTTGCGCGTCCACGCACAAACCCGAGATCGATCTTGTTGAACGACAGCGTTGTATTCCGCGAGTAACGATCCCATACCAAAGTGCCTTGACCGGTTGAAGTGTCGAATGAAGTAACCCGACTACCGATGAAGTAGGTGTTCTCCATTTTCTGAAAATCCTGACTGACATCGACAGGATCGCCGAGCACTTGCGCTTGAGAAACAGCGGGAATCAAGCCAAGTATGATCGACAGAAGAATCGGAGCTGATGACTTACATTGACGCTTGCGTCGCAGGTTTGCTGATTGCATTTGCAGCCTTTTCTGAACCGAATTTAAGGTCGACCGATCTCGTAAATCGCCGTGTCGGCTGAATTTTGTGTCTTAACGTTCTGCAAGTTCGATCCTCCTTCCGGAAACCACGAACCTTTCTCGTAGACCAAGCTGACCGCCACCTGCGCTGATTAAAAATTCACCGGGTTCAATCACGCGCTTGCCACGCTCATCGATAAGCGACATCTGACGCGGTGTGATGGTAAACGTCACGTTTCGTTTTTCTCCGGGACGCAGCGAAATACGATCGAAGCCAACCAGCGTGCGAATCGGCACCGGCGCAGATGCGGCTACGTCAGTGAGATATAACTGGACCACCTCATTGCCTTCCCTTTCGCCAACGTTCCTCACGTCGACACTTACCTTGATCGCTTCACCAGCCTGAACCTGCCTGGGACTCAACCGGAGATTACTGTAAGTAAACCTGGTATAACTCAACCCAAATCCAAATGGATAGAGTGGCTCTCCTGCGAAGTAGCGGTACGTACGGCCGCGCATGCTGTAATCAGTAAACGGGGGCAACTGGTCCACCGACTTGTAAAACGTGACTGGTAATCGTCCCGCAGGGTTGTAATCGCCGAACAATACATCGGCGATGGCAGTTCCACCCTCCCCACCCGGATACCAGGCCTGGAGAATCGCGGGCGCATTGTGGTTGGCCCAGTTCACGGCCAGCGCGCTGCCACTGAGTAACACCACCACGACCGGCTTGCCGGTAGCTACCACAGCTTTCAATAATGCTTCCTGCCCTTTTGGTAAAGAGATATCGGTTCGATCACCACCACGAAACCCTTCGACTTTCACGGTCATCTCTTCGCCCTCGAGTCCCGCTGAAATACCCAGCACGAGAATGCTCGCGTCTGTCTCGTTCGCCGCCCTAACAGCTTCCTCAATCTGTCTTTCCGCGAGACCCGGATAGGACCAGACGAGTTTTGCAACAGCCTCACGATTAGTCTGGAAATACTCCATACGCAGCTCGTAGCTGCGACCGGCCTCAAGCGTAACTTCCCTGGTAACGGTCTTGTTCGGATTGCCGGCCCAGGCATCGATTAGGAGCCGGCCGTCAAAATAAAGTCGCGCTCCATCGTCCGCCGTGAAGCCCAGGTCGTACTTTCCGGATTCAGCAGCAGTCAGTTTGCCGGTCCAGCGAACCGAGAAATTGTTCTCGCGTACCTGCGGTGCAGGTTGGTAACGTCCCCAATTGAAATCAATACGCGCGTCGGTGCGAACCGTTGCTGCCGGACCACGAAATTCCTGATTGTTGAAATACTCCGCCTTGAGACCGTGCTCGGTACCGACGCCGTTCACAGTCAAAGCCGATGCAGGAACCGTTACAACTGATTCACCGGCCAGGGTGGAGCCAGGCGCGTAAGTGACTTTCGTATTCGGTGAGACCGCGTTTGTGATTCCCGCGAGTGGTGTAATCAATCGCGACGGGCGGCCATTGTAGTTACCCCACAATACCTCGGGCGCGTCTGCATTTGGCCCGATGACGGCTATGCTTTTCAGGTCTTTCTTCAAGGGCAGCGTGCGATTCGCATTTTTCAACAGCACCAGCGATTCGCGTGCAGTTCTCAATGCTAGTTGGCGGTGCTCGGGGGTATCGTTCTGCGAAAACGGAATGCGGGCGTATGGAACCATCTCTGGTGGATCAAACATACCGAGGCGAAAGCGTGCGGTCATCAGACGCTTCAGAGCAGTATCTATCTCAGCTACGGTAATCAATCCCCGCTGAAGGGCTTCAAATAACTTCGAATACTCGCCACCGCAGGTCAGATCCGTTCCTGCTTTTACTGCGATCGCTGAAGCTTCGGCTTCGGTTTTGACAAAGTGATGGCCCTCCCAAATATCTCTAATCGCGCCGCAGTCAGAGACAACGTAACCAGAGAAGCTCCATTCGCCGCGCAAAATATCACTCATCAGGTGCTTGTCGGCACAACACGGCTCGCCGTTCGTTCGGTTGTACGCGCACATGACCGAATAGGCTTTGCCCTCGAGAATCGTGGCCCGGAACGCCGGCAGATATGTTTCCCGCAGATCTCGCTCGTCGGCTTTCGCGTCAAAACTGTGCCGTTCGGGCTCTGGTCCACTGTGCACCGCGTAGTGTTTTGGTGTCGCAATTACCTTGAAGTAACGCGGGTCATTGCCCTGTAGTCCCTTGACGAACTCAACGCCGAGTCGCGCTGTGAGATAGGGATCTTCGCCGTACGTTTCCTGTCCGCGTCCCCAGCGCGGATCACGAAAGATGTTTATGTTCGGACTCCAAAAAGTAAGTCCTTGATAGCGACCGTGTTGATTATTGCGGGCAAACTCGTGATGCTTGGCGCGGGCTTCCGTTGAGATGACGTCCGCGACCTCGTACATCAATTTAGTGTCCCAGGTTGCGGCCAGGCCGATGGCCTGGGGAAAGACAGTTGCGTAACCGGCTCGGGCGACGCCATGCAAGGCTTCGTTCCACCAGTCGTATGGAGGAATGCCCAGCCGTTCGATGGCCGGTGCGGCATTCATCATCTGCGAAACTTTTTCGTCGAGCGTCATGCGCGACACCAGGTCGTTGACGCGTGCCTGAATCGGCAGGTTCGGATTTTTGTAGGGCGGGACCAACTGCGTCTGCGCGTTTCCGCGTGGAAATTGCGAGAAGGTAGCCGCAACTATCAGGAATGCCAGTGACGCAGGCTTTAAAGTTGTTCTCATGGTCAACAAGAAGATCGCGCGCAAAGGCGCAAAGAAAGCCACAAGAGAAGCCTCTTTCAAGAATTGAATCTTTGCGCGTTTGCGCCTTTTGCGCGAGGAAATTTCTACCGCACGCCATCGATCACGGCATAGAATGCGGGCTTCGGTTGGCCCAATCGATCGAACAGCAGCGGATGATTTGTTCGTCCTTTGATGGGCCAACCATTCAACCATGAATCTCCATCCGCGACTCCCCAGAAAGTCACTCGATCGATCACCGCACGATGTTTCAAATAAACACGAAACAGATCAGCGTAGCGCTGCGCCAACGCAGAATGAACTGAATCGGGCAGGTTCGTGGTGTAAGGGTTCAATTTTGGCGTCGGCGCCACGTCTACGGCGTAATCGGCGCCTGGTTTCGTTGTGCGTGGAAGCACGTCGACGTCGAGCTCTGTAATGCTGATTTTCATACCGAGCGTGGCGAAAGCCTCGATGGTGGCGTCTTCATCAGCCGCTGAGGGCCAGTCAAGAAGATTGTGGTTCTGCAGACCGACACCCGTGATCGGCACACCGCTCTCTTTGAGTCTTCTAATCAAGGCAACTGCCCCGCGCCGTTTCGCAGGCAACTCCAGGTCGTAGTCGTTGTAGTAAAGCTCAGCGCTGGGATCCGCTTCGTGAGCAAACCGAAACGCCTGGTCCAGATAATCTGCACCAATGATTTTCAACCACGGCGACTGGCGCATGGTTCCATCCTGATTTAGAGCTTCGTTAACCACGTCCCAGCATTTAATTCTTCCCCGGTAACGACCAATCACCGTGAAGATGTGCTCGCGCAAACGGCGCAACAGAGTCTCACGATTTACCGGCTTTCCTTTTTCATCCTGAAAAACCCAATCAGGTGTTTGGTTGTGCCAAACAAGAGTATGGCCCACGATGAACATTTCGTGCTTTTCGCCGAACTCGACAAACCGATCTGGAGCTTTGAAGTCGTACTTGTCCGGCTGGGGATGGACTATCTCCCACTTCAAAACGTTTTCGGAAGTGATAGTGTTGAACTGAGTGCTCACGATTTCAGCGCCGCGCGTATCTTCTTCGAAGAAGTGCTTTCTGTTTAGTGCGGCGCCCATCTTAAAGTCGTCTTTAAAGACCTCCTTCAGCGTTCGTCTGTTTCTGCGCCGCCGGTGAAAGCCATACGGCGAGAAACAAGCCAAGCACACACGGAACAGCTACACTACTTCGCAGTAACTTCGAATTTGATGGTCTCATATTTTACTGAACTCGTTCCGACCATGATGTTGAACAAACCCGGTTCGACGACACTTTTCATATTCACATCGAGAAACGAAAGCTTGTCAGGCGTGATCACAAACTCCACCGTTTTGCTCTCACCGGGAGCAAGCGAAATTCGCTTGAAATCCTTAAGCTCCATTATGGGCCGCGTAACGGAACTCACCAGATCCCGAATGTAGAGTTGAACGATCTCGTCACCCGCGCGGTTGCCGGTGTTGGTGACAGTTGCACTAACCTTCGCTTCCCCAGCCACTCCAATCCGTGCCGGATTAACTTTCAAATTGGAATAAGCGAACGTCGTGTAGCTAAGGCCAAATCCGAACGGAAACAGAGGTTCCTTATTCGCGAACAGATAGCCGCGACGTGCCGTGGGTTTCCGGTTGTAGTAGAGCGGCAATTGCCCCACGGATCGCGGGAAGCTGATGGTCAGTTTGCCGGCTGGATTATAATCGCCGAAGAGAACATCGGCGACGGCGACGCCCGTCTCCTGACCTAAATAGAATCCTTCAAGAATTGCCGGCACGTTTTCCGCGATGTAGTTGATGGAAAGTGGTCCACTGTTAATGAGTAAGACAACTGTGGGTTTGCCGGTCTCGAAAACAGCCTTAACGAGATCATTCTGACGCCCTACCAACTCGAGACTGTCGCGATCGCCCAGATGATTGTCAGCCCACGCTTCCTTGTTTGTGTCCTCGTTGCCGCCAAGAACGAGCAACGCGACGTCGGCAGTTTTTGCAACTTGCACAGCTTCGGCAATTAATTTTCGATCCTCTGCCGGATCGCTGAGGTGAGCAGTGTCCGCGAACCAGTCGCCACCCTCTTTGGTTATTTTGCAGCCTTCGGCGTAGCCCACTTTAACTTTATTACCGACCTTGTCCTTTATTCCTTGAAGCACGCTGATACCGCGTTCCGGATCGTCGCTGTAGCCCCCAAGATGGACTCGTGCGGCATTGGGACCAATTACTGCGATAGACTTCAATGCATTCAGATTCAGCGGCAGCAGGTTGTTCTGATTTTTCAGAAGAGTAATCGATTTTCGCGCCGCTTCAGCCGCCAAGGCTCTATGTTCACTCGAATTCGTAACCCGCACCGCGCGTTCGACATCAACATAGGGATTCTCAAACAAGCCGAGCAGAAACTTGGCCCGCAAGTTTCGCGCGACTGCCCGATTGATAGTCGTTTCTGAAACCTGTCCTTCTTTCACTAACCGCACGAGTGTCGGGAACGCATCGGGGTCAGGAAGTTCCGTATCAACACCGGCTTCGATCGCAAGTTTCGCAACCGTCGCTTTATCGGCTGCAACGTGATGCAGATCCACCATTTGTGGAATCGCGTAATAATCAGAGACTACAGTACCAGTGAATCCCCATTCCTCGCGCAGGAGCTTTTGCAGCAGCCATTCATTGGCGTGAGACGGTAGTCCGTCGATTTCGTTGTACGAAGGCATCACGCTCATGATGCCCGCTTCAGTCACCGCGGCTTTAAAGCTGGGTAAGAAGTATTCGCGCAGTGTTCGTTCTGAAAAATTGGCAGGTGCGATGTTGGTACCACTTTCCGGCTGGCCGTGTGCAGTGAAGTGTTTGGCAGTCGCGATGACGTGATTTTCGTCAATGCCTGGTCCCGCTCCCTGCAATGCCTTTACAATTGCCACCGCCATGCGCGAGGTGAAATAGGGATCTTCTCCGTAGGTTTCTTCAGTGCGACCCCAGCGCGCATCCCGGGCTAAGTCCAGATTTGGTCCAAGCACCTGATGACTTCCGCGCGCACGCGTCTCCAATGCGCCTGCCGTGAAAACCTTCGCAATAAATTCCGGGTCCCACGTGGTGGCAAGTGCTATCGGCTGCGGAAAGCTCGTACTGCCCCGAGCCATGTGTCCGTGAAGTATCTCATCGTGAAGAATCGCCGGAATGCCAAGTCGCGTGTTTTCTATCAACCATTTCTGAACTGCGTTGGCAAAGATGGCACCCGCACGCGGCCCCTTTCGTTCTCTCTGGCGCGCAATCTGGCCGATCCCGTGTTTCATAACTTCCGCGGCCTTGCTCGGCGAAAAATCGCCGCGGTCCGTCGCGAAATCTGTTTGCGGGTTGACTTGAGGGCGATTTGCCCAAAGACAAGTCAACTGCGCAACTTTTTCTTCAAGCGTCATCCGGGAAAGAAGATCGGCGACGCGTCGTTCAACTGGAAGACGCGGATTCTTATAATCCGGAATGTTCTCCTGCGAGTTCATGTGTGCAACAGGCAAACAGAGCGCTGAGCAGATGACCGTAATGCTAAGTGCAATGGTGCCGTTCTTTTTTAAGCGATTCATCTTCGACTAATCCAGTCATGAAAATTTTTGGAAAACATCCGACTTCAGCGCCGCCAATGTATGTTTACCATTGCAGAGCTTTCGCCTTGTAATCTGCAAGTGTTTTTGCCGCCGGCTCTACACCACCGGGCAGCGGTCGTTTTGCAAACGTCTGGAAGTAAAGCAGGGAGGCATCACGCCACCAGATCGCATCGCGCTCCTGGATAGCCAGCTTCCGGGAAATGGCAGCATGCCTTTCAGGATCAATCGCGCCACCGAGTTTGGCCCAGGTAGAGCGTGTCGATCTCACCCAATCGACGCCGCGTTGATAGTGAAACGCCAACTCGTCCCACAGGCTCCGGCCGGAGTTCATTTTGTGATTCCAGGACACGTGGTGAAACCACAACAGAAATTTTTCGGGACATCTATTCAAATCTGAGAACTGGTGACGCACTGGAGGATGATACTGGCTGACCGTGTTGCTACCGCTCCTCGTCCGATCAAATCCCACGCCGAAGGTATCGGCCTTGTGATAATAGACCGGGTTCCAATCCTCACGTGGTTCAGTGTCCCACCACGGAGCTGGACCATAATGGTGCCCGCCCCACATTAAATGATGCAGGCCCAGTGGAGTCATGTACTTGACAGCAGCCTCATGTGACTCGAGCATCATGCGGACAATAGTTGCTACCGCACCCGAATCGTGCGTTAGCGTCAACATGGTCCATTCTGTGGCAATCTGTTCAGACGATAGATTCGGATTCCAGGCGAGCTTGCCGAAAGCGTACCAATTTGCCTGCGCAAGATGATGGCCTGTCCAGTTACGATCGGAGCCGGTGTTTGCGACTCCGGCGATCCCGGTCAAACGCTGACGATACAATGTTCCGTCCACCACTTCAGTCACGGTAGAACCGCGTCCGGCTGCAAACGTGTCGGAACTGAGGAACTCCTGCCACATCGTAGCGAGAAACACAAAATGATTGGAGAAGCCCAGATACTCCTGAGTGATCTGTAGTTCGGGCATCAGTTGCGTACGTGGCATGCTCCCGAACAGCGGATGAAACGGTTCTCGCGGCTGGAAATCTATTGGACCATTCTTCACCTGGAGCAGTACGTTTGGCGCAAACTTCCCATCGAATGGATGGAGATTCTCGTATGCCGCTCCGGCTCTGTCATAACCGGGCTTCATATCGTAAACAAACGCACGCCACATGACGATGCCCTGATGCGGCGCGAGTGCCGCAGCCAACATGTTAGCGCCGTCAGCGTGAGTGCGGTTGTACGTTCGTGGACCAGGTTGTCCTTCGCTGTTGGCCTTAACCAGAAACCCACCAAAGTCGGGGACCACTTTGTAGATCTCAATTGCCTTCTGCTTCCACCACGCGATCACAGACGGATCGAGCGGATCAGCAGTCGCTAGTTTTCCCAACTCTATCGGCGCGGCAAACCGTGCCGAGAACACACGCGAATTCCATAGGGACGCAAGACATTGGCGATTGCTGCAACTTTATCGAGGTATTCTGCCGTGAAAATTTTGGAATCGGCGTTGACGCTATTCAGGACCACGCCATTGATACCGATCGAAGCATTGGCTCGGGCATAGTCAACAAGTCGCGCATCGACGCGCTGCGGCAGTTCATCCCATTTCCATAAAGACTTTCCCGCATAACCTCGTTCGATAGATCCGTCGAGGTTGTCCCAGTGATTCAAGACGCGCAGTTTCAACCTGGGCCTCTCATCGATTTGCAAACGATCGATTGGCTGTTCAGTTTGCAACAGCCGCAGGAAATGAAACGCACCGTAAAGCGCTCCCGTATCGCTGGCTGAGGCAATTACGATAACGGATCGGTTCCCTTGTCGTACCGTGCGGATGCGAAACCCTTCTGGGCCAAGTCTCTTCAGATCCGTGTCCCAGCGTAGCGTGCGAATCAGCGACGAAGTCCCAGGGAGGCCGATGACGAGCGAAGCGTCGTCACGGTCCTGTTCTACTATGACCGGAGTTCCGAGTAATCCAGCGCAGCCCCGAGTCAGTTCATCTTGAATGGCCGCGAAGGTTGCAGATTTTCCCTGGACCGCAATCGATTTGATGCGCTGCCGGTACGTGTTTACCGATCGCGACGGAAGTTGTTCGTAGCGCAACCAGAGCCGGTAGCCGTCATTCGCCTTCACGGTCTGCCCAAAAAGCAGTACGCCGGCGAATAGCGCACAACTACAGAACGTTCTTATGAAGACACTCTCGAATCGCTGCATAGCTCTTCATCAATGCTTCGCGGGAATCCGCCGTGCCTGCGACCGCGTATCGTTACGAACTGGTTGGGAACACCGGCCTGGCCAATATTGCATGCAGGCGAACAGAATGGCTGTTACCACGCAATATCGTCAAGGATTAGTTTAGACAGTGCAGACCCGTATGCAGCTTTCAGATTCTAAAGAAAGTAAAAATAGTTACTCCCCGATGATAGTTTTCGCCTCACGCTTCCGCCTTAACATCGGGCGCACATGTGGCGCTCGCTCTTATTGAGTTATTGATTAAAGGAGAAGTCATGAAAAGACGTAACGCAATCACAAAGTTCCTCACTACTGCTGTGGCTCTCGCCGTTCTATGCGGAGCCGGTTGGCTAAAACCTGTCGCAGCACAGAGTGGCGACGATGGCGTGAGGTTCGTAACTTACGCATCTGTCGGAATCGCCACCGGAGAGGGGGTTCGCCTTAGTATGGCTAACCCTAAAAACTCGGGCGGAAATCTCATGCTGAGGTTCAGCTTTTACCTGGCCCACGGGAGCATCGATTCCAGTACCGTTCCCGTTTATGAATCGGAATGGATAGAAGTACCGCCGGGAGAATTTCGGTCCTCTGATGTCTGGCGCAAAGATTTGAAAACTGAGGGCGAACCGCAAACGCGACGCCAACAGCTGCTCATGACAATGGTCATGATGGGCGCCAACCGCAGTAATCCGGAGGATTTCGCTGGCTCGCTGGAAGTCCTTGAGGAGGACGCTCAGACTGGAAACGCCATACAAAGAGATTCCAAATACCGATTGATTATCCTGGCTGCTAAGAGTTCGAAGCAGCTCAACGCTCCAATCGGTTTGCTCCCCGAACATAGACTGCGCTACACCGTCTTAAACGAAGAAAGCGAACCTGTCAGTATGACAGGCTACACCTACGACGCGTTGGGCAGACTTACGTCGCAGACCGCTCCCGTTAGGCTGGAGCCCGGCGAGTGTCACACCTTCGATGTCAATTACGACGACCTGCGGTTGAAGGGTGAAGAGGGGTCGGGGCGCGTGCAGCTGAGCGGAGTTGTCCAGTTTGCATTAATGGACGGCTCGGTGCGGGCCGTTAAGGTTCATGTCTGGAGGGAAGTAGTGAATAACCAGACAGGAAGCACGACGCACGGGAGCTATTATACCGGCAGTGTCACGGTTTCTGACGACGGTTTCTATGAGTAGTCAGTAGTTGCAGCGCTTACTGCTGCACCATCACGAATTACAGCCACCAGTTTTGGTGGCTGTTTTTCTTTTTACAGCACCCGAGGATGATGGTATTCGGTTAACTTGATTGGTTAGCCGACCACTATCGTTGAAACTCGCGTCGGCTTCCATTTCTCTGAGATTCTTAGGAGTGTGCTCTGTGTCGTTGGAATCGGCTTCTGTGGTATGGCCCAACACGTTAAAGAACACCCCTACAGCACTATCTACCGCTTGGGAATTCCTACCCAGAGAATTCACATTTGGTGGTGCGTTGTTTGTTTCGAGTCTGCCCCTCCTCGGTCAGACACCTTCGACCGGTCAAACCAGGACACGGCTGAGAAACACGAGATCGCGCATGGACATTCCGTCGGCGCCAGAAAACCGATATCATGCGCCCTGTGTTGATTCGATGCCCCCGATCAGAGCCGCCAAAAGTTCATGCGTCATCAAGATGAAAGCGGCGCCAGGCTGCCGCACTCAAAATCAATGCCCTCATTGGACGACTCACGAGCGTGCTTTCAGGGTCTCTCATCAACCGCCGCGCAGTTTCTTGATTATGTTCTCGAAAGCGATGACCGTCTCGAGCAACTAAACGGCCTCGCTGATGACCTTCCGCCCTGGACGCGTACGTATCCGACCACACAGCTTACGTGGCCGACTTTCGTAGGGCCCCAAAAGCTACGAGAGATCAAACGTGCTGTTGAGACCGTCTGCGCGTTGGCGAAGAGTCTTCCGGAAAGGATCTTCAATAACGAGCCTAAGAGGCTTTCTGACTTCTATCAATATGGTGATGAATTGTTGATGAAACTACTCCTCGAACCGCCTAACGGTATCAAGGGGGCGGTCGCCCGTTGTGATTTCATTAACGGCCCAGCCGGTTTCAGGTGTTGTGAAATCAACATGGCGCCCAACGTTGGTGGTTGGGAAAGCAGGTTCTGGGAGCAGAAGTATTTTACGAACCCGATCGTTTCCGAATTTATCGCCGGTCGCGGAATAGTCGCCGCTCATCACGATCCGCTGCAAACATTCTGCCTGCACATCGTTGAAGACGTATCGTCCGAGCGCCTCTGTCCTGACGGAGTGCTAAACGTCGCCGTCATGTGTCCGCCGCACACGATTCCCGGTGCGGAAGGTATGAGGCTGGCCAACGATACGTACTCCGAGTTTTTGCGGGTTGCTAACGCGGACGTAAGTGGCAT
This sequence comes from uncultured Acidobacteriota bacterium, assembly GCA_963750925.1. Classification (GTDB taxonomy): domain Bacteria; phylum Acidobacteriota; class Blastocatellia; order Pyrinomonadales; family Pyrinomonadaceae; genus PSRF01. The sequence goes on along the minus strand of CAVVSJ010000004.1, from coordinate 1,044,542 downwards.
GGTCCTTTTTTGCACTAAGGCAGACGACCTTTCGATGAGGAATAGCTGTATGTATCGTGGGGACCAAAGGATCCACGCCTTGATAAATTACTCGGGAAACATGCTGCCGCAGCAGGTTTACTGGTGTCATAAGGCAGGGACGATTTGTCTGTACAACGGGCCACTCACGAGGATGATGTCCGACAAACGCAATCTCGCCCTCCTTTCCGAATTTGAGCAAACGGAAATTTTCGCAGACGACGAGCGCAAGATCATCCATGACCACGTACCGTGGAGCAGGATCGTGATTCAGGGTGAGACCACCTACCAGAGTCAAACTGTGTCTTTTCCAGCCTTCCTGATTGATGCACGCGATCGACTGGTGCTGAAACTCGGTATCGGATTGGGTGGGAAGGACGTGTATGTCGGTAGCTTTACTCCCGCAGATGATTGGAACCGGCGCGTGCAGGAAGCACTCACAGACGGAGGCTGGGTGGTCCAGGAATACCTTGATTGTCATCCCTATCTTTACGCTGACCACGAGGGCAATCTGCAAACACAAAATGTTGTTTGGGGAATGTTTTGTTTTGGCAGTCGCTATGGCGGGGGATACCTGCGAATGTTACCCAAAGGCGTGCGAAGTGGCGTTGTAAATAGTGGAGGTGGAGCGGTGGAGGGTCCGATTTTTGAAGTGACTAATGATTAACTGTCTGCGGCGTACCGGCCTTCAGTGATCTTACTGAACATAGTTGAAAGTGCTAGACTTCTTTCGCCTGCTGAATCAAATTCGTGCCTACGGCTATCTCTACACCTTCGGCGTAGTCGAGGAGTTCATTCTGCCTTCGTGCTCGACCACGCACGACCGCACCTAAATGAAGACGACTATCGCACCCGCGCGCTCTTGCAGTTCGCGAGCGAAGAGGCCAAGCACATTCACCTGTTCAAGAAGTTCGCGGAGGAGTTCAAGGCAGGCTTCGTCACGAACTGCGAAACGATTGGACCGCCCGAGGAAATCGGAAAGGCTGTCTTATCCCACAGCCCGCTGGGTGTGGCACTCATTATCCTGGGAATCGAGTGGATGACGCAAAAGCACTATCTCGACAGCGTTCGCGACGACAAAGATCTCGACCCTCAATTCAAGAGCTTGCTGCGTCATCACTGGATGGAGGAAGCGCAACACACCAAGCTCGGACACACTGATGGTCCAAGCCCTGACCGACAACCGCAGTACCACCAAGATCGAAAGAGGCATCATCGGTTTCTCATCACAGCCGCCCACTGCGTGTTCGAGAACGGCGAACCGGTGCCGCTTTTCGTTTACGGGGAAAGTAAGACTCACGCACTAATTGAACTGAGGGGAGCTTGGGAGCATCAGCAGGGCCAGCCTGATCTCGATATCGCGGTAATTGGGTTAAGCGAAAGTTGCGCCAATGACTTGCAGTTGAGACATTGGTTTTCATCCCCTGAAGATGTTTCAATTGTGAAACCTAAGACGCCGGGTCTTCACTACCTCATCGTTGGTTATCCGGCGTCTCGAAACAAACGCCGCCCTGTGCAGTTCGGCTTGCCGTCTCGCGCGACTGCGCTTATCACCGGTGACATATGTAGTGTGATGACAGTGCAAGGTGTCAACAAGACAGAAGAGGATCATTTCGCAATCGCTTTTCCTCATAAGAAGGTGGACACGCCTGGCGGGGGAGTGTTTCACGTACCTCCGCCGTATGGGATGAGCGGAGGTGGAGTTTGGCGGGTTGTATAAGAACCAAAGAATCCATGCCATGGTAAACTACGCCGGAATAATTCTTCCGAAGGGTTTTACTTGTTTCAAAAATCGATGACGGCGACAGGAAAATCATTTCGCGACCACATACCATGTAGCAGCACGCAGGCCGTCATTTTACTTGAACCGAAGATCCGGTAATCAGACTTTCGCGCGACCTTCAGAGCGTCGGAACACCCCGACGCGCAGCTTGATGAATTGCGTTTAGAGCGATGATTCTCGAAAGCTACTTACCAACGGTCCGGAAAATCAAGATTCTCGTCCTACAGTTATCATCTTACCGAACGATCGGCGGCCTCCTTTACGTCACCCTTCTGCCGATAATTTTCAACAGTGATCGTTTGGTTGACATTTGGCGTTCCGGCTTGCCGCGCGCTTGGGACGGAACCGGTCACTATGGCATCGCCCAAATCTACGCTCAGTCGATATTCCCGGATACGTTTGGTTGGACCAACGCTCACCTGGGCGGCATGCCGTTTCCGAATTTCTACCCGCCGCTTTTCTTCTGGTGCGTTGCGCCGCTCGCAAAGGTCTTTTCATTTCTGACCGCGTTCAAGCTGATGGTGACCTTGCCGCTTCTTCTGATTCCGGTCGCGCTCTGGTTTCTTGCCTGGTCACTCTCCGGTAAGGACGACCGAATCGCGTTTTGGTCGGTGCTTTACAGCACATTTGTGCTCGCCAGCCCTGTTTTTGCCGGTCAAATGAAATGGGCTTCCGGACTCGACTACTTCAGCACCCTTTCTATCGGGATGTACACGCAGCCGCTTGGCTTTGTGTTGCTGCTGGCATGGTATGCCGTCTACGTCGAGGCACACCGCAGCCGATCGCGTTTCATCCTTTCGAGCGTTCTACTGGCGCTGGCGGTCCTGGGGAATTATCTGAACGTCTTCATCGTCACAATCATCGTTGCGGCGACGCTCGTTTTTGATCTGACTCGTCTATCCCGCAAGGACGCCGGCACCGATGTCCGTCGAATCCTGCTGGCGCACTTTTTCACTCCGCTCATCTCTCTTGCGTTAACGCTGTTTTGGGTCGTGCCGTTGTTAGGCACGTACGACTATTTTGTTACCCGTCCGTTCTCGCTTGTGATTGTTACCACGTACATGGTTGTCTGGTTCGTCGTTGCGGGTATAGGCATTGTTTGCTGGCTGGGAAAGAGATCCAGCGCCGCCAATGTGCACGTCGCGACGTGCCTGGCGCTCGCCGCGATCCTGATCTTTGCGGCGGTGGCGGCGCCTCGCTGGCTGCCGCTGCAAGCTAATCGGCTCGCGCCCATACTCTGTTACTTTCTTGCGATTCCAGTCGGCTACGCCGTGACGACGTTTTACGATGAAATGAAAAGGTTCGTGCTTGGACGCATTCCGCGACTGAGACCAATCGTCGACCGAGCAGCGCCCGTCATTATCATTCTCATTTTGTTGTTCCTGCTGCCCTATTACTACTGGCTCACACAAAAGGCGAGCGTAAAACTATTCAACGAATATCAGTCGAGACTCGCTTTCTATCCGCGATACACCAGCGACACTGCCCCTCCCGTCAAATCAACCGCGCCCGACGATTTTTCAACAATTTCGGCCACACTGGTCCAGCAACGGCCCGCCGACATCGCCAACAAAGATCTTTTTGAGAGACTCAAAGAGGAACACGCGAACGGTGAAGCGATGGCAAACGCAGCCAAGGTGACGCTCGAAAGCATCCTGAGCTTCGGGCGCGATCATCGCGACGGACGTTATGCGGTCGAGATCCCAAAACAATATCGACAAGACTCCGCCTCTTTTGACGGGCGCGCGCTCAACTCTTATCTCGGCGCCCAGGGCAACCAGACTCTGACTGTAGTCTTCCGGGAAGCATCCGCGAATTCGATCTTCATGTTCCCGCAAGTGGGCGCAATTTCCTACAATCCCGATAACTTCGGTTTTAGCTCCGTGCTCGGCGACGATCTCGATTTCGCAGAGCAGCCACTGGCGAAGCACCTCGACCGTTTACGCTATCTTGGCGCCCGCTATCTGGTCATTAATTCCGACCAGATCAAAGAACGATTGGCGCCGGATCCGGCTGTCGGCGCCAGATACGATTTCGGCACGTGGAGCATTTTTCAATTGCGCGATGCAGCGCCCCCGCCGGTAAGGCAACTCGCTTTTCGCCCGGCGCTTGCAGTGACCAGCTTTACCGTTAAAGGTCGGCAGGCAAACGAGTACAACTACATCAGGTTCGCTGAAGAACAGTTCGCCGATGGCTGGTTCGCCGTTTTACTGGCGCGGGCCTCAACCACAAATCTGGATAATCTGGGAAGCTTACAGGAGCTCAATCAGTTTTCAGCCATCATTCTGGAGACTTATGACTGCGAACGCTGCGATCTCGTCTATCGTCAATTGAAAGAATTCGCGCAAACCCGGCTGCTTATTATTTTCGGAAACGACAGCGCCTTATTCAATCGGATCAGAACTTCGATCAGTGACTTTCCTAAAGCGACAATCATCGAGCGCAATGAACAGTGGATGGGTCCGTGGCTGGAGAATTATGGCGCCAGCCGGCGTTACGGAGGGAGTTCCGAGCGCGCGGTCTGGGTCCGGATTCGCAACCTGTTGGACCGCGACAAGATTCCCGTTGAGCCCGCAAACGTGCAAGGCGAGATCGATCAAAACCGGATTCAAATTAATTACGATGGGCCCACGCGTCCAATCGAGAACAGCGTGCCGGTTCTTATCGCCACAACCTTACATCCGAATTGGCAACGGAATGACTCTGAGGCCGTTTACGCCGCGACCCCGATGTTCATGCTGACGTTTGTGCGCCGGCCAACCAGCATCGTCTTCGCACGGAAGCCACTCGAAAAGGCCGCCGTTTGGATGTCGTTTTTCACGCTGGCGGCAATGATGGGCTTCATCGGGTGGAATGGAGTTCGACGGCTCCGGCCAGGCGCCCGGTTTCCCGACCTCAAGCGGGAGGAACAGCAGGAGTGACACGGTTATAACCCTGAAAGATTAGTACCGCACATACCTAACGCTTACCCGGGCTGAAGCGAACGCCTTCGCCGTAAGTTGCTCAAACTTCAAACTGACCCACTGCCCGACATTGAGCGATCAAAGTATCGATAAGAGGCTACCACACCCAGTTTTCATGCAAACGAACCTGGAGGTGTGTCTGGCGCAAGATTGAAAGCACCGTTATGATGTGGGAGCGTCAATCACTCAGCCCGAGACACGATTGAATCTCAGTTCGTCGCGTCTCGTCAGAAAAACAATCGAACCCCTAACAAGAGGTCATTGATGGCGCAACCGAACAATTTACACAACCTGAGTCCGGCGGATCGCCGCTTGTTCGAAGAGCTTTTGCTCGCGGAAGGCATCGAGATGCTCGCCGAACCGATCATTCCGCGCCGGAAGACGGACGAGGAGTTGCCGCTGACTTGCGCGCAACAACGCCTCTGGCTGCTCGATCAGATGGAACCGGGTAACCCCGCGTACAACATTCCGAAATTCCTGCGCATCGGCGGCCGTCTGAATATTCCCGTTCTGAAGCGCTGCCTCAGTGAGATTGTTCGTCGTCACGAAGCGTTACGCACGACCTTTCACTCGCGCGGCGGACAGCCGCAACAGATTGTTTCTGCACAGTCCCAACCGATCTTATCCATCACCGATCTTTCCGGCCTCCCGCCCGCGGAACGCGAATTAAGAGCCCGCGAGTCAGCCATGTTGGAAGCATCGAGCGGTTTCGATTTGAAAGTCGAACCGCCTTTTCGCGCCACACTGCTGAGAATCGGGGAAGAAGATCATGCGCTGTTTCTGACAATGCACCACATTTGCAGCGATGGCTGGTCCAGGAGTGTGCTACTGAATGAACTGAACCAACTCTACACGGCCTATTCCAAAAATGAGCCGTCGCCCTTGCAGGAATTGCCGGTTCAGTATGCCGACTTTGCGTTGTGGGAGCAGAAACGACTAAGCGGAAAATTTCTCGACGACCAGATAAGTTACTGGAAACGACAACTCGAAGGCGCACCAGCCTTACTTGAACTACCAACGGATTATTCTCGAACTGCCGCTAGAACGTTCTGCACTGGAGCCTGCCATTCGCTCGGTCTGTCGCAAGAGCTCTCCGATGCTATAAAGCAGCTAAGCGTGCGAGGCGGCGCCACTACATTCATGGTCCTCCTCACCGCCTTCAAGGTACTGCTCTATCGTTACACAGGTCAGGCGGACGTAGTTGTTGGGACCCCGGTTTCAGGACGTGGCTACGCCTCTCTCGAACCAATGATTGGGTGTTTTCTGAATATGCTGGCGCTTCGCACCAACCTCTCCGGCCAGCCTGACTTCAACCGGGCGCTCAAGCTTGTGCGCGATACCTGTCTCAGCGCGTTTGCCCATCAGGAGTTACCGTTCGAGAGAGTCATCGCGGAAGTGCAGCCCGAACGAAGTCTCAGCTACTCGCCTGTTTTCCAGGTCTTATTCAACATGCAAAACTTTGAGGACGGCGAATTTCGAATTCCCGGTCTGGCTGTTCGGGATTGTTATCCTCCTCAGGTGTGGTCAAAGTTCGATCTGACCTTATATGCACTGGAACGTGATTCACGAATTGAACTCCTGCTGGTCTACAACAGCGATCTTTTCGCCGCGCAACGAATGAGTCAAATGTTGGGCCAGTTTGAGATGGTGTTAAGCCAGGTTGTCAAAACCCCTGACGCCTCAATCGATTCCTTCTCTTTAGTCACCAAAAATTTTGCGGAAGTCCTGCCCGATCCGGTGCGCCAACTGGAAGCGCCTTCCGAGATATGCGCCCACGAGATTTTTTCCGCAAACGCGCGGCTCAACCCGGATCAAGTTGCCGTGGTCGACTCACGTGAAGACTTGAGCTACGCCGAACTGGAAGAGCAGAGCAATCGGCTGGCGAACTGCCTCATCGCCCATGATATCCAGCCACACGATGTGGTTGCGGTTTTCGCGCACCGGTCCGCGGCCCTTGTTTGGACCTTGCTGGGAATACTCAAAGCAGGCGCTGCTTTCCTGATCCTCGATCCACGTTATCCCGGCCTCCGGTTGATAGAGCATTTGAAATCAGCGAAGCCCCGGGGTTGGGTGCAGATCCTGGCTGCCGGAGAGACGCCTCCCGCAGTGGCAGAGTTTGTCGCCCAACAACAAATGCGGTGCAATCTGGTGATAGGTTCCATTGCTACAGTCGCTGATTATTCGGCCGAGACACCGCTAGTTCAAATAAAAGCGGACGACCCGGCTTACGTTACGTTCACCTCCGGCACCACAGGCGTGCCGCGGGGAATCTGCGGCCGTCACAACTCCCTGACCCATTTTCCGATATGGCTTCGACAAACCTTCGGCATCGACCGTACCGATCGCTTCAGTATGCTGTCAGGTCTCTCTCACGATCCGCTCCTGCGCGATGTTTTTAGTCCACTACAGTTGGGCGGCCAGCTTTGCATTCCCGATCAAAACGATATCGAGACACCCGGCCGCCTTGCGAACTGGATGCAGGGAGAGAGAATCAGCGTCACCAACCTGACACCCGCGATGAGTCAAATCCTCACCACCGTCGCGGATGTGACACTTCAACTTGAATCACTCCGGTTTGCCTTTTTCGTTGGTGAGACTTTGACCAAATCTGATGTCTCGCGTTTGCAGGAACTAGCGCCCGCCGCTACTTGCGTTAACCTGTATGGAACCACTGAAACACAACGCTCGCTCAGTTATTTCGTAATTCCGCAAATCGAGAAGACAGAGAGTCCCGGCCCTTCGCTCAAGGCGACTCTTCCGGTGGGCGTGGGCATAACGAACGTTCAGCTCCTGATCTTGAACCGTTCACAACAACTCAGCGGCTGTGGTGAATTGGGAGAGATATGTTTCCGCAGCCCTCACATGGCCCAGGGGTATCTCAACGATGAAGTCCTGACCAGGGAACGTTTTCTACTTAATCCCATTACGGCAAACCCCAACGATTGGTGCTACAGAACCGGTGACCTCGGACGTTACCTGCCTGACGGCAACGCCGAGATCATTGGTCGCGCTGACGACCAGGTCAAAGTTCGCGGATTCCGAGTGGAGCCGGGCGAAGTTGAAACGATCGTTAAAGGATTGGCCGCAGTGTCCGAGTGCAAGGTGGTAAAGCGGCAGAACGGCACTGGCGCAAGCCGGTTGGTGGCATACGTTGTTTTGAATTCAGACTCGACGATCAGCGCCCGCGAGTTACGAAGCCATTTGCAACAGGACGTTCCGGACTACATGGTTCCGTCCGCCTTCGTATTTGTCGACAAGATTCCCCTTACTCCGAACGGAAAGGTGGATTTACGCGCATTACCCGACGGGGCGAATGTCGAGTTCAACTCAGACAAAGATTATGGCGCGCCCGCCACACCCATCGAAGGAGCTCTGCTGGGAATTTGGAGGCAGTTACTGGACGTCGACGATATCGGTCCCAACGATGATTTCTTTGAATTGGGCGGCCACTCGCTGATGGCGATGAAGTTTCTTTCGCTGGCCCGAGAGATGATACCTGAGTTGCATATTGACGTGGCCCTGCGAACGTTGTTCGAAGCTTCAACCGTCAGAAGTTTTGCGCAGCGCATCGAGCAGGCGATGCAAGCCGGCCGGACGAGCCCGCCTCGTATCGATCGAACTTCGCGCAACGCGCGACTGCCGCTGTCTCTTATTCAGGAGGGGTGGCTGTTTCGCGAGTGGTGGGAGCAGGTTCACTCCGTCGAAAGACGATCTTTTCACTTAGTCGCGGCGCTGCGCCTCGAAGGTCCGCTCGATCTTTCAATAGTCGAGCGGGCATTTAACGAGATCGTCCGGCGGCACGAGGTGTTGAGATCGACGTTTTCCGTTGCCGACGGTTTGCTTTCGCAAAATAGACTCTTCCCTCTTTTCCGAAAGCTGTTCGCTATTGACTGGATACAGACCGCAGTGGCCCGACTCAATAGTAGCGTCTCGAAGATCGATACTCCTCGATTTCTCGGCGGTCCCTCCGTCGACGTCAAATCCGAAGTGGCGCTTTCCGTGGGTTTGATAGAGCTGCAACAGCTTGATGAGCAAGCCAGGGAGCGCCGGATCTCGCAGTTCTTTGTCGAAGAGTTGCAGACGCCCTTTTACCACGGGGAAGGTCCGCTCCTGCGAGCAACGGTGCTACGACTCGCGCCGGATGAGCATATGCTCTGCCTCGTCGTGGATCATCTTCTGGCCGACGGTTGGTCCATGCAGATATTCTTGCGTGAGTTCGCCGCGCTCTATAGTTCGTACTCCTCGGGAGCCGGGTCCCCATTGCCGGAGTTGCCGTTTCAGTACCTCGATTTTGCTGCCTGGCAGCGAAAGTGGTTTCAGGGTGAGGCGCTCGAGTCGATGATTCAGTATTGGCGGCGTCAATTCGAGGGCGTTGGGTTGTTCCCCGAATTGACTTTACCATTCATTAAAAAGGACCCGAAACCTGGTTTTCAGCGGAGTGTGGCAGTTGAGAGCCTGACCTTTTCCTCAGAGTTATCAAAATCACTTATCAAGTTTGGCTATAGCCGGGGCGTCACGATGTATATGTTGTTTCTGGGCGCGTTGAAGGCTTTATTGTTTCGTTACACGGGCAGGGAAAAAATAAGTATTTTCTCACCACTGGCCAATCGCAGCCTCCCTGAAACACAAGGGCTGATAGGGTGGTTTGCCAATATTCACGCGTTAACAACCGACTGTTCGGGTAACCCGGCTTTTTCAACTTTTCTGAAACGAATCCGCGAGGTTGCGCTTGGGGCGTATGCACATCAGGAGATTCCCTACTTCCTGTTGATTAAGGCGCTGCTGCCGGGAATGAAGAACTACCGGATGCCGCAAAGAGTGTTTGAGGTGCCCCACATACTGTTCGACTTTTCCATACAAAGAGGCGGGGTCCAAAAGATCGGCGACCTGACGACAAAGACCATCGAAATCCCGCCGAGCTCAGCCGACGCGGGAATCGAGTTCAGAGTATTCGAACGACGAGAAGGTTTTAAGTTGAGCGTCAAATACTCGACGGAGATCGCCGATACTGCAAATATTTCGCCGAATGTTGGAAGAACTAGCGGCGCTGCTCGAGCATGTCGTCGAAAATCCCGAAACCAAACTGCGAGATCTTCCTGTGGTAACGGCGTGAGAAGAAAGCGACTGGTGAGGTGGATGCTCTATGCCGCGATCAGTTTGGTCTTCATCATAATGGCGGCGCATATTCTCCAATCAATAACGACCGCCGTAGATCGGCGAACATATCCTCCGCCAGGCAGGCTGGTAGACATTGGCGGTTACCGGCTGCACCTCAACTGTCAGGGAAACAGACTGGGTAACGATCCAACAATCATCGCGGAAGCCGGCGCTTACGGGAATTCGCTGACGTGGAACCGCATCCAGGCGGAATTGGCACGCTACGGCCAGGTGTGCGTTTACGATCGCGCCGGCCTGGGCTGGAGCGACCTCGGTCCGGGGCCTCGAACAGGCAGGCAGATCGCCACTGAGCTGCATACTCTTCTTCGAAAAGCAGAGATCAAAGGGCCTTTCGTATTGGTTGGACACTCGTTGGGTGGTCTATACGTGCGGCTCTATGCGAGCCAATATCCTCAAGACGTCGCTGGAGTAGTGTTGGTTGATAGCATCCACGAGGATCAATATGCGGACGTTCAGAAGACCGGCAGGCGAATCATGCAACTCAAGCTGTTCAGGATCGGCGCTGACATCGCATTGCTCCGCTTGATCGGGACGTTGGGCCTGTCAGCTCGTTTCGAAAAGATCATGAATTCGGCTCCAGCCGAAGTTGGACCAGCAAACAGAAGCTTCTACTATCGAACTCAAACGTGGGCCACCGGCGCCGCCGAAGCCGAAGCGTGGGAGGAAAACAACCGGCAAGTGATAAATGCCGGGAATCTCGGCGACATACCTCTGGCTGTGATCAGCGCGCCCGGTGATAACGACGATGATGAGGAGACGAGGCGATCATGGACCGAGAATCAGTTCAAGCTGGCGGGTCTCTCTCGACGCCGCACCCACCTGATTGCTAAAGACAGCAGTCACTTCATCCAGCTTGACGACCCCGAGCTGGTTATCAGCGCGATCAGAAACGTGGTCGAAGCCGCCACAGGGGTTGCACAGAGAAGAAGTTCAAACTGAGGTAATGAAGCAGGTGACACCCGTGCCGCGGTTAATAGGGATGAGCATTTGAGGAAGCTCTATCAGCGCTTGGTATATCGGCGCGAACGGCCGAAAGTTGTACCGTTCTTAAAATCGCTATTTGGACCAAAACTCTTCAGTGCCGTCGGGCGCCGTGGCGGAGCTTACTCTTTTTTCAATTGCTTTTTTTTCAATCGACACCGTCAACTGCTTCATAGATAAGACACCACCCTTAAAATCGGTAGTGGGGTAATAGTGTGTTGCTGAGGAGTTGGGTCCCAGAGGGACCAAATGTTTATAGCTCTTAGCATTCCCCCGTTTTTGCGGGCTCCGGAGGAGTCCCATGTTTTGAAGCGCCACATCGCGCTCCGCTGGAGCGCGTAATCTTTTTCTTCCAACCTATAAACATTTGGCCGCGCTGCGGCCAGCCAATAATTACAACACACTATTACCCACCACCCTTAAAATCCTTTTACATGACAAACGAGTCCACCTTCGCATAAGATAGGCGCGCACCCTGTTGCTTGGATCTCTCGCGCGCACCAAACCCTTCAAGAAAAGTCAATGAAGCAATGGTATCCTTTGTCGGCGCCACACTTCAGGAACTCCTCCTGCATCGAGCAGCTCACGAACCTGATCGAATTGCGTATAGATTTCTGTCGGACGTGAATTCGGAGTCTGCCGATCTTACCTACGCCGAACTGGACAGACGCGCTCGAACGATTGCTTCGCACCTCGCGATCCGGGCCAAAGCCGGCGATCGCGCACTCCTGCTCTATCCCCCCGGTCTCGATTACATCACGGCTTTCTTTGGATGTGTTTACGCGGGCATTGTGGCAGTGCCTGCCTACGCGCCAAGACAGAACCGCAATCTCCTGCGAGTGCAGAGCATTGTTGCCGATGCAGGAGCAACCATCGCTCTCACAACTGCACCCGCTCTTTCGCGAATGGCGTCTGTGTTCCGCGAGTATCCTGCGCTGGAAACTCTGCCGTGGATCACCACTGACGAGATTTCAACGCAGTCTGACGCCGGCTGGAAACAACCACTGATCCAGAGCAGCGACGTCGTTTTTCTGCAATACACCTCCGGCTCAACCGGCAATCCGAAAGGTGTCGTGCTCACCAACGACAACCTGCTTCACAATTTAAGCGGCATCAATTACCACTTCGGCAATACTCCTGACAGCGTCGCCGTCATCTGGCTGCCTCCTTACCACGACATGGGTCTGATTGGAGGCGTCCTGCAGCCTTTATACGCCGGTCATCCCGCGGTATTGATGCCGCCGACCGCTTTTCTGATGCGCCCTCTGAGCTGGCTGCGGGCAATCTCTGACTGGAACGGAACACACAGCGGTGGGCCTGACTTCGCCTACGATCTCTGCGCGCGAAGAGTGAACCCGGAAGAGTGCGCATCGTTAGACCTGAGCAGTTGGACCGTTGCCTTTACTGGGGCAGAGCCCGTGCGCCTGGAAACCATGGAACGATTTGCGGCCGCGTTTGCGCCGTACGGTTTCCGCTTCTCATCCTTCTATCCGTGTTACGGGCTTGCGGAAGGAACGCTTTTGGTGTCGAGTGGTTTGCAATCCGTGCCCCCCGTCGTCGAGAACATTCAAGCCTCCGCTCTTGAAAACCATTGGGTGAAGCCTGTTGCGGCCGACGCTTTAAACGCACGGAGAATCGTGAGTTGTGGCTCCTCGATAGCAGGGCAACAGATCGCGATCGTCGATCCATCCAGACTGGTTGCGTGTGAGGCCGACGAAGTTGGAGAGATTTGGGTCTCGGGTCCCAGCGTCGCTTCCGGTTACTGGAGTTCGGAAGATAACAGCGCGTTCCAGGCTTATCTTTCCGACACCGGCGAGGGTCCTTTTCTGCGTACGGGTGATCTCGGCTTCATGAAGAATGGCGAGCTGTTCGTCACCGGCCGCCTGAAGGATTTGATCATTATTGGAGGACTTAATCACTATCCCCAGGACATCGAGCTGACAGTCGAAAATTCGCACCCGGCACTGAGACGAGCCGCCGGCGCCTGTTTTTCAATCGAGGCTGACGGAACTGAGCAACTGGTAATCGTGCAGGAAATGGACCATCGCCGGAAGCCCGATCTCGATCAAGTCATAAGACTGATCCGGCAATCGGTGGCAGAAAAACATGCCTTGGAGCCGCACGCCGTTGCCCTAATAAGATCCGGCAGCATCCCAAAGACCTCGAGCGGCAAGATTCAACGACGGGCCTGCCGCGCTGCATTCATCGAGAACAGGTTGCAGCCATTCCGGTTGGAGGTCTCTCGCCATTCCCATGGACTGCCGGAAGTGGCTCACCTCGAAGCACACGAACTCACCGACGGCGCAGAAAGCCCCGGCAAACCTTCAAGTGAACTCATTGCAGACTGGTTGCGAACACGCATTGCCGAACGTCTTAATGTTGCTGCCGCCACAATTGACGTAAATGGTTCCTTTGCCGGGTTTGGCCTGGGGTCAATACAGACCGTCGGCCTAACCGGAGAATTGGAATCGTGGTTGGAACGACCGCTCTCGTCCACGCTCCCCTACGACTATCCAACGATCATCGCCCTTTCAAAATACCTTGCCGGCGAGCATGTCGATTCGGCTGTAACGCTGAACTATCCATTAGCCTCAAACAGCGAAGCCCCTGAGCCAATTGCCATCATCGGGATAGGTTGCCGTTTTCCAGGAGCGGCCGATTTGGACGCGTTTTGGCGATTGCTTCGCGAGGGCACAGACGCCATCACTGCTTTACCACCAGTCGTGTGGAGTTGGAGGACTTATCGGGTGGTCTTACCGGCGCCGAAAAGACAGGCGGCGCGCACGGTGGTTTCCTGGATCAGGTTGATCAGTTTGATCCGCAGTTCTTTGGCATCTCAGCGCGTGAAGCATTAAGCATGGATCCGCAACAAAGACTGTTGCTGGAAGTTGCGTGGGAAGCTTTCGAAAACGCCGGGCAGGCGCCGCAGTCTTTGGCCGGCCGGCGAGGCGGTGTCTTCCTCGGAATTAGCAGTAGCGATTACTGGTCGCGCCAATGTTCTGACTATTCTGCCTTAGACATTTACTCAAGCACTGGCATTGCCCACAGCATCGCAGCCAATCGACTCTCCTACTTCTTCGACTTGAAAGGACCGAGTCTTGCCGTAGACACAGCCTGCTCCTCCTCGCTGGTTGCAGTGCATCTCGCCTGCGCCAGCTTACGCGCGGTTGAATGCAACCTCGCGCTTGCGGGAGGTGTAAACCTCATTCTTACGCCACACCTTACGATCAGTTTCTCAAAGGGCCACATGCTCTCACCTGATTCCCGCTGCAAGACCTTCGACGCTGACGCTAACGGCTACGTGCGTGGCGAAGGTTGCGGTCTCGTGGTACTGAAACGACTCAGCGATGCTCTTCGCGACAACGATTCAATAGTCGCTGTGATTCACGGCTCGGCGATCAACCAGGATGGTTTCAGCAACGGATTGACTGCACCCAATGGCGCCGCACAAAGGGCGGTCATTAGACGGGCGCTGGAGAATGCCGGCGTCGATTGCAATCAAATCGGATTTGTCGAGGCCCACGGAACCGGCACCCCGCTCGGCGATCCGATCGAAGTGAACTCGCTTATCGAAGTGCTCTCTGAGGGACGTGACGGCCAACCCTGTCATATCGGTTCGGTCAAGACGAATATCGGACATCTGGAGGCTGCCGCGGGAATTGCCGGCCTGATCAAAGTCGCGCTCAGCTTGCACCATCATGAAATTCCCCCTCACCTGCATCTCAACAAACTCAATCCGCTGATAGAACTTGAAGGCACTCCCTTTTCGATCCCCACTGAGCTTCGATCCTGGCGGAACACCTCTGATCGTCATCTGGCAGGCGTCAGCTCTTTCGGCTTCGGCGGCACCAACTGCCACGTCATACTCGGCGAAGCACCGGCTGTTCAGTCGCGTGAGAATGAAATGGAGCGCACCGCTCACCTGTTTGCGCTGTCGGCAAAAAATGAAGCAGCCCTGCTAACGCTGGCCGGTCGCTATCTGCAGTTCCTGGACCACCATCCGTCTTTGTCACTCGCCGATCTCTCTTTCTCAGCCAATGTTGGACGGTCCCATTTTTCGCATCGACTCGGACTTGTCGTCGAATCAACGGATCAATTGCGCCGACGGCTTGATGCCATCACAGCCGGACAAAACTCGAGTGGCTCCTTTCCTGCGTCAGGTGACAAGCATCCGGCGGTTGCGTTTCTCTTTACCGGGCAAGGCTCGCAGTATGAGGGAATGGGTCAGCAACTCTATGAATCTTTTCCAGCTTTTTCGCAATGCCTTCGATCTCTGCGCCGAACTGCTGCAACCTTACCTGGGCAAGTCGCTGCTGTCCTGTGTTTACCCGCGAACTGCTTCCGAGAGTTCATCGCTGCTGAACGAAACAGCCTACACACAATCAGCGCTTTTCGCTCTGGAGTATGCGCTGGCTAGTTTGTGGCTTGCATGGGGCATCATTCCAAAAGCCGTGCTGGGCCATAGCATCGGCGAGTATGTCGCCGCCTGTGTTGCCGGCGTCTTTAGTGTCGCGGATGCGGCGCGCCTTGTCGGCGAACGCGGTCGACTAATGCAGTCGTTGACGCCCGGCGGTGACATGATCGCGGTGCTCGCTGAGTCGGAAGTGATATCGGCGGCGATTAACGGGCGCGCGTCAATCGCCATCGCGGCCGTGAATGGTCAGCGCAATACTGTGGTATCCGGAGAGCAAGGTGAGTTGAGACGGTTGCTGCAGGAGTTGGAGGCAAACGGGCTCGAGGCACAACGGCTGAAAGTGTCACACGCATTCCATTCGCCTTTAATGAAGCCGATTCTGTCAGAATTTCTGGCAGTGGCTCAATCTGTCACTTACTCCTCACCCAAACTCAAGCTGGTTTCAAACGTTACCGGAGAGGTGATTGGAGATCGAATCGCCAACGCTCATTACTGGTGCGATCACATCCTGAGGCCGGTTCTCTTCGCTAAAGGAATGCAGGCGCTTCGAGATGAAAAAATCGACGCATTTGTAGAGATTGGGCCAGGGACAACGCTTCAATCATTGGGCCGACAGTGTCTTGGTGCGGGCGCTGAAATCTGGTTGTCATCGCTACGCAGGGGCGCCGCGGATTGCGAACAGATGCTTGAAAGTCTCGCGGCTCTCTACGTGAAAGGCTCTCTCGTAGACTGGGCCGGCTTTGACAGAGACTTCAACCGTCGCCGGGTTCAGGCCCCGACTTATCCCTTTCAAAGACAATCGTACTGGCTCCAGTCGAAAGCTCCCGAACAAGCTGGGCCGCCTCGCCAGGCAGCACCGTCAAACGCAGAGTCGCACCCACTGTTGGGCCGACGTCTTCGTCTGCCTCTGGGCAAAGAAATTCGCTACGAAGCAGAACTCGATCTCAACAAGTTGAGCTTCCTGGCAGACGGAGAAAAGACAGGTGTGGGCCGGTTGCCCGTCATGACATTCGTGGAGATCGCAATGGCCGCGGCAGCAACGGTTGGAGGACCTCCACATCTCATTCAAGACCTGCAGGTTCTCAATGCCGAACTCCCGCTGACGAACGAGCCGGCCATCGTTCAGGTGTCGCTCAGCCGCGATTCTGATGGATCGCGTTTCAGCATCATCAGTTGCGAAGAAACGACCGAGTTCGACGACTCCGGCGTTCTTCACGCAACCGGCACAATAGTTATCGCGCCGGAAAATGTCTCGCAAAAGTGGGAACTCGAAGCGCTGCAGGAACGATGCGAAGGAGAGTTGCAGGCGGTGTCGTATTACAACCATTTGCGGGAGCGCAAGCTCGAGTATGGCGCCAGCTTTCAGATCATCGAACGACTTTGGCCGCAGGCGGGAGAGGCTTTCGCCTTACTGAGTCTCGACAACTCGCTGGCAGCAGACTCGCTTCGCTATCAGATTCATCCCGTGCTGCTGGAGGCTTGTTTTCAAGTCATGCTGGCTGCGCTGCCGGTGGAGCTCGACAAAGGCGCTTATTCGCCGCTCGCGATTCAACGCATACGTCTTGTCCAGCGCCCTGGCGCGCGGTTATGGGCCTTCGCTCGTCTTCAGGAAATCGATCACGCGTCAGGGAAGCGGGTTACCGGAGAGTTTTGTCTGTTCGACTCGGATGGACGCCTGGTATTGGAGGCGGAAGGTGTGTTGCTACAGCCTGCTGATCGGAAGCAGACGCTGAGATCTGAGCCGGCACGACCGAAAAGTGAGACGTTCGATCAATCACAGCTCATCGGTCACTTAGAACTCGATTTTCAGCGTCTCGTCGCGCAAACGGGTGTTGAACTCTATAAGACACTCGTCCCTGAAGTCGATCGTTTGAGTGCTGTCTACGTCTCGCGCGCACTTCAAATACTTGGCTTGCCCAATTCAACCGAACAAAGATTGTCGGTGAGTCTCATCGCCGAACAACTCGGAGTAGTGAAAACCCATGAACGCCTGCTGGCGCGCCTCCTCGAGATCCTGACTGAGGACGGCGTGCTTCGCCGGGTGACGGAAAATGAATTGGAGGTCTGTGGCTTTCCGCAAAACCAGGAGCCGCAGCCGCTGCTTGAAGATCTGTTGCGGCGGTATCCTTCCTGCGCGGTCGAGTTGCAAATCCTTGCGCGATGCGGAGAGAACTTGAGCGCCGTCTTACGAGGAGAGATCGAGCCCCTTCAGATCCTCTTCCCCGCGGAATCAGACGCAAGCGTTGAAAAGATCTATCAGGAGTCTCCGCCCGCGCGCCTGATCAATCAGATGGTTCGAGCGACGGTCGAGAAGGCAATCGGTGCGATGCCTCCCGATCGGAAGCTCCGCATGATCGAGATCGGCGCCGGAACCGGATCGACTACTTCTCTTCTGCTGCCCTGTCTGCCGCCTGATCGCACAGACTACGTGTTTTCCGACGTCTCTCAATTGTTCCTTGTTAACGGCAGACGCAAGTTCGGCGCGTATCCGTTCGTACGTTATAAGGTCCTTGACATTGAACAGCCCCCAGCCTCTCAGGGGTTTTTAAATCATCATTACGATCTTGTGGTGGCCGCTAACGTGCTGCACGCTGCCGGCGACGTTCGCCAGGCAGTCCGGCACGCGTGTCAACTTTTGGCGGCGGGTGGACTATTGGTAATGGCGGAAGGCATTAGCCGGCAACGAGCGGTTGATCTCATATTTGGACTATTGAAAGGGTGGTGGAACCTTCGCGATCGCGATCTGCGGCCCGATCATCCGCTGTTATCACCTCTTCAATGGCGCCGTTTGCTTGAAGAGGAGGGTTTCTCCTGGGCTGCTACAATTCCCGGAGCCGAACAAACGGAGTTGCACTTCTGTCAGCAAGTATTAATAGTCGGACGGAAAAAACATGTCGTCTGATCCGTTAGAGACTTTTAGAGCAGAAATAGACCTCCTGGACGCAGAGTTGATCGCGCTGCTGGGTAAGCGGCTTAAGATCTGCAGGGAAGTCGCTGAGTACAAGCGGCAGGCAGTCATACCAATGATGCAGACTGGACGAGTTCACCAAGTCAAAGAAAGGGCCAAACGACTGGCTGCGTCGCATGGGATCGAAGAGAATTTCATCCTGGCGATTTACGATCTGATCATCGCGGAAGCTTGCCGTCTCGAAGATCGAATCATCGACGAGAAAAATCCTGAGACTTCAGACATTCACCGCCCACCTTCAAGCAAATGACGGTAAAACAGCCGGGCCATCAATCCCCGAACGGTTTCCCAAACGGACTTTCCAGTTTTGTGATTCTGGGCGCTAACGGCCAGGTTGGGCGTTTGCTGGCAAAGAAACTCTCAAAGACCGGAGCAAGCATAACGGGGATAGATCTCGACCGCGCTGCGATTGAAGAAGGACCATACGCGGCCTACGTCTCATCAGATCTCGAAGCTCCTGATGCCCGCGCGCTGGCAGCGATTGAACAGGCCGATTGCATCATTGTCTGCCTCTCGGAATTCGCCGCTGTTGCAGCCTTGCCTCACGTCATGAAAAGCATCTCGCGCGGCGCCCTGCTCGTCGACACACTCTCAGTAAAAGCAAATTACGTCACTCAGGTCGGGGCAGCGGGGAAAGAGATTGAATGCCTGAGCATCAATCCAATGTTTTCGCCGAGTCTCGACTTCAATGGTCAAAATGTCGCGATAATCGAAGTGCTTCCCGGTCCGCTCACTCAAAAGTTTGTGGCCTTACTGACAAGCTGGAAAGCAAACGTTATATCCGTAACACTCGCAGAACACGACGAGATCACGGCCTTCACTCAAGTCGCAACTCACGCCGCCCTAATCGTTTTCGGTTCTGTGCTGAGCAGGCTCGGATACGACATTGAAACCGCCTGGAGACTGGCGACGCCGCCTCATCGACTCCTCATGTCTCTCCTGGCGCGAATCTCGCTCGCCAACCCTGAAGTCTACTGGGAAATCCAACACGGCAATCCGATCGCCGGCAGAATCAGGAGAGCCATGGCTGAGAGTGTCGAGGAATTGGAGCAGAAAAGCGGCTCTGACAGTCCGGAGGATTTAGCGCGATTGATGGAAGACATCCGGACCACGCTTGGACCTGAAGCCGAAGGGCTGGCCGAAAAGTGTGCCGCGGTTTTTCAGCACGATCGGCTTTCGCCGAGAACGAACCATGATTGAGATTCGCACTTGCGAGAGTGAGATTTCTGAAGTGGCCCGCTTCACCACCGGCGTCTGGCGCAAGACGTTTGCGGGCCGGCGGCTCATACTCAACTGGGACAAAGCCTTCTTCGAATGGCAGGTCTTTAATAGTGTCCTGGAACGAGACTACCTTCTCGCAGCCTATGACGGTGGCCGGCTCGTCGGCACGCTCTTCGCGGAACCTTTTCGCTTGCGACTGCACGATCGAGAACACGACGCCACGATGAGCAGTTGGCTAACCGTAAATCCCGACTATAGGCGAAGCGATCTTGCGTCGAGGCTGGTGTCGGAGATGAGACAGCGTCACCTCGATCGCGAGGCGGCCTTTCAAATTGGATTCGGACTGAACGGCACCATCGGGTCGGAGTTCTGGCGCAGCATACCGGACGCCTTCAGGGTCACAGGACTGGGCTACTGGTGTTTGCTATTAGACGTCAACGCTCTTCGTGCGGGTCTTTTCCTGTCCCGGTTTGAGCGTCCGGCGACGAGTCTCTTGCGGGTGCTTCAGACGCGAGCGCATCGCGAAGCGGTGTACGAAGGCATCCGGCCTTATCATCCGAAGGATCTCCCGCGCTGTTTGGAATTAGCTAATGGACTGGGGACAGGAATTGACCTGGCGTACGTCTGGAACCCAACCCGCCTGGCGTTGCAACTCGACTATAAAGGTTCGCCACGGACTATCGTCTACGAGCGTCACGGGCGAGTGGAAGGATTTGTTAATTACTATCCGATCGACTGTATTGGTGAGACCACGGTCAAATCGGCAATTATCGATCTGTGCGTCGTTAACACACTTACGCGTGAAGAACAGAAAAACCTCCTGCGCGCCTGCATTGCGCAAATGGCCGCGGAGGGAATCGCGTTCGTGTTGCTGCTGCGGCTTCCCTGTTTTCCGGCCTTGCCGCTGCTGAAGGCCGGCTTTATTCCACTGCCCGATCAATTCACCGTGATTTGCGGCTGGCCTCGACCCGGACTGAGTTTTGAAAACGTCAAAAAACTCTATCTGCACGTGCGCTAGAGCGCTCGCGCTGCTCTTGAATCCTTAATCCCTTAATCTCGGATCCTTAGATCCTTAATGTCGCTTGCTGTCGCCGACCTTGCCCAGCGCCCGTGTAAGCAATAGAGACGGCACCAAAAGGGGATACGTAACCATCGCCTTGGTCCATGCTTTCGCCCGACCAAAAGGTGACTCCAGGCCAACGTAAGCATGGCGCTCTTTGGCAGGGATCTGAGTTTGTGGAACGGCAGGATAATGGCCGTTTGCGCCATTGCTTTTCGCTCGCACGCCTACGGTCTCCTTATCCTGACCGGTCCCGGCCTGCGCGATCAGTTTCTTGCGCATGCTGAGGTACCGCGCAATGCCCTCGTCGCAAGGTAGAAGCTTGTAGATTCCGACGTCCGTATACCACGGAGTTTGCGACTGCCACACCGGAAAATCCTGGCGATAAAGAGGCACTGTATAAAGAAAGCTCATGCAGTAGGAATCTATCATCTGCCGAAATGGGAAGGTCCTGGAGTAGGTTTGGTAAGAACGAACGTGAAGCCAGGATGTTACTTCATCGATCGGCGTGGCGATCGCCAGGCTGCGAAACTTGGATGTAACCAGAATCATCGTCAGATTTGGAAACCGCATGGAAATTTGCCAGTCCCAGAGGTCCCTCTGATCAGGTTTGTCTCCGCGCCGCAATTTCCCCCAGGTATGGATGGCCTCGCCGTCGACTTCGCAATTGAAAGTCTCGAAGTAGTCGCCTACGCCCACCATGATAGAGCCGTGAAGAAAGGCCCAATGTTGGACGTCAAACTGGTTCTCCGTTATTCGTGCATAGTTGAAAGGCCAGATCGCACTTTTGGAGACACACTCACGGCTATCTCTTGGGATGTCGTCCAGCCAGGGGATCTCCGGCAGCTCCGCACGCTCCTCCCCCCACCATAGCCAGATCAAGCCATTCTCTTCCCTGATCGTATAAGGCTTGACCTTGAGTGATTTGGGAATGCGATAGTTCTCGCCCTGGGCCGGCACTCTCACGCAATCACCCTGGCAATCGTACCGCAACCCATGATAGCGGCAGGCTATCGTGCCGTTGACGACCTTTCCGATGCTGAGCGCGGTGCCTCGATGGGGACAGCGATCGGGCATGCAAACCGCGTTGCCGTCGGCGTCGCGCCAAAGCACGAGGCGTTCTCCCATGCGCTTAATTCCGACCGGACGTTTTGATTTGAGGCGAGGAGATTCGAGGATGGCATACCACTGATTCGGAACCATTGGACTCCTTTTCCAGCTATCAAAGCTTAGGGATCAGACAGTGTGCTGTCCGCTGGAATGAGATCCCGGCGAGGTGAGCTCGTAAAGAATGAAAGTAATTGGCTGTCGTTCCAGATCCCGGCCACGCATCAGTTCCTTGCACGAATAGCCAACGCTCTCGCTCATGCTGATCAACCTATTCACGTCGCCGAAATCACTAAATCCAATTAAGAGGCGACCATCTTCTTTGAGATGCTGCGGCGCCTGGCGCAAGAAGTCCTTCGTGCATTTGTATCCCGGATCAAAAACCGACCGCTCCAGCATGTTACGGAATGAGTATCCCCTTCCCACGTAGATAAAGGGCATATTCCAATAAATCGTCTCGAAGCGTTCGCCCAACTGAATGGCACTGAACATATCGCTGAGTCTTACGTCGACAATATCGTTTACGCCGTGCAACTCTGAATTGGCGATCGTGTTGTCCACGGCCTGCGGATTAATGTCAACGGCGACAACTTTGCCCGCCCCGTGCTTTGCAGCCATAACCGCGGTAATACCCGTTCCGCATCCGATTTCAAGAAAACTCTCACCGGCACGAAAAGGAATACTGCTGGTGAACAGGCTTGTCGAGCCGAGATACTTCGGCGAGAAGACTTGCGGAAAAACGATGAAGTCCTTTTCCAGGATATGGACCAGGTAAGGTTGTTTTTCCCGACTGCTCTGCTCCAGGATCTTTCGGCTTTGAGTCACTTGTTGATGGTTCTGCAAAAGCGGAGCCATGGAGCCCGCATTATTATTCAGTCGGTCCCCAACGTCAAGGTTCACCTGACAGGTTCACCTGATAATCAGTTTCGTTTTTCCGGCGGCGGGAGACATCGTTCGACCGCATCTGCCGCACGCTGCACGCCGTCACGAATGAGCCGCTTTTCCACCAGCGTCGCGGCTTGTTTGTAGGTTGAAAGACTCGCCAACATCTCTCCCAGGACCGTGTCGAAGTACGCTGGCGTGAAATGTCTCAAGTGCATCCATCTCCCAACTCCCAAACCTTCGACGCGTATGCCGTTGTCCGGTTGATCGAATCCGTGGGCCACAACGAGTTGCGGAACGCTCGACCATAAACAGTCAGCAACTGTTCCGGTGCCGCCATGATGAACCACCATCGAAACACGATCGAATAACCATTTGTACGGAACATAAGAAACTGAAAGCACTCCGGCGCCGCTTACCAGCGACGCTCCTCCCCAGCCTTCCACAATCAGCACCCGACAACCATGCCGGCGAGCTACGTCGACAAAGGGTTGATAAGAAACCTGTGTTCCCAGGTGCAACATGCTGCCGAAAGCGAAGACCAGCAACGGCGCATTATCGGATTCTTGAACAAACTTCACCGCTGCGGCTGGAACGCTCCGCTCCTCAATGGCATGCGGACGAATGAAACCCGTTTCGATGATCGTCGACGACCAATCAAGCCCCGGGGCGTACCAGAGAGGATCCAGGGCGACGATGTTCAAATAAGGAGAGAGACTGTCGTCGAGAAAAAGGTGAGCCGGCGTCTGCAGACCAACTTTCCGGTAGGCCGGCATTAGCGGTCGTGTGTATACCAGCCATAATGTGAGGCGAGTGAGTTGCCAGGCGGTGAGGTTGTAAAGAGTCTTCAAAAACGGCGGCTTCGGAAAGCGAACAGGTGGATAAGAACGGGAAGGGATGCCAATCGCCATCATGTGCAGGACCGCGTAAGGCAGTCCGTGATGATTGCAAGCCGGCGCGGCCCACAGCGCCAATGGGTTTGCAAGCACAAAATCATATTCGGAAACGAGCGAAAGGAATTGGTTATAGGTGCCGGCTATGGCCGGTGCGTAAATCTTCTCAACCAGCGCCGCCACGGTGCTCGCCGTATTGAGATTTTCGCTGGTGCCGCTTTCATAGGCGCTGGCCCATGTTTTCGGATCTATGTATTCGCCGATGGCTATCGCGGGAAAGCCCCACGGCCGCGCCAGGTCGATCTGGCCCGGGTTAAGGGCGAGCGTGATGTTATGGTTGCGGTGAGCTAATTCATTTGCGAGACGCAGGCACGAGAGTATGTCGCCTGTCGTTCCAAAAGTGGTAACCAGAATCTTCGCCATGCCTGGTACGTTGAGATCGTGACAAATAAACGTGCACTATCCAGCACTGAAAAAGGTTGTACCGGTCCCAAACTTATACTACTATCCAGACTGTAGCTTCAATTATCTGGATCTCATTTAGGGACGCTGACTCCCGGATCAGAGGGGAGTTCTCTGGCGCACTCGTGGTGTTCCCCATAAAGAGAATTCTTCAAACCATACTTAAAAACAACCAGCTAACTGCGCCCGTTTCACTACCGACCAATGACCAGTCTCTCTTCAGGTCAGCGTCTAGCCTCTATGGATGCGAACTTTCTCTATATCGAGACGCATCAGGCGCCGATGCACTACCTGCTCATTGGCGTATTGGAAGGCGAGATAACTTACGAAGAGCTGGTTGAGGGACTCAACGCGAATCTGGAGCAATTGCCCGGATTCAAACAAAAGATTAGTCCCAATCGCTTTCGCTTGCTCCACCCAACCTGGGAACCAGATTCACTCTTTAGGCTCGAGCGTCATCTCTTCGAGGTTCCCGCGCCGCCGCATGGCTCCGACGACGAATTGCTGGAGTTGGCCGCAAAGATCTTTGTCGGCGTGATGGATTATGACAAGCCGCTCTGGGAGATGTACCTGGTGAACGGTCTTAGCAACGCCCGTTCAGCGGTGATAGTAAAACTGCATCACGCCATGGCCGATGGATCGAAGGCATTGGAGTTGGTGAATATCCTCGTGAAATCCCCTGGGACGCCCCTCCCTCGCCGATCGGACGACCTTGCAGTGTCGAAGGGCAATCACAATGACACCTCACTCCGATCCGGTATGCCCACCTGGAGAACAAGATTGAGCCAATCGGTTAGGAATGCATCGTTTGTAACAGTCGCCATAGCGAAGAGAAGACGAGCATTGCCGTTCAACCGCAAACAGTCGGGAGACCGCATCCTGTGTCACTGCGAATTTTCTTTGGCTGAAGCTCAGGCGATTCGTGCGGCGCAGGGCGGCTCGATGAGCGATCTAACGTTGTCAGTATTTGCCAGAGGCGTCAGGCATTACCTCGAATTTCATAAACATCCGATCGGACGACGAAACCTGCGCGTGATGTTCGCAGTCAATCTCCGGCGCAAGGCGCAAAATAACAAAACCGCCAACCTGGCCTCTGTTTGTCCGATCGATATACCACTAAGGTTAAATGATCCACTCGAGTGCCTGCGGTACGTTGTGGCCAGATCGAGGAAGATAAAAGAGATGCGCGTGGCCGAGCATCTGGATTATTTCTGACAGTGCTCGGCAAGCTCCCTGTGCCGGTTCAATTCTGGACCGCCGTCATGGCGCGCAATCGTCCCACGATGCCCTACAACGTGATTGTGACGAACGTCTCTTCGCTGCGATCGCCGCAACGCATGTTTGGCAGGCGCGCCCTCGGAATTTACGCATTTCCAACCATCCCCTACGGCATCGGCGTCAGTTGTGCCTTACTCGAACACAACGATAAGGTGAACCTCTTTCTAACCGTCGATGCGCAGTCGATGCCTGATGCGCGACGCTTGCAGGAATGTCTTGAGCAGTCGTTCGCGGAATTGCGTGACGCCGCTGGAGTGATGGAGCGAGAGAGCCTAAGCGAGATCCTGAGAAAAGAACCGGAGCCCAGTCGCTATGAACTGCTGCAGGCACACGTGCGCCAGCACCTTGCCGCCGTGCTCAACTGGCAGGACGAACAACCACTGGATCCACAACAGGGCTTCTTCGATCTGGGGATGGACTCCCTAGCTGCGCTGGAACTGAGGGATCGGTTGCAAATCGCTCTGGGCGAAAAGTTGCCGTCGACTTTGATCTTCGACACGCCAAACGCCGACGCACTGACAAACTATCTGGCCACTGAAGTGCTCGGCTGGGAGAACCTGCGCGACGAACAGCCCAGGCCAACAGACACTCAGGATCCGCATCAATTGCTGGAAAAAATTCAGCACTTATCTGACGACGAAGTAGACCGCCTCCTGGCTCAAGCCGCCCAGTAGCTCAGCCAAAGGCAGATCGAGCAAGCCAGACTCTAAGAGCGTTTGGCTTAGGACAAGAGGACACGCCACACCGACAAGCGTGTCCCCAATTCTCACCTCACAGTTAGATCACGGCGACTCCCACACCGGCAACTTGTGATTTAAATGGCAGATAGTGTGAGTTCTATCTCTTATCGCACCCTGATTGAAGTCCTGCGCTCGAGAGCCGCAGCGCAGCCGGAGCACAATGCCTGCATCCATCTGAAGGACGGTGAGGTTGACGAAGTTGCGCTCACGTATGCGGCGCTGGACCAAGAGGCGCAGAACCTCGCTGCGTTGCTTCAATCGATAACCAGCCCTGGTGAACGTGCCTTACTGCTCTATCCCGCCGGTCTCGACTTCATCGTCGCCTTTTTCGGTTGCTTGTATGCGGGTGTGATAGCGGTCCCTTTGCCGATACCGCGGACCACACGCACGCAGGACACTGCATGGGCCAGGTTTCAGGGCATTATCCGCGATGCTCAACCGGCAGTGACGTTGACTGTATCGTCATCGCTGACACACATGGAAGAACTCGCCGCGGCGACTGGGAATTTACCCCCAACTAGTTGGGTGGCCACCGATAGTCTTTCTCGAACAAACCTGGTGCCGTGGAAACAGCCTGACATTAACAGCGAGGCTGTCGCTTATCTTCAGTACACCTCCGGTTCGACTTCATTCCCTAAAGGCGTGATCGTGAGCCATCGCAACGCGCTCCATAATCTGGCGCAAATCGACCTCACTCTCCAGGAACCGCGCGACAGCGCCGCGCTAACGTGGCTGCCTCACTACCATGACATGGGTCTTGTCTGCATTCTTCATTCCTTGTTTCATGGGTCTCCGCACTTCGTGATGTCACCGGCTTCCTTCCTGCAACATCCTATCCGGTGGTTGAGGGCAATTTCACGGCGGCGGATTACAAAGAGCGGCGGTCCGAATTTCGCTTACGATTTATGCGTTCGTAAAACTACGCCGGAGCAACGCGTCGATCTCGATCTGAGCAATTGGAGACACGCTTACACCGGCGCGGAGCCGATACGATATGAGACGCTGGAACGGTTTGCCCGAACGTTTGAGCCCTACGGGTTTCGCTTCGAAGCCTTCCTTCCGTGCTATGGACTTGCCGAAGCGACGTTGAAGGTTACGGCAAAGTCAAGAGACAAGCCGCTCGCCGTTTGCACCCTCGATGCTGAGGCGCTCGGAAAAGACCAGGTCAGCGAAACAACCACCGAACAGCCGAATACCGTAACCGTAGTAAGTTCGGGCCAGCCCAATCTCGATGTACGAGTGGTTACGGTTAAGCGCGGAACGTCAACTCCGTGCCGGCCAGGAGAAGTGGGTGAGATCCTGGTTTCCGGCCACAACGTGGCTCAGGGTTACTGGAATCGTCCAGAAGAAACTGCCGCCACCTTTCAGGCCCGTTTGGACGACACCGCGGAAGGATCATTCTTACGCACCGGGGACCTCGGCTTCATTAAGAACGAAGAACTCTTTGTCACCGGCCGGGTGAAAGATCTGATCATCATCAGAGGTCATAACCATTACCCAAGCGATATTGAAATCACTGTCGCCAGAAGTCACCCGAGTCTGAGCATCGACGGTTGCGCCGCATTCTCAATTGATATCGACGGTGAGGAACAACTGGTCATTGCACAGGAAGTGGAGCGAACGGCGCTGCGAAAGCTCGACGCGCAGGAAGTTCAGCATCTGATCCGCGCGAATGTTACCAGGCATCACGGTTTGGAAATTTACGCGGCGATCCTGCTCAAACCGAGAGCATTGCCCAGAACGTCCAGTGGCAAGATACAGCGCTTCATCTGTCGTAATAAGTTCCTCGCCGGAGAATTCAACGCGTTGGCCACCTGGAAACGGGCAGCAGCGGAACAAACGATACTGACCGGTTCCCCGGACGACAGCTCCGCCGTTAACGTTCGTGAACACGGTCGACCAAGTGAGGCGGCAATTCAAACCTGGTTGATCGGACGTCTCGCCGCGCGTTTGCGGATCGATCCACAGGAAATAGAAATTCATGAACCATTCGACAGTTACGGATTGGATTCGGCGGCAACAATCAATCTGTCCGGACAACTCGAGAACTACCTGGCATGTAAGCTCCCCTCAACCCTACTCTATGACTACCCGACAATAGCGGCTGTCTCGCGCCATCTGGCGATGGGCCAAAGTGGATCACAGGCCCCGGCACGCGCGGAATCCTTCCCGATTTCCGAACACGAACCGATTGCAGTGATCGGCATGGGCCTTAGGTTCCCGGGTGAGGCCTGCGATGCGGAGAGTTTCTGGCGGCTGCTGAGCCATGGCGTAGACGCTATCGACGAAGTGCCGAGTGAGCGGTGGAGCTTGAGTCAGTATTTCGACTCGCGCCCGGAAACAAAAGGAAAGATGTATACGCGTTGGGGCGGGTTTTTGAAGGGCATCGATCAGTTCGACGCTTCCTTCTTTGGCATCTCCACACGTGAAGCTGATTCGCTCGATCCCCAGCAGCGACTGTTGTTGGAAGTCAATTGGGACGCGCTGGCAAATGCCGGAATAGCACCGGACGATCTGGCGCGGAGCAAGACCGCGGTATTCATCGGAGCAAGCACTTTTGATTACACGACAGCCGAACTGTATTCCGGCGATGCGACCGTCATAAACAGTTACTCGTGCACTGGCACTTCTCCGAGCACACTGTCCGGCCGGATCTCATACTTCCTCGATTTGCGTGGACCAAGTATGACGATCGACACCGCGTGCTCTTCCTCTTTAGTCGCAATTCATATGGCCTGCCGGAATCTTCTCGCAGGTGAATCTGATCTGGCCCTGGCTGGAGGTGTAAACCTCATCATGTCACCGGAAATCGGGATAGGTTTCTGCCAGGCAAAGATGCTGTCGGCGGATGGGCGATGCAAGACTTTCGACGCGGCCGCCGACGGCTTCGTGCGCAGCGAAGGCTGCGGCGTGGTGGTGCTCAAACGATTGCGCGAGGCGCTCGCCGACGGCGACCAGATACTGGCTCTCATCCGCGGCTCCGCCGTCAACCACGACGGGCGCAGCAATGGCTTGACAGTTCCCCATGGTCCGGCCCAGGCCGAACTGATCACGGAAGCGCTGGCCCGCGCCGGCGTCAGCCCCGCCGAGGTCGACTATGTGGAGGCCCACGGCACCGGCACCGCGCTCGGCGACCCGATCGAGTTGCGCGCCCTGGCGGCCGTCTTTGGCCAACGCTTGCCGGACCAACCGCTACTGCTCGGCTCGGTGAAGACTAACCTCGGCCATCTCGAAGCGGCCGCCGGGGTCGCCAGTCTCATCAAGGTGGTGCTGGCCCTGGGACACGGCGAGCTGCCGCCGCATCTGCATCTGCGGCAACTCACGCCCCATGTCCCCTGGGCGGAGTGGCCCTTGCAGGTGCCCACCACGCCGACGCCCTGGCCCGCCCGCCCCTCCGGCCGCCGTTTGGCCGGCGTCAGTTCCTTCGGCATCAGCGGCACTAATGCGCACCTGGTCCTGGAAAGTTTTACCGCGCCCCCTCAGGCCACGCCGCCGCCGGCCACGCCGCAACCGGGGCCCGCGGCGCCTGCTTATTTGCTGCCGCTCTCGGCCAAAACCGAGGCCGCCTTGCGGCAGTTGGCGGGCCGTTTCGCGCAACATCTGCAAGACCATCCGGAGCAGGAGTTGGCCGCCATCTGCTACACCAGCGGCGTGGGCCGCGCTCACTACCGCCACCGGCTGGCCGTGGTGGGCCACAGTCATGCAGAGTTGAGCGCCGCGCTCCGGCTCTTTGCCGGCGCCGCTCCGGCCCCGGCGACCGTCTTCAGCGGCCTTGCCACTTCCCCGCCCTTGCCCTTCGCCTCTCCCGCCTCCGAGTCGCCGCTCCCGGCCCTGGACGGCCACCGCCCGGCTCAGGCCCAGGTCCTGCGCTCGCTGGCCCAGCTTTACGTCCACGGCGGACGCCCTGACTGGTCACAGCTGTGCTCTCAACCACTCCCGCTCAAGGTGTCACTCCCGACCTATCCCTTCCAACGTCAACGCTACTGGTCCAAATCAAGCTCCACGCATCACTACAAACGCGTTCGCGACGCCAACCAGCACCCGCTGCTCGGAGCGCAATTGCGGTCACCAAAACTTGAAGACGTCGTCTACGAAGCGTCGATCGGCACAGCGCAAACCGCCTATCTTGCCGATCACCGTGTCAACGGCGAAGCCGTGATGCCCGCCGCTGCACATCTCGAGATGTCGTTGACCGCTGCCAACTCCGGCGCGGGCGGCCCATACGCTGTCAAGGACGTGGAATTCAAAGAGACCTTGATCCTGCCGGCAAACAGCGTGAAGACGGTTCAACTGGTATTGACGTCAACGGCAGATGGCAGAAGTTTCGAAATCTATAGTCTCGATGAGGAACAAGACTCTAAACGTTGGCAACTGCATGCCTCGGGACGTTTGCTCGCGCGGCAAGCACAATCCCGCTCTCTGTCGCTGGATGCATTGCGCCACCGGTTGACCGAACAGATGTCGACTGCCCTCTGCTACGAGCAACTTTCCGATCATGGCTTTGACTACGGTCCCAGCTTCCAGACGATCAGTCAGCTCTATTGCAACGGTGAAGAAGCACTCGGAGAGATTGTCTTACCAGATTCGTTGGCGCCCGAAGCAGACTCATATCACATGCATCCTGCGTTGCTTGATGGGGCTTTCCAACTCGTTGGCGCAATTCTAATGAAAGCGGACAAAGGCCGCGCTCTTAGTGAGAGTTATCTCCCGATCGGGCTGGAGCAGTTCCGCTGTTACGCCAATAGCGGCGCCAGCCTCTGGGCATACGTGAGATTGCGTGACACGGCGAGTCGGAACGGCAAGGCATTGCTGGTTGCCGACATTTGTTTGCTCAGTGCTGGTGGTGAAACGTTGGCCGAGATCGACGGCCTGAGATTAGTCCGAACGAAACCTGGAAAAAGATCGAAGATCGTAGAGGATCTCATTCCATTCGAATCGCTCTACCAGGTTCGGTGGCAACGCCTGCCGCTTCCGCCTCAGGAACAAAGTCATTTACCGCTTGCGCGCTTGCCCACACCGCAACGGTTAAAACCAAACCTTGAAACGTTAATGACGCGATTGTATGGCGAACACAATCTCGTCGCGCGAGCGGATTTGTTTCCGCTCCTTGATCTCCTCAGTCGAGATTACGTGTTGCAGGCCCTGGACCAGTTGGGCTGGCGCTGGCATGCCGGTCAACAGCTTTCGGTGCCGGAAGTGGCGAAAGATCTTGGCGCGATCGAATCGCATCGTCGACTGCTCGGGCGACTGCTCGAAACGTTGGCGGAAGACGGGATCCTTGAACGCGTTACCAGGGGGGCGACAAGCGAGATCGCAGAGGAATGCTGGGTGGTAAAGACGGTTCCCACTCGCGGTAATCCGCAGGACCACTGGGAGGCATTGATAACAAAATCACCTGAGGCAAAGTTTGAGTTCGCGCTGCTGCGCGAATGCGGCGAGAGACTGAGCGACGTGCTCAGCGGCAAGGTCGACCCACTACAGTTGCTGTTTCCATCCGGCTCGATGTCAAGGCTGGCGGAGATCTATGAGGCGTCTCCCGTCGCGCGCGTGATGAATGATCTAATCGCGCAAACGATTGAGATGTGCCTGTCAGAGCTTCCCGGCCATCAGCCAGTGCGGATCCTCGAGGTTGGCGCCGGGACCGGCGCCACCGCGAACTATCTGCTGAAGAAGCTTTCAAACGCTCGCTACACCTTCACCGATGTTTCGCCACTGTTCACGACCGCCGCGGCGCGAAGATTCAGCGCCTTCGATTTCATCGAGTACCGCCTGCTGGATATCGAACGCGATCCACGCAGCCAGGGATTTGCCGATCAAAGCTACGACATTGTCGTGGCCGCCAACGTTCTTCATGCCACGGCAGACATCAGGCAGAGTTTGCGAAACATACGGCAGTTGCTGGCGCCAGGCGGTTTGATGCTCCTGCTCGAACCCACCCGTGGAGATCGCGTTCTCGATTTGATCTTCGGACTTACGGAAGGATGGTGGAGGTTCACCGATCACGATTTGCGACCTCGTTATCCCTTACTCGAAGCCTCAGAGTGGATTCGCCTTGCCGAGACCGAAGTATTCACCGATTCGGTGGTCGTTCCCGATGACCAAACCCTGACCTCGAGCGAGGCCCTGATTATTTCACGCGCCGCCGAAGGCGTTCCGGCTCACAAATCGTTGGATAAGCGCGAAGCTGCTCAATGGCTAATCGTTGCCGACAACGGCGGCGTGGGTGAGAGCCTCGCAAAGGCGCTGCGCCGGAAGGGAGAATCCTGCCTGGTTGCACGGCAAGAATCGGATTACGAGCTGATCCTGAGCGAGGCCCTGAATGGACAACGCCAATGGCGCGGCGTCGTTCATCTGCTGAATCTCGATTTAACCGCCGGCGCGGAAAGCGAACGATTGAGTCTCGATGAACTGCAAGAGGAGATCGAGCGAGGATGCCGCAGCGTGTTGCTGCTCATCCAGGCAATAGTTGACAGTGCGGGTTCGCCTCGACCGCCTCTCTGGATCGTCACCCGAAACGCGCAGGCAATCGACGTCAAGGGCATCAGCGTCGCACAGGCAGTGGTCCATGGTTTGAGAAGCGTCCTGGCGCTCGAGCATCCCGACCTCGTCTGCGCAACTGTCGACCTCGACACCGAAGGCGACCACGAAATTGAAGCGCTGCTGGCAGAGCTAAATTCAACGTCGCGGGAAACCCAGGTAGCTTATCGCAACGGCGATCGTTACGTAGCCCGACTGGTCCATGCCCACTCAACTGCTCAAAGTGCGAGTCAACCAGTTGATCCCACCTCAGCCCGGCCTTACCAGTTGGCGATAGGATCACGCGGCGTTCTTGACAACCTGTTTCTGCAACCTCAGCAACGGCGCCAGCCCGGGCCTGGCGAGATCGAGATTGAAACTTTCGCCGCCGGCGTGAACTTCCGGGACGTGCTGAACGCGATGGGAATGTACGAGGGCGCTGGATCGCTCGGAAGTGAGTGCGTCGGACGGATCGTCGCTTTGGGTGAGGGCGTACATAATTTCGAGTTAGGTGATGACGTAATCGCCTTTGCCTCAGGCAGCTTCAGCTCTTTCGTTACGACTTCCGCCTTGTTTGCGTTTCGCAAACCATCCCGGCTCAGCCACCAGGAAGCGGCGACCATTCCCACGCCTTTCCTGACCGCCCTACACGCGCTCCGCAACCTTGCGCATATTTCAGCCCATGATCGTGTTTTGATCCATAACGCGGCGGGAGGAGTGGGCCAGGCGGCTCTTCAGATCGCGTTACAAGCAGGCGCGGAAATCTACGCCACGGCGAGTCCCGGCAAATGGGAGTTCCTGCGTTCACTCGGCGTCAAATACATCGCCAACTCGCGGTCGCTCGATTTTGCCGAAAAAGTGCTCGAGTGGACCAAAGGCGAGGGAGTCGACATCGTACTGAACTCACTTCCCGGCGAGTTCATAGCCGGCAGTCTCGCCGCGCTTAAGCCGGCAGGTCATTTTGTTGAAATCGGCAAGAAAGACATCTGGACCATCGATCAGGTGGCGGAGGTTAAGCCTGAGGTCACTTACTCCAATTTTGATCTGGGTGAACTGGCGCTCAGCGACCCCGCACTCGTCCGTTCAACGTTCCTTACGGTCATGGCGCAATTCGAGCAGGAGAATTTCCGGCCTTTGAATTTCACCGTCTTTCCCGTTGCCGATGCAGTCGAGGCATTTCGTTTCATGGCTTCGGCCAGGCACATAGGCAGAGTGGTCCTGCTGCTGAATGGCGAAGGGAACAGGCCGAATCGCAGTGCGGATGTTTCGCTTCGATCTCACGCGAGTTATCTCATCACCGGCGGCCTCGGCGGCCTTGGCCTGCTCACAGCTCGATGGCTCGTCGAACGTGGCGCGCGGGAACTAATCCTGGTTGGGAGAAACGAACCGTCCGCTGCCGCTCGCAAAGCTCTGGCTGAACTTGAGGCTTTGGGCGCCAGGGTATTCACACTGCGGGCCAACGTGTTGCACCAGCAGGATGTAGAAAGCGTATTGGGCACTATCGAAAGCGAGTGTCTGCCCTTGCGTGGGATCATCCACGCGGCGGGAACACTGGACGACGGTCTGTTGATGAACTCGCGGTGGGAACAGTTCCGCGCGGTTATGGATCCGAAGGTCGCGGGGGCGTGGCATCTTCATTGTCTGACGCGCGATGTGCCACTCGACTTCTTCGTCATGTTTTCGTCAGTCGCTTCAATGTTGGGTTCGCCCGGCCAGGGAAGCCATGCGTCCGCCAACGCTTTTCTCGACGCTCTTGCGCACCATCGCAGGTGTTTGGGTTTGCCTGGTCTAAGCGTCAATTGGGGCCCGTGGTCCGAAATCGGAGCGGCGGCCAAACGTTATGACCAGCGAAATAGTCCAGGTGTAATGCGAACGATTTCACCTTCACAAGGGCTTGCTTTAATGGAGCAATTTTGGGGTCTCGATTTAGCGCAAGTGGGCGCCTTTAAGATCAACTGGGAAGATCTTGGCAGGCATCCTGGCATGCAAGACATGCCGTTTCTGGCTGAACTCGTCTCGGATCAGCAGTCCGTGAGTGAGCCGGGATCAGAGTTTTTGCAAACGATCGCAGCGGCGCGCGAAGACGAACGTTATGACTTGCTCCGCAAACATGTGTGCCAACTGGTGGCTGAGACGCTCGACTGGCGCGATCCACAACCGCCTGATCCACAGCAAGGCCTCTTCGATCTGGGAATGGACTCATTGACCTCACTCGAGATGACGAACCGTTTACAGGCAAGCATGGGAAAGGAGTTGTCTGCGACGTTGCTTTTCGATGCGCCGAACATTGAAGCCCTGACCCGCTATCTGGCGGCGGAAGTGCTCGGTATCAGGAAGCAGGACAAGGGCGATAGCTCAGCGGTCCCGCCATCATCAGGTGCTGGAGCGGCGGAACTGCTGGAGCAGATCGAGCACCTCTCTGACGATGAGGTAAACAACATTCTCGCCGGCAAAGGAATTAGTGAGAGATATTGATTTGAAGGAATTCGCCGAACAAATTGCGACGCTGCCGCCAAAGAGGCTGGTGCTTCTTTGCCTGCGAATGCAAGCGCAACTCGAAGCGCTGCAGAACGCGAAGCGCGAGCCAATCGCCATCATCGGAACAGGTCTGAGATTTCCAGGCGGGGCCAGTGATCCGGAGAGTTTTTGGCGGTTAATGTGCGATGGCGTAGACGCAATTACGGAAGTGCCCGCAGACCGTTGGAACGTTGACGCTTTTTACGATCCCGATCCTGAAGCGGCGGGCAAGTCTTATTCGCGCAGTGGCGGTTTTATTGACGGGATCCACGATTTCGATTCGACTTTTTTCGGCGTCTCCGCAAACGAAGCGCGCTTGATGGATCCACAGCAAAAACTGCTGCTGGAAGTTAGTTGGGAGGCGCTCGAGCGTGCGGGACAGGCCTCCGACAAACTCAACAACAGCCGCACGGGAGTCTTCGTGGGCCTGTCCAGTTACGATTATGGACTGCTGGTGGTTGAAAGAGGCGCAAGCCGAAACGGCACCTCCGAACTCATGAGCGCCTCACACAGCATTGCGGCCGGGCGGCTGTCTCATCTCATGGGACTGCGTGGTCCATGCGTCGCGATCGACACCGCGTGTTCTTCTTCACTGGTCGCGATCCACATGGCCTGCCAAAGTCTTCGCGATGAGGAGTGCCGTCTCGCGCTGGCGGGAGGCATCAACCTGATATTGACGCCCGACCCGATGATCAACTTCGCGCGGGCAAAGATGCTGTCGGCGGATGGGCGGTGCAAGACTTTCGACGCGGCCGCCGACGGCTTCGTGCGCAGCGAAGGCTGCGGCATGGTGGTGCTCAAACGATTGCGCGAAGCCCTCGCCGACGGCGACCAGATACTGGCTCTCATCCGCGGCTCCGCCGTCAACCACGACGGGCGCAGCAATGGCTTGACAGTGCCCCATGGTCCGGCCCAGGCCGAACTGATCACGGAAGCGCTGTCCCGCGCCGGCGTCAGCCCCGCCGAGGTCGACTATGTGGAGGCCCACGGCACCGGCACCGCGCTCGGCGACCCGATCGAGTTGCGCGCCCTGGCGGCCGTTTTTGGCCAACGCTTGCCGGACCAACCGCTACTGCTCGGCTCGGTGAAGACTAACCTCGGCCATCTCGAAGCGGCCGCCGGGGTCGCCAGTCTCATCAAGGTGGTGCTGGCCCTGGGACACGGCGAGCTGCCGCCGCATCTGCATCTGCGGCAACTCACGCCCCATGTCCCCTGGGCGGAGTGGCCCTTGCAGGTGCCCACCACACGTACGCCCTGGCCCGCCCGCCCCTCCGGCCGCCGTTTGGCCGGCGTCAGTTCCTTCGGCATCAGCGGCACTAATGCGCACCTGGTCCTGGAAAGTTTTACCGCGCCGCCTCCGGCTACGCCGCCGCCGGCCACGCCGCCGCCGGGGCCCGAGGCGCCTGCTTATTTGCTGCCGCTCTCGGCCAAAACCGAGGCCGCCTTGCGGCAGTTGGCGGGCCGTTTCGCGCAACATCTGCAAGACCATCCGGAGCAGGAGTTGGCCGCCATCTGCTACACCAGCGGCGTGGGCCGCGCTCACTACCGCCACCGGCTGGCCGTGGTGGGCCACAGTCATGCAGAGTTGAGCGCCTCGCTCCGGCTCTTTGCCGGCGCCGCTCCGGCCCCGGCGACCGTCTTCAGCGGCGTTGCCACTTCCCCGCCCTTGCCCTTCGCCTCTTCCGCCTCCGAGTCGCCGCTCCCGGCCCTGGACGGCCACCGCCCGGCTCAGGCCCAGGTCCTGCGCTCGCTGGCCCAGCTTTACGTCCACGGCGGACGCCCTGACTGGTCACAGCTGTGCTCTCAACCACTCCCGCTCAAGGTGTCACTCCCGACCTATCCCTTCCAACGTCAACGCTACTCATTTTCAGAAACGAATTACAGCAACGAACATCAGGTGAACACGTGAAAGTCAAATCTCACATCAACAGTGAATCCGAAGCTCAAACAACTCGTCCTGGTTCGCTGGCTGAAGAACGTCGTCAGCGACAGGAACGCATTGCCATTGTCGGCATGGGTTGTCGATTTCCCGGCGCTCCGGATCTCGAAGCCTTCTGGGATCTTCTGCGCAACGGCCGGTCTGCCATTTCGCACGCAGATCCCAAGCGCCGCCCAGCGACAACTACCGCGGAAATGGGCGGTTTTATCGACGATGTTGCGGCTTTCGATGCATGTTTCTTTGGCATCTCCGCGCGCGATGCGATGGGCATGGATCCGCAACAACGCATCTTGCTCGAAGTCGCATGGGAAGCACTCCAGGATTCGGGCGTCGTAATAGAACAACTTTCCGGCACTGAGACCGGCGTGTTCATTGGCGTCTCGAGCCAGGATTACGGCGCCATCCAGTTCAATTCAGTGCGCCGAAACGGCCACTTCTCGGTCCTTGACAGTTCGCCATGGGGCATCGCGAATCGTCTTTCACACTGTCTTGGTTTTCGTGGACCCAGCATCGTCATAGATACCGCGGGCTCCTCTTCATTAATCGCCATTCACCTCGCCTGTCAGAGTCTGCGGAGCGGTGAATCCCCAATCGCAGTCGCCGGCGGCGTGAATGTGATCTTGTCGTCGGCTATTACTTCCAGTCTCACGCACAGAGGGCTGCTCGCTC
Source organism: uncultured Acidobacteriota bacterium (assembly GCA_963750925.1). Taxonomy (GTDB): domain Bacteria; phylum Acidobacteriota; class Blastocatellia; order Pyrinomonadales; family Pyrinomonadaceae; genus PSRF01. The sequence goes on along the minus strand of CAVVSJ010000004.1, from coordinate 1,006,953 downwards.
CGGACGGTCGCTGCAAGAGTTTTGATTCTCGCGCCAATGGCTATGCAAGAGGGGAAGGTGTGGGAGTCGTTGTTCTGAAAACGTTATCGCGGGCCCAACTCGACGGCGACCGGATCTACGCGGTGATCTCTGCGTCGGCGACCAATCACGACGGCAATAGAAACAAGATGTTTGCTCCGAGTCGTGAATCTCAGGAAACGCTCCTTCGAGCCGCCTATCAAAATGCGGGAATTCCCCCCGGAGAGGTGCAATACGTCGAGGCGAATAGCGCGGGCGCGTTTCTCGGAGATCTGATCGAGGCCAACGCGCTGGGCAAGGTTTTATCGGTTGATCGTGATCCGGCACGCCCGTGTCTGATCGGATCGGTGAAAACAAATCTCGGTCACCTCGAAGCGGCTGCGGGCGTTGCTAGTCTAATCAAGGTCGCGCTTTCGCTTTATCATGAAGAGTTGCCGCCCAGCTTGCACTGCAGTGAACCGAACAAAGACATAGCATTCGACAAGTTACAGCTTCAGGTAACCCAGCGGTTGACTCCCTGGCTGACGCAGTTGCCACCTTCGAGTCGGACAAAGATTGCGGGCGTTAGCTCCTTTGGATTAGGTGGCGCGAATGCGCACCTGGTTCTCGAGCAGACGCCCGACTGTCAGCAACAGGTGGAAGCAGACGAAACGTCATGGCGTCTGCTTCCGCTTTCCGCAAAGAACACCGCGGCGCTGCTGCTCAACGCCGAAGCTTACCGAAGTTTCCTGAAAAGGAACGAAACCGTTTGCCTGCGGGACGTTTGCTACACGGCAAGCACTCGGCGCGACCACTTTGATTGCCGTTTGGCGATCATCGGACGCTCGACGAGCGAGATGGTCAAACAACTTGACCGCTATATTAAGGATGCTTCGTCTCATGACCGCGCGCCATCTCTTCAGGCAGAGGCCGATGAATCGCTCATCATGCTCGAGTCGATCAGGAACGTTTACGGGTCAGGAGGCAAAGTCGATTGGTCAAAGCTGTTCCTCGATGAAGGCCGTCATGTGTCACTTCCCTTGCACCCATGGCAAAGAGAATCGTTCTGGTTTGAAGCCGGAGACAAGACGCCCGCCGGGCAAGCGGCGCTAACTGGCGAAGACGCCAACGGGCGTTTGCTTGGCCGCCGAATTCATTCGCCTCTCAAAGAAGTTCTGTTTGAGACCAATCTGACCGTGGTCTCTTTTCCTTTCCTTTCCGAGCACCGCCCATTCGGCATAACCATCGCGCCAGTTACGGTCTATTTGCTGATGGTGCTGGCGGCTGCGAAAGAAATCTCGCCGGACAAGTCTCACTCCATAACGGACATCTCGGTGAGCCGGGCAATGATTATAGAGGAAGGAAAAAATCAAAAGACCCAACTCATTCTAACGACCGCGGCCGACTCAGGTGAGATCACGTTTCACCTCTACAGCGAAAGCGATTCGGAAGCGACGGAGCCAGCCTGGATCTTAAATGGTTCCGGCAGGCTCAGATTTCCGAGCACCGTTGCTTCAACATCACCGGGCCTGGCGGCAATCTCGCTGGAGAGAGTTCGTGCTCAATGCGCGCGTGAATTGCCTGGCGCCGACCTCTACAGCATCTTTTCAGCACAAGGCCTTGATTTTGGCGATGCATTTCAGTGGGTTGAGCGCATCTGGGCCGGCGAGAAAAGCGCGGTGGCGCGTATGCGCGTACCGAGGCCGGCTGAAGCCGGCGGTACGGAGATTCATCCGGGCTTGCTCGATTCCTGTTATCACGTGCTCGCGGCATGTCATCCATCCACCTGGGACAAGACTCATCCGGATTCCGATCGACTCTTTGTGCCGGTAAGCATTGCCGAGTTCAATTTTTATGGTTACGTCGAAGAACAACTATGGTGTCACGCCGCACTGCAAAATGATCAGCCTGCCGGCAATGAAGAGTATGTTGGCGACCTCTCTTTGTTGAGAGCAACCGGGGAACCAGTCGCGGAAATCAAGGGAATCAAGTTCCGGCTGGTCGAGCGCCAGGCTTTACTGAGAACCAAACCGGCACTGCTTCGCAAACCCTGGAAAGCACAACCCGGACAAGCGCTGCGAGTTGACGACGACGCTGAACTGAGTTCAGTGGAGATACTGGCTGCCGATCCGTCGCAACGCCTCGGCCTGATCGAACGTTACGTTCGCCAACAGGTTGCCCGAGTCACCAAGTTTCCCGCTTCGAGTCTCAACGTTCACGAACCACTGATCAACGTGGGAGTCGATTCTTTGATGTCGATGGAGATGATCACTCGGCTGCAGGCGGATCTCGGGGTAACCATCCCTGTTGCCAAACTTGTGGAAGGAATTTCCATCGATCAGCTCACTCACGAACTGATGACACACTTTACTGAAAAGTCCCTGATTGACATGTTACGGTCTCCGGCCGGCGCCGAGAACACAGAAGCATACGAGGTCCTATAGACATGAGCGTCACTGAGTTGTTAACGGAACTCGCGGCACGTGGCGTGCGGTTGTCGGTTGATAAAGACCACCTGCTGGTCCACAGCGGCGAACAGAAGCTGCCGATAGACCTGCGTGACAGGCTTTCTTCTCATAAATCAGAACTCATCGCGCTCTTTCGGACAAAGGACGAGAAAGAGACCGGGCCATGGCAAAGAATCGAGCCTAATGAAAAAGATCGCCATCTCCCGTTTCCGCTTACGGAGCTACAGCAGGCCTACTGGGTGGGCCAAAACGCGCTCCCCGAGCTGGGCAATATCTGCTGCCATTACTACGTGGAGTACGACAGCCAGGGACTCGATCTCGAGAGACTTGCCGAAGCATGGCGGCGCTTGATTCAACGTCACGATATGTTGCGCGCAGTGGTCCTGCCCGACGGAACGCAACGGATTTTGGAGGAGGTCCCATTCTTCAAAATCGAAGTCACCGATCTTCGCGGCCAGGATTCTCAAGACGTCTCCGAACGTTTGGACCAGGCTCGCGAAACGATGTCGCATCAGGTTTTCGATGCTAAAGACTGGCCGCAATTCGACATCCGAGCGACGCGTTGTGACTCGTTCACGAGGCTCCATGTCAGCATCAATATTCTGTTCGTCGACGTTTACGGCCTCGTGCAATTCTTCGCTGAGTGGCAGCAGTTGTACACCGACCCGGATACCCCTCTTGAACCTTTGCGACTGTCTTTCAGGGATTACGTGCTGGCCGAAAACAACTTTCAGAATTCCGAGCTGTTCAGAAAGTCGGAAGAATACTGGCGCGGTCGATTGTCTTCAATCCCGCTTGGGCCAGACATGCCGCTGGCGCGGAACCCAAAAGACATTGAAGATCCAAGATTCGTTCGCCGGAGTGGCCGCCTCGATAAAACTCCCTGGCAGCGACTCAAGGAACGCGCCCAACGGGCGGGGGTCAGCCCGACGATCCTTCTATGCACCGCCTTTGCAGAGGTGATTTCAGCCTGGAGTTCCGCCTCTCGCTTCAGCTTGAATCTGCCTTTGTTGTTTCGGCTTCCTCTTCATCCGCAGGTAAACAGGATAGTTGGACCTTCTACCTCGACTCTGTTGCTCGAGATCGACGGTTCGACCGACTGTTCGTTTGAAGCGCGCGCTCAACGCTTGCAGAAACAGATGACCGCGGATCTCAATCACCATTACATGGGCGGCGTTCGCGTTCAACGTGAATTGAGCCGGCTTCATGGTGGCCCTGAACGGGCGATGATACCAGTTGTGCTGACCAGCACGTTGGGACACCACGATCTGTTTGACGAACGTTTGAACAACTGGCTGGGCGAGGAAGTTTACACGATTACACAGACGCCGCAGGTTTGGCTGGATCATCAGACGCTCGAAAAACAAGGCGCCCTCCATTTCAATTGGGACGCAGTTGAGGAACTCTTTCCTCCGGGCCTGCTGGACGATGCTTTTGCCGCCTATTGCAACCTGCTGGACCGCTTGGCTGACGACGTCTCCGCCTGGCAAATGCAAGCACGCCGTTTAGTCCCGGCTGAGCAACTGGCCCAACGCCGTCGCGTCAACGACACGGAGGAGGTTCTCTCTGACGATCTGCTTCACACCTTCTTCGAACGACAAGTTGCGCGGGACCCATCCCGGATCGCGATCCGCTCGAAGCATCGCGTGTTGACGTATGAAGAATTGTACCGGCGTGCGGACGAAGTAAGTGAGTTTCTGCGGGAGCTTGGTGTGCGGCCGAATACCCTGGTGGCCGTCGCAATGAGCAAGGGCTGGGAGCAAGTGGTGGCTGTCCTGGGGATTCTCAGGTCAGGCGCGGCTTATCTTCCTGTTGACCCAAATCTGCCCCGGCAGCGAATGCACTTCATTTTGGAGAACGGACAGGTTGAAACAATCCTCACGCAATCGCACTGGGATGAAACGTTGGACTGGCCCGAGGGCATGATACGCATTTGTGTCGACTCGTTAACAGGCACCAGTGCCGGCACAGTCAGCCAGAGTTGCCTCCAACGTCCTGAGGATCTGGCCTATGTCATCTTTACTTCAGGATCAACCGGCGCGCCGAAAGGCGTGATGATTGATCATCGTGCGGCCGTTAATACCATCCTCGATATCAACCGCCGCTTTAAAGTGACCGCCGAAGATCGTGTATTTGCCATCTCTTTGCTTAGTTTCGATCTATCCGTCTACGACATCTTTGGCACGCTGGCGGAAGGCGCATCGATTGTCATCCCGGAACCAGACGCCCTGCGCGATCCGGGGGCATGGGCCGAGTTAATACGTGACGAGAAAGTAACGGTCTGGAATTCCGTGCCTGCTTTGATGCGAATGCTCATGGAGACTTTCAACGCCGATGAAAAGTCGGCCCTCTCATCGCTTCGACTGGTGCTCATGAGCGGCGACTGGATTCCCTTGAGTCTTCCCGAACAGATCCGCGAGGCGATCAGCGACGTCGAGATGATCAGTCTCGGTGGCGCAACGGAAGCGGCTATCTGGTCCATTTATTACCCGATCAAAGAGATCGATCCGAACTGGAAAAGTATTCCCTACGGGCGTCCGCTCTGTAACCAGCGTTTCCATGTGCTGAACGCTGCAATGGAGGACTGTCCTACATGGGTGCCCGGACGTCTCTATATAGCCGGATCAGGTCTGGCAAAGGGTTACTGGAGAGACGAGGACAAAACCAGCCGGAGCTTTTTGAAACACCCGGAAACAGGCGAGTTGCTCTATTGCACTGGTGATTTGGGCCGTTATCTGCCGGATGGAAATATCGAGTTTCTCGGCAGAGACGATTTCCAGGTCAAGGTTTCAGGACATCGGATCGAACTGGGTGAGATCGAGGCAGCCCTGATGACACACTCTGAAGTCACAGCGGCGGTGGTCACGGCTACCGGAAACATCTCGGGTGAAAAACGCCTGGTCGGGTACATCGTTCCAAAGCAGTCGTCCAGGGTCGCGCTTTCGGATTCGAACGACGGCAAAGAATCGATGTTGGATAACCTGAGCACGGATCAATTGAAGGGCGTGCTGCTTGATCCTGTGGAGCGTTTGGACTTCACTCTAAAGCAGCAGGGCATACGAGCCACAAACGGCAGCCACGAAACAATCCAACTCGCGCGGCCGGATAACGACCGCGGGGCGTACCGTCGTCATACCAGGCGCCGCACTCATCGACACTTTCAAGACACACCGGTTCCGTTCGCAATGCTAAGTCGGCTGCTTTTGTCCCTGCGTCAACTGGGGATTGATGGTTTTCCCAAGTATCAATACCCCTCAGCGGGAAGTCTTTATCCAGTACAAGTCTACTTGCACATCAAAGACGGCAGGATTGAAAGCCTCTTTCCCGGAACTTACTACTATCATCCGATTGAACATCAACTCGTCAGCCTGTCTGCCGGGGCAACACTCGACCGCGGCGTTCACGCCCTCATCAACCGGCGCGCGTTCGACGAATCGGCCTTCTCGATCTTCCTGATCGCTGAGATGAGCGCGGTGGCGCCAATGTATGGTCCGCTGGCGAAAGAGTTTTGTCTTTTGGAAGCTGGTTATATCAGCCAGCTATTGATGAGCACGGGCGCGTTGTGCGGGATCGGTTTGTGTCCTGTCGGGACATTGAATTTTGAGAATGTGAGGAATCTGTTTCTCCTGGAGAGCCAACATGTCCTGGTGCACAGCCTGCTCGGAGGCAAGGTCGAGTCGAAGGGCGATGGAAAGCTCGAAATGAGAACTCTCCTCGAGTCGCACAAAGTCAACTCATCGCAAGACCTGGCCGTCAGCCTCAAGACGTTTCTGCGGGAAACTTTGCCTGACTACATGATCCCTTCGTCGTTTGTTCTGATGGATGCTTTGCCGCTTACGGCCGAAGGCAAAGTAGATCGGCGCGCGCTGCCCTTGCCTGAGGATGTTCAGGGAGTCAAGCCAAGGGTTCATGAACCGCCGCACAGCGACCTGCAAAATTTGCTTGCAACAATCGCTCAGGATGTACTCCAGCTCGAGCAGGTTGGAATTCAGGAAAACTTTTTTGAGTTAGGCGGCGACTCCGTCCAACTGGTCCAGATGCAGAGGCGAGTAACCGCAGCGCTCGGACGCAGTGTGAGCATAGTGGACTTCTTCAAACATCCGACGATTAAAGGTTTGGCCGCGGCACTGGAATCGAATGAGGCAGACTCACTCGAGTTGTCCAGATCCCGATCCGCCATCCGCAAGGCGGCGATTAAGCAACGCCAACAAAAAAGTTCACGAACCAGGCCGCAGTAAGAAACAAATGGCAGACGACGTCACTTCAATAGCAATCATCGGCATTTCCCTTCGCTTTCCCGGCGCCGGAAACACGACTGAGTTCTGGCGCAACCTAAGCGAAGGAATCGAGTCGATAACTTTTTTTACTCCCGCCGAACTGGCGGCCGCCGGCGTCGACCCTTCTTTGGCGGCAGATGAGAATTACGTGCCGGCCGCATCACGCATAGATAACGTCGACCTCTTTGACGCGCGGTTCTTTGGCATGAACGCGCGGCAAGCCGAGATAACCGATCCACAGCAGCGAATCTTTTTGGAGTGTTGCTGGGAGGCGCTCGAAGACGCCGGTTACAGCGGCGACAATCACGAGTATCTGACTGGCATCTATGCGGGTGTGAGCCTCAGTCACTATTTATTGGAGAACTTGTATCCAAGCCTCTCGTCGTCAAGCGACATCGGCGGCATGCCCATCCTGATCGGAAACGACAAGGACTATCTCGCCTCGCAGGTGGCTTACAGGCTTAATCTCAAAGGGCCAAGTGTCAGTGTGCAAACTGCCTGCTCTACCTCGCTGGTCGCGGTCCATCTTGCTTGTCAGAGTTTATTGACCGGCGAGTGTGACCTGGCTCTCGCCGGCGGCGTAAGCATCGTCCCGCAGAGACAAAGAGAAGGTTACCTGCATGTTCCCGGCGGGCACTACTCACCTGACGGGCATTGCCGCACTTTCGATGCCCGGGCGAACGGCACCATATTTGGCAATGGCGCCGGCGTCGTCGTCCTGAAACGACTGGTAAACGCGATTGCTGACGGCGATCACATACATGCGGTGATCAAGGGCTCGGCAGTCAATAACGACGGCTCGGCAAGAGTTGGTTTCACGGCGCCCGGAGTCGACGGTCAAGCCGGCGTGATCGCGCAGGCACTGGACGTAGGCGAGGTCAAACCGGAAACGATCACGTACATTGAAACTCATGGCACGGGCACTTCGTTGGGCGATCCGATCGAGTTTGCGGCGTTGGCCCAGGTGTTTCGAGGTTGTTCAATCCCGAACACTTGCGCGCTCGGTTCTGTAAAAACCAACTTCGGGCATCTGGAGTCGGCCGCGGGCATCGCCGGTCTCATCAAGACTGTCCTGGCCCTGAAGCATCGTCAGATTCCACCGAGCCTTTATTTTGTTTCTCCAAATCCACAAATCGATTTCGCCGGCACGCCTTTCTTTGTAAATACGACATTGCGCGAGTGGAAAGCGGGACCAACTGGCCGAAGAGCCGGAGTGAGCTCATTTGGCATTGGCGGGACCAACGCCCATGTCGTTTTGGCTGAAGCTCCTGCGCAAGCATACGTCCGGGGTGAAATCGAACGTCCAGGACACTTGCTCTGCCTGTCCGCCAGGAGCGAAACCAGTCTCCGCGAATCCGCTTCAACCTTGATGCAACATCTGCTCGCCGGCCCTTCCGCATCGCTTGCCGACTGCTGCTTCACTATGAACGCCGGACGATCGCATTTCTCCCATCGTTTGGCGGTGAGCGGGTCTTCGGCCGCGGAGGTTTGCGACGCCTTAAATGCATATGTCTCCGCAACGCCATCAACCTCACTTGCCGGCGGCGTTGCCGGCGACGGCCAAAAGCCAAAGCCGGCTTTTCTCTTCACTGGTCAGGGTTCACAGCATGTGGGCATGGGACGAAACCTCTTCGCCGGTTCTCCAGTCTTTCGCGCAGCGGTTGAAGAGTGCGATGAGATCTATCGGCGCGAGTCAGGTGAGTCGCTGATTGAACTGCTCTATCAGCGCGACGACGGCAGTGCGGGGCAGTTGGACCAGACAGGTTACGCTCAACCAGCGTTGTTTGCTGTGGGATACGCCTTGGCGACGTTGTGGCGTTCGTGGGGAATAGAACCAGCGGCGATGATGGGTCACAGTCTCGGTGAGTATGTGGCTGCATGTGTGGCGGGCGTAATGAGCCTCTCGGACGGCATGAAACTCGTCACGCACAGGGCAAAGCTAATGCAAGCTTTAAAACCCAAGGGGCAGATGATTGCTGCTTTCTGCAACGAGGAGCGTGCTCGAGAAGTCGTTGCGCCTTTTTGGGAACATGCTTCCATTGCCGCAATCAACGCGCGCGACGAAATCGTCATCTCGGGCCGCGCCGCGGCTGTCGTTGAAATACGAGCGCGTTTGAAGGCTATGGGAGTTCGTGTCGTGCCGCTCAACGTCTCGCACGCGTTCCATTCGCAGCTCGTGGAACCAATGCTCGACAGCCTCGGATCGCTTGCCGCCGGCATTCATCATTCAGCGCCGCAAATACCTTTGGTTTCGAATCTCACCGGAGAACTATTCGAAAAGGATCTGGCCCCTGATTCAAACTATTGGAAGCGACATGCCCGGAACCCCGTGCGTTTTGCCGCCGGCTTCGAGACCCTGCAAAAGTTGGGCTGCACGCACTTTCTCGAAATCGGTTCCGGCCGAATGTTGCTGGCTTTGGGGAAAAAGTATTTCGGCGAAGGTTCAGGAGTTTGGCTGCCCTCGCTGCGGAAAGGAAGGGATGATTGGGAAGAGATCATGGGCTCGCTTGCCACGCTTTATGTCAACGGCCAAAGCGTTGACTGGCGCGGTTTCGATGGTCCTTACAGACGATATCGCGTATCGCTGCCAACCTATCCGTTCGAGCGCCGGCGCTATTGGATTGAAAGTGAAAAACGTGAAACGCGCCTGCGAGGCCACTCACCAAATGAGCGCGCCGAGCATCCGCTCGTGGGCAAACGCTTGCCTCTCGCACTGCCTGAAATCGTCTTCGAATATGTGGTCAGTCCCGCCGCACTGCCTTTTCTTGCCGACCATGCAATTGACGGCGTAAGCGTCTTCCCGCTGACGGCCTACCTGGAGATGGTATTTTCGGCGGCCGAGGCGGTCATGGATGTCGGCGTGAAGTTCGTCGATGACTTTGTGGTACATCAGGCACTTTCCTTCCCCGATTCCGAATCAGTGAAGTTGCAGCTCATCGTAACGAAGCAGAACGCCGGCGACGCCTCTTTCCGCCTCTTGAGTTTTGGCGAAGATGAACCAGGACCGGGAACCTGGCGACTACATGTCACTGGCAAGCTTTGCATCGCTCCTGCAGCCCCAGCGCCGGAGCACCTGGACATAGCGGAGTTGACGAAGCACTTTGACGAACAGGTCGAAGGCCAGGTCTATTACGATCTGCTAAACCGGCGCGGCTTCAATTATGGTCCTGCGTTTCGGAGAATTGATTGCCTCTGGCTAAAGGATGGAGAAAGTCTCGGGAGCGTTTCGCTTTCCGGACAGGAGAAGTCCATCGGTTCTCACAAGTCTCGGCCTGAGCTGATGGACGCTTGCCTGCAGGTTGTGGGCGGGATGATGCGTTCGCTAAGCGGAGACGAGTCACACAGTCTTTACCTGCCGGTTGGCTTTGAGCGAGTTGTGGTGCTCGACACGCTAGACCGGAGCGAGACTCGCTTTTGGAGCCACGCTGTTCAGCGGCCCGGTTCGAACAGCGGGCCTGGCCAGTCAGCCGACGTCAAGATTTACACCGCGGCGGGTGAATTGGCGGTTGAAGTGAGTGGACTGCGACTCAAACAGGTCGCGCGAGAGGCGATCACCTTTTCGAAAAGACAGTCCGACGGTTCCTTATACGAACTTCAATGGACCATTGCGCCCGCCGAGCAACAGGAGCCTCTGCCCCGGCCTGACTCGCAACAGTGGCTGGTCTTCGGCAATGGCGAAGGCTTTTCAGCCTCGCTTATAAACCTGCTTGAAGAACATGATGAATTGTTCAGTCAGGTGAATCGAGGAAAGAGTTTCAGTCGAGGAGAAAACGACTGGGCCATTGATCCTGAGAATCGCGAACACTATGAGCGATTGCTGACGGAAGCGTGTGCAGCGTCTGATCGATCTTTAGGCCCCATTGTTTACTGCTGGGCTCTTGAGGCTGATTCGGAACGCGGCCTCGACTCCGAGCGCTTGAACCAACAACTGAAATTCACTTGCACCAGTTTACTGAATCTCGTGCAGGCGATGATTAAGCTCAACCTCCCAGGCGCCCGTCTTTGGGTGATTACCAGCGGCGCGCAATCAACCGGTCACGCGGATCCAAGTCTCAATCTGGCGCAAGCTCCACTCTGGGGGTTAGGCCGAAGTATCGCCCGGGAACATCCTGAGAGCTGGGGCGGAATCGTTGATATCGAACCAGGCGCGACTGGCTGCAACGCCCAGTTGCTGTTTCAGACTATCGCCAATGGAACGGACGAGATAGCGGTGCGCGACGGCAAGTCTTACGTTCCACGACTTGCGCCGAGTGATGATCGAGCACATTCAAACGAACGCTTTACGGCGCGCGACGATGCCTCATATCTGATCACCGGCGGCCTCGGCGGACTTGGACTCGAGGTGGCAAAGTGGTTGAGCGAGCGCGGCGCCAGGCAGCTTGCACTGTTGGGACGCGGCGCTCCCTCCGATAGGGCCAGAGCTGCTATTTCGGATCTCGAGAAGGCCGGTACCAGGATCGTCGTTTTGCAGGCGGACGTAAGCCACGCGGATCAGGTTGCGCCGGCGCTCGAGAAGATTAAAGCCTCACTGTCGCAATTGCGTGGAATCGTTCATGCCGCCGGTGTACTCAAGGACAGCGCATTGGTTAACCAGGACTGGGACAGTTTTGCCGAGGTGTTCGCGCCGAAGGTTAAGGGAGCCTGGAATCTTCATACTCTGACTCACGATCTAGAGTTGGATTTCTTTGTGCTGTTCTCCTCCGTGCTGTCGCTGGTAGGCGCCCGCGGACAGGCGAACTACCTGGCCGCGAACGCCTTTCTGGATAGTTTGGCTCACTATCGCCGGCGTCGCGGAAAACACGCGATCGCGATCAACTGGGGACCATGGTCCGGCGTCGGAATGGCTGCTGGTCGCGGAACGACAAACTCGAGTTTGATAAGCCACGTCCAGGATGAGCAGATTTCACCATCGCAGGGATTGCGGTTGCTGGAAAAGGTGCTGCTGCGCAATCCGACACAGGTTGTGATCCTTCCCGCTGCCTGGCGCAACACGATCTCACGCGTTCCGAGCTCGCTGATCCCACGGATGTTGCGGGAGCTTGTCGGCGAACGTCGCGCCAACGTGCTGCCAGTTCAAACGCCGGCCGCGGCCGAGTTTGTGACCAGAGTCAAAAGAGCCCCTTTAAAGAAACGACCCGGCATGATTGCGAATTATCTTCAGGGACAAGTCGCAGACTTGCTACGTCTGGATCCGGCGACCCCGCCCCGCCTGGACCAGGGAGTTTTTGACTTGGGAATGGATTCTCTCATGGCGATCGATTTACGCACCCGACTGGAGACGGACCTTGGCCTGTCACTGCCTGCGACGCTTGTATTCGAACACTCTTCGATTCAAGCGCTGGCCACTTTTCTGACGGGCGAACTCAATTCGCTTGATAGTGATTTGGCGACGGAGACAAACGTTATCGAAGCTTCCGAGGAGGAAGCGGCCGCGCTTCGGAAAGTGGAGCTTCTTTCAGAACAAGATCTCGAGTCAGCATTGCTCGATAAGCTCTTGCAGCTCGAAAAGAGGTTATGAGTCGTTGGAGCGATAGCATGGAAAATCACACTGGGTTGTCTCCTTTAAAGCGCGCCTATCTCACGCTGGACCGTTTGGAGTCCAAGCTCAAGGCCCTCGAAGATCAAAAGACGGAGCCAATCGCGATCATAGGGATGAGTTGTCGCTTCCCCGGTGCAGACAATCCGGAAAGCTTCTGGCAACTTTTGCGGGAAGGTGTAGACGCAATTACTGAAGTCCCGGCCGACCGTTGGCGACTGGAAGAATTTTATGATCCGGACCCAAATGCTTCCGGCAAGACCTACACGCGCTGGGGCGGTTTTATAGACGAAGTGGATCTTTTCGACGCCCACTTCTTTCGCATCTCTCCCCGAGAGGCGGCCGGCATGGATCCACAACACCGGCTATTACTCCAGGTCAGTTATGAAGCCCTCGAAAATGCCGGTCAGACGATCGGAAGGTCTCGCTGGATCCGAGACTGGCGTTTTTGTCGGCATCATGACCAGCGACTACGCCAACCTGCAGATCAAGTTCGGCGATCCAAACCAGATTGATGCCTACACCGGCACCGGACAAGGCTGGTGTTTCGCTGCTGGACGGCTGTCCTACGGACTGGGGCTGCACGGTCCCTGCATGGCCCTCGACACCGCTTGTTCGTCAGCGCTTGTAGCAACTCATCTCGCTTGCCAGAGTCTCAGACTTAGCGAGTGTGATTTGGCCCTGGCAGGCGGCGTGAACCTGATGCTCTCACCGGAGTCGACGATCTGCGCTTCAAAGATACGCGCCTTGTCCCCAACAGGCCGATGCCGGACTTTCGATGCGGCGGCGGATGGTTACGTGCGCGGCGAAGGCTGCGGCGTTCTCGTGCTCAAGCGTCTCTCACAGGCCATGGACGACGGCGATAACGTTCTCGCGGTAATTCGGGGGTCCGCCGTCAATCATGATGGCCCAAGCGGCGGCTTGACCGTGCCGAACGGCCTGGCCCAACAGGCAGTAATCCGCAAGGCTCTCGCTAACGCCAGGATCGAGCCCGCGGACGTCAGCTACGTGGAAGCGCATGGCACGGGCACTTCTCTTGGAGATCCGATCGAAGTGCGGGCCCTGATGGCCGTCCTTGGCGAGAAGCGGACGAGCGATCAACCGCTGGCCATCGGCTCAGTAAAAACAAACATAGGTCACCTGGAGCCTGCGGCCGGGGTCGCCAGCTTAATAAAGGTGATCCTGTCTCTTCGAAATGAGGAAATTCCGCCGCTGCTGCACCTGAAGAAACTGAATCCTCACATCGACACGGAAACTTTTCCGCTCAGGCTTCCAACGGAAGTAGTCCCCTGGGAAAAGGGGCGCCAAAGGAGGATCGCCGGCGTCAGCAGCTTTGGTCTCAGTGGCACAAACGCGCACGTCATAGTGGAAGAAGCGCCTGACCAACAAACGTCCGCAGCGAACGATCCGCCGTATCTCATTGCCCTCTCGGCGCGGAGCCAGGAAGCCCTTCATGCTGTTGCCACGGCATACCACCAGTTCGTTACTGCGGCAGACACGAAATCGTCCCTGCATGACATTGCTTTTACGGCTGGGCTTCGACGCGCCCATCATGAAGAACGTCTGGCCATCGTCGTGAACTCACGCGAGGACATGGCAACTCGGTTGGAATCATATTTACAGAACGGCTCGCTTCAACTTCCCGCTGGAAGTCGATTTGCTTCCGGCAAAGGGCCGCAGATCGTCTTTGCCTTTTCCGGTCAAGGATCGGAGTGGGCGCGCATGGGTTGGGAGTTGCTGGAGCGGTACAGCGTTTTTCGGTCCGTCGTCGAGCGCTGTGATCAGCGCTTCGGCGAGTTGTCCGGCTGGTCACTGTTAACAGAACTGGCGAGCGATCAAAGTGCGTCTCGTCTTGATGAAACTGAGTTTTCACAACCGGCAATCTTTGCCATCCAGGCAGCCCTGGTGTCGCTTCTGGACTCGTGGGGCGTGATGCCCGACGCGGTGGTTGGTCACGGCCTTGGTGAAGTGGCGGCGGCCTTTTCGGCCGGGTTCCTGGATTTGGAAGATGCGGTTCGGATCGTGTTTCAGCGTGCGCGGGTCATGCAACCGATCATGGGGGTCGGGGAAACGGCAAGTCCGCAGATGGACCGTGCCGCCGAGGAATTGGTGAGCTTACTCGACGGCTTGAAGACGCAATCTCCGACGGTTTCGTTCTTTTCCACGGTCACCGGAAACAGCATCACAGAAGCCGGTGATCTGGGAGCGGCATATTGGGGCCGGAACGTTCGGCAACCCGTGCGCTTCGCGTCAGCGCTGGAAAAGATCATTACAAACGATCCGGTGGTTTTTCTTGAGATCGGTCCGCATCCGGTTCTCTTGCCCGATATTAAGAAACTCCTGCGACATCTCGGCAAAGAAGCTCTCCTGCTTGCTTCATTAAAACGAGAAAATGACGTGGAAGAGCTGCTGGAATCGCTCTCGGTGTTTTACATGCTGGGAGGCAGTGTCAATTGGGACGCTGTTCATCCCGGACGCGGACGTTGCGTGGCGCTCCCTACTTATCCGTGGCAACGGGAACGGTTTTGGATACCGCTGGAAAACGGTCGACAGGTTACAACCTTCAAGACTGCGGAACAGAACCCGCGTCATCCTCTGCTTCGCGACCGTAGCAAATCATCGGTCAATGGCGGCACGCACTTTTGGAATACAAAGCTGAGTAGTGCGTCGTTTCCTTACCTGAAGGACCATCGCATCAATGGTTCGACTCTCGTCCCCGGCGCGCTCTATGCGGCGCTGGCGCTAGAGAGCGCCGCTGAATACTTTGGACCGAATACGAGGGTGGCCCTGAAAGACGTCAAGTTCACCAAGGCGTTGGCTATAAACGAAAACGAAGCGCCGCTGGTCCAAATAGCCATCTTCCCACGCTCAGAAACGGAGACGGTCTTTCAAATTCACCGGCTCGAAACTACCACGGACGGAGATGCTGCGCGATCCGCCTTACTAAGCACGGGTGTGATTCAGCGCGCTTCTGAAAACGCGCAGATCCTGACACCTTCAGCTAATGGCGAGGCTCGGGAAAACTTCCAGAGCAACGTTTCCGGCCGGCAATTTTATCGAGAGCTGGAACGACGAGGCAGTGAGTACGGCCATAGCTTCCAGCTTATTGAGCACCTCGAGAGATGGGATGGAGGGGCCGTGGGCCAATTGACGCTTCCGCCGGAAGTTGAATCCGACGCGTCATTTCATGAGATTCATCCGGTAGTACTCGACGCCTGTTTCCACCTCCTGGCAGCAGCTTTTCCTGCCGATAATCTCGCCTCGAATAACACGCACCAGATGCTGCCCGTTGGCGTAAAGAACATTCGTATTTCGCAGCGGTCCGGATCGAGGCTGGTGGCCCATGCTCATCTGCGCCCTCACCCGGAATCGGCTGCGTCGGGTTTCGAGGGCGACATACTCCTCCTGGAAACAGACGGATCGATAGTTGCCGAGATCAAGGGTCTGTTACTTCAGAGAATACAACTCGATAAGAAACATTCACCGACCAGTGGACCAGACCTCCACGAGATTCGCTGGGAACGAAAACCGATCGAACAGCCGCTTCTGTCCGCAAACGCGGAATTAATTCAGGGCGAACGTTGGCTGATTTTTGCTGAGCATGGCGCAGTCGGCAAAGCGTTAGCGGAGTCGTTGACGACGCGCGGTCATGAATGCGTACTTGTTTTTCCCGGCGAAAAATTTGCCCGACTTACGGATCTCAAAGAGCAACCAGCATTTACGCTGAACGCCGCAAGCGCTGCTGATCTACGTGAACTCGAGAAAGCCACTGGTGGTTCTTTTCGAGAAATCGTTCACCTGTGGAGCCTCGAGCGCACTAACGACGAGGAACCTGCTCCTATCGATCTGCAGGAGCTCCAACGGTTTGGGTGCTTGAATGTTTTTCACCTTTTACAGTGGTTGGCAGGCAAACACTCGCCGCACCAGCCTCGCGTTCGGTTAATAACCGCGGGCGTACAACGAATTGACGGCCATGACACTGTCTCCGTCGCGCAAGCGCCTCTCTGGGGGTTGGGCCGGGTCATCAGTAATGAGCATCCGGAGTTGCGCTGCTCTCTGATTGACCTTGGCTCGACTCCGAGTTCAGAGGAGATTGGAGCACTCATTGAAGAGTGTCTTACAGACGGTGATGAAAACCAGGTTGCGCTACGGGGAACCGAACGCTATGTCGCCAGGTTGGTCCAATACAACGGCATCGAGCAATCAAGCGAAGCCATCCGCGCCAATGTCGTCAGCGTCCCCTCGATAAATGGCGACCAGATCGTTCGCTTACAGCTTGAGAATCAGGAGGGCCTGGAGAGCTTGCGGCTGCAAGCAGCGCCCCGCAGACCTCCCGGCCACGGCGAAGTTGAAATAGCCGTTCGAGCATCCGGACTGAACTTTCGAGACATTTTGAAATCGCTGGGAGTTTATCCGGGCCTCAACGATGGCGCGCCTTTTTGGTTGGGCGACGAGTGTGCGGGAGTAATTACCGCTTGTGGCGAAGGCGTGCATGACTTGCACGTTGGACAAGAGGTTATCGCAGCAGCGCCCGCTGCCTTTGCCACTCACGCCTGCACGTCCGCCGCGTTTGTCGTTCCAAAGCCTGCGGCATTGAGTTTTCAGGAAGGGGCAACGGTTCCCATCGCCTTCGCGACCGCATTCCACGCGCTGCACAATCTCGGCAGGCTCAGCAAAGGAGAGCGAGTGCTTATCCATGCCGCCGCTGGAGGCGTGGGCCTGGCCGCAGTACAGGTGGCCCAATCTCTCGGCGCCGAGATCTTCGCGACAGCAGGTAGTGAGAGAAAAAGAGAATATTTGAAGACCCTCGGAATCGAGCACGTCATGGATTCAAGGTCGCTCGACTTTGCCGCTGAGGTGATGGAGACCACGGCGGGTGAAGGAGTGGACGTGGTGCTCAATTCACTTTCCGGCGCAGCAATTCAAAAGAGCCTCGAGGCCCTGGGCAAGTTTGGCCGCTTCCTGGAGATCGGAAAGCGCGACATCTACGAAGACAAGCAGTTGGGGCTTTTGCCGTTCAAGAAAAATCTGACTTATTTCGCCATCGACATGGATCTGCTTTTCCGTAGCCGCCCGGACCAGGCAGCATCACTGCTGCGCGAAATTTGGCGGCGCTTTGAAGACGGAACTTTCAAACCGTTATCCCTGCGAGAATTCCCGCTCGAGAATGCCCGTGAGGCATTCCGCTACATGGCCCAACGGCAAAACATCGGCAAGGTAGTGCTGACGCTCGGCAACCTTCCTCCGGCAGTTGAAGCAACAGTGCAATCGTGCCGGCAGCCCGCCATCGCAACCAACGGTACGTCGCGAAGCGTCAAATTTCACTCTGAGGCGACCTACCTCATCACGGGCGGTCTCGGAGGGCTCGGTTTGTTGACAGCCCAATGGATGATCGATAAGGGCGCGAGACACGTCGTCCTCCTTGGTCGCAATCCTCCGAATGAGACAGCGCAGCAAGCGATCTTGAAAATGGAGCAGAATGAAGCAAGAGTTGTTTGTCTTCAGGCTGACGTTTCAAACAAAACTGAGCTGGTCCGTGCCTTTGGAGAATTGCAGAGATACGAGTTGCCCCCGCTTCGCGGCGTAGTCCACACTGCTGGACTGATCGACGATAGCCTATTGATCAACTTAAACCTGGAACGATTTCAATATGTGATGGGTCCGAAAGTCGCCGGAGCGTGGAATCTCCACCAATTGACCCTGGACCAGACACTCGACTTCTTCATCTTATTTTCCTCTGCCGCTTCAGTCCTCGGTTCCCCCGGCCAGGGAAATTACGCGGCGGCAAATGCATTTCTCGATGCGTTGGCAAACCATCGACGCAGCCTCGATCTGCCTGCGTTGTCCATCAACTGGGGGCCCTGGTCCTACATTGGCATGTCCGTCCACATTGATCAGACCGAGCGACTCGGGAGGTTCGGCGTCGTTCCAATTGACGTCGACTCAGGATTCAAAGCGCTCGATCGACTGCTGAGAGAAGACGTTACGCAAGCGCTCGTAATGAAGGCTGACTGGCAACGTCTTAGACAGGCATATTGGTCGAGCGCCGCGCCGTTCTTCTCGATCGTGGCGAGCGGCGTCGAGGAGCCGGAAAACGATGCGCGTGGAGAAACGGAGATCCTCCGGCGGATATTCTCCGCCTTACCGGAGAGCCGTGCGGCAATCCTGCAAGAGTACTTCAAAAGCGAACTTGCCAGAGTCACGGGCTTGCACGTCTCGCGAATCGACGTTGACAAGCCTTTGAGCGACTCCGGTTTCGATTCACTCATGGCGATCGAACTGGTTAATCGAAGCGAGACGCAACTCGGGGTGAGTTTGCCAATTGATCTCCTTGTTCAGGATGTCGTCCTTTCACAGCTAGTGAATGAGGCGCTCGGTTTGCTGAAAGAGCCTGCCCCTCGCCCGCAGTTCGAGCCGCGTCAGGAGCGCGAGTCTTCAACCACTACGCTGAAGCTTCCAGCCGCAGAAATTATTCCTCCGGGACCGATTGATGAAACCAGCACGGTTATCGATTCGTCGGCTTACGGTGAATACGTTCGCCCCCAGTTTACTGAAATAATCGAAGCACTGAAGCTGGCAAAGAATTATGTGTGGGCGTCCGGTGATCGACTGGCCTATGAGGAAAAGGAAGACGGCGGCTACGTCGAAATTCTTGATTTGCTCGGTGGATACGGCTCGACGCTCTTCGGGCACAACCATCCGCAACTCATATCATATGCAAAGCAACTGCTCACAGCGGGTGTCCCCTTTCACACGCAGGGCTCCAAACGCAACGCGGCGGGGACGCTGGCCAAGACCCTGGCCAACAAGCTCCAAACGCTGACTGGCGAGAACTATATCTGTGTGTTTGCGAACTCCGGCGCAGAGGTGATCGAGGCCTCGTTGAAACACGCATCCCTGGAATACGTGCGCCGAAGTGAACGACAGAAGCTAGCGGATGCAAAAGCGTTTTCTCTCCTGCTCCATGATCTTCAGCGGCAGAAACTCCGCTCCAATGAGAACCTTGCCGAGAAATTAAGGACCCTGCTTGGCCCAAATGCGCCGACTGATCCGGAAACAGTGCACCGCGAACTTAATGCGCTGAACGAGAGTGTCTACCAGTCGTCGGCAATATTCATGGCAGTGGAGCGAAGCTTTCATGGAAAGACTTTAGGCGCTCTCAGTCTGACCGCAAATCCGTTCTATCGGGAATCGTTGAAACCATTTCGCGGCCTGGATATTACCTGGGTGAACCCGGGCGATAGCGAAGGTTTTCGCGATGTCGTCGCCGCGCAGGTTAGATCTACTTATGCGTTAATCGAAAACCACGGGCAGATAGATCTGCTTGAACGACGATGGTGTAGGGTGGCGGCAATGTTCGTTGAGCCGGTTCAGGGTGAGGGCGGGATCCACTCTCTGGATTCAGAGTTCCTGGACAGTCTCCAGGCCGTGGCGCGGGAAAACGATTTCCCGTTGATAGCTGATGAGATTCAATCAGGAATGGGACGTTGCGGAAGTTTCATCGCTTCTGAACGTCTGCATTTTCGCGCTGACTATTACGGTTTTGCCAAAAGCCTCGGTGGCGGGTTATCAAAAATCGGCGCACTGCTGATCAACCGAGACCGATACGAAAGTGGTTTTGACACCATACACACTTCTACTTTTGCGGAAGACGACTTCAGTTGCCTGCTTGCCCTCAAGGCTTTGGAACTCATGGAACGAGATAACGTTCCGGCGCGGTGCGCCGAGAGTGGTTCATACCTGATGGGCCGTCTGCGCGAGCTGCAATCGCGTTTTCCGTCGGTCATAAACGAAGTACGAGGTCTCGGCTTGATGATCGGAGTGGAATTCGCGTCGCAGGTAAACTCACCGTCAGCACTGATCAAGATGGCTTCTGAACAGGAAGCGTTGGGTTATTTGTCGACCGGCTTTCTTTTGAATAACGAGCGAATTCGCGTTGGGCTGACTCTGTCATCTCCGGCAACCATTCGTATTGAACCTTCGGCCTATATAAGCCGAGCGGATCTCGATCGCGTGGTCGAAGCATTCGAAAGGCTCTGCCAGGTTATCGAACGAGGCAACGCGGGAGTTCTCGTCGGCTATATCGCCGGCCGGCAACAGCCTGAAGAGAAGCGGTCGATCGCCGATTGGCGCAAACCGCAGCAACCGGAGACCTCACCGGATCAGCAAAACGGCGAAACCCAGGTCGCATTCTTTAGCCACCTGCTGGATACGTCCAGTCTAACGTTGTGGGATCCTTCACTCGCGGAGATTCCCGCCGAACGACAAGATGACTTCCTGCGCGCTCTTCATCGTGTGGTCAAACCCGCTGTGACTCGCCGATTCACCATTCGTTTCGACAACCGGGCGAGCGGTTGATATGAGAATCGTCTCCTGGATTGCCACGAGTAAACTTATCGAGGATGCGCTCCGCAGTGGTGATATTGGCTGGCTTCAGGATCAAATTGACGAAGCTGTGCAGGAAATGAAAGCTGAGGGATGTCAGATAATCGGGCTCGGCGGATATCTCTCAATCCTGAGCCAGAACTGTAAACGCGCCGCAACGACAGGCATCTCTTTGACGAGTGGAAATGCTTTCACAGTCGCTATGGGCGTCGAGGCTTTACTTGAAAGTGCCAGGTTGCGGCAAATCGATCTCGCCAACAGTCGCCTCGGATGCGTCGGCGCCGCCGGAAACATCTGTTCCACCTATCTGCAGTTGATGGCTGAAGTGGTGCCGGAACTTGTCCTGATCGGCCGCCCGCAAACGAAGGCCCGTCTCATCCAAACATCGATTGCGCTGTATGACGCTGCGTGGCATCGCATCAACACACAACCTGTGAATACATTGAGCGGAGTCTCCAAAACGATCCGCAATACAAATAGCGTCCGGCGACTACTCGAGAAAGAGGTAGCGCCGGCGTCGATCGGTGAATGGCTTTATTGGAGTCTTCAGGAAGAGTTTGGCGCGGATCGCTTCGTCAGGGTTGCGGATGATCTGTCGGCGCTCAGAGATTGCAATTTGATCGTAACCGCCTCGAGTTCGTCTCAGCCGATAATTTTCCCGGAACACTTGTCAGCCGATCCGGTTGTGATTTGCGACATCTCCGTGCCCGCAGATGTCTCACCTGAAGTGCTCGAGAAAAGGCCGGATGTGCTGGTGTTGCGAGGTGGGGTGGTGCGCCTGCCTCATAATCCCGATCTCGAACTACGCGAGGCATCGCTGCCGCCCGGTCACGCCTTTGCGTGTTTGGCGGAAACTGCGCTGCTGGGCCTTGACGGGTATCGCCATAACTTCTCGTTTGGCGAAATTACAAAATCACAAGTTGATGAGATCTCGGAAATCGGGCAGCGTCATGGGTTCAAACTGGGATACGTAACCGCGCAAAAAACATTCTGAGATTGTAAGAATCAGCGATGCCCGACGGGCTTAAACCGCATTCCCGGAGACCGGCCAGGACTTCTCTGACCATTTTGATTCTGTTCCGCATTTTATGTGATTGAATAAGGATCCAGGTTTACGGCGCGGTTTGTCGTCCGCTCAAATGCCCTCATCAACGCGGCTCCTTTTAATAACATCTCGTCAAACTCTTTTTCGGGGTCTGAAAGACTAACGATTGCGCCACCGACTCCAACAGAAATCTTCCGGTTATCGATCACAGCCGTTCTGATGACTATGTTCAGATCGGCGGAACCATTAAGAGAGAGATACCCGATAGCCCCCGAATAGATCCCACGCGCTTGCTGTTCAAGCCGGTCAATAATGTCCATGGTGCGAATCTTGGGAGCACCTGTCATCGAGCCGCCGGGAAACGCCGCCCGAATACAGTCGATGGCATCATGCTCAGGTCGCAGGACGCCACGGACGGTACTGACCAATTGATGCACCGTTGCATATGATTCCACGCCCATCAACTTGGAAACATGCACGCTTCCGATCTCGCAAACCCGGCCCAGATCGTTTCGCAGAAGATCGACGATCATAAGGTTCTCGGCGCGATCTTTAATGCTGTTCCGGAGTTGCTCGCGCAAACGGCGATCCTCTTTAAGCGATTTGCCGCGATGCAAAGTGCCCTTGATCGGTTTTGACTCCACCACTCGCTCCCGATCGATGCGGAGAAACCTTTCGGGAGACGAAGAGGCCACCGCCAGATCCCCGAACCGAAGGAAGGCTGAATAGGGAGCCGGATTGGACGAGCGCAAATGCCGATAAAACAGAAGCGGATCGATCTCCAACTCGGCGAATAAAGTGTTAGTTAAGCAAACCTCGTAACTTTCCCCATTTACAATCTCGCTCAGGCACGACTCAACGTTCCGCATATAAGTCGGAAAAGATCTACGAAAACGAAAGTCGATCGTTTGCGAGCAGTCTGGCTCGCTGAACGTCTCGAGAGAAGAAAGAGCAGGAAGAGATCGTAGTTGCTGTTCCAAAAGATCGAACCACGCGTCAGCCTCTTTTGTTTCACCCCGTTTGCATAGATGCAGGAGATAGCTGGTTTTCTTCTGGTGATCAAAGACGATCATGCGATCCGCAAACAGGAAAGACGCGTCCGGAAGCGTTGAAGGGAATCCTAATGTCGAGCCGCATTCTGCTTTGAGTTCGTAACCGAAATAGCCTACGAATCCGCAATTGAAGTCAAAAGGCAAATCCTGCGCAGAACAAGCTCTCTTGTTGATCTCTTGTCTCAGGTATTCAAAGATGCTCTGCTTCAGGACAGTCACACCGGAACTGTCGACGATCTTCAACTCCCGCGTCTCGACCTTGTAAGTGAGCAGTTGTCCGTTTGTACCCAGCCCACCCCCCATAAACGAAAAGCGTGCAAGTCCAGGCTTAACCAAACTGCTGTCCAGCCAGAAGGCTTGAGCCTGTTTTCCAAAAATGTTCACAAAGGCCCGTTCGGGATCGGGGAGAAACTCCAGCTTCCTGGTTTTTAGAACGTATTCACCGGTGTTGATAGCTCGACTGTCATCGCGCAGCACTTTGTCGAAAGGGTGGCCGTATCGTCGCTTACCGGTATTTGGTAAAGATTGGCCACCGTTCTTTTGCTGATGGAAGTCGATGGTCAGATCCTTGAAATTTTGCAGGAGCTCTCTGCCAAACTCAGTGCAGATCGATTCCGGGTGAAACTGTACGCCCCAGAATGGTTTGAAACAGTGTCGAAGACCCATGAGCAGATGCTCGTCGGTCCAGGCAATCGGCTCCAAATGATCCGGCAGCTCGGTAACGATCAGTGAGTGATAACGCACGGCTGAGAAGTCTTGAGGAATATTCCGGAAGAGGCCGCTGGCGGTGTGCCGGATCTTGCTCAAACGTCCATGCATGGGTTCCGGGGCATGCGTAATCCTGCTGCCGAAAAAATGTCCAATGCCTTGATGTCCGAGGCAAACGCCGAGCAATGGAATGTCGAGGGTAGTCAACAATTGTTGGCAAGCGCCAAAGTCCTTCGGATTGCCTGGATGACCTGGGCCCGGCGAAATGACGATGTTATCGAAATCATTCGGTTTCAACGTAAGTTGATCCAGTCGGTCGTTTTCTATTACAACCGGCAACTCTTCATTAACTTCAGCGATCAGTTGATACAGGTTGAAGGTAAAAGAGTCGTAATTGTCGACGATCAACGTTTTCATTTGAGGACAGATCCTTAACGTGGTCCCACGCCGTGTTAAGCCCGGTCGCATCAGAAAAGGGCAAGGTCTTAAGACCGGCTTACATGATTATTTAGACTGGAGTTTATTAACCTGGTAAGGCAATGAGTCCTGAAGCGCACTCCTTACCATTTTGCGCAACCTCACACCTTGTCTACCCTTTATTGTTCAGGATATGCGTGATGTCTCTTGAAACGTTGTCGGACGAGGACCGACAGCGAGTTCTTTAGGGTAGTCGCGAAAAATCCCGAAAATCATATCACTGGTGTCGCCGGATTTCTACATATCGAGCGCAGCGGGTAGTGGGTCAGTTTCAATTTGGAATGATTACGCCGAAGGCGTTCGCTAATTGCCCGCCCGGGGTTGGAGCGGTAGAGCTTTTGCCCCAAAAGTCAGCGCGCCTCCTCTTCTCTGTGCAGCCGAGTTACAGCGCCGTAAGCAGCGTACTAGATTCCTTGGCAAAATCGGGCATGCGGTCCTAGAATCATCGGTACCGAGTTCGCTCCTGCCTCGCTGGCAACGCCCGAGCATACGATGCTGACAGCAATTATCTACATTATCGAGGCTTCTTTATTGAGCTACATCGCTACGATCGGGTTCGATGTGGTGCATTACATACTACATAGATTCATGCGGTCGAGCGTTCCTGCGTTTCAGGCCATCGGAAGTCTGCACGCCGTTCATCACAAATTTTTGGGGACCGACTTAAAGTTCAACGACGCATTCCGTAACAAAAATATTATCTGGCATATGATCCCGGAGTATCTCACCCAAATTTTCTGTTTGGGGTTGTTTCTTCCGTTCTTGAACGTTGTTCCGGTTGCTCTGGCCGCGCTGTTTCTAACCGCGATGTTTCTGATCATGCTCACCGGACGGGGCAAAGACAAGCACCACAAAGAACTCGATAGCATCTCGGCTCCCCGAAACAGTTTCTTTGTGTGTCCGGCCTATCACGCTTTGCACCATCGCTACCCGGGTCGCTATTACAGTTCGGTGGTCAAAATCTTCGACTGGTTCATGGGCACTGGCGTTCAGCTTGAGGGAAAGCGCGTTGTGATGACAGGCGCCCGCGGGGCTTTCGGGAGTGCGCTTAAAAGTCTGCTGCACCAAAGCAACGTTGCCCACATCGAGTGCCTCCAGTTTGGGAAGGACTACATCAACGAGGATCGCGAAAGAATCGCTGGCGCTTTGAAGAATGCTGACATCCTCGTTTTGTGCCATGGCTCCGAACAATCACCCATGTGGGCCAATTGCGAATCTTTCCAGGCTCTCATGGAGATTTATTGCGAGGCTCACAAAGACAGCATGGAGCCACCGGAGATTTGGGCGGTCGGCTCTGAAGTTGAGCGCCACCCGGCGTTCACTTCTGAGATGAAGCGTTACAAAGAGTCGAAGGAAACCTTCGCGCGCATCGCGGCCCGGTGTTACCGGGATAAGCGGGTAATCTATCGTCACATCGTTCCGGCGGCGTTTTCTTCACCCATAGGATCCGGGCTGATGTCGGCTAAGACTGCCGCCAAGGTTGCGCTATGGTGGATTCGTCGTGGATTTTGCTACGTTCCCGTCACCTACACCGGCATTGCTTTCATCAACTACATCCAGTTTCTGTGGCTCTCGAGGTGTCAGAGCGAGGGTCCTGAGGTGCCTAATCGCAGAACATGAAGCGGCTAAAACCGCTTACTCAACTCCGCGTAAAAGAATCGCGCTGTCTGATTTGGGCCAATAACCTCTCATTCGCCTTGATTGAGTGCGTCGATCGCCTGAGCTGTATTCTTCATCTCGTTATTGCCCTCAATTCGGATCTTTGGCCAGATGTTGAAGCACTTCGCTACTGGTGTGAGGAACAAAAGTGGGGTAGTCCGGCTTCTAACATTAAAGCGCCGCTACAAAAGTCATACTTAAGAAACGCTCTAATGCTAGTCAAGAAGACTCGAGAGCCATGACAAATATTCGGGTTCCGCTCGCAATCCTAGCTTTCACGTAACCCCTCAACTTGCCAAACGTTAGGCGCTACCGTTGCGCCACATCCGTTCAGGCTGAGACTGCGAGGTCCGGAACCAGACTGCATTGAGAGATATTGAAAGCGAGATATACTAGCCTCGTAACTGCAATCCATGGAGGAAACCTAATGGCTAATTTGCTGGAGCGAATCACAATCAATCCTGACCAGTGTGGTGGTCGACCGTGCATACGCGGCATGCGTATTCGCGTTATTGATGTTCTCGATCTCTTTGCGGCGGGGCTCACTTCCGAGCAAATCCTGGAAGAAATGCCTGATCTCGAAACAGAAGATTTGAAAACGCAGCCTGATTGGTGTATTGAGCGAAGCGCTGACCCCGAATTGACGAGGGGTACAAAAAGGGGTAAAAAAGGGGGACATTTTCAAGGCACCTCTTTGAAACCTGCCATTTTATTGACGCCCGCGTAGCTCAGTGGATTAGAGCGTTCGCCTCCGGAGCGAAAGGTCGCAGGTTCGACCCCTGCCGCGGGTACCAATCTTCTCACATCCGTATCCACATTGAAGTCGCCTTCCTGAATCTTGCAACACTACGAGGGACACTCTACGTCTCGATCCGTCAGGATAGCTGCGCCGAGTTTGACGCTTGGTACTACATTCAGTACCATCCCTGTAGATCCTCACAATGGCTACAATCGATGATCAAATAAGTGAACTGAACAAGAGCAGGAGAAACATACGATTTTCCTACCTTGTTCGCATATGTCAGGAGCACTTCGGGAGTGAAAGAATCAGAGGGAGTCACTACATTTTCAAGACTCCATGGGCCGGAGACCCGCGGATCAATTTGCAAAAAGACGGTTCGAAAGCAAAGCCGTATCAGGTGCATCAGGTTGTGACAGCACTGGAGCGGCTAAAGCGAAACAACAAACTGGTTCGGTAGAATCGATTGGTAGAACCGTGGAGAACAGTAAAGCCATGGCGCGGAAGAAGGCGAATGTTGCGGCACAGCAAGGCGGGCAGCTCGATACTCGAGATTATGTCTATAGCGTAGTGTGGTCGGAGGAAGACCAGGCTTACATCGGACGTGTCCTTGAGTTTCCCTCGCTGGCTGCACATGGAAATACTCAAGCCAAAGCCTTGAACGAAATTCGATCCGTGGTGCAACACGCCCTGGACGATCTGACTCGAAGCGGCGAAGAAGTGCCCGAACCACTGAACAAGCGGGCCTATAGCGGCAAGCTCAACGTTCGATTGCCAAAGTATCTTCACAGACAACTGGCAATCGAGGCGGCCGAAGAAGGCGTATCCCTCAACCAACTCATTTCGACAAAACTTGCTACAACCCGCTGGTTGAGCCAAAAACCACGCGCATCTAAAAGCAGTCTGAAGCAACGACGAACTCGCCAGGGATTGAAAACTGTTAGAAGGCCGCAAAGAAACACATAAGTCACAAGCACTTCAGCGTCTGATTTACATTCCCGAATTCCCTGTTTTTTGTTAGGCTTAGGCCGCCCCGGATGTCCCCCAACGGTTCCCGCTGATTCCTGGTTTGAAATGAGCACTGCTTCCAACTCGCGTCGCACCGTTCTCGTCGTCGACGATTTTGACGATACGCGCCTGCTGTTGAGGACGTGGCTCGAACGCAGAGGCTTTCGCGTGGTGGAAGCCGAGAATGGCATCCAGGCGATCGATCAGGCCGAATCCGAGTCTCCCGATCTGATCATCATGGACATGCAGATGCCGCAGCTCGACGGACTCTCGGCGACGCGTCGCATTCGCGGTCTCAAGTCGCTTGATTCCATCCCGATTGTCGCCGTATCGGCTTACGGCGCCGATCAGTTTCGCGAACAGGCACTCGCGGCCGGCTGCGACGAATACGTCTCCACGCCTTTTGAACCCGCGACCCTGGAAGGAATCATTCGCTCACTGGTCCACTGACCAGTATAATCTCACTCCTATGCTGCGACCGCGTCACTGGCAATCGGCCATACTCCTGCTACTCTTTTCGCTCGCCCCAAACGCATACGCGCAATGCGCCAGGAAAGTCACTGAGCTGCCGGCGGCTCCCGAGTTGTTAGGATTTCGCCTCGGCATGACGAAGCTGCAAATCAAGGCACTCGTGCCGCAAACTGTTTTTGGTCACGCAGATCCGTTTGGAGTTTCAAAAACCACGATCAATCCTTACTTCGATCCAACGATCGATAAAACGAAGTTTCCAGGCGTGCGCAGCATCTCGCTCGACCTGCTAGACGATCGACTCACGTCTATCTGGATTGGATTCGACGAGACTTTCAAGGCGCACACAGTCGAAGAGTTTGTGAAGTTGATCTCGCAGTCGCTGCAGGTTCCGGAAAAGTGGTCGACGGTTCGTCGCGGTCAACAACTGCAATGCGCAGATTTTCAGTTGACCGTGACGACGGTCGCGGGTAGTCCGAGCTTTCGTCTTCTGGACACGGCGGCAGAGGAACTCGTAGCGCAACGGCGACAAGCAAAAGAAGAGCAGGACTCGATTGCCGAGGCTGCCGGCACAACCGAAGAAACCGAAGCCGAAGAGATCATCGCCGACAAGCAATCGAAGACTTACTATCCGAACGGGTGCCAACCGGCAAAAGAGATTGCCGAAAACAACAGGATCACTTTCAAGACCGCAGCCGACGCAGAAAAAGCCGGCTTCAAGTTGGCGAAGAACTGCCACTAACACATTGCCAACTGGCAATTGCCGATTGCCGATTGACTAAATGAAACCGGAAATAAATCGGCAATTGGCAATCGGCATTTGGCAATAGGAGGAACAATTATGTTCAAAGAATTCAAAGAATTCATCGCACGAGGAAACGTGATCGACCTGGCGGTTGCAGTAGTAATTGGCGCGGCGTTTGGAAAGATCATTTCGTCGCTGGTTGAAGGCGTCATCATGCCGCCGATTGGCCTCCTGCTCGGCAAAGCCGATTTTTCAAATCTCTTTATCGACATCTCCGGTCAGAATCCCGTGTCGCTCGCCGATGCTCAGTTGAGAGGACTGCCGGTGATTGCTTACGGAAGGTTCTTCAACGACATAGTCAACTTTTTGATCATCGCGTTCGTGATTTTCCTCGTCGTAAAAGCCGTCAACCGTTTGCGCGCCGCGCCACCACCGCCACCTAACACAAAAGACTGCCCACTGTGTCTGACGGCGATCCCAATCGGGGCGACACGTTGCGCCGCCTGTTGTGCTGATATCGCGGCAGCGTAAAATCTCAAACGATGCGCGAGTGCCCTCGTTGTGAAAGCTGCTTCGAAGACGACGTCGAGATCTGCCCGCAGGATCAGGTAAATACTAAAACCACTCTTCCCGGTCCGCGTTTGCTCGCCTCGCGTTACTTTCTCGAGAAACGTCTCGGCCGCGGCGCGATGGGCCAGGTTTACCTCGCACGCGATCAAAACCTGATCACTCGCAAAGTCGCCATTAAAACTGTCCGGCCCGACATTCTCAACGACGAAGACCTACAGGAAGGTGAGGCCATCGCTCGCTTCGAACGCGAGGCACGCGCCGCCGCCAGCATCGGACATCCCAACGTGGTCCATGTCACGGACTTTGGTAAAAGTGCCGACGGAGTTTTCTTTCTGGTGATGGAGTACGTCGAAGGAGAAACTCTCTATCACCTGCTGCGACGCGAAGGCACGATGAATCCGCAACGAGCGGCAACTATCATGCGGCAGGTTGTCGCGGGCGTCGAAGCCGCGCACGACGAGGGAATTCTTCATCGCGATCTGAAGCCCGCCAACATCTTTTTGATGCAGCAGAAGCGAAAGACCGGCGGCGAGGACGGGTTCGTGAAAGTCGGCGACTTCGGTCTCGCAAAGATCGTTAACGCCGATCGATCGGAAGTCACTTCAGCGAGTGGACCAGCATCCCAGGGAATCATCGGCACGCCGGAATACATGGCGCCCGAGCAGATGCAACCCGGCGAAGAGCTCGACGCGCGCGCCGATATTTATGCACTCGGAACGATCGCCTATCACATGCTCGGCGGCCGACCACCTTTCACCGGCAACATCACGCAACTGATCGCACAGAAGCTGATGCAGGCGCCGCCCGCGTTGTCGAGTTTGCGTTCAGACGTGAGCGCCGAAGTTGAAGCGTCGATCATGACGGCCCTCGCGAAAAATAAAAACGAGCGCCCGGCGAGTGCGAGTGAATGGTTCGAGAGTTTTGCAAACGCCGTCTCCGCAAGTTCCGATACGGTGAAACGCAAAGAATCGAGACTGGTGGTGATGGCGCCCAACGGCGCGGAAGTGTATGTTGACGATGAACGCTACGGCAGCGTGGGGCGATCGGGACGAGTGGTGCTCACTTCACTTGCGCCGGGACAGCATGTGCTTCGAGTGTCAAAGCCAGGTGAGCCCGACGATGAACGTGTGATAGAGATCCGCAGCGACATCGCGGAACAGATCATCGAAGCTCAACTTAAAATCGGTGTCTCTAAAAATCAACTGACTCCATCACGCGGCGGAAGTCTCGACAGCAAACACGGTGGACAATCGACAACGCACACGGTGGTGATGTGCAGCAAGTGCAATTCGCGATTTGCGGAGGGAGTAAAATTTTGCGGGCGCTGCGGTAACACGACGTTTCAACCTGTAGTAGATACGTCACCGCTTAGTCCCCCTGCACCCGCGCCCTCAACTGTTTCGTGCCCTCGTTGCCGGCAGTCGTATCCCGCGAATACAAAGTTCTGTGGACGCTGTGGAATTCCGATCGGAACCGCATCACTCGACTGGCGTCCGCCAAAGCCCGTCGAAGTGTTTTGTCGAAAGTGCAGCAGCGGTTATCCTGCGGGAACGAAGTTTTGCGGGAGGTGCGGAAAGCCGATTACGGCGTGATCTTTTTATTTTCCATTTGCCATTTTCCATTTATCATTTTCCATTTGGTTAAGCCCCGTGGCATAAGTCACAATGACAAATGAAAAATGGCAAACGACAACTGGAAAATAATCTCCTCCTAAAATGAAGCGCTGCCCCTCCTGCAATCGCACATACACCGATCTCTCCCTGAACTTTTGTTTGGAGGACGGGACTCCGCTCGCGAGCGATGCGCCCGATCCGAACGCGACGATCAGATATCCGAGCGGGAGAGACACGGCGGAACCTCCGCCAACTGAAATCTATCGTCCGGCTCCGGCTGTTGTTGCGAGACCCACTTCACCGCCGCCACCACCGCCTCCGCCACAGTGGTCACCACCGCCGGCAGCGCCACCACGGAAAAAATCGAAGGCGGTTTGGTGGATACTCGGCGGATTGACGGCAGCTATCGTAATCGGCGTTGGACTCGTGGTAATGATCCTCGCGCTCGCCAGTCTGGGGACAGACAGTAACAACAGTAATCTGAATGCCAACAGGCGTAACGAGAATCGCAACAGCAACGTCTCCGCCAATGTGAATGCGAATGCGAATACCTCAAACGCAAACCTCAGTACTCCAACTTCTATCGCCGACGATTTCAGCGAGCAGAAATGGGGCGTGGGTACCTCGCCGTATGGCAGGATCTGGTACGACGACGGCGAGTATCACATGGTGTCGAAGGAGAGAACTTTCGTCGTGATGTATGCGCCGTCGGATGACTACAATACGGAAAACGCAATCGTGAGTGTGACGGCGCGCAGTGTTGACGGCGGCGTGCCCTCGGCGGGATTCGGATTGATGGTCCATTGCCTGCAAACGAAAGCGCGAAAGCTCGAGGATTATGCCTTACTGATCTATCCGGGTGACGAACCGGAATACGAAATCATCATGCACAAGGAAGGCAACCAGTCGTCGCTGGTTACCAAGACAAAGTCGAACGCACTCCGCTCCGGCAGCGCTCCAAACAAGTTGGAAATACGGATCAAGGGCGCCGAGTTATCGTTTTACGCCAACGGTCAGATACTAACGACTATTAGCGACCGCGAAAACTTCAGACGTGGCCGCGCCGGACTATACACCAGCGACATACACGAAGTTGCCTTCGACGATCTCTCGATCAATCGCTAGCCTCCGATGCAAGTCAATCTAAAGGTGACAGCCGGCCCATACAAAGGCCGCATTTTTTCTTTTGGCCAGCACGATACGTTTCTGATCGGTCGCAATCCTGAGGCGCATCTTTGTTTGCCTGACGACCGCTACTTCTCACGCAATCATTGTCTTCTCGAGATGAATCCGCCGCATTCGTTCCTGCGTGATCTGAACTCCACCAACGGTACGTTTCTCAACGGCCAACGCGTTAAGGATGCATACCTCAATAACGGCGATCGAATACAGTGCGGCGAAACGATTCTCATTGTTGAAGTCACGACCACTGATCTCTCCGAAACAACCCAGGACACTTCCCTGCCGACGCGTCCGGTGCTCGTTATGGTCGAGTGTCTCAACTGCGGCAGACGAGAACAGGCGCAGGCATCCGCGCCTGATGAACATCTGACATTCCTCTGCGAAGACTGTCGTATCGAGCTCAAACGTTCACCGCAGGCGATACCGGGTTACGACACTGTGAAGCTCCTGGGTCGTGGCGGCATGGGCACGGTGATGCTCGGCCGCGACCAGCGAACCGGACGTGCAGTGGCGATCAAAACTCTGCTGCCGGAGTTTGCGGTCAGCGATAAGGCAATGCGCCGTTTCATGCGCGAGATCGACGTTGGCGCCGCGTTGAAGCACAAGCACATTGTGGAGTTTATCGATCGAGGGACGCACAATGGCGTGGTCTATCTTGTGACGGAATTTGTCGACGGCGCCGATGCTTCAAAGATGGCGGAGGACCAGGGCGGGAAGCTTAGTTATGAAGACGGTATCTCCGTAATTTCGCAGGCGCTCGACGCGCTCTCCTTCGCGCACGCGCAGGGCTACATTCATCGAGATTTCAAGGATCAGAACATCCTCGTCTCCGGTCATTCACCAAACCTGCTGGCGAAGTTAACGGACTTTGGTCTCGCGAAAAGTTTTACTCACTCCGGCATGAGCGGCGTCACGATGGCCGGTGAGATGGCAGGAACTCTGGCGTACATGCCTCCCGAACAACTGCGTAATTTTCGCGACGTCAAGCCACAGTCAGACATTTATGCGGTCGGTATGACAGCGTACAGCTTGCTGACCGGATCGCTCGCGCTCGACTTGAGCAAGAATAGCGGCGTGAACGACACCATCCGCGCGATCTTCGAACAAGCTGCGGTACCCCTGCACCAGCGCGCGCCTCACGTTCCCGCGCCGGTCTGCGAGATTATCGATCGCGCCCTTGCAAAGGATCCTGCACAGCGCTGGCAAACCGCCGGCGCCATGCGCAACGCATTGCTGCATTCGCTTTAGACTAGAGGCGTAATAGTGTGGTGCTGATTCATGGTCCCAGCGGGACCACATGTTTATAGCTCCACGAATGACCGCTTTCGGGCTCCGAAGGAGTCCCATGTTTTTGACACGCCACATCGCGCTCCGCTGGAGCGCGTAATCTTTTTGACTCCAAGCCTATAAACATTTGGCCGCGCTGCGGCCAGGCGGCACTCGCTTTAGTTTCTTCTTTACTTGGCGGATTTTCGCCCTCATAATACGGCCCTCCCTGCCGGCGTCTATAGGTGGGGACCACCACAGGCGCGGGCTCGAGCCCGCGTTTCGCATGAGGAGAGGTTGATAATGAGATCTATCTGGAAGGGCCACATCCGCTTTCTGCTGGTTGCCATCCCCGTTCGCATCTACAACGCGATCGAGACCAGCGAAAAGATTCAATTCAACCAATTGCACCGTGACGACTTTGGTCCAATCGGGTACGACAAGCGCTGCAAGAAGTGCAATGAAGTAGTGACCAACGATCAGATCACGAAAGGCTACCAGTATGAGCCGGATCGTTATGCGATCGTCGAACCCGAGGACGTCGCGAAAATAAAGATCAAAACAACCAAGGCCGTGGACATTGTCGGCTTCGTCGATCGCGAGGAGATCCCGAGCACGTTCTACGATTCGCCTTACTTCGCCGGGCCTGACGGCGCCGTCTCCGAGAAGCCTTACGCACTCTTGCGCGAAGTAATGAAGCAGACGGGAAAGATTGCGGTTGGAAAAGTCGTACTACGCGATCGCGAAGATCTCGTGGCCGTGTTTCCGCATGAAGACGGTTTGGTGTTGCAGAAGCTTCACTACCCGCACGAGCTGCGAAAGATGGAGAACGTTCCCGATCTCGAGAACGTCCAGAAGCTCGACGCGACGAAGTTGAATAAGAACGAACTCAAACTCGCCACGACGCTGGTCCAGGAAA
Organism: uncultured Acidobacteriota bacterium; assembly: GCA_963750925.1. Lineage (GTDB taxonomy): Bacteria > Acidobacteriota > Blastocatellia > Pyrinomonadales > Pyrinomonadaceae > PSRF01. The sequence continues at coordinate 972,839 of CAVVSJ010000004.1, read as the reverse complement.
TGGCGACCACACTTTCTGAGATCGACACGGCGGACAACTACTACGAAGCACTGCGAACCCTCATCGATTCCAAGATCAAAGGACGGCAGATCACGGAATTTGAAGTTGAAGAAGTTCCAAGACTTGATATTATGAGCGCGCTGAAGAAGAGTCTGCAGGCGTCAAGCCGAAAGCCAATGGTGAAAGCGCCCGCGCCCGCGGCCAAGAAGAAGCCGCAAATCACTCTCGTAAAACCGCGTGCGGCGAAGAAGCGAAAGGTTGGTTAGGGCCGCGCGACAGTTTCAGTGGTAAATGAAAGATCCGGGCACTAAGGTAATCTCGTTTCCCTCACCTGTCCCCTCGAAGGCAGATTACCAACGTGTCAAATCTTCCTATTCGATTAAAGAGATCAAACAACTCTTCGGCCTGAGCGAAAAGATCATTCGCCGCTGGACCGAGCAAGGCATTATTCAGGCTTCGACACCTTCGCAAACGCCCGACTTTGTCTACGATTTCAATGCGTTGACGCAGTTTCGGCGCGTGCGTGAACTGCGTGCGTCAGGTCATAGTCTTCGACAAATCGAGGCGGAGCTGCAGGGTCAGTTGAACCTGTTTCGGGTAGAGACGCCGCGTCTCGCGCGTCTGCTCACGCCCTTTGAAGAAGCTCTTCTGCTTCACGAACAGGGCGACACCGCCGCGGCCGAACATTATCGCGAAGCGATAGCCGAGGGTGACAACGTAGCCGAAGCTTATTGCAACCTCGGCATCCTCAATCTCGAACGCGGCGAACTCTCCAACGCGCTCGACAACTTCACGCTTTCACTGAAGAACGATCCGCGACACGTCGAAGCGCATTACAACCTGGCGAATCTCTACTACGACGCCGGAGACTTACAACTCGCCAGGCTTCACTACGAAGCGGCCGCGCAGATCGAGCCGGGGTTCTCGCTCGTCTATTTCAATCTCTCCCTCGTTTATCACAAGCTTGGGGATCTGAGTGCGGCTTCGGCGACGCTGGAAAAGTACCGGCAACTCGAGCCTGAGGACGAAGATCTCGAAGTGCTCAATCAGCTCCTGAAAGCAATGAAGAGCAGTTCGCCGTTCGCGCAGGAAAAAACGAATATTTAATTTGCTGGCGGTGGGCAGGAGGGCTGCCCACCTTTTCTAGTATTGGATCGTAAGAAAGGTGAACGATCCTGAATACGTAGTAATTTAGTAAAAACGCCAATCACCCGCCTCTTCCACAATTGTTGTTTTCTATGGTGGCGCAAATGAGTTGAGGTGAATATAATCACGCCTTCCCACTGCTTTTCCTGCTTTCAGTGGATACCGAATAGGTGAATAGATAGGCCCCGAACAAGGAGGTTCCCTGTGACTGACCCCAAATGTCGTGTGCTTTGTGTGGACGATCACCGTGACACATCAGAAATGCTGCAAATGCTGCTTTCCGAGGAGGATTACGAAGTTCAAACAGCAGCAACGATGGGAGAAGCGTGCGAGATGGCCATGCGCACCAAGTTTGATCTTTACGTGCTCGACAAGCGGCTTCCTGATGGCACTGGGGTAGAGTTATGCCAGACGTTGCAGAAGTTTACTCCGAATGTGCCGTGCATCTTTTACACGGGAGACGCATACGAGGTTCACCGGCAGGAAGCACTTAAGGCGGGCGCCGCCGCGTTCGTGGCGAAGCCCGACATCGAAGGACTCATCAGCGCGGTCCACCAACTCCTGGCCAACAGCGAGTGCGCCACCGCCACCTAGATCGACATAGCCACTAAAAAGCACAAAAGTCACAAACGAGCTTACGGAGCGTTTGTGACTTTTGTGCTTTTTGTCGGGAGGTTTTTCCTAAGCTTCATCCGCACCCTGCTCTCGCTCGCTCAGCAATTCCGCACTGAGCAAGCGTTGGGATCGCATTACGTGAAGTATAAAGACTCGCTCAGAATCTTCGCGATAGAAGATGCGACACGGGGGCTCGACGATCTGGCGATAACGCCAGCCCTTAAGCTCGGGAAGCTTTGAGCCAAGTTTGGGGTGACTTGCCAGATGACCAACGTGCTCGAAGATTTTTTGTACTAGCCGGCGTGCCGCCTCTGGATTATCTAGTGCAATGTAGTCCGCGATGGCATCAAGATCGCTGAGCGCTGGTTCGGCCCAGATTACTTGAGCCATCTGGCCATCCGTCGCTTTGCCTGAGTATGAGTGACGGCCCGGCCTTCTTCGATAGCTTGTTCGCCACGAGCAATGCCTTCAAGCAATGTCATACGGCGCTGTAAGCTTTCAAAGGTTTCAACATCCACGAGATACGCTGATGGGACGCCATGTTGTGTGATCAGAATCGGCTCTCGATCCTTTTCGAGTTGGTTCAGGAGCTCCGTCGCCTGGCGCTTGAGTGTGGTGACGAGTTCAGTTCGCATGGAGTAATACTAAAGTAGCACTCACGCGTAGGCAAGCATGATCGCTTACTAAGCGTTTGTGACTTTTGTGCTTTTTAGTGGCAAGACTGATTACGATTTTTGAGGCGGTTCCTACCATTGACGAGACCATACAGTTAGACATATATTCGCGCCACTCTCACGAAAAATTGAAGCCAACTCCCCAAAGTTCTGCCCCATGTCTACCACTGAAACTGTCACGCAACTCCTGCTAGCCTGGAGCGACGGCGATGCTACTGCGCTCGATCGTTTGCTTCCTTATGTGGAGACCGAATTGCGACGGTTGGCCAGCTATCACATGAAACGCGAAAGTGTCGGGCATACTCTGCAGACAACGGCACTCGTAAACGAACTCTACCTCAAGCTTGTGGATCAGAGGCAGGCGAAGTGGCAAAATCGAGCGCACTTCTTCGCTGTCGCCGCTCAATTAATGCGCCGGATCCTCGTCGACCACGCGCGCCGGGAATTACGAAACAAGCGCGGCGGCGGTGTAGCCAATCTGGCCCTGGATGAAGCCATTATCATCACTCCCGAAAAGTCGGGAGATATTTTGTCTCTGAACGAGGCCCTCGATCGTCTCGCCAAACTCGATCCGCTAAAAGCCAGAATCGTTGAGTTGCGGCATTTTGGCGGTTTAAGTGTTGAGGAAACTGCACTCGTGCTAAAGATCTCAGAGGTGACCGTCATGCGTCATTGGAGTCTCGCTAAATCGTGGCTACGACGTGAAGTTCGTGGCTAGCCGCGAAGAAACCGCGAAAAGAAGATAGTTCCCTTCGCGATTTGACGCGATCCAAAACGTGGGCTTCCAATTCTCCCAAAGTCCGCACAGATTGCATAATGAACTCAGATCGATGGAATAGGATTGAAGACCTTTACTACTCCGCTCTTGAAGTTGACGCCGGTGAACGCAAAACCTTTGTTGAGCAGCACTCTTTGGGCGACGAAGGTCTGAAAGACGAGGTTCTTTCCCTCCTCGCCTCCGCGGATTGTCAGGACAGCTTCATGGAGGAGCCGGCGGTGCCACTGGCCCTGGAGGTCCTGCGGTCGGCGAGGACGGGGTTGGTTGGGGAGACGATCGCCCGCTATCGCATCGTCGACGTGCTGGGCCATGGTGGCATGGGCGAAGTCTATTTAGCCCACGATCCAAGCCTGAATCGCAAAGTCGCGCTCAAACTTCTTCCCGCCACCATCACCGACAACCACCTGCGCGTGCTGCGCTTTCAACAGGAGGCACGTGCGGCCTCTGCAATCGCCCACCCAAACGTCGCTCACATTTACGAGATTGGCGAAGCGAACGAGCTCCATTACATCACGATGGAGTACGTCAAAGGCGCCACTCTGCGCGAACTCCTGAAGACCAAAGCGCTGGACGAAGCAAAGGCTCTCGAAATCTGTAAACAGGTATGCACTGCCCTGGCCGCCGCACACAAAGCAGGCGTGATTCATCGCGATATTAAACCTGAAAACGTCGTCGTAACCGACGATGGCCACGTAAAGGTCCTGGATTTCGGACTGGCGAAGTTGATCGAGGGCGTAAGAGACGAGACGGAAACTTCCACGCTGAACACGCAGCCGGAATTGTTGATGGGTACGTCGCAGTACATGTCTCCGGAACAGATACGCCGGCAACCTGTCGATTGTAGAACTGATCTCTGGAGCCTCGGTGTGGTGTTGTTCGAGCTGGTTTTTCATCGTCGTCCCTTTGCCGGCGAGACAACGAGTGAAGTCATTGTGGCGATTTTGGAAAAGGAGCCGGACAGCAGTCTGACCAGTGAGTTGCTGTCCCCCGGAATGGCCGCGGTATTGCTCAAATCATTGAGAAAAGATCCCGACGCTCGCTACCAATCCGCCGAAGAACTGCTTCACGATCTGCGACAAATCGACCCCGTTCGTTCTGCCAGTAGTAGAACGCCGGCGATTACCGACAACTCAGATACGCGCAACTCGGTCACGTCCGACATGCCTCGTCCAATCACGATTGGAGAACGAATAGACACCATCCGGGATCAAACCCAAAAAAGACCGGCTCCCGTAATCCCAGAGCCCATATCGAAACGCGTATTCAGGAAGTTGTCACTCGTGATACCACTGTTCCTGATAGCGGCAGCCGCCTTCTACTACACGTTCAAAACACACTCCAGCCCCACGCTGCTCGATCGCCCCTTCAACTTGCGTTTTGAACGATTGCACTTATCCGGAGACATCACCGAAATTGTGATCTCGCCCGATGGAAAGTATGTGGCCTACAGTGCGGTTGAAGCCGGAAAGCACTCGATACACGTAAGAGAGCTGGCCACCGGGAGCGATCTTCGGGTCACCTCAATGTCAGACTCGAGCTACAGCGGTCTGTCGTTCTCACCCGATAGCACTTTTGTTTACTACCTCGAGAATCAGGCTGAGACCGGAACCCTGTATCGCGTTTCGAAACTTGGCGGCGGTCAAAGATCGATCATCGAGAACGTGAACACGGCCGTGACCTTCTCGCCTGATGGTTCGCGAATGGCTTTTGTTCGCAGCAACAACGCGGTCGATCCTGCCGACCTGGTGATCGCCCCGGCGGAAGGTGGTTTATCGTCGGTGCTCGTACGGCGCTCGCTCGCCGACAACAGATTCTTCTCTTCCCACATGCAGGGTCCCGGACCAGCATGGTCTCCCGATGGAAAAAACATTGCTTGTGTGACGCACGGTCTGGGGCCAAAACTCAACGAGGTCTCCCTCGAAGTTATTGATGTTGACTCCGGGACGGCTCGGCCCATAAAGGCTGGTCCGTGGTACTCCATCTCACGGATAAGCTGGCTGGGTGATGGTAGTGGGATGATCGTTGCAGCTACTGAAACGCCCGGCGGTCCCGGGCAACTCTATCTTGTCGGCGATCGCGCCACGCGACAAATCACTAACGATCCGAACAATTACACGCTCGTCAGCGGCTCAAGCGACTCGAGCGTCTTTGTTACGCGAAACATCGAGAGGAATTCGAGTATCTGGCAGTTGTCGCTGGTGGAATCGCAGGCGACCACAGTCAGCGTCGAGCAGCATAAAGGGCTGGCGGAAGTAGAGCGCGGCACTGAAGGCAAATTTATCTACTCAGTGTTCGACGGCAAAAACATCAATCTCTGGTTACAGCACGGCAGCGAGAGACGTCAGCTAACTTTTGAGGCTAACAATTCCAAAGCGACGATCTCTCCGGATGGACGATACATTGTGTTCTGCTCCACGCGCGCTGGTGGCGCAATGAACATTTGGCGGATGAATGCTGACGGAACGCAGCCCGTTCGACTCACCACCGGAACCTACCAGGACCTGCCCTCGGTTACAGCAGACAGCAAATGGATCATCTATCGCACCGGCAAAGACATTCGCAAGGTTTCGATCGACGGTGGACCACCGGAAGTGCTGTTAAGCAGAGAGGTGCAGGGGCCGTCACTTTCGCCTGACGGACGACTGCTGGCGTTCTTTGTTAACGATCAACCGGACAGTCAGGTGTGGCATCTTGAAATCTACGATCTCACGTCACGTTCGATCGTGAAGCGGTTTGCCTTACCCGATTCGACTCGCCCGTTCAACGGGATGAGTTTTACCCCTGACAACCGTTTGCGTTGGACGCCGGATGGGAAAGCACTCGCATACGTCAGCAGTTCGAGCGGCGCCTCTAATATCTGGATTCAACCACTCGATAGCAGCCCCTTCCGAAAGTTAACCGACTTCCAGGAGGCCGAGATAACTTCCTTCGCGTGGTCCGACGACGGGCGAAAGATCTTGTTAGTGCGAGATACGCGCGCGTATGTACCAGTCCTCGTCAGACTATTTTAGCCAGACTATTTCACTCCGACTATTTCGTGATGTTGCCCGGACAGCAGAGACGCGCGAGTAAACCCGCGCATCTTCGCTGAAGTTGACCATTAATTTGGCAGCAGAATTTCCGGGGAGGGGTCGGGCAGCGGAGCCGGCGGAGCATCCTCCGGACATGGGTTGTACCAAACTCCGTTAATCCAGCAGTTAGTCGCGATTTTGAAGGTACGGGTGAGGTTTTCGGTTTCCGTGGGCGCAGGTTCGATTGACTGGCTGGTTCCCGCTCCGACAGCGAGCGCAAGAACCATGAACAACGTATTTAGTGTCATTGCTCTCTTCTCCGAAATAGATCGTTAAGGGTTAGGGGATGTCATGACCATCAGAGTGTGCAGGACCTCTGTTTCAATACGCGTCAGAGTTAACTGAAAGCTATCAGTTCTCATAGACACTCCGGCCTGGTAGTTTGTTGGCCACAGACGACGTAACTCGACGAACTAAAAGATCAGCTCCTCACAATTTCATTCATCCACCTGAGAGGTTTCGCACCCGTTCGACGCGATTAATAGAACAGCGGTCATCATGCACATGGCGCAGGAATCCCCGTCGTCAATTCCTCACGCCTGTGTACAAGTCTTAGACAGCGTCGAAAAAGGAGAGTTGAGATGAAAACGTTTCTTATCTGTGCGATTGCTGCCGTCTCACTGTTTGCGATGGTACCCGAGGCACAAGCCCAAAGCGTTCAGGGCTCCGTGACTTATGTGCAGGCCAACGGTCAGGTTCTTCCGGCACCGGGTTTTTTCATAAGATTTTGCCGGGCGGACCCCAGTCGCACCCCACCAATATCGAGTTCCTGCACCAACACCTTTACATTTAATGACGGCACCTACGGAACAGGTTTGTCGGCTGGTGACTACTATGTATTTATTTGGCGTCACGACATCTTCTGGGGTTCGGAGACTTACCCGTTCGCTCTCGTCCGAATCTTCGCAGTGCCGTTTCAAATCTTAAACCTGACTAATGTGAGGCCTCGGGCACTGCCACCCAATGCGGTGACCCCCCCCAACAATTCCGTCAATAGACCCACCAGTTTCACTTTGCAGTGGAGCGATGGGTTGGATCCCTTTCGCCGCCATCCGAATTGGCCGGTGACTTACGACATATACGCCAGTGGGAATGAATTCCCGGAGAACCTGGTCTTCTCTAACATCCCGTGCAACGGCTTTGGAACCTGTTCCGTCAACGTCAGTGGCCTGGTTTACAGCACGCGATACCAATGGCGCGTAGTTGCCAGGATGGGGAACGTAGGCATTTTTCCCGGCTTCGCTGACCAGGGCTATCTCACCAGTTCGAACACCTTCCGCTTTTCGACGATGTTCGACCCGAGCACGCCGACGTATTCCTTCCGCACCAGCAACGGCCGGTACCTGACGGCTCCAGGCGGGGGTGGTGGTGACTTCACCGCAACAGCCACCGGCATCGACTCGCTCATCTCACAGTTCAAGATTATCGACGTCAATGGTGGCTCGTTGACGCACGGCGATACAGTACACATCCAGACTAATCGAAACTACTACCTCATGGCTTTCGGCGGCGGCGGCGGTGACGTTGCCACTAGCGGGTGGGCCATGTCGTGGGAAACCTTCACGATACTGAAGGTTAACGGCACTGGTTCAATCGGCGGAGGTGATTTGGTTGCCCTGCGCGGCAACAACGGCGTTCACCACGTGGTTGCTGAAGGAGGCGGAGGCGGGACTGTCAACTGCAACCGTACCGCAATTGGACCATTCGAAACTTTTACCCTCGTCCAGCAGTGATCATTCAGCCACGGATGACACGGATAAACATCGATCAGGATTTATCCGTGCTCATCTGTGGTTGGTTTTTGCAAGAAGGTGTGAAATGAAAGTATCAGCGCGTTTCCTGCTCACGATAATTATCTTCACCGCGAGTGTTGTGTCTGTGACGGCGCAGCCGCAGTCTGCTGAACAGACTACGGAAAGCCCGAACGCGATCGAGGAGCAGGCCCGGTTGTTGCTCGATCAGGTGATCGCAGGCATTGGCTCGCTTAAGTTGCCGGAGAACCGCGGTCGCCTCCAGATCACAGCGGCGGATCTGCTTTGGAAGCGCGACGAGGCCCGCGCCCGTTCTTTGTTCTCGGACGCCGCCGCCAATGTCGTCGAACTGGAAAAACAAACAAGCAGCGGTACTGATCAACTCTTTGGTCAGCACGCATCAGCGGCTCAGTTACGTCAGGAGCTCGACTTACAGCAGCCCGACACGACCCGGCTTTGGCCTATCAACTGTTTGAGAAGACGCGACCACCGAAGTCCGAGCGCCGTGCGCCGGAGGATGAGACATACCTGGAACAACTGCTGCTCACTCAGACCCTCGCGACAGATCCTGAACTCGCTCTACGCAAGGCCGAAGCGATGCTGGATCGGGGCGATTATTCAGTCAACATAGTTTCCGTACTTGAAAAGCTCCAGGATAAAAACAAACCAGGCGCAGCACGACTAACCGAAAAGATCGTTGGACGATTGCAGCCGGATACTTTGCTTTCCAGTTATGGCGCCACAAGTCTCGCCCTGGGAATTTTGCAATCAGAACCGCGAGTGCCGGAGGCCGCTTATCGGCAGTTGCTGGAAACCGTGGTCGCGGTGGCGCTCAAAGCGACGCCGAATCACCCGGACAACGCCCGAGATCTGCTGGTGAATCTGCGCCCCCTCCTGCCGCGGATCGAGCAGTACCTGCCCACGCGTGCGCAAGCCATTCGCCAGAAAATCAGCACGGTGAATGACAACACCAAGATACGCTCGGGCATGGACCAATTAAACTATCTCACCCCACAAGGCGCCTCTAACAACCTCTCGCCTGCCACCGCCTCACCATCATCGGAGATGCAGCTTCGCAAGGCCGTTTCGAAACTCGATGAGCTGAGTCAGAAGCTTGAGGCAAGCTCGGAGCAGGATCGAGTCAGTGTGCTGCTTCAGTTAAGCGAAGCCACAAAGACCGACAATCCAAAGCACTCCCGCCAGTTGCTGGATGAAGCGCTCGGCCTCGTGACGCGACCGGCGACAAATTACAAGCAGTTTGAAGATCAGTTGCAGGTCGCGCATGTCATGGGCGAGATCGAGCCGCAGCGGAGTCTCAATTTACTGGGGTCAGGCATAACTAAACTCAACGAACTCCTCTCCGCCGCTGCGTCACTTAGCGGGTTTGAAGTTCAGATCTTCAAACCCGCGGAGATGCCATTGCCTGGCAAGAGCCAGCTCGGAGCGGTGGTGATCCGTTACGGAAAGGAGTTAGCGATCCTGGCAAAGAGCGACTTCGGTGGCGCCGTAGCCGCTACCGAACAGTTTCAGTACCCGGAGTCGCGCCTCTTCACGCGACTGTCGATTGTTCAGTCAGTGCTCGGCAAGGAATAGAGCGGCAGCCACTAAAAAGCACAAAAGTCACAAACGAGCTACTGAGCGTTTGTGACTTTTGCGCTTTTTAGTGGCCCTATCTAAAAACGAAAACCGATTCCCGATGAAAGTTGAAGATTGTGGCGCGTCACGCTTGGTGCTGTGAAGGACGGGAACCCAGGGAAGCGGATCTCACCGTAACGCCGATTTCGATTTTGTCTTTCGTGTTCTGGGCCAAAGCAACCGAGGCAAACGTGATGAGAGTGATCAGGAGGATAACTAAGGTTCGCATGTGCTTTCCTTTGAAAGGACCGCCGCCATGGGTTTGGCGAGGACTGAGGATAGATTCTCATGTATCTCGCACGCGAAGATCGATGTCTATTCACGATATTAAAGTATCAATGTTCCCGATCTTTCATCGACGACGATGTAGCATCAGTTTATTCATGAGTTCCGGCCAAAATTGATTCGGGGTAGCTGGTTTGCTAGGGTCGTCGTCATGTCCGAGCGTTCCACCGAGCAGATACGCGAATTGCTCGACTCCCTTTATCGCGTGGATTCGGGACGAATCCTGGCAACTCTGATCCGCTTGCTCGGTGATTTTGATCTTGCCGAGGAGGCGATGCACGAAGCTTTTGCGGCGGCGCTGAGCCTGTGGCCGACGAGTGGAGTACCCGGCAACCCGCGACCATGGTTGATTTCGACGGCCCGATTCAAAGCCATTGATACTCTGCGTCGACGGGCAAGATTTGATGCGTCTCAAGACGAGCTCGTGCGATATCTCGAAGCGCAATTGAGTTCGGCGGAAAAGTCCAATGAAGAGGACAGCTTTGAGGAGCCTTGAGATGCGGCTGCGGCTGATTTTTACGTGCTGTCATCCATCTCTAGCGCCGGAAGCGCGCGTTGCGCTCACCTTGCGTGAGGTGTGCGGGCTGACAACCGAGGAGATAGCAAAGGCCTTCCTCATCACTCCGCGTACCCTCGCGCAGCGCATTGTGCGCGCAAAGGCAAAGATTCGAGAGACACCGATTCCGTACGAGGTGCCGGCGCCGCAGGAATTGCCGGAGCGACTGGGCGCGGTGCTTCAAGTCATCTATCTCGTCTTTAACGAGGGTTATTCGGCTGCGGCGGGAGCGGAGGTAACGCGGGCCGAGCTAACGGGCGAGGCGATTCGACTGGGCCGGTTGCTGACCGAACTCCAGCCAGAGCCGGAAGTCATTGGGCTGCTTTCCCTGATGTTGCTACAGGAATCCCGTCGCGCCGCGAGAACCTCTCCGACCGGAGAACTGATTTTGCTGGAGAACCAGGATCGCTCGCTCTGGAACCGAGAACAGATCGCTGAAGGAGTTGGCGTTGCTGGAGAAAGCCCTGAAGTCCCGCCGCTTCGGCTCTTACACACTCCAGGCTGCGATTGCGGCCGTTCATGCGGAGGCGGAATCAGTAGCGGCGACCGACTGGCGGCAGATCGTTGCGCTTTACGACCAATTGTTACGAATTCAGCCTTCGCCAGTTGTTCAGCTAAATCGTGCCGTGGCAATTGCAATGTGCGATGGTCCAGAGGCCGGTCTGACGCATATCGACGCGGTGTTGGACCATGGCGAATTGGCGAATTATTACCTCGCGCATTCAGCCCGTGCAGATATGTACCGCAGGTTGGGCAGGACCGCTGAGGCTCGGTCCTCTTATGAGAAAGCCCTGGCGCTGACTCAACAGGAACCAGAGCGGCAATTCCTGCAGGAGCGGATTCGCCAGTTGAAATAAATTTGTAAGGACTGTTATGCGATAGCGGCTTTGTCTACAATCCCTCTTGCCCAACAATTTACTTCTGCCAACATCACTGAGCTGTCGGGTTAACCTTTCAAGCCTGCGATGCCAGATGGCGGCGCCCACGAGCATCGACAAAGAAGACGAAATTAATGAAAATGCTCATGGCCCAGCCCCAACTTAATCCACACGAGGAGGTTTACGGCTATGACGAAGGCCAACAACCCGCCCAGGTTTAGATACGCGGCTGCCATGTTATGACCGTAGAGGCGCGTCTCCAAACTGATGTCTCTTGCCCATGATCGACAACTTACCGCTTCCGCACAGGGCGACTAGTTCGAGCGCGATAGTCGCAGCGCAAGCCAGGCCGAAGGCTGATACAAGAGATCTTGGCGTCGAGGAATCATAAGAAATCACCGTAAGGCCGGCGAACGCGAAACCGGCTACCAGTGCGGCCTGAGTCCCAATTTGTCGGTTTAACTCCTCGAAAGCCCCAGAGCTGGGGCCAGCGACAGGCTGATTAGACGTGTCACTCATAAGAAGTATTAGGAGGTCACTATCAAGCAGAATGCATTTTTGTCTTCTCCAAAGGGGTGACTAGGTGATGTCAAACCGTACCACTACCCCGGATATTGAGATCAGCGGGGTAAAGCATAGTTTCTAAAACGCGGAAAGAAGAAAAAATTCTTTGACGAGGTGTCGAATTTCGTTCGGCCGTTCGACTATATCATGAAGGCAGGGCAACCGGCCCGCCCAAAGACAAAAGACCGTTACATGAGAATGGAGAAATCATGCCACAGTATCTAGTTGCTAACTACCTCCCCGACGACTTCGACCCGTCCACCGTAACCGAAGCGATGATCGAGGAGATCCACGCGCTCAACCGCGAAATGATTGCTGCCGGCGTGAGGAAGTTCGCTTGCGGAATTTCCCCGGCCGGCAACGCAAAGACGGTGCGGAAGCAACCTGATGGTACGGTGCTCGTCACCGATGGGCCATACACCGAGACCAAGGAGCACATGGGCGGTTTCTGGATACTGGAAGCTGCCGATATGGACGAGGCACTCGCGTGGGCGCGCAAGGGCGCCATCTCATGCGATGCGGCGGGCGAGGTGCGCGAGCTTCTTTTCTACCCGGACCCGCAGGGATGCAACGGAATAATCAAATGAGAAATTTAATCTTCGCAATCAACATTACCCTGGACGGCTGCTGCGACCACACCAAAGGATTTGCTGATGAAGAGACACATGAGTATTTTACGCGCCTCCTGCACGATGTTGACCTGCTCGTCTATGGTCGCAAGACCTATGAATTGATGGTCCCTTTTTGGCCTGAAGTCGCAAAAAACCAGTCGATGACAAAAGCATCGAACGAATTTGCTAAAGCATTTGACTCCATCAACAAAATTGTTTTTTCACGAACATTGGACAGCGCTGAAGATAAAAATACGAGAATTGTTCGTACGGACCTGCGCGACGAAATACTTAAATTGAAACAAGAAACAAGGCAAAGATATTTTAACCGGCGGCGTAAGTCTCCCTTCACAACTTATCGAGCTTGGTCTGGTTGATGAATATCGTTTTGTTGTTGGCCCAATCGTTGCGGGAGAAGGAAGACGGTTATTGGACGACGTTAGCCTGCCGGAGAGATTGCAATTAAAACTTGTTGAGTCAAAGATTTTCAAATCAGGATGTGTCGCGCTTCGTTACTTGAAACAGTAAACCTGCGACCTCATTCGTTGAAAAGGAACTCGGAGTCATGAGAAAAATTATTGTGCTTGAACATATCTCCCTTGATGGTGTCATACAAGCCCCAGGCGGGCCGGAAGAAGATACCAGCGGCGGCTTCGCGTATGGCGGGTGGGTAGCGCCATATTCTGACGAGATTCTTGGAACGGCCCTGAAGAAGCAGATGAACCATGCCGTTCGACCTGTTGTTAGGGCGCAAAACCTTTGACATTTGGGCGGCGTTCTGGCCGCAACATGCGGACGTATGGCCGGGCGTCAACACGGCGACCAAGTACGTCGCCTCGAATACCATGACTTCTCACGAATGGCAGCCGTCCGTGTTTTTAAACGGAGATATTGCAGAAAAAGTCGCGCAAGCTCAAGCAACAGCAAGGGCCGGATCTGCACGTTTGGGGAAGTGGCAATCTCCTTCAGACGCTTATCAAGCATGATTTGGTCGATGTGTTCTGGCTGATGATATATCCGATCACGTTGGGCGGTGGAAAGCGGTTGTTTGCGGATGGCACGATCCCGGCGGCGTTCAAGGTGACGGAAAGCATAGTCGGCTCGAATGGCGTCATTGTCGTGAATTACGAGCGTGCAGGCGCGATCACAACCGGAACCGCAAGTCTGTAAACATTCGGGGCCAGGATGACTCGGACGCCTCCTTGGAGTGCGGCGGCCTGGCGCCGCTTTGTTATCGATGGAGCGCGATCGAGTACGAAAGCGGCGCCAGGCCGCCGCACTCCAAGGAGGCGCCCACTCAAGGAAAGAACAATGAAATACATCTGTTTGGGATACCTCGAGCCGGGAAAATTCGAAGGGATGACCGAGGACGAGCGAAACGCGATATTCGACGAATGCTTTGAGTATAACGACCATCTGCGCGCCAACGGACATCTTGTTGCCGAAGTATCTCTTCAGCCTCCGGAGACCGCGTTAACCCTGTACTGGAAAAACGGCAAAGTCGCGACGACCGACGGCCCCTATGCGGAAACCAAGGAACAGCTCGGCGGCATTCTCATCCTTGAGGCGCGAGACCTCAATCATGTCATTCAGCTTCTGTCACAGCATCCGGGCGGCATGAAGTATGAACTTGGACCAATTGAGTTACGGCCGGTTGCGGATATGAGCGAAATCATAAAGGAGAGCGAGCAGCGGCGGCGAAAGGATGCCTCGCGATAAGCCCGGCCACGCTTCAGAAAAGTTCCTCGGCCAACGCGACGATGATGCCCGCGGGGCCTCGCATGTAGCAGAGTCTGTACTTGTCCTCGTACTGGGTCACTTCGCCGATGAGTTCGGCGCCGTCGGCACGCAGGCGAGCGACTGTTTCGTCGACGCTTTCGACCGTAAACATGATGCTCCGGAGGCCCAGCGCGTTTGGCGGTGCGATCGCCGGTTCGATCTCGACCAGTTTTGGATTACGAAACTTCGTCAGCTCGAGCCGCCCGTGCCCATCCGGGGTCCGCATCATGACGATGTCAACCTGTACATTTTCGATTGCGTTGATGCGGTCCACCCACGGCCCCTCGATCGCCGCCTCGCCGGCAGGCGTCATGCCGAGCACGGTAAAAAAAGCGATAGCGGCGGCAAGGTCGTCGACGACGACGCTGACGTGATCCAGTCTCTTGATCGTCATGTCGCTAGTATAGCAGCGAGACCGTGCGCGGCGATCCAGCCCGACAATAAACAACTGCCAATAGGCAGTGTTAGACTCCACTCAGGAGGAAACAAAATGACGCTTCGGGATTTCTATTTAAAACGTGCCAAGGCAGAGTTTCCAGTTTTTCTAAAGGTACTTAGGGCGTTGCCCTCGGACCTGAGCTACAAACCGGACGAGCGTTCACCGTCGGCCGAACAGTTAGTATGGACCATTACTTATGAAATGAAAGCGTTGATCGATGTAGTCGAAACCGGCAAATGTGAATGGCAAAGCACTACTCCGCAAGGTTTGGACGAGATGATCGGAATGTATGAGAAGTGGTCGACTGAGTTACTCGACAAGGTTGCCAACCTGGATGATGCTTCCCAGCAGCGCAGCGCCCAGTTTCTTTACCAGGGCCACGTCGTGATGGAAAGACCATTGGTAGAGTTTCTTTGGGACTTCATGTTCGATGCGATCCATCATCGGGGGCAGTTGAGTGCGTATCTACGACCTATGGGAGGGAAGGTCCCTTCGATTTATGGACCTTCGGGTGACGAGCCGGGGATGTAAGTCAGGTTGCGGGCACTAGAATCGCGAAACGATGAACAGACTGCCAGCGATCGCAATCAAGTCCTCAACCAAAGCAACGTTAAAATCCGGTTGGCGCAGGGACCTTACGAGCCGAACGCGGGCCTGATACCCGGCGAAACAACCGACGATTCCGCCGAGCAGTCCCAGCCCCGCACCAACGAGAGCCGACCGTCCGCCGCCAACAGAAACGCATGCGCCAGTTAAGCCACCGGTGACGATGCGGGCGATAAGTCCGAGAGGAGCAGTGCGGTTCGGAGCAGTCGGCAGCTTATCAACAATGAATTCTGTGACGGCCAACAGGCTCAGAATTATTACAGCAGGAAGCGAGCCGATGAGAGAGAGTGGCCGGGCAAGTTTGAGCCAACCCAGGTACACGGCCCACGCGACCGCCGCCGGAGGCGTAAGCGAGCGCAACCCGGCGAAGAGTCCAATTAGAAATGCGAATAACAGCGTCATCTGTTGTTGGTCCACCTGTAGTTGAAACCTACTCAGCGAGACAGTCCGCCCAACAAATCGTTCGACGGATAATGACAATCTTCGCTCATCATGCTATTGGTCGCTCCGCGGCGTCTGAACTCTCGGGAAGTAACGGACCACAAAGAACAAGTACAAAAGCCAGAATGCGAGCCAGACAGATGCGACGATAGGAAGCCGTATCAGGAACAGGACCAGACTTGGCGCCAGGAACATCGTGGTGTAACCCAGAAGCCAGAAGCGATCCGCTCGCCGGGCTTGCAGCGTCCTTTCGGTGTCACTCAACCGTCCGCCCAGCGAACATCGGTAGTAATGCAACGTCGCGAACACGAGTGAGAAGGTCGCGACACCCATCGCAATCAGTGTGGCCTGGAACAACACGGGATTGATCCTGCCGCTCTCGAACCTCGGGTACAGAAAGAACAGCATGAAGGTGAAGATCGCGATGTTCGTCCCGGCGAGCGTATACGATCGGGTAACGTTGACTGCGGCAACATCTTCTCTCATCAAATGCCTCCATTCTGATGCCCCGCGCGCTGACCGGCGGCAAGCACGCAGCGGCGCGAATCAAAGCATCCGCTTATAGCACTGATTCAGAACGCGAGACAATGGCGACTACCTGTCAAATCGATTGATGACAAACGAAAACTTTTGCGCTAGGTTGCTGATACCCACCTAATCGAAAAAGAAGCGGGCCGACTTGTGCTTGAACCACAAAGCCAGCCCTAGATCCTCAACCTTCTCAAGAAAGGATAAGGACCATGGCAAAACATGGTAGCGCATCACCGCGCAAACCAGAATCTCACACACTCGACGCCAATCTAAAACGACGCGCTCGAAAACTCGCAACCGACAGCAGAGTCGATCCAAGAACACGCTCACTGATCCGTTATGGATTGGAGATCAAAGACGAATACCTTGAGCAAGTAGTGAATCGTGTTGAGGCCGGCGAAACGCGCATCGACCACATCTCTTTGGAGTGATTAAGAATCCTTCGCGCCGCTCCGTGTCTCTGCGGCATAAGCGCGGAGACACGGCGCTGCGCCCATTCTTCCGCGAGCATTCATTCAGCTGCGTTCTCGGAATGTGGCAACGGGGGTAAGCCTAGCTCTTTCAGGAATTCATTGTGCTTCGTCGTTGCGTTTTGGATAGCGTTCTCGATTTCAACCAATTCCCGGTGAGTCGCCGCCAGGTCGATCTCTTTCTCCTGAACGGCAGTGCTGATGTAGCGAGAAATGTTTAGGTTGTATCCCTCCTTGACGACTCGCTCCATCGAGATTCGCTTTGAATATCGTTCCTCTTCCTCACGGAACTGGTAGGTCTTGACAATCTTATTTATGTGAGCTTCCGTCAGCTGGTTCTGGCGCTTGCCTTTCACGAAGTGTTCGCTGGCATTGATGAAGAGTACGTCGTCCGGCTTCTTGCACCTCTTCAGGACGAGAATGCAAACCGGGATGCCAGTGGAGTAGAACAGATTGGCAGGTAGGCCGATGACGGTATCGATGTGTCCGTCATCGAGTAGCTTGCGGCGTATGCGTTCTTCCGCGCCGCCCCGGAACAACACACCGTGGGGCAAGACGATCGCCATCACGCCTTCTTCCTTCAGATAGTGAAAGCCGTGGAGAAGGAAGGCAAAGTCAGCGGCGGATTTTGGGGCCAGTCCGTAGTTCTTAAACCGCACATCCTCACCCATCGCTTCTGTAGACTCCCAGCGATAGCTAAAGGGTGGATTCGCGACGACCGCGTCGAAATATGGCTTCTTGGCGGGATTGGTTTCACGCAGCATGTCCCAATCGTTGGTTAACGTGTCGCCGTGGTAGATTTCAAACTCCGAATCCTTCACCCCGTGCAACAGCATGTTCATCCGCGCCAGGTTGTAGGTAGTGATGTTCTTCTCCTGGCCATAGATCTTGCCGATGCCATGCGGACCCATGCGATGGCGCACGTTTAGAAGCAATGAACCTGAGCCACAGGCGAAATCAAGCACGCTTTCCAATCGCGATCTTTTCCCCGTGGAAGGCTCCTGACTGTCCAAGGTAACGATGCCGGACAAAATGCTGGATATTTGCTGCGGCGTGTAGAACTCGCCCGCCTTCTTGCCCGAGCCAGCAGCGAATTGGCCGATCAGGTATTCGTAGGCGTCACCGAGCCCGTCCGAGTCGGTAGAAAACTCCGCCAGACCTTCCGCAATCTTCGCGATGATTTTGCACAGCTTGGCGTTTCGGTCAGTATAGGTTTTGCCAAGTTTGTCTGAGCTGAGATTGATTTCCGAGAACAATCCTTGAAACGTGCTTTCGAAGGATTCATTCTCGATGTATTTGAATCCGGCCTGAAGGGTATTGAGTAGTTCGCTGTTCTGCGTGCGAGCCAAGTTGGCAATGCTATTCCAGAGGTGTTCGGGCTTAATGACGTAGTGAGCCTTGCGACGCATCTGCTTTTCAAATTCGGCTACGTCGTCGGGGTTGTTCTCATACCAGATTGCCAGGGGCACGCTGCGGTCGTCGCCATTCAGCTTTGGATAATCCGGCCCGAGTTCTTTCTGGGCAGCGGACTCGTAATTGTCCGAGAGATACCGCAGGAAGAGGAAAGACAGCATGTAGTCGCGGAAATCGTCCGCGTTCATCGCTCCGCGTAATTGGTCGGCGATGTTCCAGAGGGTTTTGCCGAGTTGCTTTTGGTTATCGTCGGTCATGATATGGGTTCAGGTGCGGTCGCTGGAGCTGCTGCCGGGGGCCGACGCCGATGCGTTGAAGAACAGCGTCGGGTTGAATGGGTGGTTAGCTATGAATTGGCGAAAGATCTTCCGGAAATGGTTTTTGTTCTCCTCCATCATCTCCTTCGGCTCATACAGTGAATAATCGCCATGGCTCATAAGGTCGATCACCCGCTTGAACAACGTCTTATCCAGATCGTCTTCCTCGACTTTTATACAGTCCGTCCAGTCTCCAAGGCCAAAGAAGTTAGCGGTTTGTTCCATCACGCGACGCATCATGTTGAAATGATGCGTATAAAGCGCGCCTGATTTCTGCAACTCATCAAGTTCGACCAATGTCGCGAGATGATGCAGGAACGGTTTACTGGTCGTATCTTGAAGGGCGTAATTATCCGGTGCCGGACCCTTCTTGAGAAAGTGTCGGTGAGCCTTTTTCTTCAACTCATTGCAGAGGACATTGAAGAAAAGCACATGATGCGAAGAGATGACCGTTGTTGGTCCTTTATCTGACGAGGTAAGCACCTGCGCCAGATGGTTCGCGACGGCGACAGCATTATTCTCATCAAGCGACGAGATAGGATCATCGATGTAGACGTGTTTCACCCACTGGTATGCCTCGGCCCTGTCAATCGTGAGTTGCACAATCGCGAGGAAAAAACACCAAATAAAAATGTTCTCTTCGCCGCGGGAGATCTTGATGTCTTCCACAGTTGTGAGACGACCTTCAACCAGCACATCGCGGGAAAAACTTGCCTCCCACAACTCATCATTCACCTTGTCGATCTGGAAATCGAAGTCGGCATAACGCCTTAGGATCGGTCGAACAAGATTGTTCATCTCCATTTCACGAAGCCCATCGAAGAAGCGGGACTTTGCATTCATTTTCAGCACACGCTCACGGTCGTTTTCGAGATCGTTGTCCCAGTAGAACAAGTCTTCAGTGAAAGCATTGAAGTAGAGCGTGTCGCGCTCGTCGCCGTTCTTGCCGAGGTCTTTGAAGGCGGTTGACAGGCGTGTCTTGCCGGTGCCGTTGTAGGCGTAGAGCAAAATGAATTTCTTGGTTACCAGTTCCGTGCGCAGGTGCCCGGCCAAGGCGCTCAGGTCCGCAAAGGGAGTGGCGCTCATGCTTCAGTCTCCTCCGGGGATGGGAACAGCTGCTGCATCAGCCCTTTTTTGTGGGTCTTGAGGGCGTCGAGCTTTTGGGTTTGGGCGGCGATTAGGTCGTCTAGGGAGGAAAGGCAGTCGGCAATTCTCTGCTGCTCCGGCAGCAGGGGAACTGTTATGCGCATCTCTATAAAGAACGGAAGCCCGATGGTTTTGATGGTGCTTCCTGAAGCAACTCTTTCGAATAACGGCTTTTTTTTCTGCAAAATATAATACAAGAACCAGTTCGAGAGTTGGTGGCCGTCGCACGTCCAGACGATAAAGTGCTGACTTACTGCCATTGAAACACCCATGATTGCGCTTTTGCCCACCCCGGCATCGCGACTGAGGATGACGGAGCCTGCGGGACGGAGAACAGCCGACGAATGTTCAATTCCTAGCTCAGAAATTTCAATTTCGGTATCCGAAATGAAGCCATTGTCCAGTCGCTTTGAGTCAGCAAGCGACACCCATTTAATGCCGCCATTGTAATACTCTTCCTTCGCCTTGTTTGGGGTGTGACCAGACCCTTCGTTTCGCCAAAATCTTCGAGCTTCTTTTCCTCCCACTCCCCGGCGTCTTGGAATTCGGGGAAGCGGAGGCTGGGGAGGGCTTCGCCTTCGCGAGGGAAAAGCTGCTGCATCAGCCCTTTCTTGTGGGCCTTGAGCGAGTCCAGTTTCCGGCCGTGGGCCGCGATCAACTCGTCCAGCGAACTCAGACAGTGCGCGATTCGGCTTTGCTCTTTAGAGGATGGAAAATGGAGAGTTATCGACTTTACGATCTCGCCAGATAGATTGCCTTGACCGCCTTGTAAGTAGGTGGCAACTATCCAAGCCTTTTTCGAGGTGAGATATTGATAAAGAAAGTCGTTACTCCCAGTGGACCGCAAACACAGTATCGCTTGGTTAATAGCGCCATCAAGTTTAGCAAGCCCTACGTCGCCACTATTTGCTCCGTAAAGGGCGATGAGAACGTCACCCTTCTTTACCAACTTGGCAGCGGAATTATTCAGTCCTTCTTCAGTCAAACTGAGTTCAGGGTTCTCGGCGTTTACCTCGGCTGATCTGATAAAGGGTATGTTTCCGCCATAAAACTCTTTCTTGGAAGTATCAGGGGTTCCGCCACTAAAGGAGTCGCATAATGAACTAATAGAGACACGGACCCACGATGGCTCAACCCGGAACTCTGGAAACCGCAGCTTGGGCTTCAGCCCTCCTTTGTTCTGGTCGTTCATCGTGCTTGCCTTCGCCTTATTCTTCATACGCGCTCAACCCTGAGATATCGCGGCCTTGAGCACGTTTGCGTAACAAGGGGACGAGGTCGTCCATCAGCGCGAGTTCCTTCTGCGTGCGGGCTTTCCAGCCTAGTTCCAGCGGAGCAAGGAGATCGACGAGGTGTTCGCCGTCGAAGATCATCCGCTGCAGGATGCCGTCAACAAAGCTTTGCAGTGATGCGATGGCCAATCCGTGCTTCGCGGCAATGTTGGCAAGTTCTTGTGCGTTTTTCTCCGCCTTGAATCGCTGGTAGCCTTCGCGGATCGCTTTTTCATCGAGGCCTCCGCCCGCCTTCAGCGAGCGGACGTATTCGGTAATGTCCTCACGCTCATCGATGAACTTGGCGTCGGACTCGATCAGGCCAATGAGCTGCTCGCGACTCATTATCTGTTTGCCCGGAACCTGCTGCGAGTATCGGGCGATCAGACCCATGATGTAGTCGTAGTCGATGACGGCGGAGGCGAAGAGCACGAACTCAAAATCGAGCTGCTCCACTTCCGGGCTGGCTTTTTCGCCAACCTTGCCTTGCTGTGCTTTGAGCCGCTGGGCGGTTTCGAGATAAACGCCACGGAAAGCCGTCAACTGTTCTTTGGGCAGAACCTGCACGATGGCCTGCTGGTTTTCCGCGGTGAGATCGGTGTATTGGTCGAGCTGGGTCTGGAGACGCTGGACTTCCTTGAAGCGATTGATGAACTGGCTGCGTGCGTCGTCTCCTTTGAGATTGAGCACATCTTCAGGTTTGTAGGACAGGCCCTGTGACTTCATGAAGTCGTCCAGGTCGCGAATAGCGGTTTGAAGCTTTTCGATGACGACGGGAGCCTTGTCCACGAGCCAGATTTTGCGGGCCTTGTCGGCTTTAGCGCCGGAGAACAGCGCGATGGCTTCATCGACGGCGGCCTGCTGATTGCGGAAGTCAAGAATATTGCCGTAGGGCTTGGTGGCGTTGAGAACGCGGTTTGTGCGGGAGAAGGCCTGAATCAGCCCGTGGTGCTTCAGGTTCTTATCCACGTAGAGCGTGTTTAGGTATTTGGAGTCGAAACCGGTCAGTAGCATGTCGACCACGATTATGAGGTCGATCTTCTCGGCATGCGGCAGGTCCTGATTGGGAAACTGCTGGTCCTTGATGCGCTTCTGCACATCCTGATAGTAGAGATCGAATTCGTTGATAGAGTGGTTCGATTTGTAGCGGGCGTTGTAGTCTTCGATGATGGCCTTAAGAGCCTCTTTCTTCCGTTCGGGCTCTTGCTCGTTGTCGGCCTTCTCCTGCGGCAGGTCTTCTTGAATCTGTTGCACATCTTTGTTGCCATCTGCAGGAGGAGAAAAGACACAAGCGATGTTGAGTGGGGCAAACTCGGAGTTCGCCTGTACCATCTCGTTCTGCACGGTCTTGAAGAGTTCGAAGTATTCGATCGCGTTGTTGATGGAAGCGGTAGCGAGGATCGCGTTAAAGCGACGCCCGCCCGTGGCTGTATCGTGCTTAGACAGGATGGCTTCGACGACGGCTTGCTTGGTGAGCGTTTGACCGGGATTGATGGTCTTGCCCTCGGCCTTGTAGTAGTCGACGTGGAAGCGCAGGACATTTTGATCTTCGATGGCGTGCGTGATGGTGTAGGCGTGTAGCTCGCGTTGGAAAAGGTCCTCGGTGGTCCTGAGCGATGCATGCTCCCCTTCGACTTGCTGGTAACTTGCGTTTTGTTCAAAGATGGGAGTGCCGGTGAAGCCGAAGAGCTGAGAGTTCGGAAAGAACTCCTTGATAGTTTGATGGTTCTCGCCAAATTGCGAGCGGTGACACTCGTCGAAGATAAAGACCATTCGCTTGTTTCTCAGCGGCTCCAACTGTTGCTTGTAGGTTGATTTGCCCTGCTTTACGTTTTGCTGGTTGCGTTTACTATCTTCGTTGAGTGCGAGGCCGAGCTTCTGAATGGTGGTGACGATCACTTTGTCAGCGTAGTCCTCGGAGAGTAAACGACGAACAAGCGTTCCCGTATTGGTGTTTTCCTCTACGCTACCTTCCTGGAATCGATTGAACTCCTCGCGTGTTTGCCGATCGAGGTCTTTGCGGTCCACGACGAATAAGCACTTCTCGATGTCCGGGTTGTCCTTAAGAAGGGTTGAGGCCTTGAACGAGGTCAATGTCTTGCCGCTGCCGGTGGTATGCCATATGTAGCCATTGCCGTAGTTCTCGTTGATACATGCCTCGATAGCCTTGACGGCGTAGATCTGGTAGGGACGCATCATCACCAACTTCTGTTCGCTGGCGACAAGCACCATGTAGCGGCTGAGCATGTGGCCCAAGGTGCACTTGGCGAGAAATGTTTCGGCAAAGCTGTCGAGGTGGGTGATCTTCTTGTTGTCTTCTGAGGCAAACTGGTAGACGGGAAGAAATCGCTCGTCGGCATTGAAGCTGAAATGGCGAATGTTGTTGTTGGCGAAGTACCAGGTATCGGTGCGGTTACTGACGACGAACAGTTGCACGAAGCAGAGAAGGGTTCTGGAGTAGCCGTTACCTGGGTCGTTTTTGTACTCAACGACCTGCTCCACGGCGCGGCGAGGACTGATTCCAAGTGTTTTCAATTCGATCTGAACTGCGGGCATGCCGTTGATAAGCAGAAACACATCGTAGCGGTGGTGGCTATTGTCGGTGTTGATACGGAGTTGGTTGATCACCTGGAAGGTGTTTTTGCACCAGTCCTTGATGTTGACCAGTTTGAAATTCAGCGGCGTGCCGTCGTCACGAATGAAATCGTTGGTTTCGCGGAGCTTGCGGGCGGAGGCGAAGACGTCCGGCGTGACGATTTCATCCAGAAGCCGTTGGAACTCGCCATCCGTTAGGCGGACGCGATTGAGCGCTTCGAACTTCTCGCGGAAGTTCTTCTCGAGCGTGGCGCGGTCTCGGATATCCGTGCGGTATTCATACTTCAGGCCGCGAAGCTTCTCGATAAGCTGTTCTTCAAGTTGGCGTTCAGCTGGCGTCATTGGATTCGATTAATCGATTTTTCGTAACGTAATATCGCTACGCGAGCCCACACGTGAGATAACGCCGCATTGTGCCCTAGTACGATGTGGAAGGCCAAACGTCTAGGCCGTCTTAAGGGGGAGCGACAGCCCCTTCATTGGAGCGACATATTCCGAACGTGTTAAAAAGTCTCTCGGTTTTTAACATATCTCTTTGACGTGTTAAGAGCGTTAACATAACTCTTCGCTATGGCAGCCTCCGAAAAACGCACGCCACGAACTGATGATTTGATATTCGAATCGCCCTACTGCCGCATTCAGAACGTGACCGAACGAAAAATCGCCGTTCGCCAGACAGCCTCTGGTTATCTGAAAGAATTGGTGAGAGTTGGCGTACTGGAAGAGAAAGTCGTCGGCCGCGAAAAGCTATTTATCCATCCAAAGCTTATGAGACTACTGACGACGGAGCGCAACACCTTTGAGTCTACTCATGACTAACGCCTTGCTGGTGCACGCCGGCGAACCTGCGTTGTCGTCCAGTCGACCATCGATTCGAAGAAGCCCGGTGGGAAGCGTTTGAGGCGGACCTGCTCGTTCGGATTGTCTGGCGGGACCTCCATTAGGTTGTGCGATCCGTTCGGGTAAACCTTAACCATGTAATCCTTACGTCCCGCTTGGTCCAGGATCTGTTTGATCGCACGCACCTGCGCTTTGACACCCTCAGGCGAATCGAGCTCGCCGAATATCGCCAGCAGCGGAGCGCGTGAAGCACGCAACGTTGGCGCCGGATCGTAGAGATAAAAACGCCTCATGAAAGTCCAGAACGGATGGTCGCGGCGCTCCGGCCCATAGATATCTATGCCCGGGTGGCGAAACCATTTTTTGTCTCTGGCTATCGCTTGAGCTTTCGCGTACTCGTCCCACTTGTCGTTTGCACTAGGCGACGCAATGATCTCGTCCTTCAGCTTTTGAAACGCAAGCGCTTCCTTCACTTCATCCGCGGTATAGCCTGCTTTCAACAATTCGTACTCGCTATCAAACAACTCCGTCTCAGCGGGTGACAGGCCGCCGCCTGACAAAGCGACTGCGAAAGCGGCCTCGGGAAAACGTGAAGCGGCGAGAGGAGCAATCCACCCGCCCTGACTTTGACCCCAGAAGCCGATCTGATTTGCTGCAATTTCGTTTCGTGCCTGTAGAAATTTGGCTCCCGCAACCGCGTCATCCGCCAGGTCTTGAAAGCTCGACTCACGCCAGTTACCCGTCGACTTGCCCACGCCTCGCTTGTCATAAGCGAGCACGGCAAACCCGCGTGCGGCGTAGAGGTATCCGAGGCCCCAATACATTTCGCGCGATTGCGCGCCACTGCCATGAACAAACACGAGAGCGGGGCGCTTTGCTTTCGATGCAGTGGGCGCAGCGGGGAGCACCAGCGTGCCCGCGAGCGTGACATCACCGTTTTTGAAAGTGACTTCTTCCTGGCGAATGGGAACTCGCACGGCGAATGCTCCGAGCGTTCTATAGGAGGGGCTATAAGAGGGGCGACCCTTATGGTCCAAATCGACTACGTGAACTCCCTCAGCACTTCCATTGTTGCGAAATGTAAGTGTTTGCCGCGTTGGAGACACTACACGCAGGGCTGGTCCACCTGTGAATTGAGTCTCCGATCGTGGGAAGACCGCGCGGGCTTCGCCGGATTTCACGTCGGTCACCCACAGGGTGTCAGGAGTATCGGGAAAGCTATCGATCACTATGTAGTCGCCGTTGCGAAAGCGATACGCGCCGACATAGCGCGCCAAAATTTCCGGCGCGACCTTCACGGTGCGCACCAGATGAAAGCGAGCTTTGGTTCCCGGCACCTCGGCCTCTCCTTCGATTACATCGCCGGAGAGAGTTCCGGTCATGACGAGTTTAAGCGAGCTCAACTCCAGGCGGACGCGAGAACCTTCGAGTTGGACCAATGTCAATTTTGCTTTAAGCGGTCTCTGCATCTCGCCTGCATTTTTAGTAAGACTCAGACGCAAAAACTCGGACCTGCCGGGCGGCTCGCTGTTACCCACCCACTCGCCAGTCAAGGCAGCCGTGGATTGCTGAGCGTGACTGACACTCAAAAACCCGACCGCGAGGGTAAACAGGAAAGTTTTGAGAATTACTTTGCTCATGATCTGATTCTTTACCGCCGGCGTGGAGATGATACATCCCAATGACGAGGTCCGCACAGAACGGCCGCAAGAGATAGCCACTAAAGCACAAAAGGTCACAAAGCGAGTTGGACCAACTGCGCGAAGCTTACCACTTACTGAAGATAACCTGTTTGAATTATTGATTTTTGATCACGAGCTGCAACCGCACGGTGAGGATCTGCGAGCGTCGTGTGCTTGGCATCATACAAGTGGCCGGGCGTGCCGGCAGATCCCCGTAGCTCGGGAATCTACCGGCCACGCCTTATCAATTAACCGTGACCCGGATCTAACACATCCAGAAACTTACTTTGATTGGAGCGCTGGCTGCCGACGAATTGCCTGACTGATCAACTGCTTTGATGGTAAAGGTATTCTCGCATCCCGGCATAGCGTAGACGAAGTCAAAGTCGATTCCAGCCGAAACCGGAAGTGGACTCAA
This sequence comes from uncultured Acidobacteriota bacterium, assembly GCA_963750925.1. Classification (GTDB taxonomy): domain Bacteria; phylum Acidobacteriota; class Blastocatellia; order Pyrinomonadales; family Pyrinomonadaceae; genus PSRF01. The sequence continues at coordinate 946,327 of CAVVSJ010000004.1, read as the reverse complement.
CACTCCGTTTACATATAGCTCATACTCGATATTATTTTGTGCGTCAGTTTCATCAACTGATTGTGTCCATCCCAACCACAGTTCGCCGCCGCCAGTATCGACATTGAACGCGCGCAGGTTAGTAGGAACACTTGGCGGTGTGGTGTCAGTGCTGGGCCATGTCTCGGCGCTCGCACCGTTGCTGGTCGATGAGTTTCTTCCGGTGTAGTCAAAGGCAGTGACCTTGAATGTATTGACGGTGCCGGGCGGTAAGTGACGAATGATAACTGACTGGTGACCACTCGGCGCGGCAGCCGAGTTGATGTGTTGCGTTAGTGGACTGCCGTTCATGCTAAGAGCGTACGAGCAGCAATAATTCGGGACGTTGTCGATCGCGTTGGTCCAGGTTAACTGCACCCGAGACGGTCCAAGCGCGGTGGCCTGCAGAACCGGAGCACTCGGCGGAATGGTATCCCCTGGGGTGTCGGCGGTAACAAGATTGCTGTCGCCCGAGCGATTGCCGCTTTCATCGATGGCATAGAGGGCAAAGGTGTACTTGCCGAATGGCGCCAGGTACTGAACCGTGTAAGCGGTTTGCGTCTGACTCACCGACGCCAGCACGTTAGAGGGGCTATTCCACCAGGTGATTTTGACTCGGTAAGAAAACTTACCTGAGTTATCCGTGGAAGCATTCCACCGCAGCGAAACTGTATTTTCCGTGATTGCAGTTACGACGAGGTTGGTTGGCGTCGTGGGGGCCGATGTATCTGCCTTCGGTCGTTTTTGTGCCTTCGCAGCAGGTGCTATCCCACTAAAAAGCAGCAATGCCAGCAAAGATACAGCCGCGGTTGCGATGATTAGCCGAGTCAGAGTTTGTGGAGTCATGCCAGTGTTCCTTTTAATGAATGTGTATGCAGATTACCTGTTACAAAGTTCATGGGGCCCACGACCATCGTTCAAGTACACCGAACCATTACCCACTAGCGAGGAAACTTGTTGTAATTCACAGAAAGGGAGACTGTAGATTAACAGAGCTTCCGAATACTTACTATTACAATACTGCGTCAGTTCATTGAGATTCTGTGATGCTCGGCGGGTGCAGCGAAACGAATGGCAGGCGCAAACGAAAACGGCAGGTCCTTCAACCTGCCGCAATTCATCGAAAATAATGGTGAGCCGTGGAGGGCTCGAACCTCCGACCCGCTGATTAAGAGTCAGCTGCTCTACCAACTGAGCTAACGGCCCATTCAAGCAAACAAAACAACGTCGTCTGTGAATGCGGTGAGAAATATACCATAGGATTTTTTAACCTCAAACCAGCCCGCACACCCCGTAGTGGGGTAATAGTGTGTTGCCTTAATTTGCTGACTGGCCGCAGCGCGGCCCAATGTTTATAGCTCTCAGGAACCTCCGCTTTGCAGGCTTCGTAAGGAGTCTCATGTTTTTTACGCGCCCACATTGCGCTCCGCTGGAGCGCGCTAAATCCCTTCCCAAGAGCTATAAACATTTGGTCCCTCCGGGACCAAGATTCATCTGATCCCCCGCGACTTAATTCCTCAGAAACACACTATTACCCCACTGCGGCACACGATAACTTTCATAACTTTTCACAAAATTTCAGGATTCCCACCCCTCGTTTTCCGCGTTTCTTAGCAGACGGAAAAGGATCAGGTGCTGTTATGAAACGTTGTCCCAAATGCAGGTTGTTGTATTCCGACGAGAATCTCAGATTCTGTCGATACGACGGCGCGCCCCTCGTTCACCACGCGTGCAATGACGAGGCGGCGACGCGCCTGTTTTCGACGGGTAAGCTGAACGATCGCCTAACGTCTTTACAGGAGACCCGTCGCCGCAAAGAACTAAATCCTGAACAGAATTCTTGAGTTGATAATCCGGGAATGGTATCTTTCCTTTCACCAAACTCTACAAGGAAAAGGAATACGAATGGGAAATCCCGGAAATCAGAAGCGCCGCCACCAGGTTTTGCTGGCGCTGATCGCTGTTCTTTCGCTCGCCACAGTCTCTGCAGCACAAAACAATCACAGCTCCAACGAAGCACCGGTCAAGATCAAGAATTTTGGACAGATGGATGAGCGTTTCTATCGTGGCGCCCAGCCAAAGGAAAAGGATTACAAAGCCCTGGCCCAACTCGGAATTCGCACCATCATCGACCTGCGAGAAGAAACGGAATCCTACTCAAAGGCCATGGCTGAATCACTGGGCATGACTTACGTCAACATTCCCATGATCGCCAAGAAGTATCCAACACCCGAAGCGACGGCGATGTTTCTCAAGACCGTCAACGATCCCGCGACCGGCAAATTTTTTGTCCACTGCGCGGGCGGACGTCATCGCACCGGCGCGATGGGCGCCGTCTATCGTTACCAGTTTTATAACTGGAACTTCGATCAGGTGTACAAGGAGATGAAGCAGTTTGACTTTTACACGAGCTGGGGACACGGCGCGTTCAAAGACTTCGTGAAGGACTACTACGAGCAGATGCAGCAGCAGCAGAGTAAAGCAGCAACGGAAAAATAGTTTAACTCTAACGGCAACGGGCGTCTCTTCCGGAGGCGCCCGTTTTATTTTCCATTTTGGAGTGCGGCGGCTTGACGCCGCTTTAGTCTCGAACACGCACACTCAAGAACAAAGCGGCGTCAAGCCGCCGCACTCCAAATCGGAGAATAATCTTTTTACTTCGCTTACTTATAAATATACGTCTTACTCTCCTTCTGATTCCACTCCACACCATCAACATTCTCACCATCCACCGAAAGTATCTCGTCACTCAACCTGCCCGTACTAATCGTCGGGTCAAGATGTACGAGATAGACGATCTTGCCTAGCGGCTCCTCTTCGTCCTGCCGGTTGAGCTCACGCAACTCCGAATCGAAACGGTGACGTGCAAACATTCGTTTCAGCACCTCGTTGGTTTCGTCTACGTTACGCGTCGTTACACTGATTTCCATCGAACGGAATACCTGAAACTGTTCGAAGTATTCGAGAATCGTTAACGCGATTAGCACAAACACCGTCAGGATCACAGCCATATCCCAGCGGCCCACTCCCGCCGCCAGACCGACTCCGAGACAAACCAACAGGACCGTAATCTCTTTCGGATCGCGTATGTTCGTGCGGAAACGTACGAGCGAGGCGGCCGCAAAAATACCGAAAGCACGCGCCGCGCTGTCCCCAACCACCATCATCATCGCGCCCGCTACCACCGCCATCAGAATCTGCGTCTGGGCCACGTATGGATTACGCCGAAACACTGACAAGTCACGCCGCGGGCGAAAGGCCAGCAGGGCCGCGAGAAATGCGGCGAGTGAAAATCTCAATGCGATCCGGGCGGACGTTGTTTCCCAACTCGCGAAAGTAGTCGGCGTTGAACCAGTACCAGGCTCGTCCGGCCCAAAGACTTCTCCCAGCAAAGGGATTTCACTCGGTGTAGTGGTGGTCGCGTTTGGCGAAGCCGCCGGCGCCGCGGTACTGGTTGTCGTAGTGCCCGGACGATCGCGCAGAACGTAAGCAAGTATGCCGCTGCCCAGCAGCAAGGCGACAAACGTCCCCAACACCGCAAGAGTCATACGGTTCATATCTCATTGTCCTTTCCGTGATTCACTTGTGCCTTCGCCGGCGTGAATTATTGCTTGGCCCACAAACGATTTCGCTTTAGCGAGTGAACGGTTCCAACCGGCGGCGAACTGTTTGGACCTTCGAAAAACAACTGGCTGTTGAACGGCTCTTCGCCAGGCTCCGTCGGCGGCATCACATACGATCCGTCAGACAACATCACTCTCGCTTTCACGTTATCGCGCAGGTACGCACCCAGCACCGTGTCTTTCAAATACGTCTTCGCTTGCGGATCAAATACGGGCGTCACCACTTCAACGCGACGATCGAGATTGCGCGTCATCCAGTCGGCGGAACCAATGTAAACTTCTTCGTCGCCGCCATTCGCGAAGTAAAAGATGCGACTGTGCTCGAGAAACCTTCCGACAATGCTGCGCACGTGAATCGTCTGCGAAAGTCCCGGCTCGCCGGGCCGAATCATACATGCTCCTCTTACGATTAGATCGATTTTGACTCCGGCTTGCGACGCTTCGTAAAGCAGTTCGATGATGTTGAGATCCGTGAGGCGATTGACTTTCGCCATGATGTGCGCGGGACGGCCTTCCAGCGCATGCGCTGTCTCGCGCTTGATCATGGCCATCATTCGTTTGCGCAAATTCAGCGGCGCGACGAGGAGCCTCGTAAACTCTTTTTGGATGGAAAAGCCGGTGAGGAAGTTGAACAGGTCAGTAGCATCATCGCCGATCATCGAATCGTTCGTGAGCAGGCCGAGATCGGTGTAGAGCCTCGACGTAGTCGGGTTGTAGTTTCCGGTCGCGATGTGTGTAAAAGTCTGAAGACCTTCGTTTTCACGTCTCACGACGAGTGCTACTTTGCTGTGCGTCTTCAGGCCCACCACACCATAAACCACGTGTACGCCTGACTCGCCGAGTCGTTTGGCCCACTCGATGTTGTGCTCCTCGTCAAACCTCGCTTTGATCTCGACTACGGCCGTCACCTGTTTTCCACGTTCACTCGCTTCGATAAGCGCCTGCGGAATCGGAGACCTTTTCCCGGTTCGATATAGGCACATCTTGATCGCGACAACCTGCGGATCCTGTGCAGCCGCCTGAATGAAGTCGACGATCGTTCCAAAACTCGTGTACGGGTGATGAAGCAGTACGTCCTGCTTCTTGATGGCTTCGAAAAGCGACTCCTTGTTACGCAACGCCGCCGGTACAACTGTCTTCAGCGGTTTATCCTTCAGATCCGGCTGGTTCAGCCCGTAGATTTCCATCAGGTCGGGGACGTCCAACAAACCGTCGACCTGGTAAACGTCATCAGCGTCGATATGAAGCGAGCTGGTCAGGTAATCGACCATCTCAGCGGGCATCGACGACGACACTTCGAGCCGCACAGGCAAACCAAAACGACGTTCGCGCAGCGACTCTTTTATCAGCGCCAACAGGTCCGCCGCTTTATCGTCGCGAATCTCCACGTCCGCGTCGCGCGTGACGCGGAAGAGATGTCCCTTGCTCAGGTTCATACTCGGAAAGAGCGAGTGGATGTTTGCCTCGATCACCTCTTCGACGAGTGCAAACTTCATCTCGCCTTCACGCACGGGTATCAAGCGCGGCACCACGGGCGGCACTTTGATTCGTACAAATCTCGCTTCATTTCCGAGCGGCGATCCGGCGAGAGTGTCCTCCGGATTGCTTTCCACCGTCAGACCGATATTCAGGCTGAGGTTTGAAATGTAAGGAAACGGACGTGCCGGATCGACAGCCTGCGGCGTGAGCACCAGAAAAATATTCTTCAGAAAATACTGTGCAAGACCACCCTTCTCCTCTTCCGAGAGTGATTTATACTGCGCGATTACCACGCCCTCGGCACGCAGCTCCGGAATCACTTCATCACGAAGACAACGTGTGTGCTCTTCAACAAGGGGAACCACTCGTTCGCGAATTACTCGAAGCTGTTCTGTCGGAGTCAACTCGCCCGGCATTGGTCCAATGTCGTCGATACCCAACATCTCCTTGAGACCGGAAACACGGACCATGAAGAACTCGTCGAGGTTGGAGGAAAACACCGCGAGAAATTTTAGCTTCTCGAGCGCCGGCGTGGATTTGTCAGTGGCTTCTTCCAGAACTCGCCGGAAGAATTCCAACTGGCACAGGTCGCGGTTGAGCACGGACCAGGCGAAAAAACGCTTCGGCTTCGACTTCATTTCATGTGCGAAATCTGATGGCATTTATAACTACCCCTGGATATTGACGATCAGCTACTTTGAACAACGCGCGTCGATAATCATCCGCGCCTTACGCTCGAATTCCGCCGCCCACTCCGCGGGTGGACGATCGCGCTCCGCATTTCGCGAAACCTGGAACACTCGAGTGATTGTCTTGTCTCGTTTCTCGGCGTCGAGCAGCCGTTGCAGTCCATCGGCGAGCAACTGTCGACCGGCCTCGCTGATGTTTGCTTCGCCGACGCTCTTCGCGGTCGTCTTACAACTTCCGCCGCTTACTTCGATCGGATCTCTCTTGCTCCAGGCTTCAAGCCGTGCTTTGTTTTCACTCGATCTGGAGTAGCCGAATGTTGAACCCATGTCGCCAACGTAGAAGACTGCTTCGCCGGGCTCGCAGATCCTGTTATCGCCGCTCTTGCTCGACTTGAGGCAGGCAAACTTATGATTGTCGGTCTTCGTGTCGCCGTGATCGATAAACGCAAGCCAAAGCTTGAATGCATCGATCTCCGCACGAGGCGCGCCGTTCTGAAGCAGCTTTTGAAGTGAGTCCGCGAGAGAGCCCGAATCCTTGTTGTTGCAGTTGACGTCGATGCCTCTTCCGAGTGGAAGCTCCACGCCGGCCGCGGGTTGAAATGGCGAAAAACTTGCGCCCTGAAAACTGCTGGTCAAACTCTTTTCGCAATCAGGACAGTTCACATCCGCGACCCATTCATCGTCGGCGAAAAAGCCGAGGGCCTTTGAAAAACGCGACGAAAGAAACTCGCCATAAATCTCGCCGTTGCGTTTGTTGGCCGCCTGTCCCTTAAAGTGAGGCTTCACTTTGTAACGAATCAGGTTGCCGTCGCCGTCAGTGACACCCGGGATCGAGCAATGAAATTTGGGCGTGGTGCCGGCGCCCGGTGACTCGTCTTTGTTTGCGACGCAGTTGATTGGCTTCGCCAGACCGTTTGCATCGAGGGACAGCGCACCCGCGCGCGGGCCGGCGTTCGGGTTGTAGCCCAGCACCGGGTCATAGCCCGGATCGGGTGTTCGATAAACTCTGGCGGTCTGTTCTGCGCGGGCTCGCTCGGCAGCCGTAAAGCAGATCTTTTGCGCCGCAACTGTAGGAGCGAGTAAAAGCGCGGCGAATAAAATCAGCAGAGATTGGATCCGTCGGCGAGAGGAAACTTGATGCATTGTTTACCCTTGAATTTATATCAAAGCGCCAGGCGCCTCGACAGATTGAACTAAAGGGTTAACAAGATAGCATTTTTTGCGGCTTTTTCCCGAAAGGGCTCGATCGTAGTCGGGTAATAGCGTGTTGTGGAACTAACTTTGAGTTCTTGGCCTGGCCGCAGAGCGGCCAAATGTTAATAGCTTGCGCGAATGAAACTACTCGCTCCGTGGGAGCGACATCGCTGCTGACAAAGATAAACATGCGGCTCCTCCGGAGCCGGACTGTAACGTTGCTGAGAATCTATAAACATCTGGTCCCTACGGGACCGACAGCCCTCGTTTCGACAACACATTTACCCACTACACGAGTGATTACATCAAACGGTCGTTATCGAGCTCGGCGGTGTTGTGAACCTTGCGCCGTACCGGTTCAGGCTGGCGCGACTCGTTGGTCACCGCCAGTAACTCGGTAGTGCCTTCGGTGATTGAAAGGTTCGTCGGCGGACGAGGCAAGGCGGTTGTAACTGAAGCGCCAACGCGAGCGGCGGCGTTTGTTGTCGCACTTTTCGGAGTCTTCGTGTTCAAGGTGTAGTGAAGTTGCCAGGCTCCGATACCTAAAAGGTAAAGCGCGTACAGCAATGGAATGCCCATCGCGAGTGCTGGTCCTGTAATCCTTACGCCCGTCAGAACAAACATGATCGAGAGAGTGATTGCCGACAGCAGCAACGTGATTAGTCCGACGATGATGTTGTGATAGCTCCCACGTGTTCCCCGCGTCAGTCGCAGCACTTCGAGTTCCGGCACATCCAGCACGAGCGGTGCGCCACAGCGCCGGCAGAAGTGAGATTCGTCGGTGATCTGTGTGCCGCAGGCACGACAGGATGCGATGGTCAGACGATCGCTCGCCAGGGCCACAATCGCTTCGGCCTCGCGAGCAAGCGTTTGCCGGTCGCCTTTCGTCATGCGCATGTAGCTCTTGACCTCGTAGTTGAAGGTCGCCAGCACTGAAAGGTCATTCACCTGCTTCAACGAAATTGAAAGACTGGTTGGATAATCGAGCGTGTTAAGGGAACACTCCCAACAGGCCGCGCCCTGACTACCGCGTTTCGCGTAAATCGGCTGCTCGCCAAGAACCCTGTAGCCGAGTTTCTGAAGGGCCTCGATCAGGCGCGTGCGAACACCGCCCAAATCACCCGGCATGGCGAGGGTCAGATCGTGATCGCTAACTGTCGTGCCGGACGCGTAATCTGTGCTCATCGACTGTTTTCCTGTCTGTGGAGGTTTGCGAACGATAAGCGAGGTACGATCCGAAAGCGCCCGGAGTTTCAAAGGATGCTTCAATACTCCGCAAACGCATCATCCGGGTAGCAGTAGACCCAGCGCTCACCCGGCTCGGCTGAGGCGATAACCGGGTGCCTCATATTCAGCGCCGGCGCTTATGGATCTTCTCCTCTTACAAGACACGTCACGCTGTTGCGGCTTTTTCGCCTTTCACAAACGCCAGCAGATCCGCGTTGATCTGGTCCTTGTGCGTCGAGCACATTCCGTGATCAAAGCCCGGATAAACTTTCAACGTCGCATCCTTAACAATCTTCGACGAGAGCAGCGCCGACGCGCCGATGGGAACGATCTGATCGTCATCGCCGTGCAGAATCAGTGTGGGCACGTCGATCTTTTTCAGATCCTCAGTCAGATCAGTTTCGGAGAAAGCCTTGATACAGTCGTAAGCGGCTTTATGTCCGCACATCATACCTTGCAGCCAGAACGAATCGCGCAAACCCTGCGACACCTGCGCGCCGGGGCGATTAGCTCCATAGAACGGTGTGGTGAGGTCCTTGAAATACTGCGAACGGTCAGCAAGCACGCCCGCGCGAATCTCATCGAATACCTCGATCGGCAAGCCACCGGGATTCGCCTCAGTCTTCAGCATCAACGGCGGTATCGCGCTGATCAGCACGGCTTTGGCAACTCGTTTGGTGCCGTGGCGGCCAATGTAGCGCGTCACTTCCCCGCCCCCCGTCGAGTGGCCCACGTGGATCGCATCCTTCAGATCGAGCGCGGTTACGAGATCATTGAGATCGTCCGCGTATGTATCCATGTCGTTGCCTTCCCATGGCTGACTCGAACGGCCGTGACCGCGCCGATCGTGCGCGATACAGCGAAAACCGTTTGAGGCGAGAAAGAACATCTGATCTTCAAATGCGTCTGCGGATAAAGGCCAGCCGTGACTGAAAACAATCGGTTGCCCTTTGCCCCAATCCTTGTAGTAGATCTGCGTGCCGTCTTTAGTAGTGATCGTGCCCATAAATGCCTCCGGTAAGTTAGTGTTGCGAAGCGCGATTGTCTTTTAACGGACAAATAGCAGCATCCCGAGATCGAAGTCTTTTTAACTAACCCGATAGTGGTAGCTACAAAGAGGCACAATAAAGCACAAATGTGCCTTACAAATTTCAGTTGTGTTCCTGGAATTGTTTTGGGCGGACTTATGCGTTAACGCGCGGAGAGCGCGCGTCTGTCAGGCGGGAACAGGTGAGGGTCGTTTGTAAAGAGGAATGTTTTGTGACTTTTGTGCTTTTGGTGGCGGCTTTAATCCGCCGCCACCGCGCGTGCGAATGCTTTCAAGCTGGAAAGTGGCTGGTGAGGGTTGGCTACGACGCGTTCAAGCACCTGCTGATAGTGATTGAACATGCGGCGAATCGTGTGTTCTTCGAAGAGTTCGGTGTTGTACGTTATCGACCCCACCAGGTTTTCCTCGAGTTCATTGAGAGACAGCACCATGTCGAGTGGCGCGGTCGTGACCTCGAACTCGAACGGAGTCAGCGTCAGTCCCGGCAACTCGAGTTTCTTCGCCGAAGCATTCTGCAGAACACAAACAACCTGGAACAGCGGGTTGCGACTCAAGTCGCGCTTCACGTGCAACTCTCCGACAAGTGTTGCAAACGGCACGTCCTGATGAGCGTAAGCGCCGAGCGTGACTTCGCGCACGCGTTGCAACAACTCGCTGAACGTCGGATTGCCGGCGAGATCAGTACGCAGCACCAGCATGTTGACGAAGAATCCGATCAGTCCTTCAGTCTCAACTCGCGTGCGATTGGCAATGTCGGTTCCGACGACAATATCCTCCTGCCCGCTCTGTGCATGAAGCATGACGTTGAAAGCCGCGAGCAACGTCATGAAGAGTGTGACACGCTCTCGCCGGCTCAACGCTCTGAGTTCATCCGACAACTCCGTCGTGAAACTCACCGGCATGATCGCGCCGCGCGGATTGTAGACTTCCGGTCGAGGTCGATCGGTCGGCAGCTCCAGGTTCGGCGCATCGCGCAATTGCTCTTTCCAGTAACTGAGCTGCGACTCGAGAATTTCGCTGCCCGGTTGCAACATCTCTTTTTGCCACTGCGCAAAGTCGGCATACTGCACCGGCAGATCGCGCAATTGCGACGGCTGCTTCAGACTATAAGATTCATACAACGAGGTCACTTCGTCGACGAAAATGCCCACTGACCAGCCGTCGGAAATGATGTGATGCATGGCCACGACCGCAACGTGTTCGTGCGGACTCAAACGCAGAATCGTGAGTCGAAACAGGGGCGCCTTGTTCAACGCAAACGGCCGCAACGCTTCTTCTCCAGTGAGCCGGCGCGCTTCCGCTTCGCGTTGCACTTCCGGCAACCAACTCAGATCCACGAGAGTGAGTCGCAGGGTTTTGCGCGGTGCGACTACCTGCACCGGATCGCCGTCAACCGAAGTAAACGAAGTGCGTAAAATCTCGTGACGCCGCACGATCTCATTCAGACTCTGCTCCATCACCGCGAGATCCAGATCTCCAACGAGCCGGAATGCTGAAATGAGATTGTAAGTCGGAGTGTCCGGCTCCAACTGCTCCCAGAACCATAGGCGCTGCTGCGCGAACGAGAGAGGCCGCGCGTTGTCCTGTTGCTGCTGCCGGCGAATCGGAGCCTGGGCCACGTTCGTGCCCGAGCCAAGCTGCGCGTCGATGTACGCGGAAAGCTCAAACACGGTCGGCATTTCAAACAATCGTCGCAACGGCACTTCAAGTTTGAACGCTTCACGCACGCGTGAAATAACTCGCGTCGCCAGCAACGAGTGACCACCGAGATCGAAGAAGTTGGCGTGCAAACCGATACGGTCTTTGCCGAGCACTTCAGCCCAGATGTTTGCCAGCAACTCCGCCGTCGGCGTCTCCGCCACGATCTGCGGCAGCTCCGGGTGTGTGCTCGGTTGTTCCTCTGTAACGCGCTTGCGCTCGAGGGCGCTGAAAGGATTCGGCAACTCGCTGATTGGGACTTTCGGATTTGCCGTCACAATTTCCAGCAGTTGCTCGAAGTGTTTGATTATGTCTTTGACGGTCTGTTCTTCAAACAGGTCCGTGTTGTAGACATAAATTCCGTTCAGCTCTCCATCCGTTTCGCGCAGGAAACATTCGAGATCAAACCGCGTGGCGGCAGTATCAAACTCCTGCATACTGATCGTGAGTCCCGGCAGGTTGAGCTGACTGTTTGGAAAATTCTGCACGCCAAACGTCACCTGGAAAAACGGATTGCGGTTCAGGTCACGCGCGGGCTGCAATTCTTCCACGAGTTTTTCGAACGGCACGTCCTGATTCGCATAAGCGCCAAGCGTCACTTCACGAACGTTGCGCAGCAACTCGTGAAAGGTGAGCGCGGGATGGACCTTAACGCGCAACGCAAGCGTGTTCGCGAAGAATCCGATCAGATCCTCGAGCTCACTTTGACGACGATTCGCGATCGGCGTACCGACTACAACGTCGTCCTGATCCGCGAAACGCGACAGCACCACTGAGTAAGCAGCCAGCAGCGTCATGAAGATCGTCGCGCCTTCACGCCTGCTCAACTCCTGCACCTGTGCCGTCAGCGACGACGGAAGCTTGAAACGAAGCTGCGCGCCGCGGAACCTCTGCGTTGACGGACGCGGATGATCGGTGGGGAGATCGAGCGCCTTCGGCGCGCTCGCAAGGTGTCTGCGCCAGTAGTCGATCTGCGCAGCCAGTAAATCGCCCTGCAACCATTCGCGTTGCCATAAAGCAAAGTCGGCATACTGCGCGCGCAGAGCCGGCAACGGCGAATCTTTGTCCTGCGTGAACGCTTCGTAGAGCGCGCCGGTCTCGCGCGCGAGCACGGCCACTGACCAGCCATCGGTGATCAAGTGATGCATCGACAGTTGCAGCACGTGCTCTTCGTCACTTAATCGCACGAGACGCGCGTGCAAAAGCGGAGCAGTCGTCAAATCAAATTTGAGCTGCGCCTGCTCGCTCGACAGCAATGCCGTTTCAGCCTCGCGTTGCGCCTCCGGCAAGTCGCTGAGATTGATAACCGGCAGGGACACTTTTCGATGCGGTTCAATCACCTGCATCGGTTCACCATCTACCGCGCGAAAACTCGTGCGCAGCGATTCGTGACGCTCCATGATCTCGTTGAGGACTCGTTCGAGCGCCGGCACGTCGAGCCGGCCATGAATACGGAAGATGACCGGGATGTGATAAGCAGCGCCCGCGGATTCCAATTGTTCGAGGAACCAGAGTCGCTGTTGCGCGAATGAGAGCGGCAGCGACTGCGGACGAGTTCGCGGCACGATTGTCGGTGATTGACCAAACGCGCCCTCGCGCATCGCCTCGTTCACACGGCGCGCAAGACCCGTGACCGTCGGCGTCTCGAACAAGGCCCGCAAACCGAGATCGACCTGGAACACGTCGAACAATCGCGCCATGATCTGCGTCGCCGTTAGCGAGTGTCCGCCGATCGTGAAGAAGTCGTCATGTACGCTGACACGTTCGAGGTCGAGAACTTCAGCCCAGATTCCGGCGATCAGCTCCTCGGTCGCATCATGTGGCGCGACGTACTTATGTGCCGGTTCGGCTCCCGGCGCGGGTAGTGCGGTCCGATCGATCTTTCCGTTTGGCAGAAGCGGAATTTCCGGCAAGGTAACAAAGATCGCGGGCACCATCGCGACGGGCAAGCGTTGCGAAAGTTTTTGCCGCAAGTCAGCCGTAACTAATTCAACTCCGTCTTTCGGGACCACGTACGCCACCAGGTTATTCTCGCCGGCATCGTCCTGACGCAACGCGACGAGCGCCGCCTGCACTTCCGAGAGGGCTCTCAACGCAGTCTCGATCTCCGCGAGTTCAATACGAACGCCACGCACTTTCACCTGCTCGTCACGTCGTCCGTGAAATTCGACATTGCCGTCGGGTAAGTAACGAACCATGTCGCCGGTGCGATACAAACGGCCGCCGGCAGCAACCCCGAACGAATCGGGCACAAACTTCTGCGCTGTTAAATCAGGACGATTGAGATAACCGCGCCCGACGCCCGCACCGCCGATGTACAACTCCCCAATCACGCCGGCAGGCACGAGTTGCATTTTCTGATCGAGTACGTACAACTGCGTGTTTGCGAGTGGGCGGCCAATGGGCGTTATCCGGTACGAACTGTCGCGCTCGCAGACTATTTCCGAGGAAGCAATCGCGGTCTCTGTTGGTCCATACGAGTGATGCAGGGTGGCCTGAGGCAGACGCTCGTAAAAGAGCCGGACCAAATCGTGCGGCAAAGATTCACCACCGCAGATCACCTGCTGCAACGACGTCGCCTGTTCGAGTTCCTTTTCAGCCAGAACGAGGGACAACATGGACGGGACGAAATAAGCCGTCGTCACTTCCTGATTTGTAATTGTTTGCACGAGCGCGGCAGGATCGTGCTGTTCGCCCGGACGGCTCAAGACCACCTGACCGCCGACCATCAATGGCCAGAAGATCTCCCAGACTGACGGATCGAAGTTGAGCGTCGTCTTGCACAACATTCGATCTTCAGGCGTGAGGGCGTAAGTCTCCTGCATCCAGAGCACGCAGTTCACAACTTCGCGATGGTCCAGCATCGAACCCTTTGGCTGGCCCGTGGTTCCCGACGTGTAAATCACGTAGACCAGGTTATCGGCAGTCACGCCACTCACGAGATTCGCGCGGCTCTGTTGCCGGATCTCATCCGAGTCTACAAAGAGTATTGTGGGACCATTGTCCGGTAACCTGTCCGCCAAACCCCACTCACTCAGCAAGACCGCCACGCCTGCATCTTCAAGCATGAAACGCACACGCTCGCGCGGGTAATCCGGATCGAGTGGGACGTAAGCGCCGCCGGCTTTCAAGACGCCCAACAGAGCGACAACCATCTCGACGGAACGGTCGAGCATGACGCCGACAAGCACCTCCGGGCCCACGCCCAGCGACTTGAGGTGATGCGCGAGTTGGTTCGCGCGCTCATTCAATTTACGGTACGTGATTGCTGCGTCACGTGAAGTCAGGGCAATCGCGCCCGGCGTGCGTGCTGCCTGCGCTTCAATCAGTTCGTGCAGGCAAACGCCGGCCGGATATTCGGCACGCGTGTCGTTCCATTGGACCAGGAGACGTTGGCGCTCCTCGTCGTTCAGCGCCCACGCGTTGTCGGCGCCGCCTGCGGGATCCGTCACGATCGCGTGAAGCGCGCGTGAGTAGTAGTTTTTGATCTCTTCGACCTGGCGCACGCTGAGGCGTGAGAGATCGTGTTCGAGGATGAGGATGAGCTCGGAGTTGTTGTTTAGATCGAATCCGACGCTGAGAGGAAAGTTGATCTGGCTGAAGACTTCTACGTCAACCACCTCGAAATTCGGAGCCTCATGCACTTTCTCAAGAATGTGAAAGTGCGTGTAGTTGAATGTGGCCTCGAAAGGAGGCTGGCCGCCATGCGACTTTTGCAGCTCGGCGAACGGGTAACGGCGAAACTCCGCCAGCTCTTTCTCAGACTCGGCAACGGCCTGGACCAACTCGCGCCATGACCGGTCGCGAAGCGGCAACGAAAACGGAATCGTGTTCAAAAAGAGCCCGAGCGCGCGATCGCCGCCGGCTTCTTCCGGACGCCCGTTTGAAACCAGGCCGGTCGTGACTTCCGCCTGTCCGGTCAGCAGTCCGAGTATCTTGCAGTGCGTCGCGAGCAGGACTGACTTGAGCGACACACCCGTCTCCCGCGCAAACGATTTCAAACCGTCGACCAGCTCGCTGCCGAGACTCGTCTGCATGACCTTTCTGCCGGCTTCTTCGGAAGCGACCGCATCGCGCGGCGGCAACGCCGTCGCCGGAAGTGAAGCCAGTTTTTCAGACCAGTACTGCCGCGTCTCTTCAGACTGCAAAGAATCCTGCTCGAGCGCGATGAAGTCTCTAAACGTCGCCGGCGCGGCAATTCTTTCCCCTTGCGCGCCACCCTCGCGAAGCTCCAGATAGCGCACGAAGAGTTCCGACAACAGCGAACTCAAACTCCACCCGTCAAGAACCGCGTGGTGAAAACTCACTGCAATGCGAAACTCATCGTCGTCGTGAAGAAAGATGTTCAGACGCATGATCGGCGCGGTCGACCAATCAAAACCGCGCGCTTTGTCGTCTTCCTTCCAGGCCGCGAACGTCTGCTTCTGCTCGGCCTTCGTTAGCTGCCGCTGATCCCTGATCTCAAACGGCACCACGACTTCCTTATGGACCAACTGCAACGGCTCGCCGTAAGAGTGCAGGTCAAACGACGTTCGCAGGACCGGATGCTCCGCGGCGAGTTGCTGCATCGCCGTCTGTAACGCCACGGGATCGAGCGCGCCGCGAATGACGCAACTGAAAATCACGTGGTAAAGCGCCAGTTCCCCGCTCACCCCGGTGTGATACAACATGCCTCTTTGCAGAAACGAGAGTGGATACGCGTCCTCTATCTCTTCGGGCAGCTTCTGAAGATCCTCGCTTCTGACCAGGCTGAACGGGAGGGTCCGCGAATGCCTCCGGACAATCCCGGTCGCGTCCTTCGCTTCGCGCGCGAGATCGCCAAGCGTCTGGACTTGCAGGATCTGGCGAACGGAAACTTCGAAGCCGCGCTCCTCCACCTGCGCCTGCACCTGGATGCTGCGGATCGAATCGCCGCCGAGATCGAAAAAGTTATCGTTGACACTGACGCGCTCGACGCCCAGCACCTCCTGCCAAACTTCCGCCAGCACCTTCTCGGCAGCGGATTGCGGCGCGACAAATCCATTCTGTGATGAATCCCGCACGTCACCCGGAGCAGGCAACGCCTTGCGATTCACTTTTCCATTTGACGTCAGCGGAAACGCCTCGAGCACGACGAGCTGTGGCGGAACCATGTACTCCGGCAGGTGCCGGCCCAGGTACGAACGCATCTCCGTTGCGGTTAGTTCACGTTCTGCCTGCAGCACAACGTATGCGACGAGTTGTTTCTCGCGGCCTCCATCTGCACGCGCAAGGACGACGCACTGCCGCACCGCCGGATGAGATGCCAGTGCGATCTCGATCTCCTCCAGCTCGATGCGGAAACCGCGTACTTTGACCTGCTGGTCCAACCTTCCGACAAACTCTATGCGACCGTCGGGAAGATAACGGGCCAGGTCACCTGTTCGATAAAGCCGCGCGCCGGCAGGCCCATGAGGATGCGGAATAAAACGATCGGCGGTGAACTCGGGTCGATTATGGTAACCGCGTGCGAGACCGTCGCCGCCGGTGTAGAGTTCGCCCATCGCGCCGACCGGCACCGGCTCGAGCTCTCGATTCAGCAGGTAAACTTGCGTGTTCGCAATTGGACGCCCGATCGAAACCACGCCGTCGAATTGCGTCTCACGCGTCATCGGGTTCGTGGTGGTAAAGGTCGTGTTTTCCGTTGGTCCATAAGCATTGACCACCTGGCCCTGAACAATGCTCAGACTCTTTCGCACGTGCGTTGGCGACAGCACGTCACCGCCGGCAAGCAGTTGGCGGAGCCCTCGCAGGTCATCCGGACGCTGGTCCACCATCAGATGAAACAGGCCGGCCGTGAGCCACAACGTCGTCACACCATAACGCTGCAGCGCTGCTCCCAGTTCATCCAGCTCAGGCGCTTCCGGCGGCATGATCACGAGCCGTCCGCCGTTGAGTAAACTTCCCCACACTTCGTAAGTCGACGCGTCAAAAGTGACGGGCGCGAGTTGCAGGAACACTTCATCCGTTCCGAAGTTCGCAAAGTTCGTCTCCTTAACGAGACGCAGCACGCCGCGATGCGTGATGCTCACGCCTTTCGGTTCACCCGTCGACCCTGACGTGTACATGACGTACGCAAGGTTCTCGGCCGTTCCGCGCGTGACGAGGTTCTCGTCGCTTTCGTTTGCGATCATTTCCCAGTCGTCGTCCATAGTCACGATCTGTGACCAGTGCGCAGGCAGCACTTCGAGCAGCGACGTCTGCGTCAGCACGACTGGGACGGCTGAATCGTTGATCATGAACGCCAGGCGGTCGATCGGATACTCGCGATCGAGCGGCACGTAATAACCACCCGCCTTGAGTATGCCGAGCAACGCGATGACCACTTCAAACGAACGCTCGAGGCAAACCGCAACCGGAGTTTCCGGTCCGATACCGAGCGACACCAGGTGATGCGCGAGTTGATTCGCACGGCGATTGAGCTCGTCATAAGTCATTTCGCGATCGCCGAAGATCAACGCGGTGGCGTGCGGTCTTTGCGCGGCCTGCAACTCAAACTGCCGGTGAATCACATCGTTGCGCGGATAATCGGTGGCGGTGTCGTTCCATGCAGTCAATAACGTCTGCCGCTCTTCCGCAGCGAGCAATGGCAGACTGGCAACACGTCGATCGGGGTCCGTGATAATTCCATCGAGCAGGTTCGTGAAGTGGCCCAACAGACGGCTGATCGTCTCTGCTTCGAACAGGTCGGTGTTGTAAATCAGAAAGCCGCTCAGCTCGCCGTCACGTTCCCACAAGTGAAACTCGAGATCGAAGCGCGTGAAGTTACTGTCAAACTCTTCGGAGGTAAGTTTGAGCCCGGGCATGTCGAGTGTGCCGCGCGGTGTGTTTTGCAGGACGAAGATGACGTTGAAGAAGGGCGCGTGACTGAGGCTCCGCTCGGGCTGCAACTCCTCGACGAGCTTTTCGAAAGGCAGATCCTGGTGCGCATAGGCGCCCAGCGCGGTTTCGCGAACATGGCCCAGCAGTTCCGCGAAAGTCGGATTCCGCGACATGTCGCTGCGCATCAGGACTATGTTCGCGAAGAAGCCGATCAGATTTTCAGTCTCGGAGCGTGTGCGGTTGGCGATGTCCGTTCCGATCACGAGGTCGGTTTGACCCGAGTAGCGATAGAGAAGCGTCTTGAAGGCGGCGAGCAGGGTCATGTAGAGCGTCGTGCCTTCGTCGCGCGAGAGTTGACGCAGCCGCGCGGTCGTCTGTGGTCCAATCCGCCAATTCTCCGAAGCGCCGTTGAAAGTTTGCGTGGCCGGACGCGGCTTGTCTGTCGGGAGTTCCAGGAGGGCGGGTGCGCCCTGAAGTTTCTCGCGCCAGTAGTTGAGCTGCGTTTCGAGCGTCTCACCCTGGAGCCAGTTGCGTTGCCAGACGGCGTAATCGACGTACTGTAGCGGCAACTCCGGCAGGGGCGACGGCTCGCCTTTCAGGAACGCGGAGTAAAGCGCCGAGAGTTCACTTATGAGAACACTCGTGGACCATCCGTCGGAGATGATGTGATGCATCGTCAACAGCGCGAGGTGTTCCGAGTTGTCCAGACGCAGCAGACGAATGCGGAGCAATGGGCCAACGTTCAGATCAAACGGTTGCTCGGCGTCCGCTCGCGCGATCGAACGAGCATTTTCGACGCGGTCTTCGAATGTTTCGCCGGGAACGTCTTCGATCCCGAGCGTCAGAGGCTGCGCGGGATTTATGATCTGCGCCGGCCGCCCTCTCACCTTCGAAAACGTGGTGCGCAGAATTTCGTGTCGCCTGACAATCTCGGAGAAAGCTTTTTGCAAGGCTTCGAGATTCAAATCTCCCTGCAAACGCACCCGCGAAGTGATGTTGTAATAAGGTGTGCTGCCGGCCATCTGGTCCAAAAACCAGATGCGTTGTTGTGAGAACGAAAGTGGCAACTCGCCTTCGTGTGCAATGGGTTCAATTCGTCCACCCGCAACCTGATCGCCCGCCGTGAGAGATTTTTCGATGTTCTCAGCCAGACCTTCGACAGTGGGTTTCAAGAACAAACTGCGCAGGCTTAGCTCGACGTGAAACGTCTCGCGCACGCGAGAGATCACCTGGGCCGCCAGCAACGAGTGACCACCGAGATCGAAGAAGTTTGCCGTGACGCTGACGCTCTCCAGACGCAATACCGAGGCGCAGATCCCTGCAACGATCTCTTCCACCGGTGTGCGCGGCGCTACGTGCTCGTCGCCGCTGAGTAAAGACTGGTCCTCCGGCGCGGGCAGCGCGCGGCGATCGACTTTACCACTCGCCATGAGCGGCAATTCTTTAAGCACGACGAACCCTGTCGGGATCATCTGCACCGGTAATCGTTCGAGCAGGAAGTTGCGCAGGCTATCCGGCGACAGGGCCGCATCGGAAAGCGCGAGAGGCCGAGGGTTCGCGCCATTCAACCCGTGACCATTCGAAGACGCGTTCCGTTGCGCCGGATCAAATGCGTAAAGCATGTAACCCCGGACCACATCCTGTCCGCTCGTTTCGACGATCGAACTCTTCTCTATCGCAAACGTGTATCCTCGTGTTCGCAACAGAGCCGCGATCTGCTCCAGCAACTCGTCGGAGTGCACTTCGATCACGAATTGCCTGATCTTTTTCCAGTCGTCATCCTCAATGCCCGTGAGCACGTCAAACTCGCTTCGTTCAACGTCAAGCTTCAACAGATCGATGCGCTCGATGCCGTGTTCGCGAATGATCTCGGAGAGAGTGCGAAGCTGGCACGTGTACGATTCGCTGATGAGGTAGTGTTCGACGAAGTTGTCGAGATCGTATTCGCCCGGCGCTGAGTGGGGATCGTGCTCGAAAGTCTTGAGCCAACTGCCGACGTTGGCCATGGCCGCGACTTTGTCTTCCTCGACGCGCGTGCCCTTGCCTGACATCGCCGCCGCGTGTGGATAAAACGTGAACGTCGCGGTATCGCGTCGATTCGAAAGTCCGCACTCGAAGAGTTTGACGTCGAGACCGTAAAGTTTCGCGTTGGTTTGCAGAGCCTGGAAGTTTGGCGGCAGAGGTTCGAATGAGTAGACGCGCGACGCGCGCACCTGCTGCTTCACAAATAAGGTGAACAGACCGATGTTTGCGCCGACGTCGAAAACGCACGCGCCTTCGTCGAGTCGAACCCCGTGCTTGAAGTAGATGTTGTCTTCGAAGATCTCGCGGTAGACGCCGCTCGCCTGCAAGCTGCCGTGACCGGCGATGAGCATGCCGTTCGGCAGTTTTGTTAACTGCCTGCCTGACAACAAATCTTCGCGCTCTTCGCCCGCTACTTTCGGCACGAGCGGTAGACCCTGTGTCTCCTCGGGGACGACGTAAGCGATGAGACGCTTGTCGTTTGTGATATCTTCACGCACCTGGACCACTGCGTCGCGCACGGCTGCATGCTGTCTCAGCGCCGCTTCGATCTCTCCTAACTCGATCCGTACACCACGCACCTTCACCTGATGGTCCACGCGCCCGACAAACTCGATCCGCCCGTCCGCCAGATATCGCCCCAGGTCGCCCGTGCGATACATCCGCGCGCCCGCCACGCCCGAGAACGGCTCCGGCACAAACTTCTCCGCCGTCAGTCCCGGGGCATTCAGATATCCACGCGCCAGACACTCGCCCGCCACGCAGATCTCGCCGCGCACTCCGATCGGCACCGGCCGTTGCTGGGCGTCCAACAGGTAGATCCGCGCGTTCGTGATCGGATGCCCGATGTTGGGCGTCTCACCGGCAGTTTCGACGTGCCCGATGGCGGCGTCTACCGTGCACTCCGTTGGTCCATACACGTTGTAGCATTCTGTGCCGCTCTGTGCTGACAAGCGATCCCACAGATCGGCGCTGATCGCCTCGCCGCCGATCAGCAGTGCTTGCGGCTTGTCACGCTCCCACGCTTCCGAGGCCAGCAGCAGTTGCAGTTGCGACGGCGTGCAGTCGAGCACGTCCAGACGCTGCTCCGCGATGTGCGCCAGCATGGCCTCGCCACTTGCGCGCACGTCTTCCGGAATCACCACGAGGGTGTGCCCGCCAAGCAGTTGCACCAGTTGCTTGATGGAAGCATCGAAGACGATCTGCGCGTTCACACTCACGCGCAGCGGCGCGGCGTGACGATCGTAGATCGCCTGGCGCAAGCCGCTCACCAGATTCACTGCCGAACGATGACCCACCATCACGCCTTTCGGCGTGCCGGTTGAGCCCGAGGTGTAGATCACGTAAGCGAGATTGTCGGCCGTGGCGTTCACCGGCAGGTTGTCGGCGTTTTCATCCAGGACACATTCGTCCACGCAAACGATCGGCACGTCGTGCTTAGGCAGGAGATCCACGAGCGCTTGCTGCGTCAGCACCACACGCGCGTCCGCATCCTCCAGCATGAACTTCAGCCGCGCCTGCGGCTGGGCCATCTCGAGCGGTACATAGACACCACCGGCTTTCAGGATCGCCAGCATGCCCACGACCATCTCCACCGAGCGTTCCATGCAGAGCGCTGTCCTGACTTCCGGACCGACGCCGAGTTGCCGTAAATACCGGGCGAGTTGGTTGGCACGGCTGTTCAGTTCGGCGAAGCTAAGTTGCTGGTCGCGGAAGACGACTGCAGGGGCTTCAGGCGTGCGCTGCACCTGCTCTTCAAACAACTCGTGCAGGCAAACATCACGTCGATACTCCGCGGTATTGCCGTTCCATTCAAACAACAACTGCTGCTGCTCAATTGGTGTCAGTATCGCGAAATCAGAGAGATGTCGATCTTCATTCTCCGCGATCGCGGTAAGCAACTGTCTCAGGTGGCCGAGAATTCGCTCGACCGCAATATCATCGACGCGGCCGAAGTCGTACATCAACTTCACCGTCAACTTGTTGCCCGGCTCGATGATGATATTGATCGGATAGCCCGTGGCCGTGTGGTAATGGACCACGTCACGCACTTCAGCCCGGTCGCTGCGCTTCAACAGCGAATAATCAATCGGGTGATTTTCAAACGACACGATCGAATCGAACAGAGGACTCGTGCGAGACACCTCACTCCATCCCTGGACCTGCACAAGCGGGCTGTACTCATACTCCCGCATCTCCCACTGCGCGCTCTGGATATCTTTGAGCCACGGAATCAACATCGCCTCCGGCGTCACCTGAATACGCGCGGGAAGCGTGTTGATAAGCATGCCGATCATGGTTTCGACGTTTTCGAGCATCGGCGGACGGCCCGACACGGCCACGCCAAACACCACGTCCTGCTCGCCGCTGTAGCGATTCAGCAACATGGCCCAGGCGCCCTGGCAAATCGTGTTCAGCGTCAATTGCTGCTGGCGCGAAAGTCTTACGAGTTTGGCGGTGGTTTCAGCGTCGAGACTAAACTCGAGCTCACGGTAACTCCGCGTCTCATCTGAGATAGACGTCTCACGCGCGCGCACCAGCTCGATCGGCGTGGCGGCCTTAAAGCCTCGCAACGCGCCCTGCCAATACTCGCGCGCCTTATCGAGGTCCTGCTTGCGAACCCAGTCGATATAACTGCGGAACGAAGGCGCGGGCGGCAGACTGATCTCGACGCCGCGAATCGACGCCTCGTAGTAGGAAAACACGTCGTTGAAAACGAGCGAGCCGGACCAGCCGTCAACCAGGCCGTGGTAGTAAGTCCAAACAAAACGATATGAATCGTCAGCCGTCTGGATCAGCGCCACACGCATGAGGGGCGCTTTTGAAAGATCGAAGCCACGCGCGCGTTCGGCGGCAAATAATTCGGCGAGCGCGTTTGCCTGCTCGTCGCTGGAGAGTCCGCGCCAGTCGTAGTTAGTCACTGCCAACTTAGCGCGCTTGCGCACGACCTGGACCGGCTCGTCGAGTCCTTCCCAGACAAAGGCGGTACGCAACACGGCGTGTCGATCCACAACTGACTGCCATGCGCGTGCGAACGCCGCCAGATCGACGTCGCCGCGCATCGTCCCCGTAATAATCTCGAAGTACATCGCAAACGCCGGATCGTGACGCGTATGGAAGAGAATTCCTTCCTGCATTGGCGAGAGCGGATAGATGTCTTCGACGTTCTTCATTTTCATTATTTCGACCCTTGTGTTCACAGCCAGAGTGGTCTTTGGTCTTTGGTCTAGGGTCCTGGGTAATCTTGAAGACCCAAAACCCAAGACCAAAGACCCAAATTAATTCGTGCTTATGCGGATTGAGTTCGTGTGAGCGGTGCAATCCGTGGTGTTTCGCAGAGTTGTTTCAGTTTGTGTAGGTGGCGCAATCCCTCGAGCACGGCGTCTACGTTAACGCCGAAATCGATAAAACACGCGAGTTCGTCAACGCCGATATCCGAGAGTCGCTGGACGAGCGGCAGGCATTTCTCGGGCGTGCCGATCAGTGACGCGATCTTGTAGTAGCGCTCGAGGGCAAAAGCGATGAGGTAGTCGAGATACTCTTCCTTATTGATGTCAACCTTGATGTCGAGACTCTGCGTCATCGTCTCGATCAGGCCGACGTGAGCTTTCAGATACTCGCTGAGTGGACCACGCGTGATGTCGAGAACTTTCTGCTCGTTCTCGCCGACAAACGTGTGCATCATCAGCGTCACGACGCCCGTGTCAGGATCGTGTCCGTTCGCCCGGCGCGCATCGCGGTAGAGTTTGATCTTGCTCTCTACTTCTTCGACTGACTGCGACAGGAGGGCGGTGAGAACGTGCAGTCCGAGTTCACCCGCCTTGACGAACATTTGCGGATCGCCGCTGCACGTCAACCAGATCGGCAACTCAGCCTGGATCGGCCGCGGCAGGATGCTCAGATCGCGGCTCTTCCCTGCTCCGTCGATCGCGGAGATCGTTTCGCCACGCCAGAGACGTTGCACTTCTTCGATCCCGCGCAGCATCTCCTCGCGTTTGTTGGGAAAACGTTCCGGGAAAAACGCGAAGTCGTTCGGAATCCAACCCGAGGTGAACGAGACTCCCGCGCGCCCGTTCGAAAGGTTATCGACCACCGACCATTCCTCCGCGACGCGAATGGAATGATGCAGCGGGAGGACAACGCTTCCCGCGCGAAGTTTGATCTGTTCCGTGACCGCCGCCAGCGCCGCGCTCAACACCGAGGGATTCGGATAGAGCCCGCCGCTTTCGTGGAAGTGACGTTCCGGCGTCCACACCGCGGAGAAGCCGTGCTTGTCGGCAAACTTCGCGCCCTCGAGATAGAGCCGATACTTGTCGCCGCCCGATTGCGAGTTGTCGGCGGCAAAGTAGAAAAGACTGAAGTCGATCTGCTTTGCTTTCTTCGGTTCTTTGATCGTCATTTCTTTTACTCCGGTGCCGTTGCCGGAAACCGCAATCACTTTCGCCGCCGGTTCTTCGACAATCGCTTCCTCTTCTTCGTCGTCAAACTCGTCGTCCTCTTCAAGCAGGCGCGAGAGTTTGTTGAGTCGTCGTCCTTCAAGCCCCGCTACTCCAAAACCGGTTTTCTCCGCGGGAGGAGCCGGCGCCGTCGAAACTGTTTCAGCCTTCGGTTCACCAGTCTTCACCGCGACCGCCGCAAGCTCCGCAATCGTCTGGTGCTGGAATATTTGCTGCGGCGTGATCTGCCAGCCGGCGCGATTAACGCGGGCGATGATTTGAATACTGAGAACCGAGTCGCCGCCCAACTCAAAGAAGTTGTCGTCGACACCGACGCGATCGACGCCGAGCGCTTCCTGCATGATCCCGGCAAGCATCTCTTCGAGTTCGTTGCGCGGCGCGGCATAAGGAGTCTGAACGTCAGGCCGCGGGTGTAACGGACGCGCAACCTGAAGTTTATCTATCTCGTCAGAAACCTTGTTCTCGATGAAAGAGTTCGCGTCCGCGATCGAGGCCGCGAGATCTTTCGTTGAGACGATCACCTGGGGCACTTTCGCGCCGTTCAGGATGCGCATCAACACTTCCACGCCTTCAGCCGGCGCGATTCCCTCGCCGATACTCTCCTCGTAGAAACTCTTCACGAGCGTCGCGGCAGGTTCGTTGACGTCCGCACGAGCGGTCTTGTCGCTCATCGCACGTACCTGCTCGGTCAGGTCGTTGATCCGCTTCTCGCTAAACTCTTCGATCTCGACCAGCTCGTTGCCGTGCTCGTCCATGATGAGCACGTCAAACGTGATCGTCTCTTTCTTCGAATAGTTGTTCTCGGTCTCCCTGATGTGTGCGAAGATGCGGCGCGGCAACGGTTGCTCCACTCGAAGACGCTTGTACGACATCGGCAGATACACGCCATCAAGTTCCATGTACAACATGCCCGTGCCGGCGGCGCGATCCAGAAGCGACGGGTGCAATTTGAGTCGTTCCAGATCCGGTGCAAAAGCTTCGTCCAACTCGAACAGGACTACCATCTCGCGTTCGCCGAGATAAACCTTCGTGATGTTCTGCCAGCGGGGGCCAAGATCCGGATCGCGTTCTTCGTCACCGCCAAAAATCTCGCGCGTGCCGCATCGTTTGATGATCTCTTCGAGATTGTGCCGGCGCGGCTCGCGCACGGCCGCACGCCCGACCTCGCCCATCGCGTGGTCCTGCCAGGCCGCGTCCGAATCACCATTGCCCGACGGCTTGCTCGAAGCGCGAAATCGGAATGCATCGCCGTTGCGCTCGAGCACCAGACGCACATCTCTCTTCTCGTCGTCGTTGATGCTCATCGGCGTGATGAAAAACACGTCGCGCAACTCAACTGGCCCGTCAACACCGGCGTGCTGTTCGAACGCGGCGTGGGCCATCTCGAGGTAAGTGACACCCGGCAACACCGCTCGCCCGCCGATGCGATGCTCCTCGAGAATCCAACTGTCAGCCACGCTGAACTGCTTGACAAACGTTTCGCGATCCGGAGTTTGCGATACACGCTCCGCGAGCAAAGGATGATCGATAGTCTGCTTCGACTCTTTCGCGAGACCATACTGCGCCGCGGTGTTGACCAGCATTCCCACTTCCTGCCAGCCGTCCCAATCGGCGGCGATTGTGAAAGTGCCGGTCTTGGCGGTGTAGTAGTTTGCGAAGGCGTCGAGGAAATTGTTGGCCGCGCAGTAGTCGATCTGTCCGAAGCCGCCGAGGATCGAACTTCTCGACGAGCAGAGGAAAAGAAAATCGAGACCGGCGCCGGCGAAGATCCGGCCGAGTACGCGTGTGCCTTCAACCTTCGGCGCCAGAATCGACGCGGCTTTTTCCGGAGTCTTCAGATGAATCATGCCGCCGCCGGCAACGCCCGCTGCGTGAATGACTCCGTTAACTGGTCCAAACTGCTTGACGACGCGCGCGTGTACGTCTTTCATCTGCTCGAGGTCGGAAACGTCAGCGCTGAACACTTCCACACGCGCGCCATACTTCTCAAACTCCTGCAAACGCCGAATTTTTTGACTGACTTCGTCGTGCTCGTCGTGAGTTCCGAGCCAGCGGCGCCAACGTTCGCGCGAAGGAAAGGTTGAGCGTCCGACGAGCGCGAGGCGAGCGCCGGCGGTGCGTGCAAGGTGTTCCGCGAAGACGAGACCCATGCCGCCCATACCACCGGTGATCAGATAAACGCCTTTTTGTCTCAAGCCGGCATCAATCTGTGCGGGCTTCGGCAGTGAATACGGTTCGAAGTTTTGTACCCAGCGTTGATGGTTTCGATAGGCGATTGTTTTGTCGGATGAGCCGGCGAGGAGTTCGCTGGCGAGCAACTCCGCGAGTTTGTCTTCGTCGTGGTCCAACCTGACGTCGATCGAGCGACAGGTGATCTGCTTGTACTCCTGCGGCACGACGCGAACAGCGCCGAGGACCGTTGCCTTGTCGGGAGACAGTGACTCATCACCCGTGACGCGTTGCATTTCGTTCGTCACAATCGTGAGTTCAGCGGGTTTCGACTCGCTGTCGTTTCCGAGTGCCTGCGCCAGTGCAAGCAGGCTGTAGAAACCTTTCCGCTCGCAATCAACGGCGCGCGCTGAATCGTTGAGCGAATCAAAGGCGGAAGTAACGTTCCAGAGGTGAACGAAAGAAGCCGGTCGGATTCCACGGGCGGCGAGTGTCTGGAGAAGCGTTTCGAAGTCCTCTTTGGAGTTTGGCGCAACTACAAAATCTCGATCGCCGCGAGATGTAAATTCAACTCCCGCCGAGACGGTGATCACTTCACGTCCTGCATTTTCGAGTTGGCGCGCCACACCCCGCCCGAGGCCGCACTCGTCCACAAACAACACCCACGGCGATTGATCTTTCGCTGTCGCGGGACGTGCAGGCGGAACGGAACTCTTCCACGACGGCGTATAAAACCATTCCGCGAGGTTCGGATTTTTCCGAAGACCGTTCTTAGTCGCCGATAAGCCAACAGTTTGTGTCGCCGGATCGATCCAAAAACGGCGACGCTCAAACGGATACGTCGGCAAAGACACGCGACGGCGTTGCTCGTGTGCGTAAAAATCGCGCCAGCTAATGTTCACACCAGCCAGCCAGAGTTTTCCCACGCTGTTCTGCAGCGCCACGAGGTCCGAACGCGGTTCGTCAGGATGCGACATCGACGTCAATACCGTCTGCCCGGCAGTCTTCGCCGCATGCCAGCGCGCGATCGTCATCAATGTTTTGCCTGGTCCAACTTCGAGCAGGATCGAGTCAGGCTGTTCAAACAATCGCGTGACGCCCTCGCCGAAACGCACCGTTTGTCGCAAGTGCTTCACCCAGTATTCGGGATCGGTGGCATCTTCTGCGCGAATCCACGTGCCCGTCAGGTTTGAAACGAACGGAATTCGCGGAGCATTGAGTTTTACTCGACTGACCTCGTCGCGGAACGAGTCGAGAATCGGATCCATCATTTTGGAATGGAACGCGTGCGAGGTGTGCAAACGGCGAGACAAAACATCCTGCGTCTTTAGCTTCTCATCCAACTTCGCAATCGCGGACGCCGGCCCAGCCACGACGCACAACGAAGGCGAATTGACTGAAGCGAGCGAAAGCTCGTCGCCGAGCAACGGCTGCACTTGTGCTTCGGGAAGCGGAAGTACGAGCATCTCGCCGTTCTCGACACTCTGCATCAAACGCCCGCGCGCCGCGACGAGAGACAAAGCGTCCGACAACGAGAGCACTCCCGACAAACACGCGGCGACGAATTCGCCGATGCTGTGCCCGATCATTCCCGCCGGACTTACTCCCCAATGCATCAACAGCTTCGCGAGCGCATACTCGGTCACGAAAAGCGCAGGCTGCGTGATTGCGGTCTGCTTTAAACGCTCGACACTCTCCGTTGACACCGCATCGTCGGGATAAAGGATCGCGCGCAGGTCAACGTCGAGGTGACGCCGCAGTTGTTCCGCGCAGTGGTCCACTTCTGCTCGAAACACCGGCTCCGACTCGTAAAGTTCGCGCCCCATGTTTACGAACTGAGCACCCTGGCCCGGAAACATAAACATCACCGGACGATTCTTCGGCTCCTGCAACGCAGTCACGACGCGTCGCGGATCGAGACCGTCGAGTGCGCGGGCAGCATCTTCCAGATCGTGGGCCGCTAAAATTCGCCGGTGACGAAACGCTCTTCGCCCGACGGCGAGCGTGTGAGCAACGTCGGCGAGATCGAGTTGTGGATTTTCCCTGAGATGAGCGCTGAGGTTCGTGGTGGCGGTTTCGAGTGCCGAAGCAGTCGCCGCGGAAAGCAACAGCAACTGGCTCGGGCGCGACGCCTCCGACTGCTCGCGCGCCGGCGCTTCTTCAAGCACGACGTGCGCGTTTGTTCCACCGATCCCGAACGAACTGACGCCTGCACGACGCGGTGTTCCGTTTCTCTTCCACTCGATCGATTTGGTGTTTACGTAGAAAGGACTGCTCTCGAGATCGATCTGCGGGTTTGGCCGCTCGAAGTTCAAAACCGGTGGAACTACACCGTGCCGGAGCGCGAGCGTTGTTTTAATGAGACCGGCAACGCCGGCCGCGACGTCGAGGTGCCCTATGTTTGCTTTCAGCGATCCGATTGCGCAGAAGTTTTTGCGGTTTGTGCTCGCGCGGAATATTTCCGACAGCGCCGCCAGCTCGATTGGATCGCCGAGGGTCGTCCCCGTGCCGTGAGCTTCGACGTAAGAGATGGTTTCCGGATCGACTCCGGCGACAGCCTGGGCCATCGCGATCACTTCGACCTGCCCTTCCAAACTCGGCGCGGTGTAACCGACCTTGAGCGACCCGTCGTTATTGATCGCCGAACCTTTGATGACGGCGTGAATCTCATCACCCTCGGCGAGCGCGTCGGCGAGTCGCTTGAGCACGACCACTCCGGCACCGTTACCCACAACGGTGCCGTTCGCTTTGTGATCGAAAGGACGGCAATAACCGTCAGACGAAAGCACGCCGCCTTCCTGAAAGTAATAACCCGACTTCTTCGGAACGCTGACGGTGACGCCGCCGGCAAGCGCGAGATCACAGCCGTAACTTGCCAGACTCTGGCATGCGAGGTGAACGGCGACGAGCGAAGTCGAACACGCAGTCTGCACCGTGATCGCCGGACCTTTAAGGTTCAGCTTGTAAGCGGCGCGCGTGGTCAGATGATCCGTGCGATTCGGAATTGAAGACTGCAGGATGCCGACGCGATCGACGAGATCGGGATTCGAAAGAAGGTTGAGCAGCAGGTAGCTGTTGATACTCGCGCCCGCGAACAACCCAATCGAGCCATTGTGTTGCTCGCTGTCGTAACCGGCGTCTTCAAGCGCGGTCCATGCGCACTCCAGAAAGAGACGCTGCTGCGGATCCATCATCTCCGCTTCTTTCGGCGTGATGCCGAAGAAGGACGCGTCAAACCACTCGACGTCGTCGAGCATTCCCTTGGCCTTGACGTACCGCGAATCTTCGAGCACTGCGCTCGCGATGCCTTCCGCGCGCAGCTCGTCGTCCGTAAAGAACGAAACGGTTTGTGTGCCTTCGGTTAAGTTTCGCCAGAATTCCGTGAGTGTTTTGGCTTGAGGAAAGCGGCCGGCTAAACCCACGATTGCAATGCCCTGAGACGCCGCGTTCAAATCGTTCTTACTCATACCGCGGTCCCCGCCTTCCTTGCTTTTGCTTGCTGGTGGTCCATTGCCTCTTTTTGCCGCGCCGCTCGTTCCTGCACGGATTGGAGCGACCGCGAGCGTGGTCCATCTTCACTCAGACGTTTTGCGAGTGTGCTGACAGTTGGGTGTTGAAACATTTCGACCATGGAAATCTCTCTGTTTAATGTAGTAACGAGACGGTTGTGAACCTGGGCCATGAGGAGTGAATGGCCGCCGAGTTCGAAGAAATTGTCGTGTATGCCGACGCGTTCGACGCGCAGCGCTTCCTGCCAGATACGGGCGACGATCTGTTCCATCTGGTTCTGAGGAGCAACGTAAGTCGCGTTGTCCGCGGTGTGACGGCTCTCGAGCGCCGCCAAGGCGGCGCGATCGACTTTGCCGTTGCGCGTGAGGGGCAGCTTTTCGAGGATCACAAAAGCCGAAGGGATCATCGACTCGGGCAGTTGCGACTTGAGCCGTTTGCGCAAGTCGGATGGCGTAGCGAGCTGCACAATGCGCGTGCTTTCGGCTCGGGTGACTGTGCTCTGTTGTTTTTGGGTGCCGTTGCGAGAGGCGTAAACGTTGTAACGATCGGTTCCGCTCAGCGTCTCGTCCTGTTCCGCCGTGACTTTGAATCCGTGACGCTCGAGTAGCGTGGAGATTTCTTTAAGGCGACTGTTATCAGCCTCGCCGTCAGCATCATGTGCTTCCATGACGATCTGCTGAATCCTGGCCCAATCGTCTTCGTCGATTCCGTTGAGCACGTCCAGCTCGGCGCGCTGAACGTCGATCTTCAGCAGGTCGATGCGTTCGAGTTTTTCGCTGCGCAGGAAATCGGAGAGTGTGCGGAGTTGAGATTGGTAGACCTGGCCCACGAAGCGTTCCGATAGAAACTCGTCCGCGTGTTCCAATAGCGAGCCGGCGCCCGCTGCGCCCTCGCGTTGCTGGTTGAGCAGGTATCGTTTGACGACTTCGACGTCGTCGCCCGCCCGCGCGTAGTCGCTCAAACCTGACATCATCGAGTAGTGCGGATAAAAGGTGAACGAGGCGGCGCTGGTTTTATCGGAGAGTCCATACGGGAAGAGCCTGACCTTCTCGCCGTAGAGTTCAACATTCAGTTTTAGCGTCTCAAAGATCGGCTCGATCGGTTCGAACGCAAACACACGCGCGTCGCGGCAGTGTTCGAGAACAAAGAGGGTGAAGAGACCGATGTTCGCACCGACGTCGATAACGCACGCGCCGTCAGGCAGTTTAATGCCGTGCTTGACGTAAGTGCGGTTCTCGAAAATCTCCTGGTAGAGATAGTCTGTTTCGTTTTTATTCTGGTGAAGAACGGCAAGACCGTTTGGCAGTTGGTAACGAGCGCGGCCGTCGACAATCGGCAGGTACTTGCGATCGACGGCCACGTACGCAACGAGTCGCGTGTCCCCCGCCATCCCCTGGCTCACCTGGACCACTGCGTCGCGCACGGCTTCATGCTGTCTCAGCACCGCTTCGATCTCTCCTAACTCGATGCGTACGCCACGCACCTTCACCTGATGGTCCACGCGCCCCACAAACTCGATCCGTCCGTCCGCCAGATATCGCCCCAGGTCGCCCGTGCGATACATTCGCGCGCCCGCCACGCCCGAGAACGGCTCCGGCACAAACTTCTCCGCCGTCAGTCCCGACGCGTTCAGATATCCACGCGCCAGACACTCGCCCGCTACGCAGATCTCGCCCCGCACTCCGATTGGCACCGGCCGTTGCTGTGCGTCCAGCAGGTAGATGCGCGCGTTCGTGATCGGATGCCCGATGTTAGGCGTCTCACCGGCGGTTTCCACTTGTCCGATGGCGGCGTCTACCGTGCACTCCGTTGGTCCATAAACGTTGTAACATTCTGTGCCCGACTGCACGGCCAGAGTCGCCAAACGGTCCCACAGATCAGCGCTGATCGCCTCACCGCCGATCAGCAGTGCTTTTGGTTTGTCATGTTGCCAGGCTTCGCTCGCCAGCAGCAGTTGCAGTTGCGACGGCGTGCAGTCAAGCACGTCCAGACGCTGCTCCGCGATGTGCGCCAGCATGGCCTCGCCACTCGCGCGCACGTCTTCCGGAATCACCACGAGGGTGTGCCCGCCAAGCAGTTGCACCAGTTGCTTGATGGAAGCATCGAACACGATCTGCGCGTTCACGCTCACGCGCAGCGGCGTGCTGTGATTGTCATAGATCGCCTGGCGCAAGCCGCTCACCAGGTTCACTGCCGAACGATGACCTACCATCACGCCTTTCGGCGTGCCGGTCGAGCCCGAGGTGTAGATCACGTAAGCGAGATTGTCGGCCGTGGCGTTCGTCGGCAGGTTGTCGGCGTTTTCATCCAGGACACATTCGTCCACACAGACGATCGGCACGTCGTGCTTAGGCAGCAGATCCACGAGCGCTTGCTGCGTCAGCACCACACGCGCGTCCGCATCCTCCAGCATGAACTTCAGCCGCGCCTGCGGCTGGGCCATGTCGAGCGGCACGTAGACACCACCGGCTTTCAGGATCGCCAGCATGCCCACGACCATCTCCACCGAGCGTTCCATGCAGAGCGCTGTCCTGACTTCCGGACCGACGCCGAGTTGCCGTAAATACCGGGCGAGTTGGTTGGCACGGCTGTTCAGTTCGGCGAAGCTAAGTTGCTGGTCGCGGAAGACGACCGCGGGTGCTTCAGGCGTGCGCTGCACCTGCTCTTCAAACAACTCGTGCAGGCAAACATCACGACGATACTCCGCGGTATTGCCGTTCCATTCAAACAACAACTGGCGGCGTTCTTCGTCGCTGAGCAACTCGAGTTCAGAAACTAAAGACTCGGGATTCTCGACCGCGCTTTGCAGGAGGGTCTTGAACTCACTTGCAACACGCTCGACCATCTGCGGCGCGTATTTCGTCTCATCAAAGTGAAGCTCACACGCAAACGATGAATCGCGGCTGACAATCGAAAGTTTGAGCTCGAAACGATCTGTCGTGCTGTAAACGTTCGTAAGCGAGAAGCGCACACCCGCCGCCGTTTGCGCGTCAGGCCAGGTAGTGAATTCAAATTTCACCGGTAGGGGAATAGCGTCTTCCGAGTTTTGCCCGGCGGTGAAGTACTCCTGATTTGCGCGATTCGCTTTTGCCGCGTCATGGCTATGCCGGACCACGTCCGAGAATCTCGAGGCTTTGTCGATCCGAGTGTGCAACGGCAAAAACTCACCGAGCGGTCCGAGACACTCACGCAGGTGTTTGATCCGCCGGCCGTCGCTGAATTGGCCAATCACAACATCCGGCTGCTCGGTCAGACGTGACAACAGGATCTGCCAGCAGGACGAAAGCACGATTTCGACGGAGGTGTTGAGCTCGCGAGCCAACGCTTCGATCTCTTTCCCATTCGCGATGGAGAAACTCAACGACAAATCATTCGAACCATCAGCTTGTCTGTTTTTAAGAGGCAGACTCAGAGGCGTCGCTGTTCGAGCGGTTTCAAGCTGTTTACGCCAGTACTGTCTCTGCGGCTCTGACTCCGCTGCGCCTGCGAGTTCGTGCTGCCACTCCGAAAAGTCCACATGCTGCACGGGCTCTTCGGACACTCCTTCGCCGCTTGCGCAAGCGGCGTAGTAACGGCTCAACTTCACTACTAACTGGGCCAACGATTCTGCATCCCCACACAGTGACGGCTGAGTGATCACCAGGACGTGCTTATCAGCAGCATGTTTCAGCAGCGCGAAACCAATCAGTGGGGCGCGCTTCAGATCAAACTCGTGAACCGCGTGCTCCCGAAGCTCAGGCTCAAACACATCCTCTGCAATCACCTGCACTGGAAACTTCATTCCGGCAAGCGAGTGAAACGACGTACGCAGGATCTCGTGGCGAGAAACCGCCATGCGCAATGCCTTTCGCAGCACCTCGTGGTCCAACGGACCGTCCAGCGCGACAGCACATTGCGAGATGAAGGCGCCCTCACGCTGCATCAACCAGACGTGCTTTTGCTGCCTCGAAAGCTCAAACCCTTCGACTACTTCTTCCACAATTTGTCTCCGTGAATTAAGAAAATTTCCTCGCAAAGACGCAAAGGCGCAAAGAAAGCCCTTTAGAAACGCGATAGCGCTTTGCGCCTTGGCGTCTTTGCGAGGAAACCTTCGCTTTGAGTTTAAACGTCCTCGCTGGTGAAGAGCTCGGCCATTGCAACCAGCACACTCCGTGGCCCGGTAAACGGTTCGCGGCCATGCGACGCAAGAAAGTTGTCGAGCAGAAGCACGTCGCCTTTCTGCCATCGGAACGCGACCGCGGCCTGCGTGTAAACTTCTCGAATTTCGTTCAGCACCGAACTCTCGATTGGCGACCCGTCGCCGTAGAACGCATTACGCGGCAACTCATCCTCTTTGAAGTGGGCCAACAACGCCTCGCGTGCTGAACGCTCGACATTCGAAACATGAAACAGGTGTGCGTGATTGAACCAGACGGTCTCGCGTGTGCGCGGATGAGTGGCGATCGTCTGACGCACCGCGCGCGTTCGCAGTCGATCCCCGTCGCGCCACTCGCAAGTCATGCGCGCCTGACGGCAATACTCTTCCACCGCCGCCCGATCTTCAGTCTGGAATGCTTCCTGCCACGAAAGATCCAGGCCTTCGCCGAAGTTGCGCACATACATCACTTTCTTGCGCATGAACTTTTCTTTGATGGCGGGATCGATCAGTTTGAAGACTTTGCGATCGTTTGCGATCGGAGTAGCGCCGCCCTCTCGCGCCGGTTGCGCACAGTGAAACCAGATCTTCGTGGGCCAATTGTGCGAGTAAGACATTTCATGATGAAGCGGAATTGCCTGATCCGCCGGATACTCAGTCGAGGTAAAGATGTTCTTTGCCACTTCGCGACGCGCCGCGGCGCGTTCGAGATAGTCGAGCAATTCGGGGACGAGAGTTCTGGCAAACTCTTCAAACCGTGACGGCGAATCGACCGCGAAATTGCGAAACAGGAGCGCGCCGTGTTTCAACAACTCCGACTCGACAAATGCGCGGTTATTCCGGGCCCAGCCGGCGAGGTCCAGTCCCTCGACGTTCGGCTCAATCACGAGCGGAAAATTCTCCGCGTCCTCCGAAAGGTACCGGGTCGTGACGAGGGCAGCCTCAGTTAACTTGATCGCGCGACGCCTCACGGGCGCAAAGTTCTCATTCATGGCTTCTACAACTCGGTGGGTAAGACGTCATTCCAGAGACACGGATCGGCCATACCGGCAACGACCTGGCGGCGTCCGCTAAACGCTTCGCGCGCGTGTGAGGTCAGCATGTTGTCCAGCATCAACACATCATACTGCTGCCACGGAAACACGATCTTCTCCTGCAGATAGGCCTGCCGCAGATGGTCCATCGCTTCAGGTTCAATACGCGCGCCGTCGCCGTAATAGGTGTTGTTCGGCAAATCCTCCTCACCAAACTCGGCGAGCACGCGTTCGCGAATTACAGGTTCGAGAGTCGAGACGTGAAAAAAAGTCGCGTGATTAAACCAGGCCAACTCCCCGGTTCGCGGATGCTGCGCGATCGCGGGTCTCACTTGCGCGGTGCGCAATCGATCACCACCCAGCCACTTGCATGAAATCTGATGTTGGGCGCAGTACTGCTCCACTTCAGCTTTGCTTCGTGTTTGGAAAGTGTCCTGCCATGACAATCCAAAGCCGTTGCCGAAGTTTCGCGCGTAGGTGTAACCATGCTTTGAGAAACGACGCCGGATTTCCGGATCAATCCGTGCAAAAACTCTGCGCGTGTCGGCGATTGGTGTCTCGCCGCCTTCGTCAGCTTTCACGAGGCAGAAAAAGTAGATCTTCAACGGAAACTGCAAGTTGTACGATTGCTCGTTGTGCAGAAAAATGCGTTCAGACGCGGGGTAATCCGTCGACGTGTATATGTTCCCGTTTACCTGGCTGCGCGGTGAAGAACGTTCGTTGTAAGGTAAGGCGCCATTCGAGGTCGCAGCGACAAATCTCTCAAAACTCTCCACCGTCCGAACGTCGAATCCACGCAGCAGGATTGCGCCGTGACGCGCCAGCTCATCGGCAATAAACTCGCGATGGTCCATGGCCCATGTCGCCAGCTCGAGATCGTTCACCGCCGGCTCGACGACGAGCGGCAACCGGCGCTCGGCATCGAGATAGTAATTCCTGGTCAACGCCGCCGGATTCAGACGCACAGCCCTGCGTCGCGACGATCTAAATTCCTGACTAATCATGATTCAACTGAGGAAGCCACAAAAAGGCACATAAGTCACAAAAAATATTAAGAAAAATGGTTTTTGTCTTTTGTGACTTATGTGCCTTTTGTGGCGTTACGCTCCCGCGGTTCTCGTGATCGTGCGGCGCTTGACGGAAAGCAGCTTGCCGATGCTCGACTGCTCGCGCATCGCTTCCTGCTGCTTCTCTTCGTCCGAAAGTATCTCGAGCGAGGCGAGGCACGCCTCAGGATCTCTCACAATGTGTGATAGCAGGGTTTCGAAACGCATGTGCATAAGCTTGATCGTTTCCGCTTTGAAGAGATCGGTGTTGAACGTCCATGAGGCTGTCAGCTCCGGTTCACTTTCAAAAACCCAGAGGGTCAGATCGTATCGCGATACGTCTGTGTCGAAATTCAGCGGACTCAACTCGAGTCCCGGCAACGAGAAACTCTGCACCGGCTGGTTTTGCAATCCGAACGCGATTTGAAAGAACGGCGAACGCGCGCTCGTGCGAGCCGGCTGCAACTTCTCGACGAGACGCTCGAACGGTACGTCCTGGTGCGCATACGCATTGAGCGTCACCTCGCGCACGCGACCGAGCAGCTCCCTGAACGTCGGATTGCCGGCAAGACTTGTACGCAGCACCAGCATGTTGATGAAGATGCCGATCAGGTTTTCAACTTCGACACGACTGCGTCCCGCAATCGCTGTCCCGATTACGACGTCGTCCTGGCTGGTGTAGCGGTAAAGCAGTGTCTTGAACGCAGCGAGGAGAGTCATGAAGAGCGTGACGCCTTCGCGGCGACTGAGTTCGCGCAACGACTCGGAAAGCTCGGCGGGGATCTTGAAGAACGCTTTTTCGGCGCGCAGAGCCGGTTCCGCCTCACGCGATTGGTCTGAGGGGAGTTCGAGCGCCGGCGGCGCTCCTGCGAGCGTGCGTCGCCAGTATTCAAGCTGCTCGTCGATCAATTCGTCGCGCAGCCATTCACGTTGCCAGTGCGCGAAGTCGGCATACTGAATCGGCAGCGCCGTGAGTCTCACAGGTTGCATGTTGCGGATCGCTTCGTAAAGAGTGACAAACTCCTTGACGAAAACTCCCATGGACCACCCGTCGGCGATGATGTGATGCATCGTCACGAGCACCACATGTTTGCCCTCGCCGAGCCGCAGTAGACCGACACGCCAGAGCGGCGCACGCGTGAGATCGAATGGCTGGTCCAGCTCATTTCGAGCAAGAGCGCGCACTTTACCTTCGCGGGCATCTTCGTCCAGGCTGCTCAAGTCTGAAAAAGTGAGCGCTACCGGATATTCAGGAGCAACAACCTGCACGGGCCGGCCGTCAGTAGTCGTAAAACTGGTTCGCAGGATCTCGTGACGCGCGGTGATCGCATCAAGCGCCTCCACAAACGCCTGCCGGTCTAACTCGCCACGCAAACGCATGCCGCCGACAATGTTGTAGGCAGAGTTGCCGGGCGCTAGCTGGTCCAGGAACCAGAGCCGTTGTTGCGCGAACGAGACCGGAGACGTCGCTCCGCGTGAAACCGGCACGAGCGGTGACGAAAGTGCCGATGCGTTCTCGATAACTTCCGCCAACCCCGCAACCGTCGGTCGCTCGAAAATACTCCGCAATGGCAGCTCGGCGCGAAACTGTTCACGCAGTCGCGCGACGACTTGCGCGGCAAGTAAAGAATGGCCGCCAAGCATGAAAAAGTCGTCGTGAATCCCGACCTGCCTGCGATTGAGCAACTGCTCCCACAAACTCGCGACTGCCGCTTCAACACGCGTGCGCGGTAACGTAACGATGCCTTGTGCTTCGTCATCACTCGCTTCCGGCGCAGGTAGCGCGGCGCGATTGATCTTTCCGTTTGGCGTGAGGGGCAACTCGGCCAACGATACAAAGAACGCCGGCACCATGTGCTTCGGAAGGCGTTCCAGCAGGTAGCTACGCAAATCTTTTTGTGTGACGGTCTGCTCCGGTGCGGTGACGAAATACGCGACCAGGTTCTCGTTTTGCCGTGCGACCACAACGGCGTCCTGCACTGCCGGGTGCTCGACCAGTAACGTCTCTATCTCGCCAAGCTCGATGCGAAAGCCACGCAGCTTCACCTGGTGGTCCATGCGCCCGAGAAAATCAATCCGGCCGTCAGACAGGTAACGTGCGAGATCGCCCGTGCGATACATTCGCGCGCCGGGTTCAGCAGAGAACGGATTCGGCACAAACTTCTCCGCCGTCAAAGAAGGCCGGTTCAGATATCCGCGCACCAGGCCTTCGCCGCTGATGTATAGCTCGCCGGTAACGCCAGGCGGCACCGGATGCAATTGAGTGTCGAGCAGGTAAACCTGCGTGTCGGCGAGCGGACGCCCGATAGTCGGCGGCTGAAGTTCGCCTTTCTCGATCCGGGCCCACGTCGAGTAAGTGGTGTCTTCGGAAGGACCGTAAAGGTTGAGCAGCCGCTCGACATGATCGAGCTCGTAAATTCTTTGGGCCAACACTTTCAGCAACGGCTCTCCCGCGAGGTTCACAACGCGTACGGAATCAGGAACGCCTCCGAGCCGGATCAATTCAGCCATCGCGGACGGCACTGTGTTGATCAGCGTGACTTCATTTGCAGTCTCGAGTGTCGGAAGCTCGAGTGCATTTCCCGCGAGGATTACTTTGCCGCCACACGTTAAAGGAACAAAGATCTCGAACACCGATAAGTCGAAGCAAACTGAAGTCGATGCGAGAACGCCTTCGAGCTCGCCGCCGGAAAAGAAGTCGTGCGACCAGTGCATTAAAGTCACGACACTGCGATGTGCGATTGCCGCGCCTTTCGGCTTGCCAGTGGAACCCGAGGTATAGATCACGTAGGCGAGATTTGCGGGCAGCGTTTGATTCAGAAGGTTATCGCTACTCTGCGCCGCGATGTTTTCCCAATCTGAATCGACACAAACAACACGCGCGTCGTGAGACGGCAGATCGTCGATCAAACTCTGCTGCGTCAGCAGCACCGCGACGCCCGCATCGTCGAGCATCAGTCGCAGACGTTCGCGCGGGTACGCCGGATCGAGCGGCACGTAAGCAGCGCCTGCTTTGAGCACACCCAGCAACGACACGATCAACCGGCTCGAACGCTCCAGCAATACACCGACAAGCGACTCTGGTCCAACGCCGAGCGAGCGCAGGTGATGAGCAACGCGATTCGCGCGTTCGTTCAGGTCGTGATAGCTCAGGCGTTCCGCGCCCGAGACGAGCGCCGTCAAGTCCGGCGTGCGCGCGACTTGAGTTTCGAAGAGTTGGTGCAGACAGACGTCTCGCGAATAGTTCAACGACGTGGCGTTGCATTCCACCAATAGATGTCGCTGTTCGGCCTCGGTCAAAAGTTCCAGGTCCGAGATGCGCTGTTCCGGATTTGCGAGCGCGTGCTCCAGGAGGGTCATAAACTGTTGCGCCATCCGGCTCACGGTTCCGCCGTCGAGACGCGCAGTGTTGTACTCCCACGCCGCGACGAGCTCATCGCCCCGGTCTCTCAGAAACAAAAGCAGGTCAAATTTTGGCGCTGTCGTGGCGAGTTCGATCTGCTGTACCTGCAACTCCGGCAGATCGATTTCCGACAGTGGAGCGTCGAGAACAATCATCACCTGGAAGAGCGGAGTGCGCGTCAAGTCTCTTTCCGGGTGCAACTCTTCCACGAGCATTTCGAACGGAACGTCCTGGTGCGCGTGCGCTTCGAGCGTCATCTCACGAACCTTATCGAGGAGCTCGCCGAAAGTCGGATTGCCTGACAGATCGCTACGCAGCACGAGCGTGTTTGCGAAGAGTCCGATGAGTGTTTCCGTTTCGACGCGCGTGCGGCCGGCGACGGGTGTGCCGACCACAATGTCTTCGAGACCGGTATAGCGTTGCAGCAGGATCTGAAACGCAGTCAGAAGGGTGTTGAAGAGCGTGGTTCCGCGAGTGCGACTGAACTCTTTCAGAGTCTTATGCAACTGAGGCGGCAGAGCTACCGATTCTGTTGCGACACGAACGGTGGGCGCCGGCAGACGTTGCAGTTCATTCGGCAATGCGATAACCGGAAGACGACCGGCAAGTTGCTGCTTCCAGTACGCAAGCTGTTCGTCGACGTCCGTGGCGAGGTGCTCGCGCTGCCACTGCACGAAGTCGGCATATTGAATCGGCAACTCCGGAAGCGGCGAGGGCCGGCCGGCCTTAAAAGCCTTGTAGAGCGCACTCAACTCAGCGCAGAAGACGCCCATGGACCAACCGTCGCTGACGATGTGATGCATCGTGAAGAGAAGCAGATGATCGGTCGCATCGAGTCGCAAAACGAGGGCGCGCAGGAGGGAGCCTGTGGTCAGATCAAAAGACCGTTGTGCTTCCTTCGTCGCGCGCCGCATCGCTTCGGCCCAGCCGTAATGTTTTGGCAAGCCGGACAAGTCGACGACCGGCAACGTCCACGGTTCGGGCGGCGCCACAACCTGGACCGGACTGCCCGCAATGTTACCTATACTCGTGCGCAACACGTCGTGACGACGAACGATCTCCGCGATGGATCGCTCGAGCACGGCGAGGTCAAGTGGTCCATCGATGCGCAGCAGGACCGGCATATTGTAAGCCGCATTCGCCGGGTCGAGCTGTTCAAGAAACCATAGACGCTGCTGCGCGAACGAGAGCGGCAGACTTTCTTCGCGCGAAACACGTTGGATCGCGTGTGGCCGCACGGCCGGAGCACTTTGATCGATGACTTCCGCAAGCGCCGCAACGGTTGGAACGTCAAACATTTTCCTGAGCGGGAAGTCGATCCCGAACGACTGGTTGATACGAGAGACTATCTGCGTGGCGAGGAGAGAGTGACCACCGAGTGCGAAGAAGTTGTCATGAACACCGACCTGCTCCAAACCAAGCACCGCTGTCCAGATCGATGCGACCTCGGCCTCGATCCGGTTTCGCGGCGGTACAAACTCACGTTCCAGTTCAGGCCGTGCCGCAGAGGGCGCGGGCAGGCTGCGTCGATCGATCTTGCCGTTGGGTAAACGTGGAATCTCATCCAGACAAACGAAAAACGCCGGCACCATGTATTCCGGCAGTCTCTCCTGCAAGTGGCGTCGCAACTCTTCAGACGCAACTGTGCCGCCCACCTGATGGACCACGTACGCGATCAAACGCACGTCGCCGGGAGCAAGCTCATTCGTGGTCACAACACACTCACGCACGCCGTCGTGGGTGCTGAGAGCCGCTTCAATTTCTCCCAGCTCGATGCGAAAACCGCGCAACTTCACCTGCTGGTCCAGACGTCCCAGGTACTCGATCTCGCCGTCGGCGAGGTAGCGCGCCAGGTCGCCGCTGCGATAAAGACGCGCACCGGGTTCGCCGGCAAACGGATTTGGCTGAAAGCGTTCCGCGGTAAGATCCGGCCGCGCAAGATATCCGCGTCCCAGGCCGACACCGCCGATTAGCAGTTCGCCTGCGACCCCGACAGGTACCGGTTGGCCCATCGAATCGACGATGTAGATTTCGGTGTTGGCGATCGGGCGTCCAATCGGCACTACCTGTCTCTGCCCGCGCTGACACGCCCAGTAAGTCACATCAACCGCGGCTTCGGTCGGGCCGTAAAGGTTGTGCAGTTCGGCACTCATCGTCGCGTAAAAACGTTCCTGCAATTCGTACGAGAGTGCTTCACCGCTGCAAATCACTCGCTTGAGGCTTGCGCAACGATTGGGCGACGCATTCGCCAGAAATGCGTGCAACATAGAAGGCACGAAGTGCAGCGTCGTAACACGCTCACATTCAATTAGATCGGCGAGGTAGGCGGCATCCTGATGCCCACCGGGTCTCGCGAGCACCAATCGCGCGCCCGTAATCAGCGGCCAAAAGAATTCCCACACCGAGACGTCGAAACTGAAAGGCGTTTTTTGCAGCACGCAGTCAGCCGCCGTCAATCGATATTGATCCTGCATCCACAACAGCCGGTTGACGATGCCCTCATGGGTGTTCATCGCGCCTTTTGGCTGACCAGTCGAGCCGGATGTGTAAATTACGTAAGCAAGATTCTTCCCACTTTGCGAACGTCCTTGCTTCCTTTGCGCCTTTGCGCCTTGGCGAGGAAGGCTCTCGTCGACGCAGATAACCTCCGCCGCTATTGACTCCGGCAACAGTCCTCGCAGACGACTCTGTGTCAACAACACCGGTGGTCTCGAATCTTCGAGCATGAACCGCAGACGCTCGCGCGGATAACCCGGATCGAGCGGCACATAAGCGCCACCGGCTTTGAGGATGCCTAGCAAAGCCACCACCAATTCGGGCGAACGCTCCATGCAGACGCCGACTGTCACGTCGAGCCCGACACCCGATTCCCGCAGCTCACGCGCAAGTAAATCCGCGCGCCGCTCGAGCTCCGCATAAGTCAGTTCTTCATCTTCGAACCTGACCGCGACGTTATT
Source organism: uncultured Acidobacteriota bacterium (assembly GCA_963750925.1). Classification (GTDB taxonomy): domain Bacteria; phylum Acidobacteriota; class Blastocatellia; order Pyrinomonadales; family Pyrinomonadaceae; genus PSRF01. Next base: position 903,778 of record CAVVSJ010000004.1, on the reverse strand, counting down.
TGGTGTGCGCTCCGCCTGTTCGTCGATGAGTTCGTGGAGTGTGCGGTATGGGCCATAATCAATCGCGGTGTCGTTACACGCCGTCAGCAACTCTCTCTCAGACGTTGTTAACAGCGAATGCCGGTGAAGTGACTGATGCGGGTCCGTAACGAGACTCTCGAGCAATTCCTCAAAGTGGCCCAACATGCGATCGATCGTCGCAGCCTCGAACAGGTCGGAGTTGTATTCCATCGAGCCGACGAGGGTCTCCGCCGCTTCCGCGACGGACAATCTCAGATCGAAGAGCGATACACCCCCGTCCAAATTCACCGGCTCGAGACGCAGTTTGCCGAATTCCAATTGCGTCTTGCTGTCGCCGAGCACAAACGCCGCCAGATCACCCGTGCCGCCGGATTGCTGCATCACAAACATGTGCTGAAACAACGGGCTGCGACTCGGATCGCGTGTGGGTTGCAGTCGCGCGACCAGCAATGCGAAAGGAAACTCCTGATGCGAAAAAGCATCGAGGACCGTGCGACGCACGCGAGCCAGTAGTTCGACAAAAGACGGATTGCCGGACAGATCCGCGCGCAAAGCGAGGGGGTTCACGAAGTAGCCGCTCACGGAGGACATCGCAGCCGAATTACGCGCCGCGGCAGGTGACCCTACGACAAATTCTTTCTGTTCCGTGTATCGATAGAGCAGCGCTTGAAACGCCGCGAGCAGGACCATGTAGAGCGTTGCGCCTTCCGAACGGCTGAGGTCTCTGAGTTTTAGCGCAAGTTCGGAATTCAGCCTGAACGGTCGTGACGATCCGCGAAAACTCTGCTGCGCCGGACGCGGCCGATCGGTGGGAAGATTCAGCGAAGGCAACTCACCGTTGAGCTGGGCGCGCCAGTAATTCCAGAGTTGCTCGCCGCGTGGCCCCTGCAACATCGCCGTCTCTTGCCGCACGTAATCGATGTATTGCAACGACAAAGGTGACAACTTCGCGCCGGTCTGTCGCAACTCCGCTTCGTAGAGCACGCCGAGTTCCTTCATCAAAACCGCAAGCGACCAGAAGTCGGAGACGATGTGATGTACTACAAAGAGCAGGACATGCTCGCGATCCGAACGGCGCAACAACGACACACGCAGCAAAGGACCCGTGCTCAAATCAAACGGCCGGTGCGCGTCTTGCGCCAGCCATTCGCCCGCAACTTCTTCCGTCCATGACGAAGCATCTACCTGCTCGAAACAAACGGGCAGGTGTTTGTTTACTTTCTGCACAGGCTCGCCGCCGTTTTGCGAGAACGTCGTTCTCAAGGCGGCGTGACGTTGGACCAGGCCCTCAAACGCGCGCTGCAGGGCCGCAACATCCAACTCGCCGTACATGCGAAAGGCAGTCGAGAGATTGTACGCAGCACTCTCCGGCTGTAGCCGGTGCAAAAACCACAAAGACTTCTGCCCAAACGAAAGCGGGTGCTCCTCGCTCTCCTCGGCAGGCGCGAGCGCCGCAGGTTTCTGCACACACTTCTCGATCGTGTTTGTGAGTTGTGCGATGCTGGGATTTTCGAGCAGAGCGGTGAGCGGAACGCCCACCCCAAATACGCTCTCGATCCGGTGCGTCAACTCCGTCGCGGACAGTGAATCCAAACCATATCGCAGGATCGGCTGCTGAACGTCAACCTCGGCGACGTTCATCTTCAGGAGCGCGGCAAACTCCGCTCGCAACCAGTCTTCAACCGTACCCGCAACCTCTTTGGAGTGCGGCGACTGGTCGCCGCTTTCCTCGGAGAGACTCTCCCGCCACTGCCCAACAATCTCGAGTCCACTCTCGATAAACAACTTCCGGCATGCTCTTCGTTGAATCTTGCCGCTCGAGGTTTTGGGCACCGTCCCGGCTTTTACGAGCACGATCGCATGTGCCGCGATTTCGTGTTCCTCGCTGATCGCCTCGCGAATCGACGCGATGAGAGGCTGCAACTCAGGCGAGTGGCGCGGCTCTATCTCCTGGACCACCACCACACGTTCTTCATCGTGGACGAGCACGGAAAATGCTGCGCCGCAACCGGACCGCAGCGACGGATGACACTGCTCGACAGTCAACTCGATGTCCTGCGGATAGTGATTCCGGCCGCGACTGAGTATCACATCCTTGAGCCGTCCGGTGAGAAATAGTTCGCCATCCCGGACAAAGCCGAGATCGCCGGTGCGCAGAAAATGTCCATCTTCATTTTTCAGGACCGCTCGAAACGTTTCATCGCTCTCGACCGGTTTGTTCCAGTAACCGGCGGCGACGTTTGGACCAGAAACCCAGATTTCACCGACTTCACCTGGCGCGCACCGGTTGAGCGAATCAGGGTTAACGATTGCCACTTCGGTCAAAGCATTGCCGCAGCCGACGGCTTTGCGTGTTTCAAACTCTTCGTTCGTCGCCTCGACAATCCGATTTTGCTCCAGAGCTTTTTTAGAAACTTCTTTGACGAGAGGCGGTGTCTGTTGACGGTTGGAGTGTTCGCGCGCGGAGACGAGCAACGTCGCCTCCGCGAGTCCGTAACAAGGGCGAAAGGCTTCGCGGCGGAAGCCGCACGGCGCAAAAGTTTTTGCGAAGCGATCAATCGTCTCCGCTCTGACTGGTTCGGCGCCGTTGAAGGCAACGTTCCAGGAGTCAGATCGAGAGTTGCTCGCTGTTCGTCCGTAATCTTGCGCACGCAGAGTTCGTAAGAGAAGTTTGGACCACCACTCGTCGTCGCTCGGTACTCGGAGATTGTCTGTAACCAGCGAAACGGCTGCTGCAAAAACGTCATTGGCGACATCAGGATGCAGCGCGCGCCGACCGAAAGTGAATGAAGCACTATGCCGATCAGCCCCATGTCGTGGTAGAGCGGCAACCAACCGGCGATGATCGATTGCTCCGTCTGGCCAAAAGCTTTTTGCAACAGACGATCGTTGTGCAGGAGATTGCCGTGAGTCAGCATCACGCCCTTGGGCGCGGAGGTCGAGCCGGACGTGTATTGGAGGAATGCAAGATCAGCGCTCGTGATCGCAGGTGGCGCCCAGCAATCGCTATGCGCGTGCTTGCCGGCAGTAAGCCAGCGAAGTTTTGCCAGGCCGGGATTTCCTGCGAATGAAGCTGTGACTCTTGAAAGTATCGACGGTGTGGTCAACGCCACTGCGGGTTGCGCGTCGTCGATGAGAGACTGCAAACGCAGCAGGTTGCGATTGTGTCGAGGAGGGTAGGCAGGTACGGCGATTACGCCCGCATAGAGACAGCCGAAGAATACGGTGATGTATTCAAGCCCGGGCGGATAGAGCACGAGCACACGATCGCCAGGCGAAGTCAGCGACTGCAACCATGCACCGGTCGCACGCGCTTGTCCGTCGAGTGCCCCAAAGGTGAGTTCTTCCCCTGGTCCATCGGAGAGGAACGTGTAGGCTACTCGCTCCGGATGACGTTGAGCGCGCCATTGAAGCAGGTCGACGAGTGTCGCCGCGGTTATATTCATCAACTCAGAGCTCAGTGCCGGCCGCATCGTTTGTGTGCGGTCGTGAAATGGGCAGAGCTACCGCACTTTGCGCCAACAGGCAAAGTCTCAGCAGACTATTTGGTGATGGTGAACGTGCGTAGAGCGTGCTACACCCTCGAGACGCAAGGCCTCGGGGGATTTGACGTACGTTCACCCATTATGGGCCCTGGTCGAGGATGCCGGGCCCATTTCGTGCAGTGTAAGGCGAACCTTTTTTCGTTAACTGATCTTTTCCACGCGATCTCTTTCGATCGTCAAGCGACTCTGAAACTTGATGGTATCCAACAGAATCATAATTCTCTCATCTGCCTTCATATCACGTTCAACTACGCCGACGAGAGTCTGCCATGGACCATCTTTCACTCTCACTTTGTCGCCAGGCTTAAGCGGCTCTCCGAGTTTCAGAAAACCGTCATCATCCACGCGGGCCTGTAACAAAGCGATCACGTCGTCGTCGATTGGAGTTGGCTTGTCGTCGAAGCTCACGATTCGATGAACACCGCGCGTAAAACTAATTTTGTGGAGCGAGCTGCTTAAACTAAAGCGCGAGAATATGTATCTCGGAAACAGAGGTTTAGGTATAAGCGTAGCTCTGCCTGTAAATTCGTTGCGACGACATTCCTTCACTTTTGGATTGAAACATTCCACGCCCCACGCTTGGAGATTGCTAGCTGCGCGATCTTCCTGTTTGGGGTTGGTACAAATCGCAAACCATGTTGGTTGATCAGAGTTTGAGTTTTCAATAATCAAGGCTGGGGGCCTCCTTCCCACGCGACTACATCTTTCGACTTGTTCTGATTTGTGATGACGACAAACGGAGACTAAGTGAGTAGGGTCGGTGAAAACCCACTTCGTGCGGGAGCAATCCCAGAGACACCGTGTCCGTCAGGCGAAAACAGAACATTATTCTCTATTGCTACGTCGAGTTTACTGCTTGGACTATTGGGAGGCCGGACACTGGGTCCGTGGGGGGTGGAACCATCCGATAAGTTCAGAGCGACGTATTTGTAACTGAGAAAAACTCTGCTGTCTGTCTGGATGCAGACCGTCTGTTACTAGACCAACTCTCACTTTTTGGATCGAAATCTCATTTGCCGGAGAATAGATCTTCTGAAAACTATTCTCTTAAAAAGTGGTTAAGCTCATCATGCATCGGGCGAAAACATTCGCACGAGTTCGCTTCGAGTCCCTGCCGATTTAGAATTGCAATCTTACCGCGAGAATAACGTATGAAACCTGCGCTCTGTAGAGAACCCGCAGCCTTGGTAACACCTGTACGCGGAACTCCAAGCGCATGAGCTATGGTCTCCTGCGTGAGATTCAGATGGTCAGTATTCAGGCGATCCTGAACGAGCAACAACCAGCGGCTAAAAGATTTTTCGAGAGTGTGAAATCGATGACAGAGCGACGACTGCGAGATTTCCGCAATGAGCACATTAAGATAACGCAACATCAACTCCTGAAGAGCTTCGCCGCGATCGAATTCTTCCTGCAGATCTTCCGCTTTGATCTTGTAAGCATCGGTCTTGATCTGTACGACGATCTCATGAGGGATTAGATCCTGTTTCAGGATCACTGGAAGGCCGACGAGGCCTTCGTTCCCAACCATCGCAACCTCGATGGTCGAGCCGTCGGTGGTTGACGAACGTAAAGAGAGCAAACCGGTTATGGGAAAATAGGCGTAACGGATTCTATCTTTGGCCATGTAAACGACTTCGCCTCTTTCCATAGAGACGACGGCCATGTTGGGCATGAGACGCGCGATGGCCTCATGAGGAAGCGCCCCAAGAATTCTGTTGCCAATAGCGATTTGCTTTGTCGCCCCAATCATGGCTCACCCTACTGTTGCAACGGGGAGTTTCTGTTGACCTGGGCATGAGTACTGGGCGCAATGGGAGCCTATTTGGAAGAACAACCTCAGTGAGGAGCGCTTGCGGAGTATCGACTTTTTTGATGTCCGTTGTCAACAATCTTGGTGAGGTTCTACCCGACTATTTTTCTTCTCCCTTAACTACGTAAAACTGTTTAAAAATCCAAGGAAATGCAGCGGCAAAAAGTGGTGAAACTTCGCACTTACCTATATGGAAATCCACGTGGAGAGATGGAGCCAAGCCGCCTTTGGAGTGCGCCGCCTTGGCGGCGCTTTGGGCCAAAGCGGTGACAAGTCACCGCACTCCATAGCATGGACCATGGCTCGACGTGACCGCACGCCGTCTTGTCACACGCCAGGGCCGATTCGTCACATCTCCACGCACAAACCGGGCGCCAACGGTGTTTCTAGTCTGACAGATAAATTTTCGGAAGGGTGAACAAAAATGACTGATTCAACGCGACGAACGTTCCTCCAGCATTCCGTCATGGGTCTCGCCACGATTGGAGTCTCAGGACTTGTCTTAAATTCCGACGCAATGCCGACTCAGCAAGTCAGTCGTGACAAGTCTGATCAGGTTCTCATCCAGTTGGGACCAATGCAGAAGGAGGCCACGGCGGCGCCACGTGACTTGAAGAAGATAACACCGCAGCCTTATGGACCATTCTACAGAGCGGGCGCGCCCTTCCGGGGCAAGCTCAGTTTGCTGGGTGAACCGGGAACTACGTTCGTACTCTCCGGCCGCGTGTGGGCCTACGACACCAGGCGTCCTCTTCCCGGCGCGGTGCTGGATTTCTGGCACGTCGATATGCAGGAGAAATATTCAAACGGCACCACGGATTTTCGCAATCGAGGCCGCCTCGTGTCTTCCGAAACCGGTCAATACGAGTTGGAAAGTATTCGTCCCATTCCATATCGTCCGGATCCAACCGGCTCGCCTGATTTCTGGCGTTGCGCACACTATCATCTCGCCGTCATTTGTCCCGGCTACCAGCCGCTCGTGACCGAGATTCACTTTCAGGGCGACGCGAAAAAGAATGACCCGATGTTTCGCGCCGAAAACGCGATTGCGGTTCAGGACCACACCGTAAACGGCAAAACTTTTCAGACCGGCGTGTTTGATATTGTTCTGGAACGTGAGAGCGCGAAAAGTTAACGCGGTGAGATCTTTGTGAGCTTGAGACGTACGTCAGCCAACATTTTGCGAATGCCGGCGTGCGCGGGAATCGCGATCGCCAACGCATTCGAGTGTCCGCTGTGCCTTCTGATAGTTCTCGCGTGCCTGCGATCTCGCGCCGTTTTGTTCCAATGCGTCGCCGAGTTTGATCCGGATCTCAGCCAACTCTCGACGGGCATGCGTGTCCTGTTCAGAAGCGGCGTTCAACTGCTCGCGAATACGTAACGCCTCGTTATAGTACGCGAGCGCTTCCGCCGTCTTTCCCGAACGCAACTTGATATCGGCGGATTTAATTAACGCGACCGCCTTGTTGCTGCGAAACTGAGCGTTCGCAGGATCGGCCGCAACCATCTCTTCATTCAACGCCAACTGTTTTGCGTAATACCGCGACGCTTCCTCGACGTCACCCAGTTTCAAATGCATGTCGCCTATGAAACGGTAACTCTCGATCAACATCAGACGCAGATCCGTGTTCAAAGGATCGGCAGCCACCAGAGACTCGCGCGTCTCCAGTCCACGACGTTGCCACTCGAGCGCGGCCTTTGTATCTCCAGCGCGATCAATCGCAAGACCGAGATACTCATACGAGATCGACAGAGCACGTTGCGAACGAGTTGCAATTGGATCGGCGGCGGCGAGTTGTTCGCGTATCATAAGCGCCTCCTGCTGATTCTCGAGTGCGCCTTTTGTGTCGCCCATGGCCATCAGGATGCTGCCGATGTAGCCGTAAGTGCCGGCCAGATTGTAACGATCGAGAAAATCGTTTTTCTCCGCTGCGGCTAACTCCTGGCGGGACGAGAGTTGCTGTCGCAACATTTCAAGTTCACGCTGCATGTCGCCCTGCGCGCCGAGCAGTGTTGCGATAAACCAGTAACTATCCAGCAACTCGCGACGGTAATCGCGATTGTTCGGATCTGCCGCAACGAGGGCTTCACGCAGCGCCGCGGCTTTTCGATGACTCTGCAACGCGCTTTCCAAATCGCCGAGATGCGCCACGGAAGGCGTGTACTGCACCGCGCCGAGCTTTTCGTAAGCAGCAGCAAGTTCACGTTGCAACCCGAGATCGCCACCGGCATCCTGCGCGAGACTGTCGAGATAACTCAATCCTCTCTGCACAATTAACGAGCGAGCCGGGGTCGACCCCGGCAGGTTCACGATCGAATCGTGAACTTCAAATACGAATGAGTTTGCGAGTTGCCTGACTTCGTTGAAGCGTCTTTCAGACTGTGCTCGTTCCACACGCGCGACTCTCGCCTGCCACGCCGTCGCTACAATTCCAACCAGCAACGACACTGCAACCAGCGCCGCGGCCGTCACGGCGACTTTCTGTCTGCGAATAAACTTGCCGGCGCGATATGTAAACGTATCCTGACGCGCGCGAACCGGAAGCCCGCTCAAGTGACGGCCAATATCTTCCGCGAGCTGTTCCGGCGTGGCGTACCGGCGTTGCGGTTCCTTGCGCATCGACATCAGCACGATGTTGTCGAGATCCGCGTGCAAACGTTTTCGCAGTTTCGGAACCGCGTCTTCTGTTTTGAAGCCGTTGCTGTGGACGATTGCGGCGCTCGGGCGTTCCGGTTCCTGATCGCAAATTGCCTTTGCGATCTCGTGCGGCACGCGGCTCTTGAAGCGATACGGCAAGCGGCCGCTCAATAATACATAGAGCACAACGCCCAGAGAGTACACGTCGGTCGCCGTGGTCACCGCTACTCCCTGCACCTGTTCCGGACTCGCGTATTCGGGAGTCATAAACGGGAGAGCCGTGGCGGTGACTTCGGAACGACTGCTGTCGAGGAGTTTCGCGATACCGAAATCAACCAGCTTCGGCAATCCTTCGCCGGTGACGAGGATGTTGCCCGGCTTTATGTCGCGATGTACGACGAGGTGCTGGTGCGCATACTGAACGGCAGCGCAGACCGTGCAAAAAAGTTTCAGCCGTTCTTCGGTGGAGAGTTTCTGTTCGTCGCAATAGACGTTGATAGGCTTACCTTCAACAAATTCCATTACCAGGTAAGGAACTCCGTCGGGTGTCTCGCCGCCATCCAACAGTCGCGCAATGTTCGCGTGATTCAGATCAGCGAGGACCTGCATCTCGTTGCGAAAACGGCGTCGCACGGCTTCACCACGCAGACCCGGATTGATCAGTTTGACGGCGACCTGCTGCTGGTAATGTTCGTCGTCGCGCACGGCCAGATAAACGGTGCCCATTCCGCCGTGACCGATCTCGCGCACGATCTTGTATGGACCAATACGATTGCCGATTCGCGCTGCTCGTTGCGGTTCCAACCGCAGGCTCGCGGCATCGACGGCGCATTGCTCCATCACGTCGCGTCCGTCGTCGACTCGCTGGGCCAGCAACACGTCTACTTCAGCGCGTAACTCAGCATCGTTCGCGCAGGCTGACGCGAGAAACTGCTGCTGCCGCTCCGTGTCGAGTTCGAGCGCCTCCGAAAGCACGTACTTCACTTGTTGCCAACGTTCAGGAGTGATGCTGTTTCTACCTCCCGCTGCTGAGTTGACGCCGTAACCACAACTTCGCCGAATCCCACTCGCGCTTGGTAGTGGCCGGCGAGATGCCGAGCACTTCCGAGACTTCTTCGATCGTGAGTCCGCCGAAGAAACGCAACTCGACAATCTGAGTCTGTTGCGCGTCGAGTTTGGCAAGCTCGTTCAATGCCTCGTCGAGCGCCATCAGATCGAGTTCTCGTTTTTCAAAAAAACTGACGGCGTCGTCCAGTGAAACCGTGGTCGCGGAACCCTGGCGCTTTTGTGCGTTTCGATTCTGGGCATGATTGATGAGAATGCGTCTCATCATCTGCGCCGCGATGCCAAAAAACTGCGCGCGGTTCTGCCAGTTCACCGATCGCTGATCGACAAGACGAAGATATGCTTCATGAACGAGGGCGGTCGTTTGCAGCGTGTGTCCCGGCCGTTCGCGGCTGAGATAGTTCTGCGCGAGCCGGCGGAGTTCGTCGTACACGACGGGCATGAGCTCGTCGAGTGCCGCCTTGTCGCCTTCGCCCCATGCTACGAGTAGTCGCGTGACACCTTGTTGCGGTTGACCCATTTGAATGTCGGGGAGGGCGAAATTCTATCGCCACACTCCAATTTTAGCCACTAAGAGGCACAAAAATCACAAAAAATCAGGAGTGAGCTTTTGAGGTTCAAATAAATCTTGAGCCGTTTTGGATTGAGTTCCTGCGTTAGTAGGTGGAGGAGAGAGTATGAAAAAAGTGATGTTCCAGGTGACGGCTTTGGTTTTGTTTGTTTACGCGGCGACCGCGTTTGTCGCGAACAGTCAAACTTCGAACAAACCGACTACCAACGACGTGAAGATTCGGCAGCGCATGAGTACCGGCAACACGCCGGGCACCGAAACCGTCCTTTATATAAAAGGACTCCGCATGCGCAACGAGATGGCGGGGCAAAGCATGGGTTTCACCACCATCATGCAGTGCGACCTCAAACGGACGTTGATGATCAATGAACGAACCAAATCGTACATGATCTCTCCAACAGGCGGCACGGCAGCCGACGGCGATGGCGGCGGAGCGCCTGTTTCGCCGGGAACAACGCCAAACAATCAGCCCGCAACTCCTCCACGCGGCGGTGTCGTCAACATCACCAACACCATCGCCGACACAGGCGAGCGCAAAGAGATGTTTGGTTTCACCGCACGCCGAATAAAAACGTCGCTCGAAAGGAAGGCGAGTCCCGACGCGTGCGACAAAGATATGAAAGTCGAAACCGACGGCTGGTACATCGACTTTCAATACGCGTTCGAATGTCCGGGCGAAAAGCCGAAGTACCAGGCTTCGGCAATTCCCTCACGGCCTGGCTGTAAAGACGAGGTTCGTACGCGAACTATCGGAACCGCAAAACTCGGCTTTCCCGTGCTGGTCACTACGACGATCTATCAAGCCGACGGACGAACGAGCACCATGACCCAGGAAGTGCTCGAACTCTCCAGAGAATCACTCAGCGCTTCCCTGTTCGACGTGCCGCAGGGTTACACGCTCGCGAAAGACATGCAGGAACTCTACGGCATGAACGCCGCCGCAAACGCCACGACATCTTCTGCGTCAAACCGTCCAACTGACAACAACGCCTCAAGCTCCGCAAATAGCACCAGCACGGCTGCTACTCCGAAAAAGCCCGGCGTGATTCGTATCGGACTGATCTTTCCGAGAGTCCAGGTAAGCGCGGGCGATGCCGCACAAACAGCCGAAACCCTGCGCAACAGTTTCGCCGGTTATCTCAATGGTCCAACCGTGGAAGTCGTCAAACTCTCCGCACGCGCTCCTGCCGCTGCACTCGACGAAGCGCGCCAGAAGCAGTGTGATTACGTGCTCACCACGTCGATGATCGTCAAGAAAGGCGGCGGTGGTGGTGGAATGTTTGGCCGCGCTCTCGGCAATATCGCCGGCTCCGCCGTGGGACACATACCCGGCGGCGGCGGCAGCAGCGCCGGCAACATTAAGGCCAAAGACGAACTCTCGCTCGAATACAAACTCGACAGCATCGACTCGTCAAGGACCTTGCTCACGGACTCGAGTAAAGCAAAGGCAAAGTCGGACGGCGAAGACATAGTGACGCCGCAAGTGGAGAAAGCAGCGCAGGCAATCGTCGCCGCAATACGGAGGTGAGCCAAGAAGGCACAAAAAGCACAAAATCATTTTTTGTGACTTGTGTGCCTCTTTGTGGATCTGAAGGAATGGGAAGAATAATAACTTTACTTTTAATCGTGGTTCTGGTTGGACCAGCATCACGTGGCCAGCAACGAGTCTCGAGTGGCGGCACGATCGCATACATTCGCGACGGGATGGAAATACGTCTCGTCGAGGCTGACGGCTCAAACGATCGACGGCTGTGGACGCATCCTGACGCGAAAAAAGCGCTCGGCATCGACTCTCTCGCATGGCGTCCCGATGGAAAAGAACTCACGTTCTCCAGCCGGCACGCGGCGGCGGCTTCCTTATACGATGCTGACTTGTACGCCCTGCGTCCCGACGGCTCAGGCTTGCGCAAACTCACCAACGCTCCTGACGGTTCCGAATTTGCCCGTTTTCCGAAAGGCACCGTCAACGTAACTGTGCGGAACGATCAACCGCTGTACAAACAATCCCAGGCAAGCGCCGGAATCTTCATTGTGTACGTCGCGGGCGCAGCATTGCCGCAACAGATCACTCTGCCGCCCGGCGCGAGCAAGACGCTCGTCTTCAACCAGGTCGCAGACTTCGGCAACACGGCACAGGCCGTCGTCGGTATCTGGGGTAACTATCGCTGGTTTACTCCCGGCGTCGACGTGCGCGCGAACAGCACTGTCAAAGCGCCGGTCTTTTCAATCACAGGTGACGGCATCGAATATTTCGGCGCGTATCGTCCGGTTTGGCGCAGCGACGGCTCACGCGTCAGTTTTCGTTCCGGCGTCTGCACATTGAACAGCGTGCCTGTGAATCCAACGCCGGGCGAATACGTTCATAACCCGCTCTTCAGCGGAAAGAATCCCCTGGGCACTTGTGTTTGGGACTGGGGGCCGACTCCGGGGACAGCTAATCAACTTCTCTACACGGAAAACGCGTCCGGCGATTCCGGTATTTTCCGTATTGCCGAAGGTGGAAAACATCCGGGCGAGAAGCTGACTTCATTTTCGAATATCGAGTATCAGCTACTCTTCGATCTGCGGTGGCTTCCTGACGGCTCAGGTTTTGTGTTTTCGAACCAGACCCTGATGCGCGACTCCGCGAATCTGTTTCGCTACGACTTTGCCACGCGGCGCGTGACGCAGATCACACGACTCGAAAACGAGTTCACGGGCAGCTTTACTATTTCACCTGATGGAGAGTGGATTATTTTTGAGCGTTCGAAGTCGCTCGATAACGATCGGGGTATCGATCTGTGGGTAGTAAAGACAAATGGCGGAAGCCCGCGCCTGTTGGTGCGCAACGGCTTCTCGCCATCGTGGAGTCACTAGCACCGACTGCCTGAGCAGTGGGTTGATTGAAAACTAAAGTCGCTTTCGTTTTTTTCGTCTTGCGAACGCTGCGACGGCTGCCAGGCCGGTTCCCAAAAGGACCATGGCAGTCGGTTCCGGATTCTCAGTTACAGATGGCGGCGCCTGCGGTCTCACAATGCCCAGTCGTGGACCACGATTAACGGACGCCATGCTGAATCCGAGATGCTTTCCATTGTTGTTTTCGAAATGTGCCGTGTAAAGATAACCGGTTTCCGCACGTAAACTATCTAAAACGGTTAAGTTGTGTTGCTCGGCAAAAATCAGCTTTTCCAAAAACATGTCTGCATGAGCCATATCGGCACGAGCAGACGTAACAAACGTCAAAACGCAAACGGCACTTACAAGGCCGGTCATAATCCTTGATCTAGTCATACTTCATCCTCGGAAAAACAGTTTAATGCCACGAAGGCTGCAGGGGCGCTTCTAAACCGCTAGTTTTGTGGGAGTAGTGTTTGGGAATTTACGCCCGGAGTGTGTGGATTATGTCACCGGATTACCACGTGTTTGTAACAATCCGCGGCAAAACGCCGCGACCTGCTATTGGATCTGGACCTGTTGGGCTTGTCCGCGGTCCATCACGCTTACGCTTTTTGAATCGCCCCGCTCCGACTTCACGACGAAATTAAACTTTCGCGGACCAGGATTGTAACTTCCTTCAGCAGCCCCCATCGAAACCGTAAACCCACGTGGCCCACGCCCCGCAGTGACAGCCGTGCGACGAAAAACGCCCGTTTTATACAAGGGGCTGAGTCCGTCATCTTCATACAGCTTCGCCGATGCCGATCCGTTATCGTCCGGATAAATATTGAACGTGATCGGATCGAGCGGCTTCTCGCCAATATAATTCAGCGCCGGTCCAACAGGAATCACGGCCCCGCCGCGCACAAACATCGGCACCACGTCGAGCGGCGCATCGACAGTGATCATCGTCGCCCCGCTGTATTTCTTATTCGTCCAGTAGTCGTACCACGTTCCCGCCGGAAGATAGACGCGCCGGCGCGTCAGATCCGGTTTCACGATCGGCGCGACGAGCAGATCCTCGCCAATCATAAACTGGTCGTCGAGATTGTAAGTGCTTGAATCGTCCTGGTAGTTGAGCAGCAAGGGACGAAAGAGGGGCACGCCCGTGCGATGTGCCTCTTCGAGCGTCGTGTACAAAAACGGCAGGAGGGCGTAACGCAGTTTCAAATACTTGCGAATGACGTCTTCATAATACTTTCCGAAACGCCAGGGCTCCTGATCATAGCCGTCTATCACTTTGTGATTGCGGCAGAAAGGCGCCAGAAATCCGATCTGGTAAGAACGAACCAGCAACTCACCGCTTCCGCGGCCGATGAAACCACCGACGTCACTGCCGACAAAAGGCTCGCCCGACAGGCCAAGCGACGTATACATCGGAACGTTCAGCGCAAGTGCTTCCCACGTGCTGTTCGTGTCTCCCGTCCACATCGTTGCGTAACGCTGGATGCCGGCATAAGCGGCTCGCGTGATCACAAACGGGCGGCGATCCGGTTGCAGCCGCTCCAGACCTTCATAAGTCGCGCGCGACATCAGGAGCGCAAACGTATTCCGGTTCTTTGCGTGCGTAGTCTTTTCGCCTTCGTCGAAACTCACGACGTCCAACTGGTTCTTGCCAGTCTGATCCACGAAATCCGCCGGTTCGTTCATGTCGTTCCAGATTCCGGCAATCCCGTTATCGACGTAGACTCGATGGAGATCTCCCCACCACTTTCTCGCCTCGGGCAAAGTGTAATCGACAAAAACACTGTCTCCGGGCCACACACGCGGCACAAACAGATCTCCGTTACGACGGCGTTGAAAGAAATTCTTTTCGACTCCCTCATCGTAGGTGCGGTACCCCTTCTCGTTCGGCTGATGCTTGACGCCGGGATCGACGATCGTCACGACCTTCACACCCTGCCGTCTCAACCTGGCAGTCAAACCTTTCGGATCGGGAAATCTTTCCTTGTCGAAAGTAAAGACGCGGTATCCGTGCATGTAATCGATGTCGAGATGTACGACGTCGAGCGGCAGATCTCGTTTGCGATACTCGCCGACGACCTCTTCAACGAGGGTGTCCGGGTAGTAGCTCCAGCGACTCTGCTGGTGACCAAGCGCCCAGAGCGGCGGCAGAGGCATGTGGCCCGTGAGGTCAGCGTAGCGACCGAGTATCTTTTTGATCGATGGACCATGAAAGAAGTAGTAGTTCAGCTCGCCGCCTTCGGCGCCAAACCAGGCGCGCTGGTTCGACGACTGGCCAAAGTTGAAATAGCTGCGATAGCTGTTGTCGAAAAAGATCCCGTAAGCGATGCCGCGTTGCAGCCCGATGTAAAAAGGAATCGTTTGGTAGATCGGATCTTTGCCCTCGACGTAACCGGGCGTGTCGGAGTTCCAGTTGACGAAAGCGCCACGGCGTTTATCGAGCCGGGCTGCTTTTTCGCCGAGGCCGTAGAAGTGTTCGTTGAAGCCGAGTTTTTTCGCGGCGGCGACAAACGCGCCGGCTTTCGGATCAAACATCATGCCCGCAAGTTTTCCTGTGGCGTCGTAAGACATCGGGCGCTCATCGGCATTGAGGATCTGGTGCGTGCGCGCGTCGCGAAACTCAATCAACAACGGTGAGCGCCGAACGACTGCCTCGACTTCGTCAGTCGTGATCGTAATTGACTCCGGCGTTTCGGTTAGATTCCAGCGCGGCGTTTGCCAGTCGTGTTTGGCGATGGCCCATGAGTGGTCCTTCGCCGGAATCGGCCTGCCGAATGCTGCTCTGACGCGAATCAAATCCGGAGCGAGGATCGTGAGTTGAACCTGTGAGTTGTCCCGGCAATGGAGGGTGACGGTCTTATCACCTCGTTCGAAACGAACAACCGGACCAATCGCCTCCAGGGTCGTGATGTCCTGCGCCCGCACGTCCGGAGCGACACTCATCAGTAGCGCAATAATTACCAGAAGCCTTTTCATAGTTCTCTCTGATGTTATGAAGCAAGCGGGTGCCGCTTTCGTTTACCCGGAAGTGGTTTAGACTCACGGTTGACATGAAACTGAAAGGAGACACCCGCTATGGGAGACATTATATATTGCGGCGTCGACTTTCATGCACGTCAACAAACAATTTGCTGTTTGAAAACTGAAACCGGAGAGCTCACTCGCCATGAGCTCAAGCACGACCACAAGGAAGCGCTCCGTAAGTTCTATGCCGAGTTGGGCGGTCCGGTAATCGTGGGCCTCGAGGCCAGCGGTTATACGCCCTGGTTCGAACAACTGTTAGAAGAACTGGGGCACCAAGTCTGGCTCGGGGACGCCACTGAGATTCGTCGGCGCGCCCGGCGGCGGCAAAAGAACGACCGTCGCGATGCGGAACTGATCCTGGAGTTGCTGTGTCACGATGAGTTTCCACGCATTCACCGCCCCAGCCCGGAGAGTCGCGAGATCCTGCGCATGCTGCGTTACCGGCATAAGCTGGTGAAGGTGCGTACGCTCATCAAGAACAGCTTGCAATCGTTGTCGATTCAGGCCGGCCTTTCGTTACAGGCTCGCTTGTTCACCCGGCAGGGTACACAACAACTAGAAGCACTGGCGCTGTCGCCGGTCATGAGACAACAACGACAACAATGGCTGGAGTTGCTGCAGGAACTCAACCAGCGCCTTACGGCAACGGAAGGGTGGCTCAAGCAACAAGCGCTGCCCGACCCGCGTATCACTCTCTTGCGCACTCATCCGGGGTTAGGCTTGCTGAGTTCACTGGGAATCGTGCATACGCTCATTCCCGTAAGTCGCTTTTCCAACACGCGCAAGTTGGCCGCTTATGGCGGCTTTGATCCGATGGAACGTTCGTCGGCGGACAAGAAACGTTACCTGGGAATTAGTAAAGCCGGCTCGCGCTTGCTACGGTTTTTGTTAATAGAGGCAACGCAGACGGCCGTCAAAACTGATCCCGAGCTGCAACGCTTCTACCGCCGCCTGGCCCAACGCCGTGGCAAACCAAAAGCCAAAGTTGCCGTGGCCAGGAAGTTACTCATTCGCAGCTTTATTATGCTGCGCGATGAGATCAACTACGCGGAGTTCCAACAACGAGCCATCGCAGCTCGGCTGGCCCCTGAGGACGCTAGGCCTAACATGCCTGTCCCTCTGATTGGGCAGCCAGCCTCTCCTGCTAAGGGCTGAGAGGAGAGAGCGAATTGAACTTCATGGTTGAAATAACCGCATAGATGATTGAGCGTAGTTTCGCCACTGCTCAATTGAAGTATCGCTAACGATGTTTTTACAACTCAGTTTCATGTCAAAGAGCAAGGGGCAGGTAAACCAATTCATAGGCGCCGCCGGCGTCAGGACGAAAGTGTGCTTAAAAAAGTTCTTGACATCGATCGTCGCTTCATAGATGCGTCCTCTGCGTATCTCGGTGATCTCTGCGTTAAAGTGGCGTCATCGAACGCAGAGAACGCTGAGATACGCAGAGGACCGCAAGCTTCAACCCTTCAACGCCAAACGCGCAGCGCCCAGCAATCCCGCATCATCCCCGCACTTTGCGCGCTCGATCTTCACACGCGCCGCCAGCAAAGGAAATGCACGCTCCTCGACCTGCTGGTGCATGTGTTTCTCAAACAAGTCCCAGCCGTTCAAAACTCCTCCGCCAATCACAATCATTTCCGGATTCAGAATGTTGATTAGATTTGCGAGCCCGATACCGAGATAAACGCCCATGCGCCGGAAGATCTCGAGGGCGAGTTCGTCACCTTCCTGCCCAGCCTGGAAGATCGTTTCCGCGGTACGATCGTCCTTACCTTGCAGCATCGAATCCGGGTAACGCGGGCTGGCTTCGCGCGTCATGCGAACGATCGCCGTCGCCGACGCGAACACTTCGAGACAACCGCGGCTGCCGCAGGTGCAGGCCACGCCGCCAAAGGGATCGACACACATGTGCCCGATCTCCGCGGCCGCGCCGTCAACACCGCGCCAAAGTTTGCCGTCCAGATCTATTCCGCCGCCGACTCCGGTCCCGAGAGTGACGCAGATGATCGTTTTGCAACCAACCGCCGCGCCCTGCCACATCTCGCCGACAGCGGCCGCGTTCGCATCGTTTTCGAGAATGGCAGGCAGGCCGAGTTGGCCAGTTAGAGCAGCGGCAAGCGCGAAGCCGTCCAGACACGGAAGATTGGGCGCTTTCACGACCGCGCCTTCCTGGACGTTTACAGTTCCGGGCACGACGAGCGACACCGCTGATATTTCATCTGCGCCGTCACTCTGCTGCTCGCATTCGCGAACCGCCGCGACGATCGCGTCAACTATCGCATTCGCGTCCTTCACCTGTGGCGTGTTCTGCTTGAAACGAAACTTGATCTTTCCCTTTTGGTCCACGGTCGCGGCGCGCAGGTGCGTGCCGCCGAGATCGGCAGCGAAGATCAGGCCAGGTGATGCGGCAGCAGTAGTCATTTCTCGTCTGACAAAAGCCTTTCCTCGCAAAGGCGCGAAGGCGCAAAGAAAATTGCTGATTGACTCATGTGTCTTTGCGTCTTTGCGCCTTTACGAGGAAAGTTGACGTAACGATCCAGCACGACTTGCGGTGTCTCCAGATTTCTTCCCTTCTCGATATTCATCGCGAGGCGGATAAATTGCGCCATGGACCAGGCGAGCGGAGTCGCCGCGCCCGTACCGGCGCCAAAGCGAAAGTTCGTATTCGGAGTCTTCTTCAGATCCCAAACCTGCTCGGGAATCATCAATCCATCATTCGCGAACGCCGCGAGTGTGTCCAGACGCTTACGCGCGCCGGCAAGATCGCCCAGCGCCACTTCATACTCACCACGTTCGCCGGTAAGCAGTGTCCAAAGACGTCCGGCGCCGGTGCGTCCATCGTAATTCCCGCCCATCCGTGTTTCGCCGTAAGCATCGTGATTGTATCGATACCACGCCGCGCCTGCCGGTGTTTCGACTTTGATCATCTGGTCGATCAGCTCAAGTGAATCACGAATCAACTGATTGCGCGGCTCTTTTATGCCCAGACGCACCAGCTCCAGAAACCCGGCATCGATGATTTTGCGCTCGTCGACGACGAGGCTGCTGCTGTTGATTTCCATCTTCGCGCCGTCGTCCGGATCGTCGTCTTCCGTGATCCGCAGGAAATGAGGCCGGCCGGTGAAACCGCTTCGAGTCGCAGTCCACTTTTCGACATTCTCGTTCCACTTGTCCGCGGTCTTGAGATAAGAGTTTGCGGAAGCGCTGTCGCCATTCCGTCGCGCAATTTCAGCGGCGCAGACGAGACCGGCAATTTGCGAGGCTATGGTCGCAGGCGAATAGCCGGGCTTTTCCTCCCAACGATCCTGATCCGTGCGCGGACCATGTCGCACAATGAAATCGGCCGCGGGCTTTACGTGCCTGAGCCAGTCAGTTCGCCCGTAACGCGCCAGTTGATAAGCAAGCACGAGTGGAAGGGCGACCTGGTCCATCTGGAGCCCGCCGCCGATCGGACGCCCGTCAACCCAGGAGTTTTGCGGGAAACTTCCATCCCGTTTCTGTTGCACCTTGAACAGGTAATCGAGCAGGCGGTTGGCGGTGGCCCGATCGCCGAGCGCGTGGAATGCCGTCGCCACGTGATAGAGATCGCGTGACCAGACACCATGATAACCGCTCACGGTGGGCTCGTTCGCATTTGGACCACCACCCCACGGAGTTGAAGGAGAGGCGATCGAAGCGCCGCGAAATGTTTTGTCCTCCAGGCCCTTCAGCACCATCGCAGACATGTTGAACTGGTGCTGGTGTTTCGCAATGCGCGGGAGGGTCGCAACATAGTTTCGCCAGCCGGCTTCATACTCGCGACGCACAGTTTCAAATCCGCGGGCAAGGGAAAACCGAGCTGCGTTTGCGGCTTGCGCCGTACTTTCGCCAAATCCGAGTGCAAGCGTACAGCGATTCTGTTTCAACGTTCCGCTCTGAACGACGTTTCCCCTCCCGCGAGTAAAGACCCGAGTATCGCCGAGATACCGGTTCGCGGTTTCGGCAAAACCGCAACTCGGTATCAGTGCGGAGGCTTTATTTCCATCGCTTGCCAGGAGAGCGCCGTCGCTGGTCCAGGCTGAGTCATGCCGGCCACTATTGTTTAGCGACGGATCGTAATAGACGTGAAGTTCGGCGGCGCTCCGAGTATTAAAATCGAGATCGATCAGAACCGTGTTATGGCGCGGATCGGTGATATAGGTTTTGGTGATCGTGTATTGACCACTCTTCGCTGTGTTGATTTGCCGGAAAGTAAGCGAGGTCGTACTGGGGAGTTCGAGACGGTGAAGCGTATCGTCAACTTCTGTCTCAATTTTCCCACCGATGCCAACGTGCATTTGCAGCATCTGCACGTTGGGCACATCCAATCTCGGGAAGAAAACTTCCGTCATCACGCCATCGGCAAGCGTAAACCATACTTTTCGACGTCAGAGATGTTGAGGTGCCAAAGCCATTCTTCGCAGCCGTGGGCCAATGAGCGTCCGCGCCCTGCGCCATAATCAATGACATGATTAGCATGACTTTCATGACTAACTCTCGCGCAAAGACGCAAAGACGCAAAGCGCTACCGCGTTTCTAAGACGCCCTTCTTTGCGTCTTTGCGTCTTTGCGCCTTTGCGCGAGAATCCTCTCTGATGATCCGGTAGCCCCACGCGTCCAGCGCGAGTACTCTGCCGTTCGAAACTTCAACCGATCCGAAAAACGGTCGATTCGAAAAATTGATCGCCACTAAAACTTTTTCATCCGCGCCGCGTCTGAGAAACGTCACCACGCGTTCTTCGTCTGAGTTTCGCAACCACTCCAGACTGCCGCGTCGTAGCGCCGTGCTCGAACGTCGCAGCGCCATCATCTCTTTGTAAAACTTTGGAAACTCCGGTCGCCGTTCGGCAATGGCCCAGAAGATCGGCAACTTTTCAAACAACGCCGGCGCACCGGATTCGGTCGTGTCGCCGACTTCCATTCCGTTGTAAATCATCGGCACACCGTCAAGCGTAAACACGAGTGCCGAAGCGGCGAGCGCGGCCTGCTCTCCGAAACGCGCGATCGCCCGGCGTTCGTCATGATTGTCAGAGAAACGCATGTGCAGCGCGCCGCGCGGCCACGTCTTCACTTCTTTTTCCCACTCGTCACGCAGCTCGGAAGCTCGTGCACGTCCCTGAAGAACCCTCGTCAGCGCGTTGTGAAGCGGCCACGAGTAATCGAGATCAAAAGCGGTGACCATCAAGTCAGCCTTGTGCGCTTCCGCGAGCAACACGATGTCGGGTTTGACTTGCTCCAGCTCGCGGCGCGCAGTCTCCCAGAAGTCAGTTGGAAGTTCGCCGGCAACATCGCACCGAAAACCGTCGAGATTAAACTCACGAATCCAGTGCTTGAGCATGTCGGTCATGTAACGACGCAACTGCGGATTCCTGTAATCGAGGGCCGCGATGTCGAACCAGTCGTACGGGTAAGTGATGTTTCCTTTCGCATCGCGTTTATAAAACTCCGGCTGCTTCATCAACACGCTGTCCCACGACGTGTGATTGGCGACGATATCGATGATGACCTTGAGACCACGCGTGTGTGCTTCGCGCACCAGACGTTTCAGATCCGCGGCGGTGCCGTAGTCCGGATTTACCGCGTAGTAATCACGAACCGCGTACGGACTGCCGATAGTTCCCTTCTTCTTTTCCTGTCCGATCGGATGAATCGGCATCAGCCAGAGGATCGTGACGCCAAGCTCCTTGAGCTCGTCCAGTCGTGCGGTGATGGCGTTGAAGTTTCCCTGCTGTGAAAAAGCGCGTGGATAGATCTCGTAAATCACTCCATCGCGCACCCAGTCGCGCACCGTGCGCGCGGGTTCTTTGGAAACATCTCGCGCCGGCTGCTGGGCCAAGAGGGGAAAGGAGATAGTGAGGGCCAACAACAAGCATTGGAAAAGCTTTCCTCGCAAAGGCGCAAAGACGCAAAGGAAAAACCTTTTCTTCCTTTGCGTCTTTGCGCCTTTGCGAGGAAATTTAAACGTCGCGTCGTGGTCACTCATGAGTATCACGCACTCCTAAAACCGTAGCCGCCGCAACCAGCAGACTGAACCCGCCAAGCACCACAGCATTTCTCGGATCGCCGCCCAGTACGTTGTTGAAGATGCTGGGAACAATCAACGACATCACGATCTGTGGAATCACGATGAAGAGGTTGAACACGCCCATGTACACACCCATCCGGTCCGCCGGCACCGCCGTCGACAGCATCACGTAAGGCATCGAAAGAATCGATGCCCAGGCGATGCCCACGCCCGCCATGCTCAAAAACAGCATCCACTTGTTCGTGATGAAGTAGACGGAGATTAGTCCGATGCCGCCGCAGATCAACGCCAACAGGTGAACGGTCTTGCGGCTGGTACCTTTCGCCATTGCCGGTAACATGAACGCGATCACGAAACAGACGACGTTGTAGATGGCGAAACATAGACCACCCCACTCTGCGCCTTCCGCAAAGAGCGGCGAAGTTTCATCGGGCGCACGAAAGACATGGCGAGCAACGGCAATTCCGAAGAACTGCCACATGCACGGTAAGGCAAACCAGGTAAAGAACTGGACCACCGCGAGCTGTTTCATCGTCTTCGGCATCTCGGCGATGGATGAAAATATCTCCACGAAACCTGCCGCTATGCCCTTGCGCTCACGTCTCAGGCGCTGAAAGGCTTCCAGATCGTCCGGCGGATACTCTTTTGTGGTTAAGACGGTCCACAAGACCGCGATGAGAAAAACTATCGCGCCGATCTTGAAGGAGTAATCAACCGAGAGCGGAATGCCGCTCGCCATGACTCCGACGACGCCGAGGGCCGTAAACAGATAAGGCAAAGCGTTCGCGAGCGTCTGTCCGATGCCGATAAAAAAACTCTGCATCACGAAACCGAGCGTCCGCTGATCTGCCGGCAGCTTGTCCGCCACAAACGCGCGAAACGGTTCCATCGTGATGTTGATGCTTGCGTCGAGGATCCACAGCAGTCCGGCGGCCATCCACAACGCGGAAGAGTCGGGCATGAAAAACAGTGCGACACTCGCGAGAATCGCGCCGACGAGGAAGTAAGGACGGCGACGTCCGAGACGGTTCCAGGTGCGATCGCTCATCGAACCGATAATCGGTTGAATGACCAGGCCCGTGATTGGGCCGGCAAGCCAGAGATACGGAAGAGAGCTTTCCTCGGCGTGCAGGTATTTGTAGATCGGGCTCATGTTTGCGAGCTGCAATCCCCAGCCAAACTGAATGCCGAGAAATCCGAAACTCATGTTCCAGATCTGCCAGAAGCTCAACCTCGGTTTTTCCATATAGCAGGATCTTCCTTTGACAGGATTGCAGGATTATTTGCGGACAAATATCGCTGCCGATCGTTTAGGTAAACTCACGCGCAACTTGCCGTCACTGACCACCACGTCGCGACTCACGCCGAGTCGATCAGTCAAGCTCGTGCCGTTTGCTAACCCGGCTCGGGGGACCTCGAATTCGATCTCGGCGGCGTTGGTATCATTATTGAATACGATTACGACTGTATTGTTTGTCGTCTTGCGCATGTATGCGTATTGCTGCTCCGAAACATGAAGGTTAACCAAACTTCCTTTCCTGAGCGCTTCGAGTTCGCGTCGCAGAGTCGTCAGACGCCGGATATATTCAAACAACTCCTGCTCTTCCTTCGTCCGGCCTGCTGCTGTAAAAGCGTTTCGCTTGTCGCCGGGAAACCCACCCGGAAAATCGCCGCGCGTAGTCGGCTCGTCCCCGCCTTTCATCGCCAGCTCATCGCCGTAGTAAAGCTGCGGCACACCGCGCGTCGTCAGTAAGAACGCATTCGCCCAACTTCAGACCAGCGAGGTCCGCACCCTTTTCGCTCATGAAGCGGCCGTCGTCGTGTCCGCCGAGCAATGTCACAAGGATGTTCGAGTTTGTGTAGAGATAATCCTTCGCGAGGGTTTTCGGAATCTCGTCGATGGGCTTACCTTCGGCAAATGCGTGCCGGATCGGATAAAAGAGCGGAAAGTCGAGGAGTGTATCGAGACCGGAATCGACGCCGTCGAAACGGGTGCTGCCGCCCTGAAAAAAAGACGTATGGACCACGTCGCCGTCTTTCACTTCGCCCACCACTTTGAAGTCTCGAAACTCTCGCTTAACGGCCCAGGTCCAACTGCGCCAGAAGTGATTCGGCACATACTGCCAGGTGTCCATGCGTATGCCGTCGAGTCCCGTCGTGCCGATCCACCAGAGCGTGTTCTGAATCAGGTAACGTGAAACCTGCTCGTCCTTCTGGTTGAGATCGGGGAGGAAGTCGAGAAACCAGCCCTCCATCGTCTCGCGTTGCAATCGCTCCACCGCATGCGGATCGTGCAGCACCCAGGTTTGAAAGGAATTCTTCAAATGGCGCCCGTTGGTTCCGTTGAACCACGTCGGCGTAGGCGGATCGTCAACCCACGGATGATATGGACCAGTGTGATTCATCACCTGGTCCTGGATGACCTTGATGCCGGAGCGATGTGCGGCTTCTACCAGTTCCTGCAACTTCGCGTGCGTGCCGAAGTGTTCGTCCACAGCGTAAAAGTCCTGCGGGTTGTAGCCGTGAAAACCGGTACTCGGCTTTTCTTCCTTCAACTCGATCTGGTTGAGCCGATCGTAATTGTCGTACCAGGGAGTTAGCCAGATCGCCGTGACGCCCAGATCTTTCAAGTAAGGCAAACGATCGATGACGCCCTGAAGATCGCCGCCGTGGTAGTAGAACTTGTTCTTACGGTCGTAAAGCCCGCGTGACCGGGCAGGATCGTTGTTTGACTGATCGCCGTCGGCAAAACGATCGAGCATGATCAGGTACATCACGTCGTCGGGCGAGAAGCCCTGAAATCTACCCACGCGCTTCAGTGGTTCGAGAATTTCAAATTCCGCGCGCGCGGACCCGTGTGGCGTGGTAATGGAAAGGGTCCGCTTTCCTGGTTGCGCGCCGTTATCGATCCCGACGTCAACAAAAATGTAAGTGCCGCGCTCGTTGATCCTCGTCGTTCCGATATCCCATCCTGGGCCAATGAGCTGCACCTTGGCGCCCTGCAAATTTCTGCCGCGAATCATGAGACGCACGGGATTCAACTGGGTTAAGGGCCACCAGCTTGGCGGATCTACTTTGAAGATCTCAGGCGGCTGGGCCACTGCCACCAGGCTCATCCACAGAATGACACTAATAACGCGAATCAGGACCATTAGATCGTTGCCTCAAAGTTTCCCAGCCACAAAGGGCACATAAAACACAAAGTATTTATCTAGGATCTATACACTCAGTTTGTGCTCTTTGTGCTCTTTGTGCTCTTTGTGCTTTTTTGGGTAGTGGGGTAATAGCGTGTTACTGAGGAGTTGGGTCCCAGAGGGACCAAATGTTTATAGCTCTTAGCATTCCCCCGTTTGCGGGCTCCGGAGGAGTCCCATGTTCTGAAGCGCCACATCGCGCTCCGCTGGAGCGCGTAATCTTTTTCTTCCAAGCTATAAACATTTGGCCGCGCTGCGGCCAGCCACCAATTACAACACACTATTACCCCACTACTCTTTTTTGTAGCTCATATTCGTCCGTAAAGTTCGGTCATGCGTTTAAGGCGTGCCGCGATCGCTTCGGTGAGTACGCCCGAATCGTGGCGCCAGGACCAGTTGCCTTCAGTGCTATTCGGTAGATTCATGCGCGCCTCAGTTCCCAATCCGAGCAAATCCTGCAACGGAACAATCGCCGTATTCGCAACCGATGCGAGCACGCCGCGAATAAAGTCCCAGTGAATCTCTTTACCCTCAGTGTTCAGGTAGTCGAGACAAAACGCGCGCTCGCGCTCGATCTGTTTCGCGGTTCGCGTCGAGCCTTCGCCTGCAACACTCTGAAACCAGCCGGCGGTCGTGTCGTTATCGTGAGTGCCCGTGTAAGCCACAACATTCGGAACGTAGTTGTGCGGCAGATCGATATTTTTAGAGTCGCTGCCAAAGCCAAACTGCAAAATACGCATACCCGGAAAACCAAACTCCTCGCGGAGGGCTACGACGTCGGGCGTGATCACACCGAGATCCTCGGCGATGATGGGCAACTGCCCGAGCGTCTTGCGAATGGCATTGAACAATTCCCTTCCCGGCGCTTCGACCCATTGCCCGCGCTCGGCGGTCTTGTCGCCGCCAGGTATTTCCCAGCACGCCGCGAAGCCGCGGAAATGGTCCACGCGAGCGATGTCGACGACCGTCAACGTCGCGCGCACGCGCTCGATCCACCACTTGAAACCGTCAGCCTGCATGCGCTCCCAGTTGTAAAGCGGATTGCCCCAGAGCTGGCCCGTGGTGCTGAAGTAATCCGGCGGCACGCCCGCGACGACGATCGGTTTCCCATTCTTGTCGAGCTTGAACTGCTCGGGATTGGTCCAAACATCAGCCGAATCCTGCGCCACAAAGATCGGCAAGTCGCCAACTATGCTGACGCCTTGTTCGTTGCAGTAACTCTTCAAAGCAAACCACTGCCGGAAGAAGAGAAACTGGTAAAACATGTGCGCCTCGATCTGTTCTCGATACTGATCGCGCGCGCGCTCAATCGCGGACGGCGTTCGGCGCACCAGAGACGATTCCCACTTGTTCCAGGCGATTCCGTCGTGCGCGTCTTTCAGCGCCCGGAAGAGCGCGTAATCTTCGAGCCAGTGGGCCTGTTGCTGGGCGAAAGTTTCGAACGCGGTGCGCAGCGCTGTGTCCGTCGTCTTTGTGTAACGCTCATACGCTTTGCGCAGCAACTGATCCTTGGTTTTGTGTGCTTCGCCGAAATCGATCCGAGCCGTCGTTGTAGTCTCGAATGAGGAGGCGGAGTCGAGCAGTCCTTCGGCGACCAGCTTCTCCGGACTGACGAGCAACGTGTTCCCTGCAAACGCCGAGTAGCACGCGTAAGGCGAATCTCCGTACCCGGTTGGTCCAAGTGGCAACACCTGCCACAAACTCTGACCGGCCGCGACCAGGAAGTCGGCAAACTTGTACGCCTCTGGTCCAAGATCGCCGATGCCGAACCGTCCCGGCAACGAAGTCGGGTGGAGCAGGATTCCGCTTTTACGAGGAAAGTTCATTAGAAGGCTTTAAACGCCATCGCCATCCGCGGCGCAAGACTGAGCGTCACTTCACCATTTGCTACGCGGTTGCGCGTAGCTGGGCCAATCACGGACTTCACATTTGTGCCGTCTTTGAGTCCGATAGTTGCGGCTGGAACGCCGATGTGCTTCGTCTTATTTTCCCGATTGAACGCGATGATTATAGTTTCCTCGTTTAACTGGCGAGCAAAAATGTAGACCTCGTCGTCATAATGAAGGTCGATCAAACGTCCCGATCTGATCGCAGCGCTTTCGCGACGCAGGCTAATCCACGAGCGTGTCCAGGCAAACATTTGTTGCTCTTGCGTGTTTCTACCGGCAGCGTTGAAAGCGTTGCGCGCGTCAGACGGGAAGCCGCCGGGAAAATCTCGACGATTGTCGGGATCCTCTTTTCCTTCCATCGCGATCTCTTCACCGTAGTAGAGTTGCGGGATTCCCCGTACGCTCAAAGTGAATGCGATGTGCATCATCGCGCCTTCGATACTGGCGCCGTCACGCGACATGAAACGAGTGGTATCGTGATTATTTGCGAGTACGGTCAGCTTCGACGCATCCGGATAGAGCCCGTCGTACTTTAGTTGATCGCGAAGAAGATGCATCGGCCGTTTGTTGGTAAACACTTCCAGCGACCGGAACCACAACGCGAAGTCAAAAACCGAATCGAGTTTTGTATCGATGCCGTCGCGGCCCGTGTGACCGCCGATGAAAAACGACGTGTGAACAGAGTCGCGCTCGAAGACCTCACCAACCATCCACAACTTCGGGTACTGGCGATGCAGCGCCACAGACAGATCGCGGATGAAGAACCTCGGCATGTACTGGATCGTGTCCTGGCGTATGCCGTCGATGCCGGTGACGCCAACCCACCAGAGCGCATTTTGAATCTCGTATCGCGCGACTTCCGGTTCTTCCTGGTTCATATCCGGCAGATCGTCGTTGAACCAGCCGTCGAGAACGTTCCGAAAGTCCAGGTGATTCGCGTGGGGTGAAAGCAGAGAGGCGTTTCTGAACTTATTTAGCTGGTGCTGCGCAAGCGTGCCGTGAAACCACTGGCTCAGCGGCGGATCGTTGACCCACGGATGCTGTGAGCCGACGTGATTCGCCACCTGGTCCTGAATGATCTTGATGCCGAGAGCGTGAGCTTTTTGGACCAACTCACGCAACGTCGCGAGATTACCGAAACGATCTTCAACCGCGTAATAATCGATCGCGTGATAGCCGTGGTAGTAGGTGTTTGGACACCAGGACTTATCGCAACGGTTGAGGCCGTTCCAGTTGTCGTACCAGGGAGTTAACCACAGCGCCGTGACGCCGAGATCCTTGAGATACGGAAGTTGATTGATGATGCCGCGGAGGTCGCCACCATGAAATGCGCGCGCGTTGTTACGATCGTTTGCTTCGCGTGGTGAGTCCGGCGGTGAGTTATTCGACTGATCGCCGTCGGCAAAGCGATCGATCATGATCAGGTAGATTACGTCGTCAGCGTTGATTCCCTGAAAATTGCCGCCGGAGTCGAGTGGCGGCTCGATGGTGAACGGGATCAGGGTACTGCCGATTGCACTTTCAAGCAGTAGGGGATACTTGCCCGGAGGTAGCGAAGGACTGATCTCTAGATCGACAAAAAGATAAGTGCCTAGGTCGTTGATTGTGGCTGTGGACGCGCGCATTTCCGGATTCAAAGGAATTATCCGTGCATCATGGAGGCTCGTGCCACGCACGAGGAGCCGGACCGGATTGATCGTGTGTTTGGCCCACCATGAGGGTGGATCGACTTTCGTGACCCTTTGAGCGGAGACGGAAACAGCGCAGACAAAGACGCAAGCGAGTAAGGGTGCGAGTTTATGTTTTCTGTGCAATGTTTTTGCCTGAAAGAGTTTTCCTCACAAAGGCGCAAAGGAAGAAATTCTGGTTAAAAACTTTGCGCCTTTGCGCCTTTGCGAGGAAAAATCACCTGGGCGTGCGCGGCTTCGCACTGTCACCCGACGCCGTCGACGGCAGTGGCGGCAGAGTTTCTCCCTCGTTCATACCACCAAGCGGTGTCGCGCCGTGCCGGTTGACTTCATCCAGTCTCTTAAACTCCGCCAGCTCCATCTCCGCCTCGTCTTTTCGCCTGAGCCGCGAGTACGCAAGAAAAAGCTGGTAGTGTACCCCGGGATCTTTCGCATTCAGCTCGATGCCGCGTTTCAAGAAGGGCACCGCCTCGTCATATCTCTTCAACTTCACCAGGAGCCGCCCGAGATCGTGATAAGCCGGAAAACCTTTCGGGTCGAGCTCAATCGCACGTCGCAATAATCGCTCAGCCTCCGCGTTCTCGCCGCGTTGACTGGCGATGTAGCCGAGATTGGCGATCGCGTCAGCGTTATCTGGCTGTAGCTTGAGCGCATGCTTAAATGCCGCAACCGAGTGATCGTATTGACCCTCGGCGCGCCCTGTGTAGCCGAGTAAAAAATAGAGATTGGCGTTTTCAGGATGGCGCTCGAGGGCGCGAGTAAAGACTTCGCGCGCACGTTCGTAACGCTGGGCGCGCACATTCGCGACTCCCAGACGCAGGAAATAGATCATTTGACCCTGCGCCTGTTCGAGTGCCTTTTCATAAAACGGTATCGACTTCTCGGCGAGCTGCCTTTTCAGCAACTCTTCCCCGATCATAAAGTTGACTTCAGCAAAGACGGGGCGCAGCTCGAGCGCTTTGGTCCAATAGGTGATCGCCGCTTTCGTATCGTCCTTCGCCGACGCAATCAATCCAAGCCGGTAGTACGGATCTGCTTCAGCAGGTTTCAGCACCGACGCATTTGCCATCGTCTCCCGTGCTTCGTCGAGACGATCGAGGTTATAGAGCGCCAGGCCGAGGTTATACAAAACTTCATACGTTTGCGGGCGCAGTGCATTCGTACGCTGAAACAGTCGCACAGCCTCAGCATATTCACGCGCTTCGGCAAGACTCAGTGCGAGTGTGAAAAGCGATCTGGGATCACTTGCGCTTACCTCTTCGAGACATTTCGACAGAGATAAAGCTTCCGCGCGCTTATCCATATGAACATACGCATTCACAAGCGTCAGGATCAGGGCGCGATTCCCGAATTCCTCCACGTCAGGCTTGCACGGTGTTGGACCAGCCGCACGCTCGAGGAGTGGAACGGCGCGCCTGTAGTCTCCGCGTGCGGCGTAGAGTGCTCCCAAATTGAAGACCGCGCGCTCGTGTTTTGAATCGAGTCTTAAAACCTCTTCAAACTTCGCGATCGCTTCCCCAGTGCGATTCGTTTTTGCGAGGAGCACACCCAGATTCGATAAGGCGCTCACGAGCTTCGGTTTCAAACGCAGCGCTGTTTCATACTCCTTCTCGGCTTCGGCAGTTGCACCGCGCTGGTCGAGAATCACTCCCAACAAACTGTGCGCTTCGGCATTTCGCGGATGAGTCGTGAGGATCTTGCGAGTAGCGGCTTCCGCTTCAGCCAGACGCCCGGCCTGGATCAACGCACCCGCCTCGCTCAACATCGTGTCGGCATTCGACGGGGTGCGTTGCGGCGACGCACCGGAAATGGTGAACGCCAATAAAAGAACGAAAACGCATTGAAGTAATGCCATTGCAGGATTGTAGCGATGCGAAGCACAAAAGGCACAAACGCTTCGTCAAAAACGTTTGTGCTCCCTGCGCGTCTCTTGTGGCCCAGTTAGAAGATGAGCTTGAGGGAGAACTCCATCTGCCGGCGCCGCTGCTCGCTGGTGTCGCGTCCAAAATCGTTCTGGTTATTGAAGTCGCCATTTGGCGTCGAACGATTTACGCGGTTCAGCACGTTATAAGCCGAGAAACGAAACTGGACGTTGAAAGCCTCGCTGATTGCCGTGATCGGAAAATTCTTGAAGAGCGAAGCATCCCAGTAAAACTGCTGCCGCCCGCGAAAGACGTTGCGGCCGAGCGTGCCAATCTTTGGCGTTTCTGGTCCATTATTCGGGAACCTGTCAGGCGGATCGCCGGCGAAGACTGTTTGCACCGGACATCTGAAGGCGCCGCGATTGAGCTCGAGCCCCTGTGCTTCCTGGGTCCCGGTCGGTGTTGGATCTCCAATCAGATCCACGCGGCCGCTGTTGCACGTGACGTTGAATACCGGACCACTCTGCCAGTTGATGATGTTGTTTAGTTGCCATCCACCGACTGCAACGTCGAGCGCCCGAGGTATGTCCGAGCCCCACTGCCTGTTGCGACCGATCGGAAGATCCCAGAACGTTCGAGAACGTAAAGCGATGCCTGACGTCCGTGTCGGAATTGCCACGCTCGAGCTCCGGTCTGGTCGGATCATCCGGACCGCAATCACGAGCGCTCGCGCCGCCTGCACATATGCCGCCGGGAGAGTCGTCGATGGCATGGGCCCAGGTGTACGACGTCAGCAGCGAGAGTCCTTTGGTGAAGCGTTTCTCCAATTTACTTTGCAGCGCGTTGTAATTGGAACTGCCGGTGTAGCGCGTGGCCGTGATCGGATTATTGCTGGCAGGGCTAATAAGAATGACTTCGCGCGATCCTGGTCCACCCTGATCGTTGCCGGTGCCGATGTTCTGCAACACGAGCAGGTTTCGACCGAGCGAACCGACGTAAGCAACTTCACCCATCCAGCCGGGAGAAAACTCATACTGCGTCGTCAAGTTGTACTGGTGATACAGCTCATCCGTGCGATTCGGATCGTTGAAAAGAATGAGACCGCCACCGGTCGGCGCGGCAAAACTCGAACCCGGCGCGGCCACCGAAAACGGCGCCGTCGGGATGCCATTATCAAAAGGATTACGAGACAGGAAAACCGGGGGACAGCCGGACGGGCCGGTTATCGGCGTGCACGCAAAGCTGCCTGCGCCGGTACCCGGATTCGACGTCAGCGGCTGAGCGGCGCTGATATCCGTGGTGTAAAGCAGACCGTAACCGCCGCGGATAACGAGTGTCTTGTCATCCTTCAACCCGCTGTAGGCGAAACCGATGCGTGGTCCAAAGTTGTTCTTGTCGATGTTTGCGAGATCGCGACCGCCGGGTGCGTTCTCGCCGGCCATCTGGATTGTTCGGGTTGCCGGATCGAAGTTCGCCTGTCGATCGAAACGTTCCGTGGGCGCCGTGAAAATGTCGTAACGAAGTCCGAGGTTGAGCGTCAGATCGGTGTTGACTTTCCAGTCGTCCTGCACGAAGAAAGCGATCTCCTTGCTCGACTGGAAGTATGGACCACCCGGATCGCCGCGGCCAACAAACCCCGGTTGGTAACCGAGGAGGAAGTTGGCCAGCGCCGAACCGGTATCGTTAGGACCGATGCCGTTGTAGTTACCTGAAACAAAGCCGCTGTTGGTGGTGCCGAACTGATAGTTGCCCTTCGTGCCGTTGTTGCGACCACCGTCGTAGTTGCTGTTCTGCCGGACGCGGTAATCGGCGCCAAACTTGAACGTCGAGTTACCTTTTATGACTGTGACCGCATCCGCGAAGTTGAAGTTGTTTGATAGGAAGTAGAACGGACCACCATCGCCCGTGAACTCGGTCGCGCGATCGGTGTTGTTCAACTCGTCGACAATTCCGACAAGGACAATACCGCTGCTGTTTGGACCAAGATTGATATTCGGCGCGCCAAGATTTGCCGAGATGGTTGGACTAAATCCCCCGGTGCCGTTGACGCCGGTATTGAAGATTCCGATCTCCACTCGCGTCACGCCAAAACGCGCATCGTTGACGACCGTGGGCGAAAAGATATGCGTGTCGCCAATCGTGAAACCTTTTGAGTTACCAAACTCATCACCCGCGGATGGACCAGCGGGAAGATCGTTGTTGGTCGGCGAACTGCCGAGTGGGAAGAAATTGTCGCGCGAGCGAGCCGTATCGGATTTACTGTAGCGCCCGAAGATTGAGTTTTTGTCGGTGATGCGATGATCGATGCGGATGTCGTAACTGTCTACGATCGCGTGCTCCTTGCGATTCGTCTCGAAATTCCGCCCGATGCCCGGCAGGTTCGGGAGGGGAAACGCGTTTACGTAGTTCAGCGCAAATGGCGAAAAACCTCCGCAGCTCGGACAGTTGCGAAGGTCGTTACCCGGAATCGGAGTGCCGTTCGGGGCGAAGAGCGTTCCGATAGGAGCATGGATGGTGCCGCCTGCGGCAAGGCGATATTCCCGATCCGTACCCGGCCGCAATAACTCGCCAAAATCGCCGACGCGCATTCTCGCTGTGGGAACGGGTACGCCGAGTGGATCGCCCGCGCCGCCAAAAATCGGCGTGCTGTTTCGTTGTCCATTGAGCGAGAAGAAGAAGAACGAACGATTGCGGCCGTTGTACAGAGCCGATCCACCTTCGCCCGGACGCGGCAGGAAAATTGGACCACCGACGGTACCGTAAAAATTATGCGTCACGTAGTTTGGCACCGGCTGCGAAGTTGGATCATCAAACTTTGCCGCCGCCGCGCTGAGAAAACGACCCTGGTAGATCTCGCCGACTGTTCCGTGAAAGTCGTTGCCACCCGATTTGAAAGTGGCTGAGACGATACCGCCGCCCGCGCGTCCTGACTCCGCTGACGGCACGCTCGACTCGATCTTGAACTCGGCAATCGCATCCGGATTCGGATAGATCGCGATCTGGCCAAACTGCGACTCGTTATTGTCTACGCCGTCGAGAGTGAAATTGTTGTTGGTCGCGCGCGCACCATTCACAACCAGGACTGAACCACCGGACTCGCGAAAGCGTGTGGCTTCCGTGTTGTTACGACCGCCGCCACCTTCGATGAAGTTTCCGCCGCCGCCGAGAAGACCGAGGTTTGGCCGCGTCACACCGGGTGACAGCGCCGCAAGCAGGGTAAAGTTTCTTTGCGGAATGGGAAGGTCGGTCACCTGCCGGCCCGTGATCAGATCACCGCGAACGCTCGTTTCGCTTTCGACAAGCGGCGCCGACTCGGCGGTGACGGTTACGGATGTGCTGCCCGTCGCGATGTTTGCGAATTTAACGTCGAGCGGCAAACGCGAGTTGGTTTCGACCTGTACGGCCTCAACCGTGACCCCCTGGAATCCGGCGGCTTCGACGTTGACGTTGTACACACCCGGCTCGAGGTTTGTTATGGTGAACGTGCCTTCATCGGTCGTGTCGGCGGTGCGAACTTCACCGGTTTTGACACTCGTGACTTTGACCTGAGCGTTTGCGACGAGGGCGTCGTTAGGGTCTTTGACGGTGCCGACGATCGCGCCTTTATTGTTTTGGCCGTAGGCGTTGATAGCGAAAATCGAGATCAGAAGTCCGAGCAGGACAGCCTGACCGGTGGCGAGTGGCTTTCTCATTATCCAGTCCTCACGTACTGTAAAAAGCGAATAAAAGCGGCGCGGAGTGCTTGTACGCCTGCGAAGGAAAACTTTGTTTGTTGTCTCAGCGAACTAAGTTCGGAGCTTTTTAATATAGAACAGCCACGCTGTCAACTGTTTTTTGCCACTAAATGGCACATAAAACACAAACCAGCACGGCTTTTCACGAAAACTTCGCCGCTACTGACCTTCAATCAGGAATGTGCTTTTTGTGCTTTTTTGTGGCTAGGCTGCGAAGGCGGCGGCGAACTTGCTCGCGAGCACGAGGCTCAGGGCGCCCCTGAGGGTGGGCTTTTCGCCCAGGGTCGAGGGCAGAATGCGTGCGGAAGGCAGGCCGCGGCGAACGCTGTTCGCAATCGTTTCCGTGAGGGCGCTTTCAATGAGATCCCAGGCGCGCGCAATCTCACCACCTACTACAACTGCTTCCGGACTGAAGCCGATGATCAGGTTTGAAATTCCCACCCCGAGATATCGTGCTGTTTCCACCAACGCGGCTTTTGCGTGCGCCTCGCCGGCAAGGGCCCGATCGACGACGTCTCTGAAACTGATCACCGTCTGCGCCGAGGCGCCGGATAATTTCAAGTAACGCGTGATCGCCGAACGCTCCGAAGAAAACGCTTCCCAGCAATCATCGCTGCCGCACGAACACGGCACCGGCGCGCCACTGCCTATCACCATGTGTCCAAACTCACCCGCCGCACCGCGCTGACCTCGATAAACCTGGCCGTCGAAAATGATGCCTGTGCCCACGCCTTCCGCGACGAGCACGAGGATGAAATCACGCGCGTCGTTAACTTCAGGTCTTCCAAACCAAAGTTCAGCAAGTGCGACGGCGTTGGCGTCGTTATCGATCACGACGGGTAAACCGACTGCGTCCGAGATCATTTTCGAGATCGGAAGATCGCGCCAGAGAAAGTAAGGAATGTAGAGTGCGTTTCCAGTCGACGGATCGACGAGGCCCGGAAGACTCACGCCGACACCCTCGATCGATCCCTTGTAACGCTTGGTGAATTCGCGAATGACGTTGATCACCTGGTTGATAGTGGTATCCGAGTTGGTAAGAAACTCTTCCTGATCGATCACACGTCCGGCGAGATCGCTGCTGGCGATCGTGGTGCAGGTCGGCGTGATTGAAACTCCGAGCGCGATTGGACCAGCGGCTCGCAGTTTCAAGAGAGTTGGACGGCGCCCGCCCGTCGACTCCCCTTCCCCGACTTCTTCAACCAAACCCTCGGTCTTCAGATCTTCGACAATCGCTGAGATCGTCGATCTTTGCAGGTCAGTTTCGCGCGCAATCTCCGCGCGGGAGATTGGCTCACGCTCGCGCACGTAGTTCAAAACGATCTGGCGATTGATGTCGCGGATCGTGTTGAGCCGTGCTGCCTGCGCTTTTCTGAGATCGAGTCGTCGCAACGGTTCAAACTCCGTCGGGTTACCGAGAACGATTTTCCTCGCAAAGGCACAAAGGCGCAAAGTTAAATCCAGGCCGGCAATTTTGCTTTGCGCCTTTGCGCCTTTGCAGGAAACTATCTTACGCTGCCTTTGCCCTGCGTCAGAATAATAATCCTGTCAATACCGGCAACGTCAAAACTCTCCATGCTGCCGTCGGGCCATTTGATTTCGAGTTTGTCGATCTTCGTGGCCGCGCCTAACCCGAAATGCAGCGTCAGGTCATTCTGCGAACAGTAGATCGCGCCGCTAAAAACTTCCCGGCGCTGCCGAATATTACCTGCCGTTAGATAAACAACACTTCCGATCGCGTCGCGCGGGTTCTTCTTCGTTGTGTCTGCAACCAATCTCAATCCGAGCCAGTGACCCGGCGACGCCGACACGTTTCGCAGGAGGACCGGTTTCGCGTCGAGATTATTGATCACGAGATCGAGACGCCCGTCACTGTCCAGATCTCCGACCGCGAGTCCTCTTCCCGGCAGGCAGTTCGCGAGCGCATTGCCCGGCGGCGCGCCCACGCGCTGGAATTTCCCTTTGACATTACGAAACAGCAAAGGCTGTTGCGCGTAACTCGTCCCCCACTGGTGCTTATCCGCGGCGGGGTAAACATGGCCGTTTACTACAAAAAGGTCCTGCCAGCCGTCGTTGTCAAAATCGAGAAAGCTCGTGCCCCAACCGAGAAACGGAATCGATACTTCACCGAGTCCGGCCTGAAACGTTACATCGGTGAAATTGTTGTCGCCGTCATTGTGGTAAAGCACGTTCGAGTCGTCAGAGAAGTTGGTGATGTGAAAATCGACGCGACCATCGTTGTCGTAATCACCAACTGCGAGACCCATTCCTGCCTGTTCGCGTCCGTTCTCGTTGAGCGCAACGCCCGACGGATAACCAATCTCCTCAAACGTGCCGTCGCCTTTGTTGATGTAAAGCTGATTCGGCGTGGAATCATTCACGACGATCAGGTCGAGCAGTTTATCCTCGTCAACATGCACAAAGGCGGCGGAGAACCCATAGTACTTTTCCGGATCGTGAACGCCGGCTTTAACACTGACGTCTTCAAACGTTCCGTCGGCTTTCTGACGATAGAGCGTGTCGCCCTCACCCGGGAGGCCGCGTGGACCACACATCACGGGCACGCCGCGAAACTGGCAAAAGTTTTGCGAGACGCCGGCTTTTCCCGAGTCGGTCGGGTTTGGCGGCAGGTTGTTGAAATCGATCTGAACATAACCGGGAACAAAAAGAT
This sequence comes from uncultured Acidobacteriota bacterium, assembly GCA_963750925.1. Taxonomy (GTDB): domain Bacteria; phylum Acidobacteriota; class Blastocatellia; order Pyrinomonadales; family Pyrinomonadaceae; genus PSRF01. Next base: position 867,140 of record CAVVSJ010000004.1, on the reverse strand, counting down.
CGAGGCGACCGTCGGCGTCGTAATCTCCCCAGCTCGCACCCGTGCTCCACCCCTTGCGAGCAACGCCGGCTTTTTCCGCAACGTCAGTAAACGTGCCGTCTCCGTTGTTGCGGTAAAGACGCGAGACACCGTAATTACCGACGAACATATCGGGGCGTCCGTCATTGTTGTAATCGCCGACCGCAGCGCTGAAGCCCCAGCGTTCGTTAGCGACCCCGGCCTTTTCCGTGACGTCTTCAAACTTCCAGTTACCGAGATTTCGATAAAGCGCGGCGCGTGGAGATTTTTCTTTTCCACTCACGGCGGCACGCGTCGATCCGTTGACGAGATAGATGTCAGGCCTGGCGTCGCCGTCGTAGTCGAAGATCGCAACTCCGCCTGACGGAGTGTCGAAGATGTAATCTTTCGCAGCTTCCCCGGAACGATGACGAAAACTCGCGAGCGGCGTTTTGTCCGTTATCTCTTCAAAAACAACGGGCGCATTCGGATCGGTGATACCGCCGGTGCGACGTGAAGTGTAGGTCGCAGGCGTTCCGGTTGAGGCGCCGCCCATCGGCTGCTTTGGCGGTGTCTGCGCCGGCAGCGCAAATGGAAACGCGATCAAGACGCAAAGCACTGCCGGCAACTGCCGGCATCGCTGCTTGCTGTTACTTCGCGGCAATGAGCACATAATTCCTGCCGCTGTACAACCGCACGCCACCGGCATCAGCCGTCATCATCAACGGGCGGGGCCGTTTCAACTCTTTATCGTTCGTGATCGGCACCGACAGCAGATCTTTTCCCGCCAGGTCCATCACGGTCATCTTGCCTTCGGTGGCGAAGCCGAACCCATAAGCGCCGGCCGTCAAAGACTCTCCGTTGAGTGTGATGTCGGAATCAGTAATCAGAAACCCGACATACTTCTCTCTCACGTCAGCGGAGTAACCGGAGGTATCGACCAGTCCTGCGATCACGTGACGCGTGGTACCGAAACGCGTCGCCGCGGCGTTGCGCATCTGCGTCGGCGCGCTGAGTCCCTGAAAGTAAAAACCGGTCGGGACGACGCGGGTCAATTCATTTCCAGTTAATACGGCCGCGCGATCCTGTGCCACGGCAGAAGCGGCGATGACAAAGAGTGCAATAGCAACAGCGAACTGTTTTTGCCAATGTTTCATAGTTGACCTCGCGGCACACAATACTCTTGAGTGCGACGCGAGGCAACCATCACATCCCGTCCGTCGTGTCAGTTTGGATCGGCTACTACGCCGAAGGCGTTAGCTAATTTCAACCCAAGGTTGCTTCAACCTTGGGGAATCAATGTGGATTTTTGGTTGTACCCTGAAAGGGTTAACAGGTGCACAAGCCTAACGCCTTCAGCGTTGTGTTCTGTTTGTTAACTGTGGTCCCAGGGTTGTCGCAAGCTCCAACCCTGGGCTGAAATTAGTCAACGCCTTCGGCGTAAAGACTATCGGCGGCGCAGTGCGATCTCGATGCGCTCTGAGTTATCTAACTTTCTGCCGGTCGCTACTCGCCGGCCGGTATCTGCGCTGAGCCAAATCTGCGCGAGAAAATATTGCTCTCCTTGTTTGTAGAAGACGAGTCGTTCCGGCTTGTTTTTGTCTTCGGCGCCGGCAACCGGCAGCGCGTTCAGGATAACTGCCGAACTCCCATCGGCGCTTCTCATGGTCAAAATGTTTCCCGACATTCGTGCAATGCTGTACAAGCCCGGTTGCAACGTCGTCTTACCGGCGGAAAAGGCAAACGGAATCTTGATTTCCACTTTCGTGGGTGTTTGTGCCTGGACGGCTGCTGCGGCCAGCCCGAGAGAAATGCCCAATACTGCGACGAGTCTGTAAATCTGGTTTTTCATAAAATCTCCTCCACACATGAACGCGACAGTTCCGGGAAAACGGGCTCAAAATTTTCTTTGCGACTTTGCGTCTTTGCGCCTTTGCGGGAAACTCTTCTATGCTCGTCGAAAATGACGCAGGGTCCGCCAAACATCACGGAGTTGCTTGCCGGTTACGGCCGCGGCGATAAGGAGTCGCTCGACCGGCTGATGCCGATAGTCTATGACGAACTTCGCCGCCAGGCTGCGCGTTATCTCCGTCGCGAACACGCGGGGCACACGTTGCAAACTACGGCGTTGATTCACGAGGCTTACGTGCGGCTGGTGGACCAGAAAAACGTCCGATGGCAAAATCGCGCACACTTCTTCGGTATCGCGGCCCAGTTAATGCGGCGCATACTCGTCGACCACGCGCGTTCGAAGAAACGTGTAAAGCGCGGCGGCTCGGACATCAGAGTCTCGCTCGGCGATGCGGCAGTGGCAGTTAAGGGTACGGATCTGGATGTGGTCGCCCTCGATGAAGCGCTCAATCGTCTTGCTAAAATTGATGAGCAACAAAGCAGGGTCGTCGAACTCCGGTTCTTCAGCGGCCTGACCGTGGAAGAGACTGCCGAGGTGATGGGTATTTCAAAAGCAACCGTCAAACGCGATTGGAGCATGGCGAAAGCCTGGCTTCATCGCGAGCTCAGCGGCGATATCGAACAAGCATGAGCGAGACTGATCCGCAACACTGGCAACGTGTCAAAGAAGTTTTCCAGGGCGCCCTCGAACGCCATGGCCCGGAGCGTGTGTCGTTTCTCGAGCAGGAGTGTGGCACGCACGCCGAGCTGCGCGAGGAAGTTGAATCTCTCCTTCGTTCTTACGAAGTCGCCGGCAGTTTTATGGAAGCTCCCGCAGTGGCCCACGCAGCCGATTCACTCGTCGAAGAGGAGCAAAAACTTGCGCCCGGCCAACGCGTGAAGCACTACCAGATCGTCAAACTTCTCGGCGAAGGCGGGATGGGCGAAGTTTATCTTGCGACTGACATGATCCTCGGGCGACGTATTGCACTAAAAGTTCTTCCGGCATTTGTCAGTAAGGATCCGGATCGTTTGCGCCGCTTCACGCAGGAGGCACGCGCGGCATCGCGGTTGAGCCATCCGAACGTTTGCGTGGTCCATGAGATCGGCGACACGGATGACGGGCGACCTTTCATCGCGATGGAGTACGTCGAAGGCCTGACCCTCCGCCAGCGCATGAAGACACAGGACTTGAAACTCGGCGACGTGCTCGACATCGCCATTCAGGTGGCGGAAGCCTTGATCGCCGCACACGAGGCCGGCATCGTTCATCGCGACATCAAGCCCGAAAACATCATGATCCGGCCCGAAGGCTACGTGAAGATCCTCGATTTCGGGCTCGCTAAACTCACCGAGCGTCACAAGGGCGTCACCCAAACGACGATGCCAACCCTTTTGTTTCATTCAACGCCGGGCGTAGTGATCGGCACCGCCGCCTACATGTCGCCGGAGCAAGCGCGTGGCATCGCCGTCGACGAACGAACGGACATCTGGGGACTCGGCGTTGTGCTTTACGAGATGGCGTCCGGTCGCGCGCCTTTCAGCGGCGAAACTCCCACGGACGTCGTCGTGGCGATCGTCGAAAGAGATCAGCCGCCGATCTCGCGACACGTCGAGGGCACGCCGCCTGAGTTGGAACGGATCGTGAAAAAGGCGCTGCGGAAAGACAGGAACGAGCGTTACCAGATCGTCAAAGAGCTCGCGATCGATCTGCGCAGTCTGCGCCGCGAGCTCGAAGTCAATTCACTCCTCGAGCGTACGCTTGCGCCCGGCTCGGGAACGGGAGCAAACACTGTCGCCGGCAGCGAATATGCGCGCGCCTCGACCGGGCGTGAAAAGATGGTCGAGACGAACGAGCTGAAGGCTGCACGGACGACGATACATAAACCGGCCGGCAGTAATCGCTTCTGGATCGCGGTTGCGTGCATCGCGCTGTTAATCGCTGCGACCGGTTTTGCCATTTACAAGCTGCGGCCCAAACCTGAGATCCGCACGTCAAATGCTTTCGAACGAATCGAAGTAACAAAGCTGACCACGAACGGCAATGCTTCGATGGCGGCGATGTCGCCGGATGGAAAGTATGTTGCCTACATCACGAGCGAGGGCGGCAAAGAGAGTTTGTGGTTGCGCCAGGTCGCAATCAACAGCAATGCGCAGTTGATACCACCGCGTGAGGGGCGCTATCTCGGAGTTGCTTTTTCACCTGACGGAAACTTTGTTTACTTCGGCTATGCGGGTTCCGATCGTAATGACGCACCCACGATCTTTCGCTTGCCTGTGCTCGGCATTGGCGCCACCGCCACGACCATCGATGCGCCTGATGGTCCAACGTCTATTTCACACGATCACAAACGCATCGCGTTTATCCGATACGACCGTCCGAATCAAACCGACTACCTGATCGTTGCGAATGCTGACGGCAGCGGCGAACAGATCATAGCTACACGCAAGTGGCCGCAGAGATTTGGCTGGGATTTTTTGTCAAAACCGGAATGGAGCGAAGGAGATAAATCGCTGTTGCTGCCCCTGGTCAGTTCCGATCCCGGAAGCAGCAACAACGTCGCGGTCAACTACTCAATCTCCATTTTAGAACGGAACCTTGCGACCGGAGCGGAGCAAACGATCCCGCTCAATCCGCAGAAATTTGACCAGGTGGGCCACGTCTCGCTACTTGCCGACGGCAGCGGCGTGATGATGCCCGCGAAAGCTTACGGTGCTTCGTTCATCCAGATCTGGCAACTCTTTCGCGATGGATCGATGCGCAGCCTGACGAACGATCTCAGCGACTACCGAGAACTGAGCCTGAGAGCAGACGGGCGCGCTTTTGTCACCGTGCAAACGCAAACGCTTTCGCGAATCTGGCTGCTGCGAAAGAGTGAATCGAAGCCGGCGCCGATCACTTCCGGCACCAGCAGGCACTACGATCTCTGTGTCGCGCCTGACGACAAGATTGTCTACGCTTCGGATGCGAGTGGCATCGCCGATATCTATGAAACCGTTACGACTGGCGGCGACCCGCGGCAGTTGACTTCGGAAGGCCGGCGCAATTACGCGCCTGTCGTTTCGCCTGACAACCGCTACATCGTCTTTCACTCGAACCGCGCGGGGGTGTTTCAACTCTGGCGAACCGAGCGCGACGGCGCGCGACCGAAGCAGTTGACCTTCGGGAACGCCGAGAGCACCTGGCCGTCGTTCTCTCCTGACGGTAAGTGGATCGTGTACCAGCATTTTGAGGTCGGAAAACCTTATGCTATCTGGCGCATTCCGAGCGAGGGAGGCACGCCTGAACAGATCGCCGAAGGTCTTTCGATCAGGGCGAGTATCTCGCCGGACGGCAAGTTGCTGGCTTTCTGGTACAACGACGAGCAGCAAAACTCCCGCTGGAAGTTGAAGGTGGTCCACTTCGACGGCGGCGCGACGTTCAACGTTTTCGACGTGGCGCCGACGGTGCAAGTCGCCTGGGATACGCCACTCAAGTGGAGCCATGACGGACGTTACGTCACCTACGTGGACCACCGCGGCGGCATCGACAACATCTGGGGCCAGCCGATCGACGGCAGCGCGGCGAAACAGTTGACCAATTTCGAAGACAGCAGGATTTTTTCGTTTGACTGGTTTAAAGACGGCAGCCTCGTTGCATCACGCGGCGTGATCACAAGCGATGTAGTTTTGATCAACGATGCGACGAGGTAGGGGACGGGATTTTGGTTTTTGGTCTTGAGTCTTTGGTCTTTGGACTCGAACCAAGACCGAAGACCGAAGACCGAAGACCAAAGACCTAAGCCCCAAGACCAATTCTGACAACAAAGGATCTTTCAAGATGCCTGATGCAAAGCGTGTCGGGGTGCTGACGGGCGGCGGTGATGCGCCCGGTTTGAACCCCGCAATCAAGGGTTTGGTTTATCGTGGCTCGGAGCTTGGGCTCGAAGTCATCGGCCTGTTTGACGGCTGGCGCAGCTTGATGAATCCGGCGCCGGACGTTTTGCCGCTCGATCGCGAAACAGTGCGGCGATGGGATCGCGACGGCGGAACAAATCTCGGATCGTCGCGCACAAATCCTTTCAAGCAGTGGAATGAAACAGGGGAGTCGCAGGATCGTTCGCACGAAGTTGTCGAGAACGTCAAACGACTCAAAATCGATGCGCTCATCGCGTGTGGCGGCGAAGACACGCTCGGCGTGGCTGCGGTTCTTTCCGAACGAGGAATTCCGATCGTCGGAGTTCCCAAGACGATCGACAAAGATCTCGCGGGCACTGACTACACACTCGGGTTCGACACGGCGCTCCGAAATATCTCCGAAGTCATCGAACGCTCGCGCACGCCCGCGGGCTCGCATGGCTGGGTGCAGATCGTGGAAGTGATGGGACGCCATGCGGGACACTTGGCGCTGTGGGCCGGAGTCGCCGGACAGGCGCACATGATTTTGATCCCGGAGCATCCGTTTCGATACGAGCGTGTGTTCAACCTGCTGCGGACGCGGCTGGGCGAGTCGGATCTGAGTCGAGGTTTGTCGCAGAGACCTCGTTACTCCGTGATCGTGGTGGCTGAAGGCGCACGCGCCGAGGATGGTGAAATGGTGACGATCGACGATCGCCACGATGCGTTCGGGCATGTTCGTCTCGGCGGGATCGGAGAAGTGCTGGCGAAAAGAATCGCCGCCGAAACACCTTACGAATCACGCGCGGTGGTGTTGGGCCATCCGCAACGCGGCGGGCCGCCGAGTCCGATCGATCGAATTATGGGCATGATGTTTGGCGCGCGAGCGGCGGAAGCGGTGGCTGAAGGACGTTTCGGGACGATGGTCTCGGCCCGAGGCATTGCGCCCGCGTGCGAGTTCTCGCTCGTGGATCTTTCAGCCGCGCAGGGAAAGATCAATATCGTCGATGTCGCCACTTACTACGACACCGATCGATACCACCTCAAAGGCATCGGAATGTAGCCACAAAAATGCACAAAGAACACAAATGATTAAGAGCCAATCTTAAAAATCATTTTGTGCTTTAGTGCCTTTTGTGGCGATCAGCTTTTTGTGGCGAACGGGTCGTCTTGAGTGAGTCGTTGGTGAACTCTGGCAACCAGGTCGGGGATGGTTGGGTCGTCACTCGACTTCGGAACGATCTTCGGATCGGGGGCGATAACAGGTCGGATCATCTTCTGTTGTAACTGCTCGCGTGCGTCCATCATCCAGCCAAAACCGCGAAAGATGTAAGTCAGCAACGTTCGATCGGCTTCTTCGATCCCCAGCGCTTCCTGCACGCACCACGCGCCAAAGTCAGTGTTTGCCGTAAGCCGCAGCGGTGGACTGTCTTCCTTCCCCGGTTTGAGCACGCCCTTGACAAATGCCGTGAGATAGATGAGCCGTGCGATGGAGAGTCGTTCCTGCTGTCTGGAAGAGATCTTCAACTGCCCTGCGTCGATCGCCCTGAACACCGGATCGATATAGATCGCCGGGCGCGGATCCTGTTGCACCTGATTGCCTCGGCCGGCGGCGGCGATTTCCGGATGTCCGAACGTCGGCAAACCTCCACCAAGCATCTTCTCTCGCACTCGCTCCGCGCGTTGCGCCGGCGTCAACGGTTCGAGCTCCTGAACGAAGTCTGACATGTCGTGAATCGCGCCGAAGTGGCGTGCGCCGTCGAGCGCCATTTGCGAGGCTATGAAAAAGTCTTCAACGGAGAACGTGTGCAGCGTCGCCATGTAACGCGCCACCATGCTCGAGCCGGCGGAGCCGTGATGGATCTGAATCGTGCCCATACGCTCCAGGATCGATCGCTCATGATCGTTGGCGTGATGACCGAGTATCAGGCTGTAGGAAACCTGAAACGCGTTTCTCTTCTCTTTGATTTCCTCGTCGAGAAATTGTTTTGTCGACTGGGCCAGGTCCTCCCGCGTCACCTGCGGATTTTGGCGCAGCAGATGGTTCATGTAGGTTGACACGCAACCGGCCGCCACGTTTTCCATGTGAACCTTAATCATCTCGGTGAGCAACGAGTCCGCTTCGCGTTCGTCGTGCATCCCGCGGTCCTGAGTTGTTTGACGACCCTGGCGCGCCTTGTCGAGGATCGAAAAGTGATGCATCGCCACTTCCGGACCAAGACCCGGAAACTCTTTGACGAAAGCGGCAACCTCTCCAATCTCGTCCATCGCCGGACTTTCAAAAAACTTCTGATCGATAAAGGCCGCGAGCTCGGTGACCGGTCCCGGTTCTCCAAACAGACCTGTGAAGATAACCTCCAATGGACCAAGCTTCCCGCCGACGATGTCCGATTCGTGCACCGTGCCGCGAATCGCAAACGATCTGATATCGAGCGTGATCGTCGTGCCGTCGCAATCGACCGGCGTGTGATGTAATACCGGGTTTGCGATGATGCCGGTTGAGGCGGGCATAGTAGAAAAGTAGCCGAGGGTGGTTGCTATCGATTTCTCACCCAGTTCTTCCGCCTTTGCGATGGCCTGTTTCACAGGATTGAAGTCAGGCGCCTGTGGCACGACCTCGAATAATTTGTCCGTTGAAGCTTCTTCCATGTTCGAACGATCCTCTTTTTGGTCTAAGAATAGCTAATTCTTGCACGAAGCAACAACCGCTGAGGAATTTGTGGACTAATCACGTCAAGCAAAGTATATTTACGCCGCTCTAAATTCTACTGGCTGCATTTCTCACTAGTATCCCTGCTGAGCGTCTGATTCTTTCTAATATGACACACGCCTCACTTATTACTTCTCTCGTAGAACCTCCGTCGCCGGACGGAACGGAGTTGACTGCCCTGCCGGATTCCGTGGAATGGCTGGAAGTGCGCGCGGATCTTTTAGGGGACATCGATCCTGACTGGTTGCGCAACCATTTTCGCGGCCGGCTCCTGTATTCATTGAGAAATTACCAGGAACCCGACCGCCCGGAACGCCTCAAAAACGCCGCACGCTTCTATGACCGTATCGAGCTTGCACCAAGAGATCTCTCCGAGGACCTCCTGCAGGAAATTCCGGCGGAGAAACGAGTGGTCTCGTGGTATGGAAGTGTGAATGATCTCTCACAATTGAGCGAGCAATTCGAGCAGCTCGCATCCGTTCCTGCCGCGCTTTACAAACTCGTTAACAACGCAACTACGATAGCCGAAGAATTCCTGCCCCTCTCGCTGCTGAAGTCTCTGAACCGCGACGACACCGTTGCTTTTTCTACCGGACCGCTTGGCTTCTGGAATCGACTCGTGGCCCTCCAACTCGGCGCTCCTGCCGTCTTTGCGCGCGTCACGCAGGGTCCAATCGTCGAGATGGAGCCGTCGATCAAAAAGTTGATGGACGATTATGGCCTGCCGCAACTGCATCGCGCCAAAGAGATATTTGCCATCATCGGAAATCCCATCTTCCATTCGCTCTCGCCGCGTTTGCACAATGCGTCGTATCGCGCCATGGACCTGCCGGCCCTCTTCCTGCCGTTGCGCGTCGAATCGTTTACAGAGTTCTGGCACGAGTTTGTGCTTTCTCGCAAACTTGATTCGCTTGGATTACCCATCAACGGCATGACCGTCGCCTCGCCGCACAAGGAAGAGGCCGTGCTGACCGCGAAGAACGTTAGCGGAATGGCCCGCCAGACCGAAGCGGCGAATATACTCATCAGGAACAACGGCTGGTGGAATGCCGATACGACTGATCCCGACGTGATCTATACTGCCAGCCGCGACAAGAGCGTTCCCGTCAAAGAAAAACGCGCGGCCGTGATCGGCTGCGGTGGCGCGGGTCGCGCTATCGCCGCCGCACTCGTCGCCTCGGGCGCGGGTGTAACGCTGATTAATCGTGGCTCCGAACGCGGCGAACACGCCGCCACTCTGCTCGGTTTGCCCTATGTTCCGTTGCGGGAGTTTAATGCGGAAGGTTACGACATCGTCGTCAACGCGACTCCTGTAGGTCGCGATACCAACGACGTTCCGTTTGAACTCGCGCGGTTGAACGACGACGCCGTCGTTATCGATCTTGTTTACGGTTCCCGGCCAACTCCGCTCGTCGATACTGTCCGCGCACGAAGCCAAGTTGCGATCGACGGCCGCGACGTGCTGGTTACCCAGGTTCGCCACCAGTTTCGCATGATGACGGGCAAAGAGATGTCAGCGACACTAGCTCATGAAGCCCTTGTAAACCCTGCAAATCCCGACATCTTGTCCTTGAAATGATAACTACCGAACTCAAGTCTGATCAGCAGGATCTAATCACTCGCGTCAGCGTGCTCGCGCGCGAGAAATTTGCCGCACGCGCCGCCGAATACGATCGCACCGCGACCTTTCCGGCTGAAGACTTCGACGACCTGTTTCGCGCGGGCCTGCTCGCTCCTGCCGTTCCCAAAGAACACGGCGGACAGGGGCTTGGTCCATACACCGGCGACGTCTTCACTCTCTGGATGATGACGAAAGAGATCGCACGCGCCGATCTCTCACTCGCACGCTGCTGGGAAGGACACGTCAATTCTCTCGTGCTGCTCGACGGCATGGCCGCGGAAGAACAAAAGACGCGCTGGTTCAAGGGTGTGGTCGAGCGCGGCGAGAAGTGGGTTGCGTGGAGCGGTGAGCCGCAGGCGCGTAAACCCGACGAGCCTGTTCGTTTCGGCACAAGTGTGGAGAAAGTCGACGGCGGCTACATCATCGACGGAAACAAGGCGTTTGCAACGAGTGCGGGTGGCGCTCAGTGGGCCATCCTCCTGGTGAACACTGCCGGACCTGGCGGAGTTCGTCACGTCAATGCGGCGAGTGCCGATACAGTCCTGATGATGGCGTGCAATCTTTCAGATCCGAGTGTCGAGATCGATACGTCGTGGTGGGATCCGATTGGAATGCGCGGAACGGCGAGTCACCTGGTCCACTTCCGCCGCACGTTTATTCCGGACGAGGACCTCATCGGTTATCCCGGGCAGTATCTCAAGGAAGGCTGGCAGACCTGTTTCATTCCGCATTACGCCGCTACGTTCCTTGGCGCCGCCGAAGCCGCGTACGACTACGCGTTGAACTACATCACGACGCAGAAAAAGATCGAAGATCCATACGTACAGCATCACATCGGGCAGATGTCCATGAACGTCGAGACCGCGCACCTGTGGTTAAGACACGTAGCTCGACTTTGGGAAACGGGGCGTTACCTGGAGGCGCAGATTGCCGGCAGCCGCGCGCGTCATGTGGTCGAACATCTTGCGGAAGACACGGTGAAGCATTGCATACGCGCGTGTGGCGCGCGCTGTTTGATCCGCCCGAGCATCCTCGAACGCGTCTACCGAGACCTGTCGTTCTACGTTCGTCACGATAACGACGATCAGATTCTGGCGACGATTGGTAAATCGATTTTGGGGCTGACTCACGATCCCTCGTTCTACAAACCTTAGACGAGGCACTCAAATGCATTTAGACATCTCTGCAAGGAAAACTTTCTCGCGCAAAGGCGCAAAGGCGCAAAGACGCAAAGGCGCAAAGAAGCTCTTTTAGAAACGCGGTAGCGCTTGGCGCCTTTGCGCCTTTGCGCGAGAGATCTTTTGCTGACGAAATCATGCTCAACGAAAAGCGCAGGTACAATCTAGAAATCTGGGCGCTCGGCCTCGGCTTTTATATCTTCTACACGCCTTACAGCGGCCTGACCAAGGCCCTCTCAGCCGGACTACTGCCTGGCACAAACGGCCCCGTCAAAGGGACCGTGCTGCTGCCGCTCTCCGCGATTGCAACGGTCATCGGCATGCTCGGTTTCATCACTGTGATGGGCTGGTGGAAGTATGCCGGACGGCGTGAGTTTTTTGGTGTTCAGATCCCGTTTCCACGCCGGCTGACTTTTCTCTCGGGTGTTTGCATGGCGACGATCATGGGGACCACGACCCTCGCGTTCACTTTTGGCGGACTGTCGATCGTCCTCGTCCTGGTTCTGCTGCGCGGCGGTACGCTGGTCATCGCGCCCATTGTCGATCACATCGTCGGACGCCGCGTGCGCTGGTTTTCATGGTCGGCAATGCTGGTAAGTATGGCGGCGGTACTTGTCGTGCTCGGCGATGCAACCAACTACACGCTGACAATCGCGGCCGCGATCGACATAGCCGCTTACCTGATAGCTTATTTCTTCAAGTTGCAGTTTATGAGCCGGCTCGCGAAGTCGGAGCAACGTACCGCAACCTTGCGCTACTTTGTCGAAGAACAGATGGTCGCGTCTCCACTTCTCGTGCTCGTGCTCGTCGTGCTTGCCTTTGCCGGCATGGGCGACGTGATGCTCGGATTTCGCACCGGTCTGACGAGTTTTGTCATGACAACGGGAGCAGTCTTTGCTCTTTTCGTCGGTCTCTTCTACGCGGCGCTTTGCATTTGCACCACGCTGATCTTTCTCGATCGCCGCGAAAACACTTTCTGCATGCCGATGCATTGCGGCTCGAGCATGTTGTCAGGATTTACTGCTTCGGCATTTCTTGCTTACTACTACAACCAGAGTTCGCCAAGCATGGCCCAAACCGTCAGCGCGGGCTTTATCGCGATCGCGCTCGGTTTTCTGTCGCCGCTGCACCATCTCGATCGTTTCCTCGCAAAACTGAAGACGTTGTTTGGCCGCGGTCCAGTTCCAGCGCATCCGCAACGACTGTTTCTGTTTGTCTGTAGCGGCAACACCTGCCGCTCGCCGATGGCCGCCGCGATTGCCAATGCAGAGATAGCGGCGCGATTTGGAGTTCCATTCAAAGCACTCGAGACTGTGAACGTGCGGGCGATCAGCGCCGGAGTTTCGGCACGCGTGGGCTCTCCGATCACAACCGAAGCGCAGGAAGTGCTGACGTCGTTGAGTGTGCCGGTCCAACCTCATGCCGCGCGCAATCTGACACCCGAATTGGCCGCCGAAGCAGAACTCATCTTCTGCATGACCTCTTCGGTTCGCAACGCCGTCGTCGAGATGCTGCCCTCAGTTGCAGGCAAGACTTACTGTCTCGACACGGCCGGCGACATTCCGGATCCGATCGGGAAAGGCATGGCTGCTTATGTCGCATGCGCGCATCAGATTCAGAGTCGGGTTCGTTTACGATTCGACGAACTCCAGTTAGCGCCGGCCTAAGCTTTTTTGACTGTGATCTTTGTAGGTGGTGTTACGCTGTGATCCGTAGGAGCACAATGTTTATAGCGTCACATTTTTGAGCGTGCGCGCTCCAGCGGAGCGCAATGTTTTTCTCACGGTTCACATGCCGCTCCTGACGGAGCGGATAAATCCGAACTCAGGAGCTATAAACATGTTGCTCCTCCGGAGCAAGAACTTCCATATCAATTAGATGACTCTTCGGGAAAAGTGCGTACATCATGAAATTGCTCGTCTCTCATCTCGAGGATGCGCGTACTTACGTCACGCGCGAGTTGTACTTCATCCAGCATGAGCTCATCACGACTCATGGCTGGCGTCATCTGGAAAGCAATGCGCTCTGGTATGGGGAAGGATCTTTGGAAAGCAAGCTCCGTGCGGCCCTCGGCAAATTGCCGGAGACGATCGTCTTCTGGGAAGCGTACGAACTCGTTTATAGATACGCGCGGGAGATGCAACGACTGCGATGTCGCAAGCTCTTCTTTGCCGACGATCTTCATTCGTGGAACCGGCGTATGCGAGAGATCAAGGTCGTCGCCTTTGCCTTGTCCGATGTCATCCTGACCACCTACGCTTATTGCTGGACCAGGTTGTTTCCGGAGCTCTCGAGCAGGAAAGTGTTCTGGATTCCACATTCGGCTTCGCCCGATTTTATGTTGCCTTTTAATCCGGCGGCTAAAAACTCGATCTTTCTCAGTGGCGCTATAAACGAGGCGTACCCGCTGCGGCAGCAAATGCTAAAGTTGCACCGCGAAGGTTCTTTCGCTATCGAATATCTGCGGCATCCGGGTTATTACTGCGGCTACAATTACGAGTCAGACGCAAGCGTCGGTCGTGGTTACGCTGGCAGAATTCATGATTGCCGCACTGGTTTTGCCGACAGCGTTTTTCCGTACGCTTACGTGGTGGCGAAGTTTTTTGAGATTCCCGCAACCGGCGCACTTCTCCTGGCCGACGATACTGTCAGCCCATATCTTCGGGAACTGGGTTTCGAGGCTAATCGTCATTACGTTCCGGTATCGCGTGAAAACCTGGAAGCGCAACTCGGATATGTGCTGTCCGAAAGTAATCATGAGGAGTTGGACCACGTCAGGCGTAACGGACAGGCGCTCGTACACGAGCGACACAATTCAATCGATCGCGCACGACGGATAAACGAAATCTGTAGTAACTAAAACTTTATGCGAGTCTTGCTTTCATCCGACCACGAATACCCCGCAGCCAACGCGAACGGCAGCGGCTTGCACCCGAAGAAGTTTCCATCCGGATCGGGATACATTCTTCACGACCTGATCGCGAAGGGTCTCGCGGAGTTGGGTCACGACGTCTTCTACCTCGTGCGACGCTCGGAGAAAAGTCTCGCGGCGCAGAGTTCGACACCGCTCGGCATCAACTTGATCTTTGAACCCGTAAAAGACGCGGACGTGCTGCACACGATCTCAGGCCGCGACGCTGCCCTCATCGGCGAATGGGAATCGCGCGGCAAGCCGTGGGTTGCGACCTGTCACATGGACGAACGAACACGCGGGCGCGAGCGTGCGACGACGACCGAAAGCTGGATCTTTGTTTCCGAGACCCTCGCTCGATTGCACGAAAGTGATCGATACGTTTGGAATGGAATCGACCCGGTCGAATACATCTATAGCGAGTCGAAAGACGATTACTTTTTGTTTATGTCGACGATGGACTGGGGCACGCAAAAGGGCCTCGACACGGTGCTTTCGCTCGCGAAGCAGGTCGGTTTCAAATTAGTTGTCGCGGGCACTGGCGAGAGTTACGAGCGCATCGCAAAAGTTCAGGCGATGTGCCGTGAAGCCGGCGCGAAATACGTCGGCGACGTGCGTGGACGAGAGAAAGCCGAGCTGCTTGCGGGCGCTCGCGGCTTTCTCTTTCCTACCAAACTCGACGAGGCATTTGGCCTCGGAATGGTCGAAGCCCTCATGTCGGGCACGCCTGTTATTTGCAGCGATCGCGGGGCCTGCCCCGAGATAATCACCGGCGATGTGGGATTTGTTTGCGGCACGCCCGATCAATACGTCGCCGCGATCGAGAAGATCTCGGACATTGCGCCGAGCGTGTGCCGTGAGAAAGCCATGCGCGATTATCACTATCTCAACATGGCTGCCAACTACATTCGCGAATATGAAATCGAGTCCGCGCGAATGCCGGCTCAACAAGCGCGCCCCGCAACCTTCCACGCATGAACGACATCATCCAGGGACTTTGGGTTGGGCCGGAACTTTCCGTCATGGAACAGTTGTCAGTCTCGTCGTTTATGAGACACGGGCACGAGTACCACCTCTACGTCTATGACGATGTGAAGAACATTCCCACCGGCACTATCGTCAAAGACGGTAACGAGATACTCCCCGCTTCAAAAATCTTTCAATACAAGCAACAGGCTTCTTACTCCGGCTTCTCCAATTTTTTTCGTTACAAGCTGCTGCTCGAACGCGGTAATTGGTGGGTCGACACGGACACCATCTGTTTGAAGCCGTTTGATTTTTCTGAAGAATACGTTTTTTCGAGCGAGATAGCGCAGGGCCAGGAGTTTATAAACAGCGGCATCTGCAAGGCGCCGGCGGGCAGCGCGGCGATGGCCTACGCATGGGGAGTTTGTGAGCAGAAAGATCCGGAGAAGCTGGTTTGGGGGGAGACTGGTCCAAGACTGATGGCGGCCGCGGTCAGGGAGTTTTCACTCGAGCGTTTCAAGCAACCGGCTGAAGTGTTCTGTCCGTTTGGATATGCCGACTGGGAAAAGGTGCTCGATCCGGATGCGGATCTCAAACTTGACGAGCGTTCTTACGCGGTCCATCTCTGGAACGAGCGATGGCGAGCCGCCGGCCGCGACAAGAATGCCACCTACCCGGAGCAATGCCTCTTCGAACAACTCAAAAAGAAATACTTAGACAGCCACAAAGAAGCACAAAAATCACAAACTCATTAAGAAAGATCTCTGTGACTTTTGTGCTTCTTTGTCGACTCTTTCAGCAGTTTGTCCCAGGCTGAGAGTGAGGCTTCGAATGAGAAGCGTGTGAGAACGTCCGGAGCACGCGTTGAGAAGGCGTCGAGCTTTTGCTCATCGCGCATAATAGCTGCAAGCGTACCGGCCAGCGAGGGGACGCTGTCGTCGTTAACGATCACGCCGTCGATACCGTCACGCACGAGCGCACGTACCGCGCATCCCGCTTCCGTGGCTACAACCGGAACTCCACACGCAAGCGCTTCCCAGATCGAATTACCAAACCCCTCGACCCATGACGTCGAAACGAAAAGATCCGCCTTACGCAGCACCTCGTAAGGCTCAGTTTTGAAACCACGCAGATAGATTCGTCCAGGCGCGAGCTTCTCGATCAGGTTCTCAATCCACGGACGCAGATGACCGTCGCCGTAGATCTCGAAATCCCATTCGGGCACCTCCTTCGCGATGCTCGCAAACGCGCGAACGACGAGTTCGGGCCGCTTCTCATAATTCAGACGCGTCAGGGCTACGAGGCGACGGCGATGTCCATTACGGGCGACTCGCTCCACTTTCGGAGGCACGAGCGGGTTCGCAATCGTTACGACACGCACGTCGTACTTCGACAACCAACGCGCACTCTCGGCATTCGACGTAACGACCGCGCGCGCACGTGGATAAAGCGGCGCACGCACGTTTTGCCACGAACCGATCGAAACCCGCGTTGCATCCGTATGCTCGCAAACGATGATCGGAACGTTCGTCTCGTACATCGCCGCGAGCACGCGCAGGTTCGTGACGTCAAGATGTGAAACGACGACGTCCGGTTTCTGATTGAGGATTGCATAACGCAACAACGCAAATAAAGTTATGTGCTGAGTGAGTTGTTGCGAACAGCGGGCCTCGTGCAGTCCGCGGAGAATGGGCGCAATCGCCGCGGCCGTCAGTTCCTGCCGGCGTGCGCGTCTGGGCCAGCCGAGATCGCGCCGGTGGACGCGCGTGTCGATCGTGTAAGCCGGCGTCGTGGAGTTTTGCGAGATGGTGAGAATCGTAACCTCGTGACCACGTTCAGCCCACGCGTTTGCGAGGTTTACACAAACTCGTTCGGCCCCGCCGCCGCCGAGGCCGCCGATAACGAGAGTGATGCGCATGATCAGTCGTTCGGATAGGCCGCGACCACTTCGAGCATCACGAGCGCACCGGCCGGGAGTGCATCCACGGCAAACGCCGTGCGCGCAGGCAGCGGTGTCACGCCGCGACCGGGCAGCCACTCGGCATAGATCGCGTCGACTGCTTTGAAGTTTTTGATATCGGTAAGCAGGAGGGTGACTTTGACGATGTCGGCGGGCGAGCAGCCGGAGGCGTTGAGCACGGCAGTGATATTCGACAACATGCGCCGCGTTTGTGCTTCGAGGCCTTCTTCGAGTTGGCCTGTCTCGGGATCGCGGCCGGTCTGTCCGGTTAAGAACACGAGTTCGCCGGTGCGAATGGCCTGGGAATGCGTGCCGGTGGAGGGTGGTGCGGCGTTGGTGGCTATTTTGATTTTGTTAACCATAGAGTTTTGTTAGACAGGATTTGCATGATTTACGGGATTTGTTCCTGTAGCTTGGACCAGAGCCAGTAGCCCTGCGCTTTTGGACAGAGTTTTTCTTCCCAGAGTGTTAAGAGGTTCGAGCGGATGCGCGCGATCTTTGGCTGATCCAAAAGCAGCCTGCTGGCTTCCTGCGCGAAGCCGAACGGATCCGAACAAAACACGCAGTGCACGCCGTTTTCGAGAATCACATCCTCGCGGATGGGCCACTCTTTGCCGAGCGGCCGAGTGATGGGCACGACCCCGGCGCGAATGTATTCAATCAATCGATGCGTCAGGTAACCGTGCCCGGACCACTCGAAACCGATCTGCGCATCCCAGAGTTCGGCAATATAGTCAGCGGCACTGGCGAGACCACATTTGGTCTTATGGCCCAATTGGGCCAGGAGCTTCGCCTGGTTCACGATGCGAGTGCGCGCCAGCATCCATTCGGTCTTATCCGCCCAGTGATAATCACCAATCGCGCGCATCCGCGCCGTGATAGCAATCGAACGATTACGCGTCAGCAAATTCGCTGGACGCACGACGTCTGAGACACATGGATAACCGGCGCTGATCGTGCCCGGCGGATACTCGACCCCGCGCCGCCATTGATATTTTAAGATCAGCGCGGGCTTCAAATCTTTGAGACGTTGCAGTGTCGATCCCTCATCACAAGGTGAATTCAATCCAGGTTCATCAAACGGATCGACAATCGCGGCCACTCGATTGTTCACCACGATCGACAACGGCGGTATATCGCTGTTTGCGACAACTGAGATCTCTTTGACGTGCTGCAACCAGGGCAGAATCTCGAGCTGCCGCGTGAACTCGTTGACCTTGTAGGTCGGGTTGAGTTCAACCCGAAACTGGCTGCGCATCGAGCTTCTCTGCTTCGAGTGGGATTTGGAAATGCACCTTCACTGGTCCACCGCTCAACGGCGCCAGGTCCAAAACCTGCGCCGTCTGGCCCGGGTAAATAATCTGCACCACAACCGTATTCGAAGGATCGGCAAACTCCAGATCGAAGTAATGAAACTCGGTAATGTTCGAACAGTAGATCCAGAGATTGTTCCGGCTGCGAATCCAGCCGGCAAATCCTTCGCTCTCCATCGGCTCGGTGCGAATTTCAACGGGCACTTCCGAGAGGATCTGCTTCGTAAGATCGAAATTCTCAAAAACGTTCTGCCACGACTGCTCATACGGACGTTTCGTGGAGCCGCGCGCGCGCGGAAGCTGCCCGGCTTGTTTGAGGCAGATGTTTTCACGCACAAACTCTTCCCGGCTCGTGGTGACTTCGTAGTCTCCTTCGGTGAGACGCCGCAGGAAGTGGTCGCCGTCGCGACTGCTGACGAGCACGCGATGAATGATCTTGAAATAAGTGATCGCGGTGGGATTGATATCGAAGATTGTAATCGCCTTCGGACGCCAGAGTGGAATCATGTTGAGCCCGTACAATCCGCCGACGACGCTGAGCAGGTGTATGTTCTCGCGGCGCTCGGGCGCCACCGATTTGTAGTGGTCGCGAATCGTTTGAAACTCGGTGAAGGAGCCATCCTGATGGCCGTCGTCAGTGCCATAAAAGACGTTCTCCGGATGGTCGTGATACATCTCGCGATTGAAAGCTCTAGGTGCTTCTGTTGCCATTGCTTCTCCGTCTTAGTCGTTGTATGTGCGGCCCTCACGGCGGCGCACGAGCGGCATAACTTCGCGCCCGAATATCATCATCTCCTCGAGCTTGGGCCAACCCGAAATAATAAACTGCGTCACACCCACTGCTTTGTACGCGAGAAACGCGTCCGCCAACTCTTCCGGACTTCCCACGAGCGTGATCGACGACGATCCATAAAACGGCACCAGGCCGGCCCAAAGATTCCGGTTCAACCAACCAACTTCATCGGCTGCCGCAAGCGCCTGTTTCAGAGTTTGCGAGTCGCTGTTTTTGAGGATGCTGCGCTCCTGTTTTTCTGTCTCTTCGTCAGGCAGCATCGCACGCGCGGCGGCCACCGCCTCGGCATGCGTCGGCCGGCAGATCACGCCCAGCCTCAGACAGAGCTCGATGCCACTCTCCCGACTGCGAATAACGAGCGGTGCCAGCTTCTCCGGCGTATCAATCAACCGCAGCCAGCCGTTACCTCGTTTCTGCGCCAGACGCTCCGCCTGTTCGGAATGTCCTGAAACGTAGATCTCGGGCGCGCTCCGATCAGGCGCAAGAAACGGCGTTGAGATTTGCCCGGATTCAATTTTGAAATAATTACCGTCGTATACAACTTCTTCGCCGTTGCGCCAGAACGCATGACAGATTTCCAGAAACTCGTCGGCGCGCGCGTAACGCTCGTCGTGGTCCAGAAAATCTCCATACCCTCTTTGTTCCGCTGTCGAGCTGCCAGCCACGATATTCAGCGCGACGCGGCCTTCGATCAGACCGGAGAGCGTGTTGACTTGTTGCACGAAAGTCGCAGGCTGCATAAAACCCGTACGATACGCGACGATAAACTTCAACTTCTTTGTCTGCTGTCCGATCGCCGCGGCAATCACGAGCGTGTCCGGCTCGTAACGACTGAAAGACATCAGCACCGATTCGATGCCGACCTCTTCCGCGCACCGCGAAAACTTCAACCATCCTTCCATGTCGGGCAACGCAGCTTTCGAGGTGCTTTTCGTCGTGAGCACACGGGAAGTTTCCTGCGCGGTCTTCATGCCGACCTCGCCGCCTTTCGGAAGCATCCAGTGGAACCTGAGGTTCATAAACGATCTCGAGCTTCCGCTCGCCTCACTCGGGGCACAACTTCACTCCCGAAAGTTTTGACTTCGTCGAGTTCGGGCCAGCCTGACATGATGAACTGCGTGACCCCAATCTTTTTGTATTCGAGAAGCGCACCCGCAACGTCATCAAACGAACCGGCGAGCGTGGTCCATACGGGACCGTAGTAAGGAACAAAACCTTTCCACAACAGAGGACTCAACCACCTGCTCTTGTCGTCTGTGCCGACCTGCGACGCTTCACGATACATCTGCGAATCGTTTTTTACGGCAACGCTCCGCTCATACTGGCCCAGGTCGCTATCCGGCAACAGCGACTCCGCAACTTCGATCGCCTGCTGCCTGGTGGGCCGGCAAATGACGCACATACGCAGACAAACTTCGAGCCCGGCTTGCCGCGTGCTCGCTACCGCCGGCTGCAGATGCTCCGGTGTATCGGCCACACGCAACAGACACGTCCCATGAGAACGCGCCAACTGCTCGGCCTGTTCGGAATGACCGGAGATATAGATCTCGGGCATGCTGCGTTGCGGAGCAAGAAATGGAGTGTGCAGCTTGCCCTGTTCCACCTGGTAGTATTTGCCGTTGAAGTTGACGTCGCCGTCGCCCCGCCAAAACGCATGACACACGGCGAGAAACTCTTCGGCGCGCGCGTATCTCTCGTTGTGAGCGAGGTAGTCGCCATAACCTCTCTGCTCCGCCGTCGAACTGCCGGCGACGATGTTGATCGACAAACGACCGGGCATAAACGCGGAAGCCGTGTTGACCTGCTGCACAAACGTGGTCGGTTTCATCAGACCCGAACGATAAGCGGCGATAAATTTAAGCTTCGTTGTCGTTTGGCCGAGGGCGCTCGCAACCAGTATCGGATCAGGTTCGTAACGGCTGAACGAAACAAGCAGTGAGTCGATGCCTGCATCCTCCGCGTGCTTGCCGAAATGTGTCCAGCCGGGGATGTCAGGTTTCGGAGCGGGCGAGCCGGCGCGCGTCGAGGCGAGCCGGTAATTCGCGGCTTCGCGCGACGTCTGCGGTCCATTGAGTGAGACTTCGCCGCCTTTGGGGAGCATCCAGTGGAATCTGAGGTTCATCAACTATTCCCTCAAGAAGTTTCCTCGCAAAGGCGCAAAGGCGCAGAGCGCTACCGCGTTTCTAAGATTTTCCTTTGCGCTCTTTGCGCCTTTGCGAGGAAAACTCTGCTCAAGCTTCAATCGTCCAGGGAACCGATGCGGGTTCGACGCCGTGAGTCCTGGTCCAACGCTGTAAGGCCCACGGAACTGTATCGACGTCGCGATACCCGCCGAGCAACTGTCGAGTAATCGGATCAGCTTTTTCCAGCAGCCGTTCGTCAGGGATGTCGAGGTAAACTTCCGGCTTCAACCAGCGATACGCATAGCCATACATCAACACACGCGAGACACGGTCGCTGCGATTGGGAGCGGCCGTGTGAAAGATCCGGTTCTCAAACAGCACTGCGTCGCCGGCGTTGAGTGTCAGATCGCAAACTTCAACGCCTTTCGGATCGATCGCGCCTTTTGGAACATTAAGCGGCGCGTCATTCAGATGAGTCTTGCGCGCAAACAGTGTCATCCCCGAGCTGGGTTGATGAAAGTCGGTCAGGCAGTAACAGATCTTTATGCCGACTCGCGGCAGTTCGCGATGGCCCAGGTCTTTGGGAATGCGAATGTCGCGATGCCAGCCACGCCTGAAAGGCGATCCATCGGGACTCTCGGGCCGTTTGTAAATAAGCGCGGTTGAGTGCAGATGAATATTCGGACTCAGCAACTGCACGACGAGCGGCACCGTGGGCGAGTGGGTGACGAGTGAAAGGAAAGCTTTATCCTTGAGCAGGCCCGGACGCAGATCGAGATGATTGTATTCCTCTTTTTGAAGCACCTCGGGCTTATCGAGAAACGCTCTCGCGCGTCGATCACCGGCCTCGATCAAACGTTCGACAGCCGGCTTATCGACGGCGTTACGCACGACGAGAAAGCCGTCCTCATCAAACGACTGCTTCTGTTCTTGTGATAGAGGAACAAAGTCCATAGCTAATTCCTGATGATGCAGCAGTGCTGCATTTCATTATTGACGGGCGGCAGAATCGTCGCGTCTGGAAACAGGTTTTTCATATAGCCGGCGGTGTGAAATACGTGAAACGTGCGCTGCTCCTCCGATGAATACGAACGAACGTTTTCAGTCTCGATGTACAAATCACCGCCGTTGACGAGGATAAACCACTTGGCGCCCCGGGCTCTCGCGTCGACCTCTTTTGCCTCGGCGGCGGAAATGTGACGCCGCTCCGTTTCGAGATCGAGACGCCACTGAAGATTGTTTCGGTCCTCGGCCGCACCCCACGTCACGTAATAAGGATCGATAAACGTAAACGCGAGCGCCCCATCCGGAGCTAACTTCCCTTTCAACTCATCGACCAGCTCGATCATGTCAGTCTCTGACGTATTCGTGAAGACTGAGAACGCAACGATGTAAGTAAACGCCGTGTTCATCTCGGGAAGCGGAAGCGAGCGCGTGCCCTGCGGGTTGAAAAAGAACGAATAACGGTCGTAAAAAATCCAGTGCGAACTCGGGAAAGACGCCCTGCCCTGCTCGACGGATTCCTTGTCGACATCCACGCACCAGTAACGTTCCGGATCGATAGTGGAATTCGGATCTCGCAGAATGTTGCCGACGTTTCCACCAAAGTCTAAAACGTTTTTTCCACGCCAGCTTGTGTCGCCGAGTTGCGTGGAGAAATAAGTGAACTGGCCAAATCTCGTGGAAGTAAAGGTCATACGGTTGGTTAATACAAGATTACAAGATTTTCAGGATTTACATGATTATCATGTCAATCCTGAAAATCCTGTAAATCATTTTCAAACATTGCCCACGCGATAAAAGAACTCCCGATTAAGATAATTCCATCTACCACTCTCGTCCTGAAACGTATTGAATAGAACGATCACGAGCACCCCTTTATTTACCCGAATGTAGATCTCCGATTTCATGAACCCAAACTCGAAACTCGCGGCGAGCGCGATCGTTCGCTGTCCCGCTTCCTCCTCCAGATTTGCAAGCGCTTTGGTACGCACGACGGGCCAGGCGATTGGACCATCAGCTCCTACGCCGAAGATCTTGATTTCGAAAAGATCTCCTTCGCGTTGAACCTCACACGACGCGATTCCTTTCGTGTCGGGATTTGTGTTCAGCCAGCGTCCCAGCAGTTTGTCAAAGCTCTTGATCGTGGTTGGATCCACAAGATCCGAGATCGAGGTGGCCGGTTTGTTTGAACTCAAGGGTTTCAGTCATGCTTAGAATCGTCCATGTTCGAGGGCGTAATACTCACGCACAAAATAGTCGGCGCGCTTGCTGTTGTCTTTGAAGCGATGAAGTTGGGCCAGCACGAGCAGGCCCTTCATGATCATTCCCTGGAGCTCAGTTTCCGCGAAGCCGAAGTCGAAAGTACACGTGAACCCCGCACCCGTGCGCGATTCGGGCGAACCTGCGAAGATCTTTACGCGCGTGCTGCCCCAGTCGATCAACCCGTCTGGTCCAACCGCAAACGCGTGCAGTGTCAACTCACCTTCCGACTCTGACATCACCATGCGTGCGATGCCCGTGGTGTTCGGATTCGAGTTGATCCAAACTCCGGGCAGGGCGCTTACATCCACCGGGAGGCCTTTTGGACTGGGGCTCTCGACTCGATCGCTTAGTTGTGCGAATTGCAATTTGTTGACTCCATTCCGGAAGTTCTAATCCAACTACGTATCATCAGGCGTTTGGAAGTCGCCGGGTCTGCGAGTGGTGTGCGCGCATGAATCGTGCGCGTGTTATCCGAAAACAACAACTCGCCTTCACGCATCAGAAAATCGACTGTGCCCCCGGTGTTTGTCACCAGCTCTTCAAAACCGTCGAGGGCCTGCGTTATTTCATTTGAAATCGTGGCGCCCTCCAACGTCAACGCAAGATTGATGGTGTAACGACGCCAGCAAATAGTCTCACTCGTGAGCACCTTGCGCCACGTCACGCCGCCGCCGAAGTACGGCGCACGCTGCCACGGCACTGCTTCCGTTTCGAGCAGCTCGAGCGTGGCGGCGCCGAGATTTTTTTCGACTTCAGTTCGAACCGTATCGACGTCGAGTATGCGCGAACGTCCGCCGCCGGCGCTATCTGCGTTCACGCACACCATCGAGATCAGCTCCACGGGTGGTTCCCAATCGGCGGTGTCGGTGTGTAACCTCTCACTTTCGCGACCGCCGCGCGCGGACGGTATGTCCGTTTGCGGTTGGATGTAATGAACGAGTTGGGCCCGCGGTTTTTCATAGGGACGCGCGACGAGTTCGCCGAAGGCTCGATTGATCGCGACAAATAACCGGTTGCCGTCGTCAAAGTTCAGACCGGAAACGAGAGCGCAATAGGGCCGGCGCGCCAGGCGATCACGGATGGCGCCGGTGAGTTCGTCAAAGCCGCCTGGATTTGCCGAACGAACCTCGTCGAGCACTGATTTCTGCAAAGCAGTTGAATAGAATTCTTTGTTATCGTAGTGCGGCAGCCGCTCGGCCGCGAGCAATAATTCGCGTGCGAGAGATTCGGAAACGTTTATTCTGTTTGTCTCTGGAAACTGCGTGAGCATGAGCGTGCGACAGTCTAGATAAGCGCCAGTTAAAGATCAAACAAAACGGTCTCTCGCAAAGACGCAAAGGCGTAAAGAAAAGCCTATTAGAAACGCGGCAGCGCTTTGCGTCTTTGCGCCTTTGCGAGGAAAATTATTCAAAAGATGCGAGACATAAACAACGTCTTCCCTCACAAAATTTGTATCAACCTCGATCGCCGGCCGGAGCGCTGGGATCAGATGCAATCGAAGTTTCAACGCTGTGGCATCGAAGGCGTCGAGCGCTTCGCCGCCGTCGACGGTCAAAAGACTATCGTTCCTGCTAACTGGGCCGACTCCCCTGGCGCCTACGGATGCCTGCGCAGTCATCTCGAAATCGTTACCAAAGCGCGCCAACTCGGCTGGTCCAGCGTATTGATCTTCGAAGACGATGCCGCCTTCGACCCGCAACTCGCGGAGAAGTTCAAAACCTACTTCGCCCAGGTCCCGTCTGACTGGGACATGTTGCACTTCGGCGCCAATCACATGGCCGCGCCGTTTCCTGTCTCTGACAACGTGGTAAGAATTCAGAGCGCCAATTCAACGTTTACTTACGCTTTGAACCACACCGTCTTCGACGCGTTTATCGAACTAAACAACCGAGCCCTCACGGCCGTTGACTTGAACAACCGAACGCTGCAAACCGATCATGCCTGTTACTGCTTCACGCCTCATCTCGCGTGGGTTGAAGATCTCGACTCGGATGTTCAGGTGCGGCAAAAGTATCACTGGTATCTGAAGGAGTCGCTCGTGCTTCACGGCAGCGACATGGATTTAATTCTCAATCAAACTGCGGTGATCATTACTCATCAAAACCGCAGCGAGCAAAACCTACACTTCCTCACCGGCTTTTACGAAAAGCATCTGCCGGGAATCGAAGTCGTTCCGGCGTTGCAGCTCACGGATCGCCCGTTCCTGATCTTTACCGACAGCGACATCTTTGTCGAAGAATGGGACATTCGCGGCAACCTGCGTATGTGCCAGGAGTATGACTGCGCCACCGGGTTCAAAAGCCTCATTCACCTGACTGCCGGCGCGACGCAGATGCTGCGAACAAGCAAGCCGATGCTGCTCACGCCGTGGTTCGATGCCAACGATTATCCGCGCAGCCGGAAGCAGGACGCGTTTGGGAAGTTCTGCATCTTCAATCGCCGGGCCATGGAAAAACCACCACGTGCACTTCGAGTTTTCAACTCACCGAACGACGCGCTTCAACTCAAATCAGATTAGCCACCAAAAGGCACAAAAAGCACTGAACTAAGAACAACTGAACTTGAGCCAGGAAACGAGAGCCGCTTCAGGATCGTTAGCACTCGGTGCTTCCGCAAGATCCAGGTGACTGCAATCTCCGTTTCCGCGCACGCGCAGCAGCCGCGTGTTTGGATTCACCATCCGGCTCGTGACATACCGTACGATAAATCCGGTCCGGACCTCATCCGACGTGTTTGGGTTTGAGCCGTGGACGATCGTGCTCTCGTGCAGGGAGATCTGTCCCGCATGCAACACCACGTCAACTGCTTCAGACTCATCGACCTCAATCGATATACGTTCACCACGTCGATTCAGCAGGTTCGGATCGCCGGCAACGTTTTCGTGGTCCAACGCGCCGAGCTTGTGCGTTCCGGGGATCACACGCATGCACCCGTTTCCCTGATGGCTCGGCGTTAACGCGATCCACGCGGACGTCGAAGGTGTCAAATGCAGTCCCGAATAAAAACTGTCCTGATGCCACGAAGCGTAATGCGAATCGCGTGGCGGCTTTGATAAAACGAGCGTGCCGTATACCAGGATATCGTCTCCCAATACGGCTTCGACTACGTCGAGCAACGCCTTGTGCGTGACGATCTGATGCGCCCAATCAAAAAACAGGTGGAGCCGATCGAACCGTTTTGGCGAACACTCGCGAGTGGTCTCGATCAACGCTTCAAACTCATTGCGAAACGACGTGACTTCACGTAGAGAAAACACGTCGAGCGGAAAAACAAACCCGTCGCGACGATAATCTTCGAGCTGTTGTTTCGAGAGCATAATTTGGTTAGGTCTTTGGGTCTTTGGGTCTTTGGTCTTAGGTCTTTGGCCTTAGGTCTTGTTATAGACATTTGAGCGTCAAGACCCAAGACCTAAAACCAAAGACCCAAGCCTCTTCCCCCGCTCAATACGGCGGCGCAAACAAAAACGCGTACTTTTCCAGGAAATCCCTGTTTTTTTCCACTGTTTCGCCCATTCTCTCCACCGCGCCGGATTTGTAACCCCGCGCTTCGAGCCGGTCTCGCATCTGCTTTTTCCAAACGCGCGTGGCCTCGTCGTTACCGTTCAACGCCAGATACCCGTCGACAAAGATATCCCAATCGAGCAGACGGTCTAAAAAGCGTTTGTGAAAAAGAGACCGCAGACGTTGATTTGTTTGCAACGCGTTGCGCGTCTTAGTGTAGGCATTTTTCAGGCCCTCGCGCGCGATGGCTTCGCCTTTGCGATCGATCGGTTTGCGGATGCGATAGATGCGCTGAAGATAACCGAGATCGCTGCCGGGAAAATGCCTGGGATTACGCGACCAGATATAACTCTCGTCGAGCGTCATCGTGGGAATGGCGCTGTCGGCATAAAAGAAGTGTTCGGATGGACCATGAAGCGTCACTGCATCGTGGTCCATGAAGATGATCTTCACTTTCCATTCACCGGAGTCCCAGTAAGACTTCAACCCGACGTTTCTCGCCACAAACGACTCACCCCGAGTATGAATCCGCAAACTCAGCAGCGTTCCCCAGAACTTCGCGATCTGGTCCACGAGTGACAGGTAAACCTCGTCCGCGCGCGCCCGATTCGCCGGCACCGCAAGCGCCGCCGATACGTATTGCTCGTGATTCCGGTACGGAATTTCGGGAGGATGATAAACGCCCAGCACTTCCTCCAGAACGTTGTCAGCGAGTTCTCGCGCGTCTTCCGCGGTGTAACTCACCCCCAGTCCTTCGAAATACAGGAGGGGTCCACGGTTTGATAGATACGCCTCGAGCTTATCCAGACGAAAAGCCGTCGTGCCGCTGATAATCGCCTGTCCCGGTGTTACCTGGCCGATAAACTGCGCAGTCAGACCCAAACCGTCCGGAAGATCGGGCAACTTGAAATGACCTTCGTCTGCAAATGCCGCGACACAGTCGCGCATAGCCGCTCGCATCTGGTTGAACCCTGGTCCAAAAGCGTTGCGATCAGTGAAGTAGTCCATCATCCTTACTTCACTATTCCCGCGCGGAATCGAATACACCATTGAACGCGCGACGTAAGCCGGTATCGGCGCTTCGGTTTCGTGGACCAGCCGGTAAGCGCGGCCCAGTCTGGTCGCCGCATCGGCTTCATAACGCAGCAGCCACTGCATGCTGCCGCCGTTCAACCGGTGAGAAGGCGGAACAGTGAAACGGTTGCGCGCGAAGACGATGTTGAGTGAATTCTCGCCTCTGAGTCCGGCGCGTTTGATTTCAAACTCCACCTCGCTGCCCGGAGGCTTGACGACAAGCACAACGGTTGTCAGTGGATACTCGACGAGTGAATTAAGACGAGAACTGGTCCGTTCCGAGACCCAGTAGATGCGGGAAGTTTCGCGCAGACGCTGCAAAATCTCGGCTTCGTAATCCGGCAACAGATCGATAGAACGTGTGACCTCGTCTTTTATAAACGGCGCCTCGGATAGATCGAGATCTTTCACGCCGTCGGAGTCCTTCACCTGGTTGAGAATCTCGTCGACGATCTCCGCGGGGGTAAAAAGATAACGCGCCACTGAAAGCTTGCAGTGCTGGCGCGACACGCTGAAGAAGTCGCGCAAGGCCGCGCGTGAAGTGCGCCGGCCTTTGATCCGATTGTGTACGCGGCCGAGTCTCTCGAGCTTGCGGCGAAACTCGGGCACAAAGCGCCGCAACTCCGTCGAGGAGTAGCCCTCTTTGAGCACTGAATCTACGAGTGGACGTTCGACACCGGCGCGCTTGAGATTGAGTTGAACGAGTAAGGAATCGAACGTCTTCAGATCTTCAGGATCGATTTTCAGTATTTGATTTTCGAGTATGAGAGATGCGAGGCGTCGCAGGTTCCAGGGAATGCCGCGTCTTTGTTTGCCGAGCGCGATCAGTTTTTTGCAGAACGCGGCGTCGTAAGAACGACGTTCAAGAAAGTCGTCCACCAGCTCAAACACTTGCGAAGGGTTATGAAACTCGGAAGCGAGAAAGTTGAAAAGGCGTGTTTGAGCCGGCGTGCGCGCGAGCGTGCGTGCGTTTTTCATTTCGGGATCGACGCTTGTTCGTTGAGGAAGGAGCGCGCTCCTCCCTGTTAAAAATCGAAACGGAGGGGCGG
The DNA here is from genome assembly GCA_963750925.1 of uncultured Acidobacteriota bacterium. Classification (GTDB taxonomy): domain Bacteria; phylum Acidobacteriota; class Blastocatellia; order Pyrinomonadales; family Pyrinomonadaceae; genus PSRF01. Next base: position 837,914 of record CAVVSJ010000004.1, on the reverse strand, counting down.
TCACCAAGTGCCGCCCCTACGACTCTGCATACTTCTGCAAACTCCGCGGTTTTTCACCGCGGAGTTGCAGAGGATTCAGAGATTAAAGCAGGTGGTTACCGGTTTCGACCCTTAGCTGGCGGCTTACCGCGAGGAGGCCGGCCAGTTGTTCCAGTAGGCTTGCCAACCGGTTTGCCGATCGGCTTGGGCTTTGGCTTTGGTGACGGCTTCGGCTTAGGAGTCGGCTTCGGTTTGGGTTTAGGACTCGGTTTCGGCTTCTTGCCACCCTTCGGTTTCTTACCGCCCTTGCCCTTCTTCTTGTATTTACCCTTCTTCTTACCGCCTCCACCCTTCTTGTCTTTCTTGTCCTTCATCAAAGACCCGCTGAGACCGAGGGCGAGAGCTGCGGCCTGGAACAGGTCAGGGCTACAGGCGTACAGCGGTGGCAGGATGTTGTAAAGCGTCTGCGCACAGTTTCTCCTGACTATCAGCGCGACGGGATCTTGTGCACCGCCGCCACCGCCGCCCTTCTTGCCCTTGCCTTTACCCTTTTTCTTACCTCCCATAACTTTCCTCCTCAAAGAACCAATGTGTTGGTTACGGTTTCATGTTGGGAAGTGGCTGTCTGACGAAACGCTCAGTGCCATCCTTGAGAATGGTCGGAGGCGAGTATCCCGGTGACGTGCGCGCCGGACACGCTGCGTTCTGCGTTGTCGGTTGCGGCACGTTGCCCACTCGGAAAATTCCCCATGCGCCATTTCTGGCCTGAGTCGGAACGAAGACGGTAAAGAGGTAATCACCAGCCTTGCCACCCTCTCCACCTGCCTTATCTATCAACATTTCAAAGTGATCTGACGAGCCATGGTTGTCGCGCGATCCGATCCACTGGGAAAGACTGTTGCTGCCGATCTTCGTGGATTGATTGAGGTACGGATTGCGCTGCCAAACGTGGCCGTGTAGTGAAAACACCTGCGATGTACCCGTTCCAAATGGATGGGTCATGCGGAAACGAACTCTGTCGCCAATCGCGGCGGTCAATATCGGAGTCTTCGGATCGTTGACCGGCTGCGTCGGACTCGGTAATACCTGCGGCAGTTGATTCGACAACATACAGGAGAAGTCACCCGTGTTGTTGTCGTGATAACGGAAACTCCACGGCTCTGCCCCGTAATTCACCGCGCCCAGGTTGGTGCCATTGATGCGAACCGAGTCTCCGATCATCAATGAAAACTCACGGAACGTTGAATTGTCTGGGAGAGTAACAGTTGCCGAAGCGCGGCTCGTCGGCGGAGTTGCCGAGGGATCGCAATTTTGTAAATTACTCGCCTCGCCGCACTTCCAGGTCGCACCCGCTGGTTCAACTATCAACTGTCCCCACAGACCATTCGGGTTCTGGAACAGGACGTCTGACGGAAACAGGTTCAACGCGCCGAATTCAACCGGCGTGTAGTTCAAGGTACCGTTCGCGCCGCGCTCGATCGCTCCGGCATACCATTGATATTTCTGAGTTTGGTTAACCGCGATAGTCTGATCGATGTTATTGGGCTGGCCTTCACGATTCCAACCAACGTTCACACCGCTGCTCTTTGCCGGATCGTAGGCAAGCAACTGTGGATGCAGTCCTACATAGCGCGATACGAGATGCGGATTGGCTGTACCGGTGAACGGCGGCTGTAACGAGAAATTCGCGTTCAACACTTTCGAATTCGACGCAATGCCATTCGTCAGGTTGACGTTGATGCAGTCGCCCGCGTTCGCACGCAGGATAAGCGGTTCAACCGGAACTCCGGATTTCAGCTTGCCCTGGTTCAGGTCTTCAGAGCGGACATACATGATGCCGAGGTCGTTCTGAAGAATCTGCGATTGAACACCACGATTGTTGTAAATGATCGCACCGGTCGGCAGCGCGGCCTGCGCCGTGACCGCGGTGATGTTGAATGTCCGCTGCGGTGCGTTTGCCGGGCAGGTCGCATAAGTCGTGTTATTACCCGGCGCAATAGGATTGTTCGGGAGGGGAACGATCGTCTTAAGGATCGGATCGTTAGCCTGCGCATCCGGATCGTACGCACGGAAAATACCCCACAATCCGTTGGAGATACCACTTTCGTCAAAACTCGGACTGTAGAGATGGTCCACGCAGTTTACATTCGCCATTCCGTCCGGACACTTGCGATTCATGCCCGGCGCCGACGATGACGGCACTTTGAACAACAGCTCGAAATGCTCCGAAAGTCCCATCGCCTGGGCGCTGCGATAACCGGAGTTTTTCCACGATGGCTCAGAGAACCACGTTGGACCATAAAGGTTGAACTGGTGCTGGAACACGTGTGCTCCAACGAGCATGCGAATCTGAACGTTGTCGCCCTGGTAGGCACGCATCAGCGGCGTCATCGGATCGGGCGCCCACTGCTGCGCGGGTGGCAGTAGCGAGTTGATCGATTTCACCACCGAGTTGTCGAACATGTACGAGAGATCCGAGCGCTTGTCGGGTGGCGCGAATGTGGTCGAGCCGCCGAGACGAGCCGCGATCGGTTCGTTCGTATAGTTGACTGACTGTGTACCGGCGGGAAGCAGGTTAACACCGGTCGTGATCAGCGACGGTGTTGCTACGCAGGGACTGGTGTAACACGGCGGATTGACCGCGTTCGCGTTGTCGATCCAACCAACCTTCGGGTTGTCGCTGGGGTTAGCCTTTGACGTTGAACGATAGGCGAGTTGCAGATCCTGAAACTCGAGCATGAACTCGCGATAGCTTTCACTCGGGTTGGTAGTAAGAATTCGCGCCTGCCAGCTCGTTGGACCACCGTCGGTACGTGTACCAAAAGGCGTTCCGTCATTTCCCGTCCACTTGGAACCCTGCGGTTCGACGAGCAGTCCGGCGTAGAGACCGGCTTGCTGGTGCGTCGAAGGGCCAAAGTGATCGTGGGTGAAGACGGTTCGCAAAGTGCGATCAACGCCCGCGTTGTCGACGAGGGGATCGAGATACCAGCGCTGAATCGTCGTTTGCGCGCCCAGCCAGCTCATGCAAACGGGACGGCTGGTCGCCGAAGTTGCTTCTACACACGGTTGACAGCGAATCGCAGTTGGATTTGCGGCGCAGTCAAAGATTTCTTTTGGCGGAGCGTACTTAACTTTGTATTGCGGATCGGCAGGATCCAGCAACGGTTGATTCGGGAAGTTAACAAAACCTTTCGTGGGGCTGTGATTGATCGCCCGAATGACCTCCTGCACTTCGCCCGGCGCGAAAGTACCGTCTTCATAGTTAAAACCGTTTCCAGCACCGTCTGAAGCAGTGACGTCGAATTTCACGAGGTGAATGTGCTGGCCCAGGATGTCAGTGGGCGTGCGCACCTGGAAATCGTCGACGTTGTAATAGTTGGGAACGAGGTTAGTGTGCCAGTACTCGATGATATCGCCTGTGTTTCCGCGGAAGAACAACGGCTCAGGCATGCGGCCGGAGGTGCCGCCGGTCGTCGTGTATTGAATCGTCGGCGAAGCATCCTGCCATAAGGTGAGCATACGCTGTTGCGGATAGTGCCAGCCGAGCTTTTTCTTGTTGAACGTGACGTTGGCCTGAATAGCCGCGGCCTTGTAAACACGCATCGTGCCGACCGGGTTGCCGTTATCGTCGACGGCCGGATCGGCGAATGGTGCGCCCGGAGTTGCGCCGAGTTGTTCAGCAGCATTACCGGCGGCGTTCTTTCGCGGCAAGCCATTGAGCAGGAAACCCGTCGGCGGCGTGTTCAGCGTGCTTTGCGGCGGAGTGCTGTTTGACGAGGGACAACTTCCGGGATTGCCGTTCGGGAAGAACGACGGATAGCAACGCTGTCCGAAAAACTTCATCGCTACCTGCTCGACGTTTGTTCCGACTTCGGGCAGCTTGATGGCGTTGATAGTGGCAAGATCCTTACTCCAGTCTTTCGTGTCATGACTCTCGTAAGCAACCGTGCCGCCCGTTACTACGTGACGCGGCAAACCGCCGTCGAGAAAACCACCCGCGCCATCGGGTGCGAAATCAAGCGGCGGATGCGGTGCGCGCATACCAGCGACGCCGGGAATGAAGAACGGGAAACCGGGATTCGCGGTTACGTTCGCTCCGGTTTTGTCAGGCGTGCCCACTGTTCCAAAAACGATTTGACCGTTCTCGATGAAAACCGCTGAAGGCATCGGGGCCATCGGCAGCGTCGGCATCGGAACGAGAGCGGGCATCGGTGTTCCGGCTGCGATCTCACCGTCAGGCAAAGCGCGCGTACCTTTGATCGGGATTCCGTTTTGCAGATCCGTGCCGGGTTCAAACGTGTCGTGAGTGCGCCACATGGCCCACATGCCGGCGGCGAAGTGCGGATAGAAGTGGCAGTGGAAAATTGAATCGCCGACAACCTTGTTGCGATTGCCGCTGCCGTTGTAGACCATCTCGAGCGTGTAGCTCGCGCCGGGGCTGATCATCTGGCTGTCCAGGTAAGATCCCTGATCGCTGTTTGGCGACTGGAGCCACTGATGCGCGTGCTGGTGGTGAACGTGCGAAACATCGCGGCCACCGTGAAGAATTCTGAACTTCACGTGGTCGTTGATGTAGCTGTGAAAGACGTTTGAAGGATCGTCGGGGTAATAAGCCCTGGTTGCTTTCGCGAGATCCTTCAATGAATACGGCGTCGCGGGTGGCGCCGGAACTCTTGCGTTAGCACAATTCGGATCGGCCGGAGTTGGCGGCGCATCGCCGAGTTGCGCAGTCGTGCAAAGCGGCGGCGGCGGTGGAATAGCGGGCACTGCCGGCGTCGTCGCCAGCGGTGGCTTCTGATTCAGGATGCTCACGTTAGCCGGACGATCGACGACCATCGCGGGGTCGCCGACCGACCAGGCACTCAGGAAAAACTCTTCAAACTTGCAGTCCGCGCAATTACCCATCGGGCCGACGCCGACGCGGTTCGCGTAAATTTCCGCGCCGATTCCGCCCGAGCCGTAGTTGATCGCGAACGCATCCTGACCCGCAATCGTCGTATCACGCACTGGTGAATTGGTCGCGAGAATGGGAAACGCCTGCGTGGCCACACCGGGCGACGATCCATCGAGCGAGCCGCCAAGCGCGCCGTGATAGATCACCGTGATCTCGCGATATGGTTGACGCCTGTCCGGTGATGCAGGGTTTTTACAGAAGAGCGGATCAACTCCGGCGGGAGGCACAGGCGCTCCGGCGTCGCAGTTTCCTTCCGCTTGCGTAAACCTTCCGGCGTTTGGTCCCGTGATCATCGCGGTCAGATCCGTATGCACGATATTGAGATTGCTATCGAGCATGTTCAGGACCGGCGTGTTCGGTGGAATCGGAGTGCCGTCAGGATAGGTAGCGCCGGCCGGATAGACCGCGGCGTAGTTGACGATGGGATGCTGGTCTGGAGTGGTAGAAGTGGTGGCTATCTTCAGATCGGCCTTAGTCACCTGGCTGCGATACCACTCGGCGCCCGCCGGTTGAACATTCAATGCGCCAAACAATCCATTCGTGATGTGGCTGCCGACGGAAGTCGTGTCACCCATACTGTAAAGCAGATAGGTTCCTTCGGCTTTTGCGTAGAGTGTGTAAGTTTGCTTTTGCGATGGCCAGGTCGTTCCGGGTGCTGCCGGTGAAGGCGCGGGATTCGGAGTTGCGAGACTCGAATCGTTTCGTCCGACAAACGAGCCGTCATCTTTCGCGCCAGTCACCCATTCCATTCCCTGAACGTGCAACGACACTTCCGAAGTGCTGTACGGCAGACCAGGCGCCGGCGGAGCCGGTTGTGTGATCGTGAACTTCGCGGCGGGAATGTTATTCGTCAACGTGATCTCGATGCAGTCGCCAACGTTTGCGCGGAGCACGAGTGGACGCGGTCGCTTATCGGCGCGCAGTTGTGTTCCCTGTCCGCCGACGGTGTCGCGCCGCAGAGCGAAAACCATCCCGCCCGGCATCACTGCACCCAGGCGATTCAAAAATATCGGCTGCGCAAGGGCAACTACGTCGGCCCTGATCGTTCGCTTGCACTGAGCCTGCATGACCGGCGGTTGCGTTGTTTCAACTTTCGGCGACTCGGTTGGCTTTGCGGTCTCAGTTGTTATGACTTCCGCCGGCGGTTTTGTTGCAACAGGCTCATCGGAAGTTTTTACCGTGGGAATGTTTGGGATGGCCGAGACGGTTTCAGCTACGACAGGAGCCGGCGTCTCTTCAATCGCCTTTTCCGCGGGGACGCGCGGAGTCTGCGCCATTGATGATCCAACGCTGAAAAGAAACAACACGACCAAGGCGAGGCATCTGATGGGGGTCACAAACGTACTCTGTTGACCGAGCATGTTACTTCTCCTTATTAGTTTGCGGGAAAGCAAGCAACGGTATTGAGGTTTTCATCTGCCGGAATAAATATCCGGAATTAGGACTAGAGCTAATAGCGTTCTAGCGAAGCGTGAAACTGCCGGACGTGAAGAAAGAAGGTTTCCGCCTTGAAATATCGATGACCTTGACTAGCGCAGCTTATTTCGGCTCTCGTGATGTGTCAAGGAAAATCCTTGCGAGAGCAACTCATAGTAGCCACAAATAAGCACATAAATCACAAATGCCTTTAAGAAACCCTTTGTGTTCTTTGTGCTTTTCGTGGCTGACTTATTTTCGATTCCCAGCCTCGGTGATCAATTTCACGAGGGACGTCGGCGACGAAAGACCGTAAGCGCGCGTCCAGTATCCTGTTTCATCGTTGCCGATCAGGATCATCGGTGTGTGATCGTTCTTATTCGCCACAGCAACGCCAAACTCCTTCAAGAGCGAATCGATATCGGAAGCGCTGCCGGTCACAAAAGTCCAGCCCGGTTCTGTTTTGAACTTTGCTGCGAAGTCGCGAAGTCGTTCAGGCGTGTCGGTGGTCGGATCGACACTGATCGATATCAACTGCGCTTTGACGGGTTGGCCGGCCAACTGCTGCTGCACTCTGCGAAACGTTGCCGTTAACGAAGGACAGATCGCCGTGCAGGTCGTGAACACAAAATTGATCGCGACGACTTTGCCTTTGACCAGGTCGCTATAGAACTTAAGCGACTTGCCATTCTGATCCTGGATCGTGACGTCGGGAATTCGCATCGACGAGACGGCGCTGGGCTCGGTTGGGGTGGCTGCCGCTTTCGGGGCGGTTGTTTTCTCAGCTTTGGCTTTGGTGTATCTGAGCGCCATCTGACACTTCGGGCAACGTCCGGGCTTTGCCCTGACCACCTCGGGATGCATCGGACAGGTGTAATGCCCGGTTCGCGTTTGTGCCGCGCTTTGATTCACGAAAGGCGCCGGCGGCATTGCATAAATCACGCCGGCCAACAGCAGCATCAACACGATTCTTTTCATCACCGTACTCCTTTACCAGTTGCATTCACGCAATCTCGTCAATCTTGTAAATCATGTCAATCCTGTAAAAATGACCTGCGTTACCTTTGCGGGAAAGCCATTTAACAGGATTACATGATTTTCAGGATTAAAATGATTTTATTTCAGTTACTATCTACCCAACCACTCGCCGGAACAAACTTTTGCGCCTTCAGATCGATAGTGATCACGTACGCGCCCTTCGCGCCGATGCGACGGTTTGGGCCGTAGCTTATCGCCGGCGTCAAGCCGGTCGAGTAGTCATAAAAACTCTCGAGCACCTGGATCAGTTTTTCGCGACTCACGTCTTTGCCCGCGCGCTTGATGGCTTCCGCCAATACACGTGCGGCAGTGTAAGCGGCAAGCTGTGCGGATAGGTTAGCCGCAGGTAACTTGTACTTCGCTTGCAGCGCGCGAAATTCTCCGATGCCTTCCTGAGTTTGATCGGCGGGTGCAGTCGGAAAAGAGAAAAACACTTTACCGTCAAATCCGGCGGGCGACTCAAAGAGCGTTGTGCCGATAGTCGCACTCGGCACAAGGATGGTGGGAAACCAGTTCAATTTTTCCGCCTCACGCATGAACGAAAGTGCTTCCTCGCCGTTTCCGAGAAAAAATACGATCTCGGCCTTCGCTTGTCTCACCTGCTTGATCGTTTCCGTCACGTCAAAACGTCCGGTTGCGTATTCAACAACGTGCGCCGATCGCTTTGTGTGATTCTTTATCGCTTCCACCACACCCACATACTGATCGTTGCGCGGCCAGATTACCGCGAGCCGGGCATTTTTCAACTCCGGTTTTTTCCCGACAAAATTAATCAGACTCTTCGCCTGTTCCTCCACGCCTGACAGCAGGTAAAAGACGTGGCGATTCAACGGAAAACCGATTTGGGGATAAAGCGTGATCGGTCCAATCAGTGGGATCTCCTGTTGGCCCAGGAGCGGTACAACCTCTTTCTCGGCACCTGCGATAAACGCGCCCGTCATCGCAAACAGGCGTTGCTCTTTGAACTGCGATTCAAGTTTCGCGCGCGTGGCGGCGGGAGTGTCGGCAGTTTCAATGACCTGCAATTCCAACTTTCGTCCGTAGATTCCGTTCTGGCTATTAAGGTCATCGAAAACTGCATTTGTTACGGCGATGACAGTGCGGCCCAGGTCAGCCAGAGAACCGGTCGTGGGAACTAAAGTCCCGATCACGATCTTGTTTTCGCTGATGCCCGGCTCCTGCTCCTTGCCGAGCAGTTGTAAATAAGCGACCAGATCCAAAAGGTCTTCGGGCGCCATCACGTAGCGAGGCATCACGTTTAGGAGTTTGTTGCCCGCGGGATCAAGTCCTCTTGTGATCGCGAGTTCGAGAGCCCGTTCCGTGTACGGCGGATGCCGGCGGCCGTCGGCGTGCTTGAGTCCATAAGGCTTGGTCAGGTAGTCCCACGTAAGGTTTGAAGGACTGATGCCGCCTTCTGCTTTGCCGCGGCCGTCGAGCCCGTGACAACTCGCGCAAGCCATCGTACTGCCCGGCACTTCGAGTGAGCCGTCGCCGATGTAAGCAAGTATCTCTTTGCCTGAACGGCTGACGCCCTGAGTGTATATCTGACGGCCACGACTCTGGCGCAGCGCCAGTGAATCCTGTCCGAAAGCTTCACTCGCAAAAGCCAGACAGGTCAATCCCCACACCGCGCAAAAACGCCAGGTAAAAATCTTCTTTGCGCTGTGGCGCCTTGGCGAGGAAATATTCCGTTTCACTTGGAACCGGGATCGTTCACAACGCTATCGACCACTTTCATCAACTCGTCGCTCTGCGCAAGTCCAAAAGCCTTCTTCCACAAACCCGTGCGCTCGTTGCCGACGATGAAGACATTGAGGTGCGACTCTTTGTTGTCGACAAAGTGACCGATCTTCTTCAACGCAAAATCGACCGTCTCTTTGTCACCAGTGAGGAAATACCAGCCCGGTCCGGCGTTCAACTTTTTCGCATAAGCTTTCAGACTCGCCGGCGTGTCTACCGTTGGATCGACGCTGATCGAAATGATGTAAACGTCTTTACCCATGCGCGCGCCGAGTCCCTTTTGCAGCTTTTCCAGGTTGCGATTAAGGGGCAGGCAACTTCCCGTGCAGGTAGCGAAGAATGAGTTGATGATAACGACTTTGTTCTGCAAAAGATCGCTGTAGAAGCGCATCTTCTCGCCGTTCTGATTCACGAGCACGACGTCGCTGAAATACTTTTTCGCCGGCGAGTCAGCATTTGCGGCAGGTGGTGGCGCGGCGGTGCTCTCCTGCGCCGCGACTAAACCACACCCGAGACACAACACCACGATGGCCAGCGATAATTTTAGCGTTGAGGTAAGCATCTTCATCTCTTTCTCGTTTCCAAAGCGAGCGGCATTATTTGGCTGTACGGCACGTCCAAAGAGGGGATTGTGAAGTGCACATAATATACGCCGGGTTGAGGGGGCACAAAGTTTACTTCATAAACGCCGTTGCCGACAGGTTTCGCAGGCAGACGCTGCTGCCAGATTCCCGGAGCGAGAAACACGAGCACGCCCAGATCGTTCGAGGTTCGCCTTCCCTTCACCGGAAGGCGTGTCGATCATTTTGAATCGCAGCGTATACGGCTCGCCTGCAAACGGGCTCTCGCTGGTTAACTGCTCCACCGAAAGCAACGCAGTTTTTGGTATTGGTTTAGACGGATTTGGATCCACGGCGAAATCGAAGCAATACACCGCTCGCGGCGAGTCCAACAGAAACACCGCATCGTAAAAGCCGGGCGCGTCAAGCCGGATGTTGGTCGAATAAACTCCGCGCTCAGTTTCACGCAAACCGTTATCGAGAACGAGTAACGCTTTCGGAACACGTCGATAGTTCTGAAAACTCCCCATCGGCGCGGCCATGCCTTCGGTGTAGTAGTAGATCATCTTGTCCGCGGGATTGGCGACGAGCACCGCACCTTCATCCGGCGCGGGGACGATCGCGTTCGCGGTGGACTGTACTGCCGCTTCCTGCGGCGCTTTCTGGCCCGCAGGGAAACGTGAGAGCGCCGCCTCTTTGCCGAGGTCCGCGAGTTTGATCATGTTCACAAACTCACTCCCGCTCGAACGAACGTACGCAAACTGTTTGGTAAACGTGATCTGATCGGCGCCCGGCCCGACGGGAACCGTGTGAACGAGTTTGTTTGACGTCAGGTCGAACACAAACACAGCATTCACAACCGGATTAACTGCAAAGCCGTAACGTCCATCGGGCTGGAGACGAAGCACGCGAAGTCCGGGTTGCGTTTTAATACGCGTCAAAATTTCCTGGCGCGCTCCGTCGACAACCGTGATCGTTCCGTCTTCCTCACTTGCAACATACACAGCCTTACTCAACGGTGAAAACGTGATCGAAATCGGCTGTGAACCGATTTTCAGATCCTTCACGAGTGCAAGCTTACGCATGTCGACGACCGAGAGCGTTCCCGCCTGCTTGTTGCTGATAAAAGCAAACCGATCGTCGTCGCTAAACGCGATTTCGTGATGTCCTGCTCCGGTTTTGAACTGCGACACAACCTTCATCGTGGTGGTGTCGATCACGGTTACGCCACTGTCTGCTTCGGTTCCGCCGTCGTTTCCAATCCAGAGATATCTACCGTCATTCTGCAACGCCACGCGTGTGGGTTTAACGCCCGCATCGATGGTAGCGATCGATTTCCAGGTGGGCACGTCGATCACAGCCACCTGATTAACGCCCGGCATTGAGACGTAAAGTCGATCCTGATTCGCGCTCATCACCCAATCTTCACCCGTACCGGGTAACGCAATGAGATTGAAAAGTTTGCTCCCGCCAAAACCGGAAATGGGATCGATCACGGAAATATTGGGTTCCTGATTGAGTGTCAGGACGAAATAGGCGTTGAGATCGAGTGTTGGCCGTTTGCTAAAACTGGTTTGTAGAAACGCCTGTACTTTCTCGCGACATTGTTTGGCGTCCGACATGTCTTTGCCCGGTCGTTGATCGACCCAGGCGACCGGTCGCAGATTACTCAGCGGCACGCCGCCGTTTGTGCCTGTGATCCTGAAGCCTAATGTCGCTTCGTCACCGGAAGTCAGGCGCGCTCGCCGGTCACGAATGGGCGCTACCCTGAACTCGATTGATACGCCCTGCGCGTTGAGTACTTGCGGAGTCGGAGCAGTTCTCGGCGCCGGCGGCGGCGCAACTTTTTTGTCGTCCTGTGCGACGACCTGAACGATCGGGGCGGTCAGTAAGAGAGCGAGGATAAGAAATTTGGGGGCCATATAAAGAAAGCGACTTTCCTTTGTTACAGGATTTGTGACGGAGATCACGCGCCACTGAGACTGTGAGCGCAAACTGACGAACGTAATTTAACCGGATAGAAAATCCTGTCAAGTTTTTAACGAAAAGGCGCGACAGTTTTGGACCGTCGCGCCTAATCTAATGTGGTCATCGTCCTCACCCCGACAACCACTTTGATGGAAGGATTCACCAACCATCTAGTTGGGAGCACTATACCCACCATCGGCCGGAATTGCAATTGTAAAGCGTCAATTTCTTGACGCAATGCTCCACAGCCACATCGTCAAAAACAATCCATAAAATAGTGCAAGCGCGATCAACGCCAGACGCCGCCAGAGGGGCGGACGCAATGCCACCGGTAAAAGCCGCGTGTTCACATAAAGAAGGTGCAGCGAGCTGATAATAAAGACGATACCCGCCATGTTTGCGCTCAACGAAAGCAGTATGATCGGTTGCGTCAAACGCAAAGCCAGAATTCCCCAGATCGAGATAACTACGAGCACCGAGTAGTAAACAACACGCACGTCGCCGCCGCGCCATGCGCGTATGCGCGTGCTGCCGGTCCAGAGTATGTCTGTGATCGCGCGTGTCATGCCTTCGAGAATGTCGAGCTGGGTTTTGAAAAGTATCCAGACGCCGAGTATGGCGATTGCGCCGCCGAAGATCGCGCCTTTTTGCGTCGCCACTGCCTGGGCCAACGCAGCCGCGATCCCGAGACCGCGAATGTCGCTGCCGGCGGGTACAAACGTCACGTACAGCAAAGCGGGGAGGGCCATGCCGAGGACGGCGCCGGTGAAGTAAACGACCCACTGGTCCACACGCACGATCCGCCACCACCCGCGCCAGCGATCGAGCGACTCTTCGTTCGGTTCGAAAGTGCTTCCGGAGTGGGCGAGGGCGACCTTTTTTCCCCCAACTGCCGCGGGAATAAAACCGACACTGCTGCTCATGCCGTAGCCTTTGTCCCGAGCCCAGTTGCTCAACGTCAGATTCGCAACACCGCCGCCGCCCGCGTAAGCAGCAAACGCGCCGAGTAAAAAGAAGTCGGCGCCGGCGGGAACAAACTGAAACGAACCTGTACGCATGTCGAAGCCGGCAAAGCCCGCGAGCCCGGCGAACCAGGTTGAAAGCGGAACGAAAAGGACCGCGAGCGATCCGAGTCCGCCGATGATCAGCGCTACCATGATCCAGTTGAGATATTCGAGCGTGCGCTCGATACGACGGCCCACCAGCAACACGAGTCCGCACATTAGAAATAGCCCAACGCCGATGGCGTAGACTGTTCCGGCTTCACCCGCGCCCGGCAAGCGCTTCGCGAATAGAAAGAAGACGGCGCCAGCCGCTGCGCCCGCCCAACCCGGCCATCCCATCTGGAGAAAATAGAGAATCGCGTAGAACCAGGCCCAGAACGTTGAGTGTGGGCGCGTGCGCATAAACCCCGTGAATATCGGTTCACCCGTCGCCATCGTGTAGCGCATGAGTTCGACGTTGAGGAGTGTTTGCAGCAGGGCCGCAACACCGACAATCCACAACAACGAAAGGCCGTATTTCACAAACGCGGCTGGTCCAAGCAAAAATTCGCCGCTGCCGATTGAGACTCCGAGGGCGATTACGCCTGGGCCAATCGCACTGAACCAGCCCAGACCGGTCGGCCGGGGAGCGAGCGGCAACTCGCCAATTCTCCAGGGGTCGAGGCCGGAGCGTGCTTCGGGTTGGGGGGCGGATTGTGTGCTCATAGGTTGAAGAAGAGGTGCAGCATAATGCACTTGTGGTTTTCTTTGAACTCCTATTATGGTTTTATCTCTGAAGTTGTGATGACCGAGCAAAACAGCACTGTTCCGATTCGCGTTGCTGCGCCTGCGGACGCGGCAAAGATTACCGCGGTTATTAACGCTGCGTTTCGCATTGCCGAAGGCTTCTTTGTCGATGGACCTCGCATCAGCCAGGCAGAGGTCGAAGAGTTGTTGGTCAAAGGGAAGTTTCTCCTTGCGGAAACAGACCAGCAGCTAAACGGGTGTGTTTACGTCGAGCTTCGCGGTGAGCGGTCGTACCTGGGTCTGTTATCGGTCGACCCGGGTTACCAGCGTGGCGGGCTCGGATCCTTTCTGATGAACGAGGCGGAAAGTTATTGTCGGGAACGCGGCTCTCGTCTTATGGACATCTACATCGTCAACCTGAGGCAGGAGCTGCCGGCGTTCTATGGGCGTCGCGGATACGTCGAGAACGGCACGACGCCGTTTCCGGAAGAGATTGAAACGAAGGTGCCGTGCCACTTCATCAACATGACGAAGCCGTTGTGAAATCTTCCACCGAACAAGCTGAAGTCTTATTAGTAGAAGGACGCGAGGTTCGTGTCACCAATCCGGACAAGCCTTACTTCTCCGTCGAAACCAAACTCTCCAAGCTCGATCTCGTCCGTTATTACTTATCCGTTGCACCGGGTGCTCTCGCCGGCATTCGCGATCGCCCGATAGTTCTCAAGCGGTTTGTCGACGGCGCTGAGGGACAAGCTTTTTACCAGAAGCGCGCGCCGAACAACCGGCCGGAATGGCTGCGAACTACAACACTCTCGTTCCCTTCCGGTCGACAGGCGGAGGAAGTGGTGGTGGACGACGCGGCAGGTCTCGCGTGGATCATAAACCTTGGCTGTATCGAGTTGCATCCGCATGCGATTCGATCGACGGATCTGGATCATCCGGACGAGTTGCGCGTCGATCTCGATCCCGGACCAGGTGTTGAATGGGAAAGCGTGCGACTGGTGGCGCTGGAAGTTAAAGCCCTGCTCGAAGAGATGGGTTTGCGTGGGTGGCCCAAGACCAGTGGCTCGCGCGGCATGCACGTGAACGTGAGGATTGAGCCCCGTTGGAATTTCAGCGAAGTGCGACGTGCGGCGATTGCGTTGTCGCGTGAAATCGAGCGACGTTTGCCGAAACTGGCGAGCTCGAAGTGGTGGAAGGAAGAGCGTCACGGTGTCTTTCTCGACTACAACCAGAATGCAAAAGATCGCACGACGTGCTCGGCGTATTCGGTGCGGCCGCTTCCCGATGCACGAGTTTCAACGCCGCTTCAATGGGATGAAGTCGCCGATTGCGATCCTGCCGATTTCAATGTGTTGACGGTGCCGAAGCGCTTTGCGGAGATTGGTGATCCCCACGCTGAAATGGATGCGGCTGCGGGCTCGCTTGAAAAGTTACTCGAGCTCGCCGATCGCGACGAAGCCGCCGGTCTGGGTGACGCGCCATGGCCGCCGCACTTCCAGAAGATGAAAGGTGAGGCGCCACGTGTTGCGCCGTCGCGTGCGCGCACAAAGATGCCGCTCCTGGTGGTCGCAAACTCACCGGATAAAAAAGCGGCGCTGGAGGGACTTGAACGGTGGAAAGCAAAGTATCCGAAGGTTGCCGAACTTCTTGCGGTTGACGATGTGCTGGTTGATGCGATGCGCGGCCGTTCCTCGACGTGGACACGCATCCGCGTGAACCTTCGCCACGTGCCCGAAGAGATCCGCCCGCCCCAGGAGACACCGAACCCGGACGACGACCCTACCCGCGATTTTCGCCACCAAAAGGCACAAAAATCACAAAAGAAATCCCCAGCCGAGACGACCAAAAAGCCGCGGAAAACTAAGAAATAAATAAATCTGTCTCTTAGTGCTTTTTGTGCCCTTTTGTGGCGAAGATCTGTTCGAGCTCGTGTGGTGGCACGACTTCGAGTTGCGCGTATGTGCAGTCAGCCGGCTTCTTGTCCGTGCGCCAGCGACGGAATTGCGCGGTGTGGCGAAAACGATCGCCCTGCATGTGCTCGTAAGCCACCTCGACGACCAGCTCCGGACGCAAAGGCTCCCAAGAAAGATCCTTCCCGGAACTCCAACGACTCTGCGCGCCAGGCATACGGTTTCCGGAGTCTTCACCCGCAGCCCACTCTTTCCACGGATGATTCAGGAGGGCGTCCTTGCGATAAGGTTTTAGAAACTCAACCAACTCGATTCGCTTCTGATCAGTAAAGCTCGCACATACACCAACGTGCTGAAGCACCCCGCGATCGTTGAACAGACCCAGCAGCAACGATCCAATCCGGTCGCGGTCACCTTTCTTATGCCAGCGAAATCCCGCCACCACGCAATCACAATCGCGCTCGTGTTTGACCTTCAACATCACCCGCTTATTCGACTCGTAAGTGCCCGCGGCAGGCTTGGCAACAACGCCGTCCAGACCCGCTCCCTCAAAGCGGCTAAACCAGTCTGACGCAAGCGCGAAGTCTGTAGTCACGGGAGTGAGATGCAGCGGCGGTTTCGCGGACGATAACAGCGATTCCAGTCTGCGACGACGTTCTTCAAACGGAGTTCCACGCAGATCGGTTTTACCTTCAGCCAGCAGATCAAAGAAAACGATCGACGCCGGAATTTGCTCGGAGAGTAATTGAACGCGTGACGCTGCCGGATGGATACGCAACTGAAGCGCGTCGAAGTCGAGTGCTCCGCCTTGCGCTACGACAACTTCGCCGTCGAGAACGCAGCGATCGGGAAGTTGTTTCAGCAACGGTTCGATCAGTTCCGGAAAATAACGATTGAGTGATTTTTCATCACGGCTTTGAATCATTACTTCCTTGCCCGCGCGAAAAATCAGCGCCCGAAATCCATCCCATTTCGGTTCGAAGATCCATTCACCAGTTTTCGGAAGTTCGCTGACGCGCTTCGCCAGCATCGGCAGGATAGTTGGCTTCACCGGGAGGTCCATGCAATCAACAGATTACACGGATTCATTTGTTGAAGCCACGGCAGGCGTGGTGTTAAGCAACGTGTCCGCGGAAGCTTTCTGGGCGCTGACGCTTCCGCGGACCCGGTGTGGCCCCCTCACCAAGGCCACCTGCTGAGATTTGAGGTTGCGCGCTCTCAAATCTCAGGTACGGCCATGCTCAGCAACATGTCCCGCGAGGCGCTGAGCACTGCCCGTGCTTGATCACGGCTGACTGTAGGAAACTGATCGAGAAACGTGTCCATGGTCTGATCGTCTTCCAGAAACTCGAAGAGCAGCTTTATCGGCACAGCCGTTCCAACAAAGACCACGCCGCCGCTCAACGCTTGTGTATCGCGTGCAATAACCTCTTCAAGTTTCATTACTAAGAACCCGAGTCCGCGGAAACCCCCTGAGTGCGCCGCACACTTCCGCGGACTCCACCTGGCCCCCCCCCAGGCTATTTCAAATCTGTATTTACGAGTTTGGCTGAAACGCTTACGATGCACTCGTCTTTGACAATTAAGCGACGGCCAATGCGTAACTCAATCTCCCACCCTGACGAGCGATGAGCATCGCCGGCGAGCTTGAAAGGTTAAGACTCGCGGCGGCAATCGAAAGCGAGCACATCCTACTCTCATCAGGGAGTAAGCGCAAGCAAAATCTTCGCGCAACTGGGGGCAATGCAAGATTTATCGTATTCTGTAAATCCTTGAGACGACTTGCGCCAATCACTGGTTTAGTAGCATCTTTCACTGCATGTCAGACAGCTTTACTCAGCTCGCGTCCAATCTCGCCTCGGTTGCAAAGAGCTTCCACACGCGCGGCTGGTTACTTGGCACAAGCGGAAACTTGAGTGCCGTGATCCAACGTGAACCGCTGCGACTGGCGATGAGTCCGAGCGGTGTCGATAAAGGTGAGTTAACACCGGAGCAACTGCTCACGATCGATGAGCAGGCTCAAATAGTCAGCGAACATCACGGCAAACCGTCTGACGAAAGCCTGCTGCATATTCGCATCGTCAAAGAACGCGGCGCAGGCGCCGTGCTTCACACACACTCGACCTGGAATACAATTCTTTCCGATCTTTATGCAGCCGAGGGCGGCGTTAGAATCGAAGGCTACGAGATGTTGAAGGGCCTGCAGGGCGTGCCCACACACGAACACTCCGAATGGCTGCCGATCATCGATAACTCGCAGGACATGCCGGCGCTGGCGGAAGTGGTCGGCCAAGCTCTGAACGAGCACCGAACGGCGCATGGTTTTCTACTCCGGCGTCACGGGCTCTATTCATGGGGAGACACGTTGGCCCAGGCGAAGCGACATATCGAGATTCTCGAGTTTCTGCTCGAAACGATGGGACGAACTGCTCTGATCAGGAAACAACAAGGCGCAATTTAGGAGGACGGCGGAATGGCTCTGGTAACGATCCTGAACGAAGATAAAACCCTGAAAACCGTCGACGAAATTACCGCGGGCCTGGCGAGCTTCGGCATTGATTATGAACGCTGGACGCCTTCACATCCGGTCGCTGACGACGCTCCAGCCGAAGAGATTCTCCAGGCTTACGTGCGTGAGATCGAAGAGTTGAAAACACGAGGAGGCTACGTCACTGCTGATGTGATCGACGTCAGTCCCGCGACGCCGGGTCTCGATCAGATGCTTGCGAAGTTTAATCGCGAACACTGGCACGACGAAGATGAAGTGAGATTTACGATCGCGGGTCATGGACTATTTCACATTCACACGACTGCCGGACCAGTGCTCGCGATTGAAGTGGAAGCGGGCGATCTGATTCGCGTACCGCGCGGCACAAGGCACTGGTTCAATCTTTGCGGCGATCGGCGTATCCGGGCAATCCGGTTGTTCCAGGACACAGCCGGTTGGACTCCTCACTACACGGAGAGCCACGTCGACGAAAGCTTTGTCCCGGTCTGCTTCGGCGTGACGCATCTCTCCGCGAGTGGCCGCTGACGTGATGAAGCTTTTAGATGAGACTGTTCGCGCGGTCCTGCTTGATATCGAAGGCACAACTACTCCGATCGCCTTCGTCCACGACGTGTTGTTCTCTCACGCACGCACACATGCAAAGGAGTTTCTGCAAAATAATTTCGACTCAGACGACGTGCGGTCCGACGTCGCGCTCTTACGTGAGGAACACGCAAAAGATAAAGATGCGCCGCCGTTGCCTGATAACGACTCGCAGGTTGAATCAATCGCGCGTTATGTCGAGTGGCTGATCGCGCGTGACCGCAAATCGACGGGATTAAAGTCGTTACAGGGAAAGATTTGGCGGCAGGGTTATCTGGACGGAACTTTGAAGTCGCAGGTCTTTGCAGACGTGGCGCCCGCTTTTGAGCGCTGGCACCGAGCGGGTTTGAGTATAAATATCTTTTCTTCAGGCAGTGTGTTGGCCCAGCAGCTTCTTTTCAAACACAGCGAAGCAGGCGATCTCAGCAGGTTTATCGATCATTACTTCGATACGAATGTCGGCAGGAAAGCCGATCCGGAAAGCTATCGTCGCATCGCGCAAGAGCTGCACTTTCAACCAACGGAGATCCTCTTCATCTCAGACGTCATCAGCGAACTCGACGCCGCGAGTGAAGCCGGCATGAATCCCCTTCTCTCCCTGCGCCCCGGCAACCCACCCCAGCCACCGAACGCCTACCCAATCAGCCACACCTTCGACGATCTCTAAACCACGCCACAAAAAGGCACATAATTCACAAAGATCTAAAGCGAGACGGGCTACATAAAGCCCGTACGATTTTTCTTAATTTTGTGCTTTCTGTGCCTTTTTGTGGCTATCGTTTGATCGCGTCGTAAAGCTGACGCGCCATCTCCGCGTCGAGGCCCTTGAGAGCTTCGTATTGGACCATCGCCGCCGGCTTGTCGTTGATCGCGTAGTAAGTGAGTGCCAGGTTGAAGTAGGCCTGTGGCAGGGTTGGTCTCAACTTGATGACTTCTTTGTACGATTCGATAGCTTCGGAGTAGCGACCGGCATTGTACAGCGTGAGCCCAAGATTGAAATGCGCTGAGGCATTCTTCGGCTCGATCTCGGAAGACTTCTTGAGCGCAGTCGCGGCCTCGTCGTAACGCTTCAAACCGTTGTAAGCGTTGCCGAGATTCTTATAAGCGTAAGACCTGATCTCGGTTCTTTCCTGAAATCCGAGTTTGTACGCTTCGCCGGTCTCACCCAGCATCTTGATCGCCTGGAGACTGGCATCGATCGCTTCCTGGTAACGACCGGTATGGTTGTAGGCAAAACTCAGATTGTTGTAGACCTCCGGCGTCGAGTCGTCACGTTTGAGTGTTTGCTGGTAAAGCTCGATCGCTTCGGGGTACCGATTCATACGCGCGAGTGAAAACGCAAGCGGCAGGTAAGCGCCGTTGTAATCCGGTTTGATTTTTATAGCCTTCTGATATGCATCGACCGCCTGCGCAAACTTGCCCTGGTCCACATAAACATTTCCCAGACCGGCAAATGCCCGCGCATCGTCCGGGGCGATCTTCGCCGCCAGCCGGTACTGCTCTTCCGCTTCCTCGTAACGCGGCTTCGCGGCACTTCGCGCTGCATTGGCCCGCGCGATGATCGTATCCTGCTGACGAACGGGCGATTTACTCCTCGCCTTTACACGTCCGCCGCCGGTGGCGCCCGCGGAAACTGTGGGGTTTTGCGGTGCGCGAAAAATTAACGCGGCGCCTCCCGTGATGTCGCGATGCAGGCTGCCGCCGCCAGTGATGTCCTGGGCCATTACGCCGGCTACCTGCGTCAACCCCAGGCTAAAACCCAGGCAAACCAACCAAAAAAGACGATTTCTCATGCGCAAAGTCCTTCTCCTCAGCGGCAGATTACAACTCATTCCGTTCGCAGACACAAGGTCGAACCACCCGAATCGCGCGTTTTGAGCCCTGAATGTGAGTTGAAGGTTGCCCGGCAGGCCAAACTCAACGGGTATTGCTCTTCGGAAACTTGACCCGATCGGGTTCGGCATTCAGCCGGTTGAGAAGCTCTTTTACGAGCGCTGTTTTGACGCGTCCGGCTTCTTTTGGATTCACGAGGTAACGAACAATCGCTTCCAGCCAGGTGTTGTCGTTGACGCGAAACATGACCACCGGCCGTTCCTGAACTTCGAGCTGGTCCACCGGGGTTTGGGCGAGGATGCGGCGGAAGACCTCCACCTGTTTCATCATCTCTTCGCCGACCTCCTGCTCTGCAACCTCCTTCATCGTCGCGGCAATGAACTCGAGGTCCGCATCATACGCGACGTGGACCTTGACCTCGTTCCAGATGTAAGGAAAGAGCGGCCAGGTGTAATTGTAAACCGGAGTGCTCAACACGTTGGAATTCGGAAACTTGATGATCCGGCCGCTCGGATGCTCAGTGGAGAGATAGTCGCCGCCAAACTCCCAGAGCGTTGTGTCGAGATAGCTAACGTCGATCACATCGCCGCTGGCCGTTCCAATCTTGATCCGATCGCCGACGCGATACGGCTCACGCACGAGGATGTAAACCCAACCGATAAAACTCGTGATCGGCGTTTGCAGCGCGAAGCCGAGAATCAGCGAGATCAGGCCAAACGAAACAACCGCCGTGTACCAGTTTTGAAAAAAGATCGTTAAGACAAGGAACGCGAAGACCAGCCACACGACGAGCCGCGAGACGCGTTTCAAGTTGTATCGGTAGACTGCATTTTCAACTCGGCCGACGAAGTAAACGTCGAGCAGGCGCAACACCATGAGGCAGACAACGACAACGCCGAATGCCACCAGAAGTTTTAGAACGAGTGGATACTGCTGGGAGAAATTGGGAAAGCGATACTTCAGCACCTGGTGCGCGGCGCCCAGCAGAATCAAAACAAAGATGTGCGTGCCGAGGAAGAACTTGTCGCGCGCCCGAGCGATAGGGCCTACGATCCTTTCAGCAGGCGTGGCCTGCTTCAAAGCTCGCTGCACGTCCGCGTCCTGTTTGACTTCCTCGACTTTTCTGTCCAGTTCGTCCTTCATTCGGGTGCGGCAGAGTTTACTTCACTTCTTTCAATCCATCGATTACGACGCGTGCAACGGTGGGAATGATCTCGCGTTCATTTGCGTGGCCGCTGGTGAACGTCGCCAGCACAAACTTCCCGCCATCGGGCATTTCGATATAGGCGACGTCATGTCTCGTGGTGCTGGTCCAGCCCGCCTTGGACCACAAGCGAAAGCCTTCAATGCCTTTCAGTGCCCTGCCGGTGAAGCCGGTTCCCTGATCGTCGTTATCGCTGGTCTGTCGTGAGTAATCTCTTTTCAGCAGATCCATCATTAACGCGGTACGCGCCGGGTTCGCGATCTTTCCGGTCACGATCTCCATCATTAAACGCGCGGTTGCGTCAGTGGTAAGCTTGTTACGGTTCTCGCCGTTTGGACCACGCGAGACGCTTTCGCGCCCGTACGCATCTTCGCAAAACGTCTTCTGGTTGACGTTGATATTCGTGTAACCGAGGCCTGAGAAATAGCGGTTCATCGCGTTTCGCTTGTGCTGCCACTCCTCCATCTCTTTCGGCGGCAGTTCATAACCGGAAGTCGTATGCGTGAGCACGTCTACCACGTATTGCGTCGCCTCGTTTGAGGAATCGACGATCATATCGCGAAGGGCTCGCGTCAATTCGGGTATTTGTTCGATCTTTTTGTCTTCGAGCCAACGTTGCGCGACGACGAGATAGAAGAGTTTCACCACGCTCGCGGGATAGATGCGTTCGTTACCGCGGAAGCTCGCCGTAACCGGACGCTTTGCGTCACGCAGATCGATCAGGGTTATCGAGAGTTGATCTTCGCGCAGTTGCCTGGCGGCAAACTGCTCGATCGTGGTCTTTGCCGCGCGATTGACAAGGTCCTGCAGGGAAGATCGAGCTTGTTCCTGGTAGAGGCCACCAGGAGAATAGAACAAGTCAGGAAGGGTGGCTTGCCCCCGCTGTTTCGAAAGCGGGGGCAAGCCGCCCTTCCTGACTTGTTCTGTTGTTGGTTGCGCTTTTTGTTGCGCGATTACTGAGCCGACCAGGAATAGGAGTGTGCAAAGCGCTGCGATGCTTTTAGTAATCATTCTGTGTTTGATGTAAGTAGTTAAAGTGTTCCTCAGACTATTATGCTTTGATAATTCCGGCAAACAATTTCTTTGCTCGCCCTGGATATTTTGTTATAAGGCAACGCGTGCAGAACAAACCTGACGCGGATCTGGTCCGTGGCATACGTCGCTGGGACCTCGTCGCAATTTGCATCAACGGCATCATCGGCGCCGGAATCTTTGGTCTTCCCTCCAGAGTCTATTCGTTAATCGGTACTTACAGTCTGATCGCGTTCGTGGTTTGCGCGCTCGTCGTCGCGCTTATCATACTTTGCTTCGCCGAAGTCAGCAGCCGTTTTGATGAAACTGGTGGTCCATATCTCTACGCGCGCGAAGCTTACCAGCCCGCGGTCGCGTTCGAAATCGGCTGGTTGATCTGGCTGGCGCGCGTCACAGCATTCGCTGCCAATGGCAATCTACTGATCAGCTACCTGAGCTACTTCTGGCTGCAGGCAACGGAGCCACTTTGGCGAGCGGTAGTTATCGTCCTGGTCGTTGCGGTGCTCGCGATGATCAACCTGCTTGGGATCAGGCAGGCGGCAATCGTCAGTAACGCGTTCACGATCGGCAAACTGGTCCCGATAATTCTTTTTATCGCCGCCGGTCTCTTCTTCCTGAATCCGCAGGCATACGAATTTGGTCCAAGTCCGACCACGGCCGCGTTTTCGCAATCCGTGTTGCTCTTAGTCTACGCTTTCACGGGATTCGAGATGGCTACCATTCCCGCCGGTGAAGTCCGAGAACCGCAGAAGAACCTGCCGCGAGCGTTGTTGATTGCGATTTTAGTGGTGGCAATTCTTTACATCATGATCCAGGTGGTTTGCGTCGGGACGTTGCCGGGACTCGCGCAGTCAACAAAGCCTCTTGCCGATGCGGGCACGCGATTTTTAGGAACAGCGGGAGGCGCGATCATTTCCGCGGGCGCGATCATTTCGATCACGGGCAACCTGAACATTCTGCTCCTGTCCGGGTCGCGGCTTCCGTTTGCGATGGCGGAGCAAAAGCAGTTGCCGGCGTTTATCGGTAGCATACACACACGGTTTTTCACGCCATACGTCGCGATCCTGATCACTGCCGGATTGATGCTCTTCCTGACTTTGCAGAGTTCCTTCCTGACGGCTTTGACCATCAGCACGATCGCGCGCCTCGTAACGTACGGCTCGACGTGTCTCGCCCTTCCCTTATTTCGCATGAAAACCGATGCGCCGCCGGTGAGGTTCAGAGTGCGCGGCGGCACGATCATCGCCATTCTCTCCCTCGTCCTGATCGTCTGGTTATTGGCGAACAGCACGTTGCAGGAAGCAAAAGCCGCCGCGATTGCGGCCGGTGTCGGACTGGTCATCTATTTCGCTTATCGACTCTATTCCAAACCCTCATAACAAAAGCTCCCGAATCACAAGATGCTGTAGCTGATTTGTGACTTGTGTGCCTCTTTGTGGCGGCTGTTTGTTGTAAACTGTGGCCAGTCTTGGTGGATAATTTAATCGACAATTTGAGCGCCATCGTCGGGCGAGAGAATGTGCTCTCGAAACCTGACGAACTACTCGTCTACGAGTGCGACGGGCTGCCGCAACACAAACATCGACCTCGCGCCGTCGTCTTCCCTTCTTCGACAGAAGAAACAGCGGCCGTCATGCGCGAGCTCGCGCGCGCAAAAATTCACTTCACTCCTCGCGGCGCAGGCACGGGACTCTCAGGCGGCGCACTTGCACTCAACTCAGGAGTGGTAATCGAGCTGGCGCGGATGCGCAAGATCCTGAGCATCGACGCCACAAACCGGATTGCCGTGGTCCAACCCGGCGTCGTCAACCTGCACGTGTCGCGCGCTGTCGCGCCGTACGGCTTGTACTACGTGCCCGATCCTTCAAGTCAGCCAAGCTGCACGATCGGCGGAAACATCGCGGAGAGTGCCGGCGGCATTCATTGCCTGAAATACGGAACTACTACGGACCACGTGCTCGGCTGTCGCGTCGTGCTTGCCGGTGGCGAGGTCGTCGATCTCGGAGGCGCCGGTGTCGAGTCCACCGGTTATGACCTGCTCGGAACTTTCATCGGCTCTGAAGGGACGTTTGGTATCGCCACGGAGGCGACGTTGAAGTTGGCCCAGATACCTCCGGCGGTTCGCACCCTCCTGGCGGAGTTTGCTGAAGTGAACGATGCGAGCCATGCCGTGTCGGCCATCATCGCGGCGGGTGTGATGCCCGCGGCACTCGAGATGATGGACCGCGAGATCATACGCGCGGTGGAGGCCAGTGTGTTTGCAGCCGGACTGCCGCCGGACGCAGGCGCCGCACTCCTGATCGAGTTGGACGGCATCGAAGCCGGCCTCGACGAAGAGGCTCAAAAAGTCACGAGTATCTGCATGGAATACGGCGCTCGAAATTGCCGTCACGCACGCGATGAGACTGAGCGAAAGAAATTGTGGGCGGCGCGCAAAGGTGCGTTTGGCGCGATCGGACGTATCTCGCCTGACTCGATGATCCAGGACGCAGTTGTTCCGCGTTCGCAGCTTCCGCAAGTTCTGGGTGCTGCTTACGAGATCGCGGCAAAGTATCAACTCCGAATCGCGAATGTCTTTCATGCCGGTGACGGAAACCTGCACCCGCTTATCTGTTTCGATTCACGGTTTCCGGAAGAAGTTCTTCGCGTGAAGGAAGCGGGCCGCGAGTTGATGGAAGTTTGCGTGAGAGCCGGCGGCACGATCACGGGCGAGCATGGCGTCGGGCTCGACAAGCGCGAGCTTTTGCCACTCGTGTTTTCAGACGCGGACATGAATGCGATGTTGAGTGTTCGCGCGGCGTTTGATCCGCTTGGTCTCTGTAACCCGGGAAAGATCATTCCACTCCTGCGCGGTTGCGGTGAGGCGAAAGCCGTGAGTGTTAGTCCCATAAACGTATCGCAGCCATTGACTCCCGCTCTGCCACACTCGAATGCAGGTTCTTCAGAGTCATCGTTGGCCCAGATCGCCGGCGATGCAAACATCTCCATCGAGGGATCGACAACTACAGTCTTTCCCACATCAACCGAACAGATCTCTGAGATCCTGAAACTCGCATCACGCGAACACCTGAAGGTCGCGCCCTCTGGCGGAATGTCGCTGCGCGCAGCCGCGGCAGATCTCGTCGTCAACACAACTCGTCTCGACAAAATCGTCGAACACGAGCCCGCGGATTTAATCGCGATCGCTCAGGCGGGTGTAAAGTTGACGGACTTCAACGCGAAGCTCGAAGAGAATGGTCAATGGTTGCCGCTCGATCCGCCAAACGATGGGCGCGCAACTATCGGAGGCGTCGTGGCTACGGGCCGCGGCGGCGCGCAACAATTCGGCTACGGGCGCCCGCGTGGATCTGTCATAGGGATGAAGGTAGTGATGGCCGATGGAAGTGTAATCAAAGCCGGCGGGCGTGTGGTTAAGAACGTCGCCGGTTACGATCTGTGCAAGTTGTTCACGGGCAGCTTTGGTAGTCTTGGGATAATCACGGAAGTAAATTTCAAACTGCGACCGCGTCCGGCGCGCGAAGCCACGGTGATCGCTGCCGGCACGGTTGCGGATCTCATTAAGAGTAGTGACGCGATTCTGCAAGCACGGCTTTTCCCTGTGGCCGCGGAGATCGTGTCTTCGCTTTTTGCAAGTCGACTCGGCCTTACGGCAAACAGCGCAGTGATGCTGGTTCGCTTTGCCGGGAATGAAAAAGGTGTGGCGTTTCAGATAGAGCAAGCATTGGCGCGGCTGAAAAATGCGGAGGTGCAGTTTGATGATGCCAAACTCTGGCAGACACTTGCTGCCGCTCCTTTTTGGAGTGACTATCCGAATGAATCGCGCGCGAGCGTGCTGCCCGGCGATTTGTTGAAAGTTGTCGCCGATTATTCCGAGAGTTCGATCTGGCAAATCGGTGCTCTCGATGGCAGGATAAGAATGCGTGGGTTTGAAACTAAATCAGCACAGCCAACATCGCTAATGCAAAGGATCAAGCAGCAACTCGATCCACTAGATATTTTGCCGCGAATACACACGGATTAAGAATCATGAGAACACTTCGAAAGCTCAAACCCATTGTTGTCCTGCTTGTTTTCGCGTTGATTCCATTTCATACCGCGCTTGCCGCTGCACGTGAGCCGGTTCGCGCGAAACACGGCATGGTAGCTTCGACGAACGAAGTCGCGTCGCGTGTCGGCGTTGACATCATGAAGCGTGGCGGCAATGCAGTTGATGCCGCGATCGCGGTCGCGTTCGCACTCGCGGTCACGCATCCCGCAGCCGGGAATCTCGGCGGTGGCGGTTTCATGATGATCCGTCTCAACAACGGTAAATCGACTGCGATCGACTATCGCGAGATGGCGCCCGGCGCCGCGCATCGTGACGTATATCTCGACAAGAACGGCGCCCTGATCGAAGGTGAAGGTGGCTCCCTCGTCGGCTATCGTGCGGCGGGTGTTCCCGGAACGGTACGCGGGATGGAGCTCGCGTTGAAAAAGTACGGGTCCGGCAAACTGTCGTGGGCGCAACTCGTCGAACCGGCGCGCCGGCTCGCCGCGAACGGCTTCAGCGTTACCTACGAGCTTGCGCGTTCGCTGCGTGGCAATAGTGGATATCTCTCCCAGTATGCGGAAACGAAGCGAATCTATTTAAAGGGCGGGCAGTTCTATAAAGAAGGGGAGATTTTCCGGCAACCGGAACTCGCCGCCACCTTCGCGCGCCTGCAAAGAGTTGGTCCAAACGAATTTTACGAGGGCGAGACTGCGCGGCTGATCGTCGCGGACATGAAACGCAACAACGGGCTGATGACGATGGATGATTTGCGTGGCTACGTTGCGAAGGAGCGTGTGCCGGTGCGCGGAAACTATCGTGGTCACGAGATCATCTCGATGCCGCCGCCGTCTTCGGGAGGCGCGGTCCTGATCCAAATCCTCAACATACTCGAAGGCTACGAGTTGCAAAAAATGGACGCGAATTCGTCTGAGCGGTATCACCTGATGGCTGAAGCGATGCGGCGAGCATTTGCAGATCGCGCGGAGTACATGGGCGATAGTGATTTCGTGAAAGTTCCCGTCGCGGGGCTGATTGATAAATCGTATGCAGCGACACTTCGTGCAACGATCAATACCGAGCGGGCTTCGACGAGTAAGGAAGTGCGTGCAGGGCGTCCAGCAGGTCATGAGTCGGAAGACACGACGCATTTCACGGTCGTCGATGCTCAGGGCAATGCAGTTTCAAACACCTATACACTCAATAACACTTACGGCGGGGCTGCGGTCGCGAAGGGTACGGGTATTCTTCTCAACGACGAGATGGACGACTTCGCGGCCAAGCCCGGCACGCCGAATTTGTACGGGTTGATTCAAGGCGAACGCAATGCAGTCGCGCCGAAAAAACGCCCGCTTTCAGCGATGACGCCGACCATCGTGCTGCGCAAGGATGGTAGTTTGTGGTTTACGGCCGGAAGCCCCGGTGGCCCAACGATCATCAACACTGTTCTCTGCATCATCACCAACGTGATCGATTACGACATGAATATTCAGCAGGCGATCGATGCGCCGCGCATTCATCACCAGTGGCTGCCGGATATGCTTGTCGGCGAGCCTTTTGGTTTATCGGGCGACACCCAGCGCGCCCTGACATCACGTGGTCACACGCTCGGCCCGCTGCGTTATCTCGGAGATGCCGAAGGCATCATGATCGAGGAGAAGACCGGGATGCGCCTCGGGGCAACCGATCCTCGACGAAGCGACGGACAGGCGGTTGGGTATTAGAACGCTAAGGAAGCATCAAGTGAGATTTTGATTGGTCCAGTTCGAAGGTGTGTATCGCAGTAGAATAGCGTCGCAAAAGATTTTCCGTCCGTGCGACAGTACAGTTTCCAACCCTTAACCAGATGAATTTCGGCGGCGCTCCAACCAGCAGACTCCGCTGCTGAAAATCAGAGATCTTTCGACACAATCGTATAGCCCTGCGCTTTGGCGTATTCCCAGATCATAAGGTCATCCGCATCGCGCAAACCCACTTCTCTGACGTGAACGCTTCCGCCATAGATGTCGGAAAGAAGGTGAGGTAAGCGTGGTGAAAGGTTCTGATCAAATAGCAGTTTCATGCTCGGGTAGCGTCGCCAGCTTGCGTTCCCTGTCGGCAGCAAAAGCTAAGCAGGCCTTTATATCTTCAGTTGTGAGGTCAGGGAAGTCTGCGAGTATCTCTTCCTCGCTCATTCCACCGGCAAGATATTCGAGCACATCAGTGACGGTCATGCGAGTTCCGCGGATCGTTGGCTTTCCGCTACGCTTGCCCGGCTCAATTCTGATGATCTTGCTATAATCCATGCGGTGAATGATAACAAAACCTTTCTGCTATTAACCATTCAATCTTGGCGACTTCGCAATTAACAACGGTCCTGGCCGGTGAGGGAGATAAGCTGCTGGCGTGTATTCATTGTGGCTTGTGCCTGGAGGCTTGCCCGACTTACGTCATCACGGGGAATGAGAATGATGGACCACGCGGGCGGCTTATCTAATGAGGGCCGTGGCGGAGGGACGGCTGGAGAGTACGTCCGACGCGTTTGGGAAACATATCGATCGTTGTCTCGGGTGTCGCGCTTGTGAACAGGTTTGTCCCGCCGGAGTTGAATATGGACAACTGCTCGAGGCCAGCCGCGAAGTTCTGTTGCATGAACAACCAAAGTCGGATGCCGCCAGCCGAGCACTTCGGCTCGTACTCCGGCATGTTTGGCTATCGCCATTTCGTTTGCGACTCTTTTTTAGCGCCTCACGGCTGTTTCGAGATCTGGGTCTCGCGCGTTTGCTGCTGAAGTCACGTCTTGCACGTCTAATCTCGCCGCGCGCCGAGTTTGCAGTTGCACTATTGGAAAGCTCGCGCACTGCATTTAACGAGGAGCCAACATCGAGTTCGACGCAAACCGTTCGTCCCGGGGAAGACGTATTGTTGTTTTCAGGCTGCGTGGGTGAGGGACTGTTTACGAGAGTGAATCGCGCCACCAAACGCGTGCTGCGGGCCAACAATTTCAATGTGACAACACCACCGGAACAGGTCTGTTGCGGTGCATTGCACGCACACGCCGGAGATCTCGACGGTGCACGCGACCTCGCGCGGAAAAACATCGCCGCTTTCAACTCAACCGCACCTGTCATCACGAATGCAGGCGGCTGCGGCGCGATGCTGGCCACTTACGGACATCTCTTTGCGAGTGATGAGGAGATGGCCGAACCGGCTGCCCGGTTCAGCGCTCGTGTCCGCGACGTCAGCCAGCAACTGGCAGCTTACGAAATGCGAACGGCGCCCGCCACAGTTGAAACTCAAGTGACTTACGACGCCTCGTGTCATCTTTTATATGGCCAGCGCGCAGGTGAAGCCTCGGAACGAATGTTGCGCTCAGTGACTGGGCGAAAATTTTGTAGCGCTCGAGGGCAGCGAAAGATGTTGCGGCGCGGCGGGTATCTACAACCTGCATGCAACCTGAAATGTCGCAGCGCGTGCTGAACGAAAAGTTGGCCCACATTCAAGGAAACTACCGCCGGCATACTCGCGACCGGTAATCCCGGTTGCCAGATGCATATCGGCGCAGGCGCGTGTCTTGCCGGGATCCCGTGCGAGTTTGTCATCCCATCGAACTAGTGGATCGGCGTACGAACGCGCCGGCCTCTATGAAGTCGATAATTAGTCACAAAGTAGGACATAAACCACAAAAGGAAGATGAGAAAAACCTTTGTGATTTATGTGCTTCTTTGTGGCCTAATCAGGATTTGAAGGCGACGTGGCCGCCGATGAGCGTGAATCTGACGTTGCCATGCTGATCCACCGCAACCAGATCTGCTCGTTTGCCGGCTTCGATCGATCCGCAAACCTGATCGAGTCCGATGAGACGCGCGGGGTTTGTAGAGGCCATTTGCGCGAGATCGACGTGAGAGACTCCGAGAGAACGCAGCAGTCGCACGGCGTCGAGCATGCTGATCACAGAACCGGCGATACTGCCCGACGCGTTCGCCGTGCGCCCATTTCTCACCGCGATTGTCTCGCCCCAGATCCGATAATCTCCATCTCCCTTCCCTGCCGCGGCAATCGCGTCGCTGATCAAACTGATACCTCGCGCGCCTTTGATCCTGAGCAGCAAACGCAGCATGTACGGATCGAGATGAATGCCGTCGGCGATCAGGTCAAACGTTACATCGTCCCGCGAGAGCCCCCAGGCGATCGGTCCGGGAGTGCGATGATGGAGGGGCGCCATCGCGTTCATGAAATGGGTCATGTGCCTTGCGCCGGCATCACACGCCTCGTCGAGCACTTTCAGACCGGCACGCGTGTGGCCGATCGATATCACCCACCCGCGTGCGTGCAGCGCGCGAACGAGTTCGACGCCGCCACTCACCTCCGGCGCGAGGGTGATCATTCGGACCGTATTCTCCGGCCCACGAAGAAAAGCGAGATCGGCAGGACCGGAGTAAGTCTTGAAATACTCGGTGTGCAACGCACCGCACTGGGCCGAGTTAACAAACGGTCCTTCGTAATGCACGCCCAGAATCCGCGCCCCGCTCGCCTCGCATTGCGAGATCGCGGCAACAGCGCTCGCGTAAACTTCATCAGCCGCGGGCACAAATGTCGGCAGCCAACCGGTTACGCCCTGCGTGGCAAGGTAATTAGAAACCTGGTCGAGCCCGGTCGCCGTAGCATCCATAACGTCCACACCGACTGCGCCGTGAATGTGAATATCGATAAACCCCGGCATGAGCAGCAGCCCCGACAAGTCGATAATCGGCGCATCCGATTCAACGTCTCCAATTGCCGTGATCACTCCGTCGACGATCGACACGGAAGTGTCCTCGATCATCCTGTCCGGCAAAACAACCTGGGCATTTTTCAGGACCAATGAACGTTGCGAGTCATACACGAATTAAAGCATAAATAAGATAAAGAGAAGAAAGTCCTCGCAAAGGCGCAAAGACGCAAAGCGCTACGCGTTTCGAAAGAACGTTCTTTGCGCCTTTGCGCCTTTGCGAGGGAGATCCTTAAGATAGCGCTAAGCCTATGCTGCGTCGCTCAACGCTTCTGTCGTGGTCTGCCATTCTACTCTGGGCTCACCTGTGCGCGATCGACAGCCAGGCACAGGCTATCAGTCGCGACTGCTCGCCGGCTCAGGAAGAACTCAAAGCCGCGGAGAGCGCTGCCACGCAGGAAGACTGGTCCACGGCCTCAACCCGCTATCAAGCAGCCATGCAGATCGCGCCTTCATGCGTCGAAGCGGCGGTGAATCTCGGCGTTATTTACAACCGTCTCAATAAACCAGAGGAAGCTGTCAGGACCTTCAAAAAGGCTCTCGATAAAAACCCCAACATCTTCGCCGCTCACCTCAACCTCGGCATCACATACTTTCGCACCGCTCGTTACGATCTCGCTGAAAAGTCGCTTCGCACGGCACTCTCGTTCAACGCTCAACACACACAGGCAAGACAGTTATTGGCCTTGACGATGATTGCTCGTCGAGGAATTTACAGAGGCGGCGAACGAACTCGAGCAGCTACTTAAACTTACGCCTAACGACGCCGGCACCATCGTCGCGCTCGGCAAAATGTACCTGCGACTAAAAAAGCATTCGCAAGCGGTATCGTCTTTCGAAAGAGCTGTGCAGCTCGAACCAAAAGACGCGAAGACGCATTTACTTCTTGGCGAAGCACTCGACAACGCAGGCCAAACTGATCGCGCGATCGAAGCATTTCAACGCGCCATTCAACTCGATTCCGCTCTGCCCGAAGCTCACTACGCTCTCGGCCATGTATTTCTAAAACGATGGGACCTCGACGCAGCCCTCGCAGCGTTTCAAAAGGAGCTCCAGCAAAATCCGAAGATGCTGCTCGCGAGATATCAGGTGGGCAAAATCTATTTTCAACGCGACAAGCTCGACGAAGCGATCGTCGAACTCAGCAGAGTTGTCGAAGCAGACCCGACTTTCAGACCCGCGATCGAAACACTCGCCCAAGCGCGTCTCAAACAGGGCTCGATCGACGAAGCAGTAGAATTGCTGGAAAGAGTTGTCGCTCTTGATCCCACCTGGCCCGACGGCTTTGCGCTCTTGGGCCGCGCTTACACTAAGGCAGGCAGACGCGAGGAAGCGCGAAAGGCCTTTGCCACCGCACAGAAGCTAAGCTCCGAAGAACGTAAGCGACTCGAGAAAGCAGTCAGCAACCCAAAGAAATAGAAGCCACAAAAAAGCACAAAAGTCACAAATGAATAAAACTTATTTTGTGAGTTTTGTGCCTCTTTGCGGCTGCTGATCAGTTTAGAAATAAAACTTCAATCCAAACTGAATCTGTCTCGGATCACGCGTCGAGAAGAACTGCCCGAACTGACTGACCTCGCATCAGATTCCGAAATGCTGTTGAATGCCAGATCCGTCGGCAGCCGATCCGGAATCGTCTGGAATACGTCGTTGAAGATCGTCTTGTTGAAGATGTTGAAGAACTCCGCCCGGAACTGCAGGCGATAACGTTCACTGAAATTGAAGTTCTTCGTCAGATTGAGATCCGTAAAGAACTGGCTTGGGAAGCGGAACGGCGCTCGTGGCGAGTTTCCAATTTGCCCCGTCAAGGTGGTTTGGAACGCAAACGGATTGAACGCATAAGGAATGCCGCCGCTTGGATTGATCGGAATATTCGACAAGGGATCGCTGACGAGATCCGGGCGAGTGCCGCGGGCCGGCACGCCAACAGCGCCCTGGACCACACGGTTGAGTGGCAAGCCGGTTTGGGCAGTCGTGATGCCTGCGATTTCCCAACCACTCAGCAGAAACTTTCCGGCACCCGAGCTGGCCAATCCTGAACGGAAAGTCGGCACTTCGTACACGTAACTCGCCACGAATACGTGTGTACGATCCAAACGCGAGACGGCACGTTCCAACTGTAGATTCGTGCGAATCTGCGGGACGTCAATCGCGTCGCGATCGTTGGTCGCATCCGTCATGTTCTTCGACCACGTGTAGGCAAGCTGCGCCGTGATGCCTCGCGTTGGACGCAAGCGGAACGTAGTCAACAAACCGTGATAACGAGACGTCGCGCTCGTCTGGCGATCGATGATCGAGCCGAAGCCGCGGAAAGGTCGAGCAAGGTTGGTACAGTTTGCCGGATTGTGGCGCAGCCAGCGACGTGCAACCCGCTCCGCCGAGGCTGCGACGATCTCCGCGGGCGTTGGCGCGTTGATGTCGACAGGGCGAATCAAATGATTACCCGCCGAACCCGCATAGCCGATTTCGATTAAGGCGTTGCGGAATAACTCCTGCTGCAAGGTCAACGCCCATTGTTGAATGACCGGGGTGACAAACGGAGCCGTAGTCGCGTTCACGGTACCCAGATTGCCGCGTGTTGTCGGCGATGCAGGCGTTGGATTGCCAAACAGGATCGGCGCCGCAACTGTTCCGGTCGGGCTGTTTGAGTTGTTGAAAGGCGGAGTGGTAAATGCATTCTGCTCGACGATTCCGATCAGTGCCTGATCGTAGTAGACACCGTAGCCGCCTCTCAATACCGTCTTCGCGGTGTTCCAGGGATCCCATGCAAAACCGATGCGTGGCGCCCAGTCGTTTTTGTCGCTTTGCTGAACTCGGCGACCAAAGGGCGAGTTCTGTCCGGCATAAGCAAAGCCATTTGTTAAATTGAAAGTGCTGGTCGTGAAGGCGTCACATCTGACGTTCGCGCAGACGGGAGCAAGCGCCGGATTGTAGAATTCAGGTAAGAACGTTGCCAACACGTCCTCCGTATCGATTGGCTGGCGGAATCTGTAGTAACGAATACCGTAGTCGAGCTGGAAGTTTGGTCTGACTTTCCATGTGTCCTGAACGTAAAACTCGGTTCGTCCGAATCTTAAGTGCTCGGTCACATCGCGTTCCGGTTCGGTATAGGCGGAGGCCCTGCCGAGTAGAAAATCTGCCAGTCCAATACCTGAATCCCGTAGTGACGCGTGTCTGTAAGCCGGTAAATCCGTAGCGGCCCTGGGTAAGGTTTGCGGCATTTTCATCTTTCGATTCCCAGCTTATATCGAAGCCGGTTTTCACCGTGTGGTTTCCGAAGATCATCGTGAGATTGTCTTTCGGATTCCAATTTTGATACTTCACGTCGAATAGCTGTCCGGAACCGATTGTCGGCGAGCCAGTTACGTCTATAACCGGGGGCAGATCTGAATTGTTTTGCGGGAACAGCTCGGTGTGGGGAACATTCAGGCTGCTGTTGTAACGACCCACCAGAGCGTTCGTAATCTTGTTGCCCGAGAAAGAAAAGGTAGCTTCATTCACGATCTTTGCGCCAAAACTACTGGTCAAACTGATCGCGAGCGTTTCGCCAGGGACCGTCGTATCGGTCGTGGCTACGTCGGGGATTGTGACACCGAAGAACAAGCCGCCCAGTTCACGAGTCTCAGAGAGGTCGTGCGTGTAGCGTCCGGTGAGACGGTGCGTCGACGTAAAGTTATGGTCGATGCGAATCGTTTCCTGTCGCGTGTTTTGAATGTTTGGCGTAGTTACGGCAAAACGATTTGGAGCCCGATTAAGGTTGGTCGAAGGAATATTCGGCTCCGGATACAGACTCAACAAAGCCAGCGCCGTCTGATTGAGTCGATTCTGAGGAATGGTGTTGTTTGGGAATTGCAGACCCGTCAGCGGATCGAATATGTCCGCGTTTCCTGCTTCCGAAAAATTTCCTTGCCGCTCGAGCAAGCTCGGCACGGTGATCGCGGCGGCTGTAGCGGGAGCGCGGATGATGCGTCTAAATTCCTGCGACCAGAGGAAGAAGGTCTTTTCTTTGTCCTCGTTGTAGAGACCGGGAATAAAAACGGGGCCGCTTACCAGGTAACCAAAATTGTTGTAGCGCAGCTTCGGCCGTGGCGTGCGTTCATCACCGGCGGCATTCAAGCCGAGCTGAACTGACAGATCATTCGGACCGAAAGTGCCGTTCGCATTGTTGAAGAAGCTGTTCGCGTTGAGTTTGTCGTTGCGCAAAAACTCATAGAGGCCGCCGTGGAATGTTTGACCACCGCCACGCGTAATGAGATTGACCACGCCGCCGCCGGATTTACCAAACTCGGCCGTCGGTACCGAAGTGATTACGCGAAACTCCTGAATCGAATCCACAGTGGGGATTGTCAAAAGCGTGATGCCGGAACCCACATCCGTATTACTCACGCCGTCGACGAGAAAGTTGATCGAGTTGCGGCGCGTGCCGTTAATGGAGAAGTCGACTACGTTTGTCAATCCGATGCCGATTTCCGAAGAGCCACTGCTGGTCACGCCGGGAACGAGCGTAAGCAATTGCATGAAGTTGCGATTGTTGAGCGGCAACTCGACCACGCGTCGATTCTCTACAACGTCTCCGACCGTCGGCGTCGTCTGGATTAGCGGCGCTTCGGCAGTGACGGTCACCGACTCGGTAACAGCGCCTGTTTCCAACTGCACATTTATGGTCTTGCGATCGTTAACACTGAGCGTCAGGCTCTTACTCAAATATTCCTTAAAGCCCTCGGTCTTTACAGATAAGTCGTATATGCCGGGCTGAATTTGCGTCAGTACATAGCTGCCGTTATCGTCGGCCTCCACTGTGCGAACGTCACCCGTCTGGGTATTCGTCAGAGTGATCGTCGCTTTCGTTATCACGGCTCCAGCCGGATCGGTAATCTGCCCGTCGATGCGCGCAGTGATGTCCTGTGCAAAGCCGGAACTGGTAAATCCCAATAGAAGTAGGATTACGATGGAAAGTAGATGTCTATTCATATGCTCCTCGCGCACGTGTGTTTTAGATCGGAGAGCCGCGAACTCGGAATGGCTATTGCCCACCTGGAAAATTTTTGATTGGCACAAAGAATTGCTGGAAACTTCCATGCACTTATACACCTGCTTTGGCTTGTTAACAAGCACCAAACAGCAACTGAATACTCCCTTTAATGTGACAAGATCCTTAGCAAGAACTGTTGCAAGATTTGGCTTTCCAACCAGGTTTTGTTTGTTACGCCGAAGGCGTTCGCTAATTCCAGCCCGGGGTTGTCGCAACCCTGGGGTGACATTGCGTGTTCTTTCAAACCTGAAAGGGTTAATGGCGCACATGCATAACGCTTTCAGGGTTCAAGGAATGCGGATCATGTTCAACCCAGGGTTGAAATAACCTCAGGCCTGAATAGCCAACGCCTTCGGCGTAAAGGATCGGTGTTCAGAACGCGGCGCGCCGGATGCGCTCCAGGTAAGCTCCGTCAGGGTTCAGCTCGCTGGGACGAGCCGTAAAGTCGTACGAGAACAAAATGAAGCCGTCGACGTTGAGCGCACGCGCCACGTTGATCTTGTCAACTGCCGAGTCGGAGGGAATCCGGTACGCGCCGATACCGGCCCAAACACGACGGTTCGCGCCGTGCGCCGTTGTTGCCGCGACTTCGATCTGTTTTTGAAAGACTGCCGTGTCGGTTGAATAAGCCATCGGACACGCGACGTCGATGATTCCCATTTGCAACCAGCGCCGCCAGTCCTGGAAGCGACGTGTGTAAGCGTTTTCGTCGTTTGCAAACACTGCCGCCGAAACGAGCGCTTCCGGCCGTTGCTTTTTGACGGCACGATAGATTCGTTCGACCAGCATCGTGACCTGCGCTCTTTGGAAGTCGGCAAACTTCGCCGGAAATTTCTCAGGGGCCGCGAGCACGTTCGTCTTTAAAGACTGCTTCAACTCACTGCGCTCAGCCGCCGTGAGTTGCGGCTCCAGCCACTTGCGAAAGTTCTCGAGCGAAGTGCGACTGTAATCGAAATCCGGACTCGCGAAACGAACGTAATCAAAGTGCAAACCGTCAACGGGATAGCGCTTCAACACGTCCATCCAGATCTTAAAGATGTGATCGCGAACTTTCGGATTTGCCGGTCCGGTGTAGACACCTTCCAGCTCGCCCCGGTTTGCCTTGGACCACTCGACAATCTTCTGACGATAAAGCGGATCGCGCGGAGACAAGTTGTAAAGCTCCGCCGCAATCGGCTTCGGCACCGCCAGCCACTCGGGACGTTTGTTGTAGACGTGATCCCTATGAACCGGCAGTGAGTCGAGATTTGCAAGCAGGTTTGTGTTCAACCAGCCGTGGACTTTCAATCCTCGTTTGTGCGCTTCTGCAAGCGTCAACGCAAGCGGATCGAAATCCGGCGGCTGGTCTTTCAATTCGATCGCGCGTGGCTCAACTTTGGACTTGTAATAAGAGTCGCCACGACCGCGGATCTGAACGATCAACGTGTTGAAGCCGTTGTTGGCGGCGGAGTCTACCAGTTGACGAATCTTCTCCGGCGAAGTGAGCGTGGTCCGAACTACCCAGAGCGCGCGCACTTCGTCTTTCGCAGTCGTTGCTTGTACCGCTGCACGTTCCGGAGCTACCGGCAACAGGCAACACAACGCGATCAGGATCGCGAATTGTAAAATACGAATTTCGAGTTTCATCTTAATACTGATAACGCAGAGATACCTGGATGCTACGCGGCGCGTACAGCGTCGCCGTACTCGTGATCGCGCCGAAGTTTGTGTTCGCGATCGACGAGCTTGGGAAACCATACTGCACGTGATTGAACGCATTGAACAGGTCTGCGCGCAAAGTCACTTTGTGTCCTTCCCAGGGCATCGAGAAGATCTTCGCGATGCCGAAGTCGATGTTCTTTACGCCGTCGAGAAAGAACGTGTTGCGCCCGACTAACACCGCGCCGCCGTCGGCGCTTGTTAACGCTCGGAAAGCCGCCCGAGGCAAGGCGTCGCGCGAGGTAGCAGGGTTGTTGACGCTGTTACCCAGGATCGACGGATCGAGCAGTATTGGTCTACTTTCGCTAAACGCATCGAAGTTCAGATCGAGCGCGGAGGTTGTGACTGTAAACGGTGTGCCCTTCGCGAACTTGCCCACCGCTGAAAACTGCCAGCCGCCGAAAGCCTGGCCCAACAAGCCCTTGTCATTGTTGAAGAACGGCAGGCGATAAGTGCCGTACACGGTAAAGCGATGCGGCGTATGGAAACGCGAGAGTCCGCGGCCGTCACGCGCGCTGTTGCCGTTTTGATTGGTGTCACCTGCGCCGACCGCCGTCGCTTCCGATGTCGTGTCGATGGCTTTGCTCCAGGTATAGGCTGCCTGGAAATTCAGATTGCTACTGAGACGCTTGGTCCATTCAAGCTGCAACCCGTGGTAATAACTCCACGCGGCATTCGAGACAGCGAGATTAGTTCCGTAGAGACCGTTCGGCCGGCGCTCGTTGGTACGCGGCACGCGGAAGCTGTATTCA
Organism: uncultured Acidobacteriota bacterium; assembly: GCA_963750925.1. Lineage (GTDB taxonomy): Bacteria > Acidobacteriota > Blastocatellia > Pyrinomonadales > Pyrinomonadaceae > PSRF01. Next base: position 799,197 of record CAVVSJ010000004.1, on the reverse strand, counting down.
AATGCGCCGATTGGAACCGCCACGGGACACTGCGCGGTAAACGGAATCGCAGTGGTGCCGGTCGTGCCCGCGCATTGAAAATCCTGTGCAAGCCGGATCACCTGACCACGCAGGTTCGCCGGATTATTCGGATGATTGGCAACACGCACGCCGTTCACGGGATCGTGAAGCGGCAGGTTCTCGAGGGAATACTTCAACAATCCGATGCCACGATTGCCGGTGTAGCTGACGCGGAACGCTGACGCAAACGGCATCTGCCGTTCAAGCGTAAAGTTCCATTGCTGCGTGTACGGCATCTCCAGACTGGGATCGATCAACGTGATGGTGTGGCGTGCGGTCTGTGGTCCAGGCGTAAACACAAAACCGTTCGTCGGGTCTGCAAGGTTAACCGGATTGAAGGCTGTGGTCGCCACACCCGACTGATTGTAGAAGAACGCATTCGGCGGATTGAATCGCACGGTCGCGCCGCCCTGAGAGAAGATCGACTGGAAGAGCCGGCCGTGATAGATGCCATAACCTCCGCGGATCGAGGTGTCGCCGACATTGCCGGCGAGACGATTCATAAACCCACTGTCGAAATTCGGGCTCCACGCAAAACCGATTCGAGGCTCCCAGTTGTCCTTGTCATCGCTGAATCCGTAGTTGATGCGATCGGCGGCTTCCTCCGGCGCTGAAACGTACTCATACCTCAGACCGAGATTGAGCGTCAGATTGTTACGGACCTTCCAATTGTCTTCGGCGTAGAAGTTCGCCTCGCGCACACGATTCTCGAGGAAGAATGGTCCATAACCTTTTTGAAAGTTTGGCGTGCAGCCGTTGAGCAACTGGTTGAATCCGTTGACGTAGTTAATGCCGTTACAGGTGGCAACGGTGCTGCTGTAAAAGCCGCGCGAAAAGTTGTCGGCGAGATCGTCGAGCCGCTGGCGGCGCAGGTCCGTGCCGAGCTTGAGATAATGATTACTGAAGAGCTTTGTGAAGTTGTAAACAAACTGGTTATCGGTTTGATAACGCTGAATCGGAAAGTTGCCGGCGCTGCCGATGCTCGACTGCGTCGTGATCGGAGTTGGATTGAAGAAACGAATGATCGGCGTGTCGTTGCCGGCGGCGATGTTTACGAGCGTCGTTCTCAATCCGAGACCGTAGCGAAACTCGCCAACCGTAGTCGCCGAGAAGAGATGAGTCCAGGTCAAACCAAAGTTTTGTTGTTTATGATTTTGATCGGCGCGCTCGCCGGGGATGATGTCGTCGGCGAGAAATTTCTGTCGCGTGTAGTGCCAGCGCGCGCTGAAGTTGTCCTTTTCGCGCGGGTTCCAATCGAGACGGCCCGAGTAGTCGCGCGCCGGAAAATTAAATCCCTGCTGCCCGCGAAAGACTCTTGGACCAGACGCCGGATCGTTCGGAACGGCGTTCGCGAAACGATCGATGATGTCTTGCACAAACGCTCGATTCGCGGGCGTGTTGTTGGCCGGTGTCTGGAGAAACCAGTTCGCAGGATTGCGTTCGGCGAGGGTAAAAACGTCGCGGTTGAAAGCATTCGCGCCGGAATTTTCCGTATGGTCCAGGCTGATAAAACTGAACAGGTTGTTTTTCAGGATCGGAAAGCCGGACGTAAATCCGAACTGATTGCGACGCGTGACGCCCTTTCGAGCGCCGGGCGCAAGAATGTTGTTGGTGGCATTCAGCGCGCTGTCGTTGTGATACCAGTAGGCATCGCCGTGAATGTCGTTTGTGCCTGACTTGGTTTGGACGAGGACTACCGCGCCATACCCGCGACCAAACTCGGCGCTGAAGTTGTTTGTGATCACCTGAAACTCTTTGATGGTCGACAACGACGCGCCCTGGCGATTTTGATTCTCGGACGAGTCGTCGTTGTTGACGCCGTTAATCTGGAACGTCGCTCCACGTGTGCCCGTGCCGTTGAAGTTGATCGACGAGCCTGACGACGCGGTCGGATTGTTTTGTCCCGAAGTGGGGTTCTCCTGAAAGCCGGTGAATGTTTCGGCGAGGGTTAAAAAGTTTCCCTGGTTGAAAGTCGGCTTCTCGAGAATCTCCTGCGCATTTAGTGAGCCCTTGATCTCGGCGTTTGTCGTATTGATGGGCGCCACGTCCGACGTTACGACCACTGACTCCGTGACCGAGCTTGGCGTGAGCGAGAAATCAATCACCCGGGTCTGGTTGAGTGTGATCTCGATGTTTTCCTGAGCGACCTTATTAAACCCGGCGTTTGCAGCCGTCACCGTGTAGCGACCCAAGGGAAGAAATGGCGCGATGTAGACGCCGTCGCCCCCCGTCTTTAGGTTGCGCTCCTGTCCGGTATCGACGTTGCGAATGACGACGTCCGCGCCGGGAACAACGGCGCCGCTCGAATCCGTCACCGTGCCTCGCATGGTTCCGGTAACTGTCTGGGCAAACGTTGCCGACGACAGGACCAACAGAGTCATGACGCACAAGATGGTGAGAAACAAAAAGCGGCGGTCGGGTTTAAGGTCAAACATGGTGTTCCTCCTGATATTTAGGACCTTGGAGTGCGGCGGCCTGGCGCCGCTTTAGTCTTCGATCGCGAGATCAAATTACAAAGCGGCGCCGGGCCGCCGCACTCCAAGGTGTCCGAGTTGCGGATTAAATCCCGAGCCACGCAATGCGACTCCGGGACGTGTTTCCGTCATTTGCGAGTTCACGAGCACTGGCGCTCCGTTGACGATTACGTAGCTGAGACCAACTGGATACTGGTGTGGCTTCTCGAACGTGGCCTGATCGTTAATCGTGTTTTCGTCGAAGATCACGATGTCAGCCGCAAAACCCTCGCGAATCAAGCCGCGATCGCGAAAGCCAAACGTCTGCGCCGGCAGCGAAGTCATTTTTCTGATCGCATCCTCGAGCGAGATCAGTTTCAACTCTCGAACGTAGCGTCCGAGCACTCGCGCGTTATTACCGTAACCGCGCGGGTGCGGAACACTCTCGTCCACCTGACGCACACCGCTATCGGAAGCGATCATCGTGAACGGCTCCTGCATGATCCGCTTCACGTCGTCTTCACCCATGCCGTGGTAGATCATGGCGGCGCCACCGGTCTCATACATCTCGAGCATCTGCTCGATCTGGCTGGTGACGTCGCTCTTCTTCCGTACGAGCTTCGTGATCTCGGCAATGGACTTACCGTTGAACGACTTGTCTGGTCCATACGAAGCGACTACGGCAAACGAGTAGTCTTTGAAGCCGCTCTTTTTCAGGGTCTCTTTTGTTTCGTCGATGACGCGTTCGCGAGTAGCTTTATCAGCGAGGCGCTTCTTCGCCTCGTCGAGACCGCCTGCTCGCAGCCATGACGGCAAACGAGACTCGAGCGACGTGGAACTCGCGGTGTAAGCATACTGATCGACAGTTACCGCAAGACCACGGGCACGCGCTTCACGCACGAGACCGAGCGTCATCGGACTCTGCCCCCAGAGTTTCTTGTTGCTGATCTTGAAGTGAGAAATCTCTACCGGCAGTCCCGCCTGTTCACCAATTTGAATACTCTCGCGAATCGCATCAGCTACTTTATCGCCCTCGCTGCGCATGTGCGTCGCGTATAGACCACCGTATTTCGCCGCGACGCGCGCAAGGGACACGACCTCGTCAGTTTTCGCGTAAGTTCCGGGAACGTAAATCAGCCCGGTTGAGAATCCGACGGCGCCGTCTTTCATACCCTGCTCGACGAGACTCTCCATCTGCCGGAGCTCTTCGGGACTGGGCGCGCGATCGTCGAGCCCCATCGCTTTGCGACGCACTGAACCATGCGCGATGAGCGTTGCCAGATTTACCGCCAGCGGCTTTGCATTTATGCGGCCCAGAAACTCGGCAACTTCCGTAGTGGAAGAACCGCAGTTTCCGGTGACGAGTGTCGTTACACCCATACGCACGAAATTTTCCGCGGCAGGTTGGTTGTAGATCGATTCGACGTGGGTGTGGACATCAATAAACCCGGGAGCAAGTATTTGTCCCCGGGCGTCGATTGTCTGTGCGGCTGTCTCTGGTCCAATCCGGCCGATGCGTGCGATGCGGCCATTTTTGATCGCGACGTCGGCGCGAAACCACGGATTGCCGCTACCGTCGACAATGCGAGCGTTAGCGATGAGGAGATCGTAGGGAGGCGCGGGAGCCTGCGCGCCGGCGCGCAGTCGTGTGAACAGAATCCAGCCACAGCATAAAAACGCACAAAGAAACACATAAACAAGAACAGCCGGTCTATGTGCTCTTTGTGCTTTTTGTGCCGTCTCGTGGCTCATTTAGAAGTTGAACTTCGCTACGAATTGTACCTTTCTCGAAGTGCTGGTTGTGTTTCCAAGAATCTGGCCGAACGAACCGTGGTCAGCACCAAGTTTGCATCCGGAACTGCAAACGACGGCGTGTTGGTTACGTTCTGGGTTTCGACCCGAATCTCGAGATCCTTCGCTTCGCTGAACCGGAAGCGTTTGCCCACAGTGAGATCGAGATTGAAGAACGCCGGTCCATCGAAGAAGTTGCGGCCAACATTGCTCGCCTCACCTGCAGCGGGCACGAAGAACCTCGCACGCTGTTCGGCAGTAAAGAAAACATTCTGACCGTTTTCAATCGTAGTGCTGCCGAGGTCAGAAGTGCAATCGTTGCAGCTCGCAGGCGTGAACACCACTTGCGAAAGCGTGTTCGAACCGCCAAAGACCGTGAACGGCCGCCCCGAATACCTGCGCATAACGCCTGCGATGTTGAAACCGCCGAGCAGGAAGTCAGTGGTTCGACCCCAATCACTGCCCCAACGTCTTCCCTTCCCGATCGGAAGTTCGTAAACCACGTAACCCTGGATTGCATGCCGCCGGTCGAAATCAGATCGCGCGTAGTTCAAGTCGCGATCGTTGATGTCAAACGGAGTGTTGGCTGCTGACTGTCCGGTCGCGCCGCCCCTCGTCAAAAGCGTCAAAGCTGGATCGAAGGAGCGCGTGTCTTCAGACTTCGCAAGCGTATAGCTCGCCTGAAACGCGAGTCCTTTTGAAGCGCGGCGGCTCACCTGGATTTCGAGCGCGTTGTAACGCGATCGATCGTTGCTGTCGATCACGTTTACCGCGCCGGTGAACTGTGGATATGGTTGGAAGTAGAACGGACTGAATCCGTTTGTAGTAAGCGTCACGGCGCCAGGTTGCCCGGTAAACGTTCCCTGCGTGCTTTGCGCAATAATGAATGCCGCCTGGGCCACGCTGCCGCCGGCGACCAGACCAGACGTCAGAGATCCATTCGGCAGACGCACCTGGCCCGCGAGTGTCTGGCGCAGCAGGAACTGCGAACCGTTTTCACGAACGCCGTTAAAGACCTGGAGACCCGAGTGTCCCGCAAGCAGTTGATTGATGCGCGGGCTGTTACCCGTGGTCCTTAACTGCTCGAAGTCCGCGAGAAATGCGTTGTTCCTGAAGTCGACCTGGTTCACATCGTAACCGCCGAAGAGGTTGCGTCCCTGGCGTCCGATGTAATTGATTTCCAAAACATTCTTCCATCCGATCTCGCGTTGAAAACTGACCGAATACTGGTGCGTTCGCGGATATTCGAGTTCGGGATCGACTACGTTGAGCGAGTTAACTGAAAACGCGGTCGGCTGACGAAACTGCAACGGCGTGACGTCGTTGGAGGTGAGCACCGGAACGCCCTGTCGCAACAGACCACCGCTGTTTCCAAACGAGTTGTTTGTGACTGCGCGCGTCAAACCCGGCGCGCTCTGGAAGATGAACGACGAGAACACGAACGTGTTGGTCCGATCGTAAGCGAGGCGGTAATTTGCGCGAATCGAGGTCTTGCCATCGCCCTTCGGATCCCAGGCAATACCGACTGTCGGCGCAAACTGGAACAAGGAATCGTCATACAACTTTCCTTCGCCAAACTTGAATGAGTTTGTAGCCGGCTCACCCAAAGCAAGCCGCTGTTCGGGCCGCAGCACGATGTTCTCCGGCGCGCGGGGCGACAAGCGCATCTCCCAGCGCAGACCAAAATCGAGCGTGAAGTTGGGCGCGATCTTCCACGTGTCCTGGCCAAAGAAGTCGTACTCGGGATAGTGCGCCTCGTAATTGAAACGCGTCCGGCCTGGGCCGAAAGTGTTGTCGTCAATCGCGACGAAGGCCTGGTTGATCGTGCCGACGCGTCCGAGCAGATCGTTGATGGTGCTGTCGAGACGACTGCGATCCGCCGCGTTGATTCCGGGCACGAGTGTGTTTGTTGTGCCTGTTCTAAAACTCGAAGGGACCGGATTTTGAGCAGTACCCAGAAAGATTCTCTCCCTCGTCAATACGCCCGCCACCGAACTGCGGTCGTCGACGTGCTTCTGGAAACGAAGGTTGGTTCCAAACTTGAACACGTGCGCGTTGTGGATGACTGAAACGTTATCCACAAACTGCCAGGTGGTGATCGTGCGCAGGTTGTTGACGGGTTCTTCAAGGTTGAGCGGATCGTTGGGCACGTTGAGAATGACCGGCGGATTCTCTCTCGGATCCGGATTGTTGAAACTGAAGGTGAAGCGGTTGAAGCCGGCGACGAATTCGTTGACGACGTTTGGTGACACGGTCCAGCGATAGTTCACCGCGAGATTTCGTGGCGTGCGATAAGTATCGACAAAGTTTGGAATGCCGGGAAACTTCTGCAACCCGCCGTTCGCGTTATCGCCGAGCGTGTTCTGTGCGCCATGCGCCCAACGCACGTACATCGAGTGGCGGTCGTTGAAGTAGTGATCGATCTTGGTGGTGAAGTCGTACTGCCGTTCGGTCTGCGGCGCGACAAAACTGAATCCACCGACGTTGAGTCCATCGCCGACACTGAAGTTATTCGGCAACGGTGTAACCCCGATGATGAAACTCGTGGTTGGATCCGGTCCAAGCCCGAGCGGATTCGGGAAGACGTTGTAAGTGCCGATAGTCAGACCGGGCAACGGGTTGCCGTTGGCATCGACCGAGGGGTTAGTCTGCGTGGCGTTGCGATTTATGCCGCCCTGCACGTAGCGGAAGATGCCGTTGCGCGCCTGCTGTGTGTAGACGGTGCGATTGACGAAGAAGCTCTGCTTCGTGCGCAGCAGTTGCAGATTGGCGAAGAAGAAAGTTTTGTTCTTGCCGTTGTAATGAGTTGAACCACCCTCGCCGAAGCGCGGCAGGAAAACCGGGCCGCCAATCGAGCCGCCGAAGATGTGTTGGACAAACTGCGGGCGCTGAGCCTTGTTGATGGTGTTGTTGTATTCGTTCGCGTGGAAACGCGGCGTTTGATAGAACTCAAACAACGAACCATGAAAATCGTTGGTGCCCGACTTGGTGACGAGTGTGACTTGCGCGCCGCTGCTGCGACCGAGATCCGCGGTAAAGTTGCCGGTCACGACCTGAAACTCGTTCAGCGAATCGGGGTTGGTGCGAATCGGAGTGAAATTTGAACCACCCGCGCTCGTCTCGTTGATGTCGATGCCGTCGAGCGTGAAATTGAAAGCACGATCGCGCGAGCCGTGTACGTGAATACCGCCGCCGGTGTTTGAGCCGGTCACGACGCCGGGCTGAAAGTTGATGAACTCGAGCGGGTTGCGACCACGGTTACCGACGATGGGCAAAGTCAGGAGGGTGCGTGTCTCAACCGTGTTGCCGAAATTTCCGGAGCTGCTGGTCTGGACCGCCTCCCCCGAGCTGACAATCTGCACGGTTTCGGCGAGCGCGCCGACTTCGAGGGTGAAGTCGATCGTGACGGGTTGATTTACGTTCGCGGTGTTGCCGATCGAGACTGCTCTCTTGAACCCTTGCTTCTCTACCGACACCGTATACTTGCCCGCCTGGATCGAATCGAAGACGTAGGTGCCGCTGGTGCCCGTCTCGGCCGTCAACGTGGATTGAGTGGCTTCGTTAGTAAGCGTGACCATCGCACCCGGAACCACCGATCCTTTTTCGTCGAGGACGGTACCGGTTACGCGCGAAGCTGTGCCCTGTCCGTTTGCAACCGCAATGAGACATAAGGTTAAGAGCAGAAACGCCAGAAGTGGTTTTCTCATTTCATCCTCTCATCCTGAGATTCGAACCGGGCACAGATCGCCGGGGCCTCTCAGCTTAAGGTTGGTTTTGAAGTAAGGGTTGAACTACGAAATTTCAGACGGATTATATATCGCTTCAGGAATAATGGTAGCTAAAGATTTTTATCCTTTTCATAAGAATCGCTGATATCGAGGTCTTTGCGAATACGGGTGAAGAGTCGTTTCCTGCATAGCTCGGGGGCGGCGTTTCAGTTGTTTGAATCGATCCTGCTGGAGATGGGCGTTACTTTTTACTGGAGCGGCATCTTGAGAGATTCAGAAAGTCGGCTGAGTATTTCGGGTTTGTGTTTAGTGAAGACGAGATTAATACAACTCTCGATCGTGTGGCTGGTTCAGCGGGAGCATTAAAGGTACGGCTTACGTTGTGGAAAGACGGACGCGTTGAAACTGAAACCGCCGCGCTTGAGAGTTTCCACAGGCGCACGACGTGTTGCGCTTGCGAGCGAAGCGGTTGATTCTTCGGATCGTTTCCTGTTTACGTTCTATAAACGATTTCGCTCCTACGCGGCGACGCGCTGATTGTGACGACGTCATCCTTTACAGTGAGAATGAGAGGGCTAGCGAAAGTTTTAGTCACAATCCTGAGTTGGATTCAGGCAATGTCGTCGAACATCAGTCGATTGCGCTGATTGTATAGCGAACCTTTGAACTTTTCACGCCGCCGATCGAATCCCGGTTATTAGCTCCCGGAACGTTTCGTCGATGGCATTTCTTGCTGGTCGCTGGGGAGAGTATTTAAAGAGCGTGTGATTTACGATTGAAGAGTTTCAAATACGCAGAAGAAGTGTTTCTCATCAACTTCCGTGCGCAAATGGATGCGGGCGAGTTTTCCTCGCAAAGGCGCAAAGACGCAAAGTTAAGAACCTAAGCTCTCCTTTGCGCCTTTGCGCCTTTGCGAGGAAATTAGTTGTAGAGCAGAACCTCCGCGCGGGCCTTCCGAAACTCCTGCAACCCGGCATTCCAGGACGCAACGATATCTCTCGCGCTCTCGCCGCGTTTCACGCGCTCGAGGGTATCGGCGTTCACCAGCAGTCGCAGGTACTTATCGATATTCCAGTCATTCGGATACAACTTCCTCAACGCGAGCGCCATTTCAATCCCGGTAAGCAAGGGCCGAAAGGCCGAGCGATCCGTAATGATGATATTCACGCCACCACACTCCTCGTCCCTGAAGACCGAAGCCTTCGGCGTAAATCGCACGGGCACAAATCTCACACCCGGCAGGCCACGTAAATTCAAATGCTCTGCCAGCTTCTCTCCCTGGATCCATGGCGCGCCGACGATCTCAAACGGCGTGTCAGTGCCGCGTCCGACCGAAACATTTGTTGTCTCCAGGAGGCCAACGCCCGGATAAAGCGTGGCTTCAGTCAAACTCCGCATATTCGGCGACGGATTGATCCACGTGAGATTCGTTTCGTCAAACCACATCGCGCGACGCCAGCCTTCCATCTTGATCACGCGCAGGTCAGCGCCGATCTTTCGTTGCTTGTTGAATAGCTGGCCCAACTCCCCAATCGTCAGCCCGTGACGCGTCGGAATCGTGTGATACGAAATGAACGAAAGCTTATCGCCGTCGGCAATCGGGCCTTCGACGTCGACGCCGCCGATCGGGTTTGGGCGATCGAGAACAAATACGGGCAGCTTCGCCTTTGCGCCCTCTTCCAGAATGTGTCCGAGCGTTGAGATGTAAGTGTAAAAGCGCGCGCCGACGTCCTGAATGTCATAAACGAGCGCATCGAGATCCTTGAGCTGCTCGGGTTTGGGCCGCCGTGTTTCACCGTAAAGAGAATAGATCGGCAGGCCCGTGGTCTCGTCTTTTGAATCTGAAATGTTCTCGTCGGCGAGACCGCGGATTCCGTGTTCGGGCGAGAAGAGTGCGACGAGCTTCACGCCGGGCGCTTTGCTGAGCACGTCGATCGTCTGCCGTCCTTCACGATTGCGACCCGTATGATTTGTAACGAGGCCGATCCGCATCCCCGCGAGTTGCTTGAAGTTGTCGCGCTCGAGCACGTCGATTCCCGTCAAAACCTTTGTCGAGCTTCCCTCGCTGCGAAAAGGAAACTGCTGCAGGCTTTTGACGACTTCGGTGTAATAGTTTGCAGACTGCGCGCGCGCGCGTTCGACAGCCGTTGTATCCGTCACCGCGCCGGCAACTATCGATGCAACACGTCCGCGCAGTGGTCCAACATCGCCTTTGCCATCAGGATGCACGCGATTGCTCAGAAACACGATAAACATCTCGCTCGCCGGATCGAGCCACATCGAGGTGCCGGTGAAACCGGTGTGACCAAACGAACCGAGCGGAAACAGATCGCCGCGATTGGTCGAGAAAGTCGTGTTGATGTCCCAACCGAGACCGCGCGTGCCGCCGCTGCTCGTAACAACGCGTGGCCGAGTCATCTCCGCAACGCTCATTGGTCCAAGAATGCGCACGTTGCCGAGCGAACCGCCATTCAGGATCATCTGGCAATAGATCGCGAGATCCGCCGCGGTGGCGAAAAGTCCGGCATGTCCGGCAACTCCGTTCATGCGGTAAGACGTTGGATCGTGGACCGCGCCGCGCAACCATTGCTCACCTTCGGCGCCAATGTTTGTCGCGGTGTCGCCGAGATAACTAAGCTGGCCACGACGTTTTTCGGTGGGAGCAATTCGCGCTTTCAAACTATCCGCGGGTCGAAAGCCCGTGTTGGTCATGCGGAGTGGTCCAAAGATGTTCTTCTGCGCAAACTGATCGAGCGGCATTCCGCCGGCACGAGCGACGATCTCGCCGAGGGTGATGAATCCGATGTCGCTGTAAGTAAAACGACTTCCGGGCGGATTGCGCAGCGGTTCGGCGACGAGTCTTTTCATCGCTTCGTCGTAACCGGTCCAACGCTCTCTCAGATCGAAGTCCGGTGCGTAACCGGAGACGTGCGTGAGAAGTTGTTCGATCGTGATTCGATCTCTTCCCTCGCCTTTGAGTTGGGGAATGTGAACTGAAACCGGATCGGTCAAACGGAGTTTGCCTCGTTCGACGAGAATCATGATGCTGGTCGCGGTGGCGACGACTTTCGTCAGGCTTGCGAGATCGAAAATCGTGTCGTCCGTCATCGGTTCACGCACCGGATCGACTGTGCGATCGCCATAACTCTTGTTCCAAACGATCTTGCCTTTGCGTCCGACGAGGACGACGGCGCCCGGCAAACGCTTGTTGGCGATCTCGGTGGCGATGGCGTTATCCATCTGCGCCAGTTGGGCTGATGAAACTGAAACTGATTCAGGCTTCGCGTAAGAAAGCTGGGCCAACGCCGTTTGCGCGAGCAGCGCGAAGAGCAGCGTGATTGAGATGGTTTGTCTTTTTAAGAGGCGCATTGTTTGTGATTGTCGCAAAGGCGTCTCCTTGGAGTGCGGCGGCCTGACGCCGCTTTGTAATCGATCAGGCTTGATCGAGGCCATAGCGGCGTCAGGCCGCCGCACTCCAAGGAGACGCATTATTGTCTATTTTACTTTCTTAACCTGGATCCCGGTCCCGCGCGGATACAAACCCGGCAACGAAATCGGAAGCTTGCCCACCACGTCGATCTCGCCGAGCAACGCGCGCGCGACCGCTTGCTGCAAGCTCGGCATATCGCCGTAAGCCACCAGATAAGTTCTCAGTCCGGGAAAGTTTTGCAGTAAATATGGATTGCCAAAACTGATCCCGACGATTGGCGTCTTCGCTTCGATCAAAGCCGACAACGCCCGCGCGCCAGATTCCGGAATGCCGACACTTAACGCCTGCCCGGAACGCACGCGCCCATATAAAGAAGCCAGCACCAGGTCAGCCGACTTCGCGCGCTCGATCGCTTTCTGCGCGTCCTGCTCGGTCGAGCGTTCATCCAGCACCATGGTTTCAACTTTCACTCCGCCGCGATCGAGCCGGGCAACAAATGCGTTTGCAATCCAATTGCGGTCTTCGCCGTTTGTCACCGCCAAATTAAATATGCGCGCATCAGCCTTGAGATTCTGCAAAGGCACGCGCTTGTCTTCGTCACGAACAAGCGTAACGGCATGTTCGGCGATCTCGCCGGCGAGCTGAACGACGTCTTTACTGCCGACGATGCGATCGATCGCGTCCACCGGCGTGATGCGCTGTTCCACCAGACCGAGATCGTATTTCGCCGCCATGATCCGGCGCGCTGACTCCTCGACGCGCTGTTCCGTGATGCGTCCGCTCTTCACCGCCTCGCGCACGCCGCGAAACGAAGCATCGACGTCCGCGGGTTTGAGCAACATGTCCGCGCCTGCTTCGAGCGCTCGAACCGCTGCCTCTTCCTGAGTGAAATAGATCGTCAATCCACTCATACTCAGCGCGTCAGTCACGATCATGCCCGTGAACTTGAGATCATTTCGAAGGATGCGGCCCAGCACCGGCGACATCGTCGCGGGCATGCTTCCCTTCTCTTCGATGATCTCGCCGGCTTCGTCGGTATCGGTTGGTTTGCCTTTGACGGAGCGCGGGAGTGGTTTGACACTCGTCGCATCGATCTGCGGGAGACCGATATGGCCCGTCATCACGGACGCGACGCCGGCGTTTATCGCCGCCTGAAACGGAACAAACTCAATCGTGTTCAGGCGTTCGCGTCCGACGTTGATCTCGGGCAGGCCGCGATGTGAATCGACCGCAGTGTCGCCATGTCCGGGAAAATGTTTTGCAGTCGCGATCGCGCCGGCGGCCTGCGCTCCTTCGGTGAAAGCGGCGGCGAAACGTGCGACAGCAGCCGGATCTTCTCCGTACGAACGAACATTGATCACGGGATTCGCGGCGTTGTTGTTCACGTCGACGACGGGCGCATAGATCTGGTGCACGCCGAGTGCGCGCGCCTCACGCGCGGTTATTTCACCCTGGCGGCGTGCGTATTCGGGATTGCCGGTGGCTCCGACCGCCATGTTCCAGGGAAAGTTGACGGTGTCTTCAAAACGCATCCCCGCTCCCGACTCCAGATCAGCAGAGATGAGCAAAGGATAGCGAGCCAGTTGCTGCATCCGGTTCACCAGAATCACTGACTCGTAAACCGGTCCGCGAAACAGAATGATGCCGCCGACTTTGTTGTCTTCGATGTGATGCTTCAACGCGCGAAAGGCTTCGGAATCCTGGTTAAGAAAAGTCGCATTGACGCCCACCGAAATCAGTTGACCAATCTTCTCTTCCAGCGTCATTTTGCGCATCTCTTCGTTGGCCCACTTCAAGGCTTTGGAGGATGGATCACGCTTGAACGGACGGATCTTGATCTGCGACTGCGGCATGACCGGGAGGGCGGCCAGCACGAGCAAAAGCAGGATCAGGGCTGCTGAAAAGTAACGATTAAACTTGGGCATCATGCGGATCTTTCCTCTTTTTGATATACGCCCTTCTCCACCGTCGCGGGGAAAGCAAAACTTGCAATCCATGAAACTACAAAAGTTATAAAACTCCCCAGCAGCACGTACCACGTCCACGCAATCCTCGTCGCCAGAAACACGTACAACATCAAACCGAGACTCACCAGCATGCCGATCAAAGCAGGCGTCTGACTGACGCGGCGCAGAAACGTGCCCACCAGAAACACGCCGAGTATTGGGCCATTGATCAGAGATGAGATCGAGAGTGCCTGGCTCAAGGCGGATCCTGATTGATTGCGCACTGCGATGGCCACGCCGATCTGAACCACGCCCCAGATCAACGTTAGTAAGTGTGAAACCTTCAAGTAGTGCTTGTCATCACGGTCGGGGCGAAATGGTTTGTAAAGATCGTTGACGGCAGTTGCCGCGATTGCATTCAGTGACGAAGACAATGCGGCGGCAAAGATCGCCGCCACCACCAGACCCGATAAACCGGTGGGCATGTACTTCGTAATGAAATCGGGAAATACACGGTCGCCGCCGGTGAATGGAAACGCCGTCGCAGCCGCGGCTACATAACCGGGATCGGTGAACGGGTGATAAAACGCAAACAGGAGTATGCCGATAAACAGAAACCCGATGAACTGCGCCAGCACGATCGCGCCACTCGTCATTAAAGCGACGATCGCTTTACGCGGCCGATCAGTGCAGAGATAACGCTGCACGAGATACTGATCAGTGCCGTGTGTGCTCATCGTCAGGAAGCACCCGCCGATCAGTCCCGACCAGAACGTGAATGTCCGCGTGTGGTCGAGGGTAAAGTCAAAGAGAGAATACTTGCCAAACTGAGTTGCCAAAGAGCTCGCGGTGCTGAACCCGCCGTCGATGGAATTAATCAGCACAATCCCGGCCGCGATTGCGCCGGCGATATAAATTCCAAGTTGGACCACTTCAACCCAGATCACGGCTTGTATGCCGCCGAAATAGGTAAAGATGATCATCGCCAGGCCAAGGAGCACGATCGAGCCGACGATTATGATCTCGGGATTGGCGGCCGGCTGGAACGCGGCATAGACAGCGGCGAGCACAATCGCGGTGAGCAGTAGCCGGATCCCGTCGGCGATGTTGCGCATCACGACGAAGAGTGAAGCGGCGATCATCTTTATCTTTTCGCCGAAACGCTGGTGCAGAAGCTGGTAAACCGTCAGCAGTTCGCCGCGAAAGTAGGAAGGTATAAAAAGCAGCGAAATCACGACTCGCCCGAGCAGATAGCCGAATACCAACTGGAGAAACTGAAAGTTTCCGCCACGGGCGAAGGCGATACCAGGTACGGAGATAAACGTGATCGTGGAGGTTTCGGTAGCGACGATCGAAAAGGCCACGGCCCACCAGGGCACGGAACGATCGCCGAGGAAGTAGTCGCTGGTGGTTTTTTGTTTACGGCCAAACCAGGCGCCGAACAGAACAATCCCGATCAGGTAGCCGAAGATGATAATTAGATCGAGAGCTTTCATTTATTTGGATAGTCTTTCCTCGCAAAGACGCAAAGACGCAAAGTTTTTCTTGCATCTTCTTTGCGTCTTTGCGAGTAAGATTTATGCTCGCTTCCCCAGCACGATCCGCAAGTTCCAATTCGCTGCTTCCAGTGCTTTTTCTGCTGCCGCATGGTCCAGGCCGGTTTCGGCGACTACGATGCGGACGGCGCGGTCGCGCAGTTTTATGTTGCGCGCTTGCAGGTTCGACATGCGGTTGCCGCTCACGTAACCAAGACGGACCATCGTCGCCGTCGAGATCATGTTCAAAACCATCTTCTGCGCCGTGCCGGCCTTTAGCCTGCTGGAGCCGGTTACTACTTCCGGTCCAACTACCGGAAGGATGCTCAGTTCGGCTGCATCTGTGATCGGCGATCCGGGAACACATGTCAGGGCAATGGTAAAAGCTCCGATCGAACGCGCGTACTTTACGGCGCCGACAGTATAAGGAGTACGGCCCGAAGCCGCGATTCCAACCAGGACGTCGCCTGCCGCAAACCCTCGTTGCTTCAAGTCGTCGCTGCCCGCCTGCGCGTTGTCTTCCGAAGCCTCGACCGCACGATGACAAGCGTCATACCCGCCGGCGATCACGGCCTGGACCAGCTCCGGAGAGACGCCGAAAGTTGGCGGACACTCCGAAGCGTCGAGCACACCCAATCGACCCGAAGTTCCCGTGCCGGTGTAAAAAAGCCTCCCGCCTTTCTCGAGCCTCGCTACAGTTTCATCAACCGCTCGCGCGACGTCGCCGAGAACGCGCTTGACCGCCGCGGCGACGAGAGCGTCTTCGTCGTTCATTAAGGCGATTATTTCCGCGGTTGATTGAGAACTAAGATTTTGTGAACGAGGGTTCTCTTGTTCGGTGATTGGAAGCGCGGTTTCAGTCATCTTGGGCGGGGAATCAAACTGCGAGAGCGACATGGTTGATACGTTCACGCGCCATTCTAGCGGCAGCAACGGCGGGAGCGAAACGAGGCGGCTCAAAGAATGCGCGCGGCGCGACCTTCCTCACCTCCGCGCGAAGCGTGTCGAGCATCAAGTCGCCGGCTGCACGAAACACGCCGCCAACGTATGCGATCTGAAAACGTTCGCGCTCCATCTGCAAGTGTCGAATCACGGCCACCGCCGCGAACCCAAGCTCCGTTCCACCATCCGCAACGATCTGAAGAGCCACCGGATCGCTCTCTTTTGCTGCGTTTACCACGTCGCGACCAAACCCTGCCAACCATTCGTTGGTAATTGTCGGAGCGTAGATGGCGGTGGTTAGATCGTCCGGGCTCGTGACGTGAAAGTAACCGCAGGCTAAATCGGTCAGGGCCGTTTGGGGACCACGCCCGTCAAACGCATGTGCAACCGCGCGGAGCGCGCGCCGGGCCAGCCACGCACCGCCGCCTTCATCTCCGGCGATTGGTCCCCAGCCTCCGGCGCACGAGCGCTTGCCACGTGCGTTGATGCCGCAACAGATCGAACCCGTGCCTGCAATCACTACGAGGCCTGGCGCGCCGTCAGTTGCTCCATACAACGCGATATTTGCGTCGGTGACGACTTCGATTTCACCAATACCGAGCGGCATGAGCGTCTCGCGCATGCGCTCCCGCAACTCTCTGCGACGCGCGCCCGCAAGACCGATCTGGGCGCCGCTGAGATCTCCGCGCCTGAGTTTCGCCGCCGCACAGGCACTGTCAATCGCTTCGCGAACCGCCGCCGCCGCTCCCGCGATGCCGACTCGCAAAGGGTTCGAAGGACCAGACAGACCCTCGCCGATCACCCGTTGTTGTGCGTCCATAATGACGGCTTCGGTCTTGGTACCGCCGCCATCGACACCTACAACTGAGTTTTGCGTGTGCAAGCGCCGGGCTGGAGAGAGATCTGCTGTTCGTCGCTCGGTGGTCACAGTTCGGGCCCAGGCATAGTAAAAACCTGTCTCATCAACATTATTGATTATTCTATGGGCCGCTGATTTATAATGGAAACTAAAAGATTTTATTATTACGATAATCCATCTTGATATCGGGAGCTTGTTGTGGAAATTCGACAATTAAGGGCTTTTGTGGCCATCGCGGAATCGGGAACCTTCACTGCGGGCGCCTTGCGTGTACACGTTACGCAGGCCGCAATCAGCATGCAGATACGACAATTGGAAACCGAAATTGGCGCGAAGGTGTTCGTACGCGCGCCGCGTCACGTGATTTTGACGGAAGCCGGCGAACAACTTTTACGCCGCGCGCGGCACATCCTGCGCGAGCATGATGCAGCCCTCGACGAGATCGCTGAACTTGCCGGCGCCGAGCGAGGTCGACTGCGAATCGGCAGCGCCTCGGCCATGGTCCTTACCGAACAGTTACCGTCAATTTTGAAAGAGCTGCGCAAGCAACATCCCGCAGCCGAGATCTCGGTGACGTCCGGAACCAGCGAAGTCCTGGTCGATCAAATTCTCGCGGGCGAGGTGGACGTCGCTTTTGTTTCGCTCCCGGTGGATGTTCGTGGAATAAAGACTGAAAGACTGAGTGAGGATCAACTCGTCGCGATTGCTTCACCGCAGCACAAGCTGGCGAAGCAGCGCACGATCAGCGCCTACACACTTGCGGGTGAACGTTTGATACTCGGAGAGCGCGGCGGCAATACGCGCAGGCTGATCGATCAGTTTTTTGCCCAAGCGGGCGTGACGTTGCGCGTGGCAATGGAACTCAGCCGGCAGCAGGCGATCCGCCGGATGGTGGAAGAGGACATGGGCGTTGGCATCGTGCCTTTGCAGTCAGTGAAGGAAGAAGTTGAAAAGGGAAAGTTGATACGCTGGTGGATTGAAGGCGCGGAGATCAACTGGGAACTGGGAATCGCGCAATTGAGCAACGGTTATGATTCGCCCATCATGCAGAAGTTTGTGGCGCTGGCACACCGTAACTTCGCACCGAAAACCAGAGGCGAAAAAGAAGTAGTGGGATCAGCGAAGCCGATGTAGGGCGTGGACCAGGTTTTCTATATCGTCTTCGTTGTTGAAAAAGTCTGTAGCGACGCGAAAGCCTTCGGGCTTCTCGGTGACGAGGATCTTTTGTTCAGCCAGTTGTTTGACGACTTGCGCCGGGTTATCCGCGGCGACGAGCGTCTCCGCTGAGCGAAATCTCTCATGGCCGAGCGGCGATAAGACTTTCCAACCAGCCTCACTAAGTCGCGAAGTTAAATAACGATTCAACTCGAGCGCGCGTGTTTCGATATTCTTCACACCGATCGATTGCATCATTTCTATCGACGCACTCAACGCAAATATCCCGGCGAAATGCGGACAGCCTTTCTCGGCCCGCGACGCGACGTCGTGCAACAGATGCACTTCGTTGTTTGTGCCGGAATAAGGATCTCGAACACTCAACCAGCCGATCGATCGCGGTTGCGACCGCGCCAAAAGCTCTTTATTGATGTACACAAAACCGGAGCCATATCCGGACAGCATCCACTTATGCCCGGTCGAGCAAAGCGCGTCGATCTTCATGCGTTTCACGTCGATCTCCAAAGCTCCTGCGGCCTGACTCGCGTTCACTACAAATGCGTGCGCGCCTTTAATACTGCCAAGCTCTTCCAGGTCGGATCGAAACCCATTCGAATACTGCACGTAGCTGAGGGATAAAATTCCCGTCCGCGTGTTCATTGCCGCACGCAGATCTTCAGCACGCACAACTCCCTCAACCGACTTCACCAGGTGCACCGGAATGCGACGATGCATCCACGGTATCGTCGTGACGGGAAACTCCAGGTCACACGAGACCACCTCGCCGTGTTTTTCGAGTGCATCGATGATGAGATTCATCCCACTCGACGTGTTGATGGTAAACCCGATCTCTTCCGGTTCGGCATTTATAAACGACGCGACGCGCGCGCGCACCTGTTCGCGCCTCGCCAGCCATTCATCCCAGTGAACATCGCCTTCGCTCATCATCTGCTCGTAAAAAAGCGCCCCCGCTTTTGCCGTCGACCGCGCCAATGGTCCAGCGGCGGCCGTGTTGAGATAAACGATATTTTCCATTACCGGAAACTGCGCGCGAATGTCTGCCCAATTGATCATGCCTTCGATCGATCCTTGTAAGTCTCCAGGTTCTTGCTCCGGAGGAGCAACATGTTTATAGAACATAAAATTACTAATCTACCCCGCTCCGTCAGGAGCGGCATGTAAAGTCAACCCACAAAGCACATTGCGCTCCGCTGAAGCGCACGGCTATTGAATTTCAGGGCTATAAACATCGCGCTCCTCCGGAGCACTGCCAAAACAGACCCTTCAAGCCAAACCACTTAGTACAAAGCACGCCTTAAATTGATTCTTTGTACGTCTCCAGGTTCTGCTGGATTTTTTGCAGCAACTGCGACTTCAAGGTGTTTGACTTTAGTTTCTCCGGCGGCACCGGTTGCCACTTTCCGGGGATCAGAACCTGCGAGTCGATAAAGGCGTCGATTGCCTCCTGTAATCCGTCAGTCCGGATCTTGCCCTTCATCGCAATCACTTCTTCGATGATCCACGTCACGGCGTCGCCCGTAATTCGATGGCGGTGATTGATGATTGCCGCTCGCTCCTGGAGCGTCTTTAAAACCAGATCGAATGGACCACCGAGCGCCGCTACCAGTCGCAGGTAACACTCCTGAAATTCGTTTATGTGCGAAAGTCGCGCGGGCGTGAGTTGCAGATCACTTTTCCCGACATACGACGCAGCCATGATACGGCAGAAAATTTCGTCCGGCATGTAGCCGCTCGTGTCGTCCACGCGGCTGATCGTCTGGGCAACATAGTAGGCCGGCAGTAAGCGCAGTAAATTTCGGATCAAAAAGACCGGATTGTGAGTAAAACCGTCGGGAAGTTTTTCGATTCCTTTTTTGACCTTGCGATCTTCGAAGTAGCTCAAACTCCGATCGAAGTCTCTGATCTGTTTCTGAGCGGTGCTCATCAAGTAGCCGATCTGTTCTGGAGTAAAACCGATCCGCCAAAGCATGCGTTGATCTCTTTCCTTTGCGAAGGCCTCGTCAAACACGCGCAGACAATCGACATTTCGAAAAGTGTTCAGGTTCTCTTTCACACCCGACTGAACAAACGACATCACCTGCGCAAAAACCTGGACAAGCGTTCTGGCCCAACCGCGTTGCTCCGCGAGAGAAGCCGAATAACGATCGACGTCCTTGAACCGGTACTTATCGTGTTTCGCGGCAAACTGCCGGATCGAACCGTAATCAAGCACCGCGCCGCTCGCGAGCATGTTGTCGCCGTCCCATGAAAGCCAGTTGAAGATGTACTCCTCTTCAAGCAGCGCGGCGAATTTTGCGTAAGAACGCGCGAAGTATTCGAGCGCTTTTGCATAGCGTTCGGCGGGTTCGGATGGAATTTGCCAGAATCCGTTTTCGATCTCTCGATCGATGAAGTAGTCGACTGATGCTTTGAGCTCTTCGTGACGGCCCTGCTTGAGATAACGAAAGATGTGCGCTGGTCTGATCAAATTAGGCGCTGTGCGAACTCCGATGGCCGAGGTATCAGGAAAACCGATCACGGCGAGACAACGCTCCGTAGGAATTCCCTGGCGATAAAAAATTTCCGACATGACGGCGCTGCCGAGCATCTCGTCGAGATCCGCGAGGCCCGACGAGTAACCACGACTTTCATCGCCGGTTGGCGACTGGTCCATCAGTCTCCTGCGCGCCGGGGCTCAGGATTGTGGCGCCGGTACCGCGGCTCGAAATATCAAAAACGAGCTTGTCACTCCGGATGTAACCATTCCAGATGCTCCTGCCGTCGCCGGACGTTTTGCCTTGCCGGTTGCGATGCTGTGTTTGCAGGTAACGCGTCGCCATGAACGGGTGCGGCTTGATCGTTTCCGGGGGAAACTTCTTCCCTTGTTCGAGATCGTATTCGTTGATGATCTGGAGTGAGAACGTGTTGAGTATTACCTGTTCGAGATCTTTATTGATGCCGGCTGGATGGTCCGGCGGGATCAGGCCCATCTCTTTGGCGAGTGGAAAGTTGAAATAAAGGACACGGCCATGCGGACGATAGCGAGCCTGGTAGTCGACATAACCATCAGGGCTAACGTCTCGCCAGGGATGTGTACCGTCTATCTCATTGAACTTCTCATACATACTGGGGCCACGGAGGGGCACAGAATGATCGTCCGAAATTGATTTTATTCGCTTTTGAGGAGTTCGGGTACGATTTTAATTGCTTCGGCGGCGCAAGCCACAGCGTGCTCAGCGGCGGAAGATCGATCAAATCGCCATTCAGCTCACTATCGCTTCCGGCGCCGCCATAAACTTTCGCATCAGTGTTGACTACGACGTTGTACTTGATCTTCTTCGGCAAGTCGAGCCGGTAATCCTTTTTGGGCACTGCTGAAAAGTTGCAAACACAGACGATCTCGCGGTCGGTCTGTGGCGAGCGACGGAGAAACGCGACGATGTTTTCCGCGGCGTTGTCGACGTCGATCCATTCAAAGCCCGCCGCTTCACCATCAGCTTCCCAGAGCGCGTTCTCTGGTCCATAAAGCTCGATTTAGATCGCGCACCAGCTTCTGAACGCCGCCGTGCAGAGAATCTTCCAACAAGTGCCAGTCGAGACTCTCGGTTTCGGTCCACTCGCGCCACTGCCCAAACTCGCCACCCATAAACAACAACTTCTTCCCGGGATGCGCCCACATGTAAGCGTACAGCGCACGCAGCGTCGCGAACTTCTGCTCCGTCGTGCCCGGCATCTTGTTCAGCAACGAACCCTTCATGTGGACCACTTCGTCGTGTGAGAACGGCAGGATGAAGTTCTCGCTCCACGCGTAGACCAGACCAAACGTCAGCGCGTTGTGATTACCGGCGCGGAAGAGCGGATCGGTCTGGAAATACTTGAGCGTGTCGTGCATCCAACCCATGTTCCACTTGAAATCGAAACCGAGTCCGCCCGCGTAAATCGGATGACTAACCGCGGGCCATGCAGTCGACTCTTCCGCAATCATCATGATCCCGGGACACGCGCGATGAGTAACTTCATTCAACTCCTTCAAAAACTAGATCGCTTCGAGGTTCTCGCGCCCGCCAAACTTGTTCGGAACCCACTCGCCTTCCTTGCGGCTGTAATCGAGATAGAGCATCGAGGCCACCGCATCCACGCGCAGGCCGTCGATGTGAAACTCCTTGAACCAGTAGAGCGCATTGGCGACCAGAAAATTTCGCACTTCATTGCGGCCGTAGTTGAAGATGTACGTGCCCCAATCCGGATGCTCGCCTTTGCGCGGATCGAGATGCTCGTACAAAGCCGAACCGTCGAAACGCCCGAGCGCCCACGCGTCTTTGGGAAAGTGGGCCGGCACCCAATCCATGATCACGCCGATGCCGCGTTGATGCAGGTAGTCGATCAGGTAACGCAGATCGTCAGGCTCGCCGTAACGCGCGGACGGCGCGTAGTAGTAAGTGACCTGGTAACCCCACGATGGACCATACGGATGTTCTTTGAGCGGCAGAAACTCGACGTGAGTAAAGCCCATTTGCGTAACGTAGTTCGCGAGCGGTTCCGCCATCTCGCGATAAGTAAACGGGCGGTTCTCGTCTTCGAACTTTCGCCGCCACGAACCGAAGTGAACTTCGTAGATCGAAAGCGGGTTGCGGAAGTGTTCCCTGCCAGCGCACGTTTTTTCATCCACTTCGCATCGCGAAACTTGTACTTCGATGCGTAAACAATCGATGAAGTGTCTGGCGGGACTTCGGTGTGCTGCGCGTAAGGATCGGCTTTGAAGAACTGTCACCCCTTGCGTGCGGGCGGATTTCAAACTTGTACAGGATGCCAGCGGTGAGTTTGGGAATGAACAACTCCCAAACTCCGGAGTTCCCGAGCTTTCGCATCTGATGGAACGCGCCGTCCCAACCGTTGAAGTCGCCGACTACGCTGACGCCCGCGGCGTGCGGCGCCCAGACGGCGAATGCGACGCCTTTGGTCCGGCCGATCTTCGTGACGTGCGCGCCGAGCTTTTTGTAGATCTCTTCGTGGCGTCCTTCGCCAAAAAGATGCAGATCGAGTTCGCCAAGCTCGATGGCACTTTATAGTTCTCTTTCTTTGCGCCTTTGCGTCTTTGCGAGGGGCTGTTCAGCGAAACGCAAAAAGATGTCGGCGCCGTTTCCCTTTTCAGGCTGGTTGCTCTTTGCTTCAGCCATCAACTCCAGAAATCGTTTGCGCGGCGGATCGAGGCCGAGTTGATCCTGCAAATCGATCACTCGCGCGGCGTATCGCATCACCTGAATCGTCTCGATACCCGCAAGATCAGAAAAGAACCAGCCGCAACTCGTGAACATCAGCAGCGCGCTTCGTTGCATCTCCAGCAAGTTCACACACGCGACTCCTCCGCCGCATTCAATGGACCACGGCGTGACGAGTCAAAAATGGCTCGCGGCCACGCGTTCGTCGAGGACAACTGCAATGTAATCGTTTCGCGCCGCCCACGGATCGCGCAACAACTCACCGCCGACCGTTTCAAACTTAATCGCCGTATCGTCACGAAGAAAATTCAACGCAGCGCGCAACGGCGCTCGCCACGCCTGGTTCCAACCAGCTTCACCACCCGTGTGACAACCACAATCTCGCGCCCATCGTCCGACGCCGTGCACGCAACTCCACGAACTCCCCTCACCTTCCAGCCCGTTATCAATCTCGACCTCGATCTTCGGCGGATGATGATCGAGATACTCACCGTAGTTTGTAATCCGGAAACCTGCTTGCCTTGCCTCAAACTCGAGCGCATGGGCCAGACAGAGATCGCCGAACTTGAAATGATGACCGTACGTCTCACCGTCAGTAGCGACGTTCACCAGATCGCCAGCCTGCGCCGCGCGAACGAAATGTTCCACCAGGCCGCGACTCGAGGTCAGCGCCTTCTCAAACGCAATCGCACGTGCGAGTGGTCCATTGTAGAAAAAGATCGCGAGCGAACGACCGGAGCCGCCGGATGTCGAAAGAGATAAGGTTTCGAGGTGTCGACTTTGCCCTTCGCCTGGTCCGGCGCGAGGATGACGTAGCGCATACCTTGTTCGATGAGCAGCGCAAGCACGTCGTCGTTGGCGGCGGTTTCAGGCAACCAGAGCGCTTCGGCTTCGCGGCCGAAACGAAAACGAAAATCGGCCAGGCCCCAGACGATCTGCGTCAGACGATCGCGTTCGTTGCAGAGCGGCAGAATCGCGTGACCGTAAGCCTGCGCGATCGCGTTTCCATGACCACCGCGACGCAGCGGCACTCTCTTTATCGGCGGCTAAGATCTGCTGATAAGTGTCAGGATGATGACTTTCGAGCCACGAAAGCAACGTTGGACCAAAGTTGAAACTTATCTGCGTAGTTGTTACCGGCATTCGGCGCGTAGCACTCGGCGTGAATACGTTCGTTCCAATCGTGGTACGGCGCCGCAGTCGGCTCGGGTTCAACTTCGCCGGTCCATGGATTCTCACGCGGAGGCTGGTAGAAATGACCGTGAATTACAAGAGCTTTCATACGGACAGTGCTTTATGGAACGCCAACTGGCAACACTTTGGAGTGCGGCGGCTTGACGCCGCTCTGGTCTTGATCTCGGTCCAGGAAGAATAGCGGCGTCAAGCCGCCGCACTCCAAATTACTTAATTCTGCAATCCTGCCGGTTCAAAAGCCAACCGCGCAGCGCCCAGCAGGCCGGCGTTGTCGCCACACTCGGCACGTGCAATCTTCACCTGTTGCCGGTGTCGCGCGGAAAGCGCGCTCCTGAACCTGCCTGATGCATCTCCGGCGCAAACAAATCCCAGCCGTTCACTACGCCGCCAGTCAATCACGATGATCTCCGGATCGATGAGATTGATGAGATTGGCGAGTCCGACGCCGAGATACATGCCGAAGCGCTTGAAAACCGAGAGCGCGAGTTCATCACCATTTCGTCCGGCCTCATAGACGTGCTCCGCCGTCAATTCTTCAGCGCTCAACGACGATTGTGGATACGACGACAAGTCTTCGCGCGTCATGCGCACGATCGCCGTCGCCGAAGCAAACATCTCCAGGCAACCGGTGTTGCCACACTTGCACTTCAACCCGGAAAACGGATCGACTGTCGTATGTCCGATCTCACCCGCGGACCCGTGCGCGCCGCGCCACAATTTTCCATCGAGGATCACGCCGCCGCCGACACCCGTGCCCAGCGTGACGCTGATAACGTCGCGACAACCACGAGCGGCGCCCAGCCACATTTCTCCAATCGCGGCGGCGTTGGCGTCGTTCTCGAGAAAAACGGGCCAGCCCAACCGTTGTTCGAGCACTGCTTTTAATCCGAAGTTTGCTAACGAAGGAAGGTTTGGCGCCTGAAGAACCACGGCCTTCTCGCTATCGACCGCGCCCGGCACCATGATCGAAGCGGCAACGGAGATCCGAATCGCTGGTCCACTGCTTCGCGGCGGAGACCAGGGCTTCCACGACCTGATCCGGAGAGTCTCCCTTCGGAGTTCCCGTTTGAGTTGCTTGTGAATGTTTCCCGCCTCGTCCACAAGCGCCATTCGCAGGTGAGTGCCTCCCAGGTCAACGGCAAAGACCAGCGCGTCGCAGCATGCCATTTATCGCCCATCAATCGGCGCCTTCAGCACATCTCTCCACTCCGGTTCAGTCTTCAGATAGTCCCGCCCAACCAGTTCGATTCAGGTTCCAGATCATTATGCACTGCGGCTCCGGCCGCGATCACGACGAACAGAATAACTCTGGGCCAGGTACCGAAAATCATCTCGCCGATGCCAAACAACGTCGAGTAGACGAGGACGATGCCGAGAAGCCAATTGAGAACATTGGGCCAATCTCCCCGTCCGCTCTTCAAGATTTGCCGCTCGCGCAACCGGCCGCCACCAGGTGCCGGCAGGATGAACGTTGCGATAGAAACTAACCAGTTTCTCCATCGGCTCCGGCGCGGTCGACGAAAGTCGCCACCAGCCAGACAACAGTCGTGACACCGACCGTTACGAGAATGCTCTGCGCAAAACCCATCGGCGTAGCAGAGTCGAAAATTTCAAACTGACGGAGACCGAGCGAGACCACAAGCGCCGAAGCCATGGCGGCAACTTCGGACCACGCATTAACGCGCCACCAGTACCAGCGCAGTATGTAAACCAATCCGGTGCCGGCTCCGAGCGCGAGCACAAGCTCCCATCCGGTCGTGATCTGATTCATGTAGTAGGTCACGACGACCGAAAGCAACACGATGATCAGCGTCGCAACTCTCGACGCGAAGACATAATGCTTTTCGGTTGCTTCCGTCTTGACGAAGCGACGATAGAAGTCGTTGATGATATAGCTCGCGCCCCAGTTCATCTGCGTTGAGATCGTGCTCATGTAAGCGGCAGCAAAGGAGGCGAGGAGCAGACCGCGAAAACCGATGGGCAGGTAATCGTTCATGACCTGAACGTAACCAAAGGCCGGATCGGGTTTGCCGGTTTCGGGATTGAGAGTGGTTCCGTTGTAAAGAACGAGTGAACAGAGCGCGACGATGATCCAGGGCCACGGCCGCAAAGCGTAGTGAGCGATGTTGAACCAGAGCGTTGCGAGCAGTCCGTGCTTTTCGTTCTTCGCGGAGAAGATGCGTTGCGCGATGTAACCGCCGCCGCCGGGTTCGGCGCCCGGATACCACGAGGCCCACCAGTTCACGCCGAGATAAACCGCCAGCGTCAGCAATGGCAACATCCACATCGCGGTTCCATCCGGAAGCAATTGTATTGCGCCGTCGGGGCCGAAAGGCTCGGTCGAACCAACGGGCGTGACGCCTGCGAGACGCGACTTCAGACTATCCATTCCACCAACAGCCTTAACCGCAAATACCGCCAGCGCGATCGAGCCAACCATCGCGATCACAAACTGCACTGCGTCAGTAACGACGACGCCCCAGAAACCCGATAGGATCGAATAGATGAACGTGATGCCCAGACACAGCGCGAGCGCCTGCCACTTCGCGAGTCCAAGCGTTCCGCTCAACACTTTCGCCATGCCGAGGTTTACCCAACCCATGATGATCAGGTTGATCGGGAGGCCGAGATAGAGCGCGCGAAAGCCACGCAGGAATGCCGCGGGCTTGCCGGAATAGCGCAGTTCGACAAACTCAACGTCAGTCATCACTCGAGCGCGTCGCCACAACCGCGCAAAAAAGAAGACGGTGAGCATTCCGCTGGCGAGCATCGACCACCAAAGCCAATTACCGGCGACTCCGTTACGCGCAACCATCTCGGTCACGGCGAGCGGAGTGTCGGCCGCAAAGGTCGTCGCGACCATCGAGGTGCCGGCGAGCCACCAGGGCATTGAACGATCGGAAAGAAAATATTCTTCAGTGGATCGGCCTGCGCGGCCGGCGTAGTAGAGACCGATGAGCAGCGACATGCAGGAAGTACGCGCCAATGATTAACCAGTCGATTGTAACCAGCTTCACGGTGTTGTTTCTCCAGTCTTCGGATCACCACCAAAGTAGAAGAGCACACTGCTATTGTGTGAACCAGCAGGCAGGTAACTCAGGAACGGCTGTTATCTCAAGGCATGAATGCTTTTCTGTCAAGCTGAAAGATTGAAAAGCGCCCTGGAATGCGGCGGCCTGGCGCCGCTGTGTTAACGATCCTGCTTTGAGCGAGGCCAAAGCGGCGCCAGGCCGCCGCACTCCATGGAGATGCACTCTCTCCAATGCCTTCTGTGCCTCTTTGTGGCTTTGCTTCAATTTTTTTGCGCCGTTACCATGGCCGGACCAGAAACCAATGGGCGCTGAATCGTTAGTTCCAGGTCTCGCGATCATCGGCATCGTGATTGTCGTGTCGGCGCTGCTGTCCGGACTTGATCGACAAGAGCGGTTTGCCGCAGGTCGCTGTTTTTATCTGCCATCGGCGCGGCGCTTGGACCAGCCGGGCTCGGCGTCTTCAACATGACACTCGACTCGCCGGTACTGCGTGTCGTGGCCACGTTGAGCCTGACTCTCGTTCTCTTTACTGACGCAGTCTCTCTCAACATCTCCGAAGTAAAACGCAACGCCGGTCTTGCGTTTCGCATGCTTGGACCGGGAACGATCGTCTGCGCGGCGCTCACCGCGCTGGCCGCCTGGTGGCTACTTCAAATTCCACCTGCGCCCGCCGCGATTCTCGGCGCCGCGCTCGCTTCAACCGATCCCGTACTGCTTCGCGGACTCCTGCGCCGGCGCGACATCTCATCCGACCACTCGCCAGGCTCTGCAACTCGAGAGTGGACTCAACGACGTAGTACTGCTTCCGATCGTCGTGGTCGCGATTGCCTTGACCGGTCATCACCTGACAGCTCCGGCAGTTTGCGAAGATGGGTTTCGGACTCTTCATTCTTGGACCCGGCGCCGGCATCGCTATCGGTTTGCTCGGCGTCGCCGCACTCGACTTGATACGCAAACGCCTCGGCGTGCGGCGTGATTACGAATCGCTCTACTCGCTCGGCGTCGCCTTTTCGGCGTTTGCCGCAGCCGAAGCAGTGCACGGCAGCGGCTTTCTTGCGGCTTTTGCAGCAGGACTGACGATCGCCGCGCTCGACGTCGAACTGTGCGACTGTTTTATCGAGTATGGCGGCGTTACGGCCGAGATGTTGTTGCTGTTCACGTTTGTGATCCTTGGCAGCTTCGCTGATCTGGATCGGCTTCTCCGAACTCAACCCGGCGACCGTGATCTTTGCGGCGTTTGCGGTGCTGATTCGCGTGCCCGTTTATCTGCTTTCGCTGATCGGTTCGAACGTCGATCGGCGCGGGCGGTGTTGATTGCGTGGTATGGACCAAGCGGGCTCAGTTCTTTGCTGCTCGTGTTGCTGGCCGTATTCGCAGGCATGCCGGGCAGCGATCGGCTCTTCGCGATCTGTTCTCTGATCGTGCTGTTGTCGGTAGTGCTGCACGGCGCGTCTCCGATGTTCCTGACGCTGATGGCCTCGAAAACAAAACCGGAAGCAGCGCCTCTGCCCGAAGCTCCGACGACAGATTCCGGATCAGCTACGCTCGCGGACCTGGATCGCTTACAAAAATCCGGCGATGAAGTGATCCTGCTCGACGTACGAACAGAGCGTAGCCGCGACACGAGCGATTCGCAGGCAGCGGGATCGGTCCGGATGCCGCCCGAAGACGTAGTCGCCCAGGCGCGCAAACTCGATCTGCCAAAGGAGGCCTGGCTGCTTGCCTACTGTGCTTGACCAAACGAAGCGACCAGCGCCCGGGTGGCGCAGGAACTTCGACAAGCAGGATGGACCAATGCACGGGCGCTCATCGGTGGGTGGGACGCGTGGCAGGACGCGAATTTGCCGGTCGAACCAATTCACAAATTACGAGTCTTAAAATAACCGTGTAATCGGTGGACCAAATGAAAAGCCTGGTTCTGATTCTCATACTTGCTTCGTTCATGGCGCCTTCTCTCACTACCCAAAACAGACCCCGCGCACGCGAGCTCGGAATAACCGTCGGCGTCATCCCAACCGGGACCCTCAACGCAATCACCGACGTTGAAGGCGTGCTCGTCGGTCATACGACCTTGATCCGTGGCGACAATGTTCGTACCGGTGTCACGGCGATTCTCCCTCACGGTGGCAACCTCTTTCGCGAAAAAGTGCCAGGTGCGGTTTTTGTCGGCAACGGTTTTGGGAAGCTTGCCGGATCAACGCAAGTCAACGAGTTGGGCGAGATTGAAACACCGATACTTCTAACTTCGACCCTGAGCGTGCCGCGCGTCGCCGATTTCGTGATGGACCACATGCTGGCACTGCCCGGAAACGAGGACGTGCCATCGATCAATCCCCTCGTCGGCGAGACTAACGACGGTTATCTCAACGACATCCGAGGCCGGCACATTTCCCGCGACGACGTGTTTGCGGCAATAAAGGGCGCGAAAGGCGGCCCGGTCGCCGAGGGCGCGGTCGGAGCAGGAACGGGCACGGTAGCTTTTGGCTTTAAGGGCGGCATCGGCACGGCGTCGCGCAAATTGCCGGCGCGGCTCGGAGGTTTCACCGTTGGAGTCCTCGTACAGAGTAATTTTGGGGGAGTTTTGACGATAAACGGGGCTCCGGTCGGGCGTGAGCTTGATCGTTACTATTTAAAGGACGAGCTCGCAGCTCCCCCGAGTCAACCTTCGCCCCAACCTCCCGGCCAACTTCAAAGCCAGGAAATCGCCGCCGACGGCTCGATTATCATCGTCATCGCGACGGACGCTCCCCTCGATGCCAGGAACCTGAACCGAATGGCCGCACGCGCGATGATGGGCCTCGCCAGGACCGGGGCCGCCGGCAGCAACGGCAGCGGTGATTACGCGATTGCCTTTTCGACCGCACCCGACCTTCGCATCAGACCGGTGAGCCAAAACGAGCGAAGCGTGCCAAGGACCATCAAAACACTCGGAAACGATGCCGCTTCACCATTGTTCCTCGCCGTCATCGAAGCTACTGAGGAAGCAATCTACAACTCACTCTTTAGGGCCACCACGATGAGCGGAAGAGGACGAACCGTGGAAGCACTGCCGTTGGACCGCACAATCGAGATACTGCGGAAGCATGGTCTAATTACGCCTTCTCGCTAGTCTACTATCACGACAAGTTCACGGTGGTCTAACCTTTTCATACTGAAAAGAAAACTGTTTGACAGTCGCATTGTCGCTGCATAGAATCCTCATGAACCCCCAACCATTCAACTAGCTTGAAGGGAGTCAAGAAGGTGGCGAAACTCAATGTTCGAGTCAACCGAAAACGACCTGAGTCAATGACTCGTCAGATTCGGGAACAACTAAATGATCTCATTGACGCAGGCGCGTTAGCAGCGGGAACTTTGCTCCCCAGCGAACGCGAACTTGCAAACACACTAAAGGTCGCGCGTAACGTCGTTCGTGGAGCTTACGAACAACTTATGGACACTGGGAAGCTGGTCAGCGAGGGCCGCAAGGGTAGATCGGTGAGTAGTGGTCGAAGCAGTTCCGGTCGCAGCAGTAGCAGCAGCTCTGGTCGTAGCAGCACTAAGAAAAAGTCTACTGGCAAAACTACCAAGAGCAAGGCGCGTAAGAAGTAATCTCGCGCGCCATGTAATTCCCCCCTCTAATTACCGCGCTTGCTCACTAACCGATCACTCACGGACCAACGGCGTTTCTTTGCCCAGCGCGATGATCTCATTCCGAATGGCGTTTCGTTCCGCTAGCAGACGCACGAAAAATCGTCTCCTCATGAGGAAAAACGTCAACACGCGGACTCCAGCCACTGATTTATCCAGCTCTTCAAAGAAAACAATTGCCAGGTAACCGCAAACCGGAATTACCAGGAGGGCCGCCAGCGCAGCCACCCAACCCAGAACCAGATAACTCAGCGTCGCAATCACCATCCACGTAAGCGGAAACAAGAGCATCGCCGAAATGATTTTGACGGTGGAGATCACGTCGTCTGAGTCTCGCGATAATCGTGTGGCCAGCAAGCCGCCGAGCTTGTAAGCCGGATAATGAGCGACGGCGCCGAGCAACGCTGGTCCAAGCATCAATAAAAAGAGAACTGAGCGGCGGAGGATAGCGGCAAACACCCGCAGAGTTGAACCGGGCGGCGAGAGTTCTTCCGGGTCAACGCCCGCCTGGCGCAGCTCTTCCTCGAAACGAACCATCCGCAACTCCAGCTTGCGCAGCCGCTCCGGTTGTCGTGTTTGCAGAATCGGATACGCCTTGATGAACCTTTGCTGAAGACGCAACTCGTCTTTCAAACTGTCGCCCGCGCCGTTGTCGGAGGAGAAGATGCGTTCGGCGCGCGCGGTCAACAGCAACTCTTCTTCATGTTTTGCGTCAAGGATGACTTCGCGAAGCGCTTTTTCAATTTTGGCGGACAGCACACGGACGGCCTCGCGTGGTGGCGTGCCGTCGGGTTCGAGTTTTACCGGTTCTACTTCGATTGGATCGCCGAAGTAGAGCAAAGCGTCACTCCGAAAGCGTGTTTTGGACGTGTAGTAAAGACCCGCGGGAACGATCTTCAACTCCGAGACTTCACCGGTTGAAACTGCCGCGAGCGAAATGCGTGCGGCGCCCGTCTTGATCGGACGCAACCCCGGCTCATCATGCGAAACACCTTCCGGGCAGATTCCGATCGTTCCACCGTTTGCCAGCAGCTTGCGCGCGGCGACAAACGTCTCCTGATTTTTGCTTACGTCTTCGCCTTCGTCCTGCCGCCGGTAAACGGGTAGTGAATCCATAGACTTCACCAGGTAACCGATGACGGGCATGCGGAACAGCGGTGCTTTCGCAAGAAACGAAACGCGTCGCGGCGCAAGACAAAGCAGGAACACCGGATCGACGAGCGCGTTCGGGTGATTCAGCACAAAAATCACGGGCGTGTCGCGTGGGACATGTTCCAGCCCGGTGACCTCGATGCGCTGGAAGTAGATCCTCAGCGCGAGTCGCACGAGTGCAACGATGACGTAGCGAATCATAGACCGGAGATGTGGCTCATTTCGGCGATTTGGTGCAATAATACTCACGCTTTCCCAAATGATTCAAAATCCATCTGTTTCGAGGAAGATCATGAAGCGTTGTATTGCTCTCGTAATTGTCCTGGTAGTTGGTCTATGTGCCGTCGCCGCGGCACAGAACCGAACCTATACCATTGAAGACCTGATGAAAGTGCGTCGAGTCGGCGATCCGCAAATCTCGCCTGACGGCAAAACCGTCGCTTTCACCGTCGGCGACGTCAACTTTGACGCGAATCGCGTGGTGACACAGATCTATGTGACCTCTATAGGAGGCGGCTCGATCAAGCAGTTAACAAACGGCCCGAGTTCCTCCAGCTCGCCACGCTGGTCACCCGACGGAAAAAAGATCGCCTTCACTACCGGCAGCCAGGTTTGGGTGATGGACAGCGACGGCGATGACAAAGAACAGGTTACAAAAATCTCGACGGGCGCCGCTGCTCCGGTCTGGTCGCCTGATGGAAAGTGGATCGCGTTTACATCTGACGTCTATCCCGATTGCACCAACGACGAGTGCAACAAGAAACGCGAAGAGCAGGCGGAAACCAGCAAAGTCAAAGCGCACATCGTTACGCGGCTGCTGTACAAGCACTGGGACGAGTGGCGCGACGTCAAACGCACGCACGTTTTTGTCGTGCCCAGTAATGGCGGCACTGCACGCGAGCTGACGAGCGGCGACTTCGACTCACCTCCGTACGCCGCGGCCTCGGGCGTCGATTATGCCTTCTCTCCTGACTCGACGGAGATTGCTTTTATACGTAACCCCGACAAGGTCGAAGCCATTTCCACCAACAGCGACATCTATGTCATGCCTCTCGCGGGTGGAGCGTCCAAAAACATTACCGTTCGCAATCGCGGCTACGACGCTGGTCCAGTCTACACTCGCGACGGCAAGTTTATCCTGTATCGCTCGCAAATGACGGCAGGATTTGAAGCGGATCGCTGGCGGTTGATGGCTTATAACCGCGCGACGGGCACGAGTGTCGAGTTGACGAAAGGATTCGATCAGCAGGTTGATGAGCTGGTTCTTTCACCCGATGGCAAGACGATCTATTTCACCGCCACCGATCGTGGAAAGAGTCCGGTCTATCGCATTCCTTTCGGCGGCGGCGTGCCGGAAAAAGTGATTGCGAATGTGTTTGCGCAAAGTCTGCGGATCTCGCCTGACGGCAAATCACTCGTTTTCGCGTCGAGCTCAATGTCCGCGCCGGCGGAGATTTACACGGCAAACGCCGACGGCACGGGACTAACCGCGCTGACTTCGGTGAATACGCAGTTGATAGCCCGCGCGAATCTGAAACCGGCGGAAGAGGTTGAATGGACCGGCGCGGCCGGCAAAAAGATTCATGGTTACATCGTGAAGCCGAACAGCTTCGACGCCAATAAGAAGTATCCGCTCGTGGTGCTGATTCATGGTGGACCACAAAGCGCATGGAACGACAACTGGGGCTATCGTTGGAACCCGCAGGTGTTCGCAAATGCCGGTTACGTGGTGTTTGCTCCAAACCCGCGCGGTTCGACGGGCTACGGTCAGCAGTTTGTCAACGAGATTAGCGGCGATTGGGGCGGCAAGGTCTACATCGATCTGATGAACGGCGTCGCCGACGTCCTGCGGCGCAATTCGTTTATCGATCGGAATCGAATCGGAGCGGCGGGCGCGAGTTATGGCGGATACATGGTCAACTGGATTCTCGGACACAACAACGATCCGCGTTTCCGGTTCAAAGTGCTCGTCTCACACGACGGCGTTTACAACCTCGAGAGCATGTACGCGACGACCGAAGAGCTGTGGTTTCCGGAGTGGGAGTTCAAGGGCACGCCCTGGGCCAATCCGGCCATGTACAGTCGCTGGTCGCCGCACAAGTTTGTGCAGAATTTCAATACTCCGATATTGATCATTCACGGTGAGTTGGACTATCGCGTGCCGATCGGTGAAGGCATGCAGTTGTTCACGGCGGTGCAGCGCAAGGGAATAGATTCCAAGATGTTGATATTCCCCGACGAAGGCCACTGGGTCTTGAAACCGCAAAACTCACAGCTCTGGTTCCACACGGTACTCGACTGGCTGGACAAATACCTCCAGCCATCCCGATCCAGCTAGCCATAAAGAGGCACATAAAGCACAAGATTATTTTTTGTAAATTTTGTGCTTTTTTGTGGCTCTATTCCGGTCTTTCCGGTGGCGGCGCGACGGCGACGAAGTCTTCCACGAAGCGCCGCCCGTAATCGTCGAGCAACTGGTTCACTCTATCGAGGCTCGGAGCGCGAACGATCAATCCCGCGTGATGTCGCTTCCTGACGCGATAGATGATCTCTTTATCGACGTATGCCGACGTGTCAGGCTCTTCCTGTTTCGCGAGCGACAGAATGATTCCCGCATACTCCTTTCGAGGCGGCGTGATCTTCCCTGGTCCGTTACCGTCGGTTATTTCCAGCCTGGCCCACTCGCGCCAGAGATTGACGCCTGATGCCGCTTCGAGCACGTCGGCGATGTATGCGCCGCCGACTCGCGCGGCGATCTCGAGAAAGTAAAACTCTCCATCGGCGTCGCTCTTTATAAACTCCGCATGCGTTGCACCGCGCTGTAACCCGAGCGCCTTGATCAACTTCTTATTCGTCGCCAGCAACGTCTTCTCGTCTGCCGATCCGCGCGCAACCGTTCGCGATATGTAAGCGCCACCCTGGTGGGCCACCTGCAACGGCGGGCGCCCGTATTGATTAGCGCCGGAAAACACGACTTTCCCGTCATTGACAACGGAGTCAACGTGAAAGACCTCACCCGCCACAAAACGCGCGAGTACGTAATATGACGCTCGCTCGCGGAGGTTCTCACGCTCGTTCATTTCGTTGACGGCAAGTCGCACCTCGGCGGGGTCCTGTACTTTCCTGATCCCAATCGCGGACACGTCGGAACGCGGCTTGATCACCCATGGCCCGGGCACTCGCTGCATGAACTCGTCCACTGCTTCCGCGTTGAGGAGCGGGACAAACTCCGGCAGGTTGATACCCGCTCGCCGGCTGTGCACCGCCATCGACAGCTTGTCGCGAAACACCTTCGCGTTTGAGCTGCTCAAACCGGGCAGACAGAGATGTTCGCGCATCAGCGCCGCGGTAACTACGTCAAACTCTTCGAGCGCAATGACCCGATCTATCTTCATCTTCCGCGCAAGGAACGCCAGCAGATCGATGAACAGCGCTGGTCCAGCATCGTTTGGAACCGCGATCAAATCGTCGAGACTGTCGCGCGGCCAGTCTTCCTTCAGCATTTTCTCTTTCGTGACGAGGATCACCCGGCAACCATGCTGTTTGCATTCACGAATGAAGTCCGCGCCTTTGAAATAGGTCGCAAGACAGACAATATTCAGGGGGTCGTTCGCGCTTTGGGCCATTTTGTTTCTCTTTTCAGAGGCGTGCTTGTCCTGTTAAGGTAAGGAAGTATTTTTCGTTTGTCATTTGGAGTGCGGCGGCTTGACGCCGCTTTGTTCTCGAGAGTGTGTGTATGTTCCAGACTAAAGCGGCGTCAAGCCGCCGCACTCCAAAAGTAGCCGTTGCAGTCGCAAAATGATAAATGGAAAATGACAAATGGCAAAAAGCTCTTAATTTTTGCACCCACGCACAACATGATCATCAAAGGCCCCTATCCCGACGTCTCGATCCCCGAAACCGCACTAACGCCGTTCGTCCTGCATCGTGCAAAGGAGCTCGGCGACAAACCTGCACTCATCGAAGGTCCAACCGGCAGGACCATCACTTACGCGCAAGTCGCCGATCTGATCGGCATCGCGGCTTACAATCTTTCGCAACGCGGTTTTAAGAAGGGCGAAGTATTCGGAATTCTGAGTCCAAACTGTCCGGAGTATGGCATCGCGTTTCATGCTATCGCGACTCTGGGTGGCATAGTAACGCCCATCAATCCGCTCTACACGCAATACGAGATTGCTCATCAGCTCAAAGACTCCGGCGCGCGTTTTCTCGTAACAGTTCCCGGCTGCATCGATAAAGTGACTGAGGCCGCGCGTGACGCCGGCATCGAAGAGCTCTTCGTCTTTGGATCCGCGCCCGGCGCAACTTCGTTCGATACCTTCCTCGTCGACAACGGACGCGCGGAGCAAGTGGAGATCAATCCCCGCGAAGATCTGGTTGCCCTTCCCTATTCGAGCGGCACCACCGGTCTGCCCAAGGGCGTCATGCTGACGCATTACAACCTGGTTGCGAATCTCTGCCAGATGGACGGGCTCTGCTACTTCTACGACAGCGATACTTTGATCTGCGTGCTCCCCCTGTTTCACATCTATGGTCTGGTTGTAGTTTTGAACATGGGTCTCTACAGCGGCGCGACGATCGTGATGATGCCACGTTTTGACCTCGAGTCGTTTTTACAAGCGGTCCAGGATTACGAGGTGACCCTCGCCCACCTGGTGCCGCCGATCGTGTTGGGTTTGAGTAAACATCCGATCGTCGACAACTATAAACTCCCCAAGCTCAGGACTATCTTCTCCGGCGCTGCGCCGCTTGGCGAAGAACTGACACGCGCATGCATGGAACGGCTTGGGTGCAGTATCCGCCAGGGCTACGGCATGACCGAGACCAGCCCGGTTACGCACTCGTCGCCCGCGCCGCCGCACGTCGTAAAGTTTGGTTCTGTCGGCGTTCCGGCGCCAAACACCGAGTGCAAAATCATCGACCTTCAGAGTGGAGTGATGCTTGGTCCGGGAGAGCGTGGCGAAGTTTGCGTTCGTGGACCACAGGTTATGACCGGCTATCTCAACAACCCTGAAGCCACCGCGCAAACTATCGACCCACATGGCTGGCTTCACACGGGCGACATCGGCTATGCAGACGAAGACGGCCACTTCTTCATCGTCGATCGTGCGAAGGAGTTGATTAAATACAAAGGGTTCCAGGTCGCGCCTGCTGAGCTGGAAGCAGTGTTGCTGACTCATCCGTGCATCGCGGACGCGGCGGTGATTCCATATCCGGATGATGAAGCCGGTGAAGTGCCTAAAGGAATAATAGTCTTGAAAGAGCAGGTCGAACCTGAAGCGATTCTCCAGTTCGTGTCCGAAAGAGTCGCGCCGCACAAGCGCATCCGGCACCTGGAATTTGTCGATAAGATCCCGAAATCACCTTCGGGAAAGATTCTGCGAAGAGTTTTAGTGGAACAGGAAAAAGCGAAGACCGTGACCTCTTGACAGTGCCCCGGCACGCGGCTAGAGTCGCAAAACCAAACTGATCGCCGCCCCAGAGACACGGCTGATCGGCACTCCACGTGGTCACGCAAAAACGGAGGTAATGACATGTTTTTTCGTCGTTTACATTTGGCGCTTGCGATCCTGGCACTAGTCACAGTGCCGCTCTCGGCGCAGGTTCAAAAAACTGCTACACCCTGGACTGAATGGGAAACGATTAGTCCCGAAGGTGAAGAGTTCACTGTCTCCATGCCCAAAAACCCGACGACGGAGTCAACCACGTTCCCATATCACAAGATGGAACTTAAAGCGCGTCTGTACCTGGCGAAATCATCCGCTGGACCAGTGCTCGCGATCGCTTCATTGAGCGGCATCAAATCGAACCCGGCTGCTTACTCCGATTTTGCCCGGTTCAATTCATACATGGACGCGTTCAAGGATTTCTTCCCGGCGAAGATTCGAACAAAAGAGACACCAACGAAACTGACGCTCGTGAGCAGCCGTCCGTTTCACGGGCACACCGGCAGATCTTACAAAATTACGCTTGGAGATCTGACTGGGTCGGTCCATGCCTTTGCCACGCGGAAACGGTTCTACGCCATCGTTTCGCTCAACACCAAGAAGGACGAGGCTCTCGAAGAAAAGTTTTTGAGCTCTTTTGTTTTACCGGAGCGCCAGATGGAGTCGCCGAAAACATCGGCTTCCATTCAACCGGAGCAGACGCTCAACGCCGAAGAGCCGACAGTCCAGCGACCGGAAGGACAGAAGAACGCTGTCCCCGCCGAGGGCGATCCTAACCGAACAACCAACGCCGATCCCGCTAATACCGCCGGCACTTCTCAGCCAACGTCGGGACCGCAACCGAATCAGAAACGTGGGCCAATCAACGGCGGCATGTTGAACGGCAGAGCGATCTACCTGCCGGTGCCGGAGGTTCCCGCCGGCGAAGCTTCCGGCGTCGTAATGGTCGCGATCGTTATTGATGAGCAGGGCTCCGTCGTCGAGGCGCGCGCTGTATCCGGTCCAGCTCAACTGCATCAAGCGGCTGTCAATGCGGCGCGTTTGGCGCGGTTTACGCCAACGCTGTTGATGGGCGAACCGGTGAGGGTTAGCGGTACGTTGAGTTACAATTTCGTTAAGTCAAACTAGAAAGCAGTCACAGATCACACCGATTGAGTTGATGAAACCGGGGGTGCTGGTTTTAATCGGTGTAATCTGTTGATTCCCGGAGCAACAATCAAACATGTCATCTGGAATAGCCGCGTTGTGTCCTGCATGGTCCATCCCGGGTTATTTGGAAGTGCGCGACGATCACTTGACCGTCAACGGCGTCGATACCCTCGAGCTTGTAAAGGAATTCAACTCGCCCCTGTTTGTTTTTTCTGAAGGTCGAATTCACGACAACATCAGTCGCCTCCAGCGTGCGGCGGAGGCGGTGGATCGCCCGATCAAGTTTTGCTACGCGTCGAAGGCAAACTCGAATATGGCGATCCTGAAAGTCGTGCTGGATTCCGGCATCGATATTGAAGTAAACAGCGGCGGCGAACTCTTCAAGGCACTGCGCGTCGGTTTCAATCCGGAACAAATTATCTTCAACGGTACGAGTAAAACCGACGATGAATGGACGACGCAGTCAGAGCAGGAATTTACGCGATCAACGTCGATTCGATTTACGAGATCCATCTGGTTGAAAAGTGCGTTGAACGCCTGCGAGCGCGCGGTGAAAACGTAGCTGCTGCTCGCATTACGTTGCGACTCGTGCCGGAGATCGGAACGCGTTCGCATCTCGGTTTGCAGACCGCGCTGCTCACTTCGAAGTTTGGCATTTCGTCGTCGGAAGTTCTGGCGGCGTTTCGTCGTGGCCTGGAAAAACCGGATTTAGTAAAAGTATGCGGCATTCATATTCACGTCGGCTCGCAGACGCCCGATGTCGAACCATTTGCAGAAGCGTTCCGCAGCATGTGGGAACACCTGGTCACCATTCATCGTGAAACCGGGCACACACTCGAACATATCAATCTCGGCGGCGGCATTCCGGTTAACTACCTGCGCGATCGTTCGCAAGCCGATCAACTTCCCGAACACGAACGCGACATGCTGGGCGCGGAACTCGAGCCTTCGGAGGTTCTTAGCGAGGCTTTGCGAGTTGCGCGGGAATCCGCTCGCGCGGCCGACGCCGAACACCTGTTGGACCAGGTAACGATCCTTCTGGAACCGGGACGCAGCATCATCGCCGATGCCGGTCTGGTGCTCACCACTGTTCGCAACATCAAGAGCCGGCCTGAAACAGGCGATGTGTGGCTGCTGACCGATGCCGGTTACAACATCATGCTCTCGATGAACAATTACAAGTGGTACTACCACTTGATCTCAGCTTCTCGCGCGAGTGCGCCGTACGATCGCGACTACAAAGTTGCCGGTCCTCTCTGCGATTCGGGCGACGTCTATTTCGACATCGAGCGTGAAGGACGTTTGCCTGACTATCGAAAGCTTCCTGAAGACGTTGGACCAGGCGAGGTGCTGGCACTGCTGAACTGCGGCGCTTATTCCCTCGCGCAAATGTTTCACTACAACGGCAGGCCCTTGCCTGCAGCCGTTCTGATCCGCAAAGAGGGCGTCGCCGAGTTAATCAGACGTCGCGATACCTACGAAGACCTGATCGTAAACGACCTCGGATATTGATCCACAGACTGCACGGATCTGTGGACACACAACATGACAGCTGAGCACACTCAACTCATCCGCGGTCTCGGGCTGATCGCCGCGATCTCGATCAACGTCGCCAACATCATCGGCACCGGCGTCTTTCTGAAAGCGCGTGTCATGACGTGCAACGTCGGTACCCCGGGCAAAGCGTTGATCGTGTGGGTGCTGGCAGGCCTGCTCTCGATGGCCGGGGCTCTCACGTACGCGGAATTGCTTGGGATGATGCCGCGCGCGGCGGGCGAGTATGGCATCGTGCGTGATGCTTATGGCCGGCCGATGGGATTCATCTATGGCTGGACTCAGTTTTTGATCGCGCGCACAGCTTCAGCCGCCGCGCTTGCTGTCGGGTTTGCGATCTTTCTCAACGACCTGGTTGGAGGAGCGCTCAGACATACTTACTTCGATTACACACTGCCTGGCGGGCATGTGCTTTCCTTTGGCCGGCTGCAACTCGTTGCTCTCGGGGCGATCATCATCACTACCCTGATTAACTGTGCCGCTGTACGCGTGAGTGGCGGCGTCGCCAGTGTGCTCACGGGTATGAAAATTTTGCTGCTGCTCGGCGTTGGCTGCGGCGCATTTTTTTACAGCGACGGCAATTGGGGAAATCTCGGCATGGCGAACTCCGGTGGCACTTGTGAAGGAGTGCCGATCACAACCGGCGGCATTGCCGGGTTTGCCGCGGCGATGATTGGCGCGCTCTGGGCGTACGACGGTTGGAATAATGTCACCTTCCTGGCCGGTGAAGTTAAAAATCCGGGTCGCAACCTGCCGCTCGCGCTCATCGGCGGCGGCCTCGTCGTGATGGGTCTCTACCTGTTCGTGAATTTCAGTTATTTTCACGTGCTGACTCCGACTGAGATCGCGAGTGTGCCGGCGTCTTCGTCGGTGGCGGCAGAGGTAGTGAGAAGATTGCTGGGGTCTGCTGCGGTGACGCTGATGGCGGCAGCGATGATGACTTCATCTTTCGGCGCGCTGCACGCATCGATTCTGGCTACGGCTCGCATTCCGTACGCGCTCGCTAAAGATGGCCTGGTGATCAAGAGCCTGGCGCAGGTGTCGAAGCGGACGCACGTGCCGATCAGGTCGCTCGTGGTCCAGGGAGTCTGGGCCTGTGTCCTTGCCCTCTCGGGTTCGTACGACACGCTTACAGACTACGCGATCTTTGCGCTCACGATGTTCTACGCGCTGGTTGCCGGATCGATCTTCATCTTCCGGCGACGCCTACCGGACGCGGAGCGACCGTATCGCACATGGGGTTATCCGGTAGTACCGATTCTCTTCCTGATCGTTTCGGCGGGGCTGATTTTCCAAACGATCATCAACACGCCACGCCAATCCGCCATCGGCCTCGGCCTCATTCTTCTGGGACTCCCCGTTTACTGGATCATCCATCGCAGACAGAGCCACTAACAGGCACAAAAAGCACAAGTCATTAATCAAGTGCCTTTTAGTGGCTAAAGTCCGAGTTGTTTTTTGGCTTCTGCGAGAGGGACTGAGGGTTCCGCGGACTCTGCATTCTTAGCAGCTCTCAAATCCAGTAAATCCTGATAATCGTCAAGCAATTCCTTAAGAGCTTCATACTCTTCGTAAGGCAGGACAACAAACTCGTTCTTGCCGTCTTTTTTTAGGATTTCCGGATGGAGTTTAAGCATAACTAATTGTAAGCATCTTTCCGGTGCAGCACGCGATAGATTATCACTCGTTCGCCGTTAACCTCAAACAGAATCCTAAAACTACCCACTCGTAAACGAAAATCCGGAGTGAAATTTTTTAAGCGCTTCACGTCTCCAGCCAAATTATTCTCAAGGTCTTCTATCCGCCTCAGCAGGCGGATTCGATCACTAGCGTTAAGGATCTTCAAGTCCTTAATCGCGCGCGGCTTTAGTTCTACTCTGTATCTCATGGCGTGAGGAACCATTCAGAAACTAATCAGATTGGTGGCGATCTTCACCGAAGCTGGATCCAAACGCAACTGGTGAAAGTGCCTTTTGTGCCTTTTAGTGGCGAACTACCTGGACGAGCGGTTGCTGGCGGCCTTCGCTGGTGGCGAGGAGGGTGCGGCCATCGAGGCGGTAGGTGATGGCCTCGCCCTGCTTGCGCTTGCCGAGATCGAAGCCCGTCATTTTTTGTTTCCAGATATCGTTGAAGTTTCTCGCCGACAGCGGCAACACCAGTTCGTAGCCCTGAAAGTAATCACAAAACGCCACGCGACGCCCGTCGGGTGAGATACTTCCTCCCGTAAGCACGCCGCCGAAAAGGCTCGGCACTCTGATCTCGCCAATCCGCGTCATCGTGGCCGGCTTCGTGCTGTCGAATGGACCAACAGCTTCATAGACGACCGGGTTAGCAAGCGGGACTTTCGTGACGATGTAAATACTCCCGGTGCCTGGATGCACGAGCAGCGTCTCTGCGTCGTGACTGCCGTCAGGATATCGCAGCCGGATGGCTTCGGCCGGCGCAGTCGCTTGTGGCTTCTTCCTGGTTGACTTGCGATCAAACGCTGTCAGCGGCGGCTCGACTACACGATAGACCACCACTTCCGAACGTGATCCCTGGTTGTCGCCGATATCTCCGATGTAGAGGTACGGCTTGCCGGCTTGTGGCCCCGGACCGGTCGCCATGTCTTCCCAGTCCTTCGCCTGAGCCCCTGTGACACGAAACACGCCGAGCGATTCGCCGGCTCCGTCAAAAGCGTAGATGAAGGGGCCGTCGCCCGAGTCGTTGTGCGTCCAATAGGCGCCGGGCATCGCACGCGAAGCAGCCAGGCCACTGCTCTCGGCGACTGAAGGGTGCTTCAACGTCGTAACAATCGAGGCTGGACCATAACTTTCCGCGCGGCGTTGTTGCAGCGTGGCCGGTCTCGCAAAGATCAGCAATGAAAGACACAAACAGATTGCCGCGAAAATGTATAGACGCAAAGAAAATCAACCTCTCTGGGCCAACGCCTCCGTGGCCACTTCTTTATCGTCGAAGTGAAACACTTCGCGGCCGATGATTTGATAGTCTTCGTGTCCCTTGCCTGCGATCAAGACCAGATCGCCGTTTGCGGCTTCGGAGATTGCCTGATGGATCGCCTCGGTGCGGTCCGCGATCTTTCGGTAGGGTTTGCCGGTCTTCTGAATGCCTTCCTCGGCATCGCAGAGAATCTGTTCGGGATCTTCGGTGCGCGGATTGTCGGAAGTGAGAATCACGACGTCACTTAAACTTCCCGCTGCTTCGCCCATCGGCGCGCGCTTTGAGCGATCGCGGTCGCCGCCGCAACCAAAGACGGTGATGATCTTTCCTTTGACCACTTCGCGCGCGGTGCGCAAGACGTTCAGCAACGCATCGTCACTGTGCGCGTAATCCACTACGACTGAAAAATCGCCTTCATGCACAACCCGCTCGAAACGACCAGGGGCGCCGGTGCACTTTTCGAGAGCGGCTGTCACAACATCCAGATCGTAACCAAGCGCCAGGCCGCTCGCGACGGCGGCGAGTGTGTTGTAGATGTGAGGTGGTCCAACAAGGGGTGAATGAAAATCGCGCTCGCCGGCAGGTGTCGACAGTCGAAAGCGCATACCATTTAACGAAAACTCCGGATCGCGAGCCTTGACGTCGGCGTCTCCTTTAACCGCATAGCGAATCACGCGCAAACCGTCTTTCTCGAGCGAGTTGGCGAGCTCAACGCCGTATGGATCGTCGATATTGATCACGGAATTGCGTGGCCGCGTTCCGAGACGGCCGTCAAACAGCCTCTGTTTTGCGTACCAGTAATTCTCCATTGTCTGGTGATAGTCGAGGTGATCGCGCGTGAGGTTTGTAAAAATCGCGACGGCGTATTCCAGCTCGTCACAACGATGAAAGTCCATCGCCTGTGAAGAACACTCCATCACCGCCGTGCGGCAACCAATCTCGACCGCGCGCCGAAGCAGACGCTGCATGTCC
Source organism: uncultured Acidobacteriota bacterium (assembly GCA_963750925.1). Lineage (GTDB taxonomy): Bacteria > Acidobacteriota > Blastocatellia > Pyrinomonadales > Pyrinomonadaceae > PSRF01. The sequence continues at coordinate 755,009 of CAVVSJ010000004.1, read as the reverse complement.
GGCGCTTCAGGCGTAGTGCGATCCGCTTTGAACCGTTCTTTTCCGAGGCGGTATTCGACGGTGCCCGTCATTGCCACGAGTTCACCGGCTTCTTCCGGAATCGAAGCGATCAGGTAAGCCGTGGTTGTTTTTCCATTTGTTCCGGTAATGCCGACGAGTTGAAGTTCGCGTGATGGATGATGTTGGACTTCGGCAGCAGCAAGCGCCATTGCGCGTCTGACATTTTTGACTTGCAACCATGCACCCGCAAAATCTTCCGGAGCTGAGTGCTCAGACAAGACTCCCGCGGCGCCCTGCACCATGACTTGCGGCACAAACTTGTGCGCGTCAAACAGGGCGCCACTAACGGCGGCGAACAGCCCTCCCTGCCCAACACGACGCGAATCGTGACTCACGTCGGTCACGACAATCGTTTCATCACCGGTAAGCTTCGCATCAGTTAGTGAAGCAAGTTGTTTGAGGGTTGTGGCTTCTGTCATAGCTACGAGATATTCCTCGCAAAGGCGCCAAGGCGCAAAGACCCGCCATGCTTATATTCTTTGCGCCTTTGCGACTTTGCGAGGAAAGTGCCTTTCATTAAGGGGTAGCGCTCCCGGGTTTTACTACGACCGCGGGAATATTTTGTTCGCGCACAAGTTGATTGAACGCAGGCACGTCAGTCCTCATGATCTGCGCCAGCTTCTGCAACTGCGCATCGATCTGTGAAACGACCTCGTCATAAACCGCATACGACTGCGCGGTGGGCGCGGCTTCAGCACTGCCGACAACCCCACCAAGCGCCGCCAGCTTGTTGTTGAGTCGGATCGGATAATTCAACGGATCCTGATTGCTCTGGTTCTTCGTTTGATAAAGCGTTTCCTCGATCGCGGTCAGGTTTTTATTCAGCGCCGTGCCTGCATCGTTCACGACCTTAAAATTGGGCTGACCTGAAACGCGTTTCAACAGATCCTCCACTTGCTTTCGCACGTCTCGAATTTGAATGATCCCGTTATGCGTCTCACTCAGCTTGTCGCGAATTTTCAACCCAAGCTCGAATTGCTTCGCGTAATCGGCGGGCGTGGTGGTCAAACGCGGATCCCCCTTGACGTCGAAACTTTGAGTAAACGGCTTGCCGTCAACGGTTAGTTTCACCTGGTAGGAGCCGGGCGAAAGTTTTGGACCACGCGTCTCTCCGGACCAAAGAATCATGCCGGGAAAACGCACGGCGTCGGGATATCTCGTGTCCCAGATAAAACGATTGAGTCCCACCCCGATCGGCACCGGCGGCACGCCCGGCTCAGGGGCCGGCTGTGCAGTATCACCTGCTTTCGGTATCCGCCCGGTAAACTTGCGAATCGACTTGCCGGTCGAATCAAGAAACTCGAGCGCAATGTCACTCGCCGGCTTTGCCTTCAACGAGTAATAAACCACGACGCCCGTTGCCGGGTTTCTACCGACAGTCGCCGTTGGTCCAAGCGGAAATCCACCCCCGCCGGGCATACGATAACCCTCTTTCGGTTTGAAGAGCTGTGTTTCCCCTGCTGCATTGAAACCGCCTTTTTCCATCAGTTGGTGAACTAAGGGCAGGTCGTCGAGAATCCAGAATGATCGACCCTGCGTGGCGACGACCAGTTCCTTCTCCCGTTTATGAACAGCCAGATCGGTTATCGGCACAACCGGAAGATTGAGTTGCAGCGACTGCCAGCGTTCACCATTATCAAACGAGACATACATCCCGGTTTCGGTTCCCGCGTAGAGCAAGCCGCGCTTATTCGGATCCTCGCGGATCACACGCGTGAACGCAGTATCGGGAATTCCATTCACGATCTTCTTCCACGACTTGCCGTAGTCACTCGTTCTATAGAGGTATGGCTTGTTGTCGTCCCATTTGTACATCGTTCCCGCGACGTACGCCGTGCCGGGATCGTTCGGCGATGCTTCGATCGAGTTGATTTGAATCCATTCGGGCATGATGCTGGCGGGTGGCGTGACATTGGACCAGTTCTTACCACCGTCGCGCGACAGGTGAATGAGACCATCGTCGCTTCCCGTCCAGATCGTGCCGGCTTGAACGGGCGATTCCATAACGGCGAAGATCGTGCCGTAGTATTCGACGCTGGTGTTGTCTTTCGTTATTGGGCCACCCGATGCGCCCTGCTTCGACTTATCGTTGCGCGTCAGATCCGGGCTGATGATTTGCCAACTACTTCCCTCGTCCGTCGACTTGAACAACACATTCGCGGCGCAATACAACGTATTCGGATCGTGTGGCGAAAAGAGTAACGGGAAGTTCCATTGAAACCTGTATTTCAAAACGTCCGCGCCCGCGCCCATCGGATTGTTCGGGTAAGGATTGATGTCGCGTTCCTGACCGGTACGATGATCGTAACGCGTGGTCAAACCGCCGTACGAACCCGCAAAAACTATGTTCGAGTCTTTTGGCGAGGGCGCTATCCAACCCGATTCACCGCCGCCCACGGCGTACCAATCCCTCGTCGTGATGCCGCCTTCAGTTGTCCGGCTTGCAATGCGGACAGTGGAGTTGTCCTGTTGAGCGCCGTACACGTTGTAGGGAAAATCATTGTCGACGGCGACACGATAAAACTGCGCGGTAGGCTGGTCCTGCTCGGTCCAGCTTCTGCCGCCGTTGAAAGTGACATTCGTGCCGCCGTCGTTGCTTTGAACCATGCGGTTCGGATCGTCCGGCGCGATCCAAAGATCGTGATTGTCTGAGTGTGGGACGGGAATCGTGCTGTAGGTTCGTCCGCCGTCGTTGGATCTAAAGAACTGAACGTTCAGCACGTAAACCGTATCGACGTTCTTCGTGTCGGCATAGATGCGCGTGTAGTACCAGGCACGCTGGCGGAGGCGCCGGTCTTCGTTGATCCTGGTCCAGGTTTGTCCGCCGTTGTCTGAGCGAAAAACTCCGCCGTCTTCGGCTTCGACAAGGGCCCACACTCGTTCCGGATTCGCCGGTGAGACTGTGATGCCTACTTTCCCGATCATTCCTTTCGGCATGCCGGTGTTGCGAGTAAGCTCAGTCCACGTATCGCCGCCGTCGATCGATTTGAAAATTCCGCTTCCCGGTCCACCGCTCTCGAGTGTCCAGGGCTTGCGATAAACTTCCCAAAAACCCGCATACATCGTGTTTGGATTTGACGGATCGAGAACCAGATCGATCGCTCCGGCCTTATTGCCGCGACTCAGAACCTTGTCCCACGTCTTGCCGCCGTCCTTTGAACGAAAAACTCCGCGCTGTTCGTTCGGACCCCAAACATGGCCCAACGCCGCGACATAAACCAGATCCGGGTTCTTCGGATGCACTCGTATTCGCGGGATCTGTCGCGTGTCTTCGAGACCGATGCGTTTCCACGTCTTCCCTGCGTCCGTCGACTTGTAAACGCCGTCGCCATGCGAGACGTTGCCGCGAATCGGCGACTCACCCATTCCCACGTAAACTGTATTCGGATCCGAATCGGCGACTGCGATCGCCCCGACAGAACCAGTGCCGAATACCGACCCGTCGCTCACCGATTCCCAGTTGATGCCACCGTCAGTCGTCTTCCAAACACCGCCGCCGGTCGCGCCGTAGTAATAAACAAAAGGCTGCGAAGGAACTCCCGCAACTGCCGCCGAGCGACCACCGCGATACGGGCCAATACTGCGATACTGAAGCGGCTTGAGTAAGTCAGGCTCTTTCGCTGTTGTCGCAGAACGCTGCTGCCCTTCGCTGGATGTCGCAGAAAGAGCGAGCGCTAAGGCCAGGCAGAGAATGATGCTTTTACGAGACGCACGAAACGTCTTGAACATTTGGATGGGCTCCTTTACTTTGGCAATGAATGGACGACGGCTTGCGGCGCGAATATATCAATTTGTCTTACTAAAAGCACAAAGAACTTCAAAAAGAACTTCAAACCTCTTCACGAAGCGGACGGCGCATTAATTCAGTCACAGCGTCGCGCGCCGGCTTGCCGTCGTAAAGCACGGCGTTGACTTCGTTCGTTATGGGCATTTCAAGCCCGGCGCGGTCCGCAAGCTTCTTCACCGCCCGCGCCGTCTTGATTCCTTCCGCGACTTCGTTCATCCCGGCAGTGATCTCTTCAAGCGTTCTTCCCTTTCCGAGTTCTTCGCCGACGAAGCGATTGCGCGAGAGACTGCCGGTACACGTTAAAACGAGATCTCCGAGTCCGGCGAGTCCCATCAACGTTTCGATCTGTGCTCCTTCGCGTCGCGCAAGGCGGGTGATCTCGGCAAGTCCGCGTGTGATCAGCGCCGCGACGCTGTTTGAACCGAAATCCAAACCTGTGGCCATGCCCGCGGCTATAGCCATCACATTTTTAACCGAACCGCCGATCTCAGTTCCCACAACGTCGGCGTTCGTGTAGATGCGCAAATTCTCAAAACTCAGATCATTCTGAACAGCGCGTGCCGCCGCAGTGTCTTTACTTGCCGCGACGATCGCGGTGGGATGACCTTTAACAACTTCTTTCGCAAACGATGGCCCGGACAGACAAACAAATGGCTGAGCGCTGCCCACAACTTCTTTCGCTATTTCCGATATTCGCTTGCCGGTTTCGAGCTCGATACCCTTTGCTACGTTGACGATGATCGCGGCCTGGTCCAGGGAGGGCGCCATCGCCGTGAAAATTTCGCGCGCCGCATGAGAAGGCGCCGCAAGCAGAACCATCGAAGCTTCGTGTAACGCGGATTGCAGATCAGTGGTCGCTGTTACGTCCGGCGGAATGGAAGTGGAGATCAGGTAACGCGAGTTAACGTGGCGTTCGTTAATCGAACTAACCACCTCCGTGTCGCGCGACCAGAGACAGACGTTGTGACCGGCGCGTGCGGCAATTACTGCAAGCGCAGTCCCCCAACTTCCGGCTCCAATAATGGCGATCCTCTTCAAGCTTTTAGATCCTGGATTCGACTCCGCTTGCCAAACGCCCAATGTTCCCGCGATGCGCAAACACGATCAGCAAAGCTCCCCCGATCGCTGCCGCCAACAACGGTCGCAAGTCTTCGACAGGCTCGACGAACACACTTTGTAACCAGACAAATAAAGGAATCGTCGCGGCAGCCACGATTGAACCCAATGACACATACCTCGTCAACGACACGATTGCCACAAACAACACACCCGTACACAAGAGCGCGACCGGGGCAAGTATCAGGAACACTCCAACGCCGGTCGCCACGCCTTTACCACCTCTAAAACCCAACCACACGGGGAATATATGTCCGACGATCGTCGCGACCGCCGCCGCCGCAACCCACCAACCGGCGTCCAATGATGGTCCAAGAACAACTCTCGCGAGCAATACCGCGACACTGCCCTTCAATGCATCGAGCACGAGTGTAAAAACGCCGGCGGCCTTGCCTGCTTTCCGCGAAACGTTTGTGGCACCGGTTCCTCCTGATCCACTTTGCCTGACGTCGTCTCCGACTTTGCGCCGCACAATCAGGTAACCAAAAGGTATCGAACCAATCAGGTATGCGATAATGACGATGAGCAGTGGACGCAAATTTTAACTCCCGTCAGTACAAATGCCATCTACCATAATCGGAGGCAAGCGCGTACTCCTGCGCCCTCCCGCAAAAAAAGATCAGGCTGAATACCTGGCGCTTAACTTTCGCAGTGCTGCCTTCAACGACGGACTCGCGTCGCCGCCGACACAGCCCGAAGAGTTTGCCGCTTTTCTAAAAAGATGCCGTTTAAATACTAACGCCTGCTTTTTTATTTGTCGCCGGTCAGATGGTGCAATTCTGGGCTCGATCAACGTGAGCCAGATTTATTACGGCTTCTTTCAGAGTGCTTACCTCGGCTATCACATCGGCGCGGAGCACGCGGGCCAGGGTTACATGAGCGAAGCGCTCGCGCTCATCCTTGCTTACGCATTTACGGAATTGAAACTTCATCGCCTTGAAGCAAACATCCAGCCTCACAACACCGCTTCAACCGCCCTCGTCAAACGGGCAGGTTTCGTGCTCGAAGGATTTTCACGCAGGTACTTGAAAATTTGCGGTGAGTGGCGCGACCACGAACGATGGGCCATCCTCGTCGAAGACTGGCTCGCCACAAAGAAGCACAAAGAACAAACAAATAGTTAGCCACAAAGAAGCACATAAGCAGATATTCATTTGTGTTCTTTGTGGTTTTTTGTGGCTTAGATCAGCCGACGACGCAGGAGATCGAGGGCGGCCTGTGAAGCGCGCCAGCGGATTAGTTGGCGATCGCCGGGCAGGTTGAGTTTGCGGTGCTCAGTCTTGAGTTCATCCGCAAGCGCAATGAAAACAGTGCCGACCGGCTTCTCTTCAGTTCCTCCGCCTGGACCAGCAACGCCCGTGATCGCTAACGCAAAGTCAGTAGCTGCTCGCCGTCGAATACCTTCGGCCATTGCCTCTGCTACCGGAGCACTCACTGCACCGTGCTCCATCAACATTATGGGCTCGACGCCGAGTGCTCGCGTCTTGGCCTCGTTCGCATAAGTCACGACACCTTCGATGAAGTACTTCGACGAACCGGGAACTTCCGTAATGCGTTGTGCCAGCAACCCTCCGGTACAACTCTCCGCTACCGACAACGTGTAACCGCCAAGCGACAGTTTCAACCCGACGACTTCCTCCATCTTTTCACCCGCAAACGAGAACACCGAGTTTCCAAGACGCTCCTCAATCTGTCCCGACAAACGATCGAGCAGCTCAGCCGCTTCCTGCTCGGTTCGCCCGCGCGCCGTGAGATGAATCTCAATCTCGCTCTGATTGAACAAAATCGTCGTTACCGGATTGTCGTACTGCGTATAGATGGGCGCGATCTTCTCGTCAACCGCCGACTCACCCATGCCCGCCACACGCAACATCCGTCGCACCACGCGCAAGCTGCCCGCTCGACCGGCGAGCCTGCCGGCCACGTGGTTCTCAAACATCGGACGCATCTCACGCGGTGGACCAGGCAAAAGGACAATCGCCGTACCTCGGGTGTCGATAAACATGCCGGGCGCGGTGCCGTTCGGATTTGGAAGCACTTCGGCATCTTCAATCACCATTGCCTGTCGCGAATTGCGTTCCGGCATGGTGACGCCGAACGTTTGGAAGCGTTGTCGAATCTCGGCGAGTACAACTTCGTCGAGCAAGAGCCTGCGGCCGAGGGCGCGGGCAGTGATCTTGCGCGTGATGTCGTCTTCGGTTGGACCAAGACCGCCGGTGGTAATCACCACCTTCGATCGGCGCACGGCATCTTTGATTGCTTCTTCAAGGCGGGCATCGTCGTCGCCGACGATGGTTTTGAGTTTTACTTCGATACCGAGCTGATTGAGTTTCTCGGTCAGCCAGAGACTGTTGGTGTCGGTGCGATCGGGCGCGAGTAATTCCGATCCGATGGCAATGATTTCGGCTGTCAGCGATTCAAACAAGATCGGTTAGTTTGCAGTCCTTGTTTCGTCCTGGTAAATGTCACTCAGCACTTTCGAAATCGGCGGCGGAGCAGAAATGGCGCTCAGCGGCAAGGATGAAGCAAACGATGCTTCCTGGCGCGTTTCCTTCGCTTCGGAAACTTGTTTCTCCTGACGCTTGCGTTGCTCAGCATCTAGCAACTCCCGGCTTTCATTGAGTATTCGCTTCGTATGTCGCTTACGTGCGCGCTCCAAACCCCGGATCGCCGCGAGCGTTTGTGGCGCACTCGACGGATGATATTCAATTCGTCGCAGCATCGAAACGTAACGACGCAACTGAGGCGAAGGCGACATCCGACATGTTTCGTCATACATGTCGTCTTCAGTTATGCGCGATAGATACTCGACCGTCGCCTGATGATTTCCAAGCCGGTGATAGAGAGCTCCGAGCGCGAAATAATTCAGCGGCGGCGGATCGGGCATGATCTCGAGCATGGTTTCGCCATGCTCGATTACTTCGGCGATTTCAAACCCATACCAGCGGCGGTCTTCTTCACGCAGGATTGCATCCGCGGCAACACAGAAATCAAAAATCCGTTCGACCTCGCGAGCTTGCGCGCGTCGGGCAAACAACCAGACGACAACGGCCACGCTGGTGAAGAACACCAGGATCACGGGTGAGAGTCCCATTCCATCAAGCATCGCCACCATCACAATAAGCGCGATCACCTTGGTCGTGAGATTTACTCTGCCCGCATTCATAAATCCTCCACTTCTATTTCTTCCCCAGGCGCGCCGTGATGGCCATGCCTGCCTGTTCTGTAGAGAGTTGTCCCCCAAGATCTCTCGTAGTTTCATTTGCAGAGATCGCGGCGCGAACAGCCTCTTCGATTTCTTTGCTCGACGTTTGGAAGCCCAGATATTCTAACATCATCGCGGAGGTCAGAATAGCTCCAATTGGATTCGCAACTCCCTTGCCCGCGAGGGGCGGCGCGCTGCCGTGCACCGGTTCAAACAGTGAGACTTTTCCGGGGTGAATATTTCCGGAAGCGGCAAGACCGAGCCCACCCTGAATGGCGGCGCCGAGGTCTGTCAGTATGTCGCCGAAGAGATTGTTACTGACGATCACGTCGTACTGTGACGGATCGAGCACCATGAACATCGCCATCGCATTGACGTACTGATGATCCGCGGTGATCTCAGGATAACCATCAGCAACTTCCCGAAACACACGCTGCCAAAGATCCCCGCCGAAGCGTTGCACGTTTGACTTGTCAGCCATCGTCACGCGTTTGCGGCGGTTGGCGCGCGCATATTCGAATGCCGCCACGATTATTCGTTCCACGCCGCGACGCGTGTTCACTTCATCCTGAAGTGCGATCTCGTCGGCTGTTCCGTGTTTCAAAAAACCGCCGGCGCCGCAGTATGCGCCTTCTGTGTTTTCACGAAAGACGACGAAATCGATGTCTGTAGTTTTGCGGTTCAGGAGCGGCGTGAGTCGATCGTGCAGCAGACGCACGGGTCGCAGATTGATGTAGAGATCGAGACCGCGTCGCATTCCGAGAAGAATGTCTTCGGCGTGTTTGTTGGAAGCAACTCTCGGATCGCCAAATGCTCCCGCCAGGATTGCGTCAAACTCCGCGGTCAGCAGCTCGAGCGCGCCTTCAGGCAACGTCACACCCTCGCGCAGAAATTTATCGGCGCCCCAATCGAAATCGACAAACTCGAGTTCGACAGCTTTCGCGTCGTGCAGGTGTTTCAAAACACGAACCGCTTCACGCACGACCTCTGGGCCAATACCGTCACCGGGGATAACTGCGATTCTTTTCATCTTTGGGCTGCTTTGGGCTTTGTACTTAGTGCTTTGTGCTTTGTGCTTTGGTCTTTGGTCTTTGGTCTTAAATTTTTTCCTTGTGTTCTTTGTGCCTTTTCGTGGCTTTAATCGCTTCGTGGCTTCATCACTCTTTCGACAATCTTTGGCAAACTCGCCAGCACCGTGTCTCCAACTATCTTCATGCTTTGCGCCGACACTTTGTCGATCGTGTCGTCGGCCTTGTGCCAGTGGGGATAGGAATTGAGTTGAATAAGATCGACGGCGTCAACGCCTTCTTTCAAAAACGGCTCGTGATCATCACCGCCGACGCCTTCCGCGCGTTCGACAAATATTTTCCGTGTCCGAGTTCACGTCCGGTTTGCCAGATAACATCCTGTAGCCACCTTGTGCTCAACGAGTCGCGGCCCAATTCCAGGTTCTTGTATCCGATCATGTCGAGCAAGATCAGCGCGCGAGTGTTTTCCAGTTCATTTCTTTCACGCAACAGGGAAACGTAATGGCGGCTGCCATACGTGTTATCAGGTTTATCCTCTTTCGAGCATTCGTCCCAACCCTCACAAAACGCTTCTTCGCCGTCAAAGAAAACGAGTCGATACGTGACTTTCGGTTTCTCTTTCATACTGCCGAGCACGCGTCCGATCTCGAGCAACGTACTCACCGAAGCTGCCGGATCATTTGCTCCAAGGAAGTGCATATCTTTGTAGTACTTCGTCTCGTAATGACTCCCGAGCAGGATCAGGGTTTTTGTCTCGCCTGGAATTTCGGCGACAATGTTTGCCATCTTCTTTTCGCCGTGCGGAGTTTCGGCTTTGAATTCGTCAAGCGAAACATTCAGGCCGTAAGACTTCAATTGGTCTGAGATGTAATTGCGGGTCTTCAATAGCTGCGGACTGTCAGGCGGGCGTGGTCCAAAGTCGAGTTGCCGGCGCACATGGTCCATGGCGCGTTCGCCATTAAAACCGGCGACGACGACTGTGGGCGGCGGGACGGTTCGCGTGCTGGTTGAAATGCCTGCCTGAGGCCTTTTTGGCGGGTTGTTTTTAGGACAAGCAGCAAGCAGAAACGGCATCACTATGATTAACGCGAGGGCACCCGAGCGACTAGTTGTGCCGTTTCCTTTGTTCATTTCTTCTCGGCGTTGCCTGCTCGTCTATTCATGATCTTGTCGAAAGCCTTTGAGCCATAGGCGAGCGGTTTGTCGATCGCGGAGTCGAAAGCTTCCGACATCGTGATGGTCTCAAACTGAAGCAGCGTCGCGATCTTCTTCTTCAAAGGAAGTGTGCCAAACTTTTTGAGCAGTTCGGTTTCGGTTTCGTTGGGCATCGTGGTGCGCTCGGGCCGTGGCGCTCCCATCACCACGAGGTCTCCGGGATTTTCAATCTTCACCTGACATGCGAGGCGCAACGACTGGCCCAGGTGTTCGAGGCCGAGTTGCGTCTCCTCTGCAACGCTCGGCGGTGAAAGCAGGTTTGCGCCACTCTTCACTGAAACAACACACGCCGGGCACTCGCCTTTTCCCACGGTACATCCGGCGCCGAGCGATACGCCCATGCGTCGAGCAGCGTCGATAAGGTAAGTTCCTTCGGCGACTAGTCCACTAATCCCGGAGGGTTCAAAAGTAATCGAAACACTCATCTCAACCTCCCACCATAGTTAATCGTTTTAAGTGTAGTGAAATTTCAGGGGGTGGATGTGGAGTTTGCCTGGCCGTGGTTTTGCGCGCGACGGCAGTCAGCGCACACGCCGATGATACGCAGCAGGTGCTGAGTAATTTCAAAGTTGTGTTTTGCTGCCATGGAATCCTGCAACGCTTCCAGTTCGGCCGAAAAAAACTCGATGATCTTGCCGCACTCCGAGCAGATCATGTGATCGTGATGTTGATGTTTGTAGTTGTGCTCGTAGTGCGTGCGGCCATCGCCGAAGCGCACTTCACGCGCGAGACCGGCTTCGGTGAGCAACTTGAGCGTGCGATAGACGGTAGTTTGCCCGACGCCCGGATCTTCTTTTTGCACTAACCGGTAGAGGTCTTCGTTTGAGAGATGCTCTTCAGTGCGCAGAAAGACGTCGAGAATCAGCTCGCGCTGAGACGTGCGTTTAAGTCCCTTCTTCTGAATATGTTTAAGAAAGACTTCCTGTTCTTCGGTTAATGGCTCTGCCGTAGTCATGTTTTGTGGGATTCTAACACTTGCGGAAAGGAGTCGAAAGACTGCGCTGCGGTTCGTTACTTTCTCCAAGGAAACAGTCCTGCCTGTTGACTTCTTCGTCTGGTCAGGAATAACCTCCTGCTGTTTAGTCGAAGCCCGTAATCTTCAATGTATCGTTGGCAGCCTCAAAATTGCCCTGTTTGCGAAATTCCTCCAGCTAAATTCATGGGTCGGCGGGGCGGCTCAGCGCACCGTCAAAATCTGGGAGTAGAGTGCCTCATTTGGAAATGCAAATGCGGAATAATCTTCCCCAACCCCATGCCTGTGCCTTTAGATCTCAATCAACATTACGACGAACCGGACGAATACTTCGCACATCACGATACCGAACAAAAAGCCTTTCATGCTGTTGGGATTTTAAAGCAGGCCGAGTCCATTTTTCGTAAAGGACGGGTGCTCGACATTGGGGCCGGTCGCGGTGAAATCCTCCGGGCTGCCCGAGAGCTTTCCTGGGAGGCGGTCGGAATCGAACCCTCCATTAAATTCGCCAATCGTGCCCGTGAATACTCCGGAGCCGAAGTCTATGAATCTCTACAAGACCGGTTTCCTTCTGAGTCATTTGACTTTGTCTCCTCGGGGGCGTGATTGAACATCTCTATAATCCCAATGAAACTATTCGGGAGATCTCGCGAATTCTCAAACCTGGGGGAGTTTTGTTTCTTGACGCTCCCAACGAATCGGGACTCTATTTTCGGTTGGGCAACTTGTATCAAAGACTCCGCGGTCGAGACTGGGTTATGAATCTAGCGCCCACCTTCTCCCCTTATCACGTGTTTGGTTTCTCGCCTTCATCACTTCGCACATTGCTATCCAAGCATGATCTACAGATCGTTAAATTCCGTGTTTATGGCGGGCAGTCTTATGTTCCGAGCAACGGCCTAATCGGGTTTGTTGAACAGCAATGTGCCCGAGCTGTTTCGGCTCTCAGTAATCACGGGAACTTAGGAACGTATATGGAGGCGTTCACTGTTAAAGGACTGCGTGGAGGTTAGGACGGTGCGCGCCCTTTCAGCTTCTCACCATTTTTCCTCGCAAAGGCGCAAAGATTACTTACTAACTTTCTTCGTCCTTTGCGCCTTTGCGAGGAAACCTCCTTACTCCTATCATACATTTGGGCCACAAAGAGATTACTCGGGAGAGAGATTATGAAGAAAGCGATCGTCATTACGCTCGTTTGCCTACTTTTGAACTCAGCGGTTGTTTTCGCTTTCCCTCAGACCGATCCTCGTGCCGTAGAGAAGGACTTCACCGCGACTTACGATGCTCAAGTCCGTAAGACGCTTGCGACGTTTCCCGAACTTCCGGGTATCGCCATCGTCGTGATTAAGGACGATAGACCAATCCTTGTACACGCGTACGGCATGGCCGATAAGGAAGCCGCCATCCAGGCCGATACCGACACGCTTTTTTACATTGCCTCCTCTACCAAGGCTTTTACCGCGCTTGCGGCCGCTATGCTCGATAAGGAAGGCAAGATCAAGTTTTCAGATCCAGTGACGAAATACATTCCGGGCATTAAGTTCAAAACTGACCTCCCGGACAAAATAACGATTCGAGATCTCCTCACGCACACCAGCGGTCTTCGAAACAGCCCTCTGGTAAACCGCCTCGCCTTTACGGGCCAGATCGACCAGCGTGAGATCGATCACGTCTTTGCCCAGGGAACCAGTTACGATGACGCCGGCTTCGGCAAGTACAACTACTCAAATCTCGGCTACAACATTTACGGGCTCGCACTTCATTATCACTTGCACCAGAAGTGGCAGGATCTTCTGCAAGAGCGGATATTCGACCGCGCTGGTTTAAAACATACGACTGCTTATCCTTCAAAAGCGCGCGCCAAAAAATTCAAGATCGCGGCGCCGTACGTCATCGACACCGATGCGGCAAATGCGGGAAAGATGGTGCGCAGCCAGCTTGAAAAGACCGACGCGAACATGCAGTCCGCGGGTGGACTTTTCATGAGCATTTCCGACCTCGGCAGGTGGCTCAATCTGAACATGAACGGCGGCAAACTCGGTGGTAAACAGGTATTGCCGGCCGAGCTTATCCGCAATGCTCAAACCGGCTACACAAAGAGCACACGTAACGAGCCGCCGTTTTCCGGCGAGGGGGAGTACGGGCTCGGTTGGCAGATAGGCAAGTACCGCAATGAAAAGGTCGTCTATCATCATGGCGGCTATCCCGGTTATCGCAGCCACGTCTCATTCATGCCCGAGAAAAAAGTCGCAGTCGGCATTCTGGTGAACAACGACAGTCTCGGAGGACGCCTCGCGGATATGCTCGCCGCATACGCATATGACTGGTGGCTCCGAACAGAGAATTTCGAGGCGGATTACGCCAAACAACTTCAGGAGACGGTCACGGCGTTTGAGAACAGAAAGAAGGGGATCGCTGGTGAGGCCGCGCAACGGGCAAAGAGGGAGTGGCAGCTTACAAAACCCTTTGCTGACTATGCGGGTAAGTACACGAACGACCTGCACGGCACGATGGAGATTGTCGCAAAAGAAAAGGCGCTCGTCGTGCGAATGGGCAACATCAACACAGTCGCCACGCCATTTACTCAAAAGGACACTATTCGCGTCGTGATGCTGCCAGGTGGAAACGGCGAGGTGATCGGGTTCGTGACGGATGCCGAGGGAAAGATCAGCTCGTTGAATTTCAACGGCGTAACATTCACGAAGGTTGCGAATTAGCCACGCGTCATCAAACAAAGCCACAAAAATCGCAAACGCGGAAGGCTACCACGGACACGGTCACGATCAAGCGTCCGGCGGAAGTTTGCCGATCGAGCGTCGGAACGAGCTGCTCGCTAAACTGGGATTCAGCAGCGAAGTTTTGCGGCGAAATAAACAACTCGTTCCGCCGCGCGTTTCCATGGTCCATAGTGACCCGGAATGCGCAAGCGCGTTGAGTTTATGGCCGCGGTACAGAAAGGTTTCGATCAAATCCGCAGAGGCGAAGGTATTCAACTTATCTCGTGCTTGTGATGCAAGAAAAAGATTGATCGAACCAATCGTGAAGTGATCGAAATTCGAGCGAAAGACCGGATATATGGTGGCTCATCTTGGTTCATCGAGGATGCGTGAGGATTTTGTTGATTTAGCGAAAAGAGGAAATTCTTTGATATAGTCAGGGTTACGGACAACATGCCGGGGTGGCGGAATGGCAGACGCTGCGGACTTAAAATCCGTTGTCCGCAAGGACGTGCGGGTTCGACTCCCGCCCTCGGCACCATACTTTTTCCTAACGTTTTCACGTCTTCCATCAACTTAGCCCTGGGGAATTTCCGTCGATGCAGCGTAAGCAAGCCGAAAGTGTCTACGCTCTGAGTGTTTCACCCACGGTATGCTCGCATTTGTACTCTTCCCCGGTATTATCCTTCACATGCTGCATAATTACGTTAGAAGCAGTGTTTTCATGCGCTTGTTAGGTAATATTAGGCGGCACGGCCGGCTCGGTAGTGCCACGGGTGTTCGAAATTTTCGTGGCATGGCGAAAGGAGAACAAGATGCCAGACGTGGTCCCGTTTTTGACCTATGAGGACGGCATTGCCGCCCTAGAATGGCTGGCGGAAGTGTTTGGATTCACGGAGACTGCTCGCTTCACGTCTTCCGATGGGGGGCTTTCTCACGGAGAAATGTCGATCGGGGATGGACTAATCATGTTGGCCAGTCCGTCCGCGGACTATGAAGGCCCCAAGCGACATCGCAACAACTGCGCGACTGCCGCCTCATGGTCGGCTCTGCCATGGATCATTGATGGTGTTCTCGTCTATGTTGAGGACGTCGATGAGCACTATGCTCAGGCTAAGGCTGCAGGAGCCGTTATCTTGTCTGAACCCGAGGATGGGCCGCCTGCGCGACGATATCGAGTTGAGGATTTAGAAGGACATCGATGGATGTTCATGGCACGAAACTAGGCCGCACTCTATTCACGATCGCAACGGGAGTGGAACGCGGTGCCGCCTAACAAAGGGATGGAGCTGAAGAAGATGGGGCTAAGATGGTGGCGGGACGTGTTGATACTAAGCCAGCCGAAGCGATACCTTGACGGCCGCCAGGCGCGTAAATACTTGGTTCGTATCGTTTCGTAAGATCAGGTAGCACCGTCATCACGGGACTTAAAATCCGTTGTCCGAAAGGACGTGCGGGTTCGACTCCCGCCCTCGGCACCACTCTCAACGTTTTTGCCACAACACCTTCCATTGGTACCCTAGGATTGGCTCGTATTTACTACTCTGCCGAGATGAGGGAAAGATGAGGGAGTTAATTTGACGGCGCCCGCGCGAATTCGATTACCTGACCCAAGGATTCCGTCAACTTTCGATCGCTTGTTCCAGTACCATCCGCGTGGCACGAGCAGAGACCTCTGGCTCTGAGTGCCTGAAAATCACGTATGTCGTGCTCGTGAGTTCTTTTGTTCGTAGTCGGGTCGCGAATGTGCGCTGAAGTATGCCGAATGATAAGAGGTCTCCTCGAGGAACTCTCCCCTTCGGCTCCTGATTCGAGAGTTCCTCCACCTCCCATCGTTTGTGAGGAGCCAGCTCTCGTGAAGTGGTGGACGCGGCTGGTCAATTCGCAACGCGTCCGGCTCGATACTTCTACAGGTGCTAAGGCCCTCACGAAAAGAAGGGAGCTGTGTTGCGGACTGGCTTACAATCGTGACCTATTGTCATCTAGCCGATACGCGGATACGATAAACGCGATTTTTATCCTCACCGAGAACTCGCATGCATGTCATAACGCGCAAACGGCTTAATGAATTCGCTGACACTCATCCTGAAACGAGATCGTCTCTTGCTCACTGGTATCAGTTAATGAAGAACAACGACTTCTCGAACTTTGCGCATTTACGCGAGACTTTCTCGTCTGCGGATCAGGTGGGGAAGCTCACAGTCTTCAACATCGGGGGCAATAAGGTGCGTCTAATAGCTGCCATCCAACTATAATCGGGGTAAGATTTATATTCGCGCAGTGCTAACTCATGGCGAATACGATGAGCAGCGCTGGAGGGAATGAGTAAATGCAAAACGTCGACGTAACCAAGACGGAAGCTGCGTGGTCCTCCCTGGCTGGAAAGGTCTATGTCCCGCATTCCGAAGAAGAGTATCACCGGCTCGTAGCGCTCCTCGACTCGTTCATAGACGAAGTCGGCGAAGACGAATCACATCCTCTCGCGTCGCTGATGGAAGTCGTCGGTGTACTGATTGAGAAGTACGAGGATGAGCATGTTCCCAGGATAGATGATGCTTTATCAATCGAAGCCGTCAGTAAGAACTATGCACTCTCAGCGGAAAGTGCTCGGCAATTCTTCATTACTCTCTCTCTCGAAACTGACGCTTTGAATAGAAAGATTAACGCATACTCAGACCGAATGGGAAGAATTACCAAACGGAGCAATCCTGCCGAGTTTGAGGCCATTATTAATGACAGTGCCAATGACTTGCAGCTATTCGCTCAGCGGATTGAAGCCTTAGTTCCGGAGTATCGGAACGACATTGAATTGACTGCGGAAGGATTTGATCAAAAGCTTAATTCGCTCGACTCCTCGACAAGTGCCGGAATGGAAGAGTTACAAAGCATGCGACGTGAAGCGCAGAAACTAACGGAGACGGCTACCGAGGTTAAACCAAAAGTTGCCCTTCTACGTCATGCCTTTACAGCATTATGTGAAGCAAACTACGATCCCCGACTAACCAAGGCGGCAGAGAGGGTGGTTGTTCTAACCAATGACCTGAGCAGCGCATACGAAGATCTTGAGACCCTTGCTTTGAAGGTTTCTTTTTCGGCTGATCCAAAATAGCCGCCGCCTATTTCGTTGATTTCATCAAATACCTGATGAGTCAAACTGAATCTTCTAGTGAATCTCACAAGGCCGCATATCAATCTCAAGCAGCACAACTATGATCAAAGATCATTCCAACTCAGGTCAACGGATGCTCAATCTTCACCGGTAGTTCGCGCGAGCACCCGTCCATCGATCTGTTTGTCGGAATAGTCGAGAAGTGGATCGATGGGGCTAAGATGGTGGCGGGATGTGTCGATACCAAGGCAGCCGAAGAGATACCTTGACGACCGCTAGGCGCGTAAATACTGGCTTGTATCGTTTCGTAAGATTAGGTGGCACTGCTATCACGGGACTTAAAAATCCGTTGTCCGAAAGGACGTGCGGGTTCGACTCCCGCCCTCGGCACCACTATTAACCTGTTCCGCTATTACACTTGCGTTGTTCCCTGTCATTTAAGCCTTAACGAATATTTCCTGAGTGAAACGAAGCAAGGTTGAAGACTATCAATCGGTTTCATATCAACGATGACCGTAGGTCGTGAGCGCGCCAGTCATCATCGGAGGCGCTGAGCGAGCCAGTCGGTAATCATCTCTACCACGTCGGTCCGCATCATCACTGGCGGCGGGAGCTTCGCATAGTTTCCTGGAAAGCCGTCGGTGTCCTGCACGAAAAGATGGTTGAGTTCCGGCAGCACGCGCGCAGTCACATCCTTGTTTCCGCCCTCCTTGAATGCGGCCTCCTGTCGCGCCACCTCGTCGGGCACCGCCTGCTGGTCGCGCGAGCCGGTGAGGATCAGTACCGGCGTCTTCACCCGGCGCATGGTAGGAGCAGGATCGTAAGTGAGGAAGAACTTCATCCATGGGTCAGCGGCCATCATGGCCTCCATCCTCTTGGGGATCTCGGCGATTTGCGACTCGCGCATTTCGGGCGTCAGCTTGGTGTTGTGTTCAATCAGGTTCTTGAGCTGGAAGTGAAGCGCGGTGCGCCCTGGCTGCGCGATGCCGGCGAGCAACACGATGGCTCGCAAGGTAGGTTCCTTTTCGGCCACCATCGGCGCGATTATCGCACCCTCGCTGTGACCGAGCACTCCGAGGCGGTCGGCCCGGATCTCGGGACGCGTGCGTAAATATGCGAGGCCGGCGCGCACGTCCTCTGCGAAGTCGGCGCTGGTCGAGCCCTTGAACGTGCCACCTGATGCCCCCGTCCCACGGTCGTCCATACGCAGCACCGCGATCCCGCGGCGCCCCAGCGAATCCGCGATCTGGCGGAACGGCCGAAACCCTGCCAGCCCGATGTTCTCGTCGCGGTCCTGCGGACCGGATCCCGTGACAGTGACGATTGCGCTCACGGGGTTCGTACGACTGGCACTCTTGGGGAGCGTCAGCGTGCCGCCGAGCGTGTGGCCGGCTGGCGTCTTCACCAGCACCTCTTCCGCGATGTAAGGTGCGTCAGCCGGCGCGGAGTAGTCGGGCTTCGGCGGCGGCGTTACGGCTGGCTGCTCGCTGCGCTTGAAGCTGAGCGGGAACTTTTGGTCGCCCTGGGTGAACGTCCCGGTCCACTCCGTGCGCTCTTTGTTCAGGGTGCCTTCGAAAACGATCGCGGGCGACTTGATCTCCAGGCGCACGGCATCACCATTGACCGTGATTGTATCAATCGGAATGGTCGCGCCTTGATCGAGGCTTTCAAATTTACCTGCGTAAGCACCTGCCTCCGATTTCGTCACGGTCACAACCAAACGAAGCTTCTGCCCACCCGCTTCAAGCGTACCGTGCCACGAACCGGTAAAGTCTTTCGCCGGCGGCGACACTACGGCTGCCTGCTCGCCGCGCTTCAAGCTAAGCGGGAACTTTTGGTCGCCCTGAGTGAACGTCCCGGTCAACTCCGTACGCTCTTTGTTCAGGGTGCCTTCGAAGCTGATCGCGGGCGACTTGATCTCCAGGCGCACGGCGTCTCCATTGACGGTGATTGTGTCAATCGGAATGGTCGCGCCCTGGTCGAGGCTGTCTAGTTTACCGGCGTAAGCGCCCGCGTCGGATTTCGTCAGCGTCACGACGACACGAAGCTTCTGCCCACCGGCTTCAAGCGTGCCGTGCCACGAACCTGCAAAGTCTTTCGCCGGCGTTTGACCAAAGGCCTGACACGAGAGACCAAGAAGAAACAGCAACGTCAACAAAGTATTTTTCATATTCCCTAATATGTTCCCTTCAATTCACCAAATGTTTCGAGAATGGCTTCAGCGCTCCAGTACAACTGCCGTTTGAACTGAGCGGCTGCGCACAGCTATCGGCAATCACTTAGTTTTTCCTGGTCCCCAAAGCGCTCTTCCGGGTTTTGCACCGGTGTGCTCGCCGTCCTTGAGGACTTGCGTGCCGTTGACTAAAACATCCTTTACGCCGACTGACAACTGGTGTGGGTTTTCGAACGTGGCGCGGTCAGCTATGGTTTGGGGATCGAACACGACCACATCGGCAAACATGCCTGGCTTAAGAAAGCCGCGCTGATCGAGCCCGAGATTAGTCGCGGGTAAGCTTGAAAGCCGCCGCACTGCCTCAGTCAGGGAAATCACTTTTTCTTCGCGCACGTATTTGCCGAGCAGCCTGGCAAAATTGCCATAGGCTCGCGGATGCGCCGAAGACCTCAGCACATTACCTTCCGGCGCAATCGACGCTGCGTCAGAGCCAAACGAAACCCAGGGTTGGCGAATCTGCTTCTTGAGGTTGTCTTCGCTCATCAGGAAATAAATTGTGCCCACGCGCGAACGATCTTCGAGCACGAGGTCCATGATGGTCTCGGCTGGATCTTTACCGCGCATCTTCGCAACTTCACCGAGAGTCTTGCCAATCAGCGGCTTCAACTTCTCACTGCGGAAACTGGCCAGTAAAAGCCGATCCGGGGAACCTGCAAGCATGTAGAGATTTTCCCAGTCGTTCGAGTTGGTGCGAATGGCATTCGCAATCTTCCTGCGTGTATCAGGGTCTTCAAGCCGTTTGTAGCCGGCTTCGCGTCCGCCATCCCAAACCCACGGCGGCATACTGGCGTCCAGGCCCGTGCCGCCTGCCGTATAGGTGTACATGTCGGCCGTGATCTTTATCCCCTGGCGGCGCGCGTTCCGGATCATCCTGAACACCTGGTCCATCTTGGCCCAGTTGGCCGCGCCCGATGCTTTGAGGTGATAAATCTCCGCCGGCAGTCCAGCCTCACGACTGATACGAATTGTTTCCTCCACCGCTTCGATCAACTGATTACCTTCGCTGCGCATGTGCGTGGTGTACTTGCCTCTGTATTTGGCGGCGACCTTGCACAGTTCAATCAACTCTTCAGTCCTGGCAAAAAACGCGGGCGGGTAAATCAGAGCGGTGGTAATGCCGAGGGCGCCCGCTTCCATTTCGCGTCGTACCAGTTCCCGCATCTGATCGAGTTGCGCCGGTGTCGGTTGCTTGTCTTCCAAGCCGATCACGTGTTCGCGAATCGTGACTGCGCCAATGAACGACGCTACGTTTTGAGGAATTCCACGTTTCTCCAGATAGGTGAGATATTCAGCCAGCGTCGTCCACTCGATTTGATCACCACGGGTTTGGCCCATGCGCTGCTTCATTTGATCGTTGAGCGGGCCCATGGAAAACTCGCCGAATATCTGGGTAGTAACGCCCTGTTTGAGCTCGCTCAGGGACCTCGGATCGACGATCAGGGACGATTCAGAGTGCGAGAGCATGTTGATGAAGCCCGGCGCTACCGCATGGCCCATGGCATCGATGATCGTCGGCGAACTCGCCCGACTTAAATTACCGACGGCTGCGATTCGATCGCCTTTTATACCTACATCTGCCCGTCTTGGTGGGCGGCCACTGCCGTCATACACAGTGCCGCCTTTAATGATGATGTCGAATGCAGCAGTCTCAGGCCTGCGTCCTTGCGCGAAGACCGTGGCTGATACTGAAAGAATCAGCATCAGGGCTATAAATTTTTGAAGATTGGTTCTCATGAATCCTTCGCTTGAGAAATTGGTATAACCGAAACTGCTGAATGTACGAACCCTCGGGCGCTATGGAACTGAGCCAGACGCCGCCTTCCGTGCTTTCGACGCGATGTGCTTCTTCATCAAATCCATTGCCTGGTCCGCTAACTTAAAGAGGTGCGGATGAGCGCGATTTCCGTTAGTCAGGATCGCAAAGCCAAGTTTGCGATCGCGATTGCCAAGCAGGAAAGCCGTGTAACCCGGAACACTGCCGCTATGTGCAAAGTAACGATCGCCGTCCCGAACCTGACTCCACCAGGTCAAGCCAAAGCCCGCCGTTTCATTCCCCCAGATGTTTTCGATTCTTCCTTTGAATTGGTCGTGTTGTCGCGTGAACATCTGCTCAAGCGTCGCCTCACTGATGATCTGTTTATCTTTGAACTTGCCACCGTTGAGATTGACGATTAGCCAGTTAGCCTGATTGAGCACCGTGCCATAGACCAGACCCGCCGGCCAGACAGAGGCCTTAACTCGCACGGCGCCCACCTGCGCACCAGACTTTTCGTCGACTCTGTAAGGAATCGAAAGTCGTTCGTCCATGTCTGGCCGCGGCTCGAATGCCGTACTGTTCATCTCTAACGGCGTAAAGATATGTTCCTGAATATACTGCTTGTACGGCTTACCGGAGAGCTTCTGTACGAGATAACCGATTAGTGTATAAGCCATGTTCGAATAAGTAACGGAGGTCATGGGCGGCTTGGTTACTTTCAGCGATTTGCTCAGGTACTCTTCAAGAGAAGGTGGCACCGTATCGCCCCATACCGGGAACCCTCCAAAGTCAGCAGGCATTCCGGATGTGTGCGTCAGCAGATGACGAAACGTGACGGGTTTCTGAGGATCTTCGCCTTGAATCTTGAAGTCGGTCAAATAATCGTTGACGCGGTCGTCCAACTTAAATTTACCTTGCTCCATCAGTTGAAGCAGGGCAACTGACGACATCGTCTTGAAGGTTGAACCAATGAGATAGACAGTATTCGTTGCGGCCGGGGTCCGCGCCCAGAGATTTGATTGGCCATAAGCGCCAGTCCAAATCACCTGATCGCCGGAGACTAAAGCGATGGACGCCGACGGAATATTTCCCGCGAGCAAAGTACGGTGAATCTCAGGTTCGAGCTCGGCGACGACACGGTCGATGTTGACGGTTTGCGCGAAAGCTATAATCGGAGCCAGTAGAACAAGCGCCGTGAGATTTACGAGAAGTAATGTGTGTCGTTTGATATGTTTCATTGTCCCAATAAAGCAAGGTCAGAGAATCTGAGTTTGTGAACAGAAGACCTTCGCGTATCCGCTTGCCTGCGACGCATTAACACCGTCGTGGGTCCCTCGACTGTAAGACTTCGGTTTTTTAAAACAGTGCATTAGTGTCTATAGTAGACCGACAGCTGAGTCTTCACCTATGATCGCTCGCAGGCGACTTCCTCCAATACGCTAAACCGCGGCTCAGGTGGTTCAGGCACTCCGCCGCGATATCACGTTGGTCTTCACGGAACGAAGTTGTAATTGTCAGACAACACGACAACGAACTCCGAGCAGCGCAGGTAGCGAGCGTTTCGGCACGTGCTGAAAGAGAACCTCCTTGCAGTTCGCGACCTGCTCGATAACGTAATGCGCCCCACGGCGCCTCACATAGAAGGGAGAATACTCATGACCCGGTTTACTCACAGATTTTTCACCTCATTTGTCAGCGCAGTTATTCGAATGGCAATGCTGGCGCTGGTTCTCACAATCTTCGGAGCAAGCGCGACGCTCGCTCAAAGTAAGGGATACGTGGTGAATGCTCTGGACGATACAGTCTCGGTAATAGATACGGCCACGAATACGGTGACCGCCACTATACCGGTTGGACCAGTCCCGATAGCAATAGCCGTCACGCCAAACGGCGCTTTCGTTTATGTTGGGAATCAGAATAACTCGACTGTCTCGGTGATAAGCACGGCGACCAATACTGTCATTGCTAACGTCACAGTGGGACTAATTCCAAGTGGAATAGCTATCACTCCGAATGGTGCGTTTGCCTACGTGACGAATCAAGCTAGTGCAACAGTCTCAGTGATAGACACGGCAACAAACAATGTGGTTGCCACGGTGCCGGTTGGACCTGCGCCCTTCGGAGTAGCTATCACTCCGAATGGCGCCTTTGCCTATGTGGCCAACCAGAATATGATCGTCAACTCCAGCGTATCGGTAATAGACACGACAACCAACACTGTAATCGCCACCATACCCGCAGGATTAGGTGCGAACTCAATAGCGATCACCCCGAATGGGGCCTTCGCTTACGTAATGAATTTCATTGGTGGCACGGTATCGGTAATAGACACGGCAACCAATACGATAATTACCACCATACCGGTTGGGGGCTTCCTGGGCGGAATAGACATCACGCCGAATGGGGCCTTCGCTTACGTGGCGCAGGAATCTGGCAACACTGTCTCCGTGATAGACACGGCAACAAACACCATCACCGCCACCGTGCCCGTCGGATTAGCTCCACGCGGAGTAGCCATCACGCCGAATGGGACCTCCGCTTACGCTTGTAATTCTCTTGAGAACACCGTCTCTGTGATTGACATAGCCACGAATACGGTGACCGCGACTATTCCGGTCGGAGAGGCGCCCCTATTTATAGCTTTCTCGAAAACACAATCTCCCCAAGACCAGATCGCATCGCTCATTGCTCAGGTCGAAGCACTGATCGCGGGTGGCACGCTTACGCAAAACCAGGGTAATGGGTTGATCGACAAGCTGAACCAGATCCGTCTCAAGCTCGATAACGATCAAACGGACGTGGCCTGTAACCAGCTTAGTGCCTTCATTAGTCAGGTCAACGCTTTCATCAGCAGCGGCGCACTCACTGAAACACAGGGCCAGTCGCTGAACAATGCAGCTAACGCCTTAAAAACCAGCCTCGGCTGTTAACTTCTTAGCCGCAGATTTACGCGGAATCAGCCGCGTGAATCTGTGGCTGGTTTACAAAGAACTCACCTGAAACCTACAAAACGATATTGCGAGCGAGGCATCATCCTCGTTGTGAATCTGAGCTTGAAATGTATCATTGTCATTGGGCAAAGATCGAACAACGTTGACGCAAGAGCGCAGTTAGCACACTGCCGGTAGGTGAATGAGTTCGAATCCACTCAAGAAGATTCCCCTCCTTCTCTCCTCTCCCTTCTCCTTTCCTCCCTTCGCCCGGAGAGCGTGGAATTCATAATCCGAAACCACATACCTGTTCTTTGTGGTCCGATACTTCCCAAGGATTCAGACGCCGCGAGTGTCGCAATATCAGTAGGTTACAGACAGCCGAGGCTCGCCCTGATGGCATTCGCTGCGTCGATCAGAGCCTGCCCATCAGTCTGAGGTAGCGGGCCGTTGTTGATAAAAGAGTTGACGTGATTGCTGAAGGAGTTGAGCTGGTTGCAGGCTGCACCCGGCTGACCGCTGGCAAGCTTGAGGTGTGCCTGGTCCAGCTTGCTAGTTAACGTATCACCCTGGTTGGGTGTGAGCTTGCCTGCGGCAATCAAAACTTGCACCTGCGAACTGAGCGCCGACGTCAGACTGGGCGGCACCACTCCGACATCAACACAAATAGGGCTGACTCCGCCGGATATAGTAGCGGTCACCGTATTAGTGGCTGTGCTGATCACTAAAACGGTGCTGGCACTCTGATTCGTCGCATAAACAAAGTCTCCATTCGGAGTGACAGCTACTCCTCCAGGTATTGCTCCTATAGTCATTCCAATAGGGACTGTCGCAGTCACTGTGTTTGTTGCCGTGTCGATCACTGACACAGAGTTCGTGGCGGCGGTCAGTACGTATACGAACGCCCCATTCGGCGTTATGTCTACTCCGGTCGGAAACCCCGCAACAGGTATGGCGGCCTTTACCACATTCGTTGCTGTATCTATCACCGTGACTCTGTCGAAAAAAGGGTTCGTCACATAGATGGATGCGCCATTCGGATTGACAGCTAAGGAAAGCGGACGGTTTAGTCCGGGTATGATGGAGATCACGGTGTTTGTCGTCGTGTCTATTACCGATACGTTGGACGAGTCGAAATCCGCCACGTAAACGAAGGCGCCATCCGGCGTGATAGCTATGCCCCGCGGGTTTCCTACAACCGGCACGGTGGTGGTCACAGTGTGAGTTGCGGTGGCAATCACTGAGACGCCGTTTTCGGTGGCTGCGTAGGCGAAGGCGCCATTCGGCGTAATAGCTATTGCACTCGCCGCAACGGGCACCTCGGTGATTACAGTGTTACCAATCGCGCTTATTACGGAGACAGTGTTTTCAGTCACCACATAGATAAACGAGCCATTCGGGGTGACGGCTAGTTCTCTCGGAAGCGCTCCAACCGGCACAGTGGCGATCACGGTGTTGGTTGCCACGTCTATGACCGAGACCGTGCCGTCTGAAACGTTCGTCACGTATGCCCTTGTCTGAGCCAGGGCCGTGCCGACGCCGAGCATTAACAGAAATAGCGTTAGCGTTAATGCTCGAACTAACGCGTCAAAGTGCATTGAAAACTTGTGAGTGAGATTCGTCATAGTTATTTCTCCTTGAACCCCCGGGTCGGGTGGGAGTGGTTCTGATTGTTGTGGGGTTTGACTTGCCTAATAGCTCTCACGACTCATCCGAACAGAGCGAGTGCAAGGGCAAGCGTGAAGAATAGAGTGAACTGCATTGAGGTTCCTCTCAGGTACAGGGATGGCTGAGTGTTTGAAGGTGCGGGTAAGCGCAGGCTCAGAGTCAGCCAATCAATTCGAGGCGCGCATCATACGGCGATCGCGTGGTGACAGTCAAAGAAATCATTGCCGAAGTGAATAATTCCCGACTAATGAATCTCAGCGGGTATCGGAACGTATATTCCTATGTGGAGCGTTGATCAAAGAAGGCTGTGCTTAACCGTATCTGAGGTAAAGCTTCCCGGCGGTGACGCGAAGTAGTCCATTTATCTCGCAGGTGCTTTCTGTCTCTGCATTGCGGGTTGGCAAGCGTCGAGCTTCTTCATAATCCTGCGTTTGACAGCGACTCAAGCATAATCGGGTAGACTTGCAATTCCGTAGGCGCACACCTCATCGCGCTTCTGAATATTGCTTTGCGCGTTTCGCGCGAGAAGTATTTCTTGATCTCATAATTCAGGGGTGGACCACGCCTGTCGCTTACGGTGAAGTTATTCTCCAATCCTCGAAGACAGGTTAATCCGAGCTGTGGACTGCCGGTGTCTACCACCATCGTGGTATCACGCGATGCTCCAGCGGAGGTAGATAAAAAGACTCAGTTCGAGTGATTAAACGTTCAGCGATTTCGACCACAATAACTAATCAGAACACCGGTTCAGATCACGCGGAGCTGCTCAGCTTTAATCAAGGCGAGGTATCTGCTTCGGCGTGATCAGACGCGGTGGAAAACAACCAATTTCTTAGGAGACGAAATCATTAAAAATACTACAGTCATTCTCGTTCACGGAGCTTTCGCAGATGGATCCTCGTGGGGCAACGTCATTCCACTTCTTGAGAATGCAGGTTATGACGTGATTGCTGTTCAGAATCCGCTGACGTCCTTTGCCGATGATGTCGCAACGACGCGGCGTGTGATAGATGCTCAGCAGGGCTCAGTTGTTCTAGTGGGCCATTCGTACGGCGGCGCTGTCATCTCTAAGGCGGCGGTCGGGGCCTCGAATGTGAGAGCCCTGGTCTATGTCGCGGCATTTGCTCCCGACGCAGGGGAGAACTTGCAGGCACTGCTCGCAAAATATCCCTCCAAAATCGGCGGCGCCCTCTTACCTGACGCGGCAGGATTCCTATACATTGACAGGTCGAAGTTTAAAGAAGTCTTCGCCGCTGATGTCTCCGAACGCGAACTAAGTGTGTTGGCAGCAGCGCAGAAACCGATCAATTCTCAAACCTTTGGTCAGATGTATGAAACGCCAGCATGGAAAGAGGTCGCTAGCTGGTATCTGATTGCAACCGATGACCAGGCAATCAATCCGGAATTGCAGCGAGTTTTTGCCGAACGCATAAACGCGACGAGGCGCGAAGTGAACACGAGTCACGTGCCTTTCGTGTCAAATCCGACTGCGGTTGCAGACATCATCAAGGATGCAGCTGAAACTACCGCACAGTTAGCGTTAGCAGTACAGGCATAACAAATGATTGATTTGAATGATACACATGAAAGGAAGTAATCACATCCTCCATTTCCTGATCACCGTGGATCGCGCGCAGCCTATTTCCTAATACAGGCCTCGCTCAGTAAACAAGTCTGGAGATGGTTCGTGATGAAGGATGTCGACTGGAACATAACTGAAGCACTTTCGTTTGTTGCCCATGCAATCTTCTCTTAGGTACAAGTGCGCAGCCACAGTGTCCACGGTTCACAAGAGACACTTGCCGTCGCAGCTTAAAACTGCATCATCCCTTGCAACCAAAAAATTATTGACATCACTACACCTGTGAGCATAAAGTCCACGCCGCAATCTTTAGCGGTAATCGACTCGGGCCGCTACAGAAACTCCTTGAAACGACCTCCACCGTGTCCGGGGATCCTCGTTGGCCCAAGTGGCCCAACCTCCATTTCGGAGGGCCGCTGATAAACGGTCCGGTAGCAGCCGAAGTATCTTAGTTGCCGGATCCTGACCATCAACCGTTTAACGACAACATACGCGCAATCCGGTTCCACAAGTGTAGTGCCGAACCCTCGGCACCAGTGTATCTGCTTACCCTGACGAAGGAGCTTTATGTTCAATCTTCCCCCGTTCCGGCGCTCAGTCTCTCGAAGTGTACGTAAAATCCGCTCGTTTCACTCGAGTTCTTTGGGACGAGAACCAATCGCGCTGCTGCTGATTTATGTGCTATTGGTCCAATGCATACCGGTGTTTAGCCGCGTTGCGGATGCAGTAACTCTAAACGGCGGAAGAGTTCTCCCAGGAGTATCCGCGGTCGCGTCCGTCGAGACCACGCCCATCTTCGGCCCCACACAATTTAATCGGACCACTGGTGCGCCAAATCAGTATGTCGAACAGTTTTCATTGGCCGGAACAATTTCACCTTACACGTTATCCATTCAGAACGGAGCTTTGAATGGCACCAATCGCGTCTCGAGTCCATTTGTAACGTTGAACGGCGTGATCGATTGTCACGCAGAACGATCTCAATGAGCAGGTAGGCTCGCTCGAACGGACGATCACGCTTAGCGCGCAAAATCAGTTAGACGTGAGTTTGGAAGGTGATCCTGGTTCCTACCTGATCATCACGATCACGGGCACTGTTCCCGATACGACTGCGCCCCTGCTGCAGATCACCAGTCCAGCCAACAACTCCACCACAACCGGAACTCAGATCACCGTCAGCGGCACTGCATCCGATCCCAGCCAGGATCCGTCCGGTGTTGCGCACGTTTACGTTAACAACGTCGAGGCTTCCTACAACAGTTCGAACAACACCTGGACATTAGCAAA
Organism: uncultured Acidobacteriota bacterium; assembly: GCA_963750925.1. Lineage (GTDB taxonomy): Bacteria > Acidobacteriota > Blastocatellia > Pyrinomonadales > Pyrinomonadaceae > PSRF01. Next base: position 726,343 of record CAVVSJ010000004.1, on the reverse strand, counting down.
CGTTTCATTAGCCTTAGGCACCAACCAACTGGTTGTCCGCGCAGTGGACCAGTCGAGCAATGAGACCACAGTTACGATCACAGTCACGCGTGAAGTTCCTCCGAATCAATCGCCAACGGCAGCCGCCGGCGCCGATCAGACCATCGCCTTGCCGAATACTGCTTCACTTAACGGTAGCGCAACAGATGACGGCCTACCCGCAGGCAGTACTTTGACTACAACCTGGAGCAAAGTGAGCGGACCGGGAACGGTTACGTTTGCCGACCTAAACGCGGTCTCAACAACTGCGTCGTTCAGCACGCATGGAACCTACATTCTTCGCCTGACGGCGAGTGATGGTGACTTGTCCGCGAGTGACGACGTCACCGTCACGGTTGCACCGCAAAACCAGGCGCCCACTGTCAGCGCGGGCGTCGATCAAACGATCGCCTTGCCTGCAACAGCGTCACTGGCCGGAGTAGTCACCGATGACGGTTTGCCCGCCGGTAGTAATCTCGCCTCTACCTGGAGTCGTGTGAGCGGCCCGGGGATAGTTACGTTCGGAAATCCGAATTTACCTGAGACTGCAGCCACGTTCAGCCAATCCGGAACTTACGTTTTGAGGCTCACTGCCACTGACGGCGAACTCACGACTCAAGACGAAGTCACGATCACCGTACACCCTGAGAATCAGGCGCCCACGGTGAACGCAGGCGCCGATCAGATCATCACGCTGCCCGCCGATGCTCAATTGAACGGCAACGTCGCCGATGACGGCTGGCCGTTTGAAAGCACGTTGACAACCAACTGGACTGTGGTCAGTGGACCAGGGACCGTAACGTTTGCTGCACCGAATGTAACCGTTACCACGGCAAGCTTCAGCGTCGCGGGAACATACGTGCTGCGGCTTACTGCGTCTGATTCACAGCTCACAGCCTCAGATGACGTCCAGGTTGTTGTGAATCCGCAGAACTTTGCCCCGACAGTAAACGCAGGACCTGATCAGACGGTAAATCTGCCGGCAACTGCCTCGCTCAACGGAAGCGTCAGTGACGACGGTTTGCCTGCCGGCAGCACTTTGACAACGCTTTGGACCAAGGTTAGTGGCCCAGGTGACGTCACGTTTCGCCAATGCATCGGTAACGGTGACGACCGCGTCGTTCAGTGCTGCCAGGTTCCTACGTCTTACGTCTGGCTGCGAATGACACTGAATTTACCGCCAACGACGAGTTGACTATTACGGTTATCGATCCGCGCATCCCCCCGGTTGCAAGTTTCATGGTGCCGCAGTCGACGGGTGCGGCGGGTGGCTTCGTGATTGCGTCTTCCGGAGCTCCCGGAAGCGCTTTTGCTCCTGATCTGATCCTCGACAGCAATAACATGACGAGTTGGACCACCAACGGTCCGACTAACCAGTTCGCGAAAATTCAGCTTTACGATCAGCAGAGTGTGTATCTCGATCGCGTTCGGATACAGGGTCATCAGGGAGGAACGAGCACTTCGAACGTCAAGGATTTTGAAGTACAGGTTTCCGCGACCACTTCCGCCGATGCGAGTTTCGTTACGGTACTGAACGCAACTTACATCAATAACGGCCAGTTACAGGAGTTTGTCTTTCCGGGTGGACCAGCACGCGCAAAGTTCATCAAGTTCCTGCCGAAAAACAATTATGCCACCGGCAACATACTGACCGGCACCTTTAATCCCGTCGCCGTGGCCAACATCGAGACGATCGTCTCACTCCCTGGCGACAACAATGGCGCTCGCAGTCAGTCACCCGTGCTTTACGGCAACGGGGGTGTAATTCACAGCTTCAGTTACACGAGCGGCAACAATTCAGCGAATGGTTTGTTGGGTTATTTCAGTGGCGGCTGGACGCCACCAAATGCTCCAAACCAGTTTGCGATCGTTCAACTCGGCGGCAGCGCCCCTTCGACCATCAAGGGTGTGAAGGTCGCTAAGGGCCAGGACTTCGGGATCAATGGCGGCGTCAAGGATTTTCAGGTCTGGGTCTCATCAACCACGCCCGATGCGGCTGCTTTCACGCAGGTACTTTCAGCAACCGTTCCCGTTTCAGCCGCTGTTCACACGTATCTCTTCCCGGGTGGACCTGTGCACGGCACGTTTTGTGAAATACGTGCCCCTTACTAATACCAACGGCACCGTAGCGGTCATCGACACGGAAGTCTTCGACGTCCTGCTCGATACTGGTGCTCGCGTCGTTGGAATGTCAGGCGAGTGGACGGGCAGTGCCAATCCGGCGGAGGCCGCGTTTGATGGGGATACGAACAGTGTTTGGTATACGAATTCAGCCACGAACTCCTGGGTCAAGACTTCGCTCACTGATGAAATAGTGCAGAAGCTATATGGCGTTCGCATCTCACCCGCCGGAAATATTTCATTCCAGGAAGGGCCAAAAGACTTCGACATACGAGTTTCAACGACCACAACTGATGACGCCGCCTTCACCACGGTATTTAGCGGCACAGTGGCAACGACGACTAACGGCTCGTTCCAGCAATTCCTTTTCCCGAGCGCGATCGATGCGAAGTATGTTCAGTTCTTCTGGAAGAATGGATATCAGACAAACAGGATCGGCGTTCGTGAACTTGAAGCGTTGATCTACCCGGCACGCGGCTCAGTCATTGCGGCCTTCTCCAGCCAGGATGAGCTAGCCTCAAACTGCATCGACCTCGATCCCTTCAATCAGGTTTGGTCCACTGCAAACGGTCAAAATATCGATCAGTGGATCAAGCTCCTCATGCCGCGCGGAGAGTTAGCGAACATCAATCACATCGCAGTGCGTCCGGGTATCGCGGGCAATGGTTTTTACGGGCCACCTAAGGATTTTGAGCTACAGGTCTCAACTACCGATGCCGCTGACACCTCGTTCACGACAGTGTTGTCAGGCACTTTTGCCAACAACACTCAACTTCAGGATTACTACTTCCCAACCGTTCAAGCGCGGTACGTGAGATTGCTGCTCAAGAATGGCTACGGGTTCTCAAGACTCGGGATTGCGAGTTTGTATGTTTATGTAGCCGACGAGATCGGAACTACCGCGCGCTTCTTCGACGAATCAACCGACGCGGATGGCCCAATCGTTTCATGGGCCTGGGACTTCGGTGACGGTGGTACGAGCAGCGAACGAAATCCGACGCACACGTACGCTCAACCGGGCACCTACAACGTTGCATTGACGGTCACCGATCACACCGGCCTCACGCACACTCGTCAGACAACATACCGCGTAGTCGAAGCTATAAGACCGAGCTTTACGCATTCCCCGGTAATTGTTCATGAACAGGGTGAGTTGGTGAAATTTACCGACATCACGCGACTGATGGTGCAACCGATCGCTCAGCGCCGGTACGTCTTTGGTGATGGAGGTACGCTATCGCAACAGGCGAGTTCAAGCGTTTACACGTATCCCGACAGTGGAACGTTCAACGCAACTATGACGCTTGGCGACGTGCAGGGCGCGACTCACACCGCCACGAGAAGCGTTATGGTTCTGAATATGGTGCCGACAGTAGACATCCCTCCGGGTAAAACTGTGGTTTGGGGTGAGCAATGGACCAGTGTGCCTGCAATCAGCGATCAGAGCGCGATTGACCGCCTCACGTTGCAGGGACTATGGACCTTTGGTGACGGGCAGACATCGACATGCGTCAACTGCACGAATGCGAACGCCACGGTTACGCGCTCATACGCTAACCCGGGAATCTACACTGCAACACTCTCGATCACGGATAAAGACGGCGGAGTAGGTTCAGACAGCGCGGTATACACCGTTAACAAACGTCCGACGGCAGTGGTATTTGACACGCCACCACCGCTAACCGCCAGTGGACCACTCACCATTAGCGCGCATTTGAACGACACGTTCGCAAACGTGAGCCTGTCAGGGAAACCGGTGCAGTTCGTTGTAAACGGCGCGACCTTCAATGCAGTCACGAATCAACTCGGAGTAGCAGAGATCTCTGTTCCGCTTCCGGCCGGTACGCGAATCAACATCATCACCGGCACGTTTCCGGGAGATGACTTCTATCTCAGTGGAAGTGGCGTCACTGTGCCCGCCACGGCAGGGATCACACCCCCAAGTGGGGCGCCGAGCAATGCTGGAACCGATTTCTGGCTGATGTTCCCGCAGAATTTTAGTGACGGCGGAACCGCCCAGAGACTGTTCATAACTTCAGCCGTTAACACGAGCGGCACCGTTACCATTCCCGGTCTCAATTTCAACCAGAACTTTACCGTGACCGCTAATGCGGTCGTCACTGTGCAGTTGGGCAACGTCCAGGCAGTTCAAAGCGATGTGATCGCCAACCGCGGGATACACGTTGTTTCACAACAGCCCGTGACGGTTTATGGGTTGAACCAACGATTTGCGACAAGCGACGCATTCCTTGCGTTGCCTGTGCCGACCCTGGGCATGGACCACTACGTTGTCACCTACAGCAACATGTCCTTTTCACCGTCGAGCGGATTCGGCGTCGTAGCGCCGGAGAATGGGACCATCGTAACGATTACGCCCTCGGTCACAACAGGATCACGTCCGGCCGGCGTTCCTTACAACATTACCCTTAATCAAGGGCAAATGTATGCACTGCAAAATACCGTGCCCACCGTAGCAGGTGACCTTACCGGCACGCGCATAACCGCCAACAAACCTATCGCGGTTTTTGGAAGTCATATCGCGGCGACAATTCCCGCAGAATCTGGTTGCTGTGCGGATCACCTCCTCGAACAACTTCCTCCTACGAGTACGTGGGGCAAACGCTTTGCGACAATTCCCCTCGCGAGTCGCACCAAGGGCGACTACTTCCGGTTTGTAGCTGCGGAAGACGGTACCGCCGTCTACCTCAACGGCCAACTCACTGCGACCTTGAACCGGGGTCAATGGACCGAGCGCATAATCAAAGTCAACACGGAGATTATCGCCACCAAACCGATCATGGTGGCGCAGCTCTCGACGAGCATCATGTTTGATCCACCGACCTCGGGTAAGGCGGATCCGTTCATGATGCTAATTCCGCCTTACTCTCAGTTTCTCAACAGCTACACAATCACGACGCCGCCGACCGGCTTTTTGATCAATTACATCAACGTCGTTGCTCCCACCGGCGCGCTTGGGAGTATTACCCTCGACGGCACACCGATTCCGACGGCCAGCTTCACGCCGATCGGCGTCAGCGGTTTCTCAGGCGCCCAGATCACGATTGGAGTGGGCGCGCATACTCTCGTTGGACCGTCGGCGTTTGGTGTCTTCGCTTATGGTTACGCGCAGGATGAAGGCTACGGCTATCCCGGCGGCATGAACATGACGCCAATCATCGCGGCAACGACCGTGGCGATCTCGCCTGAAACGTCCTCACGCTCGATCAACACGCAGGCGTGTGTCGTCGCGACGGTTACCGATCAGGATCAGAATCCGCTCGGTGGCCGCAGTCTCAGTTTCACCGTCACCGGTACGAACCCTTCCAACTCGTCCGCACAAACTGATGCCGCGGGACAAGCGACGCTGTGTTACACCGGCAGTAACACCGGTACGGACCAGATCGCCGCTTTAGTAGAAGCGTCACAGGGAACAGCCACCGTGATCTGGACGCCGCCCAATCAGGCGCCGGTCGTCAACGCGGGTGTGGATCAGACGATCACGTTGCCTGCGCCCGTGAGTTTACAAGGCACAGTCACCGACGATGGTTTGCCGGTGGCAACCCTCAACGTCACGTGGTCCAAAGTTTCTGGTCCAGGCAATGTTGTTTTCGCCAATGCAAATGCAGCATCGACGACCGCGACCTTCGATACCCAAGGTGATTACGTGTTACGTCTGACTGCGAGCGACACCGGCTTGAGCTCGAGCGACGACGTTCTGATTACAGCCAATCCAGTGCCACCCAACGAAGCTCCGACTGCGAATGCGGGGCCGGATGCCACATTAGCGATCAATGGCAACCTGGTTCGAAATGCAGGAAGCGAACAGGAATTGACGGGTGGCGAAATTGCGTCCTGGATCGAAGTGCAGGGATCGACCTGGACTCGTGGTAATTCGAGCTCCGGCACAGCCTTCCCGGATCCGCAGCGTGGAGCCTTCTACTTCCTTGCAAGTGAGGAAGCGGAGGCGGAGTTGCGGCAGGACATTGACGTTTCAGCGTTTGGTACTGCGATCGCCGGAGGGACTCAGCAATTTGAGTTCAAGGCGTACGTGCGCTCCGCTGCTGAAGCCACGCCGGATGCTGCGCGCATCGTGGTCGAGTATCGCGACGGCGCAAACGCAAACGTGCTCGCGACGCTTGATTCCGGAGCTCTCACCTCAACAACCGCATGGCACTTGACGGAAGATCTGCGTAGCGCGCCGGTTGGAACCGGGTGGATTCGCGTTCGGCTCATTGCGACGCGCAACAGTGGCACCACCAACGATGCGTTCTTCGATTCGATCAGTCTGCGCCCGATCGGCAACGCTGCGGTCAAGCTGCAAGGCACGGCGACCGATGATGGTCTGCCGTATGGCAGCAGCCTGTCGAACGACATGGACCACGGTAAGCGGTCCCGGGTCGGTGACATTTACCGGCGCAAGCAGTCCCACTTCCAGCGCTGCCTTCGACGTCGCAGGCACTTACGTGCTGCGCTTAACGGCGACTGACGGAGATCTCTCGCACAGCGACGATGTCACTGTAGTCGTCAATCCAATCAACCTTGCGCCAGTCGTTAATGCCGGCGCTAATCAAACGATCACGCTGCCATCCGTTGCTGAACTGAGCGGTACCGCCACCGATGACGGTCAGCCGCCTGGCAGTAGTGTGGCCACGACCTGGACCAAGGCTGCCGGACCAGGAACAGTGTCGTTTGCGAATGCGAATGCACTCAACACCACGGCAACCTTTAGCACGCCCGGTGTCTACATTCTCCGTCTGACCGCTGACGACAGTGAGTACGCATCTACCTCGGATGTGACCATCACGGTCAACCCCTCACCAATTAACCAGCCGCCTACAGTTGAGGCCGGTGCGCAGCAAACGATTTCCCTGCCGGACGACACCGCCGATCTGAATGGCGTGGTGAACGATGATGGTCTGCCGCCAGGCAGCAACTTGTCGATCAACTGGACCGCGGTGAGCGGGCCAGGCACGGCGACGTTCGCGAACGCGAATAGCGCGGTCACGACCGTTCAACTCTCCAACACCGGAACTTATGTGTTGCGATTAACGGCGAGCGACGGCGAGTTCACAGTCTTTGACGAGGTCGTCGTTGTCTTAACACCCGTGAACCAGGCGCCGACTGCTGATGCAGGACCGGGCGAAACGATTCTGTTGTCGCAGCCCGCGCAACTGAATGGAAGCGCAAGCGATGATGGATTGCCCTCGGGCAATCTCACCACTCTCTGGTCCAAGGTCAGTGGTCCGGGAGACGTCACCTTCCTGAACCCGACTTTCAGTGTTTCCGGAGCGCAATTCAGTGCAACAGGAACATACGTCCTGCGGCTCACCGCCAGCGATGGCGCGCTGAATGGCAGCGACGACGTCACCATAACTGTTATCGATAATGTGCCGCCGCCGACAGTCGAAATCATCTCACCTGCCGACGGTAGCGAGTTGACTGAGCCTACGGCTGTCACCGGATCAGTGAGCAATGGAGCGTGGGCTGTTGAATACAGTTTGAACTCGCAGGATGGAGGCAACAACCAGGTCTGGACGCAGTTTGGATCAGGCAATGGTCCGGTGACGAACGCCCTGCTCGGAACTCTGGACACGACCCTGATGCTCAACGGCACCTACGCCGTTCGTCTGCAAGTCGACGGATCAGTATGGGCAGACGTCGTTTACCTCGATCAGCGTCCTTGCGGACAAGAGCTTCAAGGTGGGCCAACTGCAACTGGCGTTTAGTGATTTGAATGTGCCGGTTGCTGGCTTGCCGATCCAGGTGATTCGCAGTTACGACAGTCGCGACAAACGCGTTGGCGATTTCGGTGTGGGCTGGCAACTGGGCCTGCGTAGCGCGCGCGTGGAGAAGACTGGCGTGCTCGGATTGAGCTGGCACCAGACTGTCTCGAGCGGCGTGATTCCGACTTACTGCCTCGAGCCGAGCCGGCCACACAAAGTCACGGTGACATTTGGCGACGGCAAGGTGTTCAAGTTCCTTGCTTCCACTTCAATTCACTGCCAGACCTTCGCGCCGGTAACGTCAACGCAAATGACGTTCACGCCGCAACCCGGCACACGTGCGAGTTTGGAAGTGGTTGGTCCAAACGACCTGCTCGTCGAGACGCTCGGCAGCATACCCGGACCGGTACGACTGCTCAACCAAAGCAATCCCGATATTTTCAACTCGTTCACGTTCCGTCTGACCACTGCTGAGGGTATTCGCTATGTCATCAATCAGCAAACGGGAGTTAGTAGCGTCAGCGACCCTTACGGCAACACGCTGACGATCAATGCTAACGGCGTGACTCATTCATCGGGCAAGAGCATAGCGTTCACCCGCGACTCGCTGGGACGCATCACACATATCACCGATCCCAATGGCAACACGCAGACTTATACGTACGACAGCAACGGGGATCTCGTAACGTTTACGGATCGTGAGAACAACGCGACCACGTTTACATACAACTCCAATCATCATTTGATGACGATCGTAGATGCACGTGGTGTCGATCTGCTGACGAACCAGTACGACACTGCCGGGCGGTTGATTGGCCAGACTGACGCGTTCGACAAGTCGTTGATCTACGACCCACGACGTTGCGAATCGCGTGGAGATCATAACCGATCGGCTTGGTCGTGAAACGCGTTACGAATTCGACGAGCGTGGCAACGTCGTGCGCCAGGTCGATGCCAAGGGTGGCGTCAAGACGTTCACCTACGATGCGCTCGACAACGTTCTCACTGAAACAAACGAGCTCAACAAGACCATTACGTACACCTATGACTCGGCGGACAATCGGACCAGCATCACCGATCCGCTAAACAACGTCACTAACTTTACCTACAATAACGCGCGGCAGGTGCTGACTGTCACAGACGCGCGCAACAAGGTTACTACCAACACGTACGACGCGGCCGGCACAAACCTGCTGACCACGACCGATCCGCTCAATAAAACAACGACCTTCACCTACAGCATCTTCACCGGGCTGCGCACGACGATGAAAGACGCGCTGGATAAGACAACCAGCTACGATTATGACGCCTCCGGGCGATTGATTACCGAGCTGGATCCGCTGGGCAATACCACGACCTATGGTTACGACTTGAATGGCAATCGCACGACCCAGACCGTGACGCGTACCAACGCGCAGGGTCAGCCCGAGACCATCACCACCACGTTCACTTACGACAAACTAAATCGTCTGACGAAGACGACTTTTGCCTAACGGCACGTTCACACAGGTGGAGTACAACGAGATCGGGCAGCAGAGTGCAACTATCGATCAACTCGGCCATCGCACCGAGTTCACTTACGACGACATGGGCCGTCTGACACGGACTAATTATCCGGACGGGACCCACGATGAGACCACTTACGACGCGGAAGGCCGGCGGTTGACGAGCAAAGACCGTGCTGGACGTGTGACATCGTTTGAATATGACGAACTGGGCCGTCTGACGAAGACGACATATGCGGACAATACGTTCACTTCGACGACCTACAACGCTGCGAGTCAAGTACTGACTACAACTGACGCACGCGGCAACGTCACGCACTTCGAGTATGACGCTGCCGGCCGGCGCACGAAGGTGAAGAACGCACTCAACCAGGAAACGATCTTCACGTACGACGCGAATGGCAATCAGTTGACGGTGAAGGACGCATTGCAGCGCACGACGACCTTCGAATACGACGACAACAACCGGCGTACGAAGACGATTTATCACGACAACAGCTTCGATACGGTTGTTTACGATGCGTTGGGCCGTAATGTGTCCAAAACAGACCAGGCGGGAAAGACGACGCAGTTCTTCTACGATGAGTTGAGCCGTTTAACGAAAGTCAAGGATGCGCTCAACCAGGAGACTACTTACACCTACGACGAGCGCAGCCAGCAGTTAACGCAGACTGACGCGAACAACCACATCACTCGCTTTGAATACGATCAGCTTGGGCGACGTGTGAAACGTGTGTTGCCGGGCGGGCAGTTTGAAACTTATGCCTATGATAACGGCGGCAATCTACAAAGCCGCACTGACTTCAATGGCAAAACCACCACGTTTACGTACGATGACATGCGACGGCTGCTGACAAAAGTACCGGATGCATCGCTGAACCAACCCACGATCACTTTCACCTATAACGCGAATGGACAGCGCGCCACGATGAACGATGCGTCGGGCGCGACCGTCTACAGCTACGATGTGCGCAATCGGCTGCAAAGCAAGCAGACGCCGTTTGGCACATTGAGCTACACCTATAACAACGCCGGGAGCCTGCACACAGTGCGGTCGTCTAATACCAGCGGCGTGAGTGTTGACTATACGTACGACGAGCTGAACCGCCTGAAGACCGTCACGGATAACCGGTTAGCGGCACTGAATGGCGGGGTCACTACTTACAACTACAACGCGGTCGGAAGCCTCGACAACTATCAGTATCCGAACGGCGTCACTACTAGCTACAACTACAACACGCTGAACCGGCTCACGTCGATGAACACGGCGACAGGTGCGACGACCTTGTCGAGTTACACCTATACGCTTGGAGCAGCAGGTAATCGCACGGCGGTGAGTGAACTCGGTGGTCGCACCGTCACTTACACCTACGACGATCTGTATCGCCTTACGAACGAAACAATCGCGAGCGATCCACAGGGCATCAATGGCTCTGTCGGTTACAGTTACGACGCCGTGGGTAACCGGCTCTCGCGCACTTCAACCGTGACCGGTGTGCCCTCGCAAACTTCAACCTACGACGCGAACGATCGCCTCAACAGCGAGACGTACGACAACAACGGCAACACCACGGCATCAAACAGCAACGGCTACGCTTACGACTTCGAGAACCGTCTCAAGTCGCTGAACAACGGCGCGGCAACATTTGTCTATGATGGCGACGGCAATCGCGTCTCCAAAACAGTTGCCGGCGTCACTACCAATTACCTCGTCGATACAAATAACCACACCGGCTACGCACAAGTCGTCGAAGAGTTACAGGGCGGCTCGGTCACGAAACAGTTCACCTTCGGTCACGATCTGATCAGCCAGCGCATCATCGGTGGTCCACTGAGCTTCTACAGCTACGACGGCCACGGGTCCGTGCGGCAACTCACAGACGCCGGCGCGTCAATCACCGACACCTACGACTACGACGCCTTCGGCATCCTGATCCGCCGCACCGGCACAACAGCAAACGACTATCTCTACAGCGGCGAACAGTTCGACGCGAACCTCGGTTTCTACTACCTCCGCGCGCGGTATATGAATCCATCGAACGGTCGCTTCTGGACGATGGATTCCTACGAAGGAAGTGCATTCGATCCACTTTCGCTACACAAGTATTTATATGGCAACGCCAATCCTGTCACTTACGTGGATCCTACGGGCCAAATGTCAGTTACAGAACAGAATATGGTCTTGCTTGTAGCAGCAACTCTTTTCACCATGGCGACAATGAACCTCCTTCAGACTCTAGCGAAAGTCAGATTTAAAACAGAAATCAGTGTCACGTTACTTTCGCCGCGACCAACTCCAGAGCCAAGTCTTTTGCCACGTCCGCTGATTCCTCCTCCACAGCCAACGCCCACAGGCACTCCTGATCAACAAGATCGTTGTGACTGTTTTAATAAAAACGGAGCGTCTCCAGTTCTTCATGAGGGGTCTATCGACGGGCCCTACCCTGCACATTGGGGACGTCTGCATATTGCACTAGAGCACGGGTATGGGGTAAATCCGGAAAAGAGCCAATTCAGGAGCGGGCTGGCAGCACCGGTTCCTCTGGCTCAATTATTGGAAGAGGGAGTATCACGTGCGCGATCCAAGGGAAGAGTTTGGATACCGAGTGCGGACAGAGATGATCCAAGTATCATCTACTGCAGACTCGACACCGATTCAGCAACTGAAGTCGGTACGGCGTATTATCCACCTAAGCGCTCGCCAACTGACAAATTCAGGATTATTGCCGATCCGACGCCACCGTATAGAGTGATTACAATGTTCCCAAGGTAAGTTCCACACATGATAGAAAACGAAGGGAGTGACCACAATCGATCGTCGGTACTGTTCGAATTCGACCAAAATGCTGATCTTCTTTGGAACCAGGTTCGGATACGTTTTAGAGTTGGGGAAATGGATCTCTTGGTGGGCCAGACCAGGGATGGCGTATCCGTACCAGGAATTCCATTATTGATTCCTCATTTTGCGACTTTCGGCATGGCATGCTTACGGGTATGCAAGCAGGTTGGACGTGCAGCGCTCGAGTTGGATGACTATGCGCACGAGCTACTCTTCCAAACAAAGGGAGAGGATGTCTTAATTTGCAGTACGATGCTTCGTACTACAATCAGAGTTAATTTCGAAGAGTTGTTTGAGGCGTGGCAGTCGTTCGCGAAGCATGTTCAGCGCATTGTAATCTCCAAATATCCCGATAGTGCTACAAAGCACTACTGGCGGCTTATAGAGCATTATCCGCACGCGACACTCGAAGAAGAGCTTACAAGGCAAGCATGGTTTGATGAACGCGAAGACTAATTTAAATAGCGTCAACTGACCGTCTTAGGATTTTCACACGTTGGTTGGCGAGACTAGAGATGGCGTTCCCTTAGTTCCAATAGAGCGTTATTTCGTGTCGATTGATCCATAAGGATGAAGTAGTTTGCAGCTTCAGCGCCCGGTTACACAGGTCGGATGGAGGGTGAGCTGTTTTTAATAACCGCGCTCACTCATTCTGTGACACAAACTGCAGGACCAGTGACCGCAACTATCACGGATGCCAACACGGTCAGGCCCACAATCACCGGTCTAACCGCGTCGGGCACTTATCATTTCGATATACGGGTACGGATCAACAAGGCGATAGTGTTCCGGTATCTGTCAACGTTCCCGTGCCTTAGGCAGTAGGCTGGTGAATGTCCAGGAACACTTCTCGCGACTGATGAAACGCCTCAAAAAGAAGTTGCGAAGATTGTGCAGTATGGGGAGCCACGAATTGAAGAAGGCCGCTGGAAGCAATTCCGGCGGCCCTTTCTCTTTGCCAAGTTGTGTTCGTAACTGCTAGTAGATCAAACGGTTGGCGGAACGTCGCGGTGAGAGTTTGATCCTTCCATGTTGAGTTCGAACACACGAAATTGAGCAACTTTGGCTTTTCGCTTGAATCTTCGCTGTTTGCACAGAAATAGGCCTTTTTTGAGAGTTCTGGTAGGCGAATGCCGAATTCTCGGGATACTTACAAGTTCATGGCGAGTCTTCATTGGGAGTTTAAAAGCGCGACCTCTTTAGAGGGAAGAGTAGGGGATCCGACGCCGAACGAGGTGGCTCAACAACACTCTAACGAAATCTTGACTCACCGGTGGCCCTAATAACGGCACAGTTACAATGGTCCAATTCCCGCTTTTTGGCCGGGTAGCGAGGCGTTCCGTTACCTCCGAGGGACTAGTCCAGCCAGGTCAATAATAGTGGCCGAAAACACAATGCTCTTGTAGACTAGCTTGCCTAATCTGCCTCTTTGAGGGCCTTCCCGGAGACCAATATGAAAACTCACCGATCAATAAGAAAACTGCTGCTCCTTTCACTCATCCTTAGTGTCGCCCGTCTGACAACCGCGCAAACACTAACGCAGCCAATGCCCGTCGATCCGCAAATCACGATGGGCCAGTTTAAGAATGGGCTGCGCTACTACATACGGGCCAACAAGAAACCGGAAAAAAGAGCCGAACTCCGGCTTGTCGTTAAGGCGGGCGCCATACTTGAAGATGATGATCAGCGCGGACTGGCCCACTTCCTCGAGCACATGGCCTTTAACGGCACCAAAAACTTTCCCAAGCACGAACTGCTCGCGTTCATCGAGTCGTTAGGTATGCGTTTTGGCGCACACCTCAACGCATACACAAGCTTCGATGAAACGGTCTACATGCTTCAAGTCCCAACTGACAAACCCGGCGCGCTGGAACGATCGTTTCAGGTACTTCAGGACTGGGCACAAAACATCTCGTTCGATCCTGCGGAAGTCGAGAAAGAACGTGGAGTAGTTTTGGAGGAATGGCGCTCAAGCCGAGGTGCGGGGATGCGTAATGTGGAGAAGGTGTTTCCGGTGATGTTTAAGGGCTCGCGTTATGCTAACAGGCTTCCCATCGGCACACCTGAAATCATCCAGCACGGTAAGCAGGAGCGGATAAAGCAGTTTTATAAAGACTGGTACCGGCCCGATCTGATGGCCATCGTTGCGGTTGGTGATTTTGACAAAGCCGCGGTTGAAAAACTCGTGACTGCTCACTTCGGATCAATACCGGCAAGTACGAATCCCAAACCGCGACCGACTTATGATGTTCCGGATCGCCCGGACACAGGTTACGCCATCAATACCGACAAAGAGACCACTACGACGAGTATCGAAGTTAACACTCTGCTGCCGGCACGCACGCCGGGCTCAGTCGGTGTCTATAGGCAGAAAACCGTTGACCGTCTCTTTGCAGGGATGCTGAACGCGCGGTTTTCTGAACTTGCGCAAAAGCCTGATGCACCCTTCCTTTTCAGCTTCTCAGGGCGTGGCAGTTTCACGGCACGCACCAAAGAGATCGCGTTCCTCACGGCGGTCGTCAAGGAAGGTGCCGTCGAGAATGGTTTACGCGTATTACTGACTGAGGCCGAGAGAGTTGCGCGCTTTGGGTTTACTGAGACGGAATTCGCCCGGCAAAAAGTGAGCGCCTTGCGCAACTACGAACGCCAGGCGCTGGAAAAGGAAAATGCTTTGTCTGCGATGCGCGCCGCTGAATACGTTCGCAACTTCCTGATCGGCGAAACGCTTCCCAGCGCCGATGATGAATATGCGTTGCACCAGCGTTTCCTTCCCGAGATCACGCTGGCTGAAATCAACAAGCTCGCGCGTGAATGGTTTCCGGCTAGCCCTCAGAATCGATTGGTAATCGTCACGGCTCCGCAGAAAAGCGGTCTGGTAATGCCGGATGAACCAAAGCTTGCAGCGATTATCAAAGAGGTGCCTGCCGCGGAATTGAAGCCGTACGTCGACACGATAGGTTCCGCAGTCCTGCTCGAATCACTGCCTGCGCCCGGCAAAATTATCAGCGCTGCCGCAAACGATAAGACTGGTCTAACAACGTGGGAACTCGCGAATGGGGTGAAAGTCGTCCTTAAACCCACGACTTTTCGTGCTGATGAGATTTTGTTTCGGGCCACCAGCCCTGGAGGAACTTCTCTCGCGAGTGATGCGGATTACATTCCGGCAAGCACCGCAACGCAAGTGATAACCGCCGGAGGTGTAGGCAAATTCAGCGCGATCGATCTACAGAAGATGCTGACGGGCAAGATAGCTTCTGCCAATCCTTTTATTAGTGAACTCGAGGAGGGGCTGAGCGGAAGTGGCTCGCGCAAAGACCTCGAGACTATGTTCCAACTCATCTATCTGCGCTTCACTCAACCAAGGGCAGATGCGGATGCGTTCTCCGTTCAGGCAACACAGGCGAGGACGTTCATGGCAAATCAGAGCGTGGTACCGGAATTCGCGTTCTTCGAGGCGCTGACGACGACTAGATATCAGAATCACCCACGCAGGCGTTCCTCTACGGCGGCTACGGTTGATGAGTGGAATCTCGACAAGTCGCTAGCCTTCTACAAAGATCGTTTCGCCGATGCGAGCGACTTCACCTTCTACTTCGTCGGCAGCTTCGACGAGGCAATGATGAAGCCGTTGGTTGAGCGTTACCTCGGCGCCCTTCCGTCACTCAAACGGAAAGAGTCATGGAAAGACATTGGCGTAAAAAATGCCACCGGAATTATCGAGAAGAAGGTCGAGAAAGGTATCGAGCCCAAGAGTCGCGCAGCGATCGTTTTCAGCGGTCCTTTTGTTTTTGACCAAACACAGCGGGTGGCCATCCGCGCAATGGCGGAGATATTACAAACACGACTGCTGGCAGTTATTCGCGAGGAGCTCGGCGGTACTTACGGCATTAGTGCCAGTTTCGGCTATCAAAAGTTTCCGAAGTCTGACTACTCCATCACAATACAGTTCGGTAGCTCACCTGAAAGAACTGAGGATCTCATCAAACGAGTCTTTGAGGAGATCGAGAAGTTCAAGACTGATGGGCCAACCGAGAAACAACTCTCTGACGAGAAGGAAGCGCTTATTCGGGAGTTTGAGACCAACAGCAAACAGAACGGCTATCTGCTGAACCAGATCCCACTCAGGTTCTTCCATGGTGAGGATCCCGCTGGAATGTGGATGGTCCCTGACTTTTACAGGAAACTGGATGCGGCCTCTATTAAAGAAGCGGCCAAGCTGTATCTCGACACTAAATCTTTCGTGAAAGTAACTCTGTTTCCGGAGAAGAAGCCCTGATTCGATTCAAATTTGGAACAACCGACTTGCAATGCTGGGCTTTTGGACCAACGGAGCCACATGTGTAGTATCCGAAAAGCAAGCAGGTCATAGCCTCTCTGCTGTTCCGAGATGAGGGAGTTACGTTGCGATACCTGCTGCAACGTAGGCTTGCTTTGAGGGCTGAAACGTCGATAAATACTGCCTGGTATCATGTAGCAGCAGGTGTGAAATCGTGGTCAAGGGACTTGAAATCCGTTGTCCGAAAGGACGTGCGGGTTCGACTCTCGCCCTCGGCACCACTCTCAAACCGCGTTATGGAAGCTTAAGCTCTATCACCTGTTGGTGGATGATCATTTCGAAACGTCGCTCCTTTCCTTCTTACCCACCCTGTAAACTCTTCTACTTCTTCAACAACATGGCCCGGCACGTCAGGACTCAAATACTGTGTTGTTATAACTTCCATAAGACCATCAACATAAACGGTTCCTTTCGATAGTCTTCACGACTGAAAGTCTCGTCCCCCAATCTTCCTGGAGATGCGCACCGATGCTACTTCCCACGTCGAATCACCATGCTCCTTTCGCAGCAGGAGTGTTGGGTGACTCGCTAATCTCCATTCTTTCAATGCAGGGAAGCCAGGTCCGTCATTGACGGTGAGGGGTGGCCACTCCCATAAGAGGCAAGCCAAAGTAAAGCCGTCAACTTCCAGCGTGGCCGCTGTAGCATCTTCCGCCTTAGTCATTGGTCCATCATCTCCCCCTTGATCCTTCACAGCGTGCTTCTGTCGGTGTGGTCTACCGTTGACTACCTGCGTCACCACCAAAAACTTATCGGCTCCAATACTTGAAACACCAAGTCAGGCTGCACGTAGGCATATGGCTTCACTGCGGGATCGCTATTCCCGAGGTAGCGCCTCACAACCTCGGTGCTGGTTTTCCACCCAGACCACGGATTCTTCTGTAATGCGGTGAGGAGGCGAACTAACTGCTGCGTATTAGCCTCGGCCGGTGCTTGTTTGGGCTCGTTGCTGTTTTATG
Organism: uncultured Acidobacteriota bacterium; assembly: GCA_963750925.1. GTDB lineage: Bacteria > Acidobacteriota > Blastocatellia > Pyrinomonadales > Pyrinomonadaceae > PSRF01. Next base: position 708,842 of record CAVVSJ010000004.1, on the reverse strand, counting down.
CTCGACACAAAGTCAGCGCCAGTAAGACGGTAACGACAGCGTAAATTATCTTCATAATGATGCACTTGGGATGGACGTCAGGTGCATGCCGTTGTCCGCGTCTCAGACCACTTCGCATGGAGGAACGTTTTCGGACCATCGTTTTTGAATCGAGCAGGACCATTCCCAACTCGCACGTGATCTCAGCAGAGAGTAGGACAGCCGGCGTACCCCTCCCGGATGGCTGTTCCCGCCTACGCGGTAGAGTTCGCCGAGCGGCGCGTCTTTGTCCCGCCGCAAAATAAATGCGTTGACCCTGATACTTTTCGCAGTCGAACTTCGCTTTTTATACCAGAGACGAATCAATGAGTGACTTGCTATCAAGCACGCTTATTGGGGAGTGATAGGTTTAACCTCGCCTACTCTTCTACACCTTAACCATCCCACACTTGACAACCTGGAGAAATTGACGATGAAACGAAAACCTTACTTTTATTTTGCAGTTGCACTGCTCGCACTCATCCTGACCCCAAGCGCTATCTATGCTCAGAATCTCGGAGATTCGAAGGTATTTAGTCCTGTCGCGGCCGCTGGATTTCCCGAGGGCATTGCCGTAAACGGAAACACCTTCTACGTTTCCGGTCCCGCCGCCTTCGGCCAACCGCTCGGCTCCGCTTACGTCAAGGCCTATGATCTTAAGACGGGGGCCTTCGAAGCTTCCTATCCCATCACTATCACCAATACATTCGCGGGGATGAGTGGTGCATCGTGTGCTGCATTTGGTCCAGACGGCGATCTCTACGTAGTTGAGCCATTCGTTGGCATCATCCGGATGGGCCTCGACGCGGCCAACACCCAGTCGGTTTACTCGCCGTTTGTACCCGCCGGTCCATCGCTACTCAACGATTTAGCCTTCGATGATAATGGCAATCTCTATGTGACCGACTCATTTGCAGCAACCATTTATCGCATTCCGGCCGGCGGCGGCGCGCCCGCGGTGTGGTTCACAGATCCACGTTTAGCAGGGGATGCGAACGTGCCTTTCGGCGTGAATGGAATCCGCTTCGACAAGACCCATCAAAATGTCTACATATCAGTTACTGCAGAGAATGGAACATTGAATGGCGTCATCTACAAGCTGCCTTTCGCCGCCAATCCGCCGGCCTCGAGCCTGGTTGAGTTCCATCGTTATACCCTGGCGACGGGTCTTCCAGCGCCGGATGGCATTGCTTTTGGTAAGTCGGGCAAACTATACGTCGCCCTGGCAGGCACTAGTCAGATTTCCGTGCTGCGGCCTGATGGCACTGAAGAGGTGCGTTACTCTGGTCCAGCCGCAAACCCGGGAGGATCACCTAATCCGATGCCCTGGGCCAATCCAGCCAACATCGCTTTCGACAAAAAGACCGGCTCGATCCTGGTGACCAACCACGCCAGCCTGGTGCCATTTGATCCGAACTTATTTTGTGTCTTCAGCGTGTTCGTCGACGATAAAGCCAGTCCGCTGCCTTAACAGCCAACAAGGGCGGCTGCCTGGAGTGCGGCGGACCTGGCGCCGCTTTGTTATCGATCGCGCGTGATCGAGACCAAAGCGGCGCCAGACCGCCGCACTCATAAACTTTGTTGGAGTGAAAACTTAACCCTGATCTAAGATTGGTGCTCGTTCCTATATCGCGAGAACCAGTTCAGGAGACCGCTTAATGCAACATGTCAAAGCCGTGTTTGTCATCTCGATATTTTTTCTTCTTGCTCTCACGACCAAAACAGCCGCACAACAGGGTTCAGACGACAAACTGAAATCACGCGCCGAACTGACTAACTACGAAGAGACAACTCGTTATCAAGAGGTCCTGGATTTCATCGCCGAGCTGCAAAAGCGAAGTTCGCTCATTCGTCTTGAATCCTTCGGTAAGTCGGAAGAGGGACGTAACCTGCCGCTCATGATTCTCTCCGACGTGCCGATCTCGAACCCACGCGATGCGCGCGGCTCGGGCAAGCCGATTGTCTTTATCATGGCAAACATTCACGCCGGCGAAGTCGAAGGCAAGGAGGCGATGTTGCACCTTTCGAGGCGCATCCTGTTTGGTGACCTGAAGCCGCTGCTCAGCAAATTGATAATTCTTATCGCGCCGATCTACAACGCCGATGGAAATGAGAAGATTAGTATCAATAACCGCACCGCGCAGAATGGTCCTATCGCCGGTGTCGGCGTGCGCGAAAACTCAAAGAGCTACGACCTCAATCGCGATTACATGAAACTCGACTCATCCGAGGCGCGGGCGCTCGTCAACTTACTGAATCGTTGGGATCCACATCTCACCGTAGATCTACACACCACGAACGGCTCGTATCACGGTTATCATCTGACTTACTCGCAACCACTTAATCCAAATGCGAGTGCCGCCATTCTGAGTTATCACCGCGACAAGATGCTGCCTGCTATTACGAAAGCGATGCTGAAGAATCACAGGTTGCGTACTTACTACTACGGCAATTTCCCGCGCTTTACTAATTTGCCGACACCGGGTGAGCCGACCCGTTGGGAGGCGTTCACGCATCAGCCGCGTATAGGACAGAACTACCACGGTCTTCGGAATCGACTGACAATTCTTTCTGAAGCTTATAGCTACCTCACATTCAAAAGACGTGTTGAAGTGACGGAAAAGTTTGTGGAAGAGATCTTTAAGTACGCTGCTGCAAACGCCGGAGAGATCTCTCAACTGACAAAACGCGCAGACGACGAAACTGTGCGTAAGTTTTCAAGCGGCGAAACAATTGAACAAGGTGTTGAGTTTGAAATGCGGCCTTTGCGAAAGCCTGTGGACATTCTGATTGGCGAAGTTGTGAAGGTGAAAAACCCGCGCTCGGGCAAAGAAATGACCGCGATGGTTGAAGAAAAGTTCAAGCCGCTGCGAATGGACGATTACGGGATCTTTGCCGCGAAAAGAAGTGTTGTTGCACCACGCGCTTATATCTTTAAACCCGAAAAGAATTTGGAAAGTGTGATTGAGAAACTGGTCCAACACGGAATCACCGTCGAAGAACTGACTTCGCCGCTGCAGACTGAAGTTGATGTGTTCACAATCGGAAACGTCACCCGCTCACAACGCGCCTTTCAAAATCATCGGGAAATGAAGATCACAGGGACGTATAAGAAGGAGAATATGACATTCCCCATCGGATCAATCATTGTGAGGACCGCGCAACCACTCGGCCGACTTGTTTGTTATTTGCTTGAAGCTGAAAGCGACGATGGTTTGGTTAATTGGAACTTCTTTGATCCCTACCTTGAAACAGGAAAGATGTCTCCCGTTTATAAAATAATGCAGAACGTCAACGTGGCTAGTCGGGTGTTATGAGCGAAGTGTCGATTCTTGGAGTTGAGTGGAAAAGGCGGGCGGGCGGAGTAGGCCGCACACAGAGAGACTTTCTCGACTTCGTTGTCGACGGACAGTCTTTGTCGGCGCTGGTTGGCGATCAAATATCCTGCCTCGGCTGGTTTGTACCTGACGAGAATACCAAAGCCGTGCGCAGGCTTCTGCTGGAAGAACCTGCGGACTTGCCGGACAACCGCCGTAGCCTTTACGTCTGTCCGGAGTGCGGTGATTTAGGTTGCGGCGCGATTTCGCTCGTAGTTGAACCACTCGGGGATAAGATTATCTGGCGAGACTTCGGTTACGAAAATAATTACGAAGCAAAAGTTCGTGCCGAGGGTTTCGAAGACCTGGGTCCGTTTATCTTCAATCGCAGTGAGTATGAGAAGGTCATAAAGCAGGCCCTTAATCCCGAACGCATCTGACGCACTTCTCCGCTCCATCACAAAGGATCCAAAGTAGGGAGTACGCGTTTGCGCAGCACTTCCGCGAGTGTGGAAACGTGTGGAGGGCGCATCATCGTGAAGTGGTCACCAGGTACATTGTGAACTTCGAGTTTGGCGGAAAGTTGACTCCATCCCTCGGTCATTTCAGCCTCTTCAGCCGCACGCAGTAACAGGAGAGGTATCGGAGTCGCCTGAGGTTGATAGTTTTCGATCGCTTCAATGTCGGCAAGGTAGAGATCGAACCAGTGATGCAGATCCTCGATGCTGACGTCAGGCGGGAGAACGTGGGCACGGCCTGCCTGGTCCAGCACCCAGCTCAGTTGCCTCTGCGTTTCCCACCGGAGCAGTTCCTCAGGCGCTGCTGAAAGCAGGTTCGCCGAAATACCGAGATTGACCGCGAACGCCGCAAGCAACGCCCCTTTGTTGTTTTTGACCTGATATGTGTGGCCTGGTGGGGCTGAGTCGAGGAGGGCCACTAACGCAACTTCCGCACGACGCGCGCGCAGTTGTCGCGCCATCTCAAAAGCCACGACGCCCCCGGTGGACCAGCCGCCAAGAAAGTATGGACCCTCGGGTTGGACAGTTCGAACAGCCTCAACGTACTTTGCGGCAATCGACTCCACGTTTCTTCCTGTAGTTGGCCCATAATCGCTGCTCGTCCCTTCCAATGCATAAAAAGGACGCTCCGGCCCAAGCGCACGTGCGAGAGCAAAGTAACTCAAAACGCTGCCACCCGCAGGGTGAACGAAAAACACCGGCGTCAAAGAACCGTGCGGTTGAATCGCGATGAGGGGCGAAGACGACGTCAGCTCCACCTCGTCGTGCAGAAGCAACGCCAGCGATTCAATCGACGGCGCCCTGAAAACAGCCGCCACGTCCAACCTCTTTCCCGTCACCTGTTCCACTCGCGCCAACAGCGGCACTACCAACAACGAATGTCCGCCGAACTCGAAGAAGTTATCGCGCATGTCAGGTTCGACATGCAGCAACTCTTCCCAGATCCCGGCGAGCTGCGATTCCAGCAGGTTACGTGGACCAACGCGCTCCCCAACACGTTCGACTTCCACACTCCACTTAACACGAAGCGCGCCGCGATCGAGCTTGCCGTTTGGCAGTAGCGGCCACTCATCCAGTATCGTGAAGACCGACGGCACCATGTAGTCGGGAAGTCTTTGCCGGGTGAAAGAGCGCAACTCCTCACCCGTTATGAACCGCTTCGCCGTTACATACGCCACGAGAGACTGATCGCCGCGCCGATCCTCGCCGGCAAGCACGGCCGCGTCGAGGACATCGGGGTGCTCCTTGAGGGTTGATTCGATCTCTCCCGGCTCAATCCGGCAGCCGCGAATCTTCAACTGCTCGTCACGACGCCCGAGAAATCTGATGTTTCCGTCCGGCAGATAACGGGCGCATGTCACCCGTCCGGTAAAGTCGCGCGCCCGGCTCCGTGCTGAATGGATTTGGAATAAACTTCTCCGCCGTCAAATCCGGGCGACCAAGATATCCACGCGCCAGCCCCATCCCGCCAATGTGCAACTCTCCTCGCGCACCGACAGGAACCAGGTTTACATGTTGGTCCAACAGGTACACTTGTGTATTGCTGATTGGCCGTCCGATGGGCGGTTCGCCGGCGTTCGGCCATCGTATTCGTATAGTATCGACCCTACTGTCGCTTCGGTTGGTCCATAGCCGTTGATGAATCGCTTTCCCTGCGACCAACGCGCCGCAACTTCCGCAGGACACCGTTCGCCGGCTGAGACCATTGTCTCGAGCGTCGGCCATTCCTCCGGCGATAACAGTGCGAGCATGGACGGTGGCAAGGTCGCAACTGTCACGTTCTGTTCCTGCACGAGCTCGGCGAGTCGGCGGCCCGACAACAACGTTTCGCGGTTTGTGAGACAGAGACGAGCGCCCGTGGTGAGCGCGGTGAAGATCTCCTCGACGGCTGCGTCAAAACTCAGGGTAGCGAATTGCAATACGCAGCTTTCCCGATGAACGGCGAAGGCCTGGACGAAAGCCGCGACGAGATTGCAAACGCTGCGATGTGCAATCACCACCCCTTTCGGAACGCCGGTCGAACCCGAGGTGTAGATCACATACGCTGCGTTGTCACCGCTCGTCCTGCCGGGAGGATTCCGATCAGAGTGTTGCGCGATCTCATTCTCCTCGCTATCGAGGCAGATGATTCGCACGCCATGCGCCGGCGGTAAGCGTGTTGATGACCAATGGTCAGCCACCAGGACGGAGATTTGCGCATCGGCAAGCACGTAGGAGAGACGGGCAGGCGGATATTCAGGATCGAGCGGAACGTAAGCGCCGCCGGCTTTCAGGATGGCGAGCAGCGCGACGATCATTTCCGTCGAACGTTCCAGCATCAACCCGACCAACGACTCCGGTCCAACTCCGGACGCAATCAAGTAATGCGCGAGCTTGTTGGCGCGCTCGTTCAACTCCCCGTAGCTCATTCGACGTTCTTCGAATACGAGGGCAATCGCTTCCGGCGCGCGTTCGACCTGCTGCTCAAAAAGCCGATGAACACAAACCTCACCGCGTAACTCTTTCGCGGTGTCGTTCCACTCGACAAGCAACTGTCGCAAGTCGGCCGCGGTCAACAACGGCAGCGCACTAATCGGTCGATCGGCGCCGGCCACCACGCCTTCAAGCAGCACTTTGAAGTGTTCCGCCATTCGTTGGATCGTCGGCGCGTCGAACAGATCTGTGTTGTAAACAAAGTGAAGCGTGAAGTTGCCCCTCGGATTCGGTTACGTCGAGGGTCAAATCAAACAGCGCCCGTCGTTGTCTTTACTTCGACCGGCCTGATGATGAGTCCGATCGACTGTGAAGCAGCCTCCGGCGTGTTCTGTAGCGCAAACATTACCTGGAATAGCGGATTGCGGCTCGGGTCTCTGACGGGCTGCAACTCCTCAACCAGCATCTCGAAGGGCAGCTCCTGATGCGCGTACGCGCCCAGCGCAGCTTCGCGCACTTGCGCCAACAACTGGCGAAACGTCGGGTCGCCCGAGAGATCTGTACGCAACGCGAGTGTGTTGACGAAGAAGCCGATCAGCGCTTCGAGCTCCCTGCGGTTGCGGTTCGCCACGGGAGTACCAACCACGATATCAGTCTCGCCGGTGTAGCGATGAAGCAGAACCTAGAACGCTGCCAGCAGCGTCATGAACAGAGTCGCATCTTCGCGCCGGCTCAACTCCACCAATCGCGACGACAATTCGGGCGAAAACGCAAACGACTCGCGCGCACCGTTGAAACTCTGGACTGGAGGCCGCGGCCGATCTGTAGGCAGTTCCAGCGACGCGCGGCGCGCCGGCAAGATGTGTTCGCCAGTAACTCCAGCTGCTGGTCCAATACCTCGCCTCGCAACCACTCGCGCTGCCACTCGGCGAAGTCGGCGTACTGGATCGACAACTCCGGTAACGGCGATGGACGGTCAGCCAACGGCGGCTTCGTAAAGCACTCCTAACTCGCTCATCAACACCGCCTGTGACCATCCGTCGCTAACGATGTGATGCATCGTCAGGAGCAGCACGTGTTCATTGGTCCCAAGCCGCATCAGCACGGCGCCGGATGAGCGGCCCGCGCACCAGATCGAAAGGCCGTTCTGTTTCTTCGTTCGCCAACCGCGTCGCTTCAACTTCGCTCTCCGGCTGCAGGAAGCGAACTCAAGTCCGTCAGTGCCAACGTCAGGTTTCCAGTGGCGGCGATCAGTTGCACCGGTTGCTGGTCCAACACGTCGAACGTGGTGCGCAGGATCTCATGCCGGCGGACGATTTCGTTCAGAGACCATTGCAAGGCCTCCACGTCAAGCTGCCCCGAAAGGCGGAAAGCAACGGGCATGTTGTAGGCGGCGCTTACGCGGGTCCATCTGATGCAGGAACCATAAACGCTGCTGCGCGAACGAGAGAGGAAAAACAAAAACTTCTTCAGACGTCTCATGAGGAGCCTCGTCCCGAGTAAGCGTTGAAGAAATTGAGCGTTGCTTTCGTCATAAAACTCACGCCGCCAAAACTCTCACTCACGGATTTGATCTCGCGGGTCGCGCCAACCGTCGCGCCTCGCGAGCGTACGGGAACGATCTTCGGCATTTCGCTCGGCAGGCTGTTGTTTTGTGCCTGCTCGATCGCCGTTGCGAGTGCGGCGATGGTTGGCTGTTGGAAGACCTGGCGGAAGGGTAGTTCCATCTGGAACAGTTCGCGCACGCGAGAGATAAGCTGCGTCGTGAGCAGCGAATGCCCACCGAGATCGAAGAAATTGTCGTGGATGCCGACCTGCGGCAGGCCCAACAAGTCGGACCAGGTGGCGGCGAGCGACTGTTCAATGCGAGTGCGCGGCGCAACGAACGCGTGCGGCAAATCCGGCCTGGCCGCTTCCGGCGCCGGTAGTGCGCGACGGTCTATCTTGCCATTCGGCAACAACGGCAACTCGTCGAGAATCACGAACGATGCCGGCACCATGTGTTCCGGCAGTCGCTCTTTCAGAAACTTCTCAATCTGTGGTCCAAACTGTCGCGCCTGTTTTGCCCGCAGCGGATGGTTCACGTAATCATTCAGAGACTTCGCGCCGGCAGGCTCGAGCGGGAACTGAGCTTCTGTTGCGGTGCTGTTTCCGCGTGGTAACCCGACTGAAGAGCACGTCGAAGCTGCCATCCGCTTTGTGCCGCGCCCAATTGAGGTGAACCTCATAAGAGAGTTCATTTCCCAACACGTACAATTCTTCAGGATCAATGCCTTCATCTTTCTACTGCCCGCAGCATCTCTCTTAACTCACCCACCGTTTGCGATGCATTGGCACTATCCAACATCTCCACTATCCGGACCGGTCCAACAAGCCTTGCGTTTGCAACGTTGGTGAAAGCGAGTGTCTCCGGTTTGTGTTCAATAAGCCTGCGGCGTAGCTCCGCCAGATCCCAACGGTCCTCACGCCAATCGATCCACGATAAATTCTTCCTGTGCAAGAGACCTTTTGACCGGCGACGCGGATCATCACCTGATAGCGAAACCGCGTTAGTTCGTTGTGATACCGCCCGCGTTTAGGCTGGATCTTCGACGTGGCTAATCTTCGGCAGGTGGTGCTTAAGTGCAGTGAAAAAAGCCGGGTCGATGACCAACTCCTCCTCCTGGTCCATGCGCCGCTCGACACGTTGCTCGCAACTGCGCAACCGGAAGCCCAGCTTCAGCTTTGTGCAACTCAACTGACGCGTGCAGAGCCTTCAGCAAAGGCAAGCTGCGAACATCACCGATGAAGATAAAGCCACCCGGCGCCACCGCTTCGACCGCGCCGCGCAAAACACGCATGAGATAGTCAACTCCGGGAAAATACTGCACCACCGAGTTGATAATCACCGCGTCGCACGACGCCGGCTCAACGTTCGTGAAGTCGTCCGCGTTCTGTTGCAACAACGATACCTGCGGCAACGCGTAGCCCGGTTCTGCTAACTGCTCGCGAACGTAATTCAGCGCGGCGGGTGAAAAGTCCGTGCCGAGGTAGCGCTGCAGCTGCGGCGCAATGCGGAACAACAACAATCCTGTGCCGCATCCGATTTCCAGCACGCGCCGAGGTCTTTGCGAAAGAACGCGCTGCACCGCATCGTCTACCCATTCGCGCATCTCCTCCGCGGCGAGCGGCTCGCCGGTGTAGCTGCTGTTCCAACCGCTGATGTTGAAAGCCGGATCGTGGACCAGAGTCGTTCTCATTGAATACTTCGTCGTCGTGAACCGTTCGCCACTGCGCGAGTTGTTCGGCTTCGAGTTGCGGTCGAACGACTCGGAAGCAACGCTTTCTTCGACTGGTTTTCGCGTAACGTAAGCGACAAGAGCCTGATCGCCTGACGCTGCCTCGCACGCAGCAGCACCGCGGCGCGTCGCACGCCCGGCGCGGAGCTCAGCACCGCCTCAACCTCGCCCAGTTCGATACGATAGCCGCGCATCTTGACTTGCTCGTCTACGCGTCCGATAAATTCGATTTGCCGTCCGGCGAGTAACGCGCTAAGTCGCCCGTGCGATACAGCCGTGATCCCGGCGTGGAGCTGAATGGATGCGGAATAAACCTCTCGGCAGTCAGACTCGCGCGGCCGTGATAGCCGCGCGCCAGGCTTTCGCCCGCCAGGTACAACTCGCCGGCAAGGCCGACTGGCACTGGCCGTCAGATTCCGGTCGAGCAGATAAACCTGCGTGTTCGCGATGGGACGGCCGATCGGCAAACACTCCGCGGCGCTGCACTGTGGTCCATGTTCGCACGATACAAGGTAGAAGTGATCGTCGCTTCGCTGACTCCGTATGCATTCAACAAGACGCTATTCGCGCACAGTCTTCTCCAGATCGCCACTCCTTCCGGCATGACCTTCTCGCTTCCGACAACAGTCAGGCGGACGCACTCAGGCAATCTCGCACGCTTCGCGCTTCTAAACGCTCTCAACCACTCCTGCCAAAATCGCGCCGGAAGATTCAGCACGCTCACTCGCTTATGCTCGATCAATCGCAGCAACTCCGTTGGACTCAAGCACCCGCTCGCGCGGAAGCACGACCGCCGCTCCGGCGAGCAAAGTGGGAAAGATCTCTTCAGCGGCCACGTCGAAACTCAGCGAAGCAAACTGGAGCACGCGATCCGAAGCCCGAAGCTCATACTCTTGAGCCACCGCGAACAATGGTTTGACAGTGCGCCGATGCGTGATCACGACGCCCTTCGGCGTTCCCGTCGATCCCGAAGTGTAGATACGTAAGCAGCGTTATCGACAGTCGATCCGTGATCCGGTTCTCCGTGTGCCCGGCGCAACCCGCGCTGCGTCGCGGTCCATGCACACAAGCGGCGCTCGATGCTGTTCGGGCAGCCTCGCTATCAGCTTTCCTGCGTGAGTACCAATCGAGCACCAACGTCCTCGAGCATGAATGCGAGTCGTGCCTGTGGATACGAAGGATCGAGCGGGACGTAAGCACCGCCAGCCTTCAGGATACCGAGCAAAGCGACGACCATCTCCATCGAACGTTCAAGCGATTACCGCGACCCGAACTTCGGGACCGACGCCGGCGGATATCAAGTAGTGGGCTAGTTGATTGGCACGTCGGTTTAGTTCTGCAAAGGTCAAACTCTCGTCCTCGCAGACAATTGCAACAGCCGCGGGCGAACGTGCCAACCTGCTCCTCAAACAACTCAGACGACACATTTCGATGGAAATACCTTTGCCGTCCGGTTCGAGTCGACCTCGAACTGAAGCGCTCGGATTCGCTCGATTAGCGGGAATTCACTTAGACGTTGCTCAGGCGCGGCGGCTATACCTTCAAGCAAAATCTCGCCAGCGTTAAGCAGACTGCGGATGGTCTCGGCCTCGAACAGATCCGTGCTGTACTCCGCCGTAACCATCGAGTCCCTGATCGCTTTCGACAACGTCGACACTCAAATCGAACTGGCTGGCCACGCCTTCAACACGCCACCGGACTCAACGTCAAACCGGGCAGCGGCAGTTCCTCTTTCGGCGTGTTCTCCAGTTGAAACATCACCTGAAAAAGCGGGTTGCGGCTGAGGCTGCGTTCCGGCTGCAAGTCTTCGACCAGCAATTCAAAAGGCATGTCCTGATGCGCGTAAGCTTCGAGCGTCACTTTGCGCACACGCGCGAGGAGGTCGCGGAAATGCGGATCGCCGGAAAGGTCAGTGCGCAGCACGAGCGTGTTGACGAAGAAACCGATCAGGTTTTCGGTCTCGATGTTATTGCGATTCGCTATCGGCGCGCCGATGACGATCTCATCCTGCCCCGTATAGCGACGAGAGCAGCACTTTGAAAGCCGCGAGCAAAAGCATGAAGAGCGTCACGCCTTCCCGCCTGCAAATGACGCCGAGCGACTTCGCTCAACCGTTGACGGGCAAGCGTCGTAGTCAGCGTCGCGCCGCGAAAGCTTTGCACCTCCGGACGCGGCCGGTCAGTGGGGAGATCCAGCGCCGGGAGATCGCCGGCGAGTTGTTGTCGCCAGTAAGCGAGGTGCTTGTCCAACACTTCGCCGGCCAGCCAGTTGCGCCGCCAGTGTGCGAAGTCGGCGTATTGAACCGGTAACTCTTCAAGTGGAGATTCTTTGCCCTCGCTAAAAGCCTTGTAGAGCTTGCCCACCTCACGCACCAGCACGCCCTGCGACCAGCCATCGGAAACGATGTGATGTACAGTCAGCAGCAGCACGTGTTCTTCTGGTCCAAGCCGCACGAGGCTCGCACGCAACAAGCGGTGCCGCGCGTCAGGTCGAAAGGCTTACGCGCCTCTTCCCCGGCAAGCTCCAACATGCGCGACTCCCGTTCACTCTCGGCCAACTCATAAGATCGATCAGGCTCCGACTTTCAGATCCGGCGGTGGTCCAACGAACTGCGCCGGCTGACCATCGACCATGCCATAGTACGTGCGCAGGATCTCGTGCCGCCGCACGACTTCGTTCAGCGTGCGTCTGAGTGCGCCGCCATCAAGCGAACCGCTAAGACGAACTGCCGTCGGAATGTTGTATGCGGACGTGCTCGGTTCCAACTGATAAAGGAACCAGAGCCGTTGTTGCGAGAACGACAGCTGGAGGTTGCCATCGCGAGGCACTGGAACGATCGGCGGAGCGTACAAACCGTTTTCGGTGCGTAATGCTGCTTCGACTTGCGCAGCCTGCGCGCCAAGTGTTGGCGACTCGAAGAACAGCTTCAGCGGCAACTCCGACTCCGAAATGCGCCTGTGCGCGAGAAACAAGGCGCGTCACCAACAACGAGTGCCCACCGAGTTCGAAGAAGTCATCGTCGACGCTAACGCGCTCGACTTTCAAGACATCGGCCCAAATGCCGGCCAGTATTTCTTCGACAGGTGTTCGCGGCGCCGTATGACCCGCATCGGATGGTGTGTGAACGTCATCCGGTGCAGGCAACGCACGACGGTCCACCTTTCCGTTGGGCGTGAGCGGCAGTCGGTCAAGCACAACAAATGCCGAAGGGACCATGTAGTCGGGCAAAGTTGCCCGAAGAGTGCTTTTGAAGCTCGTCCACCGACGACGTCGCCGACGACATAAGCAACGAGACGCTTGTCTCCGTCGTCGTAATCGCGCGTCACGACCGCCACTTGCCGCACTCCCGGCGCGCGACCGAGCGCCGTCTCCACTTCACCAGGCTCTATGCGATAACCACGCACCTTAACCTGTTCGTCCGCTCGCCCGATAAACTCGATATTGCCGTCAGCGAGGTAGCGTGCCAGGTCGCCGGTGCGATAAAGCCGCGCACCCGGCTCGCTGCTGAATGGATGTGGAATGAAGCTGCTCGGCAGTGAGACTCGCGCGGCCGTGATAACCACGCGCCACGCCGTCGCCTGCCCGCATACAACTCGCCGACAAAGCCCGGTGGAACCAATTGCAGATTCTCATCCAGGATAAATACCTGCGTGTTTGCGATCGGCCGTCCGATGGGCACCGAGTCCGCAAACTCGACCGTGCTGGTCCATCACGTAGCAGCAGGTAAAGGTCGTGTTCTCAGTTGGACCATATCCATTGATGAGCCGGCATCAAGGAGCCGCGGCGAGGAATTTCTTTACATGCGAGGGCGACAGAACGTCGCCGCCGGCCAGCAATTGATTGAGCCTCGGTCAGATCTTCGAGCTGCTCGTCTACCATCTGGTGAAACAGACCCGCCGTCAACCACAACGTCGTCACTTCGATACTGCGCGAGCGCACGACCGAGTTCTGCAAGCGCGGCCACACCGGGAGGCATGAGCACCAGTTGCGATCCGTTAAGCAGGCTGCCCCAGATTTCAAAAGTCGAGGCATCGAAGGCGAGCGGCGCGAACTGCAGGTACACTTCATCGGGACCGAACTTCGCGTAGTCGTTGCCGCTGACCAGCCTGATAACGCCGCGATGCGGCACGGCGACTCCTTTCGGAGTGCCCGTTGAGCCTGACGTATAGACGATGTAAGCGAGGTGCTCCGGCGTGATGTTTCGTTCGCGGGTTTTCTTCACTCTGTTGCGCGATCAACGGCCAGTCAGATCGAGCAAGATTACCGGCGCTGGATGCGCGGGCAGTTTTTCTTCCAACGCCGCAACGGTGAGCACCAACTGGACCCCGGCGTCGTCAAGCATGAACAACAATCGCTGGCTCCGGATACGAAGATTCGAGCGGAACGTAAGTGCGCGCCTGCTTTGAGCACGCCGAGCACGGCGACGATCATTTCCACGGAACGTTCGATGTAAATCCCAATGCGTGTTTCCTGGTCCGACACCATACGGCGCGAAGGTAATGCGCCAACTGGTTCGCGCGACGGTTCAGCTCATCGTAAGTCACGCGCTCCTCGCCGAAACGCAAGCGCGATCTTTTCCGGCGTGCGCATGGCCCACGCTTCGAAGAGGTCGGGAATGCAACCTGGTTTGGATACGCAGCGCGCTGATCGTTCCATTCCGACAGCAGCTTCCTTCGTTCCGCAGCGGTGAGCAACTCGATCCGAGACACGCGCTGTTCGGGATCAGTGACGACGGCTTCAAGAAGCATCCGATATCGCTCGGCCAGTCTGACGGACCGTCGATTCCGCGAACAAGTTCGTGCTGTAAACGAATAGCGCCGGTAATCCCTTCGGGCGTCGACGTGAGGTGTAGTTCGAGATCAAAACGCGTGCTTCTCTACCGTGAACTCGTGTGGATGTAACGTGAGTCCCGGCAGCGCGAGTGACCGCGGCCGGAGCGTTCTGAAGATCGAAGACTATTTGAAAGATCGGGTTGCGACTCAGGTCCCTGACGGGTTGCAACTCTTCGACGAGCAATTCGAAAGGCAGATCCTGGTGCGCATACGCGCCCAGCGAGACTTCGCGCACGCGCTCCAATAACTCGCGAAACGTCGGATCGCCGGAGAAATCTGTCCGCAGCGCGAGCGTGTTGACGAAGAACCCGATCAGCTCTTCGAGCTCCTCGCGGTTGCGATTTGCCACCGGAGTTCCGATCACGATGTCGCGCTGGCCCGTGTAACGGTAAAGCAACGCCTTGAAGGCCGCGAGCAATGTCATGAACAAAGTCGCACCTTCACGCCGGCTCAAAGCCGTGAGCGACTCAGACAGCTCCGGCTGAAAGTTCAAACAGGAAGAGTGGCGCCTTGATAATTCATCTGCGCCGGACGCGCTCCATCCGTAGGCAGTTCCAGTGACGGCGGCGCTCCGGTCAGGTGCTTTCGCCAGTACTCCATCTGCCGGTCCAACTCGTCGCCCTGCAACCATCCTCGTTGCCATTGGGCAAAATCCGCGTACTGGATCGACAGTTCCCGAAGCGGCGAACTCCGGCCGGTTATTCCCGCTTCATAAAGTGCGCCCAGTTCACTCTTCAGCACACCCTGCGACCAACCGTCGCTGACGATGTGATGCATCGTCAGGATCAGCACATGTTCGTCGGTTCGCAGCCGCAGCAGTAAGGCGCGAATCAGTGGACCACGCGTGAGATCGAACGGACGCTGCGCTTCTTCTTGCGACAGGCGCATCGCTTCCGCCTCGCGCACATCGTCGGGCCAGGTGAGTCAGATCGACTATTGGAATCGATAACTCGAGCGCCGGTGCGATGACCTGAACCGGCTCGCCCGCAACGACGTCGAACGTGGTTCGCAGGCTCTCATGGCGGCGGACGATCTCATTCAAACTCCAATTCAGAACTGGCACGTCAAGCCTGCCGACGAGACGCACGGCCGCGGGAATGTTGTAAGCAACCAGCCCCGGTTCCAACTGGTCCAGAAACCAGAGACGCTGCTGCGCGAACGACAACGGCACTGGTCCATTCCGCGGCACCGTTCGTATCGCCTGCTCCTCAGCTTCACTGTTCGAGCGACCTGCCAGACGTTTCTCGAGCAGGGCGCGCTTCGTCGCCGATAGCTGAGAACGTCCCTTCATCTCACCGGAATGCCTTTGTCTTCCTTTCAGAATTCATTTTGCAAAAGCTGTTCAGCCTCTTCTTCGCTCAGGTTTTCCAGTTGCTCGATCAACAGTTCCTCGATCGCCGAAGCCAACTCGAAGACAGTTGGCTTCCAAAAGAGTTCGCGCAGCGGTAACTCGATACCGAACGTCCGGCGAACGCGAGAGACGAGCCGAGTCGCGAGAATCGAGTCGCCGCCCAGTTCGAAGAAGTCGTCGTGAATGCCCACTTGATTCAGGGCAAGAACGTTCGTCCACAGTTCGACCAATCTCGCCTGAGTCGGATTCTCAGGTGGCGCGAAAGCCTTTCGCAGCTCGGGTCTGGACGCGTCGGGAACCGGCAGCGCGCGACGATTGACTTTCCGTTTGGTAACAGCGGCAACTCTTCAAGGCTGATGAAGATCGACGGGATCATGTATTCCGGCAGACGCTGAATGAGAAACGTCCGCCACTCGCTCGCCGCCGGCCGGTTCTCATTCCCGACCACGTAAGCGACGAGACGTTGTTCACCTGGCCGCGCTTCGCGCGCTACGACCACGGCAGCACGCACCGAGTCGTGCCGCGACAAGGCCGCTTCCACTTCTCCGAGCTCAATGCGAAAGCCTCGCACTTTAACCTGGTGGTCCAATCGGCCGCCAAACTCCAGCTTCCCATCTTCGCAGTAGCGCATCAGGTCGCCGGTGCGGTACAAGCGCGCTCCCGGCTCGCTGCAAAACGGATCGGGAACAAACTTCTCCGCAGTCAATTCGGGCCGGTTCAAATACCCGTGCGCCAAACCCGTTCCTCCGATCCAGAGTTCACCGTAAATTCCGATCGGAACGGGATTCATAAACTGGTCCACAACGTAGAATCTTGTGTTCGCAATTGGACGGCCGATCAGGACCGGGCCCATCGCCCTTCGTTACTCGATCTACAGCCGAAAAGATCGTCGTCTCGGTTGGACCATAAAGGTTCCATACCTCTGCGCACATTTCTAAAAGCTGATCGGCGAGCGCCCGGTCGAGAGCTTCGCCCGTGCTGAACACTTTCAGCCGCGAATCACCCTGCCAGCCCGCATCTATCAGCATCCTCCAGGTCGCAGGCGTGGCCTGCATCACTGTCGCGCCGGAACTCGCCAACAACTTCGCCAACTCCATCCCGTCAGAAGCAACTTCACGGCTTGCAATGACGACACGCGACCTCCGCCGATCAGCGGCAGATAAATCTCCGTCGCACGCGATGTCGAACGAGAGGGTAGTGACGGCGAGCATCGTGTCTGTGGCATTGAGCGATGTCTTCGAGAGCATCGAGTTGAGCAGATTGACGACGGCCCGGTGCGACACCTCGACGCCTTTCGGCTGGCCCGTCGAGCCGGACGTATAGATCACGTAAGCTGCGCTGCTCGTTGGTTGTTTTTCCTCGCAAAGGCGCAAAGGCGCAAAGTAAGACCTCCGGATTCCTCGGCGCCTTGCGCCTGCGCGAGGCAAAACTCCTTGTCCCACTCTGCATCGAGGTAAACTATCCGCCCATCGTAGTCAGGCACTCTTTCCAACAAGCCGCTCTTCGGTCAACAACACTCGCGCGCCGGAATCCTTCAGCATGAAAGCGAGACGTTCCGCCGGATATCTTTCGTCCAACGGCACGTAAGCGCCGCCGGCCTTCAGAATGCCGAGCAATCCCACCACCATACGCAGCGAACGCGAAATGAAGAGACCGACGAGTTCGCCATTCTCAACACCTGTTTCTCTTAGATACCGCGCCACGTCGATTCTGCCTGCTCGTTCAACTCGCGATAAGTAAGCCGCTCGTCTTCAAACACAAGCGCGACATCGTCCGGGCCTGCGCCTGGCTTCTGCTTCGAACAGTTCGTGAATGCATTGATCGGATGGATATTCGACGGTTGTGGCATTCCACTCGACCAGCAGTTGCCGCTTTTCGTCGACACTTAAAAGCGGCAATTCCGACAAACGCTGCGCCGGATCTTCGACGACGCTTTCGAGGATGTTTTCCAGGTGCTTCGTCATTCGTTCGATCCGTTCGCGACGATACAAATCCGTCGGATACTCGATATCGACTTCGTAACCCTGGTCCGTCTCCGTCATTGCGAGAGTCATGTCGAAACGCGACGCACCGTTGTCGATATCCAAATGCTTCGCGGTCAAACCGAGGGTTTCCATGACGGTAAGCTCGGGGAAATCCAGATAAATGAGCGAGTGCTGAACAATCGGGTTCCGGCTTGCGTCCTGCGTGGGTCGCAGCTCCTGGACCAGCTTGCCGAACGGCAGGTCCTGATTCGCAAACCCTTCGAGCACCGCTCGCGCGCTCGCGCTGAAGCAGATCGCGGAATGTCGGATTGCCGGAAACGTCAGTGCTGAGCACGATAAGGTTCAGCAAATAGCCCACCATGTTCTGCAACTCGGGACGGTTGCGATTTGCGAATGTCGTGCCGACGAGAATTGTTTCCTGATTCGTGTAGCGATAGAGCAGTGCCTTGTAAGCAGCAAGCGCGAGCGTAAACATCGTGACGCCTTCGCGCCGGCTTAGTTCTCTGAGTTTATTCGAGCAGTGTTTTCGAGTACCGTGTATAGACACGAGCGCCGCGGAAATTCTGAATCGGCGGGCGCGGAAAATCCGTCGGGACTTCCAGAACGAACGGAACGCCGGCTCAGCCGTTGCTTCCAATACGCAGCCTGCACGCGATAGATTTCGCTCTCTGCCCTGCTGCGTTGCCAAAGCGCGTAGTCGGCATACTGAATCGGCAGGGCCGGGCAACGGCGACGGTTTGTTATTGGCGAAAGCTTCGTACAGCAGGCCCGTCTCCTGTTCGAAGATCGCTCCCGACCAGCGGTCGGTGACGGTGTGATGCATGTTGACGTGCAGCACATGATCGTTCTCGGCGAGGCGTAACAAGCCCACGTCGAAAAAGCGGCCCCTGCTCCAAATCGAACGGGCGCGAGAAGTCTTCAGTCACCAGGCGCAATGCTTCCTGCTCACGTTCTTCCAGCGGCAATGATTGCAAGTCGAAGGGAATCAGCTTGACGCACATCTTCGGCTGGATGACCTGCACCGGCTGGTCGTCGACGACGGTGAAAGTCGTTCGCAAGACCTCGTGACGCGTCCACCAACTCGTTGACCACGCGTTCCATCACGCTCCGCGTCGAGCGGGCCCTTGATGCGGCTGGCGCTGAAAATGTTATAAGCCGCGTTACCGGGTTGCAGTTGTTCGATAAACCACAGTCGTTCCTGATCGATCGAGGTCGGAAACAGGTTTGTGTCTTCGCGCGGCCGGCGCGGGATCTGGTCCACCTGCGGGCGTGCGCAATCCTTTCGCTTTGAGCGCCGCTTCAAACACGGCGCGCTGCTCGGGATTGAGCGCTGTTATCCTGGCCGAAAGATCTTTCATGAAACGTTCTTCCCTGAGCCAACCGCGAACGAGGCGGTGTTGAAAACCGGCGCGTAACGCGCTCTTAATCGATCCAATCGGTGGAGACTCTCCAGCACGGAGTCAGCATCTACTCCGAAATCGACAAGACAAGCGATTTCGTCAACGCCCATGTTCGACGAGTGCGTCGATCAATCGCGCACACTTCTCAGGCGCTCCCATCAGAGTGCTCGTCTCGAAGTACTTCTCAAACGCAGCGCTCATCAGTGCCTCTTTGTCGGCTTCGCTGACACCCGCCACACCGGTAACCGCGGTTTCATACTGCTTGAAATAAGTGCGAAGGTAACTGGAGAACGGTACGCGAACTTTTTCTTTAACACTCTCGTCGTCGTCGCCCACGAACGTGTGGAGCATGATTGTTACTACGCCTGCAATCGGATCATGCCCATGCGTCAGCACGCGCTTCGCGATAAAGTCTTATACGTTGGGTCAACTCTTCAGGTGAGTAACCAACGTAGGCCGCCAAAACGTTGGCGCCGATCGCGCCTGCTTTTAACCAGGTCTCCGTACTGCCGGAACTCGTGATCCAGATCGGCAGCGACGGCTTGTATCGGCCGTGGCAGGATCCGAAATTCGACTTCCGCTCCACCGGCACTCGGCAGTTTTAACTTCTCACCGGCCCATAACCTTTGAATCAACTCGATGTGACGAAACAT
This sequence comes from uncultured Acidobacteriota bacterium, assembly GCA_963750925.1. Taxonomy (GTDB): domain Bacteria; phylum Acidobacteriota; class Blastocatellia; order Pyrinomonadales; family Pyrinomonadaceae; genus PSRF01. The sequence goes on along the minus strand of CAVVSJ010000004.1, from coordinate 689,078 downwards.
CACTTCTTTCCGCTCGTCGTAAATGTCGGGAGCAAAGATGAAGTCGTCCCTGTGCCAGCCCGAAGCAAACGAGACGGCAACGCGGCCGCGTGAGAGGTTATCGACTATGGACCATTCCTCGGCGACCCGAACCGGGTGATGAAGCGGCAAGGCAACGCTGCCGGCGCGAATCTGTATTCGTTGCGTCAGCACCGCCAGGGCAGCGCTCAGCACGGAAGGATTCGGATAAAGACCGCCGAAATCCTGGAAGTGCCTCTCCGGCGTCCAAACCGCATTGAAGCCGTGGCGATCGGCAAACTTTGCGCTTTCCAACACTAGCCGGTACTTGTCGTCTCGAAGCATTCGATCCGTCGTCGGAGAAAAAATAGAGACTGAAACCGATGCTCTTGGCGGCTGTCGGGAGAGTCGCCAATGGTGCCTCGCAGTGGCTCGTGTGCTGTGAGTCGAGTCGCGCTTGCAATTCTTCAGGCGCCAGCGACTCGATCTCGCGGAGCAAACTGTCGAGCTCAGCCATTTCCTGCTCCTGCGTAACCATCTCAAAAATGCGGGCGGCTGAGGGCCGTCACAGTTTGCGATTCGAAAACGACACGCAAAGGCAGATCGATCTTGAATGTCCCGCGGAGTTGGGCCACGAGCTGGAGCGCGATCAGTGAATTGCCGCCACGGTCAAAGAAGTTATCGTCGGGGCCAATGTTGTCGATCGCCGAAGAGTTCGCGCCAGATCGCCATGACTGCCGATTCGACCGCGGCGACGGTGGAAAATGTCTTGGCATCTTTAAAGAGCGTAACGTTTTCAGTTTCGACAGTCAGACTGTCATCCGCGACTACCACGACGTTGGAAATCAAAGAACTGGACGGCGGATCGATCCAATAGCGACGCCGTTCAAAAGGATAGGGCGGCAGCGGTACTCGCCGGCGCCGCTGACCCGCATAAAAACCGGACCCAGTCGATCTCCACACCGGCCAGCCATAACCGGCCGACACTATTCAGCAGCAACTCGACTTCCGACTGCTGACCCTTCGGCGGCCGTAATGAAGAAATCGCGCATCAACGCTTGCCCGGCTGTTGGCCGGCCAACGCGCTCAGCGTCTGTCCTGGTCCAACTTCCAGCAGCACGATAGCCGGATCGTTCAACAACGCCGCCACGCCGTGCGAGAACTGCACCGGCTCGCGCAGATGTCGCGCCCAGTACGACGGATCCACTGCATCTGCTTCAGTAATCCACTGCCCTGTCACGTTCGAAAGGTATGGTATCTGCGGCACGTGTCGCTCGACGCTTCGAACTTCGGCCGCAAACTCCTCCATTGCCGGCTTCATCATCGCCGAGTGAAACGCGTGCGACGTATGCAAACGGCGACAGATCACGCTGTCACCTGAGAGTTGTCGTTCCAAATGTTCAATAGCGTCGATCGTGCCGGAGAGCACACAGAGCGAGGGTGAGTTGACCGCCGCGAGCGAAATCCGGTCGCTCAAAAAAGCCTCAACTTCTCGCGGTGTCAGCGAAACCGCCAGCATTGCGCCGCGCGGTTGGCGCTGCATGATCTCTCCACGCGCAGCTACCAACCGGAGCGCGTCTTCCAAAGAAAAGACCCCCGCCAAACACGCTGCGACGTATTCACCGATACTGTGACCGATCATCGCCTGCGGCACGACTCCCCACGCCATCCAGAGTTTTGCCAACGCATACTCGACGACGAATAAGGCGGGCTGTGCAAAGCGAGTTTCAGCCAAACGTGCAGCAGCTTCATCAGGCGATAGATCGTGCGCGTAAATAATCTCCCGCAAGTCGACTCCGAGCGACGATCGCAAAAGTTCGGCGCAATGGTCCACCTCAACACTGAACACCGGCTGACGTTCGTATAACTCGCGGCCCATCCCGAAGTACTGCGCGCCTTGTCCCGGAAACATAAACGCGACAGGACGTTTCGCATGTCGCGGTGAGCCGGTGAGCACACGCGAACTGTCCGGCGCAGTTAGTGCCGTCGACCGCCTCTTCACGGTCGCGACAAACGACGGCCAACCGGCGCTCGAATTCCCTTCTGCCCGCGTTCAACGTATACGCGACGTCGGCGAGGTCGAGGTTACGGCAGCCTCGAGATGCGTCGCCAGATTGCTGGCGGCATGGTCCAATGCGGTCTGCGTCCTCGCCGACAGGACCAGGAGATGATGTGAACCGGGCGACGTGGAAATCGCGCTTACCGGCGCCTCTTCCAGGACGACGTGAGCATTCGTTCCGCCGATGCCGAATGAACTGACGCCTGCGCGTCGTGGAGTTTCATTTGTCTCCCAGGAGCGTAATTCTGTGTTGACGAAAAAAGGACTGTTGATAAAGTCGATGTTCGGGTTGGGCTGCTCAAAATGAAGACTTGGAGGAATCTGCCCGTGTTCGAGGGCGAGAATGGTTTTGATGAGACCTGCTATTCCCGCGGCAGCGTCAAGGTGGCCGATATTGGTTTTCACTGACCCGATGGCGCAGAAACCTGTGGCCTGAGTCCCCGTGCGAAATGCCTGGGTCAGTGCGGCGATCTCAATCGGATCACCTAACGCCGTACCCGTTCCATGCGCCTCGACGTAACCGATCGTCTCCGGCTCGATCGACGCAAGCGCAAGCGCTTCTTCGATCACGCCGGCCTGCCCTTCGACGGCAGGCGCCGTGTAACCAACCTTCACCGCCCCGTCGTTGTTGATCGCGGATCCTTTGATGACGGCGTGGATGGTGTCGCGATCTTCCATGGCATCTGCAAGCCGCTTTAATACGACTACGCCGGCGCCACTTCCCTTCACCGTCCCGCGCGCTTTCGCATCGAACGCGCGGCAGTGTCCATCAGGAGAAATGATGCCTCCCTCCTGATAATGACCGCCGAGTCCCTGGGGAACGCTGACAGAAACACCTCCGGCGAGCGCCATGTCGCACTCGCGGTTCATCAGACTTTGGCAAGCGAGGTGAACGGCCACGAGCGAGGTGGAGCATGCGGTTTGAACGGTAAAACTCGGGCCTTTTAAGTTCAACCGAAACGACACTTGAGTGGTGAGATAGTCTCGATCGTTCCCAATGACGGCTTGTGAAGCGCCCAGCGCATCAAGCAGCTTGCGGTTGGGGAAAAGGTTGTGCAGGAAGTAAGTATTGAGGCTCTCACCGGCGAAGACGCCAATGCGGCCCTGGTAAGTTTCGGAGTTGTAACCCGCAGTCTCCAGCGCGGTCCATGATTCTTCCAGAAACAGGCGATGCTGTGGATCGAGGGTTTGCGCTTCGCGCGGAGTGAAGCCGAAAAACGAAGCGTCAAACAGTTCGACGTCTTCAAGAATGGCTTCGGCTTTGACGTAGTGCGGATCTTCGAGCGCGTTCGGGTCTGCGCCGCGACGCGAGAGTTCCTCGTCGGAAAAGAAAGTGACCAGTTCAGCGCCTTCACACAGACGACGCCAGAACTCATCGAGATTTCGTGCGCCCGGGAACCGGCCCGAAAGACCCACTACCGCGATTTCAAAAGCGAACTGATCCGCGTCACTCATGCTCAACCTGCTAACTTTTTGGCAAAATTTCCTGCCGGATTGATTTGAAGAAATTTATCCAGAGCGTCCACATCTCTTCAGCACTCGTCACCACACTGTTTTGCTCGTCCTGGTCCAGTGACTGGTCCAACGTTTGGCTCGAGCTCGTGACGTGACCCGGCTCCTGCGCCACATGAATGTCAACCCATGGCAAAGTTTGCAAACGAGTGCACCGTTTCATCAGCGCGCCAATCGTGGCCACCATCGGGAGATCGACTACCTCCGTGCCGTAAAGAAAGCCCAGGCCGGAGAAGTATTCACTCGACGCGTTTTCATATCCGGCGATCAACTTCCGCGTAGCCTCGAATGGCGGCGCTTCCGTAAATTGCTCCTTCACGAATCCGCCGTCGACCATCGTCTCAACGTATATCTTTTCGTGAGCGCGTCGCGGATCGCCCTCGCCGAGCTCTTCCCAGAGAATGCGAGAAATGTAGGTTTGCGCTTCGACGTTTGGCGTGACCGATATCAGTCGGGAGAGAAACACCGGGAAATAATGAAGCGGATGAAACCACTGGCCCAAAATCACAACCGCGTGCTCCCGGGGCAGAGTACCGCAGTCTTCCTTCAGCTCTTTGAGGTAAGTTACAAGTTCATTCCGCACCTTGTTCGCCGGCAGGTTGTCTACCGTGCTTCTGGAAAACGCTGGTGTTGCCATAACTCCGTTTACCTTTCTTAATGAGATCTCTTTGCTACTGATTCCGCGATGCCTTTGCCTGCGAACGCGCTCTGAGTGCTTCCTGTCTTGCGCCCGCGCGTTGGCGATTAAGTGACGACTCTTCCTTGTGACCGCTGAGGTGTTGGGCCAACCAGCGGATGGTCGGGAATTTGAAAAGATCGGCAATCGGCACTTCACGGCCGAGCCGTTCCTGCAACTTTTCGTGAACGAGCACGAGCAGCAACGAGTGGCCGCCGAGATCGAAAAACAGATCGTTAACGCCGACGGTTTCCAACCGCAGAAACTCTCGCCAAACTTCCGCGATCGCATTCTCGAGGAAGTGTCTGCGGGGCAGCATAAGCGGCCGCCAGTGTTGGCCGTGACGCGCCGAGCGCGGGCAAGGCATTTCGATCCAGTTTGCCGTTTGCCCCGACGGGTATCGCGCCGAGCAACATGAACCGCGACGGAAGCATGTATTCGGGCAGTCTTTCGCGCAGGAAGTCGCGCAGCTCTTCGCTTGTCGGAGCCGTTGGCCCATTCACCGTGAGATACGCGACGAGGCGCTGTTCATCCGTTACGATCGCCACGGCCTCGCGCACCGCTGGATGAGCGATCAGCGCCGCTTCGATCTCGCCCAGCTCGATACGATAACCACGGATCTTGACCTGATGATCTCGCCGCCCGAGAAACTCCAGGTCCCCACTCGGCAGATAACGCGCGAGATCTCCGGTCGCATAGAGACGCGCTCCCGGCTCGAGACTAAATGGATGCGGCACGAATCGTTCGGCAGTTTGTGCGGGGCGGTTGAGGTATCCACGCGCCAGACCCTCGCCGCCGATGTAGAGTTCCCCAACGACACCCACAGGCACGGGTTGGCGGGCATCGTCCAGCACATAGGTCTGCACGTTGGACACTGCACGCCCGATGGGCACGGTCGTCGCGCTGTCTTTCGGGACACACTTGTAAACGGTGGACCAGACTGTGCCTTCGGTTGGACCATACTCGTTATACAAAGATGCGTGCGGCATCGTTTCGAAGTGGCGCTTTTCCAACTCGAGCGGGCACGGCTCGCCTGCCACGATCACTGAACGAAGACTCTCCAGTCGTTTGTGAGAAGGCTGACGCAACAACACCGAATAGACCATGGGCAGGCACAACAGATGAGATATCTTTTCTGCTTCGATCAAATTCGTGAAAGACGTGAAGTCTTTCTCGAAATCGTTCGGCGGCAACACCAGTCTTCCGCCCTGGCACAACGTCCAAAATATCCCCGCCACTGAACTGTCGAAGTAAAAAGGCGACACCAGCATGAAGCTTTCTACCGGCTCATCGTAGTAAACACGGCGCGCGATGGTTGAATGGACCAGATTGCGATGCGTGATCTGCACACCTTTTGGCCGGCCTGTCGATCCCGAGGTGTAAATTACGTAAGCGAGATTGCCGGGGCTGGTCATAGTGATGACCGGATTTTTACTGCTCTCGTGCTCGATGAGCTTTTGATCGGAATCAAGCGCCAGGTGAGCGACTCCGGCAGGTAGTTTTTCCACTAGTCTTTCCTGCGTCAGGAGCAGCTCGATCCCGGCTTCCTTCACGATCATCACCAGACGCTCCGGCGGAGAGTCGGGCGCGAGCGGAACATAAGCGGCGCCTGCCTTCAGGATAGCCAGCAGTCCGACGATCATTTCCGCCGAGCGTTCGACGCAGAGACCGATCAGGGTGTCAGGTCCGGCGCCGCCCAGGTGTCGCAGGCGATGCGTCCATTGATTGGCTCGTTCGTTCAGTTCGCGATAGGAAAGACGCATATCACCGAAGACAACGGCGAGCGCCTCAGGCGTTCGTTCTGCCTGTTCCTCAAAAAGTTCGTCGATGCAACGGTCCCTCGGGAAATCCACTTCCGTGCGATTCCAGTCAAACAACAACTGTTGGCGTTCATCGTCGCTCAGGAATGTGACAGCAGAGATCGGCTGCTCCGGATCCGCTGTGATAGCGTGGACAAGATTTATAAAGTGCCGGGCCATGCGCGCGATCGTCTCGGCTTCAAACAAGTCAGCGTCGTACGTCAGGCGGCAATCAAGTTCATCGTTTACCTCGGAGATTTCAAGAGCCAGATCGAAACGTGGGGCCGGGTTCTCGATCTCCAACACAGTCACTTTCAGATCCGCGAGCATGAGTTCGTGGGTGGGCGCGTTCTGCAAAGCGAACAGCACTTGAAACAAAGGGCTGTGGCTCATCTCTCGCTGCGGCTGTAACTCTTCCACTATCCGTTCAAACGGCACCTCCTGATGCGCGTACGCATCCAGACATACTTCCCGCACTCGCCTCAGCACGTGGACGAAACTCTGCTTCGCCGCCAAGCTTCGTCCGCAGCACGAGCGTGTTCACGAAAAATCCGATGAGCGGCTCCAGCTCTTCACTGCCACGTCCCGCTACCGGCGTTCCCACTACTACATCCGTCTCCCCACTCAAGCGCCACAGCAACACCTGCCACGCCGCCAGCAGCGTCATAAACAGCGTCGCTCCTTCACCGTCGCCCCAACTCCCGCAAGCGCTGCGTTAACTCTCCGCTCACGCGCACCGTTTCCAGTCCACCCCGGCGTCGCAGTCCGGCAGTGCGCGTCTTCGCGAGCGGCAACTTCAGCACCGGCAATTCCCCGCGCAACTGCTCGCGCCAGTAACCCAACTGCTGTTCCAACCGCTCACCCGTCAGCCACTCTCGCTGCCACACCGCGTAGTCCGCATAGCTCACTTCAAGTTCCGCCAGCGGCGCTTCTTCGCCGCGACTGTAAGCGCCATACAGCCGCCCCACCTCCTGCACCAACAACATCACCGACCAGCCATCCGCAACGATGTGGTGCAACGTCACCAGCAACAGGTGGCTCTCGTTCGTCAAACGCAGCAGCCCGGCCCGCAGCAATGGTCCACGCGTCAGGTCAAACGGTCTTTCCGCTTCTGCTCGCGCAAGTCTCCGCGCTTCACTCTCGGGATCAGGCAACTGCGAGAGATCTATAAAGGAGAGATTGATTGGTACCGGCGGGCTTGTGAGTTGGACAGGCTCGCCGTCGACGATGGCGAAGCTAGTACGTAAAACTTCATGCCGTCGAATTATCTCGTCGAGGCTCTGTTGCAGTGCTGCGACGTTCAACGGTCCCTCGAGCCGCAGGGCAGATGGGAGATTGTAAGCGGCGCTGTTCGGCTCCAACCTGTCGAGGATCCACAGTCGTTGTTGCGCCAGGGAAAGCGGCGCATTTGGATCCATGCTCCACCGGAACCACAGGCGGAAGCGGCTCGCGCCCGGCGCGTATTTCGGCTTCGACAACCTGGGCCAGCCTGGCCGGCGTCGGATGCTCGAACAGCAGCCGCAGTGGAACCTCGATCCGAAACGACTGCCGCACGCGCGACATCAATTGTGTTGCCAGTAGCGAATGGCCGCCCAGCTCGAAGAAGTCGTCCTCCGCACCCACTCGTTCCCGGTCGAGCAACTGTTCCCAGATTCCGCAAAGCACCTCTTCGACGGGGCGTACGCGGTGCGCGATAGCCGGCTGCAGTTGCGGCCCTGTCCGGACGAGGTAACGCGCGCCGATCCACTTTCCCGTTCGGCAGTAGCGGCAACTTGTCCATCCGCATGAACACAGCCGGAACCATGTATTCGGGAAGATGATCGCGCAGCAGTCCTTTAAGCTCGCCGATCAGTGCCGGCGAGGCATCCGCCACTGCGACTACATACGCTACGAGCAGCTTCCGGCCGTCCTGGTCATCCCAATCAGTAACCACCGCTTGCCGCAGGTCGCGGTGAAACTTGAGCGTCGCTTCGATCTCTCCCACCTCGACGCGAAAACCACGCACTTTAACCTGGCGATCACTTCGACCGACGTACTCCAGACGACTCCGATCGAATCGTCGCACCAGGTCGCCGGTTTTGTAGAGACGAGCCCCGAGTTCGCTGCTGAAAGGATTTGGTATGAACCTTTCAGCCGTTTGATCCGGACGGTTGAAATATCCTCGTGCCAGGCCCTCGCCGCCGATGTATAGCTCGCCCACTACGCCGGGGGGCACGAGACGATAATGTTCGTCAAGCACGTAGACCTGGACGTTCGCTATTGGACCACCGATGGGCGGCAGCCTGGGCCATTCGCCGGCCGCGCCTGCCAACCTCCACATCGTGGCCAGATGCGTTTCCGTCGGTCCGTAATGATTGTCGAGATGACAGTCGTCGAGTTTTGCGAACAGACGCCTGATCGACGGCGTGATCTTCAACTGTTCACCCGCGGTCACGATTTCACGCAGATCGCGCGGCACAACGCCCTGCGCCTCACTCGCTTCAGCCAGATGCTGCAAAGCGACGAAAGGTAAAAATAGTCTTTCGACGCGCTGCTCAGTCACCAGGCGCAACAAAGCCTCGGCGTCGCGTCGCGTTTCCTCGTCGACCAGCACGAGCGTCGCGCCCGCGGACCAGGTGGAGAACATCTCCTGAAACGAAACGTCAAAATTAAGCGAGGCGAATTGCAGCGTGCGTGCACTCGCCCTGCTGCTGCTCAACTGAAACGCGACGAGATTACACGCGGCCCGATGCGACATCATGACGGCTTTGGGCCGGCCGGTTGAACCTGAGGTGTAAATGACGTATGCGAGGTTGTTGCTCGACGCGCCGGTTGTCGGATTTGTGTCGCTCTCGACGAGCGATCAGACCCGCATCAGTATCAAGACAGATCGCATCGCGTGTCCTGCGCGGGTAGTCGTTCGAGCAGATGCTGCTCGGTCAGCACTACGCTCGCGCCCGTATCTTCAAGCATGAACGAAAGACGCTCCTGCGGGTATTCAGGATCGAGCGGCAGGTAAGCCGCGCCTGCTTTCAAGACCGCGAGCACTGCAACCGCCATTTTTGTCGAGCGTCCAGTCGCAACAGCAACCACCGATTCAGGTCCAACACCGTGACGGCTGTAAAAAATGTGCGAGCCGATTGGCGGCCTGGTCCAACTGCCGATAAGTCAGGTACTCGCGTCCATAGACGAGAGCGACTTCGTCCGGCGTTCGCGTCGCTTGTTCGTAGAAGAGATCCTGGATACAGCGCGCCCGCGGAAACTCCGCCGCCGTGCAGTTCCACTCGACGATAAGCCGGCGTTCCTCTTCCGGCTCGAGCAGCGGCAACTCTGAAATGCGTCGCTCCGGGTATGCCACAATGCCTTCGAGGCAGTGTTTCGAAGTGATCGAGCATCCGTTTGATAGTGGATTCATTGAACAGGTCCGTGCTGTACTCGAAAACGCCGCGCAATCTTCCGTCAGACTCCTCGAGCGATAACATCAGGTCAAACTTCGCCGTTCCCGTCTCGACGTCCAGTTGCTCGATCTTCAGTCCGGGTAATTCCAGAGCCACTCCGGGCGCGTTCTGCAGGACGAACAGTACGTTGAAAAGCGGTGTGCGCTCCGGCGTCGTCGCGCGCCGGTTGAAGTCGTTCAACCAGCATCTCGAACGGCACGTCTTGATGCACGTAAGCGCCGAGCGAAACTTCGCGCACACGTCCGAGCAGTTCGCGAAACGCTCGGATCGCCGGCCAGGTTCGTGCGCAGCACGAGCGTGTTGACGAAGAAACCAATCAAGTTTTCGATCTCGCGCCGGCGACGATTCGCGACCGGCACCCCAATCGCCACGTCATGTTGCGCCGTGTAGCGTGAGAGCAGGGTTTGAAACGCGGCCAGCAACGTCATGAACAGCGTCGCGCCTTCGCTTCGACTCAAGGTCTTCAGTCCTCTCGTCAGCTCCTCATCAAACTCAACAGGAATAAAAGCTCCGCGCAGACTCCTCACTTTGGGCCGCGGATGGTCCAGCGGTAGCTCGAGCAGTGGAGGAAGAGTCGTCAAACTGCTTTCTCCAGTAGTCGAACTGCGCTTCGAGCGTTTCGCCGTTCAGCCATTCGCGCTGCCAAACAGCATAATCCCCGTATTGAAATCGCAGTTCTTCAAGGGGCTCCGCCGGTTGGCCGGTGAAACGGGCGTAAAGTGTTGCTGCTTCGCGAGCGAGCACGCTTACGGACCAGCCGTCGCTGATGATGTGGTGCATGGTGAACAAGAGGAGGTGCTCTTCTTCACGGAGTTGCAACAACGTCGCGCGCAACAGTGGGCCATGCGACAAGTCGAAGGGACGCTGCGCCTCCGCACTCATCAACCGTTTTGCTTCACGCTCGCGGTCGATCTCATTCATCCCCGATAGATCGAGCAACGGAATGCTTACAGGACGCGGCGGCGAAATAATTTGGACAGGAGTTTCCTTTGAAACGTCGAAGGTCGTGCGCAGCGTCTCGTGGCGGCGTACGATCTCACTCAAAGCCTGCTGGAGCGCCGCGGCGTCGAGTCGTCCGATCAAACGAAGGGCGCCGGGCGTGTTGTACAAAGGATTGCCCGGCTCTAACTGATCGACAAACCAAAGCCTTTGCTGAGCGAAGGAAAGCGGTAATGGCTGCTCGCGCGAGACGTGTTGTAGCTTCGTTTGACTGTGCTCGCCGTCGCGCCTCAGCTTTTGCTCGACGAACTCCGCGAGTTCCGAAAGCACGGGTGTTTTGAAGATCAGGCTGAGCGGCAACTCCACTAAGAGCGCTTCTTTCACACGCGAAACCAACTGCGTCGCGAGCAGTGAATGACCGCCAAGTTCGAAGAAATCATCCTCCGCCCCGACCGGTTCTCGACCCAGCAGCTCTTCCCAGATAGCACAAAGCGTTTCCTCCACCGGCGTGCGCGGCGCTCGATATTCGCCTCTCTGAACTCGCTCAAACGTTTCAGGCGCCGGCAGCGCGCGGCGGTCCACTTTTCCGCTCGGCAGGAGGGGTAACTTTTCCATCCGTACGAACACATTCGGCACCATGTAACCCGGCAACCGCTCCTTTAAATAAGGCCGCAGTTCCGCCGCTAAATTCTGACGGTCGTCTACGGTCACCACGTACGCCACCAGGCTCCGCTCACCCGAAGTGTCCTCGCGTCCCACCACAGCGGCCGCGGCCACGCACGGATTTCCGCACAACACGGCCTCAATCTCACCCAACTCCACGCGCGACCCAAGCACCTTTAGCTGCCCGTCGATACGTCCGAGGAACTCGAGTTCGCCTCCCGGGAGCCGTCGAACAAGGTCGCCGGTCCGGTACATTCGATCTCCGGGCTTGCCCCTGAAAGGGTTCGGCACGAATCGCTCAGCCGTTAGTCCAGCTCGTCCTTCGTAACCGCGCGCGAGTCCCTGCGCCGTCCAGGTACAACTCTCCGACGACTCCAACCGGCACCGGCTTCAACCAATGGTCCAAAACGTACGCGCCCACGTTCGCGATCGGTTTACCGATCGGCACTGTCGCCGCAGCGGTCCTGCCGCCGGATTCCCAGTAGGTTGCGTCGATCGTTGTTTCCGCTGGTCCATATAGATTGCATAAACGCGCCGCCGGTAATAGTTCACGACAACGCGTCGCCAGCTCTTCACTCAAAGCTTCACCACCGCAGAACAAAAGCCTCAGGCTTGCACATGAACTAAAGCGAGGATCCTCGACCAGCATCCGCAGCAGCATCGGCACTACCTGGATCATCGTCACTCCGTGTTCAACGATCGTCTGTATCAGGTAGGAGCTATCCTGGTGTCCGCCGGGCCGTGCCATTACCAACTTTGCGCCGGCCATCGAGCGGCGCATAGAACTCCCATACCGAAGCGTCAAAAACGATGGGAGTCTTTTGCAGGACCACGTCCGCTTCGTCGAAGGCAAACGCATCGCGCATCCAACGCATGTGGTTACAGAGCGCGCTGTGTGTCACCATCACGCCCTTCGGCCGGCCCGACGAGCCGGATGTGTAGATCACGTAGGCAACGTTCGCAGGCTTGACTGAAGTAACCAGGTTTTGCGGACAATCGTTTTTGGCGAACGCGTCGAGACAAACCACCTGCACGCCGCTCTCCGAGATCCCTTTAGCCCACTGTTCCTGTGTCAGCACCAGGCGCGCCTGGGAATCTTCAAGCAGTAATCGCAAGCGCTCCGGCGGATACGAAGGATCGAGCGGCACGCAAGCTCCACCCGCTTTCAAAACCGCCAGCAACGCGACCACGAGATCCGCGGAGCGTTCGAGCAATATACCGGCGCGATCTTCCGGAGTGAGGCCAAGACTTTGCAGGTGATGCGCAAGCCCGTTGGCACGTCCGTTCAACTCCGCATAAGTCAGAGAAACGTCTTCGAAGACTACGGCAATAGCATCCGGTGTGGCTGCTGCCTGCTCTTCAAATAGTTCGTGGAGAAGTGTGTGCCGCGGATAAGCAACGTGAGTGGCGTTGTGCTCGGTGAGTAACGCCCGCTCCTCGTCGTCGGTGATGAGAGGCAGTTCGTGAATTCCGCATGCGGGTTCGGCAACAATACCCTCGAGCAATGTTTGGTAATGCGCGGCCATGCGCCTGATCGTCGCGCGCGTCAAAAACATCCGTATCGTATTGCCAGACACCGGCAAGTTCGTCCCCGTCTTCAGTCATCTCCAGCGCGAGGTCGAATTTCGTCGTGCCGCTCGTCGCGTCTTCCACGCGCATGCTCAGTTCGGGCAAATCGATCCGCGGCAGGGGCGCGTTCTGTAGAGAGAAAAACAGTTGGAACAAAGGATTGTGGCTCATCTCTCGCTGCGGCTGTAACTCTTCCACTATCCGTTCAAACGGCGCCTCCTGATGCGCGTAGGCATCCAGACATACTTCCCGCACTCGCCTCAGCACGTGGACGAAACTCTGCTCGCCACCCAGCTCCGTCCGCAGCACGAGCGTGTTCACGAAAAATCCGATGAGCGGCTCCAGCTCTCCACTGCCACGTCCCGCTACCGGCGTTCCCACCACTACATCCGTCTCCCCACTCAAGCGCCACAGCAACACCTGCCACGCCGCCAACAGCGTCATAAACAGCGTCGCTCCTTCACCGCGCCCCAACTCCCGCAAGCGCTGCGTTAACTCTCCGCTCACGCGCACCGTCTCCAGTCCACCCCGGCGGCGCAGTCCGGCAGTGCGCGTCTTCGCGAGCGGCAACTTCAGCACCGGCAATTCCCCGCGCAACTGCTCGCGCCAGTAACCCAACTGCTGTTCCAACCGCTCTCCCGTCAGCCACTCTCGCTGCCACACGGCGTAGTCCGCATAGCTCACTTCAAGCGCCGCGAGCGGCGACTGCTCCCCGCGCCTGTAAGCCCCGTACAAGCGCCCCAACTCCTGCACCAACAACATCACCGACCAGCCATCCGCCACGATGTGGTGCAACGTCACCAGCAACAGGTGGCTCTCGCCCGACAAACGCAGCAGCCCGCCCCGCAGCAATGGTCCACGCGTCAGGTCAAACGGTCTTTCCGCTTCTGCTCGCGCAAGTCTCCGCGCTTCACTCTCGGGATCGGGTAACTGCGAGAGATCAATCAACGGTAAAGACAGGTGCAGCGACGGCGAGATCACTTGCACCGCGCGTCCGCGATGCGCGCGAAACGTCGTGCGTAAAACTTCATGCCGCCGAATTATTTCGTTGAGGCTTTGTTCCAGCGCGGCAACGTTCAAGTCGCCCTCCAACCACACCGCACCAGGCATGTTGTAAGCAACATCGCCCGGCTCAAGCTGGTCCAAAAACCATAGACGCTCCTGCGCGAACGAGAGCGGAATATCGTCCTGCGGTTGGCGACGCGGTATGCCCTGCTCGTGAGAGGCTTGGGCCAGACCTTCGTCTTCGAGCAGATACTCGAACAGTTCCAACTCTTCGGCGGAAACGCCGATCTCATTCGACAATTCACGCATCCTGGTTAACGCCGCCTTTGCTCACCCGTCTTTGCAGCAACTGGTTTTGTAACTCCTCAGGCGACACGCTCTTGACCTTTTGCAACACGCGCGCGATCTTCTCTAACTTTCCGGGCTGGTCTTCATACGCCTTCAGCTTCCGGGCCAACTCCTCCAGAGTCGCAGACTCAAACAGGACTCGTAACGGAAGCTCAATGCGGAACAGTCGACGGATAGCCGAAACACAACGCATTGCGAGCATTGAGTGACCGCCCAGTTCGATGAAGTTGTCGTGGATTCCTACCCGTTCGACTCCAAGCACGTCACGCCAGATTCCTGCCAGGGCCTCCTCGACCGGCGTACGCGGTCCTACGTACTCCGGGCCGGTGCTGTTTAGCGTGGCGCCGGGCGCGGGCAGGGCGCGACGGTCCACCTTGCCGCCGGGCGTAAGCGGCAGTTGTTCAAGCGACACGAACACGGACGGGATCATGTGTGCGGGTAAACTGTCCGCGAGGTAACGTCGTAACGTCGCAGCGTCGCATGGCTGTGCGCCCGGCTCCGGCACGACGTAAGCGACCAGACGCGCGTTGCCATGCACGTCAGCCCGAACGACGACAACACAATCCTTCACACCGTGATGTTGGACCAGCGACGTTTCGACTTCGCCGAGTTCGATGCGATAACCAGCCACCTTGACCTGGTGATCGAGACGTCCGAGAAACTCGACGTTTCCATCGGGCAGGTGTCGTGTTAAGTCGCCGGTGCGATAGAGTCGCGCCCCCGGCACGGAACTGTACGGATGAGCGACGAAGCGTTCCGCGGTCGAAGCCGAATCATTCAGGTAACCTCTGCCGACGCCGGCTCCACTTACGCACAACTCTCCGGCAACACCCTGCGGAACGAGGTTCAGATGTTCGTCCAGAATCAACAGCTCGACGTTATCGATCGGCTTTCCAATCGGAGGCGCACTGCTCAAATTCTCAAACTGGATCAGTCGAAACGCGGAGCACGTGTCGGTGCATTCGGTTGGGCCATAGGTGTTCACGATCCCTGTATTGAAGTGCGGCGTCGACGTCCACTCGCGCAATCGCAAAGTGTTGATCGGCTCACCACCGAGAAAGACGTGTTTCAGTGATGCCAACTTCTCAAAACGTGGTCCAGCTTCGGCGAGCAGCGGGTAAAAGGCGCTCGGCGTGCAGTTGAGCATCGTGATCCCGTGCCCGGAAATCATCTGGACGATTTCCGCCGGATCGTAGAGCGTCGACGACGGAAAGTGCAGTTGGCCCCCGACCATCAAGGGCGCGAAGATGTCTTTCTGGGTCAGATCGAAGCTGAACGACGAGATGATTGAAACTCGTTCGCGTTCTGTCAGGTTAAACTTTGAAACGAACCAGTTGATCAGGTTTACGAATCCGGCGTGCGTGACTCCCGCGCCTTTGGGCCATCCGGTGGAGCCTGAGGTGTAGATGACATAGATCAGGTTGTCGCCCCAGACGTTCACGTCCGGATTAGCCGGCGACTCACGCATAATTTCCGCTCGCTCAGTGTCGAGATTTACGGCCCGCACAGCTTCATGAGGCAGTCGCCCATTAAGCAAACGACTCTCACTCAACAACACGCGAGCTCCGCAATCATTAAGCATGAAACTCAATCGGCTCTCGGGATATGCCGGGTCGAGCGGCACGTAAGCCGCACCGGATTTCAATACGGCGAGCACAGACACCATCATCTCGACACCGGGCTCGAGGCAGATGCAAACACGCGATTCCCTTTCGACATTGTTTCGCAAAAGGTAGTGCGCCAGACGGTTGGCGCGCGCATTCAGATCGGCGTAGGTGAGTTGCGCAGCGCCGGCTACCACCGCGATCTGATCCGGCGTCTTCCGGACCTGTTCTTCGAAAAGCCGGTGAACGCTTCGGCTCAGCCACGAGCTTTCTTTTCGCGTGTCGTTCCATTGTGAGAGCAGCACGGATCGTTCGCTCGCGGTGACGAGTGGGACGCGCGCCACGGCTTGATTCGGATCGGTGGTGAAACTGTCGAGGACGGTCTGCAAGTGACCGAGCATCCGCTGGACCACCTCTCCCGTGAAACGATGGCCGTCGTAAAAAATCTCGAAAGACAGCTCGGCTCCGGGTGTGGCGACGAGCGTGAGGGGATAGTTAGTCTGGTCGAACCACCACACGTCGGTCGTCTTCAGACTCGCACCACTGCCAAGCACGCGCCCTTCCAAAGGATAATTCTCAAACACCAGCAGGCTCTCAAAGAGGGGCGTACCGCGCGGAACCTCGCTCAATGATTGGAGTTCGACTAATGGGCTGTACTCAAACTCGCGCGAGGTCGCCTGCTCACTCTGAATTTGTCTCAACCAGCCGACGACAGGCATCTCGGGCCACACACGCACGCGCACGGGAAGCGTGTTGATAAAAAGCCCAACCATCTGTTCGACGCCTGCGAAACTCGGAGGTCGCCCGGCAACAGTTGCGCCATAAAGGACGTCGGTCTCACGACTGTAACGACTCAACAGAAGTGCCCAGGCGCCCTGGACCAGGGTGTTCAACGTCAATTGGTGCTCTCGTGCGAACGCCCCCAACCGGTCAGTCTCCTTTTTCGTAAACCGCACGCGCGCACGCCGTGTGTCGGGTTCACGCGCCGCATCTGCCGGCGCATGGTCCACCACGAAGGGAGTCGGCGCGAGAAAGCCTGCGAGATAGTCACGCCAGAATGACTTCGCGCGCCCTGTATCCTGCTGCCGCAACCACTCGATGTAATCTCGATACTCACGACAATGCGGCGCGATCTCTTCCCGGCCATCGCTAAGAGCTTCATAGTCCGCGAAGACCTGTTCAAGCAGGAGCGCAATGGACCACCCGTCCAACAATAGATGGTGATGCGTCCAGATAAAACGGTACGGCTCGGCGCCGAGCTGCACCAGCTTGAGATGCATCAACGGCGCCACGGTCAGATCGAAGCCGCGTCGCCGTTCCTGTTGCAGCAAATCGTCAAGTCGACCTTCCTGGTCCACCTCCGGTAGCTCGCGCCAATCGAGCGTTTCGACCGGCAGTTCCACAGTGCGGTGGACTGCCTGTAACGGTTCCTCGAGATTCTTCCAGATGAAGGAGCTGCGTAAGATTGCATGACGGTCCACAACTCGACGCCACGCGCGCGTGAAAGCTTCCACGTCAAGATCGCCATGAAGCGCGAAACTCAATTGTCCCGTGTAAATGGTCGAGCCGGGGTTGTACAGGGTGTGAAAGAGTATTCCCTGTTGTAACGGCGATAGCGGGTATAAGTCTTCGATCTCGCCGGCCGCAAGCACGCCGGTGTGTCGCTCGCGGCAATCGATAATGATCGTCCGCAACGCTTCCACAAAACGTTGGGCAAGACCTTCTATAGTCCGGTGCAGATGAAACCCGGTGCTATAAACCCACTCGATCTGCAACTGCCGTCCAAGCACGTAGGCGTTGATCTCCAGCAGTTGGCCGCGTTGCGCGCCGTCGTGGCGAGTCTTTCCGCACAACTCCTGCGCCGGCAGGAAGAGTGCCGAGTCATCCAGCATCTGGTCCAACTGGCCCAGGTAATTAAAGCTGACTTGAGGTTTAGGCAAGCGGCGCATCTGCCGCGCTGTTTGTTCGTCGTCGAGGTAATACAGCAATCCGTACCCGATTCCATGTCTCGGAATGCTGTCCAACTGTTGCTTTACTGATTGCAATGCCGGTCGAGGATCGAGCCCCGGCGTCGCATTCAGCCAAACGGGAAATGTGCTGGTAAACCAGCCAACCGTACGCGAGAGGTCTACGCCGGCGAAAAGATCCTCCCGCCCGTGTCCTTCCACCTCGATCAGGACTCCCTGTTCAGCCGTCCACTCCGACAAGGTTTCCAGCAAGGCAGTCAGCAGCACGTCGTTAATCCGGATCTGGTATGCGTAGGCGACCTCCCGCAACAGCGCCTGCGTCTCGCCGGTATCGAGCGCGGTCGTAATCGTTCGCGCCTCGGCCTCGATGTTGAGTCCGTCATGCAGATCCACCGAAAGCGGCTTAACCGGTCTGGCAGATAAGCTGGTCCAATAATCCAACTCGCCGCGAGTTTCCTCGGAACGTGCGTGCTCGTTCAGCAATTTCGCCCAACGCGCGAAGGACGTAGTCTTCGGCGGGAAACCGGCGGCCTCGCCGCGTTGCAACTGTTGATACACACGACCGAGATCTTCCAGCAGGATTCGCCACGAGATGCCGTCAACCACGAGATGGTGAATCGCGATCAAGAGCCTTTGCGCACGCCCTGCGCCGAGCTCAAACAACAACGCGCGCAGCAAGACGCCGTTTGCCAGATCGAGTTGGCCTTGTGTCTCTTCTGCAATCGTCTGCATTGCCGGCTGTTGCTGGTTTTCGTTAAGGCCGGACAAGTCGACGACGCGCACGTTTGAGCTGCTGTCGTACGGATTAGGCTCCGCGATGAACTGCCGCCACCCTTGCGGCTCGCGGACAAATCGCAGTCGCAGTGCATCGTGATGCTGTAACAGGTGAGTAAATGTTCGCTCCAGCACGTTCGGGTCGAGGCGCTCGCGCGTCTCGAGCATCAACGCCATGTTCCAGTAATCGGGGAGTGAAAAATCCTGTTCGAAGAACCAACGCTGAATGGGGGTGAACGGCACGTCGCCCGTGACCGGTTCCGGCTCCGAGTAAGTCGCGGTGGACACTGAAGCGATTGCGGCCAACTGGCACGGCGTAGGATGTTGGAATATCTGACTCGGCGACACTTGAACCCCGGCGAGACGCGCCCGCGCCGCCACCTGAATGCTGAGAATTGAATCGCCGCCCAGTTCAAAAAAGTTATCGGTTATTCCCACGCGTTCGAGTTTGAGAACTTTGGCCCACAGGTCACACAGCACACGTTCTGCAAAGGTGCGAGGCGGCGCGAAATAACCATCCGGATCAGAAGGCCCGGCAGCCGGCGCCGGCAATGCCCGGCGATCAATCTTGCCGTTTGGTAGCCGCGGCAACTCTTCCAACAGGGTGAAGATCGCGGGGATAAGGTATTTCGGTAAACGATCCGCCAGGAAATTCCGCAGTTTCGTCGACGTCGTTTCCCGGTCTCTATCGATGACGACATAAGCGATTAGCGTCCGCTTATGATCTGCCTCTTCCCGCGCTATGACCACCGCGTCACGCACTGCCTCATGCCGTCGCAGCGCGGTCTCAACTTCAGCCGGCTCGATTCGATGGCCGCGAATCTTCACTTGCTGGTCCACGCGTTCCAGAAACTCTATCTGTCCATCGTTGCTCCAACGCGCTGCATCGCCCGTGCGATAGAGTCGCGCTCCCGGCGTTGTGCTGAATGGATCGGGCACGTACTTCTCCGCGGTCAATCCCGGATCGCCGAGATAGCCACGGCCGATGCCGGCGCCGCCGAGGTACAACTCACCTCTGGCGCGAACAATCGCGGGTTGAAGGTGCTGGTCCAAAATATAAGCCTGAGTGTTGGCAATCGGACGGCCGATAGGAATGGTCTGTTCGTTAGCGGCGTCGCTGGAGAGATCGCACATCGTAGCCACGATGGTCGCTTCCGTGGGGCCGTAAGTGTTTACCAGACGAATCCGTGGTCCAACACCTCTTCGCCATCGCACGACTCTTTCCGCAAGCGCTTTGTCCCCGCCGATGATGATCAGGCGCAAGTGGCTTACCGTGGCCCAGTCGGGGCTGGTCAGGTGGGCGACCAGCTCATGCCAGTAAGCAGTAGGCAAATCGAGTACGGTTACTTTCTTTTCGCGACACTCCTGCAGAAACGCTGCCGGATCTTTGGGTACTTCACCGTCGCGTAGTACAAGAGTCGCGCCGCTCGTCAGACACGTAAAAATCTCTTCCACGCTGGTATCGAAGCTGAATGAAGAGAATTGCAGCACGCGATCCGGCGGTACGATCTCGAACGCAACACCAGCCGCGCGAATGTAGTTCGCCAGGGAGCCGTGTTGGACCATCACGCCTTTCGGTTTCCCTGTCGAGCCTGAGGTGTAGATCACGTAGGCAAGGTTTCCAGCCGCCGCGGACGGTAACGGGTCTCGGTCACTCTCCGCGTCGATCGACGGTCCATCCACGTCGAGAATTATTAGTCGAGCGTCAGATAAGGAAAGGAGTTCAGCGGCAAACTTCTGTTCGGCGAGCACAAGCGAAGCGCCGCTGTCGGCGAGCATGAAGGCCAGACGCTCTTTCGGATACGACGCGTCGAGCGGAACATAAGCTCCGCCGGCCTTGAGGACGCCGAGGACGCACGCCAGCATCGCGGCGGAGCGCGAAACACAGATGGCAACCGTCACTTCCGGACCCACACCCCGCGCGCGGAGATAGTGGGCCAAACGGTTCGCACGTTCGTTCAACTCGCGGTAGGTCCACGTCTCCCGATCGGAAGAAACCGCCGGTCGTTCGGGCGTGCGCGCCGCCTGTTGCGCAAACGATTCATGCACGCACGGCGACGATAGAAACTCGGCGTGCGTGTCGTTCCAGTCGTACAAGAGTTGACGTCTCTCAGCGGCTGAAAGCAGCGCAAGCTGCGACAGGCTGACTCGCGGGTCGTCGACAATACCCTCCAGCAGGATTCGGAAATGCTCACCCAGCCGCTCGACGGTCGAGCGTTCAAACAAATCCGTGTTGTACTCAAACGAAGCCGCCAGCTCGCCGTCAACTTCGGCCATAGTCAACGATAGATCGAACTGCGCGGCGCGTTGGTCCAACGCCAACGATTCCAGTGACAGGCTGCCGACTCTCAACCTGGCACCGCTTTCACCCAGCGCGAACGCTGCCAACCCTTCATCATCGCCCAGGCGTGTCTGCTGAAACGCGAACATCACCTGGAACAGCGTTGAGCGAGCGGGATCGCGTTCGGGCTGCAACTGCTTAACCAGTAGATGGAACGGATAGTCTTGATGCTCGAAGGCTTCGAGCGCTGTTTGCCGCGTCTCTGTGAGCAACTCCGAGAACGTTTTGTCGTGTGAGACTTCTCCGCGAAGCACTAATGTATTTACGAAGTAACCGACCGTGCCGGAAAACTCAGCAGCCTCCCGGCCTGACGATGGCGAACCAACCAGAATGTCTTCCTGGTCAGTGTAGCGATACAACAACACCTGGAAGGCTGCGAGCACTGTCATGAATAATGTAGCTTCATGACTTGCAGCCAGATGCTTCAGCCGCTCAGTCAATCGCTGATTCAGTTTTGCGGATACTGAGGCTCCACGATAGGTCTGGATCGCAGGACGCACCCGGTCAACCGGAAGATCGAGCACAGGTAACTCACCCGCCAACTTCCGGAGCCAATACTCTCGTAAGAGCTCGCCGTCCGGACCGGCGAGTAGCTCCGCTTGCCGGCGCACGTAGTCCGAATAAAGCCGGACCTCCGGCTCCGTTTTGGCCGGCCGGTTTTCGATTTCCGCTTCGTAAAACTGCCCCAGTTCGCGGATCAACACAGCCAGCGACCAGAAATCGACGATCAAATGATGGGCGCTCAGCAGCATCACGAACTCTCGCGCGGAGCTTTCGCACAGGATGACGCGAAGCAACGGCCCATTCTCAAGATCGAACG
Source organism: uncultured Acidobacteriota bacterium (assembly GCA_963750925.1). Classification (GTDB taxonomy): domain Bacteria; phylum Acidobacteriota; class Blastocatellia; order Pyrinomonadales; family Pyrinomonadaceae; genus PSRF01. The sequence continues at coordinate 667,568 of CAVVSJ010000004.1, read as the reverse complement.
TAGTCCATGCCCACTCCTCTAACCGCTCGCGTAACATCTGTTCAGACCAATCCGTTCCATCTTCAACGCGAAAAGAAACCTCCGCGCGCTCTTGTACGACGCACACGGGCGTGCCTTGCCGCGACGGAAAGCTTGCACGCAGCATCGGATGACGCTGAATCAACACACCGAATGCACGGCGCATGGCGTCTGCATCTACCTCACCGTGAATTCGCGCGGTAATCGAAACGTTATAGGCGGTGCTGGCGGTGGATACGTGTTGAAGAGTCCAAAGCGCCTGCTGGCCGTGCGACAGGGGAAACTCGCCTTTGTCGGTCGTGTCTGAAACATACGAAATTGCTTTAGCGTGTTTAGCGTGGGCCAGTTTGGTCAGTGTTTCATTTGTGAGGTCTGCAATGGTTCCGTTGCGCAGGAAACTTGTCGACGACAGTTTCACGCCGAGACCGGTTTCGACGGCATGGGCCAATTCGAGGGCCAACAGAGAGTCGATGCCGTAGTGAGCGATCGGTTGATCGAGGTCAACTCGCGACGGCTCGAGATTCAATTTGGCTGCCAACAACAGGCGCAGCCATTGCACGACACTGTCTGCGTTCAACTCGGCCGGCGCAGCCGGCACGCGGTGTTTCCGATCATCGATCACCGGCGCCCGCCATTCCGCGATAACTCTCAGAGTGCTCGCCAGAAAACCTTCTCTGCAAGCGGCGCGGCGAACTTTGCCGCTCGAAGTTTTCGGAAGAGTCCCGGATCTGATCAGCACGACCGCGGCGGGCTGTATCTCAAACTCATCCGCGATTACTTCGCGGATCGCTGCCATAACGGAGGGCGCTTCTGTTTTAGAATGCGTCTCGATCTCCTGGACCACCACCAGGCGCTCTTCGCTATCAATCTCGACGGAAAAAGCCGCGCTACCCTCAGGCGTGAGTGATGCGTGACACTGTTGCATCACGCGTTCGATGTCTTGTGGGTAGTGATTGCGGCCGCGAATGATGATCAGATCTTTCACCCGCCCCGTGATGAACAATTCACTATCGAGAACGAACCCTAAATCGCCGGTGCGTAGAAAATTTCCTCTCCGCTCCTTCGAGTGACGAACCTGAAAAGTGCGCTCCGTTTCTTCCGGGCCATTCCAATAACCCGCGGCCACGCCGGGTCCTGAAACCCAGATCTCGCCGACCTCGTCCGCAGCGCAAAGGCCGAAGGTTTCGGAGTTAACAATAACGATCTCCGTGCCGTGCGTTGCGCGTCCGCAACCGACAAGGGTTCGCGAACCCGGCGTGCCGGCTTCCGTTTGCACGACTCGGTGCTGCTCCAACGCGGAACTCTGAACCGTGCAATAGAGTGGTCCATCCTGTCTGCGACCGCCCGTCACTTTCAGCGTCGCTTCCGCGAGTCCGTAGGCCGGATAGAAAGCCTCACGGCGAAAACCGCACGACGCGAATGTTGCCGCAAATCTTTCCAACGTCTCGTGGCGCACGGGTTCTGCCCCGTTGTAAGCGACGCTCCAGGTGCTGAGGTCGAGCGACGCGCGCTCTGCTTCGGTAATGCGGCGCACGCACAAGTCGTAAGCGAAGTTTGGCCCACCACTGTGCGTCACTCCATAGCGCGAGATCGCCTGCAGCCAACGAGCAGGATTTTGCAATAGCGCGGTGGGCGACATGAGCAGGCCTGTAAAGCCGCTGTAGAGTGGTTGAATGATTCCGTCAACCAAACCCATGTCGTGAAAATGCGGCAGCCATGATAGCGATACACTTTGTGGACCATGTTCAAATCCGTATCGAATGTAAGCGGAGTTTTCGAGGACGTTGCCGTGCGTCACCATCACGCCTTTAGGCGAGGAGGTTGAGCCCGAAGTGTATTGCAGGTAAGCCAGTGCCTCACTATTCGTCGACGGCTCACGCCAATCCGCAGCCACGTCATCTGCGATTGCATCGGTAGTGAGCCAATCAAGGCGACGCGTCCACGACGCGCGCTGGTCCTGAAGCAGTTCGATTCCTGATAGAACTCGTCGAGTAGTTAAGGCGCAGGCAGTCTGCGCGTCGTCGGCGATTGCTTGTAAACGTGCCAGACTCCGTTTAGTCCGCGGCATCCCCGAGGGAATGGCTACTGCTCCCGCATAGAGACATCCAAAGAAAGCTGCGATGAAGTCGAGACCCGGAGGATAGAGCAACAACACGCGCTCGTTTTGAAGCCCCCTGTCTTGAAGCGCGGCAGCAACAGCACGCGCGCGCAGATCGAGCTCGCCGTAGCTGATATTTGTCGTCTCTTTTTCCGCGTCCGCTAGAAAACGGTAAGCCGTGAGCGTTGGCTCGTTCAGGCTTCTAAGGCGGAGGAGATCGATCAGGGTAGATAACTGGGTCTCAGTTTCAACCGGATAAAGAGAGGGATAATGCATAATACATCGCGATCATGACTGCTGCCTGTCATTCGAGTGCTGATCGGTTTAAAGGTTCTTCTCTGTGATTTGAATTACAAAGTGTAACGACAAGCGCGCGCTTAAGTGTTGCGTTTTCCCTGCAATGTCCTCGTAACGTCGAAACGACTCAGTCTCCCACTTTCCCACGCGATCGCTGAGGCGTCGTGATGTTCGAGTATTTTTCTTACTGACGTGAACGCTTATCCGCGGAAGAGCAATTGGCCGATCTTATTTGCAAGATCGTAATCGCCCATGACGTGGATCTTCCCTTGATCGAACGCTGCAATTGCATTGAGCCGGCCGTTGACGAGATCAAGCAGATCCGCGGCTGAAATCCGCACCGTACAATCCGCGTCGCCGTCCCGGGCTTCTGCCGTGCCCTTCGACTCTCGCAGCATCAACATCCATGTTCCACCGCCATCGCCAACTTCAAATTTGCAGTTGCCGTTAATGTCCCGCAAAGCGGCGCTTCCATTCTTCAGCAGTTGCGGGATGTAGCTGCCGAATATTTCTTCAACACTTGAAACCCGTTCCATTTCTTTCGGCGGGTTTAGAGAGCGCAGATAGGGCGACGGCGTATTGTCCCAATCGATTCCCACAACCGGATATTCGAGGCGCGCAAGCAACTGGTTCACCTTGTCGAGCAGCTCATCAGGAATGTTCGAGCGCGAAATGGTCGAGCCGCGTCCGATTGAGTCAGTGTTGACCTTTTTTGTGAAGAGAATCTTTCTGTCACCGGATCCCTGATCGTGTTCAGTCGAAAAGACATCACTTAGAAGTTTTTCGTCAAAATCGAGCCCGAGCGTCGCGAACATCTCCGTCAACATTTGCAAAGGCTCGGCAACCAGAGTTTGTACTTGACGCGAAAACACTGCGAAGGATGGGCCAGCTCGAACTCAAGCAACGTGGTCGTCTTCTCAACCCAGCTATCTACCATAGCCGCGACGAGGTTGTCGGGCCTCTTCTGCACGTACGGAGCAAGCTCCGGCATGAAGCCTAAACGACTGCACTCGATACTCGAATGCACGACGTCCATGCAGTTGCGATAAAGACAGATGTACCTGGCGTCGGGAAACACATCACGCAGAAATCTCAGGTACTGCAAGTTTTCGGTGGTCTTCTCGCACCACATCTGCTTGCCTTTCGCCCTTGCGTACCTCTGCATGAAATCGTCGACTATGGTGCGGACCTCAGCGGCTACCAACCGTTCCCGCGTCGCCTCATCAGTCACTTCCATAGTCTGTCCGATTGAATAAAAAATGGAGGTGTAAAGAGTGCGACAAAGCTGTCCGAGATGAAGATGAGCGGGACTGCAAACCTGCGGGTGAGTGTCGATGATATAACGGAGCAGAGTTGAACCTGAACGTTCGCATGACAGAACGAATACAGGCGGCGCTGCGTGTAATTTACTTTCCTGAACCATTGCTTTAGCCGGTGCTAACGACGACCGTCTGATCCGCATCCCTTAAACGTCGGGAGCGGCGCGCCTGGCGGTACCGAGCGACGATCGGCAGAGAAATACCACCACCTTCATGATGTTTAACTTGGTTCTGACTGGGCGGGAGAAACGACCGGAACACAGTTGACCATTCGTGGAACGATTCCGTCAACCGGCAGCGAGCACTTTGCACAACAGGTGGAAATAGGTACGTTTTACCTACACTCTAGTTGTGACCGCTGATAGCCCAGGGTGGGTATCGGAGGCGCCGTTTTTCTTTATACTTCCTCAATTTGGTGGTATAAAGCGGGTCAGATGCAGGATGCAGCTTACATTCTGGAAAGTCTGCTTGAAACGTGCCTTTATGGTACGGGATTTTTTTATCTGTTCTTCTGGATAGCTGAACGCAAACCTACGAACCGCGAAGCCCTCTATATCTTCGCTGCTTTGTTAGTAGCCGTACTCGTAATGAACTTTGCGGCTCCGATTAATCTCCTTTTTCTATGGGTACTCCTCTCATTGAAGCCCTTGTTCACCAAAAAACCTAAGCCACTTTCGGTAAAAAAGCGATCAGAATAACGCTTGCCCGGAAAGCTCTCGATTTCAACGACTATTTAACTTAAAGGTGGTCCGATCCTGGAACTTGCTTGTTCCAGATTAGACCACCTTACTTTTGGTTGATAAAGTCCGAGAGCTCCCACTCAATGCGGCGCCCTCTTCGCGTCGCGCCCTTCCGCCACCAGATCCATCAAACACTTGGGACATGTGCCGCGTGAGTTGGAGCGGATGTCCGGGTGCATCGGGCAGACATAACTCGCTTTCCGCAACCGCGCCGGGTTCCTCTGAGATTTCACTCGTTGGCGGGCCGCGCGATTTCGCCGGCCGGCACCGTGACGATGTTTTGAGCGTTGCTGCTGTTCCTGAATCGCGGCGGCTCCCGGCAACTCACCAAATGTGAGTGCCAGAACGATGACGACGAAGGACGCGACAGCTCCGAATATTTTCCTTGTCATTGCAAACCTCCTATCCCTATCCCGGCTGTCGCTTATTTAACGTCTTGATATGGAATCGCTGCCGGGGTTTGTAACCCAGATGCCGCCCTCGGCAACGGCGATTCCATACGGACTAATGCCCACCTTCATCGTGTTAATGACCGTACCGTCTTTACCCAGCACGGAGATGCTGTTGCTGCCGTTGTTGACGACTAGAATGTAGTTGCCGTTGATTGCGATGCCTGACGCGCCGTCGCCTACGACGGCTTTAGCGACCACAGAGCCGTCTCCGGGATTCAACTTCATCACGGAGCCGCTGAAGAAGTTCGTAACCCACATACCTGTCCCATCGAAGGCAAGGCCGAATGGACCATCGCCTACGCCGTAAGTGCCGAGTACCGCACCCGCCGCGGACAGCTTCGTCACGCTGTCGCTTTGGTTGTTTGCAACCCAGATGTTTGTCCCATCAGTGGCCAGCGCGACGGGACGCCGACCCACCCTGAACGTGCCGAGCACCGCGCCGGCACTCGAGAGTTTCGTCACGGAGTCGCCCTTTTCATTCGCCACCCAGATGTACTTGCCGGTAATCAACACTGCTTGTGGGCCATTGCCAACCACGAAAGTGCCGAGCCTCGCGCCATCAGTCGAGAACTTCGTCACGGTGTTGTCGGCATTGTTCGCCACCCACACGCTCACGCCGTCGGAGGCTACACCGATCGGATTTTTGCCGGTGGCGTACCTGCCCAGCACCGCGCCGTCACCGGCCACCTTCATCACGCTGTTGCTGAATTGGTTCGTCACCCAAATGCTGGCGCCGTCAAAGGCAACACCGGTTGGACCATCACCCATAGCAACCTCAATTGCCGAGGATGGATCGTAACTAGCCGGCAACTTTGTTGCCGTCGAAGTAGTGCCATCCGTCTGAGCGGATGACACCACGGGCGACAAAAGCAGGGCAGCCGCCAAAAACAACGCGCTTATCAAAACATTTTTTCCTTTATCATTCGTATTCATCTCGGTTCTCCTTTGCCGCTCCTGGGCCAATCTACCCAGCTAATTGATTCGGCCATCCAACTGGCTTTGGATAGCCCAGGGCACGAGCCCCACAGTTGCAGAGCCTCGTTGCCATAGCGAATGTTACCGATGTGATTCGACTTGTCCGCATCCAGCTCCGGATCCGGATCAGTGAAACCCAGCTTGCGCCGGAGCAACTCCATGTCATCAGGAGTGCCTGTTAAAAACGTCCACCCTTTTTTCGCATGGTAGGCTTTAGCGTATTGCCTCAGTACCTCAGGCGAATCCTGTTCCGGCTTGAGCGTGAATGAGTACATAAAGATGTCTCGCCCCAGCCTGTTGCCGAGCAGGTGCTGAAGTTTCACCAGATTCGCTGTGATGCCAGGGCAGACGTCATCACATTTCACGTACATGAAATTGATGACGACGATCTTGTCCTTGATCAGGTTGTCGTAGAACCGTACCTTCCGGCCTTCGTGAGTAGTAAGGAGGACGTTCGGGAAATGACGCTTTCTTATACGTTCGCGCGCCGAATTATTCTTGGACCAACGGCTTCGTTGCCCGGGTCTCGGCCCGCGCCGCGAACGCACCGGCGAACGCAGCGCCCCCGACCAATGCCATCACACTTCTTCTATTGATGTTCGTCATAGTTCAGTAAACCTTTCTGTAGGTTTTCGGGCATGGCAATTTAAGGATTGGTTTTCTTGTCTCCCGGTGTCGTTGATCTCGAGGAGCACCATCATCGCGTGATCTTCATGAACGACGTTATGGCAATGAATCGGGTAGCGCCCGACGAAGTCGCGGAAGCGGAAGAACATCTCAGCCTCCATGTTGTGTTCGAGCCTGAGAACATCTTTTCGGCCCGCTTGAATGATTCCCGAGGTGCGTGGGGCTGACTCGTTGATCCTGAGTGTCTGGAATTCCTCGAAGTGCATGTGAATCGGGTGCTGCCAACCGCCGGAGTTGTTTTGGAAAATCCACCTCTCGACCGTGTTGCGCTTGATGGCGAAGCGAATGTCGTCGCACGTTGCAAACTTCCCGTTGACGGCCCACTGACCGTTGTTCCTCTCGAACCTGAAAACCCGAGTTACTACCGGCGTTGCCGCCGTGTCCGGGAAATCGTAGAAGTAGACGGGCTGGCTAGTGGGGATATTCGCAGGATTGATGCTGTTGTCGGCCACGACTGGACCATCGACGATGATCTTCAGGATCTTATCGCCCTGACCGGAACTCAGGACGTCGCCCGTTGGGCCGCGTCCGTCTTCCTGCTCCAGACGGTTCTCGATATAGAACGTCTTGCCCTGAAGTCCGGTGAAGTCGACGATCACATCCACGCGTTCAGCCACCGAGATGCGGCAACCGTTCGGAACCTGTACCGGCTTCTTCAGAAGATTTCCGTCTACACTGATCTGCCAGATCGGCTTGCTGGAATTATTAGTCGGGTCGAGCAGTGACAACTGGTAGAAGCGCGATGGGCCCATGTTTAGCCAGCGGAAACGATAGCGGCGCGGGCTGACGTGGAGCACCGGCTGAACTTTGCCGTTGACCAGCATCTTGTCTCCAAGAATGCCGTCGAGATTGAAAAGATCGAACGCCAACTGATCGGTCTCGGCATCGTAGACCGCGTCGTTAAAGACCATGTTGATATCGTAGTCAGGGAAGCTCGGTAGGCGAAAACCCGTATTCTCGTTACCCGTGTCGTACGCGGAGTCTTCCGGATGGAAGAGGTTGTACATGCCGGCGAGGCCCTTGTAGACGTTCTGCGCCGTGTAGTCGATGCGATGATCGTGATACCAGAGCGAGTGCATCGATTCCCTGATGTCGCCGGTGCCGGGATGGGTGGAGTTGATGCCGGCCAGCACGTTCGGGTAGTGGTGGTCGTAGAACTTACCGCTGGGGTTGAAGAAGCAGGGGAAGCCGTCCGATTCCGACGGAGTGTGTCCGTTGTGTAAGTGAGTCGTAGTCGAGTTTATTCCGAAGCCGTTGTTTGCGGCGGGCAACTCATTGAATTGGCGGACGAGGATCGGTTCGCCGTACCGCGCGACGAGGAGTGGCCCAGGAAACATTCCGTCGAAACCCCACAAGGTAGTCGGCTGAACGAAGTCAGGGGACGACTTGGCCAGAAACGCTTTCTGGTGCATCTCATAAAACTTTTGCGGCGGGAACTGCGCGTACGCCTGGTGCGCGACTGTGCGGCTCTCGCCCCCCGCAGTGTGGGGGACGATTTGCGGCGTTGGACCAGTTAGCATTGTGGTCGGTTGCTTGATCACCAGACGCGGCATCTCCTCGATGAACGCTCTGGTGGGGCGGCTCTGCGGCGTGTCATCCAAAAAACCGGCGCTGCTGAGCGGCCGCGCGCTCAAGCCGATCTTCGGTATTAGCATACCGGCGCTGGTTAGTAGTCCCATTTTCAGCATATCGCGCCTATTGAAACCAGCCGCAATGAGTTCGCGCCTGTTTCTCGCGGCAACTATCGATGCTTTCTCTCTTGTCTTATCTCTCTTTGGTTTATTTGCCATTGTGGGCTCCTTTAATGATTGCCGATTGCCGATTGCCGATTTCAACCGGGTTCGAACTCGCGCAAATTGGCAGTTGGCAATTGGCAATCGGAAATTGGGCAAAGCGTTAATCGCACCAATCGCCCGTCTTTAGTAAGCAATTGAAGTTGTTACGAAGCGCCGGAAAGACTGATGAACCATCGGCGCGTCTCACGTCGCGGATGAATGCATCCGGACGGATGAAGCCGTTGCGTGGATCTTCAGGAATCGGGCAGATGACCCAGCGGAAGACCGGATCGTCGACGGGCCGCGTCCGCAGTTCAATCAAACCTTTTGCTGCGAGATTATCGATCTGCGAAGGACTTACGAGGATGGCCGTGCCGTCGAGGTCTTTACCGTTGGTCGCAGCGATTGGATCCAGTTCTTTTTTGCCCGCCGCGGTAAAAGCCTTCGGCGTATAGACCACCCAGACGGCGACCCACAATCCGAGCGGGTCGTTGCTGAAGTAACCGTCGCGCGTATCGAAGAGGTTGTCCTGACGCTTATTGGGCAGGAAAGGATCGAGAATGGAGCCGTTGCTCGCCTTCGGGAAAATGAAGACGCGGAAGCGCTCTGCCGTGTCAAAGGCTTGCTGACCGCGCGTGGTCATGTTGCCGCCTGAGCCACGCTCAAAGCTCGTCGAATTAAGCACGCCAAAGATGTTGGCATAGGTCAGCCCGCTGCTGCCCGTGGTACCGGGAGTTGTTTCGATGGTCCGTATGTTCCTGCGGTTCGGATCGGTGTTCGTGTTGTCGACGACGAAGTCGCCGCTGCGGCTCGCATCGCCCACGCGCAGCACGATGTTTTCCGGCACGATGCCTTGCGCGCGGTAGACGGCATCGGCAAAGTCGAACGGCGATGTGCCGAGGTCGTTTCCATCCGCGAGACCATTGGTGTTGAAAGCCAGTCCCGCCAGCAGTGCGAACACCGCGAGTGCGAAGGTCAGTCCGGGTATCCATTGTGAAGGTCTCTTGATCGTTCTCATGATACGGTTCTCCTTTAGGTGAAGGGTTATCAAGTTATTTATTCTCGGGTTGCTAACGCCGAGGGCACACCTGGACCATTCCCAAGCTCAATCCACTTTGGGAAAATTGTTGCGCTTAATGTGTGCGGGCGTTCTTCTCTGAGTGCGGGGCGTACTATGTCGGAAAGTGCATTGGTGGTATGTCAGCTAACTGACGTAGGTGCAAAAAAACTTGCATGCCGGTGAAGAGCAGCCAGCCAACGTAGGTCTGAATGTCTTTTAACGACTTAATGCGAACCCAGCCACGCCCCAGCTCGATAAAGCCACAGCGCATCAGGTCGTTGAGGACCGAAGTGGTGGTTCGACGCGATGCCCCAATCAGAGAGGCCACGTCCTGATGTGTTAGCGGAATTAGAGCGTGATGGACTTCGCCGGTTGGTAAACTGTGCGCCGAAAGTTCGTGCAGCAATTCACAGACGCGTGCGGGAACCTCTTTCGAAGTGATGTCGGATAATTTTTTCTCCATGCGCCGGCGGCGATCGCCAACCATTCGGATATAGTTCAGAGCAAGTGTCGGCTGGTTCTTAAGAAGATTCACGAAATCGCGTTTGTTGAAAACCAGGATCGACACATCGTCCAGCGCCTGAGTCATGTTGCTGCGTACTGACTCGTCGATGAGCGCGAATTCGCCGAACATCTCCCCAGGCTGAATGATGTCGATGGCGATCTCTTTACCCGACTCGGACAATACCGAGAGTTTGATTCTCCCTTTCTTTAAGACGTAGACGGAGTCGGCCCGATCACCCGGCGTGTAGACAAACTCTCCACGCGCTTTGCGAAGGTTACGCGCAGCCGCTGCGATCGCTGTCATCTCGCTCTGTTCCAACCCTGAAAAGAGTTGAACGCGCTGAACGTGGTGGCACTCGCCGGCAAATACAGCTTCGTGACGTGGGTGATGAAATGAGATCGCCGCGGCTGTCAAAATTGACCTCTGGTAAAAGTAGGGTCTTCATTCAGCGTATCCCCGTTTCTGATCGGCGACGACGGTGATAACACCTGTCCATGCGGGTGTTTCCACTTGGTTGTGAAATGGCTTTTCACGCAAAGGCAACGAAGGTATATTTTTACAAGATTACAGGATTAACATGATTTACAAGATGATCATGTAATCCACGTGAAACGCACTTCTTGTGCAAGGGTACGAAAACGCCGTGCACAAAAATCTTGTTAATCCTGATAATCATGTAATCCTGTGAAATGACTTTCCCGCAAGATGATTCTCTCAATTTCTTTACCGTCTCTCTCGCACATGAAGCGCTAATTCCACGCGGTTGCTCAGATTCTTCTTATCCAGGATGCGACTGATGTGACCCTCGATCGTCCTCAGACTGAGCTTTAGCTCAGCGGCAATCTCCTTGTTCGAGAGTCCGCGCGCGACAGCTTCCGCTACACGCCATTCCGCGTCTGTTAAATCTTCATCGCGTATCAACTCCGAGTCGTCGCTTTCCTGCTCTCCAAACATGCGCGCGAGATCGGAGTGAGTACGCTGTACTCGTTCGAGAATACTCTTGACGATCGCCACCAACTCATCTGTGTCGAAGGGCTTTGTGACGTAGGCGTCCACGCCAGTGCGAAATCCGGCAATCCGGTCCGCGGTCTCATCTTTAGCGGTCAGAAAAATTATCGGCACCAGGCGCGAGCGCGGCGAGGCGCGCAGATTACGTACCAGCGCGTAGCCATCCATGCCGGGCATACGAATGTCACTGATGATCAAATCGGGAAGATCTTCCGCGACACGGACCATTGCCTCAGAGCCCCTGCGAGCTGTCTGCACTTCGTAACCTTCCGCTCGCAGTGTTTCTGACACTGCCAGCAAAAGACCCGGATCATCATCAACGACCAGCAACTGTTTCGCCATGCACGTACTCCTCGGCACTACGCTTGTCACATCCTTCCTGACTCCACAAAGGCAAATGCAACGTGAAAGTGCTACCGCGTCCGACTTCGCTCTTTACGCTGATGCGACCACCCATCTGCTCCATAACGTTTCGGCCCAAATACAAACCGAGGCCGACACCTGATACGTCAGCATCTTCCAGAAACTCGGCGTTGGTCGCGCCGTTACCGGTCGCCGCGGATTGAGGCGCGGGACGTCCGCGGTGAAATTTGTCGAACAGAATCGGCATGTCTTCCGGTGGTATTCCCCGCCCGTTGTCAGTCACATTTATCAATACCTGCGAGTCTGCTTCACCGGCAGATAAAACGATATGGCCGCCGTCGTGCGTGTATTTGATAGCGTTCTCGACGATGTTGGAAAGAACGCGCCGAAGTTCTTTTGGGTCCGCGCACACTGGTGGAACTTCACCTGTTAACTCGACGCGAAGTTGATGACCTCTCTTCTCGGCCGAGCGTGCCTCTGCCTTGACTACAGACGAGATGACTTTCTCCACGTCAACACGATCATGGGTAACGCGGAGCACGCCGCCTTCGATACGCGACAAGTCGAGCAGGTTCATCACAAGATCAATCTGACGATCGCACTCTACGGAGATGGTTTCTATATACTCGCGTCTTTTTCTTTCATCGAGATCATCGCGCATGAGAAGCCGCGTCAGCGCCTTAATGGTGGTTAATGGTGTGCGCAACTCGTGTGAAACGGTTGAGACGAACTCGGATTTAAGCCGGTCCAGTTCGGCGAGTCTCTCTTCCCTTTTCTGTAATCGCTCGGCCATCGCATTGAAGTTCATGCCGAGACGCGAAAGCTCATCATGCCCTTCCGCGGGCGCCCGTGCAGAAAAATTTCCTCCTCCAAACTCCTCTGCCGCGAAGTTCAAAAGTCGCACGGGCCGAGCGATGCTTCTTGCAATCAGTAGAGCTCCCGTCATTGTGCAAAACACGACTATCAAACCCGCGATGCTATAGCCCATCACCTGTCGCCAGGCTGACGCATAAAGAATCGCGCTCTGAACGCCAACCATAACAACGTAGTCCGTTTTACCGACACGCCCGAGACCGTACACACGCTCCACTCCATCAACAGCACTCTTTCTTACCATCACTGCGGAATTACGATCTTTCAGCGCCGAGAATTGGTCCACGCCGCTAAGGTCCAATCCTAACCCTGACTCCGCGGTTGCACTGCGATAAATTATGCGCCGATGTTGATCGAGTAGAGTAACAAGCGCGCGCTCCGGCAAAGTGATTCCCTGCAGGGGTTCTGTTAGTGCCGCGCCATCGATGCGAGCAACCACGGCGCCGCCGCCTTCAAGTGGCGCTGCGACTGCAAGAACATAACGTCCCTCTCCGCCAGTCCAGTCAGTTTCAACATCAGGTCCGCCGCGTCCCACTTCGCTGACGAGCTTTTCGGCGAAGCCGGTCGGAAGATTGCCGGTCCCGGCAGGTTCGATCGCCACAACTTTTCCGGCTGCGTCGAGAACGCGCAAATCGATCCAATTGGTGCGGTGGAGTAGCGCTGCCTTTAAGTTTCCCTGAAGCGCGGTCGAATCTTTGAGGTGGCTGGAGGGATAGGATGCGATTGTCCTGAGGGGTTGGTACTGAGCGTCAAGCCAACGGTCGAAAACTACAGCGGCCAACTCCGCTTGCTGTTCCAGGGCATCATTGAGCTGGTTTTGTTTTTCACTCCAAACCACCCACAGCACCGTGAGCCCGACGATTAAGAGCGGGAGAACACCTCCTATTGCCAGCGCCAGCAATCGTCCACGGATACTCATCCCTGCCTCCAAACCGTAGTAATGGCTCTATGAGCCCCGCAGTGTTTCACACTTCCGCTTCTTCGACTTTTTCGACTTCTTCGTCTGCTTTCTTCTTCTTGCGGAGACGCCTCGATAGCCTCGCAAACAATCCGTAAATGCTCCCGAATAGCCTCGCAAACAAACCGTAAATGCGCTCTGACTCTTTCGCCAGCAACGGAGAGGCGCTCGCTAAAATCAACACATACAGTGCCGCAAACGGTTGCAAGACCGGCATTAAACTGCCGGCGATCGCCAGGTTGACGATGATGATCGAAAACTCGCCGCGGGCGAGCAACGTGAACCCGGTGTTTAGCGAGCCGACGGTTGATAGTTTGGCGCGTCTCCCCACGATCGATCCGGCGACGACGACACAGACGAGCGAGAGCAGCGCCGCGCCTGCCGCCAGCCCTGCAGCGCCGCCTAAAGTAAACGGATCAATTGAAAGACCGAAACCGAAAAAGAAGATGGCGCCGAAGAAATCACGAAACGGCACCACGAGTCGCTCCATTCGTTTGCTGTGTTCAGTTTCGCCTAATATTAATCCGAGCAGCAACGCGCCGATAGATTCTGCCACATGGATCGTCTCGCCGAGTCCGGCGAGCAGGAACAGGCAGGCAAAAACCACGATCACGAAAAGTTCGCTCGACGAAATGCGAAGCACGCGATTGAGGAACGGCGTGGCCCAGCGTCCTATAATTATTAGGCCGACGATGAAGCCAAGGGCGACGCCGCCGGAAGAAAGAACACCGGTAAAGGAGGTCGCGCCGCTTAGTACGATGCCGGAGATAAGCGAAAGATAAACTGCGAGAAAGACGTCCTCGAACATGGTGATGCCGAGCACGATTTGCGTTTCAGGGTTGGCCATGCGGCGGTAGTCGAACAGAATCTTGGCGACGATGGCGCTCGACGAAACGGTAGTCAGGCCGGCAATAATCAGCGCTTCACGCAAAGGAAAACCTACGAGATACCCGAACGTAAATCCGGCGGTAAAATTGATCCCGACGTAAATCGAGCCACCCACCAGGATCGAGCGCCCTGCCTCAATCAAGCGTGTGAGATTTGCTTCCAGGCCGAGATAGAAGAGCAGGAAGAGAACGCCGAGACGTCCCATGAACGTGATGAGAGAATCGGTTTCGATAAAACGGAAGTCGAAGACGCCGAACTGCGGGGCATGTGGTCCAACCGCGATTCCGATCAGGATCAGGAACGGAATGTTGGACACGCCGAGTTTTCTTGCGAGAGCAATTGCTAATGCGATCAGTCCAAGTGCCAGGCCGATTTCTAAAATGACGTTATCCACCGGCTTGCCCCGCACTTCCTTCAACCAGTAGTCGCTTCAGGGCGTTAATCGTGCGTCTGTCGCCCGCGGCGATCAGCGTAGCGCCCTCGTTCAAAACCGTATGCGCTTCCGGGTTAGTGCGCGTAGTCTGGTCAGGCTCGATGATTGAAACGATGGATGCGCCTGTGCGAGTGCGAACTTCGAGTTCGCGAATGGTTCTGCCGATACAGGCCGCGCCGCGTTCAATCGTGAACCACTCCAGCACGAGGTCGCCTAAAATAACCTCCGCCATCGGCAGACTTCGCGGTACGTAGGTCAGTCCACCTACAATTCCGGCGATCTGACGCGCCTCGCCGTCGGAGAGCCTCAAAACTGAGGCCGGACGGTCCATGTTGCTGCGTGTAAAATGGTAAAGTTCGCGCAAACCATCGTCATGAATGACAATCACAAGCCGGTCGCCGGCCATAGTTTCCACTTGAAACTTCCGTCCGACTCCCGGAAGAAACACTTCGCTGATACTGGCCATAATGAGACTCGCTTTCTTTTAGCAAGAATACCTTCGAACATTGTTCGGCAGGTAGGTTGCAAAAAAATGGCGGCAAGTGTGTATGGGAAACATTGCGCACAGTTGCGGAACTTGCGAATGAAGCACACCTTTTTATTCCTCCTCCTGGCGGTTTATTGCTTCTGCACTGCAGGCACCGTCGCGGCGAATCAGAAAGCCAGGAAGGCTTCAGAGATGTCGCCCGAATTGGCTTCATTCATCGTGAATGTAAACGCGGCTATGCCTGAGGTCTCGGCCGACCTGCTTATCAGAATTGCGGAATCCAAGCTGCTCACTAACCGGCAAAAAAAGATTGAACTGCTCGAGGAAGCGTTTAGCAAAAGTGCACACGTCCAACAGAAAACCAGGCTCACATTACGGACCGGAGCTGTGGATTCCAGGGGCGGCTTTCTTTCCGCGGCATACGATCAGCAACTTGATGCGTTGTCGTTAAGGTGTCGCGTGGTAAAGGCAATGCTACGGTTAGACGTGGAGCGGGCGCGCAAGCTGTTTCTCGAAATCCCAAAGATCGATTTACCAGTACTTTCATGTAGTCAAACTCTTGCTTACGACCTGACTGAGTTCTATCAAACAATGTCTCAAGTGGCATTGAAGGCGTTTTCACCGATAGAGATACAGCAAGGCGAAAGAGTGCGATTCATTCAGTCTTATCTGGAAGTCGTGGAATCGCCGGCTCAAGTAAGCCCCGCGATTTTTTTGCTGGTAAATTCGAATTTATCGGCTGTAGATCTCGCAATTGTCAGTAAGAGCTTCCATTCCTCTCTGGGACGAGTTTCCGCGGATCCACGTTCGTTCATCGCGTCAATACTTGAGGGCAATCTAATCAGGAATCTTGAACTACTTCTGGGCCAGTACAAAGATAACCATTTGCCGACCTCAGAGTTGGTGAGCACGTTCCACTCTTATCTCCTCCGGCAACTGAATTCGGTTCAATGCGAGGATGTAATAAGAAGTCAATCACAGATGAAGCAGCTTTGGGCCAACCTGGATCACTTTAGTACCTGGCTCCCCGAACCGATCAAAGCTGAAGAGGTAAAGCCTGCCCGAGTCGAAGGAATTGAAGGGAATGAGCAATTTTGGACCAGCCGAGACGCTTGGCGACTCTTAATGAAGGTAAAGGGGCTCAGGTTCGGTGACGGGAACGAACCTTTGTCTCAAGAGGCGAGAACCTCAGATGACTGGCAACAGAAGATGGAGCTTGTGCTTGAAGAAATTACTCGCTGGGACGGGTCTTCCGAGAAAACAGGGCTCATCTATTTTCATGAGAAATCCAATTTATACAGCAGTTTGTTTGATTTGAGTCCGACCAGGTCGGGCAGAATGCGGGTGCTTCTCAGGTTCGCGGATTTTTTAAGGAATGCCGATACTAAAGACGAAAGTCGTATTGAGTGGCTGCTCCACTTGCGTGGTTTATTGAAGAAGATGCAACGGCTGGATGCGCCGGATCGCGCAAGGGTACTTAACGTCTTTAAGAACTCCGGCAATCAGGCGATCCAACTTTATGCAAACTTTGATTTGTTAATGATTAGTCCCAAGCGGGAGATTTAGGATCGCAATTACATGCTCATCCTGTCAATCATGTTAATCCTGTAAATCCTGTGAAAATGACCTTGGTTGCCTTTTGCGGGAAGGTCATTTCACAGGATTACATGATTATCAGGATTAACAAGATTTTTTGTGCAAAGCGAGAGTAGATTTCGCAAATCAAGACACTATCTGGCCTCGAACTCATCCCCCTCTCCACATGGGCCAACTATAACGACTTCAAGTATTCGACCAGATCCCTCTTTTCCTGCTCAGTCAGACTTAACTTCTTGAAACCGTCGTAGTGATTAACTACGTCGAGCAGAGTCGGAAAGCGACCGTCGTGATAAAAGCCACGCTTCATGTGCGAGAAGAGTCCGCGCAAGGGTGCGGTGCGATACGAATTGTCCGGCGATCGACTCGCATGGAAATCGTCAATGCCGATCTCTTCAGCTTTATGAGTGTTCCAACCCGGTTCAGTAAAGAGCGGCGGCACGTGACACTCTGCACAGTTTGCCTTCCCCTTGAAGATCGTTGCTCCACGCGCAGCCGCTGCGCGATCAAAACTTCCGTCCGGCGGTGCCGGCGGCGGAATTGCCAGTTGGTAGAACTGAAGCGCGGCCAATTTCGCAGTCACCATGTCGACCTCGCTACGCTTGTTCCCAAAACCGGCGCGCGCCGCGACCGGGTACTTTACGGGGTCGTTCAGGCGCGGGTCGAAGAAAGTTCCCTGCCCCTGCAGTTCAAGGTTGGCAACGTAAGCGTTCCAGTAAGTGACGCCGCCCCAGCCTCCGCCCCACGTATGCAAATTAACACCGGCCTGTCCGAAGGCAGGCGGGATGAGCACTGCAGCGGTCTTACCGTCAGGACGAAACGCCTTGCCGTCGAGGTTCAACTCAGCGTCAAACTTTCCCGGTCCCCAACTGGCAAGCACTGTCTTGACCGTCGCTTCATCGACTCCCAGCAAGGTTGTGATCGCACTCAGATCCGGGGCGATCGAAACAATCGCGCCCACGTTTAGATCCTGGTTGGACCAGCCGTCGAGACGTCGACCAATGCCGGGTGCAAAAGCATCGTCAACCGTGGAATGACAAACGGCGCAAGTGAGACCCACCGCTTTAAGACTTCCGTTCGGGTTGAAGGTTCCCTTCACGCCAAGCACTGCGTCGAGCTTAATGAGCGCCAGTGTGGTTGCCGGGTCGTCGAGGTTCACCTTGCCTTGCTTGAGCTGGCTGACCAGCGTTTGAGGTAATGCATCCATGTCCACCTTCAATCCGACGGCGAGCGCGGTTTTTGGGCTAACGCCCGCGCCCACGCCGCCGAACTTCGCGCCCTGAATTGCGTGATGCAGTTTTAGTTTGTCGGACCAATAAGCCTCATCGCCGAAGGTGTCGTAGCGAAAGATCTGTTTTCCCTGGTCCATCATCTGTCGTGCGTTTTCGCTAATCTGCCGATCGAAGCCTTGTTGACTGCGACTCTGGACATCGGCGTCTTGAGCTTTGCCGCGGTTAACGAGATAGCCAAGCGCGACCGTGAGAGATACCGCCAACGTCATGATCTTGATTAACATCATGAAATTCCTGGCTCCCTTACTCGCGCGGCCCTTTCTTCGCGTGCCATCTTCGGACGATTTAACTGCTTCATTACTTCTTTCAGACATGACGAGTCTCCCTTTGCAACCGGCTTAATCAGGCAGCGTTAATTTTCAACTGGGAAGGACGGCCCCGGACGCGGCCGCCCTCCCTGAATGATGTCAAGAAGATCCCACCGCGCGCTTCAGCTCGTCCGCTGCCTTTAGGGCCTCGCGCCTCACGTGGTCGGCGAGCGTAGGATGGATGATGCTCTTGATCGTTCCGGTCTGGATGCCTTTTTCGGCTGCGGTCTTGAAATCAATGATGTCGTCGACAGCCTTTTCAACCGGCCCCTTCGACGAGGGCACGTTCGCGTGCATCTGCCGGAAAGCTTTACTCGTTTGCATCGCCTTCTGGATGAGCGCGTTCTCCTCGGGGTCGAGTAGATGCGCGATAAAGTCCGCGTGCTCGCCCATGATTAACGTCCAGAACTCCGCCGCCTCTTTCATGTTGATTGACGTGTCGCCGCCCGAAAACTGGTCCAGCCTTTTCGCAAAGCGCTCGGCCTCATGCGCCGTATGCTGGAAAAAGCTGGGCCACACAAGGCTCTGCAGACGGCCTGCGGTCTGCTCGTCGCGCATCTTGTGCTTGAAGTTGGCGTAAGGCTTGATGAGTTCGATGGTCGAGCGATTGAAGTTTTTATAATTGCTTCGGTCTAAGTTAGCGGAGCGCGCCTTCTCGAGCTGGCCGGCGAAGTTCTGCTGAAACTGCTCAGCCTGCCGGCGCGGTCCGGCCAACTCCGCACCCGGCATCAGCATGATGAAGAACTTCGCGTGCTCCATCATTTGTTCGTTCCAGAAAAGATTTTCGGCGACCGAGTGAGCGACCGGATCGGTCGAATCCGCTTCCGGCAGGAAGGTGGGCTTCATGCCGCCGTCTTTTGAAGTGATCCCGCGGCGCTGCATATCCTGCCCTCCCATCGTCTGCCCGAGCGCAGTCTCCAGGACCGGTCCGAGCAGAGTAGCGCCGACCAGAGTACTCCCGCCGGCAATTAATATTTTGCGGCGCGTAATCTCCCGATCTGATCGAGCGTCTGGCGTTCTGTGGCTGTTCATCTCTCTCTCTACTCCTTGTTGAATTGGCAGGCGGGACGAACCGTCTGTCACGTTGTTGCATGGGGGCGACGAAATACACGACGGCGGTCGGTTTTGTCCCAGCAAGATGTTTCACTTTGGATTGAAAGCAGCGATGCTGGTAGCGCGTTAACACCTGACCGTCACGAGTGTTAACACCTGTCGACTGCCAGGCTTCAGCGATCAAATTCGTGGCTTAGTCGCGCGAGCGCGAGAGCGCCTAACGCCAGACCAAAGTCGCGTAGCGCGACGTCGTAGTAACCCGGGATCAGCAGGAGGTTTACTACGATCATTAACAGCCAGGCCGAAACGACGTACGCAAATAATTTCGGTTTAATCAGAACCCCGAGTCCCGCGATGATTTCGATGACGCCGGCGACAAGCATCAATTCGTGCCCGTGACCGCCGACCATTTTGTTGACGAACGATGGTAAGTACTGCTCCCAGTTCACCAGTAGATTGAAAAACTTATCCAGGCCGGCGACTATCGGCGCGACTACAAAGCCGACGTGCAGGATCCGGTAAGCCTCATAGGCTGGACCCGAAACATCGGCTTCAGCATGTTGAGTTGGAGAAATGGTTCGGGCGGGGTTGTCGATAATGTGTTCCATCTTCGTATCCTCCTAAGTTGAAATTTGGACTTGTCGCTCGCGCGGCGTGTCGTTTGAGCGAAGAATACTCCTTTACCATAATAAGTCAAGGACTAACTTGATTTATTGTAATTATTGGCCAGGTGTGGAATACTTCACGTTGAAATGAAGCGCACCAAATTCGATGGACGGTTTTTCGACAGCACGCGGGGCCGCATTGTCACGCTGTTGAGAGGAACTACGAAAACCGTCAACGAGTTAGCCGACGAACTCGAACTCACGGACAATGCCGTGAGGGCCCACCTGCTTTCCCTCGAACGTGATGGTCTTATCAAGCAGAGCGGTATTCAGCGCGGAACACGTAAACCACACTTTGCTTACCGGTTGACGGAAGAAGCGGAGCAACTCTTCCCGAAAGCATACGACGCCCTGCTCAATCAACTTATTGCCGTACTTAAAGGAAGACTAACGCCAGCAGCGCTTGAGGAGGTTCTGCGCGAGGTAGGCCGTTCTTTAGCCGGCGCTCAAGCTGTAGGCAGACAGAACGGCGACATGGAGAGTCGTATCGGCAGGGCGCTTGTTGCTTTGGAAGCCATCGGCGGATCTGCACGAGTTGAGAAGGATAACGAAAAGCTTGTCATCTGTAGCGACAGTTGCCCGCTGGCTACAGCGGTCCAGGAGCATCCGGAAGTTTGCAGGCTCGCGGAAACACTCCTGTCCGAAGTAATAGGGTTTGAGGTTAATGAGCACTGCGATCGTGAGGGTCCTCCACGTTGCCGTTTTGAAGTTAACTCGAAGTGAACCCCGAAGAGTGCGTTTCACATGGATCATCTTGTAAATCTTGTTAATCCTGTAAGTCCTGTAAAAATGACCTTCGTTGCCTTTGCGGGAAAAGTCTTTTCACAGGATTACATGATTATCAGGATTAACATGATTTTTTGTGCAGAGCCTTAGGACCCGGTAGATCGGAAGAGGAAAGCGCGAAATGAAAGTGAGTCCATTCGCTGGAAAATTGCCCGAGCCGCGGATGCTGCTCAACGTTCCAAAACTGATCGCGGCTTATACCGATGTGCCTGATCCTTCGATCCCGGCACAACGAGTAGCATTCGGCACTTCAGGGCATCGTGGTTCAGCTCTCCAGAAGGCTTTTAACGAGTGGCATATCCTCGCCATCACGCAGGCAATTTGCCTTTATCGAAAACTGCAGCATACCGATGGTCCACTCTTTCTTGGGATGGATACTCACGCGCTTTCAATGCCGGCGTTTGCGAGTTCGCTCGAAGTGCTGGCAGCCAACGCCGTCGAAGTAATGATCGCCGAAGGGGACGAATACACTCCGACGCCTGTGATATCCCACGCGATCCTCACTTACAACCGCGGGCGCAAGACCGGACTCGCCGACGGAATCGTGATCACGCCATCGCATAATCCTCCCGACGACGGCGGCTTTAAGTACAACCCGCCAAACGGTGGACCGGCGGATACCGACGTCACCAACTGGATTCAGGGAACGGCGAACCAGTTTCTCGAGAGCGCGCTTCAGGGAATCAAAAGGATTCCCTTCGAGCAGGCGCTTCGCGTCTCCACTACACACCGGCACGACTTTCTCAGTGCTTACGTAAGTGATCTTGCAAATGTTATTGACTTCGATTCAATTCGCGGCGCGAAGGTAAACATGGGCGTTGATCCACTGGGCGGCGCGGGCGTCCACTACTGGGCGCGAATTGCTGACCGGTACAAGCTGGATCTCACTGTAGTAAACGAACTAGTCGATCCGACTTTCAGTTTCATGACTGTGGATTGGGACGGCAAGATCCGCATGGACCCATCCTCTACCTACGCGATGACAAATTTGATCGGACTTAAGGATCGCTTCGACATCGCCTTTGCTTGTGACACTGATCATGACCGGCATGGAATCGTCACGCGAGGAGCGGGTTTGCTTCAGCCCAATCACTACCTGGCGGTCGCTATCTACTATCTTTTTCAACACCGGCCTGAATGGAGTAAGGCAGCGGCTGTGGGTAAGACGATGGTCAGCAGTGAGATGATCGATCGCGTCACTGCAAAGCTGGGCCGCAAGCTCTACGAGGTTCCGGTCGGCTTCAAGTGGTTCGTGGATGGATTGCTCGACGGCACGCTCGGCTTTGGTGGAGAAGAGAGCGCGGGTGCATCTTTCCTGCGTCTGGATGGCACGGTCTGGACCACGGATAAAGATGGAATTGTTCCGTCCCTGCTTGCGGCGGAGATCACTGCTCGTATGGACCGCGATCCCGGCCAGATCTATCAGGAGCTGACGAAGGAGTTTGGAGAGTCGGTATACACGCGCACGGAGGCTCCAGCGACAGTGCAGGAAAAAGAGATTCTAAAAAAACTCTCTCCGCAGCAGGTTCGGTCGAAAGGGCTTGCCGGTGAACAAATTCAGACCATCCTCACGCATGCGCCAGGTAATGGGGCGCCTCTCGGCGGGCTGAAGGTGGTGGCAGAGAGCGGATGGTTTGCGGCTCGTCCGTCCGGTACTGAGGACATCTACAAGATTTATGTGGAAAGCTTTCAGGGAACAGATCACTTGAGGCGCATTTTGGATGAGGCACAAACAATCGTCAGCGACGCTGTTGCCTAAGCTGTTCCGCAAATCTTGATGTCATCTCTCCCTGAGGCCGGCTCAATAGCCTGGAAATCCCTCTGTGCGGATAATCATTGTTCCCTTGCTCTGAATCTCAACGCTTACTGCAGTGATCCCATGTCGATTACAAAGCGATATTTCACGTCGCTCTTCGATAGACGTTCGTATGCTTCGTTGATCTGGTGGATTGAAATTAACTCGATGTCTGAAGTGATGTTGTGCTCGGCGCAGAAATCCAGCATCTCCTGAGTTTCGCGAATGCCCCCAATACCGGAGCCGGCCAACTGATGTCGTCCGAAGATCAGGTTGAACGCCGTCACCGGCAGCGGCTGCGGAGGTGCGCCAACAAGCGTGAGCGTTCCATCTCGTTTTAGCAGCGAGAGGTAAGGATTCAGATCATGCTGGGCCGACACTGTGTCCAGAATGAAATTGAAGCTTGCGGCATGTTTCAGCATCTCGTCGGGGTCGTTCGAGAGTACCACTTCGTGTGCGCCGAGCCGCTTCGCGTCCGCGATCTTGTTCGGCGATGTGGTAAACAGCACAACGTGCGCGCCGAATGCGTTCGCAAACTTCACTCCCATGTGGCCCAGTCCACCCAGCCCAACAATACCAACCTTCTGGCCCGCACTTACATTCCAGTGACGTAGCGGTGAATATGTCGTGATGCCGGCGCAGAGCAACGGTGCAGTGCCGGCAGGATCCAGCTTGTCAGAAACCTTCAAGACAAATGCTTCATCAACCACGATGCTCTGCGAATAGCCACCATAAGTTATGCCACCGAGTGTCTTGTCTTCCGAGTTATAGGTAAACGTCGCAATCTTTTCGCAGTATTGCTCGAGCCCATCGCGACAGTTCTCACAAATTCGGCACGAGTCGACCATGCAGCCAACTGCCGCGAGGTCGCCTTCCTTCATTTTTGTCACGGCGTTTCCAACTCTGGTAACGCGACCTACGATCTCATGACCTGGCACGCAGGGATAAACAGTCGGCATCGCTTCATGCCACTCGTCGCGCACCTGATGCAAATCAGAATGGCACACTCCGCAATACAAAATCTTGATCTCAACGTCCTGCGCACGCGGCTCTCTACGCACAATTGATAGCGGAGCGAGATCCGAATCGGCGTTTTGAGCGCCGAATGCTTGCGCTGCGTATGTCTTCGCTTTTTCGTTAGCCGGCGCGCCAACAGTTGGAGTGGCTGATTGCATTTGAATTCTCCTTGGAAATGTTCAAACAGAAATCGTAGCGTATGCTGAAAATTTGTTTTTATCTTGTCACGCGATCGGAGATACATTCTGCTACAAACTACTCGCGTTCACGGCGGCGCCTCTGAGGCAATCACAATTGAGTTGTGTGGTAGTCCCCGTTTCGTAAGATGCCGCCGGCCCTGATTATTATTTTCGGGAGGGTCTTATGAAATCATTGATTATTCGTCTCACGGTGGCGTTCATTACATTCGCTATTGGAATAGCTCTATTTTCCATCACGCGATCTCATTGGCAAGTCTCACCGCAACCTGTCACAGTCACAACTGCAACACTGATCAAACCTCCGCCTCCACCTCGGCTTAAAGAGTCGCCACCACTTCCGCGGACGGAGAAGCCTCCGAACGGAACTGATCTATCAATTCTGGTGGGGATCCCTGAAAGCCCGCCGACTTTTATGTTTAGGCACATCCAGCTCGGGAAAGACAGTAAAGCGACTCTCGATCTTGATGTGGGAGAGAGTATTGACGGACAGCAAGTAACGCTTCACTTTTCGGATAGCGCCGCCTCGTATCGAATCCTTCAACGCTATCGCACCAGCATGAGTATTTCCGCTGAAGGCCCACATCTCGACCTCGTCGATTGGCGTCACTACGATTCCCCATGGACTCCTTTGGAATCTTTAGGTGGTATTCACTTTCGGACTCTGCGAAGCGAGCAAATGGATTACTCCAGGTTTCCGAAAACGACTAAAGCGGAAATTATCAGAGAGGTTCGCAGACGTCTTAAAACGGATTTGGCGGATTGGCCGGAAGTAATCGAGTGGGCGGAGAGTTGCAATGGTCCAAATGACGGTGCCTGCATCGTTACGATCAGTTCGATTTACCTGCGTATTCAAAAGCAGGTTGGAGACCGCTGGATCGATATTGGGATGGTAGATGTCCCAATACCAATGGGATGTTGAGCTGAAGCGGGGACTGGACGTCGCCCCGCGTCAACGAGATCATTTTCTGTTCAATATTTACTGTCCGGTTCGTCAGGTTTCTTCGTAAAACCGGAGATGTCCCACCGGCTCTCGATGTTTTTGAAGAGCCGTAAGCTGTTGAAGAACGCGCTCGAGCCGCTGCCAGCCAATTTCGATCCTTCCTGACCGGCGATCTTCGATCCTTCCTGACCCGCGATCTTCGAGCCTTCCTGTCCGGCGATCTTCGAGCCTTCCTGACCGGCGATCTTCGATCCCTCCTGACCGGCGATCTTCGATCCCTCCTGACCAGCGATCTTCGAGCCCTCCTGACCGGCGATCTTCGAGCCCTCCTGACCGGCGATCTTCGATCCTTCCTGACCAGCGATCTTCGAGCCCTCCTGACCGGCGATCTTCGAGCCCTCCTGACCCGCGATCTTCGAGCCTTCCTGACCAGCGATCTTGCCTT
This sequence comes from uncultured Acidobacteriota bacterium, assembly GCA_963750925.1. Classification (GTDB taxonomy): domain Bacteria; phylum Acidobacteriota; class Blastocatellia; order Pyrinomonadales; family Pyrinomonadaceae; genus PSRF01. Next base: position 642,535 of record CAVVSJ010000004.1, on the reverse strand, counting down.
TCAGCGAACCATTGCCGGGAGACAATGCCGGGGCTGCCCACTCGTCGAAGGGGACCCCGGAGCGATACCGAACTTTGCTTCCCGGAGCGACATAATCAACAAGCTCCTCACATCTGCGAACAGTAACCTCGTACAGGTACTTCTTAAGGAATTTGATCCACGGCAGTTGGTTCCGTTCTACCTCCTTCGAAAACCACAGGCTCTCGTAATTCTTCTTCGATACTTCATAACCCTCGCGCGACCACGGAAAGAACACCGACACTCCGTTCGAGTATTGGTAACCGCCACCGCTAAATCCACTCAAAATCACTGCCTGCTGTAGTTCTTCCAACACCTTTCGGCATTCCTTTTGTACTGTTCTCAAGGGCTGTACATCGTCATGATCGCCAAGTTCATCAGCAACCAAACCACATTCGCGATCAAGCAATTCACAGAAGTCCCCAAGATCAACATTCTGATCGTACATGTACGACTGGCACTTCCAATGAACCTGCAAAATCAGTCGTTCCATTTGCCTGTATAAGCGGCTTTCCGGGTCGTCAAAGCACTGGACCAGAACGTAAGCCAGTTTGTTGAATGCGCGAGCCAGATTGTTGATCCTGTCCATCTTCCAGGCGGCCATGTCGACTGAAACGCCTCCGACTGTGAAATCATCCTGACTGCGGATGAATTGTTTTACGAACAGTTGCGCCACCTCTTTGGTCTCGAGGTTTCTCGTATCTTCTCGGCCCAGGCAACCGAGGATTTTTGCGTAAGTCCAGCCGGCACTCGGAACGCTGCCTTCAGAAGAGATCATCGTCTTCGCCACATCATAGAATTGATAGCCAACTTCGAGCATACCCATCACGCAGCTATCGAAACCGAGGATGTCGAGCTTCTGACCAAGCAGCTCTGTTGTTTCCCTTTCCCAAACTTCTTCTTCCACCTCGTTTTCCCTGGCCTGTTTCTTGAGTTGTCTTTCCGTGCTGACCAACGAACGAAGGACCTCGTAGAAATCAATCATCTTCATCGACTTGCCGGATGATTCGTCCTTGAACAGACCAATATCCTGGAAGCCGAGCGAGTGCCCGGAAAATATCAGCGCGTACCGATTAGCGCGCCGCCCGTATGAGATCTCACCGTTATTCTCAACCTCGACTTTATTTACGCACCAGTCGACGAAGTTGAGGATTGAACGGCGGTCGGCGGCATTCTCATTTTCTTTCCTGGGAACGTCACACAGCTTCCTGGGCACTTTATATGAACGGACATACCGCGGTCTCCGCGGTTCAGAGAAATCACAATACAGAGTGGGAATCGCGGGCGAGTTACCGTCGTAGTAAACGAAAAGATTGGGGCTGTCGGCGCCTTCAGCCGCTATTCCCTTGATTTGGTCCATTGCGTATGCCATGTCGACGGCGAGGTTATTATTGCCGGCCATGTAGATCATGATGGTCCATTCTTTGTTATTCATGGGAGAGTCTCCTTTTCACTGATCGCACGGGATTGGAACTGGGCTAAGTGGATCAGACGTCAATCATTGGAAATCTTTGATCAGGACAATGTCTCTCGTAGCGGACCAGCGGTAGGCTGCAATCCTGCCGTCGCGCGAGACGGCAAAACTGGTTACGAATTCGCTTTTGAAATTAGTTAATTGCTGGGCCTCGCCCCCGTCGATAGGTTGACTCCAGATGTTTAGAGTTCCCGAACCGGAATCCAGGTACGCGATCGACTGCCCATCGGGCATCCACGCAAATGCGATCGGTTGCACCGTACGACGAAGATTAATCGTCGTGACCGGCTCGCCACCTGCGAACGTAATGATCGACAGCTTTGGTTGATTGTTTGCTTGTTCGTCGGAATGGAAATACGCGATGGACTTTCCATCAGCCGAAATAGCTGGAAGTTGCGACGGACGATCGGTCAGTTGCTCCGGAGGTCCGCCATCAATTCCCACCCTCCAAATGGTCCAGGTCCCCGATCGCCTCGACATAAAAATCACATACCGGCTATCGGCAGAACAAACAGGAGATGCATCATCATAACTGCCCTCCGTCAATTGCTTTGGATTGCTGCCGTCGATATCTATTCGCCAAATGTTCCGACTGCCGGATCGATTGGATCGGAAAACGACGTAGCGACCGTCGGCAGAGACAGATGGTTGCTGATCGATGAAAGCGTCGGCCGTTAATTGCCTGGTCTCTGAGCCTGCACGATTAGCGATCCAAATGTCCCAGTTCTCGCCCGTGCGACTCGCATAAACAAGCTTGCCGTCCGGTGTCCATGCAACCGTGTCAGGAAGATTGGTTTTGAGAATCCGTTGTGCCTGACTCTCATCCTTATTGGCATCAGTAAGCGATATGTTGCTCGAATTTATCTGTTGGATCGTCGCTATGGTGCCCGAGTCTGACGTCAATCCCAGGCTCACTTCTCCATATCCGTTTAAGTCGTTTGTTATGCGTCGCGCGGGCCCGCCCGCGTAGGGAAGAAACCAGACCTGCGTGCCGACAGATGAAGATTCAGGCTGAGCAGTCATGATCAAACCGCTGCCATCGCGAAGCCAAATCACGCGGCCTACGCTACCCCATTTTTCAGAGCCGATAGGCTTGGGATCTCCACCTTCGACGGGAACTTCCACGATGGTCGCGTAGCCCGCGCCGGTTTCATCAAACAAGCCGCAAGCGATTCGCTTTCCATCCGGAGACCATGACGGTCCGGAAGTAGAGAAACTAGTCGGCTGTTTGCTTACCGCAATGGTCCTGGGTTGTCCGCTTCCATCAGAGTTTGCCGCCATCAAGGCGACGTCATCCTGGTTCCTGCGTACGAAAGCAAATTGCTTTCCGTCATGAGAAAAAGCAACAGCACTGAAGACGCGATCGAGAACTTTTGCTGGAGTGCCGCCCAAAACAGGAATCCGATAGAGCGCGGGGACAAACTTATTTCTTTCCAGGGTAGCGACGTAGTAAATCATTTCGCCATCAGGGGAGAAGGTCGTCGCCAAATAACCACCATTCTCGGGAGGGACGATTCGCACGAGGCTGTTCGTCGATACTTGTCTGAGCCACAAACTGGCTTGCTGTTTGGCGTCGTTTGCCGCGCAGACGACATACTTGCCATCGGGTGAGATCGATAGTTGGCCGTTTATGTCTTCATCGTTGATCTTTCCACCCGTCGTTAGCGCCGTCATTTTTACAGGACCGAACTGTTTTGGCTGACTGAACAGCTTGTAGAGTCCAAAGATGATCGCAACGACAACCATTAACCCCAGCACAGCCGCGGCGGTATTCTTATGTCGCTTAGCTATAGATTCAACGCTTGATGTTGCGCGCGAGTCCGCAGGATTTGCTGATGGCGCTGTCGATCTTGCAGCTTCCGGGAGCGTCGCCTGCATCGCGGGAGGCGAGATTTGATCAGTCAGCGGGACTGACGGGGGTGGTAACGAAGCTGAGCGATTGAGCTCGGAAATGGATGCGGCCACCGAGCCAGACTCGATGCGCTGCTTCAAACGCTTCAACTTGCCCAGCATCTCTTTCGCTGTCTGACAGCGTTCTTCAACATCTTTCGTCAGCGCTTCAGTGATAATCAACTCGAGCGCTTCAGGCATTTCGGGAGCGAACTGTGTTATGGGCGCCGGCTCATGATCGGTAATGGCGACAATGATGTGGCTCTTCGATGCGCCCACGAATGGCGCATGTGCGGTGAGCATTTCATAGAGCACCACTCCGAAACTCCAAATGTCCGAGCGGGCATCCACGTCCCGCCCTGCAGCCTGCTCGGGAGACATGTAAGCAACGGTTCCAAGCACCGCCCCAGGCTCGGTATTGACGTGAGCAATCGTTGTAGCTTCTGAAGAAGAATCTTTCCGTTCCGTGAGCTTCGCAAGGCCGAAGTCGAGCACCTTCACGATACCGTCCTTACGAACCATGATGTTCTCTGGCTTGATGTCGCGGTGAACAATGCCTGCGGCGTGTGCAGCAACGAGTGCGGAGGCGATTTGCGTGGCGATATCAAGTATTTCAACCAGCTTCAACCGCTTGTGCATGTGCTGGCGCAGAGTGACGCCGTCGACTAATTCCGTCGCAATAAAGATAGCGTCATCGTGGCGGCCAATCTGATGGACGGTGAGTATGTTTGGATGATTGAGCGCCGAAGCGGCTTGCGCTTCCTGAATGAAGCGCTTCACGCGGCTTGGTTGAAGAGCGACTTCACCCGAGAGGAATTTCAACGCCACCGACCGGCCAAGCTCGGTGTCCTGCGCCCGATAGACTTCTCCCATTCCTCCCGCACCGATTTTGCTGACGATGCGATAGTGGGACAGCGTAGCCCCGGGGGAAAGTTCAGGCACGGGTGCCTTTTTACGTCATTGCCTCCATTGCCGCAAGAAGAAACGGCAGATGTGAAGTATTGCGGTCGTTTAATTCCAATGCTGACGGGAGTTACTGCACAACATATTTGTTCTTCACCCGAATATCACGCCCTTTAAAAGGCCCGGTTTCAAACTCGTAAATCTCCAATTCAACGCAACTGCGATCGAACATCTTCGTCACTTCGCGAAAGTCCTGGTTGACGCGGCATAATCCCTCAAACATCGTCTGGTGCAACTGTTCGGTTGGCGCGAGTGGGCCCGGAAAGTTTTTGACCGTCTCCAAACAGATCTTCAACCGCCGGTTGATCGCTTCATCTTCATAACTGGAAATCTGAAATGAGTTGAACTGTCTTGCTAAATTCAGATCCGCGTTGATGATCTCTTCCAGATCCGTCGGATATACCTTCGCGCCGTAAAACGGCACGGTCAAATCGCTGCGACCATAGACAAAAAGAACAGGAAAGCGGCTTTGCAGTCTTGCGAGTTGAGATATATCGATGCCGTTTGACGCCAGCCGCTCTCGCAGTTGCGCGTGCGTCATGACGCCGCCGAGATCGTGCAGGTTGTAACGCAGCTTCGGTGCTGCACTGGTCTGTCTGCCGATACTAAAAACGAGCTCGCCATCGGGCGTCGTCTCGACGATGTAGTCAAGTGCGTTGTATTGAAAAATCATCGGCGGCAGCTCACGTCCGAAAAGCATTTGTGAGAGGTTGCGATCTTTCATGCACAACCGGCGCAAATTGATAGTCAAATCCGTCTCAACACCGATATTGATCTCCAGGTCCGACGCGCCATAGGATGAGATTACGGTTTGGAAATACTGCAGCAGGTGAGTGCGCAGTGGTTCGGAGATTCCTTCTCCGCCGACGATCAAGTCCATCCGGTATTTCCTGAGGTCGAGCCCCGTTGTGTCGACAAACGATTTGATGAACGGCGGGTACCCAAAAATCAAATAGCGATAATCGGCGCCAAACAACTCGAGGGAATTTTCCAGTTTCTTCTGATCCGGGCCAATCGACTTAAGAATGCCGACGTCGACCAGTGACATGGAAACATTCATGCCGGTGGCCCATGGGCCAAGCGCAAAACAATTCAGCAGGATACACCCACTGTCGCGATAGATGAGCTGGTAGTTGAGTTGCAGAATGCGCTTGACATCTTCGCGTTCCTCCGCGCTGCGCACCCAGTTATTCGGAACGCCGGAGGAACCGGACGATTCATCAATTACAACGCCCGCGGACGGTAGCTTGCCGTAGTAACAACGATCGACGAGCGAATATTTCCTGACGTAATTGTCCTTGGTGGTGATGGGCAGATCGGAAAGTTTCCAACGCCCGTTCTTTCGGGCGCCCTCACTCTCGAGAAACGAGCGATACGCGGGACAGTGGTCCTTCGCTTTCAGATAAACAGCGTGGGCTCGCAGCATTCCGATTCTTGCCAGAAGCGGCTGTAACGCACCGGCGCTGAGCAGCATGTAAGCTCGACGATCGAGACTTATTATTCGGCGAATGATCCAGAGCAACCAGAGCGTGGTTCCCGTAAGAAACCTGTCAATCAACCAGCACCTCCTCGATTGTGCGGCGATAACTCGGCGGCGGCACTTTTGAAAAGCCGATTCTGAACATCAACCAGATCTGAGGGACTTCAAGCACTTCCAAACAGAAATCGGCAGCAGCTTTATTAGTCACCAGGTTTCCGTAGGGATGAATATAAAGATCCCGTTTCGCCAACTCTAACCAGAAGCGCATCAGGAAGCGTCCGCTCTCGAACGCCTTTTCAGGTTCCCAGAATGGACCGGCGAGCACGCCAATCGTCGGCACATGGCCCAACTGCGTGCGGTAGATCTTTTTTAACAGCGCGCTCGTCAGTGGAAGCCGGAGTAAGGGCGAAGCGCGCGCCGCCAGCCAAAACGACACGCGCGAAGAATTCATGCAACGATAATCCAGGCCGTTGCGCGTTTGGCGTGAGGAGCGGTCAGTGAAACGAAACCATTCCACGATCTCATCGTGGTACGCAGGCGCGTTTAGATCCTCAAACACGGCTTCAATATTGTGCTTCAAAATCTGTTCGATGGTCTCAGGGACAGTTACCTGTTCATAAGTTTGTCCCCATTCGCTCGCCAATTTCGACAAAGCTTCGAAAGCCTCGCCGGGAACTGTTTGAGGTGAGAAAGAAATGCGCGAAGTGCGGCGCGTGCGAAACAAGGCGTTGTCGAATTTTGAATTGGCCGGTTCGACGGCAGCAGGTGTAATTTGCTGACTGAGACTCAATCTCGCAAACGGCAGCAACTCACCTTCCGTTTTCGCGATTTGCTCCGGCGTAAAACTGGATGCTGGCTGACACAGATTAAAGCCGAGTTTGAGTGAGTGATTGCCGGCTACAATCGTGAGTGCCTCAATGAAGAGGCCCATAGTCAGGATGATAAAACTTCCAGTCGGATCTTCTTTCGGAAGCGTGCGGCGTTTTTCGATCAACAGCTCGGCCGTGTCATCCGTGAGAATCCGTAAACGCCATGGCTGCACATTATGCGGCGAAGGTGCGTAGACTGCTGTTTCCAGGAGCTTTTTCCACACGCTCATATTCACAGATTACCGAATACCGCCGCCCACAGCCTACGATTTTTTCAGAAGTGTCGATTATTGTGCACACTCACTTTGAGATCTGTCTGTGTTAGTTGACACCTCCGGTCATCCGCTTCAAACCCGCTCTGATTTCCTCTGACAATTGCGTGAATTAGTTAACCGCGTTCAGAGGGCACGCGTGTTGCACAACCGAGTCGAAGCAAGTTGGGCAGGACCTAATCTCCCGTCCTCAAACCTCGCAACCCTTGAGACTCACGAGCAATGCAATACAACATCGTATCGAACCGAACCTCCCGTTCCTTCTTTCTAAACTGCACCGGCCGCGCGGGACTGTTGGCCGTCGTCCTCGCCGTCGTTTTCTCTCCCTGTTTTGCACAGGACGATGCAGCCACTCTACAACTGCGTAGCAGCCAGTTGATAGATAGCGCCATTGAACACTTCCGCAAGACCGGTGATGATAAATCTCTTCTTCCGCAACTACAGCAAGCCGAAAAGGATCTCCTGGTAAGTTCAAAGACCTTTTTGAATAACGGCGATCTTGCTAATGCAACTGTGAGTTTGTTCAAGCTCGGCACGGCCCAGCGACTGCTGGAAAGCTGGACGGCGGCTAAGTCCTCGTTCAAAGCTTCGTATGAAACCGCGGTTCGTGCCGGCGACGCCGTGAATCAAGCGAAAGCGTTGCGTGGAATGGCAATGGCCGACTACTACGGCCTTAACAACTATGACGCGGCTGTCTCAAATATTGAAGAGTCGATTCGCTTGTCATCGAACGGCCCGGACAAGAAGGTATTGGTTGAGGCCCTTGAGCTAAAAGCCTCTATCCAGGAGTCCCGTGGAGACTTGATGGCTGCCGCAGAGACAATCAACCGGGCGTATGTAGTAGCTTCAGAATTGAAGGATGACATGTCTCTTTTCTATGCCTTGTTTGGGCGGGCGTCAGTATACCGAGGACTTGCTAACAGGTGCGACGAAAAGAGCGACCCCAAAGCGTGTCTATACGCATACGATCGCGCTAAGAGTGACTACGAGCAGGCGCTCCCGATAGCGCAAAAACTCGGATTCAACTATGCGGTAAGCGCGATGAATGGTTCTATTAGGGATCTTGAACGATTTCGGCAATTTTTTGAGACTGATAAAAACTCCTTTGAAAGACTCGCCAAACTCTCGGTGTTCAATCCCAAAACACCGGACAAGGTCCTTGTGACTGAACTGTTCCTTAGCAGAGAGAAACAGCTTCCAGCAGATCCCCTGTTTGAGGAGCTCACGAAACACTCGGGAAATGCAGATGGTTACTTTCTCGAGGGACAAATACGTTTGCTTCAGAGACAAGACGAGTCTGCATCGCGCGCTTTCGCGAAAGCAACTGAGTTATTGGATTCGGATCGGCGCAGTCTTCGCGATGGAGTGGTGCGTGGAAGTTTCCTCGAGGACAGGATGAACATTTACTACTTTCCTCTGTTGGACTTCCTGGACCGTCGCAAATATGCGGAGGCGTTCGATCTGCTCGAGCGCTCAAAGTCTCGGGCAATGGCTGACCTGCTGCGAAGCCAGGAGCTTGAACTCAAAGGTCCGGCCGAACGGAAGTTCTATGCCGCCTCGGTTAATCTCGACGCCAACATTTCACGTTTGCAAAAGGATTTGTTCACCCGCAGAACGGCGGGTGAAAGTGGAGAACGAATCGCAGCCATCGAGAGAGAAATTCAAAAGCTCGATCAGGATCGTCAGAACCTCGTGAAGAACATTTCCACCGAGGGACTGAAGCTCCGGGAATTGGTTGCTCCACAAACGGCGACCTTAGCTCAGCTCCAGCAGGCAATGCGACAAGACCGCTTCGAAGTTCTCTCCTACCTGGCCCTGAAGTCTCAGGTGATCCTTTGGCACATTAGCGGCGATGCAGTCAACGTTCGTTCGGTCTTCCTGCCCCGCCTGGCATTAACAAAGAAGGTCGCCGACCTGCGCCAGAGTTTGAGTGAACGTGGACAAAATGACGAGCGCAAGTTCGATGAGCAGACCGCACAACAGTTGTTTCTTTTCCTCGTTCAACCGGCCCTGCAATGGATCAAGACTGACCATCTGGTGATCATTCCACATGATGATCTCAACCATATACCGTTCCAGGTCCTTCAGAATCCGGCGGACAACAAGTTTCTCGGCGAAAGCTTTCGACTCTCTTACATTCCGAACGCTACAACGCTGCTTAAGTTGAAAAAGATGGAGAGTATTCGCGGTGGAAACCTGCTGGCAGCTGCTGATCCCAACGACACAGCGGACTTCGAAAACGAAGTTCGCGCAATCGGCGCCCTTCATTCCGGGCGCAACAAGATCATAACCGATCGGCTGATCGACGAAGCAAGCCTCAAAGCCCAGGTTGCTGATTACAAGCTGGTCCATTTGTCCGTGCACGGCGAGTTCGACCGGGGGGCGCCTCTCCTTTCGCACTTGAAGCTCAGTAAAGGAGGAGGCGACGACGGGAAGTTAACTGCGGCGGAGATGTTTGGGTTGCCGCTTGCCCGAGATAGTCTTGTTGTTCTTAGCGCTTGTGAAACGGGCCAGGCTCAAGCAACTAGTGCCAACGAGGTATTGGGAATGGTTCGTGCTCTTCTGTACGCCGGCGCAAACAACCTAATACTTTCATCATGGCGTGTAGATGCCGCATCAACCGCTCTTTGGATGGAGACCTTCTATCGAGAGGCACAATCCAAGCCACTGAGCGAGGCCGCACGCCGGGCTTTGCTGGCGGTTAAGAACGACCCTAAATACAGCCACCCGTATTACTGGAGTCCGTTTCTGCTGATTGGAAAGTGAAAACGTAGTGGACTTATCGCAGGACTTTGCAGAGAAGATAAAAGCGATTGTTGGCAGTTGGCCCTCTTACGCTGCTTTGGGAAGCTTCGCGCTTTACTTTCTCGGCTATCTGTCGCTGCGATTTCAATTGACTGCGTTAGGCGTAGGAACAGATCTCGAAGTGCTCGACGAACGTTACCTCTTTGCAGGCGCTAAGTTCCTCGTTTACATCGTCTCGACTATACCGATAGTGCTGTTGTTGGCGCTGCCGCTGTCCGTGTTTGTGCTCGCAATAATAGGACTGTTTCGCGTGTCTTACCGAGTGCTCCCCGGCAACGCCCGTGTAAAGGTTGAGCAACTGATTAACTTCACGCGGCTTAAAGCCTGGGTCACGTCGTCGAATGTGCTATCAATCACGGGAATCGTAGTTTCACTGGTACTCATTCAATTTGTAATGCGGCACTGTTTCCACTTCAGCAACCTTTTACTGGCTGAAGGTCTACAAGAGCCTTATTGGATCGGCTCACTTTTCACGGATGAAGGGTTGTTCCGGTCTATTCTGCTGAACGAAGGCGCCAGCCTTTTCGGAAGCACTCTATTTTGGGGCGATGCTCACCGGAGTCGCGGTCACGGTTGCGCTGCTCTTGTCCGTCTTGAAGTCCAGAAAGCAACTCCTGGAAAGAAAGAGTAACGAGGCGCAGCGAGTCGCACCAGGGTTCCTGGTTGCAGTGTTAGGAGTTTTGGTCGCGGTCCAGATCCTTCTCCTGCCAGTGAACTACGGAATACTGGTGATGGACAAGGTGTTGCCTCGGGTAGCAGATCTCGGCGGGAAGGAGCCACTACAGGTGGGCCAGAAGGCGTGGCTCGTGTGGGAAGGTAACAACGGCGTAACGTACCTGGTTCGCGGCACTGAACAGAACGCGAATCACCGGAGGTTGGTTACGCTCTCGAAGAATGATTTAAAGAGGACTGAGATTATTCGGTACGATCCGATCCTCAGGTGCCTGTTCGTCGAACATGGCTGTCCTCAGTAAGACGAGCACATAAATGTTTTTGAAAGTCGTTCATATCGTAATCGTGTTTTGTAGCTGCTTGCTCCTGCCGCTGTCCCCTCGTGTTTCGGCGCAGCAAACGGTACCAACCGCTTCGCCAACTCCGCAGAAACCAGCAGCTCGCAGAGAACCTCTATGGAGGCTACTCCTCAAAATAGCTGGTCTATCCACGACGCCGAGCTCGCAAAAGGGGCCTGGTGACGATGACGGAGTGGGTGAGGTTTGGGTGGTTGATTTGTCGCTTAACCGGCGGGTGAAAGTAACGCAGACGAGCGACTATTATTCGCCGATCTTTGCGTCACGAGATCAGAGCATCCTGGCGCTGCAAGGCGATAATCTTGTTCGGATTCCCATTGCAGGCGGTGAAGCACGCAAACTCTTCACCTTAAAGGGAGTGACAAAGCTGGTTGGCGTCAGTCGCGAAGACCAGAATAAAATTCTCGTCCTCAGCAACGAGAAGGATCAGATCTCGGTAAAGTTTCTGTCCTTAACCAAAGGCAAAATGACCGTCGTTCCTTTTGACGAAAAGTCGAAAGATGATCGCCGTACGATTGTTCATCTGCGCGGCTGGGAACGCGTCTACGGAGAGAGCAAAGTCTACGTTAGGAGTGAGACGAGGAACGGGCTGGCTGGTCCTATAGAGTGGACTGACGTCTATCTCAAGCAAAGCGGCTCAGAACCGATTAACGTCAGTAGCTGCGATGGGACCAACTGTACTCAACCCGCGCTTTCGCAAAATAAAAGATTCGTGGCTTATATCAAGACAAGCGATCCTTGACTCTGAGATGGTTGGTAGTGGTTCAGTTTGCCATTAACGGCGAAGGCGTTCGCTAATTCGAGCCCAAGGTTGGAGCGTAGCGACTACCTTGGGTAACATGACAAAACATTCCAACTAACCCTAAAAGGGTTAATACCGCACAGGCCTAACGCTTTCAGCGTTTTGATTCTTTCCTCTCATTTCCCAGGGCTGGAATTAGCCAACGCCTTCGCCGTTCCGATTATGCAGATGGCCGACCCGTGAGCAGCTCGACGCGGCGTGCTAAATCGGCGAGTGTCCCGGTCACGAAGAACTGACTGAGGGGAAGTTCGACCTTGAAGCAGTCGCGCACACGCGAGATGACTTGCGTGGCGTGGAGCGAGTGGCCGCCCAACTCGAAGAAGTCATCCTCGACGCCGACCGCTTGCAGTCCGAGGACTTCGGCGTAGAAACCGGCCAACCGGCGCTCGACCGCCGAGCGCGGCGCTACAAACTTCGTCTCCAACTCGGGCCGCCCTTCATCGGGCGGAGGCAGTGCCCTGCGATCCACTTTGCCGTTGGCGTTGAGCGGCAACGCGTCCAGTTGCACGAAGGCCGAGGGTACCATGTAGACCGGCAAGCGTGCGGCAAGATGGCGGCGCAATTCGCCCGCGCCGCACGTCTGCCCATCTTTCGCCACGAAGTAGGCCACGAGGCGGCGTTCACCTGGACCGTCTTCGCGCGCGACGACAGCCGCCTGCGCAACGTGCGTGTGCGCCGAGAGCACCGCCTCGACTTCCCCCGGCTCGACGCGGAAGCCTCGAATCTTAACCTGCTGGTCGCTGCGCCCGAGAAACTCGACGGAGCCATCGGAAAGGAATCGCGCGAGGTCGCCGGTCTGGTAGAGGCGTGCGCCCGGCTCTGACGAGAACGGGTCGGGTATGAATCGCTCGGCAGTGGGCGCGGGACGGTCGAGGTATCCGCGCGCAAGCCCGCTGCCTCCGACGTACAGTCCTCCCGGAACGCCGGCGGGCACAGGCCGCAGATGCTCGTCCAAAAGATAGATCTGGACGTTCGTCAACGGGCGACCGATAGGTACGAGATGGGCCTGCTCCTCGACGCTCGTAACCTCATACCAGGTCGCGAAGGTGGTCGTCTCGGTTGGACCATAGACGTGGAGGAGCCGCCCCGGTCTCCCCTTCGCCATCACTTCCCTGACCCATTTCGGCTCGACCGCCTCGCCTCCAAACAGAAGGTGCCGCAGCCCACGGAACGCCGCGGGGAGTTCACGCGCCATGTGGTTGAAGAGGGCCGTCGTCAGGAACATGACGGTGACGCCATGCGCTTGGAGTTGCGCAGCCAATGCGCGGGGCGCGAGAGCGACGTCCTTCTCGATGATGACGAGGCGGGCGCCTGAAAGCAGTGCGCCCCAGATCTCGAAGGTAGCGGCGTCGAAGGAGATGTTCGAAACCTGCGCCACCACGTCCGACTCTTCAAGTGTGACGTAATTCGTGCCGTGCACGAGGTTGTGAACCGCCCGGTGCGGAACAGCCACGCCCTTCGGTTGCCCCGTCGAACCCGAGGTATAGATGACGTACGCGAGGTTCTCAGCGCCGGCCGTCGGCTCCATACTCTCCACTGCGTCCGCTCCCTCTTCCTCGCCGCCTTCCGCGTCGAGAAGGATGGTATAGCCCCAATACTCTTTGAACTTCTCCGCGAGACTTGAGTGAGTGAGCAGCACGTGGGCCTGCGCGTCGTCGAGCGTGAACGCGAGCCGGTCCTGTGGGTACGAAGGGTCGAGCGGAACGTAAGCGCCGCCCGCTTTGAGCACGGCGAGCATGCCGATAACGGCCTCAACCGAACGCTCCGTGCACACGCCGGCGACGGTCCCTGGCCCAACGCCGAGGAGGCGGAGGCGCTGCGCGAGCTGTCCGGAGTGCTGGTCCAACTCCGTGTAGGAGAGTGTGCGCTCGCCGCAGACGACAGCCGTGCGGTGGCCCATCCGGCGCGCGACCTCCACGAACTCCTCGTGAACGCAGCGAAACTCTCGCGCGCCTTGCGCCTCCTGGTTCCACACGTCGACGACCTGCCTCCGCTGTGCTTCCGTCATCAGCGCCAGCTCGGACAGGCGTCGCGCGGGATGTTGGACCACGTCTTTGAGCAATGTCCGGAAGTAGCCGAGCATGCGCGCCACCGTCGCCGAGTCGAAGAGGTCTGTGTTGAAGTCGCAATCGAGTCGCAGCCCGTCACCGCGCTCCATCACGTTCAGGCTTAAGTCGAACTTGCTGTGGCTAACAGGCGCCGAGACCCATTCGACCTCCACTCCGAACATCTCAGGGACGGAGAGAGGTTCGAGGTTAAAGGTGGTAGAGAAGAGCGGAAAGCGGCTCGCATCACGCGGGCGACGCAGCTTTTCGACGAGGCCGAGTACCGAGTAGTCCGAGTGCTCGTAGGCTTCGAGCAGCAGGCTGCGGACGTGCGCCATGAACTCGGCGAAAGTTGGATCGCCTGCGATGCGACTACGGAGAGGAAGCGGGCGCGTGCAGAAGCCGACAAGCGAAGCCTCGGCGCGTCCCTCACGGCCCGCGACCGAGATGCCGGCGACCACATCTGCCTGCTGCGTCAGCCGGTGGACCAGGGCAAGGTATCCGGCCAGTAGCGTCATGAAGAGCGTGCAACCGTGCCGCCGGCCAAGACTTTTTAGATCCTCATAGAGTTGCCGTTCGAAGGACGTGTTCAGGCGCGCGCCGTGGTACGTCTGCGCGGGTGGGCGCGGGCGATCGGTGGGGAGATCGGCATGCGATTTGTCGCCGCCCAGACGCGTAACCCAGAAAGATTCATCCGCAGCACGCTTCGCCAGCTTGTCCGGCCGCAGCAAACTTTCGGCGTAATCGCCAAACTGCAGAGGCGCGTCAGGCTCCCACGCAACACCCCGGCAGCGCGCGTCGTAGGCGGCGCAGATCTCATCCAGCAGCACTCCGACCGACCACCCGTCCGAGACGACGTGATGCGTGACGAGCACGAAAAGGTGATGCGCTGCTTCGAGCCGAAGGACGTGGGCACGCAGGAGGGGAGCGATGCGGAGGTCGAATTTCCGGCGACACTCCTCCGCCAGCCAGTGCGCGGCATCTGCCTCGCGCTCTTCGACGGAGGCCGCGCCGCTGAAGTCGACGAGCGCCAGTTCGCGCTGCGACGGTGCATGGACGATCTGCTCCGCGCCATCGTCGCTGAGACTGGTCCATAGCGCCTCGTGGCGGGCGACGGCCGCCTGAACGGCGCCGGCGAACGCCGTCAGGTTGAGCGGTCCGCGGAGCCGCAGGCAAAGCGTTTCGTTATAGGCGCACGATGCGTCGTCGCCTACCTGGGCCAGGACCCAGAGCTGCCGCTGGGAGTCGGTCGCCGGCACGCGCCGAACGATGTGAGCCTGAATGTCCGCGGCGAGTTCATAAGTGGACACATGCGGTGTGTCGGACAGTTGCGGACGGCAGCGCTCGCGCAGCGCGTCGAGGTGCGGGAGACTCTCGAGCACGGTGGAGGCGTCGACTCCGAAGTCGATGAAACAGGCGAGTTCGTCAACGCCGATCTCGGCCAGACGTTGGACCACCGGCGCGCAGGTCTCGGGTGTACCGACGAGGGCGCTGGTCCGTACGTAACGCTCGTAGGCGGAAGAGAGGAGATAGTCCAGGTCTTCTTCCGAGAGTCTCTCGAGATCTATCTGTAAGCCCTGACTGCGGACGAGGTTCTGCAAAAGGTCGAGGGACGATTTGAGGTAGTCGCAAAAGGGCCGGCGGGCTCGTTCGCGCACGGCTTCGGCTTCGGCCCCTACGAACGTGTGCAGCAACAGCGCGACATGGCCCAGTGCCGGGTCGTGGCCGTGGTCAGCCAGCGCCCGGCGGTAGAGTGCGACGTTGCGCGCGAGGTCTTCCATGGTCTGGCCCATCAGGTTCGTCAGGATGCCGGCACCGATCTCACCCGCGCGCCGGTACGTCTCCGGGTTGTTGACGACCGTAATCCAGACGGGCAGTTCACGCTGCATCGGCTGCGGGAACAAGCGGACGCGGATTTCGTTGCCGGCCCCGCCGCGCGCCGCGACCGGCTCGCCTCGCCAGAGCTGTCGCACCTCCTCGATCTTCTCGAACATCAACTCGCGGTGACGACCGTAAGCCTCGGGCGCGAAGACAAAGTCATCCGGGTGCCAACCTGAGGCGAATGAAACGCCGGCGCGTCCACGCGAAAGGTTATCCACCACCGACCACTCCTCGGCGACGCGCACGGCGTGATGGAGCGGCAGCACGACGCTGCCGGCGCGCAGGCGGACGTGCTCCGTTTCTCTTGCGAGCGCGGCGGCAATGACTGAAGGGTTCGGCGAAAATCCTCCGAAGGCGTGGAAGTGTCGCTCCGGAATCCAGACTGCCTCGAAGCCGTGACGGTCGGCGAACTTCGCGCCTTCGATGAGTAGATCGTACTTGTGTCCGTCGAATGCTGCCTCATAGTTGCCGAAGAAAGAGAGACTGAAGCCGACACCCTTGTCGGGACGTGTCCTCTGTAAAGCCGCGGGTACAGCCGCAGGGACAGCCGCGGGCGCGCGTGCCTCCTCCACTATCGCGGGCGGGCCAACCAGGGCCGGCTTCATCTCACGACGGCCCCAGAACCCGAGCGCCTGCGTCGCCGCTTCAACAGGAGCCGGTCGGGCGCCGTTCGTTGGCCCACCGGACTTATCCGGGATAAAGCCACCCGCGCGCATCTCCGCGGCGCTCTCGGCGACGGCGCGGACGATGTGGTCCACGTCCTGGTCCGTGTGCGCTGTTGAGAGGAAGCAGTTGCGCCACTCCCACACGTAAACCCCCTTCGTGAGCAGGTGGTAGAAGAGCAAATCCATGTTACCCGTGTAGTTGAAGCGGAAGAGCGAGCCGAAGTGCGCGACGCGCAGCGGCATCTCCTCGCGTGCGAAGTGCTCGTTCAGCGTCGCGGTGAGACGCGAAGTGCGCTCGTTCAGGTCCGCTTGCAGCGACGGGCCGCGCTCCTTGAGGTGTGTGAGCACGGCACGCGCTGACGCCATCGCCAACGGATGCTGGCAGAAGGTGCCGCCGAAGTAGGTGGTCTCGGCGCGCGGGTAGGAGGCGTCGCCGTAGTCCCAAAGGCCGCCGTCAATGCCGTCCATGAAAGGCGCGCGGCCCGCTACGATCCCGATGGGCAAGCCCCCACCCGCGATCTTGCCGTACGTCGCGAGGTCGGCTGCGACGCCAAACCACGCCTGCGCCCCGCCGGGGTGGACGCGGAAACCCGTCACCATCTCGTCAAAGATCAAAACGACGCCGGTTGCCTGTGTCCACGCGCGCAACTCGTGCAGAAACTCGCGCGGTTGCAACTCCGGATGCCGACTCTGGACCGGCTCGACCAGGACAGCGGCAAGTTCATTGGCGTGTGCATGCAGGAGTTCGAGTGCGCGCGGGCTGCCGTAATCGAGCACCAGGACGTCTTCGGCAACGCGCGGCGGGATGCCGGGCGCGAGCGGCGCCGAGAGGCCGTCGCCCTGCGCGCGTGCGAGTGTGCCGTCGGAGTGGCCGTGATAGGAGCCGGCGAAGATGGCGATTTTCGTCCGGCCCGTGCGCGCGCGTGCGAGCCGCAGGGCCGTCATTACCGCTTCTGTACCGGAGTTGCAGAAGGTCGCTCGCTCCATGCCGGTCAGTTCACAGACGAGCGCGGCAACCTCTCCCGCGAGAGCCGGACGCGGTCCCATCTCGATGCCTCGCCGGAGTTGCTCCTCGACAGCGGCGGTGACGAACGGCGGGCGGTGGCCGAAGAGGTGGACACCAAAACCCATCGTGATGTCGACGTACTCGTTGCCGTCGACATCGTGCAGTCGCGAGCCATCGCCCCCCGCGCCGACAATCGGGTAGAGCATCTCCTTAATAGAGAGGCGGAAGCCGACGATGGCCCGGCTGTCGGCAAGTACCGATCGATACTGTTGGGCCAACTGCTTTGAAGCGGCTGTGCGGCGCGTGAAGCGTTCGATGAGGTCGCTCAGGTGTTGTCGCTGCCGCTCGGTGAAACTTCCGGCAGCGCCGGGCTGCACGGGTTTAAATGGGACATAGGGCGCGCGGGCCGTGCCACTGCCGTTCACGGGCATACTCGATCGCTGCGACTCCTGCTTGCGGGGTTCTTCGTGCGCTTTGACGGTGGCGGGTGCGGGGGCGAGCGGGCGGCCCTGGCCGAGCACGGAGAGTTGCTGCGACATGAGACCGGAGAACTGCGCGAGCAGGTCGAGCTGCCGCGAGATGAGGCTCTCAGTCGAGTCAGCGGTCAGACTTACGCCTGCTGCAACCGCGGGCAGTTCCGGCGTGGCCGGTGGCAGTTCGGAGAAGTCTGGCCCACGCGGCATGGGTACTTCGCAGACGGGCAGATTCGTCTGAACGGGCGTTGTGCTCTGCTCTACGTGCGCGGCGATGTACACGGCGATGTACACGGCAAGCGCGTCGAGCGTGGTGACCTCTTCAAACAGTTGGCGGATCGAGATTTTCAGCAGGAAGGTGTCTTCGATGACGCGGATTGCTTCCGCGAGGACGATGGAGTCGGCGCCCATTTCGAGAAACGACGCGTGCGCGTCTAACGTCTCTGGCCTGGTTTGAAGCAAACGTCCGACGATGGCGCGGAGTGTTTCGAGAACCGCCTCCTTGCGGCGCGGATCGGCCGCTGCGGGTTGAGGCGAGGCTTCAATCGTCATCGTGTTGTTTCCCTTCTCTGAGTCCGGCGCGATCGCGGCCGGAGCCTGTAGCCAGTAACTCTTTCTCTCGAACGGGTAGGTCGGGAGAGCAAGGCGCCGGCGCGGGTAGTCGCGGTCGAAACTGTTCCAATCAACCTCGGCTCCCGCGACGTAGAGTGCCGACAAACTGCCGAGTAACACACTCCAATCGTTCTGCCCGCGCCGGAGTGTCGGCAGCCAGCTCACGTCCGCGCCGGACAGACACCGCCGGCCCATGTTTAGAAGCGGCGCGTCTGGTCCAACTTCGACGAACGCCTCGCAGCCGTGCGCCGCGAGTGTTCGCACCGCGCTGTCGAAACGCACTGGCTCGCGTGTGTTCGCAAGCCAGTGGCTGGCCTCAATGTGCGTGCCTGCTGCGAGCACTTCGCCGGTTAATCCCGAGACGAGTGGGATGCGAAGTGGTCGCACAGGTACACGCCGCAACGTGCGCTCGAAGTGGGCCAACACCGGATCCATTAGAGGTGAGTGGAAGGCGTGCGAAACATTCAGCGTGCGCGTCGTGACACCGCCGGACTCAAGCCGGCGCAACGTCGCTCGCACTGCTTCGCGCTCGCCGGAAATGACTGTGTGTGCTGGACCGTTAACGGCGGCGATGGAAACTTGCGCGCGGTCAGGTTCGAGCGCGGCGGCGACCCTTTCCTCGCCGGCGAAGACGGCAGCCATCTCGCCTGACGGCGGGAGCGACTGCATCAGGCGCGCACGTTCAGTAACAAGCCCAAGCCCTTCTTCGAGTGTGAACGCGCCCGCAAAGCACGCCGCCGCGTACTCGCCGACGCTGTGCCCGAAGACGAAGTCAGGCTCGACGCCCCACGCCCGCCACAACTCCGCGAGCGCGTATTCAAGCGCGAAGAGTGCGGGCTGCGTGTAAGCCGTCTCGTCGAGCCGCGCCCCCGATTCCGCCTCACCGTAGAGCACCGAGAGCAGCGGGCGTTCGAGGAACGGGCGCAGGATTTCATCGCACTGGTCCAGCGTCCGGCGGAAGCCTGGCTGCGTCTTGTAAAGGTCGCTCCCCATACCGAAGTATTGCGCGCCCTGCCCTGTGAAAAGGAAGGCTGTCCGCGGGTGGCGACGGGTAGGCGCGTGCGCGTGATGCAGACCCCCGGAACGATCGCCGCCTTGCTCACCGCGGGCGAAGGCGTGAAGGTCCATCCGGAGTTGTTCGCGTGTCTCACACGTCAACGCCAGCCGGTGCGCGAAGCGTGCGCGTCCAACGTTCGCCGTAAAGCACACGTCCGCGAGAGACTGCTCGGGGCGGAGCCTGAGGTGGTCAGCGAAGCGGTGCGCCAGTTGGCGAAGCGCGCCGTCGCTTTGCGCAGACAGGAAGAAGACGTGCGCGGGGCGTTCGAGTTGTGCGGCATTCCCTGCGGCGGGCGTGACGGGTGCTTCTTCGAGGACGACGTGCGCGTTGGCACCGCCGAAACCGAAACTGCTCACGCCGGCACGGCGCGGCGCGGCGCCGCGTTTCCAATCGCGCCCACGCGTAACGATCTCGAGTGGCGAGTCGGCAATTGAGAGATGCGGGTTGAGATCGCGTACGTGCAGATGTGGCGGAACGTGTTCGCGCTCAAGACAGAGTGCGACTTTGATGAGGCCGGCGATCCCCGCGGCCGCTTCAAGGTGGCCCACGTTAGTCTTGACTGAGCCGACGTAACACGGCGCCGTGCTCGGCCGCCCCTCGCGCAAGACAGCGCTGAGGGCGGCAAACTCGATCGGGTCGCCGAGCGGCGTGCCCGTGCCGTGCGCTTCGACGTAACCGATGTCTGCCGCGGCGACACCCGCCTGGTCCAACGCGTGTCGAACGAGCGCTTGTTGGGCCAGCCCGTTCGGCGCCGTGAGCCCGTTGCTCCGCCCGTCATGGTTGATCGCCGAGCCACGGATGAGCGCTACCACACGATCGCCGTCCGCTAAAGCGTCAGAGAGCCGCTTGAGCACGACGACGCCGCAGCCTTCGGCGCGCACGTAGCCGTCAGCAGCAGCGTCGAAAGTCTTACAACGTCCGACAGGCGACATCATCCCGGCGCGGCCCAGCGCCTCGGTCAGCTTCGGTGTGAGCAGAAGATTGACGCCGCCCGCGAGCGCCATCCGCGAGTCGCCCGCGCGCAGACTCTGGCAAGCCATGTGTACGGCGACCAGCGAGGACGAGCACGCAGTGTCGATGGCCATGCTTGGCCCATGCAGATCCAGAAGGTAGGAGAGGCGGTTGGCGTTGATGCTGAGCGCGGAACCGGTCCCCGCATACGCGTCGGGACTCGCATCGGCGTTGAATTGGAGGAGGGCGTAGTCGCTGTTACTAATACCGACGAAGACGCCTGTGCGTGTGCCGCCGAGCCGGTCGGGCGCGTAGCCCGCGTCCTCCAGCGCCTCCCATGCAACTTCAAGCACGAGCCGTTGTTGCGGGTCGATCTGCGCCGCCTCGCGAGGCGAGATGCCGAAGAAGTGGGCGTCAAAGCCGTCAACTTTCTTGAGAAAGCCGCCATGGCGAGCGAAGCCGTTCAGGCCCGTCTCCCACCGTCCCGGCGGAACTTCCGTGATGGCGTCTACGCCGTCGCGCAGCAATTGCCAGAAAGCCTCGACATTCTCCGCGCCGGGAAAGCGACAGGCGAGGCCGACGATGGCGATTGGCTCAAGCGAAGGCCGCGTGCGGACGTCAGGCGCCGTCTGAGTTTCGAGTGCAGACTCCGCGCCGACGTGCCGCGCGACCCGATCGACCGTCGGATAATCCCAGAAAAACGTGGGCGGCAAAGGACGGCCCAACCATGCACTGAAGTCGCCGACCATCTCGACCACGCGCGCCGAATCGAAGCCGTAGTAGCGGAACGGCTGACCGGCGTCGATCTCCGTGGGCGGGATCCCGGTTCGCCGTGAGATGGCCGCGACGAGCCATTCGCGGACAGTCTCCATTGCCGGCGTCTTCCGTGCGCTCAGCCGATTTTCGTCGCCTCCCTCCTCGGGCATCTGCCATAGCGCGACCGCCTCGAGTGTGCCTTCGAGAAACTCACGACGACTTGCGTGACGCTGAATCTTCCCGCTCGAAGTCTTGTTAATCGTACCGGTCTTAACGAGGACGACGGCGTAGGGCTGAAGCTCGTGGCATTCGGCGACACGCTCGCGGATGGCCTCAATCACCTCCCGCTCGTCGGCCGAACCAAACTCGCGCCGCACTTCCAACACGAGGACGAGCCTCTCTTCGCGGCCGACTTCGATCGCGAAGGCAGCGCAGCAGCCGGGCCGGAGCAGGCGGTGGCTCCGCTCGGCTGTCCATTCCACGTCCTGCGGATAGTAGTTCTGGCCACGGATGATGATGAGGTCTTTAACCCGGCCGCCGATGAACAACTCGCCGTAGCGCATGAAACCGAGGTCGCCCGTCCGCATGAATGGGCCTTCGTGCGTGCCGGCGATGCGCGCGTGGAACTTCTCTTCGGTCTCCTCCGGGCGCTGCCAGTAGCCACGCGCCAGCCCCGCGCACTTCACCCACACTTCGCCGAGTTCGTCCGGCGCACAACGGCGATGAGTCTCCGGATCGACGATGGCGATCTCGGTGTCGGCGATGGGCCGTCCGCAGCCGGCGAGAGAGCGCGCGCCCGGCTCGTTCGGTCCAACTTCAACTACGCGTCGCTCCTGTTCGAGTGCTGCTGCCCGGGCCGTGATAAAGAGCGGCGCATGCGGCTCTGGTCCACCGCCGGCGGATACCATGAGGGTCGCCTCAGCAAGACCGAAGGCCGGGTAGAAGGATTCGAAACGGAAACCGTAGGGCGCAAACGTTTCGGCGAACCGTTCAATCGTCTCGCGGTGCACGGGCTCGGCGGCGTTACCCGCCATGCGCCAACTTCTCAGGTCGAGCGGTGCACGCTGTTCCGGCGTGACCTTGCGCACACACAACTCGTAAGCGAAGTTGGGACCGGAGCTGTGCGTCACGCCGTAGCGCGTGATGATCTCCAACCAGCGCGCGGGGCGCTGCACGAACGCGAGCGGCGAGAAAAGGTACGAGGGGATGCCGTAGATGGCGGGGTGAATGATGCCTTCGACCAGCCCGTAGTCATGGAAGTTGGGCATCCACGTTGCGCTGACGCTTTGCTCAGTGTAGTCGTTGCCGCGCGCGAGATGCTCAGACTGATGGACCAGGCAGAAGTGTGTGACCATCACGCCTTTCGGCGTCGAGGTCGAGCCGGACGTGTATTGCAGGTATGCGAGATCGTCGACGGTCTGAGGAGGGGCTTGCCAGCGGACGGACGCTTCGGGATCAAACTCATCTACTTTGAGCCAGCGCAGTGCGCGCAGGTCGGGAGCTCCGTCGATCATAGAGAGGAGCGAGGCAGTAGTGAGAGCAAGGGCAGGGCGAGAGTCGGCGGCAATAGCTTGCACTCTGGGCAGCGTGCGACCGAGCCGCGCAGGGTGGGGCGGAGGTGCAGGTACCGCCACAGCGCCCGCGTACAGGCAGCCGAAGAAGGAGGTGACAAACTCCAGCCCCGCGTCGAACAGCAACAGCACACGCTCGCCCCGCGCGCCAGACTCGTCGAGCAACGCGGCGACTGCCCGCGCCCGTTGGTCCAGTTCGGCGTAAGTCAGACTCGCGGTCTTGACCTCGCCGTCGGCGAGGAAAGTGAAAGCCGTGCGGTTCGGTTGCTGCTGCGCCCTGCGGCGAAGGATTTCCGTGAGCGTGGCTACTCCTTGTTCAAACATCTCAAAAACTCCTTGGAGTGCGGCGACTTGGCGCCCCTTTGGCCTCGATCAAGCATCGTCGATAACAAAGCGGCGCCAAACCGCCGCACTCCAGGGAGGCGTCCGAGCTCAAACCGTCCGTCTGTGACGTTTCCTTAAGCGTTGATCCCGCTGTCGGCTCAGCGATGCGGCTCGGGCCTCAGGCTCGCTCCGCCCCGCGCGCGCCGTCGAATGAGGCTGCGTGTGCGATCGGCTGAGGTGCTCGGCGAGGGCGCTCACCGTCGGGTACTTGAACAACTCGACGACGGGCAGCTCCATCCGCAGCGCCTTGCGCAGTTGATTGTTGACGCGAATCAACAGCAGCGAGTGTCCGCCGAGGTTGAAGAAATTATCTTGGACGCCGACTCGCTCGACCCCAAGCGCCTCGCGCCACACGCCGGCAATCAAACTCTCCAACTCCGAGCGCGGCGCAACATACGGCCCATCGGCCTCAAAGCTCACGAGGTCGGGAGCGGGCAGCGCTTTGCGGTCGAGTTTGCCGTTAGGCGTGAGGGGAAAAGCCTCGAGCCGCACCACAGCCGACGGAAGCATGTACTCCGATAGTCTTTGCTTCATGTAATTGCGCAACTCCGCCATCTGAAGATCGCCGTTATTAGCGACGACGTAAGCGATCAGGCGCGTAGTGCCGCGATCGTCCTCGCGCGCTACCACAACGCTCTCGCGAACACCCGCGTGTTGCGCCAGCACTGCTTCAACTTCTCCAACCTCGATTCTGAATCCCCTGATCTTTACCTGCTCGTCGACGCGTCCCAGAAACTCCATATTTCCATCCGCTCGATACCGTGCGAGATCGCCGGTGCGGTAAAGACGCTCTCCCGCGTTCTGACTGTAAGGGTGCGGAATGAATCGCTCTGCTGTTTGGGCCGGCTGGTTGTGATAGCCACGCGCGAGACCCGCGCCGCCGATATACAACTCCCCGGCCACACCCGCCGGAACCAATTGCAGCGCCCGATCGAGCACGTACAGCTCGGCGTTCGGCGACGGCCGTCCGATAGGCACGACGCTTTTTTCCTCGCGTGCTGACGTCGTTGCAGGCTCGTAGTTGCTGGCGGTTATGGTCGTCTCGCTTGGTCCATACGCGTTACACCACTCAACCTGCCGGCCCACCGTGTGTTGCCACTTGGCGAGCGTCTCTTCGAGCGTCTTCTCGTTGCCCACGATCACACGCCGCAACCGGCTCGGCATCTCGAGGCCCTTGTCGTTCATCGCCATCAGCCACTCGAGCCAGAACGAAGAGGGAAGATTCACAATCGTTACTTCTTCTCGCTGCAACAGCGACACAAAGCCGGCGTAGGACATCACTGCCTCGAGCCGCATGACGACGCAGCCTCCACTCAACCACGCCGAAAAGAATTCTTCGGCCGCCACGTCAAAGCTCAGCGAAGCGAACTGCAAAAGGCGGTCGCGCTCAGTCATCCGATGGTTGTCGATGAACCCGTAAGCTGCGTTGACGAGTGATCGATGTTCGACGACGATGCCTTTCGGCCGGCCGGTCGATCCGGATGTGTAGACGAGATAGACGATGTTCGAGGGGCCGGCGCCGCTCTGCACGTTCCGTGTATCGCGCTCGGCAATCGCATCACACTCGGCATCGAGAAAGATCGAACGAATCGGAAAATCGTTTGGCATCACGTTCTGCTGCGTGAGCAACAGCGTCACGCCGGAATCTTCGAGCATGTAACGCAGACGCTCGGCTGGATACGATGGATCGAATGCGACGTATCCACCGCCGGCCTTGAGAATCGCCAGCAGCGCCACGGCCATCTCAGTTGACCGCTCCAGCAGGATGCCGACCCGCGTCTCTGGTCCAACTCCGCACGCGCGCAGGTAGTGGGCCAGCCGGTTGGCCCACGCGTTGAGTTCCGCGTAGGTCAGCCGCTCGTCGCCGCAAACAAGCGCGACGGCTTCCGGCGCACGCGCCGCCTGCTCCTCGAAGAGTTCGTGGACGCAACGGTCGCGCGGAAAGTCGCGGCGTGTATCGTTCCATTCGCAGAGGAGTTGGTGTCGCTCTTCATCCGTGAGGAGGGGCATGGCGCTGAGTTTCGCGGATGGATCGGTTACGGCGGCGTCGAGCAGCACCGTGAAGTGCTTGAGCATCCGCGTGATGGTCGCGTCGTCGAAGAGATCGGTGTTGTATTCAAGCGTGCACAGCAGGCCGTCCGCGCGCTCGGTCACGTCAAACGAGAGATCGAACGGCGACACTTCGGTCTCGTCGTCCAACATGCTGATCTCGATGTCGCCCATTCTCAGCGGCGGTGGCGGCGCGTTCTGCAGAGAGAACATGACCTGGAAAAGGGGAGTGCGGCTCGTGTCGCGCTCCGGCTGCAACTCCTCGACCAACTTCTCGAATGGCACATCCTGGTGAGCGAAGGCGCCGAGCGTCACGTCCTTAACGCGGCCAAGCAACTCGCGAAAGGTGAGATTGCCCGACAGATCCGTCCGCAGGACGAGGGTGTTGACGAAGAAGCCGACGAGCGGCTCCAACTCCGTCCGGTTGCGGTTGGCGACGGGCGTGCCGACCACGATGTCAGCTTGACTCGTGTAGCGTCCGAGCAGCGTCTTGAAGACGGCCAGCAGAAACATGTAGGGCGTCACGCTTTCGCGACGCGCGAGTGCTTTCACACGTGCGGTCAGTCCGAGATCTACCAGGTGCGTGAGAGATGCTCCGCGATAACTCTGCACCGGCGGGCGCGGCCTGTCGGCCGGCAGTTCAAGCGTCGGAGCCTTTCTGTCCAGCCGCTCCTTCCAATATTTCATCTGCCGAGCAAGCGTCTCACCTTGCAACCACTCGCGCTGCCAGACAGCAAAGTCAGCGTACTGGATCGGCAGCTTCGGCAAATCAGGCCGTCGCCCCGCAGCAAAGGCTTCGTAAGCCGTGCTCAACTCCCTGAGGAGCACGCCGATGGACCAGCCGTCCGAAACAATGTGGTGCATCAGGAGCCAGAAGTGATATTCCTCCTGGTCCAGCCGCACCAGCGCCGCTCCAATAAGAGGCCCCTGCGTGAAGTCGAACGGCTGTTCGCGCAGACGCGCCGCGGTTCGCTTGACGCGCTCGGCCCGTTCGACCTCCGATAGTTGACTCAAGTCTTCAACCGGGATGGACAGCGTCAGACGTGGCGCGACGATCTGCACGGGCCGGCCGTCGATCTCAGCAAACGTGGTACGCAGAACTTCGTGGCGGCTGATGATTTCATTAACACTCTGTTCGAGCGCCGCGACCTGGAGAGGGCCGCGGAGCCGGAAAGCGGCGGGCACTTTGTAAGGACCGTCAGGCTCTAACTGTTCGAGAAACCAGAGACGCTGTTGCGCGAAGGAGAGCGGGTAGTGCGCAGCTTCGCCGCGCAGCGGAATGCCCTGTGCACTCTCACGTTCCGCGGCCCGCTGCTGTTTCAGACGTGACACGAGCGCCGCACGCTCCGTCGAAGACAGCTCGGCGATATATTCAGCATGCTTCGCCATTCAGCTCTTGACCCTGAAACTTGTGTGCTTCTTTTGCCGCTGACCAGGAAGGAGAGTGACGAATCAGGGGATCGTAGCGGATTTGAAGAGCGGGTTAACTTGATCGAGCTGTGGCGAGCGCACGACAAACCCCTGCTCGATTAGATAAGACACAATGCGCTCCGCGTTTTCTTCGGCGGAACTGTTTACTGTGTCGATCGTGATTTCAGCATTCTGAGGCGGCTCGTACGGATCGTCTATTCCGGTAAAACCAGTGATTTGTCCGTCGCGCGCGAGCGCGTACATTCCTTTAGGATCGCGTTCCTCGCAAACCTCGAGCGGCGTATCGACAAAGACTTCGATAAAGCGATCGTTTCCGATCATGGACCGGCATTCATTGCGAGTTGCACGGTAAGGACTAATAGCAGCACAAATGACCCCGCCGCCATGACGCACTACTTCCGAAGCGACGAACCCGATCCGCCGGACGTTGATCTCGCGATCCTCTTTGCTGAAACCGAGTCCCTTCGACAAGTGAGTGCGGATCACGTCGCCGTCCAGGACTGTTACCTGGCGGCCAAGTTCGAGCAGCATGATGGTCACGATATCCGCGGTAGTTGATTTGCCCGAGCTGCTTAAGCCGGTGAACCAGATACAAAAGCCCTGCCGGTGTCGCGCCGGGTGCGCGTTCGCCAGGATCGAGGCTATTTCCGGACGCGAAAACCAGTTTGGCAGAGGACGTCCCTGCTGGAGGAAGTCTTCCCTTACCTTCGTGCCGGAAATTGTCGACGTTCTTGTACCTGCCGGGATGAGTGTCGATTCCTCATATCGTTCCTCCTCCGGCAGGTAAACCATCTCGGAGAAGAACACGGGATTGATTCCCAATTCGGCGGCATGTTCAGAAAGCAATTCCCTCGCGTCGTATGGACCATAAAACGGCTGGTTATTGGAGTCGAGACCGGGGCTGGCGTGATCTCTGCCGACGATAAAATAGTTTGCGCCGAAATTTCGGCGAATGATTGCATGCCAAACCGCTTCTCGTGGACCAGCCATGCGCATTGCCAACGGCAGCAAGGCGAGCAAGGTCGAGCGGTTGTCGAAGTAGTTTTGTACGAGGGCGATGTACGACTGAACGCGTGTGTAGTGATCGATATCGCCGGCCTTGGTCATGCCGACTACGGGATGCAGCAGGAGCGTGCCGCCAACTTGTTCAGCCGCGCGCTTCGAGAGTTCTTCGTGCGCACGGTGCATCGGATTCCGAGTCTGAAAAGCGACTACTCTCTCATGGCCCAACGCCTCCAGCTTCCGGCGCACCTCGAGTGGCGTGAGACGTAAGCGGCGGAAGTCATAGTTCTTCGGGAGCGCGAGTACGCGGAGCTCGCCGGATATACAAACTTTCCCCCACGTTTGCATCTCTGCTGTTAAAGGATGGCGCAAGTCAGTGGTGCCATACGCGAGGCGGGCTTCTTCCTCCATGTTCCACTCGTAAACTTCTTCCACGCGCATGATGGCCAGCAAATCGTTGCGTTGATCCGCTAACGCGATTTCGCTGCCGGACAAAATGCCTGACGCCGGATCTACCGCGAGTGTGATTGGAATCGGGAAAAGCGTGCCGCCGGCAAGGCGCATTTCCTCGAGCACTCGCCGATAGTCGTCTTTACCCATGAATCTATCGAGTGGTGAAAACGCACCGGTCGCGAGCAGTTCGAGGTCGCAGATGTTTCTTTGCGTCAACTGAAGACGCGGCAACGCTCCTGCCCGGCTCATAACGGCTTTCCCGCTCTTCGCCCGGCACGAGCAGATCGATCAATTTCCCACCGTAAGGTTGAATCAATTGTGTCATTGGTTTTCCTGGTTCTATTTTCCCTGGTCCCATACTGAACGCCTGGGGCGTCGAGTGCTCCAGAGGAGCACCATGTCTATAGCTTGTTAGCTCTTGAAGTGGCGCTCCTGCCGGAGCGACAATCATATTTTGATTCGCGGCTATAAACATCTTGCTCCGCTGGAGCAAACATTCACCAACCGCGACGATTTTATGTGCAAAGCTATGCCGCAAGCAGAGCTCTCTGCCGGTTTTCAGTGAGAACGAGGCTGATAAAGCGATTATCTTCCTCGAAGATCAGTCCTTTTTCACGTAAGTTTGCCAGTTCTTGTGCAGCATCGAATCCTGCAACGCCGGCGAATTCCGCAGTCACATCCCCGATTCGTTTCGGCTTTTCAACCAGGAGGTTCAGTATCCTTCTGCTACGGTCTCTCCAGAGGATATTCATTTACCCGGCCGTTGCGCGAATCTCTAATCATGGTCTGAGCGCCGTCTTCGTAAACGACCAGCTCCGGAACAACTTCATCATTCTTCCACGCCTCGATCCAGAGATCGATCTTCTCTTTGATTTTTCCAATCCACCTGGACATCGTTTGGGCATACTCGGCGCCGATATTGAAGTCGGCAAAGTAATAGGCCATGTTACTCAATGCTTCTTCGGAAAAAGGATAAATCAATGAGTAGTAATCCAATGGGTGGAGATCGAGTCCATATTCCTCGCTCTTCATAAAGTAAGGACTATACCGATCGAAGCGTACGGGATACACACCCGTCGGCGGCGGCAGATGCGTGAGCAAAGGAATGTCGTTAATATATTTCCGATATACTTCTTCACCCTCGCCCGGAAAACCAATTAGAAGATTCCATGCCGGTTCAATGTCATAAATTGCGCAAAACTTCAGCAAGCTCAGGTTGCGAAAGGCTGAGGTTCCTTTCTTCATCAACTTCAAAGTCGAAGTAGCCAGAGATTCGATTCCCGGTTGAATGATCTTTACGCGCGCCTTCGCGAGTACCTGCACGTCTGATTCGCTCAGATCCGCTTTTACCTCGTAGAAGATAGACAGGTTTTCGGGCGTCCTAATAAAAGGTAATACCTCCTGAAGGTAACTCTTCGGCAGGATGTTATCGACGGCGTCCAAACGGGAAACTCTGGGCGCAAATTCAAACAGCGACTCGAATTGCTTGAGTGCCCGGTCAGGATTCATCGCTCGATATGCCATTGATGCTCCGTTAAGACCACAGAACGTACAATGAGCACGCTCACCCCACCAACAACCGCGCGAAGTCTCGAACAGCAGGATGGGATCGATCTCGCCTTGAGGAAAGTTCTTTGCCAACGTGTCAAGAAACTGCCGGTAGTCAAGGTCGACCGGCACATCAATGCTCAACTCTTCACCTATCGCTTCTGGTCCTGTCTGAAATAGGATAGTTTCGCTTAGTGAACACACCTTTTATTGAGCCCGCTTTCGACGTTTCCTGGTCCAGACAGTGCTGCACAAACTCGGGAAAGCTTTTGAGCGCCGGCCCGGAGAACACGTAGTCGATCGCCGGAACCTCTTTAGCTATGATTTGGCCCATCGGTGATTCACAATTAGCGCCGCCGATCACGACGATGGGTTTCGAAGCTCGCACTCTTTGAGCTTTCGGGCGAGCGAGAAAGCCGCGGCATTCTGCATGAACATCGAGGTAAACCCGACAAGCTGCGCCTGATCGAGAGCGTATTTCGAGATCAGGCTATCCATGAAGTGATCCAACCCGCGGCGTCTTTTCCAGGACGCGGCCCTTGAGCGTGTTCATTTCTTCAGTGTGGAAAGGAAAATAACGCGAGAGATAAATGCCTGCATTATTCGGCAGTTCGGGAAAAGCGGTCTGGCGAAAGAACCAGTCTCCGAGGCCGGCGTTTTGGGAGTCCGCGGAACTTGTTATCGACTCGTAAAGATCCAGACCAAGATAGTTGGCGAAGTCGTGACTTAAATAGTGAATGTCAACTGACACCTCGTCTCTGAATCTCTGTTCACTACAGCTTTCAATTGCGTCAGCGCAATCGATGGCAGTGACAGATCTGCGAACGGCATGTTTATCAGAGCGATCTTATACATGAGAGCCTCCCACTATTTCTTCGTCGAAAATTCGGTGGTGGCTCGATTTCAACTCTGCGTCCTCTGCGTATCTCTGTGCTCTCTGCGTAAATTGCATTCCAGGCATATTAAACGCAGAGAGCACAGAGATACGCAGAGAACACGGAGAACAGTCGTTCAAATTAAGCCACCGAAAAATTTGTTTAGTGTTCTTAGAAAGCGCGGCGAATCAGGTAAGACATCTTTACGAAAAAGGTGCGTCCGTTTCGCCGGAACCCCGGTTCGAACTGGCCGGTGAAGGGATTGAAACCGTTGCGATTCACGTCGTCGTTGTAGCCAACGTAAAAGGAAGTTCCCGGACTGGGTGTCCAGCCAAACAGAAACTGCCCACGCGCATTGGACTCGAGCGTGTCGTAATCAATTCGTGCACGTACGAAGGTAAAGCGAGAAAACTGGACGTCGCGCGCAACGAGTAGATGTTGTCGTCAAAGCGATCAGACCGGTGTCGTTGCGCACGAGGCGATTCTTGGTGTACCCGGCGTCAAATCGTAAAGCGCGGTGGGCTGGTAAGTGACGTTAACGGCGGCGCGAAGCTCCTTACCTGGACCAGGATCGAGTGGCGCATTCTGATCGACCAGGGCCGGCGGGCTGACGCGTGGAAACTTTGGACCAGCGCCAAGATCGAAATCAAAAGAGTTCCAGATGTAGTTGAAATCAAGAGCAATCGAGAACTGTTTGGACGGCGTCGTCTCGCCAGTGAAGATCACGGTTTGACGAGGCGAGGAGCGTTCCGGATGGTTCAGAAAAGTTCCAACTGGTCCAAATTCCTGTTCGAACAGCCGCTCGTATCCGTGTGAATAACCGAAGGTGAGCGAAGTTTCCCGCTGCAGGTTAATCGTAAACCGGGGGGTGTTGTTCCAGGCTTGCGATCTTCCACGCCAATCGAAGTTTATGCCGACGTTATGTGAGTATCTCCAGGATACGAGCTTTCCATTCGGCTTTGGTTCGGAATCGTAATTGACGACGAAGTCTTCGCGATTCGTGTTGATCCTCCGCGTGAAGCCGAGTTCCGCGCGGTAATTCCTGGTGCGCCCGCTGCCACTGAAGTTGTACGAAAGATGCCGTCCGCCCCGATTGTAGTTAACGTAATAGCCAAACCCGTTTCCGGTGCGATAGACGAAGTCGTTCTGGTCACGGTCAAAAAAGAAAGTGCGCGTGTTTGTACCCAGCAACTGAAAAGAGAGGACTGTTTTCGGGTTGAGTCGAAACTTACCGTCAAAACCGCCGAGGTGATTATGATTCTCGATGAAGTTATAAGTCGTGCCGATGAAACCAATGCTCGACTCGGCGCCGACATCGCGTTTGAGCCGCAAAACCGCGCTATGAGCGTTCTTGTCGAGGAACCTGAAATTCGCTGAGTCAAGACGCTCGTCGCCGCGGAAATCCCCGGGAGCATTATCACTCGCCGCCATCAAGCCAAACGTATACCTGCCTAATTTACCGGTCACCTTCGCCGCGTAATCCGGATCGATGATCGTGCGCGTATGGACTGCCTGCAGCGGCGTTTGAAAGATATCGATCCCCTCGAGAAAGAACGGCCGCTTCTCTTCAAAGAAAATCGGAAAGCGCTGATTGGCGGTCACGACTGTTTCGTCAGCTTCCACCTGGGCAAAGTCAGGATTCAGTGCAAAGTCGAGCGTCACTCGCGAGCTAATTCCGTATTTCAACGTCAAGCCTGGATCAAACTTTACCGGTTCGTTGACGAAGCGCCCGAAATCAAGCAGCGTAGGATCACCGGCAAACACGTCGGGCGGTATCGTGGCCACTCGTTGACCGGTTTCTGAAATGGTCAGGCTGGGAATAATTTCGAGGATGGTTTCAGTCGAAATACCTTCCAGGCCCGTAAGGTGGCCGGCTTGATTCAGCATGCCGGTCCGATCGCGAGAGAGCGGCATCCACGAATCAGTTTCATCGTTGAAGCGTTTGATGACTCGCTGAAAATGCACTCCCCAGAGAATGTCTTTACCCGCCCGGTAACGCAGCGACTTGAAAGGAATGGCGACTTCGACGACATAGCCGTCCGTCGTGAGCTTGCCTTTTGACTCCATCAGGATATCGACGCTGAAATCTTCTTCTCCACCTTCGGTAAAAATGCCGTCGGCCTGCACGCCGTACGCATTGAAAAACAGTTCGTACGCGCGCCGCTGATCGTTGAATGTGTCCAAAAGAACGCCGACATAATCGTCGTCAAAAATTTCATCGCGCTTGGCGAGTGTGGCGCGCACGCTGGCGGGCTCGTCGAATGCGTGAAAAGCGATATAGAGAAACTTCGAATCATAACCGAGTAAAACTTCCGTCGGTCTTGACGGTGCGATGTTGTCGCCCGGATCTGTCTGGTAGAAATCTTTGAACACTGCCGCCGTGCGCCACACGTCGTCGTCGAGCTGGCCGTCAATAATCGGCGCGGCCTCGAAACGCGGCACGGCCGAGGGGCTCGCTTTCTCCGGCGGCAGGACGACCGTCCGCGACGGAACAAGCGCTGCCGGCTCTGTCCGCGTTTGCGCGTGCGCACTCGCCAGGCTGCAAACGAACACAAATAACACGATAAGAAATTTACTCATCGGTCTTCGCTGCTGGTGTTTCTTGGCTTTGCGTCAACGCTGAAGGCGTTGGCTAAAACGCTGAAGGCGTTGGCTAATTCGAGCCCAGGGTTGCTTCAACCCTGGGATCATCATTTCCATGTGGTTTCAACCCTGAAAGGGTTCGCCGCGATTAACCCTTTCAGGGTTTTTAAGATCTACTTATGCTCAACCCAGGGTTGAAGCAACCCTGGGTTCGAATTAGCCAACGCCTTCAGCGTTTTACCTAACGCCTTCGGCGACCAACTCTTCCTGATCCGTCTGATACAGGCTTAATTGATAGAGGAGCCAGTAGAGTCCGCGGTGCCGGAGTAGTTGCTGATGCGTGCCCGATTCACGAATTTCGCCTTTGTGCAGGACGATGATGTTGTCGACGTCCTGGACCGTCGAAAGCCGGTGCGCGATAACAAGTGAGGTGCGTCCTTTCATCAGGCGTTTCAACGCGTCGTGAATTAAACCTTCAGTCTCGGTATCAATCGAACTGGTCGCTTCATCCAGGATCAGCACGCGCGGATCGAAAGCAAGCGCGCGTGCAAAACTGATCAGTTGTTTCTGGCCGACCGAGATACCGGCCCCGCGCTCGTGCAGAGTTGTGGAGTAACCGTCACTCAGTTTGTTGATGAAGCCATCGGCATTCACTTGCCGTGCTGCTTCGCGCAGACGTTCATCGCTGATGGTTTCGGCGCCCAGCCTGATGTTGCTTTCGATGTCGCCGGAAAAGAGAAAAACATCCTGGGGCACAATGCTGAAACTCGAGCGCAATTCAGCCGGATCGATTTCACGCACGTCAACGCCGTCCAGCAGCACTTGCCCGCGCTGCACATCGTAGAATCGCAACAGCAGGTTGGTGATGGTGGTTTTTCCAGCTCCGGTATGGCCCACCAACGCCACGCTCTCGCCGGGTTCAATCACGAATGAGACGTCTTTCAACACCCAATCCTCATCCTGATAAGCGAACCAGACGTTACGAAATTCGATGCGTCCCTGCACGCTGCCAATCCGCGCAGGTTTCTCCGGCGATTTCATCGTGACCGGCTCGTCGAGCAATTGGAAGATACGTTCCGACGCCGACATTGCCGACTGGAGCAGGTTATATCTATCGCTCATGTCACCGATCGGCTCGTAGACCATCTCGGCCATTTGCAGGAAGGCTATGACAGTGCCCAGCGTCAACACACCTGCAAGCACGCTGCCCCCGCCATACCAGATGATCAGCGCTACGCCCGTGGCGACGATAATGTCGATAGCCGGAAAGAAAACCGCGTTATAGAAAATTGCATTCAGGTTTGCTTTGCGATAGTCGCCGTTAATGCCTTTGAATGTCTTCAGCTCACTCTCTTCACGATTGAACAACTGCACTACCGGCATGCCGGTCAGTCGTTCCTGCAAAAATGTGTTGATGCGCGCAACGTGGACTCGCACGGGCCGGAAAGCGGCGCGTGATCGAAGTCGAAACCAGATCGTGAGGATCATTATCGGCGGTAAGGTGAGCAACGAGATGAGAGCAAGGCGCCAGTCGAGCAGAAACATCCAGAAGATAATGTAGAGGAGCATCGCCATGTCGCCGAAGAACGCGATCACAACCGAACTGAAGAGTTCATTGAGAGCTTCAACGTCAGTGGTCAGCCGGGTCATCAGCCGGCCGATCGGATTACGGTCGTAAAACTGAAGAGGCAGCCGCTGCAAGTGCGCAAAGATTTCGTTGCGCAGATCAAACATGATGTGCTGGCCCATTCGTTGCAGCAGAAAAGCCTCGGCATAGAGAACCACCATCGCCCCCAAATTAGCGGTCAGCATCAGCAATGCTATAAAGGCGACTCCCGACACCGGCCCGCCAAAGCCGAAGCTTTCCGCAGCTTGTTTGATCAGTAGTATGTAACCTGCGGGAGGCTGCGCCGGGTCTGGCAATAGATAAAGATCGACTGCCGCTTTTACGAGAGGGGGGCCGGCAACAACCAGTGGTCCACCCAGCATCGTCAAAGCGAGCGCGAGCAGGACAAAACGCTTGTAAGGCCATAGATACCGCAACAAGCGTCGCATCAGGCGACCGTCGTAAGCTTTGTCTAACTGCTCTTCCTGGTCCATGAATCAGGCCGCCGTGAGTTCCTGCTCGAGCCTTTGCTTTTCGTAGAGCGTGGCGTAAGACCCGCCTCGTGTAATGAGCTCATCATGTGTACCGCGTTCGACGATGCAGCCGTCCTCGAGTACGACAATCAGATCCGCATTCTTCACTGTCGAGATCCGGTGCGAGACGATCAAGCTGGTCCGATCCGCCGGCAAGCGTCGCAAGTGCGTAAGGATTCTGGCCTCCGTGCGCGTATCTACGGCGGACATTGAATCATCCATGATGAGTATGCTGCGGACGACGTATCAGCGCGCGTGCGAGGGCAGTACGCTGCTTCTGACCGCCCGAGAGGACGATGCCGCGCTCTCCGACTTTTGTGGCGTACTTCTGTGGAAACTCCTCGACATCCTCCGCCAGGCCTGCTTCGAGAGCTGCTTGTTCAATCTTGTCTTTGCCTGCGTCCGGATCGCCGAAAGCGATGTTTGCCGAGAGCGTTTCGCTGAAAAGAAATGTCTCCTGGGGAACGTAACCGATGGCGGCGCGAAGCTTTTGTAGCGGAATAGTGTGAATCGGCCGTCCATCGATCAGGACCTGTCCGAGCTCAGCATCCAGCAGTCGCGGCACAAAACTCACGAGCGTTGATTTACCCGAGCCGACGTTGCCTACCAACGCGACTGTCTGCCCGGGCTGAATTCGCAGGTTGATGTCCTTCAGTACCGGCTCGTCGCTGTCGGGATAAGTGAAGGTAAGATGACGGAACTCAATTTCGCCTTTGATTGGATCTCGTCATACCTCTTATCACTCTCGGCGCTGTCGGCGATCGAAGGCTCAACTGACATAACCTCATTCAAACGCTCCATCGAAGCCATGCCGCGCTGAAAGAGATTGATGATCAAGCCGAGTTCGAGCATTGGATGTATCAGGAATTCGAGGTAAAGGGTGAACTGAAAAAGTTGGCCAATGGTCAACTGGCCTCGCAACACGAGCAGGCTGCCGTACCAGACGCCGGCCACGAAAGCGAGACCGATAATGAAATTGACTACGGGAGTGAAAAACGAGTTTAGATGAATGAGTCTTACATTGCGCCGCACGAGTTCGGCGTTAACGCGCTTGAAGTTCGCCATCTCCGCGGCTTCCTGAACGTAGGCGCGGATGACACGCACACCGGCCAACGACTCCTGCGCGCGGGTAGAGACGGTGCCGAAATGTTCCTGAACGCGGGTTGATTCTTCGTGGATGCGTTTCGAAACAATCTTTGTCGTGAGGGTGACGAGGGGAAGCGGTAGAAACGCCAGCAGTGTAAGACGCCAGTTCATCGACAACATCAACGGCAAAATCAGGATCATCGCAAAGACTGTGTTGGTGGCATACATCAATGCTCCGCCAACAATCATCCGCGACGCCGCCAGATCGCTGGTGGCGCGCGACATCAGGTCGCCTGTGTAAGAAGTTTGGTAAAACTCCGGTGGGAGCTTTTGCAGGTGCGCATAAAAGTCGTTGCCGAGGTCGTATTCGAAACCACGAGCGACGCTCGGTATCACGCGGCGCTGGAGGAAAACAAAGACTCCGGCAATCGCGGTGATGGCGATGAACGCGCCGCCGTAGTACAGCAGCTTCGATTGGGTTATGCCGGTGGTGAGATCGTCGACGGCATAGCGCAATACGATTGGTCCAGTCATTTGGCCCAGGTTCGCGATCAGGACACACGCGGTTCCAAGGAACAACATGCCTCTGTAGGGCTTGAGGTAATGCCACAATCTTTGGTAAGCAGTCATTGGCTTTGCTTCAATCCATAATCGCGCTTTACGTCAGAAGTCCGCGATAGCATGGGTGCACGATTGTTTTAACTTAGTAAACGAGCGGTCTACGACGTATCCATCCCTAACGGGTCGGTACTGACTGAATCCTAGCATCGCGTTACTTTTGACAACTGGTCATCGTCGCCTCAGGATTGAGAGCCACCCGGCTCAAAGTACGTTAACAGCATCGTGCTTCCTTTTGTGCTTATTTCTCGCAACTCCCGAAGCTAATCACGTGACGATCATGTTCGGCGTGGATCGCCAGTGTGTCGCCCGTACTTACAGCAAACTCATTGTCTAAACATTGGAGGGCCTGCTCCCAGTGAGTGGTTGAGCCAGGCTCGTTAGAGATTGAAGTTTGCTCGTCAAGCTGCATGCTGAACCAGAAAACGATGCACTGGGCCGATACCGTCATGCTTGCCGCGGACTGTAATTGTTTTTTGCTCGGGAACAATCGCACCGTTCGCAAAGTCGAAGTGAAAGACTTCGAACGGATCCGTGAGCGCCGTGTATTCGAATGCAGCGAGCCGCACCGGAAAATAGTGGGCCGTCGCATAGCGGTTGATCAGACTCACCTCGAAGCCCGCCGCCGTTTGCGCACAATTCAGATTGCGCAGACGCGGGCTCTCCACGACCATCGCATAAACCGTCGCTCCGCAAGGAACGATCTGCGCATGTTCCGTCAGGAGGTTAGCTCTTGCATGCGCAATGGAAGGAACGATGCCTTCGCCGAGCAAACCACAATCGACCGTCTCGGTAACCAGCAGGTTAGCTTTGTGCATCATCTCGTCGACCGATCACTAGCGAGGTTGATTTCTTATCCAACGTCACAATGCGGTCGGCCAAACCCGTTCAATGCCACCGTGTCTCGCGCCAGTTCGGCCAACTGTGGAACCATTTCGCAAGTAATAGTCTCCTTTGCGCCGGCCCGCGCTGCCATCATGGCCAGCAATCCCGTTCCCGAACCGATGTCGAGCACGATTGTCTCGGGCGTTATGGCTCTTCTGAGTGCCTGCTCGAAAGCCGCGTTGCGTTTCTCGTCGTTGAGCATTTCGAAGTGCCAGCGTGGGATAATCTGGCGCTGGGCCCGATTCAGACCGAGTTGCGCCTGCCGGTTCTCCGAGTCAAAACATAGCGCCAGCTCAAAGCAATAGAGCGCATCAGCAAACTGGTTGTTCTCCAGGTGCGCTTCACCCTTCGCCATGAGATTGGCAACCATGTCCACTGTTCGCTTGCTCTCGACGGGTGGAGTGCTCGGCGACCGGGCTTCAATAACGGCCATTTGAGACATACTTCGGCCTCCTTAAAAGAATTAGAAGTTTTGAAGGGATTTACTGGCTGAAAGGCTTTGCACGAGTCACATAAGTCACAAATCGTTTTAGTAAATCGTTTGTGCTTTTTGTGCCCTCTCGTGGCCTAAGGTTGAATGTTCAGAGCAGTGATGTCGATCTGATAGATGTCTCCCAGACCGTTACCGGGATTTCTTAACCGTGTCAGGAGATCCGTATACGTCAGCCGGTTCTTTAGTGACGGCGCCGGTAAGCTTCTGGTGCTGGTCCAGAAAAAGTATTTTCCATCCGGAGTTACTATCGGCGAATACTCCGCGCCGCTGGAATTGATCTTGTCTCCCATGTTCGCGGCCCTGGTCCAGGCTCCATCGCGCTGATAACTGATATAAAGATCGGAACCACCGCGGCCGTCCGGTCGTTGGGCCATAAAGATGAGATACTTTTGATCGGGCGAAATGTAAGGCTCAAACTCTTCAAACTGAGTATTGACGGCATCGCCGAGGTTCTCAGGCTCCGTGTATTTACCATCGACGAAACGCGAGCGATAGATATCAGTGCGTCCCTTTCCTCCCGCGCGATCCGAGCCAAAATAGATCGTTCCATCGAGCGCTATGGTCGGGTACCACTCGTTCCCGGGGCTGTTGATGGGCGCTCCGATATTCTGTGGCGGACCCCAATCATTTCCGACTCTTTCCATGAACCAGATATCCAGAGATGTGTCTTCCGGCTTTGCATTCGCGACAGCCTCGGCCGATCGGAGATAAAGTAAAACTTTTTTCCATCGCCGGTGATGAAAGGATCCGCATCGCGGTATTGGCCCGAGATTGAAAGCACCTCCGGCTCACTCCACTTATTGTTTGCGAAATGCGAGACCACGATGGTCCAAAAGTTGAACGTCGGACTGCTTCTCACGAAGTAGAGAGTCTTTCCGTCAGGTGTGAACGCCGGATGAGAATCAAAGTCGCCGGTAGATACCACGCCGTTGCCGAAGATCGTTGGCTCCGGCAGGGGCTGCTTCGAGGCATACGGTGGCTCGGACATCAACGGCCACAAGAGAAGCAGCAAGAGAGCAAAGGATCAGCAGCGGTGCTAGTTAGACGCATCATTGGTTAATACCGGCAACTGCGCTTAGATCTATCTGATAAATGTCGCCGAGACTATTGCCCGCGGCGCGCAATTTCTGTGAGAGTTCCTTTTGACTCAGACGATGCGCCTGTTGCTGTTCAAATCCGTAGCCCCTCGTGCTTGTCCAGAAAAAATACCGGCGGTCGGGAGAGATCCTTGGAGCAGAGTCAACGCCTCTCGAATTTATTTTGTTTCCGAGGTTGACGGCTTTGGACCACGCACCATCAGTTCGCCGGCTGAAGTAAAGGTCAACACTGCCCTGCCCGTCCTGCCGCCCGATGGCGGCAAAAATCAATATGTCTTCCGCGGGGCTGATGAACACCTGGAGTTCCGGAGCCGGGCCATTGATCGCTTCGCCGGCATTTTCGACGACATAATTTCCTTCTACTAATCTCGCGCGATAGATGTCGGCTGTTCCCTTTCCACCGGCGCGGTTGGAACTGAAATAGAGAGTTCCGTCTGCCGTCGCGGATGGAGAAGTCTCCTGGCTTTCAGTATTCACCGGCGCAGCGATACGCCGCGGTTCGTTCCAGCCGGTACCGGTCTTTTCCACGACCCAGAGATCAAAATCGGCTTTAGGAGCGGTGCCCTGGATTGGACGGCGTGAAGCGAAGTATAACTTCGTTCCATCCGGTGAAAAGCAAGGATCGGTGTCACTATATTGTCCTGAAAATGAAGCAACTTCCGGTGTGTTCCACTTTCCCTTTTCGAAGTGAGACACCACGATGACGCGAAGACTGAGATCAGGCGACGACTTCACGAAGTAAGCGGTTTTGCCATCGGGCGCGAACGTGATGCTCGATTCGTAATCGCGTGTTGAGATGACGC
The DNA here is from genome assembly GCA_963750925.1 of uncultured Acidobacteriota bacterium. Classification (GTDB taxonomy): domain Bacteria; phylum Acidobacteriota; class Blastocatellia; order Pyrinomonadales; family Pyrinomonadaceae; genus PSRF01. The sequence goes on along the minus strand of CAVVSJ010000004.1, from coordinate 602,471 downwards.
CTTCGGCGAAGATAACGGGTTCTGTTATCAGATGTCTGCGCGCTCGTAATCTGATTCGCGAGAGACACCACCACGCAGACACAGAGCAAATAGAAACTGAACCAGGACAACCAGAACAAGTCAGGAAGAGGGGCTTGCCCCCGCTCTCCGACAAGCGGGGGCAAGCCGCCCTTCCTGACTTGTTCTATTCTGATGATGTTTAGTCTGGTGATGTTCCGCATTAGTGTGATGATGTTTCGTCTGATGATGTGCTGCATCAGGTCGCTACCGCAAGAATAGTCTTTTTCACTAACTGAATCGGGGTCGACGGATCGGCATCCAACACGGCAGTCACACACCCGGACCGTTGAATCAATGGTTTTGCATGTCGTCGCAAAACCTTCTCCGGATACTTCGTGCTATGCCAGGGACAAACCAAACAGCCGTTGCTCTTGTCCCAATGGCCCAGGTGCAAAGGTCCACCTCGATGATCGCAACAGTCATTGTAGAGAACGAGACTGCCGTCCGCGAACCTGAAGAGGAAGTATGAGTTCTCTCCGGCTTTAATGAAGTTGAACTCTTCCGGGTTGAAAGTTACGACTCGCACGTTTATCGATCCTGTAAGTCGTAAGTGAGATAGCGGCAGTTTTCGGAAGCGACGGCAGTGCCGTGCAAACGTTGGCGCGGAACAATGATGGTCTCACCCTCGCTCGAGTCGCACGGAATGATCGTGCCCGATCGCCAGGTCGAGCGCACCGGATTCCACCGCATAAAGTTTGTCGTGATCGTACACGCGCGTAATCACCGACTGGCCGCGATCTTCGACGTACTTCGTTGGTGTACTCTGCAATTCGCCTTCGAGGATTTGCCGGAGAATAGGCTGTGCTCTCGCCTGCAGCTCGTCGAGGGTGTCGGCGAAGGTAAGCTGCGCCATGAAGTCGTCATCCGCTACCGACGTTACCAGTTGCAACTCCTCCATGCCCCGCACGATCTCAGGAATCACGGAGTCGCCATGCCGTGCAATCGCAGGAGCTACAACGTACTCAAAAGCCATACGTCCGTGATGCGCATCGATGTGAAAATGCTCGTCGAAATAGTAAGTATCGACTGCTTTGCCAAAGACCGCGCGCAGCATCTTCGAAATCTCCCGGCAAGTATGCGAGAACATGGCTTCGGCAACCGCGATGGCCCCAATCGCCTGGAAGTATTTGCTGTGGTCGCGTGAGACGTAATGATAGTAGTTATTGAGAGCGAGCGAGGAAGAAAGATAAAACTGCCAGTATGCGTGCACGTCCGATACAAGTCCGCAGGTCGCGAGCGTGTTTTCAAAAAGCGTGCTGTGTTTGGCGCGGTGAACACCGTAACCGTAGTCGTCGATGACAATCTTAAAAAGCTCCGATTGTATTTCACCGTACTTTCCGAGGAGGTTGCGAGAAGAAGCGGATGCCTCTGAAAGAAAATCGCCGGCTACCTGAATCAACAATGCTTTGGCGGCACGCTGCGGATCCGGCGAAGCAAGAATCCGTGTACAGATCTCCAGCTCTGATTGCTCGTGCTTTTCCAGGATCGACTGCAGGTACGACTGCAACGCTGCGACGGTCCATTTTCCGGTTACGTCGATCTCATCCTTGAGGAAACTGAAAACGTGAGCTTCAAGCGTTGGGCGAATCAACTCGCCAAGCAGTTTGTTGTCGTTCGAGTAATAACTATGGAAGTCGCTTCGCTTGGACGCGAAATCATTGTCCGGCAGGAAGATCAAATCGGTTTCGTAGATGTTCAGCAACATGCGGTGCGCGGCAAGCGCACTCGTGCCGAGTATCTCTGCCTTTTTCAGAGGTTGTTTGAAATCGAGTTGCTGGACCATCTTCCAGTCCACTGGTCGTCGATACGGGTTGTCCTTGATTATCCATGCCGTGCTGTCGCCAAAGAGAGGGCTGGCGGCAAAGCGGTCGATCAGGGGTTTTATTTCGCTGGGTTGCCACACGGGAGCGGCAGCAAATGCGGTTTGACTCATCTTTGATTCACCTTTTGACTATCAGCACAATACCTCTGCTCATACATTAATGAGGCGGTGATAGTTCGTTTGTGCCTTTTTGCTTTTTGTGGCCTAGATTGAACTCGCGGCGGCGAGTGTTTGAGTGATATTGAGGCAGACTTTTAACCATTCAGCCGTAACGAGCACGGCCGGTTCTCTTAACATTGTGTAGTGATCGCCGGGCACTATGTGCACTTCGACTCCATCGCCGGCCAATGTTCGCCAATCCTCTATCGGATCGTAAGGAGATGTCGGCTAATCGCTCGTTGGCCCGGAAGAACGTGATGCGTCCGGGATAACGTTGTGGTTCATAACCCATCATGGCCTGAACATTCGTGCGGAAAACCTGGAAGAGACGATTCAGTTGATCGGAGTCAAAAGCCGGTCCTCCCAGGCCATACAACGCGCTCATGTCTGATTTGAATTGGAGTAACAGCTCTTCATCATTTATTTCTGAGTACTGCGCAAATGCGGCCGGAGTGTGACTATCGAGTAGCGCCAGCAAAGAGATCTCGTGCCCGTCGCGTTGGAGTTGTTGCGCCATTTCAAAAGCGATAATCCCACCCATGGACCAGCCGCCCAGCAGGTATGGTCCTTCGGGCTGCACTTGCCGCAATGCCTGGATGTAATGATGGGCCATGTCCGAAATGTCGCCGAGTGGCGCATGACCGCCGGCCAGCCCAAAGGATTGCAAACCATAAAACGACTGCTCACGGCCAAGGTGATGTGCCAGTTGGGCATAGCAGAAAACGTTTCCACCAACCGGATGCACAAAGAAAAGGGGACGACCGCCGTCACCTCGTTGCAGTTCAACGAGGGGTGACCATTTACGATCTACCCGCGGCGCGGATCTGTCCTTAACCTCGAGGCGTTCATAACCCACACGAGTGCTAACCATTTCGCGAGCAGCCATTTCGCGAGCAATTATCCTCTTGACGGCGGGGGCGTAGTGCCGGCGCAGGTAATCCGCCAGTTGGGCCACGGTTGGAGCATCGAAGATCGCTACTACATAAACATACTCGCCGATCAGCTCCTGGAGACGATTAATCAAGATCGCTCCCTTGATCGAATCACCGCCGACCTCGAAGAAGTTGTCGTGCACTCCCAACTCTTCCAACCCGAGCACCGGTTGCCACAGGTCCACGAGCAATTGTTCGAGCTGGTCGCGCGACGAAACGTATGCGTGGACCAGGCTTGGCCGGCCGGCATCGGGCGCAGGCAACGCGGCGCGATCTATTTTCCGGGCCCCGGTCAATGGAAATGCTTCCATCGGATACAAATACCGAAGGCAACATGTAGTCAGGCAACTTTTGGCTCAACCACGCTCGCCACTCACCGGCGTCGTGCATCCTTCCGGGCTCTGCAACAACGTAAGCCACTAAGCGCTTATCACCCGTTGCATCGTCGAGGGCCAACACGACTACGTCGCGCACGTCCGGATGCTGCGCGAATACAGTCTCGATCTCTCCCAACTCGATGCGAAAGCCACGTACTTTGACCTGCTGGTCCATTCGGCCGCGATAATCCAGTTGACCGTCTTCCCTGAAGCACGCGAGATCTCCTGTCCGGTAGAGCCGTCTTCCCGGTTGCCGAGAGAATGGATGCGGAATAAAACGTTCAGCCGTCAACTCAGGCCTTCGCAAATATCCCCGGGCCACTCCCACGCCTCCGATGTATAACTCTCCAACCACTCCGATGGGTACCGGTTCCAGATTGGCGTCGAGCACGTAAGCTTCCATGTTCGCGATTGGCCGTCCAATCGGAGGCTTGCAACTGCCGTCAAGCGGCTCGCTTCTGGTCGCGCAAACTGTTATCTCGGTTGGACCATAGGCATTCAGAAAGTCACGGCCACCGGCGCTCCAGTTTGCCGCCATCTCGGCCGAGCAAGCCTCACCGGCGCTGATCAGCGTGCGCAAATTCGGTAAATCGTCCGTGGGAAGCACTGACAGAAGAGACGGTGGCAGAGTCACCATCGTGATCCGCTGCTCACGCAACAACTGCAGGAGCGGTGTCACGGGCATGAGTGATTCCGCCGTTGCCATACAGAGTGTGGCGCCACTCAAAAGGGTCTTGAAGATTTCAGAAACCGTGGCATCAAAACTGAACGACGCGAATTGCAAAACCCGGCTGTCAGTTGAAACTGCAAATGCTCCTGCCTGGGCCAAGGCGAGATTGCTTAGCCCGCGATGATGCAGCAACACACCTTTGGGCTGTCCCGTCGAGCCCGAAGTGTAAATCGCGTAAGCTAAATTCTCCGGCGTCACCGGAACTTCGGGATTTTCGTGCGACAGCTTCGCGTTAGCTAACCAATCTCCGTCGAGGCAGAGAATGTTAAGACCCGGGCGGCCTGGAATTCGGTCGCGCAAATGTTCCTGCGTCAGCAGAATCGAGAGACCGGCATCGGCGACCATGAACTCAATTCGCTCTTCAGGATAACTCGGGTCGAGCGGTACGAAAGCCCCGCCCGCTTTCAGAATGCCCAGCAGGGCCACGATCATCTCCACGCCGCGTTCCACGCAAACACCGACGAGGACTTCTGGTCCAACGCCGAGTTGGCGCAGATGATGCGCAACCTGATTCGCCCGCGCATTCAACTCCTGATAACTCAACTGCTCGTGTCCGAATACGAGCGCCGTTGCCTCAGGTCGCCGCTCAACCTGATCCTCGAACAGACGATGAGCACATTGAGCCGGAAACATCACCCCGGTTTGGTTCCACTGTTCGATCAATTGAGACCGCTCGGCCGGATTTAAAAGACGCAACTCCGATATCCGTCGATCAGGACCGGCGGCGATCTCTTCCAACAGATTCGTAAAGCAGCTCAGGACTCGCTCCACAGTGCTGCGATTAAAAAGATCCTGGTTGTAACGCAGCACGGCCAGCAGCTCATCTTTGCTCTCCACCATACCGAGAGTCATATCGAACTTGCCCGACTCGTTCTCGGCGCGTGCGGAGGTAAACTGCAAACCACTCAGCCGGATCTCTTCGGTCGTGACAGTTTCAAACGCGAACATGATCTGAAATAGGGGAGTGAGACTCGGATCTCGCTCCGGTTTCAGCTCGTCCACCAGCTTCTCAAATGGAAATTCCTGGTACTTGTAGGCGTCGAGAGAAACTGAACGAACACGCTGCAACAATTCCCGGAAAGTCGGATCGCCGGAGAAGTCGCGTGCGCAGCACGAGCGTATTCACGAAGAAACCGATCAAGCCCTCGAGTTCAGCACGATTCCGTCCGGCGATGGGTGTACCAACGACGATGTCGTTTTGTCCGGTGAGGCGAGCGAGCAGGAGTTTGAAAGCGGCCAGGAGCGTCATAAACATCGTGGCGCCTTCCTGTTGCCCGATCTCCCTTAGCGCGTTTCTTACCTTCTCTGAGATGACCGCTGCCTCATGTGAAGTCCGACTGGTGCGCACCGGTGGCCGAGGGCGATCGAGCGGCAATGTAACAACCGGCAAGGCGCCCAATTGCTGCTTCCAGTGAGTAAGCTGCTGCTCGAGCACTTCGCCCGTTAACCATTCTCTTTGCCAAACCGCGAAGTCGGCATATTGGAGCGGTAACTCCGGCAAGGGTGACGGCCGTCCTGCGATGAAGCTGTCGTAGAGCGTTGTCAGTTCCCGCACGAGCACGTCCATTGACCAGCCATCCGAAATGATGTGGTGCATGGTCAATAGCAGCAGGTGCTCCATCTGCTCCAGCTTCACCAGCCGCACGCGTAAGAGTGGTCCATGGGCCAGATCAAAGGGCTGGTGCGATTCTTCCTCAGTCAAACGTTCTGCTTCGCTCTCACGCTCTGCTTCCGGCAGGTGACTCAAATCGAGGGCTTCCAGCCGCGGCAGTTGGGGTTCGCCGATAACCTGTACAGGTTGGCCCGCTGAAATCCTGAACGTAGTCCGCAACGATTCATGACGTCGCACTAGCTCGTTGAAACTCCACTCCAGGGCAGAGACATTCAGTGGTCCGGTTACCCGTTCGGCGAGTGGGATGTTATAAGCGGAACTCCCTGGTTCGAGTTGATCGATGACCCACAAACGCTGCTGGCCGAACGAGAGCGGGAGTCCGGCATCATGTCTCTCAACTCGTCTGATGGGCTGAAGTTCCGGGCGGCTCTCGTTAGCACTCGTTGGTTCCTGAACCTCGGCGCGGCTGTAGCCCAGACGTTCGGCGATGGTCCAAGTCTCGTCAGCCAGGCGATCTCCCGCTTCCAGTTCCTGCCGCCAGTTGTCTGCCGTAGCAGCTTCCACTCCCTTGTGTTCGTGAAACTTAACGTCGCCGAGCATCTTCGAAAGCGGATGAATGCCGTCGGTCATGCGTTTGGACGAGCCCTGATACGGTGTTGCCATCTCACTCACGTATTTGAGATCGAGAAATGCGCAAATGCCGCGCAGCACACGCTCGGGCTCGGCAACCAGCTCTTCAAAGTGCACTTGATGTTGTCGCTGGGCAGGAATCGTCTGGAGAAACTCCAGGATATTTACCTGACTCACCAGCCAGATCAATTCAGCCAACTGGCGGCGCGTGAAGTTGTGCGGGTGGCGGAAGAAAACCTGGTCGAGACGAGCATTTTCGAAAGAGCGGATCATCGCGAAGGGATGGCGGATGAGGTGGATGTAACGCGTGTCCGCAAAATCATGCTCAGCACGCTGGAGAATTTTGGCGTCGAGAGCGTAGGAGGGAGTCTTGTCGACCAGCATCCGGCCGCCCAACCAGCCTTGCATCAATACGTAAAACTGTTTCGTCGTGAGCCGCTGTTTTTCACACTGGTCCATCAGCCAGGCGGCGGCGTCGGCATCACATTTCTTGATCTCCATCAGCGCCCTGATGGTCCCTTCGCGCCAGAAGCTAAAGCGATCGGCAAACGCTTCGCGGCGCTCGGCGAGAGTGTTAAAGGAAAGCAGTTCCAACTCCGGCGGCGCAAAGAGTCGTGGATGCCCGCCCAGCATCACGCGCATCAGCGTCGAACCCGATCGCGGCGGCGAGAGCACAAAAACTACCGAAGAGTTTTTCGACACCGCGGACGTGCCCATATCGCGCAACGCGGGAATCAACTGCTTAAATTCCGCGATTTGTGCGGATGTAATTTTCTTCTCACCCGTCTCGAGGGTGAACTCCTGTGGTCCACAGACGCGGTTCACTGCTTCCGGATAATGTTTGCGAAGATAGGTTGCGAGGCCGGCTACTGTTGGAGCATCGAAGATTGCGACCACATACACGTACTCACCGAGTACTACCTGCAAACGGTTGATGAAGATCGCGCCCTTGAGCGAATTACCGCCTATTTCGAAGAAGTTGTCGTTCACGCCGATCCGGTCCGAACCCAAGGTCGTTTGCCACAGATCGATCAGCAACTGCTCGAGCCGATCGCGCGGCGCCACGTAAGCCTGGGCCTGCTCCGGTCTGCCGGTATCGGGAGCCGGCAAGGCGCGGCGATCAACTTTACCGTTGGGTGTGAGAGGAAACTCCTGCAACCACACAAACGCCGCCGGCAGCATGTATTCAGGCAGTTTTTGGCTCAACCAGGCGCGCCATTGGCCCACGTTCGCCGCCGTTCCCGGTTCAGTGATCAGGTAGGCTACGAGCCGCACGTCACCCGGCGTGTCTTCTCGCGCCAGGACTACAGCATCGCGTACCGATGGATGCTCGACGAGAGCGGTCTCGATCTCCCCCAGCTCGATCCGGAAACCTCTGACTTTTACCTGCCGGTCCATTCGACCCGTGTATTCCAGATTGCCGTCGCGCCGGTAGCGCACCAGGTCTCCGGTGCGATAAAGCCGGCTCCCGGGCCGCTCGGAAAATGGATTGGGAATAAATCGTTCCGCTGTCAGCGCCGCGCGGCCCAGGTATCCGCGGGCCAGTCCGACTCCGCTTACGTACAACTCGCCGACGACTCCGATCGGCACCGGCGTCAGATCCGCGTTCAGAACATGAACTTCAGTGTTCGCAATCGGCCGTCCGATCGGCGGCCTGCTGTTGCCGTCAAGAGGATCACTGATGGTCGCACAAACCGTTACCTCAGTTGGACCATAAGCATTCAGAAAACGGCGCCCGTCGCCGCCCCACAACGCTGCAATTTGTGACGAGCAAGCCTCGCCGGCGCTGATCGCGGTGTGCAACGCCGGTAAATCTGCGGCAGGCAGAATCGCCCAGATCGATGGAGGTAGGGTGACTGTTGTGATCGCCTGCGTGTGCAGGAGATTCAATAACGGATCGAGGGGTAGGAGTGACTCCGAAGGAGCGAGGCAGAGCGTGGCTCCCGTCAGGAGGGTCTTGAAAATTTCGGAAACGGCCGCGTCAAAACTGATCGAAGCGAATTGCAACACGCGGCTATTCGCTGAAACGTCGAAGGCCTCTCGCTGAGCAGACGCAAGATTGGACACACCTCGATGTTGGACCATCACACCCTTGGGCTGCCCCGTCGAGCCGGAAGTGTAAATAACGTAAGCGAGATTATCCGGCGTTGCGATAGTCTCGAGTTCCACGTCCGGCAGGTTGGCGGCCGGATCAGAATCAAGACAGACCGTTCTGAGCTCTCGATCTTCAGGCAACCTGGAGAGCAACTGCTGCTGCGTAAGCAAAATCGAGAGGCCGGCATCGTCGAGCATGAAACGAAGCCGCTCCTTTGGATACGTGGGATCGAGTGGGACAAACGCTCCGCCCGCTTTGAGCACCCCGAGTATTCCCACGATCAATTCAAGCGAACGTTCGAGCAGTATGCCGACGAGGACTTCCGGGCCAACTCCGATACTCCGCAGATGATGAGCTAACTGGTTGGATCGGCGATTGAGTTCCTCGTAGCTGAGTCGTTCTTCATTGAACACCAATGCCACGGCTTCAGGTGCGCGAGCGACTTGTTCCCGGAACAGATCAGGGAGGCACCGTTGCGGGAAATCTGCTTTCGTGTCGTTCCAGGCAGCGAGCGTTTGCTCTTCCGCCGTGGTCAGCAGTGGCAACTCGGAGAGAGGTTGGTCCGGATTGGCGACGATGCTTTCCAACACGAGTTCAAACTGGTCCACCATACCCTTGATGGTGGCCGCATCGAAAAGATCGACGTTATAGATGAGGGCGCCGGCGATGCGATCTTCGTCGACGGCCATCGTCAGCGTCATATCGAATTTGACGAAATGGATCTCCGTCTGCATCCAACTCAACTCAAGTCCCGACAACTCCAAACCTTCCCAATCGCCAAGCGCAAACATGACCTGGAATAAAGGCTGATGACTGAGACTCCGTTCCGGCTGCAACTCTTCCACCAGCTTTTCAAACGGCACGTCCTGATGCTCGTACGCTCCCAGCGTCGTCTCCCGCACCTGCTCCAGCAACTCCCGAAAACTCTCCCGCCCACTCACCTGCGTCCGCAGCACCAGCGTATTCACGAAGAACCCGATCAGGTTTTCCGTCTCCGCGCGATTACGATTCGCGATCGGCGTCCCCACCAGGATCTCTTCCTGCCCGCTGTAGCGCCACAACAGCACCTTGAACGCCGCCAGCAACGTCATGAACAACGTCGCCCCACCTTCGCGCCCGAGTCTCCTTCAACCGCCGCGTCACCTCCGCACTCACCTCGATGTTGGCTGCCGCCCCGCGATAACTCTGCCGCGCCGGTCGCGGCCGATCCGTCGGCAACTCCAGCACCGGCAACTCCCCACCTAACTGCTCGCGCCAGTATTCCAGTTGTTTCTCCAGCACCTCGCCGCGCAGCCACTCCCGCTGCCACACCGCAAAGTCCGCATACTGAATCGGCAACTCCGCCAGCGGCGAACTCTCGCCCGCCTGGTACGCCTCGTACAGCGTCGCCAACTCCTGCCCCAACACTCCCAACGACCAGCCGTCCGAGATGATGTGGTGCATCGTCAACAGCAACACGTGCTCGGCTTCACTCAACCGCAACAGCCGCATGCGCAACAGTGGGCCACGGCTCAAATCGAATGGTTGTTGCGCCTCTTCATCCGCCAGGCGCTGCGCTTCACTCGCACCCGCCTCTGCTTCCAGCCCGCTTAGATCAACCACTTCCAACCGCAACGGCGTGGGCGCCGCTATCACCTGCACGGGCGCGCCATCCACCAGTTCAAACGTGGTCCGCAGGATTTCATGCCGCCGCACCAGTTCGCTCAGGCTGCGCTCCAGCGCTGCCAGGTCAACTGCTCCTATAAAGGAGTGCGTATCAGGCATGTTGTAGATGGGGCGGTTCGGCTCCAACTGGTCCATGAACCACAACCGCTCCTGCGCGTACGAAAGGGGCAGGTTGTCAGAATCTCGTTCACGCGGTGTGATGACTAAACGAGACACGTCGAGCTCCTGCTGCTCGAGAAATCGAGCGAGTAGCTCCTGACGCCTCGGTGAGAGACGCGCAATGCGTTCGGCAAAAATGCTCATTTGTTGGTGTTGTTGTGTTGTTTGTTGGTTTTTGTGTTGGTCAAGGCTTTGCACAAAATCGGTTTGCTGAACCGCTTCGGGCACCGAGTGCTCCGGAGGAGCACCATGTCTATAGCTTGTTAGCTCTAAGGTTGCGCTCCAACGGAGCGCGATGTGGTTGTTCGTTTCGAGTTACATGTCGCTCCTGCCGGAGCGAATCATATTTTGATTCGTGGCTATAAACATCCTGCTCCTACGGAGCAGGGAGTTCACTAGTCTTTACTGGCTTACGTGCAAAGCTGGTAGTCGACGAATTACAGGGATTGATCTGTGTAATCTCTGGATTTTGTTTGGGCCAGGAGTGCGGTTACTTCCTCTTCCGAAATACTTTCCATGCTTTCCAGCATGTTCATGATCCGTGCCAATTCCGTATCTTTTGACTGTACGGCCTCGATGTGGTGGGCCAGCTCGGCAATCGTCGGGGACTCGAACAGCACACGCAAAGGCAACTCGATGCCGCACCTTTCACGTATCTGACTCGCTACTCGCGTCGCCATCAGCGAGTGTCCGCCGAGATCAAAAAAGTTGGATTCGACTCCGACTTGCGGTATCCCGAGAGTTTCACGCCAGATTCCCGCCAGCATCTCCTCAAGGGGACTCCGCGGAGCGACAAAGTTGAGGTTCGCTTCGGTTTCGTCTATCGCCGGTAAAGGCAACTGCTCGCCGGTTCACTTTGCCGTTGGGAGTCAATGGCACTTCCGTAATCGTGACAAACACGGAAGGAATCATGTACGAAGGAATCTTTTCCTTGAGAAAGGTATACAACTCCTTGGGCGTCGGCTCGACACCCTCTTCAGGCACGATATAAGCAATCAGCCGGGTTCCGGTAGCCAGGTCATCACTGTCGATAACAACCGATTCCGAGATGGCCCAATACTGATCGAGCGCGGCTTCGATCTCGCCCAACTCGACGCGGAACCCACGTATCTTCACCTGGTGGTCCATACGCTTGAGAAACTCCAGATTGCCGTCCGCGAGATAACGCACCAGGTCTCCCGTGCGGTAAAGCCGCGCCCCGGGTTCACTACTGTACGGATGCGGCACAAACGTCTCCGCGGTCAGCTCCGGACGCCCCAGATACTCACGCGCGATCCCATCGCCGCCGATGTATAGCTCGCCAACTACTCCGACCGGCGCCAGTTGCCCCTGCTGGTCCAACACCCAAACCTCGCTGTTCGCGAGTGCTCGGCCAATCGGGAGCGTCCGCGCCGCGGCTGCTACTTCGTTGGCTTCGTACCAGGTCGTGAAGGTGGTCGCCTCCGTTGGCCCATATCCATTCAGCACATGCTTCGGTTTTCCATGCTCCAACACGCGCTTCACTGACTGCGCGTCACTGGCTTCCCCGCCAAAGACCAGGTAACGCAGCGATGCGAACGCACCCGGCACACTCTGCGCCATCTGATTGAAGAGCGCAGTCGTCAAAAACAGAACACTGATTTGCTGCTTCGCGATAGCGCGTTTCAACTCCAACGGCGATAACACCGTCTCTTTCGGCAGCACTACCAGACACGCGCCGTTTAGCAGGGCGCCCCAGATCTCAAACGTCGCCGCATCGAATGAAGCATTCGACCCCTGCGCAATGCGGTCGCTGCTGTGGAACTGCACGTAATTCGTATTTCGCACGAGGCGGTTGATTGCGCGATGCGTCACCCCGACACCTTTCGGCTGCCCGGTCGATCCGGATGTGTACATCACGTAAGCCAGGTTCTCAGCCCTCGTCACAATCTCCGGGTTATCCCCGCTTTCACCGGCGAACATCTCCGCGCCACTGTCCAGATAAACAATCTCCGTCTCCTCAGTCGTTACTTCCGGCTGATCGTGGGACGTCAACAACAACCGCACTCCCGCATCTTCAAGCATGAACTGCAAACGCTGCTTTGGATACGCTCGATCAAGCGGCACATAAGCTCCGCCCGCCTTGAGAATGCCGAGCAGCGCCACGATGAACTCCACCGATCGCTCCAGCAAGACTCCTACTCGCGTCTCCAAACCAACCCCATGCCCGCGCAGGTAATGCGCTAACTGGTTAGCCCTGCGGTTCAACTCCGCATAACTGATCTGTTCCTTGCCAAATACCACCGCCCCTGCATCAGGTTGCTGCGCCGCCTGCACTTCCACAATTTGCTGAACACATTGATCGCGCCCATACTCGGTTGCTGTTTGGTTCCACTCTCGCAGTTGCGCGTCTCTTCTTCAGTCAGCAGCGGCAACTTGTTAACTGCGCTTGCGGGATTGGCAGTAATTTCTTCGAGCACTTTGACGTAGTGCTGCAACATTCGATCGATCGTCCGGCTCTCAAAAAGATCTGTGTCGTACTCGAACCAGCAATATAATCCGCTGTCCGTTTCGCTTATGAAAAAGCTCAAGTCGAATTTGGCGATATCGCTGTCCGTATCCATCCAACCCCATTCGAGCCCCGACAGCTTCAGATCTCCTACCTCCTGTAGAGTGAACAACACCTGGAACAAAGGCTGATGACTGAGACTCCGTTCCGGCTGCAACTCTTCCACCAGCTTTTCAAACGGCACGTCCTGATGCTCGTACGCTCCCAGCGTCGTCTCCCGCACCTGCTCCAGCAACTCCCGAAAACTCTCGCCGCCACTCACCTGCGTCCGCAGCACCAGCGTATTCACGAAGAACCCGATCAGGTTTTCCGTCTCCGCCGCGATTACGATTCGCGATCGGCGTCCCCACCAGGATCTCTTCCTGCCCGCTGTAGCGCCACAGCAGCACCTTGAACGCCGCCAGCAACGTCATGAACAACGTCGCCCCACCTTCGCGCCCGAGTTCCTTCAACCGCCGCGCTCACCTCCGCGCTCACCTCGATGTTGGCCGCCGCTCCCCGATAACTCTGCCGCGCCGGCCGCGGCCGATCCGTCGGCAACTCCAGCACCGGCAACTCCCCGCCTAACTGCTCGCGCCAGTATTCCAGTTGTTTCTCCAGCACCTCGCCGCGCAGCCACTCCCGCTGCCACACCGCAAAGTCCGCATACTGAATCGCCAACTCCGCCAACGGCGAACTCTCACCTGCCTGGTACGCCTCGTACAGCGTCGCCAACTCCTGCCCCAACACTCCCAACGACCAGCCGTCCGAGATGATGTGGTGCATCGTCAACAGCAACACGTGCTCGGCTTCACTCAACCGCAGCAGCCGCATGCGCAACAGTGGGCCACGACTCAAATCGAATGGTTGCTGCGCCTCTTCATTCGCCAGGCGCTGCGCTTCACTCGTACGCGCCTCTGCTTCCAGTCCACTCAGATCAACCACTTCCAACCGCAACGGCGTAGGCGTCGCTATCACCTGCACGGGCGCGCCATCTACCAGTTCAAACGTGGTCCGCAGAATCTCATGCCGCCGCACCATCTCACTCAGGCTGCGCTCCAGCGCCGGCAGATCGAGAGTTCCTTTAAAGGAGTGTGTGTCCGGCAGGTTGTAGATGCGGCCGGTTCGGCTCCAGTTGGTCCATGAACCACAACCGCTCTTGCGCGTACGAAAGCGGAAACCTGTTGGTATCTCGACGTTGGGGAATGATGATCGCGTTGGTCAGATTGAGTCCGGCGCTTTTCAGGTATCGTTCGAGAAGCTGGCGCTTTTCAACGGATAGCCCGGTAATCTGTTTTGCAATGTCACTCATGGGGAATAAAACTCCGTGGGGTTACTGCTCTTGCAGCAGCGCCTTCGTTTCTTCGTCTGAAAGGTGAGATAGCTGCTCAACCATTGCCGCGATGCGGGCCGCTTCGCCTTGTTCCCGAGCGTTCTTTACATGTTCGGCGACGGCAGCAATCGTCGGCGAATCAAATAACAGGCGTAGCGGCAGGGTGATATCGAAAGCTTCGCGAATGCGCGTGACAACTCGCGTCGCAGACAGACGAATGTCCACCCAGGTCAAAAAAGTTGTCGTCCACTCCAATCGGTTTTACGTCAAGCACGCCGGACCAGATTTCAGCTATTTTCTCTTCCTCGGGAGTGCGCGGCGGAGTGAACGTGTTTTCGTCCCGTGAAGTGCCGGGCGGCGGCAACGCGCGTCGATCGATTTTGCCGTTGAGGGTAAGAGGCAGTTTGTCAAGCACAACAAAAGCTGAAGGCATGAAATAATGCGGCAGACGCTCCCGCACTCGATCTCGTAGTTGAGAGATGAGCTGATTTTCAGTCAGTGCCCTGAGATTCCGGATCCCCAACGACATAGGCCACTAAAACCTTTTCGCCCGGAACGTCTTCACGAACTACCACCAAACTCTCACGAATGGCCGGGTGCTCCTGCAACACTGCCTCAATCTCTTCCGGCTCGATGCGAAATCCACGCACTTTCACTTGCTGGTCCTTGCGCTCGAGAAAGTCGAGATTGCCGTCGGCGAGATAACGCACCAGGTCTCCCGTGCGATAAAGCCGCGCCCCAGGTTCACTACTGTACGGGTGCGGCACAAACGTCTCCGCCGTCAACTCCGGACGTCCCAGATACTCACGCGCGATCCCGTCGCCGCCGATGTATAGCTCGCCAACTACTCCGACCGGCGCCAGTTGCCCGTGCTGGTCCAACACCCAAACCTCGCTGTTTGCGAGTGCGCCGCCCAATCGGCACGGTCCGTGCTTCGGCTGCTACTTCGTTCACTTCGTACCAGGTCGTGAAAGTGGTTGCTTCCGTTGGACCATAGGCGTTCAGCAGGTGCTTCGGTTTGCCCTGGCTCCAACACGCGCTTCACTGATTGTGCGTCACTGGCTTCCCCGCCAAACAAGACGTATCGCATTGGCGCGAACGCGTCCGGTTCGGCCTGCGCCATCTGATTGAAGAGCGCGCAGGTCAAAAACATCGCACTGATTTGCTGCTTTGCGATCTCACTCTTCAACTCCAGCGGCGACAGCACTGTTTCTTTCGCGAGCCCAACGAGCGTGCCGCCGTTCGCGAGTGCTCCCCAGATCTCAAACGTCGCCGCGTCAAATGACACATTCGACACTTGCGCTATCCGATCGTTGTGGTCCAACTGCACGTAATTCGTATTTCGCACGAGGCGGTTGATCGCGCGGTGCGTCACTCCCACGCCTTTCGGCAGCCCGGTCGATCCGGACGTGTACATCACGTAAGCCAGGTTCTCAGCGCTCGTCACTGTCTCCGGGTTCTCGCGGCTTTCTCCGGCTCACGGTCCAATCCTCATCCAGATAAACAACCTCGCTACTCTCTTCGGCCTCTCCCAACTCCAACTGTCCTCGCACCGTCAACACCAACCTCACCCCGGCATCTTCCAGCATGAACTGCAATCGCTGTTTCGGATAATCACTATCCAACGGCACATAAGCTCCACCCGCTTTAAGGATCCCAAGCAACGCGACGATCAACTCCGGCGACGGCTCAAGCAAAACACCTACTCGTACCTCCGCACTAACTCCACGCGCGCGCAGGTAATGCGCTAATTGATTGGCTCTCTGGTCCAACTCGCCATAGCTGAGCTGCTGCGCGCCATAAACTACCGCGATCCGTTCCGGATGACGCGCCGCCTGGACTTCCACCAACTGCTGCACACATTGATCTCGCTCGTATTCGCTCCTGCTCGTGCTCCATTCCCGCAGCTGCGTTCGCTCTTCCCTCGTCAACAGTGATAACTCGGACAGCCGTGCATCCGGGTTGGCGACAATTCCTTCCAGCAGTGTCTGAAAGTGGACCAGCATTCGCTCGATCGTTGCTCTCTCGAATAGATCCGTGTTGTAGAGCAACGGGCCGGCGAGGCCTTCCGGCACGACCCACAAATGAAACTCCAGATCGAACCTGGTCTGGTTGCCGATGTCCTGCGGCGCTATCTTCAAGTTGCGCTTTGTCTGCTTCCTGGAGTTGTGCGGTCTGCAAGTTGAACATCACTTGAAAGAAAGGCGGCCGGCTCGCGTCGCGTTCAGGCTGCAACTCTTCGACGAGTTTTTCGAATGGCAGGTCCTGATGCTCGTAAGCGCCGAGCGCAACATCACGCACGCGAGCGAGCAACTCGCGAAAAGTCGGATTACCGGACAAGTCTGTGCGCAGCACTGATGTATTAATAAAAAATCCGATGAGGTTTTCGATCTCTCTGCGATTGCGGCCGGCGATGGCTGTACCCAGGAGGATATCCGTCTGACCCGTATACCTGTGCAGCAAAGTCAACCACGCAGCCAGTAGAGTCATGAACAGAGTCGCGCCTTCACGGTGACTCAACTCGTTTAGCTTCTCCGTCAGACTTTGCGTTACGTCGAACCACTCGTCGGCGCCGGCGTAAGTCATGCGCGAGGGGCGCGGATGATCGGTGGGGAGCTCGAGAACTGGCAGTCTCCGCTTAACTGCTCCTTCCAATAAGCCAGTTGCTCCCCCAACCTTTTTCCTGTAAACGACTCGCGCTGCCAGGCGGCAAAGTCCTTGTATTGCAGCGGAGAGTTCTTCAAGCGGAGAAGGCTCACCTGCCGAGAACGCCTCGTAAAGCGCGCTTAGTTCGGCGATGAATATGTCCATGGACCAGCCATCCGTGACGATGTGATGGATAACCAGCAGGAACCCGTGCTCATCCTCAGACACCTTCAGGAGCTTCGCTCGCAGTAGTGGCCCATCCTCCAAACTGAAAGGCACTGCCGACTTCGGCTTCGATCAGACGCTCAATCTCGCCGCGCGGCTTCGCCGTCGGAGAGTGCACTCAAGTCGATCAACGGCAACTCGACGCGTAATGAAGGGAGGACGATTTGTACGGCCGCGCCGTTGTTCTCCCTGAAAATCGTCCGCAGCACTTCATGCCGGCGGACAATCTCGTTAAGACTTCTCTCGAACGCCGCGACGTCCAGTGGTCCATCGAGTCGGTAGTAGAGGGGCAGGTGATAAGCCGTATTGCCGGGTTCAAGCTGATGAAGAAACCATAGTCGCTGCTGAGCAAACGAGAGTGGCGCATCCGCCGTGTTTTCAAGACGGGGAATCGTCTGGTCTACAGCTTTCTCGGCGCGTTGAGTTTTGCGCTTGAGCTGCATGACGAGCGACGCGCGCTCTTCCGGAGTCAGCGACGCCAGGCGCGTGGAAACTTTATCATTTTCCATTTTGGAGTGCGGCGGCTTGACGCCACTTTGTTCGGAAATGTGTGTGTTCGAGACTAAAGCGGCGTCAAGCCGCCGCACTCCAAAATGGAAAATGGAAAATGAAACAAATCTCAGGCTGACTTCTGCTGTGAGAGCAATTCACTCGGCGTGGAATCCAATAGTCGCGCGATACTCTGTTCGTCCTGATCTTCAATCACGCGCTGCGCGATTATTAACGACAACCCGCTGACCGTGGGAGATTCAAAAAAGCTGCGCAACGATAATTCCACCCCAAACTCTTTACGGAGACGAGACATCACCATGGTTGCCAGCAACGAGTGGCCGCCCAACTCGAAGAAGTTGTCGTTAATACCGACTTGCTCGATGCCCAGCAACTCCTGCCACGTATTCGCCAGGTCCTCCTCGAGCTCATTGCTCGGAGCAACGTAAGGCTCGAGTAAGATTGGTCGTGGATGACGAGTCGCGGCTTCCTTGATCTCCACCGTCTCCGGCGCATCGGAAAACGTCACCCAATGATCGAGACGTGCGGACAGGTCTGAAGTAGACACCAGCACCTGGGTGACGGGACCTATCGACATGACGCGGTCCAATGCCTCGCCTCCCTCTTCCGGATAGATCGCCGGATAGTCTTCTGCGCGAAGTCTCGCCACCTCCGGCACCTCCTGATCAACATCCCACGCGTCCCAGTTGACAGTCATCCATGTTTCGGGATGCGTCTGATTGTGCTTCCGCACGAATGTATCCATGAAGAAATTCGCGGCGGCGTAGGCCCCGATACGTCATACCGCCGAGGACCGTCGAAAGAGATGAGAGTATTAAACAGAAGTCGTGGTCTGTTCCTTCTAAAACTTTTTCCAAGACCATCAGGCCCGTCACTTTGGTTTGAAACTGGCGCTTACAATCTGCCGGCGTCATCTCTCTAATATCTTTGTCCGCGTTTATCTCGGCTGCCGCGCCATAAATGACGCCGTCAATGCGCCCGAACTGCTCCACCGTGCGAGCTATCGCGGCCAACATCTGCTCTTCGTTCGTTACGTCGGCACGTAAAAGAAGAACTTCAGCGCCCAGTGCTTCCAACTCGCTGGACCTTTCTTATCTTGTCGCTTACATCATCATCCGTCGTCATGCTGCTCGAGCCACGCCGGCCACTCCGCTTTCGGCGGCAAACCGCTGCGTCCCAGCAACGCCAACTTAGCGTTGCGAGTCAGCGCCAGTGTTGGGCCAGGACCGAGCCAACCGCTCCCAAGCCACCGGTAATGAAATAGACTCCGCCTTCCCTGAGCCGCGACGCCGCTCCGATTCCCTTCTCTACTCGCACGGGCTCGAAGCTTTGGACCCAGCGATGCCGGCCACGATAAGCCACCACGCGATCCGAGACATTTTCAGTCAACTCATGAAGAAGCTGTTCAACCACTTGCGTGGGCATGTCGTCCTGTGTGGGAGACAAAACCACGTCGATGCTGCGACACGTTATTTCCGGGACACTCCTGCGGGATGACTTTACAGGCGCCGAGTATGGTCGACTGCTCCGCACGAAGAGACTCGACGCCATTCACTTCATGCACGCTGTCAGTCACCACCACGAGCTGTAATGAGTTGGTGAGAGATCTATCAGAGAGCACCTGCGTCAAATAGACAAGACTGTACAACCCCAGCTCCTGGGCCCTTTCAAAACTCTCAACGCCGTTCTCGGCAGACGTCAGGCTCCATAAGTGAATCACCTGCGTGAAGGTTATTCCCTGCGAAGCCAACTCCTTTATCAAAGCATCATAATGCTCCTTCTCCCCGGGATTGATTGTGTAGTCAAGATCGTCCGATGCGTCTCAACTGTTCTCCTGCATGCACGACGACAACTTCTTCGCCTCGTCGTCTTAGCTGTTGGACCAGTGCGTCGCCTATCTCCGCTTATCGTCACATAACATCTAACCGCATGCGATTGTTTCGAGCCGGCTTCTCGAGTTTCGTGAGTCGCAGCAGATCGCATTGTCGCCATGAAGGAAGGTAAAACCAGCCGGCTATGTCAGCCTTCCTTCCGAATGAAGAGGCGCGTGCGTTTTGCTGTAGGCTTGCGATTCGCCGGGCGTCGAGATAGTAACGCTGCCGTTCGAAAGGATAGGTTGGCAAAGGAATGCGGCGTCGCTGCTCGCTCGCATAAAATCCGTCCCAATCGATTTGCCCACCGGCCAGCCAGAACCTGGCCACACTCGTCAACAGAAACTCGATCTCCGAGTGCCCATCACGCGGTCGCGGCAACGAGTTGATTACAATCTGATTTCCGAGTTGTGAGGCGTGCTGTTTTACCAGGGCGCTCAATGTTTGTCCGGGCCCCACTTCCAACAAGATTCTTTCCGAATCCTTTAGTAATTCACCGAGTCCATCAGCGAAGCGCACCGTCTGGCGCAGGTGGCTGGACCAGTACGTCGCGATCCGTTGCCTGCGCAGGCGTTATCCATGCGCCCGTAACGTTGGACAGAAAAGGAATCGCCGGTGCGTTGAGTTTTACTTTTCTTACACGATTCGCTAAACGCTTCGAGGATCGGCTCCATCATTTCAGAGTGAAACGCGTGGGAGGTATGCAGGAGTTGCGAATAGACGTCCTGCTGTTTGAGCTGATCGTGGAGCGTCCGGATCGCATCACTTGCACCGGAAACTACGCAGGTCTTTGCACCGTTAACTGCCGCCAGCGCGAGACCGTTGCGCAGCAGTGCACGTGTTTCTTTTTCGGAGAGCATGACGGCAAGCATCGCGCCCGACAGGCAAACTCTGCATCAGTTGTCCGCGTGTGGCCACCAACCCAAGCGCATCCTCGAGCGAGAAAACTCCGGCCAGACACGCCGCTACATACTCGCCGATACTATGACCAATCATTGCAGTGGGGCTGACACCCCAACTCATCCAGAGTTGGGCCAATGCATATTCGATACAGAAGAGCGCCGGTTGAGTGATGAAAGTCTGGTCCAGCAACCGGCCGGCTTCCGCCTCCTGCCGCTTCGTTCGGATAAAGCACCTCACGCAAATCAAGATTCAAATACGAAGTCAATCGTTCGGCGCAAAAGTCGACGTGCTCACGAAACACCGGCTCAGTTCGATAAAGCTCACGCGCCATTCCCGAGTACTGGCTGCCCTGGCCCGGAAACATAAAAACTACGGGCCGATGCCTGGGTTCCTGAAACAGTGTCAACAGCCGCGAAGCATCCGGCTGTTCGAGCGCAGCCAACGCGTCTGCCCGGTCCTTACAAACCAGGGCGCGCCGGTGACCGAACTCTCGGCGCCCGACCTGCAACGTGTAAGCGACGTCTGCCAGATCGACTTTGTCGTTGCGTTTCAAGTAGTCCGTAAGATTTGCCGTAGCCTCATTCAGCGCCGAGCCGGTTTTCGCCGAGAGCAACAACAAATGAAGCGGACGGTTCGGCGCAGTCGAGGGTTCGCGCAGCGGCGCTTCTTCCACGACGACGTGTGCGTTGGTCCCACCGATACCGAATGAACTAACTCCCGCGCGCCGCGGCGTCTCGCCTTGTTTCCAATCGACGAGCCTGTCGTTGACGAAGAAAGGGCCGGCAGCGAAATCGATTTTGGGATTAGGACGCTCGTAGTGAAGGCTCGGAGGAAGTTGAGCGTGTTTGAGAGCCAGAATTGTCTTGATCAATCCAGCTACACCCGCCGCCGCGTCGAGATGGCCAATGTTGCTTTTCACCGATCCGAGTGCGCAAAAACTTTTCATCTGCGTGTCAGCGTGAAAAGCTTGTGTGAGGGCAGCCACTTCAACCGGATCGCCGAGTGCGGTTCCCGTTCCGTGGGCTTCGATGTAACTGATTGAATCAGCACTGACGCCCGCCATCGCGAGTGCGTCGCCGATGACCTCCGCCTGACCGTTTACACTCGGCGCGGTATAACCGATTTTGACTGACCCATCGTTGTTAACCGCGGAGCCCTTGATCACCGCATGAATCGTATCGCCATCCTCGAGCGCGTCGACCAGACGCTTCAATACAACCAGGGCGGCGCCCTCGCCTCCAACCGTCCCACGTGCATCGGCGTCAAACGCGCGGCAGTGGCCGTCGGGAGAAAGAATTCCTTCCTCCTGATAGAAGTGGCCCTGCTTATGCGGAAACGTGATCGAGCCTCCACCTGCAAGCGCCATGTCACACTCGCCGTTAAGCAAACTCTGGCAGGCAACGTGTACGGCGACGAGCGATGTTGAGCAGGCCGTCTGGATATTGATACTTGGGCCTTTGAGATTCAGCTTGAACGAGATTGTAGTGGGAACAAACTCTCCATGATTGCCGATGTCAACCTGGTAAGCGCCAACGCGATCGATCAAGTCCGCATGCGAAGACAAATTGACGTCCAGGTAACTCCCCGCGCTGACTCCTGCGTAAACGCCGACACGACCCTTGAACCTTTCCGGGTCGTACCCGGCATGCTCGAAAGCTTCAACTGCGCATTCGAGCACTATTCGATGTTGCGGATCGAGCATCTCAGCTTCGCGCGGACTATAGTCGAAGAAGGCGGCGTCAAATAACTCGACGTCTTCCACAATCGCTTTTGCAGGCACGTATTCGGGAGCGTCAACCTCTTCGGGTTCCAGTCCTGAAGCGAGCAGTTCTTCGCGGTTGAAAAAGGAGATAGCCTCCACGCCGTCACGAAGGTTCTGCCAGAACTCGTCAGTATTCCGAGCCCGCGGAAAGCGACCCGCGAAACCGATTACGGCGACCTCTGATGCAGTGTGGTCGTCAAGTGTATTCATCTGAGCATCCATTGTGTCTTGTTGTCTTTGGTCTTTGGTCTTTGGTCTTTGGTCTTTGTGCTTAGTGCTTTGTGCTTTGGTTTTGTTTTGTGTCTTTTGTGCCTTTTTGTGGCTACTGCATGTGGCTTATCTTGCTTCTCTGTTTGCTCTTTGCCGCAATTGGCGCTGACGGTTCATGGCCTCGATGCGCGTCTCAGCCTGGTTTCGCGGCAACGGAGCCGCAGGGATCGAATCCTGTTTCCTGCTCAAATGTTCGGCTAACGCGCTTATCGTCGGATACTTGAACATCTCCACCATCGAAACCTTCACTCTCAAAGCCTCGGTTACCTTACTTTGCGCATGGACCAGCAGCAGCGAATGTCCGCCCAGACCAAAAAAGTTGTCATTAATCCCGACCTTCTCCACCTTGAGCACTTCCTGCCAGATGTTTGCAATCGCGCGCTCAATCCCCGAGCGCGGCTGCGATGTAAAGCTCGTTTGCCTCTTCACGTGCGTCCCCGGCATCGGGCAGGTTGCGGCGATCGATTTTCCCGTTGGGTGTACGAGGTAACGCATCCATCATCACAAAGCTGGAAGGAACCATGTACTCCAATAACCTCTGCTTCAAATAGCTGCGCAGTTCTTCAGTCTTGATTCCGCCGTTACTCCCGACCACGTAAGCAATCAGCCGGTGACCGCCCCGCCCATCCTCACGCGCAACGACAATGCTTTCCCGAACGCTCGCGTATTGGGCCAGCACGGCTTCAACTTCTCCGACTTCAATGCGGAATCCTCTAATTTTGACCTGCTCGTCCACGCGACCCAGAAACTCGAGATTTCCATCCGCCCGGTACCGGGCCATGTCTCCGGTTCGATAAAGACGCTCACCACCACTCCGGCTGTAAGGATGAGGAATGAAACGCTCCGCGGTTAGCGCCGGTTGTTTGTGATACCCGCGTCCGACGCCCGTGCCGCCGATGTATAACTCGCCGATCACGCCCGTCGGCACAGGCTGTTGGGCAGGATCCAGCACGTACATTTCCACGTTCATCGACGGCCGTCCAATCGGCACGGTGCGTTTTTCTTCGCGCGCCCAGTCCGTACCCGACGGATCATAGTTGCTGGCAGTTATGGTTGTCTCACTTGGTCCATAGGCATTGCACCATTCGACCTTCTGTCCCATGAGCCGTTGCCACTTCGCGAGTGTCTCTTCCAGGGTCTTTTCGTTTCCCACGATCACGCGGCGCAACGTAGTCCGGTATCTCGAGTCCGTTGTCGGCGATCGCCGTCAGCCATTCCGACCAGAATGACGCCGGCAAATTCACGAGCGTCACTTTTTCCCGCTGCAAGAGGGACACGAATTCCGCGTGTGACATCACCGCTTCGGGTCTCATGACGACGCATGCGCCGCTCAACCAGGCTGAGCAGAACTCTTCAGCCGCCACGTCGAAGCTCAATGAAGCGAATTGCAAGAGACGATCGCTGCTCGGTCATTCCGTGATTGTTGATGAAGGCGTAACTGGCGTTGACGAGTGAGCGATGTTCGATCAGGATTCCTTTTGGCCTGCCCGGTCGATCCTGAGGTATAGACCAGGTAAGCAAGGTTCGAAGACTCGGCGCCGCTCTGCACATTCCGCGAATCCTGCTCGGCAATCGACATGCTGCTCGGCGTCGAGAAAGATGAGACGGGAGCTGAGTTCCGGCTGGCCCGCGATCACACTCTCTTTAGTGAGCAATAGCGACACGTCCGAATCTTCAAGCATGTAGCGCAAACGTTCCGCCGGATATGACGGGTCAAACGCGACATACGCGCCGCCGGCTTTGAGCACTGCCAACAGCGCAATGGGCATCTCGACTGATCGCTCCAGCAGAATACCGACTCGCGTCTCAGGCCCAACTCCTGAGTTCCTTTAAATAATGCGCAAGCTGATTGGCGCGCCGGTTCAACTCCGCGTAAGTAATTCGCTGCTCACCAAAAATGACGGCGATTGCGCCGGGCGTTCGTTCGGCCTGCTCCTCAAAGAGTTGATGAATGCATTGTTCCTGGCCGCGGTCGCAGCGCCGTCTTGTTCCACTCGACGAGAATCTGTTCGCGTTCGGCTTCACTCAGCAGCGGCAGTTCTCTGACACGCTGTTGCGGGTTGGCAACGATACTCTCCAAAAGATTTGTGAAGTGAGTCAGGATGCGCTGGGCGGTCGAGCGTTCAAATAGTTCCGTGCTGTACTCCAATATGCAGTTCCATGCCCACTGCCTGTTCGGCCACGTCGAGGGTCAGATCGAACTGCGACGTCGTACCGTCATCCTGCAGCAGTGTCATTGTCACCTGGCCCAGCTCGAGCGGTGGCATCGGAGCATTCTGAAGAGAAAACATCACCTGAAAGAGAGGTGTACGGCTGATGTCACGTTCGGGCTGCAACTCCTCGACGAGCTTCTCGAACGGCACGTCCTGATGCGCGAAACGCGCCGAGCGTCACCTCCCTGATGTGCTTCAACAATTCATTGAAAGGTGGATTGCCCGAAAGGTCTGCTTCGCAGCACCAGCGTATTGACGAAGAAACCGATCAGGTTCTCGATATCCATCCGATTTCGGTTGGCGATCGGAGTGCCGACTACAATCTGATCCTGGCCCGCGTAACGGGCCAAAAGAATTTTGAAAGCCGCCAGCAACGTCATGTACAAGCGACACGCCTTCATGGCGGCTCAATTCTTTGAGCGCTTCCGTTAACTCCTGGCTGATTGCTGCAGTCAGGAAAGAACCTTCACCCGTCGGGACTGCTCGGTCGTGGCCGGTCAGTCGGAATTTCAAGCACGGGAGGACTGTCAGCCAACTGCTCTTTCCAATAGGCCAATTGACGCTGCAGCACCTCGCCACTCAACCACTCGCGTTGCCAGACGGCAAAGTCAGCATACTGAATCGGAAGCTCCGGCAGGCTTGGGTTTTTACCCGCGACAAAATCTTCGTAGAGCGCAGCCAACTCACCGATCAGCACTCCGAGGGACCAGCCGTCGGAGACGATGTGGTGCATCGCCAGCAACAACAAATGCTCCTCTTCCGAGACTCGCAACAGGCTGGCGCGAAACAGCGGCCCACGCTCCAGATTGAAAGGCCGCAACGCTTCTTCTCGCAGCCGCCTCGTCTCGACAGCGCGCTCGTCGTCGGGAAACCGGCTCAAATCGATCACCGGCAAAGTTCAAAGAAAGACGCGGTGCAATCACCTGCATTGGCTGACCGTCGATGCTGGTAAAAGTCGTCCGCAACGCTTCATGCCTTGCCACAATCTCATTGAGACTGCGTTCGAGAGCATCGCACGTCAAGCTTGCCAGTCAAACGCGATGTAGCCGGAACCACGTAGTTGCTGTCGCCTAGTTGTTCGATAAACCAAAGCCGCTGTTGGGCGAAGGAAAGTGGAACGGGGCCGGAATCTTTCCGACGCGGAATTGTCTGCTCGGGTGTTATCTCCGCCGGTTTTTTCTTGAGGCGCATTACGAGCGCCGCGCGCTCACTCGGCTGAAAGTTCATTCAGATTTTTGCCCTGCCCATTTGTGCCTGCTTTTGCTTTTGAGTCCATGGCCCCAGCGTTTTATGTCCTCGACGCGTTGCGCCAGCCTGGCTACCGTCGGGGCCTCAAAAAAGATGCGCTGCGGCAGTTCGATTTTTAATGACTGGCGCACGCGGGTAATAACCATTGTCGCGAGCAGCGATTGGCCTCCTAAACTGAAGAAGTCGTCGTCCACTCCAACATGGTCCAAACCCAGAACTTCCGACCAGATGGACGCCAGCGATTCTTCGATCGGAGTGCGCGGAGCTACATAATCAACTTTCTGATCCCCGAACTCGGTAACCGGCAGGGCCTTTCGATCAACTTTGCCATTCGGGTTGAGCGGCAAGGCAGGAAGAGCTACGAAGGTGGTGGGTACCATGTACTTCGGCAGTTTTTCACGCAGATAATTTTGCAGTTCTTTGTTTAGCTGCCGCACATCCTTCCACTCGGGTGAGACGTAAGCTACCAGGCGGTTGTCTGACGGACGATATTCTCTGAACAGCACCACTGCTTCCTGAATCGACGGATGCCCCAGGAGCGCGGCCTCGATCTCACCCAGCTCGACACGAATGCCTCGAATCTTCACTTGTTGGTCCACCCGTCCCAGGTATTCGATATTGCCGTCGGGCAGATATCGGACGAGATCTCCTGTCCGATAAAGTCGCGCTCCCCTCTGGCCGCTCAGCCCGTCAGGTATGAACTTCTCGGCAGTCAACACTGCGCGTCCGAAGTATCCGCGCGCCACTCCTTCACCGCCCAGCCACAGCTCACCAGCCACTCCAATCGGAAGTGGCAAGCCTCGCTTATCAACTACATAGACACGGGTATTTGCGACTGGACGCCCGATGGGTACCGGGCTCGCATCGCGGCGTTGCATCACGGCCCAGGTCGAATAAGTAGTGTCCTCGGAAGGTCCGTAAAGATTGACCACTCGCTCGATTGTCGAAAGTTCGTACAACTGGTCCACCAAGGGCCGTCGCAGAGCCTCGCCGGCGAGATTTACGACTCGCGTCTCGGCCGGGATGGCCTGCAGGCGTAGTAGCTCGGTAATAATGCATGGTCCGGTGTTGATTAAGCGGACCTCGGCTCGGTGGGCCATACTTGCAAGCGCGAGGTGATGCGCCGCGAGAATGATCCGCCCACCCCAGCTAAGCGGCACGAACAATTCAAAGACCGAAAGATCAAAACAGATCGAGGTGGACGCCAGCATGCCCTGCAACTCGTCGGCGGAAAATATTTCGCGAGCCCAATGAATGAGTGTCACTGCATTACGGTGTTCGATGGCCACACCTTTGGGACGGCCAGTGGAACCTGAGGTGTAAATCAGATACGCGAGGTTCTCTTCCCTCACTCCCGATTCAACATTTGCAGTCGATTCCCCGTTCCAAGCCTCTTGCTCGACCACGATCACCTTGCTTGCCGCGGTATCTGCCAGGCGTCCGCGCAGACTTTCCTGCGTAATCAGCACTTCCAGCTCGGCATCCTCGATCATGAAAGCCAGACGCTCCGCCGGATATTGAGGATCAAAAGGCACGTAG
Source organism: uncultured Acidobacteriota bacterium (assembly GCA_963750925.1). Classification (GTDB taxonomy): domain Bacteria; phylum Acidobacteriota; class Blastocatellia; order Pyrinomonadales; family Pyrinomonadaceae; genus PSRF01. The sequence continues at coordinate 575,204 of CAVVSJ010000004.1, read as the reverse complement.
GCTCCGCCGGCTTTGAGCACGCCTAGCAGGCTGACGATCATCTCCACTGAACGTTCCAGCAGGATGCCCACACGAACCTCTGGTCCAACTCCCGCGCGCCGCAGGTAATTTGCTAACTGATTCGCTCGGCGGTTGAGTTCGCCATAAGAAACCTGCGCTTCGTGGAACAAGACCGCGGCAGCTTCAGGCGTCCGCTCCGCCTGTCTTTCGAACAGCTCATGCATGCAGACCTGCTGTGGGTATTTACGCGTTGTATCATTCCACTGAGCGAGCAGTTGCAACTCACTCGCCGTGAGGAGCGGCAATTCCGAGAGGCATTGCTCGGGATTAGCGACGATGCCTTCCAGTAACGTCACCAAATGTCCTGACATCCGCTGAATGACGTCTTCAGAGAAGCGGTCCTGGCGATAGAACAGCTCCAGTTCCAGCCGCTCACGCGTTAACGCGAGTAAGACGAGGGGGCAGCTTATCTCTTCGCACAACTGAAGTAAGCTTGCGCTGCCTTCAGGATGTGTCAGAGCATCGGCCGCCTCTCCGCACACGATGCTACTCGCGAGGAGCGAGTGCCCCGGTATTATTGCGCCCCATGTTTTCAGTTGGCCCAGTGAGACGCTTCCATGGCGGGAAAGATCCGTGAGTTGCGCCTGGAGACGCTTCATCCAGTCGTCGACGTGCGCGCCACTGTCGACTTCAATCTTCAACGGGACAGGTAAATTCGTCGCGTCGGTGATCCCCTCAACTTTCACCACAGCGTCGATCTTCTGCATTGAACCGAACAAAACTTCCGTCTCGCCGAGATAACGACTCAACAGGACAGCCCACGCGCCGTGGATCAAAGTCTCGACGTCGATCCCCCGGTCCAATTCCAACTTGCGCAGTGCGTTCGCTGTTTCTTTACGCAGGGGTGTCTTTACGCTTCCATGGACCACCCTCTCGTCGGGTTGAGATATTTCTTTCTGTTCAACGCCGAGAGGTGTGGCAGCAATGAATCCCTTGAGCGTCTTGTGCCAATAGGTTCTGGCTTCACACAGATCCGCGTCACTTTCAAGTATTCGATTGGTTGTGACCATACAAAGAAAGGATGGAGGGTAGTGAAAGGAGAGATTACTTTGCAGCGGACAGACTACCGTCATTGCTGCCACTAGGCCTATTCCGCGCTGATAGCGAAAAGGCCTGTAACGCCCGAACACCGAACAAGTTAAAGCCTCCGGTCGCGAGGCGTAGATTAATTTTTTAGCGCGCCTTTCGGCGCACTATGCAAACTCGGATTGCTCGCGGACGCATGAATTTCAGTTCCGCGCTGGGCTAGCAGTACGTTCAAGGGGTTCGCCGGACAATTTCCTGGGAAGTGGAAATCGTATTGGACCAAGCGGCGGTAGCTACCTACACCTTGAGCGAGTCGAGTGCAAGATAAGGCTAGAGGTACTGGCAAAAAAACATTCCTCCAAAACCAAAAAACCTAATCGCGAGGGGGCGGTATACTACACCCCGGGTATATGTCGGTCAACAGGAATTCCGATTCATAATGAAAGGGCAACGATGAGCGCACCTGTGCTAGTTTCCTAGCCCCGTGACATTCACAATCGAGGTTGTCGATTCTCCAATTGAAAGTCCTGCCTCCGTCTCAACTTCAAATTCGACAGTATTTTGTGGACCTTGAAGCGGATCCGGATCGACGTTGTGCAGCGTTGCCGACAACTCGCCGGGATGATTTGAAAAGACACGCATCGTGTAGGTTCCATCCGCTTCTTCCGTTATGAAACCCTGAACTCCCACGGTAACGTTGTTGCGATAAACATAAACTGATCCGGCACAAGCGTGCGCCTGCGCGTAAGGCCCGTTTCCATCGGCCGCACACCAAACCCAAAATCCAACACGGCTGACAAAACCCTGTCTGGCGACCCCGATACCACTGAAAATCACCTGGCTGGCGGGCTCACTCGAAGCGGCTGCTTTTTTGCTGTCAATTACATTGACTGCCAGAGCAATGGCTGCGACTGCTGCAAGGCTGATGACCTTTCGCATAGATTTTCTCATGATTGTTCCTTCGCTGAACGGTGAGTTAATGACTTGCGCAGAGCTGGAGACGCCCACACACGAGTCGAAAATGGATAGACGAATTGCATTGCTAACTCCGCGTGAGGTGTACTGGGCGTATTATGGGAGCCGAAGAAATTTGACGTCGTCAAAGCGCCGGCGGGCTGACTCAGTTATTTAAACTTGAGTCACGGCGATTGGATGAACCTGAGTGACGGCGGGGCATTATACATAGGATCAGAAATCTGTCAGCAAGAATTTTTTGCTCACGAAAATTTTCGCCTCATGACCGCAACGAAAACACAGATGCCTGGTCCATATCAGCATATATATCTCCAATGACTACTTCGATTTGATTAGTATCGCGCCGATCGTGATCGGCAAATAAAGACGTTTATGATGATATGATTGCAACATCTTCCCTTTTGACCGTGAGGTGCGAAAACATGATCAGACTGATGCGAAAATTCTTCACGTTAACTTCGTTGCTGCTTTTAACGACAAGCGCCGCATTCGCGCAAACACAGCGACCGGCGATTGAGTATGAGTCGCTCATGACTATGCGCTTCTACGAAGCGAACGGCGGTTTTTTAGTTGAAGGACTGGAGGTTGTTTTTCCGCCCGCCGGTAATGAGCCCGCAACTTTTGTGATTACAAAACCGGGCGGTGAAGTTGTTGCGAGCGTTCCGCTCCGGCTCGAGAAGCTTGAGAACTTCCCAGCTTTTGCACTCTTTCGTCCAGCGGCTGGTAACCCGGGAAATGTACGAGTCGGACAAAGCGGTGATTTCGTGATGGCCGTAAAGATTGGAAACGAGACGATTACCAAACTTCCATTCAGTCTAAAAGAGCAAGTCAACAGCGACCCTTTTAATCCGGGCAAAACATTTGTGCGTGAAGGCGCGTGGAAAGATTTGGCATTCCTTTCCACTATTACCGACGACGCAAACGCTCACCTGGAATTCAACTGGTGGATGAGCACGCGCGAATTACCGCCCGGTATGAAACAGCCCAAGGTCACGGTGCATGTAATTGCCAACGGAAAGGAAATCGCCGCGAGTCGTGGGCCGGTGGTTCCCGATACGATCGATTGGTATTTCTACGAACGTCACCAGTTGTACATGCCGACGCTTCCAAAGAACCGCTGGCTCACGCTGGCTGACATCGTCAAATTAAACGGTGAGATAGCCCTGGTTGTTAAAGCAAACGGGCAACCAGTTAAAACCTATAAGACACGCGTTCAGGGTGGACAGCTACAGAGACTCGACGAGAATCGTTTGGATTTTGAGCCTCACACCTCTTTTATCTCTCCTCGTTACGTAGACACGACCGACCGATCGCGCTCAACTTACACGATGCGAGACATGTTTTGGGTTAAGAAGAGTCAATGAGACGCTCAGGTCAGAGACACTCAGGATGACCGCAGCTACAGTTTGTCTCGGTGCCGCCGGCCGCATTCCTGCAATGTGTGCTGCAATACTCATCCTCTGAGGACCTCGGACATTTACACGGTGTGTGAGCGCAACTTTCGGTAGACGATGTGTTATTCATTCCTACTCTCCTTTTGACTGACATTTAACAGCACTGTATAGCTTCGCCTCAAAAGTTGGAAACACTTTTCAGGCAAAGCAGCACTTAAGCCCACCCACCTTTCCTGACTTTTGTGCTTCCTTGGAGTGCGGCGGCCTGGCGCCGCTTTGTTCCGATCTTGAGTTATCAAGGCCAAAGCGGCGCCAGGCCGCCGCACTCCAAGGACCGTATATGTGTTGACATCGTTTGCTCAACACTACTCCTGGCTATCCTTAATCGCGCAGGTAATGACACGAGTATCCGCCCGGGTGCTTGCGCAGGTAGTCCTGGTGGTAATCCTCGGCGCTATACCAGGTGCCGGCGGGTTCTATGCTCGTGGTAACCGGCCGCTTCCAGCGCCCCGACGCTTCAACGCGCGCTATAACGCGTTCCGCGATCGCCCGCTGCTCCTCTGTCTGCGGAAAAATCGCAGAGCGGTACTGCGTTCCGACGTCGTTGCCCTGGCGGTTGAGCGTAGTCGGGTCGTGCAGCCGGAAAAACCAGCGCTCGAGCAGCTCCTCAAAGCCCAGGACCGACGGGTCGAAGGTCACACGGACCGCCTCAGCGTGTCCGGACCTGCTGTCGTGCGTGTCGTCATACGTCGGGTTCTTGAGGTGGCCGCCCGTGTAGCCGACCTCGGTGTCGATTACTCCCTGGACATCACGCAGAAGATCCTCGACGCCCCAGAAGCAGCCGCCGGCGAGCACGGCCACCTCAACCTGTTGCACGCCGGATTGCTGTCCGGCGGCCGCGTCGCCCTGGTCGCTCCACTGTGATTGGTTAACTTCTGATTGAGTCATCGCTTACTCCCTTCCTAACTGTTGCCTCTCGTGAGTCGTAGCACTAATTCGTGAATCGAAAGTCAAAACTACTCGCCGCTTCAACTGAAAAATCATTTACCCGAGTTGTTTCAAAAATTATCAACTTCGAGGATCGCTTTCGCAAACGCCTCACCTTATAACCAGCGGTGTTCTCTCGAAACCCTAAATGGTGCGAGCGAAAACTAACTCAATAGAGTTAGCACTGGATCACTCAACGGCGTTCTCCGCACTCTAATTTGTCATTCGTGTTATTTTACTCTCGCTTTTGGTGTGAGACTCACCGGGGAAGAGCTAGTGACCGAAGTCGCTGTCCAAACACAAAATGAAACCAGCGGTGCCCGTCGAAGATCACGGATACCATACCGCGCGTGTCTGCTGATTGGACTGGGTGGTCTATTTTCCGGCGTCACTGGACCACTACTCAGCACCTTCATCCCGCCACTCGTGCGCGACGCCCTCGGCGATCAGCGCACCGCCATCGGCGCCATCATGGCTATCGACAATGTCCTGTTGCTCCTGCTTATGCCGTGGGCTGGACCAGCATCAGATCGCACGAGGGCTCGCGGGCGCGGCCGGTTGCCCATTGTTCTCGGAGGGCTTGTACTGTCATCGCTCGGCATGGCACTGCTTCCATTCTCGGCTGCGTTCGGACTTCCTTTTCTTGTCGGCGCGATCGTCGTGCTGCATTCCGGGATCAATATTCAACGCTCGCCATTCCAGGCATTGGTGGCGGATCTCGTGCCGTCGCGTCACCGGTCGCTCGCAACAGGCTCCATCACGTTCCAGATGTGCTTCGGAGCGATCGCGTTTCTGATGCTGGGCCGAGTGCTCGGAATGCGGCCCGCATTTCTGATAGCGAGCGGCAGCATTCTCGTTATTGCGGCCCTGTTTAGTCTCGGGCTGCGCGAACCGAAAGTGGTCCAGTCGGAGTCAGCGGAAATAACTTTTCGATCGATGGTCGATGCAGTATGGTCTGCCGTTCGCGGCGTAGTGCCGGGCATGCGACCCATCATCGTTGCGATGCTTCTCTTGCAGCTTACTTTCCAAAGCTTCACCACGTGGTATGCGTTACATGCTGTCGAGCGCTTCGATGTTCAACCGCAAGACGTGACGATCGGATTCATCGCCTGGGCCATTGGCGGCGTAATCGGCGCCCTCCCGGCCGGTGTTATTGGGGTCTATATCGGACGCCGGAACACCATACTGATTGGCTTCGCGATGATGGCCGCGTGCATGCTTGCGCTGGATCGGGTCACCGAAATAAATCAGGCGATACCGTTGCTCGCGCTCGCGTCGGCGAGTTGGGCGCTGCCGACAGTGAACGCGTATCCCCTCTTCGTCGAACCGGTTCCGCGTCAGCTTCGCGGGGTCCTTGCAGCGCTGTTTCTACTTTGCATGGCGTTGGGTGGTGCGATTGGCGATCCTTTAAACGGCCGTCTCTTCGATCTTCTCAACGGCTATCGCGCCCTGTTTCTGCTGATGACCTGTTACACCGCGCTAGCTTTCGTAGCCGTCCTCTTTATCCCACGAGGTGCCGGTGAAGCTGATACCGGGCAGGATGGGCCACAAGAGGCACATAAGTCACAAATCCTTTAGTAATTGTGCTTTTTGTGCTTTCTGGTGGCTATGTATGACGCGTCAATGTCGAAGACGAATATAGCTATCCTTGCGCTTTTATTTGCCGGCGTTTCGTCCGGCTTCGCTGTGTGCATGTCATTTGTCCATTACGCAACCTGGGAGTTTGTTCCACCAGACGCGTTCCGAGAGTTTCAGCAAGCATCGGCTATACGAACGGTGCCGGTGGCTATCGCACTCGGCATCTCCAGTTTGGTGCTAACGTTAATCGTCGCTATTCGTGGCTTACCAAATGTCCCGCGATTCGTTGTCTGGATCGCCGTGGTCCTCGCCGCGATTCCCTGGATAGCAACACCAACCGTAATGATCCCGATTCAGGGCCGTCTCGCCGGCGCCGGCCCGGAAAGTGAACTCATTACACAACTCGTTTCGAGAGACATTTTGTTCCGAACGGTGCCGCCCATCATTCAGTCGATTATTCTCCTTTGGGCTATTTCAAGGTCGGCACGGCAAAATTAAATGTCACAAACTCACCGGTTGCTCGTCTTCTTAAAAGAGGGATAATACTGTGGTGGCTGCTGCCGATTTCGTTTGCAAGACGAACGTGATCGCAACGCATGACTTATCAATTGAAGAGGAGTTGGCAATGAAACCAAGATTGGATTTTTTAACGACGGCACCAAATGTGGTGAAAGCGATGTACGGCTTGCACAAGCCGCTGTCACAAAGCGGATTGGAGAAGCGCTTGCTCGATCTCGTGTACTTTCGCGTTTCGCAGATTAACGGATGTGCATTTTGTCTTGATATGCACTCGAAAGATTTACGAGCAGAAGGCGAAACTGAGCAACGGCTTTACGTGCTCGAAGCATGGCGCGAGAGCCCGTTTTATTCGGAGCGTGAACGCGCGGCACTTGCATGGGCCGAGGCTGTCACGACACTCAGCGGCAAAGATGTTCCTGACGATGTCTACGAGCAGGCGCGGGCACAGTTCAGCGAAGCAGAGTTGGTAAATCTGACTTTGGCCGTCATAGCAATTAACGGCTGGAATCGACTCAATATCGCATTTCGCACGACGCCCGGCACCTACGAGGTGGGCATGGTTTTCGCCGCGTAAAGCCTGGCTTGAACGAGAAGTTATTTCCTCGGGCAACAGAAAAGGACGAGCTGTGAAGTGTATCTTCACAACTCGTCGTTTACTTAGCTTGGGTGGTGTCTAAATTTGAAATCTTTTCTCTGCGGTCTCTGCGTATCTCTGCGATCTCGGCGTTGAATAGCAATTAAAACGCAGAGCGCGCTGAGATACGCAGAGACCGCAGAGAAACCGCTGCAATTTAAGAACTACGTTAGCTTGACGTCAGATTACTATTCCAACGGTTTAAGTCACCGAAATTTTAAGCGCCGTCCACGTATTGCCGTCGCCTTTCTTCGCTTCGACTGCAACAACGTCGTTCGCTTTCACATCCGCAAGCGTGGCATCCTTTCCAGCCTTGGTTACTTTCGTTTCGCTTGTGACAGCCACAGTGTGCTCAGCTTTCTCACCGTCAACGATCGTTACCGCCGAATCAGTAACTGTTGCGACAGTTCCGTTGATGGTAGTGGTGTCCATCTTGTGTTCTTTTTTCTTCGTCTCCTGGGCTGGCTGAGCCTGGTCCTGCTTTGCCATAGTCGTGGTGACTGATGAAAGCAGTCCCAGAGAGAGCATTCCCGCACCAATTGCTCTTAGTATTTTCGTCATCTTTCTCTTCCCTTCCTTGAATGTAATAAACAGACCGTTCAGTGAGGCACGCTGGCCCAAGCCGGACGCGTATAAACTGAACCGTGGTCTCATTCATTACACAGCTATGCTCAACGCTTTTGGTTACCACTTACATGCGATGACGTTGTGAAAGAGTTGTTCAACCAGCGAGGCGAATTGCAATAATGCAACAGTCGCGTCGTTACTTCTTCAAAGCTGTGGACAGAGATGCAAAGCCCCACTAACGTGAGGCCGTGCCTTTTTCCTTCTTTTCCGTGGCTTGTAGTGCTGCCTCAACAGTCGCCTTGAGACCTTCATACGATTTCTCGGATACGCGCTTGCCGTTCACGTAAAGTGTCGGCGTGCCGTTGACTCCGAGTTTCTGTCCGTCTAACACATCGCGCTGAACCTTCTCCATAAACTTGCCGCTGTCGAGCGAAGCATCGAAGCGAGCGCGGTCCAGGCCCAGATCACTCGCGTACTTCCGGAGTTTATCGACCTCGAGCGCAGACTGGTTACGGAAAAGCACTGCGGCATATTCCCAGTACTTGCCCTGTTCACGCGCGGCCTCGGCGGCTTCCGCAGCCTTTACCGCCTGGGCGTGCTGCGAAAGTGGGAAGTCGCGCACGACGAGTCGCACGCGGGCGCCAAACTCGTTCACGATCCGCTCAATAACCGGATGCTGCTGCGCGCAACTCGGACATTGAAAGTCAGTGAATTCGACAATCGTGACTGACGCGTCAACGTTACCCTTACTCGGCTGATCGTCGGTCGAGATATCGAAGACCGGCGACTCCGGTGCGGTAAGGTTGACCTGGACTGTCGACGCTCGCCGCAATTGGTCGGCGAATGCGCGAGTCGCTTCCTGTTCCTTATTCTCCCGGATGTACTGAACGATCTGATCTTTCGTCTGCGCAAACTCGCCGCTGATGCGATCTTTGTTTTGCGTATAAAATTCCTGCGCCTGCGCCTCTGTTACACTCGGCACTTTAGCGTTGACTTCCAACTCCAGCAGCGCCCGCGTCGTGATCTGCCGTTTCTGCGCTTCCTGCGTGAGCAGCGTGTCATTGATTTTCAGGTCGAGGTCCTGCTTACGAAGTGAGTAAACCTGTTCCTGCACATTGAAGATCAAAGGCCGCAGGCTGGTTTCGATATCATTCATCGTGATCTGTTTGCCATTCACGACTGCTAAAACTCGCGCGCGATCTGCTTCGCTGACCGGCGGCGCCGATGGTTTGGCCAGTACTTTAACGTCAGCAGCAGTACGCAGTCGGTCGGCAAACTTTCGGGCGAGTTCCTGTTGACGCTGGAAAGTGAGATATCTCTGAATGTCGCCCTTCGCATCTTTGAACTCGGCCTTGATCTGCGCCTTGTTCTGATCGTAAAAGGTTTGCGCCTCCGTTTCGGTTGGCGCCTGCACCTTCGCAATGACTTCGTCCTTGATTACCTGCGAAGGAGTAACTTTGCGCTTCTTCGCCTCTGCTTCGAGCAATAGCGAATCGATCTGTAGATCGAGTTCGCGCTGCCGAGCCTCGACGACATCTCGCTGCAACTGTTCCACACGCGATAGCGTTTCCGGACTGAGATCCTGTTTGGCGATCTTCACTCCATTGACCACGCCGAGTATGTCCGTAAGTCGCTTATCCTCACATCCGCAGTCAAGCTGGGAAGTCTTTGTTTCAGTGGGGCCGGATTGCTGGACCGTCTGCGCGGCGACTGGCGCGCCGGCTATAAACATCATAAGAAGACCGAATAAAATTTTTTTCATAGAACCACTCTTCATCCTTCATGTATCAGAATTAATTGTTCTTCACCCAACCGCTGGCGGAGACGAATTCCCTCTTTGCCGGGTCAAGTGAAACGACGTAACCTCCCATGGCCCCCACCCGACGGTTTGGTCCAAACGTAATGCTTGGCGTCACGCCCGTCTCATATTCATAGAGGCCTTCAAGTGTCGTGATCAGCTTTTCACGACTCAAATCTCTTCCGGCACGCTGTAGCGCCTCGGTGAAAATTTTGGCGGCAGCGAAAGCCATCAACTGCGACGCAGTATGTCGCGGCTTGAAGTTGTACTTCTTTTGCAGCGCGTACAATTCCGCCAACCCTGCGGGCGTCGCATCACTCGGCACCGTCGGAAACGAAAGGAACACACGATCCTTGAAACTCAACGGTATGGTTGCGACGAGATCTCTTCCCGCTAAGGCGCCGAGAAGAAAAACATTTGGCGTCCAATTCTCAGCGTCCGCCGCCTTTATGAAAGCTGAGTCGTCACCGCCCGCGCCAAAAAAGAAAACAGCTTCCGCACCTTCGCCTTTTAGCTCTCTCGCGATCCGCGTCGCATCGAACAGCTTGTTCGAATAAGCTTTTTTAGTGACGGAATTCCACTCGATCTTTCGTGCCTGATCCTCGATCGCAGCGGCAGCCGCGAGGGAGAGTTCGTTTTCGGAGTGGACGATTGCGAGCCGCGACTTTTTCAATTCCGGTTTGCTGCGGGCGGCGAAGTTTACGAGCGCGCGCGCCTGCTCACTCGTACCCGGCAGCAGGTAGAAAACGTGGCGATTCTTCTCAAATCCGGTTTGCGGCAGAAGCGTCAAAGGCCCCATCAAAGGTATCTCGGCCTCCTGCGTTAAAGAGGCAAGCTCTTTATCAGCTCCCGCGCTGAGGCCGCTGACCATCGCGAAAACCTGACCACTTTGGACAATCTTTCTGGCGTTCGCCGCCGTCCCAGCCGCGTCGGTTCCCGTCTCGATCGTTTCCAGCTCAATCCTGCGGTTGTAGATTCCGCCCTTATCGTTGACGTTTGCGAAATACGCAGTGAGCACGTCCTTCATCGCTGCGCCAATCTCGGCCAGCGCGCCTTGTTGCGGCAGGATGGTGGCGACCTTAACGCTTGTTTCCGTGAGACCCGGATCATGGTCGGCCTCGATGCGTTTGAGATATGCGATCAGGTCGGCGACGTCTTCGGGCGCCAACTCGAAGAGCGGCATCGCCACGGCCATTTTGTTTCCGGACGGATCCAAACCCTGGACCAGTGAGCGTGTAAACAGCTTTTCATCGAATGGACCATGTTTGCGGCCCGACGGATGCGTGTGGCCATAGGTCTTGACGAGATTGGACCAGGTCAGGTTTCCCGCCGTCACGCCACCCTCGGTTTTGCCCTCACCGCGCTGGCCGTGACACCCTGCACAGGTCACTGTCGCCGCGGGCAGGTCGAGTTCTCCGACCATCGCTTTGATCTCTTTTCCAGAAGGGCTTTCGCCTCGCAGGTAGATCTGTTTGCCGCGTCGTTCCGCTGGCGTAAGTCCACGCTCAGGGGTGGATGTTTGCTGGGCGCGCGAGACGGTCGTCCAAACAACGCACGAAACAACGACGGCGAGGAATGTAACCGCGACGATCTGTATTCTCTGACTCATCTTCTTGGAAGACTCCAGCTTAGGTTCATCTCTGTGTTCTCTGCGTATCTCTGTGACCTCTGCGTTAAGTGTGACCGAGCGCACCTTTTAACGCAGAGGTCACAGAGATACGCAGAGATGATTTCAAATCAGGACTACTTACCGCCGGCGTGGCCTTTGTCGTTAACGACGCTTTGGACCACTTGCACAAGTTCTCCAACGTTGGCCATGCCAAAGGCTTTCTTCCAGAGACCGGTCGGTTCGTTGCCGATAATGAAAATCGTTTTATGGTCGTCTTTGTTCTCAACGTACTGGCCCAGTTTGTAGAGTGCCCAGTCGAGATTCTCTTTCTTGCCGGTCAGAAAAACCCAGCCGGGCTTGGCGTGAAACTTCTGCGCGTAGTCTTTGAGTTTCGCGGGCGTATCAACTTCGGGATCGACCGTGATTGAGACGAGAAAGACATCCCGGCCCACGCGGTCGCCCAGCACTTCCTGAATCTTCTCCATATTGCGATTCATCGGCGGACAGACCGAGGTGCAAGTCGTGAAGAAGGCGTTGACGACGACCGTTTTGCCTTTGAGTATGTCACTGTAAAAGCGCACCTTTTCACCGTTCTGATTGAGCAGTTCGACGTCCGTAAAATATTTCTTTGCGGGCGAAGCCTCTTCCGATGGTTTGGTCATGTGTGAATGATCGTGCGGCGCCGGTGGCGTCTTCGGCGCCGGCTTCGCGGCTTGAGTTTGGGCCAGGCAGTTGTGCGTGGCCGTAAAAACCGCTGCCGACAATAGAAGAGTAATAAAAATTCGTCGTGCCATTAGTTTGATGTCTCCGCTGTGGTAGTTGTTATCTTGCCTGTGATCGCCTCGTCGATGATTTGCACTAACTGGCTTGCTTTCGCCAAACCGTAAGTGCGCGTCCAGTTGCCGCTCGCGTCATTGCCGATCAGTATCGTCGGCGAGTGATCTTCGCGGCGCGCGGAAGACGCGCCCAGAGCACGCAGCAGTTCGTCAACTTGCGGCTTACTCCCGGTGATGAAGGTCCACCCATCACCGGCGCGAAATTTTGCGCCCCAGGCTTTGAGCCGTTCGGGTGTGTCGGTCACTGGATCGACGCTGATGGAGATGAAGCGAACGTCCCGGCCCACTTTGTCGCCCAGCTCTTTCTGCACGCGTGCGAACGTCGCACCGAGCGGCGGACAGATGGTCGTGCAGGTCGTAAAAATAAAATTGATCGCGACGGTCTGGCCTTTTACGAGGTCCGTGTAGAAATGAATCTTCCGTCCGTTCTGGTCCAACACTTCGAGATCGGGGATGTTCAGTTTCGATAATCGACCGGTCTCGGCTGTTTCGGTAACTGCCTGGGCCGCCGGTTCATCATGACGAACCGCGCGCAGATCCATGCCGCACTTCGGACACCTGCCCGGCTTCTTCGCTTTCACACTTGCGTGCATGGGACACGAGTAGACCTTGCTTCACGCTTCGCCGGCGATGTTTTATGACGGTGCGGCGCTCTGTTCTGCGCCTGCGTGGGGATCAACCCCAGGATGCAAAGGAGGAGAGCGAGAGACAGATGTTTAAGAAGCGCAGATTGAGTGTTCAAATTTTGATGTTTCATAGTTCTCCCATTGCTTAGCCCTAAGATTTCTCTCGCAAAGGCGCAAGGCGCAAAGCGCTGCCGCGTTTTCTGAAGGTTTTCTTTGCGTCTTTGCGCCTTTGCGAGAGAATTTCTTCCGCGCCGCTACGGTTTCCTCTCTTCAACGGGCGTGTTGGTCGCGCTAGCGGCTGCCGTCTGAAGTGTCAGGTAAGGCAGTTGTCTAAAATTCACTCCCTGCGATTTGCTTTCGACAAACACAAAATACAAGCCCGTTTGCGGAACTTTTATGTCGAGCTTCATAAACTCCATCGCCGACCGGACGCGCAAAATCCCGTTTCTGCCAGGTGGCTGACGCCAGAAACGTCAGCACGCGCACGTCCTTCAAATCGCTCTTCACCTTCGACGTCGCGGTATCAAAGAGCTTGAAGCGGAGTTTGTAGTTTTCACCGGCGCGCAATTGCCTGTCTTTGTTCAAGTACTCGACTCGGAGAGCGATCTGTTTTTCTTTGCGGACATCAGGATTCGGCTTCGCCTCTGCTTCGAAGCAGTGTGTGACCCGCGGCGAGTCGAGCAGGAACGCGACGTCGTACATACCGCTCTTCGGCAGTTTGGTGGTAGTGGAGTAAACGCCGGAACTAATCTCGCGCAGCGAACGGTCCACGACCATCAACGCACGAGGCTTGCGCCGGTAATTCTGAAAACTACCCATCGGCGCAGCCATGCCCTCGGAGTAGTAATAGATGACGCGGTCAGAAGGATTCGCGACCAGCACTGAATCGCCTTCCGGCGCGGGCACAATCACGTCGGCGAGGCTTGCCTCGATCGAAGCAGCCGCAGGCGCATCCTGGCCGCCGGGAAATTTAGCGATGTCCGGCTGGCCCACCAACGTGCTCAGGCGAATCATGCTCACTTCATTCGACCCGGTCGATCGCACGTAGGCGAACGTGTCGGTGAACGCGATCTGATCGGGACCTTTGTCAACGCTGATCGTGTGAGCAAGACGGTTTGTTGAGGCGTCGAATACGTAAACGACGTTCTCTGTCGGATTCGGCACGAAGCCCCAACGGCCACCCGGCGCGAAGCGCAAATTTTTAATGCCCGGCTTTGTCTGAATACGCGTGGCGATTTGCTGGCTGCGCGCATCGACGACGGTGATACTTCCCTCCGCGGCGTTCACCACATAGAGTGCGTTGCCGAGCGCCGAAAAGGCGATGGAAGTGGCGGAAGCACCTGTCTTGAGATCCGTGACCTTCTTTAGTTTCTGAATGTCGATCACCGAGAGCGTGCCATCAGCCTGGTTGGTGATGAACGCGAACCGGTTGTCATTGCTGAAGTCGAGTTCGTGATGCCCTTTTCCGGTTGCCACCCGCGCGACGACCTTGAGAGTCGTGGTGTCAATCACAGTCACACCACTCTGCTCGTCGCCGTCGTTACCGACCCAGAGGTAACGTTCGTCAGGTTGCAAACGGACGCGCGTTGGATTCGTGCCGGTGTCGATGTTGGCGACGATTTTCCACGTGTTGGTGTCAACGACAGCAACCTGATTGACGTGCGGCATGCTGACGAAAAGTTTCTCGTCGCTACTCTTCTGCGCCCAGTCTTCACCAGGGCTCTTCAGCATCACGAGCGTCAAGAGCTTGCTCGATCCGAAACCGAGTAGCGGATCGATGACCGAGATATTCGCCTCCTGATTCAGCGCGAGCACGTAGTACGCATTGAGATCTACATCGGGGCGTGAACGAAGACTGCCCTGAAGAAACGACTGCACTTTCTCGCGGCACTGCTCCGTGATCGGTTATGCTCTCTCCGCGCTGTGTCAGCCATACCGATGGCTTCACGCCGGAGAGCGGAGTCTTAGTCGCTTTGTCTTTAATCGTGAAACGAACAGTAGCTTCTTTTGCCTCCATCAATTCGGAAGGCTTGCCTGGCTCTTTGATCGGCTCGATGGTGAACTCGATCTCGACGCCTTCTCGCTCGATCTTCTGTGGAGCAGTTTTCGTCTGGGCCGAGACAGCGTTTACGCCCGCGAGTGCTGCAAAGAAAAATATCAACACGCGGGTTATCGCCTTCAAGTCGCGCATCGTGCTGCAGAAGGACCGCACATTCACAACCTCGTCATTGGCGAAATCGAGAATCGCACGGCGCAGTTCCGGCGACTCCTGAAAAATGAAAAGCGTGCGTCCGTTGTTCTGCTTGATGTTCTCGATCTGCGAAGCCTCGACAACGCAGGAAGCTGGTTAGTGTCAGGTCAGTGGTCTGATAAGTCGGTTTAAGCCGGGGGAAATAGTTTCAACTATCGTTTTCATCGTCGTTTGCTCTTCGGCAGAGCTGACAATTTTCATCATGAGTGAACACACCTCAACTGGGTCCGGGCGCACAGCACACGCACGCGCGAACTAACATGCAGAAACGTAAAACTGAATGCCGTGAAATTTAGTGTGTAGGGTTAAGCAGGACCGAAACGCTCGATGCGCGCCGGGAACGCATCCAGCTTTTTTCGAAAGTTCCTAGAAAGTGCAGGGTGCGCCGGTGCTCTGCACCTGCAATTCGTTAAGGGCTGCGATGATTGCGTCCGCATCGGCCAGCAATTCCTGCCCGGTCGTGCCGGCAGCGGGGTCCTGGTTTATTCTGCCGACAGTGATGAGATGGTTGACATTGGTCTTGAAGTCGTTGAGCTTCGCGACCGAGTCGCAAAACTTGGCCTGGTCCAGTTTGAGGCTGGCTTCATTGATTTTGACGAGCAGGCCCGGACGATCTTTGGTCTCGGCGTTCTTGCCGGTGATATCGACGGTCTCAGTCTTTGATTTCAAGGATGCGATCATCGCCTGAACTTCTGTGATAGTTGTCGCCTGAGCCACAGGAGCGGCTACGAGCATAGCCAGCGCAAATAAGATGGCGGCGAACGAAATTTTCTTCATCATTGATTTCATAGTTTCCTTTTTGTCTGAGATTGATTTGACGGACGCCTTCTTTCAGCAAGCACCATGCCTTTGAACGAAACTCCATGTAATTAGCCTCACGAGCGCTATCCAGCCGTAGCCATCCGTAAAAGTGTGTTCCGTGGTGGAACATCCGTAAGCAGTATTGCCACAGCATGGATCACCGTGAGTTCAGGCGCTTTAAAACAGTCAGCGCAGCCCGACCGAAGCCGAACTGCGCTGAACTGTCTGTTACGGTCGTTTACTGCGTGACGCGGAAGATGCCCCACAGTCCATTGTCGAACTGGAAGGACGACTGCGTACGGTACAGGTAATCACCTGTAATCGCGACGCGCGCCTCCGGCTCCGTTCTCGGGAACAACGTTCATGTGATTTGACGCACCGTGACCCTGCTCGGCTCCCTTCCACTCGGAGAGTGGATTGTTGCCGATCTGGGTCGAGTTGTTAATCCATGGCTCCTGCTGCCAGATGTGCCCGTGAACCTGGAACACGTTGTTGCGCGCGTGACCCTTGGAATTGAGCACGCGGAACCTGACAGGCGTTCCGGCTTTCGCCGTGAAGATTGGAGTTACAGGATCGCCACCAACCTGCGCGTTCGAGAGCGAGTTGGTGTAGTCAAATGCACGAGTCTGCTCGAGTGGCAGGTCGGGCTCGTAGCCCAATCGCTTCCACATCGGTTCGGTGCGATAGTTGAGGGCCTTCTGACCGGAGTCTTCCGGATCCTCTTCTCTCGCTACGTTGGGAACTGCGGCGGCATCACCTTGTAAATCACCGCGACGCAGGTTGATGTCGGTCTGGAACTGAAGGACGAATTCTCGGAACGAGGTGCCGTCGGTCTTGTTGACGGTGGCCTGCGCGCGCGAGTTCGTGTCTTCAATCCAGGTCGCGCCCTGCGGCTCGATGATGAGCGAAGCGATGGCGCCCTTGTTCGAGTGCTTGATCGGGTCTGACGAGATCAGGTTGGTCGCGCCAAACTCGATCGGTGTGGCAACACGCGTCGTGCCATTCGTGCGCACGTCGCCGGCGTACCACTTGTACGTGATCGTCTGACCAGGAGCGACCGTCTGTTTCACGCCTTGTCCGGTCAGCGGATCAATGTTGTTCGCGACGTTCATTCCGACGTTTGCGCCGTCGCTATCCGTCACGTCGTAAGCAACGAGTTGCGGGTGGAGGCCGACCTGATTGGAAGGCTTCACCTGATTCGCGTTAAACCCTTCGACGATCATGGGCAGCGTATTCCAGCCGGCCAGGTCGGCGAGATTCGCGGGCAAGTTGTTTGTCAACTTGAACTCGATACAGTCGCCGGCATTGGCTCTCACCACGAGCGGCTCGACAGGAACACCGCTCCTGAGCTTGCCGGTCTTCGCGTCTATGTCCGTGCTGCGAACGTAGAGAATCGCGGTCGGATCGTGCAGGATGCCGCCGTTGTTGGGGCGATTGTTGTAAACAAGCGTTCCATTAGGCAGCACATCTTTTGCGGCTACCGCCGTCACGCCGATTTTGCGGCTCGGCGCAGTCTTCGGGCACATAGCGCTGAAGTCGTTGCCGTTGACAGGAGCCTTCGCCTTACCCTTCGGGTTGTTGGGCAACGTCAACCAGATTGGGCTGGAGACCGAGCCCGCCATTGTAGGCGCGCAAGAGTCCCCATGTGCCGTTCCACTGGTTATCCACGGAACCGCCCGGCTGGTACATGTAATCCGCGAACGGAATGTTGCCTTTGATCGCCGCGATACTCGGCAGTTCGAACTCGAAGTGCTCAGAGATACCCATCGACTGCGAATTGCGGTAACCCGAATTCGGATCGGAGCGTTCAAAGAGCCACTTCTGACCGTGGACGTTGAAGTTGTGACTTTCCTCGTGAGCACCGACGAGGATGCGAATCTGCACCTTGTCAGCCTCGTATGCACGCATCAGCGGAGTAAACGGATCGCCACCCTGAAGACCGCCTGTTAGCGCCGGATAGAAGCCGGGCTGCTGGTTCAGTTCGGGGTTCGCACGTGTGACGTCTGAACGGTAAACGTGCGAGAGATCGCCCGCGTCGCCCGCGGCCTGTGTGTTCGTTCCTGGATCCTGCACGCGTAATGCGACAGGCTCGTTGCGGTAGTTGACCGTCATCGTGCCTGGGTCAGCAGCCGAGACTGCTTCCGGACATGGGAGCGGCACGCCACCCGGACACTCCTCCGCCTTCTTGATGTTGATCGGTAGATTCGCTTCTTCCCTCGCCGGCGGGTTGATGGCGTTGGCCGGATCCGGGATCGGATGGCCCGCGCCGTTGACGCCACCGCCGGCTTTGTAAGCGAGCGTGTAGTCAGCAAACTCGATCAGGAATTCGCGATAGCTGTCCGCGGCGTTCGGCGTTTGAATAACCGCCTGCCACGTCGTTGGACCACCGTCGAAACGTCCGCCGAGCACCTGGCCGGTTTCGTTGTGTTTCCAGATAGAACCTTCAGGCTCCGTTACGAGACCGGCGTAGAGACCAGCCTGCTGGTGCGTCGAAGGTCCAAAGTGATCGTGCGAGAAGACTGTACCGAGCGTGCGATCTTTGCCCGCCAGGTTCAAAGTCGGATCGGCGAACCAACGCTGCACGGTCGTCTGTGCACCGAGAGTGCCGAAGAACGGGTGCGCCTTCGGTTCGAGCTGCGTCTTCGTCGTGCTGTTGAAGGACTGCAAGCCACCGGCGGCGTTGATGGCATGGATGCGCTCGAGAACTTCACCCGGCGCGAACGTGCCGTCTTCATAGTTGAAACCATTACCCGCGCCGTCCGAAGAGGTCACGTCAAACTTCACGAGGTGAATGTGCTGACCCATGATGTCGGTCGGCGTGCGCACCTGGAAATCGTCGAGCTCGTAGATGTGCGGTGTCAGGTTTGTGTGCTGGAACGTTATACAGTCGTTGGTGTTTGCGCGGAAGAACAACGGTTCCGGTGCGCGTGTGCCTGCGAGTGTCGGAGCAACGTCATCCCACAACGTCAGGATGCGTGATTGCGGGAAGTGCCAGCCTGCTTTGTTCAACTTGAGATCGAGTTGAATCGCAGCGCCTTTGTACAGACGCGGGCGACCAGCAGCGTTACCTGCGTCGTCGCGGCATGGATCGGCAAACGGTGCACCCGGTTTGGGTGGAAGACCGTTGAGAACAAAGTTCGCTGCAGTGCCGTCAGGACGGAAACTCGAGACGCTCTTCTGCGCGTGGAAGTTCATTGCCACGACTTCTTCCGGCGTTCCCGTCTCGGGAAGAGCCTTCGCATCGGCAACGAGAATTTCCTTGTTGAAGTCGAGACGCGTTTCGACGCTCTCCGCCTCACCGCCGACGATGATGTGACGCGGTAGACCACCGTCGTCGATCGTGTCGAGCGGTGGGTGCGGCGGACGGTGTCCGGCGACTCCCGGAATGTAGAACGGATAACCTTTGAACTCCGCGGTCGGCATTGGAGCCATTGCGATAGTTGGAAGCGGCACGAGGCCGGGAATCGGAGTGCCCTTGGCAATCTCTCCGTCAGGCAAAGCGCGCGCTCCGTCTGCCGGGCGGCCATCGCCGTCGAGTTGCGTACCCTCTTCGAAGACGTCGTGCGTGCGCCACATTTCCCACATGCCCTGGGCGAAGTGCGGGTAGAAGTGGCAGTGGAAGATCGAGTCGCCCGGCGTCTTGTTCCGGTTGCCGGAGCCGCCGTGCGCGATCTCGGTAGTAAATGAATAGCCGGGACCCATCGCCTGGCTATCGAGATAGCTGGAGTTGTCGCTGTCGGGCGTGTTCAACCACTGGTGCGCGTGCAAGTGGTGGATGTGGTGCTCTTTCGGCCCCGCATGGACCACTCTCATCTTCACGTGGTCGTTGAGATAACTGTGATGAACGTTTGACGGATCATCCGGGAAGAGGACCTTGGTCGCTTTCGCGCCTTTGATCAAATTTCCGTCTCCGTCGGTGGCGTTGGCGGGGACGTCGACGATCTGCGCCGGGTCGCCAACAGCCCAGGCGGAAAGGAAGAAGTCTTCATACTTGCACTCGGTGCAGTTTGCCATCGGCCCGACGCCGAGACGGTTGGCAAGAATTTCCGCGCCGATGCCGCCGGTGCCGTAGTTGATCGCGAAACCGTCTTTGACACTGTAAAGCGTGTGCGAAAGAACGGGATCTTCAAACTGCGGAAAAGCCTGGATGGCTTTAATCTCGTCGTGATACACGACGGTGAACTCGCGGAACGGCTGATCGCGATCAGGCTCTACGGGGTTAGGGCGGTAAGTACCCGCCGGGAAACGGCCCTTGTTGGGGCCCGTGATAAGAGCATTGAGATCTGAATGCACGATGTTGTTGTTGGCATCGAGCATCTTCAGGATCGGTTCTCCGGCGCGCGCATGTCCTGCCGGATAAACGGCGTCGTAATTGATGACCGGCTGTCCGGCCGGAGTCTTTTTCTTCGTGCCGTCCGTGTTCTTCGCGGTAGCCAGTTCCATCTCTTCGGCAGTCACCTGCGAGCGATACCACTCAGCAGTTTTAGCTTCGACGTTGACGGAACCGAAAAGTCCCATCGCGAGCGAACCGCCGTCGCCCTCACCGCCTGTCGTAGCGGCGGTCGAATAGACCAGGTGGTTTCCTTCACGCTGTGCGATGTAGGTGTAAGTGGCCGAGGCCCCTGGTGCGACCAGGCTGCTCGGGTTTTGGCCTACGTTCGAACCGTCGGAAAGAATCGTGCCGACGAGATTTAGACCCATCACGTGCGCTGAAGCCGTGCGCGTGGCGGGAGCGTTGTTTGCGGCAAATGAATTCACGTCTGCCGCATCGGGAGCGAGCAGGTTGGTAAAGTTGATTACGAGACAATCGCCGACGTTCATGCGCAATGCAATTGGACGTGGGCGCTTGCCGGGACGGAGTTGAACGTTGCCTGCAACCAATCCCTTGGACGGATCGATCGCAACGACATCGCGTTTCAGGGCATACATCATACCCGCCGGATTGATCGCGCCGAGACGGTTGTAAATCAGAACCTGATCCAGCGCGACCACGTCAGCCTTAACTGTCCGGTCGCAGTTAACTGGTGGTGGTGTTGTTGTTTGACCGTGCGCGCTAATAACAGTAACGAGCACGGTAACGGCGGCGCAGCAGGACGAGAAGAGCGAGTGCCACTGCCGCCAGACCTTTCTTATATTCATACTATTTAACCTCATTGAATCGGGAAGTAACGGCCACACGAGCACAGAACTTCAACCAATGGAATCCGCGGCGAGGCCCACTGCTAAAAAGCCAGAGGACTCGTAGGAATCAGGAGAATTTGTTTTTCGAGATTGTTTTGACGAGTGCGGTCAACGGATCTTTTGCACTCGCGCCGCGCGGACCACATGAACGTGGTGGCTGGGCTTCATCGGAAGTTCATCTGAACGGCGCTGGGAGCAAACATCGTGCCTGCGACAAAGAGGCACAAAAGGCAATCTTGTAAATCTTGCTAATCCTGTAAGTCCTGTAAAAAAGACCTTGGTTGCCTTGCGGGAAAAGTCTTTTTCACAGGACTACATGATTATCAGGATTAACATTTTTTGTGCAAAGCGCTCCCGAGTGTTCCAGGGTGTGTCCCCGCTTCGGTGGGGTGTTCCACCACGGAACAATTACGGATCGAGGGTGGTCCTGATCAATTGAAGAATTTCAGAAGGCAGGAAAGGCTTTAACAGGAAGCCGGCAGCGCCGCAGCTTCGCGCTTCGACCATCAGGTTCTGCGAGGTGATGACAATGAAGTGCATTTGCTTTTGCGAACAAATAGCTTTAATCACATCGAAACCAGACATATCCGAGAGACCGACGTCAGTAATCGTCAAGCAAAACTCGCCCTGGAGCGCCTCTTCAATTCCGTCTCGTCCGGTGGAAGCGGTACACACACGATAACCGTTGTCCTCGAGAATCATCTTGAGGGCATCGGCGACGCTCCGCTCATCCTCAATGATGAGCACGGCGCATTTCTGTGCTGGGCTGCGTTCAGACACAAACTGCGCCCGGCAATCGTTATGCCCACGACCTGTGCCCACAAAAGCACAAAAGAATCAGACAAAACCATTTTGTGCTTTTTGTGCCTTTTCATGATTTTCAGTTTGGTTCTCGTCATCGGCGCCGCCGCGTAATCCAAATGTCTTCATCTTTCGATACAGACGCGGCCGGTGGAAGTTGAGGATCTCGGCAGTCTTTTTAACGTTGCCGCCGGTGCGTTCAAGCGTCTGGGCGATTGCTTCACGTTCGATGTCTTCCATGCTCATGTAAGGAGGGATGACGCATCGATACTCCCGGGTGTGGGCAGTGTGGAGTTGTTCAGGTAAAGACTCAGGCGTCAACTTATCTTCTCCCGCGAAGAGAACGGCGTGCTCGATTACGCTTTCAAGCTCGCGCACATTGCCGGGCCAGTCATAACGCATCAGCAACGCAAAAGTCGAGGTCGAGATTTCGCGAATTCGCTTCTGGTACTTTTCCGAGTAGTGCTGGAGAAAGCGTTCGGCGAGCAGAGGGACGTCGTCGAGTCGTTCCCGCAAAGGAGGCGCTTTGACCTTGATCGTGCTGATGCGAAAGTAGAGATCCTTGCGAAGCGTTCCCTCTCTGAATCATCTGCGCGGTATCGCGATTAGTGGAGGAGACGAGACGGAAATCGACGCTGATTTCGAGTTCGTCGCCGAGCCGGCGGAGTTTTCGTTCCTGGAGCACGCGCAGCAGCTTGGTCTGGAGGTGCATGGGCATCTCCGCGATTTCGTCCAGGAGCAAAGTGCCGCCGGCGGTCGCCTCGATCAAGCCGCGCTTGTCACGATCGGCTCCAGTGAATGCGCCCTTCCGGTAACCAAACAACTCGGATTCGATCAGATCATGAGGGATGGCCGCGCAGTTAATGCGAGTGAGAGGACTTTCAGCCCGCAGACTCTGGAAGTGAAAGGCGGACGCGATTAATTCTTTGCCCGTTCCCGATTCGCCTTCGATTAGCACCGATGCGTCCGACGGCGCAGCAGTGCGGATGACGGTGTGGATTTGCTGCATCTTCGGATGACGGCCGATGATTCCAAAATCATCCCCATCGCCCCTCAGCGCATTCTTCAGGCTCCGGTTCTCGCGTCTGATGGCCTCGAATTGCAAGGCGCGTTCAACCAGCATCGTCACCTGATTCGGAGTAAAAGGTTTTTCGATGTAGTAGAAGGCGCCGTGCTTGATGGCTTCGATAGTGATATCAAGCGAGCCATGCGCAGTCATCAGGATCACCTGAGTATCGGGAGTGTCGCTTTTGATCTGGTCCAGCAAGTCGATCCCGCTGGCGTCCGGAAGACGCAAGTCCGTGAAGACCAGATCGTATGGCGATCCCTTGAGCAACGCGGTCGCCTCGCCCACGGTTTTGGCCGAGTCAACACGATGGCCCAGGTCAGCCATGATCATTTGCAGCGCGTCGGTGACGCTCGGTTCGTCGTCTACCACAAGGATTCTGCTAGGAGACATCGTCAACATCCTTCCGCTCTGCCGGCAGCGCGACGTTAATCGTCGTACCTTCCCCCAGGCGACTCGCAACAGATATGGCGCCGCCGTGCTGCTCGATAATTTTTCTGGCGTAAGGCATACCGAGGCCGAGCCCCTGCTCCTTGGTTGTATAGAAAGGCTCGAAGATGTTTTTCACCTCTTCTTCGCTGATGCCTCGACCGGTGTCGGCGATTTCCAGACTTAGCATATTTCCAGTCCGATCAGAGGTGATGCTCAAACGGCCGCCGTTTGGCATGGCCTCGATGGCATTCAGTATCAGATTCATTAAAGCCCCGCGCATGGAGGATTCGTCGATCATTCCGGACGAGGCGTGCTCGCTCAGCGAGAGACGCACGTCGATTTTGTTTGCTGTTATCTGCGGCTGAAGCAGCTCCAGCACGTCGTTAACAATTCGATTGAGGTTTCCAGGACTCCGCGTGAGATTGAGAGGACGTGCGAAGCCCAGGATCTGTTCGACCCGGTCGGTCAGATGATTGATCGTGTCGACGATTTTATCTACGAGCAAAGCTTCGCTTTTTGCAGATTCGCCGATCTTGCTTTTCAGGTGGAGCGAGTAAAGCAGCAACCCGGCGAGGGGATTTTTCACCTCGTGAGCCACCTGGGCCGCGGCACGTCCCAGGGCAGCGATCCGTTCCTGTTGGACCAGCCGTTTGTGAGTCTCGACGAGTTCGGCCGTGCGCTCGGCAACGCGCATCTCGAGTTCTTCAGCATGTCGCTTTATCTCGTCCTCGAGCCTGCGTTTCTCGTCCGTAAGCCGCTTTTTCTCCGCCGCCCGCGCAACGGCACTGAGCAACACGTCTTTGATGATTGGTTTAGCAATGAAATCATAAGCGCCGGCGCGAACGATCTCCGGTATGAGCGAAAGATTCGGTTCGCCCGTAATCATGATGACGGGAACGTAAATCTCGGCGCTGCATAGTTTTTTCAAGAGCTCGATGCCGCTCTTCCCGGGTAAGTTGATATCAATCACCGCAACGTCTATGTCTTGAGTTTCGTGTTTCGCGGCGCTTTCATAATCCGCCGCGGACGAAACAGTGTAGCCGGCCCGCTTCAGAAACTCTCCCATCGTCAGCCGAAGGCTGGGCTCGTCGTCAACCAGTAGAACGCTAGGCATACTTTTCAGGACCAATGCGCTTAAACGTATTCAGCCTCTTCCGCCTTGATCGCGGAAAGTTCAATGATGAATTTCGTGAATTTTCCCTCTTCACTTTCGACACTGATCGTTCCGCCAAAGTCGCGGATGATACCGAAGCTGACACTCAGGCCTAAACCTGTGCCTCCGGCTTCTCTGCGGGTGGTGAAGAACGGGTCGAACACTTTACCCAGATCTTCCCGTTTTATCCCGACGCCGTTGTCGTAAAACTCGACGCGCACGATCTCGCCGCTCTTGCCTGCACGGCGCGCGGTGATTTTGAAGAGTTTCCGTTCCGGCGGATCGAGGGTCTTGGCTTTTAAGGCGTGGTGCGCATTACTGATCATGTTGACCATCACCTGCCTGAGGCGTGAACCGTCCGCGCGCACCAGCGGAAGGTCAGGCTTAAGATCAATTTCGAAACTAATGCCGTCCTTTTCAAATTGACGCCCGAAGAGCGCGATAGACGTTTCGATAGAATCGGCAAAGTGCACCTGTTCGAGTTCGTGTGTTTCGGCACGAGCAAAAGCGAGGAGTCCTCGAACGATCTTTGCGATGCGTCCACCCTCGTCAATAATGCCGTCAATCATTTGCTGCTCGAACTCAGAGCGCGGCCTGTCTTCGTCCTTTAACAACTGCGCGAAGTTGATGACGCCGTTGAGCGGGTTATTGATCTCGTGCGCCACACCGGCCGAAAGCTCGCCAACGGAGGCAAGCTTTGAAGACTGGTATAGCTGGCGCTGCATTTCTTCCCGCTCGGCTTCGAGTTGCTTACGCAGCGAGAGATCACGCAGGACCAGGATCATCACCTTCTCGCCGTCGGTAGATAGCGGGGTAAAGGAGATCGAAACAGGGAGTGATTTTCCGTTTGCAGTCTGGATCGTCAACTCGCTTTCGCCCGAAGAGTGACCATTGGACATCATCGTGAGCTCAGGTTGGGCGTTCGGAGTAGAGCTACGCACAGAGCTCGCGGATATCTCGACCGGTACAGTCCTGTTGCCGAAGACCCAGAGTTGCGCAGAACTTATCGTTGGCTTCAATCAGGTGGTAGTCAGCCAGGCGGACCAATCCGATACCGTCTTTTGCCTCTTCGAAGAGCGTGCGATAACGCTCCTCACTCTCTCGCAATTTACGTTGTTGGCGGTGCACCAGGCGGAGCAGCAGTGTTACGACCAGGGCATCGACCGCGACGGAAATGAAAAAATGTTCGACGCGCTGTTGAATATTCCAACGGAACTGCGCGTAGGCAGCGCCCGGATAACGTGCCTCGACCCATGCAAAGAACGGCGGGCGTAGTACTTCTTCCCAAAAGACGATCACGCCAATCGTCATCAACACGGTGAGTACGATGAAAAATAGCACTACCTTGAAATCAAAACCTCTGATCATGTATAGACCTCAAGTTCAATGGCCAAAGTCTGGCGCCACGCTGCCGGAGTGGGAGTCGTTGGGGTTGAGCGCGGAATCGTAATTCTGAAATGGCGAGGTATCTCCGCGGGGGTTGCTCTCATACGGCGCTCGGGATGAAGTGGGTAGTATAACTTTCACAGGGAATAAAGCGAAAGACGTGTTGCCTGGAGGTACTGGTTCAGTTTTAAATTATGGTTCAGTTTTGAAATAACGCCGAGACTTGTTGGATTTAACGCCGAAGGCGTTGGCTAATTCGAGCCCAGGGTTGCTTCAACCCTGGGAATGAGCATAAGTAGACCTTAAAACCCTGAAAGGGTTTATCGCGAAGTCGCGAGGAACCCTTCAAAGGGTTTATCGCGGCGAACCCTTTCAGGGTTGAAACCACATGGAAATGATGATCCCAGGGTTGAAGCAACCCTGGGCTCGAATTAGCCAACGCCTTCGGCGTAAATTCAATTGAATTAATACCCACAAGTCTCGGCGTAGATTCAATTGAACCAATACCCACAAGTCTCGGCGTAAATTCAAACTGAACCCGAGCCTGCCGTGGACCGCGGGGGGATGAGCCCAGGGGAAACACTCGAAATGCGCAAGTGGCGCAAAGCCAAAGACAGAACAAGTGTTCGTCGTCTTTGTCTTTGCGCCGTTTGCGTAAAACGTTACTTACTACTAATTGGCTGCCGTCGTCGAAACAGAATTGCTTCCGAAGTTTGGCACCCAAATTTTCGATCCGCCAATGGCGATTGAAAATGGACCTTTGCCCGTTGCATAGGTCGCTACAACGCTGCCACTGGATGGACTGACTTTCACCACAGTGCTGTCACCATTGTTGACGACCCAAAGACTGGTTCCGTCAAAAGCTATTCCCGCGGCTCCATCACCAACTTTGAACTCGCCCAGATTGAGTCCATCACTGGCGCGAAGCTTGGTTAAGCTTTTGCCGAAATAGTTTGTTACCCAAAGGTTTTCGCCTTCAGCAGCGACTCCGAAGGGACCGTCGCCTACAGCATAGGTCCCCAACACTGCTCCAGCCGTGCTCAAACGCGTAACCGAATTGCTCTTGTTGTTGGTTACCCAAATGCTGTTGGCTGCGAACGCCAAACCTATCGGGCGTTTACCAACTGCGAAAGTACCGAGAGCTTTACCGGTCGTGCTTAGTTTTGTCACGGTGTTGCTGTGACGATTGGCGACCCAGATGTTCGTGCCGTCGAATGCCAGCCCGCCTGGACCATCGCCGACAGTGAAAGTGCCGGCAATCGCACCGGTTGATGGTGTCACTTTCGTCACGGTGTTACTCAACAGGTTCGCTACAAAGAGCGATCCTCCCGCATAGAGCAACGCAACCGGCCGTTTACCAACCGTAAACGTTCCGGCGAGTGCTCCATCGCTAACGCGAATTCGGGTTATGGCGTTATTGAATTGAGTAGCTACCCAAACATACGTGCCGTCAAAGGCTACGGCCTCCGGACCAGCGGTACTGGCGGCTGCCACGCCACCACCACCCAGGTCACCCTCCATCAGGGTTCCGCCCACAAAACCCTGAGTACTACCACCACCGCCGCCGCCGCCGCTGCCGAGAGGGATTTCGCTCATCGCAGTCTGCGCATTGATTACACCCGGCATTGCCGCTGCTAACGCAAGTAACAACACCGCACTGAAAACTCTCTCTTTAAGAAAGTTCATTTGCCACCTCCATTCGCTTTCGCCTTCGCCGCGTTTTCTCTCTTCTTCGCCAAGTTCTTTGGCCAGTCAACCCAGCTTAGCGTTTCAGCAATCCATTGGGGCTCTTGCATTCCGGGACAGCCGCCCCATCGTTCCAGTGGTTCGTTACCGTACTTGATCACCCCGATGTGATTACTGAGGTCCTTATCGACCTCGGGATCGGGATCGACAAAGCCAAGTTTGCGTCTCAACAACTCCATGTCGTCCGGCGCCCCCGTCAGGAACAACCAGCCTGGTTTCACTTTATGCATGTGGGCATAATGTTTCAGGGCCATTACGTTGTCCTCTTTCGGTTTGAGCGAAAACGAATACATGAAGATGTCTTTGCCGACGCGATCGCCCAGTAACTTCTGTAGCCTCACCAGGTTCCTGGTGATTGGTGAGCAAATACCCTCACACTTGGCGTAGAACATGTTGAAGACAACGATCTTGTCTTTGACGAGATCATCGTAGAACTTCAACTTCCGTCCCTCCTGATCGGTGAGCACGAGATTCGGAAAGTATCGTTGCCTGATCCGCTCGCGAGAAGGTATCTGCTTAAACTTCGGTTTTGACTCGAGCTCGTCTGCCCGGGCCAGTAAGGGGACGACAAACGGAGCAGCCCCCAGCGTCACTAACAGATTTCTGCGTTTCAAGTCCGTCATGTGAATTCCTTTCTTCAGGTTGCTAAGGCTGCGTCTTGTTGTCGCCGACATCGTCGATGAGTCCGAGCACCATCATGGCGTGATCTTCGTGGACCACGTTGTGACAGTGCAGTGGGATCCGGCCAACGAAATCGCGGAAACGGAAGTAGACTTGCGCTTCCATGTTGTGCTCTAACCTGAAAACATCTTTGCGACCTCGAGTAATCAAACCGGTGCTCTTAGGAGCGTTGCCGTTGATCGAAAGGGTTTGGAACTCCTCGAAGTGCATGTGAATCGGATGTTGCCACCCGCCCGAGTTGTTCTGGAAGATCCACTTCTCCACGCTATTTCGCTTGATTCTGAAGCGTGGCTGCGCGTCGCAACCACCCACGAGCTGGCCGTTTACCTGCCATTGACCATTGCCACGCTCGAACCGGAAGGTGCGAGTGATGCGCGGCGCATCGTTGGTGTTTGGGAAGCCGTAAAAGTACGTACCGGCCGGAATGGTCGCAGGGTTCACGCTATTATCGGGCACTACTGGTCCATCCACGATGATCTTTAGGATCTTGTCTCCCTGACCAGCACCGAGGACCTCACCTGTTGGACCCCGTCCGTCTTCCTGCTCCAGACGATTTTCCAGGAAGAAGGTCTTCCCGGCGTCATTAGTGAAATCGACGATCACATCCACGCGTTCGGCCACCGAGAATCGCGAGCTGTTCACCTGGACCGGTCGCTCCAGCAGGTTGCCATCCGTCGAAATCTGCCAGAACGACTTGGTTGAATTGTTCGGGCCGAGCACGAACAACTGGTAGAAGCGCGAAGGACCGGTGTTCAACCAGCGGAAGCGATACCGGCGCGGGCTTACGTGCAACACAGGCTGGATCTTTCCATTGATAAGGAATTTGTCGCCCAGAATTCCGTCTGTATTGAACAGATCGAATTTCAATAGACCTGTCTGGTTATCGAAAACCTTATCGTTGATGACCATGTAAATATCGAAACTGGTGAGTGGATTCTGTCCATCGCCGAAACTCGGCAATCTAAAGCCGGTGTTTTCGTTACCAGTGTCGAATTCGTTGAAGAGAATGTAGGCGCCTGCGAGACCCTTGTAAGTATTCTCAGCCGTGTGGTCGATGCGGTGATCGTGATACCAGAGTGTGTGCATCGCCTCTTTGATATCGCCGGTGCCGGGATGCGTAGAGTTGATGCCTGCATACACGTTCGGGTAGTGGTGATCGTAGAATTGTCCTCGCTCCATAAAGAAACAAGGAAATCCATCACTCTCGAGCGGCGTGTGGCCGTTGTGCAAGTGCTCGGTAACTGACGGGAGACCAAAGCCGCCGTTATTTTCCGGCAAATTATTGCGCAAGCGCAGCAATATTGAACCGGCGCCTGGATTGCCGAGGTTTCCATATCGTTCGACGAATAGTGGACCAGGAGTGATGCCGTTAAAGCCCCAGATTGTTTGCGGCGGAAGCTCGCCAACCGGCGCCATGAGGGCAGTCCCAGCCTGCTCCGACATTTCATAGAATCGCTGTGGTGGAAATTGCGCAAACGCCTGGTGCGAAACTGTTCGGGCTTCGCCGGCCGCTGTGTTTGGCGCTATTGTCGGCGCCGGAGTTAACGACGCAACCGGCGCAAGCACCGTAAGTCTCGGCATGAGTTCCTGGAAAGGGGTGGTTTGGGGACTGTTAGGTTCGTCATCGTCGAAAGAACCTCGCGTATTTAGCGGGTGGGCGCTCAAGCCTTTTTTCGGTATCAACATACCGGCGCTGGTGAGCAATCCCATCTTGAGCAGATCGCGCCGCTTAAAGCCGGCGGCAATCAGCTCGCGACGATTGTCCGCTGCTGTTTGCTTTTCTTTCTCTTTTTTTCTGTTCCGTTTGGAGATGTACGCCATCGGTAAACTCCTCCTATTGACAGCCTGGGTAAATATGGACCAGGCTTCGAATACTCTTGTTGATGTGATGAGAATTTCCCACACTCACTTCGGGGGAAAAACTCCGTGCCTTTGCTTGTAGTTCGACACACACTCCACGCAACCGTCATTGCGGATCTGGTAAAGTGTGCGAAAGACAGTGCGAAGAAAGCAGCCCGTTGAATGTAACTTGCTTACTTTTTTCGATTGCCGGCGGCGTTAAGTGAAGGAACGTCTACCGGCTCGAGTAGCCATAAAAGGCATAGCACCTCTGTGAGTTGAGAATATTTGTCCAGCGTCTGGGCCTGGGGGTGACAAACTTCAGGACAAATGCATTTGCCAAGCGCGCAAGAGGATGGTTCCTCGCGCAAGCTTTGCACAGAATTGGTTGAACCATGAGTGGTGGCTTAATTTGAACGACTGTGTTCTCTGCGTGCCTCTGTGATCTCTGCGTTTGATATATGCCTGGAATGCAATTTACGCAGAGATCACATCAGAGATACGCAGAGGACGCAGAGTTTGAAATAAACCAACCACCGAACTATGACGACCACGAAGGGCCGTCCTACAGATCATTCAAACTCAAGATTTCTCCAGCACCCGCGGCGCGATTCGTTTGAGTTACTTCGCCACGACCGATGATGTAGCAACCCCTCCGAGACTACTTCGCACAGTGATGTTCTGCGGATTCGAAGAAGCCCTGAGCTCACCTCGATACTGACCACCTCCGTTATTCGAGAGGGTGCCGAGCAGTTGGCCGGTGGCAGTAACAAACACCTGAAGCGTTGCGTTACTGCTGGTGCTCGTCGCTTCGACGCGTAGCGTTTGCTTCGAGCTCTCGAATTCAGCACGCGTGATGCGGACTGTGTCAGTCGCCGGAGGCGGAGGCGGCGGCGGAGTAACCACCGGATTAATCGTGAGCGTCGCACTGCGAGTGACGCCATTGAACGCGCCGCTGATCACGGCGCTTGTGCTTGTGCTTACAATTGTAGTGTTGACTGTGAAAGACGCAGAGGTTGCGCCCGCTGCAACTGTCACGCTCGCCGGAACAGAAGCTGCCGCGTTGCTGCTTGCAAGGTTGACTACCGTTGCAGCAGGAGCGGCCGCGCTCAATGTCACCCTGCCCTGGACCGTATTCCCGCCTGCGATCGAACTCGACGACAGAGTCAACGACGACAACGAAAGCGGAGTGGGATTAGGAGCGGCAGGAGTAACAGTGACCGCCAAATTGGTACGTCCGAGCTGATTATTTCGAATTCTGATATTGATGTTTTGAGTCGAGCTTACGGCCCTCGTCGTCGCGGTGAATCTTACGCTCGAAGCTCCACCCGGCATGAAGACGTTTGCAGGAACTTGCAGCACAGTTGAATTGCTGCTGGAGACTGAAAACGAAAACCCATTCGCAGGCGCCACTGAACCAGGTCTCAACGTGATTCTGATTTCACTCGGAGATCCTCCGACTACCGTCGACGGAGTGGCAGTAACACTGCCATAGGCCGGAGCAACAGAGATCGATCCGGTCGCGTTCACTAAGCCTGCTAACCCAGGATTTGCTCCGGTGATCGGGAGCGCGATATCCGGCCGGCCGTCGCGATTGAAGTCGCCCGTTACCAGCGGTCCGCCGCCAACACTCGACAACGGCGGAGGCACTGCATACAACTGCGGCGAACGGAATGAACCATCGCCATTCCCGAGCAGGATCTCCAACAAACCTTCAGTTCCGTTTGCGAGAGAGAGCGCCAGGTCGAGGAAGCCGTCGCGATTGAAGTCGGCGATCACCTGATACTGAGGCACACGCAAGCGCGGCTCGGTGATGATCCGCGCCGGCTGAAACGTTCCGTCATTGTTACCCAGGAGAATTGCTGTCCGGCTGCCGTTGAGCGCGATCGCGACTACTAAGTCCTGAATGGTATCGCCGTTGAGATCGGCAACGTCGATGTCGGTGCCGTCAACACCGATCGCGTTTGTTGCAAGAACGATAGTCGGCTGTTTCAGAAATGATCCATTGCCGATGCCGAGAAGAATATAAACCTGCGCTTGATCGCCGGCGATGCCGAGATCTTTGATTCCGTCGCTGTTGAAGTCGCCGACCGCGATACGCGACATTCCGGTGCCGACCTCGATCTCAAAAGGAATTTGAAAGGTGCCGTCGCCGAAGCCGAGCATCACCGTGATGTGGCGCGCCGCAACACACGGACTGACAAAGCACGAGAGTGCGTGTGCCAACACTACGTCGACGCGGCCATCGTTATCGAGATCGGTGGCGACAATCGCAGGTGAATCGTCCTGGGCAGCCGTGTTGTCAAATGTGACTGGCGCGTTGAACGTTCCGTCACCATTCCCTGTCAAAAGAGCAAGGCTGAACTCGGCACTGTTAAGCGACACGGCGAGATCAACTCGTCCGTCGCCGTTGAAGTCACCGGCCGCGAGATCCTGTGACTGAGCGCCGGTCGGGTAATTGATACGAGTTCGAAACGTTCCATCACCGGCGCCTAACATCACGCCGACTCCGCCCGATCCGGTAGCAGCGAGATCGAGTATGCCGTCGCCGTTCAAGTCGACGGCGATGTGATTATTTCCCAGGATCGGATAATCGGTTCGTGTGAAAGTCGCGGACTGAGCCGACGCTGTAGTTTGAAAAAAGAAAATGGCTAACGAAATCAGAGCAAAACGAATGTAGTTTGTATAAATCACCGCGAGCCCTCCCCGAGGGAATTACGCCTGGATGTCGGGGGAAGAATTTCTTGTCAGGCCAACAGTGCGGGCGGAGTTATGAAAAATACATCGAGTGAGGAACTTTGACTCAAAAGGATATTTCCTCGCAAAGGCGCAAAGACGCAAAGCGCTACCGCGCTTCTAAGGGAAATTCTTTGCGCCTTTGCGCCTTTGCGCCTTTGCGAGGAAGATCAGTTACGTCCGCGCCTGGGTTTTGGAGTCGGACTCGGACTCGGACTCGGAGTCGGTGTTGGAGTTGGCGTTGGTGTCGGCGTTGGACTCGGACTCGAATCACCTTCGGGCAAACGCGTCAGCGCAATGCCCGCGTCAACACGAAACTGCACGTCTCCGTCGATCTCGACAGACATTCGCTCCACGTGACGAGCGGTATCCTTATTCGTCAAGTGGGGGAACCTCGCGCGAACGAGGGCCGCTTCGCCCGCAACGATCGCCGTCGCCATCGATGTTCCGCTCCATGTCGCGTATTGACCGCCCGGTACGGTACTCAATATACCTACGCCCGGCGCCGCCACTTGAATCCATGAACCTCTGCTCGAAAATGACGCCAAACGATCATCTTTCGTAGAAGCCGCAACTGCAATCAGTCCGTCCACGTTTTCGGCCGCAGGGTACTGTCTGGTGCTGTCGCCGTCGTTACCGGCAGCGGCGACTACGACGAGATGTGGATTCGCCGAAACCGGGAAATCGCTCGTCTCACCACCACACGCTTTCTCCAGTAGATCGCCGATCAACTCCGTTTCTCTGAGCGTGGACAAACTTAAATTTATAACGTCGGCGCCGTCCGCGGTCGCTGGGTTGCCGTCCGGGTCGAGTGCGTATGCCAGCCCCTCGGCCAACACCCAAATATTTCCCACACCACTTTCGTCGAGTATTCTGATCGGGATGATTTTGGCTTCGGGAGCGATTAGAGCAATCAGTCCAGCGACGTGTGTGCCATGCCCAAACGGTCCGGTCTGTTGATTACCTGCTTCACTGGGGTCGCCGTCATCGTCGACAAAATCCCATCCCGGCAACAGATGTCCGGCAAGTGCCGGATGGTTCGTATCGACGCCGGTATCCAGAACCGCAACTTTGATTGGTCCGTTTGGTCCGGTTCCTCTATTGATCTGATGAGCTAAAGACAACTGTATTTTTTGCGGCGCCCATTGCGACAGGAACGCTGCGTCGTCGCCGCCCACGCTCCAGGTATTCCCAACACTCCAGGTGTTGCCGCCACCGACAGGCGGTGTGGCAGTGAAGTTGGGCTCGACGAAAACCACACGCGAGTCACTGGATAAAGCGTTTACTCGATCCTGGACAGAAGCGTTATCCGCAATACGCAATCGATAGATTGGCCGGCTGCCAAACTGATCGATCGGGATTGGATTGAGTGAGTATCTGGAAGCAACCGCA
Organism: uncultured Acidobacteriota bacterium; assembly: GCA_963750925.1. Classification (GTDB taxonomy): domain Bacteria; phylum Acidobacteriota; class Blastocatellia; order Pyrinomonadales; family Pyrinomonadaceae; genus PSRF01. Next base: position 541,130 of record CAVVSJ010000004.1, on the reverse strand, counting down.
GGGAGATCTTCGGCGCTCACCAGTTTTACGACGACTTCCGCGGCGACAAAATCTTCACCGTCACTCGTCGCGTTTGAAACCGCGGTGGACCGTGCGTCTAAAAGCAGGCACACGGCGACCAGCAACAAAGTCAAAAGTGTTAGACCTCGACGCACAATGTAATCCTTTTCTTTAGTAGCGTTTGATCGGGCAACAAGTCAGGGAGCGCACGTAAAATAACTAAAATCTGTTCGGTTGCCAATCTGTTCCTGTGCGGCAGATCACCAACGGCCGACGAGAACGAAAGGCGACCAGAAAAACGGATGCGGTTTTTCCTGCAGCAACTTCATTTGCGCAGTACGCAGCGCGCCGGCTGGTGACTTCGTGATCGCAAGTTCGGAGTAGAACGACATCATCAACTCCGTCGTCGCCTCATCGTCGACAGTCCACAGACTCATCAGGACTGTCGGCGATCCGGCGGAAAAGAAACCACGCGCCAGCCCCATGAGTTCGTCGCCGGGAGCGACGGCATTCATGCCGGTTTCACAAGCGCTAAGCGTTACGAGTCCGCAATTGAGTTTCAATCCATAGGCGTCGCGTGCCGTAAACCATCCATCACTCAACTTCAAACCGGAAAATAGCGGATTGTCAGAGCGAAACTGCGCGTGACAGGCAAGATGAATCATGTCGACACCGGCAGCGTTAGCGCGTAACACTGCAGTCGTGGCCGCTTCATCTGAATAACGTTTGATCCGGCCGAAGATCTCATCAAGAGCGTGAAGCTCCTGGTCCACACCCGGAATCCGTTCATCAGCCACTCCCAAAAGTAACGCAGTGGAAAACTGAGGCTCAGGTCGAGCAAGACACTGCTGTAAAACCAGGGCGCTGGGCGCAAATGAAACTTCGCGTCGTTCGATTAAATAACTCTCACCATCATGCAATGCCTGGAACGGCAGGTAATAGAGTCCTCGATGCGGCACGATCACCAGGTGACGATCGCCGATCTTCGGTTCGATCCTGCGTAAAAGTCGATCATAGAGTGAACGCAAGTGTTTCTGAGTGCGTGCCGTGAGAGTCGGTAAATGATTTCTTACTCGTGTTGATCCGTAACGCAGCGTATCTATTTGAAAACGAGAGGCCTCGATCTCAGCTACAATCTCCGCCTCAGTTCCGAGATCCCTTACCACTTCAATGTGCTCATTCGTGACGACGAACGCAACCAGTTGATCATCGATTGTGGTGTACTCGACGAGCGCTCGATCGGTGTTGAGCGCCGTTTGGAGCCGAACAAGAGAAAAGAGATCTTCCGGCTGGCCTGTCTTCGCGTTGCTGCTGCGATGCTGAAGCTGGCGTGTGATTGCGACCAGCTTTCGTTCGCGTTCGCGTAGCTCGTGATCGAGAGAGTCGGCGGGCTGAATTTGAACTGTGCCGCGCACCGAGCGATGCATCTGGTTATAAAGATAATTCAGCTCTTCCCTTAACTTCGCGGCCTGGGCGTGGAGATGTGCTTCGAAATCATCGCGTGCGTCCGTGGACGGTGTGATTCGTCCTGCCAAAGTGTCCGCGAGCGTTCGCGATTTGGCGCGTTCGGCGAAACCGAGTGCTTCAACGGCTCGCGCATCGCCTTCAGCGAGACAAAGTTTGGCGAGTTCGTGATACGGAGACATTCGATTCGAGAAGAATGCAGTGCGAAAGTCCTCGCCCGGAATAGGCGCGCGCAACTGTTCCGTGAGATCGATCGCCTGTTTGAAGTTCGCTTCAGCTACCTTCGGATTCCCTTCAAGTAAAGCGAGCGCGCCGAGCGAGCTAAAACAACGCTCGGCGATCTGCGGTTGGCCGTGGAGTTCAGCGTTCCGAACCGTTTCTTCGAGTAGCTTACGAGCGGGCGCAAGGTTCCCCAGGGCGCGCTCGGATTCACCGCGTAACCAACGCGCGAGCAGCAAACGCTGCCAGCTTCCGGAGATCAACAAGGCGGGCTCAGCTTGAGCCGCCATCATCCTCGCTCCTTCAAATTTGCCCTCTCTGTAAAGTAACTGCGCATGCGTCAACACTACCAACGCCGCACCCACCGAATTTCCTTCGGCTTTGTAAAGTCGTTGCGCTTCGTCGAGCCAGCGCTGCGCTTCTTTCGTGCGCCCCAGCAGCATGAGTGCGCGGCCTCGATAGGCCTGCGCACGCGCCTGTTCAGCACGCATTCCATGTTCGGCGAATACTGGAATTACGCGCTCATAGATGGCGAGTGCTTCAGGAGCGAGGTTGAGTTCGAGATAGGCGTCGGCAATTTCGTGCTCAGCCAGGATTGATTGAATCGTGAGACCGAGGGCGGTGTAGCGCCGGCGCGAGCGTTCCAGAAAATCCAGTGCGCGATCGTAACGACCTTGCAGAAGCGCGAAGAGTCCTATATTGCCTTCAATTCCGGCGAGAGTTACCGGTTGTGCAGCGGCTTCTGCCTGTTGAAGAGCCTGCTCGAAAAGGTCTTCAGCCGATTTGAACTTGTGGAGTAGAGCGTGCGTGTTGGCCAGGCAATTGTTCACCGTCGCAAGCTGCTTCTGATCGTCGAGCGTGGCGAAACGTGCGCGAGCGGCGCTTTGAAAGATCTCAGCGTCGCGATAGCGATCGCGTCGAAAATGCAGGTTGCCGATGTTGTGTTCAATCTTGCCGGCGGCGTGAAAGTCGTTGTAAGCGAGGAAAACTTCGCGTGCCTGAAGCCCGCATTCGATTGCTTCTTCGTAACGTCCCAACATCGAAAGAGCAATGAGCTTGCTGACGCGTGTTGCGGCGGCAATATGCGTTTTCCCAAGACTCAAAAAGCGCTGCTCAGAATCTTCGAGCTCGGAAATCGCCGATTCCATTTGTCCGCAGACGAGTGCCTGAAGACCCGCGGCCCACGCGGTTAACGCTTTGATTTCAGGGTGAGTTTGAAGATGTGAAAGTAATTGGAGTGACGCCGCGGCTCCAAGCGCCTGGGCGGGATGCGTACTCCATCCTTCGAGACAAATGTCTTTCAACCTGTAGGCAAGTTCGACATCGGCGAGCGCAGAATTCCCCCGGAGCAATGTTTCCCGGTTTGCATCGCTTGAATTAACGAGTCGTGTTGCAAGTTCGGCATACTGCATTGATCGCTAAACCTTGAGCTCGAGCTCGGGAATTTCAATTTGACGATCGAGCATCCTGATAACGAGGGAATACTTGCCGGCCGGAATTGGTGGAAGCGTGAATTCACATACTTCATTCAACGTGGCCTCCAATTTTCCAGCGGCGCCTGAAATTTCCACCTGACCTGCGGCGCAACCTTCGCCCATGACTTGCCCGGCGAGAATACATTCATCGTTCTGCACGGTGATACGAAGTTCCAGGTCAATCTCTTCTGCTGAATAGAGCATCTGCCGCGAGGCTGCGGAAGGTGAACGCACACCAAAAGCCGGACCAGCATTACGACTGTCAAAGGTCAGCAGCGCAACAATCCGCCGCAAGGACGAAGGCTTTGGCTGTGAAAAGATATTTATGGCTGAAGTCAACACATCACGCGGCGCATCGTTAGTGATGTCGCTTCTCATCATGAGGATCAGTTCTTGAAGTTGCCGCAACGTATCATCGCACGTTGAGCAAATTGAGAGGTGAGCCAGCGCGGCTTTCAGAGCTTCCGAGGTGGCCCTGCCGTCCGCGACATTCGCGAGTGTCTCAATGGAGAGGTGTGTTGCGTTAGTCATCGAGGAGTTCCATTCCTGTGAAAAAGACCTTTTCCCGCAAAAGCCTATTCAACAGAAGCCCGCGCCAGCCGAAAAATACATTTAGGTTCTAATTTTTTAACACTCGGAGCAGCTTGGCCAGGCAGCGGGCGCGTGTCGGGCCAATACTGCCTTCGGGAATTCCCAAAGCAGCCGCAATGTCCGCGTAAGAAGGGGGATCCGCCACGTAAAACAGCATTTCCAGCAGCATTCTGCAGCGCTCGTCCATTGACGCAAGCGCTGTCCGAACGCGGTGTTGCTGTTCCAGAATTATTAATTGTTCATCCGGCAAAGGCGCTTCATCCCTGATCGATGTCGCGAGGTGTGGTGATTCATCAGTGTTCACATGGGATTGATGTCGAACGTGCGCTTTGGAGATCGCGTGTAACGTCTTGCGGCGGGCAGTCGTAACTAACCAGGCCTGCAGTTTTTCGGGTTGCTCGATATCGTTCAGCTTTTGAAACAAGGTCGTGAATACGTCCTGAAAGATCTCGGCAGCATGATCTTCGTCGAGCCCTGCACGAACCGGAACGGCGTAAATGAGACGTTGATAACGCCGTATCAGCTTCTCCCAGGCAAGCTGATCACCGCGTCGGCATGCTGATACCAACTGCAGATCACTATCTTCCATTTGTATCGAGGAGTCCGGGCGGACACAGAATAGGATTTAAGTAGTTCCCTGTCCAGACATGGTTCAGATTGAGCAATTAGATAGATCGCGAAAATAGAACTTGCGCTTCTTTGCTACGGGTCTTGATAATGCCCGCCAAATTTACAGCCTCTTGATTTCAGGCGAGTGATGCCACGGTTGGAGTGACGATGGCAGCGAAAACAACTCTTCTGGTACCGATCCGGATTGACGGACTCTATGCCGACTCAGCAGGACTTCAATTCGGACCAACAATGGCAGACTTCTCGACTCTTCCGTACTACTCGTCGAATGGCTCGCCGCAAAATTCGAAAACACCAAACCTGGCCGAGTCCACAGTTGGTCGAACGAATTCTCTCGCGTTTCCGAAAGGTCTACACCTTCACTGGGCGTTGCCCGATGCCCTCACGACGGGTTATCACCGTGGCGATGATACAGCGTTTCCCCCAGTCCCAAATCGCTGGCTGGTGCGCCGGTTGGACCACACTGGAAAGTTACAGCGGTCGACGATCGTGGAAAGTGATTTCCTGCATCCACTCGACAGCGACGGCAAACCGAAGTTCCAACAACCCGAGGGCAGCGCAGCCTGGGCGCCGATCACGTTTCCCGTTAAGCGTAAGCAGGTTTCCGACAACAAACCGGGAGCATCTTTCCGCTACATGGGGCGCAGTCAGTCGTTAGAGAATTGGTTAAAGCCATCGCCGGGAGATGAATACTTAAACCAGCGCGACAATAATTCCAAATACATATTCTCTGATTTTCCGCTCACTGCGGTCGGCTATGGAGAGCCGGCTTTTGCCGCCTACTATCCAAACAGTTACAGCGTGTTTGGTTTTTGTGATGCCGATGCTGATCTGCAACCGGGAAGCAGTTACGAGTACCAGGTGATCGGATGGCTCAATGAGGCGGATCTCGATCCGCTTCAGTCACCTGACTTTGCCAAACTCGACAGGAACGTGGACCCCTACAATGCTTTGGAGACTGAGTACAAGTGGTTTGTCGACAAAGCAGAGAGAAGCAATCCCTTTCCGTCGCGCACCCTCTTCTACGGTTCTCTCACCCTCACGCCCAACCAGGTGAAGCGGTGGGAGCCGGATAACAACAACCTACTTATTGCAATTGGGAACACGGGCGGCGAAGCGCTCGCGGCATTACTGGCAGACGAGTTGGACGCCGCTGACAAAGTAGTCATCGAGGATCAACTGGAAGCGATCAACGTTGCGTCTTCGCTTCAGGGTGTGCAAGTCGATTACCTGGCCCACTTTGCTCAAACTCGCCATCAGCGTGGCTTTCGAGGTCTGGGGGCTGGAAGTCGCTGGGACGTTCTGCCCAAAAAAGCATTGTTGCAACCAATTATTCCCGCGGGAGAAAACAAAGACGCGGTAACGCAACCACCACTGCCTGACGCAGTGGCCCACGCGCTCGACGCACTCAACACTGCCCAGGAAGATTACGACAAAGCACAGCAGGAGATCGTTGAGTTACGCTATCAAACCTTTTGCGACTGGCATAAGTTCCTCATCGCCGCCAACGGTGATTCGGTAGATATTGACTTTTTCACCGCGCAGATAACCAACCTGGCCCAGTTCGTAAGTGATCAGACGCTTAAACTGCTCAACGAAAAAATCGACACGGCCGGCAAGTTGACGTTGGGGAAAGATGTTGTAAAAGCGAAGGCAGCGATCCCCGTCACACTTACCCTCGCCACCAATACGACTACACCGGCGCAAGTGACGAATGAGAACCTGGCGGTGCAGGTAATTCTCCGGCTCCAGACTCTGATCGAAAGCCTTAAAGCCGCAAAGATTACCGACAAATACGAGATTCGAAATCGTCCGGCGGAACATTTTTGGCGACCGCGTGAGCCGGTCGTACTGCTGTCCGGTCCTGTCGCAGTTTCAACGCAGCGGCATGGCGAAGATGGAGACCTCGCATGCAACGTCCTCGATCTGCCGGAGGCGCCGGGTACGAAAGCTTTCTTCGATACGGTCGACAAGTTAAAACCAAATACGCCAAACAATCCGTTCGTTCAAACCCAGTCACGCTCTCCATGGCACCCAATCATTCTCGATTGGAGCGTTGCGGTGTCGGGGGTTGCAACAGGCCGCCCCGCTAACAGTGCCACGAACGGCGCCCTCGACTACGCCCCGACTTTTCTCAGCAGCACTTTTAAACTTCAACAAAACGATCCGGATTTTTTGCCGCCGCAAGGATTGTCGCTGCTTACGGCAGACCAGTACGACGGCCGTTGCCTGATGACTCCCACTGCAAGCACGCAGATCGATACCCATCTGCGGACCTTTCTAATCAGGACAACACTCGACGACTGTCGCGATCGCGCTGCCGGCGCAGACCCTAACTACATCGACCGTCTCATCGCCTGGTACCAGGTAAAACACAACGTCAAGCCACCCGATAAGAATCCCGAAAAAATTCTTTGGCTAAAGCAGCAGAGACCATTCGTCGTCGACGGCAAGAAAGATGAGAACGGTAATCCGATTCTTTTACCGGCAAAGGACCTTTTAGCGTGGTACGGCGACAAGCCGATCAATGGCCCAAACAACACGGTGAAATCCCTGGATCCGGCACACAAGGCGCAGGATCCGATCTACAGTGCGATCCGCGCTTTGGCTCAACTCGAAGGGATGCCCGTCTTGTCGCAAGCGCTTGGTGGTTTTAACGCCGCCCTCATGACGCGCCGGCAAGTTCTCCAGATCCCGATCGAGAACCCAGTAGAACAGGAACTTCTCCCGCGTGATTTCTTTGCCAATCTCGATCTGACGAATCGTGTCGCACAAGCCGTCGGTCGTCACCATCCGATGGCGCCGGTCGCCTCCAGGGTTTTTAGTCCAATCCGTTCCGGAACTCTGGCGCTCCAGAGTTTGAGTCTGAACGATACCTTCGGACAACAATGGACTCGAAAACTGGATGAAGTGAAAGTTGTCACCAGCAACAGTCTCTTTGCTCCGAATCTCGCCGCTAAAACGATCTATCTGCCACCACGGCTCTCTTCAGCCGCTCGGCTCAACTTCCGCTGGCTGGCGGCGATGCCTGGTCGGAACGGGGTCGATGAAGTTGAAATGAACAGCGCGCCGGTGACGACGCCGATTTGCGGTTGGCTGATACCGAATAACTTCGACAACAGTTTGATGGTGTACGACAACACCGGAAAGTCGCTCGGTTCGGTCAACCTGCTGGCCCAATGGAGTCCTGCACCGGGTGATAAGGATCGACTTACCGTTGACAAGATAGAAAATCCGCACTTGCGCCGTCTGGTCCACGGCTCGTCGTCGACGTGGGAATGGAGACGAAAGAGACCACGCTGCGGCAGAATTTTCTCGCCGGATTCCTGTCTACACTTGACAGCGCCATCGAAGCGATCGAGCCGGCCAACTTTGCCCAACACGAAGCGCTTGCTTTGCTGATGGGCCGTCCTATCGCCGTCGTTCGCGCGCGGGTCGAACTTCAGCTTATGGGCCAACCCACGCATTCTGAAACGATTGACGACCCGAGTATCACCGGCGGTAAGACGATCCGGTTGACGCAGTCGCAACACTGGAAGAGTTTCGTCAACCAGGATTGGAGCGTGTTTGCTTACGACTGGGGCAACTTCTATGGCTGCGACTACTCCGATATAAAAAACGAGTCCTGCCTTTTCATTCCTCAGAAGAATGATAACTATGCGCGCACGACGCATGGTTTCGAGAAGGTAACAATCCCGATGCGTCTCGGCGAGCACCAGCTACTCAACGACGGGCTCGTCGGATTTTGGAAGGAAACAACAGACGGCGAACTCGATAACGTCTTTCATGCACCGCAGACACTCGAGGATCTCAAGCTCAGTAACGACGTGACCTATAAAGAAGGACTCACAACGCCGTGTGTCCGGCCTTATGTTAAGGGCGTTACGGACAACCTCAACTTAACCATCAAGGACGATCCACTCGGACTAACGATCCTCATGGATCCCCGCGGTGTGATCCATGCGACCTGTGGAGTCGTGCCTGTTTACAAGATCGAGATTCCGTCAGCCTATTACGCCGACGTCCTGAAGCGCATGGGCGTCACCTTCCGAGTCAGTCCGATCCTGACCGATGCCGAAGAACTGCATGCCGCCCTGCCGAAAGAGGCGGGATACGCGTGGTCCTGGATCACCCAACCGCAAATCTCGAGGTGGGAAGAAACCAGCGTTATCGCTGACGCCACCGAACATGCACATTTTTTCAAACCGCCGAAGATCGTTGAAGGCTGGTTGAAACTTACACCGAAGGAAGGAGGGGAGGAAAACTGATGTCACAAAACCCACCTAATCTTCAGTCGGCGTTTAATGCTCAACTGGTAGATTCAACGGGTCAGGCGAATCTCATCAAAGACAGTTCTCAGCTCGAGCAGGTGTTCTGGATGCTGCTGAATAATCAGAAAGCGGATCTCGAAATTAAACCTCTCGACGTGAAAATTGATGATACGCACCACAACTTCGCGTTTGAGTTCAATCCTCCGGTGCTGACCAAAACACCGGTGCTGGAAGGCTGGGACGTTCTTCCCAAAAAGGATAGTGACGGCCGCATCACCGCTCTTTATGTCGCTCTCTCAGGGCGCCAAACTCTCACTATCGCGCCTAACACTCGTAACAAAGCAACGTTGATCTATTCGGACGCAAGCACGAAAGATTCAAAAGTCAACAGGGTCGATGTATCGCTCACGACGGGACAAAATGTCTTACTGGGAGGGCAGGCTCTTCCACCCAGCACCTACAATTTCTTTATCTCTCTGGTCCAGGGAAACACTCCTATGATTTCTGCACCACCGCTCGCGGTAGATTTTGTCGGTCGCCGCACAGTACTCAATAACGGGCACAGTGACAACTCATTCGCTTTTGCACTCACGAATATGACCGAGGGGACGCTCAGCGTAACGCCAGACGTGCTGTTCACCGTCTGGTTTGACGCCGAGCCTAACCAACCAGATAAAAACAAGGTCTATCCGGCTGCCCTGGCGAGAATTGAAGATTTAACTGCTAACGACTTCCTGTTGACGCCCCCGGATAAGTGGAAAGTCATCCCGTCCATTAAGGCCGCGGATAAAACTCCTGGTAATCCACAGTGGCAATTTAAAGTCACCGAAAACCTCAACCTTGAGCCGCAGGATCCGATTGTTTTTAATTTTGCAGTGCTTCGCACACCTCTCAATCCGGGTATATCGCGAATGTATCTGCGGTTCGAAGGCTTGCCGGGGTTTCGACCGGGTGTCCTGATCGCGCAGTTGGAAAAAACACCGCTTCGCTACGGTTCCATTCAGGGTCAGGGGTTGTACGTCTCAGCCGCCGGCAATCCCGAACGCAACAAGCCTACGGATCTTACTAAAGAGAGTGGTCTATACGTCGATCAGGTCGGCACTGGCCCAGCGGCGATCTTTAACGGTGGGAATGTCGGCATTGGGACCAAAACCAATTTGCCCGCGGCAAAGCTTCACATCATGGACACCGATCAGAACCTTGATGGAGGTACGGTGATCGTCGGAACGTCCAGTGGTCCAACCTTGAGGTTTGGTTGCGAAGCTTCGCATACCTGGATTCAGTCGTACTCGGCGCCGCTTGTAATCAATGCCGCTCCACGCCCCGTGGGCATTGGTACTACAACGCCGGGCAGTACTCTATCCGTTGCCGGTGGCGTGGCAATCGGAAAGGGTTATGCACAAAAAGACACGCTCATAGGCGACAACAAACTCGCGGTGCAGGAAAAGATCGGTATCGGAGTAACGGACCCGGGAAGTGCCCTCTCTGTGGTTGGCGGCGCGGCAATCGGAAAGTCGTATGCGCAGAACACCACGCACGTCGCTGAAAACAACCTTGCGGTTGAAGGTAGCGTGGGCGTCGGAACGACCGACCCGGGAAGTGATCTGTCTGTCGCTGGTGGAGTTGCGATCGGCAAGACTTACGCACAGAGGGCAACGAACAAGAAGATCCCCGCGAATTGTCTTGCGGTTGAAGGCAAGGTTGGCATCGGTACAAATGAGCCAGGCAACCAGTTGCATGTTGAATCCAGTGATGGAATCAGGTTCACCCTGAATAACGGCGGGCAGTTAATAATCGGCGCCAACAACGACAAGAGTGTTCAGCTTGTAGCCGCTGGTCCAAAAGGCAGTTCCAATGCCTCCGCTGATTTCATGTACCTGGGCGGCTCGCTCACAGCAGGCCAGGAACTCCCGAAAATGATCTTGAATGCGAAGAAAGTGGACATCCAGGCGACAACAACCGAAGTTTCGGTCGACGAAAAAGGTCTGACGACGTCCGGAGATATCAGGATCCAGGGAAAGCACGTGATAAATTTCAACTCCGAGGACAAAACTAAAGAAGCCAGCGCGGGGAGAATTGCATATGGGCTTTGGACTACCGGTGCTCTCGATATCGTCGGCGCCGGTACCAAATCAGGTGACCGAAACATAAAGCTTTGGGACAACATTTACGTGCCGGGGAATATCTGGCAATTCATGCAATACAATCAGCAGTGGATGGCTATCTGGCCATCCGGATCAGGCAAGGGCGCCTGGTACAACTTCGGGCCGCAAACTTCTGACCTGACTCTTAAGAGCGACGTCCAACAAGTTTCTTCCGCGTTAGAAAAAGTCCGCCGTTTAGCCGGAGTCAGTTTCCGCTGGAACGAAGACGCCCTCGCTCGTTTTACCGGAGACATTGAAACGACGGTTTCGGCAGGGCCGGAGGCGACAGAGCAGGAACAGCAAGAGGCCTGGAAGGCGGAGCGCAAGAGACGACGCAAGGAACTTGAGACTCCAAGGCTGGGCGTGATTGCGCAAGACGTCGAGGTTGTGTTGCCGGAAGCGGTGGAAACCGATCCGGACGGATACAAGAGTGTTCATTACGAGCAGTTGATCGCGCTCCTGATCGAGGCAGTCAAAGAACAGGACAAGATCGTCGCGCAGCAACGAGTCGAGATCGACGAACTCAAACAAGCAATAAAGGGCAAGTAGCGTATGCCTGTAAATATAAAAATCATCTACTGGAACGTCGAGGACTTCGGTGTTACGCGAGCCGCCCGTGGCCCCTACGTGGCCCTCTCGAACTTCATCGCTCAAGTTGTTCTAAACGTAGACGCAGACATCTTTTGCCTGATCGAACTAAGGCGGCAAGCGATTGCGACTCGCCTTGCGCTGCTACAGCAAACTTTGATCAATGCTTCCATCGCAGCCGGCCAAACCTGTGATTGGTATTGCGACTGGGTTCCTGGTTCCCTTTTCGGTCCAGCATTTGGCGCGCCTTACGATCCTAATGATGTCGATTTCGCTACTCAGGGCCGCAATGAAGGCTATGCTGTTTTCTGGAGACAAAACCTCGATAAATTTGCAATGCAAACGGCCGATAGGATCATCGGGGCGAACGCGACACCACCGGGCCATCCTGCGGCAGCAAACGTTGCCAATTCTCAATCAGGAAGTGTGAGGAGACGCGTTCCGGCCGGCGGCATCGTTCCATTGGCAGCCAATGTCTTGATTCCCGGAGGAGTGGGCCAATTCACATTGCCTGCCGGATCGACACCTGGACCAGGCGGAATAACGAGGGGAGGCATGGCCGTACCGGGAACTGCAGCGGGCGTGGCTACCGCAGGCAACTTGCCATTGAATGCCGGCGATATCATCACTGCAGGAACACAAATAGCAGCCCTCGGCCTGCGCTTAACAAACCACTTCCCCGGCGCGGCTCTGGCCACGCAGCCAATCATCATACCGGGTAACTACACACTCGCTAATAACGTCACGCTACCCGCAATCGGGAGCACCTATCTTAGCCAACATGTGCTGAGTTTGGTGCTCACCTCCAGACAAGTCGTCGGAGGCGCCGCCGCGGCCAATTACAACCCCGCTATGGGTGCAGTCAATAACTGGGAACTGGGCCAGTTTCCCGCGACCAGAGGAGCGAACTTCTGGAACGGATCTCGCCGGCCCGCTTTCTGCACGATCAAGGTAAATGATGGACTCGCTGCTCCGCAGTCACTCATCCCGATAATCATGTACCACTCGCCGGTTTACAACGCCCCGGCAGCAATGGGCCGCTGCGCAATGTCCCAACCACTGTATGAAGCAATGGATGGCGGCGTGCCACCTTATGCTCACAATATGAGAGCGATTGTGGGCGGAGACTTCAACGCTCGGCTCGATCCGAACGGCGGTAATTACCTGATTTATACAGATCTTTATGCCAATGGCGGCGCCAACTGCCGCAGCGGGGCGACCCAGAGCATCAGGGTGAATAACCCGCCTCCAGCTATGGTGCCCGTTTTCCCGCCCCCCGGAGTGCCACCGACAGAAGCGGATAACCCGACAAACAAAACGAGTGTTCAACTACGGCATCCCATCCTCCGATACCCAAATCAGATAGTTCTCTCACCGCTATTCGATCACTTTCGCCGCGGCGCCATCGACAACATTTTTTACCGGGGATTTACCCCGGCGCAGGCGCCTCATTTTCAATTTCGGGAGACGCTGGGGGCTGCACGACTTCAATTTGCAGCCGACGTTTATGATCTTCCGCGGGCGGTGAGCGATCAGCTTCCGCCAGGCGGAGCGGGAATAGCAGCGGGTGGACCACCTGATAATTTTTTTATTCCGCCGGCAATCCTGAACGCCTTTGCAGGTTTGCCGATGGGTAATCCTGCAATCTTGAATGCCGCCCAAACACTTGCTGATCTTAATCTCGGTTTTTTCGTAACCCCGGCCGGAGGTAACCCCGCGGCGCCCGCGGTTCCGTTCCAGGGTCCGGGGCCGGCCGTCGTCAGCCGGGCACGTCGCGCGTCGGAGTTTATCAAGCTGTTTGTCAGCGACCATCTACCTGTCATTTTTGAGATGGCGATATAGGGGACAGATGGATATCAAGGACGTCAAAGCGAAGGTCGACAGCCACATCAGTGCGGACCACGTCCTCACACTGCGTTCGCAAAGTAATGACCTGAAGTCAGCACAGATCGATGCTGTCATTCACACTTACTTTGCCGGCACGCTGACCGGTCTCGTCCAGCTCGTTAATGGGCAGACAGGAGTTGTTGACGAAAAGAACCAGCTTGTAATTTATAGCCTGAGCTTAACCGTTCAGGACTTCTCTCTCTATAAAAACGCCACGCCCGTCGCAGCGCAGCTTACCTTCTCGATCAAAAACGACGTAATTCAGTTAAGCATCAAGGCGACCCTGCCGAAAGGCTACAGCCTCGCCGATAGTTTTAGTGAACTCAAGGATAAAAAAACGCTCGCGATCAACCAGGTCGAGCTCGAAAACTGCGTTATCACGCTCCAGTCCGATGCCACACCGGTGACTCAATTTACAGCGGACCTGCTTCCCGTAGGACCACTGAAGACAATCGATTGGCTGTTAAAGAAAAAGACGACCGTCAGCGGCTCGATCGATTTTGAAACGCATGGCGGCACACAGTTTCCGAGTATCAATCTCGCCACGCCCAACCTCGATCCTTTTAAATTCGGCATTTTCGAACTCGATCTAATCGTCAGGTTGCGTTCGGTTGTTAAGTCATTTCCAAATCATCAGCCGGCCTTTGTGTTTCTGACTCACGTCGAACTGCTCACCGAGTTTAAGACTCAGGCACTCACGTTGCCGGTCGTGATGCCATTGCACGGCAAAGGCGATTACCTGTTGTCGTTTTATCTTGATCTGGATAAACCGCGACCGCCGATCAACAGCCTGAACGCGTTGACGGGATTCACCGGCGGCAGCGATCCGAAGCAGTTTCTCAATCCGGAGCTGGACCTGGGACAGGCGAAGCTCGCCCTCGATAGCTTGAGTGTGGTGCTGGACCCCTACGCTATGCACCTGGTTAATTTCGAGATCGGTATTAGCCTGGAGCTGGATTGGACCATCATTACCGATAAGCTCGAACTGGAAAAAATCGGCGCGGTCTTTACGATTGAGGATCCGGCCCATCCCAAAGCTGAAAACATAACCGCCTATCTGTTTGCAAAACTAATAGTTGGACCGGTTGGTATAGATGCGTCCGTGACACTGCCCGACAAGATTTTTCAGGCGCAACTGGCGGCGGGTAGTGAGATTGACGTAAATGAAGTACTCAAAACCTTTTCGCCGGGACTCAAGCTGCCTGGCAATGACACGCTTACGGTTCATCAGTTGGACGTAACTGCACACGCTAAGAAAGGAGAGGAGTCGTTCTCTCTGGAAGCGGGTGCTCATGGAAACATAACGATCATCGACGGCCTCGATTTTGACTATATCTATTTCTTCCTCGAGTACCAGTCAAAAGCAATATCAAGCGTAAATCTGAATACAACTTTCCGTCTCACCTCTATCGAGGTGGACATAAACTTACTCGCCGAGTTTGACATCGAAAAAGGTTGGCAGTTTGAAGGCGGTACCGGACCAGGTAAGGCGATTCCGATCGGGCACCTGATCGACGACATGAGCAAGTTGTTTGGTGCGGTCAGTGTGCCGGAAGTCATAAAAGATCTATCCATCAAGGATCTAAAGACCACCTTCAATACAAAGTCGAAAGACTTTCACTTCAACGTCGAGACCGATTTCGGGAAAGATGCGGCGGCAATTCTGACTTTCGCCAACCTGCACCAGTTGGACACGCAGCCTCCGACGTATGAGAAACGAGCCACCGGTGTTCTTAAAGTCTTTCCCGGAAAACCAAACGAACTCGAATTCGGCCTCGGACTGGATCTCAAGCCTGACAGCAAACACTTTGTCGCGCTCTACAACAACCCCGGGCAGCAGGCACTGAATATTGCCGACCTTGTGAAGGCGATGTTTCCTGAAGTCGATTCCAAATCGCTTCCAAGTTTTAACATCACGATCAAGGATGTGCTCGTCGGCTACGTCAGCACTAAAGAAGATTCGCACTCCGTCTTCGCACTTGATATCGGAGCCTCGCTTGATCTGTCGAGTCTCGGCGACATTCCCCTCATCGGTAAGCTGCTCTCGGCGGCGAAGACTCTCAAGCTGGCTTTCCAGTTTCTATATCCGGCCAAGAAACCTGCACTCAAAGCCGATCTCACGGCGCTCAACAGCCTGATCGATGTCGCTGGTCCAAGGTTTCCAACGGAGGCGGATATAACCTCGCTCAAGGTGAAGACCGAATTGCGCATCGGCGACGGCCAGCCGATCGATTTCAACTTGCCGGTAACAGTCAGCTCCTCAGGACAAATTCAGAGTCAGGGCAGCGGTTTTGCTCCTCCACCAGGCGCTCAGCCGACCGACGACGGCGTCAACTGGTTCCAGCTCAACAAGAAGTTTGGTCCAGTGCAACTCCAGCGCGCCGGATTCAAGTTTGAGAATGGCGAAATCACCGCTCTATTGGAAGGCGGACTTACTGCCCTCGGCCTCGAGGTCGATCTGATGGGGCTTTCGGTGAAGTCGAAGATCACCGATGTGCAGGATGGAAATTTCAAGCCTGAATTCGGTCTCCAGGGACTCGGGCTCAGCTTCTCGAAAGGTGGCGTCGCCTTTGCCGGCGCTTTACTTCATTTTCAGGTCACACGCGATAACAAGCAGGTTGAAGAGTATGCGGGTTTGGCGACGGTCCAGGCGGAGGGGATACGTCTGGCTGCGATCGGCTCGCTGACGGAAGTCAACAACCAAACCGCGCTGTTTCTTTACGCTGTACTCGATTACCCGCTCGGAGGCACGCCTTTCTTTTATGTGACTGGACTTGCCGGTGGTTTTGGTCTCAACCAAAAACTCACCATGCCGAAAGTGGACCAGGTTGCCAACTTCCCGCTCATCGCCGCCGCAATGAGTCCACCGTCGATGCCTACCGATCCCGGCTCGGCGGGGCCGTTCATCACCCAGCAGATGAAGAGCATCGAGACGTACCTGACGCCTAACGTTGGGCAGTATTTCGGGTGCGCAGGTGTCCACTTCACTTCGTTTGAGCTACTCGATTCGTTTGTACTTGTGAGTATTTCGTTCGGGCGCGAGTTTGAGCTCGATTTGCTTGGTATCAGCACGCTCGTCGTTCCGCCGCAGTTACCTGAAGCTGAGCCGCCTTTAGCGAAGGTGTCGCTGCAAATCGTGGCGTCGTTCATTCCGGATCAGGGAATCGCGATCGTGCAGGGAAGCCTGACGGCGGATTCGCACATTCTGGATCCGAAATGTCACCTGACCGGAGGCTTTGCTTTTGCCACCTGGTTTGGAACCAACCCGCACGCGGGCGACTTCGTAATCACTCTCGGCGGTTATCATCCTGACTTTCAAAAGCCGGATCATTATCCAACTGTTCCGCGCGTCGGGATCAACTGGCAAATCACTCCGCAGCTCAGCGTCACCGGCGGTCTCTACTTCGCGCTCACGCCGCGCGCCCTCATGGCCGGCGGCGCGATGCATGCTGTTTTTCAAACGAGCCTGGACCTCGGCATCGCGACGGTTGACGTTAAAGCGTGGTTTATTCTTGGCGCCGATTTCATCGTCTATTGGAAGCCGTTCCACTACAGCGCTCATCTCTACATCGATATCGGCATCGACGTCGTAATTCACTTCCTCGGTACGCATGATATCGGGTTTGACGCCGGCGCAGACTTGCAGGTCTGGGGACCTCCGTTCGGCGGACACGCGCATATTTCGTTCAAGATCATCGGCATCACGGTCGGCTTTGACGTC
This sequence comes from uncultured Acidobacteriota bacterium, assembly GCA_963750925.1. Lineage (GTDB taxonomy): Bacteria > Acidobacteriota > Blastocatellia > Pyrinomonadales > Pyrinomonadaceae > PSRF01. The sequence goes on along the minus strand of CAVVSJ010000004.1, from coordinate 524,140 downwards.
AGTTTTGGCGCATCGGCGCCAAAGCCTCAACCGCTCGATTGGGACAACGACGATCCCGCGAAGAGTTTCAGACAATCGTTTCTTCCCAAAAAGGACGGAGAGATTGTCTCCGTTGCGATCAGCGACGGTCTCGTGCGTAAAGTCGATCGAGGCGCCAATCAGGCACGCGCAGTTGGCGATGACAAGAGTGATACCTGGTATGTGATCAACCCGAAGGATTTTTGTGTACGCACATCTTCGGTGATTCCGATCAAAGATTGCTCGACGTCGATGCAGTGGGATAAAAACCAGCAGAACCCGCCAGTGCCCAATAACGATTTCGGCATCGCGTCGATGAACAAAGGCAGTAGCGCGGTAAAGACGTTCCACCAGATCACGGTGACGCCCGACGTGCAATCGCAGTTTGTGGTCCGGCCGATCGTCAGTCACGTTCCGGGAGGCCTCTGGGCGACGACTAACTCCGACGATGTAAATGCCGAACTTCTGATTGAGAACGCGTTGGTGGGCGTTGAGATCGTGCCCGGTCAACCATCAGTCGCCGGTGGATCGCGGAACATCGAACGCAAAGCTCTGAGTTACACGACCTATAAGATGACTAGCGCCTACGCTGACAATGGCATCAGCAGTTTTACCGCCACATCCGATCCCGGAGACGACCCGGCCAAAAATCGTGAACTCTGGCAAAAGATCCAGGGCGAGATTAATAAGAACACGACGCGCGATGCGATGCTGGCGGCAATGGGTTTTGCCGCCTCCGACCTCGACATCGGAGAACCGTTTACCAGTGATGCAGCTTATGCGCCGAGTTACGGGCACTTGTGATTGAGACTATCGTTATGTCATTTCCCACCGACGTTATCGGATTCGTAGCTTTCCATAAGCCCGCTGTGCTTGACGGCTTGTACACGCTGACCGTCAAACAGCAGGTTCAGATCGATGAGAAGTTTGGTTGGGGAACCGACCAGTGGACGTCTGCGCCGAGCACCACGCTCCAGTTTGCAGTCGCTGGTCCACGTTTCAGTCTGGATCCGGCCATCATCCAATCACAGTTTCCGCCACCGAAGAGTATCGGCGAGTATTACAGCGTCCTGCCGCACATCATCCTCAATCGCACCACGCTTCCATGGGAACGCACGATCGACAATTCTGCCCCATCGAAAACTACCAACCCTATCTCGTGGTTGGCCCTGCTGTTGTTCGATCATGCAGGTGACGGCGGTGCGCCCACAGTGACATCGCTCAAAGTGCAGGATCTTGCGACTCTCTATCGTGATAAGGCGAATCCCGCAAACCAGCCGGAGTTCGTCAAAGTGTTGCCGTGGGGATCCAAAAACGAGCCGCAACGTGGAGAGATGAAGCTGGAAGTGGGCCAGCATCCTGAAGATCGACTAACCGTGATCGATGTTTCCAAACATCTCCTCTGGCAGATTCTTCCAACCCAGGATGACCTCGCTTTTCTGAGTCATATCCGTTTAGGCAAGGACGCGAACGATTCGACGAAAGACGCCGAGTATCCGGTTATCTTGTGCAACCGATTGCCCGCGGCCGGCAGTGCTGCTTCAGGCACGCAATCAACCGTTCACCTTGTTTCACTCGAGGCCCGCCAACCGCTGCTCGACGAACTGAAGACTGAGCCGCAGGGCAATGCTGTCGTGCGTCTTGTTAGTCTCGCAAGCTGGTCCTTCTCGACGATGCAGCGTAACAAGACCTTCTCGGCGTGGATCAAAGAAGCATGGTGTCCCGATGCAAAGCGCACCGGTGGCAACGATCCGAAGCAGCCCGGCACGTGTGCAACAGGCGTGATCCACACCCTCCGCATGCCCGCCGGCAACGACACCAATGCCGAACGTTTTCTTTCGCAGGGATATGTTCCGATCAGGCATCAGACCCGGCAGGGTAATCACCTTGTCTCGTGGTACCGCAGCCCACTCCTGCCGGGTCAGAGTCTGGCCGCTGATGTTGCTCTTCCAGTCCGCACATCCGACGAGCTTGTTCGTTACTTCAGCGATGTCGGTATGTTCGACACCACCTACGCGGCTGCATGGGAACTCGGGCGAATGCTCACACTCCGAAGCAGGAAAGTTTCGGTCGCCCTGTTCAACTGGAAGCGCGCGAACGCGCAACACCTAAACCAGGCCGAGAAAGCTATCACACATTTGCCGTTTGCTCCCGATCACAGTGTCGCTCCTGGTTTCCCGGAACAGGTAACTCAGTGGTTTGAAGATCTGCTCAGTCTTAACCATGTTCCATTTCACTATCTCGTTCCGCGTGAAGAAATGTTGCCGGTCAACTCGCTGCGTTTTTTCCACGTTGATATCAACTGGCTCGAGTGTTTGCTTGATGGTGCGTTCAGCGTGGGACGAGTTACGTCCGCGGACATGACTCACGACGGCAACGCCCGCAAGGCGGGGAACGTTCCCGCTTCGAAGATCTACAGCGGTTTCCTGCTTCGCTCGCCGGTGGTGAGTGGTTGGCCCAATCTCGGAGTCGAGGCTTATTCGCAGACCGTACCTGTAACAGACGATTATGTGCCCGCCGGGATCTCGCCGGTAAAGCGTTTGCGTTTCGATCGTGTCGGCGAAGATATCTTGATTTGTCTCTTTGATGGTGAGATCAAAACCGTAGACATTCATGAACACCCGGACACGATTCACTTCGGCGTCGATCCGGGCACGGAGCCTGGAAACATCGATGGTTACAAGAAAGCCCTGCGCAATAAACAGGACGGCGCTCTTGGCCCAGCTACAGCTCTCCCGTTGAGTAAGAGTGACAAACGCATCCTGATCATCAAGGATCTTGCAACTGCAGGACAGTCAGACAACTCAGCAGACTTCGGCGTGACTATGATTCAGGGAGTCGAGAAAGTCAGGTTTATCAAGTAATTTGTGCTTTTTGTGCCTTCTGGTGGCTGGTATTATCCCCGTCGATGATTAGCGCCAAACGCCGGACCACGTCTTGTTTCGTGCGCACGACCGTCCTGGTCGGCATCATCGCCTGTTTGTGCTTTTCCGTTGGTGAAGGTTTACAACTGAGGCCATTCCCTGTCTCCGCGCTCGCGGAGTCTGAAGCGACCAACACTCAGCTTAAAGCCACGGTCTCGAATGAAACTTCGCTTTGCAAGTATGGTCCATTGGACGTGCCGACGCGGGTGCAGAAGCGCGGCAAACGACAGGTGGTGGATTATGGGAACGCACCTTCCCCAAACAGCCGGGCGCTAACTGTTCAGCCGGTTCTTTTCTCAAGTACCCCTGAACCTACCGCCATTGATTCCCTTTCTTTCGGATCACACCCCTCAGGACGCGCGCCGCCTTTGAACTCTTAGTCCCTGGTTAATAATCAATATCGGTCCAGTGCGCACCTTAAAATGCGCGACGAGGTCTTAGCTTAGCTATGCCACATTCTCCTCCATTGCTCCAGGACTTACTCGTGCTATTGCTCGCGTCTGTCCCTATTGCATTCATCTTCCAGCGGCTGCGCTTGCCCACAATTGTCGGGTTCATGATTACGGGGGTTTTGATCGGACCTCATGCACTCGGACTCATCAAGGACGTTCACGCTATAGAGGTGCTCGCCGAAATAGGTGTAGCACTCTTGCTATTCACTATCGGTCTCGAATTTTCGCTGCGTCGCATGCTCGAAATGAAGAGATTGGTCCTACTCGGAGGAGGCTTGCAGATTATTCTCACCACTCTGCTGGTCACCGGAATTGCCAATCTGCTCGGCCGTCCGCCTAATGAGGCGATCTTCTTCGGTTTTCTGTTTGCCCTCTCCAGCACAGCCATCGTACTCAAGAGCTATATCGATCGGGCGGAGATCGATGCGCCGCACGGGAGAGCCTGCGTCGGCATACTGCTCTTTCAGGACCTCAGCATCGTGCCGATGATGTTGATGATTCCCATCCTCAGCGGGCGCGAAGGTTCGGTTGGAAAGATTGCGCTCACGCTGGGCATCGCTGTTGCGGCCATCGCACTTATTATCTTTGCCGCGCGAACCATCGTGCCTTACCTGCTTTATCACATCGTACGTTTGCGCAGTTCGGAAGTGTTTATCATCTCGGTCGTACTCATGAGTCTTGGCACTTCGTGGTTAACGTTACAGGCCGGACTGTCACTCGCGCTCGGCGCATTCATCGCGGGTATAGTGCTTTCGGAATCCGAGTACAGCCATCAGATTGTGGCCGACATCCTGCCTTTCCGCGACGTCTTCAACAGCCTCTTTTTCATGTCCATCGGCATGCTGCTCTCATTGAGCGCACTCTGGGCCGATGTCCTTGTTGTGCTGGCATGGGTCGGCGCACTGACGTTGGGCAAGGCCCTGCTCGTGATCGCAGTCATGCGTTTACTGGGTTATTCATTACGCGTCTCCACCACAACCGCTTTGGGGCTCGCGCAAATCGGTGAGTTCTCTTTTATTCTGGCCAAGGCGGGTTTGCCGGAAGGTCTGCTTTCGGAACCGGACTATCAACGTTTCCTCGCCGCTTCGATTCTCTCAATGATCGCGGCGCCGTTTTTGATCAAGGCAGCTCCACGGATCGGGTACGCACTGCAATCGGTGTTCGCACGAGGTTCAATGCTTGAACCATCGGTGATTGGATTTGACGCTCAGGAGCCGGACCTGCGAGGACATGTCATCATCATCGGCTATGGCCTGAACGGTCGGAACCTGGCCAAAGTACTTCGCCGAACAGGCGTTCCGTATCTGGTAATGGAATTGAATGCGGAGGCAGTTCGAGAAGCAAACGATCAGGGAGAGCGGATTGTCTACGGCGACGCGACGCGCAAGGAAGTCTTGCATCATATCCGGCTGGAACACGCCCGGATCGTAGTGCTCGCAATCTCAGATCCCATAGCATCGCGCCATACAGTTTGGCTCGCGCGGCAGATGAATCCACATATTCATATCATCGTCCGCACACGCTACATGGCGGAGATATCAGAGCTGCGCGAACTGGGCGCCGATGAAGTAATCCCTGAAGAGTTTGAGACCAGCATCGAGATCTTCTCACGCGTGCTCAGAGAGTACGGCATCGCGCGTCACGTCATTCAACGTCAGGTCGCAGCGATCAGGAACGAAGGCTATCAGCTACTGCGCATGCCATCGCCGCCTGTCGTGGACATCGGCGAACTCTCCGAGGCGCTTAAATCCGCCTCGACCGAAACGCTGTCCGTCGAATCCAATTCCATTGCAATTGGAAAGACGATTGGGGAGTTGAAATTAAGGAAGAAGACGGGTGTGACTATCATCGCAATTACTCGCCAGGGTCAGACGGAGATCAATCCCGGACCTGAAACTACAATTCAGGCGGAAGACGTGCTGGTGTTGCTTGGCGATGGAGAGCAAATTGATCGCGCGATTGAAGAAATCAACGGTGTGCGCGCCGTTGTTTCATAAATTTGGAAAGCAAAAATGCCACGCCACTCGGGAAACAAGAGTTTTATAGTGGCGTTCCTCCCTCGAAAATCTTATCTTTGCGGTCTCTGCGTATCTCAGCGCGCTCTGCGTTTAATTGCTATTCAGCGCAGAGACACGCAGAGAAAACCGCTGCAGATGCTATTGGTACACGACACAAGTTTGGGCTAGACTTGCAGCGCCGCTCAGCCGTACTCAGAACATTCTCAAAAGGAAGCTCGATATATGTCAGCAGCTACAGCGCCGATGGGCTCAGTCGCCGACTTTAGTATTTATCAAAAGCTGAATAACGTTTGGCACAGACGCGCACTCAATATTTTTATGTTCATAGTGCTGGCCCATTGGGCCGAACATCTGAGCCAGGCTTATCAGATTTATGTACTGGGCTGGCCGCGGCCGCAGGCGGGAGGTTTTCTCGGTCTGTTTTTTCCATGGCTCGTGAGTTCCGAGCTCATGCACTACGCTTATGCGATCGTGATGCTGGTTGGTCTTTGGACACTCAGGAGTGGGTTTTCCGGTACCTCACGTAAATGGTGGACCGCCGCCCTCGTGATTCAGTTTTGGCATCACATCGAACACGCAGTTCTGCAATGGCAGGCCATCACACATGACTACTGGTTCGGCTCGCCCGTGCCCGTCAGTTTCCTGCAAATGGTGCTGCCGAAGTCTCGAGTAGAAATACATCTCTTCTACAACGCGGTCGTATTCATTCCGATGGTGATCGGCATGTACTATCACATGTTCCCGCCAAAGGGAGAAGAATCCGCCACCTGTAGCTGCTCGCTGCGGCGAGAACCACAGGCGATAGCTGCCTGATCTGTGTTCTTAAAACGCAAATCAGTAATTGCTCTTTGTGTCTGTGTCGCGCTCGCACAAGCTTGCGGACACGAAAGCGATTCGGTGTCGGAACTCACACTGACGCATGAAGTTTCTCCGCAACCGCCGCGCGCCGGTCCGTCGACAATCACGCTCAGGGTGGCTGATCCTTCCGGAAAACCAGCCACGGGTCTTAGTGTAAAGCTGGAAGGAAACATGTCACATGCCGGCATGACTCCCGTGTTCGCCGTTGCAAATGAAACCGCCCCCGGTCAGTATTCATCGACGATGGAACTCTCGATGGCTGGAGACTGGTACGTCGTGGTCCACCTGACTCTTCCTGACGGTCGTAAGTTGGAACGCCAGTTTGAAATCAAGGGAGTCGGTTCGAATTGAGCGCCTCCCTGGAGTGCGGCGGCTTGACGCCGCTTTGGTCTCGATCAGACACCATCGATAACAAAGCGGCGTCAAGCCGCCGCACTCCAGGGAGGCGCTCAAATTCAAACTGATCCACTACCCTCTTTCGACCTGTTGCGTGTTCCCCTTCTTGGCAAGCTGCTTACCATGAAGCACGCGCGCACGCTGCTTCAGATTCCTGTATTCATCATCAGCGGTGCAATGATTCTTCACGGACTGTTTGGTCCGGTGTTGGCGCCGAAGAACATCGCCACAACCTTCACCTGGGTACACTTTCGCGGCGCGCTGGTTTTTGTCCTGCTGTTTGCCGGAAACTTCTTTTGCCTCGCCTGTCCGTTCATGCTGGTGCGAAATCTCGCGCGCAAGTTCTTTCATCCGGTTCGAAACTGGCCCCGTTCCCTGCGCAATAAATGGATCGCTACAGGGCTGCTAATCACTATGCTTTTTGTGTATGAGTGGTTGGATCTATGGGCTTCTCCGTGGTGGACCGCGTGGCTAATCATTGCTTACTTCGCGGGCGCGCTCGTGATCGATGCGATCTTTAAACATGCGCCGTTCTGCAAATTCGTCTGTCCCATCGGCCAGTTCAATTTCGTTTCTTCCACTGTCTCACCACTTGAAGTAAAAGTCCGCGACGGGGATGTATGTACGCGATGTACGACGAAGGATTGTATCCGCGGCAGTCGCGAACCCGCGTCGCCCCTGGTGGTGATCCAGCGCGGTTGCGAACTGGCGCTATTTCAACCGCGCAAAGTCGGCAATATCGATTGCACTTTTTGTCTGGACTGTGTGCAGGCATGTCCGCACGACAACATAGGCATAATCAGCAGGCTCCCGGCCACGGAATTAATGACGGACGAAATGCGATCGGGCGTTGGTTACTTATCCAGGCGCAAGGATCTTACCGCTCTTATCATAGTATTCAGCTTCGGCGCTTTGCTGAATGCTTTTGGAATGGTGAGTCCTGTTTATGCGCTCGAGCAGTGGCTGGCTAACGTGCTTGGAGTTAACTATGAGTTGCCGGTATTGGCCGTCGTGTTCGCACTGTTCCTGGTTTTTGAACCGTTGCTTTTGATAGGAGTTGCCGCGTGGTTTACTCGGTTATGGGAGGGGAGGAAGAGATCTCTAATCGCGGTGGCGGTGCGTTATTCGTATTCACTCGTGCCGCTGGGTTTTGGCGTTTGGCTGGCCCACTTCGGCTTTCACTTTCTGACTGGTCTCTACACGTTCATTCCTGTGACACAGGCTGCCGTCGCTGAACTTGGTTGGGCCGCTCTCGGCGAGCCTCGCTGGGGTCAGTCTGGCTTGGGGCCGAACGTGGTCCAACTGTTTGAGTTTGGTTTTATCGCTCTTGGATTACTCGGTTCCTTATTAGTTAGTTACGCGATCGTCACAGCAGAAAAGGTGGACCGCCCGGCGCGAGTTTTTAGTCTCTGGGCTACAGTGTCGCTGCTAATGGCCGCGTCGGCGTTCTGGTTGATGTCGCAGCCGATGGAAATGCGTGGAGTTGTACTCGGCGGTGGCTAAATATCGGAAAAGAAGATCTCTCTCGCAAAGACGCCAAGGCGCAAAGTTAGGACCTCCGGCGCCGAAGGTCTTAACTTTGCGCCTTTGCGCCTTTGCGAGAGGAGTTCTTTTCCTTATCTTCTTATTCGCTGCGACCGCAAGTGCTCACGAGGGCCCTCCCTTCCCCCTCTTCATAGATCAAAAAGTCGATCGTTACGTCGTTTCTGTCTGGACTGATCCGGACGTCGGCACGGCGCTATTCTTCGTGATCATCAGTACCCAAGACTCCACCGAGCTTCCATCGGACTTACGAATTCAAATCGGCGTGCATCCCGTCAGCGGTCGATTAACGGAAACCTTTTACACAGCGGTACGTGAGAACCTCCAGCAACAGATTCAATACCGAGCGGAGGTGCACTTCGATGCCGAGGAGCTTTGGCGAGTGCGCATACGTTTGGAGAGTGCGCAGGGAAATGCCGAAACCGTCGCCACGGTTGAAGCCACGCCCCCCGGCTACGGGCGCTGGGATCTGCTGGTGTACTTATTTCCCTTTCTCGCTATCGGCCTATTGTGGACCGTTGCGCTGATCCGCAGGATTAGACGACGATAACAGTCATGAAGCAAACAACAGACGTACTTATCGCCGGCGCCGGTCCCACAGGGCTTTCCCTCGCGTGCCAGTTAATCAGGTATGGCGTTGATTTTCTGATTCTGGAAAAGAAGGAAGGCGTTACGCCATATTCCAAAGCCATCGGCGTTCAGGCCCGCACGCTTGAAATCTACGAACAAATCGATCTGGCGAACCGGGCAGTCCAGCAAGGGACGATCGCAGGCAAAGCGCGTCTACTCGCCAATGGAGAAGTGCGTGGGGAATTGGATTTCTCGCAGATTGGAAAGGGGTTTAGTTCTTATCCGTTCATCCTGATGCTGGAGCAGAGTAAGAACGAGAAACTTCTGTACGAGTATGTGCAAAGTCATGGCGAAGAGGTTCAGTGGAACACCGAACTCGAAAACTTCACGCAAACTGATTCGGGAATTACGGCCCAGGTAAAAACCTCGAGTGGCGATCGGCAAACAATCAACGCCAAATACCTGGTCGGCTGTGATGGACCACGGAGTGTCGTGCGACATTCGCTCGGTCTCGAGTTTGGCGGCAGCACTTTTGAGCGCATGTTTTATGTTGCGGATGCGCAGGTTGATTGGAAGTTCACACACGATGCAGTACACGTTTGTCTTGCAAAAGAATCGTTCGCAGTTTTCTTTCCTTTGAAAGGTGAGAAGCGTTATCGCATCGTGGGAGTTTTTCCGGAAGAGTTTGCGAAGGCTGAAGGCGACATCCTCTATGAGGAGATCGAAGCACGAACCAGGCAGTTGGCCCAGTTTGAACTGGACATTCACGATGTCGAGTGGTTTTCAACTTACAAGGTACACACACGCCACGCGGCAAGGTTTTCCTCCGGCAGATGTTTTCTTTCCGGCGACTCGGCGCACATTCACTCGCCGGCCGGCGCCCAGGGAATGAACACCGGTATTCAGGACGCATATAACCTTGCGTGGAAACTCGCTTTGGTTTTGCAGGGCGTTGCCGATGCGAAGCTACTGAACACATACAACGAAGAACGACTTGAAAACGCGAAGAACCTGCTGCGAACAACTGATCGGATGTTTCAAATTGTCGCGAGTGACGAATGGTGGCTCTCCCTTCTTCGCACCAACATCGTACCGCCGATTGCAGGTTATATTTTCAGTCTCGACTCGGTTAGGAATTTCATTTTCCCTCTCGTTTCTCAGACCGGTATTAACTGCCGGCACAGCTCGCTCAGTCAGCACGCCGGAGACGAAGATTTCAAAGTTAAAGCGGGAGATCGCATGCCTTATATTGTGATTGACGGCGCCAGTATTTATGACCGTTTGCGGGCGCCAAAGTTTCATTTGGTTGCTTTCTCGAGCGACGAGAGTGAATGGCAGACGCTGAAAGCAGGTGTTGAAAGCGAATACGCAGGATTAATCGACTTCAATCAGTTTCAATTGAGTGACGATATCGCCGAGACGTTTGGCACAGATCGAGCTTTCACCGTTTTTCTGAGACCCGACAACTACATCGGTTCCATCTCAGGTCAGCTCTCGGCTGTCGAGGTAAAGGAGTATCTGCGCGCCGTCACTCGACGTTGAGCGGTAAACATTTCGTCACGGATTTCCGTCCGTTCCTCCCAACCTGAAGCCGTTTCACTGCAAACATCGCTACTTCCAAAACTAAGTTACTTAAGATCACGCCACAAAAAGCACAAACGCATTCTGCGCATTTGTGAATTATCTGCCTCTTTGTGGCGACTGTTCAGTAGTTCGAAAATAAAAACCGGTTTGGAGATTCCTGCCCGGGGTTGATGACGACACCGCTCGTTGCATTGCCGACGAGGGCCGATCGGACCTCGGCGGGCGACGCTGATCGATGGCTCTGCAGGTAGAGCGCCACGACCCCCGACACGTGCGGCGCCGCCATTGAAGTGCCTGACGCGGTCGCGGTCATCAGTTCGCTGCCTATCCAGGCCGACGTGATACTAACGCCGGGCGCAAAAACATCCAGCATCGATCCGTAATTTGAAAACTCCGCTCGAGAATCAGATCGGTTCGTGGCGCCGACCGTGATCGCCTCCGCGAGACCCGCGGGAGAATAAGCCGCTGCGTCGCTGTTCCCATTCCCTGCCGCGACTACATACGTCACCTGCGCTCTGATTGAATTTCTTACTGCCGCGTCCACAGCTCTGTTGGACCCGCCACCAAGACTCATGTTCGCCAGCGCCGGCGTGCCCTGCTGGCCCGGCTGCGCGCGATGCCACGTTACGAAGTTGACGCCGTTGATTACATCCGACCACGTGCCCGTGCCCTGGCAGTTGAGCACGCGCACACCGAACAGGCGCACGTTCTTAGCCACCCCGAAGGTTTGACCGCCGATGGTCCCGGCGACGTGCGAGCCGTGCCCGTTGCAATCGACGCCGTTACCCGCGCCCTCGAGCGCGTCGTAGATCGCGAAGGCACGCCCCTGGAATTCCCAGTGTGTCGCGAGAATACCGGTATCGATGACATAGGCGTTCACGCCCTCGCCGTTGTTCTGATACGCATAGGCGTTGTCGAGCGGAAGTCGACGCTGATTGATGCGATCGAGCCCCCATGAAGCGTTGGGCTGCGGATTCAGGAAAGCTTTCGGATCGGGAGTCATGACAATCGGATCCGTGTCCGGGGTCCCCACCGCGATAGCTCCATCCTCCACGATGAATGCGACGCGCGAGTCGCCGCTCATCGCAATCGCCTGAGCCTCAGTAGCGTGCAGGCGAAAACCCTTGAGCGCTGCGCTCCAGGTGACAGAGAAAGTGCCGCCGTAATCGGACGTCAGGGCCGTGGCTGTCGAAACAACCACCGGGTCCGCAGGCATTGGTGTGGCGCCAAAGTAAGCGATCGAACTCGAGTCGGGAGCGATCGCCGCATCGGCGAAAGCCGAAGCGCTGATGGGAGTTGCTGCTTTTGCTGTTGGGGCCGGCGTGGCGATTGGACTAAGGTCGGTGGTCGCCAGCACGACGATATAGCGGTTGGGTATAGGATTGACGACCGTGTAAAACTTGGTAGCGACCATACTCTGGCTCCTGGTAGACAGAGGCGCGAAGGATGCCAGGGATAAAAAAGCGGCGGCGAGCAGCAGAGCCAGCGTCTTTCTCATTCGATTTTCTCCTAAAAACAAAGGCTGAACCGTGAGGGTCGGGTTATAGGCAGTGGCCCATCTTACCACACAGAATCGCAAAGGCCAGTAGTATGGCTATCGCTGAATGAACCCAGCGTGGCATTTTCGGAATCGATTACTCCGAAATTGACACGTTGCTCGACTTCTAATATTCCGAAAATGCCACGGCGCTCGAGCAGCAGGTGCGCTGAGAATGAGCGCACGGGTGTGCGACCGGTGAACAGAGTATCCAACGAAGACGTGCTGAATAAGGCATATCGTCTCGCCTACTTTCTCCATCAGGACAAAGGTATGGCGATCCGGATCGTCGCCGCTGCCACGCTCAAGTTGAATGTCGCGATGGCCGTTCAGAGCAAGCGGCTGTACTACGTCCCGGTCGGAAGATTTTCGCACGGAGAGTCGCGCCGGACTGACGGCATCCGAAACAAAGCCCTGTTCAGTGATCTTCACTTACTTCAACGCCTGGTCTATGTCGAATCCGAACCTTATGAGCGCCAGAAGGAGCGTGCCGCCCAGCTCGCGCCTCCGGACGTTCCCGCTGTCGGCGACCCAGCCAAACAGGAAGACCTTCTCGTTTACTTCATCAAGCACCTCGTGAGAATTACGACGAAGAGAAACGCCTTCTACGTGACGCTCGGTGTCAGCCGCCTCCTACACAGCTACAGCACGCTTGAAACTATGGAAATTTACAATGCAGTGATCGGTGAGCCTGAGCGAGTCAAGGACGACTATTATTATCGCTCACGCAAAGCCGTCTTAATGCACGAGCTGAATCAGCGTTTTGGTCAGCTCATACGCGCCTGTCGCCGGCGGCGAGGCGAAGAGCGGTTCGAGACTCAGCCCGGCTCAAATGAACAACGATCGCTCGCGAAAGAATGCCTTCGCCTGTTCACCCCCTGGGACACCCAATGCCCCGTGCCGGCTGACTTCGATCCGTTTAAGTCGGTAATTACCTCGCTGACATCGAAGAGTAGCGCCGACGAAAACACAATCGAAGTCAACCGCATCCACGCCGTCTTACACCCAAACTGCTTTGAGAGATTAGTCACGGCTTTTGGCTACTGCGTTCCTGAGAAGCGAATGGAGTTGCCGCGTTTTTTCTACGACCAGGAGGATGACGAATCACCGCCGCGGCAACGTTCCGCGCCTGCGGACCTCAGCGCCGAGGAACTTGCTGAAATTAATAACACGCTTGCCGGCCAGGCGAGGCGGCGACGTCGTTCGTCGCCCACCGCCGCCATACGCATCATGGTCGATGGAATAGAACGGGGCAGGTTAAATCCCGGCGAACAGTCGAGCGTTAGCTTTAGCGCTGAAGATGACGCGGAAGTGATCGAATTGTGGACCACGGACGCAGGTGGCGATCTCCTGCTCGCAACACACCTGATCACTTATCTTGAGGACGCAGACGACGAGCCGATGGTCTGTTCGATTCGGTTGGAAGGCGGGCAGGATCTGTCACTCAGTATTACGAGGAGGTCGATCGAAGCGAGTGGCGGGGCCGGCCTCATGGTCAAGTTCGGTTATCAGGAAACGAACCCGCGCAGAGCTGCGCGTTTGTGGTGGCAACGGCTCAACCTTCGTCGCAGTGCGGAGCAAAACATTGGGGCAGGATTAGCACCGCGCTACATCCTGGCCGGCATCGTTGTGATTATTTGCGTGGCGAGTTACTTCGCGTATGTGAGACTAAGGTCGCGCGAAACAAGTGGACCACCAGCGCCGATCAGCGTCGTACAGACGACTCCGCCCAGTTCAGCAGCACCGAGCCCGATGAACGACAAAATCAGCGTGCCTGGACCAGAGCGTACCGCGTCTCAACCGGCGCGACGTGTCAGGAGTTACAGATCAACCGCAGCAAAGGCGCCAGCTTCACCCGGCGCGGACGCCGCGGCACAACCCCGTGATGAAGACGTCGAGGATGTGACGCGTAGCAGCGCGGTTGTCACCAATCTGACGCTCCGGGAAGTTAAGAGAGTCTATATAGAAATGAGCGGCGACGCAGCGTTGGATGAGTTACGCGGCAAGCTCGTGGAGAGCCTGAGCTCGAGCGGCGTGGTTACTGCAACTACAGACGCGGACGCCGCAAATTCATCTCTTAAGATCGTGATTTCGCAAACCAGCGCCGGTGAGATTCAAGCGTCTGCACAACTTGTCAACGCGCGTGGAACAGTTCTATGGCCCAGTGCAGGCGCGCGACGTTATTCCGGTAAGTCCACGAAAGTCGTGTCCGAAATAGTCAAAGACTTGCTCTCCGAGATCAGATTGGCGCGCACCAGACACTAACCTCCGCAATTTAATTTACGCCGAAGGCGTTCGCTAAATTCAGCCCAGGGTTGTTTCAACCCTGGGGCCAGGTTAAGTAAACGATCAAACCCTGAAAGGGTTATCGCGGCAACCCTTTCAGGGTTGAAACCACATGGAAATGATGATCCCAGGGTTGAAGCAACCCTGGGCTGAAATTAGCGAACGCCTTCGGCGTAAATTTAAAACCTGAACTTCTAGAGCTACTTCGGCTCACCCTGGAGAACGAAGCCGGCCCAGTAGTACGGCGCCTGCCAACGCCCTTCACGCCAGATTGAGATTTGCGCCGCCCTCAGCGCCGCCGCGGCGTGCGGTCGTTTCGGCCCAAGTAGTCCTCGATAAAAGTCCGACATCAAGCGCGCGGTCGCCTGATCCTGAACGTCCCACAGACTCACCACCACGCGCTTTGATCCGGCGTACATGAAGCCACGTGTCATCCCGTACAGACCTTCGCCCTTCACTTCCTTGCCGAGCCCGGTGCGACAACCGCTCAACACCACTAACTCCGCCCCCAACTTCAAATTGAAAACTTCATGCGCGCGCAGGAAGCCGTTCTGAGGTTTCCCCTGGCGGTCCAACATCGAAAGCGCGATGCCGGAAAGCTCCGGGTGCATACTGTCGAGAAAACTGTGGGTCGCAAAATGGATGATGCGATACTTGATCAACTCATCGCTCATCGCCGCCGCACGATTCGCTTCAAAGCCGAGCGCAGCCTTTCGGCCTGTCGAAGGAGCGAGGGCGAGAATCGCCTCCGCTTCCTGCCGCGTGTATGGAAGTCGCGGCAACGCTGTGCTCCCATCCGAAGCCGGCTCCTGCACCTCCGGCGCTCCGTGATGCCCGCCCACAGCGCGGCTCAAGTCTCCAGTAACTCTTTCATCAGCCTTGTCGAACACGGGGTCCGCGAAGACGGCTACAACTTTCTCCGCCGGCGCGCGTCCGTGAAGTTCTCGTCTGAGTACTGCCAGCGTTGAGGCTGAAGGAATACTCGTCACTTCGTGCTCAAGCATCAGCGGCATAAATGGCGCCGAGCCTTGGCGAGGGACTGTCAACGCAGCGAACGGCAGATACTCCAATGCACCGTCGGGAACGATGAGCAGTCGCTTGCGCCCTAACTGTGTGGCGACTGGCCCAAGCAGCACATTACTCAAAGCCGTTGCTGCAGCCGGATAGTCCGCGTCGGCCTGTTTGACCCGCTCGCGCTTTTCATCAGCGGTTTCAAACTTTACGTACCGGTTGCGTGCGGTTAAGAGCTCATAACAGCGCCGGGCGGCCGCCTCGATCACGGTGCGCGGCGGCAGTTCGTAACTTGAAAAAGAAGTCGCCGTCACCGCCCAGAGATAACTACGTTCTTCGCCCAGCGAGTACTCCAGCAGCAACGTCGCATCATCCGTGACCGCGCTTTGGATCTCCGTTAGACCGAGCGGCGCAGGCTGTGTCAGGGCTGCATAGCGCGGGCTATGTGCTTTCAACTCAGCTTCAATCGCGAGGAGTTGCGTCAACAGTTCTTCTATCCTGCGCCGCACCGCGGCCGCCGCTTCCTCCGTGTGCTGACCACCAAACAAGCGCATCTGTCGTTCCGCTTCGGCGTTGAGCATCTGTCGCAACGAGCGCTCGCGCGCAAGCAGACGAGGATCAACTCCCTGACGTATGTCTGCACTGGATTCGGCCAACATGTCGATGAGACTTCGCGCGCGGCCTGCTCGTAAGTCTTCAACGCGGCGACGTCAAAGCCGGCTGCCGGCTGACCTCGATGAAGCCGCATGAGCAGATCGATGTGCAGTTTGTATAAATCCTGTACCGAGGCGAAGTAGGAGGCGCGCAGATCTCTGCTGGCGACCTTGGTGCGTAGTGTGTTGATGATTGCGAGCGCCGCCTCGGAATGTTTGCTGGCTCTCAGAAGATCGCCGAGCCTGGATTCAGCGCGGGCCATCCCGAACAGGGCCGCGACCTCCCCATTGCGATCGCCGACGGCGCGCCAGATGGGTAAAGCTTTGTCATAGTAATCCAACGCCTTGCGCGGTTCGCCCCACAAGTCGAAGGCGCGGCCAAGATGGTTGAGTGTTATCGCCTCGCCCAGGCGATCACTCACGGCTACTCTCAACTGGAGTGCACGCTCAAGATATTCGATGGCCTTACGCTGGTCTCCCAACAGTCTGTAAGCGGTTCCCGAGTGAGTGAGCGCCCCGGCCTCTGTCTTGCGGTCGTCGTTGGCGCGCACGAGCGTGAGCGCCTGGTCCAGGTGTTCGAGCGCTTTCTTCGGCTCGTCCAGAAGGTTATAAACGTGGCCCATGTTGGTGAGCGTTGCCGCCTCGACCCGTCGATCACCTATTGCACGCACAAGTGGGAGTACCTGCTGGAAGTAGTGAAGCGCTTTCTGTGGTTCACCCAAAAGGTTGTAGACCGTTCCCATGTTGTTGAGGACGGTCGCTTCATTCCGCCGGTCACCCACGGCGCGCCACACAGGGAGCGCTTGTGCGAAATGATCGAGCGCCTTTTGCGGCTCGCCTAATAATCTGTAAACCGAACCGATTTGGGTGAACGTGCCTGCCTCGCCACTCTGATCCCCAACTGCACGCATCACCGGAAGCGCGAGACTGTAAGACTCCAGCGCTTTCTGCGGTTCGCCCAGCGCGTAGTAAACCCTGCCATTGATCGTAAGCGTGATGGCTTCTAAATGCCGATCGCCAATCGCGCGCCAGACGGTGAGTGCCTGGTCCAAGTGCGCGAGCGCTTTTTGTTGCTCGGCAAGAAGGGTGTAGACCGTACCCATGTTGGTGAGCGTCATGGCCTCGCCACGCCGGTCGTCTGCTTCGCGCATCAGACGCAACGCTTCGCCGTATTGCTCGATGGCCTTGCGCCGCGACTCGCCCGTTCTTTCGCTTTGTAGTTTTGCACCAGCGAAGTAGGCACGCTCGGCGGCGACGCGGGTGCGATCTGCTTCAGTCGCAGTCCTCAGATCTTCGATCCGCAACTCGTATCGTCCACCCGATGCGCCCTTCTCGAGCGAGCGCACATTGAACACGTAGTCGCCCGCCGCCTCCGCAACTAAGGAAACTACTTCCATTCCCCGAGTGCCGCTCAGGTTGTTATCAACTTCGAGAAGTGATTTTCCATCTGCTCCCAAAAGGGTGAGGACAACGTCGATGCCCTTCTGCTCGCAAGCAATGCGCGCATATTGGCCGGCGCTTAGCTTTAGTTGATATGTGTGCTGTTCCCCGCCTCGCATTTCGCGCGCGACCAATTGGCCAACGACGATTGGATCAGCAGTTCCCTGCTCCTGCATCCGGGCGATCGCGCCGCTCAACAGCAGGATCGAAGCGACGACTGCGCATAAAGCCAATCTCAAACCGGACGATCTATAAAAATGCATTATTTCCATCATATTGGATTCGAGATTCTATTACCGGGGGGATGGGGTGTAAATCCTCACCCGCCGCTTCAGGATCGAAGCCGCGGGTGAGGGTCAGTTGTTCAGGGCGTGTGGGAGGAGTGTTTGTTGATCGAATAGCTGTGCTAACCGACCCGGATGAGTATTTACTGGACGGCTGTGCCGGCTGTTTTTGCCGCGATTGCTTTTTTGGTTCCCTTGGGGGAAGCGAAATGGCTCGCGAGTAACTCCCACTCGGAAATCGGGCGCGGGATGCAGAAGCCGCTGGGGCAGTTTGGCGTCCACGGTGAGCCGCTGGAAGTCAGCGTTACCGGGGCGCAGGTACTGGTGGACGCAGCCGATATCATAGAGCCACCGCTTATGGTGCGTCCTTCGAAGTCGTCGATTACGGCAACACACGGCGCGGGTGCGATCGTGGGAGCAGGCTCCGGCGCGGGCGCGGGCTCGATGTCGGACCCAATCGCGGTTGCGTCGGCAGCCGTCAGAGCCGGGCCGTTCGGATCGCCCGTATCGAGCACTAATGTCCTATTGTCCGATACGCGTTTGAAGGTGAATCTCGGCCAGACCTTGAGTGATGAGTCAAACGTGCCACCGGCAGAAATCGTCATCGACCCGGTCGAAGCCTTGAACAGGGACAGGCCAACCTGGACGTTCCAGGCTTCCGATGCTCCGCCAGTGTAAGTGACGTTGATCGGGTTTATGCTCTTAAGAGAAAACCCGGTCATGGTGAGCGACGTAGTCGGGCTGCCGGGAAGAGTAACATTCTGGTTCCGTTGAATGATTGTGTCTACATCGCTGACCGCTGGCGCCAGAGGCACGCCTACGAGTGGCACAACTTCCTTGAATTCGTTCGAGCCTGGCCCGAAGAAGTTCGCGGGTACTTTTGAGGCGGCGAAGTTGTGATAGGTTTGGCCGTCGCCGGTAGTCTCGAATTCATCGTTTCCTGCCGGGATAAAGATGGTCGCCGCCGCCCTGCTGTTCGTAGTGACGAACAAGCCGGCAACCAAAACCGCTGCGACCAGAAATGCAAAGCCGAGCATGATCGGTTTTGTGTAAAGCCTCCGTGTAATCTCTTTCATCGATCTTTCCTCCTCACGAAATAACATTTGTCCGAACTAAACGGAGCGGCTTGGGCTTCGGATCGATTATCCGTTGGGCCATGATTGCGATCACCTCCGTGTCTTTCGGCACGAGGATTTGACCACGCGTTTGAGTCTTTTACTTGTTCAATCTTGCGGAAGATGCGCGTTAGCACTTTTGGAGTGCGCCGACTTGTCGGCGCTTTAGTATCAAAGCGGTGCCAAGGCACCGCACTCCAAGGGCTTCCAAAATTGCCACGCCGGTTTATCCGGCTGAAGGTCATACTGTTCCTGCACTCCCAGTACAGACGATAGGACAGCGGCGTTGCCCCGACCTCTGCCGCCAGCTTTAAATTCCTCTCCGCCAATCGTCCAGCCCAGATCCTGACAACCTAACGGTGATGAACCATGCTCGTTAAATGTGTCGTGGTCCAACACGGGTGAATAACTATGCAGATGCTTGGGAAAGCAGCAGACAGAGTGTCGTTACTCGGGCAAGCGCGCAGACGCTTCCTGGGTCTTTCACCGGCTGAGGCCAGCTTTGCTAAACGCGGCTTCATCGCCGGCGAAGACGAAGCCCGCCTGCGTCTCGAGCAGATCGGCATCACTTTTCTGAGTGGCTATCACGCGGCACTCGAAGAAACCGGATTCGTTTCGCTCGCGCGCCGCCTCGCGACAGTGGAGTCAGAGTTGCGCGGGTTTGCTTTCGAGGGCGCCGCGATGGGACTGACCCTACTTGATTGTTTCACGCCATGGAAGAAGGATCGGTGGCGCACTTTCACCGAGCGCATGGGCCAACCGCACATCTACATGATGCATGTGGGATTGGGTTGGGCGCTTGCCCGTTTGCGGCGAGGCGTCACCTCATACCTGGCCCAACTCGATCCTCTACTCGGCTGGCTCGTAGTCGACGGTTACGGTTTTCACGAAGGCTATTTCAGTTGGCCTCGATACATCGAGCAACAAACGATTCCCGCACGCCTGAACGGCTACGAGCGACGCGTCTTCGACCAGGGTCTCGGGCGCAGCATCTGGTTTGTGAAAGGCGCCAACGTTGTGGCGGTAGCGAGTGCCATCAACGCCTTTCCTTCCGCGCGCCGCGACGATCTGTGGAGTGGGGCAGGACTGGCCTGCGCCTACGCCGGCGGCTGCGCGCGCGCCGCGGTTAAAACGCTGCGCACTGCCGCAGCGGGACACTTGCCCGCACTGGCCCAGGGTGTTGCCTTTGCCGCCAAAACACGCCACCGCGCAGCGAACCTCAACGCTCACACAGAAACCGTCTGTCGTGTGATCTGCGAGCTCTCTGCCGAAGAGGCCGCCGCAATCACCGACGCTGCCCTTGAAGACTTACGCGAGCAGCGCGGGTTGCCGGCTTACGAAGTCTGGCGCCGGCGCATTCAAAACAAACTCGCACTGGAGGTCACAAGAACATGACGATCGATGGGGGCGCATTACGGCGCCAGGCCGCAAAGTTGACGGCGATCCTGCTCGTCCTCGTAGTCTACGGTTTTGCACGCATACCCGAGGCTTCGAAATCGGAGTTAGCAAAACTCGCGGAAGGTTTTCGTTTTCAGGCAGCGCCACTCCCGACAATCAGCGGAGAAACGCCAAAGTCTATTCGCGAGGTCAATCCATCGTTGCGCCGCATTGACGGTTGGATCTCTACAGTGGGTGCGGCAGTCGCGCTGAACGATCTCGACGGTGACGGGCTGCCGAACGACGCCTGTTACGTCGATACCAGAATCGATAAAGTCATCGTCGCGCCTGTGCCGGGCACTCCCGCGCGCTATCAACCGTTCACTCTCGAACCGCTCACTCTTCCATACGACAAAGCGACGATGGCTCCGATGGGTTGTCTTCCCGGAGACTTCAACGAAGACGGTCTCCAGGACGTGCTCGCCTATTACTGGGGAAGAACTCCCATCGCTTTTATCAAACGCGATCGCGCCGCACTGAACGCCGATAACTACACGCGAAGCGAAGTGGTTCCCGGTGGCGCCCGCTGGTACACGAACGCGGCGACTCTCGCCGATATCGACGGCGATGGGCACGCTGACTTGATCGTCGGCAACTTCTTCCCGGATGGAGCACGCATTCTTGACGCACGGTCCAATGTCGCGGACGAGATGCAGGACTCGATGTCACTCGCCCAAAACGGCGGACACAAACATCTCCTTCTATGGAAACCGCCGGCATCCGGCGCCGTGCAATTCGAGGAAGTTCACGGCGTACTTGACGAGAAGAGCGCTCGCGGTTGGGCACTCGCAATCGCCGCGTCCGATCTCGACGGCGACCTGCTCCCCGAAATTTATTTCGCCAACGACTTTGGTCCCGATCGCCTTTTGCACAACCGCTCGACTCCCGGTCACCCACGTTTCGAAGTGTTGGAAGGACGACGATCGTTGACGACGACGAAGTCGAAAGTCCTGGGCCGCGACTCTTACAAGGGCATGGGTGTCGACTTCGGCGATTTGAACGGTGACGGCTGGCCCGACATCTTCGTCAGCAACATCACCCAGGAGTATGGGCTCGAAGAAAGTAATTTCGTCTTCCTCAGCACGGGACGCGTTGAGCGGATGAAGGAGGGCGTCGCTCCCTACGTCGATCGCAGCGAGTCGCTCGGTCTTTCGCGTAGTGGCTGGGGATGGGAGTCACGGCTGGGCGACTTCAACAACGACGGGACGCTCGAGGCGTTGCAGGCGACCGGCTTTCTCAAGGGCAACGTCAATCGTTGGCCCGAACTACACGAAGTCGTTATGGGCAACGATCAGGTCCTCCGCAACCCGAGTAGTTGGCCCAAGCTGCAAGCCGGCGACGACATCAGCGGCAACGGGCACAATTACTTCTTCGTGCGTGCGCCGGATGGAAAGTATCACGACATCGCCGCACAACTTCAGATGGACCAACCGCTGCTCACGCGCGGGATCGCGACAGCAGACGTCGACGGCGATGGTCGTCTTGACTACGCGGTCGCGAACCAATGGGAAACGTCTTACTTCTATCGCAACGAAAGCAACAATCCGGGCGCCTTTCTTGGCATCAGGCTCCGCCTGCCCGTTCGCGAGAGCGTTTCGCAGACGCGTGTTTGTCGTGCAGGAGGTGGTCCAGTTGCGATCCCCTCGCGCGCCGCAATCGGCGCGGAGGCGCGGGTGTTTCTGCCCGGACGCGCGCCGCTAGTGCAGCAGGTTGACGGCGGTAACGGACACTCCGGCAAGCGCAGTTCCGATTTGCAGTTCGGGCTGGGCCATGTCTCCGGAAACGAGCTCGTGACGGTCGAGTTGCGCTGGCGCGACGCGCGTGGAGGGCTTCAACGAGAAACGATTCAATTGTTGCCGGGTCGTTGGTACACGATTCTGCTTGGTCGTGAGAGGGGGATCATCAATGAGTGCGCATGAAGTTAAAAATCGGACGAACCGTTTGGGAGGGCTGCGACGCTTCGCGATTGCCATCACTGTCCTTAACATCCTCGGGCACGCTTTCTTTGGTTTCGAACAGTCGTTGGCCCAACCCCTGGTCGCGTTGCTCTCCGCGTACAGCGCCGAACTACTGCTGGAGTTCGTCGACGCGCGTTGCAATCGTCGCGCGCCCAGGTTCTTAGGCGGCGGCGCGCGCAAGTTCGTCGAGTTTCTCCTCTCCGCGCACATCACCGGACTCGCGTGCGCGATGCTCCTCTACGCAAACGAGAGACTCGGACCGGTCGTCTTCGCTTCCGTCGTGGCGATCTGTTCGAAGTGCATCCTGCGCGCTCCCGCGGAACGTGGCACGCGCCATTTCTTCAATCCTTCAAACTTTGGCATCACGGTGACGCTCCTCGTCTTCGCCTGGGTCAGCGTCGCGCCGCCCTATCAGTTCACGGAGAACATGACAGGGGCCGGCGACTGGATTTTGCCCGCCGTAATCGTCTGCACCGGGACAATCCTGAACGCGCGCTTCACCCAACGACTGCCCCTCATTGCCGCATGGCTCGGAGGCTTTGTCGCACAAGCCGCATTGAGAAGTGTGTTTCTTGACACTCCGTTCGGCGCCGCGTTGGTGCCGATGACGGGTGTCGCTTTTATCCTCTACACGTTCTACATGGTGACTGACCCGGCTACAACGCCGGAAGGACGGCGCGATCAGATCGCATTCGGTCTCAGTGTCGCTGCTGTCTACGGATTGTTGATGGTGGCCCATGTGGTCTTCGGACTCTTCTTCGCTCTGACGATCGTCTGCGCTGTTCGAGGGTTGTGGATGATCGCCATGCGTTGGGCCAGGCGCCGTGAAGAGATGGGATCGGCAGCGTTGAGTCCGGCGTCGACGGCTCCCGCCATGGTAAGGGAGGCGTGAGATGGGACCAGCAATAGCCATCGTCGGCATGGCATGTCGCTACCCCGACGCGCGTTCGCCCGGCGAACTCTGGGAAAATGCGCTCGCCGGACGCCGCGCTTTCAGACGCATCCCCGCGGAGCGACTCAACCTCAACGATTATCTGTCGTCTGATCGTCAAAGCCCCGATCAAACCTACTCGACCGAAGGAGCCTTTATCGAGGGCTACGAGTTTGACCGCGCGCGCTTCCGCGTGCCTGGCGGAACCTATCGCGCGGCCGACCCGGCGCACTGGCTGACACTCGACGTCGCAGCCGCGGCGCTCGAAGACGCCGGCTTCCCCGAAGGTGAAGGACTGCCGCGTGAAGGAACCGGCGTTTTTATCGGCAACACTCTCACGGGCGAGTTCTCCCGCGCGAACACTATGCGCCTGCGCTGGCCTTATGTCCGGAGAGTAGTCAGGAAAGTTCTCGACGACGATGCGTGGCCGGCGGATCGCCAGCATGAACTACTTGCCCTGATGGAGACGCTTTACAAAAAACCTTTCCCGCCGGTGGGCGCGGAGACACTCGCAGGTGGTCTCTCCAACACCATCGCGGGACGCATCTGTAATCACTTCGATCTCAACGGCGGCGGCTACACGGTTGATGGAGCATGCGCGTCCTCGCTCCTCGCCGTCATCAACGCCTGCTCTTCACTCACGGCGGGCGACTTGGAAGTAGCCGTCGCCGGCGGAATTGACCTGAGCACCGATCCATTCGAACTGGTGGGGTTTGCTAAGACAGGTGCGCTCGCCGTCGACGCAATGAGAGTCTATGACGCGCGCGCCGCGGGCTTCTGGCCCGGCGAGGGTTGCGGCGTGGTCGTCCTCATGCGTCACGAGGATGCTCTACAGAGAGGGCTACGAGTCTATGCCGTGATACGCGGGTGGGGCGTCTCTTCGGATGGCAGTGGTGGCATTACCAGGCCGGAAGTTGAGGGCCAACTGATCGCCTTGCGACGTGCTTACGCACGCGCGGGATACGGCGCCGACACGGTCGCATACTTCGAGGGGCACGGAACGGGCACAGCAGTTGGGGACGCGGTTGAACTTCAAGCGTTATCGCGCGCACGGAGCGAGACGGCACCGGACGTCGCAGCACCTAGAACACGGGCCGTCGTCAGTTCAGTAAAAGCAATCATCGGACACACAAAGGCCGCCGCGGGCATCGCCGGTCTGATCAAAGCGACGATGGCGCTCGACGCGCAAGTCCTACCGCCGGCAGTTGGCTGTGATGAGCCGCACGAAGAACTCAAGAAAGACGGATCTGTACTCCGCGCTCTCAAACAGGGCGAACTCTTCTCCACCGGGGCGAGCCTGCGCGCGGGCGTAAGCGCAATGGGTTTCGGAGGTATCAACACGCATGTGACTCTGGAAGCGACACACGATGATCGCCGCCAGTCACTCACGTCCAAGGAGCGCGCGTTACTCACGTCTGCACAGGATGCCGAGTTGTTTCTCTTCAGCGCCCGCGACGTCTCTCAAGTCGAGAATCAAATCGAGCGCGTGCTCGTGTACGCCCACCGGCTTTCGCGTAGCGAGTTGACGGATCTTGCTCGAGTTCTGTCGGAGACGGCCCGTCCCCTTCCCGTTCGTGCCGCGGTAGTTGCATCAAGCCCGGCAGAACTGTCGAGCCGGCTTGAAGCGCTGAGATCGCGCGTGCGCAGTGGCGCGAGGCAGTTGATCGATCCGCAGGGCGGTATCTTTCTTGGTAGCGAACGGTCGTCAGCGCGCATCGGCTTTCTTTTCCCGGGCCAGGGGTCGCCGTCATACAAGGACGGTGGAGCGTGGCGACGTCGTTTCAATTTCCTCGAAGACTTGTATGACTACACCGCACGGGAGTGGCGTGGCGACGGCGTCTCGACTGACGTGGCCCAACCGGCAATCATCGCGTCTTCCGTCGCGGCCGTTCGCGTGCTCTCCAGATTGGGGATCACCGGCGCGGTCGGTGTGGGACACAGCCTCGGCGAGTTCACGGCGCTTCACTGGGCCGGATCTCTGGACGAGTCTTCACTGCTGCGAATCGCCCGTGCGCGTGGTCGCGCAATGGCGGAAGTTGACGGCCCTGCAGGAGCGATGTTGAGTGTGGCAGCAAACAGGCAGGCGGTCGAACAGATTTTGAACGGCGAAAGAGTTGTTATCGCCGGTTTCAATTCGCCCATGCAAACAGTCCTCTCGGGCGAGGCGGATCAAATAAGCGCGGTAGCGCGCCGCGCGGAGGCGCACGGGCTGCGCACTACGTTGTTACGCACCTCGCACGCGTTCCATTCTTCCCTCGTCGCGCCCGCCGGGATTCGTTTGTCCGCGCACCTGCAGCGCGAAGAGTTTGGACCACTACAACGCCCGGTCTTTTCAACAGTGACGGGCCGGCGCCTGAACGGAAATACCGACTTGCGTGCTCTGCTGCGCGAGCAGGTGACTTCGCCAGTCCGCTTTATGGAAGCAGTGGATGCGGCAGTCGGGGAGGGCGTCGATCTTTGGATCGAAGTTGGACCAGGCCAGACTCTCTGCGGGTTGATCGGCCAGTTTCGTAACGAGCCCGCCATCGCGCTGGATGCGGGCGGGACTTCAATTCGCGGGCTTCTGAGTGCCGCCGGCGCATGCTTCTGTCTGGGCGCATGCGTCGCTCACGACGAGTTGTTCGCGGATCGCTTCGCACGCCCTTTCGACCTCGACTGGCAGCCGCGCTTCTTTGCTAACCCGTGCGAACAAGCCCCGGCTGACGACGGCTCAGCGGACGCCTCTTTGGAGTGCGGCGGCCTGGCGCCGCTTTGGTCCCGATCACGCACCACCGATAACAAAGCGGCGCCAGGCCGCCGCACTCCAAGGAGGCGTCCGGTGGATGCTTCTCTTGACGAGTCCAGCGAGGTGTTCCCGACGGATGAGATCCTGACCGGCTCGCAAACTGACAACCCGCTGGAAGTTCTAAGACGTTTGGTCGCTGAACGGCTTGAACTTCCCATCGCCACTATTGAGAACGAAAGCAGACTGCTTGACGACCTTCACTTGAACTCGATCAGCGTGGCCCAACTCGTGGCCGAAGCGGCGCGCCGTCTCGAACTTCCACCTCCACAAGCCCCGACACACTACGCAAACGCAACGCTCTCTGAAATCGCCAACGCACTCGAGGCTGCTGCGCGCACGAAGGGTGCTGATAGCGACTCGGACACAGACGCACTTCCAAGCGGCATCGACGAGTGGGTCAGAGAGTTTTCGATCGAATACGTCGAACGCGCTTTGCCCCGGCGCGCTGGTCCATCGGAACATGGAGATTGGCGCATACTAGCCCCGCCAGACCATCCGCTCAAGGCCGCCGTGGAAAAATCTTTCGCGGCGTCGGGTGCAGGCCGCGGTGTTGTCGTTCTTCTCCCACCCGAGCCTGACGAGACTCACATCAGCCTCCTCCTGGACGGCGCACGTGGGGCGCTAAAAGGTGGCGATGATTTTCGTTTCGTGCTCGTCCAACACTCCGGGCACGGAGGTGGCGCGGCCAGCTTCGCGCGCACGCTTCATCTCGAAGCGAAACATCTCAACACGTGTGTCGTCGTCATGCCTTTGGACCACCCGGACGCAGCCGCATGGGTGCTGGCAGAGGCGTTCGCGGCACACGGCTACACGGAAGCTCGCTACAGTTCAGACGGCAAACGTTGGGAGCCGGTGCTCCGCCCGCTCGCGCCTGAAACCGATGAGTCTGAACTGCCACTCACGACGCGCGACGTCCTGGTTGTCACCGGAGGCGCGCGCGGGATCACGGCGGAATGCGCCCTTCGACTTGCGCGCGAATCCGGCGCACGCCTCGCAATTTTCGGCCTTTCGCAACCGTCGGCCGACGACGAGATCGTCTCAAACCTCGAAAGAATGGCGGCGGCCCGCGTTGACTTTCGTTACTACAGTGTCGACGTCACGGACGCCGTCGCAACACGCGAGGCGGTCGGCGAGGTGGAGAAGGATCTTGGACCAGTCACGGCGATCCTGCACGGCGCGGCGCGCAACGTCCCGTGCCTGATTGAAAATCTCAACTCGGAGGCCTTCGCCGAAACGTTAGCGCCCAAGATTCACGGCGCGCAAAACCTGCTCGCGGCGATCAACCCGGAACGCCTGCGTCTCTTCATCACCTTCTCCTCGATCATCGCGCGAACGGGGCTGCCCGGCGAAGCGCACTACGGTCTCGCCAACGAATGGCTTACGCGTTTGACGGAACATTGGCAGACGACACATCCGCACTGCCGTTGCCTCGCAATCGAGTGGTCCGTCTGGTCGGGCGTCGGCATGGGTGCGCGGCTCGGCACGGTCGACGAGTTGGCGCGTCGAGGCATCACCCCGATCCCCGTGGAGAAGGGCCTGGACACGTTGCGCAGACTCCTCTGCCGCAAGTCCGCAAATGTTTCCGCGGTGGTCATGGGACGCTTACGCGACATGCCGACGCTCAAAGTCGAAAGGCCGGAGCTTCCCTTCCTGCGCTTTCTCGAGAAGCCGCGCGTCTACTATCCCGGGATTGAGTTGGTTGTCGACGCGGAGTTGTCTACCGCATCCGATCCTTATCTGGACGATCACGTCTTTCGCGGGGAAAGACTGCTGCCCGCGGTGATGGGCATGGAGGCGATGGCCCAGGTGTTCATGGCGCTCACGGAGACGAACGCGCCGCCCGTCTTCGAGCAGGTCACGTTTGAGCGGCCGGTTGTAGTCGTCGAGGGTGCCTCCAACACGATTCGCGTCGCCGCGCTCGTGCGCGCTCCGGGCCGCGTGGAGATCGTTCTGCGTAGCTCCGAGACGGGTTTTCAGGCCAACCATTTCCGTGCGGTGTGTCGCGTGGCGGACGCTTCGCAGGAGCCGGCCCGCCGCACGATCGGCGTCACGCGTGTAGCTCTCGAGCCTGCGCACGATCTCTACGGCACAGTGCTTTTCCACACCGGACGCTTTCAGCGGCTTCGCGACTACCGCACGCTCAGGGCCATGGAGTGCTCAGCCGAGATCGTGCCTGACGGTACAACCAAATGGTTCGGCCGATACTTACCGGGCAGTCTTGTGCTCGGAGATCCGGGAGCGCGTGATGCTGCGATTCACGCGGTCCAGGCGTGCGTACCGCAGATCACGCTCCTGCCGGTCGGCGTCGAGCGGATAACGGGAAGTCTGAACGGGCAAGCCGGCGAGCTGTTCGTGCACGCTGAAGAAAGAGAGCGCTTCACGAACGGCTTCATATACGACGTGGAGTTGACGGATGCGCAAGGGTGCGTGCGAGAGCGCTGGGACAGGCTGCACTTACGCGCCATCAGCGGCACGGAATTCAATGGTCCATGGCCCGAAGGTTTGCTGACGCCGTACGTCGAACGATGTCTGCTGGAGTTGGTTCCCGGCACGGACATCTCGATCGCATTCGAGCGCGATTCAACGTCAGACCGTCATGATCGCAGCACACGCGCAATTGAGAGAGCGCTCGGCACGAGCGGAATCATCAGGCGCGCAAATGGTAAACCAGAAGCTCGCGACGGACGCGACGTATCCGCATCACACTCCGGTGACCTCACGATGGCCGCCGCCGGACGCTCTCCCATCGGTTGCGATCTCGAACTCATCGTAACGCGCACGCCCGAAACCTGGTGCGACATCCTCGGCTGTGAACGATTCACGCTTGCCGAAGTCATCAGCCGCGAAACACAAGAGACACTGGACGTCGCAGCAACGCGCGTTTGGACGGCAGTGGAGTGCCTGAAGAAAGCGGGCGCAGGGATGTCTGCGCCACTCATCTTCACAGGCGCAACGCCGAACGGTTGGATCCTGCTCGCGTCCGGCGAGTTGAAAATTGCTTCGGGTGTGGTCCAAAGGGTCGGCGAGAAAGAAGATCTGGCGATAGCGTTGCTGACAGGAGGCGGAGATGCGCGCGTATGAATACCGGCACGTCATCGGGTTCGAGGAGACGAACCTGATCGGAAATGTTTACTACGCCAACCACGTGCGCTGGCAGGGGCGTTGCCGCGAGATGTTCCTGCGGGACCGGGCGCCCGAAGTCATCGAAGCACTCAAGTACGGTCTCGTCTTAGTGACCACACGTGTGTCGTGTGAGTTTATGGCGGAGCTCGTGGCATTCGACGAGGTCATCCTGCGAATGCGGCTTGGCGAGTTGGGCCAGAACCGCATCACGATGAACTTCGAGTATTGGCGGCATACGCCCGCGGGCGAAGAGCTGGTGGCCCGCGGTGAGCAACAGGTTGCGTGCATGCAGCGCGAGGGCGCGCAGGTGGTTCCTGTCCCTGTTCCCACTCAGTTGCGCGAGGCCTTGAGAGAATATGCAGCAGGTTGAAGCATTCAAAAACGAAGCGTTTGAAGAGGGCTCGAATCCGGCGTGCCGTGAGAACACGCTTGCCTCGCACCGCCGAGCGGTCGAGCGCGTGATCACGTCCGCGCGTGAACGGTTGTGTGAGCCTATCTCATTGCGAGACATGTCGCGCGTCGCCTATATCAGCACGTTTCACTTCAATCGCGTGTTTCACCAGGTTACCGGTCTTCCGCCTGCGAAATTCATCTCGGCAATGCGGCTGGACGAAGCGAAACGGCTGCTGCTGAACACTCACATGAGCATCACGGACATCTGCTTCGAGGTGGGCTACAACAGTCTCAGCACTTTCACCAGGCTTTTCACTCAACGCGTCGGACTTGGACCACGTGAGTTCCGATATCTCGCCGAACGGATCACGCCCGCCTCCGTCGAGTCACTCTGCGCGCACTATGCGGAGATGTCGGCGCGCGCGGTCCTGGGCCATCGGTTGAGGGTTTCGTCGAGTCGCTCAAACCTGCCGCAGGGCCGATCTTCGTCGGTCTCTTCCCGGCACACATACCGCAGAGTCGCCCTGTCGGCGGCGCTCTGCTCACTTCGCCGGGCGCCTTCCGTATTGGGCCGGTCCCGGACGGGACTTATCACCTCCTGGCCGCTGCCCTGCCGCGTCTCTCCGACACGCTTGGCTACTTACTCCCTGACAGCGCGAACCTTTCAGTGGGCGCTTTCAACGGGCCGGTGATTGTGCGACAAAGCAAAGTCGGTGGTCCATTTAACATCCATCTCAGACCGATGGTCCTGACCGACCCGCCACTCCTCATCTCGTTGCCTTTTTTACTCGACGACATGATGAAATAAAAGCTCTCCGCGCAAAGGCGCAAAGGCGCAAAGAAGCCCTCTAAACACGCGGCAGCGCTTTGCGCCTTTGCGCCTTTGCGTGAGAAATCTTTAACCGTTTATCGGACGACCTTCCAGAGTCTCAGCAAGCTGGGAACAAGGACCAACGTAGTGACTGCGCAGGTCAAAAGACACAGACAGATCATGACGCCGAGCTGCACGTTGGGTGCAATTTCAGACAGCATCAGCACGGAAAAACCCGCGGTGATCGAAGCGGCACTGACGCAGATCGCTGGACCGGTGAGTTCGAGCGTGCTTCTCAGAGCTTCGCCCGGGGGCATGCCTTGACGAAGTCTTTGCCGGTAGGCCGTCGTCAGATGGATCGCGAAATCCAATCCGATGCCCAGCGCGATGCCCGCGAACATCGAGTTGGCGATCCCGAGGGGCGTGCCGGCGAGCGCGAGCGCGGCGAGCACGAGAAGCAGGCTGAACGCGACGGGCAGGACGGCGATGAGCCCCATCCGCACCGACCCGAGCAGTAAGGTGATCAGAATCAGATCGGTCACCAGCGCCAACGCAATCGAGAATGCCTGTCCCTCGACGAGGAGGCGCACCGTCAGGTAACTGATCCACCCATCGCCGAAAGGCACGATTTTGTGACCCAAACCCTGGTCTGACATCTCGCGCTCGGCGGCTCGCAGCACGTTGTCGATGCGGGTGTAGTCAGCGTCACGAATGAAGACCGTTACGCGTGCCCAACGGTGGTCCTCGTCAACCCTTTCGCGAATCGGCGCCTGTGACGAGCGCGAGAGCACCGCGAATGCACGGTCGACGTCGCCGTTGGTGAAAGGAAGGCGTCCGCTTTTTAGCGCTGCCTGGTATGCGCCGTAGTTCAGGCCCATGAGCAGAGAGTTGGTTCTCAGCACGTCGTTGAAGAGACAGTTAACGGCGCCAACATGCGAGACCCTCGCGAGTACCCATTCCAGCGAGCCGAGCGCCGAGATGCCTTCCCTGCTGTTGAACCACCCTCCGCGGGTTGCGTCGACCATCAGTTCGAGCGCGGTCGTCCCGGCCATCTTTTTGTTGAAGAACCGATCCCCGCGAACGATGTCGCTATCAGCCGGCAGGTTCCGGATCCAACTATCGTCGACGCGGAGGCGCGTGATCGCGATGCCGGCGCACACCGCGACGATGAGAGCGCAGACAGCCACCCGCCGCGGGCTTGCTCCGCCAGTCAATAAGCGCAGCGCCGATGCTGCAGGCCGTCCGCCGAGTGCTAACGTCGGATCGCCGTTCCAGCGAAGCCGAGGTTTCAGGAGCGCGAGCAGTGCCGGAAGGAGTGAGAACGTGAATAACGTCGAGAAGATGATCGCGGCAGAGCCGAACAGGCCGAAGACGCGCAGCGGGTTGAGACTCACGGCCGCCATCGAGAGCAGTCCGACGACGGTTGAGATGGCCGTCATGGCGACCGGGCGAGCGGCACTGCTGAATGCGGCGACGATCGTCTCCTCGGTCGTCGAACCTTCGGCGCGCCGCGCCTCATTGAAGTAATGACCGAGCGCGTATACGTCATCGGACACGCCGACGGCGATTAGGACCACGGGCAGCACCAATGTCGTGACAAACACCGGCTGACCCGTCAGGCCCATGAGACCTGACATCCAGACGAGGCTCACCCCGATTTCCGTAAGCGACAACAGCGCGGGCACAGGGTGGCGAAACGACAGAAAAAGCATTACGCCGAGGACTGCGATCACGGCAGGAATCAAGCGAGCGAGGTCACGAGCTGTCGCCTGGCCCAGGACGGCTTGCGCCAGGGCCGACCCGCTCAGATAGACCGAGTCTTTGCCTGAGGCTTCGCCCGCGATCAGGGAGCGTGTCTCTTCCAGCAGGCGATAACGATCAGCCTCCGGCTTCACTTTCGCGATGATAGCCGCTCCCTTGCCGTCGGCTGACACGAGCAAGCCCGCGTTATAACCACGCTTGCCCACTTCACGACGCAGGTGTTGGATCGTGTCCGTGTTTAGTTGGTCCTCCGGCCTGAGGAGAGGGCTCGTGTCGACCTTGCCATTGACGAGGGCGACGCGCGGCACAGTTGAGAGACTGACGACGGAATCAGCGACCACTCCCTCTACTCGAGAAAGACCATCACTCAAGCGCGCTATACGTTGAAGTGTCTCGGGCGTGAAGACGCCTGACTCCTCATTACCGACACCAATCAACACAAGGTCGCGCAGTTCGAAGCGCGACGCAGCTTGATCGCCTTCGGCGAACTGCGGAAGGTTGGAAGGGATTAAGGAGCGGCCGTCAAGCCGGAGTTGAATCCGCGGGACGAACACAAGGGCGCAAACGGTGACGGCGCCGGCGATCATGATGACGAGGCGCGGGTGTCTGACGGAAAATCTCAGCAGGTGAGTTATTAAGAACACACAGCGCTACCATGTAACGTAAATCGGCCACTCTTTCTTATTCAATCTTGCTAAATCAGGGGTACTGGTTCAGTTTGAAAGATACGCCGAAGGCGTTTGCTAATTCGAGCCCAGGGTTGGAGCGCCGCTGCGGCAGCGACAACCCTGGGATTATCATTTTCATGTAGTTTCAACCCTGAAAGGGTTTCCAGCACGATAAACCCTTTCAGGGTTTAAGGCTCTACTTATGCTCGATCCCGGGGTTGCTGCAACCCCGGGCTCAAATTAGCAGCGTTGAAGTTGACGAAACCTTTATCGGCGGTCTTGCTCGCAACATGCACAGAGCCGACAAAGCGCGGAAGATTCACGGCACGGGCGGCACGGGAAAAGTCGCGGTGATGGGACTGCTTGAGCGTCACGGCGAAGTCCGCACGATGGTTATTTCCAACACTAAGCGGAAGACTCTCGAAGCACAGGTTGCGGCCCACGTTGAAGCGGGATCGATCGTGTACTCCGATGGTCTTGCCTCTTACGATAATCTCGCGCAGAAATACATTCACAGCGTTATCAATCACGCTGAGAAGTACGTTGACGGACAGATTCACGTTAACGGCATAGAAAACTTTTGGTCGCTTCTCAAGCGGTCGATCAAAGGCACTTATGTTTCGGTTGAGCCGTATCACCTGTTCAGATACCTTGACGAACAAACATTCAGATTCAATAGCCGACACGGAAACGATGGCGAGCGATTCCAGAAAGTCACGGAGCAAATTTGCCGGCAAGCGCCTTACCTATGCGGAACTGACCGGAAAACTCAGTGACGAAGATAAATTATCGTGCTAAGCAACGCGCTTCTTATGGGCGCTTGAAACGCGGGAAGAAGCGGGCGAAGTAGCTCGCTTCTTTTTGTGTCTGGCCTTACTTTGTTTTTCTTCTTCTAGTTTCTTTTGTAACTCCGAGTAAGGCACGGACAATAAGCCGCGCATCGCATCGTCGAACGTCTCGAATTCGTCTTTCTCTTTTTCATTACTTCTTTCTCATGGCCCAAAGTAAATCCTTGACTGACCACGCATCATCAATCAAACAATCCGCCGGAACCTCTGCGACCTTACAGTAGGCAACGATTTCGAGTAGGTTCGGTTCGCGCTCGCCGCGCTCAAACTTCGAAACCTTTGCACCGTCTAGCGGCATCGCAAGCTTGCTTAAACGCCGTGACATTTCTAACTGTCCGATGCCTAATTCCTCGCGGATCGCCTTCAACTTCTTAGCCAAGTATTTCGGCTGCGGCCTTCGTTGCCTACCCATCCGATCTACCTCCAGACAGGTTGCAACTACGTCCAATTGGACGTATGCTAAGCCGTGCTTCTTTAGATTGTCGTTTCGCCCAGAAATGCTGGGCGGCAATCACGTAACTCTATCCTCCGAGGTTATGAGCATGGCGCATGCTTTCCGCGAACGAAAATTTCTAAATCCTGCCTCGACAGGACATACATCGTACATCGACGCGGTCGTAGAAACCTCTTTTAATGGCAGTGACAAGCTAATCAATTGCTTGCTAAGAATAGCCGACTGCCACCGCGTCATTGAACTTGAATTTCTCCTAACAAATAAACAACATCGTCGCCGCTCGCTCGCAAAGATTAACTTGCTAATCGATACTCTCACAGGTTTTCGTGACGCACTGCAAAGAGAATCAGGGCTAATCGAAAACTTCGAAAAGGAATAGCTTGTGGGCCATCCCGCGCCCACGTCCGAAACACCTAGATCCTTCCCACGCGAGCAAGTTACGCGGCTAGGTGTTTCGGGCCTGTTTACTTCGGATTGATGGGCCATGTTTTGACCGCCAGCTCCGCCAACGCCGCTTGGCGCTTTGCGATTTCCTCAAGTCCCCAAGTCGTATAAATGGCCGCATCACGCGTCAACGAAAAGTCAGACGCAAGCAGCACAGGCTGCTTGTCAACGTACTCGGCGTTCCCCAGCGCTGAATTAACCGTGCCCGTAAGTAATACCTGATTGCCTACTCGCTGAAAGTTAGTTTTAAGTATATCCGTTGGAACGTGCTTCCACTTGCCCTCAGGATTCTCAGGCATAATGTGCTCACGAGTGATCTCTTCGTTCGGAAGATACTCTTCTTCCTTTCCGTCAACGTACATCTGGATGGCCCGAAGATAATACCGAGCAAGATCAGCCCGTGAGACGTTCGCATTGAGAAAGGCGGCTTTGAATTTGTCGTTACTAGGAATCACTTCTAGCATTTCAGCCGCGAGTTGGCTTACGGATGTGATTTCGCCTTTGCCGATCTTCATTGCACTCCTGCCATGAAAACCCTCAAGCGTACCAGGGCCTACTCCTGAGATAAGATAACGCACACACCAGTTGACACTAGCGGTAAGCAGCTTAGTCAATTCTTTCGGCGGAAATTTCTGTATTGCAGCAAGCAGCAAGGGCCGGATCTGCTTAACGCCCAAATTATTAAGAGTGTCAATTTGCCGTCTAACGTTTGGTGAATGCTGTGCCCATCTTTCATCCGACGAACTGAGTAGCGCAACGTAATCGCTTGCTCGCGTTTCAATCTCTGTCGCTAGTTCAAGAGCGGTTGTTTTGTTCCTCACTGACACTTTGATCTTATCGTAGAGATCTCTGCTGCGAACCGGACCATTCTTTGCAATCCAAAGATAACGAATATAGTTAACAACTGCGTCCTCTTGCTCGTTAAGCCGATCAAGTAAACTAGTCATCGAGATCCACTTTTGATAAGCGTCGATCTCTCGATCGCCAGCTTGGGCCAAAATGTGATTTTTAAGTAGGTCTGCCGCTGAAAGCTTTAAGCCGCGATCGTTCATTGTCTCGAATATGAAATACGCGGTACGACGATCAGCCACTTCAACCCAAATCACACGAGCACCTGTTTCGAGGAATTTCCGCCACTTATGAAGCTGGTTAGCCTTATCGGACTCGTGGACTGTTGACACTATCTGAGACACGTGCTTAGCGGCGAGTTGGGCGGCTTTGGTAATCCTTTTATGAGACGGCTTGATCGGTGTTTCCTTCTTCGCCGCAATGCGAACCGGATTATCAGGAGCTAGCAATACGCGCCTTTCAAAATATCCGTGGTCCTCGGCATTCAAGTGAAGCTTCGCTGTAATTTCATGCGTCTCAATATCGGTTTCAAATAAATATCGATCTTCAATCAGCCGCGCTGTTTTTCGAATCCCCAGCCTTGTCGAAAAAGTCTCTGATCGCGGCTAGTAAAATCGCTGTAGTGGCCAGTCGCTGCTGACCATCATTAATCTCTACGTGTCCGTCACCTGTAGCAACGGCAACAATTGATCCTAAAAAGTATTCAGGGTTGCCCGCATTGATCTCTCCTGCCAAATCTTTATAAAGGTCTGTAACGTGTTCTTCTTCCCAAGCATAAGACCGCTGGTTTTTAGGTACGTCTAAACGCCGATCGATTAGCGCGTGACCCAGTGTTTCCTTGTCGATATCGATTCGCTCAAGGGCCGTGGACATATGATTTGATCTCCTTTGCCAAATCATAGTACACTTGACCCCTGATTCGTCAAGTATATTATTACCCAAATTAGCGAACGCCTTCAGCGTTGAATTCAACCTGAACCAGTGTGCATCACGAATTCGTTGACACGGGGGAAGTCGACCAGTTAAAGAATGTCGCTATGCATCGACTGAGATTTATCGAAGAGTTTTGGCGAGACCTGCACCACAGCGCGCGAATGCTGCTGAAGCGGCCCGGCTTCACTGCGATTGCCGTTGTCACGCTTGCGCTCGGCATCGGCGCGAATACCGCGATCTTCAGCCTCGTGCGCGGCGTACTCCTGCGTCCCCTCCCATTCAGCGAACCGGAGCGGTTGATCGGAATACGCGAAAGCAAAGTCGGCGAAGGCCACAATAACCCTATGGCCTTTCGCTCGTTTGCCGAATTCCGCGACAAGGCACAGACGTTGGAAGCCATTGCTGCCTACCTTCACTCTAACCCAACCATCGAACAGGCGGACGGCACTCTCAGCGTGCAAGGCGCTCTTGTCTCTCACAGCTATTTCAGAGTGTTGGGTGTGACTCCGATACTGGGCCGCGATTTCACTCCCGAAGATGACAAAACCGGAGCGCCACGCACAGCAATCCTCGGCTACGACTTGTGGCAGCAGCTTTATGGCGGCGACCGCGACGTTGTAGGCAAGTCGCTCAGAATTAATGGGAACAGTGTGACGATCATCGGCGTGATGCAGCCGCTGAGTATCGGAGGACAAATCGGTTGGCGCAGCGTCTGGATGCCGTTGCGCACCAACGAAGCCGTTCAACTGAACAATTCGGGTCGCTGGGTGCAAGCTTCCGCTCGACTCAAACCAGGCGTGACGCTCGAGCAGGCGCGAGCTGAACTCGCAAACTTGATGGACAGCCTCAAGCAGGCTTATCCCCTCACTCACAGCCGTGACATCGGCGTATACGCGACCGCGCTGAAAGATTATGTTGTCGATGGGGGCGCGCAAAGAGCACTTTGGATTCTATTCGGCACGGTCGTACTGGTCCTTCTGATCGCCTGCGCCAACGTTGCGAACCTGTGGTTGGCCCACGCTGCAGGACGTGAAAAAGAATTGGCGGTGCGGGCTGCGCTGGGCGCGAGTCGCTTCGCGCTCGTGCGGCAGTTATTGACCGAGAGTTTATTGCTGGCAGGTGGCGGCATCATCCTTGGTTGGCTGCTCGCGCATTGGCTGATCGCGACAGTTCTCAAATTCAGCCCCGATGAAGTGCGACGCATGGGCGAGATCAAGCTGGACGCGGTCGTGCTGGTCTTCACACTTGCGTTGAGTGTAATGACGGCGTTGCTGTTTGGATTGCTTCCGGCATTGAGCACGACCAGGCTCGAGTTGGACCAAAGCCTCAAAGAAGGCGCACGATCCGTCAGCGGCAGCCGGCGACAGCAACGTCTGCGTGGCGCACTCGTAGTGCTCGAGGTTGCACTCGCGCTGGTTTTGTTAACAGGCTCGGGTTTGCTGCTGAAAAGTTTTGCAAACTTGCGCAACCTTGAACTCGGTTTTAATCCGGATCGGCTGCTGACAATGAGTTTGCGCTTGCCGTCCACCGGTTACGAAGAGCCGGCAAAACGCGTGAGCTACTTCCAACAGACGCTTGCCAACCTGCAACAACTGCCCGGCGTCGAGGCCGCAGGCATCTGCTTCTCACTGCCGATGAAGGGCGAGGGCGCAACCGATCGCGTTTGGATCGAAGGCCGCCCCGACCCGCCGAAAGGCGAAGAGCCGGTTTTGCGCGGAGGCAGCGTGTCAGCCAATTACTTCAAAGCGATGGGCATCCCGTTTCGCCGGGGCCGGACTTTCAGCGAAGAGGAAGTCTGGCAAGGCCGCCCGGTCATCATCGTCAACGAGGCGTTTGCACGCCGCTTCTTTCCGGGCGAAGACCCGATTGGCAAACGGATCAAAGTGGGTGAGCGAAATCCGCCCTATACAACCATCGTCGGTGTCGTCGCTAACCACATTCAACCCGGGATCGATAACCTGATTTGGGAAGAGATGTTTTATCCCTACGTCAACACTGCCGATCCGCCGCTGTCGGCGATGAATCTGGTGGTGAAGACTAACGGGCGATCCGGCAACGCATGAGCAGCGCCATCATGAATGAAACAAAAAAAGCCGATCGGCTAATAACGATCACCGAGGTTAAAACGATGGATGACCTGCGAGCAACTGCTTTGCAATACGACCGCTTCAATCTCTGATTGATGGGTTCCTTTTCATTGCTCGCGCTGCTTCTCGCGGCACTCGGAATCTACGGCGTGATGACTTACACCACGACGCAACGCACGCGCGAACTCGGCATCAGGCTGGCGTTGGGCGCGCAAATGAGCGATGTGATGAAACTGGTAACAGTACAAGGAATGAAACTGGCCTTGATCGGAGTCGTGTTCGGCCTGCTAGGCTCGTTTGCGCTGACGCGTCTGATGGAGAGTTTGTTGTTTGAAGTTGGCACAACCGATCCGATGACTTTCTTACTTGTTCCCGTGCTGCTGGCTGTTGTTAGTTTCCTCGCCTGCTACATCCCGGCACGCCGCGCGACAAAAGTGGATCCTCTCATAGCACTGAGAAGTCAATGAGGAACTCCGCAATGAAACGTTTCTGGCTTAGACAGGACGTGAATCAGTCGTTATTTGTCGCTCGGTTTAGTCGGTGATTTGACCGTCTTCGCGTCGACTGTTATCTCCTGCAAACGTTTCGCTACTTCAGGCGTGTGTGATTCCTGGTAACGTCCGCCCAGGTATTTAGCCAGAAACTTCTCGGCCATCACCAGCATCGCCATTCGGTTGACCGGACGCGCGAAGCCGTGGCCCTCGTCGGGTGCGACTATGTACTCCACCGGAAATCCCCTGTCTCGCAACGCAATCACGATCTGGTCGGCTTCGCGTTTATTCACACGTGGATCATTCGCTCCCTGTACAACGAGGAGCGGCGTCTTGATCTTATCAGCGTGCGTGAGCGGCGACTGCCGCATGAGTTGCGCTCGACCTTCCGGCGTGGTCGGATCGCCCATGCGCTTGTAGAACCTGGTGCGCTCTGACTCCCAGTAAGCTGGAATAGCATCGAGAAGTGTAATCAGGTTCGAAGGAGCCACGATCGCCACTCCGACCGCGTAAAGATCCGGCGTCGACGTGAGTCCCGCCAACGTCGCATAGCCACCGTAAGACCCACCCATGATCCCGATGCGCTTTGGATCGCTGATGCCCTGGCTAATCAGGTACTTCGCGCCCCACGTCAGGTCGTCCTGCATCTTGTCGCCCCACTGCAGGTTCCCGGCGTCCAGAAACTTTTTACCGTAGCCGGTCGAGCCACGAAAGTTTGGACTGAGAACGGCGAAGCCGCGATTCGTTAAGAACTGCGACATGGAATCGAAACCCCAACGGTCGCGCGCCCACGGTCCTCCGTGTGGAAGGATTACGGTCGGCAGATTCTTCGGCGCAACACCTCTCGGCAGCGAAAGGTAACCGGGAATCTCCAGCCCGTCCGACGACTTGTAGCGGATCGCTTTTACTTCGGCGAGGGCTTCGCGTGGCAACTTTTCACGGCTGCGGTATTGCAACTCCAACTTCTTCGACTTGCGGTCGAAGAGATACTTCTCGCCGGGTTCCGTATCGCTGAAAGCCGTGATGAGCCAGGTCATCTCGTCTTTGGTCCACGTGTCAAAGCTGATTTCCTTGTTCGGCAACTT
Source organism: uncultured Acidobacteriota bacterium (assembly GCA_963750925.1). Classification (GTDB taxonomy): domain Bacteria; phylum Acidobacteriota; class Blastocatellia; order Pyrinomonadales; family Pyrinomonadaceae; genus PSRF01. Next base: position 484,394 of record CAVVSJ010000004.1, on the reverse strand, counting down.
CTTCTGCAAAAACTTGTAGTCTTCGGCGAGTGTCTTGTCCTTGAAATAGAACCGCTGCCGATCGTCAAGATAAAGGGTGTAGACCAGTTCGTCAGTCACGTCTGAGAAGAGTGCATCCTCGAGATCGACACGCTTCATCGGATCGGTTTCGACGGGTTCCTCTTTGCCTGTTTCGGGATCGAATAAGACGAGTCGCGTCAGGTCCACGCTTTCGCCCTTGTTGGAAATCATGTAGACGCGGCGATTGTCTTTGTGGAAGTGAATTGGGCTGCAAGTCTCAAAAAGATTGCACGAATAGATCTTCGTGAACTTGCCGTCGGCATTTACGCTGAGAACTTCCTTGTCACCGCTTTTGGTCACGCGCGAGGCCAGACGCAACTGATCTTTATTGTCGAAATGCCAGTTCGTCAGCCGTTCCGTGTTTTGTCGGACGAGGGTGCGTTCGCCGGTCGAGATTTTTATTTTATAGAGATCGTGCCAGGCCGGATCACGGTCATTCATGCCGACGTAGACTGCGTCCGGGTCGGTGCGCGGCACGTTGAAACCGACCGTTCTGACCTTCTCCGAATTGGTCAGATTTCGTGCGACAGGAACTTCCGCTCCGCTCGGCGGTTGCTCGTTAGGATTGACGGCGTAGAGGTTGAAATTCTCGTTTCCACCTTGATCGTTAACGAACAAAATAAACTTGCCGTCACGGCTCCAAAAGAAACTTCTGATCGGGCGTTTAGGTTCATTCGTGAGCACGCGCGCGTTTGCGAATGGCTCGTCAGCGCGTTTGACCCAGATGTTTAGGGTGTCCTTGTGGGGTTTGAGGAAGGCGATAAACTTGCCGTCCGGAGAAATCGACGCCCTGGCGATTTCCGGGTTACCAAACAATATTTCGCGGTCAATTAGTGGCGGCAGACCGTTTTGCGCCGCCGCAGTCGCGCTGAGCAGAAGGATGAACGAGAGGGCGCCAAGCAAGGGTTTTCTAATCATAGCCCGATAAACTCCTGGTAGATGTAGGTAGTACTAGCTGATCTGATGAGTGCAGCTGTAAAGACTTAACGTGTGGTGGGGGACAGTATTAACAATGAGGCGCTAACACTCTTTATGAGTGGGACGAGAAAGAGACGGTGATTTGCGACTCAGGGTGGTGGGCACACATTTATCTCCTTTTTCGGGTTCAAATCCGATGCCCAGTGAAATGGCATGAAGACAACCGTAGCCATCTTTACAGGAAGCAGATCAATCCGTAATGTCTGCTTCCTGTCCTGTGGTCACCACTTGCGACGGATTACTTTCTGTTAGGGGGCAGCACATTCACACCAGCGCACCGTGCTGCAGACTCCACAATCCGTGCAAACGCACGTCCCGCAGATCAGCGTTCCGGCGCAAGTTCTCACGCAACACGTCGCGGCGGGTGTGGCGAGCACAGCGGCCGACAGCTTCTTTTCAGCGTCGAGAACCTGCACGCTAAACGGCAAATTGCCCCGATTGACTTTAGTCAAGCCCTTGTCAGCCAGCAGGGTGTCTACCTCCTCCATCGCCTCCCCGCCTTCGCGCTGAACCGCTTGAAACACCCGCAACTCGACCTTGCCTTGTTCGCGTATGTACGGAGTAATTGCCAGCTTTTTCCCGTCCTTTTCAACCTTGATTGAGCCACCTTCAACCTCGGTCACGTTGGCCGAGTCACCACTCGCGAACGTGAGTCGAAGTTTTACGGCCCTTACCGAATCCGTACTCGCTTGTGTCGGTGGAGGAGCCGGTCTGCCGTGAGCCCAGACAATCATCATGAACCCAAACGCGGCCAGCAGAGTTGTGCTTGTAATAATACGATGAACCTTAAGCATTGAAGTGCTCCTTTCTTAAGCTTGTTGTTTTGGGAGGGTATTCCGTCCGACACTGGAGGCATGCCGGCTGGGCTGACGTGAAATAAATTGTCGGGTGATGTGCGAACTATACTCTCAATAATCCAAGTGTTCAACTAAGATGCGGCCGCAAACCAGACCTGCTGGTATAACTCCCGCTTCCGATTGCACACTGAGAAATCAACGTGGCTACGTATCTTCGCACATGGAAGATCCAGTCCCGGACGGACCGGCGAAACCCGACGTAATCTGGACCGACACGGTCATCGCAGAACACATGGCGTGTCGGATATAAGCTCAAGACGGCCACTCTCGAGGGTGGCCTCAAGTTTGTTACGTGACGTAGTAAACCTAACTAATAGAATTCTAGAAGTTTAAAAGTTAGACATCGCGAACAGCATCGCTGGAGACCAATTCGAGCCGGAGTTTTTTATTGACAGAGCAGCTATTCGCGCATAGAGTGCGGCTGTCTCAAACGCATCACCGGCTCACGCGTCTTCTCTATCAATTCATTTGGACGCTTCGGAGCATGCCTCAACAACCGTAACGAAGGAGAAGCCAAAAGCGCTATGGCAACAAAAGCAAGAACCATTAAGATCGCCGACCTCTCGAGCGTAATCGATCAAGCTGTCCAAGCCAGTGCCGGAAGAACTTTACCGGGCGGCACGTTAATCGGTCGCCAGATTGCCGCTAGTCTCGCGGCAAAGATCAATCCCAACGATCTGGCCCGTGACATAACCAAACAGGTGAAAGCGGCTGTTCCCGACGCAACGCTCACGCCGAAAGTGATTAAGGACGGTAAGATAATAATTTGCGGGTTCATCATTAAGCCGCAAAGCCCAATCCAGTAACGCGAGGTATGAATAACGTGGAAGAGAAGGATGGCGCTCGCAAGCCTTTGATGTGCCCGAGTGCGCAACCTGACATGCAGGATAGTTTGGTGCTGGGCGTATTTGAAGATACGCTCAGCGGCAAGCGGCTCGCTTGGATCGAGGAGCCTCAGCCCGTCACTCCCCAACTGCTATCTTTGACCCGTGAGGTCGACCCTCGCAACATCTTTCGCTTTGCTGCACGTTGTGAAGAGAGTGCCTGTGTTCACTTCGACGGCAAGGACTGCCAACTAGCAACCCGCATCGTGCAAATCCTGCCACGCGCCGTTGATGTGCTGCCGCCATGCAGCATCCGGCCTGAATGTCGTTGGTATCAACAGGAAGGCAAAGCCGCCTGCCTGCGCTGTCCGGAGGTGGCCACGCACGTTGAGAACGCCTCAGCCGAGATCCTCCGCGTCGCGACGCCACCGCAATAGGGGTGAGTGCTGCAATCTTGATGATCGCTCCATTGGTCGAAGGGCCATGTAACTGCACCTTTACCGACGCTCCTACTGCAACATCGCACAATAATCTGTGTGACTGTCCTCAAAGTCAGTGAACTGAATGTTGTGCTCACCGGCGGCTTCGTACCCGACTTTATCCAGATCAAGATACTTAATTATGTTTCAAAATTCCCATGAACGAATACTCAATCAGCCTTAGCGAAGATGATGCTGTAGTACTCTTTGAGTACTTCTCTCGGTTTGATGAAACCGATGATCTTTCATTTCATCACGCTGCCGAGTATCTTGCCCTTCAACGTCTCGCCGGCCAGATCGATCAAACGACGTCCGCGATGTTCAAACCGAATTACGGCGACATCTTGCAGGCAGCACGCTCAAGGATCGCTGACGGCTTTGAAGGAGATGTTCCATGTCTGCGCGCGGAAACATAACAACTTCGAGAGCGACGCCTTCAAAGCCCAACATCCCAGTCTCGTCTACGAAAAGCGTACCGGTGAGATCGTTGCCTTGCCCATCGTTGAAAGTCACATCAATCACTGTATGAGCTGTGATTACACCTGTAGCCGTATCAACAGTGAAGAAGCTCGTCTCTGACATGTTAAGTGTTAGCAGGATCGTCGACGTGGTGAATGTGCCCGCCGCAGTCGTGTACGTTATGGGATCAACAGTGCCAGTCAGTGATCCGAGCCCGATTACAACAGGATCCGCAAGGACCGGGTTTGCGAAGATTGTTCCTGCAAGGATGATCGTTGCAGCGAGTATTGAGGATCGAAGCACACGTGCAATGTGCATAGTAAAGCCTTTCTATACTTTCACTGATTGGGGGCGGAGGGAGAGACGTTGCCTCATGCAGGAAATGGCGAGCGGGCGATGCGCGTCAGGAAACCTGTGTAACGGGAGGCCGCCTATATATACCTATGCTTAGCCGGTGTCAATTAGGCAAATTTCCACATCGGATTTGTGCTTTTGTGCCTTTTTGTGGCTATGCTACGGCGAGCAAGGAGGAGTGCCCATGGCACAGACAATTCAAGATTTACTATCGTTTGTCCCTGCTGCGAGGCAACAATGACGATTGATGCGCGCAAACGAAGACCTGCTGTTCCGGAAATCTCGGATGCGCAACGGTGTTGGATTTCGGACTGACGTTGGCAGAGATTCTGTTTGTGCCTAACGTCTCGAGCAACGCTAGCCATTCAGGCATTTGCATTCTCGTTGGCGTGAATCGCGCTCGCAGCAAAGAAAGTCCTGATACGGTTTGCGATCTCGCCGCGGTTAAGCCCTTGCAAAGATTCCAAGAATTGAGTTACTGCCGTTGCTGCAAAACCCGCATCTATTAGCCATGCCTCAAGATTGCCTAACCATTCGTTTCCAGGAAATGTATCCGCGAGTGATTCACGGCGTATTACAATAAAATACCTTGTGTCGCTTTCGATCTTTGGCAGATCTTCTGTTTCGATTCCTACATACATTAAGCAAGGGGAGGGAGTTCCCTTAGCCCAGCCTTGAGATTCAGCGACAAGGCCCCACCCATGCGACAACTTATAGTGATCCGCGAGTGCCGGGCGTATTGGACCACCTTCTTGGTTGCTGCCGATGCGTTTGGAGAGTATGAGTGGACCACGTTCCCACGATGGAGTCTCTGGTGGACGCTCTACCTCTGGTCCGTAGCGAACCCATGGGCCTGTAATAAGCATATCCTCATACACGAGATTAGGACCGTATAGGACGCCTTCATCCTCACCTTCAGGAATATATAGACAAGCAGCTTCATCCGGCGGCAACCGTTTATCTAATGGCATAATCATACCGCCTCCCCTTGCGGTTGCAGTGAGTGGTAGGCAAACGGCCAAAAGGCTTTTGCCGACACCATTTTGTGGGGTCGAGAAACCGCGAATAGACTCGGCCAGCACTCTTATGTACGCCTCAGGCCCAACTTTTTTGTCGACACAACTTCGAAGCCTTCGACGCACGGTAAGATCATTCTTACGCCCAAAATTTGCCCCCGCGCTGTAGAACGCAAAGGGCATGTTATTGGGAAGTGGAACCATTTTTACGGTGAACTCGTCGCGGGCCTTATTCAGCCAGTGCCACCGATCACCTAAGGCGTTTGAAATCGCACACAAAAACGGACGCATTGGGCCATCAAGCGCGAAGCGAGCCCAACCTGCGGCTATAAACGCGTGCCTCTTCAGACTTCGGTCCAGCGGTATCCGTCGGAACTGAGCCGTAGCATCATGGGCCACAAGGTTGACAGCACGAGCGGGATTATAGGGCTTAACTTTCGCGAGGACCTCAACAAGCCACGCATCGGTTTTGGTACGGGGTACGTTTGCAAGTCCGGTGTAGCCGAACGCAATCCGATTGTAGAGCACTACCGCCTTATTACGATCATCTTCCGCAATTTGACCTTTCTTGGGCCCGCTAGCCCACATCAGGCGACGGTCAGACACCTGAAATACGTACTGAGTTGTAATGCAACTTAGAATTAGCGTCATTGTCATTGCCCTGAATCGCTACTTTTTTCGTGGTCGGCGCCGCACTGTAAGTATCCCGAGAATGCGAGCGATTGAAAACTAGAAGTTTCCGGCGACTATGACGCGAGGAGCATACGGAAGAGCGCATGTTCGCGACAATGTCTTTCACCGTTCGTCCCACTTCGACTGCTTTCATGATCGCGATAATCTGATGTTTGCTGAACTTGAGATCGCGCGCAACTTACTACCAGTCCAACTAATTAGGATCAAATCCGTAGGACCAACAGCGCCCAGGGGAGAATAGTCAGTGAAGATTATAATTCCGTTAAAAGTGAGTCGGGAACTCTCCCGGGCTACAAAATAAGAGCACAAACCTGGGGGATCCTAACGGCGGCGGATCTCAGGGCGCGGCAACATCTGCCGCTCCCAACTCTCAAATTCCTTGCGAAGGCTTTGCATTACGTCCGGATGTTTCTTACCAAACTCGGCGTGCTCTCTTTGATCGACTGATAAATCGAAAAGCTTATGAACTGAGCCGTCTCTGAAGTATTTCCATTTTCCCTGGCGCACTGCGTCCTGATCGTATATGCGCCAGAAGAAAGTGCGATCACGAGTCGGGCTCGTGCCTTTGATCATTGGTAGCAGATCATCTCCATCAAGGGGGTAACCGTCGGCGGGCTTGGTTTCAGCGGCAGCGAGAATGGTCGCGGTCCAATCCATTGCGACCGCCATTTGCTGAGTCACCCGATTAGCGGGGACAACACCGGGCCAGCGCACAATCGCAGGTACACGAATTCCACCCTCGAGAAGATTTCCTTTTCGTCCGGAGAAGGGCCATTCGTATGAGAAGCGCTCGCCGCCGTTGTCGCTCGTGAAGATTACCAAAGTATCTCGATCGAGGCGCGCAGCTTTCAGTGCCTTCATGACGCGACCAATACCATCGTCCAGGCTGCGCATCATTTCCGCGTACAGCTTCAGTGAACCACCAACGCTCATCATGACCTGCGGCTCGCTGATCTTGTCGGCGAAGTCAACCGTCTCGCCGCCTTTTGGTCCCTGCCAGGGCCAGTGGGGCGCCGTGTAGTGAAGACTCAGAAAGAACGGCGCGGTTCGCTTACGCGTAACAAAAGCGACTGCTCGCTCCGTTAATAGATCCGTTAAATAGCCATTGCGTTGAACAGGCGTGAGGTTCTCATACAAGTCAGCCTGGTCCAGCGGGTTTTTATGTTGGAAATAATCCGCCGCGCCTGCCAGAACACCGAAGAACTCGTCAAAGCCATGCGCGTTAGGACGCCATTCAGGACGAAAACCAAGATGCCACTTTCCAACTAACGCCGTGTCATATCCGTTCGTCTTGAGCAGAGAAGAGATCGTCGGATGACCGGGATCCAGACCGACCTGGTAATTATTCGCTGCTAGTGGCTCCGTCAAGCCGATTTTCAGCCGAGCGGGATAGCGGCCGGTGATGAGACCGCAGCGAGATGGAGTGCAAACGGCGGATGCGGAATACGCGTCAGTAAACCTTGTGCCTTGCGAAGCGAGAAGGTCGAGATTTGGCGTGCGATAGTCGGGCCGACCGTAACAACTGAGATCGCCCCAACCGAGATCATCCGCAAGGATGAAGACAACGTTTGGTCGCGAAGTTTTTCGGCGCGACGGCGAAGCCTGAGGCGAGACAGTCTCGTCGACAAACGGAGGTGTCTTTCCCGCAGACGATGGTCCACTGAACAGGAAGGTGGCAGCAGTTACCGCCTTCATAAATTTACGACGTGTGAATTTCACATCAACATACTAAGACGCAACAAAGACAATTACTATGATTTTCTTTTGGTCCAACTCAACCGCGAAGAGCAACGAGGGGCGTCGAACTTCAAACCGCTCGCGCCTTCACCACGTCCGCTCTAAACCACCGCAGAGTATTGTACGAATCGCGGCTGCGCTACTAGTGGTCCTAATACCTGAGAACAGCACTGACCTAATCGAAATGAGATTGACATTCAGGTTTAAGCCGAGTAGAGTGCCCTCGCTTTAAGTCTCGGTCCACACCTCGCGAACCAATGGTCTAATTTGCGTTTTCTTGCTCATGGGAGGGATCCACTCTCCTGAACACATAACTTGCGGCTACTTCTTTAAAGTCTTCACGTGTCGAGGTGTGTATGCCAGCTACTCTTAAGTCCCGCTTGAAAGTCTCGCTCATTAGTCTGATTCTCATCTTCTCGTTGACAGAGGTACCACAGGCTCATCCCCATCACAGCTATTCGCACGACTGGTGGCGGACGACTAATAATCCCCTTTGGATGACTGCGCTTAGAGATGAGCTTCGCCTCAGCGAGTTATCAATTCCGGGCACTCACGACACCATGGCATTGCACGCAAAAGGAGGACTACTCAGAGGAATCACCAGGGACCACATCGTCACACAGAGTATGCCTCTTAATCTCCAGTTGGAGTCAGGCATTAGGGTTCTTGATATCCGCTGCGCCATCACTGGAAACAGCTTCAAAATTTATCATGGCAACATTTATCAGCACGCGAACTTTGACGATGTCTTAGATATGGTTGTGAAGTTCTTGAAAAATCATCCCCGTGAAACCGTATTGATGCGAGTCAAAGAGGAAAATACAAATAACCCCAGGGATTTTGAAAGGATCTTTCGCGAGTCATATTGGAACAACAACAAATACAAGAGCTTTTTGTGGAATGTCCCAACGATACCAGAGACGTCTCAGAATCCAACGCTAGGTGAACTGCGGGGTAAAATAGTTATCCTGCAAGATTTCGCCCGCTGGCAATGCAGCGATTCCGCCTCCAAAGCAGAATTCGGCCTTTGTTACAACTCATTTAAGATCCAGGATGAGTTTCAACTGGATGGCGACGAGGATTTATATAATAAATGGGAGAAGGTTAAGAAGCATCTTGAGGATGCGAATAACATTGATACTCCGGAAAACAACGCCATCAAATATATGAACTATCTAAGCGGGTCTAGTAAAGGCCTTAGCAGTCTTGGCCGGCCCTTCCCCTATTTTGTGGTAAGCGGTCACATCCGCGCGAGCACATCGTCGGATCGCATGGCAACAAGTTTCCGCGCCAATCCCAACCCAACTTTATGGCCAGACTTCCCACGCCTTGTCTGCAATATTAATATCCGCTGCATCTTCTTCGAAGGCACCAACACGCTCGTTTATGGAGCCATTCGTAAAGGCTACTATACAAGGCGCATCGGGATTATTATGACAGATTTTCCCGGGGGCGGATTGATCAACCGAATCATCTGCATCAATTTTCCTCGCACTAATCGCTGTTGGCGGTAATCGCCGGCAGTCGGCGTAAAACCGAAGGACATTGTTAGTCGAGATGTGCAATGCTGATTAAAAGTATTGCGAGAAATGCCCCGGCCCCGATACCGATACCGAGGCCGAGGTTCCTTGCGGTTGAATGACCTCTGTTGCTCTCAACCTTAGAAACGTCACTGTAACGGATCGTCGTTGGTGAATCGGTCTTCCGATCGCGCAGGACAAACTCATCGCTTCCAGCCTGCCCGATGTAACCCTTTTTCTTCGTTCCATCCGTTAAAATCACGGTTGCTTTCGCCTTCTCGCCAATTCCTATTTTCGCAATCTTGGCCTTTACCCTCTCTACTATCGCTCCCTCGGAGTTGCTCTGCTGGGCAGCTACCGGCATAGAGATGCCAGTGATAAAGAGCACACTGGCGAGCAAACAAATTAAATAGGTTCTCATGATTGTGGTTTCCATTTCTCTTCGCGGCATACACAGTTGGCTTGACCCAAGCACTGTCAGTGCCTTTTTCAGCGGAACGTGGACCAGACAGCAACCGGAATGCCATTAACTCTGCCTGAATTATCAGGCGTAAGGACGGCCTGAATGTGTTGCTATAAGAAGTTTCCTGAAGATTAGAATCGGTCTGATGCAATAACAATCCGACAGCCGGTGCAGTTGCGTTGACGTGCACCGACTCAGCTTTGTTGTTGCGCCGTCTGGTCTCAAACGGCACGAAAGCTGATAAACTCACCAGCTCCCCAAAATCATCGCGACCGCCTTCCGGAAGGACCGCTACATGCAAACACTCCGACAAGATTTGCGCTATGCATGGCGCAGACTCATTCAAAAACCTGTCTTCACAATCGGCGTGGTAATGATTCTGGCCCTCGGCATTGGAGCTAATACGGCAGTTTTTTCGGTCGTTAATTCAGTCATACTTGCGCCGTTTGCCTTACGACGAGTACCGCTTCATGACGAAGTGGTGCGATCGAGTCGTCTGATTCTGCTTGTACTGCTCGGAGCGGTGGCCATGGTCCTACTGCTGGCGTGTGCGAATGTTGCCGGACTCGTCCTGGCCCAGTCCGCCGATCGCCAACGTGAATTCGCTTTGCGACTAGCGCTAGGCGCCTCGCGTCAAAGACTGATCAGGCTCTTGCTCACCGAGAGTTTTTTGCTGGCATTCATTGGAGGCTTGCTGGGCGTTGGTTTCGCCTGGCTCGGACTCAACACGCTGCTCTCATGGGCACCGGTGAATACGCCACGGCTCAACGAAATTGCAGTGGACGCTCGGGTGCTGGTTTTTGCACTGCTCTTGTCGATCGGTGCGGCGATTGTTTTTGGGTTGCTTCCAGCTCTTAAAATATCCGGTTCAAACCTCTCCGCCGTACTGAAGAATGCAGGCATGAAAGGTGTGGCTGCGGTTTCTACAAACCTGCGGCTTCGCAATGCATTGGTTGTGGCCGAAGTCTCGCTCGCTTTGGTGCTGATCACTTGCGCCGGTCTGTTTATCAGGAGCTTTGTTCATTTAGTGTCAGTCAATCCGGGATTCGAGGCGCTAAGAGCTGAATGAACGAATTCCAATGAGGTTTGATAATTCGGTCGTAGGCGTCAAAAAGTAGTTGCGAAGATTGTCCAGTGTGCGGAGCCCGCATTGACGAAGGTCGCTGGAGCAGTTCCGGCGGCCTTTTTTCTTTGCCAAGTTGTGAATGTAGACGATGATCTGGAGTTGAATCTTTGAAACAGCGTGGCTTTCCGATGGCCCTAACTGCTTACGATTCCGGAATCCACGACACGTTCGGGTAAGTTGACTCTCTCTTTCCTTGACCTCATACTCGTAGCCGTCAATCTTTCCCCGCCCGGCCTTCCCCAGGATTGCATCCATCAAGAGTTTTGCGAGATAGGGTAACGGCCCTGCCAGACCCCTGGTGTTTTGGCCGCACCAGGACGCCAGGAGTTTGTCTGCCGTTGCCCTTACGGGCAAGGGTGGACCTTTTAGGGCAATAGTTCCGCTCTTGCCCTGTTTTTCCGATGGATTCAAACCCTCAGGTACTAGAAATCATCGCGCAAGGCGTGATCAATTCTCTGTTTGCGAAGAAAAATATTCGCGATGATCAAAGTGTCACTGATCAAGGTTGCTGTCGAGCGGGAAGAATTTTTCGCTGAGGCAGGGCGCAAAGCTGTATTAAGACGACTTGGAAAAAACCGCCCGGTCGCAGATTGAAAAAAGGGGAGGCAAAGTTCGCCTCCCGTAGGTCTAGTTCGATCTCACGTGCCTCGTTCCGTTTAACGTAGGAACCGGAGCAGGTCGAGAAGCGAGTTAAGTAAGTCGGCAATGATATTCAAAGGTGCACCAGGCTGGTCCAGCAGTCCTGCAATCGCGCAGAGCAGGTTGCCGAGCAGGTTACCGGGTCCGGGCTGCGCAGATATATCGATCACTATACGATCGACGTGCACGACGAGGCCCAGTAAGTTTAAGTCAATCGGTCCCAGTTCCAGGTGCAGGATTTCGCACGCGTCGGCGTTAGCGTCGATCAACGGAATAGTGACGAGCAGATTTTGTACCGTACCGACAATTGCGCCGGTCACCTGGCCTGTCAGATTCCCGATGGCCACAACCTGATTATTCTGCACGTCGAATTTCTGTATGCTCATCGTGCCGACAAAGTTCACTGCACCTGCCGCGGTGGTGCCAACGAAGCTGACCGGAAATGTCGTTTCGGGCGATCCACTCTTCACCTTCTGTGCAGTGACAGTGGGGACGACCACACACAAACTCATAAGCGTGATGATTAGTCCCAGCGAAACTAGCTTTCTTCTCATTTGTATCCTCCCAGGGTTCGATCTTTAGCAACTATCAACTTTGGGGCTTCCTGCCAACAGCTACCCTCCCGGAGGGAAGCAGAAGGGCATCCGTCACCATACGCGTGGCGCAGAATGGGTAAAACAAAGAGCTTTCATCTGTTAAGCCGCGTAAACGGGCGCTTACAAGCAAATATTCAATGGGATTGGGAGTGGGCGAATGTTAGCAGACAAAACTGTGAGTAAAATTACAAATCAGCCGCTGTTTGGTTGTGAATTAGACGAGCGCGGGTCACAAGCGTGTCTCAAAGTTCTGTCAAAGAAACTAGCCTATAACTTGGGGAGCAGGCGGAGTGAACGTGAACGTTCACTCCGCCCGAAGCGCTTACCCCAAACGCTTAGCTGAGGAGTTGATGAGATTCCTCAGTCACAGATTATGGCCGTCGGGTCCTCGGGACAACCATTACAATAGGTACTCCGGGAAGGATCGTAAGGATCACAATCCTCGTCGTCATACCACCCGTCGCCGTCACTGTCCGGAGCGATCTCGTCCGTAAGCTGAGATGTTTGCAGTTCCGACTGTGTGTGAGTAGTAGCCCTGGTAGGTCTTGTTGGTGACTCGTATCTGATAGCTGCCCGAATAAGCCGACGAGAGGTCAGGCACGTTGGCCGTTAACGACGTGCCACCCGATACAGAAGTCGCATAAACTGATCCCACCAGATAGCCGTTGCCATCGAAATACTCGACCCTCGGCATGCCGTAAGTCGTATCAAAGCTCTGGCCCGTAATGGTAACGGTCGAGGGCGGGCTGAGCAGATCGATCGACGACGGACTTGCCGAAAGGGACAAATTAGAGTTCGTAATCGGAAGACCTACTTGACAGCGGTGCAATCGGCCGTTATCACGGAACGATAATCCTTCCGGTGGAACCGGACGTAACGGATAACCTCCTGGTTCAAGTCGTTTCCGATGTCGATAATGATTAAGTAGCTTGTGTTAGAGGTTGATCCGCTAAACGTACAGGTGTTAGAGGAGGAGCGGTCCTCGCCGCAACCCGGCAGTATGAGCACAAACAAAAGGAGTAAAAGAGGCAATATCTTTTTCATTGCTTTTTACCTCCTTCGCTTAGGTTCAGGAGTTTGTCGACGGCGGACTTAGTGAAAAATAGATTGGGCGCCGAAGGATGCAGCAACCCGTTCGGACCGTAAGGGCGGCCGGAGACATTTTTTTGCGCCTTTCGTTGCTCCCTCGTCTGACGCTCGTCCATTCTTTTCTGCATCAACATCTGCGCGATGTCGCTGCGTGAATTGGTCAACGGATCGTCCGCCGCCACGGAGTAGGCGATCAGAAGCGCTTGCGTCGGCGTGACACCTTGCGAGTTTGCGTTTCCGAATTGCTCGGGGAGAAGCGCACTAAGCGTGCTCACGCGATCGTTAACTTCTCCTTCGATCATCGAACGCAGTCCGACTTGCAGCCCAACATCACCACGCCGGCTCCATTCGCGACCGGCTTTCGCTTGCAGAATCAAGTCTTGCCTTGCTCATGACGCCCCATTTGGCGTCAGCCCGTGAGCGGACTATCGCCGTGCGCGTCAGACGATGCTTCGGCGGCTTCCTCGATCTCTTCGTCAGTTAGAGTTGCCAACCGGTCGACGACTGCTGCCGTCATGTCGTCAGTCAACTCATCGACAGTGATGTATGGCGACTTGCCGTTCAGCACATCGCTCTCTGCCTTCGCGAGTCTCTTCTTAAATCCGTCAGACAATTTCAAACCGGAGCGCCAGTGAATAAAGTCGGCTGCTGACGCGACCGCTTCATCTGCCTGCTCAGGCCTGGCCGCGAATCGAACTTCACTTCCAATGCCTTTGCGCAATTGCATTTTGTAAGTGTTGTTTATCCTCAGCGGAGGCTTTCGCCGGTAGCCGGGACGAGTACCAAACGGCTATTCCTGCTGAAACAAGAAACGCGAGGACCGTTGCGATAGCTATCAATGGTCTTCGTCGAAGACCTTTAATCAAGCTCATAAAATCTCCTTTCAGACAACGGGTTGCTGATCAGTGGGGGAATACGGCTGGTTGATCGCAAAGATGGTGATGATCAGTGAAACTCTTTGTGATCAGTTTGAGTGTTTGCGTACTGATTTGAAGGCTTGGAACGCGACGCTCGGCCCTAATCAGAGTCAAAAAACTGTGAGGCTACTCTGGGCTCTGGGCTTTGCGATTTTTGGAGTGGCTTACTTTCACACGATATGCATTTCTTGTCAATCAAAATTATGTACTGGTTCAGCTTGAATAACGCATAGTTCTTTGAGCCAACTCAACCGCGAGGGGCGGCGAGCGCGTCGAACCGCAAACCGCTCGCGCCTTCACCACGTCCGACTTTTTTCTTGCGGCCAATCCAGAGATGTGTTGAGCCGTCCTGCCAACGCGCAAGTTGATAGTGACGCGTGACGCGTATCCCTTCGCGCGGTATCTCCTCTTCGAAAATCGCGAGGGGCCTGTCATCGGGATTGAGAATCCGCCCGAGTGCGCCGATCGGCTGAGTTGGCCGATCGATCTGCAACATCTTTGCGCGCCTGAGTCGCAACACGTCATTAATTCTGACCGGCATCAGCGGCACCCAGTTGTTCGGGACATCCGTCGCGAGTTTATAGATTGCCTTCTCGCTTATTCGCGGTGATGACTGAGGTGTCTCCTCCTGTTGCTCAAAGCGCGTCCGCGGAGATCCAATTGCATTTTCGATCACACGCTCAACACCCCAGGCCATGTTCGCCATCTCATCCCTGAGAAATAGTACTTCCTCAATCGGCCGGCTCTCGATACTTGCGATCATCGCGGGCGGCAGCAGAAAGAGGTTTCCATCTTTGACAGTCGCTGCGTTGCCGGGCTCAGCAATCGAGGACAGTTGAAACATGCGCCAGTTTATCAATCTCTCATCGACTTCATTTGGCGACGGGATCACAAAACGTTCACCGAAAGTGTTGGTGACGACGAGCGACTTAGTGCGGCAAAGCGAGCCCACCGGGAGATCAACCGGTATGACAAACCAATCGTTACCATAACTGATGGCGAATTCCACGAGCAGCATGTGGGCCAGGTCTTCCGGAGCGGCCTTCACCGATCCAAAGTCGACTTGCGCGTCTTCAAATTCCCAAAATCGCGTCGCCGGCATTCCGCCATAACTAATCGGCGCCGGCATTGTGATTTGATTGAGAGGAACGGCCGGCGCATCACGGACCGCATCCAGCGAGACGCCGTCGTTGACGTTGAAGTCGTGCCAATCTATATGACCGCTGGAGTATTCCTGCGCCGTCAGCACCTTTTCACCCGTTCCAATCCGCGCCGCGATCGAAAAGTTATACTCCATCCTGTCCGCGGACCATGAAGAATTGTCGAAGCCCTGCTCGGTAATTAAGGTGTCGTACCAATTCAGCCACGCTTCAGCCGCGGCGCGAACTTCGGCACGATCCTCCGCGGCGATTGCCAGGTCAGACGGCAGCCTGGGTTGAGCAGGCGGCGGCGGGCGAAGCGCGCTGTTCATCGCCGCGTAAATCTTTCGGCCATCGGGCGCACGCGATACGACCAGATCGACAAAGTTCAAGCTCTCGTCGTCGAGTTTGGCGCGCTCATCCGCATTCAGCGGTGTGAAAAGGTATTTGGCTGTAAACAACTCTCGATAACGGTCCGGCGGTAACTGCTGATCGAGACAGCGCAGAAAATGCTGACCGGCTTCGACTGCGAAACGAAGACGTTCCAACGCGCCGGGCGATGCTCGTACAGGTTCGCATTCGACGAGGGTTTCGAGTGGAATCGAGTTGTTATCAAACGGTTCGCCGGACACCTTTGGACCAGCCGGCAACGGTCCCGAAAAATATCGCGAGAGACGAGCGGACTCGCCGGACCACTGCGCGATCACGGGCGAGCCATTGTCTTCGCCCTGAAACTCGCCGAGTTGCCATTGGCGCGCCAACAACCAGAGTGGATCGTAAATGCGCGCCTGCAGACCGGCAGTCATATCAGGATTGCGGCAACTCGGTTCGAGTCTCATCCATGTCGTAAGCGTTATCGGCACTGTTTCCTCACTACGAGCTATTTCAAAGTCGGCAAAATCTATCGATGCAGTTTCGCGTTCCTGGTTAACGGCAAAGTACAGCCCAGGCAGATAGTGTCCGAGATCGTCGAGGGTTTCGAGATCGACGGCACGCAGACGCGCCAGATCGATCGTCTCCATAAGCACTTGCGACAGCATTCCAAGATTCCAGGGTTGTTCAGTGTCCGGCGGAACTGCGATCAAAATGGCCTGGGGCGGCGCGGCGTCAGGTTGATCGAATTGAAAAGTCACACCAGTTGTTTCAGTAACGTTCGGGACCACTTCAACCCATTCATCAATCAACAAGCCCGCAAGCTGTTCCTTGACGTCGAGGCCGGGCGCTGACTGGACCACAAGTGATAATCCTGCGCGCGACAACTCCTTCTCGGGCAGCAAAGGCAAACCGACCCAACGCGCTTCGGTCTGATGAGGAAGTTGAGCGACTCTCAGGTTGAGCCTCTCACCGGTGTTCAGCGCTTCCGCATAACGAAGCGAGTCGTCGAGGCCGCGCCACTCCCGCGCGAACTCTACTCGCGCGTTGAAACCACGTGACGACTGCGAGGGCATCGTTGTCCTGGATCGCCGTGCTGGACGCGAGCGCGTCGTTCAACTCACCGGCATTACTCGCCCGAAATCGCGGGAGAACGACAAACGCGTCGCCGAACACTGCGCGCAGCCTGGCCTCCTGGTTCTTCTGCTTCTGATCATTGTCAGTCTCGGGCGGTAATTGAGCGGGCAACTGTGAGACAGCTTCCTCGCGTTGGGCCAGTTCCTTCGCGAGCGAATCTGCCTGGACCAGGAGCGCGTCACGATCTGTCGCCGTATCACCTGCTGCCGGCACAGGCACCGCACCCGCCAAACCAAAATGCGCACAGCGCAGGATTAGTTCTCGAATTGAGTCGGTACTCGCGTTGCCAGGATTGGAGACCACGTTCTTCAAGTCCGTCGATGTTTTGACCAGGACGTCTCTCGCACTATCAGCGCGCGCGGTCAGCTCATTCAGTTCGAGCGGAGCGGGTTGGTTTCGTTCAGGCAAGTCCAAATCACCGGCATTTAGTCCGCGTGCGTCCGTGATCAGTTTACGGGCTGTACGCAACAGTTCCTTAAACTCACCGTAACTCAGTTCGCTATTTGCAAAACCTTCACTGCGGCGCGGATCGATTCGCAGAACGTCGTCACGTCCAAAGCCGTCTGCCTTACCCCTGATGGCATACATCATGCGCAGTTCAATTTCGGAAGGCTGAGCATCGCGGCCACCCTCGCTCGCGTAGATAAAATCGAGCGGGCACATGTTCAACTCATTCAGACGCAGTTCTTTGGTTTCGATGACGGAGGCAGTTTCCGGATCAATTCGCTCCAGCACGCACCTGACGCGCTGCGGATTACCGAGCAACTTTGCAGCCCACGCGTTGAGATATGGTTCGGCCGCGGCACGTGGATGGACCAGCGGTGACTTCCATTCGGCAGGCAACACGGGTTCGCCGCTAAAGAGGGTGACCAGCCGGTGGACCAGGGCCGTGCCAGTGCGTGGCGTTCGCGCGACCTCGAGTTCCGGCGGCGGCGCTGCGCCGCGTGCGATCGCCTCGAGCGTACTCGCGGTGCGAAGCGGATTACCCTGCACGGCCTGGTGCACACTCTCGGCGATCAATGCGTCGCTGACTGCGTCTACCGCATGGTCCAGTAATTCCAATTCTGCGTGAAGCCGGTTTCGAGTCTCCTGAAACCTCGCCGGATTTGGTTTCTTTTCTACCGGGGCCAGCAAGATGCCCACTGGTCCATTTGGCGCAAAAGCAACCATCGCCGTCTTTTTTGCACTCGTCCACTTCTTCTGAAGAGCAAGTCCGTCGACCACGTTGTTAGCCGCAATTGACTCGACCGAAAGTTTTGTATCCGCAGCTTCAGCCGGGTCGAGCCGCTTCGCAACCAGGGGGGCGACTTCGCGAAACGCAGGTATGAAATCGCCCAACAATGCATCCTGCAAGTGACGCTCGAAGCGGTATCCGAGCAAAGCTCCGAGCGGCTGGCCCTGACGAATTCCGTCGATCAACCATTCCGCCAGGCGAACGCGTTCAGACGACAGATCGATATTCAAAGGATTCGCCTGGGAACTACTCGCGGAGTGGGTTAAATGCGCGCTGCGCAGTACGGCTACCGTCGCTGCATGGCCGAGGGAAGGCGCGTGCGTAAAGCCGGGATTGTTGGGAAGTGTGACTGGATCTACGCCGGCTGAACTCGCGGGGGACGAGGTGTCAGGCCGCAGGTTGACGACCCAACCGTAACCCCCGACGAAAGTACCCGTGGAGTTGCTCTCACGAAGTTGCGTAAGGCGTTTAGTGGCGAAAGAAGTCATCCAGGCGTCGAGCCGGTGCGAACAAAGATCGAGCGTGCCGATCATTAACCTCTCCAGGCCGGCCGTGCTCACATTTCTGAGCGCGGCGAAGCTGTCGCGAAATTCGAATAGCGGCGCAACTCGTCGAGCAATTGCCGGATCGGCCGGAGGAGATTTCATCTCAAATAAAAACTTCCAAAACGGCTCGGTGGTAATGCTTGTCAGCACACTCTCCGGCAGACCAAACTTCGCGGCGAGCTCTTTTCCCGGCAAGTTCATCCCCAGCCAGATGTTCGGCACTCCGACCTGTCCGACTTCGGAATCGTTGTCGACAAACCGTTCTTCAGACTGGGTTGCCTGCAACATGAACAGCTCGCCGGCGGTGGTCCAGTATTCAAGCATCAACGACTGGCGCAACAAGGAGTAAAGCAAACTCTTAGGCTGAAACTGGCTAAAGTTTTCCTGGCGAATCTTTTCGAAATCAGGCTCGGTAAGCAGTAGTTCGATATAGTTGCGGTTGGGCGCGAGCGAAGCTGTTTCGGAAAGTGGTTCGCTTTGCACGAGTGGCCCAGTCAGTCTGGTGGACCAACCGGAATATGCCGCTCTTGCGAGGCGAGGTTTCCAATCCAGTCCCAACAGCGTCAGGCCTCTGGCCGTCAACTCCTCCTTCTTCGCCACCCAGAAGTTCTGATCGATGCCTCGGCCAAACAGTGATCCCAGCTTCTCGAGGTATTCCCTTCCCATCAAATGCCTGATCGCGTAGTTAGTTGCGAAAGCATCCATACCCATGATCTCGGCGAAATCATGTTCGGGGTCATTCGGTGTCCGTCCCACGCGCGGCACTTTTGCAAGTTTGCTACGCCAAACATGTCGCAGCCGCAGAAGAAATTTCCGCAGCGTTTCTTCGCGCGTTCGCTCTTTTTCGTCTACCGCGGACTTCCAGTTTTCAAGTGAAGTTACCGGCAGTATTCCGTAAGGCTGTTTACCAACACGAATCGACGGCAAAGGACCAGCAGCGCGCACGTACCTCGTGAAATGTTCTCTGGCCCAATCGGTATCGTTTCGTGTGAACGGCGCGCCACTCATCATTTGCGTGAGGAAGTAACCCAGGGTCGCGGGCCAGAGCACGCGATTCATGTGAAGGGCGTCTTTCGATTCCGTGGCTCCGGCGTTGCCGAGGCGGGTGAGTTTTTTTGCGTCGTCGCTATTGAACCCAAAAGCCGTCGCGAGGACATCGGCAAACGACTTATCACCTGGCTTGAATCCATTCGTGGCGCGTTCGGTCTCATAACTCGCTTCGTGCCCGGGATCGATAGACGTGAAACCTGACGGCGCGTCCGGTGTGTTGTTAGTGGGCGTCCCGGGAAGCACAAAGCTCAAATCGTTTGTGTAGTGGTGTGCATTGAGTAGCGCTGCTAACTCTTTCGCTTCATCACCTTCTGTGGTCTCCCTTGTTCCGACAACCAACAGGAAATCAAAACCCGTCGCTTGATGCGGAGTGAGCGGAATGCGAATGCCCATTCCCGCCGCTTCCGCCTGAGCGAAGTCGATCATCCATTTCATACCTTCATCGATCGGCAGCTCGCTCTCAGGGCCATCCTTATCGAGAAGACTGGGATCTGGACCGGCTGGTAGATTCCGTGAAATCGGAGTGCCGGACGCCTTCAGTTTGAATCGTCCACCTTCAAAACCGACTACGTGCCAGCGCGTGGGTAAAAGATTCGCGAGGGGCGCTTGCGTCCATGAATCGGTTTTGGTTTGCAGCGTGGGAAAATTGATTGGCTTAGGAAGCGCATCGTTATCAGCTACAGGTCTCGTTGGAGCATCGTCGGGATTATTGGGCTTCAACTCTTTCGCCACCCATGCGGCCCGGCCTGCACCGAAGCGATCCGCGAGCTGACGCCACGCGACTTTTTGCGCCTCGACATTCGTCGACGCTCTCCAGGTTTGCTCCCAAAAGTGCTTGCCCCAAACAACTTCCTGATCGGTAAGTTTTTCTTCGTGAGTGTTGACGTGAATCTTGTCGGGATAGACACGTACGCGCAGTTCACCGCCGCCGGTGGAGTCGAGAAAAAACCGTGTTTCGAGTCGCACCGGTAAAAGAACGAGCGGCTGTGCGCGGCCTAAAAAGACATCCAGCTCAACGTGCGGCACCAGAGTCGGTATGGCCGAGATTTCAGCAGTCAGGGGCATGGTATGTTTGGTAGCGGTAATAGATTGCTAAGGATTCGGTCCCGGAGGGACCAAAGGTTTATAGCTCTCAGCAATCATTGCTTTGAGGGCTCCGGAAGAGCCCCATGTTTTTGACGCACCTCATCGCGCTCCGCTGGAGCGCGTAATCATTTCATTTCAAGCTATAAACATTTGGCCGCGCTGCGGCCAGCACAATTGTGCAACACACTGTTAACCCACCAGGGTATGTTTCGATCGTTCCTAGACCGGCGCTTTGATCAACGAGCTCGAATGAATCGCAACTCGCGCGGGAATTTGCCGAGTGATGTAAGCCATGTGCGCGGAGTTTCGGCCCCACGTACCCGAATCACTCGCGGTAAGCTGAGCCTTGTTGATGCGAACATGCGGAAAGCGTTTAAGTTCCTGTTGATTCGCTGCCAGGTGTGACCAGTTAAGGTCGTTCCAGGTCTTTAAAGGCGGTGGCTGTCCATCGTCGCCGAGACGAAACTCGTCAAGACCAAACCGCGGCTCAGTCGGTTGCTGCTGCAGGACAAAAAACCAGCCCTGGTCCAACTTCAGATCTTTTTCTTCAAGATCGAAACCGACAAATGTCACATCAGGTTCGAGTGAGCCGCGAAATATCGGATACGCATCGAGCGGAGGCGCGACGAGTTGAGCCGCGGCTTCCTGTGGATGATCGATCGCAGGCACTCGTTTGCCGTTAAGCAGCATCGCCTTGACCGCATAGATCACTGTGCCCGGATAACGACGCAACAGCTCACCGCGGATCAAAAGGACCAGCTTTTCTTCACCGGCGCCGGCCACGATCGTTCCGAGTTTCCGATTGGCCCATTGATGAATCGGTAAAATGTCGGTGCGCGCCTCTGCTCCGGCGGCGGCTGTGTCCCAGAACTGTTGAAAGTAAGTACCGCGTTGATCTGTAGGATAGCCGCGCCACAACAACTCGCGTCCCATCTCAGAATTAAGACCAACCATGAACGACTCGATGAACCGCGCGTTCGTCTCGAGAAGTTGAACTGTCTCCGCAGGCACAAACTCCAAACCGGGAAAAAGATAATCCTGTGAGACGTCACGCAAAGCTTCATACATCGGCTGGGGAAACTCGGGCGCATCCATAATCGGATCGAGTTCATCACCCGTCAGCGGATTGGGCGGCTTCAAACGCGCGCCGGACGTTACGGCATCGCGTACGGTATGCGCGGGATCGAGTGTGGTGAGAATCGTTTGCTTGAGATTTGCGGTAACAAGCTGATTCACATTAAGACTAGCCGTTACTTCAGGAGAAAGACGCGCAAGATATTCGTGGTGAGCAATCACGGCATTAACAAAATCCTGTGTAGCGTCGAGTGTGGGAGGCGTGGCGCGAATCGTTTCCGCGCTCAGGCTTCGTGACTGAAATTTTTGAACCATCTCTCTTTGAAATGGTTGCAAATTTGGGTTGGACGCGAGCACCGCGCTGGAGATCTGGTTGATAGTTACGGCGCCGGGACTTGAATTTGTTACCGCTGGTAGCAGAGCAAGCGTAACGTTGAAATTGAACGCCTTGAACATCCCCTGCACGCCCGTCACGCCGTCACGTGAAAACTGTCGATTGATCGCGCCACGGGGCCGCGAGAGCTTGCGGACCGTCGCCGAAACCGCGCTGCGAGGAACAGGTGAGCCCTCCATCATCTGGGCCAACATCATGCTGGGCTGATTAGGTCCCTGGCCCGCAATTTCCAGTTGCGCTTGCGCCGGAGCAACGACCGAGAGAAACGCCTCGGGTGAAAAATTAGTGAACGCCCTGGTGTAATACTTCTGGTTTACCGATCTGCTGAGTTGCGCCTGCCTGAGACGTTGATTGATTTTCTCGATCTCGCCAAGCTGTTCCCACGCCGAGGCCATCAGTTGTTCCTGCTGGTCCTGTACGACTTCCGTTCCCATCGCCGCTACCACGCGATGGCGTGGATCAAGATTCAGTTCATCCAACCATGGCGTAGGTGAGTTTTCAGTCGCGGATACAACGTGATTCGCTGCCTGCCAACTACCATAAACCGGCGGGCCGACGATGGGATCCTGATCGACTGCGTTCTTCGTCGCCATTTCCCACGGCGTGTTGAGGATTGATTGAAGCGCCGCCTGGAAAGGTTTGCTCACTGTATCCGGCCACGGCGCCGGTTCGCGATCGATAACTCGTAGCGCGCCTTCGAGATCAACTGTCGTGTCGTCCTCGGTAACTGATGATGGGAAGTCTACTTTGAAACCGGGTTGGCCCACGTCCATCGATCGGCGTCCAACCTGGGCCGGCAGCTCGCGAGGTTGCAGCCGTCGTACAAGTTCTTCGAAGTCACCGCCTGCCGAAGTGCGAAACTCCCACGAGTAGTAAACCGGCAACCTGATTGTTTCGGGTTCCGGTGCGCCCGGAGTTTCCTTGCGCGTGGGCCACGCCGGCAACAACGTGGTGGTGGTTGTCGGTTCATTCAACCCGGCAGGCACGGCCGACAGCAAATGCCGGCACCACACATGCCAAATAGTCGGTCGTGGGTTCGAGCCGTCGTGGACAAACCAAACGCGAAACAGATTTGGCTGGAGCCGACTCGAGTACTGATTCCAGATCAGCGCGTGTGGCGCCGCTCACCTGCGCATGCGCCCAGAAATGTGATTCCGAGAGATCCGGAAGTTCGTCAAGCGGACGCGCCGGAGATTTGATCTCCAACGCCGGCAGACTCTGATTCGCCGCCTGGGTAAGTTCGACACCTTTTTGCTTACGAATAACAACCAGGCAAAGCCACGGCCGCAGAAGTCCCTGATCGTTGGCCTTCATCGGAGTGAAAAGCCACGGGAAGTCGGGCCGATCAAACTCGATTGCCGCGAAGTAGTTTGGTTCGAAGTCAGTGGTCCCATTTTTGGGTTCGACACGGACCACCTGCTGGATATCGATTGCAGTGATTTCACCCGGCCCGTAAAGCCGCGCGTTCTTATCGACAGTGCTGCTGTTTACGACCAGTTTCAACGGGAGGGACAAAACCGCTTCCTGATCGATGCTCAGTCTTTCTTTCGCCTGGTCCGGAATAGTCGCGGCCACACCAGGCTGGACCCACGGCAGAAAAATTTGATTTGGTTCATTAGCCATTGCGTTTCAGTCCTGTCACTCCGGCTCGACCGGCGTACGTACCAGCATCAGCTTTCTGGCTTTCGCCGGGTTCGTCACTTTCAACTTCTCCAGGGCATTGAATGCTTCCGCGTACGAACTTACCGTGCCGGAAGCGAAGTCAGGTGTACCTTGTTTCGATCCATCTTCGGTCGAGGCGATGGTCCAGCCGGTTGTGCCGAGCGAATACTTGTTTACCCGCGATCTATATTTAGTGGTTCCGGTGCGACGCAGATTACTGCGCGCCGCTGCTCCGAGTGACAGATGGCGTGCGAAGAAATCAGCCGTGATCGGCGCTGGCGGTTTCACCGGTTCCGGTTTGAACTGCTCGTCGACGATAAGTGTTTCGTACTGGATTGAAGCTTCGAGTATGTCGTCGGGTTTGGTGCTGAACAGAAATCCGCTGACGCCGGCGTTGACTCCGGCATTTAATCGTTCGAACGACGGCGCGGAAAGTTTTTCCTGATCGCTCAACTCGAGAAACTGCGAAGGTGAGAAGAAGTCCTGCACTTTATTAAACCTGACTTCTTTCCCAGTAACGGTAAAACTGTTGACCTTGAAGGAGCGTTCGCCGGCGGGTGTCGTGTTTCCGAATCGAGAAATTTCCAGATCAAGGGGCACCACGCTTTGTTTGACTCCGAGCGTGCCGAGTGGATGAAAAACAATCTGCTGCGCGTCGTGAAGTTCGCGAAGCGTCACGAGACGCCGCACATTTTCGGGAACCTGCCCACTCCAGTTTTGACTTTCATTGAGAGCCGCCAGCAAACGTTCGGTAACATTGACCGGCGCGAGCTTCGGCGGCCGCTCACCCTGCACGAGTGTTCGGTCGAAGCGGACTGAAAAATCGCACCAGAGAATCTCGAAGGTCGCTTTGCCCTTAACATGCAGCGGTCTTGGACCAGAAAGTTCGCCTTCGACTTTTACCTTGAAGAGATTGCGCGAGCCACGCTTGAGTTGGACCGAAGCGTAGAAGGCAGCCAAAAACATGAACGGATCAAACTGAATCAGTACGTCAAAGCCGACTCGTCCTTCGATACTGAATCCGCCGGCTTTGGCAAGTAATTCCAACTTCGCGCCAAACTGTAACGTGTTCGACGTGATTGCGATGTAGCACTCGGCCCACAGCTTGAAATCCGAACTGTTACTAAAACTAATCGCAAGACGCTGGAGGACGGGAAAGTTTGCAGGTGGTTTGAACGCCGGATGAAAGCCGCCGATCGATAATGCGAAGACGGGTGACGATCCCCAGTTGAGACGCATCGCCATGCTGCCGGTGATCGCAAACTTGCCTGCCAACCGCGAGTCGAAAAGAACAGCGTCGAGTGAGATCGAACTCTGGTCGAAATCAATCACACCGAGCGCGTTCATCTGCAAACGCAGCAGATCATGCTTCTCGCTCGGCATGATGGCTGACACGCGACCAAGGATGATCAGCCGCCGGCGTTTGCCCAGTTCCAGCACGAGCGCGAGATCCATCGTCAACAGCGCTGGCGTGCCCCAGGCAATCCGCACGACTGGACCAAATAGATAATTTCCGAGTCGCGGCGGGAAGGCATTATTCAGGGTGCCGAAGATCTGTGGCGCATTGCGAATGGGATCTTTCGGAAAGAGCAGGTGGTTTAGAGTCTGGTTCTTGATCCCTTCGCGCAGGAACTCTTCATTCACCGTGCGATTGATTGCAAGAATTCCGCCGATTGCAGTGAGCATGAAGCCGAGGCCGAGCGGGATCGGCTGAAAACCCTGGGCCGTGATGATCACAACGAACGAAAATCCGCTTGCCCCATTCGGCAGTCGCGTAGTGATCATGCCCATGGCAGTTACGGTGATCTTGTCCTGAATCGTGAGTTGGAGAGCGCCCGCATACTCGCCCTTTTCAAAATCCAGTTTGAGAAAACCGCCGCCGCTGACGGCTGGAGATTCGATGGCGATGCCTAATCCGTTTGGCGGGTCAAAGCCGAGGGCGATATCAAACGGCCCGGCATTGCCGTCTTTGAAACGGGTGACCATTCGCAAGCCAAGGTTGTCGACAGAAAAATCGACTGGACCAATCTCGCCGCCGAGCGCCACGCCGGTTTTAACAATCAGCGCCGAATCCTGGCTTTGCCCGCTACTCGAACTTATTGCAAGTTGAATCTGCTGTAGCGTGATTGGTCCAAGACGTAAGTTGATCGGAAAGCTCGTCTGAAAACCGGCGCCGCCGACAAATCCGATCCCGGTCTTGCTGGACCATCGCACTGCGAGCGGCAACGCAGCCGTGACGTCATCTCTGATCACTTGTCCCAAAAACCGATCAAGATCAGCAGCCGCAACAACCAGTTTCATCTCCTCGGGTGCGACTTCAAGTTCAAGCTCGACATCTCCATCGTGCGCGTTCAGATTGAAGCTCGTTGTCAGTCCTTTGAGTTCGAGGCGGCTTTTGCCGGGCGTGCCGAGCAGGAGAGTCGGGTTCTCGGTGGCATAGCGCAGTTTGAAACCAAAGCCTGCCTGCGGAAGCGTTGCGCCTTCCTGAAATGGAAACTTCAGGAAGATTCCGTCGGGCCTGAGTAGTACTCCGAACGTCGAAGCGACGTCACTGCCCGCTCGCACTTCCAGGCGCAGTTGATCGTTAATCGGAAAACTCGATCCAATCTCCGGTGGAATCAAAGGTTGGAGAATGAGTCCGGCTTGCTTGCCGGCGTGAGGCGGTAGTTCGAGGAGCGCGAGGCCGACTTCAACCTCCTTGCCGCCGATGTTATCCAGCAGCACGGGAATTTTTAACTGCCACTCAGTTGACGGAGAGAAATCATCGGGTGCTTCCCGAAACCCTTGGGCCAAATCCTGGTCCACTCGCCCGATATACGCGGGCCAATCCAGCGCCAGGAAGAGTCCCAGCAGGTTTCCCGAGATCCGGTGGAAGTCGAGATCGTTTGTGCCCCAGCCATAAACTCGCGTTGGAATCGAAGCCGGGTCGTCGAGCACCTTCGGGATCTCGTCCCATCGGAAGCGTCTGAGCACAAAGCCCGGCCGGGTCTCTGTTTCGTTCACCGATTCTATTGTGATGATGTCGAGCGCGAGCAGAACCGAGTACGCGCCGGGCAGGGCTTTGATGAGATAGTCGGCGAGCAGCAACTCAAAGATTCGCACGCCGATCTCAGACAAAAACTCCGCCGCATCTACTCCTTCAGGCGCGACGCTCAACGTTTGCAGCGACCGGTAGAGATCGCCGACTTTGTCGAGCGCGTCGAAAATCTGCGCAGGCGTTGGATCGTCGCCGAGGTTGTTAAGTGCCGTCAGCGCTGCATCGACTTTGGTGGCGAGCGCGGTGTACTCAGGAGGCAGAGACTTAACGTCCCAACCAAGCCGGTAAAGAAACGTTTGGAAACTCGGCGCGTCCCCGACTGCGTCCCTCAATGGCTCGAGCGCGAGCACCAGGTGCTGCGCCAGCAGGTGAAGTGTTCCGAGTTCGGTGGCCACTAAACACTCACCTCCGGGTAGAGCAAGTCCAACTCACGGTGCTTCGTAGGATCCACGGTATCGACGATGATGTAGCGACAGACGAAACAAAAAGGAATTGTGACGATGTCGTCGTCGCGCATCTTGCAGCGTCCTGCGGGACGAAACACACCGCAATCATTGTAGGAACCACCTTCATAGATTCCGATGATGTCTGCCTTCGTGCGTGGTGAACGCGGCAGTGCCGGAATATTTCTCGGCGTCATGACTGAACCTTTATTCACAGCCGCCACACAAGCTGCGGTCGCGGCCCCGGGCGCTGCATTGAGTGGACCATCACTGTCTTCAATATGTTTGAGAATCAACTCGGGCACGAGGGTGATCTCGACGCCTGCTCGCCGAAGAGGCTTAATCAGTGAGAATTTTTCGTCGGTCACACCGGTAAATGGAATTAAAAAGAGAGACGGATCAAACGCACTCATCGCCACTTCAGTGACGTCATTAGTTCCCGGTGTTGTCGTCACCGAAACCATCACCACGGCGTCGTCCTCTACCGTCTTCACCTTGAAGAAGTTGCCGACAAACTGATCAAACGAGGCGTCGATTATCACCGGGAACTTCTTGAATCGGACAATATCGCCGACAGCGAAGTTTCTGCCGTGGCGACGGCGAAGTGGAACGCGGATTCCGGCAGCGGTGACGTCACCAGCCTCCATGGGCCGCGGCAGCACGCCGGCTCTTGTAATTCGAGGCCAGGTCCAACGGATTTTCCTGGGGTCGAACGCCGCGGGTGCGCCGCCAACAGGCGCGGCTGCGATCTCGCTCTTGGCCTGCAGATTAGCCTCCGGCGGATTCGTCGACGAAGGGTTCAGAAGACTCGCGCCGCCACCATCGCCGTACTCGTCGCCGAGATCTCCAAGCGCGTGTCCGAGTTCGTGTGCAAACAGCGATGCCATCACGTGACGGTAAGTGGAGATCACTGGACCAGTTATGACTTCGAGTCCGGAGTCTGAAGCCTTCTTCAGATTGACTCTCATGACGTTGCTGCCGGTACTGGCGGCGAAAGTACCTTCCCTGGAGATCTCGATGCCCCCAGTCTTGTCGCTTAGACAAGTGAAACAAACGAGACCGAAGTCTGGTCCACCCGGTTTCCAACGATTCCCGATTGGGAAACTTCCGAAGGTCAGGTTCTCGATAAACTTCTGCACGTTGGCAAGACCCGTTCGCCGATTGCTGAGTTTCAGTTCGACTATCTCTGTTGTGTTCCAGTCGACGCGTTGGCGCACGCCGGCCGCGAGTCCAAAGGCAGAGTCACGTTCATTGAGCAGCGAATGGAATGGCTCGTGTTTCCAATTGATAGTGACGGTCTCGGTAGTTCGCGCAAGCGTAACTTGTGGTCCAAAAATCTTCTGCCAGTCGTTCACCAGGTCCGGCAATGTGCGCGTTGCGTCACTCGCAAGCGCCAGGCCGACTTCATATCTGAGTTCAAGAACATTCCACTTGTCCGCAGCCGGATTGGCCCGCGGACTGGGGAGATGCAGGACACCTATTTGTTTACCGTCTAAAACAGTGAAAAGGTGTCGACCAAGCACGGTGATGCCATCCTGCTCAGAAGGAACAAACACGACCCAGTAGTTGATCGAATTCTTAAGTATGCCAAAGGGTTGAAAGCACGGAGCTGTGGCTGCTTCCTCGCCGCGCATCACGGTGGTGATCAGGTTTACGATGTTCCTGAAATCAAACCGTTGGTCCTGACGGAAGCCCTCGGCGATAAATAAAACGTTAACCGCATCTTCAACTACCGACTTGACGCTATCCGGCTCGGGGCCTAAGGGATTGCTCTTGTTCGGTCTGCGTTTACCGGCAACAAAATCGACTTTCGCGTCGCGGGCCACTTGTTCCCAACTCGGCCTGGCAATCACTTTTGCTGCCGGGCTGGTCTTGTCGATGCCGAGTGCGGGAATTTTTAGATTTACGGTGATCGGAGAGTTCCCGCTCGTAGCCTCAGCTTTCAAGACGCCTGTGGAAGCGGCAGTCGCAACGCTCGGATTCGCAGTCTGAAAGGTGAAGTTTGGCCAATCAGTGATATCTCCAACGCAGTCGTCATTGAAGCGCGCGAGTACGGTGAAACGACATTCGTCGGCGTCTTTATGGATCGTGAGGCTTGGCGGAGTAAGCCAGATGTCCTTCACTGAGTCGTGAATGTGAATTCGGATCTCAGTCTCGAAATTAACTCCCGGCGCTTCTGTAAATATCGCCGTCAGAATGAAGTTCCTGACTTTCGGAAAGGTCGAGTCCGGCGGAGTTATTGCGCTTACGACTCCCGTCGTGGAGACGACTTCGACACCATGAAGATCTGAACCGGCGGCCAGTCTTGGAATAAAAACAACGCTCGGTCTCTGGCCCGGATCTATGTCGAGTGCATCAATGAGTGGCTTTGACGGCGGCCCATTGCGTAGCAGGTGGATGTCAACGCCTTCGTTTTCTTTCCACTTCAACGGGGGAGCGGGCATCGTTCAGGAGAACCTCCATCGAAAACAGATTCGCAATCCGAGTTGACTGACTTCGGTGAAAACTTATCTATCTTGGGGGAGGCGTGATACTAACACGCGACTCTCAATCAGAGAAGATTCTTCTTTTGGGGGTAATGGGATAAATCTTTGCACAGAAATCTTGTTAATCCTGATAATCATGTAATCCTGTGAAAAGACTTTCCTGCAAAGGCAACGAAGTCATTTTTACAGGATTAACATGATTTACAAGATGATCATGTAATCCAAACGCATTTGTTACTTATGTGCCTCTTGTGGCTTTAAGATCTTATCTTTCGTTAAGCTATGGCCATGTGGAAAACTATCCTGGCCGTTGCCTTCCTGTTGATCGGAATTTTCGAGATCGTCCTGGCGCTGCACGGTGGTCTACGTGATGCGCTGATGCAGACCAGTCCTATACGTTTAAAAGGGGCTGAAAGAGGGGCGTTCTTATTCGCGGGGATCTCTGCGTTGGTTATGGCAATCGGGATTTTCTTCTTTGCCTGATTCCTGCAGGTGAGAGCCGGACTAAGAGGGTGACTTTGCTAACGCTTCTTTGTAGTGTTCCCACTGTTGTTTCAGCTTCGCCAGCAGAGCCTGAAAACGCGGATCCTGGCGAAGATTATTAAGGTTCTGATCTCTTTCGAAGAGAACGTAGCAGGGAAAGCCGTCGTTAGCGACTGACTCCAACCATTTTATCGCCTGTTCATGCTTGTTCATGATCGCGTAAGCACAAGCGATGTGATAAGCGGTGTGGTGGAAGTGTCCGAAACCCTTTTCCGCGCTCGATTGCCGACTTAATTTTCTCCTCGGCTTCGCGATGTTGACCGGCGGAAGCGGCGAGGATCGCCTGTAAGCTGGTAAATAGACCACGGTTGTCTGCCGGATAGTCCTTCAAAAACTTCTCGAGCGTTGCCGCTGCTTCCTCTTTTTTCCCGAGGTTAAAAAGGGCGAAAACAATCTGATGGCCCACCAGCGATGGATTGACTTCCGGAGGAAAATTTCGCAACGCCGTCAGGGCCTGTTCATATTTGGTTTGAAACAGCATCACTTCGCCCACACGGAAGCGGGCCAGGTTATTACTCGGATTGGTGGCCAACGCTTTGTTCAACTCCTCGAGGGCTTCATCGAGAAGTCCTACGTGACTCAAAACTAACGCAAGTTGATTTCGAGCCTCATCCAAACTCGGATTCAAAGCCAGGGCGCGACGATATTCCTGCATTGCCTGTTCGTGTGGAAACTGGTTAGCAGGAGTCCAAAGCAAACGGCCGCGCGCCAGGTATGCCTCCGGCAAGTCCGGATCTAACGCAAGCGCCTTTTCCACTGCAACAAAAGCTTTCCGAGGCAGATCCTTCTCCTCCGGCGCAAACAAAAACAGCTTCCATACATAAGCCTGGGCCAACTCAGCCCAACCGGCGGCAAACTCGGGATCGCTGGTGACGGCGCTGCTAAGCGCCTCGATCGCGTTGTCGTTATCTGCTTTCGTCTGGCGATTAAGATAGTAGCGCCCGCGCAAAAACTCATCGTACGCCGCCGGATTGATCCTACGCGCGTGCGTTAGACGCGATTGCTCCTGCGGAGTCAGCTTGATCTGAATCGCTTGAGTGATTGCAGTGGCGACTTCGTTCTGAACTGTCAGGACATCGCGCAGGTCGCGATTGTAGTTTCCGGTCCAAAGATGTTCTTCGGTTGACGCGTTAATCAATCGCACCGCGACAGCCATTTTGTCCCCATCGCGTTGGACTGAGCCTTCGACAACGGCGTCAACGTTCAAATCACGCGCGATCTCCTTCAATGGCTTCTGCGATCCTTTGAACTGCATCACCGAAGTGCGCGAGGTAACTCTCAAGGCAGCAACTTTTGCCAGACCGGCGATGAGCGTCTTGGTCATGCCGTCCGCGAAGTAATCCTGCGATTGATCGCCGGAAATGTTAACCATCGGCAATACCGCGAGTGATTTGATCGTGGTCGGGCCGGGCGTCGCCGTTCTCAGCCTCCTGCCAAACCACACTGCCGCCAGCAGCGCAATGCCGACCAGCGTCGCCAGCGCCGCGAATACGATCGTCCGGCTTCGCTTTGCGTCCTGGTTGAAAAGACGGAGGCCGTTGTCCTTCGAGCCGGAGGCTTTGTAACGTTCGAGATCCGCACCGAGTTCCAGGTCCCGCTTTACGCTCTTGAGTTCACCCAGGAACTCCTCTGCCGTTTGATATCTTTCCTTTGGATCTTTGGCCAACGCCTTCATGACAAACGGCTGTAAAGATCTTGCTTCAGGCGCGGCCTTCGATAGCGAATCCGGTTCTCGTTCAACTATCGCGATGATAACGTCGGTCGGTGTTTGTCCTGAAAACGGCTTTTGTCCCGATACCATCTCATACAGCACAACTCCGAGACTCCAGACGTCCGTACGAACGTCAACCGGAAGTCCACGCGCCTGCTCCGGCGACATGTATGCGACAGTGCCCATCACCATCCCCGGCGCAGTCTTTAGCTCTATCGCGCGCGTTTCGGCCTCGCTGTGCGCAGGGTCGGATCTTCGGTCTGCTAACTTCGCGAGTCCAAAGTCCAACACTTTGACGTACCCATCGCTACGGACCATGACATTCTCAGGCTTGATGTCGCGGTGCACTATCCCCGACGCATGCGCACTCGCCAACGCCGAAGCAATCTGGATAGCAATATCGAGGGCCTCGTCGACTTTTATTGGACCATTCGTTATTCGCTCCCGCAGCGCCATGCCTTCAACATGTTCCATGACGATGCAGTGGCGTCCATCTTCGGTTTCAATCACTTCGTGGATCGTGCAGGCATTCGGATGCGACATGGCCGCGATCGCGCGAGCTTCCACTTTAAAGCGATGAAGATGTCGTTTGTCTTTGGTGAGAGCTGTGGGTAAAAACTTCAGCGCCACTCTGCGTCGTAAACGCGTGTCGTTCGCAAGATAGACTTCGCCCATTCCACCGGCTCCCAGTTGGGAGATAATCCGGTACTGATTGAAACTTTCGCCTACTTTGACTGTTCGCGAATTTTCGTCGGCCATCATTCTTGCGGCAACGTCCAGTGCGGGCGACTCAATAAACGTCCTGGCACGATCTTCATAAGCCAGCAACGATTCAACTTCAAGACGCAGTTCTTCGTCGCTTGCGCAAGCCTCAATAAGGAAGCCCGAACGCTCGGTTGGGTGTTTCGCCAATACCGAGTGATAAAGGCGCTCGACTTCCTGCCATCTCTCATTTTTCACGAGCGACAGCCTCCGCTTCGAGTTCTCTCAGCAACCACACTTTAGCCAGTCGCCAATCGCGCATGACCGTTTCCTTCGAGACCTTCAATACGTCAGCTACTTCTTCGACCGAGAGTCCTGCAAAGAAACGCATTTCCACCACGCGCACCTTACGAGGATCGACTTCAGCCAGCGCCGTGAGAGCTTCGTCGAGCGCCACTAAATCAGTATTGCGATGGACCGCAAACGACGCTGCCTCACCAAGCGATACCTGCAACGTGCCGCCGCCATGTTTCAGGCTTTGCCGCTCGCGAGCGAAGTCGACCAGGATCCGGCGCATCATCTGCGCCGCCACGCCGAAGAAGTGCGCGCGGTTTTGCCAGCGGACGGTCTTCCAGTCGATCAAGCGGACGTAAGCCTCGTTCACGAGTGCAGACGTTTGCAGCAAGTGCCCGGTACGCTCACGGCTCATGTAATGGTGTGCGAGCCGGTGCAACTCTGAGTGGATGAGCGGAGCCAACCGATCGAGTGCCGATTCGTCTCCGTCGCTCCAGGCAATAAGCAGCCCGGTAATTTCTTTGGAGGACTGGGCCTGCATAATCAGTGGCCGAACAACTTATCACAATCGACGGTAGGAGGCTTGGCCAAAATTTTGTGAACGACCGTTGCAGTTTCTCTCAGCCAATCCCGCCTTATCAGGTAAGGAGGAAAGGATGAGAGTCAAAACCCTAATAAAATCACTGGTATTTACACTAAGCCTGGCTATCGCTTTCTCGACGATATCCGTATATCCGTTGTTGAGCGTTGCTTGTGCTGCTGCTCCCAACGCGCACTTGCCTGTCGCTCGTAGCGCCACGCACACCGCACAGGCAATTGATCCCTTAACCGAATGGAACCAACAGGCGGTTACGTTATCCCTACGACCTACACCCGCTTTGGCGCCTGTGCAGCAGACGCGTGTGATGGCTATTTTTCACCTCGCGGTTCACGATGCAGTCAACGGCATCACCGGGGAATACGAGACTTACCTGACGCCGCCGTCTGCACCTGAAAATGCATCGCCTGTTGCTGCGGCAATTGCCGCCGCGCACCACGCGCTGAAAAATCTCTTTCCCGGAAGCGACCTGGTTCTTGATGAACGCTACGCAAACTCGCTCGCGGCTCATGGCCTGTCGCCTGCCGATCCCGGCATCGCTTTCGGTAACTCCGCGGCCGCGGCGATCCTTGCTCTGCGCGCCAACGATCATTCAGCGCAGGCGCAATTCGAATACATCGCGCCCGGAGCTGGCGATCCAGGCGTCTGGGTACGATTGAATAACGCTCCGGCCTTGCTGCCTGGCTGGGGCGCCGTCACGCCGTTTGTGCTTCGCAGCGGATCACAGTTTCGACCAGAACCGCCGCCCGATCGCAACAGCGAACTGTACGCAAAGGACTATAACGAGATCAAAACAATCGGTGTAGCTACCGGTTCCAGCCGCTCGGCTGAACAAAGTCAAATCGCAACCTTCTGGCGTGCATCGCCGACAGCTATTTGGAACAACGTCCTGACGCAGTTGGTACTGACTCGCAACCTGAATCTTTCCGAGAAGGCCCAACTGTTTGCGTTGTTCTACGTGGCCGCAGCCGATGCCAGCATTGCTTGCTGGGAGGCGAAGTATGAATACAACTTCTGGCGTCCACAATTGGCTATCATAAATGGCGAATTTGATGGCAATGATGCGACTGCCGGCAATGGCAGTTGGCAACCGTTCGTTGCCACGCCGCCACACCCGGAGTATCCATCGGGACACACGGTAAATAGTAGTGCGATGGCAAAGGTCCTGACCGAAGCATTTGGGGACAGTCCGGGAGTGCCGATCGTCGTAACGCTGTCCGGCATCACTCGGCAGTGGACCAGTATCAGCGACGCAGTTGACGAAGTGATCGATGCGCGTGTTTATTCAGGCATCCACTTCCGCAACTCCGACGAGGTCGGTGCGCGGATGGGTCGTCAGGTTGCGCAGTTCGTCTCGAAGCATGCGCTGCGGAAATCGAAATAGACGCCTCTGATCCAGAAACCTCGGGGCCGCACTTTCTGCGGCCCCGATTTTCGTCAACCTTCAAGTGCTCCGAGGAGCACCATGTTTATAGCTTGTTAGCTCTTGAAAGTTGCGCTCCAGCGGAGCGCGATGTGGTTTGTATCCCATCGAGTTACATGTCGCTCCGAACGGAGCGAAATCATGTTTTCGTTCGTGGCTATAAACATCTTGCTCCTCCGGAGCAAAGAATTTCGGATTACTTTCTCAGGCGACTGCCGGTACTGGTTCAGTTTGAAATTACGCCGAAGGCGTTGGGCTAAACGCTGAAGGCGTTAGCTAATTCTAGCCCAGGGTTGCTTCAACCCTGGGATTAAGCATAAGTAGACCTTAAACCACATGGAAATGATGATCCCAGGGTTGAAGCAACCCTGGGCTTCAATTAGCCACCGCCTTCGGCGTTAAAATCCAACTGAATCAGTACCCAACAAGTCTCGGCGTTAAATTGAAAACCGAACCAGTACCTGACTCCTGCTACTTTTCTAATCTGCCTGATCCGCGTAATCTGTTGCTTACCCCTCTCCTCAAATCTACGTAGTACGAAGTCAACCGCCCGCGGCGCAGGATGCGGGCAGGTGCTCTCGGAGGACATAATGAAACGGCTGGTTTACGGCTTCTTCGCTCTAATCGTGTTCGTCATAAATGTCGCAGCTCAGGATGTTCACTCTTACGCCAACCCTTTGGCGGTTCGGGTCAGGCACGTCGATCTCGATTGGGACGTCCTTTTTGATCAGAAGATTCTCAAGGGCACCACGACGCTGACCGTCGAACGAACTTCGCAAACTGACCCTTTGATTCTCGACACCCGCGATCTGAAAATCGAAAGAGTTGAAACGTCCAGCAACGGATTGCAGTACGCGCCGGCAACTTTCGACGTCGGAACGAGCGACAAGATTCTCGGCGCGCCCCTCACAATTCCCTTGCCCGCACGAGCCACACGCGTTCGCATTCATTACTCGACGTCTCCCGGCGCTTCCGGTTTGCAATGGCTCGCACCCGCTCAGACTGCCGGCAAGAAAGACCCTTTCATGTTCACTCAATCGCAGGCGATTCACGCTCGCAGTTGGATTCCGCTGCAGGACACGCCCGCCGTTCGAGTGACTTACAACGCGCGCGTACGCACGCCGCAAAATCTTCTCGCCGTCATGAGCGCTGAGAACGATGCGCGCACACCGCGCGACGGCGACTATACCTTCCGCATGCGCCAACCGATTCCCTCATACTTGATTGCACTCGCAGTCGGCGATCTGCGTTTTCGCAGTCTCGGCGCGCGCACGGGTGTGTACGCGGAACCGCAAGTGATTGATGGCGCTGCGCGTGAACTCAGCGACACGGAGAAAATGGTTGTCGCCACTGAACGGCTTTATGGCCCATATCGTTGGGGTCGTTACGACATCCTGGTTTTGCCGCCCAGCTTTCCTTTCGGCGGGATGGAGAATCCGCGGCTGACTTTCGCCACGCCGACGATTCTGGCGGGCGATAAAAGTCTCGTCGCACTGATCGCGCACGAGTTGGCCCACTCCTGGTCCGGCAACCTCGTCACGAATGCCACCTGGCGCGACTTCTGGCTGAACGAAGGCTTCACGGTTTACCTCGAACGCCGCATTCAGGAAGCTGTTTACGGCCGCGCGCGTGCGAGAATGGAAGCTGCTTTGGGCCTGCGTGATTTGCAGGAAGAGATCGCCACTCTTGAAGACCGCGACGAGATTCTGCACGTCGATCTCAAAGGTCGCGATCCGGATGAAGGTTTCACCGACGTGCCTTATGAAAAGGGCGCGCTCTTTTTACTTCACCTCGAACAAACCTTCGGCCGCACGCGTTTCGATAGTTTCCTGCGCGGCTACTTTGATAAATTCGCTTTCCAGAGCATCACGACCGAACAATTTCTCGCTTACTTAAAGCAGAACCTGGTTGATAAATATCCCACGAAGACTCCACCAGTGCCGGTCGACGAATGGATTACCAAGCCGGGACTTCCCGCGAGCGCTCCGAAGCCGACGTCTCCGGCATTCGCGCGAGTTGAAGAGGAGGCAAAACGTTGGCTGCGAGGCGAGATAAAAGCGACGCAAATTCCGGCCGCCCGATGGACCACGCACGAAACGCTGCACTTCCTGAAGTTTGTGCAAAGCGCCCTCGAACCGCCTCCGTCGTCGGGTGGACCAGCAGGCGCCTCCGGCACCCAACTAAGCCAGACCGAGAGAACCAGGCTGATGGGAGAAGTCGACCGAGCCTTCAACCTGACACGCTCAGGCAATTCCGAAATCGCTTTTCAGTGGCTGATGATGTCGATTCAAAACAAGTACGAGCCGGGATATCCACGTCTGGAGGAATTTCTGCTTTCGGTTGGCCGTCGCAAGTTCATCAGACCGTTGTATCAGGAACTCGCGAAGACACCTGAGGGCAGAGAGCGTGCGCTCGCGATTTATCGCCGCGCCCGCGCAACATATCACCCGATCGCCGTGACGAGTATTGATCAAGACTTGAAGTGGGAAGGTCAGTAGTCCGGCGGTGCTGTTTCAGTCAAAAACGCCATGGGCAAAAAATGCCGACAATGCGATGTCGTTAACTGGGAATATGAAGTGGTCTGTAAGCGATGCGGTGCTTCGCTGAATCAGACCGCCCCGCCCATCTTTAAGTGGTTCGTTGCCTACTGCATTTTCATGGCTTTGCTCTATCTGGGTATGGCGGTGATGGGCATCGGGCTCATGTTCGCCGAACCTGATCGGGACATGAGTGCGGAAGAAGCGAAAGTAATGGCTGCGCTGTTTCTTATTCTGGGCCTGGTGTTTTTCGTTCCCTATGCGTTCGCTCCATTTCTGCCGCGTCAGAGCTGGGCCTGGGTCTTTGGACTTGTGCTCATCTGTCTCGGGCTAACCAGCGCCTGCTGTTTGCCCATCTGTATTCCGCTATTGATACATTGGTTGAAACCCGAGATGAAGGCGTTTTACGGTAGGGTTCCGAATCCGTTACCTCCTCCCCCGCCGCAATGGAATTGAGAGGTTCATTATGATCAACTTCAAGACCGTTTTGTTGTTATGCGCAATCCTGGTGCTCTCGTCGACTTCATCCATGCAGGCGCAAGTGCCCAAACCACCGTCTTCAAGAGTGGACAACGTTCGTGAAGTCATTCACGGCGTCGAGATCGTTGATCCATATCGTTGGCTTGAAGACCAGGAAAGCGCTGAAACACGAGCATGGATCGACGCGCAAAATAAATACACTCACTCGCTGCTCGACGGCGTTCCATCGCGACCTCTGATTCAAAAGCGATTGTCGGAATTGCTGCGTGTCGACTCCGTGAGCACGCCTTATGAGTTCGGTGGCCGTTACTTTCTTTATAAAAAGCGCGCCGCGGATGACCTCGCGATCCTTTATGTTCGCTCCTCGCTAAACGGCAAGGACGAAGTCCTTATCGATCCGCACACGCTCAGTCCCGATCACACCACGGACATCGGCCTGCTCGACGCATCGGACGACGGCAAGTTGATGATCTACAGCATCCGCCGCGGAGGTACCGACGAAACTGAACTGCGCGTGATGGACGTCGACAAACGCAAAGATGTCGATCAACTTCCCCACGCACTCTATCGCGGCGTCTCGATGAAGAAAGACGGCAGCGGCTTCTACTACAACCTCCAGCGAAGAGACACCGGAATACGCGTCTTCTATCACGCGATCGGTACTGATCCGTCGAAAGATGTTGAGGTATTCGGCAAAGGTTACGGTCCCGACAAGTGGATTGGCGGATCCATTTCGGAGGACGGCAAGTATTTGCTGTTCGGAGTTTCGCATGGTTGGACCAGCAATGAAGTTTACGTGCAAAAGCTGCCCGATGGTCCGATTCAAACGATCGTTAACGACATCCCTGCGCACTTCAACGGATGGTTCGCGGGCGATCGGCTCGTAATGCAAACAGACTGGCAAGCGCCGAATCAACGCATAGTCGTAGTGAACCTTAATAATCCTGCGCGCGAGAAGTGGGTGACGATCGTTCCGGAAGGGCGTGACGCAATCGCGGGTTTTTCACTCGTCGGCGGTAAGTTGTTTGTGAGTTACCTGCATAACGTTACGACACAGATAAAGATCTTTTCACTGGATGGAAAGGCCCTCGGCGAAGTTTCGCTTCCGGGTATCGGATCGGCCAGCGGTCTCTCCGGGCGCTGGAGTAGTAACGAAGCATTTTTCAGCTTCCGTTCGTTTGTGACACCGCAGACCATTTATCGCTACGACGTTCAAACCGGCAAGACGGAGCTTTGGGCGCAACCTAAAGTCCCGTTCAAATCCGACGACTTCGAGGTTCGGCAAGTCTGGTACTCGTCAAAAGATGGTACGAAGGTGCCGATGTTCCTCGTGCACAAGAAAGATTTGCAACCTGACGGGAAACTCCCGGTGCTGTTATATGGCTACGGAGGCTTTAATGTTAGTCAGACGCCGAGGTTCAGTTCATCGGCCGCGATCTGGGT
The DNA here is from genome assembly GCA_963750925.1 of uncultured Acidobacteriota bacterium. Classification (GTDB taxonomy): domain Bacteria; phylum Acidobacteriota; class Blastocatellia; order Pyrinomonadales; family Pyrinomonadaceae; genus PSRF01. Next base: position 445,197 of record CAVVSJ010000004.1, on the reverse strand, counting down.
CGAGCAGGGCGGAGTGTATGCGCTCGCGAACATTCGCGGCGGCGGAGAGTTTGGCGAGGGATGGCACAAAGCCGGCATGCTCGATAAGAAACAGAACGTCTTCGACGACTTCATCGGCGCTGCCGAGTGGCTCATCAAAAACAAATATACAAATCCATCGCGCCTGGCTATTCAAGGCGGCAGCAACGGTGGCTTGCTTGTCGGGGCAGCTTTAACGCAGAGACCGGAACTATTTCAGGCGGTACTCTGTCAGTTTCCCGACCTCGACATGATCGGCTACCACCGATTTAAGAATAACAATCCGCCGGCACTGCTCGAGTACGGGAATGCTTCTGATCCCGCACAGTTCAAATATCTCTACGCCTATTCGCCTTATCAGAAAGTGAAACCGGGAGAAAAGTATCCGGCAGTGCTCTTCACAACGGGCGATCAGGACACGCGAGTCCCGCCGCTGCAAGCACGGAAGATGACTGCGCGCCTGCAAGCCGCGAGCACGTCAGGCAAACCTGTCCTGTTGCTCTACGACACGAAGGCGGGTCACGCCGGCGGGCGCCCGTTGAGCAAAATAATCGAAGACGTCTCGTTAGAGCTCGCGTTCCTGTTCTGGCAACTCAGGATCGACCAGCGAGTTGGAAGTGAGTAATCACTCGGGGTGCTTTGCCTCAAAAGTCGGACGTCAGACTTGGACACAGTCAGTACAGGGAGCGGTAGCGACCTCGTCAGTGATCAGCATGCAAGATTTTCTAACGATTTTGATCCGCATCGTTTGACCAGGTCGCTGCGGGAAGTCACTGGAGATGAATCCGAAAAATACCAACGCAGCCGAGATGCTGAAGAAGTTGGACAAACAGTAATCAGGAATACGGCTCCGCTCATCACCTTTGTTTGAGGTGCCAATTTGGCACCTCAAGTTGATTGCATCTGTCGCAGCTTTACAAACGCACGCATAATCTCAATGTTGACTAATACGGCACGTTCGCTGTTTAGCACGCTTGAAAGCATCGCCACCCCCTGTTCCATGAAAACGTAAGGGAGGAAACGTCTGCCACCCCGACCTGTCTTTGAGATGCCAATTTGGCATCTCAAAAATCGGACTCATGTGTTGCTCATGTGAGTTCCTTTCGTGAGGTTAGTGGCGCATTGTATTACGTAAGCGGCCGGTGGTGGGATCAGCCACAAGTTCACGACTCAATTGTGTTGCCGCGTGACGCGCGCAAGCAAACACGTCAAACTTACTTCTTCACCGCGCGCGAACGGAAACCTATCTCCTTGCGACCTCGAGCCGGCGTTGCCATCAGTTGTCGAATCGCGTCGAAGACAACTCTGAACTGTTTATCGTACTTGCTTTCAAGCTTGTCCAATCGGTGAGAAAGTTCGGCGTTAGACGCGAAAATCTGTCGCAGCTTTACAAACGCACGCATGATCTCGATGTTGACGGCTATTGCCCGCTTGCTTCGCAACACACTCGAGAGCATGGCAACGCCCTGTTCGGTGAAAGCGTAGGGACGAAAACGAGGATCCCGATGCTTCTCTGAACCGATCACAATTTGTGATCGGTTCAGTTGAGCAACCTCGGTTGAGGTCAACTGAAACATAAAGTCTTCCGGAAAACGCTCGCGATTCCGCCGTACTGCCTGATTGAACGCCGCAGTAGACACGTCATAGAGTCTTGCCAGATCGCGATCCAGCATCACCTTTTCGCCGCGAATAAAGTAAATAGTCTTTTCGATTGTTTCAATGGAGATGAGGTCTGTGTTGCTCATGTGAGTTCCTTTCGTGAGGTTAGTGGCACGCATTGCATTACGTAGGCGGCCGGTGGTGGGAACCGACCACAACTCGCTCTCAAACACTGCTACTGAGGTTCAACTCTCCGAACTTTCTTCGTTGGTGCTGCATGTCTTCAAGAATCCCGCTGAATCGACGACGGCTTCGCCTGCATCCGCGCGACGCACGAGTTCCGCAAGCCACGGATCGTTCGTCTCCAAAGCGTAACGAATAATTGCGCGAGTCTGGGGATCGATCGAGCTGTCGTTCAAGACTGCCTGCGCTCTTTCCGTTAGAGCGTTGATGATCGTGTTGGTTCGTGATGTATGGTTTACGTGAGGAATTTCGCGCACAGTTGCGCTACTATCATTAGCCATGATTGTCATCCTTTCTAGCGAAGGTTGATAGTCAAAGGGTCGACGTTGTGTGTTAGCACAATGTCGGCCCGCTTTATTTGTGGTGGTGGGTCGTCCGCACTATAGCACATGCATTTTCGCTTGTGCCTTTCTTTTTAGATCAATTAGCATTCACCCGCTCAGCGGGGACTGACACATCAGTGTCCTTTTGTATATAAATCACAAAGCGCTTGCCTTCGGGCAAAATGGCGTCCCCTCCTCGTTTGAAAGCGCCGCCGATAACTGCAATTGCCGCGGCTGGCGGAAACAGTGCGCCGAGGACCGCGGCACGCGCGGCCACCTCGCCACCGTGACTGATACCGCGGATGCGGTTGCGGTTATCCGGAATGTCCTTACTTACCTGTACCGGAACGCGCGAAAGGTCAACGGCAACCACGTCTGTCATTATCCACCAAAGCTTTCCCGCTTTACCCCACCGCCCGCCGCGTTTCGCCTGGACCACTCGGCCAGTCACTAACGCACCCTTTTCGATAACCGTTATGTCTTCGATCTTAATCGGGACCAGCACACGAAAACTCAGGTAATCATTAGGCCGCACATCAACAGAGCGCACAGTGTGGGTTGCTTCAATTTCTAATGGCGTGCCGGCGGGAAGCGTCACCCGACGCTTGTCAGCAATCACGGCTGATCGTTCTGACTGCTGGACAATTTTTGTGGCGTTGGGTTCTGGCGGTGCAGTCTGAGCGATGACCGCAAGCTGACAAAGAAAAATCGTAAATACTGCGAAGAGAAAATTTTTCACGACGTTTGACTCCGCATGAGGAATTCGACCGGCTTCGCACGCGCAACTCCAATACCACAGAACGCGTGCAGTTAACCGATGTCGAATACAGGTCGCTCGTCTTCTCTACAACCGGCGCAGCATCTCTGGAGGCAAACCTTCAAAAAGCGTACGAACTGCTTCTTCAGAAAATCGCAAGTCCACTTTCTTAAAACTGACGACGATAACATCGTCCTCGAGATCGAGACTTAGTGATTCCTGCTTTGGCAGGCTCGCGCGAATTACGACCTCTCGACTCTCCGATAAGTACTCAACCTTCATCGAGTGGCTCTTCGTTGGCGCAATCTTAAATTCAAAGGCTTCGACGTCTATTTCCAGATTCATCGGGCGGGCGTCCTTTCGCGGATTCTCAGCACGAACCTCTTCGTTCTACCTTCAAACAGCACCAAAGCAGTTGTCTGAGCAGTTGTGTTTATGTGCCTTTTTGTGGCCCCATCCGCCGTCTCTTCACAACGCCCGCCATGAACCCGAGCCCTGAAACCAACAACACTACACTTCCCGGTTCCGGAATCTCATTTTGTCCCGCCTCTGAGTTGGCAAAAATTGATGCGCGAAGAATGTACTCTGTGCCGAATTGCAGGGTGAATATCTCTGACAGTTGTCTTTCGAATTCCATAACTGCCGAGTTGTTCGGCGGCAGGACGCTGAACCTGAACGTGAAAGAAAAGTTATGGACGGGTGAAAAATCGGAAGCATTCAACACCTGCAGGTTGAAAATCACACCAGACGCGGCAAAAAAACTGAACTGGTCTGTCATTACACTCTGCATCGACAACAACAACGCCGAGAGATTCACATTAACGTTGCCGGTGCCTCCGGTGATCATAAAACCCTGCCTTAGAAAGGCCTGCCCTTCCGCCTCAAATTGGCAACGACAGCCGGAAAGCATGACGCTGCTGTTTGCGCTGAGCAACAAGTTGGTGAGATCCGACACCGCAGCCGCACTTGCAAACCCCAGATTGATACTGGCCTCCGAACGGGTCGGACTCTCCATTCGGTTTGAAGAATCATCGAAACCATCTGACACTACCCCACCGGCTGCCGTTGCCGATGGCGTTGTGAAAACGACCGTTCCCGACGTGGGAACGATCTGAATGTTACTCAGACTGCCTGAGGTGATCGCTATTGCATCTGCATAAGCGGTCGCCGATGTGCCGAGCAGCAGGACGAACAGCAAAATCTGAACGAAGGTTCTTGATGATTTACGCTTCATGTGGACCTTTCCTTGATAAGCGCGAATGCGTGGACTACGCGGGGATGTCGGGGTTACGCGGGGATTGGGTGGCGGCTTTATACGCCCGCAATATCTCTAATGTATGTAGATTTTTTTACGGCAAGCTCGTAGTCAAAAACTTTGGCGAACACGCACGCAGCAAAAATCGCCAATAAATACATTTTATTTAGTTGACACCTAAACGCGTCTCTTCTAAAGTTCCCGCACCTTCTTCTCATTTCTTCCACCCAGCCCAGTATCTCCCGTCCCAGAATAGCTTCAGTTCGGCGTAGTCTGGATTCTATCGCCGACTTTGGAAGAAACCTCGCCCACTGTCTCCCGTGACTCAGGTCTTCTGAGGTTCACCTGTTGTGGGAGATGCTAATCGCTCTAGTCGAAGGTGCGACTAGAGCCTCTTAGCTTCCGTCGAAAGGTTCTCGCGCAAAAGGGCTCAAGCAGCGTTCGCAACAAGACGAACTCGCCCCATTTGTCGGTGCAACCACCATATCGACAAGCTTCTGTCCCCCGGAAGAACTTGTCTATCTCGATTCTTACAAGCCCGACTTTGGGCTCGAGCGCTCGCGGAAGGATGCTGCCTCGCCATCGGGAAGACAGACCTCTCCATCAGGTCCCGACTCCGTCTTCCGCTTCCGATCGCGTCTTGCTACCAGAGTCAGGCAAGTGGTCCACAGTTGCAGGTACCGGACACAACCCGATACCCAAGATCCTGAAGGAGACATTGAGATGATCAAAAGACGAAGGTCTCAATTACCTGCGATACTAGCCGCGGTGCTAGCAGTCGTGGCTACCCTCTTGACTGCAACCGCGCTGGCACAATTACCCGACAAAACGAGAACGCCCAACGTTGCCGGCGAAGGCATTAACAAGTCGTTCCCAGAGCAGATCGGCGCCGGGCGGGGCAGCCTTACCACCCCCGGCTCTTCACTCTTCATCATTAACCGTGACCCGTTCCGCGCCATCCGGCGTGGGCGGCAGATTTTCCAGCGCAAGTTCGTGAGGTCGCAGGGGCAGGGGCCGCTCTTCCACGACGGCCTTGGTAACATCAACGAGGACCTCGCCCTCGGCGCCGGGTTGGCCGACAGTTGTGCCGCCTGCCACGGACGCCCGCGCGGCTCCGCCGGCTCCGGCGGCGACGTTGTCACTCGCCCCGACAGCCGCGACGCCCCGCACCTCTTCGGCCTCGGCCTGAAAGAGATGCTCGCCGACGAGATCACGACCGACCTGCGCGCCATCCGCACCGACGCCATCAACGACGCCCGTGCGACGTGCCGCGACCAGATTCAGGGATCTCAACAGCAAGGGGATCAACTACGGCAAGATTATCGTCGACGCCGACTCCTTCTGCCGTCTCAGGCTGATCACGTCGGAGATTGAAGGCGTCAACACGGACCTGCGCGTGCGCCCGTTCTTCCTGCAAGGCGGCACAATCTCGATGCGCGAATTCCTCGTCGGCGCCTTCCAGGCGGAGATGGGCCTCCAGCCCATCGATCCCGATCTGGCGAAGGCGCAGTCGGGCCAGCGCGTCGTGACGCCTTCGGGCATGGTGCTCGACGGCCGGATCGACCAAATCGAGGTGGCCTTCGAGCAGGACGCCACGACCGACGGTGACGGGGACGGGGTGGTCAACGAAATCCCCACCAGCATCGTCGACTTCATGGAGTTCTACCTGCTCAACTACTTCAAAGCCGGAACCTACCGGCAGACGCCTTCGGTCGACACCGGGCGGTCGATCTTCATGCAGATCGGGTGTGCGCAGTGCCACATCCCCGACCTGCAAATCAACCGTGACCGGCGCGTGGCGGACGTCGAGACGGTCTTCGACATTGAGCGGGGGATTTTCAACGACCTGTTCGCGACGGCCACCCCGCTGTTCGTCGAAACCAGGGACAGCTCCACCCTGCCGACTTTGAAGCGCGCGGCCTTGCAGCCCTTCCTCGTCAAGAACATCTTCACCGACTTCAAGCGCCACGACCTGGGCCCGAACTTCTGGGAGCGGAACTACAACGGGACGCTTCCAAAAGGAGTTCCTGACAACGGCGCTCTGGGGCGTGGGCACGACGGCGCCATACGGCCACGACGGGCGCAGCGTCAACCTGCGCGAGGTGATCAAGCGACACGGCGGCGAGGCGTTGACGGCGCGCAACAACTTCGTCAACCTCTCGGACGCGAACGAGGATCACGTGCTCAACTTCCTCAACTCGCTCATCCTATTCCCGCCGGACGACACCGCGTCGAACCTCGACCCGGGCGACCCGACGGCGCCCAACTTCCCGCAGATCGGGAAAGGCAGCATCAGGCTGGGAGCCCTCTTCAACAATCCAAACGATCCTGAATAGGCTTCACTTAGCAGATGGGCCGGTCACACCCGGCCCATCTCTAACCTCAGTTCTTATTACGCCGAAGGCGTTGGCTAATTCCAGCCCAGGGTTGCGGCAACCCTGGGAGATGATAGGTAAAGAATCATAAACGCTGAAAGCGTTAGGCCTGTGCGGCACGAACTCCTTCAGAGTTCGAAACGAGTGATGGTCTATTTACCCCCGGGGTTGAAACAACCCCGGGCTGAGGTTAGCCAACGCCTTCGGCGTTAATTTCAAACTGAATCAGTACGTGGTGGCGCAAGGTGTTGATCCTGGGCCATCCGAAGCGGTACCTTGGTGTGTCTCCCTGTGTGCCAGGCAACACCAAAATTCCGGAAGAACTTTAATGAAGAAACTTTTTCTTGCTTTAACTTTTGTTTTTGCGGCGCTTCACGTCCGCTTCAGCCCAAACTGTTGCCTTCACTAATGTCAACGTGATCCCGATGGATCGTGAGCGAGTGCTCGCGAATCAAACGGTGGTGATCAAGAACGGCGTGATCGCCGAGATTGGCGACGCGAAGAAAGTGAAGCTGTCGAAGGACACAGTACGTGTCGACGGCAGGGGCAAGTATTTGGTCCCTGGTCTGGTGGACATGCACACGCACCTGCTATCGGACAGCGATGAGTATCCCGGATTCGATCGGTCCGGACGAGCTTCGAGTGATGGTGGCGAACGGCGTCACGACCGTCCGGTTTATGATCGGAACTCCCGAGCTGCTGGCCTTGCGCAACCACTCCGCTAACGGCGAGATCGAGGCGCCAACCATCTTCGTCGCGAGCCCGCATCTGACGGGCCGCGAACAAGGAAACAACTTCGTCGTCAATACCCCGGAAGAAGCGCGCGAGGCCGTGCGCAAATCGAAAGCCGCGGGTTACGACTTCATCAAAATAACGACGTTCATCAAAGCGGAGGTTTACGAAGCGGCAGTGGACGAAGCCGCGAAGCAGAACATCCGCGTTGTTGGTCACGCGGACAGCCGGTTCGTCGGCGTCGAACGCGCCTGGAAAGCGAAACAGCAGATCGAGCACCTCGATGGGTACATGGAACTACTGCTTCGTGATGATGCACCGATGAAAGGAAGCGTCTCCGACCTTTACGTTTACAATCCGGAGAACTGGAAAAGCTTCGACTACATCGACGAAAGCAAGATCCCCGAGGTCGCGCGCAAAACAGTCGCATCGAACCCTTACGTTAACCCCACGCAACATTTCATGAAGAACAGCTTCGGACGACTGCGGACTGAAGACGAGATTCGGAAGCAGCCGGATTTCCGCTTCTACCCTGCGAAGGTGCAGCAGCAATGGCTGGACTTCTACAAAAAGAACCGCTTCATCAACACTGTGTCGCTGGAAAAGCGAGCACGCTGGGTCAAACTGCGTGAGAAGCTAATCAAGGCAATACACGACGCCGGCGGACGAATCATGACGGGGTCGGACACGCCTGAGTTTCTATGGCTGTACGGCTTCGGCATGCATCACGAACTGAAGGCACTCAAAGACGCCGGCCTTTCCAATTACGCGGTGCTCGAGGCGGCAACCAGGAACCCATCGATGTTCCTTGGAACGATCGATAAGGTCGGCACGATCGAGAAAGGAAAACGAGCCGACCTCATTCTGCTAAACGCTAATCCGCTCGACGACATCTCCGCCACTCAAAATCGCGCCGGTGTAATGCTGAAAGGAAAATGGTTCGCGCAACAAGAGTTGAACAAATGGCTCGACGAGGCGGCACAAGAGATCTCGACCTCATTGAAGGGACACTAAGCGGAAAATTGTGTAGTGGGGTAATTAGTGTGTTGCTGCTGGCCGCAGCGCGGCCAAATGTTTATAGCTTTAGAATTAAAGATTACGCGCTCCAGCGGAGCGCAATGTGACGCGTCAAACATGGGACTCCTACGGAGTCCGCAAAACCGGTCGACCTGAGAGCTATAAACATTTGGTCCCTCCGGGACCACGGGAAACTGGCCATCTGGTCCCTCCGGGACCACGGGAAACTGGCCTATTCGTATCGCAGCGCGATCAATGGATCAACTTTCGCTGCGCGACGCGCCGGGATGTAGCACGCCAGCAATGCGACGACAGCCAGTAACCCAATTACACTTACATAGGTAAGCGGGTCAGTCGCCGTTACTTCGAACAGGAGCGTGCGCATCAGTCGCGTCAGGGCAAATGCGCCTGCCAAACCGATCACTATGCCGATGAGCAACATGCCCAGGCTCTGTCCGAAGACAAGTCGCAACACGTGAAACGGTCGCGCTCCCAGCGCCATTCGCACTCCTATCTCCTGCGTACGCTGGGCCACCGAGTAAGCCATCACACCGTAAATACCAATCGCCGCCAGGAACAGGGCGATACCGGAGAACGTCGCCAGCAGGAGGGCGAGGAAGCGTGGTTGGACCATTGACTTCGACACCAGCTCATTCAAGGACCAAAGATTGTAGACCGGCAGACTTGGATCCAGTTCACGAACGGCGTTGCGAATCGACCCTTCCAGCGCCGTGGAATCATTCGAGACGCGGACCACGAAATTGACGTTCCCACCGAGTAACTGAGTCGCCACTTGTCGCAGCGGTAGATAAAGTTCGGGACCGGCGGGTTTATCCATACCGGCGTTCTTGGTGTCTTCAACCACGCCCACGATCGTGAACCAGACTTTAGGATCGGCAAACCCCGGATTCACACGACGTCCAATGGGACTACCCGTCCAAAATCTTTTCGCGAGCGCCTGGTTGATAACCACTACCCGCATCGCGTCCGGATTATCGTCCTGCGGCTCAAACGTGCGGCCTTCGACCAGCCGGATCTTCATGGTCTTGAAATAGTCGTTACCGACGACGTTCCAGTAGTCGACGTTCTGCGCCGGGCTATCCGGTGTTTGCTGGTAGCCTTCGATCTCGGTGTCGTTAGCGTTGATACGGCGGAGGGGAGGTAGTCCACTTGCCATGGATACGCCGGCCACACCCGGAATACTGCTGAGTTTCTGCTCGAGCGCGTTTACAAACTGGAGGCGGTCGGGGGGCCTGTATTTAACTGCTGGTAGATTGAGGCTGAAGCTGACAACACCTACGGGATCGAAACCGGTATTGACTTGTTGCAACTTCCAGAACGCGCGAATCATGAGGCCGGAGCCGATGACGAGGATCACGGCGAGTGCGATCTCTGTAACCACGAGGCCCTTGCGGAGCGCCTGACCTCCTCCGCGAATTGCGCGCTGCCCTGCGCCGCGAATCCAGTTTGCCAGGTTACGTTCACTGACTTGGGCCAGTGGTGCAAGACCAAAGAGAAAGACGGCGACGACCGCAACCGCGATCGTAAATCCGAGTACGGGAAGACCGACGCCGATCTCTTCAGTACGCGGCACGCTATCGGGCGCAAACAGTAACAGGACCTTCAACCCAACCAATGCGAGCGCGACTCCGAGAATTGAGGCGATTAAAACGAGTACGAAACCCTCGGCGACGAATTGCCGGACCATTCGTTTCAGACCCGCTCCAAGTGCGAGGCGGACTGCAAACTCACGATGACGTGACTCCGCGCGCGCCAGCAAAAGATTCGCAACGTTCACACACGCGATGAGTAAAACAAAACCAACCGCCGCCATGAGTAACCACACGGCTTTGCGAGCTGAGCCGACAACGTCTTCGTGAAGACCCAGCATTATCACCGGGTGATTTTGCGGGTTGAGTAAATGATTCGCACGACCCTCACTCTTCCAGCCGGCCATCAAGCTCGTCATTTCGCTCTGCGCCTGCCCGATCGTTACGCCCGGTTTCAACCTGCCGATGACTGACAGGAAGTGCCCCCCACGATTACCCGGATTGGCGGGATCGAATTGAAACGGCAGAAGAATCTCAACCTGCTCGTTACTTCCCGGAGGAAATGCAAAGTTGGGAGGCATCACGCCAACCACCGTGGTTGCCGCCGAGTTGACCTGAAGCTGTTTGCCGATGATGTCACTTGCTCCGCCAAAACCCTTTTGCCAGAGGCCATGCGAAATGATGGCGACTCGGGGTCCACCATTGCGATCTTCCTCGGCGGTAAAGGTGCGGCCAAGTTGCGGCTGCACTCCCAGCACGTCGATCAAGCTGCGCGTGATAGCCGCTGAGGTAACTCGAAGTGGTTCACTCTCGGTACCGACGTTCTGTCCGCCCGGCGCCCAGGCGCCGATTGCTTCCCAGGATTTTGCTTCGCGCTGAATGTCGAGTAGTTCGGGAGCTGAGAGCCAGAACTTCTGGAGCTGCATCGTGGGAAATTCGCTGTAGACGCGAACGAGTTGACCCGGTTCACGGAAAGGCAGCGGTCGTAACAGGACGGAGTTGACTACGCTGAAGATGGCCGAGTTTGCGCCTATGCCGACGGCGAGAGTCAAAATCGCAACCGCGGTAAAGGCCGGATTCTTTTTCAGCATACGCAGCGCGTATTTCAAGTCCTGTAGGAACGTTTGCATCGGTCGCAGTCCTCCGAGGTTTTCTTAGTAATTGGTGTATTAACCAATGAAAGTGGTTCTATCGCTTAACACCGCCACGGCGGAAATGCTGGCAGGAAAATGTAGCAGCGAAGGGGAATTATCAAGCCTGAAGATTTCAACAAGCCCTCTGTCCGAGTTGGGACCAAAGCGCCGACAAGTCGGCGCACTCCAAGGAGGTGCGTAATTCTTTTTAGAACTTGGGAAATGGGCGCCGCCTTGGAGTGCGCCGACTTGTCGGCGCTTTGGTCCCACCACTGGGCAGGGGTATTCAGAATTACTCGAGATCCAGCAACCAGATGTCGCTCTGCGATGAGTAGACTGTGTAGTAAAGAAGTTCCCCGTCTGGCGAAATATCGACACTGCGAATCTCATTTTCGGCAGATGAGAACACCTCGCGCACTCGCTTCGTCTTCAGGTCGCCTATGTAAAGCGTCTTATTAAAACGGAAGATGAAGCGAGTGCTATCGGGGAGCCACGTCGCAAAAGCGCCAAATTCAGTTAGTTTTTCATACTGGTTTGTCTCAAATGAATACCAACCAACAACAGTGGATTGACCACTTAAACTACCAATTAAGTCTCTTTCCATCGGGCGACCAATCCCAGGCGATAAACCGTTCGTTATCGGGGGGCATCGGGAGCCGTTGCAGTTGCTGCTCGCCCCACGGTTTATTCACGTCGAGGATTAAATTAACCAGGTTACTGCGAAAGAGGATCTGGGTACCGTCAGGAGACCAAAGCGGAAAAGTCGTATCACCAGTCGTGTCGAAAGTAAGTTGACGAAGATTTGTGCCGTCAGCATCCAGCATCCAGAGTTCATAGCGACCGCCGCGATCCGAAGTAAAAGCGATTCTCTTTCCGTCAGGTGACCAACGCGGATAACGATCGAAAAACTTGTCGTTGGTAAGGTCGCGCCAATTCGTGCCGTCGCGGCTGAGAACAACAATGTCGTCCTGCGTGCGCCGTGAAATACGCATGACGAATCTCGTTCCGTCCGGTGAGAGTTCGGGACGCAGGAGGTTCCGATCGCCGCGCGTAATCCAGAAGGGTTCGCCTACAGTTTTCTCAGACTTCGTATCAAATTTGATGGCTTGAATGTTTGATTGCTGATCGGTTTGGACGTAGATCATCCGCCGGCCGTTCCGTGAAAAGCTCAAGTGGCGATTGAGATTTGAAGGAGTGGAAACAGCTTCGGCTTCACTCTGTACTTTGCCTGTTTCCTCGTCGATCGCGACTCGCCAAAAGCTCATGCTGCCACTGCGATCGCTTGCGAAATAAAGAAACTTGCCATCCGGCGACCACATCGGGTTCCAGTTAGTGGACGCGTCTTTGGTGACTATTTCGATTTCACCGCCGGTGCGGGAGATCGTTGCGATATCACTTCTGCCTGCATTCGGAGGCATAAACCAGAACGCGATGCGATTACCCTTCGGCGACCACGATGGTTGCATCGCATCTTTTTCACATAAGAAACGTTTGTCGCCTGTTTCGACGTTTGCGATCCATAAAGAACTGGCCCAGGTGTTCCTGGTCGTGGGCGCTTCCGGATGACCCGCCGTGCTGCAAACAATTTCCTTTCCATCAGGAGACCATGACGGGTGGTGACAACCCGCGACTACGAGTCTCACGTTCTCGCCGCTCGCTTCCATCACGTAGACTCCGGCGGGCTCGCGCGTGGATCGAAAAGCAATCCGTTCGCCATCCGGTGAAAAGACAGGCTCGATCTCGTTGGAAGGCGTGTTTGGTGTCAGCGGTGTCGCATTCTTGCCGCCGACTCTTTGCACAAACAGATCAAAGTTGCCGTCCTGGTTGCTTGCGTAAACAAAACTCTTGCCGTCGGGTGCGAGGCTGGGAAAGAACTCTATGCCGTGTTGGTTTGTCAGTTGCACGTGTCCGGCGCGCGACCAATCAGGCGCGGCTTTAGCCTTCAGCCACACCCACCCTGCGAAACCCGCCGCCACGATCAAAAACAGAAGACCGGCGACAGTGGGCCAAACCCAGCGACGTCGCCGATGCTGCGCAATGCCGGCGTTTGACTCAGCTATCCGGAAGCGATGGAAGACGAATCAATCTCACGCAGCAAACGACGCACGTCCGCGCGAAAATCGGAGACTGTCTGGTAACGCAGTTCCCGATCTTTATCCAGTGCCTTCCTGAGTATCCGATCCAAATCAGGTGGGAGACTCGGCTCAATAGTCGTCGGCGGGTCCGGGTTCGCGGAGAGGATCCGGTTGATGGTGGCTTGTCGCGATTCTCCTGTAAACGGTTTTCGACCGGTCGCGAGTTCGTAAAGCACTACGCCGAGACTCCAGATATCGGTTCGATGATCGACCGGTTCTCCCGCAGCCTGTTCCGGTGACATGTAGGCCAACGTTCCCATGGCCACGCCAAGCTGTGTCTTGGCTGTTCCCGGAGCAGACTCAGTTTCCGTCAGTTTTACCAAACCAAAATCCAGGACCTTCGCATATCCATCAGGCCGGACCATCACATTGTCAGGCTTGACGTCGCGATGAATAATTCCCGATTGATGGGCGGCGCCTAACGCTTCCGCAACCTGGGCGACGATCGACAAGAGCTCTTTCAAATTCAAACTTGTCTCGCAACAGAGCGACAGCGTTTTGCCCTCGACTAATTCCATCGCAATGAAGTGGAGCCCGTTAGCTTCGCCGACTTCATAGATCGTGACCAGATTCGGATGGTTCAACGACGAAAGCGCCCGCGCTTCACGTCGAAAGCGGCTTAATCGATCGCCATCCACCACAAACTGCCAGGGAAGAATTTTCAGCGCCACCATTCGATCGAGCTTAAGATCGCGGGCGAGGTAAACTTCTCCCATCCCACCTGTGCCCAAAAGTTTTTCGACACGGTAGGTTCCGATTTCCTGGCCCACCAGAGAAGTCATAATGGTTGTGAGTTTGGAATCGTCCGCAAGCGCGTGGGCTGCCACGTTCATGGCCGAACGTTCCATGAAGTTCGCGGCCTGCGACTGGCTCTTTAAGAGACTGAGAACTTCATCACGCAACACTGAATTATCCTGAGCGGCTCGCGTAACAAACGCTTCCCTTTCACCGGGTGGGTGTTCGAGTGCCTGCTCGAGCAGTGCGTCAACTTGTTTCCACAGCTCGCGATCCATTGAGCTAGTTATTACTGAGTTCGCGATAGAGCCAGGCTTTGGCTTTGTTCCACTCGCGTATGACAGTGATGGAAGACATCTGCATGACTTCCGCCGTTTCGTCCACACTCAACCCGCCAAAGAAACGCAACTCGACGATTCGACTCTTGCGTTCGTCGATCGTGGCCAGACTTTTTAGCGCATCGTCAAGTGCAAGGAGGTCGGGGTCTCGTTCGACTGGAGACAGTCATTGCCTCGTCAAGCGACATCTTTACGGCCTCCTTGTCTCTGTCGACACGAGGACGGCGTCGCGCAAAGTCGACGAGGATACGGCGCATGATCTGCGCGGCGACGCCGAAGAAGTGCGCGCGGTTCTGCCAACGGACGGCTTGCCAGTCGATCAGGCGAACGTAAGCTTCGTTGATGAGGGCCGAGGTTTGCAGCAGGTGGTCCGGCCGCTCGCGGCTCATGTAGCGCTTGGCGAGGCGATATAGTTCAGCATGGACGAGGGGCGCGAGTTTATCGAGGGCCTCCTCCTCGCCGTCGCTCCAGGCTTCCAGAAGTTGAGTAAGGTCGTGAGCCTCACGGTTATCCATGGGGTGAGGAATTTATCACACAAAATTCCGCAGAACGTGGAAAGGAGTGCGCCTCCTTGGAGTGCGCCGACTTGTCGGCGCTTGGTCCCGGCGAGCGTGCACCCGAGTTGGGACGCAAATGCGGTGACAAGTCACCGCACTCCATGGAGGCTTAAGTATTGCCTGGACTAGTGCTTCTTACGGCAGCATGACGACTCCGTCAAACCAGACGTGCGCGTCCGCAGTCTGTCCATTACACGGAGTGATGTTGTTCGCGAAGTGGAACCGCGCGTGGCCCGTCGCGCCCGCGTGTCCGCCTGTGCCACCGGTAACTCGGCCCATGACCGCGTGCGAGTTTGTGGCAACACAATTCGCCGGATTGATCACCTGAACAAATGAGTCCGCTTCGATGAATACCTGATCACCGCTTTGTACGTATGTGTCGGTTGCCTTCAGATCAAAGATCGCGTTGGTGGTGGTATTAGTGCAAGCTGAAGCGGTGACGTTGAAAGCACCACCTTCGGTATCAATACCTGAACCCGAGAATGTTAATTCGATGTTCTCCGGAAATGCGCCGCAACGGGCTAAGTTTGGTCCGGCGTTTGTCAGACCAAAGCTCTCAGTGCCTCTCCAGTCTGCATTAACGCGCCCGTTCAGCATTGCTGCATTCGAAGTTCCTCCGCTCAAGTAGCCGGCGAGTGATACTAGTCCTATGAGTGCTATCAGCATGAATTTCAGTTTGAGTTATTCGCATTTTGTTTTCCTCCTTCGTTGTCGAGTGGGTGATGAGTGCATGGGTTTAGGTGAGGCGAGGCTCACTGGGCCAACTGGAGCACTCCTTCAAACGAAACACGCGCCGGTACTGCGAGGCCATTGCATGAGGGTTCGTTTGAGGCAAGATGAAAGCGACCCTGGCCAGTCGCGCCGGCGTACACTCCCGTGCCTCCGGCTACGCGGAAAGCGACCGCTTGCGTGTTTGTCGAAACGCAAGTAGCAGGGTTGAGTACCGGTGTAAACGAGTCCGTTTCGATTAACACTGCGTCGCCATTTTGATAAGTGTCGGTCGACTTCAGATCAAAGATCCGGCCGGTTGTTGTATTGGTGCAGGTTGAAGCGGCGCTGCTGAAGATCCCTCCGCCCGTATCAATGCCGGAACCGGTGAACTGCACTTCGATGTTTTCCGGAAATGGTCCGCAACGGGCTGGATTCGGACCAGCGCCGACGGGAGTCAACATTGACGCGCCTTTCCAATGCGGATTAACGCGATCGTCGGCGGCCGCTCGAGAAGCCGGTCCACCAAGAAAACTGGCCAGGAACACTGACCCGAACAGGGCCAGCAACACGAATGTGAGTTTCGTAAGTCTCATTTTTGCATCTCCTTTGAGGTCCATACGTCGTTATCGTTATCTGCCATTTGGCAGTACACCAACGTAAGGCGGACAATGCGTCGAAAAACTATCACCGGCCTCAGATTTATTTTTTTGTCTTGGATTTGCCTTTAAGAATTGAGTGAGTTTGCGAGGAGGTATGAATTGAGCGTAGGGGTAAACTATGGAGGTTACCCCTACAAATTGGCCGTTAACAGCCGAAGTTAGTCTTTATCACGTTCGCTGTATCAATCAGCGGTTGGCCCTCAGCCGGTGTAAGCGTGCCGTTGTGATGAAGGCGTTCACCTGATTGATGAAGCTGGTCAACTGGTTACAGGCCGCGCCTGTTTGACCGGCATCGTGCTTGGCAATGGCCTCGTGAATCTTATCGAGCAACCCGGCACTCTGGTCTTGTGTAAGCCTGCCTGCTGCGGTCAGCGCCTCGAGCTGGTCAATGAGTTATTCGATAGGATCGACCTCCGGCTCTGGTACGAATGTCCCGATAGCGACACTCTGGGGAAAATTCCCAACCGGAAAAAGCGCAGCCGGAGCGTTGTCGACAGTGCTAAGCACTTTCACGGTGTTGTCAAATAGGTCTGTGACATAGACGAAAGCCCCATCCGGCGTGATGGCTACTCCGCTGGGAGACAATCCAGCGAACACGCGGGCGACTTCAGTGTTGGTGGCCGTGTCAATCACCGAGACGGAACTGGTGGTGCCACCTCCACCACAACAATTACCAACACCATTATTTGCGACGTAAGCAAAAGCTCCATCAGGAGTGATGGCTAATCCTGGCGAAAACGTTTCAGGCAGTGGCACGAAGGCGACCACGGTGTTGGTTGCGGTATCTATCACCGCGAGCTTGGCGCCCGTAGCTACGCTCAAACAGGTCACATAAACGAATGCTCCATTCGGCGAGACGGCTGCTGCTATCGTGACATCTACCGGAACCGGTATGTTAGTAACTACGCTGTTGGTTGCGGTATTTATCACGGTGACGCCATTGATAAAAGCGCCATGCGTCACATAGCCCAGGTCTCCACTCGGCGCGATCGCCAACTCAAACGGAGAGCTGACAGGTATGTCACTAACCACTGTGTTGGTCGCTGTATCTATGACGGTAATGTTGTCGGAGGGCGAGCTCGTCACGTAGACGAAGGCCCCATTCGGAGTGATAGCGATACTCCTCGGAAACGTCCCCACCGGCACGGTGGCGACCACCGTGTTGCTGGCAGCGCTAATCACTGAGACGCTGCTGCTTAGTTGATTCACCACGTAGGCGAAGCGTCCATTCGGGGTAACGGCTACTCCCGCTGGACCCGATCCAACAGGTACGGTGGCAATTACGGAAAGGTCGCTGTATCTATCACTGAGACAGTATTGTCGTCGTTATTCGTCACATACGCTCTGGTTTGAGCTAACGTCGCGGTCGCTCCAAAACATGCTAACAGCAACGTGAATATCACGACGCGCATAGCTGGGCCAGGAATGAGCTTTAGCGGCGTGGGAGTAAATTTCGTCATGGGTAGTTCTCCTTGATTATGGTGTGGCGAGACAACTTGATTCTTAGTCGCTCTCGGAGCGGAATCCGTTGGGCTTTCTCTTGGGTGGCGGCGGATTCATTAGTTGACGAACAGCACTAAAAACAATCTTGAACTTTGCGTCATAGTTGTCTTCCAATTCGTCTAACCGCTCTATCAGTTTTTCGTTCGAAGTAAGTATCTGACGCAACTTGACGAACGTGCGCATGATTTGAATGTTTACCTGAACTGCGCGCTGCGACTTCAACACGCTTGATAGCATTAAGATTCCATGTTCGGTAAAAGCGTAAGGCTGGTACTTCAGGTGCGTTCCTCGGGTTTTCTTTAAGGTCACAATTGTGACCTTAAACGTTTGAGGCGTTGACAATCCTCAGTTTCGGCTTTGGTTAGCTAAAACATAAAATCTTCCGGAAACCTGTCAAGATTTCGCTTGACGGCATGGTTAAGTACTTTGGTAGCAACACCAAAAAGTCTGGCCAAGTCCTGATCGAGAATCACTCTTTGTCCACGAATGAGCAGTATCGTGTCTTCAATAGTTTCGTCTGGTAAGGCGATCGATGTATTCGGCATGTGAGGTTCCTTTCGAAAGCATTTAGTTAATTACGAGGTTTCCAAACGCGCGACAAGATTACTCCAATCTGTGTAATCGGTGAATAGCCGTGGTGGGTCGCCCGGCTAAATTGGATTGAAGACGTTAAGGCCTGAGCGTGTTGCTCGCCAACAACTCGCCCTTGGCTACGGCGATCTGGGCGTCGACCATGCCGTAAAGATTCAACTCACCGCAGTGAGTGAAGGCAAGGTGTTTCGCCGAGTTCGCGAGTGCTTTCGGGTGCGAGGAATTTTCAACTGTCGCCATAAGCACGAGCAAGGCGGCGGACTTGGTTTCCGGCTCGTCACCAGCGCGACAGATTATCTCTGTCAGTGCTTCGATCTTCTGGACGTTGGGTTCATCGTTGGTCGTTTCAGGTGTTTCCTCGAAGTCAAACGTGTCGACAATCGTTTCACCCGCATCGGCGCGGCGCACGAGTCGAGCGAGCCACGGATCGTTTACCGCAAGAGCGTAACGAAGAATCGCACGGCTCTGAGGATCGATCGACTTGTCGTTCAAGACAGCTTGTGCTCTTCGTTTGAGAGCATTGATGATGGTGTTGGTCCTTGTTTGAGTTACGTGAGGTGTTTGGCGCGTGGTTGCGCTACTATGATCAGCCATGGGCTTCATCCTTTCGTTGGAAGGTTGAGGTTCAAGGGTCGGCTTTGTGTTAGCCCACAAGTCGGCCCGCTTCGTTTTGGAGGCGTGGCAGGACTATAGCACAGGGATTTTCGCTTGGGGCTACGAGATCTCAAACTTCATTATGCGGCCTGCTCGTAGATGCTCTCTCCTGCCCCAGCGTATGAAGCATAGATGTGCCGGTATGCCAATTCCCTTTTAGCGTCGAATAGTTCCTTCGAGTAGGTCGCCGGCAACATGTCGAAAACTTCTGCGATCGTCTCTTGAACCTCAGCGCAAGCCTGCTGCTTTAAGCGCCAATCGAGCACCAGCTTCTCCCACTTCAAAGTTTGTAATAGCGTTTTGGCGACCTTTTTCACCTCGGCTTCTTCTTCCTTCGTCAAGGTGGGCTCAGGCCTTGTGAGAATATCGAAGATGGCGAGTTCCTCCTCACTCAATCCCTGGGCCACATGACGCTGTTCTTCGTCTGTGAGGCTACGCGTGAATTCCTTTAGTTGAGCAAAGAAAGCTTCGATGTTTTGACTGCCGGAATTGTACTCCTCAATCATCTCCTGAAATTGCTCCAAATAGTTCATACGAGAGTGATTGAGTTTGATTAAGTGCTTGAGCCTGCCTTCGATCAGCCCTGTCAGTTTCTCGACTTCTGTTCGCTTGTGCGTCGACGACTCAAACCGTTTAGTGAGTGCCTCAAGATCAAGTTCGCTTAGATTGAGAAGACCGGCTGATTCAAGATCCTGGCCCACGGGCGCGGCGATAATGTAGCCTTCGGTAGCGATCGATTCATCAAGCAGATCTTCGACTTCCCGCATGACTTCCGATATGTCGGCAGGTGCGGAAAGTGAACGAATTTTTTGTATTAAGACCCCGAAAATGACAGCATCATAAGCCACTTCATTCGCCGCTTTGTCAGGCAGAATTGCCTTATAAACACGAACGACTTGATTGGCTTTGAACAGAAAAGCTTTCTTCTCTTCCTTGGTTGCGATCAATGCTTCGACGGCATCATCGAGCAACTTCACCCGCTCAAAGCTGCTAGCTCGCTGTATCGCACCTACATCCACGCCTTTGCTCTCGCAATAGGTACGGGCATCAGCGATCAAGGTTCGAAGTGCATCGACCAGGACCTGCTTTTCTTCAATCGGGTTGTCTACTGCGTTGCCGGCAGAACCAGCTTTGGGAGCTGCATAGATCTTTAGCGCGTTCTGTAAATCACGAAAGACACCAACGTAATCAACAATCAATCCGGCCACTTTACCGGGCGCGACACGGTTTGCTCGTGCGATCGTCTGCATGAGCGTGTGGTTCCTCATTGGCTTGTCGAGATAGATGGTCGAACAACTGGGAACGTCAAACCCAGTTATCCACATCGCACACACAAAAACGAAACGAAGGTTGCTGTCCGGGTCCTTGAAAATTTCGTCCAGATCTTCTTTAACCATCCGGCGGCGGTGAGGCGCAATATCAACGCCCTTCTTCTTCAGGTCTTCAATTTCGTTTTGAGACTGCGAAACGACGACCGCCATGTCGGTGGTTTCCATTTCTTCAATCAGCGTGAGGAGATGACTACGTTCTTCCTCCGACGCCTTCGACAATTGATTCATCAGGTTCGCGAGTTTTGCGTGCCAATGAAGCTGAATCTTGTCGTACATCTTCACGGCGGTGGCCTTGTCGATGCAGATCATCATCGCCTTGCCCTTGTGACCACGCCCTAAAAAGTGCTCAACCACGTCAGCCGCGATTGTCTCCAAACGATCATCACGCGTGATGAGCTGGTATTGTTGCGAGAATTGACGCTCGAGTTTTTTCTCTTGTTCTTCGTTCAGCTCTGCCTCTTCAAGCAACCGTTCCATGTCTTCATTCAACAGCGTGTTGGTTAGTTGAAGTTCAGGGATTCGGTTTTCGTAGTAGAGGGGCACAGTCGCGCCGTCCTGAATCGATTGGCGGAAGTTATAGACCGAAACGTAATCGCCAAAAACCTCACGCGTGCGCTCCTCTTCGCCTCTGATTAATGGCGTGCCGGTAAAGCCAATGAAGGCAGCATTAGGCAAGGCGTTTCGCATGTTCAGGGCGAGCGCGTCGTACTGGCTGCGGTGGGCTTCGTCTGTGATGACGATGATGTCTTTACGGGGAGAAATCATCGGGTATGCCCTGCCCTCTGTTGTGCGAAACTTCTGAATCAGCGTGAACACATAGCGATGGTCTTCCGACAACAGTTGTTTGAGATGTTCGCCGCTTGCGGCTTGGGCTTCCGCTTCGCTGATGGCTCCGGTATTGACGAAGGTTTTGTAAATTTGCTCGTCTAGTTCGTCGCGATCTGTGACGACGGCGAAAGTCCAGTTGCCGGGTATCTTTCGAAGAATCTTTTGAGTGAAGAAGACCATCGAGAGGCTTTTGCCTGAGCCCTGTGTGTGCCAGAAGACGCCGAGCCGTCCTTCATTATTCTCAATTTCCCGGACGGCACGGATGGCGCGATTCACGCCGAGATATTGGTGATTTTTAGCGACCTTCTTGACGAGTCCGCCGCGCACTTCTTCAAAGACAGTGAAGTTCTCCACGATGTCGAGGAAACGCGCAGGCTCGCAGATGCCGCGCAGAACAGTTTCAAGTGAGATAACACCGGGTTCTTCTTCGTCGGAAATCTTTTTCCATTCGAAAAAGTGTTCCACTCAGCCGTCAGCGTACCGATGCGTGTCTCGCTGCCGTTTGAAAGAATGATGAGCGCGTTGGGGTTGAAGAGTTGTGGGATCGCTGTCTTGTAATCGCGCAAGTTGTCTCTGTACGCGTTCTCAATGCTACGGTGTGTGGCTTTTAGTTCGATGAACAGCAGGGGTAGACCATTGACGAAGCCGATTAGGTCGGAACGGCGCAGGTACAGTTCGCCCTGAATCCAACATTGCGAGGCGAGAAAGAAATCGTTGGAGTTCGCGTTGGTCCAATCAATAACTTTCAACGTCTCGAAGGTGCTGCTGCCGTCCTCATTCTTGATGGAAACTTTCACACCGTCTTTTATTAAACGGTAGAACTCCTGATTTGCGTTGACAGGAATCATCGTTGCGCGGTCACGCGTTAGTTCTTCGACGGCTTGGATGTAAGCGTCGTCGGGCAAGCCGGGGTTGAACTCTTTGAGCTTGGCAAGCAGGCGGCGTGTGAGAATGACTTCGCGGTTATGCTTGCGTCCCTGCGTGCCGTTTGCGCCGAAGGTTTCTTTGTATAGGTTGGCGGGCGTCCAGCCCAACTCATGCAGCAACTCGATCGCGGGCTGTTCGATCAGCGCGTCTTCGGAGTACTCGTTTGCGGGTGAGCGCGGTGGAGGCATGATCAATCAGTCACAGGTTCGAGGAAGTTGGAAACGTCTATTTCGCCCGAGATCAGTTTTGGTAAAAGCAGGTCCCGGGTGCTTCTCAAAACATTATTCTTTCTTTGAAGATTGAGAATTTGCTGGAACAAGGGATACGTGACTTGATGATAGTTTTTGAGAACCTTCTCTGTTGGCTGAATTACAGGCAAAGACTCGAACTTAGTTTTGTTTAGATTAACCATTGTTGCACCATTTGCTCCGTATTGATTGATCAAACCTTCGAGCCCAATCAACGCAAAGTAAAGATATTCTCTATTATGTACCTCATTAGGAATTAAGCTGTTTATCTGCTGATTGGTCTGACACTCCACAGCATTTATGTTGACTATACCCGCAGTGCCAATACAACTCACGCACAGGCTGTTTGCCGGAATAAACTTTGAAGATTGAGAGGCTGCGCCTTTGTTAGATAGTTTCTCCGAGGTATCGATACAAAAGAGTCTGCCGTGCATATCAGGAAGTTTCAGGAAAGGCACATCAAACCCAAAGTTTTCGCTCTCACGCTTGCTAGGAGTTTTGCCTGTCACAACCCTCCCAAAATCCACAATTGAATTAATAGACCAGTTTTCAGGAAGAGGTTCTCGTGTAGTTTCAACCATCCTGACGTTTTTATGTCCCGGAAAACGAAATTGAACAAACCACTCTTCATACATCCGCCGCGCCATCTCTTCCAAAATCTGAGTCCGCCGCGTGTTGTTTCCAATGAGGTCATCGTAGGCTGAAAGTATCGCTGCGATACGGCATTGCGTGCTTACAGGTGGATAAGTAATCGGAATGCTTCTCAAGATGCTCGTGTTCAAATTCGGCATCGTCGCTCCAACTGCTTGTTTGGCGATCCCGTCAATGACTCGCGCATCTCGTAAAAAGTAATGCAAAAACACAGCGTCAAGTTGAGAATTGCCCAAGCTAATTCGCAAACAGCCTGTGCCACACAGCCATCCACTCTCTTTTCGTGTTATAAGAGCTTGCCTGCCAATGTCTCCTCTGCGTCCATAAACAATGTCGCCTGTTAATAACTTGTGCTGTGCTAAGCGTTCAAGATGCTCGTCGTTCACTCGGGCTATGCTACTTTCCGATACCTTTCCTTCAATAATATCTTTTGGCATGACGACGGGTGTGCCTTCATCAGAATAATCTGACTCGTGCAACTGAGAACCAAAAGGACCAGTGCGAATGACTCCTTTGCCTTCGTCGCAGATTTCGCCAAGCGTTCGCGTTGTCCAAGTCATGCTATAGCGGATTCCATTAATGCGGTAACGTTTGCGGAAATCTTGACTTCAAGCTCTCTAGCTTCACCATTCAAAACTTCAAGCTCCTCATTAAGCTCTTCCAAGCGTTCAAAGAAATCAAAACCATCTGCGGCGCGTTCGGCTACTCCAACATACCTGCCCGGATTCAGACTCCACCCCTTGCGCCTCAATCTCCGCAATCGTCGCCACTTTGCACAAACCCGACACATCCACGTAAAGACCATCGGGGAACTTCTCCTTCAGCATTGCGCCACTTCCCGCGACCGTTTCCACCTCTTCGCCACGATACAGCCGCACGATGTCTGCCAGAAACTCGATCTGCTCGTCCGTAAAGTCCCTGTGTGCCCTGTCAATCTGCCTGAAAGTGTGACGTGCATCAATGAACAAGACCTTACACTCACGCTCTGTACCAACTTTGCCTTTGTCGTAAAACCAAAGCGTGCAGGGCAGCGTGACGGTGTAGAACATGTTCGAGCTTGTCGCCACCATCACGTCAACCGCGCCCGCCTGAATCAGTTTCTTCCTTATCTCAAGCTCAGAACCACGGGCATCGCCCGCAGAGTTTGCCATCACGAAACCCGCACGCCCACGCTCGTTCAACGTCGAATAGAAGAGTTGAATCCACAAGTAATTCGCATTGTCGGCAGTAGGAATACCAAAAGGAAACCGCGGATCATCTTTTATTCTCTCCTTATCCACCCCACTCTGATTGAACGGCGGATTAGCCATCACGAAATCAAACCGCCTCAACGACTCGTGCGGATCTTCGTAATAGGTATTCGCCTCGCGAATGTCTCCCGACAATCCATGCATTGCCAGATTGAGCTTTGCCATGCGCAAAGTCTCCGCCGCCTTTTCAACTCCGAAGATCGTTATCTCCTGGCTCGGATTCTTTCGGTGATTGCGCACGAAGTTTGCGCTGTGCACGAACATTCCACCCGAGCCGCACGCCGGATCGAAGATGCGCCCGTGAAAAGGCTCTATGATTTCGACAATCAACCGGACGATGCTCGCGGGCGTGTAAAACTCGCCGCCCTTCTGCATCGTCTCGATGGCGAAGTTGCCCATGAAGTACTCGTAAATCCGCCCAAACGCATCGCCCTCCATTTGGAGTGGTGAAAGCAACTTCAACATCTCGACCAAAACTGAGTTCGGAATTCGCTGATAGGTGCGCGGCAACACGCCTTTTAGTTCTTCGTTCGTCTCCTCGATTGCTGACATTGCATCGTTTATCACCTTGCCGATGTTCTCGCCTTCGGGAAGATTTAGTAGGTGCGAGAAACGGGTTTCCTCGGGCAGATAAACCACACCTAACCGCTGGTAGGATTGCGGCGTAACAGTTCGACGACTGCTGGCGTTGGCTCGAAGTTGGCTTTGTGTATCAGCAAACCGCTTCTCTGCGTAACGCAAGAAAAGTAATCCAAGGACAGGTGCGGCGTACTCGTTGGGACGCAGGCCCGTATTCGTCCACATCTGGTCTGCGGCAGCCCACAGACGTTTTTCGATTTCATTCAAATGATTTGCCATCGACGTGAAACCAAGAGTTAAAGATTGAGGTCAATCGGATGAGAGCGCGAGAGTGAAATAACGCAACGAGCCCGAACGGCCTAGGTCGGCTCCCGTATCGGAGAAACATTTAGCAGCGTTCCTGAGATCTAGGCGCTGGCGGCGTCATCATATCAGGCGATGACCGCACTTGAAAATCACCAGTTTTCACAGCTTCTTGGTGCCGCAGATCATCGGCAAGTTCCTCGCCGAAAAAGAATCACTTTCTCCGGGAAGAAAGTGCGGCGCTGAAGCGTCTTACATATCAGACCGAAAGGAGACTGACGTTGACTATCAGCCGCTTCGCACGATTCACCTTGGTACTCGCCGCATCCTGGACCATCTCCTGCCCTTCCGGCGATGCGCCTTCAAATACATCAGAACAGTCGTTATTCACCAACGCTCAAGGTTCGCCCGTAGCCGTCCAGGGCGGGCCGAGCAACATTTTGATCGGCGACATGAACAACGATCGAAAGCTTGATCTTGTCGTCTCCTGTTCGCAGGCTCGTTCAATCACCATCCTCGAAGGCAAAGGCAACGGCCAGTTTGGCGCGGCCCTCAGCAACACAACCCTGGCTGAAGCTCCCGGTGAAATCGCACTCGGCGACCTGAACGGTGACGGCAAACTCGATGTCGCCGTCACCTCTCACGACAGTTATGCAGTGGTGCTATTAACAGGAGACGGTAAGGGTGGTCTCGCAACAGCGCCGACTTCTCCGATCGTGATGAAGCTGGGCCAGCATGCGCATACACACGGCCTGACAGTGGCGGATATCAATCGAGACAATAAACTCGACCTGATCACTTGCAACAGCACAGATAACGATATTTCACTTGCTTTCGGAGACGGGCGCGGTGGTTTTACTCGCGCAACACAGGCGTACCCCGTCGGTCCCAGCCCGTATCCTTTCGCCACCGGGGACGTCAACAGCGACGGTTGGCCGGACATGGTTGCCACCGCTACCGCAACTGGACCATCACGCAGAGAACAACTTCCCTTCAGTCGCGCGTTGACATTGCTCTTGTCTGACGGAAAGGGCGGCTTCACACCACGCCAACTACCCCTCCGGACTGGCGAACCCTGGTTTGCTGCCATTGCGGAGCTGAACGGTGATGGTAGACCAGACATCGTCGCAACTCACCACGACCAAAGTGCAATGACCGTGATGTTGGGCGACGGGCGTGGCGGGTTTAACGAAGCGAATGGATCTCCATTCAACTTTGGAGTTTCGCTTTTTCAGTTAATCACTGCCGATGTGGATCGCGATGGCCGGATGGATGTCGTTGCGACTAGTGGCGACAGCTTACGCGTGCTTTTGGGCGACGGACGCGGAGCGTTTAAGCCGGCAGCTTCGATACCGGTTGGACCAGGTGCATGGCGAATGGCCACCGCTGATCTTAACGGCGACGGCGCAGTTGATGTGGTGACGAGTAATTTGGAGAGTAACAGCCTTAACGTGTTGCTGGGGAAACGCTCGCGATAACGCCGGACGAGGTCTGGGTTTGACTATCCGCGGCCGCGTGACAAACGCATCATTAGATCAAGCCACTCCTTACACCCGACCTGAGTTTCGCGAAACACAACAGGCAAATCGGTTTGAGGTAAGCGAACCGCATCGGCGGGAGAAGTCACTATTTGCAGTTGCCCGCTACAACTGGCGTCATCGACATTACTGACAAACACTTCGACCTGACCATCCACTTCACAAGCACCGTCGATCATGATCGAGTAGCCTGACATCGGCCGTACTCCCATGGCCGCAACCACTACCATCTCTTTCGAGAAGTCGACTTCGGGAAGTGGTGGTACCCCATTGACGGGTGAAACTCGAGAGGTTAACCGTTTCCAGTAATTACTGAATTCCTCGCGATTCTTAATAACCAGACGAAGCGCATTTTCGGAGGGGAAACTGTGAAAGGGAGGGCGCGGAAACTCTCTGGTCCCGCCAAAGCGAAGTGGCAGAGATGGCCCGGTCATTTTTGGACCAGGCAACGACTGGATCGGCAGCGCTTTCCCGCGACATACAGCCGGCGGCGTTCCTTGCGCAGCAAACCACAACGAGAGACCAGTAAGGACGGAGAAAAATATTAGAGCGAGTTTCATATCGCGACCTCCGATAAGACGTTCGCGGGCTGGAGACTCGCATTATAATATCGCAACCTTCAGGGCGCTTTACAGGACTCCTCGCTGACTCTTCCTTCCGCGATTATCCGGACCTTCTTGAGTTCCGTTCTCTCAATGCCAAAATACTTCGCCATCTCGAGGATTTGATTCAGACTCACAAAATCCGTGGGTTTCTCGCAGAACTTCTCCAGGCCGGGAGCAAACTCGCGGCACTTCATTGTCTTCGGGGTTCGCAGGCCAAGCCGGCATCCACCGTCCTTCGAATGAAGCACACAGAAGTCGCAAATAATCATTTTTCCACTCTCTGTGTTGGAACTACATTCAGTGCGCTACGTGCGAACCAGTCGTCACGAATTGCGCATGAATCAGACGGCGTATGCGATCGGCAAACAACACATCCATTTTCTGTGGCTCGATGATCGCAGTCACTTCGCCTTCGCCAAACGTTGGATGCGTCAGTCGTTGTCCTTTACGATACGTGTGCTCTCGATCGTACGGGACGCTGGCTTTAGCGGATGCACGAAACGCTGTCCCGGCACGATACGCGACGCGTGACGCACACATCGGACAACTCACCCGCGTGATCCTGCCTGTCTTACTGAGAGAAACCACGATGTGACCGCGTTCCTCGTTACAGGTGATACACATTTGCTCGACACGATCTCCGATATTGTAAACTGGTTTTACTTCCATAATTCTCCCTGATTAAACGTCGTGACTGAACCTGACCGTGGTCCAAGAAAATGTTTCTTACATCAAAAGGGGCTGCGCCTCGACGACGCTTAAAACGTGCCCCTTAAAACTTGCGAGCGCGTCTGTTTCGTCATCGTAGACATCGAACACAGTCAGAAGTTTTGTAATGGTCATTAAATCGCGAATGCGTTCCGTCAGATTGATCAGCTTAATCTCTCCACCGTTGTTTCCGAGAGTTATGTGGCTCGCGATAAGCTCGCCCAGCCCGACCGAATCTATATGCGTAACCTCCGCAAGGTTCAATAGGATTTTAGTTTTTCCTTCGCTCACGAGGCAGCGCATCGCCTGGTGCAAGACGAGATTGCCGCCGGTAATCCTGATGCGGCCTTTCAAGTCGAGAACCGTTACATCTCCCTCGCGACGTTGATTAATATAAAGATTGACCACTGACTCTCCTTCTCATCTAAAACGATGCTCTTACACATTCATGACCCGATTAGCGGCGGTTGACGTCAGGCGATCTGGAATATCCAGAAGAGCTGAGAAGAGAGCATGCGGCGGGACTCAGTTCATACCGACCTTATGCGAGCGACTGGTATATGTCAAGTTTGGGATATATTTCGCATGCACAATACTCTCCGAATCTGCGTCTCAATAGTCAATCGCGTCTCGCCTGCGACCATTTTTTGAACATCAACTGGTGAGACCGCCGGGCAAATGAGCGTTGCGCTGATGCTGTTCGTTCGCCGGCTGCTACGGAATTGTTCATCATCGTCCTGTCGTCGGCCTGACCTTCCGTAAGCCAGGGGTTTGCGAGCCTCCAGCTTTTCTCATCGAATGCCGCTGTCGGAGGATTAGTTGATGTCTTGTCGCTCATAAAAATAATTACTCGCCATTCCCCACCAGCTCGACAAGTTCGGCGCGCTCCAACAGGCGGCCGAGTTTCAGAGCCCGTAATGGATCTTTAACGAGCAAAAGGGCCACATCACTGCGACCTTCTTGGGGAGCAATCTCACCCATCAAGCGGTCATCGAGCGCTGTAGGTTTGAAAAGCAGCATGTCCCAGTTACGTGAACGTGCCGTCATCGCGTCATGGCTGCTATGAAATAGCGGCACGCAAAAGCCTCCGTTATGTTCAAGGGCAAACACGTCGCCGTTCGCGCGTTGCATGGCATAGATAGCGCTCATGAAACGATCTTACAGTGTCAGGAGAAAGCGTCTGTGCGTTAGATCGCTTATAGCCGAGTGGCTTAACTCTTATCCTCGACATCATTTATATGTGCGTCGCCGCACGGACAATCGGAGTGGCGACTTGTATAGCTATCTGCATGACGATTGGGTCGAGCACCACAAAGAGAACTTTTACTGGAGACGTCGGAATGGACAATGAGACTGATATAAAGCCGATCATTTTGGTAGTCGAGGATGTCCACGAGACGCGCGACGGCATCGAAAAACTACTGAAGGTCGACGGATATCGCCTGGTACTGGCCCGAGATGAATCAGACGGAATAGAAAGCGCCCAGCGACAACGTCCTGATCTGATTCTCGTGAGTCTCGCCGGATTACCGAGCGAGGTACTGGGTTCCGGCCGTCGAATCCGCGAAAGTGCGGCGGCAGGAGAAGAGGTGCCCGTTGTTATCTTCTGCCTTGATGAAATCCCCGCGGGGGCTGAAGTTGCGATCGGCAGAAATGTACACATCGCGCACCCTGACAATTTCAATCAGTTGCGAGATCTGCTCTCCCGTCTGCTGCAAAGGATTCCCACGACCGCTTTGAGTGAAACTGATGAGACAGCATCCAGCGACACAAGGAAGAATTATGATCGTTAGTAGCCACATGAAGAAAACTTTCAACTTCAAATTCTTAGGCGCAGCGCCAAAGGTCGTCGTGGAGTTAACCAACGCAAGCGAGACGACACTCAAATCCATCGAGATTCTGACTATCTTTCTGAAAGATAACGTAACTCCCGGCGGTGGTCCTTCACAGGCGCACATTCGATTCGACGGCGTTAAGTCTATGCAACCAGGCGAGAAGACAGTTCTATCTCACCGCACCTGGATTAATGGAAAACCCGCTGACGCTGATCACGATCAGATGGAACAACTTACGCTCATAGCCGGCCGGGCCAACCCTTATGCACTGGAGATTTCGTGGGAAGATCCGGACGGGAAAATGCGTTTTCAACGGATACCAATCGGCAAGTGACAATGAAACGAGGAAGGCGTTATCCCAGCAACCGGTCAAACTCATCTTTCACAACCCGGTAACATTCGCAGACGGTCTCTTCCATTTTCTGACGATCGAGAATCTTGATGTGACCGCGCACGTAACTGATTGCGCCGGCATCCTGCAGTCTTCCCGCAGCCACGGTCACTCCTTCGCGCCGCACACCCAACATGCCGGCAATCAGTTCCTGCGTCATGATCAACTCATCAGTATTCAACCGATCGCGGCTGAGCAAAAGCCACCGGCAGAGTTGCTGTTCCACCGAGTGAAGACGGTTACAAACGGCAGTTTGTGAGATCTGAGTGATCAGTGCTTGCGTATAGCGCAGCAGCAGGTACTGAAACCTGCCCCCTTTCGCAAACTCATCCTGAAGCACCCTGGCCTTCAGCTTAACAGCTCGGCCGGCGCTCTGTACGACAGCGCGATTGGGCATGGTGCCGCCTCCCATGAAGAGCGCGATTCCCACCACGCCATCATTACCCGTCAATCCCATCTCGGCACTTGCGCCGTTTTCCATGGTGTAAAGCAGGGAGACTATTGCCGTGGTTGGAAAGTACACGTAATCCAACTGTCCGCCGAACTCGTAAACGACTTCACCAAGATCAAACGAAACATTGGTAAGCTGCGGCAGAAGACGTTGGAGATCCTCAGTTGGGAGCGCGGCAAGAAGCCGATTCTCGTGCGGCTGGGCAGGTCCTTCAAAAGCCGGCATGACTTTCTCGTGCGGTTACATTCACCAGGAGCGAGAAACACTGATTACTTGCATCAGAATAGCACGTATGTGGGCAAGCGCACAGACGGCTCGATTCGCATAGTCCAGTCTGACAAGAGGGCGAACTCTAAAGCTTTTCAATAAGGAGATACGATTTATGTTGTGGACGATTCTTATAGTGTTGTTGCTGCTGTGGCTGGTTGGATTTTATGGTGGCTTTGTCACCAACAGCCTGATTCACCTGTTGCTTATAGCAGCGGTCATAGTTCTTGCGCTGAACCTTTTCCGGAGCCGTAATCCCGCGTAGACACGAGACAAGAAAGACTAAATGGCAAAACAAATAACTTTTGGCGGACACTCGCGCGCTGCAATCCTGCGCGGTGTGAATAAACTCGCCGACGCAGTAAAAATCACACTTGGTCCAAAAGGACGCAATGTAGTACTAGACAAGAAGTTTGGCAGCCCGACTATCACCAAAGATGGTGTGACCGTTGCGCAGGAGATTGACCTTAAAGATGCAATGGAAAACATGGGCGCGCAGATGGTTAGAGAGGTAGCTTCCAAAACCAGCGACGTGGCCGGCGACGGTACTACCACGGCAACGGTGCTCGCGCAGGCGATCTTTCGTGAAGGTGTAAAAACTGTGGCTGCCGGCGCCAACCCTATGGCTTTGAAGCGCGGCATTGATAAAGCGACCGAGCGCGCAATCAAGGAGATAAAAAAAGCGGCGAAGCCGGTCACAGAAGACATGATCGCCCAGGTGGGCTCGATCTCCGCGAATGGCGACCACGCCATTGGTAAGTTGATCGCAGAAGCGATGCAGAAGGTCGGCAAGGATGGCGTTATCACCATCGAAGACTCGAGGACGATTGAGACGAGTTTGGAAGTCGTCGAAGGAATGCAATTCGATAGAGGCTACCTGTCGCCTTACTTCGTCACCAACGCGGAGACAATGGATGTCGAACTCGAGAATCCACTCATTCTTCTAACCGAGAAGAAAATTTCTTCCATGAGAGATTTGCTGCCTATTCTGGAGCAAGTCGCAAAGCTGGGCAGACCGGTCCTGATTATCGCGGAAGACGTAACCGGTGAAGCCTTAGCGACCCTGCTGGTGAATAAATTGCGAGGTACGCTGAACGTCGCCGCGGTGAAGGCGCCGGGATTCGGCGATCGCCGCAAGGACATGCTGGAAGACCTCGCCGTACTTACCGGCGCGAAAGTCATTAACGACGAGCTTGGGATCAAGCTGGAGAGCGTCATGATCGAGGAGCTGGGCTCCGCCAGGAAAGTCACGATTGACAAGGAGTCTACGACAATCATCGACGGCGGCGGCAATCACGATGCTTTACAGGCTCGCGTGAAAACACTGCGGGCTCGAATCGAAGATGCCGGTTCAGACTACGACCGCGAGAAGTTGCAGGAGCGCATGGCGAAACTGGCGAGTGGCGTCGCGATCATTCGCGTCGGAGCGACCACTGAAATGGAACTCAAAGAGAGGAAAGCACGCGTAGAAGATGCAATGCACGCAACTCGCGCGGCAGTTGAGGAAGGTATCGTGCCGGGTGGCGGTGTGGTTCTGATACGAGCCGCAAAGGCACTCAACAAATTCAAACTTTTCGAGAGAGACCAGGATGGTGAAGAGAGCGGAGATGAAGATGAGCAGATCGGGGTGAATCTGGTGAAGCGTGCGCTTGAAGAGCCTTTACGACAGATTGTCGCCAATGCGGGGCTGGAAGGCTCAGTTATCGTTGAGAAGGTTCGTGCGGAAAAGAATCCGAATATCGGCTACAACGTGCTAACGGGAAAGTTTGAAGACCTGGTTGCGGCAGGTGTTATCGATCCGGCCAAGGTCACTCGCAGTGCGTTGCAAAACGCGGCATCGATCGCAGGACTTATGCTCACGACCGAAGTGCTGATTTCAGAAATGCCTGATGACAGGCGTGGTGCGGTATCTGACGGCGGCATGGACCACTAGGACCTCAAAAACTATTCGCTACGCTGATCTCCGGGATGAATCAGATCATCCCGGAGACCAAAGCATGCGTAGCGCCGATCGTTACCAGCGAGGCTCAGACTGGCGTCCACCATTGCGGCCAAAACCGCCACCGCGATTATCGCTAAAGCCACGTCCGCCGCCGCCGCGATTTTCGCGGGGTTTGGCTTCATTGACCTTCAAAGCGCGACCACCGACTTCCTTGCCGTTGAATTGCGCAATCGCTGAAGTCGCCTCTTCCTGGCTCGACATTTCGACGAAAGCAAAGCCTCTCGAACGTCCGGTCTCGCGGTCTTCCATAACGCTGGCGGATTGGACCGTGCCGGCTTGACCAAACAAATTCTGCAGCTCCTGACTGGTGGTTTGGAAAGCAAGGTTTCCAACATAGAGTTTCGTTGACATAGAGATATACCTTTCCCCTTTTCGGGAATTCTAAGAAGCTGCGAATCGGATGGACTTCGGCGAAACGGCTAGCGGTCGAAGGACCAGGTTCGGATGCTCTCAAAAAGAGCGGCTTCGGAATATGAAACAAGCCCACTCTCGAACTTCCAAACGCCGGCGCTTATCGATTTGTGCGCGGGGCGCATCACCGTAGATGCGCGAGAGAAGGATTAACAGGAGCCTATGATGCCTTATCAGTGAGGGTAGTTGCAACACGCGATACCTTGATATGCTTCAGTCACAGAATATATCTCGTGTGTACAATATATCCCGGATGTGGTAAGTATGGATTATGATTGATCACCTATTAATAACTTCTCCTCCACGAAAAGGGGCAAGCGAATGATCGAGAGTTGGCCGCGGAGTGGACCAGAAGATATGTCACGATTCCGAGCAGTCGTGGTAGCCGCATTAAGAGCGAAGCAGATTCGACGTGGTTCAAAGCCGCGAATCGAGCTGGACGGTAAGAAGCACAAAGACACGAGCATTGCGATGGAAGAGGTCAGAAGAGGTCTAATCAATTTTACTGAATTCTCCCTGTCTCCTGTTGCTGACCCCATTCTATAGTAAGCTGAAGTTTCCGAACTGGCGTACGCTAAACACCCACCAAAGACACGACCACTATCATCGGCACATAGACTCGAAAACGACTTTCGGCTAAGATTCGCTTTCCCCGATCCCCTCACTGTGCATTTCCCGACCGACTGAAGTGTTTAAGTTAATCATTTTACTTACAGCTAAGGAGAAGTCTGTATGATGAAATCGATTCTGCGTGTGTCAGTGCTCCTGATGATCGTTCTGATTGCCGCGCCTGGTGCATTGGCACAAGCATGGCCCGATGTATTCAATCCTTTTCAAATTCTCACTCTCAATTTGGAGCTTGCTGACTCGGATTGGGACACGATTCGCCACGATATAACAAACGAGATTGAGGTGCCCGCCTTGTTTTGGGCTGACGGTGAATCGCCAATTCTCGTTAGCGTTCGTCGAAAATCGTCGCGCGCACTTCCTTCAGAAGCCGATCCGATCAAGGTTGGTTTGAAGATAGATATCAACGAACTCGTCAGCGGGCAAAAGTGGAGAGACTTAACTAAAGTGAGTCTCGAGAACGGCACCGATTCGGGCGTGGTCCAGGAAGGACTCGCCTGGAACCTTCATCGACTCGCCAGCGGCTCGTATGGATACCAGGCCGCGCTTGCTTCGTGGGTTCAGTTACGTGTGAACGGTCAATTGATCGGCGTTTACGTCAACGCTGAGCAACGTGACAAACAGATGCTGCGTAACCGTGGTTTGTGGGTCGACGATGAAACCTGGATTTTTGATCAGGACGACATCGGCGTACCCGAAATCGAGGAAGGCGACGGATTTAGTCCAACTTACAATACGTTGTGCTACGTTCCGTTTCGCGTTGCGGGCAAGAAAGGTTCCGGCATCTGTGCGACGCCGAGCGACGCTGTCCTGGCGAGCCAGTTACCGCTTTTAATTAATATGCAGGGGATGTTAACGCAAGGCGCGGTTGACGCCTATACCGACAATCCGGATGCCCTGCTATCACACGGCAAGAATTTTCAGTTTGTCGATTTTATAGATCCGAACAACACGGGAAGGGATACGCGCCGGCTTTATTTCCCATGGGATCTTGACGCCGTGTTTCGTTCAACCACCGGCAGTATTTACGCGTCCGGCAGCGGGCGTAAGGTGTCATTGTCACCGTATCAGAACGTTATCCTTCAGCACTCGACGTTCCGAGCGCAGTACAATCAAATCATGCTCGATCTGCTGAATGGTCCACTGTCAGTGTCGAATGTTCAGGCTTTTCTTACTCAGGCCGAGGCCGTGATCTCGACGGCGCTGGCTAACGATCCACACCCGACGACAGATGGCTCGCCGGCGGATGAGTTTAATCGTCTTCGCGCATGGATCGCGGCGCGCGATACGAATGTTCGCAGTCAAGTGGCTGCAAATGGGCCACCAAGCCCGAGGCCTTAGGCAGGATCGACAGTTTAGTCTTACTTTGCGGGACGGCATTTGAAAATTGCCGCCCCGCATTTTTTCGTCAGGAACACATCCGCCGGAATCTGCGTACTGTGTGATGCTTCGTTTTTCGTCTACAAACGAAAGAACAGGATCTTTAGGCCACAAAGAAGCACGTAAATCACAAATCCCTTAGTAAAGTCGTTTGTGTTTTTTGTCCCTTCGTGTGGCTCGATTGTCACCCGGGGGTTTTATGCTTACCAGTATCTTCCATGACCTGCGTTATTCAGTGCGATCTTTGCTCAAGCATCGCAATTTCACCGTCGCTGCTCTATTGACGCTTGCCCTCGGCATCGGCATAAACACGAGCATCTTCACCCTCCTGTATTCGGTTGCCTTCCGTCCGTTGCCGGTGAAAAACCCGGACCGCGTAGTAAACGTTTACCAGGTTCTGGAGGGTGAGTTCTCGCGCCGGGTTGAGGGCAACGTGGCGCTGCTTTCTTATCCTGAATACCTGAACTATCGAGACAGGGTCACGGGTCTTTCCGGTCTGGCCGCTTCGTCGGATGTAAACCTGTACCTGGGCGGCAACAACGTTGAGAGAATCAACGGCCTCATGGTCAGCGATAACTACTTTTCTCTTTTGGGAGGCGGCAGCGCTCTCGGGCGAACTTTCTTCGACAAGGAATGTCAGACGCCCCTTCAATGTCCGGTCGCCGTTATTAGTCATAGTTTCTGGCAGCGAAGGTTCGGATCTGATCCGAACATCATCGGCACTTCCCTCACCTTGAACCGGCAGCGCTTCACTGTAATTGGTGTGTCGGCGTCAGATTTCCGCGGCGCGGAGATGAACGTGCCGGACGTCTGGATTCCGGTAACGATGCAGCCCGCGTTGATGCCCGAAAGCAAGTTCCTGGACCTCGCGGACTGTAGCTGGCTGAGTGTGATTGGACATTTGAAAGATGGTGTCTCGTTGCCGCAGGCGCAGGCCGAGATGCAACTGATCGCTTCCCAAACGGACCATAACTATCCCGGGCGTAAGACGACGGTTAATGTTATGCCCGGTTCGTATCTCAACTCTCCTGAAGTTCGCAGCGAAGGAACTCCGGTCGCGATCCTTGTGATGGCAGCAGTTGGTCTGGTCCTACTGATAGCCTGTGCTAACGTCTCGAACCTGATGCTTGCGCGCGCTGCGTCTCGACGAAAAGAGATTGCCGTTCGACTCGCGCTCGGAGCGAGCCGTTTTCGATTGATCAAGCTTTTGCTGACGGAAAGTTTGCTGCTCGCAGTGCTCGGCGGCGTCGTGGGGTTGGTGCTTGCAGTCTGTTTGCCTCCGATCCTGTTTTCAGTGATTCCCGAGATCGGTTTAGATATCGACTTCAAGCCCGACGTAACTGTGTTCGCTTACATGTTTTTGATTTCTCTGGTTACGGGTGTCACATTCGGGCTGGCGCCGGCAATTCAATCGACAAAGCCGAACCTGACCGACGCACTCAAGTCGACCAAAATCAGACCTCGACTGTCGCGACCGCACTTGCGCAATCTATTGGTGATTGGCCAGGTGGCCGTTTCACTCGTGCTTCTGATTGGAGCGGGTTTGCTCGTGCGCGGCTTACAGTTGGCCCAATCGACCGACCTCGGATTCAATCAGAAGAACCTGGTGCTCTTATCGATGGATCTGACGACACAGGGTTACAACGAAGCGCGTGCAACAACACTTTATGCGCAACTCTCGGATCACTTGAAGGCGTTGCCGGAAATCAAATCGGTGAGTCTTGCGAAAGGAGCGCCATTTTCGGGCGTTCACGAGACGATTATCGATATCGAAAACGGTGGGTCATCATTGAACGTGAGCGCGAATACGGTTTCGGCCGAATACTTTCAAACCCTCGGCATTCCGCTACGGCGCGGTCGCCAGTTTGACGAACAGGATGCTCGTAGCGGGGGATCGCCCGTTGTCATCAGCCAGGCGATGGCCGATCGTTTCTGGCCAGGCACGGATCCGGTAGGCAAGCGCTTCAAGGAAAGTAATGGTCCATCGCACGAGATTATCGGCGTCGTCGCAGATATAAGCAGCAGGCAGGTTGGTAAACTTGACGGTCCTTCATTCTACACGCCAGCTTCACCCGACAAGTTGAATGGTCTGACTTTCATTTTGCGAACAAACGAGAATCTGCCGGCGAGCGTGAGTGCTGTCAGAGAAGTGGCGCGTTCACTGGACAAAGACGCTTTCGTTTCGGTAGAGCCGCTCGAGGAAAACGTGAGACGCATGTTGGAACCGGCGCGAACGGGCGCGTGGTTTTCCGGAACAGTCAGTCTCCTCGCATTGATCATCGCTGCAACTGGAATTTACGGCATGTTGTCGTATCACGTGGTTGAGCGTACGAGCGAGATCGGTATTCGGATGGCACTCGGCGCACAGCGACGTAATGTTCTTCTGGTCATAGTGCGCGACGGAATGAAGCTCGCGGCGATTGGCACGGTTCTCGGTTTGGCAGGTGCAATTGCGCTGACAAAAGTAATGGGCACCCTCCTGTTTGACGTGGCGCCGGTAGATGCGTTGACGTTTGCGGCAGTTTCAATCGGCGCACTCGCAGTTGCGTTAATCGCCTGCTACATTCCCGCCAGGCGCGCAACGAAAGTCGATCCTCTCGTCGCGCTTCGGAACGACGGCTGAATCCGATATTAGCCACAAAGAGGCACATAAGTCACAAAATCTGTTTTTGTGTTCTTTGTGCCTTTTCGTGGCCCTGGCGGATGCTGTTTTGTTAAGCCAAAGAAGCAGAAAACGCAATAGTTTTGTGCCGGTATTGGATGAACTTGCCTTTTTAATGTTGGGAATACAACATTGATCCGAATAATCAGAAATGAGGGACTAAGATGTCGAGGGGATTCAAAAAACTCAGCCCATTGCTGTTCACAGTGATGCTCATTTTGAGCTGTTCAACTGTAACGCTGTCTCAGGAGAAAAAAGAGAAGAAGCAGGCGCCGCAAGGGACGCCGGTACTTTGGCGCGAGCCGGCCGATATCGCGTCTCGGGATCTTCTGCTTGGACCAGGCGGCGCTGCAATGAAACCCGATGTCAGCCGGGTGACCTTTATCAAGGAAGAGAAAGGCGGCTACTCCACGAAATATCGTGTCAAGGATGGACGAGGCCGGACATGGGTGGCCAAGCTGGGAAAAGAAGCGCAAAGCGAGACTGCCGCAGTAAGACTTGTTTGGGCTGTTGGATATGTCACCGAGATCAACTATCTGGTGCCGCGTCTTACCATCGAAGGTAAAGGAACGTTTGAAAATGTCCGTCTGGAAGCACGACCCGATGACGTTGAACGTCTTGACGAATGGCGTTGGATTGAAAACCCATTCGCCGGCAAACGCGAGTTGCAGGGATTGAAAGTGTTAATGGCCCTGATGGAGAACTGGGATCTCAAAGACGCGAACAACAAGGTCCTTGCAGTGAGAAACGGCAACCGTAACGAGCTGCACTACATCGTCAGCGATCTGGGGACAACGTTTGGAAAAACTGGTGGGCAGAAGTCGCCGATTGCATTTTTCAAGAGCATCAAAGGCAGCCGCAACGAACCTGATGATTATGTGAATGATGCGTTCATCGATCAGGTTGAAGGCAACACGGTCCGCCTGGATTATGACGGCAAGAATGGCGATCTCATGCGCAATATAACCATTGCGGATGCCAAATGGATTGGCGGACTGCTTTCGCGGCTGAGTGACCGGCAGGTACAGGACGCATTTCGCGCAGCTAACTACAGTTCGGAACAAGTGCGGATGCTTACCACCGCAGTGCGCCAGCGAATCAACGACTTACTGAAGTTGCAACCGCAATCAGCCGCCGGAAGAGGCCGTTGAACATTGATCGCCGAAGTCGTCTGCGGCGTCATCACTGGCTGGCGTGGATGGCTCTGTGTGTTGCGCTCGCGGTGCACGTTGCAGACGAGGCGTTGACGGGTTTTCTGGAGTGGTACAACCCAACTGTTCTCGCACTACGCGAGAAGTATCCGCAGCTTTTACTGCCGACTTTCACCTTTGACGTCTGGCTCTCGCTGTTAATCTTCGCGATCGTCATGCTAATCGCGGCGTCGTTCTTTGTTTGGAAAGGACGATGGGCCATGCGTCCGATATCTCATGTATTTGCAGTCTTCATGCTGCTGAATGGATTACTCCACATCGCCGGTTCAGTTTACATGCGAGAGTTTATGCCCGGCGTGTACTCTTCACCGCTATTAATCGCAGCGTCAATAGTGTTGATTGTCTACACGCGAGCTTATCAACGCGCGCCCCGGAAATCCTGGTGAATTGGAATCAGAGTTACGAGTAGCCGGAGTTAAGAGAAGCCACAGCCCGCAGAAACAGAACAAGTCAGGAAGGGCGGCTTGCCCCCGCTGATGGATGAGCGGGGGCAAGCCACCCTTCCTGACTTGTTCTATTCATGGTTTGATTAGTTGCCTTTCGTAGCAGGTATAACTCTACTCAAATCATTAACCGTTAAATCACTCAAAGGTGCCCCAAAGTCTTTGGTCGCACGTACGTGCCCGTGAGCTGCCAAGGCATGAGCACCAACGATCAGGTATTCAACGTTGTGCTCGTTGAAGGCGAGTAAGAGTTCTTTGAAGTCTTGGTTCACTGTCTGAGGGCTGGTTCCAGTTCAAACAAAGCTCGGTCAGCGTCCACACCGCTTCAATCCGCTCTTCAGGAGAGGTCATTGACCACTCATTATCCGGTGGCTCCGGCAACCCTCGAATGACCCTGACTCTGATTTGTTCATTCTTCGAATCCTCAACCATGCCGGATATTATAACATGCGTGGATTGCTCGGATTGTGAGTGGGCGCTGGTTTGAATTCCATGGAGTGAGTTCGCAGTGTTCGCTTGCCTGTCCGTGCGTCAGAGACAGCATTGATCCCTTCGCTCAGTTCCGCGAAGAGATCACGTTTACGGCTACGTTTTCGTGTAGATTTAACCAATCGTTTCATTGCTCCTGCTTCATCCTCCACTACTCGTTCCGCAGCGCTGTCGTCGGGTCCAGCCCCGCTGCCCGCAGCGCGGGGAGCCAGGAGGCCATAACCGCGATCACCAGGAACAGCACCGCCACCGAGACGAACGTCACCGGATCCGTCGGCTTGACCTCGACCAGCATACTCGCCAGCACGCGCGTGAACGCAAAAGAGGCGAGCAGGCCGATCACAATCCCAATCACGCTGAGATAGATTCCCTTCCCTACCATCAACCTAAAGATCCGTGCGGGGGCCGCACCCAGTGCCATCCGAACTCCAATCTCCGCCGTTCGCTGCCGCACCGAAGTAGCAAGCACGCCATACAAACCCACGCCCGCAAGGAGGGCTGCAATCGTCGAGAAAACTCCGATCAGCAGGAGCGAAAAACGTGTTTGCGCCTGGGCCTGGACCACAAGCGTGTCCATCGGCTGCATCTCGTTGATAAATGTCTCCTTGCCCAGGTTGCGTACAACTTCACGCACCGAGCCTGCCAGCGCCGAAGGATCGCCATCCGTGCGCAGTGCCCACCACGAAGCAGCCTGGTGATTTACATATCCATCCGTGACGTAGAGTTGCTCTCGGCCTGGTTCAACCAGAGACGTGTTGCGCTGATGGGCCACCACGCCAATGATCTCTCCCCATTGAGCTTCCGGCGTGCGAACGCGAAACAGTATCCGCTTGCCGACCGCAGACTCGTTTGGAAATGCCTTTGCCGCGAGGGCCTGATCAACTATGAGCAGGTTCCGATCAGGCGTGCTGTCTTCCTGTGTAAACGTTCGTCCGGCCAGAAGTTTCGTGCCCATCGCTTCGAAGTAACCGGGCAGAACGATCTGAAGATCAGCAGCCTGAAACTTACTCGGATCGTTTTGAGCTTCGGCTCCGCCCCAGCGCACCGGACTGAACCCGCCGGCGAGCGGCAACGGGAATGACGCCGTCACACTATTCACACCCGGGAGCGCATCGAGTTGCTCGCGAAGCTGGCGCTTGAAGGTCGCCGCTGCCTCAGGTGTTTCGCCGATGTTGCCGAGTAGTTGAAACGTCAGTAGGCCCTGCGGGTCAAACCCCATATTCACACGTTGAATGTTGACGAAGGTGCGGAACATCAACCCCGAGCCAATCAGCAGTACAAACGCAAGCGCAACTTCCACTACGACTACAGCATT
Source organism: uncultured Acidobacteriota bacterium (assembly GCA_963750925.1). Classification (GTDB taxonomy): domain Bacteria; phylum Acidobacteriota; class Blastocatellia; order Pyrinomonadales; family Pyrinomonadaceae; genus PSRF01. Next base: position 403,860 of record CAVVSJ010000004.1, on the reverse strand, counting down.
ACGCAGCCCGGCAGCACTGAGCGCGCCGGTGCGCCCCGCAGCGCGTAATGTGTCCATGAGATTTGGCTTCGCGGTACGCAGAGCAGGAATAACTCCAAAGAGCATGGCAGACAACAGCCCCGCCAATATCGCAAATCCCAACACTTGCTTATCAATGCTGATCGCATTCAAACGCGGCAGATTCTCCGGCGCGATCGAGAGCAGTTGGTGAATACCTAAATACGCAAGCCCAACTCCCAGCGCTGTTCCGAGAGCGGCTAAGACGATCGCCTCTGCGAGTGTCTGTCGAACGAGTTGCCACCAGCCGGCGCCGAGCGCAGCGCGAACAGCCAGTTCTCGCTCGCGCGACGAAGCTCTCACCAGCATCAGGTTCGCCACGTTTGCACACGCAATCAGCAACAGGAAGATGACCGCACCCATGAGCGCCAGGATCGCAGGTCTAACTTCGTCCACGAGGTGCTGCTTCATCGGCACGAGCTGGAAGAAATGACCGGCGGTCTTGGCGATCGTGTTTTCGTCGCGAATTTTTTGCGAGATGGTTTCAACTTCGGCTTGGGCCTGGGCCATCGCGGCGCCGGGCTTGAGCCGGCCGATAACGCGCCACTGCACGTTGTTGCGATTGGCTACGTCGTACGGAATACGCGCGGCAATCCAGATACTCGGAAACTGTTCCATGTTCGCTTTCGGCGGAAACAGCAATTCAAAACCCGGCGCGAGGACGCCCACGATGGTTGGTGGTGGTCCAAACGCGGCGGCCACGGGAAGAGTCTTCCCGATTATCGATCGATCGCCGCCAAAGCGCTGTTGGAAGTATTCGTTACTCAGAATCACCATCGTCGGTAGCGGAGGTGGCGCATTTGCTGCGGGCGCGGCATTGCCGGCGGGCGCCGCCGGGGGCGCAGGCTGTGGCGCTCCATCAGTCTCGTGAAAATCTCGGCCCGCGATAATCGAGCCACCCATCATTTGAAAGAAGTTGGTCGATACCGCGGCCATGCGGACCCGCTCGGGCGTTCCGTCCAACGCCGGAAGCGTGGCGCGAAACGTACTGACGGCGGCGAAGTCCTCGAAATTGCTTTTCGCGGTGTTGCGAAGGTCAAGAAAGTCGACATTGGAAATGGGAAAGTCTTTAACATTCCGCTTCTGCATGTCGCTGCGGGTCAGGACCAGCCGCTCCGGATCCTTGTAAGGAAGTTTCCGCAGCAGCACGCCGTTCGTGACGCTGAAGATTGCAGTGCTGGCGCCGATTGCCAGTGCGATCGTGATGATAACTGTAATGGTGAATACAGGGCTCTTGCGCAGCGTGCGAAACGCGTAGAAGAAGTCGGTTAGCATGGCGGCAGTTTAGACTGCCTACAAGTCCCAGCCAAGCAAAAATTTGTTAAGAGTTGTTAAGTTTAGGTCGGACGGTTTGGTGGATCTGAAAACGATATTTTGGACAGCGGGAAATCCTGAGTACCTAACCATCAGGATTTCCCGCCGCTCATTTGCCCTGGGAACACTCCTCACCCGATCCACAGCACTATGATCTGTCTTGCCGTGGCATCCGCGGTGGTCCAGTTGATTGTTTGTCCATCTGAATCAAAGCTGACGTGATCGGCGGCAGCGTTCACCGTCGGCGAAGCGCTTTCCGTCATCATCTTTATCAGCTTCGTGCTATCGAGATTGCGGTGCGCAACCGTCGGGCTGACGTTGTCAGTTTCTCCGATCCAGAAGCTGGCCCGCGCACTCGTTCCGGTGGCCCAACCGAAGCTGGCTCGAGCGTGCGCTTGTGCAGCGTCATTATTACGCCGACACATCGTTGGCTGACATCATGATCGACGCCTTGGGCGTGAAACCCGCGCCAGTCAACGACTGGTTGCCCGTCGACGCAGGCTGATTGAATGAACTCACTTTGAACTGTGGTCCACGTATAGCGAGGTAGTAAAAGACGTCAGCATTTCCTCCAGCAGTCGTGTAGTTCAACGTAAACCCGTCTGAGTCAAACGAGACAAAGTCGGCTTCCGTGAACGTCGTCGTCGTGCTGAGGATGCGCTGCGTCGATTGTCGATGTTTGGCGACTTGTGGATTGCTGCCGTTCAGGTTACGCCATGCGACCATCCCGCGAGCACTGGAACTGCTCGCAAACCCAAACAAGTCCATTGCCGTTCGTAGATTGATCGAGAGGCGTAGTAGAAAACTTCCCGGCCCACACAAGCAAAGCAGTCGGCTGAAAACCCAGGCCCGTGTACGCCTGGTTTCCGGTAGTCGTCTTTGCAGCCGCGGAACCGGTTTTAACATGCGTGACGGCATCGCCGCCAAGTGCAAGGTACTGGACCACCATCGACTGGAGGTCACCCAGTTGATCGTGAAACCGTCCGAGTCCATTGAGACGAAATCGGCACGCGAACTGCCACTTGGCGTGTAGATGACGTAAGCGTCCTGGTTCCACGCTGCGTGTGACGAAGTGCTGACGTTGTTGTTCGAGTAGTCACCCGAAAGTCCTGCGATCGCTCGACGATATTCCAACACCAAACCCTATGACTGAATCGGCGTGCGAACCGGTACTTGTCGCCATGTTGTAACGGAACAACACAACCTTTGGCTGGAATCCGACCCCCGTCACTGACTGGTTTCCCGTGCTGCCCGAACCGGTAAACGATCCTGCCTTTGCCAACAGCGTTGCGGGACTGCCGGACCAGTTTCCGGTAATGGCGTTGATCGTTGCCGTCGCATACGCATTACTACTGGCGCCAATCTTCGTCGAGAGAGTGTCGATATCGGCGCCGCGATCGGTGCCATCCGATGCCTGGCGTGACTGGCCTGCGCGATACAAACCGCTGGTCAGTTTGAAGTCGAGATTTGCGACGCTGTTAAAGCCGAAACCAGCAGCACTCGTTTCCGAAAAAGTTCCGGTCGGATAGCCGGTAGTGCTCATATTTTGGAACGTGTTGTTAACCGCGCTGTAGTTTCCGGAGCCGTTACACCACGCATCGAGCGCGGTGGTTCCGGTTGCACCGCCGCTGGCGAAGAAACCTCCAAAGGTATTGTCGAGGGCGAAGAGGTTGTTTTCGGCTTTGAAATTGATCCAGTCACCGCTGGTGTTACCGTCGAATAACATGATCGTCGCCATGTTTTTGGTGGAGTAGGTCGTGTTGTGCTGAAGCCACACATCCGTCCCGTGTGTAGTCGACGACACACCATTGAACACAGCCCATCTGATCGTATCCGTTGGACCACCGAATTGAAGCCCGCTCCCTGAGAATTGATACGCCGGCTCGATCAGGTTGTGCTTTATTACAACATCCTCCATGGCCACGCCTCCGCCACCCTCGTCGTCAGGAGACAGCAGTCTCAAAAACTGGTTGAAGCGGCGGAACCAGTTGTACTGAATCGTCGTGTTCTTGATGGTGGCAGTCGGCGTCGCTCCCTGTTGGGTACGAACCGTCAGCACCAGGCCGGCGCCATCCTGGCCCATGAGCCACGCGCCATCAAGAACGTTGCCCTCGATCAGGTTTGAGGTTCCTGCGAGATACTTCAACTCCAGGTTGTTTTTGTAACCCGTCCACGGCCGGTAGATAGTAGCTGAAGCGCCGCTCTGGTTCGCACTGAATGCAATTTCGATGGTGAGCGTGTTTGCGTCAGGCACGCCGTAAACGGTGCGGATCTCGCCGGATTGTGGCCCCGAGGTGAGCTTTATCACTCGGATCGTATTCGGGTCAACGGATTGACCATGACCGGTACACGTGACTGTCCTATTGCTCGAGGAGCAAGTGACATTGGTAGCTGTTTCGACATCGTTTGTGTCGAATGCGGCCGTATTCCAGGGATTGTATTTCTGCGGCGACTCCAGGTAGTTGCGCGTGAAAGTGAGATCGCCGGGGAGAATGCCTGCGCCGGTGCCGCCGCTCAGAAACACTTCGCCCATGGACATGAGGTAGTTGTTGTCGATCGTCACTGGTCCAGGTCCGCCAACCAGCAGGATTGCCTGGCACTCAATCCCGGCTCTTCGAAATCCACTGATGTGATTATCGTGGATGTCGATATTGCGGCCGTTGACGAAGACGCCGCGCACCGCGCCGGCCTGGCTCGCTTCAATCCAGTTATGATCAAGCTCGATGTTGTTTGGAGTGTTCGCGGAGGTGGTTTCCGACGAGCTTCCGAACTGGACCATCCCCGGGTCGTTGATAACGCCACTTGCCTGGCGCATATCGAGACCGGTGAGACGCCAGTTATCGGCGTCGTTGCCGGTAGTTGAGAAGCACTGTTGATTGTTGAAACTGCCGCAAACGATGATCGCCATGTTCGATCGATCGCTGCTGGTAACTCGCTGGCCGTCGGCAGGCAGTGACGCGTGGGCCGACGAGCGAATGGTGACTGTTGAAGTGAGCCCACTCTTGAGCGTGAAAGGGCCGGTGTAGGTTTGGCCCGCGGTGAGTGTGATTGTGTCGCCGCCGACTGAATTCGTGATTGCTGTCGCGAACGCGGAAGAATCAGACGGCGTAAGATCGGTCGGCACCGGCGCGACTCCGAGCTTCATCAGCAAGGTTGGGTAAGGGCGTACCTGGCGCAGCGGTATCGTTAGAGTCATCATCACTCCAGGTCCGGCTTGAGCAAACACGAGTGCTAAGTTGAGAAACAGAACTCTGATCATCACGACCTCCTTGGTGAAACGGTCTATTGTTGGTTAGGTTTGTGACTTAAATTCCGGGAGTCCCATCTGGGCACGCGTGAGAATGTCGGGGAGTGATGCAAAGGAGTGACTAGCCGCTTGTGAGTTTACAAAGTGAGGCCGCACGCCTTGATCGAGTGCGCGGCAGAATACGCCCAGTCAGAGGGAATAGCAAGACTTTCGTCACCCCAACCGGCATGATCAGTTTTGAAATCTTGACTTGCCTGCGGGGAGGGCGTATGCGTGTGTATCTCGGAGGTGTCGGATGAAAACTCGGTCTGGCTTATTCATGCTGTTGCTGATCGGAGCGACAATTACTTACGGTCAAGGCGAGAAGAAGCCCAGGACGGTAGCTGACTACCAGCCACGCATGTTGCGGGAACTAACCACCCTGCTGCCGGAAACGTTTCGCGCTCCTCTCGCCGAACGGGGCGCAGAAGGCAACAAAGACCTGAAGATAATTGTGCATGGTGAACTATTTCCCTCTCGCGTGAAGGTTGTTTACAGCGGGAAGAAGAGGCCGCTCGTCGACGACAAGCGGAAGGTTATTGTCAGTTGGGCAAACCAATTCGCCGGAGCGCCGGAGTTTTACACAGCGCCTTATCAAACAGAACTGCTCTTCACAGAAGGCGCCGAGAACTACTGGCTTGCCGTGCGAAAAGAACTTTTGGAACACGACTGGAAGCAGGGTGAGGCCCTGGAGCTCTGCGTCATCAAGCTCGGCAACATTCGAATTGGCGAACAGCTCGAGCCGGTGCTTCTCGTCGAGCAGATTATCCGGCAGTGATTCGGCTTCCATCCCGAAATGTCCGCCGATTCTGTGCCTTCTTGTGGCTGACGTCCGTGATTGCTATAGTTCGTCCTTTCAACGACCTCACACCTCTTAAATAGCCCGGATTAGCTCCCCTTCAACCATCAAGGAGTAAGTAATGAAAAACAAAAGCACTTTCAGGAGTCTATTTCTCCTGACCTCGATCCTCGTCCTTTCTTCCGGCATAGCAGCAGGTATTTACACTCAGACTTCAACGTCTCAGAAAAACGAATACGGCCGCACTTACCGGGCAAATAAAGTAACAGCTACGCCCGAAGTCAAATCCGATATCAAGGGTCTGAAAATAGCGGGCGTCAGCCTGGTAAACGAAGGTACGCCGGAAGCGGCGCTCGCCATCGACGTAACCAACAATCGCGATCAAGCTGTAATGGCTTTGGATTTTATCGCAGGCAAAAGTAATTACAGCGGCCTGCGAATCGACGGGTTGTTGCAGGAAGACAATCCGGTCGTCATCATCCCGCCGCATAGTCTGAAGACCTTCACCTGGTCTCTGGGCGCAATCATGGAGGGAGAAGCCGTCTCGCTCGCCGCGGCTGTTTTCGCGGACGGAATGGAGGAAGGAGATAAACGCTTCTTAGCCGGCATCAAGAAAGCGCGAATCAAGTTTCAGCAGAAACAACGTGACCAAAAAGCCGGGAATGGAGGTCAGCAATGAACCGAAAACTGATCTTTGCACTATCGGCCACCGCTTTCATTATTGGAATTGCAATCAGCATCGCTGCCCATTGCGGCAGCACGTGGGTCTTTCAAGCGCCGTCATTCGGGCCGGCACTCGGAACTAACGGCTGTACTGTTAACACGAACCCAACCCCCACTACCAAATCAGTCAGCACCGACATTCACTGGACCGTCGGTTCACCATTAACCGTTGTGATCACCGATTCCGGCATGAACAAGGCACTCGGGGGCTTAGTCTTCAGCAGTTGCGTGAGGTGCTTCCCAACATTCAACGAACCCGAATGGGTTGCAATTGGGAATACGACCGAGTGGACTCAACTTACCTATCAACAAATCGTCAATTCCAACGACGCTTGTCAACTCGCAACCAGGCCGCCAATCACTCATCACTTCGGCCGGCTGTGCGGATTTTCTTCGTGTCAACCTGAAATTTGCGGGGATGGACAAGCTCAGAGTCCTGTCTCGTGCGAGTGCGAAGCGATTTCGCCAATAATCGTCGATATAGCAGGTGACGGTTTTAACCTGACGAGCGGCGAGAACGGCGTTTTCTTTGATCACAACGGCGATGGCGAAGACGAAAAGGTTTCATGGACCGCGGCAAACTCCGATGAGGCGTTTCTGGTTCTCGACCTTGATGGTAATGGCACCATTGATAATGGTCAGGAACTATTTGGAAACTTTACCGCACAGCCTGAGCCGCCATCCGGTGAAGAACGAAACGGCTTCCTTGCCCTTGCCCGATATGATAAGCCGGAGAACGGCGGTAACGGTGACGGACTGATAACGGCAACGGATGCAGTCTCCACTTCTTTACGTCTCTGGCGGGACACTAATCACGATGGCATTTCGGAGCCATCTGAATTACACACGTTAGCGGAACTCGGAGTGGCAACGTTCGACCTGAAACACAAGGTATCCAAACAGACGGACCAATACGGAAACCAGTTTCGATATCGAGCTAAAGTCAACAACCTGGCAGGCACGTCCGTTGGTCGTTGGGCGTGGGATGTATTTCTGACAGCAAAGTAGTTCGCACGGATTCGACGGACCCTATGCGCCGGACAGCCGGCGCGAACGCCGATTTTGACTGCCGATGTTTGCCGGTCGTTATAACGACTTCACGACCGGCAAACGCTCGGCCCACAAACTTCGAGACAATCTGTGTACGGTATTGAACCAAAACTAATCACTCCTTAGCGCAAACCTCCTGCAAAATTCCCATGTAATCAGGTACGGTGTTTGCTCCAGACCTCTTTTGGCCCCGCTTAACTAACGGCGAGAGGTCGAATCGGAATCATAGGGCGGAGCACAAATGAGAATGAAGAGCTTGATAGCACTTGTTTTTGTAATCACTTGTTTAGGAGCTGCGTCGCGTGCACAGGCACAGGTGGTCGGGCAGCCTTATCGAATAAGCGATAAAGAGGTAGAAAAGATTCTTAATCGAATCGAAAATCAGGCAAACAATTTCCGCCGCAGCCTGGACGCGGCGCTCGATCGCAGCCGTTTCAACGGCACGAATCGCGAAGACGACATCAACGCATTTATCAAGAATTTTGACGAACAGACCAAACGGCTTAACGATCGTTTTGACGATAACAAGTCGGTCGCCGCAGACGTCGAAGCAGTGCTTAATAGTGCTGCGTCCCTCGACCAGTTCATGCGGCGCCAGCCGCTCGGCGAGCGAGCGCAAAATGACTGGTCAACCTTGCGCGGCAGTCTCAACGATTTGGCGCAAGCTTACAGCGTCAGTTGGCGCTGGGAGGGCGTGGCGGTAGTTGGACCAACAACAGTAGTCACGGCAACACCAGTTGGACTGCCTTACCGGATAAGCGATAAGGAAGTTGAGCAGATACTCCATCGCATCGAACAACAGTCGGGCAGGTTTCGGAGTAGTTTGGACAGCGCACTCGATCGTAGTCGTCTTGACGATACGAATCGCGAAGATGACATCAACGCTTTCGTCAGAGAGTTTGATCAGGAAGTGAAACGGCTTCACGATCGCTTCGACGACCGTAAGTCAGTTGCAGCGGACGTGCAGGCAGTACTCGACCGCGCGGCTCGCATTAATAACTTCATGGGTCGACGTGGGCTGACGGGGCAGGCGCTGAACGAGTGGTCGGCACTGAGAGCAAATCTCGATCAGTTGGCGGAAGTTTATAGCGTGACGTGGCGCTGGTAGAACGTGGGTGCTAATTAAAGAAAAACCCAGCGCCACCTTTTTCGTGGCGCTGGGTTTTGAGTTTGGTTAATGGGTTGGCGGAACACGAACTACAATGTGTCTCGCCGGCGTCTCTTTCGTGCGATTCCGGCTACTGCTGCAAGGCCGGTGCCCAGTAAAACCATTGTGGTAGGTTCGGGATTCTCCGAGACACTTGGATTTTTCGGTCTAACGATCCCCAGGGTGGGGCCGCGATGAACCGAAGTCATGGTGAATCCGAGATGCTTGCCGTTGTTGTTCTCGAAATGCCCTGCATAGAGATACCCCGATTCCACACCTTGACTGTCAAGTACGGTTAGATTGTGTCTTTCCGCAAATAACAGTTTCTCGAGGTACATGTCTGCGTGAACGACATCGGCGCGAACCGACGAACCCAGCACCAAAAAGACCACGGCAGTAAGCAGGCCGGTTAAAGCCCTTGGTTTGGTCATAGTTCACCCCTTGGAAAAGTTTTTCCCTTAAGTAAAGAGTAACTTCCTTAGCCGCACTTGTAGGAGAGTTGTGGGCGTGGACTATACCACCGTCATGTGGCATTTGTCACCAGAAGTCTTTCGGGTGGGAGTGTCCTAATCTGAGATAGTCAATCCGAGATCGCGGCACTATTGGGCCATGCGATAACGCCCGCTCGCGTGGTGAGTGCGAGCATGGACACAGCGAACCTAACCTGCTAGTCCCGTTGGTCTACGCGAGGCTGGCGCGTGTCAGGGTAGAAGTGCTGATCGATGATAAACAGGATCTGCCGAAGAGATTCAAACGCGAACAATCCTAGATCTTGCCCCGCGTCATTGTGGCGGCGATTAAACGAAAGGCCGGAATGCCCAGACCCGCCTTTTGGTTCTGAAAGGAAAATGGGCGTTGCATCCCAACAACGCCCGCATTGGTTTTAGAAGTGACAACGCAATCTCAATATTTCCAGAAAGAGATTTGCGCACAACAGAGCAATTTCGATTGCCCTAACCAATCTCCAACGTGTTTTCATATTGTTTTTAGGTCCTCCTTCGCCCGGTATGGAGGCCTTAATATGAAAGCACTGACTCGCTCAACGAACTTTCAATGTCAGGTGTTGCAGACATCACCGGACAAAGAGTGTGCCAAACTTCCAATTCTGAATCTCAGATCAGATTAGGACACTACCCTTTTGTTTGTCTACAAATCCTTCTTACTTTTGTCCCTCAGATCCGGCGGCAGGTTCTTGTAAAGTATCAAGATTAACGCGCAGACGCTTCCGATAAGAAGGAAAACGATGATTGCCAATAGAATCCGCCCGCCCGGTAGATCAGTTTTAAGGAAAGTTGAATACATCGCTCTTGAATATAATCTACAGGATAACTAATGTGCCATACTTTTCGATTCCAGATTAGCACACGACTCTTTCCGAGAAGTTCGACCCATTAGCAATTTCTAAAAGACAGGGCGAGGCCGCCGGAACCTCCGCGTGCCCGCACGTTCGCGGAGGGTTTGGCTGCCGCGGCTCCAGGGGTAAGAGCAGGCCTTCAAGGGCAATAGGGTCTTCCTGCTCTTACCCTGTTTTCACATTGTCGAGAGACGAAAGAATCCGCCGTTAATCTAAGCACCCGGACAACCGGTTCGAACGCCGGTTTTGATGGCCGGAATGACGTGTTCCATCAAAATTCTGCGGCCGAGCGTGTTGCCGGTTGTGAAGTCGTTATAGCGGCCGGCAAAAATGGTCACGACTGTATTGAGTGTCGGAAGGACGAAGATGCGCTGCTGGCCATTGCCGACAGCCGTGCGCGCCTCGATCAGACCAGCGGCTGAGGGATAACACGAATACCACCAGAAATATCCGTATCCGAATTCGCCTCCGCTATCAACTCCCGTGCGTGGGCGAAATCGGAACTGCCGGCGTGTGGAAAGGTCTACCCAACTCGCCGGGATAACCTGTTTGCCATTCCACTTCCCACCATTCAGATACAACGACCCGAATTTCGCGAGATCGCGCGCGCGCAATCTCAGACCGGACGCAGCCGCAGGCATGCCGGCAAGATCACCAACCCATTCGACGTCCGTGATGCCGAGTGGTTCAAACAACCTGGTACGCGCATATTCCTGAAGCGACAGCTTCGTCGCGCGCACCAGCACCGCCGCCAGCACTTGAGTCAGTCCACCGTTGTACTTGAAATCTGAACCGGGAACGACGGCAAACCGACGTCCTAATGCATAGCGTAGCGGCTGCGAATCACGCGTCATGCGAATCTCGTCGTTGCGCGGATCGTTGTAAGGCACGTCTTCGTTCCAGTCGAAACCGGAAGTCATCGAGAGTGCATGTGCGAGCGTGACGCGTCGCCGCTCCGGGGTGTCGAGTTCAGGATACTCAGGAAACCACTTCACGACCGGTTCATCCAAAGACTTAATCAAGCCTTCGGCATGTGCGATCCCGATAAGAGCGCTGACAACGCTTTTTGTGATGGATCTGAGATCGTGTTTCGACTCCGCCGTCATAGCGACGCGGCCAAGCGGCATTCCCCAGCGTTCGTCGAACCCTTCGAAGTACTCTTCGAAGATCAAGCGGCCGTTGCGCTCGACGAGAATTGCGTGCACTCCTAACTCGGGCCAACTGCGAATCGTTTGCGTCAGTGTCGCAAGCCGCATTGAATCAAAGCCAACTGAGTCTGCGTTCGCGGTTTGCCAGCCATCGTTACGCGCAGACGGCATTTGATAACGAGCTGCGGGTGACTGTTGCGCGGGCACACTCGAGACTACCAGCACAATCAATACGAATACTGAAATCAGACCACGCATGATAGATACGGATTCGCGAAGTGGAGACTTATCTTACCAGGTAGCGATGATCGACCATGAGACAGCGATCCTGAACAACTTTGATCCCGGCTTTCGCGAGTGTTTCGGCTACGGCATCGTTGCGAATTCCGGACTGCAGCCAGACCGCCTTCGGTTTCTTCGCCAAAATATCTTCGACGTGAGGCGGGACTTCCTGAGATCGGCGAAAGACATTGACGAGATCGATATCGATCGGAATATCGACGAGCCGGCGAAAGACCGGTTGCCCAAGTATTTGCGTCACCTGGGGGTAGTAAACGGGCACGGGAATAATTTGAAACCCGGCGTTCTTCAGGTAACTCGGGACGTAGAATGCCGGCTGCCCTGCCTGATCCTCAGTCTTGATACCGAGCACTGCAATGGTCCGTGTCTCGTTCAGCAGGTTCCGGATATCGGCGCTGTTCGTAATTATGTTTTCCTGCCAGTTCATGAGCTGAGTATAAGGTACTTGTCACTCCTGAGACGATACAGGGCAATTGAGGTTTTTGTTTACGGCTGCCAGTAATCCGGAGCCTCTTGCATTTTGGAATCCGGGCGTTCCATCCAACGCTCAGGACGGTGCAGCGGGATAAAACCAAATCGCTCGTATAATCCGTGCGCGTCTTTGGTCGCTAATACCCAACGCCGAAATCCCTGTAACTGAGGATGAGCAATGACAACTTCCATGAGCCACTTCGATAAGCCGTGCCCGCGGTGTTCCGGCGACACAAAAACATCAGCCACCCACGCGAACGTGGCGTAGTCGGTCACGATTCGGGCGAATCCCACCTGCACGTCATTGTGGTATATGCCGAACGGCAGCGAGTTATCGATCGAGCGTTGCACGACTTCGCGCGCGCGACCGGTTCCCCAATATGAATGATTGCTGATGAAGTCGTGGATAAGATCGATGTCCAGGCGGGAACGATCGGTGCTGATCGTGTATTCACCGCGTTGCGAATTCAATTTTGTTTCCTCCGTGGCTATTTTCCATTTATCATCTGCCATTTTCCATTTGGAGTGCGGCGGCTTGACGCCGCCTTAGTCTCGAACACGCACACTGAAAAACAAAGCGGCGTCAAGCCGCCGCACTCCAAATGTGAATAGGAAGATATGCTGAAAACTTTCGACTGTCCAAAATGCGGCGCGCCCGTAACCTACGATCGTTCCCCTGATCTTACTCCCACAAAAGCAACCGTACGCTGTGATTATTGTCATAGCCAGTTGATCGCACCTAATGAACTCGCCGGACAACCTGCGCAAGTAGTCCGAATCAACCTCGGACTTTCTTCCGGTGGCAAGTTCCCCAAGTGGGCATGGTTGCTGATGGTGATCCCTCTCGCCGTTTTAATCGTCGTCGGTCTCGCCGCGGTCGGCGTACTCGCGCCGGCGTTTTACTCGGTAAGTCGCACAGTTAAGCCGCAGCCCGCTACTCCCAGCCGTCCGTCTGCTCCAAACAAGGAAAGTAAAAACAGCTTCGCGAATGTCTTACTCGAATTCGGGAGCGAAGGAATCGGTCCGGGCATGTTTACCGACGCGCGCAGTATCGCCGTCGATGGTAACGGACGGATCTATGTGGGCGAATACATGGGCGGGCGTATTCAAGCGTTTGATCCGGCGGGCAAGTTTCTTACTCAATGGAGTATCGGCGATCGAAAAACAATTCTTCGCGGGCTTGCCGCCGATCGTAAAAGCACGGTCTACGCTGTACACGGCGGACGTATCAACCGATATCACGGCGAAACGGGTGAGAAGCTTGGTGAAGTGGGTTACGAACGATCCGGCTTCGACGACGTTACGGCTACAGTCGATGGTGGATTAGTAGCTGCATGGCAGAGCAATCGAGACGACATCGTCGCTTTTGACGCAAATGGAAAAGTTGTCCGCACTATTCCCGCAGCGATCAGCAACGCGAGCGGCGACTCAGAGTTGAATACGCGAGTAGCGGTTGACGGCTCAGGCAACATCTACGCGCTCGGCACTTTCAACAATGGAATCTTCAAGTTTGCCCGCGACGGAAAGTTTATAAATCGATTTGGCAGTGCCGGTGACCAACCGGGCCAACTTCGTGCTCCCTATTCGATCGCCGTCGATGGATACGGACGCATTTACGTCGGCGATATAAAAGGCATCCAGGTTTTTGATCCGAATGGACGATACCTGGCGACGATCAATTTGAAAGGCGTGGCATTCGGAATGGTGTTCAACGACAAAAACGAACTCTTTGTCATCGCGCGCGACCACTTGATCAAGTATTCGGTTCCAGCGCAGTAACCGCTCCTGAATGCCACGCAATTTCTCAGTTGCCCCAGACCCGCACCCAGTCAACCTGCATCTGTTGCGGAAACACAGTGCTGCCGTCAGGACTGCCGACAAAGTTTCCACCCACAGCTACGTTAAGGATGATAAAAAACGGACCCTGAAACTCGGAGGTGCTATTCACTCCGCCCGAAATGTTTGCCTCCGCATACTGGATTCGATCGACGTACCACTTGATTGAACTCCCGGTGCGCGAAATCGCAAACGTGTGGAATCCGGCGGAGAGCGAATTGGACGAATTAAAAATTCCTCCAAACGAGACGTGTTGCCCACCCGCGTCGGCCCAGTGAATCGTGCCGAAGTTTCTGAACGGGTTCTGACCCTGAATCTCCATGATGTCGATCTCTCCGCACGAGGGCCAGCCAACCGTACTGATACTGTTGCCGAGCATCCAAAAAGCGGGCCAGATTCCCTGACCTTCGGGCGCGTTGATGCGAGCTTCGACCCACGTGTTTATACCGAAAGATTGTTTCCCCTGCGTCTTCAAGCGAGCCGAGGTAAAGGCACTTCCGCCCAAATTCTCTCGACGCGCCTCGACGACCAACATTCCATTTTGTATCCGCGCGTTCTCTGCTCTGCTGGTGTAGTTCTGAAGCTCGTTGTTACCAAAGCCGCTGTTGCCCAGGTCGAACCCCCAATTCGCTGTGCTTATCGAGGAGCCGTTGAATTCATCGGACCACACCAACCGTGAAAAACCCGGAGGCGCTCCTGGTTGCGGCTGAGTGCCGGCCACACCCCACGTAAACTGTTCCCATGCACCGGCGGCTGCGCGGTCCGATACAAGAGATGCACCGCGGTTGAGATCAGCCGAAACGAAACGGTTCGTAGCTCTTCCGCGGAGAGTGAAGGCGCCACCTGCAAGATCGGCCCAGGTAAACTGCTCCCATGTCCCAATCGTCGCACGATCCGCGACAAGTGGAGCAAAAGTTCCACGAGCTTGATCGGCTGACACCAGCAGACCTGTCCCGATAGATCGGAAGGCGATAAAACCGCCGCCCGCGTCGATCACCTGAAACTGTTCCCAGGCATCGACGGAAGGACGATCTGCGACGAGCGGCGCCCACGTGCCGCGGTTCTGATCCGCCGAAACAAAGAGACCGTTTGCAGACGCACGTATCCAGATCGTCTGGCCCACGGGTGCGGCGGCCTGAGCAGTGATGGTCCATAAGAATGTTGTCAATAGTAGAAGCAGGATCTTAGTAGCGTGAGACTTTGCCATAGTATTCCTCCTCATTGGGTGTGCTGCGCCCTTGAATGGAACGTCAATGTAGTAGGGGATACAGAGTCAAGGTTGACGTGCTGAGCGTCACGTGAGAACCAATTGGGAGGCGTGAATCAAGGCGGGAATAATATCACTCACCGGCAGCTCAGGACAGTGATCGGCGTATCGGTTCGCGCCGAACCTTCTCGTCAGTCTCCTCGTCTCGATCATGCAGAAAGTCTAAGATGCCAAGTGCGACTAACCTTGTACCCGGTCCAGATTGCCAGTAGGATACGCCAAAACGTAAGGGCGTACCTGCTTTCAACAGGATCTTCCGAACGCTTCGTGTTTACTCAGGCCATATCGCGGCTGCTCTCTCTGAACAGTTCGCCTTCCAGGAAACATTTAGCCGTGACATGTCATATACCTTCGGAGATACAGAGATGGGCGTAGTTTCAGTAAACCTCTTCGACGATCGGAGCGGAACGCGGACTACTGAGGTCGTTGCGCAACCGCTCGCGGAACTCTTTTCGTATGCACACCAGTGGGCACTCGCGCAGAACCGGAACGATAATGCGACGCTAACCTTCTCTTCGATGCTCGCCGCGATGACGGAAGGCGCCGATCCGCTTTGTGGATGGCTTCGATCACATCTCGCCCTGCGCGGTGTACGCGCCGAATCGATGACCAAGGGCCTCTACTTTTATCCTCAACCTCTGCCCGAAGTGCTCAACACGACACTCTCTTTCCGGCGCGCACTCGCGAAAGCCCGGCAGCTTTACCCACAGCATAAGGAAAATCCGCTTGCGGTTCGTCACTTCATGGCCGCTTATCCCATCATTCCGAGCTATCACCTGGAGGATTTCCTGCGTCTCCGAATTGATCGGCGTGCGTGGTGTCTCGAACTCGCAGAGCATTTGGCGGACAAGTTTCGGGATGAAAAGGAGATGTGGCTGGAGTATGCGCGTAATGCCAATCCGGTGCCTTCGCTCGGCTTCAACACCGACGCGCCTGAGGGTCGCGATCTGCTCAACGTTGGACGCGAAGTCGAAGCATTCGCGCGTTTGATCGCATCGCGTAACACGGCTACGCCGCTATCGGTTGGCGTGTTCGGCGCGTGGGGGTCGGGCAAGAGTTTCTTCATGCATCGTCTGCGAAAGCGCGTCGCAACTTTCGCCGAGCTTGGCCGTAGCGAAGGCGCCGACTCGAAGTTTCACGGCCAGATCGCGCAGATTGATTTCAATGCCTGGCATTACAGCGAAGGAAATCTCGCGGCGTCGTTTGTCGATCACATCCTGCGCAATCTCCGTGTCGTGCCGAATGAGAACGACGAAGAGTTGAAGAAGCGCAGTGAAGCTGTCATCAAGCAGCTTGATAGCGCGAAGCAGGAGCTGGAAGTTCGGCAGGCTGCCCTGGCGAACGCAGAAGCTCAAAGGACACGGGCGCAGCAAGCACTCGCGGAGCTCGACGTTAAGATCGCGGGCGAGATGGAAACGAAGAAGGCCGAAATGGCAACCGCGCGGACGGAACTCAAAGAGGCGCAGGACAAGCTCGCGACAGAGCTGGCGAATATACAGACCGAGATCGACAAGGAAGTACAGAGCGTCCCGGCGACGACTGTTGTGAACCTGTTGTTAACAAAACTCGATAAGCCCGAGCTCTCGAAAGCAACTAACAGCGTACTCGCGCTGCTCGCCGAGGTGCGGGCGAAAAACGCACAGCGCAAGCTGATCGTTTACGGCCTGATTGTATTTGCCATCATCGCGGTCGCAACGGCGGTGATGCAGACCAATATCTACGCGCAGGTAATCGCGATCGTCACCGCAGTTGGCGGCCTGGCCGCGGCCGCGACCACTTTGCTCAAAAAGCTCGACGCGTTCGCACAAAGGGGCAAAGAATTCGAAGACGAACAGAAAAAAGTCAAACAAGCCGTTATCGATGGGGTGACTGCCGCGCATGACGACACAGTTTCTTCACTTCGCGCGGTCGCAGCAGAGCGACTCCGCGTCGTCGACGATCTCAGCAGGCAACTAACCGCGCTACAGCAAGCACCGGCAACTGCGCGTCTCGCACTCGATACGCTCGAGCAACAAAGATCGGATCTCCTCGCGCAACACGCGGCGGCAGTGACAGTAGTCGAAGGCAAGAGAGCTGAGCTCGCGCGGCTCACAACCGGAACGCTGCTCGATGAGTTCCTCGACGATCGAATCTCGAGCGACGGTTATTTAAAAGAGCTCACGATCTTTTCCAGGATTCGCAACGACTTCAAGAAGCTTTCGGATCTGATGACGAAGGCGAATCAGGAGTACGTCGAAAGAATAGACGGTAAAGTCGTGGAGCCTCCGGCGGTAAGCCGGATAGTGCTGTACATCGACGATCTCGACCGTTGTCCTGCTGATCGCGTAGTCGAAGTACTCAAGCTGGTCCATCTGCTGCTTGCGTTCCCGCTCTTCGTATGTGTGGCTGCGGTCGATCCCCGCTGGGTCACACGTTCTCTATTCAAGGCGCCGGGTTTGATCGATTCGGGTGACAATGCTGAACTGGCCGGCGAAGTCGGTGTAGCGGCAACGGCGACGGATTACCTCGAGAAAATCTTTCAGATCCCACTCTGGTTGCGTCCTGTGCCTCAGGAACAACGCGCCGCGATCGTCCGCACGCTCCTCGATCCGGCGGAATCTCCAAACGAACCGCCATTCGAGGCGCCCGTCACGTCATGGCAAAAACGCATCGTGACGAACGAAGCGGAAACCGAAAAACGTCCGGAGTACGACTATGCTCGAACTTCAAACACCGTGGATCCGGACGTCATTTCCGGCGATGAACTAAAGCACCTCGATCAGCTTGCCGGACTCCTGGAGGGAAACCCGCGTTCACTCAAGCGTTTCGTCAATACCTACCGGCTGGTGAAGACTGCGTTGCCCGACGTTGAGCTCACGGTATTTCTACAGCCACTGAGCGCGGGACGAAGGGGCGCCAAGTACTGGCCATACAGGGTCTGCATGGCCCAACTCGCGGTTTTGTGTACCCAACGCACACGTGCGCTTTCGCTCGTGCGTCACGCCGACAAAGCAACTGACGAATTGAGTTTCAAGGATTGGCTCGCGGAGTATGAAAAGATCGATCCCGATCTCGCTATTTGTCTTCGCGCGGCGCTCAGCGAAGACCTGAACGGCCTGGACCTCAAAACGTTCAAGCTATGGCTGGAGCGTACGCGGCGTTACTCTTTCTACCTGTAAACTGCAACACCAAACTAAAGGAGTCGAAGTAATGAGTACTAACCCGACCGACCTCGCCCTCATTTCCATCACGACAACCGCTGCTCCGGACGACATCGGCGACGTCATCGACGTCATGAGCGCTATCGATGCAGTTCTGGCTGGCTCAGATGGACTCAAGTGGTTCAACTGGCTCTATCTGATGGTGACAAAAGCAGTCCTTGACGATCCTTCAGCGGCTGCTTTCCGGAATCCGCAGTGGCTGACGCGCCTGGATGTGATCTTTGCCGAATTTTATTTTGCGGCGCTGAATGGGTTTCTAACGGGAAAAGACACGGCAAGCTCATGGAGAGCACTGTTCGAAGCGCGCCACACGCAGGGCATAGAGCGCATACAATTCGCCCTCGCCGGAATGAATGCCCACATCAATCACGATTTGTCACTTGCGTTGCTGCAAACGAACGCCGAGTTAAACCTTGCTCCGACAAAGGGCGGACCGGAGCATCAGGATTTCCAACACGTTAACAACCTCCTCGAGGGTGTCCTTCCGGCGACGTTGGAAGTGCTGGCCGAAGGAGGGATCATCGGAGAAATAGCCGAGGATACAGGCAAAGTGGGTCGACTCCTCGCGATCTGGAAAGTGCGTCAGGCCAGAGATTTGGCGTGGGACTTTGCGGATCACTTGAAGCCTCTGGGTCCTTTGCGGCGTCAATTAGCTTTGGTTGCGCAGGATAAATTGACAGGTGTGATCGGTCGAAGCTTATTACTGCACTTTTAACGTTTGATACTTTTCTCGCCACAAGAAGGCACAAAAAGCACAAACGATCGACATACCCCAAAGTAAATGGCAGGCGCGAATGAAAAGTCGATGGACCACAACGCGCCCGCCATTCACTAATCGTTAGACAACCTAGACAGGATTTACAACACGCACGAGACTGCGCGGCAGCACTCCACGATGCCAGTTAAGGCTCGCGGTTGGATCGCTGTCACACCTGTCTCCAACGCCGTCGCCGTCAGTATCGCGTTGACCGGCGTTAGGCGTGAACTGGCAGTTGTCCTGAGTGTCAGGTACGCCGTCGTTGTCGTCATCACTGTCACAACGATCGCCGATCCCGTCGTCATCCGAATCGCGCTGATTCGCGTTCGGCGTGAGCGGACAATTGTCAGGGCCGTCCGGCACACCATCGCCGTCGTTGTCCGGATCGCAACGATCACCAAGACCGTCACCGTCCGTATCGCGCTGGCCCGGATTCGAATCGAGGCGACAGTTATCCTGCCCGTCAGGCACGCCGTCGTTGTCGTCGTCCGGATCGCAGGGATTTGCGAGTCCGTCGCCGTCGGTGTCATTGCCCTCGCATGGCGTCGGACTGGGCGAAGGGCTCGGCGTTGGAGTTGGACTTGGAGGCGGCACGCCTGGACAAATCTCGTTTGGAAGATCCGTGTGGCCGCCCACCACGAAGAGGTCGCTGCCGCCCGTCGGTAACGACTCCGCAAAGATGCCGACGCGATAACAGCCGGTCTGCTGAATACCCATTAGAAACTGCACGCTGATGCTGGCGCCGGCCGGCAGAGGTTGCGCGAGCGTTACGTTCGCTGCCGAAAGCGAGGAGTTGAAACCACCGCCGTTTGGTTGCGAAGGTGGCTGTTCCAGCGTTGTGCCCTGTACTGTAACCGTGGAGCCATCGGTGCGCGTGACTACCACTGGTCCTGACGTACGCGGGCGCAAGTCTGACTCTCCAAACGCCGAGGGAAAAGTTGATATTTCGGCGACGCGGAATCGCAGTCGTGTTACGGCCGCGCCGGTGTTGTTGGTCCAGGTACGTCTGATCGAAAGCGTTCCAAAGGTTGAGTTGTTTGGCGGATCGGAAGTGAACTCACGCGCAACGTTCGGCGAGACGTTGTCGGCCTGCGCCGGATCGAGTCGTGAGTGGGCGATTCCGGATCCATTGTCTACCGGGCTCGAGAGATTTTCTGGTCCGGGAGCTCCAAGACGTTGGCCCGCGCCCGCGGAAGTGCCGTTTGTATCGACGAAAACAAAGTCGAGAGCGTTGTCGTCGGTGTCCTGGGGAATGCCGGAACCGCCATTCGCACAAAACGGATCGGCGCCGAACACACTAATCGGACAGTAAGATCTATAGAAGGCGTAGTCGATCGAAAACGGTACCAGGGCCGGATAACCGACGCCTTCTTTGTAAAGCGCATTGGGTTCGGAGGTTGAGCCGACCGCGTCAAACCGAGTGCCGGGGTTGTAGTTCGCGCTGATTGACGTACTGAACAGAGCGATGCCCGCGTTGTCGTTTATGTTGAACGTGAAAGACGAATCAGGGATTGCTGTAGTTCCATTGCCGGCCGGATAAGCTGAAAGTGAATACGCGACGATGTTGGCACAAAGGAAATGCCCGCGACCGGGAATCACAGTGCCGTTCGGAATGACGCAACGGGCCACGCCGTCAGAGGCAGCTATTGAGTAACCGGCGGAACCATCAGATGACGATACAACATGGGCCGATTCAGAGTTGTTATAGATCTCGATGTACTCGTCGTTTGCGCCATTAGGACCACGCACGCGAAACTCGCTGATGAGCAACGCCGAGCCACCACTCTGTGCGGTAACTTTTACGACGAGCACGATCAGGGGCGTAAGGATCAGAAGCGCCAGGAGCAGAAGAGAAGTACGGCTGAAGTCACTGATAGCTTTTGCGTTTAGTTTTCTTGCAGATTTTTGCATTTAATCCTCCCGAAGTTTGAGGGCACCGAGGGATGCCGGTTGATGTTGGGGCCAGGGAGTGCCTTAAACGTTACAGAGAGAGTCTTTACTTCTTGACGCGAGGATCGGTGACTTCGCCGGGCTTCGTTTTGAAGTCTGTTGAGCTACGCAGTGCGGCGCGCATCATCAAACGAATATGAGGAATTGTCAAATGATGATTTGATGACGAAATGATTGCTGTGGATTTGAATGTTACTTCTTGAATAGCTTCGCGAACGCCTGGCGAGCATCCGTCGGAGGACCAGACGAAGTTTCGCGTTCGACGACAGTTCTTGGCGCGAACAGTTCGCATGTATTGGGCGCGTTTTTGTTTACGATTTTTACAGTGATCGTTTTACTACACTCGAAGCGTGCGCTCGGATCGAAATAGTTGCACTGGCGACAGGTATGCAAAGCTGCGTTGCACTTTTCGCAGGAGCTGTCGAGATTAATACTCGTAGCGGTTTTCGCTCCACACGCGGTGCACTTCACCGTCTGGCCAAACGCCATCATGCGTGGCGAGCGTGGCCCTTCACGATCGGGAGGCTTCGATTGCGGCTGCGGCTTTGATCTTTGCGGCTCTCGGTCGCTATTGCTATCCATGTAGCCGCGGTGACGATATTTTCGATCACTCATAATTGCGTTCCAGGTAAATTAGAGAATGCGAGGTCAGCAGAAGTGTACTTTGTTTTTATTCAATCGCATAGCTACTTGGCGTGAGTAGCGAGGTCGCGCGCGACTTCCTCAAGCAACGAATTTAAGCGTCCGTTACGTATATCCTGTTCGATTTGAGTGTCCCATACTTGAGCCTGAAACTGCTCAAACCACGCTGCCAGTTCCGCTACCTGAGCAGGTGGCAGTTTACTGATGGCGCTTTCGATTTCTTGAATGTCCATGGTTCGCAGTCTAGCGCGCTCTTTTAACCGCATCAACCTGCGCTCCGTAACTTGAGTCCGGCTCCGCTGGAGCCGCTCATGTCGGGTGTGGCGGCATACTATAAACATCTGGTCCCTCCGGGACCACACGACTTCTCCTTCTGGGCCCGGGACCGTGATACAACTGTCTTCTATGGAGGTGATCACCGCGTTACTGGCTGCGGAGCAGCCTGATGTTTATAGCAAGCAAGAAGAAAAGTGTCCTCGCTTCCGAGGAGCGAAATGTCTCTGCCACAATTAGCGTCGAACAGGCTTGCCTTTTATCACTTCACGGCTCTATCATCTGCCAACCCAGAAACAGGTCCTCCTCCCAAAATTACTCGTTCAACTCGTCACCCAGACGTAGAGTGTTTGCTCGATAGTCGGCCTCCTCCCATCATCCCAGCAACTGTTTCGTCAACTCACTTGGAGGTTCTTGTATGAAGAAAACGCTTGCTCTGTTTGCTCTGGTTGCCGTAGCCGTGGCAGCGGTGGTCCTAACCGCGGTTCACGGCCAAAACTCTAACGCCGGTTCTAAATTCCGTCGCCTGCGCGCCGAAAAAAGAATCGCCAATCAATACATCGTGGTACTCAACGACGACGTCGCCGACGTCGAAGGTGAAGCTATTCGCCTTTCGCGCGATTTCGGCGGCGACCGCAATGACGGCCACACTTACCAACGCGCCATTAAAGGTTTCAGCGTGCGTATGTCTGAAGAGCGCGCCGCCAAACTCGCAGACGATCCGCGCGTCGCGTTTGTCGAAGAAGATGGCATCGTAAGTTTGGGCGCAACCCAAACAGGCGCCACCTGGGGACTTGACAGAATAGATCAGCGAAATCTGCCGCTCGATACAAACTACAACTTCAACGCCACCGGTTCCGGAGTGCGAGCTTACATCGTTGACACCGGTATCCGCGCAACGCACGTGCAATTCGGCGGACGCGTGGTTTCAGGTTTCACAGCTATCAATGACGGCCTCGGCACTAATGACGGTAATGGACACGGCACTCACGTGGCCGGCACGGTTGGCGGTTCAACTCATGGCGTGGCGAAAAACGTAACCCTCATTGCGGTTCGCGTCCTTGATTCAAGCGGCAACGGAACCAATTCCGGTGTTATTGCCGGCGTTGATTTCGTTACCTCGAATCATCTGGCAGGTCAGGCGGCGGTCGCCAACATGAGTTTAGGCGGCGGCGCTTCGAGTGCACTCGACACCGCGGTCAACAACGCCGTCAACGACGGAGTAACCTTTGTAGTCGCGGCCGGTAACGAAACTCAGAACGCGTGCAACGTCTCTCCGGCGCGCGCGCCGAGTGCGATCACTGTCGGCTCGACGACGACCACCGATGCACGCTCGTCATTCTCAAACTTCGGTACCTGCGTCGACATCTTTGCGCCGGGCAGTGGTATCACGTCGACATGGAGAACGAGCGACACGGCAACCAATACGATCTCGGGTACGTCGATGGCTTCGCCGCACGTCGCAGGCGTTGCTGCATTGTTCCTGGAAACAAATCCGACGGCTTCGCCGGCAACGGTAACAGCGGCCATCATCAACAACTCTACGCCGAACAAGGTGACTAACGCGGGAACCGGATCGCCGAACCGGCTGCTGTTCTCGCTATTAACGGGCGGACCTGGTCCAACTCCAACTCCAACGCCGACGCCAACACCAACTCCGACTCCTGTACCGGGAGCAGAATTGTTATTGAACCGGGGCTTCGAGTCAGGATCAGTTAACTGGACCGCGACCGCGGGCGTTATTAATAGCTCAACACAACAAACACCTCGGACCGGCGCGTGGTACGCGTGGCTGAACGGCTACGGCGTGACGCACACCGACTCGCTCTTCCAGCAGATTACGGTGCCATCAACTGCAAACAGTGTGACGCTGAGTTTCTGGATCAAGATCACCTCGGCCGAGACTACCACCACGACCGTATTCGACAGGTTGCAAGTACAAGTTCGCAATTCCAGCAACACGGTATTGTCGACTCTTGCCACTTACTCGAACCTGAACGAGTCAACCGGGTACGTGTTGAAGACTTTCGACTTGACTGCCTTCAGAGGTCAGACAATTCGGATCTACTTCCTGGGAACGGAGGACTCTTCGCTGGCGACGTCCTTCGTGATCGACGACACGTCCTGCACAACGCAGTAAACATCGCATCAACAATGCCGGACCAAAAGGCGAGCTCACATCGTGGGCTCGCCTCTTTTGTGACTTATGTGCCTTTTTGTGGCTAGCTAGGAACGTCGCGACGGACGAGCCCCTGATCTCGAGCAGGATCCGATGTTTCAGGAGCCCCACCGTAATCGCCCGCCTCGTCCCGCTCATCCGGATCGCCTTTCGTCTCGTCGCCACGTTGAATGCGCCGCTGTGTTTCCGTTGCATCGTCATGCGCGGACTTTGATCCGACCTGGTCTTCGGATTTCATGCGGTAAGACCATCGTTTCTTTCAAGAATGTCGCGCAACCACCACTCGTGCTTTTCGTGCAACTGCACGTGTCTGGAGAACAGGTCGACCGTGCCGGGATCGTCGTGCTGATCCGCAACTCTCGCGGCGCTGCGCATTTCGGTGATGACGGTCAGGAGATTCTGATTCGCTTCTTCAATCATCTCACGCATGGTCCCAACGTCGGATGAAACCGTGACCGAGGCCGTCGACTCCACGTCGCGCGGACTAAACACCGGATCCTGGCCAATCATGCGAATGCGTTCGGCAAAGTCGTCGATGGTCGCCAGCACCGCGGTTGCAAACTCGTCAAACAGCAGATGCAAATCCCTGAACAGCGGACCGTATGTTTGCCAATGATAATGTTTGTAATTCGAATACAGCACAAACGCGTTTGCCACCTGACGCTGTAAATGCTGGACCACTTCGCTGGACGGTTTATTGTCCGCCCAGATTGATTTTTCCGCCCGTGGAGTGGACATGCTCTCTCCTTTTATTGGTTCTGACATACCTAAACTCCTTACCTTGATTGAGCCGCCCGGGTCGAGAAATCAAAATGCGGTGCGCGCGCCCTGAGGGTACGCACACCGCACATTGACGCAGGGCCAAACTATGGACGGTTTGAATTACCGTTGTTGCTGTTGCCGTTGTTGTTGCGGTTGCGTCTGTTGCTTTCTGTTCGTTACTGTTACCGTTGCTGTTGCCGCCTTGATTACCGCTCATGGCCTGTATCATCTGATGATGTTCCTGGAGAGTCGGCAGTGTTTTAGCGGCGAAGGCTTTGATTTCCGGATCATCGCCTCTCGTACTCTGCTTTTCAAATTCTGAAACATCCTTGTTGTGATCGCTTACCATCATCTTTATGTAGGCGCGATCAAACTCCGCCCCTGACAGTCTCGTCAGCTTCGACACATCTTTCTGATGCTTTTCGTCGAGAGCCGTAGGGAGAGTAATCCCCTTGCTCGAAGCCAACGTCATCAGTTCGGTATTTGCTTTTGAATGATCGTCGACCATTCGCCGGCCGAATTGTTTCACGGCATCACTCGTCCCTTTTTGTGCCGCCCATCGGCCGAGTTGAACTTCCATCAGACCGCCCATTGCGGCGTCCATCAGAAAATCCCGGTCACGTGAAGACAAAGCGGCCATGCCGGCCTGTTCGCCCGTCGCTACGGTATTGCGATTGGCGTTTTGATTGGCATTGGCATTGGCATTGTCATTCTGTGTAGTGTTCGCGTTGGCGGCCCGATTAGTGTTGCCATTTTGGTTACCATTCTGGTTTCCGTTTTGGTTGGAATTCTGGTTCGAGTTTTGATTGGAATTCTGCTGATCGCCCCTGATTCCAGCCTTCCCGGCAATGGCCCAGAGCCCGCACGCAAGCAGAATCGTTAAAAACCAAATGTGTGCAGACTTAATTAACTGCTGGTTGCTCATTACATCCCTCCTTGTTCGTGAAGACGGAATCTATCCGCCCCTATTCGTGAATATTGTTAACGTACGCGACCGCTGCCACGGACCTGAAGGCCCATCAGTCTCGCGGGATACGTTCCAAAGTCTTCGACTTCCCACGTATTGCCCTCGCGCAAACGAATGTACGCTGCCGGTATCAACATGCCTTCGTTGTCTCCGCGGCCCACGTAAAGCTCAGCGTAGCCGAACCTGTAATTCTGCGAACGCGCTCCAAAACGAAGCTCAGCGAACCTGAGATTTCGTTCATAAAGAACCGTGAGCCTCGTCCGCCCATCTCCGACAGGGGTAACCATGATTGCGTTCGCGGGTATGCCAACCCCGGTGCCGACCTCGATTCGACCCGCGTCCATGCGCGAGAGTGTGCGCAAGAGTTCGTCCTGCCCGTTTTGCAGCGCCGCATTTAACCGGTTGATTTCATCCGCGGTTGTAATTCGATTGACGATCAGCCTGAACGGAAGACTCCGCCCTGGTCTGCGGCCGCCAATAAAGTAAGCCGTTCCGGTAATGATGCGACCGGCATACGCATTCTCTCCTTCCTGCGCGAACGTGTTCGCGCCCGGACGGAAAACCGCAATCCCCAAAAGCAATGCCGTACCCATCAGCACCGCCAGGCTTTTTCTCTTCATACAATCCCTCATGTCGCAAAATTAGCGTCCACACGGCACTTCAGTGCGATGAACGTCCGGGGAAAACAATACTGTCAGGGGAAGTCTAAACGCTATCAGTGAACGCCTCGCAAATCGGTGCGCTAACGTACGTTAAAGAGAACGTAAGGTATTTGTGACTTGTGTGACTTTATCGTTTTGTATGTTGTACTCTCCGGAGCTAAATCATGACAAGTCAAACAGAATCCAACAGCGACATGCCGATGCGGACACTCGGCCGAACCGGAGTTCGTGTTTCACTAATCGGACTCGGCGGCTGGCACCTCGGTTTCAAGAACATCGACGAACAACTGACTACGCGCATAATTCGCACCGCCATCGATAGCGGCATCAACTTCATGGATAACTGTTGGGACTACAACGAAGGCGCCAGTGAACTGCGCATGGGAAACGCCTTACGCGACGGCTATCGCGAACGAGCTTTCCTGATGACAAAGATTGACGGGCGTACAAAGCAGGACGCCGCAAAACAACTGGACGAGTCTCTCAAACGAATGCAAACCGATCATATCGATCTGGTTCAACACCACGAGATTCTTCGTTACGAAGATCCGCATCGCATCTTTGACGAGCAGGGAGCGAACGCCGCGCTGATCGAAGCCCGGGAGGCAGGAAAGATCCGTTTCATCGGTTTCACCGGTCATAAAGACCCGCGCATCCACCTGTACATGCTCGAAGTCGCGCGCGAGAACGGTTTTCAGTTTGACGCAGTGCAGATGCCACTCAACGTGATGGACGCGCACTACCGAAGCTTCGAAAAACTCGTCCTCCCCGAACTCGTCAAAGAAAACACCGGCGTCCTCGCGATGAAGACACTCGCGAACGGATTGATCCTGGAATCAAACACCGTGAGCGCTGTCGAGTGTCTTCAGTATGCGATGAACCTGCCTACCTCTGTAGTGATCACCGGCTGCGAAAGCATGGAGAATCTCGAGCAGGCATTGACCGCGGCACGCACGTTCAAACCTATGACTGAAGAGCAGGTAAGCAGTATTCTTTCCAGAACGGCAGAACCGGCATCGCGCGGACAATACGAACTGTTCAAGACCACGTCGATCTACGACGGCACAGCTACGCATCCCGAGTGGCTGGGCGAGGAACCACCGGAAGTTCAACGCGTGATGCAAGCCTGAGCCGGCCACAAAAAGGCACAGAAAGCACAAAACATTTCTGGTTTGAGTTATGTGCTCCTTTGCTTGTGAACAAATCACCATCCCGTCCCGTATGCTCTGACTACTATGTCAACAACATCCCCTCTTGAAACTCCCCGGAAGCCTTTGCGACTGTGGCCCGGCGTGATCGCCGTCGTGCTGCAATGGATCGCGTGGTACGTCGTCCCTTTCGTATTTCCACGGCTCGCGTTTGCCGGACTGGGCATCGGCGTCTTGTGCGCTTTGGCCGTCGTGATCTGGTGGCTGTTTTTCAGTCGCGCGCCCTGGATTGAGCGTCTTGGCGCGCTCGTGTTAATGGTCGCCGCCATCATCGGAACAAAGCTTGTAGTGCATGACTCGATTGCGGGCGGCGGGATGGGAATGTTGCTGTTCATCATTTCGATTCCGGTGCTTTGCCTCGCGCTCGTGGCGTGGGCAGTGATCACGCGACGGTTCAATGCCGGCCCACGGCGTGTTGCGTTAGTGGTCGCAATACTGCTCGCGTGCATCCCGTTTACCCTCGTCAGAACCGGTGGACTTACAGCCGAGTTTGACAACGATCTCCACTGGCGCTGGTCAAAAACTCCCGAAGAGCAATTGCTGACCCAGGCCGCCGAGGAACCGGCGACTGCCCCTGCGCCGATTCCAGTCGCCGCATCGACGCGAGCAGACACCGAATGGCCCGGCTTTCGTGGACCTGAACGCGACGGGATCGTTCGCGGAGCACAGATTAAAACTGATTGGTCTGCAACGCCGCCGGTCGAACTCTGGCGCCGCCAGATTGGACCAGGCTGGTCGTCTTTCGCGGTCCATGGCGGGCGGTTGTATACGCAGGAGCAACGCGGTAACGACGAGGTCGTCGCGTGTCACGATGTAACGACCGGCAAGCCGATCTGGAGACATCGCGACCAGGCTCGTTTCTACGAATCAAACGCGGGTGCTGGTCCACGCGCTACTCCGACACTCAGCAACGGCCGAGTGTATACACAAGGTGCGACCGGGATCGTCAACGTGCTCGACGCCGCGACCGGCGCCGTCGTTTGGACGCGCAACGCGGTATCGGACACGGAAGCGAAAGTGCCGGGGTGGGGTATTGCGGCTTCGCCCCTCGTGGTGAATGACTTGGTTGTCGTCGCCGCGGCCGGCAATCTGGTCGCTTACGAGCTCGCGACCGGCAAGCCGCGTTGGTTTGGTCCGCGAAAGGGCGGGAGCTACAGTTCACCGCAACTCATGACGATCGGTGGGATTGAGCAGATCTTGTTGTTGAGTCAGAACGGCGCCGCCAGTGTGTCCCCGGCAGACGGCAAGTTGCTCTGGGAACACGCATGGCCGGGCGAGCCGATCGTTCAACCTGCGCAGACTGCAAACGGCGACCTGCTGCTCAGCGTCAGCGATAGCAGCGGTTTGCGCCGGCTCGCCGTCGCGCAGGGGTCGGGCGGATGGACCGTGCAGGAACGCTGGACGTCGGAGGAGATCAATCCCTGGTTCAACGATTTTGTGGTGCACGATGGCCACGCTTTTGGATTCAACGGCAGCAACCTCGTTTGCGTAAATCTTGAAGACGGCAAGCTCAAGTGGAAAGGCAAACGATACGGCTACGGACAGCTCGTTCTGTTACCTGACCAGGATTTGCTGCTTGTGTTATCAGAGAAGGGTGAACTCGCGCTCGCAAAGGCGGCGCCCGATCAGTTCACTGAAATCGCACACTTCACGGCGCTCGAAGGAAAAACGTGGAACCATCCGGTGCTGGTGGGCGACGTGCTGCTGGTTCGTAACGATCACGAGATGGCGGCGTTCCGGCTCTCTTCCGCGGGCGGGTAGGTTTTACTGTTTCAGGTTGGCGAGCTTTTGCTCGATGTCGGGGAGCGAACGTATCTGGAATTCCGGCTCGATCGTCTTCGCGAGTTGAAGCGCCTTTTCGTACGCCGCCCGCGATTCGTTTACGCGTCCCAACGCTCCCAGAACATCTCCCAGGGCTAACTGAACCTGCACGGCGTCGGGCGCCAGTCTCACTGCCGCCTCTGCTTCGGCGAGCGCTTGTTCCGGCTGATTCGCGGCAAGATGATTCCGGGCTCGCTGTATGCGACTCAACGCCGATGCGAGTAATAGATCAAAGCGGCCGTCAAACACGAGCACGCCATTATCGATCATCGCGGTTGGCTTTACCTGTTTGAATTGTCCATAAGGGTCGAGCGAACCTGGTCCAAACTCGACGCCTGACAAGTTGCTCGCGCTGATCAGCACTGGTCCATCGATCGTTTGTGGAACGTCGATCGGCATGTTCAACCAGAGTGTGTTTATTGTCGGCAGCGGCTTACACGGTATTCCGTAGTAGCGCGGGTCGGCGACGCCTTCCGCAAAATACACAAACCAGCAATCCTTCACGCCGCGCTGGTCCAGGTACTGCTTAATTGATTTGAGTTGTTGTCCCCAGTCGGCGTTGGAGTCGCTGAGGTACTTGTAGGTTTGCGAAGGTCCGCCCCAGAGTTCGTTTGAGTAAGCGATATAAGTCGGAAAGGTTCGCAGGGAAGAAAGCGCATGGACCAGCAGGAGCACCGCGACCACGTAAACCCATCGACGACTCTGCCGCATTAAAGCCCACGCCGCGCCTCCGATAAGCACCGCAAGAAACACGTAAACCGGCAGGATGTGACGCACGCCGATATTCATTCCGACGCACGCCGCGACGAGCAAATAAAAGCCCGGCGGAATAACCAGAAATAAAATTTCTCGCCGGCAATTCAACCGGCGCGTAGCGATCACGGCGATAGCGAGCAAAGTGAGTGCTAAAAAGCCGAGGGTTGATTTGATTAAAAACGCGATCGGGAAATAGAACCAGACGCCGTGAGCGTAAATCTTCCCGAGGACAAAACTGGTGTAGTAGTCGGCAGTCAACCGCACATCCGCCAATCCGTAAAGATACGACTCGGGCAAGAGACGCCATCTGGGCCAGTTTGGAGATCGTCCATGACTCATGCGGCTTTAGTCCCTGGACAAACTCCGTCAGGGGCGGATTCAGCTGTAATCCTTGCGGACGCGCTGCATAACGAAACCCATAGAACGACCACAATAGCGCAACTGCGATAATCGTTATCCCAGCGAGTGAAGCTAAGATTTTGAGCGCGTGTTTGATATGGTGGCGAACTACTTCGCCTATCGCGAGTAACAAGAGCATCGGAAAGATCAGGGCGCCGGTGTGTTTGACGGCGAGTGCAAGTCCCGCTGCAATCCCGACAAGCGCCAGCCGCCAGAGTGATGGCGCTTTCACATACCGGTAGAACAAGTAGATCGATGCAAACATAAAACAGGACAGCCCCGCGTCGGTGGTGACGAGTGCGCCGTGGGCCAGGAGGTTTGGCTCGAGTACGAGTAGTCCGAGGGAAATAAAAGCGGCGCCCGTTCCGAACATTTCCTTCGTCGCGAGAAATACCAGCAGCGCGAGCAGCAGCGTGAGACTTGCGGCCGCCAGGCGTGTGCGAATCAGGATCTGGTCCGCGTTGTTCTGGTAGAGAAAATCCTTGCCGCCGACAAATGCTTCTTCCTTGAAATAGCGATCCTGAAGAGCCGGCGTGTTTAGTGATAACGGCAGGAGCGGGATCGTGGCTATGAGTTTCAGTAGCGGTGGATGCTCCGGATTGAGTCCGAAGTCTCTGTGCGTCCACGACCTGTAACCGGCATAGATATGGTTCGCCTCATCCCACGTCTGAGACTCGCGTCTTACCGACAAGATCAATTGAAGCGTGAGCAGTATCAGCAGGCATACCACGCCAAGCACTACGAATCGCTCGCGCCGGTTTGCTTGATCTGATGTTTTCTGGTTCGCTCCTGCGCTGAAAATTCCGATATCTCCTGGTGTCGTAAAACGTCGATGTGCGAATTAGACCGCGCCAATACGGTCCGCCCAGTATCGAGGTGTCCGATGCTGATGAGCCACGGCGATGACGACGATGCTGTCGTCGTCAATTCCGTAGATTAAACTGTAAGGGAAACGAGCCAATAAAAAGCGTCGAATTTCAGGTTCTATTTGTGTAGCGAGTAGCGGGTAAGTTCTGACGAGTCGAACAGCGCGGTCAAGTTCATCCAGAAAATCCTGACTTAAACCCACCGCTTGTTCCTCAAGCCAGAGGACGGCATCATCAACCTCCTGGTTGGCCAAATTAAGAAAGCGAACATTAATCATCGACGGTGCTTGGCCATCACCTCTTCGTAAGACACCGTTGGAATGCGGCCGGACTTATAGGCGTCCCATCGCTTTCGAGCTTCTTCGGCCCAAACGCGATCTATTTCAGGATCTGGTTTGTCGAGATCGCGGAGAATAACGTCCACCAAACGTAACTTCTCTACGTCGGGTAAGGCCCGAATCTCGGAGACGAGCTTATCTCTTTGTTGGCTCATATCCGGAGTTTGCACCTGCGAACCTGTTTTTTCAAGTCATAACTCACTGGTGGCGCAGCACGACGATCGGATCGACTCGCATCGCACGTTCCGCCGGAATCAGGCACGCCAGGAAGGCAACGACCCCAGGCAACCAATCTCGCGCGTGTGCTGGACCACCGTGTAGCTCATCACTCCGTAAACACCGATCACCGCCAAAAAAGTTGAATCAGCTCTGCTTGTTTTTTGTGGCACTACTTGACTTTCATCACTACAAACGTCAGATCGTCATAGAGTGACATGCCCGCACACCATTCTTTGACACGCCGGACCAATACGTCGCGAATCTGCTCCGCCGATAACGTAGCGATCGACCTCAGGGTGTCCATGATTCTTTCCGGGCCAAACTCTTCTCCTTCGACGTTCAGCGCTTCGCTGAGACCGTCCGTGTAAAGAAAGAGGAGATCGTTTGGTTTCATTTGCACCGTCTCCTGTTCGTAGGCTGCGTGCTCAAACGCGCCCGCCACGAGGCCGCCTGAAGTGAGTTCGCGAAATTCGGAATTGCAGTCCTGAAGATAAAGCGGCGGATTGTGTCCGGCGTTGACGTAGGTAAGACGTTGCGTCGTTTGATCGAAAGTAGCGTAAAAGAAGGTGACGTAATGTTCGCCGTTGGTGGAATTGAATAGCAGTCGATTGAGCTTGCCTACGATCGACGATAACTCGTAACTCGCCGGCACACCCGAACCGTTTCTCGCCGTGAGGCTTCGCAGAGTTGCCTGGACCGTCGACATTAAAAGGGCCGCGGGCATTCCCTTCCCGGCAACGTCGGCAATAGCCAAACCAAGTTGGGTGCTGTCGCAGTTAATGAAGTCGTAATAATCGCCGCCGACACCGCGCGCGGGTTCGCAGAAGCCGGCTATTTCCATCGCGAAGCCCGTCGGAGCGCGTGATGGAAGAAGACGTTGTTGCACTTCAGCGGCGAGGGCGAGCTCGCGTCGCATACGCTCCTGGGCCACCATGCGTTCAGTCAAACGCGCATTGTCGATGACGAGAGCGAGTTGCGCGGCGATGGACATCAGGAGTTCTCGATCGGCAACCGAGTATTGAAAACCGCCACGTCTTGGGCCAAACGAGAGTATTCCGACGAGGTCGTTCTTTTGTCTTATCTGGACCAGCATGCGCGATTGGATTGAACGCAATACTTCGTGTTCACCCGCACGCTCCTCGCGCGTCGAAGGCAGGACGGAATTGAGCGCCTGCGACCAGGTCTCGATTTCACGCGGCTCGATCACGAGCGGCGTCGAAAGATTCGTCAGCCGCCGCACGACGAACGCACGCTTACTCAATTGCGGTGGTTTGCCGGAGGTATCCGTTTCCTCAGTACGGCCCGGCGAAAGGATTCGCAGGTTGAAGTCTCCCGTGGCATCGTCGCGAATGAAGATTGCGGCGTTACTTGCATCGAGCGCTTTTCTAATTTTCTCCGCAAGGTTCTGATAAAGCTGATCGACACTCGTGACGTGCCGTGTGCCCTGGCCGAGATCGAAGAAGATCTTGCGTTCGTCGTACGGCGTAGGTTCGTAGTAACGCTCGATCCTCGGCAGCAGGCGACGGCGAGCGATCAGATGAATCACGAAGAAGGCGGCGATGAGAATCAGAGAGATGCCGAGGTCGGCGCGGCCGCCAAAAGCATCGACAAACCGTAGGCGGTTACCGGAGAAAACGATGAAGTAAACCGCGATAAATAGAAGAAGCTCAACGGAGTAGTAGACTCGGCGGATATTGAAGCGTCCTTTGGACTTTCGCCAAACACGACGCAGCGCTTTGGGCGTCGGCATCTTGACGCGTGGCAAGATCCTCATTGCTTAAAGCTCCGACCGGTTAAGGGTTAGTCGAACTAAGACGACCTGTTCATTATGAATTACACCGCCAACAGCAGTTATCTGACAAGGTGTTTCAGGTCTGTGAGTTAGTGCGATTCAACGTGCAAATGTTTCAGCCGTGGCGGTATAAGCTACGAATTGTGTCCGCCGGTTGTGTGCTCTGCTCGGGATCCCGCCGAGAGCGCATTAGGGGCGCATACGTTAAGGACCCGATCCGTGGCTGAAACACGGCATAACGCTTGACCTCCCGTGTGGATCTGTTTAGAGTTCGCTCGGCTACGTCCTCGCAGCCGTTCTCAGGGCATTTCAAAGGTTCGCGTTTCCCAATTGAATATCGCGCCAGACTCGCCTCTGGCTATTTCAAGAATCCCACGGGGAGAAGAGTTCCATGCCCATAGCCTCTTTCAAAATCGACCGCGGTCGAGTGATCCGAAATGAAGTCAAACGCCAGGAGCTTTCGCGCACTGCGATCGTGGCTTCGCTCGGAAAGCCCGAACATTATCCAAGCAGAATACTGGACATCGACGGTACTGAAATCGACGGCGGCGGATCGATCGATTACCGCTTTCTCGTGCGGCGGTTCTTCGACTCGGGCGTTGACGTTATCCGCCTGAATCTCTCGCATCTGAGCATAGACGAGCTTCGCACTCACTTCCCCGTGATCAAAGATGAAATGCTCAAATGCGAAGGTTACGGCGAGGGCCGAAAACGCATCGCACTGCTGGCGGACCTGCCTGGGCCAAAAATCAGGTTTCATTTGCTACCTGAGACGAAGCTGAACGTGAATCAAAAGTTTACAGTTCACTTCACCAAACAAATAGCTACGGACAATTCTGCTGCCGTCTACATTGGCGACGACAATCATCCACTTAAAGTTGCGTTGGAAGTACTCGATAACAAAATGGAGAGCCTCGACGTTCATCAGGACGACGATCACGAGAAAGGGCATCGGCTCTACGAAAACACTCTTGGCGGAACGCTGCGCGATTTCGGTGATGGCGGCTCGTTTGAAAACCTGCTGGACGTGATCGACAACGCTACCAATAGCGAGGCGGGATTAAGAGTTGTTATCGGAGACGGTGAGGTTGAACTGAGAGCGGTTAAGCATGGTCTGGATCGCAAACGAGAATGTTTGGAGTGCGAAGTGGTTTCCGTTCATAACCAGCGGCTCAAGCCGAAAGCCGGATTCACGCTTCGCGGTGTAAACATCGACATTCCTTCGTTGACCGATGAAGACAAAGAACTTCTAAGGACGCTGATCGAGCTTGATTACTTCAGCGATGGGCCGGGCCGGGTCGAACCGGTAGTCGCGTTCATCGCCGTCTCATTCGCGCAAACCGCGTACGACATCTCGTTGACGAAGAAGTTTATCGAAGATGAATTGCGCCCGTTGTTAAAAGGGGTGCCTGAGGAAGAATTAAACCAGCACGTACCTTCGATCATTGCGAAGATCGAAACTGTAAAAGGTTACGAGAATCGAAAGTACATTCTTGACGTGGCCGACGGAATAATGGTCGCGCGCGGCGACCTGGGCCTGCAGATGAACATCGAGAAAGTGCCTGCGGCTCAAAAGCGCTTGATTCAACTCTGCAACAAACGCGGGAAGCCCGTAATTACGGCAACGCAACTGCTCAAAAGCATGACCACTGCGCTGGAACCGACGCGCGCGGAAAGCACTGACGTGTTCAATGCCGTGAACGACGGAAGCGACGCCGTCATGATGTCTGAGGAAACTTCAACCGGCAGACATCCATTCCAGGCGATTAAGAAAATGATTTCGATTGGAATTGAAGCCGAGCGCTACCACGAGTATCGCGGGATAAGAGACGTTGGACTTCAACGCGCGAAGGTCCTTGCTCGCATCGAAGGATTTTTGCGCAACAACCTGGACAACATGAGAAAGAACGAGGAACGATTCAAAGATATCCTGGCGCTGCTGGAACGAGAGTGTGCAAAGCTGAAGACCTGCGTCGACGAGAGATCGCGTCAGCGACTTGAAGTGCTGCGCTGGCAACAGGAGATGTATCGCGATAAGTGGAACAAGACCATGAACCAGCTCAACACTGATCTCATCACCGAAGCAGCGTGCAAGATGAGCGCCCGCGAAGGTATTCGCTGCATCATCGCAGCCAGCACTTCAGGACGAACGGTCCGGATGATTTCGCGATTGCGTCCGGGCGTGACGATCGTGGGTGCTACTCACGATCCAATTAACACGCGCAAAGTCATTTTAAGTTATGGGACGCTGCCGGTTTGTATCCCGCTTGTTTCGGAAGAACGAGGCACGGAAGGAGTTTTTGAAGACTGCGAACAGGTCATCAGAGACGATCCGTTCCTGTCGCAACACCTCATGGCCGGTAGTCCAATCAGTGTTGTTTTCACTGCGGGCATGCCTCTGCGCCGGCCGGGCACCACAAACCTCATTCAGGTTCGCGAGCTGCGCCGCGTAAGGCAGCAAAGAGGTCCATCAGGTGGCTCACTCAGCGTTTGGTAAATACTACTTCTCGGGATTCTGATTCCGCTAAACGGCATACACATTCTCGAAAACATCAATACCGAAGAGATGGTGAAAGACCAGGCTTGGGAATTCCTGTTCACGCCTGGTCCGGCTCGGATCACGGGCGGTGTGCAGGCGATCATAAATCCAATCGCGATTAAATAATGAATTAACGAAAGCTATCGGTCGCCCTGATAAGCGCATCAGCGATACCGGGTTCGGTGGCGGCATGGCCGGCGTCGGCGATGACGTTCAATGTCGTTTCAGGCCATGCTCGATGCAGATCCCACGCGCTCATAAACGGACAGACGATGTCGTAACGCCCGTGAACGATAACCGCCGGAATGTGTCGAATGCGATCGACATTTTCAATCAGGTAGTTATCGGTATCGAAGAAGCAGTTGTTGACGAAGTAATGACACTCGATACGCGCAAGGGCAAGCGCCATCTCCGGCTCGCTGAAGTCGTCAATCATCTTCTGATCGGGAAGCAGCTTCAACGCACTCGCTTCCCAGATGGACCACGCCTGTGCCGCTTCGAGACGCACTGACTCATCGTCGCTCGTCAGGCGCCGGTAATAGGCGCGAATCATGTCGTCGCGCTCCGGCTCCGGAATTAACCGTACGTACTGTTCCCAGGTCTCCGGAAAGATCGCACTCGCGCCCTGGCTGTCTTCGTAGAACCAGCGAATCTCTTTTGGACGACAAAGAAAGATGCCGCGGAGGACAAGCCCACGCACGCGTTCCGGATGCGTTTCGGCGTAAGCGAGGGCGAGCGTGCTGCCCCACGAGCCGCCAAAAACAAGCCATTGTTCGATGTTGAAGTGTTCGCGAAATCGTTCGATGTCCTCGACCAGGTGCCAGGTAGTGTTGTCATCGAGAGAAGCGTGTGGGATGCTTCGCCCGGCGCCGCGCTGCTCAAAGAGAATCACGCGATAAACCTGCGGATCGAAAAAGCGTCGATAATCGGGAATTAGACCCGCGCCTGGTCCACCGTGGAGAAATACAACGGGCTTCCCGGTCGGATTGCCGCATTGCTCGTAATAAAGTTCGTGAACAGGGGAGACGCGCAGGTGCCCGCTGTCGTAAGGTTCGATCTCGTCGTAAAGCGTTCTTAGTGATTCCATTTGTCCGATTCTACCTAAGTCAAAACCCGAAAGGAAAAATAGTTTTGAGCAACCTAACTAAAGTACAGAATGTTTATCAGGCGTTGGCGAAGAACGATATTTTTGGCGTGCTGGGTTTTTTGAGTTCCGACGTGCAGTGGACGGAGGCGGAAGGATTTCCGTACGCGGGAACTTATCATGGACCAAAAGGGGTGCTCGAAGGCGTGTTCATGCGTCTCAGTTCGGAGTGGAACGGGTTCGCCGCCGTGCCGGATGAATTCATTGACGGCGGTGACACGATCGTGGTTTTAGGTAAATACAGCGGCACGTACAAAGCAACTGGCAAGAGTTTTCAGGCTCCGTTCGCACATGTGTGGAAAGTGAGTGAAGGAAAGGCGAAGCAGTTTGTGCAGTACGTTGACACGCTGCTCGTTCATCGCGCGTTGCAAGCATAGGCAAAATGAAGCGATGGCCCACGGCACGGCGAGCCATCGCTGGTTGTTGTCAAACTATTTTGTAGCGATGCCGGTATTCTGAAAGGCAGCGATGGTCCAGCCGGCCTTCTCCTTTGTCATAACTAACGTCAACCTCGCATCCTGCGTGAGCTCTTTGCTCGGTCCCACTCTTTCACCGGTGACGTGGACCACCGCGACGTCAGGACGCAGAAACCGGATCTGTGCGACGGTTAGCTTGAGCTGCGTGTCTTTGTAGATTGTGTCAAATATCTGCTGGTGCGCCGTCTCGATTACTGAGCGGCCTTTGATGTACATGCCGTTGATGACGACATAATCCGCGTCTTCGGCAAAAGGTTTTGCGAAGAGTGCGCCGCTCTTTGTATTCCAGCCTGTTTCCATCTGCGAAACGTTTGCGCGTATAGCAGTCTCATCTGCCTCGCGACTACTTTGCGCGTGCGCGGTGCTCGTGGAAAAAGCGACCGCAAACAAAATCAGTGTAACCAGTGTTTTCATGAATATTCTCCTCATAAATCGTATTTTTGCGTCCTCACTTAGGTAAGCGACGAATTAAAAGAAAAGCGGCCACCCGGGGACGAACATTTTTTATCTGTGCTTTGTGTGCTTCTTTATGGCTGAGATAGAATCCCGTCGATGCCCAACATGTTGCCCCAGGAGGTGACCCGCTTACTTTCCGATTGGGGTAAAGGCGACCGGACTGCGCTCGAAAAGCTTTTCCCACTCGTACATGCTGAACTGCAAAGCATCGCCCGGCGCCAGATGAGCCGCGAGCGTCCCGGTCACACTCTGCAGGCAACCGCCCTGGTCAACGAGGCGTATCTCAAACTCGCAGTCCAGGACGGATTTGAAGGGCACAACCGGGCACACTTCTTCGCAGTCTGCGCGCAGGTCATGCGTCACATCCTGATCGATCACGCACGCGCGCATGCACGCAACAAACGCGGCGGCGACGCCGTACAGGTGTCGCTGAACGAAAGCCTGCTCGTTGCCGAGGAACAGGCCGATCACTTCATCGCACTCGAAGAAGCGCTGCGTTCTCTTGAACAAGTGGATCCGCAAAAAGGCCGGATCGTCGAGCTGCGTTATTTCGGCGGTTTGAGTGTCGAAGAGACCGCGGAAGTCCTCAACATTTCTCCGCGAACTGTGAGACGCGAATGGCAACGCTCGAAGGCCTGGTTATATAGAATGATTTCCGAAGGTACAGCCGATGAAACCCGACCGTTGGCGAAAGATTGACGAACTCTTCGAGGCTGCCCTCGAACGCGAACCGTCCGCGCGCAGTGCGTTTCTCGATAAAGCATGCGGCGAAGACCTCGAACTGCGACGCGAAGTGCAGAAGATGCTCAACTTCGACAAGCAGGCCGAAGATTTCATCAAGACTGACGTCTTCAACGTGGCGGCGCGATTGATTACACAACCGCAGGAGGATGGTCCAAAAAATTCCTCAGGGAGACGATCTATTTCGACTTCCAACTCGATCGACGACGCGCGATTCATTCCGGGCGACGTTCTCTCCGATCGCTATCGTATCGTCGGTCTTCTCGGACGCGGAGGAATGGGCGAGGTTTATCGCGCCGACGATCTCAAACTAAAACAGCCCGTCGCTCTCAAGTTTCTTCCCTTCTCTCTCACAGCTAACGGCGCGTCGCTCGCTCGCTTCTACAAAGAGGTGAGTGTCGCGCGGCAGATTTCACACCGTCACGTTTGTCGCGTTTACGACATCGGCGAGTACCAGGGCGAGCACTTTATCTCGATGGAGTTTGTGCGTGGTGAAGAACTGTCATCCCTCCTGAAACGCATCGGGAGGGTGCCGCAGGACAAAGCGATCGACGTAGCGCGCCAACTTTGCGCAGGGCTCGCCGCGGTACACGAGCGCGGCGTGCTGCATCGCGATCTCAAACCCGCAAACATAATGCTCGACGAGCATGGTGAAGTCCGTATTACGGATTTCGGCATCGCCGCACTTGCGGACGAAATCGATCGGCGTGATGCGATGTCCGGAACGCCGGCGTACATGTCGCCGGAACAACTCGAAGGGCACGAGCTCACGGTGAAGAGCGATATCTATTCGCTTGGTCTCGTGCTTTATGAACTCTTCACCGGCAAGAAAGCCTTCGAGGCTTCAAGCATGGCGGAACTCCTGCGCCTGCGTCGCAGCGATACGACGCCGACGAGTCCGGCACAGTTTGTTCCGGAGTTGGACCCCTTAGTTGAACGAGTCATTTTTCGTTGTCTTGAAAGAGATCCGGGTAAACGTCCGGCTTCGGCCTTGCAGGTCTCCGCGGCTCTGCCTGGAGGCGATCCCCTCGCCGCCGCACTCGCCGCGGGCGAGACGCCGTCGCCGGAGATGGTTGCAGCCGCTCCGAAGCAAGGCGGATTGAAACCCGCGATTGCAATTTCTCTGCTCGCGTCAGTGGTGGTGTTGATTGTCGCGATCAGTTTTTTCTCGCGAAGCACAACGCTCTACCGGAAAGTTCCTTTGAACAAATCGCCGGAAGTCTTACGAGACCGCGCCTCCGAGCTCATCAGGAAGTTTGGCTACACAGCGCCCGCCGCCGACTCTGCATACGGCATGGGGCTCGATCGCGACTACCTGAACTACGTTCACGAAACCGATCCGTCACCGACTCGCTGGGATAAGTTGGGAACCGGACAACCCGCGTCGATCTATTTCTGGTATCGACAGAGTCCACGCCCGTTCGACGTTTCATGGGGACAAGGCGTTGACGAGACGACGCCCGCACGCGAATGGCCGGGCATGACTTCGGTCACACTCGATACGCTCGGGCGCCTGCGTTCTTTCTATGCAGTGCCGCCGCAAAAGATTCCTGTCACGGATTCGGCTGCGCCCGATTGGTCACCACTCTTTACGGAGAGCGGTTTGGACCAGACGAAGTTTCAATCAGTTGCTCCCACCTGGACTCCACCCCATGAATCAACCGCACGCGCCGCCTGGGAGGGCTCGTATCCGGACCATCCGGAAATGAAAGTTCACGTCGAAGCTGCAGCGTTTGAAGGCAAGCCAGTCTATTTTGAACTCCTCGATGCATGGGACCAGCCACGTGAAGCGGAAGCGCGGCTTTCACGTTTCCGAGAACACTCGTTGATCGTTCTTCTGCTCTCGGTGTTCATCATCGTGATGGTGGGCAGCGCCCTCCTCGCGTTTCGCAATATGAAATTGGGGCGCGGCGATCGCAAGGGAGCGTTTCGTCTCGCGGCGTTTGTCTTCACG
Organism: uncultured Acidobacteriota bacterium; assembly: GCA_963750925.1. Classification (GTDB taxonomy): domain Bacteria; phylum Acidobacteriota; class Blastocatellia; order Pyrinomonadales; family Pyrinomonadaceae; genus PSRF01. The sequence goes on along the minus strand of CAVVSJ010000004.1, from coordinate 363,007 downwards.
GTTTTCTTTTTCCGCTGGCTCTTTGCCTCGCATCACGTGTTCGCCGTGGAAGAGGCCTTCAACTTTATCTCGGGCGTTCAGAACATTCTTTTCTGGACGTGTTTTTTCTGGGTTGTTTACATGGCGTTCGAGCCGTTTGTGCGACGACGCTGGCCCGGACGGATCATTTCGTGGAGCCGCCTGCTGGCTGGTGGTTTCCGCGATCCGCTCGTGGGGCGCGACATCCTGATCGGCGCGGTGTTTGGGCTCGGGACAATTTTTGGCAACTTTTATCTCTCCAACCTTGTGCCGCAATGGCTGGGATATCCGCCGCGGATTCCGTGGTTTGATTTTCCGGCGACGCAATTGCTCGGCATTCATTCGTTTGTCCAGGGCGTCACGCAACAGATCTTCGGCGCCCTCGTTCAATCGTTTATCCTCCTCTTCTTCCTGCTGCTGCTCTACATCATTCTTCGCCGCGAACGTGTGGCGGCGTTTGTTGTTTGGCTCATCATCGCGGTTGCGCTGAGCCTCACACACGAGACGATCGTCGCCGTGCCTTTCTCCTGTCTGGTCGCGTTGTTGATTATCATGGTGCTTTATCGTTATGGATTGCTGGCTCTGATTTCGGCGCTCTTCTTCATGCACTTCATGATCTTTTTTCCGGTTACCTCCGACGTCTCAGCGTGGTATGCAGCCGATTACGTGCTCGCCCTCGTCGTCGCGTTGGCCCTCGTGATTTTTGGTTTCTACACTTCCCTCGCAGGCGAACCGCTTTTCCGCGGCTCACTGCCGGACGATTGAGCACGTCGATTTATGGATACGGGCGAATTTTTAACGAGGGCCACCATCTGGATCACGATCGTGGCGTACGCCGTGGGCAGCGTTCTCTTCGCGTTATCGCGAGGACGATCAGGCTGGGATGCGGCGACGCGTGTTGCGTGGACGATCGGCGGTCTCTCGCTCGTAGCTCACTTCATCTGCGCGTACGAGTTCTATCACCACTGGAGTCACGATTCCGCTCTTCAGGATACGACGCGGCAGACCGCGGAAGTGACGGGGCTCAACTGGGGTGGCGGTCTTTATATCAATTATGCGTTTTTGACGATCTGGATCGTCGATATGGCGTGGTGGTGGCTCGGCGGGTTGAGTTCTTATCGCGCGCGACCGTGGGCGCTGGTCCTCGCGTGGCACAGTTTCCTGATCTTTATCCTCTTCAATGCGACGGTAGTTTTCAAAACCGGCAATGTGCGCTGGGTCGGTCTGGCAATCAGCATCTGCCTCGTCGCCGCCTGGACCACGATCGCGAAACAGAGATCGACTCGTTTGGTTTGATGTTTTTATCATCTCGCACGTCCCGTGTGAGCACCGCTCGCACCTCACAATCTTCGGAGCACCAGACTCAATCATGCCTGACATTTCTCCTACGACGGGTTTTCTTACTTACAACCCCAAGGACAAGCCACCCGTGCAACGCTTAGCGGCTTTGCACAAAAGTCGTTTATTGAACGCGTGGGGCGCCGAGTGCTCCAGAGGAGCACCATGTCTATAGCTTGTTAGCACTTAAAGGTGCGCTCCAGCGGAGCGCGATGGGATTGTGTCACTTCGAATTACATGTCGCTCCTGCCGGAGCGACAAATCATATTTTGATTCGCGGCTATAAACATCTTGCTCCTCTGGAGCAAAACATTCACCAGCCGCGACGATTTTTATCTGCAAAGCTACGTGGTGGTTAAGTTAGGATCACTCTTGGCTCACCGGGCTCTCTAAAGTTGACATCTCAAAACTGTGCGTCGTAATCTTTTCACCAGATTAACCCGGTTAGATGACCACTCGCCTTCTGGAGACGAAACACACCGAGTTAATTTACTGGGATGAATTACAACTAAATAGGCACTTCTGACGTTTCGGGCCTGGAACCCCACTTAAGTTGGACACCACTTGCCCCCAACGTATACACCATGCGTCAGTCGTAAAACAGGCCCGAGGAAAGGTGTATGCGTGTCTGAACATACCATCCTTTGGATTATCGGTCTTATTGTCATAACCCTGACCGGAATTAGAATAATTTTATTTGACCTAACTCACGTCGTTGTCTTGTATAAAAAACTCAAGGCTGCGATTAAGAGCGAACTACCTCCCGGGCCGGACTCTCACTAATTGGGACAAACTCCCGTGGACCAGCACGCCGCGCCTCCTCGCCGAGTTGAAGAAGGCCTTGATAGGAATGCGCGACGAACGCAACATTCGCCTCCTGCGCTTCGCGGAATTGACACAACGACTCGAACAAGCGTTACCAGATGAGAAGTTTAAAGAGTCAGACGTGCGCACCGCAGTCACGCTGCTCGCCAATGCCGTGCGAGACCGATTGGAACAAAAGAAAAACTTCATTTATTGCCGGGCATGTGACGAGAAGGTCCCGCTGATCGACTTCATCGAGCGGCGTCTCAAAAGCGATCCGGTGGCGCGCAAAATCATGGCCATGGACGCAACCGCCACCCGCGAACTCGACACGCAGGCACTCGAGCAGATCCTCATCGGCCACATGATGGCCATCTGCGGCGAAGCGAATCAGATCTTCCGTCCGACGACTATGTTCGATTACGGCATCGACGGCGAAGTCGAGTTTAAGGACGACAACGGCAAGGCGAGCGGAAAACGTATCTACATTCAATTAAAGAGCGGCAACTCTTACCTGCGAACGCGAAAGAGTGACGGGAATGAAGTTTTCGATATCAAAGACGAACGTCATCTCGAATATTGGATCAATCAACCTGTCGACGTCTACCTCGTCATTCGCCAGACTGATGAAACTACCGGCGCGCAGACGATTCGCTGGATGAACGTGACGCGCTATCTCAAAGAGCGCAGAGACAAGAAAAGCCGGCAGATCATCTTCAGCGGAGAGCAGCTTGACATGAAAGCCGTGTGGAAGGTGCGCGATCAGTTTTTCCCGCCGAAAGGCCGCCGGCGGAGGTAAATCAAAAAACAGGCCCGGCGCTCAGGTCCTGGTCCACGTTCGTTTCACCATGATCGGTTCCATTCCCTTTGAAGGCCTCTAACTGCCGTAACACGTCGGCGAGCGCCTGCAGGTTCAAAGGCTTCGTGAGGTGAGCATAGAAACCCGCCGCGCGCGCGCGTTCGACGTCGCCTCGACGGCCAAAACCGGTTATGGCAAGCACGGGCACATGCTGCTTCCCTTCAATCTGTCGCAACCGCTGCAAAAACTCATAACCATCCATCTCAGGCATCGAAATATCTGAAAGGACGACGTCGAATTCGCCGGCGGCAGCTATTCGCAAGGCCTCGGCGCCACTCGTCGCGGTCCTCACGCGCGCACCGCTGATCGTCAGTAACTCTTCCAACATCGCGATCGTGTCTTCAGAGTCGTCGACGATCAAAAAGCGTTTTCCCGCCAACACGTTCAGTTCCGTTCCTACTGCAGACCCAACCACCGGCGGCGCGAGCGACGCTCGCTCGCGCAGCAACGGCAAACGCACGGTGAAGCGTGAGCCTCTGCCTGGTCCATCCGACTCCGCACTGATCGTTCCCCCGTGAAGTTGCACGAGCTGGCGCACGAGTGCGAGACCAATGCCGAGACCGCCGTGACGACGCCGGTTGCTGCCGTCAGCCTGGCGAAACATCTCGAACACATGCGGAAGAAAACCCGAATCAATTCCCTGCCCCGTGTCGGCAATCACGAGGACGGCGTCGTTCCTTTCACTGTTCAAACTAATCTGGATCTTGCCGCCGGCGGGCGTAAACTTCACCGCATTATTCAAAATGTTCCATGCGATCTGCTGTAACCTCAAACGATCGCCTTCAACCAGCAAAAGCTGGTCGCTCATGTTCATATTGATGTCGATTGCTTTGGTCGAAGCGTCGGCGCGCACTGTCTCAACTGCGTTATCGATAATCGCCGCGAGCGAAACTGTCTCCTGGTTCAGAGAGATCTTGCCTCGCTGCAAGCGCGACAGGTCGAGCAGGTCGTTGATCAACTGCGACTGTGATTGTGCGTTTCGTCTCAGAGCTTCACCCATCTGGGCCAGACGCGGCGACTTTTCAATCTCCGGCATTCTCAACAGGAGTTCCGAATATCCGAGAATCACGTTGAGCGGGTTGCGCAGTTCGTGCGAGAGCGTCGCGAGAAATTCGTCCTTGAGTTGATTAGCTTTTTCCGCGGCGTCACGTGCTTCCTGTTCGCTTTGCAACAAGCGTTCGCGCTCGGCTTCGGCTCGCAGTTTTTCAATCGCGATCCAGGTGCGTTCGGCAACCGTTTGGAGGAGTGAAACTTCCTCCTTGCTCCATTGACGCGGCTTGTCGTCGCTGGCCCATAGCGACGCGACCCAACGTCCCTCGCGCATCAACGGGACCGCCACGTATGCACGCTCCCCGTTCGGCTCGTAACTTCGCTCGTAATCAGCGGCCGTGCGCGGATCGATCCGGGAATCGTGATTGACAACAGTCCTGCCGCGCTCCATCTCCAACGTCGTCGCACTGCTGTACTCCGAAATCCTGTGTTCGCCGGCGACTGACGGCGCACCGTCACAATAGTCACGATGAATAATCTCGAGGTCGCGCTCGACGTCCGTCTCGTTGAACAAACAGCGCCGCACGTTCAAGTGACTGCCGACCGTCTCGGCGACTCTGAAAGAGAGTTCGTAAGGATCGTGAAGTGTGCGTATCAGTTCACTGACGCGCACGAGCACATCCAAACGATTCTCGGCCCGCCGCTGTTCGTCGATGTCCTGAATAACGACTATGACGCCCGCCACTTCGTCCGCCTGGTCGCGAAACGGAACACTCAGCACACGCGTCCAAATCTGTTTTCCATTGGCGCCGATGTAAAGCATCTCCTGGCCGGGACTCACCGATTCGCCTCGCATCGCTCGCGCGCTCGGCCATTCAGACGGATCGACTGACCGGCCTTCTTCGTCCCATGCGCGCCAGCGGGCGGCAGCGATCGGATCCAAAGATGAGAGCCTGTCTCCGACGAAGTTGTTCATCAATGAATTTCTGATTACGAAATGCCCCTGGCGATCGGTCAATCCGATGCCGACCGGAAGTTGTTCGAGCAGCGCCATCAAGCGTGCTTCGCTGTGTCGCAACGCTAAGTCTGCGCGACGCCGTTCGCGGTGTGTGCGATTGAGCGATAACGCCGTCCACCAGATCAGACCGACGAGTAGAACAAGAATCGCGATGACAAAAGCCGCCGTCGCAAAACCGGGACTGAACCATCCGGCGTTACGCGCAAGGTTTCTAATCCATCCCAACAGAATGACTATCAACAACGCCGGCCACATGCGGCGCGCAACGATTGCTCCCGGACTGTTTCCCAGCAGTGTCGCCACGAGCCCGCGTTCCGGACGTGCGAGCAGAATGGCGGTGCAAAGACTGAGAAAGGCGATGACAGTGTGGAGCGCGATCGTGAAATAGTTTGCGACCGGCTCGAATCTCTCGATGCCGTAAAAGTAGTACAGAAAGACGAGCAGAGTAATCCCTATAACCAGCAGCACCGAGATATTTGCCACGCGAAACCAACGCGCCGTGCGCGCGTTGAGAAGCGAAAGTGCCACGCCGATAAAGGTGAAGTTGAGCGAAGCCGCGACACCCATGCGACCCGGAAACGACGGACCGGCTTCCGCCGGAGATTCATAAAACAGCAACTGATCGAGGCCGGTCTCCCAACCGAAAAGATGTTCGCCCAGAGTGATCGAGCCGACGAGGGCTACGATCACAGCGCATACTTGAATGACAATTCGCTTCGCCACTGCAGGTGATCGATCCTGCAGCAGGAGCACGGCAAGGGCGGTAAGCATCAGGCAAACGGCAGTGTTTGCCTTCATGGTCACAAGTGAAGGGTGAATTCTTTTTAAGAACTGGTTGTTGAAAACCCAGCCCAATAGCGCAGCGCCGCCGATTGAAAGCGTCAACACCGTAAAAACGATTGAAAACGCTCGACAACGCGCCAGTTGGCGCTCGGGATATTCGAAGAAAGATTCGTGCGTTGTCAGGACTTCACCCAAAACTGAATCTTGTTCAAAGGTCAGGGGGGCAAATCTATCCGGCCTTTCAGCCTCCTACAAATTGCAATTTGAGAGTCACAGAATCCTCGCAATCGTTTCTGATTTTTGTGCCTCTCGTCACGCTCTAACTTTACTCAGATGCTACAATCCCCCGCCTAACAGGAATCGAACTGCGGAGCCGCTAGATGTCGAACGCCAAACGAGTTCTTCTTATCAGCAACTCCACTCTGCACGGGAGTGCCTATCTGGATCACGCCGAAATCGGAGATCCGTAGTTTTCTCCATGATGTAAAGCGCGTGCTGTTTGTGCCCTTCGCACTTTACGGCCGCGACAAGTACGCCGCAACGGCGCGAGCCCGTTTCGAGAAGATGGGTTACGAGTTATCCTCCATTCATAACGCTTCCGATCCCAAACAAGCGCTCAGCGAAACTGATACCGTCTTCATCGGCGGCGGAAACACGTTTCGCCTTTTGAAAGCTCTTTACGATTTCGATCTGCTGGGTCCGATTCGAGAAAGAGTCGCCGCGGGAATGCCGTACGTCGGCTCGAGCGCGGGTTCAAACGTCGCCGCTCCGACGATAAGAACAACCAACGACATGCCGATCGTGCAGCCGCCTTCGTTCGACGCACTCGGTCTGGTTTCTTTTCAGATTAATCCTCATTACCTCGATCCGGATCCGACTTCAAAGCACATGGGCGAAACACGCGAAGAACGAATTGTGCAGTTTCTCGAGGAGAACAACACACCCGTGATCGGATTGCGTGAAGGAGCCATGCTCAGAATCGAAAACGGCGAGACGATCCTGCGCGGATCGACAGGGGCGCGAATCTTTCACAAAGGCCTTGACCCCGTCGAACAATCACCGGGCGCTCGCCTCGACGATTTTCTCCTCGCAAAGGCGCAAAGGCGCAAAGAAAGCCCGCTGGAAACGCGGTAGCGCTCTGCGCCTTTGCGCCTTTGCGCCTTTGCGAGGAAAATCTTCATTCAGCACCAAGCCACCCATTACGAAAGCCCGCTCGTCGCAGTCCTTCGATGATGATGGGAGAGCGGCGCATCAGGCGCCAGATCAGCCCGGTGCGATAATTCTCGATCATCATCACTATCGGTCCCTGGTCCAATCCGTAGTATCCCTTCGAAACCCAGCCTCTTCGTTTCCCGGAAGTGAAGGTCGGGTTGTAACTACACTTGAATCCGTATTCATTCGTTATCTCAGGATAGTCTTTATTGAGACGGTGCAGCGTCGGCAGGACCACTTCGGGTGCGAAGGGCAACGATGCCGCCACCGCCCACGGCGCGAGCGTGCCGTCGTCCGGCCCATGTGGAATGGAACGGGCTTTGTAATCGAAGAAACGGATGCGCCTGCCATTGATCTTGCGCACGGCGGGTCCTGGACCATCACTCGCCGTGATACCCCAGCTAAAGCGATCGTAACCTGCAAACTTTTTCGGATTTCGCATGGCATACGCCTGTTGCGCATAGATCGCGCGGCGGCTGTTTTCAAAATAGTTAATCGCCTTCTCGTTCATGTACTCATCCTGGATGCCGCGAAAGTCTATCCACAGATGTGACAGGTGATGAATGAAGAGTGGGCCTGCGTACAAAAACTCGTGACCGTAAAGTTTTTTCCACTTGTAAGTCCTGGTCCAGGCGCGATAGCTCTCTGGCGGAAGCGGGAACGAGGGCGAGGCTAAGCCGAGAATGTAGAGGATCAACGCCTCGCTGTATCCGGTCCAACGATACCTGATAAACCCTGTCTCCGGCTTCCAACCATGCGAGACTGTCAACGCGCCGTTTTGTGCCCATTGCCAATCCGCACGTTCGTAAAGCGACTCGGCGAGCCGGCGCAGCTCGCGCTCATCTTTTGTTTCGCGATTGAAATAGCAGGCGGCGGTGAGTGCGCCGGCGAGAAGATATGTCGTATCGATAGTTGAGATCTCGCACCTTTCCGAACGCCGGCCCGTCTTCATATCAAGGAAGTGATAGTAAAAGCCCTTGTATCCGGTGGCGTCTTTTTGTCGGCCGTGAGGGGCGTCATTGAAAAATCGCAACGTGCTCAACGTGCGCTTCACTGCTTCAGCACGGCTCAGATACTTCCGCTCCACCGCGATTGGATAAGCCGTGAGCGCAAACCCGACGACGGCGATAGAAGCCGGCGCGCCACGCCGCGTGTTGTCCGGAACGAGACCGCTCTCGAGATTCACTTCGTCCGCGAAATACTTGAAGGTGTCGCGTTCGAGGCGAGCCAGTTCTTCATCTGTAATAGAGCGCTCCAGGACTTTCATTTCGACGCCCCTCGTTTTAAGTCGATCGTGATTGAAGCAACCCCATGCGCGGGCAAACTTGTTTTTAGCAATATCGTGCCGTCATTGAATCTGATCGGCTGTTTCTCAACCGTGACTTCCGAGGCCTCCTCAAGACGCTCGACGTCTTTTTCACTCAGACTCTCCGGTTGGCCCATCTCTTCCCAAGCCCGTTTTGCATTGGCGTGTTCGTCGTCAACACGACGTATCGTAGCCGAAACCGGTTCACGCGCATTATCGAGACGAATCTCGATCTGCTCCGTTTCGATCGAGTGGCCCGGCGTGGTGTGATTGGTCAGCAAAATAGTGACACTGGATTTTTTGTGAATCACCGAGCAATCGACAGTCTCGTGCAAACCATCGACGAGTGATTGCCGGTCGCCGAGGTCATGAAGCAACTCGAAGACTGCGATAGGTTGGTTTCGGAATGCCGTGCACCGTGAGCAATCCAAACCCACCGTGAAAAGGCTTTGACGGAAAGCGTTGCTCCTCAAAAATGTCGGAGAAGGTCCAGAAGCTGTAGCCGTCGACAAGGCCATTCGCCTCCATCACGGTTGACGCAATCGCCGCCGCGGCGTAAGGCTCATCATGCAAAGGATCGCCGAGGTGAGATGAAGTGTTCCACTCGGTGTAGTAGACAGGCCGGTTGCGGGCATGGCAGCGAGTATTCTGCGCGACCTCACGCATGATCCCGCGCTGGCTTTTGAATAGTTGCAACTCCGTCGGGTCACTGCCGAAACCATCGTTCGGATAGTAGTGCGTACTCACAAAATCCGCCGGCACGTCGTTTCGTTCACAGAAATCGACAAAGTCTTCAATCCACTCACTCCGCGCCGTCGCCGGTCCACCTACTTTGAACGCCGGCGAAATCTTCTTGATCGCTTCAGCGGTGTAACGATAAAGACGAAAGTAGTCGCGTTGGGTGCCGGACCAGAACTGTTTCAGGTTAGGCTCATTCCAGACTTCGAAGAACCATTTCTCGACTTCTTTCTTCCCGTAACGTTCGACGCAGTGCCTGACGAGCCGATCGATCAACGTGGCCCAAGCCTTGTAGTCTTTTGGCGGCGTGATGTTGCCCTGGTATTGAAAAACAGTCTTGCTGCCCGAAGCGAGTGCACCCGGCATGAAGCTCAACTCCACAAACGGCTTCATGTCGATCGAAAGCAGAAAATTAAAAACCTGATCGCAGTTGAGAAAGGAATAATGAAGACTGTTTTTCTCCCGGACCACCGTGCCCATGTCGTCCGAGAGTAGACCATGAAAACGCACATGCTGAAATCCAAGCTCTTTATGCGCTCGTTTTAAGTGACGCTGCCAGTCAGCACGAAGTGCGACGGGCGCGTGGTCGCTGCCCACCGTGTGTTCCCAATAGTGCGCCAGTGGTGTAGTCGCTTCCGCGAGATCGCAGAAGAAAGTGAGTCTGCTCACAGAACTTGTCGTAATGCACGCCGGCTGAATTCCGCCGTCACACCATAGACCAGGTGAGACGCGAGCGCATAGGCATGAGTCGATGCCGGATACTCCTTTGGTCCCTTCGAGAGTCCGAGCAGCGGCACCGTGATCTCATCCGCGATCAACCAAAATGCGGCACCGAAAGGAAGACCCGCGGCTGTGGTCACCTGGGGAGAAACTTCCGCGAGTGCCCCATACAAACCGCCGCTCGCGATCCCAAACGCATAATGAACAGCAGCGCCGGCAGGTTTCTTCTCATGCTCTTGCAGTTCATGCCCCAAGAGGCCTTCCGAGATTACTTTCGCTGTTTCGACCGTCGCATCGTCCTGCTCATTCACGTCGCCGGTCTGGTCGCCCTTCGAGCCGTCAGTCGGTTGCATCGATTGCGCGCCATGCGGTTTTTCTGAGCCCTCGGCGATGCGCGTCCAGGCAGCTTGAAACTGGTTCATGGTCCACGAGGCTACCAAACCGCCGGCGAGACCGGCCACGACACCCTTCCACACATTTGCATCTCTATTCTCTTCACGCATGACTTGCTCCTTTCGGGCAGCTAGAGCAAGTTGATTGCCACAACTTCACGGCGCGATTCGCTAACGTTTTTTGATCGAGGTTGGACCTTAACGCACAGGGATGTACTTCTCTGATACGGTCCTTCTTTGAAGAAGAACTCTCACGCAAAGACGCAAAGGCGCAAAGAAAACTCGTAGAAACGCGGTAGCGCTTTGCGTCTTTGCGGCTTTGCGTGAGAAATATTTGAACTCTCCACGAACTGCGAGTATAGTGACGCGGCCTTTACAAGTTACAGAAGACCTCGCCTATTTCTTCAGGAATGGTTCCCCCCAAGCCTAAGCCACTCACATGCAGCACACTGACCAGTCCACCTCGGAGTCTAAAAAATCGAGCGCCGCGCCGGCGATTTCGCTTCCTAAAGGCGGCGGAGCGATTCGCGGTATTGGTGAAAAGTTTGGCACGAATGCCTCAACCGGAACAGGCTCAGTCAGTGTTCCGCTCACGATAAGTCAAAGCCGCTCCGGCTTTGGTCCACAACTCGCCCTTTCTTACGAGTCAGCCGAAGGCAATGGACCATTTGGCCTGGGATGGAACCTCTCGCTGCCTTCGATTACACGCAAAACCGATCAGGGACTGCCGAAATATAACGACGCCGAAGATTCAGACGTGTTCATTCTCTCCGGTACGGAAGATCTCGTTCCCGTTCTGGTTGAAGAAGCAGGCCAGTGGAACCCGCAGCAGTCAGAACGTACCGTCGATGGTGTTGTTTATCGAATCCGAAACTTCAGACCGCGAACCGAAGGACTGTTTGCTCGAATCGAGCGCTGGACTGACACGCAAACCGGCATGGTCCATTGGCGCTCGCTCAGTCGTGACAACATTACCTCCGTTTACGGTCGCAATGACAACTCACGAATCTTCGATCCCGCAGACGCCACGCGGATCTTTCGCTGGTTGATCGACGAGAGTCACGACGATAAGGGCAACTTAATCGTCTACGAATACAAGCACGAGGACTCTGCCGCAGTTCTCCTATCCGATGTCCACGAAAGAAATCGCAGCGACACGACTCGATCCGCCGAGCGCTATCTGAAACGAATCAGGTATGGCAATCGCGTCTCGCGTCTCGTCGATCCGGACGCTGCGCTCAACGATTGGATGTTTGAAGTTGTGTTCGACTACGGCGAACATGATGCCGAGCAATCCGGCGCCGAACGACAATGGCGCGTGGCTCAGCCGTAACGACCCGTTCTCGACGTACCGCTCCGGTTTCGAGGTTCGTTCCTATCGACTCTGCCAGCGTGTGCTCATGTTTCATCACTTTCCTGACGATGAAGCAGTGGGTCAAAACTGCCTGGTCCGTTCGACTGATTTCACTTACCGCAACATTCGCGACAACCCGGACGATTTAACCCACGGCCATCCGATCGCTTCGTTTCTCGCCTCGATAACACCGTGCGGTTATCGCCGGCGCGAGGGTGGTTTTCTCAGGCGAACCATGCCGCCGCTTGAGTTTGAGTACAGCAACCCAATCCTTCACGAGGAGCTGCGCGAAATCGAACTCGAGAGTCTCGACAATTTGCCCTACGGGATCGACAACGCACGTTATCAATGGCTGGATCTCGACGGCGAAGGCGCGTCGGGCATCGTGACAGAACAAGGAGGCGGTTGGTTTTACAAGCGAAACCTCAGCCCCCTCAACGCACGCCACAGCGAAGAAATCCAAGCCAATCTTGCTCCGGTTGAACTGATCGCCACGCAACCTTCGCTCAACAACGGCGGCGCTGCCTCGCAGCTATTTCTCGACTTGGCGGGCGACGGTCAGGCGGACCTGGTCCAGTTTGGCAGACCGCTCTCCGGTTATTTCGAACGCACGCACGCCGGCGACTGGTCCACCTTCGTGCCATTTGAATCAGTCCCCAGCATTTCTGTCGACGATCCGAACGTAAAGTTTGTGGATCTCACCGGAGACGGTCACGCCGACATCCTGGTCTCTGAAGAAAATGTTTTTGTCTGGTACCCGTCGATCGGAGAGACGGGTTTCGCGTCGGGGAACACGATTGCGCAGGCGTTGAACGAAGAGGAGGGACCGCGGCTTGTTTTTGCCGATCCGAGCCAGTCGATCTACCTCGCCGATCTCTCCGGCGACGGGCTGACGGACCTGGTGCGTATCCGAAACGGCGAAGTGTGTTACTGGCCCAGCCTCGGCTACGGCAAGTTTGGCGCAAAAGTGACGATGGACCATGCCCCGTGGTTTGAGGAGCCCGATCAGTTTGAGCAGAAACGAATTCTGCTTGCCGACATCGACGGTTCAGGCGTCACGGACATTATTTATGTCAGACGCGATCGCGTCGATCTTTATTTCAATCAATCGGGAAATAGCTGGAGCGAGCCACATTCGTTGACGCAGGTGCCCGCGGCGCAACAGTTTGTCGTCAATCGCCGCGGTCGATCTGCTCGGCAATGGCACTGCGTGTCTCGTCTGGTCGTCGTCCCTGCCGGGCGAAAGAGTTCGCTCGCTGCGTTATGTGGATTTGATGGGAAGTCAGAAACCGCACCTGCTCGTGAGAATGATCAATAACCTCGGGGTCGAAACGCGATGTCGAGTATGCTCCTTCCACGAGCTTCTACATGGAGGACAAGTTTACCGGGCGGCCCTGGCTTACGAAGCTTCCACTTCCCGGTTCATGTGGTGAATCGAGTTGAGTCGGTGGACCGCATGGGCCGTAATCGCTTCACCACTCGCTACACTTATCATCACGGCTATTTCGACGGCGGCGAACGAGAGTTTCGCGGGTTCGGCATGGTCGAGCAGTTTGATACTGAAGAACTCGCGGTGCTGACGGCTGAGGGCGAGCTTCCTGAGGCGACAAACATCGACGCCTCATCGCACGTGCCGCCCGTTCGTCACGCGTACGTGGTTTCACACCGGAGCGTCTGATCGACGCCGGCCGAGTTTCGAGTCAGTTTGAAGATGAGTACTACCGGGAAGGCGATTCGAGTCTCGGAGAAGATGAGCTCAGTGAAGCGCAACTACGGAATATGCTTCTCGACGATACGATCATTCCCGATTCCGTCAAGCTTCCGGATGGAAACAGTCTTACCTGGACCATCACAAGCCGACGAGGCTTTGGAAGCCGCTCGTTCTTTGAAGGGCGCGATTTTACGTCAGGAGGTTTATGCCCTCGACGGGTCGGAGGCAGCCGATCGTCCTTACACGGTTTCGGAGCGCAATTACACAATTGAAATGCTGCAACCACGCGGCGCGAATCAGAACGCGGTCTTTTTTACTCACGATCGCGAGAGTGTCGAATTTCAGTATGACCGGAGACTGTTTGACGTAAACGGTCGCATGCTGGCCGATCCACGCGCTGCTCATTCAATGGTTCTCGCGGTCGATACGTTTGGCAACACCACGGAATCGGCAGCTATCGCATACGGGCGACGGCATACGGATCCAAACCCGATCCTTACCGAACAGGACCATCAAAAGCAGCGCCGGAATGTCATCACCTACACCGCCAATCGACTCACGAATGCCGTGCTCGAGCCCGATGCGTATCGCGCGCCCACGCCGGCTGAATCGCGCACGTACGAAGTACTCAACGTCCTGCCCGCTGCGAACCAGCCGGACGTCACGAACCTTTTTCGTTTTGCGGAAATGCTCGGCGCGACACAATTTTTGAACGATGGGCTACATGATATTCCGTACGAAAATGTTTTCGGCGTAGGTGTCGATCAACCCGCTCGTCGCCTGATCGACCACGCGCTTTCACTCTATCGCCGCGACGACTTGAATGGTTCGTTACCGTCAGGTGAACTGGAGTCGCTCGCAATTCCCTTTGAGAACTACAAGCTCGTCTTTACAACCGGACTCCTAAACCAGGTTTATGGCGATCGCGTCACGACTGACATGCTGGCCAGCGAAGGCGGCTACGTGCAGCTTGCAGATGACGACAACTGGTGGAGCCCGTCCGGGCGCGTCTTCTTTTCACCTGGAGAGAACGACTCACCCGCTGTTGAATTGGACTTCGCGCTCACACACTTTTTTCTGCCACACCGGTTTCTTGATCCTTTCGAAAACTCTATGGCCGCGAGTTATGACTCGCACCATCTGTTGCTCGTCGAGACACGCGATCCGCTCGGTAATACCGTACGCAGCGAAAATGATTACCGCGTATTGCAGCCACACCTGGTCGTCGATCCGAATGGCAATCGCACCGCCGCCGCTTTCGACGCGCTCGGCTTACTTGTGGGAACGGCGATGAGGGGTAAGGAGAATGAACAACAGGGCGACTCGCTCGATGGCTTCGAACCGGATCTGGACGAAGAAACAATCATCGCTCATATGGAGAATCCGTTTGCGGCCCCGCACGGGATTCTGGGCCATGCAAGCGCGCGCCTCGTTTACGATTTTCGATCCTACCTGCGCACAAGCACCAGCGACAATCCGCAGCCAATCGTCGTCTACACGGTTGCTCGCGAAACTCACGATTCCGATTTGCAACCGGACCAACTCAGCAGGATCCAACACAGCTTCAGCTATAGCGACGGGTTTGGACGTGAGATTCAGAAAAAGTCTCAAGCTGAACCTGGGCCAGTCATCGAGAACGGCCCCGACATGAACCAACGCTGGCTTGGCAGCGGTTGGACTATCTTCAACAACAAGAACAAACCCGTCAGGCAATATGAACCTTTCTTCAGCGGTACGCACGAGTTTGAATTTGCAAACACTGTCGGTGTCAGCCCTATCCTTTATCACGATCCCGTCGGGCGAGTTGTAACTACACTTCATCCGAACCATACCTGGGGAAAGACAGTCCTCGATCCCTGGCGCCAGGAAAACTGGGATGTTAACGACACTGTTTTGCAGGACAACCCACGAAACGATTCAGACGTGGGCGATTTCTTCCGCAGGTTGCCGGATGACGAATATCTACCCACCTGGCACGCGCAGCGCAGCAACGGTGAATTGGGCCAAACACTTGAACAACAGCAGGCTGAACAAACTGCCGCTGAAAAAGCGGCAGTCCATGCCAACACCCCTGAGCTGATCTGGTTCGACAGTCTCGGGCGTCCGTTTTTAACAGTAGCGAACAATCGATTTGAACGGCAGGGAGCGTTAACTGTAGAACAGTACGCCGCAAGGATCGAACTCGACATCGAAGGCAATCAGCGCGAGGTAAGAGACGCAAACGCTCGCACCGTCATGCGTTACCACTACACCCTCGATGGTAATCAGATTTATTCCTCGAGCATGGAGGCCGGCGAACGTTGGCTGCTCAATGATGTGGCTGGATCGCCAATTCGCGTGTGGGACAGTCGGGGACACACAGTTCGCACTGAGTATGACGAACTGCGGCGTCCCCTGCGATCCTTCGTGAGAGGCGTCGACCTCAACGATCCGGATCGCGAACATCTGTTTCAGCAAAGAATCTATGGCGAGAGTGTGGGCGCTGCACTAAATCACCGAGGCCGCGTGTTGCAGGTGTTTGACGGAGCGGGTGTATTAACGAGCGACGCTTACGATTTCAAAGGCAACCTGCTGCGAGGCCGGCGCCAATTGCTCGTGAATTACCGTCACACGGTTGACTGGAACGCCAATCCGCCCCTCGAGAACGAAGTCTTTGTAACTGAAACGTCGTTCGACGCTCTTAACCGTCCAATCGTTTTGACAACTCCGGACAATAGCCGCATCCGCCCAACCTTCAACGAAGCCAACCTGCTTGAACGTATCGAGGTCAACCTGCGCGGCGAGGATGCTGTGACTGTGTTTGTCGACGACGTTGATTACAACGCCAAAGGTCAACGCGAACGAATCACATACGGGAATGGCGTTCAGACGAGTTATGAATTCGATCGCGAAACCTTTCGCGTGATGCGAATGCTCACGATGCGCGGAAACACAGCGCTTCAGGATCTTTCATACACTTACGATCCCACCGGCAACTTCACTGCGTGCCGTGACAACGCGCAGCAAGTAACCTACTTCAACAACCAGGTAGTCGAGCCACACTCCGAATATACCTATGATGCGGTTTATCGTTTGATTGAAGCTACGGGACGCGAACACGCCGGGCAAGCGCTTCAGCCGCAAACGAGCTGGATAGATGAATTTCGTGTGCGTCTGCCGCACCCCAACGATGGTCAGGCCATGCGCCGTTACGCCGAACAATATGAACATGATGAAGTGGGAAATATCCTGCGGCTGGTTCACCAGGCTGTTAACGGTGATTGGACTCGCGCCTATGTCTACAACGAGCCGAGCTTGATCGAACCGCTGCGGACCGGCAATCGCCTGAGTCAAACCCAGATTGCCGGCGATGTTGAAACCTTCACGCACGACGCACACGGCAACATGACGCGCATGCCCCACCTCCCCTTAGTTCGATGGAACCACCTGAATGAACTCGCGGCCACGTCGCAGCAGGTCGTCAACGAAGGCTCACCCGAAACGACTTATTACGTCTACGACGCTGCTGGTCAGAGGATTCGCAAAGTGACTGAGCGCCAGGCCAACGCCGAACAAACGCCTACGCGCAGAAATGAAAGAATCTATCTGGATGGCTTCGAAATCTATCGGGAGTATGGAGTGAATGAGACCGTAGTTCTGGAACGCGAGACTTTACACATCAGAGACGATCAACAGCGGATCGCGCTGGTGGAAACTCGTACTCAGGGTAACGACGACTCCCCCGTTCAGCAGATCCGTTATCAAATGACGAATCACCTGGGTTCGGCCACCCTGGAACTTGACGCGGAAGCGGCCGTGATTTCTTACGAGGAATATCACCCGTATGGAAGTACCGCTTATCAAGCAGGCCGGACTTTGGTGGAAGTGAGCTTGAAACGATATCGCTATACAGGCCAGGAACGCGACGAAGAGAGCGGGTTGAGTTACCACGGAGCGAGATACTACGCGCCTTGGCTGGGGCGCTGGATCGCAGCCGATCCGTTAGGGATCAAAGACGGCTTGAACGTGTTCGCATATGCAAGATTGAATCCGGTCAACCTCCTCGATCGTGCGGGCACATTCGCGGTCGCGCCGATGCCTGACGACGACGCACCTGCGGCAGAGTGGGCCGCTTACCAGGCACAAAAGGCCGACGAAGCCAATGAGGATATGGCTGGTTGGCGTGAAAGGAAACAGTCACAGGAATTTGATCGCTTTTCGGATAAGAGACTTGTTGTCGATCCAACCAATGCACACAAAGTATGGGACCACAAACGTGGAGAAGGTCCGGCGTATCTCGATTGGAACACGATTGAGGAAGCACAGCCTCGGCAGACTTTTAAGATGACCATCGATCGAGATGCCGAAACTGTCACTGTTGACGTGCGGCTCCATGGACTCAGATCCCCGCGCAATACGGAGGAAAACAAAGCCAAGATCGAAGCTGCAATCGAGACGACCTGGAATGACAAGGTAACTTTATCGCTCGGAAAAGAGACCTACAAGGTCCGCGTCGATGTGCAATGGGTTGATACTCCGGAAGCAGCACACCGCAACGTTGAGTTTGCACCTGAGAAAGTTGTTTCCCTGGACAGGCCCGGCCGAATGGACCGGTTCCGCGATTCCGTCACCGATGACACCGCCAGGATCGATATAACCGCTTCAGCCGCCGCGCATGAGTTTGGACACATTCTCGGTGTGCACGATCAGTACAAGCTCAGGCAAGTAACGGATAGAGAAGGCAACGTACGATACATCAATCCGAAGAATGAGATCGCAGCCGGTCGCGAAATCGCCGGCATCATGTTTGATTCATCGCTGGCCCCACTCAACGATGAATTCAGCACCATCCGAAGAGCATTTGCAGACATGAACGGAGTCCGGCCGAGCGATGTCGTAGTCAATCGAGATCCCGCGGCCGACAGGGTCGAAGAGCCTGCAAGTGACGAGTTCATTAGAGTCATTCGCGTACCTTCCCGGCGCTGACTTCCCAGTCGAATCAAAACAACAACTGAAGAAACTAATCATTTCAGAAACTGTAACTATGAACCTCCAAGGCAGAAACCTCGAACCGAATCTTCGTGGCGACGACGTTAAGCTCCTCCAGTCTGAACTGCGTCAACTCAAACTAAAAACACAGATCGTGGACCAGGAAGGTTTCTTTGGTTCGACAACCTTTCTCGCCGTGCAGGAGTTTCAAAGACTTCATCAACTGGAAGCGACGGGAATCGTAGACCAGCGCACGGCGCAGTTGATCAATAAGCACGTCGACGAACTGGGAGCGGCGCGTTTTGTTGTTCGCGGTGAAGTCAGCCAGGCGCACGGCGAGCCGTTGCCGGGCTCGATTGTACGTCTGCTGCGAAAAGGCCTGCGTAAAGACGAGCCGCTCGGCCAGGCGACGACTTCGCCCGCAGGTGCGTACAGCATCGAGTATCAGCCTGCCGAAAAACCGATCAGCATCGTGGTCCAGGCAAGTGACACGGCCGGGAAAGTGCTCGCCACCTCGAACGTTATCTGCCAGGCGCGGCCGGTTGAGATCGTCAATCTCAGCACTGACGGCACTCCTTCGACCCCTACAGAATTCAAGCAGCTTCAGGATCGACTTACACCAATCCTGCGACGCGAGCAGATGCGCGTGGAGGCGCTCGAAGCAGCCGATGTGCAGTTCATCGCCTGTGCTCACGATCTCAATCCGGAGCATGTTTCTTATCTCGTGGTGAGTTCGCGCATGGCGCGCGAGTCGAGGATCGAGGCGGAAGTGTTCTACGGTCTGGTGCGCCGGAAACTCCCGACAACTCTCGTCGCTTTGGTTGCGGAACCTCCTGACGTGCTGCGTGAGGCGCTCGAGAGTTCAATCAGTGAAAACGTGATCAGCACGCGGGTCAGGGATCAGATTCCGCGGATTCTGCGCGCTCTTCAGGGCCAGGTCGTGCGGCTCGCGGTGGAAGAACCGACCGCGGATCGCCCGACACTGCGCACACTCTTTGACATCGCGGGTGTGCCGCAAGAGCGACAACAGACGTTGATGACGGCCTACGTCGAACGCAAAGGGACGGTCGCGGAGTTCTGGGACGGCCTGCGCACGCAGCCTGGCTTCGACAACGAAGAGATTGAAAATCTCAAGTACACCGTCGGGGCCGCGTCGATCACGCTCAATCACGCTCCTCTGGTCCAACAACTCACGCGTCTGCGACGCAGCGGTCAACTCGGATCCAACCTGCGCGACCTCGCACGTTTCAATCAGGACGATTGGTCCAACCTCATCAAAAACCAGTCCGGCAATTCCCGCGTCGGAGCGCCTGCGATACTTGGCGACAAAGACGACGAACGTGAGACGCGGTACGCGGAGTTTTTGCCGCGCATGGTGGAGGCGCTTTTCCCGACCACCTTTCTGAGTCACCGCCTCACTGAAATCGACGAGACGAGATTTGCGCCCACGCTCAGTTTTCTCCGGAACAATCCGGATTTTGAATTTCAAAAGACGCCGATCAACGAGTTTCTCGCCGCCAATCCAAACGCCATCGATAACGGCGGCGATCGTGAAGCAACGATTACTCAACTGCGCGCCGTGCAGCGCATGATGAACATCTCGCCGCAGTTCAACAAAGCGAGTGTCGTCGCTCTCATCGCCGACGACATCGATTCGGCATTCAAAATTCGACGCATGGGTCCGTCGCAATTCATCAGAACGCGCGCCGAACAACTCGGCGGCGTCGCGGCCGCGGAACAGGTTTATACGAATGCCGCGCGCCACTCAGACACGACGCTGATGCTGCTAAGTCAGTCGAAGGCTTTTAATCCGACCTCTCCGGCCATTATCGCCCCGCACTTGTTCGGCGAAGGCGTGCCCGATCTCGAGGACCTGTTCGGCTCTCTCGATCTCTGCCAGTGTGATCACTGCTCTTCCGTTTACAGTCCCGCCGCTTATCTCGTCGATATTCTTCATTTCCTGATGAACCGGCGCGCCAACACACCGGGCCAAACTGCGCTCGACGTGTTGTTTGGCGATCCCGATGATGCCGCGAGGCGACGTCGCTGGGACATCGGCGAGATTGAGTTGACTTGTCATAACACCAACACCGCTTTGCCGCACATAGATCTCGTCAACGAGATTCTCGAACAGGCGATTGCGCCTGGTCCGGGTTTTCCGTTCCAGACCGAAAGCGACGCTGATGCGCTCGGCGCGAACCCTGAGCACATCAACGAACAGGCTTACACGATTTTGAGCAACGCGATCTTTCCGTGGGTGTTGCCTTTCAACCTGTTCACGTCGGAGGCACGCGGCTATCTGAGGCAACCTGGTGTTCGGCGTGAACTGTTAATGGAGCATTTTCGCCGCGATGGCGTGGCGCCCTTACCGATCGACGTGGCCGCCGAGTACCTGGGCCTGACGCCGCGCGAACGCGCGCTCATCACGGGCACGGCCCCCGAAACCACACGGCAAATGTGGGGAATGACGACGGCGGAGTTCAACACATTGCTGGAGGACCGCCGTCCCGAAGTGGTTCTCGAGCGTTCCGGTTTGTCGTATGAGGAACTGGTCAAACTGTTCGACGTGCCCCTCATCGGCGGCGCGATGCGGATCGAGTTTGCCGGCGCTGACTGTAATCTCGCCACCGCGACGATCGTCGGATTGACCTCGGCGAGACTCGATCGAATACACACTTTTGTCCGCCTGCAACGCAAACTCGGCTGGGCCATCCCGGACCTCGGAAACACATTTGCGGCGCTCGGCGTCACGACTCTTAACGACGACGCACTTGCTCAACTCGCATCGGTCAAACAGGTGCGCGAAGCACTCTCCGCGCCGCTCGAAACAATGCTCGCCTGGTGGTCTGAGTCGCTTAGCACGCAAGCAAGCGATCTCCAGCCTTCGCTCTACGATCGTATCTTCAACGATCCGACCGTGAATCCACCGATCGTCGATGTCTTCAGACTGAATGACGAACGAACCGAACTGGTCGATGCGAATCTTCCGATTGCGGATCATCGCGACAGTGATCTCCACTGCCCTCGGTCTCAGCACGGAAAATCTCGTGCTCCTCTTCGCCGGCCTTCCAACCGATCGATTAAACCTGGCGAACCTTACACGTCTCTACAAGATTGCGACTCTTGCAAGAGCGTTGAAGATTTCCATTCCCGATTTTGTTGCACTACGCGCGATCACGGGTATGGACCCGTTTGACGGCGCCGCGGCCACCGAGCGCTTCGTTTCTCAGACGCGGCTCATTCGCGAATCAGGATTCGACCTCGCCACACTGGATTACCTGCTGCGTCATCGTTCCGAGAACATCGACGAGCAGGCAAATCAAGTCACTTCACAACTGCGCGCCGGACTGCTGCAAATAACTTCAGATCACGAGTTCGCAACCGATCCGACAGGAGTTCGAACAGGCGAAAACCTCGCGCTGATCCTTCCACCGGAGATCGTCAACCGTGCGATGGCATTGCTCAACGGCACGTCGCAGGAAGACGAAGCGCAACAAACCGCCCTGATCAACGAACACTTCGCCCTCTTTCTCGACGCGCCCGACGCTGTTCAGCAATTAGTAAATCCGGGAACGTTAGACACACCCGCCGAACGTTTCGACTACGTACTGCAACCGCTGCTGGCCCATCTCTCGCGCGTGTCGAGTGAAGCGTTTGTGATCGAAACGCTGGCCGCGGCATTTGGTCTGACATCCGAAGTTGCAGGCACGCTCCTTCGCGAGCTCGTAACCGCGCCAAACAATCCCGGACAGCCGATTCTTACGCCCTTACTTCAAACAGTGGAGTCGCCGGATCAGGTCAACGCATTTCACCGTCTGTCGAAGATCGCGACCATTCTCACTGCACTCGGCATCTCGCCGGAACACATGGAGGTCACGATCTCTGACGGCGCCTCTTTGGGATGGCTCGAATTAAACGCGCTGCCACTTACGAGCCAGGATACGAGTGGTCCACTCTTCGAACAGTGGCTCGCGATGGTCACGCTCTTCCGCGCGTCGGCAAAGTTTCCGAAGGGAAACGCCGCGCTCTTCGCAGTGCTTGCCGATATCGCAAACGATCAACTCTCGCGAGACCTCTTTCTCGATTCATTGAGCGAACACACGGGCTGGAATCGCGCGGATCTCGATTTTCTCACCGGCGGGGACGGCTTCGATCTTCAGTTTCCCAGCCGATTTTGCGAATGGACAGTTTCTACTCAGACTCAAACGCTGCTTCGAATTGTTGTCCGCCCTCGGCGTTTCCGCCGCGGAAGCATGGCAGTGGGCCACTCCAACACCCAACCGCCAATATTGCGCGCGCGATCAAACAAGCTGTCCGTGGCAAGTTTGACGATCGAGCCGATTGGCTGGCCGCCGCTAAACCCATTCGCGACGAACTGCGCAGGCAACAGCGAACTGCGCTCGTCGCTCACCTGCTGCACACCGTTCGCATCGTCATTCCCCTTTTCGAAACCCCGCAACCGCAGCTTCAGCAGGGCGCGCGGCGTCGGGCCGTCGAAGAACTTCAAATCCGTCTCAACGCCGCCGGAGCAAATCCGAAGCTCGAACCCGACGGTATCTTTGGTCCAAAAACGCGCGCGGCCGTCATTGCTTTCCAGCAGGCAAACAACCTGGCGGCTAACGGTATTGTCGGCGCGGGCACCTGGGCAGCACTCAACCAGGTGCGCCAGCGTCTGCGTGGTCCAAACGATCTCTACGCGCACTTTCTCGTCGACGTCGAGATGGAGCCCTGCATGTTGACTTCGCGCATCGTGCTGGCCACCAACTCGGTTCAACTCTTCGTGCAGCGCTGTCTGTTGAATCTCGAACCGGAGGTCGATCTCACGCCGGAGGATGCGAAGGAATGGGCATGGATGAAGAACTATCGCGTTTGGGAAGCAAACCGCAAAATCTTTCTCTATCCCGAGAACTGGATCGAGCCTGAGTTGCGCGACGATAAGACGCCGTTCTTCGTCAATCTCGAGCACGGTCTGCTCCAGGACGAAGTCAACGCCTCGACTGTTGAGCGGGAGTATCTCAAGTATCTTCGCGATCTCGATCGCGTGGCCCAGTTGGAGATCTGCGGACACTACCGGCAGTGGGAAGTTGACCGCGACATCCTGCACGTGATCGCGCGTACCGAAAAGACTCCGCATCTCTATTACTACCGCAGGTGGATGGACCAGAAATACTGGACGCCGTGGGAACCGATCGATGCGGATATCGAGGGAGATCATTTCGTTCCGGTCGTCTGGAACCGCCGCTTATTTCTGTTCTGGCCCATGTTTCTGGAGCGAGCGAGTGAAGTTACCGGCGGCACTGAGAAGTCGCCGCAAAGGTATTACGAGGTCCGGCTGGCATGGAGCGAGTATCGAGACGGTCGCTGGTCTGCAAGACAAATTTCGGAGTCGGTTTTCTGGACTGAGCCACAACTCCTTTTGCCGGGCAAAGAGGAGTTTTCCTTCTGGTCCTACTTTGGTGAGGATGGGGATCTATTCATTGCTTACGAATTGGCCAGCGCCGACCCCGCTCGTCCCAAAGCACAACAGTTTCTCTTTGTGTCTTCCGCTGCTTCGCCGCGGATCTCGAGCGGAGGCAGTGTTGATTCGAGCCCTCCTCCGGGCACGCGAGGAGTTCTTCAACTCGTTCAAGGAAAAAGGATCGAAGCCTTTCAGACTCGTCACTTCCGCGATTCAGGGTGATCGTTACGAAGTCGAGTTCACCTTTCAGAATCCCACGATTCCTACGAATGACGGCGGCGGCGCGGGTTCGGGTGGCGGCGGAGTCGTCGAATTTGTCGCCGAAGATATTCTGAAAACTTCCGAGCCGATCCTCGAGTCAACTCCGGGAACATTCCGCGTAACCCTCGCCCATGCCGAGCGCCCGCATCGCTCGCAGGCGCCGCTATTTTACCAGGACGACAAGCGCTCGTTCTTCGTGGTTCCGCAGGGCAAGTACACGGGTGGACCAGGCGGCGGCCTGGCCGACGAACTAACAATCGAGTTGAATACCGCGCCCCTGGAGCTTCCGGATGTTCTCTCGCATCAGGTATTCACCGCGCTCGCAGTCAACAACGCGGGGCCAACTCGAAACGTCTCGAGAACTGGACGCATCGGCACCATTCTGGCGCCGCAGGTGAGCGCGGCGCGTGCGTTTCAACCGGTGCATTGGGAAGCAAAGCGTTTCCGTTTCCACAACTTCTATCATCCGTTTGTCGATCTGCTGATCGAACAACTCAACCGGTTCGGCGTCGAAGGAATTCTCCGGCCCGATCCCGAGCGTGAATCGAGTTCGCGGCGCGCCGTGGTGGCAAACCTGCGCCGCCAGCGGAATCGCAAAATTTTTTCAACTCAATCTACCGGCCAAACGACGACATCGTTCTCAACGTTCTCGGAATGAATGCGAATCAAAAGAGCCTCGCTGGTCCAACCGACATTTTCGACTTTTCCTACGAGGGCGCTTATTCGATCTACAACTGGGAACTCTTCTTTCACGCGCCGTTTATGATCGCCAAGCGACTCGGCGCGAATCAGCGTTTTGCCGAGGCCCACCGGTGGTTCGAATATATTTTTGATCCCACGGACAATTCGCCTTCGGCACAATGGCCCGAACGAGCCTGGCAGATCAAACCATTCTTCGAGCATGGCACAGGCAAGTCGATCGAGCGTGCGATGTTGCTGCTCAAATCGAGTGACCTGAGTTATGAAGAGCAGGAAGAACGCAAGTCACTCCGCGACCAGATCGAAGCGTGGCGCAAGTCGCCTTTCAGCCCGCACCTGATCGCGCGGATGCGTCCGGAAGCCTACATGAAGAGCATCGTGATGTCGTATCTCGACAACCTGATCGCGTGGGGCGATCAACTCTTCCGGCAGGACACGCGCGAGTCAGTCAACGAAGCGACGCAGCTTTACCTGCTCGCTTCGGAGATCCTGGGTGAGCGGCCGAAGGAAATTCCCGCGCATGAAG
Source organism: uncultured Acidobacteriota bacterium (assembly GCA_963750925.1). Lineage (GTDB taxonomy): Bacteria > Acidobacteriota > Blastocatellia > Pyrinomonadales > Pyrinomonadaceae > PSRF01. Next base: position 337,852 of record CAVVSJ010000004.1, on the reverse strand, counting down.
GCGCCAGACGCACGATCAACGGCGAAGAAGTCAGTACTTTTAATCAACTCCGCGGGCGTCTCGACGCTTTCTCAAATGCCCTCGTCGACCTGGAAACGATAGTCTTTCCGGACAACACGAGCGGTAATAATGGCGGGATCAAGGGGCTGCTTGGTCCACAGAACCTGACTCTGAATGTCGACGATGGCGATGACGATCTATTCCCGCTCGCCGCGGCGGGAATCGAACCTCCGACAACGGCTTCGTGCTCGATCTCCCACTCGCCACGCCCGTGCCGGCGGTCCTTGGTCCGACTCTGTTTTTCTGCATTCCCAAAAATGACAAGCTCCTGGGCTACTGGGACACGATCGCCGATCGCCTTTTCAAGATCCGGCATTGTCTGAACATCGAAGGCGTCGCGCGCCAACTCGCGCTCTTTGCTCCGCCGATCGATCCCGGACTGCTCGTGAAAGCCGCGGCTGCGGGACTCGACATCGCTTCCGTGTTAAGCGATCTGAATGCGCCCTTACCTCAATATCGTTTCCAGGTCCTCGTGCAAAAGGCGAACGAAGTTGTAAGCGATGTGAAGAGCCTGGGCTCAGCACTCCTTTCAACTCTGGAAAAGAAAGACGCAGAAGAGTTGTCGCTGTTGCGTTCAACTCACGAGATGCAGATTCTCGCCGCCATGCGTGAAGTCAAACAACGCCAGATCGACGAAGCAAGAACGGCAAAGGAGGGTCTCGAAGCCAGCAAGACGGTGTTGGAAGAGAGACGCGCGTTCTACCTGAGTCGTGAGGAGATGAGCTTCACGGAACAGCATCACCTGGACAAACTCGAGGAAGCACAGGGTTATCAAATCCGCAGCAATGCGATCGAAATGACGCGCTCGGCGCTCGGGTTTCTGCCGGACTTCGACATCGGAATCGAAGGTGGTTTTAGTAGTCCTACAGTAAAAGGACGCTGGGGCGGTTCGAATATTTCTGTCTTACATGGCCGCGATCGCGCAGGCATTTGCGATGGACGCGCAGACCTCCACGCACGAGGCGAGCAAAGCGTTGACTGAGTCAGGCTACGAACGAAGACAGGAAGAATGGACCTTCCAGGCGGCGCAGGCGCAAAGCGAGATCCTGCAAATCAACAAGCAGATCGCGGGCGCTGAAATCCGTCTGGCCATCGCCGAACAGGAACTCAAGAACCATGACTTGCAAGTTGAAAATGCGAAGAGCGTAGATGAGTTCATGCGCAGCAAGTACACGAACCAGGAACTCTACGGCTGGATGCTTTCGCAAATCAGCGGCGGTCTATTTCCAGAGTTACACGCTCGCCCGCGATCTCGCCGGCCGTGCCGAACGAGCGTTCCAGTATGAACTTGGCGTCACCGGCACTGACTTCATACAACCCGGTTTATGGGACAACTTAAAGAAGGGCCTGATGGCGGGCGAGCGATTGCAACTCGGCCTGCGTCGCATGGAAGCCGCTTACCTGGACCAAAACCGTCGCGAATATGAACTCACCAAACACATCTCGCTGGCCATGCTCGATCCCATGGCTTTGCTGACGCTGCGTGAAACCGGCGAGTGTTTTGTCGATCTGCCGGAAACGGTGTTCGACATGGATTATCCCGGGCATTTCCAGCGCCGGATCAAGACTGTCGGTTTGACTATTCCGTGCGTCGTTGGACCATACAGCACGATCAACTGCACGCTCACGATGTTGTCGAATAGTGTGCGGCGTTCGGCGACGCCGACTTCGCCTTATCAACGCAACCAGGGAGACGATCCGCGGTTTGTCGATAACCTCGGCGCGATACAGTCGATTGCGACGAGTGGCGCGCAGAACGATAGCGGCCTCTTTGAGCTGAATTTCCGCGACGACCGTTACCTGCCGTTTGAAGGTGCGGGCGCAATCAGTCGCTGGCGTATTCAACTGCCGCTCCAAACCAATCGTTTCGATCGCAACACGATCTCGGACGTCGATCCTGCACATGCGGTACACGGCGCGCGAAGGCGGCGATACGTTGCGTGCCGCGGCGCTTCCGGCACAAACGACGGCGCGCGTCTGCTCAGTTTGCGACATGAGTTTCCCACCGCGTGGCATCGCTTCCTGAACACCGCACCCGAGGCCGATCAGGCTCTGCTGCTGACGCGAATGGACGAGCGTTTCCCGTTCCGTCGTCCCGGTGTCAACATCACAATCAACCGCGTCGTCCTTCTCGGACGCTTTGCCAACGCGCAGAACTACACGGCGTCGCTCGCGCCGCTTGTAAATAACGATCTCCCGCTAAGCCTCACCCTTGGCGGCGTTCACATGGTCTCGAGCAATGTTGCGAATCTCGATATTGCCAACACGCTCGATTGGACCTTGCGAATCCGTCGCGCAGGCGAGCCGGATGCGCATCTGGAACCCGGAGAAGTGGACGATTTCTTCATCATCTGCCTGTACACGATGACCACATAGGTCCAGGGTTTTGCCGATAAGTGTTTCTGTTATCGATTTCTTTGCTCCGTAGGAGCAGGATGTTTATAGCCACGAACAAACCATGATTCTCGCTCCGCAGGAGCAACATCTAACTCGATGGAACGTAAACACATCGCGCTCCGCTGGAGCGCAAACTTGTCAGAAGCTAACAAGCTATAAACATGGTGCTCCTCCAGAGCACAAACACAAACAACACAACCACAACCAGAACCCAACACCACACAACCTACCTTGCTCCCAAAATTTATCGGACAGAAATGGAAGGGGCGGGCCATTCGACCCGCCCCTGTTACTAAGACAACCAACGTCGTCCGTGTGTTTACTCGCCTTCGATTACGGAAAGAATGTTCCCTGCCGGGTCTTTGAACCAGGCGATCCGGTGGCCCTCACCAGAGAAAATTCCTCGCTCGTCCGTCTTGAGGTCGGGAAGATTGTAGTGTTCGAGATTGACTCCCATCGACTTGAGTTCGTCGATGGTTTCCTCAATGTCATCCACCTGAAAATTTAGAACCGTGAATGAAGCCGGAGTATGGTTTGGTTTGGGATATAAGAAAGATTGTCGCATCGCTGGTCTCGAGTTCGAGCCCCTCGGGTTTTTCAGTGACGTCGAGACCGAGTACTTCCGCATAAAAGTCTCTCGCCTGCTTCAGATCGTTTACCGAAAAACTCGAAAACGATGTCGCCTCCTTGAAAGTGTCTGAAGCTTTCCTTCTACCTGGCGTCGCCGCCGCTTTTGGTGCCATCACAAATCCCCTTTCACGAATGTTGGGATCTATTAGACACCCGGGAGTTTACTTGCGTGTCGCGGTTTATCGATCTCGTTGTTACGTTTTAGTGATGATGCCCGCCTGCGTCGGGTTCCGCTTCTTTTGTGCGCGGGATTAACGGCTGCGGCGTGCGTGAAACACCGATGAACGCAAACATCGTGCTCTCCGTGCCTTCAGGCGCGGCACGCATCTGGAGCTTGATGTCGTCAGCGCGAGCTGAAAAGTGAACTTCGCTCCCGTCGTCAAGCTTCCCTTGCAGGACCACGCTCTCATCCCGCACAGCAAAGACATAATCTACGGCGAGAGTGCGATCGCCGGGCAACCACGCTGTCACTAAAGCACGCCCGTCGAGACGCGCGCGGACATAGCGTGCCTGCGACTTCAGCCAGAGCAATGGTGGACCATCATTCGGAGTCGGCTGAAACAACCTGTCAACATTCTCTTCGTGCTCTGTATGTTCGCGCATCTGCTTCACCCTCACTTCCGGAATCGTTCGTGCCAACAACAGCAACAACCCTTGTCCGCATCTCTCAGACAAACGCACGTGACTGCGAAAATCACAAACACAATCACGAGCGCCACGGCCATCACAGCAAAAAGCCAGGGACTTCCCGTCAAAGCTGCCACGGCAGCACTGAGGATTAAAATCGCCGTCAACGCAATCAATGATCCACAATAAGCGGCAACAACGACGGCCTTCTCTCTTCAGGGTCGTCCGGCGGACGCGGCTGTTCCCCGGTAGGCGATGGACCGATCTGTTCCGGCGTGCCGCCGACACCACGCACTTTGTCCTCACTTCCCGCAATATAACGCTGGAAGATCGCATACCAGCGACTCGAAGGCTTGATTGTTCCGGCAATGTGCTTGAGCACCGCAAGCGTGCGCTCTTCTTCAGGCCGGATCGCTTCCGAAGTGGACACGTTGATAAACAACTCGAAAGTGCCCACTACATGTCTTGGAACTCCGCCAAGCTGCCGGACCACGACGCGGAAGCGCTCGCGCGTCTTGACTGTGTCCGGCAAGCGAATCGTGATCAGACCTGCGATGTGCATCGGCGCAGGCGCAGGCAGAGGAATGTAGCTCACGTCAGATACAAGACAGCGAATCGTGTGAGCATCGACGCGCTCCAGGCGTTGTGGACCAGAGCGCAGGGCCGCGGCGGTGATGATCGTGTCGGCATCTAGATCCGGAAGATAAACCGTGACCTCAGAGTCTTCAGGAATGCCGCCCCACTGAATCATCAATTCGTCCTGCGCGGCTGGATGACGGTGTGCAAACGCCTCGACGTCCAGGGCCGCAAGCTCGAGTCCCCTGCTCCCTTCGGCGGCCAGGTGGTGCGCAGATCAAATGTATGGAGGACCAGGTGTGAATCGGTTGGACCCGGATTGTCTGACTCGACGATCGCGAGATTTCGTTGTGCGAGGTTATCGTTGTCGGCCGGACTAACGCCTAACGGGATCGAGTCCGGTCCAAAACGAATCTCGGCTACAAGACACTGGTGCCGCCCACGAATCAGATCGTAAATACTCTTGAACACACCGTCGCTGGGATCGGTGTATCGCGGCGTCATCTGGTTGAAGTCGAGCCAAACACCGAAATAGCGATGCACTTCGGCTCCGGTTGCCTCCGCGGGCACCAGCTTCGTGTTGACTGTATCCCCGGTGGCTTCAACAGTGTCACGCGAAACGCCAAAACACGGGATCGTCAAAACGTCCGTCGCGCTTTGTCCGAGTACCGGCAACGTCTCAGCCGCATTTCGCGGATAAGTGTCAAATGAATAGGCCATCGTCGTGACGGTAGTCGTGAATAAACGGAAGAACACGCGAACGTTGTTCGCCGGCGTTGCCAGACTGCGATACCGAACACGAGCGATTGCAAAATTGAAGACCGGCTGGCCTTCGCGCAATGTCGAAAGATACAAGCGACTCGCATTTTGATCGCGGGTGATCTGATCAAACGGGTGCATCAACCCTTTTGGCGCCCCGTCACATGCAGTCACGAATTGCGATAGATAAACGAGCGGATCGGGCGTGGTCGTACTCAGCATTCGGCCTGACTGGCTCTCCCCGGGCCGCAATGCAAACACACGCAGGTCTTCGCTGAGCCAGGAAGTTGGACCATCGAGCATGTACGGGTTTGGCTGTCGAAACAGCGTGATGTTGTTTGTGCAGCCGTGGCCCTGCACGTTCACCGACATTTGCACCACGCGCTCCTCCGGAGGTCGCACCCATCAACGGAAACATCCCTGTGCCGGTGAAACGCGTGCCGTATTCGAAGGTGACGCGCTGCGGCGTATCGAGTGACGATCCGCCCACCTCGAATAAAATCCGCGTGGGAAAAGCCGCGAGATTAGCGACAACTGGACCACCACCCGGATCAGTGAAGGCAAACACCGGGGCGAAAGCCGCAATCTGCGCGGGCGTCGGCGTCGTGGTCGTGATACCGAGTTGCGACGGCGTGTAACCGTCGACAAGAAGGTAGAACGTCGGCGAGATCTCCGTTACGCCTCCGACCGCTGCCGCCTCCACTTCGTCGATCGAAAAGTGACTGCGATCGGGCACCACAGTGCAGTGCTCGTTACTCAAACGCAGAAAACGTGCACGGGTACACGGCCGTCCCTTCGAATCGACGATGAACACCATGTAGTATCCGGGCGGCGCAACTGTCGCATCTCCGATCACCTGTACCTCGAGCGTGTTCGCGCCCGACGGAGCAAACGTCAGAGGCACATGCCGCTGTTCGGTATTTGTGTGGTGCGTGCTGGCGCTGGGCCGTATCAACACGACCGAATTGATCGTGGCGCCCGCTTCAACCTGATACTGAATCGTAAACTCTCCGCCGTAGTGAATCTGATCGGCTGGTCCACCGGTGCCGGTGATTGCATCGATAACCGGGCGTTGGCCCTGATGAAAGTATGGGGGCTCGTAAATCTCCATGTGCTTTTCATCAGTCGGACGCGGCGGCGTGCGACTCGGCTCGTGTGGATCAGAACCACCGGACACGAGCACACTTCCGTCAGGCAACAGCACCGCCGTCGAGTGATAGGTGCGCGGCGCGTGCATCGAAGCCACCGGAGTAAAAGCGGCTGAGGGATTGGCCGGATCAAAAGGCACTGAAGGGTCGTAGATTTCCGCTTCTTCCTGCGCGTGTTCCTGCGCCGTCGAGTCCCAGGTGTGTGGTCCCCACTTAAACTGGTCCTGCCCGCCGATGATGAGCACCTTGCCGTCCGGTAAAAGGATCGCGTTGACATTGACGCGCGGGTGATGCATCAGTCCGGCGCTGGACCACGACGGCGTCGCCGCCTGCGTATCGAGAATTTCACAGCTTCGATGATTGCCGTGCTGCGCGGACCCGTCCCACCAGCCGCCGCCGATCAACATGATGCGGCCTGCCTGCGCGGGCGGCAGCAAAACGGAGGTGCCTTCTTCTCTGAAACGGTTGGCGGGAAGGATTGGCTGCGCCGGATCAGCGGGATTGAAGTAGTCCTGCCATGCACCGGCAGTTGGTCCGGTCATGCGAAATGAGGCTGTTGGACCAATCTGTTCCAGGATTGCCGTTTCCGTGCCGCTGTAACGAAACGCAGTCGGAATGTAGAAGATGCGACCACCACGCACGAGATGCATTCCCGGATACATGAACAGGGCGCGTTCACTGCCGCCGGTAACTCTGCGGCCGCCGGTGATCACAGCCGGCAGGTAGTTCGGCGGACGCAGGATCTCAGCATCGACGACGATCGGTCCCGCTGAATCGCCGGAAAAAACCGCGACCGATCCATCCGCAAGCACGACCGCAGTCGGATACCAGCGTCCGGCAACCATGCCCGGCGGATACACAACTCCCGGGAGTGCGGGCGCCGCGCGACCCGCGATCTTGGACCACTGCTCCAGCACCGGATCGTAAAGGTGTAGCGACGCGTTATCGTGAGTGCCCGCCCCATCGCCGCCGACCGCCAGCAATCTTCCATCCGGGAGAAATACCGTATGACAACAGAAGAGATCGATATCGGGATCGTCGCTGGTGGTGGGAACGCCTGTATGTGGCGGCGTCGATTCGTCAAATTCCGGCATGAACCAGCGGCCCAGCGCCGTGTTAATCGGCTGTGTCGGATCCCAACTCCACGATCGATGCAGTAACTCTGAACTCTCCCACCCGCCGGAAAACATCAACACGCGGCCTGTATGCAGGAGTGCCATGTGAACGGCGTAGACCCCGATGTTATCGCCGGGTGCGGCGGAGTCGCCGGGCGTTTTAGTCGGAGTTGGTGCGGTAGCGGGGTCGGCGGTTGGATCGGCGGTGCGCCAGCGACCATGAATTGAAGGGGTACCGTCGTGCATGGGCCACTCTCCTATGCTTCTAATTGTGCGGTGAGATCGGGAATGTCGAGGTTAGCTCATGGACTCGAGCTGCATTCCTTCCAGACGCGCACGTCCTGGGGGGACAGACGATGCGCTGCACCTTATAACCGCTCTCACGGTGCTGTCAAGATTTCTCTGAAAGGAGAGGAAAGAATTGCCCGTCCATTTTTTGCCCGGCGGGGATCGGTGGCACGCCTTCCAGCAACGGCGCATCAGAAGCGGAAACCACTCCGTCGCGAAAAGCATTGAGCACAACTGCGCGCCGAGGTCTCGCCGTTTCGTTGGCGTACGATCCATGGACCATCAGCGGGTGATGAAATGAGCACTCACCGGCTTTCAGTTCGATCGGCACAGGCTTGAACTCCTCGCGTTGCGACGGCGTCAATACGTCGAGAATCGTGTCCATCTCATTCGCAAAACTCGCACGCGGCAGAAGCGGCCAGCGATGACTCCCGGGAACGTAATGCAAACAACCGTTTGCACGAGTTGAATCGTCCAGCCCGATCCAGCACGAGACGTGGGCAAGGGGCGTGGTCCTGGTCCAGTAGGAATAGTCCTGGTGCCAGATGACGACGCCGCCGTGATGCGCGGGTTTGTAAAAGATCTGGTCGTGCCAGAAACGCACTGGCCCGTCGACTAACTGAGCCGCCGCAACCACAAACGCCGGATTCCACAAGAGATCGTGAAGCCCCGGCTTGATGCGCCAGGCGCCGAGAGCGTGAAAGAGTATCCGGGAAGGATCGGCGGATTCGTTGGCGTTGAACTCGTAGAACAACTCATTCCCCGGATGCGCCGGATCAACCAACTCCAACAACTCCTGTCGCAGAACGTCGAGTTGATGTTCGTCCAGCATTCTGACTCCCGCGAGATATCCGTTTTGTCTGTAGAAGCTGACCTGCTCCTCGCTCAGGCGATAACGTTCCGAGTCGCCGGTGCTCGGAAAGAGATTGCTTACAGGGTGGTGATAGCGCGATAAGTCGTCGGTCATCGCCAACAGATTACACCGATTGGTGGTGACTTAATTTGAAAATCTTATCTCTGCGGTCTCTGCGTATCTCAGCGCGCTCTGCGTTTTAATTGCTATCCAACGCAGAGATCGCAAAGAACGCATCTATGAAGCGACGATCGATGTCAAGAACTTTTTTAAGCACACTTTCGTCCTGACGCCGGCGGCGCCTATGAATTGGTTTACCTGCCCCTTGCTCTTTGACATGAAACTGAGTTGTAAACATCGTTAGCGATACTTCAATTGAGCAGTAGCGAAACTACGCTCAATCATCTATGCGGTTATTTCAACCATGAAGTTCCATTCGCTCTCTCCTCTCAGCCCTTAGCAGGAGAGGCTGGCTGCCCAATCAGAGGAACAGGCATGTTAGGCCTAGCGAACTCACGGGCCAGCCGAGCTGCGATAGCTCGTTGTTGGAACTCCGCATAGTTAATCTCATCGCGCAGCATGATAAAGCTGCGAATGAGTAGCTTCCTGGCCACCGCCACTTTGGCTTTTGGTTTGCCACGGCGTTGGGCCAGGCGGCGGTAGAAGCGTTGCAGCTCGGGATCAGTTTTGACGGCCGTCTGCGTTGCCTCTATTAACAAAAACCGTAGCAAGCGCGAGCCGGCTTTACTAATTCCCAGGTAACGTTTCTTGTCCGCCGACGAACGTTCCATCGGATCAAAGCCGCCATAAGCGGCCAGTTTGCGCGTGTTGGAAAAGCGACTTACGGGAATGAGCGTATGCACGATTCCCAGTGAACTCAGCAAGCCTAACCCCGGATGAGTGCGCAACAGACTGATACGCGGGTCGGGCAGCGCTTGTTGCTTGAGCCACCCTTCCGTTGCCGTAATGCGCTGGTTGAGTTCCTGCAGCAACTCCAGCCATTGTTGGCGTTGTTGTCTCATTACCGGCGACAGCGCCAGTGCTTCTAGTTGTTGTGTACCCTGCCGGGTGAACAAGCGAGCCTGTAACGAAAGGCCGGCCTGAATCGACAACGATTGCAAGCTGTTCTTGATGAGCGTGCGCACCTTCACCAGCTTATGCCGGTAACGCAGCATGCGCAGGATCTCGCGACTCTCCGGGCTGGGGCGGTGAATGCGTGGAAACTCATCGTGGCACAGCAGCTCCAGGATCAGTTCCGCATCGCGACGGTCGTTCTTTTGCCGCCGCCGGGCGCGCCGACGAATCTCAGTCGCGTCCCCGAGCCAGACCTGGTGCCCCAGTTCTTCTAACAGTTGTTCGAACCAGGGCGTATAACCGCTGGCCTCGAGGCCCACGATTACCGGACCGCCCAACTCGGCATAGAACTTACGGAGCGCTTCCTTGTGGTCGTGCTTGAGCTCATGGCGAGTGAGCTCTCCGGTTTCAGTTTTCAAACAGCAAATTGTTTGTTGACGTGCATGAAAGTCGACGCCGCAATATATAATGTCTCCCATAGCGGGTGTCTCCTTTCAGTTTCATGTCAACCGTGAGTCTAAACCACTCTCGGGTAAACGAAAGCGGCACCCGCTTGCTTCATAACATCAGAGATACGCAAAGAACACCACTGCAATTTAAGATACTAGCCATTGCAGACGTCCGTGCTCCTTCGGTCTCCCTTTTTACGCGTTACCTTCTTGGGGGAAAGTAGGAGGCGTTCCAATGTTGGATAGATATACCTATCAATCGGCGCTCGCGGCGTCTGAGGTTGTTCACTGGCGCATCGAGGACATTATCGGTGGCGAGAAACGACTCGACTTCACTAAACCGTTTATGCCTGAGTCGCTGGCTCACGTCGAAAGCCTGCGATTTCTTACGACAGACGAGAAACGTATCCTGAACCAGGTGCGCGGCAATGCCTACCTGTGCATGTTCGGGCTCGTCGAGGAGTTCATCTTACCCTTTGTTTTGGATCACGCGCGCCCGCAACTGCGCGGCGACGATTATCGAGTGCGGGCGTTGCTGCAGTTTGCCGGCGAGGAAGCCAAACACATTCAGCTATTCAAACGTTTCCGACAGGAATTTGAAGACGGTTTCGGCACGGAATGCCCGGTGATTGGGCCACCCGAGGCGATCGCGAACACGATCCTCACCCACGATCCGCTCGGCGTCGCTCTCATCACGCTGCACATCGAATGGATGGTGCAACATCATTACGTTGACAGCATTAAAGACGATCAGGAACTCGATCCGCAGTTTAAGAGTCTACTGAAACACCACTGGATCGAAGAGGTGCAACACGCGAAGCTTGATACTTTGATGGTCGAATCACTGGCTCAGGACCGCAGTGAAGAAGAGCGGATGCACGGAGTCGAAGAATATCTGGCGATCAGCGACTTTATCGATGCCGGACTCAAGCAGCAGGTCGAATTCGATCTCAGCAGCTTCGAGCTGGCTGCGCGCCGGACGTTGACTGAAGCTGAGAAGGAAGAGTTTCGTCAAGTGCAACTGCGTGCGAATCGCTGGACCTATCTCGGCACGGGCATGACGCACGCGAAAGTGCTCGAGACGCTCGAGTGGCTGACGCCGTTGGCGCGTCAAAGAGTCGAGAGTGTTTCGCGTGGGTATTGTTGAACTTGTTCAGGGCGGCCACGAAGAGCCGCCCCTCTCTACAAGTGAAGACCTGGTTAACCCGCTTTAGTTGCGCGAATTTGTAACGTCAGCACAACGTCATCGCGAATCAGGTTATCAGCCGCGCCGGCATAGTTGATTCCGAAATCTTTCCGGTTGATCGAAAAACTACTGTCTACAGTCGCCGTCTGAGGCGTGACCGCAATCGTCGCCGGAAAAGTTACCGCCTTCGTCACGCCGTGCATTGTCAGATTTCCAGTGACCGTGTGCGTGGCGCCCTTTTCTCCACCCGGTTTGATCTCGGTCGAGACGAAAGTGGCTTGTGGAAACTTAGCTACGTCAAAGAAGTCAGCCGTCTTCAGGTGCTTGGTCAAGCCCTCGTCATCGGTAGTGATCGAATTCACATCGATGTCGATTTTGACTCGACTCCTTTCCGGAGCACCCGCGTAATCGACCTGGCCCGTGAACTGTCCAAACGAGCCATTGTGCTTGCCGGTTACCTTGGAACCTACAAACTCGATCTTCGAATTCTGCGGCGTAATCTGATACCTCTCACCCTGTACAGCCGAAGGCGCAACCTTCGCGGCTTCGCCCGTGACGGCTCTCGATTTATCGGCAGCCGGGTCTGAACAAGCGCCAATCAAAATCATCATCCCTAAAAAAATTGTGCCTACAACACCTTTGCGCATCATGCAGTTCCTCCTGTTTAAAATACCTTATTGAGAATTACGACAACTTTGCGCAAGCAGCCGCGAGACTCTTGCGCCCGAAGGGTAACTCGAAATATTGGCCCGGGAGATGCGCCAACGCGCGTCGTCGCGCATATTTGTTTTTCGCATCACGTAACAACCGGCAAAGAGACGTTCATTGCTTCGACTTGCCCCGCTGACAATATCACCGGGATTTCGGCATATACACTACCCGCGGCGCCGTCGACTCGCGCCGGCGGCTCAACCAGCAAGCGAACATTGTCAGTGTTCGCAAATTCTCTCACAAATTGGTCGTATGGGGAGGTTGGTGACTCCCAGTAACGATAAGCTCGTCGATAATTTTTTGCGTTGATGGCGTTATAGTACGACGCGAGAGTCGCGACCGGATCGGTGCGATCATCCTGTGGACCATCGCCCGGATCGGAAACTGAATCGCTGACAAAGTTGAGCACGTTACGCCCGCGGTTCGAAAGGATTGTCAGACGATCCGAGGAAAGCCTGAATCTGTTCGCAGCTTCGAGCGCCGCGAGAAATCTTTGTTCCTGCTGGTTTGCGTTCGGGTCCAGGCAGGCGCGTCGAGTGCTGGCCAAACGTCCGATAGTGATTGAGTCGCCGCGAACCTGGTAGGTTCCGCTATAAGAGTTGCAGCCGGTTGATCCACTGGCGCGGCCGTCTTCACCGAATTTCACGTTTACGGTCGTTCCTGCTATCACGTTGGTTTCCGCGCCGGCTGTTCCAAACGAAACGAGTCGCCAGTCAGACCCGGTCAGCACTCGCTGATCCGTGGAAAGATCTCGGCCTGTTTGCGCCTGGACCACCAAAGGTGCAAGGACGGCGACAAGGACCATAAGATATCTTTTAAGACGCATTGTCTTTCCTCCGGGACGGGGCTGTATTCAACCTCCGAGTCTTTGCAAAAGAATGTCAATCCTGAAAAGCGTGGATTGCATTTACGAACCAACACACAGATCCGTTGCCGGTAAGTTACAATCCGCGTATGAATTACGACGTTGCAGTCATCGGCGCAGGCGTCTTCGGGGCCTGGACTGCCTACAATTTGCGGCTTGAGGGCGCGACGGTGCTCCTGCTCGACTCGTATGGACCAGGGAACAGTCGCTCCAGCTCGGGCGGCGAATCGCGCGTCGCCCGCATTGGTTATGGACCAGACGAGCTTTACTCGCGGTCAGCCGCGCGAGCGCTCGAGCTCTGGAAACAGTTCTTCGATAAACTGGTCCAGACCCACTCTTCAAGCCTCTTTCAGGGCACCGGCGTTTTATGGCTGGCCCGCGAGCATGATCCGTACTGCGAAGCAACCCTGAAGACTTTGCAGTTGTTAGGCGCGAAACATGAACGACTTGATCGCGATGCACTCGCGCGGAAGTTTCCACAACTCGAACTGGGCCGGGTGACGTGGGGAATACTCGAAACCGAAGCCGGCGTTTTGATGGCGCGGCGAGCGGTGCAGGCCGTGGTCGCGGAGGCCCGCGCGAATCGAGTGGACTACATCCAGGAACAGATTGCGCCGCCACAGTCCAACGGCGGCGGGAAACTTGACTCGGTCCGGACAACGTCGGGAAGAACGATCACCGCCGATCGTTTTGTGTTTGCGTGTGGTCCATGGCTGCCGAAGTTGTTCCCCGAATTACTCGGCGATTTGATTCGCGTGACACGCCAGGAGGTGTTCTTTTTTGGAGTTCCGCCGGGAGACACAGTTCAAACCCGGCGCGTTGCCGGTGTGGATCGACTTCAACGATTTTGTTTACGCAATTCCAAATCTCGAGGATCGCGGTTTCAAAGTCGCCATCCATTCGCATGGCCCGAATTCGATCCGGACGACGATAATCGTCTGCCTACGACCGCGGGATTGGAGGCGGTGCGTGAATACCTGGCGAGGCGAGTTCCGCTCCTGGCGGATGCGCCGGTTACCGAAACACGCGTTTGCCAGTACGAGAACACCTCGAATGGCGACTTTTTGATCGACCGTCATCCCGGGTTTGAAAACGTCTGGCTTGTGGGCGGCGGATCGGGTCATGGATTCAAACACGGACCCGCGGTCGGAGAGTACGCGGTGGAAATGATGTCAGGCCGCGGGACACCGCAGTCACGATTCGGCTTTGCGACGAAGGAACGAGTCGAGGCACGCCACGTTTATTAGCCAACCTGGGGTACTGGTTCAGTTTGAACTCTGCGCTGACGGCGTTCGATATCAGACTTGCAGTAGAGGACACAGGTTTCACAGAGGTCCACAGAATAGGTTGCAATTGTGCCTTAGTGATCGCTAATGTAGAATGCGTGCCGTGAAAATCTCCGTCGCACTCTGTACTTACAACGGCGCTGAATTTCTGCCCGCGCAGTTGGCAAGTATCGTTGCGCAATCGCGACAACCGGATGAGATTGTCGTTTGTGACGATGGGTCGACGGACGAAACACACGCGCAGTTGCGTCAGTTCGTGACGGAGTCGTCCATTCCAGTCCAGTTCAGGATTAACGAAAAAAATCTGGGCTCGGTAAAAAACTTCGAACAGGCAATCCGCTTGTGTACCGGAGAAGTTATCGTGTTGTGCGACCAGGACGATGTCTGGCGCGAGGACAAGTTGAAACTGATCGAGACTGCTTTTAGCAAACGCCGTCAGCCGGACTTGTTTTTTCCGATGCCGAGATCGTCGACGAGAAGCTGAACCCGCTGCACCGCAAAATGTGGGACGAAGTTGGTTTTGACGCGCACAAAAAAAAACTGGTGCGTCTCGGTCGAGCACTCGAAGTGCTGATCCACGGCTGGACGGTGACGGGAGCGACCCTCGCGTTTCGATCAAAATACGCAAAGCTGTCCCTGCCGATTCCTGACGGAATAGCAATGATTCACGACGGCTGGATTGCGCTTACTATTGCCGCTGTCACGGACGTATTGATGATCGACGAGCCTTTGATTAAGTACCGGCAACATGGACGGCAACAGATTGGCGCTCCCGTGCGAGCGCAGTCAAACGAGGAACACGTCGGAAAAATGCAGGCTTTGGGAAGTGCGTTTCGCCGCCGTAATTCCAGTGTCGACCTGCACAAGATACTAATGACACTTGAAGATCGTTTGCTGGAGGCAGGAGGCTTGTACGACACACGCGAGGCGCTTTCGTTTGTCGCCAACTATTCAAACCATCTGAACGTCCGCGCAAACCTGCCTCAGAATCGATTGACCCGATTGCCGAAAATTTTACGTGAGTTGCTGACGCGGCGGTATCACGAATACGCCAACGGTTTTAAGAGCGCTGCCAAGGACCTGGTCTCTTGAACCGCAACGATTAAACGATGCCCTGTGACCTCTCAATAATCATTGTCAATTGGAACGGGAGTAGTCTTTTAACTCGTTGCGTTGAGACCATCGTCAATTCACAACCCGCGACGACTTACGAAATCCTGGTGGTCGATAACGCTTCGGAAGACGACAGCCTGGCGCAATTGCGTTCGAGTGAAGTTGCGGCGCCCATGTTCGCCGCCGGACAGCTTCGCATTTTCAACAACTCGGAAAACCGCGGCTTTGGCGCTGCCAACAACCAGGCGTTTGCCCTCACCACTTCACCTTATGTGTTTCTCCTCAACCTCGACACGGAAGTCTCGCCCGGAACGATCGACACTTTGATGAACCGAATCACTTCCGATCCACGGATTGGAGCTTGTGGTCCGAGAATCCTGAACTTTGACGGCTCAGTGCAGACCAGCGTCTTCTTCAATCCGCCGTGCGTCTGGCACACGGTGCTCTCGCAGTTGTGGCTTTATCATTTGATCCCGCGGCGAATGAGAGGCGAGTTACTGCTCGGTTGGCATTGGAATCACGATCGCGAACGTGACGTGCCGATGCTCGGCGGCGCAGCGATCCTTGCGCGCCGCGAGATGATCGACGAAGTCGGCGGTTTTAATGAACGCTTTCACATGTACGCCGAAGACAACGAATGGTGCTGGCGCATCAAGAAGTCAAACTGGCGTTTGATGTTTGTTCCCGAGGCGGTCGTGTTGCATCACGGCGCGCACAGTTCGAAGAAGCGCTGGTCGCAGAATGACCAGTTGCGAGTAAAACTGCGAGCAGGTTTTCAGTTCGAGCACCAGGTGTTGCCGCGTTGGCAGCTCGCCGCCAATCAGTTGGCAAACTACATGGTGGTGACTTTACAGATCACAGGGCGCAAGCTGCTGGGGATTCAGCATCCTGAATTACGCGTGATCAAAGAGATGCACGGTGAGCACTTAAGACGTTCGCTGCGAAACCACTTGCCCGACAATCGTTAAGGCCTGGGTGTCGAGTTGTAATCGTCCAGCAGCTTCTGCGCGCGAATACTCGGGCTGATCAACGCCAGCTTCTGCGACCAGTCATAACCACTGAACACGCCCACGACCTCGGCGTTCGCGTTATAAACCGGACTGCCCGAAAAACCGTCGCGACTGTCGATCTTCACCGACCAGTACTCCTGAGTCCCAAGCATGTAGTTGCCATAGAAGCTGCCGTGGCTCACGACTTTATCGCCATGCGGACGCGCAATCAAAAAGAGCTTGTCGTCTTTGACCGGGGCGGTTTGGAACTTCGGCGCCTTTGCCTGCTTTGAGTTGCGGCACATTTCGAGCAACGCCAGATCCGCTTCCTTGTCGACCTTCATGACTTTCGCTCGACAACCATCGACGAAGACCTTCACGGAAAGCTCGTCAGTAGCCTTAAAACCCAGCATCACTTTTTTGGTAGTGCTGAGATTGCCGGAGATAACGTGATAGGCGGTCATGACGAGACCGTTGCCTACCAGGAAACCTGTCGCATACCCGTTGGGACCAACGTCAAACAAGACCGAAATCGCCTGTTCCAATGGGTTCTGCTGCTTTTTAGTAAATTCCAACTCCAGCGACAATGTATAGCGCTCCTGCTGTTTAAGCACCCTGCTGGAACTCTTCTTATCAGCCACAGATACAGGTGCAAGCAGCAGAACGAGGGCGGCCATACAGGTAAAGCTACAAAGCTTACTCTTCATCGTGACCTCCGTGCGGGTTCTTAGTCTGCGTGTTTAGAAACGATCCTGCTGTCAGGAAAAATCAAGACGCCTCTGTTACGTGTGGGACGAAACAAAGGGAAAACCCCTGCTTGAAATCTGGAGCAATTTTTCGGGAACAAAAAGACCGAAGCATTCTATGGCGGGGCTTCTGGAAGCGCAACGTTTTTTCGGATCGAAGCAGAAAGCTTCCTCGCAAAGGCGCAAAGACGCAAAGGAAGATCTGCTTTTAACTTTGCGTCTTTGCGTCTTTGCGAGGAAATCTTTTCTGTTCAGACGGACGCGCCGCGCTGCTTCGGCTCATTGATCCGACTGTAATCAGGATGGAGATAAACCAAACGCCCGCCAACTATCGTCGCAACAGCAGCGCCGTACATTGAACGCCCGTGAAACGGCGTATTCCGGCTTTTTGACCTGGACCGGCTGACGTCAAATACCCACTCGAGTTGAGGATCGAGAATCGTTACGTCCGCGTGAGCATTGGGCCTGAGCGTTCCACGATCCGCGAGCCCGAAGATCCGCGCCGGATTCGCCGAACACATCTCAACTACGCGCTCCAGATCGATCACTCCGGCGTGAACCAGATCAAACGCGAGACCGACGGCAGTCTCCAGGCCGGTGATCCCAAACGGCGCCTGGTCAAACTCGAGCGCTTTCTCGTCGAGATGATGCGGCGCGTGGTCAGTCGCGATCGCATCGATCGTTCCGTCTTTCATTGCTTCAAGAACAGCATCGACGTGTTCCCGGCTCCGCAGCGGCGGACTCATTTTTGTGTTCGTGTCGTAAGTCGCAACTGCCTCATCGGTGAGCGTCCAATGATGCGGCGTGACCTCGCACGTCACCGCCAGCCCATCATTTTTTGCCCTGCGCACCGCTTCGAGCGTGCCGCGTGTCGAGACGTGAGCAATATGAACTTTTGCTTTCGTGAGCCTGGCCAGAACACAGTCGCGAACAACGTCGACGTCTTCAGCCGCGGCAGGCATGCCGCGCAAACCCAGGATCAGCGACCATCTTCCTTCGTGCATTACTCCGCCCGCGCTCAGCGACTGATCCTGGCAGTGGTCCACTACCGTCAGATCGAAACCGCGCGCATATTCCATCGCTCGCCGCATCATCGCGGAAGTCGGCACGGGCCGCCCGTCATCTGAAACCGCGACAATACCGGCGTTCTTCATTTCGCCCATCTCGGCGAGCTCTTTGCCGCCACTTCCTTTCGTGACGGCGCCAATCGGAAAAACGTTTGCCAGCTTTGCCGCCTGTCCCTGTTCGACGATGAAACGCGTCACGGCGGGATTGTCGTTTACCGGATCTGTGTTTGGCATCGCGCAGATGCTGGCCCAGCCGCCCGCGACCGCCGCGGCTGCCCCACTCGCTACTGTCTCCTTGTATTCCTGCCCCGGTTCGCGCAGGTGTGTGTGCAGGTCGATGAAGCCCGGCGCGACTATCAATCCGGTGGCGTCGAGAACGTGTGTATTTTCAGGGACCGGCTCGCCGCGCTCGAGCAGACCGACAACACGATCGTCTTCGATCAAAAGACTCCGGCCACCGGTGTTGACGTTCTGCGCCGGATCGATCACGTATCCATTTGCAATCAACAGCTTCATTGCTGCGTCACCTTGCGTTCTCGTTTCTGTTTTTTAGCCGGAGTTTCACCCTCCGGAGTTTCAACTGGACCACCGCCGGCCAATAGATATAAAACCGCCATTCGCACCGCCACGCCGTTCGTGACCTGATCGAGAATCAGGGATCGACTTCCGTCCGCAATCTCCGAAGAGATCTCAACGCCGCGATTCATCGGCCCCGGATGCATGACGATGACGTCCGGTGACGCGCGTTCGAGATGTCGCGGCTGCAAACCATAGTGAACTGCATACTCGCGCATCGAAGGGAAGAACGCTGCGTCCTGGCGCTCGCGCTGGATCCTCAGGATCATCACCACGTCAGCGCCCTCAAGCGCGTCTTCGAAGTTTCTTTCGATTCGCAAACCGCTTTCGACCAGTTCGGCAAAATCCTCGGGCACAAGCGTTCCCGGACCACCGACGCTGACTTCCGCACCGAGTTTCGTGAGCAGGTAAATGTTTGAACGAGCAACGCGGGAATGCAGAATGTCGCCGAGAATTGCGACTTTCAAACCTTCGATGCGGCCTTTGTATTCGCGAATCGTGAGTGCATCGAGGAGGGCCTGCGTCGGATGCTCGTGAGAACCGTCGCCGGCGTTGACGATGGGCGCATTCGTCATGCGTGCGAGATGTTGCGGCGCGCCGGCCATCGAGTGACGGATGACGATGCAGTCGGGCGCCATCGCTTCGAGGTTGCGGGCCGTGTCCAGCAACGTCTCGCCCTTCGAAACGCTGGAGGTTGAAACACTTACGTTAACTGCGTCTGCGGATAAACGTTTCGCGGCGATCTCGAATGATGTTCTGGTGCGGGTTGACGGTTCAAAAAAGAGATTGATGACCGTGCGGCCGCGAAGTGCGGGAACTTTTTTTATCTGGCGTTTGGAGACTTCGCGAAAAGTTTCGGCGGTGTCGAGCAGGTGAGTAATCTCTCCGGGCTCGAGCTCACGAATACCTAGCAGGTGGCGACGGTTGAAAGTTGTTCGCATTGCTGGACTTTGGTCTTTGGTTTTAGGTCTTAGGTTTGGTGCTTTGGTAAGTACAAAGACCAACCGAAGGACTAAAGACCAAATACAAAAAAAGCGGCCCGATGGCCGCTTCGTTACGCCGTCTCTGACGGTCGCTCGACGATTACCACTCCTTCTTCCTCGTCAAACTCCTGGAGCATCACTTTAATAATCTCGCTCTTCTTCGTCGGGACCAGTTTGCCGATGTAGTCAGCCTGAATCGGCAGCTCTCGATGCTCTTTACCGCGATCGATCAGCACTGCCAACTGCACGCGGCGCGGCCGGCCAAAATCGATTAGCTGGTCCAGCGCTGCGCGAATCGTCCGGCCGGTGTAAAGCACGTCGTCGATTAAAACGATATTGCGATTCTCGATGTCGCCGGGAAGTTCGGTGCGATTAACTACAGGCTTGGCTCCGACGGTTGAGAGATCGTCGCGATAAAGCGTGATGTCGAGAACACCGCACGGCGGACGAGAACCTTCGAGGTCTTCGATCTTATTCGCCATGCGCTCGGCAAGTGGAACCCCGCGACGTCTGATGCCGACGAGAAACAGATCCCCCGCGCCATGGTTTTCCTCGACAATTTCGGAAGAAAGACGGGCTAACGCGCGATTGATGCGCGGGCCATCCATGATGCGGGCTTTCTCCACGAATTCCATTTGCGCGGATACTAGCAAGAAGAGAAGTTTCCCGCAAACCTTTGACAGGATTCACAGAATTTACAAGACTAACGCCGTAATCATGAACAATCATGCAAATCCTGAAAATCCTGTCCTGACTTAATGGTCTATCGCTCACTGGTACTCCCGCTTCTCTTTCGTCTCCCGCCTGAGACCGCTCACGAATTAGCCTTACACTCGCTTTCCTTACTGCCTTCGAGACTCATAACCAGGCCGCTGGTCCAGCTTCCCATCAACCGCTTTAGACTGGCGTTCTCAAATCCAGTCGGGCTCGCAGCGGGCTTTGATAAAAACGGTATCGCACTGCAACCGCTCGCCGCACTCGGCTTCGGCTTTATCGAAGCGGGCACCGTCACTTATCATCCGCAACCCGGAAACGCTCGTCCGCGCCTGTTTCGTCTTCCGGAAGACCGGGCGTTGATTAACCGCGCCGGCTTCAATAACGAAGGCGCCGCGGCGTTTGCGAAGAGAGTCGCGCAGCGTCGACCTGATTGCGTGCTCGGAGTGAGCATCGGTAAAAGCAAGATCACGCCGCTCGTGGAAGCTACCGATGACTATCTGAAGAGTTTTGATTTGGTTTACGACGTCGCGGACTACATCGCCGTAAACGTCAGTTCGCCGAACACGCCACAGTTGCGCGAGTTGCAGCAGTCGGAACAACTTGCTTCCCTGCTCTCGGCGCTGCAATCGCGCGGTCGTGAGTTGCAGCAGCGTTATCACAAACCTGTTCCCCTCCTCGTCAAACTTTCGCCCGATCTCGAACGCAGGGAGATCGAAACGATCGTCGAAGTAATCGAGAATCTGCAAATCGACGGTATTATCGCGACAAACACGACTATCAGCCGCAACGATCTCAGAACCGAGGCGAAACGCGTCGCGGCCTGTGGCGAAGGCGGGCTCAGTGGTAAGCCGCTTCAGAATCGATCGACAAAAATGATCGCCCAACTTTATGAGTTGACGCAGGGGCGGATCCCGTTAATCGGAGTCGGCGGGATCTTCAACGCAGACGATGCGTGGGAAAAGATTTCGGCAGGCGCGAGCCTGGTGCAGTTGTACACGGGATTTATTTACCAGGGACCAAACATCGCATCTCAGATCGCCGAGGGACTCGCAAAGATTCTCGCGCGTGAACAGTTTGCAAATCTCGATGCGGCAGTGGGCTGTCGCGCAACGGAACTCGCAAAAGATCATTAAGAAAGGAAAGGACGATTGGCAAAAGACAAACTCATTATCGCACTCGACGTTGAAACGCTCGCCAAAGCCCTTGAACTCGTGCGACAACTCCAAGGCGTCGCGGGGATGTTCAAGGTTGGTTCACAACTGTTTACTTCCGCCGGACCGCAAATCGTTCGAGACATCATCGCGCTCGACGCAAAAGTATTTCTCGATCTGAAGTTCCACGATATTCCGCACCAGGTCGCGGGCGCCGCACGTTCGGCTGCCGAGCTTGGCGTTTCTTTGTTCACGATTCACGCGAGTGGTGGCAGCGAGATGATGAAGCGAGCAGTGGAGTCAGTCGCTGAAGTTGCGGAACGAAAAGGAATCGAGCGCTCGAAAGTGTTGGCGATCAGTGTGCTCACTAGCATCGATGCGGCGATCCTTTCGCAAATCGGTGTCACTTCGAGTCCGGAAGAATCCGTGTTGCGGTTGGTGAAGTTAGCCGAAAGCTCGGGCGTGGATGGCGTTGTCGCTTCCCCACAGGAGATCGAAACAATTCGGGGCGCCGTGGCGAATCGAGAGTTCCTCGTGGTCACACCCGGAATACGCCCGTCACAAAATGAACAAGGAGACCAAAAACGCGTCGCCACGCCGGAAGCAGCGATCGCGGCGGGAGCGAGTTATCTCGTCGTTGGCCGTCCGATAACCGGCGCGCAGAATCCACTCGACGCCGCGGGTGAAATCATTGCCGCAATAGAACGCGCCGAAGTCTCCTGAACGAACGGAACTGATCAGTGAGCGCGGCGTGTAAAATCAGGTCGCGTACTCGCTATTTGCCCAACTACTAATTTGAAACTATCATGCCACGGTGAATCTCAGCTTGAAACCCCCGCTCATTTCCACGGTTGCGATCCTCTTCTTAGCACTCATTTTTCCATTGTTTGCGCAGGAAAAGGAGACTCTTACGCCGGTCACGTTCTCACAGTCGCCCTATCAAGTCGGCGAACGGCTGACCTATAACGTCTCGTACTCAAACTTTCCGAGCGCGGCTCACGTGGAATTTGAAGTTGTCTCGCGTGGCGTTCACTTTGGCCGTGAGGCGATCCAACTCCGCGGGCACATCGAAACGACGGGCGTAGTCAACGTCGCCCTGCTTGCGTTGAATAACGACTACACAACTTATATCGATCCCGAAACCGGTTTACCGTTTCGTTCTGAAGAAACCGCACGCGACGCAATCAATAGCAACAACATAGTTCATGACTTCAATCAGTCGGCCGGCAACGAAGCGATCCCTAACAGGAGAGGATTTTCGGGCACGTATGATTTAGTGTCCGCGTTTTATCGCGCACGTGCGCTTCCACTCGCCGACGGCGCCGTTTACAACTTTTCGGTGCGCAGCGAAGGAACTGATTATCAGGCGGAGTTGAAAGTAACGGGACGGGAAGTAATCAGAACGAACGTCGGTTCGGGTTCGACCATCGCGGCTCAGATCAAAATCAACGGCGCACAGATCCGGAATGTCAGAGCCTATTTCAGCGATGACGAAAGGCACGTGCCGGTACTGCTGACTGCGCGCCTTCATGACGGCGAAATAAGTGCAGAACTCGCCGGATCCGAGATGATCAAACCGCCAAACGAGGCTCCATCGCCGACTCCGCCGATCGTTGTTGCGCCAATTCCGAAACCCAGTGTTGCGCCCACGCTCGGCGAGCACTTGCCGTTCACGCTCGGTGAACAACTCAACTACCAGGTCTTTATCGGCAACAGCAACACCGCACTCGGTCTCGCGACATTTCAGGTAAAAAGCCGTTCGCGTTATTTCGATCGTGACGGACTGTTGCTGACTGTCAACGCTGAGACGACAGGCGCAGCCGCGCGGCTGTTCGTCGCGAAGGATCAGGTTGAGTCGTATGTCGATCCAAAAGCGTTATTGCCGTATCGGACGGTGATGAATTTGGTCGAGGGTCAAAGGCGTCTGAACCAGACGCTGAATTTGAGTCAGGAAAGCGGGATGGTAACGACCGACAAAGGAACGCGGATCGAGATACCGGTCGGGACGCACGACTACGTTTCGTTTTTCTATGTGCTTCGCACGTTCAATTTGAACCCGCCAAAAAAGAGCGCGGTCTCGTTACTGGTAGAAAACAAGCCGAAGACTTTGTTTGTCGATGCGCTCAAGCGTGAGTCGATACAGTTAGGTGATCGCAGCGTGCCTGCGATTGCGTTATCGATAACAACGGATGATCCGCAGGCCGACAAGTATCAATTACGAATGTGGATCAGCGACGATCGCCGGCGTCTGCCGTTGCGAATCACCTGCACCACCAAGCTCGGCCCCCTGCGCGCCGATCTCGCGATTCTCCCAACCGCCACTCAGTAGCTAGAGCAATAGGTAATCCGCGACTATGGAACAAGTCAGGAAGGGTGGCTTGCCCCCGCTGTTTGATTCATTGAGCGGGGGCAAGCCACCCTTCCTGACTTGTTCTATTCAACTGACTTATTTTCCTTTTGTTGGGTGCCTTCTGGTGGCTGAAATTGAAATCTATTTTCAACTAGGCTATACTGCCTCGGCTTCAAGGGTGAGTCTTCAGAAAGTCGCTTTCGATCATCATGCTCAACTCATTCATCATCGTTCTGCGGGAGGGCTTTGAGTCGTTCCTTCTCGTCGCCGTTATTCTTGCTTACCTGCGCAAGTCGGGACAAAGATGGCTGAATCCTTCGGTTTACGTTGCCATTGCCCTGGCACTCGCGGCAAGCGGAGGTCTCGCTTACCTGCTGAACACGGGCGTCGATGATGCGACCGTTCAGAGTATGTTTGGTTCGTTTATCGGCGGCTACATCAGCCAGTTCTTTGCGAATGAAGCGCTGCGCGAAGCGATTCTCGGCGCCATCGCCGTGGTGATGGTGGGAACGCTTGTGATTCACATGTGGCGCACTGGACCAAAGATCCAGCAACGGATGCGTGAACGACTGACGGCCGTCTCGTCGAAGAGTTCGCGTATCGCCGCGGTGCTCGGCGTGTTCCTGTTTACTTTTCTGATGATTACGCGTGAGGGAATGGAAACCGCGTTGATGCTGATGCAGGTCAAAGATCCGAATTTGATCAATGGAGCTTTGCTCGGCCTCGGTGCGGCAATCTTATTTGCCTTGGGCTGGGCAAAGTTTGGTCACCTGATCAATATCAAACGATTTTTTCAGGTCACCGGAATCTTTCTGCTGCTCTTCATGATCCAGGTCGCCATCTACTCTTTCCACGAATTTACTGAAGCCGGCTTACTCCCGAACAGCGAGTTTCTTCATCACGCAACGGAAAAATATTCGCCTGACGGACTTTACGGCAAATGGTTCTCGCCAATCATGATCGGCATCTGCGGGCTCTGGCTGCTCGGCGCGTGGCTCATCGATCGATATCGAACCGAACGCGCGACGAGTGCCCCGGCCATGCCGATTATGGGCGCGGTTGAGTAAACATTTTCGCGAGCTCTCGCTTCAGCAGCTTCCCTGTCGGACCTTTCGGAATATCGTCGACGAACCGGACTATCTTCGGACACTTGAAGTCTGCGAGCCGCGCTTTGCAGTGCTCAATCATTTCCTGCTCCGAACTATCAGCGCCGGCTTTCAGCACGATTACTGCCGCCACCTCTTCCCCGTAAAGCTCATCAGGGACGCCTAAAGCCGCGGCCGCTGCGACCGCCGGATGTTGATAAAGTACCTCGTCGATTTCACGCGGATAAATATTCTCGCCGCCGCGAATGATCATGTCTGACTTGCGATCGACGATGTAGTAGAAACCGTCCGCGTCGCGATAACCAATGTCGCCGGTGTGAAACCAGCCATTGCGAAAAGCCGTCGTGTTGGCGACCTCGTTTTTGTAGTAACCCTTCAGGATGTTCTCACCGCGCAGTACGATCTCGCCCAGCTCTCCGTCGGCAACGTCACGGTCTGCCTCATCCACAACACGCATTTCATTGCCTATCGGAAGTCCGCAGGAACCGGGGCGGCGACGTTGATCGGGTGGATTGAATGTCGATCGGCAAGTGGATTCGGATAGACCATAGCCTTCGACGACGAGGCACTTGAACGTCTCTTCAAATCGTCGCAATACTTCCGCGGGCACTGGCGCCGAGCCACACATCGCAAACCGTAACTGATCGGTTCTCAATCCATCGGGCACGCCGTCCGGATAAGTGCTCAACAACATCGACAGCATTGTTGCCACCGAACCGAATGAAGTGATCTGATACTCGGAAATGATCTGCCAGAAACGCGAGGCTGAAAACTTTGGACTCACGACTGTCGATCCGCCCGCATAAAGCGCTGACATCGTGGTTACCGAAACTGCGTTCATGTGAAAGAGGGGCATCATCGTCAGCAAGCGATCCGCTTCCGTGAAGTTCAACCAACTGCTGATCTGACGCGCATTCGCGATCACGTTACCGTGCGTGAGTAGACAGCCCTTCGGCTTGCCCGTTGTTCCGGAGGTGTAAATTATTATTGCGTCGTCTTCTGAGTTGAGATCGACGTGTGGGATGTTGGGGTCAGCAATAAGGGAAGTCGCTTCAGCTTCGTTATCGAAGGGAATGACGACCTCGAGTGTGTCGCGAAGTTCGTCACGGATCGTCTCGACGACCGGAAGAAACTCGGAATTAACGAGCCAGGCTTTTGCTTCGGAGTTTGAGATTACGTACGCAATCTCCTGGGCTTTCAGCAGCGAGTTGACTGGACCAGCGAGTGCGCCGATCTGCCAACAAGCGAAATAAGCAATCACGTACTCGACGCTGTTCGGCAACAACAAACTCACCACGTCGCCCTTCGTGATGCCATTCGCGGCAAGCAACGCCGCCGTACGTTTGACCGCGGCTTCGAATTGTTTATAGGTAAACTCGCGCTTGTCGGCTTCCGAGAAAAGAAACGGCTTGTCGGGCGTGGCGTTAACGCGCTGTTTCAGCAATTCGGGGATGCTTCGGGGCTCCGCTGTCATAATCGTCTTATAGCACGAGTTATCCCGCAAAGAGGCAAAGAGGCGTAAATGTGCTTTGCGCCTTTGCGCTTTGCGGGATATATTCCAGCCTTCTTATGAACACTTACCGCAATTTTATCGACGGCAATTGGGTGGAATCCGCATCGACACGCACCGCTCAAAACATCAACCCTGCCAACACCGACGACATCCTCGGCACGATTCGCCAGGCTACTCGCGAAGAGGCGCGCTCAGCAGTCGAAGCCGCGGCAGCAGCGTTTCGCGGTTGGCGCTCCACTCCCGCCCCGGCGCGTGGACGCATCGTCGCGAAAGCCGCGCGTCTGTTGGAGGAAAACAAAGAAGAGCTGGCCCAACTTCTCACACACGAAGAAGGCAAAACGATCGCCGAATCTCGCGGCGAGCTCCAACGCTCGATCAATGTCGCCGAGTTTTGCGCCGGCGAATCACGGCGCATGAATGGCGAAACGATTCCTTCCGAGCTGCCGTTGAACTTTGCTTACACGATCAAACAACCTCTCGGCGTGGTCGCATGCGTTACCCCGTGGAACTTCCCTGTTGCAATTCCGATTTGGAAAATCGCGCCCGCCTTAGTCGCAGGTAATACAGTTGTCTTCAAGCCGGCATCGATCACACCGGCGACGGCGGTTCGAATCACGGAGATCTTCGAAGCCGCGGGAATTCCGCCCGGTGTCATGAATCTCGTGATTGGATCGGGTTCTGAAGCCGGCGACGAGATCATCAATCACCCCGCGGTCAAGGCGATCTCATTCACTGGATCTAACGGAGTCGGCATTCGGCTTTACGAGCAGGCGTCGCGACGTGGGGCGAAAGTTCAATGTGAAATGGGCGGCAAGAATCCCGTTGTGATTCTGGAAGATGCCGATATGGACCTGGCGGTCGAATCGACGGCGCAAGGCGCGTTTGGTTCATCCGGGCAACGCTGCACCGCGACGAGTCGCGCCGTCATCGTGGACCAGATTGCGGACGAGTTTGTCGAGCGTCTTGCAAAACGAGCTGAATCGATGCGTATCGGTCCGGGATCGGATCCGGCAACTGAGATGGGACCGAGTGTCGACGAAAGCCAGTTCAAAACCGTGCTGAGCTACATCGATATCGGGCGAGAGGACGGCGCCACACTCGTTTGCGGCGGCTCACGAGCAACGGGCGACGGACTCGACAAGGGGTATTTCGTTCGTCCGACAATTTTCGATCATGTAACGCCGGACATGCGAATCGCACGTGAAGAGATCTTTGGTCCAGTGTTGTCTGTTTTGCGTGTGAAAGATTTCGAATCGGCGATGCAGGTTGCGAACGATTCCGAGTATGGGTTGTCGTCGTCGATCTTCAGTAATGATGCGGCGCGAATCTTCCGTTTTGTCGACGACATCGAAACCGGTATGACTCACATCAACTCGCCGACAACCGGGGGCGAGGCTCACGTTCCGTTCGGTGGATCAAAAGGCACCGGCATCGGCGATCGGGAACAGGGGTCGACCGCGCTCGACTTCTACACGGAGTTGAAGGTGGTCTATGTTGACTACACCGGCCGGAAACGAGAGGGGAATCTGTACTGAAATTTACGGCGACACTTCCCGCTTTGGCGATCCTCCTGCTGGCAGGCGTGGCTGCGGCGCAATCGAATCGCAGTGTTTATACATCGCTCGAGCCGAAGCAGTGTCGCGCTATCAAGTCAGCGAAGTCTGAAACTGACGGTTATGAAGGACGTTGTCGCGGTGTTGGCGGTTATACGTTGATCGTCAGCGAAGGAGATTTGCGTCAGAACGTCACTGTCGTTACTTCGCGAGGGTCAAAGCATTCCCTTGACCTTTGGCACGTCATCAGCGGTGGTTTTTCCAGTGTTGGACCAAAGGCTGAGTGGCGCATGGCGATGCAGAAGGGCAAGCGCGCACCGGTCGCGCTAATCATTCGTTACAACGCGAGCGAAGATCCGGAGCAGTCCAATAAACTAAGCTCCTATCTGGCAGTGAGTAAAATCACGCCGACGGAAATCTGCGTCACCGACAAAATTTCGCCTGGTCCAAAAGCAAACGACGAGGCTCGTCGCGCCGCCGACAGCGCCGCCACGAAACCATGTTTACAACGATAGCAGTTTATCGCCACAAAAAAGCACAAAAGGTGGATGTCTACAAGACTTCGGTTTCCTTGCTCCGTAGGAGCGGGATGTTTATAGCTACTAATCAATACCCTCTTTCGCTCCGTAGGAGCGAGATGTTTACGCTTCGGCTTTATCAACCTCACAGCTCTCAACGAGCAGAAAGCGTGGCGCTTTATGGCAAATACATTCTCACAGATCTACATTCAGACCGTTTTCGCAGTTAGTGGTCGTCTTTCGTTGATCACTCAAGATTTCAACGAGGAGCTATACAAATACATCACTAGTATCGTGCGAAAACAGGATCAAAAACTCATCTCGATCAATGGGATGGCCGATCATCTCCATATTCTGATTGGCCTCCGACCGGCGATGGCACTCGCAGATCTGGTTCGCGACATCAAATCGGATTCGTCGGAATGGATAAATAAAAAAAGGCTGGCCCGTGGAAAGTTTGGTTGGCAGGAGGGATACGGAGCATTTTCCTACGGACATTCGCAATTAGACACCATAGTCAGATACATACAGAATCAGGAGAAACATCATCACCGAAGATCCTTCAAAGACGAGTATTTGACGCTCTTGCGTAAATTCCAGATAGAATTTAAAGAGAGATACGTTTTTGAGTTCATGGAATGAACGAATGTGGGCTGACTTGTCAGGACCTGTCGCTCCTAACGGAGCGACATCGTTTTGGAGCGTTAGGGCTATAGACATCTCGCTCCTAACGGAGCGAATCGTTGGACATTAGGCTATGGACATCTCGCTCCTGACCAAGCGAAATCGTTTGGGCATTAGGGCTATGGACATCTCGCTCCTGACCAAGCGAAATCGTTTGGGCATTAGGGCTATAGACATCTCGCTCCTGACCAAGCGAAATCGTTGGACATTTAGGGCAATAGACATCTCGCTCCTGACGAAGCGAAATCGTTGGACATTAGGCAATAGACATCTCGCTCTTAACGAAGCGAAATCGTTTGGGCATTAGGGCTATAGACATCTCGCTCCTGACGAAGCGAAATCGTTGGACATTAGGCAATAGACATCTCGCTCTTAACGAAGCGAAATCGTTTGGGCATTAGGGCTATAGACATCTCGCTCTTAACGAAGCGAAATCGTTGGACATTAGGCAATAGACATCTCGCTCTTAACGAAGCGAAATCGTTTGGACATTAGGCACTAGACATCTCGCTCCTGACCAAGCGAAATCGTTGGACACTAGGCAATAGACATCTCGCTCTTAACGAAGCGAAATCGTTGGACATTAGGCACTAGACATCTCGCTCTTAACGAAGCGAAATCGTTTGGGCATTAGGGCTATAGACATCTCGCTCCTGACGAAGCGAAATCGTTGGACATTAGGCAATAGACATCTCGCTCCTGACCAAGCGAAATCGTCCGCGATTGATTTGTCATTCAATACTTCGCTCCGTAGGAGCGAAATGTTTATAGCCATTGATAACAACGTTCCCCCGGCTCCGTTAGGAGCCGAATGTCTACCGCCGCCGCTATAAATAGCCGGTTAATTTTGAATTTCTCATGCTATAAACATCTCGCTCTCAACGAAGCAATGCCAACTAGCCGTACGCCGGAGCTGCTGCAATGAAAACTCTGATAAAAAATGGTCGCGTTGTGACCGCCGTCGATGACTACCGCGCCGATATTCTGATCGAGGATGAACGCGTCTCGGTCATCGGCGCAACTCTCGATATGGAGACGGACCACACGATCGATGCCGCGGGAAAACTCGTGATCCCGGGTGGCATCGATCCGCACACGCACATGGAACTGCCCTTCGGCGGCACCGAATCCTCCGACGACTTTCGCACCGGCACCATCGCTGCAGCGCATGGCGGAACCACCAGCATCATCGACTTCGCCGTCCAGTACAAAGGACAGTCGCTTATCGAAGGCATCGACAACTGGCACAAAAAAGCCGAAGGGAAAACCGCGATCGATTATGGCTTTCACCTGATCACCACCGAGCTGGAAGATAAGCAGATCGAAGAACTCTACACCGCCATGGATGAAGGCGTGACGAGCTTCAAGATGTTCATGGCCTATCCTGGCGTGTTCCTGGTTGACGACGCGACGATCTTTCGCGCAATGTCGGCGGCAGGAGAACGCGGCGGCCTCATTTGCATGCACGCCGAGAACGGCATCGTCATCAACGAGATCATCAAACGCGCGCTCGAGAAAGGCCGCACTGCACCGAAGTATCACGCACTCACGCGACCTACGATCGCCGAAGCCGAAGGCGTGCATCGCGCCATCGCGATTGCCGAGATGGCGGAGTCGCCCGTGTACATCGTCCATCTCTCCTGCGCCGACGCGCTCAACCAGGTCCGACAGGCGCGCGATCGCGGCATTCCGGCTTTCGCTGAAACGTGTCCACAGTATCTCTTCCTGTCCCTCGACAACTACGACGAACCCGGTTTCGACGGCGCAAAGTATGTGATGACGCCACCGTTGCGCGAGAAGTCGAACCAGGAAGAGCTTTGGAAGGGTTTGAAGATGGACGACCTCCAGGTGATCTCAACCGATCACTGTCCCTTCTGCATGAAAGAGCAGAAGGAACTCGGCCGCGACGACTTCACCAGGATTCCCAACGGCGCGCCGGGTGTGGAGAATCGTGTGCCGCTGATCTACAACGGCGGCGTCGTGGAGAATCGGATCAGCCTGAATCGTTTTGTCGAGTTGACTTCAACCGCGGCCGCAAAGATGTTTGGCCTGTTCCCAAAGAAAGGGACCATCGCAGTCGGTTCCGACGCCGACATCGTAGTCTTCGATCCCGAGCAGGAGCAGACGTTAAGCGTGAAGACACAACACATGAACTGCGACTACAACGCTTATGAAGGCAAGAAGATCAAAGGCGTGGTCGAAACAGTGCTCTCGCGCGGCAAAGTCGTGATCGATAAAGGCGAGTTCAAAGGAAAGTCAGGCAACGGAAAATTTTTGAAGCGCGGCACCTGCGTGAATATCTGAGCTTTAGTAAATCCTCAAACGGAGACCAACAACAACATGCTCGCATCGATTGTTCTACTCGCTACTCTGCTATTCCAGGGACCAGGACAGGGACGACAGGGACAATTTCCAGGCCAGCAACCAAGCCCCACTCCCGGTACGACACCAACAGGCCAGACCGGCGGCTCGCAAGCGCGATCGCAACCATCGCCCGCGCCTGAAGAACCACCTGTCGTCACCAGACACGAGATTCGTGTCGGCGGCACGACGTTGAAGTACACGGCGACGGCCGGGATGATGCCGATCAAGAATCGTGACGGCGAAGTTGAAGCACGAATGTTCTTTATGAGCTACGTGCTGGATCGGCCTGACGGTGGTCCAAGACGTCCGCTGACGTTCTCTTTCAACGGTGGACCAGGCTCGGCGTCAGTCTGGCTGCACCTCGGCGCTGTGGGACCAAAGCGCGTCAAGATGAACACGGACGGAACGATGCCCGCGCCGCCGTACAATCTCGTGGACAACGAAGGAACGTGGTTGACGAAATCCGATCTCGTGTTCATCGATCCGATTGGCACCGGTTACAGCAGACCGGTGCGTCCAGACCTGGGCCAGAAATTTTTCGGACTTCAGGGCGACATCGAGTCGGTAGGCGAATTCATTCGCATGTACCTGACGCGTTACGAGCGCTGGACGTCGCCGCTCTTCCTTGCCGGTGAGAGTTACGGCACCACGCGCGCCTCTTCGCTGGCCGGTTATCTGGTCCAACGCGGCATTGCCTTCAACGGCATCATGCTGATCTCGACGATCATGAACTTCGCCACGACGTTGTTCGCCGCCGGAAACGATCTGCCATACTCACTGTATCTGCCGTCTTACGCAGCAACGGCCTGGTATCACAAGCGACTGCCGTCGGATTTGCAGTCAAAGCCGGTCAGTCGCGTTGTCGCCGAAGCCGAAGCGTGGGCTTCGGGCGAATATTTAGTCGCCCTCGGCAAAGGCGGACGGCTTACGCCGCAGGAGCGGCAGGACACGATCACGAAGCTCGCGCGGTACACGGGCCTCGATCCGAAGTTTCTCGACTACGCCGACCTGCGCGTTAATCTCGGCCTGTTTCGCAAGGAATTGCTGCGCTCGGAACGCCGTTCAATCGGCCGGCTCGACAGCCGTTTCAAAGGCTACGACTCAAATCTCGCGACCGACAGCACTGAATACGACGCCAGCGAAGCAGCTATACGGCCTCCGTACACCTCCACCTTCAACGACTACATCCGCACCGAGCTTGGGTACAAAACCGATCTCGAGTACTACATCCTCGGCGGCGGCATTGGGCCATGGAACTGGGGCACCAACAATAACTATGTCGATACCAGCACCGCGTTGCGCACCGCCCTCGCGCGTAATCCTTTCCTGAAAGTCTTCGTGGCGAGTGGTTATTACGACATGGCAACTCCCTACTACGCAGTCGACTACACGTTTGGTCACATCAGCATCGATCCCGCACTGCTGAAGAATGTTTCGACGAGCTACTACGAAGCGGGCCACATGATGTACATCGACGAGAAATCTCTGGTGAAGCTGCATCAGGATGTCTCCAAGTTCATTGACGACTCAATGCGCCGATAAATAGAGTTGCCATTGAACAAGTTACAATTGAACAAGTCACTTGCAATTGAACAAGCCACTTCCAGTCCTGACTACTTTTTCTACTGCAAGTCATTTGTTCTAGTCCGAAGGTTAACAACATAACAACATGACAACTGAATCCCCCACACGACAAGATTTCGTG
Source organism: uncultured Acidobacteriota bacterium (assembly GCA_963750925.1). GTDB lineage: Bacteria > Acidobacteriota > Blastocatellia > Pyrinomonadales > Pyrinomonadaceae > PSRF01. The sequence continues at coordinate 304,693 of CAVVSJ010000004.1, read as the reverse complement.
GAACTGCAAACTGACGTCTCTGGTAGTCCGTTGTGGAACCGCGATCTCGCGCCGACCACAATCAGGGAACGCACCTGGACCACCTGGAATATCGCGGCACTCTGGATCGGGATGAGCGTGGTGATTACCACCTACACTCTCGCCGGCGGTTTTATCGAAGCCGGTATGAACTGGTGGCAGGCCATGATCACGATCCTGCTCGGCAACACGATCGTGCTCATCCCGATGATTCTCAACGCACACGCGGGAACGAAGTACGGCGTTTCATTTCCGGTGCTTAGCCGCGCGGCATTTGGAACGAAAGGCGCCAACGTACCGGCAATGCTGCGCGCGATTGTCGCGTGCGGATGGTTTGGTATTCAGACGTGGATCGGCGGCACGGCGATCGACGCACTCTTCGGTGTAATGTTTCCGGCGTGGAGTGCGTCACTTTCGACAGTGATCCTCGACGTTGCATTACACACGTGGATCGCGTTTTTCCTGTTCTGGGGTATTCAGGTTGTCATCATTCTAAAAGGCGTCGAAGGCATCAAGTATCTCGAGACGTGGTCGGCGCCGCTACTGCTGATCGGTGGATTGGTCCTGCTTATCTGGGCTGCCTGGCGCGCCGGGGGACTGGGCCGTGTGCTGGCGGAATCGTCTGCGTTGCAAAAGCAACAAGGCGAGTTCTGGAACATCTTTCCGGGTGCGCTGACGGCGTCGGTCGGTTACTGGGCGACGCTGAGTTTGAACATTCCCGACTTTACACGTTATGCACGTTCGCAGAAGTCGCAGATGCTGGGCCAGGCCCTCGGACTGCCGCTCACGATGACGGCTTTTGCCTTTATCGGTGTTGCGGTAACGAGCGCGACGCTTTTGATCTACGGTGTTGCGATTCCCAATCCAGTTGAGCTGATGGCCCGCTTTGACAGCGTGCTGATCGTGTTGTTCGCCACCGCGGTGATCTTCGCGGCGCAACTCACGACTAACATGGCGGCTAACGTCGTCTCTCCTTCAAACGACTTTTCGAATCTGAATCCGCGACTGATCTCCTACGTCACCGGTGGATTGATCACGGCGGTGATCGGCATTCTGATGATGCCGTGGAAGCTCATGTCGTCAATGGGCGCATACATCTTCACCTGGCTGATCGGCTATTCAGGTTTGATGGGAGCGATTGCCGCGATTTTGATCTGCGACTACTGGGTGATCAGAAAACAGCGGCTTGACCTCGCCGGACTGTTTGAACCCAGGGGACCTTACTCTTATGGCAATGGTTTCAACTGGCGAGCGATGGTCGCTCTCTGTGTCGCCATCGCTCCAGTCGTGCCCGGCTTCGTGCGCGCTGCCTCGACGCCCGGCGGCCAGGTCAGCGATCCAAACTTCTTCGACAGCCTTTACACTTATGCATGGTTTGTTACGTTTGCCCTGGGATTCGGCATATACTACCTGCTGATGAAAGCCTCGAAGGGAGAGTCTGTTTAATGTCACGCACGGTTAAATGCGCACTGATACAGTGTTCGAATGCTGCTCCTACCGATCAGCCGATCGAAGAGATCAAGCGACTGAATATCGAGAAACATCTGACGTTTATCGAGCAAGCGGCGAAGCAGGGTGTGCAGATAATCTGCATGCAGGAGATCTTCACGACGCCGTATTTCTGCGCGGAACAGCAGACGCGTTGGTATGAAGCGGTGGAACGTATTCCCGATGGTCCAACCGTGCGGTTGATGCAGGAAGTCGCGAAAGAGCACGGCATGGTCATCGTCGTGCCGATCTATGAAGAAGAACTCACGGGCATCTACTACAACACGGCCGCTGTGATCGATGCTGATGGAAAGTACCTCGGCAAGTATCGGAAAAATCACATTCCGCACGTGAATCCGGGTTTTTGGGAGAAGTTTTATTTCCGTCCGGGGAATCTCGGATACCCGTGCTTTGACACGGCCTTTGCCCGCATCGGCGTCTACATTTGTTATGACCGTCACTTTCCGGAGGGCGCGCGAGCACTCGGATTAAACGGCGCGGAGATCGTTTTCAATCCGTCGGCTACGGTTGCGGGACTCTCGGAGTATCTCTGGCGTTTGGAACAACCTGCGCACGCGGTCGCGAACGGTTACTTCATCGGCGCGATCAACCGCATCGGTCACGAGCAGCCGTGGGACATTGGAGAGTTTTACGGACAGAGTTACTTCTGCGATCCGCGGGGTCAGTTTATTGCAGAAGCCCCGCGCGATAAAGACGCGCTCGTCGTAGCGGATCTCGATCTCGACAAGATTCGCGAAGTTCGCAACACGTGGCAGTTTTACCGCGATCGCAGACCCGATACGTACGGCTCACTCGTAGCGGATTAAAGGGAGTTAACACATGGACCTGTCAATCACCGTCAACGGCATCAAGTTTCCGAATCCCTTTCTGCTGGGATCGGGACCGCCGGGAACCAATGCTCGCGTGCTTGCGAAGTCGTATGACGCGGGTTGGGGTGGCGCTGTTGCTAAAACCGTCAGCCTCGAATCGGCTAAAGTCGTCAACGTTGTGCCGCGTTACGGAAAACTGCGATCGAGATCCACCGGCGAAGTTATCGGCTTCGAGAACATCGAATTGATCTCTGATCGACCGATCGACGTTTGGCTCGACGAGTTTCGCCAGATCAAAAAAGAGTATCCAAACAACATCCTGATCGCATCGATCATGGAGGAGTATGAAAAGAGCCGCTGGCAGGAACTGACTCGCATGGTCCAGGAAACCGGAGTCGACGCTTTCGAGCTCAACTTCTCGTGCCCGCATGGGATGACGGAGCGGAAGATGGGCTCGGAGATGGGTGAGCATCCGGATCTCACAAAGGAAGTGACGAGCTGGGTGACGGAAGTTTCAAGGGTTCCAGTTTGGGCCAAGATGACGCCAAACATCACAAACATTCGCGAGCCCGCGATGGCGGCGATCGACGGCGGCGCTGTAGGAATCTCCGCGATAAATACTATCTTGTCGGTGATTGGCGTGGACCTCGACACGTTGAGACCGATGCCGACGGTTGAGGGTCATGCCGTTCCGGGTGGTTACTCGGCGCAAGCCGTCCGGCCGATTGCGCTGCGAATGGTTAGCCAGCTCGCCCTCGCGATTCCGGAAAAGGTCAGCATCAGCGGTATCGGCGGTATCGAAAACTCTCACGACGCGCTCGAATTCATGTTGCTCGGATCGTCCACGGTGCAGATTTGCACGGGCGTGATGCTTCAGGGCGTGAAGATGATCGACGAGCTGAAGGAAGGCGTGGAGAAGTTTATGGTCGACAAGGGCTTCTCATCGATTCAGGAGATCGTCGGCAAGAGTCTGCCGTACTTTTCGACGCACATGGACCTCGTGCAGAAGATGAAAGCCGCGAAGCGTTCGAAGGCCGGTGAAGCAAGCCGCGATAACGAGTGGGCGCAGAAAGACATCACCGAGAAGACCGCCGAGCTAACCTCTAACTAAAGCTTAAATTCGGCGAGCACGGGCGCGTGGTCTGATGGCTTTTCCCACTTGCGTGGCTCAACGTCGATCCAGGTGCGCACACTTCTCGACACGAGCGGCTCGCTGATCCAGACGTGATCGATTCGCAGGCCGAGGTTGCGGCGAAACGCGCCCGCGCGATAGTCCCACCAGGAAAACTTCCCGCCTTCCTCCGTGTGCAAACGAAAAGCATCGTTGAAGCCCCAGTCTTTAATGTGCTGTAACGCTGCATGCTCCTGCTCGCTGAACATGATGCGTCCCCGCCAGAGTCGAGGATCGTGAACGTCGCGCTCCTCGGGGGCAACATTGAAATCACCGCACAGCAACACCGGCTTCGTCCGATCGTAATTTGCATCAAAGAACTCACGCAATCGCCTCATCCACTCGAGCTTGAAGCCAAACTTTTCCGAACCGACCATCTGCCCATTCGGAATGTAGACATTGACGATATCGATGCCCTCGACGGTGCTGGTGATTAAGCGCGACTGCGCGGTTGCATCGTCGCCCGGATATCCACGGTGCCTGGTGTCGCATTCACAGCGCGTGAGAATCGCGACGCCGTTGTACGTCTGCTGGCCAAACAGTTGGCACTGATAACCACGCTCCTGAAAAATGAGTATTGGAAACTTATCGTCACTGCATTTTGTTTCCTGCATGCAGAGAACGTCCGGCTTAACTTCGTCAAGCCAGCGTGTCACGCTCGACAGGCGCGCGAGGATCGAGTTTACATTCCAGGTTGCTATTAACATAGAGCTTTGGACTTTGGCTTTGGGTCTTTGGCCTTGGTTATTTGGAAAGCCCAAGGCCAAAGACCAAAAACCTAAACCGCCATCAGCAATCCACCGATAATCGCGCCGCGCCGCGCGATGTCATCGGCTTCGATATGTTCATGCACGGCGTGCGCGCCGTCGCCGCTGATCCCGAGTCCATCCAAAACGGGAATGCCCATCGCCGCCAGGAAGTTTCCATCAGACGCGCCGCCCACCTGCGCTTCGCCGAGATCAAAACCGATTTCGGCAGCGATGGCGCGAGCTGTTTCAAACAACTCGACGACGGCAGCCGTGCGTTCCATCGGGGGCCGGTTGATTCCGCCGGAGACAAAGACTTTGGTTCGTTCGTCCACCGGTTTCAGATTTGAAAGTATGCGCTCGATCTCGAGGGATTCCGCTTCGGTTGAAAAACGAACGTCGATCTCCCCCTGCGCTTCGGCGGCGACAACGTTGGAACGCGTTCCGCCATGGACCACGCCAACGTTCAAGGTGATTCCCGATCCGGACAAGTTGATGGCGTGAAGCTGTTCCGTCTGCCGGGCGAGCTCGAGGATCGCGCTCGCTCCCTTCTCGGGCTCGAGTCCGGCGTGCGCCGCTTTGCCCTCGACTTTGATCGCGAAAATTCCAGTTCCCTTTCGACCGGTCTTCACACGACCGCCGGGCGCCGGAGGCTCCATCACAAATGCATAACGCGTCTCACGCGATTTCGCCACATCACGCAAAAGCGGCCAGCCGGATAAGCTTCCGACCTCTTCATCACACGTCAGCGCGAGCGTTACTCCAAACTTCGGCTTCGCATCCAATTCGACCATGGCTCGCAGCACTTCGATCGCGAGCGCGCAATTTGCCTTCATGTCGAAGATACCTGGACCATAAATCTTTCCCGCTTCGGAACGCCACGGCCGCTGGCTCAACGACCCGCGCGCATGAACCGTGTCCGTGTGGCCCACGAGCAGGATTTGTCCAGCCGAACTCTCCTGTTCGAAGGCTCTGATCACGAGATGTTGCCCGAAATCAGGAACGTCCACACGATCGATCGCATCGACGCAGCGAAGCTCTCCTGCGGCCTGGGCCAGGAGATCAACTACGGCCCGGCTTCCTTCCACGTCACCGGACGGCGACTCAATTTCGACGAGGGCACGGATAAACTTCTCGATCTCCGTCTGCCTGACCTGCAAAGCAGTAAAAATTTGACGTGCAAGTTGGTCCGTCATTTGATCGTCTCTTTGCGCACGGTCAATGCCTCGACGCGCGACAGGTTTACATCGAACCCGATGCCGGGCGATTCGGGGACGGTGATTGTTCCGCGCGGGCTCACCGTGACGGGCGGATCGATGATGTCTTCTCTCCCAGTAACGGGAACTCGCCGAAACATCACCGGGCAAAGTGAACCCGGAGAGCGTTGACATCGCGATATTGTGCGCGCGTCCGACTCCCGACTCGAGCATGCCGCCGCACCACACAGGTATTTCGTTTTCACGTGCAACCTGCTCAAGTCTCTTCGCCTCGGCGTGGCCGCCGACTCTACCGAGTTTCACGTTGATGATCTTGCAGGATCCGAGGGAGATCGCATGAGAGGCATCTTCCGCCGAACGAATAGACTCATCGAGGCAAACCGGCGTCCGGATCTGTCTCTGCAACACAGAGTGATCGAAAATGTCGTCATGCGCGAGCGGCTGCTCCAGCATCATGAGATTAAACTGGTCCAACTGCTGGAACAGCGGCACGTCGGAGAGTTTGTACGCCGAATTCGCATCGCCCATCAAACGTATGTCGGGAAACTCCTTTCGCACACGCTCGATAATCTTCAAGTCCCAGCCAGGTTTGATTTTGATCTTGATGCGCTGGTAACCGGCGTCAACTTCCCTGCGAATTTTTTCGAGGAGGATCTCCGGAGTGTCCTGAATACCAATCGAAACACCGCATGCGACCTCTCGACGCGTGCCGCCAAGGTGTTTCCACAACGGCACGCCCTCGTTCTTCGCTTCGAGATCCCAACACGCAGTTTCAAGCGTGGCTTTTGCCATGCGATGACCACGCACCGGACGCATGAGGGAAAACACCTTCGCGGCGCGCTCGATCGGCCGGCCCAGAACCATCGGCGCGAGAAATTCTCTGAGCGTGGTCCAGGCCGTCTCCGTCCACTCATTGCTGTAGAACGGGCCCTCGCCCGCCGTACACTCTCCCCAACCTTCGACGCCGTTTTCGTCAGTCAAACGCGCCAGCACTATGCGTCGTTCAGTGGTGCGACCGAAGCTGGTTTCGAAAAAGTGAATTAGAGGCAGGCGGATTTCGCGCAGTTCGATCGACTGAATAATCAAGGTAAGAAAGGTTTTCCTCCGCGAGGCATTATGCCTGTCTGTCCGCCGTGTTAACAACTTGCGAAATTGTCGGCTCTAACCGGACGCCGGCAGGCTTGCCCTTGACCCGCCCAAACAGACCTGCTAAAACGGTTGTACTTGTCTCCTACCGGCCTCAAAGTGTCCTCCGGTATTCCTCATAAATAACGTTCGGAGTTGGTCAGTTTGTTTTTGTTTCTGAGGAAAATACTTATGCGCTCAATAACGTCCCTTCACCCGTCACGGTCGATTCGTGTGTTTATCACAATTACCCTCGTAATTCTCGCAACCTTTGCGGTCACTCAACTATTTGATCTCTCATATCGAGCCCAGGCGATTTCAACGAACATTGTAATCAGTGAGTTTCGTGTGCGCGGACCGAGTGGCGGAAACGATGAATTTATCGAATTGTACAATCTTTCCGGGGCTCCAGTTGCAATCGGCGGCTGGAACATCAGAGGTTCGAATAATACGGCGGGAGTATCAATCAGGGCGACGATAACTGCCGGTACTGTTATTCAACCCGGATGCCATTACCTTCTCACCAACGCCGCCGCAGGCGGTTACAGCGGCGCAGTTCCAGGGAATCAAACATATACAGTTGGCATTACCGATGATGGCGGCATCGCACTGACGCTACCGGACGCCACCATCGTCGACGCGGTCGGAATGAGCAATGGCTCGGCCTTCAAGGAAGGCACGGTACTGGCAGTCTCGGTGCTACTACTGCGAGCAATCTAAATCGAGGCTACGAGCGTAAACCTGGTGGCGCCGCGGGAAGCAGCACTGACACCGACAACAACGCAAACGATTTTCAACTTATTACGCCAAGTGATCCGCAGAACTCGAGTGGTTGCGTCGCACCCAGTCCGACGCCCACACCAACGCCGACACCGACGCCAACTCCAACTCCGACGCCAACGCCGAGTCCAACACCAACTCCCCCGCCAACGGGATCGGTCGTCATCAGCCAGGTTTACGGTGGCGGCGGCAACACCGGCGCGGCGTTGAAGAACGACTTTGTCGAGATAATCAATCACACCGCAGCGCCAATTGATCTGAGTGGTTGGTCCGTCCAAATCGCTTCGGCAGGCCAGGCAAATTGGCAAAGGACGAACCTCACCAATTTTGTTCTTCAACCAGGACAGTACTACCTGGTACAGCAAGCTGCCGGCGCTGGAGGCACTGAAGATCTACCCGACGCCTGACGCAATTGGCGGCGGCCTGGTGAGTTCAACCTCCGGGAAGGTCGCCCTGGTCAGTAATCAAACTACGTTGGTTGGCAATTGCCCTGTCGGCGGCGCAATTATCGATTTTGTCGGTTACGGCACGGAAACTTGCGCTGAAGGCTCACCGGCCCCGGTACTAACCAACACGACCGCTGCGCTGCGAAAGAATAACGGCTGCTTCGATACCGACAACAATGCTATCGACTTTGCGACCGGAGTACCCAGCCCGCGCAACAGTTCATCGCCGACAAACAGTTGCACGGCGCTCTTCGCAATCGGATCAGCTCAGCCCGAGCACCGTGCAACTCGGAAACAGTACCACTCTGACTGTGACTGTTTCTCCGGCCAGGATCCAACCAGTACGGGAATAAACGTTTCGGCTGACCTGTCTTCAATTGGCGGATCGGCAACACAGGCTTTTGCCGGTGCAGGAAACACGTTTACGTTCGTGGCGACTGTTCCTGTATCCACCACGCCGGGACCAAAATCGCTCCCGGTGACAATTACCGATGCTCAGGCTCGTAGCGCCAGCACATCGATCTTCCTCACCGTGCAAGAACCACATGTCACGATCAGCCAGGTTTATGGTGGCGGCGGAAACGCCAGCGCCACTTTTACGAATGACTTTGTCGAACTCTTCAATCCACACTGCAACACAGTCGATTTAACAGGCTGGTCATTGCAGTATACGTCCGCAGCGGGCGACGGTTGGGAGTTCACCAGGCAGCCCATCGGCGGCTTCATTGAGCCGGGTCAATACTACTTGATCGCACTTGCCTCGGGTGGCGCTACCGGATCGCCGCTGCCGGCAGCAAACATCAACGGCGACATCAATATGAGCGCCACGACCGGCAAGGTCTCGCTCGTGAATAACTTCGATCCGCTCGAAGGTACATGCCCGCTCGGTGACGTCAACATCGTAGACTTTGTAGGTTATGGCACAGGTGCTACTTGCTCGGAGACGGCAAATGCACCGGCGCCCAGTAATACCTCATCGATCTTCAGAAAGAACGGCGGAGCGACCGATAACGACAACAATCAGGACGACTTCGTTACGGCCGTTCCCAATCCACGACGCACCGCACCGATCGTAGAGATTGGCCCGGCAGTATTCGGTAGCGATCCGCGCAATAACGGCAGCAATGCTCCACGCGATGCAAGTATCACACTTAACTTTACTGAGCCAGTTGACGTAGTTGGCTCGTGGTTCAATATCAACTGCGCCATTACGGGGTCTCACAACGACGCTACCGTTGCCGGCGCTGGTAAGACCTACGTCATCACGCCGAATGTGAACTTCCTGGCCGGCCGAGCAGTGTACCTTCACGATCTTCAAAGACCAGATTCACGATCAGGACACGGATGACAGTGGTCCAAATTCCGACACGCTGCTCGCAGACTTTGTGGCGACGTTTACTGTCGCGACCGGCACTGCACCATCCTATCCAGCCAGTGTGCACCTGGCTTTCGGTAATCCGAACGGCGCCACGGCCGACATCAATCAGCCGAACAACTACCTGATGGAGAAGCCTGAGTTTGCGCTCTCTTACAATCGCGATAATGGCGGACCAAACTGGGTAAGCTGGCACCTAGCGATGAGTGGGTGGGCACGCTCGCGCGTGTCGATACGTTCCGGCCCGATCCGGCAGTCCTGCCGACGTGGTATCGCGTGCAGGCAATTGACTATTCCAACAGCGGCTTCGATCGCGGACACATGACGCCGAACGCCGATCGTGATAAAGAGACGTCAATCCCGATCAACCAGGCAACATTCCTGATGTCCAACATGGTCGCGCAGTCACCGGACATGAATCAGGGCCCGTGGGCGGATCTGGAAAACTTCCTGCGAACGCTTTTACCTGCGAACGAGGTTTATATCGTAGCGGGTCCTGCAGGAAGCGGCGGCACCGGCAGTGCTGGTTTCGCGACGACGATTGCCAACGGACACGTTGCGGTTCCATCGTCGACGTGGAAAGTCGTGCTCGTGATTCCAAAGGGCGAGAACGATATCTCACGAGTGGCTGCCGGAACCAGGACCATTGCAGTCAACATGCCGAATATTCAGGGAATCAGAACCGTTCAATGGGAGACGTACCTGACTACGGTCGATGCCGTCGAGTCGCTCACGGGTTACGACTTCTTCGCCAATGTTCCTGATGCGATCGAGAACGCGATTGAAGCAGGCACAAACGGAATCAATCCTCCGGGGACCGAAGGCCAGGCTGTAACCACCGCGGAGGACACGGCGCAATCCGTAACGTTGACCGCTGTGAGCCCGATACCCAGTGCGTCCTTCACGTTCACGATCGTTGAACCGCCTGCACACGGCGTACTGACGGGAGTTGGCGCCAACCTGTCGTATCAACCTGATCCCGACTTCAACGGCACTGACACCTTCAAGTTCCGCGCGAATGACGGAGCACAGAACTCGAATACGTCAACCGTTACTATCACGATCACTGAGGTCAACGACTCGCCGGCAGCTACCGACGACGCGGCAAGCACTGACGAGGATACAGCTCTGGAGATCGCGGCTGCGAGTCTCGTGGCTAATGACAGTGCCGGTCCGGCGAACGAGAATGTGCAGGTTCTAAGCGTAACGAGTGTCTCGCCAAGTGCTGATACTCATGGCACAGTCTCGCTCTCGAGCGGCACTATTACTTACACGCCGGAGCAAAACTACAACGGTCCGGCCAGCTTTACTTACCAGGTTTGCGATAACGGACTTACCAACGGCGCGCCTGATGCAAAGTGCACGACGGGAACCGTCAACATCACCGTCAACGGTGTTAACGATCCGCCGACACTTAACGCAATCGGCAATCAAACCGTTGAGCTAGGCAACACGTTGACGTTCACCGCGGTTGGTTCCGACACAGACGTACCGGCGCAAACGCTAAGTTATAGTTTGACCGGAACGGTTCCAGCCGGGGCAACGATCAATTCCTCTACCGGTGTTTTCAGTTGGACTCCGACAGCCGCGCAGGCGGGTCAGATCCATACCTTCAGCGTGAGAGTGACTGACAACGGCAGTCCGAACCTGTTTGACGAGGAACAGATCAGCGTCGGGGTGGCCTATACCTGGACCGGTTTACTGGAACCAATTCATGACGGTGGAGTTTACCGGAGGGGACGAACGCTTCCGCTCAAGTTCCGGCTGACCGGGGCGAGTGCTGGAGTGACGGATGCAGTCATAAAGCTGCTGATTTTCAAGGTGAACAATACTGCCGTTGGAACTCCGATGGATGTAGAGTCTACGTCGGCGGCGACAACCGGCAATCTCTTCTACTTTGAAAATGGCGAGTATCTTTTCAATCTCAGCACTTCGGGGCTTACAACTGGAACATATCAGTTGCAGGTTGACATGGGAGATGGAGTGCTGCGGACGATAAGCATCTCGCTGCGCTAAGCTAAGCTAAAGCCAATCGGACAGGATTGCAGAATCGTTAATTCTGCAATCCTGTCTTTTCTTTTTGCAGGATGGAACTGGCGATGGCGAGGGTGACAGCCGCGCGGGGCGCGTCGTATTTGAAGCTCTTCGCGAGGTCGAGCGCGCGATACAGATCGTCTTTGGCGAGGGCGCGAAAGATTTTGGTAAGGCTATAATTCTCTCCTCCCACGTTGATCATCTTCATCCCACTTCTGGTTGTCAGCCAAAAATTCAGTATGTTCTCGCCCGTGAACTCCTCAGACACGTTTGCAGCCTTAACGGCTTCTGCCATGATTTCCCAGGCGCGAATTCGGTCTGCTCGAATCATCTGATTTGAGATACCCGTGAGCAATAGAGCGCGACCGGATTTGTCATCTTCGATTCGTAGTGTTTCCTGTAGGGCTTTCTCCAAAAAGTCCAGAGGCTGGTGAGACTTTGCATCCAGTGCAAGTCGTGCTGCGTCTATATAAGCGGACGCGCGTTGAGCGGGAGTCAATTGTCCGGTTTGAATAAGGCGGACCACCGCCGTTAATGATTTCTTTCGAATCGCCTGTTGGACCAGTTCAAAATCGATCAGTTGTCGAAGCTGCTCACGCCGGTTCCGGTTGTCGATCTTTTCGGCTAAGTCGCGTGCGCGCAGATCACCTCGTGACAACAACGCTCCCGCCGCTGCTGCGTAAATGGCATCGCGCTCGCGAGTGTCAGGCGCACGATCGAGCGCACTCTGCATTTGTCCAAGTGCATCGCTAACGGAAGGTTCGGATTTTATTCCCTGTGTCAGCAAAAAGCTGTCCGTGCGTGCAATGTCCCTGTCCGCGCCGCCGGCGAGGTCAATCATTTGTGCACGAAGTGCAACAGCAGTCTGGGGAGCGTGCGTGTCGAAAAGCGGGAGCAGCCTCTTGATTATGGTGAATTTTATATACCGATCTGGCGAAGGCGTCTGGTTGGCCACTGGCGTTACCGGTCGCAGTAAAATTTTCGCCGCTACGTGAAAAAATTTTTCGCGTAACGCCGCGGAAATGTTGAGAGGCGGAGTAGGAACCTCATCTGGTTGCTGTCCAACGGGGTGCGCCATCAGAATTGTATTGTCAGGTAAAGGCCTGGTGTGAAAAGGTACGAAGATAATCCGGAGACGGCATTTGCATCAGCAGGCAGGATCGAATTCACTGCGTGCCAAAATTGCCGTAAACTTCTGATCTGCGGCCACAGCCGTATCCTTTTTGCGTAACGCTGAAAGAAAATTGATCTGTGTACGTTCACCCGATCGAGAACCGGTGAGGCAAACTCCAGCGCCGTTTCCGTCTCTCCTCTGCTTCGAGTAGTGCTGACGCCACCTTGCAGTCGCTTGGAAACAGCCTCCGGACACCAGTCCATCCATCGTGAAGTCTTTATTTCTTTGTCGCCCGGCCGTCATCTTCATTTTTGAGTTTCGCGAAAAACTCTTCAGCTAACGTCCGATCACGCTGACCAATCACCTTTAAGAGTTCCAAACGAAGATCGAAGACCACTCGCTCGCAACAAAGCAATTGCCATAGCAGGCAGATTATCGTTTCGATCTTAATGAGCTACTTCGTCGGCATCTCCCTTTTCTGCCTCGTCCCATGCGCGCTTGAACAACTCCCGCGCCGTGAGGTTATCCGCATCCCACAGCACGTCCGCCGCACGCGCCATCACGCGAGGCCTCAAAGCTAAATCCGAATAGCTGCGTGCTTCGGTTGCCAGTGAGATCGCGAGCGAAATCGCGAACGCAGGCAGTTGGGCGTCGGAGAGATTAGACTGCTCGTTAGTTATCTTTTTTGCTGTTGTTCTCCTGAGTAGCGTTTTCGCGAGGCCTTGTACGTGATCCAAACACAGGCCAACCAATGAGCGCACTGGCCAGCCCGAGGCAACATTGATCACATGCGTCAACGATTGTCTTTCGCGTGCCGAGCACAGTTAGTCGGAATCCGGGCCCATCCAGTCCCGCAATTTCTGAGATCGTAATCATGCGTGCACTTGAAGTTTGCCGCGGCTATCAACGCAGCAAATTTGGCAATCGAGACAACCGATCCCTTTTACCCAGTGAATGCAACCAGGGAAACAGGCGGTTCGCTCTCTTCATTAGCAGGCGCAGGGGTGGAACTAAGAGCACCTACTACAATCACGAGAGCCAGAATTCTGTTGATAAGCCTGTAGCGAGGCTGAGACGAGTGTGAGATCTTCATGAGTTACTCCTAAAGTGAGTGTTACCAAGTATAAGTTTGGTTTTGGGAGGGTCTAACAGCGCGAACTATAGGACGCACCTATACCTTTGTCAAAGGATTTCTTATTCATATTTGTCCTCATTGGTCCAAAATCAGACCGCGGTTTACCGGAAAGCTTCCCGCAGAAAGACCGATCTCACTCTGCCTATGTGACCGATCCTTGTCACCTTGACTAGAATCCCGTCATTAACGAAATAAAGGCATTTTTGCTTATTGACCCGCCTTCGAAGGAACTGGTAAAAGCTTGATCAGCCCCTGCCGGAATCGTTTGTCCCAACCGGTGTACCTCTCCAAATGCGATGAATCGCCACGTTCTGTTTTTGGAGGATACCGACATGTTCGAACGCCAGAGTCAAGCTGCCGCTTAGACGAACTCACCAGAAGAAAACCAGCAGACCATCACTCATTAGACGCTGGCGCATTTTGGTCATCGTAACACTCGTCGGTTTAGCCTCCGTCTATGTCGCGTTCGCGGCAGTCTCTCTTTCGACGACGGTTCCGTTCACCCAAAATTTCAACGGCATGATCATTCCGGTGACCAATCCGGCGCCCTCGGCTCTGCCCGCAAACTTTACCCTCGGACACATCTCAGCTCCGAGAACGATCGGAAATTTTTTCGCGACCACTTCGCAAACCACTCGCGTGGGCGGCGCAAATGTTTCGATAACTGCCGCCAGCGGCAGCTATAACTTCGGCGCTGGAACAACAACTCTCGGCAACTCCGATCGCGCAGTTGGATTCATCTCGTCCGCAACCGCAACCATGAGCGGTAATCTTTACGCGCAGTTCACCAACAACACAGGCGGACCACTCTCCGGTCTTATGATCTCTTACGATGTTGAGAAGTATCGCAACGGATCGAACCCGGCGGGCTTCCGTTACCAGCTCTTTTATTCCCACGACGCTCTATCATGGACCAACGCTGGGCCAGATTTTTTTAGCGCCTTCGCGCCTGACGCCGACAACAATGGATTCACTACGGCTCCCGGAGCTACCATTTCAGTCGCCAATAAGACCCTGAACGTAGCCGTAGGAAACGGCGCGAGTGTTTACCTGGTGTGGAATTACTCAGTCGTCTCCGGTTCAATCACGACGAACGCCCAGGCACTCGCAATCGACAACATCTCCGTCCTGGGACTAGCTGCCGTCACTCCGACCGACCCTTCCGGCGTAGGCGCCGCAACTCCAAACTCCGTGTTGCCGGGCGAATCGTCGACGCTGACGGTCACAGTCACACCGGGCACGAATCCAACCAGCAGCGGATTGTCAGTCACCGCGGATCTTTCATCAATCGGCGGCGCGGCCAATCAGCAGTTCTTTGACGACGGCGTCAACGGCGGCGATGAAGTCGCCGGGAATAACGTCTTTACTTACGCGGCCACAGTAGCGCCACTCACGACCGCTGGACCAAAGTCACTTCCCTTCTCGATAAGCGACGCCCAGGGACGCTCAGGCTAACGGCTCGATCAGTCTCACGATTCAGCAACCACCTCCGCCGGACGTCGATGCTGGTCCATGGGTAGCCGGAACCGAGCCGATCGCCGGCGGCTTCAACGCACCTTTTGACGCAACTGTCACCGTCGATTTCAGCGAGCCCGTAGACGTTACGGGAAACTGGTTTGACATCACCTGCACAGGTTCAGGTCAACACAACAGTGCGACCGTCGCTTCGTATAACAGCTCGAAAGGCTTTCACATCACGCCAAATACGAGCTTCCAGTTTGGCGAACAGTGTACGGTCACGATTAATCATGCGAATGTGCATGACCAGGATCTCGACGACAGTTCGCCAAACACTGACACGCTCTTAGCCGATCACGTTTGGACGTTTACAGTCGTTGCCGCGGGAGCACCCGGGCCACATCCGGCCGAATGTGCATCTCGCGTTCGGTAATCCGTCAAACGCAGTCGCAGACGTCGAGCAGTTCAATAACTACCTGATGGAGAAGCCGTCGTTCTCGCTCTCGTACAACCGCGACAAGGGCACGCCGAATTGGGTCAGTTGGCATCTCGAGAATGACTGGACCGGCAGCCTGCCGAGCACGGACACCTTCCGCGCGGATCCGGCAGTTTCTCCGGATTGGTATCGCGTGCAGTCTACGGATTATTTCGCCTCCGGTTTTGATCGTGGTCACATGACACCGAACACCGATCGCAACAATCCGGCGTCGATACGTCTCAACCAGGAAACGTTCCTGATGACGAACATGGTGCCGCAGGCGCCAAACAGCCACCAGGGACCATGGTCCGATCTCGAAAACTTCCTGCGCACGCTCCTACCGGCAAATGAGGTCTACGTCGTTTCCGGTCCTGCGGGTGTGGGCGGTTCGGGTGACAATGGACCAGCCGAAACGATCGCGAACGGGCAGGTAACTGTTCCTGCTTACACGTGGAAGGTCGCTTTGATTTTACCGCTGGGCGACAACGATATCTCACGCGTGAGCGCCGCAACACGGACCATCGCCGTGATCATGCCCAATCAAAACAGCATCGACAGCGATTGGCACACGTACCTGACGACCGTCGACGCCGTGGAAGCTCTCACTGGTTACGACTTCTTCGCGAACGTGCCGGACATCGTCGAGAACTCGATCGAGGCCGGCATCGACGGAAACAATCCGCCGGCAACCGATAACCAGTTTGTGACCACAGCGGAAGACGTGCAGGCGGAGATAGTTTTGAACGCGGTGAGTCCGAGTCTTACTCCGTCGTTTACTTACACGATTGTCAGCCAGCCGGCCAATGGCGTGCTGTCCGGGAGTGGACCAGCTTTTATGTACACTCCCGCGCAGAATTTTCACGGGGCGGATAGCTTTACCTTCCGCGTGAACGACGGCACAAACAACTCAAACACGTCAACCGTCAACATCACGGTTACCGAAGTAAACGATGCACCGTCGGCAATCAGCCAGGTCGTCTCTACGAACAGCAACACGCCGGTGTCGATAACACTCGCCGGCAACGACGTCGAGACCGCGACTGAGAATCTCGTTTTTGAAATCGCGGTCGCGCCGGCGCATGGCAGTTTGTCAGGCACCGGCGCAAATCTGACCTACACGCCTGACTCGAATTACAGCGGTCCGGACAGTTTCGAATTCGTTGTGCGGGATACCGGCGAAGGCAGTTCACCTGAGTTGACGAGCGTCGCGGCGACAGTCTCGATCACGGTCAACGATACCGTTGCGCCTGTAATCAACGCTCCCGAAAACGTGACGGTGAATACGGGACCGGATGCGACGTCGTGTGGAACGATGGTCAGCGAAACGCAGCTAGGCACTGCGACCGCAACAGACAATGCGGGCACTGTGAGCATCGATCGAAGCGGTGTCCCGTCAGGAAACATCTTTGCGGTTGGAACTACGACGATCACTTACACCGCTACGGACGATGCGGGAAATTCTACGTCCGCGACGCAAACCGTAACGGTGATCGACAACGCCGCTCCAACCTTAACGCCACCGGCGCCGATGAGCGTGATTGCAAACGCGAGCGGCCAGGGAACGATTCCGAATGTGTTGTCGGGAACGATCGCGAGTGATAATTGTGGGCCAGTAACCGTCACTCAATTTCCGCTCGCCGGCACTGTGGTGGGAATCGGTGTACACACGATTACGATCACTGCGGCTGACGCGGCCGGGAACACGAGCACGGCAACAACTACGTTCGCCGTTAACGACAGTGGTCTAACGTACTCACTCATCGTGTCGCCAAACACGGTAGAGCGCGGAAAGACGGCGAAGCTGGATGTTGTTTATGCGAATACGAGCGGGGAGCGATTGTCGGTAAGCTTTATCGTGCGGTCCTCGAGCCCGTGCGGAAGTTCCGTTATCGGCACCCTTGGGCCAGTGCAAATGAACGCGGGAACGGAAAAAACGTCGAATGTAAATTTCCACGTATCGAGAGACACATGCGCAGGCTTGTATACGCTGACGTTGGAGGCGTTCGTGGACGGAGTGTTTGTAGGAACAACAACGGCCGAATTAACGGTAACCGCTTTCATACCATTGCGGAGAGCTCACTAGTCAGGACCGGGTCGCGCCGGCACGCGGGTTCAACCATTCGGCTCGATTGAATCTGCGCCGCGTACTCGGTTCTGACTATTGCCCCAAAATGTGAGGAGCTTCCTCGCAAAGGCGCAAAGACGCAAAGAAGAAAGACATCAAGTTGAATCTTCTTTGCGCCTTCGCGCCTTTGCGCCTTTGCGAGGAACTTCTTACTCGGTTGAAACTTGTTCTTCTTTATTGAGTGCGGCGTGCATTGTGTGCCAGGGCAGCGTGGCGCATTTAACGCGGACGGGAAACTCACGAACGCCGGCGAAGATCTTCAGGTTACCCAGACTGTTCTCCTGAGCCTCTTCATCCAACTCGCCGGTGACCATCAAATGAAATTCCTTGAACAGGTTTTCAGCCTGTTCCTTGCTCTTTCCTTTCACAGCCTGCGTCATCATGCTCGCCGACGCTTTTGAGATCGCGCAACCCGAGCCTTCAAAACCGACTTCCTTCACGAGATCGTCTTCGAGATTGAGGTAGATGGTTAACTGATCGCCGCAGAGCGGGTTGTAGCCTTCGGCAGTGTAGTTCGCGTCGTCGAGCTTGCGAAAGTTTCGCGGCTTCTTGTTATGGTCGAGAATTACCTGCTGGTAGAGTTCGCTTAGTTCAGACATGGGCAATTAGCTAAAAATTTCGATCACTCTTTCAATCGTGCGCGCAAGCACGTCGATCTCTTCCTTCGTGTTGTAAAAAGCAAACGACGCCCGCGCCGTGGCCGGTATTTTGAACCGCTGCATCACGGGTTGCGCGCAATGATGACCGGCGCGAACGGCAATGCCTTCCTGGTCCAGGATCGTGCCGATGTCGTGTGGATGAATGTCGTCGATCACAAACGACAGCACGCTCGCCTTGTTCTTCGCAGTTCCGATGATGCGCACGCCTTCGATTGCAGACACGCGTTCGGTCGCATAACGCAGCAACTCGGCTTCGTAGACGGCGGCATTTTCCCTGCCGATAGTGTTTAGATAATCGATCGCAGCTCCCAGACCAATCTGAGAAGCAATCGCGGGGGTGCCTGCCTCAAACCTGTTTGGCAGCTCGGCATAGGTGGTCTTCTCGAAGGTAACGGTTTTGATCATGTCGCCGCCGCCCTGAAACGGGTTCATCTTCTCGAGCAGCTCAGCTTTGCCGTAAACGACACCACTGCCGGTCGGCGCGTACATCTTATGACCGGAGAAAACATAAAAGTCGCAATCCAGATCCTGCACGTCCACCGGCATGTGGGGCGCGGCCTGCGCGCCGTCGATGAGCACCGGCACGCCATACTTATGCGCCTGGACAATCATCTCTTTGACGGGATTGATCGTGCCCAGCGCGTTTGAGACGTGCATCACGGCGACGAGCTTCGTTCGTTCGTTCAACAGACCGTCGTATTCATCGAGGAGCAACTCGCCCGCGTCGTTCATCGGAATCACGCGCAGGCGTGCTCCCTTTTCTTCGCAGAGCATCTGCCAGGGAACGATGTTGGCATGATGTTCCATCGCGGAGATGATGATCTCGTCGCCGGCGCCGATGAACTTGCGGCCATAGCCGTGCATGACGAGATTGATTCCTTCGGTGGCGCCGCGCACGAAGATGCACTCGCGCGACTCGCGCGCGTTGATGAAACGTTTCACTTTCTCGCGCGCGTTCTCGTAGGCAGTCGTGGCTCGCTGGCTCAGATAATGAACGCCGCGATGAATGTTTGAATGTTCCTGTTCGAGATAGACGCTGCCGCGATCGATAACTACCTGCGGAACCTGCGAAGAAGCGGAGTTGTCGAGATAAATGAGGGGCTTGCCGTTGACGGTTTGTTGCAGAACGGGAAAGTCCGCACGAATCCGTTCAATGTCCCATGCTTCTGAAAGATTAGTTGAGACTGGTGACTCCAGCGTTGATTGGATTCCGCTCACAATTTACTCCTCTTTGGAGTGCGGCGGCCTGGCGCCGCTTTGTTATCGATCTGGTTTGATCGAGGCTAAAGCGGCGCCAGGCCGCCGCACTCCAAAGTGTGCAACTGACGAAGCACGATTTCATCCAGTTGCGCTCTGATTGATTCCAGCTTGATCTTTCCGATTACTTCTTCGGCGAAACCGTAAGTCAACAAACTGCGGCCGAGCTCCGGATTGATGCCGCGCGCTTGCAGGTAAAACAGTTCGTCCGGATCGATCTGGCCCACCGCCGCGCCGTGCGCGCACTTCACGTCGTCCGCGTAAATCTCCAACTGCGGTTTCGTATCGATGCGCGCCTTGTCTGACAGGAGCAGATTTTTGTTCGTCTGCATCGCGTCAGTCTTTTGCGCGCCTTCACGAACAAAGACTTTGCCGTTAAAAACCGCGCGCGAGTTGTCGTCGAGAATTCCCTTGTACAACTGATGACTGCTGCAGTGCGGTTCTTTGTGATCGATTACCGAATGGGTATCCGTGTGTTGATCACGTGCGACCATGTAGAGCCCGTCGACCGAAGTCTCCGCTCCTTCGTGGTCCATCACAACCGAGATGTCGTGCCGCGAAAGTTGGCGCCGAGATTGATCGAAGTCGTTTCGTAACGGCTCGTGCGGCCGAGTTCGGCGGAAGTTGTCGAGACGTGAAACGCCTCATTGCTTTCACGCTGCAAACGGTAATGCTCGAGCTGAGCACCGTCTCTCACGACAATCTCGGCGATGGAGTTGGTGAAATAACGCTCGCCGCCATTTGAGACAAAACTCTCGACGATCGTCGCGGAGCTGTTTTCTTCGGCAACAATCAAAAGCCGCGGAAAGCTCGCGTTGCTGGTCGCGGCGTCTGTTACGAAGGTTATTTGTATGGGCGTCTCGAGTTTTACGTTCTTCGGAATCCAGACAAACACGCCTGACTGAAGAAATGCGGTGTTCAGGGCAGTCAATCCATTGTTGTGATAACCGGCGTTGCGCGCGAGATACTTGCGCACGATCTTGTTGTAGCGCGCATCGCCGGCAGCGCTGAAAAGATCGACCGCGACCGCGCTTTCGATGCCCGTCGTAACCGAGAGGTCTTCACGTAAGAAACCGTTGACGACTACGAGATGAGCATTCGCGGTTTCCGGATAGACAAACCGATTTACATCTACCGTGGGGATCTCATCACTGCTGATCGCCGGTTTGAAGTTCTCTTTAGCAAGAGTCGCGAGGTTTGTGTACTTCCACTCCTCGTCGTTTACGGTTGGAAAACCCAATTGCTCAAAACGATCCATGGCGCTGGCGCGCACGAGTTCGAGCCATGCAACCGTGGGCGAAAGCTCACGAACACCGCGAAACGCGGTTTGATAACCATTTTCCGACTTAACGAGTTCAGTAACCATGCTACTTCGCCGGCGCGTGGGCGCCCTTTCCGTTCTGCTCCGCGGTCTTTGTGATCCAGTCGTAACCCTTCGATTCGAGCTCGAGCGCGAGTTCCTTGCCGCCTTCACGAGCGATACGTCCACCGGCAAGCACGTGAACAAAATCAGGAACGATGTAATTCAAAAGACGCTGGTAGTGTGTGACTACGATGATGGCATTGTCCGGCGTCAGCAGTTGATTGACGCCGCCCGCAACTACGCGCAAAGCATCGATGTCGAGTCCGGAGTCAGTTTCGTCAAGGACTGCGAGCTTTGGTTCAAGCACGGCCATCTGGAGTATTTCGTTGCGCTTCTTCTCGCCGCCGGAAAAGCCTTCGTTGACGGAACGCGTCATGAAGCTCGCGTCCATCTCGACAACCTTCGCGCGCTCCTTCAGCAAGTCCTTGAACTCAAGCGGATCGAGTTCTTCCGCACCGAGGTGTTTCTGCTTTTCGTTGTAAGCCAAACGCAGGAACTGCGCGTTCGAAACACCAGGCACTTCAATCGGATACTGAAACGCCATAAACACGCCTTCGCGCGCGCGTTCATCCGGCGCCATCTCCAGCAGATTGCGTCCTTGGTAAAGAATCTCGCCCGCGGTAACTTCATACTGCGGATGTCCCGCAAGCACTTTCGCAAGCGTGGATTTTCCGGAACCGTTTGGTCCCATGATGGCGTGAATCTCGCCTTTGTTGACGGTCAGGTTGATGCCCTTGAGTATTTCATTGCCATCAATCGCCGCATGTAGATTTCGAATCTCTAACATTGATTTATCCAACACTGCCTTCCAATTTCAGTCCCAGCAGCCGCGTGGCTTCGACTGCGAATTCCATCGGCAACTGCAGAAACACGTCCTTGCAGAAACCATTGATGATCAGCGACACGGCGTCTTCCTGAGAAATCCCGCGCTGCTGCAAATAGAAAAGTTGCTCTTCACTGATCTTCGAAGTTGAAGCCTCGTGCTCGACGCTGGAACTGTTGTTCATTACTTCGATATAAGGGAAAGTGTTCGCGCCGCAGGTTGATCCAATCAACATCGAGTCACACTGCGTATAGTTGCGCGCGCCTTCAGCTTTCGGCATCACCTTCACAAGTCCGCGATAGCTATTGTTAGACTTCCCCGCCGCTATGCCTTTTGAAATGATGGTTGAGCGCGTGTTTTTGCCGAGGTGAATCATCTTGGTACCGGTATCGGCCTGTTGCGCATGATTGGTCAGCGCAACTGAATAGAACTCGCCGATCGAGTTGTCGCCGGCGAGAATGCAAGAAGGATATTTCCACGTAATCGCCGAGCCTGTTTCAACCTGTGTCCAGGAGATCTTCGAATTCTTCCCCGCACACTTACCGCGCTTGGTAACGAAGTTGTAAATGCCGCCAACCCCTTCTTCATCGCCTGCGTACCAATTCTGCACCGTCGAATACTTGATCTGCGCGTCGTCGAGCGCAACGAGCTCGACCACTGCCGCATGAAGCTGGTTCTTGTCAAACTTCGGCGCCGTGCATCCTTCGAGATACGAGACGTGAGAACCTTCTTCTGCCACGATCAGCGTTCGCTCAAACTGTCCTGACTCTGCGTTATTGATGCGGAAGTAAGTAGACAACTCCATCGGGCAGCGCACGCCTTTCGGAATGAAACAAAAACTTCCATCCGAGAACACTGCGCTGTTCAATGCGGCGAAAAAGTTGTCGTTGGTCGGAACAACGGAACCGAGATACTTTTTGACGAGCTCCGGATAATCTCTGATCGCTTCCGTGAAGGAGCAGAAGATAACTCCGTGCTTCTTCAGTTTTTCTTTGTAAGTGGTAGCGACCGAGACGGAGTCGAACACAGCGTCAACGGCAACGCCGGCCAACTGTTTCTGCTCAGTCAAAGGAATGCCGAGTTTCTCGAAAGTACGCAGCAGTTCCGGATCGACTTCGTCCAGACTCTGCTTGGTAACTTTCTGCTTCGGCGCGCTGTAATAAATGATGTCCTGATAGTCGATCGTTGGATACTTGAGATTGGGCCAATGCTTGGGCTCGGTCATCGTCAACCAGTGACGATAAGCCTTCAGCCGAAACTCCAGCATCCAGTCGGGCTCATTCTTCTTCTCCACGATCAGACGGATCGTGTCTTCCGTCAGCCCGCGTGGAATCATGTCCGACTCGATATCGGTTACAAATCCGTATTTGTATTCCTGTTTACTTAAAAGTTCTGCTGTACTCATCAGATTAAACTCGATTATCTTTCTGCTTGGTTCCCTGAATCTGGTGCAAAGCCGCGTCGACATTCGCTTCCGTTCCGAGCAACTGCGAGAGCGTGATCTCACCGAGGGCGTTGTCGACGATCTGGTGCAACTCGACTATCACCGGGCGAATACCGCAATCGCCCGTATGCACACAGGCATCGAGCACGCCCGCGTAGCTCTTGCAATGTGATTCCGCGGGTTCGCCTTCGAGCACGCGAATCACCTGGTTCAGGTGGATTTCCGAAGCGGGTCGCATGAGCGTATATCCGCCCTTCGTTCCGCGTGTTGACTGAACCAGTCCGGCCTTTGTCAAAATCCACATCAGCTTGCCGGCGTTTGCGGCGGAAATTCCCTCAAGACGCGCAAGCTGGGAGAGAGTCAACGACTCCCCAATCACCTCGGCGCGTGCCAGTTGCAACAGGCAGCGCAGTCCATATTCCTCTTGAGCTGATATCTTCATTGCTCGTCTAAATTATTAACTCGACGCATCTTAAGCGATACCTTACTTTTAAGTCAAGATTAGCTATGGAGTGCGGCGGCTTGACGCCGCTTTTAATCCCGTTAGCGCACGCGAGACCGAAAGTGGCGTCAAGCCGCCGCACTCCCTAGCTTAAAGTTTGAAGTCGAAATCGATGTAGCCGGCGAACCGAACCGGCCGGTTGTTCACCGTCGATGGCGGGAAAGTCCAACCTTTCGCGGCCTCCTCGGCGGCCTTCCGGAGCACATTCGGCCCCTCGGAGTTGGTCACCCATACTTTGCCGTTCTCGTCGACGATAGCAAACACCCTGACGGTGCCTGCGACATTGAGAGTCTTGGCCTGCTGCGGATAAACCGGAGTTACGCGTTTGGTTTCTCGGCCGCTGAGTGAGCCGGTACTGACCAGTTGCGGTTCGGGCCCGGTAGTGCTCGTGGGAGGAGCAACGGGTACTGGCGAAGGTTGAGCCTGCGGTGTATCGGAAGTTGCCGTCGCCCCACTGGCTGGTTTACTGGCGAAGGGATTGGGAATTCTGTTAGTGACCGCGTCGAGTGCCGTCGAGCGGCCGAGCGATGCGACCTGGATTTGCGACGAGGCCATCCTCTCGCGTGCGGTCAAATACTCTGTTTGCCATTTAGCGCGATCTTCTTCGCTGCGCGCGAGCAAGAGTCGAATCCCGAGCACGTCCTCCAGGAGGGCGAGCGCATCGTAGGAGCGGCCTGCTTCTTTCGAGATCTCTTTTGCCTGGGCAATCAGGCGTTCAACGAGGGTGCGTACGCGATCGAGGTCAGTGTTCGCTTCAACCGGCAGACTCGTATCGCCGAGGTGGATACCGTAAGTTCGATAGCGCGCGAGGTGCGCGCGAATGCCATTGATTGTCTGGCCCGCCGTGGCAAAATAAGTGCGAAGAGATTCGTCTTTCTGCGCCGCACGAGTTTGAAACGTCTCATCCAGCAGCGTTTGAGAGCGGCCGTAGTTTCCCTCTTCGAGATAGATCCCGAGCAACATGAGCGTCGTGGCATCGCGAATCGTGACGTCGTTGGCGCTCGCGCGGATGTTTTCCAACTCAGTCGCCGCAGCCTGGAGTTGATGGACCGCGGCCAGGGCACGTGCGCGCTCGATACGTCGCAAAATTGGGTTAACGACCGACGCATCTTCGCCGGAGCCAGTCGACTGGCCCACCGCGAAAGCGGCTGTGATAAGAATCAAAACTGTCGGGAGGATTACATTTACGTAGGGGCGGACGTTGAAAAAAGAACTCAAATTGCTGACTCCTGAAATTATAAAAGCGAGCCTAATGCTCGCTTTACGCTGGTATCAATTTGCCAAGGCTATTATGGCCGCAATAGGGCCACGGAGGCAAGAGCCTCAAAAATTTCAGCCACAAAAAAGCGCAAACAGCACGAAATATCGGATTAATCATTCACAGTCCGTAATTAGTCGCAGCTGATTATCTGTGCTTTTTGCTTCTTTGTGGCTTAGTTGTTTGCTGCCGGGCGGAGGCTCTGGATGATCTTGTCGCGGAAGGCGCGGGCCTCGTTCTTGATTTTGGTCTCGTCGAGTGTCAGTAGCCTGCGGTCACGCATTACGATGCGCCCGTTGATGATCACGGTTTCGACATCGGAGGCTTTGGTCGCGTAGACGAGATCGGAGTAGATGTTATAGATCGGGATCTGATTCAACGTATCACGATTGATCACGAGAAGGTCCGCGCGCTTTCCCTTCTCGAGTGAGCCAATCTCTTTCTCGAGATGCAGCGCATGGGCGCCGCTGATAGTAGCCAACTCGAACGCCTGTTGCGCGGAAATTACCTTTGGATCACCGCTAAAGACTTTGTGAAGCTTGGCGACCGTGTCCATCTCCTCCCACATGTTCAAGTCGTTGTTAGACGCGGCTCCGTCTGTACCCAAACCCAGTAAAATCTTTTCCTTCAACATGTTCGGCACGGGAGCTACGCCGGCAGCGAGTTTCATGTTGGACTGCGGATTATGGACCACGCCGACCCCGCGCTTCTGCAAAATCGCGATGTCCGTCCCCTGCGGCCAGACCATGTGCGCAGCAATCACTCGCTCGTTCAGAAAGCTGATCCGGTCGAGATACGCAACCGGACTCGCTCCCTTGGCTTTAACGCTGTCGTCGACTTCGCGTTTCGTTTCGGAAATGTGTGTAACGATCGGCGCTCCCGTGCGATCGGAAAAAGCGCGAACCGCCCTGAGATGTTCTTCAGAAACCGTGTACGGAGCGTGCGGCGCAATCGCGGGAATGATCAGGTCGTGCCCTTTCCAGCGCGCGACAAACTTCTCGACGTAAGCCATTCCCTCGGCATTGGTCTTGTTATCCGCAACCGGAAAATCGATGATGGTCTCGCCGAGCACGCCGCGAACACCGGCCTTGGCAGTCTCATCGGCGATCGCGTCTTCGAAGTAATACATGTCGCAGTAGGTAGTTGTCCCTCCGCGAATCATCTCCGCCAATCCGAGTCGCGCGCCCACGCGAACAAACTCTTCGGTCACATTCTTCGCTTCAGCAGGAAAGATATATTTCGTCAACCACTCCTGCAGATCGAGATCGTCCGCGAGTCCACGAAAAAGGACCATCGGCACGTGTGTGTGCCCATTGATCAGACCCGGTGTGATGACTTTCCCTGTCGCATCCACTCGCTGCCGCGAGGTGTATTGACGTTCAATGTCCGCGCGCGAACCGATCGCCACGATGCGTCCCTGGCTCACCGCGATCCCGCCATCACTGATAACCTGGCGTGCCTGGTCCATCGTCACTATCGTGCCGCCCAGAACAAGCAGATCCACGGACTGAGTCCGCTGCGCTCTACCCTGTGCCTCGGCTTCTGAAAGTGGACTCGCGATAATGGTCATCAGAATGGCTACACTCAACAATCGCTTTCGCATAGTTGTCTAATCAGACTTGGTTTTCTTTAGGAATCGCGCGTCAAACGCACGCGGCAACAGATCCGCCATATGAAACTCTTCGCTGTCTTCGTTGAGATTCGCGAACACGATCGTCGCGCCTCTCGCAAACTCCCAGATGATCTGGCGACACGTGCCACAAGGCGGCGTCAGGGTTTCCGTGTCGGCAACGACCGCGAGCGCCGTAAAATTTCTCTCACCTTCCGACAGCGCTTTCCAGATCGCGACTCGTTCGGCACAAACCGTCAAACCATAACTCGCACTCTCGACGTTACATCCGGTATAGACTTTCCCACTCTCGGTTCTAACCGCCGCGCCGACAAGAAAATTTGAAAACGGCGCCACTGATTGCAAGCGCGCACGTTTGGCCGCTTCAATCAACGACTCTAAATCTTCGCTCAAAGTTGACCTCCAACAGTTGTTAAAGCACTGGCCAGCCTCTCGCGAATTTTTCCGCTCAGCAAATCGATGCTGACGAGATTATGACCACCCTCGGGAATGATTACGTCCGCATGACGTTTCGACGGCTCGACAAACTGCATGTGCATCGGCCGCACCGTTGCGGTGTATTGTTCGATGACTGACTCAACCGTGCGACCACGCTCGGCAATATCGCGTCGCAGCCGTCGAATAAAGCGAATATCGTCAGGTGTATCGACGAAAACTTTTATATCCATCTGCTCGAGCAAACGCGGATCGGCAAAAATCAGGATGCCTTCGACTATCACGATCGGTTTGGATTCAACCGCCCGAGTCTCACTCAAACGCGAATGCGTTTTGAAGTCGTAAAGCGGCAGCTCGATTGCTTCACCCGCCTTCAACCGTCGCACATGGTTGACGAGCAACTCGTTATCGAGCGCGTCGGGATGATCGAAGTTCGCGAGACCGCGGTAATCAAGGGGCAGGTCGGTGAGATTTCGGTAATAGGAGTCTTGTTGGATAAAAACTACTTCACTCGCACTGACCGAATCGAGAATCCGATTCGCAACCGTGGTCTTCCCTGAGCCAGTGCCGCCCGAAATGCCAATTATCATGCTCACAAACGTTAAACCTTAAAGTGCTTTCCTCGCAAAGGCGCAAAGGCGCAAAGAAAACACTGAGCCGGATGCCGTGCTTAAGTCGTTTGCGTCTTTGCGTCTTTGCGAGGAAACTCCTTCCAACATACTCACACCCTCGAATGAATTCTTGCCACAACTCTCCGAAGCAAATCCGTAAACGCTCCACGCACGCGATCGCCCGTTGCCACAACTTCGTCGTGATTGATCGGCTGGTCACTCATGCCCGCGGCCATGTTCGTAATACAGGAAATGCCGAGCACTTCCATGCCCATGTGACGCGCAACGATTGCTTCCGGAACCGTGCTCATGCCGACGGCATCGGCGCCCAGGTTCCGCAGCGTCAGGATCTCCGCCGGAGTTTCATAACTAGGACCAGAAAGAGCGCCATAAATCCCGCGACGCACCTCAACACCAATCGCTTTTGCTTCTTCAACCACCAACTCCTGCAACTCGGGGGAGTAAACAGAGGACATATCCGGGAATCGTGGTCCGAAGCGATCGTCGTTTGGACCACGCAGCGGATTGTCTCCCATCAGGTTGAGATGATCGCTGATCATCATCAACGCACCCTGGGATAGCTGCACGTTGATCCCGCCGGCGGCGTTTGTAAGTATGAGAGTCTTAATGCCCAGCAACTTGAAAGTACGGACCGGAAACGTGACTTCTTCGAGCGAGTAGCCCTCGTAATAATGCACGCGGCCCTGCATCGCTAAAACCGGCACGTTATCGACTTTCCCGATCACCAAACGTCCGGCGTGACCCTGCGCCGTCGAGCGCACAAATCCCGGCACGTCTTCGTAAGGAATTTTTACAGCTTCGTCGAAGTCGTCAGCGAATCCACCTAACCCGCTACCAAGCACTACCGCGATACGCGGTTCGACGTTGACTCGCGCCCTGATGACTCTGGTTGCGTGTTCCGCACGTTCGTAAATGTTTGCGCTTGCAGTTCCCTCGATCATTGCAAAAGCCTCACCTACTTCTCTTTTTCATACGGTATGCCCAACGCTCGCGGCGGCCGGGACGATCCAATAAAGCCCGCCAGCACCACAATGGTCAAGACGTACGGTACCATTTGAATAAACTGGACCGGAATGTCTTCACCCGAAGGTAACTTTACCGCGCCCTGCATCTGAATCGAAATCGCCTCAGTAAATCCAAACAACAGGCACGCGAGCATCGTTTGCACGGGACGCCACTTTCCGAAGATCAAAGCCGCGAGCGCGATGAAGCCTCGACCGGCGGTCATGTTTCTCGTAAACAACGACGACTGACCGATTGAAAGATACGCGCCTCCCATACCCGCCAGTAAACCCGCGATTAACACGCCAGAGTATCTGATTTTGCTGACGCTCACACCCGCGGCGTCAGCGGCCTCGGGATTCTCGCCCGTCGATCGCAGTCGTAGTCCGAAAGGCGTTTTGTAAACGACATACCAGATTCCGGCGACGAGCGCGAGGATCGCGATCGCGATGACCACGGGCGATTGCGGCAGCAGATGATCTTTAGGTATTTGCGGAGTCGAACCGGATGACAGGAAAAACGCGCCACTCAGAAACCCGGGTATCCCAAGCATCAGGATATTAATCGCAGCGCCACTCACAACCTGGTCGGACTTAAATCTGATACAGCTCACCGCGTAAATCACCGCGATAAAAAGTCCTGCGATCATGCCGCCGAGCAAACCTACCCACGGGCTCGCGCTTCCCATTCCCAATTTCGTGTCGGCAGCGTAAGTGACCGCCGCCGCGGTAAACGCTCCGGCAAGCATCTTTCCTTCGAGAGCGATATTGATGACGCCCGATCGCTCCGAGAACAGACCGCCGAGTGCCGCGAGCACGAGTGGCGTTGCGAGTCGAATCGTAGACGCGACGAGCGAAAGCGTGAAGATGTCTCTCATGGATTCACTCTCAATGGTTGCGTCGCAGCACGCCGGCCCAGCACCCACTTAAAGAAAGCTTCGGCGGCAACGAACAGAATGATCACGCCTTGCAACACCTGCACAATGTCTTTGGTTACGTTCTCGGAAAAACCGTCGACGTAGATGCCGCCGTGTTGCAAGGCGGCAAACAGGAGCGCCGCGAGTATCACACCGACGGGATGATTGCGGCCCAGGAGCGCGACGGCAATTCCCGTATATCCGTAGTTATCGGAAAACCCGTCGTAGTAACGATAACGATAGCCGAGCACTTCATTGATTCCGACCATTCCCGCGAGGGCGCCTGAAACAGCCATCGCCAGAATGATCTGTTTGCGAATCGAGATACCGCCGTACTCCGCCGCGAATGGATTACTGCCCGTGGCGCGAATTTCGTAACCCCACTTCGTGCGCCACAAAAACAGGTAGACCAGCAGACAGCAAAGCAGCGCCAGAAGAAAAGCGATGTTCAGAGGAATGCGTTCCGGAAAGCCCGGAATAAATTTTCCGAGACGAGCGATGTGCGCGCCTTCGCCGATCATCGTCGTCTGCTGAATCGGACCCGGCTCTTTGTAGTGATACTGCGTGAAGTAACTCACCAGCGCGATGCCGATGAAGTTCAGCATGATCGTGTTGATGACTTCATGCGATCCGAATCGCGCCTTCAACACACCTGGAATCGCGCCCCAGAAGGCGCCTGCGAATATCGCGCCGGCAAAACAGAGTGGAATCAGAAGCCACGGTGAAAGGTTGGCGAAAGTTATGCCAACCCATGCGGTGGCAAATGCTGCGACGTAGAGTTGACCTTCAGCGCCGATGTTGAATAAGCCGCAACGAAATCCGACGAGCACCGCGAGACCGGTGAAGATCAAAGGCGTTGCATGAAAAAGTGTGTAGCCGATTCCATCGGGCCAGGAGAGTGCGCTGCCGAGCAACAGGCGATAAGCAACGAGCGGATTGTCGCCGACCAGCAGCACGAGAATGCCGCCAACGACAAAAGCAGCCAACACGGCGATTAAGGGGAATAAGAGCTCGCGGGCAAGTTTAGGCATCTTGTCTTCGTCTTCGGACTTAGGTCTTAGGTCTTAGGTCTTCGATCGGGTGCTTGAAAAGACCAAATACCCAAGTCCAAAGACCAAATATTCTAATGCCCCCTTGTCATCAACAATCCAATCTCCTCGAGCGTCGCTACCTTTGGATCAACTTCACCCGCGATCTTCCCGTCGTGAATGATCAGCAAACGATCGGAAAGACTCGTCACCTCTTCGAGTTCGGCGGAGACGAGCAGGATCGCGCAGCCGTTATCACGCAAACCAACCAACTGGCGATGGATAAACTCGATCGCGCCGATATCGACGCCGCGGGTGGGCTGCGACACGAGCAACAGTTTCGGATCGACGCGATACTCGCGCCCGATGATCAGTTTCTGTTGATTGCCGCCCGAGAGCGCGCGGGCCGGCAAAGCGGCATTCGGCGGACGAACATCAAACCTCTTGATAATCTCCCCGGCACGTCGCTGCACGGCGTTTTCGTCGAGAAAAACCTCGCCCGCGTAGGCGGCGATGGGTGGACGATAATGCACGCCGAGAATCGAGTTTTCCGCGAGGCTGAAGTCGAGCAACAATCCACGACGATGCCTGTCTTCAGGTATGTGCGCGATACCGAGTTCGCGCCTGATGCGCGCGCCCTGATTATTAAGAATCTTTCCTGCGAAGTTGATCTCACCCGTAACGCGGTCGGCATCGACTAAGCCGGCGAGCGCTTCGATCAGTTCAGTTTGTCCGTTCCCTTCCACGCCCGCGATACCGACAATCTCGCCACTTCGAACTTCGAACGTCACGTTATCCACACGTTTCGCTCCGAGCACGTCGGCGACGGAAAGATTTCTGACTTCCAACTGCGCGCCGCCAACCTTCGGCTCGGGTTTCTCCACTCGCAGCAAAACCTCGCGTCCCACCATCAGACGCGCGAGCTCCGCGGCACTCGTTTCTTTGGTCTGCACCCGGCCCACTACCTTGCCGTCGCGCATGACGGTGACCTCATCGGAAATCGCGAGCACTTCGGAGAGCTTGTGAGTAATGATGATGACTGTCTTACCCTGCTCGCGCATGCGGCGAAGAATCACGAAAAACTCTTCGACCTCGAGCGGCGTCAGGACCGCGGTCGGCTCGTCGAGAATCAACAGCTTCGCGTGCCGGTACAAAGCCTTCAACAATTCGACGCGCTGTTGTTGGCCCACTGACAGATGCTCGATCGGCTCATTTGGATTAACCGCGAGCTTGAATTCTTCCGAGAGCTGACGTATTTGCGCCGCCGCGCTCCTGAGGTCGAGCGCCAGCGTAGTCCCGGGCTCCGCGCCGAGCACGATATTTTCGGCAACCGTCATCGTCTCGACGAGCATGAAGTGCTGGTGGACCATGCCGATACCGAGCGCGATCGCATCGTGAGGCGACCTGATCTCGCGCACCTGACTATCGACGAGAATCTCACCGCTGTCGGCAGTGTAAAACCCGTAAGCGATGCGCATCGCTGTCGACTTGCCCGCCCCGTTCTCACCCACGATGGCATGGATCGTCCCAGGCTTAACGACGATGTCCACGCCATCGTTAGCCAATACATCGCCAAACCGCTTCGTTATCTTTCGGAGTTCGAGCATTTTTTATTAGCCACAAAAAAGCACAAACGACTTTGGCTAAATCTTTGTGCTTTTTGTGCTTCTTCGTGGCATAGATACCTATCCGCCCATCGCGTCTGTTACTTTGATCTCGCCGGCGATGATCTTCTTCTTCGCCTCTTCTGCTTGCTGAATGGCGTCGGCGGGGACGAGATCCTTGTTGAATTCGTCCATCGCGTAACCAACGCCGTCTTTATCCAGGCCAAAGACGTGCACGCCCGTTGAGAAACGACGGTTCACGACGTCGTTGACAATGTCGTAGACGACGTTGTCTACGCGCTTTACCATGCTGGTGAGCACAAAGCCCGGCTTCACCATGTTCTGATTCGAGTCCACGCCGATCACGAAGTGAGTGGCGCGGCCATTTTGTTTTCCCTGTTGCTCGACGGCGTCAAACGCTCCCAGGCCGGAATTGCCGGCGGCAGTAAAGATAACGTCAGCGCCTTTGTTGATTTGGGCCAACGAGAGTTCCTTGCCTTTGCCGGGATTGTTCCAGGCCGCGTCAGTCACGCCGACGTAGTTTCTGATCACACGTATATTCGGGTTAACTGACTTCGCGCCCTCTTCGTAGCCCTGCGCAAAACGATGTATGAGCCCGATGTCCATGCCGCCGAGAAATCCGATTGTACCCGTGCGCGAAGCCTTCGCGGCGAGAATGCCGACCAGATAAGAGCCTTCATGCTCTTTGAAAACGAGCGACGCGACGTTCGGCAACTTGCTCACGCCGTCGATAATCGCAAACCGAATATTCGGATAGTCTTTCGCAACCTGCTCCATGATCGGCTCCTGCGCAAAGCCGACGCCGATGATCAGATCGAAGTTCTGCTCCGCAAACGCGCGCATGGCAGGCTCGATGGCGTTTGGCGTTCCCGGTTCGATATCGCGCAAGACGATCGGAAGATCTTTCGCCGCACGCTGCACACCTTCCCACGCAGCGGCGTTGAATGATCGATCGTCTTTACCGCCGATATCAAAAACGATCCCCACATAAGTCTTGGACGGGTCTCTCGCCGCCGAGGCTCCACCGCAACCACTCGTTAAAACGAGCAAGCCTAATAGCGTGACTGTTAACAAAGCTTTCCCCGCAAAGGCGCAAAGGCGCAAAGGAGAACCAAATAAAAACCTTTGCGCCTTTGCGCCTTTGCGAGGGAAGTAATCTGTTTTCATTCGTTAATAATTTCCTTAACTAACTTAACTTCTTCCGACGGCGCTTCGTCTCCGATGTGATATGCAGCCTGGATACGAAGCGCTGCCTCAGCGGCGGCGGCATTGTCGGCGCAGTACACCGTACCGATGGCGTCGCCGGCGCCAACTCGATCACCTAACTTCAACTCGGAAGTAAAACCAACCGTGGGATCCACTGTGTCTTCGATACGCACGCGCCCGCCGCCGATAGCCGCGATCGCGTGTCCGATTTCCGTGGTATCGACTCTTGTAATGTAGCCGGAGCGCGGGGATTCTACCTTAACGGTTTCTCTTACCAAAGGCAGAAAAGTGCCGGGGTCGTCGCAAACACGCGGCTCTCCACCCTGGGCCTCAATGTTCCGTCGCAAACATTCAAGCGCGTTGCCGGAATCCACCGCCTCCTGCAAACGCTTTCGAGCTCCTTCGACCGTCTGCTCGACATTCGCAAGCATGAGCATGTGCGCGGACAATTCAAGCGATAACTCGAGGACGGGACGCGCCGCTTCGTTTGCTTCACCACGCAGGATGTTGATGCACTCTTCAATCTCCAACGAATTGCCGACCGTGCCGCCGAGTGGCTGGTTCATGTCAGTCAACAATGCTCGCGTCTTGATACCGCAGGAGTTTCCGGTGCTTACGAGCGCATGGGCCAACGCCGTCGCTCTCTCTTCCTCGCGCATGAAAGCACCGTTGCCGACTTTCACGTCGATGATCATTGCATCGAGACCTGCCGCGCCCTTTTTTGAAATGATCGACGCGACTATTAAAGGTATCGCTTCGACAGTCGCCGTGGCGTCGCGCAACGCGTACATCTTCTTGTCGGCAGGCGCGATCTCCGCGGTTTGTCCCGCCATCGCATAACCAACGTGGTCCAGCACCTGCTTGAATTCAGTGGCACTGAGATTTACGCGATAGCCGGGAATCGACTCGAGCTTGTCGAGCGTCCCGCCGGTATGGCCCAGGCCGCGCCCGGAGATCATCGGCACACAGACGCCGCACGCCGCCACGAGCGGAGCGATGATTATCGACGTCTTATCGCCGACTCCTCCGGTCGAGTGTTTATCTGCTTTTGGTTTGGGTATGTCTGAGAAGTCGAGGATGTTGCCGGAATTGAGCATCGCTTCGGTTAAAGCCTGCTGCTCGGCCTGGTCCATGCCGTTCAGGTAAATGGCCATGAGCAGGGCGCTAACCTGGTAGTCGGCAATGCGTCCGCTGGTAACACCGGCGACGAAGAATTCGATCTCTTCACGCGATAGACTGAGCCCGTCTCTCTTTTTTCTTATGACGTCCTGTGGTCTCAAGCTGCTTTCCTTAGTTGCTCTCCATAAGTACAGCGGCCTGAGCGGTCACAGCGAGCCCCTGCCCCACCGCATCGACGCCTTCACCCGTCTTCGCTTTTATACTCACGCAACCGGGATCGATACCCAACACACTCGCGATATTTTCGCGCATTGAGTCGACATAGGTTCTGAGTTTTGGCGTTTCGAGCAAAATTGTCGAGTCGACATTGACTACGTGGAGACTGCGTTCGCGCGCCAACCACATCACGCGCGAAAGCAATTCAAGACTATTTGCGCCACTCCACTGTGGATCCTTGTTCGGAAAATGAACTCCGATATCTCCTTCGCAAAGCGCACCGAGAATCGCGTCGGCAATCGCGTGACTCAACGCGTCAGCATCCGAATGACCATCAGCGCCGCGGTCGGAAGCTATGTGGACCCCGCCAAGGACAAGCTCGCGTCCTTCGACGAGGCGATGAGTGTCAGTGCCGATGCCGATGCGTAGCATTTTGTGCTTTGGTCTTTGGTCTTTGTACTTTGGTCTTTGGCATATGCTAAGCCTCGACAAAGACCCAAGACCTAAAACCCAAGACCCTCTTTCAACAACGCTTCCGCAATCAAAAGATCCTCAGCGGAAGTAATCTTGATATTCCTGGCACTCCCTTCAATCACGCTAACGCGTTGGCCCAGTCGTTCGATCATTGCGCTCTCGTCCGTCAACGATGGATCGTTTACGTCGGCGCTCTGGTACGCTTGCCGCAGTAGCTCGTATCGAAAACATTGTGGTGTAAGTGCTCGACGCAACGTACTGCGATCGAGTGTCGTCACCACTGATCCATCGCCGACCTGCTTGATCGTGTCTGTAGCAGGAGCGACGAGGATCGCTGCCCCGTCCGTTTGCGCCGCTGCAACCGTGCGGTTTATCTCTTCAACAGTTACAAAGGGACGAACGCCGTCGTGAACAGCAACGATCTCCGCGGTTGCCGATCTGATAGCCATCAACCCGCGCTTCACGGAATCAGCTCGCGTAGCGCCACCAGGCACAACGCGCGCGACTTTTCTCAGCCCGTACTTCCCTGCAAGTGAAACGAAGCCCGCAGACTCTTCCGCGGGCAGGACCACAATCACTTCGTGAATACTCTCACACTGTTCGAAAGGCTTGAGCGTGTGAAAGATTATCGGAGCTCCTGCAAGCAGCAGAAACTGCTTCGGCCGATCGCTCGCCATCCGGGTGCCAGCGCCGGCGGCAGCAATAATCGCGATGTTCATGAAGAGAGATAGGGAAATCGAAAACGGCGTGCCGGCGTCAGCTCTCGGTGATCGGTTCGCTTTCAGAGATACGCACTGGAGCCGGGCTGTTGCGCGAATCACGCGCCTGCCGGCGCGAGGCGCCGTTGGTGCGATGAATATCGCCGCTGTGCCCGCCGTTTTCCGCTTCTTCCCAGAGACGGCCGAAGATCATTTTGCCCGCGGTTGTTTGCAATACGCTCGTCACGGCGATGTCGGCGTTCTTGCCGATCAACCGGCGCGCATTGTCAACGACCACCATCGTGCCGTCATCCAGGTAGGCTACGCCCTGATTGTATTCCTTGCCTTCCTTCAGGATGAAAACTCGCATCGCCTCGCCTGGGAGCACGACCGGCTTGAGCGCATTTGCCAACTCGTTGATATTGAGCACGCTGACTCCGCGCAACTGGGAGACCTTGTTCAAGTTGAAATCGTTGGTGACGATAACGGCGTCAAGCTGTTTGCCGAGCTCGATCAACTTCAGGTCAACTTCGCGCACCGAGGGAAAGTCAGTCTCTACAATTTGAATGTCGAGGGAGCTGTTGTTCTGGAGCCGGTTCAACATGTCCAGCCCTCTGCGTCCACGCTGGCGCTTTGAGGAGTCAGGCGAGTCAGCGACCTGCTGCAACTCACGAAGGATGAACTGGGGAATGATCAGCGTGCCGGTTAGAAATCCTGTTTCTGCGACATCCGCAATGCGGCCGTCGATGATGACCGATGTATCGAGAATCTTCAGATCGCGGCGGGCCACTTTATCGCTGAAGATACCGCCGAGGGCTGAGAGATCGAGATAGTCGCCCTTCGCCGCTCCCACCATCAACCCGACATAGGCCATGAAAAATGTGAGCGCCAGAGTCAGAAAAGTTTTCATTCCGGCATCGAGTGCGGTGGACTCCTGCCGGCTGATCAGCGAGCCGATCAAATACGCTCCGATAATTCCGAGAATCGAACCGACCGCGGCACCGATGAGGGTTTTGAGAGTGGCCCGACGGATCCGCAACTCAAAAACGATGATGCAGATCGCGATCACCGCGCCCGCGGCTGCTGAAATCCACGGATCGTTGCCGAGTGGTACCAGCTTGTATCCCGCTGCTACTAAAACTGCCGTAAATATAAGCCGTATTAAAACGACATCGGCATGCATAATAAAGGCATACTAACACGCCGCTATCGGCAGCGTCACTACAGAACCTCGTCACGTTCTTGCGCTTCAACGGTCCGTAAGCTTAAATGACCGCATGCGAAAACCAACCTTAGTTATCCTGATGGTCCTGGTATGTTTCGTTCTCACTACAGGGTTCCAACAACAGAACCCGCTGAAGTTCACGGTTCCAAAAGGCTGGGTTGAAGAAGAACGAAGCTCGAAGATGCGTGTCGCGCAGTACAAGCTGCCGAAGGCGCCCGGCGACAACGAAGACGCTTCGCTCGTCCTTTATTATTTTGGAGAAGGCCAGGGAGGATCCACGGGGGCTAACATCCAGCGCTGGGTGGATCAAATGCAGCAGCCGGACGGCAGTCCTTCAAAAGAGAAGGTCCAGGCAGCACACCTCGAGACCGACAACTTGAAGGTCACGACTATCGATGTGTCGGGAACATACGTGGCCGAGACGACTCCGGGCAGCGGGACATACCTCAACAAGCCCGGCTACCGATTGCGCGCGGCCGTGGTGGAAAGTCCAAAGGGATCTTATTTTGTGAAACTCGTGGGACCGGAGAAGACGGTAACGCAGTGGAACGATTCGTTCATGAGCTACTTGCGGTCATTTGAGTTTAAGTGATTGCCGATTGCCAAATGCCAATTGTAAATCGGCACTTGGAAATTGGAAGTTATTTGTATCTGTAGGTGATTCGTCCGCGCGACAGGTCGTAGGGCGACATTTCAACACTCACACGATCGCCAACCAGAATCCGGATTCGATTCTTTCGCATCTTCCCGGAAATTGCTGCCAGCACCACGTGTTCACTGTTGTCGAGACGGACTTTGAAAAAGGCGTTGGGCTGTTTGTCGATGATGACGCCCTCCGCCGGGATAAGATCTTCTGCTGCCAATTAGTTTTCTCCTGAAGAATGAGATTTTCCGACCGGCCACAATAACACACGAGCACCTGAAACGCGTAGCTCAGGCTTTGGAGTGCGGCGACTGGTCGCCGCTTTTCCTTCGCGGCAAAAGCGGTGACAAGTCACCGCACTCCAAACAAAACCATGTTTTTGAACCTGTTCAAAAAAGTTCTTGACAGGCCTC
Organism: uncultured Acidobacteriota bacterium; assembly: GCA_963750925.1. GTDB lineage: Bacteria > Acidobacteriota > Blastocatellia > Pyrinomonadales > Pyrinomonadaceae > PSRF01. The sequence continues at coordinate 266,585 of CAVVSJ010000004.1, read as the reverse complement.
CAGGGCAGGCGTAGGCTGCATGTAGTTGAACGTGTTCAAATTCAGCTAAGGAGGCTGACCATGACAATCGTAATAAGCACCTACCTGATTTACCTGGCCGTCAGTATCGCCCTGACTATCTGGGTCGCTCGAACCCTCCACAAAAACGGACGCGTGTTTCTCGTAGACGTCTTTCACGGCAACGAAGCCCTCGCCGATTCAGTCAATCACCTGCTCGTAGTTGGCTTCTACCTGATCAATTTCGGCTATGTCACCCTGGCGCTCAAGCTCGGGTACGCCGTCACCACTGCGGAACAAAGTATTGAAGCCCTCTCTGTGAAGGTAGGCATGGTGCTGCTCGTCCTCGGCGGCATGCACTTCTTCAATCTCTTCATTTTCAGCCGCATGCGCCGGCGCTCAAACACTCGAAACGATCATCCGCCGGTAAACCCGGATGCTTTCACCTCCACCGCTGTCCATCAGGAGGCTTGAGCCATGCAAGCCCTAACCGTGCTTTATGACCCTGATTGCGGTCTCTGCAAGCGCGCGCACGAATGGCTGGCGGAACAGTCGAAGATCGTCGAGCTCAACTTCGTGCCCTGCGCCTCTGATGAAGCTCGCAGGCGCTATCCGCAACTGAATCACGACCTGACGAAGCAGGACCTGACGGTAGTGAGTGCGGATGGCTGGGTATACTTCGGGCCCAAGGCGTGGCTGATGGTCCTTTGGGCCCTCGCAAAATATCGCGAGTGGTCCTATCGCCTGGCCACACCCGAGCTGCTGCCGACGACGAGGAAAGTGGTTTCGGCAATCTCGCAGCACCGTTATCAGATTGGACGAGTGGCAGGACTCAACAGGTAAACCCAATGGCTGCGATGCGCAAAAAGAAGACGACGAAAGTCTCTAAAGGTGACCAGACGAAAGCGCTGATCCTTGACACTTCCCTGGAGATGTTTCGCGAGCGTGGATACGACGAAACGACGATGCGCGCGATTGCCGAAAAGGCAGGCGTGTCGCTCGGTAACGCCTATTACTATTTCAGCTCGAAGGAACACCTGATCCAGGCCTTCTATCAGCGCCTGCACGAAGATCACCTCGCCGTCGCACTTCCTGCGCTCGATAAAGAAAACACGTTGAAAGCACGCCTACTCACAGTGGTGCGGTTGAAAATCGACGCGATGAAACCGTATCACCAGTTTGCGGGCGTGCTTTTCAAAACTGCCGCTCATCCGCAGAGTCCGCTCAACCCTTTCTCTGACGAGTCTGATCCGGTTCGAGAGGCAAGCATTCAACTCTTCGATAAAGTGTTGGAGGAATCAAAGGCACGAGTTCCAAAAGACTTGCGGGCCGAGCTGCCTTACCTGCTCTGGGTTTATCAGATGGGCATCGTCCTCTTCTGGATTCACGATCAATCGCGGAATCATCGACGCACGTATCGCCTCGTCAATCACACCGTCGAGTTGCTCGACCGGTTGATCCATCTCGCGAGCAATCCTTTCATGCGCCCGCTGCGAAAGCAGGCACTTCGGTTGGTGGTCGAACTACGCGAGGCCGCGGAATCGCTCGACGACGATCCGAACGAAGTGGGTGAAGCCACCTGAATTGCGAGGTTCAAATGAGAACCAAAAATCTGCCGTTTCAACTCGAGCAAACTGTTCCAGGCGCGTTTCTTATTCAAGGGTTTACAGGAGGAGCCCTCGCGGGTTATCTCTTCACCGTGTTCTTAATTCTCATCAACCCTCACCCACGTAACATTGACGTCGCCATCTACCTTCCATTCGTAATGAGTGTGTTCGGCGTGCTGGGTTTGTCTACAGCAATTCCAGTTTGGGCCATACATCGTCTGACCGAAATTCGAATGAGGGCGCCGGTGAGAATCGTAGTCAGCACTGTTATCTCGACGGCGTTGCTGTCGCTACTGTTTTACCTGGCGGGTGAGATCACTCTGTACGTAGTTCGCGGTGCGGCGATTTCTTCGTTTCTGCTTTGGCTGCCCGCTGCTTTGTTAGCCGGCTCGCGAGTAAAGCCGTGGTACTTTTTCGCGTGGTGGAGTATTGCAGTGCAGCAACATGGATTTACGACAAGACTGAGTTCGACGAACGTTCCAGCGATCATCGGAGTTTTGCCGCTACGTCTACTGAGCGTCCTGGGCCTCGCATTTTGGATCTTTGCCACGGCCGCCATCTGGCCAATCAGTAAAGCGAGCGTTACGCAGGGCATTCTCTTTGGCCTGGTTCCGATCGCTTATTTTGCCGCGAGTACGTACCTGACGTTCAGGTCGCCACGGAAGTTGGTGCTGCTGGTGCTCGGCCTGCTAATTAATCTTCCGATCATTTACCTGTCCTTTGTCGGTCCTCACCTAGACTGGAATATTTATTGGACGTACCAGACTTCAGCCGTTGTTGTGGGCCTCTGCACGATCTCTCTGCTGGCTTGGACCGCTCTCGTGGCCACGCGATTTCTCGTCAACCTCAACGACTTTCTGCCCTCGAGAGCATTCATCGGTCTTCTGAAGCAACATCGTTGCCTCGGTTCGAGATTCACCGAATGGCAGGAGCGCACCGCTTAGCAAATAATTATTTGTGCCTTTTGTGCCTTTTTGTGGCACTCTCTCCTGCCAGCATGGTCCGGATCGCGATCGTCGGCGGAGGTATCGGCGGCCTGACCGCCGCACTCGCTCTTCATCAATCAGCGTTCGAGTTTGAAGTATTTGAGCAGGCGCCGGCGCTACTCGACGTTGGGGCGGCGATTGCCATCTGGCCCAACGCGATGCGCGTCCTGCGGCAACTCAACCTCGCCGAGAAGATTCTTGAAAAAGCGGGGGTGATAAATGAAATTCGCTGGCTGGACCAGCACGGCCGGTTAATCAACCGCGTTTCAATCGCGGAGAAAGAAGATCGTCAAACTCCCGCCGTCGCGCTGCATCGAGCCGACTTGCAGAAAACACTATTGCAAGCACTCCCCCACTCGTCGATTCATCTCGATCACACGTTCGTTGATCAAATAAACGACGGCGATAAAGTGATCGCTAACTTTGCCAACAATCGCTCAACCGAGGCCGATTTCCTGATCGGCGCGGACGGCATTCACTCACGCGTTCGCACGCAAATCTGCGGCAACGGAGAACCGGTCTTTCGTGGCTACACTGTTTGGCGCGGAATCTCTCCTACAGTTCCAACCGCGATTCCCACCGTAACCGCGATTGAGATCCACGGACGTGGTAAACGCTTCGGCATTGGTCCTGTCGGCCTGGGCCGACTCGGCTGGTGGGCTTCAGCGAATACAAACGACGGCGACGATCTCTCGCATCTATTTGCAGGCTGGTATTCTCCGGTGCTCGAACTGATCGAAGCCACACCTTCGTCATCGATACTAAAGACGGGAGCCTTCGATCGACCGTCAAGTAAGGTTTGGGGCAAAGGGCGAGTCACGTTGCTGGGCGATGCGATTCATCCAACCACACCAAATCTGGGACAGGGTGGTTGCCTGGCTATGGAAGATGCTTTCGTGCTCGCGCGCTGTTTTCAAAAATACGGGATGGTTGAAGAGGCGTTGCGGCGGTATGAGCAGATTCGTTACAAACGAACAGCAGCGATCGCGAGGTATTCGCGGTATTACGGAAGCGTGGGCCAGTGGGAGAATGTGTTTGCGAGAGGTTTGCGGCGGACCGCACTCTCGCTCGTTCCCGAGTCAGTCGCAAGGCGTCTGATGCAGATCGTTTTCGATTATCGTTCTTGAGAGAGTTTTCCTCGCAAAGACGCAAAGGAAGAAACAATATTCTCCTTTGCGTCTTTGCGCCTTTGCGAGGACTGATCTTTAGTTTGGATTACCTTCGCTGTCGATCACAGTGATCGGCGCGATGCCCGTTGCCTTCAGAGGTCCTTCCACTTCAGAACGATTACCGACGATCACGATCGCAAGGTGATTCAAGTCAATGTATTGCTTCGCTACCCGCTGAAGATCTTCCTTAGTCACCGCGGAAACGTTTTTCGCGTACGTCTGGTAGAAGTCTTCGGGCAAGCCCTGCACGACGAGCGACGTGATCGCGTTGCTGATCGCGCTGACGGAAGCAAAACGCTGCGGCAGTCCCTGGATCAACGATTCCTTTGCCGTCTTGATCTCTTCATCCGTGATCGGTTTCTCGCTCACGATGCCCTTCAGCTCTTTCATAAACTCCACGAGCGCCGCATCGGTCTTTGCGGAGAAGATCGAACCACCGGCTCGAAACGCCCCCGGCCCTTTGCCGTAGCTGAAGCCTGAGTTGACGCCGTAGCTGTAGCCCTTCTGCTCACGAATGTTGGCATTGAGCCGCGATTGAAACTGGCCGCCGAGAATCGTGTTGAGCACCTGGAGCGCAAAGTAGTCCGGTGTATTTCGTGGTGGACCAGGCAGTCCGATATTAACTACAGACTGCGCCGCGCCGGGCTTGTCGACCAGGTAGATCTTCGCCGGTTGGAGCGTGGGAAGTTTTGGATAATCAAACGAAGGCTTGTCGCCGGCCTTGGTCCATGCGGTCAGGCCTTTTTCGATCGACGACTTAACCTTCGCCGGTGTGACGTCGCCGACTACGGTGATGATTGCGCGTCCCGGTTGAAAGTACGCCTTTTGAAAAGCGACGACGTCATCGCGCGTGATCGCTTTCACCGACGTTTCCGTTATGCGCTGACCGTAGGGATGCGCGTCACCGTAAAGAATTTTGGCAAACACCTGTGCGCCGACAACTGTCGGTTGATCTTTAGCCTGCGTCAGGTTGACTAACGTTCGACCGCGAAGTCGTTCGAGCGCCTCGGCAGGAAAGGTTGAGTTCAACATCATGTCGGCGAGAATAGCGAGCGTCGCGTCGAAGTTCTTCGCCGTGGAAACAAAACCGATCGAGCCTTCCTCGCCGCCGATCCCGGCGCCGACGTTGGTTCCGAGGAGTTGCAGCGCGTCAGAAAGTTGATCACCGGTCTTCGTCGTGGTGCCTTCCGTCAACATCGACGCCGTCATCGTTGCCACACCGCGTTTTCCCGCGGGTTCAAACTGGTTCGCGCCGCCGAGGAAAGTAATAGTGAAAGAAACGAGCGGCAGGCTGTGACGCTCGGAAACGATCAACGTCGCGCCGTTCGAGAGTTGCGTTTTGGTCCAGGTGGGAACACGCAGCACAGGACTCTCACCCGGCGTCGGAACCCTGGTGCGATCGAGCGGCTGCTGCTGGGCGAGGGCCGCGATGTTTGCGATGCTGATTACGAACGCTGCCGCGAGGGCAAGAAGTCGTTTCTGTTGTCTCATGATCTACCTCCTCGTCCCTTTTCCAGCACGACGCTAACGGCTTCGCTTTCCGCTGCTTTCGAAGCCTGATCTTTCTTGCCCTTCGGCACGACACTCAAAACTATTCGAGCGCCTGTCAGGTACCTGGCAGCGACACGCTTCACGTCGGCGGCTGTCACCGCGAGCGTCTTTTCATAGTCGTTACTGACGTGTCCGGGATTGCCGTAGAAGACGGCGCCGCTGTTCAGTTGGTTTGCTTTGCCGAGATTCGATTCGAGCCCGCGCAGGAAATTCAGTTCGAGTCCGCTCTTTGCTTTCTGCAACTCTTCCGCGGTTGGACCTTCGCTGATGAACTTCTGCAGAACGGAATCAACCAAAGCTTCAAGGTCCGTCAGACTGTGCTCAGGCCGCGGCACAACCGTGACCTGGAAAACTCCGACGTCCTCAGAGGAGTTTTGGAAACCAAAGACCTGCGACGCTTTTTGCGTATCGTAGACGAGTGCTTTCGTCAGACGCGCCGTTCGCGAACCCGAAAGGATCGAACTCATGACCGAAAGCGCGTAGTCGTCGTCGTTCTTGAAACCGACCGTGGGCCATTGAATGTAAAGTCGCGGAACCTGGACGCGATCTTCGTAGACGAGACGTTTGCCTGCTTCGAGTTTGCCGAGCGGCACGGACGGCCTTTGCACCGGCTTACCCTGCGGCAAGTCGCCAAAGTATTTCTGGATCCAGGCTTTCGCCTGCGCCGGATCAAAGTCGCCGACGATTGAAAGCGTCGCATTGTTTGGCGCGTAGTAAAGCCGGAAGAATGCCTTGACGTCTTCTTCAGACGCGGCGCTGAGATCCGCCATCGATCCGATCACGGGCCATGAATAAGGATGAGTCTTCGGGTACATCGCCGCCGCGAAGATCTCGGGCACACGACCGTAAGGTTGATTGTCGTAACTCTGCCGCCGCTCGTTCTTGACGACGTCGCGCTGCGCATTAAGCTTGGCGATATCGAGTTTGTCGAGCAGAAATCCCATTCGATCGGACTCCAACCACAACGCCGTCTCGAGATAGTTTGACGGAATCGTCTCGTAGTAATTGGTGCGATCGTTGGTGGTCGAGCCGTTATTTGATCCGCCGACGCCCTCGGTGAGCTTGTCGTGATAGCCGTAGGGAACGTTCCCCGATCCGGTGAACATCACATGCTCAAACAGGTGTGCAAAACCGGTGCGGCCGGGCATCTCGTTTTTGGAGCCGACGTGATACCAGATGTTGACGGCGACAGTCGGCGTGGTGCGGTCTATAGAGAGAATCACCGTGAGACCGTTTGAGAGTTTGTAGGTCTCAAAAGGAATCTTGATCGAGTCGGAACTCTTCTTCTGAGCCACGAGGGGCTGGCTCAGGGAGACAGCCAGTACGAGGGCCATAGCCGACAGTACTCTTCGTTTATTATTCACGACAACTCCTTTCGCATTGCTTCGATTTTCGGGCGTTGGCAGGCGTGCGCGCGTATCCTAGAAGGGTCACAATCCCCTGTCAACAGCAATTACACCGCACCGAGACGGCGTACGAATTAACGAACACGAATCCAATTTTTTAGGCGCATGATCCGTGTTATCGCGCGTCGATGTGTGGCAATATCTCCGCATCATGAAAGCCATTCAAGTCTCTCGAGTTGGTGGGCCGGAGGTGCTCACGTTTACTGACGTCGCGTCGCCCTCGCCAAAGCCGAACGAAGCGCTCGTTCAGATCAAAACGAGCGGTGTAAACTTTATCGACGTCTACTTTCGCGAAGGCCGTTACCCGAGTTCACTTCCCTTTATTAACGGTCAGGAAGGCGCGGGAATTGTGACGGAAGTCGGAAGCGAAGTGAAGACGCTACAGCCGGGGGATCGTGTTGCTTACACAGGAGCGTTGGGAAGTTATGCCGAATACGCAGCGGTTCCGGAAAGTCGTCTGGTAAAGATCCCTGACGAGTTGGATTTCGAGCAGGCGGCGTCGGCGATGCTGCAGGGGATGACGGCGCATTATCTTTTGTACAGCACCTACAAATTGCAACGCGGCGAGACGGCTTTGATACATGCGGCAGCAGGTGGCGTGGGTTTGCTGCTCGTTCAAATGGCGAAAAAGATCGGCGCGCGCGTGATCGCAACCGCCGGTACGCAGGAGAAGGCGCAACTCGCGCGCGACGCCGGCGCCGATGAATGTATCGTCTACACGGAAGCAGATTTCGAGACTGAGACGAAGCGGTTGACTGACGGAAAAGGCGTGGAGGTCGTGTATGACGGAGTCGGGAAGGCGACGTTTGATAAAGACCTGAACGTGCTGCGTCCACGCGGGTACCTGGTTTTGTTTGGCGGGGCGAGCGGTGCAGTGCCGCCGTTTGATCTAATAAAGCTCTCGCAAAAGGGCTCGCTCTACATTACGCGTCCGACGCTCGTCCACTACACCGCGACACGTGAGGAGCTCGAGTGGCGCGCGAATGACGTGATGGGGATGATCGTTCGCGGAGATCTGAAGCTGCGGATTCACAAAGTTTATCCGCTTGCGGAGGCGGAGCAGGCGCATCGGGATCTTGAAGGAAGGAAAACGACGGGGAAGTTGTTGCTGATGCCGTGAGTTTCCCTCGCAAAGGCGCAAAGGCGCAAAGCGCTGCCGCGTTTCGAAAATGCTTCCTTTGCGCCTTTGCGCCTTTGCGCCTTTGCGAGGGAAGCTTTTCTCAGAAGAAAGTCTTGACAGGTTTTCAGCGTCTCCCTATAGTACCGCGAGGTCATGGATAGCACTCGCACATTTTTCTATTTCGCCTTTACCTACCGCTTCTTCTTTAACGAGGAGGGCGGACCGGCGAAGTTTGAAAACGATGTGCTGAAGACCTAAAGAAAAAGCACAAACACCTTCAACGAGCCAGCCGCGATCCTAAAAAGTTCGCGGCTTTTTTTCGTTTTACGCCTCGGAGCTTTGAACATGAACATAGAACACTGGCGCAGAGAGATCGACGAAATCGACGAAGAATTGCTGCGATTGCTCAACATGCGCGCGAGGCTCGCACTGAAAGTCGGCGCGCTCAAACAGGCCGCGGATCTCCCCTTTTGTGATCCCGATCGCGAACGCAGCGTCCTGCGTCGTTTGCAGCAGATCAACTCCGGACCGCTCGACGAACGCGCGGTCGGCAAAATGTTTCGACGCATTATCCGTGAGTCCAGACGTGTCGAATCGAAAACAGAGGTTTTGTGACGAAGCTTATTCGAAAACCAAGAGTCGCTTTTCAGGGCGAACGCGGCGCTTTCAGCGAGGAAGCAGCACTCAAACTCCTCGGCTCGGAGATCGAGCTCGTGCCGCGCAGAACCTTCGCCGACCTCTTTAACACCTTCGAAAGCGGCCTGGCTGATTACCTGCTTGCGCCGGTCGAGAACAGTATTGCCGGTGTCGTGCAGCCGTCAGCGGATCTCTCGCGCTCGAATTCGCTGAGAGTTCTCGACGAAGTCGAGATCAAGATCGAGCAACACCTCATCGGATGCTCCGGCACAACCCTCGAAGAGATCGAAACAGTGGAATCCCATTCCGTGGCACTCGCGCAGTGCAGTCGCTTCTTCGCGACCCACACAAAACTGAAACCCGTCGTCGCGGACGACACGGCGGGAAGCGTCGCTCGTGTCATTCGTCTGCGCGATCCAAAACTCGCGGCGATCGCCGGAGAACGCGCAGCGGAGCTTTATGGCGGCGTCATCATTCGTCGCAGCATTCAGGATCAAACCGAAAACTATACCCGTTTTGTTTTACTGTCGGCCGCAACTGACCAGAAACCCAAAGAGCTAGTAAAGGAACACACATCATGATCGTCAACATGTCAAACACCGCAACCCCCGACGAAATCGACCACATTATCGACCGCATCAGGGAATGTGGTTTCCAGGCACACGTAGTTCACGGAGAAGAACGCACCATCATCGGGGCGGTCGGGAGCAGCGGGCGCCGTTCAGAGATCGAAGCGCTCAGAGCGGCGCCGGGAGTTGCGGACGTCATACAGATCTCGCACCCGTTTAAGCTGGTCAGCCGCCAACTGCGACAGACACGAACTGTTGTAGACGTACGCGGGACGAAGATCGGCAACGGCGATCTGGTTGTGATTGCCGGTCCTTGTTCAGTCGAGTCGGAAGAACAACTGCTGGAAACGGCTCATGCGGTAAAAGCCTCAGGCGCCAACATGCTGCGCGGCGGTGCTTACAAACCACGCACTTCGCCATACGACTTCCAGGGACTCGGCGTAGAAGCTTTGCGTTTTCTCAGGCACGCAAGCAAAGAGACGGGACTGCCGATCGTCACGGAAGTCATGAGTGAATCAGACGTGGAGATCGTTGAAGAATATGCTGACATGATGCAGGTCGGTGCGCGCAACATGCAGAACTTTTCACTCCTGCGCAAACTCGCACGCGTCTCCAAACCCGTGCTTCTGAAACGCGGACCCTGCGCCACCGTCAAGGAGTGGTTGCTCGCGGCGGAATATTTACTCGCGGGAGGCAATGCGGACGTTGTGCTGTGCGAGCGAGGTATCAAGACTTTCGAAACCGCGACCCGCAACACACTCGACCTTGCCGCGATAGCACTCGTCAAGGAGTTGTCGCACCTACCTGTTCTGGCTGATCCTTCGCATGCAACAGGAATGCGCAGTTTGATTACGCCGATGTCGAAAGCTTCTGCGGCCGCGGGTGCTGACGGTTTATTGATTGAAGTGCACCCATGTCCGGAGCGAGCGCTCTCGGATGGTCCACAGTCGCTGGATTTGCCGGGATTTCAGAAGTTGATGGAAGCTCTTGGTCAGGCGCCGGTGAGAGAAGCGAAAGCGGCATAAGCCACAAAAAAGCACAAAGAACACAAAGGGAAATTTCTGATGCCTTGTGATCTATGTGCTTCTATGTGGCTATACACGCTGGTTTATTGTGGTTCCGCGATTCGCGTCTTGCGCGGCAGTTCCTTCTCGGTCTTCATGATTGTGCCGTCGAGGGCATTAACCCAAATGTGAGTCGAGCCGGGGTTGACTTCATCCGCGATGATGACGTGGTAGAAGACGGTCCCGTCTTTGCCGAGTTTCCCGGGCTCTTCCCAACCCTTCGCGCCGAGACTCGCAAGCAGAACCTTACCCGGCTGGTGGCTGGTCGCAACCTGAATTGCCTGGTCCATATTGATTTTGGCCAACCGAAGTAATGCGGAGTGCATTATGTCGCGCATCTCGATTTCGGTTTCCCGCTTGCGTTCCCTCTCCTGAAACTCCTGGAGATCGGTTCCCTTCGGAACTGCGATTTTCGTAACTCCGTCGCGCTGGAGTCTTTCACGTACTTCACGTACTTCTTTTTCCCTGCTTTCCTGATCCTGCTTCACAGGTTCCTGCGCGTTTGAGTTGACCTCAAATCGCATTGCTAAAGCAGCCGCGGCAACACAGGGCACCAGCAACAACAGCGAGACTGCGACCAGCAATAGTTTCTTCCCACGTTTGTTCAAATTAGGTTTCTTTAACAAAGACATGATACGGGCCTCCAGAATGTCGGCATCGGCGATGCCTACGGTTGTAGTAACAGAGAGACGACGCAGAGTTGGCGCGGAGCTGGCGAGCCGCACGAGCGAGCGGGCATAAACTTCGGCGTTCAGAATTCGCTCTGCAACCAGCTCATCGCAGCAGAGTTCCCGGGTCTGTTTCACGCGGCGTCTTAATAAAGCAGCCGCAGGATGAAATGAGATCGGAACAAAGAGAACTTCGTAAATGAAATTCAGCAGATAATCGTGCCTGGCAACATGAATAAACTCGTGGCCAATCGCGGAAGTCAGCAGGTCGGTATTGCCCTCGCGGAGCAATGGTTCGGGCAGGATGATCACGGGGTGAAAGAGCCCGATCGTAACGGGAACCGGCAGAGTTTCCGATCGCAATACCTTGACTTTGCGTGAGCCCGCACCGATCTCGGCTTCGCATCTACTGATAACGTCGTCGACTATTTCATTCGGTTCCAGCTCCACTGCAAAACGTCTGATATTTCGCGTAATGTGCCAGGCCTGGATGAGCTTGAAGCTGCGATAAAGTAAAAAGCCGCAATAGAGCGCGATCAGCACGAGTGCAAGATTCTGATTTAATTGAAAGGCTGAGTCCGGCGCCGTTAAGTTTGTAGCGGGCAGGCTGGGAACGATCTCAGGCGACCGTGCGCCGGATTTCGGTTGACGTAATCGGGGTGACAATCGAACTTGATGAAGACTCGAGCAGCGTCCGAACTGACGTCAACGCCGGCACCAGAAACGCCAGGCACAACGCTCCGACCCAGAGCCGGTGCCGATAACGCGCACGAGAATCTCGCAGGAGCCGCGAACCGGCCGCGGCCAGCAACGCGATGAGAGCAACCTGCCAAAAGGCATTCAATAGAAAGGTCAAAAGCAATTGGCTACTTATTCTCATCAGGTTCCTCCTCCTTGACCTGTTCCACCAGCTTTTGCAGGCGTGCGAGTTTTTCCGGCGTGAGATGTTTTGTCTCAACCAAACTCATCACCAGGCTTTCCGCTGAACCGCCAAAGAGTTCGATCGACAACGTCTTTCACATGTTTTCCAACCACCTGTTTGCGACTCACCGCGGGTTTGTAAAAATAGGCACGGTTCTTCAGTGTTCGTTTCGCCTTGCCCTTGCGCTCCAGAATGTTGAGCATTGTCTGGACAGTCGTATAGGCAAGGTCACGTTTCAGTTTTTGTTGTACTGTCTGCACGTTTGCGGGTCCGGTTTCCCACAGCACATGCATGATTTCCAGTTCAAGCGGCGTCAGGTTCTCGGTCTTGGGGCGAGCCATAAGAACTTTTCTGTCTCCTAAGTTTTTAGGAGTATAGACAGGCGGCCCGGCAGTGTCAACTAATTTCTTAGGAGATGCGAATCTAGTCTAGATTTCTTTATCCGAAATGAAAAGACAGGCGCTTATCTACGGTTTGATATACGGAGTTTCCGGCGGACTGCTGATCTTCCTGCTGAAACTGATCGAGTTTAGATTCCTCGTCGTCGAGCACTCGCTCGAGATCTACAGCGGACTGATTGCCCTGTTGTTCGCAGGCGTCGGAATCTGGTTCGGACTAAAGTTCACTAAAAAGCAAGAGGTGCTGGTCGTCCGCGAAGTCCCGGTTCCCACGCCGCAGCCATTCGCTTTAAATAAGGAGCGCGCGAAGGATCTTGGTATCACCAAACGCGAACTCGAAATTCTCGAACTCATCGCGCACGGCATGAGCAACCGGGAAATCGCCGAAAAACTTTTCGTCAGCGAAAATACGGTCAAGACTCACTCGAGTCGCCTCTTTGATAAGCTGGGCGCGAAACGACGCACTCAAGCCGTGCAGATTGGGAAGGAGCTGGGGTTGATACCGTGAGGGGGGGTCTTGGGTCTTGGGCCTTGGGTCTTTGGGCTTTGGGCTTTGGGCTTTGGGCAACCTAAACTCAAGACCAAAGACCAAAGACCAAAGCCCTACTCCGAAAGTAGTATTTTCACCTCGAAACAGCGAAATCATCCGAAAGTATGACGACATTTTCCGCGCTTCCACGTAGGTTCCGCCCACAGTTTTCAGAAACCTACAGTCAGGAGACCTATTGAAATGAAAAGGACGGTTTTGACTTATGGCCTGATCTCAGGCGCCATCCTCTCCGGGTTGATGGCGGCGACCGTGCCCTTTGTAGAGAGGATCGGGTTCGACTACGGGCTGGTCATCGGCTACACCACGATGTTGCTCGCCTTCCTCCTCATATTCTTTGGTGTTCGTTCGTATCGCGACACCGTTGGCAACGGTTACATCAGCTTTTTCAAAGCACTGGGCATCGGGCTTTTGATTTCCCTCGTAGCATCTATCTGCTACGTGATTACCTGGGAGATTATCTATTTCAATTTTCTGCCCGACTTTTTTGAGAAATATACGGCCCACATGCTCGAGAACCTGCGGGCATCGGGCGCGTCGGCGACGGAGATTGCGCAACAGGCGAAGGAAATGGAGAGCATGAAGTCGCTCTATAGCAATCCGTTCTTCAATGTGGCTTTCACTCTGCTCGAACCGCTTCCCGTCGCTCTCATCGTCTCGTTTATTTCGGCACTCGTGCTCCGCAAACGGCGTCCAGTGACTCCGGAAGAAACGAACCTGGTCGAGCAAAACGCGATAACCGGATGAACCCAATCATTCTCTATGACGGTGTTTGCGGACTCTGCAATCGCTCCGTTCAGTTTTTGCTCAAGCAGGACAAAGGCGAGCGATTGCAGTTTGCTTCACTTCAGAGCGACTTCGCCAGAAAGATACTCGCTCGCCACGGAATAAACCCGGACGAACTGGACACCCTCCACGTGGTGGTAAATTATGAGCAGCCGGACGAGTTGATCCTGAACCGTTCGAACGCGGTGCTGCGCGCGGGAAGTGAGTTGGGAGGCATCTGGAAAACCCTCGCGGCGATAGCGGGGATCGTTCCCGCGCCCTTGCGCGACCTGGGCTATCGACTCGTGGCGCGCAACCGTTATCGCCTCTTTGGTAAATTTGAAACCTGCATGTTGCCCGATCCCGGGCAGCGCTCCAGGTTTCTCGATCTGTAGGGAACAATCCGGATGCTTATCAAAACTCTCGTAGCGATCTCAATCGTCAGCATGTTGCTCTTACCTGTAACCGAATCGCCGCAGACACCGCGATTCGATCTCATAATCAAACGTGGCCGGATTGTTGACGGAACCGGACGCCCCGGCTACGTCGCCGACGTCGGAATTAAAGACGACCGCATCGAGCGTATCGGAAATCTCTCCCAATTTACTGCGACCGAACGATCGATGCTCAAGGTCTCGTCGTCGCGCCCGGCTTTATCGACATGCTCGGCCAGTCAGGTAGAACGTACCTGCTGATCGATCCGCGCGCGATCAGCAAAGTGATGATGGGTGTCACGACAGAGATCACCGGCGAGGGCGAGTCGATTGCGCCGATTAATGAACGACAGCTCAAAGAGCAGGAAGACTTTCTACGCCGCTTCAATCTCACGATCGACTGGCGCACGCTGGACGAATATTTCAATCGTCTCGAAAAGCAGGGCTCCGGTGTAAACCTCGGCACTTTTGTCGGCGCTACCCAGGTGCGTGAGTACGTGATCGGATATGAAGATCGCGCGCCGACCGCGCGCGAGTTGGACCAGATGAAAAAGCTCGTGGCCGATGCCATGCGCGAGGGCGCGCTCGGTCTTTCCAGTTCGCTGCAATACGTCCCCGCGCGTTTTGCGAAGACGAACGAACTCGTTGAGCTCGCAAAGGTCGCGCGCCAGTACGGCGGTATTTACGCGACTCACCAGCGCAGTGAAGGACACACCATCGACGCATCGTTGTCCGAGGTCTTTGAGATCGCGCGCAAGGCAGACATCCCGGTCGAGATCTGGCACCTGAAAACAGCTTATAAAAAGAACTGGGGCCGCATGCCGCAGGTGCTTAACCGCATCAAGCAGGCGCGCGCCCAGGGACTGGACATCACTGCCGATATTTATCCTTACATCGCCGGCAGCACTTCGCTCGCCGCATCACTGCCGCCATGGGCGGCTCGCGTGCGACTGATGGTCCACTGGCGGGCTCGAAATCGCATCCGCGCGGTTGGGGGAGTTATCCCAGGATACTGGGCCGCTATGTACGCGACGAAGGTTTGTTGTCACTCGAAGAAGCGATTCACAAGATGACTGGAGCGCCCGCCGAGCGCGTCGGTCTGCTGCGCGAACGTGGTGTGATTCGCCAGGGGTTGTTTGCGGACATCGTCGTGTTCGATCCGAATAAGGTGATCGATCGAGCTACGTTTGAGTCGCCGAATCAATATCCGGTGGGGATTGAATACGTGCTCGTGAATGGAAAGATGAGTGTTGATAAAAGGCAGCGAACGCCGGCCCTCGCTGGGCGCGTGCTGCGTGGTCCCGGTTATAAACCATGACTTGGATAGGGTCAGATCGAACAGGAACAAGTTAGGAAGGGCGGCTTGCCCCCGCTCTTTCGAAAGCGGGGGCAAGCCACCCTTCCTGACTTGTTCTATCCAAGCTCAGATCTTTATTCCAAGTTCAAACCTTTATATAGATCCGTTTGCGGTAGAGTAGCCACATCAAAAACAGCCACAACAATATGAACGCGATCGCATAAAACAGCGAAGCATTGATCGGCGCCGCCCACGAGAGAAACAGGTTGCGAAAAATCCACCCCTGCGCGCCGATCAAGCCCATTATCTTCACCATCAAACCCGACCCGACAAACAGCGCGAGTGCATTCACACCAAAAACTTCAAACGGCCACGCCCACCGACGGTATCCCTTAATATCAATTAACCAGTAGCAAAGTGCGAGCAGTTGCAACCCGAGTCCTGCCGTAAAGAGTACATAAGAACTGGTCCATAAAGGTTTGTTGATCGGAAAGAACGGATTCCACGCCCAGCCCAGCACGACGCACACGGCCCCGGCCACAAACAGCCCCACAACTTTTTCAAATTGCCTCCGCTCACTGCGCAGCCAGTGACCAGTCAAAACACCAAATAGCGTTGTCGCCACCGCGGGAATCGTGCTGAGCAGTCCTTCCGGATCGTAAACCCTGCCTTGTCGCCAGATGTGCGCGCCCAGCAGTTCGCGATCTATAAAGGACGCAAGACTTCCCTCTTTACTGAGATCTCCAACCGCGAATCCGGGCGCGGCGATGTGAGTCATCAGCAGCCAGTAAATAATCAGCAGCGCTAAAGCGATTATCAATTGCGTCCTGACTTTCGTAGTCAGAAAGATGAGCGAAGCGATCAAATAACAGATCGCGATTCGTTGCAGCACGCCCGGAATGCGAATCGTCGCCAGTTGAAAATGAGGAAAGCCGTTGAGAAACAACCCAAGACCAAAGATGATGGCGCTACGCTTAACGACTTTCAGATATAGGTCGCGTTTGACCCGCCCTTCTTCCACGCGACGAGCAAACGCCAGCGTGATCGATACGCCGACGATGAAAAGAAAAAACGGAAAGACGAGATCCGTCGGAGTCCAGCCGTGCCATTCGGCGTGTTTCAGTGGCCAGTAAATACTGGACCACGTGCCCGGATTGTTTACCAGCACCATGCCCGCAATCGTGAGACCGCGAAAAACGTCGAGCGACACCAGGCGGCCGGCAGGATTTGGGGCGAAGAATTTTTGCGGCATCGAAGCTTCGGTCTGCAACAGTATTCGAAAAGAGGGTGAATGTGAAACTTTCAAAGATCACACAATCACAACAACACGCGAATAATACTCCAACTCAGAAAAGGCAATATCCTTTTGTTCTACGCAGTATCCATCTTGTTTCAAATCAAAGGTGAATCAATCGGTCTATAACTCGTTCCCGACGAGCCCCGTCAGATCGTGTGTATTGCAGGACCAGGCCCTGCCCTAATGTCTCCAGCTCGAAGTCAGAGCTGATATCAACTTAAAGACACAGCCATCGTGCGGATGGCCGGAGGTCTCGAGAAATCGAGATCGTCCGATACCAATATGGAGGCTTTCCCCTTGATATCCAGTTCTCAGAATGTGTCTCGATTACCCCTTTTAGCTTTCTCAATCCCTAATCATCGCAACCATCTTTGTTCTTGCTGCAGTTCAGGCAAGAGCAGCAACGATCACCGTCCCAGCCGGCGGGAATTTGCAAAGCGCAATCAACTCCGCCCAACTCGGCGACACCATCATCCTTCAGGCAGGCGCTACTTACACCGGCGATTTCATTCTTCCAAACAAGTCAGGCAGCACCTATCTCACGATTCAGAGTTCGCGCGCAGCGGAACTCCCTGAAGGTGTTCGTGTTGGACCGGCACAGAGCGGCCTGCTCGCTCGGCTGCAACCATCCGGGTCAGCTTCGCCCGTGATCATCGCCGCCGCCGGCAGTCACCACTATCGTTTCGTCGGCGTCGAGGTCTCGAACGTCAACAGTTCGCTCGTTTACGATCTCGTGCGTTTTGGTGAGGCGAATCAAACGAGCGCTAGCCGTGCCACACCATTTCATCGTCGATCGTTCCTACATCCACGGCACTTCGACGCAGGAAATACAGCGTGGTGTCACACTGAATGGATCCGAGATCACGATCAGCAACTCCTATATTTCAAACATTCACGGCCGTGGCTACGACACGCAGGCGCTCTGTGGTTGGAATGGTCCGGGTCCTTTCCACATCATCAACAACTACCTTGAAGCTGCCGGTGAGAACGTGATGTTTGGCGGCGGAGTGCCTTCAATCACAAATCTCGTCCCTGCAAACATCGAGATCCGTCGCAATACCTTCTTCAAGCCTCTATCGTGGAAGGTAGGACATCCCACTTACGCCGCTATTCAATGGTCCATCAAGAACCTGCTGGAGTTGAAGAACGCGCGTAGCGTCATTATCGATGGCAATGTGTTTGAAAACTGCTGGACAGCCGATCAGATAGGTTACGCCGTTCTGTTCACGGTGCGCAGTGAAGGCGGTAGAGCGCCCTGGGCGACTGTGGAGAACATCAGTTTTACAAACAACACCGTCAAGAACACCGACCAGGGAATACAGTTTTTAGGTACTGACTATCCGAATCCCTCGCGTGCGGGGTAACGGGGTGGTGATCGCAAATAACCTGTTCACCGGTATTGCAAATCGCCTTGTCACGATGACGGGTTTTTATAACGTCACCTTCAACCACAACACGCATTTCCAAAACGGCAACATCATGGCTCTTTACGGCGAGCCTTCGATCGGCTTTGTCTACACCAACAATATCACGAGCAAAGCGCCGTCCACTTACGGCATCTTTGGTGATGGATCCGGTGAAGGAAGTCTGGCCCTAACGAATTACACTCCGTCCGCCGTGTTTCAGAGGAACCTGATCGCGGGAGCGTCATCTTCAATCTATCCGGCCAACAACTTCTTTCCCTCGTCGATCACCGGCATTCTTGATTCGACCTTCCGAGTAGTTAACAGCACTTACAAATTCGCCGGCACCGACGGCAAAGATCTCGGTTGCGACATCACTGCTTTGAACGCCGCGCAATCCGGCGGCTCGACACCGACACCTACGCCGACTCCAACACCGGCTCCGACACCAACGGCCACACCAGTTTCCGGTACTACTTCGGCGACATTCGTAAAAGTGGATACGACGACGCAGGGCAACTGGAAGAACGTGTATGGAAAGGAAGGCTTCCATCTGATCGGCGATGTGTCAGCCCTTCCGGCTTACGCTCAGATCAGCCCTAGCGGAAACGCGGCCTATGTTTGGAGCGACAGCACGAGTGAAACGCGCGCTTTGCAAAAAGCAAACGTGAGCAATCGTATCGCCGCCTGCTGGTACTCTGATTCCTTCTTCTCGATCGACGTAAATTTCAGTGACGGTCAAACACATCAACTCGCGCTTTACGCTTTGGATTGGGATTCGACCACGCGTGGCGATCGGATTGATATCCTCGACGCAACTACGAATGCATTGCTCGAAAGCCGGAGTCTTTCGTCGTTCGCTAGCGGCAAGTATGTTGTGTGGAATATTCGTGGCCGCGTGCGGATCAACCTGACACGAACGTCAGGCGGCAATGCCGTCATCAGTGGACTGTTTTTTGATTCGTCCGGAGCAGCGCCTGCTCCGTCGCCGACGCCAACGCCTACACCAACGCCCACGCCCAGCGGCGCCACTTCGGCAACATTCGTGAAAGTGGATACGACGACGCAGGGCAACTGGAAGAACATGTATGGAAAGGACGGCTTCCATCTCGTTGGCGATGTGTCGGCCGTGCCCGCTTACGCCCAGGCCAGCGTTCGCTCAAACTCGACCTGGGTTTGGAGCGACAGCACGAGTGAAACGCGCGCTTTGCAAAAACTGAACTCGAGCAATCGCATCGCCGCCTGCTGGTACTCTGACAACTTCTTCTCGATCGATGTAAGTTTCACTGACGGTCAAACACATCAACTCGCGCTTTACCTGTTGGATTGGGACTCGACCACGCGTGGCGAGCGAATCGATATCGTCGACGCAACTACGAATGCACTGCTCGACAGCCGGAGTCTATCGTCATTCGCTGCCGGCAAGTATGTTGTCTGGAATATTCGTGGACACGTCAGGATCAACCTGACACGAACATCCGGCGGCAATGCCGTCATCAGCGGACTGTTCTTCGGTCCCGTTCCGTAAAAATACCTTCCTCGCAAAGACGCAAAGACGCAAAGAAACCTCCTTAGGAGTTCTTCCTTGCGTCTTTTGCGTCTTGCGCCTTTGCGCCTTTGCGAGGAGATTCGTGATAAAGTGTCAGCCCTGACATGTCACTAATGCTTGCGGAGATCGCTGAGCAACCGGCCGCACTCGAACGCACGATCACGGAAGAACGCGCCAAGATTGCGAAACTCGGAACGCTGCTCAAGACGCGCGATATTCATCTCATCGTACTCGTCGCACGTGGCAGTTCCGATAATGCCGCTCTTTTTGGCCGCTACCTGCTGGAGATCACGACTGGGATTCCCGTCTCGCTCTCGGCCCCGTCTGTTCATACAATCTACGGCGCACGATTGAAGTTGGACCACGCGCTGGTCGTTGGTGTGTCGCAGTCGGGCGAAGGTGAGGACATCAATCGCGTTCTCGAGAGCGCGCGTCGTGCGGGTGCTTACACGATCGGCATCACCAACGAACCGCATTCGTCGATGACGGGCTTCGTGAATGAGACGTTATTGACGCACGGTGGGCGCGAACGTTCAGTGGCTGCAACCAAGACGTTCACCGGCCAGATGCTCCTCTTTTATATGCTCGCGGCGGAGCTGGCCCAGAGTCCGGCGCCGTTTTCTTACGAAGCGATTCCGCAATTCGTCGCCGGCGCCCTCGAACAAAAGTCAGCCATCCTCGAGCTGGTCCAGCGTTACGTCTTCATGGAAAACTGCGTCGTGGTTGGGCGTGGCCTGGCTTACGCGAATGCGTACGAGCTGGCGTTGAAACTGATGGAGACGTGTTATGTCGTCGCCGAGCGTTTTTCCTCGGCTGATTTTTTACATGGACCACTGGCGATGGTCGAGCGGCATTTTCCCGTCATACTTTTTGCGCCACCCGGCGTGATGCTGGCGGGAGTGAAGAGTTTAATCGAGCGTCTACGTGAGTTACACGCCGAAACACTTGCGATCACAAGCGATCTCGACGTCGCGGGTACGTGTACGCGTTCGATCGTAATGTCGCGCGAGATCGATGAGTTTCTCGCGCCGATTCCATACATAGTTCCCGGTCAACTCTTTGCGGCGTTGCTGGCGGAGGCAAAAGGTCTCGATCCTGACGCGCCGCGATCGCTTTCAAAAGTGACACGTACGCTCTGAGGCACTATGAACATTGAACTGAAAGACTTGTCGCACAATCCCGTCTACGCCCAAGTCCGCCAGCAGATCCAAAACCAGATCGAAAACAAAAGTGTCGCGCCGGGCGAATCACTTCCCTCTCCCGCCGCGCTTGCGCAAAAACTCTCCGTCGACAGAGGCGAGATCCAGCGCGCCTATTTCGAGCTCGAACAACTCGGATTGATCACAAAGCAGACTGGCAAAGACTTCCTCGGCAAGCCGAAGGTGGACTACAAGGTCCGTTTGAGAATCCCACGTTAAGTCGGCAGATTCCATTTGCCGCTATCAATCTCTCGTTTCAATTGCTCCTGTTCCTCATTTATGTTTTGCTTCAAATCAATGTCGAACCGCTTGAATAGGTTCTGAACGCCGTCCATTCCGTAATAATTGATGTAGATACGTAGATTCCGCGCCAAATCGGTGTTCTGCAATATGAGGCGCTCGAATTGTAATACAAAGTTCTTCATAGCGTGTTTAGCTTCATTTTCACTGAGCAGCTCGGCTTCCAAAAACGCTTCGAGATGCGATAAGCGTCCCAGTAAGTCATTAAACGAGTCACGTATTGCACTCTGCTTTGAGTCATATGGATACTTGAGCATATCTGTGGGGATTAATGCCCGCGAAACTTCCTCCCAGCTCACGCGCACGTAACGCTCTTCTGGTTTTTCTTTGTCCCATAATGGAACCTCCCGGTCATCTGAGGACAGCATCATCATGGCATTCAGAGAACCGGGTGTTTCAGTGAACGCCTTAATGCGCTGCATCAATGCTTCTAGACGCTTCCATTGCTGATCGCGTCTCCATTGTCTGTACGCTAAAAGAGATGCAATAAAGACTAAGCCATAACCTATGAGAGTCGTTAGGTTGTCAGTCCCGCGGAAGAACCAGGACTCTTTTTCAGGCTGAAGCGTTACGTTAGAAGCAGGTGTCTCTGCTGGTTGGGCCATAACGGGAAGCGTAGCCGGACCAACGAGTAGAATAACTATGAGAAGCCATTGAATCCTATGTGTAAGTAGCATAATGAAACCCTTTCGAACCACCACAACTTTAAAGCGCCCAAGCGAAAATTCCTATGCTATAGTGCGTGCACTCCACCAAAAAAGAAGCGGGCCGACTTGTGCTACCGAGAAGCGATCTCATAGATCCGTCATGGGATCTGGCGGGTCCCTGAAGGGTGCGTCCATGGCTTTTGAGGTAGTAAAATCGCAACATGAAATCAGCGATGCCTATCTCCAAACCTACGAGTGCCATCTTCGGTATGCTATTGATTTGCGCGGCAGCTTTTCCGCAATCAGGCAGTGATTTACGAAGAAAATATGGCCCACCCGCTGAAGCTTATGAAGTGCGCCCGAACGTAATGATGACCGTTGTATTCGGCGCAGACGGTCAAGCGTGCGAGATGGTAATCGAGGCGCGCCACACATCGAAAGCGGGCGTCAATGGCAACGACCTGATCCCTTCGTCTATCGCCGAGGAGATTTTGAACGAGGTCGCGCCAAAAGAGCGAAGAGGAAAGGGCGGGCGAGCAATTACATTCTCAGGGGGATGCTCATCCATCACATCCGAAGAATATGAGAACGTATCAATCTACCGCTCGGAACAATGTTTACACGGTGGCGGGAAAGCGGTTTTAGCAATCACCGTTAAGTGGAGGCACAAAGAATGCCCAGGCAAGGGAAGCGGTGCGCTGAGGGATTGGGTCCCGGCGGACCAGATGGTCCTGGTCCCGACGGATCAGATGGTCCTGGTCCCGACGGATCAGATGGTCCTGGTCCCGACGGATCAGATGGTCCTGGTCCCGACGGATCAGATGGTCCTGGTCCCGACGGATCAGATGGTCCTGGTCCCGGAGGGGCCACATGTTTATAGCTCTCATGAATCATCGCTTTGCGGGCTCCGGAGGAGTCCCATGTTTTTGACGCGCCACATCGCGCTCCGCTGGAGCGCGTAATTTTTTCAATCCAGGCTATAAACATTTGGCCGCGCTGCGGCCAGTCAGCAGTTATACAACAGATTGTTACCCTCCCACTACGCATAATTCGCGCTGTTTTTTGAATCCTCACATCGCATGCTATGCTTCGTGCGATTGTCCAGCAGGTCAATCAATACTACACGCGAAAGTGGCGGAATTGGCAGACGCGCCAGA
The DNA here is from genome assembly GCA_963750925.1 of uncultured Acidobacteriota bacterium. Taxonomy (GTDB): domain Bacteria; phylum Acidobacteriota; class Blastocatellia; order Pyrinomonadales; family Pyrinomonadaceae; genus PSRF01. Next base: position 243,897 of record CAVVSJ010000004.1, on the reverse strand, counting down.
CTTAGGATCTGGTACCGAAAGGTGTGGGGGTTCGAGTCCCCCCTTTCGCACCAAGCAATTGAACTTTGTGCTTAGTGCTTTGTTCTTTGCCGTTCCTGACGCCGAGTAAAAACAAAGAACGAAGCACTAAGTACTAAGCACAACAAGTAGAAGCTCACAGATGAAAACAGAACTCATAGACGTCTCCCCAACGCGCAAGGAGATCAAGATCGAGATCGAGCCGGCGCAGGTGCGCAGTGCGTACGATCGCGTTACCCAGCAGTACAGCAAAAGCGCAACCGTCCCGGGTTTTCGTCCCGGTCACGCGCCGACTTCAGTCGTTCGCACGCGCTACAAAAGCGAGATCCGCAGCGAGGTATTGCGCGAACTGCTCCCCGAGGCGATTCAAAACGCGATTGAGGAGCACTCACTGACCGCGCTCGGCGAGCCTAACGTGCAGATGGACAATACTGAAGGGCTCAATCTTCTCGGCGAACAGCCGCTGACCCTGACCGTAGGCGTCGAAGTCCTGCCTGAAGTACCACTCGACACTTATAAAGGACTCGAAGCGACACGGCGCAAACGTCCGATCACCGATGCGGACGTGGATCGCATGGTCGATAACCTGCGCGAGGCTTCGGCATCACTCCAGCCGGTTGAAGATCGTCCCTCGCAAATGGGCGACACAGTAACGATCAACGCTACCGGGAAAATGGTCGACGAACCGGAGTCGGAAGAGGTCAAGGTGGACGACGTCGAAGTGGTTCTCGGCGGACCCGGTGTGATAGACGAGTTCACACAGAATCTCACGGGCGTCAAACCTGAAGACACGCGCACGTTCACGGTCGAGTATCCCGCGGACTACAACTCGGAAGGCCTCGCCGGTAAAAAAATGGAGTATGTCGCGGAAGTAACTGCCGTGCGCCACAAGGAACTGCCGGAGCTCGACGACGAGTGGGCCAAGAGTCTGGGTGGTGATTTCGATTCCGTCGATACGCTCAAGACTAAAGTGCGTGAAGATCTCGAGGCGAGAGCGACTGCCGAGTCGGACCGGCATCTGCGCGACGACTTGATACGCAAATTACTCGACACGCACAAGTTTGAGGTACCGCAGAGCTTGATCGATCAACAGACAAATCATCGGCTCGAGGGTGTAGCTCGTGAGATGATGAGTCGTGGCATCGATCCACGAACGCAGGAGCTCAATTGGGAAGGCGCGCGCGAGGAATTGATGGAGCAAGCCGAGGGCGACGTGCGCATAAGTATGCTGCTTGAAAAGATCGCGGAGGTGGAAAACATCACCGTCTCGGATGAAGAAGTCGAAGCAGAGATCCAGGCATACGCAACTGCGTCAAAACAATCGATAATGCAAGTACGTGCTGCCTTGACAAAGAATGGAGCCGAACGTAGCATCGCGCACAGATTGCGCAACAGTAAAGCGCTTGATCTTTTGATGGAAAACGCACGCATCACCGAAGGCGAGTGGAGCGAGCAAAAGGAAGTGGAAGGGAACGGAAGTAGAGGGTGAGTAGCTTCCCTTTTGTGCTTTGAGCTTTGTACTTCGTACTTGGTGCTTTGTACTTTGTGCTTCAAGGCCAAAGAGTAAGCACCAAGTACAAAGCACCAAGTACCAAGTACGAAGCACTAAGTACCAAGAACAAAGTTCCTTGAACGAGGTTTGAATTCTATGGCTCTAGTCCCAATGGTCGTGGAGCAGACATCGCGAGGCGAGCGCGCCTTCGATATCTACTCGCGACTGCTGAAAGACAATATTATTTTCCTGGGTACCCCGATCGACGATCAGATTGCCAACCTTATCGTAGCCCAACTTCTTTTTCTCGAAGCTGAAGACCCCGAAAAAGACATCAACGTTTATATCAATTCACCTGGTGGTTCGATCACCGCGGGAATGGCGATCTACGACACGATGCAATTCATCCGTCCCGATGTCACGACGATCTGCGTCGGACAATGCGCATCGATGGGGGCCCTGCTTTTAGCTGCCGGCGCGAAAGGAAAACGTTTCGCCCTTCCCAACTCTCGTATCCTCATTCACCAGCCATCAGGCGGATCGCAAGGCCAGGCAACAGACATTCGCATTCAAGCAGAAGAGATTCTGCGAATGCGCGAGCTCACTTCCCAGATCATCGCCAAGCACACCGGTCAGTCGTACGATACAGTCGAACGCGATGTTGAACGGGATAAAATTATGTCTGCCAAGCAGGCCAAGGAATATGGTTTAATAGACGAGGTCATCGCGCACCGGGAGTAGATCGCGCGGTCCCCAAAGGAGTCCATCCCTTAGATTATGGTGAGACGAACAGATGATACTCTGCGCTGCTCGTTCTGTGGAAAATCGCAGAATGAAGTCAAGAAGCTCATTGCCGGACCCACTGTCTACATCTGTAACGAATGCATCGACATCTGCAACGAGATCATCACCGACGATCAGCAGGCAGAGTCAGTAGCAACACGCCCACCACTGCCTAAGCCCGGAGAGATCAAAAACTTCCTCGACGAATATGTAATAGGCCAGGACGAAACCAAGAAGCGACTCGCCGTCGCCGTCTATCAACACTACAAACGAATTGAACTTGGCCGCCGCCGTTCCGACGTCGAGATTCAGAAGGCAAACATTCTTCTGATCGGACCAACCGGAACAGGCAAGACGTTGCTGGCGCAAACGCTTGCGCGCATGTTGAGCGTTCCTTTCACGATCGTCGATGCGACGACGCTGACTGAAGCGGGCTACGTCGGCGAAGACGTCGAGAACATCATTCTCAAACTACTGCAAGCCGCTAACGGCGATGTCGAACGCGCGCAACAAGGCATCATCTATATCGACGAAGTAGACAAGATTTGTCGCAAGGACGAGAACCCTTCGATCACACGCGACGTGTCGGGAGAGGGAGTGCAACAGGCGCTTCTGAAAATTCTCGAAGGCACCGTAGCCAACGTTCCCCCGCAGGGTGGTCGCAAGCACCCGCACCAGGAGTTCTTCCCTGTCGATACCTCCAACATTCTCTTCCTGTGTGGCGGCGCGTTCGTCGGTCTCGAAAAAGTGATCGAGAGACGACTGCGCAACAAGTCGCTCGGCTTTCATGCCGAAGTAAAATCAGGCATACACCGTCATGCGGAAGCATTGGCGGCGGTGCAACCTGAGGATCTCATTCGCTTTGGATTGATTCCAGAGTTTGTAGGACGTCTCCCCGTGTGTGGCGTGCTTCACGAACTCGACGAGGGCGCCCTCATCAAGATCCTGACGGAACCCAAGAACGCACTCGTCAAGCAGTACCAGAAAAAATTCGACTTCGATAACGTCAAGTTGAAGTTCACCGAAGACGCACTCAAGGCCGTTGCGCGACAGGCAGTCGAGCGGAAAGTCGGCGCGCGCGGATTGATGATGATTCTCGAAGAACTGCTGCTCGACGCGATGTACACCCTTCCTTCTCAGAAACGAGTCAAAGAATTCGTTATAACCAGCGAAATGGTCGAACGCCGCCGGGCTGTTCCGGGTGAAGGTCTCACCGGAATTGACGGCGCCGCGGCCTAAACACCGTAGCCCCTCTTTGGAGTGCGGCGGCTTGACGCCGTTTTGATATCGATAACACCTGATCAAGGTCAAAGCGGGCTCAAGCCGCCGCATCCAGAGGCCGCATCAAACCCGAACGATAGCGCGCCTGTCGGAAATGTTTTACAATTAGCCCTCTTTTAGATAAGGCGAGACGGCATTTTAGCGGCTCGCCTTTGTTGCAAAGAACCCGGAAAAGTTGTTTCAACCATGGAAGAATATTCAGATAGAACCCCCTCCGACGTAGCCTGGTACCCGATGGTGCCGATCCGCGACGTCGTGATATTTCCCTTCACCAAAGTTGCTTTCAAAATTGGTCGTTCCGGTTCGGTACGAGCGCTTGAACAAGCCCTGGCCACCGACCGCACTATTTTCTTAGCCACTCAGCACGACGCCACCGTCGACGAGCCGGGTCCCGAACAGATCTACGGGATTGGAACGCTCGGCCGCATTCTCCAGTCGCAGAAACAGGAGAACGGCCAGATCAAGGTGGTGGTGGAAGGACGCGAACGCGCCACCACTGTGCGTGTCGAAAACACCGATGGCGCATTCATGGCGCTCGTGCGCCGTGCGCCCGTTGTTAACGAAGAGGGCACGCGTCTCGACGCACTGATCCAAAAGGTCGGGCAACTCGTCGAACAACATCTGCGGCTCGCGCCTGACACGCAAACCGACGCGCTGCAAACGGCGCTGCGTAACCAGGAACCTTCGCATCTCGCCGACGCTCTCGCTTCTCAGTTAAGAATTTCAGTCGAAGACAAACAGGGCCTGCTCGAAATCTTTTCGACCCAGGCGCGTCTGCAACGTTTGATCGAATTACTCGAAACCGAAATTGAGAAACGCCAGCTCGACCGCACTATCCAGACGCGCGTCAAGCGACAGATGGAGAAGGCGCAAAAAGAGTACTACCTCAACGAGCAGATCAAAGCGATCCATAAAGAGCTCGGCCGCAAAGACGAGAAGGCGGAGCTCGAAGAGTTGAAGAAGAAGATCGAAGAAGCGGGCATGACCGACGAGGCCAAAGAGAAGGCGATGCAGGAACTGCACCGGCTCGAAGCCATGCCGCCGATGTCAGCCGAAGGCACCGTGTCGCGTACTTACATCGACTGGCTGATCAGCGTGCCCTGGAAACAGAAGTCGAAAGAGATCAAGGATCTCATTAAAGCCGAAGAAGTGCTGAATGAAGATCACTTCGGACTCGAGAAGATCAAGGAAAGAATCCTGGAGTATCTCGCGGTCCGCCAGCTCGTGAAGAATCCGAAAGGATCCATTCTGTGCTTCGTCGGCCCTCCGGGCGTCGGCAAGACGAGTTTGGGTAAATCGATTGCACGCGCTACCGGCCGCAAGTTTGTCAGGCTTTCACTTGGCGGCGTGCGTGATGAAGCTGAGATTCGTGGGCATCGCCGTACTTACATCGGCGCTCTCCCCGGACAAATCATTCAGATGATGAAGAAGGCGGGGGCAATCAATCCCGTCCTACTTTTGGACGAGGTTGATAAGTTAGGCGCGGACTTCCGCGGCGATCCGAGCGCGGCCCTGCTCGAAGTGCTCGATCCGGAACAGAACCACACGTTCCAGGATCACTACCTCGACGTTGAATACGATCTCTCGAAAGTATTTTTCATCGCAACTGCAAACGTTCTACACACGATTCCTCCGGCACTACAGGATCGTCTCGAAATTCTAAGACTCTCCGGCTACACCGAACGCGAGAAGCTCGAGATCGCCAAGCGGCATCTCGTGCCGAAGCAAGCCGAGGGTAATGGTCTCAAGGCCGAACAGTTTGACTTTACCGACGAAGGCATCCTGGAAGTGATTCGTCACTACACACGAGAGGCCGGCGTTCGCAATCTCGAACGCGAGATCGGTTCGTGCTGCCGGAAACTCGCGCGCAAGGTTGTTGCCGCGCAGACTGATGACGCGCCTAATGTCGTGGTGGATGCCGAACGCGTTCGTCAGATGCTCGGGCCCATCAAGTTTCGCCAGCAAGGCGTTGCCGCGAACAGCGAAGTCGGTCTTGCGACCGGATTGGCGTGGACTGAAATCGGCGGTGAAGTACTTCAGATTGAAGCCACGCTCGTCAAAGGCCGTGGCGGCGTAACGCTGACCGGAAAACTTGGCGACGTAATGCAGGAGTCGGCGCAAGCGGCGTTGACGTGCATTCGTGCGCGAGCCGAACGGCTCGGCATGAGTCTCGACTTCATTCGCAAACGCGATCTGCACATCCATATTCCGGAAGGCGCGATCCCGAAAGACGGCCCGTCCGCGGGCATCACCATGGCAACCGCGATGGCCTCAGCTCTCGCAAGAGTGGCTGTGAAGAAGAACGTTGCGATGACGGGCGAGATCACGTTGCGAGGCAAGGTGCTTCCGATTGGTGGCGTGAAGGAGAAATTGCTCGCGGCGCATCGCTTCGGAATCGACACGATTATTCTGCCGAAGGATAACGAGAAGGATCTGACCGAACTACCCGAGGAAGTTCGCAACGCACTCTGCATCAACTTCGTGGAGACGATTGATGAAGTGTTGTCGCTCTCGCTCGAGGATTCGTGCCCGACACAGGCGGCGACCGACGAAGGTCCGCCACTCTGGACAACCGAGCAGCCTTCACAGGGAATTCAGACCAGCTAAATTTCCCGATTTTCGATTAAGCATCCACAGATTACACCGGTGTTGTAGTTAACCGTGTAATCTGTGGATCGATCTATGAACAGGAGAATACGATGAGTAAGAAACCTTATAGAGACGCAGATCTAATCCTTAAGCTCTACGAACTTCGACGCGAAGCAACCATGCGCGAGGCGCGAAACTGGTTTTTCACATTCAACCCCGAAACCACAAAAGATTTTATGGAAGTATTAATCAGCGACAAGAGTGGTTTCTATCGCATGGTGATCTCCTACTGGGAGATGGCTGCATCGTTTGTTAACCATGGCGCGCTTGATGCGGAGATGTTCAATGACGCCAACGGTGAGCACATGTTCGTCTACGCCAAGATCGAGCCTTTCCTTCCGGCATTGAGAGAAGAGATGGGAAATCCTGACTTCCTCGGGCATCTGGAAAAAGTGGTGAAGGCAACTCCCAACTATGAGGCAAAGCTCGCCGCCATCCGCGAACGCATTCAGAAGATCATTGCGGCTTACCAGCAACGCGCCGCCGCCCAGGCAGCCGCCGCATCAGGCGATTAAGTCCGGGTTCCGGGAGAATTTCCTCGCAAAGGCGCTAAGGCGCTACGTTCGAGTTCGCTTCGTCTTTGCGTCTTTGCGTCTTGGCGAGGAAAAATCCTTGTAATGAAAGTCACTACAGCAGAGTTTCTCAAGAGCGCTTTTGAGGAGGACCACTGGCCGCGTGACTCGAAGCCCGAGATTGCATTTCTGGGACGCTCGAATGTCGGTAAGTCGAGCCTGATCAATTCTCTACTTGCGGTGCGCGGTCTGGCCCGCACGTCTTCGACCCCCGGCAGGACTCAATCCCTCAACTTCTTTGAGATAAACAATCGGTTTCGCTTTGTCGATTTTCCCGGCTTTGGGTACGCTAAAGTACCGAGGGAAATAAAATCGAGTTGGGGCGAGATGGCCACCAGTTATCTTGCCAAGCGCCGCCAGCTTGTGCTATCAATTCACATCGTAGATTCGCGCCACGAACCCACAAAACAGGATTTGCAGCTTCACGAATGGCTTGATGAAAGTGACAAGCCGCGGTTAATTGTTGCCACAAAATCCGATAAGCTTTCGAACAACGAGTTGAAGAAGAATTTAGAGCACATTGCACGCGTGCTCAATGACGACAGCGTAATGGCCTACTCGGCCAAAAGCGGCCGCGGTCGAGATGAGCTATGGCGTGCGATAAGAAGCGCGATTGAGAACGAGCATTGAAGATGTTAAGTCTGCGGATCGTTATCCACAGATTACACATACTAGTGTTCTTGATGTTTGCGCTTTGCAACATTGAACTTGTATCCTGAACGAAATCGGCAAACCGAAAGTCTCATCTGCCCCCTTTTGGTCAACTTGATTTTTTGGGCCACGCGCTTTGAGTGAGTGGCATCAGAAACATTACCGATTTGCCGCGCGCGAAGAGTTGAGTTACATTGCATTACACCGTTAGAGGAGAATCAATTTTTTGCCCCGCGAATGAAGTGGGAGACATTACGCGCGCCCCGCGTCGCTCTACCGCACAATAGTAAATCCACCGTTTTGTTAACTTGATAATCGCTGAAACCTCGTAAGAAATCGTAGAGAAAAACTGATATGTCACAACGAACACGTTCACGCGCATCAAGCGCGAACAACGACGCCAACGGAGAAGACGGCGGCGCAACTGTCGCTACCGCCGAAGCTCCTGAACGAGAGCCAAGAGAAGGCCGTGACGGCAAGAACGAGGGCTTTCACAATCTTGCTGATCTGAAGGAGATGTCGATCTCCAAGCTTACGCAAATTGCCAAGAGCATGGACGTGCCCGGCGCCACCGGCATGCGCAAGCAGGAGCTCATCTTCAAAGTTTTGGCTGCACAGACCGAAAAGAGCGGTCTCATCTTTTCTGAAGGCGTGTTGGAAACGTTGCCCGATGGGTTCGGCTTTCTCCGCGCCCCTGAATACAACTACCTTCCAGGCCCGGACGACATCTACGTTTCGCCGTCGCAGATTCGCAAGTTTGACCTGCGCACCGGCGATACCGTGAGTGGCCAGATCCGGCCGCCTAAAGAAGGTGAAAGATATTTTGCACTGATCAAAGTCGAGGCGATCAACTTCGAGTCGCCGGATCAGGCGCGCGAGAAAGTTTTCTTTGACAATCTCACGCCGCTTTATCCGGAAGAGCAGTTGCGGATGGAGTGCGCGGCCGACAATCTCTCGGCGCGCGTAATCGATCTCGTCACGCCTCTGGGCAAAGGTCAGCGCGGCTTGATCGTAGCGCCACCGCGCACCGGTAAAACGATGCTGCTCCAGACGATCGCGAATTCCGTCACGCAGAACCATCCGGAAACAACGCTCATCGTTCTACTGATCGACGAGCGGCCGGAAGAAGTTACGGACATGCAGCGATCGGTCAATGGCGAAGTAATCTCGTCCACTTTCGATGAACCGCCGACACGTCACGTACAGGTTGCGGACATGGTGATCGAGAAAGCTAAACGCCTCGTTGAACATAAACGCGACGTGGTGATCCTGCTCGACTCGATTACACGTCTCGCGCGTGCACACAACGCGGTCGTGCCGCCCAGCGGCAAGATCCTCTCCGGCGGTATTGATTCAAACGCGCTTCAGCGTCCGAAACGTTTCTTCGGCGCGGCGCGCAATATCGAGGAAGGCGGATCGTTGACCATCATCGCCACCGCGCTGATCGATACCGGTTCACGCATGGACGACGTGATCTTCGAAGAGTTCAAAGGCACGGGTAACTCCGAAATTCACCTCGATCGTCGCTTGAGTGACAAACGTCTCTTCCCTGCAATCGACCTGCAACGCTCCGGCACGCGCAAGGAAGAGCTGCTCATCAGCAAAGAAGATCTCAATCGCATCTGGGTGATGAGACGCGTCCTGAATCCTCTCTCACCTGTCGAGCAGATGGAAGTCGTGCTCGAACGACTCGAGAAGACCAAGTCCAACGCCGAGTTTCTTGCCTCGATGCAAAGTTAAAGGCTTTAGAGCTTTGTACTTTGAACTTGGTTTTTGGTTTTAGGTCTTTGGTCTTGATCCAAGTCCAAAGGCCGAAGACCAAAAACCAAGTACAAAAACACAAAGTACAAAGCTTGAGCCATCATCCCTGACTCCATCCATCGCAATGCGTATCGCAATCCTGACCTCTGAAGCTGTGCCTTTCGCCAAGACAGGCGGGCTTGCAGATGTTTCCGGCGCCCTGGCGAAAGCCTTAGTGGAACAGGACGTCGACGCCAAACTGATCCTGCCACTCTACGATCAAATCGATCGCGAGCTGCTGAACGGCGGTTCCATCGAAAATGTTCGCGTCGAGTGGCGCGGACAGGTTCATCTCGTTCGTTTCTGGTATAGCGACGCCGCCGGCGCACCCGCTTATCTGCTGGAGGCGCCGGAATTTTTTGCGCGTTCCGGCATTTACGGTCACGGCGACGATCACATTCGCTTCGCCTTCTTTTCTCGTGCGGCACTCGCGCTGCTCAAGCATTTGAACTGGGCGCCGGACGTAGTACATGGCAACGACTGGCCTTGCGGATTTGCGATCGCGGAGTTGCGTGCCCGTCGCCGCTACGATGCGTTTTTTCAAAACACGCGGAGCCTGTTTTCACTTCACAACGTCGGCTACCAGGGACTGTTTGACGCCGGCGATCTCTGGTGGCTCGGTTTTGGCGATGCACCTGAAGGCGACGATTTCCGTTTGGACCGTCACGCTTCCGCACTCAAGGCCGGTATCATTGCCGCGGATGTGCTATCGACGGTGAGCCCGCGTTATGCGCGTGAGATTCAAACTCGCGAACAGGGACACGGACTTGACTGGCTACTGCGGGCGCGCCGTGATCGATTGGTCGGGATTGCAAATGGAGTCGATTACGACATCTGGAATCCGGAAACAGATCAGCACATCGCAGCGAATTTCTCTGCCGGCGATTTATCGGGAAAACGTGAGTGCAAAATTGATTTGCTGCGCCGTTTTGGACTTCCCCAGGAACCCGATCGACCAGTCATCGCGATCATCTCGAGACTCGTCGGGCAAAAAGGTTATGACCTGATTCGCCAAATTGCCGGCGCGATCGTCGACACAGGATCGTTTTTCATCGCCCTCGGCGCGGGCGCGAAGGAGTATGAAGATTTCCTTCAGCGCTGGCACGACTCGGCGCCACGCCAGGTTGGGATTTACAAAGGTTACGCAGGCGAGCCGCTGGCGCACCAGATCGAAGCGGGCGCGGATATGTTTCTAATGCCATCGCTGTACGAGCCGTGTGGACTGAACCAGATGTACAGCATGAGATACGGCACGGTGCCGGTGGTACGAGCAACGGGTGGTCTGGACGACACGGTCGAGCAGTTTAATCCCGCGACAGGCGCGGGCACGGGGTTCAAGTTTGGACCTTATGAAGCCGGTGCTTTACTTGAAAAAATACGCGAGGCCCTTTACTTTTATGCGCGGCCCGAGCACTGGCAAAAGATTCAGCACAACGGAATGTTGGTAGACAATTCCTGGGCGGCTGCCGCTAAGAAGTACGTCGAGTTGTACCAGGAGATTTGATCCATTGCCCATTGCTGATTGCCAATTGCCGATTTGAAGACCTTCGGCGTCGTAAAATTGGCAATCGAAAATTGGAAATCGGCAATTACATATGTCAAAAGTCATCGCAGTAATCGGCGCTCAATGGGGCGACGAGGGTAAAGGCAAGATTGTCGATCTGCTCGCGGAGCGGTTCGACATCGTTGCGCGCTACCAGGGCGGACACAACGCCGGCCATTCGGTGCAGGTCGGCGATCAGTCGTTCGTCCTGCATCTGCTGCCGTCGGGAATCGTCCACCGGGGCAAGACGTGCGTGCTCGGGAACGGCATGGTGATCGATCCGAAGGCTTTCTTTGTCGAAGCTGATCGCCTGACGCAGCAGGGCATTGAGGTCTCGCCGGAACGCGTGAAGATCAGTTCACGCGCGCATCTGATTCTTCCCTATCATCGCGCTTTGGACCATACGAGCGAGGAACGACTCGGCAACGAAAAAGTCGGCACGACGTTGCGAGGAATCGGGCCTGCCTATGAAGACAAGGCGGGCCGGCGCGGCATCCGCACTGCGGACGCGCTTGTGCCGGACGTGCTGCGCTCGCGCATCGAACGTAATCTCGAAGACGCAAATCGCATCATTGAAGCCTATGGCGGCGAACGTCTCAGCGCGGATGAGATCTTCGACGAGATGTCGGTGTTGACTGAGCGGCTTGGTCCATTCATCGCCGACACCACGCATTATCTCAATATCGCGGCGACCGAGGGACGATCGATACTTCTCGAAGGCGCACAGGCGACGCTGCTTGACGTGGACCACGGTACTTATCCTTTTGTCACTTCGTCGACAACGGTCGCGGGTGGAGCCATCATCGGTACCGGCCTCGCGCCGCATCGACTGAATGGCGTGTTGGGTATCGTTCGCACTTACACGACGCGCGTGGGTGAAGGTCCGTTCCCGACTGAAATGCTGGAAGGCGAAGAGGAGTTGGGCCAGTTGATTCGCGAACGCGGGCGCGAGTATGGAGCTTCGACGGGAAGACCGCGTCGTTGCGGCTGGTTTGATTCGTTTGCAACTCGTTACGCTGCCGAGATCAACGGCTTCACGTCTGTCGCGTTAACGAAGCTCGACGTGCTCGACACACTCGACGAGATCAAAGTCTGCACCGGTTACAAATTAAACGGCAGGTTGTGTGAATCGCTGCCGGCGGTCTCGCAGGACCTGCGCCGCATCGAACCGGTTTACGCAACCCTCCCGGGTTGGAGGAGTTCGACATTGGGAATGACTGAGATGAGTTCCCTGCCCGCCAACGCGCGTCGGTATGTTGACTTTCTCTCCGAACAGATCGGCGTCGAGATCGGCCTCGTATCGACGGGCCCTGAACGTTCCCAAACGATCATCGTTCACGACTCCGCGTTGGGCGGCTGGCTCCGCGATACGAAATAAAGCCACAATAAAGCATAAATTTTTTCTTGTGCCTTATGTGCCTCTTTGTGACGGAGAACGTTTTGGACAATCTGGCGCGTGTTCGGTAGAATGCCCTCCGAGTTCCTCGTAAAGAGCACGCCAAAGCGTGCTCTCTGCATGTAGATGGGCCGATAGCTCAGTCGGTAGAGCAACTGGCTTTTAACCAGTGGGTCGCAGGTTCGAGTCCTGCTCGGCTCAAATCCCATCAAAACATCAACGGTAGATTACAAGACATCCCCGATGTCGATAACCGTTCATCATGTTTGCACTTCCGAAAGAATGACGCGCTAACATAAACCAAAATGTCTCTTCGATTTGAATGACGCGGATTCAACTTGGAAGTGCAACAGATCGTTGTTTGAAAAATACTTCGTTTGGGGTCCGGTAACCAAGCGTCTTGCGAGGCCGATTATTTAATAAGTCTTCCACCTGTTGCAGGTCTTGGTTTGTGATCCTGGCAAATTCATACTTCTTGGGAAAGTACTGGCGTATGAGACCGTTAGTATTCTCATTGAGGCCACGTTCCCAACTGGCATAAGGATGCGCGAAATAGAGACGTGCTTGCAGGCCGGCGGCGATCTGTTCGTGCTGGCAAAACTCTTTGCCGTTGTCGACTGTGATGGTATGGACCTTAGCGGCCAGTGGCCGTTAACAGGGCCAGCCGTTGTCTGCCGCATTTCTTCCGCTGCTTTAGTAGCCAGCTTGCGCAGGCGAGTCAGCTTCGATTTACGCTCGACCATGCTGAGGATGCCGCCTTTATGACGGGCGCCCACGATGGTGTCAGCCTCCCAATCACCGAACCGGCCTTTGCGAGTCACGATCTTAGGTCGCTTATCAATGCTGATGCGATTGGGTATTTGGCCCCGTCGAATATAGCCGCTATAACGTTTGCGCTGCTTCTTTTGGCTACGTAAATGTTGATGCAGCGTGCCGCCGCGCCGCTTGTTGGCATAGACGTACAGGTAGATGCATTCATGGCTGACGGTTGGTTGGTTCGCCAGTTTTAAGCGCCCGGCGATTTGCTCCGGACTCCACTGCTGCTGCAAGAGGCGCTCAACCAGTTGCCACGTCTGCCAGCTAATCCGCGAACGATAAGCTTCGCATTGACGGTCGTAGGCCAGTTCATCTGCCTGATAAGGGCGATAGCCCTTCAGGCCGCGGTTGCGACTCAGTTCACGTGAGATGGTGCTCTTGTGGTAACCAATGTTCGCGGCGATCTCAGTTTGGTTATGTCCCTCTTTCATCAGGGCATATATCTGGTATCGTTGCTCGCGGGTAAGCTGTGTGTAGCTCATTTGTGTGCTTCTTTGACTTGGTGGTTGAAAAGCACGCTTACGCTACCGCAGCTTGCTCTTAACCACCAATTTCAAAGTTGCACTTCAAGTTGAATCCACCTGATCTCCCAGAAAAGCGGAAACGAATCAGACTAAGCACGACGTTTCATTTGAAGAGGCATTGACGGTGTTCGCAGATCCTTTGGCGCGTTGAGCTGTGAAAAACTGTGGCTGGATTTGTGACTGGGAGTAGTTAAGGTGAGAAAATGCGCGGAAAAGGCGCATCGACCTACTTCCTTTAACCAGTGGGTCGAGGTTCGAGTCCTGCTCGGCTCACCATAACATTCAATACTTAGGGCAGCCACTTCCAACTTGAAAAGCTGCTCTATTATTTGGCTTCGCCTAAACCGACGCTCGTCACGAAACCGAGGATCGTACCTTCGGGCGCCTGCACGTAGGCGACCGTCTGACCCCATGGCATCACTCGCGGTGGCGTGAGCGCCGTCGCTCCAGCTTCCATGGCTACTTGGAATGCGGCGGCGACATCGTTGGTCCAGAACGCGAGTTCGGTCCCACGCACCTGGTTGCTGCGCACGTGGCCGTAGCCGTCCGCGAGCATCATCATTCCGGCGTCGTGCGATGCGATCGCCACGGCCTGGTCTTCGCCGAGTAGGGCGAATCCGAGATCCGCGTCGTAATACGTCGGCTCCAGGCCGGTCACGCGGCGGTAAAACACAACCGTCGCGGGCACGTCTTCCGCGTAGAGCACGGCAGTAGCGAACTTCAACATTTCACTCACTCAGTTGGTCCTCCTTAGTCAGCAGAGTGTGATATAAACCGAAGGATTTGAGAATACAAGACCACTGATGGATCAGAAAGTTAGGGTCCTGTCGGCTCAACCCGTAAACCTCGGCACATTTGTCAGCGCACCCAGATGCGTGAGTACGTGTTATGAAAACAATTTTCGCAACAGTCGTTTTCGTCATCGTGTGTAATGGCGTTGGATTCGCCCAGGCGGACTGCGGCTTTGGCACGGGACCGTGTACGGCTTATGCGAATGCCGATGGTGTGTTCGTCGGGCGGGTGGCGAAGGTCTTACAGCCGTCGCTCCAGATTTGGCAAAGGGACAAGGACTACGACCAGATCGCGCACGTAACGATTGAAAAGACTTACAAGGGTTCGAAACGAACCACTCTGGTGCTGCACCAGCTCGGTCGCAAAAACGCGCCGAAATTTATTGCGGGTGGGAGATATCTGTTCTACGCAAACTTTGATCGCGTTACGAAGAAGTGGGAAGTCAGACATTGCGGCCGCACGCGCATGGCGAGATACGTTCAGAACGATGTGCGATACCTTGATGGACTACCTGCTTCCCTGACCAAAACGCGTATTGCCGGCGAAGTCGTACGGTACGAGAACGATGGGGAGCAGGGCCCCAGCCCACGCCTTGCCGCCGTCAGGATCAGGATCAAGGGTGAAGGAAAGGAATACGAAGCTGTCACCGACGCGAATGGAATCTATGAATTCTTAGGCATACCCGCCGGCAAATATGTCGTCGAGCCAGTCATTCCGGCCGGCTTGGTCCTGATGCTTACGCTTCACGCTGGACCATCAGCGCTTTCAACACCTCGCTCGCTCGATCTCGAGCTGAAAGAGAACCGCTGCTACGACCTGGATCTCGTACTCACGCCAAACAGGCCTGTGGACAAGTCGAAGATCGGCCATCTAAGGAGAATCTAATAAACGGTGAACTTGAACTGCTGCGAGGCGTTCGCCGAGCTTGTGCGATCGGTGACTTTGAGTTCCAGCACATAATTTCCGGGCGGCAACGCATTCAGTGGAAACTCACCCGTGTAAGGGATGGTTGCGAAGCTTGTTACTTTTTCTGTCGAGACTTTAATTTCCGGAGGCGTGATGACGGCCTGTCTTCGAGTGCATTTGAATTCAGCAGCGTTCATCTCTGAACGAAGAAAAGTTTTTCCTCGCAAAGGCGCCAAGGCGCAAAGAAAAGCCCTTTAGAAACGCGATAGCGCTTTGCGCCTTTGCGTCTTTGCGAGGCTGGTTAATTGGACTGCAACGTTAGCAATACGATTTCCGGTGTGACGCCAAAACGCACCGGCATGATGCTGGTGCCGATTCCCGTTGTCACAAAGAGATGATGATTGTTCTTCGAACACATGCCCGCGCATCGTAACGCTCGCCAAACCGCGACGATTGGATCACACTTCCGATCAGGGGAAACCTGACCTGCCCGCCGTGAGTATGACCCGCCAGCAACAACGGCACGCGCTGCGGAAGATTGGGAAAGATATCGGGATTGTGCGTGAGGGCGATCAGGGGCTGCACCCTGCCGGAACCTTATCGATCGTCTCGCTGATGTTTTGTGGACGCGTCCACAAATCCGAAAGACCGGCGAGCCAGAACGACGTGCCGCGCGCATCGAGTCTGGATCACTTCGTTCTCCAAGAACCTTGATGCCGTTCTGCTCTAACGCACGACGCACGCTCGCGCCGTTGTACCACCAATCGTGATTACCCAAAACCGAGTAAACACCAAGCGGCGCTTTGAAGGTCTTTCAAGATCGCCGCAAACACTTCCGGCTCAACGCGGCGATTTACCCAACCGTTTCCGGAGATGTAGTCGCCGAGTATGACAGTGACGTTCGGGTTGAGCTGGTTGGTGCGTTCCACGATCGAGCGTAGCTTTTTGTCGTCGACGCACCAATCCGTCGGCGTGAATGTCTGAAAGCACCGCCACCCTGAGGCCACTGAGTTCGGTTGCGGCCAGTTGCTCGATTTGAATTGTTTGCTGACGAACTACGAGTCGATTTGGCTCGATCAGAAACGCCCAGAACAGCGAGTAAGCCAATCAGCAAGATGATCGCGTCAAGCGAAACTCGCAGTCGCTTCCGCCAACGTGACTCCGCCCCCCGTCGTCCAGGCGGACGCCGCACCTCCCTGATCAGGAAGAAAAGCAAGCCGAGGATAACTGAGATGGCGATTACAAACGCAACGGTCATAAGCGATCTCAATTTATCACGCTGGGCGCAGCTTCTGGTATCTTATGGGCGCCCAAACTTCGCGGAACCAAAACTATATGAAAATCAAACTTTTCCTTCTTCTTCTCTTTTCTGTTTCGCAATCAACTCCTTCGCACAAGTTCCCGAGCGCCAACAGTTCATACGCACCGAAGCGCCGGTAATCGCTCTGGCCCACGTGCGTGTGATTGACGGCACCGGCGCGCGCGCCGAAAGAAGATCAAACGATCATCATCAGCGACGGAAAGATTCAGTCAGTTGAAGCAAGCGCGTCGGCAAAAATTCCTGCGAATGCGCAAACGCTGGATCTCAACGGCTACACGGTGCTGCCGGGTCTCGTCGGAATGCATAACCACATGTTCTTTCCGATGGGCGGCTCACCGCCGATGTATTCCAACATGGGCATCAGCTTTCCGCGTCTTTATCTCGCGCTCGGTGTCACTACCATTCGCACTACCGGCAGCGTCGCGCCTTACACCGATCTCGAAATCAAACGATTGATCGATGCCGGTCGTATGATTGGACCGAAGATGCACGTCACCGCGCCCTATCTTGAAGGACGCGGCTCGTTCACTCCCGTGATGCACACACTTACGGGCGCCGATGATGCGCGACGCATGGTGAACTACTGGGCCGATCTCGGCGCGACTTCGTTCAAAGCTTACATGAACATTTCGCGCGAAGAGTTGCGGGCGGTCGTTCAGGAAGCGCACAAGCGCGGACTCAAAGTTACCGGACACCTCTGCTCGATCGGTTATAAAGAAGCGGCTGAGATCGGCATCGATAATCTCGAACACGGTTTGTTTGCAGATTCGGAATTTGTTCCAAACAAACAACCGGATCAGTGTCCGCAAGGCGTTTCAAACAGCCTGCGTCAACTGGATATCAACGGCCCGGCAGTGCAGGAAACGATTCGCACACTCGTCGCAAAGAACGTCGCGATCACTTCTACGCTGCCGGTATTCGAAGCAGGCGGCGCGCCGTTGGCCCAATCGGGAATCGGCGCGAGCAGCGCGCTGTTGAATCGCGCGTGCTGAACGTAATGTCTACCGATGCTCGCGTTCGCTATCTGCAAGCGCGCGCGCGTGTTTCTCCGGAGTCGAATTTCCTTGCACTGCTGCGCAAAGCGATGGAATTTGAACGAGCGTTTGTGAAAGCAGGCGGATTGCTCATCGCGGGACTCGATCCGACCGGCAATGGCGGCATCGTCGCCGGTTTCGGCGATCTCAGACAGGTTGAACTGCTCGTCGAAGCAGGTTTCACCCGACCGAAGCAATACAGATCGCAACACTCAATGGCGCGAAATTTCTCGGCGAAGACGCGCGCATCGGTTCGATCGCGGCGGGCAAACAGGCCGATCTGATGGTGGTGAAAGGAAATCCCGCCGCGACAATTTCCGACATCGAAAACGTCGAAATCGTTTTCAAAGACGGCATTGGCTACAACTCGGAGAAACTGATCCAGTCTGTCCAGGGACTCGTCGGTATTCGTTAAATTCCTAGCCACAAAGAGGCACATAAGTCACAAAAAGCTTTTTACTATTTTTTGTGAGCTATGTGCCTCTTTGTCCTGATACCTCGTGGGGTTATTTGGTGCGTAGGAATGTAGAGGTTGAACTCAATCTTACATTCGTGCACGAGGTGTCCCATGAAACGAGCCCTGACCGTTGCAGCGTGGTTTGCGCTGACGCTTTGTATTTCAACAGTAGAAGCAAACGGCCAAACACCTACAGCCTCACCATCCCCCACAGCAACACCATCGCCTTCCCCCATCGAAGTCGACATCATATACACCGGAAAATTGTTCGGATATTTTCGTAGTCCATCGCTTCAGAAGATTGATCAAGCAAAAGGGTGTCCCGCGAAGTCAGACGCGGACAGCGAGGCCGCAAAAAAGTTCTTCGAGCACCAAAGGAAACAGAACTCCATTCTCGTCGCGACGGGAGACAATTTCGCCCCACAGCTCGAAGCGCGAATGTTTGAAAACCCACCGCAACCCGCAGGCGGCGAGTACGCCGCGGGAAACAAAGAACTATTTGTTTTTGATGATAAGACGGGATGGATTACCTACGACTCAAAAAACGCAAGTCCATCACTGCTCCAGCGCATCTCGGATGGGTATGGAACCATTCCTACCGACAACGTCGCCTGCTTTCTGCGCGCCGCTAAATTCGACGCCGTGGTTCCAGGCAAGCACGATTTTTATTTCGGACCAGAACGCCTGCGCCAGCTTGCCCGGTTTCTCGCAACAACCAACACTGCAAACGATTCCCGACCCGTGCAAATGCTGGGCGCGAATCTCGTATTGAAGACGTCTTCGTTAGAAACTTCCGGAGGAAAAGCCGAGCAGCCGGGAATTGGCGGTTGGCCGGAGGAGTACACCGTTATGAATTTGAAAGAAGGCAAGACGGTGTATCCCTGGTTTACTTACGTCAAGATAAAACTCGAGACCGAACCGGAAAAGGATGTAAGGAACAAGAAACTATTTTTGTGTCTGTCAAAGGGTGGTCCAAATGAGATACCCGAGGATTTTGATAAAGAATGTGAACCGCTCAAGGACTTCAAGCAGGTCGACAACACGGATGTACTTTATGTGAAACTGCCGGACCTTAACTCTCCGAAGATCAGGAATCCTAAAAACGGACACCTCTTCAAGCTACTAGCCGGAAAAAACTACGCGCTCTGCACCGCGCGAACGCCGAAAAAGCCCGGAGATCCAAAAAGGGCTGCCTGCGATTCTCATCGCATACGCCGTTCTTCTATTTTCCACATTTAACACCACAGGAGAACACCGACAGTTACACCGACCCCGATCCGTATGTCTATAAAGACACAGTGGTGATCTTCGGCGTCGTAGATCCGAAGCTGAACGAACAAGTCGGCATTTTGAATTACGGATGGAAGAATGATAAGGATGGTTTGATGTCGCGCGTCAGCGCTGAAGATCCGGCCGAGGCACTGCAACAGCAGCTCGACTACTTCAAATCTCGTCACCCCACCTTCAACGGATTGAAAGTATTACTGGCGCAGATGAATCCACAACACGCTCGCGCGCTCGCCACACGCTTTCCCGATTTCCAAGTGGTAGTTTCAGCCGCGGATCGGGACCAGGCCACCGACGAAGTAACGATGTCCATAGTTTGGGATCCGAACAGACAGCGAGCGTTCGTCGCCGTGCCGGCGCCCTATTACGACTCGAAGACTGAGAAAGGTTCTGTTCACTTCGGCACACTCAGAGCGTCGGAAGGGACAGCAAAGACATTTGTGCTGGCAACGCAAAGAACAGATCCTGTACGCATAGAGGAGCCGGACGAGGACGCACAGGACTTTTGGAACACAATCAAAGCATCACGCAAATGTTTGCCTGACAACTATTCGCCGCCCGCTAATGATGACAAGCAATTGCGGTTGAAGCTGCTCGTGCTGTGTGCCATCCGCGATAAGGTGAGTGGCGCGGTGGCGTTGATTCAAACGCAGGATCTTTTTGACAAGATACCCATGTCCTTGAAGCATTTGCCGAAACGATCGGGCAAATCGGCGAAGGAGGTTACCCTCAATAATCTTCAGCAAACGCTCGACCGTCTAATTTGGAAAGGCGATCTGATCACGCTCCTGTACGTCAGGGGCGCCGATCTAAAAAAAGCACTCAAGCAATCAGAGATGTATGCCGCCGAAGAGACCGCTCCCTTATCTCTTTCAGTGGATCGAGGTCGTCAGTTGGAGATGCTGGGAGTGCGGAAAGATGGTGATGAATACTACATAAACGATCTCGCGATCAAAGATTCGGAGTCGTACCCGGTTGCAACCACCGACTATATCGGCGCCGGCGACACTGGTTATCCCGACCTCGTCAAGACCGCGCTAAACAAGCGGACACTCCCAGTGGACTTTGACGGGAAGCTGGTTCCGATCAGCGGTCTCGTTTGCCGGATGCTCTTTAACGATCCGGCCGAAGCGTCGAAATACTGTCTTGGATCATTGGACGGCGACAAGTATCTCGATCATACGACCGCGAAAAAGCTCCAACCATATAAGCAACCCGGTTTCTTCAAAAAGGTTGAGAAGTTTTTTGACTCCGGCTGGCCCGACGGCGCCACCGAAGCAACAGGTACCGCCAAGTTAGCTGAACAGACAATCCAACGCAGAGATACGTGGAGGTTTACACTGCAAAACCTCAGCTTCGGATATAAGGGTCTCGACAACAACATGTCCGACGACGAGATAAAGGAAAAGTTTGCCGGCATCCAAACCTCCGGAGTTACGGCAACGGAGAAACAGTCTTTCAATTTTGCGTTCAACACGAGGATGTCGCGCTCTTCACACAAACGTGAGTTGTTCGTCGAGCCGCGGCTCGAGTACGAGAGAGAGTATCTCGGCGACGATCCGGGTGAGTTTGATATCAACCAACTGAAGAATAAGGCGTCTTTGGAGGGAGGCTATGTGTTTTGGCGAAGGCCGGGCCGGGCAGTGCCAAACTTCGGCGCAAACGTGTCACTCTACCTGGAAACACAGATCAAGCACCCGTTCGCGGTTTTCAGTCTGGTCGACAAGAACAAGTTTCGGATTGATCGGGAACGAAGTTACATAGTGATGCCGCGAGCCGGATTTCGCTGGCAAGCGAAGGCCAATTTCTGGGAGATTGGAGTACAAGCAGGCAAGGAATTTGATGCGTTTGATGGTTACCAGTTTATTACGAACGGCGTCGTTGTCGAGTGCCGGCCCAACGCCTTGCAGTCTTTCGCAAAGTGCATCGAGGAGAATAGTGATCCCGCGAAAGGTGGGAGCATCACGATAGATTCAGAAAAAATTCCCCTGGAGGCGACGCGGCGGCGAGCCGGCTTCTATGGGAAGCTTGGCTTTTCACGTCCGTTCGGCCCACGACTCAAGTATGAACTGGACGGAACTGGTGATTACTTTATTTTTAACTTTCCGGAGGACACAACCCTCGACACGAGGTTCAGATTTGATTTGAAGCACCGGTTGAGTTTCGTGCTCTGGCCCAGCGTCTCGATCGGGCCGGTCTGGGACATGCTTCTTTATAAGAACAAGATCAATAAAGACTTTCTGTTCCAGAAACAGCTCGGCGTGGAGCTCAAGGTCAGTTTCGACCTCTTCAATCGTCGCGACATTGGTGCACAGCTCAAAAACAAACCGTAGCGGCTTGCCCGCTACGGTTTTGTCACTTTGAGTCCGGTCACGATGGCTTCGGTGTTATGCGCGAAGCGAACGCCATACACGCCGTCTGTCGACTTGAGCCTGCCCTCTTTTACGAGGTCAGCTTTGTTGTAACTCGCCACCACTTTGTTGTTGATAGCGCACTCAACTTTGTCGCCCTTTACGGAGAGCGCGATCTGCTGTGTCACAGGCTGGCCGACACCCGCAGCTTTGTTCACCGCCGGATCTTCCGCGCCGCGTGCATTCATCTGAAACGGCTCTGGTCCAAAGCCACGCACGATAAACTTGCCGTTGCCGTACGCCGCACAATACAGATAGCTCTGCTGCGGTCGTGCCGAGATCGTTGCCCGCGATCATCAATCCGTAAGGATGCGGATGATTGTTGAGGCTCATGTACTTCAGTTCCTTGAACGTCGCGGTGACGGTGTAATCGCCAGTCGCTTTGTTCGCGGGATTCCAGTAGGTCACGGCAGGACCGGTGGTGACGAGCAGTGCATCGCCGTCTTTCGACAACTTCGCGCTGTTGAGAGTCAGGCCGGCGGCCTCTTCTTTGGCGTCGATCTTTCCGGTCCAGCCTGGAACGGAGATGCCGCCTCCGGCAACACCGCGCGAAGTTTCATCCTGGCCGCCCTGAGAGAAAGTTGGTACCTGGCGCTGCGAGAAGTGCGAGCACAGCGAGAGCTAAAGCGGTGAAGTAACGCATGTTCTATCCTCCGGTTGGGCCACAGGAAGGCACAAAGTCACAAATAATTTTACTTGTGTGTTTCGTGCCTCCTGGTGGCGGCTTCTAACGTGTGCGTATTTTGCGTCTGTAAAGCAGTACACCACCTGCCAGCGCGAGCGCGGCGAAACCACCGCCGCCGTACATCAACAATCGATAACTACCAGCAGACGCAACTAACATTTGGCTCGGGTCAGGTGTACGCGCGCTCTCCTGATACGCGAGCGCGTCAGCATTGGCAATCGCAGCTTCCAGACGCTGACGGCTTGTCTCCAGTGTTTTCAGTTGGGCCAACACGCCGTCTCTTTCGATCGTCAACTGCCGACGTCGCGCCTCGCGCAATTCTTCCGGCCTCGTCGAGCCGACGCCGGCCAGCGAGCGCTCGATGTTTTCGGGTTTGATACTCTCTTCCAACTGCTCCAATCGACTACGCAAAGCGTCCTGTTTCGCCAGCACCTCGAGCAACTGTGCACGAAGCGTTTCAGCATTCTCCGCGGCACTCGGACCTTCCTGCGCGTTTATCGAAAATGCAAAAACAAAGAGCAACATCAGACTTAAACTTTTCATTCCATCACCCACTTTCCCTGGAGGCTTCAATTGTAGGTATTTCTCCCGCAAAGACGCAAAGGCGCAAAGGAAAATCTCCGGAGTCGAAGATCTTGCTTTGCGCCTTTGGGTCTTTGCGTCTTTGCGGGAAAAACCTCTACAAACGTCTGACTTTTTCCCAACGATTTGGATCGGTGACGCCCAGTGAATAGTCGTTATAACAGGCATGAGCACGCGCTTCCGCCGGAATCGCGCGTGTTGCGGTTATGTTGTATCGAACAATGGACCCGCAATCGCCCGTTCCCCGGCCCCTTGTATGAAACACAAGTTGCTTCTTTTCGACTCGAAACTCGCGATGCCCTCGACTTCGGTCAACACTTTGCTTGAGATCTCCCCTTCTTTGTCGCGCTTGTAAGTCTTGAGCATCAACAACTGCGCCGCGTTTCCCCGCGTCAGAGTAGTGCATGAAGAGATAGCGAGGCTGATACGCACTCTCATGTACCTCGATCTGCACGAGGTAATTCCCATGGCCCAACGCTGTGAAACACGAGCCCGCTTTGGTCACGATCGTTGGTGGTCCGCGAGCGTCGCCACTGCTCATCCAATTCAACCGGCCACCGCAACACCTTCTGCCATGCCTCACGATCGGCAACAGTCAGCTCGGTTTTCTTTTGCGGCACTTGTGCGAAACAAAGTGTGCCCCAAATGATCACGATGAAAGAAACGCATAAGCTTTTAATAGTCATAACGGTATTCACACGTATTCAAGAAACTTGTTATCTGCATCCCCCCGCAGTGCAGCACTGTGTAAACGAATAAACTCTTCAAACGACCTGGCACGCTCCGAAGCTTCTGTCAAAACCTCCCAACCTTCAACCACGGCGCCGACTGGCTCCTCGACTACTCTGAACGCCAGGTAACCATATTCCCCACCGACCGAAAACATGAAAGGCATATGACGATTCCAAAACTCGACAACTTCCGCCTTCTCCTCATCGTCATCTCCGTCGAGGTCGATCAGTTCCATCGCATTCCATTCCCAGCCGGAATCCGGGTTAGTCTTGTTGTAATCGTCAAGGCAAAGAAACCAAACTGTCTCGTCGGCGTTTACACACGACTTCACTCGCTGCAAAAACTTCAGATAGTCCGCAGGAATTCTCGGGTAGCGCTGGGTGACCGATGGATCGAGAGCCGGCGCCGTTGCACCATCCCACAACTCAACGGTCCACCCCTTACTTTTTAATAACTCGAGATATTCCTGCAGACTCTGGTCCGTCATATGAACAGCCGAATCTTCCTGTTTGTACAGAAGGTATCGATTTCCTTTCTGAGTCGACGTTCAAAGTTCGACACATCTGGTATGCCTCGGGTTTCTCGGTCCTCTCCGGCGCTCACCGGTCGGAGTCAACCTTTGTCCCGGAGGCCCACCTAAACTGACTGCGTGCGGGTGGTGACCCCGACGCCCGCGCTCGCTCGGCGAATCTCGGAACGCATCATTCTCCGCGGGAGTTCGGCGTCGAACAGGATCGTTATCAGGATCGATCCCAAACCAATCCGGTGCATTGTTATAGAAATCAAGAGCATCCTGCAACAGATCGGGCGCTTCCCTCAACCAATCGCGTAATGGGCCTCTGCCGCGCGGATACTTGCCGAGTTTGCAGACGCAGTGGGCCAACTTCATGGCCGCCGCAATGGTCCGGACAACCAGCCAGGCGAAGAAGCTAACGAAGCTGGCGATCCACGATGCGGCATGAAGGAAAATACACGCGATCGCTCTACCCAGACGTATCAAGGGCTGAATCAACCGGATTATCATGCTCATCAATCCGCCCTGTTCCGCAGCCGCCGCCAGGCCTAACGGATCTACAAAGTTCACCGGATCGGCATGGACGTACAGATACTTGTGCGTGCTCAAAGGATCTTCGATCCATCCACCGAACGGATCCATCGAAGTGAACCTGCCGCGATCGGGGTTGTAGTGCCGCGCGCGTAGATGGTACAGGCCAAGATCCGGATCGAATCTCTCGCCGGTGTAGAGATACACGTTTGGAGTCGATCCGGTTTGTGAAATCAACTTGCCGAAAGCGTCATACTCGTAAGTGTCCGTGACAACGCCGTCAGCATCGGTCAACTGGCGCACGCTGCCGTGAGCATCCATCGAGTAGAAGCTCGTGTTCCAAACGCCATTGAGCTTCTGTCGTTGACTGATAATCGTATGGCCGTAGGTGTACTGCTTCTGCACCTCGCCGTTAACAATCTCTTCCAGCACCTGCGAGTAGCCGGTGGGGTTGAGTTCGTCGACGAGATAACGAGTGGTTACACCACCCACGGTCTTCGCGGCGAGATTGCCGTCGCCGTCGTAGACGATCCGCACGGCGCCGCCGTCGGCAGTGCGGATTCGATCCTCAAAGTCGTAGGTGTAACTGCGACCCGCGATATTGCGCGCGTTGCCGTTAGCGTCAGACGACTCGTCGAGACGGCGATCGTTCGCATCGTAGCCGGAGTTAGCCGAGGGTATTCCCGGCAGATTGGAAATACGCGAGAGACGATTACCAACCGGATCGTACGTGTAGTCGACAGTTCCGTTCTTCGTAGCATCGGCACTGCCGGCCATCACCTCACGAGTCAGTTTGTAGGCTTCGTCGTAAGTATAGTTGAAGGTTCGGCCGTTCAACTCGGTCACCGATAAACGGCGTCCAGTCTTATCAAGCGTGTAGGCATAGTTGGCGAAAGTGCTGCCGGCCTTGTCGAGCTTGATATTGACGAGCCCGTTCATCGGGCTATAGGTGTATTCGGCCTTGACGCCGTTGGGCCGTACGTCGCTCTTCAAAAGTCCGATGCTCTCGTACGTGTACTGATTTACACCCGATGACAATCGATTGTCGGTCACCCGTTCCAACCGGTCGAGATCGTCGTAACTGTAATCGACTGAGATTCCATCGGCGTTCGAAGAACGCATCGAAGCAACGTTATCCGCGTCGTCGTAAGTGTAGGTTAACGCTCCCTGGGGAGTCGCTTTGGTAATCAGGCGATCGCGGGCGTCGTACGTGTAAGTAGTCGTGCCGCTGGCGTCGCTCATCGTCTTGCGCTGACCCGTGGCCGTGTACGTGTACGTGATGTTCGGCTCGTTGAGAGTCGCATCAGGTCGCTTGGCTATGAGCCGGTTCATAACGTCGTACTCATAGTTCGTCTGTTTGCCACGGAAGTCGGTCAGCGACGCGGGGTTGCCGACCTGGTCGTACGTGTAAAGCTCCGACATCCCCAACGGCATCGTTCGCTTGATGATGCGGTTGAGCGCGTCGTACTCGAAGGTAGTTGTACGGCCGTTTGCATTGGTCATGGACACCATGTTGTTGCGGGCGTCATAACCATATTGAGTCATCTGACTCTTCGGATCGGTCACGCTCAGGATGTTGCCGACGTCGTCGTACCTGTACGTGAGCACGCGGCCTTCCTGATCCTTCGAAGTCAGCACGCGATTGAGACTGTCGTACGTACGCTCGATCGTGGTGCCGTCAACGTAGGTTGCACGGATCATTCGATCGCGCGGCGTCGTAGGTGTAAGTGGTCTCACGGCCATTCGCATCGATGAAGGCCACTTTCCTGCCGGCGTCGTCAAACTTATATGTATCCGACTTGCCGTCAGGGGTAATGATCTTGGTCACGCGATCGCGGCAGCCGCAGTTTGGATCGTATTCGTAAGTCGTGGTCTTGCCACGCTCATTGGTAGCAGTCCTGATCCTTCCGACTTCATCGTATGTGAACGTGAGTTCGGTCTCATCCGCACGGATGAACTTGATTAACTGGCCGGCGTCGTCGTAACGGAAAGTCGTGGTGCGATTGAGCTGATCGGTCACGCTCGTTCGCTGGCCACGGAAGTTGTAGGTGAAGGTGACCGTGGTGTTGTCCGGGTACGTAATCTTGATGAGCTGATTGGCAGCGTCATATTCATACGTCGTCTGGAACTCGGTTACCTCCTGTGGCGCGAGTCCTGGTCCCTGTGGTCCGGATCTCGCATCGATGACCGCAATGCGATTGCCGTTTGCATCGTAGCGGTTTGTCTCGACGTTATTGAGCGGATCGGTCGTAGTAAGCAGGCGACCCAACGCGTCGTAGGTGTACCTCGTCACGCCGCGCGCATCCGTCATCGTCAAAACTCGGCCCATGTTGTCGTAGGTGTACGACGTGATTCGACCCAACGCATCCACCTTCGACACGGGATTGCCGAATGCATCGTAAGTGAAACGTGTGGTCTTGCCGTCGCCGTCGGTGAAGCTGAGAGGATTGCCCCGCTCGTTGTAAGTCAACGCGGCGCTCGTACCCATCTCATCGGCAATTCGCGTCAGGTTGTTGGCCGCGTCATACGTCATCGTCTTGATCTTGCCGATCTCGTTCGTAGAGCTAACCGGATTGCCAAACGAATTGTTGACGTAGCTGACGGTCTTGCTGAGCGGATCCGTCACTGATTTGACGTGACCGTTCGCGTCGTAATCCCAGGTCGTGGTCTTCAGCAGCGCATCCGTTTCAGTTCGCTTCAGACGATTGGGTAAATACGTCAACGTCCTCGTGCGATTGAGCGGATCGGTTTCGCTGAGCATCAATCCATTGGCGTCGAACTTCTGCACAGTGCTGCCCGTGTTGTCCGGATGAATGGTCGTGGTCGTGTTGTTGACGAGATCGTAAGTGTAATTCGTTGTCTTACCCATCGCGTCCGTCACACTCTTCAGACGGCCATCCGGGAAGTAAGCAGTAGTGGCTTCGGGATTACCGCGCGCATCGATGCCTTTGCGGAAGAAGTGACCGGGGTCGTACTCGTAACGCAAAGGAAGGTCGATGTCGGGCATCTTGACGGTCACCAGATCGCCGTTCGCATCGTAGGTGTAGCGATAGATCTTACCGTTCGGATCCTTGATCTCCTCGATACGGCCCTGCGCATCGCGTGTGAAGGCGACACTAAGGTTACCCGCGCTGCTGGTGATCCCGTTTGGACCAAACGTCAAAGTGTTGCCGTCGAGACCTCTTGAGGGATGTTAGTTCTCCCGTCGAGGTCATGTTGTACACACGACCGTAAGCATCGGTGTACTGGAAAGCCGTCGGCTTGTAAGTGATATCGAGCGAGAGGAAGCAAGCCACTCCCGAACCTGATCGGATGAGCAGACCGCAACCGTTTGAAATCAGCTTGCCGAACACTCCGGGTTCCGGCGTGTAGACAGGCTGGAACATGAAGCTGAACGGGAAACCGAAAGACGTTGGCGTGAACTGGAAGGTCACACGTTTGCCGGTACCCGGTTCAGTAATCGTCACGTCGTTATCCGGACTGACTTCAAGACGTGGTCCGGACATCTCGAGGGCCCAACCGAAACCGAAATCCTTGTTCAGATTGCGCTCGAGACTGTCGTAATGACGTTCAATCGTGATCGGAATACCGCTGACCGGCACGGTCATGTCAGTTACTGAAACCGTCATGCGTCCGGGTTTGTTTTCGCCGGTGACGGTGATCATTACCTGGCTGGCTTGTTCGTTACCGTTTGCGTCAGTGGCAGTCACGCGAACGACGTAGTTGCCGTTGGCAAGCGTCGTCGTGTCGATGGTAGCGAGAGTCGTGCCTGCTCCACCTTGAGCACCTTCGACGAGGGTCGTCACCGCCGCCGGATTTGCGGCGGGCCAGTATTCAACCTTCGCATTCGTCAGCGTCTGACCGGCGCCGACGGTGATCGGCACAGTGCCCGTGACTGACGCGCCGTTCAGCGGTGCGCCGATAGCGCCCTGCGTGACCGGCGGTGATTGCGGTGTGAGCGTCCAGACCATTTGTACCGGCGGCGTGCCGTTAACGTTGACCGTCGCAGTGCTGCGCACGATCGCCGTGACAACGTCTGTACCGGGATTCGTGCCTGCATAACTGAACGTAGCGATACCGGAAGCATTCGTGCTGCCGCTGCCGGCAGTCGCGTTTGGTCCGGCAACTGTGAACTCCACGCCGAAGTTAGCGAGCGGGGTACCCGCGGAGTTGCGCAAGGTTGCGCGCACTGATTGCAGCGTGCCCGTCACGTATGGACCAGGCGCCACTGCGGCCAGTTGCAACGTTGCGCCTGCAAGCGCCGGCGAGGCGTTGACTGTTATTTGAATATCGTCCGTTCCGGTGCGATGTGTGTCGTTCGCCGACAGACGCAGCACGTAAGTACCCGAGGTCGGGAACATCACACGCGTTACCGGATTATTGATTTCGTTGAAGGTGACAGGCCCTGGACCACTTACCTGGCCCCAGAACGTATTCACCGTTGCGCCCGCCGGGAAACCGTCGTCGGCGACAGTGCCGTTCAACTGGACAGTGTTCGGCAGCGTGACCGTCTGATTTGCTCCGGCGTTGACGATGGGCGCCTGGTTTGCAGGCAACACCGTCACGGTAACTTCATCACTCGCGGAGTGTTCCGAATCATTAGTCGTGATACGCAGCACGTACTCGCCCGGCGCGGTGAAGCTCGCTTCAGTCAACGGCGAATTCGGCGTCGTGAAAGCCACATCGCCAGGACCGCTGACTTTCGACCAGTTCAACGCCAGGTTTGCGCCGCGGGGGAAACCATCGTCGCAACCGCCGCCGCTCAACTTCGCGAGATCCGGCAGGGTCACCGTCTGATCGCCGCCCGCGAAAGCCGTCGGAGGTTCATTCCCCACAACCGGAAGCGTGAAGCCGGCAGTGCCCACACTCAGGTCGTAAAGTATCGGCGACTCACCACTCGCCGATCGTTTGAAGTTGACTACGATACGCAGGAAGCGACCATTAGCAACACTCGGATCCGCACCGTTCGTAACTACCTGTGCGGGTCCGAAAGTGGTGCCATTCGTACTGCTCGCCACCGAGATCGTGAGCGATGCATCGCCGCAGACGCTTGCGGTCCAACCAATGCGACCCCATTCCGCGCCGACTATGCCGCTGTCAAACACTGTCGCCCATGTGCCATTGTCCGGCACGCCGGACAAAGTGCTGCCCGTCATGTCGCTGTAGTTATAGAGACTGCCGCCGAGGTTGATCGTGGTGAAGTCAACCGCGCCGATACGAGTCACACCATCCGGTCCCAGCGGTCCGGCATTCGGATCGATGCGCGAGACGGTACGGCTGTTGTGATTCGTGGCCCAGATCTTCCCTGCACCGTCAACCGCAACACCCGTCGGTCCACTCTGCACGGTTATGGTGCCCACATACGTGCCATCATTTTTCAAGTGGCCAACGGTGCTGCGGTTTAGCGAGTGCGCTACCCAGACGTGATCGTTCTTATCGACGACGCACCCCTGTGCAAACGCATCGCCCTGATTGAAGATGCCGAGGACGGTGCCGTTTGGCGCAAACTTCCTGATTTGCCCGTTGCCGAACGACGTGTTCCAAACGTTGCCGCCACTGTCGATACAGAGGCCGTAGCTCGGATGATTGAAACCGGTCCAGTTGGTGCCGTTGGCGCCGGTCAATGGCTTGCTCGTGTCCCAGCGCAGCATCGGGTTCGACGACCAGATCACGCCCGCGGGATCGATCAAGCCGCCGTAGCCGCCAAAACCAACAGTCGGTTCAGCGCGTTTGATTTGACCTGTAATGCCGTCGACGAGATCGAAGCGACGGCCGCTCGTGCCGCTCACCCAGATGTCGTTGTCTTTGTTGACCGACACGTGGCGTGTGCCAAACGAATTGACCTTCGTGTAGTGAATGATGCACTCATCGGCCGCGGTTGAAACGCCGCCGTTGGTGTTTGCGCCACCGGCATTCGTCCAGGCTTTAATGTCGTTGAAGCCCGTCGAGGTTTCGATGAGACCGTTGGCGTTGCGATCCACACACTGTCCGTTTTCGACGAGACCGATGTGGACCACGCTGTTGCCGGCGCGATTCGTTGCCCAAACGCTGCCGTTTAGATCCACGGTCGTGCGTGAAGGATCCTTCGGCTGGCCGCTCGGCGAGGTGAAGTATTCTCCGATGACCTGTCCGGTCTTGGTATTGATCTTGACGATCGTACCTTTCGAAGAGACTGCCACCCAGAGGAAGTCAAACTCACGCGCGGTGTGATCCAACTGCAACTGGTTAGCGACGTCGTGCACGACGTTGAAGTTCGTGCCCTGATCGAAGTCCGCGTCGGACGTGTAGGTGCGTTCCGCGAATGGCTTCGGTTGAACGACGACGGTCATCTCGTCGCTCGCGCTCAGTTTTCCGTCAGACGCCGTCAGACGAAGCACGTATGTTCCCGGTATCGCGAAGATGGCGGTTGCGTTCAGCACGGTCGAATCGGGGAAGACCACCGCGCCCGGGCCACTCACAAAACTCCAGATCGTTTCGAGTGACGAGCCACGCGGCAAACCGTCGTCGGTTGCGGTTCCATTCATCGTCGCCGCGCTCGGGAGGGTGATTACCTGATCCGGTCCGGCGTTGGCAGTTGGAGGCTGGTTCAACAGCACCGTCACCTGCATTTCGTCAGACACGGTGAACTCGGTGTCGGTCGCCGTCAGCTTCAAGGTGTAGAGACCCGGAACCGTGAAGGACGCCGTCGTCACAGGCGCACTGGCATCGCCAAATACGACTGGTCCTGGTCCACTCGAGACACTCCAGGTCGATGTCACCGTGACGCCGGTCGGCCGGCCGTCGTCAGTGATCACGCCTTTCAACAAGGCCGGCTCGGGTATCTCTATGGTCTGATCGACACCGGCATCAACCGTCGGCGGTTTATTGTCCGGCACCACCGTTACTTTCAACGTATCGCTGGCGCTCAACTGACCGTCCGAAGCAGTCAGCTTCAACTCGTATTCACCGGCGGTTGTAAACGTCGCCGTGCTGATCGCTTTCGTCGGATCGCTGAACACGACCGAACCTGGTCCACTCACTTTGCTCCATTGCAGTGAGAGCACACTTCCCTGCGGCAAACCGTCGTCGCTGGCGGTTCCGTTGAGACTGACTGAATTAGTGGGGAGAGTAATCGATTGATCGCCACCGGCGTCCACGATCGGCGGACGGTTCACGGGGGGCGGCGGAAGGTCGGCTTCGGTGATCTGCAACACGCCGTTGCCATTTATGAACAGGTAGTTGCAGGAAACCGTGCCGCGCACACGACCCGAACCTTCGATCGTGATCGTTCCCTGCGGCGCACGCACAATACCGTAAAGCACGGACTTGCCACTCACCTTCAACGCATCTGCAGCATCCGACAGCGGAGTCGCTATTTTCAGCAACAAACGCTTGGGATCGTCAGCCGCGCCGAGTGTCGAACCAGTCAACGTCACACGGTTCTTCACCGTCAGTACGATTGGACCAGCCAGACGCAGTTCACTGCTGCCCGAGAGGGTCAGCTCTTCAAGGTTGTAGATCGTGGGCGTCTCTGAGCTCGCATCACCAAACACGAGCACGTTTCTTCCCGTGGCGCTGAAGCTGCCGTAAGTTCCAGGCGGCACGATCACAGTGCCGGCGCTGCCGCCAATCGATAGATTGCGCAGCGTCGCGGGATCACCAATCGATCCGCCCGCCTGACTGATCGCAACGTCGCGCGTGCCGGCAGGCGCCGGTGGAGCGCTGACATTCTCCAACTCGATCGGGTTGGTGCGCGCCACCACGTGACGCAACAGCGAACTGCCCTTGATCGTGATCGTGTAGTCGTTCGGGAGGGGATTCTCAGTTCCGACTAACGTGCCGCCGTACGTTGCCGGAGCGCTGTGCAGGACGACCGGGGTGCCCGGAACGAGCAGATCTGTAGTGATGGTGTCAGTGCCATCAAGGGTTACGCTTTCCGGCAACAACTGCCACAACGAACCTTCGACGCGACCGCTGTTCAGCAACGTAACGCTATGTCGCACCACCGCGATCTTGTCGTACAACTGTTTGACTGCCGGAATCGGATCGATGCCCGAAGGAGCAAACGTCACCTGCCTGAATTCCGCCGCGCTTGCGAGCGGTGAAGGTATAAATTCAATGCCGTTCCAGCGCAGTCTCTTAATCGCACCGGGCGACTTCTGCGTCACGAGGATGTCGCCGATGATTCCAGCGAAAGCGCCGTCGCTCGCGCCCCAAATCTTTTGACCCGCGCCGTCTACTGCAAAGAAATTTTCCTGGGGCGGCACGATGTCGATGTCATGCGGCTGCACGTCGAGTGGCAACGAGATCGTTTCGCCGAGCGCGCTGATGGCGTACACAAGCGACAGATCTTTTGCGCCCGCAAGGATCCTTCCGGACCATGGACCATAGCGATCCGGATCGTCGGGAACTGTAGTGACACCCGCGAGACGCGTTTCCAAACTCGCGACTTTCGTGACTTCGGCCGCGGCATTTACGCGCCACACACCGCCCGTCGTCGTTACGGCGATCAGATCGCCGCCGAACACACCGGTGCGATCCAGGTACAGGCCGCCGATGGCGCCCGTTTCTTCCGGAAGCGTCACCCACGGGTTCTGCACCGTCGCGCCGGATGCGTTCACTCTTGCGATCGCTCCCGGCACACCTGTGCTCGTAAACAGATCACCCGCGACAAATCCGCCGAGGCTCATTCCCTGGCCCTCATCGCGACTCGTCGCGATCAGCAGTTCGCCGTCGAGTCCAGCCACGTTTGAAAAGGCGGACCTGGTCCCATCAGCCGCTATCGTTTCAAAGTTGTGCGGCAGACCGGCGGGCGTGTTTGCCGAAAGCATCAGCTTGCGGCTGGAATGGTGATAATCGAGACCCGCATAGTCTTTAAACTCCGCGTTCACAGGCGTGAGCACGACGTTCCAGTTTTCCTGCGGCGTAAGCGTCGCTCGCAAAAAAGTCACCAGACTTTGCTCGAGCAATGCGAGCGTAGCCATGACCCGGCCGGGCGCCCGATTGATTGCGCCGACAATGGGGGATGGGCCGGAGGGCGCCGCCATCACTGGCGGCGTGATCACCTGAAGCCACAAACTCATGATCAAAACCCAGGTCACCGTTCTTCGGGGATTGGGGGTCATTCTGCGAAACATGGATCGATTCCTTTCGTGGGGTACGCCAATTTGCCGCGATTAAATTTGTTAGAAATTGAGGACCAACGTGCCGCTCAACTGCGATGGATTTTCCGGGCTCGACGTGATGTTGATCGTGCCGGTGCCGGAAGTTACGGCAGAAAAGTCAGCAGTGCCGCTCTGAATTGAAATTTGTAGTTCGGACGCGGAGGCGAGGGTACCTTCCGCGGTAAGTGTCAGCGTTCCGCCGCTGATCGTGCCGGTCAGCACGCCACGTTCACTTGACGACGCGTCCGCATTTTGCGGCAACACGGTCATGCGCCAGGTCCCGCCGGTCACGTTCAAGCCATCTCGCTGCAACGTCACTCTGCTCATTCCGGGCAGGTCACCACTCGCAGTTAGATTGAGCGCGATGCCCTCCGCTTCGGGCGCCGCGGTTT
This sequence comes from uncultured Acidobacteriota bacterium, assembly GCA_963750925.1. Lineage (GTDB taxonomy): Bacteria > Acidobacteriota > Blastocatellia > Pyrinomonadales > Pyrinomonadaceae > PSRF01. The sequence continues at coordinate 209,585 of CAVVSJ010000004.1, read as the reverse complement.
GTGATCCGCTCAAGGTGTCGTTGTACGTCGCGAGGGAGATGAACGCCGCCAGCACAAACGAAATTGACATCATCAACAGTTGTTTCATTTCTTGGCTCCTTCAAAAACTGAACGAATATCGCACCGCCGCATTTGTGCCCGGACCGTCGATACCGGAGCCCATCGTGCGGTAGTTTTTGTCTAAAAGATTTTCGAGAATGACGGTGACTGAAGAGTGTTCGCCGATCCTGAATCCGCCCCTCACGTTGAAGAGCGCGAAACCCGGATTTTTAGTGAACAAAACTTTCGGCTGAAGCCCTGGTCCAAGAACACGCAATTGAACCTGGGCAAGAGTTTCACCCGTCGGAATGAGAATGCCGTTGCGAACGAGGCCGCGCGCGACGGCGCCGCCGTTGAAAAATCCCGCGATCTCTTCGCGTGTGCGCAAGCCGCCGATCCGCGCCTGCGAGATGTCGTTATCGGAGAAACGTCGCTGCGGTGCGGCGAAGTTGGAATACAGCTCAACCCACAACGGCGATCCGGCGCGCTCCCACTTGATACCCGCAAAGCCCGTGGCGGGCGGGATACCGTTTTCGAGTGAAGGTGGCAAACCGGTGCGCAGATCAGTTCCACGGACGTAAAAAGTATTAGCGTTGATTGTCAGATCCTGGCGCAACTTGAAAGCGAAACTTCCCTCGACACCACGCAAGCGCACCTTCGCCGCATTCGCACGCACAAAAACCGCCGAGTTTGATAAGGAAGTGAAGACCGCGCCCGTTTCATCCTGCCGGATGATTGGTTGGCCACCAACGAGTTGTCCGACAGCGCCCGCCGGAAGCAGAAGCGTACGCCGTTCGATCAGGTTCGAGATCTCCGAATCAAACGCGGCGACACCCCCACTGAAGCGCGAACCCAGAAACCGGAGCGCGACTTCGTAGCTGTACAGTTGCTCGGCTTTGATCGGCTCGAGCTCGCGTGTGTTGGTAAGCCGTCGCGAACTGTCGAGCGTGCCGGTAGAGCCACCGAGACGAACACCTTCATCCGGGGAAACTTCAAAGCCCAAACCTGAAAGTCCCGTCGCCGCAAAATCATTTACGTTCGGGGCGCGAAAGCCGCGGCTCACGTTTGCCGTCAGGTTGAGACGGCGGTTGATCGTAAACGTGACTCCGGTGTTGAAAGTCAGGTCGTCGAATTTTTCTTCGACGTTCGGCACGGTCGGCCGTCCACTCGCATCGAGCGGATTGTCTACAGACGACTGGCGGTAGTTGAAGAGACTGTAACGAACGCCGAGGTGCGCAGTCAGTTTTTGCGGAATAAGCGAAGCGACGTCCTGCGCAAAGATGCCGAGTGTTCGATAGTTTGATCCGTTCGGAAAACGCGGCCGGACGTCCGCGACATTCGTGAACGCGAGGGTGGCGTTACTAAAACTGAAGTCCTGCTTTCGTGACGTAATACGTTCGTCGTAAAACTCCGCGCCAAACGTGAGCGAATGACTGCGCTTCACGCGCGTGGTGGCCTGTGCCTGGTAGCCAAAAGCTCGCGTCAGGTTGAATTCGTCGCTGATTCGCGAACGCAGTCCCTGCGCGTTGTTGATACTTTGCGAGCGGCGATCGTCGCGCTGCCCGTTGTAAGAAAAAGTCGCCGAGACGGAATCGAATGGACCAGCCCCGACACGGTCGTAACGCGCGGTGAAGAAGTCGAGCACCTGCGGATCGAAACTGTTGAGCAGGTTACCGATACCGCCGTCCAACTGATCGTAACGACGAAGGCCGAGCTGTGTTCCTCTTAGATACTCAAACGAGAAAACGTCGGCATCAGACGCTCTAAACTGAAACTTCGCGTCCGCGTTGTACTGTCCATAGGCGGTATCCTGGAGTCGATCGCCTAAAAACTTCGACGAAATCCCAAGCAAACGAGTGACAACGGAATGAGAATCAACGCCGCCGCCGGTGCGCAGATCCTGAGTTCGCCTTCCCGAAGCGCCAAGCACAAAACCCCAATTCGCTGCCCCGCCGCTGATGTTTGTCGAAAGACCGGCCGAGAGATCGGCGCTGGCAAAGTAAGTATTGACCTCACCCTGTATCGCAAAAGTGCCGGAGCCCTGTGGCGCACGAGTCAGAACGTTGACAGTGCCGCCGAGGGAATCGGAACCGTATTGCGTCGAACCTGGTCCACGGACAATCTCGATCCGATCCGCGAAGTCTTGATCGATGAGTGCGGTGTACTGATTGGCGCCGGGGCGGAAGGTTGCATTGTTGAAGCGAACGCCATTGATCAGGTGGACCACCTGTTGCCCGCTTAGTCCGCGAATGAAAGGCGAGCCCTGTCCTGACGTAGTTTGCTGAATGTGAACGCCCGGAACATCACGCAGTGCCTGCGGCAAAATGTTCGCGTAACGCCGCGCGATTTCAACGTCCGTAACGACCTCGGGAGACTGCGGAACATTGAACAACTCCAGCGGTTGACCGCGTGCAGGTGTCACCGTAACCGTCTCGAGTATCGACGCTACGTTCAACTGAAACTGTAATTGCAAACTCTCGCCCGGCGTGACGTGCACCACACGCCGCAGTTCTCGAAAGCCGCTTTTTTGCACGCGAACGACGTAATCAGCGGCGTGAACTTTTTCAAGTGTGAAGCGCCCATGTTGATCCGTAAACGCGCGTTGCGCTTCGAGTCCCGCGGCTCCAAACAACACGATCGTTGCTCCGCCTACAGTTGCGCCGGACTGGTCCATAACTGTTCCGGCGATCTCTCCCGAGAGAGTTGAACTCGCGGATACAGCGACCTGACTGAAAAACGCCAGGCCGGCGAAAACGCCTATACACAACAACTTGCGAGTGATTTGAGACACACTACGGACTGAACTGGAGCGATGAGCCCCAGCAGCAAAGACTTTCATCGATCTGCTCCCTGAAGCCTTAAAAAGGCAGACTGCTACTAGCCGCTTTCGTACTGTTTCTTAAGTTAGATCTAGATTAGTAGATCAGGAGAACCCTCTTAGTGTTTCACTTGCTGTTAGCGACTCCGTTGAAGGCTGGAATCAAGAGCGAGGACCCACGTTGCGTTGCAGGCGACACACTAGATGAGTCGCGTTCAAGATGCAAGAATTTTTCATTGGCCGATCTTACGATTCGGCCAATTTCGAAAATTGTTTTGTTCATTGCCTGGGTCTGAAGAAAGCAGAGCACCATTTCGATATTCGCTTGGTGTTGCACCGTACAGACGTTTGAAGTCTCTGACGAAGTGACTCTCATCAGTTAGACCAACGCGTCTCACGATCTCTTTGACACTCAGAAACGTTGTAGTGAGCAGTGTTGCGGCTTGCTGCATGCGGAGTGTTTTCAAATACTTTGCGGGAGGAACTCCGGTGATCGTCTTGAAGAGATAACAAAAATAAGGTGGCGACAGATTGACGGATTCGGCCATCTTGCCGAGCGTAAAGTCGCGGCTTGGATCATCCTGCATTAATTCGATTACACGTTTAACTCGTTCGCCCATACTTGCCTCCGCAAAAAACAATTGTGTTACGTGAGATTAACTGTGCGATGTTGAATTGATCTGTCGGTCTCGACCCGAGTCGAGTTTTAAGTTGGGGGAAAGTGCAAAAAGCGTGGGGATACTTTTATCGCATGAGTGCCTTTAGATCAACTGCGGCGCTGATTTCAGTTCTGTCTGACTTCAGACGGAGCGTGGCTGATGGATTGTGTGAATGCTGAAAGCGTTCGCTAATTTCAGCCCATTGGTTTGTCTCAACGCTGAAAGCGTTGGCTAATGTCAGCCCAGGGTTGCTTCAACCCTGGGGACATAATTGCCAAGTTCGTTCAAACCCTGAAAGGGTTGTGCCGCCCATGTCTAACGCTTTCAGCGTTGATCTCAGATGGATGTTTCACGCCCAGGGTTGAAACAACCCTGGGCTGACATTAGCCAACGCTTTCAGCGTTTAATTACGGACGGAGACGAATGCGAGCGAGAAGATCGGTGAATTTTCGATGCGAACGAAGTTTTGCAAATACCGGATCCACTTTGAGATTCATCAACCAGATGTCGCGCTCTTCGACCGCTGTTTCCAGCCACTTGAACGCCTCATCCTGATCGCCGAGTCCGGCATGAATCGCAGCCACTGTGTACGGCGAGACGTATCGTTGTTCCTTCACTTGCTGTAAATCACTGAGCACTTGTTTAGCTTCAGCGGTTTTTCCTGACGCAGCATACGCGTGCCCGAGAAGCGCGAGCATCAATGGACTCCCCGAAAGTTGCACGCCTCTCTGAAACTCGGCAATCGCCTCTGCATACATTCCCCTGGCTTCGTAAGCGAGACCCAGATAACGCCGGGCGGGAAATGAATTCGGATCCATTTCGAGAATCTTACGGCACTGCTCGATCGCTTCGTCATTCCGGCCTGACAAATAATAGATCCAACCCAGATGTGAACTGGCCACAAACGAAAACGGCTCGAGTTCCTGCGTTCGTTTTGCTTCGGCAATTGCTTCATCAAAACGTTCAACCGCCACAAGATACGAACTGTACCACTGATGCGCCGGCGCATACGCGGGCTTGAGCTTGATCGCTGTTTGAAATTCACGTTCCGTCGCCGTGCGATCCCAGTCCCAGCGAAACTTTATAAAAGCCATCGACGTGTGGGCCTCGGCGAGGCTCTCGTCGATCTCGAGCGCTCTGGTCGCAGCTTCCTTCGCCTTCGGAAACCCTTCCCTGGGCGTCAACCTACCGTAAACCACGAGCATGTTGTAACAGTCGGCAAGTCCGGCATACGCAGCGCCGTAATTCGGATCTTTGGCAATCGCCTGATTGAAAAACTCAATCGCCTGTTGCAAAGCGTCACCCGTGCGTTTGTTCCAGGCGTTGCGGCCTTTCAGATAAAGCCCATAGGCTTCGAGCTGCTTCTTCTCTTCGACATTCAACTTCAAGCGCAGGTTTTCGAAGATGTCGCGCGAGATATCGTCCTGCACGAGGAGAACGTCAGAAAGTTTGTGATCGTAGTGCTGGCCCCAGAGTTGAGCAACATTTTCGAGATCAATCAGATCGGCCTGAATCGTGATGATGTCACCGTGGCGACGCATGCGCCCGGTAACTACCGCTCGCACATTCAACTCCTGCCCCACCTTGCGTGGATCGATCTCCTTGCCTTTGTAACCGGCGACAACGCTCCGCGGGACCACCCGTAACTGTGGCAACTTCGAAAGACTATTAATAAGGCTTTCGGCAATCTTGTCGTTGATGTACTGCGCATCAGGATCCGAAGACTCGTCAATAAAAGGCAGGACCGCGATCGACTGAATCGCCGATGGGTTCCCGGCCTTTCCCGCGCCGGTGAAATAGACAACGCCGATTATTCCAATCACGACGACGCCCGCCAGCATCGCGAATAGCGGAGTTCTCCTCAACGCAAAGGGCTGGTTGGTAGTGCTGGAAATCGGAACGGACGGAGCTGGTGTTTCAGCGGCGACTTCAACGGGAAGTGTCTCGACTTCCCTGTGACCGTTGCCGGCGGGAATGTTTTCGTCGTTCCACGTTTCGTTCGTGTCGGCGACAAACCGGTACCCGCGGCGGGGCACGGTTTCAATAAACTGAGCGCCGCCCGGAGTTTCACCTAATGCCTTTCGCAAAAGTGAAACGTTCTGAGTCAGATTTCCTTCTTCGACAAAAGTGTTTGGCCAGACACGCTTCATCAGATCGTCTTTGGCGACGACCTGCCCGCCGTGTTCGACGAGCGTAACGAGAATGTCGAAAACCTTTGGTGTGAGTGGAACGAGTTCGCCTTCGCGCAACAGGACGCGTTCCGCCACCTTGAGGCGGAAACGACCGAATTCATAGCAGTGATTATCCTGTTGACCCATAAAACCGGCCTTGAGAAATATCTTTGAGGAATTCTTGAGTGCGGCCTGAGGACTTGCCGGGACCTTCACACTAAGATTCGGACGCTCGGAAAGCTCAACTCGAGTTAATTAAAAACAAGTCGTTAGGCGCAGTGATTGTAATGCAAGCATTGAGTGCGAGCAACGAAGCAGACTTCGAGTGCGGCGGCCTGACGCCGCTTTAACCTTTAATTGCGAGATCGAGAACAAAGCGGCGTCAGGCAGCCGCACTCCAAAGAGGAATCTCCCCATGATCAATGAAAAAAAGTGTTCCGAAGTGATCGAAACATCGCTGATCTATCTTTTGAGTGCGGTAGTGGCGGCAGCAGCTTTTGTCCTCGTCTGGCTAGTCTCGCTGCTTTTTGGTCCGGGCCAGGGATGACTTTCTGATGAAGAACCACGAACTGGCGCCGCTCGCCAGTGCAAGTGCCGCCGAGATAAACATGATTACGCGAAAACCGTACACGAATGAATCGGCTACCGCGCCTTTTACTTTCTCCCGCGCCGCGGCGTCGAGAGTTGACGGCAACTCGAGACCCGCTAACCTGACGCGTTGCTCATAAACCGTATGTTTCAGTTGATCGTCCAACTGAATCTCATCCAGCCGCACGGCCAGTCTTTGACTAAAAGCGTGCAACATCACCACCCCAAACACCGCTATCGCCAGCAACCCGGCCGTACGTGATACGGCATTGTTGATCCCAGACGCCACCCCCGCCTGTTCCTCACCAACAGCGCTCATTACGGTGGTCGTGAGGGGCGCCACGCTGATCGCCATTCCGAGTCCGAGCACCAATACCGCCGGGAAAAAACTGGTCCAGTAATTTCCGCTGAGTGACGGAACGGCAAATAACACGAAACCGGCAGCGGCCATAACCGGGCCAACCGTCAAAGGCAAACGCGCGCCAAACCGATCGACCAGCCCGCCCGACCAGCGCGAGAGTGAAAACATGAGCACGACAAAAGGTAACAAGGCAGCGCCCGCGGCAGTCGCGGAGTAACCCTGGATCTGAATCAGGTTGAGCGTGAAGAAAAAGAACATTCCACTCAGTGCTGCATAAAGAAACAGGGTCAGAAGATTTGCCCCCGAGAAGTCTCGGCTGCGAAACAGTCCGAGCGGCACCATCGGGTTCTTTGCCCTTGCTTCGTTGACGACGAAGAGCGCCAGGCAAACAGCACCGCCAATCAGCGTCAACAGGACCAGCCAGTTTGAAAAACCCAGACGTGGAGACTCGATCAGGCCGTACACCAGGCCGCCGAGTCCGATCGTGGCGAGAGCAGCGCCGAGCCAGTCAAGCGATCCTCGATTACTTTTATCCCGGCTCTCCGGCACTTTCGAAACCGAGATCAAAAGCACGGCGACGGCGAGTGGCAGGTTTAGAAAAAACGCCGCACGCCAGGACCAGTGTTCGACGAGCCAGCCGCCCAGGACCGGACCGATCGCGGTTGTGATTGCTGAAAACCCGGACCAGGTGCCGATCGCTCTGCCGCGCTCCGCTTCGTTGAAGGAAGCACTGATGAGGGCGAGACTGCCCGGAACCAGGAGGGCGCCGCCGATTCCCTGCAGCGCGCGAGCGGCGATCAGTTGCTCGATGTTAACGGCGAAACCGCAGAGAGCAGACGCGACCGCGAAGATGACAACGCCGATATTGAAGATGCGGCGGCGTCCATAAGCGTCGCCGAGTGCGCCGACGACGAGTAAGAGGGCGGAGAGAAAGAGTGAATACGCTTCGACGACCCATTGGATTCCGATCGCCGTCGCGTTGAGGTTGGTTTGAAGAAACGGGAGCGCAACGTTGACGACTGTGCCGTCGATAAACGCCATGCTCGAGGCGAGAATTGTCGCCGCTAAAACCCACCGTCCCATTGACGATTTCCGATTGCCGATTGCCAATTTATCCTCGTGTCCAGGTATTAAAATCGGCATTCGGCAATTGGCAATCGGCAATTAAAACGGTTCGTCGATCGACTCGCTCTGCTTTGTGAAAAACTTTGGCCCATCCGGTGTGATGTACAAACAGTCTTCGAGTCGAATGCCAAACTCCCCGTAGATCACGACCGTCGGTTCATCGCTGAAACACATGCCCGGCTGGATTGGCATTTTGTTGCCGCGCACGAAGTTGGTCCATTCGTGACCGTCGAGTCCGATACCGTGTCCGGTGCGATGCGGGAGCCCCGGCACCTTGTAGTCGGGACCAAAACCGGCATCGGTGATCACTTTTCGCGCCGCTACATCAACCGCTTCACACGGAGCGCCGACCTTCGCCGCGGCAAAGCCCGCGTCCTGCGCTTTACGTTCGAGATCCCAAATCCGGCGTTGCCGATCGGTGGCTTTGCCAAACACAAACGTGCGCGTAATGTCTGACTGGTATCCGTCGACGCTACAGCCGCCATCCATCAGCACCACGTCGCCTTCTTTCAGACGCTGCGGTGTGCTGCTGCCGTGTGGAAACGCCGTGTACTTTCCGAAGCTGACGAAGATCCCGCCTGAAGATCCGAGTGCGCGAAACGCAGCCGAGCAGTTGCCGGCAAACTCGCCCTGCGTCATTCCTTCAGTCATGCTGTCGCGCGTGGCTTTGTAAGCGACGATTGCGATGTCGTTGGCGATTTGCATGAGCGCGATTTCGGCGGGTGATTTGAACATGCGACAGCCGGCGGTAACCGGCGTTGCATCAACAAACTTCAGTGCCGGCGCCGCGAGGCGGATACCGTCGAACAGAAAAAATCGCACGCGCTCTTCGATGCCGACCGTCCCCGTGCGCACACCGCGATCTTTCAGGATCTCGGCGACACGCTTGTACGGGCTCTCGTCTTCCTCCCACGTGCGTATGTCGGTGCCGATACGGATCAACTCACGCGCCCGCTCTTCTTCAAACTTCGGACATACCCACGCGAGTTCGCCGCGCGCGGGAATTACCACTGCAAACATTCTTTCGCTCGTGCCCCATCGCATGCCTGTGAAATAGAACATGCTGCTGCCCGGTTCGATATAGATCGCGTCGATGCGCTGCTCGCGCATCAGTCTTTGCGCCTTCTCGATGCGGCCCTTGCGCTCCTCGAGCGTGATGGGAACGACGTTCTCCGTCATGCGTCGCAAACGTCGAATCGGTTCAGGCTGCGAGCCCTGCTGCGGCGGCTCGAACGATTCTTCGTGAGCATGGACCAGGGAGCTGCCGAAGAGGGTGGCGCCCGCCAAACCGGCGGACAAACGTAGGAAGTCTCTGCGATCAGTGCACATTGGTTGGGGCCTCGGTGTCTGCTTTGTGCTTTGTACTTGGTGCTTTGTACTTGGTACTTTGTACCCGGCACCGACAAAATACAAAGCACAAAGCACTAAGCACAAGGGGAAATGCTAAATGCCGGCTAAAAGTGAAGATCTTCATGGCTCCGCGCCCGACAAATCCGCCGCCGCTTTGCTTTTGATCGACGTAGTAAACGATTTTGACTTCGAAGAAGGCGAAGAGCTTTTACAACTCGCGCTGCCCGCCGGTCGAAACATCGCGGCGCTGAAGAAGCGAGCCAAAGAGGCCGGCATTCCCTCAATCTACGTCAACGACAATTTCGGACGCTGGCAGAGTGACTTCAAAAAGATCGTTGCGCACTGCACGAAAAACGACGCGCGTGGCAAACAGTTTGTCGAAATGCTCGTCCCTGACGACGACGACTATTTCGTACTGAAACCGAAACACTCCGGCTTTTACTCGACCACGCTGCACCTTCTGCTCACGCATCTTGGCACAAAGAACTTGATCCTCACCGGTATCGCCGGAAACAACTGCGTGCTCTTCACCGCCAACGACGCCTACATGCGCGACTTCAAAATCTTCATTCCCTCAGACTGCGTCGTTTCAAACACCGAGGAAGAAAATCGCCATGCGTTGAAGCAGATGGAAACGGTATTGAAGGCCGACGTCACACCCGGCGCCGAATTGGACCTAAAAGCCATCAGCCGCTAGAATCCTCACTCGTTGCCAAACGAAGCCACCCAAACCACCCGCCTCTTACCTAAGCTGTTATGTGCATTTTGTGCTTTTTTGTGGCTATGGACCACCGCCGGCGCGCAGCAGGTCCTGCGCTGGGGAGCTGACCCAAGCGGCGGCGCTCCTTACGTCTTCACCGATCCCGCCAATCCCGATCGCTACATCGGCTACGAAAAAGAGATGGTTGACGTCCTGGCCCAGGCGATGGGCCGGCGTGCTGAGTTTGTTCCGAGCGACTGGGAAACACTCGTCTCCGCGCTGCAGCGCCAGTCGTTCGACGTGATCGTCAACGGTCTCGAACCTACGGGTGATCGCGCCCAGCAGATTCTCTTCAGCAATCCTTATTACATCTTCCAACTACAACTGACGGTCAGGCGTGACGACGATCGAATCAAGTCGCTCGACGACTGCAAAAACCGGACGGTCGGAACGCTCGGCAACACGGCCGCGTCGCGCCTGTTACAACAGCAGGGTATTCCGCTTCGCAGTTATGCCGATCCGGTCGGCGCTTATCGCGATCTCGAGTTGAAACGTATCGATGCGGTCGTGATGGACGTTCCCGCGGAGGCTTTCTACGCGCGTCCGAATCCGAAACTGAAACCTGCCGGACCACCGTTCACACGCGGGCTCTACGTCATCGGCTTGCGCAAGGGCGACATTGCTTTGAAAGCCGAGATCGACGCAGCGATCAATAAGATCATCCTGGACGGTTCGCTCGAAACGATCCTGAAAAAGTGGGGCCTCTGGAACGACGCGCAAGTCGAATTTCAGGCGCCGATCCGGTCCGGAATGCAGTCTGAAAAAGCTGAGGAATATACTCCGACCAGCAGTTCTTTCAACTGGGGCGAAGCACTCTGGAGACTTACTCGCGCGGCGGCGGTAACCGTTCTCATTGCTCTCGGTTCGATGGTGATCGCAGTTGTTCTCGGACTCCCACTCGCCGTCGGACAATGGAAAGGGCCGCCGTGGCTCCGCGCTTTGTGCACGCTCTACGTCGAGTTCTTTCGCGGCACGCCCGTCCTGGTCCAACTCCTCTTTCTTTACTTCGGGCTACCCGTAATCGGCATTGCGATGCCGGGTTGGTTAACGGCGCTCGTCGGACTCGGATTGAATTATGCGGCTTACGAATCGCAAGTCTATCGCGCGGCGCTCGAAGCGATTCCAACCGGACAATGGGAAGCGGCTTATTCGCTTGGCATGAGCCCGGTGCTCGCCTTTCGACGCATCATCATGCCCCAGGCGTTTCGCATCGCCCTCCCGCCGATGACAAACGATTTCGTCTCGCTGTTTAAAGATACGTCGGTGGCGTTCGCCATCTCCGTGTGGGAACTCGCGACGGCTTATCGCGAACTCGCCAATGCTTCAGGACAGTTTCTACTGCTCGGCCTCGCAGTGTCCGTGTTCTATCTGGCGATGAGTTTGCCGATGGCCCATCTCGCGCGTCTGCTCGAACGACGTTTGCGCGATCGAACGACGGAGCGCGTCGTTGAACAGGAGGCGACGGCGTGATCAAAGTAACGGGTTTGCGAAAACGCTTTGGCGACAACGAGATTCTGAAAGGGATCGACCTCGAAGTGCCGCCGAAGACCGTGCTTGGAGTGATCGGCGCTTCCGGCAGTGGAAAGTCGACCCTGCTGCGATGTCTCAACGGTTTGGAGACGATCAACGGCGGCACGATCGAGTGTGACAACGTACGTCTTGAAGCAGGTTTAAGTCCCGCCGATTATCGAAAGAGGGTCAAGGATCTGCGGCTAAAGGTTGGTACGGTCTTTCAGCACTTTTATCTCTTTCCACATCTCTCGGTGATTGGAAACATCATCGAGGCTCCGGTGCACGTGCTGCACACGCCGAAAAAGAAAGCCGAGACGGAAGCTTATGAGTTGCTGGAGTCTATCGGGCTGAAACAGGCGGCGAGAAGATATCCGGGGTCACTATCGGGCGGCGAGCAGCAGCGGGTCGCGATCGCTCGCGCGCTGGCGATGCATCCGGCGTTGCTGTTGCTGGACGAGCCGACGAGCGCGCTCGATCCACGACGTATACACAGCTTGCGCACGCTCTTGCGGAAGTTTATCGATCGAGGTCACACGATGATCATCATTTCCCACTCGATGGGATTTCTCGCCGGCGTGGCGGATCATGTTCTGTACATGGAAGGCGGGTACGCGGTGGAGCATGGACCAACAGCGGAAGTGCTGAAAGCGCCGAAAGATCCGCAGACGAAGGATTTTCTGAAGCAGGCGGAATAGTTTTCCTCGCAAAGGCGCAAAGAAAAACTCAATTCCTTCTTGGCGTCTTTGCGCCTTTGCGAGGAAATTCCTGGTTAGTTATCAGCCATCTGCTTGGGTTTGGCGCCCGAAACTGTCTCGAGATACTGCTGAAACTGCGCCTGGTTATCAACGTTCGTAATCCTGGTGCCGAGCAGATAACCCTGGCCTGCGTACGCGCCGACCAATCGCTCACATCTCACCGGACTAACTTCCAGGCTGATGACTCCGCCCGGAATATGGAGCGAAAGATTCAGGCGGTTGGTTCCCGTGCAAAATCTCTCGTCGATGATTGTCGAAGGCAGGACCATTCCGAGACCGCCGGCGCTGAGATCGTGCGTGCGGCCGAGAAAGACGAGCGAAGAGCCGGAGTTCTGAACGTCGCTGTCCAGTAGAGACAGATCGGCGACAAGCTCAACTTCGCATTTTACTCTGAGCCGGCGCATCCTGCGGCGCTCGATTGATGAAGCAAGCTGGTCCAAGGTAGTCAGTCTACCAATGCGGGGGTAATTGAGACCGTTCCCGATTTCCCCACGCTCGGTCTTTAGGGTTAAGGCACGAAGCCGAAGGCCATGTTCTCCGGTCGGCCAGTAGTAGCACGAAACTATGAATTTGTACATGAAGAAGCTGAAAGAAAACAGAGTTCTGAGACCCACTCTGCCATCCGGGCACTCCGCGATTTTCGTTTATCGAATGAATTAAAAAGCTCAATACGGCTATAATCCCACTTTCCTGAAACTCCATGGATCGACGGACCCGGGTATGGGTTTTCCTCGCAAAGGCGCAAAGGCGCAAAGGCCGCAAAGGCCGCAAAGGCCGCAAAGGCCGCAAAGGGAAGATGCTCGGCAGCTCGGATGGTTTTTCTTTGCGGCCTTTGCGCCTTTGCGAGGAAACTCTTTCAACAAACTATGAAAACAATAATCCTGCTCCTGCTCCTCCCCTTAACCGCCGTCGCGCAGCAGCCAAAGCAACTCGCGGCTGAAGTGAAAGCGGAGTTTCTTCACGCGTGGAATGGTTACAAGAAATACGCCTGGGGACATGACGATCTCAAACCACTATCAAAGACGCATCATGATTGGTATCCGCAGCCGCTCCTGATGACGGCTGTCGATTCGCTCGACACGATGATCATCATGGAGCTGGACGATGAAGCCGCGTCCACAAAACAGTACATACTCGACAATCTCTCCTTTGATAAAGACATCGAAGTGCAAAACTTCGAGATCACGATCAGGCTGCTCGGCGGGCTGCTCACAAATTATCAACTCACCGGCGATAAGCGATTCCTGAACCTCGCCGAAGATCTCGGCAATCGACTGTTGCCCGTATTCAATTCGCCCACGGGTATGCCGTATCGCTACGTCAATCTCAAGACGGGCAAAGTGAGTAAACCGGTAAGCAATCCGGCCGAGACCGGAACTCTGATTATCGAATTTGGCACGCTCAGCAAACTCACCGGCAAGCCTGTATTTTTTAGAGAAGGCGAAACGCGCGCTCGTCGAAACCTACAATCGCCGTTCGAAGATCGGTCTGGTTGGTGAGTGGATCAACGTGGAGACAGGAAGTTGGACCAACACCGACAGTCACATCAGCGGCGCCATCGATAGTTACTACGAGTACCTTCTGAAATGCTCGGTGCTCTTCGGCGATCGGGACTGCAAACAAATGTGGGACGAGAGTATTGTCAGCGATCAATAAATATCTGGCGGATGAGTATGGGATCAGCCACGAAAATACGACTCTGGTACGGCCACGCCGACATGAACACGGGCGCGCGACGTGCGACCACGTACGGCGCTCTCGACGCGTTTTTTCCCGCGGTACTGGCGTTGTCGGGTGATTTGAAACGAGCGCAGCGCTTGCAGGACTCGTCGTTCAGGATGTGGAATCATGCCGGCATCGAGCCGGAAGAGTTTGATTATCGGGCGCGCAAGATCACGTCGCCTGGTTATCCGCTGCGTCCGGAGATCGTTGAATCAACTTACTATCTTTATCGCTACACGAAAGATCCGAAGTACCTGTTGATGGGTGAGAAGCTCTGGCGAGATTTTGTGAAACACTGCCGCACCGAGGAAGGCTACGCAGCGTTGAAGAGTGTAATCACTAAAGAGAAGACTGATTCTATGCAGAGTTTTCTATTCGCGGAAACCTTCAAGTATTTCTACCTGCTTTTCTCACCGTCGAGCACGCTCGATTTCGATAAGGTGGTCTTCAACACCGAAGCCCACCCCATCCGCAAAACCTGGTAGACAGGATTTGGAGTGCGGCGGCTTGACGCCGCTTTGTTAGTCATGCGCGATTGAACCTAAAGCGGCGTCAAGCCGCCGCACTCCAAATCTGATCAAACTTGACACTTCTTGACTGTGCGCTCTGCATAAGCGAACTAAAATGCAGGTCTAAGCTTTATGGAAACTCAAACCGCCCAAACTTCGGAACACGTTCTCGTGATTGACGACGACGTCGAGCTCTGTAGCCTTGTCTCTCGTTTTCTCGTACGCGAAGGTTTTCAGATCGATGCGGTAAACGGCGGCGCGCAGGGGATCGAAAGAGCCCTCTCGGGTGAGTACGCGCTCGTCGTGCTCGACGTGATGATGCCGGAGATGAGTGGGTTCGATGTGCTGCGTCGCATCCGGGCCGAGTCGCCGATGCCGGTGCTGATGTTGACTGCGCGCGGCGATGCGCTCGATCGAGTGCTTGGGCTCGAGATGGGCGCCGACGATTATCTTCCGAAGCCGTTCAGCCCTCCCGAACTCGCCGCACGTATCCGCGCAATCCTCCGACGCGCAAAGCCCAGCGGGCAGCAACCCAGGACGCCGGATGCTTCAACCATCAGCATCGGCGATATCGAACTCGACTCCGGCGCTCGTGTTGTTCGTCACGGTCATCAACTCGTGAACCTGACGACCGTTGAATTCGATCTGCTCGAAACTCTCATGCGCGCCGCCGGCCAGGTTGTTAATCGCGAAAAACTGACGCGCGACATTCTCGGTCGTGAGTTTTCACCGTTCGATCGCAGCATCGACACTCACGTCTGCAATCTCCGCAAAAAGATTGGACCACTCGCGGACGGCACCGATCGAATCAAAGGTGTTCGCGGCATCGGCTACCTGTATGCGCTCCCGCTCCGTCACCGAGCCTGACAATCAATGCGAACTCTTTTTCTCAAAATCTTCTTCTGCTTTCTCGTGATCATCGTGCTGGTGGGTACGTCGCTCGAGACGTCTTCGATCCTCGCGCGCTTTTACGAAGACCGCTGGCAGGTGACGCTTCACAGCATCATGCCGATGGAAGCCGAAAAGTCGGCTGCGATGTACGAGACTTCAGGCAAGGAAGCGCTGCGAGCCTATCTCGACGATTTGCAAAGCCGAAAGATCCGTGCGGTTTTACTTCTTCGACGAAGATGGTGAACTCGTTGCTCGATCGCGCCGCGCCCGACGTCGTGCAGAAGGATGGCGAGAAACAAGGAAGGCATGGCGCGAACGGCAGAGCAGAATCTTTCAGGGAGTTAACGTTCGACAGGGTATCGCCAGTCAGACAAGTAATTGGACCAAGTGGTAATAAATACAGTCTTGCGTTCCAACAGTCGCCAGTCAACTGGTGCCGCTTTCAGAAGCCATCGGGAAGCATCCGTATCTGCGTCTGCTCGCTATCACGCTTCTCGCGGTCGGACTCTGTTTTGGGTTAACGCTTCACATCACTCGGCCTTTGGGCAAACTGCGACAAGCCGCAAGCGACATCGCCGACGGTAAACTGAAGACACGTGTGAAACCCGCGATCGGCCGCCGGCACGACGAGATTGCGCTGCTTGGCGAAGACTTCGATCGCATGGCGGAACAGATCGAACGCCTGGTAACTGCGCAACGAAACATGCTCGGCGACGTTTCACACGAGCTTCGCTCGCCGCTCGCGAGGTTGATCGTCGCGCTGAGTCTTTTGAAGCAGGGACAGGTGAAGAAGCTGGTGAGTATCAAAATCGGATCGGTCTCGAAGCCGAGCGTCTCGATAAGCTGATTGGTCAACTGCTGACGCTGACGCGAATCGACAGCGGCGTCGATTCGAACCTGCGTGAAACATTCGATCTTGCGAATCTTGTGCAGGAAGTCGCGGCCGATGGCGACTTTGAAGCACGTGCGCAAGATCGAGCGGTGCGATTCGTGGCGGCGGAGAGTTGTGCGATGTCAGGTGTGGCAGAGTTGATTCGGAGCGCGATCGAGAATGTCGTTCGCAATGCGGTACGTCACACGGCGCCGGGAACTACGGTCGAAGTCACGATTGAACAGTCAGAGTAAACCGATCGCACTGCTGCGCGTGCGCGATCATGGACCAGGAGTGGCGGTGGAGAAGCTGGAGGAAATCTTTCTGCCGTTTCATCGCGCTCAATCGAGCAGCAATCGGAGAATGGAGCCGGTCTGGGGCTCGCGATCGCCGATCGCGTTGTGAGAATGCACAGCGGCTCTATTCAGGCTTACAACGCACGAGAAGGTGGACTCGTGATCGATATTCAACTTGCCGCTGACCACCTAGGAGTTTTCCTCGCAAAGACGCAAAGCCGCAATGGCGCTAAATGGCCACAAGGAAAACCTTAATTGCGCCTTTGCGCTTTGCGAGGTGAAATCGTTACTTGTACTCCACCCCGAGATTCTCAAACAGAAACGCATAAATATCTCGCGTCTGCTCGATCGCCTTCGTCGTGTTGCTGGCGCCGTGAGCAGATTTGGTGTCGATGCGAATCAGGATCGGGTTTGGACCACCCTGCGCCGCCTGCAACGCCGCCGCATATTTGTAATTGTGCGCCGGAACGACGCGATCGTCGTGATCGGCAGTCGTAATCAACGTCGACGGATACTTCGCGCCCGGCTTCACGTTGTGAATCGGCGAGTAAGCATAGAGCGCTTTGAATTCCGCTTCATTGGCTTCAGCTCGAACCGTAATCGGCAATCCAGTTCCAACCAATCGTGAACTTCTGGAAGCGCAGCATGTCCATCACGCCTGCCTGTTCCACGACAGCGCGAAACAGTTCCGGACGTTGATTCGCCACTGCGCCGACGAGCAATCCACCATTCGAGCCTCCCTGAATCGCGAGCTTGTTCGACGACGTGTACTTGTTTGCGATCAGCCATTCCGCAGCGGCAATGAAATCGTCAAACACATTTTGCTTCTTCAGTTTTGTTCCAGCCTCGTGCCACTTCTCGCCATACTCGCCACCGCCGCGCATGTTTGCCGAAGCGTAAACCACGCCCTGTTCGAGCAGCGCCATGCGCAGCGAGCTGAACGAAGGCGCAGTCACGACATTGAAGCCGCCGTATGCGTAAAGCAGCGTCGGATTGTTTCCGTCGAGCTTCAGGCCTTTCTTATAGACCAGAAACATCGGCACGCGCGTGCCGTCTTTGCTGTTGTAGAAGACCTGCTTGGTTTCGTAGTTCTCAGGTTTGAATCCGGGAATATCGACCGTGCGGAAGACCGTCGATTTCTTCGTCGCGATGTCGTACTTGTAAATCGTCGGCGGGAAGTTGAACGAGGTAAAGCTGTAGAAAACATGCTTGTCGTCGTTCAGACCACCAAAACCGCCTGCGGTTCCAACGACCCGGCAACACGATTTCGTTTTCGAGTTTGCCGTCGAGACTAAACACGTACGCGCGAGTGGCGACGTCTTTGCGCCACGAAGCGAAGAGTTTGCCACCGGCCGTGCCGGTACCCTGCAGAGGTTCTGCTCTTTCCGGCAAAACATCCTTCCAGTTTTTCTCGTCCGGATTCTTCGGATCGACGAGCACGACGCGGCCGTTCGGCGCGTTTTTGATTGGTGCGGATCAGGAACTTGTCGCCGACGTTGTCGATCACGCCGAAGCTGTCGTCGCCAATTTCCGGCAACGATTGGAGAAAACTTCGTCTTCGTTCTTCGAGAGATCTTTGTAGAAGAGCGAGTTTCCTTTTTTGCCTTTGCCGCGTTCGGAGATGGTGAGAATCGCGAAACGCTCGTCTTCGGTGGTGCCGACATTCTGAAAACGCTGCGGGTTTTCCTTGTCTTCGTAGATCAGGACGTCGGCCGATTGCGGCGTGCCGACCTTATGGAAATAGACAGTTTGAAATTCGTTCTTGCTGCTGAGTTCCCTGCCCTTTTCCGGCTCCGGATAACGGCTGTAGTAGAAGCCGTCGCCCTGCCACGAAACGCCCGATACTCTTCATCCACTTGACTTCATCGGCCAGCTTCTTGCGTGAGTCAACTTCCATCACGCTGAGCGTGACCCAGTCAGAACCGCCTTGCGAGATGCCGTAAGCGAGATACTTGCCGTCTTTTGAAAGTGAGAACGCGCTCAAGACTGCTGTGCCGTCAGCGGAGAACTTATTTGGATCGAGAAAAACTTCAGGCGTGCCGTTAACGCCTTTTTGAATGTAGTAGACGCTCTGATTTTGCAGCCCGTCGTTCTTCGTGAAGAAGTAAGTGTCACCACGACGAAACGGAGCGCCGAGATACGCGGGTAGTTATAGAGTTCGGTCAAACGAGTTTTCAGTTTTTCGCGATAGGGAATCCTGTCGAGATAAGCGAAAGTCACCTTGTTCTGGTCTTCAATCCAGGCTTTCGTCTCCGCGGAGGTTTCGTCTTCGAGCCAACGATATGGGTCGGCGACTTTGGTGCCGAAGTAGTCGTCAACCTGATCGACCTTCTTGCTTTCGGGATAGACGATCTTCGGATCGGAAGATGAGCGTGCCGAGCACTCGCGTTCGCGCCGGTCGGCGCAACGCTCTGCGCGCTCGGGCGTTGCAAAAACGGCGCGATAGCGGCAAGTGAAAGAACGGCGGCCACAGCACAAGAAACAGGCAAGTACAGAGCTTCGTCTTCATATTCATGTTGTTATCTCCGCAGGCAGGAAATTTGAGCCGAATACTGTAATATAAGACAGCGCTAAAGTTCACATAATGGTGTCAGCGCTCCGGCAACTCTGGATCTCGGTCCTGCTCGGATACATAGACCGCGAGTTGATAGAAATGGCACCTCTTAGGCGGCCGTATGCTAGAATTGCCGCCGTTTAAAGACCAATGTTCAACCCACAACCTTTACACTATCGCCCACTTGAGTCTCGCGCGAACCTCTTCGCGGACTAGTCTTCTTGTCTTTTCAATTCGAATATTCATAAGCGTCGCCGGTTCGTTCGAACCGGTTTATTGGCCATTTTGACAAGGGAGTGAAAAATGTCTACCAGCGTAATCGCACCACCCAAACGCCCGGAGATCAAGACGGAGCTGCCCGGTCCCAACGGCAAGAAGATCATCGAAGCAGATGCAAAGTTTGTTACCCCTTCTTACCCTCGACCGTCCTTTAAACTCGTCGCCGAACGCGCCAGCGGAGTTTGGGTTGAAGACGTTGACGGCAACGTGTTTCTGGACTGCAACGCCGGCGTTGCGGTCTGTTCGACCGGACATTGTCATCCGGATGTCGTCAAAGCGATCCAGGAACAGGCAGAACAACTGATCCACATGTGCGGCACCGATTACTACTACCGCCACATGCCGCAACTCGCCGAGAAGCTCGATGCGATTGTGCCGGTTCAGTCGCCGACGCGAACGCACTTCGCAAACAGCGGCACTGAAGCCGTCGAGACTGCATTGAAACTCGCGATGCATGCGACAGGTCGTGAGAAGTTCATCGCTTTCTTCAATAGCTTTCACGGACGAACACTGGGTTCGCTTTCGCTGACTTCGTCGAGGGCCGCGCAACGAAAGGGCTTCAAACGCCAGGCGCTCGACGTTGTCCACGTGCCTTATCCAAACGAGTTTCGCAATCCATTCAATGCGCGATGACTGTGGCGACGGCGGAGCAGGCCAGGGCGCGCTCAACTGGATCGAGGAGCGTCTGTTCAAAACCACCACGCCGCCCGAAGAAGTCGCCGGCATCGTGGTCGAAGCAGTGCAGGGCGAAGGTGGTTACGTGCCTGCGCCGAAAGAGTTTTCTACAAAGGACTGCGGCGCATTTGCGATGAGCACGGAATCATGTTGATTGTCGATGAAGTGCAATCGGGAATGGGCCGCACGGGCAAGATGTTTGCGTGTGATCACTACGATGTTCAGCCGGACATCGTCTGCATTGCGAAAGGCATCGGTTCGGGTTTGCCGATCGGCGCATGCGTCGCGCGCGCTGACCTCATGGATTGGAAACCGGGAGCACACGCTTCGACGTTTGGCGGCAATCCGGTTTGTATCGCCGCGGCGTTGAAGACGATCGAGTTGCTCGAAGGCGGGTTGGTCAAGA
This sequence comes from uncultured Acidobacteriota bacterium, assembly GCA_963750925.1. GTDB lineage: Bacteria > Acidobacteriota > Blastocatellia > Pyrinomonadales > Pyrinomonadaceae > PSRF01. The sequence continues at coordinate 189,244 of CAVVSJ010000004.1, read as the reverse complement.
ACGCGGCGGAAGTTGGTGCTTACCTGAAAGCCGGGCTGGAGAAACTTCAGCAGAAGCACGATTGTATTGGCGACGTGCGTGGCATGGGGTTGATGATTGGAGTGGAGTTTGTGACGGACAAGAGTTTCGCTGAAAGCCGATCCGGAGTTGCGTGATCGTATTGAGGTCGCGTGTTTTGAGCGTGGGTTGATTATTCTCGGCGCGGGGGCGAACACGATTCGCTGGTCACCGCCGTTGATATTGACGAAAGAGAATGTTGACGTAGCGCTGGAGATTTTTGACGAAGCGATCGCCGCATCATATAGTTTCAGGCCACAAAGAGCACAACCATGTACACCATTTGTCGTCTAAGTTCTGCGATTTTTCAATGTGGCGATGACAATGGTTTGTGCTCTACATCTATTTCTCGAGATCTCGTTCATCTCGGGCGCGGAGGCGTTCTTCGTCGACGCCTGTGACTCTCCCGTCACGGAAAACCTCACGACCCGCTATCAACAGTCAAGATCACATCGCGTCCTGATGAAGCGAAGATCAACGTGGCAACCGGATCGTAGTTGGGAATCTGATGCACACCCGTTAACGAGACGACCGCAAGATCCGCTTGAAAGCCCTCTGTTAACTGCCCGATTTCAGCCTCAAGCTCAAAACACCGCGCGCCGCCGACCGTCGCCGCTTCAAGCGCCTCAGTGGCTCTGATCACCGCGCCCGACGCTGCTCGACAACAAGCGTCGCGAAACGCGCCTCTTCGAGAATGTCGCACGTGTTGTTGCTCGCAACCGAATCGCTTCCCAGCCCAACCGCAACTCCCGACTTCATAAACTTCGCAAACGGCGCACGCCCGTGGCCCAACTTCGCATTTGACTTCGGACAATGCGCAACTTTCGCGCGCGTGCTTCGCAACGTCTCGATATCCGCATCGTCAACTCGAATGCAGTGCGCCAGCAACGGGCGCGTGTCGAGTATGCCGACCTGCTTCAAATACTCGATCGTCGAAACTCGCGGCGCGTTCCATTCGATCGAACGTCTGCGCCAGCCCTTCAGCAAATACGTCCACAACCTTCACGCAAAAACAGCTCTTCAGCTTCCGACTCGGCCGCGTGCATCATCAACGGCAAACGTTCGCTTCGCGCCAGCTCCGCGATCAGCTCGAGCTGAGGTCCGCAAACCGTGTACGGCGCATGTGGTGAAACGCCGGCACGCACAAGCTCGCTCTCGACTGCTCGAAGCTCATGCAACCTTTGCTTCGAGTTTCTCAAAATTCTCAGCCAACAAGTTCGGATCAGGTCCAAACGATTCCTGGTAAACAACTCCGCGCATTCCCACGTCGCGCAGCGCAAGCATGCTCATCATCGCCGAATCACTCGCATCGCCCACGCACGTTATCCCCGCCCGCACTGCTTCACACGCGCCCCACGTTGCGGAAACCTGAATGTCATCCGGAGTCATAGCTTCGAGCCGCGCGATCGTCAGCTTTCTGAGCCAGGCAAAGAAATCGCTCTCCTCGTTTTCGAGATAACCGCGCAGAGCGGTGAGTTCGAGATGAGTGTGAGTGTTGATCAGCCCCGGCAGGATGACGGCGTCACCGAAGATTCACTTCGCGAAACTCAGGAAACCTCTCGACGATCTCAGCGCGACTGCCGACACCAACGATGCGCTGTCCCTCGACTGCCACGGCACCGTTCTCGATCGGTGAAGCTGAAACAGGAAGAACCCAACGCGCGGAATAGATCGTGGTCATTTGACGGGCGAAGTCTCCTGGAGAGCGGCGCTCGACGTCCTTGCACTCTTGACCTGCCGGTAGCGTTGCATGATCGAAATCACGTAAGCCTTCGTCGAGGGAATGTCGATGCGATTGATAAACTCCGCGCCCGACTGAGCGTTGCCCGGCGGATCTGTGCGGCTCCACTCAACCGCGCGGCTTGGTCCGGCATTGTAAGCCGCGACCATTCTGATCTCAGCCTCAGGCGTCGTCGCTGAAACTGCTCGTGGATCTTTTCCAGATACCAGCAGCCGATCTGAATGTTGCGTTCCGGATCGCGCAGCAGACTTTCAGGATTCGGTAGCCATCTGCCGTTCGAGCTCACGCATTCCGGTTTCGGTGGCCCACTCGCGGCCGACAGTCGGAGTCACCTGCATCAGACCGATCTCGCCGTCTCTCCCGGTCTTCCACGGACTGAAGTAAGTCTCTTCGTAGATGATGCTCCAGACGAGGTCCGGATCGACGCGATAGATGGCAGCTTGTCTTGCGATTAAGGGATCGAAGCGGTGGGTCCAGTAACGATTGAAAACGTAAACGGCAAGAAGCAGGATGAGGGCTAAAAGAATAACGACAAGGGCACGTTTCATAACATTGCCGATTGCCAATTGCCGATTGCCGATTTGAAGTTTGAGTAATTCATAAAATCGGCAATTGGCAATCGGCAATCGGCAATGAACTTAATTTCTCCTTCTGAGGCTGGACCAGAAACTGGCGCGGGAGCAGGCGTAATCAACGCCTTCGTAACGCGAACGCAGAGCATGTTCGTCAAGCACGTGTCCCTGAAGCCAAACTTCGGCGTCGAGTGTGGCGCCGACAGCCAACGCGTCGCCGCGCAAGGCGCGTTGGTTGACGAGAACTTCGAGCTTGATACGTTCCAGATCGAGGTGAATCCAGAAAAGCTCGCCGCCGGAAAGCGGGTTTTTCAAAGGCTTGAAAGCGATAATGCGGCCTGACAGGCTCCAGTCGTTTTCATGTGCGGCCCTTGCGGGCGCGGCTTTTTCGAGCGGCATCCAGCGCGTTTTACCTTTTCCGCGCCGCACGCGCGCGCGATAAGCAAGACCGCAAAGACCGATGTGCAATTCCTGCGCGCCAAAGCCTGCTGGACCAACTTCAGTGAGATTCTGCAACTCGAAAAGAACTTCGCAATCAGTCCCTTCGCGAAATCCGTGAATCACCGCCTCGCCTTCTTCGTCGTATTCAGTCAAGGCCCATGGCGCGATCGTTTGAATGTAGCGAGCACGAAATCCCGGACGGCAATCGGCATAAAAAACATCGCCGCTGCCTGATTCGTAAAGCACGGTCCAGACTTCGAGTCCTTCTCCGAGTTTCCAGCAGCGCCCGTGCAAGACAGCGCCGCGCCTGCTGAGTTGTGTTGCCTCACCCTGGTCTCCTGCTCGCTCGGCGAGATAGTTGAAAGCCTTCTCGCTCGAAACCTCCAAACCGATCGTTTCAAAAGTAGGATTCATAATTCTGTGTTGGTGATTCAAACACATTATCACGCGCTGCGCTTTCGCTGTCTATGCTTCACGGGCTTTCCGTTGCCGTTCTCCGCGCGAGGCGCGCGCGTTCTGAAAGCCGCGGATGACGCGTTGTGGTCCATGCGTCGGTTGCACTCCGGATCGCACCATCTCGGCAAACAGGTCGACATCATAATCCGCCTCACGCGACATCTCTTCACGAATCGCGTGCAGGACTTCAAGAAATTTTGGGCGACGATACATATCATTTTCGATTGCCAGCATTACAATTGCGCAGATTAGTAACAATTCAATCGTGCAATTGGCAATGTAAATCGCTATCAACTAACTCTCTCCGTTGCTTCCGACACCAAAAACTCCGGCGTCACGATCATCGGCACATAAAAACCCGCAGCCGTATTGAACAACCGATTCGCGCCTGCCGCCGCACGTTTGCGAGATGGCCGAAGTTCCACGTCACCAGATAATCGATCTTGTGAAACGAAGCAATCGCCACGTGCAGCGCATCGGCAATGTACTTGCGATGAAAAATGCCGCGCGCGATATAACCTTCCGCGAGTATCGCCGCCTCTTCAGTAAGATCGACCTGCTCCAGCTCGCGGATCAGTTTCAGATACGAACTGCGATGCGGCTCTTTCACTCGCTCCAGCTCAGACGACACGAGCGGCGAGATCACCGTGCGGTAGTCAGGCATCTCGTGCTCCCACCATCTGATCGTCAAGTCGCGCCGAAATGGCTCCCCATTATCCAGGTAAGCGCCAATCACCGATGTCTCCAAATAAAGAGCTTGCTTCATGGAGTTGACACCACTTCCGGATTGATATTTTCAAGGACTCCTGGGTTTCTGATTCAAAGGTTCCAAACGCATTGCCCCCCTTGCAAAATCAAAATAGATGCGGAAGTGCCGCAGGAAGTTACCACCGAGAATTCCGCTCTGCGTAAATCCCGCAGTCTCATTTACCGGTTCCATATCAAGCACCGCCGCATTGATCTTTTCAAGTCTGCTCAAGCCCAGACTCAAGCGCGGCAATTGCAAAAGCTTCACGTCTTCCGTCACGCCCGCCGCGCCAAACACGCGCATCTTTGAAGGCTGCAGCAGATCCAGAAGCTGCTCCTCCTGCGAAAGCTTTTCCGAAACCACGGTGATACTCGCCGCGGTATCGATAATGAAGTTGACGTTTTTTTCGAAACCTTCGAGTACCGACTTCTCCACTCAAAAACCCGCTCGACGTGGTGCGCAGCGGAACTTCAATCGCGCCGTCGTTCGGCGCAACCGGAATAAGCGTCTGAAATTTTTCCGGACGCCGATCGTGGTCCAACTCTCAACGACTGGTCCGTCTGGTGCTGCCGCACGAGCGACATGCGCCTCGTTCCATAGTCAATCGACGCCAGAAACTTCTGCACCACTGAAAGTCCAGATAACCATCCACCGGAATGTGATTGTCGAAAAACTTTCGAATGTAGACCGGAACGTTTTCCACCTTGACCGTGCCGATCTCGATCGAATTCAAAAAGCCATAAACGATCTCAAACTTCCCGCCGCCGCCGACGGCGCGCGCCAGACCACCTTTCGCGACGGTTTTATGCCGAGACGTTTGGCAGTTTCCTCCGATATTACTGACATGCCCGATCCGGTATCGAGCACAAACCGCAGCGGCTCCCTCTAGCCGTTGACGCGAACCTGAAGAATCGGACGATTGTCAGTGGCTTCAAAAGAAACAGACGCGCGATCACCGCTCGGCACGTACAGTGAACCTTGCCTGCCGAGATAACGAAGAAAGTCGATCAATCCGAGAATGCGCGCGCGCCGATCGACGTCCGTCTTCGGCGCGATCATCAAAAATCGCTCATACGCGTCGGCCGCTTCTTTGTACTTCTCACTTCGAGCCGCGGCCTGGCCCAGGTTGAAAATGAAATCGGGTTCATCAGGATCCATACTCACTGCTCTGCGCAGACGCGGCATTGCCAGTGACAAACGGTTCTCGTAAAAGTCGACCATCGCCAGGCCGGCTATCGCCAGTGATTCGTTCTCATTCGAAGGCGAGTGCGGTCTTGAACTCTTCAACTGAGAGGCGAAACTCACCGGCGCCGAGGATTGCCGAACCGAGCAATGCATGAGCGCGCGCAGAGAGTGGATCGAGCATGATCACGCGCGCGGCATTGTCGTAAGCTCCCTGCAGATTTCTCTGCTTCAGCATTGCGAAACTCAAACCGAGACGCGCTTCGATGTCCTGTGCATCTTTGTTGAGCAGATCGCGAAAGATCTTTTCGGCCTGCGGGTAATCACCTTTGCGCACGGCGCGATAGCCTTTGGTGTAAGCCTTTTTGTCAGCGAAGCCGGCGGCGGAATGTGAGTGGCCCCGGCGAGCGCAAAACAAAGCACGAAGGCGGCCACACTGAAGGCCGCCATCCGGGAAAAGCACGCTTTTGTTGTTACTTTGCATGATTCACACCTTCTGAGTGATCGTCAGCTTACGGCGCAGGCAACTGTTACTTCAAGACTTCTCCTGTCTTCATGGACCAGAGAACCAGATCGAGCTCGTCAAAATCAATTCCGATGTCGCGCGCAAACCGAATCAGTTGCTGCTCGACTTCGAGATACTTCCTTCGCGTCGAAGGTGGTTTGGCTGTATCGATCACTCCGATCTCAGCCAAACATCGCATCACGTGCTTATCAAGAATCGCGTGGCCTTTCACGCCGATATTTCGCAGAAAGTGGCTGGCCTCTTTATAACCCAGGCCTTTGACCTGCTTTTCCTGGGCCAGCCAGTCGCGCCGCTCGAAAGGATCTGAAAAGCTGCGCAAACGCTTTCGCAGCGCCATGCCGCAGTCAGCATGAAAATAGTTTCTCGTAGTAACAATGTAACGCGGCCGCGCGACCGGAAAACGATGTGCGCCGGCTTTCTTCAAAGCCGCAGTCATCGCATCCGGAGTCGCCGTCAAGCAACAGCGGTCGCACGGCATCAACCGAATTCAGTCCCATGCGAGCAGAAGCGCCGGCAGTGAAAATACAATAGGCCAATTCTTCCCAAAGCCGGGCGTCAGATCCTCTGCGCCAAACTTCTTCAAACTCACGGAGCCGCTTTCGAATCTCTTTGCGTCGCGCTCGGTGAGTGGCCACCACTCTTTCAACTGTGACGGGTTCTTGATTGCGTTGCACTGTAGTTTGTCAATACGGCGATTCTATGAGCGCGCCGGAAACATTGTCAACGAGATTGGTTTGGGGATTTGTGCTTGGTGCTTTGGGCTTGGTGTCTTGGGTCTTGGGTCTTGGGAGTTCAATCAAAGTCACAAAGACCAAAGAACCAAAGGCCAAAGAGCTAAGCCTCGAAATAATTTCCCCGTAACTCTGCTCGAAAGCTCTGTTATGATGGTTAGCGCGGTTGGCCCCGTCGTCTTGAACATCCCCGTTCGATGTCCCTGCATCAAAGATGCTCTCCTCACGAACCCAATTATGACTTGTAGATTTACGAATAAGATAAGACGCGTTGGCTGGTTGCCGTTTTTGTGTTCTTCGCTCGCGATTTGCTGCGAATACTTTTGCGCAAGTTCCGGTTGCGAGCCCGTCACCAGCAGCCGTTCTCCGCCAGGCATCGCCGGTCCGGGAAACGACGCGACCGCTCTATGGCTTGCAGGGAGTGCTGATCGAAACTCTCGACGGCACAGTCGTCTCGGCGCAAGCCGAGAACGAACAGTTCAATCCCGCGTCCAACATGAAACTCGCCACTGCCCTGGTTGCGTTGCGAACGTTTGGTCCCGATCACCGCTTTGCGACCGGCGTTTGGACTGATGGCGCTGCTCGACAAAACAACCGGCGCGCTGAACGGAAATCTCTACATCTCCGGCCGCGATCCGTCGTTTCACTACGAACACGGCGTGTTGCTGGCGCGCGAGTTGAATAAACTCGGTATCAAACAGGTCACCGGCGATCTCGTCGTCGCTCCCGGCTTCACGATGAACTTCAGCGCCTCCGCGACACGCTCCGGAGAACGTCTCTACGACACGCTCGATGCAACGCTCGCTACGCCGAAGCAGTGCGCGCCTGGAACTACGAACGAACGCTGCTCAACGATCGCGCCAGTCTGGAAACCGTGCCGAGCGTCGCCGTTATGGGAGCAGTGACAGTCGCTCCGGTCGCACCGTCCGCGAAACTTCTGTTGACACAAAGGTCGAGCAAGCTGGTCGACATTCTCAAAGTGCTTTTGTGCTACTCAAATAACTTCATGGCCGATCGCATCGGCGAAGCGCTTGGTGGACCGGAGTCAGTGCGCCAGCAGACTGATCAGCCGACTCTGGATCTCGGGCCGGACGATCTGAAGATTGCTACGTTGAGTGGACTCGGAGTCAACCGTATTTCGCCGCGCGTGATGATGAAGATCTATCGGCGCTGCTGCGCCGAGCTGCAGAAACACGACTCATCGCCGGCGGCGATCATGCCGGTGGCCGGCATCGATCCGGGCACGCTCGAGGATCGGTTCACTGGTCTCGCGTGGCGCGGAAGCGTGATTGCAAAGACAGGAACGCTGATGGAACAGACGGCGGCGCGAGCTCGCTAGTCGGACAGATGCGAGCAGCGAATGGCGAAGTGTTGCTTTTTGTGATCATGAATCAGCGAGGCAGTGTTTGGAGGTTCAGAGAAAACCAGGATTACCTCGTGATGCTCGTCCAGAACACACGCGGTGGACCAAAAGCCTTCGACTACAAACCGTTGATGCTCACCATGCAACTCTCTCACACGGAGAGCACTGTCGCGGGCAGCGAAGAATACGAACCGCCCTCAAGATCTAATTAGCCAAAGAAGTTTACTCGGGAATTCTCACGCCAATACGCAAGACGCAAAGCGCTGCCGCTTTCGAAGAGTTCTTTGCGCCTTTGCGGCTTTGCGCGAAAATTTTGCAAAAAATGCGCCCCGGCAATCCGAAGATTGCCGGGGCGCTTTACCGTCCAACTGCGTCGCGGCGTGCGGCACCTCAGCAGCAGCGGACGATTCTCGTTGTTAACGGAATTATTAAAGTGAGAAAGGCGACGGGAATTCCAGAGATCACAAGTATGGCCACGGATCTTCACGTGAACACAGATCTGACCGTGCTATCGTGAAATCTGTGGCTAAAGCTCGCGCACGCCGCGGACCGCATGTGTCCGCCGACCGATTTCGCCTTATCAACCGCATCTGAACTGTACTGGATGTTTGAAGTGCCGCCGCCGGACGTGTCGAATGTCGGCGCCCGAAACACATCGGTTCAGCTCCGGTTTCGCGGAAACTTCGCGACAAACATCGCGCCATAGACGTTTCCGTGACCACCGCCGCTGCGATACACACTCGCCCGCACCGAGAACCATGATCACGCCATTGAAATTGAAGTTTCCATCCAGGGTCAGATTGCCGGTGACAATCAAAGTTCCCTGCCCTGTCGGATTACCTGGCCCAAGCGTGAGGTCACCATCAACGAAAGTAAGCACACCATCCGGATTGCTGGCGCCGATGCCGGCGGTGCTGCCTATTGCCGCCGCCTCAGTCGTGAAGTATCGTCCCTGGTTTATGGCCGCATTCATCATTCCTTCGGTACCATACAGAAATTGTCTTGCACGTGGATACCGATTCCAGAAAGCTCGGCGTGTTCGTGCCAGTCAACACCATCGGATCGCCGGGTGTCACGTTTGGTCCGCTGCCGCCGCAGTTGCTTCCATCCGGCAGACATCCGTCAATGACGTTGTTACGTGTGTTGTAGTCGGCGTTACTGACTGCGAATGCCGCGAGTGAGTGCCACCGCCGTGAGGCATCGTTGCCCGAAGTTGACGTCACATTACTGCCGCCCAGGTCGAAGTGTATCGGGTCGCCGGAACCATTCGGCAAAGTGACGACAGCATTCACCGGATAATCAAGGTGTAACGATTGACAATGATCTCCATGTTCTTCTGGCTATCGCGGGGACCGAAGCCCAAACGCGAATCGTCAATGGCTCGGGTTTATATGTAGGCTTGCGGCGCACATCGCTGTATGCTGTCCTGGTTGTCGGGATCCAGTATCGAATCGACCTGAAATCGCTGCCGAGCTCGTCGTCAGCAACATCAATGACGGCGCCCGACGTGCAGTCCATAGCCGGGCGCTACACACGACGTTGCGGAAGGAAGCGCGCGTGCCGGCCGGGTTCGATTGCACGTTTCCACGTAACACTTCGAGCGTCCTGGAGACGCCCGCTTCGGCTGCGTAGTAAGCTTGCATCTCAGCCGTCGAGTCTCGCGCGGTTATGCCCGTCATGGTCGCAGTCAGAACGAGCGTCCCACCAGCAGCCAACAACAGCATGGAAAGAAGAACCGCGGTGATCAGCGCCGCGCCTTTTTCGCCGGCGCGGTTTTCGAAGAACGGAGTTGGCTTTTGTGATCTCATTGACGGAAGACCTCTCTTCTGACGGTGAACTAGTAACTCCACAAGTCCGGTGTTGCGCAGAGCGACATCTGAACAAAGTAAGACTGAGTAAGGTGGTTGATAACCCGGCGAGCCTGGAGTACCGACTGCGTCGAGGGTAACCGAGATGGCGATCACGATGTATTTGCATTTTCCTTGGATACTTCGGCCGCCGACACATTGGAGATATCAGTTGCCACCCGGCGGCGGCGGTGTAAGTCACTTTCTGATCGAAGTAATGAATGTTCATGCTGTCGATGCGGTTTGCCAGCACCGTGCTGCCGTTTCCAAACACGTCATGTCGAGCCAGGTACTTCGTGTTGTCAGCTTCATTGATGAAGTAGGTTATGTCTTCGCCTGATCCAGTCATGACGTTACGCGATGCCTCGTCACTGACGGGCTGTAGTCGTACCGGTTGAGATTGGAACGAATCCGAATTGCATTCGAGTCCGGAATCCGCGAGCTACGATTCCGTTGTTGGTCATGTTGAATCCGGTATTCGCTATTTCGCGCGACATGATATTGAGAGCGCGTTGCGTGTCGGCGAGCGCATCAGACTTCTGATTCTCACGACTGCGCACGCGCAGAGCGCTTGCAAGCAGAGTCGTGGCGGCGGTCATCAACGCCATCGTGATCACCATCGCGATGAGAAGTTCAAGAAGAGAGAAACCGCCGCTCGTGCCTTTTTGTTCAACGAACTCATAAAGTCCTCGCTGGTTGGAAGACGCGCTAGTAAATGCCGGTGACCTGAGTGGATCGTTGCGTGTTCACGGTGACCGTTTCGAATGCAGTTGACGCGCCCACCGGAGTAACCGAAACCTGAATGCTCTTGAGCGTTGGCGCGCCTGCGTCAGGATTTCCGGCGGGAACAAAACTCAGATCCTGAATGATAGTGACCACCGCATAAGCTACGGCCGGCATTTGTAACAGTCTCAGTTACGCCTTCGGCAACCGTCGCCGCCAGCCCTCCGTTCGGAAATGCATAAGCGACCTTCCGTGTTTGCGTCGTGAACGGTATGGTCCGCAACCACTCCATTCGTTTCTGCGCAATGGCCATCGCCAACTCGCGATCGTCGGCCCTGCTGTTCGCCTGTATGGCATAAGTAAAAAGCGAGGCGATGCCGAGTCCGATGATCATAAGGATCACGAGAGCGATCGCCGCTTCCAGAAGAGTAAAGCCCTGTTGACCGGAGCCAACTCTTCGCCGGGCGCATGGACGATGGCAATCGCTACGCATGAGATCCATCTTTCACCTTTAATTACTTACCGAAACCGTGAGCATTTGCGGGGAGCCGCAAGCAGGGCTGGTTGATACCTGAACAATAAATACTGCCGCGATTACCCGCGCCGTTTTTAGTTCCCACCGAGATCACGCTCGAGCCACTCCCGTCAATTCGTTGCAGTGACAAGCCCATGGTTAAGCTGTTTCCATTTCCTGCCAGTGAAGCGCTGATGATGCGAACTCCGCTTCCATTCGCGATCGAAAATGTCGCTGAACCTGTCTGCTTGGACACGTCGCTTTGGCTCAACGAAAGCGTGCTTGGACTGAGTGAAGTAGACACATGGTGGTGGAACCGGGCTGGGTGTAGGCGTGGCGCCGGGACCGGGATCGGTTGGCGGTGTGGGCAACACGCTGGGCGCCGGCGACGGTTGCGGGTTTCCATTCCCGTTACCCGGGTCGCCGTCGTTACCATTTCCACCGCCGTTGCCGTTTCCATCTTCTGCCGGAGTAGGAGTCGGACTCGGCGATGCGTTGGGATCTGTTTCAGGAGTTGGAGATGGAGATGCTTCCACGCTCGGAGTCGGTGTCGGCTCAGGATAGACGTCGCCGGCGACCTCGCTCATCTCAACTGGGGGAATAAGCTGATCGGGGAAATGTTGCTCATCGACGGTGATGTCGCCGGAACCTGAGACGTCGACGGGAACACTACGGCCCAGATAGCCGCTGTGCACCTGGAAGACGCAGGCTTTTGTGATCTCGCAGGGTTCGGTAAGCCTGCCGCGCCAATCGAAGGTCACCTTTTCAGCGGCGGTGACGAAACTCATTCCCGGATCGAGTTCAAAGGTTCGGGTTTCCAGACCCGAGCCAAAGTCCATGGTTATCGCGTAGTGGCTGGTGCCTGGACCAAAAGTTTCAACTGACGATTCGGCGCCGTCCGCGGCATGGCGGCGGATTGCGTCGGCGCGGGCCTTCTCGATATAGGAGGCAAACAGTCGTGCGGAGTTGTGAAGCCGGTATTCGGCGCGTGCGTTTTTAATCCCGAGCACGCCGAAGGTCGATACAACAGCAATGATCCCGAAAGTAATCACCATCTGAATGATCGTGAATCCCTGCTGTTGCTTGGCTGTTTTCTTGTTGCAGTTCATTTTAGGCATCGTCCTCCGGACAAGTTCGTCCAGCACCTACTGGGCAACAACCGTTCCGTCAGAGATCATGAGGAAACCGGGCGGTTTTCTGGTTATAAACCAGGGAAGGAGATGCGGCCCGTTACATTAAGTGACAGGAGTAGGAAGCTGACTTCCTATTTCTCTTTCACTGGGTGCTTTTTGTGCTTCTTTGTGGCTTATATCTCTTGACACCTGCCAAGCGAAAAATCGATTATTGCGGCAGTGGCCGATATCCTACTTGTCGAAGACAAAGACAGCCTGCGTCGCGTACTGCGACTAACTCTCGAAAATGCCGGATACAGCGTAGCGGAAGCGATTGACGCTCGCGCCGCGCTCAACGAGATCGCCACTTCCCGTCACCGCCTCGTGCTCACCGACCTGCGCATGCCAAACGGTTCGGGGTTGGACGTGCTGCGTGCAGCGCGTGCGGCGGATGCCGACGTGCCCGTGATCGTCATGACCGCGTTCGGCTCGATCGACGAAGCGGTCCAGGCGATGAAAGACGGCGCGCACGATTTTCTGCAAAAGCCCGTAGACTCCAATCACCTGCTCCTGCTTGTCGAACGCGCCCTCGAACAGGCGCGACTGCGTACCGAAAATATCCTTTTGCGGGAAGAGTGGTCACGCCGCTACGGCTTCCCGCGAATTCTCGGCGAATCGGAAACTCTTAAACGCGCGGTTGGCGAAACCCAGCGTGTGGCCCAGACCGAAGCGACCGTCCTGTTGCTGGGTGAATCGGGAACGGGCAAGGAACTCTTCGCGCGAGCAGTCCATCATCTCTCGCCTCGACGCGATCAACCTTTCGTGGCGATCAACTGCGCCGCCATCCCTGAAACTCTGATCGAGAATGAACTCTTCGGCCACGAGCGCGGCGCCTTCACGGGCGCAAACGATCGCCGCCAGGGAAAATTCGAACTGGCCTCGGGCGGAACGGTGTTTCTCGACGAGATTGGAGAGTTGCCGCTTGGGGTTCAGGGCAAACTCCTGCGCGCGATCGAAGAGAAAGTTGTCGATCGAATTGGTGGACGTGCGCCGGTGGCGGTCGACGTTCGCGTGGTGGCTGCGACAAACAAAGATCTGAAAGGCGCGGTCGAGAAGGGACAATTTCGTGGCGACCTGTTCTTCCGACTCGCCGTGTTTCCGATCGAAGTGCCGCCGTTAAGAGATCGCGGCGAGGACATCGTGCTGCTTGCGCGTCATTTCGCTGCCGAGATTGGACGTGAACTGCGTGGCCGCGAAGCGCAGTTGAGTACCGAAGCCGTAGACGCCTTGAAACGACATCAATGGCCCGGCAACGTCCGTGAACTCGAAAACGCGATCGAGCGCGCTTGTATTCTTTCGGATAGTCTTATGCTCCAGCCCGTCGATCTGGGGCTTGGACCAACAGAGACGCAAACATCTGAAACGCTCGACGACGTCGATCTATCGGGAACACTTTCTGACGTGGCCCATCGTGCTTTGCGACTGGTCGAACGTAAAAAAATTCTTCAGGCGCTCGAAGCCAATCACGGCAATAAAAGTAAGACCGCGGAAGATCTCGGTGTGAGTTACAAGACACTTCTCCACAAGCTTAAGGACTATGCTCTCTGACCTAAGATGAACGACGCCGAAAACCTCGACGAGAGCAGCAGCCCTCCACAACCGGCGCGCAAAGACATCAGCACTGGCAGATCCGCCTTCCTGGTAGGCACGGGGATTTTTCTCAGCCGTTTCGTCGGTCTTTTCCGGCAACGCATCTTCGCGCACTACTTCGGCAGCTCGGGCGAAGGCGACGCCTTTAGCGCTGCATTCAGGATTCCCAATTTTCTTCAGAACGTCTTTGGCGAAGGCGCGCTGTCGGCCTCGTTTATTCCCGTTTACGCAAAACTCCTGGCCCAGGGTGACGAAAAAGAAGCAACTCGCGTGGCGAATGCGATCTTCTCGATCCTTGCCCTCGTAACTGCCGTCATCGTGCTTGCGGGCGTGCTCGCGACTCCTTATATCGTCACCCTCATCGCCGCCGGTTTTGAAGAAGAGCGAAGAGAACTCACGATCACGCTCGTCCGCATCTTCTTTCCCGGCGCCGCCCTACTCGTTCTTTCCGCGTGGTGCCTCGGTGTTTTGAACAGTCATCACCGGTTCTTCATTTCCTACACGGCGCCGGTCGCATGGAATGCGGCCATCATTGCGGCCCTTGTTTACTTCGGCAGCCGCATGGACCTCGCGAGTCTCGCGGCTGCAACAGCGTGGGGATCGGTGGTCGGAAGTGCGCTTCAGTTCGCCGTGCAGGTGCCGGTCGTACTGCGGGTCCTTCATCACTTTCGTCCCCAGTTGACCCTCGCGAATTCTCACGTGAAACAGGTGCTCCATAGTTTTTTCCCCGTATTCATGAGCCGCGGCGTGGTCCAGATTAGCGCTTTTGTCGATGCATTTCTGGCGAGTTTTCTTGGGCAGGGCGCCGTCGTCGCGCTGAACTATGCGCAGAGCCTCTACACGCTTCCGGTGAGTCTTTTCGGCATGGCGGTGTCGGCGGCGGAGTTGCCCGCGATGTCGCGAGCACTCGGCGAGGAGAGCGCGGTTGCCGAGACTTTACGCCATCGCCTGGACCAGGGCTTGAGAACGATCAGCTTTTTTATCGTTCCTTCCGTCGTTGCGTTTTTGACTCTCGGCGACGTCGTCGCGTCGTTTTTTTATCAAACAGGCAAGTTTACTCGCGCCGATGCGATGTACGTCTGGACCATACTCGCCGGCTCGGCAGTTGGGCTGCTGGCCTCGACGCTCGGACGTCTCTACTCCTCGACTTATTACGCTCTGCGTGACACGCGCACGCCTCTCGTCTATGCCGTTTTGCGAGTGGCGCTCGGGAGTGCTCTCGGTTACTTCTTTTCGATCCACATGCCGGGTCTTCTCGGCCTTGATTCCAAACTCGGCGCTGCCGGACTCACCGTCGCCTCCGGCCTGGCGGGATGGGTCGAATTTGTCTTACTCAGAAACAGTCTCAACAAGAGAATCGGGAACACCGGTTTGCCACTCTCATATTCCGCGAAGCTCTGGTTTGGAGCGTTCGTCGGCGCTGGCGTGGCGTGGGCTTTGAAATTACTTGTAGACGGCTGGCACCCTATTCCTTTCGCGATCGTGGTCTGTGGTGGGTTTGGTTCCACTTACTTCACGGTTGGGTATATGTTTGGCATTCCTCACGCGCAGATGATCTTCCGCCGGATATTCGGCTTTTTCCGCCGTTAGACCTTGGTATTTTCCATTTACCATTTGTCATTTTCCATTTCTCATTTCGGAGTACCGGGCGTTCGAGAATGCTTTCAATGACAAATGAGAAATGGCAAATGACAAATGACAAATAGACCGGACAACCCCCAGCATCCCTGGAACTCCTCTGTAATTAACCGTTTCTACTTACAGTTAGGAAACCAAGACCAAGGAGTCCCTTAAGATGCCCCAGATTTTTAACCTCCAGCGCCTGATATTCGCCTCCGTGGCGTTCGCTATCATGGTAATGGCTTCATCCACCGCTTGGGCCGATCCCATCGTAATTACTACCGGAAACCCCGGAAACCAGGGTACCGACAACGTGCTCTTTAATAACGGAAGTCTCGTTCACTCCGGATTGCTCGTCCAGGGCGACTTCAATGGCGCCGGCGCAGGCTTCATCGTCGATTTCACTTCCGCTTCCGGCAACGGCAACCTCGGCGTCAGCGGCGGCCAGGCTGTGCTCGTCGGCGGAACCGGCAACATTCCCTTATCAAATGTGACTGTTCAACTCGAGAACGGCGCCACATTTACCAAGCTGATCCTGAACATCGACGTGACCAACGGCTTGCCGCCTCCAACCAGCGTGCAGTTTACTGTTAACTACACTTTGGCTGGCGGACAGGTCTTTAACCAGGTATTCTCCGTCAACACGAACGGCCAGAACTTCTTCGGCATAGAGGCGTTCGAAGGTGCTGTCATCAATAGCGTTACCGTCCAGGGTTTGAACGGCACTACCTTCTCCGAGATCAATCAATGGCGTCTTGGTGGATTTGCTCCGGGCAATAACGAAGTTCCCGAGCCGGCCAGCTTGTTCCTGCTGGGAAGCGGACTCGCCGGAACCGCAGGCGCCCTGCGCCGCCGGTACAGGAATCGCCAGGCGAAGTAAACTTTCAAACATTCGGAATTTGACACGAAGCTAACAGGAGACTGGGACATGTACACAAGGCCAATGATTCTTCCCCTCGATTCGACTGGCCGAATCTATGTTCTTGAAGATGAAAAAGGTCAGGTAGTCGGCACGGGTTCCCGAGAAGTGTGCGAGACGCTGATGTACCTGATCGGCGCCGGCTTGTCACCGGCAACCGACCAGACGCAGTCCAGGACTCGCAATAACGTTCGTGCTGCTATAACCATTTAGTCCTTCCGCGTAAGGCTTTCGAGATTCTGGAACAAGGTGCTCCTGTTCCAGAATCTTTTTTTATTTTTTCTGGAGAAGCCCGGCTATTGGTTCTATAGATTAAGTATCCTGGAAAACACGGACGGTTGGAGCAGCGGCGGGCAGGCGGGGGGCGGCCCAGAGCCGCTTTTTTCGTTTTATGATTCCAGCCCGTTTAGTCATGCAAATCCTGAAATCCTGCTGAATCCTGCTATCATCCAGCGGTGCAACCAGTACTCTCCGCCGAACAAATCCGCGAGATCGACCGCCTGACTGTTGAGAATTACCACACGTCATCCCTCCTTCTCATGGAAGCAGCCAGTGCTGCGTGTCTGGAGGCTATCCGAACCCGTCTCGACGATTTAATCGACAAGCGAGCTCTCATTCTGTGCGGAAAAGGAAATAACGGCGGCGACGGCGCGGCTTTGGCCCGGGCAATGTCACGCGCCGGCATGCACTGTAGCGTCGTTCTCTTTGGAAAGCTCTCCGAGACTTCGGGAGACGCTCGTACAAATTTCGATTCGGCCAAAAGACTAGCGAGTTTCGAAGCAGGGTCTTCGGAATCTCCATCGCCGCTCACGTTTATCGAATGCGAAGGCGTGACTGCCTGGGAACAGATCGCAAAACCGCGCCGTGCCTACGACGTTATCGTCGACGCACTCTTCGGCACCGGCTTGACTCGCCCGCTTGAAGGCGTCTTTCTTAAAGTCATCGAACATCTGTCGATGCTTAGAGAGGCTCGCGACCGTGCCTCCGGTACTCATCCGCTCGTCTTATCGATCGATGTTCCTTCAGGCCTCAATTCCGACAAGCCAAAACCGATTGGACCGGCAGTCGAGGCGGATCTCACCGTAACTTTTACTGCCCCAAAGCTCGCCAACGTCCTGCCGCCGGCGTGCAATTTTGGCGGCGAATTGATCGTGGCGGACATCGGTTCTCCATCGTCACTGATCGAAGCGACGAAGCCCTGGCTTTTCGTGACTGAAGCAGATGACGCGCGGCGCTGGCTGGTCAGCACTCGTTACACTCGAGAGTCGTACAAAAATTCGCATGGCCACGTTTTGATCGCCGCAGGCTCACGCGGTTACTCCGGCGCCGCCGCACTTTGCGGAAATGCCGCGATGCGATCGGGCGCCGGGCTCGTGACGGTTGCGACTCCCGCTTCCGCACAAGCATCTGTGGTCAGCAGCGCGATTCCGGAAATTATGACGACGGCCCTCGCCGAAACTGACCGTGGAGCGGTCAGCGATGAAGCGCTCGAACATTTCCTGAACCTCGCCGGCAAGGCGACTACGATCGCGATTGGACCAGGACTGACCTCCGATGATGAACGAACGCGCCGCTTTGTTCGCAGTGTCGTGGAACGTCGCACCAGACCTTGCCTGATTGACGCCGATGGTTTGAATTCACTCGCGCCCTGGCCCAATGGACTTTCCGGTTCAAACGAGCTTCCGATTCTATTGACGCCACACCCGGGCGAAATGTTGAGGTTGATGGGCGCCGGCGATAGATCCGCACTCGACGATCGGGTTGCGGCGGCGCGAGAGTTTGCAACCGCCCATCACGTGGTTCTGATTCTGAAAGGTTCGCGATCCCTCGTCGCAACGCCCGATGGTCGTGTGTTTATCAACCCGACCGGAAATGCCGGGCTCGGCACTGCCGGTTCCGGCGACACGCTGACGGGTCTTATCGCAGGCTTTTTGGCCCAGGCTTATGCAACGCTTGTAGACGAGGCCGATGCAGTTGCCGCGACAGTCGCGGCGCTCTACGTCGGCGGCCTCGCCGGTGATTTTGCCGCGCGGAAACTCGGCATGCGCACGATGGTCGCGTCTGACATTCGTGAGCACTTCAGTGAAGCGATTCGTTTTCTCGATCCGCACGGAGAACAGCCATAGCACACCTTCCCACAGGCGAGTTTGTGAGTTCCGCTCCGGAGGAGACATTTAACTACGGACACCAGGTCGGCGCGCGTCTCGAGGGCGGTGAGATACTTTTGCTGAGCGGCGCTCTCGGTGCGGGGAAAACGATTTTTGTGAAGGGTATCTGCGCGGCGTTAGGCGTGGCGGAAGAAGACGTCACCAGCCCTTCATTCACCCTCGTCAATCCTCACGCAGGCCGCCTCCAGCTCTATCACATCGATCTCTATCGTTTGGACGAAGGCGCAAGCGCCGCGCACGCCGTCGATCTCGACGATCTACTCGCCGACGAA
The DNA here is from genome assembly GCA_963750925.1 of uncultured Acidobacteriota bacterium. Taxonomy (GTDB): domain Bacteria; phylum Acidobacteriota; class Blastocatellia; order Pyrinomonadales; family Pyrinomonadaceae; genus PSRF01. The sequence continues at coordinate 170,602 of CAVVSJ010000004.1, read as the reverse complement.
CAAGCCGTCATCGTAATCGAGTGGGCTGAAAGAATGGGCGCCTACCCACTCCCCGGCAGCGTCTGGCGCATCACACTCGAAGGCGACGGCGACTCTCCACGCAAAATTCTGATAGAGCCACAAAGAGGCACATAAATCACACAAAGAATAATAGAAATCGTTTTGTGCTTTTTGTGCTTTCTTGTGGCTCTGCTACCATGAGCGTGAACACACTTTAAGGAGAACGATAAATGCCATATCCCGAAATCATGATACGTCCGATGCGTGAGGACCTGACGCGGCTTGGCGTCGAGGAGCTCAGGACCCCGGAGGCAGTCGACGAGACTGTTCGAAACAACAAAGGTACATTGATGGTGGTAGTGAATTCGATCTGCGGTTGCGCGGCAGGCAAGGCCCGTCCCGGCGTTGCGCTCGCACTGCAAAACGAAGTCAAGCCTGACAAAGTAGCGACGGTGTTTGCCGGCGCCGATATCGAAGCAACGGAAAGAGCTCGCAGCTATTTCACCGGTTATAGACCATCGTCGCCGTCAATCGCGCTTCTGAAAGACGGTGAACTGGTTTACATGCTCGAGAGATTCCAGATCGAAGGTCGCGATGCGCATCAGATCGCCGGAGAACTCACCCAGGCGTTTGAGAAATATTGCCAGTAGGCAACGTCTGAAAACATTTCCTCGCAAAGGCGCAAAGACGCAAAGAAAACCCTAAATTTTCAAACCTTTGCGCCTTTGCGAGGAAAATCGTCAACGAATCCGTGATTCCGGATAAACCGGACTACCTTCCCAACAATCTCATCATCTCCGAATGCAGCAACACCACATCCGGAGATTGCTGTAACGCAAGAAAGTAGTTTTTCTGAAACTGGCTGCCCGTCTCCGCCGGCGACAATAAGGTCTTAGCTCGATCGATCAGGGCAGTCGCGTCGGCTTCGGTCGCGGGTGTTTCCGAGTCGTGCGTGTCGAGTGTCTCGTCAATCTGGACGATCAGTTCGGAAAGACGATGCAACCAATCGAACCACGGATCCTTCAACACCAACTGTAAAAACTCGTAACTGTTGCTAATCCGCCCGCGCGCTCGCTCGTAATCACGACGCTCGAGATCCAACAGCAGCTTATGGAGTCGCAGCATTCCCTGCCGCAACTGCCTTAGACTCTCTCGGGTAGCATCAGATGCTCTCTCGTTTGTCATAAAACGTTCCTCTTAGTTTGCTATGTTATGATCGCGCCGATGCCCAGCGCCATCTCCCTCAACACTCCGATTGAGGATCTTCACAGCTTCCGGATCGCACGCCTGGGCCCGATTCTCTCCCGCAAACTCGCTAGCGCCCTGGCCGTTCCGTCGCATAAAAAGAGTTCCGCCGAGGTGATTGTCGAAGACCTGCTCACCTACTTCCCGATGCGTTATGAGGATAGATCCCATCCGGCTCTGATCAAAGACCTGCAGGAAGGAATGGAAGCGTCGCTCGACCTGACCGTCGTCAACGCGCATGGTTACTCCGTCAAAGGACCACGCGGTTACGGGCGGCCGCAGCTTTATATTTTCGAAGTTTCGGGTAGAGACGCGGGCATGACCGGCAAAGACGTGCTTGTCTGGTGGTTTGTTTCCGGCCGCCGCGCTTACGACATCGTCAAGTATTACGCCGCCAGGCTGACACCCGGTACACGCTTCATCACTTTTGGGCGTTGGGAATGGGAGGAGCGTCGCAGCCGATACAAGTTGCGGTTACACAAACCTGCCGACGAACTCGAAGTGCTCGTCACTCCCGAACTCCTGGACCATGCGTTCGAAGACGAATCGAAACCGGAAGAACTGGAAGAAAATCTTCCCGATCCATCTCTGGCCGCAATCCACGTCGGACGTCGAGTGCCTGTCTATCGCAAACTCGGCGAGTTCAACTCGAAACGCGTGCGAGAGATCATGCACGCGGTGCTATCGCTGCTTGACCAGAAAGCGATCGTGGAAACACTACCGCCCGATCTGCGACACCGTGCGGGTCTAATCAGCCGCTCGCAGGCATTGCGGGAGATCCATTTTCCGCCCGCGGAAGTTTCGATGGCCGATTACGAGCTCTCGAAAAGCCCGGCGCACGTGCGAATGATCTTCGAAGACTTCTTCTGGATCGCTTTCGCGATCGGTTTGAAGCGCGGCCAGAGAGTCAAGGAAAAGAAAGATAGACCACTACGAATCGACAAAAAGGTAAACGACGCGATCTTGTCCGTGATGCCCTTTAAGTTGACTAAGGCGCAAAAGAAAGTCACGGCGCAGATCTTCAACGACATGAAATCGACTGCGCCGATGAATCGTCTGTTGCAGGGAGACGTCGGAAGCGGAAAGACGATCGTCGCCGTCGTCGCAATGATCGCCGCGATGGAAAATGATCTTCAAACTGCACTGATGGCGCCCACCGAGATCCTTGCCGAGCAACACGCGCGCGGTATCAAACGCCTGCTCGCAAAGACGCCTTATCGCGTCGAGTTGTTGACCGGCTCACTTCGGGCCGCGGAAAAACGACGGCTGCAAGCTGCGTTAAAAGAAGGCGAGATACACGCGTGTATCGGCACGCAGGCATTGATCCAGGAGCAGGTGGCGTTTGCAAAACTCGGTCTCGTCGTCATCGACGAACAGCACCGCTTTGGCGTCATGCAAAGAGCGGAGTTGCGCGCGCGCGGGCTCAATCCGGATGTCCTCGTGATGACTGCTACGCCGATTCCGAGATCTCTGGCGATGACGGTCTACGGCGATCTCGACGTTTCGATCATCGACGAACTTCCACCAGGCCGCACGCCGATCGAGACGATGGTCTTTGGCGAGGACCAGCGGTTGGAAGTCAAGCGTTTGATTTCGCGCGAAGTCAAAGCCGGGAGACAGGTCTACGTGGTCTATCCGCTCGTCGAAGAATCGGAGAAGATGGATTTGAAGGACGCCACGCGTCGTTACGAATATCTTCGCGACACGGTATTTCCCAAAACTCTCAGTCGGACTGCTGCACGGAAAGATGAAGGCGGCGGAAAAAGAAAGTGTGATGAACGCATTTGTCGCGGGTGAGATAAAGATACTTGTCTCGACAACGGTGATCGAAGTCGGCGTGGACGTTCCGAACGCTTCGATGATGATTGTCGAACATGCGGAACGGTTCGGTTTGTCGCAGCTACACCAGTTGCGCGGACGTGTCGGCCGTGGCGCGGAGAAGAGTTTTTGCATACTGTTGACGAGCGACAAGAAAACGGCCATCGCCGAGGAACGACTCGGCATCATGGCAAAAACCAGCAACGGATTTGTCATCGCCGAGAAGGATCTGGAGCTGCGCGGACCGGGTGAGTTGCTGGGAACAAAACAGTCCGGTCTGCCGGAGTTTCGGATCGGAAACATCGTGCGCGATCAACCGTTGCTCGAAAAGGCGCGGCATGAAGCCGATTTCTACTTGAGCAAAGCGAGATCGGCAGTCACGTTGAAAATGGTCGCGAGGATTAAACAGGATCCACGTTTTGGACTCGCCGCGGTCGGGTAAACAGAGTGCGAATCATCGCCGGGACTTATAAAGGACGCAATCTCAAGAGCCCACCATCGATGAAGGTGCGGCCCACGTCGGATCGTCTGCGCGAAACACTCTTCAACGTGATTGCGCCGCGGATTGAGGAGGCACGGTTTCTCGACTTGTGCGCCGGTTCCGGCGCCGTCGGGATCGAAGCACTCTCGCGCGGCGCAAGTCACGCAACGTTTGTCGATCGTTCTCGCAGAAGCTGCAAGTTGATCGAGTCAAACGTCGAACTGTGCCGGATCTCGGAGGAGCAACAGGAGATTTACAGCGCCGAAGCGAGCGAGTTTCTTCGGCAAACGACCTCGGCGCCATGGGACATCGTGTTTTTCGATCCGCCGTATAAAGAAGATTATCTAAAGACGCTCGAGTATCTCGGCTCAAACGCAGGCAAACTGCTGAACGGCGACGCCCTGGTAATCGTCGAACATCATCACAAAAACGCTCTCCCAGAAACGCTCGGCGACTTGCAACGCACGCGAGTCATCAAACAGGGCGACTCCTCTCTCAGCTTCTACCAAAGGACAGCCGGCTAGCTCTCTTGCTAGAATCTCGTGGCTTATGTTGATTTTAGGTATCGAAACTTCGTGTGACGAAACTGCCGCTGCCGTTGTTCGCGACGGACGCGAGATCGTCTCGTCAATAATCTCTTCGCAAGTGCCGATTCACCGGCGCTTTGGCGGTGTTGTGCCTGAACTCGCGTCGCGCGAGCACCTCGACAAGATCGTTCCTGTCGTAAACGAGGCGTTCGAACGCGCCGGCGTTTCATCCGCCGACATCGACGGGATTGCAGTCACGGTTGGGCCAGGCCTGGTGGGTTCACTTCTCGTGGGTGTCTCTTACGCGAAGGCGATGGCGTATGCGTTGAAGAAACCTTTTGTGGGCGTGAATCACATCGAGGGTCACATCTACTCCGTCGCGTTCGAGAACCCGCCGATCGAGTATCCCGCGGAAGCGTTGATTGTTTCCGGCGGACACACAAACATTTTCTTTATTCCCGAGCCGGGCAAGTACAAAGTATTGTCGCGGACGCGTGACGATGCTGCGGGAGAAGCGTTTGATAAAGTCGCGAAACTTTTAGGTCTTGGTTATCCGGGTGGACCAATCATCGAGCGACTCGCGCGCGAGGGAAATCCGAACGCCGTGCCCTTCTCGATTCCACGCATGGGCGACGGTTTGCCGGATTTTAGTTTTAGCGGACTCAAAACGGCGGTCACGAAACACGTACGCGAGAGCGGGCTGGCGCCAGTCGAGAACGGCGGCGAACCGTCACAGGGAATAAAGGATCTCGCCGCGAGTTTTCAACACGTGGTGGTCCAGTCTCTGGTGCGAACGATGGAAAGAATCGCGGAGGAAAACTATCCGCGCACGCTGATCGTCGCTGGCGGCGTCGCCTGTAATGGAAAGTTGCGAGAAGTTTCGCGAGAGATGGCCACGAAGCTCAACCTGCCGATCTACTTCCCTTCACCGCATCTATCTACGGACAACGCCGCGATGATCGCCGCCGCCGGGACGGTAAAGCTTCTCGCGGGCGAACGCGGGTCGCTCGACATGAACGCCGACGTTACCCTGCGCCTCCAAAATGTCGATCTCGAAGAGGAAGCCGCGAAAAGGGCTGGCGTGCGCTATCGGCTCTAACCGATTTTCCTCGCAAAGGCGCAAAGGCGCAAAGATGAATCCACTTCTCAATTTGCGCCTTTGCGTCTTTGCGAGGAACTTTCTTTTTTCTTTAGTGTCTCGTCACGCGAGACGTTGTGGCCTTATCAACCCTCTATCGTACTCATCGCCGTTACGGCGCGTTTCTCATACGCCGCAATCGTGGCGATGTTTTTCTTCTCCACCTCCGTCAGCGCGGCGTCAGTGAAGTTTGGATCGGCTTTGTACCAGTCAAAGCTGGAGAAGTATTTCTGCAGCCAGGGCTCTTTGAACACCTTCCCGTGACGCGCATAAATCTCCTGGCGCATCTGGCTCGCGTCTTCGATAAACAAGCCCTGAAGCAACGCGGCCGTAATGGGTTTGCTGCTCAGTTCCTGGTGAATCCTGTTCTCAAACTTCACGATCGTCTCGACGTTGAGTTTGTCCGTGCCCGAAAGACTCTCGTCCTTGAAGTTTTCTGCGGGCGCGTACCACGGCTGAAAGAAGAAATACTGTTGCAGCCACTCCGCACGAAACATTCGACCGTGCCGCGCATAGATCTCATTCCGCAACAGACGCAGTTCGTGCAGGCTCAATCCCTGCAACATCTGTTCGGTGATCGCCTTGTTTTCGAAAAACTCCATATCGCCGGGCAGTAGCGCAACGTTACGTTGGCGCTTCTGCGCGCCGCTGAGTATTTCGAGGTTCTTTCGCTCGATTACGGAAAGCTTCTTTGCGTCGTATTTGTCGTTTGGAAAGTACCAGTAGCGCTCCTGGAAATACTCTTGCAACCACGGTTCGTCGTCAAAACGCTTGCCGTGAATTGCTTCAACTTCGGCGAGCAGGACTTTCCATTCAGCACCACTATGCTTGCCGAGTTTTTTCGCGGGGATCTGGCGGTCGCGCCAGTAACGCATGTCGCCGGGCTGAATCGTTTCGTGTTTGGCAGCCTCGGCGATACGAATCAGATCGAGATTTCGCCGCTCAATATTATTGAGCATTGAATTTTTGAAGTCGGGCTTCGGCTTGTACCACGGCTGCTCTTCGAGATACATCCTGATGTCGATGTCTTTGAAGACTCGTCCATGCCGCCCAAACACGATCCCGCGCAGCAGCTTCAGATCCTCGAGAGTCAGTTTCTGAACCTGGACTTGCTTGAGGGAGGTTTTGCTGAAATCTACCGCCTTCAGCGCTTCCATCGGATCCTGCTGACCAAAAATCGTCAGCGCCGATAACAACACAACCACGAAAAGCAGTAGGGTCTTTTTCATGTCAATTCTGCAATATCGTTATCCAAAGATATCCCGAACTTTATCCACCAAGCCTTTGTTCTCGAGATCCTTGCTCTCAACTTCCGCCAACTGCTCGAGCAGCTTGCGTTGTTCGCGCGTCAACGTCGTCGGCGTGATCACAGTCACTGAAACAAAGAGGTCGCCACGGCCGCGCCCGCCAAGCACCGGCATACCTTTTCCCCTGAGCCGAAACACGGTGCCGGTTTGCGTTCCGGTGGGAATCTTCAACTTCTCTTCGTCGTCGAGTGTCTTCACCATGATCTCGGCGCCCAACGCGGCTTGCGCAAAAGTAATCGGAACCGCCTCGTACAGGTTGCTGCCTTGTCGCTCAAACTGCTCATGCTCGGCTACGTGAATCACCACGTAGAGGTCTCCGGACGCGCCTCCCTGCGTGCCGCCTTCGCCCTCACCTGAAACGCGTAAACGAGAGCCGGTTTCGACCCCCGCCGGAATTTTTACTTCCATCTGTTTCTCGCGTTCCACACGGCCCGTGCCTTTGCAGTCCATACACGGATTCTTTATTACTCGGCCCGCGCCACGACACGTGTGACACGTTCTCGCGACCGAGAAAAATCCCTGCTGGTAGTGAACCTTTCCGCTGCCGGCACAGGTCGAACAGCTTTCCGGCTGACTGCCCTCCGCCGCGCCTGAACCTTTACACGTATCGCAGGCTTCCAAACGCGGAATGCGGAGTTGCGCCGTCATGCCGTTTGCGGCGTCTTCGAGTGAGATTTCGAGATCGTAACGAAGGTCGGCGCCACGTTGCGCGGATGAACGACGCGCGCCACCTCGAGCGCCGCCAAACACGTCGCCAAAACCAAACAGATCTCCGAGGATGTCTTCAATGCCGCCGAACCCCGGCGCGCCCCACGCTCCCGCGCCGGCGCCGCTGGAAACACCCGCATGTCCGAAGCGATCGTAACGTTTACGCTGCTCGGCATCCGACAAGACACTGTAAGCCTCCGCGGCTTCCTTGAACTTCTCTTCGGCGCTCGCGTCGCCCGGATTTTTGTCAGGGTGATACTTGATTGCGAGTCGCCGGTAAGCGCTCTTTATTTCCTGATCCGTCGCGGTGCGGCTGACGGAGAGTACTTCGTAATAATCACGTTTGCTGCTCATAAAAGGGTGTAATAGATCCTCTAGGTATTTGGTCTTGGGGCTTTGGTCTTCGATCTTGGCGCTTTGGACTGCCTAAACTAAGACCTAAAACCAAAGACCAAAGACTTCAAACTTCTTTTGTTGTTTCCGGTGTGGCATTCAACATCGCGGAGGTGAGTTGTCCGGCTACGCGTTCCAACTTATTCAAAGCTCTGTTTAATTCCTCAACCGTCTGGGCCTTGCTTGCGGCTTCCACTTCAGCGAAAACGTTTTCCGCGTTATCCTGATCCGGCTGCGAAAGAAGGCCCCCAAACTTCTCAAACGCTTTCTTTGTATTCCTCAACAACGAATCAAGCTTGTTTCTCATTACCACCATCTCTTTGGCGGTGCGATCGCTGTCAGCGAAATCATCCGCCTCCTGTATTAAACGATCGATTTCGTCAGGCGCAAGTCCCGAAGTCGGGGTGATGCGCATTTGCTGCTCGCGCCCGGTAGTTTTGTCCTGCGCGGAAACCGAGACGATCCCGTTCGCGTCGACTTCAAATGAGACTTCGATCTGCGGAATCCCACGTGGGCTCGGCGGAATACCGACAAGCTCAAACTTACCGAGGGATCGATTCCCCTGCGCCACTTCGCGTTCGCCCTGGAGAACATGAATCTCCACCGACGATTGATTATCGACGACTGTGGTAAACGTCAGGCTATTGCGCAGCGGTATGGTCGAATTCCGCTCGATGATTTTTGTAAACAGTCCGCCACGCGTTTCCAGGCCGAGACTCAGCGGCAACACGTCAAGCAAAACAATATCTTTTACCTCGCCGTTGAGCACACCGCCCTGGATTGCAGCTCCCATCGCCACCACTTCGTCCGGATTGATTTCAGCCGAAGGCTTGCGGCCGAAGATCTTCTGGACAGTGCGCTCAACGATCGGAGATCTCGTCTGGCCACCGACGAGGATCACTTTGTGAACGTCGGAGGGCTGGAGTTTCGCGTCTTTCAGCGCCGTCTGGCAGGGCTCGATCGTCTGTTCGACGAGATCCGCGACCAGCGTCTCGAATTGTTCCCTGGTAATTGTTTTGTTGAAGTGCTTTGGCCCGGTAGCGTCAGCGGCGATAAACGGCAGATTAATATTGGTCTCGGAAGCCGAAGATAGATCGCACTTCGCGCGCTCGGCAACTTCTTTCAGACGTTGGAGCGCCAGACGATCCTGCCGCAGATCGATTCCGGTATCGGCAAGAAACTGACCCGCCATCCAGCTCATGATGCGTTCGTCGAAGTCTTCACCGCCGAGAAATGTGTTTCCGGACGTTGAGAGCACTTCGAATACGCCGTCGTTCATCTCCAGGATCGAGATGTCGAAAGTACCGCCGCCGAGATCGTAAACTGCGATCCGTTCGACGTCTGACTTGCCGAGCCCGTACGCGAGTGCGGCGGCTGTCGGCTCGTTGATGATGCGCTCGACCTTCAGACCAGCAATCTTGCCCGCATCTTTTGTAGCCTGCCGTTGCGTGTCGTCGAAGTAAGCAGGCACGGTGATGATCGCTTCGGTCACCGGCTCGCCGAGAAAGTCTTCCGCCGCGGCTTTCAAACGCTGCAAAACGATTCCCTGTAATTCGGGCGGACTGTAGTTGCGACCCTGAACCTCGACTCTTGCATCCCCATTGGGTGAGTCGACAATTTCAAACGCAGACGTCTCACGCATTCGCTTGACTTCAGCCGAGCTGAACTTGCGGCCAATCAGTCGCTTCACCGCATAGACCGTATTCGCCGCATTCGTGACGGCCTGGCGTTTGGCGATCTGGCCAACCAATCGCTCACCTTTATCGGTGAACCCGACGACTGTCGGGGTCGTGCGGCCGCCCTCTTTGTTCGGGACGATCTGCACCGCGCCGCCTTCCAGCACGGAGACGCAACAGTTGGTTGTGCCTAAATCTATTCCGATCGATTTTCCCATTGATTTACGGTTCCGAACGATTCCAGCGCACTACTTGCGCGTAGCAACCTTCACGAGGGCGGGGCGAATAAGCTTGTCGCCAAGGCGGTAGCCGGCAACTATTTCCTGCATCACGGTGTCAGGCTCGTAGTCGTCAGTTGCTTCTGTTACGACAGCCTCATGAATGTGGGGATCGAACTGTTCGCCAACGGCGGCAATCGGCTTCACGCCAAACGCGTCGAGCACGCCGTTCAGTTGCTTGGAGATAAGATCCACGCCGCTCAAAAAATGCCGAAACTCGTCAGATTCCGAAGCCTCCATGGAAGCTTCACTGTCCAGCGCGCGTTTCAGGTTGTCCATGACCGGCAAGAGTTTCGCCGCCACATCGGCGACGACGCGATTGTACGTTTCGGTTCTCTCTCGCTCGACTCGTTTACGATAGTTTTCAAAGTCAGCCTGGCGACGCGCGAGCTGATTTTTGAGGTCTGAGTTTTCAGCCTCCACTCGCTTCAGTTCGGATCGAGTGGCGATCAGCTCCGCTCTCTCAGGTCCGCCGAGTGTGTTTTCAGTCTCTAATGGAGCGCCGCCGAACAGATCCTCGGAATCGAGCTCGGTGTCGACGTCAATCGAATACTCTTCGTTGTCGGGATCTCTATCCATGCCGGCCGGGTTGCTGTCCGCGGAGCTGGTTTTATCTTCAGCGTCCGCGAATCTAATCGGGATGCGGTGCGAACCTTTATCGCTTCTGTCTGATGTCATCAGGAAGGACCGAAATCTCCACGCATCAACGCGCAGTTTGTTCGCCGAGGCGATGCTCTATTAACCGCGCCATGTAGTTTACCATAGCCATTATCCGCGCATATTCTATTCTCATCGGACCAACGACGCTCAGCGTGCCGATGTTTTCGTTCGAGCCAACGCGATAAGGCGCGGTGATCAACGCACAATTGCGCATCGAGCTGGCAGGATGTTCACGTCCGATGACGACGTGCACGTCGCCCGGAAAAGTTGCCGCATCGTGCACACACTCGTTCAGTATCTTGATCAGGCGCGACTTCTCTTCAAACGTCCGGAACAGATCGCGCATTCGCTCGACGTCGACGAAATCGGGTTTCGTCAGGATATTTGAAGCGCCGTCTACATAGACGTCGCCGCTGGTTTCCTCGCCCTCAAGACTCCGCTCGCAAAGTAAAACTGCGTTCTGCAGCAGTCGATCGTACAGCGCCTTCTCTTCCGTCATTAACTCGACGATCTCCGTACGGATCGCGAGCAGGCTTTTGCCGCTGAACTCCGTGTTCAGGTAGCGAGCCGTCCGATCGAGGTCATCCTGAGTCAGTTCGTCCGTAACGCGAATCACCTTGTTGTAAATGATGTTCGCGGTTGACACGAGAACGACGAGGATTCGCTTGTCCGGAAGCATGCACAAACTCGATGTGATTGAGTCGATTGTCAGCCAGAGAAGGCGAAACCACGATCCCGACATTCTGCGAAAGCTCTGAGAGAACGTGCGACGCCGTTTCCATCAAACGGTCAGGCGAAGACTCGGCGTCGATATCGTTGGCCGAGAAAAGGTGGTCGATGGCTTTCAGGTCCGTGCGCGACAGACGCGCTTCGCCGAGCATGTTATCCACGTAGTAGCGATAACCCTTGTCAGTCGGCACGCGACCGGCGGAAGTATGCGGTTGATCTACAAAGCCCGCCTCTTCAAGTTCCGCCATGACGTTGCGAATCGTCGCCGGACTCCAGCCGTATCCATGTGAAAAGCGGTCAGAAAGCACGCGCGAGCCGACGGCCTCGCCGGTAACGAGGTGCTCCTTGATCAAAGCCGCGAGCAGCACCTCGGCACGGGAGTCGAGAGTGGTCTTGTCGCTACTTTGAAGATTTGCGGCTCTTCGGGGCATGGATTTGCAGTATACAAACTTATCCCCGGATTGCACAGATTGGCTCAAATCGAGGTAATCTCAGCAATCCGAAGATGCTTTTAAGTTACTGATTTATAGGGGTTTGTTGTCCTCTCCCGCCACGGGTTGACGCGCCGCGCTCCGGCTCCTTAAGATTGTGTCCCCCGAACCCGATCTTTTCCGCAGCAAGTTACCGCAATGAATGAAGTAGGAAAATTTTTCGCCGACGCATTTCGTCATCTGGGCGGTAACCGCGGTGTGCCTGCCATTGAAGTTCGCTTTTATCCCTACGCCGGACTCAGACACACGATCCGTTTACGCTCGGGACGCGTCTACGTTCGTCTCTCGGATATCTGTAAAGATGCGCCGCCGGAAGCCCTGAGAGCACTGGCCTGGATTCTCGTTTCGCGTCTGCTCGGGAAACGCGTGCCGACGATTCACGATAGAGTCTACCGCGATTATTCGCTGACGCCGTCAGTAATGCGTTCGTCCGATCTCGCGCGACGCGGTCGCGGTAGGAAGATGATCTCTTCAGCACAGGGCGAGGTTTACGATCTCGATCGAATGTTTGCCAAACTAAATCGCAAATATTTCGACGGCGAGATCCCGAAACCCACGATCACCTGGTCGCAACGCCGGACGAAAAGCATTCTTGGTCATCACGACCATATTTACGACAGCATTACCATCAGCAAGACTTTGGATTCGACCGAAGTGCCGGAGTGGTTTGTCGAATACATCCTTTATCACGAGATGCTGCACATCAAACATCCGGCGCGGTTGATTAAAGGGCGGCGCTACTATCACACGAGCGCGTTCCGCATGGACGAACGCAAATTTCCGTATTACGACCAGGCGCAAAAATGGCTCGAGCGCCTGGCGCGTTTACGCAGGGTTCCCAGGGCACGCGCGGCGTGAGCCTTATTGGAACTATCCGACCCTGTTTGCGTTAGTACAAACGAGGTAGGTGGGCTCCTCAAAAGGGTGGTCTTCTGGAACGGTTTCAGGGAGGCCGCCCTTTTAATTATACCTTGAAGTGAGCGGCCTGACGCAGCTTTAGCCTTATCAAGCGTGATCGATAACAAAGCGGCGTCAGGCCGCCGCACTTCAAGGTGTCTGACTAGACAACCCCAGCCCAGCCTCGTTAGACTACGCATTTTGCTAAGAACCCTACCTTTTTAACTATTGGAGAATTCAGTTATATGGCTATTCCTGCAACGCAGATCAGGCGCGGTATGGTTATCGTTTTCGAAGGTCAACCGTGCAAAGTTCTCGAGTTCAGACATCACACCCCGGGCAATCTGCGGGCAATGATCCAGACCAAACTGCGAAATATCCGTACCGGCGCATCTTTTGAACATCGTTTTCGTTCCGCCGACACAGTCGACCGCGCGTCTCTCGAGCAGCACGAGATGGAGTATCTCTACTCCGATGGGTCACATCACCATTTCATGAACACTGAGAACTACGAACAGACCGCCCTGAGCGAGGAAGAACTGGGAGACGCATCGCCCTGGCTCATGCCCGGCATGAAGATCCAGGCGGAGTTTTACGAAGGTTCCCCGATCGGAATCGACCTGCCGCCGTCCATGGAGTTTACAGTCACGCAAACCGAGCCGACCCTGAAGAGCGCAACTGTCTCAAACGTAAACAAACCCGCGACGCTCGAGAATGGAGTGACGATCACCGTGCCTCCGTTCATCAACGAGGGTGATCGTATTCGCGTGGATCCTACAGAAGGGCGGTACATTGAAAGGGCGAAGTAGTTCTTAGTGCTTTGAACTTTGTTCTTTGTCAAAGCACAAAGTACAAAATACCAGGTCCAAAAAATGTACTTCGCTTACAGCCTCCTGCTATCGCTCGGTCTGCTGGTTCTGATTCCTTACTTTTTATTTCAAGCCCTCGCGCACGGTAAATACATCGACGGCTTCAGACAGCGTCTCGGCACGCTTCCACGACTCAACGGAAAGCCTGTTATCTGGCTTCACTGTGTCTCAGTCGGCGAAACCCAGGCAGCACGCCCCCTCGCACAACGGCTGAAACAGCAATTTCCGCATCACGCACTCGTCGTCTCGACGATCACACGCACCGGACAAACACTCGCGCGCGACGTCTTCCGCAATCAGGCTGAAACTGTCTTTTACTTTCCCTTCGACTGGCGCTGGTCCGTTCGCCGGGCGTTGAAGACGATCAATCCCGCCGCCGTGCTCATTATGGAAACCGAGCTTTGGCCAAACTTCCTGCGCGAGTGCAAAAAGAGATCCGTTCCGGTTGCACTCGTGAACGGCCGTATCTCGCGACAATCGTTTGGCCGTTACCGAATGATTAAGTTTTTTCTAAAACGCGGTACTTTCATCGCTGAGTATCGCGGTGATGCAGTCGGAAAAAGACGCGGAGCGATTGCAGGTTTTAGGTATGCCGGGTGAAAGACTTTTCACCGCCGGGAATCTGAAGTTTGACGCTCAACTGGGAAGCGAACTGGCCGACAAAACCGCGGAGATCAAAGAAAGATTCAGGCTAAACTCAGCCGAGCCGCTCGTTCTCGCGGCCAGCACACACGCGCCTGAAGAGGAGATCATTCTCGCGGCCGTAAAGCAGCTCAGGACGAAACAGCCGGTGCGGTTGCTGCTTGCGCCGAGACATCCCGAACGCTTTAAAGAAGTCGCCGGCCTCGGTCCAGGCCTCTGGATTGAGTTGGGCCAGGCGAACAAATCCGCCGGACACGTCCGATGCAAACGCCGCCGTCATTCTTCTCGACACGATTGGCGAACTACCCGCAACCTATTCGCTTGCGGACGTTGTTTTTGTCGGCGGCAGTATTGTCGACAGGGGCGGTCACAACGTGCTCGAGCCTGCCGCCGCCGGTGCGGCAGTTGTGACGGGCGCTCACACGCACAACTTCCACGCGATTGTCGGTTTGATGGAAGAAGCGGGAGCGATAGTGCAATTGCCGCCGGTTGACGCCGCACATGCCGCGGACGAACTGGCTCGCGTCCTCGGTAAACTTCTCTCGAATCGCGACGAGCGCGAGGAACTTGGCCGCCGCGCTAAACAACTGGTTTCAGACAACACCGGGCGCCGCCGAAAGAACGATGAAACTTATCAGCCCCCTCTTTTCAACATCGCCACATGAAAACTCGCGAACCGATTCCATGCTGACGGCCAACGCTCACACTTCATGAAATCGATCGTCCTTCCTCCGCTGAGTCTTCTTTACGGCGCCGTGACGCGCACGCGTCTCTCGCTGTACCGGCGCGGCACATTTCACACGACCAGGCTCGAGCGCCCGGTAATTAGTGTCGGCAACATCACCACCGGGGGAACCGGGAAGACTCCGCTCGTCGAGTGGGTTGCGCGAACGCTCGCTTCGAAGGGCAAAAAAGTCTGCATACTGACACGCGGCTACGGTCGCAAGGATCCACATCTCCAGGTGATCGTTTCGGACGGATACGAGGTGCTTGCGTCGCCGAGTGAAGCCGGTGATGAACCGTTTCTGCTCGCGACGAAGTTAAAAGGACTCGCGGCCGTGATCAGCAGCGCGGATCGAATCGCCGCCGGATGTGAGGCAATAAACGACTTTGGCACCGAATGTTTTGTTTTGGACGACGGGTTCCAGCATCTGCGACTCGCGCGCGATCTGAATATCGCTACGATTGACGCGACAAATCCGTGGGGCGGCGGAAGTCTGCTTCCTTACGGACGGCTGCGCGAGAACCCGGAGAATTTAGCCCGCGCTGATTGTGTCGTGATCACCCGGTGTGACCAGGTCAATGAGCTTGATACGCTTCGCGCCGAGATCTCAACGCTGAGCGGCGATCGCCCGATCTTTCAATCGCAAATGCGGGCGTTGGGCGTGACGCCATTGAAGAATGGCGCCGCTAGCCTGACGCCTCCCGCGCGTGTCGCGGCGTTTTGCGCAGTCGGAAATCCGGCGTCATTTTTTGAGCAGTTGGGCCAGTTGGGATATGAGATCGCGTTGCAGAAGTCGTTTCCGGATCACCACGTCTATTCGCAGGATGAGATTGAAGCGGTCGTGCGAAACGCAAACGAGTCGGGTGCAGTTGGCTTGATCACGACGGCAAAAGACGCGGTCAAACTGCGGACGCTCTCGTTTTCAGTTCCGTGCTACGTGTTGGAAATCGAGATCGCGATCGAGAATGGCGAAGAACTGGCACGCTTAATCCTTGACGCCGCTAGCTATCTAGCGAACCTCTTTGGAGTGCGGCGGCCTGGCGCCGCACTCCAAGTCCTATGGTGTCGGCGAGGGTTTCTCAGGCGGCTTAGTCGCCGACGGCGCGGGAGGCGGAGGAGTCTCGGGCACTACGCTGCGCGTCGGTTCAGGTAAGGCAGGCGCCTTTCGATTGCTGTTGCTGTTACTGTTTTCGTTCGAATTCTCATTCGCGTTCGCAACCGGGCTCACATCCTCGAGCGGATCAGGCGAAATTTCCGGACTCACAGCCGGACTCAAATTCACATTAGCGGGCGGAGTAATCGTTCCTCCGGACGGTATTCCTTGTTCGCTTTGTCCGGTCGGCGGCGGCGAAGGTTGCACGGGTTGGCTGTTTGGATCAGCCGCAAGTGTTTCTGTCTGCTGATTAGTGTTGGGACTACTCGCGGGCGACGGTTGCGTGAGTGCATAGATTGCTCCAAACACAATGAGCAGACCAACGGCAGCCGGAATCAACACCTTGATCGGATTGAAACCTGAAGCGGGCGCGGGTGGCGGGGTTGGAACTCCGACTGGAACCGTCACGGGCGCGCGTCGCGGACCGGACGGCATCGGCTCTTCTCTTGCTGTCACTACCGTCACTTCGTCAGGCTCGTCACTCTTAACCTGGGCAACGTTTCCGCCTGGAACAACCGGTCCCAGCCGGTTGATCGTTATGCCTGCCGCAATCGTCAGGTCTTCAACCAGTTCCGCCGCACTCTGATATCGATTGTCACGCACCTTCGCCATCGCTCGCGCGACAACGCGTCCCACTGACGCGGGCAGATCGCTTCTCTCCTCCAACACCGAAGGCACCGGCTCCTGCAGGTGCTTCATCATCACCATCGTCGGCGAATCACCGGAGAATGGGACATGCCCGACCAGCATCTCGAACAGAATCACGCCAAGCGAATAGATGTCAGAACGCGCATCGATCTCCGTCTCCTGGGAACACTGCTCGGGCGACATATATTGCGGAGTGCCAATCACGAGATTCGGCGCGGTTAGTCCCGTGTCGACACCGCCCTCGGGCTCGTTAATCTTTGCGATCCCGAAATCCAGCACCTTCGCGTGATCGCCGGATATCGTGTCGAGCAGCATGATGTTGTCGCTTTTCAGATCGCGATGGACAACGCCTTCGGCATGTGCGGCGTTAAGTGCATCGCCGACCTGTCTCGTTATATCGACGACTCTCGCGAGCGAAAGCGGCCCTTCGTCGCGTACTACCTGCTTGAGCGTCTTACCGCTCAAAAATTCCATCACTAAAAAGACGTGGCCTGTTTCGTCCTCGCCAAAATCGGTGACACTCAACGCGTGTGGATGCGAGATACGCGAAGCGGCGCGTGCTTCACGTGAAAAGCGCGCGACGATCTTTTCGTCGGCGGCAAGCGCCGGGCGCAGGACTTTGATCGCAACTGTTTTTTCCATCAGCACGTGCGTGCCGCGGTAAACAGTGCCCATGCCACCTTCGTTGAGACGCGCGTCGATGCGATATTTTCCGGCGAGAGTCATGCCGACGAGTGAATCGGCATCTTTTTCGAGCGCAACGCCGTCCGCGGGACACAGAGTTGTAGCGTCCCCATATTCAACTCCGCATTTCGGACATTTTTTCATCTGCTGGTGCGCCTCGAGTAAGTGGTTTGGGGAGTTTCCAGCCTATCACACAGTAGCAAAGAAACAAAAAATTACGGGCGGGAAACATCTCCCGCCCGTAGTAAGAACCGTTCGTGTTTGTGATTAGCTGGGCTTCACAACCGCGAAGATCACCAGCAGCGCGAACAGCACCAACGACTCGATCAGCGCCAAACCAAGGATCATCATCGTCTGGATACGTCCGGCAGCGCCGGGATTTCGTGCCGCACCTTCACAAGCCGCCGCGCCGATGCGCGACTGTCCAAGCGCACCGCCAAATACCGCGATCGCGAAACCAATACCCGCCGCGAGGGCGCGATACTTACTGACTGAATTCGCATTGTCACCAGCGCCGGCGGTCTCAGTTACCTGCGCAAACACGGTCATGCCGCTCATCAGGATACCGACGACGGCAAACAGCATCATTCTGAATCTGCTCATGCTTCCTCCTTCAAATTTGTTTCTGGACACATCATTTGAGCAGACCGGCACGGAATTATTTCGCCTGAACCCGGTATCCACCGCCCCTCTTACAACGGCGCTCCTGCGATGCAGACATGTGGTGCTATGAGTTGTTCCGGTTGCGCTTGAATGTGTCCCGCGTTGCGCGGCAACGTTTGTGGACGCACTGCCCACGCCGCTCGCCGCGCGCTCTGGATAAAGCCGATGACAAATGAAAAATGGAAAATGACAAATGGAAAATAATTACTTTCCATTCGGAACCTCGCATTAAGTAAGAACTGGTGCAATAAACTCGTCGCCCTCGTTCGGCGCCTCGCCGTGCGCGTGCGCATGATCGTGCGGCGCGTGCGACACCTCGCTGAGGTAAAGCTGTGACAGCAGTATGAAAACAAACGTCTGGATCAAAGCCACAAACACGCTCAACGGCATCAACAGGATCGGCGCAAACCAGGTCACGGGCGGCGCCAGGTGCGACAACGTTTCCAGCACTTTTTCGTCGGCAAACAAGTTACCGAAAAGACGGATGCCGAGTGAAAACGGACGAATCAGGTTACTGATCAACTCAATCGGAAAGATCAGCGGCGCGATCCACCAGATTGGACCGGCAAAGTGTTTCAAGTGACGGAAGAGTCCGTTCTCGCTGATGCCGATGTAGTTGTAGTAAAGAAACGAACTCAAGCCGAGTGCGAACGTCACGCTCGTCGCCGACGTGGGACTCATAAACAACGGGAACAGTCCCATCAGGTTCGACACGAGAATCAACACGGCGAAAGTCATCACGACGGGGAAATACTTCAGCCCGTGTGGTCCAATGATGTCTTCGATCATGTTGCGGACGGCGAGCACGCTGACTTCGAGCGTCTGTTGGCCGGCGCCGGGTTCGCTTTCGGAAAGCTTGCCCTTCAGGATCCAGATGATCACCATGCTCAGGATGCAGGCGATAAAAAACATCACCGTGTACCAGGGGATGGCGGTTTCCGCGGTGTAAGGACCAAACGCGGTTTCGGCGTCGGTGCCGAACTTGCTCAGCAGTGCGTCCCATTTTGGCTTGGTATGTTTCAGCTCAAAAGCGAGCGCGGATTCGCCGAACCAGTGGTTGACCAACTGAACGACGATGGGCGAATGGTGCGTGGCCTCTTCTGCGTGCTCGGCACCTTCCTTGGCAGCTTCGGCAAACCAGAACATCAACTAATTTCCTCTCGCTGTGTAATTGCGAAATAGAACTCTCGTATGGCTTCGACAAAAAGTGCGACAACAAAACTTGAAAGCCCGATCAAAACGGCGGGTAGCGATATGAGATCCAGCGTGTGGGCCGCGAAGACAACCGCGGCGATCACCACGTAACGCAAAAGAAACTGCGCGATTCGCAATTGCGGCGCGCCGCCGGTGGTGGAAATGCGTATCGCTTCGGCGGCGGAGTTTTTCAGCCAGCGATGACTGAAAAGGGCCAATAGACCGCCGGCCAGCAACCCTGTCGTCACGCGCCACGGTGCGATGAAAGCAGACAGCAGCACAGCCAGGGCGGTTGTCGCCGCCATGGTGTAGAACACCCTGGTGTGAATGGAGTCGAACATTGCGAAGCCGCTGATTTTAACCGCGATCCTGGCGAGTTGTCGAGTTAGGCAGGTGGGGCCACAAAAAAGCACAAAGAACACAAAGGAAGTTTCTGATCCATTTGTGATTTATGTGCTTCTTTGTGGCTAATAATCGGTTTGTTCTTAACCGTAGCATCCTCTCGACACCTCAAACCATGGCTCTGTTATATTCCCTCCTGAGAGTACGTCGTAGCCTTCAACGGCAATTGTGGCGATAATAAAAAGCAGAATCCAGGCGGTGATTCGGAGTGTGCGGCGGTGTATCATTGGCCCAGTGTATGACTCCTGTGCCACAACTTCAATTCCAAATCTTCGTGTAGGACACCACAAGGGTTTTTGGGTCGCCACATTCTAAAGTTTTTTGTGACTTATGTGCCTCTTTGTGGCTTCAATAGGTCTTTGAGCTGAGGCGGACGAATTCGAAGAGGCCTGCGGCGGAGCCGAGCACGATGCCGCCGATTAAGAACCATGGGTCGCTTCCGAGCCACCTGTCGAGCAGCCAGCCGAGAGCACAGAAGGAGACCACGGAGGCGAAGAGCGTGATCGCCGCGGCGTACGCAAAGCCGCTCTTCCGATTCTCGTCCTGATCGGGCGTTTGGGCCACGGCTACCAGCTTTCGCGTGTCAGATAGTTTTTGGGAAGTTCGTAGAGAAGAGCGCGGCGTGAGTGACGCATCGAGTCGTGGATAAAGCAGACGTGCGTACACCAGCACGCTTTCCCACCGTCGATCGCGGCCAGTTCGGACTGCCGTTCATGCGCGGCCCACAACGCGCCAAAGTCGTAATCGAAATCCGCGAGCGTGGCAAACTTCTCACGCAACTCACACGCGCGCACGTCGCCGTTGTAATCGATCACGACCGCTGTTTCGCCTGCGGTACACGGAAACGGCCATGCAGTTGGTTGCTGAAAGTTTGCGTGCTGCGTGCGGTAGTGAGTCGTAATCGCCCCCGCGTAGACAGCATTTTTCACAAACCGCTTGCTCAGATCGTCATCCGCAAACATTCGCTCGCCGTAACGCTTCGTCAACTTCGAAACGTGTGCGTACATGGCCGGTAAAACTTCCGGCGGCACTTGCTTGATCTGCTCGCCCGCCAGCGTCTCACCGCGAATGATGTTGAAATACTGTCCATCGAGACGATAGTTGTCCCACATGAACTCCGAAAGCATCTCGATCTCGGTGTAGTTTTCCGCGCACACGACTGTATTCACATTCAGACGAAAACGATCCGTGTACTTCTCCTTGAGCGGATAGAGCGACTCGATACATTCAAGCGCCTTCTCCCAATTGCCCGGAACGCCGCGGATACGATCGTGTGTTTCACCGTAACCGTCGAGCGCGATGTTCAGATATAGATCGATACGCGGATTGTTTCCGAGTGCACGATCGACGACTTCGTAGATGCGCGTCTTGATAAGACCATTAGTGGGAATGATGATGCGATTGACGCCGTTGTTTGTAACAAACAGATCGATGATGTTCGAAAGATCGCGTCTCAGTGTCGGCTCGCCGCCAGAGAGCCAGAGGTCAGTTATCGCCGGCATCGTGCGCGCGACTTTTTCAATCTGCGCGAACGTCAGGTCGCCGGGCTGATTGAGCTCGGCGTGATAAAAGCACGTTTGGCAAAAGGCGTTACAGCGCGAAGTAACAAACAGGATCACCGTACCGAGACGTTTCTCACGCTTCGAAGAACGCAGTAACTGCACCAGTTGCACGGCTTTATTCATGTTGCTTACGACTCGCGGGAGATAATGACAGCTTCACCAGGTGATTTCAATTCATAGGTGATGCCACGCCATTTGATCCGGCGTGAGAAGCCGGCAACGATCGTGTTGTAGAGATAGAGAACAGAAGCGATGGGCCAGAGAATGAGATGGGCCGGCAGATCGCGGCGCAGCGCTGAGCGATAAGCAATGAGAGGGATCGAGATAGCTCGCCAGCGTATGAATGCTTTTGCCGCGCCGAGAGTGAAGATGATTAATAGAAGGATCAGTAAGGGGATGAGAGACGCGGTTGACAGGATTTGCAGGATTTTCAGGATTAGTAGGATTATCCCGCCGAAGAAGACGAGGGTGAAGAGGGTCGAGCCGAGGAGGAGGGGGAGCCAGAGATGTGAGGCGTAGACGCGCGTGATCTTGATCTGACGAGTGGTGAACTCGAGAAGCTCTTTAAAGTCGCAATCGCCGACGGATGGTACGAGGCAATTCGGCGTGAAATGAATCGGGAGTTTTGCGTCTTTAAGAATGTGGGTGATGGCAAAGTCGTCGGAGACCGTGCCGCGCCATCGTTCGCCGACGTTGAGTTGTTCAAAGGTCGTGCGACGGATTGCGGTCGAGCCGCCCCAACAGAAGTTTTTCGAAGTGTCACCACCGAGGGCGGAGGCGATCGAGGCGTTCCAAACACCACGCAAGCGCGACGCGATCCCGCCCTTGACTGGAATAAACCAGCGATAACCGCTTGACGCACCGAGCGAAGGATCAGCGAGTGGAGCTACTAATTGCTTCAACCACTGCTTTCCGGGACGAGCATCGGTATCGACAAACACGAGGACTTCCGAATCAGGATCGATCTTCGTTACTGCTACCCGCAGGTTGTGGACCTTCTGCCCGCAGTCTGTCGCCGGACCGGAGATGATGATTCTTGTTGCAACGGGAGACGCGGCGGCTAACTCTTCAACTACACTGATCGCCGGATCATCCGCGCGATCAAAAACAAACAGAACTTCGTAACGCGAGTAATCCTGACGCAGGAGACTGCGAAGATTCTCACTCAACCCCGGCTCGAGTCCCCTGCCCGGGACAATCACCGACACAAACGGTTGGAAGTCAGGAAGCGGACGACTCGTTTCGCGCCGCACGTAAGCCGCAAAACGCAGTCCATTCAATAACGATTTGATACCGAACCAGCAGGCAATAGCCGCGAGGAAGTAGTAGAGATACACCGATCACTTCGCCGCAAATGCGCCGAGGGAAGCAATGGGCGATATCAAGTCCTGGGCGAGTTGGATGAATGGTTGCGGGTAAATCCCGATCACGATTATGCCGATGACGGAAACAATCAACGCCGTCCGCAACGCCGGTGAAAGCGCGAGCGGCCGGTTGTCGGCGATTCGATCGCCGAGATACATCACCCTGATAAAGCGCACGTAGTAATAGAAGGACACGACGGTATTGAGAATGGCCCAACCAGCAAGCCAGTAGTACCAACTCTTTCCCTCGGTCGCACCGCGCTGGAGCAAGCCGCCGAACAGAAAATACTTCCCGATAAACCCGCCCGTCATCGGCAATCCGCCGAGCGACAGCATGAAGATGGCCATCATCGCGGCCATCAGCGGGTCCTTCTGGCCCAGGCCCGTTAAGTCGTCTACGTTGTCGCCGATGATTCCGCGTCGTCGCAAACTGATGATCACGCCAAACGCGCCCATGTTCATGAGGGTGTAGACGAAGAGATAGACGATCAGGCCGATGTAGCCGTAAACATTTGCGGCGATCAGACCAAGCAATAAGTATCCGGCGTTTGAAATCGAAGAGTAAGCGAGCAGGCGTTTGGAGTTTTCCTGTGTGACGGCGGCCCAGTTGCCGACCATGATCGTGATCGCCGCGACGAGGCCCAGCAACGGCGCCCAATCAGCGCGCATGCCTCCAAGCGCTTCGCTGAAGATGCGTGCATATAAGGCAAAACTCGCGGCCTTCGAACCGGTCGAGAGAAACGCAGTGACTGAAGTCGGCGCGCCTTCGTAAACGTCAGGCGCCCACATGTGAAACGGCACTGCCGCAACTTTGAAAAACAACCCCGCGGCAAGCGCGATCATTCCGAGCAGCAGCAGGGGTCTCAGTCCACCGATCGCCTGGTCCATTGACGGCGAACCTTCCGCTGGTCGCCTGCAAAGCAGTCTGAATACGCGGCATCAGCTCGTTAAGACTGCGGCCAATCTCGCCGATGTTCGTCGAGCCCGCGACGCCGTAAAGCAGAGACATGCCATACAGCAGCACACCCGATGAAAACGCGCCGAGCAAAAATACTTCATCGCGGCTTCGTTCGACTTCTTCTCGCGCTTCGTGAAGGCCACGAGGACGTAGAACGTCAGCGCCATCAATTCGAGGCTGATGTAAAGCGAGATCAGATCGTAGCCACAGGCGATGAACATCATCCCGACGGTCGCGAAAAGCACGAGCGCGTAGTATTCGCCATGCTGTTCGCCTTCGATGTCGAGAAAACGCGTGGATATACCGATCGCGAGGGCCGCGGAGATGAGAAAGATAGCTTTGAAAAGCAGGGCAAAGCCGTCGATTCGGACCATGCCGTAGAAACCGTCAAACGGCAGCGAATGACGCAGTAACCACCACTGCACCGCGAGCGAGACAAACGCGAGCGCCACGCCGACGAGCGAGAAATACGCGGTGAGTTTGCTCTTGCGATACGGAAGTATGACCTCCATCACGAGGGCCACACACGCGCAGACGGTCAGGATCAACTCCGGCGCGATCAGCAGCAGATCGGCGGCGTTGATAATCGAGGTAGTGTTGGCTTGCAAGCAGACATTGTTCTTAGTCATCGACATTGGCCGTTGTGCTTTGTACTCGCGGTAAGCGTTCTGCCTGTCCCGTCGCTTGTGCGCTGGACCGGCGCGGCTTGTCCCGGAATCACGTAATCCGGCCTGACATGTTTCACAACCGCGTTCACTGGTTGTTGAATGTATTCGAGAAACGGTTTCGGATAGACGCCGATCCAGAGCGAAAGGATCATGAGCGGCACCATGTAAGCCCACTCGCGACCTTTCAGATCAGTAAGCCGCTCGTTCTTCGGATTATCGATGTTGCCGAAGAACATGCGCTGATACAGCCACAGGAAATAGCCGGCGTTGAGAATGATTCCGAGTGCGGCCCACGCGGCCCAGTAAGGATTCGCCTCAAACGATCCGCGCAGCGCCAGAAACTCCGAGATAAACACCGCCAGCAACGGCAGTCCGATCGCAGTCATCACCATGCCGAGAAAGATGGCTGCATAACCCGGCATCACGTGCGATAGACCGCCAAACTCCGCGACGTTGCGCGTGTGACGTCGTTCGTAAATTATTCCGACGAGCAGGAAGAGGGCGCCTGAGTAGATGCCGTGATTGATCATCTGCAGCACGCCGCCGTTGACGCCGTTTGGATTGAGCGCGAAGAGTCCGAGCATCACCATGCCCATCGACGACACAGACGAATATGCGACGAGCTTCTTCACGTCGCCGTCTTTTTTGACGACGAAATACATCGCCGCGAGCGCGCCGTAAATGATGCTCACGATCGCAAGAAAGACGATCACGCTGCGCACCCCAAACGTGCCGAAACTCGTCTGGTCTCTCGAAGCGGCGGGAAACATCGGCAAGTTGAATCGATAGAAACCGTAAGTACCGAGCTTCAGCAGAATGCCGGCAAGGATCACCGAGCCTGCCGTCGGCGCTTCGACGTGAGCGTCCGGCAGCCACGTGTGAAACGGAAACATTGGCACCTTGATCGCGAAACCGAGTGCGAAAGCGGCGAAGAGAAGTATCTGCAGCGTTCCCATCGGCAGGACAGATCCCATCGCCTGCATGTAGACGATATTGAACGTTCCGGTGCCTGTGCCTTTTGCGATTTGTACTGTGTTGTTGACTAACTGCGCGGCCTGTTCATTTCCGGCGAGGAGGTTCACCGTCGCCGCCGTTATTTGACTGGTCAACGCCGTGTCCTGCGTCAGGAAGTACATCTTCAAAACGCCGAGCAGCATCACCACCGAACCGACAAGTGTGTAGAGGAAAAACTTGATGGCCGCATAGAGACGATTCTCGCCGCCCCAGATTCCGATCAGGAAGTACATCGGCACGAGCGAGACTTCGAAGAACAGGTAAAACAAAAACAGGTCCATCGACGAAAACACGCCGATCACCGCAGTCTGCAAAAGCAGCAACAGGACGTAATACTCTTTCTCTCGTTTCTGAATGTATTCCCACGAAGACAACGCCGCGATCGCACCCAGCAAGGTCGTCAAGACGATCAGCAGCACCGTCACCCCGTCAACGCCCATTTGATAACGCGCGCCGATGATGGGTATCCATTGGTAGTCTTCGAGAAACTGCATGCCACCCACGCCGCGGTTGTACTTCAGCAGCCAGAGCGAAGCCACGAAATCAAGCGCAAACCATGCGGTCGCGAATTTCTTGATCAGGCTCGACTGGTCTTTTTTCATGAGCGCCAGAATGAGGATCGCGCCCACGGCCGGCAACCAGGTGATCAGAGAGAGAATGTAAGAATTAGTCATTTGAGTCTTCTAAACGCTTTCGCTTATCTGAATATCGAAACGATGTCCTTCGCGAAAAATACCGCTACCGCAACCATCAGCCCCAACACCATCACGAGTGCGTAATTCTGCGTCAATCCGGTTTGGGCGGCGCGGAACAACGGCGACATCAAACGCATGATGAAAGCAGCGATCGTGTTGACGAGCCCATCCACGAAATACTTGTCAAAGCCGCCAACGACGCGGCTGATTTGACGACTCAGCCACGCCAGTCCGTTGACGATGCCGTCGACGAGTTTTGAATCGAAACTGTAGATCGCGCGAGCTGCATCCATCGTGCGGCGTGTGACGGCCAAACCGTAGAACTCGTCAACCCAGTATTTATTGAAACTCGCGGCGTAAAGCGGGCGCAGTCGTTGGGCCCAGATATCCGGCAGCTCGCGTCGCCAAACGTAGAAGAGTGCGCCGAGCAACATTCCTATGCCCGCGACGACGAGTGAAACGATGATAAAGATCCACTCGGTCAACAGATGACTGTGTGTAACTCCCTCAACCGCGTGCGCGAGGTTGAACCCGGCGTGTTCAGTTGTCGCCGGCGCTGGTCCATGAGCGCTCGGCAGGCGCAGCCGGTGCGCCGTGCGCGGCATCCGCAACCGCGGGCGCGCCGTGTCCGGCGTCTCCGGCAGGATTGAACTCACCCGTCGCCGGGTTCCAGATGATGGGGTTGAGCCAGTTGACGATATTCAACTTGCCGCCGGGATGATCGCTCCCGGTAATCGAATGAAAAGCCGGTCCGATTCCAACAAACCCGCCGATTACCGCGAGCACTGCCAGCACCGCGAGCGGCACCCACATCGACGGCGGCGATTCGTGTGGAATATGCGCGCCGTGTTCGTGTCCCCCATGACCGTGTGACGCGACGTGATCCTCGACGTCTTCGTGTATTGGTCCAACGTGTTCGCCGGCGTCGTGACGCGGGCGATCTCCGGCAGCGGAACGGGTCGCGTCATGCGGCGCGAGTCCCTTGTCGTAAGCCGCGGCGTGCGCTTCGTCTGCTTCACCGCCCGCGGGCTGTTTGAGAAATCTCTCTTTGCCCCAGAACGTCATCGCCATCAAACGCGTCATGTAAAACGCGGTGCAGGTGGCGGCGATCGTTCCGATCAACCAGATGAGCCAGCCGTACGGAATCTGCGTCGTCGAAGCTGCTTTCCAGAGTATTTCGTCTTTGGACCAGAAACCGCTGAACGGAATGATGCCGCAGATGGCAAGCCAGCCGGCCATGAACGTCCAATAGGTGTAGGGCATGTATTTCTTCAAACCGCCCATACGCCGCATGTCCTGCTCGTGGTGCATGCCGTGAATGACGCTGCCCGCGCCGAGAAACATCAACGCCTTGAAGAAAGCGTGTGTCATCACGTGAAAGATGCCGATCGCAAACGCGCCCACGCCGCAGGCCATAAACATGAAGCCAAGCTGCGAGACGGTTGAGTAAGCGAGCACTTTCTTGATGTCGTTCTGCGTGATTCCGATCGTGGCCGCGAAGATCGCGGTCGCGGCGCCGACAAGCGCGACGACCAGCAACATCGTTTGCGAGTGCTGGAAGATGACGTTCGTGCGCGTGACCATGTAAAGGCCGGCGGTCACCATCGTAGCGGCATGGATCAAAGCAGAAACGGGCGTTGGACCAGCCATCGCATCCGGTAGCCAGACGTGGAGGGGAAGCTGTGCTGACTTACCACAGGCGCCGACGAAAAGTCCGAGCGCGATCCAGGAGAGAATGCCCCAGTTACCGAGCAGTTCGACGGGATAACTCTTCGCCTGATCGAAGACTGTCGTATATTGCGCGCTGCCGAAAGTCGCAATGATGCCGAAAATGGCGAGCGCAAAACCAAAATCGCCGACGCGGTTAGTTATAAATGCCTTGCGTGAAGCGTTTGCCGCTTCCTGTCGATCGAAGTAATAACCAATCAGCAGGTAGGAACACAGGCCGACTCCTTCCCAGCCCACAAACATCATCAGGAAGTTTGAACCCATCACGAGCACGAGCATCGCGAACATGAAGAGACCCATGTAAGCGAAGAAGCGATAAAAGCCCGTCTCGCCGTGCATGTAGCCGGTGGCAAAAACAAAGATGCACAGTCCGACGCCCGTGACGATCAGCATGAAGATCGACGAGAGCGGATCGAGCTGGTAGCTCCACTCGATGTTGAGGAGTGCGAAACGTGGCGCTGCTTCGGCGCCTTCGTGAGCTCCCTGGTTGACGCTGACTGCGCCACCCGGGATCCAGTTGAAACTAAATCCATCCTGACTCGTGACGTATGGCTTGGGCCATTCGTGATGCCCGCCGAACCCGTAGGAGTAAACGGCTGCGACGCTGATGAGAAAAGCGAGTGCCACCGAACCGACCGCGATGCCGCCGATAAGCTGTTCTGAAAAACGAAGCTTCCGGCCGAGGAGGCCGTTGATGGCAGCACCGATTAGCGGTAGCAGGGGAACTAGCCAGATGTATTTGTGCATTTTGTACTTAGTATTTTGTGCTTTGTGCTTTGATTTTGGTCCAAATCCCACAAAGCACAAAACACAAAGAACAAAGCTCTAATATCACCATTTCAACAGATCGATCTCATCTACCCAGATCGTTTCCTTGTTCCTGTACAGCGCGATGACGATTCCCAGACCGATGGCGGCTTCAGCCGCAGCGACGACGATCACGAAGACCGTAAATATCTGCCCCGCCAGCGCGTTGACGTTGCCGGTGTGGCTGAGATAACGAGAGAAGGCGATGAAGTTGAGATTGGCGGCATTGAGTATCAACTCGATCGACATGAAGATGACGATGATGTTCCGGCGCGTCAAAACACCCGCGACGCCGATGATAAACAGCAACGCGCCAATCACGAGAAACTTCGACAGGTCGGGATTGACTGCGGCCTGCTTCATCAGTTCAAAGCGGCCGCTTTCGGGTTCCTGCAACAACAGTAGAAACGTGGGACTGAAGAAGTTGAGCATAGGATTATTCAGACCGTGGCTCGAGCTTCGCTAGCTCAGGATCTCGTGCAATTTCGTCGCGCAATGCTTCCGGATCGAGATCGTCGGCGGAAGCTTCCTGCCGGAGTGTTCGCGCCAGCATCACCGATCCGATGATTGCCACCAGCAGGAGCACGCTCGCAATCTCAAACGGCAAAGACGCGTAGCGATAGAGACTGCCGCCTACGCTTTCCGCATCTTTTGTGATACGGCTGCTTCCGGTCGCCGAAGTGGCGTGCGCTTGATCCCTGGTCGCTTCCTGCGCTGCAAACGTTTCCGGACTGGTTGGGTGGAGTCGCTGCAAACCTCCGTAACCTTTGTTCACCGCGTAAAGCATGCCGCCGACCAGCAGCAAACAGAAGATGAGACTGGTGGTTACCTGTCGCGGCCGGTTGAAGATCTCATCTCGTCCACGTTCTTCGGCGCCGACGTTAACGAGCATGATGACGAAAAGAAACAGCACCATCACGCCGCCGACATAAACGAGGATCTGCACGCCCGCAATAAACTCGGCGCGCGCCAGAATAAAGAGAGCCGCGACGGACACGAGCGACGAGATCAAAAACAGCGCGCTATGAACCGCATTGCGCGCCATCACGGTCAACAACCCCGCAAAGATTGCCGCAAGTCCGAAGATCCAGAAGAAGAGTGCTTCGTAACCGGAGAGAGTCATTTTGTGATTTGTACTTTGTGCTTTGGCCTTCGGTCTTTGGTCTTTGGTCTTTGGCCAAGTACAAAACACCAAGTACTAAGTACAAAGCCCTAAGACCAAAGCCCCAAGACCAAAAACACTCAACTTGTGTACTTCACCGTCTCACGCCCCTGCTCGAGCATTTCGCGATTCCAAACGAAGCCGGCGCGCGAGTAAGTGGCCAGTTCGAAGTCCTGCGTCAGCTCGAGACATGACGTCGGACACGCTTCCTGGCAGAGCGCGCAGAACATGCAACGTGACGTGTCGAAGATAAACTCGTCGAGCACCTTCTTTTTGCGTGGCTTGCCGGCGACGATGATCTCGACGTCCATCGGAATCACGTCGATACAATCTTCGGGACACGCAATCGCGCAGAGGTTGCAGGCGATACAGAGCGTGTCGTGCGTCTCCGGATCCATGTTCAGACGTGGAGCGCCGTGGAAACGTGGCGCGACGTCCGGGCGAACCTTCGGATACTGTTCCGTATAAATTCCCTTGCCCGCTACGGCGTCTTTATCCGTGAGCGCGCCGAGGTTGTATTTCAGCGTCAGCCCCATGCCCTTGATCAGGTCGATCATGAAGAAGCGTTTGAGCTTTTGCGTGAACGTCGATTTCGGAGTTTTAACTAATGACATATTTAACTCCCTGGCTGTACGGCCGGCTTGCCTTGCGGCACGTTAACCAGCTTGATGTTTCGCCGCTGGGTCTTCAGGTTGAAATCGCGTGAGCGCCAGTTGATTCGCGACAGCAGCCAGGCGCTGATAAACAGACCCGCCAGGCCGAAGACAACCATCAGACCTTTGCCGGCCGCAGTCAGATTCAATCCGCGATCGAGAGACTCGATTGTCTGCATTCCTCTATATCCATCTAAAGCCTGAACGAGGAAGATTGCAAACCCGGACAACACGATATTGATTAGCGCCGAAGGAATCAGCCACTTCCAGCCGATGTCCATCAACTGGTCATAACGGAACCTCGGCAGGGTCCAGCGCAGCCAGAAGTAGATGTAAAGAATGATCGACGCCTTGACGAGAAACACGAGGAGGCTGACAAGCACGTAGAGATTGTGATATCCGCTAGTCTCGAGACGATAGACAAACGGGAAATACCAGCCACCCAGGTAAACCGTAGTCGCAACTGCCGCAACCACGACCATCGCCGCATACTCCGCCATGAAGAACAACGACCATCGCATACCCGAGTATTCAGTATGAAAACCTGCCACCAGTTCCGACTCAGCTTCCGGCAGATCAAACGGCGCGCGGTTGTTTTCAGCAATGCCGCTGATGAGAAAAATCAGAAAGCCCATCGGCTGATAGGCGATGAACCAGATCGAATCCGATCCCTGCGCCGCGACGATCCCCGAAAGCGAGAGCGTGCGGGCGAACATCAAAGCGCCGATGAGCGACAAGCCCATCGCCACTTCATAAGAAACCATCTGCGCGCTCGAACGCAGCCCGCCCAGGAGGGCGTACTTCGAGTTTGAAGACCAGCCCGCAAGTATCAAAGCGAGGACTCCGATACTCGAAACCGCGAGCACAAACAGCAGACCGATGTTTACGTCGGCGATCACGGCCCAGTCAGGACCAAACGGGATTACGGAGAAAACGATAAACGCCGAGGCGACGGCGATGTACGGCGCGAAGAAGAATATCCAGCGGTCCGCGTTTTCGGGAATGAAATCTTCTTTCGTGAGTAGTTTTATTCCGTCGGCGATGGGCTGGAGCAATCCCCACGGTCCAACGCGCATGGGTCCGAGCCGTGCCTGCATGAACGCTGAAATTTTTCGTTCGAGATAAGTGGCGTAGGCCACCCAGAGCGCGACGAGTGTCACGACCAATCCGATCTGGATCAGTGGCCAAACGAAAAAAGTGACCGTTTCGGCGCTGAAGAATCTCAGCAAAAGATCGTTAAGCAGATTTACCGGCGATAGAAGAAGCATGAAAGTATCAGCGATCAATCTCTCCTAAAACGATATCGAGCGTGCCAATAATCGCGACCACATCGGCAACCAGGTGACCGACGGACATCTGTTTCAGCGCCTGGAGGTTGATGAACGAAGGCGGCCGCACTCTCATACGGAACGGGTGAGCAGTGCCGTCGGATACCAAGTAACAACCAATCTCGCCTTTTGGTCCCTCGATCGAGTGGTAGTAATCACCAACGGGCGGTTTCACGATCTTTGGCAGTTTTGCGTTTACGGGACCGTCGGGAAGTTTTTCGAGCGCCTGATCGATTATGCGGCGCGACTGTCTCATTTCTTCGAGCCGCACGAGATAGCGATCGTAAGTGTCACCGTTTTCGCCGAGCGGAATATCGAAATCCATGTCGGCGTACGCGGCGTACGGGCGCGACTTGCGCACGTCCCAGGCCACTCCGGAACCGCGGAGCGCAGGCCCTGACAAACCGATCGCGATCGCTTCCGGCCCGGAGATCACTCCGATGCCGACCGTTCGACTCAACCAGATGCGATTCTCGGAAAGCACCGTTTCGTATTCGTCAAGACGCTTCGGAAAGTTGTTTGAGAACTGGCGTACGTCTTTATCAAAATCGTCATACGCATCGTTTGGCATGCCGCCGACGCGCCATGCGTGACACGTTAGCCGCGCGCCAAACTGTCTTTCGAAGATCTTAAGAATCTCTTCGCGTTCGCGTAGTGCCCAGAGCAAAACCGTCACGGCGCCGATGTCGAGCGCGTGTGTTGCAAGCCACAGCAGGTGCGAAGCGATGCGATTGAGCTCGGTAAGAATCGTTCGCAGGTAATGAGCACGCGGAGGGACGGCGAGTCCCATCATCTGCTCCACGGTTTCGACCCACACGAGACCATTTGAAACGGCGGCGATGTAGTCGAGACGATCCCAATAAGGCGCGATCTGCGTGTACATGCGATTCTCGGCGATCTTCTCCATGCCGCGGTGCAGATAGCCGATGTCGCAGTCGAGATCGATTACGGTTTCGCCGTCGAGCTTGAGGACTACGCGCAGCACGCCGTGCGTCGACGGGTGCTGCGGCCCCATGTTCAGCACCATCTCGGGGCTGTCGAGGAGCGTCTCTTGAGTTGTTGCTATTTCTACCTGATGCATCTGATTAAATCGAAAAACTTTAAGCCGCGGGCGCTTCAGCCTGGCGCGGTTTATAACATCCCGTCACGCGAAACGGCTCGATCACTAAACCAATGTCCTCGACTTCCCCACTCTCTTTTCTATCGAGCAGCTTCAACACGATCGCGCTGGCGGCGCTCGCTTTATTCCAGACGTTTCTCGGCGCGGCGGTTTCCGTCAATACAAAACCCGCCCCTTCTGCCGCTGCGGCGGTATCGAAGACTTTTGCCTGGTAATGGGTAGCGATCTCTTTTGGGGTCATTCTAATTTGTACTTAGTGTTTTGTTCTTTGTACTTAGTTCGTGGTGAACAAAGTACAAAGCACCAAGTCCTAAGCTCTACTTGTCCTTCGGCATCACTTCTTTGCCGCCAATAAACAGCTCGCGCATGATTCGTTCCTGGGGCACTGAAAGGATGTCCAAACCATACGCTCGGCGTTGCTGTAACTGCTCCATTTCCACGTCCGTCATTACCGGCAGGTGTGCCTTGGTCCAGGCATTCTCCACAAACTCGAGTGGAAAATCTTTTCGTAAAGGATATCCCTGCCAGTCAGGCGGCAAAAGCAGACGCCGCAGATCCGGATGATTGGCGAACCGAACTCCAAAAAGATCAAAAACCTCGCGCTCGAGCCAGTTTGCAGCCGGCCAAACTCCAGTGACGCTCTCAACGCCCTCTTTAGTTCTGACTTTCAGGCGGATGCGTTCGTTTGCCGGAATTGAATAAAGGTTGTAGACGATCTCAAACGGAACAATCCGCCGGTCCGGATAGTGAACACACGTCAGATCGGAAAGATAATCAAAGGGCGTCTGCTCATCGCGCCGAAGAAAGTCGCAGATCTCGACGATGCGAGCGCCGTCGACAGTCACTGACAACTGTCCGATAAACTCGGACGCTTCGCCAATCGCCTCACCGAATTGAGCTTTCAGTTTGCTGACGAGCGGATGACCGCTGGCGTCCGTAGGTTTCGGTCCTTCTTCTTTCTTCTTAACCGGAGGTTTGGGCGTTCCCGCGGCAGCCGGCTGTTCGGCCAGAGACTCTTTGACCGCGGCCACACGCGATTTTGCCTGCTCGACCATCGACGCCTTTTCTTCGTCGGCGCCGGCGAGCGTGCCTGCGGGAGGGATGACAGATGGTGGTGGCGTGCCGGACGCCTCAGAATCTGAGACGCCCGGCGGTCTGGGTTCTTCAGAACCTGGTTGCTTGGGGTCTTCTGACATTACGCCTAGTAACTCGACTACACTTACACTTCGATTTTGCTGATTATCTCCTCAACGGATCAAGAAGACAATCGCTTCGTAAGCACTGCTGTTACAGCGAGTAAGAGAAGAAAGCGAAAACGGATTATAGCAAAGCGTTATTCATCTTACCTCATGGGGACAATGATCTCATCAACTTTTTTCCAACTGAGGTAAAGTGTCTCAATGGCAAACACCGACGTGATCCGCGCCCCGCGCAACAGAACGTTGAGCCTTTCCGAAGAAGACATCGCGCGATACAAGCCCGCTCTCGCCAGAATCGAATCGCCTGCCACCATAGCCGGCATTCAAAACAAGATCGTTTGCCAGGATCTGTTTTCTGTTCTTCCAAACCTGCCCCTGTGCGCCGTCGATCTCGTCTTCGCGGATCCGCCATACAATATGACGAAGAGTTTTAATGACCGAAAGTTTAGAAAAACGTCGCTTGATGAATATGCCGAGTGGCTCGACTCGTGGCTCGCGCGGCTCGTGAGAGTAATGAAGCCCACGGCGTCTATTTATATTTGCGGCGATTGGCGATGCTCGGCGGCGATCGATCGGGTGGGTGGAAAATACTTCATCCCGCAGAACCGGATCACCTGGGAGCGTGAGAAAGGACGGGGTGCGAAGTCAAACTGGAAGAACTGTTCTGAAGACATCTGGTTTTTCACAGTCAGTGAAGATTATTACTTTAATGTTGATGCGGTGATGCTGAAGCGGCAGGTCATCGCTCCTTACACCGATCAAAACGGAGCGCCGAAAGACTGGACGGAGACTGAAGACGGCCGGTTTCGACTGACTCACCCCTCGAATATCTGGACGGATCTGACGGTTCCTTACTGGTCAATGCCTGAGAACACGGATCATCCGACGCAGAAACCGGAAAAACTGCTGGCCAAGATCGTGCTGGCTAGTTCGAAGTCGGGCGATCTGGTCTTCGATCCTTTCAACGGATCGGGCACGACGACTGTTGTCGCCAAAAAACTCGGGCGCGATTATCTCGGCGTCGAAATCGATGAGACTTACTGTTGCCTCGCGCAGAAGCGCCTTGAACTCGCTGCCGAAGATCGAAATATTCAGGGCTATGTGAACGGCGTCTTCTGGGAGCGGAACACAAAAAACATTCCTCGCAAAGGCGCAAAGGCGCAAAGAAAAACCAGTTAAGCATTTACCTTTGCGTCTTTGCGCCTTTGCGAGGAAACAACCGGTAATGATCCTAATCTGAAATTTAAACTTAGAGTTAGGTCCCGTTCACTATGTTTCCGTTTACTATTTCAAAACTTTCTCGCTTGTGATATAAGCCGCTCGTTCCTCGCATTCACTCAGTTTGGAGGCTCACGGCAATGCAAGTCTGCTACTCCTCGTCCTCCTGCCCTTATTCGTGTTTGTCTCAGCCATCGGAGTGCAAGATATGAACACCCATATCCACAAGAATTGTTTGTGTCTCTTTCTGGTTTTATTTGGAATCTCGCTGCTCCCTATTCAGGATGTGCCCGCTCAGGGTGCAAGCAGTTACGAAAAGAGCCGGGGCCAAATGATACTCGACCAGGTAAAAAGCGATATCAAGAGCAACTATTTTGATCCTAACTTTCAAGGCATCAATCTGGACAATAACTTCAAAGAAGCTTCTGAGAAAGTCAAAAGTGCCCAGTCACCTGGTCAGATAATGGGCATCATTGCACAAGCCGTCTTAAACCTTGGTGACTCGCACACGTTTTTTATTCCGCCGCAGCGTCAGGCAGACACAGACTATGGCGTGGATTTGCAGGTCATCGGCGATGATGTGCACGTCGTCAGAGTGAAGGACAAAAGCGATGCTTCAGCGAAGGGAATAAAAGTCGGTGATAGGGTTCACTTGATCGACGGATACCAACCGGCGCGGGTGAATCTGTGGAAACTCATTTATTTATATTATGCGCTGCGCCCGCAACCCGGTTTTCAGATTGTCGTATCCAGTCCGGGCGGCGAACCCCGGCAGCTCGATATTCTGGCGACCATCAAAGATCGTAAACGAATCGATCTCACCAGCTATGTTGACTTCATGGATCTCGTGCGCGAAAGCCAAAACGACGAGAGTAAACGTAAGAGCAGCCATCGACTGCACGAGCTAAACGATTTACTTATTTGGAAAATGTCGGCCTTTAACCTCACGGCCGACGAAGTCGACGGACTTATGGACAAGGTGCGTTCTCATAAAAAGTTGATTCTCGACTTGCGCGGGAACAGCGGCGGTTTTGAAGAGACTCTTTCGAGAATGATTGGCCATCTGTTCGATCGTGAATTAAAAATCGGAGATATTCAGCGACGTAAAGAAATCAAACCATTCATCGCAAAATCTCTCGGTGATAAAGCATTCACCGGTCAATTGATCGTGTTGGTTGACAGTATTTCAGCATCATCGGCGGAGATTCTTGCCAGAATAGTGCAACTCGAAAAACGAGGAACAATACTTGGGGATCGAACTGCCGGGGCCGTAATGCGCGCTCGTGTTTATCAGCATGAAGTTGGCATAACCTCCGCAGCATTCTTTGCAGTGAGCGTGACTAATGCAGACCTGAAAATGGCTGATGGCAAGTCTTTGGAACGAATCGGCGTGACGCCGGACGAAGTTGTACTGCCGACAGGCGCCGACCTTGCGGCCAAACGTGATTCGGTACTGTCGCGGGCCGCTAGCCTCATGGGAGTGACGATCGACGCTGAGAAAGCTGGGTCTCTGTTTCCCGAGTTAAAGCAAAAGCCATGACTTCTCTGCAGTAAGCCCTCACTAGACGGTGGGAGCAGATAAGAGCGGGCGGCAAGACGTGGTTTGTTGTTCGTGCGGGCTAATCTGTGGCCTGACAGTGGCCGGAGCGTCTCACGCTTGCGACAGTCTCCTTTATGGTCCTACCCAACCTCCCTGTTCAAGATCATCTTCCTCGCACAACACCCTCTAAACTTGACGATTCCGCCCCTCGCCCACTATCATGTCGTGTTTGAAAATGCGGCCTGGGGCCGCCTATGGAGAGTGACGAAGAAGTAATGAAACCAGGAATTCACCCGGAATACGTTGAAATTACAGTGTCCTGTGCTTGCGGCGAAACGTTCAAAACGCGCTCGACCAAGAAAGGTGACCTGCACGTCGAAATTTGCTCGGCCTGCCACCCATTCTTTACCGGCAAACAAAAGCTTGTCGATACCGCCGGACGCGTCGATCGCTTTAACAAACGGTATGGCAAGAAGACTGCCGAAACCACCGCCACCGCACAGCGTTAGCCACCCAAATTCTTAAACGCCGGCGCAAGTTGGTCGCTCCTCGCGAACCACAACAAACGCCGGCGTTTTTGTACGTTTTAGAATCTACGATTATGAGTACACCAGAACGAGATCTGATCGTTGGCGGCCAGGCCGTTATCGAAGGCGTCATGATGCGCACTCCAAACGCTTACGCGATCGCCGTGCGCAAGGCTGACGGCACCATCGTCAACACGGCCGCGCGTCTGCCGAAGTGGAGCGACAAGTTTCCCTTGTTGAAACTGCCCGTACTGCGCGGTGGCGCCGTGCTGATTCAGTCGATGGGATTGGGAATCAAGGCCCTCAACTACTCCGCCAACGAAGCCTTCGCGGAAGCTGAAGAAGCGGAAGCGCAGGAAGTGAAAGTCGCGCTTTCACCCGCAGTGATTGAAGGCGAAGGAGATTTTGCAGGTCTCACCGGCGCGGTGCCCGGCCTGTTTCCGGTGCCAACTCAAAAACGTTCGAAAGACGAATTGAAAAAAGGAACGACGGCAGCCGCCGCCGGTTCGATCGTCTTTGCTTTGATTTTCAACGTGCTGCTTTTCGTCGCCGCGCCGTTGTTGCTGACGAACGCACTCTTTATCGCAGCAGGTTGGGCCACGGCGCCGGCCGCGGTTACGAGTAGCGCTCCCGTTACTTCCGCCGAAACTCCGGCAGCCGCCGAACCCGTAGACAAAGCTTGGTACCAGGAAGCATGGTCCACCGTGCGGACTTACCTGCATCCGGTGCGGCCTTCAGTCGCCTTCAACCTGATCGACGGGCTGATTCGCATGACGTTTTTTCTGATCATGATCCTCAGCTTTTCGCTTTTGAAAGACATCCGGCGCGTCTTTCAATATCACGGCGCCGAGCACAAGACCGTGTTCACGTGGGAAGCGGGACTGCCGTTGACCGTCGACAACGCGCGGCCACAGCCACGCCAGCATCCACGTTGCGGCACGAGTTTTCTGATGGTCGTGATGATCGTGGCAATCGTTCTCTTTTCAGTGATCAAGTTTGATTCGCTGTTGCTGAACTTCCTGATTCGCCTGGCGCTGATGCCTCTCGTCGCAGGACTGTCGTACGAAGTCATCCGGCTGTCCGCGAAAAAAGAGAGCAGTTGGTTCTTTAAATTTATGACCAAGCCGGGCGTGTGGCTGCAAAACATCACTACGCAGGAACCGGACGATAAGCAGCTCGAAGTCGCAATTGAGGCGTTGAAAGAATCGTTAAAGCTGGAGCCGGCGACGGGTGAACCTTTGCCAGCGCCACTATCTTGAGGTCGTCATGTTAGACAAACTCGAACAAATTGTTAGCAGGTACGAAGATCTCACCCAGGAACTGTCGTCTCCTGAGTTGCTCTCAAACCCTTCGGCATACGGCAAAGCGGCTAAACAACATCGCATGCTCGGCGAGGTCGTGCAGAAGTATCAAATGTGGAAAGGTTTGACAGCGGAGTTGGCTGACGCTCGCGAGTTGTTGGACACGTCCGATGACGACGAAATGCGAGAGATGGTGCTGCTTGAACTCGAAAGCTTACAGACCAGGATCGAGGAAGCTGACCGGGAACTCAAACTCCTCCTCATCCCAACCGATCCTAATGACGAGAAGAACGTGATCCTCGAAATTCGCGCGGGAACGGGAGGCGATGAGGCGACGCTGTTCGCTGCCGAGATGGTGCGTATGTATTCGCGCTACGCGGAAAGACACCGCTGGAAGTTTGAGATCCTCGAAGCTTCAGAATCCGGCATCGGAGGACTCAAGGAAGCGATCGTGTTGATCGAGGGCGACAAGGTCTATTCGAAGTTGAAACACGAGTCGGGCGTTCATCGCGTGCAACGCGTGCCGCAGACGGAAGCGAGTGGCCGAATTCACACTTCCGCGATCACGGTCGCGGTGCTGCCGGAAGCTGAAGAAGTGGACGTGAAGATTGATCCGAAGGATCTGCGTATCGACACGTTCTGCTCGTCTGGACCAGGTGGGCAGTCAGTTAACACGACTTATTCCGCGGTTCGCATGACCCACTTGCCGACGGGCGTCGTTGTTTCAATGCAGGATGAGAAGTCGCAGATCAAAAATCGCGACAAGGCGATGCGCGTTTTGCGCGCGCGTCTGCAAGAGCTCGAAGAGCAGAAACAGCATGACGCACAGGCAAGCGAACGCCGCTCGATGGTCGGCTCCGGCGATCGTTCCGAAAAAATTCGCACCTACAACTTCAAGGAGAATCGCGTCT
Organism: uncultured Acidobacteriota bacterium; assembly: GCA_963750925.1. Lineage (GTDB taxonomy): Bacteria > Acidobacteriota > Blastocatellia > Pyrinomonadales > Pyrinomonadaceae > PSRF01. Next base: position 131,520 of record CAVVSJ010000004.1, on the reverse strand, counting down.
CCGATCACCGGATCGGTTTGACGATTCACCAACTCGACCTGGTGATGGAAGGCAACCTCGACCCCTTCATCGATGCCCTCGTGGCGCATTACCAGGCGGAGAAATTGAAGGCGGAGGCAGTGGCCGCATAGAGATAACAATTGTAAGTTCTTCGCCCCAATGTCCCAGACAACGAACGTCCTCCTCGTCCGTCATGGTCAGTCGAAGGGAAACGCCGAACGCCGCTTTGGCGGTCATACTGCAACTCCGCTTTCCGCTCGCGGCCGCAAACAGGCCGAAGCCACGGCACGCACACTCAAAGCTGAATCGCTGACGGCAATCTATTCGAGCGATCTCACGAGGGCCGTCGAAACCGCACGCCCGCTGTCCAACCTGACCCGGCTCCCCATCAACGACACATCGGCTTTTCGCGAGCGCAGTGTTGGCGTGATGGAAGGTCTGACTTTCGAAGACGCCGCGCAGCAGCATCCCGAGCAGTACGCGGCACTGCTCAGACGCGACTTCGAGCACGTGTTGACCGGCGGTGAGAGTTATCGCCAATTGCTCGATCGCGCGCGCGAAAAGCTTGATGACATCATCGAGGAAAATCGCGGCGGAAAGATCGCGGTGTTCAGCCACACCGGAACAATCTGCATCCTCGCGCTGCACCTGATGGGCGCACTCGATTCACCGGAGTTAAAGCCCGTGTGGATTGCTAGTGGGAATTGTGGGATCTCAAGGTTTGAGCTGCGCGCGGATGGATTCGTGAGGGTCTTAAACCTCAACGACACCAGCCACCTCACCGGACTCTAAGACTAGCCACAAAAAGGCACAAAATACACAATCAGTATTTCTGATTTAACCCTTCAAGAAACACGAACTGCCCACTCAGGTTTTTGTTTTTGTGACTTATGTGCCTCTTGTGGCTTATTTGAGCTTGATGTCGCGGACGCCTCTCAAAATCCCATCACTGCCACGCGTCAACTTCAGAACCGGGGAAAAGTACCCCTGGCTCGCTGCCGTCCGTTTTTGTTCATCGCTCACGAAGCGATCGTCGTCAAACAAATACTCGTCAATCCCGTGTTCCGAATAACCTGGCCCGGAAACGTATGCATGTATGTGGGCGGCATTCGAGCTGCGTGGATATGAGCCCGGCTTGATCGTGCGAAACTCATATCGTCCCTCGGCGTTCGATCGCATCGATCCATGAATCCTCGTATTGCGATTGTCGCCGCCGCTTGTCGTATACACACCTGTCGCGTCGGTTTGATAGACAGACAAAATGATCCCTTCCTTCGGCGTCCGGCCGTCTGGAGCCATAGATCGTGCCCGACACTATCAGCGGCTCGCCCGGCTCCTTCTCTGAACAAAGCGTTGCCCGCCACGTTCCCACGACGGGAACCGCAGAGCCGCTGGCGCCGGCGCAACCAGTCAACGCCGCGAGGCCGAGGCCCATCACCGGCAGAGTCAAAGCACCACGCAGAAAGTTTCTTCGATCCAGGATGGTTTTTTGGCTGCTCATTTCTTCCTCATTTCTTTCATCTTCGGATTGAGTCCGATCCAACTCGACTCTAAAGTGACTTTCCAAACACCGAGTTCCCTCTCGTCGAGTTTTAAAATGCCTTCGCGAGTAACGCCGGGCGGTGGCGGTGATAAAGCCGCCATTTTTTTGTAGACGCGAACTCGATCTTCTCCCTCGACTCGCGCCAGCAGGTGCCACAGCGTCAAAGTGTCGCGTACGCGAGCTTCTTCCAGCATCACAGTCAACGCCGCGCTTCTGCTGGATGCATCGTCACTGAAATCGACTGCTTTCAACGCCTGGCGAAACGGATAAAGTGCGTCTTCAAAGTAAGGCGTGCCCGGTCCAATGCCCGGTCGCGTTTCGCACGCCGCGCCCGCGGGAACAATCGATTCACGATCCTTTAACTCCAACGCCACCCAGCCTGACGTTACACGCAACAAACTTCCTCCGTTTTCGTCGACTTCGAGCGTGTACGCACAACCGAGATCGGCAGCCACGGCGGAAGGCGTATCGACGAAGAAAAGCCTGGGCGGCGCCCAGATCTGCGCGCTCATCTTTCCGCGTGCAAGCTCGAGTCGATGTTCGGTCGGGTCAGTCGACAACAACCGCACTCGCGTGTTCTCCTCGATATCGACGTTGCCGATCGATCCGACTTCAATCTCGGCGCGTGAGCCTGCGCCTGTTTCCAACCAGTCGCCGACTGCTAATTGCCCGACCCCCGAGATTCTTTCACTCCCGATCGTCGGCGTGCCGTCAATTCGCTTTACTGCCCAGGACGACTTTTTGACGTTTGGGAAAAGAGATGGGTTGGACCAACGACTCGAATAAAACCACAATCCTGCGGCTCCAAAAATCAGTAGCAGAACCGCTGCCGCCGCGTATTGCAAACGCCACGACCGCGAGCCTGACGGCGCACCAACGCTGACCGAATTTTCGTTTGCGAGCGACGGCTCGATCCGGCTCCAAAGATGATCCGGAGCCGAAAGCCGTGGCAGTTGTTCGGCGAATTTGATACCGAGTTTGACTTCTTCATATTTAGATCGACACTCGGGTGCAAGCAATAATGTGCTCCGCAAACTGCTTCGAAGCTTCGCTCGACAGTTCTCCATGACAATAAGCTGAAATGTCTTTTGTTACGTGTCTAGAAAACATTACTCACCCCATGCTGCCGGATTGTTCAAATGTGAAAGCCGCTTCGCTAATTGACTGTGGCCGCGGTTAAGACGCGAAGCAACAGTACCTTTCGAACAACCCATCACGGTCGCGATCTCTTCGTACGACAAACCTTCGATGTACTTCAATAAAATCGGCAAACGAAATTTTGGTTTTAGTTCGCGAATCGCCGCCTGGACCGCTTCCGCAACTTCGAGCCGCGCATACTGCTTCTCCTGAGGCTTCTTATCACCGGGATTCCTCATGGTCACAGTCTCTCCCCACGGCAACCATCTCCGACTCCTCCGCCGTTCATCAAGACAGGCATTAACCACCAGCCGGTATAGCCACGTCGTAAACTCCGAGTCGCCGCGAAACTGTTTGATGGCGGTAAACAGCTTCAGAAAAATTTGTTGCGTGACGTCGTCCGCCACTGTTCGATCGCCGCCCGTGGAATACACCGCGATCGAGAACACTTTGTCTTTGTAAGTTTCAAAAAGTAGCTGAAAGGCGGCGCGGTCGCCCTGCTGGCAGGCCTCGATAACCCGTCCATCAATAAGCTGTTCAGCCATCGCCGCGCGCTGCTCCATTCAGTCCCCCGCTTATAAAGCCAACCATCGGTTAGACGCAGTCTGGAGAGGAATTCTTCCGCTTTATATAAGGACGCCTCCCTGGAGTGCGGCGGCCGACGCCGCTTTGGTCATCGATGATGACCAAAGCGGCGCCGGGCCGCCGCACTCCAGGGAGGCGTCCAATCTTGTGTTAGTGCTTAACGCGTAACGTGTACCAGCATCTCGGTGCCGGACTCAATCTTCAACTCTTTGCTGCCCTTGATCGCAAGCGATCCTGCGCCGCCCGCGCCGCCGACGATCAAACCAATCGCGGCTCCTTTACCACCACCCGCGATGCCGCCGACAATCGCGCCGACAGTTGCGCCAATACCGCCGCGCTTGAGCGTTTGGTTGGTCCTGCTTCCTGACTCGACACCGCCTTCATTATCAGCGCGTCCCGCATCGTCGCCGTAGACTCTCGTCACATAGCCGCGCAGCGTGCCTTTTCTTCCATCACGCAACTCGACTGAATCAAACGCGAGATTCATGCTGGTCCGGCCTTTAATTTTGCCTGACTTTTGAATCGAGCTGACGTGTCCGTAGAGTCTGGCTTCGTCGAAGCGGCTCGGATCGATCACGGTAGCCGTGAATCGATCCCCGATGCGCGACTCTTTACTCGACAACGTATCGTTTATTCTTACTTTAGATCCGTTCCGACCGGCACGAGAGGAACGGCTCGTCTGGTAGTCGTTCGTTTCTTGGCGGTTGGCTTTGTTTGCGCAAAGCTGACGGACGCCAGTCCTAAAACCACAGTTAACAGCAGGGCGATTCGCAATGTATTGCGAAGAAAATAGTTCATTTTGATCCTCCAAAGATCCAAAACAGGTTGAAAACGGGACGCGGTGGGAGAGGGGCAACTGACTCAGTTGTGCAAGACGTCTGCTAGCGCGGCGACATCAGGCGGGGCAGTAACTTCTTCCCCTTCAAAGTGGCGCCGGCGGTGAACTGATCCGTCTGATTCAAAGATGTAAGCCGAAGGCGCTTCCCGCATGATTATATCCTGCAGGCGCATGAGTCCGTATAGAAGAGCTTCGGGACGCGGAGGACAACCGGGGATGTAAACGTCGACAGGGATACAACGATCGACTCCCTGCATGGTTGAGTATGAATCAAAAGGTCCGCCCGTGGAGGCGCAGGCGCCCATGGCGATGGCCCATTTGGGTTCGGGCATCTGGTCGTAAACTCGGCGCACGACCGGACCCATTTTCAGAGTCACCGTGCCGGCGATGATGATTAGATCGCTCTGCCTCGGGCTGGGACGAAAGACGCCAGCGCCGAAGCGATCGATGTCGAACCTTCCGGCGCCGGTGGCGATCATCTCGATGGCGCAACACGCAAGACCAAACGTCATGGGCCAGAGAGCCGACTTGCGCGCCCAGTTAACTACCGGCGCGGCGATATCGACGGTTTTTGCGCCCACACTGCGTCGAATCGAGTTCATGATCGAGTCGACGGTGGTTAGAACAAAGCCCTCTTCGTGTTCAGCCATAAGTTATTGCCAATTGCCGATTGCCGATTTTTATCTCAACGCCGCGCCAAATCGGCAATCGGCAATTGAAAATCGACAATCTCTTCACGCCCATTCAAGTGCGCCCTTGCGCCATGCGTAATAATAGCCCACCACCAGAATTCCGATGAAGACAAACATCTCCATGAGGGCAAATTTTGTAAACGAGAAGTCGTCGCCCATGAAGACTATCGCCCACGGCAGCAGGAAAATTGTTTCGACGTCGAAAATCAGAAACAGCATTGCTACGATGTAATAACGCACGGTAAAACGTTCGTGCGCCTCGGTCGTAGGATCGATGCCGCACTCGTACGGCCGCATCTTGCTCTTTCCGTACTTGATCGGCCGGACAAATCTGCCGAGGATAATGGGCAGGACGGGAAAGATCACAGCCACCGCAAAAAAGATCATTACCGGCCAGTACGCTGTTATCGGACTGCCGACAGTTTCAGTTGTGGTCGTAGCTGCCTGAAGAAGCATTGGTATCGCTCTGTGCCGAAAATAGTAAGCGGCGCTCAAGATGATTGTCAACGACGCTTTTTTGGAGTGCGGTGCCTTGGCACCGCTTTAATACCAAAGCGCCGACAAGTCGGCGCACTCCAGGGCGGCGTCACATGAATGTAACTTCACAGCAAGGTCGATTTAAGATAGAGGTAATAAGCTGCCGGTTCTCGAGCAATCCAAAAAACGATCCAAAGTCAGTGAGGACTCAATCATGACGCTTTCCGCACGACTCATTCTATCGCTCGCAATCCTAACACTCTGGTTTCATTCCGGTTTACGGACAGGAATTGGTTAAGTCGTCGGCGAAACCTCCATCCGAGGCAACGGAAACAAATGTCGCGGAACGCGTGCGTCTGCTCGAAAGCGAACTGGAGCGACAAAACGGTAAGTTGGACCAGTTACAAAAAACGCTGCTGGAACAGCAACAGACCATCCAGACGCTAATCGAAAAACTCTCGGCGCAACCAACTGCGGTAGCCGCCGCCGTGAAGGAAAGCGAAACGATCGTTGCCGAAACCTCAGCTTCCGCCGAGCCGCAGGCGCCGACCGTCGAACAGCGACTCGACAAAGTCGAAAGCCAGGTACTCAAGATCGGGCCGAGTGCGTTTGAGCGGCGACTTTCGCTTACGGTTCGACGGAACTTTTCGCTCCGCGACGCGACCGCCGGATCCGCCACTCGATCACGTACAAACTGCTCGAGCAAGGTATCGCTTTCGCTTAAATCTCGATACGGATCTTTATCCGAATCTCAGTTTCCACGCTCAAGTCGCCACCGGACCGCTCAACAACGCACTCTCAACCAACCAGGACTTTACGTCGATCACCGCGCGGGCGCCTATTTCTCTGAGTGAAATATGGGTTGAATATAAACCAAAGAAGTCGCTGGTGCTCCGAGCCGGACGAGTACAGAGTGTATTTGCAGACAACTCGAGGTTTCTGTTTGACGACGACATTCGCTTCAACGGCTTCAACGAAACATACGTGCATTCCTTCAAACCAAACGGCGCGTATCTCTCGAGTCTCGAACTGCGCGCCGGCCAGTACATTCTTTCAACTCCAAACGTCGCGGTGATTGCGCCGAGCAGCCCGCTCGCACGCGCCGGCGATATCGTCGGCACTACCGGACGATCGGCAACTCTTTTCCACCAGGGCTTCATCGGGAACCAAACTTTCAACGAACGCTGGAGCAGCCGGTTTGGCGCCGACATTCAACTCTATCGCCATCCGAACCACATTCAACTCGCTTCAACCAACGACGGACTGGTCCTGCTCGTACAACCACACCTGGGCATCGCGCTTTCAGGACCACTGGCCGGAACGGGCACCGCCACCACAACGCCGGGCGGCGCCAGCTACACCGCGCCGGGATTTCAAATCGCACGTCTCACATACCGTTTGAATTACGCGGGATTCACGCGCGGCGATCATGCGTATCCCGTGACCTTCGATGTGCAAGTCGCACGCAACGTCGCTACGGGATTGAATGAACGCGATGCGATATTGGCGGCGCTGCAAGTCGGCCGGATCACAAAACGCGGCGACATGTCGTTTCTATACATCTTTACGATCAAGGGCGCGAATGCACTGATCTCGCAGGTCACCGACGACGATCTCGGCACGGGAACCGGCGTCAACGTACGCACCAATCATTTTCGTTTCGAGTATGGGATTAGTTCGAAGGTAACTTTTCAGAGTCTGTTCTTCCGGCAGAATTCACTGCGACGCAGCGGGCAGTATCCAAATTTCTTCGTGCCCGTCGGCGACTTTGCACCGACGACTTATCGAGTGCAGCAGCAAATCGTGTTTAGGTTCTAAAGGATGCTTCCTCGCAAAGGCGCAAAGAAAGAAGTATTAGTTTGAATCTTTGCGTTTTTGCGGGAGAATCTTTGTCGCAATCGACTTGATGCGTGACTCTTTCGGCGGTGGGGTGTGATTGATAGCGCAGTGCCCGGTTGGAGCGCTGCCGCTCGGATAAGTCATACGGCTACGCAAAGGACAATTTGGTCCCGCAATGAGACCGCTTTCAGGATCGATGTTGACGGTCACCGTCGCGAGTGCCGGCGTGGGTTGAATGGTAACAGTGGCAGAGGATGTGTCGTCGATCGCTGAATCTGTTTGTTCGCCCTTGTGCGGAACGTCTCTGACTTCAGCACGAGTGTTGGAGTCAGGCCGCGTCCCCGCGGGAACATCCGCGGGCCCTTCCACCTGAGTTTGCTCTTCCGGCAAAGGCGCGCTTCGCGGCCGCAGTAACGACCTGGTAGTGATCGCAAAGACCGCGGCAAACACAAGCAGGGCAACCGCAGCTAGCTGCCAGTTGAAGCCGCGGCGTCGCACGGCGGGCGATCTTGTTTCTGTATAAGTTTGCGGCGGCGGCGGTGGTGGCGTAAATCGCGGAGTCTTCCCTGAGCTCAAGAGATCGTACGCCTCGTTGATCTCTTTCAACTTCTCCTGCGCCTTTTCCTGTAGACGCGGATCGTGCAGAAACCTGTCCGGATGCCAAACCTTCGCAAGGTCTCGATGCGCTGCTTTTAGTTCCCTGCTCGAAACACCGGGCTTCACTCCCAGCAGTTCGTAGGCCTTGCTAAAGTCTGTGTTCAAATTTTTCCTCTACGACAGGATATTCGCCAGTCGCGAAACTCCTCGCAGCAAGTCGCCGCTGCTGGGCACCGGTACGCCCATGTAGTGCATGACCAGGACGAGACCTACGCCCAGGATTGCGCTGGTAACTACAGTCTTAACGAGGGCGGTACACAACTGGCTGATGAACTTCGAGATGGACCGAGAAACTCGTTCTATTCGCATAATTGATCCCCCAGACGCCTTGTCTGTCGGTTAAGCATTAATGATGAGTAACCGGGGCACCGCGCGATCACTGCCGTTATGGCTTCGCGCCGCGTTGAGGAACTGCCGGGGCTGTCGGGGACTAGACCGAGGTCGATGACCTCTAAGGCATTATTGCAAACCCGCGAGGAGTTTGACAACACTGTTTTTCACACCGGAAACCTCAAAGAAACGCAGGGATTTCTTGAGCAATTGTGAATTATGTGCCTCTTTATGGTTAATTATCGGACTTTTGCGCCGAAGCGGTTTTTGGCAGGTGAATGGTGAAAGTGCTGCCCTTGCCCAGTTCGGAAGTGACGGTCACTTCCCCTCCGTGCAGCAACGCCAGGTGTTTGACTATGGCGAGTCCGAGACCGGTGCCGCCCATGTCTCTCGAACGCGCCCGGTCAATGCGATAAAAGCGCTCGAAGAGTCGCTCGAGATGCTGGGCCGGAATACCGTCGCCGTTGTCCTGAACCAGAATCTTGTCACGTGCTCCTGATTCGTGACTAGATCGTGACGGTGCATTCTCACGGCTGAACTTGATCCGTTATCGACGAGGTTTGTGAGCATCTGCTCGAGGCGACGTTCGTCTGCGTCGACCGTGGCTTCGAGTGAGACGTTGTTTTGAGAGTCACGTTTTGCGCCGAGGCTTTAACGGCGAATGACGCGCACACTTCCTGAACGAGGCTGTATAAATCCACGGGCGCGGATCTGAGCTGTACGTTTCCGCCTTCGATCGCTGTGAGTTCGAGAATGTCGTCGATTAGACCATGCATTCGCGAAGCATTCTTGCGAATGATTGAGAGAATCGCTGGCAGCTCTCCGGATCTTCCATTGCGCTCGTCTCGAGTGTTTCGACAAACGCGATAATCGCAGTGAGCGGAGTGCGCAATTCATGTGAGACGTTGGAAAGAAACTCCTGTCTTACCAACTCCAGACGTTCCGTTCGCGTGATGTCAAAGAAGACTCCAAGCGCGCCCTCAGCTCCGTTTCCGTTTACGCTGCCGATCGGCACGACCCGCAGATCGAAATTTGCCGCTCTGGTCCATGCGTTTCGACTTTGACGCCGCTGCGCTCGATGCCTTTCAAGCCATCCAAGAAAAGCGCTGTAAATTGCGGGATTGCGAGTCAGCTCAGTTAAACGTTGCGACTTTAGCGCGGGCACGGAAGGATTGAATAGTTTACTGGCGCTGCGGGGTTTGACGCGACCACACGCATGTCTTTGTTGACGACAAGCAGACCCTCGCGCATGCCGGTCATCGTCGCTTGCAATAATGAGCCGCTGGCGAAGTTCTCGGGTGACTGGCCTTGATCGAGCGATCGTTCGCAGGAACTCTTCGTTGTCGATCGATTTGCGAAGAGAGTCACGGCCCACAGTACGGCAGTGACTAACATGAGACCGGCTAAAACTGTGCGCGCGAAGAATGAAGGGATAATCAGTGCGAGCGCTGTGAGAACAACGCACGCGGCTATCAGAAGAAACTGTCGCTTGGGCACGAGAAGTTTGACCTCAATTACCTTGATGCTCGCTGCCGCCTGGCTTGTGCAACCTACAAAACGATAACCAACGCCAACGACCGTCTCGATGCAATCGCCGCACTTGTCTAGCTTCTGCCGCAAGCGGCGAATGTGAACGTCGAGCGTGCGCGCGTCGCCATAGTAACTGTAACCCCAAACACTATCCAGCAACTGCTGGCGCGTAACTACGCGATCCGCGCTTCTGGCGAGAACGGAAAGCAGCGTGAATTCCTTGTTTGTGAGTTTGATCTTTACACCGTCGCAAACGACCCGAATGTCGTCAAAATCGATCTGGAGGTGATCGTCCTCATAAGTCTTGCCCATCGTCTCATCCGCACGGCGCATCACCGCCCGCACACGCGCCAACAACTCACGCACGGAAAACGGTTTGGTGATGTAGTCGTCGGCTCCCAGGTCAAGGCCCGTAACACGATCCGATTCGGAAGCCTTCGCCGTGAGCATGATGATTGGCGTGCGTCTCGTGGCCGGTTCTCTTCTTAGCCTGCGGCACAACTCGATGCCGCTCATCCCCGGCAACATGAGATCGAGAATGATCAGACGCGGTGGTTCGCGTTCGTTTAGCGCCGCCGACAGACCGGCTTCGCCCGTGGGCGCGGTGATAGCCGGCAATCCCTCGCGCTCAAAGTTGTACTTCAAACTCTCGGAGATGTCGGCGTCATCCTCGACGATCAGGATTGGGCGAGTCATAACTAGTTACTGTGTTTGATAAAGGCGGCTTCCGCCATGTAAACAGTCAGTTCGCAAATATCGGTCACGTAGTCGCCGATGCGTTCGAGATGTTTGGCGACGAACAAGAGCCGCGCATCGCGAGTTGCAGTGGCAGGCTCGGTGACCATCAGTTCAATCAGACGATGAAACGTGTGGTTGTAGAGATCGTTGATCTCGCTATCGCTCTTGATGATTTCACGCGCGGTGAGTGCGTCGCTCGAAGTAAACGAATCCAGCGCCGAGCGCAACATCCTGAGCGCGTGTTCCGCCATGCGATTCAGGTCCAGCACTGACTTGAGCTCGGGTTCGTTGTTCAGGTCGATCGCCGCGCGGGCGATGTTGCAGGCGTGGTCCGCGATTCGTTCCAGAACCGGCGCCATTTTCGCAACGGAGATAACAAAGCGCAGGTCGCGAGCGGCAGGCTGGCGTAGCGCGATGATTTCGATGCACTGGCGATCGATCTCGAACCTCGAGATGATCGACTTGATCGTCGTGTTCGAGCACTTCCCGAGCGACTTCGCTGTCGCGCTCGCTCAGTGCATACATGGCGCGTTCGAGCGCCTGTTCGGCCTCGCCCCCAAGCAGGAGCACGCGATCGCGCAGTGAACTTAATTCGTCGTCAAGGTGACGGTGGGTGTCCATAAAACTCCGATTTTGTGCTTTGTGCATTGTACTTTGAACTTTGGGCTTGGTTTTGAATACAAAGCACAAAGTTCAAAGGTCATCCAAACCTTCCGGTTATGTAATCCTCAGTCAATTTTTCATTGGGGGCGGTGAACATCTTCTCAGTCGCGTTTACTTCGATCAACTTGCCGAGGAGGAAGAAACGCCGTCGTGTCAGAAACGCGCGCCGCCTGCTGCATGTTGTGCGTGACGATCACGATCGTGTACTGCTTCTTCAAGTCGAAAATCAACTCTTCGATCTTCGAGGTTGCGATCGGGTCGAGTGCCGACGCAGGCTCGTCCATCAATAGTACCTCAGGACGAATCGCGAGTGCGCGCGCTATACACAAACGTTGCTGCTGTCCGCCCGGAAAGACTCAACGCCGAAGTCTTCAATCGATCCTTGACTTCGTTCCACAGCGCCGCATCCTTCAATGCCTGTTCGACACGTTCCGCCAATTCGCGAACTGCTGCTCGTCAAACGATTGATTTTTAACCCGTACGCCACGTTGTCAAAGATCGATTTGGGAAACGGGTTTGATTTCTGAAATACCATTCCCACTCTGCGCCGCAGCTCGACCACGTCCGTTCCGGGCGCGTAAATGTCGTGTTCGTCAATCAGCACCTGACCGGTAACGCGAGTTCCGGCAATGACATCGTTCATGCGATTCAGCGTGCGTATGAAGGTCGACTTCCCACACCCTGATGGACCGATGAAGGCAGTAACAACTCGTTCCTTGATTTCCATCGAAATGTCATACAAAGCCTGCTGCTGTGCCGTAGTAAAAATTCAGATTGCGCACGCTGATCTTTGTCGGCCGGGCAGCTTCGCCATCACCCCTCGGTTTCTCAGCGCTGGCCGTTTGCACCGCACCGAAATTCGACTTCTGAAACTTGCGCAGACATGTCTTTCGCATTAACCGAAATGGCCCGTGATGTAATCCTCTGTAAGTTTGTTAGTTGGGTTCTCGAACATCTGCTTCGTCGGCGACACTTCGATCAGTTCTCCCAGATACATGAACGCCGTGAAATCGGAAACGCGCGCTGCCTGTTGCATGTTATGAGTCACGATGATCACCGTGACCCGGCTCTTCAATTCAAAAATCAGGTCTTCGATCTTGTTCGTAGCTATCGGATCGAGCGCCGACGTTGGCTCGTCAAACAGAAGCATTTCAGGATCGGTCGCGAGTGCGCGGGCGATACAAAGTCGCTGCTGCTGACCACCGGAAAGTGTGTAAGCAGATTGTTTCAAGCGATCCTTTACTTCTTCCCACAGCGCCGCCAGTCGAAGTGATTGCTCCACCTGGTCCTGCAACTCCTTGCCTTTGACGCCGCGTAGTCTCAAGCCGAAGGCCACGTTCTCAAAAACCGATTTCGGGAAAGCGTTTGGCTTTTGAAAAACCATGCTCATACGCATACGCATTTCCAGCGGATCCGTCTCAGGCCCGATCAGATTGATACCGCTCGGCTGCAGAATGATTTTTCCTTCATAGCGCGTCTCGGGATAAAGATCGTGAATACGATTGAAGCAACGCAACAGGGTGGACTTTCCACAACCGGATGGTCCAATGATCGCAGCCACCTGGTTCGCGGGAAACGTCAGGTTGATATTTTTGAGCGCCTGCGTCTTTCCATAGAAAAAGTTCAACTGGCTGACTTCAGCCTTGATTTGATGTTGAGCGCTGCGGGACTTCCCGTCCTAGTCGGGCTAACCGCCAGACCACCGTGATCCTTAGTCGTCGTCATTCGCTCGAAGCCAACCTTCTTCTTGCTCTGTTTGCATTTCGAAAACTGCTACCACTTGATTCTCTTTCGTACTCTGTACCGAATAATTATTGCAATCGCATTCAGCGAGAGAGTCACGAACAATCAACACTAACCCCGCACCGGCAGCATTAACCACAAAGTCCTGATCCGGCCGCGATACCCAGTTGAACATCTGAATCGGAAGAACGGCAAAAGGCGACCACAACCACGCAAACGAGATGAAAGGCGGTTGTGCCTGAACCGGCGGAGGCGGCAGAAAAGCGATAAAGGTCAGCGCTCCGATCGTTATCAGCGGCGCCGTTTCACCGATCGCTCTCGACAGAGCAATGATGATGCCCGTCATGGTCCCGCCAACCGAGTAAGGCAAAAGATGATGACGAACGACCTGCCATTTCGTAGAGCCGAGCGCATAAGCCGATTCACGAATGCCCTGCGGGATCGTGCGCAATGCTTCTCGCGTGGCGACGATCACGATCGGCAGGATCAAAAAAGCGAGCGTCAACCCCCCAGTTAAAACACTCTGGCCCAGCCGGAATTTGTAAACCAGCAATCCCAACGCCATCAGACCGTAGATGATTGATGGCACGCCGGCAAGGTTCGCAATGTTGATCTCGATCAGATTTGTCAGCCAATTCTTTCGTGCATACTCTTCCAGGTAAACACCCGCGGCAACGCCAAGCGGAACCGCCGTAAATGCAGTCACCACCATAATCAGAAGCGTGCCCACCCAGGACGACAGGATTCCCGCTCTTTCGGCAAATCGTGAAGGAAACGATGTCAAGAAACGCCAGGTCCAGCCGGCTGGCCCCATCAATCAGCAGATCAACCAGGAGTGCGCCGAGCGTAACGATTCCGATGAGCGTACAGACTATTCCTATGATATTAAATATAAAATCCTGGCGCTTCCGCTTCGCTATGATGTGCTTGAAGTCGCTCACCTAGTACGCCTCTCTGAAACGCTTGTCGCAGTATGTAACCGAGGATATTGAATGCGAGCGTCATGGTAAAAAGAGTAATGCCGGCGGCGAAGATTGACTGGTAACCGATACTGCCGTGCGGTAAATCACCCAAACTGACCTGAACGATAAAAGCGGTAATAGTCGCAGCCGGCTCTCTCGGATCGAACGTTAGATTTGGTTGCATACCCGCGGCGATCGCGACGATCATCGTCTCGCCGATAGCGCGTGAAATCGCAAGTATGTAAGAAGCAACAATGCCGGATAACGCCGACGGATACACTACTTTCAGCGCCGTGATGATCCGGTTCGCGCCCATGGCGTACGCGCCTTCGCGCAAAGACATCGGGACCGCTCGCATCGCATCTTCACTGAGCGAACTCACGTACGGGATGATCATGATTCCCATCACCATACCGGCGCTCAGCATGTTGAAAGTTGGTAACCCAGGCACCAGCTTTTGCAGCAACGGCGACATAAACTGCAAAGCAAAATAGCCATACACCACCGTCGGCACGGCGCTCAGAAGTTCCAGGGCAGGCTTGATGATTTCGCGCACTGTTGCAGGAGCAAATTCGCTCAGGTAGATCGCGACGATTGTTCCGATAGGAAGTGCTACCGTAAGGGCAACCGCCGTGGTTACGAGAGTACCCGCCACGAGCGGCATGATGCCGAAACGGGGCGCGGCAAAAAGCGGTGTCCAAAGAGTGTCGGTTATGAAGTCCAGAAAGGAGACATGCGAGAAAAAGGTGGACGACTCATACAGCAGCGTTCCGACAATTCCGAGGGTAATTGCTACCGAGGAAAATGCGGCTAAAAACAGGAGCGCCTCGATAATGCGCTCCTTCACTCGTGACAAACGATAGACGCGAGCCGACGCGCCGCCGCTCGATGACTGCCCTGACAAGTCAGCCGCAAGAGCCGCCGGCTGCTCGACCATTGGAAGATCTTTCATCGTTCACTTCCCTGCGCGAACAGAGAAACTCTTAAGCCTTCGGAGTTCTCTTCATAATCTCTTCCACCGGCAAGCCAACTTCCGGAATGCCTCCGAAACCCGTTCCGGTTTGCAGAGCGCGAAGCCGCTCGATCGCCAATTGATAAGCGGTATCGGGTAACGGAAGGTACTTAACTTCCCTCGCCAACGTCGGCACGTTCTTCAGGTAAAAATCGATGAACTCTTTGACTGCCGGCTTATCCATCGACTTACGACTCACGTAAATGAATAAGGGGCGCGAGAGTGGGTTGTAAGTGCCGGACAAAACATTCTCGGGACTCGGCATTATTGGTCCCTGCACCTTGTTCTTTTCCCACTCGATCCCAACGGCTTTCATTCGGGTACTGTGCGGCGCAAAGTAGGCGTAAGGGATATAACCTAAAGCGTACTTGTTACCCTCGACGCCCTGGACGAGGACGTTGTCGTCTTCACTCGCGGTGTAATCGCCGCGGCTGGCTTTTGGTTTACCAACGATCGCCTCTGTAAAGTAGTCGAAAGTTCCCGAGTCAGCGCCCGCGCCGAAGAGTGCGATCTTTTCATTGGGCCATTCCGGACGGATCTGGTTCCAGTGCGTAATCTTTCCCTGCGCATCCGGCTCCCAAACTTTTTTGAGTTCCGCGACGGTCATCGAAGTGACCCAGGTGTTCTGCGGATTGACCACCACGGTGAGCGCGTCAAAAGCAACCGGCAGTTCGATGTATTCAATGCCGTTGGCCTTCGCCTGGGCCATCTCTTCCGTGAGAATTGGCCGCGAAGCATCCGAGATATCGATTTCCCCGCGCACGAACTTCTTAAACCCGCCGCCCGTTCCGGAGATGCCGACAGTAACGTTTACTGACCCCCGCTTTTCCCTCTGAAACTCTTCCGCTACGGCCTCGGTGATTGGGAAAACGGTGCTTGAACCGTCGATCTTGATCACGGCCGCTTCGCCGGACGCGGAATTCGTACCAGCTCCGCCTCCACTACATGCGGAACTCAGGATTGCGCAGATTGCAACGAGAACCACCGCTACTTTAAGAGCAGGCGTCATGATTTTCTCCTGACCATTAGGACTAGTTTTAAGCCGGGAATCGTAGAAGCCGCATGTTACAGCGGCCTGAACTCTGCCTGAAATTTCTGTTAACCATCAGCGGTCGCAGTTCACGGAGTCCGTGTAAGCAAGCGGTAGCCGACGTTGACCATTGTCTCGATTTGCAGGCCGAATTCGGCGAGTTTCGCCCTGAGTCGATAGATATAAACGTGAAGACTTTCGGAATTGAGTGGTTTATTGGAGCCCCAAACTGAACTCCAAAGATCGTCGCCGGTGACGATCCGGTTGGGTGTTCGCGCAAGTCTTGAAAAGATCAGAAACTCGGTGCGGGGCAGTTTCAACGGAACACCACCACACGCGACGTAGTAGTTTCGGTGCTCGACCCGAAGATAACCGTCGTCGTAGATGTCATCCGGCAGTTTGTTATCCCCCGCCATGCTGACAATCGACATCTCCTTTAACGACATAATTGCGGACCCCCTTAAGTTTTGTTTAGAAACGATGGCCGCCGGACACAATCCGGCGACCCCACATAACGACAACTAGAATTTGAACTTGGCTTTGAACTGCATCACTCGAGGACCACCGACGGTGCTCGTGATGCGACCGAAGTCAGGACTGCCGAGTTCGAAGTCAGGCGAGGCGAAGTTCGCCCGGTTGAAGACATTGAATAAGTCCCAACCAAACTCGAAGCTCGTCGTCTCGGTGATTTTTGTGCTCTTAACCACTCCGAAGTCCAGACGGGATTGAACCGGAGCTCGCAACACGTTTCGTCCGAGACTCCCGTTTTGCCCTAATGGCGAACAGAGCACATCTCGATTAAAGGCATCTTCGGTGATATCGCTACCGGACTGACGAAGCTCAGCAAGTGAACCGCACAAAGCCGGGTCTGCCGAACCCGAGACGATAGAGCCCGCCGGAACCACGCACGAGATCCGCATACTGCGCAGCCGTCTGGATTTCGGGTTCAGGAGAAAAGATGCTGTAGGGTGTTCCCGTTTGGGCCTGGAAAAAACCTGACAATTGCCATCCGGTGAAGAACTTATTGCTCGAGCCGAAATTGGGAATGTCGTAGACGAAGCTCAAGCTAAAGCGATGTGTTCGATCAAAGTCAGAGACGGCGCGGTTTGCTTCGAGATTGCGGAGGTCGCCCTGGACCACGAAACCCGTATTCGGCACGTCCGGTTTACCTGAACCGGCCGTACTGCCCGGATCGGTTGAACTGGTATCCAGCGACTTGGCCCACGTATAGGAAGCGTTGAAGTGAAGACCTCTCGAGAGACGCTGAGTAAGACCAAACTGTGCGCCGTGATATGTCGACTCGCCGTTTGAACGAAGAATCAAAGCCTCGGGAACGTTGAAACCCGAGAATCGGCACGCGGGCTTCGAAGTTGATTACCTGACCCGCCGCCTAACGTATCTCCGGAGCAGGTAATCGCGTTGGCGAGATTCAGATCGAGAGGCGACCCTGCGACCCCGCTGAGCACTCCCCCCGCGCAAGTAGCCCTACTGCCGGCACGAAACGGATTTGCAAAACCAAATGCACGGCCAAATCCCCGTTCACGCGCCGTAGTTCCGGCATTGAGTGGCCCATTAGGGGATCCGGCGGCGGCGTAAGCCTGATTGAAGCGTTCGAAAATGTGATCCGGCGTCGAAGGGTCGTTCAAATCGAATCCCTGATTGAACGCGAGGGCCTGAAGCAGGTTCTGTCCTCTCGTATGAACATAGCGCGCTTCAAACATCAGGTTCTTGGTCAGTTCGTATTGCACTCCGAGGTTGAGTTGCTGGACATACGGCGTCTTCAGATCGCGATCGATGGCGCGGAACTCAAACGTCTCGGCGATATTGCCCGCAGGCGTTACGTTCAGACGCGGGTCGCGAGTGATACCGGTGTTGTCGCGAATTACATAACTGCCGCCTGCCCCACCCGTACGCATGACTCTGAATGGCAGCCATGAGCTGAGCGGAAGATCCGGTCTTTGCTGGGAGAAGGCGGTTGTAATCGGCACATTGCCCGAAGGCACAGTGATCTCAATTTCGCGCAGAAACGGATAGTTACTGAAGACCGTGTTGATGAACGCGGCCGACGGGCGATCGTAAAAGACGCCGTAGCCGCCGCGAATAACCATGCGGTTATCGCTCAACGGTGAATACGCAAACCCGATGCGTGGCGCAACATTATTTTTGTCCTGGCCGCGAAGCGTGTGATTGTTTCCGGCGCGTGCGGTTACGCCGACCGCCGCGTCAACGTTACCGAGACCCGTGCTCTGCACATTTGCCGGAACGAGAAAGCCGGGCGAAGGACTATCGCACAACGAGAGGATCCACCTGCCTGCGTGAAGCACGACTCGAAGCTGTCAAAATCGAAGTTGCCGATGCGGCCCTGTTTTTCCGTGGGCCACATAAACAACTCGTATCGCAGTCCCAGGTTCAACGTCAGGTTCCGCGACACTTTCCAATCGTCGGCAACGTAAGCGCTGTAATCGCGGAAGCGGAAACTCTTTTGAGTGATACCGAATTGCGTATCAGCCTCGGTCGCGTTGCCCGTCAGCAACTGTGTAATGCTGTCAAACTTCTCAAACTCCGTTGCCTGCTCTTCCGGCAAGCTCGAATCATACCGGTGATGCTTGAAGTCTCCGCCGAACCGGAGCGTATGCTTATCTCTGATCCAGGTGACGTTATCGGAGAAGCTGAACGTCTTCTGCTCTCGCTGGTTGAAAGAGTCGTTTGGACCACCGAAAGAAAACTGCGAGAGATTCGTGCCGGGCCGGCCGATAAAATGGCCCAGACGGCGCGTGCCGGGAGTGTCGTCGAACAACAACGCGGGATTACCGATACCGAGCGCCTCGCTGGTCAACTCCTGCGACAGGAAAGGCTCGTCAAGCGCGCGCGTGTTATTGAGCGAAAAGAATCCGAAGACTGCTTCGTTGATGAACGTTGGTCCAAACACGTGCTGGTCGGAAATCGCGAGCGTGCGATTTCGATCCGCGCGACGAAGGACAAACGGTGAAATCAGGCTGGATGGATCCGGGAATGAATCCAACGCCGGGAAGTTACTGAAAAAGAATGTGCCCGTGAGCGTGTTGCTCTTCGTGAGCCGCCCATCAAGACGCGTCGTGAATTGGTGTTGCTCAAACTCCGACGGGCGCACGTTGAGCTGCTGCACAAGCGGGTTGTCTTCAAACAGCGCGCGGCTGGTAACCGGCGCAGTGCCAAACTGAAATGCGCGCGTTGTGATCAACCCGGCAGATGTTCTGTTAGCGCGATCGAAGGGGATGATGCGTCCACCGGCCCTTGGGGCCGCGAAAATGAAGCCGCCGGTCGCCGGGTTTTGCAGGTTGAGCAAGCGGACCGCGAGCGGAGAAATGTCGTTTGCCGTCAAACATCCGGCAGGCACAGGATTGCCGGCGCACACCGCGGGAAGTTTCTGTGAAGCCCTGAACTGGTCGCGCGCCTGATTAAAAGCCGTCGCAATTGCCTGGGCCGAACGGTCCGCGCCGAGTAATGTCAAAGCGAGCGGCGTTACGGACGTGCTGCGGGCGGTCGGCACGAAACCGGTGATCGCGTTTGTGTACTGGTATCCGCCGAAGAAGAAGAACCTGTCTTTAACGAGTGGACCACCAAGCGTAAAGCCTCCTTCGTTGCGTCGTGCCTTGGGCCTGTCGATTCCCTCTTTGTTGAAGAAGAAATCATTGGCATTCAACTTTTCATTTTGCAGGTAATAGTAAACGTTGCCGTTGAAATTGTTGGCGCCGGTTTTTGTAACCAGTTGGAAATTACCGCCGCCCGAACGACCGGTGGATGCGTCGTACAGGCTTGTTTGCAACTTCACTTCCTGCAGCGTTTCGGGAGCAGGCGCGATATTGTCGTTCAGAGATCCTTCATTACTCGTGATGTTCGTCGCGTCCACGCCGTTGAAAAACAGGCTCGTGCTGGTTGTGCGTGTTCCGTTCACCGATGGCGACTGATTGCCATTTCCATTTGTCAGGACTGGCGAGAGCTCGGTGTTGACTCCGGCTTCAGTAGATAACAATTGTGTAAAGCTGCGCGTGGAGGTTGGAACTTCGACAAGCTGTTCTGAAGAAAGTTGTCGAGCGACCGCCGATGTCTCAGGCGTGATCAGGGCGGCGCCTTCCATGATGTTGATCACCGCTCCGATATCGCCGACCTCGAGTTTGTCTTCCAAAGTGCGAGGAACACTTGCTTCAACCTCTACTCGATCGCGAACGAGTTTTTTGAATCCGGTGGTTTCGTACGAGACTTCATAAGTTCCAATTGGAAGGCCAGGCAAGGTCCAATGCCCGTCCTCAGTCGTCGTGGCTGTTCGCGTGGCGCCAGTGGCCAGGTTGCGAACGGCGACGCTGACGCCGGGCAAATTCGCGCCGTTGGGATCTTTGACGACGCCCGTCAGAGTCCCGACCGTTCCCGACTGGGCAAAGATCCCTGACTGAGAAACGGAAAAAATTAAGAGTGTAAGCAGAATAGGAAAAATGCTTCGGGTGCGCACAATAGCGTACACGTTCATACTGGTTCTCCTGTCGATTAGCTGAGCCGGAAGTTTCAGGTACGGGAGCGCATGCTATTGACCGGAGGTTAAGGAGCGGTGAATATCGCCTTAAATGTTTGTTAAGCAAACGGCGGATGATGGACCGAGCGAGATTCTTTGTTTTATGAGGTGAATTAACTTCGAATTAACATGAACGTAACACCCGAAAACTACGATGGCCACTCTTCAAAAAAAGCCTCGGCATTTTCCAGAGACCCCTTGAACTATGGCCATTTCTAACGAACTCAGCAGCGAGATAGCTGCCGCAATTTTGGCTGGAAAGAAAACTCCGCAGGAGCTTCAGCAGTTAAAAGACGTGATCTTGCGGGTTCATTCGACTCTTCAAAAGATGTCGAAAGACGCTCGGGCAGACTCCGCGTCGGAGACCAAACCGCCAACCAAAGCCGCATCCCAGATCAACCAATAGCGTTCGCTCTTAGGCCAAGCCGTAGCGAAACGATTGAATGCTCAAATGCTCTTGGGCATCAACTACTCTGACGTTCTTCTTCAATCGCGTCAATCCACAGCCTCAGAGTTAGATCTTCTCGTTTAGGACTGCCGAGGATGGGCCTCAGATCTTTTTTGTATCGAGTTTTGAGCACGCTCAAATCCAAAGGTACTCTCCGCGCGAGGAACTTAACGTCGTCCCTGTCTCGTTGGGTATTGCGCTCAAGTTTCGAGAGTGCAAGGTCATACGGGTCGAGAGAAAAACGCTAAGATGCTTGAAAGTTCCTAGGAAAATTTTTGATAGCCTTTCTTCATACCCTTCCGGCACGGTCGCCACACCGACAAGCTGAAGGTATACCTTGTGCTTCCTGTGAAGGTTCGAACCCTGGCCCGCTAATCCTATGAGAGATTCAACTTTCACTTCGAGGCGTTATCGCCACCACGTCCACGTCAGCAGTTGCGCGCGCAAGGTCGTAAAGGACTGTGACAACAAACCCTCCAAGACAATGCAACTCAACGTCCTTAGCCAGGGACGCATCTATGTCCGAAAGGAACGATAGCCATGGCTCAGGAATAGCTCTAAAAGACATGGCTCAGGTGTTCAGGTGAAAGATCAGTTAACAGATTCCAATGCCTGGCCGCCATGGACCGATTCGTTTTCAGCCATCGTCTCTCCGCTTGTGTCAGTGAATCGTGACAAAGAGTCTCTTCACGAACAAGGCGCGATCTTTCCAGGATCAATTCCTTCGCTCGCAGTACCGATGCCGTCTCATGCTGGCCTAGTTTCTCAGCTAGTCTGCGCGCAAGATTGGTGATAAATCCAAGCTTGTTCTGAACGTCATTTACCTTGGCCGTCTGGACCAGCCACTCCCAATCCAGATCCGGATGCTTCAACAAGACCCAAGGCAAGGCCTCAGCCAGGCGACTGTCCAGGTTTTGGGCGATCAGTGCAGAGAGCACAACCTCCGCAGGATTCCTCTTACGCCGTGACTTGAGATATAAAAGTCCAGGATAGCCGAGAGCGGCTAAATCAGAAGCAAGAGCCTGATCATCGTAAGCTTGAACACTGTGCAGGCTTGTTTCCACTGGCAACTTAGCTGCGGACATCCGGTAGAGAGTTGCGGCCTTTCGCGCAAGTTTTTCCGGTACGCGTCGGGCGCCTTTTTCCAGCAATGATAAATATGGCTGCGAGACACGAAGCCTGGAGGCTGCCTGCTCCTGCGTCCAACCCTTCTTTTCTCTTGCTGTTCTTAAGTCCCTTCCCGTCATTCTCAACCTCATTCAAGAGTATTACAAAGTGTGTAATACTTTTTCAAGGACTAGATGAAACAATTTTAGAGAAAACGTGTGCGGCGGCAACGTACTATGTGGCAGGAGAACGATTTGATGCGTGACTCGTTACTCACAGCAGAAACACTGTCGCACTGGCTAGGTAGCAAAGTCGTCGAAGTAAACGTCGAACTCGAATTCGAGACTGCTATCTCGAGGCTTGTCTTTCTTACGACAACTTACTCCGCCGAGGCACCGGCTGACATGCCCCGGCGCCTGGTCGTCAAATCACCTCTAGTCCCCGACAAATCCAGCGAGGGGGACGCCGAGGCACAGTTCTATCGCCAACTTGCGCCGATGCTCGGAACGCCCCCGCTCGTCCGTTGCCTTGCTGCGATCGAAGACACCCTCGTGCTCGAAGATCTGCGCAGTACACACGACCATCCTCCATGGCCCTTACCGCCGTCCCGAACTCAGTGCGAAATGGCGCTCGAGGCTTTGGCCTGCGTACATGCCCAATGGTGGGAGTCGCAGGCGCTCGGCCATTCGGTTGGCAAACTCCATACGCGGGACAGCTTAACGAGTATGGTCCATGGGATCAGTGCGCACCTGCCTAAGTTTTTTGACGCCGTTGGTAACGCATTGACGACCGGCGCCCGCAATATACTAGAGCGAGTTTTCAGCTCTTCGCTGAAACCATGGCTGCGTCTGACTGATGCACGTGCGCTTACGATCATTCATGGCGATGCGCATACGTGGAACTTTCTTTTTCCACGCTCCGGAGCAGGAGCCGCTGTGCTTATCGACTGGCAACTCTGGCATGTCGACGTTGCGGCAAGGGATCCGGCTTTTCTCATGGCGCTACATTGGTATCCAGGTCGGCGCACTGAGCTCGAGCGTCCACTGCTCCGGTACTATCACGAAGCGCTCCTCGCAAAAGGGATCGAAAACTATTCGTTCGACGAGTTGTGGCTCGACTATCGCCGTTGCGCTATTCGTAACCTGACCATTCCAATTCTTTTCTGGAGCCGCGGCATGAAGCCTGAAGGCTGGTGGCACCGACTCGAATGCGCCCTTGCGGCCTATCGCGACCTGAACTGCGATGAACTCATTTAACCGCCAGTTAACCTTGTGGCTATGGAATCGTAAGGTCGGTTGAGTAGGGTCGGGTGCGATGAACCAAAGATCTAAAGAAAGAGAAGAGACCTTCCTCGTCCAATGTGTCTGGTGTGGAGTGAAGATCCGCGACGACAAGGAGGAGGAGACCACGGGTGTTTGTTTGAAGTGCTTCTACCAGATCCTCAGCAACCACCTACGTGCGCAGAAGCGAACAGTCTACGGCGACTTCGTGAGCGATCGATGAATAGCCACAAAGCGCAGAAAGCACAAACGGTCTAAGAAAAACTTTTGTGAATTTTGTGCATCTTTGTGGCTTAATTAGTCGTCGGGTAGTTCCTTCGGTGTGATAAACCATTCCAGGCTTCCCTGGCCCGCCTGGACAGCTTCCCAACTCGCAATTTCGAATTTGATCTTAGCGAGGGCACCGGTTGGCATACGCCGCGCTTCGCCGGTCAGAAACGCCAACAACTCTTCGAAACCAGGGTTGTGACCGATCAACATTACGAGTTGTTTGCCGGCGGGTATCTCTGATACAACCTGCAACAGATCACGCAAAGACGCTTCGTAGATACGATCGTCAAAGCGCTCTTCGATCTGGAGCCCCGAGTTCTTCTGCACGATCTGCCACGTCTCACGCGTGCGAACAGCAGGCGAGCAGATCACTAATGAGATATTCTTTTCGGAAGCCAAACGCTTTCCGACAAGTTGCGCAGCGTCTCGGCCTCGCTTGTTGAGCGGTCGATCGAAATCGCGCAAAGACGCGTCGCTCCAGCTTGATTTGGCATGTCGTAAGAGGTACAAAGTTCTCATATTAGCCCAGGCTTATGCGCCAATGATTTCCTACGGACAACATCAGTTTCCCGGCAAACTCTTTGTCGTCGAAGGCACCGATGGCAGCGGCAAGTCAACACAACTCGCCCTGCTCTATCAATGGTTGAAAGCTGAAGGGTATCCGGTATTTTTTTCCGAGTGGAACTCTTCGCCGCTCGTTAAGGATACGACAAAACGCGCGAAGAAGCGTCATCTCTTTACCCCTGCAACCTTCTCCCTGCTGCACGCGACCGACTTCGCGGATCGCACCGAGCGCGACATCATTCCGCCGCTCAAGGCCGGCGCGATTGTGCTTGCGGATCGATATATCTACACCGCTTTTGCGCGCGACGTAGCACGCGGCTGCGATCGCGCGTGGGTGAGAGATGTTTACTCCTTCGCAGTGAAACCCACGATGGCTTTCTTTTTCCGAGCGCCACTCGACGTCGCGATCGATCGGATCATCTCCGGCAGGCCTAACCTCAAATACTACGAGGCAGGAATGGACCTCGGCTGGTCTGACGAACCCGAAGAGAGTTTCACGATCTTCCAGGGAAAGATCCTCGACGAGTACGACCGCATGGTTTCAGAGTTTGGGTTGACTGTGATCGACGCCAGCCGCTCGATCGAACGCCAACAACGCGAGATGAGATTGCTGATCGGCCAACACCTTAACAAGAAGAGGAGACGAGGCAAAAATCATTAATCAGAAGCATTCTTACGGAACGCCTTTACCCGGCGTCGAACAGGAAGAATACAGCGGCAAACTGATCGTGATCGAAGGCACCGATGGCGTGGGCCGATCCACGCACATTGAACTGCTTCGCACGTGGCTCGAGTCGCGTGGTCACGCTGTGCTCGACACCGGCATGACCAGATCCGTCCTCGCCGGCCGTGGGATAAAAGAAGCCAAGACCGGACACACGCTCGGCAAACTCACCATGCAACTCTTCTATGCTACTGATTTCATCGATCGACTCGAAAACGAAATGTTGCCGGCGCTGCGTTCCGGTTTTGTAGTCCTCACGGATCGTTATATCTACTCCGCAATGGCCCGTGCGGAAGTTCGTGGAATCGACTCAGCCTGGATTCGATCGATCTACAGCATGGCGTTTGTGCCCGATGCTGTTTTCTATTTGCGAATCTCTTCGCCTCAACAACTCGTGGAACGCGTGCTCAGCTCCGGTCGCGGCTTTGACTACTGGGAATCGGGCATGGACCAGCATCTCGGCGAGGATTTTTACGACAGCTTTATCGCGTACCAGCGCCGGATGCTGAAAGTTTTCGATCGCATGAGTTCGGAATATGGATTTCACGAAATAAATGCTTCGCGATCTGTTCGCAGCGTCGCCTCGGATCTGCGACGTGCTGTTGCCAAACTGATCGATGAGCCATCCGGCGGTTCCGAAGACAAAGTCAGCCGGCTTCAGGCGGTGAAAGACAAATCGGCGCCGGCTAAAAGTTCTGCAAACGTATTAGACCTCAACAAAGAGGCCCGCTCTTGAAGCTCGCGGCCATCGACATCGGTTCAAATTCAATCAAGCTGATCGTGGTCGACGCCGCTGCGAGCGACTCGTTTGCCGTGCTCACCCGCGTGAGAGAAGTCGTCAGACTGGGCCACGAGACTCTGCTGAAGGGTTATGTCGGACCCGACGCGATACTCCGCGCAATTGGCTGTATCAAGCGCCTCCGCTTCATTGCCGAAGAACATGGCGCGGAAAAGATTGTCGCTACCGCAACTGCCGCCGTGCGTGAAGCTCACAACTCCACAGAGTTCGTCGACGCTATCGAACATGAGACCGGAATCAGAGTCGAAATACTCTCCGGCATCGAGGAAGCACGTCTTATCGGTTTAGCGGCTTCATACAATTGCACCATCCCGGGAATCGCGACGCTGAACATCGATATCGGAGGCGGCTCAACGGAGATCTCGATCTTTCGCGATGGAGTGCCGCTTACCCTCTTATCGATGAAGATCGGCGCCGTTGGTTTGACCGAACGCTTCTTCCACTCCAAACGTCCGGAAGCAAAAGAACTGGAGGACGTGCGCTCAGAAATTCGAGCGGCGCTCGCACGTCCCGAACGTGAGTTACAGGCAGCGCAGTGGACCAATGTCACCGGCACATCAGGGACCATTCTGGCCATCGGCAGCGCGCTGCGCGTCATGACATCCGACAATCACAACGGGCGCGTAATAAATTTACACGAGCTTACACAATTCAACGTCGCAGTGTCGGAAATGAGCGTTTCTGAGCGAAGAAAGAGGGCCAAACTGACAAAACAACGCGCGCAGATCATCGTCGCGGGAGGCCTAGTGCTCGAGGGCGCGATGCGCACGCTCGGGATCGAATCGCTGTCCACTTGTGAATGGTCGTTGCGTGAGGGAGTGATCATCGATCGACTGCGCGAGTGGGAAAGACTGTCGTTGACGTCAACCGCCGTGCGCGGTCTTGCCGGCCAGTAAGTCGAGCGCGTGCGGAAGTACTGAGGCAATTACTGCAAAACTCTCCCTCACAGCCTTCGGCGAGCCCGGCAGATTTACGATCAACGTGCCGGAGCAAACTCCGCAGATGCCTCTCGAAAGCATCGCCGTCGGCGTGGCTTTGAGTGACTCAGCTCGAATTGCTTCCGCAATGCCGGGCGCTTCGCGCTCAATTACGCGAGCGGTCGCTTCCGGTGTGTTGTCGCGGGGCCCAAGCCCGGTGCCTCCGGTTGTGACAATCAGGTTTACGTCACTGCGTTCGGCAAACTCGCGCAACGAGTGAGTCAAATCCTCGAGATCGTCCGGCAGAATTTTTGTAGCGGCGATCGTGGCGCCGAGGTCCGACAGCAGTTGGACCAGGGCGGCGCCCGATTCATCCGCCCGCTCTCCGCGCGAACAAGCGTCACTCGCCGTAATCACTACCGCTTGAATCATTGCCATCACCGCCGGCTGGATCGGATGTGCTCTTTGAGCCAGCAACGATCCATCACGACCAGTAAACCCGCATCGACCGCACGTTGCGCCGCTTTGGAATCAATCACGCCTTCCTGCAACCAGACGGCTTTTGCTCCGACCGAGATCGCTTCGTCAACAGCCTTACCAGCCTCGTCAGAACGCCGAAAAATATCGACAAGATCGATTTTCTCCGGCACCGCGGAAAGATCCGGAAAGGCTCTTTCACCAAACACGGAAGTCTCGTTCGGATTAACGGGGATCACGCGGTAGCCGTTGCGTCGCATGTAAGCGGAAACGCTGTTTGAAGCGCGTGAAGAATCGGACGACAGACCAACCACCGCGATCGTGCGGCACTCATCAAGTATGCGGCGAATTGTTTCCTGAGAATTAATCATGAAAATCGTCGTGTCTTGAATTGCAGCGGTTTTCTCGGCGGTCTCTGCGTATCTCAGCGCGCTCTGCGTTTTAATTGCTATTCAACGCCGAGATCGCAGAGATACGCAGAGACCGCAGAGAAAAGATTCAAATTAAGACACCACCAAAATCCTGAAATCCGTCAATTCGCGGTGACGTGTATCGCGTGAAGATCCTGCAATGAGTGCACGTCGGGCGCGCTCTCGGCATTGCTGGCGGAGATCGCTTCCACGAGCGCCTGCGCGCCGGTCATCGTGGTCACGCACGGGACACCATATTGCAACGCGGCGCGGCGGATCGCCTGTTCGTCATAATGCGACGCACGCCCAAGAGGCGTATTGATCACGAGTGATATCGCGCCACTCTTTATGTGGTCCACGATGTTCGGCCTTCCCTCGTTGACCTTGAAAACAGTCTCCACACTCATTCCGACTTCGAGCAGACGCGCCGACGTACCAAGCGTCGCTACCACGTCAAAACCCAAACGGCTCAACTTGCGCGCCAGCAGGACGGCCGCGCCCTTGTCCGCATCGTTCACGCTCAAAAACGCTTTGCCGGAAGATGGCAAACTCAAGCCGGCGCCCATCATCGCTTTTGCATAAGCCTCACCAAACGTGTTGCCGATGCCCATCACCTCACCGGTTGAATGCATTTCCGGACTCAGTATCGGATCCACACCGGGAAACTTTGCAAAAGGAAACACGGGCGACTTGATAAAGAAGCGTTTGACCGTCAACTCTTCGGGCAAGCCAAACTCTTTCAACTTCTTTCCCGCCATCACGAGGGCGGCGATACGAGCGATCGGCACACCTGTCGCTTTCGACACAAATGGGACCGTTCGCGAAGCACGTGGATTAACTTCGAGCACGTAAACGCGATGGTCCTTGATCGCAAACTGAATATTCATCAACCCGGTGACTGACAATGCGCGCGCCAGCTTTCTCGTGTAATGACGCATCGTCTCGAGATGTTCAGGATCGATCCGCACCGGCGGGAGAACGCATGAAGAGTCGCCGGAATGAATACCGGCTTCTTCAATGTGCTCCTGAATTCCGGCAATCACACAGGCGCTGTCGTCGGCGAGCGCATCGACGTCAAACTCCGCCGCCTGCTCGAGAAACTTGTCGATCAGGACCGGACGATCGGGAGTAAACCCGACTGCGTTGCGAACGTATGTTTCCAGTGCTTCCTGATCGTAAACGATCGCCATCGCGCGTCCGCCGAGCACGTAACTCGGCCGCACTAAAACCGGATAGCCAATTCGTGCGGCGACTTCTCGCGCTTCCTCGACGGAAGCAGCCATACCGTTGTCCGGTTGCGGAATCCCGAGCTCTTTGAGCAGAGAGCCAAAGCGTTTGCGATCTTCGGCGAGGTCGATCGAGTCAGGCGAAGTTCCAATCACTCGCACACCCGCTTTTTGCAAACGCATCGCGAGGTTCAAGGGAGTTTGGCCGCCAAACTGAACGATCACGCCCTCCGGGTTTTCGACGTCGACGATGTTCATGACGTCTTCAAACGTGAGCGGTTCGAAGTAGAGACGATCGGAAGTGTCGTAGTCAGTCGAAACTGTTTCGGGATTGCAGTTGACCATGATCGTCTCGAATCCCGCTTCATGAAGAGCAAACGACGCATGGCAACAGCAGTAGTCAAACTCGATTCCCTGGCCGATGCGGTTTGGACCCGAACCGAGGATCATGATCTTGCGTCGATCGGTCGGCGCTGACTCGTCTTCCGTCTCGTACGTTGAATAGAGATACGGAGTGTGTGATTCAAACTCCGCGCCGCACGTGTCGACGCGTTTGTAAACCGGAACGATTCCCAGGCCCTTTCGATAGGTGCGTACTTCATCTTCGGAACGTTCCGTGATGTATGCGAGACGGCGATCTGAGAGCGCGACTTCCTTGAAAGCGCGGAGCTCGTCCGGCGAAATATCCTCGAGCTTTGAGCCTTCAATGCTGCGCTGAATGTCCATCACCTGCTGAAGTTGATCGAGAAACCATGGATCGATACGCGAGAGCCGGTAAATTTCCGAGATGGGCCAATCGTGTTGCAGCGCGTAAGTGATGTAAGAAAAGCGTTGCGAATTCGGCCGCGCGAGCTTGCGCTGCAACTCGTCGTCCGAGACGTCTTCGAGTCGCAGAGGCTTCACCGCCTCGAGCGAGCGCAACCCTTTGAAAAGCGCTTCCTTGAACGTGCGGCCGATGGCCATCACTTCGCCGACTGACTTCATCTGCGTTCCCAAAACATCTTCCGCTTCGCGAAACTTCTCGAAGTCCCACTTGGGAATCTTTGCGACAACGTAGTCGATTGTCGGTTCAAACGAGGCCGGCGTCTTTTGTGTGATGTCGTTTGGTATTTCGTCGAGCGTGTAACCGACGGCAAGTTTCGCGGCAATCTTCGCGATCGGAAATCCCGTCGCCTTCGAAGCGAGGGCGGAAGATCTCGACACGCGCGGATTCATCTCGATGATGCGAATATCGCCGTTTTCCGGGTTTACGCCAAACTGAATATTTCGAACCGCCGGTTTCCACGCCGACTTTTCGAATAATTCGAATCGCCATGTCGCGCATCAGTTGATATTCGCGATCGGTTAACGTCTGCGCGGGGGCGACAGTGATCGAGTCGCCTGTGTGCACGCCCATCGGATCGAAATTTTCGATCGAGCAAATGATGACGACGTTATCCGCCAGATCGCGCATCACTTCGAGCTCAAACTCTTTCCAGCCGAGGATCGACTCTTCGATCAAAACCTCGTGAATCGGCGAAGCCGCGAGTCCGCCACGGATGATCTCTTCAAACTCTTCGGGGTTGTAAGCAGTGCCGCCACCCGTGCCGCCGAGAGTGAACGATGGTCTGATGATGGCCGGATAACCCGTTTGCGTAACGAGCTCTTTTGCTTCGTCCCACGACTTTGCAAAACCCCCGCGCGGCATCTGCAAACCCTCTTCATCCATCGCCTGTTTGAAGAGCAAACGGTTCTCGGCGACTTTGATCGCGTCGCGTTTCGCGCCGATCATCTCGACTCCGTACTCGCGCAGCACGCCTGCATCCTCGAGCGCGATCGCGAGGTTCAGAGCTGTTTGCCCGCCAACCGTCGGCAGGAGCGCATCAGGCTTTTCACGACGGATTATTTCCGTAACTGAAGCGACGGTGAGCGGCTCGATGTAAGTGTTGTTGGCGGTTTCAGGATCGGTCATGATCGTCGCGGGGTTAGAGTTAACCAGGACGATCTCGTAACCTTCCTGCCGCAGCGCTTTGCAGGCCTGAGTTCCGGAGTAGTCAAACTCACACGCCTGTCCGATCACGATCGGACCGGAGCCTATGATCAGGATTTTGTGTATATCGGTGCGTTTAGGCATTCGAAAACTGACGTTTGTTATTATCGTCGAACATCAAAACTGCGCAGACCCATGTGCCGGCGGTAGTCTTCGACGTCGATTACCACTTTGGTGCACATTTCATAGAGCCGGCTTCGGAGTCGCGGAGTAATTCGCTCCTCCAGCGCGCCCTTGTCCCTGCCGGGAAGTGGCTCGTCAAAGTAGTTGGTGGTAAATATCGTTAGCTTGTTATCGTTGTAACGCTTGTTGATGATTTGATACATCGTATCGCGCACCCAGTCGGTCGGAACTGTCGCGCCGAGTTCGTCGAGGACGAGCACATCGGTTTGATAGACCGGAGCAAGGACTTTCAGCTCAGACGATTTGGAGATGGGGTTGTACGAATCCTGAATCTCTTTGAGCAACGCTCCAAACTCGCAAAAGATTCCCGCGAAACCTTTGTGAATCAGTCCCCTGATAATGGCCACAGCAAGATGCGTTTTCCCAACTCCGGCAGGACCCATGAACAACAAACCGCGCTCAACGGCCGGATATTCCGACACGAGGCTTTGAGCAATCATCAACGCATGATCCTGGGGAGTACCGGGTTGAGATTTGAAACTCTCGAAAGAACAGCCGGCGTAACGGCGAGGAATACGCGCCGCGGCCCAGAGTTTTTTGTGGCGGTCGGGCTTACGACAGGGACAAGGAATCGCCCCTTTTACCGGATCCAGTTTGGTCCCGGTTCCGAAGCAATCCGTGCAAACCTCTGTGTTCTCCGTCTGGCGGAGCTCGCCTTCATCTATCACTATTTCACCCGGAAAAGCAGCGTGAGCGTGATGATACCTTATAATGCCCCCGGTCGTAATGGAGGAGCAGGTTTTACGAAAACCTTATGAGCTTGTGGCAATCGTTACTAAGAAAACTTGGCTTAAACTCGCAGCGAGCCGAACGTCACCCAATTCGAGTTTTTCTTCTGGACGACGACGTTCGACGGCATCGCTGGTTCACCACGCGTTTCAAAGGTGACTTTCTCGATATTGCCAACAACGTAACTGAAGCGCTGCAGTTGTTGAGCGCCGCTTCTTACGACGCCATCTTTCTCGATCACGATCTTCATCCTGAGCACTATCACGCAGACTCGACGGACGACGAGAGAACCGGATACGCTGTCGCCGCCTGGCTCTGCGCAAACCCCGAACTCCAACGCGCCTCCACCATTCTGGTTCACACTCGCAACGCCGACGGCGCGATGCGCATGGTAGGCGAGCTGAGACGCGCGGGCCGCAGCGCGGATTACGTGCCATTCCCCTTACTGGCAGAACGAATTAAAACTTACTGGAGTCGTTAGGTCGAAAAATTATGGACTGGCTAATGGACCCGCAAATCTGGATCGCGTTCGTAACGCTAACCGCGCTCGAACTCGTTCTCGGCATCGACAACATCGTCTTCATTTCCATCCTGGCGGGAAAGCTCCCGCCGGATCAGCAAAAGAAGGCGCGCCTGGTGGGTCTGGGACTCGCGATGTTTATACGCATCGCCCTGCTGTTCTCACTGTCGTGGATCATCCGTCTAACGGCGCCGCTTTTCGTCGTCCTGGGGCAGGAAATATCAGGTCGCGACCTGATCCTGATCGCCGGCGGACTGTTTCTTCTCGCCAAGAGCACGCACGAGATTCACGGAAAGCTCGAAGGCGATGAGGGACATGCCTCGGCCCGTGTCGCGCCTTCATTCACGGCCGTCATTATTCAGATCCTCCTGCTCGACGCAGTCTTCTCGCTTGACTCGGTAATCACCGCCGTGGGCATGGTTGATGAGATTTGGATCATGGTCGCGGCTGTTGTGGTCGCCATAATATTTATGATGGCGTTTGCCGGCGCCATAAGTCGTTTCGTCGATCGCCACCCGACCGTCAAGATGCTGGCGCTGAGTTTCCTCCTGCTAATTGGCATGACGCTCGTCGCCGAAGGTTTCGACCAGCACATTCCCAAAGGCTACATTTATTTTGCAATGGCGTTCTCGGTCTTCGTGGAGATGCTCAACTTGAGGTTGCGAAAGCCGCAGACTGCTCCCGTCCGTCTGCACGACGCTTACGCACGTGAGACCGGCACTAATCAAGCCGGTCATTGAGAATTCACTGTCCGCCGTTGTTTGTGAGTTTGTTGTAGGTTGAATAAACGGCGAACAGGCGATCCGTGGCTGAAGGATCACTTCGCGCCAGCAACGTTATCAGTTCGTCACGTTCCGTGAGCAGAGACCTGAGACCGTCACGCTGAACTTGAGCTCACCAATACGGGCGACAGCGACTAAGTTTAAGGCCGACTCCAGTCACTAAGTTTACCCAGGTCGATGGTGCTGGGATGTGTTCTTAGTAACGCCGTGAGTTACGCCACGAAAAGAGAGAACACAAAAGGCATTTTCTGAGTTTGTGATTTATGTGCCTCTTTGTGGCACAGTGAGAAACGACGAGATATCGGCGTAGCCGGCGAGCAGGTACGCGTCGCCGAGTCGGGCCCCTTCTTCGGCATCGGGGTTGATAATTACTACAGCGGTGTGGCTCAAAGTCGGGTGTTCGCGAAGGCGCGCCATCACGCCACTGAAGGTTGGTAATTGCTCTTCCGTCAATATCAGGTCAATGGTTTGTAGCTCCGCGACTCCGAACGCTTCTGCATCGTTCATCGCCTCCGCTACGCGGTATCCCTCACGCTCAACCGCTTGCCTCATCCCGGAACGTATCCAGTCTATGTCTTCGATGATGAGGACCGTCGGAATTTCCCCAGAGTGTTTGATTGATCCCCTCCCCTACACGAATGCCGCTCAAAACTTTTAACTTTGTATCAGGGGGGGGGGTTCGAGTCTGTCCACTCCCGTACCCACATGCAACTTTCAGATGTATGTAGTTTGACGAGGCTGACCTACGGCGAGGCTGCCGTAACATTCACAGGCAAATTCCTGGAGCATCTCCCGATTACTAATGCGCAAATTCCCACGCCGGTAACTGATTGCTCCCGCCGCTTGCATCTGTGCCGCCACCGTCGTAACACCGGCGCGCCGCACGCCAAGGTGGTCGGCGATTCGCTCCTGAGTAATCTGAATCGTGGCGTCCTCTATACGGTCGGCAAGCAGCAGCAGCCAGACCGCAAAGCGCTGCTCCAACAGGTGGAGAAGGGCGCACGCGGAGCGCTGGGAAAGTTGCGTGATGTACTCGGCGGCGTAATCCAACATTGAGTGCTGAAAGTCTTCACTGCTTCGCATTTCACGTTCGAAATCGTCCTTCCTGACTTTCAGGGCGCTACCCGCGATCGAGACGTTTAGAGAATGTGCAGCGGGCCGAGCGCCGACGAGCGCTGTGATATCGGCAACGCCTTCGAAGCCAATCATCCCGACTTCCGCTGATTTTCCATCCTGCATCAGCGTCTGACACGAGATCACGCAACTCTCCGGGAAATATATGTGCCGCGTTATCTCTCCTACCTGGCACAGACGCTCTCCTGCCGAGAGTGACACCGGTTCCAGAAGGGGCATCAAACGAGCAAACTCCGCATCGCGCAGACGCGAAAGTACTTTATTCGTCAACATCTCTTTCATAACCGTT
This sequence comes from uncultured Acidobacteriota bacterium, assembly GCA_963750925.1. Taxonomy (GTDB): domain Bacteria; phylum Acidobacteriota; class Blastocatellia; order Pyrinomonadales; family Pyrinomonadaceae; genus PSRF01. The sequence goes on along the minus strand of CAVVSJ010000004.1, from coordinate 97,310 downwards.
CACCTCTGCTATTCCCGTGTATTGGTCAGTGTTACTCCTCGCCGGATATGCACGAGGACAGATTTCGTGTGGTTCCGGTCCCAACGCTCGCGGATGCGCGCCAGCAGCACTCGGACCGGGTGATCGGAACCTTCGTAACGGCAATCGAAGTCGAAACTGTCGGCAGCCTTCCCGCCCCGCGTGAAGTCAGTCACGTACCGCCGAAACTCTTCGATATTTTCGAAAGGCGCGACTTCTTTGTAGAAGTTGTGGCCCGTCATGTCCTGCAACGTGCCTTCCGAATCCATCCGGCAATAAAGGACGTTTCCATCGTTATCGAGTTCAAACAGCCCTAACAGTTCCTGCCCTGTCAACAACAACGCGCTCATCGTCTAAACGCTCCTCGTAAATGTAAATGGCAACAGCGTCGAGCGTTGATTGCCACGATATTTTTCGAGTACATCTTCCAGTTGAGCGAGCTGAAACGGCTTCACGAGGTACTCGTCGCAACCGGCTTCGCGGGCGAGTGCGAGAAAAGCGGCGGTGGCATGGCCGGTGATAAAGACAATCGGCACGTGCCCGATGTGATCCGAGCTGCGTATAAGCCGTGTGGCGTCGACGCCGCTCAGACGCGGGAGACTGCCGTCCATCAGGATCAGATCAGGCCGCGCGATCTCAGCAGTACGGACAGTTTCCTCACCATCCGCCGCTTCGATGACACTGTAACCACGAACCTCCAATACGGTGCGATACAGCAGACGCGTATCTTCGTGGTCGTCCGCGACGAGGACGAGCGGCCGCGCCGGTGCAGCATGCCTCGCGCCTGTTGTCTCCTGTAAGCTGCTCAATGAAGTAGTCATTTCGAAAGACGCTTTTTCTCATGACGGAAGGGCCGCGGCTATGAGGAAGGTGCGAGGCGAAAATAGGGACGATCCCTAAGGCGATACGCCCTATGCCTAGCGGGTCAGTTTGAATTGAGCGCCTCCTTGGAGTGCGGCAGCTTGCTGCCGCTTTGGCCAAAGCGGTGCCAAGGCACCGCACTCCAAGGAGGCGCTCAATTCAAGCTGACCCACTACCCGCCCTATGCGTAACGGCCAACAGAAAAACAAAAAAGCACAAACATCAGCAGGAGTGTTTGTGCTTTTAATTCGCTTTGTGGGTGAGCTTCAGCGATCCTGCAACCAGCCCTGGAAGATTGCGTAACGGACGAGGTCGATGCGACTGGTGATGTTGAGCCTGCGCATCGCGTTCGCTTTGTGGACTTCGACGGTCTTGACGCTCAAAGAAAGCCGGGCGGCGATCTCTTTGTTGCTGTAGCCGAGCGCGATGAGGCGAAGGATTTCCGACTCACGGTCCGTCAAATTCCCTTTCGGCTCGCCCCGCACGGCCCGATCGCTATAGTTATCCATGACTTTGCCGGCGAGCTTGGGATCTATGTATTTCCCACCCGCGGCGATCGCGCGGATGGCATGGATCAGTTCGCTTGGCGCACTTTGCTTCAGCACGTAGGCGCGGGCTCCCGCGCCGAGTAGTTCCCGAATGTACCCGTCGTCGGCATGGCGGGAGAGTGTCAGCACTTTCACCTGGGGGCAGAGCTCATTGATTTTCTCGGTTGCTTTGAGCCCGTTGAGGTTCGGCATCGAAACATCCATCACGAGCACGTCCGGCTGAAGTTCCTGCGCCCTTGTGACGGCCTCACGACCATCGCTCGCAACGCCCACGACCTCCATGTCTTCCTGAGCGTTGACTATCATCTTCAGACCCTCGCGCACGGTTTCATGGTCGTCCGCAAGGACGATGCGCAGCTTGGTCATTTCGACTCCCTCGCTTCTTCTTCGAGGAACTGAACCGGCACGCGTGCAAAGATAGTGGTGCCCCCCTTTGGCCTCGATTCGATCTGAAGACTTCCCCCAACGAGGGCGGCGCGCTCGCGCATCCCGATCAGGCCCATCCCCTTGTTGCCGTCGGCGCTCGTTTCCTTTTCCGGGTTGAAGCCGACGCCATCGTCTTCTACGATCAGCACTACCTGGTTATCGCGACGTTCCAGCAGCACGTCCACGTGCCTGGCCTGTGCATACTTCATCGTGTTGTTGAGCGCCTCTTGCATGATGCGGTAGAGGTTGGTTTCCGTCTCGGGTAAAAGCCGTTTCTTGTCCAGGCCGCTGGTGTGAAACTCCACCTCGAGGCCCGAATGCTTCGACCACTGGCTTACGAAGGTGCCTATCGCTTCGGCCAGACCGATGTCGTCGAGGGCGGCGGGTCTGAGTTCCCAGGCGAGGAAATCCACGTCGGCGTCAAGCCGTTCTGCAATTGTTTTGGTGTGTTCCAGTTTCTCGCGTAGTACCGGGTCTTCGGCGCAACCCGGATCGAGAGCCGCCAGATTAAGCCGCAACGCCGTCATCTGTTGACCTACCTGGTCGTGTATATCGCGGGCGATGCGGCGGCGCTCGTCCTCTTGCGCGCGCACGATCTGGCGCAGCAGGCGCACTCGATCCCTTTCCGTCTGTATGCGTTCGGCAATTTCCTCGCGTAGCGATTCGTTAACTTTCGCGAGCTCAAAAGTGCGGTCGCGCACGCGCGCCTCCAGCTCGTTGTTCGCAAGACGCAACTCTTCCTGGGCTTGCCGTTGCTGGGTCAAGTCGCGCGCAATTTTGATGTAGCCTGTCAGAGCGCCGTCCGCGTCGTGCAAGGCCGAGAGCACACCGCTCACGTAAAAGCGCGAGCCGTCTTTGCGCAGATGCCAGCGTTCGTCGGCTGCGCGCCCGGTTTCACGCGCTGTCGCCATTTCTTTCAAGTGCATTTCCCGCCAGCGATCTTCCGGGGTGAAAAGGATCGCGGCGTGTTGCCCGGTAACTTCTTCCGCGGTATATCCAAATATGCGTTCCGCGCCGTAGTTCCACATCTCGATCTGGCCTTTCACGTTCAGCGTGAGGATGGCATAGTCCTCTACGCTGTCCATCATCAGCCGGAGGCGGACATCCGAGTCGCGGAAAAATTTCTCTGCATATTTGCGTTCGGTAATGTCGACGGCCATGCCGACGATGAAGCGCCGCCCGTCACTTAAAGTTCCCGGCGATGAAGCACTGAAGATCCAGTAACGCTGGTTGCCGGCGCGCGTGCGGATCGGGAACTCGACGTTAAGAGTGCGGTGCTGCTCCTTGAATAACTCGTGCATGTGATGGCGCACATGGTCCGCCCCTTCGCCATAGGCGCGCGTCAACCAGGCGTCAAAGGTGGGCACGTCTGCGAGAGTATAGCCGGTCAATTCTGCCCAGGTTCGGCTGATCTGTAATACTTCGCCGTCTTCAGCCTGCATTATTATCGGGATTGGCGCGACCTCAATGGCGCGTCGAAACTGCTCGTCCGAGCGGTAGCGGTCGGTGATGTCCGTAAAGGCGAGGACCACGCCGTCGATGCGGTCTTCAAATGTGCGATACGGCGAAATCTGCATCAGGTAGGCGGAAGAGTCCTTCGTGTGCACCGTGCGCTCGATGGGCTGAAGCCTTTCGAGCACCCACTCGGCGTCCTGTATTAAACGATTGTCGTCGAGTTTGCTCGTGATGTCCGAAAGCCCGCGCCCGACGTCGGCCGGGATGAAATTGAAAATGTCGCGGGCGCGCGGCGTGAAGAGCTTGACGCGCAGTTCCCGATTGAGAAAGACCGTGCCGATCCTCGTCGAGTTGATCAAGTTTCTTAAGTCGTCGTTGGTATGCCCCAGCTCCTCGATCTTGATCTTCAACTCCTGGTTGACGGTCGTCAGCTCCTCATTGATTGACTGCAATTCCTCCTTCGAGGTCTCCAGCTCCTCGGCCGCCGAACGCATCTCCTCGTTCATCGCCTGCAACTCTTCGTTAGAGGCCTTGAGTTCCTCGCGCTGTAGTTCGTGGTGCTCGATGGTCGCGCGCAGATGCGCCTTAACCTCCAGCAGCTCTTCTTCGAGACTGCGCGCCAACGTCACTTCTTCGTCCGTGAGTACAATGTGGCCCTGCCCGTTCTCGGGGGGCTTGTTTGTCTCCTCAAAGAGAACCAGGAACAAGCTGCGGGCTCTGTCCTCTTCACTCAGGACCGGCCTGACGCGCACCTTAATAAACTTCGTCTCGCCTCCTACCGGAACGGGCATGGTGGGCGACTCAGCGTCGATCTCTTGGTGGGCTGCCTGGTAGAGCGCGGAGCGCAACTCGAGACGCAGCTCCGGGCGGACGAGCGCCAGCAGGTTAGTTGACACCTCACCGCCCGAGATCTGCATGAATCGGCCGGCGCTCTCGGAGATGTGCAAAATGTCGTAATCTTCGTTGACGACAACGGATGGCCACGAATAACGCTCGAGCAGGCGCTGGTGCAGTTGTGCGTAGGTGGAACGCAGCGTCGGTTGTGAGTCACGCAAGCGCGGCGACTCCGGTAGCTTTCCGAGTGTTGCGATGTATGCCCGGTCAGGGACGGGAAAACTCAGGCGCGTCTCGACGACGCGACCCTGGTAGATGCGGTGCTCCTTATTCAAAATTGAGAAGAGGTCGACTGCACCGTCAACCGATTCCGACCCGCCGAGCATCAGGTAACCGGCCGGGCTCAGGGCGAAGTGCAGCACGTCCATGACGCGGCGCTGTGCGGTGTGGTTGAGATAAATGAGGAAGTTCCGGCACGTCGCCAGATGGATGTGTGCAAACGGCGGGTCTTTGATGATGTTGTGGACGGCAAAAAGCACTCGCTCCCGGATCTCCCGCCGCACGCGATAGCCGCCTCCCTCGCTGAAAAAGTGACGGCTCAGGCGTTCGGGCGGCACGTCCGCCGCGTCGTTGAGGGTATAGTAACCTTCGCGCGCCAAGGCGATGGCGTCCTCGTCTATGTCCGTGGCGAAGACCTGTATCTGCGGCGCGGCGGTGAGAGTTGCTGCGTACTCGACGAGCATCATCGTCACCGTGTAGGCCTCTTCGCCGGTGGCACATCCCGTAACCCACACTCTCACCTGGTCGTCAGGCGTTTTGCCTTCGAACAGCTTCGGTATGATATCGCGCTCCAACGCCTCGAACGCTTCCGGATCGCGGAAGAAGTTGGTCACACTGATGAGTAAATCCTTCAGGAGCGCGTTGGCCTCCGCGGCGTTCTCCTCCATGAACCGCGAGTAGGCGGTCAGGTCTGAAAGCTGGTGGACACTGATGCGCCGGGCGATGCGGCGCAGGACGGTTGGTCGTTTGTAATTCGAAAAGTCGTGCCCGGTACGGAGCCTGAGCTGGGCGAAGATGTCGCGCAGGGCCTTGGACTCCTCGCTGGTGGCCGGTAGCGGCGGGTCTTTGATGTGGACACGTTTAAGCTGTTCACGATAAGCGATGATCTGCGCCGGAATCTCCGCCACCCGAAGAACGTAGTCCACCAGACCCGTGGCTAAAGAGTGCGTCGGCATGTCGTTGTACTCGGCCTCTGTCGGGTCCTGCACGATACAGAGACCACCCATCTCCTTGACACGCTTCATGCCCATCGAGCCATTCGCCCCCGTACCCGAAAGCACGACGGAAACGGCACGCGGGCCATGAGATTGAGCGAGGGTGCGGAACAGGATGTCGACTGGAGCGCGCCGCACTTCATGGCTTGTCATGTTTAAGACGTCGATGTGCCCGTGATCGATCTCGAGGCTTTTGTTCGGTGGTATCACGTAAACATGATCAGGCTCGACACGAGTGCGTCCTTCGACTTTGGTGACCGGCAATAGCGACGTGCTCTGAAGCACCTCCGCCAGTTGGCTGTCGTGGTCCGGCGAGAGATGCAAAATGACCACGTACGCCATGTTGGTATCGGCGGGCACGTGTGAGAAGAAATCCCTGAGTGCCTGTACCCCACCGGCGGACGCGCCCAGGCCCACCACGAGAAAGTGCCCATCCGAGCCAGGCTTCACGGCCGTCACGACCGGGTCCTCATTGAAAATTTCACTCATGTCGAAAGTTGCGAATCACAACTGATGTAAGCCGCTTCCGCCGCGTATATGGCGATCGATTTTTAGAATAGAGTGATTCTACCGCCGCACGTGGTATAAGTGTATTGTATTTTAGTCCCTCCATCGAAACCCCTGAATACGTAACCTCCCAGGACGTAAAGGAGCGTTGATGCCAAAAGATATTGTCGTTATCGGGGCATCGGCCGGTGGCATCGAAGCGCTGCGTGTGCTGATCGGCGGATTACCCGCGGATTTGCAGGCGTCACTCTTCGTCGTGGTGCACACCTCGCCGGAAGCACCCTCGATGCTGGCCGACATACTCAACCGTTGCGGGAAGCTTCAAGCTCTAACCCCCAGGGACGGCGAGCGCATTCAACCCGGTACAATCTATGTCGCCCCGCCCGACCGCCACCTGCTCGTCGAGCCTAACCGCGTACGCGTCACGCGCGGGCCAAAGGAGAACCGCTTTCGCCCCGCCGTTGATCCCCTCTTCCGCTCCGCAGCACAAACTTATGGTCCGCGCGTCGTGGGCATTATCCTGACGGGCTATCTTGACGACGGCACAGCAGGACTCTGGACAGTGAAACAGCTCGGCGGCACGGCAATCGTCCAGGATCCGGCCGACGCCATCGTCCCGTTCATGCCGCTCAATGCCATGACTCACGTGAAGGTTGATTATTCTCTCCCGGTGGAGGAGATCGCGCCGCTGCTGGTCAGACTAACGACCGAAGCGGCCGCAGAGGAAGGAGCGTTTCAGTTGCCGAAAGAAGTCGAGATTGAGGTCAACATCGCGAAAGAGCAGAAGGCGATCGACGCCGGCGTGCTACAACTCGGCGAGCCGTCGAATTATGCGTGTCCCGAATGCCACGGCGTGCTGCTGCAAATGAAAGAGGGCCCACTCTTCCGGTTCCGCTGTCACACCGGGCACGCCTATTCGGTAGAGAGCCTGCTGGCGGACATTACCGAGAAGATGGATGACGCGCTTTGGAATTCGATCCGCGCTTTCGAGGAGGGTGAGTTGTTCATGCGCCACATGGCCGAACATCTGGGTCACCACGAGAGTAGTTACTCGGCGGCGTCGTTTCTCAAACGGGCCGACGACACGAAGCGACGAGCGCATTTGATGAGGCAGGCTGCGAACAACGGCGCCCACGCGGCCCACAGCGGCTCCGATTAATCAGCCACAAGGAAGCACATAAATCACCCCATGCACTTGCGTACTGTGTTGTTCAATCAACTAACGAGAGACGCGCGAAGAATCAACTCAAACTTATCGGCGAATCCCGCAAACTTATCGGCAAAACTAGATGGATGATTGATGATATTGCGCGCGCCTTTGTAATCAGGCGGACTGCCCTCTTTGATGAAATCCGACAGTTTAAATGGCACTTTATTCGGGCGTTTTCGGAACCACCCTTCACGCATCCCACGCGCTAGAATTTGATAAGAAGCGGTTGGCTGCATAACAAGGTCCGGTTCGTTCACAAACGTGTCTTTGTCGATCGTCAACTTACGTTTGGAGCCATCCTTGTTTTGAACTTCGATCACGGTGCCTGCCAGTCTTTGGCCCGCCATCCGGTAGTTGTCCTTGAAGGTGAGTTGCACGTAGCCTCTCCCAAAGAACCCGCTGGGAAAATACCTTTGTTGTTGCCTGAATAACGCAGGCTGCTTTTGGGGATTGGCTCGTTTTTCCTTAAGGGGCTGGAATACTCCGGTCTCACCTTTTACGGTGGCCAGCATGTAAGCCACCTGGCGAAGGACGGCGAACTCGTTGTCCGCCTCGATTTGATCCAAAAGCGAATCCAATCCATTAACTTCAGTTTGCTTGAGTGGACCAAAGCGTCCTTTGTAATCGTTGAAGAACGTGACTTTGTTGAATTTCATCTTGACCTCACAGAGTTGGTAGCGAAAGAGCACGAAGCGTTCAGGTTACTGCTTTATATGTCTAAAACCGGCTTTTTATTCCAGCCGATGCCCGTGGACAATCTTCGCAACTTTTTGCTGTTGCGGACTTCGCATACTTCGAATCGTGATTCTTGTCTTGGTGCATTTATTTATTGACTTTTGACTCGGTCGCAGGAAGAATGAATTCGGTTCAATAAGTTTGTCCTCATTTGAGACCCGGAAGTTCCTGTAACCTCGTACTCACGAAATAAGGTGTTTCAAAATGTCAAACCTTACCCTTCGCTTAGCTCACATGCGTTGTACTCTGCTCGTAGTCGGGATTATTTCTTTAGCCACCACAGCAAACACACTTCAATCACCATCGACGGCTGCAGGAGTCAAAGCAAGAATTGCTGAACGCGTTGGAGAAGTTCAATTCCTCGCGCCCGGACGCTGGGGATTGAACGTCACCATCGCAAGCCAGAATTTTGTAGTGACGAATGCTAATAATAACGGCCCCGGATCGTTGCGCGACGCCATGGTCAATGCAAACGCTACGACCGGCGCTGACATAATCACTTTCAATATTCCTGGACCGGGAGTGAAGGTGATCAGCCTGCAAGAGCCTTTGCCCGAGATTACTGAGCAAGTCGTAATCGATGCATCAACCCAACCGGGCTACGCAGGCACGCCCTTGATTGAACTCGATGGAGCGCTTGTCGGCAATGGCACCGCTCTAGTGATCAAGGCCGGCGGCAGCATAGTGCACGGCTTGGCAATTGTCCGTTTCAGTGGTACTGGGATCAAATTAAGCGACTGCAACAATAATCTAATCCAGGGAAACCATATTGGTGTCAATGCCGCAGGAAATCTGAAGCTGGCAAACGGTGACGGAATAGTGCTCTCGAATTCGTCAAACAATGTAATTGGAGGGACCACTGTAACGACGCGCAACGTGATTTCCGGTAATGTTAACGGCGTTGCAATAAATGGCAAAGATAACGTTATCCAAGGAAACTTCATTGGTACCGATGCCGTTGGTAAGGTCGTTATGGGGAACCTGAACGGAGTCATAATTTCGGACTCCTTCGTTAGTTCCTCCACAAGTAACTTGATCGGAGGAACTGCAGCCGGCGCGGGTAATCTGATCTCGGGAAATATTAACGGCATCATGATGCAGCACGTCGCTGAAACCATTATTCAAGGTAATCTAATTGGAACCGATATCACTGGTACGAGCGCGATTCCCAATTCAGTCGGCATCAATGCGACGGTTTTTTCTCAAAACATATTAATCGGAGGCCTCGTTCCAGGAAGCCGAAATGTGATTTCAGGCAACCTCCGAGAAGGGGTCATATTCGGAGGAGAGGGGAGCAAGCTTCAAGGTAATTTTATCGGCACGGATATCACCGGCACTGTGCCTTTGGGTAACAAGGGAGGTGGTGTACTCACTTTCCGCAATCCGTTGATAGGCGGCACTGTTCCAGAAGCTCGAAACGTGATTGCTGCAAACGGATTTCCTGGAAACATTATCCTGGATGGCACTGGCCTTGGTTCAGGCGCAACCGTTCAAGGTAACTATATCGGCACCGACGTGACTGGCAATAGCGCAGTTAGCCCCTTTGGATCCGTAGGTATTCGTGTTGTCGACACTAACAACCTGATCGGTGGTTTAGTCTCTGGCGCCCAAAACGTTATTTCAGGAAATGAGATCGGCATATTGGTCTCTAGAGGTTTCACTGGTGCACCACAAGGAACTTTGATCCAGGGAAATCTCATTGGCTTGAACTCACTCGGAACAGGACCGATACCGAACCGTCAGGAAGGGATCCTGTTTTTCAATACGTCTACCAACACAGTTGGCGGCACGCAATTGGGAGCAGCTAACAAGATCGCGTTCAACAGCGGCTCAGGTATCAGGATCCTGGACGCAATTGGCAATGCAATTCGCGGCAATTCAATCTTTGCAAACGGTGGTTTGGGGATTGACCTTGACCCAGCCGGAGTGACTCCCAACGACGCTGCGGATTCAGACATTGGTCCAAACAACCTGCAAAACTTTCCGGTATTGACGTCTGTCACGTCGCTCGGTAATAGCACGGCGATACAGGGAAGCTTGAAATCAACTCCGAATAGCCTATTCCAAATCGATTTTTATTCCAGTGCCGCTCTCGATTCGTCAGGTAATGGAGAAGGCGCGCTGTTTCTTCACACGACAACTGTGAACACGAACGATAGCGGCGATGCGACTATCAATGTGACATTCCAAACGCCTGTGGACGCCACCCAAGCCGTGACGGCGACTGCCACTGATGCAAATGGAAATACTTCTGAGTTTTCGGCAGGCAACTCAACCGGCCTCATAGGGAGTGTGCAGTTCAGTGTCAACTCAATTCAGGTACACGAAGACCTGGGTTTGTTGAACGTAACTGTGCTGCGCCAGGGAGGTAGCACTGGTCCTCTGACGGTCGATTTTGCGACCGCAGACAACACGGCGATTGCGGGTCAGGATTACACGTCTACCTCGGGTACATTGAGTTTCAGTGGCGGTGAAACGAGCAGAAGTTTTCAGATTCCGATTCTGGAAGATGAGTCGAATGAGTCGAACGAAACTTTTAAGGTTGTATTGCGCAACGCTTCAAATCCCGCGGCGCTGGGCACGCCCCACGAGTTGCTCGTGACTATTCAGGACCGCAGTAGAATTTTGATCCTGGAACTAAACAGACCGAGTCTTATCGAAGGTGGTGCGGGCAGCACCACCGAGATGTTGTTCACGCTGAGTCTCTCAGCTGCAACCAGCCGAACGGTCAGTGTTGACTATGCCACTTCCAATGGTGGCGCCTTTGGCGGCGTTGCTTGTGGTAATCAGGGCATAGATTACGAATCGAAATCAGGCACGGCCACGCTGCAACCAGGCGCCACATCGTTTACGATTCCGGTGAGAGTCTGCGGCGATACAAGCGCCGAGTCTGATGAAACTATCCTGATTAACTTCTCAAATCCTCAGAACGCCGTAGTCTTCGGTGATCAGGCCACAGGGACGATTCTTAACGACGATGTGCTCGAATTACTTTATGAAGATTCCGGGCCGTTTGTTAACCACGTCGCTGCTCTCGACGCGATTACACATCTCAGAGATCCGTTTCGAGTGGTAACTCTTCTCGACTGGCTTGCGAACGCATCCGATCGAAATACCCGAGTGGTTCTTTTTGCGAGGAATCTGCAACTGAATCCAGGCGAAACACCGTCAGCGATCGCCGTCATTGTGTTGGGAAGAGATATCGTTTCTGCCGAAGATGTTCGTGCCATACCCAACACTGATCTGACTCGGGTTGTATTCCGGTTACCAAACAATTTGCCCGAGGGCTTCCACACTGTTTCGATCCTTGCCCACGGGCAAATTAGTAACAGCGGTACGATTAGAATCGTGCAATAGATCGGACGAGGCTGCGGAAAGATGCGTTGTGTTCCGATGCCTCCCGAGCTCGCCGACGAGTTGCGGCGCTACACGCCTCAACCTGCGAACAACGTTCTTTACATTGCAGGGAATAACCACGAGCAGATCTTTCCTCCGAAGGAAGGCGCTAAGGGCGAACGCCAGCGCGTAGAAGGAAGTTTTGAAGACCTACTCGAAAGAGCCGATATTCAGGATTTCCGTTTCCATGATCTCCGTCATACGTTTGCATCGTGTACATGATGAACGGCGGCGATCTCTACGAACTGGCGAAGATCTTAGGCCACTCGAATATCAAAATGACGGAACGCTATGCGAAGCTGGCGCGGCAACATATCGCTCGAACCAGCGGGGTTATTCCGTAGGTGCTTTAGGATGGCGTAGGATGATTTGGTCTATTTTCGGCTTCTCGATGTACGCGTATTGTACGCGCACGTCCGTATGGCTTCTTCGCGCAAAGGTCATCCGGGTTCTACGCCGAAGTTTGATTTCAGAGGTTTGGGTCTTCCTCCGGTAGGACCATGTCAACAATTCGTTGTTGAAGTGATCGCTGCTGATGGATTGTCAGGCGCGTGAGAATTTGGACTCCAAGCCCTACCGTATCAAGGTAGTGCTCTACGGTTTAGTAACTCTTTTCAAATCAACAAGCACTCCACTCAGTAAAATTCGCACAGCATGCACTGCAACCATGCTCCAACTGCTCGTTCAGCACATTTTTGTGTGCAAAACTGGGTGCGACATTTTTGCGATCCCAAATCCTAAGACTCACTCACACAAAACCTCCTTTGTTGAACTGCGAATAATCTAGTCATTGAACACTAATCTTGTCATATGAAGATTTTTTACTGCTTAGATCAACTGAGCACCCACATTCGCGCCCCAGAGACGCTCAGTATTACAATGAACTTTGATCGAACAAAGTGGCTTGACTAGATCTGGTTTAGTGGCTTGACTAGATCTGGTTTACATGACGGAGCCAAAGACTATCAAGTAACGCTTCAGGAAAACGGCTACGATGGTCAACAATCAAAATCATCATCGCCTCCGTCTTTACGAAGTGGATAGCAAAGCGCAGGCTGACCCGAAACGGCAGGCCACCCGTTGTTGAACCCCTGGCGCGGATTAGGTTCCCTTCGCCGGGAAATCTGGTTCCTTTGTCTTGCCATCCTTGTAAACCGTGCAGGGACTATGGTCCTGCCGTTTCTCACCCTTTATCTGACTGTCGATAGACATCTTCCTGCATCCACCGCTGGCCTGGTTATCACTATCTACGGAATTAGCGCGATCGTCATTGCGCCACTGTCTGGACGTTTGTCTGATCGTCTGGGTGGACTGCGGATCATGAAAACGTCGTTGGTCCTATCCGGCATAGTGCTGTTGATTTTTTCCTTTGTTCATTCCCTGTCCGGAATCTTCGCAGTCACGGCGGTTTGGGCGATCACCAGCGAAGCTTTTCGTCCTCCAAGTATGGCCATCATTGGTGAGCTGGCAGGACCACAGCAGCGAAAGGCTGCGTTTGCTCTCACCCGTTTAGCGATAAACCTTGGAATGAGCATTGGCCCGGTGGTCGGTGGTTTTCTGGCAATGCATTCCTTCAAATTATTGTTTTTCGTCGACGGCGCAACTTCCCTCCTTGCCGGTGCCCTGATTGCGATTTTGCCGTGGCGTCAGTTTAATCCGCAGTCATTGGGAAAAGACGTTGTTCAAAAAACCAATGACGACATAATTCCCCACCGCCGGTATTCCGACGTGCTGCGCAATCGACTGTTTATCTATTTCCTACTCGCAATGATCCCTATCGAATTAGTCTTTTTTCAACCTCTGGCAGCAATGCCGCTGTTTCTGGTTCGCGATCTTCACATGACGGAAGCTGGCTTCGGCGCGTTGCTGGCGATCAATACGGTCATCATCATTCTGGTGGAAGTTCCTTTAAATGCAGCAATGGCAGACTGGACTCATCGCTATGCAATCTCGCTCGGCGCTCTTTTGGTCGGTACCGGTTTTGGTGCGTTGATTTTCGTCAATAGCGTTTCCGCGGCCGGCGCTACTGTCGTGATCTGGACTTTTGGAGAGATGATTCTGCTGCCGGCGAGTTCTGCTTTCGTCTCAGATATCGCCCCAAGTAAACAAGCAGGTGCGTACATGGGACTTTATATGATGGGCTTTAGCGTGGCTGTCGCAATTGGGCCATGGTTGGGAACCCAAATCCTCGAACATTATGGTTCCGACGCGGTTTGGATCGGCACTTTTGTCTGCGGTTGCGTGACGACCGCAATGATTTGGTTTCTACCTGCAATTGCTCGTAACGATCGAACATCGGGTCAGTACAAAGCGTAGCTTGTCGAAGGTATTGTCATGTTAACTGGCGAAGATGCGATTAAGCTACTGACGCTGCATACTGCACTGATGCGCTCTTGAGTCATTGGGCCGACAGCACGCGGGGCTGCCTCAAACTCTCAAAAACCCTGCTTATGTAATGTGGCGATCTTTACGAGCGTGGCAAAGATCCTCGACCACTCGAATTACACGCTTTTTCGCAATCGCTAAGTTATTGAAAGTATTGGTGGCCAGGGACGGAATCGAACCGCCGACGCCGGCCTTTTCAGGGCCGCGCTCTACCAACTGAGCTACCTGGCCAGTGGTTGGAAAAAGAGGGCGTAGTATAGGAACAGGGTTCGATAACTGTCAACTTGATGTCTGCAATCCAGAATTCGAGTCTTTATTTTAATGTAAAGATTTTTGTCGGATTGGTCACAAAAAAGTCGTTGACTGATTCCTTGCGGGGTGTATAATTCGGGACGTTGCGGGTGGCGCTGATGCCCAAACGTCAGCTAGTTGAAAAGACGGCCATCCAATTCAAAATTGATAGTACCCGCCAGTGCCAGCTCGGCCGCCGATCGCGCCCCCCGCAGTCGCTACCTTCGAGCTGGCACAGCTTTTTTAAATCAACAGCACAGCGCGATGGCACAGGCGGTTACCGAGGTAACCTTTTCATAAGCTGCTCAAACTCCGCATTTGCGCGCGCCACTATATCCAACTCGTTGAGCGTCAGTAGCTTCCGGTCGCGCATCACAACCTCGCCGTCAATCAAAACCGTATCGACATCCTCAGCTTCGGCTGAATAAACAAGCGCAGAAACAACGTCGCTGAGAGGTGTCGAGTGCAGGCGATCGAGCCTCACGACTGAAACGTCCGCGCACTTCCCAACCTCGAGACTTCCCAGCTCCGAATCCAGACCCAACGCCCTCGCGCCGTCGACTGTCGCCAGGCGAAGAACGCGCTTTGCGGGCAACACTTCCGGTCCATGCAGGACCTTCTGAAGCAGGGCCGCGGTCCGCATTTCCGTGAACATATCGAGACGATTATTACAGGCAGCGCCATCGGCGCCGAGCGAGACCGAGATCCCGTGCTCGAGCAGTTTGGCCACCGGAGCAATCCCGGAACCGAGTTTGAGATTCGAGGATGGACAATGAACGACGTTGGTCCCGGTCGTCCTGAGCGTCTCAATCTCGTCAACACTGAGATGGACGCAGTGGGCCAGGGCCACGTGGCGGCCTGTCAACCCGAGACTGTCGAGATAGGTGATGTTGCGGAGCCCGCTCTCCTGCTCCACCATTTCGCACTCGGTCCGGTTTTCCGACGCGTGCGTGTGAATCATTACTCCGCGCTCGCGCGCCAGGTTAGCAACTCTCTCGAGTAACGCAGGCGTACAACTGATTGCGAACCTCGGAGCAAAACAATATCTGATTCGCCCATCGGCTTTGCCGTGCCATGCTTCGAGAAGCGCGATCGACTCGGCGATCGAATTCTCCGTCTCCTCCTGCAACGCAACCGGCACTTCATCGCCTTTATCCATCATGCACTTGCCGACGGTGGCCCGAAACCCTGACTGCTCGACGACCTTGAAGACCTCGGCGGTGTGGTTCACGGTCTCCATTGTGAGCGCACAGGTAGTGCCGCCTTTTATAAGTTCGGCGATACCCAAACGAGCAGAGGCTGCGATCGACTCGGCCGAGTGCGCGGCTTCCATGGGCCAGACGCGCTGCTTCAACCAATCGATCAAGGCGAGGTCATCGGCGGAACCGCGAAAGAGTGTCTGGCAGAGATGAATATGTGTTTGAACAAAACCAGGGATAACGGCACAACCGCTCGCATCGATCACGGTGTCGGCTGCTTGACCTGTTTCGCCAACGCTCGCGATGCGTTTATCGGCGACGAGGAGATCGCCACGCACGATGGAATCGTTTGCGTCCATCGTGATTAGCGTGCCGTTTTTTATGAGGATGGATGACATAAGCGTCTAAACCACAAAGAAGCACAGAAAGCACAATATCTTAGCCTAAACATTGTGCTTTTTGTGCTTCCTTGTGGTTTTGAAGAAAAACTACTTCTTATCGGCAGCCGACGCGGCCTTTACATTCGCCGGTTCAGGTTCCTCTCGAACCGGAAGACCGAGCTTCAGTTTCACCTCTTTTTCAATGCGACGAAGAATTTCGGGATGGTCCTTCAACGCCTGCTTGGCATTTTCACGACCCTGGCCCAACCGCTCGCCTTTATAGGAAAACCAGGCGCCACTCTTCTCCACCGCGCGCTGGACCACGGCCAGATCGAGCAGGTCGCCTTCGCGTGAAATACCTTCGCCATACATGATGTCGAATTCACACTCACGGAACGGCGGCGCGACTTTGTTCTTCGCCACTTTTACCTTCGTTCGATTACCCACGATCCGATCGCCGTCCTTGATTGCGCCGATGCGCCGGATATCAAGTCGCAGCGATGAGTAAAACTTGAGCGCGCGACCACCCGTCGTCGTCTCCGGACTGCCGAACATGACGCCAATCTTTTCGCGAATCTGGTTGATGAAGATAAAACAGGTGTTTGACTGTGCAACTATCGCCGTCAGCTTGCGCAGCGCCTGCGACATCAAACGCGCCTGCAAGCCCGGCAATGAATCGCCCATCTCGCCGTCGAGCTCGGCGCGCGGAACGAGCGCCGCTACTGAATCGATCACTATGACGTCAACTCCATTGGAGCGGACGAGAGCTTCCGCGATCTCCAGCGCCTGTTCGCCTGAATCAGGTTGTGAAATCAGCAACTGGTCTATGTTGACTCCGAGCTTGCCGGCATAGTCGGCATCCATCGCGTGCTCGGCATCGATATACGCAGCCACGCCGCCCGCCTTCTGAGCTTCAGCGACAATATGAAGCGCGAGAGTGGTCTTGCCTGAGCTCTCTGGCCCATAGATCTCGACGATGCGTCCGCGTGGAACTCCGCCGATACCGACTGCGGCGTCCAAACTGAGCGAAGTCGTTGAGATTGCCGGTATATCCGACACTTCACGCTCGCCGAGCCGCATAATCGATCCTTTGCCAAACTTCTTTTCAATATTTGCTAAGGCGGCTTCAACTGCCCTGCCGCGGTCCGCACTTATTCGGTCATCTGCCATGGCATACATCGCTTTCTTCCGCTCCTCTTTTCCTGAATCTTTTCAGACTTCGCTGAGAGTGAGCAGAGCATAACACAGTGTTTCACACTTGCAACAGTGCTTTTTTACAAGAGGGTGAGGTTTTTTGAAACGACCCTCGTGAGGTTTCAACATCAGGCGTGAACTTTAACAGGATTCTGAGAATTTTCAAGATGCTTTTTTCCGCAAATCCTGAAATCCTGCCATCAACAGAGCTATTTTTTCGACGAGATCGGGCGCATCAGAAAGTCGCTCCATTTCAGCAACTATCGCAGAGCCTACTACCACCGCATCGGCATATCGACTAACGTCTGCCACCTGCTCCGCATTTGAAATTCCAAAACCCACCGCGATGGGGAGCGATGAAAACTGTCGCATGCGAGTGACCAGTTTTTCAGCTTCGGCACTCACGCTTGATTGGGCACCAGTTACTCCCGCACGTGAAACCGCGTAGATAAACCCGCTCGCATGTTGGGCCACTAGCTTTAACCGCTCGTCAGTCGAAGTTGGAGCGATCAGGAAAATCATGTCGAGATCGTTTGCACGCAGCTCCGCTTCAAACTCGCCTGACTCTTCAGGCGTGAGATCTGTGACGAGCACTCCATCGAGGCCCGCAGCTTTCACCGCCTGAGCCACACGCTGTAGTCCAAATTGCAGGAGTGGATTGAAGTAGCTGAAAAGAATTATTGGCGTGTCGATCTGTTGGCGCGCGCGAGCGGCGCTATCCAGAAGTTTCTCGAGACTAAAACTGTGTTTGAGTGCTCGTTCTGAGGCGCGTTGGATAACCGGGCCATCAGCCATCGGATCACTGAAGGGCACTCCTAACTCGATCAACGTCGCGCCCGATCGCGACAACGTGACGAGAAGCTTTTCCGTGGTTTCCAGATCCGGATCGCCCGCGGTGATAAAGGGGATGAATCCCTTCTTCCCCTCGCGCTTCAGGTTTGTGAAAACGTCTGCGATTCGTCCCAAACTTTACGACTCCAACTCTTCACGAACGGAATTTACGTCTTTGTCGCCGCGCCCGGAAAGGTTCGCCACGATGATTTGATCGCGGCTCAGTGCGCGCGCGACTTTCATCGCGTGGGCCACAGCGTGGGCCGATTCAAGCGCGGGAATAATCCCTTCGAGTTTTGAAAGAAGCTGGAATGCTTCCAGTGCTTCGGCGTCGGAAACGGAAACGTATTCAACGCGCTGCGAGTCGTGCAGAAAAGCGTGCTCGGGACCGATAGAGGGATAGTCTAAACCCGCTGAAACCGAATGAGTCGCGGCCACCTGTCCATTCTCGTCCTGCAAAACATAGCTCATCGTTCCCTGCAACACTCCGGGCCGCCCGCCGCCCATCGCGTTGAACCGCGCCGCATGTTGGCCCAACTCGTTTCCCGATCCGCCGGCTTCGACGCCAATCATCCTGATCGCCGAGTCCGCCAGGAACGGATGAAACAGTCCGATCGAATTCGATCCGCCACCGACACAGGCGATCAAAACGTCCGGCAGCCGTCCTTCGTGTTCCAGGATCTGCGCGCGCGCCTCTTTTCCGATGACGCTTTGGAAGTCGCGCACCATCAGCGGGTAAGGATGTGGACCAAGCGCGCTGCCGAGCAGGTAATAAGTGTCGGCGACATTCGTAACCCAGTCGCGCAACGCTTCGTTGATCGCATCCTTCAGTGTTCTCGAGCCGGCGTTTACTTCGCGAACTTCGGCGCCGAGCAGTTGCATACGAAAGACATTCAACGCCTGGCGTCGCATGTCTTCAACGCCCATGTAGACCACGCAATTCAAACCGAATAAAGCGCAGACTGTAGCGGACGCAACTCCGTGCTGCCCCGCTCCTGTTTCCGCAACGATGCGTTGCTTGTTCATGCGCCGTGCGAGGAGCACCTGGCCGAGCGTGTTGTTGATCTTGTGAGCGCCCGTGTGAAGCAGGTCTTCACGTTTGAGATAAATCTTCGCGCCGCCGCAATACTCGGTCAGTCGCGCGGCGTGAAAAAGAGGCGTGGCCCTACCGGCGTAGTTGTGCAGGAGATGTTGGAGTTCCGACTGAAACGACTGGTCGTCTTTGCTGGCGAAGTATGCCGCGGTTAATTCCTCGAGCGGCGCCATCAGAGTCTCGGGCACAAACCTCCCGCCGTACCGGCCCCAGTGACCGCGCGAATCAGGTTGTGGAGTTGACGATGGCATCATAAAGTGAGCTACAAAAAGGCACACAAGTCACAAAATAATTTTGTGCTTTTTTGTGGCTATACTCCCGGCAGTTTATCCTGCAACGGCGGCGCAACTGAGACGCGATCGCGGCCACCATTCTTCGACATGTAAAGCGCGCCGTCGCTGGCCGAGTAAAGCATTCTTTCCGAAGTCCCGCTTTCCGGACATCCGGCGACGCCGATACTCACCGTCACGTTCCCAACGCCCTCCACTCTCTTTCCACTCAACACATTTCGCAAACGGTCGGCGGCGGAGACTGCTCGTTCCAGGTTGACGCCTGCCAGCAGAAGCCCAAACTCCTCACCGCCGAGCCGCGCAGCCGTATCATTGTCACGCGAAACCTCTTTCAACGTTTGCGCAATCTGCCGGATCACGAGATCGCCCGCGGGGTGTCCAAACCTGTCGTTTATCGACTTCAAGTGATCGATATCGAGCATCAGCAAAGCGCACGGTACGCGGTAACGTCGCCAACGCTCCACTTCCCTTGCGAGCGCGACTCGAAAACGCCGCCGGTTCGCAAGACCCGTCAACGAATCCAAATCCGCGTCAGCCCTTAAAAGATCGATCTTCTGCCGCAGCAGCACCAACTGCTGAGTTCTCTCGGTCAAAAGGTCTATCTCAGACGGCATGGCAAAGTAATCAAATGCACCTTCACGCACCGCGGCGAGGCGGACCGGGACCGTCGAAGGTTCAGGCCCCGCCAGCAAAAGCGGAATTCCATCTTCAGACTGCGCCAGCGTCCTGGCCAGTTCCCTCACCCTCAAGCCGCGGTTGGCGGCGTCGGCGATGACGAGGTGGGGACGCGTTCGCGTTAGCGAAACCATGGCGGCGGTGCCGTTTGCAACACAAAAAACGTCGATGCCTCGCACCGAAACGGCGTCAATAAACAGGCCTCGGTTTTCGTCTGCAACCAGGAGAACACGCCCGCGCGAGCGGTCGGACGGCCTTGTAATAGGTTCTTTTTCGGGCTTTGGAGTCATGAAAGGTCAGCAAATCAAATAAGCTTGAGCGGGGAGGGACAATCCGGATGTTTTAGACTTTGGGGCAATGCCTAGAATACTCTGCGACTGTAGGGAAACGTCAAGCTTCAACATTCCTAACCTGCTCCACAAAAGCGCGCATCCGCGCATGGCTCTTTTTTCCGGGCGCATCTTCAAGCGAACTGCAAACGTCGACGCCGTAAGGACGCACCAGTTTGATTGCCTCACGAACATTCTCAGGCGACAACCCGCCCGCGAGAATCAGCTTCGGTTTAAGGCTTTTGAACTGCCGGGCCATGGCCCAATCAAACACGCGGCCGGTGCCGCCGCGCAGAGTTTTGTCTTCCGTGTCGAGTATGAAAGCTTCCACTTCGTATTCACTCGCGGTTTGCAAATCGAACTCGTGTGAAGCTGCAAGCGACTTGAACACAGCGTGATCGACACCAAGACAAAACGCCGGTGATTCATCGCCATGTAGTTGCACTGTCGAGATCGCTGTTTCGTCCACTATAGTTTTTATCACTTCGCGAGACTCGTTTACGAAGACCCCGACACTCATCACAGATTCAGGCAGCGACGCGATGATGTCCCGGGCTCTTTCGGGCGTGATGTATCGCGGACTGGGTTTGTAAAAATTGAATCCGAGCGCGTCCGCGCCTAAGGCGAATGCCTCGTGCGCGTCTTCAGAATTAGTGATGCCGCAGATCTTAATGAATGTCATTTCTCAAACTGCGTAGAGCTTGCTCAGGATCACCGGCGCGCATCAGGGTTTCTCCGATCAGAAAGCCGTGATAGCCCGCAGCGCGCAGACGTTGCAGATCTTCAGAACTGTGCAACCCGCTCTCGCTAATCAACAAAGCTTCGGCAGGAGCTTCGTGGGCAAGGGAGAGCGACGTCTCGAGGGATACGGTAAACGTCCGCAGGTCGCGATTGTTGACGCCGATAAGCGTTGCGCCGCAAGTAGCCGCTCGCATCATTTCGTCGCTTGTATGGACCTCCACGAGAGCATCCATTCCGAGGCCGTCTTCGGCAAGTTTTCGCAAACTCGAGAGGGCGTCGTCATCGAGCGCAGCGACGATCAAGAGGATCGCGTCAGCGCCCGCGGCTGCCGACTCGTAAAGCTGATACTCTTCGAAAACAAAATCTTTACGCAGGATCGGCAGCTTGACTGCCGCTCGCACTGCTCGCAGATCGTCGAGGGAGCCGGAGAAGTAATCTTCTTCCGTCAATACTGAGATTGCGGCGGCGCCACCCGCTTGATAACTCTCGACAATTGTAGTGACGTTGGCAACGGTGCGAATCACGCCTTTCGACGGCGAGCGGCGTTTGAACTCCGCGATGATGTTGACGCCGTCGTTTCGCAAAGCGTCGCGCATCGCGTGTGGTTTAGCGCCGCTGCGCTTGTCGTATGCGAGACTGCGTATTTGCTCGATTGGAATAGACCGCTTCGCGGTCGCTACCCGCTCTCGCTTCTTCTTAATGATCTCCGCAAGCACATCCATCCGTGTATCAGCAGCCTCCTTGGAGTGCGGCGGCTTGACGCCGCTTTGTTATCGATGATGCCCGATCGAGACCAAAGCGGCGTCAAGCCGCCGCACTCCAAAGTTCACCCGCTCGTCGCTTCGATCAACATCTCCAACTTCTGCAGCGCAGCCCCGCTGTCGATCGAGTCTGCCGCCAGCTTTGCGCCTTCGCGCAAGTCAGCCGCGGCGCCTCCTATATACAGCGCCGCGGCCGCGTTCATTATCACGAGCGCACGTGCTTCCTCCCGGCGCTTCCCTGTCAGAACCTCGTGCACGATGCGGGCATTTGCCTCGGCGTCGCCACCGCGAAGCACATCGATTGGTCCAACATAAAAACCAAAGTCACTCGGCTCGACCTGGAACGTCCTGACTTTTCCATGCTGCGCTTCGGCGACGTGAGTAGGACCGAGGAGAGTAATCTCGTCAAGTCCGTCACTACCATGGACCACCCACGCACGCTCAGTGCCGAGTGCAGCCAGCACCTCCGCCAGTGTTTCCGCCAGATCGTCGCGCCACACGCCGATAATCTGACGCGGCGCGCCCGCCGGATTGCTCAATGGGCCAAGCAGATTAAACGTCGTGTGAATACCCAGTTGCCTCCGGATACCCGCTACTCTCGCCGTCGCGCCATGATAGAGCGGCGCAAACATGAAGCAGATCCCGATCTCGTTGAGCGCGTTCTCGGAAACGAGCGGAATCGACGACACATTGACGCCGAGCGCCGTCAACAAATCCGCGCTGCCCGATTTGCTGCTCGCCGCGCGATTGCCGTGCTTGGCGACGGGCAGTCCTGCTCCTGCGATCACAAACGCTGCCGCCGTCGAAATGTTGAAAGTCTTCGCCCGGCTCGATCCGGTTCCGGCGGTGTCGATAAAGCACTCGTGCTTCGAGATGACGCGAGTCGCTTTCGAGCGCAGCCCTTCAGCCATTCCGGTCAGCTCTTCGACCGTTTCGCCCTTTGCGGCTAAGGCGACGAGCACGCCCGAGATCTGCGCATCGGTTGCTTCGGCGTCGAGCAGTGCGTCGAGCAGATCAAAAGCCTCGTCGCGTGTCAGGTTTTCACCACGAACGAGCCGCCCGAGAAAATGAGTTAATCCGCTGTTGGGCATGATGCGAGTTTAAAGTTTGAGGAAGTTGGCCAGCAATTGCTTGCCGTCGGAAGTCAGAATCGATTCGGGATGAAACTGCACACCTTCGACTTTCAACTCGCGGTGACGCAAACCCATGATGATGTCGTCAGTCGTAAACGCGGAAATCTCGAGACACGACGGCAAAGAATCTTTTTCGACGATCAGCGAGTGATAACGACCCGCGAGAAAGTGATCGTTTATTCCGCCAAAGATCGTCTTGCCGTCATGAAAGACTTCCGAAGCTTTGCCGTGCATCAGTTCCGGCGCGCGCACGACTTTGCCGCCAAACGCCTGCCCGATCGCCTGATGGCCCAGGCAAACTCCTAGCAGCGGAATCTTTCCGGAGAAGTGCCTAATCACATCAAGCGTGATCCCGGCGTTATCCGGCGTCCCCGGACCAGGCGAAATCACAATTCTTTCCGGCCGCAGGCTGTTTTCGATCTCCTCAACAGTCACCCGATTATTTCGACGCACCTCGACCGTCTCCCCAAGCTCACCAAGATACTGGACGAGGTTGTAAGTAAACGAGTCGTAGTTGTCGATTACTAGAAGCATGGTGCTTTGTGCTTTGTGCTTTGTGTTTTGTGTTTTGTGCTTTGTACTTGGTGTTTTGTGCTTTGTACTTGGTGTTTTGTGCTTGCTTCCAAGAACAAAGTACAAAGCACTAAGTACTAAGAACTAAGCCCCCTTCTTACACCCCGCCACCACCGCGCGATTGATCTTCACCGGCTTTTCCGGCTTCTCGGCTTCCGCGGGGGCCTGGCTGATGGCGTCCGCGACTTCCATCCCTTTTGTCACCGTGCCGAACGCTGAAAACTTACCGTCAAGATGCTGTCCTGGCCCAACGAGGATAAAGAAGTGAGTCGTCGCGCTGTTTGGTTCATCCGTCCGCGCCATCGAGACGATACCGCGCACGTGCTTGACGATCCCGGTTCATCCGGAAGCGTTGCGACTCATTCGTTTCTGCAGCTCCGCGCTCCACTTCTCACTCGTCGAAAGATTGCCGCCCTGGATCACGAAGTTCTTCACGACCCGGCTGAACGTCGTCGTATCAAACGCGCCCGTCGCCGAAAGATTAAGAAAATTTCGCACTGACTTCGGGCGCGATCTCCGGCATAAACGCGATCTCGATCGCACCGAGCTCCGTCCCGAGCGTCACACACTGGGCCGCCAGCTTTTCAACCGGCGCGCCGTCAAACGGCTCCGCGGTCGCCGCCGGTGTGGTCGCCGCGGGCGTCCTCGCGTTTGCTTTCTTCGGCGGCTCGACTGGTCCATTCTGCGCCCTCGCGATCATTGCACCGAACGCGAACACAAATACGGTAACTAAAATCCTGCTCATCATGTACATCCTGTCTAAAGACCCCTTTGCGCCATCTCGATCGCGCGAAACATCGCGCGTGCCTTGTTCACTGTCTCCGCATATTCATGCTCCGGAACCGAGTCCGCCACGATACCGGCGCCCGCCTGGACCATCGCCTCGCCGTTGCGCAACACGATCGTTCGAATCGCAATACACGAATCGAGGTTGTCGGCGTAGTCCATATACAACACCGAACCCGCATAGATCCCGCGCCGATCAGGTTCCAGTCCGCGAATAATCTCCATCGCCCGAATCTTCGGCGCTCCCGTAACCGTGCCTGCCGGAAAACATGAAGCGAGCGCGTCGAATCGATCCAAACCATCACGCAAACGCGATCGCAAACTCGTCTCCAGATGCTGCACGTGAGAATAACGCTCGACGCGCATCAACTCTTCAACCTTCACCGACCCGTAATCAGAAACACGCCCGAGATCGTTGCGGCCGAGATCCACCAGCATCATGTGCTCAGCAATCTCTTTCTCATCCGACTTTAGATCCTCGCTCAACATCGAATCTTCCGTCTCAGTGGCGCCACGTTTTCTGGTGCCCGCAATGGGACGATAGTCGAGTCGCTGACCATGACAGCGCACCAGCATCTCCGGCGACGCGCCCACCACGGTTTCATCTCCGAGTCGCAGAAAGAACATGTACGGCGACGGATTGATCGCGCGTAACGCGCGGTAGATCTGCAGAGCCTCGCCGCTAAACGGCGCGGTGAATCTTTGCGAAAGCACCACCTGGTAACAATCGCCGGCCGCAATATACTCTTTAACCTGCCGCACGCCCTCTTCGAAAGCTCTTCGCGTCCAGTTTGATTGTAGTGAGATATTACCCGCGTCGGCGTTGACTGTCTGCGTTGGCAGCGGAACGGGTCGCGTTTCAAAGATCTGCTTCTCTATCTCTTTCGTGCGCGCGAGTGCTTCGTCATACAACTGTCGCAAACGCTCGTGACTTCCACCCGCCTCTTCGGTAAAGACGATCGAGACGATCTCTAAACGCTGCTTCACGCGATCGAAGACAACCACGGTTCGATAAAACATCCAGACGGCATCAGTCGGACTATCGAGAGGCTGAGTGTTGTCGTCTCGCAAAGCCGGTTCAAACCAGTGCGCCGCGTCGTACCCGACATAACCCACCGCGCCGCCCGCGAAAGGCACGAGACCAGGCCGGCGCGCGAGCGTGCGCCCTCGGAAATAGTCGCGCACCCACTCGGTCGCGACTGTCGGAAACGATTCAGTCTCGCCATTTCGTTCGACGAACGTCTGCATTCCCTTCCCGCGCACAATCATTTCCGGCTCCGCGCCGAGAAAGGAATAACGCGCGATTCGTTCACCACCTTCAACCGACTCGAGCAAAAAAGAATACGGCGAGTCGCCGGCGATACGCATAAAGGCGCCGACCGGCGTGTGCAGATCCGCAAGCACCGAGCGCACGACCGGCACGACATTGCCCTGCCGCGCTTCACTCTCAAATGCCTCGAACGATGAGGGTTGCAGATCGAGCATTGTGTATCTCAGACGAAGCGAGTACCCGTAAGCCAGTGACCGCCGTCGACGATCAAAACCGTGCCGTTGATAAAACTCGCCGCGTCAGAACAGATAAAAACCGCCGCGCTTTCGATGTCGGCGATGCGTCCAAAACGACCAAGCGGAATATTTTTACGCAGCCGCTCCTTAACCGGCTCAGGCACCAGGCGTGTCATGCCCTCAGTGTCTTCGATTGGACCAGGCGCGATCGCGTTGACGCGTATTCCGTGACGACCCCATTCGACGGCGAGGTTGCGCGTGAGTGCGTCGACACCGGCCTTCGCAGCCGAGACGTGAAGCTGCATCGGCGTGCCAAGATAATGCAGCGTCGCACTGATGTTCAGAATTTGTCCACGATGTTCCTTGAGCTGCGCAAACGCCGCGCGACAAACGTTGAACGTGCCCTTGAGATCGATGTCAACAACCGTTCCAAAACCGTTGGGCGTCAGTTGGTCCGCGGCGCAGAGAAAGTTTCCGGCTGCGCCGTTTACTACGATATCGATCTTGCCGAAGTGTTCTACTGTTTCCGCCACCGCCTTTTCCACTGCCTCCGGCTGACGCACGTCTGTCGCAACCGCGAAGGCCTTGCCGCCGTTCTGGTTGATCGCATCAGCCGCGGGTTGCAGATGGTCCATATTGCGGCTGACGAGCGCAACGGCAGCGCCTGCTTCGGCGAACGCGCGTGCAACGCCTCCGGTGATTCCCGTGCCGCCGCCGGTGACGAACGCCACGCGTCCATTCAGAATCCCCTTCGCAAAGGTATTTTCGTTCATAATTTTAAGCTCAACTCGCGGCGCGCATCGCCGCTTCCAGTGTGAATTTTCCTTCGTATAGAGCTTTGCCGACAATAACACTGTCCAGACGATCGTCGCCCGCATCGCGCAAACGTTTGATATCGTCGAGACTCGAAACACCACCCGAGGCTGTGATGCGTACGTTTGCGGCGCGAACGATCGCAAGCGTCTGGTCTATGTTTGGTCCTACGAGAGCGCCGTTGCGGCTGATGTCCGTGTAGATAATACGTTCGACGCCCTGCGCCGCGACAAACTGCGCGAGATCAACGGCTGTGGAAGGTGTCGCCGTTTCCCAACCGCGCGACATCACACGTCCCTCACGTGCGTCGATCCCGACACAGATCTTGTTCGCAAACCGGTCGACGAATGTTTTCAGCAACTCCGGAGACTCGGCTGCCACCGTCCCCAGGACGATCCTTGTAACCCCTTCATCGCTAAGGGCTTGCGCATCAGCCAGAGATCTTACGCCACCGCCAAATTCGAGCGGCACGTTGACCTCGTCAAGGATTCTTTTCACGACCGCGCGGTTTGGTGAATCGGATTCACTGAACGCGCCGTCGAGATCGACGACATGGACCATCTCCGCGCCGTTGGACGCAAACTCTTTCGCGACTTCAACCGGGTTGTCACTATAAACCGTCATCTCAGACTTGCGTCCCTGCAACAGCCGCACGCACTTACCGTTTTTAAGATCGATTGCAGGGATGATTAGCATTGTCGAATCCCTCCTTGGAGTGCGGCGGCCTGGCGCCGCTTTTTAATCTCGATCGCTCGTGATCGATGACAAAGCGGCGCCAGGCCGCCGCACTCCAAGGACTTCCATCACTTTGTCAAACAGTAAACTATTCGTGGCGATCGCATTACCACCCGCGGCCGTACGCGTGCCGCGCCAATCCGTAAACGTGCCGCCCGCTTCTTCGATAATCGGCAACAACGCGGCACAGTCCCACAAACTCATCACCGGATCGAGCATGACATCCGCCCGGCCGGTCGCCACCAGCACGTAGCCATAACAATCACCCCACGTGCGGCTCGCCCTTGCACGAGTTTGCAGCGACTCCGTCACCTCACCAAATCCGTAACGTCCCGCGGACCTGAAGTCTGTCGATAACAAAAGCGCATCTTCAATTTTTTTCGTCGTCGACACTCGAGTTGGCTCGCCGTTGAAAAAGCACCCGCAGCCTTTCGCGGCAGAAACAATCTCCCCGAGCGCCGGAATGTTAATCACGCCCACGCTCATCTCGCCTTCAATCTCGACCGCGATCAGCACTCCGTAAAAAGGAACCCCATGCACAAACGCAAACGTACCGTCGATTGGATCCACGATCCAACGTCTGCCGGAACGCCCTTTAACCTCGCCTTCCTCTTCGCCCAGAATGCCATCTTCCGGAAAGCGTTCCGCGATTTGCCGGCGCAGGTAAGCTTCGGCCTCACGATCGGCAATGGTTACGTAGCTGCCGTCTGTTTTCGTGCTCGTCTCGGGTCTTTTTCGAAAGTATTTGAGCGTGATGTCGCCCGCGCCGCGCGCAAGGTCAACCGCAAACTCGTGCAACTCTTTCAGTTCTTTTTCACTCGCCTGCAACAGCTTTCGCCTTTCTTCTGCTCGCTAACTCTTCCCGAACTTCGTCGAGACTAACGCCACGCGCAACCAGGAGGACCAGCAGGTGATACACAAGATCCGACACTTCCGCCGCCAGCAGTTTACGGTCGTCGTTCTTCGCGGCAATGATCGTTTCCGCCGACTCCTCGCCGACCTTTTTCAGTATCTTGTCGAGCCCTTTGTCGAAGAGATAAGTGGTGTATGAACCCTCGGGCCGGTCTCGCTCGCGGGTTTCAATCAACTCGTAAAGCTGCGCGAGCAGGCCGTTGAGATCCTGCTTCACCTCGAAGCAGGAGGTTGCTCCCGTATGACACGCTGGGCCGGCAGGCTTCACCAGGACGACAATCGCATCGTTGTCGCAGTCGGACGAGAGACTGACGACGTCTTGAGTGTTACCTGAAGTCGCACCTTTATGCCAGAGCTCGTTGCGCGAACGCGACCAGAACCACGTCTGCCCGGTCTCGAGGGTGCGCGCCAGGCTCTCGCGATTCATGTAAGCAAGCGTCAACACTTCGCGCGTGCTCGCATCCTGAACAACGGCAGGAATCAAGCCTCGCTCGTCGAATTTCAGAATCTCCATGTCGAGGTTCATCTCACCTCTACTCCACGACTCCTCAGATAAGTCTTTACCTGACCTATCGAGAGTTCTCCGAAATGGAAAAGCGATGCGGCGAGAACTGCGCTTGCGCCACCCGCGGTCAACGCATCGTAAAAATGCTCGACGTTGCCCGCCCCACCCGATGCGATTACGGGAATTCGTACGGCGTCTGAAACCGCACGCGTCAACTCGATATCGTAACCCGCGCGCGTGCCGTCGCAGTCCATGCTCGTCAGCAGAATCTCGCCCGCGCCGAGTCTCTCTGCACTGATGGCCCACTCAATCGCATCACGTTCGACGTTGCGGCGGCCGCCGTGCGTGTAAACATCCCAACCACGCAGCTCGCGCCGGCGCGCATCAATCGCAACCACGACGCACTGGCTTCCGAACGTCTCAGCACAGGCGCTGATCAACTCGGGGTTCTCGACCGCGGCGGTGTTCAGAGTGATCTTGTCAGCGCCGGCGCGCAGGATCGCGCGGATGTCTTCAACTGAACGCAAGCCGCCGCCGACTGTGAACGGAATGAATACCTCATCAGCTACGCGCCGCACCAGTCCGGCGACGATGTCTCGACGGTCCGATGAGGCAGTGATGTCGAGAAAAGTTAACTCGTCGGCGCCTTCGAGATCGTAGCGTTTGGCCTGTGCAACCGGATCGCCGGCGTCAGTCAAAGAAACAAAGCGAATGCCTTTGACCACGCGCCCATTATCAACATCCAGACATGGAATGATTCTTTTCGCTAACATGCTTGATCATGCAGGTGAAAATCCTGAAATCATGTCCCAAAGTTTCTCAGCATCTGTAATCCAACGTCCTGGCTTTTTTCCGGATGAAACTGCACGCCGCAGATGTTTCTCTCCGCCACGACCGACGCATAGCGCCCACCGTATTCAGTCTCGCCTGCCACAACTGTTTCATCCTTCGGCTCGCAATAAAAGGAATGGACAAAATAACAAAACGATCCATCCGCAATTCCCTCGAACAACGCGTGCTCGCGTTTCCGGTGAATGCGATTCCACCCGATGTGCGGCACGACGAGGTCGTTTTCAAACCGGCGCACGCGCCCGCGGAGCAATCCCAATCCGGGTGTCGATCCGAATTCGTCTGACTCTTCAAACAGCAACTGCATACCGACACAAACGCCCAACAACGGCGTGCCTTCGCGAGCTCTCTCGAGCACCAGTTGATCGAAGCCACGCTCCTTGAGCGCGTTCATGCAAGCGGCAAAGGCGCCGACACCGGGAAGTACCAATCGTTCCGCCGCGCGCAATTCCCTTTCATCGCTTGTGACGACGGCTTCGCATCCTGTCGCCGCAAACGCTTTCTCCACCGAGCGAAGATTGCCCACCCCGTAATCAATGATCGCAACTGTCACAACGACCCCTTCGTGCTCGGAACTCCGGTAATGCGGCTGTTTTTTTCGACAGCCTGGCGCAACGCGCGCGCGGTGGCTTTGAACGTTCCCTCGAGAATGTGATGAGTGTTTCGCCCACGCAGGCAATCGATATGTAGATTGAACTTCGCCGTTTCCGCGAACGAACGCCAGAAATGTTCAGCGAGCTCGACTGAAAAGTTTCCGATCATCTGGCGCCGAGTCTGCACTTCGTAAACGAGAAAAAAGCGGCCGGAAAGATCGATAACGGAACGGCACAAAGCTTCATCCATCGGCACGAGCGCCTCGCCATAACGATTGATACCGCTCTTGTCGCCGAGCGCCTGGACCAGCGCCTGTCCTAAAGTGATCGCGATGTCTTCAACGGAATGATGATCGTCGATCTCGAGATCGCCCCTGCAATCGATCGACAGATCAAATAAGCCATGCTTTGCAAACAGATCCAGCATGTGCTCGAGAAACGGCACACCGATCGTGACCTTCGAGCGGCCACTGCCGTCTAGGTTGAGCTCGACGCGGATGTCAGTTTCCTTCGTCTTGCGATGAACGCTCGCCAGACGATCTTGATGGTTTGAGTTTGGCATCATCGCTTTATCTTAGTGCCTTCAACAATCGATCATTCTCTTCAGGCGTGCCGACGCTGACGCGAAAATATTCGCTCAACATCGGATAGCCGCTCACATCGCGAACCAAAATGTCGTGTTTCAGCAGATCGGCGAAGACGTGTTTCGGGTCGGTGGCCGACTTCACCACCATGAAATTCCCCTTTGAGCTGACTGGTCGCAAGCCGTCGATTTGCGACAACTCGCTAAAGAGCCGTTCGCGTTCCGTGATGATGTGTTTCACGAGCGGACGGAGTTCGGCGTCGTAGTTTTCCACTGCTACCTCGGCGGCGATTTGCGAAAAAGCATTCAGGTTGTAAGGCAAAACCGCCTTTCTGATTTCTGTCACCAGATCCGGCGCGCCCAGGAGATAGCCAATTCGTAACGCCGCAAAGGCCATTGCTTTTGAGAACGTTCGCAGGACCACGAGATTGTCATGCTCATTTAAGAGCGGCACAACCGAGTGTCCGGAAAATTCGTGATACGCCTCGTCGATAACTACGAGGCCGCGGGTCGTTCGCAGC
The DNA here is from genome assembly GCA_963750925.1 of uncultured Acidobacteriota bacterium. GTDB lineage: Bacteria > Acidobacteriota > Blastocatellia > Pyrinomonadales > Pyrinomonadaceae > PSRF01. Next base: position 66,368 of record CAVVSJ010000004.1, on the reverse strand, counting down.
AGAGTTCTTAACGCCTCATCGTCGATCACGCAGCCGCGTCGGATTGTTCGGCGAACAAATAATTACGACGTCCGGCCGCTTCTCTTCGACGATCCGCTGTAAAGCTGCAGTGTCGTATTGCAAACTGTTCGTCAGCAAAACGCTTTCAACTTCGCCGCCCAGCACCGTTGCCACCTGTTTATAAAGAGCGAACGTCGGTTCCGAAATCAGCACCTTTTTTCCGCTCGCAATCGTGACCATCAAAAGCGCCTGGATCAGTTCGTTCGATCCATTACCCGCTATGATCCCGTCGGGCTTCCATTGAGCAAACTCTGCGAGACGCTCGTGCAAACTCGGCAGGCACGAAATCGGGATACCGGACCACTTCCGCGCCGCAAACCTGCGCAACACCTCTTCCTTTATGCGGAGCGGCGCATCCCACGGGTTTTCGTTCTGGTTGAGCTTCACTGATGCGCGGTGCGGCGAGAGCGAATACGCACGAAAGGCTCGAACAGCAGGTTTGATGTAGTGAAGTTTGTCCATTGTTTCCAAACGGCTTTCCTCGCAAAGGCGCAAAGGCGCAAAGAACTAACTAATCTCTTCCTTTGCGTCTTTGCGCCTTTGCGAGGAAACCTCCTTACTCCTTATCGACGCCGACCTCGCATGACCCCCAAGCCCTTCGCATTCGGCAAGCACACGCAACCTTCTCCGCCACCGACTCGAAACGCCTCTCGCGAATAACGCAACAAGCTCGTTCGCTTCACAAAATCATAAACGCCGAGCGCCGACGAAAAACGCGCTGTCCTGTCCGGTCGGCAACACGTGGTTTGGTCCAGCGAGGTAATCACCGACAGCTTCCGGTGTGTAACCGCCAAAGAAGATCGCGCCCGCGTGACTGATATTCGCTGCGACAACTTCATCATCACTTCGTAACAATCTCGACGTGCTCGGGCGCAAGCTCGTTGACGATCCAACACGCCTGGTCCAGTGTCTCTACCAAAATTATCGCGCCATACGTTTCCAATGACGCATCGCGATCTCTCGCCGCGGCAGCAACTCGACCTGTTGCTCGATTTCCCGCGCTACCCCATTCGCCAGTGACTCGCTCGTAGTGATCAAAATCGATGACGCATCTTCACCATGTTCAGCCTGGGCCAACAGATCAGCGGCAACAAACTCCGGACGAGCGCCGTCGTCCGCGACGATCACGACCTCAGTCGGTCCGGCAATCGAGTCGATGCCGACGACTCCAAACACCAGCTTCTTCGCCGCCGCAACGTACTTGTTCCCGGGCCCGGTGATCTTATCGACGCGCGGCACCGTCTCGGTTCCAAACGCGAGCGCCGCGATCGCCTGCGCGCCGCCAACTGCAGTAAATCTCGGTAACATTCAGTTCCAGAAATGCAGCAGCGACGGCGGGATTCTCAGCGAGGGTCCGCGGCGGTGTTGTCACGACGATCTGCTTCAACACCGGCGACTTGCGCGGGAACAACATTCATCACCACCGACGAAGGATAAGCAGCGCGTTCCGCCCGGCACATACAACCCGACTCGCTCCAGCGGCGTGATGCGCTGGCCCAGTTCGACACCTTGCGCGGGTGTGATGGTCCAGGATTCTTCAACCTGCCGTTCGTGAAACGTTCTTACGTTCGCGATCGCTTCGCGTAACGCAACAAGAACGCGGTGATCAACCCGTTCCGCCGATCGACGCAGTTCCGCTTCGCCGATGCGCAATTCAGACGCTGTTAACTCAATCTGATCGTACCGCGCGGTGTAATCAATCAGCGCCTCATCGCCTCGTGTGCGCACGTCTTCGATGATCGACGAAACAAGCTGGTCATTAACTCAGCATCCAGCGCAACGGAACGCGCCGCCAGCTTCGATAAGCACTCCTCGAGCGCAACGCGATCCGTATTCCTAATGGTGCGAATCAAACTCATTGCTCCCCGTTCAGCGTCGCTTCCAAAGCGCTGACCAGCCGCGCCACTTCCTCTGCCTTCAATTGATAACTCGCTCGATTCACGACCAGGCGTCCCGTCGATTCCGCGATCTCGTCGACTACGGTTAACCCGTTCTCACGCAAGGTCCTGCCTGTCTCCACCAGATCGACGATCATGTCCGCCAGTCCGAGCGCGGGCGCGAGTTCGACGGAGCCTGAAAGCTGAATGATCTCGACCGGAATTCCGCGCGCGCCGAAGTGCGCGCTCGCGATCTGCGAATACTTCGTCGCCACGCGGATCATCCCCTGCACTTTCGTCATCGCCTCCGCATCCGCTGCCGCCACCACCATACGACAACGAGCGATGCCGAGGTCGAGCGGCAACAAAAGATCCGCCTCCGACTCGAGCAACACGTCGCGCCCGACAATCCCGCAATCGGCAATCCCATGCTCGACGTAAACCGGAACGTCCGCGGGCTTTACGAAGATGAAACGATACTGCCCGCTCTCGTCCGTGATCGCGAGCCGCCGTGAATTGCAGCGCCTCTTCACTCAAGCGAACGCCGGCGCGCGCGAGCAGCGACAGCGCGCTCGTCCTGCATTCTGCCTTTTGCAATCGCGATCGTGATCATCAGAGTTGAGACGTTCTTCGCCCGAGAACTTCCGTGAGCGCATCGAGATTGAGCACGAAACCAACCGCGGGTTCCGCGCGGCCAAAACTTCCGGTCAGACCATCGTAACGACCACCGCGTCCGACACCCGAGCCGGCGCCGTGAACAAAAACTTTCAGACTCAAACCGGTGTAGTAATCGAGACTCGAGACGTCGCCGAGATCGATCTCAAAAGAATTCTGCAGACCGAGTGATTCGATCTCGGTCCAGAGTTCGTCGAGTGAATCGAGCGCCGCAACGGATCGCGCGTTCGTGATTACACTCGCGCGCGGCTTGAATCACTTCTCGTTTTCCGGTCAGTTGAGTTGGTTGTGCGAAAGCACGCGCGTCGTTGCCGGAATAGTTTTGCAGGAACCGCTGCAACTCCGCGGCTTCGCGCGTATCGATCAGGCGCCGCAACTGCTCGCGTGCGGCCGGCTCCAGATCCAGATTCGCGGCGACGCCGTTGAAGATCTCGACGTTATTTATCGTGATGCAATAGCTCGATTGCAGATTCAGCCGCGAGAGGATCTCCGCCGCGAGTCGCAGCACTTCCAGATCGGCCGGCGTGTCCGCCGACGCCGATCAACTCACAGCCGAGTTGCGTGTTTTCGCGACGCCATTCGGCGTGTGATTGCGGCTGTTGGCGAAATACCGGCGCCGCATAACAAAAGCGCAGAGGCCGCGGGCGTTCCGACAACAAGTCGCCGCCATGCGCGCTACCGAACTGGTTACGTCCGGACGCAACGCCAGCAACCGCCCGTCGTTATCGGTGAAACGAAACCCGCGTTGCGCCTCACGCTGGCCCATGCCCTGTTCGAACAGATCGTAGTAATCGACTGAAGGCGTGATCACCTCTTCATAGTTCCAGCTTCGAAGACAGACATCGCCGTGTCTTCGACCGTGCGACGCAGTCGCGCCTCGGCGCCGATGTAGTAACGCATTCCGGCTGGAATTCTGGAGGTCATCTATGTCAAGCAAAACAAAAACCCGCTGCCGGGTTTGTCTCGGCAGCGGGTTTTGGAATCGTTTTGGCGCTTTTTAAGTTTCTGTTCATCAGCGCCGCGAACACGATCGCCAGCCCGCCACCGCGGTGGTGGTGATGCCAATAATGATGGCCGTGATCGTGTTCGTTAACATTGCACGGGGCTTATACCCGAGTCGGGCGAGTTGTCAAACTTGTTGGCACCCGGAGTGCGCCGACTCGTCGGCGATTTGGCCAAAGCGGTGCCAAGGCACCGCACTCCAAGGTGACTGCTTATCCGCCGGGGATGAATGGGCGCGATTGGACGATGTAGATCTGGCCTTTCATGTACGCCCATTCGATGTCCTGGTCGCGGCTGCCGAAGACGCGCTTGATCGCCGGCGGCGGCGCGCACGAGGCGGCGGATCACTTCGTCAGTCAAAACCACGCGATCGCCTGTGATCGGCACTTCCTTCACGCCGCCCTTCTCATCAAACGTCAACAGACTGTCTTCCGCAGAACGCGTCAACACCTGAACCGCATTCGTGCGCGGACGAAAGATGATCTGCTCCGCGATTCGCTGCCCTTCGACGACTTTGATTCCCAGCCCTCGTTTCGCGCTGATGTAAATCGCGCCCTTGTTTTCAGTGTCGAAACGGATCGGTGGTGATCATCACGCCCGAACTCTCGGAATTGATTCCCTCCTGAAGCAGCACCGCCATGAAGATCTTCGAGTGGTCCACATTTGCGCGTTCGCGCGCTTCGTACGCTTCGAAGTTCCAAAGCGACGCCCAGACCTTTCTGATCGCGTCGATCAACTGCTCGTCGCCGCGAACGTTCGGCACGGTCGTGTAAAGACCGGCGCCGCTGAAGTTCGGCAGGTCTTCGGAGTTTGACGAACTGCGCACAAACAGTCCCTTGCCCGCATATTCACTGCGCGACTTTTTGCAGCACCTTCTGCCGCAGTCTCGGGATCAAACTCCGCGCTTTCGATCTTCTGCCGCAGTTGGACCAACTGCTCGCGCCGGTACGCCGGATCGTGAACAAACTTCTGATCGTTCAACAGTCCGAAGATCGTATCGTCGAGTTTGTTTCGTTTGATGAACTCGTCGTAGTAGTAAAACGGAATCGTGAAACCGTTCGGCACGACGATGCCCGGCAAACGCGCGTTCAGCACCTCGCCGAGATTTGCCGACTTGCCGCCAAACGCGAGACTCGAGCGCGCGCGCTGCTGCGCCAGACTCAAGCAGACGCGTTTCAGCCAAGTTGTAACGCGGCTTCATCACGTCGAGCCGTTCCGCCTGGCGGCGCTGATACTCGCGCAACTGGTTCATGTCAGCGCGTTTGATCGTGTACTTCTCGCGCAGCGTTTCAAACGAAACCCACCAGCCGTCGTACTGCTTCAACAGCTCTTTCGCGTTTTTGATGTACGCGTTGGGAATGCCCCAGCCTTTCGCCAGCAGGTTGATGTGCGAGAGCGGCGTTGAAGGTTGCGACGTGATGATGCCCGCGACGGGCGGAAGCTGCACCGGCACTTCGTCGAGCACGAGAATCTCGTTGAAGCCAATCTCGACGTGATCGTCGAGCTTTGCGAATGATGTGAATGCGGCCGAGGCCCTTCGCGATGTTTAGTGCCTGGTACTCCTGCTCTTTCGCGATGTCGCTCTGCAGAACGCGCTGCATCCCGGCGAGCGATCGCGATGCTTCGTCCTGCCGCAGTGAGTTTGGCTTGAATGCGACGGGGGCAAAGAACGATTTGTTGATGATTTCGTAAGTGAGCTGGATCTGGTCGGCGGGGATCAGATCGCCTTCCCAGAATTCGAAGGTCCAGCGCTTGAGGGGAGTTTGATACGCGATTGTGCCGAGGATGAAGCGGCGGTTTGGCTTGAGGTAGTTGTTTACGAAAAACTCGCGGCCGCGTTCGAGTGAGAGGTAGGTGCCGTTGACGAAGTCTTTGTGAAAGCTGTAACGCTTCTTGTTGACGTAGTAGATCTTGTTGCTGTCTTTGCGATCGATGACGATCATGAGGTGCGGCAAGGCGTAGGGTGTGTTCGCGTCGTAGGTAACTGAGAGAGCGTCGAAGTCGAGCCTGCGATTTGATCGCGGGCAGAGACTTCTGTGCAGTTGCCACCAGAGGCACACAAGATCACAAAAAGAAATAAAGCGATGTTTCTAAGCATCATTAGGCGTTGTTGCTTGAACGTTCGAGCAGGTTTACCAGATCGATCGACGTGATGCTGCTCGGTCAGAAAACTGTTGATGTTTACGCGCATCGCGCGGCGGCCGTGAAGAACGGTCGTTGTCAGCCATGCTTCACCGCTGCGTTCGATTATCTGCTGCAATCGCTGTTGCAGGCGATCCAGCTCGGGGCCGTCGAGATCAGGCGTCGCGGTAGATATCGAAAACAACAGACCGCCGTTTCAACTTCGCCCACACGTTTGAAACCCGCGAGTTGGTCGAGCCTGGCCGCGAGATATTTCGTCAGCTCGATCTGGCGTTCGACAGTCTGCGCATAACCCTCGCGGCCCATGAACTTGATCGCCATCCAGAGCTTCAGCGAATTGAAACGGCGCGTGCCCATCTGCCCGTAACGGAAGAAGTCAAACTCGACGTCCGCGCCGCCGCGATCCTCGCTCAAATACTCCGGACTCATGTCAAACGCGTCGCGCAACACGCGCCCGCCGTCACGCACGAGCGTCGCGCCACACGAAAACGGAACAAACATCCACTTGTGCGGATCGAAAGTGATCGAATCAGCGAGCGCGATGCCACGCAGCTTATCTCTGTGCTGCGACGAGAACGCGAGTGGACCACCGTACGCAGCATCGACGTGATACCAGCAATCGTTTTCGCGCGCGATCACGGCCAGCTCTTCGAGTGGATCGATCACGCCGGTTGAAGTCGTGCCGGCAACGCCGACGATGCAACACGGAAGCAGTCCCGCCTCGCGATCGCGTGCGATCGCTTCGCGCAGAGCGTCGAGACGAATGTGAAACCGTTCGTCCGTCGGAATCTTGCGCAAACTTTCGCGACCGAGACCGAGAAGGTCCGCGCTCTTGTCGATCGAGTAGTGACACTGCTCGGAAGCGTAGATCACGAGATCGCCGGGCGCGGTCGCGCACGCCACGATCTTTGATGCTCCGCGGCGACACTGTCGCGCGCGCATTTCAAAGCGATCAGATTCGCCTCCGAACCGCCGCTCGCCAGCGTGCCAAAACTCTGCGGACCATAATTCAAGCAGATCGCACAGCCAGCGAATCACGCGCGCCTCGATCATCGCCGACGTTGGACCATTGCGCCACGCGCCGGCGTTCTGATTCAGCATCGAGCTCAACGCGTCAGCCCAAACGCCGATCGGCAAAGGCGTCGGATTAAACTGGCCGAAGTATCTCGGACTCGGCACGCCCATCGCGTTCGGCTCGATGTCGTCGCGAAAACGGGCGAGAATCTCTTCGATCGCGATGCCCTTCTCCGGCAACGGCTCGTCGAAAAGTTTTTCGAGTTCCGCCGGGGTCGCTTCAGGAGTTACGCGGCGCGACTCGAGTCCGGCCACGTGATCGTTGATAATTTGCGCGACGGCCTGCCCAAGAAACTTATGCTGCTCAACAAAATCGTCAATCATGGTCTATGCTTCTGTTCGATTGTTATGAACGAACTGACCAGATTCGAGCAATCTTTAAGATCGAACATGGAGAGCTATGAGGTCGAGTCTGCCTGCACGAAACCTAGCACAGCTTGGCGAGTACTACAGTTTACTCACTCGCTGGAACGATCGTCTCCATCTCGTCGCGCCATGCTCGCCGGAAGAGTTTGCGACGAGGCACGTGCTCGAATCGTTGCTGCTGCTCAAACACCTGCCGCACGAAGCAAAGATAGCAGACATCGGCTCGGGCGGCGGGCTGCCGATCATTCCGTGTCTGATTGCGCGCGCCGATTTGGAAGTGACGATGATCGAGTCGTCGCAGAAGAAAGCGGTGTTTCTGCGCGAGGCGCTGAGTGCGACTCGGCCGCACCGCGACGATCGTCGCGCGCCGTTTTGAAGAGATTGAAGCGCCGGACGTGGCATTCATAACCTGTCGCGCGCTCGATCAGTTCATGAATAAAGTGTCGACGCTGATCGAGTGGGCGCCGGAAGGAGCCACGCTGCTTTTGTTCGGTGGAGACACGTTGCGGAAGCAGTTGCCAACGCGTGGAAATCCTGATACCAGGGTCAGAAAGGCGATTCCTGTTTATACACTGTGTAACTGACGTATGACAAGTCAGAAGAGGGCTTGCCCCCGCCTTCTGAAGCGGGGGCAAGCCCACCTTCCTGACTTGTTCTGGTTGTATCAGTTTACGACGGATCTTCGCGGATGACTTCGTGCGGTTTTTTGTCCTCGCGCAGACCCTGAAACGACGGATGGCGGATGACGCCTTCATCCGTCCACTCCGCGAACGCAACTTCGCCAACAAGCTTCGGTTCCGCCCACACTGCCCGCCGCAAACCCGGATCTTTCGGTATCTGCTCAAACGGCCGCGTCGGCCGCGCGATGCGATCGAGCATCTTCTTCAACTCGACTCGCTCTGCGTTGCTGAAGCCCGTCCCGGCACGGCCGGCATAGATCAGTTTTCCCTTTTCGTACACACCGAGGATCAGCGAACTAAAGGGAATTCCTTTTTCAGACAACGTGTAACCCGCGATCACAAACTCCTGCCGCTTGATGCACTTGATCTTCAACCAGTTGCGGCTACGCGTCGATTCGTAAATCGAATCCGCAAGTTTCGAAACAATCCCCTCGATGCCAAACTCGCACGCCTGTTTTAAAAACTCTGCCCCATTGCCTTCGACGTGATCGCTGTAGCGCAGCACACCGCCGCTCGCCGTCGACCGATCAGTTCCGCCAGCACTCGCTTGCGTTCGCGCGAGCGGGCTTTTCGTCAGGCTATAACCCTTCGATGTAAATCAGATCGAAAACGTGGAAAATCAGTCCGCCGCCGCCGCTCTTTTGATCGACTGCTGCAACCTCTGAAAACTGCGCGGCCGGACGCATCCAGCGCCACGATCTCGCCATCGAGAATCGCACTCTTCACGCGCAGACGTCTTCAAAGCTTTCACAACACTCGGGAAACTTGTGGTCCAGTCTTTCTGGTTCCTTGTCCAAAGCCGCACCTGCCCGCCCTTCCAAATGACATAGCAACGATAACCGTCAAACTTCAACTCATGAAGCCACTCTTCGCCCGGGGCGGCTTGTCTACGAGAGTAGCCAGTTGCGGTGAAACAAACTCGGGCATCGCGAGTCTTGCGCGCGCCGGGGAGATTCTTGATTTGTTTCAGATTCATTGTGTTGGGATTCTAACGACATTGCGCGATCCACTGAAAGGAAAACTGTGCGGCAAATCACCGCAAGAATTCTTGCTTCTTTTCAGCGGCATTATGTTTGCCAGAATGTTGAAGTGCAGAAACTTTTGTACTGAAAAAAGTCGAGCAATTTTGAACGCCATGTACGCAACAAAATTGGTGAACGAAATTTATCATCTGGTTCAACCCAGCGGACAGCACACGCTGTGTGGGTTGCGGATCAGTCGCGTCATTTCAGAACGGAAGACAAACACGCTGCAACTGGTTAGTGAGCTGGCGCCGAATATGACGATCTGCAAACACTGCGAACGGATACGAGGGCAGGACTACACCAGCTCAGCCTCTAAACATAAATTTCGACGTGGCTTTACCCAAAAAGTTGACGTGAGGAGGCAGGTCTACTCGCGGCCCTCTGCGTATCTCCTCTGCGTTGAAGATGGCAATTACCGCAGAGAACGCCGAGGTACGCAGAGGACCGCAGAGAATGAACCACAAAAACAGGGTCGCCACGAATGGCCACCCCCGAGAAAGTTCTCGATTAAGGTTTCTTACTCTTCCGTCTCCGGAGCAGCGACGACGTCGCCATCGTTCGATGCTGCCGCCGGGCACAACGACCGGCTCGCGAGCAGGCAACACGATGTCGTGACCGCCGACGATGTCCGGAAACTCGTCGAGGTCACGCTCGCGCGCCTGATCGATCGTCTCATCACGTTCGATATCGACGTTGCGATAGTATTCCATGCCTGTTCCGGCCGGAATCAATCGACCCATGATCACGTTTTCCTTCAAGCCACGCAGGTAATCGACGCGGCCGGAAATCGCCGCTTCGGTAAGCACGCGCGTGGTCTCCTGGAACGACGCCGCCGAGATGAACGAGTCGGTCGAGAGCGAAGCTTTCGTGATACCCAGCAACAGCGGTTCGGCCTGCGCGACTTCGCCGTCGTCCTGCCGCACGCGCTCGTTCTCGTCCTGGAAGCGGAAACGATCGACCTGCTCTTCGAGCAGAAACTCCGTGTCGCCGACTTCCTTGATCTTCACCCAGCGCAACATCTGGCGAACAATCACTTCGATGTGCTTGTCGTTGATGTTCACACCCTGTAGGCGATAGACCTCCTGAATTTCGTTTACGAGGTATTCCTGCAAACGGCTCATACCCAGCACGCGCAGAATGTCGTGCGGGTTGAGTGGGCCATCCATCAGCGCTTCGCCGGCACGAACGCGATCGCCGTCCTGCACGTTGATGTGCGTACCGCGCGGGATGTCGTACTCGCGCTCTTCACCGTCGTCGCCGGTAATGATCAGTTTGCGTTTACCTTTCGAAATCGCGCCGAGCGTAACGGTGCCGTCGATTTCAGACATGACCGCCGTTTCCGCAGGACGGCGTGCTTCGAACAGCTCGACGACGCGCGGCAAACCGCCGGTGATGTCTTTGGTCTTGGTTGTTTCGCGCGGAATCTTCGCGATGATGTCGCCCGGCTCGACTTCCTCGCCGTCGGTCACCATCAGGTTCGCACGCACAGGCATCTGGTAAGTCTTCAGCACCTTGTTGCTGGCGCTGCGAATTTCAAAACGCGGCTGTTTCTTTTCGTCGGGCGAGTCTTTCACGACCATGCGCGACTGACCGGTTACTTCGTCCACTTCTTCGTCAAACGTCACGCCTTCCTTCAAGTCCTGGAACTTAACGTGACCAGCGACTTCGGTAAGGATCGCGAACGTGAACGGGTCCCACGTCGCCAGGAGTTGATCCTGCGTGACGCGGCTGCCGTCTTCGACGAGGATGTGCGCGCCGTAAACGATCTGATAACGCGCAGCCTCACGACCGCGATCATCGATGATGACCACTGAACCGTTACGATTCATCGCGATGCGCTCGCCCTTGCGACTCTTCACCGTCTGCAAGTCGAGGTACTTGATTGTGCCGTCCTGACGTGCTTCGTGTTTCGACGACTCTTCAAGACGCGCAGTACCGCCGATGTGGAACGTGCGCATCGTTAGCTGCGTGCCCGGTTCACCAATTGACTGCGCGGCGATAACGCCGACCGCTTCGCCGATTTCAACCGGACGGCCGGTGGCGAGATTGCGTCCGTAACACTTGATGCAGCAGCCACGTCGTGATTCGCAGGTCAGCACCGAGCGAATTCGGACGCGCTGCACGCCTGAGCGCTGGATTTCGGATGACAAATCTTCGTCGATCTCCTGATTTGCCTCGACGATCGCCTGACCTTCGATCGGATCAACGACCTCCTCGAGTGCCGTGCGACCCACAATGCGATCGCGCAACGACTCGATCTCCTCGCCGCCTTCAATAATCGCGCTGGCGGGAATACCGCGAAGAGTACCGCAATCGTCCTCACTGATGATCACGTCCTGGGCCACGTCAACCAGTCGCCGGGTCAAATAACCCGAGTCGGCGGTCTTCAGTGCAGTGTCAGCCAGACCTTTGCGAGCGCCGTGTGTCGAGATGAAGTACTGCAACACGTTCAGGCCCTCGCGGAAGTTTGCCTGGATCGGAGTCTCGATGATTTCGCCCGACGGACGAGCCATCAGACCACGCATACCGGCGAGCTGACGAATCTGCTGTGCGCTACCACGAGCTCCCGAATCGCTCATGACGAGGATCGGATTGAGCTCGCCGCTCGATCGTTCGCGATCGTCCATCGCCTTGAACATCTCCTTGGCGACTTTGTCGGTCACTTCGGACCAGATCGCGATCACCTTGTTGTAGCGTTCGCCGTTAGTGATCACGCCGTCCTGATACTGCTGCTCGACCGCGATAACGTCCTTGTCAGCCTTGTCGACAAGTCCCTTCTTCGAGGGTGGAGTTACCAGGTCGTCGATACCGATCGAGATACCGGCCTTGGTCGCGTACAAGAACCCGAGCGTCTTGAGATCGTCGAGCATCTTGACGGTCATCTCATGGCCCAGACGGATGTGCGAGTAGTTGACGAGCGACTGCAGACCTTTCTTCTTCAACGTGCCGTTGATAAAGGGCAGCCCGGCGGGAATCGAGTCGTTGAAGATGACGCGGCCGACGGTCGTATTGATCACGCGGCGCACGTCGTCCTGAACGACGGCGCGCAGGATGTCCTGCGGATCGTGCTCCTGAACGAGGTCGATCAAGTCGCCCTGAATGCGAAGTTTGATCGGCGTCTGCGTTGTGACTTCACCCGCGTCGAGCGCGAGCAACACTTCTTCGAGCGAAGCAAACACGCGGCCCTCGCCCTTTGCGCCTGGACGATCGCGCGTCAGGTAGTAAATACCGAGAACGATGTCCTGCGAAGGCACGGCGATTGGCTGACCACTCGCCGGGCTCAGAATGTTGTTGCTCGAAAGCATCAACACTGCCGCTTCGATCTGAGCTTCCGGACTGAGCGGAATGTGTACCGCCATCTGGTCGCCGTCGAAGTCGGCGTTGAACGCCGTGCAGACGAGCGGATGGATCTTGATCGCCTTGCCTTCGACGAGCACCGGTTCAAACGCCTGAATGCCGAGACGGTGCAGAGTCGGAGCGCGATTCAGGAGCACCGGATGCTCGCGAATCACTTCTTCGAGAATGTCCCAAACGACAGGCTCCTGGCGTTCCACCATCTCGCGCGCCTGCTTGATCGTGGCGGCGTGTGCCTGTTTCTCGAGCTGGTTGTAGATGAACGGCTTGAACAACTCGAGCGCCATCTTCTTCGGCAGACCGCACTGGTGGAGTTTCAACTCCGGGACCAACCACGATCACCGAACGCCCTGAGTAGTCGACGCGTTTGCCGAGCAGGTTCTGACGGAAACGTCCCTGCTTGCCTTTGAGCGTTCCACTCAAAGACTTGAGCGGGCGATTGTTGACGCCACGCAGCACGCGTCCGCGACGGCCGTTGTCAAACAACGCATCGACGGCTTCCTGAAGCATGCGCTTTTCGTTGCGCACGATGACTTCCGGCGCACGCAACTCCATCAGCTTCTTCAGACGGTTGTTGCGATTGATGACGCGTCGATAGAGATCGTTCAGATCCGAAGTCGCAAAACGTCCGCCATCCAACGGCACGAGCGGCCGCAACTCGGGTGGAATTACCGGAATCACGTCGAGGATCATCCAGTCAGGCCGGTTTCCGGACTTCAGGAAACTGGTGGCAACTTTCAGCCGCTTCGAATACTTCAGCTTCTTCTGTTGCGAAGTCTCTTCCTTCATCCGCTTGCGCAGATCGGTCGCCGAGCTCTTCGACGTCGACCATCGCGAGCAGTTCCTTGATCGCTTCGGCGCCCATCTTCGCGACAAACTGCGCCGGATAATCGCGCACAAGTTCGCGATAACGCTCGTCGCTCACGAGCTCGCGCTCTTTCAGTCCGGGCACGTCGCCCGGATCGATCACGATGTACGACTCGAAATAAAGAACCTTCTCGAGCTCGCGCAGCGGGATGTCGAGCAGGTGGCCGATGCGGCTGGGCAGCCCTTTAAAAAACCAGACGTGCGAGCACGGGCTGGCCAGATCGATATGGCCCAGACGCTCGCGGCGCACCTTTGCCTGCGTTACTTCGACGCCGCACTTGTCGCAGATCACGCCGCGGTGCTTCATGCGTTTGTATTTTCCGCAGAGGCACTCCCAATCGGCGACCGGTCCAAAAATTCGCGCGCAGAAAAGCCCGTCGCGCTCAGGCTTGAAGGTGCGGTAGTTGATTGTTTCAGGCTTGGTCACCTCACCATGCGACCATTGCCGGATTTTTTCCGGTGACGCAAGTGAGATACGAATTGCTTCAAAATCGGGAGCCAGTTGCGTCTTTTCTTGTTGGAATCGAAACACTTTGATTTCTCCGTTGTTCAATTACCGAATGCAACTGCCGATCTTTAGTACCTGAAGCCGGTTTGCCATATCTGCCATTGGCAAATCCGGCAATCGGCAATACCAATTTTTACGCCTCAACCGCACTGGTGACGATCGCCTCACCAACGCCGTCCTGCTGCTGCGCCGTCTTCAGCTGCTTTCTTGTTGATCAACTCAACGTCGAGACACAGCGACTGAAGTTCACGCACGAGCACGTTGAACGACTCAGGCAGACCCGGATCGAAATCCGCTTCGCCCTTCACGATCGCCTCGTAGATCTTCGAACGGCCGGCGACGTCGTCAGACTTCGCGGTCAACAGCTCCTGAAGAATGTGGGCCGCGCCGTAAGCTTCGAGCGCCCACACCTCCATCTCTCCAAAACGCTGTCCACCGAACTGTGCCTTACCACCGAGCGGCTGCTGCGTAATCAAGCTGTACGGTCCAATCGAACGAGCGTGGATCTTGTCGTCCACCAGGTGCGACAGTTTCAACATGTAGATGTAACCGACTGTCACTTTCTGCTCGAAAGGATCGCCGCTGAGCCCGTCGTACAGAATCGCCTTGCCCGACTCGTTCACGATCTCGGGCAGTCCGAGCTCACGAGCACGCTGCGCCGGCTGCCTGAAGCTTCTGCTTGATCTCGGCTTCCGTCGCGCCGTCAAAACGGGCGTGGCGAAGTGCATTCCCAGAACGCGCGCGGCCCAGCCGAGGTGCGTCTCGAGGATCTGGCCCACGTTCATGCGCGAAGGCACGCCGAGCGGGTTCAGAACGATTTCGACGGGAGTGCCGTCCGGCAGGTACGGCATGTCTTCTTCCGGAAGAATGCGCGCGATAACGCCCTTGTTTCCGTGGCGTCCTGCCATCTTGTCGCCGACTGAAAGCTTGCGCTTCATGGCGATGAACACCTTCACCATCTTGATCACGCCCGGTGAAAGCTCGTCGCCCTGCCGCAGCTTTGCGATCTTCTCTTCGTAGATGTCGGAGAGGATCTTGATCTGGCGTTCGGTGCGATCTTCGTACTCCTTGATCTCCGCGCCGATGTCGAGCCGCGAAGAAGCAAGTTGCACCTTGCGCAGCGCCTTTGGCTCAACTGCCTTCAACATCTCGCGCGTTATCGCCACGTTCTTTTCAATCAGAACTTCGCGATTCGACGTGAGATCCGCGGAAAGCTTGCGGCCTTCGAGCAGCTCGTAGATTCGCTCGTCGCGCTGCTCGCGCAAAATGCGGATTTCGTCTTCAAGGTCGCGTCGCAGGCGATCTTCTTCGTCCTGCTCGATGGTTAGTGAACGCTGGTCCTTCTCCTGGCCCTTGCGGGTGAAGACCTGCACGTCCACGACCGTGCCGTCGATTCCCGGCGGGCTGACGAGTGAAGCATCCTTAACGTCGCCGGCCTTTTCACCGAAGATTGCTCGCAGGAGTTTTTCTTCGGCCGTCAGTTGCGTTTCGCCCTTTGGCGTAACTTTGCCGACGAGGATCGAACCGGGCTTCACTTGCGCGCCGATGCGGATGATGCCGCTCTCGTCGAGATCGCGAAGCATGTTCTCGCCGACGTTTGGAATGTCGCGCGTGATCTCTTCGGGGCCGAGCTTGGTATCGCGAGCTTCGATTTCCAGCTCTTCAATGTGGATCGAGGTGTAATAGTCCTCTTTCACGAGCCTTTCCGAAACCAGGATCGCGTCCTCGAAGTTGTAACCGCGCCACGGCATGAACGCGACGAGGACGTTTCGTCCGAGTGCCAGTTCACCGCGATCGGTACATGGACCGTCGGCAATGACCTGTCCCTTCGCCACGCGCTCGCCCACGTGAACGATCGGCCGCTGATTGATACAGGTGTTCTGGTTCGAACGCTTGAATTTGATCAGCGTGTAGATGTCAGCCGTAACCTCGCGCGAGATTGTGCCGTCGACGTTGTGATCGGCTTTGACGATGATGCGTTCGGAGTCGACGTAGTCGACCACCCCGTCACGTTTTGCCGCCACGACCGCGCCGGAGTCACGCGCCGTCACCTTCTCCATTCCGGTTCCGATGTAAGGCGCTTCCGCACGCAGCAACGGCACTGACTGGCGCTGCATGTTTGAACCCATCAGCGCGCGGTTCGCGTCGTCGTTTTCGAGGAATGGAATCAGAGACGCCGCCACCGAAACCAACTGCTTCGGCGAGACGTCCACGTATTCGATGTCCTTGCGTATCGCGAGAATAAACTCGCCGGCTTTCCGGGCCGCGTTGCGCTCGTTGACGATGTTTCCTTCGGCATCGAGTTCAATGTTTGCCTGTCCAACGACGTGCTTGTCTTCCTCCCACGCCGTCAGGTAGAACGGCCATGGTTCAAACTCGGCTTTTCGCGCCTCGGCGCCCAGCTTCTTGTTGGCCTTGTCGAATTCTTCCTGCGGAATGTGATCGCCCGGTTTGAGTTTGGTATCGCCTCCGTTAATGACGCGAACGTATTCCATCACGCGGCCGTCGCTCACCTTGCGATACGGCGCTTCGATAAAGCCAAACTCATTGATGCGCGCGAAGCACGAGAGGCTCGAGATAAGTCCGATGTTCGGACCTTCAGGAGTCTCGATGGGACAGATGCGTCCGTAGTGCGTCGGGTGCACGTCGCGCACTTCGAACCCGGCGCGCTCACGCGAAAGACCACCCGGTCCAAGTGCCGACAGGCGGCGCTTGTGCGTGATCTCGGAGAGCGGATTCGTCTGGTCCATGAACTGCGACAACTGGCTCGAACCAAAAAACTCACGCACTGCCGCGGTCACCGGTTTGGCGTTGATAAGATCGCGCGGCATCGTGGTCTGCATTTCCTGATGGATCGACATCTTTTCCTTGATGGCTCGTTCCATGCGTTCCAGACCGATGCGAAACTGGTTTTCCAGCAACTCGCCAACCGCACGCACGCGACGATTGCCGAGGTGATCGATGTCATCCGCCTGGTACTCCGAGGGGTTCTTACGCATCTTCAAAACGTAAGACACAACCTCGTAGAAGTCGTTTGCCGAGAGCAACGGATCGGAGATACGTTCGCGCTCTTCCTTGCCCATCTTGATGTTGAACTTCAGACGGCCCACGCGAGAGAAGTCAAACTTTCGCGGATCGAAGAACATCGCTTCGAGCAGACGATAAGCAGTTTGCACTGTCGGCGGATCGCCAGGACGCATCTTGCGATAGATTTCGAGCAGGGCGTCCACGGGTTTCGTGATGACGTCTTTCTTGAGCGTCAACGACAAAACCGGACCAACGTCGTCGCGTTCCGGGAAGAACACTGCGAAGTTTGTAATACCCGCTTCGACGATCTCCTGGAGTTTGGCAGGGGTGATCTCGTTGTTTGCTTCGAGAACAATCTCGCCGCTCTCCGTGTTTACGATGTCAGAGACAGCAAAGGCGCCTTCGAGCTGAGACGAGTCGACTTCAACCTCTTTAACGCCCGCTTTGCGCAGGTTTTCGAGTCCTGAAGCAGCGACTTTCTTGCCACCGCGAACAATCGGGTCAGGACCTTTGCCCTTGATATCGTGATCGACCTTCATGCCGACGAGATTTGTCGGTCCCTGCTCGGGAATCTGGACGTGCAGATGTCCATCCTGAAGCCGAATCTCATCGGTAATGTAAATCGCACGCAGCATGTCTTCGTCTGTGAAAGAAGAGTTTTTCACTCCTTCTTCCAGCTGCGAATCGGTGCGCAATCCTTTCAGATCGGTTTTCTGGTTGAACCAGAGCCCGAGCGCACGCAGGAAGATCGACGCCAGGAATTTGCGTTTGCCGACGCGCACGTAGAGCAGGTTCTTCTGGTCGTACTCAAACTCGACCCACGAACCGCGATACGGAATGATCTTCGCGACATAGAGGGCGCCGCGTTTGAAGAACACACCGGGCGAACGGTGAAGCTGCGAGACGATCACGCGTTCCGTGCCATTGATGATGAACGTTCCGTTGTCCGTCATCAGCGGGATTTCGCCGAAGAAGACTTCTTCCTCTTTAATGTCGCGGATTGAAAGGACTTCGGTATCGGGATCCTTATCAAACACGGTCAGACGTATCTTGACCTTGAGCGGAACGCTGTAGCTCATGCCGCGTTCCTGACACTCCTGCTGATCGTGCTTATGTTTCAGCCCGACGGGTTCGCCGCAGTTTTCGCAAAGCTGCGGGCGAACGAAGTTGAACGTGCCGCAGCGATGACAAAGAGTGTCGCCGGCGGCAAGTGGGTTTACCTTGATCGTTGCGCCACAGTTTTTGCAGTTCGACCGGAGGTAGTTGAGACCTTCGAGACGTCCGCATTTACACTGCCAGTTACCGATCTGATACTCGACAAAGTCGAGCGTCGCGGTGCCGCGAAAGTCGGAGATCGGAAAGACCGACTGAAAAACGGCCTGAAGGCCGGTCGTCTCGCGTTCCTCCGGGAGCAGGTCCATCTGGAGAAAGCGGTTATACGACTCCCGCTGAATCTCAATTAGATTCGGTATCCTGACGGCGGTAGCGATTTTGGAGAAGTCCTCACGCTCGGGCGCCTGACTGGTACGTCGTCCTAATCCGGTATTTATTGTTTGAAGCAGATTTGCAGACATGTGAGATTCCTTATTATTGCCGATAGCCGGTTGCCAAATTGCCAATTAAAGACGCCAAAGCGCGGTCAGAGCGCACAATGCCCTGACCGCTTATTACGCAAAAGCGGCGGATCTTTCCGTCAAATTTTTTGGGAGTAACGCCAGCGCCTCAATACTCCCTTAACTTAGCCACTAATAATTTCAGTGTCAAGCCACGAACAAACATTGCGAATTTCCAATTGCCGATTTGAGTTTCTAAACTCGCCTTAATCGGCAATTGGCAATCGGCAATCGGCAATTACTTGACCTCGACGGTCGCTCCAGCATCAGACAACTTCTGCTTGATCGTTTCCGCCTCTTCCTTCGAAACGCCTTCCTTGACTGCCTTGGGGGCCGCTTCTACCAGATCTTTGGCTTCCTTCAATCCCAGCGCAGTGACTTCACGGACAACCTTGATCACGTTGATCTTGTTGCCGCCTATCGCCTGGAGGATAACGTCAAACTCCGTCTTCTCTTCCGCGGCTGCCGCGGTTTCACCGCCACCACCCGCCGCCGCTGGGGCTGCGACTGCGGCCGCTGCTGCTGAAACACCAAACACCTCTTCCAGTTCCTTCACCAGTTGTGAAGCTTCCAGAAGGGTCATGCCTTTTAAGAATTCAATTACGTCTTCGCGTGTTGCTGCCATGATTACCTTTCTATCCTCCTAAAAAAACCTTATGCGGTCTTCTGCTCTCCAATCTGTTTTACAACTACCGCCAGGTTTCTAGGCACGGCTGAAATCACCGTGACCAAGCGTTGCGCCTGGCAATTGATCAGGAACATCACCTTTGAAATCAACTCTTCCTTCGAAGGCAAACTCGCAATCGCTTCCACGTCGTTCAGAGCGACGACCTTGCCTTCCACGATTCCGGCCTTGAAAGTAAAAATGTCCGGATTCGCTTTTGTAAACTTCGAAATCGCTTTCGATAAACTCACCGGGTCGCCGGAGCTCAGCGCAACCGCGGTCACACCCTTGAAGTGTTCGATCGCGGGCTCGAGCGCGGTTCCTTCCGACGCTCTGCGCGCGAGCGTGTTCTTCACCACTTCGTAAGAAACACCGGCTTCACGAAGCTGGTTGCGCAGCTCCTGGTCTTTCGCTACGGTCATCTTCTTAAAACCGACAACCATCGCCGCCTTAGCATTTCTGAACTGTTCGGTGAGAGCCTCGAGGTCTTTCTGTTTTTGTGCTTTTGTCTTCATCGTTTCAGCTCCCCACCTTTACTTCGCGTACGCCGCCTCGTCGAGCAGAACGCCCGGACTCATCGTTGCAGCGAGATTTACTTTCTTTACGTATTTGCCTTTCGCGGTCGAGGGCTTGGCTTTGACCACGGCATCGAGCAACGCTTTCGCATTGTCACGAAGCTTGTCAGGTTCAAATGAAACCTTGCCGACGCCGACGTGAATTACACCAGTCTTATCGACCCTGTATTCAACCTTACCAGCCTTCGTCTCTCGAATCGCGGTGGCAACGTCAAAAGTCACCGTGCCGGTCTTCGGGTTGGGCATAAGACCGCGTGGACCAAGCACCTTACCCAGAGCACCCACGAGGCGCATCATGTCGGGCGTGGCGATGACGGCATCAAAATCGGTCCAGCCGCCTTTGATTCTAGTGACGATATCTTCGCCGCCGACCATGTCCGCGCCGGCTTCTTCGGCTTCTCTAAGCTTGTCTCCCTGCGCGATCACCAGGACCGTCTTGGACTTGCCCAATCCATGCGGGAGAACGATCGTTCCGCGAACCAGTTGATCCGCTTTTCTCGGATCGACGCCGAGCCACATCGTTAATTCAACGGTCTCGTCAAACTTCGCGAAAGCGATCTCCTTAACCTTCGCGATCGCCGATTCGAGGTTGTACTTACGTCCTGCCTCAATCTTCTCGAGCGCGGCGCGATACTTCTTTCCGTGCTTCTTCATTTTTCAATCTCCGAGGTGCAAACGAGACTAGCTATTGCCGATTTCCAATTGCCGATTGCCAATTGTTTCGGGCTGCTTAGGTCTCTCCCTCTCAAAGATTTCCAATTGCCAAGTTCCAATTGCCAATTTGCTTTCCAAATCGGCATCGGCAATCGCCAATCGGAAATTATTCGACCGTCAGACCCATTTGCCTGGCGGTGCCTTCAATCGTCCTGATGGCCGACTCCAAACTGGTCGTATTCAGGTCCTGCAACTTCGTCTTTGCAATCTCTTCAATCTTCGCCTTCGAGATCGATCCGACTTTCTCGCGGTTCGGCTTGCCGGATCCCTTCGGAATTCCAGCCGCCTTTTTCAAAAGGTCCGCTGCCGGGGGCGTCTTCGTCTCAAACGTAAATGAGCGATCGCCGTAGACCGTGATCACGACCGGTATCTTCAGATCCGGATCCATCTGCGCGGTCTTGGCGTTAAAAGCCTTGCAGAACTCCATGATATTTACGCCGTGCTGACCTAACGCCGGGCCAATCGGCGGCGCCGGATTCGCTTTTCCGGCCGGAACCTGCAGCTTTATGTAACCTGTAATCTTCTTTGCCATAAACTATTCTTCTTCCGCAAAAGTTACTTTCTCTACGTCGAGAAAGTTCAACTCAACCGGCGTCGATCGACCAAAGATCGTCACCGTAACCTTCAGCGTCGATTTGTCTTCGTTAACTTCTTCAACCTTGCCCGTAAAGCTCTGGAACGGTCCGGACTTGATGCGAACCGTCTCGCCCGCAGCATACGAGAACTTCGGTTTCGGTTTCTCGGCAGCCTCCGTCACGTTGTGAACAATCTGATCGACCTCCTGTGGGGTCAGCGGCGTCGGATTGTGTCCACCGACAAAACCCGTCACCTTCGGGGTCGACTTGATCATGTGGAACACGTTGTCCGGAATATGACCGCGATCGTCACACTCGATCTGAACCAGCACATACCCGGGGTAAAACATGCGCGACGACTCGATGCGCTTGTTCCCGCGCATCTCCACGACGGTTTCCGTAGGCACCAAAACCTCATTGATCTCGTTTTGGAGATCGGTGTCCCGGATACGCGCCTTCAGACTGTCGCGTACTTTTTTCTCGTGTCCCGAGTATGTATGAAGGATAAACCACTGCTGCATTAGAAACTCTTTCCTCAGGCGAGGCCCAACCACCTTGCTATTTTTTCGACCAACCACTCCAATCCGTGAATCAATCGCGACAACCCCTGATCCACCAGAAACAGATAAACGGCGAAAAAGATCACCGCGATAATCGTGATGATCGTCTGGTTCTGCACATGAGTCAGACTCGGCCAGGAAACACGTTTCATCTCTGCCCGCACATCGTGCAGAAACTGAGCTAAACGTGCCGGACCCGTCTGCTGGTGTCCAGTATGTCCGCGTTCACGTCGAGCAGCCTTTCCTTCCGGCCCTTCGCCAAAACGCTTGGCTCTCGGCGCTACTATCGGTGCATCTGGATTGTCTGTTTCAGCCATAAATCCTATCGTTCAATAAGTGGCAGGGGTACCAGGATTCGAACCCGGACTTTCGGTTTTGGAGACCGACGTGCTAACCGTTGACACTATACCCCTCCGGGTATTGCCAATTACCGATTGCCGATTAAAACCTGACTTGCGCTTTAATTTGGCAATTGGCAATTGCCAATCGGCAATAGCTTCACTTCGTCTCTTTGTGACCCGTGTGTTTGCGGCAACGGCGACAGAATTTGCTGAATTCCAACCTATCGGGCGTGGTCTTCTTATTCTTGGTCGTCACGTAGTTCCGGCTCTTGCAATCGTTACACTGAAGCACAATGTTATCGCGTGGCATGTTCTTATTTCCAATTTCCGATTGCCAATTGCCGATCGCTAATCGCCGTACTCAATCGGCAACCGGCAATTGGCAATCGGCAATTCACATTTACTCAACGATATCCGAAACCGTACCGGCTCCCACCGTGCGACCGCCCTCACGAATAGCGAAGCGCAAGCCCTTCTCCATCGCGATCGGCGCGATCAACTCGATCTCCATCGCCACGTTGTCGCCCGGCATCACCATCTCCACCCCGGTCGGCAGATGCGCTACTCCCGTCACGTCCGTGGTGCGGAAGTAAAACTGCGGCCGGTACCCGGTAAAGAACGGCGTGTGACGGCCACCCTCTTCCTTCGTCAGCACATAAGCTTCGGCCTTGAACTTCGTGTGCGGCGTGATGCTGCCCGGCTTGGAAATTACCTGCCCGCGCTCAATATCCTTACGCTCCACACCGCGCAGCAGCAGGCCAACGTTGTCGCCCGCCGTGCCTTCATCCAAAAGCTTCTTGAACATTTCCACGCCCGTCACCACTGTTTTTGTGGTCGGGCGAATGCCGACGATCTCGACCTGCTCGTTCACCTTCACCTTGCCGCGCTCCACGCGTCCGGTCGCGACCGTGCCGCGGCCCTGGATCGTGAAGATGTCTTCCACCGGCATCAAAAACGGCTTCTCAATATCGCGCTCCGGCGTCGGAATGTAGCTGTCTACCGCCGCCATCAACTCGATAACGGTCTTCTCCCACTCCGGGTCACCTTCCAAAGCTTTCAACGCGCTGCCGCGAATTACCGGAATATCGTCGCCCGGAAACTCATACGCGCTCAACAACTCGCGCACTTCCAGTTCCACCAGTTCCAGCAGTTCCGGGTCGTCCACCGCGTCAGCCTTGTTCATGAACACCACCATCGCCGGCACGCCCACCTGCCGCGCCAACAGAATGTGCTCACGTGTTTGCGGCATCGGCCCGTCTGTGGCTGCCACCACCAGAATCGCGCCATCCATCTGCGCCGCGCCCGTGATCATGTTCTTCACGTAGTCGGCGTGCCCGGGACAGTCAACGTGCGCGTAGTGACGGTTCGCCGTCTCATACTCCACGTGCGCCGTCGCGATCGTGATGCCGCGCGCTTTCTCTTCCGGCGCCTTGTCGATCTGATCGAAGGCCACAAACTGCACTTTCGGATTGTTCTTTGCCAATACCTTCGTGATCGCTGCCGTCAACGTCGTCTTCCCGTGATCCACGTGCCCGATCGTCCCGATGTTCACGTGCGGCTTGGAACGGTCAAATTTTTCCTTCGACATCTTTTCCTCTTCTATATATAAGGATCCGCTTTGTGGAAAAGCTGGAGCCCGCGATGAGATTTGAACTCATGACCTCCTCCTTACCAAGGAGGCGCTCTACCCCTGAGCTACGCGGGCCCGAATCCCAAAGCGTCATAAAAACTGGAGCGGGCGACGAGATTCGAACTCGCGACCCTCAGCTTGGAAGGCTGATGCTCTACCAACTGAGCTACACCCGCCCAAATCATTGCCGATTTTCGATTGCCAATTTCCAATTGGTTCGAACCATCATCGCGCTATTAATTGGCAATTGGCAATTGACAGTCGGCAATCACCGCTGGTGCAGGGGGTAGGATTCGAACCTACGTAGGGCGTTAGCCCGCCGGGTTTACAGCCCGGTGCCATTAACCACTCGACCACCCCTGCATCTTGAATATGCCGTGGAGCCGGCGAAGGGACTTGAACCCCCGACCCTCTGATTACAAATCAGATGCTCTACCAACTGAGCTACGCCGGCCGCTATAGAGTGCAAATAGCGCATTCCGACAAAATGCGGATACTACCAAGCGTGTTTCAAAAACGCAAGTCGCAGCGAGTGCAGAAGATAACCAGTTGTGTAATCTACGGATTGCGCCTGAATAAAAATTAAATTGACCCGAATTGATGCAGCAAAGTAGGATGAGTAAACCTCACCAGCGTCACTCCGCCCCGATCTCTCTCATAAGACGTCAAAGGAGACAAGAAATGGCACGGTTTGGTTATTCGAAAGCACTACTGTTTACACTCGCCTGCTTCGTGGTGCCCGTCACCACAAATGCCCAATCACCCACTCCCACACCGCAGGTTCTGATGCCGGAGGTCGCGCAACCGCTGCGCGTCGCAGGCAAATCGAGTCTTATTTGCGCCGGCTACATACGCCATCAGCGTCTTCCGCAAATGCCCGAGATCGTCGGCGCCGAAGAAGAGCAGGAGCAGCGCAAATTTGCCGATGGCGACGTGGTTTACCTTAACAGAGGCGCAGCTCAGGGTATCAAAGAAGGTCAAACTTTTCAGATCATACGCCCGCGTGGCGACGTGAAAGGTGTTCACAAACAAAAGTTCGGCTACCTGGGAACTTACGTTCAGGACATGGGCCAGCTTCAGGTCTTCCGAGTCTGGGACAACACCGCGGCAGCGCAGATAACTTTCTCCTGCGACATGATCCTGCTTGGCGATCTGCTGGCGCCCATTCCGGATCGTGAATCACCAGTCCGGCGCGCCGAGGCTAATATCGATCGTTACGCTGATCCCTCGGGCAAACAGACCGGCCGTCTAATAATGGCGAAAGACAATCGTGAGATGGTGACGCGGAGCGACATCGTCTATATCGATCTCGGCGCTGAAGACCAGGTCAGCCGTGGCGATTACCTGACGATCTATCGTCCGCTCGGCACCGGAAACATCACTCGTATGGACAACGAGGAAGGTGCTCGTGGACGCGCAACCGGTTTTCAGAGCGATCGTTTTCGCGGCGGCGGTTTTGGCAACCAGGCCGCGCGTGCGAAAGACGAGACTGCTCTTGTGAATGCGGAAGGTCGTTATCGTTATCGCCCGATAACGTCGAAGGAAGTTAAAGATCATCGCCCGCCGATGCCGCGAAAGATCGTCGGCGAGATGGTTGTAATCGACGTTCAGAGAAGAACTGCGACAGCCATCATCACGCGCGTGGTTGCGGAAGTTCACACCGGCGACTGGGTCGAGATCCAGTAGCGCCACAGAACAGTTGGCCACAACGAAGCACAGAAGTCACAAAAAAGATTTTTCCTGTTTCAGCCTTAATCTTTTGTGACTTCTGTGCTCTTTGTGGCTTAGACGATCTGTGCTTTCTGTGTCTCGTCCGCGCGGCCGGCTACGATCGCGCGGTAGAATGAACTGAAATATCCGTACATCGAAGTGCACGCCGAGATCACCACCAGCCAGAGCATTGCCCGGCCGGCAGTGTAAAGAAGGACCTGCCAGTCGTTGCCCGTGGTTGGACCACCTCCGACCAGGTGCTGCCAGGCCAGGCGCAGTTCCGGCACGGACCAAAACTCGATTGCCGGAAACGGCCGGCCAAAATTTGCGACCGGAGGCTTTCCGCCGACGCTCGACACGATCAGCAGCGCGACCGTCACCACCTGCGCCAGCATCTTAAACTTTCCCATCCTCGACGCTGAGATCACGACTCCTTCCACCGCTGCAATCGAACGCAATCCGGTAACGGCAAACTCTCTCCCGATAATGATCACGACGGCCCAGGCCGGCGCGAGTTGATTCTCGACGAGTGAGATCAGCGCGGCGGATATCAGCAGTTTGTCCGCGATTGGATCGAGGAGTTGACCGAGCCGGGTTACCTGTCCGCGGCTGCGTGCGATATGTCCATCCAAATAATCGGTGAGCGCCGCGCCTAAAAACATCACCACGCCCAGGAGGTGTCTCGGCACTCCAAACCAGTTTTCGGAAAACGGCGTCAGCAGAACCACGACGAGTAGCGGCACAATAAAGATGCGTAAGAGAGTTAGCGCATTGGGAAGATTCACGGCCTTAATGTAACGCGAAATTAGACAGGATTACAGGATTTTCAGGATCTTCCGGTGAATCAGCAGAATCTTTTGATCATGTGGAACTTTTTCTCGCCACGAAGCGAATACGGGCATGAGAAAAATCTTACCCCTACTCGCCATAACGATCTTCTGCACGTCGGCGACACTCGCCAATGATGACGCGCGTGCGAAGGAAATTCTAACGCAAGCCCGCCAGGCCATCGGCGGCGAAGAGCAATTACAAAAGGTCCAGGGACTTCAGATCAACGGGCAATACCGGCGCGTCTTCGCTGAACGCCAGATGGCCGGCGATCGGGAAATCAGCATTCTTCTCCCAAACAAGTATCTCGTCGAAGACGCGATGAATGCCGGCGGACACAGCACCGCGATGATCAATACGCGTGGCTTGAATGGTGAACGCGCGTGGAATGCTTCGAGTGGCGGCGGTGGAATGGTTTTCCGAATGGGCGGACCCGGCGGTCAAGCAACACCGGAACAGATCGAAGCCGGCCTACGACGAGTATTCAGCGCTGAGTT
The DNA here is from genome assembly GCA_963750925.1 of uncultured Acidobacteriota bacterium. GTDB lineage: Bacteria > Acidobacteriota > Blastocatellia > Pyrinomonadales > Pyrinomonadaceae > PSRF01. The sequence goes on along the minus strand of CAVVSJ010000004.1, from coordinate 40,004 downwards.
TATGCGCTACCTGCTCGCCGTGATGCTAATGCCGCCACCGTCACTCGCAATTGAATACAAGTATGCCGGCGAGTCAGACGTTGAAGACGTGCAAGCCGACGTCGTCGACGTGACTGGTCCTGACAACTTTTCCATCCGCATCTTCTTTGACAAGAAGAGTCACCTGCCCCTTCTGCTGAGCTATCGTGGTCCAAAGCCGCGGGTGATGACCATGACTCGGCAGGCCGGTGGAAACGCGAAACCGGAAGACATCAGGAAAGAAGCTGAGAAGAAAATGATGGACGAAGCTCCCGCGCCGCCGGAACAAGTCGATTTCTACATTCGGCTGACGGACCATAAAAAAGTCGGCGGTCTTACGTTGCCGCACAAGCTCACGTTTCTTACCGAAAGCGAGGTTTCGGAAGAGTTTGAGATCTCGAAGTACGAGTTGAATCCGCAGTTCAAGGCCGACCAGTTCGAAAAACGTTAAGGAGCTTTAAGCATGCGAGTTGAGTGTCTCCAGTCTCGGGCGATAAGTGTGTTTATTGCTCTCGTTTTGACTGTCCTGCCTTGTTTGGCCCAAACCACCCAGGGAAATGCGAGTCTGGAAGTGGTCGTGAAAGATCCTTCGGGCGCTTTGATAAACAAGGCCCAGGTGCAGTTGGTAAGAAACGGGAAACCTCAATCGCTGAGCTCGACGAATCAGAGAGGCGAAGCACGCTTCAATAAAGTTCCGGCAGGCCGTTACCAGATCCACATCGAAGCTGCGGGCTTCAAAGCTCAGGATATCGAAAGCGTGGAGCTCGCCGTTGGTCCAAATCGCAGAGAAGTCACTCTCGAGATCGATGTCATCAAAGTAGACGTCGATATCGAAGACGAAGCCCAGGTCAAAAACACAAATCCGAGTGCGGCGTTCAGCAACGTTCTTACCGCCGAACAGATCGCACAACTGCCTGACGATCCGGAAGAGTTTGAAAACGCGATCAATCAACTCGCGGGCCCGGGTGCGCAGATGCGTGTCAACGGGTTTCGCGGCGGCAAACTCCCACCGAAATCGCAGATTCGCGAGATTCGTTTTCGCATGAATCCGTATGCCGCTGAGAATCATGACGCCGGTCATGGTTTTGTAGATATAACGACCAAACCCGGCGTGAGTGAGTGGCATGGTTCCTTCAACTTCGGCTTCAGAGACGAAGCGATGAACGCGCGACAGGTTTTTGCTCCGTTTCGCGGCCCGGAACAACAGCGAAGATTCGGACTTTCTCTCGATGGTCCACTCTGGAAAAATCACACTTCACTTTTCCTGAATGCTGACGGTTCTCTGTTCTTCGATGCCCGCCCGATCCTGGCGACACTTCCAACCGGTACGGTTTCGGATCTTGCATATCGTCCTTCGCGACGCCTGAATATCGACGCACGCATCGAACACGTGCTGACAAAAACACACACCGCGCGTCTACAGTTCCAACGCAATGCGGGCGTGCAGAACAACCTCGGCGTCGGCGACTTTGATCTGCCTTCACGTGGTTACGCGCAGGATCAGACGGAGTACATTGCACGCGTCGCTGATTCGGGCGTGTTCGGCAAGAAGTTCTTCAACGAGTTGCGACTGCAAGCGCGCTGGATCACTACGGAAGCTCGCTCGGTGAGTCTGGGTCGGACGATTCTCGTACCCGGTGCTTTCAACGACGGGAGCGCGCAGCGAGGTGGCGGCCGCCGTCAACTCGATTTCGAACTCGCGGACAACGTTGACTACGCACTCGAACAACACGGCCTGCGTTTCGGCGTGCAACTCGAGGCAGGCGGATATCGCAGTAATGAAAGAACGAATGCGTTTGGCACGTTTCAGTTCGCGGATCTCGAAGCGTTCGAGTTAGGCTTGCCGACTCAATACACGCAACGCGTCGGCGATCCGACGGTGAAGTACCGGCAGTATCAGTTTGGCTGGTACGTTCAGGATGACTATCGCGTGCGCAAGAACCTGACGCTGAGTTTCGGCGTGCGTCACGAACTGCAGAATCACGTTTCGGGCAAATTCAACCTCGCTCCGCGTCTGGGGTTTGTATGGTCGCCGAAGAAGAGCGGTTCGATAACGCTGCGCGGGGGCGCGGGTATTTTCTACGACTGGTTCACGGCGCAGACGTTTGAACAAACGCTGCGTGTTGACGGCGAGCGACAGCGGGATCTTGTAGTCACCGATCCCGATTTTCCAAATCCTTTCGTTGGCAGCGCGCAAACGATACCTCCGCCGAGCCGCATTCAGAGCGATCCCGACTTGCAGATTCCTTACATCATCCAGGCGTCGCTCGGCATGGAGACGAATCCGTTCAAGTTGTTTCGGTTGACGACGAATTACCAGTATCAACGCGGCGTGCATCTCCTGCATGGACGCAATCTCAACGCGCCGGTTCCCGGTTTAGGTCGACCCGACCCGACGGTAGGCAACATCACGAACATTGAATCTTCTGCTTATCAATCGGGGCATCGACTGATGGTGGGAATAGGACCAGCGAGGTTTGTGCAGGGCTTGTTCTGGAACGTCAACTACCTGCTGATGAAGAACACAAACGAAGCGGATAGTCCGTTCAGTTTGCCTTCGAACAACTTCAACTTGCGCGCCGATCGTGGTCCATCGGCGACCGACTTCCGGCATTTGATATCCGGCTTTATCAGCAAGCGTCTTCCGTACGGTTTTGCAGCCTCAACGATATTCCAGGCGACTTCCGCTTTGCCGTACAACATCACGACGGGATTCGATAACAACGGCGATACGGTGATTAACGACCGCCCGCTGGGCGTGGGACGCAACAGCGCGCGTGGCGCATCGCGTTGGGAAATCGGCTCGCGATTGAGCTGGGGCACGGATTTCGGACCGGAACAGCAGGCGACCGGCGGACCGCAAGTCAGGATGGTTCGTATCGGCGGTGGCGATGGCGCCGCTCCGCCCTCGTTGCCGGGCGCCGCGACGAAAAAGTACCGGCTCGAGTTCTATGCGCAGGCATTTAATCTGCTGAACCACGCGAACCTGGGTATTTTCAATGGCGTCCAAACCTCGCCTTTCTTTGGCCGCGCCACTTCCGCCCAATCACCCCGCCGAATGGAACTCGGCCTCCGCTTCAACTTCTAACCTTGGAGTGCGGCGGCCTGACGCCGCTTTTCGATCTAAATATCCGGTAACAAAGCGGCGCCAGGCCGCCGCACTCCAAGGAGGCGTCCCAACGGCTCGCTTGCTGCTTGAAAATCCGTCGGCTAGAATGACTGATTTTCATTATGGCCATTGATCGCATCAGTGTAAGAGGGGCGCGCCAACACAACCTCAAAAACGTCAACGTCGACATCCCTCGCGATCGGTTCACCGTAATTACAGGACTTTCCGGCTCAGGCAAGTCTTCGCTCGCCTTCGATACCATTTACGCCGAAGGACAGCGCCGCTACGTCGAATCGCTTTCCGCCTACGCACGGCAGTTTCTCGATCAACTCGAAAAACCTGACGTCGATTCGGTTGACGGCTTGTCGCCCGCAATCTCCATTGAACAGAAGACTGTTTCGCGGAGTCCTCGTTCGACAGTCGGAACCGTCACCGAAATCTACGATTACATGCGTCTGCTCTTTTCGTCGGTGGGAGTGCCGCACTGCCATATGTGCGGGGCCGCCATCACGCGTCAGAGTGTCGAGCAGATCGTGCAAAACGTACTCGGCCTGCCCGAAGGCGAACGCGTCATGGTGCTCGCGCCAATCGTTCGCGGCAGAAAAGGTGAGTTCAAGAAAGAGCTGGAGAAACTGGCGCGCGACGGTTTTCTGCGAGCGCGAGTTGACGGCGAACTGCTTTCACTCGACGAAGAAATCCGGCTCGACAAAAGAAGAAATCACTCGATTGAAGCCGTCGTCGATCGGCTATTGATCAAATCCGGAATTAAAGAACGGCTAACCGACTCGATTCGAACGGCGCTGAAGTTGACGGGAGGCGCGGTTCTGATCTCGATTGTCGATGGCGAAGAGAAGCTTTACTCGGAACGCATGGCCTGTGTGAACTGCGGCATCAACGTTCCGCCACTCGAACCGCGTTCTTTCTCTTTCAACTCGGCTTACGGCGCCTGCAAACGATGTCACGGACTGGGAACGGTGATGGAGATCGATTCCCTGAAGTTGATTCCGGACGCCAGCCAAACACCCGAGAAGCTCGGATACATGGGTACTGCCGACAAGCAGGGCTCCGCTTATCTTCGCAGCGCGCTGCTCGCGATCTGCAAACACTTTAATGCTGATTCGAAGAAACCTTTTGCCGAGTTGCCGAAGGAAGTGCGTGAAGGATTTCTGAATGGAGTCAACGGCAAGATAACGTTTGCGCAGGGACTCTACACCTACCAGGGCGAATGGAAGGGCGCGCTGAGTTGGCTGCGAGATCGATTAGCGGAAGCGCCTTCCGAGAAAATAAGAATTGCGCTCGAGGAGCTGGTTTCGCCGACTGTATGCAGCGAATGCCAGGGGCGACGACTGCGTTCCGATTCGTTATCGGTGCGTGTAGGTGGACGAGGAATCGCGGAATACACCTCGCTGCCGATCGAAGACTCGGTTGAGGCTTTCGAACAGGTGGCGCTGAGTTCCCGCGAAGAACAGATTGCCGGTCCGATATTGCGAGAGATAAAGAATCGGCTGCGCTTTCTGAAAACCGTCGGTCTCGGCTACCTCACGCTCGATCGAACGTCATCAACACTCTCGGGTGGCGAAGGCCAGCGCATCCGGCTGGCGACTCAGATCGGTTCCCAGTTGCGGGGAGTGCTTTACGTCCTCGACGAACCCTCGATCGGACTTCATCCACGCGACAATCAAAAACTTCTCGAAACACTTGCGGCACTGCGCGACCTCGGCAACACGGTGCTCGTCGTCGAGCACGATGAAGAGACAATCCGGCGCGCGGATTACGTTGTCGATCTCGGACCAGGAGCCGGAGCGCACGGCGGTGAAGTGGTCGCGGTAGGGACGGCGGCGGACGTCGCAGAAAATCCTGACTCGATCACGGGACTATATATTCGCGGCGCGAGAAGGATAGAAGTGCCGGCGGAACGAAGATCTCCAAACGGAAAGTACCTGACCATCACCGGTGCGTATGCAAACAATCTGAAGGAGATTGACGTCTCGTTTCCGCTCGGCTTGTTGACGGTGGTGACGGGCGTTTCGGGTTCAGGTAAATCGACGCTCGTCGAAGACATTCTCTACTACGCGCTCGCGCAGCATCTTTATGGTTCGCTGACTGAGCCGGGGCCATACAAATCAATCGAGGGCCTGGAACACCTCGACAAAGTAATTGAGATCGATCAATCTCCGATCGGCCGCACACCGAGATCGAATCCGGCGACGTACACGGGTTTGTTCACCCCGCTGCGAGAACTCTATGCAATGCTGCCGGAGTCGCGCGAACGTGGTTATAAGCCGGGGCGTTTTTCGTTCAACGTCAAAGGCGGGCGATGCGAGGCGTGCGAAGGCGACGGCATGAAACGCATCGAGATGAATTTTCTTCCGGACGTGTACGTGCTCTGTGATGTTTGTCGCGGCGCGCGCTACAACCGTGAGACCATGGCGGTGAAGTATAAAGGCAAGTCGATCGCCGATCTGCTCGATACGACTGTTGAAGAAGCACTGCCCTTACTCGAAAACATTCCGCAAATCAACCAAAAGCTGCAAACCCTGCTCGACGTCGGACTCGGTTACATCAAGCTGGGCCAAGCGGCGACGACGCTCTCCGGCGGTGAAGCACAACGAATCAAGCTCGCAAAAGAACTCTCGAAACGCGCGACGGGACGGACTATCTACATCCTCGACGAACCGACAACAGGTCTGCACTTCGCCGACGTTCACAAGTTGCTCGACGTTCTGCAACGTCTTGTTTCGCTGGGTAATACAGTGCTAGTGATTGAACACAATCTCGACGTCATCAAGTCAGCCGATTACATCATCGATCTTGGTCCGGAAGGTGGCGAACACGGCGGACGCGTCGTCGCCGCGGGCACGCCCGAGGAAGTCGCGCGCTCACGCCGCTCCCACACCGGCCAGGTCCTGCGCCCACTGCTGAATGGACGGCTGGGCCGAAACAGCAATGGTAATTCTCATCAAGAAGCGTCAAGGAGTGCCAAATAGCGCGTGCTATACTTAGTCCATGGCAAACTCCTTACGAGATGTCCGAATAGACAAGACTAAATTTGAAGTTTTTTCTTCGTTCGAGGAAGCCGATGCTGCTGACCGTGCCTACTGGCACTCACGAACTCCCGAAGAAAGACTTTTAGCTCTTGAACTAATGCGGCAAAGTGCGTATGGATACGATCCAACTACCTCCCGACTTCAAAGAGTTTTTCAGGTTACTCAACTCAAAAAGAGTTGAGTACTTGCTGATTGGGGGCGAAAACCTTCCGTGAGCACATGGAAAGAACGCTCCAAATCTTTAAGTCTTTTGCGGAAGCCGAAGAGGCAGATAAGAAATACTATCAAGCGCTGACGCCCACACAGAGGCTGGAGATACTGTTACTCCTCCGAAAACATTTTCAACCGCAGGATGAATCTAGAGAAAGACTTAAGAGAGTTTGTCGCATCATTAAACGCTCTTAACCCGGAGACATTGATTCTTGCCATCCATTTACGACGACGATCTGACACCTCTCGAACTGGAAAAAGTCAAAACCTATCCGCTCGCGTCGCGCAACAGTAAAGTCGGCTTGAACAATTTCGCCCGACCGCTGATTGACGGCGCATCGGTGGGTGATTTTCTGAATAGCCTGCCCGATGTCCTCGCGGTCCAATCTCTGCGCCAACTCGCAGCGCGAATACATCGCGCAAGACAATTAAAGAAACCGATCATCTGGGGCATCGGCGGGCATGTGATCAAGACAGGTCTCGCGCCCGTGATCGTCGATCTGATGAAACGCGGCTACGTGTCGGCTGTAGCGGGTAACGGCTCGGTCCTGGTCCATGATTCGGAAATCGCCCTGATTGGTTCGACTTCGGAAGACGTCGACGCCACACTCTCAGAAGGTGTCTTCGGCGGCGCTGAAGAGACGGCCCAACTTCTCAATACCGCGGCGCGCGATGGCGCAAAGGATCAGATCGGACTCGGCGAGGCAGTCGGACGCGCACTCCTCGCGCGGAACCCGCAGCACCGAGACTATTCTCTTCTCTGCGCCGCTTACGAATCGAAGGTTCCATTCACTGCGCACGTCACCATCGGCGGCGACATCGCGCACTTTCACCCAAACTTCGACGGCGCGGCACTCGGCGCAACCACGCACACGGATTTTCGTCTCCTCGCGCAACTGGTCCGTCAAATGGACGGCGGCGGAGTTTATCTCAACGTCGGCTCCGCGGTCGTGTTGCCCGAAGTATTTTTGAAATGCGTAACGCTCGTCCGCAACCTGGGCCACACACTTTCCGACATCACTACCGCGAATTTCGATTTCATTCAATCTTATCGTCCCCTGACAAATGTCGTGCGCCGTCCTACTGAAAAAGGCGCGGGCCAGGGCTATTCGATCATCGGCCATCACGAACTCAACATTCCTCTTTTAGCCGCGTTACTAATCACGACCGCTTCCGAGACTTGACCACTCCGAGCCTTCTCAATTATTCTGACTCTCCTGAAATTGAAAACGGATTTCAATTTCGCGCTCTACCAGCATTACCTACAAGAAGAGGATGTCATGCAGTCGAAGAGTCAAAAGCGCGCCAAAAAATTGAGGCGCCGTGGGCCGAAGTACTGGATCGTCGCTATTGGAGCCATGGGGATGCTCGTCGCCTACTGCCCGGGTAAGAGTCACAACGTCGTTTTGGGAAAAGTCCGCGAGGATGTTTCCGTGCAAATGCAGCAGCAACTCACGTTTGACATCCCTTCGGGAACACTAGAAACGGTCTTGCTCGCCTTTCAAAAGACTTCGGGTCTTCAGGTTGTAATACCTGACGAGGCGATGCGCACGGTTCCCTCGCCCGGCGTTAAGGGCCGGTACTCAACGGAAACAGCGCTGCGCGAAATTCTCCGCGACACCGGCATAAGCTATCGCTTCGGCGACAGGCAAACCGTCATTCTCGAAATCCGGGCCGGCACTGAATCCGTCGATATCAGAGACGATTCGCGCGTGGTCCTTTCTTCAGGCAAGTACACCGAACCGCTGCTCAACACGCCGCAAACCATCAACGTCATTTCAAAAGAAGTGATGGAGGAACAGGGTGCGACGACGCTGCGCGACGTTTTGAAAAACGTTTCCGGACTTACGATGACTGCCGGCGAAGGCGGCAATCCCGCGGGCGACAATATAACCTTGCGAGGCTTCAGCGCGCGGAACGATATCTTTGTTGACGGCGTGCGCGATCTGAGTCCGCAGTCGAGAGACCCTTTCAACCTCGAACAGGTAGACGTCGTGAAAGGACCAGGCTCCGTTTATACGGGCCGAGGTTCAACCGGTGGCTCCATAAACCTGCTTAACAAAACGCCCGGCCTGCGACGTTCGTTCGGAGGCACGCTCGACTTCGGCACCGATCGTACGCGCCGCGCCACCGCCGACATCAATGTTCCTTTCGGCGACAGCGTCGCGTTTCGCATGAACCTGCTGGCCCATCACTCGGGCGTCGCCGGACGAGATGTCGTGAACTTTGATCGTTGGGGAGTTGCGCCGTCGCTGACGTTTGGGCTCGGCAAACCAACCCGCGCAACGATCAGCTATTACAAACTGAAGCAGGACAACGTTTCCGACTACGGCATCCCCTGGGTTCCCGCGACGAACAACGCCCTGGTTGAGTTTCGCGATCGACCCGCGCCGGTGCCGCGCAATACTTTTTACGGTCTCCGCGACCGCGACTTCGAGAAACTGAATTCAGATCTCGTAACACTAAAGTTTGAACACGATTTCAACGACAACCTGTCACTCCGAAATCAACTTCGTTTCGCCAACTCGTCGAGAGACTCGATCGCTACGCCACCGCGTTTCGCAAACAACAACTCAACTGCTATCAATCGTGAACTGCGTTCGTGGCAAACCGAAGACAAGGTTTGGGACAACCAGACGGATTTCGTCGCGCATTTTTCAACCGGCGGGATCGAACACGCACTCGTGACCGGACTCGACGTGATGCGAGAGAACAACGTTCGGCACACGCGCACCGGCCCTAACATGCCGACGACGTTGCTGAATCCTAATCCCGACGATGTCTATACCGGTACGATCATTGTCAGCCCGATCGTCGGCGACGTGACCGCGAATTCGCAGGCGCTTTACATATTCGATACCGCCAAGCTCGGTAGTAAGTGGGATGTGAACGGCGGACTCCGCTGGGACCGTTTTGATGCCGACGGTATTACGACTACGGGCACGCCCGTTTCACGTGTCGATCGAATGCTCAGCGTGCGCGCCGGCGCCGTGTTCAAGCCGCTTCCGCAGGGCGCTATTTATGCCTCGTATGGAACGTCACTCAATCCTTCGCTGGAGGGTTTGTCTTACAACACCGCCAACGTAGTTATCGATCCGGAAAAGACTTACACGGTGGAGGCGGGCAGCAAATGGGGTTTCTTCAGCGGACGCGTGTTATTGAGCGGTGCAATCTTTCGCGTGGAAAAGCTCAACGCGCGAACGCCGGGCGTTTTGCCGGGCGATCCACCGCAGGTTTTGGAAGGTAAACAACGCGTCAAAGGCGCTGAGCTGAGTCTGGAAGGAAACCTCACGAAGGCGTGGCAGGTGCTCGCCGGTTACACGCTTCTCGATAGCACGACACTCGAGTCAAACGTGGCGGCGGAAGTCGGAAAAACACTCGTCAATACGCCAAGAAATTCCTTCAATGTGTGGTCCACTTACCGTCTGCCGTCGGGTTTTCATTTTGGCGGCGGCGCAAGGTTTGTCGATCGCCGTTTTGGTAACACCATCAACACGCGCTTCGTCGATGCCTACTGGACTTTCGACGCCATGGCTTCATACCCGATCACGAAGCACATCGATCTGAGGCTCAACCTCTTCAACCTGACTGACAAGTTTTATTTCGATCGCATCGGCGGCGGCCACATCGTGCCTGGTCCAGGCCGTGCTGCGATGTTGAGCACCAGTTTCAGGTTCTAAAATGCTGTTGCAGATTCCAGAGGTGCTCAGCGGCGAGCAGGTTGCCGGATGCCGGAAGTTACTCGACACGGATAACTGGATCGACGGGCGTGTAACCGCTGGTCACCAGTCCGCGCGGACCAAGGACAACCTGCAACTGCCGGAGGATCACGAGCACGCGAAGATACTCGGCGACACGATTCTTGCTGCGCTCGAGAACAATCCCCTGTTTATGTCGGCTGCGTTGCCGCTGAAAGTTTTTCCGCCGCTCTTCAATCGTTACCAAAACGGGCAGTCGTTTGGGAATCATGTGGACAATGCAATTCGCCAGGTCACGGGAACGCCGCATCGTGTTCGCACGGATCTTTCCGCAACACTGTTCTTCAGCAATCCGGACGAGTACGACGGCGGCGAGCTGGTTGTTGAAGACACTTACGGCGTTCACTCGGTGAAACTTCCCGCGGGCCATCTGATTCTGTATCCCGCATCGAGTCTTCATCACGTTCGTCCGGTGACGCGCGGCGCTCGCGTTGCCTCGTTCTTCTGGATACAGAGCATGGTGCGCGACGACGGCGAACGCACGATACTCTTTGATCTTGATGTCGCCATTCAGCGACTCATGGCGGACGTTCCCGATCACCGTTCGATCGTCGAACTGACTTCCCTCTATCACAATCTATTGCGTCGGTGGGCCGACGTCTAAACTTCAATCGCGATGAAAAAGCTACGCAGGATAATTTTTTGGTTGCACTTGCCGGTCGGCGTTATCGCCGGCCTCGTGATTCTCAACATGTGCGTCACGGGAGTGTTGCTGACTTACGAGAAACAGATCATTTCGTGGGCCGACACTCGCGGTTATCGTTCGGCGCCCCCGAGTGCTGAGTCAACACATCTTCCGGTTGAAACATTACTTGCCAAGGCTCGCGAGACGCGCGGAGCAAATCCGACAGCCGTAACACTCAAATCAGATCGATCGGCGCCGGCCGAGATCGCTTTTGGTCGTGAGACGACGATCTTCGTCAATCCCTACACGGGCGCGATCCACGGCGAAGGCTCGCACAAAGTTCGCAACTTTTTCCGAGGCGTTACCGACTGGCATCGCTGGCTCGGCGCCAAAGGCGAGAACCGAAATGTGGCACGCGCGATCACGGGCGCATGTAATCTCGGGTTTCTGTTTCTGGTTATGAGCGGTTTTTATTTATGGTGGCCCAGGAACTGGAATCTCAAGGCGTTGCGCAACGTCACCTGGTTTCGTCGCGGTCTTCCGTCAAGAGCGCGTGACTTCAACTGGCACAATACGATCGGATTCTGGTCGGCAGTGCCATTGTTCATCGTCGTGTTGTCCGCAGTCGTGATCTCTTACACGTGGGCGGGAAATCTTGTGTACCGAGTCGTAGGCGAAACTCCTCCGGCGCCACGCTCAAATCAACCTGCTCCGCCGGGGCAGTCAAACGATCAGACAGCCGCAACGAGCAACCTGAACACTGCCTGGCAGCGAGCGGAGCAACAGGTCGGCGACTGGCGAAGCATCACGTTACAACTGCCTGCAACTGCGTCCGCGCCTTTCACTTTCAACATCGATCGAGGTACTGGCGGACAACCGCAAAAGCGAGGTCAGCTCGTTTTGGACCGCGCGAGCGGCGACGTTGTGCGTTGGGAACCGTTTTCATCCTACACGCGCGGCCGGCAGCTTCGTTCGATACTGCGTTTTGCGCATACCGGCGAGGTGGTTGGAATCTTCGGACAAACTATCGCGGGCCTTGTTTCTATTGGCGGGGCGTTTTTAGTTGTGACCGGGCTCGCTCTTGCTATACGCCGGTTACTCGCGTGGATGGCAAAGCGTTCCAGATCCTCGAAGCCGGTGCTTGCGGACGTTACCAAACCGATTTCGGATTCAGTTGGCGATTAAAGCAGATAGGTAGTGTTATACTGCGCCAATCAAAAACCCGGGAGTCGGAGTTGCGTAGAAGTTGCGGACGCAAATGTAACTAGATGGACGCTGAAAAACTGAATCATTTCCGAAGTCTGCTGCTTGCCCAGCTACGCCAACACACGGAACAAATACGCACGGATCAAGCCGCGGCTCTCGAGCTTTACGACGACGGCGTGAAAGACAGCGTCGATCTTTCCGTGCAGGATTTGAATAAAGAGATTGCGTTGCGGCTCGGCGAACGCAGCTCGCAAGTGGTTGCCGATATAGACCAGGCGCTTTTACGAATGAAGGAAGGCAGCTACGGGATTTGTGCGCGTTGCAGTCAACCGATTGACGAACGCCGCCTCGAGGCCCTGCCGACGGCGCGGTATGACGCGACTTGCCAGGCAGCGATTGAGAGCGCCAATGGCGAAGACGAGTTTTCTACGTTGTGACTATTTTCCTTTTCATTTGCCATTTTCCATTTTCATTTCATTTGTCATTTGATTGGACAGATTGACGCAGTTTGTTCTCGAGCAATGACAAATGGCAAATGACAAATGACAAATGGAAAATACTCACGCTTTCGGATGCGCCTTGTCATAAACCTCAATAAGCTTCTCCATCGAAACATGCGTATAAACCTGCGTCGTCGAAAGCCTCGCATGCCCCAAAAGTTCCTGGATGTCGCGCAGGTCGGCGCCGCTGTCGAGTAGATGCGTCGCAAATGAATGGCGCAGCGCGTGCGGACTGATGTTGTGCATGCCCGCGCAGATACGTATGTACTTCTCAACCATCCGTCCCACCGAACGCGTCGTGATCCGCGTTCCCTGGTAATTCAAAAACACTGCCGCTTCATCCCGTTTCGAAATCGGAGCATTGACTAGAAACTTGTCGCGCACGTTCAGGTAGTTTCGTAACGCCTCGCCCGCGGGATCTCCAAACGGCACGATCCGCTGTTTTCTGCGCTTGCCCGTTACCCGCACAAGCTGATTACTAAAATCCACGTCCGCAAGATTCAACGTCGTCAACTCCGCCACGCGTACTCCAGTCGCATACATCATCTCCAGCATGGCGCGATCGCGTTTTCCGAGATCCGTCTCCGGATCGGGTGACTCGATAAATCTCACCGCTTCCTCGATCGAAAGATGTTTCGGCAGTTTCTTTTCCTGCCGTGGAGTGGAGACGAGTTTGGCGGGATTGAGTTCCAACACTCCCTCGCGCACCAGAAACTGAAAAAACGTGCGCAGGGCGGCAAGCTTCCGTGCAATCGAGCTCTTCTTTTTCTGCTGGGTATGAAGCGACGCCATCCATTCGCGGATGGTCAGGTGGTCTATCTCGGCGGCTTCCGGTAGCCGGCTGTTTTCATCGGGCGCGAGAAAGTGGATGAACTGTTCGAGGTCGCTCGAGTAGTTACGTAAGGTGTGCGCACTGACGTTGCGTTCGTAACGCAGATGTTCCAGGAATTGCTCGATCAGCTTTTCCATTTATTCGCTGCGGCCAAGCCTTGGAGCATAATACCCCTTTCGCGAACGGACGCGAACATCGTTTCGCGTTTTTACTCGCAAGTCCAGCATGTGCAGCCGCCCGTCGCGCTGATCGGCACTCGGGTAATAACTCAAAACATACTGTTGCGACAGATCGGCGGCGATCTGATCGAAGGCAATATCCAGTTGGTCCGTGGTCTTTGGAAGATACACGGCGCCGCCCGTTTGTCCTGACAACTGCTCCATGCGACGTTCGGCGGCGAGCGCGCGCAGGTTCGCGCCTTCATACAAGCCTGTTTGGACCACGTAGATCTGGCAATCGTCGGCAAGCACGTGTTTCACCACCTGATCGAAATCGCTGATGCGGCTGGTGGTTTCGATACCATCGGAGACGATGACGATCACGCGGCGTCCGGCGTATGGCTTCAGGTAAGTTGCCGCTCCTATAATCGCGTCAAAAAGCGAAGTGCCGCCTTCAGGTTTGCCAAACATCGCGATCGTCTGTTCGAGACGAAGAACGTTGCTGGTCAGCGGTTGGGCCAGGTAACTATCAGTTTCGATCGAGTAAATGGCGGCTTCATCTTTTGGCCGCATCACTTTGCGAAAGAAACGTATCGCCGCCTGCTTCTCAAAGTCGCGTGCGAGATCGAGGCTGCCGCTGTTATCGAACAGCATTGCGAGCCGCACGCTTGTTTCAGATCGCGTCAAGTCGCTGAGCGGCCGCAGTTCGCCGTCAACGCGAAGCTCGAAGTCGTCCAACTTCAAATTGACGATCGCGTTCCCACGTTTATCAACAACAGAGACTGGAATCGGAACCAGGTTTGAACTGATGCGAACGATGTCATCCGGATCGAGCTCGTCGCCGGCTTTCTTTTCGGAAGGTGAACTCGAGATTCCGGGCCGGTCGGCAATTGGCCCCGGTTTCTTCCCGGGCTCCTTCCGTCGTCCTGATTGACTCGACGCGGGGATCGTCGCACAAAAACAGAAAAGACCAAGCAGAACGAGCAGCAGCGAAGTGCGACTCATCAGCTCGCCTGTGCGGTTTCTCGTTTTGTGTGGTTTTGCTCGAGCCAATCTGCCCATTCTTTCAAAGCCAACTCAACCTGCAACTGCCTGCGCTCGCGTTTCTTACGCACGTTGCGCTTTGCCGGTTCTGGAAGGGGAGGCAAAAGCGCGAATGTGATGTTTACCGGTTGAAAGTTTTTCGCCTCGGCGTGCGAAACGTAATGCGCCAAAGCTCCGGTAGCGCTGCGAGCCGGAGCTTCCAACAACTCTCTGCCGGAAGCAAGCCGCGCCGCGTTAACTCCGGCAAGCCAGCCCATTGCCACCGACTCGACGTAACCCTCGACTCCTGTGATCTGTCCGGCGAAGAACAGTTTCGGACGGTCGCGCATCTGCATTGTCGCGTGCAGCACGCGCGGCGAACAGATATATGTGTTGCGATGGATCTGGCCAAACTGTAGAAACTCAGCGTTCTGTAAACCGGGAATGAGCCGCAACACGCGCGCCTGTTCGCCGTAGCGTAGATGATTCTGGAAGCCCACCAGGCTGTATGCGTCCGCCATTAAATTTTCCTGCCGCAACTGCACCGCCGCGTATGGCTCGCGGCCGCTTTTCGGATCGCGCAGTCCGACAGGTTTCATCGGACCGAAGCGCAGCGTATCGACGCCGCGCCGCGCGAGTTCCTCGATCGGCAGGCACGCTTCAAACCAGCGGGTCTCTTCAAAACGCTGTAACGGGACGCTCTTTGCTTCCAAGTAGTTGTGAGTAAAATTGCGCGTACTGTTCTTCGTCGAACGGGCAGTTGAGATAGTCGTCGCCTCCTTTGTCATAGCGAGCGGCGCGGAAAGCGATCGACTTGTCGATCGAATCCGCGGCGACGATGGGAGCGATCGCGTCGTAGAAGTACATTTGATCGCTGCCAGTCAACTTCATGATCTCAAACGTGAGGGCATCGGAAGACAAAGGTCCGGTGGCGATGATGGCGATCTCGTTATCCGGAATATTGGTGACTTCTTCACGGATCAGACGGATGCGAGGTTCACTCTCGATCCGTTGTGTGATCAACTCCGCAAACTTCTCTCGATCGACTGCGAGCGCGGCTCCTGCGGGCACGCGCGTTTCCGCTGCCACCGACATGACCAACGATCCGCCCTGACGTAGTTCCTCCTTTAATAAATAGGACGTGGTGCCCGGCTCGTCGGATTTTAGTGAGTTGGAACAGACGATCTCGGCGAGTTTATCGGTGCGATGCGCGGGCGTCTGTTTTACCGGACGCATTTCATAAAGGTGCACGCGTGCGCCGAGCTGCGCCGCCTGCCACGCCGCTTCGACTCCCGCTAAACCGCCGCCGATTATGTGTATTTCGTTCATGTACTTTGTGCTTTGTACTTTGTGCTTGTGCTTTTGTACTGGTCTTTGGTCTTTCTGCTTGCTCGCACTTATGCCAAGTACAAAACACAAAGCACCAAGCACAAAATCACGGCTTCGCCGGCGTATCGATCTTGTAATCCTTCACGTCGCCCGAGAAATGTTTGTAGTCGCTCCACTCGATGGTCTTGTTGTAATCGCCCCCGCCGAAGAGTAACACCTTGACGGAAAGATTTATCTGCGCGAAACGCGGCAGCCAAACACCCTGGACCATCCGCGTCTGTTCGATCACGAGCGCCGCTCCGGGCTTTAGTGAAACGAGCAGACCGCCTGCCATCTTGAAACCTTCCGCCAGACGCGCTTCCAATCGCATCACTTGTTTGTCCACCGGATCGATCCACACTACGCCGATCAGCTTCGCGATCAAACTCTCCTCGCGATTCTGCGGCCGGAATCCCGGACGCGGCCGGAAATCGAAAACGATCGTCTCACGTCCTGACAACATCTCGCGCCGTGGAGAAACAAACTCGCACGCACGTAGAAATGGAGAGATCTCAGTTCCCTCTTTACCTTCTTTTGCTTTCTTCTCACGCTCCGCGCGGCGTTCGGCGACTTTCTTCTCGTCCTTTTCACGCTCACGCTCGGCTTTGAGAAACTCTTCCTGCACTCGCCGATCTTCTTTCGCCGCGCGTTCCGGAGAAAGAGGTACGCCATTCTCGCTGATCAGCTTTTGGACCGGCTCGCGATTCGGAAGCGGAAAAACTTCGTAAACCTTGACCGTCTGTTTCTTGAGTTCGCCCTTGCTGTTGATCTCTCGATCGGTTTCAGTTTGTCTGAAAGAGTATTCCGCGACGCGGTTTTCAATCTCGTCCTGGTTCTTGCCAACCTCACGCATCAGCGCCACGACGTCGAGAGCTTCCTTCGCTCCCGGCGGATCGAACGCGCGGTCGTCGATACCGGAATCGTATTTGACGTTCTGTAGCAGGAGGGTCAACTCTCCGGAACCATCGACGTTCATTCGCACTCGATGAGGCTCGGAGATCCCTTTCACCGGCCGGTAATCTTCAAACAACACTCTCGTCTTTCTGACGTCGCCGGTGATCTTCGTGATCAGGTGAGTCTTCACACTGAAGTAATAATGAAAGCGCGCGCCGTTGCGAGTTGAAAACTCGACGATGTACGCAGGCTCCGAGGCGAGATCGCCGAGCGATACCACGCGTGCGAGCACGTTGCTTTTTTTGAAGTTGACGAGACGTGATGAATCGAGCACGGCGCGGAGTTTGGCTGCGGCACTTTCGGCGCCCGTTAGTGTGCGGAGATTATTATCGAACCCGACTTCCCATGCGGAGCGCGCATTGGTTGCGGAGATGATCTTGCCGTTGCCGAAGGCCATCTCCCAGCGTTCTGACGCCGGAGCTTTTCTTTGTGTAAGCCCGGCGCCGAACGGCTGGTTGTTGAGTTGGATGGTCCACTCGTAAGTTGTGTCTTTCAGCGCGGCGGCCGCTTTTTTACCGCCGATGGCTTTCAGATAGTTGTCGACGATTTTTTCGGCGGACGGAAGTTTTTTAGGTCGTGCAGAACTATTCTGCGCGGGCGCGAGTTGGCCCACGCTGACTATGAACAGGAGAACGATTAATAGTCGAATAGCTCTCGGCACTTACTTCTTCTTCGCGGTTTTTCGCGAGCCAGCGGGTTTCTTCGCGGTCGCGCTCTTGCTGGCTTTAGTAGCTTTCTTCTTTGTCGACTTCGCGGCTTTCCTTGTTTTTGTCGCTTTCTTTGTCTTTGTAGCTTTCTTTGTTGTTGTAGCTTTCGTCGCTGCTTTCTTTCCTGCTTTTGTGGCTTGTGTGCCTTTTGTGGCTGGCTGCTTCTTCTTTTCCGGTGGCGTCCCCGGGATCAGATTATCTGTTTGACTTTCCTGGTAATCGGCAAACTGTTCCTGATTTCGATTGAAATCAAACTCATTGAGTTGGCCACCTCGAATCTTGTATCGATCGACATTCTTGGTCGGATCTTTCGGCATTTGTTTCCTCCTGCTGGGTTCAATCTTGTTCGGCTTGACACTGCAAACAAGGCATTCGTATAGTTTCGATCGCGTTCCTTACTGCACGTCATCAGCCGGCTTAGCTCAGTTGGTAGAGCGTCTGATTCGTAATTAGAAGGTCGCCGGTTCAACTCCGGCAGCCGGCTCCACTTAATCTAAGTTTGTACAACAATTTAGCGCAAGAATGAAGGCGGCCACTAACCGCCTTTATGATGCTAAGGAGAAAATCAATGCCCGACAATAAAGAACATCTAATTGATTTTGCCGACTTCCTTAAAGACTTTCCGAAAGACAGCGAACCAGACGACCCTAATCACCTGGCTGACGCGCTGTTGCTCACCTGCATGGATTTTCGTTTTTTCCTGAAGATTGCAGAGATGATGAAAGGGATAAAGTATGACCATGTAATTCTGGCAGGCGCGGCGCTGGGAGTCGTCGTTAAAAATCCCACGTGTCTGGCTGACAAGGCGCGCTGGAAAGACACGTTTTTTGATCACCTCGAGCTTGCTATAGCACTCCACAAAATCAAAAAGGTTATTGTCCTGGAGCACAGAGAGTGCGGCGCCTATGGACCAAACGGTTTCTGTCTGTTGCCGAAATATCCTGATCGAGAGCTTGAGCGGCGGGTTCATGAGCAGAAGGCGGAAGAACTCAGGGAGATGGTCCGTGAGATCTCTCCGGACTTATATTTTTGCTCGTTCCTGATGGAAGTGCCATCCAACACCGACGCTTTGACGTTCGATCAACTAGTGTGTGCCGACTGACGAGATAACCGTTGAACATCTCCCTTGCGCCGGAGCAGCAAAGGATTCGTCGATGGCTACAGGCGAGAGAAACATCGAACAGAGCGGAAACATTGACCAGGCACAAGCTGAAAGATCGGCAAAGTCGCTCAGATGGCTGGATGAAAACGGAGACAGGTATTCAGGGCAATGGGTCGCTCTGGACGGGGACCGTCTAATTGCGAATGGACCTACGGCTAAAGAGGCCTATTCCAAAGCGAAAGCTGAAGGCATTGCGATCCCGTTTGTTGACCTCGTGACGAGGGGAGAGCCTGTGCCATTCACCGGAGGGTGCTTTGTGATGCAAAGCTTGATTCTTAAAATAAGCAATCCTGATACAGTTCACGCCATTGCAGAGGCGGCGAAGCGCTTAGGAACAACTCCTGAGGCTGCCGCTTTGGAACTGCTTGAAACGGCGGTTCTCGCTCAGAAACCACTTGAGCAAATCGTCGAGCCGATCACGCGAAGCTTCGATGAAAGTGGCATGTCAGAAGAAGAACTCGACGACCTCGTAAAGCAAACTCAAAAGTCCATCAGCGAGGAGAGACGCCGAAACAAATAGGTGATGCCCGAAATCACTCCTCGCGTCGTCTTTGATTTGTGCAAGGAATTGCCAACCGTAACAGCCCAGCGCCCAAGGCACTCCGGCTGTTTTTCAGTGGAGACATATCTGTCTTTGTGAGCGAGCCGATCATTCGCGAAGTTCGAGACGTATAACATGCGGAGATTCGTCGCAAACTGCCGGTATCAATGACCGCATGGCCTTTCTATCGAAGCTAAGCAAAAGCGATTCTCATCGCGCCCGCCAGCGATAGCTGTCTGGCTAGGGACACCAGTCGCTCGCGCCGCGTGATAAACCATAGGCGACGAGCGTTCGCTTTTTTGTCTGTCACGTTTGTCACGCATTCCCCGCATGTACTAGGAACTTTTGATCACCTTTGTCAACCGTCGAGCAAGTTCTTTTATCCCGATCGATGATGGTAATCCCACCTTATCTGCCATGCGTGGACTGTAATTGTAGACATCGTGCACATCAACGTTGTGCCAGATCGGTAGGATTACGTTCTGTTGCTCCAGTATCTCGCGGGTGAAGATCGAATCAAACTCAGCCTTCCCCCAGCCGCCATTTGACAGGAAATTGGGCGACAGAACAACAATACATTTGCGCGCTTCCTTTAGTCCCTTTTCTATATTTGTGCGCAAGCTATCTCCTACCTTCAGCGAATACTCGTCATACCAGACTGGACACATTAGGAGAACTATTTCGTGCGCGAGTTCACGCACTAAAGTGTCCTTATCTCGGGAGTCATGCGAGATGAACGCTAGCGGCTTTTCGCTTTCCGAACGCTTACGCGCATATTCCCGGTCTCGTATGGAAAGATAATATCCGCGCGCCAGGGCTTCTGAGACGAGCGAACTGCGATTTGCGGGTGTTATATCGAAGTCGAGGTAAAGGTGAACCCGTTTTGTAAACTGTAGAGTATCGGTCGTCTGTTTTTCAGAGTAATCCGAATGACCCATGGCAACGAATACACCATCACCTTCCGTTCCAAGCCTACACGCCGCAACCTCCTGCGATTTAAAAAGCGCTCCGAGCATTTCAGACAAATTTGGGTTGGCAGGTATGTAAAAGTACCAGTACCTGGCATTCGCTTCGAAGTCATACGCGATTTTGGCTGTAATTTGGATAGCCGTTTCTTCCTCGGGTGAGCCAAATCTCCAGTCGCCGTGAACTGTAAGCACATGCGGATCGGTATCGAAATACTCTCTTATTGTGGCCATAGCAGCGCTCCTTCTGCCGCTCGTAGCTATCGGATGCGACTACGTTGGGCGGTGCGGCGACCGCGTACTGGCGATTCGCACTAGGACCAGCCCGGCCTGCTCTTTCAGGTAAGTCTCTTCAATTTGGCCCGATGACTACACAGTTAGAGCATTAGACACAATTTCAACACTCAGTTCATCATAGCCTGAACTGGTCGCGGGCATGCGTACTGCTGATATTGGTCTATTTGTTGTTGCTCTTTGAGCGATCATGGCTTGTAACCAAGTTGAATTGGTTTGGGAATCCTTACGCTGGTTCTGCAGTGAAAAACCTTATTGCAATCCAAACGACTTTGGCCGCTATAGTGCAGTCCAAATGCGGCCGTCATCAACATGCTATCGAAGACTCGAAAGAATATCTGAAAGCTTCAGAAACAGATGATATCCATCAATTGGTGATGGCTCAAAGCCGAACTTCTCATAGAAGCGTTTAGCGGAATCATCCTTCGCGTGAACGAGCATTGCCCGTAGACCAGCGATCTCCGCCGCCTGTATCGTTCGAAGTAGAGCATCTTTAAGCAGCGCCGGGCCTAAACCGCGTCCTTGCTCAGCGGAATCCACGGCCAACCGGGCGAGAAGAATCACTGGAATTGGATGTCTGGGTAGCCCGGACTTTACGCGTTGGGGAGCTTCCTCGAGCGATACCGAGCCGTAGGCAAGTGAGTAATAACCAACTACTAGATTACCGCGGGTTGCAACATAGGTCCTCGCGGCGTGCTTCTTCTGATTCTGCAAAGCGTATTTTTTGAGATAGTCATTCAGCGCCGGCACACCACAGTCGAAGTCATTACGGTCGTGGTCTTTTGTTAGCAGTACCGGGGGAGTGAGGGTTTTAGCGGTGGGCATCAAATAGCCCCGGCTTAGTTAAAAGTCTGCGCAGTGCAGGGATCGTTTTTGGCGGTGCATCGAGCGCGTCACAGAACTCCTTCCACTGCTTTTTGGGCAGCCTAAATTGCACTTGATCGGCGATAACCTGCTGCGCCGCTGTGAGCGACTGTTCGAGCACAAAGTCACTAATCGTTGTGTCTTTAATACGAGCCGCTTCCGCGATAACTCTCTTTTGAGTGGCCGATGCACGAATACTAAAACGTGAGACCTTCTGCGTCGAAGCTTTCCGCGCTGCGTTTGCCTTTGCCATCCATCTTCTCCTTCTTAACCGGACAAGCATATCACCCATGGACGTACAACGTACATCCAGTCTGCAAAACAGATAAGACTGCATGCGCATTTTCCGCAGCACAAGCGAAAATTATTGTGATATAGTCCGGCAACCCACTAAAACGAAGCGGGCCGACTTGTGCGCGAACACGAAGTCAGCCCTAGGACCATCAACCTTCACACGAAAGGATGACGATCATGACTAGTCATAGTAGCGCAACACCGCGCGAACCTCACGTTACCAATCCATCCAGGACCAACACCATTGTCGAAGCTCTCAAGCAACGAGCGCAGGCAGTCTTAGTCGACGAGACGATCGATCCACAGTCGCGGGCAGTTATCCGGTACGCGTTGGAAGTAAATGATCCGTGGCTCGCCGAACTTGTGCGTCGGGCCGACGCCGGCGAAAGAATCAACGTCGATGCGATCGACTTCTCGCAAGAGCCTTCGATACACGAACCGCAGTGACTGTTCTAAATGCCGAGAGCCCTGGGATGCTCGGGGCTCTCAACTTCCTTAATCACAAAGCATCTCGGTTTGCAGAGATCCCAAATGGGATTTCGCTAATCCCTTGTAGGATCTCTCGGGACCTAAACGATATCTTCGAGAGTTCACATAGGATTCTATGAATCCCAGACGAATTTTCTCGAAGCCCTAAAGGGATCCGGCAGATCCGAGATGTGATCGCGCAAATCCGAGAGGGTGTAAATAGTTTTGTGTAAATGGTCATTGAGCGACTAACCGGTTAAGGTTGGCCCAGGAGAAAAGATGACCATCGACAACGAGCTGATTGACAATCTGCTGAAGGATTATAAAGAGCCCGAGGATCTGATCGGGGAGAACGGGCTGCTGAAGCAACTCACGAAGCAGTTGCTGGAGCGGGCCATGGCGGCCGAGCTGACCGAGCACGTGGGCTATGAAAAGCACGATGTAGCGGGACACAACAGTGGCAACTCACGCAATGGCAAGTCGGCCAAGACACTCAAGGGCAGCTTTGGCACGATGCCGATCGCGGTCCCACGGGATCGTAACGGAACCTTCGCCCCACGCATCATCGAGAAGCATCAGACGCGTTTCACGGGCTTCGACGAGAACATCATTTCGCTGTACGCGCGCGGCTTATCAACGCGGGAGATCCAGCAGCATCTGGAAGAGATTTACCACGTGGAAGTTTCGCCGGCCTTGATCTCGAGCGTAACGGACGCAGTGCTTGACGAAGTCAGGACCTGGCAGAATCGGCAACTCGACGCGGTCTACCCCATCATGTATCTGGATGCCATCCAGTTCAAAGTGCGTGACAGCGGGCACGTCAGAAACAAGGCGATCTACCTGGCGATTGGCATTACTTTGAGTGGGTTGAAAGAAGTGCTGGGCTTGTGGATCGCCCAGACGGAAGGAGCCAAGTTCTGGCTGCAAGTGGTGACTGAACTAAAGAATCGCGGCGTCCAGGACATCTTCATCGCCTGCGTAGACGGACTAAAAGGTTTTCCCGAAGCGATTGAGAGTGTCTTTCCGCAAACCGAAGTGCAGTTATGCATTGTGCATCTGGTGCGGCACTCGCTGAACTATGTGGGCTCAAGACAGCGCAAGCAAGTGGCCGCGGATCTCAAGACCATTTACAGCGCCGCGACCGAAGCGGAGGCGGAACAAAGACTGGCGGAGTTTAGCCTGAAGTGGGATGCGAAGTTCCCGATGATTGCCAAGTCCTGGCGCAGCCACTGGGTGCGCGTGATTCCCTTCTTCGCACATCCACCGGAGATTCGGAAAGCGATCTACACGACCAACGCGATTGAGTCACTCAATATGTCATTGCGCAAAGTGACGAAAACGCGCGGCTCGTTTCCCAACGATGAGGCGGTGTTCAAGCTACTCTATTTGGCGCTGCGCAACATCGCGAAAAACTGGACCAGGTCAATGCCCGACTGGAAACCCGCGCTCAATCGTTTTGCCATCCTCTACGAAAACCGACTACCGGTCGAATAGCCCACCAGCTTGAGGGAATGAAACGGCCAGGCAATAATCCTGGCTATATAACGAATCAAGATGAAAAAGCAGTCTGAGCCTAAAAGAACAAACGATCGTTTACACAAAATATTTGACACTACCAAATCCGAGAAGCGATCTCGGAGATCCGAGGTGGGATCTCACGGATCCCAGAAGGAATCTCGCGGATCCGAGAAGGGATTGCGGGGATCCTGGATGGGATCTCACGGATTCCAAAAGTGATCTCGCCGATCCAACGCGGCAGTCACCTGAGTATCTCAACGATGGAATACGTTTTCCTAACAATCAGCGTCTGTTCGGGTTTGGCGATGTGTCCGTGTTCGCTCTTTTCGAGACCGAGAAGGAGCGTGATCCGTATCCCCTTCGCCTCTATCGTTCCCTCCGGTCTCAGCGGAGACTCCTGGACCCGGCCGCCGCTCTCGACCACGAGCAGCGCGCCCTTCGGCATCATCTTGTCCGAGGCGATCTTCCATAATGCGTCGCGTTGGGCCAACCAAACTTCCCCTTGCTTCCCGTAATCCGGCCCAGCCACAATCGCCGCAATCAACTCGCTCTCCGTTAGCGGCGGGTATCCTTTGAATGGAGCCTTACATTGCGTCTCTTCATTGAAAATCCGTACCGCTTCGGCCAGGGGAATCTCAGTCGGGTAGCCGTGCATCTCCCGGTTCTGTCTTTTCTCGATCATCTCAAACGGAATCGACTCATCCTTGAGCGACATGAACCAACACGGATCCTTCGGGCTCTTGCTTTGCGCTTGTGCTGTGACTGCGGTGAGGATAATCGCGAAACTCAACAGGAATAATCTAGTAACCGTTTTCATTTCTCATTCTTCCGCTGCCGTTGCCTACGCCTGATCGGCGTTCGTTTCTTCAGGAGGTCCGGATGCCGGCGTTCGATGATATATGCCAACGATTGATATCTAATGTCCAGCAGAGTCGCGGCGTGTGTCACGCGTCCATTAACTTCCGCTAAAGCCCGCTTGATCACCACACCCTCGTGTTTTTCCAACTGCGCTCGCAGTCCACCTGGCTCATTCAATAAAATCTTTGTCGCTTCGTCTGTACTCAACTCCGTTTGTATGCTGGCAACAACGCGGCCGGCGACGTCAGCCAGTCTTAACTTTATATCCGGGCTTTGCGAGTTTGCGAGCCACTCCCGCGCCTGGCAGTAAGAGGCCTGCAACGTTTCAGACGGCAACTCCTGAATCTCTTCGAGCAACGTGAGTGCCGCCAGTCCGGCAACATTCAAAGCATTTACATCAAGCGCAGCTTCAATCGCTTGTCGAAAAATGAAGCGAGCATGATCCGTCCGGCCCAGCCTCGCGAGCGCTACTCCATGCGTGATGAGAGCTTCAGCCATCATGCAGAAGTGACCGCCCTTCCGTAACGCGGACACTGCTCGACGCGCGATACGTTCGGCCTCGGTCAGTCGTCCTTCGGCAATCAGAACCTGCGCTCGACTCTCGTCGATCTGTGCGGTGTGAGTCTTGTCTTTAAACTTAACTGTCAGCCGCCGAGCCTCTGCAAGATGCTTGTGTGCTTCTTTGTACTGCGACAGCTTGAACAGTAAGAAGCCTACATTGTTGATGACGTCGGCACGAAAGACCGGATTGTGGGCCAGCCGAAATTGACTCTCCGCTTTCTTGTATTCACCGATTGCGCGGCGGAAATATTCCGGACTGTTCTCCGTCCTCGCAAGATTGCGAAGAATGATCGCCAGCTCGGTGTGGTAGCCGCCTTTGATCGTGTGGTTGGTGATCCTTCGAAAGAGGGCTTCATTGTCGTTGAGGAGTTCGAGGGCTTCGTGAAATCGTGAAGCCGAGCATTCAACGGTCGTCAATTTCAGAAGTGCCCTGGCCCTGGCGGCGCCCTCGAACGTCAGCTTGTTCAAGGCGTCATGCAACCATGAACGTGCCTCGTTCAACGTCCCTTCCCGGTAATAGCAGTAAGCAATTTCGGATTCCGCAACGGCGACTTTCGTCACGTCCCCCTTCGACTCGAAATAAGCCATGCTCTGAGTGATGAGGTTTTTCGCCAGTTCCTGCGCGTCGCGAACCTGGTTCCTGCTTCCGATCCAACTCGTCAGAATACCCACGCACAGCCACACTTCAGCCTCGACAGAAGGGTCGAGTCCGGCGGTTTCCGGACGTTGCCCTACGCCTTTCCATAAGGGCCGCATGGTTTCCAGCGCACCCGCGAAATCGCCTCTGTCCTTCTGTTCAAGGGCAGTCCGACAACTGCGCAGAGCTTCGTCATTCGCGAGCAGGTGCGCGGATTCCAACTTAGGTGAGGCCATCTTCACGAAGATAAACCTTTGCCGGTGAGTGTAAGAAAGTCGTGCTTTGTCAGCTCCGGATATTAGTCATAGCGCGATATCCCGTGTCAATAGTCTTATATGTATTTACACTATGCTGTTTTCTTGCCAGTGGACTGGCATTCCTCAATCTCGAAGGAGAAACAGACAAAATGAGACGTTTGGCATTGGCAATCTTTCTCGCGTGCGTGCTTTTGGGCGTGTCTCGTGCAGGTGAGATTCATCCCACGGGTGCGGTAGCGCCGCCCCCACCGCCACCGGCGACGATTACCGAAAACGTCCCCGCGATCGATGCGACAGCGTCAAGTACGGTAATAACGATTATCCTGACGCTTATCAGTATTCGTTAAGGATTTTGTTTAGTTTGCGGGTTCGTTACTGCCTTTCGGGCAGAAGGGTCGATGTGTGTCCGGAAGACTGCAATACAGAGAGACTGGCATTAATTTTAATTGGGGCCGCGGTTTCGGAATCTTGCGACGCTTCTTTGCCGGCAGATATAAACGCCTCAAGTTTTCGGGATAGCCTCACACCCGCCCAGAGTGTGGGGCTCGGGGCGTCGTTGGTTACCTTGGTGAGGGGGCCAAGCGTGACGCCCCGCTCTTTTTTCATTGAAGGATTCTCTCGCGAGGCGCAAAGACGCAAAGCGCTATCGCGTTTCTAATGGTGTTCTTTGCGCCTTTGCGTCTTTGCGAGGAAGGCTTTTTCCCCGTGCGCAGTAACAACGTTCCGTGGTCCAAAAAGCCGCAGTAAAACTCTGATTTAGGGAGATGGGCATTTGACGTTATCTGAAAATCCCTAGTTAGACAGGGCTCCCTCGAAACCAACTCGTCTCGATAGACTTACGGCTTGAGCTGCTTATCTTCCTTCTTCGGTTCGTCGATTGACGGCGGCTCTGGACGTCCGCCTTTGAACTTAATCGAGATGTGCTCCAGGTTGTTGACGATGACGTAAACCACCCCGATTATCGCAAGTACTAACCATTCCATGGGCTCTACCTCAGTTTTGCGCAAAATTCCAAAGTGGATACCAGTAAATACACTTAGCCAATAAGTTGGGAGTTGTGTGGGTGGCTTAATTGAGGTTGGGAGGAACGTAAACTGAAAAACCAGCGCGTGTCAAGCTGAACTAT
Source organism: uncultured Acidobacteriota bacterium (assembly GCA_963750925.1). GTDB lineage: Bacteria > Acidobacteriota > Blastocatellia > Pyrinomonadales > Pyrinomonadaceae > PSRF01. Next base: position 12,944 of record CAVVSJ010000004.1, on the reverse strand, counting down.
CAAAATCGGATTTCGAGATTAAGTGAAAGAAGTTTGCATAAAAACTACTCCCTCTTTGACACTCGGAACACACCGCTCTATATTGCCCCTTCTCAATCTGCTGGTAAGTCCTTGCTTCCCCCCAAGCCTTACTTCACTCACTAACCAATAGGAGATTTGAACTAAATGCAATACCGCTTCGATTTACGCTGGAATACTGTTTTCATGCGACGGATCCGCGCCATCTCACTCGCTTTCTTCGCCTGTTCGTTCGTTATTGGAACTCAGGCCTCGGCGCAAACGTGGAGCCTCACCAACGACCAGCGCCGCGCTTACCTCAACTACTACGCCCCACTAATTCTCAAACGCGCCGATGAAAACAACAGCAAGCAGGGGCGCGACTGGATAACCAACTTCGACTTCGACCAGGACAACAACTTCTCAAACAACCGCGTCAACTGGCTCAACGTCCCGAATTACGTCAACGCCTCCGCAACCGGACCGAGCGCCTACGATCGCTGGCGCATTCGTCCAACACTTTACACAGCACTCATCGAATTTATGGAGGGCGGCAGTAAGTCGCTCATTCTGCTCTACCACGTTTACAACGCGACCGATAAAGACGGCGGCGGCATACACGATTGGGAACGCGTCGAAATCGCCATTCGCGGCGTGAGCGGCGCGCCGGGCGCAGGCGGCGAATACATCAGTCACGTCGCAGCTACGATGCACAAAGAGCAACTCATCCGCCGTTACTACGACGCGGGCGGACTAAACTTTATGCACACCTCGACCGGCAAACACATCCTGATCTGGCAGGCTGATGAAAGCGATTGGGACTTCGGCGTTGATTACGGCTATCACGCGCATGCGTTGTGGCACGTCCAAACTCCTTACAGCACGCTCGCGTCGCAGATCAATTCGCTCTCGGACGCGAAGGTTGAACTTCACACGTCGGATAATAAAAATGTTCACTACGTCTTCGTCCCTGAAGGATCTCAGGGCGCCGTTGACACCTGGGCCGCGAAGCCTCTGAGTTACACGACAGCGTCAAACCTGGCGAGCCGCGTTGATAACGGTGATACGGTGCGCTGGTCTTCGACAAAACGCATTACTTACGAGTTGCAGGACCTTGCCGACATCCTTCCGACCCACGCGCAGTCAAACCCGTGGTACATCCACTGGCTGTCGAACCAATACGTGGACGTGCTTTTAGAGAGTCCAATTATTAATGAGGCGGGACAGGCGGAAACGCCTGTGGGCTTGCAACGCTTCTACGTGTGGACGCGTGATAGTGGAAAGGCGGACCAGGTCGGTGCGGACGAGGCCTTCATGTATAAAAAGGCGTTCAGCGGCAGCTACTCCGCCGAGCTGAACTCGGAAGCACCTTATAACGGAGACGAGTTTGGCGCCTTCGAGGGATTCGGTGTGGACGACTACGGGCGGACACGCGGCGCGGCCAGCGGCTACTTCAACTCGCACAACTCTTTCTGGTGGCAGCACGACTTCTTCGCCCATTCCGGCACCATCACGAGCGGCCAGTCATACTACGAAGGCGGGACATGGCTTCCCGGCGCGTGGTACACGGCGGCGAATGGCGGATTCGACGGGCGTTGGGTGCAACTCTTCGCGGATCGTGCGGGCCTCGAGCCGGCAAGTCAGTTGAACTTGACGATGGTCTATCCGACCAATCGTTGCAGTGAGTCGTTCTCCATCACCGCAAAAGCTTCCGGCGGAGCATTACCTTACAACTTTACCTGGACCAACGCGACGCCTATGTCGCCTCCGTACTCTGCAATCAACACCGCGCAGGTTTGGGCAGGCATGCTGGGAAGCGTCACCGTCACCAGTGCCGATGGTCAAACGCGTTCGGCCAGTTTTCGGATCACAACGTTCTGTTCGGGCGGCGCGCAGTTACCGTAGTTGAATGTGATGGGCCAGGGTGCCCAAATTAGCAGAGGGGATAGTTGCGTGGAGCGCTATCCCCTCTGCTATGTACTCTCAACAAGTTAGAAAATGTGCAGCGTGAACATTTCCCACGATCCGACTGCTCCGCGGTTGGCGTTCACGACGCTGCCGCCTCCGCCTTCGGCGACGACGTAGTTTCCACCGCCTCCGGCCCAGCCGTTAAAGGCTTGCAGCGAGATCGTATCTCCCGAGCCGATTCCGCAACAGCCAAAGACCCTTTCGATGCGGAATGTCTCCCACTCGGCCGGCACTGTTCGGTTGGCGTTAACGACATCGCCGCCACCACCTTCCGCTACCACGAAGTACCCACCGACGCTTTGAATATTCACGAGATCGCCACTCTCGAGGCTCCCGCCGTTCAGGTCAATAAGAGTAAATGTTTCCCATGGTCCAATCCCTGTACGGTCGGCATTCACAACTCCGCCACCGCCGCCCTCGGCGACGACGAAGTAGCCGAAGACGGTCTGAAACGCCGTCGTGTAGCTATTACCTCCGGGACCGCCGCACGTGCCGAGACAACCGGCGCCGTTGAACGCGTTGCGGATCACGTTTCCTGGCTGCGGTCCAAAGCCAAGCGAGAAGTTAACCCCGACTGACTGGAGATGGCAGTAACTCATGATCGTGCCGCCGCCCGGCGGAATACCCGGCAGAAAACAACCACCTTCCGTTGCTCCGGAACAACCATCGATCGCGGTGCCGTTGCCGTTCCAGACACAGGCGTGCGTGTGTCTCGAACCAAACAGGTGGCCCATCTCGTGTGTGAACACGTAGACCGTCCACGAGTAAGTCGGAACGTCATTGAAAAACGGATCGATGCCGCTGTAACACTGGCTCTGCGATCGGTTGGGATTGCAGAAGCCGTTGAAACCGGCGGCGATTCCGCCCTGGTTCTGCAGATCGACAAGGTGCGCGATGTCGCCGTTGAAAGAAGTGCGCACGCTTTGGAACTGGCTCAACTGTTGCTGCGAGAAGGTGCCGTTGTAAGGACTAGTCGAAGTCCAGACAAAGATCTCCGATATCGAGATCGGCAAACCCTCGTTGCTGTAGAGCGCGGCCGATTGATTGAAAACTCCGGTCAGGTAGTTAACCGTTTCGCCGACGCTTCCTTTGTTTAGAAAAAGATCGAAGTCGGCTTCGAGGAAGACCTTTACGCATCTCGTCACTTGAGCCGACAACGAATCCTCGAGTTGCTCGGGAGCGAAAGGCGTGTTGTCGTCCGGCATCTGGCACTCGACCGGGATCGTGCCGTTGAGATCTTTCTCGGCATAGAGAATGTGATCGCGGCCGGGATTGTTGCCGGCGAGTTTGCCGAGCACGAAGTTACCGTTTGACGGCGAGCTGTAAGTACCGATCACTTCGTCTTTGAAAATACTGATGGCTGCTAGCGAGCCTTCGACGTCTTTGATTGTTCCCCAGTAATGCACGCCTTGCTCGTAGGTTACGGCCGCACCGTTTGAATCACTGGTCACGACCTTGAAACCTGGCGCAAATAAGTTGACCTGAACCAACTCCAGCTCCACCGGAGGTCCTCCAAATGTCGGCAGACGCAGTGTCAGGCTTTGCGCATTTTTGGTTACGAGATCCGCGAGCGCATCACGACGCAACTGAAGGACAGTACCGGCTTTCACGGCCCGTCTTCGAGCTACGTCGGCGGCGGCAGAACGTGTTTGACGATTAAAAACTTCCGTAGTCTGAAAGTCGCTACCGGCTCTTTTCGCATCGGCAACGAGTTGGGCAACAGGTTTAACCTCATCATTCCTTGCCTGTGGTGGTTGCGGCGGTTGTGAGTTTTGGGACGATACCCGCGACCCGGATACGCCCAGAAGAACTGCTACACATACGAGAAGGAAGATTGCGAGCAGGCCTTTTCTAAATAGCCTGCTGCGCACGATTGAGGAGACTCGATTGTTTTTCATGGTGAAGGTCCTTTCCGCTATAGATCTGTGTTTGCCGGCGTGCATTCCTCTGCATCACGCGACGCATTCGCAGATTTAGTAAGTAGGCGGGGGGTGTGTGAATTCTCCGAGCTCAAGCCTCGCGTCTAAAAAGGATTCCAATCCGAGAATTGAATCCAAAGTTTTTATGTCTGGGACTTGCGACCGGAGAGAAGTTGGCCAACTAACGTTTCACAGGCTTCGACCTGGCCCACTAAAAACGTTGAATGCCAACGAATTCTTTAGAATGTTTGTCGGGTATATGGACCACAGGGCCGGCTGCGTGAGAGGTGCGACTTGGGAACGTCGCGCGCTATCCGGATTTTTGTGGAACCGCTCTCTTTTTACCCCTCATGCGTTGAGAAGTCAATCATCAATTTAAAACCACAAAGACGCACACAAGTCACAAATCCTCTAGTAAAATCATTTGTGCTTTTTGTCCCTTCTTGTGGCTGAGACACGGCGCATGCAAATTTCTGATCAACAAGTCGCGCGGTATAAAGATGAGGGCTTTCTCATGCTCGAACGGTTTGTGGAGGAGCGCGAGTGTGATTTGCTGCGCGCGCGGGCCGAGGAGTTGGTCCAGGAGTTTGATCCGTCGGAAGTGGTTTCGATCTTCTCGACGCACGAACAGAATCGTCTCACGGATGAATACTTCCTGACCTCCGGCGATAAGATTCGTTTCTTCTTTGAAGAAAACGCTTTCAACCCCGACGGCACACTCAAATACGAGAAAGAGAAATCGATCAACAAGATCGGGCATGCGCTTCACGATCTCGATCCGGTGTTTGAACGTTTTTCGCGCAGCCGGAAAGTTAGAGACGTTGCTGCGGCTATAGGACTCGAAAATTCGCTGCTGGTCCAATCGATGTATATCTTCAAACAGCCGAACATCGGCGGTGAAGTTACCTGTCACCAGGACAGCACGTTTATCTACACTGAGCCGATCGATATTGTTGGTCTATGGTTTGCTCTCGAGGATGCGACGATTGAAAACGGTTGTCTTTGGGCCATCCCCGGCGGACATCGGCGCGGTCTGAAATCGCGCTGGTTGCGGACCGAGAATAACCGAATGGAGTTTGAGGTTTATGATCCGGAGCCGTGGCCGGAAAGTGAACTCGTCCCGCTCGAAGTGTCAAAAGGAAGTTTGATCCTGCTGGACGGACTGTTGCCACACCGCAGTTTTGAAAACCGATCAACTCGGTCACGTCACGCGTATACGCTCCATCTCATCGGCGCACACGCAAAATACCCGGACGACAACTGGCTTCAGCGATAATAAAAAGGCACAAAGAACTACAAAGGATTTTCTAAACGCTGGGACGCAGAAGACCGCGAAAAATGCCCTGCACGCGGACCTGGCTGGCAGGAATCGTGAGTGGTTGAAGTTGAGAATTGGCCGGCTGAAGCTCAATATTCATGCCACGTCGATACAATCTCTTGAGCGTCGCCTGGTTCTCTTCAATCAAAAGAGCGACGACGATTTCGCCGTCACGCGCATCGGTGCGATTCTCGATCAAAGCGATGTCGCCGTCGCAGATGTGCTCGTCGATCATCGAGTCGCCTTTTACCCGCAACGCATAAACGCGATCCGGCTTCACGCGTCCAAGCAGAAAACGCGGGACGGGAATTCGCTCTTCGTCGTCGACAACTTCGAGCGGCGCGCCCGCGGCGATCTTTCCAAGCAGTCGAACTTCACAAAGCTGATCGCTGCTCTTGTCTTCGACTTTAACGTTCAGTGCAAACGATCCATCTTCGTGTTCACGAACCAACAAGCCGCGGCGCTCGAGTGCGGCAATATGCTTCGCAATCGTCGCTCGAGACTTTACTCCAAACTGTCGCGCAATCTGTGCGTAGGATGGAATGTAACCGTGGCGTTCGAGAAAACGAGTGATGTAATCGAGAATCTCTTTTTGTCGCTGCGTTCGTGGGAGCATGTCGTTCAGCAGTTCCCGATTGTTGACCGCTTGTAGTTGGAGAGATCAAGTCGACCGTTAGAGGTGACGAAGCATTCTAGGTCGCACAATCAAAACCGTCAAGAGTTGGCGTGATCAATCTTCAACGGATCGAGTAACGCACAAGCGTGCGCGGAAAGATGCGCACCGAAGCAGGCATCTGGCTGAACGTCATCGGCGCTCCTTTAAGAACTCCATCTGCTTTCTTTCCATAGATCGCTTCGTTGAGATCGTTGTCCGGACTAATCACCGCGCCTTTCAAAGCTGCGCCAATGAACGCGCCTTTGCTGCGTGAGTAAGAAAGTATGCCTGCATCCAAACGCGGATTGGTCGAAGCTGCTGCTTCACGTCCTACTGGACCAGCAGCGATGCTCGCTTCGCCACCCAGCTCAAACTTGTCTTTGAGCAAACCGTTGAGTCCTTCCTCGTTCATAATCAGCAAAATGTAATCCGTTTGTTGCGCGCCGATCTGTGGTCCAAAACTGCCGCCGCCCAGATTGAAAAATGCAGGAGCACTCCAGCCTCCTTTAACACGACGGCTGATTACGCCCTGACCACCACGCCCACCGATGAGAAAGGCTGCCTTGATTACACCGGGAAAGACTGCGATCGCTTCGGCAGTGTCGAGCAGTTCTTTTGGAATTGCCTTTTCTTTGACGTTCATGATTTCCGTAAACGTCTCGGCCGCTTCACCCGCATGACGGGCGGCGTCGTTGGTGCGCGACTTCTTTTGTGCGGAAGTCAGACCCGCGGAGAGAACAAGGAGACCTACGAGAACTACGGCACAAGACGTACGAATCAATGACATATAAGAGAATCCTCCTGGCTGCTTACGATGACGTTCGACAAAGTTTAGTTCGTCATCTTACATGTTCTCGGCTGACGTAGCCGCGTCTACATCCGGACCTGAAGCCGCAGCTTATGTCTGGCTTGCGACAGTTCAGCAATTCGGACATAAGGCTAAGAGCCAGTGACGGCGATCGCAGGTAGTTTCAAGCCAAAAGGTCCATTTGCTTATCGCTTTATACAGTCAGAATCTGGGTGCGGAACTTCGGAAGCAATTCTGTGTCCATGACGGAAGCTAATTAGTTCTTAATATGTTCCGCAAAGGCACAAAGACTGCTTTTCTTTGGGACTTTGCGGAACTTCTCCCCACATTATTATCAAAATTTATGAAAAGCCTTACAAAAAACTGCCGAATGAATAGTCACAATTTTGTGTCTCCATTGACAGACTTTTGTTGCTTGTAGTATTAATTCGCAACTTCGAATTGAGATGCCCTCCCAAGGTCACACACTCAGCTTCGGAGTCTCTATTTGCCTTTGTTGCCTTTGCGATTGCGACTTGAAAATCGTAATTTGCCCGACTCTCAGTTTTGCCACAAATGTTAGTCCGTCCCAGAACCTGACATTCACCTCACCGGGTACACAAGAAGTTTGCTGTAGTAAGTTCAGTGGTTCTCCAAGCCTTGAAATACTGTGCCGAATAGTCGGCGAGTGTGCGACAGCAATCTTTCGTGGTCCGGTGCGGAGGTCGCGAAACAATAAATGAATTGATGAAGTGGCAGACTAATCAATCAATCCATCTCTCCTCTGGTGTTCGGTTGGATAAACGAGTAGAAAAAATTATTCAAATGATGCGAGAGGACGTTCGTGGCGAACTGTCTCTCGGCGAGTTCGCGCAATCTGTGAATCTATCAGTTTGGCGCCTCTGTCATATTTTCAAATCCGACGTCGGCATGCCGCCGATCCGTTATCTGAGATTAATGCGAATGGAGAGAGCGAAAGATCTACTGGAGTCGAGTTTTCTGAGTGTGAAAGAGATCGCGTTCCAGGTCGGCTTGAACGATGAGAGTCACTTCGTACGCGACTTCAAAGCGACTTATGGCTTCTCTCCGGCAATTTATCGGTCCAACTTTAAAAGTAACGGCGATCAGAATGGATCCAACGGAAACAATGGATCGAATGGCGGTAACGGCAGTAATGGAAGCAACGGTAATCCGCCGGACAAGCTTCGCCAGCAGCTCGCACAAGCAGCAAAACAATCAGTGCTGCCGTCCCTGCACCTGTTCATTTACGTGTTCTCATCTTTATAAACCATTATGGACCACGGACCATATATTGAAGTCGGAAATCCGGGCGGAGCAAAATCCGCTAACGAACGACAAAATACGCCAAGCATCAATGCTTGTTCTAAGAAAACTGAGAGCGTAATCTGTGGCTCGTTCAGCACAACGCACAAATGAAGTTTCACATCTGTAACTTTTCACTGTAATTTCACTGACGTTACTCAACTGTTTCAGCAGCAAGCCCTCGCCTTTCAAACTGATCGCCTTTGTCGGGAAGTTAGATCAGGATTCGGGAGCGACACAGCTACTCTTCGAGTAAAGGTCAAAACCACCAGCTTAGGGATTTGATTTAGAGGCCAAACCCAAACGGCTGAAAGGAGATTTTCTATGCCTAAAAAGAAGGCAAAAGACCGGCAGGGTGCCGTAGAAAAAACTGACGGCACAGTCAGCAGAAGAAATGTGCTCAAGATAGGTGCAGCAGCCGGGGCCGTCGCGGTCGTGGCCCCAAACATTTTAACTAGAACCGCACAGGCACAGGAGTCAATTCCGATTCCCCTGGCGCCATGCACCGCTAACCCAGACTTGATTCCACATACACCTTTTAAGGATGAGCTACCGATTCCGTTTCCAGCGATAGACCATCCACTGAGTCCACAACCACAAGAGGTCGCCAACATCAACGCGGGTGAGGCCGACCGAGACAACCATCAACGCTGGGCTCAGTTCACGCCGGCCCACATCACCACCGAATTGGAAGCCAGGCCCGGCCTGCATACATTCCACTCCGACTTTGGTCCGTCTTATGTCTGGGGGTTCAATGGTAGGTACCCTGGACCAACAATCCTGGGTCGATATGGCCAATCCAACATCGTGCGGTTCCGGAACAGCTTGCCGCCGAACGGCGATAACACGTTTGGTGTCCCGGAGATAACGATCCACTTGCATAACGGTCACCATGGCTCAGAGAGCGATGGTTTCGCGGGTGACTTTTTCCCAAGCGGCAGATATAAAGACCATCTCTACCCGAATGTCTACGCCGGCATCGAGGCTTTTCCGAACCAGAACCCTGGTGGGAACGGCGTCGGCGACGCCAGGGAAAAGATGGGCACGTTCTGGTACCACGATCACCGTCAGGAAGAAACCCTCGCGAACAACGTCATGGGTCTGAACGGCATGAAAATCGTTTATGACCGGACGGATCCGGGCCATGAGCACCCGAGCTCAGGCTCGCTGCAACTGCCGGGATACTACGGTGTCACTGACATTCCTTTGATCCTTACGGAGAAGAGGTTCTGTAACCTGGATGCACAAGGCCGAAATGAAATGGTGAATGCGGCCGGTGGCGATAAGTTCATCGTCAACGGAGCGATTCAGCCGAGGTTTACTGTCAGGAACAGAAAGTACCGGTTCCGCATTCTCTCTACTGGACCGACAACGGCACAGTGGGACCTTAGGCTCCGCCACGGCACGACAGGCGATGTTGAAACGATGACGTGCATCGCCACTGATGCCAATTTCCTCGAGCATCCGGTTCCGGTCGATGACAGCCCCGCAAATGCAGGTAACACCAACGCCATCACAGGAAACGTCATTAATACTCCGGGCGCGATTCGAGTGAACGTCGCTGAACGCTACGACGTGATCATCGACTTCGGGAAGTACGCTCCGGGCACTCAGCTGTATCTCACAGATGTTAGGAGCCAGCGTGTCAACGTAGGAAACGTGTTTCCGGGATTACCGTCAACCTTCGGCATCGGAAACGTTTTAATGCGGTTCGACGTGATACAAAGGGAGCCCTCTTTCCCAGCCGATACACCGAACATTCCGCAGACCCTCTGCACCTATCCGCCGATCTGTGAGCCAACCACTACGTTCACGTGGAGGTTTGATCGCGATCCTATTGGAACGGTTCCACGACGGTTCTTGATCAACGGCCGTGACTTCGATGTCGATGTACCGCAGCATTGCATCATCAAGAACACCTGTGAAGAGTGGTTGATCGACAATAACACCGGTCAATTGCCATCCGGACCTACCAACTGGGCCCACCCTGTGCATATTCACTTCGAGGAATTTCGCATTATCAAGCGATTTGCGAACCTCGGCGGCGTCCTTACGGAAGTTCCGGTGCCTCCGCTATCCGCGGGCAGGAAAGACGTAACCAAGGTGGAAGCGGGAGAGGCCGCACTGATCAGGATGCAATTCCGAGACTATCTCGGAGATTACCTGATCCACTGTCATAACATGGGCCACGAAGATGCGTTCATGATGGTGCATTGGGTCATTGTTCCTGATGCAGCGGCCAAGGCAGCATGCGACGCAACTATTGCCAAGGCCAACGAGGCGTACGAAGCAAAACTGCGCGGTGAGGAGGTAGCGTAATGGATAGAAGATCACTATTTTCCAGAGGAGCATTCACACCGCATCCTGCATCGCAGGGGGCTGCGAGGTTCACGAATGCGGTGCTTCGAACACAGGACAACCAAGAGGTCAGGTTCTATGACGATCTGATCAGAGGCAAGCAAGCCGTGATTAATTTGATGTACGCAGACTGTCACGGCGCGTGCCCTCGGGTGACGGAGGTTCTGAAACGAACGTATCGTGACCTGAAAGCTCGCATGGGTAAGGACCTCTTCTTTTACTCAATCTCGGTCAAACCACAGGACGACACGCCGGCCGCGTTGAAGCACTATGCCAAGATGCGCGGGGCTGATCTGCCTGGTTGGTATTTCCTGACCGGAGATCAATACGATATCGAGACGATCCGCTTCAGGCTCTTTAATATGGGCCATATCGGGGTCGACCTTGATTTCGCCATGCACTCCGGCTCGTTCCGGATTGTCAACGATGCCACCAACCGCTTCGTCCATGCACAGGCGTTTGCCAGTCAGAAGAGTATTCTGAAACATATCTCCTGGGCAGATCCGTTTAAGACACCCGCGGAATGGGATGAGGTAATCCGGGCTCGTCAGGCTCGGATCAACGCGGTAGTCAAGAAACACGGCTACCTTCGCCGAGACGCGCTTTAGTTTGCGGCGCCGAACCGTCAAGGCTAAGTAAAACCGGTCTTGTACGGTCGAAATCAGACCAGGAATAGAAGCTGCTCACGTGGCTTCTATTCCTGGCCCAACACAGCGGATTGCCGATTGGCGATTGCCAATTTGAAAACGATCATACGAAATTGGCAATCGGCAGTTGGCAATCGGCAATACATGAAATGCACCGGGGTGAAATACATCATGAAATTTACCGCCATAATCTCGCTACTGGCCATTATCCTTTTGGGCACAACCGGAACGGCGTTGGCCCAGGAAAAGAAGAGTTGTTCTTTCGACATCGTCGGAACATGGAAAGCGCAGGTCTCACCAAAAGAAGCAGTGCTCTATCGTTTCGACTCTAAGAGTGAGGTGACTGTTCTTTCCGATCTCGGCGCCGGGGGAACCGCAGCAGGTCGCTACCGCTAAATACGAGGTGATCAATGATCTCGGCACACCAAAGTCGATTTCGTTTGCGGCAACCGGCAAGAACCGGATCTTCGGGGCCACCAAAAAGACGATGAAGATCGTTAGCTATGACGACTCTTCCATCACTTGCGCAATACCAGGCATGGGGACTACTCGTTGGACCAGGGTCGATCCCGACCGGTATTTCATTGTGCTCTCTGCCCGCAAGGGAGAGTTCTACGATTCAAGTGGCTCTGCCTTCCCCACGGTAATCAAACTGGTAGGAGGAGCTCCCACAATCGACGCCTTCGGTGTCTATTTAGCGAAAGGTCAAAGGGCCTTTGGCGCCGTTCCTCCCGACGTATACAAGAACTATCTTCGAGAGGCACGAACCGACTCTGAAACCACACTGCGTTTGGAAATCAACTCCCGGCAGTATGAAAGGGCGTTGAAGATCATCAAGGAGTGGGAACGTCGGGACCGCGAAGGCGCGCTTTTGTACACCGGCGCTCGAGAGACTTTAGATGATTCTACCTATCTCAATAACATTCTAATCGTTAAGGCGGTAACGGAAACGCTCAACCAGTGCTCGGCAGATTTCAATCTGTACCCGCTAAATTACGTCCAGAAGGACGACTGGCTCAGCGACAAGTATGGGTCCGCGTTTGTTCCGTTCTATTACTTCAAGGAACTCCGGCTGCGGAACGAAGCGCGACATATTGAGGACAAGAAGTTTCAGGAACTCGTGCCGCTGCCAAACGTGGCTAGTCGATAGCATCAACTAAAGCAGGTCTCCCCCACTAGACCAAAAATACAAAGGGGAGGATATGAATTTGAATTTTGACAGTAAAAAAACTGGGGTCATGAAAGACTTTCTCTTCATCGTGTTGGTCGTGCCATCGGATTCACTTCCCAGCAGGTAATGAGAGCTCAAACGCCGTCAGCACCCGATGAGAAGCGCGCGACTCAGCCAAAAAAACGTGGTGGAATCTTCACCATGTATGCCATTGATCCACTGTCACGGACGCTCTGTTTCAGTGACGGTAAGGAAGGGATGGCGTTTACGAACACTACCTGGGTTAACCGCTGTAGTGACCTTAGTTTCGCTGGTAGCAATCTTGTCACCGGCCTTGAGGCTGACCGGCTGGGGGCGATTGTCGACCTCGGCACGGCAGACGAGCTTAAAAGCCGCAATGGCTTTGAGGACGCACAAGGAGGCGGAACCGGCTTCGCTTCCATACATCTTCAGGGCGACAAAATCATGGTCCTGAAGCAAGACCTTGGGCAAGCCGGAATTCCAACCGTTGCAGGAAGCGTCCAAACTTTTCACAGAGGCAGGATCATCTGTAGCGGCACCCATTAAGTTGGGACACATTTATCTCGTGAGAACTGCGGATAAGAAAGACAAAAGCACGCTACAGCTCGTGAAGCTGATGGTGATTGCGTTTCGTCCCGATGAATCGGTGACGCTGCGATGGGAGTCGCTCTGATTTCAAAGGGTCAACTCTGCAACGCGGCCGGCAATAAATTCACTAGCGCTTCCGTACTGGAAGCAAAGTTAAACGAACTTCCATTCCTGAAGGAGAACAGGCTATGA
>CAVVSJ010000003.1:970000-1449632 GCA_963750925.1 uncultured Acidobacteriota bacterium | reverse complement strand
TTTTGCGACAACGCAGACTGCGCTTCTAGAGATGGATTAATTGCGCAAATCGGTGCGCGCGCCGACCTTCAATGCAATAGCCTGATCGATCAGGGCTTGCCTTGCTGAACGGCTGTTGGTTACCAGCGCCTGCTGATCAAGTGCTATGGCTTGACGCAGCTTCTGTTGAGCTTCCGGGTGCAAGCCCCCGCCGTGTAAGACATCAAGCGCATCTTCGAGTTCAGAGATCGACAGCCTGAGCAAGTCCACCGAGTCGTTGAGCTTCAACGCGGCTCTAGCGCGAGTTTCGATGTTGATGGCCGACCGGATGTTCTCAAGCGCGTTGATGACCCGAAGGAACGCGCCGACTGCCGCGACTTCAGTGGCTTCGAGATTTATACCTCCAACTTGCGGGCCGAACCCCGGGGCGGTATTAAACTGAGTGCTGTTGTAGAAGTTTACAGCCTCCTCAATCGTGTTAACCACGTTGCTATGGAAGAACGGGCCCGTGTCACCGGCCTCGACCAGCACCGGCGTGTTGAATGTACCGTCACCGATACCGAAAACACCCGCAGGCGGAGCCCCTGTCCCGAAGCCTCCGTCAGCCGGATTCTTCTGGGCAGGGATGACCAGATCGGCTGGCTGAGACGGGAGCTGCTCGACGTTGGTGTTGAAATTTGCGTTCTGTTCGGGGAAGAAAAAGTCGCTTGCGCCAGCGTTGAAATGGCAGAAAAAGCACTTACCTGCCCCGTTGGCTGTGCCTGGTGGAATTCCGCGACCGCCTGGGAACCCGGCTCCCCCGTTATTGAAGATCCGCTGACCTTCCCTTGCCACTTCTCCTTTCAGGCTTAGTGCCCCCGGCCCTGCGAGAACAAGATCAGCCCGGCGTCCAGTGGATCTCATGAACGCATTTAGAGCATCCAGTTCAGCGTTGGTCGGCAGGCGGAAGTCAATGTTGTTTCGCCGAAGCAAGGTCTTCGTGAAATGTTGGATCACCGCACCTATGGAGAAATCCCTGAGGGATCCCTGGGCCTGATGTATCGCTCCATTGCTAAGTGTGAACGTACCGACGGGGGCGCCGTCGCCGCCCCATCCTGTCCTCTCATTCGGTGGTACGCTCGTTCCATCCGGGGCTGGCGACAGAGTGTTTTGGAGCAGGGCGAGTGTGTGGGGAACGCCGCGCATAACAAACGTGTTCTCGAGGTCCTTGAACCCGTCCAGGTTCTCCAGTATCAACGCAAACTTCCGCATTAGCACTGGATTCTCGAAACATGGCGTTCCTCCTGGACACGCACTCTGGTTAAGATTCGGGTCGAATTCAGCAACAAAGAGCGCATCGTTCGCCGGCAGCGTCGCGATGAACTCAGGACTTATGGCGAGATTCTCATTCTCACGGTGGCAGGTCCCGCAAGTTCTGCCGTTTCCGTTGAACAGTTCGCTGAAAAAAAGTGTCCTTCCCTGGTTTATCAGGAGTTCAAGGTTAGTCAGCGATCCACCTTCACCGCCGCCCCCACCATCCGGGATTATCCCTAGCTCCGCGTGCGCCGTCGGGATCACGCTCTCGACCAGGCTATTCCACACGCTGTCCTTGGCGGGCTCCGCAGGAGCGGGACGGGGCAAATCCATATCGGCGAGTTTCCCAAACTCCCCGCGCCGGCCGCTCTGATAGAGACGGTGAAAGAGCGTCGTCGTTCCCACCAAAATTCGTTCTTCTGCCGGATTCTTGCCCCCGCGTGTTACGACGTAAAGGTCAGGGTCGAAGTCCACGAATGCTTTGCTTCCGAGGTTGGCTTCAAGCTTTGCGAGTTTCCCCTGGTGCTTCAAACTGCCAACGCGGACCATCGCATCCTCCGCCTCGGGTGTCACACTGCTTCCTGGACCATTGTCGACCAGCCAGAAGTCCCAGCTCTCGCCCTTGGAGAGCCCTTCGGCTTGGACCGAGACGATCCCGTCTATGAGATTTAGCGTAACCTGCGCAGAGGCATTCATCTTTTCAGTAGAGAGACCTTTGGACCAGCCCATCGGCATGATCACATTCCGGTCTCCGCCATTCTCCAAATACTTGGCCTCCCACGCTTTGTAGTCGGCTAGAAGATAATCAGCACTGGTCATCCCGGTGCTTAGCAGTTGGGACTCTGAGGACGATTCGACGGTCGACAGGACCATCGGCACTGCGAACGCTATCAGAAAAGCGATTACAGCTAGCTTAACTTTTTTCTTCATAACTCCTCCTTGCCGTTTAGCTAATAGGTAAGCTGATTGTGAGTTGCTGAGTCGCGCAGCTGCTCCCAGGGGTAAAGGTCCCTCTGGTTGTGTGCTGACGCAGCTCAGAGATGGTTCGACTGGAATGCAGGCTCACTATGGCCCACATTTGCGAACGAAGCTAACAACAATGAGAGAAGTCGAAAGTGAAGACGGCTTTCTCGCAGTTCTGGGACTAGGAGGGTCCAAGCTAACACTTGGAAAAAGTTCAAGCGTCGGGGACTTGAGAGCAATACGAGGTTAATTTGCGACGTGTGATTTATCACCGACGGGGAACACTGTCAATAGATTTCCTTTGGCGGATCTTGTCGTCTATCTTAGCGTTCGAAAGGTGGGCCAGACATCACTGATGTTTACGTTGACTGAGTCCATGCTTTTGCCCTTGCGAGGCGGGCTATCGCGCGGCTTCTGCGTTCTTTAATAATTGAACTACCTCGGTCCGTCGCCGGTCCTTTGCTACTTCCAATGCTGTCTTCCCTTCGCTGTCGACAGCACTTAAATCCGCTCCTTTCTCTAAAAGAACACTGACAATTTCCTTATGACCCTCTTGAGCTGCCTTCAGCAAGGCCGTATTACCGAGCTTGTCTTGCCGGTTTATGTCCGCTCCTCGCTCCAATAATGCTTTGACGGTCGGGATGTGCCCTCCTTGTGCTGCGCGTATCAGCGCAGTGTCACCTTCCCTGGATCCAGCGTTTACGTCTGCCCCTTTTTCCAGCAATATCAGCATGCTTTCGGTGTGGCCCTTGACTGCTGCCCTCATCATGGCGGTCCAGCCGTTCTCGTCTCTTGCATCCACACTGGCGCCTTTTTCGAGCAACGCTTTCAGGATATCGGTGCGGTTTTCCCAGGCAGCAAACATCAATCCCGTCATGCCTCTATCATCTCTGACTTCGAGGTCAGCGCCCTGGGCCAGCAGCAGACCGACGATTTCGGCATGCCCCTTCCAGACAGCGTTCATCAAAGCCGTCCCGTTAGACTTATTCTTCGCGTTCACATCAGCGCCTTTGTCGAGCAGGACTTTGACAGTGTCGACTTGATTGGCCAGCACCGCGGCTTCGAGCGCCGACTGGCCCGCGCTGGTTTTCGTGTCAGGGTTCATCCCAGCATCTATGAATAAGGCTACCGCAGTGGCATCACCCTGTCTTGCGCTATCTATGAAAGCCTTCTCGGTATACGCAATGTTCATCTGCGCAAGCTGGGCGCGGGCGGCGTCCCGACTTTTGCCGCACCCTGCCAGCGCAACTAGAAGAGTGAGCGCAGTGAATGTACTCAGTATGCGTCTCATGGTTCCCCCTGTAGTTTAGTTACTTGTCGTGCTTTGGCTACTATCTTACCAAGGGTGCTATTGAATCATTACTGACTGGAAGGTTAGTACCCCTCTCGAATACACTTTTCTCCGCTCCTCGTAAAGAGTCTTTCGCCAGATCCAACCTTTCAATAGCGTCCGGTATTCCTTTTTCGACCCTGTTGGAGACACTGCTTTATTGCGATGAGAGTTGCCGCGCCAGGAGTAAAGCTGGAATCGGATGGCCCTATAAAGCAGCAGCGCGATGTCCCTACTAATGCACAGGCAACAAAAGGAAAATGCTTACGCACGCGAAGAAGTGCTCGACGAGTGCTTTGCTGATCTGCTCAAAGGACTTGTGTTTGACGATCAAGTTATCGATTGGATCGTTGAGGACTTTGCATCAGAGCCACGCAGACGAGAAGCGTTTTAGAGAAGATGCGATTACGCGCTTGCAAGAAGAACAAAGCAAGATCCAGAACCGGCTCGATAGGTTATACGATGATCGGCTTGACGGTTTTATTGAACCGGATTTCTTTGAGCGGAAGGCGCGAGAGTGGCGACAGTCACAGAAGCGAGTTGCGATCAGATTGCCGAATACCAAGACGCCGCCCATGATTTGCAGGTAGGCGCCCTAGAACAGGTTAACCCATAGCATGAGCCCGATTATTGTGACCACCGGTAGCCCCACCGCCGCGGCCTGCCAGATCCACCACCGCAGCCTACCCAACCACGCCGTGACGGCGGCGGCCGTTGCGACAAAGCCGAAGAATATCAAAAACCGAGCCATCACACTAAAGTCCATATGGTGGAGGGTGGGACCCGTTAGAATGGCGATGCCGAGGAACCACAGGAAGCCCGCGACCAACAACTCGACGACGGCGAGCGCGCGCCGCAGCACAACCCGCCGCACACTCGATCCTTGTGTTTGCATTTCGACGTCTCCTTAACTTGAGCGGCCACGAACGAGGCCGCCCAACGAATAGGATTCTTTCCGCAGTCTCGCCGCGTGTCACGATGGAGTAAACAACTCCGTGCAGGTGGCGAGCACCGCGGAAAGAATCAGTTACTGCGGGCCCACTATGGAGATTGATGACATCGGGTCATGCGTGGCGTCCTACGAACGCACAAAGCAAACTCTTATCCTTTTCTAGTTGTTAATGAGAAAAGTGAACAGAACGTTTCGGACGAAATCAGGTTTTACAGACGCTGAATGCCGCCGGAAAGAAATAAACGAAAATGCTGGCAGAGCCTGGACTCGTAGGGTCTATCGAAAGCGCATAGGAAGTTATTCCCTGAAGTTAACTTGCCGGTTTTGCCAGAAAGAGAACGATAACACATTAAAGATTTTCTTTTTTTGGAGCGAGACAGAATTGACGCCAACGACGGATGCTCAGTTGCTTGCAACAGTTGCAAGAAGTGCTTTAGTCCGGCAAGTTGATCGATTCAGGATCGCGAAACGTGCGACCTAGGCGGCGCCGCGTGCCTGCCGCCGCTTATGCTCAATGATTGCCGATAAACAAACATAACCATCAATGTCCTTGACCACGAAACCTCTGAGACCGTCATCATCTCTATCCGCTAAGGGCACGGATAAAAGAACGCCGCGCGATGCGAACTCCGTTGCCAACGCGTCTGGATCAGGACGTCAACGTAGGCATCCCAACTAAACGTCGGTTGACGATTCAGATCGGATTCTCGCACGTTGATGAGATGTCGCATACGCGTCGCCTAACTAACTGCCGACCGACAATGCGGCGCCGTCTATTCCAAGGTGCTTCTTATACCAAGCGCATAGCGACTTCGGATCCTTGGCGCTCATGAAGATACCGCCGATGCCTGTGACTCTTCGCATTCAGACCTCCGATGTTGGTTGAGCGGCTCAAGGGTAGCGCTTCCGACGTCTAACTATGTGTATCCTGATCTGGATAGAATCGGGAAGCGATGTTAGCCCTTCGTTTCCCTTACGAATAAAGAGCGACCCATTTCGCCAATCTGTTTGTTCGTGGCACTTGTGACGTCTTGGACCACCGTCCAATGTTATAGCCGGTTCCGGATAAGATCACCTTGGAAAAGGACTCAAGGCATACGCCGAAGTTCTAATACTCTTCTCGCCTCGGTCGCTCTCTCATTTGTTAAGTGAATCATCCCAGCCGCCCTGCGCTTTGAGACAGCTCGAATAACGCACCACGCCACGGATTGACATCGATAACACAATCGGAAATCTAAATAGTTAAGCCCACAAAATGTGAATTTAATCCAGGAATCGTCAGCGGCAGCGTTACGTTTCTCCACGAGAGAGTCACTCACAGATGCAAGCACGAATGGACGCAAATCGGCGTGCAAATCTGTTCCCGAAGGAGAAACAAATGTTTCGCAACGTGAATCTAATTGCAGTTCTCGCAACGGTGTTGCTGGCTAGCAATCTCACCCTCGCTACAACCACGCTTAAGCTAAACACCGGATATAACCATTCTGGTTTTAGCGCCTATCCCGCAGTTACAGGCACACCAGATAACTATTGGATCAACATCGCCTCATATCCCACCACAAGCCCACCGGTAGGGCCGTCATTCGTCCTAAATATTTTGGGGACTCCCTGGTTGCCGCCGTTTAGTACTACAAACTGGATCGGTCCCAGACCTACCGCGGCAAGCGCGCCGGGGACAAGCCCGGACAATCCGGCGTACACAATTTTCCGAAAATGTTTTTGTCTCCTACCAGGATATAAGGAAGCAAAACTGACTATCTCACGCGTCCGCGCAGATGACACGATTCAAGTATGGCTTAACAGTCAAGTGAATCAAGTCATTGGACCTTCGTGGGGCAATTGGAGTTGGGGGACACCCTTGTCCGGCTCCACCAAGCAAGGCTTCCGTGTTGGGAAAAATTGCCTTTATGTCTTAGTCGAAGACTTTCGAGGGCACATGGGGTTCGACTTACTCGGGGACGTCACGGCCGACGGGTTATTGCCTATGCCGGCGGCAGGAACGAGTCAATCATTTGAGCCGTGTGCTTGTCGTCAGGGACCGGCTGGTCTAGCGGATCGCAGAAGTGTTATGGACGTCGACGATGATGACCAATCGGTGAGTCGAGAAATTGTGAAGATCGCCGAAGCTCGACGCATGGCAAAACAGCGAATGTATCAAGGGAGACCGCCCCGATTGTAAGTTTTCGCCAGAACGACCCGAGCCAACCACGCGACCGATTAATTAGAGCCTCACCCCAAAACTCGAGAAGCCCAAGCCTTCAATGGCCTGGGCTTCTTTACCGCTAAGTGTGGAGATTGGATGTCTATCGACTTAGCGTTATTGCTGTTGGAGAATTTCTATCCACAAACCGGGACCTCAACCTTTGCCGGATGCAACGTTGAAAAAGGAAATAACTCAGGAAAGGTTTTCGAACTTTCTGAATGTCTCAGCCCTGACTTCGAGCGCGCAGGTGAGGAGTACGAGCGCCTGTGATTTTGCTTGCGCACCTTTTTTTGCGGCGGCGCTGCCGTTTTGCTGATGAGCTCGCGGGCGAAACCATCAACCGCGTGATCCTGAAAGCTCCAACGAGGAAATCGAAAACATGGGCGTGTATTGTTACCGCGTCGCCAAAAAGTCTAGTGCGGGATCTCAAAATTAGGGGCCGACATGATCTGGGCGGTCGGGTAATGTCGGCCCTCTCGCCACGCCCTCTCATTAACTATGGCGAGTCCTTTTGCAGAGCCACTTGCAAACCCCCTCTTAGGCAAGTGGCTCTGCGTTCTGAAAGATGCTTGGTTTGTCACCGCCTCGCATCTTCCAGTGCCGCAATGTCAAAGCATTAGACGGGGCCGACAGCCATGGGAATCCTGTCGTTTCTGTCGGCCCCATCTTTACGCGTGGGGGATCTTTTAAGCCTCCGAAGCCACTCGCGACAGCACGCGTCCGTGCTGCCCAACATTCGCGAGTGGCTTCTGCCCCCAGGAGGATTTCGGTGGCCACGAGAGCGGTTTCTAAAAGTTGTGTCCTACTGGCCCCGCAGAGCCATTCGCGATAACGTTTGCGCCGCCACGCGAATGGCTCAGAGTGAAAGATCACGTCCCTCCCGGACGGATCTCACCGCGAGGGCTTCAACGTGCTTTCAAGCATTCAGATCCAACAGACGATTTATGGTCTCTACGAGTAGCCCAATGTCCTGTGGCTTGCGTAGAAATGCGTTTGCGCCAGCCTTACGTGCCACGGCTTCAGAGAGCGTGCCTGACATCATCACAATAGGCATATATTGCCGATGAGGCATGGTTCGAACTTGTTCCATTAGCTCTAGTCCATTCAACACAGGCGCTTCAAAGTTCACCAGCAGGAGATCGTATTGCGCGTGGCCCACGAGTTCTTCCAGTGCTGCGTCTCCGTCGATGCAGTTTTCAACCTCCCAGCTTTCGTGCTCGGCAATCTCCTGCACTAAGCCTGCTACTATCGGACTGTCCTCGACATGCAGAATTCTTATGGCCTGAGGATTCTTGCTCGCGGCCTCACTGTTCCGGCCAAACGGCACAGCGAAACCTTTTACGCATCCTACACAGCTCGCGCAAGACTCAAACTATGCAAAATTCTCCGTACGCAGTAGAGACACACTCCTACTACTCCCGCGCAGGATGCGGGTTGTTCTCCGCAGCAAAAACTAGAGCAATCCTCTACCGAATCAAACTAACGATCGTAAGGATTATGGTCGTCGCGATGCTGGACGTTGAGGTCGATGTTTCGCTCGGCGGCGGCGGTGGCGGTACGTAGCCGGGAGAGCCTATTTGACCAGCAAACGCAGAAACGGCTAGCGCCATGCTTAGGACCGCGACGGCGCACGTTTGGCGTAAACTTTTCACTTTGGGTGCCTCCTAAAGAAAATGCAAAACTTTTGCATCTTTGAGAGTAATGCAAAACTTTTGCGTCGCACCCTAGTTCACAGCAACTTTTCTTGCAAGAGCATGACGGATTGCGTTAGATTTAGCCGCGCCGCTTTCCTCCCAATCAACTCGAATCAATATCGAAACTTGGCTCTCACATGACTTTACGGGCCTCACTCTTGCGCGAATTCGTAAACCCAAACCTCAGTGTGGGGCGACGGGCGAAGCTATGCTGCGATCTCGCCAGAGACTTTGAGAACAGAGGGGAATATGAGGAAGCACAGGAACTGCTTAGCGGTTTGTGGCCGCGCCTTGGCGAGCGTCCTAATCTCGAAGGCTTAGACCGAAGCACCGCTGCGGAAGTCCTCCTGCGGGTGGGAGCGCTGACGGGCGTAATCGGGAGTAGTAATCAGATCAAAGACGCGCAGCAGACAGCCAGGGATCTGATCAGTGAAAGCCTCACCATATTTCAGTCGCAAAGAGACAAAAAGAAGATAGCCGAAGCGCAGACAGAACTCGCTCTGAGTTATTGGCGCACGGGCGAATACGACAACGCGTCCGATCTTCTAAAACTCGCGCTCGCGGATTTGACGAATGAGATCGAGTTAAAGGCTAGAGCCATACAGCGCTTGGCCATGGTTGAGCAATATGCACGTCGCCCCCACGAAGCAATACGCTTCCTTACGGAGAACTCCGCTCTTTTTGAGAAGATCAGCAACCAAACACTCACCGGTTGTTATCACCAAACTCTCGGAGATGCGCTTGAGAATCTTTGGGAGTCGGAAGGCCCTGGAGACTATCTTGATCGCGCCTTAGTCGAATACGCCGCCGCGAGTTATCACTTTGAACAAGCAGACCATAAACGTTACCGTGCGAACGTTGAAAACAATCTCGGCTTTTTATATCTCAAGATCAATTTTTTCAAAGAAGCACATGAGCATTTAGGCCGTGCTCGCCGCATCTTTACGAGCCTAAAAGACAAAGGCGCAGTGG
The DNA here is from genome assembly GCA_963750925.1 of uncultured Acidobacteriota bacterium. GTDB lineage: Bacteria > Acidobacteriota > Blastocatellia > Pyrinomonadales > Pyrinomonadaceae > PSRF01. The sequence goes on along the minus strand of CAVVSJ010000003.1, from coordinate 1,440,246 downwards.
CCCAGGTTGATGAAACTCGCGCCCGCGCTTTTCTCCAACAGGGACGTAACGCTGAGGCCGAAAAAGCTGCCGATTCGTCTGTGCGAACTTTGGAAAAGAGCGACATGCAAGCGGAATTAGCTGAGTCATTGACAACCCTCGGAAGGGCTTTGGCTCGACTCGAAAACTATGGCATGGCGCTTTCTGCTTTCCGTCGCGCTGTTAGTCTGTCTCAAAAGATCGGCTCTCGCAATCGCGCGGCAGAAGCCGCACTGGCGGCGTTTCAGGAAATGGAAGAACGGCTAGCCGTGATGGACCACAAGAATGTCACTACCGGGCGAAACTTGTCGGAAGAAATACAAGCCCTCGAACATGACCTGATCAAACATGCGCTCGAGACTAATAAGGGGAGCGTTACTCGTTCCGCACGCGCTCTCGGAATTTCCTATCAGGAATTGAGCTATATGCTGAACACCCGACATGCTGACTTGCTCAGTCTCAGGACTCCCCCGCGCCGCCGTCCACCTAAGGCTTAACGGCTATCTTCCTTCAAATCCCATCGGCCAAAACACTTCCAAACTCGACACTCCGCTTTAAGTGCTCCACCGCGTTGCGCCTCCGGTTTTTGGAGTGACTGCAAGGGCGAACTTCGCTCGAATAAGTCACCCGAAAAGGAGCTCGCGACAATGGAAAGTCACGCCAACCAATCACCCGCAATCCCGAAGTGGTCCGCCCTACTTATCGAAGCCGTCACTAAGCCAGGTCTGATCATGAAAGCTTATAGAGCCTTTCATGCCTATTCGACAGGGAATCAAATTCTCGCGCTTGTGCAATGTCAGATGCGCGGATTACAGCCCGGCCCAATTAACACTTTTCCGAAGTGGAAAGACTTAGGCCGTTTCGTGAAACGGGGGGAACGGGCGCTGAGTCTGTGCATGCCGATCACGTGCAAACGCCGCGAGGAAGATTCAGACGAAGAACACACCTTTACCAGCTTTGTCTATAAGGCCCGCTGGTTCACTTTGAGCCAGACTGACGGGCAAGAAGTTGACCCAATCACGGTCCCGGAGTGGGATGCCGACCAAGCCATCAAAGTTCTGGGTATTGAGCGCGTTCCATTCGACCACCCGAACGGAAATATTCAGGGCTTTTCGCGTAACCGGCAGATCGCAATTAACCCACTCGCGCAACTGCCTTTTAAGACTCTTTTTCACGAACTTGGTCACGCCATTCTTCACAGCGACGAGGGAGATTTCGCGGACGGAGAAGCCACGCCCCGCAGTCTACGAGAAGTGGAAGCGGAATCGGTGGCGCTTCTTTGTTGCGAATCTTTGGGTCTTGACGGAGCAGAGTTTTGCAGAGGTTATATTCAAAATTGGCTGAGCCGTGGGAGCGGGTTTAATGCCGAAGCGATACCCGAAAAGAGCGCCCAAAAAATCTTCCGCGCTGCCGATCAAATTATCCGCGCCGGACGCTCCCAAATCGATCCCGTGACACCATAACTATTCCCCTGAGAATGAACCGCGCCAGCCGAGGCAAATAGCACTCGGCTGGCGCTTTTTTTTGGGCCGGGAAGCAACTGCGCCTAGTGGCGCAGTTGCGTCGCAATTTTGGCTAAAACCTTACCCGAACCGGATAACTTTGTTCCGTGAACTCTCACTGACACTGACTCGAACTCCCGAAACGTTTGACGATGCTATTTGGCTATGTTCTGATTCCCAATTACGAGTCAACAACTTTCCAGTTGCTGCGATACTCTGCGAGGTCTTAATTGAGCTTCTTATCTTTCCAGACTATGACGAAAGCAAATTGGTGGTGGGCTGCGTGAAGGCTTGGGGCTACCTTGATGCAGGTGGGACGCATACCAGTCTTGATTCGCAGGGCAGACCATCAATCGCCGTGACCGTCGCGGGATACCTCGCAACTCCAAAACAGTGGCGTCATTTCGATGTGGAGTGGAAACAGGCATTAGACGAATTAGGGCTTGAATATCTCCACATGAATGAGTTCGTCGCAAGGAAGGGCATCTTTACCAACCTGAAAGATGAAGAAAGAGCCAAACTAATTCCCCGCCTGATAAACATAATCAGCGCCAACGTAGTCTATGGTTTGGGAATGTCAGTACTCCGTGCTGATTATGATCGCGTTATCAAGGAACAGCCTGAGGCCAGACAGGTGTTTGGCAGTCCTTACGCCTTTTGTGCTTTTAGATGTTTTGAGGCCGCTACGGATTGGGCCATCGCTGCCAAGTATCAGGAGTCGATCAAGTATGTGTTTGAATACGGGGATGAGTCTCAGAATGAGGTTTTGACCACACATCGGTTTATCTGCCAGCATGACAAGCTACGGGAAAAATACAGGTTTCTAGATGGCTCGCTGACGTTTGAAAAGAGCAGCGCCAACGGCACAGAAATCACCCCGTTTCAAGCCGCAGATATGTTGTGCTGGGAGTTGAACCGTGAGGAATACCGTTGGTCTTATCCACGCGAGGGTTTTCCCTATACCCGCAACTCGCTAATGGCTCTTTTTCAGATTCCGGGAGAGTACAAGTATTACACCGAAGAAGAGTTGAGAGAATATCTGCAAGATTGGACAGAGAAGCGACGGGGATTTATGGTGCATGTGCCCGCATAGCCACCCAGTTAGGTTCCTATTTATTTAGGGCATCCTCTGATCTATCAAGACTCTCTCTGTTCGTGATCTTGCTGGACTTCACCATCAAGTAATCGCCACCACCGCACACCGCCCTCACATCCTACATTGTTCGCACAGGTGTTTCTTCCCCAAACGCTCAGACGCCACACAGCTCACATAAGATCCTCCTAGTCACACGTTCGCTACAATCCTACGACTTCAATCGAGAGAAAACATAAAGAAGGTGCTGCGCACCTGATTAAATGAGACACGACACCCCCGCTTCGGGGCTGTCGCGTCTACGTTTGCTGATAGACGCCGTTTATATTCGCAGGCGCAACACTTTAACGCGTTTACAAAGATGTACAGCATTTAGTTCTCGGACGCCGCAGGAAAACCGTCTGCGACTGTCCTCGAACAAGAGGGTTTCGGCAAAAAGCGCCTCAACAAGGACGGTCATCTGATAACGGGAAATTATGTTCTCCCCACTACAGCGCCTGGCGGCGCTCCCGAACATAATTGCCGTTATCATACGCCTCGCCTTCCATTCCTTTTTTTCCTTGATTCGTCTCGCTCGCAGTTCCTCTCACAGGTTCGCTTCTGACGGTGCTACTCGCTTGCTGGCTCGTGTTGTCCTGCCTTATTTATCTCCTCTGTTTCGGTGCTGACAAGATTCTGTGCTTGCTCATCTTCTTTTCCCGTTAACTACATGCTTTGGCGTGTAGTTACGCGTCTCGTTTTTAAACTTGTCTACAAAACTCAATATTGACGCCAATCTAACTCGGATCTTCCTCTCGATGTTACGCTTACGGGCTTAATGGTTGTAAACACGTAGACAAAGCGCATCTAGCCCTTGCCTATCTGTTTTCGGCTGCGGTTCCCCTTTAGCTCGATCGTCAGTCGGCAGCCCGCCCGCACAACTCTCCGCTTCGCTCCGAGTCCGCCGCTTCGCTTCGGCCCTGCGGGTGTGCGGTCAGGCACCCAGCCGACTGTCGTTGTCGCTAAGGGGAAAAATAGCTAATTGTCGCGCTGACGCGCGACTTTTCGCACATCCCAAAGTTCTGTTACACAATCCCGCTGAGTACCGTGATCGCATGGCAGGTGATGCATGCGGCTTCATGCAATTATTTTGACTGACGCTTCACGCTACAGTGCTCCGCGACTACAGCGCTGCAATTTGTTTGAGGCCATAACGAGTTCTCTTGCGCAAGAAATCCGGACCCTCACTTGTAACCCTCGCATTTACACAGTCTTAACCTCCGCCAAAATTCTTGCGCAGCACTTTCTCTAGCTCAACTTGGCGATCCACTTGGGCCAATCTTCTGTGGCATAACTCGTGCACGGTCTTTGTGCGGCTTGCTTCTACGCTGCGAGTTATCCTCATTTACGTATCCACAAAAGGTGGTCCAAAGTCGTTTATGAACAAATTGAAAAAGCGAGCGCACTTCAACAAGGAGCGTTCAGACGAGACAGTTTCAACAAGGCTGTGGGAGGCAGACCATGTGCTTTTTTCCGAGACCGTTGGCCGTAGACGCACCACTCCGGCAGAGCTTTTGCGGCAAATTGTGCATGAGTGGGCTATTACGATGCGTCTCTCAGGTCAAAACACAGACGAACCCGAAACCGCTGCCCCGATACGCAAACTGGACGAGCAAATACTGGCCGAACAACTCGCACCCATCAATCAGACTCTCGCCGCTATCTCTCAGAGATTAAATGTACCCCTCTTAGAGATTAGTAACACCCAGGACGGCGCTGATCCTGCTTCGGACAGGGATTCAGTTTTAATGGCGCAGATGCGCCGTGTCACAGAGGATATGGAAACCGTATTGGAAAACCTATCCCGCTTGAGAATGTTCACAATCGCTCATTACAACCTTTCCGCGCAAACCTATGCCGGCAACTGGGCCTTACTCGATTTCGTTCGTGGTGATCTCGTTGAGCCACGTTTGCAAACTGATCCTGAATATAAGGACGACGCAAGTAACACTGCATTAGCCGAAGGCAAGGTTAATTGGAATGAGGCTTTAGCGATGGTAAAAGAGTTGGCTTCCTACTTTAACACCCCAGAGCTTTATTGCTACCTCATTCCTTGGCGCTTCAAAGCCGCAAACGGAAGTGGCCGCTACGAGTCCGACGAAAATGAGGCTCTCAGTAACGGCGCAAACCAGCTTTAGTTTGCTCTCCTTTTCCGACCCCTTACGGTCGCCATTAACACAACCTGAAAACGAATCTCAGGTGTTTAGTAGCTGCCACTCCAACAAAAGCCGCCGAGCTTGAGATCGAAGCCCCTGAAATCGATCTAGGCGGACTGATTCTCCAACGAAGAATCCTCACCCAATGAGGTTTTTAGAATGACTGCACACGTCGATCATCAGCCGCAGCCGAGCGGTCCCGAGCTCTACGGAGTTCAGGTCTACGTTGCAGCGTTCTGTGGTTTCTGATGAAGAAGTCCCAAGACAATCTGATTGATCGCACGCTCGAAGTTTGGCAGCCGCGCAACGCCCATCGGCTGTCGGACGAAGATGCGCGAGCAATACTTGAAAACGTCAAAGGATTCTTCACGCTTTTATTGGAGTGGGAAACCAATGAGCAACAGAAAAAGGGCGGCGGCCAAGATGACTCGTATTTCGCAAAGTCTGCATGACAATAACCGCTAATTCCTTTGAAAGGTAAGACTGAAAATGAGATTCATTCTTGGCGTCCTGTGGGGCTATTACATCCGAGGTAGAAAGCGCTTGCTGATCATTACGCTTACGGTTTTTATCGCGCTAATCATCATGTGTTGTGTGGTGCTTCCTGCAATCGCTCTTTCCATTCTTGGCGTATCCGTGATGCAAGAACGAGCTTCACGACCGCCGCAAACCTCTGTACCTTCGCTTGTCGGATTGAACTATGAAAGTGCCGCAAATAAAGTGCGTGATTCGAACCTTAACATCCGCATTTTGGCCCATCGCTATGACGTGCCTAATGAGTCTTGCACGATCATTTTTCAGACCCCGCAAGCAGGCGAACGCGTGAGTTATGGAACGTTTGTCGGAGTAGTGGTTAGCAACAGGGAAGGTGACAAAGCAAAGCAGTGTTCATCGCATTAGTGAGTGTCCAGATATGAGCAAAATAACAACGGCAATAGCTGGCCCTCTAATGTATAATCCCGCGCCTTACATCACAAATCTAGTTAACGCGAGGCCCCGACATGCGCAAATCTAAGTCTCACACAACGCCGCGACAAGACGCCGTGAAATACGGCAGGGTTTCTTCAAAGGAACAGGAGAAGGAAGGCTTTTCTATTCCGGCTCAGTTTAAGCTGCTCGATCAATATGCCAAGTCGCAAGGGCTGAAAGTGGTGCGTGAATTCGTCGATGTCGAAACGGCCAAGAAGCCAGGTCGGGCGGGCTTTGAGGAAATGGTCAAGTTCCTCAAACGGTCATCGGTGCGCGTGCTATTGGTTGAAAAGACGGATCGCCTTTATCGCAACCTTAAAGATTACGTTACGGTGGACGAGCTCGATCTGGAAATCCACTTTGTCAAAGAGAATGTCATAGTTTCGCAGGATTCCAGATCATCCGAGAAGTTCATGCACGGTATCAAAGTTCTAATGGCGAAGAACTTTATTGACAATCTCTCTGAGGAAACCAAAAAGGGAATGCTCGAAAAGGCCGAGCAGTCGATCTATCCGTCCTTTGCGCCAATCGGTTACAAAAACGTGATGGGGCCGAACGGGAAGCGAATAGTTGAGCCTGATCCTGAAATGGCGCCGATCATCAAACAGATATTTGAGTGGTACGCCACGGGCCAATGTTCCTTAGCTGAAGTGACCGAGCGAGCTTGCAGCGCGGGTTTAGTCTCGCGACACCTAAAAAAGCCAGTGTCGAAATCGAACATCAATTATCTGCTGCGAAAGCGTTTCTACACAGGAGATTTTGATTGGAAGGGCAAGACATATCGCGGCAGCCACGAGCCGCTAGTCTCAACAGGATTGTATGAGCGTGTGCAGGAGATTCTTGACGGACGCTACTCGACCAAACAGAAAGTAGCCAAACACGAGTTTACTTTCTCAGGGCTTGTGAACTGTGGGCATTGCGGCTGCGCACTTGTAGCTGAGAAGAAGAAAGGCAAATACGTTTACTACCATTGCACAGGCAACAAAGGAAAATGCCCCGAACCTTACACGCGAGAAGAAGTGCTGGACGAGTGCTTTGCCGACTTACTCAAAGGTCTGGTCTTTGACGCTCAAGTTATGGATTGGATCGTTGAGGCTTTGCATCAGAGCCACGCAGACGAAAAGCGTTTCAGAGAAGATGCGATCACGCGCTTGCAGGAAGAACAAACGAAGATTCAGAACCGACTTGATCGCTTATACGATGATCGGCTTGACGGTTTTATCGAACCGGATTTCTTTGAGCGAAAGTCACGAGAGTGGCGACAGACACAGAAGCGACTTGCTGATCAAATTACCGAATACCAAGAGGCGGCACATGATTACGTGCAAGATGGTATTCGCTTACTAGAACTCTCAAAAAAGGCCTATTTTCTTTATAAACAGCAAGATTCAAGCGAAAAACGAAAATTGCTCAATTTCGTGTGTTCGAACTCGATATGGAAGGACCACACTCTTACCGCGACGTTCCGCCAACCGTTTGATCTACTAGCAATTACGAACACGACTTGGCAAAGAAAAAAGGCCGCCGGAGCCGATTCCAGCGACCTTCGTCCTATCTGGCTCCGCAGGTAGGACTCGAACCTACAACCCTTCGGTTAACAGCCGAATGCTCTGCCATTGAGCTACTGCGGAATAAGCGCCCTCACATAGTCAACCAAAACCATGTCAGGGCGCGAAGCGTTTTTATAGCAGATGGGTCGGAGAGCGTCAACCATGTCAACCTCGTCACCCACCCGCCCCGCAAACTTGCGCTCCGATACAATCTGCGAGAATATCTCCAGCCGCCTAATCCCCTAACGAAAGGTCTCGAATGGAACGCCGCACCACTGCCTGGTTTAGTCCAAACCTGAATACCGAAATGCCCCTCGTCGCTTACGGCCACGACGGGCCGCCGCTCCTCATGTTTCCCACGGCCGCCGCCGACTATCTCGAATATGAACGCTTCTATCTCGTCGACGCCATCAAGCCGTTCATCGAAGCAGGGAAACTGCGCGCCTATTCCATCAACAGCGTCAATCGCTACAGTCTGTTGAATGAACAAATGCCCGCTCCTCTGAAAGCTGAATTACTCACACTCTACGATCGCTACATCACTGACGAAGTCCTCCCGCTGATCCGGAAAGACTGCGGCGACGGCGAGAACCGCCCTTTGACGACCGGCGCGAGTCTCGGCGCATTTCTTTCAGTCAATGCTTACTTCAAACATCCCGATCTGTTTCGTGGCGTGATTGCAATGAGCGGCAGTTACGACGTGCGTTCCTATTTGAAGAATCACTACGACGACAACGTCTACTTCAACAACCCCGTCGATTATCTTTCCAACCTCAACGACGATCACTATCTTCCGATGCTGCGAAAGGCAGACTCGATCCTGATCATGTCCGGTCAGGGAAATTACGAAGCTCCCGAACGCAGCCGCGCCCTCTCAGACATTCTCAACGCCAAAGGTATCCCGCATACACTCGACCTCTGGGGACCCGATGTGGACCACGACTGGCCGTGGTGGCGAAAGATGTTGCCTTATGCGCTTGGGAAGTTGTTGTAAGAAGAGTTTCCTCGCAGAGGCGCAAAGACGTAAAGAGATTAAGCTCTGATGGGTAGGCCGTTTTTTGCGGCGAGCTTGCCGTCTCTGAACGCGATCTTGCCGTTCACGATCACGAGATTGATTCCTGACGAAAACTGATTAGGGTTTTCCACCGTGGCATTGCCGCGAATCGTGGCCGGATCAAAAACCGTCAGATCCGCAGTCGCGCCTTCTTCCAACACTCCACGTTCTCTCATTGCGGGCAGCATCACGCTACGCGGCAACGACGTCATCTTCTCGAGAATCTTTTCGAGCGGCATGCCGATATCGAGCGCGTGACGAATCGCGGTTGCAAAACAACCAGCGCCGCGCGGATGAGAATTAGCGCGCGGTTCAAACTGAATTCCGCCATCGGAGCCAATCATGCAGAAGTCTTCTTTAAGCGCCAGGTCTACAGTTTTTTCCAAAGGCATCGTGCCTTCAGGAACCGCAGCGAGAGCTGAAGTCTTTCGATAATGAGCAAACGTGCGTGGCGTGAGTCGTTCAGCACTGCCTACGATTCTCAGATCCCTGTACGAAAGCCCGTAACGCTGCTGCCAGCCTGGTCCAAAACGATTGTTCGAAAGATAGGTGGCCCAATAAGAATACGGATAGACACACGTGGTGATCGTAAGACCCTGCGAATTCGCCGTGCGGATCCGCTCGAGGGCCTGGTCCATGTGAAACGTTCCGCCGGTTGAGTGAAGATGATCGATATGAACACGGGCGCCGGTGTCTTTCGCAAGCCGGATTGCCTCGTCGACACCATCCAGCTCTCTCTCCTTCGACGAAAAACGCAAGTGTAAAAACAACGGCCGGTCATACTTCTTGGCGAGCCGCGCATACTCCAGCATCTCCGCGTAAGACGCCGGTTGATACTCCAGACTGTGCGAAACGCCGAGCGCGCCTTCGTCGAGATTCTTTTCAATGAGTCGTTTGCCGCCGGCACGAGCACGGATGCCCATTACAAAAGTCGACACGCCGTAGTTGATCGAGTGTGGCAGACGCTGGAAGCGGCGATAGTACGCGCCTGCGTCAACGCTGCCGCCGTGCATTTGCAAAGCAGTCGTTACGCCATCTGAAACCTTGTACTTCTCGAAGATCGAATAGGTAGTTTCGGGAGAGGTCGAGTTGTCGGCGAGGATGTCGATGAATCCCGGCGACACGACGCGGCCGGTAACGTTAATGGATTCGGAGGCGCGAAGGTCGATTCCGAAATGAAGTTTACCGGCCTCGGTGATACCGACGTCCATCGTCTGCCAGCGGCCGTTAAAGAACGAGCGGCCGCCACGAAGAACAAGCGCTAAGACGCGAGTTTCGACTGATCCTACGATCCGTTTGCAAGCGGGCAGAGCCAAGCCTGCCGCTAGGGGTATCGACAACTGGAGGAACGTTCGGCGTTTCATACGGGGGATGACGTGAGCGCGCTACGAAGGGGCACGCTGAACACGCTATACAGATTACTCCGGCGCGGCGCCGAGTGTCGATGTTCCCGGTCCCAGAACGCGGTCGACCTCGGCCTGGAGCATGTCGAGCTCCTTTTTCAGTACTGCGTAACGTTCGACCGCATCGCGCCCGATCTTCTGATCGACACTGGCGGTCATACCGGCGAGATAGGTTATGTGGGCCTGAAGTCCGGGCCTGCCATAACGCACCGGTTCGGTCAGTAGTTTACCCGACAATTCCGCCACACGCGCGGCTGTGTTTGCATCGTCTCCTGACGCGTTGCGCAAACGGTTCTGTGCTTCCCTGAGCCTAGTCGCGAGTTGATTGACGCTGGTGACCATCTCCCGCATCCGCAGGTTATGCTCAAACTGTTCCTGCAAGTCGGCAACCGTTACGCCGTCCGAGGCGACGCGCGGATCGATCAGCACATTGAACGGTTGAGTGAGATTTACGTTGCCGGTCTTGAGTCGCACCTGGTACTGACCCGGCGGCAGGGTAACTCCGGCCTGATGACGCACGTCCCATGCGAACCGATTGATACCGGCAACTTTCGTCACGCGTGGTGGCGGTCCGGCACGTCGCGTAGGCGCTGCCTCCGGATCGGGTTGCGATTCCGGACCGGCGGTTCCCACGCCGGGCATGGCTTGTGCAGCCGTACCGGGACGGTCGGGACGAAGCACAGGCGTTTCACTGTTGTAGGAATTCAACACCTTTCCTTTGGCGTCGAGAATCTCGATCGTCACCGCCTTCTCCGTCGCAGTGGGCAAATAGTATTCAATGACGGGGCCCAGATTTGCGGGATTGACTCTCGTGCGATATCCGTCACGCGGTTTGAAAAGATGCGTCTCGGAGGTCTTCAGTTGCGGCGAGTGCTGGTGAAGCGACGTGAGATTGTCGAGAATCCAGATCGATCTTCCCTGCGTCGAAACTACCAAATCTTTGCGATGGACCTTGATGTCCGTCACCGGCACGTTAGGCAGGTTCAACTGAAACGGCTGCCAACGCGCGCCGTTGTCAAAAGAGATAAACATCCCAAACTCGGTGCCCGCGTAAAGCAATCCCGCACGATCCGGATCTTCACGCACGACTCGCGTGGGCCAATCGGCCGGAATACCGTTTTTGCCGTCCGTAAGCCTGGTCCAGGTGTTGCCGTAGTCATTCGTCCGGTAGATGTAAGGGTGATAATCGCCGAGCAGCCAGCGATAAACGGCGAAATACGCCGAACCCTTGCGATGCGGCGACGCCTCGATAAACTGCACGCGCCCGCCAGGCGGCAGATCTTTCGGCGTGATGTTGGTCCACTTCTTTCCGTTGTCACGGGTCACGTAGAAAGGCCCGTCGTTGGCTCCGGTCCAGATCACTCCCTTTTCGAGCGGCGACTCTGTGATTGCATAGAGAGTGCTGTAAAACTCTTCCCCGGTTACGTCGCGTGTGATCGGCTCGCCGCTGATGCCCTGGCAACACTCCGGACGCGCGGTGAGATCCGGCGAGATCTTCTCCCAGGTCACTCCCTTATCGCGCGTGCGGTGCACGAACTGCGATCCGTAATAAAGCACTTCGGGATCGTGCGGCGACGTAGCCATCGGGGAAACGCGCTGCATCCGGTAGATCAGATCACTCGCGGCATTTCCATACAACGACTGCCCGCCAATCCAGTAGCTCTTCTCCTGCCCCGTCTTCAGATTCATTACGCCGTACTGACCCTTGCACGAGCCGTAGACGATCTCGGGATTGAGCGGATGCGGCATGATTGGACCAGTTTCACAACCCGGGCCGGTACGCCAGTCAGTTGTGGAAAACGGTTCCGCATGACTCGAGATGATGAGGGTCGTGTTGTCCTGCTGGGCGCCGTAGAGTTTGTAGGGAAACTGATTATCGACCCAGACGCCGTAGATCTCGGCCGTAGGCTGATTCATTTGCGTGGACCAGGTGCGTCCGCCGTCGGTGGACACATTCGCGCCGCCGTCGTTGGCCTGGACCATAATCTGGCTGTCTTTGGGATTGATCCAGATGTCGTGACTGTCAACGTGCGGCGTGCGCATCGGCGCAAACGTTTTGCCGGCGTCGGTCGATTTGAAAAAGCCTTCGGCGCCGGCGTAAACGACGTCTGCGTTCGACGGATCCGCACCGAGAGTTGTGTAGTAGAACGGGCGTTGAATCAGTGAGCCCTGGGAGTTGATCAGTGCCCAGGTTTGTCCGGCGTCTTCGGAGCGATAAAAACCACCGCCGGGTTTCGCCTCGATAAGCGCGTAGATGCGATTCGGATTCGCTGCGGTTACCGCGAGATTGCCCTTACCGATCAACTCCGAAGGAAGTCCATTCGCGATCTTTGTAAAATGTTCGCCGCCGTCAGTGCTCTTGTAAAAACCGCCTTCACGCCCGCCGCTGATGATCGTCCAGGGCTTGCGCTCGAGACGCGACATCCACACATAAACGACGTTGGGATTACCCGGTTGCAACTCGACGTCCATCGCGCCGACGCTGTCCGATATAAACAAAACTTTCCGCCACGTTGCTCCGCCGTCCGTAGTTTTGAAAACGCCGCGTTCGTCGTTTGGTTTGAAAATGTCGCCGCCCGCCGACACCCAAACGATATCCGGATTCGTCGGATGAATGCGGACGCCGGCGATCTGTCCGGCGTTGTAAAGACCGACAAACTTCCAGGTCTGTCCGGCGTCCGTCGATTTATACATGCCGCGTCCGGTCGAGACGTTGCTGCGCACGCCGTCGGAGCCGGTGCCTAGATAAATGATGTTTGGATCGGAATCGGCTACCGCTACGGAGCCGGTTGAGCCAAGCGGAACTTTGCCGTCAGTGATCGGCACCCACGAGGCGCCGTTGTCCGTCGTGCGAAATAGTCCGCCACTCGCGACGCCCATGTAGAACGTTTTTGGCTGGGACGGAACGCCCGTAACAGTCGTGACGCGTCCGCCTCGTCCTGGGCCGACGAGTCGATAACGCATTCCGTTGTAGAACGCCGGATCCGGAGTTTGCGACTGAACGGGAACAACCAAAATGAGAAACGTCAGGAATAAAAGGCCACTGGACCGAAGCATTCGTCGCCCTCCGAATGATCTGCGTGATCTTGGAAAAAACTATGACGTGGCAGGCGCAAACAATCGTCGAAGACTGTTTGAGACTTGCCGAAAGAATCGAAGAATTCGCTTGAAGACCAGAAAGGATATTACTAAACCTGTGCCCACGATGACGAATAGGAGGATGGGCAGGAAGACCGAGCACACAATGGAAACAATCGCGAGGATATCTTCGACGACGCTGGCCACAATATTCGATACAGGTTCCGGACTCGCATTCAACATGGCGCGAGTCGCGGCTTTTGTGCCGTGAGAGCTGAGCGCGAGGCCGCCCCCGAGTAAAAGTGCGATCATCTGAATGCTTCGATCAAAGTCGCCGAAAGCACTCGCCGCGAGGACTGCTCCGGCAGGCACTCTGATAAAAGTGTGAATCACGTCCCAGGTACTGTCGACGACCGGAATCTTGTCCGCAAAAAACTCGATCGCGTACAGCACAACCGCCACGCCGATGACCCACCAGCTCGTCACCACCTGGAGTTCACCGGGTAGTTCCAGGCCGCCAAATCTTCCGAGCAGACCGAGCGTCGCAACACTGGCGTAAAGATTTATGCCGGACACCCATGAGGCGCCCATGGCAATGGCGATTGTCGAGATGAGTTGAGTCATTGTTCTGCTCTACAGGATCTGCAACACTGACTCGTGATTTTATCCGGTAAATTGTGCAATCCTGTCAAACATCCTCGGTAACATGAGTCTTCTGGAACACACGCCTGTCTTCGATGCTGAATCGGCGGTCGCGATTGCCGAAAAATATTTTGGCGTTCGCGGAAGCGCGCAGCCGCTGCCCAGTGAACGCGATCAGAATTTTCTTTTAACGAATAGCGCGGACGAAAAGTTTGTACTCAAGATCGCCAACTCGCTCGAATCACGAGAACTTCTGGACGCGCAGAACTTTATCCTGAAGCACTTAGCCAAGCGCGTCTCATTTTGCCAGCAACTCGTTACGACGCCGTCGGGCGAGGAGTTGGCGGCCGTAGAAGGCGCCGCCGGCGAATCTCACTTCGCTCGCATGGTCCACTATCTTCCCGGCACGCCGATGGCCGAAATTCAACCGCACCCGCCCGAATTGTTGCGCGATCTCGGCCGCAAGCTCGGCCAATTGGCTCGCGCGCTCGCGGATTTCGATCATCCGGCGGCGCATCGCGACTTTCACTGGGACTTGGCAAACGGCAATCGCGTGCTCGACGAATTCGGTCACTTCGTGAAGGACGCACGGGTGCGCGAGCAGGTTTTGAGATGCTGCTTCGATCCTCCGGGCGAGCTGCGACGAAGCGTTATTCACGGCGACGCGAACGATTACAACGTACTCGTAGATCCACAAACGTTGACCGTCGCCGGCCTGATCGATTTCGGCGATATGGTTTACAGCTACACCGCCGGCGATCTGGCGATCGCGATCGCATACGTTGTGCCTGGTAAGCTTGATCCTCTCAGCGCTGCAAGAGAAGTGGTCGCCGGTTACACGCAGGAGTTTTACCTGTTGCCGGAAGAAGTCGACGCGTTGTGGCGGCTCGTGCTTCTGCGTCTTGCGATGAGTATTTGCATCGCTGCTCACCATCAACAACAGCGACCGGAGAACGAATATCTGCAAGTAAGCCAGAAAGCGATCGTGGAGAGTTTGCCACGGCTGTTTGCGGTCGACGATTTACGCGCATGACACAGATCGATTCACTGCTGGAAAAGAGAAGACGTCTGCTGGGGCGTAATCTGAGCATCGCGTATGAGAAGCCGATCCAGATCGTGCGCGGTTCAATGCAGTATCTCTACGACGACGAGGGCCGCCGCTATCTCGATGCATACAACAACGTCGCGCACGTCGGTCACTGTCATCCGAGAGTGGTTGCGGCGGGACAAGAACAGATGGCGGTGCTGAACACCAACACACGTTATCTAAGCGAACTAATTTTGCGCTATGCGGAGAAGCTGACTGCCACGTTGCCTGAACCATTGCAAGTCTGCTTTTTTGTGAACTCGGGCAGTGAAGCCAACGAACTCGCGCTTCGTCTCGCTCGCGCGCACACAAAAGCACGCGATCTGATCGTCCTCGAGCATGCCTATCACGGAAACACCACGACGCTGATCGACATCGGTCCTTATAAACATGACGGTCCGGGCGGCGACGGTCCACCTTCATGGGTTCATAAAGCACGTCTGCCGGTGCGTGAAGCGGATGCGCAAGATGTGATCGATATCGTAGGCAAATCGGAAAAGATCTGCGGTTTTATCGCCGAATCGATGCCGAGCGTCGCCGGACAAATCATTCTGCCAGAGGGTTATCTCGCGAAGGTTTACGAGGCGGTACGCGCGGCTGGGGGAGTTTGCATTGCCGACGAAGTGCAAACCGGATACGGGCGTATCGGCACGCACTTCTGGGGATTTGAAAAGTACGGAGTAGTTCCGGACATCGTCGTACTCGGCAAACCGATCGGCAACGGACACCCGATCGGCGCGGTAATCACAACGCGGGAGATTGCCTCGTCGTTTGCCAACGGCATGGAATTTTTCAGCACCTTCGGCGGCAACAACGTTTCGTGCGCGATTGGGCTGGCGGTTCTCGAAGTTGTTCATGATGAGGGGCTGCAGGAGCACGCGCTGCACGTCGGCGAACAGTTGCTGACCGGACTGCGCGCGTTACAGCAGCGTCACGAGATTATCGTAGACGTGCGAGGCTCGGGACTGTTTCTGGGTGTCGAGCTGGTGCGCGATCTCTTACCGGCGACACTGGAAGCCACCCGCATCGTGAATCAAATGCGCGAGCGTGGAATTCTACTCGGCACGGATGGACCAGGTCACAACGTACTTAAGATCAGGCCGCCGATGCCGTTTTCAAAAACGGATGCAGATCAGTTGCTGGAGACGCTTGAAGAAGTGATGGCGGAAGTTAATCGCGATTGAGGATGAATGAAAGCGAATGACCCTGGGTGGTCCAGCCGCCGTTGGAATAAGCTATGGGCAGATCGACGGGGGTGGTGGTCTCTTCTTTCCAAACCGCGCTCGACACCTGTTCGCAGCGAAGCAGGTAATGTTCAATGCCGGTGAAGACGCTGCGCCAGTAACCACCGTAAATCGTTTTGTAAACAACCCCTCCGACTTCTACATAAACCCTGTTGCCACTCAGAATCCTGTAGTTAATCCGGCCGAGCAGATCCAGAAGACGGCACGTTTCCTTAATTGAAGGGTCACCAGCGGCTTGCTGGTCGTCGCGCCAGGCTTCGGGTTCGTATTGCTGCATTGCCAGTGCCTTAAAGGAAAATCCGCCGGTTACACAAGGTCTGTGTAACCGGCGGACATAATACCACTACTCGGCTATTGAAGTTGCGAAGCAATCAGGGAGAAGCGGAAATTGAAATCGTTTCTCCGATTGAATGTGAGTCCGCCATTCGTGGACAGGAATGACCGCCCACGGATTGGCGCCTGGCTGCTCAAACCGATTAGCGGAGGCTGATTGCTGACTCCGGTGAACGGTGCAGCCGGAATTTGAATGACCAGAAACAGGTTCTGAATCGACCCGTTGGCAATTCCGAGCCTGATAATCTCACTGAGATCGTGCGGGTTCTTGAAGAAGAACGGCGAGAAATCAGTCTCCTGGCCAAGGAAGGTCAAGGAACTGGCGAGCGGCGCTGCGAGATTAATAGTGGCTGTCGTGTCCGGATTAACCACGCCCGTCGCTAGCATTGCCTTTGCGAAAACTACAGGAGCGGATGCATCAACTACGGTGCTGTCGAACAGTCCCGCCTGAAGGAGGACCGGATTCCCGCCGTTGAGGGCGCTTATCTCCGAAGCCGGAAACTGCACTGCGTAGATAAAACCATTCGGCGTAGGATTGATGAATCCAATGTTGGTCCGCGCACCAAAGGGGCTGACGTTGATCACGTTGTTGGTGATGATGTTGATGCCCGCATTCGTCGCACCGGCGTTCACGCGAACGTTTTTGTCCTGTTCCGGATCGCGTTCAATCGCTGCTTCGGCGTTGTTGTTGTAAAACTCCTCGATGAAGTTTTGCTGACCGTAGAAGTTTCCAATCTGGGTTGTGAAGCTGATCTGGCCGGCCGCGTTGGGGCTACCATCGACGGCTTCCACACCAACGCTGTAGTTGCCTGCCGGAACGGGAATCGTGTAGTTGCCGTTCACAATTGCCTGGCCGATGCTGGCGGCGGGAATAAAGAACAAGCCTCCATTAGCCGGGTTGAACGAAAGATTCGCCGTACCGGTATATGCGCTTACCGTGTTCTGGTTGGTGTCCCAGTTAATGGCGTAGACACTACCACCGGCGATTGGCTGATTGGTGACGCCGTGTCGGAGTTCGCCCTTGATCAGTCCGAACGCACTGGCGAATGCCGTGTCTCCCGCCTGAAGTGCCGCAGGACCGGATGCCGCCGTACCTTCGGGATAAGTGAAGGCCGCCCACGCGATATCGTCGATATCCGGAGTTGCCTGGCCTAATTCAGCCGCCGGGTCACCGGTATCGATCAACGGAAACATCGTCGCGCCATGACCGTCGGTAAGGCCGGTCTGATTGTCCATCGAATGCGACAAACCGATAGAGTGGCCAAACTCGTGAACCGCAACACACTCGAGGTCTACTGAGCGACCAACGGTGTCAGCCTGTGCGTCGTCGATTGTGAAGCGGAACCCATTGCTGACTTTTGTATTGAACTGAACGTCATTGTCCAGAATCGTTCCCGCTTTGTAGAAACCTGCCGGAAACTCGTGATCGCCATCGTTATCAACGTCCCCGATGACGGTAATCGCTGATGAAACATCGGAATCGCCGTCGCCATCGATGTCGTCGCCGTTCGCGAGAGTAGTGTCCTGAATCAGGTTAGTGGATGGAGAAGAAGCGATTGCGGTAAAACCGGCCGCAGAGCGGAACGTCAATTCGTTGATCATGTCGAAGCGAATTAACCCCGGGTTATTGGTCGTTCCGACAATCTGCGAATTGATGAAGGAAGTTGGGATCGAATTCCAGGCATCAAGCGAGGCCTGTAAACCGACGCTCGCCTGGGCAACACTCAAAAATGGCGCGCCAAGCGGATTAGGAACCGGGTCGAGAGTGTTATTGACGCGGTACGGAACGGGGATGGTTCGCGCGTCCCACTTGATCGGAATGACGCGAGCCAACACATGACCGGCTATTGGTGAAGGGGCGGCGTTCGTAAGGTCAACGCTCTCAAACGGTCCGCCGGCAAGCGTGGCGCCGGCACTCATCAGGATCATGGATGTAGTTAACAAGATTGCAGTGAATTTTCTCTTCATTATGTCCTCCTAGGATCTTCTCGGTAGTTCCCGTTATTCGTTTCTCAAGTAACCTCTTACGTGTTCCTTGAAACTGTCGAGTGGAGTTACGTTTGCACCACCCCGACGGACTCCGTTGTTGCCCTGGAGTTTCAGGTTGGTGAGGTCACGGGATACCACCGGCACCCCATCTTCGTCATTCACTATCGAGAATTTGCCCTGAGAGAAACCGGCCACGGCATAGCTGTTGGCGAGTTCGGTGTCGGCAGTTAGAAAGAGGAATACATTTTCACCCGGGGTAAGTCGGGGCGCGCCCGGATAGGACATAGCGATTGGAATCTTGCGATTGACGTCAATACCGCCGGGGAGCACTACGGTGAGACTTCCCGATTCGGTTCCCTTGATAGTTTCGCTTAACGAAACTGTCGCCATCGTCACGAGACTGCGATCGACCCAGACGCTCCGCGTGTCCTGTACGCTTCCGATCGCGATCACGTCTGACTGGTTGACCATGTCTTCAAGTGAAAGAGCGACCGCCAGAGTGGTATCCGGCGTTCCGAGAGCGTCATCAGGCGGAGCATCGACTGCCTTTGTGCCCCAGCGGGCAGACACCAGCAGGGCGATCAGGATAAGTAAAGAGGTAGCTACAGTTATCTTCTTCATGCGGGTTCCTTTCGTACTGTACGTGGCGTTAAAACGGATCGATTCCCGAAGAGAGCTCTGGGAGGATCAGGAGTTGATCACAATTTAGTTCCAGTCAATGTGGCTGCTGAGACACAAATAGGCACGCAGAAGGGAGTGCTACTCTTCAGCCGGCCCCGGCTCTCAAAGGAGTGCGTGGCACGATAAGCTGCTGTTGAGGTAAAGTCAAGGCCAAATCTGCGTGTTTCTACTCATTACATGAACAAAAAACTATCGCGTTTCGCCTGCGCCACGGCGCTCTTTTGCGCCTTCGCGTTCATTGTTCTTTCACTGGGATGCAATAACGGGAACTCGGTTTCGAAAACGACCGAGGGTTTGAATCCGATGAGAAGTGGTCCAATCGTTTATGTCGCCCTGGGCGACTCAACCGGCTCCGGCGTGGGTGCAAGAAACGGCGGCTACGTGGCGCGTCTGTTCAAGCGTCTCGAAGAACGCCGTCCGGGGTCGACTCTGAATAATCTTTGTGTGAGCGGATCGACTACGGCTGATGTTCTGCGAGGCCAGTTGGATCGGGGCGTCGCGATAAAGCCCGACATTGTGACGCTCGGTATCGGCATTAACGACATAGGCCATGGACTGACGTTGGACCAGTTTGCCAAAAACTACGATCAGATTCTCAGCGTACTCAAGGAGAAAACCACGGCTGAGATTGTGGTCACAAATCTTCCCGACGTTTCGAGCGCGCCCCGAATACCTGGTCCGATGCGAAGCACGTATCAGCAGCAGATCGTTCAGTTCAGTCAAAAGCTGGAAGAGATTGCGAATCGGCACGGCGTCACGATCTTCGACATCTATTCGATTACCACCGAAGAGCTTGCGTCGCATCCGGAGTATTTTTCCGCTGACGGATTTCATCCGTCGGATGCAGGTTATGAGTTATGGGCCACGAGGATGTGGCCCACGCTGGCGAGAGTGCTCGGCGAACCGGAGTAAACCTTGGAGTGCGGCGGCCTGGCGCCGCTTTAGCCTCGATCACGCTATATCGAGAACAAAGCGGCGCCAGGCCGCCGCACTCCAAGGAGGTTCGTTATTCTTAGCGACTCTACGACAATGCAGCTCCCGAAACGGGATCGAAGAAGTGCGCTTTCTCGATTGCGATTCGCAACCAGACTTTACTCTCCACTTCAGCGCGAAAGTCTGCCGGTGCGCGCGCGATTAGCCGGCTTGTTCCAACTGAAAGAAACACAAAAGTCTCGTTTCCCATCAGCTCCGTGACGTACACGCTCGCCGGAATCGCGCCCTCGTGCGGTTCAGTCAACACCTGAACATGCTCGGGTCTGATCCCCAACGTTAAATTCCCGCGCGGTGGTTCGTTCAATGGAATTCGCATGCTATCGCCGACGAACGCGCCGTTATCGATCCTTCCTTCGATAAAGTTCATACTCGGACTTCCCACAAACTCCGCTACGAAACGATTCGCCGGGTGATGGTAAATATTCATCGGCGTGTCGAACTGTCGCAGGCGTCCTTTTTTCATGACCGCGACGCGCGAGGCAAGTGTCATCGCTTCCGCCTGATCGTGTGTGACGTAGATCGTCGTGGTCCCGAGTTGATGCTGCAGACGTTTTAGTTCACCGCGCATCTGCACGCGGAGACGCGCGTCGAGGTTCGAAAGCGGTTCATCCATCAGATATGCGCGCGGCTCACGCACGATCGCGCGTGCGAGCGCGACGCGTTGACGTTCACCGCCCGACAACTGCCGTGGCTTACGTTCAAGCAGCGATTCGATCTCGAGCATGGCCGCGACACGCCGGACACGTTCAGCGCGCTCGACATGTTCGACTTTTCTGACACGCAGCGGGTAGCCGATGTTCTCGGCGATCGTCATGTGCGGATAGAGGGCGTAACTCTGAAACACCATCGCGAGATCACGATGCTGTGTAGGAACATCGTTGATACGCTCGCCGTCGATAAAAATCTCGCCCAAGGTGATACTTTCAAGTCCAGCGAGCATTCGCAGGGTTGTCGTCTTGCCGCAGCCGGATGGACCAAGCAGCACGACGAATTCACCGCCCTGAATCTCGAGACACAGGTCCTCCACGACACTGGACCCCCCGAAATGTTTACTTACATTCTGAAATCTTATCGACATGAACGAAAACTCAATGACAAATGGAAAATGACAAATGACAAATGAAAAATGTTAGCCCTTCACCGCGCCGAGCGACAGTCCTCTCACAAGATACTTCTGGAGCGCGAGTGCAAACACGAGAATCGGGACGATCGCCACCGAAGCCGCCGCGCTCATCACGCCCCACTTGATCTCATACTGCGTGACACGTCCTGCAATTCCCACCGGTAACGTCATCGCGGCGTCGGTCTGTGTCAGCACGAGCGCAAACAAAAACTCGTTCCACGAAACGATCAGGCAGAATACCGCCGTGGCTGCAAGCCCCGGCGCCACGAGCGGCAGGACAATGCGCACGAGCGCGCCCATCCGTGAATCGCCATCTACAAGCGCCGCCTCTTCGAGATCGCGCGGCAAGTCAGCGAAGAAACCTCGCATCATCCAGATCACAAAAGGCAGGTTGAAAGCCGTGTAGACGATGATCAGCGCTGCTCGTGTGTTGAGCAGTCGCACGTCGCGCATCATCAGAAATAGAGGCACGGCAGTAACAATTGCCGGAAACATACGCGTCGAAAGAATCCAGAGAGAAAGTCGACGGTTGAGACTCCAGGGAAGTTGAAACCGCGCGAGCGCGTAAGCCGCGAGTGTGCCGATCACGAGCGCGCACGCCGTCGACGCGACGGCAATGATCGCGCTGTTGAGCAAATACTCCCCGAAACCACGTGCGACAAACGCCTCGTAGTAATGCTGAAGCGTAGGCGTAAAAACAAACCACGGCGGCGGAACGGCAAACTGATCGCTCTCAGTCTTCAGAGAGATCGTCAGCATCCAGTAAACCGGAGCAAGCGCGAAGAACAACGCGAGTGCCAAAAGTCCATAACGCCCTATGGAAATGGACGCCTCCCTGGAGTGCGGCGACTTGTCGCCGCTTTGGCCGGAATGTCGAAATAAGTCTCGCATAGTTTCTTTTCCAGCAGATTAAAGCGGCGACAAGTCACCGCATTCCACGGCGTGGCTTAATTCTCCTGTGTTCCAAGGAACCGGATATAGATCGCGCTGATCACGTTTGTGAGCGCGAGCAGCACAAACGACATCGCCGCCGCGTAACCAAAATCAAAAAAGCGAAACGCCGCGCGATAGATGTAAAGACTGATAGTTTCCGTCGCGAACCCTGGTCCACCTTCCGTCAGTATAAAAATCTGATCAAACACGCGCAGCAGATCCATTGTGCGTAAAAGCAGGACGATGAGGATCGACGGTTTTAGCAGCGGCAACGTCACGTGACGAAACGTCTGCCAGCGGCTCGATCCGTCAATTAGCGCGGCCTCATAAGGTTCCTGTGGAATCGCCTGCAAACCCGCGAGCAGGACAAGAAAGACAAACGGCGTCCATTGCCAAACGTCCACTACGATTACCGACAGCATCGCGAGACGTGGCGACGCGGTCCAGGTCAGGCTTTCAGTGTTGATGCCAAACTGTTTGAGTGTTCCATTGATGGCGCCGAAATTGGGATTGAGCATTAGACGCCAGACGACGCCGACTACAACGGTCGGAAGCATCATCGGCACGAGGAGGCTGGCGCGAAACAGTCCGCGGCGGCGGATCTGTTTGTTCAGGAGCAGCGCGAGACCCAGTCCCAGGAAAAATTCGCACGTCAGGGCGGCGAAGGCATAAACAAACGTATGGGCCATCGCCGTCAGAAAGAAGTTGTCTGAAGCAAGCCGCGCGAAGTTTCCGAGGCTCCAAACCACGCCGCTCGAAGTCTCCCGTTGCAGGCTGATGGTTATGGAATAGATGAGCGGGTAGATTGAAAGTGTGAGCAGCACCGCCAGCGCCGGCGCGATTAAGAGAGCGGGCAGTAAAAACTCGCGCTTACTGTGCGCGTTGAAGAATCTTCTCGATTTCGGCATTCGCCTGATTCATTGCTTCCGTGGGAGACAGTTCGCCGCTATTCGCTTTTGAGAGAAAGATACCAAAAACGTTTTCGATTTCGGTCCAGTAGGGTGTGCGCGGGCGCGGCCTGGAGCTTTCCAGGGATCGCAATTGCGCCGGATAAGCGGGGTACTTTGCGACGAGTTCAGCATCGCGAAAGAGCGACTTGCGCGTCGGTGGATTGCCTCGCTGCGCGGATCGTTTCATCTGCTCGGCACTCGTGGCCCAAAGCAGAAAGTCAGTCGCGGCCTCGGCCTTTCGTGAATCGCGCGGGATCGCGATCAGCCAGTTTCCGATTTCGGCCTGGCCCGCCTTTACCGCGCCCGGCAAAGTAGTGAATTCCATCTTCCCGACTACTTTCGACTTCGTGGCATCGCTGAAGGAACTGATCCACGCGGGCCAGTTGATCGACATCGCCGCTGTCCCTTGCAACAGGTGGGCGCCGACCTCGTCGGCGTTGAAGTTTGCGTAACCCGGAGGCGAGTATTTACCGAGCTCGATCATGAACTCGAGCGCCTTGATTCCTTCGGGGCTGTTAACTGATGGCCTGCCTGATGCGTCGAACATCTCACCGCCGAAAGCCCAGAAGATCGGCATGAAGTCAGCCACGGCTGCATTGCCCTGCGCCGCGCGCATTACGTAACCGTAAATCCGTTCTCCGTTCGCGCCTGTACTTTCTTTCTCGTGAATTGTCTTGACGGCCGTGAGCGCGTCGTCCCAGGTCGCCGGTGCTTTCAAAGAGTGCTTCTCAAAAAGATCTTTGCGATAAAAAAATAGTTGTGAGTTGCCGACATAAGGAAAGGCGTAGAGTGGGCCGGTTTGATAAGGGTGACTGCAAAGCGCGAGCGACGCCTCGACAAAGTCGGCGTCTGGTCCGGGCTGCCCACGCTGCTGTAAAAGCGGAACCAGGTTTGTCAGAAGTTGTTCGGCGGCGAATTTCGGAAACCACGGATCGTCGAGCATGATCAGGTCGTAAGCTCCCGTCCGCGCTTTGAGATCTATCAATTCTTTCTCAAAAAGATTTAAATAAGGAAACTCGGCGATATCGATATGAGTGCCGGTTTGTGCTTCGTAGTCGAGTGCTGCCTGTTTGAGCGCATCCCCTTCAACTCCGGAGACAACGGCGAGTGTCAATTGTTTTCGGGCTGGTTGTCGGTTACTAGTACAGCTCAGGGCCGTGAAGGCCAGCAGCAGGACCAGCGTCAAATGAATGGTTAATCTCATATTTTTGCGACAGATTATCACTGATGACTCTGATTAGAACTGATAATATCGGCCTATGCGACAAATAGTGACGACGGCGACCGGCGACATCGGAGTTCTCAAGGTCCAGGAGAAAGCGGATCTCGTACCGGGCGAGGGCGAGGTTGTAATTCGCGTTCGCGCCGCCGGGTTGAACTTCGCCGACATTCTCTCGCGGCAGGGGCTGTATCCCGATTCACCGCCGAAGCCATGTGTGATGGGATACGAAGTGAGCGGCGTGGTTGAAGCAACCGGCAAGGGCGTGAACAGTTCGTTTGAAGGAAAATCGGTGGTAGCGCTGACGCGGTTTGGCGGCCAGTCAGAGATGATCGCGGTGAAGGCCACGCAGATGTTTGAAAAGCCTGAGACGCTCACCTTTGAACAAGCGGCGGCGATTCCGGTCAACTATCTCACGGCCTACGCCCTGCTCGTCGTGATGGGTTCGCTGCACGTCGGCGAATCGGTTTTGATCCACAACGCGGGTGGTGGCGTCGGACTCGCGGCACTTGATATCGCGAAGCAGATTGGGGCCGAGACATACGGCACCGCAAGCCCGGGCAAGCACCAGTTTCTGCGTGAACGCGGCCTGGACCATCCGATCGATTATCGCCAACAGGACTGGCTGCCGGTCCTGCAGCAACTCACGAATGGCCGCGGCGTCGACCTGGTGATCGATCCGATTGGCGGCGGCCACTGGAAGAAAAGTTACGAAGCCTTGAGAAGCACTGGACGCCTGGGGATGTTTGGAATTTCAACTGCGTCGGCAAACGGACTGGCGGGCAAGCTCAATTTGTTGAAGGTCGTAATTCAAACGCCGTGGTTTCATCCGTTTCGCTTACTCAACAAGAACCGCGGCGTGTTTGGCCTCAACCTGGGCCACATGTGGCACGAACCCGAAAAAGTGGCGGTGTGGATGCGAGATATTTTGCGTGGCGTTGAGGAAGAATGGATCCGGCCGCACGTCGATCAGGCATTCTCGTTTGCCGACGTAGGCAAGGCCCACCGCTATCTCGAAGAACGAAAAAACATGGGCAAAGTCATTCTCATTCCTTAGCCACAAAAAGGCACAAAATCACAAAAGCAGAAACGATTTTTCTGAAAATATTTTTTGGGTCTTATGTGCCCTTTTGTGGCTCTGACTGGCGTTTGGCGAGGAAGAACGAGATTACCGTCGAATAGACGAGGCCGAAGAGCATCGCGCCGAGAAAGAAGAAGGCAAACGCCTGTGCCGCGACTTGCGATAGCGGCCGTTGCCGCACGCCGGGTTCGGTTTCCAACCACGTGGTGCCCACTGCCATAAGCATGCCCGCGAAAAACAACGAAGCGGTGAGCGCGTAAACAAACGAGATTTTAACGCCCGTCTTCAAAGCCTCTTTGAAGGTTGATCGATCGCCTCTTTCTCGCTCGAGCGCCTTGAGGCCGAGGTAGATCATTATGAAGAGGAGCACGTTGAAGAATATCGGCGCGCCCAGGCCGTGGACGAGTGATGCCGGATTGGGGACGAGTGAATGAGTAATGAGCACCCAGGCCATGACGCCCATTGCGGTCAGCAGTCCGTATTTGAGAGGTATTTTCATTGGTAGCCACAAAGAAGCACAAAAAAGCACATTAAAAAATTACCAGGCGGGTTTTACCTGGCCTTGCGCGTCTTGCCAGTAGGGGGCCCAGGCGAGTGTTAACAGTTTAATGTTGATGTTTGCTTTTGTGGGTTTCAGACTCAGCTTTTCGAGCGTCTCCGTCTGTGGATCGAGAGCACGTTCGAGAGTTGCAGTCTCCACTTTGAATTCCGCGTCCAGATCCGCAAGTTTTTGCGCGACTGCCTCAACGTTTTCTTCCGCGCGATTTACGTCTTCCGCTTCTTTCATCGAACGGCCCGCGCCGCGCGCGACCGTCGTCGCTCGCCCGAGTGTCGACATACTCACGCGCTTACGACCCATAAACGACGAAAGCAAAGTGGCGCCAAACGAGATCGCGGTTTGAAGCTTTTGACCTTTGGCCTGTTCACGCTCGCGTTCGACCGCTTGTTCCGCGCGACGTTTTCTTTCTTCCAGTTGTTCAAACTTCGGCGCGTACTTCCGCCGCAGCTTTTCCACGGCCTCGTCGCGTTTCTCTCTCGCTAATTGCTGTAAACGAACTCGGAAGTCGCGTTCTGTTTCGCCGGGATTCGACGCGATATCGAGACTCGGACTCTCGAGTAACTCCAGCCGCCGGTTTCGATAGATCCAGTTTGCAAAGTCCTTGCGCCACGCAGCGTAGCTCTTTTCTTTTGCCGCTTTCGCCGGCACTTCCACAAACGCTCCATCAGCTTCCGGTTCCGACTCGAGGTCCGCAAGCGGCACGTCCAACGCCGCCGCCTGAGCCCAATCAAGTTCCACTGGTCCATCCGTAATCGGAGCCAGGAGTGTTAGCTGTTCCGTCATGTCGACGGTCTTTGAATCGCTGTAACGAATTTCCGCCGCACCGAGCAGCGCCGGCTGATATGACAACTTCGCGTCTGCGCCACCCGACGATCGAACCGGAAGATAGTACTGCACAATCTCCGGGGGCAGGACCGGCCGTTGACTCTGCGCCGGCGTCACACCAGGAACCGAAGCGGCGACGCTCGGCGCTGCGGTAACAGTTCCCTTCAACGGATCCGTCAGCGACTTGATCTGCGCGCGCGTCAGTGGACCACGCAAGTATGACATCGCCCAACGCGTCTCAAATAGCTCCGGAGCATCGTCATGCACGTTATTCATGAGAAAGATGCGGTTGCCGAGTCCGGCGAGTAGTTGCTCCATCTCCTGCCGGTCAAACTGCCGGCCCGTTCCCGCCGCAACTCCCTCGAGCCCTTCGAGAACACGCGCCTTATCCCGTTCAGTTTGCAACCGGCCAATAAACCACGTTCCTGCATTCGAGAGACCTTTGTAATCGAGATCGACCGGATTCTGTGTGGCAAGCACAACTCCCAACCCAAACGCGCGACCCTGTTTCAGCAAAGTCAGGAGCGGCAACTTCGACGGCGGATTAGCGACGGGCGGGAAGTAACCGAAGATCTCATCCATGTAGAGAAGCGCGCGCAGGCTCGTCGTGCCTGACTGCGTTCGCATCCAGCCGAGCACCTGGTTCAGCAGCAGCGAAACAAAAAACATTCGTTCGGCATCGGCAAGATGCGCGATCGAGAATATCGAGAGCCGCGGCTTGCCTGAATCGGTGTGAAGAAACGTTTCGACGTCGAGCGGCTCTCCTTCCATCCAGCTCGCGAAACTCGGCGAGGCGAGCAGGTTATTCAACGCCATCGCCAATTGAAAACGATCGTCAGCAGGGAAAAATGAATCGAGATCCATAACGCCGATCTTCGCGATTGCAGGCGTCTGAACTTTTTGAATCAAGCCGGCGATATCGAGATCTCGTCCGGCGGCCCACTCCTGATTGAGAATGTTGGAAAGCAGGATGTGTTCACGGCTTCGGATCGGATCGGCTTCGACACCAATCAAACCAAGCAGGCTCGTCACGGTTGTGTTGATGCGTTCCGCGAGTGATTCGCTATCCTGCCGGATTGCTTCAGGTGGCGCGACGAATGACTTGAGAATGGAAACAGGTAATCCGGCGTTGCTGCCCGGTGTGTAGATGCGGAAGTCGGCGGCGTCGCGCAGACGCTGAATGCGCGCGCCGTCCTGTCCCCACTTGGCCAACCCGTCTTTCCAGAGTTGCGCCTGGCGCGCTGCAAATTCCGCTACGGAGAGGTTCTGCTTTTGTGCGTCGCCTTCATTGACCCACGGTTCAAAGTCCTGCGGCGCAAGATTCGGAAACGTAAGCAGCAGGTTACCTAAGTCGCCCTTGGGATCGATGATGATCGCAGGTATGCCGTCAATCGCTGCTTCTTCAAGGAGGGTGATGCACAGTCCGGTCTTGCCGCTTCCGGTCATGCCGACGCAGACGGCATGCGTGACGAGATCCTTCGAATCGTAAAGCAGCAGGCGCTCTTCTGTTTTTGATTTGCCTAAATAAAAGACGCCGAGCTTTTCAAAGTCGTGCATTTCCATCGTTTTTACCCCTCGCACAGGCGCAAAGGCGCAAAGAAAAGCCTTTTAGAAACGCGGCACCGCTTTGCGTCTTTGCGCCTTGCGAGGAAATTTTTCTCATTACTTAGCCCTTCAACCATTTAATGCGCGTGTAAGCGATCCGGAAACCATGACGCTCTGCATTTCTTTGAGAGCCGCTGCCCGGTTCGGCCGCCATCATCGCCACGGTGCAACCCTGCGCCGCGGCGTAGCGCAAACGTCCTTCGAGCAAGGCGAGCTGAGCGCCGAGTCTTCGCGCGCGCGGAACCGTACTCGCGCCGGCGAGCAGCGCGACATCGCCTGCAATCGTCAAAGCCCCAGTCGCAATCGGTTTTCCGTTTGACTCCGCGAGGAATGAAATCGATCTTGAATGGGCGGTCACCTGGGCCAGCTCGCGCAGGAAGTCGGCGACTTCGGTAAACTCGCTCCATCCCTCAAACGCAGTTCGCGCCCAGAGATCGACTTCATCTTCTTCGATCACGCGGACTTTCACGCCGTCGCTTCGCGAAGCATGCAGCCAAATATCAACGCTGATCGGCCGGTACAAAACATTTGAAAATTCGATCGGCCGGTAACCGCGTTCACTGAACAGCTTGAACACCGACTTGTCCGCGAGTGGGCAAACTTCGTGAAAAACTTCCGCTCCGCGCGAGGTGAAAAAGTCTTCGAGCTCGTCCATATCCGCAGCGGTCACGGGCTCAAAAACTCCCAGACCAAACGTCTGCGTCAAAGGCGATCCAACTCCATCAAACATCGCATACGCGCCGGCGACTTCGATCCAGCGTGCGCCACGATCCGGAAATGCCTTCACCCGCGCATCGACGAAATTGACGTTGCCCTGCGCCTCAGTTCGCTCGAGACGGCGAGCCAGATCGTTGTCGGCAAAAGGATATGATTCCTGGTCCACGTTTTTCATGCACCTCTTTGCACGGCAAACAACCGCCATTCGCCGCAGCCGGACAAGTTATGAACTCCCCTGTCTTCAAAACTTATTCCCGAACCGGCAACAAGATCTTTTACAGTGCTCGAGACCAGCACTTCGCGCGGCGTCGCTTCGCCGGCGACACATACGCCGATGCGGGCCGCCGCGCCGGAAACTTTTCCGGCAACCATTTCACATTCACCTGTGTGTAGTCCAGTATGCATCTCGACGCCGAGTCGTGAAGCATACTCGGTAATTGCCGAGGCGCATCGAATCGCGCGCGCAGGACCGTCGAAGATAGCGAGCAGTCGATTTCCGGCAAAGTCGATCTCACGTCCGCGAAACCATTCGATCTCTTTAGTGATGTGTGCGTGAAGCCGGCGTATTAACTCGCCGTCGTGCCCGAGTTTTTCAACCTGCATCTGCGCGACGAGTACCGTGGCCAGCACCGTGTCAGGCTCAAACGTGTGACGAACGCCGGTCAAAAACTCCTCCATCTCGTCGACTATGGCGTCCTGGTCGCCGACAAACGGAAGATGGTCCTGGCCCGGAAGCTCCACAAACTTCGCACCCGGAATTCGATCGGCTACAAACCGCCCTTCCTCCACTTTCAAGCACATATCGTCCGTGCGATGAATCACAAGCGACGGCACGCGAATCGACGGGAGCACGTTGCGCACGTCGATCTCGGCATTCATTTGCGTC
This sequence comes from uncultured Acidobacteriota bacterium, assembly GCA_963750925.1. Classification (GTDB taxonomy): domain Bacteria; phylum Acidobacteriota; class Blastocatellia; order Pyrinomonadales; family Pyrinomonadaceae; genus PSRF01. The sequence goes on along the minus strand of CAVVSJ010000003.1, from coordinate 1,410,517 downwards.
AATGCTACGGCGGCGCCCGGACTCGCGCCCATTCGCAGGTAGGTGGCCCACCAGTCGCGAAACTCAGGATCGCCGGCCACACTCGGCGCGCGTTCGTCTATGCCGACCGGTCCGCCCCAGTGTTTGCGCATCACTTCGAAAAACTGTTCGCGCTGCTCGGCGGTTGGTCCCCACGGATACTCCGCGTCGCGAATTCGTTTCGCGTACGTGCCAATCATCACGAGCGCGAGGGTCTTCTCGGGATAAGTCGCCGCGAAAAGGCTGCACATTGGACCACCTTCGGAAACCCCGCAGAGTGCGGCACGCTCAGAACCGACCGCATCCATCACGGCGCGCACGTCGTCCATGCGTTGTTCGAGGGTCGGCAGTTGATTGATCGGCACACGATCGGAAAGTCCGGTTCCGCGTTTATCAAAAAGAATGAGTCTTGAAAACGACGCGAGCCGCATCAGGAATCGTGCGAAACTGGGTTCGCGCCAGAAGTATTCCATGTGCGAAACCCAGCCCATCACGAAAACGAGATCGAGCGGCGCATCGCCGATCACCTGGTAAGCGATGTTGACGTCGCCGCTGCGCGCGTACATCGTCTCGGGCGGCCGAGGTAACGGCAACGCGGCTTCAACGGGTGAGACGTCAATCACACGCGCGGCCGGTGCAAACGACCGGAGCGGCTCTTCGTCGTCAGTACTTTCAACGACGATCCGCGCCCGCGTTCGTTCGCGAATAATAATCCCCTCTTCGTCTCCACCCGTTTTTACATCCGCCACGAAACGATAACCGCGCTTGGGTACAGTCTGAATGTATTGTTCGCCCTGCTTACCTCCGCCGAGCGCCTTCCGGAGTATGGAGATGTTTTGCGCGAGGTTGTTTTCCTCGACAAAACTGTCAGGCCAAACCTGCTGCATCAGCTCTTTCTTCGTGATGACGTGATTTGAGTTTTCGATCAGAACCAGGAGGGTGTCGAAAACCTTCGGCGTGAGCGGCACTTCGCGGTCCTCTTTAAAGAGCATGCGCTCGCTCGCATCCACTCGAAACCCGTCAAACAGGTAAAAGTTTTTCGCCGGTCGGCTCATCATCGGCTTTCAGAACTTTTTGAGAACAATCTCAGGATTCTCTAAATACGACACCATACCTCGATTGGTATCGTCCACGCACACTCACTACCCCGACAGTCGCTTAACCAGGATTATTTAGGAGATGTTGCAATGAATACAAGAGCGCACCACAAGATTAAGAGCAACGGCGAGCCGCTCAGCGGGCATGCCGTGGTGCTCGGGGGAAGTTTGGCGGGACTGTTGGCTGCGAGAGTCCTCTCGGATCACTTTGAAAAAGTAACTCTGATTGAACGCGATGCTTACAAGGACACTTGCGAAACGCGCCGCGGCATACCGCAGGCGAACCACGTGCACGGCATGCTCGTGCGCGGGCGCCAGATTCTCGAAGAACTGTTTCCGGGTTTGCAGGACGACATGATCGCAGCCGGAGCGCCCGTCGTGGACATGGCAAACGATTTCGCCTGGTTCACACGCGCAGGGTGGGGAGTCAGGTTTCCATCCGAGTTTGAAATACTCGCGTTCACTCGGCCCCTCCTCGATCTACACGTTCGCCGACGGCTCAACACGATTCCGAACATCGAAATACTTGACGACACCGATGTCCTACGTCTGATTCCCGACACGAAAACCAATCATCTTGCGGGCGTGCTCATTTGTCCGCGCAAGACGGCTTCCGATCGACGTGTCGCCACGGATTTGAAAGCGGATCTGGTCGTGGACGCGACGGGCCGTGCGTCAAAGGCGCCACGTTGGCTTCAGGATCTTGGCTACGAGCCGCCGCGGGAGATCGTGATCGATGCCGACCTCGGTTACTCGAGCAGGCTGTACCGCATCCCCAGCAATTACTCGCGCGACTGGAAATGCGCTTACGTGCAAGCCGCGCCACCCGAGCGAAAGCGCGGCGCGATCATGTTTGAAGTAGAGGGGAATCGCTGGCTGTTAACGTTTTCCGGAGGCGGTGGCGATTATCCGCCCAGCGATGAAGCGGGCTTTTTGGAGTTTGCGCGCAGCCTGCCCGTGCCGTTGATCTACGACGCGATTCGTAACGCTGAGCCCGTTTCGCCGATCAAGACTCACCGTGCCACACAAAACCGTCTGCGCTGCTTCGAAAGCGCGAAACTGTTGCCGGAAAACTTTCTCGCGATCGGCGACGCAGTTTGTGCTTTCAACCCGACGTACGGCCAGGGCATGACGACTGCCGCGCTCGGTGCGTTAGCACTCCGAACGAGTTTGCAGGAACAGGAAATACTGCGTCGAGACGGCAGTCTCAATGGACTCGCTCGCCGTTTTCAAAAGCGGCTTGCGAAAGTGACTCAAGCTCCGTGGATGCTGGCGACGGGCGAGGACTACCGCTATCGCGAAACTGTCGGCGGCTCTCCCGGTTTAAGCACTCGGTTTATGCATCGTTATATGGACCACGTCGTTCGGCTAACGACGCGCTCGGTCGCGGTGCGCAGGATTTTGTTCCAGGCCTTCAACCTGCTGGCGCAACCGGCGGTGTTGTTTCAACCGCGGATTCTGTTCCGAGTTGTAGTCGAAGTGCTGAAGCCTGTTGGCCCAACACCTCGTGAGAAGCAAACGCGACCCGGAAGACGTGTTCTATCTCACGCCGAAGCACGCGACTGAAAGGCAGCGTCATGAAGACACGGACCGAAATTACCGTCGAAACGGATCGGTGGTTTGTCGTCAGTCGAAGAAGAAGAATTGCCTGGTGCGCCACCTGTCAACGTCACGTGGCGATGTTGAATGTCGACGACGCGGCTCTCTTTGCTCACGTGAAGTCGGTCACGATCTTTCGCTGGGCTGAATCCGGAGCGTTGCACTCGAGTGAAACGCCTGAAGGATTACTGCTCATTTGCCCCCACTCGCCCAATCTAAACTTCTGAAGGAGAAGCGATGAAGACTGCCCGGAAAATCAAACTTACCTCCCTTATGTTTTTGCTTTGTGCTTTGCCTGTATCGACGCTGCCGCGTACGATCGCTCGACCACTGGCGCCGGCGGCGCCAACCCAGTCCAGTTTAAAACCCGCCCCGGAAGCTCAAATAAAACTATCCGCCGTCGAGAACTACGGAAAACTCCCTTTGCGCTTCGAATCGAACATGGGCCAGTCAGACAAACAGGTCAAGTTTCTTGCGCGTGGAAATGGCTACACGATTTTTCTGACGCCGAATGAGGCCGTCTTCTCGCTGCGTGACCAGGAAACCAGGACGGATTCAGCAGTGCTGCGCATGAAGCTGGTCGGTGGAAACGCTGAGGCTTTGAGTGGTGAGCAAAAACTGCAAGGCAAAGTGAACTATCTGGTCGACGACGACCGGAGCAAGTGGCGCACTAACATTCCAACGTTTCGCAAGGTCCATTACGACAATGTGTGGCCCGGCGTGGATTTGCTCTGGTACGGAACGCAGAAGGAGTTGGAGTATGACTTCATAATCAAGCCCGGCGGCGACGTTTCGCAAGTTCGACTTTCATTTGCGGGTGTGGACCAAATGCGAATCGACGAAAGCGGCAATCTCATGTTGAAGAGCAACGGCGAAGAAGTGACTCATTCGGCACCGATCGTTTATCAGGAGTTGGACCACGGGCGGGTTGGTGTTCCGGGAAAGTACGTCGTCGGAGAAAAGGATGAGATCGGTTTTGCAGTGGGCGAATACGATCGCAACAAGCCCCTCGTAATCGATCCGATTCTCATTTACTCAAGTTATATCGGCGGCGACTCGTTTGATGAAGGTTTTGCGGTTGGAGTGGATGGCCTTGGTCAGGCGTATCTGGCGGGCAAATCGACTTCGAGCGAAGCTTCGTTTCCCCAGGACAATGCGACTGTGGTTGAAAATGCCGGCACGGACCCACTGGGCTTCATTACCAAGTTGAATGCGAACGGAACAGACACGATCTATTCAACGTTCTTCGGGAACATTTCTGGTTTCGTCTCCGGTGATTTTGATGGGACCAGGATCAATGCAATCGCCGTTAGCAGCGACGGGAAAGCCGCTCTGACCGGCGCCGTCAGCAACGCCGATAACAGTAGCAAGTTCCCTCTTACTCAAAATGCTTTCCAAAAAAACGGATTCTGTATCGCAGCGTGCGGGTTTGAACCTTCTCGCCAGCTTGATTCATTTGTAACTCTCCTGTCGTCGGATGGAACGACTCTGCTGTATTCCACTTTTTTTGGTGGGTCGACCCCCTTTGGAGATCTTTTCAGCGAGCGCGGATTTGATGAAGGTTTGGGGATCGCGATGGACGCCTTCAGTCGCATTTATATCACTGGGCTGACGGCGTCAAACAATCTGCCCACGAAAAACGCTTTTCAGACCAGCCGTCGTTCCGGGTCCGACGGCAAGGATGCGTTCGTGGCCGTTTTCGATCCATTCGCCGCGCAGGGTAAAGACTCGTTGCTGTATTCAAGCTATCTCGGCGGAGACGGCGACGACCTCGGCAGAGGCATTGCAGTTGATACCTCGCGGAATGCTTACGTCGTGGGCAGCACTGCCTCCACCGATCTGGAAACCACAGCTCCGCTTGCCCCACTACAAGCCACGTTTAGAGGCGGCGCCTTCGACGGTTTCGTTGCCAAGGTTGATACCGGAACCAGTGGCGCGTCTTCGCTGACGTACCTTACTTATTTCGGCGGCAACATCAACGATCGCGTCGAGTCGGTGGCGGTTGACGCATTTCAACGCGCATACATCACCGGCGCCAGCAACTCTTCACCAACCAGTTTCCCACTACGCAATGCTTTCGATTCGACACAAACAAACGGCGAAGCGTTTGTTGCCAAACTCAACGCCGACGGCACGGCTCTGTTCTATTGCAGTTTTCTCGGAGGCGATAACACAAATGGACCAGGCGACGGCGAAGAAGGTCTGGGAATCGCTCTCGACTTTGGCGGCAATGCATACGTCACCGGCCGCACGACCTCAGGCGCAAGTTTCCCTTCGGTAAATCCTTTACAGTCGAATTTTCAGGGAACTGCATTTCTCGCAAAGATAGAAGCGAGTATCTCGGGAACCACGACTCCCAAACTGCTTTACTCGACGACCTTCGGCGGCAGTGGCGCTAAAGCTGAAGCGATCGCGGTGGATACTCGTGGAAATGTCTATCTCGGTGGCACGACGAGCGGCGGTCTGACGACGACGGTAGGCGCGTTCGATACTGTTTTTAATGGCGGTGCGAACGACGGTTTCATCGCCAGGCTTGGTCCAACCTTTAACGATACGATCGGTATCTTTCGCCCTTCGTTAAATCAATTTCACCTTCGTAATTCAAACAGCGCCGGTCCGGCAGATTTACTGGCCTTGCTGGGCCAAAGTGGCGACCAACCGATCGCCGGCGATTGGGACGGCGCCGGCACTGACAAGCCCGGCGTGTTTCGTCCTTCGACAGGTCAGTTTCTATTGCAGCTCAGTTTCAACTCGATCGTTGCCGTCAATTTTGGACAAGAAGGCGATCTCGCCGTGGTGGGTGATTGGGACGGCAATGGAATAGACACGCCCGGCGTATTTACTCCTGCAACCGGTCAATGGAAATTGACGAATGGATTCAAGGGACAGAACGTCAACAACAACACGCCGGTCGTTAATCTCAATTTTAGTTTTGGTCAGTCCGGCGATACGCCTCTTGCCGGCGACTGGGATGGCAACGGAATCGACACTGTCGGTTTGTACACAAATGCAAAATCGATCTTCCGTCTGAGTAATGGCTTCAAAGGCTCAGTCGATTTCCCGACGGTCGTCTTCGGCAATTTTAATACGCGGCCAATCGCGGGCGATTGGGACGGTGATGGGATCGATACAATCGGGGTTTTCAATCAAGTCACCGCGGTGATGGCGCTGAATAATGCCATCATCGCGGGCGATGGTGAAATCGTGTTCAACTTCGGACAGAGCGGCGATATTCCTCTCGCGGGTGATTGGGACGGAAAACCGTCACGTCCTTAGCGTTTCATTCTGTGTCTTTACTAGTTGACTCCCCAATCCAAACGGTCTTGATGTTCACGAACTCGCGGATGCCGTATTCCGCGAGTTCGCGGCCGTAACCGGAATTCTTCACGCCTCCGAACGGCAACCTCGGATCAGACGCGACCATGCCGTTTATAAAAACCGATCCCGCCTCGAGTTCTTCGATGAACCGCGCTTGTTCGCCGGCGTCGTTGGTCCAGGCTGCTGATCCAAGTCCAAACGACGTGGCGTTTGCGATTTTAATTGCTTCGTCGACGTTCGCGGCGCGAAACAGCATCGCCACCGGTCCAAAGATCTCTTCACACGACACCGGCGCCGAGACGTCCAAGTCAACCAGGACCGTGGGCTCGAAGAAATTTCCCGGACGATCAAGTTTCTTTCCGCCGGTCAACACGCGTGCGCCGGAAGCGACGGCCTTCTTTACCTGTTCGTCGAGATCGTTAACGATCTGCGGCGTGGCGAGTGGGCCGATTTCGGTTGCCTCGTCCATTGGATCGCCGATTTTCAAGGCTTGCATTTCAGCAGCAAACTTTTGCTCAAACTCTTCGTAGACCTCAGCCGCGACAATAAAGCGTTTGGCGGCGATGCACGATTGGCCGTTGTTTATTGTTCGCGCTTTCACCGCTGTCGTGACCGCCTCTCGGAGGTTTGCCGAAGGCATGACGATGAATGGATCGCTGCCGCCGAGTTCGAGCACGGTCTTCTTAATCTGTTTTCCCGCGATCGACGCGACGCTTCTGCCTGCCGGTTCACTACCCGTTAAAGTCGCGGCGACAACGTGCCCATTGTTGAGAATCGCTTCGACTGCTTCTGAGCCGACCAGGAGTGTTTGAAATACGCCTTCCGGAAATCCCGCACGCGTGAAGATCTCCTCGATCGCGAGTGCGCATTGCGGAACGTTTGAAGCGTGCTTGAGGAGACCGGTATTGCCTGCCATCAGGGCCGGAGCCGCGAAACGAAACACCTGCCAGAACGGGAAGTTCCATGGCATCACGGCGAGCACTGGTCCAAGCGGCTGGAACCGAACGTAACTGTTTCGCGCAGTCGTCTCGACAACCTGGTCCGCCAGATGACGCTCGGCATTCTCCGCGTAATAACGGCAAACCCACGCGCATTTTTCTGCTTCGCTGACGGCGGCCTTCAAGGGTTTGCCCATCTCCGTCGTCATTACTTTTGCGAACCTGTCTTTTTCGCTTTCGAGGATCTCCGCGGCGCGCGACATCATGCGCGAACGATCGGAGAAAGACGTGTGACGATAAGTGTGGAATGTATTTGCGGCCAGTTGCAGCTTTGCTTCGATCTGTTCGGTGGAAAGCGCCGGGAAAGTTTTCAGAGTTTCGCCCGTCGTTGGGTTGATTGATGCTATGCCCATGATGAAGTAATTATATTCTTCTTTGCGCCTTTGCGCGGTGGCGTGAAAAAAGCGACACTAAATCTGAGATGCCTGAGTCGCAAAAAACACAACTCGATCGTTTTGGAATCGCCGCGGCACTGCAGGAGATCGCCCAGTTGATGGAGTTGAAGGGCGGTCAGTATCGCTTCAAGGCGAAGGCTTACAACGCCGGCGCCCGAGCCATTCAGGGCGTCGCCGATCTTGATCGGCTCGTTAGAGAAGATCGGCTTACTTCGCTGCCACGCATCGGCGACGCCCTCGCTTCACAAATCAAACAACTCTATCTCAGCGGCGAATCTTCTGTTTTGAATGGGCTGCGAAAAGAGTTTCCGAAGGGAATCGTAGAGCTTTCGGGCGTGCCCGGCCTGAGCGTCGAAAAGATCAGACAACTTCAGGAAGAGCTCGGAATAACTTCCATTGCGGAACTAAAGACCGCGGCTGAAGAAGGCCGGTTGCAAAAGCTGAAAGGGTTTGGCGCCAAAACAGAGCAGCGCCTCCTCGCTCAAGTCTCAGCTCCGGTAAAGAAGACAAAGCGGCGTTTGCATCTTCATCATGCGTTGAGCACCGCTGAACAGTCGATCGAATACCTCAAGGCAATCGACGGCGTGGTCGAAGTTAGTGTCGCTGGTTCTCTGCGTCGCTGGGAGGAGACGGTCGGGGTTATTGATCTCGTGGCTAGCACGAAAACGCCGGAAGCGCTCGTCGAAAAGTTTCTGCAGTTTCCGTTGATCGTCTCGAGCCAGGTTGATGGTCCAAATGAATGTGTCGCGCAGTTTGCCGATGGCGCGCAAGTCACGCTTACCGCCGTACTGCCGAAAGAGTTTGCGATCACGCTCTTTGCGAAAACCGGATCGCAGGCGCATATCGAGAAACTGCTCAATTATGCGACCCGCGAGAAGATAAAACCGCCGAAGTCGCCGCGCTCCGAGGAACAGATCTATCGAGGTTTCGGAATGCAGTTCATACCGCCTGAAATGCGCGAAGACGAGGGCGAGATTGAAGCCGCGCTCGCGGAAAAGCTGCCGGACGACCTGGTGACGGAGGCCGACATCAAAGGCATGGTCCATTGCCATACGACGTATTCGGACGGCATACACACGCTCGAAGCGATGGTGCGCGGGGCGGAAGAGATGGGGATGAAGTACATCACGATTACGGATCATTCGCCGACCGCGATTTACGCAAATGGCCTCCAGGTCGATCGGTTGAAACGGCAATGGGAAGAGATCGACGAGGTGCAGGAGAAAGTCGGAATCAAGATCCTGCGCGGCACTGAATCAGACATCGTCGCGAGTGGCGGACTCGACTACCCGGATGCCGTGCTCGAGAAGTTTGATGTGATCGTGGCGAGCATACACGCGCGTTACAAGATGGACTCGGCGAAGATGACCGAGCGAATCACGACGGCCATGCGGCATCGAGTGTTCAAGATCTGGGGACACGGGCTCGGACGATTGCTGCAGCGGCGACCGCCGGTTGAGTGTGACGTCGAACACATTCTCGACGTGATCGCGGAGTCGAAAGCGGCGATCGAGGTCAACGGCGATCCTTACCGGCTTGATCTGGAGCCACGCTGGCTGCGGGAAGCGAGAAAGAGAAAGATCAAGTTTGTGATTTCAACCGATGCGCACTCGGTGAAAGCGATGAACAATATAAAGTTTGGCGTAGCGATGGCGCGCCGCGGCTGGGTGCAACGGAAAGAAGTGTTGAATACACTCAACACGTCCGCCTTCGTGAAAGCCGTCAAGCCGGTTTAATACATGGTTCACTCGCGGTCTGGCTCGCCGCCTTCCGGACCATAAAACAGTACCCACAACGTGAGATCGCCGGAAAAGTTTTCAAAGCGATGCACACTTCCGGCCGCGGCGAAGAGAATGTCCGTTGGACCAAACGTCTGTCGCCGATCGCCGCACACGTACTCACCGGTGCCTGAAGCGACGAAGTAGATCTCATCACGCGTATGCGGTTTCTGCGGATCGATTCCGCGAGGCGCGTAAATCTCGACGAGTAAACTGCCGTGTTGGAAGACAGTCGCGAAGCGTTGACCTTCCGGACCCGGCAAACGCTCGAGCGCTTCCGCTACAGTTGCCGTAATACAGGGATTATCTGATTTCATCCGATAGCCTCATTCATTCTTTTAGCCACAAAGAAGCACAAAATCCATTAATGTTTTTGTTTGCCTTTTTTGTGCATTATGTGCCTCTTGGTGGCTTTTTCCGGGCGCACGTCACACGCTGACGGAAGATTGGGATTCTTCGCTTCGTAACTCTTTATCTCCTGCTCAAACTTGTCCTCCGCTTTCTTCCTGTCGTCATCGCCGAACAACAAAGCGTTGCCGGCCTCGGAACTTACTTTCGCGCGGAGTTGGCGTGCGGCGTTAATGATCTTCTCACGCAGATCGCGATCCAGATCGATGATGTAAATCGTCGTCATCCCACCGGTTGTAACTAAAGTTCGAAACGGAATACCGGCACGCTCGAGCGTGTTTGTAAGCGCGACATAACTCGCGTGAGCAGGTACGCGCAACGTGTAAAGATTCACTGATCCGTTACGTTGAGGATGAAAGTAGATCACGTACTTCTGCTGCGCATCGCGGCCCATGCGTGACAGCACGTAACGCAGCGTTGCTTCGTCGCTCCTGATCCGCAGCAACACCGAATACTCGGCGCCATCGCTCCACGAACCGAGCGCTCTGAACGCCTGTATCTTCGATCTGACGACGCAACTCAGGTTGATGGCTTTTTTTTGAAACGCGACCTCCTCGTCGGAGTACATGCCCCTGATAGCGTCTTGCAGTTTCAGGTCAGTTTCTGTGTTTGGGCTTACGATACCGTAGTTGAAAGACTTCTGCGCCTGCTGCGCCGAGACCGCGGTGGTCCAACCAAGCAGCAGCACGAGCAGGAACGATCGCGATGATCGAAATCGATTTTTAGCCGTCATAGAATTCACTGTTATTTTCATCGCTGTCATTTAAATAAAGAGTAGCTTAGAATGTGGCGCTCCTGGTCCTCATCAGGAGACAACTTAATCCTCATCAAGGAGACAAATCAATGCGACGAAGAACCCTCACCGAGCTCGCCAATAACCCTGACCTGATCTCGGGTATTTACAACTATTGCGATCGTTGGTGTGAAAGATGTCCGTTAACCTCACGTTGCCTGGTCTACGCAACGGAACAGGAAGACTATGATTCGCCGGAGAGCCGCGACAGTGACAACGAAGCATTCTGGCACAAACTCAGTTGCATCTTTATTGAAACGCGCGAGCTGATTGCCGCATGGGCCAGGGACACGCGTGTTCCTCTCAACGCGCCCACGGAAGAAATCGAACCGCGCCAACGTCGACGCAGACAACTCGTCGACAACCATCCGTTGACGAAAGCAGGAAAGCAGTATGCGAATGCGGCCAGCGACTGGTTTCGCGAATTTGATCAGGCGACCGTGGTGGTAAATGATACGCGTTCGGAGCGTTGGGAAGATGCACGTGAAGTTATTCAGTGGTATCAGTATCAAATCGCGGTGAAGACGATGCGCGCACTCTCGGGGCGCCGGGAGGAGCTTGAAGAAGACCCGGAAATCATTGAATTTCCTAAGGATTCTGACGGATCGGCGAAAGTAGCGTTGATCGGCGTCGATCGGTCGATGGCTGCGTGGCGATTGATGCAACTGTGCTTGCCTGACCGCGCGGAATCGATAGTGTCGCTGATCCTGCAGCTCGAACGTTTGCGCCTGCGTTTGGAAAAAGGTTTTCCCGAAGCGCGCGATTTTGTGCGTCCCGGATTCGACGAAGTTAGCGCGGTAATGACTCTCGACGATAAGGTCAGTACCGCAACGCGGTAGCGCCGGGGTCAACGCACACAGAGACGCACACAGAGACACACACAAGAAAGGATCTCTCATGACTGAAGACAACTGTCTGTTTTGTCGAATTGTATCCGGCGATCTTCCGGCAACTATCGTTTACGTCGACAAGCATTCGGTCGCGTTTCTCGATCACCGGCCTTTGTTTCACGGGCACACGTTGCTTGTGCCGCGTGAACACGTTGAAACGCTGGGCGATCTTCCAACGTCACTCATCGATCCATATTTCAAAGCCGCACAATCACTCGCGCGTGCGGTTGAACTCGGCCTCGATGCGCAGGGAACTTTTGTCGCGATGAACAATCGTGTCAGTCAAAGCGTGCCGCATTTACACGTACACATCGTACCGCGCAAAAAGAAAGATGGTTTGAAAGGGTTTTTCTGGCCGCGAACGAAATACAAAGACGAAGAAGAAATGAAAGAGGCGCAGAAAAAGATTGCGAGTGCTTTGGAAAAACTTTCGCGGTGATATTTTCCGTGACGAGGTCAAAAAATAAAACACACAAAAAGTTGATCGAAAAATCAACCGGGAGTATAAACACCCTGTCACGAAGGTTGCGGCTTTCGAGACCGAAGAAAGGGATCGGCAATCGGTGCGGCGACGCCCGAGCGAGAGAAGAGACAGGCGGCTGTTGATTCTAATGACGCCCTGATCGGAGCCGAAAGGCTCAGCTAGAGAAGGTTGCGAGACTTTCTCGAGCCATTCGAATAAAAACGAGTGGCACCCGGAGGCAAGGACCCGCCGAAGGGAGCAAAGCGGCTCAACGAAAGTTGAGCTTCGTTGCCGGAGCGTAACCGGCGGTGGAGGAAAAGCCACCACAACAAAAACCTAAAGGCACCGCACTCGCAAGAGTGCGAGGATTGTGAAAATAATTCGAGTGCTGACCGGAGATTGACTGACCGCCAGTTGGTCATCGGGATACAAATTGGCGACTTGGGTGTGTACATGCTCTTGTTGCCATCCTATAAAACGCTTCGGCGAGTTATGGGTAAACGGATTGCGCTGCTTTCAGCTTGCTGGGAGTAGCGCATTTCGTTTTTAAATCCTTTGCCTCACAAACCAGCCACCATAAAGCACAAAATGCACAAACCATTTTTCTTATGCTTTTGTGCCTGTGTGTCTCTTTGTGGCTTCTCTTTGAAAGTGATAGATTAACCGCTTTCCAAAAACAGAAATTTTTCTCCCCGATGGTGAACCCGCGCCTCGACGCGCATTTGTTCGAGAGAAGGAGATTGTCCAGATGACTGAAGCTCGAATGCAGGAAACACCCGAATACAAACCCGGAACGTTCTGCTGGGTAGAACTGGGAACAACTGACGCCCCCGCTGCGAAAAACTTTTACACCCAACTCTTCGGCTGGGACTTTATCGATAACCCCATGGGCCCTGACAGTGTTTACACGATGCTCAAGCTCAACGGTAAAGACGTCGGCGGACTTTACGAGTTGATGCCTGACATGAAAGCGCAGGGAATTCCTTCCAACTGGCTCAGCTATGTCGCCGTCGCCGATGCAGATGAGGCGGCGGAGAAAGCCAAAGCGCATGGTGCAACGGTGCTCAATGGACCATTTGACGTGTCTACCCACGGCCGCATGGCCGTGATCCAGGACCCGACCGGCGCCGTCTTCGCGGTCTGGCAGCCCCTGGAGCACAGAGGCTCAGGCATTTACAACGTGCCTAACTCGCTTTGCTGGAATGAACTCGGCACCACCGATACGCAGAAAGCAGGAGAGTTTTATTCCAACGTATTTGGCTGGTCCAAACAGGACTTTTCCGAGAGTCCAGTCGAATACACGATGTTTCAGAACGGCGACCGTGCCGCTGGCGGCATGTTTAAAATCACCCCTGAAATGGGACCGATTCCGCCGCACTGGCTGGTCTATTTCGCGGTTGACGACTGCGACGCCAAAGCGCAGCGCGCGTCTGATCTCGGCGCGAAAGTAATGAGGCCGGCCGAGGACATTCCGGGCATCGGGCGCTTCGCGTTACTGATCGATCCGCAGGGCGCTGCGTTCGCGATTATCAAACTTGAAAGTCCCGATCTATAAATATTATCGCCGATTGCCAAATGCCGATTGCCGATTTGTTCGGAGCTGATGCATGACAAATTGGCAATTTGCAATCGGCAATTGGAAATAATGAAACCTCGTCTCGTCTGGCTCATCCTTTGCGGCATCTGGGGATCGACCTGGTTATTTATAAAACTGGGCCTCGAAGATCTTCCTCCGCTCACCTTTGCAGGCATCAGGTTTGTTATCGCCTGCGCCATTCTCCTCATTTACATTCGTGTCCGCCGTCTGCAACTTCCGACAGCACGTCGTGATTGGATCCTGTTGGCTACGACGGGCATCCTTGCGTTTGGAATTAATTACGGTCTGTTGTTTTGGGGCGAGCAGTACATCTCTTCCGGACTCGCCGCGCTTTTACAAGCGACGATTCCCGCGTTCGGATTAGTGTTTGCGCACTTTCACCTGCCGGGCGAGCGCTTGACCTGGGGCCGAATTGCAGGAGTAGTACTGGGCGTGTGTGGCGTGGGCGTAGTTTTTTCGAATCAGCTTGCGGTCGCTGGAAGTCAGGCCCTCGCTGGTTGCGTGGCGCTGATATTCAGTTCGATCGCGGTAGCCTATTCGAATGTGCTCGTGAAGGCGTACGCAAAAAACTTGAATCCCGCGAGCATTGCCGCCGGGCAGATGTTTTTTGGTTTGTTACTGCTGCTGGCGGTGGGTATTCCACTCGAGGGAAATCCCCTCGACTTTCGCTGGACGCCGATGGCTCTGATTTCGCTTCTTTATCTCGCCGTGGTTGGTTCAGTGATCGCGTTTTTACTTTACTACTGGCTCGTGCAGAACATGGATGTCACCAAGTCGATGTTGATTGCGCTCCTCACACCCGTGGTAGCCGTGATTTTGGGAATGATCGTACTTGACGAAGAGATAGGCTGGCGCACTCTGATTGGCGGCGCAATGATCATGAGCGGTATCGCTTTTATCGTCGTGCGCGGAGCCAGGAAGAAGAAGCCCGATGAACTGGCTATGGCTCCGTCCGCGGCGCCGACTAAAAGTTGAACTCGCGGATTTGTGCGGCGAGATAAGCTTCGATCGCAAATTCCACGAGCGGGGCTTCGTCGGGTGCGTAATACTCAGGCAAGCGACGCAATTGACCGATTTGAGTTGGGAGTAACCAGAAGCCGCCGATCTCCGCGCCAAATTGATTATGGACGGCGAGCTCCAGCGCTGTACCGTGTACTACCCTCAGGTACTTCGCCGATTTCTCGTCGAGATTGACAATACAATCACTCAGCGCGAATCCCAGAAACTCCACCTCAGTTTTAATTATCATTTGTGCTCTTGTGCCTTCTTTGCTCCCAAATTACGCAGCATATTTACGAATCAAGCCTTTCACCACACCCTGGATCTGAATTCGTTCCGGAGTTTTTATGAAGATAGGCTTGAACTGTGGGTTCGCGGGCTCGAGGCGAATAAAGTCAGGCTCACGATAAAACTTCTTCACCGTCGCATAGTTTCCGTCGATCAGCGCGACCACCATCTGGCCGTTGTCGGCGGTTTTTTGTGATGCGACGATGATGATATCGCCGTCCTGAATGTTCTCCTCGATCATTGAATCCCCACGAACACGCAGGGCGAAAGTGCGCCCATTTCCGTGCAGCTCTTTAGGCACGGAGACGGTGTCGTGCGTGAGAATCGCTTCAATCGGTTGGCCGGCGGCGACCGTTCCTAACAGAGCGACCTCATTGTCATCGTCGTCATCATTGTCCGGTTTGACGATCTCAATTCCCCGGCTGACATTTGGAATGCGTTTTATCAGTCCTTCACGTTCCAGGGCAGTTAGCACGGCGTGAACACTCGCCGTCGATCGCATCTGAAATTGCCGGCCAATTTCTGCGATTGTGGGTGGCTCGTGGTTCGACTCGATATAACGCCGGATGAACTCAAAAATCCTTCTTTGCTTGGCCGTTACGGGCATTTCATTTTCTCCTCACATCTCCTCACCAAAAATAATTTTCGTTGACAACCGAAAATCGAGCGAACATTCTCGAACATGTGAGGCCCGACGTCAAGTGGTTTTTTCTGATGGACGGTGCTCGGTGTTTGAGTCACACCGTGACTCTAGCCCGGTGATCAATATGCCCCTCATCGTCCGGATTTAAAAGCCTTCTGGATTGGGCGATTGAACACTACCACCGGGCTAAAGCCACCGTGTGAACCGGTGTAGCGCGAAGGTTTATTTAATTACCTTCGAGAGTTTTTTGAGGTCGTCAATGAAACGTCGCGACTCGAGTTGTCGCGTTTCGTCGTCTGGAGCACGAAGTATCGATGAGGGGTGAACAGTAGCCATGACATAGGGCGCCAGGGTTGAAGGAATAAATTCGCCGCGTTGTTTGGTGACGCGAAATTGCGGTCCGAGAAGTGACTGGGCGGCCGTAGCTCCCAGGGCAACGATGACGTCAGGTTTGATAAGCGCGATCTCGGCTTCAAGCCAGGGACGGCAGGCTCCGATCTCCTGTGAGTTGGGTTTTTTGTGGATACGTCGTTTGCCCCGCGGTTCCCATTTGAAATGTTTGACAACATTGGTGACGTAGGTCTGTTTGCGATCGATGCCTGCTGCCGCGAGCGCATTGTCGAAAAAACGGCCCGCTGGTCCAACAAAAGGTTTGCCCGTCAGATCTTCTTCGTTGCCCGGCTGCTCGCCGACAAACATGACGTTTACCCGGCGGGAACCTTCACCAAAAACTGTCTGCGTTCCTTTTTTCCAGAGGTCGCAGGCTCGGCAATCGGCAGCCGCGTTTTTGAGCGAGGAGAGAGTGGGGCGAGGAGGAATTAAAAGCTCTGCCTGACTTTCCGGGACTTTGCGTTTCGGCATTGTATTGACTGTTTTGTCAGTAAATTCGCGTTAATGGCCAGTATTCTGCCATTTTCGCGGACAACTGACTACCGATCACGGAACTATTAGCATGAAAGCCGCATTCTCAAAAGCAGAGTTGGAATCCAGTATCGCCAGTCGTTTTGGCGATGCTTTCAAGATCCATGAAAAGACCGTCGTCGAAACACTCTCCACCGGCATTACGGAGATTGATGCTTTAACCGGCGGCGTTCCGCGTGGCGCTATCAGTGAGATCTTTGGACCAGCTTCGTCAGGCCGCACGAGTCTCATGCTTTCAATGCTTGCTTATGCAACTACGCATGAAGAGACCTGCGCCGTGGTGGACACAAATGATGTGTTTGCTCCGGCCGCCGCGACTGCCGCCGGCGTCGATCTCGATCGTTTGCTCTGGGTACGTTGCGCAGGGAATCTCGAGCATGCTTTCAAAGCCACGGATCTGTTGTTACACGCAGGCGGGTTCGGCCTGGTGATTCTCGATCTGGGCGACGTGGCGGGAAAAGATGCACGCCGGATTATCACTTCGTGGTGGTATCGCTTTCGCCGGACTGTGGAAGACAAGCCAACAGTAATTATGGTGATTTCGGAAGAAGCATGTACACGCTCGTGCGCCGCCCTGACGCTGGAGCTGAAAGGCGTCCCCAATTGGTCGCAAGCCGCGGAACGGAGCAACGTGCTTCCTATGCGGAAACGGGTTCCGGCAAATCAGGCCATCGTGACGCAGGGAAATCTTTTGCGTCTTAACGCGATAAAGGTTAACCGCCAACGCCCAATTTCCCCGTGGGTGAATGAGAGCCAATTCAGGGCCCAGGTCTTCTAAATCACTGCTTGATATGTTCGTAAATTTTCGCTAATCTTCGGCTCCCATGTTTGCCTGCATCCATGCCCCACAAGTTTCGGCTGAACTCTCCATGCGGGAGTTTGCCTACGGCTTCTCGCCGGTCGTCGAAGAGGTGCGAGGCGATACAGTTGTGATCGATGTCGAAGGATGTGAGCTGTTATTCGGGTCTGCCTACCAACTCGCCAGTGAAATTGTTCAACGGGCCCACAGCGCTGGCACAAGCGGCGGCTTAGAGACGAGGGTTCATGTGGCCATAGCCGCAAATCCGGACGCGGCCATACACGCCGCCACGAATTTGCAGGGAACAACTTTTGTCGCCCCTGGTGAAGAACTGACTTGCCTGGGCGAGTTTCCCATCGAGAACCTCGACTGCTCTCTCGTTAACGTCGAGAAAAAAGTCGCGAATGAGATCCTGGAGACGTTGCGGCTCTGGGGCATTCGCACCTTTGGCGATTTTGCGTCACTGCCCGTGGCCGGGATTTCCGAGCGTCTGGGCCAGGCGGGAATCAGGCTGCAACAACTGGCCGCCGGTAAAACCGAACGGCAGTTAAAGGTCCAACAGCCCGCCCCGGTCTTTGCGAATTCGTTTGAGCTCGAACATCCCATCTCCGAACTCGAACCACTCTCATTTATTTTCGCGCGGCTTCTGCACCAACTCTGTGCGGCTTTGAATGCTTACGCGCTTGCCACGAATGAGTTGTGTGTTGATTTGCAACTGGAAGATCAGACGGTACACCAGCGCCGCTTGTCTCTGCCTCACCCAATGCGCGATCACAAAGTGTTTCTGAAGTTGTTGTTGCTGGATATTGAGACGCATCCTCCCCAGTCGCCCGTGCGGACAGTTTCGATTGCCTGTGAGCCGGTGAAACCGCGTGTGTTGCAGAACGGCTTGTTTGTGCCCCTCGCTCCGGCGCCGGACAAGCTCGAGCTCACGCTCGCCAGACTTGCAAAACTCGTCGGCGAGGAAAATATCGGTTCTCCATCTCTGCTCGATACTCACCGGCCCGATGCGTTTACGCTGAAACGTTTTGCTCTCGCTACTAAAACCAAAAAAAATCGGCAGCCTGCAATCGGCAACGGGCAATTCTTAGGCTTTCGCATGTTTCGCCCGCCGTTGCGAGCGATAGTCGAAGCCAACCAGGGTTGGCCCACGCAGATCAGCGCGTGGAGCAAGCAGCGAAGTGTCTATGGGAAAGTCGTCAACCTGGCTGGACCATGGAGAACTACCGGCGACTGGTGGCGCGACGACCGCTGGGCTCGAGACGAATGGGACGTGACGCTCGATCGACAGGGACAGCAATCTCTCTATCGCGTCTACCGCGAGCTGGATTCGAACAACTGGTTTGTGGAAGGAAACTACGATTGAAGGATTAACAAAATACGCCGAAGGCGTTCGCTAATGTCAGCCCGGGGTTGCTCCAACCCTGGGGTAAAAGTAAGAAGCCGGTCTGCAACCCTGAAAGGGTTAATTGCAGGGCGAACCAGTCAAACACTATTCCAGGGTTGAAACAACCCTGGGCTGACATTAGCGAACGCCTTCGGCGTTATGACTAATTCCAACGTGTTATGCCTACATACGTCGAGTTACATGCGCGGTCAGCTTTCAGTTTCCTCGAAGGCGCCTCGGTGCCGGAAGAGTTGATTGCTGCCGGGCTGGGGTTGGATATGCCGGCGATGGCTTTGCTCGATCGCGATGGAGTTTATGGCGCGCCGAGGTTTTACCTGTCGGCAAAGAAGAATGGAATCAAAGCACATATCGGCGCGGAGATAACTGTGCGGACGCCAAAGACCCTCGACCAGGCGCCGCGTGTCTGCTCCATTCCCGTGCTGGTAAGAAATCGACGAGGCTACCAGAACCTCTGCCGCCTGATCACGTTGATGAAACTGCGTGTGCCGAAACACGCAAAGCCGGGTGAATGCGTGGTCACGTCTGAAGAACTGGCAGCGCACGCCGGCGGTTTAGTCTGTTTGACCGGCGCTGCCGATGGTCCTATCGCGAGTGCTATCCACCGGCGAGATGCGGACAACACCAGGAGGACGCAGGCCACAGCCGAATGGCTGATCGAAGTGTTTGGTCCAAAAAACGTCTACGCCGAATTGCAGCGTCACTTCGATCGCGAGGAAGAAGCTCGCAATCACCTGGTGATCGAACTCGCCCGGCGCAATCGTCTGCCTTTACTCGCTACCAACGGCGTGTCTCACGCGATACCTGCACGCCGCGAAGTGTCAGACGTCTTCACCTGTATTCGCAATCACGTTCGGCTCGAAACTGCCGGACGCCTGCTGGCGCAAAATTCGGAGCGATACCTGAAATCAGACGAGACCATGCAGAAGCTCTTTGCGGATCTGCCCGAAGCTATCGCAAACACTTTGGAACTCTCGTCACGGCTGAAGTTCACGCTCGAAGATCTCGGCTATGAGTTTCCCAAATATCCCGTACCGCGCGGCGAGACCATGACTTCCTTCCTGCGCAAACGCACGGAAGAAGGCGCGCGCTGGCGCTATACGGGCTTGAATGGCATGCCTACTTACGAGAAAGCCCGCCCGCAAATCGAACGCGAGCTGAAGTTGATCGAAAAGCTCAAACTTGAAGGTTACTTTCTGATTGTTTGGGACATCGTGCAGTTTTGTCGCGAGCAGGGAATTCTGATCCAGGGACGCGGGTCGGCGGCGAACAGCGCGGTTTGTTATTCCCTGGGAATCACGGCCGTCGATCCCATCGGCATGGAGCTGCTGTTTGAACGTTTCCTTTCCGAAGAGCGCGGCGAATGGCCCGACATCGATCTCGACTTGCCGAGTGGTGAGCAACGCGAGCGCGCAATTCAATACGTTTACGAGCGCTACGGAAAACTCGGAGCAGCCATGACCGCGAACGTCATCACGTATCGAGGACGTTCGGCGGCGCGTGAAGTCGGCAAGGCGCTGGATTTTGACGAGGAGACGCTTTCACGTCTCGCGGCACTGGTCCATACATGGGAATGGAAAGATCCGAACGATTCCAGTGAACGCCAGTTTCGCGACGCCGGTTTGGATCTGCGCCAGCCGCGAATCCGCAAGTTCTTCGAGCTTTACCAGATGGTGCAGGATCTGCCGCGTCACCTGGGCCAGCATTCCGGCGGCATGGTGATTTGCCAGGGGCAACTCGATTCAATCGTGCCGCTCGAGCCTGCCGCCATGCCGGGTCGAGTGGTGGTCCAATGGGACAAGGAAGACTGCGCCGATCTGGGGTTGATCAAAGTGGATCTGCTGGGGCTGGGAATGCTGGCGGTGCTTGAAGATTCACTCGAGTTGATACGCGAGTCGTACGGCGAAGAAGTCGATCTGGCCCACCTTCCGCAAAACGACAAGCGCGTCTACGAAGCACTCCAGAAAGCCGACACGATTGGAATGTTTCAGGTTGAAAGCCGGGCGCAGATGTCTTGTTTGCCCCGACTGCGGCCGGCAACTTTTTACGACATCGTGGTCCAGGTAGCGATCATTCGTCCCGGCCCCATCGTGGGAAACATGGTCCATCCATACCTCAAGCGCCGGCAGGGCAAAGAGCCGGTGATTTATGCCCATCCCTTGCTGGAGCCGGTGTTGAAACGCACCCTCGGCGTACCGTTGTTTCAGGAGCAACTTTTGAAGATGGCCGTTGTCTGCGCGGGTTTTTCCGGCGGTGAGGCGGAAGAGTTGCGCCGCGCTTTTGGTTTCAAACGTTCAGAAGCGCGAATGAAAGCGATTGAAATAAAACTGCGGCAAGGCTTACAGAACAACGGGATTACCGGCAAGACGCAGGATGAGATTGTTCTCTCGATCAGTTCGTTTGCGCTTTACGGCTTTCCGGAGTCGCACGCCGCAAGTTTTGCCCTCATCGCTTATGCCAGTGCGTATCTGAAATGTAATTACCTGGCAGCATTTACCGCGGCCATCCTGAACAACCAGCCGATGGGTTTTTACCAGCCGTTCACGCTCATCAAGGATGCGCAACGTCATGGCTTGAGGGTTTTGCCGATCGATATTACCTGCTCCGATTGGTTGTGTACGCTCGAAAAGATTGGAGAAGAAGAGGCGGGGACACGGAAAGGTGAGAGGACGCGGGGCAGGGAGAACACCGCGTCCTCGAGCCCCCGTGTCTCCGCCTCTTCTTCTCCAGCATCCTCGCTCGCACTTCGTCTTGGTCTGAAATACGTGAAAGGTCTGAGCCGGCAATCAGGGCTCGCAATTGTTCGCGAGCGAGCGGTGCGCGAGTTTGCCGGTATTGACGACTTGCGTAATCGCGTGCCTGAACTTCGCAAAGATGAATTGAGAAAGCTGGCCGCGGTAGGCGCATTGAATTTTATCCAGACTGCTGCTGGTCCAAAGACAAATCGTCGCGACGCTCTCTGGCAGGTGGAGCGCGTCACACGCGCCGCGGGCAAACTGTATGAGAACCTGCTCGAGAAAGACGGTGATTCACCGTTGCAGCAGATGACTTTAACGGAGCGCGTGGATGCGGATTTTCGTGGAACGGGATTGACGATCGGGAAACACCCGGTAGCTTATCACCGCGCTGAGTTGGACCAACTCAAGGCCTTAAAAGCCACCGAGATTCATAAACTGCGTAATGGAACGTTTGTACGCGTGGCCGGATGGGTTATTACTCGCCAGCGTCCGGGAACAGCCAAAGGGTTCATGTTTCTGACTCTCGAAGACGAGACAGGCGTCAGCAACATCATCGTTACGCCTCAACTCTTCGAGCAGTACCGGTTCGATCTGGTGGACCACCCGTTTCTGTTAATCGAAGGCGCGCTACAAAATCAGGATAACGTCATTTCCGTGAAAGCAAGCCACGTTCAGCCACTTTCGTTATCCATCACGCCCGCGCCTTCCCATGACTTTCACTAAAAAGGATTCCTCGCAAAGGCGCAAAGACCAAAGAAAGAGCGAAGAAATGATTTTTCTTCTTTTGCGTCTTTGCGCCTTTGCGAGGAAATCCTTTAAGCGGGGCGTGCGGCTTGTCTGGGAGGGGATTCGATGAGGCCCTGGACCACTTGGGCGACTTGTGACAACGGTTTTGGCTTGCGTAGAAATGCGTCCGCGCCGCGGCGTCTGGCTTCGTCCTCGATTTCAGCGGAGCCGTAAGCGGTCAGCACTACTATCCGGGCCTGAGGATTGTGTTCCCGGATCAGATTGATCATCTCGAGGCCGTCATGACTGTTTGTCATGGTAAGACGCAGATCCTGAATCACAACCTTGTAGCTCGTGGCGCCGAGGAGTTTCTCGGCTTCTTCCATTTCGGAGGCCGTATCCACTTTGTAGCCCTGCAAAGAAAAGTACTCGCTCATCGAGAAACAGATCGACTCTTCATCGTCGACTACGAGCAGGCGCGGCATCGGCGGCTCAGCAGGTTGCTCCTCGCGACCAAGCCACATCTTCTTTAACCTGCCGGAGACTTTTTTTAGTGTTCCGAATGGGCTCTGCTTCACAAGGCACACTTATAACTAACGAATTTGCGCGCAAATTTCAGGGCATAAAAATACTGCGAGGGGTGTCGGAAGCACGTGTGCTCTGCCGCATTACAGCTACACGCGGTCAAGGCGAGTAAAAATGTTTTCTGAGCTCCCGTTAAACTCATCGCGTTATCCCGCACTGATAACGATGAGGTCAAAGCAACGGTTCCTGGTCCCGTTACCCGACCAGAAAGCTAAATAGCTATTGCAGCCCGCACGTTGGGTTTCTGTCCGGACGGCCCGTTTGCCCGGCCTGAAATACTTTGAGAGGCCGGCTTGGTAATGATATAGAGCAGAACTTCGCACACTTCACGCGTGCCCGTTCCGATAGTGTTGCCCTTCCCATCCTGGATTGCGTAGATCCGTCCATTTGCATCCAGGGGAAGAATCATTGGTTCAGCATACATTGTTTGAAAGGTCTCCCTCATAGCCCGCGGCGTTAAATGCAGATCCGCCTTTGGGCTTCAGGCCGGACCATGGGCACCCTCGCGAAGAGGGCGCCGATCCGGCTCAATTGTTATTTGGAGTTAAAACGTTTCCTTACCGCTCCAGCTATACCAAGCAGGCCGGTTCCGAGAAGCAACATGCTCGTTGGCTCGGGAACAGGATTACTGGTTATCTGTCCCTGTACCGTGGTGATTCCGTTGTTAGACGCAGGAGGCACCAGGGTCAGTGGATTGTTGGTAATGGAATACGTAACTCCGCCAATAGTGATTGCAGTGGTAGTGAAGTTCACTATACCGCTACCGGCATTACTGGCGCTAAAGGTCCCGCTGAAAGTCGCTGAAAAACTGTCGCTTCCCGGAATTGGGACCGTTTGTGTGATCGTGAGTGTAAAGGTGCCCATGGCGCTGATGACACCGTTGCCGCTCACGAAAGTTTGGAAATTACCGAAGCTTGAACCTGTCGGAGTGTTCAATGCGGTAGATCCCAGACCACTAAAAGTGAGCATGAGTGCGTTACCCATGCCACCCAGAAAAGTCACGGAGTTGGTGCCACTGCCCGAGCAACCCGCGCACGTGAAAGTACCTGACGTGGAGAAGGTTACCGGGTCAGCTTTCGCCTCCGATGTTCCGAGCGCCAACATTGCCAGAAGCAATGCGCTCATGAGAGTTGCTTTCAAAAAGCTTGCCATGTTCGCTCCCTTTATTTCTGCCTCGATTGCACGTCCGCACTGCCCTCAAAGGAGGAACCGCCTGATCGCATGGCTGTTAAAGCACCTGGTTTAAGAACTGATGTTTTCACAGTCGCGGGACAAACGCGACTGTGAAAACATACTGTTAGACTGCGGCTAGTACGTTATATAGATAGTGTGAACGCGGACGTTGTTCCACTTATCCCTTTACGAAAACGCCGGCGGAGACCGGCAGCGGCTCCGATGAGGCCCGTTCCCAGAAGCAGCATACTGGCTGGCTCCGGAATGTTTTCGACTTCAGCTGCCGCCAAGTCGAACCTGTCGGATGTCTTCAAAGACCGCGCCGTTGATGGCAGTTAAACTGACAGACGTAATCAACTGTCCGTTTATCGCGGTTACGGTGAAGAAGTTCTGACCATTAGCGTCCACTTCGAAATCATCTTCAAAGAAACCACCATCGATGTTGACACCCTCGACGTGGATCAGGACCGATCCACTCGTGGATGCATTGATGTTGAAGACTGCACGGGTGAACGTGTCGTTATTAGCCAGCCCGAAGGTTAGCTGTGTTAGAGCAGTGTTGCCGGTGCCGCCGCTGACCGTAGCCTGGCCCGACGGATTAGCATTCAGCAAACCGCTACCACTTGAAGAAGTAAAGTTGACGACGAGATTATTCGCGCCAACAACGCCTGTTACGGTGAGCACATCAGTTGCGGGGTTGAGCAGGACATTGTCGGTACCCTGGTTGTTAACCCCCGAGATAACTACAATGTCGGCTCTTGCCGTCCCTGATGCTACGGCGACGATTCCAAAGACCGCCAGCGTAAGTACAAAGTTTTTTACAGACCCAAACCGGGACATTTCAGAATGCTCCTTATGTTGACTTCCGATAAATCGGGGAAGCCTTGGCGAGTTGTGGGAGGTCTGATTTCAGGAGAGCGAGCAGGGCAAGTGCAAACTCTAATCAATCAGCCAAAAGTGCTCGGAAAAAAACCCGAGAATGCATACGTATGTTTTAGCACTTGCACTTTGCCAGCAAATGCCGCACCGCGAAGGACAATTTCGCCGCTTATACAAAACCCTCTAATTTCTTCAAGGTAAGGCACTTCGGGGACTTGAGGATCAAGTCAAAAGTCTAGTATTCAGACTCGATTTCTCGACTCTGGACGAATGTTTCTGATACTTCTGTTTGCTAATAGAGCGAATCTTTCGTCAGAAAGTTTAGACCTTAGACGGCGGGATCTGGTGTTTCTTGATTTTTTGATAAAGCGAGCTTCTCGGAATACCCAGACGCTTGGCGGCTATCTCAACCCGGCCGCGCTCTTCCTGAAGAACTCTCTCGATGTGCTGCTTTTCGAGTTCCAGCAATGTCAAACGCGAGTCCAGAAAAGGCGCTCCCATATGCATATGGCCGTCGAAGTGAAGATCGTTAAGAGTAATGTTTTTTTGCTCACTCAGAAGGACGGCGCGTTCGATAACATTTCGCAGTTCGCGAATGTTGCCGGGCCATGAATAAGCCTGTAAGGCCCGAAGGCATCCCTGATCCAACTGCAGTTCGCCACGGCCCAGGTCCGCTGAAACCTTATTCAGGAGATACTGGGCCAGCGTCGGAATGTCTTCGATCCTTTCGCGCAGCGAGGGAAAGGACAAGGGAATTGTGCTGATGCGAAAATAGAGATCGTCGCGGAACCGTCTTTCCCTGACGAGTAGTCCGAGGTCCTGATGAGTTGCGGCAATCAGTCGAACGTCAACCTGGCGATCTCTAACGTCTCCCACACGTCTGAATCGTTTCTCTTCGAGAACTTTCAGCAGTTTTGGTTGAATCTGAAGATCGACGTCGCCGATTTCGTCGAGAAAGATCGTGCCTCGATGGGCCACTTCAAACAATCCCTGTTTTGAAGCAGTGGCACTGGTAAACGCGCCTTTTTCGTGTCCGAAGAGTTCCGTCTCGAGCAATTCTCGCGAGAGTCCGGCGCAATTGAGATCGACGAACGCCTCGTCGGCTCGCGGACTGTTTTCGTGAAGCCAGCGCGCGAGCACGCCTTTACCGGTTCCGGTCTCACCCAGAATCAATACCGGACTCTCGGTCGACAAAATCTTTCGCGCCTGAGCGGCAAGCGTGCGAATTGCGGCGCTCGTGCCGATAAACGGATCGATCGCCTGGCGAACCTGTCGCGACTTGCTGGCCAGCTGCTTGTGATAGTTTCGTTGTTTTTGCAGAAGACGCTGAAGAATGATTAAAAGCGTGGGAAGCTCGAGAGGCTTGGTGAGAAATTGTTCAGCCCCTTCTTTGATCGCCCTGACGGCGAGATCGATCGAGCCGTGCGCGGTAAGAACCAGGAGGGGAATGCCCGCGTCGATCTCTCGTAGACGCGGAAGTAGATCGAGTGCAGTGCCATCCGGCAACATGTAATCGGCGATCACGATGTCAGGCATGGACGAGCGAAACAGGTTTTGCGCATCCTGGCAGCTCTCGGCTTCTTCGATCTCGTACCCGTGCTGTTCCAGAAAATCACGGATACCAAATCTCACCCCTGCTTCGTCATCAACTACCAGAACCTTGTTCCGGGACATCAGCTCTCTCCCTCAATCGGGATTGGAAACCTGGCTATCATACAAGCTCCGCCCTCGGGATTGTTTCCGGCGATCAATTTTCCTCCATGTTCCTGCATGATCCGGTGCGCGATGGCCAGGCCGAGTCCGGTTCCGCCGCGCCGTTTCGAGAAGAAAGGCTCGAAGATCTTTGGCAGATCCTCGTCGAGAATACCGGCGCCCGAATCTTTAATGGCACACTCAACCCACTCGTGATTTCCATCGACGATCCTCCGCGTTTCCACATTGACCGCACCCTGCCGTGGTGAGTGCTGAATCGCGTTTTCGATCAAGTTGACAAACACCTTCGACAGCCTGCGCCGATCGATTCTGATCTTTGGTAACGACTCTTCTACCCTGCTCTCCAATTTTACCTGGGCAACTTCCGCCGCCGGCATACAGGCGCGAATCGATCGCGCCACCATCTCTTCCATCGACACGAGGTAGAGTTCGCCGCGAAACGGTTTTCCGTATTCGAGCAACTCTTCCATTAGAATGGTGAGGCGTCCTATCTCGTCGCGCAAAACGTTTGTGTAGCGTTGGTATTCGGTTCGATCGCTGAACCTGGTCTCAAACGCATCGAGAATCGAGGAGATGCCGAAAAGAGGATTCCTGACTTCGTGAGCAACGCCCGCCACCAGTGATCCCAGCAACGACATCATCTCGCTTTGACGCAAAGACGCCTCGAGCTCCACCCGCTTGGTGATGTCCTGCGCGATCAGGATCACCCGCTCACCCACAGAACCGAATTCATTAATATGAAAAAGCGTAATAGCCCAGGTTTTTCCACTCGCTTCGTCTTTGACTTCCTCGGTCACCGGCGCCTGCTCAACGTTAATACGCTCGATTAGCTCGTTGGCTTTTTTCCAGGGTTCATCGTCACCGAGTTCGCCGATCGTCTTCCCGACGATCTGTTCGGCGCCAATGCCGACAATCTGCTCCGCCGCCAGATTCGAGCGTTTGATCGTGCCGCCAAGATCGACGATAAGAACCGGAAAATCAATGGCGTTGAAAGTTTGCCGCCACTCCATCGCCGATTGCTGAAGGGACGTGTGGAGCCGCTGCTGTTTTTCGTCGAGGAGTTTTCTTTCTGTGACGTCGTTAACGATCACGAGCCTGCTGTTTTTGCCGTCAAAAACGACGGGATGCGAACTCGTCTCGACGTAGATCGTTTTCTCGTCCTTTGTCTTATGACTCCAGGGACTCGAAATCACGAGTTCATTTGGATCGGCGGCGTTTTTGATCATCAGGGTCGGAATACCTTCACTCGGACGGATATCGTTGATCGTCATCGAGAGAAATTCGTCACGCGTGAATCCGTACGTGCGAGTGGCGGCCTCATTGACGGCGAGGAAAGCAAGTGTCTCCTCGTTGTAGACCCAGATCGGTTGTGGAGTGGATTCAAAGAGAAGGCGGTAACGTTCTTCCGAATCACGCAAAGCCTCTTCGAAACGTTTGCGTTCGGTCACGTCGCGAGCGAGACCGCGAAAGCCGATCGTTTCGTCGAGCTTGTCTTTTATCGGAGATATGATCAGGTCGAGCCAGCGATCCTCGCCGCCGGCTGAGCGCGCCACAAACTGATGGCGAAACTCACGAGCCTCCTGCGGCTGGCCGAGACTACCCCCGAAACCGTTGCTTTCGGGAATGATGCCGAAGACGGCGAAGAAAGAGTTGCCGATGATCTCTTCAGTCGTTCGTCCTAAAAACTTTTGTCCGGCGAGGTTCATGCTGGTCAAACGTCCGGACAGATCCTGCGTGAAGATCATGTCGCTGGCCTGTTCGACGAGGTCGCGGTAACTCGCTTCGAGACGTGAACGCTCGAGCAGTCGTGAAACTTTGGCAACCAGACGGGTAGCGTCAAAAGGGATTTCCAGGTAATCGTCAGCGCCTGCCCGCAGACCTGCGACCACGCTTTCCGTGTCCTTTTGCAGGGCGCTAATTAGCAGGATCGGCACCGTTTTTAGGTCAGAGTCGGCGCGGATTTCACGGCAGAACTCGAGGCCATTCATACGCGGCATAGAGACGTCGCTGATCACCAGATCTGGGCGTTCTCGGCGGGCAAGTGCCAGACCTTCAGCACCGTCTTCGGCGGTCAGGATCGAGTAGCCTGCCTTATGCAGCAGACTGCCCATCAGACTCAGTTGATCGGGCTCGTCGTTGACGATTAGAACGGAGTTGTCTTCGTGGCCGCTAAAGATCTCCCATCTCACGTGCCGGCATGTTTTGAATATACCATACGGTTTTGCTACTAATTTGTGATCCAGTGCCTCTTTATGGCTACGGATTCGGCCGGGCGGTAAACGGAAAACCGCGAAGGTGAATCCAAAACTCACATTTTTGTGGGAGAGATATATAAGAATGACAAACAAGAAAAGCATAAACATATTTTTAGGTTTGGTTTTGGTTGTATTTTCCGTTTCGACAGGCGCTGCTCAGAGCTTGATGAACGTCGCACCTCAACCGGCGCCCACGATAGCAGCCGGCCGATCCGAGAATCGGGTTGCAGGCTTCGTATGCGGATCTGGTGAGCAGGGTATCTCCGGCGGTTGTGACCATCCGATCCACGGAGAGGGGTAGGGCAGCACAACAGCTTCCCTTCATGGACGACCCGACTTTCCGTGAATTCTTCGGCGACCGAATGCCCCAACAGCAACCCCGGCGCGTACAGGGAGTCGGTTCGGGAGTCATCGTCAGCGCGGACGGCTACATTGTGACCAACCATCACGTGGTGGACGGCGCGCTCGAGATCAAAGTTGAACTGACAGACAATCGAACATTCACCGCCAAGCTGGTCGGTTCGGATCCTCCGAGCGATCTGGCGGTTCTGAAGGTCGAAGCGAAAAACCTTCCGACACTTTCTCTGGGTGACTCAGACAAAGTTCGCGTCGGCGATTCCGTCCTCGCGCTCGGCAACCCGATGGGTATCGGACAGACCGTGACCTCCGGCATCGTGAGCGCAAAAGGACGCGCTACGGGTCTGAGCGACGGCAGTTTTGAAGACTTTCTGCAAACCGACGCCGCCATCAATCGCGGGAATTCGGGCGGCGCGCTCGTGAATACCAATGGCGAGCTGATCGGTATCAACTCTCAAATTCTTTCGCCCTCCGGCGGCAACATCGGAATCGGTTTCGCTATTCCTTCGAACATGGCGAAGGCCGTTATGGACCAGTTGCTGAAGAACGGCAAAGTGCGGCGCGGAATGCTCGGAGTCACGATTCAGTCGGTTGACTCGGATCTCGCCGCGAGCTTGAATCTGCCCGCCGCTCGAGGAGCGATCGTGACGTCAGTCGCGGCCGGCGGTCCGGCTGAGAGGGCTGGAATCAGACGTGGCGACGTGATCACGGCGGTCAAAGGACAACCTGTCGTCGATAACAACAGTTTGCGCAACCTTGTCGCCGGTATGGGACCGGGAGCAAATGTTGAAGTGACCGTGCTTCGCAACGGGCGCGATCAGAACTTCCAGGTTGCACTCGCGGAGTTGCCCGATCGGGAGCCGCGTGAAAGTGAAGAGAGTGGCAGCAACAGCGGTCCTGGCGTCGGTAACGAGAAGTTTGGACTAACACTCCAGCCTCTCACCGCCGAAACGGCTTCGCGTTATGGACTCGACGCGGACGATCAGGGATTGCTGGTGACGAAAGTGGATCCGGCGAGCAACGCAGCCAACGCCGGTCTGCGGCAGGGCGACTTGATTCAGGAAGTGAACCGGCAACCGGTGAAGAGTTTTGCAGACTTCAGTGGTGCGATTCAGCAATCCGGGACCAGGCCGGCGCTCGTTCTGATCAAGAGACGCAACACGATCATCTACGTCACCTTGAAAGCTGGTTCGTAAACCGCGAGAACAACTAAGCACAAAAGACACAAAGGCTCATTTTTGAGCTTTTGTGTTTTTTTGTGGTACGTTCCACCGGCGAGGAGGAACGCGACCTTTGAGAGAATTCGATCGCAGGCCCTGGGGAAGCTACACAGTGCTCGAGGAAGCGAGCAATTTCAAAGTCAAACGTATTGAAGTTTTGCCGGGGAAGAGACTCAGTTACCAGAAACACTCACAACGTGCGGAACACTGGTTTGTAGTAGCGGGCACGGCGAAGGTCACGCTCGACGATAAAGAGATCACGATCAACGCCGGTGAAGCGATCGATATCCCCATTGGCGCAGCCCATCGCGTCGAAAACCCCGGCAGTGAGGATTTAGTCTTTATCGAAGTGCAGCGCGGGACTTATCTCGGCGAAGATGACATCGTGCGTCTTCAGGACGACTTCGGCAGAACCAGTTCTTGAGGAGAAGAACACCCTCGCAAAGACGCAAAAGGCGCAAAGCGCTGCCGCGTTTCCAGGAGGGTTTCTTTGCGTCTTTGCGCCTTTGCGAGAGAAAAATGTTACGCATAGAGGTTTTCGAAGATTATGGCCGACTCTCCAGACCAACTCATCTCGAGTGACCAGGTTCCTGTCGCTCCTCAGCAAGACCCGCAAAGCCTCTGGTCAGCCATCAAGGAATCAATCCGCGGATCGCATCGAAACTACACGACCGGTCCCATCGGGCGTTCGATCATGCTGCTCGCGATCCCGATGGTGCTCGAGATGCTCATGGAGAGCGTTTTCGCCGTCGTGGATATTTTCTGGGTGTCGCACCTGGACCCTGCGATCGCCACCAACGCCGTGGCCACGGTTGGTCTTACCGAATCGTTACTCACTCTTGTTTACGCGCTCGCGATTGGATTGAGTATTGGCGCGATGGCAATGGTTGCGCGTCGCATCGGCGAACAGAATCCTGACGGCGCTGCACGAGCCGCGGTGCAGGCGATCGCTCTCGCAGTAATCGTTTCGATCGTTATCGGCATTGTCGGCGCTGTGTTCGCGCCAAAACTGCTCGAGTTGATGGGCGGTTCTCCGTGGGTAGTCGAGCATGGCTCTAGGTTCACTCGAGTGATGCTCGGCGCGAACATCACTGTCGTGATGCTCTTCATGATCAATGCGATCTTCCGCGGTGCGGGCGATGCAGCGATCGCGATGCGCACCCTCTGGCTTGCAAACTGGATCAATATCCTGCTCGGTCCCTGTTTGATCTTTGGACTCGGTTCCGTTTCCGAAACTCGGACTTCTCGGCGCCGCAATCGCGACGAGCATCGGCCGGGGTATCGGAGCGCTCTACGCACTGACTCGACTCATTCGTTCCGGCGGGCGCTTTAATATTGAGCGCCGACATCTTCGTATCGAACCCGCGATCATGGGCAGGCTCCTGCGGCTTTCGGCCACCGGCACATTTCAAGTCTTCATCGGAATGGCTAGTTGGATTGGACTGGTGCGTATCATTTCGAGTTTCGGCAGCAATGCGGTTGCCGGTTACACGATCGGAATACGTGTCATTCTTTTTGCCCTCTTGCCTTCGTGGGGCATGGCGAACGCCGCGGCGACAATGGTTGGCCAGGCGCTTGGGGCACGCGATCCGGAACGAGCGGAGCGCGCAGTCTGGAAAGCCGGCTTTTACAACATGATCTTTCTCGGGGTTATCGGACTCCTGTTTATCTTCTTCGCCCCGCAAATCATCGGGTTCTATACGGCGGATCCGATGTCGCCCCGTACGGTGTCGATTGTCTGCGAATCGTCGCTTACGGTTTTCTGTTTTATGCCTATGGCATGGTTCTCGGACAGTCGTTCAACGGCGCGGGTGACGCTTGGACTCCGACAATCATCAATCTCTTCGTCTTTTGGCTGTGGGAGATTCCACTTGCTTACGTGCTGAGCGTAGTGCTGGGAATGGGTCCGCGAGGTGTGTTTATAGCGATTACCATAGCCTTTTCGACGCTCGCAGTGGTGAGTGCGATTGTTTTTCGCCGCGGTCACTGGAAACGCCGCGTTGTTTAGCGACTGAGCGGACGTCAGAATCCTGAGTAGTAGTAGCGAGTCCGAACAGTCGTGTCGGACTTCGTTACGTTTTTTCCCGACTTCTGAACCCTCCACACAATTTGTACGGTAGATTACATTAGACTTCTCTCATTTCTCATCGGCGGCACCTTTATTGCCTATGAGCCTTGCGCCAGATAGAGCAGGGCACGTTTGGAGTGCGGCGACTTGCCCAGGCTTCGGATCCGCCGTCAAGCGGAATCAGGTCGCCGCACTCCATGGGTTTATAGCTCTCGGCCGACGTTTATTGGTGGAGAACAAGGAGGAGCCTCATGGAGAAGAGGTTAAAGGGCAAGAAGGTGGCGATCCTGGTCGCTGATGGATTTGAACAAATTGAACTAACGGAACCGAAGAAAGCTCTGGAAGAGGCGGGGGCAATAACGGAAATTGTTTCACCGGCGGAAAACAAAGTTCAGGGATGGAATCACGACGAGAAGGCAGACGCATTTCATGTTGACATGCCTTTGAGTCGAGCGCGGTCTGATGATTACGACGCACTGCTTTTGCCGGGCGGTGTGAGAAATCCGGATCAATTGCGAACGATGATGAGAGCCGTGGAATTTATCGATGGGTTTTTTGTGACGGGCAAACCGGTTGCAGCGATTTGTCACGCTCCCTGGACGTTGATTGATTCTGAAGTAGTAAAGGGAAAGACGATAACTTCGTGGCCGTCGTTGAAGCGCGATCTAATCAATGCCGGCGCACTTTGGGTTGACCGAGAGGTAGTGGTAGATAACGGCTTAATAACCAGTCGGAAGCCTGCCGATATACCCGCGTTCAATAAGAAGATGATCGAGGAGTTCGCCGAAAGGCGACATACGCGGCAGAGAGCTGCGTAGCAGAAGCAGTAGCAGGAAGGCCGGAGCAGCACACATCCAGCTTTCCTGCTTCTGCTCTCTGCGAACCAACCAAGCCACAAGAAAGCACAAACAGCACAAACATGAATCCATTTTTGTGATTTATGTGCCTCTTTGTGGCTATGTTATTTTTCGAGCGGTGTGGCCCACCTTGATCACTCCAGCCTGAACCACTTTAGCGTTGATCCCCCTGAGGCAGAGTTCTTTACCTTCAGGTGAGTTCACAAACTTCATCGCATCCGTACCAAAACGCGCTACAAACTTGTGACACCCCGTATGAGGTAACGGACTGACTTCAAGTACAGCCGAGCCGACCATTATCCGCGACCCTGCCGGCAGATTGTCTTTACTCAAATCCATGTCGATGTAGAGTTGATCGCCGGCGAGCGGCCAGCGTTCTCTCTCCTGCGCGACGAGCGCAGTGACGCGAGCGTTCATGATGTTGATCTGCATCTCCGGATGTGGCGATCCGTCGGGTGTTCTCTTACTGCCACGTGTGACCCAATTGTCGCCAATCAGTCCGCCGACCGGATCCAGTTCAGCTTCCTCCAGAACTTCTCTCTCATCTACCTGCGGACGCCGCACGATCAATTGCACAATGCCCTCGTCCTTTGGCGCTTGTTTGAGATGGTCCAGGGCCGCTTCCAATTCCTCGCATTGTCAGGTGTTTCACAGTCAACTCCAGGGGTAAATTCGAACCGCGCAGCAAATATAACCGAGTCGGCACGGAGGGACAAAAAGCGCAAGACCTTTGCTAATCTTTGCGGTAGACTTCACAACTCTTAACAAATTTTTACGTCCACTTGACACAGCCCGGCTCCGTGCAGCGTATGCTTTGCCCCGCTGTGCAACCACCTGCGGAGGCTGGAATGAAATCGAAAAGAGAAGGAAACACACGGTTCCGACTCGTCCTTACACTCGGCCTTGCCGTGGTGTTGCCCGCGCTCACGCTCATCTACGTTAACTTCAAGCACGTCAAATCAATCCAGCGCGACAAAAAGGTTGAGGCGCTGATCCATCGTGACTTTCAGTATCTACTTTCGATCGCGGCCAAGAGAATCAACGGAAAAGCTTATGAACTAACCGAGCAGGCCAGGGATTCATTTCCGTCCGAAGCTGATTCTCCGGAAGAGAAACGACGAAAGCTCGAGTTGCTGCTTTCGAAGAGCCCCTGGTTCGCGCACGTCGCTTTCTTCGACAGTAAACAGCCGCTGACATTACAGGGCCAACCCTGGCGCATCAGTGAGAAGGAGTTTAGCGACTACGGCAAAATGTATAGCGCCTGGCTGGCGCTCGAAGGTCCTTACCTGGTCGAGCAGATGGCCAAGAAGAGCAAGCCGTTTAGCTGGTTCAGTGGAGAATCTCATGGACCAGATGGTCCGACGTACACGACGACCGCGATCTTTACCCTGCCTAATGCGCCGAGTGATCGAGCGATTTTGGGAGTCGCGAGTTTCGATCCGAAGTACCTCAAGCAAAATTTTTTCCCGCAACTGCTGGATGAGTTGACGGCGCAAAAGTTTAATGACAATCAGGGACAGGGTGTGGCGCAGGCGTTTTACGAGTTGACGCCGCGGGAAGTAAACGAAGACGCCGAACAGCGTCTGGCGATGCTGGTCTATCCGGCGGATGCATTACGAGCCGAACCCGATCGCCCGTTGGCGATGTCGAACGGTTGGAACACGGGAAAGCCCGAAGTTTCGCACAATCTCGACGATCCATTCCGAGGCCTCGCGCTCGGCATAAAGTTTCAGGGCACAACCGCCGAAGCCATTAGCAATCGCTGGGTGCTCCAGAGTTTTCTGATCCTCGGTGTGTTGTCGGTCCTGATGATTGGAGGACTTGTGTTGACCTATCGCAGTGTTAACAAGCAGGTCGCGCTCGCTCGCTTGAAATCCGATTTTGTTTCCAACGTCTCACACGAACTGCGAACGCCGCTCGCTTTGATCAGGCTCTATGCGGAAACACTCGAGCTGGGCCGCATCACCACACAGGAGAAGAAGCACGAGTATTACAGCATCATTCGCAAAGAGAGCGAACGGCTGAGTGCGTTGATCAACAACATACTCGACTTCTCACGTATCGAGGCGGGCCGCAAGGAATACGACTTCAGAGAGACGGACATCGCCGAGCTGGTGCGCAACACGCTCGACTCGTATCGCTACCAGATCGAGCAGCAGGGTTTCGCGCTCGAGGAACACATCGATCCCGGAATTCCGGCGGTGCGCGTCGATCGCGAAGCCATCGCGCGAGCGCTTGTCAATCTGGTCAACAATGCACTGAAATATTCCGACAACGAAAAATTCCTGGGCGTCAGGCTTTACCGCGAGAACAGCCTGCTCAAACTCGAGGTGAGCGATCGCGGAATCGGGATCGAGCGGCACGAGCAGTCGAGGATCTTCGAGAAGTTTTATCGAACGTGCGATCCCCTCGTCCATAACACGAAGGGAAGCGGCCTGGGATTGTCGCTCGTCCGTCACATCACTCAAGCTCACGGCGGCGAGGTTGAAGTTGAAAGCATGCCGGGGCGGGGAAGTAAGTTCACAGTCTCACTGCCGTTAGCCCGACCGGAAACAAGCGGCACAGCCTGAAACAGGAGGAATCATGAAAAGCAAAATTCTCATCGTCGAAGATGAACCGGCAATGGTTGCCGGGCTGCGCGACAACTTCGAGTACGAAGGTTACGAAGTGATCAGCGCTGAGGATGGCGTCAGTGGTCTGGAACGCGCGCTCTCTGACAATCCGGATCTCGTCGTGCTTGACGTGATGATGCCGCGGATGAGCGGACTCGACGTCTGCAAGCAATTGAAAGCGAAACGACCTTCAGTGCCCATCATCATGCTGACCGCGCGCGGGCAGGAGATCGACAAAGTTGTCGGGCTTGAGCTGGGCGCCGACGACTACGTGACGAAACCGTTTTCAGTGCGTGAGCTGATGGCGCGCGTGAAAGCGGTGTTGCGTCGCGTTTCAGCTCCGGCGGCCGCGCCCGAGATTTACAAATTCAGCGACGTCGAGGTCAACGTTCGCAGCAATGAAGTGCGCCGCGATGGAAACGTAGTCGATCTTTCAGCGAAAGAGTTTGCGTTGCTCGCTTACTTCATCGCGCATCCGGTTGAGACGTTGAGTCGCGATCGTTTACTCGATGCGGTGTGGGGATACGAAAATTATCCATCAACGCGTACGGTTGATACGCACATCGTTCATCTCAGACAGAAACTCGAACCTAATCCCGAAGAACCACGTTTTATTCTTACCGTTCATGGTAGTGGCTATAAGTTTGTCGGATAAAGTTTGTCGGATGAGGTCTGCTCGTCATGGCTCTCCCAGCCTTTTCAACGCCCGAGGATTTGCGCGCCTCCTTGGAGTGCGGCGACTTGTCGCCGCTTTGGCCAAAGCGCTGCCAAGGCAGCGCACTCCAAAGTGACAGCGCCAAACTCGAAACACTCCAGCGAGACTACGCCGACCTAAACACCGCGATCTTCGAAGCCGCCCAGGTCCACAGGCGACTGTGCGCGCCGAGTCTCGTGCATCATGGTCCATTCGACATCGCGAGTGAGATCTTCGCAGTGCGTCACCTGCCTGGCGATTTCTTCAGCGTCGAAGAAACAAGCGATGGCCTGATACTGGCGCTCGGCGACATCGGTGGAAAAGGACTCGCCGCGGGTATGTGGGTCACGCATCTGATTGGTTTAATTCGCACGCACACGGCGGCAAGCACTGAACCCGACGCGATCATTGCCGGAGTAAATCGCGACATCGCTCGTTTGTCCGCGATCGAGCCGCTGAGCACGTTATTTGTCGGCCGGCTCAATGCCGGCTCAGGCAAACTTGATTACTCCAGCGCCGGACATCCACCCGCATTGTTGCTTCGTTCAAACGGCGCTCTCGAGCTGCTTTCCGATGGTGGACCACTGCTCGGCGCCGTGCCGTCAGCGTCCTTCGATTCAGGCAGTGTTCAACTGCGTTCTGACGATTTGCTACTGGCGTGTTCCGATGGCATCTTAGAGTGGTTCAACGAAGCAGATCAGGAGTTTGGGAGTAAGCGGCTGGAAGCTGAACTGCGGCGCGCACGCGGCGGTTCGGCTGAGTCGGTTCTGTTTTCCGTGCTTGGCGCCGTGCAGGACTTCGCCGCTCCACGTCCACTGACAAACGACATGACCCTTGTAATCATCAAAAACAACAGCTTCGAAAGGAACACCTTATGACCAGGAAAGTTAAATACATTTTCGCGATCATGGCCCTTGCCCTGGCTGCAAGTGTAAACACGGTAGCTTTCGATGGTGAGTCGCAGTACGCGAAGCTCGACGGAGCGCGTGTTCATTACAAGAGTTACGGCAAAGGCCGCGATGCCCTCGTGCTCGTGCACGGCTGGGGTTGCAATCTCAATCACTGGCGCGACCAGGTGCCGGACTTTGCGAAGAGAAACAGAGTGCTCACACTCGATCTCCCCGGCCACGGACAGAGCGATAAACCGCAGGTCGCTTACACGATGGATCTGTTTGCGAATGCGATCGACGCTGTGATGCGCGAGGCGAAAGTTGAACGCGCCGTGGTGGCGGGTCACAGCATGGGAACGCCGGTCGCACGCCAGTTCTATCGTAAGTACCCGCAGAAGACCCTTGCACTCGTAATCGTCGATGGCGGCCTGCGACCGTTTGGCACGAAGGAAATGCGTGAACAGTATGTGACGATGTTTCGCGCGCCAAACTACAAGGAAGTGGGCACGCAGATGTTTGGTCAGATGCTGGGTACGCTTGCTCCCGCCGATAAGGAACGAGTGATGTCGTCATTTTTTAGCACGCCGCAGAACGTGCTTGTGAGCGCGATGGAAAGTATGAATCAGGATTCGCTGTATGGTCCGGACAAAATAAATGTGCCGGTGTTTGCAGTGCTCGCGAAGTCGCCGTTCTGGCAGCCCGACACGGAGGAATTCTTTCGCAGTCTCGCGCCTGACTTTGAAATGCAATGGTGGGAAGGGGTGGGCCACTTCCTGATGATGGAGAAACCGAAGCAGTTCAACGATGCCGTGATTGCATTTCTAAACAAGAAAGCTCTATTGAAGTAAACACAAAGCAAAACGAAAGGGGAAAGTTTATGGCAGACGTAAAACCGATCCCGGAGGGATACCATTCGCTAACGCCGTACCTGGTGATTGACGGTGCCGCCCAGGCCCTCGAGTATTACAAGAATGCATTTGGCGCAACCGAACTGTTTCGCATGGAGCACGACGGAAAGATCGGACACGCGGAAATGAAGATCGGCGACTCGCCGTTCATGCTCGCCGACGAACACCCGCACGAAGGTCATCGTGGACCAAAGTCGCTCGGCGGTTCGCCTGTCGGCCTTATGATCTACGTCGACGATGTAGACACAATTTTCAAACAAGCCCTCGATGCGGGCGGAACGGAAGTAAAACCTTTGCAGGACCAGTTCTACGGCGACCGTTCCGGCACGTTGACCGATCCTTTCGGCCATCTCTGGACCGTAGCCACACACAAGGAAGACGTCGCTCCGGAAGAGATGGAGAGACGCATCGCGGCGATGTCGGCGGCCGGCGCCCACGGCGGTTAGATTTGTCGCTGAGCAACGAACGTGTGGTTTTTGCAGCTTTACTGTGGCACGATCGACTTCACGCAAGCGGCGCTCGAGGAAGCGCCGCTCGCTGTCGTTGCCCGCGAGACTGAGCGCGGTTGTATAACTTTCGGCGGCTTCTTCATTGGCGCCAAGACGGCGCAACATGTCAGCGCGAGCGGCGTGCAGCAAGTGATACTCATCCAGCTCGCCTGAAGCAGCGAGTTCGTCGATCAGTGGAAGCGCGGCCTTCGGCCCCTGAGCCATCGCTATTGCGACAGCGCGGTTCAGCGAAACGATCGGCGAAGGCATCACTTGTTCGAGAAGATCGTAAAGCGTGATGATGCGGAGCCAGTTTGTGTCTTCAGGCCGCGCGGCTTTGCAATGTTCCGCGGCAATGGCAGCTTCGAGCGCGAATGGCCCAGGCTCATCGCCCAGAGCTTTCTCGACCAGCGCCAGTGCTTCGTCGATTTGCTGGTCTATTCCAGAGTGTTCGATCCTGTTCCTCGAGCACGACCAGATCACCGTCTTCATCAAGTCGAGCTTCGCGGCGCGAGTCGTGCAACAACATGAGCGCCACGAGGGCGGTTGCTTCCGCGGGTGGTTTTGGCTCGAGCAGAGTTCTGACGAGGCGTCCGAGACGAATGGCTTCGGCGCAAAGATCGGCGCGCACGAGTGGTGCGCCTCGAGTCGGCGCATAGCCTTCGGTGAAGATGAGGTAGATTGCAGTCAAAACGGCGTCGAGCCGCTCGGGCATGTCGCTGGTGTCGGGAACGGAAAAAGGAATTCCGGCGTCGCGAATCTTTCGCTTGGCGCGCACGAGACGCTGGGCCATCGTGGCGGTGGGGACGAGAAAAGCGCGCGCGATTTCATCAGTCTGAAGACCACCGAGCGTGCGTAACGTGAGCGCCACCTGAGCTTCGAGCGATAACGCGGGATGGCAGCAGGTAAAAATCAGGCGCAGTCGATCGTCCGGAATTTCTCCGAAGTCGAGGTTTGGTCCTTCTACGATGGGCTCGGAAAGAAAGTCAGGCTCGGCTTCGAGTTTTTCTTTCAGTCGTGTTTGCCGGCGCAGTCGATCGATGGCTTTGTGCTTGGCAGTCTGGATGATCCACGCGCGCGGAGACTCGGGAACGCCCTCCGTGCGCCACTGATCGACCGCGGCGGTAAAAGCTTCCTGGGCGGCGTCTTCGGCGAGTTCGAAATCGCCAAATTGCCGTATGAGAGTCGCAACAATTCGGCCCCAGTCAGATCGGTAGACTGCATCGACTGCAAAGTTAGGGTTAGGAAGCACGTTTGATAATAAAAAAATTTATGTCGAGGTGTCGATTCGGGACATCCCCGTTCGATTCAAGGCTGGAGGCACACAAATATGAAATACATGTTGCTGGTTTACCTCGAGGAACACGCGCTCAGCGATGCTGAACGGGAAGAGTGCTACGTCAAATCGGCCCAGCTCGCCCAGGATCTAAGTGCGGGCGGCAAGTTTCTTTCGGCTGGTCCACTGCATCCTACGTCCACCGCAACCAGTGTGCGTGTGAGAAACGGCAAACGGCTGGTGACTGACGGCCCGTTTGCGGAAACCAGGGAACAACTCGGCGGCTTTTACTTAATCGACGCGCGCGATCTCGACGAAGCGATGAGTATTGCCGAGCGAATTCCCGTAAGTAACGTCGGCACGATTGAAATTCGTCCCGTGTTGGAGATCGACGGATTGCCAAAGCGATAGAGGAGGGAGAAATGACGCAGACGAATTTGGTTTCGAGGAGGAACGTGTGGGCCAGCCGAATTGTCGGCGGCCTGCCGGCACTCTTTCTTCTGCTTGACGGCGCGATGAAGCTCGTGAAGCCGGCGGTGGTGGTAGATGCAACAGTTAAGCTTGGTTATCCCGAAAGCACCATCATCCCGATCGGACTCGTTTTGATTGTGTGTACGATCCTTTACCTAATCCCCCCAACAGCAGTGCTCGGCGCGATTTTATTGACCGGTTATCTCGGCGGTGCCATCGCGACGCACGTGCGCGTTGGAGAGAGTCTGTTTTCAATCATCTTTCCGGTTATTTTCGGAGTAATGCTATGGCTCGCACTCTACCTGAATGATCCTCGACTGCGAGCGTTGCTGCCACTGCGCAGCCGTATTGCGCAGTCGTAAATAATTAAAAGGAACAACTATGAACATCGTACTTTGGATTCTTCAAATACTACTGGCCCTGCTATTCCTTTTTGCAGGCGGCACGAAACTGGTCATTCCCTACGACAAATTAATGGAAATGGGATCGCCGAATGCGATCGTACTTCCCAGTTGGTTCATCAAGTTCATCGGCGTCGCCGAAGTGCTCGGCGCACTTGGTTTGATACTGCCGGGTTTGCTGCGCAAGCGTCAGGATCTGACGCCGCTCGCCGCTATTGGGCTTTTGATCATCATGATCGGCGCAGTAGTAACTACGATCATGGGTGATGGTATCGCCATGGCGATTACCCCATTGATCATCGGGCTTCTCTGCGCGTTCGTCGCATACGGCAGGTGGAAACGGCAATCCGAGCGTTAATTCATCAATCACGAAAGGAGCAAATCATGCAATTAAATCCGTATCTTACTTTCAACGGCGACTGCGAGGAGGCTCTGAAGTTTTACGAGCAAACACTTGGCGGTAAGATCGAATCTCTAAATACTTTTGCCGGCACACCCGCGGCGGAACACGCGCCGCCTG
Organism: uncultured Acidobacteriota bacterium; assembly: GCA_963750925.1. Classification (GTDB taxonomy): domain Bacteria; phylum Acidobacteriota; class Blastocatellia; order Pyrinomonadales; family Pyrinomonadaceae; genus PSRF01. The sequence continues at coordinate 1,369,277 of CAVVSJ010000003.1, read as the reverse complement.
ATTGGGGCAGCAAAATCATGCACGCCTCGATCAAAATCGAGGAGCAGCGATTGATGGCGTCCGACGCGCCTCCGGGACACTACCAACAACCGCAGGGTATTTCGGTAACTATTGGGCTCAACGATCCCGACAAAGGAGAACGCATCTTCAACGCGCTCGCCGAGGGCGGAACTGTCCAAATGCCGTTTCAGAAAACTTTCTGGGCGTCGGGATTCGGAATGTGCGTCGATCGCTTTGGAATTCCGTGGATGGTCAACTGCGAATAGTTACATGGAAGAAATCCTATCAACCAATAAGGAGCATGAATGAGATACGTAGACGGTTTTGTGATTCCCGTGCCTGAGGATAACGTCAAGCTTTATCGCAGCATCGCTCAGAAGGCGGGGAAGATTTGGAAAGAGCATGGCGCGCTGGAGTACATCGAGGCGGTTGGCGATGATCTCGAAAATAGCTTCGGCGCTTCATTCCCGAAAACCCTGAAACTTAAACCCGGCGAACTGCCGTTTTTTTCGTTCATCATTTACAAGTCGCGGGCGGATCGCGATAAAGTTAACAAGAAAGTTATGAGCGACCCGCGCATGAAGAAGATGATGGAACTTGGCCCAATGCCTTTCGAAGTCAAACGCATGCTCTATGGCGGGTTCAAAGTGCTGGTGGATATTTAATTATGACTGCTCGACGTTTCAATTGGCCGCTGTGGGTGGGCTTTCTGCTCACCCTCGCCGCCTTTATGACTTACTTCACGGTATTCGTCTGGATTCCCGCGATACGTGATTTTCCGTGGCCCAACCTGCTGCTGTTTGCGCTTGCGGGCAGTGCTTCTCTTTGTGGGCATCAGGCGGGGATTTGCTTCCGATCGACCACACCCAACGCGCTCGAAAGTTGTTACGTCGATCGTCAGCCTTCTGAGCCTCGCTGTCGTCGGATTATTCGTCTTCGCGATTTTTGTAGCGGCACGCTGGCTGCCACCTTCAACCGGCGCGCCCCAGGTGGGCCAGCGAGTGCCTGACTTTACTCTTGCCGACACGACGGGTAAACCGGTAAGTCTCAATGAGCTTCTTTCAACACCGCTCAATGGCAGTGCGCCGAAAGGTGTCCTGCTGATTTTTTACAGAGGCTACTGGTGACTGCTTTGTAACTCCGAGTTGCGGAGTATTGAAGCGAATTTGGAGAAGTTCAAGGAGGCCGGAATTCGTCCCGTTGCCATCAGCGTCGATAGTCCGGAAGAATCGCGCAACCTCGCGCAGCAAGCGGGTTACACGTTTCCGATTCTTTCGGATCCGAATGCCGAAGTGATTCGACGCTACGACCTGGTTCATGCGGGCGCTGGAGAGAACGGCAAGGATGTTTCGCGACCGGCGGAGTTTTTGGTTGATAAGGCGGGTACGGTTCGATGGCTTAACCTGACTGAAAGCTACTTTGTCCGCGCCCGGCCCGAACAGATTCTCGAGGTCTCGAACCTCCTGAATCAATAGCGAAGCTCTTTGGAGTGCGGCGGCCTGGCGCCGCTTTAATCTCGATATAGCGATCGAGGGGAAAGCGGCGTCAGGCCGCCGCACTCCAAGTTTAGACTTAGCCAGCTCGTTCGCTGCTCCCTACGCGGTAACCTTCATCGTACCCTCTGGAGAATTCGGATCGGTAAACTTCGGCAAAGTTTCCGAAACCGGCTTCTTTGTAGTAGTGAGAGCGTTGATTCGTGGAGTTTATTCGTGGCTATTCTGGCCGCCGTGTTCCTCGATTAGATTCATGGCGGGTTCGCTGACGAACACTCGGGCGTGAAACTGTCTGCCCCAACCGAGGGCTGTAACCTCCCGATATTCGTAGGTGTTTTCCGTATCGAATCGCGGCGCGTACCCGGGGTGAAGCTTCTTCTTTAAAGAAGCGCGGATATTCGGATCGGCGCCCTGGTCAAGCAGCAACCGGGTAAACGGCGCCGACTGATTTTGCCTCGCGCGGTTCATCCAATAATTCGGTTGCGATACGACGGTGGCAAATAGAGCTGTATGACCGCCGAAACCGTCAGCATCCACAGTCGCCTTCGTGTTCGGATCCATGCCGCGTTCGAGCAGCCACCGCGCAATCTCCATCTCGTCATACTCGACGCACATGTGCAGGAGCGTCGTGCCGGCCAAAGGCGTGCCTTGTGTCGCCAGCACTTCATCATGACACCCAAACTCGGGCGGAAAGATCTCCTCGTGTGTGAAGGTTCTGTCCAGCAGTTGCGGATCGCGACGCAGGTGCGCTTCAAGCAGATCGATGCGGCCACGGTGAAGCGCCACCACGGGTGTGTCAGGCAGTTCGAGTCCGTGCTGAACATATAACTCCAGGATCCGGTGTTTGTGCTCCGGGTTGCGACTGTCACTTTCGAGCACAACAGCGACGGGCGCGAGTCGTTTGCCTTTATCGTCCACCACGCGCGCGCCAAGCTCGAGCATGAGCTCGGTGCCTGTGACGCTGAGCGTGTACGCCGGCCCATCGAGCGCATCATCCGGCACCGACGGCGATTCCATCAACCCGTACAACATTCGTGCGGTTTCAATCTTGCTTTGCAGGGTCGCGCGATCCAGTGCCGTCGCGAGATCGCGAGCGCCGAGATCGTAGAGCATTCTGATGATGCGATCTCGGCCGAGATTGGCGGCGTAAGTGAGCGGCGGTCCCCAGTTGTTGTTACAGATGCCGGCGTTTTCGGAAATGAGGTTGGGATGCTTTGTGACGAGCTCGCGCACGGTGTCGATATCGTCGCGCCAGATCGCGTCGATGAGCTTGCAGCATTGGACCACGCGCGGCCAGCTCGGCGCGCCGTAACTCCGCGCGAGTGCAAACTGGGCTTCCGACAGTTTTACATTCTCAGATCCGGCATGCGGATGGAATTGACTAAACTCCGCGAGCGCTTCCGGATCACCGTTTCGAATCCGGCGCAGAAAATCCTTGGCCTGGTGCCTGAGTTGAACGAGATCGGGACGAACGGGAAGTTGACGGGTAGGATTGGTTTGATCGGACATACGAGCCTCCTCATGTTATGCCGGGGTCCGCTGCCGGGCGAAAGGAGGTTCGCTATTGGAACCTTGATTTAACTTTTGCAGTCAGGTGGACTCAGTCCTGTCCGCGGACGGGTGGCATCCTGTAGGCCGCGAAGAGAATACAAAACTCTCGGGCGACAACGGAAGCTCCAAAGGAAGTGAATCTTTTCGAGCCAAAGCGCCGACAAGTCGGCGCACTCCAAAAATCACAATTCATCTTCCACCGGATCGAGTGTCGTTCTACGGGCGCGCTCGAATGCTCCTTCGAAATAGGTCGGTTCCAGGCCAGTGGCCCAGTATTCGACGGCTCCGCGGTTTGGCTGCGATGTTTCCTGTTCGGTGCGCAGAGTCGGCTTGCTGAGATCGGTCGGATGAAATTCAAGCCAACCGATCCAGGTGCCGTCGAGTCTCTCTTCACCGTAGCTGCGCACGATGTAAGTTAAATTGTTAGGACCAATCACGTTGGTCAGGTATTCCTGCAAGAGTTCTGCCATTTGCTTTTCTGCCTCCAAATGATCGAAGGCGGCATTTTAAAGGGTTTACACTGCGGAACTCATCCCTGCAAAGACATATCAATCTTTAGAAACTGTGTTCATCAGCGCCGCGAACCGCTCCAGGGGAATATTTCCGCCGGAAACGATACCGACAACTTTCTTGCCTTTCAGCTCATTGCCGAGCTTGAACGCGGCTGCGAGTGAAGCGGCGCCGGAGCCTTCGACAACCTGTTTGGCATGACGCGCAAGTAACCTGACCGCATCGTTGATCTCGGCATCACTGACGAGGACAAAGTCGCTGAGCAGTTCCCAGAGGATCTTGCTTGGAAGTTCGAAAGGAACGCGGGTCGCGAGACCTTCGTGTTCCGTCTTCATCGTTGGATAAGGATCGAGGTTGTGATTGCGCCACGCGTGCCACATCGCCGGCGCCGCTTCAGACTGAACCGCGATCACTTTCACATTCGGATTCAGCTCGTTTGCGACGATACAGTTTCCGGCAGCACAACTGCCGCCGCCGGCAGGTGCGATGATTACATCCACATCCGCGAGATCCTCGAAGATCTCGAGTCCCATCGTTCCGACACCGGCGATCAACTTAGGCTCGTTTGCCGAATGAATGTAACGAAGACCTTCAGCCTTCGCGACGCGTTCACACTCCTGGCGTGCTTCGTCGAAGTCGCGGCCATGAAGACGAACTTCGGCGCCCAGATTGCGGATAGCCTGCATCTTCGCTTCGTTGACGTTTTCCGCGGGGGCATAAATGATGACGCGACTGCTGAAGAGACGTCCGGCGTAAGCGATCGACTGACCGTGATTACCTGTCGATGCCGACACGAGACCGCGTGCTCGTTCTTCGTCGCTAACAGTTCCAACGAGATTGACTCCACCGCGAACCTTGAACGCGCCGACGGGTTGCAGGTTTTCCAACTTCGCGTAGTAGTCGCAATCAAGCAATTCAGAAATTGCCCTCACGCGAATCAGCGGCGTCTTTGGTAAATAAGGCGCGATAAACTCTTGCGCTGCCACGATATCTTCAAACATACAACTACCCTTCCAGTTTGCCTCGAAAGAGGCGCCAGCGTTTTGCGTTGCAGCCCTTTTGATAGTTTTCGATCGTGAACTTTGGCTTGTTGCCGGGAACTGCGTCTGAAATGTAGAGCACCGACGCTTTCGACGAGCTTCCAGGGAAACCTGATGCGCACGAATCTTCAACCACAACTCCAAAATCTTCGATCACGCGCGGGCGTCCGTTTTGAAAACTAAACAACGTTGCCATCTCGTTGAGAGTTCCCTGATGCATGTCACCGGAAACCATCACCAACTCGTCGATGCCGTCGTTGTCGAGATCGACTTTCCGCGCAACGCTGTTTTTGAATTGGACGTCAAACTCGGCGACAAGTTGTTGGCCCGAGAAGATTGCGGCGCGCTTTGTTCCAAAGGCATCAGCATGTGACGCGCCACACTCGTTGACGGAAATGACGTAGAGCGTCTGCGTCTGTCCCGGCGCCGTAAAACTTCCGGTGGCAACGTCGGAGATCGCCGGAACTATCTGCCCGGCTTTACGCGCTGCGGCTAATGGATCCGAATCGCCGCTTGCGTCGAATTGAGAGTTACACCGGCTTTCATCTGTTAGGTAACGGCGGAAAACCTTCGCCAGAACATTTCGTTGAGTCGCCGGCGGGATCGGCGACGTCGTTTCATTCCGATCTGCGCGAAAGTCCAAAAGCACTTGCCGGTTTTTTGGGGGAGCCGGCTTTTGCGCGAATGTCAAAGAAACGATTGCGAGGATCCAAAATATTGTTCTCATGGTTCGGGGCTCTTTTCGTAGCGAGATTTAACAACAGGCGGTATTATCTGCGCCATGATTAACAGATCTTTTGTCGCCTTCCTAATTGTCGTGTTCGCGTTATTCACGGTCGCCATGGCGGCCAGGGATGAGTGGCCGCAGTTTCGTGGTCCAAACGGCACCGGAGTCTCCGAAACCAAAGGGCTCCCCACCGAGTTTGGACCAAACAAAAACGTCGTCTGGAAAACCGAACTGCCTCCGGGCCACTCCTCGCCGGTGCTGACACGCGATCGCATTTTCGTTACCGCACATAATAAAGACCAGTTGCTGGTGATATGTCTCGATCGCGAGACCGGAAAGATTCTTTGGCAAAAACAGGTGCCGCGGACGCTTCAGGGCCGTTTGCAGAACGTGAACGGACCTGCATCGCCGACGCCCGTTACCGACGGCACGAACGTTTACGCGTTCTTTCAGGACGCCGGAATAGTCTCGTTTGACCGCGATGGCAAAGAGCGCTGGAAGCTTCCGCTTGGACCATTCAATATCTTCTATGGCTTCGGGGCGTCGCCGATCCTTGTCGACGACAAAATAATCCTACCGGTTGATCAAGACAACCCCAGCTCATACATGGTCGCCGTGGATAAGGACACCGGGCGCGTGCGTTGGAAAATTGAACGGCCGGTGGTTATTTCCGGCTACTCGACACCGACCGTGTATCAACCCCCAAAAGGTCCGAAGCAGATCATCGTACCTGAGTCGTTCCAGCTCTCGGCATATTCGGTTGCGGATGGAAAAAGGGTCTGGTGGGTTCGCGGTCTTGCGTGCGAGATGAAGTCGATTGCGAGTTATGACCCGCAGTACCTTTACATTAACGGCTGGTGTTTCCCGCAGAATCAACCCGGACAACAGGTCAAGACGGTTGCGTTTGAAGAAGGGCTGAAGGCATACGACAAAGACAAGGATCAACTGATCGCGAAGACTGAGATCAAAGCCACCGAGACGCCGACTCAGATGGACAAGATGTTGGGCGCCGCCTTCGAAGCGTTCGATCTCGATCGCAATGAAAAGTTGAACACGAAAGAGTGGGAAGTCTTTCGCGCGATGATGGCCGCTGAGAATGGTCTGCTTGCGATCAAACTTGGTGGCGAAGGCGATCAAACCGCAAACGCCATTCGTTGGCATTATCAAAAACCTGTGCCCCAGGTGCCTTCGACACTCCTCTACCAGGGCGTGCTCTACATGATTAACGACAGCGGAATCCTGCTTACGTTTGACCCGGCAACCGGCAATGTGATCAAACAGGGACGTCTGCACGGCGCGATCGATAAGTATTTTTCTTCGCCGGTTGCGGCTGACGATAAGGTGTTTTTGATTGGACAGGGCGGTCAGGTGTCTGTGTTAAAGGCCGCAGGCGATTGGCAGGTGCTGGCCGTGAATGAACTGGACGACGAGTGCTTCGCCACACCCGCGATTGCTGACGGACGGATCTACATCCGAACGCGTAGCGCCCTCTACGCCTTCGGAAAAGTTTAAGTCACAAAGAGGCACAGAAAACACAAATAGGAAAATTCCGATTTGTGTTCTTTTGTGCCTCTTCGTGGCTAATTGGCGGCAAATTCGACAGTCGACAAAATGTTTTTCGAGTCTGCCTTAGTCGTCGCCGGATGCTAACATTTCGGACGCGATGATAATTCACCTCGTTGACGGCACCTACGAACTCTTCCGGCATTTCTACGGAATTCGACGATTCAAGAAAACCGACCCGCCGTTCGGCGCAGTGTCGGGAGTTTTGGCCACAGTCGCTCAGCTACTCGACGATGGCGGCACACATGTCGGCGTGGCTACGGACCACATCATTGAATCGTTTCGCAACACGCTTTGGGCCGGCTACAAGACCGGCGCAGGGATTGAACCGGCGTTGCGCGCGCAGTTTGAACCACTCGAGGAAGCGCTTGCTGCGATGGGTGTCGTAGTTTGGCCCATGGTCGAACTCGAGGCCGACGATGCACTCGCTTCCGCAGCTTACATCGCAGCGCAGGATGAACGTGTGGAGAAGGTTTGTATCTGGACGCCGGACAAGGATCTCGCTCAATGCGTCGTCGGTGATCGTGTGGTACAAATTGACCGGCGCAGCAATGTAATTCGCGACGCTGAAGCAGTGCGCGCGAAGTTTGGAGTCGCACCCGAGTTTATACCTGACTATCTTGCCCTCGTTGGGGATGCGGCAGACGGTTATCCGGGAATCTCGGGTTGCGGAGCGAAGGGCGCCGCGCGGCTGATAAATCGTTATGGTCCAATCGAAGAGTTTGGCGCCGAAGTATTGAGCGAGGAAAATCGCGGACTTGCGTTGCTGTTCAAAGAGCTCGCCACCTTGCGAACAGACGCTCCGCTTTTCAAGGACGTTGAAGAACTTCGCTGGCGCGGGGCGACGCCTGAATTCGCGCAGGTGGCCGCGCAGATCGAGAATCAGGGATTGTTGAAGAAAGTACAGAAATTGGAGAAACGCATTCGTGAGTGACGCCTCAGCAGCTCCTGCGCCGGCAAGAGTGCCTGCCGTAGTCGAAGCTCCCGCAGTCGCTGTTCCGAAAGGAAAAGGCAAGCCGCGCTACGATCGATCGATCGTGGAGGGCCCTTTGCGTGCGGCAGTCTGGAAAATCGCCTGGCCCACGATGCTTACGAATGTCATCGGCGGATTGCAGGGCATGGTGGACCACGTGCTCGTCGGCAATTTGGTCGGTTCAAAAGCGAATGCCGCTATCGGCGCGAGCTGGCAGATCTTCCTCGTCGTCATCGTCTTTATCTCGTCTTTATTCACTGGCATGAGTGTTCTCGTGGCGCGTTTTGCGGGAGCCGGGGACGAAGAAAAAGTTAACCGCACGGTTTACCAGGCATTCCTGACGGCGATTTTCATCGCGGTGGGTATCATGGCGCCGATCGGTTATTTCGTCTCGCCGACGCTTCTCAGTCTCGTTAACGCTGCCCCGGACGTGAGAGCCGAAGCCCTCCCATTTCTGCGCATCATGTTTGTATTCAGCATCGGCATGATGATCTTTTTCATGTTGAGCGGCGCGCTTCGTTCTGCCGGAGACGCGCGCACTCCGATGCTGCTCGGCATCACGATGACGATCCTCAATCTCGTCTTCAACGTATTGCTGATCAGCGGCCTTGGTCCAATTCCCGCTTTCGGTACGGCGGGCGCTGCGATGGGGACGTGTATCGCGTCCGGATTGGTGGCTGTTTACTCGTTCTGGAAACTTTGGAGCGGCACGTGGGTGGTATCTTTCCCACGTAGCAGCTTTCGTCCAGACTGGTCCATCATCAAGTCGATCTTTAAGTTTGGACTTCCGACGGGCATTCAGGGAGTGGCGATGAATATCGGCGGCGTGTGTATGTTTGCCTTCATCGGCTCGCTCGCGCAGGGCGCCGCGGCGCAGGCATCCTACTCCGTCTCGTACATGCAGCTCTTCTCTCTGATTACATGGACTTCGGTGGGTTTGATGGGTGCGGCCGCCGCGGTTGCGGGTCAAAACCTGGGCGCGCGTAATCCGGATCGCGCCAACGAGGCAGTACACGTTGCGGCGCGTTTCGGTTTTGCGGGCGCCGCGTTTGTCGGCATCTTCTTTCTTTTCTTTCCACGACAACTGCTTGCAATCTTCGGTATGCACGATCCGGCGGTAGTCGAGATCGGTGTTCAGCTACTGCGCGTGTTGAGCGTTTCGGGTTTGCTGATCGCAGTTGCGCTTACTTACACGGGTGGATTGCAGGGTACCGGAGACACAAAGAGCCCGCTTTACATTTCGATCATCTCGCAGATCGTCGTGCCGCTCAGTATTTGTTTTGTGATTCAACAGACGAGCACGCTCGACCCGCTCGATATCTGGCTTGCTATCCTGGCTGGTCACGCGACGCGTTGCGTGCTGAGTGTGGTTCGATTCAGGCAAGGGAAGTGGCGGAGTATCGCAGTCGAGTAGATATCTATTTCGACTTCCCGCCCAGACTCTTCTTCAGCACCGCTACCAGATCGATCACCTTGTGATCCGTATCAGCTTCCTCCTCAACCTCCACGACGTTAGCGCGTTTGCTCTGTTTCTTTTTCACTAACTTCAGGAGCGAGTCAGTCTGTTTGTCTGCCAGCTTCGCCGGTGAAAACTGTTTTTTCGACTTGTTGGCGATAATCTTTTCAAACTTACTAACGGTTGCCTTTGAAGGTTCCTTCTTCTTCGGCAAGCCAACGTCAGCAGGCGAGCGCAACTCATCGGCGAAACGCATCGTCTCCGCTCTCAGAATTCCTTTGTCGGAAAAGATCGCGATGAGGTATTCCTTGCCGCGCATGACAAACGTCGCCACTCCGGCCAGTTTGCTCTTATTCATCGTTTCCGCGAGCAGTTTGTAAGCTTTTTGCGAGCCGGCAGCAGGTGTCAGGAAATAGCCACGCTCAAAATACAGCGGCGGAATCGACTCAGCCAGCACAAACTGCTTGAGATCGATGTCGCGCGTCTTCTCCGGCGCGAGGCGGTCGAGTTCTTCGTCAGTCACGATCACATACTTCTCTTTCGCGACTTCGTAGCCACGCACAACTTCATCCGCATCGAGATCCTTACCGGTCTTTTCCGCGAAATACCTTCGCGCGAGGGGCTTGCCGTCTGGTCCAAGCATACGCAGCGACGCACGATTCGACTTCGCCGCCGGAAACAAACTTACCGGGACGCTTACAAGTCCGAACGTCAGCGTTCCGGACCAAAACGGTCTGGCTCCAGTGTTCTCCTCTTCGGGCTCGGCTCTCTTTCGTGCGGTCTTAGGCAGCGCGCTTCTCCTTCCTTCTCAACGACTCGATACTCTTCGCGAGCACGCTGTCGAGAGCAGTAGTCTTCCGTTTCGCCTTCACGGCCTGCAACCGCGGCGCGCGTCCCTTTGCTTTCTTCTCGATGAACTCCTGCACGCGCAGGCGATATTCGTCCTTGTAATCCTTCGGATCAAACTCTCCCTGCAACATCTCGACGAGTTGCTTCGCCATCGCTAGCTCTTTCTGAGTCGGTTCGGCGCCCGCGGGTTTTGCGAGCTGGTCCGATAGGATCACCTCGTTAGCGTCGCGCAACGTAAAGAGAAAGAGGTAATCGCCGACTGCACGAAGCGCGCCCGCGTAATATTTCTTGCGCATGACCCAGTGTGCTATACCTTCACTCTCTTTATTCTGGAGCGCCTGGGCGAGTGCGAAATATTCTTTCTCGTCGCCGTCGGGGCCAGCGTAGTAAGGTCGCTCATACCATTGCTGCGCGATCTTGGCTTGCGGAACAAACTCAACGATTTCAATATCGCGTGACGGCGGCGGTTCGAGTTTCTCGAGATCCTCCGCGGTGAGAATCACGTATTTGCCGGGCTCGATCTCATAACCTTTTTGGATTTCTTCAGTCGGCACTTCGTCGCCCGAGTCAGGGTCGACCATGTGTTGTTTCACACGCTTTTTGGCCCGGTCGTCAAGAACGTGAAACCGCACAGTCTGATCCTGCACGGCGGAATAGAGTTTTACAGGCACCTTCGTGGTACCGAGTTTCAGATTGCCTTTCCAGATAGCGCGCGCAGCCATAAAAATCGTCTTTCTTTATTGCTCACAACACGAAGAACATCTCACTTCGATCTCTTCTGTTTCCTGTACGCATAGTGGACAGACGTTACTGTCGCAATCGAGACAGAAGACGCCCGTTTCGTAAACGTACGTTTGCTCGCACGTGGAACAGACTTCACTGCCCGCTTCGAACCACCACCAGGGAGTTGTCGTGTTATTCGATTTCGATGCCACGATTAAGCGCAATACCTCTGGCTTTCATTACTACATCGTCGTCAATAGTTTCGACTCCGCTGATCATCGCTTCCACCTGCTCAGCGGTTCTTCCGAGAGCTACGGCGAGTTTTTCGTTGTCGCCGTCAAAGCCTTGATCGCGCAGGGCCACCAGCATGTTTTGGGCTTCTTCCTGATCGGTTCCTTTATCGTCAACTTCCTGGTCAAGCATCACACAGACTCCTGTTCTGTTCCAGATCACTTTTAATAGGGCAACAGAGGCAGCCGCAAATAAAGTGCCAGAGCGATTGCCACTAGAAGGCACAAGCAAACCAAACGAGTTTTCAGCATCTCTCCTTTGTGTTTCTATTTGCCTCTTTGTGGCTTCACTTCCACGGTGGCCCACGCGAATTTGGTTCTCAAAAGGGGCGATCATGGTGTAGTATTCAACGCCACAAACCTCCCATAGATTTAGGACTCCTTGAAGCGGAACAATTTGAGATAGAGTGCGGTTCCCCCCGACTTTGTCGCTCGATGCGCTTTGTACGTTTGTTCGAGCCATTGCCGTCCGCCAACCCTCATGGTTATGGGCCAAGCTGTGGACGACCAAGCGCAAGCTGCAATCGACGAGAATCTGCTCGAATCAACGCTTCGCTGCCTCTCCAGCGACTTTCATTCGAATCTAAACGTTGCAGCGGAAGCTCACGATCACCAAAAAATCTGCGCGCTTAATCTTGTGCGCGATTCAGTGGTCGCTCTCGATCCGCAGGGTCGCGTCACCTATTTGAATCACGCGGCTGAAGATCTTTACGGCTGGCGATTCTCTGAGATTGCCGGCCGGCGCGCCAGGAGAACTCTGTTCAATAACGCAGAAGAAACCTTTGATAATGCCTGGCGCGGCGTTCACGTCGCAGGACACTGGCGTGGAGAATTTCAACACCCGTGCGGCGAGCGCAGCGTCGAGATCCGCTGGTCCACCGTACTCGATCACACCTCGAAATTGATATCGATCCTGGTTGTCGGCAGTGAGATCGCACGGACGAATATCGTGCCTCCCGGTTTCGCTCATGAGATCCGGAATCAACTAGCCGGTATCAAAGGAGTGGCGGATGCGTTTTTGCAGCGCGGGCGACTGACGCGGCAGGAAAGCGATTGGATGGAGGCGGTGCGTTGCGAGGTGATGAAGATCGATGCGCGCATGCGAGAGGTGCTCGATAGTTCACAACCACGTGTATTAAACGTTCAGCCTTGCTTGCTAAATGCTCTGATCGGCGGCGTCGTGCAGCTCGGTAAGCATCACGCGAAGTCGATCAGCCGGCGTCAGAGTCGTGAGATCTCCGTTGAATTCATCGACGCCACGACAAAACCTCTGCTGCTGTCTCTCGACGCGGCAAGGATCGAGGATGCGGTGTTGAATCTGGTGCTCAATGCAATCGAGTCGATCGAGCGAAATGGTTGCGTCACCGTGAGTCTGCGTACGGTCAACCGCGCCGGCAAATGCGAGGCGTTGATCGAAGTAGTCGACAACGGAAGCGGCATTCCTCTCGACATACGGCCGCGAATCTTTGAGTCTCGATTCACGACTAAACGAGAAGGAAGCGGTCTCGGTCTCGCCGCCGTGCAACGGACCGCGGACGCATATCACGGCCGACTCACTTTTAAAACTCGAGTCGGCCGAGGTTCGAAGTTTGTTCTTGCCCTGCCCCTGGCGGTCTCGACATAAACCCATCGAGAGCCGGAAAAAGGGATCCTCTCCCTTTACTAAGCCCAGCATTGGTTTCAAAAGCATTAACTCGAAACCATCGTACTCCTATGTCGATTGCCTCCCTGCAGGTACGTTTGGGAACAGGAGCTTATGTCGCATGACGGCTAGCCAATCTCTTTCGACGTTTGATGATGTTGGAAAAGTGACTGTGCTGATAGTCGATGACGATCCGACGATCCGTTCGACGCTTGCCGATGCAGTGAGTAGTTGGGGATATCGCACGATTGAAGCTGCGACTGTCGCCACTACATTCTCGCTGGTTGACCGTGAGCAGCCGGATGCCGTGCTGCTCGACGTCAAATTGCCGGATGGTTCCGGCATTTCCGTTTTGAAGGAGTTGAAAAAGAGATCGGCCGAGCGTGTGATCATTGTCATCACTGGTTACGGCACGCACGCGGATGCTTTTGAAGCCGGCATGAGGCAGGCCGATGGATACATCACCAAGCCGATCGATCAGGTGCAGTTACGTTCGATGCTGGATGAAGCGTTGAACGGGCTTCGCAAAACACGTAGACACAACGTTACTCGCGCAAACGACGAACGAAAGCCGTATTCAGGAGAAGCGCGGCGCGGTAGACCGCAGCGGCAAACAAGTGCGCCGCTTGGCAACCTGATATTAAAGGCGATGAGACTGCTGCGGCTCAGTTATAAAGACATCGTTTCGGAGAGTGAACAACTGGCACGACTCCACAAGAATTCCGCGATGCGCATCGGAAAGTCGACCCTGGGTAACATCATCAGCGGCAGTATTCGCCAGCCCGGCACCGCAAAACTCGACAGCCTGCAAATCATCCTGAACCTTTCGCGGACCGACATGGATGCAGCGATCGGGCTGCAACCGGAACTTCGTTTTGCCGAACAACTGGAAACCCCGCGTGCACGTACTCACGAACTACCGATCGACGCAGTCACGCGTCATCGAAGAATCAGGATGCCGGTGTTGCGTGATGACGCGAATCTTGACCACACGCAGTTTTTTGAAGGCTCTGTAAAGCGTTGGGAAAATGTTGAAGTTGAATACGTGGGGGCTTTTTATCCGCCGTATCTTTCGTATGTCGTGATCGGCGAGGAAGATACGAATGCTTCGCCGGTGGCGCCGCCGGGTAGTCGTCTGCTCGTGAACAAACTGCTGAACAAGGTCCATGCGGCTGAGAACGTGAGTTTTCACGAACGTGAGCTGTTTTATGTACTGACGGCGAGTGGTCTAACTTGTGTTTATGCCGAGATGGCGGCGAGCGATAGGATTGTGTTAATTCCGCATCCAGCATCAGGAAATGTTCGCGAGGAATTTCATAAAGACGATGTGACGATTATTGGCCAGGTGGTTGGCGTGCTCTATCCCTTATGATTTCCGGTGGTGACTTAATTTCAAGCTCCGTGTTCTCTGCGTATCTGTGGTCTCTGCGTAAATTGCCTCATTCCAGGCATATTAAACGCAGAGATCACAAAGGACGCATCTATGAAGCGACGATCGATGTCAAGAACTTTTTAAGCACACTTTCGTCCTGACGCCGGCGGCGCCTATGAATTGGTTTACCTGCCCCTTGTTCTTTGACATGAAACTGAGTTGTAAACATCGTTAGCGATACTTCAATTGAGCAGTGGCGAAACTACGCTCAATCATCTATGCGGTTATTTCAACCATGAAGTTCAATTCGCTCTCTCCTCTCAGCCCTTAGCAGGAGAGGCTGGCTGCCCAATCAGAGGGACAGGCATGTTAGGCCTAGCGTCCTCACGGGCCAGCCGAGCTGCGATGGCTCGTTGTTGGAACTCCGCGTAGTTGATCTCATCGCGCAGCATAATAAAGCTGCGAATGAGTAACTTCCTGGCCACCGCCACTTTGGCTTTTGGTTTGCCACGGCGTTGGGCCAGGCGGCGGTAGAAGCGTTGCAGCTCGGGATCAGTTTTGACGGCCGTCTGCGTTGCCTCTATTAACAAAAACCGTAGCAAGCGCGAGCCGGCTTTACTAATTCCCAGGTAACGTTTCTTGTCCGCCGACGAACGTTCCATCGGATCAAAGCCGCCATAGGCGGCCAACTTGCGTGTGTTGGGAAAGCGACTTACGGGAATGAGCGTATGCACGATTCCCAGTGAACTCAGCAAGCCTAACCCCGGATGGGTGCGCAGCAGACTAATGCGCGGGTCGGGCAGCGCTTGTTGCTTGAGCCACCCTTCCGTTGCCGTAAGGCGCTGTTGAGTTCCTGCAGCAACTCCAGCCATTGTTGTCGTTGTTGTCTCATGACCGGCGACAGCGCCAGTGCTTCTAGTTGTTGTGTACCCTGCCGGGTGAACAAGCGAGCCTGTAACGAAAGGCCGGCCTGAATCGACAACGATTGCAAGCTGTTCTTGATGAGCGTACGCACCTTCACCAGCTTATGCCGGTAACGCAGCATGCGCAGGATCTCGCGACTCTCCGGGCTGGGGCGGTGAATGCGTGGAAACTCATCGTGACACAGCAACTCCAGGATCAGTTCCGCATCGCGACGGTCGTTCTTTTGCCGCCACCGGGCGCGCCGCCGAATCTCAGTGGCGTCCCCGAGCCAGACCTGGTGCCCCAGTTCTTCTAACAGTTGTTCGAACCAGGGCGTATAACCGCTGGCCTCGAGGCCCACGATTACCGGACCGCCCAACTCGGCATAGAACTTACGGAGCGCTTCCTTGTGGTCGTGCTTGAGCTCATGGCGAGTGAGCTCTCCGGTTTCAGTTTTCAAACAGCAAATTGTTTGTTGACGTGCATGAAAGTCGACGCCGCAATATATAATGTCTCCCATAGCGAGTGTCTCCTTTCAGTTTCATGTCAACCGTGAGTCTAAACCACTTCCGGGTAAACGAAAGCGGCACCCGCTTGCTTCATAACATCAGAGAACACGGAGAACAGTCGCTCAAATTAAGCCGTCATTGATTTCCGTGGATTATCCCGGATTCGGAACAAACACTCATTGGGGTATCAGTCGTATCTGTTGTCCGTTCAACGGTTTGGACAGACGTGACTACTGAGGCATGCGTTGCCGCCTATGCGCATGAGTCCCTGCTAAGATTAGTTGGACCACTTGCTAAAGCTTCGTAGATCCTTCAAAGGCCTATAAAACCGATCTTAAATACTCGTCAAGGCTGGTCCGATCTGTCCGTAATTCCAGACAAAAAACTTTTTGCTAACCAGTTGTAGACCTGGTTCTGTAAAACTCGCAATCCTTCGAAGCATCCCAAACTTCCAGCGCTGCAACGGCGCAAGCCCAATCGAGCATTAACACGACCGAAAACCTGACCCCTCCCGTAGCGAGGATCACTGTGCCTGCAGGACAAACGCTCAAGAACCTGCGTAACAAGCGCAACGTCACTGTTCGCGAAGTTGAACAGGCAAGTCGAAGGATCGCGGAGTTCAAGGGCGACAAGCGATTTTGCATCTCAAATGGCTGGCTGGCCCAATTGGAGAATGGTGTCTCCAGGCCAAGCATGTGGAAGCTTTTCAGCCTCAGCGTGATCTATCACGCCGATTTTCGAGAACTTGCCCGGCTCTATGACGTCGATGTAGACGACAAAGAATTATACGAACCCATTGCGGACCCGAATGTCACTCAACTGATATCCGGCAAATCGAATGGCAATGGCTCGGCCGTTTTGTTTCCACCCGCTCCGCCAGTGACGAGCCTGGAGCCGACGACTGTCTCGAAGAATGGCGATATGCATATTGTCTACGGTCGTCTCGGTCTCGCCGAGCGCACGATGTATCCGATGATCCGGCCAGGCGCTCTTCTAAAAATCGATACGAGACAGAACAAGCCTGGTCCAGTCGCCTGGCACAACGAGTATGAACGGCCGATATTTTTTATCGAACTGCGCGGAGGCTACACGTGTGGGTGGTGTGATTTGCAGGGTAACCAGTTGTTAATCATTCCACATCATTCGTCCCATGAGAAGGTGCGGCGTCTGACCTACCCGAGAGAAGCGGAGATTGTTGGTCGAGTGATTAGTTACAGCACGCCATGTGTCGATCTCGAAGCGGATCAGAGCACGATCAAAAAATAGCGCGGAAGCGGAAAGATGCGAATCAATCAATCGCGCGAGTTTTGGTGGCTTATCACGCAAGTCAAACCCTTTCTGCGGCTGCATTTTGGCAGTTACATTTGCATTGTGTTCGCGAGCACACTCGTTCTCATCGATCCGCTGATTGTCAGATTCCTGATTGACGATGTCATTCCAAACCGGCGTGTCGGTTGGCTGCCGCTTGTCGCCGCAGCATTCTTCCTGACCTACATGGGCCGACTCGGATTCGAGAGTCTTTCAGGTCTGCTGAATTTTCGCGCCGTTCAAAAAATGACTTTTCGCTCGAGGTTGAGTTTGCTCCGTCACCTGCAACGTCTGTCGGCGGAGTACCACGACAACCGGCCGTTGGGCGATACATTGCATCGTCTTCAAGTGGACGTCGAACAAGTCGGAACGCTTAGCGGTGAGGTGATCCCGAGTGCATTGCGAATGGTCACGATCTTTACCCTGGTGATGACCACGATGATGGTCATCAATTACCGCCTGACCGCGATCGTATTGCCATTGATACCTGTCTTCATTCTCGTGCGGCGGCGATTTCACGACCAGTTGCGCCAGGCTTCCGACACGGTACAGGAACAATCGGGAAAGATGATCGGTTTTTTGGAAGAACATCTTTCCGCGATCGTCCAGGTGCAGTTGCTCTCATGTGAACAACGAGAGGCGCGGCGGTTCGCGCGTCTTTCGGGTGGCGCGGTGAGGGCGCAAATAAAGCGACGCACGACGGAGTTGTTCTTCAGTTCAGTTCTTTACCTGATTATCGTCGCCGGCATGGCGAGTGTGCTTTGTTATGGCGGTTACCAGGTGATTGTCGGGACGTTAACTGCCGGCAGCCTCGTCGCTTTTTACGGTTATACCTTGCAGCTCTTTGTTCCTCTTTACGGCGTGGTGGACCTCGTTGCAAAACTGCAGCGCGCGGGCGCGAGCGTGCGACGATTGATGGAGATCACGGAAGCTGACATGGTGCTGCGCGATCGACCGGGTGCATTAACGCTCGAGTCAAACCAATCGGGCGCGATCGAGTTCGCGGATGTTTCTTTTAGTTATGATCCCGATCGTCCCGTGCTAAATGCTGTGAACCTGCGTGTCGATCCCGGTGAACGCGTCGCCCTCGTCGGCACGAGTGGAAACGGCAAGAGCACGATTGCGAAATTAGTGGCGCGGTTGTACGACGCGCGCGCAGGGAAGGTCCTCGTGGAAGGCACGGACGTAAAAAATATTGCGTTGAAGAGTCTGCGGTCGTCCGTGATCTTTGTGCCGCAGGATCCGGTGTTGTTCGATGTAACTCTCCGTGAGAACTTGCTTTATGGAAACCCGGCGGCGTCAGATGAAGAGCTTAAAGAGGTAGTGGAACTCGCGCAGTTAAATACTCTTATCGATCGTCTGCCGGAAGGTTTGAATGAATCACTCGGGCCACGCGGGAATCGGCTCTCGGGCGGTGAACGCCAGCGCGTGGCCCTGGCTCGTGCGCTGCTTCAACGTCCGAAGGTGCTCCTCCTTGATGAATGTACGTCGGCCCTCGACGAGGTTACCGAAAAACGTTTGCTGAATGCTCTCGATTCGTATCTGCAAAACACAACCACCATTATCATCTCTCATCGACCTTACCCGACCAGTTGGGCCAGCCGCGTAGTTCAGTTGAACTATGGGCAGGTCGACGCCGCGGGCCAACGCAAATCGTAAAGTCTTCGGTCCTGCTTTCAATTATAAGCAAACATCCGCCGGTCCAGTTTCTCCGTCTTTCAGTAAATGGCAGTAAAAACCGCGTCTGCATCCGATTCGATGCAGAATAAAGAAACGTGCCCACCCCCTACAACGCGAAGAGTAGAGTGCCTCCTGTAACCAAAACATCTCAATAGTGGTCCAACACTAAAAGCGGCGCAGGCTTCCCCCAAGCCCGATCAGGCAAACTCAAACAATATGTCGACTACCTTGACCAGCACTTGTTCTCACCCCAATACCGAGAGGGCACGACGTCACAAAGACGGAACCGTGCTGCTTTCGATTGCCAACGATCGCGTTTGCAAACTTAACGGCGTGGGCGCGCTCACCTGGATGATCCTGGAAAAAGCTTCCGGTGGTCAGACGCCGGATGAGATCGCCCACGCGCTGGAGCGGCAGTTTGAGGCGATCAATTCCGAGGGACAATTTCGTTACGAAGTTTTACCGGAACAACTGCGAGCTGACACCACGCGCTTTCTTAACAATATGGCCTCACTGAATTTGTTACAGCTCTCCACGGATGCGCGTGGCGTGGAACTGTACTCGATAAAGGACGATGTCAGCGGAACTACGTCCGCACGCGATGAACTCAGTGAGCTCGAAACTTCCACCGGTGATGACGTCGAAAACGGGGCCACATTTTCGAAGCGCGAAACATTCGGCGCATTTGTCGGCCTGCTGGCGTTTGATCTGCTTTTGAAATTCAAAGGTTTCCAGTCGCTCATTAAAAAAGTTGAGAGTTGGCCCACGGCCGAGCCGCGGACCACGGATCGCGAAATCTGCAGACGCGTGCGCGGCACGGTCGATCGAGCACAGATGTATTACCCGAAGAAAGCGATGTGTTTACAGCACTCCGCGGTGGTGACGTGTCTATTACGGCGTCGCGGTGTACCGGCGCAGATGGTTTTGGCGGCGCAGGAGTTTCCGCCGAAAGCACACGCGTGGGCAGAAGTGATGAACGAAGTCGTGAGCGACTCTCCCGGCGTGAAGACTAAATACCGAGAGCTTAGACGGCTCTAATTTTCCGAGACTAAATCCATGAGCGCGATAGGCGGAATTGTCAGCTTCAACGACTGCCCGGTCGATACCGAATCATTGGCGCAACTGGGCCATGACCTCGAAGTCTACGGACCGGATGGCGGCAGCAATGTGATTAATGATGCGGCCGGCATGGTTTACCGTGCATTCCACACAAATCACGAATCGCGCGCCGAGAAGCAGCCCCTGGTCCAACCCGGCGGACTTATTTTGACGTGGGATGGGCGTCTCGATAACCGTGAAGAACTCATCAATCTGTTGCGTGATGAACTGCAGGACGATCGCACTGACGCCGCGATCGTCATAGCGGCTTACAGGACGTGGGGCATAACTTTCCTCTCCAGGATAATCGGCGACTTTGCGCTCTCACTTTGGGACCCGTCGATAAGAACACTCTTTCTGGCGCGCGATCTCGTGGGTTCGCGATTGCTCTTCTACCACACGAACGAGAACCGGATCGTTTGGTCCAGCCGGATCGAGGCACTGCTGAACGTGCGTGAGATTGGCCTTGAAGTTAACGACGAATATGTCGCCGGGTATCTGACAAGCCGTCCCACGCAAGGTCTGACACCTTATCGAAATATTCACGCGGTGCCGCCGGGGCATGTCGCGATAGTTAAAAAGGGCAGGCTTAGTTTGCAGCGATACTGGGAATTGAATCCTTCAAAGACGATCAGTTATCGGACCGACGGTGAATATGAGGAACATTTCATTCAACTGTTTTCAGAAGCCGTCCGTGTTCGTCTGAGGGTAGATGGGCCAGTCTGTTCGGATCTCAGTGGCGGTCTCGACTCATCGTCGATCGTGTGCATGGCGGACGCGGTGATCCGAAACGAAGCTGATCATCCGTGTAGTTTGGAAACGATTTCCGCTGTCTTTGACGACTCCCCTTCGTCAGATGAGCGAAGGTTTATTCGTTTGGTAGAGGAGAAGCGCGGCCGCGCCGGGCATCATTTCCTGGAGAGTGACTACCCGTTGCTTGCCGAGTCTGTAAGTGATGGCTCGAGGCCGATTCCCAATCCAATCGAGGCTCTGGGCGGAGTATCACAAGGCGGTGCGCAAGACGATGCGAGCGCGAGGCGCACGCGTGCTCTTATGCGGTATCGGCGGCGATGAACTACTGACGTCTTCGCCCGATCCTTCACCGGAGCTGAGCGATCTGCTGGTCCAGTTCAAGCTCGGGGATTTACATCGACGTATGCAGGTCTGGAGTCTGGCGCTCAAAAAACCGTATCTCGAAGTTTTACTTAGTCACACTGTGATTCCCGCATTACCACGGCGCTTGCGGAGTTACTACAAACGTGGCCAGAGAGCCAGGCCACTCGCCCTCCTGCAACCCGGATTTATCAAACGGTTCGATTTGCACGGGAAGCTGCTTGGACCAGCGGATGCTTCCGGGTTTCGCTTGCCGAGCGCGCGCGGGCAAGCAATCGCGTTGCAATCCGTTGTCGACGTTATCTCATCGGGATATTTGCTTGCGTGGGATCCGATCGAGCTTAGTTATCCGTTTACTCACCGGCCACTCGTCGAGTTTTTACAGGCAATTCCTCCGACGCAGTGGATCCGTCCAGGCGAAACGCGCTCACTCCTGCGCCGTGCGATGAGAGATTACCTGCCTCCCGAAATTGCAAAGCGAAGGGGCAAGGGAAGCCCCGCCGAAGCTACACTTCGCGCGGTCGCTCGCGAATGGCCCAGGCTTCAGCACCTGATGAGGAACGCGCTTGTTTGTGACGCCGGCTACGTTAATCCACATGCGCTCAAGAGTCTAATCGATCAACCGAGTCCGGGCTGTAGTCCGGCGGGTGTGGCTCTCATCCGGCTCAGTTTTCTGGAACTCTGGCTGCGAGATCTCGAGCGGCGTACCCAGTCAGTCAAATGCACTTCGCCGGCTGAATTTTCGACGAGTGGAGTAGCGCCGGCCTTATCGCTGGAAATGAGCAAATGAATTTTCGACCTCACGCTGTTGGTGGACAAACACTGGAAGAAAGGAGGCACACGACGATGACTAATCATTACGAGGTAGCGGAAGTTGCGGAAATCGGCAGAGCCCAGGACGTGATTCTTGGGACCAACAAGTTGGTGAATGTTTTCCCCGATGGGCCCGACCAGGATCCAAGGGAATTCTTGGCGGACGATGAATAGCGGCCACACGCGGCCGGCAACTTGGAGGAAAGGAGGAGACGACGATGACTAACAATTACGAGGTAGCAGAGGTTATGGAGATCGGCAAGGCTCAGGATGTGATCCTTGGTTCTTCAAAGCTTATCAATATCTTTTTCGACGGTCCGGAACAGGCCCCGCGCCAAACCGATGAGGAAGATGACGAGTAAGTCGCTATGAGTCCGGGTTTACTCGGACGATCACCAGACTTGTCGCGCAGCGGTATATCCGGTACGAACAAAAACGTGTTGTCAGGAGGTTTTCCTCGCTGCACACGATCAAATATCACTTTCGTTGGATATGCCGCTCGCGACAAATTGAAATTGCTTCCACCGGCAAAGGAGGTCAAGACGTGAGTCACAATGATTACAACGCCGCCGAAGTAGTCGTGCTCGGAACGGCGCAGGAGGTTATTCGTGGTTCGATAAAGGGCATTTTCTTCGACGACTGTCCGGGACAGGAGAGAAGAACCATTGTCATCGATTTTGAATAAACGGGAAGCTGAGCTGCATCGCGTCAGACAATACAGTGCTGCTCAGTTCATGAGCACAGCAAAAACCTTCGGTCTGGCATTTTCGGCTGACGAAGAAAGAATACTGTTCACGAGCGACGCTTCAGGCGTGCTTAACGCGTTTGAAGTCTGCGTCAGAGAGCGCACTCAACGACAACTCACACACTCAGTCACAGAAAACGTTCACGGCGTTTCATATTTCCCCCATGACGGCCGCATTCTTTTAACCAGGGACCGGAAGAATATGGAGAACCTGGTTCTCTGTGTCATGGAACCGGGTGGCAAAGAAATTGTTTTGACGCCCGCGGAAGAAGTGCAGACATATTTTCATGGCTGGAGCGCCGATCAGAAATCCTTTTATATCTCCACGAACGAGCGTGACGGCAGGTTCAACGATCTCTACAAAATCGACGGGCGTGATTACACGCGGCGACTCATCTACCGAGCGGCGGAAAAATTTTATTTTTGCGGAATATCTCGAGACGAGCGGTATGTGTTGTTTGCGAAGTCTGAACGCAAAGCAGATGCGGACATTTTTCTCTACGAGGTTAATCGCGGCTCGATGGAGTGTCTTACACGCCATGAAGGAAACGTGTTGAACTGTCTGCCGGTTTTCGACGCTCAGGCGAAGGCCATCTATTACATCAGCGATCAGGACGGTGAGTTCAGGCATGTGCGTCGTCTGGATCTTCGAAGCGGCAGGAATGAGTGCGTCGAGAGAACGAACGGCGACGTGGCGTGGACCTTTTTCTCAGCGGACTATCGCCGGCGCATTACTCTCTGGAATGACGGCTTGACCACACTCAGGTTGATGAATATTCACGATGAAACCACGGGTTTGGTATCGACGCTACCGGGTTTCTCCGAAGAGAGCATCGCCTCGGCGGTTGTATCGAGAAGCGGGCGGCGTTTGGCGTTTTACGTCAACGGAGATCGTTCGCCGGGCAACCTTTATCTTCACGATTTCGAAACAGAGTCGACGACGCAGCTCACCGAGAGTCTCAATCCGGAGATCGATCGGGATGATCTCGTCGAATCGGAGATCGTGAGTTTTCGTTCGTTTGATGGACTCGAAATCCCATGCTTGTTGTGGCGTCCGCATGGAGTTGGATTGGCTCGCAAGGCGCCGGCGCTGGTTTGGGTGCATGGTGGTCCGGGGGGGCGAATGGCGAAAGGCTACAAGGGTCGAATTCAGTTTCTGGTGAATCATGGGTTCGTGGTGCTGGGGCTGAATTATCGCGGCAGCTCCGGATTCGGTAAGAAGTTTTTCGCCGCCGACCATCGCAAGCACGGACGCGAGCCGTTGTGGGACTGCGTTGAAGCAAAGAAGTTTTTGTGCCGGCTCGGTTATGTAGAGCCTTCGGCAATCGGAATTATAGGCGCGAGTTTTGGTGGTTACATGTCGCTCGCGGCGTTGACGTTTCACCCGGAAGAGTTCGCGGCCGGAGTGAATATCTGCGGCGTGTCGAATCTTGTTTCTTTTGCGACGACGTTGCCGAAGTACTGGGACGCGAAACGCTTCTATGAAAAGCTCGGCGATCCGGAAAAGGATGAAGAATTGTTGCGCGCCATCTCGCCCGTTTTTCACGCGGAGAAGATCAGGAACCCGGTGATGATTCTCCAGGGCGCGAGCGATCCACGTTGTCCGAAAGAGCAGTCAGAGGAGATGGCAGAGGCGATCAGGAAGAACGGCGGCAGAGTGGAATACCTGGTCTATGCCGACGAAGCTCACGGATTCCGGAAGCGCAAGAACGCGATCCACGCCTACGAATCAATTCTCGAATTCTTCAACACACATTTAGGCCACGAAAAGGCACAAAAAGCACAAACCAGTTATTAGCAAAGACCAGAGACCCAACACCCAGGACCCCGAGGGACAAAGAACAAAGTACAAAGTCCAAAGAACAAAACTACTTCTTCAGCCACCGATCAAACCACTCAATCACCCGATTCAGATAATCCACCTGGTTTGGAAAGCTCCAGTCGGCGACGCCATGCGGCTCGCCGGTGTATCTCGCGTATTCCACTTCCTTGCCGAGAAAGCGCAGGCTCACGAAGACTTCGTCACTTCTGGCTACCATTGTTTGCCGGTCGGCCGTGCCTTGAATGATCAAGAGCGGCGTCTGGACCTTGTCGAAGAAAAAGATAGGTGAGTTTTCAATAAACTTGTCTCGCTTCTCCCAGAGAGACCCGCCGGTGCGCTGGACCATTTCGCCTGTGTAAACACTCACGCCCGCATCAGTCATCTGGGTGTATTGCGAGATCAGGTTTCCGGGGCCCATGCGATCGACCGCGGCTTTGAAGCGATTGGTCTGAACAATCAAGCTGAGCACTCCGTAACCGCCGTTGCTCTGACCCGTGACGCCGATTCGCTCAGGATCGGCGATGCCGAGCTCGATCACTTTATCCACGGCCGGCATCACTGCCGCCGCGATGTCTTTCATATAAGTTTCAGGCCTGGCGGGCACGTCCGGCATGAGCACCGCGTATCCGCGCGTCGCAAAAAACTGCCAGTTTTCCACCGTGCCCGCAAAAAAGTTGAACCCGAAAAGGCTTCCGCGGCTGGACCACGCCGAGCCCGGATATTGATAGACGATCAGGGGATAACGCTTGCCTTGTGTATAGCCGGCCGGCAACAAAAGCGCGCCGCGCGCCGTTTGCCCGTTCAGAGTCTGCCACTCAATCATCCGGCCTTCACCCATTACGTAACGGTCGAAAAGGGGATTGATGTGCGTCACTCGCCTGGGGCGAAACTGTTCCGCGTCGACGGTCCAGATCTCTTCAGCTTCCGCCGCGCTCTGGGAAGTGTAGATGACGTGACGACCATCAGCGGAGACCGCGGTTCGCAACGGCGGGACAAATCCGTACGACTTGTTCTCTTCGAGCAGCAGTTCGAATTTCCCGGTATTGAGATCGATGCGGTAGAAACCTTCCTGCCGGCTCTCCTCGTTTCGTGTTACCAGGACCGCGTTATTCAGACTCGGCGACCAGATGGTCCGGCCGTCGCGACTAATTGCGTCGCGTATCGTGCGTCCGGGTATGGTTGTGAGCGCAGCCGCCTGACCTGCGGCGACGGAGATCCGCCAGAGCGAAGATCTCGCAAGCAGGTAGATGTTTTCGCCCTTCTCATCCCACAACGGACCGCGATATAGAAAAGTACCGCTGAATTGCGGGTGCTCGCCTTGAGTCAGATTTCGCGGCTCGCCACCTGCGACAGGCACAACCCAGCAATTGTTTTTGAACGTTGGACCAGCGGTCATGTAAGCCAGAGATTTTCCATCAGGAGACCAACTGACGGGTATCAGCACGTCGCTGCCAAAGTTTGAAACGACCGTTTTCGATTGACCATCGGCAAGCGAGATTACCGAGAGGTCGAAGAGACTTTGCAGGCTTTTGTACGACTGGGCTCCTTTATAGATAAGAACGGCCAGCTTCTCACCGTCCGGCGATAACCAAACGTCTTCGAAAACCAGCCGGCGCGCCAGGCGTTTTGTTTGCCGTGTTTCGAGTTCGACTACGGCGAGATCGGTGGCGTAAGCGCTGAGGTTAGGATTGAGACCGGCTTTCTCTTTTTCCGCATCGCTGTTTGCTTTCGCAGCTTTGGAACTGAAGAGCACGACGGTCGATCCCGGCTCCTTCGCGCCATCTGAAGTATCGGTTTGTGTGGTGGGCTTCTTCAGCAGCGCCTCGACGTCGGCGAGGGTCATGCCTTCAGGAAGCACTTTGATAAAGAGTTTTTTGCTGTCGGGCGTCCAGCGGGGAATGGATGTTTCCACTCGCGTTCGCACGATTGCGTTTGAACCCTTTCGGAGAGCCCCGGAACTCTTTTCCCAGAGCCACAGTGCGGGGGGGCCTTCACGGTCGGAATAAAAGGCAAGGTATTTTCCATTCGGAGACCAGACAGGCGACCAGCTCGTGCCCTTACCGCGCGTCAGGTTTGTTGCCGTTCCGGTTGCTGCGTCGCTAATCCAGACGTCGCAGTAGTCGGCCCCTCTCGGTATTCCGATTCGCTCGAGGTCGGCAAGTGAACGAGTGGAAGCGGTCTGCGACTTTCGAACGGCATCGTGAAGCGTGTAAGCCACCAGCTTTCCATCCGGCGAAACCTGGATGGGCGTGAACATCGGCAGGCTCAGAGTTTTGAATGCTTCTTTAACGGGCAGCGGTGCGAGTTGCCGCTGACCGTATGCGAAGGGTTGAAGAAAATAGAAGGTGAGGCAGCAGATCGATATGAGTCGTCGGGTACTCATGATGATCTACTCAGAATCCCAGTTTTAATGAAAACTGAATCGATCGCGGTCCACCGATCTGATAAAGCGGATTGAACCCTCCATTAGTCCCGCCGCTGCCCAGGCTTCGGCCCAACATGGTGGTCGATTGGCCAAAGGTCGGCGAGGTGAGGGAACCATCCGGATCTCCAAAGTTCGGGTGGTTGAAGATATTAAAGAACTCCGTTTTGAACTGGAGATTCACACGCTCGCCGAGATGGAACTGGCGGCGGACGGCGAAGTCCAGTTGAGTTACGGGAAATCCCCGAAGCGCGTTACGTCCCAGAGAGCCCTGGCGTGGCTGGACCGGGCGGAAGAATGGTCCAATCTGCGGGTTCGGATTGCCGGGGATCGTGACACGTGTGTTATTGAAGCGCCGGCCTCCGGGCGCGAGCGGATCGTCAAGATAAAGCGGAATACCCTGGACGAGATCGGGACGGACGAGTGCGACGCCGCCGATACCGGGAGTTACGATTGTATAGGTGACGTTAATGGGTGTGGCGGAGCGCGCTGTGAACAAAGCGTCGACTGACCAGTTGCGAAACACAGCGGTGGCCTTGTCATTTTTCCCGAAGAAAGCAATGTCGTAAGTCACTGCGCCGTTGAATGCATGTCGCACGTCGAAGTCGGAAGGTCCTCGATCGCTGAGTGGATCAAGCCGGTCCGAAGGTGTGTTGACATTGAACGAGTCATTAGACGCGATATCAATCGACTTGGCCCACGTGTATGACGCCAGGGCCTGTAAACCTTTCGACAGACGCCGCTGAAATTGAAGCTGCATGGAGTGATAATCGGAAGTAGCCGTGTTGCGCGTGACGATCACCTGAGCAGTGCTCGGAAATACAGCCGGGTTAAGAATTCCTCCAAACGCCGTTCCCCAGATAGTGTCCTGGCGCAGCAAGTCGCGGCCGACGGCGGCAACGTAAGATGCCGTGAATGTCTGCTCAGCGCCGAGCGCCTGTTCCACTGAAAAATTCCATTGATAAGTTCGTGGAAGTTTTATGTCAGGTTCGAAGACGTGCAGGAACGTGATGGCCTGCACAGTCGAGGGGGCAGCATTCGCGGGAGATAAAGGGAAGGGCACGTTGCCGGGGTTTTTTGTGGTTACATACGGATACGAATTACCAAACGCGTTGACGATCGAGCCGTAGCCGAGATCGTAGAAAATGCCGCCGCCGCCGCGAATCACCGTTTCGCGACCCGGCTCCTGGAACAGTTGATACGTCAGTCCAAAGCGCGGAGCAAAATTATTGTAAGTGGTGCCCCACAAAGGAGTGCCTGGAGGAGCGATCTTCGCGGTGGCGGGTGTATCCAGACCTAAAACAGTGGCAGGTTCATTGCCGCTATTTTCAGTTGGCGGCAGGTTCAGTTCCCAACGTAAACCATAATTGAGCGTGAACCGGCGCGCCACTCTCCAATTGTCCTGGCCGTAAAAAGATAGACTGCTGAAGACCGGAAATCGCGGCCCCGTCGAGGTGCGAATCGTAGCGCCTTGTATTCTTCCGGAAAGCACAGAGCCCACCGGTTGCGTAGCGGCTCCGGGTGTCCCTATCGCGCTGAACTGAAGCGCAGCGGAGTAAGCCTGCGGCCTGATCACCGGTGTAAGACGGCGATAATCCGCGCCAAACTTTAACTGATGGGCTCCCGCCAACCATGAAAGATTATTGACCACATTTACCTGTCGCTGAAGGTTCTCCGAAGTGGTACCCATTTGAAAGATCATGTTGGTCGGGCCGAGAATATTCACACTCGCAAAATCTTTGTCCGGCGAAGTGCCCGGCGTGAAGAGAAGGGAAGGTGACAGCGGCACCGCACCCGCAAAGTTGTCTACCTCGTAAAAAGTGCTCGCCGTATTTCTACTGTAATTGAGACGTACCTCATTGGTGACGTTCGGCGTGAACGACATCGTCGTTCCACCCGTTAAAGTCTCGGTCTTTACGGAATAGTGCGCGAGGGTATTGACGGTAAGTTGCGTACCCTGTCCTCTTTCAATAACGGACGACGGCGAGTAGTTATAGCGCCCGAAAAAGCTCAGCCGGCTGTTGGCGTTATGATCGATGCGAACGCTCGTAGCGTCGAGCTCGGACGGGTTGGCATAACTCGCATTGAAGACGGCGAATCCATTTGGCTGGCCATTTGCGCCGATCCGATTTGGACCATTGGGTAAAGGATATGCATTCAGGATCGGTCTCACACCTTCAGGCGCGGCCTGCCTGGCTTGAAGAGAGGGCACGTCGACGCCTCGACTTTGCGGGAGACGCAGACGCAACCCTTCATACGACACAAAAAAGAAGGTTGAGTTTCGTCCGTTGAACCACGGTTGACTCCCTCCTTCACCGAAGCGAGGCAGGAGAACGGGTCCGCCAAGTACGAAGCCAAAGTCGCTTTGCCGCGTCGCCGGCTTTGCGAGACGCCGAGCATTATTGAACCAGTCGTTGGCGTCAAACGCTTCGTTACGGAAGTACTCAAAAGCGCTTCCGTGAAATTCGTTGGTGCCTGCACGTGTGATTAGCTGGATTTGTGCCCCGGGTGTGCGGCCAAACTCCGCCGCATAGCTCGAGGTTTGAATTTTAAACTCCTGCACGGCGTCGACCGATACGAGATTGTTGGTGCCGCCGGAGGCAGATAGTCCCGGCAGGGAGCCCGTTGCGGCCTGGTACGGGCTGAGGCCGATGCTTACTCCGATATTCGCGCTGACGCCGTCGACGGTAAAGTAGTTTGCGTTTGCTCGTTGTCCGTTGACGCTGAACTGGCCCAACTCCTGCCCCGAGGCCTTAGTCAGAACAACTCCAGGGGAAAGATTGATCAGCGATTGAAAACTGCGGCCGTTGAGTGGGAGGTTGCCAACAAACTGGCGATCGACCACGGTAGTCACGTCAGACGCTTCATTGATCAGCGACGCGGATTCCACGACGTCTACCGTTTGTCCGGCAAGAGTTCCGACTTTCAACTGGATCCTGATAAACGAGCGATCGTTGACGTTGAGAGTGACTCGGGTTTCATAAGTAGAGAAGCCTGCGTGCTGCGCCTTGATGGTGTACTGGTCCGGCGAGAGGAGAGGCACGGCAAAATATCCGTCTCCATTACTCACCGCGATACGCTCAAAGCCCTGCGTAAGATTGATGACCGCGACGTTTACGCCGGGAATCACTGCCCCGGCCTCATCCGTGACGACGCCGCTCAGTGTTGCGGTGGCGCCCTGCGCGGAAACTTTGGTTATAAATGATTCGTGGGAGACGATTAAGAGCAGGAGGAACGTGGCGGCTGTAACAAAACGAAATAACCTGGGAAACGTGTTTTTTTTTGTCCCATTCAGAGGACAGACGGCGGACGCAGAGACGTCCGTATTTCTGGGCATAGGAGTTCTCCTGTTTGGTGACGCGACGACGGGCGAAGACGAACGCGTCAGTTATTTAATTAGCGCTTCATCTTCCGGCCCTGGGAACCGCACATGATGAAGGCTCGTGTCCCACGCTTGACGTTCACTGCTCCAAAGTGAAGACAGAGTTCAGCCTGTTAAGACCTCAGCGTCTTCAAAAGCATTTCAATTGTCTGTACGATCAGGACAATCTTAATTGCCCCTGGCTTGATAACGCTCAATGCTTTCAGCGAGGCTCTCGGCCCGCTGAAGCGACTGCCAAAATGCAGTCGACTTTATCGCTGCCGCGGAACTGTGGGAGGAGATCGTCAACGCCGAACGAACGGCATCGTTGTTGGTGAGGGCCAACTTGTGCAGCCGTTCGATCGCGCGAGCTAGATCGGCGTCGTTCTGAATCCAGGTATCTTCGGCAACCTGTACCGGTCTTTCAGGGAAAAATACCGGTTGAATTTCCTGTCTTAGCCCGGCGTTCTCTCTCGAGAAGGCGCTCGCGTGTTCGCGCAGCATTCCGAGCCACTTGGTACGCGCATCGGGCGCAACCGTGCGCATATCCACATTCGCAAATCGATTGACCAGTTTTTTTAGTTCGATGGCGTGAAACAACGTCCGGTAGGCGCGATTCACGGTACGTGAAGAGTAAGAACGAATGTTTGGGTCGATTGGACCAGCGGGATCTTTGGCGCCGAAGTAATTTCGCAGCACGTCATCGGCCGCAACAGTGTTGACCGTGTCTTCAGCTTCCTGCACTGCGATCGCGTTGCCGGGATCCGGTTGCCCGGCTTCGCCAGTGGTCCGTATGTTGATCGTGACTGCGGGATTATTACTTACAGGCGCGAGTGCGCGGAGAAATTCGGCTTTGCGCTCGTCGTTTTCAACGACTCCCTCAACGCGCAGTGACCCACCTGCGCTGCGCGCGAGGGCAACTTGCTCATTCCGGTCGGCCTTGGCCAAATTGAGCAAGTAAGCGACGTCGACTTCCAGCTCTGCTGAAGCTGAGGGTGGCGCCGACGTGTTGGGCGCAGGAGGGACGCGGCTAGAGGTGAGGTCCCGAGACGCCCAGTCCCCGGGCCTGCCAATTTTCCCGGCCCCTCCTTTCAGTTCCGGTTCGATTTCAAAGACGGCCGGATCTACCGCCCGCAGGGGCAATAGTTCAAAGCCTGACTCTACGAACCGGTATTCGCGGATTTCACTGCCTCGCTGGACCAGCAAAGTCTGTTCGATGGGATGCAAATCAGACTTGCTCAGGGTGAGCGTGGCTTTTAACAAACGGCTTGCGCCTATCGTGCGAACTCTTTCAAAGCTGAGCACATAAGTCGTGGATCGTTCCTGGACCGTGACGAGACTGAGATCGGCGATCAGCGACGCAAAAGTTTGCGCTGACGGTTCCAGTTGCCAGGCGTCGTCGAGATTGAGCAACACCGCATCGGCTGTTGCGAGTGCCGTTTGTGTTCGCGGGCTGGAGCCGTGATGATAAACAACCACCGCACCGGGTTTTTGCCAGACGCCGGCGACGAGCTTGTTCGAGTCGTCGTACAGCCTCTGGGCACGAACGCCGGGAACACGATTTTCCCAGAGCTCGATCCTTTGTCGCGCCACGACCGCGCCTTCCGCGGAGCGACGCACTTCGAGGTTGATGAACCGGTGCCTGATGCTGTCCGGCGACTTCAATCTCAGTTGCTCAGCTGCGCGGGACTTTTCAAGCAAACTCGTCGCGGTCATTTCAGCCGGAGGATCGGATCTGAAATACAGGAAGCCCGCCACACCAAGCACCAACAATAGCGCAATCAGGAATCCGAGACGTCGCCGCACATCAGAGTGATTTGTATGGCCTGGCTGGCTGAACAAGGTGAGGAATTGACGTTCGCGATTTTTGCCGGACTCTTCACCGGCCTCTTCACCGGCCACAAAAGACTCCGCAGTCTTCATCTTGCTGAGTAGCCGCATAGCCCACGAACGAAGCCGGGAAACCGCCGGCGTATTTGTCGCCTTTACCGCATCAGACTGCACTGCGTCAGGCACGACAAAAAGGGGTGAGGACAGATTATTTTTATTATTTGATTCGTCTTTGGAAGAGGCAAACTCTTCCGAGGGGTCTTCGTAAATCACATGCAGGCTTGGTCCATCGCTGTGGAAAGAAGCCTCGAGAAAACGATCGTCGCCGAGTTCGATCCAGGCCCACTGCTCCGGCTCGGTTGCGGCAGGATCTACGCCGAAGAACAGCAGCAACACACCCTGCTCACTGGAAATTTCTACAAACTCGACCGGGTCGTCGACCGTCAAATTAAGATTCAACTCACTCAACTCAGAGCTGACCTTTAAAGAGCTAACGACAAAACCATTAACGGCGATGCGCAGCTCCTGCGGCTTGTGCTCGCGTGTTGTGCGCAACTTATGGCCAAACTTCCTGGGTAGTTCACCGCCGCCTGAAACACCGCCACCGGATGCTCCGCCATCGCCTGGCCCCGGGGGCGGTTCTTTTACAGCGCCCGGTTGGTAGCGCTCGTCAAGCAGCGGCAGACCAAGAAGCGCATTCACAGCGTCGAGACATGCAGGACAGCTAACGAGATGAGCCAACTCTGTCGTCGTAAGCCCTTCCGAGTTGCGCTCCAGATAGACTGCCTCCAGCGTCTCGCGTGATAGGCACTCCCCGCGACAAGAGGCAAAGATTATCCGGCGCAAGTCGAGCATCAGATCGCAATTCGATCTCAAGTACCGGATCTGGCCTGACGGTGGTTGGGCGTTCGCATTCACGAACCGGAGACGGCCCGGTTCATCCATGAACAGCTTTGCTTCACGACGTGCCAGTCGTTGCCACTGGTCCACGCAATGCCGTGTGCTGTTTAGAATGGCTGCGATTTCGGTGGGAAAGTAGTCATGAAAGAAGCGAAGGATAAGAACGCTGCCCGCCCTCGACGTTTCTTTGCGCGAGCAGGCGTAAGCGCAGATCTGTTGCAGCTCTTCGAATGCCTGCATGCGGCGCGGGGGCTCAATCGTCGTCCAGCCGAGCCGGCAGGAGTCGTAGTCGGCAACCGAGAGCGCCGTTTCATGCAGGTGTTGCGCCGAGCGTGTGATCTTCGCGAGATACATGTAGCGCAACATTCGTCGTAAGTACCCGTCGATGTTTTCAATTTCTTCGAGCCGCGTGCGACCCAGCACGAATTGCACGAAGGCGTCCTGCACGAGATCTTCCGCCGTCTCTCGTTGCTGATTAGTTAAGCGCATAGCCCACGCGAGCAGACTTTCATAACGCTCGGTGAACAGCAGTTCACGCTTCTCATCTGGCTGTGCGGCCACTCGGCGCTGATCCAGCATGATCTATCCTGGGCGCTTTCTGGATTAGTTCCGTCGGGGCTTCTGGAGCTGACCCGCGTTAGGTCGAACCTGGCACGACCTTCGAAACCAAAACGTAGCTTCTGTTTCGGCGAAGCTGGGTTTTAGAGTTCTTGTTTACATGTGTATTTACGCAAGGTGATCTCAAACGAAAAAGTAAGTACGTGAAGAAAAATTTTTCGCGACCTGTTGAGCTGAATGAAACTGAAAACAGAAAAATACCGCGCGCTCGGTGGTGAAGATCGCGTGTTACTGTAACGTCCGAGCGTGTTAGAATGAGCGGCGCACTCAAATTACTCGCGCGCACTCACTCACTTGAGACACGAACACCAATTCGGAGTTACAGAAGATTCGGCTGATGTTGAAAACTGTCCTGCGGGACTCAGGATGGCAGATGTTACTTCCGGCCATACAACCTGTCAACATTTTCCCGAGAACCGCACAACCCAATCAACTCAAACGCAATTTATCCTGGACCCTCATCTGATTTCGTCACGGTTTTCACTGAACATTTCCCCGGAACTGTCCCGCATCACGGACAAATCCGCGAATCACGTGCGGTTGTGAGGTTTATTTGGCTAAGGTCGAACGGGTTGGTATAAGGCGCTAAGCAATGACGATGGATAAAAGAGAATTAACCGTCCTTCTCCAGGATCCGGCGAGCGCTATGCGCCGGATCCTTAGCGCCTGGTCTGACATTCCGATCCTGCTGATGCTTGACGTGGATTGGGAACGCGGTCCGCTCGTACTGATCGGATTATCCGATCGGATGATGTGGCCCTTGTTACCACCGGGAAGTTTGCTGCAACTGAATGCGAAAGTTAAAACGATCGCCGAAGGTTCGTGGTCCGAGTTTGAACGGCCGATTTACCTTATCGAATACAAAGGCAGGTTTTATTGCTGTCATGCACAGCGGCGCGGTGACACTTTGCGACTCATTTCTCACGGCGAGTCACCCGCGCCGCCTGCGATTTCGGTTGCATTTAAAGAAGCGAAAGTGCGTGGTCAGGTCACGCCGATTTTTCGCCCGCTTGCGACCAGAGGCAGCGCGGCCGGCCGCCTGCAACGTGTGAAACAGGCCGCCGGTAGAAACCTCAAGCACAGAGAGCCTCGATCCTGCGCCAGGTCTTGATTGTCGTTAACGAGTGAGAAGGCGCATACCCAAGCCTTTCCGCCTTGATCGCCAATCCTGCATAACTGAGCGTCGTTCCGGTTTTGCGTTTCAAATGAACGAGCGTTTTCGGCAGACATCCATCACTGCGAACACCCATCGTCTTCATGTGGGCCGCAAAATCGCGGTCCGGAAAGATAAGTTCGGCGGCGAAAATCTCGGCGCCGATTTCCAGAGTTTTGTTCAAATTTGATTGATCGCAATAGGAGATACCGAGGTCTCGATCGCGAAAGAAGTGTTTCAGCTCGTGAGCCATGGTGAAAACCATCGGATCCAGCGGCAGTCCTTTAACAAGCATCACTGTGGTGCCGAGATGATCGTTAATAAAGGCGCCGCGCAGGTGTCTGAAACGATAAGGCCACTCGTCGACGACGATGCCGTGCCTGGCGTAGATCCTCTTTAGATCACTGGGGAGGACGCGTGGTGTGGACAACCCATTTTCGGCGCGCACCTGGCGCGCTAGTTGTCTGAGATCTTCATAGTAATTTTGTGAGTTCACTTGTGTTTTCCCCCTTTTCGACCCGGTTGCGGTCGAGTCTTTCCCTGATAAATGCCGCGCGCCCTGCGAAACTCCGCATACTTCCGCAATTCCTCCAGATCGGCTGGATGCAATTGCCTGGCAGTGCGCAAAAGGGCCTTGAGATTTTCGTCTTCATCCTCATCGACCATGTCCGACGGTAAGAACGACATTATTGACACGCCGAAGAAGCGCGAGATGCGTTCGAGATCTTTCAGACTCGGTCGATACGTTCCTGTTTCCCAACGGGAGATCGTGTTTGGGGCAACTTTCAAGTGAGTAGCGAGTGATTCCTGTGAGAGTCCTTCACCGCTGTTGTAGCTAACGCGCAGATCTCTGATTCTTGCTGCAACGTGGTCGAGCAGTTCCATTTGCTTATTCCTTTGTTCATCCTGAATGAGGAAGACATTTAACTAATATCGTTGACAATGAGGTTGAGCCTGCGTATTATACGCGAGCGGCAAATTATTTCAATGAGATTGAGTTGCACCTCACATGGATAAATTTCTCTTACGCAAACGAGTCTTTCTCGCATCAGTATCAACTGGTCATACTTCTTACATTCTCGCGGAAGTTGAATCGAGTCGTGGCGGCGAATACAAGTGGGGCCACTGCATGTTGACGATTGCTGACTGTCGCCGGCGGATTCAGCTCGAATTTTTTCTGGGCACTGTGCGTGCGCGGCGTGAGAGTTTGCGCAAGCTCGATCTACTGTTAAAGGTGCTTGGGTCTTTTCGTAATGCGCTCCTCGCAGAGGCGCAGCTCATCACCGAGCACGAGCGAACCGCGAAGCGATCCAGGGCTACAAAAAAGCACAAACAGCACACAGATTGAAATTGTGTGTTGTCGGCTTGCGGGCGGGTAGATAATTCAGGCGGGTAGATAATTTGGGTATTGGTTCAGTTTGAAATAACGCCGAAGGCGTTTGCTAATTCGAGCCCAGGGTTGCTTCAACCCTGGGATCATCATTCCACGTGTTTTCAACCCTGAAAGGGTTCGCCGTGATAAACCCTTTCAGGGTTTTTAAGACCTACTTATGCTCAATCCCAGGGTTGAAGCAACCCTGGGCTCGAATTAGCAAACGCCTTCAGCGTTTCGCCAGCGCCTTCGGCGTAAATTCAAACTGAGCCAGTGATTTTTGAGACAAACCCAGGGCGGAATACCTGTGCTAGAATTCGCCGCCGATGCCAACACCTTCGATTCCGACTGACACTAACCGTCTGGTTTCGCTCGACGTGTTTCGCGGAATCACGATTGCCGGGATGGTCCTGGTCAACAATCCGGGCACCTGGGAACATATCTACTGGCCGCTCCAGCACGCGAGCTGGCACGGCTGGACGCCCACGGATCTCGTCTTTCCATTTTTTCTGTTCATCGTCGGTATCGCAATACCCCTCGCATTTGGCAATCGTCTCGAGCGTGGCGGCAGCAAGCGCGACCTTTACGTAAAGATCATCAAGCGCACCCTCATCATTTTCGCGATTGGTCTGTTTCTCAACGGCTTTCCTTATTTTGGTCTCGCCGAGTATCGCATTCCCGGCGTTTTGCAACGCATCGCCGTCTGTTACTTCTTCGCTTCGATCATCTTTCTCAATACAAAACTCAGAACGCAGATCGCGATTACGATCGGGTTGCTGCTGCTTTACTGGTTGATGGTGAAGTTTATTCCCGCACCCGGTTACGCCGCCGGTGATCTGACGAAAGAGGGCAGCCTGCCGTCGTACGTCGATCGTGTTGTATTCGGCAAGCACGTTTGGACGCAGGCGGCGGTTTACGATCCGGAAGGTTTGTTGAGCACGGTTCCCGCACTCGCGACCGCTCTCATTGGAGTGTTGACGGGGCAATGGCTGCGCACGGAAAAGACGCGTTATGAAAAAGCCGCGGGTATGTTTGTGGCCGGCGCAGTTTGTGTAGCGTTGGGCTGGGCGTGGAACTCTTTCTTCCCGATCAACAAAGCCCTATGGACCAGTTCATACGTGCTCTTTACCGGGGGACTGGCTTTGCAGTTTCTCGCCTTCTGTTACTGGCTAATCGACATCAAGGGTTATCGCCGCTGGGCCAGACCGTTCGATGTGTTTGGCCTGAATGCGATCGCCCTTTATGTCGGCGCGGGATTGATGGCTTCGTTGTTGGGCGAGATCAAGGTCGGGCAAACTTCACTCGGCTCGTGGATCTACCAAAACCTGTTTGCATCGTGGGCCTCGCCCGTGAACGCCTCACTCGCATTCGCGATTGCTTTTGTCCTGGTATGGCTGGGTCTAATGTGGATTCTCTACAGCCGAAAGATCTTCCTCAAGGTCTAGACTTCTTCGCTTCGTCAATCAGCAGATTGTTTTTCTCATAGCTCAACTGCTCACTATCGTTTTCGAGAGCCGGCGGATACTGGTGTTCTCGATAAAGCGGATATGCTTCGGTGCGCAGGTGGGCCAACATGTGATGCCCGCGTCGAACGGAGCGTTCATGACGCAAGGCGGAAATGTCGATCGGAGCAACGACGATTCGTTCACCTGGTCCGGGAGACGCTTCCGCAAGCAGTCGACCGTCAAAGTCAACCACCTGACTGCCGCCGGGCCATGAGTAAGGCGGGTAATGTTTCAAGCTCGCACCCTGGTTCGCGGCTACGACGTACGCCATGTTCTCCAGCGCGCGGCAACGATTCACGATCGTCCACCACGCCATTGGCTCCGTAGCGCCCCACGGATCCATGTAAGCGGACACGCGCAGCAAAACCTCCGCGCCGTTCGCGGTCAACTGTCTCATCGCTTCCGGAAATAACCAGTCGTAACAGATGGCGCAACCAAGCCGCCCGATCGGCGTATCTGCGACAGGAAAGAGTGGTTCGTCGTAGCCGGGTAGATCGTGCGGGCTGGTGTGTACCTCGTACGGAATCCACGTATTGACTTTGCGATACTTGTAGAGCACGCCTGCTGGTCCAACCAGGCAAGTTGCGTTGAAGACGTGTCCGGGCCATTTCGGATCGACCTCCAGCATCGAGCCGCTTTGGATATAGACGTCGTGCTCTTTTGCTTTTTGTTGCAGACGTTCGGTGTGCTCGTTTGGAATCGGTATCGCGAGTTTCTCAATCAACTCGGCGGCGGTAGGGAACACCGGCGCCGAGTGTGCGAATTCCGGGAAGACTATCAGCCGAACAGGCAGAAACGGCGCTGCGCCCGCGACGGCGGAATCGACCATCGAGAGGATGCGATCCGTGTTCGCGCGCATCGCTCGGCGATCGACGGGATTGGCGAAATCGGTCTGGCAAACTGCGACGGAATATCTGACATGATTGACCAGATTTTCATGATTGACATGATTATTCATTGGCGCCTCCTGCAGATCCTGTTAATTCTAAAAATCCTGCAACCCTGTCTACTGATGACGTTACGAGGCGCGTATTGTACGTCTTCATATATCTTTCCAGCTTTGGCGTCATCGGATAGCGCTCCGGCCATTTGTACGGATACCTGCTCATCGCGCGGAAGGGAAGTGGTCCAACCTGATCAGGACTCGCGGAGTTGATGTCCATCTCCTTGCTGTAGCCAACGGCATAGACCAGGAACGTACGTGTCCATCCTTGCGGCAACGGCCGCAGCCTGCCGGCGGCAAACGAGAGGACCAGCTCGTCACCCGGTCTTGAAATCACAAACATGTCGTCCGCCTCGAGCAACAACTCACGCACGTCGCCTTCGCGTGTGTAGCGTCCGGTCATCACTTTCCACGGCGACGTAAACGCGACCTTCTCATAGTCGTAGCTCATCGGTTGGCGACCATCCGGCGAGTGTTCGAGTGAGAACCCTCGCCAACGCAGATCCGCGACAGACGGAGTCAGCCGGGCAAACTCTATTCGCGAGGATTCATTACCGGTTGCCAACTGAATCTGGTCCCAGTAGATTCGCATGTTGGTCACGATGCGCACTTCGCGGCTCGCGCTCAAAAATTTGCCGCTCAGATCGACGACCACGGTTTGCGGGCGGCCGACGGGAATGCCGATATTTTCAATCACGGTTTGCCAGCGTCCCTGCTTGTCTTTCACTTGCAGCGCAGGCAGTTGCAAACTCTTTCCGCTTTGAGAAGCCGCCAGGTTGTCGCTGGACCATGCGTAGTCGGTCCAACCCGTCAGCAACAGCAATGCGCCGCCCTCCGGTAAATCCGCGTCCAGCTTCAACGTCAATTCATGATCGCCGGCGTAGCCTCGTATCGGTTGCAGTTCGAAATCGTCCGGATAGTCACGGTCCAGGCGCGCGATGCGTGAAAGCACGTCGTGACCATGCTCGTCGATTACCGCGAGTGGCAGCCGTGTGTTACTCGCTTCGTAGATTTTGAACGGCCGCGCTGGAACTGTAAGACCTTCATTTGGATAGACTTCAACGCCCGGCGGGTGATTTGCCGCGATCAACTGGATCTGATCGACAAAGAGCGCTTCCTCCAATTCATTCGTGACGCGCAACTCGTAACGCTCATCCCGCTCGCGCAACTGATCGCCGCGTATACGAACGTACTCGTCCGCGTCGGGAATGTTGAAGACACCGGGCGCATCGAGGTGGCCCATCTCACCGCCCCCCATGAAATCGGTGACGAATTCAAATCGTTCGCCATTCCAAACGTAGAGATACGGGCACGAAGACGGTTTTCGATCAAGCTCCGTAAGCGAAAGCGTCTTGTTTGGACCAGTAGCACTCGCAAACTCGGTTTCCGCCTGAAGAATTCCCGCGGGCCAAAGCACTCGCACGGCATCGATCGTCGCGCGCTTGCCGAGACCAAAAACCACGTCCGCAGGCGCAGGCGCCGGCGAAGCAGAATACGTCTCGAGTTTCTGCGCCAGGCTTCCGGCTCGCATCTCGATCTTCGATCCGACGCCACTCCGGTTGCTGACTTTGCCCGCAAGGTTTATGCGTAACGAACGATTTGAGTTGCCGCCGTCGTTACGCGCAACTTTCAAAGCTCCGACGATCAGATCCGTGTCGCCGTCGCCGTCGAGATCGCCGGATGCCAGCACACGCGATTGCACCGCCATGCCCGGTGTCGCTTTCTCAGTGACGTCGACCCACGCGTCGCCGGTATTGCGCAGCACGCGCAACTTTCCCTGCACGATCGAGACGAGATCCAGAAGCCCGTCGTTGTCGTAATCGAGAAACTGTGCGGCGTCGCTATCGCCTGCGGCGCGCGTGAGCTGAAAACGTTCTTTGCCGTTACTGACGGCGAAGTATCCGTTCGCGCCGTTCGAAAAATAGAAGTCGGTAAAGCTGTCCTTGTTTACATCGCCGGCGGCGACCGTCGTGGCGCCCTTGAGTTCGGCGGTGCTGAGGCCGACCTCGCCCGCGACGTCGCGAAACGTTCCATCACGCATATTCCGCCAGAGGGAGATTTTTTCAGGTGATGCGGTTAGGAGATCGATGTCGCGCCGGTTGTCGAAGTCCGTGGGGACGATTGCACGAGCCGAAACTTTGTCCGTGAGTTTTGCGGTAGCAGTTTGATCGCTGAAGGTGCGGTCGCCATTGTTTCGCCACAGCAGATATCCTTCGCCTGCGATGACGATATCGAGATCGCCATCATGATCGACGTCGGCAAAAGCGGCGGAGACTGCGCGCGCAGGAGGCGCCGTGATTTTGGCGGCGGCGGTCACGTCTGAAAAAGCGCCGTTACCGTCGTTGTGATAAAGAGTGCTTGCGCCGGCACGAAGTACGAAAAGGTCGGGGCGCGAGTCGTTGTCGTAATCACCGGCGATGATGGCTGTTGGGGCAGCCGCAGCGGTTTTCGCAAGGGCGCCCGATTGGGCGGTGATGTTTATGAACTTGCCCTTATCGTTGCGCGAGAGGCGTTGACGTGTTCCGGCCGTGTCGAATAGATCGAGATCGCCGTCGAGATCGAAATCAAAGAGCACCGCGGCGTTTTCAGTCTGTTCCGCGGATGTTTCGGTGGCGGGCAACATCGCCGCGGTGGCATCAGCATACACAGTCTCCGGCGTGCGTTTATCAACCAACTCAGGCTCCGCGCCTGTCGAAGCGATCGCTTCGGCGTAACGACCTTGTTCGAGGTAGTTTGTCCCGAGTGTTGTGCCCGTGCCGCGTTGACGCAACTCCTGAAATTGTGCGATGACTTTCTGCCCTTCAGGTCTTTGACCGGAACGTATCAGCGACGTGCCGAGATTGTAGAGCGCGGTCGCGTTATAAGGTTCGGCAGTTATCGCAGTGCGTAGAACCGCTATCGCTTCCGGGTATTTTCGCTGCTGAGCATAGAGCTGGCCCAGATTTACGTTTGCGCCGACATCGTTTGGATCGATACGCAAAACTTTCTGAAACGCCGCGACAGCTTCTTCCGTTCGGTTTTGCGTCTTGGCGAGCAGACCCAGCAGATACGGCGGTTGCGGCGCTGAAGGCGACTGCGCCGCGGCCGCCTGCAACTCCTTTTGCGCAGCGGGCAGATCCGGCACGTTGAAGAGCGCGATGCCCAGATTGATCCGCGCGAGCGCGAGGCCTGGCTCGAGTTGCAACGCACGTTTGAAAGCATCCGCTGCTTCTTTGTGTTTGAACTGTTCGAGCAACGCGACGCCGATATTGTTCGCGCGATAAGCGTCTTCGCGGGCGTTGGTTTTTGCTTGTTCGGTTTGGCGATAAGGTGCCGCTGACAAAGCGCTAATCGAGAGTGCCAGCAGCATCAGGCAAGTTCTGAGACGTTTCATTGTGCTACATTGTGCGGGAGTTTCCCGCAAAGGCGCAAAGCCGCGAAGTATGCAGCCAAGAAAAAACTCCCGAAAAATTCTATTCCTGCTGTTGCCTTTTTTCCTTATCAGCGCCTGCCGTTCAACCGGCAATCTACCGGCGAAATCGTCTCCGCAATACAACGAGCTGGTGCGGACATTCTACATCGGTCTCGCCGCGCTCGAGGTGGGTCATGATGTGCAGGCAGACGCAAAGCTGTCGCAGTTTACGCAACTTGCTTCTATCGAACCCGCCGGTTGGGCCAACTGGGGAATGCTTGCGCTGCGCCAGCGAAATTACGAAGCAGCCGCGGAAAGACTCCAGCGCGCGCGCGACTTAGCGCCTGATAATGGCGAAATCTATTACCTCATTGGACTGCTCGAGAGCAGCCGTGGCGATACTGCGAAAGCGATCGAGGCGCTGCGCAAAGCAGTCCAGTTGGGCAATGGAAATCTCATCGCGATTTACAAACTCGCCGAAGAAGTTGAACGCGAGGGAGGCGACAAGGGCGCGGAAGAGTCTCAATCGCTGATTCAATCAATACTTTCGGCCCAGCCCGACAATCTTGCCGCGTTGATTGAATTGAGCCGCATTGCCGCCAAACGGGGCGACGCCGAGACGCTCAAAACTGCCGTGGTGAAGATTACGGAGCGTTCGTCTGTCTGGCCCGATGAAGTTCGTGAACAAGTTACCGCCCTCGATGCGGCGGTGAAGAGCGGCGATCTGCGCGCTGCGTCAACGCGAACCAGTTTTCTGCGCAACGTTCTACTGCGCGTGCCGGAATACCGGCGCGATCTTTCGGTAATCAAACCACCTCCCGGTGAAGAGGCGACTCCTTTTACACATTTCCTGAAGTTGGAGGCGCCTGTTTTTACGGTTGCCGCATCCGACACCTCCATCTCCTTTAAACCGGAGCAGGTTACAGGAGCAGGCGACGGAGATTGGATTGGAGCAATCTCTTTGAGCGGCGAAGGCGCGCCCGTCGTCACGACAGCCTCCGCCCGCGAAGTGCGTCTCACGAGTGGCGCGACTTTCCCCTTCCCGGGTGGACCATCAAATGTCGCTCCGTCGGCAAATGGAGTTTTGCCAATCGACTTCAGTTATGACTTCAAAACCGACATCGTGCTTGCCGGCGATGGCGGCGTACGCTTGATGCGTCAGGACAGTCCTTCCGCTTTCACTAACGTGACTCAGGATTCAAAACTCCCCGAGTCTGTAATCAATCGCGCATTCACCGGCGCCTGGGCTGCCGATATCGAAGCCGATGGCGATCTGGATGTTGTCGTCGGAGCAGAAGGACAAACCGCGCCGGCAGTTTTACGAAACAACGGCGACGGTACTTTTCTCGACGTTTACCCCTTTGCCAAAGTCGGCGGTCTCAAGAATTTTGTCTGGGCCGACCTCGACGGTGACGGCGATCCCGACGCGGCTTTGATTGATTCCGGCTGGGCACTTCACGTCTTTAGCAATGAACGCCAGGGACAGTTCACTGAACGTTCTGTGCCCGGCGACACATTCGCGGCGGCAATCAGCGTGATGGACGTCGATGTTGATGGCGTTTTGGATTTGCTGATTGTGCAGAACGACGGAGTGATCGCACGCTTGTCGGACAAGGATCAGGGAGCAGGCTGGGAACGAATTGAGGTTGCGAAAAGTCCAACCGGAACTGCTCCTCCCCTATACGGACCACTGAGTTTGCGCGTCGCCGATCTGGATAACAACGGCGGTCTTGACCTGCTGCTGCTCTCTTCGACGACAGTAAGTCGTGGAAGTGGTGCGGTTATCTGGTTAAACGACGGGAATGGTAAGTTCAGCTCGATATACGAACCGGTTTGGGGTGAACGCGTATCTGACATAGCGGACGTCAATAACGACGGGCGTCTCGATCTGCTCGGACTCTCTGCTGAGGGACGGCCACGCCAGGCGATCAATCACGGCTCAAAAAACTATCACTGGCAAATCGTCAGACCGCGCGCCAGCAATGCCGTCGGCGATCAGCGCATAAATCCGTTTGGCGTCGGCGGGGAAATGGAAATTCGTTCGGGTCTCCTCGTCCAGAAGCAACCGATCACTGGTCCAATGCTGCATTTTGGTCTCGGCGAACAGACGAGCGCCGACGTGATTCGCGTGACCTGGCCCAACGGCACGGTGCGCGCCGACTTTGAAGTCAAAGCCGATCAGGAAGTGGTGACCGAACAGCGTTTGAAAGGTTCCTGCCCGTTTTTGTTTGCTTACAACGGTAAGCAGATGGAGTTTGTTAAAGACTCGGTTCCGTGGAGTTCCGCGATCGGTTTGCGTATCAACACACTCGGAACGGCGCGAGTCGAGGC
This sequence comes from uncultured Acidobacteriota bacterium, assembly GCA_963750925.1. Classification (GTDB taxonomy): domain Bacteria; phylum Acidobacteriota; class Blastocatellia; order Pyrinomonadales; family Pyrinomonadaceae; genus PSRF01. The sequence goes on along the minus strand of CAVVSJ010000003.1, from coordinate 1,325,271 downwards.
GACCGAGGAGTGGTACAAGATTGGCCGCAATCAGCTCGTCCCGCGCGATGGTTATTACGATTTACGAATCACCGCCGAGCTTTGGGAAACGTATTACTACGATCACCTCAGCCTGATGGTTGTGGATCATCCGCAGGACACGGAAATTTTTGTCGACGAGCGTTTTGTTATCCCGGCTGCGAAGTTGGCAGTCACTAGTGTATCCACGCCGCGGAAGATTGCGCGCGCGACGGACGATAACGGAAACGACGTAACGTCACTCGTCAACAGTCTTGACGGAAACTATCTCGACACCTTTGGCCGCGGCAAATACCAGGGCGTGACGCGAGATCACTACGTCGAGATCGAACTGGGCGACGACGCGCCGTCGAGTGGCCCCCTCTGGTTAATCGCGCATGGCTGGATGCACCCGACTGATTCTTCAATCAATGTTGCTATCAGCCAGGGACAACAGGAACAGGCGAAGGCTTTGAGCTTGGAGATCCCCGACGGGCGTGGCGGCTGGAAAGTCGTGCGGCCCAACATGGGTTTTCCGGCAGGGCGAAACAAGATCAGCTTGTTTGATCTGGCGAACGTTTTTACCGGCGACACGCCGCGCCGCCTCCGTTTGCGCACCAATCTCGAAGTTTACTGGGATCTGCTCGAATGGGCCGTTGGCCTTCCAAACACCCAGCCGCGAATCACCCGTCTGGATCCTGACTACGGCGGATCTGCATCATCGTGGTTATTCTGTTATCAATCAGGCAAACGCTTCGTCTCCCCAGATCCCCGACTATAATCGTCTGGCGAGTTCGAAACAGATCTGGCGCGATCTGATTGGTTACTACACTCGTTTTGGCGACGTCCGCGAGCTCCTGATGCGTGCCGACGATCGTTACGTCATAATGAATGCTGGCGATGAGATGAGCTTTCGTTTTTCGGCGCCCGCAGCGCCGCCGCCAGGCTGGGTGCGCGACTATGTCATCGTGGGCGATGGCTGGATCAAGGATGGAGATTACAATTCCACGTTCTCCAAAACCGTTCTGCCTTTGCCTTATCACGCGAAAAACGAATATATAACTCCTTCGCAGCGGCTCGAAGACGAATGGGTATATCGCCGTTATCCCGAAGATTGGCAGAATTATCACACTCGATACGTCACGCCTGGTATTTTTCAGAACGCAATGAGGTCTAAGCAGAAGAGATGACAGGTGGTAAAGCGGCGAAAGCTGTGCTCGTCGTTGTTTTTATAGCGCTGCTGGCAACGCCGCTCATGATGAAACGCGTGGGTTCCGGCCGCGAGAGTGTCAACAGTGCGGCCGGCGCAACGACAGCGCTGAGCCGGTATGGATTTCACCTGGAAGAAGTCGCGAAAACGTCGGGCATAAACTTCACTCACCAGGCGCCGACGTTGGACCGCCGTCTGGATCACATCATGCCGCAAGTTGCATCGATGGGCGCGGCGGTGTCAGTGGTCGATTTCGATCGCGACGGTTGGGCGGATCTCTACGTCACCAACAGCGGCGAGGGAAGTAAGAACGCGCTTTTCAAAAACAACAAAGACGGCTCCTTTAAAGATGTCGCGGCGGAGATGGGCGTTGCCGATCTGAATCAAGCCGGCACCGGCGTTTCGATGGGTACGGTTTGGGGCGACTACGACAACGACGGTTACGAAGATCTTTTTCGTTTACAAGTGGGGCAGGCCGGAACTCTTTCACAACGACGCGGGACAGAAGTTTTCGCGAGTGAGTGAGAAAGCCGGGTTGCCGTGCATGGGTCAACGCGAACACGGCAGTCTGGTTTGACTACGATCGCGACGGACGATTGGATCTGTTTCTCGGCGGTTACTATGCGGAAGACGTCGATCTCTGGCATTTGAAAAACACGAAGATGATGCCGGAGAGTTTTGAGTACGCGACAAACGGCGGGCGCAAATATCTCTTTCGTAATCTTGGCGACGGCGCATTCGAAGAAGTAAGTCAAAAGATGGGCATCGACACGCGTCGATGGGCGCTTGCCGCGACCGTGGCGGATTTCCGCGGGACCGGTAATCAGGATCTCTTTATTGCCAACGATTACGGAATCTCAGAACTGTTCTTCAACGACGGCAAGCAGTTTCGTGAAGTCGGAAAACAGACCGGGGTCGGCTTTTCGCCGAAGAGCGGCATGAACGCCTCGGTCGGCGACATTCTCAACCAGGGCCGTTATGCGATCTACGTTTCAAATATTTCGGAAGAAGGCGTGCTGATCCAGGGAAACAATCTGTGGGTGCCACGCGACGGCACCTCGGGCGACTCGCTGAAGTACGATAACCTCGCGCGCGCGATGGACGTCGAGATGGGCGGCTGGAGTTTTGGCGCGCAGTTCGGCGATCTCAATAATGACGGCACGCTCGATCTGTATCTCGTCAACGGATACATCTCAGCCGATCGACAAACAAATTACTGGTACGACTTTTCGAAAATCGCGGGCGGCAACTCGACTATCATTTCCGACGCTGCGCACTGGCCGGCGATGGATGGGCGCAGTTTGTCCGGTTACCAGCAAAAACGAGTTTGGCTCAACGACGGCGCGGGGAAGTTTGTAAACGTGGCGCAGGCTGTCGGCGCGAGTGATGTTTTTGACGGACGCGCGGTGGCGCTCGTAGATCTTTGGAATCGCGGCGTGCTGGATGTGGTCGTTGCAAATCAGCGAGGTCCGTTGCTGATCTATAAAAACAACGTGACGCCGGAGAACAAGTGGATCAGTTTCGAACTTGAAGGCGCGGCGAGTAATCGCAGTGCGATCGGAGCCGAGGTGCGTTTGTTCTGGGATGGCCGCCAACAGGTGCAACAGGTTTCCGGCGGCAGCGGTTTTTGTGCGCAGAACCAGCGGCGTTTGCATTTCGGCGTCGGCAGAAACCCGCGTGTCGAGAAGGCGGAGATTCGCTGGCCTTCGGGAAAGACCGAGACGATCGACAAACCCGCCGTCGGACAACTCTATAAGATCAAGGAGGCAGCATGAGTCAATCGGCTGCTCAACCTGTCGGTGCTCCGGGACTGCAAGTTTCCGGGCGCAAGTTCTCTTTAAGTAATCGCTATATCCCGCCGCTTTTTATCACCACCATCTTGCTGGTGGGCCATTTTAGTTATGGAATTCTCGAGAGTTACGAACGGACGGCGCTCGCGATCGTTTCAGCCCTCGTCGCCGAGATGGTGCTGGGGCGGATCTTTTTTGGGAAGTGGTTGAATCTCGCAAGTGCGTACATCTCCGGAATCAGTGTCGGCATACTTGTTCGCTCGCCGGCTTTGTGGCCCTACGCCTTGTGCAGCGTGATTTCGATCATGTCGAAGTATGTCCTACGCGTAAAGGGACGACATCTTTGGAACCCTTCAAACTTCGGCATCTGCGTGTTGCTGTTTCTCGCGCCGGAGACGGTCGCGGCGCTGACGATTCAATGGGGCAACTTTATCGCGCCGCTCCTGGTCATCTGGATTCTCGGATCGGTGATCATCTGGCGCGCGAAGAGAATTCATATCAGCCTGGCGTACGTGCTCTCGTTTCTTGCTTTCGGATTTGTGCGCAGTTGGATTACCGGAGATCCGTGGGCTTCGGAGATCTCGCCGATCACCGGGCCGATGTATCAGCTCTTTGTGTTTTTTATGGTCACGGATCCGAAGACGACGGTGAAGTCGAAGATGTGGCAGTGCATCGTCGTGGTGATCGTGGCTTTTGTGGAAATGCTGCTGCGGTTAACTCATGTGATCTATGCGCCGCTGTATGCGCTATTCATCGTTGGTCCAATCGCGTTGCTGATTGAGATGTGGCTCGAGTCGCGCCGTCCCACTGGCCAGATCGCATCGAGTTGAGACAGAGAGTCGGACAGGCAACTCTGGATAGAGATACAAGATTGGGCAGGACTGCTCGGAAAAGAACAAGTCAGGAAGAGGGGCTTGCCCCCGCTTGTAGAAGGCGGGGGCAAGCCACCCTTCCTGACTTGTTCTGTTTGTTTCTGCTTTTGTTTTCTCTTGGCTTATTTGCCGGATGCAGGCAGACGCCGACTGTAGCGCCGACCGCGCCGGCGACTGAATCCGTTGCAGTCGCCTCTCCCTCGCCGAGTCCGACACCGCCACGCCCATCCGGAGCGATTGAATTCACTGACGTTACCGCCGCCGCAGGCATTCGCTTCAAACACAATAGCGGCGCCTTCGGAAAGAAGTATCTCCCGGAAACGATCGGCGCGGGCGGCGCATTCCTCGACTTCGACAACGACGGCTGGCAGGACATTCTGCTCGTCAATTCAATGGATTGGCCCGAAAATAAAAAACGCAAATCCTTTCCCGCACTTTATCGCAACAACAAAGACGGCACCTTTACAGATGTAACGCAGCAGGCCGGGCTCGGCGTGGAGATGTACGGCATCGGCGTCGCCGTCGCCGACTACGACAACGACGGCAACGACGACATCTACATCACCTGCGTTGGTCCAAATCGTCTCTTCCGCAATCTCGGCGGTGGGAAGTTTCAGGACGTCACCGCGCGCGCGGGCGTCGGAGATCAAGGCTTCTCAACCAGCGCCGCCTGGTTTGACTACGATCACGACGGCAAACTGGATCTGTTTGTCGGCAACTACGTCGAATGGTCGGTGCAGACGGATCAAAACTGCACTCTCGACGGCAAAAACAAATCGTACTGCACGCCGCAAACTTATAAAGGCCAGGCGCCGACACTCTATCGCAACCGCGGCAACGGCTCTTTTGAAAACGTCACTGAACGCGCCGGTATGAACGATCCGGCGGGTAAAACTCTCGGCATCGCCCTGCTCGATTACGACGACGACGGCTGGCTCGATCTTTTCGTCGCCAACGATACCGAACCGAACAAACTCTATCGCAACAACCACAACGGTACCTTCACCGACAACGCAGTCGTGGCCGGCGTTGCTTTCAGTGAAGCCGGCACCGCTCGCGCGGGGATGGGAGTGGATGCCGCCGATTACGACGGATCGGGCCGGCAAAGTGTCGTGATTGGAAACTTCACGAATGAGAGCATCGCCTTGTATCACAACGACGGTTCCGGGTTGTTTACCGACGAAGCGCCGTCGTCGGGAATCGGAAAAATGTCCGCGCAGTCGCTGACCTTTGCATGCTTTTTCTTCGACTACGATCTCGACGGCCTGCTCGACATCTTTGCCGCCAACGGCCATGTGTCTGACGACATCAGCGTGGTCCAACCGACCGTCAAATACGCGCAACCGCCACATCTCTTCCGCAATCGCGGCCGGAAAAAATTTGAAGAAGTGACTGCAAAACTCGGGCGTGCGTTGAATCGCGCTATAGTCGGACGCGGCGCGGCTTATGGCGATTTTGATAACGATGGAGATCTGGATCTCCTGGTCACGACCAACAATGGACCAGCACGATTGCTGAGAAATGAAAATGCAAATCAGAACGACTTGCTGCGCGTGAGAACGATCGGGGCGCGATCGAACCGCAACGGCATTGGCGCGAAGGTTGTCGTGAAGACTTCGAAGGGCAAGACGTTGTTTTCCATGGTTCGTACGGGATCGAGTTACTGTTCGCAGTCTGAACTGCCTTTGACGTTTGGGCTGGGTAAACCGGAAGAAGGAACGACTCTAAACCTGGAAATCACCTGGCCGGGTGGTCAGAAGGAAACAATTCCGAATATCAAAGTCAACCAGTCGATTGTGGTCCATGAAGGTAAGGGAGTAACTACGCAGGAACCGATCGTGTTTTCGCGAACGCCTTCACCATCGCCGTCGCCCACGCCTCAATAAAGCTTCACTTTTGAGATTTCAATTTCTCCGCATCTTTTTTGATCCGGCCGCTAAGTTGAATAAGACTCTCGAGGTCGCGCCGCGCCCGCGACAGTTCTTTCGCGTCAACTGTATTGGGCTTATCGATCGTCGGATTGGTTATAAAGCTGCGGATCTGATTGCAGAGTTTTACCAGCGCATCTTTGAGTTCCGGATTTTTTGCTTGCGCTGACTTGTCTTCTTCCAGTGCTTCTTCAGGCGGCAAACTCAACGCGAGGGTCGATTGCACTCGGCTCGCTCGCTTTTTGATCTCGCCGGTCGCCTCGGAAACAAATTTGTAATCGAGAGCGTTTTTGGAGGTAAGAGCTCGAGCAATTTCATTGTGAAGCGTCAGGATGCGAGTGAAATCTTCTTCGGTTTGAGCCATCAACGCCTTAACGTGCCGCTCATCTTTTGCGCCGGCGGGCTGCTTGCCGAAATTTCTTAACTGGTATTCACGACTGCTCATGTCCTGCTGGCGAATGCGATCGGTATTCATGCTGCGGTCGATTGGCGGTGGACCACCGGTAGAGGTCTGTGAAAAAACCCGTACGGCAAAAAATAGTACGAGGGTGAGCGCGATCAGCGTGTATTTCATAGCAGACCTCCCGGTTTTTTGGTGTGCGCCAGTATAACGCCGGTATGAGTTGAAAGGCCACAAAAAGCAGACAAGCGATGGAAGCGAACGTCTTAGTTGTAACAACAATCGTCGCTGCTTTTGTTAAGCTTTCATCGATCAACTACAAAATGTGTTGACTGATTGTGGCCTATGTACTAATTATTCTTATTGATTACCCGATCTGAGTTCTAGCCCCAGTCCTACTAGGTTCCTTCCATTCCGGATGTATGGCCCCGGCGGTTTTGCAGTATGCGGCGAATCGACCTAAAGAAAGCAAACGTGGCGCGATCGAATACGATCCGCGATATCAATCGCCAGATCGTGTTGAATTACGTGCGTGAGCGAGGTCCCATCTCACGCGCCGAAATCGCTCACGAAACCGCGCTGCAACGCTCGACTGTCTCGCTGATTGTTGAAGAGTTGCGAGTTGACGGACTGATTGAAGAAGTCAGTGGAGAATCAACGGGTGGACGTCCGCCGATCCTTCTTTCTCTCCGAACAGCTGATGCAGTAGCGATCGGAGTAGACCTGGGGACAAAGCGAACAATCGTCGCCACGAGCGATCTCGCCGGACGTGTTTTGGAACAGGAAACGTTTGAAACTGATCCAGACGCGAAGAAAACCATGAAAGAGATCATCGATCGCGCTCGAAGATTTATCAAAAGAAATCACGGCACGATCGAAGGAATCGGAATCAGCTTGCCGGGTCTCGTCGATCCGCACGGCAAAGAGTTGTTCATCCCGACGTTTCAATGGCGCGATCTGCCGCTTGCAAGTGAGATCGGCGCCGCGACCGGATTGCGCGTGACAATGGATAACGACGCCAACGCTGCCGCGCAAGCCGAATTGTGGTTTGGCCGGCCTGAAATTCGTGAGGTTCGAGACTTCATTCTCGTGCTTGTGGAAGACGGCGTCGGAACGGGAATCGTTTTTGACGGGCAGGTTTATCGCGGAGAGAACGGCGCCGCCGGTGAGTTTGGACACATGACGATCGGGCAGGGTGCTCCGGTGGCGTGTGCCTCCGGAAGTCGTGAGTGCTGGGAAGCTTTTGCTTCCGAGCGTTCCGCTCTCGCCCGTTACAAAAACTTGTCGGTTGGGCGTAACGGAGCTGCGGACACGGACTTCGGCCTCCTCATCGATCTCGCCCTGAACAGCGATGGACCCGCGCGAACTGCACTGAAGGAGACGGCAAACTACCTCGGTATCGGTATCGCTAACCTGATCCGCGGTCTCGCTCCGGAGGCGGTGATCGTTGGTGGTCCAATCGTGCGGGCCTGGCCGGTGATCTCGGCCGACATTCGCAACACGGTTGAGAACACCATCTGCCGTGGTCTTCCTTCTACTCGGATAATCGCTTCGACGCTTGGTCCGGAACCGACTTTGATGGGCGCGCTCAGCCTTGTCCTGGCAAGTAAATTTGCTTCCGTTTCAGTTACTTAGCGTGTCCGCATTGTTCGCTCTGCGAACAAAGTCCGGATTCATAAAAATAACTCACCCTGGGATTACAAAGAGACGAAAATTTTCTTGACAAGGAACGGGAATAGTATTAAATACTTTTGTTAGCCTCTGCAACAAAGTAGCACTCAGACAACTTAGCTAAAGATTTCTCTCGTAGGGTCCGCGGGTTTTGAAGAATTCTTGATTCCATTTCAGGTAATACCGGGAGGTACTGTATGTCGATAAGGTCTTGGATGCAGGCGTCATTACTCCTGCTGAGCATTGGTCTGCTTGTCGGCGTATACGCGCAGTCGAGCACCTCGGGCAGTATCACCGGCACGGTGCGGGACCCGCAGGGGGCTGCGGTGCCGAAAGCTGAGGTCACAGTCACGGATGAAAAGACTAATGTGGTTGTGCGCACAGTCTCGGCGACTGACGACGGCTTTTATAACGTCACCAGCTTGCCGCCGGGTCTTTATACCATCAGCGCCTCTCCTACCGGGTTCAAGAAAACAGTCCAGACCGGTGTTGAGCTTCACGTCAATGAAAACAAAACCGTCAACCTGGATCTCCAGGTGGGGCAGGTAACGGAAGTCGTTACCGTCACGAGCGAGTCCGCTCCGGTTGAGTTGCGCAGTGGCGAGGTCAGCAGTCTGATCTCCGAGAAGCAGGTAACAGAGTTGCCATTGAACGGTCGCAACTACGCGCAACTCGCTTTGATGGTTCCTGGCGTTTCACCTGTAACGCAAGCCGGCGCGGGGGGCGCATTTGCAACTCGCGGAACGGGTCTCAACTCAGGCGTTGACATGTCCGTCAACGGCAACCAGTCAAACTCCAATCTGTGGACCGTCGACGGCGTGAACAACATGGACGTCGGCTCGAACCGCACGTTGCTGGTGTTCCCGTCGATCGATTCGATTCAGGAGTTTCGTGTAGAGCGCAACAGTTTCAGTGCGGAGTTTGGCCAGGCGCAGGGCGCCGTGGTCAACCTGATCACCAAAGGCGGCAGCAACGATTTTCACGGCTCGCTGTTCGAGTTCTATAGAAACGACGCTCTCAACGCAAACAACTTCTTCCTTAATCGTGCCGGACAACCGAAGCCCGCAGTTGAAATACAACAACTTCGGCGGCAACTTCAGTGGCCCAATCGTTAAGAACAGAGTTTTCTTCTTCTGGTCGGAAGAGTGGCGGCGTGAGCGACGCGGTCAGGTGCTTTCAGGGAAAGTGCCCACGATCGCCGAGAAGATGGGAGACTTCAGTGCTTTCAGGATTCAGGATGGCAGGCGCGTTCCTAATTTAACCGGGCCGACTCATCCGAATACCAACATTCCGATCCTGCCGAGTATTCCCGGCCAAACGTGCGACTCGCGTATTGAAGCGAATGTCGGCCCGAACCCGGTTAGCCCTGGATGCTTCCCCGGGAATCGCATTCCGGCCAACCTGCTCAGTCCGGGTGGACTCGCTTACATGAAGCTTTTCCCTAACCCGACCGGGCCTGGTATTGGTGATTGGGCGACTTCGCAGATCCAGCCGATAGACACACGTCAGGATCTCATCCGAGGCGACATTAATATCACTGACCGGATGAACTTGATGGTTCGCTACATCAATGAGAAATGGGATCACAAGGGCGCTGCCGGTAACTTCTGGGGTGACGCTCCGTATCCGACTATCACTTCTGACTGGAGTCAGCCAAGCCACAGCTTTGCCGTTAAGTTGACCAACACGATCTCGTCGAAGGCGGTTAACGAATTCCAGTTTTCGATTGCTGGTAATGACATCATCATTAACACCAGCCCCGAAACCCAGGCCCTCGAAGATGAGATCTCAGCCGCCATCCCGACAGTCTTTCCGAAAGCAGATGGGGACGTCGGTGGCACTATTCCTTCTCTGTTCTGGGGTGTTGACGGGTACGCCAACATCTGGCATCAGGCTCCCTGGGCCAATCGCCAGGATCTCTATATCTGGAAAGACGACTTCTCGCTTGTTAAAGGAAATCACGACCTGAAGTTCGGCGCGCTCTTCAGTCATAACTTCAAAGACGAGCCGGGCGTTGGCGGCGGTGGCGGTAACCAACAGGCGACCATTCAGGGATGCGGTTTGCAAACGAGTGCTGGAGACTGGGCTGGTTCCTGTATCGCCGACCTGCTGCTCCGCGACACCGTTCTTGTTAACTATGCGGAGATCGCTACCACTGAGGTCGCGGAAGGCCGTTGGCGCGATTTTGAATTCTATGTAAACGACACGTGGAAGGTGCACCCGAGAGTGTCGTTAACGTTGGGTTTGCGATATTCAGTTTTCCCGCCGGCTTGGGAAAAGGACAATCGTATTTCGAACTTTATCCCGAGTCTCTATAACGGCACCGATTTCAACACCGGCCTCGTAACCTCTGAAGAAGGAATCGGGCTTGGATTCGGACGCGCTCTCGTTAACACTTACAAGCAGGGTTGGCAGCCTCGAGTTGGTGTAGCGTGGGATGTGTTCGGCACCGGCAAGACGGCGCTGAGAGCTGGATTTGGACGTTACATGAGTCGCTCGCAGGTGATAGAAGACCTTCTTCGCCTGACGGGTAACCCGCCCTGGACCACGACCGTGAGCGCGGGTTCAGGATGGAACGGCGCGGGCGTCACGCTCGCAAACTGCCCGACCTGCCGCAGTCTTGACACGATCAATCCCGGACTGGCGGCCAACGTTGCCGGCGTAAATCCAAACGCGGGCTTCAATGCTGTCGATCCAGGCTTCAGACCACCCGAGAGTTATCAGTGGAACCTGACGGTCTCCCATGAGCTTCTGCCGAATACAGTCCTCGAGGCCTCTTATATTGGGAACCATGGCCTGCACATTTGGCGGCGTAATGTGAACCGTAACGACATCGCTCCGAACAAAACGTGCGTTGGCCCGGGCCTGCGACGGTTCAACTCGCGATGCACGACTTCAGATCGCGCGAGCGGCGCTGGGAATTACAGAAACGACGAGTTTGATGATCTTGCCGGACGATTGATTTCGGATAATCGCCCGTTCCTGGGCATCGGTAACATTACCACTGACGAGTCGAATGGTAATTCCAGTTACCATGCAATGCAGTTGTGGCTGAACCGGAGGTTCACTGATCGTTTGGCCTTCCAGGTTGCGTACACGTGGGGACATTCAATCTCGGATGTTGCGCTGACGTCGTTCACCAATACCACCAGCGATCCGTACAATTTTGGTAGTGATAGAGGCGATGCGGATCTTGATCGGAGACATTCGTTCGTAAGTAATATGGTCTATGCTCTTCCCACGTTCAGCAGTTGGGGCAAGGCTGCCGAATATACTATCGGTGATTGGCAATTGAACGGAATCTTCTCTTACTTCGGAGCGACTCCAATCGACATCACGACTGGACAAAACACGCTGGGTGTCGTGGGCGCAGTCGGGCAGCGTCCGAACTACACAGGTGCGCCTCTTTATCTGGAGGGCCCTGACCCACACTCGCCATCTGAATCCGGCAGCATTTGCTGTACCCGCGGCCGGTCAGCTTGGCACCTTAGGCAAGGGCTCGGTGAGAGGAAAACCGATCACGAACGTCGACTTTTCGATGGCGAAGAATTGGCGGTTCAAGGAACGCTACGGATTCCAGTTCCGTGCGGAATTCTTCAACCTCTCAACCATCCGAGCTTTGTCGGGTTCAATACCGCCATGAACGCCGGTAATGATTTCGGAACTCTTCTCAATACCCAGTCGTCTCGCGAGATTCAACTCGGTATCAAATTTACCTTCTGATATACTCCCCAGGTAATCGGAACAGAGACGAAGTGCTGAGTAAACAACTCAGCCTTCGTCTCGTTTTAAATGGGATCCGTGGCTAGGGTCTATTTTCCATTTGTCATTTTCCGTTTTCCATTTTTCATTTATCGGACGCTCTGCGCTCCCCCGGCAAATGACAAATGGAAAATGACAAATGGAAAATAAAAACGAGCCAGCAATCCGAAGCTTACAGTGGGGTTTAGGTAACGATGTACCTTCGCTTGGCCTCCTTCCCTCTACTATTACTACTTCTCTTCTTTCAGGCGCCGGGCGATCTGTTTCGCAAGCATTACGAAGCTGCGAACAATTATCACCGCGCCGGTAATTACTCCGGCGCCGAAGCTGAGTTCAAAATCATTCTCGGCCAGGCTTACCAGCGACTCGGCAAAATCTATTCAGCTCAAGGCAATTATAAGTCGTCCGTCGAAACACTCGAATCGGCAACCGCGACGCGTCATGACTCCACTGACGGACTCGTCGATCAGGCAATCGCATATTTTCATACTGCGCAATATGCGAAGAGCATCGTCCCTCTCGAGCGGGTCATCGCCGCCGATCCGAAAAATCCCACCGCCCATCACATGCTGGGCAAGACGTTCTTCATGATGGGCCAGTTTGATAAAGCTGCCCGTGAACTCGAACAAACGTTGAAGTTGACACCCGGCGATTACGACGCCGAATACACTCTCGGTCTCTGCTTTTTGAAACGCCAGCGATGTTGCTCAGGCTCGGCAGCTTTTCGAACGAATGGCGGAGCGGCTCGGTAACCGGCCCGCGTTGCGCGTGCTGATCGGTCGCGCGTATCGCGAAACGGGTTTTTTGCCGGAATCGATTGAGGAGTTCAAGAAGGCTATCGCGCTCGACCCCGGCTTTCCGCGTGTTCACTATTATCTCGGCCTAACCTATTTATATAAGGATGGAGCCGCGAGAATTCCGGAGGCTGTCGAGGAGTTCAAAATCGAGCTGGCCGCCAACCCGGAAGAATTCTTCGCTAATCTCTATCTTGGCATTCTTTACATCATGGAGCGGAAGTTTGAACCGGCAATCGGCCTGCTTGAAAAGGCTGCACTCAAACAGCCGAATAATCCGGATCCCTATTTTCACCTGGGCCAGGCATACCAGGGCGCCGGCAAACACAAGGAAGCGATCGAGGTCCTGAAAAAACAATTGCTCTCACTCCGTCTCTCGTACACAACGACTATCAAGTGACAACCGCGCATTACCGGCTGGGCCAGTCTCTGATTAAAGCCGGTCGCATTGCCGAGGGCGAGAAGGAGTTGCAGACTTCACAGGAGTTGAAACAGAAGGGCTTCAAGATCGACGAGAAAAAAGTCAGTGCTTTTCTGAACGGCAACAACCTTCCGGCTCAAACTGAAAAGGAACTGGTCAAAGCTGAAGGAATCATTGCCGAACAGGCCGCACTCGATCCTGCAAAGCTGGAGAAACTCAAAACAGAAGAGACCTACTATACGAAGGTAGTTGCCGCAGCGCACAACAGCATCGGTTTGCTGCGCGCGGAGCAGCAGGATTTTCGCGAGGCGTCGGCGCAGTTTGCACTCGCGGCGAAATGGAACCCAAACCAGGAAGGACTCAACTTCAATCTCGGACTGGCGAACTACAAGGCTGAGTTTTACAAAGAAGCGATACCGGCGCTTGAAAAAGAACTCACGCTCAATCCCGGCAACATCGCCATCAAGCAGTTGCTCGGGCTCAGCTACTTCATGACAACGACTACGCCAAAGCATCGTCTTTGCTCACCGAAGTGATCGCCGTAAAATCGCAGGATGCGGCGCTTTATTACCCGCTCGCACTCTCACTTCTGAAAGACGGAAAGCTCGACGCAGCAAATCGCGTGATCGAGCAGATGGTTGCCGTCGGCACAAACATCCCGCAACTACACATCCTGTTTAGCCAGGCACATTACGAACGCGGCGACGTCGCGAAAGCGCTCGAAGAGTTGCGCGCGGCGCTTTCGCTCGACGACAAAGTGCGGCTGGCCCACTTCTATATCGGCCTGATCCATCTTGAAAGCCGGAAAACTTCAGGACGCCGCAGCGCGAGTTTCAACAGGAGCTGCGTTGAATCCGAACGACTTTCAGGCCAAGTATCATCTTGGCTTTCGTCGTCCTGGCCCAGCAGGAAACGGAACGAGGCATCGCGTTGATGCGTGAAATCGTACGCGAACGGCCTGAGTTCGCCGACGCGCGTTACGAACTCGGCAAGGCGTTGCTGCAGAAAGGCGACGTCAAAGGGAAGTGTCGAGAGTCTGGAGATCAGCGGCGCGATTGAAGCCCGACCAGGCCCACGTTCATTATCAGCTCGGCCGCGCGTACATTGCCGCCGGTCGTAAAGCCGAAGGCGAAAGCCAGCTCGACATTTCGAAAAACCTCAAAGAAAAAGCACGCTCGAAAACCAATGAATAGTTCTCGCGCAAAGGCGCAAAGGCGCAAAGAAGAGGCGCAAAGAAAAGGCCCGGATCTTCGAGTGATGTTTTTTCTTTGCGTTTTTCTTTGCGTCTTTGCGCCTTTGCACGAAAAACCCGCTCTGAGTTCACAGCCGTGAAGATCGCGTTCACCGACATCACTGCCTCAGGCCGGCATTAATTTCAAACACGTCGCGTCACCCGATAAGAAGTACATCGTCGAGTCGATGAGCGGCGGCGTCGCATTTTTCGATTACGACAACGACGGCGATCTCGATATCTATCTCGTCAACTCTCTGACCGTCGATCTCGTGAAGTCAAAAGGAAAAACCAAAAGCGATCTTTACCGCAACGACGGTGGCGGTAAGTTTACGGAAGTATCGGCGAAAGCCGGCGTGAGCGACATCGGCTGGGGCATGGGTGTGGCCGTCGGCGACTACAACAACGACGGCTTTGAAGATCTCTACGTCACCTGTCTCGGGCCGGATCATCTTCTGAAAAACAACGGCAACGGCACGTTCACGGACGTCACCGCGAAAGCCGGTGTAAACGATCCGCGCTGGTCCACCGGCGCTTCGTTTGTCGACTACGATCACGACGGCGATCTCGATCTCTTCGTCACCAACTACGTCGATTTCGACATCAACAACCTGCCGGAGTTCGGCCAGGGCAAAACGTGCCAGTACAAGTCGATCCCGGTGCAGTGTGGTCCGCGAGGATTGAAAGGCGCCGGCGATTCACTCTTCCGCAACAACGGCAACGGCACGTTCACGGACGTCTCAAAGCAGGCTGGAGTGACGGACCCGAACGGCTTCTACGGGCTCGGCGTCATCACCAGCGACTTCGACGACGACGGGCTAGATCGATATGTTTGTCGCCAACGACTCGACGCCGAATTTCCATTACCAAAACAAAGGCAACGGCACGTTTGAAGAGATCGGATTTACGGCGGGCACGGCGGTGAATGAGAATGGAAGCGAGCAGGGAAGCATGGGCGTGACCGCCGGCGATTACGATCACGACGGAAAATTCGATCTGTTTGTTACGAACTTCGCCGACGAGTACAACACGCTCTATCATAACGACGGCAAAAACTCGTTTACCGATCTTTCTTACGCGGCGAAGCTTGCGGCGGTGAGTTTGCCGCACGTCGGCTGGGGCACGAAGTTTTTCGATTACGACAACGACGGCTGGGTGGATCTGTTTGTCGCGAACGGTCACGTCTATCCGCAGTTCCGGCGTATCGTCAGCCGCGCTTGCTGCACCGCAACAATCGCGACGGGACGTTCACTGAAGTGTCCGCGGAGTTTGGCGCTGTGCTGACCGAGAATCGCGCCAGCCGTGGCGTTGCGTTTGGCGACCTCGATAACGACGGCGACGTCGATCTGCTGATTGCAGATCTTGATGGGCCACCGCAGCTGCTGCGCAATGACGGCGGAAACGCAAACAATTCGATTCTCATTAAGACTCATGGGCGTGAAGAGCAATCGCAGCGGCATCGGCGCGCGCGTGACAGTCGTCTCCGGCGACCTGACGCAGATTGACGAAGTGCGCAGCGGCGACAGTTACATTTCGCAGAGCGATCTAAGATTACATTTCGGTCTCGAGAAGCGAACGAAAGTGGATTCGATTCAGGTGCGTTGGCCCAGTGGCGACGGTTGATAAGATCTCCGGCGTTGGCGTGAACCGGATCGTGACTATCAAAGAAGGTCAGGGCAAGGTTGAGGAGAAGGAATTTGTCAGATAAGTCGTAAAAAGGCACATGAGGCACTATGTCTGCTTCTGCATCTTGTGCCTTGTCTGTGGCCGCACCTCGTGCGTGCGCAGAGAGCGGATGTGGTCCAACTCTTCGAACAAGTCGCCACCCTCATCCAGAGACAACGAACTCGCGGAAGCGGAAAAGGAACTCACATGCCGTCTTACGAGTCAGCACCTGATTTGCCGGTCGCACTCAATCTTCATGGGGACGATTCGCGCCAAGCAGGGACGGCTGAACGAAGCTGAACTGTTGTTTCTTCGAGCCGTGCGCAACGACAAAAAGTTCACCGGCGCGCGAATGAATCTCGTCTATCTTTACCTGCTAAAACGCGCGCCTGAAAAATCTATCGTCCAGCTCAAAGAAATTCTGGCCGTTGAGCCCGAACACGCTGAGGCTACATGAAAAACTGGCGGAACTGTTGCTGTCGCAGGGCCGCGTTGATGAGTGCATCAGCTTTATCGAGAAGCAAAAGACTACGCGCGCCGTTCCGCCATCGTTGTTCGTTATGCTCGGCGATGCATACCTTGCGAAAAACAACTTTGCCGCAAGCGGAAGAAAATTATTTAGCTCGCGCTCGAAGGACGGCTCGACAATGCCGGTGCGTTGCTTGGCCTCGCGCAGATCTCGCGCCTGAAAAATGAGACGCGCGAAGCGGCGATCTATTTGAATCGCGTGGCGACGTCTTTCCGCCGATTCGAAGTCGCCCGAGTTTCTTTACAAGTTTGCGCTCGAAGCTTTGCGGGTGGGAATGAATGACGAGGCGAAGTCGGCGCTCGAACGGTCGCTCGAGCTGAGACCAAAAGAGCCGGCGTATCTGCTTGCGCTCGGTATCGCGTGGCTGCGGAAAGGCGATCTGTTCGAGGCTGAAAAACGTTTCCGCCGCTTGCTCGAGATTCAACCCGGCAACGCTCAGGGGCAGTTACACCTCGGCTACGTTCTGCTCAATCAGAAGAAATACGGCTGAAGCGCGCATGTGGCTGGAGAAGAGCGCGCGACCCGGGCGTCGCGATACCGGAAGTCTTTTACTATCTCGGGCTCGTTGCACAGGAGCAGAACGACGATGCACGGGCGATCGTGCTGTTTGAAAAAGCGGTGCAGAAACTTCCCGTCTACGCGCACGCGCGCATCGCGCTCGGCTCGAGTTACATGAAACTCAAGAACTACACGCGTGCGCGACAGGAGCTGGAGACGGCGGTGAAGCTCGATCCCGATGAGCCGACGGCGCATTACAACCTGGCGCTGTTGTATGCGCGACTGAAAGACACGGCCCGCGCGCAGGAAGAGATGCGCATCATCGAAAAACTCAAAGCCAAAGGTGCGACGAACAGTGGCGTCGTGGTGCTGCCGCCGGGCTCGTCTCCATGACAGCCTATTTGGAGTGCGGCGGCCTGGCGCCGCTTTGGCCCTTGATCAGGAGTGATCGATAACGAAGCGGCGCCAGGCCGCCGCACTCCAACAGAGACGCCATGCGAAAGTTGCTATTTTTCTGCTGGTCGCTGTGCTAGCGTTCAACTTCACGTCTTCGTCCGCGGCCAAAAACCGCACGCGCAGCCCCGTTACGTTCGAAGAAGTCTCCCCCACCACCAGCAAAATCACCTGGACTCACGACAACGCTCACTCACGCCGATCGCCAGTTGCCCGAAACCGTCGGCGCCGGTTGCGCATTCCTCGATTACGATAACGACGGATGGATGGACGTCTATTTCGTCAACAGTGGACCATCGGATTTCTTCACGCCCGCCGCGCCGTCTCAAAAACGCGCTCTATCGCAACAACCGCGACGGCACTTTCACAGACGTAACCGATAAAGCCGGCGTGGCCGGCGGAAAGTTCGGCATGGGCGTGGCCGCGGCCGATTACGATGGCGACGGAAACGTCGATCTCTACGTCACGAACTACGGTCCGAACATTCTCTACCGCAACAACGGCAACGGCACTTTCACCGAAGTGACCGAGAAAGCCGGCGTCGCCGCTCCCGGCTGGTCCACCTGCGCCACCTGGTTTGATTACGACAACGACGGCAAAACTCGATCTCTTCGTCTCGAGCTTTGTCTTCTACGACAAGTCGCAGAATCCGCTCTGCACTGACGCGACTTTGAAGCGCCGTTATTACTGCGTGCCGCGTCTCTTCAAGCCGCAGCCTTCGCGTCTGTTTCACAACAATGGCGACGGCACTTTTCAGGACGTGAGTCGTGAGTCGGGCATCGCGGAGCATCCGGGCAAGTCGTTTGGCGCGGTTGCGACTGACATAAACAACGACGGACTGATCGATCTCTTCGTCGCCAACGACACGATGCCCAACTTTCTTTTCGTCAACAAAGGCGCCGGAAAATTTGAAGAGATCGGTTTGTCGGCGGGGGTGGCGTACGGTGAAGCAGGCCGACCTCGTTCGGGCATGGGCGTCGATGCGGCTGATTACGACGGCGACGGCTGGCAGGATCTTTTTGTCGCGAACATCGATCACGAATTCTTTAGTCTTTATCACAACGAGAAGGAGTTGATCTTCACCGACCAGCCGGGCGAGATTGCGCCGGCGACTCAACTGCTGAGCGGCTGGGGACTGAAGTTTTTCGACTACGATAACGACGGCGATCCCGACCTGTTTCTCGTCAACGGGCATCCTGACGACATGATCGAATCGCGGGTTCCGCGCGTGAAACACAAAGAGCCGTTGCTGATGTTTGAAAACACCGGCCGCGTGTTCAAAGACGTGAGTGCGAACTCCGGAGCAGTCTTCAGCAAAATGTTTTCCGGGCGCGGCATGGCGCTCGGCGATTTCGATAACGATGGCGATGCAGACGTGCTCACGTCAAACAACGGCGAGCCGCCGTTGCTGCTGCGCAACCAGGGTGGCAACCGGAACAACTGGGTCGGCCTGCATCTCGTCGCTACGAAAAGCAATCCGGCGGCAGTCGGAGCCGTGATCACCTGGCAATCAGGAACGGTGAAACGCACTCGTTTGAAAATCGGCGGCGGAAGCTATCTGTCGTCTCACGATCCGCGCGAGATCCTCGGCGTCGGCGCGGCAACGAAGATCGATTCGGTCGAGATACGTTGGCCCAGCGGCAAGAGTCGATCAACTCACGAACGTCCCCTTGAACAAATATGTAAAAGTCGTGGAAGGCTCCGGACTAGTCAAGTGATTTTCGTGCTCAAGATTATCTGTGTCATCTGTGTAATCTGTGGATTGATGCGATCGTGCTCTGGCCACGCGCAATCAGACACGTTCTTCTCTGGAATGGCGGCCCAACGCCGACACGCGCGGCATTCGCTTGTCGGCAATAAAGCATGCGTCGATTGCCATCCGAAAGAAGTCGATACAGTTGACAACGCCGATGGCCCAGGCGCTGGAAGTTGCGCCCGATTGCAAGATCGTCACTGCGCGCGGAAAGCTCACGTTTCGCAATGGCCTTACACTTACGAACTCGCGCGCAGGGGCCAGTCAGTCGTCTACACCGTTTCCGACGGAACAGAACACGCATCGCGAAGCCGATGCTTTATTGTTTTGGGCAGGGCCACGTCGGGCAAACTTATCTCTTTCGTCACAACAACCTGCTTTACGAAACGCGTGTCAGCTATTTTCAGAAGCTTCGCGGACTCGATTTCACGATTGGACACAAGCCGCGCAGTGCCATCGTCGCTCGAAGATGCGCTCGGACGCGCGATTGCAGGCGAAGAACCGCAGCAGTGTTTTGGTTGTCACACGACCGGCGCGGTGAACGGGATGGAACTGAAACTCGATCGTCTCAGTCCGGGGATTGGGTGTGAAGCGTGTCATGGACCAGGCGAGAAACACCTGGTCGCGATGAAGGAGAAGAAGTTTGACGAGCCGCAGATCTTCAATCCCGGCGGGCTGGGAGGGCACGAGCTTTCGCAATCGTTTTGCGGGACGTGTCACACGAGTTTTGAGCAGGCGATGCTGATGCCCGGCGCAATCAGGTATCAACAATATTCGTTTTCAGCCTTATCGCATGTTCAATAGCCGCGGGCACAACACGAACGATCCGAGGATCGGGTGTTTGGGCTGTCACAATCCGCATGAGAAGTTGCAGAAGGAAACGTCTTACTACGATTCGAAGTGTCTTGCGTGTCATCTGACCACAGCCGAAGGAAACGAAGACTGAACGGCGCAGTGCGGCGGCTTGTCCGGTGAGTACGAAGAAATGCGCGACGTGCCACATGCCGAAGGTCGAACTGCGCGGGCATGCACGCGGAGTTTACGGATCACTGGATTCGCATCGTGAAGCCCGGTGAGGCAGTACCGAGATAAGATCTTCCTCGCAAAGGCACAAAGGCACAAAGGCGCAAAGAAATCTTTAAGTCATAACTTTGCGTCTTTGCGCCTTTGCGAGGAAATCTTCAGCGATAAACCTTGATCCAGTGATTGCGCACTTTTGGCAGGATGCGGCGGCCGTCGTGAGTTGAAAAGATCACGTTTGAAGTTTGGTTCGGCAGGTGGCAGTCAACGCACTTGCCGGCAATCGCGCGGCCTTGTTTGGGAAATAGCCCGCAGCTTTCAACCTTGTGACACGCCAGGCACTTCTGTGAAAAATCTCCCACGTCACGTTGAGGCATGTGCACGTTGTGACAAGTCGAGCACGTCATCTCTGACGCCTTGAAGCACTTGCTTCTCTCCAGCAGCGCCACCTGGTTGCCGTGAACGTCGAGCGGTTCGTCGGGTTTGGGAATCTCGAGCCGGAGGAAATCTTCCAATGTATCACCTACCTTGAAAGAAAATGCCGGCGCCGTTCGCCACGCCAATACCGCCATGACACAAGGAACACAGCGCGAGTTGGCGTTCGCGAGGTAGTTTTGCCGGATTCACGATCGCCTGGTCCACAGGTTTTGGCGCGCCGGGAGCATTGAGATCAGCGTGTTGTTTGCCTGGACCATGACACTTTTCACACGAGACGCCGACGACGTAATTTGTTCGGCGATACTCGATTTGCGAAACCGGAATCCGTCACCGGCTCAAACGATGTTGCATGACATTCGAGGCAGCGCGGCACTACGGGCCTGCTGAAATCCAATGAACGGTCTCCATAGCCGGGACTGTTGACCCAACTCGCTACTTCGGTCCAATAGGAAACAGGCAGTTGAAAGAGTTGATCGTTTTTTCCCCAGTAAAGATAAGTTTGCCCTTTGCGTCCGGAGCCGATGACGAAGTCGAAGCGTTCGGAGATCGAGATCGTGTCGGGCGGTGTTCCGAGCACGCCGGTTTGGAAGAAGCCGTCCGGTCTGGCTTCCATCCGGTAATGCAGTTCGCGTTGTGGTTCTGAGAATGTTTTTGCCGGCGCTAAACTGCCGGCGATCGAATTTGCGTTTGCGAGTTGTGAGGTGAAGTGATGCGCCGTGTTTGAGATACTGGCGCTGCTTCTCATGGCACGACAAGACATTTCTCGTTGCCGATGGAAATCGCAAGAGCGATTAGCACTAATGCGGAAATCAACAGTGCTCGCACGAAGTTCACAAATAAATCCTATATCGTGGGCATCTCCCTGGAGTGCGGCGGCCTGACGCCGCTTTGTAATCGATAAGCGTGATCGAGGCCATAGCGGCGTCAGGCCGCCGCATTCCAGAGACGCCCTACCGTTTAATCTCAGCAGCCGCGATCACAAGTTGCTTCACATCCCGGCAATCACCACGAACTCCAAAGCTCCATAAGGCTTCGCGGCTTCATCCACTTTCGCCAAACTCGTTTCGCGCCATTCTCTCGGCGGCGGCATGCCCAGTTTCAGATAAGTGACCGCTTCCAGTCCTGTTTCTCCCAGTTGCGTGAGATTCTGCGCGAGTGGTTTGATCTCTTTCAGCGCCGGAGAACGATCGATGAGCGGATCGAGTGCGGCGCCGGAAGTTTGCCAGTCGCCCAGCATCTGCGTCAACTCCGATCTGTAAAGTTGATAACGCGGCGCGTCGTCGAGAAACTCCTTGACCATCCATGAGAACTTACGCGCCACTTCGCTGTCGGGTGTCGCTGCGTCGATCACGCCCGTGAGCGGGCTGAGCATTGTTTGCGGCCGCTGTTGATAGCGGCGATATTCCTTCACCGGCTCGATCACCGAGACGAGTGTTTTGAGTGGTCCAATGTCATCATTGCGCACGAGCCGTCGCAACATCATGTCCTGATTCTTCTTGTGCATCAGTCCCAGTTCTTCCAACTGAAGACTGATCACGGCGAGCCGGCGATACATGTCGTTGACGTCGGTGACGGTTCGCGGCGACCAGAGTCTTTCGGCGATCGCGGCCGTGCGCGGCCAGATGCGCGAGTCGATCGTTTCGGGCGTCACCCACTCGGCCCACATCGTTGCTTCACCGCCAAGGACGTGCTTTGCCTCTTCGGGCGTCAGCGTGCTGTCTGCCGGAAGCGGATCGGGAACGTAGTGTTGTGAAGCCGGTTGAATCAGATCGATGTAATAGCCGTTGGAGAGAATTCCGTCGTAACCCTTTCTTCGCGGCTTCGGCGAGCGCGGCGGTGCCGCGCCACGAATGGATCACGACGTCTTTCGGAAGACTCCGGTTGCAGAATCTCGTCCCAGCCGATCATCTTCTTCCCATGCTTCTGAAGAATCTTCAACAGACGCGTGTTGAAGTAAGCCTGCAACGCGTGGTTGTCCTTGATTCCTTTCTGCTTCATGTAGGCCTGAATCGCGGGATTTCTGTCCCACTGTTTGCCTTCGTTCTCATCGCCGCCGATGTGCAGATACTCGTCGGGAAAGAGTGCCGCCATCTCACCGAGAAACGTATCGAGAAACTTGTAGACTTCTTCGCGCGTCGGATCGAGCGCGGGCTCGAAGATTCCCGGGCGGCGTTCGATCGTGTATGGACCAGGCGCGCTGCCGAGTTCCGGATGACCAACCAGCCAACTCGTGCTGTGACCCGGGTATGTCAAACTCCGGCACGACGCGAATGCCGCGATCGCGAGCGTAAGCGATGATCTCTTTTATCTGTTCCTGCGTGAAGTAGTTGCCGTCTGAACCGAGCTGGTGCAGCTTCGGAAACTTCTTACTCTCAACACGGAAGCCCTGATCTTCGGTCAGGTGCCAGTGAAAGACGTTCAACTTCACCGCCGCCATCGCGTCGAGATTGCGTTTGAGCACTTCCATCGTCTGAAAGTGACGCGCTACGTCGATCATTAACCCGCGCCAGGGAAAGCGTGGCTGATCGTCGATCTGAACTCCAGGCAGGAAATATCCATTTCGATCGGCGTCGAGTAATTGAAGCAACGTTTCGAGTCCGCGCAACGCGCCGACGACTGTCGGAGCGCTCAGCAACGCCTGTCGGCGGGTGATGTCGATGCGATAACTCTCATTCTCGCTCACGGACGGAATGTCTTTGTCCCGGACCCTGGCAATGAATCGATGAGCGGCGTCATCTGATCGTCGGGCGCGAGTCCCGGGCGCGAGAGTAAGCACCGTGCGGCCTTCGAGCCGCTTCATGAAACGCGAAATGCCGGCTTGCAGTCGCGCGTCTGAATGACCTCGCGTCGCGACTTTGAAGTTGCTATCGACGGCCAGTCGCTCGTCGTGAAACTTCACCGACGCCGGCACCGGCATCAGGTTGTGTTTGGGAGTTTTGGCTTCCTGCGCAGTTACGACGATCGCGCAGGTCAGAATTAAGTAACAGCGGGAAGAGTATTTGTTGATTGTTCCGATCATAGTGTTTACTTGAGCGTGAATTTCTGCGTAAGTCCACCGACGGTGACGTCAAACTCTCCGGGCTCGACGCGTCGGTTTGTTATCGGCGCCGATGAACGACAAATCTTCACGCCGCAGTTTGAAAGTTAACGTGCGGCTCTGGCCCGGTTCGAGATTGATCTTCGCGAACCGCCGCAGTCGTCTGTTCGGCGGTGATATCGAAGCAACCAGATCGCTGACGTAAACCAGCACCGCTTCCTTGCCGGCGCGCTTGCCGGTGTTCGTCACCGTCACACTTACCGGCAATTCTTCGTTCGCGGAAATCGTCTGTTTGCCGAGACGCAGATCGCTATAAGCAAACGTCGTGTAGCTCAAACCTTCGCCAAACTGCGAACTGCGGTTTGAACGCCATGTTTGCCGAACGCGGTGTTCTCGGTTTCGAATGGCTTGTGATCGTAGTTGATCAAACCGTTCGGCGTGCGCGGGTAAGTGAAGGGAAGTTTGCCACTCGGATTCACGTCGCCGAACAACACGTCGGCGATCGCGGTGCCGCCTTCGTTGCTCGGGTTGTAAGCCATCACGATCGCGTTCGCACCGTCGACGATGCGATTGATGATTCGCGGACGTCCTTCGACCAGCACCATCACCACCGGTTTGCCCGTCGCTTTGATCGCTTCGGCGAAGTTTGATCTGCGGTTCGCCGATCGTCAGGTCCGTAATGTTGCCTGGTGTTTCACAATACGAACCTTCGCCGAGCGCAAGCACCACGACATCGACGTTCCGCGCCGCTGCGACTGCCGCCGCGATGTCAACCTCTTCTTCCTGATCGGTCGGCGTGTTGTTTGAAGTCGAGCCGGCGGGCCGCGTGATCTTTGTGCCCTGGACGAACGTCACGTTTGCCGGCGCCGATCTTCTCCTCGATTGCTCTGCGAATCGTGTCTCGATCTTTCGGATAGAGCGACTCTTCCGATCCCTGCCAAACGTAAGTCCAGCCGTTGTTCAGTGAGATCAACGAATCAGATGTTGGACCAGTGACGAGCACTTTGTCGTCTTCGCCAGCGGCAGCATGTTGTTCGTGTTCTTCAGCAGCGTGATCGATTCCTGCGCCGCCTGCAGGCTGACTTGTCTGTATTCCGGAAGCGCAAACTTTGCTTTCAGCGCCGCGTCCGGCTCCCGGCTTTTCAAAAAGTCCAACCTCAAACTTGACTCGCAGGATCCGTCGCACGGCTTCATCGATTCTCGACTGCGGAACTGCGCCTTCTTTGACGAGCGCGATCAGATGATCGGCGAAACTGTAGTCGAGCGGCACCATGCTCATGTCGATGCCGGCCATCACCGCCATGCGCGTCGCTTCTTTCTCGTTCGCCGCGATGCGCCACATCGTGACGAGTTTCTTGATGTCTTCCCAGTCAGAAACGACAAAGCCTTTGAAGCCGAGTTCGTCGCGCAGAATGTCCGTCAGGATTTGACGATTGACGTGACCCGGAACGCCGTTGATCTCTCCGGAGTTGATCATGATCGTGCGCGCGCCGGCTTTGACCGCGGCGTCGAACGTCGGAAGAAAATATTCGCGCAGGTAGTTTTCAGGAATCCATGCAGGTGTTCGATCTCTTCCGGTGAGCGGAAAACTGTAGCCCATGTAGTGCTTCAAACTCGATGCGACTTGATCGTCCGAAGAGACGTCGGCGCCTTCGAGGCCACGCGCGAAACGCGACGCCCATCACTTTCGCAAGATACGGATCTTCACCAAACGTTTCCCAGAAACGCGGCCAGAGTGGATTGCGACCAAGATCCAGAACCGGAGAGAAGCTCCACGGTATGCCGGCCGCGCGTGTTTCGATCGCCGTGATCTCCGCAGCGCGTTTCATCAACTCGGGATTCCACGTTGCGGCCATTCCGATCTCCTGCGGAAACAGCGTCGCGCCCTGCACGTAGTTGGCGCCGTGAATTGAGTCGATGCCGTAGATGACCGGAATGCCGAGTCTTGTTTTCTTCGCGGCGGCCTGAATCTGGCTGATGATCTCGTGCCAGTGATCGAGGGTGAGTGCCTGATCGGAGACGTTGAGAATCGAGCCGACACCATACTTGCCGATCGCTTTCTCGAGTTTGGCGGGATCGATCTTGATGTTCTGATCTCTGCCGTTGACGATCATGCCGATCGTGAGTTGGGTCATCTGCCCAACTTTCTCTTCGAGCGTCATGCGCTTGAGCAGGTCTTCGATCTTCTGGGTGTGGTCGCGTTCCGGGCCGGGGCGAACGGTTCTTTGAAAGAACTCGTCGCTATCGGTGACATCGGTTTGCGCGTGGATTGTCATTGGGGTTTGGAGAGCGAAGCACAGTGAAAGACTGATAGCCCCCAGGGCAAGTACGGATTTTCTCATCTATTTAGCTGTCCTCAGGCAGGAATACAGAAACGCGGGCTATTTTCTTCTATTTATCCCGACTTTTCAATGGTCATCGAACAAAGCCACAAAAAGGCGCATAAGTCATAAAAGAAAGAGCGATTAAAGAAATTTCAGGCAGACGGGTATCGGGATTTCGGCGATGTGGCCTGTGGGCGTTAGCACGACCTGTTTGGGTATCGATTTTGAAAGTCACGACGTTGTCCGTGTGCTGGTTGGCAACCAGCAGGAAGTTGCCGGTTGGATCGATTGTAAAATTGCGCGGCCATTTGCCTTCGGTCGAGACGTGCTGCGATGGGTTTGAGTTTGCCCGTGCGCGGATCGATCTCAAAAACCACGATGCTGTTGTGGCCGCGGTTGGAGCCGTAGAGAAACTTACCCGAGGGCGACGACGTGTAAGTCGGCACAATAACTCGTACCTGAAAAGTCTGCACGGCAGTGTTGAGACAGTTTCAATCTGAGTAAGTGTGCCTTTGCCGTTGTATTTCAACGCGGTCATGGTTGAGTCGAGCTCATTGATCACATACGCATACTTGCCATTCGGATGAAGCGTCAGGTGGCGCGGGCCGGCGCCGGGTTTGAGTTCGGACCATGGTTGTTGAGCGGGTTCGAGTTTTCCAGTCGACGGATTCAAGCGATAGATCATCACCTTGTCAATACCGAGATCGGCAGCCAGGGCGTAGCGCTCGGAACGATCGAGGATGATGCAGTGAGCGTGTGGTCCTTTTTGTTGCTCCTTGATGCCTGAGCCTTCGTGTTGCTTCACGTCGATCGCCATTCCGAGTGTGCCGTCGGAACGAATCGGGAGCGCGGCGACGTTGCCGCCGGTATAGTTTGCGACGAGCAAAGTTTTTCTTTTGCGATCCACAGTGAGATGACAAGGATCGGCGCCTTGCGTCGCCTGCTCATTCAACAAACGTAAATTTCCGTTCGCGGGATCGATCGCAAATGAGCTGACGCCGCCGCTCGGTGCTCCCAGGAATTGGCCCACCTCGTTCACTGCATACAGGTAACGCCTGCTTCGATCGATCGCGAGAAACGACGGGTTCACGGATCTGAACGCATTCACACGCGTCAACTCACCAGTCTCGCCGTTCATCCGGTAGAGATAGATGCCTTCGCTCTTGCTCTTGCCGGTTGTGTAAGTGCCCACGTAAAGCGTGAACATGCGCGGCTGCTGAGCCTCGCGCGCAAAAGCAGCAGTCCCAAGCAAACCAATGCCGCCAGCTTTCAAAAACTGGCGGCGTGAAAAGTTTTCAGTCGTCAACGGGGCGACTCCTCGACTATCTGAATTGTGAAACCGCTTCTTCCTAGTCGACTTTGTGAGAAAAAGCAAGGCCCTGACTTGGGGAAGTCAGGGCCTCGGGGTAAACCAGGTGATGTTTCTGCTTATTTGCCTCGATCGATTAGAACGTGATCCTGACGCTTCACTGCCAAAGCTTTTTCCAACGCCTTCTCACGATTGGAAATCTGAATCTCACGTCCGGTGTTGCTGCCCGCGATCCAAAAACTCCGTTAAGAAATAAAGATCGTCATATCGATGAAAAGCGAGACGCGTTTCTTCCTGCGTGTCGTTCGCGCGCACAGGTCTCGTCAGCAAAACTGCCTTGCCCGAGTTGTCCTTGTGGCGAATCACCCAAACGGTGTCTGAGTCTTTCCGGTTTCGCTCGATTACATATTTGCCGGCCGAAAAAGCCTTTTCGCCGACGCTAAAATTAAACGGAATATGAATGATTTGCCGGTCCGTTTGAGCCAGCGCGGATGAAAATGATAAGAGTACGAGTAAACCAGACAACGCAAACGCCCGTTTGATGTTCTTCATGATGCCTCTCCTTCAAAATCGGCCGGCGTAATTGCCGCCGTCATATCGATAACGCGAGAAAGCATCCGAAACTGGTCCACCGATCAAAAAGAAATCTGCGTACCTACTTGATCAACTTACCCAATTCACGCCAGGTGATGAGTTTTATCTGGTTTTCCTGCAGCAGTTTGCGGAAGGCATCGCTGGTGAAGTATTCGAAGTCGCGTTGTCGCCAGCCTGCGCCCCAGTCAGGATGATTGAAAGTTGCGCCGCGCATTTCGGCGTCGTCGTAAGCAAGGTGAATGACGATCTCAGTCACTCCGGGTTCGAGTTTCCTGATCGCGTCACTATAAAACTTCGCCCAGTCTCCGGGTGCGACGGTCGTGATTGATGATCGAGAATTCGATCGATGTAAACATCGTCCTGACTCAATGTCGACGGCAGGAAATCCGTCCGCGCAAACCACGTTTTCGCAATCCGCACCGGCAACTTTTGCTTGCGCGCTACACGCAGAAATACTTCGAACAATGCCTTGTTTTGATAAAGCGTTCCCATGTGAGAGTCGAGATGAGTCGGCTGGATGCCAAGCGCGCGGGCACGTTCGATCTGCGCGGTGATCTCGAGTTCCACTTCCTTTGGATCGGCGTGTGAAGCGGCTTCCGTCTCTGTGAGGTAGAAGTAGCCATCTTTATCGAGCAACGAAGAGACGCGATCTTTCGGCATCACGGGTCCCCAGCGAAACGACGTCCATTCGCTCGTCAGTGTTAAGTGCAGACCAAGATCCGCGGTTGGATTCGCACGAGCGTAAGTTGCGATCTCTGAAAGCCACGGGCAGGGAACCATGATGCTGCCCGAGTTCACGAGACCGGTTTCGAAAGCTTTGATCGTGGCTGCATTGACGGAATGAGCCATACCGAGATCGTCGGCGTGAACGATGAGAAGCTTCGTATCACGCGGGTATCCAAGTCGTTCGGCAATTGTTTTTGAGTCCTGACTATGAACTTCAGCGCGCGGTATGAGCGCGGCAATCATCAACGAGGCAACAAGTATTCGTTTCATGGCGCTAGAGCATAGAAACGTCGCTTGAAAAGATCCAGAAAAAATCGAGAAAACAACTGACGCGGACTTATGTCGTGAGGTACAATTAAGTCCGACAGCACCCAGCTTCCGAGCATTACAGTCCAGAAATTTGAATGAAACCGCTGAAAATCGGCATCACCGGCGTTCGGGGGATTGTCGGTGAGACCTTTACCCCCGAATTGGCGGTCGAGTTTGCCGAGGCATTCGGGACGTATCTCGACCGCGGACGAATTCTCGTTTGCCGCGATACCAGACCATCCGGCCCGATGATTCGCTCGGCTGTTCTTGCCGGACTCCTGGCCGCAGGTTGTGAAGTTATCGATCTGGGCGTCTGTCCCACGCCGAGCATGCAGTTGGCGGTCAAGTGGCTGAAGGCTGACGGCGGCATTGCCATCACTGCCGGTCACAACCCCTGGCAATGGAACGCGCTGAAGTTTGTTCGCGCTGATGGGCTGTATCTCAATTCGACGCAGGGTGAAGAGCTGCTCGACATCTTTCACCAGGGTGAGTTTGCAAAAGCCGACGTGGGACACGATCAAGCAAGGAGTTGCAAACTGCGAATCCAATCGAAGAACACATCAACGTACTCGAGGAAAGTTTTGCCGCTGAAACGATCAGAGCGCGAAGACTGACCGTGGCCGTTGATTGTTGTAACGGCGCCTGCTCATTTCTGAGTCCGAAATGGCTGGCGACGTTGGGGTGCGAGGTTCTTGCAGTCAACGATGATCCCAGTGCCCCCTTCCCGCATGCGCCGGAGCCGAAGCCGGAAACGATGGCCCAGCTTTGTGCGGTTGTGAAGGCCGGCCGCGCCGCCATCGGCTTCGCCCATGACGCCGATGGCGAGCGCCTGGGAATCGTCACCGATCTCGGCGAGCCGCTCTCGGAAGAGATGACGCTCGCGATCGCTGCCGAAATTCGACTCAGAAAAAAACCGGGCATCGTCGTCACAAATATTTCGACCTCTAGTGCGGTCGACGTCATCGCCGCACGTCACGGCGGCAGTGTTGTGCGCACTCCGGTGGGCCAGGCTTACATCTCCGAAGGTCTTGATCGAACACAACGGTGTGCTCGGAGGCGAAGGCAGCGGCGGAATTACAGTTCCGGAAGTTCATTTGACTCACGACAGCGCCGCGGCAATCGGTTTGATTCTTGAATACCTGGCCGAGAGCGGCGAGCGCATTTCAGACCTTGTGGGCCAACTTCCGCGATTGACGACGTTGAAGCACAACGTTGCGGTCGAGCCACATCGTTTGTATTCGGTGTTGCAGGAGTTTCGGGCGGTAGTGGAGCAGGAAGGAATTGAGGTTGATTCGACTGACGGAATTAAAGTGACATTGCCGGCAGGTTGGGTTCACGTGCGTGCTTCGAATACTGAATCGATGATTCGCATCATCGTGGAAGCGCAGGAGAATGCGGCAGCACGCGAGCTGCTTGATTGGACACGCGATCGGGTAAGGAAGTGAAAGAAAATCCTCGCAAAGGCGCAAAGGCGCAAAGTAATTCTCGATAGGTTTTCTTTGCGTCTTTGCGAGGATTTTCTTCTTCAATAAATGCGAGCGATACCAACTTTAAAAATCAGCATCTCGGGAGTGCGCGGCGTCGTTGGTCAATCGCTTACGCCGAAACTTCTGACGCGTTTTGCGCAGGCGTTCGGCACGCACACCGGATCGGGCACGATCGTGATCGGTCGCGATCCGCGAACGTCCGGCGAGATGGTTAAGCACGCTGTCGTCGCCGGAATCTTATCGACGGGAAGTCGTGTGATCGATATCGGCGTGTGTCCTGTTCCCACGGTCCAACTTCAGGTGCGGCACCGCCGCGCGCAAGGCGGTATCGCAATCACTGCGAGTCACAACCCGGCTGAATGGAACGCGCTGAAGTTTATCGGTTCGAATGGTCTGTTTCTCGATGCGGGCCAGGCGCGCGAGTTGCTCGATATCTATCACCAGGGCCAGTACACGAAAGTCGGCGGCGCGGAGATCCGCACTGTCGAAGAGGTCGAAGGCGCAACTGACCTGCACATCAAGTCGATTCTCGACGTGCTTGGTCCACTTCCCAAGACTCCGAAGAAACTGCGCGTCGTGCTCGATTCGTGTAATGGCGCAGGATCGCTCGTTGGACCAAAGTTGATTGAAGCTCTCGGCGCGGAAGTAATTCCGATCAACGTCACGCCTGATGGATCGTTTCCGCGTCCCGCGGAGCCGCTCGCCGGAAAACCTCGGCGATCTTTGCCGCGCAGTCAAAGAGCATCACGCCGACATCGGCTTCGCGCAGGACATGGATGCGGATCGCCTGGCGATTGTTTCAGATCGAGGGTGAAGCCAATCGGCGAAGACTACACGCTCGTGCTCGCGATGCTTTACGTCCTCGGACGCGAAAAAGGCGCCGGTCGTTGCGAATCTGTCCACGACTTCCGCGGTCGAAGACGTCGCGAAGAAGTTCGGCTGTCCGGTGTTTCTGACGAAGATTGGTGAGGTGAATGTAACGGACGCGATGCGACAGCAGAACGCGGTCATCGGCGGCGAGGGAAATGGCGGTGTGATCTATCCGCGCATCAACTTCGCGCGCGATAGTCTGGTCGGAATGGCGCTTCGTGCTTCACCTGCTCGCTGAGTCGCGGAAAAGCGTGACGGAATTACTCGAGACGTGTTCCGCGATACAGCATCGTGAAGGAAAAGATGACGTGTCCTTCGGATCGTATTGCGGCGTGCTCAGGATGGTGCGCCGGGAG
Organism: uncultured Acidobacteriota bacterium; assembly: GCA_963750925.1. Lineage (GTDB taxonomy): Bacteria > Acidobacteriota > Blastocatellia > Pyrinomonadales > Pyrinomonadaceae > PSRF01. The sequence goes on along the minus strand of CAVVSJ010000003.1, from coordinate 1,293,827 downwards.
TTTGCGAAATTTCCCATGGACACTCGCGACGGTGTCAAAGTGACTGATGCCGGATGGCTGGTTTCTGGTGAGAGGCTCAAACACCGAACCGATCATTCGCATCGTTGCGGAAGCGAAGACTGAAGATCAAGCGAGAGCAATGGTTAACGACATCCTGACAGGATATACAGGATTTCAGATCGCTGATTGCTCCTGTAGAATCTGAAAGGCACTTTGCATTGAAAGGATCTAATTAATGAATTGCTCTCAGTCGATTCTTGCAGTCTGACTATGATCTTGCCTGCATTCAGTCACACTTCGCCCAGCAGGCTGCAAATGCCACTCTCACCGGCACGATCACCGACCCTCACGGCGCCGTCGTTGCAGGTGTCAAGCATAACCGCAACTCACAATAGCGACCGGCGCCAAACGCGAGACCGTCAGCAATGACGACGGGCTCTTATGTCTTTTCAAACATGGCGCCCGGCGATTATGAGCTGCGAGTCGAAGCAAAGGGTTTCACGACCAAGGTCACCAGGACGGCAGTCTCACTCAAAGTGGGCCAAACGGTTACGTTGAATGTGCCGCTCGAGATTGGCATCAGTGAGTCGATCGTCGTCGATCTAGGAACGTCCCGCCCGCTCATCGATAACAGCGATTCACTGGTTCATGGCATCGTCGAGTCGCGCGAAGTCGAGAGCCTGCCGCTCAATGGCCGCAACTTTCTCGAGCTTGCCCTGTTGATTCCGGGCAACAGTCCGGCGCCAAACTTCGATCCGACCAAGACCAATACCGTTGTCATCTCTTCCGCCGGCCAACTCGGGCGCGGCGGAAACGTCACCATCGACGGCGCCGATACGAACGACGACGTTGTAGGTGGTTCCATACAAAACATCTCGCAGGAAGCGATTCAGGAGTTTCAGATCGCCACCAATCGTTTCTCTGCGCAACTCGGCCGCTCAGGCTCTTCCGTAATCAACGTCGTAACAAAATCGGGCACAAACGATCTGCACGGCTCGGGTTCTTTCTATTTTCGCGATAGCAGCTTGCAGGGATTACCCGCCACGTTCGATCGAAGTCTGGACCAATCACCGCCGTTCGATCGGCAACAGTATGCGTTTGCGCTTGGTGGTCCAATCAAGAAAGATCGTGCGTGGTTCTTTGGTTCGTTTGAAAATCGAAACCAGGATGGCGTGGTGCTGGTGGGCACCAGAGACCTCGCGACCCGCTCGATCAGACGCGATTTTGCCGACTTCACCGCTCGACGACTTCATGACGACGAATCGCGTCGATTGGCACGCCCGAGCAATAGCGATCAGCTCAATTTTCGTTATTCGTTTCAACGAGAGAAGGGAATTGCAGCCAGCACTCTCGTCCGCTCGATCGGCTCGGCGTCGCAACGACAGTCAAGCGAGAACAAATCAAACTCGTTTCTCGCAAACTACACTCGCACTCATCTCTCCGAGCGACGTGAACAATTTCAACTTCAGCTTCAGCACTTTTCATCAACGACACGTTGCCGGTAGCACCTGGACCACAGCTTACTTTTCCGAGCATCCAGGACGGCGCATCGTTTCGCGTGCCGCAGCAGACGAAGCAGCGCCGCTTCCAGTTTAGCGACACCTACACGATGATTCGTGGAAACCACGTGTTCTATATCGGCGGTGAAATTCAGCGCGTGCGAGTCGGATCTCGATCTGAAAGTGTTTCAGCAAGGCCGGATTGAATTGATCGAAGACTTTCCCGACTTCGATCGAAACGGCGATGGCCGCGTTGATGATAACGATCTGCTGTTTGCCGTCACGCTTCGCAGTGGCTTTCCGGATCGCTCATCTGCTCCTGCCCGACACCAACAACACGTACCTCGCAGGTTTCATTCAGGACGATTGGCGCGTGCATCCGCAATTCACTGCTGAATCTGGGTTTGCGTTACGAGCTCGACACGGACGTCAAGAACGTCAGCCGCACCGATGAGTTGAATCCGCTGATCCTGCCGTTCCTCAACGGCGAAAGAAGCAGAGACAAAAACAACTTCGCGCCTCGCGTTGGGTTTAACTACTCGACCAGCGATTTGCGCACGAGTATTCACGGGGTTATGGCATTTACTACGATCGCGTCACGCTTGAAATTCAAACACTCGAGCGCGGGCTCGACGGTCGCGCTTTGCCGGTTGAAGTTCGCGCCGGCAACGTTTTCTTTATCCCGCCGCAGTTTCTTTTCGATCCGGTGAACGGCGTGTTTCCGCCGGGCGCGCCGACGCTCGCAAACCCGTTCACGGGATTTGTTTTGCCGGGCGCAGGAGCAGGCGGCATCAATATCATCGACAACGATCTGCAAAATCCGATGGTCCATCAGATGAACGTCGGAGTGCAGCGCGAGCTTGGTCGAGCGATTTGCGCTGCGCGCCGACTACGTGCGCAACGTCGGCACGCATTTCATCATCGGACGCGTTATCGGCACAGTGCCGTTTAATCCGGTGGTTGGTGGACCGGAGATCGTGAAGAACCTGGAGTCGAGTGTCAGGACGAAGTACGACGGGCTGCTGCTGAGTTTGGAGAAGCGTTTTCCGAATCGCCACCAGTTTCGTGCGTCTTACACGCTCTCGCGCTCGTCAAACTACGCGAACGACGATCAGATTCCTTTTTCGAATGGGCCAATAGACTCGAACGATCTGCGCCGCGAGTATGGTCCAACGCCAAACGATCAGCGTCATCGCTTTACTTTTTCGGGAGTGTTCCAACTGCCCGGTGAAGTGCGGCTTGCCCCGATTCTGACTCTTGCTTCGACTGTTCCGATCGATATCCTGTCTGCCCGACGGCAGTTCGCGTGTTTGTGAGCTGCACGCGAAACGCAGGTGCGCGGCAGTTTAAAACCGGAGCGGAACTGAATGCGGCGCTGACTCAGATCAATGCGGCGGGTGGTTCGCTATGTCCGAATGCAGATCCGAGCACGGGATTTCGCCATCGCGTACTCGTGCCCCTCGTGCGCGACGATCTGAAGTTCGGCGACAACTTTTCATCGCTGGATCTGCGAGTGTCGAAAGTTTTCAAGACTCGGAGAACGTTGGACCATCGAGCCGATCGCGGAAGTATTCAATCTTTTCAACGTCACGAATGTGCTGGGCGTGTCGAACGTCAACTATTCGGGATTCAGCAACGTGCTGGTTCGCGATAGTAACGATCCGAGCAATCCGGGGTTTCTGCGTTCGTCGAGTTTTGGACAAGCCGTTACGACAGCCGGCGGCGTGTTTGGCTCTGGTGGACCACGCGCGTTCCAGTTCGCCGCACGCGTAACTTTTTAGAGAGGTTATCACAGATTACCAGATTACATAGATTGAAAATGACTCGTAATCTGTGGATAGTTTATGACTGAACTAAGAAGACAAATCGGTATTCGCACGGCGGCTGCGCTCGTCGTCGGCGAAGTGATCGCGGTCGGAATTTTTCTCACGCCCGCGGGCATGGCGAAAGCTCTCGGCTCGCCGATGTGGCTGCTGGTCGTCTGGCTGGTGATGGGCGCGATGGCTCTGTGCGGCGCACTCTGTTACGGCGAATTGGCGGCGAGATATCCCGAAGCCGGCGGCGGTTACGTCTACCTGCGCGAAGCTTATGGTCCAGCAGTCGCTTTCATGTATGGATGGATGGCGTTTCTCGTCATGGATCCGGGCCTGACTGCCGCACTCGCAGTCGGACTCGCAACCTACGCCGGCTACGGTCTGAAACTTTCGCCGTGGGGAATCAAAGCGCTCGCGATCGCCACGATAATCGTCGTCGCTTTAATCAACATTCGCGGCGTCAAGCTGGGTGCGGGATTCGTGCGCACGCTGACATTTCTCAAACTCGGCCTGCTCGCTTTCGTGTTTCTCTGGGGCGTTGGTTTTCAACTCGGCGACTGGTCCAACTTCACTCCGTTTGTCGCTCGCCGCGCCGACTCGGCGCCGCTTATCGGCGCGCTCGCGGGCGGACTGATCGGCGCGTTCTTTTCCTTTGCGGGCTGGTGGGACCTCGGAAAACTCGCCGGCGAAGTAAAAAATCCCGGCACGCACGTTGCCGCGAGCGCTGACATTGCGGCGTGATCATCGTTACGATTGTTTACATCCTGACGAGCTTTGCTTTTGTTTACCTCGTGCCCCTCGACCAGGTGACGTCGGGTGAGACGTTTGCCGCGCAGGCCGGAGAAGTTCTGTTTGGACGTGCGGGTGGACTGATCTTTTCACTCATCGTGGTAGTGGCGGTGCTCGGCAGTCTGGCGGCGGTTGTCATGTCGGCGCCGCGAGTTTACTTTGCGATGGCGCGCGACGGAGTGTTCATTCCCTCAGTCGCTGCGCTTCACAAGCGTTTTGAAACGCCGGCGCGGGCGATTGCGCTCCAGGCTGTCCTCGCCTCAGTGCTCGTCGTGGCGGGCAGTTTCAACGAGATCGTTTCCTATTTTGTGTTTGTCGTAGTAGTGTTTATCGGACTGACGGTGGCGGCGCTGTTTAAGTTTCGACGCGAGGGACGGGAACAGCGTCAGGTACCTGACGCCCGGCTATCCGGTGACGCCGGTCGTGTTTCTGACGATGATTCTCTTGTTGCTGATCTTGCTTGGCAGCAGTAATCCCAGACAGGCGCTTTTCGGCGTCGATGTCGTGGCGCTGGGCCTGCCTGTTTATCTGTTTCTGTTTCGTAGCAAGCGATTAGTTGAAAGAAGGACTACGCAATGACCTGGATAAAAACGCTCTCGGTCGAAGAGAGTGAAGAAGTGCGGAAGGCAGTGATGATCTCAACGCGAACTGTACCCGATCGAGTATGCCACGCCGGTTCACCCGACTGCCGACGGTGAAACGGCGGGCATCGTCGCGTCTCACAGTTTGATTCCAAACGCGCTTTATCATGCGTTTGCGACGTTTGGATCGCTGATGTCGCCGGACCTGCCTTTAACCAGGCGACAGCATGAGATGATCACGACGGTGGTGTCGGTAACCAACCGGTGCCATTATTGAATCGAATCTCACGCAGAGTTTCTGCGTCGAGTAACACTGGACCATGAGTTGGTGGCCGCGCTCGAAAACGACTACCGCACGGCGCCGATCTCTGAACAGGAAAAGGTGATGCTTGATTACGTAGTGCAGATCACTCGTGATGCGACGCGCATTTCGCCTGCGGATCACGAGCGGTTGCGCTCGGTAGGTTTTGACGACCAGGGGATTCTTCAAATCACGCTCATCGCGTCGTGGTTCAACTACATAAATCGCGTCGCAGATGCACTGGGTGTGGGAAGAGGGTGATGCCATGCTTTCTTTGCGTCTTTGCGTCTTTGCGAGAAAACTTCTTCCCCTGGCTCTCGCTCTCTCAGTTACTTCGGTAGCTTACGCGCAGACTCCACCAAAGACTCAGGACGACGACGTCGTCAAAGTAAAATCCAACCTCGTCAACATCGACGTCATAGTCAAAGACAAGAAAGGCAAATACGTCTCGGATCTTAAAGCCGAAGACTTCACCATCACCGAGAACGGCCAGCCGCAGAAGGTGGAATTCTTCGACGCCCCATTATCGAGAACCGACACGGCAACTCAATCATCTACCGTTGTAACGGAGAGTTCCACCTCGACGACGCTTCCACGCAACTACGTTTCCCTCGTACTTGATTCGCAAACCACCGACGTCACAAACCTGAAGCCGGTCCGTGAAGGCGCAATCAAATACATTCGCGAACAGGTAACCGACGCAGACGCAGTTGCCATTTTGTCCGTGACGAATGGTTTGCAGATGCTGCAATCATTCACACAGGACAAAGCGAAGCTGATCGCGGCGCTCGAAAATGTCGGCGTGCGTGGCGACTCAAAAAACTTCGAACAGAAAGACATCGCCGGAAACATTTCGTCGCTCCGCGATTTCCTGAATAGCGCTGCGTCTACGCCAACCTCGGGCATCACGACTCCCGCGGGCGGAGCGGCCGCCGCGAGAGTGATGATTGCGCAACGCGTGCTACAGCAATTCATCAGGCTTCGAACTGCGCTGAGTCTGCAACAATCGCGTCCGATCCTCGCCGCCCTCGCGGCTTTGGCCGAAGGCCTTAGACCGATCCCCGGAAAAAAGACGGTCGTACTTTTCTCGCAGGGATTCGTTACGCCGGAGGTGCTCGACTGGCAAGTGCAAAGCACGATCGATATTGCGAACCGCGCAAACGTTGCCATCTACATTATCGACTCCGCCGGACTTAGAACCGGCGCACCGGCGTCAGGCGCACTCGTCCCCTCTTCACCACTCGCGGGCGTTTCCGCAATCACCAACCAGGAACAACGTATCCGCGCCGTCGGGGGCGAAACTGTATTCGACAACGTGCGTCAGGAAGGACAGAACCGCGAGTACGATATTCTCTATCGCATTTCGGGCGACACCGGCGGTAAGTTTCTCAAAGGCAATAACGACATCGGCCTGGGACTCGAGCGCATCAACGAGGAGATACAGGCGCGGTATACGCTTGCCTATCGCAGCACGAATCAAAACTTCGACGGCACGTTTCGCAAAGTGAAGATTGAAGTGCGAAGACCCGACGTGCAGATCGCTTCTCGTTCCGGTTACTACGCGATTCCTCCGGAAGAAATCGTCCTGCTTTCGCCGGCTGACAAGAAGTTGATGGCTGAATTTCAACACGGCTGAAGGCCAATCCCGGTCTGCCCCTGTTTGTTTCGCTGAGTCCATTCAGAACGCGCGAGGATCTCTACACCGTTCCGCTTGCGATCGAGCTTCCGCCTTCGGCAGTGAAGTTTGATCGCAAGGGAGACAAGCGCACGATGCAGTTGGAAGTGCTCGGAGTTTTGAAAGCAACGCCGGAGCGAGTGCTTTCGCGTCTGGGTGGAAACTTTGACGTGAATTTATCGGCGGCGGATTACGAGTCGATAGTCAACAACAACATCTTCTATCGCCAGGATCTGCAACTCGCCTCGGGCGACTACACGATCGATCTGATCGTACGAGACAAACTTTCCGGTAAAATCTACGGCGCACCGCGAGCAGTTTGTTTTGCCGGAGCCTGATGCGGAGTTTGCGACGACGCCCGTTGTGCTTAGTCGTTATGTGGAGCCGGCGAGTGAGTTGCCGCCGAATCCGGCGGATTTTCCCGACGTGTTTGTTCATGGAAAAAGGTTGATTCGTCCTTCAGCCGCGCGGCAATTTCGCGCCGGCGATAACCTGATCATGTTTCTCGCCGTCTACAATGCCGCGAAGAGTCCTGACACCGGCAAACCTTTGGTGCGCGTGACCGTGCGGTTGATGAAAGACAGACAACCGGCAACCAAGCCATTTGATTATGTGCTGACGGAAATTCATAACCAGCCGGTGCCGCACTTGAGGTTTGCTGAATACCTGCGTCTCACGAATTTGGCGCCCGGGCATTACCAGGCGACGATCGAAATCAAAGATATGGTCACGCGAAAGGCTATTCAGCAGGAAGCCTCGTTTGACATCGTGCCAAACTGATGCTGGTTTCCGAACTCGAAACACCGGCGGTCGTCGTCGATCTTGACGTGATGGACCAGAACCTGTCACGGATGGCCGAATACTGCCGCCAACATCAACTCCTGCTGCGTCCTCACACCAAGTCGCACAAAATTCCCGAGCTTGCCAAACGACAGATCGAGAGTGGGGCTACGGGGATTACCGTCGCGAAGCTCGGCGAAGCTGAAGTGATGCTCGAAGCGGGAATCACTGACATTCTGATCGCTTATCCGATCATTGGAAAAGAGAAGACCAGGCGTCTGGTCCGGCTCGCGGAGCGGGCCACGATTTCGGTAGCACTTGATTCCGAAGAAGCGGCGGTGGCGATTTCGGAGGCGGCTGCGAGACAGGGAGCAAAAGTTGAAATCCTGGTAGAGCTCGACGTCGGTTTTCATCGTTGCGGAGTAAACAATGAAACCGATGCGTTGAGACTCGCTAAAAAGATTGCTTCGCTTCCGGGCCTGGAGTTTAAGGGGTTGATGTTCTTCCCGGGACACTTTGGCGTTCCCACGGACCAGAGGGCCTCGATGCGGATCGGCGTAAACGAATTTCTCGAGGGCACTGTCGAAGCTTTTGCGCGTGAAAAATTACCACTATCGATTGTAAGTGGCGGATCGACGCCGACCGCGTACGAGAGCGATCGTTTTTATGGCGTGAACGAAGTACGTCCGGGCATGTATATCTTCAACGATCGCAGCACCGCGGGCATTGCTGCTGCTTCGTTGAGCGACTGTGCGCTCTCGGTGTTGGTAACAGTGGTGAGCACGAGTGTGCCCGGGCGAGCGATCGTCGACGGGGGATCAAAAACCTTCTCTTCGGATCGTTACCAGGCGGGAGACGGGATCGGCTTTGGACTCATCGTCGAAGATCACGCAGCCGTGCTGGAAAAACTTTCCGAGGAACACGGGCATTTGAACATCGAGCGTGCCGATAGGCTTTATAAAGTCGGAGATCGGCTGAGTGTGATTCCAAATCACGTTTGCACCACCGTCAACATGCACGACGAGATTTACGGTGTGAGACGAGGACAGGTGGAGAGTGTTTGGCGTGTGCAAGGCCGAGGCAAAGTAAGGTGACTAGAGAGGCTTACCGGGCTGAGACCCTCTTTGCCCTAACTTATCAGGCAGGTCCAGCTTGTCGTCGACAATCATTTCCATCGGTACGCCCGCGAGTCTCGCGTAACGCAGTACGACGATCAAATCCGGTTCGCGTGTATCCAGCTCATAATTCGAAACAGCCGAGTAGTGGACTTTCAATTCAAGCGCTTTCGCCATTTCGGTTTGACTCAAACCCAAACGCTTTCTGATTGTCCACAACTTGTGGCTTAACTTCTTGGGCTTGTTGCGGCGCGACCGTCCCATCAGGCCATAACTCCTGACGAAAATTCGCACTTGTGTTTATGTGTATTTTCACTTACACTGCGCGCCGACCTAGAGGATACCCGGAATACCCGAACTAATCGGGTGAGTCTCACTAGCCGGTTAGCCCTCGCGCCTTATTCACACACTGATCCTTTTATTTCAAGATGGCTTTGGAGCGCACTCGGCCCAGAGGCAATGTGGTGGGCTTGCCGGTGCGTTCCTACAGAGAGCGGTAGTTCGGCTTCCACATCGCGCTGCCGCTCTCACCTCTTGCTATTTCCACACACTGCGAATGACATTACCGTCAACATCAACTGAACGATGTTGTCATTCGCAATGAGCCCGAGGTTAGCGCGAGGATTTTCGGTTGGCAACTCTAATACAACCGTGAGTCCTTATTGCCTCAGGTTTTCGCGTTACATAAAGAAGGACCATTTATTTATGAACGCACCTATGGACGTTACCTTACGCGCCGGCAAACCCGACGATGCACAGACCTGCGGGTCGATTTGCTATCAAGCATTCAAGACGATTTCCGAGACGCACAACTTTCCCACCGATTTTCCGGTGCCGGAAAGTGCCATCGAGTTGTTGTCGTACCTGCTTTCACGTAATGACATCTATGCTGTCGTAGCCGAAGCCGGGGGGCGCGTGGTGGGCAGCAACTTTCTCTGGGAACTGAGCGCCATCGCCGGCGTTGGTCCAATCACTGTCGATCCCGCGGCCCAGAATCTATCAGTGGGAAAACGATTGATGGAAGACGTTCTGCGCCGTACTGAGGAACGTGGCTTCACCGGAGTTCGCCTGGTCCAGGCGGCTTATCATAACCGTTCACTGTCACTCTACACGAAACTCGGCTTCGATGCGCGCGAGCCTCTTTCGGCGATGAGCGGCTCACCTCTCCGGTTAAAGATACCCGGCCACGCCGTGCGCCCGGCAAATATTGATGACGTGGAAGCCTGCAGCAGGCTTTGTTTCAAAATACATGGACACGATCGGGCCACGGAGTTGCGCGATGGAATCAACCAGGGAACGCCATCGTCGAGAGTTACGGACGGATCACCGGTTATGCAACGGCGATCGGCTTTATCGGCCATGCAGTTGGCGAGTGCAACGAAGATATCAAAGCGCTGATTGGTGCGGCCCCGGAGTTTGGCGGTCCAGGCTTCCTTTTGCCCACTCGCAATAGTGAACTGCTGCGCTGGTGTTTGGAAAGCGGCCTGCGTGTGGTCCAACCGCTTACGCTTATGAGTAAAGGTTTGTACAACGAACCTAAAGGCGCGTTTCTGCCGTCTATTGTCTTTTGACGTTATAGGTCAGCACCACGCAACCATTGCTCAGTTCCTGGCACTTCGCCAGCTCCAGGTCGATCTGGCGCGGCATTTCGTAGAACAGCGGAATCCCCGAGCCCAGCAGCACGGGATGGATGTTGAGACCAACTTCGTCGATCAAGCCGGCTTCAAAAAGCGACTTCGCGAGGACCCCGCCGCCCATCACGCAGATGTCTTTACCTTTCTCCGCCTTTAGACGCGCGACAAAGTCGGCTGCATCTTCGGACACAAAGCTCAGGTTTTTCTTATTCCGCTTTTTTAGCGTTCGCGAGAAGACGTAAGTCTTGATGCCGGGGTAACTGCCTCCAGCTGCCGCCCATCTTTTCAGCGACTTCCCAGGTCCGCCGGCCCATTACTATTGTGTCGATGGTTTTCCAGAATCTCTCCATTATTTGGGTGACTTCCTTGTTCCACATCAGCCAGTCGACTGCGTCGTCTTTACGCGCTATGAAGTTGTCGAGGCTGTTGGCCCCGCCAAAAGTAACTTTCCGCATAGCTAAATCTCCTTGAGCAACCAGTCGTTGACTTTTCTCCGGTGTAAGCAATAGCCTTGCCTGCAACTTGAGTCAAAGGAGCCACCATGAACCACGACGAGCAAGAAGACAAAACGATTTATAAAGTTGTAGTGAATCACGAAGAACAGTACTCGATTTGGCCTGCGGATCGCGAGAACGCTCTCGGCTGGAACGATGCGGGCAAGTCGGGCACCAAAGCCGAATGTCTCGCTTATATCAAGGAAGTCTGGACGGACATGCGACCGCTCAGCCTCAGGAAGCAGATGGAGCAACAGTCGTCAAAATAATTTAGCGGACTCAAAAATGGCACCTGTTCCAACTAATCCATACCTGCAGGGTCGTGTAGTGCGTAGTCGCCCGCTGTTGCGTCTCTTCTGTTTTCCGTATGCGGGCGGTAGCGCGAGCGCGTTTACGCGATGGTCGCAATTGTTTCCCGAGTGGATTGAGATTTGTCCGATTCAGTACCCGGGCCGTGGAAATCGGATGCGAGAAAAGCCTTTTACGGATCTCATGCCGTTGGCGCTCGACATTGCGCCGGCAATCGAGCCGCTGTTTGATCTTCCGTTCGCTTTTTTTGGTCACAGCATGGGCGCGCTGATCGGTTTCGAGTTGGCCCGTGAATTCCGCAGGAAGCTAAACAAGCTGCCGGTGACACTCTTTGTTTCGGCCTCACGCGCACCGCAGTTTCGTTGTCGCGATCGAATTGCGTTCGACTTGCCTGAGCCACAGTTTATCGAAGAACTGCGCCGCCTGAATGGAACGCCGCCCGAGGTGCTCGAGCACAAGGAGCTGATGGATTTGATGCTGCCCTTGCTGCGCGCCGATTTCTCCGTCGCGCAAACTTACGAATATCGCGAGCAGCCGCCACTTGCATGTCCGATCAATGCGTTTGGCGGTGAAGATGATACGTCGGTTTCAGTGACCGAGCTGGAAGGCTGGGGCCGGCAGACTTCGAATACGTTCTCGTTGCAAATGTTTGCAGGCGACCACTTTTATCATCAAGGTAAGGAAAAGGATTTGATCCAGGAACTGCTGAAGCTCCTACAGGCTTTTAGTCGAGGCTCTTAAAGCGTCTGCTCTTCTCGAACTTCTGAAGAGGTTTCCTCGCAAAGGCGCAAAGAAATAAGCTGTTAGAGAGACGCGCTCAAGGTTCCAATCCGGGTTCGTAGGTCACGATAAACTCGAGGAACTTCGACACTTCAATCATGTCCTTGCCCGTGAAACGGATGCTGTGCGCGTCCGTTCGTTCAACGATGCTCAGGTAACTGAGCACTTCCGACGGCCGGTAATTCTTGAAACGCACGTCGAGCTGAATTGGCCCAGCGAGTTTGTGAGGCTTGAAGTCTCTGATACGGCCCATCGCCTTCTTCACCTTCTCCCGAATCAACTGGTAACTCGCTTCAGGCATCATCGTCTTCGCCGAGTGAAAACCCGAAGCCCACTTCACCACTGCTCCCTCGACGTCGCCCAGCAACGCCTGTGTTTCTTTCACCACCGCATCGTCACCGGAGATCATGATCACAGGCACGTTGAAGTGCCCGGCGATCGCCGCGTTTATTCCGGCCTCGGAGACAGACACGCCTTTCAGCCGCACGTCTGCAAGTCGCGCACTCGAGATCGTGTGCGCGCGCACGCCCTGCGAGTTGGTTGTTCCAGTGTGATAACCGATAAAGATCGCGCCCGCGAACGTCTCGTCGATGCCCTGCATCATCATGAGTGGCCTGGGCCATGCGCGGATAAGGAGAACATTCTTCGGCAGCTTTTCTATCAGGAGATTTTGCCCGTTGCCGTGTGAGTCGCTGACCACAACTTCCGTAGCTCCGGCTTCGAACGCAGCCTCTATCGCGGCGTTCACTTCCTGAGTCATGAATTCTCGAAAACGAGCATACTCAAATCCCTGTGGGCCAAGCTGCTCGTTTGTCACCGCGCCGACCACGCCTTCCATGTCGGCCGAGATGTAGATCTTCAACGGTCTGTTCTGCGCCTTGATGGTGAACGCGAATGTAGTCAACAACAGCGCGATCCAGATCGCACGAGAGTTCATTTGAAGGTCTCCTTAAATAGAGTTCTACTTTACCGCTTCGATAACGCGGATCGACTCCAGCGCCCGCAGGTATTCGAACACCAACTCCAGCGGCACTGGTCCATACGTAGCTGAAACTGCATCGCGAATCTCCTGCGCCGTGCGTTTGCCGTTCACCAGGTTCAGGATCTCGTATGCATACTCACCACCGCTTCCGTGCAGTCCCTGAAACTGCGGCAGCCGCAGCGACCGCTCGCGTTCGGAGGTGTAGTGATCCGTGAAGTAGTCGTAGCCAAAGGCGGACATCGGGCCTTTAACTTTCGCATTGCGTCTGAAGACTACGCGTCCGTCACCCTGGGCGACCGAAGCCGGTTTCAATCCTCCGACGAGCTTTTCCAGGTCGTTGAGAAAAGCAGTTGCGGCGGTGCGTGTAGCAGGCGGGATGCGGAAGAATCGTTCCATCGAATCGATAAGGGCGCGTTCGTTGGCGACGTGAAAGCGCGTGAGGTTCGCGACCTCATCGGTCGAGAGGGAGTCACGCCGGGCGAGCATCGTCGACGTGCGCCGCAGGCTGTGCGACTGAAGCAGACGCAGAATCGAGTTCGCATCTTCTGGCTTAACGTTCGCGAGAAAATACGCGCTTGCGGCGCCGATAAATCCCGCCCGCTTCAACTTCGTCGGATCTACGTTCGCGGGTGTGTCGAGATTTGTGTGAATGTAACGATCGGGCCAGTCGTTCAAATAGATCGCGGGTATGCCAAACGAGCTATCGCTATAAACCTGATGATCGCTGCCAAGTGAAAAGTCAGCCATCTCCGCCAGCAACGGTTCCTTCCCGCCTTCAGGCGCAAATAAGGGATACGGAACACTCGCGCCTCCGGCAAACTCCGCCGACTGCTCGTTAACAAATCTTCCAAAATGTTCGGCCACATCGTTTACAAACGAGGGCAAACTCGCTGGACCACGCGTGACGTGAAAGATTGCTTTCGTCTCAGGACCACCGCCCACCATGTCCATGTGAATCACGGCTTTGATACGTGAAGCGATCTCGGGTTTGGCGTTCAGGAGTGTGATTGTTCCTTCGATCTCCGGCGGCCAGATGAAACGAATCGTGCGTGCCGGTCGCGCGATCTTTCCTTCGTTGATCAGCTTGCTGAAGGTGCGCGCCACTTCGAGGATTGCGACGCTCCCGCTCGCGTTGTCGTTTGCGCCCGGCCGTTGATGATCGAGATGGCAACTGAAGGCGATCTCTTCGTTGCGCAGGTTTGGATCAGCTCCCGGAATCGTTGCCGTGACCACATCGTAGAACCCCGGATGCTTCCCGGCTCGCACGACGGCATGAAGCCGAATCTTTTCTCCGCGCGCGAGACGCTGTTGAAAGTTGCGAGCCTGTTTCAAGGAGACCATGAAGGCGAACGCCGGTTTGGCGGCGAACGTCTCGAGATGTCCCCAACGCACGAGGTTCTCGTTTTCACCCCACCACGCAGTCCGTTGATTCTGTGCGTAACTGACGATGCCGGCCGCTCCGAAACGTTCGATTGCAAGTGGAACCACCGCGCCCGGTTGTGCCGCGACCAGCACGATCTTCCCGCGCACGTCTTTGCCGGTGTAATCGCTTTCGGACGTGCCGTTCTTTACGTCAACCAGCTCCCCACTTGCTTCTCCGCTTTCGCTGTCCTGCGCGAGTGTTACCGGCATTGCGTCCCAACTCGCAAGGCGTACGTGCCTGGTCCAGGCGCCCTCCGCTTCTCGCAACTCCCACAGTTCCGCAAATTCAGCGTCCCATGCGGGTCGGGATTTCTGAGTGCCGTAGAAGATCTTCCCGTCGGCGGTGAATTGCTCGATGTGCGCATCAGTCAATCCGTAATCGCGCAGTTGTTTGACAATGTGTTCCGCGGCGGCATGAAAGCCCCGCGAGCCGCGCATTCGGTGATGGCGCGCGATGAACTCGAGATTGCTCTTCGCCGTTTCGCCTGAGATCTCCTGCGATAGAGCTGCAAGGACGGGTTCGGGCAATAGAGTGGTTTGAGTCGTGTTGAGCGCGGGAGTTGAGTTGAGCAGTAAACACAGAACGAGAGCGATACAGTTGTTCACGGCAGACTCCGGTTGAATGGAAAATGAAGGTGCTGCGCAAACATGCTAGCACAATGTCACAGCAGCAAAGCGACACAAAAACCATAAGGCATTTCTGATCATGCTTTGGTAGCGTACGCTGAGGTACCGACAACATAACGACGAGCTTCGTTAAATCCTCGAACCGAATCGCAGTCGAACCAGGGGGAATCAAGGAAGTGGCTATCCCAGAACGCTCTCCTGAAAAGGAGAGCACGCAAGTGGCAGAGGGAGAGCCACGCGCAGCCGGCGGCCCGCCCGCTCGTGGGCGGCGCGTGCTGCGAACTCTCGGACTCGGACTGATCACCGGCGCTGCCGATGACGATCCTTCGGCGATTGGAACTTACGCGAGCGCCGGAGCAGCCATCGGACCTTCCTTCCTCTGGACCGCACCCGTCACCTTCCCAATGATGTGCGCCGTCGTTTACCTGTCGGCGAAACTCGGCCAGGTTTCAGGCAAGGGACTTTTTCACGTCATTAAAGACCACTACCCGCGCTGGATTCTTTATCCGGCGCTGATCGGCGTCCTTATCGGAAACACGATCGAAGCCGGCGCCGACATCGGCGGCATGTCCGCCGCTATCGCGGTGTTGTTGCCTGTGCCGATGCCGTTCATCATCATTCCGGTCACGATTGCGATATTTGCTCTTCAGGTTTGGGGTTCCTACACACTCATCCGCAACATCTTCCGGTGGCTCGCGTTAACGCTGCTCGCGTACGTCGGGGCGGCAATCATGGCCAGGCCTGACCTGGGTGAGGTGATCAGAGGCACACTCATCCCGTCGCTCGAATTTAACGAGCGATCTCTTTCGCTGCTGGTAGCGGTTATCGGCACGACGCTGTCTGCTTACCTTTACACGTGGCAGTCGAATCAGGAAGTGGAAGAAGAGATCGCGATGGGCCGGCGACGGTTGGAGCAGCGAAAAGGCGCGACAAAGAGCGAACTGAAACAGACGAAGTCTGACGTTATTTCGGGAATGTTTTTCTCAAACCTGGTGATGTACTTCATTATCCTCTCGACCGCTTCAACACTCTTCAAGACCGGGCCGACGGAGATCAGTACCGCGGCAGAAGCAGCGGAAGCGTTAAGACCGCTGGCGGGTGACGCCGCGACTGTGTTGTTTGCGTTGGGGGTGATCGGCGTCGGTTTCCTGGCGGTGCCGGTGATGACGACTGGGGCGGCCTACGATCTGTGTCAGGTAGTTGGCTGGAAGCACAGCTTGCACGCGAAACCGGCGGAAGCAAAGAAATTCTATGTTGCGATCGGTGTGTTTACAGCTTTGGCGATGATGATGAACTTCTTCGGTTTTAATCCGATGCGTTTCCTTGTCTTTTCAGGTGTGGTGCAAGGGTTCTCAACACCGCCGCTGCTTCTGCTGATCATGCTGATGACAAACAATCGCAAGATCATGGGCGATCGGGTGAACAGTCGCGGCCTCAACATTCTCGGCTGGGCCACGACTGTCGCGATCTTCGCCGCCACCGTCGGCCTCGTGATCACCTGGTTTCTGTGATTGCAGGGACGTGAGCTCCCTAACGTGAAGGACTGTCACCATTCCTTTGGCGACAGTAAAAAAAGGATTCGATAACGTCCTGCGGTCAAGTGTCTGACAGTGGTACCCAGCTCTTCGCTCTCCGGTGCGACAGCACAACTTCGCGGCACTGATGCGAGCCGATTTTTAGCGCGCGACGCAATTCCCAAAGCCACCGTCTCGCATTCTTCTCGCCCCAGGCACGGCAACCCCATTCAAACGAATTGCTGAGATCTATCTCAGGATCCGGATGCAGGATAACCTGGTACTTTTTCATTACTCTTCGGGCCCAATGTTGTTCCTGGCAAAAAACTCGTTGAAAAAGTCTTCTGCGGATTTTTGTGCCTCTTTGTGGCTATCCGATCGGGAGGCGGACCTGGAAGCAGGTGTCGCCCGGCTTTGATTCAAAACGAACGTTGCCGCGGTGCTTTCGCACGATGCGCGCGACCGTGTCGAGACCGAGGCCGGTTCCTTCGCCAACCGGCTTCGTAGTAAAAAATGGCTCGAAAATGCGCGATTTTACCTCAGGCGGTATCCCCGCCCCGTTGTCACGGATCTCGACGAGTATGTCGGTCGGTTCACGCCTCGTACGCACCTTGAGCATGCCGCCGGTGCTCATCGCATCCACGGCGTTGACGATCAAGTTGGTCCATACCTGATTAAGCTCACTGCCGTACGCCTTGATCGACGGCAGCGATTCCGCAAAATCACGCGTCAACGTGATGTCCTTCTTTCTCAACTTGTACTTGAGTATGAGAAGTGTATTTTCGAGTCCCTTGTGTACGTCCACTGTCTGGACCGACGCCTGGTCCATGTAGCTGTACTCTTTAATCGCTCCCACCAATTCGGAAATGCGCGCAGTGCTCGTCTTGATTTCGCTCGCGAGCTTCGCGGCCGCCAGTTGTGAGTTCACCCGCGCCAGCACATCCGCAAGCGTGTTCGCTGGTATATCGCCGAGAAGCTGTTTTAACGCCCCTGCATCGATTCCCGCTTCGACGAGATTGCTCGAGATCTTCCACGGCTCCGGCACGTCATGCTCTTCGAGCCACTGAGAGACTTCGTCCTCACGGTCGCTTCGATCGAGTGCGCTCAACTGTGTGGCTTCGGCAGTATGTTCGATCGCTTTAGTTTCGAAAGAACCGATGGAGGCATGTTGCTCGTCGGTCAGGTCGTGCGTGCAGAGTCGCAAATCGACTTCACGCAGCGTCGCAAGGGTTTCAATAAGATCATTGGCGGCCCGTGTTGCTCCCGCTGCGGGATTGTTGAGTTCGTGAGCCAGTCCGGCGGAGAGCTTGCCGAGGGCCATCAACTTATCCTGCTGTTGATCGAGTGTGGTCGATTCACGCACGCGATCGCTCAGGATGCCGACAAGACGTTGGACCAGGGCCGGCATGCGCTGCATCATCTCGGGAAACAGACGCGCTGGAAACCGCAACAGGCGTACGTTGGTCGCAGCGTGTCCGTTAACCATAAACTGCGTCATGCGCGAAAACGGCAACATGCCGCTTACTTCGGTGACCGGGTCGCCGGCGCGCGTGATGTAAACGATATCGTGGACGCTGTCGTCCCAATAGGCGTGCATCTCACCCTCGAGAAAAATAACCATCCAATCCGGTGGATCGCCTTTGCGGAATAGCACGTCTCCGGCAGCGTATCGCATGTCTTCCGTATTATCCGCAAACCATTTCAATTGATCGTCCGACAGATCGGAGAACACGTGAACACGACGCAGCGCTTCAACTCGATCTGCCGGTGAAGTGCTGGACGCGACGAATGCCTCAATGCTGCCGGACACACCGGCGTCTTCTGTTTTCGACTCTTCCATCTTAAACAACCTTGCTCAGATATTGATGCACAAATGAGATCGCGACTGAACCCTCGCCCACGCCCGAGGCCACTCGCTTCACTGAACCATGACGAACATCTCCGACGACAAAGATACCGGGAACATTTGTTTCCAGCAGTCCGGGATCGCGATCGAGTTTCCAACCGTTCGGGCGCTTGCCGTCGCGCGTTAGTTGCGGGCCGGAGTAGATAAAGCCGCGATCATCACGTTCGACGATGTCCGCAAGCCAATCCGTGTTTGGCGCTGCTCCAATCATGATGAACAAAGAATTTGCGGGCACTTTGTTGATTTCGCCCGTAACAGTGCAATGCACGGAGATCGCTTCGAGGTGATTTTCACCATGCGCTTCCACCACGCAGGAGTTGAACTCGATGTGGATGTTGGGCGTCGCTTTGAGCTGGTTTATCAAATACTGCGACATCGAAGAGGCGAGCGACGAGCCGCGCACGAGCATCACCACTCGCCGCGCGTATTGAGAGAAGTACATTGCCGCTTGTCCCGCACTGTTGGCGCCGCCGACGATATAAACGTCTTCGCCTCTGGTGGACATTGCTTCCGTCATCGCCGCGCCGTAGTAAATACCGGCGCCGGTAAGACGCTCGACTCCGGGTGCGTCCAGTTTGCGCCACTGCACACCGGTTGCAACCAGCAGGGCGTGACAACTGAGCTCCGCGCCGTTTGCCAGTCTGAGAAATCGGTATGGACCATCGATACGGACTGCGGTTGCTTCAGCCGACAGAATTTCGACCCCAAACCGTTTAGCCTGGACCACGGCGCGGCGCGCAAGGTCAGCGCCGGTTAGTCCACTCGGAAATCCGAGGTAGTTTTCGATGCGGCTCGACATGCCTGCCTGGCCGCCCGGCGCTTCGCGTTCAATCATAACGGTGCGCAGTCCTTCACTGGCGCCGTACACCGCGGCGGCAAGTCCCGCCGGACCACCACCGACGATCGCGAGATCATAGAAAGCTTCGGCTGCGCGCGTTTTCAGTCCGGCATGTTCCGCGAGATCCGCAAGCGTAGGTTGCCGCAGACGCTGGCCGTTCGGAAAAATCACGAGCGGCAGATTTTGGACGTCGTTATCGTCGAGTAGTTCGACGAGGCTGCGCACTTCGGAATCCGCAGTGGCCGTTTCAATGTCGAGCCATTGATAAGGAACATGATTGCGCGCCAGGAAGTCCTTGATGTTGTGCGACATCGGCGACCAGCGATTACCCAACACACGAACGCCTTCAAACGGCGGCGGATTAGCGGCCTCCCAGTCTTCCAGCAACTCGTCGATTACGGGGTACAGATTTTGTTCAGGCGGATCCCAGGGCTTGAGCAAATAGTGATTGATGCCGGCTTCGTTGATCGCGGCAATCGCGGCGTCAGTGTCGGCGTAGGCAGTCAACAGCACGCGCTTCGCGTCCGGAAAAAGCGTGATTGCTTCCGCGAGAAACTCGACGCCGGAGATTCCCGGCATGCGTTGATCGATCAGAAAAAGCGCGATGGAATTGTTTCTGACTTTCAGTTCACGGACGATCTCCAGCGCTTCCTGGCCCGATCCGGCGCGCAGGATGCGATAGTCACTTCCATACTTTCTCCGCAGGTCGCGCTCGATCGCGCGTAACACTTCACGATCGTCGTCGACCGCGAGCAATACCGGTTTCGCCATAAGCTGTTCGTACTCCGTAACTGGCCGCAAAACTGATTTCCTCGCAAAGGCGCAAAGGCGCAAAGCGCTGGCGCGTTTCTAAAGGCTTTCTTTGCGCCTTTGCGAGGAGATCTTTTTTTCGTTCAAAGCATTCTGCCATTTAGTATCACGTAACGCCATTTGGTCCATCACGGCATAGTGGATTTATGTTCTACCACGATCGAGGTATTTAAAAAGCCTCCATCCGTGTGATGTCACACGCGCCCTTACCGAACAAAATAAGAATCATTCGATGATACAAAAAGCGCAAACACAGAAGGGACAGGCCTGATGACGACGAACTCTCGCCGCGACTTTCTCAGATCATCCGTGCTCGCAGGCACGGGAATATTTGCCGCGTCGCGACTGCTAACCGATGGAGGCTTTAACGACGCGGTGGCCGCGGCGCAGCCTGCCGCGGTGGAGACGGTGGCCGTACGGCTACGCGTTAACGGCACCAATTACGGGCTGCGTCTCGACCCGCGAACTTCGATACTCGATCTACTCCGCGAAAAACTCGATCTGCCCGGAACGAAGAAAGGCTGCAATCACGGCCAATGCGGCGCCTGCACCGTCCTGGTAGACGGCAGGCGGATCAACTCGTGTCTTGCGCTCGCAGTCATTTACGATGGCAGTGAGATCACGACGATCGAGGGTTTGGCAAAAGGAGACGAACTGCATCCGTTGCAAACTGCGTTCGTTCGCCACGAGGGTTTTCAGTGTGGCTATTGCACCCCGGGCCAGATCTGCTCCGCGGTCGCGATGTTACGGGAGGTGGACCAGGGCACGGTCAGCCACGTGACACAGGACGTTCGCAAACCGGGTAACGTCGCCCTCACCGACGACGAAATCCGCGAACGCATGTCAGGCAACATCTGTCGCTGCGGAGCTTACCCGGGAATCGTTGCGGCCATTCGTGAAGTGGCCCAGCCCCCATCGCAGAAAGGAGCATGATCTCGCATGAAGCCGTTTGCTTACACACGTGCTGCTAATCAGCAAGCCGCGATTCAGGCTATCGCGCAGCCGAACGCGCGTTTTATCGCGGGTGGCACGAATCTGATCGACCTGATGAAGGAAAACGTCGAGCAGCCCGGCCGTCTCGTCGACATTAATCGTCTCGAACTCGCGCGTATTGTCGAACGTGACGGAGGGTTGCGGCTCGGCGCGCTCGCGAAGAACAGCGATACGGCGAACAACCGTCTGGTGCGCGAACGTTATCCGCTCGTCTCGCAGGCGATTCTCGCGGGCGCCAGTGCGCAACTGAGAAATGCCGCGACGAACGGCGGTAACCTGATGCAACGCACACGTTGTTATTACTTCTACGACACCGCGATGCCCTGCAATAAACGCCAACCGGGCTCCGGTTGTGGAGCGCTCGAAGGCTTCAGCCGCATTCACGCAATCTTCGGCACGAGCCCGCAATGCATCGCGACGCATCCGTCGGACATGTGCGTGGCGCTCGCCGCGCTCGACGCAGTTGTCCAGGTGGAAGGACCACAGGGAGCACGAAGCATTCCGTTTGCGGAGTTTCATCGCTTGCCGGGTGATACGCCGCAGATCGATACGAATCTCAAGCGCGACGAGCTCATCACCGCGATCGACTTGCCGGCTGCGGCAAATCTTTTTGCGGATCACTCTTACTATCTCAAGGTTCGCGATCGCGCGTCGTACGCGTTTGCTCTCGTGTCAGTCGCGGCTGCTTTCGACATCCGGAACGGTTTGATCAACGAGGCTCGTGTGGCGTTGGGCGGCGTAGCCCATAAACCCTGGCGCGCCGCGAAAGCGGAAGCTGCATTGAAAGGACAGCGGCCGGACGAAACAGTTTTCAGAAGAGCAGCCGAAGCCGAAATGCAAAGCGCAACGGGAACCGAACACAATCGATTCAAGATCGAGTTGGGCCGGCGCGCGATTGTTCGTGCACTGACAATCGCCGCCAACAGTGGGGGAACAGCATGAATACGGAAGTGAGACCGGCGATCGGCAAACCTGTCGAGCGTGTTGACGGGCGTTTGAAAGTGACTGGCGGTGCGCGTTATGCGGCCGAGTTTAAGGTCGCGAATTTAGCGCATGGCGTTCTCGTGATGAGCACGATCGCAAACGGACGTATCCGTTCGATCGATACCAAACCCGCGCAGGATGCGCCCGGCGTGCTCACGGTGATCACGCATTTGAACGCACCGAAACTCCGTTTCCCCGAGCGACCGCAAACCAACGACGACCATGTCGCGCCGGTATTCGGACGTTCGTTGCCGGTGTTACAGGACAGCACGATCTATTTCAACGGCCAGCCGATCGCGATCGTCGTCGCCGAGTCGCTCGAGCAGGCTGAACACGCGGCCACACTCGTTCGCGTTGCTTACGACGAACGCAAGCACGTAACGAGTGTGGAAGAAGAGATGACTCGCGCTTTCCCGCCGCAGGAAGGATTGATGAAAGAGCCGCCGACAGGCCGTCCCGCGGACGTCGTGCGTGGCGATCCGGATGCGTTGCGTAAAGCCGAGGTGTCGATCGACGAGACGTACACGATTCCGATCGAACATCACAATCCGATGGAGCTGCTCTCGACGATTGCCGAATGGTCCGGCAACAAGCTCACGCTCCACGACAAGACGCAATGGGTGCCAAACACTCAGGCGCACGTTGCGCTTGTGTTTGGTCTGCGCGAGGAAGACGTACACGTGATCTCGCCGTTTGTCGGCGGTGCGTTTGGTTCGTCGTTGCGTCCGTGGTCGCATCCGGTTGTCGCGGCCCTCGCGGCGCGTGCGGTTCGGCGTCCGGTTAAGCTCGTCGTGAAACGGAACCAGATGTTTAGTTCGCATGGACATCGTCCCTACACCGTGCAGCGTGTGGCGCTCGGCGCGAGCCGCGATGGACAACTGACCGCGATTGTTCACGAGGGCTACGCGCAAACGTCCGTTTACGAAGAGAACACGGAAAGTTTGGTGAACGCGTCGCGCATGCTGTACGCGAGTCCGAATTGCATCACGAAGTATCGTCTCGTGCGGGGCAACATTCAGACGCCACTCTACATGCGTGGCCCGGGTGAATCCTCCGGAGTGTTTGCGCTCGATAGCGCGATGGATGAGCTGGCTTACAAGTTGAAGATCGATCCCCTCGAGCTGCGTATCCGCAACTACGCGAAGGTCGATCCCGAGCACGGTTTGCCGTGGTCCAGCAAGTTGCTGCTTGAGTGTTACCAGCGCGGCGCGGAAGTGTTTGGCTGGTCGCGCCGCACACTCGAGCCGCGCTCGATGCGCGACGGCCGTTTTCTTGTTGGAATGGGAATGGCGACCGGCACTTACCCGATGTTTCGCATGCCGGCGAGTGCGCGAGCGCGCGTCTTTAGCAACGGTACGGCGGTGGTGCAGTCGTCCGCCAGTGACATGGGGCCGGGAACCTGGACCATGATGGCGATCGTCGGCGCGGAAGCGCTCGCGATGGATCTGAGTCGGGTGCGGTCGGAACTGGGCGATTCGAGTTTGCCGAAAGGATCGGTGCACGGTGGTTCAGGTACGACGGCGAGTGTCGGCTCGGCCGTGCTTGAAGCAGGTTCGGCAGTGAGGGGAAAACTGCTGGCGCTTGCGAGTAACGACGATCGTTCGCCTTTGCGTGGCGCAACCGTGGAACAGGTGACGTTTGCCGATGGCCGCATCGTGCTCAAGAGCGACACCGCGCGCGCGGAAAGCTATACGGAGATTTTGCGCCGCAACGGCATGGACTCGATCGAAGCCACGGTCGATTCAAAACCGGGCGATGAGAATAAAAAATACTCGATGCATGCATTCTGCGCGCACTTTCTCGAATTGCGTGTTGATGTGGAACTGGGAATTTTGCGTGTGACGCGTGTTGTTTCGGCTTGTGGGGCAGGCCGGATCGTGAATGAGAAGACTGCAATCAGCCAGTTGAGCGGCGGGATCGTCGGCGGACTCGGGATGGCTTTGATGGAAGAAACGGTGATGGACCATCGCATGGGCCGGTATGTCAACGCGAATTTTGGTGAGTATCACGTTCCGGTCAATGCCGACGTGCCTTCGATTGAGACATTCTTTGTCGAAGAGCGCGACGATAAAGTTAATCCCCTCGGTGCGAAGGGCATCGGAGAAGTTTCGTACGTCGGCGTCGCGGCGGCTGTTGCTAACGCGGTTTTCCACGCCACAGGGAAGCGCATTCGAAGACTTCCAATCACGCTAGACAAATTGTTATAGCGACAAGAAGGCACAAAGAACACAAACTTAATAAAGAGGAGTATCGGGTCAAAATCTGTGCTTTGTGTGCATGGCTGGAGTTGAATGATGAGTGAGTTGCAATCGATCGTGGCGGCTTTTCGAGATCTGGCGCCGGGAGAGCGTGGTGCGCTTGCGACCATTGTTCGGGTGGAAGGATCTGCGTACAGGCGTCCGGGTGCGCGCATGTTTATAAAGGAGAACGGCGAGGCCACGGGAGTTTTGAGTGGCGGTTGCCTGGAACGCGATGTGGTCGAGCGTGCGCGGAAGGTGATGCTAACCGGAAAACCTGTGGTGGTGAAGTACGATACGACAAACAAGGACGACATCGTTTGGGGGCTGGGGCTGGGTTGCAATGGCATCGTTCACGTTCTGATTGAGCCTGCTACCAGTGAGCGTAATGCGTTTGCTCGCGGCTTGTTCTGAAAGTGAAGACGTGCGGCGCGATTGCGACGGTGTTTGATGTGGCGGGCACTATCGAGGCGACGCTCGGAGCCTGTGCGATGGTCCGACCCGAAGGTTTGTTCGAGTCGAGTGTCGAGCGTTGCGAAGTGCCGGGCGGTTATATGGATGTATTTTTGGAAGTCATACAACCGCGCACGCGCCTGGTGATCTTTGGCGCGGGTTACGATGCTTTGCCGGTTGTTAACCTGGCAAAGAGCTTGAGTTGGCATGTGACGGTTGTTGATACGAGTGCGCGCGTCTCCAGTCTTGAACGCTTCAGCCGTGCAGACACAGTTCTGCTCTGCCGGTCGGAAGATGTGATGACGCAAGTCGCGTTATCTGAACGTACGATCGCGGTGTTGATGACGCACAACTACCTGCACGATCTCGAACTTCTGCGAAACCTGCTGCCGCTGCACCTGCGATACCTCGGATGCCTTGGTCCAAAACAACGAACGGAACGGTTGTTGACGGAGATTTCCGGGGCCGACAAGCGGTTGGCGGATTCTTATCTGCGCCGGCTGCATGCGCCGGTGGGCCTGGATATCGGGGCTGAAACGCCTGAAGAGATCGCACTCTCGATCGTCAGTGAGATCAAGGCAGTGTTGTCCCGGCGGAAGGGTACGCAACTTACGTGAACGACAGGGTTCGATTCACCTGAGAAACTCCGCGTATCGCTCAGCCGCTCTCGCGACCGCCAGTTTCTCCGGCTTCTTTAATGACCTTCCCAGGTTCAGTGTGATTGTCGTCGAGTCTTTGTCGTTTGTGAGAGTCCAGGCGCCTACCACTTTCCCATCCACGATAACCGTTGGACCAAGCAGTCCCATCGGGGTCGTTAGCGACTTCGGATGATCGAGTTCGAAGAGTCTTTGCCGATCCTTGTAAGCAACGGCGTATTCGTCAAAAGCAGGCAGCAGATGAGCCGAATGCGGCGTCGCGAGCGTGCGCGCTGTTCGCGCGCTCCAGTAAGACTTTTCCTCGAGCAACGCTTCTCTGATCTCGCTGTGAACGAGGGCGATGCCGTGTTTGGCGTCGGCCATCGTCAGTCCTGACCACCAGACAAAATCCTGCAACGTTGCCGGTCCATGACTCGTGAAATACCGTTGCGTCAGTTTCGCGAGGGCCTCGTTCGCGTGTCAGCGGCTTCGTTGCAGGCACACGTTCTTCGAGCAGCGCATACGTAAACTGTTTACCAATCAGTGGACCACTGCAAACAACTCCGTCCAGTTCAGCACGCAGGAAAATGTGTGCGAGCCTGATAGCGTCATCCGCCTCCAGGCCGGCGCGGTTAAGCCTGGTCTTGAGAGCCGCACGTGTGAGGTGCTTCCCGCCTTTCAACGCATTTGTCAGGATGCGGTTGGCTCGTTTGAAGATCGTCGCATCGAGCTCGTACTTGCGGTAGTTTGGACCACATTTCAGGTTTACGCGCGGCGCCGTCAGTTGTAACAGCCAGCGAATATCATCAGGAGCGACGAAATGCCAGGTAGGCCGCATGAGGTGTGTGCGAAGTATCCGGCCCTCGTTGAAAGTCGCTTCTATCGATGCATTCGTCGCCCGACGCATTCTCAGCCCGAGCGCCCATTTCGCGGCCTTGAAGTCCTGTGCCTGCACCGCGCCGAACCAGCGCACAACGTCGACGGGCTGCCTGAACTCCGGCGTCGAGAGTTTCTGATTTTGGAGCCGTTGTGAAATAACGTCGGAGCTGTTCATGCTTCGCTGTGATCCTGGAAGAAAGTCCATTTATACTAATCTCTCTTAAAACTTCAGTTCTAAAGAGGTGAGTTCATGCAATTCAAGAATCAGAGCACGCGTTCGGCGCTATTGGTGTGTGTCATTGGTTTAGTTTCGGGTTTAGGTTTGGCAAACATAACTTCCGCTGCTCGAACTGGTCCTGATCCGTCTCCGCAACAGGATGTTATACGTTTGGAAAGCCGCATGACCCAACTGGAGCAGCGCATTTATACTCTCGATACGAGTGTGCGAACTCTCGAACAGCAGTCTCGAATCTCGGGCGCGACTTCGCGCGGCGTCAGCCAGGAGGATGTGGCGCGGTTGCAGTTGAACGTTCAACTCCTTCAGCAGCATCTCGCTGAGTACGAGTGTGCACTCGCAAAACTGGACGAAAGAACTCTTTCTGCTGCAATGCGCGACGCGCGAAAAAAATCCGGACGCAATGATCCATGCCGGCTTAACTTTGACACGCCTGTGCGATTATCGACGACGCGCGAGTAGTGCCATGAGCTTTCTCATAGTTCCAAACGAAGTGCAATCACATCAAGCGACGATCTGGATCGCCGCGATCGATCAGACATTCGATCCGGCGAAGACCGTACTCGATTATGGATCGAATAGCTTGCCATTGCCCGGCGGGTGGAAAGACTTCGCTACTGACGACGGCGAGAGAACCATTCGCTATCAGCGAGTGGTCCTGACCAATTTGTCTCCACGCACAGCTTACACACTCGTGCTGCGCGTCGGTGGGCATCTGCAAGCGGACGGAGTTGTCACGACGCTTCCGGAGCGCTTGCCTGCCAAGCCTGAACGCGCTTTTACGGTCCTGTTGGGTTCCTGCTTTTACGCGAGAGAAGACGCTGTCGGTGCTGTCGGTCAAACGTTCAACCAGCTTCCTCACGACGCGCGCCCCGACATAAAAATCCTGTGCGGCGACCAGGTGTATCTCGACAATCCGTTTCAGGATTTTCTGAATCCTTTGCGTGGTGAGAGCTGGCTCAAAGCGAGATCGTTCAAGACATACGCTGACACCTGGTCGCAGATGACTTCCGCCGGAGGCTTTCACCGTCTCCTCAAAAACAACGCCAACTACTTCAGTTCGGACGATCACGAGTTTTGGAACAACGCTCCGGATCGTGGTTTCAATGTTCCGCTGCTGGCGGTTTCGGACAGTCAACGAAAACGGTGGTTCAAGATCGCGCGCGAGCTTTACCAGATTTTTCAGACCGATCCGCCAACCCATCCCAGGCCACCGTTAACTTTTGACGTTGCGCCGCTATCATTTTGTATCGCAGAAACCCGCTTCTTTCGTGAACGTGCTCGCGGCAACCTCATGCCGCCGGCGGATCTGCAGGCTATCGGCACGTGGCTGCGAAACTTGAATGGCCCAGGTTGCCTGGTGCTGGGCCAACCTTTATTTTCAAAACAAGCCGGGCTGATGGGCAACTTCAAGGACTGGGGATTACCGGATTTTACTGAACAGTACACGCAACTAATCCAACATCTTCGTGCGGCGAAACACAGTGTAGTGATTCTGACCGGCGACGTTCACTTCGGCCGGATTTCCATCGCAACCCTGCGTCCGGAGCTGGGCACCAAGTTAATCGAAGTTATCTCATCACCCATGCAACTGGTTCCTAAAGGTGGAGGTGACTATGAGGAGGCCCCCCACGTGTTTGGTTCGATCACTTCAGAGCCCGAGTTCTCTTTAAAGCATAATCACTTTCTTACTCTCGAGTTCCTCGCACCCAGTGCGCAGCGCGCGGAGATGGCCGTTAAATTCTGGCCCATCATCAAGAGCGGACTGCAGCTACAAGGAAAGACCATCGGCAAATCTTTCGAACTAATTTGAAGGAGCACACATGTTATCTATTCGTCCCTCGAACGCAACGAAGCCGAATGAGTTTCTGGTCGAGACCCCGGCGCCTGGTCCAAAACCGACAAAGGGAAAAGCAAGAACACTCGCCCTAACGAAGTCGGCGGCCCAGGCGCAACCGCAGGAAACGAACATCGCCTGGCTCAAGCGGGTCAAAGCCACTGAGGGCTTACTGTTGCTTGGTGGCGCCGCCGTCTCACATTTTCGTATCCGCGTTGCTCAGTCGCACGCACGCGCCGACATGAAACCAAGCTGCTGGTCGCTTGCAGGAATCCTGCTCGACCAGAAGACTTTTCTATCCGTGCCCCTCGAACTCTGTGGCGAAGCTTCCGACATTGCTACCCGTAATGGTGTGCAGGCTTGCAACATGGCGGACTATGACGACCCCGCGCGGTTTCCAAATATCGCGGTGATCAAATTCACTACCGACAAGCAGATGATCCTCGACAACGCTAAATTGATCACGGGCGATCGAGAGAAGAAGAAACCAGCGCAACGCAATATCGTCGACTTACCGACGTTGATGTTGCCGTGGCTTAGTTTCATCTGGATTGCCGCGAAGGGAAGTAATCCTCTCGCCGAAGGATTAGGATTGCCAAGCGCCGTCTTTGTCGAAACAGTTTACGGCATGGCCGGAATCGAACTGACCCCGGGTCTGGCATCCGCAACAAGTTGTCCGGAAGCTATTTGGCAGTCGGCAAAATACTGGCAGGACTTTTACAAAGCAGCGGCTGAA
The DNA here is from genome assembly GCA_963750925.1 of uncultured Acidobacteriota bacterium. Classification (GTDB taxonomy): domain Bacteria; phylum Acidobacteriota; class Blastocatellia; order Pyrinomonadales; family Pyrinomonadaceae; genus PSRF01. The sequence continues at coordinate 1,264,968 of CAVVSJ010000003.1, read as the reverse complement.
ACTACGCACGAACAGGATGCGCAACAACAGGTTCCCACCGGCGACTTTCTGATCCGGCAAAAGGTCGCCGCAGCCGATTGGCCACCGGAAGAAGCGAGCAAAGCGTGATGGCGCGGGAGAAAGCTGCCATACGCATAGTACAAGATCCTGCCATCTAAAAAAGGCAGCAATCTCGGATGACATGAGAACAACGGCGGTGTAGTCTTCGCCAATTCCGGACCCGACTGCGACGCGATTATTTGAAGTTTTTAAAAACGCACCGGAAGCGTTAATGAACAAGGATCGTCAGCAGGATCGACGATGGGCATCCTACGTGGGGCGGACGACCGATGGTGGTCGTCCGCTCTTTTTTATTCTTCGAGAATGAAGGAGGAGTGCCTGAAAAATTAGAGGGTTAGTGGTGTAAGTACCCGGCTGCCCGTGCTCGAGGCAAAAAATGAACTACCCGACAAAGTTCTTAAACTTCCGGAGAGGTCCGGAAGTTGAACGTCCCCCCGTCTTCTATCATCCTGAACTGGACGTGCTCCGGTTCCTCGCGTTTCTCGCGGTGTTCCTGCATCATGCCCTCCCGCGCGAGGCCGCCGCTTACCTCGCTGCGGGATTATCACCAACCGTTACGCACTGGCTGCTCACTGCAAAAGAGGCCGGCGCTTACGGAGTAGACCTGTTCTTTACTTTGAGTTCGTACCTGATCACTGAACTCCTGCTTCGTGAGTATGCGAAGAGAGGCACGTTTAGCATTTCTGCGTTTTACGTTCGGCGCGCGTTGCGTATCTGGCCGCTCTATTTCACATTCCTCGCCGCCACCGTATTTATAATGCCGTCGATCTTTCCCAAAGAAAATTTCGGACCTGTATACATAGTTTCGTTTGCCTTGTTTTTTGGGAACTGGGTGTGTGCGACCAACGGGCTTCCGTTCTCGGTCGCCAATCCTTTATGGAGCATATCGGTCGAGGAGCAGTTCTACTTCGCCTGGCCGTTGTTACTGTTGCTCTTCGGAGTTCACCGCATCAAGCAGCTCGCCCTTGCCTTACTGGGAGTGGCACTCGCAACACGGATTTTCCTGGCGTTGTATGGCGTAGAACATCCGGGAGTTTGGTGTAACACGCTGGCGCGACTCGATCCCATTGCTCTCGGCGCTATTCTCGCGTTCACTCTCGGCGGGCATGCGCCACAAATAAAAATTGCTCTCCGGCTCTTGTTGGCTGGAGTTGGCGTGGCAGGTTTTTGGCTGGTAGCGAGGTATTTGAGCCAGGATGGTCCAACGAGCATCGCCACCTACGCGGCTTCCGCTCTGGCGAGTGTGATGTTGTTAGTCGCGTTTCTTCGGTCGGATGCCCGGCTCTTGCAGACTCGCGGGTTCTCGTGGCTGATCTATCTGGGCCGCATCTCGTACGGCTTATACGTCTTTCACCTGTTTGCGCTGGCGCTGACGGCGAAGCTGGTGTTCATTCCCCTACTTGGAATTCCGATTGATTTTACAGGCCGCCTGGTATTGGCCTTCCTGCTTACAGTGACACTGGCAGCGGCATCGTACTTTTGGCTGGAGCAACCGTTTCTTAATTTGAAGAAACGGTTCACGAACTTGCCTGAAAAGTTACCTGCACCGCCACACCGAAGCTCGGATGCGCTCGCAAAAATCGCTATGCTTTTGTGCTGCGCTGGGGTGCTGGCGAGTTTAATGACTTGATTCTGTTTCTCGCCTGGCTGTATTTGGTGATTCCCTGTCGCACCAACTTGAAGATCGATCTGCGGTTTTGGAAGATTACATCAAGCCAGGCTCTTTTCGTCATCTGCGGAACATAGATGCCGCGGAAGAAAAGCCGCATCAGGAAGTGCATGACACGTGTATCCAGGCCGTTTGAGCGCAGCCGTTCGAGCACGTTTTCATTACGTTCCGGCTTGTAAGACATTCGCCACGCCGTATCGAGTTCTTTGTGCACCTCCGCAATGCTCATCTTCAAAGGCGTGTGCGACATTTTGTAGGGCGCAAAATTCAACCAGTGCTTCGGCCTGGTCAAACGTCCTTCAGTCTGCAATCTTGAATAGAGCGGAGTGCCCGGCAGTGGAGTGAGCGGGCTGAAAACCGGCAGCACCGGCGGCCACTCTTCGATCTGCTGAAGCGTGCGATCTGCTATGCCGGGCGTGTCGTTATCGAGACCGAGAATGAATGAAGTGATCGCATAGATATTTCGTTTGGCGAGGCGGTTCAGCACCGCAGCATATTCCGCGGGTTTATTGAAGGATTTATTCACATCGGAAAGATTTGCCTCGTCAAGAGATTCCATCCCGATAAAAATCCATTTTCCGCCCGACTCGGCAATCAAATCGACCAGTTCTTCATCACGCAAAAGGTTGGCGCTGATCTGCGCAGTCCAGGGCATCTGAGCCCTCGCGGCGATGATATCTCTGAGCAGTGACTTGGTTCGTTTGATGTTGATGGCGAAGTTGTCGTCGATAAAGAACACGGAGACTTTTCCGCGCTCTCTGCGAGCTCGGTCCTTCAGCAATAACATCTCATTGACGACGCTTTCGTTGGTCCGAAAGCGAATCGAGTCTCCAAAGAATCCAGTCACGGTGCAAAACTCGCAACCATAAGGACAACCGCGACCCGATTCAATCGGCATCATGTTCAGGTACTTCCAGCCGGAACCCTGTCGCTCGGCAAAACGGCGAAACACCTTCGGAATCAAGTTGAATTGATCGAGCTCGATAGTGTCCCAGGGAATTACGGGGTAATCCTTGAGGCTTGGCTTTCGTTCTTTTCCCGCGTCATCGACGGGTTCGTAGATCTCCTTGAGGCAATTGTTCGCGGCGTCTTCCACGATCCGGGGCCACGTTTCGTCGGCTTCGCCGAGTGCAACGGCATCGGCGTGTTTGGGTCCGCCGTCGCGGCCGAGAGCCTCGTCAGGTATTTCAGTAACGTGTGGGCCGCCCATGACGACGGGAATGCCGGCGGCGCGAAACGCGTCGGCAACGTCGTAAGCCCGAGCGATCATTCGCGTCATTGCGCCGATGCCGACGAGCCCGATTTTTTGTTCGCGTGCATAGTCGACGAGTTGCTTCTCGTTCATCGGCTTCGCGTTGCCGTCGATCAGTAAAACTTCATGTTCCGGCGGAGTCAGTGACTTGAGTAGAAACATCCACAGGTGCGGCATGAAGTTGCGCGTCACTCCGTTGTCCGGGTTGTAAAGTAAGATTCTCATGGTTGTCCCCTGCTGTTTTTGGAGTTCTGGACGTTCAAGCCGCGATACACAACCGCGTTAACCTGGTAAATAGTTTTTTATCTGCGGCGCGAATCAACGCCGTTACTTCACTTGCTATTCCGGAAGCTGAGCTGCGCTTAGGATTTCCGGCCGTTTTTCTCAGTTTTACGCGGGGGAAGAGTTTTATCGTTTGTAAGGAAAAGAACATCGCCGGGTTGGCATCTCAAGGCGCGACAGATCTTCTCCAGCGTCTCGAAGTTGATACCAACCGACTTGCCCTTTTTTAGCCGCCACAACGTTGTATGACTAACGCCGGTCTCCTTCGCCAGCCAATAAAAGGTGCGATTTTCAATGGCCAGCAATTTATCGAGACGAGGCACAATCATAAGACGAGGCACATCTTTACCACATCTGGGATATATTGTCGACTAAGGATATATGCTGTAGCTGAAATATATTGCGTGGGCGGGCTAGGCAGGAGAGAGACTACTCGATGTAGTGTTCGTTCAACTGCGCCTTGAGCTGTTGCGGGACGGAGTGCCAGCGGGCAGTACACAACTCGTGCGAACTCCAGTCGGAAACATCCACACGCGCCGCGTTCCACCGCTCGGAAGTTTCTTCATAACGCCAGCGATATATGGGACCATTGCTCCGCTGGCTGTAGAAAATATTTGTTTCGATCGGGCCTCTATGGTCCGGCTTGATGAACATTCGCAATCCGTTCATAGTTCGTTCGTCCGCCTGCGTTGAAATGTCGTTAATGACTGAGCATCAGGATCCCCGGCATAGTCAGGTTTTGAAAACAAACAGACGGCACAAGGAAGGAGGACGTTGGATACGAATCCTGATGTCGCGAGTGGTCTTAAAGAACTGAAAAATGCGCTGCGGAGTATACCACAGTAAAATTATTCCGTGCCTTTTGGGGCTTCCCCGGGCCGTCGTTCGTTTGAATTACGCTGAAGGCGTTAACTAATTTGAGCCCGGGGTTGCTTCAACCCCGGGGCGTAACGAAAGATAAAGAATTGAACGCTGAAAGCATTAGGCCTTGTGGTATTAACTCTTTCAGAGTTGAAAACAGAGTGATGGTTCTTTACCCAGGGTTGAAGCAACCCCGGGCTGAAATTAGCGAACGCTTTCAGCGTTAAGTTCCGATATTCATCACCACTAAGTTCCGATATTCATCACTACTTCGGTGCTGTCATGTCGTAATCGGCTTGCAACTGGGCCGTCCCATAGGGCATCATAGGCTCCGGTTAATCCTTCTCTCGCGCATCGACGGTGATGCGCCCCGCGCATAAAACGATTAGCGCTGGCGTTTTGGATAGTTCGAGAGCAGGCTTGTTTTCACATTCGAAGCCGCTCCTTTCAGAGCATCCGAACCCGGTCCTTCGTACGGCAACCGTTTCGCCGAAGTCCATCCGATTCGCAGCTTCTTAGAATTCCCGAAAAGGGGAAAGGTATATCTCTATGTCAACGAAACTCTATGTTGGAAACCTAGCTTTCCAGACCACCAGCCAGGAGCTGCAGAATTTGTTCGGTCAAGCCGGAACAGTTGAATCAGCAAGCGTTGTTGAAGACCGCGACACCGGACGTTCGAGAGGCTTCGCCTTCATCGAAATGTCCACTGCGGAGGAAGCCGCTTCAGCTATTGAACAATTCAATGGCAAGGAAGTCGGCGGACGCACGTTGAAAGTCAACGAAGCCAAACCGCGCGAAAATCGGAGCGGTGGCGGCGGCGGCGGACGTGGATTCGGCGGTAATCGCGGCGGCGGCGGTAGTCGCAATGGTGGCGGTTATGGCTCTGAGCCACGCTGGTAACAATCAGCGGGAAACACGTGATCGGATCTCCGGGTTGATTCAATCAACCCGGACATCCGTTGAATATTTGGCGACAAACTCATGTGAGCAGTCGCATACACAAGAAGGAACCTAATGAATTTTTCTCAACTAGGATTGGCAGATGCGCAATTACGCGCCTGCGAATCTCTCGGATATACAGATCCGACCCCGATACAAACCAAAGCTATACCGACGATTTTGAAAGGTGAAGACGTAATCGGCTGTGCCGAAACAGGCACCGGCAAGACTGCTGCTTTTCTTCTGCCAATCATTCAGAGGATTTGCGAAACAAACCGGCCCGGCGTTCGTGTGCTTGTGCTTGCACCCACGCGCGAGCTCGCACTGCAAATACAAAAGAACTACACCGAACTCAATCACGTGAAAGCTAATCGCAGCGTTCTCGTGATCGGCGGCGCGAACATTCGGACACAGATCGCGGACCTCCGTCGCAGGGCGACGATCGTCATCGCTACACCAGGTCGTCTTGCTCGATCTCGTAGAACGCGCAGCGATCGATTTGTCCATGGTCGAAGTGCTTGTTCTTGATGAAGCCGATCGCATGCTGGACATGGGCTTCCTGCCGGCTATCCGCCGCGTGCTCGCAAAGTTGCCGGTAAAACGACAGACGCTGTTGTTCTCGGCCACAATGTCTTCGAGTATTGAAAGTCTCGCACGCACGACGATGCGACAACCAAAGCTGGTTGAAGCAAACACGCGTGGCCGTGCGGCGCAGATGGTTGAACAGTCGGCGTATTTAGTTTCGCTCGAGAACAAAACGGCACTCCTGCTCGACCTACTCGAGCGAGAGAACGAGAAGGAAGCGCTGGATAAGGTGCTTGTTTTCACGCGCACTCGACGCGGTTCTGAACGCCTGTCGCACATTCTCAAGGCGCGCAATCACAGCGTGAATCGAATTCACGCCGATCGCAGTCAGCCACAACGCGAAGCCGCGTTACGCGAATTTCGCGACGGCACTTCGCGCGTGCTGGTAGCTACGGATATTGCCGCGCGCGGCCTGGACGTAGATGCCGTGTCACACGTAATCAATTTTGACGTGCCTGACGCTCCCGAAGATTACGTGCATAGAGTTGGTCGCACGGGCAGAGCAGGGAAGCAGGGCAAGGCGATTACGATCGTCACACCCGTCGACGAGTTGTCGATGAGGGCAATCGAACGATTGATCGGACAACCGGTAAAGCGCATCGTTCCAGAGGGTTTTGGCGGACGCCAAGCGGCGGTATCGACTGCCGGAAAAGCGTTTGTGCCTTTTGGACGATCAAACAGAGGAGGAGTTCGCTCCTTCCGTCCGCAACGCGGACGATAATCGGCAGTGTCGCAGTTTTGTAATTTCTCTGCGCAACCACTCTTTTCCGCGCCTGTTTGTGGTTAGATGGCAAAGGCGGAAACGAACTGGTTGCACAGAGATGCGATCACTGCCGAAAGTTGTTTTAAACAAGGGAATTTCAAATGAACGTAGAAAAAGCTTTACCGTGGCGTCGTCACATCAACTGGGGCAATACAATTTTTCTGATCGTGGCGCATATTGGCGCCGTCGCCGCTCTGTTTTTCTGGAGCTGGCCTGCGGTGATTGCCTTCATCGTTCTTTACTGGGTTGGCGGGAGTCTCGGCATCGGGATGGGCTATCACCGGCTGCTCACGCATCGCGGTTACAAATGCCCAAAGGTAGTCGAATACTTCCTGGTGACCTGCGGCACGATAGCTCTCCAGGGTGGACCACTTACATGGGTGGTAACGCACCGCATACATCACGCCCACACTGACCGCGAAGGCGATCCGCATACGCCGCGCCACGGAGGTTTGTGGTCGCACATGGGCTGGATATTGTTCGGCACTATCCAGAATCATGAGCCCGAGGCACTCAAGCGCTATGCGCCAGACCTGGTAAAGGACCGCTACTATCGTTGGCTTGCGAACTTTTACTTTGTTCCTCTCGCCGTGGTGGGCATACTGCTCCTGGTATTTGGCGGTTGGGGCGTAATGCTTTGGGGAGTTCCCCTCCGCCTGGTGTTTGCTCTTCATTCGACGTGGTTCGTCAATTCGGCCACACACTTGTGGGGCAAGCAGCGATTTCAGACCGGTGACGACTCGCGTAATAGCTGGTGGGTTGCGATGCTGACCTTCGGCGAAGGATGGCACAACAATCATCATGCTCATCCAACCTCAGCGCGTCACGGCGTGCGCTGGTACGAATTCGATTTGAACTGGATGGGAATTCGCGCGTTGCAGTTGCTGGGATTGGCGCACGGCGTCAAACGTCTCCATTTTGATCGGAGGTCGCGCGCGTGGCAGCTTGTGCGTGACCAGTTTAGACGCGAGATTGCGAGTAATAAGCCGCTCCGAAACTAAAGTTAAGCCACAAAAAGCACACAAGTCACAAAAGCCTCAGACAAATCGTCTGGGGCTTTTGTGTGTCTGCGGCACGACTTTAAACAACTCTCAGCCGTGTTATCATTTTCCCTCGTCTCGAGTTTGCCTCAACGTTAAGCCAAAGCACGAAATGATTGAGCTGTCCGCCGCACAACTGAAGCTCCTGGAGCAGCAGATGGCAGAGGAGGGAATCGACCTTTCTCTCTCCACGCTCATCCCGCGCCTCGACGATAGAAGCGATCTGAAGCTCTCGTTTGCGCAACAACAGTTGTGGCTGCTCGATCAACTCGAACCCGGTAACCCGGCATACAATCTTGCCGCCGCAATGCGTTTGACTGGTGATTTGAACGTCGACGCCCTGAATTCTGCTCTGTCTGAGATCGAGCGACGGCACGAAGCACTTCGCACAACATTTACGTCTCTCGACGGCCGCCCACGACAAATTATCCATCCGCCGAGACCTTCGCCGTTAGACATCATCGATCTCGAAACACTCCCTCCGGACGAACGTCAAACAGAAGCAAAGAAACTCGCGGCAAAGGAAGCTTTACACTCCTTCGATCTCTCGCGTGGCCCCCTCTTCAGAGTCACTCTGTTACGGCTGAACGATCGAGAGCACATTCTCGTTTTGACGATGCACCACATCATCAGTGACGGGTGGTCCATTGCGATTCTCTGGCGCGAATTGTCCGCGTTTTATTCCGGATTTCTCAAGGGCGAGTCTTCATCTTTACCGAAGCCTTCCGTTCAATACGCCGACTACGCAGCCTGGCAACGAGAGCAACTCACGGACGAGGTGCTGGCGAAGGAAGTCGACTATTGGCGTGACCAGTTGGCAGGCGCGCCGCCGTTGTTGCAGTTGCCTTTGGCGCGGCCGCGGCCGGCGGTGCAGCGAAGTGGCGAGGCGGCTTTGACCGTGAGGTTGGACCAGGAGCCGGCAGATGCGTTACGGAAGTTTAATCGTGCCGAAGGCGTGACGATGTTCATGACGCTCGCGGCTGCTTTTGCGCTCTTGTTGTCACGGCTGAGTGGACAGGAAGAGGTTGTGATGGGCGCGCCGGTGGCGAGACGGAATCGAAAAGAGCTGGAGGATTTGATCGGCTTCTTTATCAACTCAGTCGTTTTGCGCGCCGATCTTCGCAGCGATCCGGAGTTTCGCGAACTGCTGCGGCGAACGCGAGACATGTGCTTGAGTGCCTATGCACATCAGGAAGTTCCACTCGAGAAGATAATCGAATGTCTGAAACCAAAACGCGATCAGTCACACACGCCGATTTTCCAGGTTTACCTGAATTTGTTGAGTTATGAGATCGAGGAGATGCGGCTGCCGGGAATCGACATCGAGCATGTGCCGACTCCTTTGCTTTCGAAGTTTGATTTGACGCTCTACGTGGTGGAAGGTCCGGCAGGGATTCGTCTGAGGATAATCTACAACCCGGATCTCTTCGATGAAGTCTTTATAGCCGAACTGCTCGAGCAGATGCGTTCTTTGTGTTTGCAGATCGTGCGTGAGCCGTCGAAGAGGATCTCACAGTTTTCACTCGTCACTCCGAAGGCGGCGGAGTTGCTGCCCGATCCGTCAAAGTCGATCGACTCGAGCTGGCAGGGATCTGTTCAGGAACTCTTCACGCGAAACGCCCGGCATTGGCCCGATCATCTTGCCGTGAAAGATGCGCGAGAGACGTTCACGTACGCAGAGCTGGACGCTCGGAGCAATCAACTCGCAACCTGTTTACTCGCGCACGGAATTAAGCGGCACGATATTGTGGCGATTTACGGTCATCGCAGCGCGTCGCTGGCCTGGGCCATTCTCGGAACACTGAAAGCAGGCGCGGTCTTTTGCGTTCTCGATCCGGCTCATCCGGATCCGCGCGTGATTGAGTATCTGAACCTTGCGAAACCACGCGCGTGGCTGCAAGTTCAAGCCGCCGGCGCGATCTCTCCGGCGATCGAAGAGAGAGTCAAAAGTCTCACACCAAATATCCGGCTAACACTCTCGCGCAATGCGGATGTGTTGGCGAATTACTCCGTTGACGACCCCGCAATCGACACCGGACCTGATGACATTGCGTGTCTCACGTTTACTTCCGGTTCGACTGGAGAACCGAAAGGCATTCTTGGCCGGCACCAGTCGCTGAGTCACTACGGCGCATGGATCGCCCGCACGTTCAAGATCGACGACATCGATCGGTTCAGTATGTTGTCGAATCTGTCGCACGATCCGCTGCAGCGCGACATCTTTACGCCTCTACAACTCGGCGCGGCTTTGTGTATTCCGGATCAGGAAGAGATTGGAACTCCCGGCGGGCTGGCCGAATGGATGGACCAGGAGCGTATCACTGCCTGCAATCTGACGCCGCCGATGATCCGTCTGTTGACTCAGACGGCCGCGGAGAGTTGCGAAATCTCATCGCTGCGACATGCATTTGTAGTTGGTGATGTTCTGACAAAAAGCGACGTCGCCCGGCTTCGCGCTCTTGCGCCGTCCGTCACTTGCGTCAACCTGTATGGAACAACGGAGACACAGCGCGCCCTTGGTTATTACATCGTTCCACCCGAAACCAGTTCTGAAAAAGAGAGCACTCCGATCGGCAAGGGAATTGACGAAGTCGAGTTGCTGGTTTTGAACACAGACCAAAAACTCTGCGGCATCGGCGAACTGGGTGAAGTTTACGTTCGCAGTCCGCATCTTGCCCATGGTTATCTCGACGACACGCGACTGACGCGGGAGCGTTTCATCACCAACCCATTTACGAGCCTGGAATCTGATCGACTCTATCGCACCGGAGATCTGGGCCGTTATCTCTCCGACGGCAATGTCGAGCTTTCAGGACGCAGCGATCAGCAGGTGCAAATCCGTGGCTTTCGTGTCGAACCTGCCGAGGTCGAATCGGCACTCAAGCGGAATCCAGCCGTGAACGATTGTGTTGTAATCGCGTCGGACGGTGTTGACGGAGAGAAGCAACTGGTGGCGTATGTCGTACCCGCAAATGACGCCGCCACAGCCGCCGGCGAGTTAACTCAGAGTTTGCGAGAGAGGCTGCCGGCGTACATGATCCCGACCGCTTTCGTGACGATGAATAGTTTGCCGCTCACACCCAACGGCAAGCTCGATCGGCAGGCACTGCCGCCGCCCGACCATGCGAGCGCTGAAGTCGAGACTCGATACGTTGGACCACGTACGCCGACTGAAGAGATGGTCGCCGGTATCGTAAGCCGGCTCGTTAACATCGAACGCGTCGGAGTAAACGACAACTTCTTCGATATCGGAGGCCACTCCCTGCTGGCGATGCAGTTGATTGCTCGCTTGCGTGCTGCGTTTCCAGTTTCCGTGCCGCTGCGCAATCTCTTCGACATTCCCACCGTCGCCGGTCTCGCAGCCTACATCGAACACCAACTCGTGTCGGCGACGGAAGCGCCACCCATCACCCGTGTCGCGGACGATCCAAAGCCGTTGATGTCGATTTCGCAGGAAGCGTGGCTGTTGCGTGAATGGTGGGAGGATCTGCACCACCTGCCGGCTCGACCTTCACACGAAGCACTCGCGTTCCGCGTGAGTGGTGAGTTGGACCACGCTGTGCTGGAGCAGGCGGTTAACGAGTTGATTCGTCGTCATGAAGTTTTGCGAACAGCTTTTCCAAAGACCAGGCGAGTGATGTCATGGAGAGGTCTCTCGCCGTTGATCAGAAAAGCCGTGGTGAGCGAAGACTTTCGAAACTCACTTCACAAGCTAAACAACAAACTGTCTCCACCGGGCAGGAAGCCCAGTTTTCTGATAAACCGAAAACTCGTGATCTCCGCGGCGGAAACGTTGCGTGTTCGCCTCGTCGATCTACAGCAACTGGGTGAAGGAGAAAAAACGCCGGAGACGTCGCGCCTGATTCACGAGGAGATACGAAGACCTTTGGATATCGGGCGCAGCCCGTTGCTACGCGTAACGTGCATCAAGTTGGCGCCGCGGGAATACGTTGTATGCGCGGTCATGCACCACATAATTTGCGACGGACTATCGAAACAGATCTTTCTGCGAGATCTCCTGGAGCTTTACGATTCTGTCGCCGAAGCTAAGCCCTGCGTTTTGCCTGAACTGTCGATCCAGTATTCTGATTTTTCACGCTGGCAGCGGGAATGGTTACGTGGGGAAACGCTGGAGTCGGCGTTTGCTTATTGGTGGGAACAATTCAGAGGCGTGGAGTTGTTTCCGGAGCTGGCGTTGCCCTTTGCTAATCCTGCTCCTCCACGCTGCGACTTTCAGGATATGGAGGTGCAGTTTGCAACGATCGATTCGACGCTGCACCAATCGCTTCAGCGCCTGGCACAGCAGCAGAGCGTCACTCTTTACATGTTGCTCATGGGAGTGCTGAAGGCACTGCTCTACCGGTACACCGGACGCGAAAAGATTAGAATCTTTGCTCCCTTTGCGAATCGCACACGCGTCGAGACACAGGATGTGATCGGGTGGTTCGCGAACACTCACGTTCTTCGCACTGATTGCCGGCGCGATATTTCTTTCAGCGGATTGCTCAAAAAAGTCCGCGAGACGGTGCTCGGCGCTTACGCTCATCAGGAGACTCCGTACTCCCTCATCGCCAAGATGTTGAAGACCAGGGACGGAAGCTACCAGATACCGCAGGGCCTCGTGGATCTGCCGTATATTTTCTTTGACTTCAACGCGTACCGGCCGCGTCGAGCGCAATCGACGAATTTGGACGTTACCGTGATTCCGAGTCCGGTCTCGGGTGACGGCGGTGTGGAAGTCAGAGTGAGAGAACACGCCGGCGGCATGGAACTGAACATCAAGTATTCTCCGGTTCGCATCGCGCCGGTTCACATCACCCGCATGCTCGCGGATTTTAAAACGTTACTCCAGGCCGTGGTAAATAATCCTGACTCACGGCTTGACGAATTGCCTTTAACGAAATGACCCTCGAGACGTACCTGCCAACTGTCCGGAAGATCAGGACACTCGGTGCGCAGTTAAGTCCTTTCCGAACTGCCGGCGTCATTGTCTATCTCACTCTGCTGCCCATCATTCTTTGCCACTACCTGCTGCTCGACATGTGGCAGTCGGGAGTGCCGCGCGCGTGGGATGGAACCGGTCATTACGGGATTGCGCAAATCTACGCCCAGTCTATTTTCCCTGACACCTTCGGTTGGACCAACGCGCATCTCGGCGGCATGCCTTTCCCGAATTTTTATCCGCCGCTCTTTTTCTGGTGTGTCGCGCTGCTCGCCAAGACACAGCTCTTCTCGTTTGTGACCGCGTTCAAGTTGATGGTTACGCTGCCCCTCCTTCTGATTCCGGCGGCGTTATGGTTTTTAGGTTGGTCACTCTCGAAGGGAAGTTATCGCATAGCCTTCTGGACTGCGCTCGTGAGCACCTATCCGCTCACCAGCCCGCGTTTCGGCGGTCACGTGCGCTGGGCTTCCGGGCTTGATTACTTCAGCACTCTCTCGATCGGAATGTACACGCAGCCGCTCGGCTTTGTGTTCCTGCTGGTGTGGTATGGCGTGTACGTTGAGGCGCATCGTCGCCCGGTAAGATTTGTGCTCGCGAGTGTTTTGCTGGCCCTGGCGGTGCTCGCAAATTATTTGAACGTAATTATCGCTTCAGTGATCATCGCGGCGACGCTTCTGTTTGATCTGATTCGGCTGTTACGAAAACAACCGGGTGACGATGCACTCCGGATACTTTTGGCCCACGCACTGTCCGCGATGCTCGCCGCTGCGTTGACCCTCTTCTGGGTCGTGCCGATGTTGAACGCCTACGACTATTTTGTTACCCGTCCTTTTCCACTCGTAGTCGTTACCAAAGGCATGGTCGTCTGGTTCGTCATCGCCGCGATTGGAATTATTTGTTGGCTGCGACTTCGAACCGCGGCGACTTATCCTCACATCACGACGTGTTTGGTTCTCGCCGCGACCCTGCTATTTACTGCTTCGTTCGCGCCGCGCTGGTTGCCGTTGCAGGCCAATCGACTTTCGCCCGTACTTTATTTCTTTCTCGCGGTTCCGGTCGCCTACGCGGTGACGGCATTTTTGACCGTGCTGAAGAACCTGGTGTTCGGGCGTGTGCCGCGCGTCAGGCCGATCGCGGAGAGAGCACGACCCTATGCGCTCGCCCTGTTTCTGTTGCTGCTGGTTTCTCTTTACTTCTACGCCTCACAGTTACCGCGCGTAAAAATCTTCAACGAATATCAATCGCGACTCTCTTTCTACCCGCGCTATGCCGACCCCAACGCGGCTCCTGTCGTGCCCGCCGCGAGTGATTCGTCAGGGATATCGGCTGTCCTGGTCCAACAGAGGCCCGCCGACATCGCCAACAGAGATCTGATACAGCGACTCAAAGAGGAACATGCAAACGACGTCGCCATGGCGAGCGCGGCCAAGTCGAATCTCGACGGTATCCTGAACTTCGGGCGGGCGCACGGAGACGGCCGTTACGCCGTCGAGATCCCGCAGCAGTACCGGACGGATTCGGCATCATTTGACGGGCGCGCGCTCAACTCCTATCTCGGCGCGCAGGGCAACCAGACGCTGACCGTCGTGTTTCGTGAGGCGTCGACGAATTCGATCTTCATGTTTCCGCAAGTGGGCGCCATTTCTCACAATCCCGACAACTTCGGATTTAGCTCGGTGCTTGGCGACGATCTCGATTTTACGGAGCAACCGGTCGCGAAACATCTCGAGCGACTGCGATACCTCGGCGCGCGTTATCTCGTGATCAATTCAGACACGATCAAGGAGCGTCTCTCGCAGGAGGCGGCTGTCGGAGCAAAGTATGACTTTGGCACGTGGAGCATTTTTGAACTGAAGGAACCGGCGTTGCCAATTGTGCGTCAACTTGCCTTTCGTCCGGCGCTCGTCGTAAGCAACTTCACCGTCAAAGGCCGGCGGACAAATGAGTACAGTTACATCCGTTTGGCTGAAGAGCAGTTTGCCGATGGCTGGTTCGACGTCTTGCTTGCGTGTGCGCCGACCACGAATCTGGATAGTTTGGGAAGTTTGGCGGAGCTCAATCAGTTTACGGGGATCATTCTCGACACTTACGAATGCGATCGCTGCGATCTCGTATACCGTCAGTTGAAGCAGTTTTCGCAAACACGGCCGCTTATTCTGCTGGCAAGCGACCTGCCTTTGTTCAACCGGATTCGTTCTTCGATAGTCGAGTTTCCCAAAGCGACGATCATCGAGCGCGATACGCAGGACTGGCAGGGTGCGTGGCTGGACAATTACGGCGCGACGCGGCGTTATCGAGATAATCCTCAGCGTGTTGCATGGGCGCGGATTCGAACTATTCTCGAAAGCAATAAAGTTGCGACCGAGCCGGCGAATGTGTACGGCGAGCTCGCGCAAGAGTCGGTCCGGCTTAACTATGATGGACCACCGCTCGCGGTGGAGAACAGTGTGCCGGTGCTTATCGCCACCACGTATCACCCGAATTGGCGAGGTAAAACTTCGCAGGCAGTTTACGCCGCGACGCCCGTGTTCATGCTGACGTTTTTAAGGGAGTCGACACAACTCACGTTCGCGCGAAAACAAGTCGAGCGGACTGCCATCTGGTTTTCGGCCCTCACGTTCGTGGGGCTGCTGGGCTTTCTGGTGTGGCAGGGCGCGGGACATCCAGGCTCACGCCACGGTTGGTTTCCAGGCGTCAGGCAGGAGGAGCGGCGGGAGTAGCGGCGGTTTCAGTCGCCGGTGTTTGCTCACGTTTCGGCTTCTTCGTTTTCAGTCCGAACAGAAAGCGCGTTACCTTAGTTCGTCTGACTAACTCAAAAATCAGCATGGCGACAGCGATCGTAAGGATGACGATGATCGCAAACTGCACTAGCGACGGCATACGCACACGGATCACGTAATAGGCGATGATAGTTGCAATCGGCAGATGCACAACGTAAACGGGATAGACGGCTTCGTTCAGGTAAGGCAGGAGTTTGTGATCAAACCTGAGACGCCGGCTCGCGAAGCCCAGCACTGTCACACACCAGAACCAGACGTTGAATCCGCGCAGGGCCATGAAGAGCAGGTAACCCGGATTGTAGCCATGACGTGGAGGACGCAAAACAAAAACGATCATCAGGTAAGCGAGTGACGTTATGATCCCGGCAATCAAGGCAAACCACCGGTGAGCCTCGATCGTTTCCCTGAATTTATCGTTTGAGAAAATCAGAAAGCCGTACACGAAGAGAATTGTGTACATCGTGAAAGTGGCCCAGTCGCCGATGATGATCGCGCGGGCCGAAGTCCATATCGGGCTCATAGTGACTTCGACTAACACGAGCGGCAGAGAAAGCAGGAAGATCCTCCAGGGTTTAGAAAAGAAGTCGGCCCAAATCGGAATCAGTCGCTGGCCGTTGCCGCGCCGCAGGTAAAGAAAGAGTGGCAAAGCGATGAGCGACGAGACGAACAGGTAAAACAAAAACCAGAGATGCGCCCAGTGTAGCGACTCTCTCATGGTGCCGAAGATGCCTTCGAAAAAGAAACGCCGCATGATGGTCGAGTAAAATTCGAGATAGCTTTTGTTGTAGCCGGGATTGCCTCTAAACTGCCAGAAGTAAAGATGAATGGGGACGATGAGAAACGTTCCCATGACGAGGGGAATGATGATTCGTTTGAATCTCATTCGTATAAACTGGCGGCCGGTGAGAAATCCGAGGACGAAATACGAGCCGGCGCCGGAGACGATGAAAAGGATCGCGAGACGCCACTCGTGAAGAAAGGTTGCGAACAGAACGAGAGTAAAACTCGTTCGACCTTTCACGGCGGTGATTGGGTACGGATCGAAAATAGCGGCGACGTGGATCATGATCAGACCGCAGACGAAAATCACGCGCAGCCAATCCATGTCATAGCGTCTTGGACTTTTGTTTTGTTGGTGAGTCACGGCTGAGGATTCCTATTTCCTGAAGTCGGCAATTGAAAGGATGTCAGCATTTCCATGACGAAACATGGAAATCAGTATTCCCGCATATTTAGTAATTTGCGCGCTTCCCACGGAGGGCGCAGAGACATTTGAAAGGCCCTTAGTATAGCAGAAGATTTCCGCCCGTAAGACGTGTTTCCCAGATTAGTACGCCGAAGGCGTTAGCTAATTTCAGCCCAGGGTTGGAGCTTCGACAACCCTGGGAAATGAAAGGTAAAGAATCAAAAACGCTGAAAGCGTTAACGGTATTAACCCTTTCCGGGTTAGTTGAAATGTTGTCGTTTATCCCAGGTTTGTCGCTACGCTCAAACCTTGGGCTCGAATTAGCGAACGCCTTCGGCGTAACGGCAAAAACTGAACCTCATGCCTGTCAAAGCGCTCACGCATAATCGAATCCTGGACGTTCTGCTGATTCCGCTCATCGCGTTTATCTTCTCCCTCAAGCTTCAGGAGTACTTCAACATCAACCTGGTGTTGATTATTGGAGCCCTCGTCTACGTCGTGAGGGAGTTGCTGTCTGATGGCAGCGGCGTTTTCCGTGTTCAGCGGTTAAACGTCCTCGATTACTCCGTACTCCTGGTTGTGTTGCTGGAGTTACTCAGTTTTTCGACGTCAACTTATCAGCCAAACGGATTTCAGTTTTTGATGGAGGTCTGTTTTCTCTTTCTGTTTTACTGCCTCGTCAGGTTCAACCTGAAATACGAATACCAGCGGGTGGCATTATTTATATTTGTCTCACTCTGGGGACTCTTTTTTGCGGCGCTCGGTTTCCAATCTCTGCTCAGACTGCAACGCCGGCTCAACGTTCTCGGCTTCCGAGATCTGACCGATTTTAGAAATCAGATCTGGTTTATCAATCCGGTTGGCTTGTCTATCGGAGAGTGGGTGACGGTCCTGTTTGTGATTTTGCCGTTCCCGATAATCCTGTTTGTGAAGTACCGGCATTCACGTGTGGCGCGTGCGGTGACGATGGCCGCCGTCATTGCGATTGTGTTTACGATTACGATCACTTTCAATCGCGGCGCATACGTTGCCCTCGCGGCGGGATTCATGATCGGAAGCGTCCTGTTTTACTTCTATCGTATTTTCCCACTCAAAAAGATTCTCCTGTTCGACGCGATCGTTCTCGGCTTGCTGATCGTCTGTTTGTTACCGTGGGCGCGTCCCACAATCACCACTCTTTCCGTCGTTAAAACTACTTCACAGACGCGCAGTCTCGAGGCAAGAACAAGTATCTGGAAAAACTCGCTCGACATCGTAAAGCAGCATCCGTTGCTCGGTATCGGTGCGAACAACTTCACGATGCAGTATGTTGCTTACGACGACCCGGGAGGCGACGGTTCTTTCGTTCTCCGGCCGTTTAATTACTTCCTGCACATCCTGATCGAAAAGGGTGTGCTCGGTTTGCTTGTCTACCTGCTGCTGCTGTTCAGCTTCATCTTTGTTTCACATCGGAAAATCAAACTGCTTGAAGGAGACGTGTATCGTAAAAGCGTGGTCGTGCTTTTTATGGTGGCGTATGCCGCGGTCATCGTGCGGGATCTGAGCGACTCATCGATCCTCGCCAACCACGGCGCGAGTATTCTGCTCTGGTTTATGTTTGCCCACAACGCACGCTTGCAGGAATAAGTCATGTCTTTCAACGCTCGCGCACTATCCATCGCTTTCATGTTGCTGGCGCTGATCATTCTCGGCGTGGTGCACTGGCGATACCTGCGAATCACGAAGGCGGAAGAGTCGTTGCGCGTTTTTACGAACAACTTGCGGGACAAGCAGTTTACGGAAGCGCAGCAGCAGGTCGAGACTGCGATCAGGCTGAGCCCGAACAATGCCCACTACTTTGCAACCGCGGGTTTGTTACACGAGCGCATGCTCCAGCGCAGCTTCGATTTCGAGTCATTCAGAAATCCGCAACTCAACGAAGCCGAAGCTGCGCACGTCAGGACCGCGATCCGGTTTTATCGAAGCACTCTACAACTCAATCCACACGACGACCACGCCTCGCATAATCTCGGCTGGCTTTCGTGGCTTTTGAAAGAGCGCGCGGAAGCCTTCGCATATTTGCAGGGCGCGACAAAAATTAACGACAGCCTGCCTCTCTATCACATCAGTCTCGGCCTTCTGCACGAATATAGCGGCGAGGCTCGACGCGGCGTACCAACAGTATGCGAAGGCCATTCGAATTTCTCCGGCAGTTGAAGATTCGCAGTTCTTTATCGACTTCAAGCAACGTTCACCGGTTGCGGCTGAGAAGATAATCGACGATTTGATTGCAGAGTTTCAGGAACAGGTGCGACGTGGCGCCGGTCCAACCGTCAAGGCGAAGCTCGGTAAACTCGCCCTGGAGCGGCAACCTGAATTAGCGGCGCAGGTATTAAAGGAAGCCACGGGCCAACTCTCGAATCTCACACGACCCTGGATCAATTTAGGCACTTTGTACGAACAGCAGGGCGCCGACGATCAAGCCGAGTTGAGTTATCGGAAATCGGTCTTTATCGACGGCGGCGAGCCCGCGGTCCTGCTACTCCTCGCCAGTTTTTACGATCGACGCCAACGCACGCCGGAGGCGATTAACTATTACCGCCGCGCGATACAGGGTTGGATCGATCAAACGAGTGTTCACTTCGGCCGTGTGCGGCGTATCTATGTTTCGCGATACACGGTGCGTGAAGATGTGATACCAGCGGGGTTTAATACGTACACAAATCCCGCGTTCGATATCGACGGCGCGTGTGCGAGGCTCTCCGCGTTATACAGGCAGCAGGGAAATGAAACGCTTGCGGAACAGTACGAGAAACTCAGGAAGGAGTATGCTCGTTGATTCCTGCGCGATCTGTGCCGGCATTACTCTTTCTCATCGCCGTGGCGCTGTTGTGTGGCTGCCGGCACAATGGCGGCTCCGTGCCTGTGGTCCAACTCCAGTTCAATGACGGCTCGGGCGAGATAAAGATCGTGGATTGGCAAGTCGTCGGGCCTTTTCCTACCGGCGAAACCGGCGAGCCTGCACGGGATGCAGAGTCGCGCGCACGCGCGCTTGATCGCGACTTTCTGAAGGAGTTTGGCCGTAACGAAAGCGACGTAGATGCCGCGGCTTTCCTGCAGGTAGATAAAAATTTTCTCAACTTCGATAAGCCATCCGACTTTCAGAATACGCGTGTCCATTCCACCGACGGTGTGATTCGTCTCGATAAGCTTTATACGACTAAGAAAAGCGCGGTCGCCTACGCCGCGTCGGTGATTGAGAGTCCGGAAGACACGGAGGTCGTGCTCGTTTCGGGCGCTGACGACAGTGCGCAGGCGTGGCTCAATGGCCGCCAGTTATTCCGCATGAACGCCGAGCCGCTGCGCGATATGCCTTACTACGGCAACCTCGCGAAGGCTGCGAACTTTACCACCGCGAAGTTGAATAAAGGTCCTAACTTCCTGCTCGTCAAGGTTACGCAAATCGATCGCATGTGGGGGATTAATTGCAGTCTCCTTACACTTGAAGCCGCTCGCAACCGCGCCCGGGCCAACGAATCCTACATCGACGACGTTGTCGCAAACAGCATCGTTCCCCGCGGCACAAATTTGCAATTGAGTGCCGAGTTGAATGGATTGCTCGAGACTTTGAAACTACCCGTGCAGGTCGAGATCCTGAACTCGAAGAAACAACCGGTCAGCTCCGAACAGATCGACTACCGGAACAAGTGGAGCAAGTCGCTCGAAGGACACGGGGAAGGAATTTACTACTGCAAGTTTACGTCGCCGTTGTACAGCCTGGAGGAACGTTTTTACCACGGAGATGCGGAGTCGTTTCTGGCGACGTTTCCCGGAACTTACAACTCGCTCAAAGATCTCACGGACGAGACGAAGTTTGCCTTTGAAGCATTGCTGGAGCGTCGCAGAATTTTACTCGAGCCTGATAACCGGAAACCGGCTGACAAAGTCTGGCAGTTGAAGATCGTTTATGTCCTTAGTGAGCTCACCGACCTGCTGGCGCACGCTTCGAGCGGAGAGTTGAACTATCCGGGCACGCACCTGCGCGGGTTTCGTTCAAAGATCGACGACCAGGTGCAGTACTACATGGTCCATGTGCCCGAGAAGTACGCGCAACAGAAAGCGCCGCTTCCACTCGTCGTCATGGTTCCGTTTCCCATTCCCAACACGACTTTTCTAAAGAGCGTTCTCGTCGCCAACACCACGCTCATCAAAGGCTATACGAAGTTGGCGGATCAGTATGGATACGCCCTGCTCTGGCCCTACGCGCGCGGGAATATCGAAGCTGCTCCCATCGCGATGACAGACATTTTTGAAACGCTCGCAGCCGCGCGAGCGACGTACCAGTTTGATAGTGAAAGAATTTATTCGATGGGCTGGTCCTATGGTGGAACTTACGCGCTCCTGTTGGCTGAGCGTTACCCGGGAGTGTTTGCCGCGATTACGGCGATCATGCCGCCCTCGGACCTGGTTGCGTTTGAAAAGTCCGCCGATCGCGTTCGCAGTTTTTATCCGCAGTCGTGGCTAAAACTGAATAGTCCGGTCGAACTGGTGGAAAGCCTTCGGAACACGCACGTCTACGTGGTCCATGGTGACGAAGACAAGACGATTCTTCCCGAGGAATCGCAGCGTTTGGTCGAGAAGTGTCGCAAGCTGGGTGGCACGTGCAAGCTCGACATCATGCCCGGGATGGATCATGTGTATCTTCCCGTCGATCCCAACCCGATGATCTTCTCGTTCTTCAAAGACAAAGTTCTCGAGCGAATGCCGCAGACGGTTTCGATTGCGACGGGCCAGCTCAAATACGGCTCAGCGTTCTGGTTGAAGATCAATCGTTTGACCGATCCTTCGAATGCCGGAAAGATCACCGCGTCGATTAACGCCGGCAACACTATCGACGTTTCGACAGAGAAAATTGGGCGTTACGAAATCCTGCTCGACCGGCTTGCTTACAGCAAAGACAAGCCGCTTACGGTCAGGACCAACGGCCAGGTGAGTTTCACCGGCACACCCTCCGGGACTACGATTCCGAACTACGTCGAGCCGGCCGCCGCCGCCGCTATTGAAAAGAACGCAATGATTGAAGGTCCGATCTCACACGCGTTTGCCGGACCGTTTATGGTGGTGGAAGGCACGGGCGGATCTAAAGAAGACCAGGCCGCGGTCGAAGCGCTGGGCCAAAGAATCCGTGAAAGCTGGATGAAAAATTATGCGGTCGCTTGTCCCACCAGGAAAGATCGCGACGTCACGCCGGATGACATTAAGAACAAGCACCTGATCCTGCTCGGCAATGCAGAGACAAACTCATTGCTCAGGGAGTTGTTGCCGAAAGTTCCCTTGCGGATCGAGCGTGACTACATCTCGCTTGGCGACAAACGTTATGACGGCAACGGCCTCGGCATCGCGGCGATTTATCCCAACCCTTTGAATCCCGAAAAGTACATCGTGATCGCGGCTGCAAACGGCCACGACGGCTATCGCCTTATCGAGAGTAATCTGTCGTTAAAAGGCTGGTACGACTTTGCGATCTGGAACTCGGGCAACGTGCTCGTGACGGGCCATTGGGATCACACCTGGCGCACCCCCCTCCTCAAATAACGTAGCTGCTTTGCACAAAAGTTAGGAGGCAGGTCTTCTCCGCGGCCCTCTGCGTACCTCGGCGTTCTCTGCGGTTAATTGCCATTTTCAACGCAGAGGCCGCAAAGATACGCAGAGGGCCGCAGAGAAGGACGAATTCGTACTTTGTGTGGCTTCATTCGGACTGTTGCACGCGCAGAAGAATGCGTGCGATCTTCTCGGTGCGCCCGGGTTGTGTTTCGTGCGCTGTTACCGCGGCCGCGAGCAGACCCACCGTCGGCGCTTCAAAAAGCGTGAGCAGCGGCAACTCCACCAGCAACAGATCGCGTATGCGAGAGATGAGCTGCACGGCCAGTAACGAATGTCCTCCCAACGCGAAGAAGTTGTCGTTGATGCCGACACGCTCCACTCGCAGCAACGAAGACCACATGCCTGCCAACACTTCCTCAATCGGAGTTTGCGGAGCCTTATAACTGTCTTCCGACGCGACACCGGCTACCCCCGGATCAGGTAAGCCAATCCGATCAATCTTTCCGTTCGGCAAGGTCGGCAGACAATCAAGACGTACAAATACGGATGGAATCATGTACTCCGGCAGTCTGTCTTTGATGTAGGTGCGGAGCTCGCCGACGGAGAATGTTTCCGGAGTCATAACGACGTAAGCAACCAACTGCTTCGCGCCATTCGCATCGTCGCGAGCCATGACAATCGACTCGCGAATGTTCTGATGCTCGTCGAGCGCGGCTTCGATCTCGCCCAACTCGATACGGAAGCCCCTGATCTTTACCTGATGATCTATTCTGCCGAGGTACTCGAGATTTCCGTCCAAACGATAGCGCGCCAGGTCGCCGGTCTTGTACATGCGCGATCCGGGCGGGCCAAATGGATTTGGCAGGTAACGCTCGGCGGTCTGGGCGGGACGATTGAGATAGCCGCGAGAAACGCCGTCGCCGCCGATGTAAAGCTCGCCGGGCACACGCGCCGGCACCAGTTGAAAATTTTTGTCGAGGATGTAGATCTGCGTGTTCGAGACCGGCCGTCCGATCGGCGGCGGCAGTTGATCGTTACGCGTCAGCAAAGCGTAAGTCGAGAAAGTCGTATCCTCGGATGGACCATACAGGTTAACCGCTCGCTCAACCGTCTGTTGCCGGAAGATCTGTTCCACGAGACTTCCGGACAAAGGCTCTCCCGGAAGATTGACCATTCGCACAGACGACGGAATGCCGTTCATTCTCACCAACTCAGCCACCGCGGACGGAACCGCCTCGAGGAGCGTGATCTGATTTGCGGCGCGCAGCGAGGGTAGAGCGAGCGAGTTCTCGGCCAGAATACACTTCGTTCCCTGCGTGAGTGGCGCAAACATCTCGAATGTCGAGATGTCGAAACAGATGGAGGTGGCAGCCGAAACTCCCTGCATCTCCTCCGGGGTATAAAAGTCACGCGCCCACGCGAGGAGCGTCGCAGCGCTGCGGTGCGTGATGCCGATACCTTTCGGTCGACCTGTCGAGCCGGAGGTGTAAATGATGTAGGCAAGATTATCGGGAACTGTCAGGTTCGCCGGATTCTTATCGCTCGCTGCCGCAATCTTGTCTCGATCTCCGTCGAGTGAAACACGCGTGACCGGCAGTTCCTGGCTAAACTCGAGCAGCGATTCCTGCGTGATCAAAACTTTGATGTCTGCATCTTCGAGCATGAACGCGAGCCGCGCCCGCGGGTAGGCGGGATCGATCGGAACGTAAGCGGCGCCGGACTTCATCACGCCCATCAACGCTGCGACGAGATCGACCGAGCGCTCGACACAGACGCCGACCAGGTGCTCTGGTCCAACCCCGAGCGACCTCAGGTAATTAGCAATCTGATTGGCGCGCTTGTTGAGTTCGTCGTATGTCAGCGACTGAGTTTCGCTGATGAGTCCGACGGCGTTCGGTGTTTTTGCAACCTGCTTTTCAAACAGTTCATAAATACATTCAGTCGGCGAGCGATCGAGCTGAGTGTCATTCCAGTCACGCAACAGTTGGCGCTCTTCAGCAGGCGTCAGCATCTTCAGGTCTGAAATGCGCTGCTCAGGCCGGGTAATGGCTGAGTCCATCAACGTCTGGAAGTGATCGGCCATGCTTTGGATCGTCGAAGGCTCAAACAGGTCTGAGTTGTACTGAATAGTGCCCATCAAGCCGGTTTCTTCCCAGAGGGAAAGCGTGAGATCGAATTTGGCGGTCTCCTTTACGACGTCCACTCGAGCTTCCTTCAAGCCTTCGAGTTTCAGTTCCGCGGCCTGCATATTTTGCATGCTGATAGCTACCTGGCAGAGCGGCATGTGACTGAGACTGCGTTCGGGTTGCAACTCTTCCACCAGCTTCTCAAACGGCAAGTCCTGATGCGCATAGGCACCCAAACAAACCTCACGCACACGCGCCAGCAACTCCTTGAAGCTGGGATTGTCCGACAGCTCCGTGCGCAACACGAGCGTGTTTACGAAGAAACCGATCAAGCCTTCCAACTCGCCGCGATTGCGGCCCACTACCGGCGTGCCCACCACGATATCCGGCTGACCCGTGTAGCGATACATCAACACCTTGAACGCCGCCAGCAACGTCATGAAAAGCGTGCAGCCCGATTGTTGGCTGAACTGCTTCAACCGTGTGACCAGGGCCTGATCGAGAGCGAGGCGATGCGTATGACCGTGATAACTCTGCTGCGCCGGACGCGCATAGTCCGCCGGCAGTTCGAGCACGGCCGGCGCGCCCTGCAACTGCCGGCGCCAGTAATCAAGTTGCTGCGCCAGCAACTCGCCGCTAAACGAGTCGCGCTGCCAAAGGGCGTAATCAGCATATTGAATCGGCAACTCCGGCAAAGGCGACTGCTGCTGGTGCAGGGCGGCGGAGTAAAGCGCGGAGAACTCCCGGAACAGCAGGCTCATGGACCAGCCATCGCTGACGATGTGATGCATGCTCAAGTAGAAAACATGCTCGTGTTCGCCGAGTCGCAGGAGACCGGCGCGAAACAAAGGGCCGGAGGAAAGATCGAAGGGACATTCTACTTCCGCGTGCAGCAACTGCTGCAGACTGGCTTCACGTTCGGCTTCCGGTTCGCTGCTCAGATCGGTGAGTGAGAGTTGAAAGCGATCCGGCGGCGGCGTGATTACCTGGCGTGGCTGACCGTCGCTGGCGGTGAAGGTTGTGCGCAAAGACTCGTGCCGCCGCACGAGTTCAGTCAACGCGCTTTCGATCGCAGCCTGGTCCAGCTCACCGTTGAAACGAAGCACTCGAACCATGTTGTACGCACTGCTGCCCGATTCGAGTTGATCGAGAAACCACAGCCGCTGCTGTGCGAAAGAGAGTGGTAGCTGATCGTCGTTGAGCCGCCGCGGAATTCCCTTTCCGACGGAGAGGTCGATGCCTTCTTCCTGGAGAAGCCGTTCAAGCGCCTGCCGCTGCTCGGCTGAGAGCACGGCGGAGTTGATACCCTGAGTCATAAGACTGCGGCCCCCTTCAGTATGCTTACGTGGCTGGATGAGAATTTGCGTCGTGCAAACGCATTATTATTCGTGCGATTTTTTCCGTCTGTCCGGTCGTGCTCTCCCGCGCCAGGATTTGGGTGGAAAGTTCCGCCACGGTGGGAGCTTCGAAAAGCGAACGCAGCGGCACGTCAACTTTCAACATCTCGCGCAAACGCGAAATGACCTGCATGGCGAGCAGCGAATGACCGCCCAGTTCAAAAAAGTTATCTTCCGCGCCGACCTGGTCCACATTCAGTGTTGCCGAAAAAACTCCGGCCACGATCTTCTCGATCGGCGTTCGCGGGAGGACAAATTTTCTGCTGCTCACCCTTCCGGTGCCGGCCGCCGGAAGTGACTTGCGATCGACTTTGCCGCTGGAGGTTCGCGGCATGTGCTCGAGGGCAATCAGCATTGACGGAATCATGTATTCCGGCAGTCGCTGTCGCAAATAACCGGCGAGATCGTTAAAGCTCAACTCGGACGACTCCTGCGGCACGAAGTACGCCAACAGCCGCTGATCTCCCGGCGCCAGTTCTTTGACTACAACGGTCGCTTCTCTGACCAGGGGGTGCTGCGCCAGCACCGATTCGATCTCGCCGAGTTCGACGCGAAAACCGCGGAGTTTAACCTGGTGGTCAGAACGGCCTAAGTATTCGATATTACCTTCAGGAAGGTAACGCGCGTTGTCGCCGGTGCGGTACAAGCGTGCTCCCGGAATCTGGCTGAAAGGATGCGGGATAAAACGTTCAGCCGTCAAATCAGGACGCGCGAGATAACCGCGCGCCAGAGAGTTGCCGCCGATGTACAGTTCGCCGGGCGTGCGGATCGGGACAGGTTGTAACTCACGATCGAGAATATATGCGTGGGCGTTGGCAAGCGGGCGGCCGAGTGGAACTCCTGATTTGCGTATAGCGTCCGGTTGCGATTGAACGTCACAGGTCAACACGCCGACTGTGGTCTCGGTTGGTCCATAGTGATTGATAATGCGGCACGATGGATTGAGTTGTTCGACTGTTTCAATCAAGTCCCAACCAGTGGCTTCTCCGCCGAGGATGAGTTGCTTGCGTGGAACGAGGCTCGCTTTTTGCGGGCTGAGATCGAGGAGAGCACGAAGGTGCGACGGAACGATCTTCAAACGATCGATCGGGTGCGCTTCGAGATAACGCGAGAGCCCGGCGGCGTCCATGCCGAGAGTTGGAGGAAGCACGACGAGCGTTCCTCCGCTGCACAAACTCGGAAAGATCGCGGTGTAGCTCAAGTCCGCGGCGAATGACGAGAGAAATGCAAAGCTGTCTCCGGGGTTGAGTTCGAGTTGCTGCGAAATCGCGTTTACGTAACTGACCAACTGACGGTGCTCAACTACGACGCCTTTGGCGGTACCCGTCGAGCCGGACGTGTAGATGATATAAGCCGCGTTCTGACTGCCGGCTTCGCTCTGCAAATTCTCGTTGCCCTGTTTGTTAATAAGCGGCCAATCGGAATCCAGACACAGACGCGTTGCTTTGTTTTCGGGCAACCTGGGCAGCACGTGTTGACTGGTCAACACGAAACGTGCGCGCGTCTCGTCGAGAATGAACGCGATGCGCTGTTGCGGATAATCCGGATCGACGGGAACGTACGCCGCGCCGGTCTTCAATACGGCCAGGAGCGCCACGATCATCTCTACCGATCGTTCGAGACAGATTGCAACTGCCTGCTCTGGTCCAACACCGTTCATTCGCAGGTGTCGAGCCAGTTGATTTGCATGGAAGTTGAGATCGTAATAGCTCAACGCCGTGGAATCGCCCCTGACGGCTGTTGCGCCGGGCCGGAGTTCGACTTGCGCCTCAAACAGTTTGTGCAGGCACTCGTCCGGCGCGTGGTGCCGGAGCTGGGTCCATTCCTCGAGTAGTTGGCGTCTCTCCGCCGGGGACATTAAGTCAATCTCAGACACGCGCGATGCAGGCTGGTCCAACACCTCGTGCAACACACGCACGTACTCATCCGCCAGTCTTCGGATCGTGTCCGGGTGGAAGAGTTCGGTCCGGTAGTAGAGGTTTCCGATCAACTCTCCGTCGTTCTGTGGCGCGAGTAAAAGCGTTAAATCGGATTTGGTCGTCAACCGCTCGATCTTTACTTCGCTCGTTTCGAGACCGGCAAGCGAGAGCGGCGCCGGATCGACTTCGAGGAGGGAAAACATCACCTGGAAAAGCGGCATGTGACTGAGACTGCGTTCGGGTTGCAACTCTTCCACCAGCTTCTCAAACGGCAACTCCTGATGCGCATACGCGCCCAAACAAACCTCACGCACACGCGCCAGCAACTCCTTGAAGCTGGGATTGTCCGACAGCTCGGTGCGCAACACGAGCGTGTTTACGAAGAAACCGATCAAGCCTTCCAACTCGCCGCGATTGCGGCCTACCACCGGCGTGCCCACCACGATATCCGGCTGACCCGTGTAGCGATGCAACAACACCTTGAACGCCGCCAGCAAAGTCATGAAAAGCGTGCAGCCCGATTGTTGGCTGAACTGCTTCAACCGTGTGACCAGGGCCTGGTCGAGAGCGAGGCGATGCGTATGACCGTGATAACTCTGCTGCGCCGGACGCGCATAGTCCGCCGGCAGTTCGAGCACGGCGGGCGCGCCCTGCAACTGCCGGCGCCAGTAATCAAGTTGCTGCGCCAGCAACTCGCCGCTAAACGAGTCGCGCTGCCAAAGGGCGTAATCCGCGTACTGAATCGGCAACTCCGGCAAAGGCGACTGCTGCTGGTGCAGGGCGGCGGAGTAAAGCGCGGAGAACTCCCGGAACAGCAGGCTCATGGACCAGCCATCGCTGACGATGTGATGCATGCTCAAGTAGAAAACATGCTCGTGTTCTGCGAGTCGCAGGAGACCGGCGCGAAACAAAGGACCGGAAGAGAGATCAAAGGGAGTCTCTACTTCCGCGTGCAGCAACTGCTGGAGACTGGCTTCACGTTCAGGTTCGCGGCTCAGATCGGTGCGTGAGAGTTGAAAGCGATCCGGCGGCGGCGTGATTACCTGGCGTGGCTGACCGTCGCTGGCAGTGAAAGTTGTGCGCAAAGACTCGTGCCGCCGCACGAGTTCAGTCAACGCGCTTTCGATCGCAGCCTGGTCCAGCTCACCATTGAGACGCAGGAATTTGGAGATGTTATAAGCTGAATTGTCCGGATCCAATTGCTCGAGCAGCCAGAGACGCTGCTGCGCGAACGAAGCAAGCGGAAGATCGTCGCTCGTAAACTTTACGATCGGCGAGACGCTTTGCGTGGATGCGAGAGCCGTCTGTGCGTGATGGGCCAAACTCTCGATAGTCGGATCCGAGAAGAACAAACGAAGTGGCAGCTCCACTCCCAACGTCTCGCGCAGACGCGAAACTACCTGCATCGCGAGCAGCGAATGCCCGCCCAACTCGAGGAAGTTGTCATGTACGCCGACTCGCTCGAGATCCAGCAACGCCAACCACACACCAGCCACTGCTTCCTCAAACTGGTTGCGCGGTGCGACGAAACCATCGTGCTGGGAGCGTGAAAAATCGGGTGAAGGCAAAGCACGGCGATCGATCTTGCCGTTGCGTGTCAACGGCCATGCATCGAGCAGCACAAATGCCGCGGGCATCATGTAATCCGGCAGCCGCTGGGTGAGAAATCCTTTTAACTCTCGCGGAGACGACGATTCGGCGATGCAGTACGCGACGAGTTGTTTGTTGGCGCGCTTGTCTTCACGAAGCACCACCAATGCGTCACGTACTCCCGGATGTGCTCTGAGTACGGCTTCAATTTCCCCTGGCTCGACACGAAAGCCGCGAACTTTTGTCTGATGATCGCTGCGTCCGATGTACTCGACTTTCCCAACGTCGATTGCGCGTGCGAGATCGCCGGTCTTATACAAGCGAGCGCCCGGCGTCTCGCTGAACGGATTAGGAACAAAGCGTTCGGCAGTCAGTTCAGGACTGCCCACGTAACCGCGCGCCAGGCCGGCGCCGCCAACATACAACTCACCGGGAACTCCAAAAGGCACGGGCTGAAGCTGCGAGTCGAGAAGATAAACCTGCGTGTTGTTAATCGGATCGCCAAGCGGCGGCGTGCTGCTGCCGTCG
The DNA here is from genome assembly GCA_963750925.1 of uncultured Acidobacteriota bacterium. Taxonomy (GTDB): domain Bacteria; phylum Acidobacteriota; class Blastocatellia; order Pyrinomonadales; family Pyrinomonadaceae; genus PSRF01. The sequence goes on along the minus strand of CAVVSJ010000003.1, from coordinate 1,235,466 downwards.
CACTCCGCGATGGTGGCGCAAACTGAAAGCTCGGTTGGGCCATAGGCATTCAGGAAACGATGATTGACGGACCAGCGCGCCGCTACCTCACGCGGGCAAGCTTCTCCCGCGGAGATCACCGTGTGAAGCGAGGGCAAGTCGTTTGCAGGTAAGACCGCGAGCAACGAAGGCGGCAGCGTAACTGTCGTGATTTCACGATCGCGCAACAGTCTCGGTAACGAATTAGTCAGCGATTCTTTAGCAGCCAGATGCAGCGTCGCACCGCTTGTGAGTGCGGTAAAGATCTCAGACGCGGAAGCGTCAAAGCTCAACGAAGCGAATTGAAGCGCGTGGCGTCCGGGTTTGAGTTCGAAGGCGCGAACCTGCGCTTCGCACAAGTTTCTCAAACCACGATGTTCGACCATCACGCCTTTGGGGCGTCCGGTCGAGCCGGAAGTGTAAATGACGTATGCGATGTTGCCGGGCGTGACTTCAGTTTGCAGCGCTTCGGTACTTTCCCCCGCGAACGATTCGTCCACATTCACGACTCGTCCCGCGAAACCGGAAAAGCGATCATTCAGATGACCTTGCGTGAGGACAAGATTCGCGCCCGTCGAGTTCAACATCAAATCGATGCGTTCCTGTGGGTAATCCGGATCGAGAGGAACGTAAGCAGCACCGGCCTTCATCACGCCAAGCAGTCCCACGACCATCTGTACGGATCGCTCCACACAGATCGGCACCGCCTTTTCCGGTCCGACTCCTGATGCACGCAGGTAGTTCGCCAGTTGATTGGCCCTGACATCGAGCTCGCGATAGCTCAGCTCCGCGTCTTCGCTTCTGACTGCGGTTGCGCCGGGTGTTTGTTGTGCCTGTCGTTCGAAGAGTTGATGGACGCAGAGTTGTTCCGGATAGTCGACGGTGGTCCGGTTCCACTCGACGAGCAGTTGATGCTGCTCAACGGGCGTCAACAAAACTATGTCGCGGAGTTTTTGAGACGGATTGCCGGCGAAGCCGAGCAGGAGGGTGCGCAGATGCCCAAGCAGTTGCGCAATCGTCGCTTCATCAAAGCGCTGCCGATCGTAACTGAGCTTCAGCAGCAATTCGCGGCCGCCGTATCCGACGAGCGAGAGCGGATAATTTGCGTGTTCGATCAGTTGAAACTCTGCGTTACGCCAAAGCGTGGATTCACCTCGAAGGACAGCGCCGAGCTGATAGTTTTCAAAAACGACCAGGCTCTCGAAGAGCGTCGATCCTTTTGGGACTTCGCTCCACTCCTGAATCTTAACTAAGGGCGTGTGCTCGTATTCACGCAATGCGATGTTTTTTGCGCGAAGTTCTTTTAACCAGTCGAGCAACACGCTTGCGCCGTGAACCGCTACTCGCAACGGAACCGTGTTGACGACGAGCCCGATCATCGATTCGGCATCAAACGGAAGGGACCGCCGGCAGGATCTTGTCGTTCCGAAGACGACGTCTTCTTCGCCACTGCAACGACTGAGCAAGAGCGCCCATGCGCCTTGCAGCAGACTATTCATCGTGAGGTCGTGCCGTAGTGCGAATGCCTGTAAAGTTGTGGTCTCGTCCGAAGTAAACTGGAGCGTCTGTTCCTTATGATCGCCGTCAACTGATGATGGCTGCGATATCAGCGGCGTCGGACTATCAAAGCCGCGCAGCTCTTCTCGCCAGAACGACTCCGCCGCCGGCAGGTTCTGCGTGTCCAGCCAATCGATGTAATCGCGGAAGGGAACTGATTCCGGTTCGCGTGAGGAATCTTCGTATAGTGCCGAAAGCTGTTGCAGCAGCAGCAAACGCGATCGCCCATCAAAGAGCGCATGATGCGAAGTCCAGATAAAACGATAGTAATCGTCCCTGAGCCGCAGGAGTGAGCAACGCATCAGCGGCGCTTCGTCAAATCGAAAACCGCGTTGCCGATCCGCGAGCAAATACGAAGCGAGGCGTGCTTCCTGTTCAGAGTGGTCGAGGTTGCGCCAGTCTTCCTGCGCGAAAGGCAGAGTTAAACCTGAATGAACTTCCTGCACGGGACCTTGAGTTCCGTCCCAGCGAAAGCCCGTTCTCAAAGTTGATTGATGAGTAAAGAGTTGCTGCCACGCATTCACGAAGGCCGTCACGTTCAGCTCTTCATGTATCGCGCAGACCAGTTGCTGGATGTATAGACCCGCACTCCCTTCGTAAAGGCTGTGAAACAGAAGGCCCTGCTGCATAGGCGAAAGCGGATACGGGCTTGCTCTTCCCACTGAGCTCATCTGAACACCTTTACTTCGAAAACGGTTCTACGATTTACGCCCTGGATGGCGATAACTCAACAATCGCGTCGGGCAGATCTTCTTCAACTCTTCTAAGCGGCGTGTATAAAAAAGCTACCACCTGTGCGAGCATGATGAGGATCCCTCCCATGATAAACATCAATCCGATGCCTCGTCCGGCGCCAACCATCGTGCTCAAGCCGCCGCTTCGCGCAAGCGGTTCGAATACCTTATCGGCCAACTGCGCGCCGATAAGATACCCGGCAGGAACTGTGGATGCCCCGATTAGACGGCGGATTGCAAAAACGCGTCCTTGCACGTCGGCCGGAGTCTTCGTTTGCCAGAGAGCTTCAGTGCAGCCATTGACGATAGGGAGGAAGAAGTACATCCCGAATGCACCGATCGCGATCAAAACTGCGGACGACCGTAACCCGATGAGGATACTGCATACTCCAAAGAGAGTGCCAAAGCCGAGAATTCCGCGCAAGCGTCTTTCGGGACCGCCCCAGACGCTCATCACAATACTGCCGGTTAGAAAACCTGCTCCGAGAACGGATAATATCGTACCCAGCACTTTAGTCGAAGAGAAACTTAGCACGAGCGGCGTAAATAAAATCGTCGTGCTGGAGATCACGGAGTTTACGACAGCAAAATAAAGTAGCAACGCGATGAGCGCCGGTCGTTCTTTAATGTAAATTACTCCGTACATCAAATCGCGTTTGAGAAAACTTCCTTGCGCCGGAGCCGCTGTTGGAACTGGAGTTGGAATTCGAACGAGCAGGAGCGAAACTATCGCCACGAGATAACTGGCGAAGTCGATCATCAGCACGGCTGGAAGTTCGAGCCACGCGATCAGGAAGGCGCCCAGAAGCGGCGCGAAAACCTGGACGGTGGCAATGTTTGTTTGAACCATGCCGCTTGCGCGAGCGAGATGTTGTCTCGAAATGAGCAGCGACGTGCTGGCGGTAAAAGTTGAAACAAGAAACGAACTGAAGATCGTTCGTATCATCAAGCCGGCGTAGATGTGCCAAATTTGAAGTTGACCGGTGGAAAGCAACGCGGCGCCGGCGAGCGTTGTCAAAGCGGAACCGGCATTGCCGAGGAGCATGATTGAGCGCCGATCCCAGCGGTCGATCAAAGCTCCGGCCAGAGGAAGCGTAATAATATTCGGCAGCACGCTGAAGAAAAAGATCAACGCAAACTTCGTTGCCGATCCCGTGCGCTGGTACACCCAAACGCCGAGCGCAAAGTTTGTCACACCGGTGCCCAGGCCGGAAATGAGTTGACCCAGCCAAACGGTTGCGAAAACTCTGGTCTTGCTGGTAATCAGCGGCAATCTCCTCCCACAAAGCAGTAGCAGAATAAAATAGAGAAAGAACGGCAATTATGACAGGACTAAAATGCATAATTGCATGATTAGGCGTACAAAGCATGTCAGCGACTATCGACGATCCGGAGCAAGTCATCCTCGTTAACGAAAACGACGAAGTGATTGGCGCCGATGAAAAAATGAATACTCATCGCGAAGGCAAATTGCATCGCGCCTTTTCGATCTTTGTCTTCAACGTCCGCGGCCAGTTGCTGCTACAGCAGCGCTCCAGCGGTAAGTATCATTCGAGCGGACTGTGGTCCAACACCTGTTGCGGTCATCCGCGACCGGGCGAAACGACGGCGAGTGCGGCGCTTCGCAGGCTGGAAGAGGAGATGGGATTTGTTTGTGATTTGAAGGAAGTATTTCAATTCACTTACCAGGTGCGGTTGAGTGAACAGATGTCCGAACACGAATACGATCACGTGCTGATGGGCGTATTCGATGGAGAGCCGCGTCCTGATAAAGATGAGGTGGACGACTGGAAGTGGATTGACCTCGACGCGGTGCGACACGATATGCGCGAGCATCCCGAGCGTTATACCTACTGGTTTAAAGTCTCGCTTGACGCCCTCCCGCCCGAACTAACGAACCAGATTTTTCGCGTAGTGAGGTAACAGTGTGTTGCTGAGGAATGGGTCCCGGAGGATCAGATAAATCCTGGTCCCGGAGGGACCAAATGTTTATAGCTCTCAGCAATCACCGCTTTGTGGGCTCCAGAGGAGTCCCATGTTTGGTCGCATCACATCGCGCTCTGCTGGAGCGCGTAATCTTTTTATTTCCTAGCTATAAACATGTGGCCGCGCTGCGGCCAGCCGGCAGTTACGCAACAAACTGTCACCCCACTACAGATTTTCGCTTGAACTAAGAAACTGTTGCTCAGACGCATTAGAGTCTGTAGGATCGCCCGGCTTACTACAGCGAGAACCCCATTGGCGCGCCCGCACCCGCCACAAGGAGTAAAGAACACATGACTGCGACCAAGTTGATTGCTCTACGTATGCTCGTCGCGATCGTAGCTGTCATCATCTTCCCGTTTTCCGCTGGACTTGCCACCGCCACCATCTTTCTTTTTCTCTTCGCCCTCGCGCTCGACTTCTTCGACGGAATAGTGGCGGAAGCCAAGGGGCATCCCAAACCATTCGGCGGCTTTCTCGACATCGCGGCGGATCAGTGTATCGAGTATCTCTTCTGGTTGCTGTTCCTGAAATACGATCTCGTGCCTTTATGGATACCGGCGTTTATCCTCGTGCGAAATACGTTCATCAACATGCTGCGTGTGGACGCGATTCACTCCGGTCGCACAATGTTTGGTGACGCGGGCATGCTCAAGTCGCGGTTCGCACGGCTGTTTGTCGGCGCGCGTGCGGCGCGCGGCGTGATGGTTGTCGCCAAGCTGATCGGGTTCATCGCGGCAATACTGCTTCACATCGGGCGTACTTATGGCGCGGAAAGTGTTCCGATCGTGCCGTACGATCCGGATCTGTTCCGTGCGACCATAAACATTTCACTGACCGCGCTCGCCCTCATTCACCTTATCCGGGGAACAGTCATAATCTGGGAAGCGCGAGAATCTTTCGGCGCTTTCATCTGGAACCCGCCGGCCACAGCAGAGCTGCCTCGGACGCGAGCTGAATGATCGATCAGGCGAAACTCGTACAAGAGCTGGAGTGGCGTGCACGTGAAAATCCGGCTCGCCCCCGCGTCATGGTCATCGGCATCGGCGGCCTGGGTTTACCGATCTTGAATGGTCTTGTTCGGCTCGGCAGTGACGTTGAAGTAATTGCGGCCGGACGTGACGTGACGCGAGTTCAAATTGGCGCAAACCTCGCGGTTTTCAGCGCGATGCAGTCGACGAATAACGTCGCGCGCGTACAGTGTGTTGCTCTCGATCTATTAAATAGCGACGCGACCGCCGAGACGTTGGCGTCTCTCCGCCCGGACCTGATATTGCACTGCGCGACGATGCAGCCATACGCCGAGATCGCCGCGCTCCCGGCCGAATCTCGTTCCATTCTTTCCGAGGTGGGGCTTGGACCATGGCTGCCCGCTCACCTGGCGCTGGCCGACCGGCTGATGAAGGTACTTAAGGCTTTGGCACTTCCGGCGCTCGTTGTGAACTGCGCCTATCCGGATGCCGTCAACCCGGCTCTCGCGTCAGTCGGAAGAGCGCCGCTAATCGGAATCGGAAACATCGCGAACAACGAACCCGCTCTCCGGCGGGCGATTGCGGACGAACTCAAGATCGACGTCTCTGCCGTGTCTCTATGGATGGTGATGCATCATTACGTGAGCCACCGGATTCATCGTCACGGCGATGCGGGTGGAGCGCCGTTCTATTTTTCCTACGAGGTTGATTCCGGCGAACGCGGTAGCGAAGTGAAGACCGAGCACCTGTTTTCGCTTATTGCATCGCGCTACCGGCGCGAGCACGCCCACGCCGGAAAACAACTTCCGGCGGCATCGGCGGTTGCGCTCGTAACGGCGCTGCTCGGTTCGACGATTCGCAGGATGCACGCGCCGGCGCCGTTTGGATTCGCGGGCGGTTTTCCGGTTGAAGTCAGTCGTCAGAGTGTGAGTATTGTCGCGCCGCCCGGACTGACGACGCAGAATGCAATCGATATCAACACAACCGGACAACGATTTGACGGCATCGAGAAGATCGGCGCGGATGGCCTGATAACCTTCACCGACGAAGTTGTCGCCGTATTCGATAAGATACTCGGACATCATTGTTCGCAGTTTCACGTCGACGACGCCCGGGAATGGGCGCTTGAACTCACCGCGCGATGCAAGGAACGAGGAACAACATGATATCCGGCAACGGCTTCGCGACTGCTCCTGACAAAATTCCCGCACCCCTAAAACGCAGACGCGGCGTGGCTGCGTTTGACTTTGACGGGACGCTCGTCAATCGCCACACGATGTTTCGCTTTCTATTCCGAACCTTCGGTTACTTCCGCGTGGCGCGAACCATGCTGACATTGATGTCACATACGCGCGACCGCGACAAGTTGAAGGTCGCTACCGTGGGTGCGTTGTTCAAGGGCATGCCGGTGAGTCGTTTCAATGAGCTTGGCGAGCAGTATGCAGCGACGCTTCACCAGTTCCTCCGACCGGAAGTGCTCAAGCAACTCCGCTGGCACCAGGAGCAAGGCCATGCGACGGTGATCGTCTCCGCAGGTTTAGGCGTGTATCTGCGGCCGTTCGCAAAGCAGCTTGGCGTGCATGGTGTGTTGGGTGTTGAGTTAACTTCGAACTCGGATGGCGTGCTCGACGGCAGGGTCGATCGCGGCGTGAACATTCGCGGGCGTGAGAAAGTGGTACGACTGAAAGCGTGGATCGCTGAGAGGTTTGGCGACGCTGAAGATTGTGAGCTTTGGGCGTATGGCGACGATTCCGGGGATCGAGAGTTGCTGCTCGCCGCGGATCATCCCATGTGGATCAAAAAGCACAAATAGAACGTTGAGTTGATCTGATTTGTGCTTTGTGTGCCTTTTTGTGGCTTTATCGAATGTTGTCGCCGTGTATCACTGCACGTAACGCCGCGGTGGCACGTGCGGGATCAGATTGGGTAAAGATCCGGCGTCCAACGCAAACACCCGCGACGCCCGCCGCGAGTATCGTCCGCACACTCTTTAGAAAATCTTCCCAGTGATCGTTCGCTTCGCCACCGGCAATCACGACGGGCACCGTCAACGTTGATGCGAGATCGTGCAGGTAGTCGTCGCCCGGATTCGCTGCCTTCACGATGTCGGCGCCGAGTTCACATGCGATCCGCGCGCCGTGCAGGATCGCGCGAGAACGCTTGTCAGGCGCGACACGCGTGTAAGTCATCACCAGTAACGGAAGGCCGAGTTGATCGCAGGAACGTGCGACGCGGCCAAGATCGGCGAGTGCTTCGCGGTCTTCGCGATGTTCACCGCTGAAAGTCAGATGTGCTGAGACCGCGTCAGCGCCGAGCGCTAAAGCCGTCTCCGGATCGCAGACTCGGATTTTCAGGTCGCTGTCGTTGCTGAGGCGGCTATTCCCCGAGAGGTGAATTACGATTCCTGTCTCACGCTGTACGGGCATCGCCCGCGAAGCTGTTCCACGGTGCGCGATTATCGCGTCGGCGCCGCCGGCAACAATAGCCTCCAGGACACGTGGCATATCGGCGAGCCCGTCGCTTGGTCCAGTTGTCACCGAGTGGTCGACTGCAACAAGAAATGCCTTGCCGTCACCGGCGATCAATCGCCGCAGTCGTCGTTCCTTTCCGCTCACCATAATCGCCTCCGCATCAATTATTCTTCTTACAGATCCTCACGCTCCGAAGCGGCGGTTTCGCGAACCGTAGTCACGCAGCGCGTTCATGAAATTAGCCTTTTCAAATCGGGCAACGCTTCCTTTGCAAAACCAGAACTCCGACCGGACGGCTTGCCACAACAAAAATCCGTTGAGGGATCGATCGCTCGAGAGACGAATGATCAGATCCAGATCCGGCTCGCCGGGCGCGCAGAGCATTTTGTTGATATCGTTGATTTCCAGATCCATCGGGAATGTCGTCGATCGAACGGCCCTGTCGAGCATGCTCCGCAAGGAGTTCGCGAACCGCGTGCACTATTTCGGAGCGGCCATCGTAACAAATAACCAGATTGGCTTTTAGGCCGGTGTTGTTTGCGGTGCGCGCAACCGCTTCATTGACCTGCGACAAGATCGGATCAGGCAGCATGTCGAGCCGGCCGTGTACGCTCAGCCTGGGTTTTGTCGGCGAGTTGCTCAGATCTTCGACGACACGGACCAAATCGTTCAGCCGGTGATTCAGATCGCCATTCGCCTGGGCGAGTTGATCGGCGGCCAGCAGTCCTAAAGTGACTGTCTCGATCTGAAGTTCCTTGCACCACGAGAGCACCTCTGCGATGTTGACGATACCGTCTTCCACTCCGTGCCTGACACGATCCGGATCCGCCTTCGTTCTGAGGTCGTTGCCGGAGAGCATTACGGCGACATGTTTCGGAGCCTTCAATCCATTTTTTTCGAATCGTCCAATACTGACGAGCGGTGCGCGTCATGTCGAAGAGTTGCGTGCGCAGATCCAACATCGGCAATCCGCCGAAATTGCGTGCAGCGGCGTACGTGCGGAGAGCGCGTGTGAACTCGGTTTTCGAGAGGGCCGGCCAGTACGCAGGCGAAAAGTACAAGTAGGAATGCGCAGTCTGCCAGGGCATAAAACACGACAGGCGCAGATCGCCGCCGGTGCGGACTACCATGTCAGGATACGGCTGGCCATTGGTATACAGATTCGCTGCGATGTCTTCGACCGTTATCGTGCGTGCGAGTTGCTCGAGCGTAGCGCCGGTTTTCGCTTTTTGGCGCAGCCATGAACGCACCGCATCGACGATCTCCGTGTGCCCGTCGTAAGCGATCGCGGTAGTGACGTGTTTATCGGTTGGAAAATGCGAACTCTCTTCGCACGCGTCTTCCAGCACACGCGCGATGCGTGGTGGAAGATAGTCGAGCCGGCCGGCGACGTGAATACGGCAGTCGCGTTCCGCAACTCTTCTCTTCACGAAACGTTCGATCAGACCCGTGATGCATTGAATCTCTTCGGCAGGTCGCTTCAGGAGATTATCGAGCGATGCAACGAAAACCGTAGTGTGCTGGATGTTGGCCTCATGACACCACTTCAATATCTTTTCGGCGCGAGCGGCGCCGTATTCATGTCCGATGGTGACACTCGCATAACCCATTTCGCGGGCCCAGCGACGATTGCCGTCCATAATGAACGCGACGTGGCGCGGCCCCTCGGGCACTTGCGGAGTGAAGCGTGAATAGAGATTTATCAGGGGCTTACGAAGAGACATGGTGTAAGACATTGAGACTACCGTCTTATCGAGCCAGGAGCTCGATTGAGTTTAAGAGGCCTATAAGGAATTTAACCGACGAGGACGATTTGCTGACGCGCTTATTTTACTTGCATCGTGTTCAATTGCAAGATTCTTCTTCAACGGCATGAACGGAATTACTGTTTCTTACAAAGCCGTTGTGATTGTGTGCCCCTGTGTCTGTGAGCAGACATAAAACACCTGTTGGCGTGACGCTTTACGCGCGTGTATAGTTTCCGTCAAATCGCCTGTTGGTGAATTACCTATGAACGCTAAATCTATTCAAAGCACCGTCGATGCTACCGATAAGGTGTGCGAGTTCTACACTCGACACCCCTACCCGCCTCCGGTAGATAACCTTGATCGCGCTCGTGACATGTATCAGGACGAAAATGTCCAACGTGCCGAGTTTCATCTGCAGTGGCCGGACAAAGAGTATCGCGCCGATCTCGATGTCCTGATTGCCGGATGTGGAACGTGGCAATCCGCGAAGTACGCGATCTGCCATCCTTCAGCCCGTGTAGCTGGAATCGATCTCAGCCCGACGAGTCTCGAGCACACCGAGAAACTGAAGCAGAAGTACAATCTGACGAATCTTCAAACGCAGCAGTTGCCTATCGAGAACGTCGCGGACCTGGACCAACAGTTCGACATGATCATTTGCACGGGCGTGCTGCATCACCTCGTCGATCCCGAGACGGGTTTGCGCGCGCTGCGCTCGATGTTGAAACCGGATGGCGCGATGTACCTGATGGTGTACGCGCCTTACGGTCGAACCGGCGTTTACATGCTTCAGGATTACTGCCGGCGACTCGGCATCGGAACATCGCCACCGGAGATCAACGAACTCAGCGCCGTGCTGAGGATGTTGCCGCAGTTTCATCCCTTGTTGTCTACATTCCGCGGCTCGAGAGAAGCAATGAACGCTGAGACTTTGATCGATGCTCTCCTGAATCCGCGTGACCGGACTTACTCGGTGCCGCAGTTATACGACTTCATCGAAAACAATGACCTGACGTTTGGACGCTGGTACTGGCAGGCGGCTTACTTACCTCAATGCGGCTCGATGGCGGTGACGCCTCATGCGACGAGGCTGGCGGCGCTTCCGGAACGTGAGCAGTACACGGCGATGGAGTTGTGGCGAGGCTTGATGACCAATCACGATGTGCTCGTTTATCCGGGTGATGGCCGAGCGAAGGTTCGTTTTGACGGCGAAGATTACCTGCGCTACGTGCCGATCCGTCGTGCATGGACCATGTGTGTGCAGGATCGGATTCCTCCCAACGCCGCGGGAGTTTTAGTGAACCAGACGCACCTGTTTCAGGATCTGTTTCTCGTGATCAATGCGCAGGAGAAGCAGATGTTTGAGGCAATCGACGGGCGTCGCAGCATTTCGGAAATCGTGGACCAGGCAGACGGGAACGACGCCGCCCGAGGCTTTTTCGAAAAGCTCTGGTGGTACGACCAGGCAGTATTTGATATTTCCAAAACTCACTGACCACTAAAGCTTAATTCCTTTTGATTAATGTTTAGTTTATTTCCTCGCAAAGGCGCAAAGGCGCAAAGACAAACCAGGATTAACTTTGCGTCTTTGCGCCTTTGCGAGGAAGAAGATGCCTTTTGTGGCCGCTACTCTCGTGGGAATTTTTTGATCTGGTCCGGCAAGTTCGCGATTGGGAAGAGCGTGGCCGTTTCCGCGCCGGCCGAGACTCTGATGGTTTGAGAGCCGGCGGCGGATTTTGTTTGTTCCGGGAGTGTCTTCTCGTCGATCAACAGTATGTGCTCGCCGGGTGGCAGGTCGCCGATAAGGAAATAACCATTCGCATCCGTGAGCGTATCGCGGCCACTGCCCGTCACAACCCGTACGTCGGCTAACGTGCGCTCCACACCATCCATACGTCCATTCTCATTAACATCAAGCCATACCGCGCCACTGATGCGGCCGGTACGCACGACACGAAAATCCACCACGGAATCACGACCTGAATCGAGTGTGATCTGTTGCTCAGTGTGGTCCAAAAGCGTTAGGTCGGCACGCACGGACAACAGGTCCAGATAAACTGCGTGCTCGCCTCGTGCAACACTCTCGATCCGAAAGAGGCCATCGGCGTCTGAAACCACGTAACGACTCCCATCCACGCGGACCCTCAGCATTCGCCTGCGGCTGGTCCGTGCCCGGATCAAATCGTCCGTTGAGATTTACGTCCTGGTAAACCCGGCCATACACCGCGCCATAGGCATTCAGCTCCTCGAATGTCCCATTCACTGCGCGCTCGGCGCGCCGCGAAGAGAAAAGCAAGCCATGCAAACTAAGCAATGCCGTCGTTCCGGATTGCGTCCTCAAGTAACTGAACTGCAGCGTGCTGCCGCGCGGCAATTTAACCGAGGCTGATAGATGTTGCGAAGTATAAAACGGCGCGCTATTGCTTCGTGTGTAACCCAGCCCGCCACTAACAGCAAAGCGGTTCTTAAATAGATTGGACATTTGCCACGTCGCCATTCCGCTTAGCAGGCCGCGGCTCCCTACTGACTGGCTCACCTCGAGAGTATTTGATTCGTTTATCCGGACGTTTCCACCAGCTTGCACGTTGAGAGCTGCCGTCCCTGAATGTTTTAACGCGCGAGCCGTTGAAGAACATGTGCCAGCGATGAAATTTTTTCGTGGCAGTGATTAACGTAAACGCAGAGTTTCGCAATTGTGTCGTACCGCTCTGCGTGTGCGAGATAAAAATGGCCGGCATTGCGTTATCCGGCGCGAGATTCACCGTCGCAGTTATGTAGCGATTAAACTGTCCGGCTCTTCCGGGTATAGTTGCATTGCTGCCACTTACTGCTGCTGTAAGCCATCGCACAGGTTGCCAGCTCACGCCTGCCGCGGCGAGGTTGGTCGGTTGGTGTAGTCCACTTTGGGGACTCAGGAACGTTTGGCCCACGTGAGTATAACGACCTTGCACGAGCAGTTGGTCCGTCAGGCGATAAGAACCACTCAGATTGAGAGCTACACCGGCGCCGTTTGTTCGAGTCCATCGCGATTTACTCCGGAGAATTGGCCGACGGCCACATCCGCCTGGAAATGATTACGTCCTGATACGTACTTGACGCCGCCTGCAACCATGTTGCCTTGCCGGCTGGAACCGCCGAAGTGCATAGCCGCCGGCAGAAAACGTGAAGTCCGGTTGACGGAAGCCCCGTGTGGCGGTCGTCGCAATTGCTCCAAAGATCCTGCGTGTCGTATCGCACGGCGAAGCGATCGAGAACGGATTAGGCCTCAGGTTGGGATCGATCGAAGGAAGCGGCTCGACTACTCCGGAAGTTGTTTGCCCGCCAAAAAAATCCATTCGCACCCGATCCGAGAGGCAATTGAACGAGCCCGCCGCGTACGGCCGCAGACAGAAATTCCACGTCCGTGCCGGTACCAAATTCGCCGGCAAGGAAGCTCTGACCATTGGGACGGTCCAACCTTACAGTACCGCCCTGGAGAGTTGGACGAACGATGTGTTGTTACGCGCCGTACGCGGAGTTCGCGATAAAGCTTAACCTTGCGTCGCCGGCACGTCCGGTGCCGCGCAGGACCAGGCTATGCTCGTTTGTCGAAATGTATCGATTGAAGTTGTAATCGTACTCGATCTGAAAGAGTTCCCAGGGCGCATGCCTGGTTCCGGGCTGAACTGTCTGGGCTTGAAAGCCTTTGCGCGAAATAACGATCGCCTGGTTTTCGTCGCGCCGGACGATGACGTCCAGAAGCGCTGCCACGATCTCCGCCGGAAGCATGAGTTCGTTAGGTATCGGAGGGAAGACGAGATCCGCCGTACCTGAAACCGTGAGAATGACAGCGCCATTCTCACGCACTTCATTCAAGTGAGCATTGAAAATCGCAATCGTGCCGTTCTGTCGACGAATCGTGACGATGCGTGACGTCGAGTCGGAGCTGAGCGTGTCGCCGAGTGCGTGGGCAATCGTTGCGATGGGCAGGAACAGCCGTCCGCCACGTAATTGCGCGGCGGTGTTTGGTCCAACGAGGGCGCGTTCGTTAACAATGATTACCGATCCTTCCTGCGACGCGTTCTTGCAGATCATTGCCGAGCACGGCAGCCGAGCAGCAGAGAGCCACAAATAAGCACAAAAAGCTAAACCATAATTTTTTGTGCGTCTTTTTGTGGGTCCTGGTGGCTGTTCATGTTTTCTAAAACTGTGTGGGTGTGTGTTATAAACTGAAGACCCTATTCAGGAGTGTTCAGATGCCGGCGAGATGGTTGAAGCCGAAGTGTATTGATGTGTTTGCGCTGATGGCGGTGTTGATGCTTGTGCCTGTTTGTGTCGCTGCGCAAAGAGGCGCGGTGACGATACAAGGCTACTGTCAGTGAAACTGTCGCTCTCTCAATCCTCCCGAATTTCACTCATGACCATACTGCTGTGGACGTTGTGACGAGCGGCAACACTGTGCGGGTGACGTTGTCGAGCACGAATGCAAAGTCTCCGGTTCTCCGTGTCCCTTTGCTTGTCCGTTCAAATACCAGTTTCAAAATCTCTGCAGTCTGTCGAGTCACAAACGGCGGTGTTGACTCATTTATCGGTCCTCGATGTGCGTCCCACCGGCAGCCTGGTTTCCCCGGAGGTCATCGATGCCCTGGTAAAGCCGGAAATCGAGGTGAATGGTTCACAACCCTTGCTCGTATTGAGTGGACCACGCGTTTCGCTCGGCGGGACGCTTAACTCTCCAAACAACGCGTTGCAGATAACCTTACTCATTCGCATGAGGCCTGAACCGGGGCGCGGTTCCCTGGTCCATCTGACGTTCACTGGGACGGCAGCACAACTAACTCCGTAATCCCTTCCGTCGGCCTGCTGCCATCCTGAAAATCCACGCGATACTTCACGCTGTAAGTGCCGGGCGCGAGACGTCTTTCGAGCACGAGTGGATGAATCAATTCCGCACCGCCGAGTAGAGGCAAGGACTCTTTTTGCTGCAACTCCGCGATAGCCGCGCCTGAGCTGTCGGTCACCTTTAAGAAGTAAGCGGACGAACCACGCTGTTGCCTGTGTTTTTGAGCAGGGGAGTCACGATTACATGATCGGCTTTTGCCTCCGCGCGAAGACTTTCGAGCGAGCCCTGACGACGCAGTTGCGGCACTTTGATATAGAAGACCGCGCCCATGCGGTAACGAATCACCATCTGACGACGATTTTCGTTGAACTTTAGATTGTCAGGCCGCTGTTCGATGATGAGTGCGGTCAGATGATCTCCCGGCGTGGCATCTTTGGGTACCGAGACCGTGACTCTGATAGCGTGTAGGTTTCCCGGCGTTACCGTAGTTTCGGCAGGACTGTAGATCAGCCATGAGCTAGCGGAGTTTGGCAACGTGTTGGCCTTTTCAAACTGCACCTGGCCATTCCGATCGATGGTCCAATCATTCAAGCTGGCGACTATGCGTACCGGTTGCGAGTTTTCCGCGTTGCTGTGATAGTCGAGATTTATTACGACGCGTTGTTTCCGTCCCGGGCTGCATTTCGAGTTCAAGACGCGCCGGCGCCAGCGAGATGCCGCTGGTACCGGGTGCAGGCGTAGCCTCCGGCTTAGGAGTTTGCGCACTCACGCAAACCGCGGTGATAAAAATCCAAAAGAGAACGGTGGTGATATTTGACGGCCGCATCGATCTAAAAGCCTTTCAGCAGGGAACGTTTGGACCAGGCGAGATGGTAAAGATGAGTGTGGCGGAAGAAACTCCGGCAACAAAAAATTGTGGGGTCAGAGCAAAGACAGCATCGAAAACCCAGCCGTCGGATTGCTGGCGTTTGACGCTATTGTTTTTTGAAAGTTCGGGACCACTAAGAATTACGGTCGAACCGGACAGGTTTGCGAGCGATGATGGGTAGGCCACGCGCCCGTTACTGCCTACGGTTGCGGTGACGGCCGGGATCATTATTAAAAGGCGAGCGAATGATGTGAGTGCTCTGGTTGCAAATTTGGCCGGCGCCACCCAGTAAACGCGGGTTCTGAAGGCCGATGCCGACATCAGATGCCTGCAGGGCCTCCGAATTTGCATTCGTCAGCCCCGACATTGAAACCGCGACTTGATATGGTTGATTGCTTCGCAGCGCTATCGGCACCACTACCTTCACAATCGCATTCGGGTTGAGTGGCGAGACTTCGCCGAAATTTATCGTCACCACCAGGTCGCTTTGCACACTCACACTGCCGGTTACCGATCCATTCACCGCGCCCGTGATTGTTGGCAGGCCACCGCTACTGATATCCAGCGCCTGCGCGGAAGTCGTCTGCGCAAACGCGACGAGAATCACGAGGGGGAGAAGGAAGTATGTAAGGCGGCGTAGACGCATTATGGTGCGGTTACGGTGAAAGTGACGGAGATCGTGGTAGTTCCGTTTTCAAAAAACTGAGGCTTGACTGCGAAGAATGCAGGCACCGTCAATCCGTTGCCGTTGCTTCGCGGCACCGCGTTCATGATGAAAGCGCCGCTTAGCGCAGTAGTGGCTGCGGAGAAGGCGCTGAGATTTGATCTCACCGCGGTGAATTCATAACGACCGCTCGTTACGTTCACGGATCCGTTCGCCGGCAAAGTCGGATCGCCTGAAGTAGCGTTTGTGTCCGTGCCGGTTGCATGAACGCCCGTTCCCGATCTCGTGATTGTCCCGAGGCCGAAACCCACGTCCCCCGGTCCAATTCTGTTGGCCGTGGTTCCGGAACTGTTCACGGTTGCGCTCATCGATAAAACATACGGCGCGTTACTTCTCAGCTTGAGCGGGACTAAAGCAGTAACGAAGTTGCTGGTGTTGGATGGACCAAGCTCGCCGAGATTGATCGATACTGCAAGTGGGCTATTGTTTACTCCATCCGTCGTCACGCCACCGCCGGAATTGCCGGTAAGAGTGACAGCGCCGCCGGAGTTGATTTCAACAAACTTCGAGACGGTGGCGCTCATCGTGACCGTGCCGGTTGTTGATTGTCCGAAACACGTAACAGCCGAGCAGGCGAGCAATATTGTAAGTAGTAAAGATCTGGTCAGGCGGGGCATTTTTTATATCCTTGAGGCAGGCGTGAGATGTGGTCATCCGGCCGTCAGCAACAAGGCCGACGGCCGGAGCCAATTAAAGCACGGGAAGACTAGTTAACGATTAGAGTGCTACGACGGTGAACTGCGCTGTGATCGTGATCGCCGGAGCAGGATCAAAGAACTGGGGCTTGACTGCGAAGATCGCGGGGAAAGTCAGGCTGGTATTGCTGTTGGCCGCGACTGCCTGGTTGACGCGTGGTCCAGTCAAAACCTGACCCGACACGGCGTATGCGCCAAGCGTGGAGTTTGCGCCGGCGAAGACCCAGCGACCGTTGGCATCCGTGCTGCCACCGATGGTTGGATCACCAGGCGTGGAATTTGTGTCTACGCCCGCCGCGAGATTCGCGGGTCGTGCTGCTGGAGTCAAACCAAAACCGACGTCTGTGTCTTTGAGACTAAAAGCTGTCGCGCCTGCGCCGGCAACCGTGCTAACCATGTTGAGTTGGTAGGCTACGTTGCTGCGAAGTCTGACCGGTACGCTCAGTTTCACGAATGAATTGGTGTTGCTGGGACCCAGTTCGCCCAGGTTTACCACCACGGCCAACGGACTGTTCGCGGTTCCGTCGGTAATAATACTGCCGCCCGAGTTGCCGGTGAGCGCAACGGCTCCGCCGGAAGTCAGTTCAACAAAATTCGAGACGGTTGCGGACATGGTGACCGAACCGGTGGTCTGAGCAACGGTCGCCACTGCGCTCATCGTCAGAAAAGCCGCGATGGCCAGGGTTGTTAGGATGCCCTTGGTAAATTTAAACATGTGTCGTTCGCTCCTCTAGGGGGTTGGGGAATAGTAGGCTCAGGTCAGCTTTTGTGAAGAAGACATGAGGAAATTGGTATAGGGGATAGCTCGTTTCAGAGGAATCAAGCAGGTTCCAGCGGACACGTCACCCTACGTCAGCGGCCGCTCAGGGATGATATGAAGACCGTTTTGTGTTTGTCAACGACAATTCTTGTTCAACACTTTGGGAGTAGGCTGAAGATCTCCTTGCAAAGGCGCAAAGGCGCAAAGAAAAAGCTCACCTTGGCGCCTTTGCGCCTTTGCGCCTTTGCGAGGAACTCTCCCTTCTCCCTAAGCGCTGTAAATAAGCTGCTGTTTCTTATGTTTCTTCTTGCGAATGCTACCGATGAGGGCTCCGACTCCGGCGCCTAAAAGGGGCAACCAGATCACTCCGAGGGCTCGATCGGCGTTCTCTTTTCCCGATACCGCGATGAGGGTGACAGCAGTGACAGACGCGCCAACGCCGGCGCCGATCCAGATGCCTTTCGAGATGTTTGTCTCTCCAAAACTCAGCTTTGCGCGCCAGACCTTTTCGACTTCCTCGCGTCGCAAGTTAACTTCCTGGGACGAAAAATTCTCCTTTTCAGCGATCTGAACCTTGAGCACGGCGTCGTCGGCAAATTGCAGGATGCCGAAAACGACATCGCGGTTTCTGAGTTTGAAAGCGATCGGCTGATCGATTAGAGCTTTGACCGCGTTCCAGTTGCCGGTTTGCTTTGCGGAAATCGCGGGAACCGTTTGGATCACCAGGATCAAGCACAAGAGGGTCGCGGTGAGTTTTTTCATGGAGATGGTCCTCTTCTGATCTTGTTTGAAAGAGAATTCGGCGAGTTTAGTCGCGGTCTACAGGAGAGATGCGTTGCCGGTGTGACACTTCCCTGGCTGTGACAACTCCAAAGAAATGTGTATCTGCGACGGGAAGTGTTCTATTATTTCTCACCTTCGAAAATTCAGCAGCAACTGAGGTGGACCGATGAGAGGTTTTTGGCAGGACTTGCGCCAGGCGTTGCGTGTCATGCGGAAGCAACCGGGCTTCACGCTGATTGCAGCTATCACTCTCGCACTCGGTATCGGTGCGAACACCGCGATATTCAGTGTTATCAATGCCCTCGTTCTTAGTCCGCCGCACTTCGTCGAGCCGGACCGCGTAGTCGCGCTCTGGCGAACGGCGACAGACAAACGGAGCAAGGGCCCCGCCTCCTATCTCGACATCCATGAATGGCGCGCGCAGACTCGCAGCTTCGAAGAGATCGCAGGCTACAAAAACAACGGTTTTACTCTGTTCGAAGACCAGGCAGAACGGATCTCGGGTATGCGCGTTACTGCCAACTTCCTTTCACTGCTAAAGGTCAAACCGATCCTCGGCCGAGACTTCCAGGTTGAAGAAGAAAAACGTGGCGCCAAAGACGTCGTCATCATCAGCAATAGCTTTTGGCGGAACCGCCTGGGGGGCGACTCGAGTGCAATAGGAAAGGATCTCAATCTCGATGGTAAACAGTTCACCATCATCGGCGTCCTGCCTGGCGATTTCGAGTTTCCACTCTCGACATCAACAGAACTCCTGACCACAGTTGCCGCTGAAGGAGGAAACCTCGACGAGCGTGGTGCACAAGTATTCATCGTGGTCGGCCGTTTGAAACAAGGCGTAACGTTCACCCTGGCCCAGGCGGAATTGACCAACATCGGCGCGAATCTGCAGCAACAGCATCCACAGTATTGGCGTAACACCACCGCTTATCTCGTGCCGGTGGATGAGGAGATTGTCGGATCCGAAATGCGACGCGGATTATGGGTGTTGCTCGGCGCCGTGATCTTTCTTTTGCTCATTGCCTGCACGAATGTCTCGAACCTGCTGCTGGTGAGGGCAAGCGTGAGACAAAGAGAGTTGGCGTTGCGCGTCGCCCTCGGCGCGGGAACGTGGCGGATTTTGCGTCAATGGTTGACGGAGAGTTTGCTGCTGGCATTGCTCTCCGCCGGCATGGGCGTGTTGCTGGCTGCATGGGGACTGAAAGTGATCAAGTTGTACGGCGCGGATCAATTGCCGCGCATCGGCGAGGTGCAGATTAATTTGGCTGTGTTGAGTTTCACCGTCCTCATATCGATCTTCACAGCGATCCTATTCAGCTTGCTACCTGCCTTGAAAGCTTCGCGTCCGGACATTAATGAAGTTTTGAAAGCCGGCGCGAAAACGGCCACGAGCAGTGGTTCGTCGCAACTGTGGCGGGATTCGCTGGTAGTCGCGGAAGTCGCGCTGGGTCTCGTGCTACTCATCGGCGCGGGGTTGATGATGCGTAGTTTTGCGTCGCTCGCAAACGTCCATCCCGGTTTCGATCCGAACAATGTTTTGACAGCTCGAATCACACTTAGCGGTGCTACTTACGACGACGACACGCAGGCACGCCGGCGTTACGCCAGCCAAACGATCGAGCAACTCAAAGCGTTGCCGGGCGTCGAGAGTGCTGCGCTCGTTGCGCCGATGCCTTTCAGCGGCGCAGATATCGGTGGAGACTTCAAGATCGAAGGAGATCCTTTACCGGAACCGGGGCGAGAGCCGGCGGCGAACGTGCGCAACGTCACGTCAGAATACTTTCAAACCATCAGGATTCCCTTATTGAAAGGCCGGTATTTTACCGACCAGGACCAGCGCGGCGACGTTGGTACCGCTATCGTCAACGAGACCTTTGCGAAGCGCTACTTCGCCGATCGAGATCCTATCGGGAGACGCATCAAGGACCTGGGTGTGAATCAGAACCCCGACGATCCGAAGCAGTATGAGATCGTTGGCGTTGTCGGCGACGTGCATCACAACAGCCTGATCAAAGCCGCGACGCCCGAGCTTTACCTGCCGCATCATCAGAACAGTTGGACCTGGGGCAATTTCCTCGTTCGCACGACGAATGATCCCGCGGCTCTCACGCGAAGTTTCACCGACACTATTCGCGCAACTGATAAGACAGTGGCGGTAACGCGGGTCAGGCCGTTAACCGAGGCAATTTCGGCGACGATTTCGCAACCGCGTTTTTACACGTTGCTGTTTGGGTTGTTTGGAGCAACCGGATTGCTGCTGACGGTCACAGGCATTTACAGCGTGATCTCATACACGGTCTCAAGTCACACTCGTGAGATTGGGATCAGGATGGCGCTCGGGGCTCAGGGCAGAGACGTGTTGAAGTTGATCGTTGGGAAGGGTTTGGTCCTGACTTTGATCGGTGTCGGTATCGGGCTGCTGGGGGCGTTCGGCATTACACGCGTAATGCAGACGATGTTGTTTGGCATCAGCTCAACTGACTGGGTGACGTTCACGAGTGTGGCGATGTTGTTAACTCTCGTGGGCCTTCTCGCAACTGCGATCCCGGCACGCCGCGCCACAAAAGTAGATCCATTAGTAGCGCTTAGATACGAGTAATCTGGAAATGAAAGTGTTTCTGACTATTCTGCTCGGTCTCTTCAGCTCGGCTGCGTCCGCGCAGACCAATTGTCTGCAAACGGCGACCGAGATTCCGCCACAGCTTTCGGCGGAAACGCAGCGTGACTTTGAGACAAAACTCAGGGAGGCGCGCGAACTCTCCAGGAAAGAGCCACGATCCGCTGAACGCATCGTTTGGCTCGGCAGGCGCACGGCATACCTCGGACGTTACAAAGACGCGATCAGGATTTATACGGAAGGCATCAAACAGTTTCCTTCTGACGCCCGCCTCTATCGACACCGCGGGCATCGCTTTATCACGCTGCGCTGCTTCAACGCGGCGATTGCGGATTTTGAGGAAGCAGCAAAACTCATCGCGGGCAAGCCTGATGAGGTCGAACCGGACGGTCTGCCCAACGCGCGTAACATTCCCACCAGCACACTGCAATCAAATATCTGGTATCACCTGGGCTTGGCCCATTACCTGAAAGGCGATTTTCAGCGGGCGCTCAGAGCCTATCGAGAAGCGGAAAAAGTCTCGAAAAATGCGGACATGCTCGTGGCTACGACGCATTGGCTTTACATGACTCTGCGCCGTTTAGGTCAGGAAAAAGAAGCGAGCAAAACGTTGCTGACTATCCGGGACGACCTCGACCTTATCGAGAACGCGGATTACTACAGGCTGATCGGCGTTTATAAAGGTAAGCTCACACCCGCGGACATTTTGAAGGAACTGGGCCAAACTTCCGACTCTTTAGGCAACGCGACGATCGGGTATGGCCTGGGAAACTGGTTTCTTTACAACGGTCAGCGCGATGAAGCGGAAAAAATGTTCCGCCGGATCACTGCGGGGAATCAGTGGGCGAGTTTCGGATACATCGCGGCTGAGTCAGAATTGAAGTTAAGCCACAAAAAAGCACAAAAAGCACAGATGAATTTCTGAGCATTTGTGTGTCAACTTTCACGTTGATCGAGTACCCAAATGAAGTCTCGCGAACAAAGGACGGGGGCGGAGATCGACCATAAGCGTGGATGGGCCGAGAGGATCATTCACAAGCTCGCGAAGGTCTTCAATGCTTTACATTGGGGAGCCGGGATCACGACCTTGCCGGCGACAGCAAACAAACGCGAGGAGCGCTCCTTCGTTTTCATGTGGCTGGGCATCATCATCTTTATGATTGTGTTCTTCGTTGGGTTCTTCTACTTCCTCACGAGCTTTTGAATATCAACCCAGCCAGGTCGACAGGTACCAAACGTTTCCAAATTCATCCTTGACCCACGCGCTGCGATCGCCGTACGGCTGATTTGTGGGCTCCAACTCCGATGTCGCGCCCGCACTCAGTGCTTGTTTGTAGGTAGCATCCACGTCCTCGACATACATATAAATCGCGGATTGCATCGGTTGCCACTGATCGTGTGCCTCACCCATCTCGACAATCGAATCACCCACTCTCACCTTCGCGTGATAAACAAAGCCCTTATCCGATTCATGTCGCTCAACCACTTCGGCGCCAAAAGCGTTCTGCAAAAAGTCGATGAACTTCGGCGCGCCAACAGGATGGAAGTAAACCGTAATCGCATGAAGATCCGGAATCGGAGTCGGATCGAGACGTTTCGCGATATACCACTCGTTACCACCGATGTCCTTGACTCCAGCGACTCGCTCGCCGTACTCCTGGTCTGATGGTTCCGCAAGCGAAGTCGCGCCGGCGGCTAAGGCGCGTTCATACACTGCGTCGACATCCGAAACGTAGAAGTGAATCGCGGCAGGACGTGGCTCAAACGTTGGACCACCGCCAATCATCACGATCGAATCAGCAATCCTAACCTCACAATGCAGCCCTCCGGCTGAACCGGTTGCGCGGAAAGACTCCACCGCGCCGAACGCCTCTTTTACAAAGTCGACTAACTCGACCGCGGGCTGCACGATTAGATAAGGTGTCACCGTGTGGAAATCTTCCCGCTTGTACTTCTTTGATTTCGACTCACTCTCACGCACTGCAGTACTCATGTTCTTACCTCCAAATTGTTCTTTGAGGGTAGCGCGAAACTGTTCCGAGGGCAGACCTCGCAATTCACGCGCAACCGCTACCAGTTCACCCAACTCACTCGCCGGATCACTCAACGCGGGTTCGCTTTTCGCGAGTAACGCGGTGACGGCGTCGTCAAGTTGATCGATGATGGAACGTTCAGCCATTTACTTAAGCTCAGTTTCCTCGCGCAATCGTGCACGAAGATTTTCGAGGGCCCGAAATTGAAGTTGCTTGACTGCACCCTCGCTGCGATCGAGCTCAGATGCAATCTCGCGAATACTTTTTTCGTCGCCAAAACGCAGCAGGATTACTCTGCGCTGGTCTTCAGGCAGCGCTTCGACTGCGCCAAACAGTCGCGCGCGCCGTTCTACTTGTTCCAGATCCGCATTCACGGACGTATTCGTCGTCAACTCAGTCTCGGCCAGTTCGCGCGACTTCTTCCGGGCCTGGTCCGCGATTGCGTTTGCCGCAATTCGGTAGAGCCAGGTGATGAATGGGGCGCCACGCCACTTAAACTTTCCGATGTTCGCGAGAGCTTGTTGAAAAACATGAGCGGTGAGGTCCTGTATCTCGGTTCGATCCTGAACACGGCGAGCGACGTAGGCGTAAACTCGATGAAAGTTCCGTTCATAGAGCTCCGCAAAGCGGCCCGGATCATTCTGAGCAGCTTCAATTAAAACGCGTTCATCCGATTCAGTAACCCGACTCAAGTTATCCTCGCGCCAGTTTTCTATTGAATAAAACTGTAGTCGAGCGGAAAAGTTACGGTGAAAGTTGGAATATTTTAGCGCGGCGCCGGGTTTATAAAGGGGCGCCGAGGTAGGACGCCAGTCGAAGCAGATCGGCGAAGACGCCTGCTGCCGTAACCTCCGGACCGGCGCCGGGTCCTCTTACGATCATCGGTTGAGTGTTGTATCGCGCCGTTTGAAAACTCACTATGTTGTCGCTGCCCGTCAGGTTTGCAAAAGCATGATCGAGCGTATATCCGCGTAAACCGGCCGACATGCTTCCGTCGCTGTTAATCGTGCCAACGTAGCGCAACACCTCACCGCGCGCGCGTGCCGAGTCGAGCAGTCCGGCGATCGCGTGATCGTGTTTCTCGAGCGTATCGAGATACTCCTCAACGCTCGCCGAACGTAAGTCTTCCGGGACCATGCTTTCTACTTCAACTTTCTCCATCTCAACTTCGAGCCCCATCTCCCGCGCGAGAATAATCAACTTGCGCGCTACGTCGATGCCGGACAGATCCTCACGCGGATCGGGTTCGGTCAGCCCCAGGGCATGAGCTTCACGTACGACTTCGGAAAAAGTACGGCCGCTTGTGAGTGAGTTGAAGATGTAAGAAAGAGTGCCGGACAACACGCCTTCGATTTTAATAATCTCGTCTCCGGTCTCGATCAAACCACGAAGCGTTTGAATGATCGGCAGGCCGGCTCCCACGTTTGTCTCGTAAAGAAAATATCTTTGAGACTTGCGTGCGGCTTCCCGCAAACTGCGGTACGACGCGAAAGGCCCCGCATTGCTCTTCTTATTCGGGGTGATGATGTTGATTCCACGCGAGATCCAGCTTTCATAGTGACGCGGTAATTCATCACTCGCGGTTGCATCGATCAGCACCGCGTGCGGCAGGTGAGCGGCATGCACGTGATTGACGAACTCTTCGATGTCCGCGTCGGAAGAGCTCGTGCGCAAGTCGTCGTCCCAGCGATCGAGGGTGAGCTGGCGATCGTGAAGCAACATCTTTCTGCTGTTCATGATGCCGCGCACACGCAGGTCTATGCCGCGCTGCGCCTGTAGTTCACGGATACGAGCAGTGAGTTGGCCCAGAAATGTGTTGCCGATCAAACCGGTACCGATAATTCCGATGGAAAGTGTCTGGCTCGACAGATAAAACGCGGAATGCAGCGCCCGCAACGCCTTTGTCGCATCGTGCTGTTCGATAACGGCGGAGATGTTGCGTTCAGACGAGCCCTGCGCGATCGCTCTAACGTTGATGCCTGCTTTGCTGAGAGCGCTGAAGAATTTTCCGGCCATGCCCAGTCTTTCGATCATGCCCTCGCCGACCATGGCGACGACGCAGCAACTCTCTCGCAAGTCTACCGTTTGAACTTCCCCACGCGTCATCGCCGATTCAAAGGTCTGCTTAACAGTTCTGGTTGCGAGCTTCGCCTGCGCACTCGGAACCGCGAAGCAGATTGAATGTTCCGAACTCGCCTGCGAGATCATGACGACTGACACGTCCACGGCTCGCAACGCGCCGAATAGTTTGTGTGCGACACCGGGAATGCCAATCATTCCCGTGCCTTCCACATTTATCAGCGCCATGTCTTCGACCGCGGCGAAGCCCTTGATCGGCATATCGGAAGGTGAAGAGGCTGAGATCCTGGTGCCCGGAGCCTCAGGCTTGAAACTGTTTTTGATCCAGACGGTGATGTCGTTTGCGATCGCGGGCGACATCGTGTTTGGGTGAATCACTTTAGCGCCGAAGTAGGCGAGTTCCGCCGCCTCCTGGTAAGAGAGTTCGGGTATCACTAACGCGTCTGTGACACGTCGAGGATCGGCGCTGTACACGCCGTCAACATCTGTCCAGATCGTTACCGAATCAGCCCCGAGCAAAGCGCCAAAGATCGAAGCCGACAGATCGCTGCCGTTTCGCTTCAACGTTGTAGCGACTCCATCGTGTGTTGCGGCTATGTATCCGGTGATTACCAGGAAGTCAGCATCTCGGTGGTCTGTCTGCCAGGCGTCCATCTTCTCCTGCGAAAGTTGCCAGTCGATGGCGATCGTGTTGCCATTCGGCTCGACGACCAGAACTTCTCGTGCGTCAAGCCAGGTTGCGGAATGGCCGCGAGCGCTGAGATAAGCGTGGAGTAGTTGAGCCGACCATAACTCCCCGTGACCCGAGACGAATTCCATGATGCGCTCGGAAGGGAGTTTCGTGATCCAAACTCCTCTTAATACCTCTTCAACCGCGCTGAAATCAGAGTTGATAGTTTCGCAGAGCGACGCTGTTTGCGCGGGCGGAAGCTGTAGTCCATCTACTGTTTCGAGATGCCGGCCACGAAGATCCTGGAGTTTGGACAAATAGGAGGCATCGTGAGCGGCGGCAAGCTCGACGGATTGTATGAGGCCGTTCGTGATTCCGCTCATTGCCGAAACGACAATCGCCACACGTTCACCGGGTGCGCGCGCGAGCACGATGTCGGCAGCGGCGCGATAGCGTTGCGCGTCGGCCACACTGGTGCCGCCAAACTTGTGAACAACCCATCTTGACATGTGCCTTATGTGCCTCTTTGTGGCAGCGACGTTATATCCGTCTGTTCTTGGGAATCAAGGACCGGTGAATTTGGATGGCGGCCATCGCTCCTTCGGCGGCCGCCACGACGGCGAGTTGGGAGCGCGGAGTGATGTCTCCCGCTGCGTACACGCCGTCGATGCTCGTTTGGTGAGTTTCATCTACCCACAACAAACCGGACTCATCCATGCGACAGCCGAGAGTATCATGAAAGTTGGTGGCGGGTTGGGTGCCGAGATTAAAGAAAAGCGCGTCGCATTCAAGTGGCTCACCCTCTGAAAAAAGCACGCGGTGCAATTGCTTTGTTGCGGTGTCGCCCTCTAATCCGACGACTGATTCTGTTCGTATTGCGACGTCGAGTTCGGCCAACTTTGTGCGGTCACTGTCCGAGATTTCTCTGTGATCGGTGAGCAAAGTCAACTGGTTAGTCCAGGTCAGCAGGTTAGCAGTGAAACCCGCCGCGTTGTCTCCATGCGCGAGCACGGCCACTCGTTTATTTTTAATTTCATAACCATCACAGTCGGGGCAATGGTGAACACTGAAACCATAAAATTCGTGGAATCCGGGGCAATCCGGCGTTAGATCCCGGAGACCGGTAGCGAGCAACAATCGCCGCGACTCGAAGACCTGCGGTTCTATCCCTTCACGACCGGCAAACACTCGAAAGTGTTCAGAGGAAACTCTCTCTATCGCGGTCACACACGCCTCAATAATCAACCCGCCATGGTCCGTCACTTCATCGCGGCCTCTGCCCAGAAGTTCAGACGGACGAATTCCGTGGTGTCCCAAAAAGCCGTGCACACCATGCGCATACTCGTTACGCGGGCTGTTGTGATGAAACGTCAGTGTCCGGCGGAGGTAGCGAGCCAGAAAAAGCGATGCAGACAGGCCCGCCGGCCCCGCGCCGATCACGATACAGTCGTAGGGATGATTAACCATCTACACTAAGCCGCGGCGATTGCCGGCTTAACGTCGGCCCTTCTTCGACGATTTTTTCGTCCCGGATTTTTTCCCACCCTTCTTTGATCCGGAGGACTTGTAAGACGACTTGGACGCTTTCTTAGCGCCGCCTTTCCTGGTTCCTCCTTTGGATGCCGACTTCTTAGTGGATCCTTTTTTCGCGGCTCCGGCTTTCTTGCCGGCTTTCTTCGAGGCCTTCTTGCTGCTTTTCTTGCCGCCCTTTTTGCTGCCTTTCTTGCTGCTGTTCCCGGCCGAAGCACGAGCCGCAGGCCCGCCCTGCCTACGCGCTTTTTCGGCTTCCATTCGTTCTCCCAACGTATCGAGTTGTTCAGGAGTCAAAGCACCCTCAGCCTTTGGGAAGAGTTCGCCTTCTTCTTCTTCAACATGGTGCTCGACGTTTTCCTGTAACACCTTCGCCTTGGCTTCCCACTCCTCATTTGCTGTCTTGCTCGAGCCCAATTCTTTCAGCAGCTTTTTGACGACGTCATGCTCTTCGTAGGCTTCCAGAGTCAGATCGTGCGTTTCCTCCGGTTTCTCCAGGGCCGGATAGAAAATCTTTTCTTCAATGTGCGTGTGCAGCTCAAGTTCGGTCCTGATCTGATTAAACACACTCAACTTTGCTTTCCCGCTGGCAGCTTCTAATTGCTGGAAGAGCCCCGCAACTTTCTCGTGATCGGCTTTGAGTAACTCAAAGGCATCCATAGTCCCCTCCTTGATTTCGGTCCAGTTCAATGAATCAAGCCACGTGTTAGAGCAGTTTTCGTGGCACACGTTTATGCAGTGCCGTAAGCAAATACAAGGCCATTTTGGACCGAGCTTGGAACCATAGTTGGACCTTCGGCGTTTGCAGGTCCAAACTATGTTTGAAAGACGCCTATTGCTGGTTAACAACTCACCGATCTGTCGTCACTCATATCGTCGAGATGGTCCGTAAGTGTGAGTGAGTGGTGAAAGATTCCGAACCATGTCAGAACGCCAGTTGAAAGTGTGTACGCGCTTGGTACAATTTCCCTCACGCGGAGCCTCTATGACAGTGATACAAACCGAACGATTAATCCTGCGCCGGTTCACCGTTGACGATGCTCAGTTTGTCCTGACACTGCTCAACGATCCGTCATTTCTGCGTTACATCGGAGACAAGAACGTCCGCAACCTCGACGATGCGCGGCAATACATTCTGAATGGCCCAGTCGCCAGTTACCAACAACATGGCTTCGGGCTCTATCTCGTCGAACTCAGAGAATCACACACGCCGATCGGAATGTGCGGTTTGCTCAAACGACCGGAACTGCCCGAGCCTGACATCGGTTTCGCCTTCCTGCCTGACTTCGTGAAAAAAGGATTCGCGTTTGAAGCTGCGGCAGCGGTGTTGCGGCAGGCGCGTGACGAACTGAAGCTCCAGCGCATCCTGGCGATCACCACGCCCGATAACGAACCATCGATCAAGCTACTGCAACGGCTGGGATTCGGATTCGAACGGCTTACGAAACTGGCAGACGATCGCGAGCAGGTGAGGTTATTTAGTATCGAACTTGAGATGAGTCTTGGTCTCGGAGGGACCAAATATGTATAGCTCCCAGCAGGCACCCGGTTGCGGACTCCGGAGGAGTCCCATATTCAACGTGTGACATTGCGCTTCGCCGGAGCGCGTACTCTTTGAGATCTAAAAGCTATAAACATTTGGCCGCACCGCGGCCAGCAGTTAAGCAACTAAGCCAGTTCACTAAAACCTTGAGCAGAGACTGACTACCGCATTATACTTAAGCTCAGCCAGCCGTTCACAAAACCAGCCATCTCGGAGGAAGTCATGCGTAACTGGAGAAGTAAGGTCCTTCAGGGCTTCAAGATCGCTTCCTGCCCTTCGTTTATTTTTTCCCTTCTCGTATTGCTCAGCGTCTTAACTTTTGCCTCAGAAGCCGGAGCCCAGATACGCAGCCCGGCGATTCGCGAACGTAATCGTGCGATGGATGATTACGATCGCGCAATCAATCTCATGAAGAACGACGCGAAGCGGGTCAACGAGCGAAGACGAAACCTGTTTCCTCAAATCAACGAAGACTTTCAGCGCATCCAGGTAATCCATAACGAGATCGTCCGCATGCTTCAGCCGGACAAAAGTCTCGATTACGATCGTTTGGCGGAACTGTCTGACGATATGAAGAAACGAACCGCTCGCCTGCGGACAAATCTCGCGCTACCTGAACCTGATAAGACTAAGGAGCAAGCCCGCCACGCAGGCAGCATCGACGATAGCCACTTGAAAAACACCATCGCCGACCTGCACGACCTCGTCGTTAGCTTTGTAGGTAATCCGATCTTCAAGAATCTTGGGGTAGTTGATTCGAAGGTGATTGACGGAGCCAGCAGGAATCTTGAAGACATTATCGTCGTGAGTGATGAGATCAAGCGAGACGCGAGGATTTTGGGTAAGTCA
The DNA here is from genome assembly GCA_963750925.1 of uncultured Acidobacteriota bacterium. Taxonomy (GTDB): domain Bacteria; phylum Acidobacteriota; class Blastocatellia; order Pyrinomonadales; family Pyrinomonadaceae; genus PSRF01. Next base: position 1,206,011 of record CAVVSJ010000003.1, on the reverse strand, counting down.
AAGTCCCAGTGAATTAACTGCGAAAGCAATCGGAAATAAAGAGGGGCGGGTCTTGTGGGACCCGCCCCAAACGTTTTTCCGTGCTGAGTAAAGATTCTCAGAACGAGTAACGCAATTGAATTCGTCCCGAACGGAAGCTGCGGAGTGTGTTGTTTGGTCCTCCGTTGAGTTCCGGTTGGTTGAAGAAGGAGTTGAAGACGTCCCCATCGCTGTTACCACCCACCGTTCCTGCATCCCAGGTAAAGATCGGGCGGTTGAACACGTTGAAGAAGTCCATACGGATTTCGAATTTATCGTTTTCCCATGGTGTAAAGGGCATGCCGATCGCTTTCGTCAAGCTGACGTCGAAGCGATTCAGGCTTGGCGCACGCAATGTGTTGCGACCAACAATGCCTGTTCTGATGTCGGGATCGACTACGAATCGAGAGGCGTTGAGCTCGATCGGAGATCCGTTGATATTCCAGTACCCCGTCGGCGACGGATCGAGAACGTCTGTGCTTGGATCGAAGTCAAACCCAAAGTTCTCTTCTGCAAACGCATTTGAGAACGCTACCGAGTTCCTCGGTGCATTTGGATTACTTATCGCCGGACGGTCATTCGTTGCAACGCCGTCACCGTTGAGGTCCACGCCGTTCAAGTAAGCCGTTTCCACGGCGCCTGACTGAACACGCCAGATACCTGCTAACGTGAAGCCGCTTGTAATTCCCCTGACGAACCGGTTCTCGCCGAAGGTCGGAATGTCGTAAAGGAACGTCAAACTGGCCGCGTGTGGCACGTCATAGCTGGCCACACTGCGATCAGCTCTTCGTCCGCCAAACAGATCCAGTAGATCCGAAGCTCGGCTGGTGCCGCCCGAGGTTACAAACACCTCGCTGTTAACGTTGTCGATCGCCTTCGACCAGGTATAAGCAAACCTGAAAAGAAGGTTATCGCGGAACCCACGTTCCAGTCTTGTTTGCAATGAGTGATAAACCGAGTCGCCTGCATTCGTTCGTGGTTGAACTGGACCACGGTCCGGGTGAATGCGTTGGCCGGTCAGCGGGTTGACAGGATTCAGCTCTTCATTAAGGAAGAGATGAAGCCCGCGCGAGCCGACGTAAGCAACGTCCAAAATCATACTTCCCGGGACCTCGCGCTGGATGCCGAAGTTCCAGACAAACGTCTTCGGGTTATGAAGATTTGTCGTCACTGTCGAGACAGTGGCGAATGGGTTTGGAGCCGGAGCCGCAGTCGGCAAAGTGGAGGAAGCGTTGGCAAAACCACGACCGCCCACCGTGCTGCCGAGAGTCGTGATACCGATCGCATTCGGCGACGACGCAACAGTATTACTCAGGATGTTGTTGAAGTAGATGTCGTAGTTCACCGCGAAACCGCCGCGAAATGACAGTTCGATCCTCGCCAAACAACCACTTGGCAAAGCTCGGAGTGTAAGCAAAGCTGAAGCGCGGTGCGAAGTTATTCTTGTCACGCTCAACTTCACATCGGGTGAGCAGCGGAACGCCGAAGCCGCAGAACGCCGGGAACGGCGCCGTGTTCTGCGCCACGCCATACAACTCGTAACGCAAACCAAGATTGAGTGAAAGGTTCGGACGCGCACGCCAGGTATCGTTGATGAAGTAAGCCTGATTGATCACATCAGGATAGTCGACGTTCTCGCCGAATACTTTCGCCGCGAAGTTTCCCTGCGTACCTGAAAAATTATCGACAAAGTTTCCAAACGCAGGAAACGCCGCGATACCCGTTTCGAGATCTGCCGCGCTATCGGTGAAAGCGAAAGTGCCGCGAGTATTGATTGGCACAAACTGCTTTGCTCTTTGGACCATCACGTCGAAGCCGGCGCGGAAGGTGTGATTGCCGACCGTATGCGAGATCGTATCCTGAAGCTGCCAGTTATTGAAGATACGGCCTTGCGGGAAAGTCGGATCAGGACCAATACCGGTTACACTTGCGAAGCGCTGCCGCCAAACAGGATTTGCGGCGGAGCATTGAGCATCTCCGGGTCGCGATAGTTGGAAGAGCACATTGAATCGGCCATAACCAAACCGTAAGTTCGTTGGTTGTGTTCGCTGAAAAAGTGCGTGTCCAGTTGATGTAGAGCATTCTGAATCAAACTGGGCACGTCAACTTCGGTTCCCGGAAATTGAAGCGTCGAAAACTGCGGAACCTGGTTGGAGAAGATTTGATCGTCCGCCAGTAGCGAACGGCCGACGCTGTCTTTGGAACTCGGCGTCCAATCCACGCGGAAAAGATACTGGGTATCATCCACGGGTTGGGAACTGGTTCGCGTAGCCGTACCGAACGGAATAGGGTTGCGGCCGCCACCGAGCGGCACATTGAAGACGCCGGTTGTTCCGCGCAGATCGCCGATGTCAGCGAGATAACGATCAAGGTTCGGACTGGTGCCGGCAGGGAAGAGCGCGCGCAGTTGCGCGAATCCTTCCGCTGTGGGCACAACCGGTGACGACGTCACGCCGCCCGCTCGAAACGGAGACCATTGAATCGTGCTGAAGAAGAACAGCTTGTTCTTCAGGATTGGACCACCAAACGAGAAGCCATAGTCGTTCTGAATGGTGACCGGTTTCTTTGTCAAACCGAGGCCGGCCTTCTCAAATGGTGAAAGCGCGGCGAGCTTGCTCGGAGTGATTACGTCGTATACGGAGCCGTGAAAGTCGTTTGTTCCACTGCGTGTGATTAGATTCACCACAGCGCCACCGGCGCGGCCATACTCAGCCGAATAGTCGCTGTGCAGCACAGTTACTTCGTTGTAACCGTCGCGCAACACTGGTTGATAAAACTGGCCGGTGATTGAGTTGTCGTTATTGTCGAGTCCGTCGATCAACTGATTGTTCGCACGAGCGCGTAGACCATTTACCGAGAACTCTGTTCCTTGAACAAAGCCGCCGGCCAAAGGACCGGGCTCAACCACGCCGGGCAGTGTGAACACGAGATTCACGGGATTCAGACCCTGAACCGGGAGTTCAGTAATCTGCCGGCTGCCGAGTGTGTTGACGCGCGCGCCGTCCTGAGTTTGAAGTTCAACCGGAGTAGCCGAGGTAACTGTTACGACCTCGGTTGGATTTCCAACCTCCAGCGGGAAAGAAGCTTCGGAAGTTTGAGCCGCTGCGACGACTACTTCACGATTCGCGGTCTTGAATCCCGCAATACCGACTTCGATTTTGTAGGTTCCTGGATCGACAGCGTCGAAACGATAGTTGCCATCTTCCTGGGAAGTCGTTTCGCGTGATACGCCTGTAGCGGTGTTGGTGATTTTGACAGTGGCAGCCGGGACGGCAGCACCGTTAGGGTCGGTAATGGTACCGACCACGAAGCCCTTACTGGTTTGGCCCATGGGAGCGGGCACCAATACGAGCAACATCAAAACTGTGCAACCAGCTAAAATATTTCAGTCTTGCCATGTGTACTCCTCCGAAATTTCGGAAATAGCTTTTTTACGTTGTTCGATTATTTCAAACTGGTCTGGGGATTTTTTCGGAGAGGGGCAACTACTGCGCCAGTGTTGAGCGGCGAACATATCAATGGAGAAGTAACGGAGTTTGTTGGATTCGGATCGTGGCGATCCAAATCTACAGATTTTTCCAAAAACGAAGATTGATCGACACGCGCGCGCCGATCCAAAACTTCGGAGCATGCAGAGATCTTGGACCACGTAGTTTTGGATTATTTTCTAAAATTATGAAGGATGCGTTTGCTGTCGATCGGCTTTGCACGAAAGTCGATTGGTGAGGCAGTTACTCTCCGCGGTCCTCTGCGTATCTCTGCGTTTAATGGCCATTTCAACGCAGAGGCCGCAAAGATACGCAGAGGACCGCGGAGAAAAACGGATCAGATGTTGACTTTGTGCAAAGCCATTGTCGATCGCTTTAGTGCTGACGGAAGCGCAGCGGTTTTCTCACAGGCTGAAACGTTCCAAGCAGCATGTCGAACAATGGTGAGGTTACGCCGAAACGAGCTTCAGGGGTCTGGTAATGGTGTAACAGGTGATACCTTCGGAGATACCTGAACAGGCGAATGCGAGGTCGCCGGTGATGCGCCTGGAAGTGAAGCCATTGGTAACAGAAGTAACCTGCGGTCAGACCAGTGAACAGGTAAGATGCGGTGTGTAATGAACGCGTGGCGATCCAGGTCAGCAGCAAGTACGCGGTTGCGACCGGAAGACTTATTACTAAACTCGAGAAGAGTCGAGGCGTAGCGCGCGGATTTTCGTGATGTGAAAGGTGTGCTGCGTAAAGTAACTTTCTGCCGAACTCAGAACGCGCGTGGTAGTGAAAGATGAGGCGATGCAGGACATACTCGATCAACATCCAACTGAAAACTCCCAGGCCAATTAACAGTAAGTTTCGGCGCCAGGATCCTTCGCGATGCGTAAACGCAATGAGGCAAACAACGACCGCCACATAAAAGTATACCGGCGTTAAATGCTTCCAACCGGTGATTGACATTTCTTACCTCCCGGAAAAAGCTTTTGGGAGCGTACTGTTTAGTATAGCCTTGAGTGTGATCAGGTTGCCATGCAGTTTACTTCGCGAGGTCGCCAAAGATTTTCGGCTAAACTGCGGCATAGTTTAAAGCAAAGATGCGAGGATGAATGTCTGACTTTGTACATAGACGATCGATTGTGCGGAAAATATGGGGTGACCCGGATCTCATCCTGTTGATCTTTGCCGGTTCAGCGGCAGAGTTTGCGCTGAACCGCGCTGTCGACTGGCTTTTCTTCACGGGTAAAATCCCGGGCGATCCGATCGGACGGCTTTTCTCCACCGTTCGCTATGCACAGGAAATCGTGTTTGTTAGTGAGGAAGCTGCGCGCCGTACGTTGGATCGCATAAACGCCGCCCACCGGACAGTCGAGAAACAACGTAGCGCGACTATCCCTGAGTGGGCTTTCCGTGACGTGCTCTATATGTTGATTGATTATTCTGAACGCGCTCACGCCCTGCTTTACAGACCGCTTACAGAGTCTGAACGAAATGAGTTGTACGGTGTGTTCCTCCGGATAGGTGAGGGTTTGTCAATTTCGGACTTGCCGGAAACTTATGTGGAGTGGCGACAGGATCGACGGCTGCACATGGTTCGCGATCTCGTTTATAGCAAGCAAACGTCAATGTTGTTTCAGCAGTATCGCCGGCACCTGGGCGTCTGGCGTTATAACTTGCTGGTCGAGGTGCAAGCTCAGCTTGTACCTGACGAAGTGAGACGCCTGCTTCATCTGAACATGAACAGTTTCATCTCGGGTCTGGGGCGCACCTACGGAATCCTGACGACGTTCAATCTGCGATCGGTGGTCCATACCGTATTGATACCGCCTCGGTACTGGGCGGAACTGCGACAGTTTGACAGAATTGCGTCCGCCTGAAATTGAACAGGTCAGGAAGGGTGGCTTGCCCCCGCTCTTCGAACAGCGGGGCAAGCCACCCTTCCTTACTTGTTCTGTTCCTCTGAATGTTTAGCTGTTTAGCTATATGACGCGACACACCTACACAATTTTAACGATCGCACTAGCGACGATCATTGTCGTGATCGTTGCCGCCAATGATGCCCCGCCGCCGCGGCAGGACGATTGGACCGAGCCATTTCCCGCGTTCCGAGTTGCTGGAAATCTCTATTACGTGGGAAGCAAAGGATTAGCGAGCTACCTGATCACGACGCCGGAAGGACACATTCTTATAAACAGCGATTTGGAAGCCAACGTTCCGATGATTCGAGCGAGTATGAAGTCGCTGGGTTTCAAGTTCAACGACATCAGGATCCTTTTGATTAGTCATGCCCACTCCGATCACTGTGGCGCGAGCGCTACGATCAAACGACTTACGGGCGCGAAATATATGGTGATGGAAGGAGACGTTGACGTCGTCGAATCCGGAGGCAAGCGTGATTTTTACTATGGCAACGATCCCGAAGCTCTTTTCTCGGCGACGAAGGTTGATCGTGTCTTGCGCGATGGCGATGAGGTGAAACTCGGAGACGCGACACTCACAGCGCACCTGACGCCGGGCCATACGAAAGGCTGCACCACCTGGACCATGAAAGTGAATGATGGTACGAAGCTGCGCGATGTCGTCATCGTTGGTAGTCCGAACGTGAATCCCGGATACAAGCTTGTTCAGAATACCGTCTATCCGCGCATCGCGGACGACTTTGAACAGACGTTCCGCGTACTGAAGTCATTGTCGTGTGATTACTTCCTCGGCGCGCACGGCAGTTACTTCGACCTTGAAACGAAGTATGCGCAGTTTAAGAGAGGTAATGCGTCCGTCTTTATCGATCCTGCCGGTTATAAGAATTATATCGCCGAGAGGGAGCAGGTGTTTCGAACCGAGTTAAGCAAGCAAAAGGCGCAAACAATAACCGGTCAATCTCAGGATAAAACGTACCGGAAAAATTAGTCAGCCACAAAGAAGCACAAAAAATCAAAAAGGTAGAGCTTGAACACCAGGCTTTTTCTGAGCGTTTGTGTTCTTTGTGCCTTTTGGGCTGACTTGTTTCTTACTTCAGTGGCAGACGGTTCGTGATGAAATCGCCGGCTCGACTCGCGGCCGGGGGATCCATATTTGCCAACACCGCCACCACGTAGCCTGGTCCGGGGCAGATTTGGAGTAGGCCATTCATTCCGGGTGCGCCGCCTCCGTGACCGAAGCATCTGGTTCCATTGACCATGTTGTCCTGGAATCCAAATGCATATTTCCCACCGCCCGCATCAACTTTCCCCGTCGTCAGCATCTCCGTGTACTGCGCGTTAAGCAGTTTGTGTGTTTGTAGCGCAGTCGCAAATTTCAATAGATCTTCGACCGTGGAGTAGCCGCCACCCGCGGAGGTTCCACGGTACGGGAGGGTGTCAGTGTTAGGTCTCCAGGTAGCTCCACCAAGTTTCGTGTAGCCAACGCTGCGTTCAGAAACCGTTTGATCCTCCGGGTCGGAAGCTGTTCCAGTCATGCCCGCGGGTTTGAAGATATGATCGCGAACATAATCGTAATAACTCTGCCCGCTGACTTTCTCTATCAGCACACCGAGCAGTAGAAAACCGTAGTTACTGTACTGCCAGCGACTGCCGGGCTCGAACCCCGGTGCGCGCGCGCCGTAGAGACTCACGTAATCGGTCAACGTTTTTAATTCGAGACGGCGCTTGTCGAACTCGGGACCAAATATGTCGCCAGTTCCCCCTGTGTGCGATAGCAATTGTTCGATCGTTACTTTTGCAGCGACGTCTTTATTCGGATAGTCGGTGAGGTACTTGCCGAGAGGCGCTTTCAGATCGAGTTTCCCGTTTTGCACAAGTTGGAGAGTCGCAACCGCGCTGAACATCTTGTTCATCGATCCGATTCGAAACCGCGTCTTTAATGTATTCGGAGTTTTCTTTTCGCGATCTGCCAGGCCATACGCCTGAGCGAAAACAACCTTGCCGTTTTTGGCCACCAGTGCCGCGCCGGAAAAACGATCGGCAACGGCGTCGTCATCCAACTTTTTTCGCAAAGCCGTGATCAATTCGCTCTCGCTTAGGTGCGGCAGGGCAAACTCCGCGGGCCGCGGAATCGCATTCAAGCTGAGTCTCGTAATCTTGTGTGGCTCCGCCGCTTCTACCTCGATGGTCACACGACCAAACTGATCCGAGGCCCGTTCCTGGACCAGAAATGCCAGCGTCGTCGGCTTTTCGGGTGTCGGTTCCTCGACCTTCTTCAATTCGAAGCCACCGGTCCTCTCTCGGAATCCGATGTCGCGATCCGCGTTCTGTAATCGAGTTGGAAAATTCGTGCGCAGGAACTCTTTGTATTTCTCGGCATCGCCGGCATTGAACGCTTCCAGCCACGCCTTCGCCTGGTTGCCGGCGGGCGTACTGGGGAGCTGTACTTGTGCCGCGCAGGCCGGAGCGAAAGATAACAATGCGAGAAGCAGAATTGGGGCTAACGAAAGATATTTGATGTTCTTCATGGGGCTATTCACTCCGAAGTTTGAATCAGACGATGACCTTATACGGATCGACCAGAACTTAAATTGATCTTCGCGAATAATACAATCAATGGCAAATTTCGTCAGCGCAGGTCACAGGCTGTTAAAGACATCAATAGCGATGGTCGCGCACATTTCTTTGACGCGGTCCCAGTCATGCCATTTCGGATGCAGCCTCCGGTATTCCTTCAAGTCTGTGTTTTCCAGGTCATACGGCATCGGGTTTGCCAGTTGAACTTGCAACTGCTGGAGGGCTGATTCGCCGCTGGTTTGTGGGTACAGTTGATCCAGCGGAGTCAGTGCTTCCATTACACGCGTTGGTCCAATCCGTTCTGCAAGCGCCGCAAAGTCCAGGTAATCCCTGGTAGCATTCCGCCTGAGAATTAAGACGCCCTTGATTCGGAGCAGTTCCTCTTCAATCGGCACTACTAATCGCACACCACCGATGGCGACTTCTTGTGTCTCTAACGGTTGCTCGCGAATCATCTGGCGCACCCCGGTTTCGATCCCGTCGAGGCTACCCAAAATCAACACGGGTCTTTTCACCCGTGCCGTACGCCATCCCGCCACTGCTTCAAGCTGCGCCAGGACTTCGTCGAATCTATGACGAAGATCGGGCAGAACGTGATCGGCATCTCGCGAGAGTCGATGTTGGGCAAAGATTGCTACCGCGGTGCCTCCCACAAGCGTGGCGTTGGGCAGAATCTCCTGCAAGTGGGCCGCTGCAGAAAGCAGTTGGTCCCATTCAGGCAAGTTGCTTTCGGACATAAAGGTTCCAGAAGTGATATCGCTGCGCGTACGGATCAGACAAATGAGGTCGGGACACCCGAAGTATGCGCTCCTGGATGTCGGTGCGACTCGCAGCCGCATCGCGAAGTTCCTTCCAGTCATCAAGCCGACCGCGGGCGATTACGTCGTCTATTGCTGCCAGGGTCCAATTAGAATGGTTCAGATGACGATGCAACATGCGTTTGGATTATAACAGCTTGGATGTAGTCACGATCATTAGCCACAAAGAGGTACATAAATCACAACTGCTTCAGAAATCCCTTTGTGTTCTTTGTGCCTTTTTGTGGCATGTCTAGAACAAGCTGAGATTGACGCCGATGTTCGGGGTGACCGGATCCAGAAGGCGCTCGTGATCAAACTTCACGTCGTTGACGTCATAGCTGACTGCATGGCGCTTCATCCGGTTCGCGGGAAAGGGAATGAGCAGCTCTTTCAAATCCGATGATCTTGAATCCTCGCTGAGCCATCGATCGTATGACTCGGTTTCCAGTATCACAGGCATGCGATGATGCATTGTCGCCAGCAGCTCATTCGCAGTGGTGGTAATGATCGCGCAGGAAGTGATCGAACGGCCGTTGTGCTGCCACCGGTCCCAGATGCCGGCAAAGACGAAGGGCGCCTCATTGTTCATCTGAAAGTACCACGGCTGGGAAATTTTGCCGTTCCTTTCCCATTCGTAAAAACCATCCGCAGGTATCAGGCATCGCCTTCTTTCAAACGAGTCACTGAAACTCGGCTTCTCATCGATTGTCTCGACGCGCGCGTTGATGATTCCTTTAGCCTCTTTACTCCACGACGGGATCAGGCCCCATTGAAGGAGCGTGGGCTCGCGGTTCTGCCCGATCGTCAGAATGTTCTGGCTGGGAGCGATGTTGTAGCGCGGGACCAGGTCCTGGAGATCGAAGTAGTGGAGATTATCCACCGTAATTCGATCCGGATTTCTTAAAGTAAATCGGCCGCACATAGCACGCCCATAATAAGCTATTTAATATCCACTCTAAAAAGCCCACACGAGGCACAAAGTCCAAAAACCAATTTCCATCTTTTGTGATTTATGTGTCTCTTGTGGCTCGTCAAATCATTGACACCGTATCGGATCAGGCATAAAGTTCCGCCCACCTGTCCACCCGACACAACGATCATCATTTTTCAACGTGAATTGAACGTGGTCTCGACGTCCATCTACCTGAAGGAGGTTTAGCTATGAAAAGGATCTCACTGCTTTTGATCTTCACAATCGCTGTTTTCACACAGCCCGTTCGTGCCCAACAACCATTTGGCGCGCCACGCAGCCTCCAACTGGTGGAAGCCTCTGTCCCGGAGTTGCAGTTGGCACTGCGTTCGCGACTCATTACTTCTGAACAACTGGTCCAGATGTATCTCAATCGTATTGCCGCGTACGACAAAGTCGGGCCGATGCTCAACTCTTTTATTCACATCAATGCGAATGCTCTCGCAGAGGCACGCGCTCGCGATCTCGATCGCAGCCGCGGGCGTGCTCATGGACCACTCTTCGGAATTCCGATATTGCTAAAGGACAATATCGACACCGCCGATATGCCGACTACCGCCGGTTCAGTTGCTCTCGAAGGGTCCATTCCGCCCAACGACGCATTTATTACTGAGAAGTTGCGTGCCGCGGGCGCGATCATTCTGGGTAAAGCGACGCTAACTGAGTTTGCGAACTTCATCGCGATCGGCATGCCATCCGGATACAGTTCGCTTGGCGGCTACGGCTTCAATGCTTACGATCCAAGACCATTGCCGGCGAGTGATGGGCGACCCGTTCTGACTCCGGGAGGTTCGAGCTCAGGATCCGGAATTGCTGTTTCGGCAAATCTTGTTGCAGTCGCGATTGGGACAGAGACGTCGGGATCGATCCTCAGTCCGGGCTCGTCGAATGGAGTAGTTGGTCTCAAACCGACGGTGGGATTGGTGAGTCGTACAGGTATTCTTCCGATCACTGCCGATCAGGATACCGCTGGTCCGCTCACACGAACGGTTACGGACGCAGCGATTTTACTCAGCGAGATCGCGGGCCATGATCCGAATGACCCGGCAACAGCCGCATGCGCAATTCCCGGCAATTGCCATTCTGACTACACCAAATTCCTGAACAAACACGCTCTTCGCGGAGCGCGCATCGCCGTTCCCCGCGTACCTTACTGGAACGGATTTACGGCCGCGCAACGGCAGATCATGCTTGACGCGATCGCGGCTCTGCGCGAACAGGGAGCGTTTGTGGCTGATCCCCTGGAGATTCCAAACCAGGCCGCGATATCCGCGTTCGGAATCTGTGTTAGCTTTCCCGCGCCTGCGAATTGTTCGACGGTGTTGATGTACGGTCAGAAGCACGACCTCAACATCTACCTGGCGAATCGAGCAACCGCGCCGGTTCAAACATTGAGTGACATCATCGCATTCAACAATGCGAATGCCGCCGTTGCTCTCAAGTATGGACAGGCGATCTTTCTGGCGGCTGATCAACTCGATACAAGTCCGGGTAGTGCAGACACACAGCGCTACCTCGCGGATCGTGCGCTCGATATATCACTTACCAGGACCGGGCTGGATGCAGTTTTGAATGGAGCAGACGGTGTTCAAGGCACCGATGACGACTTTGACGCCATTCTATTTCCACAGAACCGCGGTGCGGCCGCGCCGGCTAAAGCCGGTTATCCAAGCATCGTCGTTCCCGGCGGGTTTATGCCGCCGGGTGGTCCAGTGATTAATCCGTCACCATTCGGCGTGACGTTCACTGGCCGTGCATTCAGTGAACCGGTGTTAATCGCGTTGGCATACGCTTACGAACAAGTGACCAAACACCGGCAGTCACCGGCGAGTGCGCCACCGTTAGCGAGCGATTCGGTTAGTCGCCCTTAACCTAAATGTTTGCTGATTAAGTGAGGCCACAAGAAAGCACACAGAACACAAATAGTTCACTTTGTGTTTTATGTGCCTCTTGTGGCGCGCAGCATTTTTGCGCCGTGAAGAATCAAGAGGGCGATGCCCAGAACAAACATCACGATTTGAAGCAATGCCGGAATACTCACGTTTGTCGCGTAGCCTACAGACTTTGATGCCTCAGAATTGCCTGTGATTTCAAAGACCCTTCCAGTCAGCGCCATCATGGTCCATATTCCAAAGCATACGGAGAGCAACCAGGCCACCCACGCGATCTTCAGTGGCCAGGTAACTACCGGCACATTGGTTTTTAGAATGTCCTTGGTAAACGTAATGCTCAGCGCCAAACTACCAGTTGCGAGGGTAATCAGTTGTTTGGCCAGATCATTAGCTGATTGAAAACCTGCTAGTGAAGCGTCCATAAAGATCCCTCCAATCAGCAAATAGGAAATAGCGGACAAAATACATCGCGCACTGATCCGCCACCACCCACGTTAGTTGGAGGCTCTACACCCTGAGACACCACGTTGTCTATAGTATCGACTGTGATTTTAGTGGCTCCGGATTGTTGAGTGCCGTTCTCTCGTAGTACTTTTGCAAACACTCGAATGTTCTGTTCGGCTTCGCCGACTCGATTAAAGGCTTTTGCGGTGATGATTTTGGCGGCGCTGTTGGTCATCAGGGCATGCAACCGCCGCGCGGCGGAAGGTGTGATACAGACGTTTTCACCCGCCAGCTCTTTATCAAGGATGTCATCGAACTTCTTGGTGAGTTCGGCTTGAGAGATCTGCACGCCGGTTTGAATTGCGGCCGTGTTTGCAGACGGTGCATTGAACGAGAGCAGCGCGGGTATCTGTAAAAGAGTAAGAGTAATAATCCATCGGTTCATGTGAATCTCCTTTTTCTGCTCGTAAGCACACTCTCGTGCAAACTTCCTGCTTGTTATGCGAAGAAGCGCGTGAAACGTGTCGGAAGGGATGTGGCGATTCGCGTAGCGGCAAACTTTGATGACTCAGCGCAATACTTTCAACTCACTGTGGCCGTGGGTTTACGTTATTGCCCTCGTTTACTTTGCACTGCATCTCGCCACCTCGACGCGTTACGGTTATTTCCGTGACGCTCTGTATTACCTTGCGTGCTCGGAACATCTCGCGCTTGGCTACGTCGACCAGCCGCCCCTTATCGCTTTTCTTGGCTGGGTCGCACGCCACACCTTGGGCACTTCCTTACCCGCACTGCTTCTTTGGCCGGCACTAGCCGGCGCGGCGCGCATTGTTCTTACCGCGGCCTTCGCACGCGAACTCGGCGCGGGACGTTTCGGTACTGCGCTTGCCGCGACTCTTGCGGCGACGCCCAGTGTCTGGTGGGTTATCGATCATCAGTTTGCGATGAATTGTCTCGAGCCTCTGTTTTGGGGTGGCCTCGCGTACGTGGTCCTGCGTCTCATCAACACTGGAAATCCAAAGTTATGGCTGGCGTTCGGCGCGATCGCGGGCGTCGGACTGTTGAACAAATACTCGATCGTCTTCTTTGCCGCTGCACTGATCGCCGGCGTTCTGCTTTCGCCGCAGCGAAGGATTTTGTTTACGCCGTGGATACTCGCAGGCGGCGCGATCGCATTTCTGATATTCATGCCAAACCTCATTTGGAATATTCAGAACGGCTGGCCCTTCCTCGAACTGATGCGGAACGTTCGTGCGACCGGAAAAGACGTTGTACTTCCCCCGGGCCAATATCTCCTGCAACAGGTATTGATGTTGAACCCCGTCAGCTTTCCGTTCTGGTTTGGAGGACTGCTGTTTCTTTTCTTGTCGCGCGAGGCGAAGGTCTATCGCGCTTTCGGATGGGCATTTGTCATCGCGATCGCATTCTTCATGATCACACATGGAAAGGATTACTACTCGGCGCCGGCATACGTGATGTTATTTGCGGCCGCGGGCCTTGCAACAGAGCGATTACTTGCCGGCCGGCGACTGCAAACTGTTTTAAGACCCGCTTGCTTTCTATTGTTACTGCTCGGCATCCTGCCATTGTTGCCACTGGTCCTGCCTGTGTTGCCGATCGATCAATTTATTCGTTACCAGTCGTATTTGCCTTTTGAGGTTCCAAAAACTGAGCAGAGTTTTATAGGTGAGAGCCTGCCGCAGTATTACGCTGACGAGTTTCCCTGGCCTGGAATTGTTGAAGCGGTCGCGCGCGTCTATCATTCGCTGACGCCGGAAGAGCAGAAGCGGACGGCGATCTTCGCTAATAATTACGGTCAGGCTTCTGCCATCGACTTCTTTGGACCGCAATACGGATTGCCCAAAGCGATCAGCGGCCATCAAAATTATTTTCTCTGGGGACCACGTGATTACACCGGCGAGATCATGATCGTGCTGGGCGACGAGGAGAGCGATGCGCTGGAGCACTTCAATTCGGTTACCGTCGCGGCAACGCTGAACAACCCTTACGCTTACCGCTATGAAAACTTTCCGATTCTCCTCTGCCGCGGTTTGAAATGGAACTTGCAGACGGAGTGGTCCCGTGTGAAGAACTGGCGCTAGTCTATTGATCCTTGCAACGCATTAAGTTCCAGGTGATGGTGACTGTTCTTTCGCCGCCTTTGTTTGTTGGGACAGTGACAGTATTAGTTCCACTGATCACGTCCGGATTAGCCGGATCGATCTTTCCCAGACCCTGGACGACGGGACCCTCCGGACTGAGTTTCATTCCGCTCACGGGATTGCTTTGACGCAGATCTTTGTTGTAGGGATTGTTGCACGTACCTTTCACTTCACTGACAACGGAGTCTGTACCCGAAGCGGTGACTACCGTAGTCGGAGCACTCACGTTGTATTGTCCGGATCGCGGATTCACGGAAACACTGAAACCGGTAGTGGTCACTGTCTCTGAGCCGTTGAGCTCCTGGATTTGTGTAGAGGTCCGATAGCAAACACCTTTACCGGTTGAGACGCGTTCTCGTCTTTGACTCGCAGTGGCTTTGAGAAGCGCTATCTGCGCACCCATATCGTTTCTTCGGCCGGAAATCACCGCTTCCGAGTCGTATCGCGCCTCGTCGTTCCACGAACTCTTGTTGACAACGTTCTCCGCCGAGCCCACTTCTTTGAGCGAGGTGCTGTAACTAATCGTTCCCTGCCATTGCCCGTTGCACGGCTCCCAATCTTTGACCATGAAATAGAAAGGCTTTGCGCTGTACCAGTTGGACCGGTACATCGTTTCAAAGACCACACCCAATCCACCGCCAATCGGATCATTCGTTAAAAACGAGATCACGTTGCCCATGATGTCGACGAGGGTTGATAACGCAGCCTGCGTATCCCTGATCTTCATCGGCTTGATCTGAACACCGACCGTCACGCCCGCGCCCTTATATAATTCAAACACTTTCCGACGCGAGAGATCCTCTTTTTGCGGCGCGCCCACGACGTTGATTACTGACACGCCGTTGCCGTCAGCCGTCTGCTTGTTTGGCATCGGATGCGCGCCGTCTTTTGGTTTCAGGTATATGAGATCGTCACGATCGTCTTCGCCCGTGATCAGATCGACGACGGTGCCCAGTGCGCCGCGACTATCCCCACCCAGCACAATGGACCACGCGACGGTCGTATCCGCTAACGGGCCGGATTTCGGAAATTCGAGATCGAGATTAGCTGCGCTAAAAACCGGACGCAGGCAATTGAGTCGTTCCCACGCACTCTTATCGATCTTCAACTTCGCCGTTAACGTTTTAAGCTCGCCGGGAGTTTTACCTTTCGTTCGCACCAGCATCTCGCCGTCCATCGTGATTTCGACGTCGAGCATCGCGTAGCTCATGACGAATTTGAAAACAGCCGCGACAATGCTCGCGATGCCGGCCTTGTCGCCATACCACTTGAGTTTTCCGCCGATGCGGTTAGAGAGAATTCCGAAGAGCGTTGTAGACGCGAGGGTGTTGACGTCGAGGATAAGATCCTGCGTGTCGGTTGTTGGACATGGTCCCTGCCAATTCTCAGCAGTTAGTTTTACAAACTGACGTTGCGCGTGTGAGAAGTTCGCAGGTCGTGACGACGGCCCAAAGCGCGCTGACTTTTGTTGGATCACTGTGAGATCACCGGCGAGACGGCTCATGATTAAAGCGACTTGTATCGCATCAAGTCGAGTCCTGGCAGGATCGACGTCGCCGAGTAAGTCGTTTGCCGGTTTACCATTCTTTCCCAACTCAACAATAAAGCGGGACAAAAAGCGCACGGCAGGATTGGTGCTGTTGGCGCCTGCGCGAATTCCATCGAGCAAAACGTTTGCGAGAGGCACATCTTTCAACTCAGGAACACTTTGAACGAAGGCCTCGCTCAAGTGCGAGAGCATCACGCCATAGTCTTCGCCGTAGAGTTTCGCAGTGGCCGCTAACTCCCAGGAGTTGAAGACTAAGCCTTGTCCATGTTCCGTCGTTTGCATTACGCTGCCGTCGGTCTCGCGCACCGCGTATCCTGCTGCCAAGACAGCGGCATAAAGCGATGCTGTCGACGAGTCGTCGCGAAGACTTACGGCTCTGGCTAATGACGCTGCCTGCTGATCGGCGGTGCCGCGAGGTAAACGAGCAGGTTCCGGTAGCTTGCCTTCACGGAATGCTTTTCCCATCAGGAGAGTCTGTGGGGAGCGGGCGAGCTTGATCAGTTTTCCCGGAGGAGACGACTGCCGCCCGTTGTTTCTCTGTTGGGGCGGTTGAGCAGTAATCGGGAGTTGGACCAGCAGCAGGCTGAATATCGCAATGCTTAACAATCCGGCTCGAAGTGAATACACGGATCCCAAGAATTTTCTCCTTCATGAGTTAACGCAGGAATTCCGGGCGAAACGGCTCAAAAGAGGTAAGATAAAATTATGAACAACAAAAAGAAGTTGTCGACGCAGCAACGTGAAGAACTACTCGAAGCATTAAAAGCCCGCTTTGAGAAAAATATGGCCCGGCATAAAGGTATTGAGTGGGCTAAGGTCGGAGCAAAGCTGGAAGCCAGTCCGGAAAAACTGTGGTCACTCAGCGAAATGGAAAAAACCGGCGGTGAACCGGATGTTGTTGGTGGGGATAAAAAGTCCGGCGAATACATCTTTTTTGATTGTTCAGCGGAAAGTCCCAAAGGTCGCAGAAGTGTCTGTTACGATCGCGAAGCGCTGGAGTCGAGGAAAGAACATAAACCAAAAGACAGCGCGATTGCTATGGCCACCGCCATGGGTATTGAGCTTTTAACGGAAGAACAATATCGAGAGCTGCAGAGAGTTGGAGAGTTCGATTTGAAAACGTCGAGCTGGGTAAAAACGCCTCCCGAGATCAGAAAACTCGGCGGCGCCCTCTATTGCGATCGCCGCTACAACCAGGTCTTCCTGTATCACAACGGCGCCGAGTCTTACTATGGCGCCCGGGCCTTCCGCGGGTCATTAAAAGTCTGAGCTTGGCACCGGCAGCAATTCGAATTTGAGCGCAACGGATTTAAGTCCGGTGATAACGAACTGCCGAGTTACTTCGCTGCCTGGCCAAAGGAGTACAACGCATTACGAGTGCGGATGTAGATGTTGCTACCGGCGATCGCAGGCGTGGCCCAAACCTCTTCACCCAAGTCGTTCGAAGCAAGTATTTCCCACTGCGCGTTTGCTTTGAGGACGCTCACTTTGCCGCTCGCACTTACCATATAGATCTTTCCATCTGCTGCCACGGGAGATGCGTAATACTCCTCCAGCGCGTCAGGTGTGCGACCTTGTTTCAAAACTTGTCCACTTACAGGATCGAGACTGGTAACTATCCCGCCCTCCTTCATCAAATACATCACGCCACGATAAATTAAGGGCGAAGGAATACTGGGGTAGGATTTTTTGACGTTCCAAACGACGTTCGAAGATGTGAGCTCGCCTTTGCCTCCTACGCGGACAGCGGTGAGACCGTAGCCCGATGTTGTTGAATTGCGGACGAAGTCGTATTCGGCGCGGTCGATGGATCCGTCGTTGTTGCCGTCCAGCCAGCCAAAGTGGTCGTAAGCATCGGCATTGGACTTCATTTCTTCTCTTTGAATTCGTTGGTCCTTATTAATGTCAGCCTTGAGAGCTTCGTCGAAAGGTGGCAAGAACGGCTCCTCGCCACCATCGGCCGTTACGTAGATCATGTCAGTTCCAAGGACCGGCACACCCTTCGGATATGAACCGATTCTACTCACCCACCACAATCGCTCTCCTTTATCTAAAGAGTACGAGTCGACGGTTTGTGAACCCGGCACGATTACTTGCGCGGGTCCATCCTTGCTCCTGTAAATGGCTGGGGTCGCATACGCCTCATAATTAGGCCGATTCTTCTTCCAAAGCACTTTTCCATCGCGCGCATCCACGGCAATAATGAAAGAGTCTGTTCGCTGATCACACACCATCACGAGTGTGTTACCGGCAAGCACAGGCGATCCAGCCATACCGTAGAAGCTGTTAAAAGGTCCTAACGGCACTCGCCATCGCTCTGTGCCGTCTGGTCCATAGGAGACCAATCCCAGTTCCGCAAAAAATACGAACACGTTCTTTCCATCGCTAGCCGGACTCGGCGAAGCTGCATCATTCGCCTTATAAATCGGCATGTGTCGTGCGCGTGTCACGTCGCGGCGCCACAAGACTTTTCCCGTTTTTCGATCCAGAGCGAGTGTGAGCAGTTTGTCTCCTTCGCTTGCGGTCATAAATATGCGGTCGCCGGCGACAATTGGAGATGATCGTGCGAAAGGTACTTGTGTTTTCCAGACGAGATTTTTCGTCGAACTGAACTCGGCAGGTAGCGCAAAGCCCTCGGCAACACCGGTACCGTTTGGACCACGGAATTGCAGCCACTCATTGGTAGGGGATGATTCCTTATTGCTCTGCTGTGCGTACGTGTGGGAGTCAACTATTAAAACAAATATGGCCACAATGAGAATGGAGAGAGTGCTTTTTAGTTTCATGGATCTGAAGGTGCTGGGATGGGATCGAACCCGCACGTCCTTTCTGGGAGGGCAATTTCTGATTCGTCTGCTAATTCTCGCTCCAGTCGTCACACATAGCAACCAAATTTCGTCGTTTCGGCCGAGGTATTAACTCTTGTGCGTTTCTTCCGGTATCAATTAGCATTCACACGCTCAGTGACGGTTGCGTTCTCTTGCAACAGTTGCTCACTCCGCATCACCCAGGAGTTCGTCCTTGGAGGTTCCCACAGTTTGACTAGACCAACTTCTCGTAGGCCATGGCTGATCCCTGGAATTGTGGCCGCGATTGCTTTTGTCGGCGGAGTGGCGGGTAACCTGGTCGCGAGTGATCTCCAACCATTTATCGGGCCGTATGGTCGTTGGGCAGTTTGGATAGTCTTTGTGATCGCGTTGGTCATAACAGTGATAGTCGCGATCACTCACGCTCGCCGCGGAGATCAATCAGGCACAGCTGAGAACACTCGAAGCGTCAATGCTAGTGGCGATCACAGCGTTGCGATTGGCGATAAGGTCGAACGCAGTACGGTTATTACCGGCGAAGAGAATGTCGTCGGCAATAAAATCGGTGGCGATAATGTTGCCGGTAACAAGTACACCTACATTTCAAACTGAAAGCCCTACTCTCAACGCGCTTCATCAGCTTCGTGCGCCGGTCGGTGACTTCGTCGGCCGCGAGCAGGAGATCGAAACTCTGATCAATGCTCTCCACCGTAGAAGCCATGCGGGTATTAACGGCATGGGCGGGATCGGCAAAACCGAGCTGGCCCTACTGGTAGCCGAACGTATTGCAGGCGATTATCAGGACGCACAGTTTTTCATCAACCTTCAAGGCACTGACGCTAGCCCACGTGCGCCCGAAGAAGTTTTGGCTATCTGCCTTCGCGCTTTTCTTGGTCCTGAAGCGGCACTACCTGAAGACCCAGACCAAGTGTTGCAATACTATCGCAGTCAATTGAGCGGCAAGCGTGTGTTGCTGCTACTCGATAACGCGGTTGACAGTAGGCAAGTACAGCAGCTGTTACCCCCGCCTGGTTCTGTTGTGCTCGTTACCTCGCGGCAAGCTGTCACTCTGCCGGGAATGACACGGCTTACACTCAATCCTCTTACTGACAAAGAAGCTCAGGAATTGTTATTGGAGATCTCGCCGCGTGCCGAACCAGCCGCTGACCAAATCTGCGCGCTTTGCAGTTACTTGCCGCTGGCAATTCGTGCTGCTGGAAGCCTGCTCGCAGTTACGGCTGACCTCGATTCGGTTGACTATGCTGAGCAACTAAAGGATGAACGCCAGCGGCTCGAGAGCATCGGAAAAGAAGGTGTCGAGATCGATGTAGCGGCATCTTTGAATCTCAGTTACGAACGACTGGCACCGGAGGCCGCGCGGGTTTTTCGCCTGCTATCAGTGTTTCCCGGAACTTTCGATGCAACTGCGGAAGAAACGGTCTGTGCAGATACAAATCACGCGCATCTCAGCGATTTAGTGCGACGTAGTTTGGTGCTCTACGACTCAAGCACCAAGCGCTATCGTCTGCACGATCTGGCGCGGTTGTTTGCCAATTCAAAGTTGAGCGACGAAGAGCGCGCCGTTGTGCATAAACTTCACGCAAAGCATTACAGGGGCATGCTGAGTGCCGCCAATAAGCTATATCTGGAAGGTGGTCCGTCTGTGACACGCGGTTTGGCACTCTTTGATCTCGAATGGGGCAACATTCAAAGGGGGCACGCTTGGGTGGCAGCACAGGGTGTTGAGGGTGATGAGGACGTGGCCCAATTAGGCATGGTTTACCCTAGTGCGAGTGTGCATGTACTTAGTCTGCGGTTGCACGCACGTGAGTGGATTCGGTGGCAGGAAATCGCGTTGGCTGCTGCCCGGCGATTGAAGCATCGAGAAGGCGAAGGCATTGCTCTCGGCAACATAGGCGTTGCCTACCTGAACCTTGGCGAGACGCAACGGGCCATCCAGTTCCATGAACAATATCTGACTATTGCGCGCAAGCTGGGAGACCGCAGAGGTGAAGGCACTGCGCTGTGCAACTTGGGTAATGCCTACGCGAAATTAGGTGAAACCCAACGGGCCATCCAGTTTTTTGAACAAGCATTACTAGTTGATCGTGCCCTGTGCGACCGCAGAGGCGAAGGGGTTGATCTGGGTAACTTGGGGAATGTTTACGCAGACTTGGGCGAGACGCAACGTGCCATCGGGTTCTATGAACAATATCTGGCTATTGCGCGCGAGCTTGGAGACCGCCGAGGTGAAGGCACTGTGCTGGGCAACATAGGCATTGCCTATACAGAGATGGGCGAGACGCAACAGGCCCTCCGGTTCTTCGAAAAGCTCTTGATCATTGCGCGCGAGATTGGCAATTATAGAGGCGAAGGCACTGCGCTGTGGAATATCAGTGTGGTGCTAAACCAACTCGGCCAACGCGCTCAGGCCATTCAACACGCCGAACAGTCACTCATCATTCGAGAGCAGATCGAAGATCCGCGAGCCGCAAAAGTGCGCGCGAAACTCGCGGAGTGGCGCGAGGAGTCCAGTCATAATTAAAGCAACCCCGATCATCCCTCGATGACATTTAGTGCCAAGCATACTGGCCACGGATAACACGGATTAGAACTGTGTTCATCGGCATTCATCTGTAGCCCCAATTTAACGCAAACTAGCCGTTTGACTCGCGCTCGTGATCTGGAACTTCCAATTCTCGATCGGCGTGCCTTTCGTTTGCAGGTTTGACGTCAGGTAATACAGCCGCTGCGTCGCCGGACCGTCCGGCGCCTGTGAAAAGCGATCGTGCAAGAAGTACGGCGGGATCGACTGGTAATTGAGAGTTGCGGTGATGGTTACGTTGCGAGTGGCGAAGGCACTAAGAGGAATCTCATACCTCACGACACTTGTTCCACTTCCATCCGTATAAGCCGGATCAGCACCAACCGCGATCGGGTAAGTTTCATGCAAGTAATCCGCGGGGATGTAAGGCGTCTTGTCGGCTTTCAAAGGCCCGGACCTGGTCCATCCCAACGGCAACAGCCGATTGTCTTTCAACTGATAGTCGCGCCTGAGAAAACTTGTTGTCATCGCGCACTGAATATTCAGGTTCAGCTCTTCAAAGATCTGAACCTGATTCTGCCGTGTGATCGCCGATCCCGTGTTCTTTTGCGGATCCCAAAAATAGTGTGGCTGGTAATGCTGCGGAGTAACACCCGGAACAGTCTTGTTGCAGGCAGCCGGATAACCGAGCGTCGCGGGCTTCGTGCCGTCCGTGTAAACGTCGAATAGTTCTGACGTCAGTCGCTCACTACTCGCGGCGCCGTTCATAATCACTCCAAGCTCATTCGTACAACCGGAACACCAAACAGTCTTACCCGTCTCGTTATCAACTACCCGAAACTCCAGAAACGCCCGCCGGAATCCCACGCCACTCGGCAGGCGATGACCGGCCTTGTTTGTCACTTTCACGTCCGCGACAAGCTTCTGGTTGTTAATTACAGGTTCCGACACTGAGACTTCGGCAGTAGAGTTCTGCGCCTGTTGCACAAACGAATCAATCGCAGTCGAAAGGTCATCCAGCCCGGACATGTAATCGTTTTGTCTGACACCAAGGACAACGTTTGCCAGGATATTGGATCCGTTCGATTGATAAGGCGACATGTACTGGCGCACCATTTCCAGGAGGGTGACATTCATGCCCTGGAATTGATGACGAGCGAAACCCTTGCCGCGGAAGCGAACGCGAATTTTTTCATCGGGCAAGCGGTTGCCGGTCTGTGGATATTGATCGTCTTCGATAAATGCGATTGGCTGTTGGATCAACGGGATGTTGAGTGTGCCTTTGGAGTTGCTGTACTTCGTGGGCATGTGACAGTTCTGGCAGGTCTGCGCTTTTGAATTTGTTCCAACCTCATTTTGATAACTACTGTTAAGCCATTCGAGATAAGTCACCTGCTCGAGGTGTGGTTTGTTTGGATCCGCGGTTGGATTGTCCATCAATGGCATGTTGATCGTGTGGCAATTGCCACACATGCGAGAACTCTTGATATACGGATCGTTCTTCGGCTTGATACCGAGAGAGTTATTCATCGGATCGGTAACAATCTCGTCATCCTCAAATGGTCCATATAATTCCGCGGGATTGCCAGTGGTGAAATTCCCGTTGATCTTCGTCTTGCAGGAAATCGAGAAATGGATCGGTGCTATTTGGCGAAGGTTTGTCTTCAACGATTCGATGACACGCCATGCAGCTAACGCCGTCACGCGCTAAGGCTCCATAGATATAAGAGTTTTTGTCGCTCGGCAAAGGGTTCGTATCGTAGGTGGCGTAAACCAGTTCAGGATTGAAATTGCCTTTGTCTGGTCCACCGTGATCGGCGTCGAGTCGACGCTTACCCATTACGCCATGACACTTGAAGCATGTGTTGTTGAGAAGTTTGATATTTTCCGCAACCTTGGCGGGATTGTCCTTGAAAAAACTCTTGATGAAAGCAATTTCGCTCTCCACCTGCGCGTAGAAGATCGGATCGCGTCCGGCCAATCCCATCGGCGACCAACGCCACTCGCCGTAAGGCGAGACGTTCATTACCGGCGTTGAGCCATCCCCTTGTTTCGTGCCGGTGTACATCATCACGTTCCCATACGAGCCGGCGCTGTGACAGCCCATGCACTGATCGGAAGTAAGAAACTGATTCTGATTGGAGGATGTTCCCGCGGCGCCGATGTTCTGCGGAAAAACGTGATCGTAAGTCTCTCCCGGAAATTTCTTTACCTTGTCGAGAAGCACCGGAGCTATCGATTTATAGAAATTTACGAATTTTGGATCGGGCGAGGAAAGCCTTGCGCTCGCTATTTGCCGGAATATTGCCTGTTCCTGTACGTCGCTCGCGTCCGTATTATGGCCGGCGGTGGGAACGTCACGATCACTTTCAGCGGACTGGCGACACGGTTGCGCCGGTGCTGATCCGTGCCCGGTTGTGGTCTGCAACGTCCACGACAGATCGACATAGTAAGAATCAGGATCGCCCGGAAAACCCTTGATGTTGTTTGCATAAGTGAACGTGTGTTCTTTTTCTGCCGAAGCATGACAGCGCACGCAATAGAGACCGAATCCTGCATACGGATATGCAAATGGCGGATTGTTGTTGTCGACACATTGAGAATCCCAAATGTCGGCCCAGTACCACCCGTCCTGCGATCCCTTACTGTCCTTGATCATGATGGTCCAACCATTAATCTTCGGCGTCTGGATCTGGTACCTCGCTGCCGGCGCTGAATACTGTTCCTTCACGATCATCGCTCCATCCGGAATTGGCCGGCCTGAGTCTCTCTTTAGAAGCCAATTGATCACTGCAGGTGAGTAATAGATTTTGACGGCGGGATGAACGCCATAGCTGACGCCGTTAACAAACGGTCCAGTGTCGCGAAGTTTTTTGTCTTCACACCAATTTATCGTTCGATATTTGCCGCTGGTGAGAAACGATTTGAGTTGTGACTGGAAGTCGGAGAGTTTTGCCGGTAGAAAACTGCTGGGCAACGGCAAGCCGCTTTCCGGTTCGTTGGCGCAAGGTGACGTTTGGCCCATCGTCGACTGCGTCGTGCTCAGCATCACAACCAGGATGATAACCAGCAATCGGATTTGCATGTTCTAGCTCCTTCAGTGGGCTCGGCTTGCACTCGCCACAAAGAAGCACATAAATCACAAATGCTCAAGGTTTGGCGCGCACGTGGCTCATGCCGCGTGCGCGCCTTTTCTGCATCTCCAGGTAAGAAGCAGGCTGTTAATTGACTGTGTTGATTAGCACTGGTCCAGTCGGATCTCCCAGCCACGAATTCAGGTAAGTGGACCGCTGGCACAAAACGTCGTTCGGATTGTTTCCGCTACATCCGAGCAGGCCCGGATCCACTGCGACGTAAAAGTACGAGTGACCCTGTTGCAGCGGCACCGTGAAAGGTGTCACGCCGAGCGTGCTACACGAGCCGTCTCTCGTTGAAATCGGTTCCAACAGGCCATGGTTAACCCAAAGGTTCTGCGTAACGTCCAGGGTCCAGACGTAGACCGATCGATTGTCCAGATTGCAGTTGAACACCTGGATTTCCTTGATCCCAAACGGAGCCGGCGTCGGCGTTGGTGTCGGTTCCGGTTCCGGTTGCGTCCTGCCGCATTCACGATCGGTTCCGGCGGAGATTCCGAAGATGTTTTCAGCGTGCACTTTGAAACAGTATTCGGTATCCGGCGTGAGATTGTTGATCGTAGCGCTCGTGGAATCTTCCGGTCTCATTGTCTGACTGGTGTTACCAGTGCTCGGATTCTCGTCGTAAAAGATCAGGAACCGGCGCTCGTCGTTGCTGTTATCGTCCCACTCGATTGAAATCGACGTCGGTGTTTCCTCCGTGATCCTGAGGTTGGACGGCGCCTCTGGTCCATCGGGTGGCGGCTGATCGCTCGAGATAACCACCTTAACGTCGTCGTGATCGAATGCCACTAAATCAGTCATGCCGTCGGCGTTAACGTCACCGGCGAATCGCGGATAAAAGGTCGGTACCACGTCCTCGTATCCATTCCACGGAGAGCCTTCAGCGGTTACAAGCGCACGGAGCATGGCTCGATTTGATCCGAATCCATTTGGACCACCAAGCGCGCGATAGATTGCAGAGTGGCCGAAGCCCACGATATCGCGGTAACCGTCGCCGTTAAGATCCACCACGAAGCGAGGATTTGCTCCTCTTCCGCATGGATTGTCTTTACAATTCGTATGTGCATGTCCGTCGTCCTCGAACACCGGATCTTTGCCGACTCTCCAACCCTGGTTATAGCCGAAGTCTCCGATTGCAAACTGTGGAGCGTCGAAGCCGCTACCATTGGAAAGTGAAATCCACACGCCGGCGTTTCCAAATCCGACAATGTCGTCCATCTTATCCTGGTTCATGTCTGCCATTACGCGCGGATGACGCGACACCTGCCAACCTCCGGCATGCAACGCAAAGTTGTCGAGTACAAACTGCGGCGCGTCAAATCCCACGCCGTTTGAAAGAGACACCCACACACCTTGATTGCCGAAGCCGACGAGGTCCTGCATGGTGTCGCCATTAACATCGGCAGTGGTGCGGACGTGTTTATCGTTTCTCCATCCCTGGTTGTAACCAAAATCGGCAACTGCGAAGAATGGTTCGGAAAAGTCTCCCGCTGTCGAGATTGACATGGAAACCCACACGCCGTCTTCGCCGAAGCCCACGATGTCTTTGCGGGTGTCGCCGTCTACGTCAGCCAGTAAACGAACGTGTTTGTCGTTGCGCCAACCCTGCTCGTAACCGAAGTCGCCGACGACAAAAGCTGCCTGGTCAAAAGCATCGCCGGTTGACAACGAGCGAAAGACGCCTGCATTACCGAAACCGACAATGTCATCCATCAGATCGCCGTTGACGTCGCCCGTTGTGCGCACATGCAGGTGCGTACGCCAATCATGTTTAAATCCGAAGTCCTCGAGAACGAAGTTGTTGCTGAATTCCGTTCCGGTTGACGTTGCGAGCCACACGCCGTCGATGCCGAAGCCTA
The DNA here is from genome assembly GCA_963750925.1 of uncultured Acidobacteriota bacterium. Classification (GTDB taxonomy): domain Bacteria; phylum Acidobacteriota; class Blastocatellia; order Pyrinomonadales; family Pyrinomonadaceae; genus PSRF01. Next base: position 1,179,853 of record CAVVSJ010000003.1, on the reverse strand, counting down.
CGATGTCCTGGCTGCGGTCGCCGTTGACGTCGGCGAGCATACGCGGATATTCGGGCGCCCACCCTTGTTGGCGAGTTAGATCGTTGAGCCATGTTTCGGGCACGAGGAATGAATGATCTGTGAGTTGTGCTGTAACCGTCTCCGGTTTGAGCAGCCACGCTGCGCCCACGAGCAGCAGCGCTAAAAGTGCTAAATGTATGCGAACGAATTTTCTGTACTGCAAAATCTTCATGATTGCTCCTTGAAATGTGAAGTAACTTCCGGGTGAAACGCATCACCCGACAAGCAGATGCTTGAGTGTTCTCAAGGGGAAGTTGTCGAAACGGGCGGGATATTACTGCGGCCTAAAACTTTTGGAATGAATTCAACTAACCGGACTTCCTGGAGGAATGGCGCGGCCTAGAACGGTCATCCCGCACAGGCTTTGCACAAAAAGTACGAATTTGGTTTGTTCTTCTCTGCGGCCCTCTGCGCACCTCGGCGGCCTCTGCGTTGAAATGACAATTAACCGCAGAGAACGCCGAGGTACGCAGAGGGCCGCAGAGAAATCCTGCCTCCTCACGTCACTTTTTGTGCAAAGCCTCCCGCGCAGTTACTATTCGAGCTGCCTCCTTAACCCATGAGAAAACTATTTGAGAGTTCTAAAGAAGAATTGATTTGTTCCTTATACAAAAGCATGCTAGAGGTTGGCCGTCTGAACTCACCCGAAAGGCGGTGCATCATGCCGCGAAGACTAACGTCGACGTCAACGCGACGCCAAACTTGCTTAAGATTTCTCACCAACATCAGAGAATCCTCTGAGTAGTTCCAACTCGCAATCTTGACTTTGGTTCTCAGGCTCCGCTATTTAGATGTCGTTACTCAGATTTTGCGCTCCTCGGCGCGGATTTGGGCACTGATGAAGTCATCGACGAAGTAAATCCTGACAGAACCGCTCGCTCCGGGAAGTCTATCCGATCCTTATTTGGAAGTGTCGCAGTTCAAAGTCAGAAGTAGTGCTGAATCGCTTCCCCATTGTTTACGAAAACCAGGCTGCCGGCTGACTGACGAAAACGGGGGGCATGCAATCGCCGAAAACCAAAAGCGTTTTCCACCGTTCTCTCAGCCCCTACAGCTGCTGTTCAAAACATAATGAAAACGAAAACGATCATTTACATAAAGGATTTGACGCCGCCAGGAGATTCCGTCGAATGCGCTCTCGCAAAATAGTTTCGCTGGCGCTCTTCACTTTAGTCGCGCTTGCGCTGGCATTAATCATTGATCGGCACGGCTCTGAGGCAAACAGCCCAGCCGCCAAAGTTCCAGAGCTGACCGAACGCCTGGCCTCGGATACTTCAGTTAAAGCCTCACAGGCGCAATCGACTCGACCCTTGCATACCGTGCAAGGCAAGCCAGCCAGTGATTATCTGAAAGAGCAAGGCCTTCATGTTCGACTGCAGAATTTGATCGAGGCGGCACAGTACCAGATGGACCAGCAGCCGCAAGCCCATAAGTCGAGTGCGGTGCGATCAGGACCACGAACGAAGAGTGCGGCGGAGATCTACGAAGCAATAAATCCCGCCCAGAAGCTGAGGGCGCGTTTTAATGGACGTGACCTAATCTTGCAGCCACTCACGAATAAAGGCAGGACGGCGTTACCGGCGCGGATAAGGCTGCGGAGTTACGGTTATGGTCGCCAAATGTTGACTGTCGGAGCGGGAACGATGCGCGTCGATGGCAATCGCATTGAGATTGACCGACGACTCGCTAAGCAATCCAATCCCACAAACACCGACCAAAGCAGTTCGGATAAGATCGTCGAGTGGTATCAAAACCGAAAAGATGGCCTCGAGCAGGGCTTTACCTTGACGGCGCCGCCCGGGAAAAGGCGCAACGGAGCGCTACTGCGATTGCGTCTGACGGTTGCGGGTGAAGTCAGACCGGTGCTGTTGGATTCAGGAGAGGCGTTAGAACTGATCGGCCGCCATGGCAAGCGTTCGCTGCGCTATGATCATCGGATGGCTACCGATGCGTCGGGCCGACAATTACAAACCCGCTTCCGGGCTGACGGAAACCAGATTTCGCTATTGATAGATGATACGGAGGCAGTTTACCCACTTCGGGTTGATTCAGTTTTTACTCAGACGAACAAACTAACGGCGAGCGACGCAGCGGCAAATGACCGATTCGGTTTCTCGGTTGCGACTAACGGCGACACAGTGGTGGTCGGAGCTTACAGCAAGAACTCCAACACTGGTGCGGCCTATATTTTTGAGCGCAATCAGGGTGGAGCTGAGAACTGGGGACAGGTGCAGAAACTCACCGCTAGTGATGCGGCAGTGAATGATCAATTCGGTAGGTCGGTAGCGATCGATGGCGACACAGCAGTGGTCGGGGCCTGGCTTAAGAACTCGAACACTGGTGCTGCCTATATCTTCAAGCGCAATCAGGGTGGAATTGCGAACTGGGGACAGGTGCAGAAACTCACCGCCAGTGATGCCGCGGTAGGCGACGATTTCGGTTCGTCGGTATCGATCAACGGCAACACAGTGGTGGTCGGAGCTTGGACTAAGAACTCCAACACTGGCGCGGCCTATATCTTCGAGCGCAATCAGGGTGGGGCTGAACACTGGGGACAGGTGCAGAAACTCACCGCAACTGATGCGGCGCCAAACAACCATTTCGGTTACTCGGTATCGATCCACGGTGACACAGTGGTGATCGGAGCTCATGGCAAGCTCCCTGGCGCGGCCTATATCTTCAAGCGCAATCAGGGTGGATCTGAGCACTGGGGTCAGGTGAAACAACTAACCGCGAGTGATGGGGTAGGAGGCGACCAATTCGGTATTTCTGTAGCGATCAATAAGGACACGGTGGCGGTCGGAGCTATTCATGGGAATCGCGCCACTAGTGGTGCGGTCTATATCTTCGAGCGTAATCAGGGTGGAGTTGAAAGCTGGGGACAGGTGAAGGAACTAACCGCGGATGATGCGAATCTACTTGACGAATTCGGTATTTCGGTCGCGATCGATGGCGACACATTGCTGGTCGGAGCTTGGGCCATGAATCTCGCCACCGGTGGCGCGGCCTACATTTTCGAGCGCAATCAGAATGGCGTTGAAGGCTGGGGACAGGTGGAGAAACTCACCGCGAGTGATGTGGTGGCGCATGACCAATTTGGTTCGTCGGTAGGAATCGATGGCGAAACTGTAGTGGTCGGGGCAGCGGGTAAGAGCTCCAACACTGGCGCGGTCTATGCGTTCGATTTGACGTCGCCGACACCGACTCCTACACCGACAGCCGCCAGTTGCAGTTTTACAGCGAATCTCGGCAACCCGCCGGCGCCCGCCACCACCGGTACGATGACGACACGATTGAACCGAGGCGAAGTGCAGGGTACCTGCAGCACAAATTTCTTCCCCGGGAATACTGGTTCCGGCTCGTTTCCATTTGACGCATATACTTTCACGAACTCATTGTCCGCCCCGGTCTGTGTATCAGCGGCGTTGACTGTAAATTCTCAGTCCAATGCGAATTATCAAATTGCGGCTTTCCTAGCGCCGTTTGTAGCGACTGACATCACCAATGCGTCCCGTTACCTCGGTGATCCCGGTCTTAGTGGTGGGACACCATCACCGCTCATTCAGTCGTTCCAGTTCACCGTTCCAGGCAACACCAGCTTTGCGATTGTCGTCTTCTCTGTCAACGGCACCGCCGAACTGGGCGGCAATTACACATTCCAGTTAATGTCGACGAGCAGCTTTTGCGCATCGACTCCTACGGCAACACCAACTCCCCCGCCGACGGCGGGTACCGCGGTTGCCTACCAAATCGACGCCACGCATAGCGGCGCGCAGTTCGACTCAGTTACCCCACCATTAACGCAGCGGTGGTCCCGAAATCTGGGCGGTCAGATCTCCTATCCACTCATCGCCAACGGCAGGATCTTCGTGACGGTCGCGAACCAGAGCAGCAATGGGACAAAGCTTTATGCCCTCGACGAGGCAAATGGCGCCACCTTGTGGGGGCCAGTAGATCTCGGAGGAAGCTTTTTTTGGTCCAACGCCGCCTATGATTCTGGACGCGTGTTTGTCGTAAATTTTGACGGCCTTCTTCGCGCTTTTGATGCGGCGTCCGGTGCCTTGCTATGGTCGAAGCAGCTTCCCGGGCAATCCTCTTTCAACTCACCACCCACCGCGTCAGGCGGCATGGTCTATGTGGTCGGGGCCGGAACAGGCGTAACACTGTACGCGGTTGATGAGCAGGATGGCGCTGTGATTTGGAGCCAATTGCTTTTTAGTGGCAGCGATAGCTCTCCAGCCGTAACCCCCACGGGAGTATTTGTCGCATTTGCCTGCAACAACGTTTATGCTTTTTCGCCGCAGGACGGGTCTCCGATCTGGATTCATTCGGGACCGTGCACAGGCGGAGGCGGAAGTACACCAGTCCTCTTTGGCGGGCGTGTGCATGTGGGCGATTCTTTGACAGAAAAGCTGATGCTCGATGCCCCTACCGGTGCGGTGCTAAGCACTTTCCCTCCAGGTCCACCGCCGGCATTCAGCGGCTCCACAGGTTTCTTCCTAACCGGATCCATTCTAAAAGCACGCGACGCCTACTCTGGGGCGGTCCGGTGGTCCTTCACGGGCGATGGTACCCTCAGTTCCGCGCCAATCGTAGTCAACGGCTATGTATACATTGGTTCTGCCAGCGGAAAGCTCTACGCTCTCGACGGGAGTACGGGTGCGAACGTCTGGACCGGGAACGTAGGTGCGGTTATTCAGACGACCGAGTCGCCCGTCAGCCGTCCGCACACCGGAATCGGCGCCGGCGACGGGCTGGTGGTCGTACCGGCTTCCACTCTGCTGGTAGCTTATCAATCAACAACACAACCAACGCCAACTCCCACACCGACACCCACACCAACCCCGACTCCGACTCCGACGCCAGGACCACTTCAACTACTCTTGGATGAGTCTGGTCCAGCGCTAAACCAAATAGCAGCATTAGACTCATTACTTTTTACGCGTGATCCCTTTCCGGTCGTAAACGCGGCGGACTTATTGAATCTCGGAGTCGATCGCAATACGCGTGTAATAGTCTTCGCAATGCATCTTCAGTTGTTGCAGGGAGAGAGTTCTTCTGCCGTTACAGTAAGGCTGGTCGATAGTAACAACCAGTCGTACGATATCGCGGCCGAGGATGTGCGTCCGGTGCCGAATTTTCCGTTTACCCAGGTAGTTTTCAGGCTTCCCGATAACGCATCAGTTGGCACCTGCATCGTCACACTCAAAGCGCACGGACAGACCAGTAATTCGGGCAGCATCAGAATTCGGACTTAAGGATGCGCTTGCGATTCATTGAGTGTTCTCGCCATTCTCAATTATGCGAATTGGTTCGTCGCAGAGATCGAAGACCAAACTATGAAACTCGAGTTCGAACCAATCAAGAAACATCTTCAGGTCGCGTTTCTGTGGCCAAGCAGTTTCTTCCGTCCACCACCCTGCCAGTTGCTCTTCGAAGAGCACGTCATAATACGATTCGAGCAGCGACTGCTGATCGGAATCCTGCCAAAGCTCCGGAATGAGGTACGCGGTTGAGTCTTCAGCCAACTCCTCGGGAGTAAGATCCTTGTCTTCATCATCGAGCGTCCGAGCCCAATCAAGAAACGGTAGCTTCGGCTTCAGGATTATCAGCGAACGATTGATCTCCGACATGCTTCCTCTCCAAACTTGTGTCCAAAACGAGTTAGGGTCCTGGGGTTCGTCTTGGCCGCTCACTCCAGCCATGAAACTCCGGAGGGCGAAGCCTGACCTCGTGGAATCTCCTTCGTGGAGATTTTCAAGATCGTTGATCGTCATCCGAACAAAATCATCTAGTTGTTCAGCGGCACGGGGTTCGCGCGCCGCCTTCGTTACTGCTTCAACTGGTGGAACCAGCCCGCCACGCACTACCTCCGTCAGTGCATTCTGAAACCTGAGTCTGAAATTATCAGGCTCTCCCAGCAATTGTCGCACTGCCACATAGCGCTTGGCTGATCGCTCATACGCCCTACAAAACGTCGCGTAGCAACTCGACGCGGTCGAGTTCGTAAACACCCAATAGACCCTCGACATACGCCCGTTCAGGAACATCTATGAACGAAAGTGGCGATAAGGATCTTAATCTTCTCCCGAGGGGATACCACGTTGGGTTCGTTTCCCAGACAATTACACCTTCCGTATTGACTTGGTCCAGGTCGGGGCGTATAAGGAGGCAGTCTGCAGATCCTTGACCCTCGGCCTAGAAGCTCACTTTATCAACCTCGTTGTTTGACCACTAGGAGGTCAGGTATGACGTCCCCACGAGTCTACGTTTTCGCTGCTGTTCTACTTCTTGCATTAAGCGTGCTTGTTCTCACTAGAAGCGTTCCCTCTAAGACACAGTCTGGTGATATTAGCGTCCTCAATAAAACAAGTGCCTTTCAAGTTATAAGCGCACAACACGTTAATAATCGCTTATCTCTATCATTGAAGAATAATTCTACGCAGACTGTGACTGCTTTCGTTATTACGGTCGGCGACAATTTTCGAATTACAGAAGACTTCATTACTTCTGAGATTCCCGACAAAGTCGGTATTAAGTCTCAAAAAACATTCGAGAAAACGTATCCTATTTCAGCGGCCTTGCGAACTGCGCCAGTTACACTTCAGGCGGTGGTGTTTGAAGATGAGACTGGCGATGGCGATCCCATTATATTTGAAGACGTTAGGGACAACCGTTTGGGTCAGGCGGTCCAATTAAAGCGGTTTTTAAAGGTGTCCGACAAACATGTCAACGGTTCATTACCACCGAATACGGATAATTTAAGGCGCGATCTGGAAAGCGCCTTAGATGGTCCTGAAACAGAAACGCTGAGCATCATTCGTGAGCTGCACGCAACTGGCACAATAAATCGTAATGGCAATGGAGCAATTTCTGGCTTTGTGAAACAAGGATTGGAAGCCGCAAAAATTGATATCCTTCGAAGGACAAGTGAGTTTGAGTTGTCCGACGACACTACAGTTAAACTGCAAAACCTGAAAGCCTACTATCAAGAACTCCTCAGAAGACTTTAGCTCGGTAAAGCTATTACCTTCACCTCTCTATCTTGGAGAATCTCATGGTAAAACGCAGCCTATTGATGTGGCTACTATTGTTCTCAATGGCAATTCTAATAGCCACAGCCCCAAGAGCTGCTAATGCAGTTTGTACAGCGAGTGCGTCCCATCTCTATGACGAGACAGCTGCGTGTCCTTTTCTGAATAAAACCGGCCATTGGCGTGTAACTTGGTCGGACGGGTATTCGGACCATAATCTTACTCCTGCGGGCACTGGACGGTGTAACACGAAGAGCGGTTGTTGTGGCGCTAGTCCGACGAGCATCGAATGTTGGCCCCTATTCAATCCGCCTACAATCTCGGGGACGATGGTCAGTATCGTTGTGACAAATAGAACGGCACCCTCTTCACAAACAATATGCGGCGATTCTGAGTGTGCTTTGACTAATGTAACCTGTGCGTCCCAGGGTAGTACGACATTTTCTGTAAGCCACACGTGTGGCGGAGGTGGCGGTGGCAACTGCGACTTTGAGCTTGAGTTTGACGGCGGCGGTTCAGATATATGCGAATGTTACCCTGACTCACCAGAATGTGTTTCACCAGTATTGATTGACGTAGCGGGTAACGGGTTCAGTCTAACAAATGCCGCCGATGGCGTAACCTTCGACCTCAACAGCGACGGAATAGCAGAAGGACTTTCATGGACAAGCCTTGGCTCAGATGATGCTTGGCTCGCCCTAGACAGGAACGGCAATGGGATAGTAGACAGCGGAGCAGAGTTATTTGGCAATTTCACGCCGCAACCTCAACCAGCCTCAGGTGAACAACGAAACGGATTCCTGGCGTTGGCCGAGTATGACAAGGTTGCGAACGGAGGCACGGCGATGGCTTAATAACTGAAGCGGACGCGATCTTTGGTTCACTGCGGTTATGGCGAGATGAAAACCACAACGGGATTTCGGAAGCGAGCGAGTTGGTCCCTGTGCAGTCAGCGCAAGTTGCAACACTAGAGTTGGTGTACAAGACATCCAAGTATATGGACCAATATGGAAATGAGTTTCGTTACCGCGCAAAGATAAAGGATACAAACGGTGCTCAGGTCGGCCGCTGGATGTGGGATGTCTTTCTAGTTAGAGTTCGCTAAGGACGTTCATGATTTGCTAGGACATCTCTTTAAGCACCCTATACACCTTGGGTCGCAAAAGAATTTCCTGACTTACTTGCCGATTTTAATTATGAGCTAGTCGCACTGGAACTTGAGCGTACATTTGGGGAGAAGGCGACGATCCTGCACGCCGAGTATCATCGGGTTGCCGCAAGACCAATCAAGCGATCGTTTCTCCAGGCACTACTCAGACACGTCTGCAATGGCGACACGCGCGCTGAAATTGACCCTGTCTTAGCTAACAATGAGCTACGGCAACAAGTCGCGGACTGGAACAGTCGATTCTTTCCCTCAAGTTGGGCGCGTTACGACTTGGCGAAGCCGGGGACGTTTCGCCTTGCACCACCGGAGTTTCGAATAGATGAGCTGGACAAAGACTATCGTGCGATGCGCCCAATGTTCTTGAACGAGCCGCCTCCATTCGAGACTGTTGTGGAGGTCCTAGTGGATTTAGAGATCAGAATCAATCAATGATGTTTACCAACAAGTATCGCTGGCCTCCGCACTTCCCTAATCCTTATAAGCACGATAGGATTTCATAGGCCTACGATCATTCGATTGAACTTCCTGACCACCCCTTACCGTGAGAGTTTCGGGCGAGTAGAGCGAAGTCACCGATCCTTACGGTTCCGGCGCCACATTGGAATCGACTACTCTGGAGCGCCGTTTCCATCGTCCACAGTTGCCCCTTCCGTGACCGATTCTATTAGCGCCTCTTCTGCATGCGAATCTTCTAGCGGCACTGCTTCTCCATTACCCCGAAAAGGCCGATCTGAGTGTCGACCTTTCGTTTGTGTAACTTCAATGATTCTTTTTTGGCGCGTTTTGAGGTGATACGCTAGGCTCGAGCCAAGTTTGTGAGGCGCTCACACGATAGAGGACAGATTAACTTCCGGCTTCCCAACATTCACCTCCTGTGCGTCGAATAAAATTTCGAATTATCTTTTCAAGCCTACTCGCTGTTGCCGCTCTTATAGTGAATTGGCTTGTCCTGGGAAATAGCTCACCTTTTCATCAATATTTTCTCTGGCATAGCGACCTTCCTGACATATGGGCCGCCAGGCATATTGTTCCAGTAATTTGTTCTGCGATCTTGCGGGTAATCCACATAGTGGCAGCGAAATCGTCTACGGATTCATGCTTGTGATCCAATGGTTTATCTTTGGATTTCTATTGTCTGGCCTATTCGTTGGCTTGAGATTTTGGAGATCATGATGCACGCGCGGACTGAATCCGAAAAGGAAAACGATAGAGCTTCGTCAGCAGAACTATCTTGTTGGCGCTCTAACTCCTGTCAACAGTCGAATTACCCCATAAAAAATATACGTGATAATTTTAGTTCTGCTGATTTTTTGAAATTTGCCTCCTGAAGTTGAGAATGCTGGTATATATGAACCTTCCAGAGAAATGCTTATACGGTGATATTGTAGTAAACGCTTTGATTGCTTGACTAACACTTATGGAAACGTGGCTCATTCAAGTTACATTAGTACATGCTTAGCTTGGCGACGCAAACGAATGCAATCAAAAATTATTCAAATCGCGGGCCTGGCGTTCACAATCGCTTACGCCTTGTTGATTATTTGGATCTACGTCACCGAGCCCCGCACGTTTGAGGAGGTGGCGACCAGCGCTGAAGTTGCTGCCGGCACTTACCAGATAAACCAGGAAAAGTTTAATTCCGCGCTGGATCTCTTTCGGCGAGAACAGTTCCGTGCGGCTCGTGATGAATGGCAGCGCGCCGATCCGGCGCAAGGCGATGCGCGGACACAGTTCTATATTGCTTATTCCTTCTACCGCGAAGGCTGGGGCCGTCTTTATCACGACACGCAGTTGTTCAAGCAAGGTCTCGAGGCAGTTAATCGCGCCCTCGGTCTTGCATCAGCTAGTCCGCTTACCGTGGACGATCCGAACTTGCGCATACACAGCGCGGCGGAGTTGAAGGCGGAATTAGAGCAAGGCACCGAACGCGCCTGGAGCGATGTCAATCCACTTAAGGTGCTACGCACAAGGAAGTGAAGGGAATCGTCAGTTGTGAGTGGCCAGTTGAGCTTCGGCTTAAATATTGGGTTTTCGGATGAGGGTGATCTGGTCAAAAACCAGGGACCAAGAACTAAGGCCCCAGACCAAACACCAAAGACAACTGACCACTAACAACTGCCCACATGACGCAGACCAATCGTTCGACCAATCGCGCACTGTTGGACCATGTTGCGCTGCCAATGCTCTTTCTGACGGTGGTGCTCCTGGGCGGACTACGCGTGGGCACCGAAAACCGAACCTTCATTTTCGTGGCGCCGCCTCTGGTCACACTTTTGCTCGGCGATTTTATTGATGCTTCTCCTTGTGCGCGGCCGTCTAATCAGGTTGCATCAATGGGTTAGCAGCGAACTCCCGCCTCTCACGAATGTTGTCCATATTTGGATGCTCATCACGCTTTTTTTTGCGTCGGCCCAGGCTTTCAACTCTGTCCTGCCCGAGCGTGGCTTGCTTCACTGGTTGTTCTCGTTCTTTTTTCTGTGGACGCTCTGGAACAATCAGTTCTCCTCGTTTGACCCCCGCAGGCTTTTACGCAGCCTCGCGGTACTCTTCGGAACAGCTTTCGTGCTCAAGCACATGCTGCTGGCGAGTCTGCATAGTTCGGAAGGCGGGTGGCTGAAGCGTGTAGCAGGGACGCTGTTACAGGGTGTTTCGCTTGGCACGATTGAACCGTCAAACTTTGCGCCAGCCACTGGGTACATTTCTTTCTTTACACTGGCTCTTTACGTTGCGGGTTTGATCCTGCTGGCATTCGCGGAGAAAGACGAAATCGACTTAGTCGTTCATCACGTCATCGAAGAATATCGACAACTGCCTGCTACCGACCGGGTTGCCATACGCGACGCAATTCTGGATGATCAGTCAGAGTCCCGGGCCAGAGTGGAACGCCAGGCTGACGCCGGGATGAGTAACTCTTTGTGATACCGTCAACTGCACCTAAAGATTAATAGATCCGCGAACTCTTAGTGCGAGCGGCTATGGTCGCTTCCCTACGCCTCTTAATGTGTCGTGGGACGAACCCTCGTGACTCGAATCGTCATCGTGAGGTGACTCTGGTGTTAGAGGACCCTGGCCCATGAAATACTTTCCACCTTGTTAACTCTGCCCCACCTCTCCAAAACAACGGTTTGAGTTCGCGTCGTTTTACAAACGCTTGCAGCGAATCGTCGAGCGGCCTGTCTCTGAGAAGCGCAGGCTAGTGGCAGTGATCAAGCGCGAAAGATTTAGACCAGGAGAGCGAAGTGGGGCCTGGTCCAAGATTAGGTCGACGGATTAATAAACGAAGTGAAATCGTCGACGAGATCCTTTCCGAGAGAAGGGCTTAATTCTTTGCTAGACGCTGCCAGTTATAGACGATGTCCACTCCGTGCGGATAATAACTCAAAAAATGTTCCAACATAGCAATAAAAATCACACTGGCAGTTGGATATGGATAACCGGGGATGGTTAGGCGAGTACTGTTATCCGTGGAAACGAAGCAGCGCACCGGTGAACGACTGTCGCATGGTCGCATCAGGATTGTGAAAGAATTAAGCCGATTGATGGTTGTCTGTTGAATCGACACTCGACCACAGGTGAACCCTAGCGCTTCATGATATTCACGAGGTTCCAAGGGTTCTGGTAAAGCTGCAATTCCAGTTCGTTATTTTTATTTAGCTTGAGCCGAGCAGCGGGGTAAAGCGTGCCCGAGTTTTTCTTCTTGTCTTTACTAATGACTATTTCCACTCCCGCCAGTTCGTAATCCGACGACCGCGTGCTGGCCCATACCTCGCCAAAGAGAAGCGGACGATCGGTCACCATGCGCAATACGGTGGATCCGTCGGGCTGCGGAAAGATCTTCGCGTAGGCGACGTCGTAACCCAGCGTGCCCGTAACCGACATTCGTCCCTTGCTCTTCATCTTCGACAAAGCATTGACCAGACCTTCATTACCCTTCTGTTGAAACGCCTCGAGTAATCCGGTCCTCTCCTCACCTGTGGTTAATTCTTCGATGATGAGGGTGACACTGGCGTTCCGTCCCATCTGCGTCGACGTTCCCATCGCCTGCGCTTGGATAGTGATGCGCTTGGGTAGCTTTTGCGAGGAACTCGTCGTATTGGTGAGCAGGATCAAGCTCATCGCGCCGACAATCACCAAGACCATATTCATCAACCTTTGCATTTCGTACACTCCTTCGGAATAAGACTCGAGTCCTTTCGATTTTTAAAGAAACATATTGACGGCCACTGGCAGTGCCCCCCAACCCAGCTATCTAATGTGGGCGCTCGTGCGCATTTTGAATTGTGACGGATTTGTTGACAGGGGAAGTACTGTCACTATTGACAGTGTGTGCAGAGAATCCATTGCACGCGACGGTGATGCCGGCTGTTCGTTGCGGCGAGGGCTTCCGACACCTGCGCGCCGATTTTCAAGACAGCGAGAGCGGCATCGGCACTTTCGCCGAAAGGTGCTCGCGAAGCGTCCTACCTTCGATAAATGGCTTACCTCGAACTGGCTACGAGCAGCCGAAAATTGTTTCAACCTGGACGCAATCCGCGGTTATTTGCTTGTTTATAGCAGAAACTAGAGGAAGAAGATCGCTGTCCTATAGATTATGAATCTCACGCTCTAATCAACTTGGACCACACCTGACGTGGTGCGTGTAAGCGGTAAACTTTGTGCCTTACTTGTGACAGGCTGGAAAGTGCCGAAGAGTAAGTCGTGTAGATGGAGCAATTTAAAATTTCCCTTCCGTACTGATTCGTTAGCTTTTTCTCTGCTTAGTCACTGTCTGCGTACCTCGCAGTATCACGCTGTTTCGTTCTGTTGGCACACTATCGGCACACAAGCCCCCCTTGGCGGGAGTTGGATCCTTCGTGGTCAGAGTTTCAGGCAGCGTCACACATACGCGAGTTGAAAAAAAGGTGTTGCTCCATTTGAAGCGGCGTCTTGGTCCAAGCCGTCCAAGCCACGACCGGAAACGAGTTGACCGCGCTCCGATGCTGCAAGGTGTTCGCCGATCTCACGAAAAGCGTTAAGCGCGGCTTCTGCCGCACGATTCATAAGGCCCGCAGTGTCTGATAGGTCAATAGCCTGTAGAAATGTGGCGAGTGCTGGCGCCGTATCTTTCACGGCGCGCTAATACTTTGCCATACGTGATCAGAGCTTCCGTTAATAGAAAAGAGTTGCCGCCTTTTTCCTGAACGCACCGCAGAACGTGCTACACGTTCGGCCTCCGTCATGTGCCCCTGTGTGAGAAAAATGCGAGCGCGAGTTTCGTCAACCTGAGCTGCTGTGCAGGCATCTTTGATACTTACATAGATTCGACTCGTTGACACCTCTCCTGCTGTTCCTCTGAAATGTTCTAAGCCGTCGCTGCATTATATTCATACGACGCCAACATGGTGCTCATCTATCAGAGTCTGTCGGCCAGATTTCGCTAACGCGCCGAAATAATAGGTTTTCCCAAAGACCCGTGTTGCTAATGCCCTTTGGCACGATGTGCGCATGGTCCAGTGAGTCAGATCGGTGCGGCAGATCTTACCCTTCTTGTAAAACTCTATGAGTGGGGGTGCCAAATGCGCCGATCAAAACTAATTCTTCAAAGCTTTCTCATTGTCGCGTTCAGCCTGATTATCTTCCAACCTGTATTCCCAAAATCCGAACGCACTAAAGATTCGAAACAACCTGTAGCCAGACCAATGATTTGGCGCAGTCCGGGAAATGTTTCCAGACTTGACCTGCGTTATGGGCCAGGGTCCCAGGAACTGGCGCCAGTTGGACCATTCAAGTTTCTTGAAGAAGCCAAAAATGGAGAGTCGCCAAAATTCGTTATACGTGATGCACGCGGCGATGAATGGACCGTCAAACTTGGACCAGAAGCCCAAGCTGAAACTGTGTCCACGAGGCTGGTATGGGCAGTCGGATACTTCGCAGAAGAGGCATACTACTTCGACGAGGTTCAAATTGACGGACTGCCGCGCCTTTCACGTGGCCAGGAGTTCGTCACTGGTGACATTGTGCGCGGCGCACGTTTTGAACCAAAACGATCAAACATGAAAAGCGGTTCAACCTGGGACTGGCAAAAGAACCCGTTCAAAGACACGCGAGAACTTAATGGATTGAAAGTCCTGATGATCCTGCTAAACAACTTCGATGCTCGCTCCGGTAACAATCGCATCATTAACGTTAGCGATCTACGTGGTACGGAAGCACGGTATTACGTCACTGATCTCGGAGCGACACTCGGACGCGCAGGTGGGTTTGGCGGCACGCGAACGAAAAACGATCTTGCAGATTTCCTCTCCACAAAGTTTGTGCGCGGTGTTGACGCGAGCGACGGCGTAGTGGAGTTTGACTATGACACAAGACCAAGCGGATTGGGCCACTTGTCGGTTCTACATCCGATCTACTATCGCCACGAGGTCAACAAGGAAAAAGCGATGCGTGGCATTCCTGTTGCTCATGCTCGTTGGATTGGATCGCTGCTCAGTCAACTCTCAGATGAACAGTTGCGAAACGCTTTTCGTGCCGCCGGTTATTCTGAGGGTATTCGGGAGAGTTATGTGGGAGCGCTCCGTGAGCGGATAAATCAACTTACGCACCTATCGACTCGACTGCCACGACGAGAGAAATCTGGCGGCGTTGTCACAAAGATCAGAAGGTTTAATTCACGAGCCTCTGAAACAGTGGAGACGAGTGTTTCAAACGTCTTCACAAGGGTCCGTTCAACCATCAAAGGGAGGAACTGAAATGACAGAAACTAAAAGTGCAGGTGGCGCAGGGGTGGTAGCCGTTCTGATGATCTTTGTGATTCTCGTGATAGTGGCGCTCTTTATGTTCGGTGGGCGTCTCCTCGGTGAGAGGAAGGGCGTCGATGTCAATATAAGCGCGCCATCCAAGTAGTTTTTTATGATTTGCATCAAACTCGGAATCGGAGCAAGTCCATGAGTTCAACGTCGGAATCGATAACCTGGCAGAGGTGGTCGCAGAAGTGGGGCGACTGGACCACTTGGTTTCCGAAGATGGATATACAGCGTGATCCTTTGCAACGGGGTTTTGTTCTTGCTGGACCAGGGATCGAAACGCGCACAGAAAACGTGCAAAAACGAACGTCTAAAGAGCCAGTCGCTCATTGAACATGGGTTTGGATCGTTCAGAAGAAACGTAATTTTTTGGCAGGTCTCACTTTTACCTCTCGCGGCGTCAACCACCGTGTTGCAGGGTCAGATGGTCACCTTTTTGTCGATTCCACAACGGATCGCCCTGGCAGTCGCGCACGATGGGGCATGTATTGCCACTGCAATCTCTACTGGAAAACGTGAATAGGCCTGCCACTGGGCACCCGAGCCGGAATAAGCTTACGCAGGTCGTGCGCATTCGCTTTTGGGTCAAGAAGCCCGGTGCGCAGGAAGGCGATGAGTTGACGAAACTCGTCAGTCGACAATGTGACTGGCGTCGCGAGCGCGGGATCAATACGCGCCAGAACCGGCGCAATAGGTCCTTGTGGACCTTGCAGGTCAGCATCGACACCTGCTGCGACCGGGTCATAACTCGGCGCTGAGCCGATTGCGTTCAAGTGGTAACGCACTGCGTCTTCCAGTCTGGTGAAGCAACCGTTATGAAAGAACGTCGGTTGCAACGCTAGATTCCGCAGCGGCGAGGTTCTGAAGGCATAGCGGTCATTTGGGTTTCCGGTGACCTGCTCCAAACCAAAATCCTCGTTCGCGCCAGGCCCATCAAACGTGACGTTTCCAACGGCGGGTGCGATCTGAGGAATACCGGCAACATGCTGCCGGAAATCGCTGAACATCTCATTCGACTGCCCTGAAACCGCGTGGCAGCTAACGCAGTTGCCCGACCCAAAGAAGATCAGGGCACCGCGTTTCTCGTCTTCGGTCATAGCATTCTTCTGCCCGCGCGCAAATTTATCAATCGGTGCGTCTGCGAAGACGAGCGTGAATTCGAACTCCGCGATCGCACGAGCGAGCATTTCGTAAGTGATCGGTGCGCCTGACTTCACCTCCGGGAAGTTTTTGCCGAACAACTTTCGATATTCAGCATTCGCATTTAACCGCTCCACAACTGCCGCGCGAATGCCATCGTTAGTCCCAGGCACCGACGGATGGAATCCGGTCATCTCAGGCTTCTCGGTCGTGGGAATGAAAGCCTGGGCCGTGAGCAGGTGAGGCAGGCCGGACAGTGAGAAGCCTTCCGGTAGCGGGAACTGAAATCCGGCGCTGTTGTCGAACGGATTGCCGGAGACTGAATTAAACCGCGAGTTCCACATCAGCGCCGGGAAGAAAACGTTATTGAGAATGATTGGCGTGCGCCGTTGATTGCGTGGACCAGTACGATCGGGACCGACGATGTTATTGTTTTCGACGCCGATGGCAATTGACTGCGAGTCGCCGAAGCCCAAAGGCGCCGCGTGACAACCCGAGCATGAGTTGTCGTCATTCAAACCGAGCAAGCTGTCATGAAAAGCCAGCCTGCCCAGGTCGGCAAGTTGGTTGTCGATCTTTCGACCCAGCCTTTGTTCAAGACTCAATCCGACTCTGCCAGTAAACCCGTGTTGGCTGAGAACCGCAGACAACTGCTCATTCAGACGTCATCGCCGCTGCTCGCCGAAGTTCTGGGTGTTAGAACTACTACTCCGACAGACATCAGCGCGAGAAATACTATTGTTAGCTTGCATTGTTGGATACTCATGAAACTATCTCCTTGAGGAACGGACATGCTCGTAACGAGAGTGCCTGCAGGTTCGAGCTCTATGGTCGAATCTATGGACACGGAGGTATGCGTTGGATTGTGCTCGGCGAACATACCTTCAGGGTTGGGCAGCCAGATCGCGGCTCTCATCGCCCAGATGGGCAAGCCTTCTGCCATAAACTCCCATTCGTCGTCGTCACCCGTGAACCCTTCCGGCGGTGTGGCCGTGCAAGCTACCGGCACCACATACTCCACACCCACAAGTCGCAGGCCGTTCCCTTCGCGGGATGTAGTGAAGTGCTTCCGGATGCTCGATATCGAAGTTACAGTCGAGCAAGGACCAATTCACGTACTCAAGTCCCTCGCCCGGCACACAATGTAAAAATTCATAACCATCAGCGTCGGCGCGATCGAAGTCGTGGTACTTGGCAGTCGCGTTGCGAGCCAGCGCGAGTTCGTGGTTGGTGATCAGGAGAGAGATTATCAACTGCCGCGCTTGCTGCGGCAGAAGTGCTGCTAGTCGTCATCGCCGCGCTGCCAATGAGCAGACAGCAGATTCCTATGAAGATTGGAAAGGGTAGAAAACTTTTCATACGTTACCTCCAGGTTTGTTTAGCGTCTTATGAAAGGGGGAATGATTACCAGCAGTTACGCTGCTATCACTGCGCTCTCATCGAAATACGTTCCGCAACTCCGAATCGCGATGGCGGCGGGTGAACGGAATCAGCATCGGCACTGATCGGCGGTAAGCTCTCGTAAGCATCGCCGTGTTCGCGCACCAAGTCGCGCTCCTCGAATTGAATCGCCAGCAGGATGTAAGCGGTCGTGGCGACCGAGAAGAGCAGGTGCGCGAAGGTCATCGTCGGCGTGCTCCAGAAAGCGAACAGCCAACCGACGTAGAGTGGATGCCGGACGAGCCGGTATGGCCCAGGCGTCCCGAATTGCAATGTGGTGTAAGGCCGGCCGCGGAGGTACAGCCAGACCTGGCGCAGGCCAAACAGATCGAAGTGATTGATCAGGAATGTGGAGACCAGCACCAGCGCCCAGCCGAAAGCAAACAACACACGCAGGACTAATCTGTCCGAGCGGGTCTTCAATGGACCATACGACACCACCCAACGGCTGCCACTGCCAGAACAACAGGATAAGAGCGAGACTCGAAAACAGGACGTAAGTGGATCGTTCCAGCGGCTTCGGCACAATGCGAGTCCACCAATCCTTGAACCACTTGCGCGCCATGACGCTGTGCTGCACCGCGAACAGAGTCAACAGACCGGCGTCGATCAGGAAGGCAACGACGAGTGGTCCACTCGGCGTGCCGTCGAGAGTTCGTCGGCACGCCAAAGTTGCCGATGAAACCGATGGCGTACAGAAACGTTCCCAGGAATATCAGGTAGCTGAGACTTCCGTAGATGAAGAATGCGATCCGCTTAAACATAGCTTGCCTCCATGTCTGGCTCGTAACGACTGCATAGTTTTCATGAACAGCGTTCTCATGCGCGGCATGATGAAGTCTGACTCAAGAGTTGGCTATGGGAGTTTCGTCCCGGTTTGCATATCTTTCGCACGGACTGGGACATTAGTCCCGTTGCCAGGACAAATAACTTCGAGTCCACGATTGATGCGGGCTGAGCCACTGATAGAATCCGCTCCCCGCCTTTGTCCCCAGGTTCGCAGCCAAACTACATGACGAGGAATTCATAAGTCCCGAAAAAACGCTGAGGAAGTTCATAGGAAGTTACTAGGAAGTCATGTCCTGGCTCATCAATCATTTCTATCGGTTTGGAGAGTTCACTCTTGATGCCGACCAGAAGGTGCTGCTGCGCCAAGGCAAGCCCTTGCTTTTGGCGCCGAAGGTTCTTGAAACGCTTCTGACTTTGGTTCAAAACAGCGGGCGGATCATTGAGAAGGAAGAGTTGATGACGCGGCTCTGGCCCGACACCTTTGTCGAAGAGTCCAACTTAACCTACACCATCGTGCAGCTGAGGAAGACGCTGGGCGACGACGCCCGCCACCCCCGCTACATCGAGACCATCCCTAAACGCGGCTACCGCTTCATCGTGGACGTGGAAGAACAGCAGATCAGAAGCAGCGAGCTAATTACGGAAAGTCTGTTGCCTCGATTGCCGTCCTGCCGTTCCTGGATATGAGTCCGGAGAGGGATCAGGATTATTTCTGCGAAGGACTCGCTGACGAGCTTATCAATAGCCTCGCCAGCTTGCCTAACCTGCATGTCGCCTCCAGGACGTCGTCCTTTAGATTCAAGTCGCCGGCGCTGGATATTCGCGAAGTGGGCAAACGATTGAACGTGAACACGGTGCTTGAAGGAAGCGTCAGAAAGGCGAGGGAGCAACTTCCGCATCACCGCCCAACTGATTAGTGCAGTCGACGGCTACCAACTCTGGTCAGGAAAATACGACCGCAAACTCGAAGACATTTTTGCTGTTCAGGAAGACATTGCCCAAAGCACCGTGAGGGCGCTTAAAGTAGTGCTGAGCTCGGATGATCAACGCGCCCTACAAAGAGGTCCGGACGACAGCCATAGAAGCCTACGAATACTACCTGCGCGGGCGCCAACTCTTTTACCACATGCGGCGCCGGAGCCTTGAATCCGCCAGACAGATGTACCTGAAAGCGATCGGAATCGATGATCAGTTTGGTCCCGCCTATGCGGGGATAGCCGACTGTTCCTCTTTTCTCTATATGGATTGGGGAGGTCTTGAGTCTGACCTTGTAGACGCCGACCGGGCGAGTTCGAAAGCCGTCGAGATCGATCCCGGTTTGGCACAAGTGCACGCCTCAAGGGGAATCGTCCTTGCACTGAGCGGCCGGTATTCGGAAGCGGAACGAGAGTTCGAGACTGCGCTGCAACTGAATCCGAAGCTGTATGAGGCCCATTACTATTACGCACGAGCCTGTTTCTCGCAAGGAAAACTCGATCAGGCAGCAGTGTTGTTAGAGCAGGCTGCAGCAGTTCGCCCGGAGAGCATCGATGCACTGTCAATGCTGGGCGGCATATATCGAGGGCAGAAGCGAGAACAGTTGCAGAAGGAGACATTCAAGAGGTGTCTCGACGCGGCCCAAAATCATCTCGAGTTTTACCCCAGTGATATCAGGCCACTTCTTTTAGGAGCAACTGCGCTCATAGAGCTGGGAGAGACAAAGCGTGGGCTGGAGTGGACGCGGCGAGCCCTCGAACTCGATTCGCAGGACCCGAACGTTCTCTACAACGCAGCCTGCGCATTCTCCATATCCGGTGAACTTGAAGAAGCAATCACCTGCCTGGAGAAGTCGCTCCCGTTTTGCGCTGATCGAAAATGGCTCGACTACGACAGCTATCTCGATCCGTTGCGTAGTCTTCCCAGATTTCAGGAGCTGTTGCGGGTCGCCCCAATCAGCGCCGCGCCGTTAAGACAAGTTGGATCATGAAGAAAACAACCCAGCGAATTCGGTACCTGCGGCACATCGGACGGCGTCCGGCTCGCCTGGGCCGAGGCTGGTGCGGGGCCCGTGCTGTCAAGGCCTCGAACTGGCTGACGCATCTCGAATATGAATGGGAGAGTCCCGGTCTGGCGACACTGGATTCGTTTCTTCAGCGATCACTTTCGCTTCGTGCGTTACGACGAGCGCGGGTGCGGAATGACTGATTGGAAGGTCGGCGACCTCTCGCTCGAGCGCTGGGTCGAGGATTTGGAGGCCGTAGTCGAGGCAGCCGAATCCGCAGGACCGTTCGCCCTGCTCGGAATTTCTCAAGGAGGTCCGATCTGCGTGGCCTACGCTGTGAAGCACCCGGAGCGCGTCTCACATCTCATACTCTATGGCGCGCTATGCACGCGGTGCATTTCGACGTGGCGACCCTGACCGGGAGAGCTTCTACCGGGCGATGATTGATCTCGTCCGCCTGGAATGGGGCAGCGATAACCCGACCTTCCGACAGGTCTTCACTTCGCGGTTCATCCCCGGAGGGCACCGATGAACAGCTAGGATGGTTCAACGATCTCTGCCGGAAGACTCTGACGCCGGAGATCGCCGCCCAACTACTTGAGTTGCGGGGTATGCTCGACGTCACGGCGTCTGCTCGGTGAAGGTTCGGACACCGACGCTGGTGCTGCACGCGCGCGGCGACGCCGTCGCACCGATTGCAGAAGGGCACATCCTCGCCGCCGGGATTCCGGGCGCGCAGTTCGTCGAGCTCGACTCGAAGAACCACATCCTTCTCGAGAACGAGCCGGCGTGGGAACGCTTCTGCGATGAGGTGCTGGAGTTCATGGGACTCAAGCGCACGACCCGCGGTGAGGACCACGCGTTTGCGTCGCTCTCGTCGCGCGAGCGGGAGGTGCTCGCCTTGATCACGGAGGGTCTCGGAAACGCACAGATTGCGGAACGCTTATCCATCAGCGAAAAGACAGTTCGCAATCACGTCTCCAATCTTTTCGACAAGCTCGGCGTCTGGACGCGCGCCCAAGCCATCGTCTTTGCCATCGAACGCGGTTTCAAGGGTTGACATATGTAATGGATCACGAAATCTAAGCAGCACCGTGATCGTGGGCAATTCGCGAATTCGAATGAAACGCGAGGTGATCCAACCGGCGTGCAGTGTGACGCTCGAATGCTTCAACATTCATGATCTTGCGATACGTCGCAAACAGATCAGACACCCGATCGGCAGACGCAGGATCACTTCGAGCCAGCAACGGGATGATCTTATCGCGACCGGCAAACACGGCTGCATAGCGTCTCGTTGTGCCTGTGTGTAGGTCGAACTTTCATGAAATAACCGACCTTTCCGTCTACAAGGGCTTTGAATTTGATATTGGACAAGTAAGAAGTAGCCTCCCCAATGTTCATTACAGTCAAACAGAGAATCTTTTCTTTTGTGAGCTCCTCCCAATTCCGCTACCGGCGTAAAATGGAAAAAATTGGACCATGAGAGTGTTGTTGGACCACCCTCGCTCGGCGTCAGACCCGATAAGGAACTTGTGGTCTGAAGCCATTATACTCTTCCTTAAACAACCTGATTTTTTCTTTTGCATCCTCGAGCGAAAGGAACCAATTGACGTTCAAGCACTCATCGCGAAAGCTGCCGTTGAATGATTCGATGAACGGATTATCCGTTGGTTTTCCGGGCCGCGAGAAGTCCAGCGTCACCTGGTTGTCATAAGCCCACTTGTCCAACGCCTTCGAGATGAATTCGCTCCCGTTGTCGCACTAGATTCGTTGCGGCACCACACCGCGCACCGCTTTGATCCGTTCCATCACTGACACGACGGCGATGCCTTTCAAGTTCTGGCCCACCTCGATCTCCAGACATTCGCGACTATAGTTATCGACTAAAGTTAAGGCCCTGAATCTGCGCCCATCGAACAGTTGATCACTGACGAAATCCATGCTCCAGCACTGGTGTGGTCCAGTCAGCAGCGGACGCTGCTGACGATGGGCCGCGGTCTTGTTGCGGGCGCGGTCGCTTACTTCTTAAATTCAGCCCTTCTTCCCTGTAAATGCGGTAAGTTCGCTTGTGATTGTCGCGCCAACCTTCACGTCGCAGCAGCAATTGAATGCGCTCAAAGCCAAAACGTACCCGGGTCTCGGCGATCTCTTTCAGGTGTTGCCGCACGGCGCGATCGTCGCGCGGATGGCCCACATACCGATAGACGCTGCGCTGCAAAAATACCGTCGCACAGGCACGTCGCTCCGAGACGCGATACTCCGTCAACAGCATGCTCGCCAGTTGTCTTCGTTGCCGGACCCTCAGAGCTTTTTTTAACACGTCCTGCAGCATCTGTTTGTCCAGCGTCAGGTCCGCCACGATCCGCTTCAACTGCGCGTTCTCTTCTTCCAACTGCCGCAGCCGGCGCAACTCCGCCGGGTCCAACCCGCCATACTTCTTTTTCCAGCTGTAGAAAGTGGCTTCGCTGATTCCCAACTTGCGACACACCTCTGCGACCGCCGTTCCGGTCTCGGCCTGCTTGAGCGCAAACACGATCTGCGACTCGGTGAACTTGGACTTTTTCATGGCAATCGGTCAGGCTCCATCCTGTCATGAATTGCCCGCTTTTCTCTATTTTATTTGGTAGGGTTTTAAGGGAGGAGGTCAACTCACACGGAATGCAGGAGCGAAAGCGAGCGGCTTTAGAAAAGCTCGTATCCCTCTCGCCACGTCAAGGTGACGCCAAAAACGTGAGACAGCAAAAACGGCAGGGTGCACACCTGCCGTAAGTGCTTGATGCTATTGGTGGAGCAGAGGGGGATCGAACCCCTGACCTCCGCATTGCGAATTAGACGCTCGGCAATTCGTTAAGTATTTGCCATTTCGAAAGTTGCAGCCACCGAGGAAAATCAAGGGTTTTGCAGTTCTTTCCCATTCGTTGCCAGCGCCTCACTGCGCTGTGCTGCAGAATTCTGTCCACAAATTGGCCACAAATTTTTAGCCATGTGGTATCGACCTCAACTTAAACCGCACGATGCGGCTTCTCTTGAGAACGATGACGAGTAAGACGAGCCGAAATTGACGCTATTGCTCTATCGTGATTTTGCTCACATCACAAGTGCCCATTTCGTCTTTCTTGTCTCCATCGAGATACCGAAATGATGCTGATCCATCGTCATTCACTTGTACAATCATTACCGATTCGCCACTCGGTAATCGAGTATCATACCTCGCCATTAAGTATTGATAATCATTCGGATTAATCTTTTGCATGGCACAATTTTACAACACGGCTTATCGGTTTGCGCTCCGGACACCTTGCGTGGACGCCCCACCTCGTGATCCCGCACGGCGAACGATGTGTGATTGTGACAATTAAACACCGTCATCTTCGTCCTCACCATCATAGTCGGGGAGATAGTCGTCATCATCGAGAGTCGACAAACTAGTGTACTTCGGCACATAGCGGCGCGCCTCTTCCGCCCTTTGTTTCTGATACGCGTCATAATCGCTATGCCAACAAGGGCTGCATTTACTTTCATCCGTTGTGTACGGCGCTTGTACCACCTTGTCCGCGACAATATTTACAAGGGGCTCCCAAATTTAGGAATGTATGCCGTCGTTTTAGACACCAACGTAATTGGCTGGCTTTACCTTCCTCCCAGATACATGACAAACACTTTCGACAGCTCGCGCAGATGAGGGTATTGCCATGCGTTGGGCAATTTATTCTCGGTTTACGTGCCTCCGCCTCTTCTGATCTTTTGAGGATGTCGTTGATAATCCAATCACTCATGATGGCTGCTCCTCGTTGATGAACCAGATTAATGGACGCGCCAATAAACAGATCTTTCAGTTTCACTCCATAATGGGAGAACGATACCGCAAGGTAGACGGGTTACGAGATCTTTGGGGCGATCAAACAGGCATTTTGCCGCAGGGTTTCGTTTTATATAGTTACCACACCGCCTTTTAATTTCTTGACTGACGAAAATTCCTTATATAACCTACCAGTCAAACATCTATTGAGGGCGGCAACTCCCCCACAACCCGACCTTTCCCGCGCCCGAAAATTGACCGTCTGATCCGGCGAATTTGTTTACTCGCGACGACGCGAGAGTACTTTCGATTCTCATTGAGCTAAGCCGTCTTCTGCGAATACGCGAACGTGACGGTTTCAGGGGACTCGTTAAAACGACCCTGGCTCTTTATTGTTTAGACACCGTTGCCACGCGACCCTCAAACCGCGGTCGCGTTACCTTCACCTCTAACCGTTTCACCGTTCAAAGGAGCAATTCCAACATGCAGCGAAAAAAGAGTCTCACAGCACGTCTCTCCTTCCGTCCACACAAACTGTTCTTCCTCCCCCTGCTTCTTCTCGTCGCCCTGTTGTGACCCCGCAGCCTTCGGTCAGGACGACGGCCGCCGGGCCGGCGCTTGCCGCCCAGAGCAACCCTTCGGTCGAAGGCGCGTGGTCGTCCTTGTTCCCGCTCAACAGCCCAACCAACAACCCCCCCGGCGGCATCATCGCCATCGACACGAACCTGCTGCCGAACGGGAAGGTACTCATCTTCACGCGCCAGGCCCCCGACGGCAACGACAACCTCAGTGGTCATTCCTGGACCTACGTCTGGGACCCGGCCACCGAATCCGTCATCAGGCTCCCCGTTCAACTCCACGCAGAACGTCTTCTGTAGCGGCCACGCCTTCATCCACGACGGCCGCCTGCTCGTGATGGGCGGCCACATGGGCGAGGACTTCAAGGGCGAGCTCGGGGCAAGCTTCTACGACTGGAACACGAACGCCTGGTCTACCGCCGCCTCGATGGGGCGCGGGCGCTGGTATCCGACCAACGTCGTGCTCGGCAACAGCGAGATGCTGGTTGATTCCGGCTTAGACGAGAACAAACAGTTCAACAACCGGCCGCAGGTGTGGCAGACGAACAACACGTGGCGGCCCCTCGACACGGCGCTGGACCCCCACAGCGACCTCTACCCGTGGCTCCACCTCGCCCCGAACGGGCAGGTCTTCCACTCCGGCCCGTCGCGGGCCACCCGATACCTGCGCACCTCCGGGTCGGGGCAGTGGACCTTCGTCGCCAACAGCATCAACGGCATCGCCGGCGGCCGCAGCCACGGCTCCTTCACCTACGACGACGGCAAAGTCCTCATCATGGGCGGGGGAGGCGACGAGCCGGGGACCGTCCCGCAACGCGACTGCGAGATGATTAACCTCAACGTCTCGCCGGTCATCTCCACCACGGAGACCCCCGCCGCGCCCGCGCCGCAATGGCGCAGGGTCGGCGACATGGCCTTCCCCCGCCGCCAGTTGAACGCCACGCTCCTGCCCGACGGCACGGTCCTCGCCACCGGCGGGTCGAGTCTTGCGGGCTTCGAGGAGGGGTCCCAACCGGTCTTAGCCGCCGAGATTTACAACCCCGACACCGAGACCTGGTCAACGATGGCGAGCATGAGCGCGGATGCCCCGCGACTCTACCACTCGACGGCGCTGCTGCTGCCCGACGGCCGCGTGTTCGTGGCGGGGGGCGGCGCCCCCCCGAGCCCGAACTCATCCAACCAGCCGAACTACCAAATCTTCTGGCCGCCCTACCTCTTCAAAGGCCCGCGCCCGACCATCGGCGCGGCCCCGTCCGAGGTCGCCCTCAACACGAACTTCTTCATCACGACGCCGGACGCCGCCAGCATCTCGAAGGTGACGATGATACGCCTCGGCTCCGTCACGCACGCCTACGACCAGAACCAGCGCATGACCCAGCTCGTCTTCCGCGCGCAGCCGGGCGGCCTCGAAGTGCAGTTCCCCGGCGGCGCGAACCTCACCCCGTCGGGCCATTACATGCTCTTCCTCGTCAACTCGAACGGTGTGCCGTCGGTCGCCAGCATCGTCAAGATTAGCTTCCAGACCACCGGGAGCAACTCCATTGACGACTCGCGCTACTTCGTCCGCATGCACTACCAGGATTTCCTCGATCGCGACCCCATCAACGCCGCCGACCGCCCCGGCCTCGTCTTCTGGACGCGCAACATCACGCAGTGCGGCAACGACGCCGCCTGCCGCGACGTCAAGCGCAGGGATGTGTCGAACGCCTTCTGGTCGTCGGGCGACTTCTGCGCCCGCCCCGACGTGATCGCCGACGGACTGGTCAACCCGCCCGGCTCGCCGACGACCTACAACAACCACCAGTTCATACGCTACTGCTACCGCATCTACCTGCGCCGGGAGCCGGACGCCAGCGGTTGGCAGTTCTGGGAGAACTCCCTGAACCAGGACAACGACTACAAGAGGATCGAGCGGGCCTTCCTCGTCTCAGGCGAGTACCGGAACAGGTTCCACCAGCCGTAGAAACCCGTTCTGCGATAACTCCTGGGCGGCGTCAGCCCCGACGGCGCCGCCGCCCCGCCGTAGCGTCCTAGATTTACGTCAGCTAACGAAGACAGAGATGCCTGCGGGTTATGAATCACAAGCGTTTGCAGCGGACTCACCAGTAAAGCGCCGGTGGTTGTCAGTAGTTAGATTGTGAGGGCTAAGTTGCTGGCGTCCCGTACGGGAATCGAACCCGTGTCGCCGCCGTGAAAGAGAAGCGATTTGTAGGAATTCAAAGGAAACCTGCGGCATGGATAGCACAGTAAGGTAGTCAAAGGTACTCTAAGGAATCGTTATTGGACCCTTAATGGACCCGCGTTAATCGCCTTCCATTCAAGATCGACTCGCCTTTCCCCACAACCTAAACAGCCATTCCACGAAAGCGAGTAGCGGAAAGTGCTACTTGTTTCTATTCGTGTGCAAACAGGAGACTGACAATGAGATTCATACTAGGGCTACTCGTGGGTTATTGCATACGCGGCAAACAGCGATTGCTCATAGCCACTCTCACTGCGATTGCTGTCGGCTGTTTCATCGTGCTGCCAGCAATCGCCCTATCACTACTTGCGTTAGATGTTAGGCGCGAACGACTCTCACGACCACTACAAACATCCGTCCCCTTGGTAGTTGGCTTGAACTATAAGACAGCGCAAATCAAATTGCGGGACGCGAATCTTACTCTGCGTGTCCTTGCTAATCGGCACGACCCCCAGCTTGAACCCGGAACAATCATCGCGCAGACGCCCCAAGCTGGCGAACGCGTTGATTATGGCACCGTGATCGGAGTAACAGTGAGTGGCGAAGGTCTACCGTAAAACGGAAAGTGTTGCCTTTAGATAGAACGCGATCTCATTCACCGAGATCGCGTCGTCCAGAAACTATTGCCGCAATTCTAACTACAGAAAGGGTCGCTTCGGCACATAGCGCGGCGTCACGAAAAGTCGCAGCGCGATCATGTTGCAATCCGTTCGCTAAATCGAACGCAGCCCTTGCATGCTTTCGAGCGTTTGCATGATCCGCACCTGATAATTCGATGGCAAAGAAGGCGTCAAGCATACGCTTGGCGTCGGTGGCGCTAGGCTCGACATTATCTTGAGGAGGGTGTCTTTGGCGATCGTAGACGGTCTGGGCCAGTGTAATTAGCGTCTCGCGACAGAGATGTCCGACAGATTGAAACTGTTCCTCGTTCTCCGCCGTTCGAACGCGAAGCCGAATTTCGTCTTTCTGCCTATCGACCTTTGGCCATCCGGTTGGCTCCTCGAAAATCTCCGCATCGTCGGCATTGTCGCGGGCGGCGAACACTGGTCTACCAGAGATTTCACCGGTCACAAAAAGCTCCCAACCGTCGTGTCTGAGATATTGGTTGTATTGCTCAACCATTCTCTGAGCTTCAGCGGTATCCGGTCGAACGACTGGATGAACTGTCTCGCAGAGAAAACGAAGAAAGTCTTCGCTCGATCCATGAAGCAGATTGAAACGGTGGTCGTAAAATATCCAATCGTCATTCCAGATCGAGATTGTTGATACGATGCTGCCAAATGTCGCGAGCTGCATCTGGAAAACGGTAATCATCAGATGGAAGAGCGCTCAGGTTATAAAGGCGCGACAGGAACTGATCTTCTTCAAGCCGTCCGGACCAGTTGCCTATTCGATCTATGATGTCTCGCCGCGTAACCTCGCTGATCTCTGCCATTTCTATTTAAGGTTGGCTAAATGTAACAAATCATCCGCTAACACGCGTAAGCCTGGAATTACTTTGTCTACATCTGCTTTCTTAGCGATGTATCTGCGGTTATGAGCAGATCGATCGCCCAAACTCTTGATTTCAGGCAATACTCGTTTTGTCTCTCGTTGTAGATTCCAACCTGCCTCTTTCAGGATACTAGAAATCAGGTCCCCTAACATGAGGAAATCACCGTTACGGTCTTTGATTTCGCTCGCTTTGTTATGAGCTTCGTACACTTCAATTATCAGAATCTCCACAAACTTATCATAACGGAGCATGAATCAAACCAATTATGCTCGTAACTTCCGTTAGCTTGTTGAATAATAGTCTCGAGATAACCGCGCGTTCGCTCCACTACGCTATGCGAAAGCACTTGTTCTGTTTTTGGAGTTGAGTCTACGGTGGTAGGCGCGAACCTCCCTTCGTAGTCGTTCCTGACCTGCGCGACAAGGTAGTAGCCTCGGTTGTCTTTCAACGCGAGCTTCGGCTTTCGACTTTCCATGCTCGCAAGATACGGCGCGACGTTAGTAGGTTGTTCTAGATGAAGTTCAGCATAACAATTGCGAATATCGACAGGATTAATCCTATCGAGGCCACGCTGAGAGTGAAGAAACCACGCAAAGAATGTAATTTTCTCAGCGTGGTTCCACTCGCCGAACTCCTCAATCCTGTTGACGAGATCAGTCAGGTTCACCTATTAACTCCCAGCCGCCGCTTGCGACAGCCTAGCCCTGTCAACCTCATTCATTCCGACAATGGTAATAGACCATCCACCTTGTGAGCCTTTTTCAAAGTAGCTGTGAAGCCGTTTCATGTCAGTAAACGGCTGCGACATATTGTCGGGTGCCTGCCACTTCATTAGTTGATAGCAGGTGTAAACGTGACTCAAATTGATCTCATCTGTGTTCTTATGCCGCTTAAACCAAGCTGCGATTGCCAGATACTTGTTGAACTGGCTACTCGTGTCATGCTGATTGAAAAAATCAGTCATAGAAACATCAGCGTCGTTCGGATCGAAGTTCTTTAGCAGTTCGGGCACCTTTGCCGCTTTCTTTTCCCGCTTGGGCTTTGGATTTGCATTACTGGGAGCTGCTGTTGTAGTAGCCACTGTTTCGGACTCCGGTTCCTCTGGAAGAACTTCATATACTTCAGAGTCATCACCGTTACTTGTGACTGCTCCATTTCCCAACGCTTTATTAACTGGTACGGCAATCAAAGTGCGCGAAGCTGGAGCGGGTCTAATGCCGTGGTGAAGAACGGTCCCGACTTGCTTTAGAGCCTCTTGCAGAGTTTCCTGGTCTCCTTCAACGTTGACGAAGACAAATTGAAACTTACCCTCTTTATTTTCTTTTGCCATCTGTCTAAAACTCCTCGCTGTGGTTCTGCACTATCAAAACAAAAGCGCGATTTTCGCATACAGACTAGAACGAAAACTAGAACAAAGTCAAAGTTTCTTGCAAAATAAAACAGCCAACGCCTAAACTGCGCCACATGGGTAAGGAATTGCACGCCGTCCAGAAGCGACTGCTTGACGCGCTACGTGACAACCATGATGCGCCGTTGACTATTCGAGAGTTGCAAGAACTCCTCGATCTCTCCTCTACGAGCGTGGTGGTTCATCACCTTAGGCAACTCGAGAAACGGGGATATCTCAAGCGCAATCCGTTCAATTCTCGTGATTATCAGGTAATTACGGATGGACCTGAGCGGCAATTCACCTACCTGAATCTTTACGGCCTTGCGCGCTGTGGCCCACATGGAACTATTCTCGACGGCAATCCGATTGACCGCGTGGCAGTTCCTTCTCGTCTTTTGTCGTTCCGTGCTGACGAAGCTTTTCTGGTGCAGGCCAAGGGTGATTCGATGGCCCCTAGAATTAACGATGGGGATCTGGTGGTGGCGAGGAGGACGAACACAGTTAACTCCGGCGCAGTGGTTGTGTGCGTTAACGCCGGCGAAGCGCTTATCAAAAAGCTGCATCACCAAGGAGATCGATGGATCCTGGTCTCGAACAATCCAGCATACGAGCCATTATTGGCGTTGCCCGAAGATTTTCGCGTTGTGGGTGAAGTGCGGGCCATAATGAGTCACCGAGTGCAATGAACCATTTACTGACCTAATTTGTCATTACTCAACAAGTGAGGTTTAGGTATAGCTTTTTTGATGTTTCCCGCCTTTATCTGGCGAGATTCAAATACATAGTGCAACGCGCTAGAATTAATCCTGCGGAAGAGGTGTTAGGATGTTTGTAAGCGATTCTCGGCAATGCGCAGGAAACGCAAAGGTCACCATAGCTCTTGCATGCGAACGCAGCTCATCTCCTAGCAATGTTTGTTTATGGTAGATAGTCTTATCCTTTGTTCTCGCCCGTTTCTCATCGTCGGAACCGAGCCCATCATTCATATGAGCAAGGTGGGAGGCTTCAAGTCCGCCTTCGATTCGTTTTGGCGCGCGATCGTGGTTTGGCGGACTCGGCCTAAACACTAGAGCAATAAAAGGTGCACCAACAAAACGGCGGGTGAAAGGCATTGGATCGAAAGGCGCGATTCCCAACACCCAGGAAACATAATTCGAGTCTGGACGGTGCCAACGTAGCCCCACAGGTATTGAGTCTCCCTGCTCGTTTGTCATCCAGGGCATTTCATGACAAGACCAACTAGGATGTCGGCACAGCATCCGAATCAACTCCACTGCCTGTTCCGGTGTTCCGTCTCCTACGAAAATCAGTTGTAGAGCTTCGAGACTGTCAGCCGACTGTACCAGACGCTCTTCTAATTCCTCAGCTTCTACAGGTTCCTTAAATACGATCGACTGCCAGTCTTTCCGGCTACCAGCAAGCATCTGCGCAAAGACACACGCTATTTGACCTTGAATATACCATTCAAATAAGAGGTTACTGAGTTGCTCCGGATGGTTTTCTATAAGGTCCTCCTTCGAAGACACTACGCCATTCTCGATCAACGCATTGAGAAAATCATCAAAAGAAGAAAAGGCGCGAGGCTTGCTCGCGCCTACATCCCTCGGGATGCTTTTTGAGAGGTTTGCCATTTGAGAATCTCCAGGGAGGCGCTAGAGAAAACTTCTAACCCAACCAGCGTTTATTTCCCCAACCAGCCTTCATATTCATTTGCAGGTGGTTGAAAGTCTTCTGGAATGTCACAGTCATCCTCTTCGATCTCGCCGAAAATACTAGTAAGCCTTTCAGGAACACCTACAATCATTGTCATGCCGCCAGCCTTAACCTCCTTTACTTGGCCGATTTCCGTGACGAAGGACTGCTCATTGTCACTTTTGTTCGTGTTCATTGTATTACTCCTTAACTAAACTGAACGTCATCCTCAAATACTTCGCGGCCAAGCCAGATCGGTAGGCTTGGTGCGTCACTGAGTTGACTAGATGGCACAACTCTTTGCCGAGAGGCGTCTAACCGAGACCGAAGCAGTCGCGGAAAAGCTCTGCAAAATGACTTCGGCACTCCAGCTAACTCTGCTAACCGCGTATACGAAACGACGAAGCCACTCGGCACCATTTGCGCTATTGCAATTACGCGGTCTCTCCAGTCGTCAGAGAGCGGAGAGAACATGCGCCCTTCCACTTGAATCTTGTCGCCGGGTCTGACTACTCCGCTCCTCACAACTCTTGCCAAATAGCCCCGCTTACCCCGTATGTCCTTACTCAAATTCGGGCGAACGCGATTCAGCCGGCCGCAGGGCTCACATTCAAAAGTAATTCGAATCGCTGCATCCCTCCCAATTCGAACCAAACTACCGGAGAACAAGCGCAAGTCGTTAACCTTAATTAAGATGTTCTCCCGCAGACTTCCTGGGGGTACGGCGCAATACTCGTAAGCGCCAGTGGAGGCTAGTAAGACCTGACGAGGGGAGATTGGACTGGCGTGACAATCTCCGTCGATCCCTATCCCAGCACGTAAGAAAATCTCCTCGACTCTTTCGGGTGGCACCTCGCGCTGAGGGCGCCGACTCAACGAGACGATTTTCACTCTACTGGCCCCTTCCCATTGTTTTGATGCAAAGGGAAAGCAGTCAAACCCCTAACTTTTAACAGCAATGTCTGTGCCAATTTGTGAGGCCAAACTGATAGTGTGAGCGGGACAGTAGTCTCTTTCAATAACCTTGTCAATATGAGTGTTTTATACGGGATTTGAGGAGAATGGGTTTTTGAAGTAGGACGGGTCAAAATGACTTGGAGGGCGTTCCGTTTTCTCATTCAGGACAAATCTTGTCGGTGAATAAACGATCTCAATAAACGAAAAGCCGACCCTCGCGCCAAATGCGCGTGGCCGGCAAAGAAGGGCGGACGCGCGGAATATACAAAATGCGCAAGTGAATGTTCAAGTAAAATCTTAACAACTCACCCCGGATCTATCCATATCGGGGCACTTGAGGCAGGTGGGGATCGTAATGTTTCATTTAACCGACCCATTATTAAGAGTGACGGTTTGCGAGACAAACAATAGTGATTGGCGCTAACATTCTTGTCCTGAGAACTCGGAATGAATCTTGACGATGAGAGACGCGATCAAATCCTGCGATACTGGAGGCTGCGCGACAGTAGCGGATCCGATCCGACTTTGCTTCAGTAGCGGTGTTCTACCATGACGACGAAATGCTCAATTCTGACAGTAGGCCACTCGAACCATGAAGTGCAGTTTCTTATTAATCTTTTGAAGCAGCATGGAGTAACCGCAGTTGCGGACATACGCTCAGAGCCGTACAGCGCAGCGACCCCACAATTTAACCGCGAAAACCTGAAGCCTCAGCTTCAAAGCGAAGGTTTTAAGTATGTCTATTTGGGTGATCAGCTCGGCGCACACCCACAAGATCCGGCTTGCTACAAGGACGGTAAAGTTCGGTATAGCCAACAAGCTAAAACGTCGTCGTTTAAACAAGGGCTGCAAAGAGTCATTTCAGGTATTCAGAAGGAGAGGATAGCGCTCCTATGTGTTGAAAAGGATCCTCTTAAGTGCCACCGATCGGTTCTGATCGCACGAGAGCTAGAAGCGCAGTCCGTTGATGTTGCTCATATTCTTGCCGGTGGAGGACTTGAATATCATAGTGAAGCTATGGATCGCCTGTTGAAAGAGGAGAAACTCGACCGTGCTGATCTTTTTCGCACCCGCGAAGAACTCGTGGAAGAAGCATGCAGACGTCAAGAGCATCGAATAGCTTATGTTAACGAGACGATGAAGAATGAGACCTCCACATGAGACTTTTCACGTAGGGTACTAATCACCTGCCAGACGAGCTCCTTGTCGATCCTATATAGAGACAACCTGTCACAAAGATCCAACAGCAACTGCGGAAGGTGATGAGATCGTCATTTTAAAATCATTCACGGACAAAGTTTCTCCGCCTTTCGCCTTTTCCCGAAGATCGCTTGCAGTTAGTCCGCTCGTCTGCAAAAAATGGACGAGGAAATCGACCCATTTGTCTTGATAGACGTAGTCGTTATGAGTCTCGTCGTACAAACAAAATTCAGCGTTGGTATCGAAGGGATCATCCGCGCCATTGGGCGGCCTAATACGGAAGAGTTTGTAAAGAACTACATGCAGATTGGCTGTGAGCAGTTTTGCGGGTACCTGTTTGTTTACCTTGCGTACCACTTCGCTTGGCTTAAGTCGTTTGACGTTAGCTGCCTCAATTCTAACCTTCTTGTCTTTGATAATCACCGCTACTTGCTCATAAGCGGCTTTGTCCAGCTCACTCAATTCGTCCCAGCGGACGAACTCTATCGCCGCATCTGCGCGATTAGTGTTTGAAATTTTTGGAACCTGTAAAAGCTTGATACTGTACTCTTGGGAATTATAAACATCGTCATCCAAAGAATTCCGATACTTTTCAACATAGGAAACGACATCCGCTAAGTCTCTTGATAGTGCCGCCTTATTCGCTTTCTCTTGTACAGGCGTTCTCAGGTGGGAGAATTGGAGACTGTATACCAAGGCTTCATTTAGAGCATACTGCTGACCGAATAACTGCATTAAGGTTGTTTCATAGTTAAAAAGAAGAGCTTGACACTCTCCAAAAATTAGCGTGTCCACTTCTCTCTTGAGAATGTGTCGATGTTCAATCTTGTTTCGTAAGGCAATGAAGAACTGAAGGTTCTTTTCTACAGCTTCGGAGAGTTTCCCAAATTTCTTGATGCAAGTACTCAGTTCCCAAGTCTTACGTTCCCCGTCAACGAGCTCATATCGTGTCTTCTTTTTATAGTAGTAACGATCGCCAATGGTAATGTTGAAGTACGCATGGAATAGTCGCGTCCAAGCGATGATCATCAAAGCAATAAATGCTTCGCTTCTAAACGTGGTTCTTGGTTTGTTGTATACCTCGACCGCCAGCAAAGCTGAGTCAATTGACGATTCAAGTGTCGATTTCGTTTTTCCTTTTCTTAGTGACATGTTGATCCTCAGAGCGCATCGTGCTTGTGAAAAGTCGGTGCCAGGCCATTCCACAAACATGCCGTTCGAATGCCAGCCAAATGATCAAAAGTTCTTTGAATGCATGATCACTCCGTTCTCAAGTCTTTATCGAGCTTACGGATAAACGTGACGAAGTCGGTGCCAATTGCTTGACACACCTCGCGTAGTTCAAGTACGTCCAACCTCCGCTCTCCGCTTTCGTACTTTGAGACGAAGGTTTGATCTCGGGAGAGACGCGATGCAAGCTCGCTCTGTGTCAACCCCGCATCAACTCTTATCCCGCGCAATAAAACGAGCAGCTTCTTTTGCTGATCCAGGCGGATATTCTTTTTCACCGCCCACCTTATATGAAGATCTTGATTGATATGCGAAAATCGCATATCATTGACGCCATAAACATCGGACGCTGACTATCGGCGTTGCTCAACAACGCACCGGCTATCGCAATTCAGCGTCCAAGGCGCGGATAAAGTCTTTGAAGTCTATGCTGAGAGCACGGCACACATCTCGCAATTCCAAGATGTCTAAACGCCGCTCGCCAGTTTCGTATTTGGAAACGAAGGTTTGATCTCGATGTAATCGTGAGGCAAGTTCCGCCTGAGTTAGACCTGCTTTAGTCCTCGTTTCGCGTAAGAGGGCGAGGAGTCTCTTTCGCTGGGCCAGGTAGGTAGCTTTCTTCACGAAAGCATTTATACGGCTACGTCTAGCGATATGCGAAAACCGCATATCCCGTGATTGAAAGGTCACTTATGTCCATATTCTCTCACCGGAAAAGAGTATTCCTGAATCCGATTTCAACGGGTCACACGTCCTACATTTTCACCGAGGTCGAATCAAGCCGAGGTGGGGAGTATAAGTGGGGCCACTACATGCTCACGATCGCTGATTGTCGTCGCCGCATACAACTCGAATTTTTTCTAGGCACAAAACTAGCTCGGCGACGCAGTTTGCAAAAAATCAACTTGCTGATCGATGTGCTCACAAGATTCCGTGATGCCCTGATTAAGGAGCGTGACCTGATTGAGAAAGGAGAGAGCCGTGGGCCAAAGAGGGCGAAAAAAGCCTAAACGTCTTGGTGAAAAACTACTCGCAATCCGGTTCAAGCTGGAAGCGAGTCAATCGCAACTGGCGAAGCTATTGGAATTCGATAAAGGCGTCGCTCGGATTTCCGAATACGAGCGCGGCAACCGCGAGCCGGACTTAATGACATTGCTGAAATACTCAGAGCTGGCTCGCGTCTCCCTGAACGTATTGGCTGATGACACTCGTGAATTAAAGTTTCCTGAAAACTGGAAAAGACCGAAACGTGTAACGGATCTTTTACTACAGCAGCGGCGCGTCAGGATACAGAACAGGATAGATGATTTGCGTCGGCAGTTATCCCACAGTTTGTGAGAACACTTATGGCAAGCACGAGAGAAAAACTAATCGATTGGTTAGCAGTTTTGCCTGATAACACAGAGATCGGAATTGAGGATATTTACTTGGTCGCAATGGTCGGCAACAGGGCTCAAGATTTCTTGGTCGGCGACCTTTCCGACGAAAGCATTGACATCGACCTTGCGACATTCAGCGGGCGACGCAGAGACATGATGGAGCGAATGGTTGAGATCCATAAAGCGGGAGCAGGGATCGGCACCACCGAAGGCGTGATGGTTGTCACGTTTGAGGGTTACATACGCGGCGTTCCCGAATTTTTCACCAACGATGCGACTGAGGCTTTCAGGTTCAAAGACAGGAAACAGGCAGAGGACTTTATAACGGAGTTTGCGGACGCGTTACACAATCCGCAAGTGCTCGATTATCCGTAGGGGAGCTAACATGGGACACGCGCGACCACGTCCAAAACGTCTTGCTGCAAAGCTCTTGCAGCTCCGACAGAGCTTAGGATTATCTCAGCCTAAATTGGCGAAGGTCTTAGGCGTACGGGATTACAGCGACATCTCAAAATATGAATGGGATAAAAACGAACCGCCGCTCTTTGTGCTACTTGCCTACTCCCGCGCAGCAGACATTCCGCTTGAGAGAATCGTAGACGATGAACTGACTCTTTAGGTGTTAGGCCTACCTCCCAGGGCGCATTCCCATTGAATCCTGCCGTCGCTACTGAGTTTACCTAAAATCATCCCTCTCGCTTCTATCGTAAGTGACAGCCCATCCGAAAAAGTCTGCGCTCCGCTTTGAGTGCTCCGCTGCACTGCGCCCTGTCGGTTTTCGGGAGTGACTGCAACGGCGAACTTCGCTCAAAAAAGTCACCCGAAAAGGAGCACGCGACAAGTGGAAAATCACGTCAATCAATTACCCGCAATCCCGAAGTGGTCTGCCCTACTTATCGAAGCAGTCACCAAGCCAGGTCTGATCATGAAAGCGTATCGGGCCTTTCACTCTTATTCGACAGGGAATCAAATTCTCGCGCTTGTGCAATGTCAGATGCGCGGATTACAGCCCGGCCCAATTAACACTTTTCCCAAGTGGAAAGACTTAGGCCGTTTCGTTAAACGAGGCGAACGGGCGCTCACGTTGTGCATGCCGATCACTTGCAAGCGCCGCGAGGAGGATTCAGACGAAGAACACATCTATACCAGCTTTGTTTATAAGGCGCGCTGGTTCGTTTTGGGCCAGACTGACGGGCGGGAACTTGAACCAATTACGGTCCCGGAATGGGATGCCGAGCGAGCGCTTGCCGCGCTGAGTATTGAGCGCGTTCCCTTCGATCACACGGACGGAAATGTTCAGGGATTTGCCCGTGGCCGACAACTCGCGATTAATCCCATCGCGCAACTTCCTCAGAAGACTTTTTTCCACGAGTGCGGTCATATTCTGTTGCACACCTCCGAGGGAGATTTCGCGGACGGAGAAACTACTCCGCGCAGTCTACGCGAGGTCGAAGCGGAAGCCGTGGCGCTTTTGTGTTGCGAATCGTTGGGCCTTGAGGGAGCCGAGTATTGCAGAGGTTACGTGCAGAATTGGCTCAGCCGTGGAACTGGTTCTGACTCCGAAACGATACCCGATAAGAGCGCCCAAAGAATCTTCCGCGCCGCCGACCAAATCATCCGCGCTGGACGCTCCGAAATCGATTTCGTGACAGCATAACAACCCCTGAGAACCAACCGCGCCAGCC
Source organism: uncultured Acidobacteriota bacterium (assembly GCA_963750925.1). Lineage (GTDB taxonomy): Bacteria > Acidobacteriota > Blastocatellia > Pyrinomonadales > Pyrinomonadaceae > PSRF01. The sequence goes on along the minus strand of CAVVSJ010000003.1, from coordinate 1,141,809 downwards.
GAGGCAATAGCACTCGGCTGGCGCTTTTTTTTTGGCCGGAAAGCACTGCGGCTGGTGGCGCAGTTGCGTCGAAAGTTTCGGCTAAACTCTACCCTAAACCGGACCACTTTTTTCCGTGAACTCTCACTGATATCGACTCCAAGTCCGGAACGTTTGACGATGCTATTTGGTTCGGTTCCGATTCACAATTACGACTCAAAACCTTTCCAATTGTTGCCCCGACTTTTGACCGTCTGAGCGTTGCTTCGGACACGCGCTTATAGGTTCGTGTTTCTTCAGGGCATCCTTTTGATCCATCGAGACTCTCTTCCGTTCGTGACTTACTGTCCTCACCATCAAGTAATCGCTACCACAGCGCAGCGCCCTCACATCCTACAGAGTTAGACCAAGCGTTTCATCCACAACGCTCAGACGCCGCATGGCTCACATAAGACCCTCCTAGGTCACACGTTCGCTACAATCCAGCGACTTCAATCGAGAGAACAAAACTAAAAGGTGCTGCGCACCTGAATAAATCAGACACGACACCCCCGCTTCGGGGCTGTGTCGTTTATGAAGCGTGCGCATTTTTTATTTTTTCTCGTGTAACTCTTTACGTTGCTCAGAGTTACACGTTTACAAAAAAGTTACGCGTTTTAATTTTGAAGTTATTCCTTTGTGGTTCAGTGAGTTAGCGTTTAATTCTTCGATTTTGTCTAGTAACTAGAATGGTCCAAGTTCATAGTTTCCAGTCACTTGCGCAGTTACAAATTTATTTCGCTCGTTAACAAGTGTCGAACTACGGTTACTAGCTCCTATCTACCCTTAAATTGATCACGGTTACTGTTAACTGGTGCTCTCGCGAGGAGACGAGATCATGCCTCGCGCTCGCGTCACGTTCGATCAATGCAACCGATACTGATTGACAGCGCGACACCCCACTAAAATCCCCTGTAGTGCAAAGGATCACCCCACACGAGTATCCCGCTCTGAATTCGAGCAACCCCTAATAATCGATCAGAGCCGCATATTCGCAGGGCGCGAAAAGCATTTCGGTTCCCCTCTTAGCTGCATTCTCAGTCGGCAGCCCGCCCGGCACAACTCTCGCTACGCTTCGAGTCCGCCGCTACGCTTCGGCCCTCCGGGTGTGCGGTCAGGCACCCAGCCGACTGTAGTTGTCGCTAAGGGGAAAAACCTAACTGTCGCGTGTCACGCGACGTTCGCATAGCGAAAGAATTCTTGCGCCTCAAAACAATGCAATTGGGCAGGTGGAAAGAATTCCGTCACTCCCAAGTTACGGTTCGCGGTGGAAAGGATTCTTTCGCACCGAAAGAATCCCGACCACTTTTCGCGTTCCGCAGAAGCGAAAGAAAACCTGACACCATCAAATTTCCTTAGGGATTTTTGAGCTTCCGAGTGCGAGGCAGGTAAAGCCAAACTCTGGCACAGGACTTGGTATGTTAGACCATCAGAGATTTTCGGCTTAGACCAGCCGATGAACGTTTTTGAATCAGTCGATCGCCCATCGGTCATCATTGGACCAAGTTCCGGCGCTCGATTGAGCGGACAAATCGGAGTTCCGATCTCTTAAAAATTGACTCCGATGCAGGGCACGCGAGACCTTCTGATTGCCCCTTTGTTTCTCACCCTCGCGTCACCACAAAACGAATAACTGAAGCGCGTCAACCTTATTCGAGGAAGACAGGGGAGAAGTGTGTCTCGTGACGACGAGCGCAAAACTGAAACCAAAACAGCGACGCCGACGAGCTCGCCCAGACCACAAGGAGTTTGAATCTATGATGACTATGAGTAGAGCAATTTCCGCCGGGAAGGCGCTCGATTATTACAAGCAAGAGTTCACCAATTCAAAGGACAATTACTACACCGAATCAGGCGAAGTTAAGGGCCGCTGGTATGGCAGCCTGGCCGAGGAATGGAACCTTAAAGGTGAGGTCACAAGCGAGCAGTATGAGCGCTTAGTTGCCGGTCAAGATCCACACACTGGCGAGCAACTTATTCGCTCCGTTTCCGCCCGCGAAATCGTTGACGAGTTCGGGAAAGAAAAGACTACGAGCGAGCACCGCGCCGGTTGGGATGCGACCTTCAGTGCGCCCAAATCCGTTTCCATAGCCGCCCTCGTTGGAGACGATGAGCGCGTCCGAGAAGCCCACCGCGAGAGTGTCAAGGAAGCCCTGAAAGAGTTAGAAAAATATCTGCAAGCGCGAGGCGGCGGCGACAATCCAGCCATCACTACCGGCAAGATGATAGCCGCCCTGTTTGAGCACACATCCTCACGCCCGGATCGCGCCAACGGCTACGCCGCGCCACAGCTTCACACGCACGCTGTGATCATCAACATGACCCAAACCGAGGACGGAAAGGTCCGCTCCGTGCAGCCGCTTGAGTTGTACCGCAGTCAGCAATTTACGACCGCGCATTACCGCGCCACTTTAGCCGACAAACTGCAAGCACTTGGTTACGAAATTCAAGTTGATCCACGCACCGGCGCACCTGAGATCAAAGGTTTCACAGAAGAATACTTGCAGGCCAGTAGCCCACGCCGCAAAGAGGTTTTGAAGGAAGAGGCACAAATGAAAGAGCGCATCGAGCGCGAAGGGAAAACCGTCTCCGATAACGCGAGATTGAAACAAGCCGCCGCCCGGAATAATCGCCGAAGCAAAAAATTCGATCCCGACTTAATGCGCACACGCGCCCTCGAATTGGACGTAAGGCACGGCTACCAAGCCCAACGTCTGGTAGCCCAGGCGCGCGACCGATTGCCATTCCAATTGTCACCCTATGAGATTGCCGTACGCGCTCGGGAAGCAGTGATTTTTGCCCGCAATAAGGCCGTGGAAAACGAGGCCGTGGCGGACCTGCGCAAAGTGATCGGCGACGCGCTACGGCGCAATCTCGGTCTGACAACTTGTGAGGCTGTCATGACCGAATTGCAGCGACAGATGCAGACGCGCGGCGCGTTCATAAAGATCCTGCGCCAGCAGCGGCCACCCGAGACCACTACCGAGCGCATGTTGGCGATGGAAAAGGAAAATATTCAGACCATGATCGACGGCAAAGGCAGCCGTCCGGCGATGGTCGAACCGGAGCGCGTCAATGAAGTTGTGACCGCCACAGCCGAGCGCCAACAGCGACGACTAAATCCGAAACAGCAAGCCGCGATTGAAGCAATTCTATCCAGTAGAGATCAGGTTATTGGTCTGCAAGGTGGAGCCGGAACCGGCAAGACAACTGCGCTTTCCGTGCTGCGCGAAGCAGCCGAAAAAGAAGGTTATCAGGTGCGCGGTTTCGCACCCTCCACACGCGCCGCGCAGCAGCTTGGCGAGAGCGGTATTGAGACCGAAACGATCCAGAAGTTTTTGCGCCGGCGACAGCAGCCAGCGCACCACCAGCCGCCTGTTTGTTTTAGATGAAAGCTCACTCGCCAGCACTAAGCACATACACAAACTGTTTGCCCGCCTCGAACCCGAAGACAAGGTGCTTTTAGTCGGCGACGTGCGCCAGCATCAGGCCGTCGAAGCGGGCCGCCCGTTTGAGCAACTGCAACAGCATGGAATGACCACGGCGCAACTGACTGAGATCGTCAGACAACCCGATCCAGAACAGAAACAGACGGTTCAGAAATTATCAGCCCGCAACGTACCCGAGGCCGTCGCCGAACTGCACAGCCGAGGCAAGGTGATCGAGATCGTTGACGAGCGCGAACGCTTCGAAGCCATCGCCCAGGACTACTGCAAAGATCCCACCGAGACGTTAGTCATTTCTCCCGCCAATCGCGAACGAGTGCAACTCAATTCCCTTATACATCGGCAACTGCAACGCGAGGGAAATGTCAGCCAGAGTGAGTATCAGATGAAGGTCTATGTCACTCGCTCGGATATGACCGGAGCAGAGCGTACTTTTGCCAATTCGTACCGACCCGGCGAGGACATCATTCGCTACAACCGCAACAGCAATAAGGCGAAAATAGGCGAGTACGCACAGGTGATAAAGACTGACCATGAGAAGAACGAAATCACTGTTCGTTTCGATACCGGGCGCATCCTCAAGTACAACCCCGAACGCCTTTCCGGTGTGAGCGTCTATTACGAATCCGAGCGAGCTTTCGCAGAAGGCGATCGCGTTCAGTTTCGCGCTCCCGATACGCAGAAACGAATCGCTAATGGCGAGTTAGGTACGATCACGAAAATCGACCCCAACCAAATTCGCTTAAACCTCGATAGCGGGCGCGAGATTCGTATTGACCCTCGCAAATTTCGTCACCTTGATTACGGCTATGCCGTCACCAGCCACTCCGCTCAAGGGCTAACTTGTGATCGCGTTTTAGTCAACGCTGATACGCGAGAATCCCTGCGCCTACTCAACGACCGCATGGCCTATGTTGCAATTTCCAGAGCAAGGTACGATGCGGTGATCTATACCGAGTCCGCGCAGAATCTAGGCGTATCTCTCGACCGTAGTACGAACAAAGAAAGCGCGCATAGAAGCGATTCAGCAGCAACTACCATTCAACCACCGCGCAGAGCAAAGTCCTACCCATCCTGAGCCAGCACCGACACGAACCGCAGAGCTTACGACCGAAATCCCGATTGCGATTGCCAGAGCAAGGTATGAGGTTCCGGCCCATAGCGACGCCGAGCACAATTTAAGTGACACTCTCAACCGCGCCACAAGCAACGGTAATGCCCATGAAGTCACGTTGGACGACGACCACGAAGCCAAAAAAGATCGCAATAAACTGAGTCAAGATTCTCTCGCCTCACAGCAGCAACGACCGTTCGATCACGGCGCAGAACAAACCCCAACCCACCCTGAGCCAGCATCCACAAAAGCCGCCGAGCTTGAGATTGAAGACCCTGAAATCGATCTCGGCGGACTGATTCGTTAATGACCAACTATTTACCCCGATGAGGTTTTAGCAATGACTACAGAATATGCGTCACCACCATCTACAACGATCTGGAATAGCATCGAAGCCGCTGAATATCTCCGCATTCATCCCCGCACCTTAAAGCGGATGGCTCGGAACGGTGAGATTCCTTCTATTCAGATCGGCAGACTCTGGAGATTTCGTCAGGAGTGACCTCGATGCATGGTTGACGCGTAAGGTAAACTCAGGGCCGCTATCCATGCCGCCTCAACGTTAGGAGACGAAGCAATGAGGCGTGCACGTTATCAACGAGGCAGTCTAAGTCTTATCAAGCGCAAGGACGGCGCCAGGGCTTGGAAATATCGATGGAGAGAAATTCAAGCCGATGGCACTCGCAAACGCCGAGCGACGATAGTTGGGTCTCTTGAGGAATATCCAACTGAGTCGGACGCTCAAGCTGCGGCAGATGGCTTGCGCTTAAACATCAACGATCCCACTCGTCGAGGAGCCAACAAGGATATTACGGTGGAGGCTTTGGTTAATCATTATTCCGAACATGAACTGCCGGACATCTTTCATAAGAATGATCCGGCGGCCCAGGTTTCGGATGATGAACAACGAAAGACTTATTCCACGCAACATACCTATGATGGTTACTTGAGGAAGTGGATTTTACCTCGCTGGCGATCTTACAAGTTGTCGGAAGTCAAAGCCGTCGAAGTCGAACAATGGTTGAAGCGGCTTTGTTTCGAGAGCGGTGAGCCACTGGCGAAAGGCAGTAAGGCCAAGATCAGAAACATCATGAGTGCGCTTTACTCACACGCGATTCGGTGGGAATGGACCACAAGTAATCCGATCACGAGTGTTAGACAAAGCGCAAAGCGACAGAAAATTCCTGAAATCCTGACAGTTGATGAACTCGTGAGCCTACTAGACGCCATTCCAGAGCCGTTTAGAACAGCGGTCTTTCTGGATGGCGCGAGTGGTTTACGCGTCGGCGAGTTGTTAGGTCTTAAATGGGAAGATGTAGATTTCGAGCGTAACGTGATCCACATCAAACGCTCGATCGTCAAACAGAGGATTGGTCCACCTAAAACCGAAGCCTCGCAAAAGCCGATTCCACTGAATACGGAATTAGCAAAGTCGCTTCGTCTCTGGAAGATGAAAACAACCTACAATCGGCCCGACGATTGGGTGTATGCCAGTCCTACGATGAACGGTACGCAACCGTATTGGCCTAACTCGATCTTCCGCGTCTATATCAAACCAGCCGCGAAGAAGATTGGGCTAACCAAGCGTATCGGTTGGCATACGTTTCGCCATACGTTCGGCACGATCTTGAACGCCAACGGCGAGAACCCGAAAGTCATTCAGGAATTGCTGCGTCATGCAAACCTCAAAGTCACGATGGACACTTACGTTCAAGCAGTTAGTGATGAGAAACGCAAAGCGCAGAGCAAGGTTGTCAAGATGCTTCTGCCTGGTATTCGCAAAAGGGAAGCGGTCTAGCTTAATGGACCCTTATTGGACCCTCGGCGAAAATGGGACTCTTTGTAAATGATTGATAGTATTGGCGTCCCGTACGGGAATCGAACCCGTGTCGCCGCCGTGAAAGGGCGGTGTCCTAGGCCGCTAGACGAACGGGACGCATGGTGAGTTTGTTGCTCTCTAGCGCAAGCGCGTTACGTTACCGTACCGCGTTTGTGCGCTGTCAAACGACGACGCTCGCCAACACACCCAAGAAATCGTTCCCACGCAACCGTGTTCAGAACTATAATGCCCGCCGGTTTTTCTACCGTTCCATCCGATCAGGCAGCAGGAGAAAACGTATGCCGCATCCCCCCCGCCCTCGATTTCTTTGCCTGCCCGCAATCCTCCTTGCTCTCGCATGCACCAGCGTCGCACTCGCGCAACACGATCCGGGCGGCGTCACTGGCGGCGGTATGGTCGGCGGCAGCACCGGACGCTCCAAACCAGCCACGACGAAGCCTGCTACCAAACCAGCTCCACAACAATCGCCGCCCGAAACGAAAAACCACTCCGCCTCCAGCCTAAACGCGCGACAACAACAACGCCCACAACCCGCACAGCGCCGACTCCTATTACCAACAAGGCGAAGCTCTCTACAACGCGCAGAAATATCGCGAAGCACTCGAACCTTATTTAAAGGCCACGAAGATCAATCCGTCGATGACCTCCGCCCTCTATCGCATCGGCTGGATCTACAACGATCTCGGCGAGTACGACTCCGCACTCGATCCAATCCAGCGAGTTATCGCCGTTCAGCCAAACTACGCCGCGGCACATTTCGAGTTGGGCTATGCCTATCGCAAAGCTCGAAAAATTCACCGAAGCTCTCGCCGCATTCACGCAAACTGTTCGACTCAAACCTGACTACGCAGCCGCGCACTACGAGATCGGATGGATCTACAACGAACAGAAAAATTACGCCGAAGCGATCAAGAGTCTGAAGCTCGCGCTCACTTATCGCGCCAAACCACCCGGACGCACAAAACGAACTCGGCTACGCTTTTCGAAATCTTAATCGCAACGCTGAAGCCATCCAGGCTTATCAGGAAGCACTTCGATTGAAGCCAGATATGGGCCTCGCCTACCTGGGCCTCGGCGACGTCTATTACTACAACACAAAGCAATATGCCGAAGCCGCGAAGGCCTACAAACAAGGTCTCAAACTCCAGCCCGGAAATGCGACTGCTTATTACAACCTGGCCTGGTGTTACAACGATCTCAAGCGCTATCCGGAAGCAATCGAACGAACTGCGCGAGGCAGGTCGAGTACAACCTACTTATCGCGGAGGCTTACAACGAGATGGGATATGCGCTACATCAGTTAGGCCGTTACGCTGAAGCAGTTCGCAGTATCAAATGGCCATCAGGCAAAAACCTGTTTACGCTTCCGCACATTACAATCTTGGCATGTCGTTCCTCGCGCTGAACAATCGAAACGGCGCCTTGCACCAATATCGAATTCTTCAGCGCATTGATACGCGCGCACCAACTTTTCGAAATTAAGTAAAATTGCGATTTCATCACAATGCGAATCGTCTCCAGAGCGTCACCTTTTCACTTGTTTTGGTAACAAAGCATTAGAGGCTCCCCGCGCCGGCAGCTCTTTGTTTCCAGCCGGCATCACCGTTTCGACTTCTTCTGTAAGCAAACTTCCGAAAAAATCCGCCCGGACGAGTGAAACCGCTCGTTCGCAGCCTGACGTGTGCTTACAGCGCGACGAGGTTTAACCGATGAACTGCGAATACCAACCCACAATTATCGAAAGCCGGCTACTTATCGAACGACTCGCCAACCAGCTCGCGTTTCTCCACACGCAACTTCAACGAAACTGGAGAGAACTGAAAAACGATCCGGCCACCTTTGCACGACGTTCCATTCTCGCTCTCCCTCGCAATCTCAAGAAACTTTTATCAACTCCGCATGCGCTGACCGCAGGTCTGACGGCTCTAGTTGCCGTTACATGCATCGTGACAGTCGTCCTGTTGATTGACCGCAACGGTTACTTGAAAAAGGACGCCGATGACTTGAATGAGTCACCAGTCGAACTAACTCTGCTGGACCTCTCGACACCGCACGACTCACAAAGCGAAGCAAGCATCGGCAAGGATGGACCAGGACGAGTAGGCTTCCAGCCACGCAAAGGCGAAGGCTCCGGCCCAACACCGAAAAAATCACAAGGCGGTGGCGGAGGAGGAAACGGAAACCCGACGCCGGCGCAAACCGGAAAGATGCCGCCGCCTTCCAACGTGCTTGCCGCGATCCCGACAAGCTCCGCCCCTCCATCCGCCGGCGCTTCCCGTTGCCGGCATCGATATCGATCCGGCGCTTTGGAAAGACTTGAAGGCGCCGGTTTATGGCGATCCGAGATCGAAGTCCGAAGTGCAGTCGAAAGGTCCGGGCGAAGGCGAGGGAATCGGAACAAAAGCGGAACCGGAATCGGCGAAGGGCAGGGACCAGGGTTCGGACCCGGAAAGGATGGAAACATCGGCGACGGATCAAAAGCCCCCGGCTGTTGTGGTCCAGGAGGCGGACACGACGAACCGGGCCGGACGTTTTCAGTCTCGGAAGTTCGAACAGCGAGCGCGGCTCTTACTAAAACCCGAACCGCAATACACGGAGGAAGCGCGGAAGAATCAGATCACCGGCACCGTCGTACTTCGCGTCGTCTTCTCGAGTGCTGGCGAAGTGGTTCAGATACGGGCACAACGCACACTTCCATTCGGTCTCACCGAACGCGCGATCGCAGCCGCACGGCAGATCAGGTTTGCTCCGGCGATCAGAAGACGGACATCCGGTGTCGGTACACATGCAGTTGGAATACAACTTTAATTTGTATTGAGTTGACGGGTCTTGGCCGCAGGGCGGCCAAATATTTATAGCTGTGACGGGAGCTAAAGCTACCGCTCTGGAGGAGCGGCATGTGAGTTAGTGAGCAGCACACATGCGGCTCCTAACGGAGCCGAAAATCTTTATCCCAGGTTGCTATAAACATTCCATCCCTCCGGGATGGGTCTAGCGTGCAAGTCTCGGAAATTTGTTCGTTCTAGTCCCAAAGATTTGGAACTGAGACTTTATAACCGGGTTCTAACACCGCCAGGAGGAAACCATGGACAGAGAGTTATTTCCAAAATCGCACCTGATCGTTGCTCTCGCCGTTCTCATATTGCCAGGCCTCTTCGTGCTTTATGCCTCGCAAACCGGCGTTTCCGCACAAGTGAGCGACGCTCCAGGTTCGTTGACTGTCGTTGATTCAGCCGGAAAGCCTAAATCAAAGTGTCCTCTGAAACATACCCACGTAAAGGCTGAAATCAGTGGTTTCCTCTCTCGCGTTGTGGTGGAGCAGGAGTTTGAAAATCCATTCAATGAGAAGATCGAAGCGGTTTACGCTTTTCCCTTGCCGCAAAACGCCGCCGTTGACGACATGACGATGATTGTCGGCGAGCGCACGATCCGCGGCAAAATTCTCCCGCGCGAAGAAGCGCAGTGTTGTTTATGAGTCCGCGAAAGCAAGTGGACACGTTGCCGGGCTGCTCGATCAGGAGCGCCCAAACATCTTCACTCAATCCGTTGCCAACATCCTTCCCGGCGAACAGGTGAAGATCACGATCAGCTACGTCGAAACTTTGAAATACGAAAATGGCGCGTATGAGTTTGTGTTCCCGATGGTAGTTGGCCCACGTTACGTGCCGGGCACACCGAAGGACGGCAATCATGGTAATGGCTTCTCGCCCGACACTGATCGAGTTCCGGATGCTTCGCGCATCACTCCGCGAATGCTACCCGCGGGCATGCGCAGCGGTCACGATATTTCGATCGATGTCATGCTCGACGCCGGTTTGATAGTCGATAACGTCGTTTCGAAGTCACATAAAGTCGAGATAGAACGTCCGGATCTTCGCAGTGCGCGTCTGCGACTCAAGCAGGGTTCTGCTATTCCGAACAAAGATTTCATTCTTCGTTACGATGTCGCGGGCCAGGCGATTCAGGATGCTTTATTGACGCATCGTTCCGAAAAAGGCGGCTTCTTCACGATGATCCTTCAGCCGCCCGATCGCGTAACCGCGGTCGACGTGACGCCAAAGGAACTCGTGTTTGTACTCGACACTTCCGGATCGATGGAGGGATTCCCAATCGAAAAGGCTAAATAGACGATGACGCTCGCGCTCGATAGTCTCTATCCAAACGACACTTTCAATCTCATCACCTTCGCGGGCCACACAAGTGTTCTCTTTTCTAAACCGGTGCCTGCGACCAGGGCGAACCTGAGCAAAGCCCGCGCTTTTCTCAAGTCGCGGTCCGGCGCGGGCGGCACTGAGATGATGACGGCGATCAAAGCCGCGCTCGCACCCTCAGACGATCAATCGCACGTTCGCATCGTTTGCTTCATGACGGATGGGTACGTCGGAAACGATATGCAGATCATTTCTGAAGTGCAGAAGCATCAGAACGCGCGTGTGTTTGCTTTTGGTATCGGCCAATCAGTGAATCGATTTCTGCTCGACAAAATGGCCGAAGCAGGGACGTGGCGAAGTGGAATACGTCAGTCTGGACGACGATGGCTCCGCAGCCGCCCGGCGTTTTCATGAACGTGTTCGCAATCCATTGTTGACTGACATTTCGATTGATTGGAATGGCTTGCCCGTGACGGATCTTTACCCGCAACGGATTCCCGATCTTTTTAGCGCGAAACCCGTGGTCGTAACCGGACGTTTTACCTCGGCGGCGCGCGGCACCATTCGATTGAAAGGCAAGGTTGCCGGCAACGATTTCACACGAGAGGTTCAGCTTGATCTTCCGGAAACCATGGCGTCGCACGACGTGCTTGCATCGCTCTGGGCGCGCGCGCGAATCGACAACCTGCTGGGCCAGGATTATGCGGGCGCGCAGAGCGGCGCCATGCGTTCGGAGTTGAAAGACACGATCACGCAACTCGGGATTGAATACCGGTTGATGACCCAGTTCACTTCTTTTGTCGCGGTCGAGGAGATGATCGTCACCGATGGAGGACAGCCGCGACGAATTGATGTACCGGTGGAAGTGCCGGAAGGAGTAAATCGGGAAGCGGTAGATCCGAGTCAGCATTTTGTTGGAGGCACACCGGGTTTTGCAACTTATAAATTACGCAGCGCGAAGCCCGGCATCGGTGGGGCCGGAGGCGGAGGCCGAGGAGGTCCAATGCCAACGCCGGCGCCTCCACCCAACTTGCCGGCGACCGTGTCGAGTGTGACTGTTACTACCAAAGCATTGGGGGGCCTGGAATCGAGGGACGAAGCAGTTATGCCGGCGCCGCCCGATCAAGTTCGACAAAAGGTGCATCCATCTGTTTTCGTTGTGATCGAGCGTCTCAGAAAGAAGGAAACTCCGGCGAGCATAACTCAGCCCGCGTTTGTTCGAGACGGCAAAGCGGAAGTGCAGATCTGGTTGAATGACAAAACGCCGGAGGCGTTCGCGAAACTCAAAGAGCTTGGTTTTGAAGTCGTGCACGATCCTAAAACCTCGAAAGTCATCATCGGTCGTGTTCCGATTCAAAAGCTCGAAGAACTCGCGTTACTGCAGTTCGTCAAATACGTTTCGCCACAGCTAGCTAAGTAAAGGTCATAGGGTAAGAGTCACAAGATTTTTACACCGAACACGGATCGGAGGCTGTCAAAGCTTTTCCGATTCGTGTTTGTGCGTGTAATCTTGTGGCTTTCAATGTCTACGGTGATGAAATTCGGCGGGACGTCAGTCGCTGACGCTGCTGCTTTCGAAAACGTCGCGCGCATAATTGCCTCGGAGCGCGACGCTTCGCCCGTCGTCGTCGTGTCGGCGATGAGTCGAGTGACTGACAGTCTGCTTGCTGCCGTCGCCACGGCCGCTAAAGGCACCGCCGGCGAGGCGATCGCATCACTCGACAACGTGTTCGATCGTCACCACGCAGTCGCGAAGGAATTTCTTCCAGCCGCGAAGACGACCGCATTTGCCGAGCAAGTCAAAAGCGCCGCCGATCAGATTTTCGAATTACTCAAACAGATCTCACGAGATGCTTCAACGCGTAAATCCGCACAGGATGCGGTGCTCGCGTTCGGCGAAACTCTTTCGAGCACTCTGCTCGCGGAGGTATTGAACGAACGCGGAATACCGGCGCGCCAGTTTGATGCGCGCCGCTGCATCATCACCGATGACGAACACACGTGCGCAGCGCCGTTGATGGATGAGACGTTCACGCACACTCAAAATGAGTTGCGCCCGCTGATTGAAAACGGTGTCGTTCCTGTTCTCGGCGGTTTCATCGGTGCGACTACGAGTGGAGCAACGACAACTCTTGGCCGCGGCGGTTCCGATTACACGGCAGCGTTGATCGGCGCCGCACTTCACTCGCAGCAGATACAGATCTGGACCGACGTTACGGGAGTGTTGACTGCCGATCCGCGAGTGGTTCCGGAAGCGCACACAGTCGATCAGTTGTCATACGGTGAAGCCGCCGAGCTTGCGTATTTCGGAGCTAAAGTTCTCCATCCGAAAACGATTCACCCGGCGATCGTCAACAGCATTCCCGTCCGTATTGCCAACTCACGCTTTCCCGAACACCGCGGGACGGTGGTTGGCCCACAAACGGAAGGTTCTCCGCGAGTGGTCAAAGCAATTGCGCACAAGACCGGCGTGACGGTGGTCAAGATCACGTCCGCGCGAATGCTTGGCGCGTACGGATTCCTGCGCGCGCTCTTTGAAGTTTTTGACAGGCATCGCACCGTCGTCGACGTGGTTACGACTTCGGAAGTCAGCGTCTCGCTTTCAATTGAAGACGCGACCATGCTGGAGGCCCTCGTGGAAGATCTCGAACGACTCGGAACGGTGCGAGTTGAAAAACGGCGCGCGATAATTTGCGTTGTCGGCGAAGGTTTCAAGGGAATGCCGGCTATTGCCGCGAGCGTCTTCAGGGCGATCGGCGACATGCACGTCACGATGATTTCGCAGGGCGCGTCGAGTATAAATTTCACGTTTGTGATCGAAGAAGAGCGCGCGCAGGAAGCCGTGCGGCGATTGCACGAGACTTTTTTTGGTTACCAGAAGGCGCCGAAGACCCACAACGCTTGATGAGTCTATTTTCTTTAACGCGGGAGTTGATTGACATTCCATCCGTCACCGGCGAAGAGTTCGCGGTGGGTGAATATCTTTCGCGTTATCTCGGCGAGCTGGGATACCGAGTTGAGAAACAGGAGGTTGCCCGGATCGTTTCAACGTGATTGCGATCACTGAAGAGCCGCCGCGGATTGTGTTCTCGACTCACATGGATACGGTGCCGCCGTTCATCGCTTCGAGTGAGGATGCGGAATTTATTCATGGGCGCGGTTCGTGCGATGCAAAGGGCATCATCGCCGCGCAGATCTTTGCCGCGGAACGTTTGCGTGCGGAAGGTGTGAACGACGTCGGACTGCTGTTCACGGTTGATGAAGAACTCAGCAGCGCGGGCGCGCAAGCCGCCAACAAACACACGCTCGCGCGCGAGTGTCGTTATTTGATCAACGGCGAACCGACTGACAGTCGCCTCGCAACCGGCACGAAAGGATCCGTGCGTGTCAGCATCACGACCGAGGGACGTGCGGCGCATTCCGCTTATCCCGAGGCGGGCGAGTCGGCTATTGAGAAGTTGCTCGACATCCTCGATGAGATCCGCACCTGCGAATGGCCCGAGGATAGTTTCTTTGGCACAACGACGTGCAACATCGGAGTGTTGTCCGGCGGCACGCGTCCGAATGTGATCCCCGACAAAGCGCGCGCGGAATTGCAAATCCGGCTTGGGATCGATATAGAGCAGGGAAAAGCAGTTCTGGAAAAAGCGACGCAGGGACGTGGGAATCTGGAGTATGCCTCCGCGCACAATCCGGTGCGACTGTTCTCTGTTCCTGCCTTCGAACAATGCGTGGTTCGGTTTCACGACCGACATGCCATATCTATCGCAGTGGGGAAAGCCGCTTTTGCTTGGTCCGGGATTGATCCTCGTGGCGCACACGGACCACGAGCGCATCTCGAAAAAGGAACTTGAAAATGCGGTGGGGCTTTATGTCAACCTCGTCAACGCGTTAACCAAATCATGAAACTCGCTTTAATCGGATATGGTGCGATGGGTCAACTGGTAGCGGCCGAGGCGCGCAAGGCCGGCGACGAGGTTGGCGTCGTGATCACCAGCAAAGACGGCGAGCTCGATATCGATAGCTTGATAGAAAAACTTCGCGGCCACGATGCTGTGATCGATTTCTCAGTAGGCGAAACTGTCCTGAAGAATGTGGAAGCGTGCGCGCGCGCGAAGGTCTGCCTGGTCGAAGGAACTACGGGTTGGAAGCAGCACGAGCCAAAGGCAAAACAGATCGTCGACGAACACTCGGGCGCGATGGTCTATGGAGCAAATTTTTCCGATCGGCGTGAATCTTGTTTTACCGAATCGTCAAACAAGCTGCGACGCTATTTGCCACGGTCGAAGGCTATGACCCGTTTATCGAGGAAGCGCACCACAATCGCAAACGCGACGCGCCTTCCGGCACCGCCATAAAGTTGCGCGACCTGATGTCGGAGCATCTTGGACCAGACATTCCGACCACATCGACGCGTGCCGGACATATCCCGGGCACGCATCGAGCTGGCTTCGACTCCGAGGCGGATCAGATTTTACTCACGCACACCGCTCGTTCACGACAGGGCTTTGCGAGTGGAGCATTGCTGGCGGCTCATTGGATTGCAGGACGAACCGGAGTATTTGAATTTGCGGACGTGATGGATGATCTAATTGCCGATTGCCAATTGCCGATTGGCAATTTAAAAACTGAGCACTGAGACAAAATCGGCATTCGGCAATTGCAAATTGGCAATAATCTAAGGAGATCAGCGATGACATTACAACTAGACTGGCTTCGTGGATGTGCGACAGCTCTGGTCACTCCTTTTACAGCCGACGGCGCGGTTGACGAGAAACGTTTGCGCGACTTGATCGAATATCAGATCGCGGGCGGCGTTCGTATCCTCGTCCCCTGCGGTACGACGGGCGAAAGCGTGACGATGACTGACGAGGAAAACAGGCTCGTCATCGGCACCGCTGTCGAGCTTGCGAGGGGACGCGCCACAGTAATTGCGGGCACCGGCAGTAATTCGACGGCAGTCACGATCGCGCGTTCACAGGCCGCGCGTGACCTCGGCGTCGACGGTGTGCTGACGGTTGCTCCTTATTACAACAAGCCGACACAGGAAGGTCTCTACGCGCACTTCCGCGCGATCGCGGAAGCTCTCGATGGTTTGCCGGTCGTGATTTACAACGTCCCCGGACGCACGTCTTCAAACATCGCGGCCGAGACAACGCTGCGACTCGCACGCGACGTTGAAAACATCGTCGCTGTTAAAGAGGCGTCTGGAAACTTCTCCCAAATCATGGAGATCCTTCGCAGTCGTCCGGAAAACTTCCGCGTGATCTCCGGTGACGATGCGTTGACGTTGTCGCTGATTGCGCTCGGCGCCGAAGGTTTGATCTCGGTCGCGTCAAACGAAGCTCCGGAAATGATGTCGAAGCTCAACAACCTGCGCTCTTCTAGGCAAATGGGACGAAGCTCGCGCGCTGCACTACAAGTTGCTGCCGTTGATGGAAGCAAACTTTATCGAATCGAGTCCCGGTCCGGTGAAAGCGGCGATGGCGCTGATGGGTCTGCTCGACGAGAACCTGCGTCTTCCGCTCGTGCCGGTTCAGGAAAGCACGCGCGTGCGAATGCGTGAAGTCTTAATCGAAACAGGATTAATCAAGGAAACTTCGCATGTCTTTGCGTGAACAGATCGAGACGATTGCAGCACGCGAGAACAATGAGTTTTCGCGAGACGACCGGGCCGTCTTCGATGAGTTCAAGCGTGCACTCAATCGCGGCGAAGTTCGTGCGGCAGAGAAGAGTTCGAGCGGTAAGTGGCTGGTAAATTCGTGGGTGAAGCAGGGATTGCTGCTCGGATTTCGCATGGGCGCAATCACCGACATGTCCGCGAATGAGAGTTTCAAGTTCTTCGATAAAGATACGTACCCGGCGCGTCCGACAAAGATCGGCGACAACGTACGCATCGTTCCCGGCGGCTCGACCATAAGAGATGGAGTTTTTATCGCACCCGGCGTGGTCTGTATGCCGCCGATGTTTGTGAATGCCGGTGCTTATGTGGACCATGGAACGATGATCGACAGTCACGCGCTCGTCGGATCGTGTGCGCAGATCGGTAAACGTGTACACATCTCGGCGGCGGCGCAGATTGGCGGTGTGCTCGAGCCGGTTGGAGCAGTTCCGGTGATCGTCGAGGACGACGTGCTTGTCGGCGGCAATTGCGGAATTTACGAAGGCGCGATCGTTCGTGAACGCGCGGTGCTCGCGTCAGGAACGATTCTTACCGGTTCAACTCCGGTCTACGATCTCGTTCGCGGCGAGATCTATCAAAGGACAGCGGGCGCGCCGCTCGAGATTCCTGCAGGCGCCGTGGTTGTGCCCGGTTCGCGCGCAGTTACAACGGAACGAGGACGCGCCTGGGGGCTTTCGTTATATGCGGCAATCATCGTCAAGTATCGCGACGAAAAGACTGACTCGGCGGTGCAATTAGAGGACTATCTGCGTTGAAGAAGTTTGCGCCACCGAAACGTTTGCAGGGAATCGAGAAGAGCGTGATCCGCCAGGTTTTGGATCGCGCCAGGCCCGGCAGCATCAACCTGGGCCTGGGTGAACCTGACTTACCGACACCGGAGGTGATTCGACGCGCGGCTGTAAAGGCGATTGTCGAGGAGCAGAATGGTTACACGACGCACGCCGGTCTGCTTTCGTTGCGTGAGAAAGTCGCGGCTCAGTATCCGTATCTGGAGAATAAACCCGAACGAGTTGTGATAACGGCGGGTTCGCAGGAGTCGATGTATCTCGCCTTGCTCGCGCTAGTCGAAGAAGGCGATGAAGTGTTGTTGCCGAATCCGGGGTTTGTGGCATATCCGACGATTGTGAAAATGGCGGGCGGTACGGCCACCTTCTATCGTTTGCCGCGCGAGAAGGGTTTTGCGTTTGACGCGGATGAATTCCGGCGCGCGCTTTCGCCGCGAACGAAAGTTGTCGTGTGTACGAGTCCGTCGAATCCGAGCGGCCGGACGCTTTCAAAAGAAGACCTGGCAAGTATCGCCGATGCGCTGAAAGATCACGATGCTTACCTGATCAGCGACGAGATCTACCGGGAACTTTATTACACGCCCGAGAGGCCAGAGTCGTTATCGTCATTTCGTGATCGCACGATCGTCATCGGCGGACTCTCGAAATCGATGAGCATGACCGGCTGGCGTTTGGGTTGGTTGTGTGGTGAAGAAGCGTTGGTCCATGCGTGCCTCGTGTTGCACGGTTATGTCACGACGTGCGCGTCGACTGTTTCGCAAAAGGCATCCCTCGTCGCGTGGAGCGAAGAAGCAGAAGCTGCGCGTGCCGCTTTTCGCGAAACGTTTCGCTCGCGCCGCGAGCACTTGCTGTCGCTGATCGATTCCGAGTTACAACTGCGGGCGGTGGCGCCCGAGGGCGCGTTCTACACAATGCTCGACGTGCGTGATTACGGTTCTTCGGTAAAGGTGGCGGATGCTTTGCTTGAGGAGAGAGTGATAACGGTGCCGGGCTCGGGTTTCGGCAGTGAGAGTGAAGGGTTTCTGCGTGTTTCGTTCTGTGCGGATCACGAAACGCTGGCGGAAGGTGTGAGACGAATGAAAAAAGGTTTGGATCGGGTGAAATGAGCACGAAGTACAGAGTCGGAATTCTTGGAGCGACTGGGATGGTGGGCCAGCGGTTTATTCAACTGCTCGCGGATCACCCACAGTTTGAAGTAACTGCTGTAGCCGCGTCAGAGCGGTCAAAGGGGAAGACATATCGCGAGGCCTGTTCGTGGCGACTTGCCGGCGAGATGCCCGAGGCTGTGCGTTCGATGGTGGTCCAGGCGCCGGAGCCGCCGCTCGATTGCGACCTCGTGTTTTCGAGTCTGCCCGGCGACATGGCGCGCGCGACGGAGGGAAGTTTTGCGGCGGCCGGTTATCCGGTGATCAGCAATTCATCGGCTTACCGTATGGATGAAGACGTGCCGTTGCTGATTCCGGAAGTGAATCACGGGCATATCGGTCTGATTGAAAAGCAAAGTTACGGATCCGGCGGCTTCATCGTTACCAATCCCAATTGTTCGACGATCATGCTCGCCCTTGCACTCGCGCCTTTGCACGCAGCGTTTGAAATTTCCGCGGTGGCGGCGACTACGTTGCAGGCCCTTTCGGGAGCAGGTTATCCAGGGGTTGCCTCACTCGATATTCTCGATAACGTGTTGCCATACATCAGTAGTGAAGAAGAGAAGATCGAAAGTGAGACTACAAAGATACTCGGGCGCTTCAACGGAGAACGTGTCGAGCTTGCGCCGATGGCTGTTAGTGCTCAGTGTCATCGCGTTAACGTGGCCGATGGACACATGGCGGCGGTGCGCGTGAAGCTTGCGCGCAGTGCCGAGTTGAAAGATCTGCGGGCGTCGCTGGAATCGTTTCGCTCGTTGCCGCAGGAGCTTGGACTGTATTCGGCGCCTGCACAGCCAATCGTCGTTCGTGATGAGGTGGATCGGCCACAGCCTAAACTCGATCGCGATGCAGGGAACGGAATGACGATCACGGTTGGACGTTTGCTGCCCGATACGGTCCTTGATTACCGGTTTGTAGTGCTGAGTCACAATACGATTCGTGGCGCTGCGGGAGCGGCGATTCTGAATGCGGAGTTGTTGATAGCGCAGGGTCGTTTGTCTAAATAAGGATCTTCCTCGCAAGGCGCAAAGGCGCAAAGCGCTGCCGCGTTTCCAGGGGTTTTCTTTGCGCCTTTGCGCCTTTGCGAGGAAAATATTTCACTCGATGAAAATATCTCTTCAACTCTTCCTGCTTACACTGCTCCTGAGCCTCATGGCCTCAGCACAAACGCCGGCCAACAAGCTTGACGATCAAATCAAACCGATCGTTGCGTCATTCAAAGGCAAGGTCAGCCTTTTCGCCAAGAATCTCGATACCGGAGAAACATATTCACTCAACCCGGACGAACGCGTTCGCACTGCCAGCACGATCAAGATCGCGGTCATGATCGAAGCCTTCGCTCGCGTCGCCGAAGGAAAAGTGAAATGGACCGACGAAGTCGTGCTGACGAAAGAGAAGAAAGTCTCCGGCTCCGGTATTCTCGGCGAACTTTCCGACGGCCTGCGACTCACGTTTCGGGATGCCGTCAACCTCATGATGATCCTCAGCGATAATACCGCCACCAACCTTATGCTCGACGTGCTCACGACCGACGCCGTCAACGCCCGCATGGAGTCACTCGGCTTCAAACAGATCAAGATCATGAGAAAAGTAGGCAGCGGCGGTGACAGCACGGCCGGCAAAGATCCGGAGAACAAAAAGTTTGGTCTCGGCGTCACCACGCCGCGCGAGATGGTCCTCATCATGGAAAAGCTCGAGCGCGGTGAGATCATCAGCCCGGCAGTCTCAAAAGAGATGATCGATCTGATGAAGCGCGAACAGGGCCGGAACGCGATCGGGCGCTCGCTCTGGAGTGTGCCGATGGCGAGCAAGTATGGCGCGCTCGATCGCCTGCGCAGCGCGGTGGCAATTCTTTACACGAAGAACGGAAGGATTGCGATGGCGATCTCCTGCGACGAAATGCCTGAGACGATGTGGTCGGTAGACAATCCCGCCTATCTGCTGATGTCGCGATTGTCGGAGGTACTCACCCAGGGACTTGCCAAGAACTAACTTGGAGTCCAGAATATACGAAATTTTGGTTGTGCCACAGACGTGGGGCATCTTGCTGCGAAAGTTGATCTCAACAGCTCACTTTTGCATTCACCGGCACTATCCGAAAACCTAAACGTTGGTTGTGAAGAATTTGGATCTTTGGCGGCTTTTTTCGCCTCGATCAGAGTCGAAGCTTGCAAAACTAACGCTCTCGCTCATCCGGATCTCACCGATGAGGCTTGGAATAGTTTCTGCAAGCCGGCAGTTGACGTTCGAACTTTGATCTGAGCCGCAAACGCCGCCGCTCAAAATTCTCCAAAACCCGAACGGTAGATCATCCAGTTTTTCGTATCACGTTTTCCCCGAACGCCTTTGACTAAAACATCTTCCAGTGGAGGACCCATGAGAACAGTAAGCCTCTCTATTAGTAGGGCTCTCTTGGCCATCTGCGCGCTCTCTCTCATACTTGTGACTGCGAGCGTTGCTTTTGCCCAGACCGGCTCTTCCTCGCTTAGAGGAACGATCAACGACGCGCAGGGCAGGGCAGTCGCCGGCGCGCAGGTCAAGATTACGAATGAAGAGAAAAACTTCAGTCGTACCTACACCACCAATGACGACGGTGCATACATTTTTACTTCGATCCCTCCGGGTACGTACCGGCTCGAAGTAGAAGCCACCGGTTTTAAGAAAGCTTCCGTGTCGGAAGTTCAGGCTCAAATCGACACTCCAGGCACGTTTGACGTGCAAATGGAGGTTGGCAACATCGCGGAAACCGTTAGTGTCGTCGCCGGCGCGGACGCGCCCATCAATACCACCGACGCGACTATCGGTAACACTTTCGAATCGCGACGCATCACCGAGTTGCCACTCAACGCAAATAACGTCGTCGGTCTTCTTTCACTCCAACCCGGCGTAACCCGCGCGGGCTTTGTGAACGGTGGCCGGGCCGATCAGGCAAACATCACGCTTGACGGTGTGGACGTTAACGAACAACAGAACGGACTCGACGTCGTCACCAATCAGGCGTTCTCGAGTGTGCTGCGTGTTCTGCGCGACGCAACGCAGGAATTTCGCGTTGTTACCACAAACCCGAACGCCGACACCGGTCGCTCGTCCGGCGCGCAGGTTTCACTCGCCACTAAATCGGGCACTAACGATTGGCACGGTTCCTTATTTCATTTTCATCGAAACACGGTTACCACCTCGAACGACTTCTTTAACAACAAGGCCGGAGTTTTTCAGCCAAACGATCCGCAGGTGCTGAGCGGCACCGCCGTCGCAGGAGCCGAGAGACTGCCGCGTCCGCCACTACTAAGAAATTTCTTTGGCGGTTCGGTTGGTGGTCCAATCAAAAACGATCGCGCGTTCTTCTTCTTCGCGTATGAAGGTCTTCGCGAAGCGACCTCGTCGGGCGGTTTGCAGGTCGTGCCGTTGCCACACGTTGGCCAGGGCATCATCCGTTATCGCACTGCGAGCGGCGCCAGCGATCCTTCCTGCCCCGCCGGCACGCCGTCAGGATTCCGCTGCTTGACCGCGGCGCAAATCAACGCGGCTTACATTGCCGCAAACGGCGTCACCCCGGGCGTCAATCCAACCGCGCTCGGCTTTTTGGCTGATAAAACTCAGCGCTACGTCGCAAACGACACCACGGTCGGCGACGGCATCAACACCGGCGGATTCCGCTTCAACGCGCCCACGCCGACAACGCTTGACACCTATGTGCTCAAACTTGATTTCAACCTGACGGACCGCCAGACCCTGTTCGTGCGCGGCAACTACCAGGAAGACAACATCGGCCAGGCGCCGGCGCTTCCTGACACGCCCGCACCTTCGATCTGGTATCACCCGAAGGGTTTCGCCCTGGGCCACTCCTGGACCGTCTCGAACAGCGTCGTTAACCGTTTCACCTATGGTCTGACCCGCGCCGCTTTCACGAGGCAAGGTGACATCACTGAGAATCAAGTGTCGTTTCGCTTCATCTTCGCTCCGGCTGCTACTACGGCGCTCACGCGTGTAACTCCGGTGCACAACTTTGTCGACGACGTAACCTGGGTCAAAGGCAATCACACGCTCCAGTTTGGCGGGAACGTTCGCCTGATCAGGAACAAGAGAGAGTCGTTCGCAAATGCGTTTGACTCTTTAACGACGAACCCGTCCGGTTACGCCGCCTCGGCGGCGGTGCTGACCGTCCGCGGGCGCTGACGCTTCCGGTGGCGCAATCTTCCCGGATGTTGCGGGTAGCTCATTGACGCCGCTGCGCAACATTCTTTCGGCTGTCATCGGTCGCTTCTCTCAGTACACGGCGAATTTCAACTACGACCAGTCGGGACAGATCCTGCCCGCCGGTGCGTCAGCCGATCGCACGTTTGCGACTGAGGAATATGAAGGGTATGTGCAGGATCAATGGCGCATGCGTCATAACCTGACCGTCACTTACGGAGTTCGCTGGGGAACTTCAACGCCGGTCTACGAAGTAAATGGTTTTCAAACTCAGCCTACGACCAGCCTCGGCGAGTACTTCAATCGACGAGTAGCCAGTGCCAACGAAGGTATTCCTTTCAACGAGCCGATCTCGGTGGATCTTTCCGGCAAGGCCAACGGCCGTCCTGGTTTCTACAAACAGGATTGGAACAACTTTGCCCCGGTGCTTGCAGTTGCATGGCAACCGGATCTCCCGGATAACTTCTGGGGCAAACTGATCGGTCGTGAAGGACGCGCGGTATTCCGCGGCGGTTTCCGCACGACTTACGATCGCATCGGCAGCGCTCTCGCCGTTAACTTCGATCTGAGCAATCAGCTCGGTTTTGCTTCAGCGCAGACGATTCCTGTCAACACTTACAACGTGAGCACGGCTCTCGCGCCGCTCTTTACCGGCGTTGGACAGGACGTTCGTACGCTGCCTGGGATCGCGGGAAACTTCAACACGCAGATCATTTTCCCGCTTAACTCAGCCGGCAAACGGCGCCGAGCGAATCGAAACCTCGCTCGACGACACGCTCGTCACGCCGGTCAACTACAGCTTCAACTTCTCTTATGCCCGCGAATTTGGCCGGGGACTCTCGGTTGAAGCCAGTTACGTTGGACGTTTCGCGCGACAACTGCTCGGCCAGCGAGACATCATGCACTTCAACAACCTGCGCGATCGCGTATCAGGGCAAACGTTCTACGAAGCAATGCAGGCCCTGATCGATCTGCGCTACGCAGGAGTGCCGATCACCTCGGTTGGAGCAATCCCGTTCTTCGAGAACGTGCTGCCCGGAATCGCCGGCAACTTCACAGTGCTGGGCCAGACCCGGGCGCTTGACCGCGACGCAGAGCGCTTACCGTCGCATAGCTCTGCCGGCCGTCGGCGGACAGAACATCACTGACTACACGTTCCTTCAGTCAGGCGCGCGCTGGGACGACAGGCCGTTCTCGATCTTCAACAACACCTTCGTAAACCCGCAGTATGCAGCTTTGAACACGTGGTCCACGTTTGGTATTTCCAACTACAACTCAGCACAGCTCAGCGTGCGCCAGCGTTTGTCGAACGACGTCACTTTCGACTTCAACTACACGCTGGCGCATTCGCTGGATAATGCTTCCGGTCTTCAGAACGCCGGTAACTTCTCGACGTCGTCGTTGATCTTCAATCCGCTCGATCCGGAATCAGAACTATGCGAATTCGGATTTCGACATTCGTCACAACATCACGGCAAACTGGCTCGTCGGTTTGCCATTCGGCCGCGGCAAGAAGTTCCTGACGGACGCCGGAAAAATCACCAACGGATCCTTGGCGGTTGGGACATGACCGGAATTTTCCGTTGGAACTCGGGCTTGCCGACCGGCACGACGCGTCCTTTCGCGTTCCAACGTTGGGCCACCAACTGGCAGATCTCTTCGGGCATGGTTGCGGTTCGTCCGGTTGAGACGTCGCCTGGTGATGTCAACGGTGAACCAAACCTGTTTGCAGATCCGACTGACACATTCCGCAGTTTTCGTGATCCGCGTCCAGGTGAAGCCGGCGATCGCAACACGTTGCGCTATCCGGGATACTTCAGTCTCGACATGGGTTTGCACAAGACGTTCAGAATGCCCTGGGAAGGACATGCATTAACCTTCCGTTGGGAAGTTTTCAACGTTACAAACACGCAGCGACTCACGGGCTTTAATGGCACGGGTCTGACCACGGATCCGTTTATCTTTGGCGGCAATCCACCGCCGGGATTCGGAAACATGACCGGACCCAGGCGCCACTCGGCGAGACAAAGGCTGGACGCGTGATGCAGTTTGCACTGCGCTACGTTTTCTAAATCTTCGCATCGCGTAACAACAAGGGCGCAAGAGGCAATGCTTCTTGCGCCCTTAATTTTTATATGTGCCTTATGTGCCTTTTTGTGGCTCTTTTACACTCACAATTTTCGTCACCACCTCAGCACAAACGTCTAATTTTCCAATAAAACTGACCCGGCATGAGTGTTGAAGGCGGAGTCGCGGGCAGGTTACCGCCACGCCCGGCTTTGCACTATGTCATTGATTCTTTCACTAATAGTTTTCGCGGCGCTCGCCATGCTTATTCACGAGTTGGGCCATCTACTGGCAGCTCGTTTGTGCCGCGTTGCAGCCTCTGAGCTGGGCCTGGGAATGGGTCCTCGCCTCGTTGGATTTCGTATCGGCAGCATTCGCTTCAATTTGCGCGCGATACCGATCGGCTCGTTTGTGATGCTCGATGGAACGGCCCTCAAACAACGATCCCTCCGCGCTCAACTTGCCGTGCATCTCGCAGGAATTGTCTTCAACCTCATAGCCGGCTTCCTCACCTACGGAACGATGTTTGGCTGGCTCAACTTCCTGCTTGCCGCCGGCAATATTCTTCCGCTTTACCAACACGACGGTTGGAAATGCGGCGTCGTGATCATGCGCGCGTGGATGCAGCGCAAGAGTCAACCCGCGGAACGCGCGTTCACTTTCTCAGGTGGATTCGTGAGTCTGATCATTGCGTGGGTCGTCGTGCGTATGTTCGTCTAAGACTCTCACGCCACAAAAGGCACAAGAAGCACAAAACCTTGTTCAGGCTTGTGCTTCTTGTGCCTTTGTGGCGTTTATGGTTGTGAACTTACTTCTTCACTGAAACCCAAACACTGTAAGTGCTGCCGTCGAAGAGTGTCGCTTTGAGTAACCAGGTGCCGTGGCCGCTATTGCCGAGTCCCTTCGTGCTCAGGTTGTAGTGCCACTCTGTTCCCGTCAACCGGAACTGGTTTCCGGTCGTGGCCGCGTCTGTCGGCGTTGCGTCGATCGCCGGATCCGAATCGGTCGAGTTGCTGTATTTGATCGCCTGAAGCGTGTGGATGCCGGTGATCAAAGGAGTGCCGAAACAGATCGCGTTGAACTTCACGGGAATCGTGCTGTTGAGCTTGAATGCTCGCACCGGATCCGTAAAGCTGCCGCCGGTGCCAAACTCTACCGCGCCGCCGATCGGCGAGAGGAAGCCGTTGAACACGCTGCACGCGGTCAGGATCGTGAGATTGTCGCCGGTGTAGGTAAGCGTATAGTTCGCGCCTCCGTTACCGTCGTTGATCGCGAGGGTTCCGATCTTGATCGCGTAAGTGCCGACGAGTTCTCCCGGATCGCGGGTTAAGGCCCCGGTGAACATATCGGAGAATGCGAGCGAGCCGCTCGTGATCTGATACGTGAACGCCGGATCGGGATCGCCAAACGTCTTGGTCTTTGGATCGGCTTTGATCGCGATGGGCCGCTTCTTGATCTCGAAGTTGTTGCTTACGAGTGACAGGTTGTAGTTACTGCCACCGTTCCCATCGTTAATCGCGAGGGTACCCAGCGTTATCGCGTAAAGGCCGATGTTCTGTCCCCCAACTCGACTTAGAGCGCCCGTGAATGAATCACTAAAGGCCAGCGAGCCGCTCGTGATCGTGTATGCGAAGGCCGGATCCGCATCACCATAGATCTTGAACTGCCCGGCTGTTGCTGTTACCTGAATCGCACGTTTGTTGATGGTGAACTCGGCGCCCTCGTTGGTGATGATGTAGTTGTCGAGTGCTGCGAGCGGTGTCGCGCTGAGGGTGGCGGTGATGTGATAAGTCGGCGGGCTGGCGTTCTCGCCGGCCACGCGTGTGTAGGTAGCGGTGACGTTGTCAGCCGCGACGAAGTTGGAACCGCTGCCGGTGCTGAGTGGCGACGGATCGGCATCACCGTAGGTCTTGCTCGCGGGATTCGTGGTCCAGGTGGCGAGACGTTTGTTGATGGTGAACTCAGCGCCCTCGTTGGTGATGATGTAGTTGTCGAGGGCTGCGAGCGGCGTGGCGCTCAGCGTCGCGGTGATGTGATAAGTCGGCGGGCTGGCGTTCTCGCCGGCCACGCGTGTGTAGGTAGCGGTGACGTTGTCAGCCGCGACGAAGTTGGAACCGCTGCCGGTGCTGAGTGGCGACGGATCGGCATCACCGTAGGTCTTGCTCGCGGGATTTGTGGTCCAGGTGGCGAGACGTTTGTTGATGGTGAACTCGGCTCCGTCGTTGGTGATGATGTAGTTGTCGAGCGCTGCTAGCGGCGTGGCGCTCAGCGTCGCGGTGATGTGATAAGTCGGCGGGCTGGCGTTCTCGCCGGCCACGCGTGTGTAAGTGGCCGTGACGTTGTCAGCGGCGACGAAGTTGGAACCGCTGCCGGTAGTTAATGGCGACGGATCGGCATCACCGTAGGTCTTGCTCGCCGGGTTAGTCGTCCAGGTGGCGGCGCGTTTCTTAATCTCGAAATTGTTCGAGATAAAGGTCAGGTTGTAGTTGTTGCCACCATTGCCGTCATTGATGGCGAGGGTGCCGATTGTAATCGCGTAGAGTCCCGCGTTCTCGCCGGCTACGCGGCTTAGCGCTCCCGTGAAAGCATCGGGCGAAACGAGTGAGCCACTCGTGATTGAGTAAGTGAAAGCTGCCGGATCGGCGTCGCCGTAAATCTTAAACTGTCCTGCGTCAGCGGTGACTTCGATCGCACGCTGGTTGATAGTCAACGAGCCCGTACCATTGCTGGCATTAAAACCGGCGCCAGGCGCGTACGAAGCCTCGATCGTGTATGGACCAGCATCGGTTCCGGCGGGCAATAAATAGTTAATGCTCGCCGCACCGGCAACGACAGTCGTGTCCGTCGTCGCGGCGCCGATCGTGGTTGCACCCTGCTTGACGGTGAACGTGACAGATCCGTTGTTGACCGCAGGGCCGCTCGCCGGTGTTACCGTCGCGTTGAGCGTTACGGACGCATCGCCGTACGTCGCAGTAGCATTGGTAACCGCCGTCGTGGTGTTGACTGTCGCTGAGTTAACGATCAGGGTGAGAGTGCTGCTGGCCGTTGGACCAGGTCCCTGACATCCGGCGCCGCTGTTCGTGCCTGTCACCTGGAAGGTGTAGGTGCCCGTCGGCGTTGCCGCGGTAGTCGTGACATTAAAGCTGGTGACGTGTACTCCGCCCGTGGTTATAACCGGATTCGTGCCCCAAACCGGCGTGGCGCCGGCGGGAAGCGCGGGCGTTACGCTGAACGTGACGGTGCACGGGTTGTTGTTACCCCCAACGGTCAACGTTTGATTGCCGTATACGGCGGTTCCACCTTGTATGACCGTGACGCTCGTTGGCGCCGCTATCGTTATCGTTTGTGGATTCGAGTCTGTAAACGTCGTCTGCGCCGTTCGACCAGAAGTCAAACCACGCGCGCCCACGATAAACTTCATGTCCAGATCGTATTCCTGGACCAGGTACTCACCACTAAAATTACCATCAGCATCCGCGGTCACGTCGAAACCGCGCTCCTGCGGTGTGTGCGGATCTTCGTGAATCTTGACTCTGACAACCTCACCGGGCTGAAAACCTCGACCCGTGATCGTCGCTACTTCACCGGGCGAATAGTCCATTTTGTCAGTGCTGATCGCCGCCGCTGAACTCGGTACCACCGAACTCGAGCTGAGCACGGCGCCACTCCCGTTCGCACCACCAAGCACGAGCGCTTGTCCATTCAACTCGGTGATCGTGTGGCCTGAGCGATCGAAGAGAGGATCAGCGTGACCGGCGTGAAAGAGCGCGGCGCGCGTTCGCGAGCCGAGAATCTGCGCAGGCAGGCCGGCACAAGGATCACTCTCAGGAAGCACGTGTGCGTAACCGCCAAAACCTTCAAAGAGCGGATCGTAGAGCTCCATCGAACCGTCGTGACTGCCGCCCATGATCTGAACTTTGCCGTCGAACAGCACGTGCAAGTGAGCACGCACGCGACCGACTTTCAGCGCATTGTCGATTGTCCAAAACGAAGAAGCCGGCGTGTCAAAGATTTCGCCCGAGCTGAGCGCATTTCCACCCGAGTCACGTCCGCCAACGACGATCACGCGACCGTCCTGAAGCAACGCCGCGGAGTGCATCGAACGCGCAACACCCATCGTGCCCGCAGCGGTAGAGGCTCCTGCCGCGAGATCGAGAATTTCGGCGCTTCCGGCTGAGTCGCCGCCGGCGAGAAACATGCGGCCATTATTAAAAAGCGTCGCACTGTGACCTGCACGTGCGACGCTCATTGACGGGCCGTTGGTGAAAACGCCCGTTGTCGGGTCAAAGATCTCTGTGGTTGCGAGCGACGCGGCGCCGTTTCGTCCACCGGCGATCAGCACACGGCCGTCGGCGAGCAACGTGGCGGTGTGATCCGTGCGCGACGCGTCCATGTTAGCGGCGGCGGTGAACGTTCCAGCCGTTGCGTCATACAGTTCAGTTTGATTGAGGACTTCGCTACCGTTCTCACCGCCCGCAATCAAAACGCGCCCATCGGATAAGCGTGTCGCTGTGTGGCCGCGACGTTGGACGTTCATGGCGGAAGTTTCGGCTGGCGCTGCTTCCTCCACGTGCGACGAGACGCTGTGATTCGCGGGTGCTATTTGCCCGCCGCTTATGATCGCCGCAGCGCCTGCAAAAAGTTTCCGGCTAAACGGTTCGGCGAAAGAGTTTGTTGACGACAACACCGTCGCTGCAATCGCAACAAGAATTGCTATGCGAATTGTTCTGGTGGAGAGCGAACGGATAACCGAGCGGGGGCGTGTGGGAGAACTCATTTGATCTGACTCCTGATGGCTAGACGGTCAATAACAATTGCGTTGTCCGGCGCTGTTCCAAACAGCACCAGCCAAAGTTCCGGGCACGTTACTCAACTGCTTTGCAAGGCTCTGGAAAGGATGGATCGTTTCCGCACGCGGCCTCGATCCTTTCGCACGAGAGGAATAAACCAAACTCGACGAGCGCAGTTTTCGTGTGCCGAGCAATCAGCAATCACCGGGCCAGAAATCTCGCCTCGATTCTTCGTCGAGCTCAAACTGGAAAAGTCTAAGTAGGAGTTGAACTTAAATGTGAAAACTGCGGTTGTTGTGTTGGATCAACAAAGAAGATCTACTCGTGAGAACTGCTCACTGGCGAGCAGTTGAGCGAACTGAGAAAGGTAGAGGGCTCGGGTTTGCCGAGCCCTCCCTGGAAGGTCCGGTCGGGTAGACTACCGGGAACCGCCCTCTCATTAACCAGTCCCCGGTGAATCCTTCGGAATCCTTCCATAACGCAGGACCCTGGTTCTGGGCCTGGGCCGGATCCTGCGCCAATAAGTTAAGGGTGCCTGCGAATGTGTGCAGGCGTTGGTAACTCTTCCAACGATCACGCACGGAGAGTACGTGTGCGGGGCGACTCGATCAGACCCTGAACCACCTGGGCCACCTGAGACAGAGGTTTCGGCTTGCGCAAAAACGCGTCCGCACCGGCGCGGCGGGCTTCTGCCTCTGCTTCAGGTGACCCGTAGGAGGTCAATACGACTATGCGCGTGTCGGGATTTCGTTTATGGACGAATTTGATAATCTCAATCCCGTCGGGGCGGCGCGCCACACCCAGTCGTAAATCCTGAATAATTACCTTGTAATTCCTGGCCTTAATAAGGCCTTCTGCTTCTTCAATCTCGCGCGCGGTGTCAACTTTGAAGCCGTGCTGCGAGAAGTATTCACTCATCGAAAAACAGATCGATTCTTCGTCGTCGACTACGAGCAGATTGCGAGACTCCGGTTCCTGGCCACTTGGCGAAACCGCGGTTCGTTCTGTTATCTCATCACGGCCACGAAAAAGTTTCCTGAGGCGGCCGGATACGCTTTTGAGTGTCAGCATTGAGGGTTGGGCGTCGGGGTTACCAGTACTATCTTTCTCCGTACCCTTTTCTCCACCGGCCTCATTGGTGCTGGCTGGGATTTGCTGACAGTCAATCCGTCAGCCAGCAACCGCTCTTGCATGAGGCTCTTAAACTTTCAATTATCCTCTGACTGCTTTCTCAAACGTTTTCGCAAGGTGGCCGCGAGTGTCACCAGGCCCGATCCCAGAAGCAGCATGCTCGTGGGTTCCGGCACGTTTGCATCCGTAGCGAATCCGGTAGGATTCCCGTTCGACGGCGCGATGTGGACCGCGAAATGTGATCCGTTACTATTCGCTTCGAATAGATCGCTTGCCGATGAAAACCCACCTGTTCGGCTCACGGTAAAACTGAAACTGCTGACTGCATTCGAGGGATTGCAGCAACTGAGCGTGACTTCGAAATTTCCAAAGCCATCCATCTGACCGCCGCCGAGGTTGGCGGTAAATCCGGCCGGCATTCCGGTAACGCTCAATCCGGTAGTGCTGCCTACAATGTTGAATCCGAAGATTCCGTTGTTACCGTTGCCCTCGCCAAAGGCAAGAAAACCGGGGGCCATGTTGACGGTTACGTCGATATTGCCGCCGTTCAAAACATAGGTGACGGTAGCGTATGGGCCAGGCGTTGGGCTCAGGCCCGGGTTTGGAACGTCGATGACCACTGCATTGGCGTTGGCCACGAGAGCCGAACCGAGAGCGACCACTGCAAACATCGCCAGTGAGACTGCTAGTTTGCGAAAACTACTTAACGGGGACATGTAAAGCTCCTTCCTGCTTGCTGAGGGACGGCTGCGAACGGAGTCGTCTCCGTAGGAGACGTCCTCAAGTTGGTTGCCGGTGGATTGGTAGGAGTAGCGCTGCTGCAGCAGGCTTCAAACCATCCAGCTATTCCAAAGCGTTCTTCAAACCGGGGTAGGCGTGAAGAGTGTCGAAAGAGTCATCCGTGATGGGACACATCAGTTCGACAGTTGTTGGGATTTCAACTTTTCGATTATGAACACATTGCAATTCGATGACAACGGAGGTAGTTGCCCATTTCACTGGCAGAAACTTGGGGTTTTTAAGTGGGATGTAGTGGCAGGATTATGCCACTCTTTAACTCAGCCCAACAGCGGGGGCAAGCCACCCTTCCTGACTTGTTCTAGTCTGACTGGTTACCTAATTGGAGCGTAAAACCCCGAATGGAGAGTGAAACCTGACAAGCAGGAACAAGTCAGGAAGAGGGGCTTGCCCCCGCTCATATTTACTTCGGCATCTTGGCGAGGCCGTGACGGAAAGCGTAAATGATGAGTTCGAGCCGGTCTGAAACTTCGAGCTTTGAAAAAACCGAGCTGAGATGGTGGGTTACGGTCGTCTCGCTGATAAACAGTCGTTCGCCAACCTGCTTATTCTTCAGACCTTCGCCGATCAGCGCAATCACCTCGCGCTCCCGGTCGGTCAAAGACTCAATCTTCGTAACTCTCAGGATCGACAAGCGGCGGCTTATTGAAACTCCTGGATCATGCTGCCCATCATCGATCTTTCGATCCAGACTTCGCCCTCATGAACCTTCATGATCGCCTTCAGAAGCTGATCGGCCGCATGTTCCTTCAACACGATACCCATCGCACCGCGGCGAATAGCGCGGCGATGTGAGTCCGGATTTTGCACTCCGGTCAACACGAGCACACGTGACTTGGGACTCGTCTCGCAGAGCTCCGGCAGAAACGAAAGTCCATCTTCCTCACCCAGAACGAGATCGAGAATGATCACGTCAGGACGTTCGCTTGCGGCATGCTCGAGCGCTTCAGCCTTGTTTCCGGCCTGAGCCACTACGCTGCATTCGCTGATCGTATTCAATCAACATGCGCAAACCGCTGCGAATGACGACGTGATCGTCAACTATCATGATGCGAATGGGTTTGGGAAGCTCCATTGTCAGCGGTGTCGAAGTTAACATCACAGATCATTCGAAGAGTCGTACGGATTATCATGCAGGTCAAGCGATTGCTCAAGCTCTGCGCTATAGCGGAATCGTGACTGCTACCACTGTGTAATTGTTATCGTCGATAGACACTTTAGTTTGCCTCCAAGCATTGCCGCCCGCTCCGCGATCGAGCGAGGAGTGAACATAGTTTTCTCGTCGTGAACGTCTCCACCGTTAACCGGATTGCCGCTTACGTCCGGACGGCGATTTTTTATCTCCAGCAAGAACCTGCCTTCCTCACAAGCTATTTCCACTCGAGCTTCGTTACAAAGAGCATGTCGTCTGACGTTGCTCAATCCTTCCGCCACGATCTGAAATAGTTCTGCGGCCAAACGATCATTGACTTCGATTTTGCCGCGCGCCTTCACGTCAACGTTGATGCCGGTAACCGAAGCAAATCTGGTGACAAATCGTTGAATCGCAGGTAAAAGCACGTCCCGGCGCTCCTCACCTGCTCGTAATCCCCACACATAGCGCCGCATTTCAATCAATTCCTGATTCGTGAGGTTCAGAAGTTCTTCGACATTGTCAAGAACGTCTGTGTTTCCTCCGCGAAGTTTCTGCGCGAGTGCGGCGATGCCTAGTTGCAATCCGACGTACGGTTGAATAACGCTGTCGTGAATATCACGCGCGATGCGCTGACGCTCCTGTTCGGCAGCATCCGATGCGAGACTGTCGACGAGCCGGATATTCTCCATTAATGGAGTTATATGGTCCATCAACTGGAGAACAAAATCCATGGCCGAACTATCGAAACGATGACGGTCCGCCACATATATACAACCGGCCGATCGGTTCATTGACGATTGTGGACAGGCACAGACAAGTAGTTCGTGGTTTCCAGCGCGCTTGCCACTCGATCGCTGATTGCCGAATCGCCCGGGAGTGAACTGGCGAGTGTCAAGATCGAAAAATAACGTTTGCCCCTGCCCATCTTTGTGGTGAATCACTGCCTGGCGTGGCGAAGGCTGGAGGAACAAAGCCGCCGCCTCCGCTTCCTATCACCGGCGGTGACGCTCCGGTTGCCTGGCTACCGCGCCTGATCCGATACATCTGGTACGACTCTGCCCCGCTTTTAGCAGCAACCAGCAACAGAGCACTGTCCGCATCGTAAAAAGCACGAAGACTTTCCAGAACAGCATTGATGGTGCGATCGATTCCGAATCGTGGATTGGAAAAAACCGTAACGTCCTTGAGCAGTTGCAAGCGGTTTCGCAAATTGATTCTGAATCCACCCCAACGCGAGATCAGGTAACCGAGTATGAGCAATTGAATGAGCCGCAACATCAGTCGATTCAATTCAAACTCCGGCGCGCGTGGGGCAGTCAAAACACCTACCAGCGGTGAAGAGAACGGCGGAAACGAGAGTTAGCCGTAAGCCGGCCTTGTAACCCCAACCGAAAGAAGCCACGAGGATGGCGAAAAATAAAAAATTGAAAAAATACTGCTCGTGCTGCTGCTCAAACCAGATCAGCACCAGATACCAGACCATGTCGAGCCAGTGCATGTATTGCGCGGGGACGATATCGCTACGACGGACGCGATAAACTACAGAATTAAGGCGCTGTAGATTGTGTAGAGCGCGAGAAGTATGTAAGTAAGTCTGGGTAACGATCCGGTTCGGAAGGATCAATAAAAATAATTAACAAGGCGGTCGCGGCCAAGCATAAGCCGCATTGTCGAAACAAGCCGCGAGATCGATCCATTGCTCGGATAAGAGAGTCCGTTGAACTGGCTCGTGATTTTCTGGCTGGTACTCAATAGAGTATACGTCAGTCTTCAACTGCGCTAATCTCTGCATCCTCGGTGTCTCTGTGGTGTCAGACTGCCAGTAAGTTAACCACCGAGGCACAGAGAACACAGAGATTACACAGAGAAGTCAAGAATAGACTTTCGGAAGCATTTATGATTTCGGAGCGAAATAGCCGACGCGAGTATGGCTTTTGTAAGCGGGGTTGGTTGTCTCCACGCGGACGCGGCGGAAACCTCCATCACGCGCTTTGTTCAAAGGCGTGTAGTAGAGCGCATACTGGTGACGCAGCTCTTCCGCCACCTCTGCATACGTGGCTTCAAGCCCGGCAAAACTTTGTGGTTTATACAAACGACCACCAGTGGCGGCAGTGAGTTGTGCAAGCATCTGCTCGCTTAAATCCAAAACGCGAAGTCCTTCGCGCAGATCGTCGATGCGGAGCTGATTGAACCGGACCGCCGCGGTCGAGCCTCCCATTAAGGCGTCCAACTCGGCTCGTTTCGAACTCCGAGAGATTTCAGTGTTGCTCACGACGTATACACTCACCTGTGCTCGCAAGAGTGCTTGTAAGGCTGTCTCCAGTGTCGAAGTACCACGGCCACTATCGATGCCGTCTGACAACACGATCACAGCTCGACGTGATTTGGTTGTGCCAAATTGCTCGTGTGAAGCAAGCATGAGAGCATCGTTGAAGCGGGTGAACATTCCCGGTTCGATACGGTTCAACGCGCGCCGCAATTGAAAACGACTTTGAGTCCAGTCTTGTAAGAGTTCAATCCGATCGTCAAACTTGATGAGACTGAGACGATCATCCTTCGCCAGCCGATCGGCAAAGCCTATCGGCGGCGCGCCGGAAATCGTCCAGATTGCCTGCCACTGACGACGAGGAGTCAACCATCAACACGACATCAACCGGCACCTGGCGCAACGCGAGATCGCTCAATGGTTGCTGGCTATCGTTTTCGAAAACGCGAAAGTCGTTACGCGTCAGTTCGCTTACCAGGCGGCCACTTGCGTCGCGAACGGTCACCGGAATCATGACTTCGGTGGTATTTACTGAAATGACGTCGCCGGGAGTAACTTCCTGGTCTTCACGTTTCTGCCGCAAAGTGGGCACGGGTGGCGGCGCACCAAGTGTATCGACGGCCGCGGATTTTGGCGTTGGCGAAGCGTTGGATCGGGAAGTTGGTTTTGGTTTTGCAGCGCGGGGCGAGGTCCGCTTCTGCGCACTGGTGACAAAGTCGTGCGGCAATAAGAAAAGTGCCGCCAGAGATAACAGCAGCACAATTGCTCGCAATCTACTCCTGCTGATGCAGATCATCTGAAACTCAGAAACACTCAATCACCGCAAATTTCCAGTTCGTGTTTCTCTGTGCAACTCGTGTTCTCTGTACTCGGTGAATGTTCGTCGTCCGGTACCACAGAGACACAGAGAACACAGAGATTGCACAGAGAAACTTCCTACTTGCTCGACTCATCGCCCATTGCGGCCTTCATCGCTGTCAAAATCTTTTCGCTAACGCGGCGTTTGCGCAACTCCTCGATCTTCGCCGCCGAGAGATCAAACTCAACTGGTGATTGCTCGATCCGGCGGATGATCGTTCCTTCGGAAAACCCCGCCTCAACGAGTTCGCAAATCGAATCATTCGTCAGGCTTTTTGTCTTCTCGAGTTTTGTTGCTGCTGCTCCAGCCTCGGTCGGTGGCCGCAGAATTCGCACCGTGGCCGAGCCGGTCGTTATCAGTATCGCCCGATGACGAACCATTGCCGCCGCGCGTCCTGGTCGAGCCTTTGCTGCCGCCACTGGAGCCGAAGATTTCCGCGCTGCTACCGTCGTTCGAGTTGTCGGTTTTCGTGGGATCTTTAGTCGGGTTGCTGGACTGATTGAAAAACTCTTCATCGCCCCAGGCCTCATCAGAAAATTCGACTCCTTCCTGGCGAGCCATCATCGCGAGGATCACTTTTTCGCTGATGCCGGTGCGTTTGAGTTCGATGATTCGGTCAGTCGACAAATCGAAACTGACAGGCCGCGAAGCGATAATGGTGATTATCGACTTCTCTTTGAAGCCTGCTTTAACGAGCTTGACTATGGAGGCATTCGTGAGTGGCGCATTGTTGCGGATCTGTCCCCACGCCGGAACGGGCAATTTATCGAGAAGCCAGAGAACAATGAGGAGACTTGGCTCAATAGAAAACGCTTCATGATTGTTTCCTCTTTCCTATTGGCGACGCCGTGGTGTTTTAGCACCCGGCCGCGATTCGTTCTGAATCGAATGATTGCGGTAGCGGCTGCTAATGCGCTTTACGTAGTCGCGCGTCTCTTTGAAAGGGGGCACCCGATTGCCATAACCGAGGACCCGGCCTTCGCCCGCATTATAACTCGCCAGCGCCAGATCTACCCGGCCATTGAACATCGTCAGGAGTTGTTTCAGATATTGAGTGCCGCCGCGAATGTTTTCAGCCGCGTCAAATGGACGCCTTACGCCGAAACGGCGAGCTGTACCAGGCATCAACTGCATCAGTCCGCTGGGCGCCTTTTGGGCTCACCGCGCGAGTGCGGAAATGCGATTCTTGCTCGATCACCAGGAACACCAGGTAGGGGTCGATCTGAAAACGTGTGGCATTGGTTCTGATCAGTTGATCGATTGAGGCATTGCCGGAGGACCAGCCATGCTGTTTCCAGCCTGCCGGCGCCGACCGTCGGCGGCGTCAGGTTGTTCACGTTCGATGCGAGCAATACGTTCGCGGTCCAGGAAAATCGTTACTTTGTCGCGGTTGTACCATGCGCCGTCAGCAACTTCTCTGACTTCATCAACACGCAGACGAGCACCGTCAACAAGATGAATCCAGGTGGCCACAGCAACAGGCGGAGCTTTTGGCTCAACAGTCTTTGTTACCGGAGCAGTCTTATGCCGGTGGCAGCCTGGGGTCGTGGCCGGGGTTTCTTTGTACCGGTCTTCGATCTTTCGAACCTCGCGATCGCTGCTTTGAGAAGTTCCCTTACGGCGGTACCAGACAGTGTCGCCTTGTTTCCATGCGTCGTCGACGTCCATTGTTGCGCCGTCAGCAAATAAGATTCGCTTACCAATGACCTCACCGGTTTGCGCGGCGGGCTCAGGAGCAGCGTTGCGCGACGAGAGACGTACATGTGACGAGGAGCAAAAGAGTGGTTAAAACAGCGGATGTGAAGTAACTTCTGATCATTATAAATAACTATTTCACGTCAAGCCGAAATTGCCAGTTAGACAGCGACTGCCTGCGCTCGCGCGGCATTCCTGGTACGACCCAAAGGCATGCGCAGTGCCGAAGTAGTTTCCCCAGGCCGTGTCGATCAATGCCGGCGAAAGTTGCAGCGGGCGGCCCTCGAACGAACAAATATCGGAAATCCGATTCAAGCAGATCCCTCGGCTCACAGCACTTCATTGGGCGGCCTTCCTGGCCGTACTTATGGAGCAGGTAACTCACGCTCGCGTGGTCTACAGCCAGCCCTCTCGAAGCAGCGGCGCGCCTGAAGATTTCGCCGTATGCGCCGGGCGTCGGCAACTCAAGCCGCGCTCGATATCCCATCCGCCGCAGAAAAGCCTCATCGATAAATTCTTTTTCGTCGAGATTGGTTGAGAATACTACAAGCTGCTCAAAGGGCACTTCGATTTTCTTGCCACTATGCAACGTCAAAAAGTCAACTCGCTTTTCCAGGGGCATGATCCAGCGGTTAAGCAGGTCGCGACTCGAAACGCGTTGCCGGCCCAGTTCGTCGATGATCAGTGTTCCGCCGTTTGATTTCATCTGGAACGGAGCTTCATAAAAACGCGAGTATTCAGACCAGACGAGGTCGGTATTCTCCAGCGTGAGTTCACCGCCCACGATGATCATCGGTCGCTCGATCCGGATCCAGCGGCGATCGAACTCGTTCGGCACAGTTGGTTCCGAGCGTCGCGTTATGGCTGTGAGCGTCATAAACGCGGATGATCTGGCCGTCGATCTCGATCGCATAAGGGATCCAGAGAGTTCCGGTAAGCACTGCGTTCATTCTTTCGGCCACCGCCGTTTTGCCGGTGCCCGGTAAACCAGTCAGAAAAAGTGAAGAACGAGAGTTGATGACGCAACCGAGCGTGTTCAGGAGTGAATCCGGCAGCACCAGATCGCGAAACGCCGTGCGTACGGCACTCATTGAAGCCGGCTGCGACGGTGTCGCCTGGAGCCTCATCATGTAGCTGTAGTCGTTCAGAGTAACGGGCGCGGGACCGGCGTATCCACAATGGGCCTGCAAGCGCATCACCTGCTCCCACCCGTGGTCCAGCATTGCATAGCGTGTTTGGCCGAGCGCGCTTTGCAAGCGAATTTCGATCAGCTTTTCACGATAGAGTTGGTACAGCAATTCGTCGGTAAGGGCGAGAGGCAGATGAAGTTTTTCAGCGACGGAGGCTGTGGTGGGATTTGCCAGCGACGCGACGTGCTTGAGAGCGAGGTCACGCAGAAACGATTGAGACACACCGGTTTCATCGAGTTCTTCCGGTGTGGGTGGACCAAGACTTTCAATCTCCGCACGTGATAAAAAGCTCAGGTTGCCCATATTCTTCTCCGGTTTATTTCCGCCACAGTTCCTCGTCTGAGGCTATTTGTTTGCGTCAGCAAAAGTTCCCAGCGCCATCAGCGAACGCCGTGCAGCCTCAGCATCCGAAAGTCTCCCGGTCATCTTATAAAGATTAACGTAGCGTCGCGAGCACATCCACTGAATTGGGTTGCAGCGTTTGGGCCTTCTCAAGGTGCTTGATCGCGTCTTTCGCATAATCCACGAGCCATCAGTTGCGCGGAAATATTCATGTGACCATTAAAGTCACCACCAGCGCGAACAAAGCTCTGGAACGCATCGTCAAATTTTCCCCGCTGAGATTGGGCCAGACCGAGATTGTTCCAGATGCGCGCATCATCCGGCGAAAGCTTCGTCGCGCGCTTCAGATATTTTGTGGCGTCCTCAAAATCGTTGTTCTTAATTAGCAGGAAGCCGTAGTTATTCAGGTACTCCGCGTTGTTTTTGTCCGCCTGAACCGCTGCTTTGAACGAATCCAGCGCGCGCGCGCGCAACCCCTTGGTCTCGTAAGCAACACCCAGAAGATTCCTGGGCTCGCCGGATTTCTCATTCAGTGAGGCGGCGCGTGATAATTCCGCGATCGCGCCATTTAAGTCGCCGGCATTCAGTAAGTCACGTCCGTTCTTGAGGTGCACAGAGTAATCACTGCTGCTGGGAGCAACCGTCAAGGCTTTCTCCTCTTCCGCGGTTTCTTTAGTCGTCACTCGAGCGTCAGTGACGGCGCGTGCCGGGGCGCTCTCAAATCGTCGGAGGTCCTTCTTCGGAGATCCGCTGTAATTTGTCGTCTTTCTTCTTACCGCCAAAAAGGCGGCCCAGAGCCGAGAAGGGCGACTTTAAAGCCCGAACGAAGCCGTTGCCATCTGACTTCGATTTTTCAGCGCTCGAGGTGTCCTGCGCATCGTTAGAGGTAAGCGTGGCTAACTCGTCGGGGGTGAAGACAACCCCATGAACTGGCTGGCCCGGCAGAATAGCGACTGCCAAAGTAATGATCAGAAAGATAACTATAAATATACGTTTGAGCATCGGTTCTTCCTTTTGCAGTCTGCGTGGTTGTGACTCTACAGCGTCACTTGAACAGGACGTCGTACAAGTTCATCAGTGCTGGCCCAAGCACTACGAGAATGATTACTGGAAAGAGGAAACAAGTAAGAGGGAACAGGAGTTTTAGCGCGGCCTTTTGCGCAGTCTGCTCTGCCCGCTGTCGTCGCTTCGTCCTGAGCGACTCCGCAAAAATTCGTACTGCCTTGGCAATAGACGATCCATAGCGATCAGCCTGGATCAGCAAAGCTACGAAGCTGCGAATGTCGTCAACTCCAGTACGCTCGGCTAAATTGCGCAACGCCTCCTCACGGCTGCGCCCAACTCGAATCTCGAGATTGACCAGTTCGATCTCAGAATGCATGTCAGGGTGCAAGGTTTTCAATTCTTCGCCTACTCGATTGAGTGCTGCGTTAAGACCCAGGCCGGCCTCAACCGCTACCACCATTAAATCCATTGCATCGGCGAGACCCCACGTGATTCGTTGCTGGCGGCCCTTAATCATCTTACGAAGAACATAACGGGGAAGGTAGAATCCCAGCGCCGCTCCAATCAAGCCGAACATAGCAAACTCACTCAACCCGCGATTCAGCACGAAACACGCCGTCATCACGAAACTCGGTAGGGCGACGAAGAGCGTGACCTGAATCGCGCGAAACGCGGTCGCCGCGTCTGGAGAACGATAGCCGGCCTGCAGCAACTGCTTTTGAATCTTCAGTGCTTCAATGGCCGAGATCGGAATGATGCGGTTGAGTGGCTCAGCCACTCGCTCAGCCATCACCGTCATAGGGTTGTTTTCTACGAAGGTGAGCGAGGGATCGATGCTGTCCAGGCGGGCATTCATCGTGCTCGCGGGACGAGCAAAAATCCAATAGAGACTCATCACCATGAGTGCCAGTCCCGTAAAAGTTAAAATAACGATTAGCGCCAATATCATCGTTTTGACCCCTCTATTTCAGTTCTCGCTTCAAACTCGTATTGCCAGAATTTTCTTTATCGTGATCATGCCAAGGATCTGAAGTATGGCTGCGACCCCAAGTATGTAGTGGCCACGTTGATCGTGAAGAAGAATCGCCATGTACTCAGGATTGATAGCGGTCAATAAGAAAATGATCCCAAATGGCAAACCGCAGAGAATCCAGGCAGAGCCGCGGGAGCTTGTAGTTAATGTGCGGAAATCTTCCATCAGTTTGAAACGCTCGCGAATGGTCTGCGATACCTTTTCGAGAATCTCGGCAAGATTGCCGCCTGTTTCTCTCTGAATATGCATTGCCGTAATGCAGAGTCGCAGATCAGTTAAGGGAACGCGCTCGGACAGCCCGTCAAGTGCAGCCTTTGTTGAAAGGCCAAGTTTTTGTTCTTCAAAGACAATGCGAAACTCGCTCGCAATTGGGTCCGGCATCTCGCTTGCGACTTGATTTAGCGCTTCTGAGAAGGCATGGCCCACTGATAACGAGCGGCCCAGGAGGTCCAAAGTATCGGGAAGTTGTGCATTGATTTTACGTAGCCGTTTTTTTCGCAACGCCGACACGTACAGGATTGGCAGGATGAACGCGAGCCCGCCTAGAATGGAAGCTACTAGTATGTTCATTACGGGGAATGCCGCGAAAAACGCGAGCGCTCCCGCAACGAAACAGAATAGGAGCAAACGGCTAACTGTGATTTGTACATCCGCCTGGCGAATATGCCGGTCAAGATTTTTAATGAAATCAAGCGAGGCCAGCAGCCGGTTGATTGCGGGGTGACCCCCGATTGAGTCTTGGCGAGAGATCTGTATCGGGTTCTCCTGCGAACCGAAATCCTGCAACGCCTCGGCAACTCGTTTTTGCAGCCGCACCTGTCGAGCGTCGGCGTTGCGAGACATAAACAGGAAAAGCGCGTAAGTCAGAAAGAGAAAGAATAGAAATACGACTGTTGAAATTAACATCCCGTTGGTGCCTCCTAGAAGAACGCCGGCAATTGCATCCCATACTGTTTCAGGCGTTCCGCAAAGCGCGGGCGAAGCCCAGTATTGCGGAATCTACCTAACACCTTACCCATCGGGTCGATGCCTACACGCTCGAATTGGAAAATTTCCTGCATCGCCACCGTTTCACCTTCCATTCCCGTAACTTCCGAAATAGAAGTTATGCGACGCGTGCCATCCGTTAGTCGCGCAACCTGGATTACAAGATCAACGGCTGAGGCGATCTGTTGTCGCATTGCACGATCTGAAAGTCTCATTCCGGTCATCTGGATCATTGTCTCGAGTCGCGCCAGTGAGTCTCGAGGAGTATTGGCGTGAATTGTCGTGAGCGATCCATCGTGGCCGGTATTCATGGCTTGCAGCATGTCGATCGCTTCACCGCCGCGGACCTCGCCGATCACTATGCGGTCTGGCCTCATACGCAGTGCGTTTTTAACTAGATCTCGCTGCGAGACTTCGCCCTTCCCTTCGATATTTGAGGGACGGGTTTCCAGTCTGACAACGTGGGGCTGTTGGAGCTGTAACTCAGCGGAATCCTCAATCGTAACGATTCGTTCGTCGCCGGGAATGTAAGCGGACAACGCGTTCAGTAAAGTCGTTTTACCGGCGCCCGTACCGCCCGAGATGATGATGTTCAAACGGGCTTTCACGCACATTTCAAACAGGATCGCAATCTCTTTAGTCAGAGCGCCATTTTCAATCAGGGCCACCATCTTCAATGGGTCTGCCCCGAAGCGTCGAATCGAAAGCACTGGGCCGTCGATAGCCAACGGAGGAATAATAGCGTTAACACGAGAACCATCGGTGAGACGGGCATCGACCATTGGTTGGGCCTCATCTATGCGACGGCCAACGGTTGATACGATCCGCTCGATGACTCGCATCAGGTGCTCGTCATCTTTGAAGCTAATCGCGGTTCTTTCGAGCTTGCCACGTCGTTCAATGTAGATATTCGCGTACGAGTTGACGAGAATGTCGGAAATTGTCGGGTCGGCCAGAAGGGGCTCGAGTGGACCAAGGCCGAAAAGCTCGTTATGAACTTCGCTGACGAGACGATCGCGCTCAATGATTGAGACTGCAACGTTTTCCGCAACCAGCAAATCCTCGACCAGCCGCGTTACTTCACTGCGAACGCGATCGGGCGCCAGGGTATTCAGCTTGGTTAAATCGAGTCGAGTAATGATGGAGCGGTGAAGTCGTGCTTTCAACTCCTGGAAGCTTTGATTACCATAGACGGCTTCTTCGGCTGCGAGCGCGGCGGCGCCTTCGGCAGAATCTTTGATGTATCTTTCTCTTAGTGCCATCGTGTTCCTTTTGTGATCGTCAACCTATTCGTTATGCCGGATCGGTCATTGCGGATAATTCGAGCGTGCCATTATTTTTCGCCCGTCCAAACACCGCGCCCAATAATCGTTTTCGGGGCTGTGGAGAACTTGTCTGCGTGTTTCCCTGCACGAGAGACGCAATGCGTTTGATTTCAAGTGTCAACTTGGAGGAGGGTTGACTTTGTACCAGCGGTTGGCCCAGATTGATCGATTCAATCACCTTTGGATAATCGTTTGGTACAAATCCGATTAGCTGCTCATCCAGGTGCGCTTCAACTTTTTGCAGTTCGACGTCGATGTTCTTGCTCCAGCGATTAACGACGACTTTAATTTTCCCCCGTGGATAACCGAGTCGTTCAAAAACTTTCAGAGCACGCTTGGTACTGCGAATCCCCGGAATGTCCAATGTCATCACCAACAAGATGTCATTCACTGAATCGAGCGCGGCAATAGTGATCGGATCGAACGTGTGTGGCAGATCGAGAACTACGCATTCATGTCGCCGTGCCATCAGGTGAAGAACTTCGGAGACGTCCTGCACGGTAATCTCTTCAGCTTCATGTGCTTCAAACGGCGCTGCCAGTAACGACAAGTTTGGCGAGTGATTCGTCACGAGGCTGCCAATTAGTGAATCGTCGAGACGGTTTCGATTGGCGGCGAAGTCGGCCAACGAGTATTTCGGAGTTACGCCGATGAAAGATGCCGCGTCGCCGGCTTGAAGGTTCAGGTCTACGAGCAATGTCGAGACGTTCATTGCCGCTGCCAGATTGGCGCTTAAAAACGAAACGCCTGCTCCGCCTTTACTTGAAAAGACACCTATCAAACGCCCTTGCTTATGTGATTGCTCTTCCGCGGTGCGCAACTCTGCGACATGATCCAGCACAGTTCGTAACTCGTCGGCGATGAGTGGAAGTTGTAAAAACTCGCGCGCTCCGGCTCGCATGCTGCCGAGGATCAAAGTTGGCGACGCATTACTTGCAGCCGTAATGATGGCTGTTTCCGGTACCGAGGAACTGAGCTTCTTTATGAGACTGAAGGCTTCGGCTCCGTCGCTATCCAAAACTATGACGGCTGCGGAAGGCCGAAGTCTGAGTGCATCGGCGAGCAGCGCCTCCGGATTCTGACTCTCCGCAAGCACGCGTGCCCTGGCTGTTCCGCTCAGCGCATCGCGGATCTCTTTCGAGGCTTCAGGATTTTTGCTTAATGTAATAAACGAAAGTTGTTGCATGTTTACTTTTACCTACTCCTTGAAACCCGTAATCTTGTTCCTATTCCTAAATGTCGGGCGGTATGAATCCAGCGCTCTCACCCGTGAGTGTTGTGCGATATGGGGGCATCGTGATTGAAGTGGTGTTGGTGGGGAGTACGAATGGAAATGTGTAGTTTTCGATCCGCACCGTGACCCTACCCTGGGCCACGTTTATTCCCGTTCCGGGGTAGTCGACGAAAACGTTGGTGGTTTGCAGGTTATAGATCAGTGAGGTTGCCCCCTCAACGGGGGTGTCCGTCCCATAGACCACGACATTTTGTACAGCAGCAGTGCTCCCATTTGGGTTTAGGACGGCGTACCTCGCGCCTCGCCGTGTCGCCTCCACCAGGGCATTGTGCGTGTAGTAGAGATTTCCGGCGGCAACAATC
This sequence comes from uncultured Acidobacteriota bacterium, assembly GCA_963750925.1. Lineage (GTDB taxonomy): Bacteria > Acidobacteriota > Blastocatellia > Pyrinomonadales > Pyrinomonadaceae > PSRF01. Next base: position 1,097,214 of record CAVVSJ010000003.1, on the reverse strand, counting down.
CCCACGAGCATCACGAAAAAAAACGCGGCCACGAAGGTGAATTCAATTAGGGAGCCGCCGCGTTCATTGCGATGTGTCTTTGAAAATGTATTTAGTAACATCGTAGCTTCCTTATTCAATTAACCATGTATCTCATTCTGGTACTCGGGGTCAGAGGAATGTTGAAGGTACCGCCAGTCATTAAGTTCAAATTGAACACTAGAAATTGATAGTTATTATTAACGATTTCAACAGTCACGTATTTCACCGGAGCTCCTGCTACGGGCGGTGTTACCACAATCTTGTCCGCGGTTAAATTCGGCAGGATTACAGGGTCGGCGTCGCCGCAGCCGGCGGGATTACCACACATCACGACGTTCTTTGCGGCGTTCGGTACTCGTCCCAACATTTTGCACGGTGGAAAGATAACGTGCGCCGGCCCTGGTGGCTTTAGCCAGCGTCGTGTACTGGTAGAACAATCGACCCAGCTCAGTCGTGCCGGCGAACAGCAGAATGAGCACGGGAAACACAATGGCAAACTCGATCATTTGAGTGCCGCTTTCACGCCTGAAAAAAATCCTGACAGCCTCTGTTATTAGCCGCGTTCTTCCCATTGAGCACCTCATCGGTAAAGTACCGGCAACGTGAGGCTCGTAGTGCCTCCACCGGGTGTGAAGGAGCCACGACCAACTACCAGGGATTCCTCAACCCACTCGACTTCGAATCTCGCACAACCACTGGCGGCATTCGAGCACGGATTGTCGACGAGCACTTGTCGTTTTAAGAAGAAGGCCCCGAACTTAATAGTGGGAGCACTCACCGGAGTGCCCGTGTATGTTCCGGGTGCAACAATCGGCACGATCAGAATGCGCCGTTGGTCCGTGCCAGGTCCGTTTGGACTGGGTGGTGCTACGACTAGCCGGTTGTTGTATTGATTGAAGTCGATCTCCTCACTGATGTTACTGTCCGGTGGATGAGAAGTTGGGTTTAATTGACCAGGGCCGTTCGCATACCTATTGAAACGGGTGTTAACACCGTCGGCTAATTGCCTCGGTCCGTTGTTCTGATTTGCACTGGGTGTCGCGTGAAAAGGAATGTTGACGTTTAGCGTTTGGCAAAGCGAGGTAACTCCAGCGGCCAATCTAATGGTTTCTGCTGCGCCATTGCCGGTAATCTCAGGAACTTCGAGGGTCACGTAGTCCTGATGATGGAGAGTCATCGTATTGCCGGTACCCTGAATAAAATTCAGGGTCATCGTGCTGCTGGGCGCGGGAAGAGTGAATTCCTCGTCATCCTCATCGGCATCATCCAACGCTACCGCGAAAGGAAAGAAGTCACAGATAGTGTTGATGCCGACTGACATGCCGGCGATGGCGGTTCGCGACTCATTATGATTGGCGCCCAGAATTCTCGCCGAAAACAACATCGGCGTTGCCGCACTCTGCGTCGTTACCTGCACGAAGCGAATATTTGTTGGATTTGCTTCAGCGGTAGCAGCGCTGACGTAGGGGTCATCATGTAGATTTACGGCGAATCGCACGTCCACAGCAGCAACGTTCACGGCGCCATCATTAAATCCATAACTATTGACGATAGTCGTGGCGCGCGTGACCGCATCCTGAATTCCGCTGGCGCCGGAATTCAATTCGCGAGCCGCCGAGAGAGCTGCCGCGTCGGCCGCGTTCTGCAGTTCGGTTCGCACCATGTACACGCGCGCTATATCGATGCAAAGACCAACGGCGAGAATGATGCCGGCCATGAGAATGGCGGTCATGATCATGACGCTGCCCCGTTCATCTCTGCGTCGTTTTGCCCGTGTATGTTCGAGTGGCATTTTGTTCAATGACGTGTTGCTCATCGTTACCGCCAACCCTTTGCTCAATTAGTCAGAAATGGTCCGCAACGGGGGCCGCTGCGGACCTAAGCTATGCAGTCCGCGTTACGACTACCTTTGCGGATTAGGTTTAATGGACTTAACCGCGGCTGGCGCCGCACTCCCAATCGTCTCAGCACCCGCGCCGGCTGCCGGGGCGCTGGATGCCGGGGCGCTGGATGCCGGGGCACCAGATGTGGCCGGTGACGATGTTTTGGTTGGTGGTGCAACCGTCGTCCCTGGTGTCGTCATGAAGCCGCTTGGTCCAACAAGGCTTGTCCCTTTCGGTTCGACGCCGAGTAGCGAACCATTTTTCAAATTCTCCACATTGGGGATTGCCGGCAGATCGTCGCGGTTAACCGGCTTAACCATTTGGGCCGTGACAATAAACATCAACTCGGTTTCGTTCCGCTGAAATTGCTTCGAACGGAAAAGATTTCCGAGGATTGGTATATCCCCGACACCCGGGACCTTTGAAAGCGTTTGCGTTTCGTTATTGTCGAGCAGGCCGGCCAGCGCGAAGCTCTGACCATCCCTGAGCTCGATTCCCGTCTTTGCGCGTCGTGTTCTCAATCCGGGGACGAGAAAACCGTCAAACTTGACGCCGTTAGCAAAATCGAGTGTAGAAACTTCAGGCTCTAACTCCAGTCGAATGTGATCCTCGTCAATAATGGTTGGCTTGAAGTTGAGACGTATACCGTACTCCTTAAAAACAATGGTTACGTTGCTTCGCTCCCCGCTGGACTGGACCACGGGAACAGGATATTCGCCGCCTGCCAGGAAACTGGCTTCCTGGCCATTCATAGCGATCAGGTTTGGCTCGGCAAGTGAGCGTAACGCGCCCTGCTGTTGCATTGCCCGAATCATGGCCAGCGTATTTCCGCCCATTACGAACAGGTTCAGCGTATTCGCAAGGGTACCGCTCAGGAAGCCGCCTGCCACATCCCCCAACGAGCTTGGACCACCACTATTTATGTAACCGCCGGATCCCGGTGCGCCCTGGTAAGCGTAGGACGTACCGAGTTCGCGCATTTTGTTACGACTCACTTCGGCAACTCGCACCAGAAGTTGCACCTGGGTCGCGTCTTTTACCGGAGATTCGAGTAAGTTGACGGTTTTAAATCCAGCCGCCTGGACCACTGCCTCAGTTTGTGCCGCAATCTTCGGATCACTCACATTTCCGGAGATAACCACCGAGCCGTTCGCCTGACTCAGCCGGATATCATCTTTGGGAAACAGGGCCCTGATTTGCGAATCGATGAGAGACAGGTTCGTGCGCACGTAGACATCGAAGACGACGAAGCGGGCAGAGCCTTTTTCCCATGCGATGAAGTTGATCTGGCCGAAGGCCTTGCCGTTAACAACCACCTGATTTGAGGTGACCAACACAACCTCGGCGATTTCAGGGTTCGATACGGAGAATCGTTCGATGGGCCTGTCAAAAGTGAGCAAGCGTGACTGGCCGACCAGGACGTTTACAGGAATAGGCTCTTTCGAGTCACTGCCAAAAGATGCAGTGGTGTTCATATCCTGAGCGAGGATGTTCAGCGGCAAAGCAAAAACGAAAACGCAGAGCACGACGATGATGTTGCGCATGGAAGAACGGGGCTGCATAGCTTTTACTCCTTATTGGTTGAAAAACTGATCTTAAAAACGAACGAGGCGATTAGCCGGTTAAGGCATATCAACCTCGCGTCTCTTTGCGCCCTCGATCAACTCCACGGAGTTGCGCGTAACTGGTTGCGCGGCGGGCTTGATTTCCGGGTTGGTTACGGCAACGCGCATTGGCGCCGGCCTTCTGGTTTTCACAGGTTTGGGTTGCTCACTCTTTTCGACTTTGGGAGCCGGCACATCGGTCGCATCGCTGCCAAGCAACCCCTGTTTATTCACGCCCCGGGTTTGCGAATCTTCCTGATCAGTGTAGCTGCGCATCACGAGTTGTAATTTGCCCTCGTTCGCAGCGAGTGAAAGTCTTTCGGCCTGTTCGGGAGTAACCTGTAGCGTTACTGACTTGGCGTTCGTGGGTTCGCGCTGATTATCGGGCGAGTCGAGTTTTGGACCACTGGCGAGCACTTTGATCTGCTGCAACACGATCTTTGAGATCGGGCCAGGACTCTGAGCCCCCTGCGCCGCCTGCGGGACTATGACAGCCACGATATCGACGAAAGAACCCGGCATAACAAAACCTGAGACGCCGACGATGTCATCTACCTTGACTGTCATCGCTCGGTAACCCTCGGGAATAACTGCCGACAACCCGCCTTCTACTCCCTCAGGGGCGAGCTTCATGCCGGTCACGGTCTCACGCACGCCGATGGGTGTGATTGCTACCCGACCAGCCACCTCGTCGATTTTGCGGAACGCTCCTTCAGGAGCGGAACCGTTCGGTATCGACGCTAACATCAAATGCTCGGTGGTAATTTTTTCTCCCAGCGGAATTGCTACTTTGGCGACCACTACGTTGCCAAGATCTCTTGTGTAGGCTTGAACGTTTGACAGGTATCGCGTGATCAGCATCACGCCGAGCACGCCGCAGAGCACTGCTCCGGCAAGTGCGATGATGAGCCGTTTATTTCGCATAACGTGATTCTCCCTTTACCAAAGCAATTGCGCCGTCAGACGCGAAAAAGAAAAAAGGAAACTACGCTCCCCAAACAGATTGGAACCGCATAAGGCAGCGTATAAGTTGGGTCGGATGGGACGCTCAAGCGAGGTACCGTTTGACCGGGTAAAAGACCGACGAAGAACTGGCCCACGCGCAGCATCGTTGAGGCCGCGCGACGCTCATAGAGCATCTTACAAATCGCAAGAATGCCCCCGGTGACTGCGACTATGGCGAACGTCGGCAAAACGAGAGAACTACCCAGGACCGCGCCTATGGCAGCAAACAACTTAACGTCACCAGCACCCAGGGTCCCGAGGACATGAAGTGTAAACATGAGCGCGAATGCTATAACCATTCCTAACAGGCTCGCGAATAGACCCTGCCAGGCGCCGAAGAAACCATTTACCGCAATGCCACACAGCAGAATCGTGAGTACTTGTTTGTTGGGAATGCGTCGATAACGCACATCCATGTAAGTAATGCTCAATACCAATGGAATGAAAATCAGGCCAGTCGCGATGTTCTGGGGAATGAGCATTCGGAATCTCCGGTTCAGGGGGCTTGCGTGAGCGGTCCAGCTTCCGCATCACCGCACAAAGCGCGAAACGTGTTTGCAAAAGGCGGGTTGGTGCCGCAACCCGCCTTTCTCAAACTTGTTCTATTCGCCGGCGGCTGTAGCATTCAATAAGCGAGTAGCGAGGGCTGGGCCCCAACCCACACTGTAAACCGCAACCGCTACTGCCGCGATAAGGCCGGCGATAACGGCGTATTCCAACGTTTCCATACCGGTCTCGTCATTGATGAAGTTTTTGATCTTTTGCATTTGCTTAGCTCCTGATTGTTAGGGTTGTTGTCAGCGCCCGACTAAATGGAATCTCTTCGGGCAGGATTGCACATAAAATGCAGGCGTCATCCCAGGAGACCTGAGTGATCGCTCACTGCCGATCACGGCAACATTTTCGAGTGCGGTTTTCTTTTGGCAATGTCTGTGCCAGCGGATCGCTTGGCAGTCACTTCTTAAAGACACCGTAATAACGGAACAATTACCTATGTTTGGGGAACGCACGGACCGAAGGCATATCGTTGGTCCAAGTTGAACACTGCTCGCATGCGAGCACTTGCGGCAGAACGAACGCTTTAATATGAGCGCTCAACTCAGGGACCTGATCAGTGGTCCATGCGTGGTGTGCGTCAAGTCTTACAAGCCGCAAAGGCACAAATGCCTGAGCGGATTTTCATTGCGCTTTTGGTGATTCTTTTTGGCCTTCAAAAGCAGATGAGTGATCGTCTCTCAGGGCGAACGTGGTAGGTGATGATGTTTTTCATCGCGTGAGGTTGCGCGACTAAATGGCCAAAAGCTAAGGTGTTAGTGCTATTGGCGGTTCGATGCTTTTCGACCGAAGCCTCGTTCGAAGTTGGTCTTAGTGGGTGGGGCGGCGCTAGCTTTCACGGTATCTCTATCGCGATAGATAACGCCGCCCGGTCGGGGCTGGATGCCTGCTATTTCAGTTTCCGTTCGCACAGTTGCCGCAAACACTCTGCTGCCACGAAGCACTGCTTCGTCACCCTTCTTCAGTCCCCATATTAATGCTACCGGAGACGAGTAGGGGAAGATCAGAGCTCCCGTTGCTAAAGCGCCACCAGCCATGACGGCACTTCGGTTTGCGCCTTTTTGTTTTCCGCTCAAAGTAATCGGGATACGCGAACCGTCAACGGCAACTACGTACTCCATTTCCCAGGCTAACATCCCGGCGCGGCCCCATGCTCTCGCACTTTTTGCTTTCACAACTCGCGCTTTGGCAACCGCGCCACGATCGATTACCAACACGTTGTTAACGAAGATTTGCCGCTTTGCAAGAAATGTTATCGAACTGCCCTCGATAGCTTTTGCTGACGAGGTCGCCGTTGCCGTCTCCACCTCGATTGTCGTGCCTTCCGGAATCTGCACGCGAGGGACCACTGCCGGCCTGGAGTCAACGCCGGATAACCCCGGCGGGCCGTTCGGAACTACCTTCATCACCAGTAAGACCTTTTCAGGAACACCTCGTCGCCGCAAATCACGCAACACTGGTGGGAAGGTGTCGAAATTACAGGGCGAGGTCAGGATCCTACTGATAATTACTTCGGGCTTGACCTTATCTTCAACCATGAGCAGCACATCGTTGTTGCGCAAAAGTCTTAGGAGAGACTTCCTGCTGCGCTTGCGCCGCTGCGCTAAAAATTAGAAGCGCCACTGTAATCAGCAACGATTGCGTCGGTCTCATGATGCTCCTCGAGCCGCGTGAATTAACTGTAGGCTGTCAGCAACCTACATGCCTCTAAAAAAGCAAGTGTTTGTTACGTCGGGGAGTTTTACTGCTGCGCTGTTTGACGACAACTGCTCGCTGGCGAGCAGTTGTCGAAGTGGCCTACAGAAAATGCGGATTAAAGTTTTAACTGCTATGACGCGGCGTCGTAACGGCAGTGAATCTCTCGTTGCGTTCCTGATTCCTCACTCCGCGAGAGCAATTGCATACCGTCCAGATCTTCTTCCTGAAGGAACCTGACCGCCATCACGCCATACTGTTTCAAGCGACGATACAGCTTGCTGCGATCGATTCCGAGGGCTGCCGCGGCGCGAACCTGGTTGCCGCCAAATTGCTGCAACACGGACAGAATGTAGCGCTTCTCGATCTCGGCGAGCGGTACGGTGTCGTTCATGTAAGCCTGGAGCACCTGCCTGAAATCGTCGGCGCTCGGCTGCGGATGCGAGTCCAGAATTTCGGGCGGCAGATCCGCGATGCCTAACTCGTCTTCCAATCCGATTGCGAGCGCGTATTCGATTGTGTTTTCGAGTTCGCGAACGTTGCCGGGCCAGGGATAATCGCAGAGCGCGCGCATCGCTTCAGGCGTAAATTGTCTGAGCGGCTGACCGCTTCTCTCCGACTTCAAACGCAGGAAGTGTTCGACCAGTAACCTTACGTCTTCACCGCGCGTGCAAAGCTCAGGCACGTGCAAGGGCAGAACTCGCAAGCGGTAGTAAAGGTCGGGACGAAAACGTCCTTCGGCAACTGCCTGCGCGAGATCGCAGTTGGTGGCGGAGATGATGCGAACGTCGATCGCGATGTTGGCACGCGCGCCGATACGCCGGACTGTGCGTTCCTGCAAAACGCGCAGCAACTTCGCCTGGGCGGAAAGGTTCAGTGCATCAACTTCGTCGAGAAAGAGTGTGCCGCCTGAAGCTTTTTCGAAAAGACCGCTGCGATTCTCATGCGCGCCGGTGAATGTGCCGCGCTGGTGACCGAAAAGTTCGGCTTCGATCAGCGTTTCAGGAATAGCGGAACAGTTAATGTCGACGAAGGCGGCATCGCGCCTCGGGCTCATGTCGTGAATCGCGCGGGCTGCCAACTCTTTGCCGGTTCCCGTCGCTCCTGTAATGAGTACAGAAGCATCTGTTGGCGCAACGCGTTCGATTACGGAGAATAATTTTCTCATCACCGGAGATTGGCCGATGAGAGTTGGACTCTTGAACCCGCTTGTTCTTGGAGCTTCCTGCTTGTCGACAGCTATCGCGCCTGATCGCGCGTTGGATGGTCGTCGAATTGGACCATCCATCAATAGCCGTGGGAGTTGCTAGGGGCATTAATTAACTAACTCCTAAGGTTAAGACTTAACTCAAAATCTGCCGCTTGAATTAAGAGTGTCCGCTGCGATTAAAACCCTGGGAGCACTCCTTCGAAACTGGAATAACAAAACACCTAAACGACTTGATGTTCCGAATTGCCTCCCCCGAGTTCAACCAACACACTTCTGATCTCTAGGGGATCGACACCTACACTGCGGTGCGAACTCGGGTTACGTTTTTAATTGCTAGTAATAAGAGGATGCTGTCGAGACCTTAACGGTTTTGGGTAAAGCTCGGATCTTGCCAACTCGAAACAGTTCCCTGTACTGACAGACATGTCGATCCGAACCCGTGCTGAGCAACTCAAGGGCCATGCGTGATGCTCATAAAATTCCTCGCAATTGCTCCTAAACTGACGGTAAAAATTGTTGTTCACTAACGCAGTGTCCAGCATTTGGACTCCCGGTTCTAGAATTCAGATTTGTCTAGGATGAATGTGATTGATGATGGACCAACTTACGAATGACTGGAAGCCACCCGACATTACATCTTTAATTCATCTGCTGAGAAAAATGAGGTGACACTATGCTGCCGTCCCGTAATGGCGTCTGCGCGGTGTCGAACATTGCAGGATATATTTTTTTGAAAGATAAATCAAAGGCTTCATGCTAGCTATCAGACTCTACGTCAGCATCCTGACACTTCTCCTTCTTTACCTGATTATCAACAGCAGAGGTTTGGGAATTCTTGAAGGTATCGTCATCTGTTGTGCTCTCCTTTATTTAATTCTCGACGTTAGAACCGACTTACAGTCGTCGAAGAACGAGCTTCGACTATTACAGGACTTGGAACAACGACTTTCACTACTGCTCCGCTGACCACTAACATGAATGTATTCGTCATCAACGCTATTGTGAGTTTTTTTGCCGCACTCGTGCTTCACGAAATGGGACATTATTTTGCCGCGCGCCTGTGTGCTGTTCCGATCAAGCAGGCAGGGTTTGGCTGGGGACCGAAACTTTTCGGCGTTCGGCTGAACACGGTTGATTGCCAATTTCGTCTTGTGCCCGTCGGGGCGTACGTGCAGATGGACATGATCGCACTCCAGCGCCGGCCTTTTGTGCAGCAGTTGTTTGTGTTGGGAGCAGGGATCGGCGTGAACCTGGTGCTTAGCGCTCTTGCGTGGGGCACACTCTTTGGCGCACTGAATCTCGCCTTAGTGATCGGAAACTTGATTCCGGTTTACCAACTTGACGGTTGGAAGAGCGGCATGGTGATCGTCAGAAAAATCTTTGGACGTCCGAGTCCGGTCGTGGAGTGGATCCTGACGCTTGGTGGTGGAGTGATCGCCCTGGCGGTTTTAGTGCGGGCATTTCTCAATGTCTGAAACTCGAGATGAGCACACCGTTCTGGGGAAACATCGACAGTCGCCGCCTCGCGCGTGCATACATCGCGCTCGCGTTTGCGCAGGACGTGGCGAAGGGATACGTCAACGAACACGCTTCGTTGCATCCGGTGCTGGCCGCGCTCGATATGTCTGCGAAATTGTTGGAAGAGATTCTTTCCGATGTGTTACCTGAAGACGAGGAAACGGAAAGCGAGTCAGATGTTTTGGAAGTTGTGATGTGACTATTTTCCATTTGTCATTTTCCATTTCCCATTTTTCATTTAGGAGCGCGGCGCGTCCGGTGAAATGAAAAATGGAAAATGACAAATGGAAAATAGTCTTCTTTCAAAAAGAAGGGGTGGCCAAAAGACCACCCCTAAACATCACTTAGCCCTAACGCCAAGACTACATTCCCATTCCACTCATGCCGCCCATACCGCCCGGCATTGCGGGACTGCCCTTATCATCGTCAGGAAGTTCAGACACCATCGCTTCAGTCGTCAGCATCAAGCCGGCGATTGAAGAAGCGTTCTGAAGCGCCGTCCGCGTGACCTTCGCAGGATCGATGACGCCGGCCTTCACGAGATCTTCGAACTGCTCCGTCGCCGCGTTGAAGCCGATGTTTTCATTCTTCTCCGAACGAACACGCTCGACTACAACCGCGCCTTCCTTGCCTGCGTTCTGCACGATCTGACGCAGCGGCTCTTCGAGAGCACGACGAACGATGTTGACGCCGATCTGCTCATCGGGATCGCCTTCGCCGTCCGCGTTGATCTGGAATTTTTCGAGTGCACGCGCAGCTCTTACGAGTGCGACACCGCCGCCCGGAACGATTCCTTCTTCGACCGCAGCGCGTGTTGCATGCATGGCGTCTTCAACGCGTGCTTTCTTCTCCTTCATTTCGGTTTCGGTTGCAGCACCAACCTTGATGACTGCGACGCCACCGACCAGCTTGGCGAGACGCTCCTGGAGTTTCTCGCGATCGTAGTCGGAAGTCGTGTCGTCAATCTGCGCGCGCAGAGTTTTGACGCGACCTTCGATGTCCTGCTGCTTTCCGGCGCCTTCAACGATCGTGGTGTTGTCTTTGTCGATCGTGATCTTCTTGGCGCGGCCGAGATCTTCCAGCTTGACGTTCTCGAGCTTGATTCCGAGATCCTCACTGATAACTCTGCCACCGGTGAGAATCGCGATGTCTTCGAGCATCGCCTTGCGACGATCGCCAAAGCCCGGAGCTTTAACTGCGGCGATGTTCAGAGTGCCGCGGAGCTTGTTCACGACGAGGGTTGCGAGCGCTTCGCCTTCAACATCCTCGGCGATGATCAGCATGGGCTTGCTCATCTTCGCAACCTGTTCGAGCAGCGGCAGCAGATCCTTCATCGAGCTGATCTTCTTCTCGTTGATGAGAATCAGCGGATTGTCGAGCACTGCTTCCATCCGCTCCGGATCGGTAACGAAGTATGGACTGAGATAGCCGCGATCAAACTGCATACCTTCGACTACTTCGAGCGAAGTATCCATCGTCTTCGACTCTTCGACGGTGATCACACCATCTTTGCCGACCTTGTTCATCGCTTCCGCAATGATGTTGCCGATGGTCAGGTCGCCGTTTGCTGAAACGGTGCCGACCTGCGCGATCGCGTCGCCCTTGACGGGTTTCGCCAGCCGCTTGATTTCAGCGGTTGCACGCTCGACAGCCTTGTCGATGCCGCGCTTGAGCGCCATCGGATTGGCGCCGGCGGCAACGGTCTTTACGCCCTCACGGAAAATTGCCTGGGCCAGAACAGTTGCGGTGGTCGTGCCGTCGCCGGCAACATCGGAAGTCTTGGAAGCGACTTCGCGGACCATCTGCGCGCCCATGTTTTCGAGCGCATCTTTCAACTCAATCTCTTTGGCAACGGTGACACCGTCTTTAGTGATCGTTGGTGAACCAAACTTTTTGTCGATAACAACATTTCGGCCCTTGGGACCGAGGGTGATCTTCACCGCGTCGGCGAGTTGATTGATACCGCGCAAAATCGCCGCACGTGAGTCCTCACCATGAATAACTTGCTTTGCCATCTTTACTTACCACCTTTCTTACCGCCGCCGCCGCTCGCAGCGCCGGCGCGCTCGAGAATTCCGAGGATCTCGTCCTCACGCATGATGAGAAGTTCTTCGCCGTCAATTTTGATTTCAGAGCCGCTGTACTTGCCGAACAGAACGCGATCTCCCTGCTTGACGTCGAGGGGTTGGCGGGTGCCGTCCTCTTTATATTTGCCTTCGCCGACCGCAACGACTTCGCCTTCCTGGGGTTTTTCCTTGGCGGTGTCGGGAATGATGATGCCTCCGCGCACCTGCTCGCCCTCTTCGATACGCTTCACAATGACGCGATCATGAAGAGGTCTGATATTTGTTGCCATGACCTTAGATCTCCTTTCAACTGTTCCTGAAATTGAGTTTTTTGTAATTATGATTACCTGGCACTCTCTGAGTAAGAGTGCTAAGAATAGAACTCCGGGAGTTCGGTTGTCAACCATGGGTTAAAAAGAGAGATGGCCGAGCAGAGGGCGAATTAGGATCGTTTTGAGGAACGGGCGGTCTTTTTGTGGTGGCCGTTTTTACTGGGTTTTGCCGGGGAATCCTGGCCTTTGTAGGTGGCCACGCGCTTAGCGAGGGTGTTGCGATGGATGCCGAGGACTACGGCTGTTTTCGAGAGATGCTGCTTGTGGCGGGCGAGCGCCTTCTTTATATAGAGCTTTTCGAATTCACCGATCGCTTCGTCGAGAAGGATCTGGCCTTCGAGCATCTCGTCGATAAGATTTTCCAGTCGGGTATGAATCAAAGCTCTTTTCCGGTCAACAAACGATAGGCTTCGATGTAACGCGCAGTGGTGGCGGCGGCTATCTCGGCGGGAATGGCCGGTGCAGGTGGCTTCTTGTCCCAATCGAGTGTTTCGAGATAGTCGCGCACAAATTGTTTGTCGAAGGAAGGCTGCGAACGGCCCGGCTCGTATTCATCAGCCGGCCAGAACCGTGAAGAGTCCGGAGTCAGCACTTCGTCGACAAGTAAAAGTTCTCCATTCTTATCCAGTCCAAACTCAAACTTCGTATCGGCAATAATAATTCCGCGCTGTCGCGCATACTCGTGAGCTTCCGTATAGAGACGCAAAGAGGTGTCTCGCAGGAGGGCCGTTTTCTCTTCACCAATCAAATCCCTGACTTGATCTTCAGTGATGTTTTCGTCGTGACCGACTTCCGCCTTGGTGGATGGTGTAAAGATTGCCTCCGGCAACTTCGCCGACTCGAGCAGGTTCTCGGGCAGTTTGTGACCACAGACGGATCCGGTACGCAGGTAATCTTTCCAGCCGGAGCCGACGAGATAACCTCGGACCACGCACTCGACGGGAAAAACTTCCGCACGACGCACGAGCATCGAGCGGCCCGCGAGAGTTTGCGCGTGCTTTCGCACTGCCGGCGGCATTGCGTTCACATCACTCTCGAGCCGGTGATTGGCGACGACGTCTTTCAGCTTTTCGAACCAGAAGTCGGAAAGCGCCGTCAGCACTTCGCCTTTGCGTTCGATCGGAGTCGGAAGTATGCAATCGAATGCGGAGATGCGATCAGTTGCGACGATGAGCAGGCTTTCATCGTCAACTTCGTAAACGTCGCGGACTTTGCCCCGGCGAGCCAGCTTCAGATCGGAAAGTGATGTTTGCAGAAGAGTGGCAGCACTCATTATTTGATTGCTGCCCGAAGCAGCCCTGATTCAGTTTTGTTAGAAGCAAGGCGGATTTTGCTCGCGCCAAAAAACTTTGTCAAGACAGAGGCTGATTTAAGTGTTGAGTGCCTGGCGCAGTTGTTGAATTTGCGCTGCATGGTTGTGTGCATGCATCGCGTAGATCCGCAACCAGTCTTCTGTCGTGTAGGCGCCGCTCTCCGAATGTGTGCCGGCGCGTTTCCAATCTTCTTCATTCATCAGGTTGATAACCTGCATAGTTGTTTCGCGCGCGACGCGAAAGGCTTCGAGGGCGGGCGCCATGTCGCGCTCGTTGTAGCGAAGCCTGGTGGCAAACTCGTCCTGGTCGTAACCCTGTATGAGTGGATTGTCTTCGACGAGTAGTCGTCGGAGCCGCCATGCTGAAGTGCTCTCGCTATCGCCGAGGTGATGAACAATCTCGCGCGCACTCCACTTCCCGGGAATCGGGTGCGCCCCGAGGCTGTCGGAGGGAAAATCCCTGAGGGCGTTCATCACTTCGTCATAACCGGCGGCATACTTTGCAATCAGGTCGTTTCGTTCTTCGGGTGTCATTTGGGTTGTTTCCTTTGATCGGAATAATAGACCAAGCTTTCAGAAAATTGAACTTTGAGGAAAGAGCTTTGAGAAAATAGCTTTGAGTAATAGAGCTTTTGAGAAATGGAAATTTGAAATATAGCCTTGAGAAAAATAGAACTTCAGAAAATAGAACTTTCAAGAAAAGGACTTTGAGAATAGAGCTTTAAGTAATAGAACTTCAGAATATTGAACTTTGAGAGAATAGAACAAGTCAGGAAGGGTGGCTTGCCCCCGCCCGTGGAAGAGTTCAAAAAGCGGGGGCAAGCCACCCTTCCTGACTTGTTCTATTCTTATTTCTGCTTCTCTTCTTAGTCCTTAGTTTTGAGTAACAGCACTTTGGGCTTGAACAGCGGAGGGCTTCTCCTGTACTATCCCCCCGAACCGAGTTGCGCCAATGACCCCGTGGTGCTTGCCCTCTGAGCCTCCTGTCAGTTTCATATCGACGATAAACTCCGATGGCTACAGCTACTGACAGACAGAAGTCCGCTAAAGAAAATTTCGCAGTTCCCGACTCCGGCGAACGTAAAGTGTCGTTGCTGGTGGTGGAGGACGACGAGAATATCTCGACTGCAATCAGCGAGTATTTCTCGCGCGCCGGGTACAACGTTAGAACTGTCGAGGACGGCCTGAATGGCGTCAAGGCAGCTTTGGACGACCCGCCCGATGCAGTTGTTCTCGACCTGATGCTGCCCAAGATGGATGGTCTGGCAGTCTGCAAGGAACTCAGGGAAAAAGTCGGCTACTTACCGATTCTCATGCTGACGGCGAAAGACGACGTCGTCGATAAGGTGCTGGGACTCGAGATGGGCGCCGACGATTACATCACGAAGCCGTTCAGTTTGCGCGAGCTCGAGGCCCGCATAAAGTCTGTACTCCGGCGGACCCGCAATGGTCCAACGACGGACGGAATGCGAGACGAAGCGCCAATCGTGCGAGGCCGGCTGCGGATCGATTCAGCTAAACGCGAAGTGACGATCGGCGACCGCCAGGTTGAGCTGACGCCGAAGGAATTCGATCTGCTTCGTCTTTTTGCTTCCAACCCGGGCCGCGTTTTTCCACGCAAGTATCTGTTGGAAAAGATCTGGGACTATTCCTATGAGGGCTACGATCGCACGATCGATTCACACATCAATCGCCTGCGAGCCAAGATCGAAGAAAACCCGGAAAACCCGCAGATGGTCCTGACCGTCTGGGGCATCGGCTACAAGTTCAGCGACGAACAGTAACAGGATTTTCAGAACTCAACAGGACTAACATGAGAGGACTTTCCTCTTCGTGTTAGTCCTGTATTCATTTCCAAAGTTAATTTTGTAGCAATTCTCACCTTACTTATTGTATTCTTCGCCGCAGTTTGTACAACATATGGGCTCGACGTGTAGCCTTCCCCCGACGCTATTTGATACTGGAGGAGTCGAGATGAATTGCATCCCCCGGCGGATTCTGCCGGCTTTTCTGCTATGCGTGTGTGTTTTGACAATTGGCGCGCCCGCCCGCGCGCAGGATATGAGCGTCTCTGCGAGACCCGCCGTAACAGTTCTCGATAGCACCAAGGAGCAGGACGGACTTGTCGGTTCTGTGCGTCGAGTGAAGACGGAAACCGCCAGGATCGAAATCAAAGAGGGTCGCCCTATCGAGGGACCACCTCAACTCGTCGAAGTTACGACCTACGGTGTCAGAGGAAACCGGATTGAAAACACCTCCTATCCCACCGGCGGCTCCCTGCTAGGTAAAGAAGAATATAAATACGACGACCGCGGACACATCACTGAGATGACCGTGCGCGACAATCGTGGCGCGATCCTTAGCCGCGAAGCTTACAGCTATGAGTTCGACAAGTTTGGCAACTGGACCAAAATGGTTACCAGTCTGGTTGTATTTGAAAACGGCGAACTGAAGCGCGAGCCAATCGAAGTCACGTACCGGACGGTCACCTATTACTTCGACGACAACGTTGCGAAGCTCGTCGATCAACCAAAGGTTATCGCTGAAGCAAAAGCGACTGTTCGCGCCCTGCCGGAGCCTGCGAACGTCGATCTCGGGCGGCATGACATTCTGGAATTTGACGCACGTCCCTCATCCGTAACCGGTTCAGTGGAACTCGCGGGTCCTCCGCCGGCATTGGTGAAACGCCTGAAGAGTGAAGCTGGGGAATCTGTTTTTTCGTCGCGGAAAGCCGCTGAACCCCTATCGACCAACGCAACCGGGAAAGTCGAACCTGAGCCCGAGAACACTGCGCGCGCGGCAGTGCCGGAGCAAAAACACGCATACGATCTCTACCTCGCGGGACGAAGTCGTTTCGACAGTGGCGACATGCCCGGCGCTATCGATTCGTACCTGCAATCGATCAAGCTCGAGCCCAGTTCGGCTGAGGTTCACCTGAATCTCGGACATGCTTATCTGATTCTGCAAAAGGATCGAGAGGCGATAAAGGCTTTCAAGGAATCGATAAAGCTCAATCCGAACGTGGCCGAGACTCATTACGGCCTGGGATATTCCAACTTCCGTCTCGGACGGTTTCGAGATGCTGCCGACGCATTCAAGAAGGCAACTACGCTCGAGCCAAAAATGGCGAAGGCGCATTACGGTCTGAGTCTGGCTTACCAGGAGCTTGGCATGACGTCAGCGTTGCTCGACGAGTATCGCATCCTCGAGACGCTCGATCGCGGCCTGGCTAAGAAGCTCGTGCAGACTTTTCCCCAGCACAATTTTTCCTGTCGCCTGGTGCGGGGCTGCCCGTAGTTCTTAGCGGCGCAGGAGAAAACTCAAAATCAAGGAGTGGTAATGCAGAACCCCCGTTTTGTAGTTTTGACCGGACACCTGAGCAATTATCCTCTTTCCGATCTGGTTGGAATCCTTCGTCACCAGCGGAAGTCAGGCCGGCTTCTGATTGAGTACCCGAAGGGACCGGCTACATTCTTCTTCCAGAATGGCGAATTGATCGATGCCCGCATGAACGATCTGATCGGGTTGCAGGCGATCTGCGTCGCCCTCGCACAACCCGAAGCATCGTTTAATTTCAATCCCCTGATTCAGAGCCCGCGACGGTCCATCGACCCATCTTTACAGCGCGCCGTTTCGGAACTCTTCGGTTGCTGGGATGAAAGCGCGATGCAGATCGAAACCACTGCGACAGCACCGCCGGAAGTTTTAGCTCTTCCACCCGCGCCACCCTCCCAGGTCCGCAGACGTTCTGCGATTCCGATCACCGCGGCGGTGGTGATGGTGATCGGACTATCGACGGCGATCGCCGTAACCGGCGGTTTTAAAAACAACGACTCTGCCGCGAGTTCGACTCCGCCAGGCCAAACTCAGCCGGCGCCGATCGTGGCCCAGGTTGAGCAACCGGTTCGCCAGGCAGCGCCGGCAGCAGTCGTGAAAGCAAAACCAATCGAACGCAAGGAAGAGAAACGAAAGAAAGTCGAAGCTGAAACCGAGCAATCGCCGCAGGACGCCAAGCCATCGTCGCAGGCCATCACGATCGTCATGCAGATCGAGAATGGGCGGGTGCTGAAAGCTTCCGTCGCGAATCATAAGCCGGGAAGAGACAGCTACGAGGCGCTCGCACTGCGTATTGCAAGACAACGCCGTTACCCGTCGACCGTCAATGGTGGTGAGACTGTCACGATCAACGTTCGCCCAGAATGACTCTCCAACTCCGAGGTATACCCGATGCTATTTCTCGACAGTAAAACTCTCAATCATGTGGTTGACGCCGATGCCCGGACCAGACTTCTGAAGGAGTTGCAGTCGCTGGAACTCGTGCCGCTCCTTCGTTCACACCGGCTGCGTTGCTTTGAAGACGTGCTGCTCGGCGTGGACCACGTGGAAGATATGGAGAAGTCGTTGGCTGCCTCGACTGATTCCACGATCGGCGAACCTTTCGTCCGCGGCGATCTGTTTTGTTTTCAGGATTACATTCTGTTTCTTGTCTTTGAGAATGAAGACAATTCCGAATACGTGCGGGCGGGAATAGTCTACGAGGCACGCACGCCGGAACCTTTTCGTAAGCTTGATGCATTTTGCAATGACGTTCGAATTCTGCTCGGATCCGACAGTCAATGGCAGTCGAACGCGCCCGCCATGCCACAGGGTTTCCGCACCTTTGTTGAAAGACAGGATGCTGACGTGCTCTACACGAGCCTGCGCAAGGAATCGATGAGCAAACGGATCCTCGCCGCGTCTAAATTAGAGGACGAAAACGCACGCGTCTTCCTTCGCACAGCTCGCAATGCGCATCAGGAAGGTTACGCCGCCAGGCTTCTCAACGGACAAACAGAGCACGTGCCGATTCAACGGCTCGAAGACGCAGGACTCGTCGAAAGAGAAGTGCAGATCAGTTGCAGAAAAACCGGACACGCTCTCTTTCGATTACCGAATCCGCACGCCCTCGCCGTAGTGACTGTGAGTGATGCGACGTGCAGCGAGTGTGGCGCGCCGGTGGCCGATGAAAATGTCGAAGAGGTGATCGCGCCGACGCAACTAGCATCGTCGTTGCTGGAAGACGGATCGTGGCTGGTGAGCCGCCTTCACTTTTTGTTGCGCGAGATGGGAGTGCCGGAGCGGGAGATCGCGGTGGGACCTGCTGAAGGAACGGGCTACGGGCAGTTGATGGCAAACATTTGTGGCGAGTCGTTTTTGATGGTGACGCGTGACGGAGATTTAACACCCGCGTTTGCTCGTTGGACCGTCGATCTCGAGATCGACACGGAGGCGTCGCACCTGGTGATCGTCGCGACCGGCCGGATACACAAAGAAGCGGGAGTGCTTTTGCAGAACCACTCGCGACGCCGGGTCAGTGGTGGCCAGGACTTCGAGATGATAGTTGCCGATGATGCGGCGACGGCTGGTCGCGAGTTGGAAGCGGCGCTCGAGAGAGTGTCGCAGCGAGTGGTGGCCGAGCAGCTCTGCGTCCTCGACAACAGTCTCGGATTTTCCGTTAGTCGTCTGGTGCTGACGAAATTTCAACTGTTACGCGCGCAGACTCCTGCCGTGCCGGAAGTTGTGATTGAAAGCGAACCCGACTTCACGCCGAGCGCGCCGCTCACTCTCGCCGCACATGCTTCGGGAAGTAATGGAGAAGTGTTTGACGTCGTTCACGACGGTGATCTTCCGGAAGCGTCTATGCCATGAAGCATGCGAAGAAGGCCCCGGCGCGTCGCACCGAAGACGAGCGCTGGAGCAGGGACGTTGCTACTTTGCGAGAGGCCGCTCAGGAACTGGCGCAGCGGCGAACTGAAAATTCGGGCCACGGGAGCGCCGGGAAAAATCCCTTCGAACAGATCGCGCAACTTCTCGACGATCCATCACCCGCTGTAAGAGAAAAGGCTGTTCGCGATCTTTACGAGACTGATCCTGACCAGGCGGCGACGCTCGTTAACGATGCATTGCGCGATGGAACCCCCGAAGAACGTCGCCGGATCGGCAGCGCACTCGCAGATTCGGGTTTGCTCTACGAGGCCATCGACGATCTGATGGCCGAGAATCACGAGAGTTGCTACGGCGCGTTTTCGTTGTTGTTTCTCGTCGCGAAAGCCGGGGTGGTGGAGCCGCTGAGCAATGTGATCGAGAAACATCCGAGTCTGGATGTAAGTCTTGCAGTCGTCAGGCTCCTCGCGTCGAGTGGCGAACCCGAAGTAGCTTCAACTCTGGAACGCGTCGCCTCCAACTATTCCCTCGCACCAGAGCTGCGCTCCGCGGCGGCTGAATCAATCAAACAACTCGGATATAACTGAGATTTCCTCGCAAAGGCGCAAAGGCGCAAAGGCGCAAAGACGAAGGAGAGAAGATCTTGCTTTGCGTCTTTGCGCCTTTGCGAGGAAAATCTTTCTCTATACTGATTATGCGTTTCAAACTCCACTCGGAATACAAGCCGAAAGGTGATCAGCCGGCCGCTATCGAAGCTCTCGTGCGTGGCCTGAACGACGGCGCCAAAGACCAGGTACTGCTCGGAATCACTGGCAGCGGCAAAACATTTTCCATCGCCAGCGTCATCGAGCACACGCAACGTTCGACGCTTGTGCTCGCGCACAACAAGACACTCGCCGCGCAGCTCTTCCAGGAGTTTCGTACGCTCTTTCCGGAAAACGCGGTCGAATATTTCGTCTCTTATTATGATTACTATCAACCGGAAGCATACGTTCCCGCAGCCGACGTCTATATCGAGAAAGAAGCGATCGTAAACGAAGAGATCGATCGTTTGCGGATGTCTGCAACGCGTGCCCTCTTCGAACGCCGCGACGTGATCGTGGTTGCGAGTGTCTCGTGTATTTACGGACTCGGCGATCCGGATGCTTATTACGGCCTCCTGTTTTTTGTCGAACCCGGCGGACGCATGTCGCGCGATGTGCTTTTGCAGCGTCTGGTGGAGTTGCAGTACGAACGTTCCGACATCAACTTTCAGCGCGGGACGTTTCGTGTTCGTGGTGATGTGGTCGAAATCTTCCCGAGTTACCAGGACCGCGCGTATCGCATCGAGCTGTGGGGCGACGAGATCGACTCCGTCTCGACCATCGACCCCCTCCTGGGCGAAGTAATCGAGAAACACACGTCGCGCGTACCGATCTATCCCAAGACACACTACGTGATGTCGCGGCCGACGATAAAGCGAGCGATCAAAACTATTCGCGAGGAGCTCGAGTGGTGGGAGCCGAAGCTGATCGCGGAAGGCAAGCTGGTCGAAGCTCAACGGCTGCACCAGCGCACGATGTTTGACCTCGAAATGATCAAAGAGATGGGTTTCTGCCGAGGTATCGAAAACTATTCGCGACACCTGACCGGAAAGAAACCGGGCGAGCCGCCGCCGACCCTCCTGGATTACGTGCCGCGCGACACGCTGATGATCATCGACGAGTCGCACCAGTCGATCCCGCAGGTGCGCGGCATGTTTGAAGGAGATCAATCGCGCAAGCGAACGCTCGTCGAGTATGGGTTTCGTTTGCCGTCGGCTCTCGATAATCGGCCGTTGAACTTTCACGAGTTTGAGTCGCGTATCGGGCAGACGATCTACGTCTCGGCGACGCCTGGACCATACGAGTTGACTAAGGCGAGCGGGGAAGTGGTGGAACAGATCATTCGTCCAACGGGATTGATGGATCCGGAAGTGGAAGTGCATCCGGTGAAGGGGCAGATCGATCATTTGCTCGAGGAGTGCCGGCAGCGCGCAGAACAGCACGAGCGAGTGCTCGTTACGACCCTCACGAAGCGAATGGCTGAAGACCTCACCGAATACTTCACCGAGGTGGGTGTGCGAGTTCGTTATTTACACTCCGATATTGAGACTCTGGAACGAATAAAGATTTTGCGTGATCTGCGGCGTGGCGAGTTTGATGTCCTGGTAGGTATCAACTTGCTGCGTGAGGGACTCGATCTGCCGGAAGTCTCCCTGGTGGCGATTCTCGATGCGGATAAGGAGGGCTTTCTGCGTTCGGAGCAGTCGTTGATACAAACTATCGGACGCGCGGCGCGCAATTCACGCGGTAAGGCGATTCTATATGCGGATCGTGTGACTGACTCGATGAAGCGTGCGCTCGATGAAACGCAGCGGCGGCGCGCCATTCAGGCAGTCTACAATCGCGAGCACGGGATCACGCCGCAAACGATCGTGAAGCCGATTGAAGCGACGTTGATTACGGCGTCAGAGGCTGATTACTTCAAAGTGCCGACGGACGTTGAAGAGATCGAAGACTACTCGCCGGCGAATATCGAAGCGACGATTACGCGATTGGAAGTTGAGATGCGAGCGTCGGCGAAGCGGTTTGAGTTTGAGAAGGCCGCGGAACTGCGCGACCGGATCAAGGTTTTGCGTGAGCGTGAGCTGCAGGTGATGTAAAGGTGGTTTGACAGGATTACAGGATTTTCAAGATTTTCAAGATGCAGAGTAGAGATAATGCTGATTCGTTCCTGTCGGATGCGAGTTTTATTCGAGACGGATTTGCGGAGCGCGTCGTGCTGCCCGAGAACGCGGAAGAGGTCGCGCAGATCCTCGCTGCGGCGAATTCGGAACGAGTGCCCGTGACGGTTTCGGGCGCCGGTACGGGCACGGTTGGCGGACGCGTTGCGTTTGGCGGGATCGTGCTGGCTACTGACAAGTTGAATCGCATTAAGAAGATCGTTCGTGAAGAAGTTGGTGGGTATGCAGTCGCCGAAGCTGGGGTGATCCTGGCTGATTTGCAACGGGCAGTGGACCACGAGGGGCTGCTTTACCCGCCCGATCCAACGGAGCGTGGCTGCTTTATCGGCGGGACTGTCGCGACCAACGCTTCGGGGGCGCGGACGTTTAAGTACGGTGCAACTCGCCGTTACATCAGACGGTTGAAAGTCGTCCTGGCGTCGGGAGAAATCGTCGACTTGAGGCGTGGCGATGTTCGTGCTGATTCAGCGGGCAGAATTCGGATCGGCAGCATTGATGCAAAGTTGCCGAGTTATCAAATGCCGGCGACGCGCAAGAATGCTTCCGGTTATTTTGTAGCGCCGGAGATGGACGGCGTGGATCTCTTTATCGGCAGCGAAGGCACGCTCGGCGTGATCTGCGAGGTCGAGGCGAGGCTGTTGCCGAAGCCACGAGGGATTGCTCAGCGGCGTGGTGTTCTTTGCGGACGAAGCAGACGTGCTTGCGCTTGTCGCCGAGGCAAGAAAACGTGTTGACGCGCGTGCACTCGAGTTCTTCGATCGAGAGTCGTTAAACTTTTTGCGTGAGAAGTATCCGAATATACCGTTGAACGCAGTGGGCGCGATCTTCTTCGAGCAGGAGACGCGGCCTGAAACTGAAGAGGCGGTGTTGAGCGAATGGATGGGATTGCTGGACCGGCATCACGCGTTTGCCGACTCCTGGTTTGCGACGAACGAACAAGACCAGGCGAAGTTGCGCGAGTTTCGCCATCAGTTACCGGTGCTGATGAACGAATGGTTTGCGCGTTACCGGCAACGAAAAGTTTCGACTGACATGGCGGTGTCCGACGAAGCCTTCCCGGGACTTTTTCGTTTGTACAGGGAGACGCTGCAATTGAGCGGGCTGCGATACACGATCTTTGGACACATCGGCGACAACCACGTTCACGTTAATATCCTGCCGCGTGACGAGTCGGAGGGCGCCCGCGCGCGCGAATTTTACGTTTTCTTTCTAAAGTATGCCGCTGCGGTCGGTGGAACTCTCTCAGCAGAGCACGGTGTCGGCAAGCTCAAGCGTGAGTATCTGCGACTCTTTTATAGTGACGAGCAACTGCGCGAGATGGCCGCGCTAAAGGGAGCATTCGATCCCAATGGGATATTAGGCAGGGGGAACATTTTTTCCGAAGATCTTTTGTAACGTCAAAGCTAGATAGAAAGGCAACCGTGACATGATCACCCATGTTAACGTCCTCACAAGAGAGATCATCGGTGCGGCCATCGAGGTCCATCGTAACCTCGGACCCGGCTTATTGGAGTCAGCTTATCAGAAATGCCTAGCGAGGGAGTTGACTCTAAGAAAGGTTCAGTTCGAATACGAGCGAGCTTTGCCGTTAGAATACAAGGGCCTGCGATTAAACTGTGGGTATCGTGTAGATTTTTTGGTTGGCAACACCGTTGTTGTAGAAACGAAGTCGGTTGAAGCGATTGCGCCGGTGCATGAGGCCCAACTCCTTACCTATATGCGTATCGGAAATTGGAGCGTTGGCTTACTGATAAACTTTAATGTTTTAGTGCTGAAGGCTGGTGTTCGGCGAAAAGTATTGGCTTTTAGGGAATAGCTATCTCTGCGGCCCTCTGCGTACCTCTGCGGCACTCTGCGTAAACGCTGTGGTCAGACGCAGAGATCAGCAGAGATACGCAGAGAGCCGCAGAGACAAAATAAATATGCTTCGATTCACTACAGCCGGAGAATCACACGGACGTTCGTTGGTCGCGATCGTCGAGGGTCTGCCTGCGGGATTGCCCGTCGATCAGAGTTTGATCGATGACGAATTGCGGCGCCGCCAGCTTGGCTACGGGCGCGGCGGTCGCATGAAGATCGAGCGCGATCAGGCGGAGATACTCACCGGCGTTCGCCACGGCCTGACGCTTGGTTCGCCCATCAGCCTGCTGATCGAAAACAAGGATTGGCCCAACTGGACCGAGGTGATGGCCTCCGAACCTCGCGAACTCGAACCGGAAAAGTCGCGCCGCCTGAAACGCCCGCGGCCCGGTCACGCGGACCTTCCCGGTGGTCTCAAATACGACGTTCGCGATCTGCGCAACATCCTCGAGCGCGCCTCAGCCCGTGAGACGACAGCGCGCGTCGCCTGCGGCGCACTCGCAAAACAGTTGTTGACGGTTTTCGGCGTCGAGATCCGTAGCCACGTAATCCAATTGGGCGGCATTCCGAACGTGCCGCTCGAGTTTGGTTGGGACGCGATCGCGGCGATCGACGATGACGCGCCTTTGCACTGCGCCGACAACGATGCACAGCAAAAGATGATCGAGTTGATTGATGAAACACGACGACAAGGCGATACGCTCGGCGGCGTCTTTGAAGTCGTCGCTCGTGGCGTCGTCCCGGGACTGGGTTCGCACACGTCATGGGATCTGAAGCTTGACGGGCTGCTGGCGCAGGCGGTGATGTCGATACCCGCTGTCAAGGCGGTCGCGATTGGCGCGGGTGCGGAAGCTAGCAGTTTGCCGGGTTCCGAAGTTCACGATGAGATCGCCTACAACGCTGAAACGAAAGAGTTTATTCGAGACACCAACAGGGCCGGCGGACTCGAAGGCGGCATCACAAACGGCGAACAGATCCGTGTGCGTGGACATCTAAAACCGCTTTCGACATTGCGTCGCGCGCTTCGTTCCGTTGACATCGACACCAAAGAAGAAGAAGCGGCTGCGTTTGAACGTTCGGACGTGACAGCGGTGCCGGCCGCGGGTGTGATTGGCGAGTCGATGGTGGCACTCGTGCTTGCCGGCGCGATGCGCGAGAAGTTTGGCGGGGATAGTCTCGGAGAGATGAAGCGCAACTTCGAAGGGTATCGCGAACAGTTAAGAGGGTATTAGCCACAAAGAGGCGCAAAAATCACAAGTGATGAAGTAGAAAGAGCAGTGCTTTTGGAGCCTCTTTGTGGCTTAGCGTAGAATCACGTTATATGGCATTACTGGAAATTGTTAAGTGGCCGGCGCCGGTGCTTGATACGCCGGCTGATCCGGTGACGGAGTTTGACGACGATCTCGCCAGGCTTGTCAGCAATATGTTTGAGACGATGTACTCGGCGCCGGGCGTCGGTCTGGCCGCGGTGCAGGTCGGAGTTCCGAAACGACTTTTCGTGATGGATTGCTCGGGTGGCAAGGATCCGCAGCAGCGCGTGACGCTGATCAATCCGGAAGTGATGCGCGTCGAAGGAAATCAGAATGGCGAGGAAGGATGCTTGTCGTTTCCCGGCATCTTCACTCCCGTTGAGCGCAGCCTGCGAGCGATCGTGCGCGCTCAGAATTTGAAAGGCGAGTGGTTTGAGCTCGACGGCATGGAACTAACCGCACGCTGCATGCTTCACGAGACCGATCACTGCGACGGAATCGTGTTTCTCGACAAAATGAGCACCATCAAACGCGAGATTGTAAAACGCAAGATCAAAAAACTTCAGAAAGCCGGAAAGTGGGACTTAGATTACACGATACAAGTGATCTGTGTATCTGTGGATGAGGAGTCTAAGATGCCAGCAGAATTTCGTAATGAACCGTTTACTGATTTCACCAAAGAAGAGAACGCGCAGGCCATGCGCGATGCGATTGAAAAGGTCAGAGGACAGCTCGGGCGCGAGTATCCCCTCGTCATCGGCGGCGAACGCATCGCCACCGGCAACCATCTCGACAGTTTTAATCCAGCCAACCGCACGCAGCTAGTCGGAAGATTCAATAAAGCAACCAAAGAGCTTGCGACCCAGGCCGTTGAGAAGGCGGCGGAAGCGTTTCGCACCTGGAAAAACGTTCCTGCAGCGGATCGTGCCGCGCTCTTGTTTCGCGTCGCCGAGATCATGCGCGAGCGCAAACACGAGCTTTCAGCGTGGATGATCTACGAAGTCGCAAAAACATGGGCCGAAGCCGACGGCGACACCGCTGAAGCGATCGACTTCTGCGAATTCTACGGCCGCGAGATGCTGCGTTACGCGGGTGAACAGCCGCTGGTCCACATACCGGGTGAAGAGAACGAACTTGATTATGTGCCGCTCGGCGTGGGCGCGGTTATTCCGCCCTGGAACTTCCCGCTCGCGATCATGGCGGGCATGACTGTCGCCTCCGTCGTCACCGGCAACACGGTCGTGTTGAAACCTTCTTCCGACGCGCCGACGATCGCGTTCAAGTTTTTCGAAATCCTCGAAGAAGCAGGACTGCCGCCGGGCGTTGTCAACTTTATGACCGGCTCGGGCGCTGAAGTCGGCGACGTTGTGGTGGACCATCCGAAGACGCGTTACATTGCGTTCACCGGATCGAAGGAAGTCGGACTGCGGATCAACGAGCGCGCGGCGAAAGTTCATGAAGGCCAGATCTGGATCAAACGCGTCGTAGCAGAGATGGGCGGCAAGGACGCGATCGTCGTTGCCGACGACGCGGATCTCGACGATGCGGCGACGGGCGTCGTCCAGTCAGCATTCGGATTTCAGGGACAGAAGTGTTCGGCTTGCTCGCGCGCGATTATCGATGCAAAAGTTTACGACACGATGCTGGAGAAGATCGTCGAGCGAACGGCAAAGCTCAAGCTTGCCGATCCAATGGACCCAGGCACAAACATGAGCGCCGTCATCAACGAGAAGGCATTCAAGACGATCAACTCCTACATCGAAAAAGGCAAGAGTGAAGGCGGCCGCGTGTTGTTTGGCGGCGGCTCCGACGGCGAGCAGGGATTCTTCATCGAGCCGACGGTAATCGCGGACGTCAAACCGGGCGCGACGATCGAACAGGAAGAGATCTTTGGCCCGGTGCTCGCAGTCATCAAGGCTGAGAATTACGATCGACGCGCTCGAAATCGCAAACGATACGGAGTTTGGTTTGACGGGCGCGGTTTACAGTTCCGACGAAGCAAAACTCCAGCGCGCGCGCAGAGAGTTTCACGTCGGCAATCTTTATCTGAATCGCAAATGCACGGGCGCGCTCGTCGGCGTGCATCCGTTTGGCGGGTTCAACATGTCCGGCACGGATTCGAAGGCAGGTGGACGCGATTATCTGTTGTTGTTTCTGCAAGCGAAGGTGTCGGCGGAGAGAGTTGGCGCGACGACCAAGACGAGCCGAAGCCGGAACGGCCACGGATTAGCACGCGATGGCACGTATAGTTTTTATGGGCACGCCTCACGCCGCTGTGCCCAGTTTGCGGCAGTGTGTCGGGACGGCCATGAAGTTGTGGCCGTTTGGACGCAACCCGACAGTCCGGCCGGTCGCGGTCAACAAACTAGCCCTCAGTCCAGTCAAAGAGTTTGCGCTCTCCCACGGACTCAGCGTGTTTCAACCGGCGCGGATCAAAAACGACGAAGCGAAACAGTTGTTTGCCTCACATGATGCGGACGTTGCCGTTGTCGTGGCTTACGGAAGAATTCTGCCGGAAGAGTTTTTGCAGGCGCCGCGACGTGGCTGTATCAACGTTCACTTTTCTCTCCTGCCTCAATATCGCGGCGCAGCGCCGGCAAACTGGGCCATCGTCAACGGCGAAACAGAAACGGGCGTGACGACGATGTTTATTGAGCCGACGCTCGATACTGGTCCAATTCTTCTCCAGCGCAAAACCGAGATCGGCGAAACAGAAACCGCGCCGGAGTTGATGGAACGGCTCGCGATACTCGGCGCGGTATTTGCTGAGTGAAACGCTTAACAGCTTGCATGAACTCACGCCGCGTCCGCAGAATGATGCGGACGCGACGTTTGCTCCGATTCTGAAAAAAGAAGACGGTCTGATCGACTGGGCGCAAAATGCTCATCGCGATCGAACGGCGCATCAGAGGCTTTCAGCCGTGGCCCAATGCTTACACGAGTTTCAATTCGAAAGGGCCTGACTATCTGGGATGCCCAACCGGTCGCTCGCTGTAACTTCCGGAATCGCACACGGCGAAGTGATTGTCGCACAGGGTGACGAGCTTGTGGTGCAGCTGCGGCGAGCAAGACGGCGTTGCGCGTGCTTGAAGTGCAGCCCGAAGCGCGAAAGAGACTCGCCGCGCGCGATTTCATCAACGGCATGCACGTTAAAGTTGGCGATCGCTTTGGCAAAGTCTAAAGAGATCTCACCGGCGCGTCTCGCGGCCTTCAACATCCTGCAGCAGGTCGAAACCGGCGCGTTCTCTTCAGTTCTTCTCGCCGCAGAAGAACCGCAGACTTCAACCCGCAGACAGAGCGTTGTGTCACGAGCTTGTCCTTGGTGTGCTTCGCTGGCAGTTACGACTGGACAAGATTGTCGAACACTATCTCGACAACGTCGGTCGAGAGTCTGGATCCGGCAGTGCGCATCGCGCTGCGACTCGGTCTCTATCAGCTTCGTTTTCTGACTCGCATACCGGCATCTGCTGCGGTGAATGAATCAGTCAGTCTGGTGCGTGCGGCGCGTTTGAGTTCGGCGACAGCGTTTGTTAACGCGGTGTTGCGCCGCGCGATCCGAGAAGCGGATTACGATCCGGCAGCCGGCGTGACTGATCCGCTCGAAAAAATCGCGATGGAAACGTCGCATCCGGTTTGGTTGATCGAACGTTGGACCAGGTCGTTTGGTATTGCGTGAGGCAGAGTTGTTTGCGCAGGCGAACAACGACGTGCCTCCGACGGCGTTTCGCAGTCGTGAACAAGCGGGCCAATGAAGCCGAAGTGTTGGCGAGACTGAGTGCGGCCGGCGCTGTGCTTGAACCGATCGCAAATCGCTGAAGGTGCGTGGCGTGTTTCGGGAGCGACGTCCGCTCGTGCGTGAGTTGAGTGCAGCCGGCGAGATCTATTTGCAGGACGAAGCTTCGCAACTGGTTGCTGCAAATGTTGGATGTCGAGCCGGGTGAACGAGTGCTCGATCTGTGCGCTGCTCCCGGAGGAAAGACGACTCTAATGGCCGATCGCGCCAGTGATAAAGCGCCTGGTCATCGCCGCTGATCGTTCCGCCTCAAGAATGCGCACGGTCACTGGCACCAGCGAGCTTCAGCAACTAAGAAGCATCAAGCCTGTGCTGTTGGATGCACGGTGACGTTGCCATTTGAAACGGAAGTGTTTCGATAAGGTTCTTGTCGATGCGCCGTGTTCGGGAACGGGCACGTTGCGGCGCAATCCGGAGATTCGCTGGCGTCTTTCGGAAACTGATATTCCCGCGCTTGCGTCGCAACAGAAACAGATTCTCAGCAACGCGGCGGACGTGGTGAAACCGGGCGGACGTTTGGTCTATTCAACCTGCTCGGTCGAGCGTTGAAGAGAATGAGGAAGTGATCCAGGAGTTTCTTGCCCGCAATGATGGCGTTTCAGTCTGATTTCAAGTCTACGCACCTGGCCTCAACATCAAGGGATGCGATGGGTTTTTCATCGCGTACTTTGAAAAAAGTATGGAGTGCGCCGACTTGTCGGCGCTTTAAAACCGAAAGCGGTGCCAAGGCACCGCACTCCAAGTGCGCCTGATCATCTTGCGAGTCATCATAGCGGGTGCTAGACTTCGCAACTTGTGAGTTTAGTTGCCAGAATTGTGTCGGTCTTCCGCAGTATCGCAATCGTGATTGCGATCGCGGTTGTTTTTCTCTTCGGAGTGGCCACGACGGTTTACCTGTCTTTGCGCAGTCCCGAAGCAAAAGTTCCGGACGTGGTTGGGAAAGATCGATTCGAAGCAGAGAAGATCCTGGCTGAAGCTGATTTGAAGTTTCGTGTGCGCGCCACCAGGCCCAGCAATCAACCAAAACCCGACACAGTTTTGTTCCAGTTGCCACGACCGGGAGAGGTCGTCAAAGCCGGTCAAACTGTGGCCATGGACATCAGCCGCGCCACCAAGGAAGGCGAAACACCTGAGAACGTAACTCCCGACGAACCGAGTGAGAATCGCAACACAAACGCCTCGGCAAACACCAACGAGAACAAGCCGAGGAAGCCCAGAAACCGGAACGCCAACGAAAACGCAAACAGCAACAAAAACGCAAACGCAAACGGGAACGCAAATACATCGAGACCAGTAAACGCGAATCGACCTAATGCAAACGCAGGCGGCGCGAACGTAAATGCGACACCTCGAAGCAATGTGAATCGCAGTAATCTGCCAAACGCGAACTCGCGGCCCGGCAGCAATGACAACAAACGTCCGGTGGTTCCTCGGCCCACGCCGAATTAGAGTTTTGTGCTTTGTACTTTGTGCTTTGTGATTATTCGGTCAAAACACCAAGTACAAAGTACCAGTACTAAGCAAGTGCGCAGATGCTTCAACACCGCCAAATCGAGATCGCCCCATCCATCCTTTCCGCTGACTTCTCCTGTCTTGGAGAACAGATCAAGGCGGTTGAGCGCGGCGGCGCGGGCGTGTTGCACGTCGACGTGATGGACGGCCATTTCGTGCCGAATATCACCGTGGGTTTGCCTGTTGTTAAGTCACTTGCCGGATTTACTCGTCTGCCGATCGATGCGCACCTGATGATCTCCGAGCCTGGCCGATATGCGACACAGTTTGTGAGAGCGGGCGCGCAGATGGTTTCGGTTCACGTTGAAGCCGATCCGCACCTGCATCGGACGCTGATGTCGATAAAAGACGCGGGTGCGCAGGCAGGTGTGGTGTTGAATCCTTCTACCCCCGTGAGTTCGGTCGAGGAAGCATTGCAGTTTGCGGACTATGTTCTGGTAATGTCTGTAAATCCGGGTTTTGGCGGGCAGAAGTTTATCCCGCAGGCTATCGATAAGGTTAAAAGAATTCGCCGGCTGATCGACGAGCGGCAGTTGAACGTTCGCATCGAGATTGACGGCGGAATCGATCGCAACAACATCGAATCGGTAGTGGCAGCCGGCGCCGAGATAATCGTGGCCGGTT
Organism: uncultured Acidobacteriota bacterium; assembly: GCA_963750925.1. Classification (GTDB taxonomy): domain Bacteria; phylum Acidobacteriota; class Blastocatellia; order Pyrinomonadales; family Pyrinomonadaceae; genus PSRF01. The sequence goes on along the minus strand of CAVVSJ010000003.1, from coordinate 1,066,507 downwards.
CGGCCATTTTTGGGACTCGGCGACGCCGAAGCGGCGGTCAAAGAACTCCGCAATGCTACGGTTCAGTGGGTCTAAAATTCAGAATCGCAGCGAACCGGATGAGTCAAAATTGAATCCGATAGCGGTAGTCTCTTAACTCGCACAGAAACAAGTTTTATTGGAGGTTGATCTTATGAAGTCTCGCTTTCTTATCCTGGCGGTTTTCTGTGCCCTGGTTTTTGGGCTGCCGCAAACCGGGTTTGCACAGCAGAGACCGGGCGGCCAAACAGAGCTGTCCACCAACCAGCGGCTCGACGTCATGAGCTCAAAACTCGACCTGATGCGCCGCTCCCTCACCAGCGCCATCAACGCCATGGCGGCATAAGAGCAAAGACAGCAAGGACAAAGATCAGAAAGCCAACGCCGACGATCCGGTGGTGCGTCTGAAGGGTCTCGAAAAAGAGGTTTCCTCGTTAAATTCCGAAGTAAACGATATCCGCTCAAAGAACGACAAGGCCGAGAAATTCGACGCCACGGCCGTGGATCGTCTCGAGACTTCCGTCGCCGAGTTGAACACGCGAGTTGAGACGACTTTGCAGCAAACCGCGAGTCTGCGAAACGCCAATCGCGAGCGCCAGTTCGAGCGAACAAAAAGAAGAAGAAAGGCCGGCTTTTTGGTCTATTTGGCGGTGGGGAAGACAAATACGCTGATCTGACCGGCGCCGCTGTCGCAGGCCGCGACCGCGTGCTTTTTGAAGAAGCGGCGAAAGAGGTGCGCAAGGGCCATCACGATACCGGCCGGCTCCTTTTCGCAACCATCATCAACACTTATCCTGATTCGGCTTTTCTGCCGCTCGCCAAACTCGCCATTGCCGACTCGTTCTTTCTCGAGGGCACGACGAGCGCCCTGATCCAGGCGGCGCAGGCTTATCAGGACTGGCTTACGTTCTTTCCGACCGATCCGCTTGCCGACGATGCGAGTTTGAAAGTTGCGGAAGCGGAAATGAGGCAGATGGGTCTTTCTGATCGCGACATCTCACATGCACGCAAAGCTGAACAACGACTCAAGGTTCTCTTGCAGCAGTATCCGAAGAGCACGCTTCGTCACGACCGTCGAGTCGCGCCTGGCTGAAGTGCAGGAAAACCTCGCGATGCACAATCTCCAGATTGCCCGTTTTTACTACGACGTTAAGTACACGACCGGGAAGGGCGGACTAAAAGGCTCGCAGTCGCGTTTGAAGGAGATTGTCGATAAGTATCCGTGCTTCTCGTATAACGACGAAGTCTTTTATCCGTCTGGCCTCAACCTACCAGGCCGAAGAAGAACCGGATGAAGCTGCCCGGTACTATCAGAAGCTCGTCCAGGAATTTCCCGATAGCGAGTTTACCGAGAAGGCCAAAGATCAACTGAACATCATCGGCGCGCCGATTCCTGAAAAGAGCACGCCAAATCCGTGTTCGAAACGCCAGCCGCAAAGCTTTATGGGCAACCTGATGCAGCAGGTTTCGGGCAAGGCCGACGTGACCGTCACCAAAGATCGGCATTCTGATCAGCAAAGACGGAAAAGAAGGCAGCGATTTGATCGACGAAGCTCTGCGTTACAACGGAACGCTTCCGGCCCTGACAACGCCTGACGCGCCGACGCAGCGTTCGCCGAAAGCGACTCCGCCGACCGATCCGAAAACTCGAAACGCTAACACCGGTGGAGCGCCGTCCGCGTCGACGACTCCGCCTCCGGCAGTAATCAAGCCTTAGCTCAGCAGAGGAGCTGAACAGCTTGGAAGCCACTTCGCCAGAAGCTCAGGCGGAACTGACACGCAGACATAAAGCCGCATCCACTACCGTCGTGGGTTTGCTCGTCGCTACAATCCTCCTGTCGGTTATCGCCTTTCTGGGCCAGCCGTATTTTCGCGAACAACCGCCAAATCCACCGCTTGATATTGCCGTCCGAATCGTGATTCTGGTGCTGGGCCTGGGTGCCGTTGCGTGGCGGCAGGAACAAGTTTGCGACGATGAGGCTTCAGGACATCGTCGGTCTCGCAGGCGTGACGGGTCTCCTGAAAACACTCGAGAAAACCACGATTCAACTGGCATTGCTCGGCTCCTCGATAACGGTGGTCGGATTTATCGCGACTCTCATGACCGGGAACGACTGGTACACCTACTGGGCGGGACTTATCGCCATTGTGGTGTTTATTTACTGCTATCCGACGAAATCTTCGTGGCTTCGTGCTCTCACTAAATTTACTGATCCGCGCACCCCGCCCGCGATTGAGCCGCCTCCGAATCCCGTTTAGAACGCCGCCTGCAAAGAAGAAGATCTTTCCTCGCAAAGGCGCAAAGGCGCAACGAAAGACCCTTAGATACGCGGTAGCGCTTTGCGCCTTTGCACCTTTGCGAGGAAAAACTCTCTTCGTTTCCAGCAGAAGTGTTGATCTATGTTGGCCATGTTTGGTACCCCTGAGTAGGCTTTAGTACCTTTGGACTCAAGGTCGTCACATGCCTCCCACGCTTCGCTTCCCATTTTTCGCCTTAATCCTCAGTCTATTCTGCTACTTCCGCCTTCGCTCAGGACGCCAACCCGCAACCTGTCGCCCGGCTCATCACCTCGCTGAGTCCGTCTACTGCTGGTCCGATAACACCCGCCACCGCCATTGAGCCCAACGATATTGAAAGACGCGCGTTCGAGCAGACCAATTCGTTCGCTTGCAAGAATGGTCTACCGCCGTTCGTTTGGGACGCCGACGTTTGCCGCATGGCGCGCACTCACTCCGAGAACATGTCGCGCCAACAGTTCTTTTCGCACGTCACACCGGATGGATTACGTCTGCGAGACAGAGCGCGGGTCGCGGGCATTTTGCAGTTTTCAGTGCTTGGTGAGAACATCGCGTACAATCAGGGCTACGACGATCCGGGAGCGTTCGCGGTTGAGAGATGGATGTTGTCTCCGAAGCATCGAGCAAATATTTTGTCTACTGAATTTCGCGCGATGGCGATCGGAAGTTTTGTCGCCCCTGATGGCTCGGTTTATCTGACTCAGACTTTCATTACGCGCTGAGTGAATACAACCTCTCTTAAGCTTCCTTCCTTCGCCAAAATCAACTGGTTCCTGCGTATTCTCGGTAAACGGCCTGATGGTTATCACGAGGTCTTAACCGTGCTGCAAACGGTTTCGCTCTGCGATGAACTCACTTTTGATCTAGCGTGAAGACGGCAAGATCACTCTGAGTTGTGACGATGCGCTGCAATTCCCACGGACGACACAAACCTGATCGTCAAAGCCGCTCTCGCATTGCAGCAACGTCTTCAATCGCGCGCGGCGCTGAAATAAAACTGACGAAAAGTATTCCCGCCAAAGGCGGTCTGGGAGGCGCGTCGTCCAACGCAGCCGTCACGCTGCTTGCGCTGAATCGCGCTGTGGAAAGGCGAACTGAACGTCGAGCGATCTAATACCGATTGCCGAGCACTCTGGGCGCTGACGTTCCGTTCTTTCTGATCGGGGGACGATGTGCTCGGAACAGGCACGGGAAGCACAGTTTCAGCGCTTCCGGATGGTCCGAAACAGCACCTGATCGTTGTCACTCCGAATGCCGGAGTTGTCCACTGCGAATGCGTACGCATCGCTAAATGCTGCTTCCTTGACAACTTCCAACTCGGCCTCTATTCTTTCAAGTTCCTTAGCGGAGCTGACTTCCGCCGACAGCAGGCAATGGCCTCTGCGACAATGATTTTGAAAGGGTGATCTTTGAGATAGAACCTGAGATCGAGCGCGTTAAAGTTGGCGTTGCTTGAAGCAGGTGCGCGGGGCGCTTTGTTGGCTGGAAGCGGTTCGAGCGTGTTTGGTGTCTTTGATGATGAGGCGGCGAGGGATCGTGCCCTCGACAATCTGAGATGTGAAGCAGGATGGAGAGTTTTTTCCTGCGACACACTTTCACGCGACGAGTATTTCAGAGCAATGAATTCATCTGGGTTCCCGCTTTTTACGCTCTCTTAAAACTGCAAATAGATACTGGGGCGTAGCCAAGTGGTAAGGCACCGGTCTTTGGAACCGGCATTCGTTGGTTCGAATCCACCCGCCCCAGCCAAATTAGTTGCCGATTTCCAATTGCCGATTGCCGATTTGATCTTGGTCTCGATATGCAGACCTAATACGAATTGGCAATCGAAAATCGGACAAATTGGCAATAGCACACTGAATCTATGAGCACAACCGGCGGCATCAAGGTCTTTTCCGGAAATGCGAATCCCAAGTTGGCGGAAGAGATTTGTCGCCAACTTAGTTGTGACATGGGGAAGGCGTATCCCGAACGTTTTTCTGACGGTGAGTTCAACTTTCAGATTGACGAAAACGTTCGCGGCGGCGACGTCTTCATCGTGCAGCCGACTTGCCCGCCGACCGATGCGCACCTGATGGAATTGCTGGTGATGCTCGACGCGTTTCGTCGATCGTCAGCCGAGCGCATCACGGCCGTGATTCCGTATTACGGTTATGGCAGGTCAGACAAGAAGGACCGGCCGCGCGTTCCGATCTCTGCGAAGCTGGTCGCCAATTTGATCACGGTCGCGGGCGCCGATCGACTGTTGACGATGGACCTGCACGCAGCGCAGATCCAGGGGTTCTTTGATATTCCGGTGGACCACCTTTATGCGGCGCCGGTTTTTATTGGTTACTATCAGGAGCATCCGTTGCCGAACTTGACGGTGGTTGCTCCCGATACCGGCGGCGCCGAACGTGCTCGCGCTTACGCGAAACGACTCGACGCAGAACTCGCTCTTTGCGACAAGCGTCGTGAAAAGGCGAACGTCGCCGAAGTGATGAACGTCGTCGGCGACGTTCGTGGCCGCAATTGTTTGATTGTCGACGACATGTGCGACACGGGTGGTTCGTTGACGAAAGTTGCCCGTGCTTTGAAAGAGGCAGGCGCGGAACGAATTCATGCGTGCTTCACGCATCCGGTATTTTCCGGCAAAGCAGTTGAACTGCTCGGCGAGTCGGATATTGAAAAGATAATCGTTACGAACACGATTCCGCTACGCGATCACGCGTGCGAGCTTGATAAGATAAAAGTACTAAGTATCGCGCCGCTTCTGGCGAAAGCGATCAAGTCGATCCATGAGGAAACTTCGGTTTCTTCGCTCTTCGTATGAAGGGCAAACACTGATGGCTTAAACGAAGACCATCAGCGACCGGCAAGTCATTGCCGATTGCCGATTTCCGATTGCCGATTTTGATCAACCGGCGCTTGTGCAATTGCAAATCGGCAATCTGGCAATTGGAAATTGGCAATGACTCTGGGTCGCTGAAAGTTTGTAAGGAGAAATCATGGCGGAGAAAAAAGATTATCAGGGTGCAGGCAAAACAGCGCGATGGGTCGCGGCAAAAACGATGCGCGGCGCGCGCGGCGCGAGGGCATGGTCCCGATCACGGTTTATGGCGGCGGCGCAGAGACTGTTGCTGCCGTTGCGCCGCTGAGGATCTGGCTGCAATCCTTCGCTCTGAAGCGGGACGAAACACGATCTTCACGATCGACGTCGAGGGCGTGGGCGCCAGTGAAGTGATGTTTCACGATCGCCAGATCGATCCGGTTAGAGGCCGTCTGATTCATGCCGATCTCACCCGGCTGGTGAAGGGACAGAAGATTGAAGTGACGGTGCCGCTCCACCTCGTTGGCGAGCCGATCGGCGTTAAAGAGAAGCAGGGCGTGCTGGAACAGATCATTCGCGAGATCGAGATCCGCTGTGAGCCGCGCGAGATTCCCGATTCGATCGACGTCGATGTTTCGCATCTCGACGTGCACGACGTTTTGCACGTTTCTGATATTCAGGTTGCCGACGGCGATTGAGATTCTGACGGATGCCGATCAGGTGATTGCGACTGTCGGTATCGTGAAGGAAGAGGTTGCTGCGGCGCCGGCTTGAAGGTGAAGAGCCTGCCGAGCCTGAAGTGATCGGCAAGGGCAAGAAGGAAGACGAGGAAGGCGAAGAGTAGATTGGTTATTGGACTTTGGTTTCCGATTGTCGATTGCCAAGACCTAAGACTTAAGATCTAAAATCTGGCAATCGGCAAGAATTGGACAATGCTGATTGTTGGTCTTGGAAATCCTGGAAAAGAATACGAGTGGTCGCGACATAACCTGGGGTTCATGTTGATTGACAAATTGGCGCAGGATGAAGGGATCGCGGTGGGCCGGCGCGAGTGCAGTTCGCTCGTGGGACGTGGGCCAGATTGAAGGAGCGGTCACGAAGCTCGCGAAACCGCAAACCTTCATGAACCTGAGTGGCCATGCGGTTTCATGTCTGTTGCGAAAGATCAACAGCGAGTCGCCGGTCGAAGCAGTTGGTCGTGATTTCAGACGATCTGGCTTTGCCGCTCGGAAAGATTCGCATTCGCGAACGCGGCTCGGCAGGCGGGCACAACGGGCTGAAGTCGATCATCGCCGCGATCGGCACGAACGAGTTTGTGCGATTGCGAATCGGAATTCAACCCGAGCATCCGATCTCCGATCCGAAACGCTTTGTGCTCGATTCGTTTTCGACGAAGTGAGCGGACCGATTGTGCTGGAGACCATCGAACAAAGCGCGAAGGCGATACGAACGATCATCAGGGATGGCGCGTTGAAAGCGATGACAGAGTTTAACTAATTGCCGATTGGTCGATTGCCGATTGCCGATTTGGTTAGCGAGGAAATAAGAAAAATTGGCAAAGTCGGCAATGACTAAAACCGGAGGTTTGATTTTGGAAACAAAGAGACAGTACGAAGTGGTCTTCATAGTAGACCCGACGGCCGACGATGAAGTGTCGAAACTCACCGAGGGTTTCACGCAGATCGTCACCGACCAGGGTGGCGTGGTGACAAAGGCTGAGACCATGGGCAAACGCCAGCTCGCCTATGAAATTCTGCACCACAAAGACGGCACGTTTGTGCTGCTGGAGATCGAAGGATCGGGCCGCGAGATCGCCGAGCTCGAACGCCGCATGCGCGTCAACGATCGCATCCTGCGTTACATCACGGTGCGCGTGGATGAAGATCGACGCCGCGCCGATAAGTTGAAAGATCGCCGCGCCCGCAAGGCCGCGAAACGTCCCGAACGAGGCGGACACTGGCGCGTCGTGGCGCCGAGCAATGGAGTTTGCCGAGGCGACCAGCGAATAAGATTTCGATGACGAGTTGAAGAGGATAATTTATGTCAACCAATTATGAAGACCGCCGCGCGGCGGTGGTGGCTACGACAATGATGACGATCAGGATCGACGCCCAATGGGCGGCGGCCGTGGCGGCGGCCGGCGCATGCACCGGCGACGCGTTTGTCGGTTTTGTATCGACAAAGTAGACCTTATCGACTTCAAAGACGTCAGGCTGTTGCAGAACTACCTTCCCGAAAGAGGCAAGATTCTGCCGCGACGAATCTCCGGTAATTGTGCGACGCATCAGCGCATGCTGGCGGAAGCGATCAAGCGCGCCCGCAACATCGCGCTGCTTCCGTACACGACCGACTAAGGATAGACAAGGACAGGAGAAGGAAGATGGCACACACGAAAGTACTTTTGCGCGAAGATGTGGATGATCTCGGCGCGCGCGGCGAGATCGTCAGAGTCAGAGCTGGTTATGCTCGCAACTATCTGCTGCCTCGCAATCTCGCGGTTGAAGCAACCACCGGCAACGTCAAAGGCATTGAACAGGAACGAGCGGCGCTGCTTGAAGAAGGAAGCGAAAGAGCGCGCGACGGCTGAGGCGCAGTCGCAGCAAATGAGTTCGCTCGAGCTCGAGTTCAAGCGAAAAGCCGGCGAGCAGGGCGCGCTGTATGGTTCAGTCACTTCGATGGACCTTGCGGAGGCGTTGAAAGAGCGTGGCTACGAGATCGATCGTCATCGGATTCACCTGCGCGAGCCGTTGAAGCGTGTGGGTGAATACACGGTTCCGGTCACGCTTCATCGCGAAGTCACGATCGATCTGCAGGTGAAAGTCGTTCCGGAAGGTGAAGTGATCGTTGGTCACCTGACGCCGGAGCAGGAAGCCGAACTTGCGAAGCAGGCTGCGAGCTGAAGAAGAAGACAGCTGCGGGAGTAAAAATACGATAAAACAGCGAGCCATGATGTATAGTCGGGCGCCGCAGGTTTTTCGTTAACTTGCGGCGCCTTTTCTTTTGCCGGCGTCGATCATTAGTTCGCAAACGAAAATCCGCACTTCATAATCAGTCTATGGCCACTCCTGATCCCATTCGCGACCAACCTTTCGAACGTGCGCTGCCCAAACAGTTCCGAAGCCGAGCGCGCAATTCTCGGCGCCATCCTGCTCGATAACGGCCTGATCAGCCAGGCGATCGAACAACTCCGTCCGGAAGATTTTTATGTTCCTTCGCATCGCCGCATCTTTGTCGCGCATGATCGCGCTGTTTGAGCGTGGCGCGCGAGATCAATCCGATTCTCATCGGCGAAGAACTCAAAAAAGAGAACGCGCTCGAATCGGTCGGCGGGATTAGTTTCATCACCAACCTGACTTACGGCCTGCCTCACTCGACGAACATCGCTCACTACGCGAAAGTCGTTCGTGGCAAGTCGATGCTGCGGCAACTCGTCAAAACTTCAAACAAGATCACGCAGGAAGCACTCGCGGAAGAAGACGAGCCGGAGATCATTCTGGATCACGCCGAACACGCGATCTTCCAGCTTGCCGACGAACGTATTCGCCAGGGCTTCATGCACGTCAAACCGATCGCGGAGCAACTGCTCGAAAAGGTCCAGGAGATGGAAGGTCGCGCGGCAGTGTTGACCGGACTGACGACCGGCTTCGCCGATCTCGACAAGATGACGTCAGGTCTTCAGAATGCGGACCTGATCATTCTGGCGGCGCGGCCTTCGATGGGAAAGACCAGTTTCGCCCTGATGCTGGCTGAGAACGCGGCGATTCACGCGGGCGCGGTTGTCGGTGTGTTTTCGCTGGAAATGTCGAAGGAGTCGCTGGTGATGCGCATGCTCTGTTCGCAGGGCAACATCGACGCGCAGCGTTTTCGCAACGGCTTTCTTTCGCGGCTCGAGTGGGCGCAGATCGCGAAGTCGCTGGGCGTTCTCGCGGACACGAAAATCTTTCTCGACGACACTCCCGGGTTGAGCGTGCTGGAGATGCGTGCGAAGGCGCGTCGTCTGGCGGCGGAACAGAAGAAGCTCGATCTGATCATCGTCGACTACTTGCAATTGATGTCGGGCTCGTCAAAGCGTGCCGAATCACGGCAGCAGGAAGTGTCGCAGATCTCGCGCGAGTTGAAGGGACTGGCGAAAGAGATGAACGTGCCGCTCGTAGCGTTGTCGCAGCTTTCACGCGCACCGGAGTCGCGTTCGGATCACAAGCCGCAACTCTCAGACTTGCGTGAATCCGGGGCGTTGGAACAGGATGCGGACGTGGTTGCGTTCATCTTTCGCGAGGAGATGTACAAGTCGCCGGAAGAACGCGAGGCGCTGCCGGAAGATCGAAAGAACATCGCCGAACTGATCATCGCCAAGCAGCGCAATGGTCCAACCGGCACCGTCGACCTGCGGTTCACGCCTTCGAGCATGCGCTTCGACAATCTCTACCGCGAATAGTTTGTGGCTATTTTGGATCGAAGACGGTGGGATCGAGTGTTACGTTGTGGCGTATCTCTTTGACGGTGTAGCTCAGCGTTAGCTTGGGAAAGCTCTGGCTGATGCTGAAGGGAAGCTTGATGCCGTCAATCTCACGCCAGTCGTCAAGGTACATCTCAACCGGCTCGGAAACGGCGCCAATGGTTCGCACCGTGTTCATGCGCACCGGCAGGTATGTTTGTGCGTCGAGATAGAGTCTTTCCACAGCGCCCGTGGCCGGCTGCAAGTCGACGACGTAAACATCTCGGAAGCCTATCTTGCTCATGCCGGCGAGGGTTACTTTTGCAAAGTTGTTCTTTGCTCTGAGCGGCCCGTAAAAGTCTGCATCGCGTTGTAGCGTCGTCAACTCCGCGCCTTTCAGCATTCGCAAACCCATCGTTGTTCGCGCCCACCCGGTTTTGCCGTTGAATCCGACTTTCACTGTTCCGAGTGGATGAGCCTGAACTGTGTTCAGTGTTTTATTCGGAGCTTGCGAGTAAATCTCAAAGCTTCCGCCTCTGCTCTGACCCGCAACGTCCACTGTTCCTTTTGTCACCCGACTCGTTACCGCATTGATAGCCGTGGCGCCGCCGAGTGCCTCGACATAACGACGCAGCACTTCATCAACGGCCGGCAGCGATCCGGTGTTTTCGATCGTCCGGCCGTCCCTGATCGCGACGCTGCCGGGTTCGCCGCCGAGCATCCGCGAGGTTCCGGTAGAAGGTGGTTCAGCGATCATCGCGCTGCTCACAGCGGGCGCGCCCGCCGCTCGATTGCGATTTGACTTTCCGCTTTCGCTGAGAGATTCGAGCAGCTCCTGGGCTTCGCTTCGTATTGATTGTTCCGAGTCGCGCGTGAGTGGTTCAAGTATGGCTCGCGCCTGCGCCTCCTCTGAACGCTCCATGTGGATCTGGGCCAGCAACAACGAATAACTCTTTCTCGCGGGTACGAGTTGCAGCGCTTTCTGGCCCATCTCGAGGGCCTCGTCGAGTCGTTCTTCCCGCACGAGATTGACCAGGGCGAGCAGGTAACGGGCCGGCGCATAATCGGGAGCGAGCTTGATCGATCGCATGAGTTGCTCGCGTATGATCGCAGCGTTCTCGGCTGAGTATTCCTTGATCCGTCCGTTTGGCAAAACTCCCTCGCGACTCACGACATACGCGTGGAAGTAGTGAATAAGATAATGCTGCTGTGACGAGGTGGCCTTCTCGAGATATTTTTTTGCTTCCGGGTAACGGCGTTGACGCACGCACAGCAGTCCCATTGATGCATACGGCGGAAGAAAACCGGGTTCGACTGCCATTGCCTGTTTGAAATAACGTTCGGCATCCGTCTCTCTGCCGATGTGCAGCAGCAAATCGCCGAGATGATGATTAGCCTCGCCTTCAGAAAGCGAAGAACGTTGCATCGCGGTGTATGAGGCGTAAGCCTGCGCGTTGTCGACGCCGATACGCTGTGGAGTAAAATCGCCGCGCCGCACATAAGCGTGCAGATCCTGTTCGAGCGCCGCGATGCTCACACCAAATGCACTTTCGATCGCCTTGCCGGACGCCTCGCCCTGGCCGATCAGATGCATGAACCTCTTGAACTGTTCCGGCCGATTTCGATCACCCAGCATCAGGTAATGAACGAGTGCCCACGACTGGCCATAGAAGATCCCGGTCTTATCCGCTTCGTTGTAGTGTGGCGATCTGGTGTCGGTTGAAAAGAGGGTTGTAAGCGGCAGGAACTCGCGGTCGCGTAACAGGCGAAGGTAATAACCGATCGGCGTGCCGAGTAACGCTTCGTTACCCGAAAACTGGATCGCGCCGTAGAGCTCGGCGAGCCCTTCGTTCAGCCACAATGGAGCATCGGGAATGTTGTCCCGGATGTGTAAATGAACGTACTCATGAAACGCGGTGCTGAAAGGATTTCTATCGTTCGGATCGAGTGAGAGGGCGATGTAATTCTGGTCTTCGCCGGGTTGAAAGAAACCGGCAAGGTTAGCGGGCCGTCCCTGGTAGAGTGGTTTGAAAGGAATGAACGACTCGTCGTCCTTGAAAGATTACTACCGTAGTGGGCACGGAGGAGTTGAGAACGTTGCGCGAGACGAGACGCGCAAAGGCACTGTGAAAAAACTCAAGCCACGCCGCAACCTGGCGAAGCTTTTCCGGATCGGCGTTACCGATGACAAACAGGTTGTTGGTGCGAACGCTGCGCCACGTATCTCTGGATTGAACGGCGGCAACAGGTCTGACGCTGGAAAAAGTACACAGAACGAGCAGGAGGGTAATAAGGGTCTTCATAGATTTTGTGTTCGTGCTTCTTTCCGGAAACCTATTGCAGCGCTTGTTCGAGCAGAGCAGCCAGACGCCAGCCGCCTTTATGAATTTGTGATTTTACTACGCGGCCTGCCCAGATGGCGTAGAAAGTTCCGTCGGGTGACTTCTTTTCTTCCGCGCGGCCGCTGATGATGTCTCGCTGTCCGGACTTTGTCTGTATGCTGCGGTACTGAAGACGATCGTGAGCCTCACGCGCAACCGGCATGATTTCATTTGCCAACTTTTCCGCCCAGCTTTCGGCGGCGCCCGACAACTTCCAGTCCGGCGGCTCCTTTCCCGCCAACTGTTTGGCCACGTTTACATCCTGCATTTTGCCAAAAGCATTCTCTACCGTTTGGCCGTCCCAGTAGCCGTGAAACTTTCCCGCCGATGCTCGTTTGCCGTCGACAAACGTAAACAGCGTCAGCTTGTTGCCACCCTGACTGGCAAAACCTTTGTTGGAAACGGTCGGCTCAAAAGGCTTGCCTGAGTTGTTGAAAAACTCGGCGCCGACGTGCAGCGGTTGATGTATGTCGCCGAGATAATGAGCGAGCAAAATCACCGCGACCGACTTTGTGATTGCGCGATCGTTTGTCTCGGGTTCTTCGCCTTTCAGGACTTGAATACAGAAAGGAATCATCTGCACGATGTCAAAGTCTCTGCGCCCGACCTCGCCGTCGTCATAATCCTCATCGCCGAATACCGGAATGTTTGTATAGTGAAACTCGTCATGAGAAGGCTCGGCACTGCAATTTGCGTTTACGAAGGCGCGCAGTTCGCGGTTAATTCGAGTGCCGCCGGCAGCATTGCTGCCGCATTTCCAACTTTTGATTTCGTCCGGAAGAGTGGAGGCGCGCTGCAAGGTGAGGCCGTCGAGCAAAGCCTTGACTTTGCCGGCAAGAGTTTTGTTTTTGGCTACTCGCCGGTCCGCGATCGCGCCGACAAGCTTGTGTCCACGTGGTCCATAGGCATAACCGTTAACGGCCAGGAGGCAAACGGTCAATAGCATAACGATAATTCGATTCATCGGGTTAACTCTCCTTTTCGAGTGGGATGGAGGTTGAGAGTAAGCGAGGCACTGCGTTCCGGGCTGATCAAAGAACTGCCGACGTAGTTGTCTTAAATTGCAGCTGTTTTCTCTGCGGTCTCTGCGATCTCGGCGTTGAATAGCAATTAAAACGCAGAGCGCGCTGAGATACGCAGAGACTGCAGAGAAAAAGATTTCAAATTAAGGACACCACCACTGCCGGCGGTAATAGTTGCACACGGAGAGTTGTACAGTAAACTAAAAAGCATGTCTCGTTTCGAGGATGAACAAAACACAGCGTCCGGCCGGCCAACCTGGGCCGAGATCGATCTCAACAACCTGGCCGCAAACTTCAAACGCATCAGAGACCGCGTCAGTCCAGCCGCCCGCGTGATGGCTGTGGTCAAAGCAAACGCTTACGGACACGGAGCGGTGCACTGTGCTCGCAGGCTGGTAGACGAAGGCGCCGATTGGTTTGGCGTGGCGTTGCCGGAAGAAGGTAACGAGTTGCGCGCCGCCGGCGTTAATCAGCCGGTGCTTTGTCTCGGAGGTTTCTGGCAAGGTCAGGCGGAGCTTTGCGTCCAGCAACGGTTAACTCCAGTGGTGTACCGTCTCGATATGATCGAGACGCTGAACCAGGCGGCGTCGGATGCCGGCGTTGTCGCGGATGTTCACGTGAAGGTTGATACGGGAATGGGGCGGCTCGGAATCCGTTTTGATCAGTTGAGTGAATTTGTGGGTGCGCTCGAACGGTTTCGCAACGTGCGTATCGACGGGTTGATGAGCCATCTGGCTGCTGCCGACGATGCTTCGTGCCGGCCGCTGACGCTCGATCAAATTCGTCGTTTTGAGGACGCCGTTGCGCTCTTTCGCGATCACGGATTTCGTCCGACTTACCTCCATCTTGCAAATTCAGCGGGAATCTTCGGACATCGTGAGTCATGGGGAAACATGGTGCGGCCCGGAGGAGTTTTATACGGTTTATGGCGCGATGTGCTTCCGATGTCCGTTTCGGATGCTGAACTTCTGCCCGTGATGTCGTGGCACTCCCGCATAAGTCTGCTCAAGTGGGTCCCGCCAGGCGAGACGATCGGTTACGGGTGTACGTTTGAAGCTTCGCGAAGAAGTTTGATTGCGACATTGCCGATCGGTTATCACGACGGTTACATGCGTGGATTATCGAATCGAGCGCACGTGATAGTCCGTGGCACGTACGCACCCGTCGTCGGGCGTGTGTCGATGGATTTGACGTTAATCGATGTCACGAACGTGGAGGGTGTGCAGCCTGACGATCACGTAACGTTACTTGGCGCGAGCAGGGAGAAGGCTGACCTCAAGATACGGGCGGAAGAGTTGGCGCGCATCGCCGGCACATTGTCGTATGAAGTGACCTGTGGCGTTCCGGAGCGCGTGCCGAGAGTTTACGTTTAACAGCAAAGCATAGCAGCATCATTGACTCTGCCTCGAAGCGTTTACTACTATTCGTTTCCCTCGCAAGTGGTAACAATCAAAAGGAGATTTCTTGGATGACTTATACGGTGAAGCCGGGCGATACACTCTCAAAGATCGCGACGCGCAACGGCGTCACACTGGCGCAGTTGCTGCAGGCTAATCCACAAATCAAGGATCCAAACAGGATCAGCGTGGGCGACGTTGTTAACGTGCCCAACGGTTTGACGACTGAAAACACTAAGCCATTGCCGAGCAATCTAGTGCCGAAGACTCCGACCACGGCTATTGGCGGGATCGGCAAAGCGATCGCGGAGATGCTTGGATCGCTGTCCGCAAAATACGAAACAGGCGGTCGCGGCTGTGGCACCGTCTCCACCGGCTCCGGAGATCCGGGCGGTGTTTCTTACGGTTCTTATCAGATGGCGACCAAGATGGGCACCGCCACGCGTTTTGTAAACCAGGCAGGATTTCCCTGGCTACGTGATTTTCAAAATCTGACTGCCGGAACGGCGCAGTTCACAGCCGTCTGGAAAAAAATCGCCGCGGAACAAGCAGAGGCTTTTCAGGAGGCCCAGCACGCATACATTAAAAAGACTCACTACGATCTGCTGGCGGCAAAAATCCTGAGCGACGACAATCTCGATATAAACTCTCGGAGTCGTGCGTTACAGGACGCGGTATGGTCCACTGCCGTGCAGCACGGCGGCGGCACACCGATCGTGCACAGGGCGTGCGGCAATGTGAGTTGTAGTCCGACCCACCCGAAATATGATGAACAACTGATTCGAGCTATCTACGCGGAGCGCGGGAAAAAGAAACCCGATGGCAATCTCGCTTATTTCTCCAGGAGTTCTCCAAACGTTCAGTCAGGCGTGTCGAAGCGGTTCAGAAGCGAAGAGCAGGACGCTCTTGCCATGCTTTCCAAAGAAGTCTAATTCGATCCCAGAATGCCAGACGAAGTCGAGAAGGTGACCGTCCAGGTCAATGAGAAGGAGGCAGTGACGGCGTTTCTTTATCCGGCTGCCAAAAAGAACCACGCCGGTGTGACTTTGCTCCTGGGCCATGGTGCAGGTGCAAGTCAGACGAGTGGGTTTATGTGTATGTTTGCACAGGGCCTGGCGGAGCGTGGTCTCGACACGATGACGTTCAACTTTATCTACATGGAGCAGGGACGTTCGGTACCGGATCAAAAGCCGAAGCTGGAGGCGTGTTACCGGGCTGTGATCGAGGCGGCGCTGAAGCACCGGAAACTCAGGAACAACAGGTTGATTGTGGGCGGGAAATCGATGGGCGGGCGGATTGCGTCGCAAGTGGTCGCCGCCGAAGATGAGAGCGAGGTTGCCGGTCTGGTGTTTCTCGGCTATCCGCTTCACCCACCCGGGCAATCGACGAAGTTACGCGTGGAACATTTGGAACATGTAAAGAAGCCGATGTTGTTTGTTCAGGGTACGCGCGACGCTCTCGGCACTCCCGAAGAGATTCAACCACACATCAAGAACCTTCGTCCGGCCGCAAAGATTTATGTGATCGAAGGAGGGGATCACTCGCTCAAGGCGCCGAAAAAATTTGGCGCGCCGCAGGAACATGTTTACGAAGCCGCGATGAACGAAATCGATCGCTGGGTCAGAACGATCTGAGCCACAAAAAGGCACATAAGTCACAAAAGAATTTAGGTTCAAAGTAATAAACCGAGAACACAGGTCAGGAAAGATACAGAGAACAAGTCAGGAAGAGGGGCTTGCCCCCGCTCTCACGTATGAAGGTAGGGGATACATTGTCGTGGCGGCGAACGTTCAGCGAGGAGGACATTCGCCTGTTCACACGGCTCTCCGGTGACGGCGGCGAACATCACCTCGTGCCTGACGAGCAGGGGCGTCTGATGGCCCATGGCCTACTGACTGCCACCTTGCCGACAAAGATTGGCGGCGATATGAATCTGATCGCGCGTGATTTGTCGTTCCGCTTTCACCGGCCTGTGTTTGCCGGCGACACGATCGAGTGTGTGGTTACTCTTACTGAAGCTACGCCCGGCGACGGTTTTACGAGCATCAACTCCGAGTGGCGCTGTACCAATCAACACGGCAAGGAAGTGATGACCGGCGGCGGCAGTGGAATCATTCGAGATCGCGTGGACTAAAAAGTAACTCAGTAGTGGGGCGAGAGGTACGGAAGCGCGACTTCCGTACCTCTTTGTTTTGGCAGGATCGATAGCTAGCGCATTTCAAAGTTATAGGTGATCATGCCCGACACCTTGACAGGTTGATCACCGATTAGCGTTGGTGAGAAACGTGCCTGCAAGGCTGCTTTTTGGGCCTCCGGGATGAGGAATGGATGACCTCCAACAGCCTTGGCTGAAATTACGTTCCCAGTTTCGTCGATGAGTACCTGGACCGTCACCGTTCCCTGGGTTCGTGTTTGTTTGGCGATTGGTGGATAGATCGGTTTGGGCAAGTGGATAGCCCGGCTATTCAATATCACAGAAGTTTTGATCACCTTCGGCGTTACGGGTGCCGGTTTTGGCTCGGGCGGTGGCGGTATATCCGGAATTTTGACCACAGCGTTGCCGGTTCCTCCCGACCCGCCACGATAGTTTGACGCCGGTCCCGGTGGATCCGCGTCGGCTGGACCACGTACGGCCCCCTTGCGATGTGGCAAAACGTCCGAGGCGATAATGCCGATCTTGGGCGGAACGTTTCGTGGGTTTGAAGTGCTGTCCACAAAATTAGTTCGCACTGGCTGAGTGGAAGGTGTTTTTGAGCGCGGGCCGGGAGCCGTATCTCGAATCACGTCGTCAGGGACAACTGGCTGTGGTGGCGGCTCAGGGACAAACGTGAGGATCTCCCACTCAGTGCTCTGGCGTTCGAGGTGCGCATCATAAGCGTAGATGCTGGCGACGCCGGTAATGACAAATAGGACCACATAGGTTGCTGTCGTAAACAGCAGAAACGATCCGCGCCGTTTGAATTCCCGGGCGTGCGAGGTAGATTCAATCAGGTTATTAAACATCGAGTTCCTCCGCTGGTTGCCGGTGCCTTAGGGTCGCGGGAGCTTACTTCGGGCCATTAGACACCGGTTCAGGTGACGCGGTTCCCGGTTTGGCAGGGAACAAACCAAATCGGTTTCCATTTGCCATTTGCCATTTGTCATTTTCCATTGGAAGACACGATGACAGGGGGATCTCAGTCCCGTTGTCATCTCTGCAATGGAAAATGAAAAACGGCAAATGACAAATGGAAAATCGATCTTCCTTCTCCTCCCTTGAAAACCGCTCCCCCCACAGCATAGGATTAGCCCCGCTCTCCAAGTCCCACACATTTCGAAGGAGCGAATTGCATGGCCACGCAAAAGGCATTCAAGGAAGAACTCAATCCGTTCGAAATCGCGAAACAACAGTTCAACCGCGCAGCCGACTACCTCGAGCTGGATCCGTCCATGCGGAACGTGCTGCAACATGCCAAGCGGCAGTTGATCGTCTCCATACCCGTGAAGATGGACGGCGGCGACGTGCAGGTCTTTGAAGGTTATCGCGTGCAACACAACATCGCGCGTGGACCAGCAAAGGGCGGGATTCGTTATCACCCAAACGTCACGCTCGACGAAGTGAAAGCCCTTGCTGCATGGATGACCTGGAAGTGCGCTACCGTCGGCATTCCCTACGGCGGCGGAAAGGGCGGCGTCATCTGTGATCCCAAGAGCCTCTCAAGGAATGAACTCGAGCGACTGACGCGCCGCTATGCTTTTGAGATTGCGCCGATCATTGGTCCTGATCGAGATATTCCGGCGCCTGACGTTTACACCGACGAGCAGACCATGGCCTGGATCATGGACACGATTTCAATGGTCCGAGGTCATACGGAGCTCGGCGTCGTCACCGGGAAACCGATTTCCCTCGGCGGATCGCAGGGACGCGCTGAAGCGACGGCGCGCGGCTGTCTTTATGCTCTTCGAGAAGCCTGCCAGGTTAAGAATATCGGTTTGAAAGGCGCTCGCGTTGCAGTTCATGGATTTGGAAATGCCGGCGCTAATATCGCGCGATTGGTTGCGGAAGAGGGCGCGCGCGTGGTGGCTGCGTGCGACTCGAAAGCCGGAGTTTATGCTGAGAGCGGTATCGACGTAGACGCGGCATTGAAGCATAAAGCCGAGACGAAGTCGCTGGCAGGACTTCGCGGCGCCAAAGAGATGGCGCCTGAAGATATCGTCGGCGTTGACTGTGACATTCTCCTGCCCTCTGCGCTCGAGAACGCAATCACTCTGAACAACGTGGGTCGTGTCAAAGCGAAGATCATTGCTGAACTGGCGAATGGTCCAACTACGCCGGGCGCCGACCGAGTGTTGGAGGATGAGGACGTCTGCGTGATTCCGGATATCCTGGCGAACGCGGGCGGAGTGACGGTGAGTTATTATGAATGGGTGCAGGATCAGTATTCATTTTTCTGGACGGAACAAAAGATCAACGACACCCTCGAGCAGACAATCCAGACAGCTTTTCGTTCGGTGCATGAAACTGCCGAGCGTTACAACACTGACCTGCGCACCGGCGCCTACATACTCGCCGTCGGTCGCGTGGTTGAAGCAACGAGCGTGAGAGGAATATTCCCGTAACTATGCCGGACAAGATAACTGTTTACGAAAAACCTACTTGAACGAAGTGTCGCGAGATGGACAAGCTGCTCCGTGAGAGCGGCATTCCGTTTGACAAAGTGAACTACTACATCGAGCCACTCACGCGAAAGAAGCTCACCGAGCTGATTCGTAAGATGAAACTGAAGCCGCGAGATCTGCTGCGCAAGAGCGAGCCGGTCTATAAGGAGCTGGGTTTGTCGGAGGACAAGTTCAGCGACACGGAGTTGATCGCGTTGATGGTCGAACATCCCGATCTGCTTCAACGGCCGATCGTCGAGCGAGGCGATCGCGCGGTGCTCGGGCGCCCGACTGAGAATGTGAAAGAGTTGTTGTAGAATCGCGTCCTTGAAAAAAGAAACCCTTTTCGTTTGTCAGAGTTGTGGGCATAAGTCCGGCAAGTGGCTGGGCAAGTGTCCTGAATGTGGCGAGTGGAACTCGCTCGTAGAAGAAAAGTCGCAGCGCAGACCTGGCGGCCGCAGTGGTTTCCAGCTTCGCAACGTCGCGGCTGTCGCTTACACGGAGATCGAATCGCAGGATGACGTCCGCGTAGCCTCGGGCGTGACTGAGTTTGATCGCGTGCTCGGCGGCGGCATTGTTCCCGGCACACTCGTGCTGATCGGCGGTGATCCGGGTATCGGCAAAAGCACGCTTTTGCTTCAGGTCGCGGATAAGTTGAGCGCCTCAGGATCGCTCGTGCTTTATGTTTCCGGTGAAGAGTCGGAACGGCAGATAAAGCTGCGTGGCGAACGGATCGGCGTCGAAGCAAAGAACGTCTTTCTCCTCCCTGAAACCAATCTCGAAAACATCGTCAACGAAATCGACCGGCTGAAACCGGGCGCGATTATTGTCGACTCGATTCAGACTGTTTTCTCGGGCACGATCGAGTCGGCGCCGGGATCGGTTTCGCAGGTAAGGGAAGTGGCGCACCAATTTCTGCTGCTGGCAAAGAATCGGGGCGTTCCGATCTTTTTGATCGGACACATCACGAAGGAAGGCTCGATCGCTGGTCCAAAAATTCTCGAGCATATTGTAGACACGGTGCTTTACTTCGAAGGCGAGCGCCATCACAACCACCGCATTGTCAGGGCAGTAAAAAATCGTTTCGGCGCCGCGAATGAGGTCGGCGTGTTTGAAATGACCGGCGCGGGACTGATGCCGGTCGCGAATCCGTCGCAAATGTTTTTGCAGGAGCGTCCACAGAACGTCGCGGGATCGATCGTGACCGCTTGCATGGAAGGCACGCGGCCGTTGCTGGTTGAGATTCAGGCACTCGTGTCCGGAACTAAATACGGAACCGGCCGGCGGATGACGCAGGGGCTGGACCAGAACCGAGTTTCTTTATTGATCGCGATGCTCGAGAAGCGCTCGAGTCTGCAACTGACGGGCGATGATGTTTTTGTGAATATCGCGGGCGGTTTGGAAGTGGATGAGCCGGCTGCCGATCTTGGAGTTGTGACGGCGATAGTGTCGAGTTTTAAGAACATGACGGTGGATCCGCATACCGCTGTGTTCGGCGAAGTGGGCCTGACGGGCGAGGTACGAGGAGCGATGCAGGCGTCGGTGCGCGCGCGAGAGGCGCAGGCGCTTGGGTTCAAAAAGATCGTGATGCCGGCGTCGAATGTCGCCGGGCTCGAGCGACTGTTGGGCGTGCGTGTGGTTGGTGTTAAGTCAGTCGACGAAGCGCTCGAAGAGTTGTTCTAGCTCTTAAGTATTTGTGCTTTATGTGCTTCTTTGTGGCTGGCGTTCGTAAAACTTCACGACGAGTCCCTCGTCAAGCGGCTTTGAGTCTACAACTTTAAATCCTTCCAAATGCCCTTTCGGCATAAACACGTCGGCGCCGCTGACGGTCAGCGGCACTTCAGTGATGATCCATTTTTCAATGTGCTGCAGGAATGCTCCATAAATCTGAGCGCCTCCGATGACGAATAGATCCGTGGTGATTGAATCGTTGAATGAGATCACAGAGTCAATATCCGAAAGCACCAGCAGCGATTCCTGCGGCTCGATGCTTGAATCGCGACTCAGCACGATGTTCAGCCGGTTCTTCAGCGGCTTGCCGATCGTCAGCCACGTCTTGCGGCCCATCACGACCGCGTGACCCGTTGTCGTTTCCCGGAAAAACTTCATGTCCGAAGAATAATGCCACGGAAGTTTCCCGCCTTTTCCGATGGCCCCTTTTCGATCTACCGCTGCAATACCGATGATCATCGTTTCCTCTAGACCGCGACCGGCGCCGCAATCTTGCCGTGTGATTTGTAACCTATCAGATTCAGGTGCTCATACTTCGCCGCCAACAAACCTTCCAACCCGCGCAAGTGATTTTCCGGATCGTTGATCCTCAACTCCGGTAACGGGAGAGGCTCGCGCGACAGGAGTTCGTTAACCTGGTCAAGATGGTTTTGGTAGATGTGATAGTCGCCCAACGTATACACAAACTCACCAACCTCCAACTCGGTAACGTGCGCGATTAAATGCGTCAGGAGGGCGTACGAGCTGATGTTGAAAGGCACGCCGAGAAACGCGTCCGCGGATCGTTGATAGAGTTGGCAGTGAAGCACGCGGCCGTTTTCTATTTTGAACTGAAACAGGGTGTGGCATGGAGGAAGATCGACGTTGTCTGCCTGTCGCGGATCCCACCCGGTAACGATCAGCCGTCGTGAATCGGGGTTAACGCGAATTTGTTCGAGCAGTTTTGCGATCTGGTCCACGCCGTTCTTCTCGGGATAATTTCCGCCAAACGAACGCCAGAGATAACCGTAAACTGGTCCAAGATCGCCGGCCGTTCGTCCAAACTTTTCCGTGTGTGCCTCGTCGGCCCACTCAGCCCAGATGTCGACACCACGCGCGCGAAGATTTGTTTCACTCGTGTCTCCTGAAAGAAACCAGAACAACTCTTCCGCTACCCAGCGAAACGGAACGCGCTTCGTCGTAACGATCGGAAAGCCTTTCCGTAGATCGAACCTGGTTTGATAACCAAAATGCGAAATGGTGCCGACCCCGGTTCTATCGCGGTGTGCGCTGCCGTTCTCCAAAATCGATCGCAACAGATCGTGATACTGTTTCATAGCTGTCGTTGGAAATATAACTCATTAGGTTGACAGGATTACAGCATTTATCTGTAATCCTATTTATGAAACGTTACAGACTTTGCTTTCTTGGATTCGGCAATGTGGGACGCGCGCTCGCGCGGCTCTTTGTTGCGAAGTCGGCGGAACTGCGCGAGAACTATGGCATCGAGTGGGAGATTGCCGGCGTGGCGACGCGGCGAATGGGTTGGCGCGCGAGTGAAGATGCGATCGACGTTGCGAATCTTTTGTCCGGCAACGATGAGACGGACCAGGTGACCGGCGTCAACGAATGGTTGGAACGAGCGCAACCGGATGTCGTTTTTGAAACTACGTCACTCAACCCCGAAACCGGACAACCCGCGATCGACTATCTCAAGGCGTCGTTACAGCACGGCGCACATACGATCACCGCGAACAAAGCACCAATCGTTTATGCCTATGACGAGCTGAACGAACTCGCCGGAGTTAAAGGCAAACGATTTCGGTTTGAGGCAACCGTGCTCGACAGCGCGCCTGTGTTTTCACTCTTTCGCGAAACATTGCCCGCGGTGAAGGTGCGCGGTTTCAGCGCCGCATTCAATTCCACGACAAATATAATTCTCGAGACGATGGAAGCCGGAAGGAGTTTCGCCGAGGGCGTGAAGACTGCACAGGATCTCGGCGTCGCTGAAACTGATCCGAGCCACGACGTGGATGGTTGGGACTCGATCATGAAAGTCTGTGCGCTGGCGCGAGTTATTTTGGGATGGCCGCTCGCGCCTGGCGACGTGCGACGCGAAGGAATACGAGGACTCGATCCGGCAACCCTGCAAGCCGCGCGAGCTGAAGGAAAACCGTTTAAGCTTCTTTCACGCGTAACTGTAAACGCGGACGGCTCAGTGACAGCGTCTGTCAGACCGGAACAGATCGCCGCCGGCGATCCACTCGGCGGTGTGCGCGGCACCTCGCTCGCACTTCATTTTGAACTGGATATGATGCCCGGACTTACGATTGTCTCGCACCGGCCCAACTTGCAGAGTACTGCTTACGGTCTACTTGCCGATTTCATCAACGCCCGCGATTAAACGATCGATCTCTTCCTCGGTCGTGTAGCAGGCGCAGCCGGCGCGTATCAAACCTTCCGCTTCGAGACCGAGGCGCTTGACCACCGTCCACGCGTAGAAGTCTCCGTGCGACAAGAAGAGTCCCTTCTCGGATAAACGGCGGGCGGCTTCCCTTGAAGTGCAACCTTCGATCGTAAACGCCAGGGTCGGTGTGCGTGGTGAATCGGGTGGTGGTCCATAGAGTGTGACGCGCGGTATTTGACTCAAGCCCTGCCATAAACGCTCCAGGAGGAGAGAGTTTCGCGTGTGCATCTCCGCAAAAGCAGCCTGCAAATTCTCGCGTCGATTTGTTCCTCCGCCGAGTGACGCCAGAAATTCAACCGCAGCCGCCGCGCCGACCATGCCTTCCTGATTCTGTGTTCCTGTTTCCGCGTTTTCAGGTGCGTAATCAGGGGCGGGCACGAGCCTGGGGAAGTTGATCTGCTCGAGCAGCGCGCGTTTTGCAAAGAGCACGCCGATGTGTGGGCCATAAAACTTGTAAGCCGACATCCCCAGGAAATCACAGTCAAGTTTCTGAACGTCGATTAGGGCGTGCGGCGCGTAATGCACGGCATCGACAAACACGAGCGCCCCGGCGTTATGGGCTAAATCGATTGCTCGTTGGAGATCGTTGATTGTTCCGAGGGCGTTTGACGCGGCGCCGATGGCGAGCAGTTTTGTTTGAGGACCGACGAAGCGTTCGAGATCCTCCCAGTTGAGCCGCCCCGTCGCGGTGTCCAGTCGTACCGTTCGGATCGTTACTCCTTTTTCGAGCGCGAGGCGATGCCAGGGATCGATGTTGGCGTGGTGATCCAGTTCGGTGACGACGATCTCGTCGCCCGCGTTGTAGTTCAGACTCAGCGCGCGTGAGAGGTGAAACGTCAGCGTCGTCATGTTCGCGCCGAAGGCTATCTCCGCCGGCGACGCATTCAGTAAGTCAGCGCAAACCTCGCGCGCGTGCTCGAGCGCCGCGTCTGTTTCGGCGCTCGTCGGATAGGCCCAATGCGTGTTTGCGTTGTGGTGATAAAGATAGTCGCTCATCTGCTCGACGACGTAGCGAGGCACCTGCGTGCCGCCGGGACCGTCGAAATAGGCTACGGGAAAACCGTTGTGTACGCGTTCCAGGGCGGGGAACTGACTCCGAATTTCCGTTATTGATGCGACTTCTATCCGGGGTTGACGGGAAGTGGTTGACATAGATGGCTCATCATAACAACTCAGGTGGATATTTGCCGCTTTCAAATAATTCGGGTAGTGGGGTAATAGTGTGTTGGCGAAACAAGGCTTCTCGGTCCCGTAGGGACCAAATGTTTATAGATTCCGCAAATGTAGAGTCCGGCTCCGGAGGAGCCGCCTGTTTACTTTGTCAGCAGACATATCGCTCCTACGGAGCGAGTAGTTTTATTGGACCGAGCTATAAACATGTGGCCGCTCTGCGGCCAGACCAGGAACTCAAAAGTTAGTTCCACAACACGCTCTTACCCCACTACGATAATTCGGTACTCGTTCAATTGAATTTACGCCGAAGGCGTTCGCTAATTCGAGCCCAGGGTTGCTTCAACCCTGGGATTGAGCATACGTAGACCTTAACCCCTGAAAAGGGTTCATCGCGGCGAACCCTTTCAGGGTTAAAACGACATGGAAATGATGATCCCAGGGTTGAAGCAACCCTGGGCTCGAATTAGTGAACGCCTTCGGCGTAATTCAAATTGAACCAGTACCAATAATTTGTGTTTCGTTTTCCGGCGACGCGCGTTAGAATCTATCGCGGCGGTCGACGCGTCCACCGTGCGGAATCGACCAGCCATCGCGCATACCACTAGTCGCTGCTCTGAGGTATCTCCCGAGGCAATAAGCCTCATCTCGGGTCTTCACGACTAAACTGTTTTCCCTGGACGATGATTATGAGCGAGCGCAGAAGAGAGGATCGTTGGGTCGTTTGTCTCGATGCTGTATGGGACGGCAAGAGCGGCAACTACAGCGCACGTATCACGGATCTCTCCGAGGGCGGTTGTTACGTCGATACTCTCGGCGAAGCCATGGTCGGGGAGATTTTGAGTTTTAGAATTCAGTTGCCAAATGGCCAGTGGCTCCAGTTGTCCGGCGAGGTGGCCCATCAAACGCCGCCGCTCGGCTTTGGCCTGCGATTCGTAGAGTTGACGGACCAGCAACTCCAGACGCTTCGTTCAGTTCTTTCGGACCAGCAACCGCCTCATGATCCTGCCGGCGCTCTCGTTAGTTCCTAGTTCAAATTTCAGTTGTTAGGCTGTGAACTTTTTGTTACGGACCAGTTTGGGACCAGATCGGGATTGACGTTCCCAACTTGCCGGTTGTATTATCCGCGACACCCCATTCTAAGTAAGAGTTGCATTGCCCCGCGATTCTTGCAAATTCTCTTGCAACAGGACTTAGTGCACCCTGTTTGGAGACGCAGGGGTATTCTTTCGTAGGCACAAGGAGGATTTGTATGTCCCGATTTGGCAAATTGATTTTTTCGATTGCCGCGCTACTGGTCATCACCGGCGCTACTGCGACGGTGCGGGCCGATACCATCACAATTGCCGGAGTTGATTCAGGCCAATTTTCAACTGCGACAGTAGTGTGTGAGTTTAACTCCCAAACTAATACCTTCACATTCACAATCACGAACACCTCGGCTATCACGCAACCCGGGTCCACTTCCACCATCACCGGTATCGGCTTTGATCTGCCGCCGGGTGGAAATGCGAGCGCATCAGGATTGAATGGTTTCTCAGGTATGCAGGCCCCAAGCCTGTCGTCAACTTTCACTTTCTCTGATGCTGACTTGGGTAACGTGCCACACGGGTTCAATAGCACCGTGTTGGATTTCGGTTTTATCACCGGAAACTCAGGCAACTTCAGCGGTGGCTCAGTAAACGATGGTTTGCTGCCGGGTGAGAGCGCTTCGTTCACGGTTTCAGGGGCAGCGTTTGCCGGCCTTACCGAAGAACAGATCTGCAATGCGATCTTCGTTCGGTTCCAGAACGTGCCTGCTGAAGGCGGCAGCGGCGGCAGCGATGTCGGCGTGCCGGGCGACAATCCGGAGATTCCCGAACCATCGTCAATCCTGCTCCTGGGAAGCGCGCTGGTTGGACTTGGTGGCTACGCTCGACGAAGACTGAGCCGTTAGTTAAAAGCTCAAGCAAAAGATTGAGAGTGCCTGTTTAATTTAGGGCGTCACCGACGTGCGGCCGGTGACGCCCTCTTTCTTTGCCTACCCTTGCCTCCCTACGCGAAGAACGATAGCCTGCGTTCATGTCGTCATTCATTCAAAGTCTAATCCTGTGTCTCCTCGTTGCCGGGCCTATAGCAGCGCAAAATTCCATCGCCAAACTTGAAGGTCAGGTCGTTTGTTGCGCCGAGTGCTGGGCTGAAGCGGACCGCACGAAAGTCGAATTCGGCACCGCTGAAGACCTCCTGAAAGCTAAATCGTGTGTCGAAGGTGGCGATCCGACTCTGCTCGCCGTGCGTAAAGGAGACAACTTCAAGCTTTATCAACTCGCCACCGGAAAGTTTCGCCTGCCCGGCAAGAATTGGCTCGAGTTTGTGGGTAAACGTGTCGCCGTCCAGGGCACGATCCAACCCCAAAAAAAACACAGCATCATCCGCGTCGATAGTCTTCAGGTGATTGCAGCAAGTCTGGCCGAGCAGGACGCAATAAAAACAACGGGCACGGAAGTCAATCTCACGCTGAAGGATCTTTCGGGTGTAGAGCAGAGTCTCGCCGGACTCAAAGGCCGCGTCGTCGTTTTGAACTTCTGGGCCACCTACTGCATTCCGTGCCGGACCGAAATGCCTGACCTCGCAGCTATCCAAAATGAATTTGCTGCTCTCGGACTCCAGGTGATTGGAGTCTCGACGGATGATCCGGAGGATCGCAAAAAAGTTTTGCAGTTTATCCGGGAAACAAAGGTTAACTTTCCCATCTGGATGGGTGGCGACACCAACCACATGTTTCGCTTTGGGCTGGGCACCGCCCTACCGGGAACCGTCATCATCGGACGCGACGGGCGAGTGGCGAAAGTCATCTCCGGCGTGATCACTAAAGCGTCATTAAGAAGGGATCTGGAACCCTTGCTTACCGTGACTCCGGCCGGTGGTCCAACCGTGGGTAAGGAGCCTGAGGTTTCCTCAGTTCCGAGTTGACCGCTTTGACCCGGTGAGGGCCGCGCCGTGAGCGGGGCAGGACAAAACGATTACAAGTGGACTTACGGCGTGCGCGTAATTGCGAAGCAGATTGACCGCGCCAAGTGGCGCAACACGCTCACTTATCGTTTTCATCCGCGCTTCACGGCGGGCATTGAGTACAACCCGCTGGCAGGAAAAGTTAGCCCCCTCGCGAATCTCGTCGTAATGACGGAGAACCACAAACGGCCTGCACTCATAGTCGGCACCAGTTCAGATCGTATCGGAACGCCCTCGGGCCAATCGTTCTATGCAACGTTCAGCAAGAGCCTGAAGCATCAGACAAACCTGCCGATCAGTCCTTACATCGGCGTTGCGTATGGAACGTTTGAAGATCGCGCGCGCGTGATTGGAGGGTTGAACATCACTTTCGGCGAACGCTGGAGTTCGACAATTTTGTTTGACGGAGTGCGTGTGCATCCGATCGTGAACTACACGTTCGGGCGGCACCAGCTTGGCGCAATCATGGAACGCGGACGCCATCCGGGTGTGAGTTACAGCGTCTCGTTCTAACGGCTATTTACGCTTCCAGCGAACTCCGTCTTTAGTGTCTTCGAGGATGATGCCGCGCGTGGCGAGTTCGTCCCGGATCTGATCCGCACGGCTGAAGTCGCGGCGGTGGCGAGCTTCCTGTCGCTCGTCAATCAACGACTGGATCTCACTATCAAGCATCTCGCGCTGCTGCTCGCCAAAGATATTCAATACAGTATCGACGCGATCGATCGCGGCCAGCAGCTCCCGCTGATCTTCGGCTTTAACCTGCTTGCGAGCGAGCGCCGTGTTCACTTCACGCGAGAGGTTGTGAATCACGGCGAGCGCTATCGACGTGTTGAGATCGTCGTCCATCGCCGCTTCAAACTCCTGGAGAGCGCGGGCGGCAGCTTCCGAAAGCTTCTCGTTTTTACCTGCCTCTGTTTTTGCCTCGCTGAGACGCGCTCGAAAGTCGCGCAGACTGGCGACCGTTCGTTCCGCTCCCGCGAGGGCATCGAAAGTAAAATTCAGTTGCTTGTTGTAAGGCACACTGAGAAGAAAGTAACGAATCGCCGCCGGCGAATAACCTCTCGCAGTGATGTCCCGGAACGTAAAGTAATTGCCTTTGGACTTCGACATCGTTTCGCCGTCGACTTTCAGATGTTCGAAGTGAATCCAGTAACGTACAAACTGTTTCCCGGTCGCTCCTTCACTCTGTGCGATCTCATTTTCGTGATGCGGAAAAACGAGATCGATGCCGCCGGCGTGAATATCAAACGTCTCACCCAGATATTTCATGGACATCGCCGAACACTCAATGTGCCAACCGGGACGTCCGCTGCCAATCGCCGTGTCCCACGCCGGTTCGGTGTTGCTTGCCGGTTCTTTCCAGAGCGCGAAATCGCGCGCGTCTTCCTTTTCGTACTTGTCGGTATCGACACGTTCGCTGGCGCCGGCGATGTTTCCCGCGAAGTTGATCTTTGACAGCTTTCCGTACTCCGGGAAGGAGGCGATGCGATAGTAGATCGAATCCTCGGACCGGTACGCGTGGCCGCTCTCCAGAAGTTTTTCGATCAGGGTCACCATCTCGCCGATATGCCGTGTGGCGCGCGGGACGATATCGGGCCGTTCGCAACCGAGCGCGTCAAAGTCTTCCCAAAGCGCGTCGATGTATTTGGCCGTGTAATCGTCGATGCTCAAGCCGGCTTTTTGCGACTCGGCAATGATGCGGTCTTCCACGTCCGTGATATTCATCACGTGTGTGACCTTGAAGCCCTTGAACTTCAGATAACGACGCAGAATATCGGTGGCGACGGTGCTGCGAAAGTTGCCGATGTGACCATAGTTCCAGACGGTTGGACCACAGTAATAGAAGCTGACCTCGCCCTCTTTCATCGGGCGAAACTCTTCCACGCGGCCGGTCAATGTATTGCGAAATCTAAGCATGTGCGGTTGAGGATAAGGTAGGTGCTTGTTAATTTCCAATTGCCGATTGCCAATTGCTGAGTTGCGTGGCTTTCAGTCGTAAAAAATCCACAATCGGCAATGGGAAATCGGCAATGGCTAAAAGTGTTTCCATCCGCCCGGTCTCAGTTCCCAGATGCGCGACCCTTCCGAGATTTTGACACCCTCGGACAGATTGGTTATTTCACCGATGCGTTGCAGCTCCACGCCGTCCACTCGGCGCGGCAATTTTTTCACATCGTCCGGTTTGACGGTGAAGAGCAGCTCGAAATCTTCACCGCCGTGCAGCGCGAGTTGAAGCGGATCCAGGGCGCGCCTCCCGCACAATTCCGTCACTCGATGATCGATCGGCAGCAGAGTCGAATCGATTAACGCGCCGATGCTGCCGGCGGTGCACAAGCGGTTGAGATCAGACGAAAGACCGTCGCTCAAATCGATCATCGACGTGGCAAGACGTTCTTCGCCCAAAACTATTCCCCACCCGACGCGTGGCTCGGGCCGGAGTTGGCGGAGCAGAACGTGATCGAGTTTCTGCGAATCCTCATCACCTGGACTCTGTTCGGCCAGGTGAGCGCCACGCTCAATAAGACGCAACCCCGCCGCGGCAGCGCCCAGCGATCCGGTAACAAAAATCTCATCGCCCGGCTTCGCTCCCGAGCGCATAACGGACGTGCCTGCCGCGCATTCACCGGTAAGGATCGAATCGATAACTATCTTGTCGGTAGTACGTGAAGTATCGCCGCCGATTAACTCCACACCATAGCGATCCGCAAGATCGATGAGCCCGTCGTAGAGACGCTCGACAAACTCGGTTTGCCAGACGTCGTCGGGAACGCCGATCGAAGTCATGGACCATAGCGGTCGGGCTCCCATGGCGGCGATATCGGAAAGCGAGACCGCGAGGGCTTTATGGCCCAGCAGGTAGGGCGAAGTCGTAGTGCGGCGAAAGTCGATATCTTCACAGAGCAAGTCAGCGGTAATGACTGTCTCTTTACCGGCGGCGCTCCGAACGACGGCGGCATCGTCGCCGATACCTGCGACAAGTGATTGCGATGTGGATGCTGTGCGGCGGCGAAGTGCGTCGATGAAATCGAATTCACTTCTGTGGGAGTTGGCGTGTGGATGACGCGATCCGCCTGGTTGTTCGCGTTCGTCTTTCATCTCTAAAGATTACGACGAAGCGATTCGAGTCCGGCCTCAATGGTTTCGATTGAGGTAGAAAAAGAGAACCGCAGATGAGCTTCGCCTTCCGCGCCAAACACGATTCCCGGAACAGTCGCGACTTGCGCGCGATTCAGCAGCGCCTCGGCGGCCTCGCGGCTGTATCTGCTTATTCGGCTTACGTCAGGAAACGCATAGAACGCGCCGGCGGGAGGTTTGCATGGAAGACCAATCTCATTAAGTCCGGACAAAAGAAGATCGCGGCGTTGTCGATACTGATTTTTGATCTCTTCGAGCACTGTCGTCTCGATACTCATTGCGGCGAGTCCGGCCCACTGTGTCGGAGTTGAAACGCCGTTGGATGAGTAGAGCGTTGCTTTCTTGAGACCTGTCATCCATGGCTCGGGCGCGACCGCGTAACCGAGGCGCCATCCGGTCATGGCGTAGGACTTGGAAAATGTGAACGACGTGATCGTGCGTTCAAACATGCCGTCGATCGAAGCGATCGAGAGATGTTCGCCGTCATAGACCAGGTCTTCATAAGCTTCGTCGGCAATCACGACCAGATCGCGATCCTGTGCAAACGCAGCGACCGCTCGCGCTTCTTCAGGTGTGAAGACGACGCCGGTCGGGTTTTGCGGAGTGTTGAAATAGATCGCCTTGGTTCGATCGCTCGAGTAGCGTGCGAGTGTTTGCTGAAAGCCGGCCTCGCGCGCCTCGTTGGTGGGCACGAACACGCTGCGGCCCTGGCAATGGGCCACGAGATCTTTGATCGGAGTCCAGTAAGGCGAAAAGAGAAGCACTTCATCGCCCGGATTCACAATCGACTGGAAAGCGCCGAAGAGACCCTGCATGCCGCCGTTCACTACGATCACATCGCTGGCCTGCGCCGGGATCTGATTTCTGGAGCGCAGCTTATCGGCGATTGCTTCGCGGAGTTCGGGGATGCCTGAGGAAGGCGCGTAACGCGTTTGATTCTCGTCGAGCGCGCGCATCATCGCTTCCTTGACGATTCGCGGCGTGGGCATAAAAGGTTCGCCGCCCTCAAACTGGTAGACGGTCGCCCCCTGGTTGCGCAACTCCATTATGCGATTGCGTAGCTTGACGATATCCGAAAAACCGACGTCGTCAAATCGCGAAGCCAGTTGCAGAAGCGTTGGCGAGGTTGTCACTGTTTGGAATCGTTTCCTTCCGCTTTGTGCGTCGGACTGCGGATTATAGCGTGGAGGTCCAACCGAGTCCAAACAGACGCATGGTGGGCAGTGAGTAATAGTGTGTTGCTGAGAATTGGTCCCGGAGGGACCGAATGTTTATAGCTCTCAGCAATAACCGCTTTGCGGGCTCCGTAGGAGTCCCATGTTTTTGACGCATGGCATCGCGCTCCGCTGGAGCGCGTAAATCTTTTAATTCCAGGCTATAAACATTTGGCCGCACTGTGGCCAGCCGGAGCCTTGCCTCAGGCAATACCTTTAAGAAAAAGTTTTAAGTCAGAGGCTCTAAGTGTAAGTGTTGACACGTCAAACTCTGCGCGGGTAACATGCTTCTCGTCGCAAGAACGTTGGCAACTCGCCAAGACTTCCAAACTTTCGCAACACCCGATACGAACCAGCTACTTAAATCCTGTCGAGGCCTGAGTCGAATGAGTCGTCCCGCTGTAGCCATACCCGAAAAACTGTTTTTCAAGATCGGGGAAGTTTGTGAATTGGCGGGTGTGCAGGCGCATGTGTTGCGCTATTGGGAGTCGGAATTTCCGATGCTCGCGCCGCAAAAAAATCGTGCCGGGCAGCGCGTCTACCGCAAACGCGACGTCGAAATGGCGCTGCGGATCAAAGAATTGCTTTACGAGGATCAGTACACGATTGCGGGCGCGAAGAAACGACTCAATAACGAACTTCGCGGCGGTGGAAAATTGAAAGTGGTGGGCGCGGAGGAGGATGGTAACGCCGAAAGCACAGCGGCGGAATTTTCCGAAGGCGCACTCTTTCCGCCGGCGCCGGTTTATAAGCCGGCGGTTGCTCCACGGACCGCGGAAGAGCGACAAGGTTTGAAGCAACTCGCTTCGGAATTGCGTGAGTTGCTGGCGCTGCTCGAGCAGGAAACTCAGAGCCGCGTGAAGTGATCGCGTTTCTGATGGCGTTTCTGATGGCGTTTGACATTTGTTCTTTGGCAGGATACTAAGTCAGGGACAACGGGACGTGGCGCAGCCTGGTAGCGCGCACGCTTGGGGTGCGTGAGGTCGCGAGTTCGAATCTCGCCGTCCCGACCATTTCGGAGGGCTTTCAATCCTTGAGGATTGAAGGCCCTTTTAGTGTTGGCGCCTCAGAAAAAATCCCCCGCTTCACTGCTCACAAGTTCTTCTTCATCCTTCAGGTCTGTAATCACGATGTCGGACGTAAGCGTTTTGTGAACTGGACATTTGTGCGCGATCTCCTGAAGACGCGCGCGCTGTTCTTCGGAGAGAGGACCTGTAAGAGTGACGGAGCGCTGGATGCGATGGATGTAGCCTTCATTCTTCTGAGCGCACTGTTCGCAGTCTTTAGCGTGAATTCGATTTTGACGCAGACGAACAGTGACGCCTTCGAGCGGCCACTGCTTTCGGCGCGCGTACATATTCACCGTCATCGAGATGCAACTGCCGAGCGCGGCGAGGAGCAAAGTGTAAGGATCAGGACCAGCATTCTCGCCGCCCGCGGTGGTTGGTTCATCGGTAATGAATGTATGGCCTGAGCCGGAGCTCACTTCGTTGCGCAGGTTTGTTTGAGACGTTACGACGACTTCGCTCATGTGCATGTCCTCCGATTTTGCAGCCCAGCTCAGACGCTATCATCGGCTGAGCTGCGCTTCGGAGGCAAATGCGCTTACCAGCATCCTGCGTATTGCCGGTCCACTTCGACGCATTCGTAATCGGTGGCCGGCGTCAGAGTGAGTTTGTGATGAGCCTGGAACTTTGAGAAATACGAGTTGAGATTGTTGTTGTCTGCGAGCACTTGTTCACAGCGATAGAAGACCCAGTACCACGGTGTGCATAACTGTTCGGGAATGCCTGGTTCGAGTGTCGGCGAAACACCTCCGCCGCTGATGTCGTCGCCGCAATTAGTGCTGTGAGTTGGGGTCGCGATGCCGTCGCTGTCGCCAGGTTCACCATCCGGGCCGCGCTCGCCGTGCGATTCACCATGCTGACCCGGTTGTCCGCCACCGCCGCCTGGTCCATCGGAGCCTTGCACCTGCAAACAGGAAATGTTGCTTGCTCCTTTGCCGCCTGCGCCGGGAAAGCCACCTTGACCGGCTCTTCCCAGCAGGCCGGGCTCTCCGCCTGGCCCCCGCAGCCCCTTAGTTACGTTTGTGGCGTAGCCGCCAAGGTAGTTGCAGGGAATTATGAGGTTGATGATGCCGCCGTTTCCCCCCTTGCCGCCTTGTCCACCGTTGCCGCCATTGCCGCCCTGACCGCCTTGTCCACCCTTGCCGCCGGAGCCTCCATTTCCGGAACGGGCGGGACACGGACAAACCACTCCGGCGCCTCCGCGTCCACCTTGTCCACCTCGACCTCCGAATCCTCCTCGACCCCCGGTTCCTCCCTGGCCGCCGGCACCACCTCGGGCCGTAAATGATGAAAAAGTAGTCGCAGGATCAATGGGCCAGGTTAATGTTCCACCATTGGCGCCGTCCTTGCCGCCTCCCCCTTGCTCGCCTGTACCACCATCACCGCCCCAATCACCCTCTGCGCCTCTTAGTCCATCAGGATTACCGTTGCAATCACCAGATCCGGCAACACCATTGGGTTCCGGCGGCGTATCTCCGGTCTCACCAGTTTCTCCAGTCTCACCGGTGGCTCCAGGTGCTCCATCCTCGTTCTTCGTTTGTTTGTGGTGGCCCACGGACTTATTGGCTTGCTTTTTTTGTCGCTCAAGCCACTGATCTCTCCCCAACCCATCAACGCTAATCGACACAGTTTTCGGCGGAGCGAGCAGACCCCGCTGTCGCGCCGCGTTGACCGTTTTCGTCGAGTAGCCAACCGCCTGGTAAAACTCGTCGCGTGGAAATGCCGCATTGCCTCCCGGCGGATCCTCCGTCGCAGCGAGGACCGAATCCATTGTGAAGACATGCAGATCATTGTGACCAACGATCTTTACATCTTTTGCGGTGAACACCAGGTTACGAGCCAATATGATCGTGTCGCCAGTGAGCTCCAATTCTGCGGGCAGGAAGAGATTAGTAACTATATGAACCCCTTTGATCTTGTTGCCCATCACTCGAGCGCCCTTCATCTCCGGCATCTGGTCCAGGTAAGGCGCGACTCTCTTTTTCCAGTTCCGAGAGAATAGAATCGACGGTTCGAACGGCACACCAGCTTCCAACAACATCTGGCGCGCTCTTCTCACACTGCCCGACATTTTCTTGCCGCGCTCGACGTGGGCCAGCTTGCGGTCCTCGTTAGTCGAGCGAGTTTGTTGTTGGCCGTGTGTGACAACAGTGATCGGAATGGTGAAGCTTCCAATTAAGCAGACGAGAGTAGCAAACGCAAAGATCCCATGAGGTTTCATCGTTGAGAGCCTTTCAGTCAGATTGAGGTTCGTAATTGGTCAATGCACTACCAACATCCTGCGTATTGACGGTCCACTTCGACGCATTCGTACTCGGTGGCCGGCGTCAGAGTGAGTTTGTGATGAGCTTGAAGTCTCGAAAAATACGCATTGAGACTGTTATCCGCCAGCACTTGTTCACAGCGATAGAAAACCCAGTACCAGGGCGTGCATAACTGTTCGGGAATTCCTGGTTCGAGTGTCGGCGAACCACCGCCACCTCCACTCGGGTCCTCGCCGCAATTCGTGCTGGTGGTTGTATGCACGTCGCCGTTGCTGTCGCCAGGCTCCCCATCAGGACCGCGTTGCCCGTGTTCGCCGTGCTGACCCGGCTGTCCGCCGCCACCAAATGGTCCATCAGAACCTTGCACTTGCAGACAGGAAATATTGCTTGCGCCCTTGCCGCCCTGCCCGGAAAAGCCGCCTAAACCACCGGTTCCCGCCCCTCCGGGCTCGCCGCCATGGCCCGCGTGACCTTTAGCTGTATCCGTTGCATAGCCGGTGCCAGGTTGCTGGATGCACGGAACCGTCAGATTGATAATGCCGCCATTCCCACCCTTGGCACCTGGACCGCCAATGCCACCGTTGCCACCATGACCGCCTGATCCACCTTTTCCGCCGGAGCCTCCGTTTCCGGAACGGGCAGGACATGGACAAACGACTCCGGCGCCGCCACGTTGACCCTGACCTCCGCGACCTCCAAATCCCCCTTTTCCTCCCGTTCCCCCCTGACCCCCGTTTCCGCCCTTAGCGGATAACACTGTCCACGTCGTGCCAGGCTGAATTGTCCAGTTTAGAACTCTACCAGGATCTCCGTTGACACCGCGTTTTCCTTCGAATCCGGTATCGCCATTAGTGCCCCAACCACCCTCCTGGCCTCTTAGTCCGTCGGGATTAGTGTTGCAGTCACCAGACCCGGCTACACCAGTGGGCTCTGGCGGGGTCTCTCCCGGTTCGCCGGGTTCTCCCGTTTGTCCGGTTGCTCCAGGCGCGCCATCCGAGTTCTGACTATGATGGGCCACGGATTTGTTCGCCCGCTTCTTTTGTTGCTCAAGCCACTCATTCGCCCCCAACCCGTCAACGCTGATTGAAACGGTTTTCGGTGAACCGAGCAGCCCCCGCTGTCGCGCGGCATTGATCGATTTCGTCGTGGACCAACTCGCGTGGACAAACTCAGCGCGTGGAGCCGCTCCCTGCGCGTTCTCAGTAGGAGCAAGCACGGAGTCCAATGGAAACACCAGCAGATCATGGTGCCCAACGATCTTCACGTCTTTTCCAGAGAACACCAGATTACGCGCCAGGATGATCGTGTCGCCAGTAATCTCCAACTCAGCCGGCAGGTGCAGAATGTTAGCGAGTTGCACGCCTTTGATCTTGTTGCTCGTCGTTCGCGTCCGCTTCATCTCCGGCATCTGGTCCAGGTAAGGCGCGACTCTCTTTTTCCAATTCCAGGAGAATAAAATAGAGGGCTCAAACGGCACGCCGGCTTCCAGCAACATCTGGCGCGCTCTTCTGACACTGCCCGACATTTTCTTGCCGCGCTCGACCTGGGCCAGCTTGCGATCCTCTTTAGTTGAACGTGTTTGTTGTTGGCCGTGTGTGACAACTGTGACCGGAATGGTGAAGCTTCCAAGTAAGCAGACGAGAGTAGCAAACGCAAAGATCCCATGAGGTTTCATTATGAGAAGGCCTTTCAGTCAGATTGAGGTTGAGATCAGAAAGCTCTCGCTTCCTAATCAGTTGGCCCAGCTGCTTGTTATTGGGAGGAGCCCCACGCTATCACGGTGAGACAAGTCATGCAAGAACTTTGATCGAGATGGGCGAAATGCCCGCTTGCGGTCGACTCGCGCGCGCGGCTACACTCGCCGCGTTCCATCTAAACAGATCAAATCATTTTTCGAAGTGGCTGAGGCTGTCGCATGAAAATTCACGAGTATCAGGGAAAAGAACTTTTAAGAAAGTACGGCGTGCCCGTTCCGCGTGGAATTGTGGTGCGGTCCCCCGAAGAGGCTTATCACGCAGCAAAGGAACTCGGCACCAAGATAGTGGTTGTAAAAGCCCAGATCCATGCGGGTGGTCGCGGCAAAGGCGGGGGTGTAAAACTCGCCAAAAGCGCAGACGAGGCACGCGACATCGCCAGAAAAATGCTCGGAATGAAACTCGTCACGCACCAGACTGGTCCTGAAGGCAGGGAAGTAAGAGTGTTGCTGATCGAAGAAGGCTTACCGATCGACAAAGAGTTCTACCTCGGCATCGTGTTGGACCGCTCAACCGGCCGCCAGGTGTTCATGGCGTCGTCCGCCGGCGGTATGGACATTGAAGAGGTTGCTGCACACACGCCGGAAAAGATCATGAAGGAAACGATCGATCCCGCGGTCGGCTTTCAATCCTTTCAGGCCCGCAAACTCGCGTTTGGCCTCGGCCTCCCTGGTCCACTCGTAGGCCAGGCCGTGAAGTTTATGCAGACGCTGTATTCCGCTTACGAGCAGATGGATGCGTCACTCGCCGAGATCAATCCATTCCTTTTGACTAAAGACAACCGCTTGATCGCGCTGGATGCAAAAATCAACTTTGACGACAACGCGCTCTTTCGTCATAAGGAATTTCTCGATCTCCGAGACCTGCACGAAGAAGAACCACTCGAAATCGAAGCGTCGAAGTTTGATCTCAATTACATCAAGCTCGACGGCAATATCGCCTGCATGGTGAACGGCGCAGGT
The DNA here is from genome assembly GCA_963750925.1 of uncultured Acidobacteriota bacterium. GTDB lineage: Bacteria > Acidobacteriota > Blastocatellia > Pyrinomonadales > Pyrinomonadaceae > PSRF01. The sequence continues at coordinate 1,028,775 of CAVVSJ010000003.1, read as the reverse complement.
CTCGCCATGGCGACCATGGACATCATTAAACTGGCGGGCGGCGAACCGGCAAACTTTCTCGACGTCGGCGGCGGCGCATCGCAGGAACGCGTCGAAGCTGCGTTTCGCATTCTGCTCGCGGACGCGAATGTGAAGGCTGTTTTGATCAATATCTTCGGCGGCATTGTGCGTTGCGATATGGTCGCGCGCGGGGTTGTTGAAGCCGCGACAAATCTCGGCGTGAAAGTTCCCGTGGTGGTGCGGCTTGAAGGCACAAACGTCGAAGAAGGACAGCGCGTAATTCGAGAGTCGGGGCTGAATTTCACCGTGGCCGAGGGAATGAAAGACGCAGCGGAGAAGGTTGTCGGCCTGGCGGCTTAAGACAAGTTAACGCGGAATAAAAAGGGAGCGAAATAATGGCCTCCATTGAATTTTGGGGTGGTGTCGGTACTGTCACCGGATCGAAGTACCTCGTCAAAACAGACAAAGCACGCGTACTCGTCGACTGTGGCCTGTTTCAGGGATTGAAGGAACTGCGCGAACGCAACTGGCAGGAGCCGCCCTTCGATCCGCATTCGCTCAACGCCGTACTGATCACGCACGCGCACATCGATCACACGGGTTACCTGCCGCGCCTGGTCAAACAGGGTTTTCGTGGTCCGGTTTATTGTTCACGCGGCACCGCGGATCTGCTGAAGATTCTGTTGCCTGACTCGGGCCGCTTGCAGGAAGAAGACGCCGATTATCGCAACCGGCACAAGATCACAAAACACACGCCCGCCCTGCCGCTCTACACCGAAGACGATGCGTTTGCTGCGTTGGAGTTAATAAAGCCACTCGCTAACACGGGCGAGTCTGTTGAAGTGGCGCCGGGGACTCGCGCGGGTTTCAGAATCGCCGGCCACATTCTCGGCTCCAGTCTCGTGTTGCTGGAAGTGGACCACGCCGGAAGCGACGGCCAGGGCCGCCGCATACTTTTCTCCGGCGACCTGGGCCATTACGACCAACCAATCATTCGCGATCCGGTTCCTCCACCTGCCTGCGACTACCTCCTCGTTGAATCGACTTATGGCGATCGCCTGCACGATCCTGAAGATCCGAAAGTCGCCCTCGCGCGAATCATCAACGACGCCGCGCAACGTCAGGCGCCCGTGTTGATTCCGGCATTCGCCGTCGGTCGCACACAGGAGATTGTTTACCTGATTCGCGAGTTGGAAGATGAGAATGCAATACCCGTTTTGCCGGTCACGGTTGACTCGCCCATGGCCGCCGCGACTACAACCGTATATTCGAATCGCAAGGAAGAACACGACGAGGAATACGCAAGTGTTCTGACGAAGCAAAGACACCCGCTGCGAACGCGCTCGATGAACACGGCTTCCTCGAGAGACGAATCCAAACGACTCAACAATGCGAAGGGCGCGCGTGTAATCATCAGCGCATCCGGCATGATGACCGGCGGACGCGTCTTGCACCACGCACTGCGTCTTGTACCCGATCCGGATGCGACGATCGTGTTTGTCGGTTTTCAGGCCGCCGGGACGACCGGCCGTCGCATACTCGACGGCGAATCGGAAGTGAAGATCCTGGGACAGTGGGTCCCCGTGCGTTGCCGCACCGCGAAGATCGGCGGCTTCTCGGCACACGCCGATTATGGAGAAGTTTTACGTTGGCTGGGAGGCATCGAGAGTGGGGTGCCTCGCAGAACATTTTTGACTCACGGCGAACCGGATGCCGCAAACGCAATGGCCGGTCACATCAACGAGAAGTTCGGCTGGAGCGTTCACGTTCCGCAATATGGCGAGCGAGTTGACTTAGTGTAAACTCTGGTGCTTTTTTGACGGCGACTATTTTCGAGGAGCATTCATATTGAGCGTTTTAGTTGATAAGTCCACGCGCCTGGTGGTCCAGGGAATCACCGGAAAAGAAGGAACCTTCCATACCAAACAGATGGTTGAGTATGGAACGAATGTCGTCGGCGGCGTCACGCCCGGCAAGGGTGGAACGACGCACGAAGGCATTCCGGTTTTCAACACCGTCGCGGATGCCGTTCAAGAAGCCGGCGCGAATGCGACCGTGATCTACGTGCCGCCTTCGTTTGCCGCCGACGCCGTGATGGAAGCGGCTGATGCGGGAATTCCCGTCGTCGTTTGTATTACTGAAGGAATCCCGACGCTCGACATGGTGAAGGTGAGGGAATACCTGGCTGACAAGCCGACGCGACTAATCGGACCAAACTGCCCCGGCATCATCTCTCCCGGCAAATGCAAGATCGGCATCATGCCCGGTCATATCCATCGCGAAGGAAACATCGGCGTTGTTTCACGTTCCGGAACGTTGACCTACGAAGCGGTCGGACAACTGACCGCGCTCGGCCTGGGCCAGTCATCCGCGATCGGTATCGGAGGCGATCCGATCGTCGGTACTACACACGTCGATGCACTTCGTCTCTTCCAGGCTGATGATGAAACGGCGGGCATCGTGATGATTGGCGAAATCGGAGGGAGCGCGGAAGAAGAAGCCGCTGCTTTCGCGAAAGAGTATGTCACGAAACCGATTGTCGCGTTTATCGCAGGCCAAACGGCGCCGCCGGGAAGACGCATGGGCCATGCAGGCGCCATCATCGCGGGCGGCAAGGGAACTGCCGCCGAGAAGATGAAGGCACTCGAAGCCGCGGGAATTCACGTCGTCAAATCACCGGCGGATATCGGGAACGCGATGAAGGAAGCACTGTAGGTCTTGGGCCTTGGGTCTTGGGTCTTAGGTCTTTAGAATTCCGGGGCCGCCAAGACCAAAGACCAAAGACCAAAGACCTAAGACCAAAAACCAAAGACCATAACCCAGAACATGTCAAACTTAACTTTCGGAATCATCAAACCCGACGCGGTGCGCGCGGGTCATACGGGATCGATCGTTCAGCAGATTCTCGACAGCGGTTTCAAACTACGCGGATTGAAACTCATTCACATGACACAGCAGCAGGCCGAAGGTTTTTACGCGGTCCATCGCGAGCGTCCATTCTTCGCCGGTCTGACGGAGTTTATGTCGAGCGGTCCGTGCGTGGTGATGGCACTCGAAAAAGAAGGCGCCGTCAAAGCCTGGCGCGATCTGATGGGCGCCACCGATCCCGCCAAGGCCGATGAAGGCACACTCAGAAAGAAGTTTGGCGGCTCAGTCGGCGAAAACGCCGTCCACGGTTCTGACTCAGACGAAAACGCCGCGATCGAGATCGCATACTTCTTTAGCCGTCTCGAGCTGATTTGATTCAGGATGAAGCAGTGTCCACAGTGCAATAGACAGTTCACTGAACCCTGGCTGAGCTTTTGTTCGGACGATGGCGCACCACTGATCGAAGAGTTGACGCCTGCCCGCGATCCCAATTGGGATCCAAAAATCAGCGAACCTAAAGTCGATACGCGCTCGGAACAGGAAACACAGTGGCTGCCGCGCCAGCCACCGGCTCCCGGTGGTTGGGTCGCGCCCGACGAGCGTCCTCCGATGAGTCCGGGCGTGTGGCAACCTCCGCCGCCACCATATAGCCCTCCAACCACTCAGACTCAGGGTCTTGCACTCGCGTCGATGATTGTCGGTATCGCCGGCCTTGTATTGGGCGGTTGTTTGGGTCCGATCCCCGGAATCGTAGCCCTCGCGCTTGGTTTGACTGCCCTGTCGCAGATCAAAAAATCACCCGAACAATATGGCGGTAAACCCTACGCAACTGCCGGTGTAATCATCGGCGCAATCAGCACCGCGTTCTACCTGCTGCTCCTAATCTGGTTTCTGCTGGCCATCATCTTTGGGTAATTTCGTCGCCAGTGGTTTAGAATTCATCTCACAATGAAACGCTGTTCCACCTGCAACCGGACCTACACCGATCCGAACCTTAGCTTTTGTATCGAAGACGGCACGCCGTTGACTGTCGTCGCTGAGGATGAATCGACCGTAGTCAGCCCACGTGGCGACAAGCCGTCCGGTGACGGCGACTGGAACGCGCCCTATCGTCCGCCAGGCTCGTATGTTCCGCCGCCGGGCGCGCAGCCGGGCGCGAAAAGGCGGGTTTGGCCGTGGGTTCTCGGAATTGGCGGCGCGTTTCTTCTCGGCATTATTGTGATCTCGATAGCCGCCGCCATTCTGGCGCCGAGACTGATGCGCCGCGCGCAAAGTGATCGTGCGAACAGTAATGTCACACTCGGAAACGCCAATCAAAACGTAAACCGGTCGGAGCCGGCACAGAACTCGAATATAGCACCGCCCACAAACACAAACTCCAACACCGATACGCCTGAATACATCAATACACCGCCGCCGACGGATCACGATCAAGTGTTGACGCAGTTGCGGGAGCTGGAGAACGAGTGGACAGTTGCAAACCTGAACGCCGATAAGGAAAAGCTTGCCGTAATACTTGCCGATGATTACGTCGGCCCGGCGCCTGACGGCGGATTGCAGAGTAAAGCGGACTACATCCGCACGATTCGACGCGATACGGATATCGATAGCTGGGAATTCAAAGATCTTAGATTGTTGCTGGCCGGCGATCGCGCTACGTTATCGGGAACCGTCTCCCTGATGAGGCGAGGTACGGAGGAAGTCTTCGACTTCAAAGACAAGTTTGTCTGGCGCGAAGGGCGCTGGCAGGCGACGGGATCCGAAGTGACGCCAAAGGAGTGAGCTTAGTGCTTTGTGCTTGGTACTTAGTACTTCGTTTTTGAATAAGAACAAAACACAAAGAACAAAGAACGAAAAACAAATGTCAATCATCACTGACGTAATCGAATCAACTAAAGCCATCATCCAGGGAATGGGTGTGACGCTGTCTTACATTCCGAAACGCAAATGGACCGTGCAGTATCCTGACGAGCCGGTGACTATGCAGCCGCGTTATCGCGGACAGCATCTGCTGCACGTCGACGAACTCGGCCGGGAGAAGTGTGTGGCGTGTTATCTGTGCGCCGCCGCCTGTCCGTCCGAGTGTATTTATATTGTCGCCGCCGATGATCCGCGCGATCCGGAGCAGCGTATCGGCGTCGACGAACGTTACGCCGCCGTTTACAACATCGATTATGGACGCTGCATTTTTTGCGGCTACTGTGTAGAAGCCTGTCCGAAAGATGCCATCACTCACGGTTACAACTTTGAACTGTCTGTTTACAGTCGCGCCGATCTGCTCAAGACCAAGGACGACTTGCTGATCACCAAGCAGTTGCAGTCGAAAAACTATCGAGTCGCCCTGTCGCATGAAGATGTAGACTCCGAGTACAAGGAAGTCTAAGAGATTGCCGATTGCCAAATGCCGATTGCCGATTGTCGCCAGCCGGCTACATACAAATTGGCAATTGGAAATTGGCAATCGACAATGTTCCCATGTCTTTTCGCGAACATCACCATCGTTGGGAGTTTGATCTCAAATCAAGCCCCGAAAGCCTCTGGCCCTTCGTTGCAGACACTAACCGCTTTAATCGCGACACAGGCGTTCCGGCTATCGACGTGGAAGACAACCGGAAACGTCTGCCGAACGCGCGTCGGAAAGCCCGCCTTTCAATTTACGGTTTGCCGGTCGAGTGGGAGGAACAGCCCTTCGAATGGGTGCGGCCTGAACGCTTCGGCGTCGAGCGTGTTTACAGCAAAGGCCCGATGGCGCGTTTGCGGGTTCACGCGGAGCTGAAAGCGAAGTCCGGGGGCGGCACGCACATGACGTACGAGCTATGGGCCACGCCGCGAAACGTGGTCGGCTCCGTTGCCATTCCGTTACAGATAAGCGCGGTTATTGGTCCACGACTGCGCGCCGCGATCAGGAAATACGACGACCTTGCGTTCGCGCAATCGACACCGGAAATCGCCGTCGAGAGTGCTTCACAATCCACTTTTGATCTTCAGAGACTTGCATCACTCAAGCAAAAACTGATCGCGGATATCGAAAAGTCTGAGACGCCCGCGCCGCTGATTCCGATCGCGGAACGGCTTGCCGCCTTCATCGAGCATGGCGACGATCTCGCAGTCTCGCGTATTCGCGCGTACAAGCTCGCCGACGACTGGCATGAATCAAGAAAGCTCGTGCTGGAAGTTTGCCTGCGTGCGACACGCGCCGGTCTACTCGACTTTCAATGGGACCTGCTTTGTCCTTTATGTCGTGGTGCGCAGGAGTCGGGAACGTCTTTGAAAGACATCAACACGGACGTTCATTGCAGCAGTTGCCAGATCGACTTCACCATCAATTTCGATCGTTACGTCGAGTTAACCTTTCGGCCAAACCCTGCGGTTCGACGTGTCCAGGTGTTTTCGTATTGCGTCGGCAGCCCGCATTGGACGCCGCACGTTGTTGCCCAACAACTCCTGCACGCCGGAGACGAGCGCGAGTTGAGCTTGCCGCTTGAAGCCGGTAATTACAGAATCCGTGCGCTCGAACTGCAGGGTTCGCAGGATCTGACTGTTTCTCCGGACGGTAATAGTGCGGCTCACGTCACGCTTTCAAATAACGGCTGGGATCGCGAGGCGCTGCACGTGAGCGAAAGATTTTCCCTTGGCCTGAAGAACGAAACCGACACGGAGCAACTGCTGATTCTCGAACGACTCGAATGGAGCGATCAGGCAACGACCGCTGCTGAAGTCACCGCGTTGCAGATGTTTCGTGATCTGTTTGCGAGCGAGGCGTTGCGTCCGGGTGAACAGATCTCAGTCGGCACCTTGACGATTCTTTTCACGGACCTGCGTCATTCGACCCAGCTCTATCGAGAGATTGGAGATGCGACGGCTTTCGGCCGGGTGATGAGTCACTTCGACGTGCTTAGAAAGATCATCGCCGAAAACGACGGCGCGATCGTCAAAACAATCGGCGACGCCGTGATGGCGGTGTTCAGATGCGCCTCCGATGGTGTCAGCGCAATGCTCGAAGCGCAACGAACACTCGCCGCACCATCTGATGGTCTCATGCCTTTGACACTCAAAGCGGGCTTGAATACCGGCCCGTGCATCGCGGTGACCCTGAACGATCGACTCGACTACTTCGGTTCGACGGTGAACATGGCCGCTCGTCTTGAGGGTCTGTCGTCGGGTTCGGACGTGATAATCTCCAGATCAGTTTACGAAGACGCGAAGGTGCGCGAGTTGATCGAGTCTAACGGTCTTTCGGCTGAAGAGTTTGACATGACGTTGAAAGGTTTTGAGGATGAACGATTCGAGTTATGGAGGGTGAGTAGGCACTGATGCCGGCCCTTCTCGCAGCCGAGGGAGTTTCAAAAATCTATCAGATGGGCAGCAACAGTGTTACTGCTCTCGACAACGTGTCGCTGGAGATCCAGGAAGGCGAGTTTGTAGCCATCCAGGGCACTTCAGGATCCGGCAAATCTACTTTACTAAACATGCTTGGCGGGCTCGATCATCCGACAAAGGGCGAAGTCTATTTTGCGTCCAAACCACTTGGCCCATTCACGAAGAAAGAGATGGCGCGTTACCGGCGTTTCTCCGTGGGAATGATCTTTCAGAACTTCAATCTCATTCCGACGATGACTGCGCGCGAGAACGTTTCACTCGCGCTCGCGTTTGGAGGATTGCGCGGACAACAGCGGCGCGCGCGTTCGAGCGAACTGCTGGCGCGCGTGGGACTCGGAGATCGTCTCGAGCATAAACCTTCGGAGCTTTCCGGGGGCGAACAACAGCGCGTCGCGATTGCGCGCGCGCTCGCCAACAATCCGAAAGTGTTGCTGGCTGACGAGCCGACGGGAAATCTCGATTCGATACGCGCGCACGAACTGCTTGGCCTCCTGCGCGACATGGTCACTCAGGATTCGTTGACGATTTTAATGGTTACTCACGACCACGAGCTGGCAAACAGTTTTGCCGATCGGATCGTGTTTATGAAGGATGGACGGGTGGTGTGAGGGATTTGTGCTTTGTACTTTGGTCTTAGATCTTAGGTCTTAGGTCTTAGGTCTTAGGTCTTGGGTCTTGGGTTTTCAAAGTACAAAGTACAAAGCACAAAGTACAAAGCACAAAGACCAAAGACCAACCAAAGCCCCAGGATCCCGGAGGATCTTATGTCCCAGCCCGCTAGTCAAATGACGCTGGAGGCGCTTCGTTCAGTGCCGCTCTTCGCCTCGCTCGACGACGAGGCGGCCCGCGAGTTGCGCAACCTGCTTTCCGACAAAATTGTATCGCGCAACACGCGTCTCTTCCGGCAGGGTGACAAGGGCGACGCGATGTACCTGATCGAAAGCGGGCGCGTGCGGATAAGCATTCAGGACGACGATAAGCAGGAAGTCACACTCGCCGAACTGGCCCAGGGCGACTTCTTCGGTGAGATGTCGATCATCGACGGTCGGCAACGTTCCGCCGACGCGCACGTAATCGAAGACGCGCGTCTCGCGATACTCTCGCGCGATGCGTTTCTTTCTTTTGTGCGAACCAATCCTGACGTCGCACTCGAAATGCTCAGCGCGTTGACTGACAGGTTGCGCCGTACGGACGACCTGCTCCGATCGCGAGTTTCGCGTAACGTTAACGAAGAAGAACAGGCACGCCAGACACTTGCCGATCGCGCTGCCGACCTGATTGCGGAGTTTGGCGGAAGCTGGAAGTTTATCGGCGTTTCAATGGGACTAATCGTGTTCTGGATCATCCTGAACACTTTCATTCTCGTGCGCGGTTTTGATCCGGCGCCTTATCAAATGCTGAATCTGACCCTCGCCGTGATCGCCGGAATGCAGGCGCCGATCATCATGATGTCGCAAAACCGGCAGGGCGGAAAAGATCGACTCCGCGCCGATCTCGATTACCAGGTGAACTTGAAAAACGAACTATCCCTCGCGGAAGTGTTGCGCCGTCTTGACGTGCTCGAGAGCGAACGATTGCCGAAACTGCTCGACGACCTGAGAACAACAAATAAATGATCAAAGCCATCTTCTTCGACTTCAACGGCGTCATCATCGACGACGAAACCATTCAAATGAAGGCCTACCAGGAAGTGTTGCGCGGGCATCAGATCGAGTTGATTGAGGAGTGGTATTTCGATGCGCTCGGAATGGACGACAAAACGTTCGTGCGCTCGATGTTTGAGCGAGCTAAAAAACCTCTGGCCGACCCCGTACTGGAAACCGTGCTCGGCGCGAAAACAGATCTGCACCGCCGGATGATCGAAGATGAGTTGCCGCTCTTTCCCGGCGTGCTTACTTTTCTCAAAGCCGCTACGCGCCACTTTTCGCTCGGCCTGGTCAGCATGGCAAACCAGACCGAAGTCGGTTATGTGTTTCAGCGTGCAAACCTGACTCCGCTTTTTTCCGTTGTCGTAACAGCCGAAGATGCGTCCGTGTGCAAGCCTGCGCCTGAATGCTATCTCGCGGGTCTGACAAAGTTGAATGAGAAGAGGCAACGGGAGCGCCTGCTTCCCCTGCTGGCTTCGGAGTGTTTAGCGATCGAAGATTCACCTCCGGGAATTCAATCCGCGCGCGCCGCGGGCATGAAAACACTCGGCGTCACCAACACTGTGTCGGCTGAAGCGTTGCGTGCGGCGGGCGCTGACGTCGTCACCGCCAGTCTCGCGGACTGGACGCCGGACGCAGTGAAGAGAGTTTTTTAGATCATGTAAATCTTGAAAATCCTGTAATCCTGGCTAATGCTAAACCTAATCACAATCTAATCACCATGAGTTTTCTCGACATCCTGCATCTCGCGTTACGAAACCTGCGCCAGGCAAAGTTGCGCGCTACGCTCACGACGATGGGCGTCATCGTCGGCGTTGCAGTGATCGTCACCATGGTCTCCTTCGGTCTCGGTTTGCAAAGCAACATGCTCGAGCGCTTCAAAGCACTCGACTTCTTTAACGAGGTCCAGGTCTTTGGCCGCGGCTTGAGCAATCTCGCCGGACTCGATCGCGGCGCGCGCAGAGAGGAAGTCGACGGACAAAATCGCCCGCGCTCTAGCAGAAACGCGACGCGCATTCTCGACGACGCCGGAATCAAAGAGATGGCAGCGATTCCCGGTGTTGCCTACGTCGAACCAAATGTCACCTTCGGCGCTTTTGTGCGTTCGAACGGCAAACTGATGACGCAAACCGTTGGCGGCGCAAATATTCCCAACGCCTCCACGCGCTTTCAACACTTCGCCGCCGGTCAAATGATCTCTGCCGCAAACGCCGACGAAGCTGTCGTTTCCGAACGCTTTGTCCGTGATTTTGGCTATGAAAAACCGGCAGACGCGATCGGCAAGACGCTCGAGTTGCTCGCGCCGCCCGATGAAAAGAACGGCGGCGAAGAAGAAGAAGAGGCGCCGAATTTTTTCGGCATACCCCTGGACGATCCGGGTCTGGACGAATCCAGTCCGGGAGTCGTCACTCGAAGCTTTCGTATCGCTGGAGTTCTCGGCGAGATAAAGGAAGGCGCGGGCCAGGGTGGTTTGCGCGGTCTGATGCCCGGCGCGGGCATTTACGTGCCTTTACAGATGGCCCATGCATGGTCACTCGAACATCGTGGTCCGATGAGTCAGGTTGCGCTCGCCCTCGCGCGTCAAGGTGGAAATCTTACAGAAGGCCAGACGGAAGGATACGACTCGGCAGTGGTGCGTGTTACTGATCCGGTTGAACTCACCGCAGTCCGCAACAAGATCAGCGACCTGGGATTCGGAAGTTTTTCGATCGTCGACGAACTCGATCAGATTCGTACGGTCTTTTTGATTATCGACTCGGTGCTCGGACTGCTAGGCGGGATTTCGTTACTCGTCGCGTCGTTCGGAATCGCCAACACGATGATCATGTCAATTCTCGAGCGCACGCGGGAGATCGGCATCATGAAAGCCATCGGCGCGGAGGATCGTGAGATCAAGTTGATCTTTTTTGTCGAGGCGGCGGTGATCGGACTCGTCGGTGGGGTTGTCGGCGTGCTCGTGGCGTGGGGAATCGACGGACTGGCGAATCGAATCGCTTATCGATTCGTTCTCAAACCACAGGGCGCCTCGTTCATCGACTTCTTCGATCTGCCGCCGTATCTCTGGATCGGCGCGATCCTGTTCGCGTTGCTCGTGTCCATTCTCGCGGCCCTCTATCCCGCCTCACGCGCCGCCCGCATCGATCCGGTTCGCGCGCTAAGACATGATTAATTTCCTCGCAAAGACGCAAAGGCGCAAAGAAAAGCTTGATAAGAGTTCTTCTTTGCGCCTTCGCGCCTTTGCGAGGAACTTCTTTTTAACCACTTAGCGACGTTCCACAGCGATTACAAAACCGCGCGGACGCGTCTCGCTGTGCGGTTCCGCAGTTTGGACAGTTACGTCCGACTTTCAAATTAGCGCCGCACGATGAACAGAAATCCGAGCCGGCGATGTTTGCCGCGCCGCATGTTCCGCAGCGGCCAGGCAAGGGAGGAACATAAGCACCGGCTTTGCGCGCAATGTGATCTTCGATTATCTTCCACGCGTCTTCAGTAAGTCTGTATTGCCAGTAAGCGCCGAGCGCCGCGAGCGCAAGCAGAGGTGCAAAGACGATCGCGCCGACAGCGGCAACGGCGGCTTTGTCGAACCATTTCTGCATTCCGATCTCCACGCGCGTGCCGCCGGGCTCCGGCGTGATCTTGAGCGTGAGTGCCGATGACAGTCCGGTGAGGTCACGCAGCGTGTTCGACTTGCGCGCCTGAAAGATGCTCGTGGTCGATACCTGGAAAGTCTGCACTTCATATTCGCTGTCAAATAGGTTTCGCAGTTCAGTACTCAGTTGAGGAATGTCGACTTCAACACCGGGATAGTATCTATTGTCCATTTGATAGTTGGCTTCCTTTCAATGCCCACATTGTACGGTAATCACCGCTCGCTTGTTCTTATGAAAACCATTCTGACTATTTTTCTACTCGCCACCGTCTCGCTGGCGCCTTCCACGACGCTTTCGCAAAACGCAATCGACGGCTTTCATCCCGATCGCGTAGCTGCGCAACGTCGCCGGGAAGAACAGTTTCGCAGTGTTCCCAATCAGAAAACATCACGCGAACACCTGCGTATTCTGACACGCGAGCCGCACATCGCCGGCACTAAAGAAGATTATGCGACGGCGGTGTACGTTCGCGATCAACTGCGCAGCTACGGACTCACCGCCGATTTGAAAGAGTATGACGTCTGGCTCAACTATCCAAACACGCCCAGCGTGCTCGAGTTGATAACCACACGCCGCCAGCGACTAAGCACGCACGAAGCCGTCGTTTCCGCCGATCCTTCATCGTCACACCCGAAGATCACGCCGCTCTTCAACGGATACGCCGCGAGCGGCGACGTGACCGCGCCGATCGTTTACGCCAACTACGGCTTGCCTAACGATTACGACGATCTCAAGAAGATCGGCGTCGACGTCAAAGGCAAGATTGTGATCGTGCGTTACGGCAACTCGTTTCGCGGAGTGAAAGCAAAAGTCGCCGAAGATCGCGGCGCGATCGGTTGCATCATCTACTCGGATCCCGAAGACGACGGTTACGGGCAGGGCGATGTATATCCGAAAGGACCATGGCGGCCGGTGGCGTCGGGACAGCGTGGCTCGGTGCAGTATCTGTTTGAATATCCCGGTGACCCTCTGACTCCGGGCCGGCCTGCGATTCCCGGTGAGCCGCGTTTGAAGCCTGAAGAAGCGACAAACCTCACTCGTATCCCCGCACAACCGATCGCTTACGACGTGGCCAGAACGATCCTCAGTCAACTAAAAGGACCACTTAGACCACGCGGATTCCAGGGCGGTTTGCCGTTCGCGTATCACGTCGGCGCGACTAACGACGTGAAGGTCCGTTTAAAGACGGACATGGACTACAAGATCCGCAAGATCTGGAACGTCGTCGCACGCATAGATGGAAATGAAGAGAAGGATCGCTGGATAGTGTTGGGGAACCATCGCGACGCTTGGGTATTCGGCGCGGTCGATCCAAACAGCGGCTCGACTGCGATGCTGGAAGTGGGTAAAGGTCTCGGTGAGTTATTGAAGCAGGGCTGGAAACCGCGACGCACGATCATCCTGTGTAGCTGGGACGCGGAAGAGTATGGACTCGTCGGTTCCGTGGAATGGGTGGAAGAGCTGGCCACTGAACTCAAAGAGAAAGCGGTCGCTTATCTCAATCTCGATGCGGCGGTCTCTGGTCCAAACTTCGGCGCCTCGTCGGTTCCGTCTTTGTGGAAACTCATGCGCGCCGCGACCCGCGACGTCAAAGATCCAAAGACGGGCAAGAGCGTTTATCAACAGTGGCAGGATCGCGCGCGTGAGGATCGATCGGAAGACGCACCGGAAACAGGCGAGGCGCGTATCGGCGCGCTTGGTTCCGGATCGGATTACACACCCTTTCTACAACATCTCGGAATCGCCTCAACCGACATGGGTTTCGGCGGTGATTACGGTGTTTACCATTCCGCTTACGACTCGTTTTACTGGATGGACCAGTTTGGCGATCCCGGTTTCCATTATCACGTTGCGGCAGCGCAACTCTGGGGAACGCTCACACTTCGACTCGCCGACGCCGATGCACTCTCGTTTGATTACACTGACTACGCGACGCAGGTTCGACAGTTTTTCAGTGACGCGCTCGCGATTGCGAAACGCCGCAATCTCGCGGGTTCGTTTGATGAGAAATCGATGACGGCAGCGATTGACGAACTGGCAAGAGAGGCGGAGCGTGTCGAAAAGAGCCGGCAGGATGCGGCGCGGAGTTCAGATCGCGCGAAGCTTGCAAAGATTAATGACGCCCTCGTGCAGGCGGAACGACAGTTTATCGATCCGAGAGGACTGCGCGGGCGAGCGTGGTACAAGCATCAGATCTACGCGCCGGGTTTTTACACCGGCTACGCCGCACAACCGTTGACCGACTTTCGTCAGGCGCTCGACGATCGAAATTCAGCGAATGCGAAGGAGTCGCTGGAGCGCATTGTCGAAGCTGTGAAGCGAGTGACTAAGACCTTGAAAGACTCGGAGTGAATTAGGATCCAATAAATAGAACAAGTCAGGAAGGGTGGCTTGCCCCCGCTTTTAGGGTTCCGAGAGCGGGGGCAAGCCACCTTCCTGACTTGTTCTTAATTATAGCTTCTTTGAAGAAGCTACTTCTTCTCGTTCTTCTTGGCCTTCTTTTCTACTTCGGCCGGCAGTTTGTTGGCGGCTTCAAGGATCGATTTAGCATCCTCGTTCAGCATTTCGAAGCTGGCCACTTCAGCATCACTCTTCGCCTCCGCTGCGAGTGGTTTCAACTGCGCCATAATCGTATTCACCGACTGCGACAGCTTTCGCAGCGACTTGGGGATCAGCGGATTTCGTTCATCGCGAGCACTCACGTCGTCGATGTTTGTGATCGCCTCGTCGAGAATGCGCGCAATGTCGCCCACGAGTTCGGCGCGCGAGCCGGTCGGCAGTTCGCCCCAGCGTTCCGAGTCCTTCTTTAACTGCTTTGCGTTCGCACCCGCCGGAGTTGAACCATTGATGACGAGCAAGCGCCGCTCGGCGGCTTTTATAAACACGTCGATGCGCTTGTCGAGAAGCTGAGCCTCTTTGACCAGATCCACCTCATGTTGAGTGAGATGATCTCGTTTTTGGAATGGCGAAGCGTGGGATAGACCTGAACCAACACAGAGCACAAGAAATAGGGGAAGCAGGAGGCGTTTGGTCATGGCTGTTTACTCTCTGGAGTCGGGCTTGGAGTCTCTTTGGGTTTTTCGGCTTTACCGTCACGCACGACAGTGTGACCGTAGAACGAGTTGAGCGCTTCAGTTCTGCCGTCGCGCGCAAAGTCTTCGACCTTCTTTATCCACACAGCAAACTCGAGTGGTGTAATTCGCCGCATTGCGGTCAGGCGTGGACCATGGCCTCGCAATGCCAGCTCGAGTCGTTTATATAGATCGCGGGTCTTGTTACTGTCGCGTTTGAAAGTGCTCAGAAAAGCCAAGGCGTGTTCGATTAAAGCGTGATACATGCCGACTTGCACCGAAGCGGCTTCAAAGTTTCCGTTATCCGTTTGGCGTTCGGCGTCGGCCAGGTGAACTGTCGAAAACTCGATGATGGTCTTAAGACGTTTTGAAGAATCGTTGATCTGATCGATCTGCGCTCGCTCCTCTTTAATGATCATCTTGAACGGCGGCGGCGCGGTCAGCGGTGTCGGCGACGGCTGTGCGTCCTGCGCATTAACCGGCGGTAGAAACACAAACGCCAACAGCAGCAGGTGTGCCGACAAGACGATCGTGCGTTGTGTTTCGCGAGTCATTCCGGTTTCGTTCAGGGCTTCTTCTTCTTCACGCCCTCGCCCAGGTCGATTTGTCGTTTGAGCAATGGCAGTCGCAGTTTTACTTTCTCGATCTCGAGCTGATGCGTTTTTGCGTGAGCGGCCGAGAGAAACTTTTCATACGATGCGAGTGCTTCCGGGTATTCTCCAAGATAATCGTGCGACGTGGCAATAAAATAATAGGCCACGGCAACTTCGGGTTTTGCAGTTACGATCCATTGATATTGCGGAATGGCTTCCTGGTAGCGCTTCGATTCGTAAAGTGCGGTTGCGAAGTTGGCGCGCGCTACATAACTGTCCGGAGTAAATCTGATGACTTGCCCAAGGACACGCGCCGCATCCGCAAAACGACGAGCCTGAACTAAGGCCGCGCCATAGCCGAGCGCGTATTCGGGCGCCTCAGGCTGGAGCTCTGAAGCTTTTCGATAAAATTCGAGCGAGCGAGCGGGAGCGTCCGTGCGATACGAAGCGCCAAGACGACCGAGCAGCATCGCGTTCTTCGGATTCTTTTCGAGAAGTTTCTCGAGCGCCTTGCGAGATACGGCTGGATCAGTGCTGTTTGCCGCTTCGATCTCTTCCGGTGTTCCGACTACGCCGCCCGTCCCGCCGTTTGTTGGAAGTTGAACTTCAAGGCCGGCAGACTTCGCGACCGCGAGTGCTTCTTCAGCTTTGCCTGCTTGCTGGAGCGCGTGTGCGAGTCGCGACATGACGGCTTTATCGTTTGGCTTCAACTTCGCTGCGACCTTTAAGTCAGTGATCGCCGATTCAAAATTCTTTTCGTCAGTGAAAAGATCCGCGCGCTCCAAAAGTGCGGCGAGATTTTCCGGTTCGTCCGCAAGCACTCGATCGAGAATTGTTTTCGCTGCCGCTTTGTTGCCGCTCGCTTTCTCCGCGACTGCAAGCACGATCCAGGCGGATGCTGGAGCCTCGGCGATTGCGGTGGCGCGTTTTGCGAATTCGAGCGCTTCCTTCGTGTCATTTGCGCGCAAACGGATCTCGGAAAGCAGTCGCAACGCGACCCCGTCGTTGTTATCGACGACGAGCGCCTGGCGGAAGAGTTGTTCCGCTTCTTTGTCGCGATTTTGACGCATCAACAATGCGCCGAGCGCGGAGGAGGGAAGTGACCAGTTTTTCTTGAATGAAATTGCCAGGCGAAAGGCTGCTTCGGCTTCCGTCAGACGTCCTAACGAAGCAAGCGCATTACCGCGCTGGAATTCAGCCTCGGGAAATTCGGGACGGACCTTGAGTGCTTGTTCGTAAAAGCCGAGTGCTTTTTCAAATTCGCCGCGTACGTGCGCGCTTTGCCCACGTTCAAACAACCGCACGGGATCGGTCGCATTGTCGCCGAAAGCTTCCTCAGTTTGAGCCGTGAGATGCGGTGCGGCACATAGGAACAGCAACGCAATATAGGTTGCGCTCAGTGATCTTCTTTTCCTTACTGAGGTGTTCAAATCAGACATTGAAGAACGATCCGGGGAGGCCTCGATGTTAGCATATTCCCTGAGCAAAGCTTGCAGCGATCGTGGCTGAGATGCTGGTTGCGTTGCTATTGATGCATAAGCTACCATGCGGACACCCAATGCAAGAAATTGATGAGACAGAGGTTGGAGTTGCGTCCACCGCAATTGCCAAGGAAGAAAAACTACGAAAGATCTTTCGCGAGCTCGAATCGGTGATCGTCGCTTACTCAGGCGGCGTCGACAGCAGTTACGTTGCTTACATCGCCAATCAGGAATTAGGACCACGAGCGATCTGCATCACGGGAGAATCGGCGAGCCTGCCGGGTTATCAACGTGCCGAGATCGACGACATAGTTCAGAGATTTGGCATCCACCACGAAATAATTCAAACCGAAGAGCTGGATAATCCGAATTACCAGGCGAATAATGCCAATCGCTGCTTTTTCTGTAAGGACGAGTTGTACTCGAAGCTCGAATCCGTCGCACGCGCTCGCGGCACTCAATACATAGTCGACGGTTCTACGACCGATGATCTGAACGACTATCGCCCCGGACGACAGGCGGCGACACAACACTCGGTGCGTAGTCCGTTGATCGAAGTCGAGTTGAGCAAGAGCGAAGTGCGTGAGTTGAGCCGGAAAGCGGATCTGCCGACGTGGGACAAACCGGCGAGCCCGTGTTTGTCGTCGCGCATTGCTTATGGAACTACGGTCACGATCGAACGACTGAGCAAAGTCGATCGAGGCGAAGAGATCCTGAGGGAGTTTGGTTTCCGAGAGTTCAGAGTGCGTCATCACGATCAGTTGGTGCGACTCGAGATTGCGCAGAGTGAGATGGACCTAGTGTTGCGGAAAGAGACGGTCGACGAGCTCGCGCGAAGATTTCGTGAACTGGGATTCAAATACGTCACGCTCGACTTGCAGGGTTTTCGCAGCGGCTCGATGAATGAAGCGTTGCCGGTACAGATAAATCGAGACTGAGTTTTGCCCGCGTTCGCGGGCTTTAGTTTTTTACAACCGGGGTAAACGGAGAGACTCCAATGGTCAGCATGTATAACAGCATTTACGTAGACGACATCCGAGAGATCAAGGAACAGAATCCATTTGAGTCGATGATGTCGCGTTTTGATCGCGCGGCGCAGTTGCTCGATCTCGATCCGGATCTCTATGCGGTGCTCAGAGTCCCGAATCGCGAGTTGAAAGTTTACATCCCGACGCGAATGGACTCGGGCCGTATTCAGGTCTTCGAGGGATTTCGCGTGCAGCACAACTTCGCGCGCGGGCCGGCAAAGGGTGGAATTCGTTACGCGCCGGATGTAAATCTCGACGAGGTTAGAGCCCTCGCCGCGTGGATGACCTGGAAGTGTGCCGTCGTCAACGTTCCTTTTGGCGGCGCCAAGGGGGGCATCATCTGCGACCCGCAGCAGATGTCGGTCGGCGAGCTGGAACGCATGACGAGGCGCTATGCGGCCGAACTGCTCGACTTCATTGGACCCGAAAAGGACGTGCCGGCTCCGGACATGAACACGAATGAGCAGACGATGGCATGGATTATGGACACTTACTCCATGCACGCACGTCACACCGTCACGGCCGTCGTCACTGGTAAGCCTATCGATCTCGGCGGCTCGTCCGGCAGGCGTGAAGCGACGGGCCGGGGGATACTCTTTGTCATAAACGAAGCCATCAAGCGATTCAAGATGACGCCCGCGGAAACTCGCGTGGTAGTTCAGGGCTCCGGAAACGTCGGCGGCATCGGCGCGCAGCTCTTGCATGAGCAGGGATATCAAGTTGTAGCGATATCGGACATCCACGGCGGAATTTACAATCCGGCCGGAATCAATATCCCGAAGGCGCTGGAGTACCTTAGGACCACGCGGTCCTTCGAAGGCTACGAAGGCGTGGACTTTGTAAACAACCAGGAACTCCTCGAACTCGAGTGTGACGTGCTGGTCCCAGCCGCAACTGAGAACCAGATCAATTCGCAGAACGCCGATAGGATAAAGTGCAAAGTGCTGGCGGAAGGCGCCAATGGACCGACAACAGCGGGCGCCGACGAGATCCTTCACCGGAAGGGAATCTTTGTTATTCCTGACATTCTGGCGAATGCTGGCGGGGTCACAGTCTCATATTTTGAGTGGGTCCAGGACAGGATGGGGTATTTCTGGCGTGAGGATGTGGTGAACGAAAGACTGCAGGACAAGATGGTCGCCAGCTTCAATGATCTGTGTCGTTATGCTGACGCTCACCACGTCGATACGAGGACCGCGGCGTACATGTTGGCGATAGACCGTGTGGCCTATGACACACGCATGAGAGGCATCTATGCGTGACCGAAAAAACATAATCACAAAGCCGCTAAGTAGTGAAAAAGGCTTGATTTCCGTTTTAAGGTAGAGTATGGTCTGGCATGATTTACGACTCGGACCAGCGTTAAGATTTCTCAATATTTACGCGATGGTTTGAGGGTCGAAATCATTGACAACAGGTTGTTCATTTCCTATAAGAAATGAACTCAGTTCAGGAAGCCACTCGGGAACAGCAATTGGTGGAATAGATGCAGCGAGAAGGGCCGAAGTATTCTGTTCGCATCGCGGTCCGAGAGACGCCGCTGGACCTTTTGGTCCATGCGGTTCAACCGAATTGACAACTGTAGTTGGGGCCTCCGCGGAAGAAGGTGTTGGTACTTGTTCCGTAACGGCGGCACTATTACGAATTCTTATTACTCATTTCGCAGGAGGAATGCGATGAGACTCGCAACTAGAGCGCTTATAGCTGCGCTCGCAACGTTGGTGCTGTGTGCCGCAGTATCAGCACAGACTATCAGGTCGGCAGACGACCCCCGCAATCAGTCTCCATCAGTTGGTACGGGTGGTCCTGAGGGTGGCCCAACCGGACTATTTACAATTTACGACGGCTCAACTCTGCGTCGAGGGGAGTTTACTTTCAGTATTGCATACAGCAATTTTGATCGTGATCCCGGCAACGTCGACATTAGCGATATACCGTTGAGCTTCAACGTCGGTATTAACGACCACCTCGAACTCTTCTTCAAGACAACTGGATACCGCGGGGTCAAGGTTAACAATCCGCTGAATCTTTCCAGCTTCTATCTTCCAAACTCGCAAGTGTTTTGTGGATCCGTGCTTTGCAGCCCGGCAGCGATCGTTTTAGCGCCGTCTGGTCCAAATGTCGGAACGCTTGCAGGCACCGCCGTATTCCGGCCATTGAATAATCAGCCGTTCGTGCAGTTTCCGTTTGCCGGCGGCTCGGCTGGAAACTTTGGTCTGGGGCCAGGCCAGATTGGCCAGCAGTTTGGTTTCCCCGGCTTCAACGCGCAGCTCGGACCTGGAGTGGTACAGCCCAACAGCGGCACCTTTGGTTCGGCTGACAACTTCCCGGGTATCGGTTCTCCGGCGGGTGGCATCCTGCCGGGTGTCGTGCTTGCGACTACCACGCTTCCGGCGACTCAGTTGACGCTGCCGATTACGGTGCCTTTGGTGTTTACGGTTGCGCCGTCGTACCTACCTGACGCTCCATTTATCAATCGTCTTTACGGCGAGAGCAGCTTTAATAATCTGGTGTTTGGAGCCAAATGGCGCTGGACTGGTCCGAACAATCCGCTCGGCGTCGGTCTGGTTGGGTTCTATCGATGGCACATGGACAAGGCCAACGACTTTTCGGGCTTTAACCAGATGCAACGTGGCTCCGGTCCCGGTGGCGACATCGGCGACTTCGGCGCGGTCCTTTTCGTGGACGGCCGTCTCAGCAAACACGTAAATGTCTCGGCGAATATCGGGTACATTCTGAACAGTAATCCGAAAGACCCTGGTGATTTCGTGTTATTGGATCGCCCGGATGAGTGGCTCTCGGGTATTGGTTTGGACTTCCCGGTCAACGAGCACTTCCAGCCAATCGCTGAAGTGCGATCCACTGCGTATGTCGGTGGCAAGACGCCAAACGCGTTCAATAACAATCCCGTCGAAGTCCTGGGCGGCGTCAAGATTTATCCGCGCCGCTGGTTTGGATTCGGTCTTGCTTATCGCAGGCACCTGAATCAACAGGATCAGGATCACTTCGAGCCCGCTGATTTCAATATTCCGATTCAGCAGGTTACCAACGTCAACGTGGTTGGCCGCGGTTTGGTGGTTGTGCCGGGTACCTCGAGACCCGTCACGTCGCAGGGATTCCCCCTCGGGTTTAACTTCTCCGAGGATCCGCATGGGTTTATCGCGCAGTTCTGGATCGGACACCGTAATTCCAGAACGCCGCCGCCGCCGCCAAATCAGGCGCCGACGGTTAGCGCCGTGACGACTTCGATGTCTTCGGTGTTGAGACCCTGCCCGCCAGGAACAAGCTCAACGACCTGTACGCCAACCAGCAGCGAAGTTCAGTTAACTGCTAATGCCACGGACCCGGATAGCGACCAGTTGCTTTACACCTGGTCAGTAACGGGCGGCAGACTCAGTGGTGAAGGCCGCCAGGTTACCTGGGACCTTACCGGAGTTGCCAACGGCACCTACACGGCAACCGTAGAGGTAAATGACGGTAATCAGCACACAGCGACCGGTTCGGCGACCGTAACGGTAGCCGACTGCACGGATTGCGTGAAACCGCCGCCGCCGTGTCCGTCTGTTTCCGTGAGCTGCCCGAGCGACGTCGCAGCGGGTGATCCGATTACATTCACAGCGAGCGTTACCGGTGGTGATACGGGTGCGACATGGACCTACAACTGGTCAGTCTCAGCCGGAACCATCAGCGGTGGTCAGGGAACGTCGACGATTACAGTCGATACAACCAATATCGGTGGTCAGAGCGTGACCGCAACCGTCAGCATTGGCGGCGCGGATCCGAGCTGCACCGGCACCACGGCATCTTGCACCACGGGTGTGAGACCACCATCAGTTCCGCCGACCAAGTTTGACGAGTATGGCAACATCCGCTTCAACGATGAGAAGGCCAGACTCGACAACTACGCGATTCAACTTCAGAACGCGCCCGGATCGCAGGGCACGATCATCGTCTACGGCAGTTGTGCCGGTGAAGCACAACAGCGTGGCGACCGCGCTAAGGACTATCTCGTCAACACGCGCGGAATCGAGGCAGGACGTATCACGGTCGTGGACGGCGGTTGCCGTGCAGACCTGACCGTTCAGTTGTGGGTTGTGCCGCAAGGCTCCACTCCGCCCGAAGTTGATACCGCAGGCGCTGTCACGCCCTGTCCGGAATGCCGCAGGGCTCCACGCCGGCGCAGAGGACGCGGTGACGAATAACAACTAGGCCTCAGGCCTAATAACACAACGGGCGATGCTTGTCGTTTAAGCATCGCCCGATTGCCTTTGGGATTTGGGCCTTGGGTTTTGGTTTTTGATTTACCTTTTCCCTGGAAAGCCAAGGCCAAAGTTCCAGGACCAAAGACCCAAAAACCCAAACACCCAAAAACCCAGGCACCCTAAAACTAAACAACTTCCCCTCATTAGCGCGGCATCCTACCGTCCGCCCCCAAGCTTTTAGACACAAAGCAATGAAACTGTAATAAACTAGAGATCACGGTGAGCGAAGTGCTCCTGATGCTCTAGACCCTGGATGAATTTAACGATGAAAAGAATTGCTACGCTTCTCCCCCTCGTGATTGCCGTCTTCTCTCTCGTTTGTCTTGCCTTAGCGCCGGCAACTGCCGTCACGCGCGCGGCTGGAGATGTCGCCGATCCCGCACTCTATTCAAACGATTGGCGCACGACCGGCCCTCCGGGAGGAGACGTTCGCGGGCTCGTAGTCGATCCGGCTAACCCCGATCGATTCTATTTCGGTACCCTCGACGGCCAGATTTACACCTCCGCCGACGCCGGGAAGCAGTGGCAACTTCTCTATAACTTCGGAAAACCGAGGCTCTTCGTCGATCACATCATCGTCGACTCCCGCAATTCACGTGTCTTATACGTAGGCGGGCACCGGCACAATGTGCCTGGAGGTTTTTTCAAATCAACGGACGGAGGCGCAACCTGGCGCGAGCATCCGCAATTAAAAAATGAAGCGATTCATTCACTCGCGCAGTCCGAATCAGATCCCGATACGCTGATCGCCGGTACCTATACCACCATCTATCGTTCCGACGACGCCGGTGAGACGTGGAAGCAGCTTCCTACGACCACCACCCAGGGACTCCACCACGTTGAGTCGGTGGCAATCGATCCGCGTACTGCAAAAACGATCTACGCGGGTACTTTCCATCTACCGTACAAGTCAGTCGACGGCGGCCAAACGTGGAAGTCAATCAGCAACGGAATAATCGACGACTCAGACGTCTTTGCCATCGATATCGATCCGCGCGATCCGAATCACGTCATTGCATCCGCCTGCAGCGGTATCTACGAGACTAAGAACGCGGGCGATAGCTGGCGCAAAGTTCAGGGGATTCCTTCTCAGTCGCGCCGCACGCGAGCCATACTTCAGCATCCATCAGTTCCGGGAGTTGTGTTCGCCGGCACTACGGAAGGCTTCTGGCGCTCCGACCGCGGCGGCGATGCCGACTCGTGGATGGTCACTACTTCGCGGCAACTCGAAATCAATTCCATCACCGTTCATCCATCGCGTCCCGACATGATCTACATCGGAACGAACAACTACGGCATTATGGTGTCGAGCGATAGCGGCAAGTCGTTCGTGCCGATGAACGGTGGATTCAGCGGCCGCTTCGCCAATGCGATTCTCGCCGACCGCGACACTCCGAATCGAATCTACGCCTCCACTATCAACACCGCGACCGGCGGTGGATTTCTCTTCGTCAGCAACGACAACGGCGAGAGTTGGCGCCCGTCAATGCGCAGCATGCCTTCGCGGCTGATTACTTACTCCATTCTTCAGGACGCGACTGACGCAAACGTGATCTATCTGGGGACAAACCTTGGCGTGTATCGTTCGACGGATCGTGGCACGTCATGGGCGCCTGTATGGGCGGTTGAGAAAAAGAAGCCGGCGGGCAAAAAGCCGGTCAAAAAGTCTGCCCCTGCTTCCCGGCGAAGTCCAGCCGTGAAACTTGACAGCGACTCGGTCGTTCGCGCACAGGAAGCATTGAATGCGGCCGGCTATCTTCTCGGTGAGCCGGACGGTAAAAGTGGACCAGCCACGACCGCCGCCCTGAAGAAGTTTCAGGGCGATCGACATCTGCCGGTCACGGGCAAACTCGATGCGATTACGCTCGGCGCGCTCGGTATCGGCAAGTCTGCCGGGCCATCTGCTAACCCAGCGGCTGCCGAAGCCTCCGGCATGATCCTGGCCGATGCGGTCAACGCTCTGGTCCATACAGTTGACGCGGAAACACAGCAGCCGGCAATTCTCGCCGCTACTAATACCGGACTCTATCGCAGTCTCGACCCGACGAAGGGCTGGCAGAAGCTTTCGTACGGAAGCTTTGATCCAGGGACCACGTGTATCGCGACCAATTTAAAACAACCGGAAACGCTCTGGGTCGGAACGCCGAAAGTGGGCGTGCTCGTCTCGCACGACAACGGCGCGACGTGGCGCCAGGTTGAAGGTATCCCTCTGGACATGCCGGTCAACACGATCGCGCTCGATCCGCAACGGCCTGATTACATTTACGTGGGCACCAAGCAGGCGTTCCACATGTCGCACGACGGCGGCAAGACGTGGCGAGTTCGCGGCGGCAATCTTCCGTTCGGCGACTTCACCAGCATTCTCGTGAATCCACGAAACGGCGATGAGATCTTCGCCGGCAACGCTTATCAGATCACTGAGATCGGCGGCGGTGTTTATCGCAGCACGGACGCCGGGCAAACCTGGGCGCGTATCGATCCGAAAGATCGGCGCCTCCCGAGCCAGAGAATCTGGGCGCTCGCGTTCGATGCGCACGATCAAAACGTGCTCTTTGTCGGATCTCATTCGGCGGGAGTTTACGTTGTTCCGAGAACGCGTGACATGGTGTCGTCTACGCAACAGGAACGTTAGAAAAGTTATTGCTGGACAGGGTCAGTACCGTACGGCGCTGACCCTATTCTGCTTCGTGCGGCTATTGCCTTGACATGCCCTTGTACAGGCGTGTACATTGCCGCCCTACCCGGTAAAAAGGCGGCGGGTGTTTGTCGGACCAAGCGGGGTAACTACGGCAGGGCGGTAATCGAAACAAATTAGCTCGACATTTCAAATCCAAACGGCTCGCTTCCTCGCCAGCCTTCAACTCCCGACAACGCCAAGGTCAATCCAGCTAAAGGCCGCTGTACACTGTCTGACAGTCAGCGAACACCTGCGCTGATTGTTCCGGCCTGGTGGAGCGCGATAAGATCTTCCACGCGCTGAGGAGTACCGGGACTTACAGGAGTATGCATGTCTAGTGAACAACCCAAGCTGAACAACAGCGAGGTCGACAATAACTCAAACACCGGCGAGTCGACGACTGCGCCGCAACATAACGCCATGGCTTCTCAACCAGCACCAGCAACCCATTCAACCGACGCCGATGATTCAGATGACGCCCGCTCGAGCGGCGACGTCGACTTCGGACAACTCCTCGACCAGTTCGAGCAGGAACAAGCAACCCTTGAAGAAGGCGAAGTCGTTCGCGGCACCGTTGTCGGTCTCAGCGAACGAGGCGTCGTCATCGACTTTGGTTACAAGTCGGAAGGCATCGTTAACCCGGCCGAGTTTACCGAGAACGGCGTGCTCACCGTCAAAGCAGGCGACGAAGTCGAAGTGCTCGTGAAGAGCATGGAGACTGCCGATGGGCTACCGGTTCTCTCCCGCGCCGATGCCGTGCGAATGAAGGCATGGGACGACCTCGAGAAGGCGTATCGCGAGAACAGCAGCGTTAAGGGCCGCGTGATCGATCGCATCAAAGGCGGGTTGCGTGTCGATATCGACGGCATCGCCGCGTTCCTGCCGGGCTCGCAGGTGGATGTGCGCCCGGTGAGAAATCTCGACACGCTGCGTAATCAGATAATCGAAGCCAAGGTGATCAAGCTCAACCGCAAGCGTTCGAATGTTGTGTTGTCGCGCAAAGCCGTTATCGAGCAGGAGAACACCGGCCGCAAAGATCAAACTCTGCTGCAGATCGAAGAGGACATCGTCGTCGACGGTCAGATCAAGAATCTTACCGACTACGGCGCGTTCGTCGATCTCGGCGGTGTTGACGGCCTGTTGCACGTCACCGATATGTCATGGGGACGTTTACAGAACCCCAGTGAGTTGTTCCGCGTCGGCGACAACATTCAAGTTAAGGTGCTTAAGTTCGACCGTGAGCGAGAGCGTGTTTCGCTTGGTTACAAGCAACTGCTTCCCGATCCCTGGTCCAGCGTCGAAGAGCGTTTTCCGGTCGGCATGAGAGTGAATGGCCGCGTTGCGAGTGTCGCGGATTACGGCGCCTTTGTCGAACTCGAAAACGGCGTCGAGGGTCTGGTCCATGTCTCGGAAATGAGCTGGTCCAAGCGAGTCAAGCATCCGAGCAAAGTGGTCAACCCCGGAGACCTGGTCGAGGTTGAAGTTCTGAGCGTCGATCCGCGAGCGCGTCGCATTAGTCTGGGCATGAAGCAGGTGCAGGAGAATCCCTGGCAGACGCTTCATGAACGCTACCAGGTCGGAACGCGCGTTCACGGGCGCGTCAGGAATCTGACGGACTTCGGCGCGTTTATCGAAATCGAAGACGGTGTGGACGGACTCGTTCACGTTTCAGACATTTCGTGGTCGCGAAGGATCAAGCATCCCAGTGAAGTGCTGAAGAAAGGTCAGGAGATCGACGCGGTCATCACCAGTATCGACAGTGAGAATCGCAGATTGTCGCTCTCGATCAAAGACCTCGAGCCAAACGCGTGGGAGAAGTTTACGACCGAGCATAAACCGGGCGACGTGGTTCACGGAAAGGTCGCGCGTTTTGCCAACTTCGGCGCTTTCGTAGAGCTGGATGACAATCTCGAGGGACTTTGTCACATCTCGGAGCTTTCCGAAGAGCGCGTTGCGAAACCGGAAGATGTGGTGCAGCTTGGTCAGGAGATGGATTTTAAGATCCTGCGCATCGATCCTGAGACAAAGAAGATCGGTCTGTCAGCACGCGCAGTCGGCAAGGACGAGCCGATAATCGACACGAAGATTTATTCCTCGGAAGCAGGTGGAGGAATGGCGTCGCTGGGAGAGCTCGCCGACTTTGGTCTCAGTAAAACTGAGAGCGGCGACGAATAGTCTTCGAGACGAGTGAAGATTACCAAGTAAGGGAAATTTAACAAGTAAGGAAGGGTGGCTTGCCCCCGCTTGCCGAGGAGCGGGGGCAAGCCACCCTTCCTTACTTGTTCTATCCGGCTGTAGATTAAATTTGCCCCGCCAGCCGACAAGCGGGGATAAGCCACCCTTCTTTACTTGTCATATCCTGTAGATCAAATCTTGCCCCGCCGGATGATTTTCTGGTAGTGTACCAGTACACGTAACCTCGCCATTATCAAGACGTTAATTAGATTTCTTTATTGAGGACTTGTCGTTTTGACCCGGACCATTCTTTTAATCAATCGAGGTGATGCATGACAAAAGCAGAACTCGTCGAAGACGTAGCTCGCGCGGCTGAACTGACCAAGAAGGACGCTGAGCGTTTAGTCGAAATTGTCTTTGAAAGCATCATTGAAACCCTTAACCAGGGCGAGAAGATTGAGTTGCGCGGCTTCGGCAGTTTTCGGGTGCGCGAGCGCGGCGCGAGGCGTGGGCGAAATCCCAAGACGGGCGATCCGGTCAGCATTCCCGCCAAGCGAGTCCCTTACTTCAAACCCGGTAAAGAACTAAAAGAACTCATCAACGACGAAAACCCCGGCTCACCTGCGCCCTCGGGAAACTCTTCACGTTCCCTCGGCGACGACACGCGTCAGCCGCCCATTCTTTAAGCTTCAAACCATAAGAGGTGTTCTGAATTGGAGAGATTGTGGAGTCCCTGGCGGGCCAGGTACATCGCATCCGGCGTCGATGCGCAACGAGACGGCTGCGTGTTTTGCCTGATGGCGGCTGATCGCGAGCACGATCAGGAAAACCTGGTACTCCATCGTGCGCAGCACGGATTCATCGTCATGAATCTGTATCCTTACATCACCGGACACCTGCTGATAATTCCGTACCTGCACACGAGTGAGTTTGATTCCATGGCAAAAGAGATCTCGGATGAACTCATGGACCTCGCCAAGCGATCGCAAACGGTTTTGCGTGAGGTTTACGCCCCGTCGGGCTACAACATGGGGATGAACCTCGGCTTCGCCGCAGGCGCCGGCATTGCCGATCACCTGCATATACACTTACTGCCACGCTGGTCCGGTGACACTAACTTCATGACGACCGTCGGCGACGCACGCGTCCTTCCCGAAGATCTCGAAACTACATACAAAAAGTTATCGCGTGAGTTTGGCCGGTAATCTTCCTCGCAAAGGCGCAAAGTTTAAGCTTTTCTTTGCGCCTTTGCGTCTTTGCGAGGAGATCTGTTTAGCGCTTGCCGGCTCTGCGTGGCATCGCTTCGTCTTCGACTTCCCCTCCAAGGCTGATCGGGACGTCTGAGGGTTTGCTGTAACTGATGCCGCGTTCTTCGCTGTCGAGATTGCTTGCGGGGAGTGTCGGAAGAGGTCCGGTGAGCGGCGGGTTGAAACCGGGATAATCGATCCTCGCGTGATAGATAGCTGTCAGGGCGCTGATCATTGCCTCGCGAATCGTAGTCAGCTGCTGCAGCGTCACGTCACACTCGTCAAGCTGCCCGTCGCTGATAATCGCGTCAACAATCTTCACCACGATTGCGCGAATATTTTCCGGATCGGGTCGAGCGAGGGAGCGTGCCGCGGCTTCACAGGAGTCGGCGAGCATCATGATCGCTGCTTCTTTGAATTGCGGTTTTGGTCCGGGGTAACGAAAGTCTTCTTCGTTTACGGTCTCGTTCGGTTTGGCTTGTGCCTGGGCTTTACGCAGGAAGTAGTGCAACGTCCTGGTGCCGTGATGTTGCGGAATGAAGTCCGCGATCTTTACCGGGAGTCCGATCTCCTTCGCCAGTTTCGAGCCGTAAGTGACGTGACTCGTGATGATCTTCGCGCTCTGGTATGGACGCAGGCGATCGTGTGGGTTGTCACCTTGTTGATTCTCGACGAAGTATTCGGGCGCGGCGAGTTTGCCGATGTCGTGATACAGCGCGCCGATGCGTGCGAGGAGCGGATTCGCGCCGACAGCGCGACATGCGTCTTCCGCTAACTGTCCGACGGCGTGCGAGTGTTGATTGGTGCCGGGCGCACGCAACGCGAGTTGGCCCAGGACCGGAAGATCGGCGTTTGAGAGTTCAAGCAACTTGACGTCGGTAAGTATTCCAAACAACGATTCGTTGATCGGCAATCCACCGGCAGTGAAGACTGCCGTGAGCAGCCCGCCCGCCATACCGCAACCCAGGGCCAGCAAAAATGTTCTGAACGAAAGTGGTTGTTCGGAGTAGGCGATGAGGGCTATCGCCATTACCGCGTTTACTCCGCCGACGAGCAGTCCGGCAAGCGTCACTGACTGTCGCTCGCGATAACGCCCGATGCCGTAGATCGCAGCGGAGCAGGAGATCATCGCAAAGAGTGCTTTCTGCATTCCGCTCGGCGCCAGCATGCCGGCGAAAAGCGCAGTGATGATTGCGGTTAGAAAAGCGAGTTGCGTATCGATGAGCATCGCCACGAGCAGCGCAGCGGCAGCAAACGGGATCGCGAAGTTCCAGATGACCGGATCGTTGAAGGGCGCCTGCATTCGGGCGGCGAGACTGTCGCCGAAAGTAAAGCCAATCCTCATCAACGCGGTTTGGACCACGATCGCCGAACCGACGAGGGCAAATGCTCTTTGTTTGCTCAGGTTGAGCATGCTGGTGCCGCTTCGGTGTTCCGCAAACTTCCACGCCGCCCAGTAAACTGCAACGACGACGAGCAGCAAGCCAAAAAAGTGGTACCAGGGTTTGCCTGAATGACCGGTGCTCTTGAGCGCGGCGATTTGAGCGAGTATGGGAGGCGTGACTGTGTCGCCTTCGCGCGCCACCACTTGATTTCGTTTTAGCGAAACGACGACGGGCGCGATGCGGCTGGCTTCTGTTTCGCGTGCTGCCGCAGTTGCCGTTTGATCGAGAACCACATTCGGGCGTATCAGAGGCAGCAGGGCGGCGACGAGAGTATTCTTCTGTTCGAGCGTCCAGCCCGGAAGATTGACGATTCTCAACTGGAGACTTTGCCGCGCCGACGAGAGTGAAGTCATTCTCGTTCTTGGTGCGGGGACAATCATTTGAGCCACTGGATTGCGCACGTCGATCAGCACGATCTCGTGTTGGAGGCGATCGGCATCGCCGTCGTCGTAGATGTATCCGGCGCCGATCTCCCTGATTAACGAAGTGAGCCGCTCGAGGTCCGTCTCGTTGAAGTCGTGCGAGATGATCGTTTGCGCTACCGCCTGACCGCCTTCCCCAGTCCACACCGGTGACTTCTGACCTGCAGTAAATTGTTTTTGCAGTTGGTCCCACGCCGAACGAAAACTTTGCACGGAGGATTCAGCCCGGCTCGAATCGAAATTAAAAACCGAGCGGGTGCTTTCGCGCGCGGCGGTTTTTCGTCTCTCGGTTTCGGCCATATCGACCGCGGTCAGATCGGCGGGCGCTATAACGGATCTTCCAAGCACGTCGCCGAGTTTGTAGTTTTCATTGAAGGTGGTGGAACGGTTTGTGAGTAGAAGGAGTGTGGTGAGAATAACGAGAACGCTACAGCCGAAGAGGAATCGAGTGCGTGGCCGAAGGACCATCAGCGGGCGCATCACGTAAGCTAAAAGCTTATCGCGCGCCTGGCTCATGGGAGTCTTGAATCGTGGGCGAAGTCCCATTTTCAATTTAGCGATCGGCCGGCAAAACTCCTGCGCTCTCGGTCGGTCTGGTTCGCGTGTTGGTGCTGAACGCCATTGGCCGTAGCGCCGAGATTGCGGGCCAGCACAGCGCCTGCCTTTTCCAATAATGCATCCAGAGTGGCCGGCTTTTTCGCGGAAATCACTACTATTTCACCACTATCGAGTTGGTGCGCCTCACGCACTGCTGCTTCCACTGCATCCGGCTCGAGCAGGTCAGCTTTGTTGAGCGCGAGTATCGAAGGGATTTCCGCGAGCTTGAGTTCAGCCAGGATTCGCTTCACGGATTGAACCTGCTGCACCCAGCGCGGGTTTGATATGTCGACCGCGTGAATCAGCAACGTGCTGTCGCTGATCTCTTCGAGTGTGGCGCGGAAAGCGGAAAGCAAATCAGGCGGCAGGGCGCGAATAAAACCTACCGTGTCGTTGATGATCACTTCCTGTTCGCGCGGCAGGCGAAGTCGTCGCGAAGTCGGATCGAGCGTGGCAAACATTCGCTGTTCGGCGTGTACGTCGCTCTTCGTCAACGCGTTCAGGAGAGTCGATTTGCCTGCGTTGGTATAACCGACGATTGAGATTACCGGAAGTCCCTGTCTTGTTCGTCCTTTGCGGCGTTCCTGACGACGCTGGCGCTGTGTTTCGATCTCGCGCTCGAGACGATTGATGCGATCGCGAACACGACGGCGATCGGTTTCGAGTTTGGTTTCCCCCGGGCCTCGGCCGCCGATGCCGCCCGCTAGACGTGAAAAGGCAGAGTCCTGACCTGCGATCAGGCGCGGCAGCAAATACTTCAACTGCGCCAGCTCGACCTGAATCTTTCCTTCTTTCGAATTCGCGCGCTGCGCAAAGATGTCCAGTATCAACTGTGATCGATCGATAATCTTGAGATCGGTTGTTTCCGATAGCGATCTGACCTGCGCGGGTGAAAGTTCACTGTCAAAGACGAGCATGTCCGCGCCGAGTTGAAGTGCGCGAATGATCAGTTCGTCGAGCTTGCCGCGTCCGAGCACTGTTCGCGGATCGATTGCGGAACGGCGTTGAATAATCTGATCCTGGACCAGCACACCCGCGGAAGTGGCCAGCTCCGCGAGTTCAGCCATCGACTCTTCCGCGTCAGCCACGGATCCGGTGGCTACGCCTACCAGGATCGTGCTGTCTCTAACTTCCGCGCGCCTCGCGCCGCGGCGATTTCTCGCCATCTCCTCTTCGAGTGAATTGATCAGCGCCCGGAAATCGAGATCGAGCTGCGAAGCGATTCGTGGCTCGAGGAAAGCGTACAACTCAGGTGTCGCTGCGTTGTCGAGCTCACCGGCATGGAGGGGCAACAAATGCGCTGCGCGAACCAGTCCCGGCAGACCCGATTCGGAATCGACGTCGATTGCCGCCATCAAATCGAGACGAAGAAGGGCGAGGTCGGTCAGGTCGTCCTGCGTGAGGGGCTCGCCGCGAAGGTGCGTGTGGACGCAACGCAGTCCGCGAAAGCGTCCCGAGGCGACGCGGACGCGTTTGAAGTCCGGTAGCTCAATGCGGCGATTGTCGCCGACCATCACATATTGAATATGTCCCTGGCGGTCGATGAGTGCGCCGATCTGTCTGCGGGTTTCGTGTGACAGTTCGCCCAGTTGACGTGCGAATTCAGGTGTGACGATCTGGTCGGGAGGTATGCGGCGAGTGTACAGCTTTTCGATGCGCCGCAGTTGATTTGGTTTAAGGCCGAGTGTGTTGCCTAGAACGCTGGTAATGACTTTTTCCTTCCTGTCAGGCTGCGCATTATAACATAGGCCTTTCCCGCGACTTTACCTCTCTGCCTGTGCCTTTTTGTGCTTCTTTGCGGCTTATGTATATGATGAACTGCTTTTATGGATAACCTCGCGAAAATCCTGAGTATAGATCCGCCTTACGGAATCGCCGGCGGCGAGATCGTGATTGATTGCACCGGCTTTGACACGAGCGATCCGTCTGAATGTGCGGTCCTGATTGGCGACACGACCGGGCTGATCGTCGCCTGCGGCCCACGCCGCGTGATTGCTACAATTCCCGAAACTAAAGGTGGCGATGTTGAAGTCAGGTTGAAGAGCGGCATTCGTTTGAGCGAACCTGCTCGACTCACGGTCGCCAAAAAACTTGCGGGCGATCTTCATCCCGTGGCGAATCCCGCGTTTGATCCGGACGACGGCGCGCTCTTTGTAACGCGTTCGGGATCGCGCGGTGAAGAGTTGCCGGTCACTCTTTTTCGAGTGGATATCGGCGGCGATGTTTCCGACTACTCCGGCGACATCGCGAATCCGACCGGAATCGCATTCGGCGGGGACGGCCAGATGTTTGTCACGAGCAGGCTCGAGGGAATTGTTTACCGGATAAATCCGTTTAAGGAAGCGGTTGCGTTCGCGCGTAATCTCGGCGTTGCGACCGGCATCGCCTTCGATCGCAAGGGCGTGATGTACGTCGGCGATCGCACCGGCACGATCTTCAAAGTGAACGGCATCGGAGAAGAAAGAGCATGGACGCAGGTTGAGCCCTCGGTTTCAGCGTTTCACCTCGCGTTTGGTCCGGATGATTCACTTTACATCGCTGGTCCAACGGTCACCAGTTTTGACTCGATCTGGCGAATAAACCCTGATGGCGAGATTGACGTTTTCTTTAAAGGCCTCGGACGGCCGCAGGGATTGGCTTTTGATACCGAAGGGAATTTGTATGTCGCGGCGGCGTACCGCGGGCGGCGCGGCATCGTTCGTATCTCGCCCGACGGCAGCGATGCGAAAGTGATTGTTGCGGGCGTGAATCTCATCGGACTCGCGTTTAGCGCTTCCGGAGAGATGGCCGTAGTCTCGATCGACTCGGTTTACAGTTTGCCGATGCAAATCAAGGGCACGCTTCTACCGTCCTAAAACCGCGCAACAGCAGGTATCAGGCTTTTGACAGGCATTGATCAGAATGCTAAGTTGACCCCTCTGTTTATCCTGCAAATTTTAGTAACGCGAGTGCTCAATTGAGCCCAGAACAACTGATTCCACAACTTGTAATCTACATGGTGGTGCTGCTGCTCGCGATCTCGGCCCACGAGGCGGCGCACGCCTGGATGTCTTACAAGTTTGGCGATGACACCGCACGCTTGCTGGGACGAATTACTCTGAATCCCGCGGCCCATACCGATCCCATCGGCACTCTTCTGATACCGATCGTGGGATTTGTTTTTGGAGCAATGGGCGGCGGCAGACTACCGTTGATAGGATGGGGAAAACCGACTCCGGTTAATCCGCTTCGCTGGCGTCAGAAGGACCTCGCGAACGTGATGGTTTCGATCGCCGGCATTCTGGCAAACCTGCTGATCGCGATCATTGCGTTCACCATTCTCAAGATGCTGATCGTCACCGGGCTGATTTGGTCGATCCCGGATACGTTCAAAGAGCCTGTGCTCCTGTTTCTTCAGTTTCTGCTGACGATGAACATCTCGCTCGCGGTGTTCAACCTGCTGCCTTTTCCACCGCTGGACGGCAGCAAGATCCTCGAGACGTTTTTACCGGAGAGCATGCAGCCGATACTGGCGGTCTTTGAGCAGTACAGTTTTGTAATCCTGATGGTACTGATGTACATCGGAGTTTTCAGCGCGATAATCAATCCGGTTTTGGAGTGGGTCTATTCACTCCTTTAGCAGTTTTCAGCAAGACATGTCTAAACGAATTTTTAGCGGCGCCCAACCTACCGGCAACGTTCATATCGGAAACTACCTGGGAGCGTTGCGCAACTGGGTAGCGCTGCAGCACGAATACGAGAGTTTCTTTTGTATCGTGAACATGCACGCTATCACGGTGCCGCAGGATCCTGCCCTCCTCGCCGAGAAGACGCGCGACCTCGCGCGGATCTATCTGGCCGTAGGGATCGATCCGCAAGTCTCGACGGTGTTTATCCAGTCAGACGTAAAAGAGCACGCCGAACTGACGTGGGTATTGAACTGCGTCGCGCGCATGTCGGAACTCGAACGCATGACGCAGTACAAAGACAAAGCGCGACGCCAGCAGGAAAACATCACGATCGGACTCTTCGATTATCCCGTGCTGATGGCGGCCGACATCCTGCTCTACCAGACCGACCTGGTGCCGGTGGGCGACGATCAACGTCAACATCTCGAGTTGACGCGTGACATTGCCATCCGGTTCAACCGCGATTACGGCGATACGTTCAAAGTGCCGGAGGTTTTCATTCCGAAAGCCGGAGCGCGCATCATGTCTCTGTCCGATCCGGCGAAAAAGATGTCGAAGTCAGACGACGATCCAAACGGCTGCGTCTTGTTGATGGATGATGTCGACACGATCAGGAAGAAGTTCAAACGCGCGGTAACGGATTCAGGAACCGACATCCGTTTTGACGCGTCGCGTCCGGCGATCAATAACCTGCTCGAGATTTACCATCTCATCACGGCGCAGACTCCCGAACAGGTTGAAGATCATTTTGCCGGCAAAGGCTACGCGCAGTTGAAAGGTGATCTGGCGGAGGCCACGGTCGAGTTTCTGCGCCCGATTCAACAACGCGTGAGAGAGATTACCGACGAGCGACTCGACGAGATACTGGACCACGGACGTGAAAAAGCAAGACAGATCGCGACTGTTACCCTGCGCCAGGTATTTGAGCGAACCGGACTCGCCGGCGCGGCGAAACGATGAGTGACGATGAACGAAGAGAGGCCTGAACCAGCGCTGGAAACTGTCGAGACGCGCACCACGCCGTTGAATGTGGCCGGCGCAATGCCGCACATCACTTCCAACGACCTTACGGACGATCTGACGATCCTGCTCGGTGAGTTTGAAGGACCTCTCGATCTCTTGTTGCACCTCATTCGCCAGGAGCACGTCAGCATCTACGACATCCCGGTCGCCCGCATCACGGACGAGTACCTGCGTTACCTGCGTGTGATGCAGGAGATGGATATTGCCGTCGCGGGCGATTTTCTCGTGATGGCGGCCACGCTGATCGAACTGAAGACAAAGATGCTCCTGCCGCGCGATCCGCTCGCGCCGAAGGAAGAGGAAGAAGATCCGCGGAGTGATTTAGTAAACCAGTTACTCGAGTATCAGAAGTACAAAGCGGCCGCGCAGATGCTTTGGTCCAAGGCAACGGTCGAGCAGGCAGTTTTCAAGCGAGCCGAACTGGAAACGGACAAGAACAATCCCGAGGTCTCAGTAGGGCTGTTTGATCTGCTCAAAGTTTTTCAGGACATCCTGGCGCGCCACAAGGAAGAGACGCGGCTCGAAATCGAGCGTGAAGAGATCTCGATGGCGGAAATGCTCGAACGCTTGCGCAACATGGTCCTTTCGTCAGGCGAACTGAACTTACGAGTCTTTTTCGAGCGCGCCCGATCGCGTCGTGAACTCGTGCTCGCGTTTTTGTCGGTGCTGGAGCTGGTGCGAACTACCGAAGTCAAATTGTTTCAACGCGAAACGTTCGGCGACATCGTCGCGCGTGTCTCAGGCGGAACAGATGGCAACTAACGAAGAGAACGTAATTCCGGAAACAGAGCAGCCGCTAGACGAAGCGGCGCTGAACGAAGAAGCCAGCCGCGAGCTCGCGGCCCTCGTTGCTGAGGCGGAGCAGTCGTCACCGGCAAGCGAGGAAGAAGACGCGGATGATTCGCCTCTGTCTTCACCGCAGAGTCAGAGCGAGCGGGCGGCGGTGATCGAGGCGCTGATCTTTGTTTCGGAAGAACCGTTGAGCGCAAAAAATATTGCCGACGTGTTGAAGGAAGACAAGCAGGTCATTGGTGAAACGCTTGCGGCGCTCGCGGAAGAGTTCAATGCGCGAAACGGTGGATTGCAGTTGCGAGAAGTGGCTGGTGGTTGGCAGTTTGCGACGCGTCCCGAGTATCACGAACACGTGCGCGCGTTTTTAAAAACGCGTCCGAGTGCGAAATTGACGATTGCGTCGCTCGAGACGCTTGCCGTGATAGCTTACCGGCAGCCGGTTACGGTCCCCGAGATCCTCGAGATACGCGGCGTGCAATCGCCTTCCTCAATCAAGACGCTGCTCGATAAAAAGTTGATCGTGGCGAAGGGACGAAAGGAAGCGGTCGGACGGCCGATGATGTACGGGACGTCGAAGGAGTTTTTGCTTCAGTTCGGACTAAAAGATTTGTCGGAGCTGCCGAGCGTGGAAGACTTCCACGATCTGAGCGGTGGAACCTGAAAGATTCCTCGCAAAGGCGCAAAGGCGCAAAGTTAAGCAGTTTTTCTTTGCGTCTTTGCGCCTTTGCGAGGATTTCTCATGATTGAAGTATGCAAGAGCGTCTACAAAAACTGATTGCCGCAGCCGGAATCGCCTCACGCAGACATGCGGAAGAGTTGATCGCGGCCGGAAAAGTCACTGTCAACGGCCAAGTAATTAAAGAGCTCGGAACCAAAGCCGATCCTGAGAAGGACCACATCAAGGTCAACGGCAAGCTCATCAATCCTCAACTCCAGTCTCGAGAAAAAGTTTACGTACTGCTCAACAAACCGAAGGGTTATCTTTCGAGTGTTTCCGATCCTGATAAACGTCCGCTCGTGACGGAACTTTTGCCGCCCTCCCTCGGACGGCTTTATCCCGTGGGGCGCCTCGACTTCAATACCGAAGGACTGCTGCTTCTGACGAACGACGGTGATTTTACAAACTTCATCACGTCCGCTCGAAATCGCGTCGAGAAAGTTTATGAAGTGAAGGTGAAGGGTGTGCCCCCCGAGGGCGCGATTCAGAGATTGCGACGCGGAATCACGCTCGAGGATGGGACACGCACCGCGCCCGCGAAAATCGCGTTGCTGAATGAGACGCAGACAAACGCGTGGTATGAAGTGTCGCTGCACCAGGGACGCAATCAACAGGTGCGGCGCATGTTTGAGCTGATCGGTCATTCGGTATTGAAGCTGCGACGCGTGCGCATCGGTTTCCTCCACGATGAAACATTGAAGACCGGCTACTGGCGTTTCCTGTCACCCGGGGAAGTCGCGAAGTTCATGAGACGGTCGACGCCAAGACGCAAAGGCTCAAAGGAAAATAAAACAACTCAGAAATAGAACAAGTCAGGAAGAGGGGCTTGCCCCCGCTTCTCCGATTCTTCCAAAAGCGGGGGCAAGCCACCCTTCCTGACTTGTTCCATTCTTTTCACAACGCCCGACGCTTTGCGCCTTTGCAGGAAACTCTGCTAAAAACAAAGCACTATGCAATTTGAGTTAACTGAAGAACAGCAACAGATCAAGATGAGTGTGCGCGAGTTTGCGGAGTCCGAGATCGCGCCGCACGTTCTCGAATGGGATGAGTCGCAGCATTTTCCGGTGGAGCTGCAACCAAAGCTTGCGGATCTGGGTCTACTCGGCGTCATCTTTCCGGAAGAGTATGGCGGCGCGGGAATGGGTTATGTCGAGTACGCCACCATCATCGAGGAGCTGTCGCGTGTAGACGGTTCGGTGGGAATCTCCGTCGCCGCGCACAATTCGCTTTGCTCCAATCACATTTACAAATTCGGGACTGAAGCGCAGCGGCAAAAATTTCTCGTGCCGCTCGCGAATGGACAACACCTCGGAGCGTGGGGACTCACCGAGCCCAGCGCCGGTTCGGATGCCTCGGGAACCAAGTCGACTGCCGTACGCAAGGACGGCGGTTGGGTCGTGAATGGATCAAAGAACTTCATCACTCACGCGATCCATGCGGACACGTGTGTGGCAATGGCCGTCACTGACCGATCCAAAAGAAGTAAAGGCATCTCGGCGTTTATTTTTGAGAAGGGGATGAAAGGGTTTTCACCTTCGAAAAAAGAGAACAAGCTCGGGCTGCGTGCTTCGGAAACGGCGAGTGTGGTGTTTGAAGACTGCGTCGTATCCGACGGGCACCTCCTTGGCGAAGAAGGACAGGGATTTGTAAATGCGATGGAGATACTCGACGGCGGGCGTATCTCGATCGCGGCGCTCGCGGTCGGGATTGCGCAGGGCGCGTTTGAGTCGGCTGTCAGGTATTCACAAGAGCGACAGCAGTTTGGCAAACCGATATCGGAGTTTCAGGCAATACAGTTCAAACTGGCGGACATGGCCACGCAAATCGATGCCGCGAGACTGCTGATGTATCGCGCCGCGTGGATGAAAGACGCAGGAAAGAAGACGACGAAAGAGTCGTCGATGGCGAAGCTGTTTGCCTCCGAGATCAGCGTCAAAGTTTGTGAAGAGGCGATCCAGGTTCACGGCGGTTACGGTTACACGAAAGACTATCCACCGGAGAAATACTGGCGCGACTCGAAGCTCTGCACGATTGGCGAAGGCACGTCGGAGATTCAACGCCTCATCATCGCTCGTGAAGTTTTGCGACAGGTTTGATTTATTGCCGATTGCTTATTTCCGATTGCCGATTATAAATATAGGCAATTCAGTTAATTGGCAATTGGCAATCGGCGATTGGCAATGACCAACACTCTCAGCGAGCGGGTGAGCAACGGAGAAGCTGCGGCCGTAGCGCGCGCGATCTCGAAGATCGAAGACGGCTCTGACGGCGCCGCGGCTTTGATGAAGGAGATTTACCAACGCTCACGCGGAGCCCTCGTGATAGGAATCACTGGAGCGCCCGGAGCCGGTAAGTCGTCTTTGGTGGACAAGCTGGCGATGCTTTATCGCCGGCGTGGAGAACGCATCGGGATCGTTGCGGTCGATCCGTCAAGTCCCTTTTCCGGGGGCGCGATACTCGGCGATCGAATCCGCATGCAGGCACTCGGATTAGACGAAGGCGTCTTTATTCGTTCGATGGCGACGCGCGGCAACCTCGGCGGTCTTGCGCGAGCGACTGTCGACGCCGTCGCCATTCTCGATGCAGCGGGCTACGCTAAGATCATCGTCGAAACCGTCGGGGTAGGTCAGGACGAAGTTGAGATCGTCAAGGCTGCGGATGTCTCGGTGGTGGTTCTGGTGCCCGGCATGGGCGACGATATTCAGGCCATCAAAGCCGGCATTATGGAAATCGGAGACATCTTCGTTATCAACAAGGCCGATAAAGAAGGTGTTTACGCGACCGAAAAAGAGCTGGAATCTTTGTTGTCACTGGCCTCGCGCGCTGATGGCTGGGACCCGCCCATCGTCAAGACTGTAGCGACTGAAAACCACGGCCTCGAGGAGTTAGCGCAGGCGATCGAGAGCTTTTCCACGACACAGCTCAGCGCCCGCGAGAGCAGTGACCGGCGCCGTGCGATTGCGCGCTGGCGGATTGTCGAGTTATTGCGTGAAAACCTGCTCGCCCGCGTTTTGGCAACTGATTCGTCGGTTGCTATGCTTGACCGGCTCGCGGACGAAGTTGCAACGCGGCAGCGAGACCCTTATTCTGCGGTGGAAGAGATTCTCAAAACCACAGGATCCTGAAGTTGTACTTTGTGCTGGTGTTTTGTACTTTGTTTGATTGCTCAAAGTACCAGGAACAAAGTACCAAGCACAAAGAACATGAAGTTAGATCACATCGGAATTGCCACTCGCAGCATCGAAGAGGGCCTCGCGGTTTGGCAAAATGCCCTCGGTTTAAAGGTTGACGCTACGGAAGAGGTCACGGAACAGGGCGTCAAAGTTTGCATGCTGGAGTTAGGCGACACTCACGTCGAGCTGCTCGAACCTCTCGGGCCGGACACGTCTGTGGGAAAGTTTCTGGCCAAACGCGGCCCTGGAATGCATCATATTGCGGTTGAAGTTACCGATATACGAGCGTCGCTTGCCGAGTTGAAAGACAAGGGAGCGCGGCTGATTGACGAAACGCCACGTGTGGGCGCGGGCGGGTGTTTGGTCGCTTTTGTTCATCCGTCGTCTGTTAATGGAGTGCTGCTCGAACTGGTGCAGCGCCGATAGGAAAGGAAAGTATTTTGACTTCTACAAGAAAAGCTCTCATCGCGGCTGCGGTCGCTATAGTTTTCGCAGCAGGTTTGATCTTCTGGCAGGTCAAAGCCAGGAAGACCGGCCCGGTAGAATTATCGGCTCAAGACATGCAAATGATCGCGGAGGATCAGCCCGCCCAAATGCGTGCGCGGCTAGCGGCAGACGAAGCCGCTCGCAAGGATTTCGCCCTCGACGTGCGGCGTTTGCTGGCGGTGGCTGAAGAAGCCTCGGCACACGGCGTCGACAAGGCGCCTGACATGAAGCGCCAGCTTGATTTCCAGCGATCGAGCGTACTCGCTCAGTTTTACTTCGAGCAGCAGGGCGCAAATGGTCCCGAGATCAGCGACGCTGAAGTAGAGGAGTTTTTCAAACTGCCCAGCAATCAACAAAAGTTCGATCAGATCATCGCCGACGCGAAGAGCAAAGACCCGCAGTTCGCTCAACAGGAGATTCCGCAGGAGCAGCTCACCATGCTCAAGCAGCGGCTCGGCCGGATTTATATCGCCGAAAAGAAAGCGCTCGAGCAGGGGCTGGATAAGAAACCCGAAGTAAGGCTGCAAACGATGTTGCAGCACGCTCGCGTGTTGGCCCAGAAGTACGCCGTCGACAAGTTGCAGGAGAAGATGAAGGCGACTGACGAAGAAGTCACGACCTATCTTGCGAGCCATCCCGAGATGGATACGGACAAGAAGAATCGAGAAAAGGCGGAGGAAGTTTTGAAGCGCGCTCGCGCCGGCGAAGACTTCGGAAAACTGGCGCAGGAGTTTTCCACGGATGGAAGTAAAGACAAGGGCGGCGATTTAGGCTGGTTCGGCCAGGGCGACATGGTGCCTGAATTCGAGCAAGCGGCTTATGCGTTGAAACCGGGTGAGATCAGTAACGTAGTCCAGAGCAAGTTTGGCTTCCACATCATCAAGCTCGAAGAACGAAAGACTGAAACCGTTGACGGCAAGCCGCAGGAGAAGGTGCATGCGCGGCACATCCTGATCAGTGAGGCGAGTAATCAGTTTGGACCGCCGCAGACCGCGCGTGACAAGGCGAAGGCGCAAATCGAGCAGGAGAAAGCGAAGAAAGTGCTCGACGAGATCGTGAGCCGGTCGCACGTCAAAGTTGCCGATAATTTTCAGGTGAAAGCTCCCGAGCAGCAGCCGCAGCAAGGTTTGCCGCCGGGATTCATGCCGCCCCAGGAGCAGGGAGCGCCGCCTGAGCAGGCACCGAAACCGAATACCAGGAAGCCGCAATAAAGCACAAAAAGGCACATTAATTCTGATTTAATCTTTGTGTTCTTTGTGCCTTTTGGTGGCGATCAATGGAATGTGGCTAGACGACTATCAGGTGGAGATCATTCCGGACACCGAGTTCCGTCTGGACGGAGGCGCGATGTTCGGAGTGGTCCCGCGCAGTCTCTGGGCAAGAGACTGTCCGCCCGACGATCACAACCGCATTCGCATGAACATGAATTGTGTGTTTGTGGACACTGGTTCGGAGAAGGTTCTTATCGAAACGGGTATCGGCGACAAGTGGACCACGAAGCAAGTGTCGATGTACGGCATTGACCGTGAACGATCGCTCGCCGAGACACTGCAAATGCGGACGGGCTGTGCTCCGGACGACATAACGATCGTGGTCAACACACATCTGCACTTCGATCACGCCGGCGGCAACACAAACCTCGATGCTTCATCACGTCCGGTGCCCGCGTTTCCAAACGCTCGTTACTTTGTTTCAAAAGCCGAGCTGGAACATGCTGACCGTCCCACGGAACGCGATCGCGCCAGTTATCTCTCGGACAACTGGCAACCGCTCGTCGAGTCGGGCCAGCTCGAACCAAAAGAAACAGACTACGAAGTCGTCCCTGGTCTGAGAATGCAGACCATCGCGGGACACAATCGTTCGATGCAGTGCTGGCGTCTGGAACGAGGCGGCAAAACCATGTTCGGTTTCGCCGATCTCGTGCCGATGCGCGCGCACGTTCGTCTGCCGTGGATCATGGGTTACGATCTTTATCCCGTCGAGACCCTCGAAGCGAAGAAAAAGTTATTGCCGCAGGCGGCAGCGGAGAATTGGATCTGCTTGTTCTATCACGATCCTGACGAGCCGGTTTGTCGCTTACAGCCTGGAGAAAAGGAATTTCATCCGGTTCCTTATCACGGAGAGCTTTCATGAGCACAGCGTCGGGAATTCGCGTCGGCATCATTGGCGGCAGTGGTCTTTACCAGATGCCGGAACTCACCGGAGTCGAAGAGGTCAAAGTTGATACTCCATTCGGCCCTCCGTCCGATGCTTTTATTGTCGGCACGCTCGAGGGCGAACGGGTTGCTTTCCTGCCGCGTCATGGACGGGGACATGTTTTGACTCCGACTGAAGTTCCGTTTCGCGCGAACATTTATGCGATGAAGTTGCTGGGCGTCGAGAGCATTCTTTCGGCGTCCGCGGTCGGCTCACTGCAGGAGAAATATGCGCCGCTCGATATGGTGATTCCGGATCAGTTTTTCGATCGCACGCGAGGACGCGTGAAGGAGTCGACATTCTTCGGCGAAGGTATTGTCGCGCACGTATCGTTCGCACATCCTGTTTGCTCTCGGTTAGGCGACGTGCTCGAACAGTCGTGCGGCGCCGTTGACGTGAAAGCTCACCGTGGCGGGACGTACCTGTGTATGGAAGGACCGGCGTTTTCGACCGTGGCGGAGTCGAATGTCTATCGCTCATGGGGAATGGACATCATCGGCATGACCAACCTTCAGGAAGCGAAGCTGGCGCGTGAGGCGGAGATTTGCTATGCGACACTCGCCCTCGTGACGGATTACGACTGCTGGCATCCGGGGCACGATGCGGTGAGTGTCGAGACTGTGGTCGAGTACCTGAACAAGAACGTCCGTAACGCCCAAACGATTTTGCGCGAAGCTCTCAAGCTGTTCCGGGACAACGATCGCAACTGCAAATGCGGCGCTGCCTTGAAGCATGCAATTTTCACCGCGCCAAATCTTTGGCCGGAGGCGACAACAAAGAAGCTTGACGCCATCATCAAAAAGTACCGATCGTAATCGTTTTATTGAGGTGAGAAGATGAGACTGAAGTTTTTACTGGCGTTTTTTGTGCTTTTTGCAGCCGTGGCCGCTGCGCCTTCAGCTTACGGCCAGGGTGTTCGCACCGGTCCTGACGCTTCGACGTTGCGTGATCCGGATCTTGAACGCGATTCGCATCACAACCTCGAAGTCGCGAAGAATTATTTCAGACTCAAGAAAGCTTACGTGGCGGCGCTGAAGCGTTGTGAAGAGATCATCGCCGGCAACCCAAACTTCACAAAGATTGACGAGGTTTTGCTGATGGCCGGGCAGAGCAGCATCTGGCTGTCACAGAACAAGGGGAAACAAAATCCAAACCTCTACGTCAGTTTTGACGGCGGCGAGAAGAAAACCCTGACGTCCGAACAGTTTCGCGAGATGGGACGCGATTATCTGACGAAGCTGGTCAAAGATTATCCGGACAGTCCTTTTGCGAAGCGAGCGCAGGAAGAATTGCGTGCGCTTGAGGCGCCCAAACAACCGTAACAAGCTCTAAGATCAAAACTCAAAGAACAAAAAATTAATGTCCCTTTTAGTCGTTGGATCGGTTGCGTATGACGCGGTCGAAACTCCTTTTGGCAAATGCGAGAAGATGCTTGGAGGTTCTGCATCACACTTCTCAATCTCGGCCAGCTTCTTTACCGACGTAAGCATCGTCGGAGTTGTCGGCGGCGATTTCGCGGAGCAGGAAGTTTTCGAGAGCCGTGGCATCGGCACTCGCGACCTTGAAAAGATCGAAGACGGCAAGACGTTTCGCTGGGCCGGCCGTTACGAGTACGATCTGAATGTTGCCCACACGCTCGATACGCAGTTGAACGTCTTTGCGGATTTCCAGCCG
This sequence comes from uncultured Acidobacteriota bacterium, assembly GCA_963750925.1. Taxonomy (GTDB): domain Bacteria; phylum Acidobacteriota; class Blastocatellia; order Pyrinomonadales; family Pyrinomonadaceae; genus PSRF01. The sequence goes on along the minus strand of CAVVSJ010000003.1, from coordinate 984,502 downwards.
AAGTTATCGGACGAGTCGAAAAGCTCGCGACTGCTGTTCCTGGGAAACATTCAGCCCGATCTGCAACGCGGCGTGCGCGAGCAGATGCCGAACGCTGAACTCGTGGCGCTCGATACGATGAATCTCTGGATCGAGCACACACGCGATTCGCTGGTCCGCACAATCAAGGGCGTCGACGTAGTCATCATCAACGACGCCGAGGCGCGGCAGCTCACGGGTATTCCCAATCTCATCAAAGCCGCGCGCGAGATTCTGAGTTGGGGACCAAAGGCCCTGATAATCAAGCGCGGCGAGTATGGGGCGGCGTTGTTTACGGGCGAGAGTTATTTCGCGATTCCGGCCTACCCGCTTGAATCGGTTTTTGATCCGACTGGCGCGGGTGATACTTTTGCCGGCGGCTTCATGGGTTACCTTGCAAGCCAGGAGTCGCTTGACGAGAGCGCGATGAGACGAGCGATGATCTTTGGTTCGGTCATGGCTTCATTCAACGTCGAAGAGTTTGGCACCGAGCGTGTAAAACGTCTCACGCCGGCGGAGATCAACGATCGTTTTAGTGAGTTCAAACGGATGACTCACTTTGATGAGATTCCGTTTACGAGGAAATGAGGAGCCCATAAATGTTCTGTCCCGTTTGTGAATCTGAATACGAGCCCGGCATCACGCACTGCGCTGATGACAACTCGCCGCTCGTCGAACGTCTGACGGCCGAGAACACACTTCACGACAGCAGCGAGGCGCGGTTTGTGGCGCTTCACAAACTGGGTTCGCCCGCCGAAGCCGAGATGGTGAACGACATTCTCATTCAGAATGGAATACGCTCGGTGGTGAAGTCCGGCGGTAACGATGCCTTGTCGCCGCTCTTGTCGGGAACGGGCGAAGGTGCTGTAATCTTCGTGGACGAACGTGACGCCGATCGCGCCCTCGAAGTTTATAACGCGTTCTTCGGTGGCGACACCACGCCTTTGACTGGTGGACCAGTCGAGGATGAAGTAGAAGAAGAGTAGTTGCGGTGTCTGAAGTATCTGCTGATCCAATTGTCGTTTTTATGACGGCTGCGAGCGGCGAAGAAGCGGCGCGGCTGGCGGAAATGCTGGTAGGCGCGCACCTCGCAGCTTGCGTTCAGATCATGCCCGAGATGGAGTCAGTCTATCGCTGGGAAGGAAAGATCGAGCGGCAGCCGGAGGTTTTATTGTTGGCGAAGACTACGCAAGCAAAGTTTGCCGAGCTGGAGAGGGAAGTGCGGGCGCTTCACAGTTATGAAACGCCTGAGATCATCGCGGTGCCGGTAATTGCGGGCTCGACGCCTTACCTCGAGTGGTTGAGATCAACTCTCACACCTTGAGCGCCTCCCTGGAGTGCGGCGGCCTGGCGCCGCTTTAATCAATCAGGCGTGATCGATAACAAAGCGGCGCCAGGCCGCCGCACTCCAAAACTAACCTGAAATTCGGATCTCATTCGAGATTGTATCGTCGAGTTCCGTCAGTGAACTCTGGCTTTGCGTTACGATCTCAACCACTTCCGCCGGCGAATCCGTGATGTGAAACATCTGCATGTCGTTGGGTCCGATCTTCCCGCTCGGTAACACGGCGTCGCGCAGCCAGTCGAGCATTCCGCCCCAATAATTCCGTCCATACAGCACGATCGGGAAGTTGCGAATCTTCTTTGTCTGGATAAGTGTGAGTGCTTCAAACAACTCGTCGAGCGTCCCAAACCCGCCGGGAAAGATCACGAACGCAAGACTGTATTTAACAAACATCATCTTGCGTACAAAAAAGTATTTGAATGTCAGACTCAGAGTCTGGTATGCGTTTGCTCTCTGCTCAAACGGCAACTCGATGTTGCAGCCGATCGAAAGGCCACCGGCTTCGAACGCGCCACGATTGGCGGCTTCCATGATGCCTGGTCCACCGCCGGTAATGACAGCGAACCCCTGCGCTGCAAGCAACGCAGCAGTTTCCTGCGCCGCTTTGTAATCCGGATCGTCGGGGTTCGTCCGCGCTGAGCCGAAGATCGCAATTCCGCGACTGAGCGTAGCCAGCTCGTCAAACCCCTCGACAAACTCACCCATGATTCGAAAAACGCGCCAGGGATCGGTGTGCTTAAACTCATCCGGCCGCGGACTCTCGAGTAGTTGCTCGTCCTGAGTGGTTCCCGGAAGTGCCCGGCCGGTTGGCTTTTCGTCTTTCTTCATCCACACCCCTCGTGCGAAGACTCAAATACCCATGATGTTATAACCGCAATCGACGTAGATAACTTCGCCCGTGATGCCGGAAGACATCGAGCTGCACAGGAAGACAGCGGTGTTGCCCACTTCGCGAGGCTCTACATTTCGTCCCAGGGGCGCGCGCTCGGCGTGGTGCTTCAACATGGTGCTGAAATCCGAGACCCCACGCGCCGAGAGAGTTTGAATTGGACCAGCGCTGATCGCGTTGATGCGAATATTCCGTGGGCCAAGATCCTTCGCCAGGTATCGAGTGCTTGCCTCGAGCGCCGCTTTTGCCACTCCCATCACGTTGTAACCCGCTACGACTTTCTCCGCGCCGTAGTAAGACATGGAAACGATGCTGCCGCCGTCCGTCATCAGGGGCGCGGCGGCGCGCGCAAGTTGCGGGAGGGAGTAGGCGCTGACTTCGAGCGCTGTAAGAAAAGCTTCGCGGCTGGTGTCGAGAAACTCACCGCCGAGTGCTTCGCGTGGCGCGAAGGCGATGCTGTGAATAAGAAAATCAAGACGTCCAAACTTCTCGCCGACTGTCTGAAACGTCTCGTCAACTTCTGCCTGTTTGGTAACGTCGCACGACAGAAGTAAAGAGCCGGGCATCGTTTCAGCCGTCAATCCCTCGACGTTTTCCTTCAGGCGATCGCCCTGATAGGTGAAAGCGAGCGTAGCGCCGGCGCCGTGAAGTGCCTGGGCAGTGGCCCACGCGATGGAGCGCTTATTGGCGACTCCAAAGATGATTCCGTTTTTGTTTTGAAGCATGAAGGTTCGCTGTTTAGTTTAAGCCGCTGCACTTTCAGGTGCATTCATCAGCGCTTTGTATTCGCCGCTTTCAACCCACTGGAGAATCTCCGACACGCGCCACACCGGAAACGGATGGCTCATGCCGGAAGTGATCACGTCAGCCCAGAAACGATCGAGCGCTTTCTCGTCGTAGTTTTTCTGGAAGTCGCGAGCTTGTCCGAGAAACTGCTCGTAATCAACTCGCGAGGCAAACGTGCCGCCGCTCAACTTCATCATTGTGCGGCCGATGACGTTCGCGTCCTGCGTCACCAGCAGTGCGGCGCGATCGCATGACAACTCGGCGCGCCTGGCCCAGGAAAGGAGGGCCGCACGCATGCTCATCGTCAGGATTTCCTTGATGATAAAGGTCAGCGGCGATGCCAGCACCGCGCTCTTGGCGAGAAACTCGAGCAGGCGAGCGGCGGTCAGATAAAGAACATGCTCGGCGTGAATGTGGCCCACTTCGTGCGCCACGACGGCCAGTACTTCTTCGTCATTCAAGCGCTCGATCAGTTGTGAATAAAGGACAATCACCGGACGTTCCACGCCGCCCGTGAAAGCGTTGACGATCGGGTTCTGTTGTACGAACAGGTCCGGCATGTCGACGCCGAGAGTCGTGCAGGCAATCTGGAGCTTCGCGTAGAGATCGGGGCACTGGGTCGGCGTAACCTTGACCGCGCTCGCCGTGAAGATGACGCGGATGGCGGATTCGCCGGTGACCGCGAGCAGTTTCTTCAGGGCCGAGTCGATTCCCGGAATCGCACGCAGCGCAGCGAGTGCGCGACGGTCGGCGGGGTGGATGTACTGGTCCTTGTTAAGGTTCGCAAACTTCTTGTGCGGCGCGTCGGACAAGCGGAGCCGGCAGCGGCCGCAGCGCGGTTCGCCGTTTTCAGAGCGGACCTGGTTACGCTGCCCGCAGTAGCGGCAACGGATTGAGGGAGCGTTGTTATTGATTATGTCTTCGTTGTCAGCCATGTTTAGTTCTCACTTCTTGCGGTAGTGGGCGAAAGTATCAGCTATCAGTGGAGCCTGTGACAAGTTGGCGACAGCGGGGGCAAGCCCACCTTCCTGACTTGTTCCACCCTCCTGAGTTGTTCACACTCCAGCGGTACCTCAATCCTGTGTAATTAGAACAAGTCAGGAAGGGTGGCTTGCCCCCGCACGCGGACATCAGTGCTTAAAATGCCTGACCCCCGTAAACACCATCGCCAGGTCGTGTTCGTTAGCGGCGGCGATTACCTCGTCGTCCCTGACTGAACCGCCTGGCTGTATCACGGCCGTAATCCCGTATCGCGCGGCCTCATCAATGCCGTCGCGAAACGGAAAGAACGCATCCGAAGCAAGCACCGAGCCTGCAACCGGCAACTGCGCGCGCATCGCGCCGATCTTCACGGAATCGACGCGCGACATCTGTCCCGCGCCAACACCGACGGTCTGGCCGTCGCGTGCGTAGACGATCGCGTTTGACTTCGTGTGCTTGCAAACGATCCACGCGAACAGCAACGCGCGAATCTCTTCTTCGCTCGGCTGACGTTCGCTGACAAACTTGAGCTCGCTGCGCTGAAGCTGATGATCGTCCGTTGTTTGGACCAGCATCCCGCCGCTGATATGTCTGAACTCGAGACGCTTCGCCGGTTCGTTACGTTTTAGACGAAGAATCCGAAGGTTCTTTTTGCCTTTGAGAATTTCAATCGCGGCGTGGTCATAGTCAGGAGCAATTACAACTTCCGTAAATATCTTGTTGATTTCTTCAGCCGCAGGTGCATCGACCAAACAATTGAACGCGACTATTCCACCAAAGGCTGAAACGGGATCGGTCGCGAGCGCCTTCCTGTAGGCATCTGCCGCCGTCTCTCCGATACCAACACCGGCTGGATTCGTATGTTTGATGATCGCGCACGCAGTCTGTTCGAAGTCACACACGAGGGCCCACGCGGCATCTGCGTCGACGTAGTTGTTGAACGACATCTCCTTGCCGGAAATCACTTCGGCACTCGCGATGCCGCCGCCGGACGTCATTTTATAGAGAGCGGCAACCTGGTGCGGATTCTCGCCGTATCGCAAGTCAGAACTCTTGCCGATGCTCCACGACGCCTGAGTCGGCAGTTGGTCGTGGTACTTCTCGATGGAAAAGTCTTCCGCCACGTTGGTGGGCGTGATGGGTTCAGCAAAGCTGCCGGCAAAAACGGTGCTGATACTGCCTGTCTGGGCTGAAGATCCCGGCACGCGGGTTTTGTCTATCGACGCCAAATAGGAACTAACGAGCAGATCGTAAAGGCACGTTTGTTCAAAGGCTGCATGCGCAAGGCGTTGTCTGGTGGCGCCGGTCAAAGCACCGCCGTGTTTTTTCAGTTCCTCGAGAATCTCTTCATAGTCTGAAGCACGCGTGACTACGGCAACGTCGCGAGCGTTTTTCGCAGCGGAACGGATCATCGCTGGACCACCAATATCGATCTGCTCGATCGCCTCTTCGCGAGTGACACCGGCACGTTTGATTGTTTCGGCAAACGGGTAAAGATTTACGACCACGAGATCGATCGGCTCGATTCCGTTCTGCTCCATAGCCGCGACGTGATCGGCGTTGTCGCGAATCGCGAGTAGTCCGCCATGAACACGCGGATGCAGCGTCTTGACGCGACCGTCCATCATCTCCGGGAATCCTGTGATTTCGGAGATGTCGCGCACCGTCACGGCGGCGTCGCGCAGGGTTTTGGCAGTTCCGCCGGTGCTGATGATTTCGACGTCGAAGCGGCTGAGTGCTTGTGCAAGATCGACGATGCCCGTTTTGTCTGAAACGCTTATCAGTGCGCGTCGAATGGGTCGAAGCTGAAGATCGTTGTTTTCAGTCATGTAATTGGAATCAATTAGGAGTTTTGTTCGCGCCCGGAGGCAGATTGATCTGGAATTTGTGCGTGCGCGAGTAGCCCATGCGGCCGACGGAATACTCAATGCCTTCAGGCTTCAAGCTCACTGAAAAAACATGCCTCCGATTGTCTCGCGAAGATTCGGAGATATAGAAACCCAAAAGATACTGGCTTTTCAAATCCTCCTCGATGGCCTGGAAGATTGGCGTGAGATCGTTTTGTCTGGGGCTAAGCGCCGACTTGGCATCGCCGACAAGGAAATATTTGCCTCCGGTTTTCTCCGCCAGTTCGCGAAAACCCTTTGTCGGACGACGCACTTCGAGCCGGCCGTCGCGTGGCTCGAAGAGTGGCAGGTGAATCACGTAAAACGAAACACGTCTTTCGATCGCCTCATCGATGATCCGATCGGGATTCGTTCTACTGCGATTATCCAAACCGTCGCTGATGAGCACGACGAGGCGTCGCTCGGCGCGGACTGGAGGCAAGTCGTCGAAAGCTTTGAGCGACTCGGCGGCGGCGTCGAATATGGCTGTTTGCTGATTTGGCGCCGCTCTGAATTTGAACGCCGCGCGTGCGTTCTCGAGATCCCTCGTGAATGGCGCTGCAAGTAGTGACGTGGAAGAAAAACGAAGAATCGCGACGCTCGATCGTTCGCTAAAGCGCGAGAAGAGTGCGAGAGCGGCTTCCCGCTGTTGCTCAATGATCTCGCGCAGACTGCCGGACTGGTCGAGGGCAAACAGCATGGCGACTCGGTCGGCGCCGGGAGAAAAATAGATTCCCGTCGTGACCTGGTCCTGATCTTTGAGCGTCAGGTCCTGATCGGTGAGTCCCGCGACGGCTCGGCCTTTTTTATCCCTGATGCGAATCGGATAGAGCAATAGATCGGTATTGACGCGTACGACTTCGTCGTCGTCGGTTGATTGCTGGGCAAAGGTCAGGCTCGGGACGCAGAGACAGACGAGTAGGAGAGTTTGAGTAATTATCCGGCGGGGGTTTCGCCGTTTAGTTAGACGAAAAAACGGCCGAATAGCAGGATACTCAAGATAACGATGATCGTGATGACTATGATCTTGACCAGACTCACGGCTAAATCCTCGGGTTTTGGGGCCAAGAGCGGAATTAACTGGGCTACAGAGCAAGGCGTATTCTAGAAGTGCCTGCTCGGAGTGTCAAACAAAGCCGCTCGCGTTAGTTGGCATACGCTGTTGTTGGTGGGACAGTTCATAGAATTTGACCGTCCTTGGAGTGCGGCGGCCTGGCGCCGCTTTAATCTCGATCGCGAAAGACCAGTGACAAAGCGGCGCCAGGCCGCCGCACTCCAAGGTGGGCCTAAAAGAAGCGCAACGTGTATGTCACTCGGAAGCCGCGGCCCATCTCGGGCGCAAACTCCTTAATAAACGAGAGATGGTTCCGATAAAGCGTGTTTCCTGCGTTGAAAAAGTTGAACGAGATAATATGCGCGACATGGTTCTGCGCGAGCAGGTATGAACCTGAGAGGTTGAATACCGCGTAACCCGCCGTCGGCGTCTCGTTCGGGAAAGTGCGATCCTGCCGGTTTGCCATCACCAGTTCCGGATTCAGCAGCAAACCTTTGTATCGGAACTCCAGTCCCACGCGGCCACGCAATGGCGGAATGCGCGGCAGAGGCGTGTTGGTTGAAGTCAGCTCGGCGTTCACATAATCGAGTCCGAGGTTAAGCCAGACGGCCGGATGCAGTGCAACGTCGAACCGGGCCTCAGTTCCCTTGTAACGTGTCGTTCCCTGATCGTATTCGGCGACTGTCAGCCCGTCTTCGACGTCTCCGGTCGGCGCGAGAAAAACAAAGTCGCGGATGTGGTAATAAAAAGCGTTGGCTTCAAATCGCAAACGCTTCGAGGAGTGACGAACTCCGAAATCGACGCCGTCTCCGAGTTCGCGCTCCAGATTTGGATTGCCGATCTCAAAGGCGAGATTTCCCGGGTGTGGTCCGAGGTTGTACAGCTCTTCCAACGCCGGCGCCCGATACGAGTGGGAATAATTCGCCACTAAAGCACCGCCGTTCCAGGTAGCCACGCGTACGCCGGCAGCGCCGGAAAATCCCGTGAAACTTCGATCGGGAAGAATGCCGCGCGTGATTGAAGATTCGGGATGGTAACGATTGGTTTCGAGCCGCGCGCCTAACTGCAGCGACACGCGTTCGAAGTCAAACGTTTCCAGTCCAAAAAGCGCAAACGCATTTTGCTTCGCGGGTGGCGACAGAGCTTCTTCGCCGGTTGCCGAGAAATCACGATGCATCCCCCAAAAACCAAAACGTCCCGATAGCCGGCCTGTTTTCCGCTGGTCAAATACGCCCTGGTAAAGAAAAGTGTTGTTCTTGAACGCGGTTCCGATTTCGCCGGTGAGCGACTCGATTTCCGCGTGCTTGTAGTTGTTGTATTGGACTGAAAACGTTCCTGCATCGATGAGGCTTCCGGTTTCACGAAAGCCACCGCGAAGCTCGATGCTGTGACGACGTGGATTCAGTTCTACTATTTCCGGATCAACTTCAGCCGGATCAAACGGAATGCCGTAGCGTCTCTTGTTGAAGTTGTAGTTGAAACTAAAAAATCCGTTTTTCTGGTAATGACCAAAGCCAGCCGAAGCACTGGCTTCCCGTGAAAAGGAATTCTCCACGGTTCCGATTGGCGTACTGTAATCGCCGGATCGTTGACCGCCGCCGTTTGCCCACAACAACCATTTGTCGGTGCCGAATTCAATGCCGCCACTTCCGCCGCCCTGACTGCTGTTGGTACTGCCGATGCCCGTCAGATAACCGTTGAAACCTTTGTGCGGCGAATCATGTCCGGAGATCGTGTTGACGACGCCTCCGATCGCGTTGCTGCCGTACAGAAGCGTTGCCGGACCTTTGACGATTTCGACTCTCTCCGCGGTCAGAACGTCGACAGGTTCCGCGTGATCGCCTGATTCGAATCCGAGTCCGCCGACGCGATTGCCGTCCTGCAGCACGAGCACGCGATCGCCGTCGAAGCCACGGATGACGGGCCGTGCGGTTCCGGGTCCAAAGCTTCGTTTGGAGATTCCAAGCTCTCCATCGAGCGCTTCGCCGAGCGATACAGGGCTTTTCTTTGCGAGTTCAATCGAACCCAGGACCTCGACTGACTGAATTGAACTGCTCACCGCCTGCTCGCTGCCGGTAGCCGTGATCGTAACTTCTTCGCGCACGCCCGTGAGTTCAATTTGAAAATCGACGACAGCGTCGTCATTTGTCAGATCCACTGTGCGGACGATGTCCGGCACGCGATCCAGGTGAGCCACGACGTCATACCTTCCCGGCGGCAAATTCGCGAACTCGTATTTTCCGTTGTTGTCCGTATCGGTCGTGCGTCTCAACTGAAGAATCGTGATCAGGGCGTTGTGAACTGGTTTGCCTGTCCCGCCGAGTGTGACCGTGCCGCGCAACGTTCCGCTCGATTGGCCGAAGCCTGGGAAACTGAGCGCGCAGAGAAATATGAATGCGCCTATTATTTTAGTGAACTTCATTGATGTATCTCCTAACTGTATGACCGGCGGTCCATTCGCGTATGAATGGACAATGAGCAGACGTTCGCAAGCGGACGTCTGCCGGGACATGCGTCCCGCATGGCGAATTGGTTAGGAGATAAAAGGAGGCGCGCGCCCGGCCGTCGGTCCGATCTTCCGGGAATGGACGTCAGGCGGAACGGTTGGAGCAATCTTGAGTCGTAATTGTTGTGAGGGATTGATTAGCCGGAACGCGACCAGGGTCGTCGTGAAGTTCTGGTGGAGCTGGCAGATAAGACAGTCGCCGCAACCGGTTTGCCCGCCGGCAGGTGAGGTTGTTTGTTCCGATCCGACGAGGGACGCTGTGCCGTCGTCGGCCAGTATGCGGCCGTGACGATGCGCGGCTTCTACCGTCGTCCCGTAGAAAATAAAGACGATCAGGAACAGGCCCAGCGCGCGCCGGATGCCGGCACGGCGAGTCTGAAATGCCTGGGTCAACATGCTCGTCATTGTCGGATGTGCTAGAGTCAGGGAGCCTCGGAATTGTACTGACATGCAGTTATAAAACGCAATCCAGCTCCGTTTCGTGACGAAGTTTCCCGCAAAAACTCAAAGACGCAAAGAGAGCTTTCTGTCTCGCATTTTTTTGCGTCTTTGCGTCTTTGCGGGAATTTTCTTTGTCATTTGCCTGTGCGCTGATCTCGCCGTCGCGCGCAAACACGTATCGGTGATCTCGATTTCTGCGCCGGGCGAAGCTCGCATTGAGATTGAGGCGGCGCCTGCTCGTTCGTGGTCTTTTCGAAACGCGTACGCCGGTGTGCTCGGTATTGCCGAACGCGTCGACGACTTTCGCGCGATTGGCGAAACGGGTCAGAGTGTTGGAGTCAAAAAGATCGCGACCGGAGAGTTTCGATCGGATTTGAACGCGAACAGGATCAGTTATCTGGTCAAACTCGCCGCACGAGACGCAGGGGCTGTGTCGCACGTTAGCTGGGTCGCGGGCGATCGAGGCTTCTTGATGTTCGCGGATCTTTTGCCGTTTGATATTGGGAGTGCTTCGGCGGAGTTCAAACTCCCTCCGGGATGGACTGTCCACTCCTCGATTGCCACCGGCTCAACTGGCCGCTATGAAGTGTCAGCCCCGGAGAAAGCAGTCTTCTTCATCGGCCGCTCACTTCGAAAGACTGCAAAGAATGTCGACGGAATGGCGCTCGAGATTGTTCTCGATGGCTTGTGGTCGTTCAAGGACAGCGACGCCCTAAATGCAGCCACAAGCGTGATGAAGAAATACCGGGCGCTGACCGGATTTGGTTTGCCGGGTAAGTCCGTAATCATGATTGCTCCGCTTCCGGTCGCGGTGGGAAGTACGAAATGGAGAGCTGAAACGCGCGGTTCTACTATCGTGTTGCTGATGGATCCCACCGCCGGAATCCCGAACTGGAAAGGTCAACTCGGCGTTATCTTCACGCACGAAGTGCTTCACCTGTGGGTGCCAAACTCGCTCAAGCTGGAAGGTGATTACGACTGGTTCTTCGAAGGTTTCACTCTATACACGGCTCTCCGCACCGCGCTGGAGTTGAAGATCATAAACTTCAAAGAGTTTCTGAATACGCTCGCGCGCGTCTACGATTCTTATCTCTCGTACGCCGACAATTTGTCGCTGATTGAAGCATCAGAGAGACGTTGGACCACGCCCGGTTCTTTTGTTTACGACAAGGGAATGCTCGTCGCATTCCTTTACGACCTGATAGTCAGAAAAGAATCCGGCGGGAAAACCACGCTCGCCGATCGTTATCGAAGCCTCTTTCACGGTGGCGTCGCTGACCACGCGCAGGGAAATGAAGTTATAATTAAGCTGCTGGGCTCGTCTCCAGCCGTTAGCGACTTTGCCAGGTCGTACATTGAAACCGGCAGAGAGCTTGAACTCGAGAAGGTTCTTCCAGCGTATGGGTTGCAATTGGATTCGAGCGGCGCAAGCTCACAGCTAACGGTTAGCCGTGCAGTCAACGCGGAACAGCAGCGCCTGCTTCGCTCGCTTGGCTATAGGGACTGAAGCGGGATTGAAGGATCATGAATGAGATTTAGCAAGACCATATTTGTTTTCGTTCTTCTTTTGTTATCGGTGGGCTGCCAGACGCTCGCCAAGCGAGACAGCACCGGCGTGGTAGTCGCGCGTCGTGCCCAGATCCGCAGCTCAACTGCCGTGGTCGCCGCCGATCTGCTTCAGGTAAATCGCGGCGACGTCGTGGACATACTCGAGTTCACTGATGTAACCGATCCCAGCGACAACACGCGCAAGGAAAGATGGTTGCGCGTCAAGGCACGCGACGGCGATGCGACGGAGGGTTGGATTGAGTCGCGGAACGTGATGCCTGACGACGTGCTGGAAGAGTCAAAGAAACTTGCGGACGAAGACAAGGACGTTCCCGCGCAGGCTACAGGACAATTGAAGGCGAGTTCGAACCTGCGTCTCACGCCTGATCGAAGTGGAAACGAGAACATCATGATGCGACTCGACAGTGGATCGAGTTTCGACATCATCAGTTGGAAGCGCGTGCCGAAACCGAAGTCGTCGGAGACGATCGAAACGGACGTCGCTCCAAAAGCAGGTACGGCGCAGCAGGGGAATGCGCGAGCGGGACAACAGGGAGAGGAGCCGAAGGAACCGGACGACGCGAATGAGCTCTGGTACAAAGTGCGACTCTCTGCCGCGACGTCGCCTGCGCCGGCCGGTTGGATTTATGGAAAACAGGTGGAGCTCGCCGTACCCAGCGACATTATTTTTTACCGTACGGGTCGTGAGTTTGTCGCGTGGCAGCGTCTCGACGGCGAGAGTAAAAATGTTGCAGACAAGGATGCCGGTCGCGAAACGAAACCGGGCAGTTGGCTGATACTCGAGAAGAGCAGTTCAAATCAGCCGCGCGGTGTCGATGAGCCCGATTTCGATCGTATCTACGTGCTTGGTTACGACAAGCGTAACCAGGAACACTACACCGCCTATCGCAGCCCGGATCTGAAAGGTTACTTGCCCGCGAGAATTGAAGGACAAGGCGACAATAAAACTTTCACGGTGCGGCTACAGGAGGAAGTTGGCGGTCCTTTGAAGGATTTTCGTTACAGTTTGTATAAGGACGCGCGCGGAGTTTTGAAGGTTAACGCCCCCAATGTCGTGAACAAAGATAGACGTCGCCGGTAGGCTGATCATGGACCATCCAGTTGTTATCGGTGTGGGCGGGTACAGTTCCAACGTTGGCAAAACGACGTTGATGTGTGAGTTGCTGGCGGCGTTTCCGGGATGGGAAGCGATCAAGACAACTCGCGGTCACTATCGTTCCTGCGGTAAGGATCCTCACGCCTGTTGCGTCAGTCATCTCCTGGGTGAAGAGCCTCTTGTTCGATCTGGTCGAGAACAAACATACGAAGCCGGCAAAGATACGGGTCGTTACTGGGACGCGGGAGCGTCGAATGTCCACTGGTTGATTGCGACTGATGCGCAGGTTGAGAAGGGAATTCAGCAGGCGCTTGCGCGAGTGAAATCACCGGGTGTGTTTGTTGAAGGAAACAGTTTTTCGCAGTTTGTCGATACCGATTATTTTGTGATGGTGCGGCAGGCGGATGATCACAAGATTAAGAGTTCAGCACGCCGCGTTATCCATAAAGCAACAGCGATCTACGTTACCGGCTCGGCACTGAGTGCCCGCTCGAATAACCCATTGATTCCGCACTTCACGGAGTCAAACTTGCCGAATCTGATCGATCATTTGCGAACCTCCCTGGAGTGCGGCGGCCTGACGCCGCTTTCTTTTCGATGACGCTTGATCGAGACCACAGCGGCGTCAGGCCGCCGCACTCCAGGGAGGTTCGCAATGGAATCACTTGACGTCCTGCTCAAAGAATGTCAGTCGCTGCATGGACACATGTGCGCGGGTCAGCTTCTCGGCGCGCGCATGGCGTTGCTCGGTTGCAGTTCGATCGGCGTTGACGATCCGCGCGGGGCCGATCGTAAGAAGCTGATCGTCTGGGTGGAAATTGATCGTTGCATGGCCGACGCGATCAGTGCTGTGACTGGTGTGCGGTTGGGGAAACGGAGTTTGAAATATTTTGATTACGGGAAAGTTGCAGCGACCTTTCTGAACACGGAAACGAATCGTGCTGTGCGAATCGTGGCTCTCGAGAATTCGCGCGCGCTCGCCGATGAGCGTTTCCCGGAAATAGCGAATAAGCGCGAGCGTCAGTTTCGCGCCTACTCTGAAGCCGCGGACGACGAGTTGTTCAAGACAGAGTTGGTGAGTGTTGAATTAGGAGTTATGGACGCGCCGGGCAGTCCTCGTTCTCGCGTGACGTGCTCTATCTGTGGCGAAGGAATCAACGACGGCACGGGAAGTTAAGACCTCAGATGGAAGTTTGATATGTCGTCCGTGTCACTCGGGTGGTTATTATTCAAAACTGGACAACCCGACGGCGTAGTCCGCATCAAATGTCTAGCTTTTGAAAACCGGCTTCACGGAAGATAAAAAAATGAAGTCACGCAATAGGCAACTTGAGGTATTAGACAGCATCTAATTCCTCGCCTTTGAAAAACGTGGGCCTCACGCAAGCAAATTAAATTGGTTGTCGGAGCCACGAGGTATTGACAAGTAGATTTTTGTCCCTATAATGCCCATTCCTCTTTCGAGAGGAAAAGCACAAGGGGTTTTGAGAACTGGGAATTTGTGACGACCTTTAGTGTCGCTTTTCCTCCAAAGCATTGCGAGGAAATTGCGACGCTTTTTATTCTCCGAAATAAACGCGGAGGTCGCTTGACAGAGTGAAGGTCGTTGGTTAATATCCCCGTTTGCTTGGTGGCGAGATTGAGTCGTCCGTAAGGCAATCCAAATACAATTTGGAATCGATCTTTGAAAACTAGATAGAGCGTGTCCGTTTCAAGAACTTTGAGAGTCAAAACGTGAACGATAAAGTTCGCGTAAAACTCGAAAGAGTCATTATCGAAACTGAATACGAAAGTAACCAGTATCTGATGATGTTCCAGAGAACAAACTTATAACGAGAGTTTGATCCTGGCTCAGAATCAACGCTGGCGGCGTGCCTCAGACATGCAAGTCGAACGCGAAAGCCCCCTTCGGGGGGCAAGTAGAGTGGCGC
>CAVVSJ010000003.1:0-965000 GCA_963750925.1 uncultured Acidobacteriota bacterium | reverse complement strand
GGAATCGATTCCGGTAATCGCGCTCGAGTTAAATGAACTTGAGCGTTAACACAAATGAACGGTCCTAAGGTAGCGAAATTCCTTGTCGGGTAAGTTCCGACCTGCACGAATGGCGTAACGATCTGGGAGCTGTCTTAACGAGAGGCACAGCGAACTTGTAGTACCGGTGAAGATGCCGGTTTCCCGCATCTAGACGGAAAGACCCCGTGCACCTTGACTACAACTTGATAGTGGGTTCGGGCAAACGATGCGCAGGATAGGTGGGAGGCTTTGAACCGAGGCTTTTGGGCTTCGGGGAGCCAACGGTGAGATACCACCCTTCGTTTGTCTGGACTCTAACCTAGAGCCGTAATCCGGTTCAGGGACACTATCAGGCGGGTAGTTTGACTGGGGCGGTCGCCTCCCAAAATGTAACGGAGGCGCTCGAAGGTTGGCTCAGGCTGTTTGGAAATCAGCCGTAGAGTGTAAACGCATAAGCCAGCTTGACTGTGAGACAAACAAGTCGAACAGGTACGAAAGTAGGAGTTAGTGATCCGGCGGTTCTGTATGGAAGGGCCGTCGCTCAACGGATAAAAGGTACGCCGGGGATAACAGGCTGATCCTGCCCAAGAGTTCACATCGACGGCAGGGTTTGGCACCTCGATGTCGGCTCATCGCATCCTGGGGCTGAAGAAGGTCCCAAGGGTTTGGCTGTTCGCCAATTAAAGCGGTACGTGAGCTGGGTTTAGAACGTCGCGAGACAGTTCGGTCCCTATCTGGTGTGGGCGGAGCAGGTTTGAGGGAATCTGTCCTTAGTACGAGAGGACCGGGATGGATCCACCTCTAGTGTACGAGTTATGGCGCCAGCCGTAGCGCTCGGTAGCTAAGTGGAGCATGGATAAACGCTGAATGCATCTAAGCGTGAAGCCAGACCCAAGATTAGACCTGCCAGTGAGACTCCTTGTAGACCACAAGGTTAATAGGGTGGATATGTAAGTGCAGTAATGTGCTCAGTTGACCACTACTAATCAGTCCCTAGGCTTGACCATAAAATTTACTCAAGCAACAAGCATTCACGCTTGCGCGTGAAACTTGCCTCGACAGTCACTATTTGATTTTCTGAGTTTTGAAAAGTTTTCCGGTGATTTTGTCGGCAGGGTCACACCCGTTCCCATCCCGAACACGGAAGTTAAGCCTGCTGGAGCCGATGGTACTGCGCGGGAAACTGCGTGGGAGAGTAGGAAGTCGCCGGGATTAATTAAGAAAGCCCGCTTGAGTAATTCGAGCGGGCTTTTGCTTTTTCAGAGAAGAAAGTTTCCTCGCAGAGGCGCAAAGGCGCAAAGAAAGTCTTCAGAAACGCGGCAGCGCTTTGCGCCTTTGCGCCTTTGCGAGGGAATCTTCTCCGGCGCTTTTATTTTTCATGACTCTCAGTCACAATCTCGAGCGCGCAGCATGAAAGTACCAATCTGGATCAAACGACTCGGCTTCTGGGGATTTCTTTTCTTCCTGGTGAAGGGACTGCTCTGGCTAATAATTCCAGGACTGCTCGCGCTTTGGGCTACAAATTAATGATGAGCGGCGCCCGCTAAGGCTGCCTCCCTCAATTTCGGATTCTCAATCCACGACTTCGCTGAGACAAACGAGACCTTGTCGTAAACGAGCACAATCGTTCCCAGCTTCAGCAGCCTGCTCACTTCGCGCGCCGCAAACATCGGTATGCGAATACATCCATGACTCGCCGGTTGAATCGGAACACTGTAACTTCCGTGAATCGCAATCCCGCCACTGATGTAATTGGGATAGTACATCGATCCGGGCACGTTGTTTTCCCAACCAACACCTTTCTCATAAATGACGAACCGGCCACGCGGTGTGTAAGCGATGCTTGTCTGACCATCGTAAAAGAAAGTCTTGTCGGTACCTGTAGAAACCGGAAGCATTCTGACGCCACCGTCCTGGCCGACGATCAGTAACACCTGGCGATCGACGTCCACTTCAACGTGCTCGTACCCCGACTCTCTCGCTTCCGGAGCGCCACTATTGCGAATCGCCTCGAGCTCATCGTTAGTGAGCTCGCCGGTCACATGTCTGCCCTGCCACTTCTGAAACGCGATCAACGCTGCGCGCGTCGCCGGATCCAGCACGCCATCAACCGTTCCGGTCCAGTAACCCATGTCCGATAGACGGCGTTCTGCTTCTTTTACTTCCGCGCGAGAAAGAGATGCGCGCCGGCTCGGCTGCGCGCTCGTCATAGACGACAACAGCAAACAAGTTAAGAGAAGAAATTTTATCTTGAGCGTCATCCGACCTCTTCGACGAGTCTCTGGCATCCTTTAGCTTTCGTCAAGAGGTTTGGCGGGATGTGTGGGCGGCGCAAAAACTACAAGGTAGACAATTGCGCCGAACGCGATTGTCTACCTTGCATGATTGTTAAGTACCGGATTTCAGCGGTTCTGATTTCTATTGTTGCTGTTCCCGTTGGCGTTACGCGTTGGCGTTGCGGTTCGCGTTGGCGTTTGCATTGCCATTCACCGAACGAACGCCCGCTGTATTCTCGTTACCATTATCGTTCGTCAGCACGCCCGTGTTTGCCGGAACACTACTTCGGTTCGCGTTCGCAGGAATATTAGCGTTGGTTTCAACGGCGCCCTGACGCTGCGGACTACCGGCAGCATTCGCATTGTTCGAGTTCGCTCCCCCATTGGCATTGTCATGAGCGCCGCAGCCACTGAGAGCTACGGCGCACATGAACACCAATGCAAGCGCGAGGTTGCGTTGCATCATCATCTTCCCCCTTGTTACCGATAAACTGATTCGCCGCGGTTCTCGCGCCAGTTGTTCTCGAAATAGTCGGCGTCTTCGTCATTACGCGGCTGCACACCCATTACGATGCCGCCCTCGCGAATGCCCTGCTCGTAATGCTTTGCGTGTTCTTCAGGAATGCCATGCCCGACGAGCGCGCCGATCAAACCACCGGTTAACGCTCCAGCACCGCCGCCCGCTAACGCTGCGGCGATTGGCCCCGCGATAAGCAAACCGATTCCGGGTAGGGCGAGAGTGGTGCCGATGGCTGCGATTGCGCCGAGTGTTGCGCCTACACCACCGCCAATCGCTGCGCCTTTGCCGGCGCCTTCCCATGCCTTTGTGCCGAACTCACTATCGTCGTCATCGGAAAAGTATTTCTTTCGCGTGTCTTCGGACATCATCAGATTAACGTCGTCTTTTCCATATCCGCGTTCTGATATCGATCCATAGGCGCGTTCAGCGCTTTCTCGATCTCTGAACAAACCCGTCACCATGCGATTGGAACGCTGTCTGGCGGCTCCCATCGAAGCCCCCTCCGCACCAGATCGCTCGAGATCACGGTCGCCGGTTATCGAACCGGCAGCTTCCTTAACATTGCCCTTGGTGCGTTGCCCCAAAGCCGATGCTTCCTCACCGATACTGTCTTTGTTGTATTCTCCCATGCTTGCTCCTTTTGATAGCGTGCGCCAAAGCGCACCGATTGTGTACTAATCCCAGATTGTCGGTGCGTTGAGTGCAACGCGCGTTCCGCATTTCCTCAAAGTACGCCGTCGTACTCAGAAAGCATTTTTTAGAGAGGTTTTGGTTTCGAATTGAAAGGAATGGTGACTTAGTTCAAGGAAGGAATCATTAAATTGATACACATCGAACAGTTAATCCGTGGGCTCGAACGGAATGGTAGGAACCGACCCTGTTACTCCAGCGCCGCCGCGTTCGCCCGGCGTGATCGAACCAAACCGCTCCGCAAAAACTTTCGGCAGACTACGCGCGCCCGGCGGCGCCAGCCATAGTCGCAGCAGATGTCGCTTACGCTCAGGCTCAGGATAATCTTCGAACCCCGTGCGATCGTGCAGAATCGTGTGATTGTGTACGAGCTGAATATCACCTGGTCGCAGCTCCATCATCAGGTTCAGTTTCGGATCGTTTGCCAATTGGTCAAGCAGATCGAGTGCTTCGATCTGAGTCGCGGTAAGTGGAGCAACATCGGGAAAGCGCCGTGCCGACTCGATGTACTGCCTTTGATAAATCGCCGACACCAATCCGTCGTGATAGTTGAACACTGGAATAGTGAAGTAAGGTTTGCTTCCTTCGGGAACCTCGCCGCGCCGATCCGTTTCAATCGGCTCGAGTAAGACTTTGAGCAGATCGGGCCTGCGGCGGCGCATCTCGTTGAAGATCGTGGTGGAGGATACAAGATTCGACAAGCCACCCGACTTCGCCGCTCTCAAACACAACAGCCCAACGACGTCACAGGAATCGGTATGGTGCGTCTGGCGTTCGCGCGTCTGGTAGATTCGTGTATTTGGATCGTTACTGGAACGGCCCAGGTCCTGCACGTGTCCGAGCAGGTGACCGGCGGCATTTTGCATCCGCAGTAGACCGAGATGAGCGCCGATCGCGAGAAAGGCAATCGCCGCTTCCCGCCTGGTCCAACGTTCAACCGGCAGCGATCGGATCAGAACAAAGCCGCGCCCATTGAGCACCTCATCCAGCAAACCCCGCAAACATGGACCAAGAGTGGGTAGCGAAACATCATTACTTAAAATCGACAAAGCCGGCGCCGTTTCCAACTGCCGCACCGCACTCTCCACGTCGGCAATCTCATCTCCAGACAGGTGCTCGATCCAATCGCTACGTCCCGGCGAGCTCAGACCCGTACCATGCAGACCGATCGCAAACTTCAGGCGGCAATGTGTCGTCACTTGGTAAAGACTCAATCATGACCTTCCACTCAGGAATTAACGCTCGAACTCAACGCGACGCGCTTCAAGTTGGTCGAGAATTTCAGGGGCTTCCTTTAGTTCTGCGAGAGGTAGAAGTTGCTCGCGAATGTAGTTCCATTCCAGCTTGCCAGTCTGGCGCACAATTATGCGTTCGACATCTACCCAATCCTGCCCACGTCCGGCAAACGCTTTGAGTACAATCAAGTCTTCGGCGGAACATGTTCGCAAAGGAATTCCTGGTGGATACTTGAAGTAAGACGAACGCTCAATCACTAACGCTTCATATGGCAACGCTGCGAGTGCGACATCCAAGCCAACGCCTTTTGACGAGCGAAGCAGTAACACGCGGCGATCCCGCGCGAAGGCTGCGGCATCGGAAATTCGCGGTGTGAAATGTCGAAGGAGAACATCGCAGAATTGCTGCTCATCTCCAAAACCCGCAAATAAGGAGAGGTCTACATCAACGGTTTCACGCGGTTCACTCCAACGCTGTAGGGCCAGCCCGCCGATGAAACAAAACTGCCAGTCTCGGGACCTGCAGATCTCTTGCAGCTCAGCCGCCGCTTGAATGACTTCATTCACGGCCCGCTGCCTTTTTGAACAATCGTTGTTGTTCGATGAGGCCTGACCAAGGCTTTGGCGCGTAAGGAGGTTTGGTGTAATCCGCGGACCCGCAAAGTAAAAGGATGGTCTTATAAGTGTCGAGTTCTCGAATCTCCTTACGTCGGATTCGTTCCAGATCCTCGCCTGCGAGTTTCCAGGTATCTACCCACTTTTTCCCAAGCGCGAGCTCTTCGGGAGTCCAATCAGCCAGTGCGGAAGACTTATTCATGTAAGGGATCTTAACACGTTTACTGCGAGCCTTGTTGAAGATGACTACTCCTGACGGGGTCTCTCAGTTCACTGGCACGATGTGATTAATGATACTTGGGGGACCGTTCGCAGCGCCCTTTACCCGTCGCAAACTTAGATTGTTAACGCTGAAACTTGTCTGGGATACGTACGATGCGAGATCGGTTTGGACGGAGTTCAATTAGTCTTGGCTGGACCGATCTGGGACCTAAGAGATCCTGTTTGGGATCCATGAAATCCTATTTCGGATCTGTGGGATCCTGTCTCGGATCTACGAGATCCTATCCAGGGATTGGTAAATCCTATCTGGGGATCTATGGAATCCTATCGGGATCTAGGAGATCCTGTCTGGGATCGAGGTAGTGTCAAATATTTTGTGTAAACGATCGTTTGTTCTTTTAGGCTCAGACTGCTTTTTCATCTTGATTCGTTATATAGCCAGGATTATTGCCTGGCCGTTTCATTCCCTCAAGCTGGTGGGCTATTCGACCGGTAGTCGGTTTTCGTAGAGGATGGCAAAACGATTGAGCGCGGGTTTCCAGTCGGGCATTGACCTGGTCCAGTTTTTTGCGATGTTGCGCAGCGCCAAATAGAGTAGCTTGAACACCGCCTCATCGTTGGGAAACGAGCCGCGCGTTTTCGTCACTTTGCGCAATGACATATTGAGTGACTCAATCGCGTTGGTCGTGTAGATCGCTTTCCGAATCTCCGGTGGATGTGCGAAGAAGGGAATCACGCGCACCCAGTGGCTGCGCCAGGACTTGGCAATCATCGGGAACTTCGCATCCCACTTCAGGCTAAACTCCGCCAGTCTTTGTTCCGCCTCCGCTTCGGTCGCGGCGCTGTAAATGGTCTTGAGATCCGCGGCCACTTGCTTGCGCTGTCTTGAGCCCACATAGTTCAGCGAGTGCCGCACCAGATGCACAATGCATAACTGCACTTCGGTTTGCGGAAAGACACTCTCAATCGCTTCGGGAAAACCTTTTAGTCCGTCTACGCAGGCGATGAAGATGTCCTGGACGCCGCGATTCTTTAGTTCAGTCACCACTTGCAGCCAGAACTTGGCTCCTTCCGTCTGGGCGATCCACAAGCCCAGCACTTCTTTCAACCCACTCAAAGTAATGCCAATCGCCAGGTAGATCGCCTTGTTTCTGACGTGCCCGCTGTCACGCACTTTGAACTGGATGGCATCCAGATACATGATGGGGTAGACCGCGTCGAGTTGCCGATTCTGCCAGGTCCTGACTTCGTCAAGCACTGCGTCCGTTACGCTCGAGATCAAGGCCGGCGAAACTTCCACGTGGTAAATCTCTTCCAGATGCTGCTGGATCTCCCGCGTTGATAAGCCGCGCGCGTACAGCGAAATGATGTTCTCGTCGAAGCCCGTGAAACGCGTCTGATGCTTCTCGATGATGCGTGGGGCGAAGGTTCCGTTACGATCCCGTGGGACCGCGATCGGCATCGTGCCAAAGCTGCCCTTGAGTGTCTTGGCCGACTTGCCATTGCGTGAGTTGCCACTGTTGTGTCCCGCTACATCGTGCTTTTCATAGCCCACGTGCTCGGTCAGCTCGGCCGCCATGGCCCGCTCCAGCAACTGCTTCGTGAGTTGCTTCAGCAGCCCGTTCTCCCGATCAGATCCTCGGGCTCTTTATAATCCTTCAGCAGATTGTCAATCAGCTCGTTGTCGATGGTCATCTTTTCTCCTGGGCCAACCTTAACCGGTTAGTCGCTCAATGACCATTTACACAAAACTATTTACACCCTCGGGATTTAAGAGATCCTATCTCGGATCGAGGAGATCCGGTCTCGGGTCTATGACATCCTATGTGGGATTTACGAGATCCTATCTGCGATCTGTGAGATCCTTGAACAGCTTTATCAGGATTCATCAGATATTTCTGACGGCCGTCTTAATCAAACTGGAGTGTCTGCAAATTTGTTATGAAACGAGTGGTCGGACCTACTTCGGTTCAGGTAGCCGGTGGGGCATCCGGCTACCGCAAATGAATCAGTTTCCGGTTAGCAGCTTACCTTCCAATCTCGCAGTCTGGCTCGCAACCATGTCGGAGATATCCAACTCACCGCAGCGAGTAAAGGCAAGGTGCTTCGCCATATTCGCGAGCGCTTTCGGGTGAGACGCATTTTCCATCGCCGACATGAGGACGAGCAGCGCCGCCGACTTGGTTTCGGGTTCATCACCCGCCCGACAGATCATTTCTGTCAACGCTTCGATCTTTTCCTCTGAAAAATTTCGTTGGTTTCGGGTGCTTGCGAGCAATCCAACGTATCGATGGTTTCGCCCGCATCCGCGCGGCGCACGAGTTCAGCAAGCCACGGATCGTTCGTTTCCAAACCGTAACGGATAATCGCACGGGTCTGAGCATCGATCGATTTGTCGTTTATGACTGACTGCGCTCTTCGTTTGAGAGCACTGATTATCGTGTTGGTCCTGGTTGTTTTTGCGTGAGGTGTGTGTTCGCGCGGTGTTGCGCTACTATTACTGGCCATGATCTTCATCCTTTCATAGAAGGTTGAGGTTCTAGGGCTGACTTTGTGTTAACGGCACAAGTCGGCCCGCTTCGTTTTGGATGGGTCGCGTACTATAGCGGCGCCATTTTCGGTTGTCACTCAAAATTATGCTCATACACAACTCCGAAAACTCTTAGTATTCAGTGCGCTATGTATTCAGTGCATGCCATCAACTTTAAGAATCTCGTTACTTGCTATCGCTCCTTTGAAGATGTTTGCGCGATGAAAAGAAAGATACTCCGACTGAGATTTATTAAAGTGGCCGGCGCTGCCGTCGGATCCAATCCCCAACGCCTCATCACTTTTCTAATTGCTTCACTCGCACAAAGGATTGTTCCGTTGTCAGCGAAACTGATTAAGCCTGAATCAAAGAGTCGATCGACATGCGGGGAGAGTAGAAGTCCATTATTAGCATCGAGCTTTTCTTCATCTGTTGATTTTCTCCATGGCTTGATATGACTTGCGATTAAAAGGCTCTTGTCTTCGAGTCTGGTCAGACGGCATCGCTGCTCAATTTTACCGACGCGGATTCTAAAGATGCCCTGACCGCGTCTAGCCTTAATAAGTTGTTTTTTCTCGGTAGGTGGAATGGGTTTTCTCTCAATTTTTTTTGCTCGGCCTCTTCTTCGATGGTGACGATAGCTGTTCAAGGGACTCCGGGATTGCGTTTCTGTTTAGTGAGCAAATTTTCAGCAATTCGTAGCCTAAAGCTTCACTGATCTCAGCTAAGTAAACCCCTTGATTGCCGTGACCATCCCTTTGTGAATCGGTGAATACTTTCGGGAAGGAGGTGTGCTAGCCGCGACAGGTATGCTCGTGGACTAAATGGGTGATCCAAAGGAACCCGCCGATCGGATAAGCCAACCTTCGCTACTCCATTGTTCACCGACGTTACCGAATTCACTTGGGCGAGTGGCCTCTTGCCATGGACGGTGATCGGCCAACTGCCATGATGTTCCCATGAGCATACGAGAAGACCGTATCGTTGATTGTTGTTCGGGTCAGATTTAAATAGGTTTCGTTTTTTCCCCCGTTCTATTAGTTTTTGGGGACCACACATAACCGCCATCGATCTCTTCCTTATGAGTTTGTTTGTGATTGACCCACCAGAAGCTCAAGGAAGTTCTCCAATAGGTTGAGGGCGAGAGGAATTCGTTAGAGCATGCATATCGTACTTGGTACTCAACAAGCGAGTCCAGAGTGTTGAGAGCGTAGTAGCGCGGCCGCTATCGATCGCAAAGCCGAAGATCTACTGTCGATACCTACCGCCCAGCACGCGGAGCAGCGCGCTCGGAAACCGCTTGGCCCAGTCGCCCTCGGAGTGTTGTGCCGCCGGGTCGGCGAGGAAGACGAAATCCTTTCCGTCCTCATACCCCTTCGACTTCAGCGCGGTGAGCATCTCATCGATCCCGGGCTGGAGTTGGGATTCCAGTCCCAAACCGCCGTTATCCATATAGATGAAGACGTCTCGCTTCCGCTCTTTGGAGCTTTCCACGGTCTTCACATAGTTCCACCCACCCGCCGATACCGAACGGAACGCCGGCGACATGCAGATCGCCTTCGAGAAGACCTCCGGATACTCCCAGACCAGCATGAACGACGCCATCCCTCCCGCTGATGAACCACCGACAATCGTGTTCTCCCGATCGGGCATGGTGCGGTAGGTTGAGTCGATCAGCGGTTTCACTGTCTCCACGATGAACTCCATGTACGCAGTGCCTTTGTCACCGGGCGTGTACTCCTTCATCCGATCGCTCGTGTTGTAAACACCCACCACGATCACCGGATCAATAGACTTCTTCCTGATCAGGTCGTCTACCGCTTCATCAATCGACCAGTCCGTGCCATACGCACTCGTCACCGGATCGAAAATGTTTTGACCATCGTGCATATAAATAACCGGATAACGCCGTGCCTCGTCAGTCTCATAATCCGGCGGGAGCCAAACGACGAGATCGCGATCCTTGAGGCCCGCGCCCTTCAATGCGCGGTGGTATCGCACCGTCCCGGTAATCTGCCCGTGATTGACTCTCTTGCGCTTCTCCCTGGTCCAGAAGAGCACCGTGTCTTTAACAGTCTTATCTTCCGTTACATTCGCTACAAGATTCGGAAGCGGAGTCAAACTCGCATCTGCGCCTTCATGTTCCCACGAACCGAGAGTGTATTTGTATTCGATCGAGAGTGGACGATCGATCACCATCTCCCTGGTCCACGTGTGATCGCCTTTGGCCTCCATTTTTACTTTGCCAGGTTTCCACATTCCGAGTTGCTCGAGGCTTCCCGTGATGTAGACAGATGTATCGCTGGGTAAGTCAGGCGAAGTAAGAACGAAAGTCACATGAATGACAGATGGGGTCTGAGCCTGGAGATTAAAAGAGAGCGCTGTTGCCAGCAACAGACCCAACAAAAAGTAGTGAGTTATTTTTTTCATTGGCTGGTCCAGGGGGTTACACGTTGGGAATCTCACTCATTCTTCGACTGCAACCGCTTCCGCTGCAAATTACTCCGATAACTCTCTTCAAGATATTCCACGCCTTCGGCCGTTATATACATCCGCGCGTCGTCGGAGTTGATGAGCTTCTTCTGCTGGAGATACCAAATGGTGAACTCCAACAGCTCTCGAGGACGGCCCAGCATGCGCTCGAGCTCCTGCAAATAAATGCCTGGAACGTGTGGCTCGAGACGACGCTTCGTATACAAAGCTTCAAGCACCGTCAGACGCACGATCTGCTCCATTTCGAAATCGTTCTCCGACTCGGCGCCTGCCGAGACAAGACGCCAGCGCTCCCTCCGTCGCTTCTGATTGATCGCGTCATAGCGCGCGCGTTTTTCCGGAGTGGAAAGCACGTCGTACGCCTCTGTTATCTGGCGGAAGCGAGCTTCATTCCCCGTTTCCTGGTTGTCAGGGTGGTAACGCTGCGCGAAGAGTCGATAGACGCGGTTGATCGTGTCCGGTTCAGCGCTGTCGCTTACCTGAAGAATTTCGTAATAATCGGCCTCGCCTTTGTCTGGCATCGGGTATGCACCTCTTTCCCATCATAACGCAGCACATCGTTCAGTCTTCAACATTTTCCCTAAAACTCCCCTAACTTTTCCCTCGTAACATGTCTCTATACATATGAACGACGTTATTGAAACGCGGAGTAGCGATGGCAGGGGATGAGTCGCCGGATGAACTTTTGGTAGTAGCGGCGATTCTGGGAAATCTGGAGGCGTTCGAGGAGCTTGTTGTGCGATACAGGCCGGCGGTTGTGCGATCAGCGCGAGCGATCGTCGGCGCCGATTACGCCGAAGACGTGGCGCAGGACTCGCTGCTGCTTGCGTTCAAAGCGTTGCCAGGCATCGACGAGCCTCGAAAGTTTGCGGCCTGGCTGTCGGCCATCACACGGAATCGAGCTTTGCGTTTCAGCAAAAGCGAATCGGCACTTACGCGTAAGCGTGTCCCCCTGGACGAGGCGCTCCTCGAACAGATCGAAGCACTCGCAACGCCGCTCGCCGATAAGGAAAGAGACGAGTTGACGATGAAAGCAATCGATAGCATTCCGCCCGATTACGCGATGCCGATCAGGTTGCACTTTCTCGACGACATGCCGTTGAAGCGCATCGCCGCGTTTATGGGCCTGCCACTCTCGACCGTGAAGTGGAGAATTCATCACGGCAAAAAACTGTTGCGCGCGAAGGTGGAAGAAACAATCAGACTTGAGGAGTAATTATGGAACGAGAGAGAGAGTTGTATAAGTTAATCAATGTGCTGCGGCGCATTTCACGGATGTCGTTGCAATCGGAGTGGACCGGCGGAAAAGAAGATGCCGCCGCTTTTTGCACCGAACAATACAATCGCGTGCTGGCGCGGCTCAAGGAGCTTGATCCGGGCGTTAGTGTGGTGTTCGAACCACTGCCTGCAGGAAGTTCGTTAACCGTGGTGGCAATGGCTTCGCGCCAGCTCGGCGCCTATTACGAAGATGAACTTGGACCAGCGAAAGGCTTCGGACGCGGCTACGGCTTCGCCTTCGACGCCAATAAGTTTAAAGACTTCTGGGAAAAGTCAGCTCGGGAGTTTGAGGACATGGGTGAGTTTATTCGGGAGAGTATTGACCAGTGGCTGCGACACAAGAAAGAGGCTGGTCGCGAAACCAAGACGCCGCCCGTTTGCTAAGCCTCGAATAAGAACAAGTCAGAGAAACGACAAGTTTAGAAAAGGACAAGTCAGAGAAGAGAACAAGTCAGGAAGGGCTTGCCCCCGCTGTTTGGTCGAATTGGCGATCAGCGGGGGCAAGCCCCCCTTCCTGACTTGTTCTATTTTAGGCGCGTGCTGGCACTCATCTTGCCAAGAGCCCATCGAAGTCCGGCATCTGTTTCGAATGAATGCAGTAGAGACGAACTATGAGTGCTCTTGTCCCTAAAGTTACGCGCGAACTCACCAGAATGAAGCGGACGCTCCGCAACGTTTTCAACTTCGACAAACTCCGGAGCGGGCAAGCCGAAGTGATTCGTTCCGTTCTCGAAGGCAACAACACGCTCGCCATCATGCCGACCGGGGCAGGGAAGTCGCTCTGCTACCAGTTGCCGACGTTACACCTGCCCGGCACGACTGTCGTCGTTTCGCCGTTGATCTCGCTGATGAAAGATCAGGTCGATAAACTCGAGGACGCAGGTCTTGAAGCGTCGCAGTTGAACAGCGCCCTGAGCACGCGCGAGCATCAGGAAAACCTCGATCAGATAAAAACCGACGACAACGACTTCGTCTTCGTTACGCCGGAGCGATTCACTACGCAGGAGTTCCTGGCCGCACTGCGAAAGAAGACAATCAACTTCGTCGTGATCGATGAAGCTCACTGCATTTCCGAGTGGGGGCACGACTTTCGTCCGGCCTATCTCTCGCTCGGCTCGGCAGTTAAGACACTCGGTTCGCCGCCCATCCTGGCGTTGACCGCGACCGCCACGCCTGAAGTCACGGCAGACATCGAGAAGCAGTTGGATCTCGGCAAACTTCGCGTAGTAAAAACGGGCATCTATCGTTCCAACATTCATTTCGAAGTCAAGCGCGTTACCAACGAGCGCGAGAAGCACGAAGAGCTCGTACGCGTGCTGCGCGAGCACGACGGGATCGGAATCATCTACGCGGCGACCGTCAAGACTGTCGAAGCCCTGGCGGATTGGTTGAAGACATTTGACTTCAAGATCGAGATGTATCACGGACGCATGAAGGCGAGCGATCGAAAGAAGAACCAGGAAGCATTCATGGCCGGCGAGTTGAAAGCGATCGTCGCGACAAACGCGTTCGGAATGGGCATCGACAAGCCTGACATTCGTTTCGTGGTCCACTATCAAATGCCCGGCTCTCTCGAAGCGTACTATCAGGAGGCGGGCCGCGCCGGTCGTGATGGTAAGCCGGCTACCTGCTCGCTTTTTTACCAACTCGAGGATCGACGCACGCAGCAGTTTTTTCTGGGTGGCAAGCATCCCAAGTTCGACGACATCCTCGCCGTTCATCAAGCATTGGAAACACTACGCGCCGCCGAAACGCCGGTTACACTTCAAGCTCTGCAGGAACATGCGAACCCTGTGACGGAAGGAAAAGTGCGCGTTGTTCTGTCCCTTTTGAAAGAGTTCAAAGTCGTGCAGGAGTTGCGCGGCGCACGCTTTCGCTTGATGCAAGTAGAAGTACGGCACAACGAGTTGGAAGTCCTGGCGCGTATGTCTGAAGAGAAAGTCGAGAAGGACAAAGAGAAGCTTGAACGCGTCATGCAGTATGGACAAAGTGCGATGTGCCGCTGGCGTTTGTTGCATAACTACTTCGGTGAAGAGATGGAAGCTGAGCGATGCGGAACGTGTGACAACTGCGTGCATCCTTTGGAAGAGCAGATCGCAGTGCCAGATCTTACGCGTACCGCGGTTGCCGTGGTCTAACTCCGGGTTCGCACAAACGAAATGAATATTCTTGACGCCATTCAATGGCCGGCGATGGTAGTGACGGTAATCGCCGCATGGATGGTGGCCTCTCAGAAAAAGTTTAAGCGCAACTGGGGATTCTGGCTTTTCCTCCTGAGCAACGCGTTGTGGATCGTGTGGGGTGTCCACGATCGCGCCTTTGCGCTAATCTTTCTTCAGGTGTGTCTTGCGTTTCTGAACATCAGGGGAGCGATAAAGAATAAATCCGATGATTCACAGCAAAACAGTTAGCGACGTGCGCGTGCGCCTGGATGAAGTTGGCGTCCGCAGCGCCGAGTAACTCTCCCTCGCAAAGGCGCAAAGCGCTGCCGCGTTTCTAAAGGGTTTTTCTTTGCGCCTTTGCGTCTTTGCGAGGGAAACTACTTAGAAGTTACAAGGTGACGTTAATCCTTTAGCCGGCACCGTGTCACGGAACTTGATCGACTTTCGTCGCATACCGGCGACCGCCGCTTCAACTTGTTGCGGCGTCAGCGCGACACCCGGCTGGTGAAAGACCCAATCGATGTCTTCCTGATACTCACGCCGCTCAGTCGCCTTCAACATTCCGTCGCGAATAAACCAGAGATTGAAGTTGATCGACATCGTATCTTCCGGGTAATAGTTCCCGCCGTGCTCGGCAAATAATTTTCCATCGACGAAGTATGTGACCTTTTGATTGAGCACTTGCGTGACGAGAGTATGCCAGCCGGCCTGGCTGCCATTCACGGTTTTGAATACGTTGTCTTTCTTCCAGTTTGGCTCGGGATAAAAAGTCTCCCAGGTAGTTGCATAAAGCGTTGGTCCATCAATACCCCAGCCGCCGTTCGGCAAGTACTCAAAATCCAACTCGCTGTAATCAGGATCCCACGGCGCCTTCAACGGACTGATCGTATAAAAGCTCTGCACCAGTTGATCGCCACCCGGACCCGAAACGGGTTTGTCGGTGAAGCGAACACGAGCGGCGTAAGTGCCCTCCAGATATTTGCGCTGGTGACAGATCTGAGTTTGTGTCGTGTTCGGGCCGGTGCCGTCAGTTGTGGAAGTCATACGGACAATCGTGTTCTTGGGCGCACTGGGATCTTTGTGAAGCGACACGCCTGCTTCCGACCAGGTGGCGCCCGGCACGCCGGGCCAGCCGGGTTCCGTGCGAAGGATCCATCCATTCTTTTTCATCTGACTATGACTGGTGTAGCTGAAGTCGTCGAACATCAACGGGTCTTCAGCCGCCGCTTTAAAAGCCGAGATGGGAGTTACAAAAAGTGCGGCGATACTCAGTACAAACGCGCAGAAACATCTCATAACCGGGCGGTCCTCGCTTCTTTAATCTTTTCGCATAGTTACTTACTACAAATTCCCCGATCTGACAAAGAGAGTGGGGGAGAGCCGGGAAGCCTTGCCATCTTAGGCATGGGTGCTGTAGCATGCCTAACCCATTTAGGTAACGCCTATGACTAATCCAAAAGCTGATTTGCTGCAAGGCACACTCGACATGCTCATTCTCAAGACGCTCTCGCTCGGGCCGCTCCACGGGTACGGCATCATTCAGCGGATTCGAAGGATGTCTGACGAGATGCTGACGGTGGAGCAGGGCGCGCTTTATCCGGCGCTCTATCGCATCGAGTTGAAAGGTTGGGTTACCGCGAAATGGGCAAACAACGAGACCGGGCGTAGAGCCAAGTTTTACAAATTGACCAGGGCCGGGCAGAAGCAACTCCGAGTCGAAGAGGAAAGCTGGGATCGGCTGGCGCTGGTTGTCGCAAAGATGCGAGAAGCGACTTAAGGAATACGCGCAATGAAGTGGATCAATACTCTGGCGGCTCGACTCCGCGCGCTCGTGCGGCGTGATGTCGTGTTACATGACATCGACGAAGAGTTGCGCAGTCATATCGAAATGGAAGCGGAAGCGAATCGCGAGCGAGGGATGTCGCCGGACGAAGCACGTCTTTCGGCTGCGAAGAGTTTTGGTAATGTGGGCAGTATCAGAGATCTCGCTTACGAAGTTAAGGGAGGCGGATTTATGGAGACGCTCTGGCAGGACGTGCGTTACAGCGCACGAATGCTTCTGAAACATCCGGCGTTCACGTTCATCGCCGTGCTGACACTCAGTTTAGGCATCGGCGCAAACACCGCGATCTTCAGCATCGTCAATGCTGTTTTACTGCGACCGTTTCCTTACCAGACGCCGGAACAACTGATGAACGTCGGAGAATACACGTCAGGCGGTTCGGTGTCATATCCAAACTTTGCCGACTGGCGCGACGATCGCAAGTTCTTTGACGCGGCTTCCGCCGTACGCTCAAACGAGAGCTTTAACTTCACCGGCGCCGGTGAACCGGAACGCCTGCAAGGCCGATTAGTCTCCGCCGGATTCTTTTCCTTACTCGGCGTTAAGCCGGCGCTGGGCCGCGACTTTCTCACCGACGACGATCGTCCGGGTGCAACGCCATCGGCGATCCTGAGTTATGGATTCTGGAGTCGCAGGTTTGGTAACGATCGAAGCATCATCGGCAGGCAGATCACACTCAACAATCAGAGTTACACCGTCGTCGGTGTGGCGCCCCAGGATTTCCAGTTTGGACCAGACGCGGAAGTTTCTGTTCCCATCGGTCTCTCCGCCGAACGATTCAAAACGCGTGGCTCCGATCCCGGCATCAACGTCGTCGCGCGTCTGAAGCCCGACGTGTCGGTCGAGCAGGCGCAAACTGAACTCAATTTGATCTATGCGCGGATGGAACAGCAGTATCCCGACAGCAACACGGGTCGCCGCGCGGTTCTGACGCCGCTGCACGAATACTTCATCGGCGATGTTCGGCAACCCTTGTTGATCCTGCTTGGCGCGGTTGGCCTGGTGCTTTTGATCGCTTGCGCAAACGTCGCGAATCTCCTGCTCGTCAGCGCGTCCACGAGAAGAAGAGAGATGTCAGTGCGCGTCGCGCTTGGCGCAAGCCGCTCGCGCATCATTCGCCAACTACTTACCGAAAGCTGTCTGCTGGCCCTCGTGGGGGCGGTCCTTGGGATAGTGCTCGCATACTGGGGGACGACGCTCATTGCAAGCCAATTGCCCGCCGGTATCCCGCGTATCGCGGAAGCGAGCGTTGATCTGCCTGTATTGGGGTTTACGCTCGGCGTGTCGATCCTGACTGGGTTGTTATTCGGGTTAGCGCCCGCGTTACAAGCGTCACGTCTGAATTTGACGGAGGCGTTGAAGGAAGGAGATCGCGGATCGTCCGGGGGCCGTCAGCACTTGCGGAGTTTGTTGGTGGTTGGCGAAGTCGCATTGACGCTCACGCTTCTCGTCGGTGCCGGGTTGTTGATTCAAAGTTTCCGGCGAGTGCTCGAGGTTGATCCCGGCTTCGAAGCGCAGAACCTGCTGACGATGCAAGTCTCGGTGAATAATCCTGACGGGCACCAGGTCTCTCGCTTCTTCAAAGAGTTGCAGGAGAAGGTTCGTCGGCTTCCCGGTGTCGAATCAGTCGCCGTGTCAAACGGACTTCCGCTCGGCGTAGCTAATCACCCGGTCTTTTTTATCGAAGGACGACCGCGTCCGGAGAAAGGCAAGGAATCGTCAGGGGTTCGTTACACGGTGAGTCCCGATTACTTCCGGACGATGGGCATCGACTTGATCAAAGGCCGTGTCTTCACGCCGCAGGACACGCCTGACACGCCGCTCGCAGTCGTGATCGACGAAGCACTCGCGGAGCAACATTTTCAGAATGAAGATCCGATTGGGAAACGATTGACGCAGTCTGCGTCGGGCGTTCCAGGCTACGAGATCGTGGGCGTGGTCCGCCATGTCGAACACAACAATCTCGATGGACAAGCAACACGAACGCCCCAGTTTTATCTCGCCTTCGATCAGCTTGGGCTCGATCGGCTGCCGGGTTCTGTGCGACGTATCAATTTGTTGACGCGAGCGAGTGTTGAGCCATTGAGTCTCGCTCCAGCAGTACGAGGCGAGATAGCGGCGCTCAATAAAGATCAGGCGGTCTTCAATGTACGGACGATGGAGGAGATCGTTTCGCAGTCGGTCGCTCCACGGCGTTTCTCGATGCTGTTGCTTAGCGTGTTTGCCGTAGTCGCACTTGTGCTCGCGAGTATCGGAATCTACGGCATGATGTCCTACTCGGTAGCGCAACGAACGCGTGAAATCGGACTGCGCATGACGCTCGGCGCACAACGAGGAAACGTGCTCAGGATGGTGATTGGACATGGAATGAAACTCGCGCTCGTCGGCGTGGTGCTTGGTTTGATTGCCTCAGTGGCATTGACGCGAACGATGAAGACCTTACTCTTCGGCGTGAGCGCAACCGATCCCACGACGTTCGCCGGTCTTGCGTTGCTGTTATCGCTGATCGCTCTGCTGGCCTGTTGGGTGCCCGCGCGGCAAGCGACGCAGGTGGATCCGATCGTGGCGCTCAGATACGAATGAGCGTCACTTGAAAGGTTTACGTTCCGGAGCTTCTTCGTGAGTTATTGGCGGGAAATCTCCAGAATCTGCTGCAACTCAGCGATTCCTTCCAAATCTTTAGGACGTCCCGCCGCGCGCTTAACTTCAATAAGGCGTTGCAACCCGAGACATAAACAATTGATACCACCGATCTCAATATTGATTGTTGCCGGAAGCAATTGCTCATAACCCCCACCGCCCACAATTTCGCCCAGCAGGTCCAACGCTCCCAGAGTGGTGGTCAATGTAAAGTTCAGGCCCTTCTGAATGGTTTCAACGCTCCAATCAAATGGTAGGCCAGGTGGCGCGCCGCGAAGGTAAGGGTGAATCGAATTAAGAGCGTTTACCATTCGCGTGACGTTTTCGCGGTCGCGTTTGTAGACAATATCAAGGTCCAAGGTGAGTCTGGCGGAACCGTGAGCAGTTGCTGCGGCCCCTCCAACAATGATGAACTCAACGTTATTTTCGGTGAGTAGACGAAGTAGTGCGTTGAAGTCAGTCACTCCTTTTCGCGAGCCTTTCTTCCAGCGCGTCGGAGTTCTTCGGCGAACTCCTGCAATTTCATCAGTTGCTGGAATCGTTGGTCCACCGTGAGGCGCAGGTTCTCGCGGATTAAGGTAACATCGACATCTTTTTTGTAGG
Source organism: uncultured Acidobacteriota bacterium (assembly GCA_963750925.1). Taxonomy (GTDB): domain Bacteria; phylum Acidobacteriota; class Blastocatellia; order Pyrinomonadales; family Pyrinomonadaceae; genus PSRF01. The sequence continues at coordinate 945,872 of CAVVSJ010000003.1, read as the reverse complement.
CGTCGATTATAGGATCACGACCCGCCTCGAGTTTGATTTGTTCTGCCATCGCCTCCGCATTATAGCGCAGTATGTCTGCTAGAATGGACCGCATGGGGTGCCCGAGATGCCAAAGCGAGCGTATACAACGAGATTATGACGATGCGGTGTTTTTCCTGCGTGCAGTGGGTTTGCACAAGTTGCTCTGTAACAACTGCGGACTCGTATTCAAAGCTTTCGATCCGCTCGGAACGCACCAGCGCACGCCGTCCGAAAAATCAAAACAGGTTCGAAACCGCCGGCGTGGTCCACGTTTCTATGCTCATCTTCCCAGCGCTATTTCTCTGATCGAAGGGCCGGCAGTCCCGGGCAAAGTCTCCTATTCTCAACCATCCAGAGGTCATTGCGAGACGATCAGCAAGTTTGGCATGAAGCTGTCACTCGCCGGCACTCGTTTCGCCGAAGCCGAGTTGTCGCGTATCGGGCGTCTGTTATTTGTGCGTATCGACTTGCCCGAAGGCCCGATCGAGGCTGTGGTGACAGTCGTCAGTTCGGATCGCGCGGGCGAGGAAACGAAGAAGAAATGGATACTCGGCGCGAAAATCCATCAGATGTCCGACGCCGATCGCGAACGACTCGCAGCCTATCTCGAGAAACGTGGGCAGGGCGAGCCGGTACTCGTCTCGGATTAGCCACAAAGAAGCACAAATACTTTAGGAAATATCTTTTATCCTGGAGGCTTTTCTGTGAGTGGTTTTGTCTTTTCGCCGCCCGTCGCGCAAAATGCCTTAATGTCGCTTATGTTCAAAATCCGGCTGATTCTCGTGCTTGCCCTGACCATGTCGTGTCTCCAATGCCAGCCGGGGACAAACGGAGTTCAACCGGCCACACAGCCGAATACGACCCCAGCCGCAGTGCCAAAGTACGGCTATCAAATCGTCAACATCTGGCCGCACGACAGCAACGCTTTCACGCAAGGGCTAATCCTAGCTGACGGAAAACTGCTGGAGAGCACGGGACAGGAAGGCGCCTCGAGTCTGCGCACGGTCGAACTCGAAACCGGGAAAATCCTGAAAAAAGTGGATGTGCCGGAACCGTACTTTGCCGAAGGCATCACTATGTTGAATGGCAAAGTGTACCAGCTCACGTGGCAGCACCAGGTTGGCTTTATCTACGATTCGCAGAGTTTCCAGCGTGTCGGAGAGTTTAAGTATCAAGGCGAGGGATGGGGACTGACGACTGACGGTCAATCACTGATCCTGAGCGATGGCTCGAATCGCCTGCGGTTTCTCGACCCGACAAGTTTTAGAGTGACGAAAATCATCAACGTCGTGGACGGGCGGATTCCGATCGACGAGCTAAACGAGCTTGAATGGGTTCAGGGAGAGATTTACGCAAACGTCTGGCACGACAACCGGATTGCGATCGTCGATCCGCAGAGCGGCCGGGTGAAGGGGTGGATTGATTTGACCGGGCTGATTCCCGATGGCCAGCTCCCGAATGAAGAAGCGGTTTTGAATGGAATTGCTTACGACCAGGCGAACGATAAGCTGTTTGTGACGGGAAAGCTTTGGCCGAGTCTGTTTGAGATTAAAGTGAAACGATAAAATTGTGGAGTGCGGCGACTTGTCGCCGCTTTGAGGAAAGCGCTGCCAAGGCAGCGCACTCCAAAGCTCATGAACTTCCTGACTTACTTCCGAGCATTCTCTTACGCCATGATCGCCGTGGCGATGCTGGCGCTTGTCCTCGCGGGCGGGCTCAGCTATCCACTCGCGCTGCTTTTCCTGTTCGTGATGATCGGAAGCTGGATGCTGGAAAAAACGAAGTGGCAACTACCGGAACGTTACGGCCTCGGCATTGTCCTGCTTTCCATCCCGCTCTTTTATCTCGACTGGCAATATCAGAAAACGATCGGCGAGCCTGCCGAGCGACTCGGCGTTACCGCGCTCGCACATCTGATCGTTTTTCTTTCCGCGGTAAAGCTTCTACAGGTGAAGAAAGATCGCGATTGGGTTTTTCTTTACCTGATCTCGTTCTTCGAAGTGTTGCTGGCCGCGGGCCTGAGTTTTAGCCCGGTCTTTCTCGGCACACTCACACTCTACTTGTTGTGTGGTCTATCAGCGGTGACTGCATTTGAAATTCAGAAGGCACGCCGCTCACTGACTTTCACCGAAACGCGTCTGCTAGTGCCACCTGATTCACTTGTCTTTAAGAAATCCGGCGGACTTCCCTGGCGTCACAGTGAAGCGGCGCGTTTGCCGTTGGTCGCAGTCGGCCTGTTGGTTTTCATTTTTGCCCTCGCTTTGCCGCTGTTTCTGATCGCACCACGATCGGGCGCCGCGGCGCTGACGCGCAGTAGTGAGAGTGTCTCAAACTTTATCGGCTTTTCTGAGAACGTAACCCTGGGCCAGATCGGAACGCTCAAGCAGGACGACGGCGTGGTGATGCGTGTGCGTGTCGACGAGTCAGACTCTCCACGCGAACTGCGCTGGCGCGGCGTCGCGCTCGACGAGTTCACCGGCAACGCCTGGAAGAAGTCGAGCCAGGCGCGTCAGACCGATCCCGTCATACAACGCGGCGGCTTTTTTCAGTTTGGAACCGCCGAAGCCGTTCATCGTCTCACGACGCAAACGTTCTTTCTCGAGCCTCTGGAATCGTCCGTGCTGTTCGCCGCGTCGCGAGTGGTCGCGATCCAGGGCGACTTGCCGTTCATCCGAGTTGATGGTGAAGGGTCTGTACAGTCGCGTCGCCGTGACTACGACCGCATCATGTACAAAGCGATCTCGGATCGAAATGAACCGCGGATGGATGAGTTGCGCAACGACATGAGGCCCTACACGCCGGGCTATTTTCGTTACCTGCAACTGCCCGACAAAGTCGACCGGCGTATCGGACAACTCGCGACGAGCATGATCCTCAATGCAAACGCGAACAACCGTTACGACGCAGCGAAAGCCATCGAACTACAACTCCAACGACAGTACGGCTACACGCTCGACATGAAAGCGAGTGGCCCTGATCCGCTCGCCGATTTTCTTTTCAACATCAAGACGGGCCATTGCGAATATTTTGCGACCGCGATGGTGGTGTTGCTGCGAACTCACGGGATCGCGGCGCGCGTTGTTAACGGTTTTCTGCCTGGTGAATACAACGAAACCGCCGGAGCGTATACAGTCCGCCAGAGTGATGCGCATTCGTGGGTTGAAGTCTATTTTCCGGGAACAGACTCGTGGGTGACTTTCGATCCGACGCCTTCCGCCGGACGAATCGAGCCGGCGCGCACGGGCATTGCGGCGCAGTTGCAAAAGTACGGCGAGGCTTTGGAACTGCTGTGGTTTCAGTACGTAGTCGGTTACGACAAGCAGGAGCAACGCTCGCTCGCAACCACTCTGCACAACCAGGTATTTGACTACGGACGGACTTTTTCAAAACTGTTCGCAACGCTGCAAAGCTATCTGACTCCGACTGTAATCCTGGCTTTGATTGGTCTGTTGACCGCGGCGTTGATAATTTTCCTGGCCGTCTTTGGAAGACGTTTCTGGCGCTGGGCGCGAACAGGCACGAGCCAGACGCTGGAAGAAGAAGGCAGGACTTACTCCAGGATTCAATTTTACGAGCGGCTCATTTCGCTGATGGAGCAGCGTGGTCTATCACGTGATCGACATCTCACGCCGCTCGAGTTTGCCAACACTCTAAAATCGAACGATGCGGTATTGATCACGCGTGCTTACAACCGTGTGAGATATGGCAAAGAGCGTCTTTCCGCGGTGGAGAAGCGCGAAGTCGAGCGAGCCTTATTTGCTCTCGAAGCGATTGAGCCCCCCAGAGGTACAAATTGAAGAAAGTCGGATTTATCAGTCTTGGATGTCCCAAAAACCTCGTGGACAGCGAAGTGATGATGGGCCAACTCAAGCAGAGTGGTTATCAAATCACGGCCGATGCCGCCGATGCGGAAACGGTCGTGGTGAACACTTGCGGCTTTATCGATTCAGCCAAGCAAGAGTCGATTGACACGATACTCGAAGCGGCGCAGCTCAAAACGAATGGACAAGCGAAACGGCTCATCGTCGCAGGTTGTTTGGTTGAGCGTTATCGAGACGAGCTGAAGGTTGCGATCCCGGAAGTCGACGCGTTTATCGGCACGAATCAAATCAACGACATACTCGCCGTTTGCGATCCAAAAACCAACACGCGGACGCTCCCCGTTGTCACGCTTGGTAATCAAAGCGCGACTTACCTCTACGACGATTCAACGCCGCGCGTGCTCGCGACGCCCTCGCACTACGCGTTTGTAAAAATCGCCGAAGGCTGCGATCGTCCCTGCGCCTTTTGTTTCATCCCGCAGATGCGCGGGCACTTCCGCAGTCGCCGTTTCGGATCGATCATCGCCGAGGCGCACCAACTCGCGGAAGAAGGCGTGAAAGAGATCATCCTGGTGGCCCAGGACTCTTCTCGTTATGGTGAAGATCTCGGAAAACCAGATGCGCTCGCGCGTTTGCTTCGCGAACTGTCTCACGTTGACGGTATCGAGTGGGTCCGCGTCATGTACACCTACCCGACTCACATCAGCGACGCTTTTCTCGACGTTATCGCCGAAGAGCCAAAGGCAGTGAAGTATCTCGACATGCCTTTGCAGCACGCTTCGCAGAACGTTCTAAAACTGATGAAACGCGGCGGCAATCGCAAGAGTCTCGAACGCCTGATCGAGCGTGTGCGGAAACGTGTTCCGGGTATCGCGGTCCGTACGACGTTCATCTCCGGATTTCCCGGTGAAACTGAAGAAGACTTTGAAGAGTTGCAGGGTTTCATAAAGAACGTCGAATTCGATCGCGTCGGAATCTTTACTTACTCGGATGAAGAAGGCACGCCAGCTTTTGACTTGCCCGGCAAGGTTCCACATCGCACCGCCGCTCGACGCCGTACGAGCCTGATGAAGCAGCAGGCGAGGATCTCGCGGCGAAAGAATCGAGCGCGAGTCGGCGAAGTGGTCCGAATTTTATTTGAAGGTGAATCGAAAGAGAGCGAGCTTTTGTGGCAGGGAAGAATGGAAACACAGGCGCCCGACATCGACGGGTGTGTGTTGATTAACGACGTTCCGGACGGCGTGCTTCCAGCCGCGGGCGAGTTTGTTGACGTCGAGATCACCGAAGCACATGAATACGATCTAATCGGGAAGATCCTGCCTTCGCGAGAGCAACGCGTATAACCGTGGCAATAAAAGAATCAAGCGACGAGTTGAATCCGGCAGTCGCCGTTCCGAGAAGCAGTATCGACTCGACCAGGCGAGCCTGGAACGCAGGCGATTATCTCGCACTCGGAATTGCTACCTGTGGCGTCGGATACCTGCCGCTCGCTCCCGGAACTTTCGGATCGCTCGTCGGCGTTGGTATCTTTCTGCTGCTGGCCCAAGTGACCACGGCGACCTCGCTCGTGCTCCTGGTCCTTGTTTCGATTCTGGCGATCACTTTCGCGGGACTCTGGGCCGCGTTCAGGACTGAAGAACTGGAGGGACGCAAAGATCCTGGCAAGGTTGTAGTAGACGAAGTCGCGGGCCAGATGATCGCACTGTTTCCCCTAACGTTCTTTCCGATCAGCGTTTCCGCGGTCATCGTTTCGTTTATTCTTTTTCGCTTTTTCGACATCGTTAAGCCTTACCCTGCGGGACGTTTGGAGTACTTGCGAGGAGGCTTCGGGATAATGTGCGACGATCTCGTGGCTGGAGTTTATGCGGCGGTTATCGTGTCAGTGAGCGCGGTCGCTTGGTAAGTTTAATTTTAGGAGCAAATGTATGGAGCGCAAGGAATCGATCGGCAACGAAGCCACGAGTAAAGAGACGCTCGCGGAGTTGGAAGAGAATGAAAAGTCAACGGACGCGTCAGACGACGGAGACCTGCCGAGTCCTGACGGCGAGTTTGACGATCCAGCCGGATTGAAAGAAGCCGATCCAGAGTGAAGCCACGAAAAGGCACAAAGAACACAAAAACATTTTTTCTCATTTGTGGATTATGTGCTTCTTTGAGGTTAGTTTTGCGGTGAGCCTTCCGGTGAGCCTTCCGGTGTTTCAGGTTCTCGGCTTTTCCCAATCCATCCGCGGCGCCTGAAGAAAAACAGCATTCCCACCGCGATTATCATCATGAATCCGAGCACCGCGAAGTAGCCATACTTCGAATGCAACTCCGGCATGTGATCGAAGTTCATACCGTAGATACCCGCAATAAAAGTCAACGGCAGCATGATCGCCGAGAAGATCGTCAACACTTTCATGATCTCGTTTAGCCGGTTGGAAACCACCGAGAGGTAAGCCTCGAGCGAGCCGCTGATCAGATCGCGATAGCTTTCCGACAGGTCCACTACGCGGACCAGGTGGTCGTAGACGTCACGATAAAACGGGCGCATCTCATCCGGTATCAATGCAAACTCGCCGCGACTCATGCGATGGAGAATGTCCATCTGCTTTACGGAAATGCGGCGCAGGCGCAGCACACTGCGCTTCAGGTCCATGATCTCTGACAGGATCTCGTTGTTCGGCCGCCTCAAGGCAAAGATGTCCGCCTCGAGCTTGTCGATGCGCGCGTCGAAATCGTCGAGCACGGGAGAATAGTAGTCGACCACCTGGTCCAGGATCTGGTGCAATAGAAAAGCACTGCCGCGCTGGCAGGCGATCGGCGTCGTGCGCAGCAATTGTTTCACGTTATTAATGCTGCGAAAGCTGTCGTGGTGATAGGTGATTACGTAGTTTGGACCTAAGAAACCGTCCAGCTCGATCGTGTTGAAGCGGTCGGGGCTGATGTCGGCGCGAACGCCGTGCACGATGAAGTAAATATAACCGTCAAACTCCTCGATCTTGGGATAGTGACGATTCTCGCGGCAGTCTTCGACGGTCAACGGATGAAATTTAAAGACGTCGAGCAAAACTTGCTCGTCAGCCTCAGTCGGCGACTCCATGTCAATCCAGATCACCGCCTTCGGATCTTTCAACAGTTCCGGTAGATCTGCGACGGGCAGGTTTTCCTGGATCTTCGTTTCACCTTTACGATAAACGAGAATCTCCATGTGCCGTTTACGCCTCTTCGTGACTAAATTCAGGCAGCACTGTTACCATACCGAGTTTTTACTGGCAAGCAAATAAGAAAAGATAAACAACTGACCATGACGACGAAGATTTTCGTGGCGGATGACGTGAGCGAAAGTGGTCTTGGACCGCTGCGTGCCGCCGGTTTCACTGTCGAGAAACGTCTCGGACTCGCTCCGGACGAGCTGCGCGAAGCTCTCAGCGATTGCGAAGGCCTGATCGTTCGCAGTGAAACAAAAGTAACCGCCGACCTTCTCAATGCAACCAATGCTCTCCGAGTGATCGGGCGCGCGGGCGTCGGCGTAGACAACATCGACGTTCCGGCGGCGACTATTCGCGGCATCGTCGTGATGAACGCGCCGGACGGCAACACGATCACCACGGCTGAACACACGATTGCGCTTCTCATCTCGCTCGCTCGTTCCATTCCGCAAGCCAGCAGCAGTCTCAAGGCCGGACGCTGGGACCGTAAAAAGTTCATCGGCGTCGAACTCCAGGGAAAGACGCTCGGAATTGTCGGTCTCGGACGGATTGGTCGCGTGGTTGCGTCGCGTGCGCGTGCGATGGGTATGCAGATCGTCGCCTACGATCCGTTTATCGCGCCGGAACAGGCACGCGATCTCGAAATAGAGTTGGCCCAGCTCGACGAAGTTTATGCGCGCGCCGACTTTCTCACGGTCCATACTCCGTTGACGCCGGAAACACGCAGCCTGATCGATCGCGAAGCGCTGGGCAAGATGAAGAAGGGCGCGCGTGTCATCAATTGCGCGCGCGGTGGTCTAATCGACGAGCAGGCGCTTTACGAAGCGATAAAGAGCGGTGCAATCGCCGGCGCGGCTCTGGACGTGTTTAGCCAGGAACCACCGCCTCCCGAACATGAGTTATTACAACTCGATCAGGTGATTGTCACGCCGCATCTGGGAGCTTCAACTCAGGAGGCGCAGGAAGGTGTTGCTTTCACTGTCGCCGAGCAGATGCGCGATTTTCTGTTGACTGGAGTGCTGCGCGGAGCGGTAAACGTACCGGCGATCGGGGTCAAAGAGTTCAACGTGCTCCAGCCTTACGTTGCGCTTGCGGAACAGTTGGGCCGGTTTCAGGCCCAGCTCGTAGACAAGCCCGTGAGCGAAGTGAATATTGAATTCGCCGGTGAGATAGTCGAGTTGGATGCAGCTTCGGTGACGCGCGCGTTTCTCGCGGGACTGCTGCGAAACGTCAGTGCGCGCGCGAATGTTGTCAACGCGTTTCTGATTGCGGAAGAGCGCGGTATAAAAGTCACCACCACGTACGTACGCTCAGGCGGCGAGATGGCTCCAGCCATTCGCACTGAAATCAGCACCGGACAGACCAGCCGGAGTCTTGCGGGAACCCTCATCGGTTATGGCGGAGAACGACGCGAAGGCCGCATCACGGAGATCGACGGCTTCTATCTCGAGGCGACACCAAGGGGCCACATGCTGGTGACGCGCAATCACGACGTGCCTGGTGTGATTGGCAGCATCGGCACGATCCTGGGCCAGGGCGGTGTAAACATCAGTCGCTTTCATCTGGGACGACGCGAGCGCGGCGGCGAAGCGATGGCCGTGATTGAAGTTGACGCGCCGTTGAGTAAAGAGACGCTGCAATCCCTCCGTTCGCTTGAGCAGGTAATCTCCGCTCAACCCATCGAGCTGTGACAAGATTCCGATGGCAGCCGTTCCTCAACCATTAAACTTTCCTCTCGCCCTAACGGACGAACAACGTATCGAGCAATCGCGCAGGCGTATCGATTCGATCGATCTTTTACGCGGCGTTGTCATGGTGCTGATGATGCTCGATCATACCCGTGACTTTGTTCACAACGCGGTCCACCAGTTTGATCCGACCGATGTGACGCACACGAACGTCGCGCTGTTCTTCACACGTTGGATCACACACTTCTGCGCGCCGGTTTTTGTGTTCCTGGCAGGCACTGGCGCTTACCTGCAACTCGCACGAGGCAAGAGCAAGGGAGAGTTGTCGCGGTTTCTGGTCACGCGCGGACTTTGGTTGATCTTTCTCGAAGTAACAGTCGTGCGCCTCGGCGTTTTTTTCAGTTTTGACTACCGCTTTTTGGGCTTCCTGCAAGTGATCTGGGTGATCGGTGTTTCGATGATCGTTCTGGCGGCACTCATTCATCTGCCGTTAAAAGTGATCGCCGCTTTTGGCCTGCTGATGATTGCCACTCACAATCTGTTTGATGGTTTCCGTTACGAGAGTTGGCGTGGCCCGGAGAACCCTGTGCCGAGCGCGGCCGCTAAGCTTTGGATGGTGATGCACCAGCCGTTCGAGGCATTTCCCATCGTTGGCTTTCCGAGTCCCGTGATTGTGGTTGTTTACCCGCTCATTCCGTGGATCGGTGTGATGGCCGCCGGATACGCGTTCGGCGCGTTTTACCGGATGGACGCGCAACGACGGCGACGCCTGCTTTTGATCATCGGCGCTGTCGCGACTGCGCTCTTCGTCATCCTTCGCGCCATCAACAGGTATGGAGATCCGTCCGCGTGGTCGCAACAGAAGAACTTCGTATACACGTTCCTTTCATTCTTAAATACCTCGAAGTATCCACCGTCGCTGTTGTTCCTGTTGATGACACTCGGTCCGGCGATTCTCGCGCTCGCCTTCTTTGAAGCTCGATCGGGCGGTGGTCCGGTACGGCAATTCTTCATCACTTTCGGCCGCGTGCCCCTTTTCTTTTACCTGCTGCAATGGTTCACGGCGCATACGATTTCGATTCTCCTGCACCTTGCGTTTGGCAAGCCGGTGGGATGGCTGTTTCGATCGCCAATGGATTTTGGTGATGTGCCGCCAGAGGCGGGGTTCAATCTCGGCGTCGTTTATATCTCGTGGATCATCGGTGTGTTGCTGCTGTATCCGCTATGCAGGTTGTTCGCAGGGGTGAAGCAGCAGCGGAAAGACTGGTGGCTCTCGTATCTCTGATGCCATTGGCAATCAGCGTTCGCCAAACTAGAATCGCACTCATGCAAAACAAAGAAATCCGTCTCGCCAGCCGTCCGGTAGGTTTACCCACACTTGAAAACTTTCAGTTCGCGGAAACGGAAGCGCCGCAACCGGGCCCGGATGAAGTGCTCGTGCGCCTGCTCTACATCTCCGTCGATCCGTACCTGCGCGGGCGGATGCGCGAAGGTAAGTCGTACGTTGAACCGTTTAAGGTTGGAGAAGTTATTCAGAGCGCCGCGGTAGGCGAAGTGATCGAGTCGAAGTCGGAAAAATTCAAGCCGGGCGATGTCGTGACCGGCATGTTTCGTTGGCGCTTACACGACGTGGCGAAGGCCGATGGGTTGCTGAAACTGATTCCCGGTATTTCGCCGTCGGCTGCTTTGGGCGTGCTCGGCATGCCTGGGCTGACCGCATACTTTGGATTGCTCGATATCGGGCAACCGAAGGAAGGTGAGACGGTTGTTGTTTCGGGCGCGGCGGGTGCAGTTGGCATGACTGTTTGCCAGATCGCCAAGATCAAGGGTTGTCGTGTGGTAGGGATCGCGGGTAGTGATGAAAAGAATGAATACCTGAAGCGTGAGTTGGGTGTTGATGCGACGATCAATTACAAGACTGATAACGTGGCTGAAGCGTTAAAAGAGGCTTGTCCAGGCGGCGTCGATATTTATTTCGATAACGTGGGTGGAGAGGTTTCGGATGCCGTTATGCCGTTACTTACGAAAGGCGCGCGCATCATCGTTTGCGGACAGATTTCGATGTACAACTCCACGACACCGCCTGTAGGTCCGCGCCCGCAGCCGTACCTTCTCGTCAACAGTGCGATGATGAAAGGATTCATCATTACTGACTACATGAACCGCTTTATGGAAGGCGTGACGCAGTTGGCCCAGTGGTTTATGTCAGGTCAACTGAAGCATGCGGAGACGATTGTCGAAGGTTTTGAGAATACGCCGCAGGCGTTTATTGGGTTGTTTGCGGGAGAGAATCTTGGGAAGCAGGTTGTGAAGGTGGAGTAAATAAAAACCTCATTTTCCATTTTGTCATTTGCCATTTTTCATTTGTCATTAAGGACGCTCCGCGTGTCGCTTGAATAAATGAAAAATGAGAAATGGAAAATGACAAATGGAAGATGTTTTTTACTCAACCGCTTCCTTGAGTTCGCGAAACAACCTCGCCAGATCAGCCGCTTGGTAGTTTGCATTTAGCCCACTCGGATTTGGAAGGACCCACAGAACAGTTTCGCCGATCCGATCTTCCTGCCGCCCCACGGTTGCCTTTGGTTGATTGAACGCTGTGCGGTACGCGCCAAGCCCGAGCACTGCCAACACGCGTGGACGATAGCGAAGCACTTTCGCTCTCAACCGTACTCCACCCGCAACAATCTCATCTTTCGTCAAAAGATCCGCCGTCGCGGTTGTTCGCGCGACCACATTCGTAATCCCGTAACCGCTCTGCAACAGCTCGCGTTCGTCAAACGGCGACAAGATACGCTCCGTAAACCCGCCGGCATGGAGCGCGGGCCAAAAGCGATTTCCCGGCCGAGCGAAATGATGGCCCACGGCCGCAGTGTAAAGTCCCGGATTGATGCCGCAGAAGAGAACACGCAGATCAGGAGCGATGACGTCGCGAACCGTCTTTTCAGTCGCCGCGAGGAGTTGCTCTTTGGTTGGTTTCCAGGGCCTGTTCACAAGTGAAGCTTAGTAGACGTCAAAATGAGTCTGGCGCGAGGTACTCTGTTTTGAGACTCGATCGATCACGGTTACCTGCAGTAGATAACGGCCGGGCAGCAGTTCGCTCAAAGGAATCTCCGCTGCATAAGGAAGCCGGGCGAGGTCAGTCACGGTGTCGGTGCTGATTTTTCTCAACGCGCTCGTAATCACCGGTTGATCGTCGCGTATTACCTGGACCTGCACGGCGACGTCGGGCTTTTGATCCGCGGATGATAAGAGGGTGTTGTAAGCGAAGATCAGGAAACGCAGCGTTGACTCACGTCGAAATCGATGACTCGCACTCAGTGCCACCGGACTCACATCATTTGGACTGGAAGCGTTTGCCATCATTGCCTGGGTGCGTTCGCCCAAAAGCAAACTGCTCATCGCCAACTTCTTTTTCGAGAGATCAGGAATTTCGATCCACGCGTGAGCACTTCCTGTGCGGCCGCTCTTTTCGTCATGTGCCGCGACGCGCACCTGGTAAAGACCCGGATCGAGTTTCGTGGGATAGGTGAACGTGATGTCGTTACGGTAATTCTTCGAAGCCTCGAGACTCGGCGCGGTCGTGACGATTCGTTCGACAAAACTCGATTTTGCGGTGCCCTTGTCGTCAAAGTAAACGGCGCTGAGATCGAGGACCGCTTGAATCTTTCCGTCAGGCTGCTCGCCAAAAACCAGAAATTCACCGGGCATTTGAATGGCGGTTGAAAGCGTTGGTCCCTTGCCGGCGATGTCGTAGTAATCCACGCCAAGAAGTATCGGCAACGAGCGATCCGGATAGGGCGCGGTGATCGTTTCCCGGAGTATGGCCGGGGCACTCCGCGGTTTCTCCGGCTGCTTCGAGCTACGAGCGGTGACCGGCGGCGTGGGATCGAGATCAAAGTAACCTTTGCGAACCCTGACAGTCAGCTCCGGTCTTCCGACCAACTTCACTTCGAGATTTCGAAATCGCCCCTGCTTTTGTGATCCGGCATCGGGTTTCCACGCGAGCAGGTAATAGGTTGAAGTTTCTTTGAGCGCCGGTTTCAATCCCTGTTTCAGTTCGTTGGTGTTGAATAACGCTTTACCGCCCGTATCGGCAGCGAGCGCATTCAGACCATCCTGAGCGGCTGTGAATTCACGTTGCGTGGACAAGCCGAGTCGCGAAAACGGATCGAAGGGTCGTTCGACGCTCGCATCCGGAAAAGCAGATGACAGGCCGCGCGTGTCCATCGAATAGATTACGACTCCACTCTTCGCGGCGGCATTGGTGATTTCGCGCAACCTGGAAACAGCATCACCACGCCGGTTCTCCAGGAGAAAACCGCCGGAGAGAAAGAAGATTAGTTTGCGTCCCGGAAGATTTTTGGCTGAGTCAATCAGCTTCTCCAGAGTCCCCAACATGTTTTGATTCAACCTGGCTGCCTGCGACTGCGACGCAAGAGCGCGAGCCCGCACGATTCCCGCCGCGCTGTCACGCGTTATGCCAGGATTGGCTTTCATCGTTTCCGTGACAAAGAAATCGAAGACGTCGCGATCGAGTCGATCGATCAGTAACGCTTCATACTCGCTCATCGGCGGACGGTCAGCGTCGCGCACGGAGAAGGACCTGGTCGTCAGCCGGTCCAGCGCCGTTCGCAGGACCATACGATCGGTGGTGAGCTGTTGGAGAAATCCGACTTGTCCGGTCGCGGCTGCGATTGCGGCCTGATCGTTTTGGCCCATCTCCTTTTCGATGAAAGTGGAGATAACTCTTCTGGCCGCCTTTAGACCCTGAAGGTCCATGTGAAAATCGTCGAGGAAGAAGTAGACGATGCGGCCGCGATCGAGTGGTACCGGTCGTTTTAGATTGAGCGTGGTGGCGCCGCGAGCGGCGGCCAACTGGCTCTCTTCATCGCTGCCGGCGGTGATCCGTTCGAAGGCTTCGATCGCGCGTGGCTTGCCGTCGATGCGCAGCTCGAAATTGTCTTTAGTCAGCCCATCGACAAACTGTCCCTGGCGGTCAAAGACCATGACGTTGGTCTGGACGAGTTCGGTGTAAACGCGTACAACCTCATCTGGTGATTTTTGCGACGGAGTCGGGGATGGGGCAGGCGTCTGGGCGTGCATGCCCGACCATGCAGTCAGGAGAAGCAGCAGCGTCAGGCATTTTACGGCTAACCGAGTAAGCATCCGGATGGGCTGTACTAATAGCGATACCAAAACTGGGGTGACGTGCTGTAACTATGTATCAGATGTGCTTCCTGTGGCAAGATTGAGCGGCGGCTATCGAATCATGCAAATCATGACAATCCTGTCTAAAACTAAATGGCGGCAAACGAAACCACAGTAAAACTTGACCGCGTCAGTAAGAGCTTTGGTGAGTTCACGGCGGTGAAGGACCTGAGCTTGGCCGTGCGCGCCGGTCGGGTGTTTGGCCTCCTCGGTCCAAACGGCGCCGGCAAAACAACCACGATCCGAATGATCGTGAATATCACCGCGCCTGACTCCGGCACCATCTCCCTCTTCGGGCGCCAGATCGACGCCGTTACCCAGGATCGCATCGGTTATCTTCCGGAAGAGCGCGGACTTTACCGGCGGATGAAGGTCGTGGACCAGTTGCGATTCTTCGCGGAGTTGAAGGACGTCCGCGGCAGGGAAGTTGAAAACAGGATCGACGAATGGCTTGCACGTGTAAAACTCTCCGAATGGAAGAACAAACGATCGATGGAGCTGTCGAAAGGAATGCAGCAGAAGATCCAGTTCGTCACTTCCGTTATTCACGATCCTGATCTGCTGATTCTCGACGAACCTTTTTCGGGTCTCGATCCGATCAACGTGGAGTTACTGAAAGACATCGTTCTCGACCTGAAACGCGCGGGCAAGACGATCATCTTTTCGACGCACCAGATGGAAGTCGCGGAGAGGATCTGCGACGACATCTGCCTGTTGAACAGATCGCAGAAAGTTTTCGAAGGCAGCCTGCGCGATATCAAGAGCAGTTTTGGTCGCAACTCCGTGGCTGTCCGGTGTGAAGGCGGCGACGGCGTGCTCGACGATCCGGCCCTCGTCAGCAAGCTTGTTCGTCATGCGGACGAAGCGCAGGCGTTGCTTGCCGCGGGCGCCGACGCGCAAACCCTCCTGCGAAGATTGATCGACTCCGGCGCGGTGATCGGAAAGTTTGAAATGATGGAACCAAGCCTTAACGATATTTTCATCACGAAGGTAACTGAACCTGCATGAAAAAGTTTTTGGCGGTCGTCAAACGCGAGTATGTCCAGCGTGTGCGCGCGAAGATGTTCATTGTCTCAACGATTCTGCTGCCCGTTGTGATGTCGCTGTTTGGCCTTGTGCCGGCGCTTATTTTGAGCATCGATACAGGTTCTGCAATGCGCGTAGCGGTCGTGGATCAAACAGGGAAGATGTATCAACATCTGAAAGAGTCTCTGGTAAGCGATGAAACGGACCAGGTTCCCGGTTTCGATCCGCAAAGTGACGGTACAGATGAGCGGCGCACGCGCAGGGGTTTTGGAAACTTTGTGCTCGAGGAAGTCACCGTCGGCGACCGATCGGCGGAAGAAATAGGCGCTGAACTCGATCGGCGTTTACGCGCAAAGGAACTCGACGGCTACGTGATCCTGCCGGCGGACTTTCTGTCTCAAGGCGCGGCGGAGTTCTTCAATCGCAATCCCGGCGACGTACTCTCGCGAAGAATAATCCAGTCAGCGCTGAACCGCGCGGTTCGTGAAGAACGTTTGATCGCGGCCAACGTCGACACCAAGACCAGGGAGGAACTGTTTGAGCCCGTGCAATTGCAGGCTGTCAAAATCGGCGCCTCCGGACAGGAACGCGATTCGGGCGGCAGCTTCGCGCTCGTGTTTGGAATCGGGTTTGTTATGTACCTCGCGATCCTGATGTATGGTCAGGTGGTCCTGGGCGCAGTGATCGAAGAGAAGGAGACGCGCATTGCGGAGATCCTGTTTTCGTCAGTGAAGCCGTTTGCCTTGATGATGGGAAAGCTGGTCGGCGTTTCGCTCGTAGCACTGACGCAACTCACGATCTGGGGACTCGCGTTTAGCGCGTTTGCTTTGTACGGCGTGAACCTTCTTGCTTCGAGAGGCTTGCGCGCGAACATTCCGAGCATCCCGTTTTCTCATTACATCTACTTCGCGCTGTTTTTTCTGCTCGGTTACTTCATCTACGCGACGATCTACGCGCTTGTCGGATCGATGGTCACGACGGCCCAGGAAGGCAGCCAACTGGCGATGCCCATCATCCTGCTCCTGGTTGTCAGTTTTTACTTGTTCTTTCCCGTGAGTCGCAGTCCTGATTCGACCTTTTCGTTTTGGGTGTCGATGATTCCGTTTTCAGCACCGGTGGCAATGCTCGTACGCATCGTGACGCAGACGCCGCCATTCTGGCAGATCGCCCTATCACTGTTCATCGGGTTCAGCACAGTGCTCGCGATCATGTGGATCGCATCGCGCATCTATCGTGTTGGAATGTTGATGTACGGCAAACGCGCGTCGATTCCGGAAGCGTTGCGTTGGGCGCGACAGGCATGATCGAGATCGAGAAGAAGTTTCGACTCACCAAACGGCAGCGGGACGCGGTTTTGCGACGTCTTCCGGAGATCGGCGCGACTCTTCGTGGAGAAGAGTTTGAAGAAAACATTTTGTATCGAGGCGGAACGCTGAGTGTTGAGTCAAGCATTCTTCGGCTCAGACGCGCAGGCGGAAGAGCCACGTTAACTTACAAGAAACGCATTCCGACTTCGGCAGCGATCAAACAGCAGCGCGAAGATGAGACCGGCGTTGCGGATCCCGAAGCGATGCAGGCGATTCTCGACGCGCTCGGTTTCACGCCCGCGCTTGTCTACGAAAAGCGCCGCCAGACCTGGGTGCTTGGCAAAACAGAGATCGTGATCGACGTGTTGCCGTTTGGCTTATTCATGGAGATCGAAGGACCAGTCAACAGCATTCGTTCCGTCGAGCGCAAACTGGACCTCAAAGGACTTCGAACCGAGCACGCCACCTACCCACAACTCGCAGAGAAACACGGGAAGACTCGAGACGGCCTCATCGAAGCGCGTTTTTAGCCACCAGTTAGCACAAAGCACCAAGATTTATTAATGAACTGTGCTTTTTGTGCTTTCTTGTGGCTCAGATCAGGCCGGCGATGAGTTCCTTGAGCCAGTTTACGTCGATTGGTTTTGTGACGTAGGCGTCAAAGCCGGAGGCTTTCGCGTCGGAACGAAACTCCTCCTCTTTATGCGCAGTGACTGCGATGATGGGGACGTTTTTGAGTTGATCGTTCTGGCGGATCAGCTTGGTGGCGGCGAAGCCGTCCATGAGTGGCAGCGTAAGGTCCATAAGGATGACGTCCGGAGGGTCGCGAAGGGCGCGCTCGACCGCCACCTGCCCGTTCTCGGCCTCGAATACAATGAACCCGTGATCCTCGAGCTGGAGTCGCATGAAAAGACGAGTATCTTCATAGTCTTCGACCAGAAGTACTTTCAGATCACGCGCATCTCGCTCTCCCATGGCTCGATACTACCCCAAAATTCCAGCGAAACAAATTTCGCGCCCGTGTCGTTAAAGACCCCGAGTTCTACTTCTAACCCCATTTGAGGCGGAAAACATGAAACGGATAGTGATACTTGTCGTCCTCGTCCTGCTTGCGGGCATCGCCGGTGTGGTCGCTCGTTCTGCTTCTCGAGGGTCTGTACGCACAGATCTTCGCGAGCTGGTTTCACACAACGATACCAACGATGTGCGTCAGGAAATACGAGAGACTTTCGAGCTTGCACCAGGCGCGCGGGTCGAACTGCACGCCTTGAACGGCTCAGTTAAGATTGAGACCTCCGACACCAAAACCGCCGAGGTTTACATCGAACGCACCGCCTCATCGCAGGAAGAGCTCGAGCGGCGTAAAATCACTGTCGAAACGCATGCGAATAGTTTGCAGATTCGCGGGCAAAAGAGTGACAGTGGCTTTTTCTCCCGGTTCTTTGGCGGATCGGCGTCGGAACGCGTTACGCTCAAGCTGCCTCGCCAGATTTCACTCTTCGCAAAAGGCGTGAATGGTCCACTCACTTCCGGTGACATTGACGGCGCGGTGGAAGTTGCGGGCGTGAACGGCAAAGTTCACATTGCAAACGCAGTCGGAAGTGCCAGCTTCAAAGGAGTCAACGGCAGCATCGTCGTTGGGTTGAAAAAGCTCGACCAGGAGGGCGTCACCCTGAGCGGCATCAACGGCAACATCGAATTGCAATGCGGTTCAGACGTGAACGCGGACTTTGATGCTCGCGGAATGAACGGACGAGTTATCTCCGACCTGCCAAATGTGGAGATCGATAAGAGCAAACGCGGCAGCTACTCGGCGCGCATCGGCTCGGGTGGCAACGGAATTACAGCAAAGGGAATTAACGGCAACATCCGCCTGACCCGTGGACCACAACTGGCGGCCACCGGCGCTAACTAACTAGAGTAGTTTTCCTCGCAAAGACGCAAAGGCGCAAAGAAGAGCATCTTTCTTCTTTGGAACCACTCAGAGGATTGAGAAGTCAGAAGAACAGAACAAGTCAGGAAGGGTGGCTTGCCCCCGCTCTCTCGGAAAGCGGGGCAAGCCCCTCTTCCTGACCTGTTCTATCTTCAGTCCCGATATTCTATTTAAGGTTCAAGGGGTTTACGCGTAGTCAGAGTCGGTGCATTCCAGCCGCGCAGTTTCTCATTCCACTGCGGCAGCGTCTCACGCAAAAACTTGTTCACTTCGTCAACTCGCGCGCGATAAACCGGCTGGATCTCGCCGAAGTATTCGCGCTGCCCGCGTGTTGGTCCAAAGTTCGTATCCAGGTAAAAGAAGAGCGTGCCGATGTCGTCCACAACCTGAGCTTTACCCGGAAATCCAAGCCCTTCATCGCGCGACGAGAGCCGATCGGTAAGCTTATCAAGCTCCTTGATGTAGTCTTCGACCGCCTTCGTCATTTCCTTGTCCGGCTCTTTGTGCAGCGTCTTCATCGTGGTCTGCGCCTGTTTGAGCTGCTCTTTCAGGCTATCCAAAAACCGCAGCGACAAATTGATGTTTGATTGCATGTCGCGCAGCTTGATCTGCATCTCCTGCGCTTCCTGAAGCTCCGCGATCGGCGTATTGACGCTCGAATCCAGTTTTACTTCCACCGGCTTCTCGAACGTCTTGTCGTTAACGGCGAGTTTTACGGTGTACGTTCCCGGCAGCACTTGTGGACCACGCGGTGCGCCGCCAAAGGCCACCTGCTCTTCAGTCGGTGGACGCCGAACTTCCGGGCCACCGAGTTGAAGATTCCAGGCGATGCGATTCAAGCCTTTCTCGCGTGACGGGCGCTCGATGTCCTGCACGAGTTTTCCAGCACGATCGTAAACCTGAAGCTTAATAGTCGCTTTCTCGTCCAGTTTCTCCTTAAGGTAGTAAGTTATCAACGCGCCGCCAGCCGGATTTGGACCGGCGAAGACTTTGTCGCCACTGCCGTAACGACTCATGCGACTGGTGTAACGCAGCGCCGGTCTGACTGAGAACAGGTGCGCGTTGCTGTTGAGAATCTGTGATGTCATCTGCTGAATCGCGGACACATCGTCGAAGATCCAGATACTGCGTCCGTGTGTGGCAAGTATGAGATCGTTTTCACGTGGATGCACGACGATGTCGTGAACGGCGACGTTCGGAAGGTTCTTGAGATTCAGGGGCATCCAGTCTCTGCCGCCGCTGTAGGAAGCAAACAACCCCAGCTCCGTTCCGGCGTAAAGAAGGTTTGTGTTCTTTGGATCTTCCCTGACTACCTGCACGTATGCCTTCGCCGGCAGGTTGCCGGAGATGTTGGTCCAGGTTTTGCCGCTGTCGGTCGTCTTGAAGATGTAAGGCTTGAAATCGTCAAACATGTGCCGGTCGAACGAAACATAAGCCGTGGCGGCGTTTGTCCGCGACGGTTCGACGTGCGAGACGGGTGAGTTGGCCGCAACTCCGGAAACGTTCTTGATTAAGTTCGTCCACGTCTTGCCGCCGTCGGTGGTGCGTTGGAGATTACCGTCGTCCGTGCCGACCCAGATTTGACCTTTCTGCGCCGGCGACTCAGCGATACTGATGATTGTCGTGTGATACTCGGCAGTTGAATTCTCGATCGCGATTGGACCACCGGCGTCTTTCTGTTTCTCCGGATCGTTCGTGGTAAGATCCGGACTTATCTGTTCCCACGTTTTACCGAAGTCGGGAGTCTTGAAGACGACATTCCCGGCGAAGTAAACAGTTGTCTTGTCGTGTGGTGAAAAAACAATTGGTGCGTTCCAGTTGAAACGATATTTTTGTCCCGCTGCCGGACCACCGCCACTCCCGCGTCCCCACGGATTTATTGCCTGCTGCTCGCGAGTGCGAAAGTCAGTCCAGACGATCTCGCCGCCCTGTGATTCCGAAAGATACAAGTCCGGATTGTCCGGATGATTGATGACGTAAAAACCGTCGCCAAAACTGACCATGCGCCAATCCTCGTTCATGATGCCCGCGGGCTCGCGCGTGCGGCTTGGTCCGGTCCATGAACCATTGTCCTGAAGCCCGCCCATGACGTTATAGAAGGGCGTGCGATTGTCTGCATGAATTTGATAGAACTGGCCCAGGGGCATGTTGTAAACCGCTTCCCATGATTCGCCGCCGTCGTAAGTGACGCCGACGCCGCCGTCCTGCCCGTGCCACATTCGTTTCGGATTTTTCGGATCGATCCAGAGGGCGTGAAAGTCGATATGACTCCTGCTGGTGATGGAGCGAAATGTCTTGCCGCCGTCAACTGAAGTGAACAGAGTAGACGCGACCGCGAAGATACGGTTCTCATTCGTCGGATCGACACGCACGGTCGTGTAATAAAAGCCGCGCGAAACGATGTTCTCGGCTTTCGAGATCATGCGGAACGTTTCGCCACGATCGTCGGACCGGTAGAGCGTGCCTTCCTTAGCCTCGACGATTACATACACGATGTTCGTATTACTCGGCGCGACGCGAACGCCGATGCGTCCCATCATCTTCGGCAAACCGTTGGTCAGCTTGTTCCACGTACGGCCGGCGTCGATCGATTTGTAAACGCCCCCCTTTTCACTGCCGCTTCGGTGTGTCCATGGTTTACGTTCGAAACTCCACATGCCGGCGTAGAGAATGTTTGGATTCGACGGATCGATCTCGAGATCGGCGACGCCGTGCTGGTTGTCGATAAAGAGCGTTTTGGTCCAGGTTTTTCCGCCGTCGGTGGTCATGAAAACACCGCGCTCGTCGTTTGGACCAAAGGCATGCCCGAGTGCGCCGATGTAAACGACGTCCGGGTTCTGCGGATTTATGGCAATCGCGGAAATACGTTCGGTGTCTTTGAGACCCATGTGCTGCCATGTCTTTCCGCCGTCGGTGGATTTGTAAACACCATCGCCAAACGAGACGCTGTTGCGCACATTGGATTCGCCGGTTCCCACCCAGATCACGTCGGTGTTGCTCGGCGCGAGTGCTATATCGCCGATCGAGATCGTTCCCTGCCGCTCGAAGATCGGTTTCCAGGTGACGCCGCCGTTCGTAGTTTTCCAAAGTCCACCCGATGCGCTTGCGACATAGACCACGTTCGCATCACCCGCGACGCCTTCGACGTCCGCGATGCGTCCGCCCATGATCGCAGGGCCGATGCTCCGATATTCGAGACGCGAAAACGCTTCCTCAAACGGCGATTTCGCGGCGCCGCCATTCTGTGCAAACGTAGTCGAGGCAAGCAGACAAATAACCAGCAGGGGTAACCGAAAATACATATTTTTCTCCTAGAAACGGAAGGTTCGAGCCGCAGAATACGAATGATACTGATTCGGCAGGAAATAGAAAACTCCGCTCGTGTTATCTGTTTAAGTCTGTGGCATATTTACATCATGACTTTTCCCCAAACCGATCGCACAAAGCTCAAGCGGCTCCCCAAGCGCGGTCACTTCGATCGCGAAACTGTTTACGGAATTCTCGATGAGGGATTTATCTGTCATGTCGGCTTTGCGCCCAATGGGCAGCCGGTCGTGATTCCAACCGGATACGCGCGCGTTGACGACACGCTTTACATTCATGGCTCTCAGGCGAGCCGGATGTTGAAAACTTTATCGAGCGGCGTTGACGCGTGCGTGACAGTCACGATTATTGACGGGCTCGTGCTCGCGCGATCCGCGTTTCATCATTCAATGAATTATCGTTCGGTGGTGGTCTTCGGACGCGCAACGCTTGTGGACGATCCGGAGGAAAAACTTGCGGCGCTCGTGGCGCTTTCTGAACACATCGTGCGCGGGAGATGGGCGGACGTTCGCGAGCCGACGGAGCAGGAGATGAGAGCGACGACGGTGCTGTCGTTGCCCCTCGAAGAAGTGTCGGCAAAGATCAGGACTGGTCCACCGCTCGACGACGAAGAAGATTATGCGATGCCGATTTGGGCTGGGGTTGTGCCGTTGAAACTCGAAGCGGGAGAGCCGATCAAGGATCCACGTTTGCCGGACGGGATCGAAGCTCCACAATACGCGCAAAACTACAAACGTTAGTTAGAACAGGATTACAGGATCGACATGATGAACCTGTTAACCCCTATTTTTTCAACGCCTCAATGAGCACGCGGCCTGTTGCGTTTGTTGGCGGAGTTATTCGGAGCAGCGCAGCTAACGTTGGCGCGATATCAGCAGGCGATGCGGGCTCCAGGTAACGCCCCGGATTCAACCCCGGTCCCATGATGATTGTCGGAACGTTCGTATCGTACGTGTAGGGCGAACCATGCGTGGAGGGAAGCAGGTCGCCCATGAACTTGTACGGGTGCATGATCAGGATCAGGTCGCCGCTGCGAGCAGGATTAAACCCGTGCAGCACACGTCTCTCGATTGGATCACCAGGAGATGTTGCGCCGCGCAGAAGTTGAGACCTCGTGAAGTAACGTGCAATTCCCGGAAAGGTTAGAGCAGCAGCACCCGCCACCTCAGCTATCTCGGCAAGATTAACGTCGTCACGTTTGAGTGCGTCGTAGTTGAAGTAAAGATTTGAGTTATAGAACGCGTCTCGCAGACTGTCGTTCACGTCCTCGTACTTGTAAATGTAATCCTCGGTAGGATCAGGCATCTTGCGCTGCGGATTGTATTTCGCACTAATAGCGGCGCGCATTTGTTTGACCAGCTCGGTCACATTCAGTCGACCGCCATCCAGCTTCAATGCCGTAGCGTGCTCGGGAATCGGCGCCACGCCGTGATCGGCGGTGAAGGCGACGAGTGTGTTTGCCAGTCCGACTTTCGTGTTCACAAAATCGAGCAACTCTCCGATCTGGCGATCGATACGCAGCGTTACATCCATCACTTCCTGGCTGTATGGTCCATACCGGTGACCGACGTAATCGTGTCCTGAAAAACTGATGGTCAGCACGTCTGTGTAGCTGTCTTCGCCGAGCTGTTCATTTGTGATTGCCTGCCTGACGAAGGACAAGAGCAGCTCGTTGATGAACGGCGAGTGGTCGAGATGTAAGTAAAAAGCAGGCCCGGGCGCTGTAAGCCCGCCCGTGATCGTATGTGGAAATGTGTTGGTGTCGCCGGGTGCGGCGCCGATTTTTTCCCACGGTGGGGCATCCGGACCGGCGTGTTCGAGATACTCCTTCTCAGGAAGTAAACGTTCCCATTTTTTGCCGAAGTACTGATCTGCCTGCTTGCCGTTGTTGAAATTGACGACCCACGACGGCAACTCTTTGAAGTAGTAAGTTGATGAAACCATGTTGCCGTTATTGAACCAGTAGGCAGCATTGGCATGACGTCCGGCGGGAAGAATGGCAGATCGATCCTTGATGGAGATGCCGATCACTTTTGTGCGATCGCCGGAGGCGAGACGGAGTTCGTCGCCGAGAGTCGAACTCAAGAGGCGATGAGGGCTGGAACCGTTGCCGGTCGCACCGAGAAGTTGAACGGAAGTGTCGGAAACGCTCGTGACACGTTTACCGACTGACCGATCAGGCCACTCGTTACCGATGATTCCAGTCTGGGCCGGATACGCGCCGGTCATCATCGTTGCATGTCCGGGCGCGGTATAGGTTGGCGTGTGATCGTAGTTGGACTGGGGCCAGGAAGCGCCGTCGCGCAACAATCGTCTCAGCCCGTTTGCCGCAAACAGATCTCCAAAACGCTCGAGATAGTCGTAACGAAACTGATCGACGGCGATCAGGAGGACCAAGCGTGGCCGTTTTGGTCCAGCTTGTGTCTTCGTGGTTGGTCGCTGACCGAAATTAACTGCCGCCAGGACCAGTATCAGGGAAAGAGCGAGTATTCGTCGCCGGTTCATGCGGCGCATGTTAACCGAGCCATCAAAAATCAAAAAGCACAAACCGCCCTTGGAGTGCGGCGGCTTGACGCCGCCATTCTTCCCGGACCGAGATCGAGACCAAAGCGGCGTCAAGCCGCCGCACTCCAAAGGTGTTACTCGTAGCGTAGCGCTTCGATTGGGTCGAGGGCCGCCGCCTTGCGCGCGGGGTAGTAGCCGAAGAAGATGCCAACCGCGGCAGAGAAGAGAACTGACCCGACAATCGCCATCATCGAAACAAGCGTGGGCCAACCCAGAAACGCCGGTATCGCCAACGACAGCACGACGCCGAGAATAATTCCAATCGTTCCGCCGGTCAGGCTAAGCACGATCGACTCGATCAAAAACTGGCTTCGCACCGCGGATGATCGCGCGCCGATCGCCATGCGAATACCAATCTCACGCGTTCGCTCCGTGACCGACACCAGCATGATGTTCATGATCCCGATGCCGCCCACGAGCAGCGAAACGCCCGCGATACATGCCAGCAGGATCGTCATCGTCTTGCTTGTCTCGTTCGCAGCTTCCGCGATGTCAGTCATGTTTCTGACTGTGAAATCGCTGGGCTCATTGGCAGTCAACTTATGACGTTGACGCAGCAAGTCTGTAATTTGCGACTGCGCCGTGTAAGTCGCGTCCTGCGAAATAGCAGAGACGTAAGCGATCTGTATTCGATCGCGACCGAGTATCTTCTTTTGCACTGTCGTGAACGGCGCAAACGCAACGTCGTCCTGATCTCGACCTTGCGGGTCCTGTCCCTTCCTCGCCATCACACCGACAACGCGAAACGGCAGGTTCATCACGCGAAGATCCTGGCCAATCGGATCGGCTCCGGGATACAGGCTGTCCGCGAGTGTTTGCCCAATCACGATAACGCGCGCGGCCGTGCGTATGTCCGAGTCGGTAAAAAATGAGCCGCTTGCCACCGGCCACTTGCGTATTTCAGGATACTGCTCGCTGACTCCCGTAACCGCCGTGTTCCAGTTCATATTGCCTGCGACGAGCTGTGACCGTGCGTTTACAGAAGGCGTGACCATCGAAACACTCGGCACCTCGCGTTTGATCGCGTCGAGATCTTCTACGGTTAGCGTGTTGGTGCCCGTGTCGCCCGTGCCGCTCCGCACACCGCCGACGTTCTGTGCGCCCGCGCTAACAAACAACAGGTTCGTGCCGATGCTTTCAATTTGCGCCTGGACGGAAGCCGACGCTCCCTGACCGATACTCACCATCGCGATCACGGCAGACACGCCGATGATGATGCCGAGCATTGTCAAAGCCGCGCGCATCTTGTTGCGAATGAGCGCGCGAAAGGCGACGCGAATGATCATTAATAGAGTCATGGTTATTCCCGACTGGCAATTGCCAAATGTCGATTACTCGTCCTCGTCGTCATCGTCCTGGATGACGGGCAAATTCTTTAATTCCTCGGCAGCATTGCGCGGATTTTCGACCGCATGGTCCGACTTGATCTTGCCGTCCTTGAAAACGATTATGCGGCTGGCGTACTCCGCAATGTCAGGTTCGTGCGTGACCAGCACGAGCGTGATTCCCCGCTCGCGATTCAAACGCTGAAAGATTTCCATCACTTCAACTGAAGTGCGCGAATCCAGGTTACCCGTCGGCTCGTCTGCCAGAATCAACGCGGGGTTGTTGACGAGCGAACGTGCGACAGCGACGCGCTGTTGCTGCCCGCCCGACAACTGGTTCGGATGATTCTGTTCGCGGCCCGCCAAACCCACGGCCGCGAGGGCTTCCATCGCACGTTGATGACGCTCGGCTGAATCAACACCGAGATAGAGCATCGGCAACTCAACGTTTTCCAGGGCCGAGGTGCGCGAAAGCAAATTGAAGCCCTGAAAAACAAACCCGATCTTCTGGCAACGAATATCGGCGCGCTCGTCTTTCGACATCTCGGAAACGTCTTCGCCGTCGAGAACGTAAGAGCCGCGCGTTGGTCGATCCAGACAACCGATAATGTTCATCGTCGTCGATTTACCCGATCCGGACGCGCCCATGATTGCCACAAACTCGCCTTCCCTGATCGTGAGCGAGACTCCGCGCAACGCGTGAACTTCGACGTCCCCCATCGTGTAGATCTTATGAATGTGGTCCAACTCGATAACCGGACGCCCTTCGGGAGCAGGTGTCGCTAACGCAACTTCCGGTTGGAACTCCTGTGGTTCAACTGCATATGTCGTGGACATTCGTTTCTTTCCTTTGGGCTGTGCTCCGGAGGAGCAAACATATTTATAGTTAAAACCCAGTTAACGTTTTCGCTCCATTAGGAGCGACATGATTCGTCCGACAATGGCGCTCCGCTGGAGCGCCGTATCGTGCTGTAATCGCGTGGCTATAAACATGTTGCTCCTCCGCAGCAAAGTACAAAGTACCAAGCTCAAAGCTCTATTTAACGGCGTCCGCCGCCTGTGCGCGGCGCATTACCAAATCCCGGCGGTGTTGACTGCGTGTTCGCGGTCCTGTTCGCACTTATCTGCTGACCCGTGATCACCATGTCGCCTTCTCTCAAGTCACCGTCGACAACTTCAGTCGCCGAACCGTCACTCAGACCCGTGGTGATTCTGCGGCGCTCGGGTTTGCCGTCCTGGCCCAACACCCACACAACACGTATCTGACCCGGAAGTACAGGCGCTGACGCCGGCGCAAACCGGTTTTCACCACCTTCACCCTGACCCGCCGAGCCATCAGCCTGCTGACGACGACGTCCCTGGCCCTGACCTTGGCCCTGACCCTGCTGACCACCCGCTGCACCAGTGGTGCGCTGTCTGTCCTGCGGCGTAAAGCGCAGCGCGGAATTCGGAACCTTCAACACGTTGTTGCGCTCGTCGATCGTGATCGTCAGGTTCGCCGTCATACCCGGTTTCAATTTCTGTTCGGGATTGTCGACGTTGATGACCACGTTGTAAGTCACAACGTTCTGCACGTTCACCGGATTGAGACGCATCTCCTGAATCTTGCCGTCAAAGTCCTTGCCCGGAAATGCATCGACGGAAAACTTCACGGATTTCGCCTGCTCAACCAGACCAATGTCAGCCTGGTCGATGTTTGCAATCACCTGCATCTGCGTCAGGTCGTTTGCGATCGTGAACAGCGTTGGCGCCGAAAGACTCGCGGCCACCGTCTGACCAACGTTTACGTCACGCGATACGACGACGCCATCGATTGGCGAAGTGATCGTGGTGTGACTCAGATTTACTTCGGCGACGTTGAGCGCCGCCTGTGCCTGTTGCACTTGTGCGGCAGCCTGCTGAACCTGGGCCTGCGATTGTGCGACCTGCGCTTTCGACTGCTCAATCGCAGCCTGCGACTGCGCGATACCCGCGCTCGACGCCGACTGTTCGGTCAGCTTCGCCTGATTCAACTGAGCAACAGCCTGGTTGTAACGCGCTTCGGCTGTTTTGTAAGCGGTAACGGCAATGTCGTAATCTCTTTGCGCAATCACGCCGGCTTTCAGCAACGACTCCTGCTGCTTCAACATACTCATTGCATCGTCCTGCTGCGCTTTCAACACGGCAACATTCGCTTCCGCGCCAGAGACGCCTGCTTGATTGTTTTGCACCGTCGACCGCGCCGCCATACTTCGAGCCTGCGCATCACTCACGCCGGCACGAGAATTGACAACCGCGGCACGAGCGTTCGCGAGACTCGCACGCGCCTGTTCGAGATTCGCGCGTGCCTGTTCAACCTGCGCCTTCGCGGTGGATGGATCGAGTTGCGCAATGACCTGGCCCTTCTTAACTACCGAATTGAAGTCGGCGAAAAGCGCGGCAATCGTTCCTGAAGACTGGCTACCGACTTGAACAGTAGTAACCGCCTGCAATGCACCCGTAGCCGTGACGGTGTTACGCAAGTTGCCTCTATCAATGCGCGCGGTCATGTACTGCGGAGTGTTTGAATCGTTTCCCCAAAAGTAGAAGCCGGCGAGCACGACGGCCGCCATAAAGCCACCGCCAAGCAGCAATTTCTTCTTACCCAGCAGTAATCTGGCCCAAATGTGTTTTAGCCACGGCAGGCTGTTATTGCCTGTACGAATTCCACCCACTAAAGGCTGTTTTATTGTTTGAGACGACATTCGATTCCTCTACTTATTGCCGATTTTCAATTGCTAACAGCTACTAAGACACCTGCTGTGCCACTTCCGTTACGAGCCACAAAAAGGCACATAAAGCACAAAAAAAGTGTATCCAGTCAGTTGCGTTTGAAGTCGGCTGTAACCGTTCGCGGCGGGCAAGTGTCTATGCTGTCGTGAGGCTCCCCCGGAACAAATACAAGGAAGACTTAGGAGTAAAGAAAATTAAGATGAACAAACCAGGAAGGTTTAAGACATTGGCAATAGCTACTCTCTCGGCGATTGCTTTGGCTGCCTCGATTGCAGTTGCACAGACGGTCACACCCGATCAGGGCAACACGCAGGACACACGCACTGAACGGCGTGCTCGTCGAGGTCAACACAAAGGACATGGCTGGGGAGGAATGCGCCGGGGTGGTGGTGGATTCTTCAAACAGCTCAATTTAACTGAGGACCAGAAAACCAAGATCCAGCAGATCCGCGAGAGCTTCGCCGAACGAAATAAACCGCTGCGCGAACAGCTTCGAGCGAAGCGCCAGGAGTTGCGTCAAGCGAACGAAGGCGGTACGTTCAACGAAGCACTGGCTACTCAGAAACTGACGGAAATGGCTAGCCTCCAGGCGAAGCTGATGGGTGAGCGAGCAAAGCTCCACCAGGAAACTCTTTCCGTCCTGACTGCTGAGCAGAAAGCCCAGTTGGAACAGTCGAAGGCGCAGTTCAAAACACGACGTGGCGAACGGCGCAATCGCGACAATCAGTAAGCGTCTCCCCCACGGAGTTGGCGGGTTCGGGCAATCGGAACGAATCCGCCATCCGTCTAAAACCGATGAGGACCGCAACTGGCGAGTGGGCTCGAACAGGCCTTGGACTTGGACCTCGCGCGACGAGCGCAGGATGGCGACGAGTCTGCCTTTGCGGAGATAGTGCGACGTTATAGCCCGCGGGTTTTCAGCGTTGCGAGCCGGTTTTTTCGACAACGAAGTTTGGTTGAAGAAGCGGCGCAGGAAGTTTTTTTGAAAGCCTTTACGCAACTCGGAAGTTTTGAAGGTCGCGGCTCGCTCGAAGGCTGGTTGACAAGGATCGCGACCAACACGTGTTTGAATATGGTGAGAGGGGCGAAACGGCGTCCGGAGTTTACTGTTTCGGATCTCACCGACGATGAGCATAACTGGCTGGACCAGCAACCGGGCGACGGAGTTGAACAACGTTCCGTTGAGAACGATCTGGTGGCGGCGGATTTAGCGGATCGACTGCTCGCGGTATTGCCGCCGGAGGACCAGCAGGCGCTTTTGATGATCGACGGCGATGATGCTTCGATCAAGGAAGTAGCTGAAGCGACTGGATGGTCGGAGTCGAAAGTGAAAGTCAGAGCATTTCGAGCGCGACGTAAGCTTCGCGAAGCGATGGAGAAGTTGTTGCACCACAAAGAGCGGAAAGCGAACCACTGGCCAAATGACGCAGGTGAGCAAATGAAAGACAAGCACATCATCGAAGTTCTGGATAATCGGTCGATCGCGAGTCTCTCGGAGAGCGAGCTGAACGAAGTTCGCGCCCACGCGAGCGATTGTGCGTCGTGTGGCGATGCTTACGAGGCGGCGCGGCTCTCGGCTTTGATTATCAAAACGCGCGCGCAATCGACGATTGAGCCGTCGCCCTTTTTTCAAACGAGAGTTATGGCTGCGTTGAGAGAGCAGCAGGCGGTGGAAAGCGTTCCGGCAATGTTACGGCTTTGGAAATCGGCGAGAGCCCTCGTCTCTTCCATGGCCGTGACCACCGCCGCGCTTGCTGTGTTGAGTTTTGTGCTTCCGGGTGCGCCGGCAAACTCGCTGATCGATCAGGCAGCATCCGTCTATTCCGCGGAGGCGGTGATTCTCGATCAGGCTGAAGATCCGATGACGTACGAGCAGGTGTTGAGCACCATCTACGACGAAGAAGAGTAAGCGAGGTAATCGATGGACAATGTCACTAAAAACAGATGGCAGGTGCGCATAGCGGCGACGATCATTTTCGTGCTTGGCTTTGCGGCAGGTCTTCTGGCTCTGAACGTGTATCGCACGTGGGCCGCCCGCGACAGAGGACCGGGTAATCGTTTTGAAGCCCTCGCCGAGCGGTTGCAACTCAATCCGGACCAGCGGACAAAGGTTCAGGAGATTCTCGGCGACTCGCGTGAGCAGTTACGAGCGGTGCGCAGGGAATCGGAGCCGCGGGTAAATGAAATTCGTCGCCAGGCTGACGGCCGTTTGCAAACTGTGCTGACGCCCGAGCAGTGGAATAAGTTTCAGACTCTTCGCGACGAGATGCGGCATAAGCGCGGGCGCGGTGGGCCGAGAGGCGATGGTCCGTAATTTGGAGTGCGCTGGCCTGGCAGCGCTTTGGGCCAAGGCGGCGACAAGTCGCCGCACTGCAAATGCAATTCTTACGGGCGAATGAGCGCTTTCAACACACGTCCTTCCGCGACATCGCTCAACGCCTGATTAGCTTTATCCAATCCGTACGAATCCAGTTTCATTCCAGACCAAACTTCCGATCTCTGTGACGCGAGCTGAGCGCTGCGATAGAAGTGGCTAAACTCAGATCCCCAGCAGCCTCGAACGTCGAGATGTTTCTTATTCAGATCCAGATGAGGATTGAATGAAGTGAGGCCGTGATCGGTGTATTGCCCAACGACGACTACGACCCCCGCGTCGCGAGTAAAACGCATCGCTTGAACAACTGCCTCGGGCGCTCCGGTCGCTTCAATCGTGACGTCCGCGCCGCGTCCCGCGGTGTGTGAGAGAGTCCATTCCAATCGTTTTGCTTCGTCGTGTGTTTGGATGTTGAGAGTTGCAGTTGCGCCGGCCTCGAGCGCTGCCTCGAGTCGGGCTTGTGGAGCGCCGATGCAGAGCACACGGAGCGCGCCGCGCATCAGGGCCAGAACGATCGCGTTGATTCCCACCGGACCTGAACCAAGCACGAGCACGGTATCGCCGATCTTTATGTCGCCACGTTCGACGGCGTGCAGCGAAGTCGGTAACGCACAACCGCCGGCCATGAACGTTTCCGGATCAGCTTCGAGCCTGATGCAACGGGTGCCGGGCTTGATGTAAATGTGCGTGGACCATCCGCCGCAGAGCCCATCATCAAGACCGTAAGTTATTCCGTAAACTTTCCGGTTCGGGCATCGTGTTCCTGCTTTCGCGACGAGACAATACCAGCAGGCATTGCACGTTCGATGAACGTCGAGGAACGTGATCGCGTTCGCCTTCGTTGAATCGTTTGCCTTCGACGTCGAATAGGTCGCCGCGAATCTTTTGCAATCGTTCCGACCGAAACGTGGCCGGGAACGAATGGATAAGGCACGCCCGCGAGCCGGCCTTGTTGCAGGTGAACATCAGTTCCGCAAACTTCGGAGAGTTCGACTTCAAGCAGGGCTGAGTTCGCTTCGAGATCAGGTTCGGCAACTTCACGAACTTCGACTGGTTTGTTTGGTTCGGGGATTACGGCAACGAGTGGCATAGTCGAGAGAATAGAGTTTTCTGCCGCCGAGGCGCAAAGGCGCAAAAGTCAGGTCTGTTCATTCTTTGCGTCTTTGCGTGAATATGCTGTATAAGAACTCTCCCACCGGCAATCATCATCAGAAAGAAGGTTTCCATTTCGTGCCGCAGAGCCGACATCGAAAGATAAACAAAGCGAGAAAACGACCGCGGGTAGCGTCCGCTAATCCAACACTCCACAGACCGCAACCAACCGTAAATCGCAATTACCGGATCGTCGCGATCATTGTGCTTGCGGCGATTGCGGTTGCCGCTGCTGCTTACTTACTTCACGCGAGGTGGCAGCCAGAGCCAGGCAATCTCCGAAGTAACGACTCCTTCAGGATTGAAGATCGAAGAGTTAAAGCTGGGCGATGGCCCTGCGCCTCAACCTGGACAGACGATCAATGTCCATTACATTGGCTGGCTGGAAAACGGCACCGAATTCAATAACTCGCACAAAGCCGGCGCTCCAGTTGACTTCAAAATCGGAACGGGCGACGTGATTAAAGGGTGGGACGAAGGTCTGATCACTATGAAAGTCGGCGGTAAGCGACGACTTTCCATTCCGAGCGATTGGCTTATGGACCGAGAGGGCGGCCACCGTTTATCCCACCCAACAGCGATCTGGTCTTCGAAATTGAACTTCTGGGAATCAAGTAATCCGCTAGATTCAGGCCTTTTATTACACTAATCTTGTGATTTAGAGATTCCCATCGCCTTCCATCGTGCGACTGTAGTAGATTAATTGTGCTCTCTCCTCTTGTTCCTCCCTCAAATAATTCAGCTTAGGAGGCGTGCAAATGAGTAAGTTATTTAACAGTGGAACTCATACAGCCGTTTTGTGCCTGCTGGTTTTGGTGCTGGCGACTGGGGCTTTTGCACAGGGTAAAGGACGAGGAGGAGGCGGAGGTCGTGGCAGCGGAGGCGGCAGCAGCAACGCGGTGGTCCACCGCCGGGAGTCGGTGTGGACCGCGGTCTGGGCAATGCTTCAGATCGTTCTGGCGGACGTTCGGACGATGGTCTGAGCAACGCATCAACGAAATCGAAAGGACGTTCCGATGACGGCCTCGAGCGTGCACGACGTGCGAGCTCAAACCTGCGTCGCGCCGACGACGATTTGCGCGATCATCCGCGACTTCCGAGAGCGCTGCACACTAATGCGAATGATCTGCGCAGTGGTTATCAGGCGGCATTGGCTGACGAATCCGGATTTGTCGTTTGGCAACTACGTTTCAGCGACGCGGTTGGGCCAGAATCTGAATCCACGATTTCCGAACGTGACGCGTGACGCGATTCTCAGTGGTTTGAATTCCGGCAGGAGTCTGGGCCAGACGTTGCAGGATCTTGGCTTGAACGATCGCGAAGCGAAAGAAGCTCGGAAACGCGCGGAGCAGGAGATAAAAGCGGCGCGAAAAGGGAACTAAGTTCCAACAAGCGAATACACGTGAGAAAGCCCGCGCGATTGCGGGCTTTTTCATTTCGCCGTTTGATTACGTAAACATCGTGGCGTTAATCTGCTCACACACGAAAAAAGAGACAAGCGAGGATCTCCATGAGCGAAGACACTCTGACTATCACTGACAATCGCACGGGAAAACAGTATCAGTTGCCGATCGAAGACGGCACGATAAAAGCCATGGATCTGCGCCAGATCAAAGTCTCTGACGACGACTTCGGTTTGATGACTTACGACCCTGCGTTCATGAACACCGCTTCGTGCAAGAGTCGCATCACTTTTATCGACGGCGACAAAGGAATTCTGGAATATCGCGGTTATCCGATCGATCAACTCGCGGAGAAGAGCAGTTATCTCGAAGTCGCGTACCTGTTGCTTTATGGCGAACTGCCAAACGACTCGCAACTCAAAGAGTGGACCAGGAACATCACCTATCACACGTTCATCAACGAAAACATCAAGAAGGTGATCGATGGTTTTCACTACAACGCGCATCCGATGGGCATGTTTGAAGCTACGCTCGGCGCGCTCTCGACTTTCTATCCCGGACGCAAAAGACATCTTCAACGTCGAGTGTCGTTGGAAACAGATCTACCGGTTGATCGCCAAGGTTCCGACGATTGCGGCGTTTGCTTTCGTCATCGCATCGGCATGCAGTATTCGTATCCCGACAACGATCTGAGTTACGAAGGCAACTTCCTCAACATGATGTTCAAGACGACGGAGTTGAAGTACAAGCCGAATCCCGTGCTCGAAAGAGCGCTTGACGGTGCTTTACATACTTCACGCCGATCACGAACAGAACTGCAGCACCAACGCGATGCGCAGTATCGGCAGCGCGCACACCGATCCGTTTTCGTCGCTGGCGGGCGCGGCCGCGGCGCTTTATGGTCCATTGCACGGCGGCGCGAACGAGATGGTGCTTGCGGATGTTGAAGGAGATTGGTTCAGTTGCGAACGTTCCCGACTACATCAAACGAGTGAAGGCCGGCGAGTTTCGTTTGATGGGGTTTGGTCATCGCGTCTACAAAAACTACGATCCGCGCGCGCGCATCATCAAGCAGGTCGCGTATGAAGTGTTTGAAGTGACCGGCAAAGATCCGTTGCTCGATATCGCTCTCGAGCTCGAACGGATCGCGCTGGAAGACGATTACTTTGTCAAACGCCGGCTTTATCCAAACGTCGATTTCTACTCCGGCATCATCTACCAGGCGATGCGTTTCCCGGTGGACATGTTTCCGGTGATGTTCGCGATTCCGCGAACGTCGGGCTGGCTGGCGCAGTGGGTGGAACTACTCGAAGACGAGGATCAGAAGATCGCGCGCCCGAGGCAGATCTACCTGGGCCACAGCACGCGAGACTACGTTCCGCTCGATCAAAGACAGTACTATTCTGATTTGTGACTTTTGTGCCTTTTTGTGGCGCTACTCGAGCATTCGCGCGGCGATCTCTTTCAAGATCTTCGCGCAAACAGTGCCCGTGATGTGAAGCGGATCCATGCGCGGATTGAACTCAACGATATCCGCGCCCACGACTTTTCCCTTCAACCGCTGAATCAGATCGATCGCCTGCCGCGTCGATAAACCACCCGGCTCGCGGTGTGACACGCCCGGCGCAAACGCCGGATCGAATGCATCAATGTCAAACGAAATATAGACCGGCGAATCAAACTCGAGTTGAAGATTCGCGGTCAGGTTGCGCATCTCGATCGACTCCACTCCAAACTTCCTCACCTGCTCGCGCTGGTGCGCCGTGAACGTTCTGATACCCACCTGGACCAAGTCGCTTCACCAGTCTCTGCTCCATGATCCGCGCGAACGGCGACGCGTGCGAATTACGATTTCCCTGGTAGTTGTCGTAAATATCCGGATGCGCGTCGAAGTGCAGAATGCTCAGGTTGTTGTACTTTCTCGCGAACGCCCTCACGATCGGATAAGTGATCGAGTGATCGCCACCGAGTGAGATCGGCATCAGGCCGTCGGCAATCAGCGTGTGGATCGAGTTCTCGATCAGCGCAGACATCTCGCTGCCCGGTACGGGTTCAATGTCACCGGCGTCGAAGAAGATTGAATCGTCGGAAAGATCGGTACCGTTTTCACTCGTCAGGTTCCACGCATCAGAACGCAACGCGGCGCGAATTTGTGGCGGCGCGTCGGCGGCGCCTTTTGTGAACGACGAGTTTTCGTCGTAGCGAATTCCGATGAGTGCAAGTTTTGGGCGTCTTTCGGTAATGCTGGGAGGCTGTTCAGGCATGTCAGACTTGTTTCTACCATTTCTGTCGAAGGGCAATTGCGTGGTGCACCCGGCAGGGCTCGAACCTGCGACCTTCTGATTCGAAGTCAGACGCTCTATCCAACTGAGCTACGAGTGCACGGACAGATGGTAAATGGATTCGTGGCTTGAATGAGTAAAGTCGCAAGGGCAATCGATCTTTGCTTATTTCCCCTGAAACTCCTTGCGAATAAACTTCACCATGTCCTGGATCTCTGGCGGCGGTCATTTTGTCTTTGAACGCGGGCATGGCTTCTTCACCGTTCGTGATCATTTTGGTGAGTTGCTCGTCTGTGTGCTTGATCGCGTGCTCGCGCTTTCAGCGAAGCGACTTTGATCTGTTTATCTTCGACCTTCACGAGTCCTCCTACGCCGGTCTCGGACCGTGGCACGCTTCGCAATTCTTTGCGTAGTTGGCGCGCGCGGCGGCGAATGGATCTGCGCGGCGTGCGTTGGAGCAGGCGCCGCGGGCGACGCGGCCGCAGTCGGTGTTGATGTGTTTGTTGGCGTTGCTGTTTCAGTGCAGGCAATGGCGACCAATGCGATGGCGATGCAAGTTAGAGCAAGCGAGATTTGTTTCATCAGAAAGTTTCTCCGGTTAATGTTGTTTTCAGGGGGCAGCGAGTATAGCCAGACTCAGCACAAAGAACAAAGCGCAACTTACCTCTTCAACTTCACCACCCACTCTGCAATCTCTCTCATCTGCTCCTCCGTCAGTTTGCCGGAGAACGAAGTCATGGGTGGTTCGAGACCGTAGGCCTTCGGGTCTTTCAGCAGAGCGACGATGTCGTCCGCCGTGCGGCGCGGTTTGTCGAAACATCAAGCAAGCGGTGGAAATCGCAATGGTCCCTGTCGCCCTCCTTCGCCGGATGCCCGTGGCACTGTGCGCAAAACTTGCTGTACATGACAGGCGGACTCTCCCGCAGCAGTCGCTGCCTGGGCCGGCTCGGCAGCGGCGGTAAGATTGAGTAAGTGCCGGTTTGAATGGCTCGCGTCGCTGCGCTTCTTCCTGCGGCGGCTTGTCGCGAAAGTTGTGTCCACGTTTTTTGATCTCTGCGATCGCTCAGATATGCAGTCAGTCGTCATCAAGCCAACCAAAATAACGCCGCGCCGAGCACCAGACCGCCAATCAATCTTGCGCGATTTGAGCCACGGCAATAAAGATCAGAAGCAGCAAGCGCAATTCCGGGCAGGACCATGCCTGCAAGTGATCCGAGTCCACCGGGAATGTACTTGAGAGATTGGTACAGCCAGAGAAATTGCGCGCCCGGACGAGGCAGGTATTCCGCCGGTCATCTCCGGCACGGATGGTCCA
This sequence comes from uncultured Acidobacteriota bacterium, assembly GCA_963750925.1. GTDB lineage: Bacteria > Acidobacteriota > Blastocatellia > Pyrinomonadales > Pyrinomonadaceae > PSRF01. The sequence continues at coordinate 909,183 of CAVVSJ010000003.1, read as the reverse complement.
AGCGGCGCAGGATATTTGAAACGACCACAAGAGCGAGTGCGACAAACACGAGACTCCGGCAACAGCGACTGCGATATCGAAGACGCATGTCGGACCATCTCACGCGAAATCTCAACAGCCTCCAGACAACTACGGCTACAATGAACGCCGGAATCAAAAGCACATGAAGCGCAAAGAACCGCGAGAGCGTGAGAGTCGAGATGTCGCTGCCTCCAAGTAACCAGAATCTGCGCTATGCGGCCGACAAAAGGAAGACCGGCCATCAGTCCTTCAGCGACGCGCGTGCTGAAAAACGCGCGCGCGTCCCAGGGAAGCGAATAACCTGTGCCACCCGCTGCCAGCACCAGTCCGAGGATCAGGATCGCTGCGATCCATGTGTCTCTGTTCGAAATCGTAAGCCTTAGTCAGAAAGAGTTGAATAACGTGAACGAAGGCAAAAAGGTGAGCCACTGCGATCCGTAGTGATGCAGTGAACGAATCCAGGAGCCTGACGACACAACCTTTTCGATGTAAGAAACGGTCGTGTATGCGTGGTCCACGGAAGGCACATAGTAAAAAGCCAGCAAGACGCCGGTGAGAAATTGGACCAGCAGCAAGACGCCGACGATGCCGCCTGTTGTCTGCGAAGCGACAGAATTTGTAATTGCCAGGATTTGCTCATGCGCGTGTCGCCTGTTCCTTCGAGACGTACTGCACTTGCAGCTTTCCGTCCTGAACGCGCATCGGCAGCGGATCGAGACCGCGCGGAGACGGACCACTAATACGCGAGCCGTCAGCCGCAAAAAAGCTCTCGTGGCACGGGCACGAAAACCGGTTCGCATTTTGTTCCCATGCGACTTCGCATCCTTCGTGAGGACAAATCGCCGAAAGCACCTGGTTGCCTTTTGCAGGTAAAACAAAGACGTTGTGCTCTTCGGTCGTGACCGCCCATCCGGCAATGTGTTCGGCAACAATCTTCCGGCTGACAGGCTGTGGGCCAGCTCAGCTCAGATAAGTTTGCCACGTCGAGCCAGCGATCACTCGCTGCCGTATAGTCTGGGCCGCAGAAAACGAAAAGCAGCGCCGCCAATCGATGCGAATACGCCTGCCACACTCCGAGCGGCAGGATCTTCAAAAACGAACGACGTGATTTGTTTGGTTTGTCCATAGTTAGTCCTTTGACGCAGCAGCGCCCGCCTTTCTTCCCCGGTTGCATTCAGACCTGAGACTGGGCAGAATAACTTTGCATCGCTGAATCTTCCAGGGTCAGTCAATTCTTTAATCCGACCAGAGGTAAACAAAATGAGTAGCGATAAGGATCCAGGCAATGCCACCCGCGGTTCCCTTCGTCTCGCACCCTCATCCTCGGAGGTAGAAATCGAAAAGGCAAAGCTTCCTCGCCAGTTCGTTAATTTCACTTTCTATCACGCGCGACCCGAATGGCGGTTGCTTTCAGCGAACGATAAACAGCAGTGCCGCGATGAATTTGTTAAGACCGTCGACGAATTTCGCTCGTTCATTACTGATTCATTCTTACTCGACTGTCGGACTTCGCACGAATGTCGATTTCATGATCTGGCGCATCGGTTACGAGCTCGAACCGATTCAGGAGATGACCTCCCGTCTCAACAAGACCGAGATGGCGAAGTACATCGAACCGTCGCAATCGTTTCTCTCGATGACCAAGCGATCGATGTACATCGACAAAGATAATCCGGAGCACGTCGAGGATCGCCTGCACATCGTTCCCGGCAAATCGCAGTATCTCTTTGTTTACCCGTTTGTGAAAACACGCGAGTGGTACTCGCGGACCGGCCGAGCAACGGCAGGAGATGATGGACGAGCATATCCGCATCGGCTCGAAGTACCGTTCAGTAAAACTTCACACCACCTATTCCTTCGGACTCGACGATCAGGAGTTTGTTGTCGCTTTTGAAACGGACTATCCGGCTGACTTTCTCGACCTGGTCCAGGAGCTTCGCGAAACGAAGGCAAGCTCCTACACGCTGCGCGACACTCCGATGTTCACGTGCCGTCAACGAACGCTTGCTGAGTGTCTGGAAGCCCTTGGGTTAGTCCACAGATTACACAGATTACACAGATATGAAGATCGATCGGAATCTGCGTAATCTGTGGATTGTCTTAATCCTCGCCACACCTGTTTATTCACAAACCGGAATACCTCTGGTACGAAGCAGAAAACATGCGCGGGTTCACGACCGGCAAACTCGGCGAGCCGCTGCTCAATCCTTCCTATCTAAATCTTTCGCGCGACAAAGCTCCCGGCTGGGGCATGAATGGACCAGGCGTTTCGGCAGAGTGGACGCAGGGTGGCGAGAGCGAATGGAACTCCGCCGCCGCCAGCGCTGATGAAACGCGCGCGACGCTCTACCAGGACTTCGAAATTCCGCGTGGCGGTCAATACACGCTCTGGATTCGTTACGCGGATTGGGCCAGGAAAGGTGAAAACTTCACCGTCACGATCGCCCAGGACGGCGCCGAAGTCTTTCGTCGTGAGTTTGGCGCGAAAGACATCATCGATCGCCCATGATGAAGTGAGCATGTACTGGGGCTGGGCGTTTACGTGGGACAGTGCGACCACGACATTGAAAAAAGGCCCGGCGCGGCTGTCGCTTCTGATCGAGAAAGCCGCCGAAGCGCGCAGACACGTCGACTGTTTTCTCCTCACTAACGATCTCGCTTTCAAACCGAGCGGCAGACAGAAGCCAGACTTTTTCGCCGATGCGTTATTTGCGAACCTGGTCCACGACTCGCAAACCGTTTTCATCGTTACTTAGAAGTTGACGAACCGGCTCGAGTTCCTGATTCGTGGCTGCGGCCGAAGGTTGCAGGACGCGACTTCCTGATGCCCTGGAATATCGCGAAAGAGTTCTGGCCGCTTTATGACAAACCTGCCGAGGAGCGGCCGTTATATCCGTTCAACGCCGAACCGATCGATCAGTTTGTTGCGACTTACAAAGGCGCTCGCGACGTGCCGCTCTTTCAGTCGAAGCTGGTTGTTCCTGTGGTCTACATCAACAACGTTCCGGAGTACCTGAAAGAAGGCAGTCCTTTTCTTCGTTTTATTCGCGAGACGAAAGCGCCGTTCGCAATTCTGATCAACTACGGTGCGCGCGCAGTTCAACGAGGCCGACGGACAGGCTGCATGGCAACTGCTCAACGGCGAACTCAAGGATCAGTTTCTTGGTTGGGTTTCGGGCGAGAGCGTCGGCTACGTGTGGGAGTCTGCGCCGGCGGAGTTGAAAATCTCACCTTCGATGTCACGCAGACGAATTGCTCGAAGCGCATCGACAGTTTTATTCAAACGCACTCGCGCGCAAATGGCGCGAGACGTTTAAAACTGAAACGGGACCAATGTGGGACAAGTTGATCCCGGCGCAATCAACTTCGAGCACTTCGTTTGCGCACGCGCTGAGCGCAGTGGGGCGTTAATCTGCTCGGCATGGAAACGGCGGCGGTGATGCCGATGACGGGTATGCGCATCGCGTTCACGCGCGGCGCAGCGCGACAGTTTGGCGGCGCATTTCTTTACTATCACGCGCCAAATTTCGGCGACACCGCAACGACGTTCACCAAGACGCAAAACTTTGCCGGCCCGGATCACTTTTACCACTCGCGTTATGGTGCAACGATGGGGCCGTCGCTCTCCTGGTATCGCAAGAATTATTACCTCTACTACATGGCAGGCGCCTCGGCGATCTATCTCGAGCAGGGCGGCGATCAGTTCTTCAAGCCTGGACCAGGCGAGCATCCGTTTCAACTCAATCCGCTCGGCCGGATCACTGACGAGTTTATGCGTTTCGCGGAAAAGCATCCTGACCGCGGCACGCCATACACGCCCGTCGCGTTTCTGCTTGATCCGGCGCACGGGTTTGAGATGACGGATTATCCGCACTGGCCGTTTGAAGTGTCGCAGATCGATCGTGGCGATCGCGCGCTGAGAGAATTGTTCGGCGTGGCCTACTATCCGGGCCTGGTGGTTGAAGGTGAGCCGGCGATCGCCGATCGACAACCGTTTGTTTCCGGTGTTTTTGGCGACATCTTCGATGTGTTGACTGCCGCTGATGTGCAGGGTTCGAGATCGAAGATCGAAACGCTGCTTGCCGTCGTATCGCGCTGTAGTCGCTGGCGGCCGGATTGAGTGGTCCGCGGAATGGATCAAGCGACTCAACGACTACGTTCGCAATGGCGGCACTCTCGTTCTCAATGCGGCGCAGATCAAAAACTTGCCGGAGCAGTTTTTAGGAGTGCGACTGCTGAACGAGACGGGCGAAGCTCACAATGCTCGTTGCCTTGCGCCGATGAAGAGCCTCAGGATCTGAAGGGGCAGATATTTCGGTTTGAAAAGGTGGAGCTCAAAGGCGCCACGGCGTTGATTACGACATAAACGGCCAGCCACTCGTGACCGTGAATAAAGTCGGGAAGGGAAGTGTGGTCTTCGCGGCAGTGCCGGATCTGCTGGGTGAAGACGAGCGCATCACGCCGTTCGCTGCGCACATGCTGGCGCACGTTTTTGCGGATGCTGCGCCGGTGAAGGTGACAGGCGATGTTGAGTACCTGATTAATCGCACCGCGAATGGTTGGGTCGTGACGTTGTTGAATAACAACGGCGTGTTCAAGACACAACAGGGAATGGCCCAGGTCGATCGAAGTGCGTACGTCAACGTGACGATCGCTTTGCCTGGTCAACAGATTCAAAGCGCCACCGAGTGGACCACTGACCGGACATTAACACCGAACGGCGCCAGCGTTTCCGTTCAGATCGCCCCAGGCAGCCTGGCGATTGTCGAGCTTCGAACGAAGTAAGAAGTTTCCTCGCAAAGGCGCATAAGGCGCAAAGGAAAGCTTGAGACTTCCTTTGCGCCTTTGCGCCTTTGCGAGGAAATGTCCGACGTAACGCTAAACGATGACCGTAGTCCCATCGAACTTCGTGAGACTGAAACCATTGAACACTTCGTTGTAACAGCTTCGCTGGTCCTTCAGTATCCCGATCGCGATCTGCTCGCCGAGCTTGAGCGATTCGTTCGCATCAGAACGCCAGTGTACGCCCGCCGTATTTCTTCCGAGTGCTACGTTCGCGGCGATCTTGTTCAACTCACCGCCGACCGTCAGGTCACCAGCATCAGACCCGGTATAAGGAACGAGACTTAGACCATCGTCCGACGGTTGCACTGGAGTCGAGACCGATATCCACGAGACGTGTAGTTTCCTTGAACCACGCCTTGAGAATCGTGACGCAAGCGCCCGCGACCGTTGCGTGTCCGGCGCCGTAAGCCGGATGCGTCGGCGAACCTTCCGGAAACGCCATCGGCAGCAGCGCGTTGCCCGCCGGCATAAAGCCCTTGAGACGATTCGAATCCGAGAACGAAGTCGAGTATCTCCGGATGCACCGGATAACCAGCTCCCGCAAAGAGTGTCCGGTGAACTCGCGCCGCCTGCACTTCCGGCCGCAGCCGTCGATGCACAAACCATTTCTGAAACCACACAGCTTTCAGCGCGCGCGTCGAAACTTCGCACAGGAGCGTCGCGATGTGTGGACCACCAAAAGTGCCGAAACCGACCTGACTCGGATTGCCGTTGTAGGGATTGCCTTCGTCGAAAGGCGCCCCCGCGCCTGCGAGAACAAGGAACGCGTGGAAGTACGCCTGGAACAGAACGTCGATGTGAACCCACTGCCCGATGTCGCGTCCGTTGCGCATGTAGCGAGGAACCGGATCGAAAGCATCGGCAGGTTGCGGGATGCCTCTCTGCACCGCCAGCCACGTGTTGAAGTCAGTCATATGATCGATGCCGGGAAGAGTCGTCGTGATCTTCTGCTCGATCTTGTTAGCGCCGAAATTGCAGTCCTGGTAGAAAAACTGCGAGAGGTATGGTCCAGCCACGTCGCCGGGAGTTAAGCCGCGAAACAGGGTGGCAGTTGTAACCGCGCCGCCGTTTTTGGGAGCGTTCAGGTCGGCGCCGTAAATACTTAAATCCGCGGCGGCGGCGTTTGCGATCGGATTTCCCGCGTACTGCGAGTAGGGCACGTCACGCAGCAGGGCCATCCAATAATTTTCTGAAATTTCAGCCGCCTGTGCGCGGCTCGCGAATGCGGGTGCCGGCGGCTGCACGAGCGCATGAGCGTCGGGTCCTTGCATGTCAAAAGCCAGACCTGATTGAGGGTTGGTCAACTTCACGGTTCCGCCGAGTGGGATGGCATCGAAGTCGGCCGGGCGGCCGCTGTTTAACGCCTGGACCAAAGCAGCATAAGCACTGGCGACGACCGTTCCGTCGTTATTATGCGGCAGGCCTTTCGAGTAGCTGCCCAGCTTGTCTGGATAGAGTTGTTCGTCCTGGTTGTTTGGATGTTGCAGGTTCTGGGGTGTCGCCTGGAGTCCCGCACTGGCTGCGTCACGCCGGAGTTTTGCACACGCGTTAGCGCGTTGATTTGATCCGTTGGGGGCGGCCTGGACTTTTGAGCGTTCCGTTTGTAGTAAGGGTTCAACGCCGATTACACCGGCTGCGAGGGTAGCGGCGCCGGCACGGCCTAAAAATGCACGTCGGGTTGGTTGCAGGGAATCTTCCTTCACGATTTTCCTCCACCTTGTTGAATTGGATTAGTTAACAACTGTGCGGGCGGGCACAGAGAGGGTTACCTCTGACTTGAATTTAGTTGACCTTAAACCTGTGAGACTGGGCTTGACCGCACGTGAGCTAACGGGAGTCGCTTAACGGGAAGCGACTGTGGATTTTGATATCAAGCGCGGGCGTATTCTTACCACAGGTTGAGGCTGGATGGAAGGAAAACATGGAGTGCGGCGGCTCGACGCCGCTTTGCCTTTCGATCCGCGTGATCGATGACAAAGCGGCGTCAAGCCGCCGCACTCCAAAAGTGGCTAAGGCTTTTTGCCTTTGCCTTTACCCTGCGCAGGCTGCTGAGCCTTTGCAGGAGCCTGTTTCTGCTGAGCTTGCGTAGGCCGCTGCTGCTGTTTTGGTTGCGGCTGCGGCTGCGCTGCCGGTCGAGGAGCCGGTTGCGAACGTGCGGCAGGCGGGCCCTGTTCACGTTTTACCGGCTGAGCCGCCGGACGCGTGCTTCGAACTGGCGCCGGATCCCTGCGGACCTGTGGACGCTCCTGCTGCGGCGCAATCGGACGTCGTTGTTGTGGCGCAGCCGCGGGGCGCTGCTGCTGTCGTGGCGCTGAGACACGCTCACCCTGCGCCTCCTGTCGGGCGGGCCTCGCTGCACGTTCGGCCTGCGGCGCACGTGACGGACGTTCCGCGCGCTGTTGCTGCTGTTGCGGTCGTCGTTGCTCCTGCTCAACCCGCCGCGCTTCGCGTTGCTCCACGCGCACATCGCGTTGAGGTTGCTCAGGCTGACGAACCTGTTCCGAAGGTTGCGACGATTGCTCGGCGCGTCTACCCTGACGCTCGTCTCTTACCTGGAACTTCTGTCCCTTCGCACGGCCTGGCGCAGTTTCAACACGCATCGATTTCGCAAACTCCGGACGAAACTGCGGCGCCGCCGGTGTCGTGCTGGTGATCACCGTCGTGTCGCGCAGCTTTCTTGCGATACCCGGCGGGACGTCGATCTTTCCACGACCCCAGGCTGAGTTAACCACCGCATTTCGAAGCGGCGTCAGCAGGAGTGGATCGAGCACCGGATTCACCTCCGCGAGCATGTTTCGATCGGCTTTCCTCGCACGCCGCCAATCGGTGCCTCGAGTAAAGTCGTCGATACTCACGACTGTAACCGCTCCCGGCACGTTGAGATTTACCACCCGCTGGTAAAGGTCGTCACGCGTCAGGTATTGAGGCTCCCAACTCGTGTTGTAGTAATGCGGCACGTAAACATCGCCTGGTCCAAGCGGCACCCAGCCGATCTCATTTTGCGAAAACGGCATAAACGCGACGAGGGCCGGCGAATAAACAGGCGTCGTTCTTACCGTGTCAGGCACCCAGTACCAGCGATCGCCTACAAATGCCCAGCGACCGTAATGATAAGGCGCATAACCCCACGGCTCATTCGAAACCCATGTCGGTCCGTATGGATAATCCGTATACCAGTAACCCGACTGATACGGCATCCAGCCGGCATCCACACGAGGCGACCACGCGTAGCCATGACCGTCGATGTTTTGCCAGTCGCCGTAGTAATCAAGATCGTAAAGACCAGGAATGTACGAGTTGACATACTGGTAGCTGGCGTTGCGACGGTATGGATCGAAGTAATAAGGATCGTTCAGATAAGTGTTGTAGTCACGATAACGGCCGTCGTAATACTGCGGGTATTGATAACCGTAGTAGTCGTCGACGAGATAACCGGCATCGCGTCCGTCAAGCTGTGAAAGAACGACGTCGGCTGCCGTTTGGCCAATCAGCGTCAGCACTTCACCTTTGCTGATCTGCCCGCTGCCCCCTAGGCCGACAACCTGCGCCAGACCGCTCAGCACAGAAACGAGTACCTGGCCGTTGTCGTCGAAACCGACGTTGTAGAGTCCGGGTTCCTGGAAATCGACCGCGCCGTAAGGAGTGGCGACTTCAAAAAGATCTCCCGAATCGAGATAACCAACGTCGAACATCGCGGAGCCATCGCGCAGTGCTAACTGCGTGCGTTCTTCGCTGAGCGAAAGCACGTCGAGCGATGTGTTGGGATTGAGCCGGGCGTAATTACGTCCGGTGAAAGCCAAACTCGCGCGCGAGTTATCGCGGGTGTAGATACGGTCGCCGACCGAAACCGGCTGGTTCACCGTTGCGGCCAGCCACTGCTCATTCTCTGCGTTGGCGGCATCGCTATTATCGAGTGCAACCTCGCCTTCGACGCGCTGAATGCGAGCGGCGTTTGGAATTGCTTCCGCGGTTGCCGTTCGCTCGTTCCTCATCCACAGGCCCACGCCTACTCCCGCTGCAACCGCACACACCACGGCCACAATTACGAGGTGTGGCCACACTTTTACATTCGTCATAAGAGCCCCCTCAAAGTTGTTTTCAGGCAGGGGTTCGCAAGCATCATGCCTTTTCCGGTGAAAGTATCTTTCGTCACTCAATTGTCATTTGATTGCACGATTGGGACTCGGCGACGTCGAAAACCGCGGAAATTACAGGCTTTTGTGGGTCGTAGTCGGACCAGCCGGTCCCTGCTCTCTTAACCCATATCGTCAGTAACTGAATCAAATCGTTTCGTAAACTTACACAAGTACAGCTGATTACTCGCAGATTAAACGTGGAATAAAACTTGCTAAATCAGCCCGAGTCGACACCTCTCTCCGCTGCAGCAATGAAAGGACCCTTAAAGACGTGAACTACTTAAAACAAGCAGGATTATCCCTCGCGATTTCCGCTGCGATTCTCGGAACGAGCGGATTGGCCAACGCGCAGGGCAGACGTGGCCGGGGTGAGGAGCGGAGCCAGGAAAACCAGGCCGCCCGCGAGCAGCGCCAGCAACAACGCCAACAGGAACAACAGAACCGCCGGCAGGAGAGGCAGGCGGGCCAGCAACAGCAACAAGTGCAACAGGAGCAACGCTCGGAGCAACGCCGCCAGGAACAACAGCAGCGGCAACAACAAAACAGCCAGGAGCGTCAGCAGCGCTGGGAACAGCAGCGGCAGCAGCAACAACAAGCAAGCCAGGAGCGTCAGCAGCGCTGGGAACAACAACGGCAGCAACGCCAGCAGTCGCAAGGCAATGATGGACAGCGGCAGGACCAGATTCGCCGGTCGCAGGAACGCGAAGAGCGCTGGCAGCAACAGCGACAGCAACAAATCGAGCAGTCGCGTGAGCGACAGGAACGCTGGCAACAACAGCGACAGCAGCAGAACAATCGCGATTGGGAACTGCGGCGTCAGCAGCAACAGCAACAACAACGTCAGTCGGGGCGCGACCGCGATAACGATCGTGACGGACGTTTCGACCGCGACCGCGATCGCAATAACAACAACAACTGGCGACGAGGAAACTGGGATCAGGAGCAAAGACAGCGTGCTGAGCGTTACCGCCAGGATTGGCAGCGACGCCAGAGCTTCTCACAGCAACGGCAGCGCGTGCTCCAGCAGCAGCGACGACTAGCCCACTTGCGATATCAGCAACGCTATCTCGATCGGATACGTCGCGATCAGTTGCGCTTACAGCAATGGCGGTATCAGGACTACGGACCGTACAACTATCGCTATCGCCGTGGCGGGACCTACTACGAAACCAATCGTTACGGCGCGGAGATGTTGCAGCGCGCCCTCAACGATGGTTACGGCGAAGGCTTCCAGGCCGGTCAGGCCGACCGCGAGGACGGTTACGGCTTCAGTCCCGAAGAGGCTTACGGCTATCAGGACGCGAGCTACGGTTATGACGCGTACTACGTCGATCTGAACGAGTATCAGCATTACTTCCGCGAAGGATTCAGACGTGGTTATGAGGACGGTTACCACAGCCGTTCACAATACGGCCGGTATTCGAATGGAAGTTACAGCATCCTCGGAACCATTCTCGAACAGGTTCTCGGGTTGCAGTTACTAAACTAACAAACAGACGAGTATAGGTCCTGCGCGATCCGCAGGACCTATACTCACTTTCTCGTAAACGACCACTGGTAGGTCATTCCTAAAGCTCCACCCAACTCATCTTTTCCAGTTCCGCTGATTCGTTTACCGTCCTCCGAAAGCGTTCCGGTATCTTCGCCGAGACGCCATCCTTCGCCACTCAGAAGTTCTGTCTGCTTCATAGTTAAAGCTCGCGAGCGCCTGGTTTTCGCGCACGAGATCGTGGTGCAACAGTTTCACCGCGACTTCGTCGCCGATGTGCAATCGCTCGGCGCGAAAGACCGAACCCATGCCACCCTGGCCGAGACTTTCCAGCAGTTTGTATTTCGAGTCGAGGATCAGCCCAACGCGAGGATCCTCGCGCCGCGCGTGTTGTTTATCGGTGATCCGCTTAGCGACGTCGTCGTTTGTTTGCGGATTCGAGTCGATTTGAGTTGAGACGTTGCGAGGATCACCGGCGGTTGAGATGCCACACTTGCCGCAGAACTGCGCGTCGTCCGCAAGTACATTCTGGCAACTGTGACATCTCATCGTCTACAGCTTTGTCTGAAACCACTTGCGCCGGATGTTCTTTACGCAAGCCGTGTCGATGCCTTTGGTGGTTGCGCGTTCGATGAACTCGTTCGTGATCCGATCGACGCACTCGATACCTTCAAGACCATCGATACCGTGCGCTCCGTGTGGCACAACGATATGGAGGCTGTTGGGTAAAGTCTTTGCCACTGTTTCACCGTTTGACGGAGGCGTAACCGGGTCCCACTCGCCCGTAAGAATCAAAACAGGCACGTCTGAACGCACGGGTTGGGCGTAATCGCGTTCAACCTTGGCCCGCGGCCAAAGCGCGCATGCTTCTCGCTGTTGTCGCAGCCGGTAATCGCCGAGAAAAGTATTCTCCGCCATGCGTTCACCTTCACCCGGCTTGATCCACGGTACGTCTTCGGCACACGTGACGGAGAGATACATGCCGTTGCTGCCGGTGCCGACCATGTTTATTCGATACCTGACTGCCGCCTGGGCGATAGGCACAAAATTGCCCCCTGCGGCAGCATGTATCGCGATTGGAACACGGCTCGCCGAGATCGGGTTGTAGAGCATGTAACGAATAGCTTCCGCCGCGAGGTCGCGCGAGAGTTTTACTTTTACACGCTCAGTGGAGTTTGGTTTTTGCACTTCAACCTCCACCGGGCCTTTCATGAGTTGCGCGAGCAACGACTTCGCGTCCTCTTTGATCTTTGGAAACGCTTTGCTGCACTCCTCATGCGCGGCGCATTCGGAAAGAACACCCTGGAGCGCGCGTTCGGTCTGAAGCGCAAAATCGCCGGGCAGAAAGTGATTCGTTGGAGAGACACCCTGAAGCGTTGCGGTGCGAACGCGTTTCGGATGACGCTTGAGGTAAGTCAAGGCTGCTCGACTTCCATAAGAAGCACCGAAGAGATTGATCCTGTCGTAGCCGAGCGCTGCTCTGACTTCGTCGATATCATCCATCGCGATCGTTGTCGTATAGAGCTTCAGATCCGCCTTCGCTTCGAGTTCGGGGCGACACTTGCGAACGGCTTCGATGGGAAAGAAGTGGCCGAGATAACTCTGCAGATCGGCGGGGTTGAAAAGTTGGCAGTCGAGTGAATGGGAACCGCCGGTGCCGCGCTGGTCCACAAAGACCAGATCGCGATGCTCACGAATGTCGGCAAAGCCACGCGCGAAGCCTGGCGCGTCTTCGGTCGCGGATGCTCCTGGTCCACCGGCAAAGTAGAACAGGGGGTCAGGTTCGCGCTTGTCGCCGGTTGCCGGCAGCACCAGAATTTTCAAACTGATCATGCGCCCTTTCCTGGCAGCGCGATCCTCGTAGACTTCATATGTGCCGCACTTTGCGTTTCCCAGGTTCGGAATCTGACAGTCTTTTAGTACGAGGGGTTTTGGATGGTCGAGTTTGACCGCACTTGCGGCCTGAACGGTTAACAGCAGCGCCAAAAGGGTGATTTTCGGCAGGTTTTGTAAAGTGATCATTGCTCCCTCTGGTTAACGATTGGCCCAGCGCCAGACCGGAATGTCCAGGGCATCGGCGTCGACTATCCGAGTTTCTCCCAACTCTTTTTCCAATCTTATGGAATTGCAGTCGTCCTGCTCTTCCAGCGCCTCGATCAGTTTTGGTGCATGGGTGACGACCAGCACCTGCGATCGTTCAGCAGCGCCCGCGATCAACCTGCCCAGCGGCGGCAGCAGATCCGGATGCAAACTCGTTTCAGGCTCGTTCAGGACGAGTAATCCTGGTGGACGTGGCGTTAACAAAGCCGCGATCCAGAGCAGGTAACGCAGTGTACCGTCCGACAGCTCGGTCGCTCGCAGCGGCCGCAACAGTCCACGCTGACGCATCGCGATCTCAAAACGTCCTTCGATATTTAATACAGAAATCGACGCTCCGGGAAAGGCGTCAGCGACTGCTTCAGCCAATGCATCGGGATCTCCGATCTCCTGAATCGTCTGCAACGCCGCTGCCATGTCGGCGCCGTCGTCGCTGAGCACGGGCGTGTGCGTGCCGATTTGCGGCAGCCGCGCGGGCGCATCGACGTCAGTGCGGAAGTGATCGTAGAAACGCCAGGAACGGATCTGTTCGCGAAGCTTGAGCATTTCGGGCGCGTTACGCGGATCGGCAAACTGCGTCATCATGCTGTCGAAAGACGGAAGTTCGTAAGCCAGCACTTCCCACTCGCCGTCACTGCCTCTCGAGCGCACGACGGCTGCGTTTCGCTCGACGAGTAACGCCGCGGGACGCATGATGGGACCAGCCCAGATGGTTTCCGTTTTGATTTCCGGATCGAGAGAGAACGCCGATAGACTCGGAATCGGAAGTCCAAGATCGATCGCGTAGCCAAAGTCGTCACCCGCGAAGCCGAGTCGCAGGTTCGTGCGTTCCTTGCGCACGGTGCCTTCGATCTTGTGTTCGCCACGTTTGACGGAGCGGCCGACATTTTCCGGACCGGCCCAGAGTGTTGACTGCAATCCGCCCTCGCGAGCGAGCGATGGAATAACGCCGCCCTGGGCCGTATCAGCCAGCAATCGCAACGCGCGATAGACGTTTGACTTGCCGCTGCCGTTAGGCCCCGTGATCAGATTGAGGCGCTGCAGCGGGATGATCAGATTGCGCAGCGAGCGGTAGTTGGCCACGGCGAGCGTTGTCAGCATTTGTGTAGGCTATCAAACAAGCCACAAAGAGGCACATAAAGCACAAACTCAAAAATTCATTTTGTGTTTTGGTGCTTTTTGGTGGCCCGGCCTAACCGGTAAAACCTTTGCGCGTTTGGGGGAGAAAACAAGGCTGCGCGACACGTTTTTAAAAAGCCGTGTCCACAGATTATGCGGATTTGCATAACCTGTGGACAGTGGGCGCGCGGGGTGAGTAAAACTAAAATTCTCGGACGCCGGATACGTTAGAACCCGAGCCCATACCCATCTTCAAGGCGGATGAATCGTATTGCACGTTTGAATTACCGCCGCCGTTTGTCAGAAAAGTCGGCGACGTGAAATTGCCTGCCGTACGACCGAATGCAGCGATCGTAATTCCGCCAAGAATGTCGCCGTTGCCGCCGCCGTCGCGGATCAAACTGCCTTCACCCAGCACGAGTATGATGCCTTTGAAATCGGTGTTGCCTCGCATCGTCAAAGTGCCGGTGACGACGATGAACTCCCGCGCCGCTCAGCAGCGTGCAATCGCCGTCGACAAAAGTGAACATGCCGCTGTTGAGTGAATCGTTAACCGTGAGCGCCGAACCCGCTGCGGGTTTGAAGTAGCGGCTGAGTGTCTGTGCCTTGGTCTGCAATCCGTTGAGATAAGCGCGCGCTTTGTTCGGCCGTGTCGAGAAACGATGGTGTTTCGACAGTGCCCGGAGTCGTGTCGTCGTCTCCAAGCAGACCAACTTCCGGATCGATCAACGGTGTCAGGTTTGATGATTCCTGCCTTTGCTTCAGCCTCGTCGCATGGAGTGACTGCGAAAGCCGGACGCTGGGGCTCATCTCCCGCAGCGTCAACACCTGAATAAATTTTCGTACCGCTGCTTCCGGTATCGAGCGACAGAGGCGAGCAATCGTCGGCGCCGCGCAACGTCACGCCCGCCGGAGATTCAAATTCGAAGTACGCCTTGCTGATCATCAACTCCAGACGCTTCTCAGAGCCCTGTGGTCCAAATCCGTATGACTTGAGCAACAACCGTTTCGGATCCGGAGAAGTGACTTTTGCGGGAATGGCAGTGGTTGCCGGCGACGCAGCGTAAGCGAGATCCAGCACCTGGGTGCCGCCGCAAGATTGAGCGCGTAAGTAGTGCCGTCCGCTCTGACCGAAGCTTTATCAAAAGTTACTTTGACGGTGGTTGCGGCGCTATCGACTTCACCCTGGAACGTTCCTTCGAGTGTCGTAGTCGCGGCCCAGGGCAGGTTTTGCGTAATCGTCATTTCGAAGCCGGTCTTCGGGAATGACGACGTTGTCCGCCGTGCTCGTAGAGCGGTCTTTCGATCACAAAACTGCCGAGCGCTGAATCGAGCGTCAGCGGAAAGTTATTCTGGATCCGGAGTCAAGTTGGTTGCGCCCTGGCCCACGTAGCGAATCGTTACTTCATCCGTTCCGCCGACAGTTCCGAACGTTTTCTGAGACGGATGTGGCTGCATCGCTGCCCTCGATCGTGCCTGAAGTCTCAAATTCAACGATGTGACTGTTGGGATCCATGTTCTCGACCGTCACCCTGTAACCACCGGTGACCGTTCCCACGGCAACCGGCACCAGGCTCGCCGGATCTGCAGGATCGTTGTAGGGAAGCCAACCGGCCAAACGCGGTGTCCCGGGATTGCCCGGACCATTCGAGATGCTCGGAATGATCGCAGTGCGAAAACTCATGCGGTCAGTTGCCGTGACCGAAGGCTGGGCGTTTCCGCGCAGCACGTTGAGCGCTGACTGCATTCCCGACTCGGCCACGTAAAAGGCCTGCATCTCCGGCGGTCGAACCGATCGAGTTGTTGGCCGACATCATCGTCGTCATGATCAATGCGCCACCCGCGCCCAGAAGAAGCACTGAGACCAGCAACATCGTTATCAGCGCTGCGCCACGTTCACCGGCGCGGCGTGTTTGTGTTCATTTGTTGAATTCGAGTTTCATTACGAGGTATCAGGCTCCTTCAGTAAACGATAGAGTTGCGCAGAACCACGTCAGACGTCAGTTGTACTTGAGAGGGGGGCTGATAACCTTCTGCACCGGCAGTGCCAACCGCCGGCAGCGTTACGCCAACGGCGATCACGACGAATTTGGCAGCACCAGGAGAGACTTCAGTTTCCGCAATACCGGCGGCATTCATGACATTGGTGATGTCGCAAACGCCGCTGCCATCGACGGTCGTGTCGTAAGTAACTTTTTCGTCGTAGTAACGGAAGACGAGTGAGTCGATGCGATTGGCGAGAACGGTGGTTTGGTTTGAGCCGTTCTTTTCATAACGCACGATGTAACGCTGGCCGAGCATCGGCATCGACGTACATCAGAAACTTGATGTCTTCATCCGCATCGTCGACGTCGGTATCTTCGAAGTAACCATTCGCCGAATCAGGCATGCCGTTGAGATTGGAGACGATGCGAAGCGAATGAGTTGTCGCTGTCGCCGGCGACGATGCCGTTGGTCGAGACGGCCGGGAGTCCGCCCGGCAGTTTCAAACCGGAGTTGCTGATTTCGCGCGTCATGATATTCAGCGCGCGTTGCACGTCGGCGATTCCGTCTGACTTGCGATCTTCGCGCGAGCGAATGTTGAATGCGCCGGCGAGTATGCTGCTCGCCAATCCCATGATGGTGATCGTGATGCCCATCGCTATGATCACTTCGATCAGCGAAAAACCGGCTTCATTTTTTGAACGTCGAGTCTTCATGGGTCTTTGCCTCATCGATTCGAGTCGGAGTTATTCACTAACAGCGAAGCTTCCGGCGGCGAGTGTCGAACGATAGAGTAGCGAGCACGACGGGCGTGCGCATCCAGTTTGGACCAGCCGTTGCGGCGTCACTCGTGATCGTGATTTTCTTCAACTGCTTCGCGGTAGTCGTCAGTATTGGTTTCATCGGCGACCACTCTTTGCACTGTGTAGTTTCGTTCACCGTTTCTCACCGTCGAGGTCGTCGTTCCGGCGTTCAGGGTCGTGTCTTCAAATGTGACGCTTCGAATCTGCTCCAACTGTTGCTGGGCCACTGCCATCGCCAGTGCTCGTTCGGCGCCGCCGACGTTGTTCTGCGTCGAGAAGACGAAGAGCGAAGAGACGGCGAGTGCGCCGACCATCATCACGACCGATCGCGATGGTGGTTTCGATCAGGGTGAAACCGCGCTGGTTCTTGGCTGTTCTGTTTTTGGGAGTTTTTGGTTTTCATGTCTATTTACGCGCTTGGTCTGTTTGGTGTTTATAGAGATATAACAACGATTACCGGGACAGTTTTCGAACCACAGCTCGTGCTGAAAGTTACTGAGTAGATGCCGATTGATCTCTTCGACTTGATCGTGAACGTTGCAGCCGCGCCGGAGCCGACAACCTGCGACACCCGGTGTGACCTGAAGATCGGAGGCTTGCTCGAAGTTCCAGTAATCGTACAGCGCGTGGTCGCGTTGTGGCTGACCTTGATTGTGGCTTCGTCCGTCCCAGCCGAGCAGCATCGTCGACGGCATCGGCCGAGATGGTGCAAACCGCGGGAGTCGGAGTTGGCGTCGGGGTTGCAGCCGGAGTCGGATGCGGGTTGCGGTCGGCGCGGGTGTCGGCGTAGGTGTTGCGGCAGGCGTCGGAGTTGGTGTCGGAGATTACGTCGCCATCGTCAACCGGCGGCGTTGGAGTCGGATCCGGATTTGTTGTGTCGTCCGGTGTCGCGACCGGCTTCGGGGCTGGGCGTCGGTGTGGCCTCTGATGACTGGCGTCGGAGACTGGAGTCGCACCCGAAGCCAGGTCACCAACTTTAAGATTCACGTTCGGTACTGAGTCGTCGAACACCTTGCTGTCGATCGTGATGTCGCCGGAACCGGTGACGTCGATCGAGATCGTCGTCGTCAATGCCGTTCTCTAGTCTGATCGAGACCTGGGCGTTGGCCGAACGTGATGCCGCCGACCGTGTTCCACGTGCGGCCGCGCCAATCAAATGCGATCGTTTCGACTGTGTCGAAGGTAACGCCGTTCGGCAGTGTGATCGTTCTGGTGTCCATGTCGCCGTCGCCGTCGAGGTCCATCGTTACGTCATAGCTCGATTGGTCGTCGTTGATGGCGATGGTTGCTCTTTCGGCAGCATCGTCTGCGTGGCTGCGAATGGAGAAGACGCGAGCCTTCTCGATGTACGAGGCGTATTCGCGGGCAGCACCCGAGAGACGAACACTGGCGCGAGCGCGAGTGATTCCCATCAGTCCCAATGCCGGTAACGATCGTAAGGACCGTCGCGTGATTAGAAGTTCGATGGCTGAGAATCCGCCACCCGTGCGCGTTGTGTTTGAGTTAGCTTTGCTCTTTTGCATGCCGATCGTTATGGTCCAAAAAGAATTTGTGGTCCAAGTGGAGTGACCACGGTTGGGCCATTGAGCAATCGTGGTGCCACGAAAGTTCTTTAGACAAAATTCCACAATGT
Source organism: uncultured Acidobacteriota bacterium (assembly GCA_963750925.1). Classification (GTDB taxonomy): domain Bacteria; phylum Acidobacteriota; class Blastocatellia; order Pyrinomonadales; family Pyrinomonadaceae; genus PSRF01. Next base: position 891,057 of record CAVVSJ010000003.1, on the reverse strand, counting down.
GAGAGTCGAAGAGATTGGTGGACTTGACCGGAGATCAATCAGATTGGTCCAAATTCGGTTACGCGGAGGTCAGATTGATTAGAGTTGCGAATCGGTGGGCGAGGGAAGGGACCAGATTCAATCAATAGAACAAGTCAGGTAGAGAGGGGCTTGCCCCCGCTCTCGCGCAAGCGGGGGCGAGCCACCCTTCCTGACGTGTTCTTTTAGCTCGTCGCCAGAAGCACGGATGATTTCTTTGATCTCAGTTCAATTTGCTTCGAGCTGATCGTGAGTTTCAGCATCCTGACCGAAAGTTGACGCCCTGCAGGTTGGCCCACCCACAACGTCAAAATTCCGTAAATCACTGAACAGAAATGGCTTGATGTCTACTTTAACGAAAGTAAGAGCGTAGGCATGAGGCTTGCTCTAACAGTTCGCGCCCGCCCCGCGCGCTCCTCAGCGCCTTCGACTATGGAGAGAAACTTATGAAGAAAAATGAATTCTCCGAACTCGCGTCCAACCTGCTTATCGTCGGATCGGTCTCACTCGCCTTCACGCCTTTTCTGCTTGGCGACCGTTGCTCCTGGTTGTTACCGGATTGATGAAAGAGGGCGGTGTGATGTTCGACCAGTTTAGTAACTACCTGATCTGGCTGGTTTCGTGAACGAGATGGTCCACAGATTACACAAACGAAAGGACAGTCAGGTCAAGAGGGTCTTGCCCTCGCTCCCAAGTGAAAGTCGGGTGGCAAGTCATCCTGTCCTGACTTGTTCTTACTTCGTTATGACATTGCCCTCGGCGTCGTACATCGTCACTTCACCAAAGGGCGTGACCTGGTCCTTTACCTTTTCCCAGTCGCCGACGATCACGATCGCGGCGCGATAAGTGTCGAAGTATTTCGCGGCCGCCCTCTGAATGTCCGCCGTCGTCAACGCTTCGATCTTCGGACGAAAGTCGTTGATGAAGCTCTTGTCGAGATCGAATGTGTAGATCGTGTTGATGCGGCCGGCCAGACCAAACTGGCTGGCGAGTTCGACGGAGAAGTTGCCGGTGCTGTATTCCTTCGCCGCGCTCAGCTCTTCATCACTGACCGGCAGCACGCGCATGCGATCGAGTTCGTAAAAAATCTCGAGCAGCGTTGGACCAGTCACTTCGTTGCGCACAAAGGCGCCGGCCAGAAACGATCCTGTCTTTGCGCGCGTGTTTGAAGAACTGAACGGCGAATAAGTGTAGCCTTTGGTTTCGCGGATGTTGCGAGTGAGACGCGAGTAGAACGAACCGCCGTAGATCGTGTCGGCAGTGCGAATCGCGAAATAGTCTTTGTCTTTGCGTGGAATGCTTACGTTGCCGATGTAGATCGCCGACTGAATCGAGCCCGGCCGGTTGACGAAATAGATCTGGCGTTTATCTCGTTTCGGGACGGGTGGATTTTCATCGGGCGGCACGGTGCCACTCTTCCAACCGCCAAACGCCTTCTCGATCTCCGCAAACGTTTTGTCAACGTCGATGTCGCCGACGACGATCAGGTGAGAAGCATTTGGAATGTAGTACTTCGTCACAAACGCTCTGAGATCGGCGCGCGTAAGTGCGCTGATCGATTTTTCATCCGGCACCACAAACCCGTATGGGTGATCTCCGAAGACTGCTTTCTGGAAACGCTCGTTGACAAGAAAACCCGGATCGGCGCGGCCTGCGCGAATCTGCTGGATCGTGTTTTCCTGGGCCAGCTTGACTTCGGTTTCCGGGAACGACGGATGCTGGGCCACGTCGCTCATCAGCTCAAAGAGCCGCGTGGAGAATTCAGAGAGCGAAGAAGCGCTCATCGTAGTTGCGTCGGCATCGCTGCCGAGTGAGAGTGTGCCGCCAATCGAGCGAAGCTCTTCCTTGATCTGTTTGCTGGTGCGTGTGTCTGTGCCTTCGTTTGCGACTGCTGCCGCGATCTGCGCGATGCCGGGATGGGCAGCGCGATCGCTGGCGGTAGTTGCCGATCGGAAAGTCAGTATCGAAGAGATCTTTGGAACGTTTGGCAACGGCGCAAGCACGACGGTCAGGCCGTTCGGACAGTTTCTTTTCCGTGATCTTCGGGAGATTCAACGGCCGCGCCGGCCCGGGAGGCTGGAGGTGTTTTCTGTTGTGCGAGCACAGTCGTTGTCAACAGTATTATTGCGAGTATGGTTTTCATGATCGATACCTTTCATGTGCGTCCGTGGCTACTGTTCGGTCTTTGGTTGCGGCTTCGTTTCCGGAACGCGATCGATCACGGTGCGATTCGTTGCGACCATGTACTTCGCGGCAGCGGCTTTGATCTGCGCAGCGGTGACGTTCTCAAACGGCGTCAGCAACGAGTTGATCTGCTGCGGGTTGTCGCGGAATAGCGCGAGTGCCGACAGCAAGATGCGTCTTTCCCATACTCGATTCGAGCTGGCTGTAGAAGTTTGAGCGATAACGCACTTTCGCATCCGCGAGCTTCCTTTTCAGTGACACCTTTCGGAGTGATCTCCGCGATCACCGCATCCATCTCGCGCAAAACCTCGTCGGCAGTATGACCGGGTTTGTAAGTTGTGCGAGTGGTCATGATCATTGGACCGGTGTAGTCAAACTCGTTTCCGAAGTAGTTGAGTCCGCCACTGAGATCGAGCGTCAACTCTTTTTCCTTCACGAGGCGCTGGTACCAGCGCGAGCTGTCGTCGCCCTGAAGGATCTGGACCAGCAGTGCCATCGCGGGAAAGTCCGGCGAGTTCTGCGGCGGCAGGTGATAACCGGTTGCGAGTGCGGGAGCTTTGCGAGCTTGTCAGTTTGCGAAACTCGTTTCTCTTTCGTTTGCGGAGGCTCGCTCAGATCCGGCGCGCGCGGGCATCGGCTGTGACGGAATGGCGGCGAAATGTTTCTCGACCATCTTCTTGACTTCGTTGACGTCGACGTCGCCGACGATAGTCAGCACGGCATTGTTTGGTGCGTAGTAAGTCTTGAAGAAACTGCGAACGTCTTCGATCGTGGCGGCATTGATCTCTGCCAACTCGCCGTAACCGTTGTGCGAGTTGTGCCAGTTTGTAAACGCGTTCTGCCAGAGACTGATCCACTCGAATAGTTGATACGGCTGGTTCAGCACGTTTACTCGAACTTCTTCGCTCACGACGGCCTGCTGGTTCTTGAGGTTCTCCTCGCTGATGTCGAGCGAACGCATGCGATCGGATTCCAGCCAGAGTGCGAGTTCCACGCGATTGCTCGGGCAGCGTCTGGTAATAGTTTGTGTAATCAAAATCCGTATGGCCATTCAAACTTCCGCCGTTTGCCTCGACGAACTTCGCGTGCTCAAACTTCTTCACGTTCGCCGAACCCTGAAACATCATGTGTTCGAAGAGATGCGCGAAGCCGGTGCGGCCCTTTGGTTCGAGCCGGAAGCCGACGTTGTAATAGACGGCAACCGTGACCACTGGCGCGATGTGATCTTCCGAGATCACCACCTTCAGGCCGTTCGGAAGTTTGTAATAGACGACCGGAATGTTGAGTGGTTTAGCTTGGGCGAAAGAGACGTTGGCTATCAGCATGAGCAGCGATAGGCATGTCACTAGTAAACGTCGCATAGTTTGGGAGTCCTCACTTTGAAAACAAACTGTGAACGCGAGATCAGGATTTGATCTCTCGGATCAAACCCTGTCTCAGGAGAAAGGAGACTGTTCAATTTACCCGAAAAATCTGAGATTGAGCTACGCAGATTTGGATGAAAGGTCGTTCTCACCCGCAGTGTGCATATTACGTGATGAGTTGGGAGAAAGTTTCTTCGCGTCTTTGCGCCTTTGCGCGGAAAATTCCTACAATGGCGCCTCAACTAGGCTGATGCGGAAGGAGTTGAGATTATGTTTTGGCAAAAAGATGTCGGTGTTCTCCTCGTTGTTTCGTTGCTGCTGATTTCAGCGACGGCATATGACCAAAACGATGCAACGTATTGCGACCGGCGTGTGGGGCGGGCAGCATATAAATATCGAGGTCGGAGAGAAGTCGGCCACGATTGAATACGATTGCGCCAGCGGCGTGATCGATGGACCGTTAGTGGTTGATGGTAATGGCAATTTCAACTTGCGCGGAACTCACATGATGGAACGCGGCGGGCCGGTGAGAGCAGACGAAAATCCGAAAGAACACCCGGCGACTTACACCGGATCGATCAAGGGCAACACGATGACGTTGACTTTGAAACTCGCCGACTTCGACGACGAGACGTTCACGCTGGAGAAGGGAAAACAGGGCGAGCTTGTTAAGTGTAAGTAGGTACGACATGCAGGCGAGAAAGTTTTTAATACGAGGGGAAGTGCAGGGAGTTGGGTATCGTTTCTTTGCGCAGCGAGCAGCGGCGCAGACATCAGGTTGTGGGTTACGTGCGCAACTGTCCTGATGGAACGGTTGAAGCGTTTGCTGAAGGACCGGCGAACAGTGTTGAAGCTTTCAAACACGATCTTGTGACTGGACCGCAGTGGGCGGTCGTGGATCAAGTTGAAGAAATATGTCTGGAGCCGACGGGAAGTTATTCGGCATTTAGAATTGAGAGATAATTATCCTGACTAATCTATGGACCATCTAAAATCCTTAATCCGCGAAGTGCCGGACTTTCCCAAGCCCGGCATCAATTTTTATGACATCACAACTCTCCTCAAACATCCTGAAGGTTTGCGCAATACGGTCGACGCGCTGGCTTCGCAGTTTGAAGGAGAGAAGATTGATTCGGTGATTGGCGTTGAAGCGCGTGGTTTTATCTTTGCGCCCGCGCTTGCGTATCACCTCGGCGCCGGATTCGTTCCGGTGCGCAAACCGCGCAAGCTGCCGGCTGAGTGTGCGTCGATCTCTTACGATCTCGAGTATGGCCAGGACACGTTGCAGATCCATCGTGATGCAGTTGGCGACGGCCATCGCGTGATCATCGCCGACGATCTGCTTGCCACCGGCGGCACCGCGCGCGCGGTTGTCGATCTCGTGGAGCAACTGGGTGGAACGGTTGTTGGGCTTGTGTTTGTTGTTGAGTTGGAGTTCCTGCCCGGCCGCGAGAAGTTGACTGGTTACGATGTGCGGTCGTTGATCAAGTATCAGTCGTGAGCATCAGGAGTGCACATAAGTCACAAGAAGATTTAAGACATCGTTTGTGAACTTTACCCACAGTGCATTACGATTCAGTCTTGCCTCGTGCTCCCGTAGCTCAGCTGCATAGAGCGTCCGCCTCCTAAGCGGAAGGTCGCGCGTTGGAATCGCGCCGGGGGCACCACTTTTCCTAAGGAAATTAGCACCTCGCCTTCTCATTGCAGGCTTTGCCCCGCAATTTGCCCCGCAATTTTTTCTGGAGTCTGTGGCACGAGCCGTGAATACGTGCCGGAGGCAACATGAAAAATTTCTCGACCAGCATTCAACGAAGGAAGCGCGGTAAGCGCACGGAGTACTTCGCCAGACTCACTTACTATGACAAGACTGGAAAGCGCAAAGGCGTTTCCAAAAGTGCAGCCACTCATTGGGAAGCAAAGAGGGAACTTCAGGACCTAATAGATCAACACGTGGCAGGCGGCTCCGAGGTTCTGGAAGCGCGTAACATGACCTTTGCAGCACTCGCCGAGCATTGCAAAGAAACTCGCTATTGTGAGGCGTTCTACGATGAGCAAGGGCGTAAACTGTATGGAGTGCGTGAGCCGAAAAATTCGCCTCAATGATCAACCGCCTCGTGAGCTCGTTGGGGCACCTAAAGCTGAGCGACATCACGGTCAGTCATTTACAACTTTGCGCGAGAATATGCTCGGAGGTTGTGCAAAGCCGCTTAGAGGAGTGCTGTTGAACAAAGTAATGTGTCAACGGAAGTGCTCATCTACGGTTCTATCTGTCTCCGATTGAAGACATCTGTTTGAATGGAATTTCTTTTTCGCCAATGAATCCCATCTCTTGGATTGGCATAAACGTTGCCGTGGCTACGAGACAACTCGCATCGTGCTAAAGCAAGTTGCAAGACCTAAATGACGTCGCGTTTCTGGTGTTAGTCTTGTGCACGATATTGGTTTCGGATCCTGACTGTCCGATCGAGACGCGCGATACGCGTGTGCACTCTCTCATCGAAGCGAGCCTCGGTCAAGCCCCGAGTCTCGCTCTTCTAATTCGCGGCAACTCTCTCCCGACTAAGAGAGTCGATATCATGTGACGGAGACATGCGTTATCTGTTTCCGTTTCCTCTCTCTTGAAAGGAATACACTCATGGGATACAGCAAAACTCTCACTCCCTCTCGATCTCTGCGCCACATCTATTTCGGCCTTGCCCTCGGCAGCATCTTCATTGCCGCGCTGGTGGCGGGTCCGATTCCTATGAAGGCGGTCAAGGCGATCCGCCTCCGACTTCAAACGGCATTCAAACCACGCCCACGCCCGATCCTTGCGCAGCTCCTAACCCACCAGCTCAGATCTGCGGCAAGTGGGCGCGCGCGTGCCCCTTAAACTGTTCCTGTCCATATCAGTCTGCTGCCTGACGGCCGGCTACTCTATTGGGGTCGCGACAAAAAGCTTGATTATATTCCGGGAGCCGATCATTGGGACGTTGGTCGAAGGTGCAATCTTACACTTGGCATCCATCCGACCTGACCGGCGGAGGGTTGACGATCGTGAACGGGACGACCAATCTCTTTTGCTCCAGCCACTCGTTCCTGCCCGATGGCCGGCTTCTCGTTGCTGGTGGCCACTCTCGATACAATCCGACGCCTTGGAAGGACGGGATTGGTGAGCCAGACTTGAACATATTTGACTATCGGAACAATTTTTGGCTTCGTGTTGGAGCCATGCCAAAAGGACGCTGGTATCCGTCGAGCGTCACCCTCGGTACTGGTGAGACAGTTATTGCCTCGGGAGCCTATTGGGATGGCGTCACTATGGAGAGCGATGGTTCCCCGTCCACGGCCATCAGCAGAAGTATCGATAAGTTCACATTGACCAGCACCTTGACTGGTACAGTCCAGACTTTTACTAACGAAAGTCCACGATTGATTTGGCTCTATCCATATTTGCACCTGGCTCCGAATGGCGACGTGTTTATTGCCGGTGCTGGGGCAGAGCCGAGCCGCTACTTTCAGGCAACGGGTTCGACAGGGACGTTTGTGGATGGGCCCAGCTATAGCCCTCCTACTCACTTCGACGGCTCGGCGGTCGTCTATGATGGCGTGGCTGGCAAGGTGATGATGGTTGGTGGCGTTGCCGGCACGCTGGGATCTCCGCAGCAAACAATTACCACAGCCGAGACTATGATCTGACTTCTGCACCCTTTTGGAAATCGTCCGCGTCGAACCCACCGCAGGTCGCTGCAATGAAGCGCAATCGCAAATATCACAATGCCACTGTTCTGCCAGATGGAAAGGTGTTGGTAACCGGCGGGACACCGTGCCCGAACGGTCCAGCAATCAGTTGCAAGGACAGTGCTGGAAATACGATCGGCGCCGTGACGCGTCCGGACTTATGGACTCCACCGAACGGCGGGGCAGCTGATGAATGGAAGCTGCTTTCCTCCAGTCCCACTTATCCGGAGTATCCGAATGGCGTTCCGCGGAGTTATCACTCCGTGGCTCTGCTGCTTCCCGATGCACGTGTGCTTGTGGGCGGCGGTGGCTTACCGGCCGCAGGCGGGGAACTCGTCAACGGCACAATATGCAAAGACGTGGAGAGCACAAAGAACACCCCGGACTGCCTGCAATTTGGGCACAAGGATGTCGAGATCTTCTCGCCGCCTTACCTCTTTAATGCTGATGGGAGTGCAGCGACGCAACCCGTTATAGCGTCAGCCCCTGACAATGTAACTTATGGACAGACCTTTGACGTGGGTACAAGCAGCGCCTTGGCGATTGGCAGTGTTTCGCTCATCCGGCTGCCCTCGGTTACGCATGGCTTTAACTTTGATCAGCGGCGCGTTGTACTCAGCCATGTGGCAACGAGTAGCACGAATCTGCGTGTTACCATTCCTACCAACAGCAATGTGTGCCCGCCAGGTCCTTACATGCTGTTCATATTAAACTCAAACGGCGTACCTTCGCAGGCAAAGATACTCAGGGTGCAGCGCTTTGAAGGCCGAATCGAGATAATCAATTGCGATCAGATTGTAGGTTGGGCTGGGATAGTACCCAGCCTAACACTCCCATCAATGTAACTCTGAGTATCACGGGTATTAGTGTTCCGTCTCTTACAACCACCGTTACTGCAAATCAATTCCGGCAGGATTTATTCAACGCGGGTAAAGGAAACGGTCAGCACGGGTTCGTTTTCAACATCCCACTTTCGTTGAAAGATGGTGCGCACCGAACTGTGAATGCAATTTTTCAAGGAACTAATGAGGCTCTGATCAAAAGCATTGTCAGTGGCTTGCAATGTCCTGCGTCACTCTTTCCCACGCAAATACCAACTGGTACCGCCAGTGGAGAAGGTCAAACCTGGGAACAGGGGACACAGTTCTCTTCGTCCGTAAGTGGAAGAGTTACGCATATCGCCTTCTACAAAGCGAACGGCGAGACAGGCACTCATATCGGCCGCATCTGGTCTGATACCGGCGCGCTACTTGTACAAGTACCATTCACAAACGAAACCTCATCCGGCTGGCAAGTGCAGGCCTTACCGGCGTCACTTTCAATCTCGCCCGGGGTAAAGTACAGAGTGACTTACAACGTAAACTCCGTCGTGGCCAAGATATTCGCAGGGCTAAATACCCCGATAACGAACGGTCCCTTAACTGCGCATACGAGTTATTTCTCGACGCCTGCCGGGACGTTCCCCACTACAAATAGCGGCAGCATCTTGTTTGCCGATATTCGATTCTTGCAATCTCCAATGACGCGGTAGAGCGGTACAGGTTTGCAAGTTAGTAGTAAATTCCACCGCGCGGCAACTCATTACAAGCCGCGCGGTGGAACCGAATTCGTGCCGGAGGTGAAGAAATGTTAGGAATGAATAGTTACCGTGAGTTGAGTTCAAAGATCGTAGGGAGCGGCTGCGCGCTATTGCTTTGCACCACGTTTTGGTCTGCCACCTCAGCGCAGCAGCAATCTACTGCAAATTCTGACGCCAAGCGGTCTGAAGTCAAAACCAGCAAGGTTCAAATCCCTGATATCGAAGTTCTGGACCACCACGGCAGAAAATTGCATCTCTACTCCGATCTTTTCAAGGATCGAGTAGTGGTGGTGAACTTCTTTTTTACGACCTGCACGCTGGTGTGTCCGCCTCAAGGCCGGGCGCTTGCTGAAGTCCAGGAGCGGCTGGGCAAGCGATTGGGAAAAGAAGTTTTTTTCGTTTCTATCAGTAAAGATCCGAAGACAGACACCGTGGGCAAGCTCAAACAATGGGCGAAGGAGTTCCGTGTTGGCCCCGGTTGGACCCTGGTGACGGGCGAGGAGGGGGTGATGGAAAAGGTGCTCTGGGATTTAATTGGCGACCGCCCGGGCCCCTCGATGCACTATCCCCTCATTTTTGTTGGTAATGACAGAACCGGGGGTTGGACCACGGCCAGCGGTCTTTCCAATGCTGAGAGAATAGTGGAAGTCATCGATCGGGTTGCTGAATCACGACAGTCGGTATTTCCGACGCATGAGCCTTGAAGCGGATTCGTCAACGTACCTTCGAACGAAGAGAAATATTCTCGCGCAAAGGCACATAGAAAGCCTTAGAAGCGCGATTCGGGTGGGCTATTAGAAGTAAAAATATTCATCCGGCTCTTGCACGCCAGGGCGCTGAGAATTTGGGATTGGCGGCTTCCTTTCTACCAGCTTCCACTCTTATGAGGTGCCGTGCCACGAGAGCCCGTCCGCACAACTCTTCGCTTCGCTGCGAATGCTTCACTTCGCTCCGCCCTTCGGGTGTGCATTCGGGCACCCACTCGTGGCCCAATGTCCCTACGGGGGAAACATTGGTTAAAAGAAGGCTCTCGGTCTAGGGACACTACGCTGTTCATGCGTCCCGGGGAACCGGACGCTAATGGTCTACGTGATAAACTCAGATACTAGAAGGAGGAATTGACGATGAAAGATTTTTGTTAAGTTCGGTTGTGGCTTGGTCCAAGTTTGCCCCGCAGTTGTCCCGCAGTTCTTTACAAACTGAGCACTTCAAGCACAATATGCAACGCATGCACATGCTTTTTTGTTAAGCTATTTCGTAACTGTTGAAAACAAAAGGCTCGTGAATCCGACTCCTAAGCGGAAGGTCGCGCGTGGAATCGCGCCGGGGGCACCATTTTCACCGTCGTTCCGTATTCGACGATGCACCCGCCACTTGAAATATATCCTTGTGGTTTCGTCACCGCACTAAAGATACTTGCCGAATCGAATCATCTCTTCCCGTTCGTGAAGTCGTGCACTCTCGTTTAAACAAAAAATGCGTGCAGGACGTGCGCTCTATCGCTTCAAAAAGCAGACGTACTGTGGGTGGTGCTTGTGGGTGGTCTTATTGGTCTCGCGTGGACGCTGCTGGGCGGGTAGGTGGGGTGGCGCGTTTTTCGATCTTGGCCCACGTATCTCGAAGGCCAATGGTCCGATTGAACACCAGTTTGGGACCTGAGTCGCGATCGAGGCAATAATAACCAAGACGCTCAAACTGATACTTAGTGCCAGGCTCTGCGTCTCCCACACTCGGTTCGATTTTGCAATCGGAAAGTACCTGCAATGAATCCGGATTCAGGTTCGCGGTAAAATCCTGCCCTTCTTCAACCTCGTTCGGATTCTCTTTAAGAAAAAGATTGTCGTAGAGACGAACTTCTGCCGGTAAAGCGTGAGCCGCTGAGACCCAGTGAATTGTGGACTTTACTTTTCGACCATCAGGCGTGTTACCGCCCCGTGTGGCCGGATCATAAGTGCAACGGAGCTCTACAATCCTACCGCTGCTGTCTTTAATGACTTCCTTGCAGGTGATTAAGTAAGCATAACGGAGGCGCACCTCGCGACCAGGAGCGAGCCGGTAAAACTGCTTCGGCGGGTCTTCACGAAAATCGTCATCTTCAATATAAAGCGTCTTTGAAAAAGGAATCTTTCTGCTTCCAGCCGAGCTGTCTTCGGGGTTGTTGATGGCGTCCATTTCTTTGACCAGGTCGTTCGGGATAGTTTTCGATAACCACGCGTAATGGTTTCTGCACACACATCACCCGCGGAACAATGTGATTCAAGTCCTGGCGCAGAAAGTATTCGAGTTGCTGTAACTGAGTAATGCCGTTCGTCTTCGAAACGCCAACACTCGCGCAGAAGTTTCGGATCGCCGTGGAGGTGTAGCCGCGCCGGCGCATGCCGGAGAGCGATGGCATACGCGGATCATCCCAACCGTCGACATGTCCGTCGTCAACCAACTTCAGTAGCTTGCGTTTGCTAAGCAGCGTATGGGTGAGAGCCAGCCGGTCAAACTCGTATTGCCGGGAAGGAAATATGCCAAGCTGTTCGATGAACCAATTATATAAAGGACGATTGTTCTCAAACTCCAGAGTACACATGGAGTGCGTTACGCGCTCGATAGAATCCGACTGACCGTGCGCGTAATCGTACATCGGGTAAATACACCACTGATTTCCCGTACGATGGTGGGCCATGTGCAGAATTCGATACATGACGGGGTCACGCAGATTAAGATTTGGAGAGTTCATGTCGATCTTCGCACGCAGGGTGCGTGAACCATCCGGGAACTCTCCGGTTTTCATGCGATCAAACAGATCGAGGTTCTCTTCAACCGAACGATTGCGGTAAGGGCTTTCCACGCCCGGCTCAGTTAACGTGCCGCGATACTGACGAATTTCATCCGCGCTGAGATCGCATACGTAAGCTTTCCCGTCGTTGATTAACTGGATGGCCCATTCGTACAGTTGCTGAAAATAATCCGAGGCATAGTAGAGACCGTCCCATTGAAAGCCCAACCACTGCACGTCCTCCATGATGGCGTTAACGTACTCTGTTTCTTCTTTTGACGGGTTGGTATCGTCAAACCGCAAATTGCACTTGCCGCCAAACTCCGCCGCGAGGCCGAAATCGAGGCATATCGCTTTAGCGTGGCCGATATGTAAGTAGCCGTTTGGTTCCGGCGGAAATCGGGTTTGTACCCGCCCCTCATGTTTGCCGGTCTTGACGTCCTCAATAATGATGTTTCGAATAAAATTCGAAGGTCCTCATTATTTGACCGTGATTCCGGCGAAGTCTCAGTCGATTCAGTTTCAAAAGGCACGTTTCTGATCTCTCCGTAATTAAAGCTCTGATTAAGATACCTGTTTCAGTTTACAAGAATTGATGCAAAGAAATGTAGGCTTGATGCAAATGAGCAACTTCAATCGATCCAAACAAAGCGGGATGTTTCCCGGTCTTTTCGCACGCGATCTATTGGGAAGGCTTGATTGTGCATTACAACATAAATGCCTGGTCCAAGTATCCGAACAGCAAAGAGACTCTCCGTAAGATTCTGCAAACCATCGCTTCCTTCAAACCCAAGTGGAGTCATCGCGCCGGTTAGCACAATAGGAACTTCCAGTTCAGGTAGAGCTTGCTTCAAATAGTGCCCGTTTGAACCATTGTATCCGTACCGTGAGTGATTACGACCGCCGAGCGCTCGCTTAACATCTGCTCGATGAGTCCAAGAATCGCGCCGCGGTCCGCATCAGTCATCTCCAGACTGTCTTTATTCATGAGCGGCACGACTCGGACATCGCAGTCCGGAAGCCGCAACCGACCGAGATATCGATCAATTTGGTTATCCAGGTTTTCCACCGTGCTGGTCTGCTCAGAATAAACTTTTTCAATTGTGCCACCCGTAGTGATCACGATGACCTTCAGCATATTCGATTGTTCCTTGAGTACCTGGAGTTCATTTCGGCTCATTAGCATCTTAACAAATCACGTGGATTCATGATCATCCTGTAAATCATGTTAATCCTCAAACAAAGATTCACACCATTCTCGAGTGACGCGGTGGCGGTACTCGAACAATTTTTCGAGGCGCGGCACAATGATGACGCGCGCGGCTAATTGTCCGATGAAACCGAGAGGCGGTTCGTATTCGATTTCGTCGCGTAGAATTGCGCCCTCCGGGTGAGGCTTAATGATGTGGCGATGACGCCAACGTCGAAAAGGCCCTTCAACCTGCACGTCTTCAAACATGTGCGGCGGATCATACGCGGTATGTTCGGCCACCCATCGCGTCGTAAACAGACCCAAAATGCGCGTTTCGATGATCGCCCGTGAGCCGACGTTGATATCGGGCGCGGCCTGGACGATGTGCGCAGACTCCCACGGCGGCGTCAACCGTCGCAGGGCGTCAGGCAGTTCGTGAAACTTGAAGACACACTGCGGCGATGCGTGTATGACGCTCTCTTTGATAAAAGTCCGTGTGCCCATCCCTCATGTCTCCTTGGAGTGCGGCGGCCTGGCGCCGGTTTGTTCTCGATTGAGTTTAAGAGAAAGCTGCGCCAGGCCGCCGCACTCCAAGGATTCGAAAGTGGGATTTTGAAGTCCCGCAAGCGAAACGCGGCGACTGCAAACCGGCTGAGTTTCGCCAGTAAATCCACTCACCCCCCGTTGGCACGCACCTTGACTCTCTCGCTTAAATTCCTCAGGCTGCCTGTTTACCGGCAGAATGTAAAAGCTTTGAACTAACTCTTAAGGAGAAATTACTGATGACAAGATCCGTTTTTTTAGGCTTGGTATTCATACTGTTCGCCGTTCCGGTCGCAGCTCAACAGGAAGCAAACGCAGATCGCGAAGCGGTGCGTCAGGCCGTACTGGATTACGTTGAAGGAATCTACAACGTGCAGCCGGAGAGAATCGAACGCAGTGTCAGCCCCAGCCTGGCCAAGCTCGGCTTCTATCGTCCACCTACTGAAGCTACCTACCGCCCGGGAAGGTCGATGGCTTTTCAGCAGTTAGTGGAGATCGCGAAGACGTACAACAAGGAAGGCAAGCTACGGAAAGATGCGCCGAAAGATGTCCAAATCTACGATGTGTTGGACCAGACCGCAACCGTGAAGCTGACTGCCGAGTGGGGCATTGACTACATGCACCTCGCGAAGATGGATGGCAAATGGATGATCATCAACGTCCTATGGCAAAGCCATCCGGCCAAAAAGTAATCGCGGTTAAATCAGTAGTTGTATAGGGCGCTCGCCGAGGTATGAATGGGTATGCAACGTTTGTTAATTTCAGTGTTCATAGTTTCATTGCTATTTGCGGTTCAGGGTTGTAACACCGCAAAGCGCGCCGGCCGGAGTTCAGAAACGGATGCCTTGCTGCGAGCCGCACGGGCAGGAAATGCCGACACCGTCAAAACGCTACTGGCCTCTCCGAACGCCGACGTTAACGGCGTCGACGATTATGGCAATACACCACTAATCGAAGCCGCGCGGTTCGGACATGATGACGTAGTGACAGCGTTGTTAGTGGCCAGGGCGGACGTGAAAGTGAAGAACAGTGAAGGCAAGACGGCACTGACGTTGGCGGCTGAAGGTGGCCATGATGAAACCGTTAAGTTGCTTACGCAGGCGGGAGCCGGGAGGTAAAGTGCTGTTGTTGAAGACGAAGGAGCACTAACGGCTGCCCCGCTTAAAGAAATAGTTCGGGATATGAGGTGAGAGAATCCCGGCGCTTGCCTCAAGTCCGAAATGAACTCGGCAATCATTTTGTCCGGCGAAATTCACCGCGCGCATTAATTGTCTTACCGTCCGGCAGCATGTAAGTCACCTCAATTACGTGAGTGTTTGCGTCAACCATGGTGAACACCATGCGTTTCATGAGTCCTCTCTGCGTGCCTCCGGCGACATCGAGAAAGCTGAACTCTACGCTCTTTCCATCCGCCGTTAACTTGCCTTCAAAGCGCGGCCGATTTCCCTCGCCACCGTAATGGGTCAGGAGCAGACGGTCACCTTCCAAATAAATCATAGTGATCTTATTGATTTTGGCCATAAAGGCCTCGTGCATGATCGCGCTGCCGGCGGAAGTGACGCGAATCGTAACCTGCGTGGACAAATCGCCGATAGTTCCTTCCCACGAACCCGACAGGGTTTTGAGTTTCTCGAATGCCTTTTTTTCGTCCGACTGCGTGGCCGCGGTTTTTGGCGAATTATCCTGGGCAAAGACGAAAGCCGCCGGCGCCAGAAGACCGATCAAAAGTGTAGGTATCAGTGTTTGTAAGTGTCTCTTCATTAGTTCCTCCCTTAACGTTTGAGGAGGCTACCGCCTTTGAACTTCCAAGTCTCCACACACTGTAACCAGATTGTAAAAAGTTGTACCGAACTACCAAACCCACTGCGGAATTGATTGCTGTAGTTATTGGCCCACGCGTTGCATTTGAGCAGGCAACCCGACATCGCTGCCTGAACTAACCTGGGCACGTTTTGCGCGTTACTAAATGAAGCCGCAATCCGTTTTTCTACAAAAGCTTCGGATTCTGCGGTTGTCTCGCTCCAACGTTCTCTCTCTTCCGACGTTGGAAGGTTGGAAAGACGTTCTCGGACCTGTTCTCTTTCTATGCGTAAGAAGATCCTCTACGTAGGAATAGCATTCATCCTTCTGGCGTTGGTTTCGACGTCGTCGAAGGCGCAGGAGCGTCTGTGTGATACGGCGTTTGAAGATTGCCGGGCACAGTTGTGGGCGCTGATCGACAAGGAAACCGTGGGCATCGATATCGCCTATTGGTTCATGCAGGACGCGTCGATCTCCAACAAGATCGTCGCACGTCACCAGGCCGGCGTTCCCGTTCGAATACTCGTCGATCCGCGCGCCAATCCGACCTATGCGGGTAACGAGCAGATCCTCAACCAGTTCAAAGCCGCGGGCATTCCGATGCGATACAAACACGGCGGCGGCATTTTGCACTGGAAGATGATGCTTTTCGTCGGACAAAACACAGTCGAGTTTACCGGGGCAAACTTCGCGGGCCATTTCTTTGCGCCGCTCCAACCGAATGTCAATTACATCGATGAAGCGATCTACTTCACCAGCGATCAGTCGCTGCTCAATAGCTTCAAGACGAAGTACGACAATCTCTGGACTGACACGATCAATTATTCAAATTACGCCAACATCACCGCGCCGTTACAGCGCAAGTACCCGACGTCTGCGATCAATGCGGAACTTAATTTTCCGCCCAGCCCAGACGGCGTCCAGGATTTCTTCCAACGTACCGCACTCAACATGAATTCGGAGTCGCAGAAGATCGACATCATCATGTATCGGATTACCAACCAGTGGTATACCGATACGACGATCGCTGCCGTACGCCGCGGTGTGCCCGTGCGCCTGATTCACGAGCCCGACGAATACCGCAATCCCGCTCGACAGTGGGATTCCTGGAATATCGATCGGATGTTCATGGCCGGCGTGCAAATCAAAATGCGCAAGCATCTGGGGCTGAATCACCAGAAGTCCGTGCTGCTTTACGGCAGAGGAATGACGATCTTTGGTTCCTCTAACTGGACTGGCCCATCGTCAAACTCGCAGGAAGAGCACAACTATTTCACTACCAAGCCCTGGTTCTTTCAGTGGTTTGTAAATCAGTTTGAGCGCAAGTGGAACTCAACCACCGAGAACGCTCCATTCGTTCCGCTTGGTCCGGACGATCCGGCCAACCAGTTTCCTACGAACGGTGCAACCGCGCAGCCGACGACGATGACGTTGCGTTGGGAAGGCGGCCGGTGGGCCCACAAGTACGACATCTATTTCGGGACGTCATCAAATCCGCCGCTGCTCGTTGCCGATGCAAGTACGGCTCAGAGCGGCGCGATCAGCGGGCAACCAAAGCTCGATAGCGGTTCCGTTGACGATGGTCAGGTCGAAAAATTTACCATACCGGTTACGCTTCAACCCGGCACGACTTATTTCTGGCGCATCGTCGGAAAAACGATGGCCAATAAGACGGCTAATGGTCCTCTTTGGAGTTTCACAACCTCGGGCACGACGCCTGGTCCAACTCCGACGCCGACTCCAACACCAACGCCGACTCCAACTCCAACGCCGACTCCAACGCCGACGCCGACTCCAACGCCGACGCCGACTCCAACACCTAAGCCGAGTCCGACTCCAACTCCGGCGCCACTTCCTTCCGGCAACGTGGTCCTATGGGCCGCGGAAGCGCCGACTCGAGTTGGCGCGTGGTCGGTCGTCGCCGACGCAACGGCCGCGGGCGGCAAGCGGATTTGGAATCCTGACGCCGGAGCAGCGAAGCTGATAACGCCGCTCGCTAATCCGACCAACTACTTCCAAATGACTTTCAACGCAACAGCCGGCGTTGATTACCGCCTCTGGATTCGCGGCAGAGCGCAGAACGACTTCTGGGGCAACGACTCAGTCTTCATACAGTTTTCGGACAGTGTGAATAGCAGTGGCACCGCTGTGTTCCGAATCGGCACCACCAGCGCTACGGAAATGAATCTCGAAGACTGTTCGGGTTGCGGATTGTCAGGTTGGGGATGGCAGGACAATGGCTGGGGAGTAGGTGTGTTTGGTCCATTGATCCGGTTTGCGACAACCGGCACGCACACAATCCGAATCCAGGTCAGGGAAGACGGACTCTCTATCGACCAGATCGTACTCTCTCCGCAAACCTTCAAAAACTCGGCGCCCGGTCCATCGAAGAACGATGCGACCATCCTGCCGAAGTAGGACGGAAACACGCAACTCACCTATGTTCATCATACGTGCCAGCACGTAATACTCTCCAATCTCCGTTATGATGGCTTCACTCCATCCGGTAAGGGAGAGAAATGAGACGCCATACTTCCATCGTAATATTTAACCTGGTTCTACTGTTTATCAGCGCAGTGAGTTCAGCGGCACAGGTAAAGAAGGTGCAAATGCACATTGACGGCTATTTGTGCGGCAATTGAGTGTACAACATTCAGAAGGCCGTGAGCCGTCTGGACTTCGCACCGAATCTCAAAGAGATCAAAGTAACGGATTTTCAGAAAGGCTTGGGAGTTTTTACGCCCAGGCCTGATAAACCCGTGTCGTTTGCGGCACTGAAAGAGACTCTGAAGAAAGCCGGATATAAGCTGGCCGCGGCCGATATAACCGTGGCCGGAACTCTGGACAGAGACGAAAAGGGTTGGGCCATAGTCGTGCAACAATCCGGACAACGTTTAGCTCTCGATGGCCCGAACATCGATCAAGTGTTAGCGGGAGCAAAGCCGGGTGATTCAATCGAAATAACAGGTGATTGGAAGACCGCCGGCACCGGATCAAATACGCAAGAGATGATCTCTCTTTCACCTCCCAAAACCGCTGCGAGTAGCCTTGAGTCTTCCTGTGTTCGCGAAGGTGAGCTTCAGAGAATCAGCGATTCCAAAAACGGTGTCTGCGATCTCGCCTCCTGTGCACTCCAGCCCCGATTCGCGTGACCTCTCCTGGCCTGACCGTTTATAAAGGCGGCGCGGTTACGCCCCGCTTTTACTTCATCAAACAACATCTCGGCACTTTGGAAGTTGATCGTCAAATCCTCGATTTGAGTGTTTCCTATACTCCATCGCCCCGGTTGCAGTTGGAGATCGAAGCGCCTTTCTCGAGGACTGCCTATGACGATGGAATTTCGTCGGGGTCCGGGTTTGGAGTAGGAAACATAACAGGTTGGGCCAAGTATCGTTTTTATCGGAGTGTGGAGACTTACGGAGACAGACAAGCTGCGGTGCGCGTCGGACTTGAGTTACCTACCGGCAAGAAGACCGCCCCGAGCCAGGCGCAAATCAATGTCCCGGCGTTTGTGACGACAGCAGCTCACTCCGATCAATGGCGGGCTGAGTCCGCATTTCGATGTTGCGTTTTCTCAAGCCGGAGGTCGTTTCATCTTTGGCGGGAATGCTGAAGCAATCTTTCGCACTGAACGCGACGGTTTTCGCATGGGCCATGAGCAACGTCTGAACACGGATCTTGAGTTTGTAATACCTCGGGATCCTCACACACCTGGCGGTGAGTTGTTTCTGATTCTTGAAACTACTTTTGTTCATCGTGGAGATGGTCGCCTCGATGGCTTGAGAGTAGCGGGAAGCAAAGCAACCGAATATTACTCTGGCTCCCGGCCTCCAATATGCCGCGCATCCACGCTTTGTCGTTGAGGGAAGTTTTCAGTTTCCGGTGATGCGCAACATTGGACCGCTCGCTTTGCGTACCGACAGAAACATCCTTTTTGGCGTGAGGTATCTGTTTTGATCCACACGAGTAAGAGCATACTTCTCGCGGCGGTGTTGTTGTTTGCGCCTGCCGTCACTCTTGCTCAGGACTCGCAAACGACGCAACTGAAACTCAAGGATATTGACGGGCGGTACATTCGTCTGAGCGACTACAGAGGCAAGGTTGTTTTGATTAACTTCTGGGCCACCTGGTGTCCGCCCTGTCGTGCCGAAATCCCCGACTTGATCGCGTTGCAGCGCGATTATCGAAGTAGAGGCTTGCAAGTCATTGGAATAACCTATCCGCCGCAGAAGCTCGCGAAAGTGCGCCGCTTCGTAAGAAGAGCAAAGGTAAACTATCCCATCGGTCTTGGGACCAAAGAAACGAAGTTGCTGTTTACTCAAAGCGAAACACTGCCGGTCACGATCGTGATTGGTACAGACGGAACGATTCGGGATATTATCGAAGGCATCCTGTTGGCAGACGAGTTTGAGCAAAAGATAAAACCCTTGCTCAGATAAGTCTAAAAATCATTGCACCGGAGAAATGAAGATGAAAAGTAAATCACTAGTGTTCACTATGGCCGCGTTTCTTATCATTGCTCTCACGCTCGATTGGTGTCTTCAGCAGCTACTAAGAAATCTACCATTCGCGTCGAGGGAATGAAGTGCGCCAAGTGCTCGGGATCCGTGGAGAAGGCGTTGAAAGCGACGCAAGGTGTGGAGAAGGTCGAAATAAGTTTGCAGCAAAAAGAAGTAACAGTTGAATACGACGACGAGAAGGTAACCGAAGCCAAGCTACGTGAAGTCATCAACGCCAGTGGCTTTAAGGCAGTAGAAGAGAAGACTGGTTCTCAATAACTGCGCTCGTCGATACCGAAGCCATTAAAAAAATCGAAGTCTTTAAGCAGCCGTAGAGCAAATCTCTTGCTGCGCCGAGTTATGGCTGGCCGGCGCTCGCCTTTCTGCTTCTTCTCGACTACCAGGCCCGTGAGGAGATTTACGTCGGTATCGGTTGATGTATCTGCGCTGTGATTAATGTGATAGATCCTCACGCCAATCAAGCGCCACTGGCCCTGGTAGAGCTTAAATTGATGCGTTGCTGCTTCCATCGTGGCAGCGGTCTTTGCGTTGTTTTGAATGTAGATGCTGAGACGAGCGATTCTTAAGTCTTCGACCCAGCAACATCCCATTCCGGGAATTGAAGCCTCGGTTGATGTCTCTGCGACGCGATAGCCGCCTTTAGCTTCCCGCAGCAGAACGTAGAGTTGATACGTTGACAAAAGTCGCCTTTCTCGCGTTGGACCACTCCTGCCCAGTCGGCCAGGCCATCGCCGTTCAGATCGCCTTTTGCTTCGACGCTGAGATGACTCTTTCCCGTCAGGATCGTTTCTAGAAAATCATCGGTACTGGGGAATACGGATTGGGCAGTCGCCGCAATCGGGCAACACAAGACAACGAGTGTAGAGAGAACGAGAACGTACACGCTTCTATTCGACGTTTCGGACCGGCTTTCAATTCCTTGCGATCTTGTTTGGTACGTGAGTGTAGCGCCGATCGTGTCGGTTAGCGAACGAAAGTCAGGACCAGTACAAACTGCTTTATAGATGCCAGGAATCGGTTTACTAAATGAGAGGGCGCTGCACGCATCACTGAAACAGTGGTATGCGCGGCCGGGAGATCGATTTGAAGTTCCGGTTGACGGGTTCGTGATTGATATTGTTCGGGACGATTTGTTGATCGAGATCCAGACGCGGCAACTTCTCATCTATCAAGTCAAAACTTACTATTTTAGCGCGCTGCCACCGGGTACGATTGATCTATCCCATAGTCCAGGAGAAATGGATCGTCCGATCGGCTCCCCAGTGATGGCAAAGGAACTACTCGCCGGAAGTCACCCAAGCGAGGTCGGATCGAGGATCTGTTTTGGGAACTGGTCAGTATCCCGCAGTTGCTGTTGAACCCTAACTTCTCACTCGAAGTATTGATGATCAGGGGAGAAGAAGTGAGGCGATATAACGAGGCGAAGCGAAGAGTGCGCAAAGGGTGGCTTCTCGAAGGACGTCGATTGCTGGAGGTCGTGGACCAGCGTTCGTTTGGCCAGTCGGCGGATTGGCTACGCTTTCTTCCCGACGGAATGGAGTTATTCACTACGAGCGATCTTGCTATTCGGATGAATACGCGCAGAGAGTTGGCCCAAAAGATGGCTTATTGTCTACGCGAAGCGAGGATGATTGAGTTGATCGGCAAGCGTGGGCGGTCCAACCTGTACCGCGTTCCCTCGGGTAATCAAGAGTGTTTGGTTCATCATGGTGGAATTCTGGAATAGCTGCATACGACGTGCGGAGGAACTCGCCGCCCGTGACTCCGCGTCGAAAGAACTACTCTTTTTTTACTCTACGCTGCTTCACGCCCAAGCGGAGATTTATGAGTTTCTACGCAGCCGGCAAGGCTGGTTACCGTCGGGTTCTCTGTCTGACGACATGCGCGTGCTCAAGCCATGTTTTCCGCTTCTGCTGCGTACAGTCGAGTTGAATGGACCACCCGCTCTAAGACTCGAAGCGCAACGCCTTTCCACTACCGCGGATGAAGCAGTAACAGATCTCCTTTTGAGCTATTGGCAGTCTCCGTCGGGTGAACAATTTTTCGCGAAAGCCTTTTTGCAGCCATACGCACGATGGCTTGCCGAATCCGGTGGCCGTCCGATCGATCGTCGTTTTGACGAAGTGGAAAATCGTTGTCCTTTTTGCGGCGGCATGCCGCAACTAAGTTGTTTGCAAGTGAAGGAGACTTCAGCGGAGAGCGGCAATCGTGACCTGGTTTGCGCACTCTGCCTGAGTACGTGGACCTTTCGACGCGTTGTGTGTGCTTATTGTCTTGAAGAGCGCCCGTTTCGATTGTCTGTTTTTCAAACGCCGGAATACGACTACGTGAGGGTTGAGGCGTGCGACTCGTGCAAACGATATCTCAAAGGAATCGACCTTACGCGTTTCGGTTTGGCAGTTCCGCTTGTTGACGAGGTCGCATCCGCGGCACTCGATGTATGGGCCCAGGAACAGCCTTATACGAAGATTGAATTGAATTTAGTAGGTCTCTGAATTGTGTTTTAGTTGCGGGCCTAAAATAGATTGACATTCTGCTAAGCAGTTTCATAATCTAACGCTCGAAAACCCCCTGCATACCACCCCCTCCCGATTTGCTTCCCGGAGATAACGTCAATGGAAGTATCCAGAAGAACGTTTATCAGGACAACGCTAGGTGGAGCTGGTCTATCCGCTTTCGGTTTTAACCTGGCGCCCATTCATGCACAAACCCAGGGGCTCAAGATCGATCGGACCACGGAAACGCGCAGCACGTGTCCGTACTGCTCCGTCAGTTGTGGCGTAATTATTCACACGCTTGGAGACAAGGCGAAAAACGTCACGCCGCAGGTTGTGCATGTCGAAGGAGATCCGGACCATCCGATCAACCGCGGCACACTTTGTCCCAAAGGCGCTTCACTCGAGCAGGAAATTTCAAATGAACGACGCCTGACTAAACCTCAAGTAAGACGTCCGGGCTCCGATCACTGGGAGGACATCTCCTGGGAGACTGCATTCAACGAAATCGGACGCTGGGTGAAGAAAACGCGCGACGAAACATTTGTCGAGAAAGACGAGAATGGCTACACAGTAAATCGTTGCGAAGGCATCGGCTGGACCGGAGGCTGCACAGACACAAATGAGCTGAACTACCTCGCGGTTAAGACAATGCGCAGCCTGGGGGTCTGCTACTTCGAAACGCAGGCCCGGGTTTGACACGGTCCAACGGTCTCCAGTTTGGGGCCCACCTTTGGACGCGGTGCAATGACGAACGGCTGGGTCGACATCAAGAACACGGACATGATGTTGATCATGGGCGGCAATCCAGCCGAGAACCATCCGTGTGGTTTCAAATGGCCCATCGAAGCAAAGCTAAAACGTAATGCCAAAATGATCGTGGTCGATCCGCGTTTCACGCGAACCGCGGCCACCGCGGATCTGTTTCTCCAGATTCGAGCAGGAACGGACATCGCCTTCCTGGGTGGACTCTTAAACTACGCAATTGCCAACAATCGGCTCGCACGCGACTACCTGATCAATTTTACAAACGCTGCCTTTGTAGTTAAGGAAGGTTTCAAATTGCCCGAAGATGGCCTTTTCTCCGGCTTTGACGGCGATAGCAATTACGACAAGGAGAGCTGGAACTACGAAGCGGGCGGTAACGTTGGTCCAACGTCGGCGGAGACGACGTCAGGTGGAACGGGCAGGACTTCAAGCGATACAACGGGAGATCAGAGTAAGTCAGGAGATCAAACGGCTACCAACTTCGAGAGCCGCTCACCACAAGTCAAATCCCAACCATCGAGTTCAGGCCAAGCAGGACAATCCAGTACTGGCGGACAGATGAATAGCCCCACGGCAGGTGGTCACCAGGCCGCTGGTGGACCCGGTGCCGCAGGACAGGGTGGACCAAAACCTCCACCAAACCTTCCTGAAAATGTCGCTTACGATCTATCGCTACAACACGAACGCTGCGTGTTTCAGTTGTTAAAGAAGCAATTCGCGAGATATACGCCGGAAATGGTTGAGCGCATCACCGGCATCCCTAAAGATCAGTTTTTGAAAGCAGCAGACATGTTTACGTCCATTCGCAAGGACGGCAACATGAAGAAAGCCGGCACCATAATCTATGCCGTCGGTTGGACACAGCACACCACCGGCACTCAGATCATACGTACCGCGGCGATTCTCCAACTGCTGCTTGGCAATGTCGGTAGAGCAGGCGGCGGAGTTAATGCTTTGCGCGGCCACTGCAACATACAGGGCGCGACCGACATGGGCGGAGTGTTCGACATTTTTCCCGGCTATCTCAAAATTCCCGAGCCGGCCGACGTCGACCTTGCGGCGTTCCTGAAGCGGACGACACCACAGCCTTCAAAGCCGGCGGAGTGGGATTCCTATAACTACTGGTCCAACACTCCGAAGTTTATGGTGTCGTTTTTGAAAGCTCTGTATGGCGATTCAGCGAAGAAAGAGAACGATTGGGGTTATCAGTACCTGCCGAAAATCGATCGCAAGTATTCGTGGACCGAGTTGTGGGATTTCATGTACCAGGGAAAAGTGAAGGGACTGTTTGCGTTCGGCATGAATGGCGTCGCGATTGGTCCAAACACGCGCAAGAACATCGAAGCGCTCAAAAAAGCGGACTGGCTGGTAGTCTGCGAACTCTATCCGGAAGAGACCGCCGAGTTCTGGAAAGCGCCCGGAACAACTGCCGACGAAATGCGGAAGATAAACACGACGGTCTATCGTCTGCCCGGCGCCGGATTCGCGGAGAAGGATGGGACCTTTGTTAATTCCGCGCGCTGGCTGCAGTGGAAATACGTTGCTCTACCGCCGCCGGGACAGGCGAAAGTCGATCAGGAAATTCTGGCGCGTATCTTTTTGAAAGTTCGTGAGCTCTACACAGCCGAGGGTGGGAGGTTTCCGGATCCGATTGTGAACCTCGCATGGTCCTATGTAACTCCACATAATCCCTCTTTGGGTGAAGTGGCGAAAGAGATAAGCGGCCGCGCTTTAGCTGATCTCACCGACGAAGAGCTGTCTCCGGGAGTCACGATCAAGGCTGGTCAGCAGGTGCCGGGGTTTGCCTGGCTGCGTGATGATGGCACCACTGCATGTGGCAACTGGCTTTATTCCGGTTCCTGGACCGAAGCCGGTTCACTGGCCCAACGTCGCGGAACAGAGGACCCGTCCGGTCTAGGGATCTATCCAAACTGGGGCTGGTCGTGGCCTGCTAATCGTCGCGTTATGTACAACCGTGCTTCCTGTGATGCCGATGGTAAACCGTGGGATTCCGAACGCAGGCAAGTGTGGTGGGACGAGGTGCAACAGAAATGGGTTGGCAACGACGTGCCGGATTTCAAAGCCGATTCCAACCCCAGGGATCATATGGGACCGTTCATCATGAATCCGGAAGGAGTCGGTCGTATATTCGCTCCCCTCGCGGCATTTGCGGATGGTCCATTCCCGGAACACTACGAGCCCATGGAAAGTCCTGTCGCTAATCCGCTGCATCCTGAGCACTCAACGAATCCAGTCGCAAAAAAATACACATCAGACCTCGACAAGTTTGGTAGCCCGGCAGAGGGCTTCAATGTTGTATGCACCACGTACCGGCTTACCGAGCACTATCATTATTGGACCAAGAACAATCCGATGAACGTGCAACTCGTTCCGGAGCCTTTCGTCGAGATCCCGGCCCAACTCGCGGATGAGATGGGTATCACAGGCGGCGAGAAGATAAAGATAACCAGCGCTCGAGGCGTCTACATCGCTAAAGCAATGGTGACCAGGCGTATCAAACCTATGGTGATCGACGGCAAAAAAACGTACCAGATTGGCATTCCGATCCATTGGGGATATCGCGGTATCAAAGAGGATGAAGGCAAGACGGCCTTAACACCGGCAAATCAACTATCGCCGGCGGCGATCGATCCGAATGCTTATACGCCCGAGTACAAAGGATTTCTGGTGAAAGTCGAGAAAGCTTGATGAGTAATCCGCAGACAATGCAGATCCAGGAGATCTCGGCTCATCCTGGTCCAGTGCCCGGGCGTGGTACTCAGCGCGCGGCGGAGGTCTGCAAATATATCGACGTCACCACCTGCATCGGTTGCAAAGCCTGCGAAGTAGCTTGTGTTGAGTGGAACGATCATCCGTTCCGCGAAACGACTTTCGACAACACTTATCAAACGATGCAAGCGACGGATTGGAACTATTGGAATCTGATCAAGTTTGCGGAGCACGAGCAGGACGGCAACTTGATGTGGCTGATGCGCAAGGATCAGTGCATGCACTGTGAGGACCCGGGTTGCCTGCGTGCCTGCCCGGCCGACGGCGCGATCGTCAAGTATGAGAATGGCATTGTCGACTTTCAGCAGGATAACTGCATCGGCTGCGGCTACTGTATTTCCGGTTGTCCTTTTGATATTCCAAAATTCCACCCGAAGACGAATAAAGTTTTCAAGTGCACCCTGTGCTCTGATCGCGTGGGCCAGGGACTCGAACCGGCCTGCATCAAAGCGTGCCCAACCGGATGCCTGCAATTCGGAACGAAGCAGGACATGGTGCAGATTGGACGTAGACGAGTTTCGCAATTACAGACAGAATCCGGTTTTGCTAACGCCGGTATCTACGATCCGCAGTCCATTGGCGGTACACACGTTATTTATGTGCTGCATGACATCACTCGACCCGAACTATATGGAGGCCTCCCGGCTAATCCCACCATTCCGCCCAGCTACACGGTTTGGAAATGGTTAGCTAAACCGACGGGACTTATGATGGCAGCGTTGGGAATCCTCGCGGTTTTCTTTCACCGGCTCACAGTTGGACCAAAGATGCCACAGCCTGAGCGTGAGCCGGTCGTCACGGACAATCCTGACGAAGCTGCCGCAGCGGAAAAGGAGATTCCATGAGCAGTTCCGTCGATCGTTTCGATCAAAAGGCTCGCGAAAAGTTTAGTCGTTTCGGCCATACGGTGGTGCATCGAGGCGAACTTTTACGTCATCCGGTGTATACGCGTGTGCTGCACTGGACCGTTGCCATCAGTTTTGTACTTTCGCTCTTGTCAGGATTTGCAATCTATTCACCGTGGTTATATCGATGGCTGACTCCAATTTTTGGCGGTGGTGCTTTAACACGCGCTCTCCATCCGTGGTTCGGGCTTCTATTTAACGTTGCCTTCTTCTTTCAGTTCTTGAACTGGTTTGTGCCGATGCGTTGGACGCAAACCGATCGAATCTGGGTCAAGGAGGTGAGATCGTACGTAACCAACCGGGAGGCTTTGGCGCCTGAGAGCACCGGGTTTTTCAATGCGGGGCAGAAGATATATTTTTGGACCATCGCGGTGAGTGCGGTCCTGTTTCTGGTTACGGGAGTATTACTCTGGATGGACCACATCGTGTCGCGGCCGATCGTGGCGATCAGTTACGTGCTGCATGACATTGGCGCTCTGATCATGCTTGGCGGTTTTATTATTCATATTTATGAAGGCACAGCAGCACAACCCGGCACCTTCCGCTCAATGACTAACGGAACTGTGACTGAAAAGTGGGCCTGGACGCATCATCCAGCCTGGTATGCGAGAGTTACAGGTCGAGACCCACGCGAAGAGTACAAACGAGCAAAAGCGCGCCAGGAGAGACTACGAGCCGTGGAGTCTTCTGAATCCGAGCATGCGACGCGTGAGCGTTCCGAGTCGCCACAGGTGAAATAATTGATACGCTCACTTCTCACGTTTGAAATGTAATCTGTCCTGATGTGATGGGGCGCATTCGAATGATCTCCTGAGCGAACGCCGACCAACTCCCAACTCATTATGAGTTCTCCTTCTGAATGAAAAAAATCATTCTTCTTTTCATCGGCTCCTTTTTGGTGACGGCCGTTTACTCGGCATCTCTAAAAGTTTTCTTTCAGGCTGTTACTTGGCGGGAAGTTCTGACCAAAGGACTTTTGATTCCCTGCTTTACCTGGACGATCCAGCTATTGTTGTCTGCTGCTTTTCTCGATGGAAGAAGTAGATTGAGGTATTGGAGTCGACTCGCGTGGGTCTGTTTGATTGGATCTATCGCACTATTGCCGGCTGCATTCTATAACTTTCTGACAGTACAACCGTGGGTGTGTATTTCAATCGTCAATGTACTGGCAAGCGTGGTCTTAATGGCAATAACGTTGCACGTCCTGCTACACCGCGAGGGCTTTCGCTGGATATGGACTTTTAGTTGGGTGGTACTGATCGTCATCAACATGTCGCTTTATCTATCGTCGGTATTGTAGCGTACCCGCGTCCTATGGTTTATGAACGATCAATAGCTGCGTCTGGTCCAAGTTACTCATGGCGTAAGTGACAAACTTCATTCTGCCGAGCTGCTCGAATTGTGAATGATGTTTGCGGCTGCCTCCCCAGGGTATTTGTTAAATCGAAACATCTCCTCACGCTCATGTAGCCGAGCACTATCATTGAAGCCGAAAATGCGAGCAGTGACCTCGCCAATTGTCGTAAGCGGTTGAATTGTTGAGCCCTCCAACGTGAAGTGATCGGACCAATCGTCGGTCCGTGGGTTACAGAAGCGTGTAAACTCGCCCATTCCATCTAGCCATTTGCCAGATACTGATGGGCTCGCGCCTTTGCGAGGCGCATCAAGTGCTCTATTTGGAGGTAATGATCAAGCTCGGATTTCTCGTCCTCTGGTAAGCCTTCCGTTTTTTCGCGAGAAATTAGGTCGGCCACTCTTGCTTTGGCCTCCTCAGAGGGACGGAACGCGATCACATTTTGCGGGCTTGAGGACGCAATGAACTCGATCACTTCATCGTAGACTTTGTGTGATTGCATGGCTACTCCGACTCGAAGTTTAGCATCGGTCTCATTCAGTGTGCCGACCACTCTTCGCCTCAATTTGAGGATACACCCGCGATTGCGTTTCACCCACGCAGTAAAAACCGTTAGCCAATATTAGGAAGGATTAGGATTGTCATCGCACGCGCTGTGGTAATTACTTCCCAGCCGAACGCGACGCATTTGCAGGAACCCGTCCTTCTTAAGCCCTCATTGCGAGCACAAGGCACTACAGCCGTTACCTAACCAACAACCAGATCGTCGGTCCAGGAGTACAAGCCATGAAACGCATTTATTGCCCGGTGCTTTTCTTATCTCTCTTCGTGCTGATAGTTGCCCTTTGTGTTTTCTACGAAGGCGTATCTTCCAAAGCCGCAGCTCCTGTGACGAAGAACTCCATTTCTGAACCGCTGATGCCAATTCTGGATCAGGTAGTGAATGGCATATCGCGCGATCGGCTTTCTTCAGATCACAAACTCTCCCCCTCCTATCTCATGTTACAGAGCGGCACCGGAGGATCGGCGTCTTTAGTAGGCGAGTGGAGATTTGACGAAGCCGGAGGTGCCTCAGCAGCAGACGGCTCGGGCAAAGGATTAAACGCTTCAATACAAAATGGACCAGTGTGGACCAGCGGCAGGTACAGGGCCGGCTTAAGGTTTGACGGCGCCAATGATTACGTGCAGGTGGGCTCCCCGCCGGCGTTGGTTATGACCAATGCCCTCAGCATAAGCGCCTGGATATATCCGACGGGTGCGGCGCCGTCGGGCCTCGGCATCATCGTTTGCAAGGAAGGCGAGTATGAGATCGCGCGCTTTAGTGACGGCACTATCCGCTGGGCAATTGCCAACACGGCGCCGGGCTGGAATTTTATCGACACGGGATTCGTGGCGCCGCTCAACCAGTGGACACACATCGCTCTCACGTACAACAACGGCGAGACGAGGACTTACGCAAACGGCGATCTCGTACATACACACGCCGGATCGGGAGCAATAGGCGATGTTGCCGGCACGATGAACGACTTTCGCATAGGCGGAAGACAGGCTGTCGCTCAATACTTCTTAGGTCTAATCGACGAAGTCGCCGTCTATAACCAGGCGCTGACGGCAACGGATGTTCGCCGAGTATCGCAGGGGTCAATGCCAAGAAACCTCGCGCTCGGCAGGCCGGCAACACAGTCGAGCACGGGCTACGATTCACCCGCTAGCCGCGCTGTTGACGGTAACACCGATGGCAATTGGTATAACGGCTCAGTCACACACACCAACTTCGATAATCAGGCATGGTGGCAAGTAGACCTGGGTAGCGTCCAGCAGATCGACAACGTGGGCGTCTGGATGATGACAATCTGCTGCTCCTCACACGTCAACTTCGACGTGAAGGTTTCATCCGACGGGAGCACCTGGACCAGTTATTACGTGCCCGGGCCAATCGATCAGTGAGGGTTCCGATAAATCGCGCAGGGCGCTACGTACGCGTGCAATTAAGAGGAACGGAGCACCTCGCTCTCGCGGAGGTGCAGGTAATGGGCGTCCCGGGCGCGGTAATGCCCGGCTTGATTCAGGCAGAGGATTTCGATGAGGGCGGCGAGGGAATTTCCTATCACGATCTTACGGCAGCCAATGAAGGTGGTTTATATCGCACCACCGCAGTCGATGTCGGCGGTTGCGGCAGCAACTATGTGATCGGCTGGAACGGAGGTCAGGAGTGGACACAGTACAGCATCAACGTGCTGACCACGGGATACTACACGTTCCAGGCGGTAGTCGGCGAAGAGGCAAACGGAAGCATGCACGTCGACTTTGATGGCGTGAATAAAACAGGACCAATAAGTCTCACTCCAACGGGCGGCTGGTGCACGTTCCAGACAATCTCGAAGGGCGGCATTCATCTGACCGCCGGTCAGCACATGATGCGAGTGGTGTCGGATAACGTCGGGGTCGTGCTCGACTCATTCCGCCTCATCGCGGAGTCGGCGCCAAACAATGCGGCTTTCGTCTCGCAATCAGTGCCGGCATCAATGGTGGCCGGACAACTCTATAACGTGTCAGTAACGATGCTGAATACGGGTAGTAATACCTGGACCACGGCCGGTTCATACAATCTCGGCACGCAAAATCCACAGGACAATTCGATCTGGACCGTGACACGCGTGGCGCTTCCGGGGGCGCAATCCGTTGCTCCCGGACAACAGGTGACTTTCGCGTTCCCGGTGCGCGCGCCCGCGACGGCGGGCACCTATAACTTCCAGATGCGAATGGTCCAGGACGCAGCGTGGTTCGGAGACCTCAGCCAGAACGTTGCCGTACAAGTCAGCGCTCCCGCGCCAACACCAACGCCGACGCCTACTCCCACACCCAACGCAACTATCTGGGTGGAAGACTCGGTGCCCGCGGGTTCTACAACACAGGGCCATCTTGAAGGGTGGAACTGGATCACCACCAACCCCGCGCCCTATCGAGGCTCGGCGGCACATATCTCAAATATCGTTGCCGGAATACACCAACACTACTTCATCAATGCCACTCAAACATTGACGGTCAACCCGGGCGATACTCTGTTTGCGCATATCTATTTGGACCCGGCGAATATGCCGAGCGAAGTGATGCTGCAGTGGAATGACGGCACCTGGGAGCATCGCGCCTTTTGGGGAGCGAATAATTTACCCTGGGGCGTCGATGGAACAGCCAGCAGACGCTACATGGGACCACTTCCGGCAGCCGGTCAGTGGGTGAGATTGGAAGTGCCGGCGAGCCTCGTGGGCCTGGATGGACGCACGCTTAACGGCATGTCCTTCTCTATGTGTGACGGTCGCGCTACGTGGGACCACGTCGGCAAGTGGAATACAGGCATTCCAACGCCGACACCAACTCCGACTCCCACACCAACTCCAACTCCCACGCCAACTCCCACGCCAACTCCCACGCCGACCCCGACGCCAACTCCCACTCCCACACCAACCCCGACTCCCACGCCAAACCCCGGCGCAATCACGCTGGTTTTTGACGGAAAACTGCGTGACCGTGTTGGCCAGAATGAAACTCTCGTTTCCGGCGATGGCCAATTGGATGGAGGCTTTGCGGCCACGTTCACCGGGATAGGAACGCAAACTCTGACGAGTCTCAGGTTGGCTCGGAACGATAACGTGAGCTCATGGGACACTATTCCAGGCAGTGGTAGTTGGCATGCCGGAGTTGCGACCGGTCTCGACCAGCCACTCCTGAACAACGCGAACGGCTCGATAAGTGTCAACGTAACTAACGGAAACACATTGAAAGTCTTCGTGTCGGACGCCCACGCACTTTTTTCACCGGGGAGTGTTTTCACCCTCAACGCCACATTTAGTAGTGGCGCCACAGCCCAGGGCTCCGTGACTTTGCCGGCAGATCCGAGAGACTACTACCTGACGCAGCTTGATCCGAAGAACCGAACGGGTGAAAGCGGAGTTGACATGCTGTCCGGAAACTACAACTGGAGCATGCCCGTCGTGAGTTTGAAAGGACGCGCCGGACACGACCTCGATCTGACGTTGGTATATAACTCGTTGGTCTGGACCATGGCCAATAGCGGTACGTCGATTCAGTTTGATACCGACAAAGGTTCTCCTGGCCCAGGTTTTCAATTGGGCTTTCCACGGGTGAAGCCGGCGAGATATGTAAATGCGGAGACAGGCCTCAGCTCATTCATGATCGTACTGCCGTCCGGCGCGCATGTTGAGATGCGCCCTGTTCCCGGTAACTCGATCGCCTATGAGTCGGCTGACTCAGCTTACCTGCAGCTAATCGCGCCGAGTGGCATACCGCAGTATGTCTACACGGCGACGGGAACGCGAATGTCATATTCGCGGCATGGCAACGATTATGTTTGTACACAGATCAGGGACAGCAATGGAAACCTGATTTCAGTGGGTTACAACACCCTGGGCAACATCACCACCGTAACAGATACAGTCGGTCGTATCATTTCCTTCAACTACACAAATGGACAACTCTCCTCGATAACTCAGAACTGGAACATCAACGCGCAAAACGTGCTGCACCACTGGGCCGACTTCGAGTATGCGAGTGTCACTATTACAAACAGTTTCGGCGGGCTGCTGCCGATGGTCGGTGCGCAGAATGGCGGGTCTGTGCAGGTCCTCAAGCGAGTTAAGTACGCAGATGGTTCTCGTTATGAATTCGACTACAACTTTTCCGGTCAAGTGAGCCGGTTCACGCGAATAGCCGCGGATGGACACACGCTGAGTTACACGCAGTTCGATGTCGCGGATCTTCCGGGTCAGCAGGATTGTCCCCGCGTAATCAATTCGAAAGCTTACCTCGAAAACTGGAACAGCGGCGCCGAGGCCGTAACGACTTACCAAACCGCCGTTTCACAACCAGTGGTCGACGGCGTACGTGTTGGTACTACAACGCTGCCGACTATCGTCGAGAGACTCGAGGCGCAACAGGCCAGCCTTACGGTGAGTACGAAAGATTATTTCGCCGCGACGGGATGGCGAGGCGCATCCGGTTTGCTGGTCCAGTCAGAGGTTTATGCCAACGGCGTTATGAAGAAGCGTACGAAACTATCCTGGACACAGGACAGTGAAGCCGTGAATCACCAGCTTAATCCACGCGTGGTCGACACAACCGTCGAAGACGGAGAAGGGAATCGACGTCGCCGAACACATATTGATTACGTCACCACAGGTGATTATACGCAGCCTGTTACCGCCGCACTCGGACTCGCGAAGGACATCTATGAGTATGGAATTTCCGACAGCACACCACTGCGGCGAACAAACATCAAGTACGTGCCGGCGTCAGTCAGTTCAGGAGGAGCTTACACACAACAGAACATCATCGGCCTGGTAAGTGAACAATCTTTGTACGATGGACAAGGAGTACTGGCGTCCAGGTACACGAAAGAGTATGACGTGCCCGGTTTCCTGTCCGCAACCATGCAGTCGGCAACGCAGCACGACACCTCTTTCGGTATCAGTGTCACGGCGCGAGGAAATACCAATCGCACGCGTCGCTGGGACGTGTTTGACAGCACGAACGTCGACAAGTCCGTGGCCATGGAGAAAGGCTTCGACGTCAACGGCTCGGTGGTTTTTTCGCGTGATGCGTTGGGACATCAAACGAGCCTGGTCTACACCGACTCGCGAAACTCATTTGCCTATCCGACGCAGATTTTTGACGCCGCTGGAAACCCCAGTGCGGTTACCTATAACTACGATCTCGGCGTGATGACCAGTGCTACAGATCCGAAGGGGGCGATGACGACCCTCACGTACGACAATGTAGGCAGGCAAATCAAGGCCGAACTCAACAACGGAACGTATCCAAACAATTTCTACTCACGAACTGAATACCCGGCCAGCCAAACGTCGATTGAGACATACACAAAATCCGACGCCGGCTTACCGGAAGCGGTGACGGTCGAGGTATTCGATGGCGGTGGTAAAAAGTTTGGAGTCGTTCAGACGTTCCCGAGTAGTCCGGGTGGATTTAGCGCGCATCGCATGACCTACGATGTTTTGGGCAGCGCGACAGCAGTCACCCATCCTACCGAAGTCAGTATTAATACGGCACAGAAGTCGGACGTCTCACAGTGGGTTCCTGTTGGCGACGATGCGGCCAACGGCTGGCAATGGATCCGCCAGGCGTATGACTGGATGGGTCGGCCCACAGTGTTGACGAATGCGGATAACACCAGAAGCGTCGTCTCCTATAGCGGATGCGGTTGTGCGGGCGGTGAAGTTATTTCCGCGAGTGATGAAATGGGCCGTCGCCGGCAGAGACAGACCATGGATGAATTTGGCAGATTAGTCACGTCCGAGACCTTGAATCCGGATGGCAGCGTCTATTCGGCGAGGGTGATCTCGTATGACGTTCGCGGTCAGAGGACCCTGGTCAGGGAGTATAAGGGCGCACCCGCGGCGGATGGATCGTGTCCCTTGAACACGTGTAAAGAAAGTTCGCAAACGTATGACGGCCACGGTCGCTTGCGTACCGCGAGGACTCCGAGACAGGACGTTCCTTTCACTTACAACTACAACGTCGACGACACTATTAAGGAAGCAATCGATCCGCGCGGCGTCGTGCTGAGCTACACATACGATCCGCGACACCTCGTCAAAAAGATGTCGTACCAGGTTCCGATCGATCCTGCGACCGGTGCGCCATACGCATCTATTCCGGGCGCGACAGCGGTTGAGTTTGACTATGACGTGGCGGGAAATCGGCAGTGGATGACCGACGAGCTCGGCAGAGTCGACTACACCTACAACACGTGGAGTCAGTTGACGGCTGAAACTCGCAGGATTACGGAACTGGCAAACACACCGCGCCAGGGTGTTTACACTCTGAGTTACACCTATACGGCCTCGGGCGCACTCAAAAGCATCACTGACCCATTCAACCAGGTGGACTACACGTACGGCGAAGCGGGCCATTTGAAAACCATCAAGGGCACGCTCTTCAATGGCGTCACTGATTACATTCGCGACGCCAAGTACCGGCCGTGGGGCGCTCCCAAGGAGTTGACGTACGGTAATCAAATGAAGACGTCGTTGACGTACGACAATCGCCTGCGAATCAGACACTTTGAGGTAAGTGGCGCCACCCAAAACTTCCACCAGGAAGCTGGGGGCACCGGAAAATCGATGAACCTCGACTATGAGTATTATTCGAACGGGCCGCTTAAATTTGCGGACGACAAGGTAGATAACAGATTTGACCGGGCGTTTGAGTATGACGAATTCGGTCGTATCAAGGAGGCGTGGACGGATGTCATTGCTCGCAAGTTCTGGGACCCGAGTAATACCGAGCAGTTAAGGCCGGCGCCATATCGGCAGAGCTTCAACTTTGACGAATGGGACAATATGACGCGGCAACTTAGCTTGTTCTGGAGCTCGGGATTCGACGATTTCGCAGTGACGTATGATCATCGTAACCGCATCAACAACGGTTTCTGGGAATACGACGCCGCCGGTAACGAAACTCGCAACAGCTCGGTAAGCTTTGTTTTTGATGCGAGAGGGTTCAACGTCAATGCAGACAGCCTCGAGGGTGACGTTAAGAACCGGCAATGGTTCGACGGCGATGGTCAGGTGATCAAACGGTCACGATCTGAGACTTCAGAGTTTAATGGACAGACGTTCACCTCTACCGACGTCAATTATTTCTTACACTCAACGCCGGTCAATTCACAGGTGTTGGTAGAACTGCATCAGGGGGGCGATCGAAAACTGGGTTACGTGTACAACGGCAGCTCTGTGCTGGCTGTTCAATATGCGGATGGCTCGATTCTCAAATGGCAGCATCGCGCGCCGTTTGCCGGCGGCCGCGGCGAGTCGAATGCTTCCGGCCAGTATGTTCACCAGTCGGAGTCCGATCCAACCGGTGTCAACGTTCAGCTTTTTGATCCCGCACTGATTCAGCCGCCGAGTGATGACTTCGGGGGAGGTGCATTCCTTCTTGGCGGTTTCGAGACGCCCGGTCGTTGTCAGCTCGATGGAATTGCCATCGACTGCGGGTGGGCGGCACAAATGTTGGAAACCGGAGCGGCCGTGCCTTGTCCGGATAATGATTGTGGACCACGAGTGGTAACGTCAACTCTGCGGATCGGCGGTCACACCTGGACAGAGAGTGTAGTGACGTCGGGATTTACGGCCTACGCCAACGGCGCCGCCGGCTTCTGGGTGAATGGCTTCGGAACTCCCGATCAGTATGTCCCGACGTTGGGAGGTGCAACCTGGCGCAGTAACAGCGGTGGAGGCACACTCATCTCGCCGGGATTCGGATTTACGCTCAGGGGATCCAACGCTCTCTCCGCCGGCGTGGCGTTCTTTGCACGGTCCTATGGCGGCGGTGGCTGTCAGGCTAACCAGAGGTGTGAGAATCCGCCCATAGATTATGAGCAATGGGCCAGGGTGCAAAGAGACATCGAAATGTTACAGCGACGGTTGTTGATGGAATTGTCGATGGCTCGGCCCAATCAGGATTTTATCAAGCGTACGGCTACAAAACTTCAAGACTTGATCATCGAAGTAGGGGGCCGGCGAATCGATTACACTTCTTACCGGAAGAAGCTAAACGCCTGGGTTAAATGTGCCCAGCCATTTGTGGAGAATATGAATTTTCAGTTTAGTCTGACCGATAAGTACGCTGACCCCAAGGCTCGCGAGTTGGCGCTGAACTCGGCCACAGCGGCCGCTGCGACAGACATAGGCAACGGTCAGGGAAGTTTGGCTCCGCTCTTTGCCTATCATGCGGAATACAAAAACGCACAAGTTGAGGACAAATTCGAGAAGCTAAAGGCGAGGGATACGAATCTGCGGGATGCAGAAAAAGCCTGTGGTCCAAAGTATCCGGAGATCACATTCGGCGACAAACCGTGAGTCTAAGCTGACAACTTCGTCTTCATCGTTGCAAGGCGTGTCATGCCGGTTGGGTGGCACGCCTTCAACGCTTCGGTCTCTATCTTTGATGTCTCTCTCCGCAGGCCCGTGATGGTTGCGCCTAATCGCTGACACCTGCGCGCCTTTTTTCATCTCAGGTAGTGAAGTGTAGAATGATTTCACCGCAAGACGGTGAATTCTTAGCCCGCACCAACGAATGCCTGGCGCAACAATATCTAATACACCCTCCCCTGTAATTGCCTACGTTTTTGGTCCGTTTCGACTGGATCTGGTGATGCGACGGCTGATCCTGAATGGTAATCCGATTCCGCTTCCTTCTCGGACCTTCGACATATTGAAGACACTGGTTGAGAACAGAGGGGAGCTGGTCACCAAGGAGTTTTTATTCAAGCACGTCTGGCTGGGCCGGTTCGTCGAGGAAAACAATCTTACGGTCCGGATCTCTGAGTTGAGAAAAGCGTTACGAGAACCTGCTGAGCACAGGTTTATCGAAACGGTACCGGGCTACGGTTACAGGTTCGTCGCCAAGGTGAGGGAAGTATCCGAGGCCCCCGCTAAATCGCAGGACGAGGGATTCAAGTCGTTAGCGGTGTTGCCGTTAATCAACGAGAACAACCAACAGAAACTGGAATATGTTTGCGAGGGTGTTACCGAGACTCTAATCACCTCATTTTCACATATAGCGAATCTGCGGGTAATGGCGCGTTCCACCGTGTTCCGCTACAAACGCAGCGATCTTGATCCGAGAACGGTCGGCGAAGAGTTGGACGTACAGATCGTCCTGGCGGGCAAAGTCAATCAATCAAGCAAGCACCTCGTGTTCGACCTGGAAATGATAGATGCCAAGAGTGGCTGGCATATATGGGGAGCTAAATACCGGAGACGAGTTTCTGATCTCGTTACCTTGCCGGATGAGATTGTCAAAGAGGTAGTGCCGAATCTCCGGCTGACGTTCACTACGACAGAGGAGAAGCAAGTGTCCAACGGTTACCCGGCTAATTCAAAAGCCTATGAGATGTACCTGAAAGGCCGTTATTTTTGGAACAAGCGAACCATCTGGTGGACGCGTAAGGCGATTCAATATTTTAGACGCGCGATCGAGCTGGACCCTCGCTATTCCCTTGCGTTCGTCGGCCTTGCCGACACCTATCTCGCAATCGCGGGTTTTGAAACGCGTCCCGCCCGGGAGGCTGTTCCCAAAGCTAAAGCCGCCGTTTTGGAGGCGCTAAAAATTGACAGCGAATTGCCTGACGCTCATTTGACTCAGGCAAAGATCAAGTCGAGCTACGAGCTCGACTGGGAGGGTGCGGAGAAAGAATTTAAGCTGGCCATTCAGTCTAACCGCTTTGACGGACACGCGCGGCAACACTACGCTAATTTCCTAACTAAGTTAGGCCGTTTTGACGAAGCGCTGAGTGAGATCAACGAGGCATTTAGTCTTGACCCGCTCTCCATCGCGATAAATCTTACGATGGGAAAGGTCTATTACTTCGCCAGGAAACCTGCCCTCGCGATCAAGAAGGCGCGTGAGCTTTTGGAAATCGAGCCAAGCTATGGTCCGGCTAACGGTTTGATCGGATTCGCGTATTTAGAGATGGGACGCTTTGAAGGTGCGATTACCCAGTTTGAACTTATGTTTGACTCCCTGTCCTATGCACCTACCGATGCGCCGGCGGCAACGAGACCTTCGAGATATTCCGATCCGGAGGCGCTTGGTCTGCTGGGCTATGCTTACGGTGTAGCGGGCAAACGAGACAAGGCGCTTGAGGTGTTGGAGCAATTAACGGAGCTGGGGAAAAGACGATACATACAGCCGCACAACATCGGCCTCATTTATCTCGGACTTGGGGAAGACGATTCAGCCTTCGAGTGGCTGGATAGAGCGTTCGTCGATAGATGTAGTCCCTTGACCTATATGAAGGTATGGCCGTTTTTCGACCGCCTCAGGACTGACCCGCGCTACATCGAGTTGGTCCAACGCTTACGGCTTCCGCTTTAGTTCCCCGGAGTTCCGAAAAACCCCGGCATGGCTTGTCTCCTTGTACCCTCGTGTCGTAAACATTGACGAGGGGAGCTTCTTTCGAATATGAGCGAGCCTTCAGCAACGATTTCTGTTAACGACCTGCAAACGGAGCGCTCGACGCCTGCCGCGTGGACGCAGCACCTCAAACCGATCTTTTTAGTTTCCCTGTTGCTGAGCACCTGGCTGCCGATGGCTTTCTTTCTTTTGAGTTCAAGACTCGAAAGCTCAGTGTATGGGTTTGGAGGAACACGAACGTTATTGCTATTTCTCGGTACTGCGCACGTTCCCGCAACGCTCTTCTTCTACCTCGACAAAGACTTCTCTGAAATCATCCGAAAGCACAAAGCGCGGTATATCTATTTCCCGATCATCCTGACAGTCACAACCGGATTAGCTTTTGCGTTTGCCGGCACGATCGTGCAAGCGTACGTCCTCCTGATCTTCTGGGCTTGGCAGGCCTTTCACTACGGCCGCCAAAATGTTGGTATCTATTCCTTCGTCTCCATCGCGACGCGAGGAACGCCATCCGATAAATACGAAAGGATTGTGATTGAACTGGGGACGTGGTGCGGGATTATCGGAACGTTCAAGATCCTCGGCTCAGCGGTAGCTCCAAACTACCTGCAAGGCCCCTTCGACATTATGTACCGCTTTGGCGGCTTCGCGTTTGTTGTGATTTTAGTGGCGAGTGTTGTGGTCTATGTGAGGAACTTGAAACGCACCACGCCACTGCTGACGATCTTCTACTTCACGCTCGTCTGTTTCTTTTTGCCGGTCTTCTTATCCACTGACATGAACGTGGCGTTCTATAGTTATGCGATAGCCCATGGTCTGCAATACATACTGTTCATGACCCTCGTCTCGGTGAACTTTGATCCTCACGGCGTCACGCAACGGTTTCAGTTCGGCAACGCGGTAAAACTCATCATCATTACGGTCTTGATCGGTTTTCTTTTCTACCGGGCAATCGATCTAAAGACGGTTGAATATTTTGTCCTTAACGCAACTCTATTGAGGATCGTCGACTTCCTTCTCGGCGCCATCCTCGGAGCGACAATGGCGCACTTCGTGATCGATGCCGGGGCGTGGAGATTGAGCAAGTCTCTGCAAAGGATGTATATCGGGAAGAGATTCGCGTTTGTGTTCGGGAGGACACGTTAAGAACGTAAGCTACTGACTCGTTGCTTCCAATACTGCGGCTCGCGGCTGCAGTGCATGACAGCCAAAATCAGCAAAAAGTCTGGCTCGATTGTATAAACAATGGCGTAAGGAAAGACGTGAGTGAGACAGCGTCGAATGTCTTCATCAACTACTCGCCAACGCCTTGGTGCTTCCAGCATTCGCTGAATGGCGTCTTCGATCGCCTCTATGAACTTTAGCGCAAGTCCCGCCTCACGCTCGGCATACCATTGGAGGGCTTGACGATATTCCTCAAGGGCCTCGGGATGAAATTCATATCTCATCTCCGAATAGAGTCACGAATTTCACGTAGAGCTTTCTCGCCTGGTATTGTCTGGACATTTCCGGCACGCACTTCGTCGCGCCGACGTTTGGCCTCAGCAATCCAGAGTTGTTCAACCTGCCCAAGGTCATCCCCGTCGAGGCTTTCCATTATTAAGTCGGCTAGTCGAGCCCTGGATTCACCAGGAAGGGACATTGCCTCTTCAACTAATTTTTCGAGGGTGATTGCCATAAATGTTATTCCTTAAGTGGCTATGCTTGTGTCTCAAGTCTCGAATTAAATTTTAGCATAATGCCTATGGTTTAGTTGGAAGACGCGTCTTCTTTAAGCCACACAATCGTTGCGCCGAGGCCGCCTGCTTCGGGTGGGGCGTCGGTCCAATGTGAGACGAAGGTGGTGCGCCCGAGGATGGAGCGGACCATCTCGCGTTGCACGCCAATTCCTTTGCCGTGAATGATTCTTACGCACTTGAAACCGCGCTCATGCGCGAGTCGCAGGTATTCCTCGACAACCAGTTTCACCTCGCGCGGCGGGATCGTATGGAGATCGAAGACGTCGGTGATCTCGATTTCCACCGGATCGGGAAAAGGGTTGTCGAAATCGTCGTCGTGCATAGTGTGATTTGACACTCTCTCCGACGCGCTTGTAAACTCGCGCTTCTTCAAATCCTACATTTTAATCAAAGGAATCAACGAATGGGTGCGCGAAAGAAGATTACGGTTGTGGGCGCCGGTAATGTCGGCGCGACTGCGGCACATTGGCTCGCCGCAAAGGAACTCGGCGACGTCGTTTTAGTCGATATTGTCGAAGGGGTGCCGCAAGGCAAAGCGTTGGACCTGGCGCAAGCCGCGCCTGTCGAGGGCTTTGACGTGCGGATGATCGGTTCCAACACTTATGACGAGACTGACAACTCCGACGTCGTCATCATCACGGCCGGACTCGCTCGCAAACCCGGAATGAGCCGCGACGATCTGCTGAAGACAAACGCAGGCATCGTTTCAAAAGTCGTGGACGAAGTCGTGCGACGCTCGCCAAATACGATTCTGATCATCGTGTCGAATCCGCTCGACGCCATGTGCCAGGTGGCACTCAAACGCTCCGGTTTTCCCAAGCATCGCGTGATCGGAATGGCCGGCGTGCTCGACTCCGCACGCATGCGTTGCTTTCTTGCCGAAGCTCTGGATGTGTCGGTTGAAAACGTGACGGCGTTTGTGCTTGGCGGACACGGCGACACGATGGTGCCGTTGCCGCGTTTTTCAACTTGCGCCGGTATTCCGATTACCGAGTTGCTTCCCAAGGACAAGATCGACGCGATTGTGAAGACGAACTGCGGGTGGCGGCGCGGAGATCGTGAGTTTGTTGAAGACGGGTTCGGCTTACTATGCGCCGTCGGCGGCAGCAGTGGAGATGACTGAGTCGATTCTGAAAGACAAGAAAAAGATTCTTCCGTGCGCGGCTTATCTCGAAGGTGAGTATGGCATCAACGGACTTTACGTCGGCGTGCCGTGCAAGCTCGGCGCACGCGGGCTGGAGCAGATTATCGAGATCAACTTAACTGCCGAGGAGCGGATCGCGCTGCAGAAGAGCGCGTCGGCGGTGCAGGAGTTGGTTGACGTGCTGGGAGTTTAGAAGAAATTTCCTCGCAAAGGCGCAAAGGCGCAAAGGGCAAAGAAGAGATTGAGTTTCTTCTTTGCGCCTTTGCGTCTTTGCGAGGAAAACTGATTTATCCCTTGAGCCACCCAAGTAATCCGTGGACCACCGTCTCGCGGTTCTCCTCGTAAATCGCGCGCGTCAGCGGGATCCCCATCGGACATGCCTTCACGCAGTTCTGCGCATTACCGCAGTTAGTAATGCCGTCTTCCTGCATGATCGCTTCGAGACGCTCCTCGCGCGTCATCTTACCTGACGGATGCATGTTGAATAGCCGCACCTGCG
Source organism: uncultured Acidobacteriota bacterium (assembly GCA_963750925.1). Taxonomy (GTDB): domain Bacteria; phylum Acidobacteriota; class Blastocatellia; order Pyrinomonadales; family Pyrinomonadaceae; genus PSRF01. The sequence goes on along the minus strand of CAVVSJ010000003.1, from coordinate 848,723 downwards.
CGATCGCCTGCGGACCGATGTAGTTGTCACCCTCATACTGCGGACACGCTTCCAGACAACAACCACACGTCATGCAGCGCGAGTAAGCATAACGTTCCTGCACGTCTTCCTGGTCCATGCGTGGCCCTGGCCCGAGATCGTGTGTGCCGTCCAACTCGATCCACGCGTTGACGCGTCGCAGATGATCGAACATCCGCGCACGATCGACGATCAAATCCCGAATGTTCGGAAACTTCGACATCGGCTCCAGCTTGATCGGCTGGTCCAGATTGTCGATGAGCGCCGAGCATGATTGCCGCGCGCGACCGTTGATGATCATCGTGCAGATGCCACATACCTGTTCGAGACAGTTCATGTGCCAGACCGGCGGCGTAGTCCGTTCGCCCGACTTTGTTTACCGGGTTCTTCTGGATCTCCATCAGGCACGAAATGATATTGAGATTCGGTCGATAAGGAATCTCAAACTGCTCCCAGTACTGCGGCGAATCGGGATTGGCGCGACGCCGGATATGAATCTCGACTGTCTTTCGGCGGAGTTTTGGATTTTGACTGTGCTGACATAACTTTAAGCCTTCGCGGTCTCTTTCTTGCCCTTGCTGTAGTCGCGTTTGCGCGGCTGAATCAGCGAGATGTCAACCGGCTCGTATGAAAAGACCGGCCCTTCGCCTGAAAACTCCGCGATCGTAGTCTTCAAAAAATTCTCATCGTCGCGATCGGGAAACTCGGGTTTGAAGTGCGCCCCGCGCGACTCGTTGCGATTCAACGCGCCGAGCGTGATCACGCGCGCCAGCTCGAGCATGTTGTCGAGATGTCGCGCGTGCGGCAGCGCCATCGTGGCCCATAAATTCGAGTCGTTGATCGAGATTCGTTTGTATCGATCCATCAACTCCAGCAACTTGTTGTCGGTGGCTTTGAGCTTCTCGTTGTAACGAACGACGGTGACGTTGTCCGTCATCCACTTGCCCATCTCCTGGTGCAGCACATACTGATTCTCGTCACCGCTCTGACTGATCAAGTCGATCGTTGATCTCCTGCTGGTGCTTCAACTCCTGATCGTAAATCCGCGATCCATCGGCGCCGTTTCGCTCGACGTTCTTCGCATACTCGATCGCGGCAGGCGCCGCGATGAATCCACCGTAGACGCAACTGACGAGCGAGTTTGCTCCGAGACGATTCGCGCCGTGAATCGAATAGTCGCATTCGCCGGCAGCAAGCAGGCCCGGAACGTTTGTGCGCTGATTGTTATCGACCCAAAGACCGCCCATCGAATAATGCACGCCGGGGAAGATACGCATCGGCACGTGACGCGGATCGTCGCCGACAAACATCTCGTAGATCTCGAGAATCGCGCCGAGTTTCCGATCGAGAGTCTCAGCAGGAATGTGTGTTAGATCGAGATAGACCTGATTCTCACCGCCGATGCCACGCCCATCGATGCAAACCTGGAAGATCTCGCGTGTGGCGATATCGCGCGGGACCAGATTGCCGTAAGCGGGATACTTCTCTTCGAGGAAATACCAGCGTTCGCTCTCCGGAATCGAAGACGGCGGGCGCACATCGCCTTTCTTTCGCGGCACCCAAACACGTCCACCTTCACCGCGCGCGGATTCCGACATCAGCCGCAACTTGTCTTCACCCGGAATCGAAGTCGGGTGCACCTGGATAAACTCGCCGTTCGCATATTTTGCGCCCTGCTGGTAACAGGCTGAGACGGCGCTGCCGGTGCAGACCATCGAGTTTGTCGACTTACCGAAAATCAGACCTGGACCACCAGTCGCAATGATCACGGCGTCAGCGGGAAACGCTTTGAGTTCGAGCGTCTGTAGATTCATCGCGATCAGTCCACGACAAACCTGATGGTCGTCAAGAACGAGCGACAACATTTCCCAGTGCTCAAACTTCCTGACTTTGCCGTTCACTTCGTGGCGCCGCACTTGTTCGTCGAGCGCGTAAAGAAGTTGTTGGCCCGTCGAGGCTCCGGCAAACGCGGTGCGGTGATGTTTAGTGCCGCCGAAACGACGAAAGTCGAGCAACCCTTCGTTAGTGCGAGAGAAGGGAACACCCATGCGATCGAACAAGATAAATGATCGCGGGCGCCATTTCACACATTGCTTTTGCGGGCGGTTGATTCGCGAGAAAGTCGCCGCCGTAAACAGTGTCGTCAAAATGTTCCCAGGTGGAATCGCCTTCGCCCTTGGTGTTGACCGCGCCGTTGATGCCGCCCTGCGCGCAAACAGAATGCGAGCGTTTTACAGGGACGACTGAAAAGAGATCGACCGCATGGCCGGCTTCCGCGATCTTCATTGCGGCGGCCAGTCCCGCCAGGCCGCCGCCGACAATCGCGATCTTCATTCCGTTACTGGCCATTAATAAATGATTCCTCCTAACAATCCACCCGGACGTATGAAAGCCACGGCGGCGTTGATACCCACCAGCAGCAGCACGACTCCAAATCCGATGCACGCATAACCGGTCAAACGCTGCGCGCGTTCACCGATCGTGATGCCCCAATCGACGAGAAACAACCAGATGCCGTTCGCGAAATGCCAGACTGTGGCCGTGATGCCGATCATGTAAATGATCAAGATTGGCACCATGCGAAACTCACGGGAGACGATCTCAAAAGCCAGGTCAGGACGATGCGCCACGGAAGTTTCGTTTCAGTCCGGGAATCATTCCAAACCTGAAGTTCAGCACGTGGAAAAAGATAAAGAAGAACAGAATCACGCCGGTGATTCGTTGGACCAGGTAAAACCAGTTGCGTGAATATGGATATGCGAGGTTATTTGGCCGCGCCTCCATCGTAATCACCAGGCCGTAAACGGCGTGATAGATGAGCGGAATAAAGATGCCGCCGATCTCGACGAAGAGAATGTAGGGAATCGATTGCAGATCGTCGACGGCGTTATTGAAGTCGCCCGGGCCGGACAGCGCCTTTGAGTTGGTGTAAAAGTGTTCTAAAAGAAAGATTCCGAGAGGGAAAAATACCGGAAAGCTGATGCAGCTTGCGCAAGATGAAAGTCCTGCTCAAACGAATAGCCAAGAATGCACTCCTTTGCCGTAAAGCTTTGACAGCGACGCGAGTCGATGTCGATCAGGCAGGTTGTTGATGAGTCTGTACAGAGCAATTGAATTATATTGAGAAGTTGATGAAATTCAAAACGTTGGAGTGCGTCGACTTGATCAGGCGCTTATGGTTCGAAAGCGAGTGCCAAGGCACCGCACTGCCAAGAAAGAACTAAGTGGATGATTTGATTGCAAAACCACTCGCGACGATAGCTGCGATGATTCGCCAGCGCGAGGTGTCTCTCCGGTTGAAGTTGCGGAGGCGCATCTGCGCCGGATCGAAGAGTTGAACCCGGCGCTGAATGCGATCGTGACCCTCGCGCCCGATGTGATCGAGCGTGCAAAAGTCGCTGAAGCAGCGCTTGATGCGCGGGGACAGCGCGGGGGTGTTGCACGGCGTGCCGATCACGATTAAAGACACGATAGAAACAGCCGGTCTGCGAACGACGAGCGGTTCGAAAATACGTGCCGATTATGTTCCGCAAACAGACGCGCCCGCGGTTGCGCGTCTTAAAGCAGCCGGCGCGATCATCCTCGGAAAGACCAACGCCGCGGAAATGGCGATGGACTACAACGCCGATAATCCCGTTTTTGGCCGCACCAATCATCCGATGAATGCGGAGCTGACGCCGGGTGGTTCGAGCGGCGGCGAGGCGGCTGCTATTGCGAGTCTGCATGTCTCCGGGTGGACTTGGAAGCGACCTCGCCGGATCGGTTCGAATTCCGGCGCACTTCTGTGGAATCTGTGGATTGAAGCCGACGACCGGCCGCGTGCCTGGTGAAGGACAGTTTCCGCCGAGTACTGGTCCATATTCACTTGGCGCGGTTATTGGACCGATGGCGCGACACGTCGGCGACTTGCGCTTGCTGTTTCGTGCGTTGATCGGAGACGAGCACCCGCTACGCTCTTACGAGTTAAAAGGCGTGCGCTTCGCGTGGTATACCGACGACGGCGTCGCACCCGTAACCGGCGACACCGCTGCCGCAGTCAGAAATGCAGTCGCTGCTTTAACTGACTGCCGGACTAATCGCCGAGGAACATCGCCCGCCGCACGTCGAACGTGGAAACGAAATGTGGCTGAAATTGTTTTCGCGTGCGTCTGTGGTCCAGCTTCGAAAAATTTACGCAGGTCGAGAGACTGAGGGAGGCTCATTTGTAAGCTGGCGACTGGCGAACTGCCGATGATGCCGCGCCGCCAACGTTGGACCAGTACATCGCTAACTGGATGGAGCGCGATCGTCTGCGTGAAGAACTGCTTCGCTGGATGGAGACGACGCCGATCATCGTCGCTCCGGTTGGCGCAACGCCCGCGTACGAACACGACACGTTGAAAGTGACAGTGCGCGGAGCCACTTTCGGAACATTTCGCGCCTTCAGTTATGCGCAAACCTTTAATGTTTTCGACCTGCCTGTCGTGACGGTACCTGCCGGACGAATCGAGTGAAGGGCTGCCGATCGGCGTGCAGATCGTGGGCCGGCCGTTCGCTGAAGAGATGGTTCTGGCAGCAGCGGAGATTGTCGAAAGGGCGCTAACCGCCCATCAGGATATATAATCTGCGTAGTCTGTGGATTGGAGTCGATTATGGAACCACTTCTGGCCTTCCTGTTTTTCGGGTTCATCGCGTTAGTGATGCTGGTGATTGCGGCAAAGACCATCCGGATCGTGCCGCAAGCAACGGTGATGCTCGTCGAGCGCCTGGGAAAATTTGATAAAGTCGCCAACAGCGGACTCAACATCCTGGTGCCGTTTCTCGATAAGCCTCGGGCGGTTTACTGGACCAACACCCGGCCGGGGATAACGTCCATCGATTTGCGCGAACAGTACATCGACCTCCCGCCGCAGCCGGTTATCACCCGCGACAACGTGACGATTCATGTTGATTCAGTGGTCTACTGGCAAATTACCGATCCGGTTAAAGCCGTTTACGAAATGAACGATCTGGTGGGCGGTATCGTGCAGTTGACGATCACGGGTATGCGCGCTGTGATGGGTGACATGGACCTGGACCACACACTCTCGCAACGCGATCAGATCAATTCCAAGCTGCGTTTGATTCTTGACGAGGCGACCGACAAGTGGGGCGTAAAGGTGACGCGCGTCGACGTGAAGAACATCAATCCTCCTGAGGATGTGCGCATCACGATGGAGAAGCAGATGACGGCCGAACGAAACCGGCGCGCCCTTGTGTTGCAGGCTGAAGGCGATCGGCAAGCGGCGATCACGCGTGCCGAGGGTGAGAAGCAGGCCGCTGTGACGCGCGCTGAGGGTGAAAAGCAGTCGGCGATACTTGCAGCGGAAGGCGCGGCGCAAGCACGTTTGCGGAATGCTGAAGCTGAGTCGGAGGCGATAAATCGAATCGCGCAGGCGATTCCCGGAGGTGACCCAGGTCAGTACCTGATCACGACCCGCTACATCGACAGTCTGCGCGACATGACGCGCACGAATAACTCGAAAGTGATCTTTATGCCGATTGAGACTTCGGCGATGCTCTCGAGTGTGGGCGCCATCAAGGAAGTGTTGTCACAAACAGGCGAGAAGGATGATAAGGAGCCACCCATGCCGCCACGGCCGCGGGAGTTGCCGCGGTAAGCTGAGCGGGAAGGAGAATTTCCTCGCAAAGACGCAAAGACGCAAAGGAAACTTTGATTCTCCTTGGCGCCTTTGCGTCTTTGCGAGGGAAATCGGATTCAAGACAAGAGATGGCGTGAAATTGCGGTGTACTTCGAGCCTTTGCTGCTCAGCTCACTGCGAAAGACGATCAGTTCCTTCAACGTAATTTCCGCGGGTTGGAAGTTCATCGAGAGGTGAGTGTCGGCGATCTGTTTGGCGCCTTCCGGTTTTCTTAGTCGTGCGATTGTTAAGTGAGGCCGGAAAGAGCGTTCCTCTTTTTCAAATCCTTCGATCGCACACTCCCTTTCCACCGCCCGTTGCAGAGCCGACAACTTACCCGATGGATCGCTCACCCCGATCCAAAGCACTTGCGGTCGACTCGGCCTCGGAAACACGCCCGTGTGCCCAACGCCAATCTGAAACTCAGAGAACTCTTCGACCGCTCGCGCCGCCGCCGCTGCGATCGTCGAAACCTTCTCCACCGCAACGTTCCCGAAAAACTTCAATGTCAGATGAACGTTCTCAACCCGAGTCCAACTCGCCGCAACATCAGGAACCGTCTCGCGCAATTGCCGGATGTGCTCCTGCATGCGCGCACGCACCTCTTCGGAAAGCTCAACCGCGCAGAAAATGCGCAATGCTTCGCTCACTTTTTGCGACTCATTTAGCCGGCTCAAGCACAATCGTTTCCTTTGTCGCCTTCGTCACTGCCGTGGTGGTAAACGGAAACTCACGCGGCGTCACCGCACGCCAGTCTGCAAGCTGATCGCTCCAGTGCGGATTCTTCGGCGACCCTGATTGGCCAAGTGCGATTCCCTGCTGCGTCTTGTCCCAATCGCTCGTGTCCGCGATCAAACGCATCGATACAGCAGCGCCGACGTTTACAGTCGAGCCGAGCAAACCTCCCGTTCCGTTTTGCGGGAAAGTAGGAATCGTGTACATCGCGCCAATCAACGGCGCTCCGCTGAGTGGATGCGCAAAGCTCACTCTCGCAAAAGCGCCCCACGTCCATTTCGACTGATCGGCGCCGAGCCTTCGCGTGAGATTGTTGATCGCTTCGTCATGCGCGGCGCGCAGCAGATCCGCATAGCTCGCAAACTCTTTCGGCAACCAGCTCGCCGGCTGCTCCTTGAGAATGCGATCGAGAGTTACATCGAAGTTACTCCATTGATAAGTCTTGACCAGATCCGGACCAAGCGCGGCTGCGAGCATCTTTGAACGGGCAGCGAGCCGCATCTGCGAAGCAATGAGAGCCGCAGCCGATTCAGCGTTGACTCGGCCGTCCCACTTTTCAAACGCGTCGAGCGTCGCGCGCAGCTTTTCGTCCTGTGGCGTCAGCTTTGGCCGCAGCACCTTCAACGCTTCCTGCGTAAACGACGCACCAGCGATCGAGTAGACGTCTCCGAGAATGCGACGGAAGTCTTCGGTCGTGAGTTTTGGTTTCTCGTTCAGCAGATCGTAAATGCGGCGCGCGCGATAGGGTTGCGCCCACGAATGAGAGAGAAAGTACGGATAGTCCGTGCCGACGATGCGCTGGTTGGCCGTGACGATGATTCCTGACGGCGGATCGAAAAGCGCCGGCAGCTTTGCAATCGGAATGTAGCTGCTCCACTCGCCTGCGTCAGTCGCTCCGTCGTAGGGAACACTGCCGTCGCCCGATTTCCTGATTGGGACCACGCCCGCCGCGTGATAACCGATGTGGCCCTGGACGTCCGCGTAGACGATGTTTTGCGTTGGCGCGGTGAACGACTCGAGCGCGGCGTTGAACTCTTTCCAATTGCGCGCGCGGTTGAGTGCGTATGAAAGATCGCCGTTGTTCTTGTCCGGATTTAGAGCCGTCCAGCGCAGCGCGTAACGCTTGCCGTCCCCTTCGAAAATTATTGGACCATTGCGCGTGACGGTCACTTCGTGTGTGACGACGTCGTGTTCCGACCCGACAAATCCTTTTCTGACTTTAATCTCTTCACGCCGGACGACTGCGTCCTGCCAACCCGAGGGCGTCTGGTAACGTTTGGGATCGTTGGCATCAAACTTCTCGATGTAGAGATCCTGAACGTCCGGTCCGACATTAGTGAAGCCCCAGGCGATGTGTTCGTTGTGACCCAGAATCACGCCGGGAATTCCGGGGGTGCCGACGCCTGCGACGCGCACGCCGGGCGCGCTCATGTGGATCATGTGCCAGATCGACGGAGCGGTCGGACGAAGATGCGGATCGTTGGCGAGCAACGGTTTACCCGAGGCGGTTCGCTTACCGCTGACGACCCAGTTGTTGCTGGCGGCGAGTGCGTCAGTGTGAAAGCCGATGCGATCGAGTGCGGCAGCGGCGACGGCCTGGTTGTGGGCGAGTTTCGCGAGTGTCTCGGCAGAAACTGGTTCGGCTTTTACCCTCGCTGTTTTTGTCTTTGTGCGCGTGTCTTTTCCGACGACGAGTACATCGATCGGCGAAATTTCCGGCAGCAACTCGGCGCGTTTATCCGCCGGTAAAACGGAGAGTGTCTGGCGCATGATGTCCAGCCGCCACGTGTCAGAAAGCGCTTCGAAAAATATTTTGACGACGACGAAGGAGTCGGTCGGCGTCCAGGGACGAAAGCTGTATTGCAGAAGTTGAAACTCGGGCGGCATCGACTTCGGATCGAGCGAGGCAGCATAAGCGTTGACGCCGCGCGCATATGCTTCCAGTAGCGTGCGCGATCGTGCGGAAGTTTTCGCCCACTCGGCTTCGGCGGCCTGGCTAAAACCGTAGGTGCGATGAAGTTTGTCCTGCTCCAACACGTAGTTGCCTGGTCCGGCCCCGAGCACTTCCGCTAACTCGCCCCGCGCAGTCCGCCGAAACAGATCCATTTGCCACAATCGATCGGCGGCGGTTGCGTAGCCCTGTCCGAAGTAGAGATCTTCGTCGTTCTGCGCTTCGACGTACGGGATCCCGCGTTCGTCCCGATGGATCGTGATGCGTTCTTTGATGCCTTTGATCTGTAACGGTTGAGCGTTTGCGCAGGTTACAAGACAAAGAAGGACCAGAAAGAGGAGTGCCGATGTTCGCATAAGTGAGATTCTCAGACAGGATTACAGGATTTGCAAGATTGACATGATTCGATCAGGAATTAATCTTAAGAATCTTGTGAATCCTCTAATCCTGTTCTAGAATTCCAGCCCATGATCAGAGTCGTCTTCTTAATGATGTGTTTAGCCGCGGCCGTCAACGCACAGCAACGCCCGCTCATCACCGAAGACGTAGACATCATTCCACCCGGAACGATCAGGATTGAAGCCGGCATCGACTTCATGCAGGGCGCGAAGTACACGGTCTCGGGTATCAGAGGCGATCTGACGCGCGTCGGTGTAATCGGAATCAACTTCGGCATGGGTCCGAATGTCGAGTTTCAAATCGAAGGCGTCGCCCAGAACTATCTCAGCATAAATTCGCGCGGTGTCTCCGCAATTCCACTCGAACTCGCGCCCGGTGCGAATTCAGCCAACGACACCGGCGACTTCACGCTCGCAGCCAAATTCAAACTTCGCAACGAAACGCGCCGTGGCCCTTCCCTCGGATTTCGGTTCGGCGTGCAACTCCCAAACTCGAACGAGGCCCGCGGCATCGGTCTTAACCAGACAAACGCGTTCGGTTCAGTGTTGGTTGGGAAAAAGTTCGGACCCGACGGACGCTTCAATACTTTCGGGAATCTCGGCATTGCCATTCTTACCGCGCCCACCGAACTGTTTTCACAAAACGATGTGATCACTTACGGTGCGGCTGGAATCTTTCGCCTCAACAAACAGTTCAGCATCGCTGGCGAAGTAAACGGACGCGCCAACACACGTCCCGGCAACGGCCCGCTCGGTACAGAGTCGCAGGCAGAGGCAAGGCTTGGAATGCAAATTCGAGCTTCCGGATTGCGCTTCGACTTCGCCGGTATCAAGGGTCTCACTAGTTTTAGCCCCAACTCCGGCTTCACTGTCGGAGTCACTTACGACACCCCTTCCGTCTTTGCGCCCGTAAAATAATCCGCAAATTACGCAGATTATGACTTCGAGCAGCATCTGTGTTTTTATTACCGCCGCATGTATGACTGGTTAGCCGCGATCGCAAGATGGTTGGAGGTTAATGTCATCGGCCTGCCGCTATACCTGGCAGCGCCGGCGATGATCATTATCGGTGCTCTCGACTCATCCCTGCTGTCTTTGCCCGAAATCAATGACTACCTCGTCGTTGGACGTTGTTTCAAGGATCCGAAGGCGGCGTTTTATTTCCCGCTCTTTGCCGCTGCCGGCAGCGTGATCGGTTGCAATCTGCTCTACACGATCGTGCGACGCGGTGGGCAGGCGGTGTTGCGCAAGCGTTTCCCTCTGCACAGCATCAAGCGTGTGGAGCGGGCTTACGAGCGGTTTGGATTTCTCGCGATCGGGATTCCCGCGATTCTTCCGCCGCCATTGCCTTTCAAGATATTCGTCGCGACTGCCGGCGCGTTGGAGTATCCGCGCTGGAAGTTTTTGCTGACGGTGATGATTGCGCGATCGTTCCGGTACTACGTCGAAGGTATCCTCGCCGTTTTTTATGGACGCAGAGTGCTGCTCTTTTTGAAAGATAACGGGCTTGTGATTATCAGCATTGTCGGCTCGCTGGTACTCGTGGCAGGCATTATCTACCTGATCGTCAGAGGCCGCCGAAAAGGGAACCCGCTGGGGGACCTCGAAGAAGAAGAGATTGACGCAGTACCTGAGCCCGAAAGGACCACCACGGATTGAAATCTCTTCTCCATCCCGTTACGAAGTGGCTTACGCGTCTCTCTGAATACCTGATCACGTTTGGCGCGTTCGGCCTGTTCGCCGTCGCTCTGCTCGACTCGACTTTTGTGCCCCTCCCCAGCAGCGCGGATGCGTTGATGCTGCTACTGTCCACCGCGAATCCGAGCTGGATGTTGCTCTATGCGTTCATGGCCACGGCGGGGTCGGCGCTTGGATGTCTGATTCTCTATCTCGTCTCAAGACGCGCGGGCGCACGTGCGCTGAACCGGTTTTCTGAAAAGAAACAGGCACGCGTCAAGGGCCTTATAGAGCGTTACGACATTTTCGCGGTGTTGGTCGCGACACTGCTGCCGCCGCCGTTTCCGTTCAAGTTGTTTGTGGTGACTGCGGGTGTATTTCGCTTCAGTCTGCTGCGCTTCATGATTGCGATTATTGCCGGGCGTGCTTTTCGTTTTCTGCTCGAAGGATATTTTGCGGTGCGTTACGGCGCGGAGGCTAAAGAGATCCTGGCGAAGTATTATCCGTGGATTGGATTGGGCCTCGTCGTAGCGATAGTGCTATTTGTTTTTGTAAAGCGTTGGATCAAGCGAGGCGCGAAGAGAGTGGAGCGGACCCTGGAGACGGGGAATTAGTTTCCTCGCAAGGGCGCAAAGGCACAAAGTTATAAGTCAGTTTTTTCTTTGCGTCTTTGCGCCTTTGCGAGGAAAGTTTTTTAACCTATTTCCAGTTCCGGAAACTGAAAGCGTCTCGCGGCGCCCAGATCTTTGATTCCGTGCGTCTCGTAGAGTTCAGTAAGAATGCGAATAAAGATCTCGGCAGTTGCGAGTGCGTCGCTGCCCGCGCGATGGCGGCTGGCGATTGGGATCGAGAAGTGTTCGGCGATGGTCTCGAGCCGATGATTGAGAAGATTCGGGAGCGCGCGTCTCGAGAGTCTGACGGTGCATAGATGCGGATTTATCATCCGGTGACCGGGATAGACGCGCGAGATCTCGTGATTCAGAAAGCTCGTATCAAACGGCGCGTTATGGGCCACGAGCACCGAGTCGCTGACGAAGTCGAGCCACTGCGGCGCGACGTCGGCAAAGACGGGAGCCTGCCGGACCATCTCGTTTGAAATTCCGGTGAGTGCCGCGACAAAACGTGGAATCGGAATCTCCGGATTGACGAGCGTACGCAAATTTATCGACTATGCGTCCGCCGCGAATGCGATAAGCGCCGAGTTCGATAAGCCGGTTCGGCGGAGTCTTGGCGCCCGTGGCTTCGACGTCGACGACGACGAAATCCAGGTCCTTGAGCAGTCGCGAATGGCTATCGTCCGCAAGCAGTTCGACGGTGTTGTTGTCGACGATCTTGAAGCGGCGATCGTTTCGGATGAGATCGGCTACGAGTAAACCCGCGAGGTCTTCGTCAATGTGAGAAAGTTTGAAGACGGCGTCGACGATCTCGGAAGCCGCAGCGCGTCCGCCCGAGCCCGTTAAAAGATCGATTGTGTCCTGAACGAGTGTGGAATCTGAGACTAAATTGGGATAAGGCGGCATTCGGGCCGGATTGTAGCATGCCTGTATAAAGCGAGGTAAGGAATTGAACGCTGAAGAAGTGATCGAACAATTCAGAACGAGCGGAGCGTTGCTCGAAGGTCATTTTCAACTCACGAGCGGCTTGCACAGCACGGTCTATTTGCAATGCGCGCTCGTGCTTCAGTTTCCGGAAAGGGCGGAGGAGTTGGGACGCGCGATCGCGGAAGCTTATCGAGGACTGGCAATTCAGTTAGTGGCTTCGCCCGCGATTGGCGGAATCGTTATCGGTCATGAAGTGGCGCGGGCGCTGGGAGCGAGGTTTGTGTGGACCGAGCGAGACGCTGGACAGATGACGCTGCGCCGGGGTTTTACAGTTTCACCAGGATGAAAAGACGCTCGTGGTCGAAGACGTGATCACGACCGGAGGCTCAACGCGCGAGACGATCGAGGTACTTAAAGACGCCGGGGCGGATGTGGTAGGTGCGGCGTCGATCATTGATCGTTCTGGCGGCACCGCGGATGTCGGCGTGCCGCGAACGTCGCTGGCGTCGTTGAAAGTGTTGTCGGTGGATCCTTCCGTTTGTGACGCGTGTAAGCTGGGTGAGCCGGCGGTGAAGCCTGGAAGCCGGGCACAGAAGAAATGATTATTTTCCATTTATCATTTGCCATTTCTCATTTGTCATTGTCGTTGAGACGCGGAGCGTTCTGTTAAATGGAAAATGAAAAATGGCAAATGGAAAATGATAAATAATCAGAACTACAGACTCCTCCTCCAGTACGACGGCACCGACTTTCACGGGTGGCAGATCCAGGGCGATCTCAGAACTGTTCAAGGTGAGTTGACGAACGCGCTCTCTCTGATCGACGGACGCAGCGTCAACGTTCATGGATCGGGCCGCACGGATGCCGGTGTTCACGCCGAAGGACAAGTCGCGAGTGTTGAGATTCAACGTGAGATAACCACCGCGAAACTTCGCTCAGCGATCAACGCGAAATATCGGTAACGACGTGCGCGTGTTGACCATCGACGCTGTGCCTGACGACTTTCACGCGCGTTACTCCGCGCTTGAAAAAACATACATTTATCGCATTGTGAATGGACCTGTGATATCGCCGTTCTGGTGGCGCTATGCTCATCACGACGCGCGGCGTTTGGACCTGGAAAGCATGAAGCGTGGCGCTGAGTTGTTTCTGGGAAAGCACGATTGGACCGCATTCTCGGCGGCGCAATCAGACGTTGAAGATCGTGTTCGAACGATTACGCGCCTGGAGATACTGCGCGCGAGCTGACGAACGTCTGCGCGGTACGTTGATCGAGATTCGTGTCAGTGCTGATGGATTTTTGCGTTACATGGTGCGGGCAATTGCCGGAACCTTGCTGGCGCTCGGCCGCGGTGAGTTGGATCGCGACGCGATCAGCGAGGCAATCGAGACCGGAGATCGTCCATCAGCCGCCGTCACCGCTCCCGCATGCGGACTGACCTTGCTTTCAGTGCGTTATGAATAATTAGCGCTTCTACGTGGATAGTGCTTTCGATCTATTAAAGCATTTAAGTCGAAAACTTATGCTTTCTGACTTCACAGGCGTAATTCAAAAAGGAACGCGAGAAGAGGCGCTGCTTGCCGCTGTTGCCTGGGACCGATTGCCGCGTCACATCGCGATCATCATGGACGGCAACGGACGTTGGGCCGCGCAACGCGGCCAACCGCGGATCGCGGGTCACAAAGCCGGCGTCGAAGCTGTTCGCGCCGCAGTCGATACGGGCGCGCGTCTGGGTCTCGGCGCGCTCACCTTGTACGCGTTCTCAACTGAAAACTGGAAACGGCCGCGTTATGAGATCGATGCGCTCATGCGCATGTTGCGCCGTTACCTCCGGCTCGAACTCGACGAGATCGATCGCCAGAACATCAAGTTTCAAACCATCGGCCGCATCGGCGCCCTCGCGGAAAACGTCAGAAAAGAGATTCGCGCGCGCCACCGAACAGACCGCGCGAAACAAAGGCATGGTCTTGACCGTCGCGCTGAATTACGGCGGACGCGCCGAGATCGTCGATGCTGCGCGCGCAGCAGTCAGACGGTTGCTCGACGAAGGCAGCCGCCCCGATGAGATCACCGAAGAGCGCATCGCGAATGAGCTTTACACGCGAAACCTGCCGGAGCTCGATCTGCTGGTGCGCACGAGTGGTGAGTTGAGAATCTCAAACTTTCTACTCTGGCAGAGCGCGTACAGCGAGATCTACGTCACGGAAACTCTCTGGCCCGACTTTCGACGCGTACATCTGCTCGAAGCTGTAGTTGATTACCAACGCCGCGACCGACGATTTGGAGGTTTGAAGTTGGTGGTAAGTAAACAATAGGTCCCTCGGACCAATAGGACCTATGAACCTGAATGAAACGACTTCTTACGGCGGTCGTAGTTCTTACCTTTCCTGATCGCCTCAATTCTCGTCCCTTCTTTATGGTGGGTGTTTGTTTTGCTCGCGGTGGCCGCGATGGTCCTCGGCCTCTGGGAGTTTTACCTGCTCGCCAAACAGCTGCAGCTAAAACCCGATCCCGCAGCCGGCTATATTGCCGGAGCAGCCCTCGTCACGATCTCTCTGCAGAACGATCCGCGCGTCAATGTCCTGCTGGTCCAGTTCGTGATCATCGCGCTGACGGTCGGCACTCTCGTCGCCGCGACTCTGCGTGGCGCGCCGTTCGACAAGATGATCGCCTCGACGGGCGCGACGATTCTCGGCGTGCTGTACATGCCCTTGCTCGGCAGTCATCTCATTTCGATTCGCACCGGCTTTGAGTCCAACTTTGTCCGCGCACTTGCTTTCGTTCTTCTTTCTCGTGCTGATGGGCGCCGATGCGGGCGCGTATTACATCGGCAGCGCGCTCGGAAAACACAAACTCGCGCCTTCGATCAGTCCGGGCAAAACGTGGGAGGGCGCGATTGGCGGCGTGGTGGCGGCGCTCGTGATGGCTGCGCTCGCGCACTTCTGGTTCTTTCGTGAACTGCCGCTCAAATACATTTTGCCGCTCGCAGTCGTGATGACGGTGGTCGGAATTCTCGGCGATCTCGCGGAAAGCGCGCTCAAACGTGGCGCCGGAGCAAAGGACGCCGCGAATCTTCTTCCCGGTCATGGCGGCATACTCGATCGACTCGATAGCTTGCTCTTCAATGCGCCACTCATCTACTATTTTGCACGCTTCTACTTCCATAGCTGATCGCTAAGAAGAAAGCCTGATGACCACGAAAAAGATCGTTTTGATTGTTGGTGGCGTGGTCGTCGTGCTTGGTTTTGTGGTAGTTCTCTTCGTTGGCGGAATTGTCGGTCTGGCCCTCTACCAGGTCGGAAACAGCGAAGCGGCGGCGAAGGCGAAGGATTTTCTTGCGCACCAGTGAAAAGCTGAAGCTGGACATCGGAGAAGTAAAAGATTTTGGCAGTATTGTTACCGGAAGCGTAAGTCTTCAGGGCAACGGCAACGGCGAGGCAACACTGAATCTGAAAGTGATCGGTGAACGAAAGACCGTTAACGCTTCTGTTGATCTGTTGCTGGTGAGCGGCAGCGCCTGGCGCGTGAGTTCCGCCTCCTACGTTAACGACGTCAGGCCAAACGATCGATCTACTCGACCCCTACGACACGAAACTTACTAATCCCCCTCTTGATTGCATGACTGAGTTATCAATGCACAGCTCAGGAGTCGCAATACTCGGCTCAACCGGATCCATCGGCTGCAACAGTCTTCGCGTGATCGAGTCGTTAACGACGGCTCGCATGCGTGTAGTTGCGCTTGCGGCCGGCACGAATGTCGAACGACTCGCGGATCAAATCGCCACACACTTGCCCGAAGTAGTTTCAGTCGATAACGAAACTGCCGCACACGATCTGCGCGCGATGTTGTTTGCACGCAATATCGACCTGCCGCGCATCGTCACCGGTGAAGCTGGACTCGTCGAAGTTGCCACTCATCCACAGGCTGATTGCGTGATCTCAGCAACAGTAGGCGCCATCGGTTTTGTTCCGACGCTCAAAGCGCTCGAGATGGGCAAGCGCGTCGCACTTGCGAACAAAGAAACACTGGTGATGGCAGGCGAGTTGATGACTCAGGCGGCGAAGAAGTCGGGCGCTGAGTTGTTGCCGGTCGACTCTGAGCACAACGCCCTGCACCAGTGTTTGCGAGGCGAGCGACGCGAGGAAGTTCGCCGGATCATCCTGACGGCTTCCGGCGGACCGTTTCGCACCAAGAACAAAGCTGAAATGAAACTCGCAAGTGTGTCTGAGGCGATGCAGTCACCCTACCTGGAACATGGGAGCGAAGATCACGATCGATTCGGCGACGTTGATGAACAAAGGCTCTGGAAGTTATCGAAGCGCACTGGTTGTTTGGGTTTGGACCGGAGAGATCGACATCCTCGTTCATCCCGAATCAGTGGTTCATTCGATGATCGAGATGATTGATGGTTCCGTGATAGCGCAGATGGGAGTTACGGACATGCGTCATGCGATTCAGTATGCGCTGACGTATCCCGAGCGACACACCTGCCAGTTACCGCCGCTGGATCTGACGGCAGTTTCCGGTCTTCACTTCGAGGCCCCCTGATCCCGATCGATTTCCCTGCATCAGCCTGGCATATCGAGCTTTCGGCGAAGGCGGCACACTTCCGGCTGCGATGAATGCAGCGAATGAGGAGGCGGTCAGCGCTTTTATCCATGAACGGATCTGTTTGACGGAAATTCCCCAAGTAATCGAAACCGTCATGAACGATCATTCAAATCAGCCTGCAAAAGACATTGAAACGATCCTCGAGGCGGATCATCAAGCGCGCATCGGTGCCGTCGCCGCTATCGAAAAACTTGCAAAGGCGGCCGTTTAGACTCTGGTTTTTGGTCTTTGGTCTTGTCTGATTTTACTTCAAAGGACTAAGTACTAAGTACAAAGACCAAAAACCAAAGACCAGAGTTTACGCACACATTATCCGTCGTAACGAATGTTTGACGTTATCTTAACCGGACGCGTAAACTCGCTTGGTGCAACCTGACTCGAAATCGAGTGAGTCTAAACGGGGTTGTTTGACGTAGAACATTAAGAAAAGGGGCTGAATGAGTTATTTAATATATCCGCTTGCTTTCATATTCATACTTGGTTCCGCTGTTGTCCTTCACGAATTCGGCCATTTTATCGTAGCCAAGCTTTTTAAGATTCGCGTTGAGACTTTTTCGGTCGGTTTTGGTCCTCGTTTGTTTGGAAAAAGATGGGGACACACGGATTATCGCGTTTCCGCGATACCTCTCGGCGGTTATGTAAAACTCGGTGGCGACGAGTCAAACGCGCCACTCGAAGGCGCGAGCGCGCCGGATATTCCCCCCGAGGAGATGTTTAATCTTCGGCCAAGATGGCAGCGAGTGCTCGTCGCTCTCGCTGGGCCGGTCATGAACATTCTCACAGCGCTCGCGATTCCGTTTGCCGGTGCGATGATGTATGGCGTTCCGGCGACGCCGTCTCCGGTGGTCTATTACATTCAATCCGGTGGCGCTGCTGAGCAAGCTGGACTTAAACCGGGCGACCGAATCATCTCTTTCAACGGCACTGAAAATCCGAGCTGGGACTCGATCAACGGCGATGCTCTGCTTTCGCCCGGCAAGCCTTTGCCGATGGTCGTGAATCGAAATGGCGCTGAGATTCCCTTAACCATTACGCCAACCACCCGAACTGAAAACGGCGAAACCGCAGGCTTTCTCGATTTCGTTCCTGACTATGGTGGACTGCCTGTTGTCGTTGCTGAAGTCGGGGTCGGTTCGCCCGCGGCGGAGGCGGGTCTGCAACCGGGTGATCGCTTCGTTTCGATCGGCGGTGCAGGACGTAAAGAGTTCAGCCCAGGTTACCGAATACATTCGCGGTCACGAGGCGCAACAAGATACCGATCACCATCGAGCGCAATGGCCAGAACACGCAACTCACGACGAGTGAACGTCGCGTCAACGGCAGGTTGGGAATCAGTGTTAGCGAACAATTTCCGCTCCATAAAGCCAGCATTGGCATCGGCGGCAAAATATGCCTACGACTCAAACCTTCAGATCCTGCGCCTGACGGGAAAAGCCCTCGGACAGGTATTCACCGGCCAAAGATCCGTGCGGAACACTCTGTCAGGACCGATTGGGATCTACCAGGCGGCGCAGAAATCAGTTGAGCGGCTTGGGTGGGACGGAGTTTTCGGAATGCTCGGCTTTCTGAGCCTGAATCTCGGCATCTTCAACCTGCTGCCAATCCCGGTTCTCGATGGCGGCGCGATCTTCCTGCTCCTGATCGAAGGCCTGCTTGCGCTGATTGGTTTGTCGATCTCCGCCGCAGTTCGCGATCGTATTCAGCAAGTAGGGTTCGTCATGGTGTTGCTGTTGATGGTTTTTGTAATTACCAATGACGTGATGAAGACATTCGGCGGGAATCGCGAACCGGAGAAACCGCCGGCTGCCAGCAGCTCCCGCAAAATAGCCGCAATGCGTAAAACTCGAGCAGTTCAAGTTAAGCACGTTCAAATCGGTGGCGGCGCTCCCGTGGCGATTCAGTCGATGACAAAGACTGATACCGCGGACGTGGGCGCTACTGTCGCGCAAATCGAAGAGATGATGCGGGCGGGTTGTGAGATTGTCAGGCTCGCCGTTCCGGACAACGACGCGGCGATCGCTCTGAAAGAGACTTCGCAAACGCGTGCCTGACGTTCCTCTCGTCGCCGACATTCATTTTCACTACAAGCTGGCGTTGATGGCGCTTGAAGCGGGCATCGATAAGTTGCGTCTGAATCCGGGCAACATCGGCGCACATGAACGCGTGCGTGAAGTTGTGCGCGCAGCGCAGTCACAGAAAGTGCCGATCCGCATCGGTGTAAACGGCGGCTCGCTGGAGAAGGATTTGCTCAGGAAATATGGGACCGCCACTCCCGAAGCGATGGTCGAGTCTGCGTTGCGTCACATCCAGATCCTGGAAGACCTGGACTTTACCGACATCATCATCTCGCTGAAAGCCTCGGACGTGCATCGGACCGTTGGCGGCTTATCGTCTGCTGGCGGAGAAAGTCGATTATCCGTTTCACCTCGGAGTGACTGAAGCGGGCACTTCGTTTAGCGGCACCGTGAAATCGGCAATCGGCCTGGGGATACTGCTTCACGAAGGCATCGGCGACACGATTAGAGTTTCGCTTGCTGCCGAACCTCAGGAAGAAGTTCGCGTTGCGTGGGAGATCGTGAAGTCACTCGGACTGCGAACGCGTGGAGTCACGGTGGTTGCATGTCCGACCTGCGGCAGGCTCGACGTGGACGACTTCGTCGGTATCGTTACTGAAATCGAGCGCCGCCTGGCTCACATCGAGGAGCCGCTGCACCTTTCGATCATGGGCTGCGCCGTGAATGGACCAGGCGAAGCTCACGACTCGCAGCTTGGAATCACGTTTGGGCGCGGCGTCGGCATGATCTTCAAAGACGGTGTACCGATGCGGAAAGTCGCGGGCGAGAATATCGTCGACGCCTTTGTGATGGAAACCGAGAAACTCCTCGCCGAAGAGGCCGCCGCAAAGCCACCCGAACCAGAACTCGTCACGATCAGTAAGTAACTATTTTCCATTTGTCATTCGCGGATTCAACTTGGAAGTGCAACAGATCGTTGTTTGAAAAATACTTCGTTTGGGGTCCGGTAACCAAGCGTCTTGCGAGGCCGATTATTTAATAAGTCTTCCACCTGTTGCAGGTCTTGGTTTGTGATCCTGGCAAATTCATACTTCTTGGGAAAGTACTGGCGTATGAGACCGTTAGTATTCTCATTGAGGCCACGTTCCCAACTGGCATAAGGATGCGCGAAATAGAGACGTGCTTGCAGGCCGGCGGCGATCTGTTCGTGCTGGCAAAACTCTTTGCCGTTGTCGACTGTGATGGTATGGACCTTAGCGGCCAGTGGCCGTAACAGGGCCACCGTTGTCTGCCGCATTTCTTCCGCTGCTTTAGTAGCCAGCTTGCGCAGGCGAGTCAGCTTCGATTTACGCTCGACCATGCTGAGGATGCCGCCTTTATGACGGGCGCCCACGATGGTGTCAGCCTCCCAATCACCGAACCGGCCTTTGCGAGTCACGATCTTAGGTCGCTTATCAATGCTGATGCGATTGGGTATTTGGCCCCGTCGAATATAGCCGCTATAACGTTTGCGCTGCTTCTTTTGGCTACGTAAATGTTGATGCAGCGTGCCGCCGCGCCGCTTGTTGGCATAGACGTACAGGTAGATGCATTCATGGCTGACGGTTGGTTGGTTCGCCAGTTTTAAGCGCCCGGCGATTTGCTCCGGACTCCACTGCTGCTGCAAGAGGCGCTCAACCAGTTGCCACGTCTGCCAGCTAATCCGCGAACGATAAGCTTCGCATTGACGGTCGTAGGCCAGTTCATCTGCCTGATAAGGGCGATAGCCCTTCAGGCCGCGGTTGCGACTCAGTTCACGTGAGATGGTGCTCTTGTGGTAACCAATGTTCGCGGCGATCTCAGTTTGGTTATGTCCCTCTTTCATCAGGGCATATATCTGGTATCGTTGCTCGCGGGTAAGCTGTGTGTAGCTCATTTGTGTGCTTCTTTGACTTGGTGGTTGAAAAGCACGCTTACGCTACCGCAGCTTGCTCTTAACCACCAATTTCAAAGTTGCACTTCAAGTTGAATCCACCATTTGCCATTTCTCATTTTTCATTTATCAGGACGCTCCGCGCTCCAACGGCGAAATGACAAATGAGAAATGGCAAATGACGAATGGAAAATGATTACTTACTGGTGGCTTAACGAACCTTTGGCCGTTTGGTGGCGGGAACGTCGCCGGCCATGACCATGAACAGGGCATCTGTGGTCACTTTACGATTGACGTTCACGATCAGTTGTTCGCGCAGGTCTTCTATCTGCAAAATCCAGTCACCCGCACGACTCGAATCAAGCTTCTCGCTGATCGCTTCCAGTTCAGGCAACAAGTCTTCGTTTACGAGTTGAGTTGACTCGACTCCCAGCGACAACATCCACGCGTCGCGAATGAGCGTCTCGAGCACGTCGAGCCGTTCTTCATACTCTTCCTTGTACTGCGCTTCGTTGAGTTGCTCCGCCGAACGCAGCAGTTGCGCTCGATCCTCGCTGACCACGAGTGCATTCAGCACTTTCAACATCGCTTTCCGCTGCGAAGTAAACGTCACGAGATCGCCCGAGAGAGCGCGGCCCAGGCTTCCCCCCGCGGCTCGCGCTCGCAGCCGCGCGGTCTTCGCGTCAAGCAGATTATTTTTGGTCAGATAGCTTTCGATCTCGGCAGGCGCGAGCGGTGAAAATCGGATCATCTGGCAGCGCGAAAGAATCGTCGGCAACAGCATTGCCGGACGCGCCGTGATCAGGATCAGGTGCGATGTCCTTGGCGGCTCTTCCAGCACTTTCAAAAGCGCATTGGCGGAGGCGTCGTTGAGTTTGTCGGCCTCGTCGATCAGGAAAACTCGTGCTTTGCCTTCGAAAGGTCGAAAGTTCGCTTCTTTCTCGATCTGGCGCATCTGCTCGACGCGCAACACGCGTCGTGGAGCAACGACCAGTCCGACGTCCGGATGATCGGTCCAGATGATCTGCGTCCAGTCATCAGCGTCGTCACGTTGCGGGTAGTTTAATTTCGCGATGCGGATGCACGGCGGACAAACACCGCATGCTTCATGACCTTTAGGCGTGCGGCAATTCAGCGCCCTCGCGACTTCGAGCCCAAAGAGTTTTTTGCCGACACCTTCTTCACCGGCAAACAAAAGCGATCCCGGCAAACGATCCGCCGCGAGCATCTTTTTCAGCGCCGTCTTAACTCGGGCGTTTCCCGTCAACTGATCAAACATAATTCATCGTCAGGTGTCCGCGGCTCTGCAAATACGGCACGATAATTTCTCTCAATCGTTCCTGTGTATGTTCAACTGGACCACTCGTGTCGATCAGTTTCACGCGTTCGGGCTCGGCGAGCGCGATTTGTAAATATGCGTCGCGCACGCGCGTGTGAAAGTCGGCGTGTTCAATATCCAGGCGATCTCGTCCAATCTTTCCCGACGAACTCTTTCCGGTTGAGCGGCGCGTGGTCCGAGTAGTGGACTCCTCGATCGAAACATCAAAAAGCAGCGTCAGGTCGGGTTTCAGACCTTCAGTCGCCAACTCAACTATCTGAGCAATAAGTTCAGGCGAGAAGCCGCGTCCGGCGCCCTGGTAGGCCACGGTCGCATCGGCATAACGATCGGAAATCACGACTCTTCCTTCCGCGAGAGCAGGGCGCAGCATTCGCCGCACGTGTTGCGCGCGATCGGCGGCAAACACCAGCAACTCAGTCAGTGGATCGACTTCCTCCATCGCATCGAGCAGGGCTGCTCGCAAACGCAAACCAAGCGTGGTGCCGCCGGGTTCGCGCGTCAGTAACGCGTCGCAGCCGTTAGCGCGCAGAAAATTGCCCAGCAGACGCAACTGAGTCGATTTCCCGCTGCCGTCGATACCCTCGAAGGTAATAAACGTTCCGGGCACAAGTCCTCTTTAGTAACGTGAAAAAGTAACGTGAAAAATGCTCGCGAGAGTGTAATCGAATGTCAGGCTTCAGGCGAGTTGACATCGGGGCGGCGAACGTCGCGCGGGTTGGCTTCAGCCCCGGCTTGCGAATGTAGTTCGCCGGTCGCGCGTCGCGATTGCGAGATGGTGGAGATGGCGTGTTTGAAGATCAGTTGTTCCTGGGCGCCGGATTCGAGGAGGACCGAAAACTTGTCAAAACTTCGAATACGACCGGTGAGCTTGGCGCCATTCAGGAGATAAACGATCACGGAAGTCTTTTCACGGCGGACCGTGTTGAGAAAAGCGTCCTGAATATTTTGCGGTGCCTGTTTGCCGTCTGACATGTTTGAAAAACCCGGGGGTGAATTCTAAAGCGTGTGGTTACAGGGAGATTACAACAGGGATTTTTGCCTGACAAGGGATACGTCGAGATGTGAGAGAAAGATGATTATTTGGACCGCGGCCCAGCGGCCAGCGATTCCAGAATCGATCGCAAAATGGCGTTTTCCTCACCAAAACCGTTAAACCATTCGACGCCGGGTTCATGGCGAAACCATGTCAATTGACGTTTGGCATAGTGTCGAACGTCAAGCTTCGTCTGTTCGACAGCGCTGGGAAGGTCACGCATGGCCTTGTAAATACTCGACTACGCGACGATAGCCATGTGCGCCAAGCGCGTTTGAAGAAGGTGGGAAGCCACGGGCCAGAAGGTCCTGAACCTCCTCGACCAGCCCGGCCTTGAAATGTGCTTCGGTGCGTTCGTTGATGCGCTGGTATAGCTCATCGCGAGGTGGATTCAGCGCGAGGATTCTCAAGCGGCGTGAACTTTCGTGTGGCTCCTGGCGATCCGGCTTTTGGTCCACGATCGACTTTCCTGTTTGCAGGTAAACCTCGATTGCACGTTGAATACGAGGCCAGTCACGTGGAAACAACTGCGCCGCGGCTTTCGGATCGAGACGCGATAAGAGTCGATGAAGGTGTTCGGACCCGCGTCTTTCGCGAATCTCGTTGAGCCGGTTGCGTATCGATTCATCTGTAGCCGGGCTTGCGAAGAAAGGCTGGCGCAGGGCACGCAGATAAAATCCGGTGCCGCCAACCAGCAACGGGACACGTCCGCGACTTTCAATCTCTTCAATCTTTTTGGCGGCTTCACGCGCCCACTCACCGGCGGTGTAGTTGACGTGGGCGGAGACAAAATCGATCAGGTGATGTGGAACGCCTTTGCGTTCTTCGAGTGGGACCTTGGCGGTTGCGACAAGGATCTCTTTGTAAACCTGGACCGAGTCGCAATTGATGATTTCGCCGTTGAGTTGGAGGGCGACTTCGATGCCGAGTGTGCTTTTGCCTGACGCAGTTGGACCGACAATCGCAATGACGGGCGTTTCATTTGTGCTGTCGCTCACGTGCGAAAAAGTATCACAATCCAGATGAGCGCGAGCAGCAGGAGACTCCCAATGATTTGATTACGTGAGAACCGCATTCTTTTTGGAGTGCGGCGGCGTGACGCCGCTTTTGTTAGTCATGCGCGATTGAAGCCAAAGCGGCGTCAAGCCGCCGCACTCCAAACTACTCGTCGACGACAACGAAGATGTCGCTGAGCTTTAACGAGAGTCCGGGAAAGATTGGCGATTCAAGGTCGTCGTTTCCTCTGAGAGTTGTAAGTTCGGCGAGCCTGTGATCTTTCAATTGGAAGATCGTGATCGACCTGGCCCAGGTATCAAGTACCCAATATTCCGGCACGCCATATTTCTCATACAGCTTACGCTTCAGATTGAAATCGCGTGTGCGGTTCCCGCTACCGGGTGAGAGGATCTCAATCACTAAATCCGGTGCGGCGTTGAAGCGGTTGTTAGCGACGATAGTTTCCCATCGTTCCCGACGAACAAAAACAAGATCGGGAATGACCGAGTTGTGCTTACTAAACACCGCACCCGGACCAGGAACTATAGTTCCGATCGGATTTTGTCTCAAATAATTCGTAAGCTCGAATTGAAGATTATTGAGCACTAGTTGGTGAGGTATACCAGGTGCACAAGACACGTAAAGCTCTCCTTCTATGAGTTCAAACCGGTGCCATTCGTCGTACGGAATAGCCTCGAGGTCGTCTATGGTCATGAGGTGTTTGACATTTGAGGCCATGATTACTTCTTTCGTTATTAGGTGTGAACTGACTGTACCATACAAATTTCCGGTTTAGTACAGACGCGTGAGTTCGATCCCGGAATAGTAAGCCTTGAGAATTTGTTCGGTGGACCAGCCCTGTTTCGCGAGGCCGTAGGCGCCCACCTGGCACATGCCCACGCCATGGCCCCAACCACGGCCGATAAAGATAAACTCGTTCACCCGCCCGTTATCGTCGTACTCGCGATCGATGACGAAGAGCTGCTCTCGCAGACCGAGAACCGAGCGGATCCGTCCGCCGCGAACATGGGCCGTGCCGTTCGTGCCGACGATCTCGAGATCCGTCACTCTATGCGACGCGCCACGCGACGCGACACGAAGATCGACGATCTGTCCGATTCCTTTCGCGGCACGTGCCAGGCGTGCCTGGACCTGGCCCACCGACATTCCTTTCGTCCAGTTAGCAAAGGGTGACATTCGATCCGCGGCGGCGCCGTTTGCCGCCGGCTTCACTTCGAGAAAATCGATCTGTCCGTTTGGCGCGAGATGATACGTAACCGCTTCACCGCCCACTAGCGCCACGGATGAAACCTGGTGCGGGCGCTCACCAAGATGCCTGAACAAAAATGCATCCGGATTAACTCTGATCGGCTGGTCCTTGCCTTTCGTCGAACGAAGAATCAGTTGTCCGTCGCTCGATGCTCGCGCATTTGCTTTCTGAAGTTGCAGCAGATTTCGAGCTTCGAGTATGCGTGCAATCGCGTGTAGCACTCGCGCGCGTGAGAGTGGCGCGCGTGGTCGCAACGTCGCATCCGGATATGCCGACAGGAACCCGTCACGCAGCAGCATCGCCAGGTCCGCGCGATGTTGCGGCGGAACATCCCGCGCGTCTTTGACCGCAAGCAGATAATCAGCATCCGCATCGTTCAAAAGCGTTCCCGCTCTGCTTTCGCCGAAAACTGCGGCAGACAAGGCAGTTGCAAATGCCGGAGGGCGATTTACGTCATCGCCGGTAACAGGCGAAGTCTGACGCGCGACGCGAGCCACGTTCGCCAACCAGTGGCGAACCTCACTCGCGGTTGCGTCACCCGAAAGCCACGCATCGGAAACGCGCTCGTGCAGCGTGCCGAAGTTTTGCGTAAGTAGAAGACCAACGTCGCGCGCGAGCGTAACGTTGCTTTCGTCCTGCAAGGCCGCGGGTTCGCGCGTGGTCCTGATCACAAAGCGATCGAGCGTTGCGCCTTCCGCGGCACATTCGCGCGCGCGCAGGTATGGAACCGCGTTGTTGAAGATCTTTTCCGAGTCTTCGGTGCGTCCGCCACACGTGGACGTGTAGAGCGCGTTGATTGGCTCGCCCATGTATGTGGCGACCACGCCGCGTGTTTCGTCGACTGCGCGACTCGAAAGCGGATTCTCGGAAGTTAATCCGCGATAGACCTGCGAGCGCGTCGTCGGGAGGATGTCGAATCCCTGCGCCATAAACTGTCCACGATTCTTCAACGCGTAAGTACGTGCGGCGATCGCCTGTGCCTTCAAAGCCTCGATTGCGGGATAACCGCCGGGCGAAAGCTCGTTCGCCACCACGCCTTTCACATAATCTTCGAGTCCGAGCTCGTTAACGACCGTCAGGTTTCCGCGCAGATTTGTAAACACTTCAATACGGCCGCGATAAGGACGATCGTTGAAACGCACGGGCGCGTTCTTCTCGTCGTCGGAAGCAAAGGCAAAGGGCGCGCTCGAACTGAATGTTTGACCCGTCGTAGACGAAGCGACGACTTCACGTAACGGCAGAGCGGGTCGCGAAGTCAAACGCACCGGACTGTTGTTTCCACTTGCCGGCGCAGACTGCGCAGCGCCGGCCTGCGCACGTGGTCCATTGATCGTCGCGTCGAGTCCAAGCTCCTCGAGACGTGCGCGCAGTTCTTCAGCCTCCGCGCGTGTACGTTTGGAACCGATGGCGAGGCCCCACGTTTTTGTCTCCGTGTCGAAAGCGACGTGCGCGTCTTCGTTAGTGAGTTTCTGAATCTCTTTTTCAGACTCTTCAATCTCCTCGCGTGTCGGTGCTGCGCCGACGATCACTCGATAATCGTCATCGTCGTCGTCGTTTTTAGGAAGAGGCGAAAGAAGACGTGGATCGATACGTACGCGCGACGTATCGAGCGCGAGCATGGTCTTGCCGGTCCCGCTCGCGTTCATCAGTTGGCCCGTTGTGGAGATAACCGCCGAGCGCGCGTCTGTAGTCAAAGCGACACGAATCGTCGGTTCTGGTCCACTTAAGGGCGTAAGCGAGGGCGATGAGATGATCGGAGTGGTTGCCGCGGGCGGAGTCCAGACGGGTTGCGTTCGTCGTGGGCGCGTGTCCTGTTGTTGACCGAAGACCAGAGGGAGAAACGGCTGCGCGAGCAGCAAAGTGATCAGACTCCGGGCGAGGGAACTGCGCATTGTTCTTGACCTTCGCGGCGTCAGTTATCAGGGAGGGCTTACCGCTGGGCGG
Organism: uncultured Acidobacteriota bacterium; assembly: GCA_963750925.1. Taxonomy (GTDB): domain Bacteria; phylum Acidobacteriota; class Blastocatellia; order Pyrinomonadales; family Pyrinomonadaceae; genus PSRF01. The sequence continues at coordinate 821,621 of CAVVSJ010000003.1, read as the reverse complement.
GATATTACTACAGAAAAGATCATTTTCCATTTGTCATTTTGGAGTGCGGCGGCTTGACGCCGCTTTGGTTCGGAAGTGTGTGTGTTCTAGACGAAAGCGGCGTCAAGCCGCCGCACTCCAAATGGAAAGATTCTTCCCACGCGCCCCAACTCTATGGTATAGACGGTGCCACCCCCGGTCAGCAGGATAAGCGGCAGCGGCTTTTAGTCTGTCCAAACGAATGAGGAAGACTACTACTCCCCAAAGCGTCCCGTTTCTCACCACTGCCGCGCTCTTACTGGCGCTGCTGGTTGTCGGTTGTCTGCCCAAACCAACCGCTGAGGGTGGCGACATCACCATCACGCTCTACGGTTTTTCGATCATGAAAGAGTCGCTCGAGAAGGCGATCTTTCCCGGCTTCACGGCGAAGTGGAAACAGGAACATGGCCAGGTGGTTCAGTTTGAGGCGTCGTATGCGGGGTCGGAAACAGTTACGAATCAGGTTCTACAGGGCGCGCCCGGGGAAATAGCGATTCTCTCAATTGAGCGGGACGCGCAACGCTTGAAGCAGGGCGGGTTTGTTACTTCGGATTGGCAGTCACTACCGGCTCGCGGCATCGTGAACAAGACGCCCTTCGTCATCATCGTTCGGCGCGGTAATCCGAAAGGAATCCGCGATTTTTCCGATCTCGCGAAACCGGGAATTCGTCTCATCCATCCCGATCCCGTGAGTTCAGGCGGCGCGCAGTGGTCGATACTCGCGATCTACGGATCGGAGTTGAAAAAGTCGGCACGAGATTCGGGTGAGCCGGACAAGGGACGCGCTCTGCAAACTCTGCGTGCGATCTGGAGAAACGTGATCTCCACGCCCGGTTCGGCGCGCGAAGCTCGGACCACTTTTGAACTCGGCAACGGCGACGCGCTGATAACGTACGAACTCGAAGGGCTGTTGATGAAGGAAGCTAATGCGCCAATCGAGATCGTGGTGCCGCAATCGACGATTTTTAGCGAGCACCCGGCAGTAGTGATTGACAAAAATATTACCTCCGCGAAACGCGCCGTCGTCGATGCGTTCATGCAGTATTTATGGAGCGACGAAGCACAACAGGCATTCGTAAAATTTCACTTCTACTCGGCGACGAATGAGAGTTTCAACCAGGCAAACCCGAATTTTGGACACATAGAAATTCCGTTTGTGATTGATTACTTTGACGGTTGGGACAACGCGTATCCGAATGTAATTGAGAAGATTTTCCGGGATCAGGTGCAGCGAAAGTGAGGCTTTGTGCCTGGTGTTTTGTGCTTTGTACTTTGAACTGAATTCAAAGTCCTAAGACCAAATACCAAGTACAAAGCACCAAGCACAAAATGTCCACCCTCGTTACATCAATGCGGCACGTGCGCGGGTTCGACGTCGCTCGACCCCTCAGCATCGGCATGCTCATGTTCATGATGCTGCCGCTCGTTTTCCTTCCGCTTGCTTCAATTTTCATCTTCGGGACCAGCAATGGGTTGGATAAATTCTGGGCAGCTTTGACCGCGCCCGAAGCAATCTTCGCCTTGAAACTCTCGATGGCCACGAGTTTCTGGGCCACTGTCTTCAACGTTATCTTCGGCCTCTTCGCCGCTTACGTCCTCTCGCGTTACAACTTTTGGGGCCGCAACGCGCTGATCGTAACCATCTCTCTGCCCACCGCGATCCCCACAGCGGTCGCCGGCTTTGCATTGCTGCTGCTCTGGGGACCTTACGGCACGCTCGGGCGTTTACTTTCTCCGCACGGCGTTCAAATCATGTTCACCGCGGGCGCGATTATTCTCGCGAATATTTTTGTCACTTTCCCGCTCGCGTTCGGCGTGATCAAACCGGTCTTTGACACGATGAGCCGCTCGCTCGAAGAAGCCTCGGCAACGATCGGCGCCACGCGTTGGCAGACCTTCTGGTACGTTACCCTTCCGTCTTTGCGAGGCGCGATCGTTTCCGGCGCCCTCCTGACGTTTGCGCGCGCCGTGGGTGAATTTGGTTCGACGATTCTTGTCTCGGGAAACCTGGCCGGACGAACACAAACCGCTCCGCTCTATATCTTCGCGAAGTTCAACGAAGGCCAGATCGAAGCAGCAAACGCGATTGCAATCGTTCTCGCCCTGTTTTCGTTCCTGATCTTTAGCGTTCTGTTTTTTGCTCGCGACTGGCTGGACGTCGATTGAGGTCTGCGTGTGAAAGCAAAAGAAACACTGATCCCCAAAACTGATGAAGCGCCGTCCATCGTCGATTCGCCGCCGGCTGCTGCGAGTGTGATCGGAATCAGCAAGCGCTTCGGCAAGACCAGTGTGCTCGAAAACATCAGTTTCAACGTCGCGGAAGGCGAGGTCCTGGTCCTGCTCGGCGCTTCCGGCAGCGGCAAGACCACAATCCTGCGCATCATTGCCGGCCTGGAAATGCCGTACACCGGAAAAGTAATGCTTCACGGCAAAGACGTGACCGACCTGCCCGCGCGTGAGCGAGGCGTCGGCGTTATTTTTCAGTCGTATGCGTTATTTCCAAAAATGACGGTTGAGAAAAACATCGGCTACGGTCTCCGCATACGCAAACGGAAAAGCAAAGAGATCCGCGAGACGGTGAATGAGCTGCTCTCGCTTGTTCAACTCACAGAGCACCGCAAGAAATATCCTTCGCAACTCTCAGGCGGCCAGCAGCAACGCGTCGCGATCGCCAGAACGCTTGCTTACAAACCGGAGGTCCTGTTATTTGACGAGCCATTCGGCGCGCTCGACACGCAAACACGCGTGCACCTGCGCCGCGAGATTCGAGCCCTCCTGAAAAAGGTGAACGTGCCGGCAATCTTCATTACGCACGATCAGGAGGAAGCGCTCGAACTCGGCGATCGTGTTGCCGTACTCAACGTGGGCCATGTCGAGCAGATCGGTACTCCCTTTGAGATTTACAATCGTCCCGCCACCGAGTATGTCGCGACGTTTTTGGGAGCCGCGAATGTTCTTGACGCTGTTGTGAGGAAAGATTTTATCGAAGTGGGCTCCGCTCAAATACCTGTCACGCTCGACAAGGAGTCGTTTAAGCCGGGCGACTGCGTAAAGATCATCTGCCGTCCCGAAGATATTTCATTGAGCAGAGGCGATTTTCTTCGACCCGGGCACCACCGGATTTCCACCGCTCATATCGAAGAGGTCTCGTTTATCGGCGCCTACGAACGTCTCCGTTTGCGTTTGGACCAGGTCACGGATGAGGAATGTAAAACCGACGACACGCCGTTCTATCTGACTACCGAAACACCCGAGAGCCGCGCCGTAAAGTCGATCATCGCCACGCGCCCGAAGCCTGAAGCAAGCGCGACGCGTTTGCAGCCAGGCGAACGCGTCGTGGTCGCGCTCACATCGTTCACCGTGCTACCACTGGAAAGTACAAAGCCCCACAAAGAAGCACAAAGTACACAGAACAGTTAGTGAAAATCATTTTGTGTTTTATGTGCTTTTTTGTGGCTGAAGCGATCGGGTGGCCAGGGTATGGAATTCGCGTCGTATGGCGTTGATGTTCGCGAACGGAAGCGCGCGGGCGTGTGTGCGGTTGGTTAAAAGGATAAAGACTCGTTGCGCGTGTCGGTCGATCCAGAGTGAAGTTCCGGTAAAACCGTTGTGTCCAAAACTATCCGAAGGCAGATCCGCTCCTCCCGTTGAATCTTTCGTTGCCGCCAGTTGCCACCCGATCGATCGCGCTTCTTCCAAACCAGGTGTCATGTTTTCACTAAACGTGCGGCACGTTTGCGGCGTCAGCAATATGGTCGACTCGCCGAGAAACTGTTGCGCGACGGCAAATGCCTCCGCCGCGGTCGAAAACAGTCCTGCATGTCCCGCGGCGCCGCCGAGAAAATATGCGTTGCCGTCATGGACCTCACCCCAGATCAGACGTTGACGTGAATTCACATAGGGCTCATTGCCCATCTGCTTGCACATATCCGCTTCGTACGTGTTGCCGGTTTCACAAGCGGCGATGCCCGTTTGCAGCGCGATCTCCGGATTGAAAAAAGTCTGGCGCAGTTTTAGCGGTTCAAAAATTTCGTGCTTCGCCAGGTCCGCGAGCTGGTGTCCGGTCAGGCGTTCCAAAAGGATCCCGAGCGCGATGAATCCGAGATCGCTGTAGATCACGCGTGTGCCTGGTTTGTATTCAAGGTCCAGGCTTGCAATTGCCCCGGCGGCACGATCAGGTTGATCTTCGGTGAGCAGGTAAAGCGGACGCCACGCCGGCAGGCCTGACGTGTGTGTCAACAGCTCACGGACGGTGATCACCTGCTTGTCCGTGCGATCAAATTCGGCGAGGTAGTGAGAAACGGAACTGTCGAGAGTCAACTCGCCGAGTTCGATTCGCTTCGCGCAGAGAAGTGTGGTGACGAGTGGTTTTGTAAGTGAAGCCAGATCGTAGATGGTGTCGAGTTTGTTGGCGACGCGATAAGGCTCGACGACGGAATAGCCGAGCGCATCCGTGTAAACGACTTCACCACGCTGGGCCACAAGGTAGACCGCGGAAGGAAATTCACCGGCGTCGATGTGCTGCTGAAGAAAAGCCGATAATCGCTCGTTCGGCGTTGGCATTCGAAAACTCTAAATCTTTCTCTCGCAAAGGCGCAAAGTAAGAGTTAGCGAACATTTACGCTCAACTCGCTCACACCCGGATGTTCCGCGTGTTCACGAATTCTCTCGAGCGTTCGCAAAGCTAAACTCAGCGCGTTGCGGCCTTCAAGCCCCGACACCGCGGGCGCCGAACCATCGCGCGCCGACTCCAGAAACGAAACTATCTCCGCACGTAATGGCTCGACGTCGAGGATGTCGAGATGCTTTACGTGAACTCCCGGCCAGGCGCCGCTCGCCGTCGGACGTTCCAGACTGCTCACCGACGCACGCTTGGTTGTGTAATCAATCGCCACGTAATCGTGAGGCTGAAAGAAACGCATCTTCCGGATCTTTTCCGTGCCCACTCGCGACGCCGTAATATTCGCCACCGCGCCAGAGGAAAACTCCAAACGCGCATTCGCCGCATCGACTTTGTTTGTGAGGATTGCAATACCGACGGCGTGAATGTTCGTGACTTCAACCTCTTCGCCGACGAGCCATTGCACGATGTCGAGATCGTGAATCATCAAATCAAGCACGACGTCGATGTCGAGTGAGCGCGCGGTAAACTCGCCGACGCGATGGATCTCAAAATAGACAGGTTTGCGAACGTGAGGCCGGAGCGCGATCATCGCCGGATTGAAACGTTCAAGGTGGCCCACCTGCAGGATTGCGTTGCCTTTTTCGGCGGCGCGTATCATTCGATCGGCTTCCTCGAGCGTTCGCGAGATCGGTTTTTCAACCAAAACGTGAATGCCGGATTCGAGTAAGCCGCAGGCGATTTCGCAGTGTGCCTCAGTGGGAACAGCAACGCTCGCCGCGTCTATCCGGCCGATCAGCTCGCGCCAGTTTGTGGTCCAGCCGGTCTGTCTTTCACTGCCGATTGAGCGTGCAGTCTCTTCGTTGAGATCGCACACTGCGACAAATTCCGACACACCTTCCGAAGCGAGTGTCGCGTGAATGCGCGCGTGTTGGCGTCCCAGACTACCAACTCCAATGACGGCTGTTCGTAACATTGTTACAATCGAATTCGGAGCCGAATATACTTGCAACCTTCAACGCTTGCCAAGCGCGTCTATCTTTTCCTCTTTATTATCGTCGCCGCTTTTTACTTTTACGGTTTGGGCAAGCTGCCTTTGCTTGGACCGGACGAGCCGCGCTACGCGCAGATCGCGCGCGAGATGTATTTGACGGGCGACTTCATCACGCCGACGCTTGGGGGGCACACGTGGTTTGAGAAACCGTCGCTGCTTTACTGGCTGATCGCCGCGTCGTTCAGGATATTCGGCGTGAGCGAGTGGGCGGCGCGTCTTGGACCAGCAGTCTGCGGCGTGCTGACGATTGTTGCTGTCTGGCTGATTGGACGCGAGGTCGATAAGTCTCTGAATGAGACGCGAGGTTTTGAGTTTTGGGGTCTGTTGGTCATGGCGACCTGCCTCGGGCTGATCGTTTTTTCGCGTGCTGCAAGCTTCGATGTTGTTGTCACAATGACGACAACCTGGTCGCTTACTTTTTTTCTTCTACACGAACTCGCAAAAACAGTTCGCAACAAGCGGCTGCTGTTGATTGGGTTCTACGCGTTTGTCGGTTTATCGCTTTTGGCGAAAGGACTCGTCGGGATTGTGATCCCGTTTGGCGTCGTCGGTTCTTACTACATTCTGCGACGCTCATGGCCGTCGCGAACTGTGTGGTTGAGTTTGCTTTGGGGAGTGCCGCTCGCGATTGCGGTCTCGGCAATTTGGTATGGACCGGTCATCGCGAAGCATGGATGGAGTTTTGTAGACGAGTTTTTCGTGCAGCATCATTTCGCGCGGTACGTGTCGAACAAGTATCACCATCCGCAACCTGTCTATTTCTATCCGGTAATCATTCTGATGTTGTCGTTGCCGTGGACGGTGCATCTGATCCTTGCCTTAGCGCGAGCGCGGCGTTGGGAATGGCGCGCTAACGATAGCTTGAGCGTCGTTCGTCTTTTTGCCCTCGCGTGGCTGCTGTTGCCGATCGTTTTCTTTTCATTCTCGGGCTCGAAACTGCCGGGTTACATCCTGCCGTCGTTGCCTGCTGCCGCCCTCCTCGCGAGCGATCGATTGAGATTTGTCCGCGAGTCGAAATGGCCGTTGCTGATTGCAGGCGCGACGGTTGCGCTTGTCCTGGTGATCTTACACTTCTTTGCAGCGCCGTTTGCTCATCGTGAATCTCTTCGAGACCTGCTCACACTCGCGGACGCGCGTGGCTATGCGAACGCGCCAGTGCTGGCTCAGCGGGGCGACGATCGCTCGGCGCAGTTTTATGCATACGACAGGGTTGTTTATGACACGGATGGTGAAGTGTTGACGTTTGACGAGATGTCGGCGGATGAAGCGCGCGCGCGTGGAGGAAGGTTTCTGGTTTTTATTCCGGTTGAGTATGTGGAGAATTTCAGAAGCTCGAGGGGGATTGAAGTTATCGGGGATAACGGGAAGACCGCGGTGCTGGGGTGGAAGCCTTGACAGGATTACAGGATTTTCAAGATTAACGCAGGTTGCGAGCAAAGAATTCGATTACTACGCGGTCGTAGGCTTCACCCTGCTCGCCTGTTGCGGATGGAAGACTGAAACCACTTAACGGAAGATCGGTGCGTGTCTCGACATTTGCCGGCGTCGGGAAACAACTCTGTAGCGCGGCAGTTGCGTCTCGGAGACTTCCCGCCTCGGCGCCCGACAGCAGCAGCACACGTTGGTCGCGCATCGACTTCGCGAAGTCGCACGCGCTCGTCGTGTCGTAAGCGCCAAGCAGGTAAAGTTTCATCGCCAGACCCGAAGAGTACTGCACCATCCCATTGTCGACTCCAACACAGCTAGCGACAGCGGTGTTGAGCAAGTCGCCTGGTGATTTCGTAATCGAATCAAGAACCATGACTTTGATCTGAGGATCAGTCGCCGCTGCTTTTAGAGCACTGTACGCGCCGAGCTCAACCCCATACACACCGAAACTCTCGCCCACGAGCGTCTTCTGATTTTCTGATTTGAGAGTGCGAAGATATTTAAGCGCATCGACGAGATCCGTCCCTTCGTGTCCACCGAGAGAACTCCATTTGATGAGTGGATTCTCGCCGTGACCGCGCAGGTCGGGCCAGAGGATCGTACAGTTAGTTGCTTCGTTGATTTTTACCCCGAGATTGAACAGCCAGGAACGATCGCCGCCGTATCTGTGCAATAACACTATCGCGGGCGCGCCCTCGGCGCCTTTGAGCAACCAGCCGCGGGCGTTTCGGCCATCGAGGTTGGGCCAGGTTTCATCGGTAACTTTTATCGCGCGGCCGCTGATTCTCGAGAACGATTCGGGCGTGACAACATAAGGCCGTTTGTCAGGCCGCGACACGCAGTAGACGAGAAATGAAAGCGCGCCCACGATAGCGAGGACGATTACGAGTGCTATCGGCAGGAAAGACTTGACCAGCCTTTTACCAATTCTTCGTCGGGGCGGCATTAGTGTGAGTGACCTCGGGTCGCTTCATAATAGTCTTCCGGCGTGTTGATGTTAACAAAAAACTTATCCGCTTGATCCAGATTCCTGATTTCGTCGAATGCAACCCAACGTGTTTTGACTGCCTCCAACAGGTCCAATGGTCGTCGTTGTCCCGTTTCGATTAGCTCCGCCGCGCGTTGACGGCAGGGATTGACGCGATATAGCGCGGCGAGAGGCTGCGGCCGTCCGTCCTGCTGTATTGGGACAACTGCATCATGGTCCATTCGGAGTTCTGCCAGCAACAGGAACAGTTTCGCGGTGAGAAACGGGAGGTCGCAAGCGGTCACGATGGCCCACTCTCGCCGGCAGGCATGAAGCGCGGCGTGAAGACCGCCGAGCGCGCCCCATTTCGGATAGACGTCCGGGACGGTTGGAAGTGACGAGTTTTCCGGTGCGGTACCGACCATGGATACCGAATCAGTGATCTTCAGCAGTGTTTCAGCGATACGTTCGGTGAAGGATTGATTGTCGATAGTTAGTTGTGACTTGTCAGTGCCCATTCTGCGCGAGGCGCCACCGGCGAGGATGAAGGCTTGAGTTTGGTCCAGAGCGCTCACGAGATCCACAGGGTACACAGAATTGGTTGCCGATTGAAATGCGAATGTACGGTCGACCCGGCGCCGGCTTCCAGGCGATGAACAGGTTTTCTTGACCGCCTTCTCAGGCGAAGTTTATAGTCCTTTATGATGAAAAGATTTACCCCTCTCTTTACCGCACTATTCATCGCCGTACTCGCGACCGTCGCTCTGGCTCAAAAGCCGGCCGCGACTAAGGTTAACGGTCCGGAACTTTTCGCTCTCGAAGATCTGCGTCCCGGCATGAAAGGATCCGCGCGAACCGTGTTCAGTGGCACTGAACCCGAGGAGTTTGGCGTTGAGATCCTCGGTGTGCTGCCCGGATTTCCCGGCCCGCGCCAATCAGCCATTATCGCCAAACTCAGCGGCGCAAACGTCGAAAAAACAGGCGTCTTTGCCGGCATGTCCGGCTCGCCGGTTTACATCGACGGAAAGATTGTCGGCGCAATCGCGTTTAGTTTTCCTTTTTCGAAAGAACCGATCGCCGGTATCACGCCAATCAAGCAGATGATCGATCTCTTCGATAAGGGATCGGAAAACATTAAGCCAAAAGAGCCGCGCGTCGTTTCGTTTTCGCAACTCGCCGGCACTGACTGGAAACCAAATCTGCCGAAACCGGCCGTTTCATCCATTAACCTTCTGGCGCCGGTCTCTGCCGGTTCGCCCCTTGTGCCGTTGCTGGGTCAGCAAATGACTCCGATTGCGACGCCTCTCGTATTCAGCGGTATCAGTCAGGAGTCGTTATCGGCGTTCGCGCCTCAGTTGGTTGCAAGTGGTTTGCTGCCGGTTTCGGGCGCGGGTGGTTCAGCCGCCATTACGCCGCTTGCCGAAGTAAACGGAAACACGTTTCCGCCGGGAAGTTCGATCAGCGTGCAACTCGTGCGCGGCGACTATTCGCTCGCTGCTGCCGGAACCGTCACCCTCCGTGATAACGATCGAATTTATGCGTTTGGTCACCCGTTCCTGAGTCTCGGCGCTTCAGACATGCCGATGTCCGAATCGTCTGTCGTAACCGTAATCTCCAACATCAATAATTCGTTCAAGCTGGCGGTGCCCGGGCGAATGGTTGGCGCTATCTCGCAGGATCGCGCGTCGGGAATTTTTGGTCTGCTGCGCCAGGCGCCGAAGATGATTCCCGTTAAGGTCAACCTGCACACCAGCCGCGATCGAACCGAGACTTATTCCTACGAAATCGCGAACGACGCGTTTTTGACGCCCCTCCTGCTCAACATCACGCTCTTCAACACGATTACTTCGAGCGAGCGCGCCCTGGGTGAATCGACAATCACGATGAAGGGCGAGATTCGAGTTAAGGGACAGGAAACGATTAAGATCGATCGACGTTTCTCCGCCAGCAATTCACCGATACTGGCGGCGGGATCCGTTGCCGCGCCGGTGAGTTCGTTGTTGGCGAGCGGTTTTGAGGACGTTTTGCTCGATGGAATCACGCTCGATATTTCTTCATCAGAGACGAAGTACGCGGGCACGCTCGAGCGCATCACGCTCGATCGGACGGAAGTGCGTCGTGGTGAAAAGATCGAGGTGCAGGCTTACGTAAGAACCGAATCGGGTAAACAGTTTGTGCAGCGAATTCCGGTGCAGATTCCTGAAGACGCGGCGCTTGGTCAGTTGCTTGTGTTTGTCGGCGATGGTGGTGCGTTGCAAGAAGGTTCGCCGGCGAAATCGTTTGTGCCGCAGGACCTCAGCCAGTTGGTTAGAGCAATAAACACAGTGAAGAAGAGTGATCGCCTGTATGTGAAGCTGTTCCGTATTACACCCGGTGCGGTGATTGGAACGAGCGAGCTGCCGAGCCTGCCTCCGTCGGTAGTGGCGACTTTGAATAGCGATCGCACGTCAGGCGGTTACACGCCGACGGTTTTGTCGCCGGTGTACGAGATGGAGTTGGCGCCCGCTGACTTTGTGATTTCGGGTCAGCAACTGATTGCCATCGACGTCGTGAGATAAGAGGCGGGGGCAAGCCGCCCTTCCTTACTTGTTCTTATTTCGGCTGATTTGTTCCATCCAGGCTTACTTGAGTTCCTGTTTGAACGCTGAATAGAACAAGTAAGGAAGGGTGGCTTGCCCCCGCTTTCCAGTTCCTAATTATCCTTGGCTACAACAGCGCCTGGATTTGCAAGCGCGTTGATTCGTTCCTTCATCGCACCAGCCAGCATATCAACCTCTTCCGCTGAATAGTTCGCCGAACGAAACGCGTCCTTGATCTGCTCGTCACTCAAACGCTTGAACAGGTTACTCAACCAGCGAGCATCCGCGACCGTGATGCCCTCAAACAGCTTCTGGTTCTTGCCGCTGTAGGCGAAGTCGATCATGTCGCCCTTGACTCCTTTGATGAAGTCAGCTTTTACGTAATCAGACGGCTTGTTGCGACTGCGAGCGAAAAAGCCGCCCGTCTTTCCGAATGACCCGCCCAGGTCGCTGATGATGTAACGTAACTCTCCCTCCCCGGTGGTATCGCCGCGTACAGCTAGAATTTCATTGTTATCGTCTTTCATGTCCCAGTTGTTAATCATCACCATGAGGATTTTCAGGGCGCGAAATTCGGAAGTGTCCTTGAAAGGATTACTTTCCCACATCCAGTTTCCGGCTCGCTTTACTTCAGCGGGCCTGGCTTCGAGGCGAACATTCTCAAACTCGCCTTTGCCTTCGATCTTTACTTTCGGAACGAGATAGGCGATCTCGGTTTCGTAACCGAGCGCCCACAACAAACGATTGGCAGCGGTGTCAGGTTGCGCTTCTTTGCCAATCTTCGCGATCCACTCATTTCCCTTGGCATCACGTACGCGATACTTGGTTGAGTATCCGCCCGTCTTCTGCTCGATGAACGTCAACTTGCTGATGTCGGGCTTCATCGCTTCACCGCCGGCGCCAAGCAGTAGATTGCGACTCTCGATGTCGGTCGGTTCGCGCCAGAAAACCGGCTTGCCGGTAAGCTCTTTCTTCTTTTTGATCTTTGTCCTGGGCCGCTGCTGCAAAAGGCAGTGCGAGCATCAGGACCATTAGATAGACGGACCAATACCGTGATTTAGTGCGGAACATTAGTTGTGTCTCCCAGCTGTAAATTTCTGGTACAAACCCCTATCAACGCGTCTCATTAACACGCATAAGACTGACCATTCTCGGGTCGGCAGATTATAAGGCAACACTGATACCGAGGGGAGACTTGCCGCAAAAATAAACGCCGCGGCTGGTAGAACCGCGGCGTTCGGTTTGATGATTTGGTTTCAGCTTATGGAGTCGGCGCTGGTGCTCCCTGTGGAGTAATCCAGAGTTCGACGAACAACGCATCCCGCGGAGAACCAACCAGGGTTACGATGCGACGCTGATCAAGACCGCGTGAGTTAACCATGTATTCGACGATGCGACTCGCGTGATGCTGTACGTCGTCGCGTTTGCCGTTTTTACCGGGATAGACGATCACGTAGGCCGTAGCCGTCGGATCGTTTTGTAGTTCAATCGCGAAGTTGTCGAGTCGTGCTTTTTCGTCGTTACGAGAGATGTCGGGAAACTCGTCGAACCGGCGGCTGGTTAGTTTCGGAAGAGGAATCGTGACTCCACAATCAGGGGCGCACTCGAGGTTGTATCCGCCAATGGATAACGAGGCTCTGACCGATTGTCCCGCCAGTCCTGTAGTGTCGACCTTGATCGTGTTCGTTCCTTGTCCCTCCATGATCGTTCCCGCCGAGACAGTCCAGTGATACTCAGGCGGACTTGATGGATTGCCGCCAGTGGCACTCGCGCGGAACGTCAGAGGCTGGTCGATCCGCGACGTTTGTCGGGCAGACGATTTCGATGGCCGGACACATTGGTTGAATCGGCACGCACGGATTTACGAGCACGCTGATCGATGAGAACGCCTGGCAGGAGCCCTCGCTGCCGACACTTTCGATATCGAGTGATGCCTTGTGATAACCCGGTTTCAGACCGGCGAGGTTCCACGTCACCGACGGGCCTTCACCCGTGATCGCTCCGGCGCTCGTCGTCCATTTGTACTTGATTGGATAACCGCCCGGTGAAATGGCCTGTGCCGCCAGGCGAACTTTCGGTGCTCCTTCACTGGAGCAGGCACTGACGATGTTCGTGTCAGAGGTTAAACTCAGAGAGAGGGGGGCATTGGCCGCGGAGACAGTTCGCGTTTGGGCCATAATCTGCGGCGTGGATAAGACGGCGACCAGGGCAAGTGGCGCCACGTATCCGATCAGCCGTAACTGATTTCTTAGCATTTGCACTCCTTACAAAACTTCTTGAAGAAACTGTTGATAGAAGAAAGTGGCAATAGCTTTCAGCTTCCACTGAGCCGGTGTGCGCCAGGCTGGTTTGACTCCGTTAGCGAATTCGCGTTAGATAAGTTCGCTGCTTTCCCCAACCTACTTGTTCACAGAGTCTTTCAGGAAGATGAGATCGATTCTCTTAATCTGCGCGGTTTGGCTTCTGGTATTTACGGTCGGTTGTAACCGCGGCGGTCAGCAAAGCACGAATAATAGTCCTGCAACAGCGCCGGTGTCCAACGGTTTGGAGGGAAACCGGACGCGGGCGCGCGACCTGCTGGCGAAGGGTAAGGAATTGTACCGAAACGACCAGGACGCCGAAGCGGTCCTCGCGTTTCAGGAGGCGGTCCGGCTCGATCCGGATCTGGCTGAAGGTCACTTCCGCCTCGCACTCGGCTACGAGTTGCTCCAGAAGCGCGAAGAGGCCGAAGCGGAGTACAAAAAAGCAGTTGAGACTTATAAGAAGTACCTTGATGACAACCAAGAAGACTTCGAGGCCCATTACAATCTTGGGCAGACTTACGCGGGTTTGAGCCAATACAGCGACGCGATCCGCGAGTATCGTGAAGCGACAAAACTAAAGGAGGACGACCCGGACGTGTTTTACGATCTGGGAGTTGCTCATACAAAGTTGGCGCAATACGATGCGGCAGCGGTCGCGTTTTCGAAGTCGCTCGAGATCGATCCCGATTATTACCGGGCGCAGGATGGTCTGGACGAGGCGAAAGAGGGGATTAAACGTATTCGCGCGGGGCGGAAGCATCAGGAAGATATGTTTAAGAAGCAGCAGAAGGAGGAGGAGTTGAAGAAAGCGGGCGGCGTCGCCTCGCCGACTCCGAAGAACTAGCATGGCCACCTACACACCACCACCATATTTTCCGCAGAGCTCGCTCGCGCCACCGGATAAGAATCGATATCGAAAGTTCAAGCTGGTGATGGCCGGTCTGGCGCTGCTCGTGGTCCTGATTCTCGGCGCCGCCGGATACGGGGTCTGGTATCTAATCCAGCAGATGTCGTAAACACCCTCCGCCCTAATATTGATTTGAGAATTCTTTGAGAATTGTTTGGCGTGGGATTGTGGTATCGTTCGCTCGCTAAACGAACTGCTCAAAAATCGAGTCGTTCTCCGTTAATTACTCACCCGCTGGGCTATGACCCTGCGGTCCGCACGACTGAACGAGAGGAAATGATGAACCTCAAAACTAAAACGATTCTCCTCGCATTGTTTATTCTCACGCTCGCCGGGATAACTTTCGTTCTGAACATTGGACGAACCAGAGCTTCAGTATCACAGGTAACCATCGTTCCCGGTTCTCTCGAGGCCCTGGCCCAAACGACAATTGCCGAAGGTAAACAGGCTGTGGATATTGATCCGTGGTTGTGGGAGTACCGTGGCGTCAGTGGAATAGACCAGGCGCTTTCCGAGTACAGCGTAGCTATTGGTCGTCCGGTAAGCAGCAAAAGCTACGTCTGGAATTCCGAGCATCAGACTATCGGAACCTGGTACAAGTTTGCGATATCGGAGTGGCTATCCAAAAAGTCCTATGTGGGTTGTGCTGATTGCGCTCCGTTGCCGGATGCTCCGGCCGCGTTTCTTCCACTCAATACAGGTGAGATTCTTATTCCCAAGTATGGGGGATCGGTGGAAGTCAGCGGAGTCAAAATGAGCCTCGTCGATCCGAATTTTTCCGACTACCAAACGTCTCAGTCCTATCTGCTGTTTCTCGCTGTTGATTCCTCGAAGGGTGTGGGAGTCGTCAGCACGGGTCTTGCCGGTGCTTTTTTGATTGATGCAAATCAGCGGCTGGTCCCGCTTACCCAAATGCGAACCTCAGTCGCGCAGGATCTGGCGGAAAGATACGGCAATTCTCTCGCGTCTCTTCGCCAGGCGTTAGGCGTCACGCCCGCGGTAACGCCCACCCCGTCTCCGTGTTCCGTCTCCACCGTAGTAATCAGGTACTGCATAAACAACGGCGGCGATTGGAACAAGCTCACATGCAAATGTGAATAGACGCCGGGTAAACAGATCCCGGCACTGAACCACTAACTTGCTTTTCTCACGGGCGGTTAAATATGAAGAACAGACCTCACGTCCTCATCGCCAAAAGTCTGCTTGCATTATCAATTCTCGTCACGGCATTGCCTCAGGTTTCCGCGGATTGTCCGGAATGTGTGACGGCCATAGTTCCAATGCCGGGCAGCGGGCTGGCTCCCGATGGTTCAGGCCGGCGCGTAATTACAGTTCGCATCTCTCAATCGCTGGCAAATTCGTCCGGGCAAACGCTCCCGGCTGTCTGGAATGCGGTGATAGGTTGCAGTGGCTGTAGTCCAAGCGCTTCTGAACAATGGAATAAAACGACTGACGGCGCGGGTAAAACGACGGGCTATTTTCTCAAGCCGGAGCAGACGCTATCGATCGGCTCTGCCGATATCATTATCGGGTTGGCTCCACCGGGAGCACTGCCTCCGACCACGGATGCAGGGACGGGAACGATCAGGGATGCGGCGGGGAGA
The DNA here is from genome assembly GCA_963750925.1 of uncultured Acidobacteriota bacterium. Classification (GTDB taxonomy): domain Bacteria; phylum Acidobacteriota; class Blastocatellia; order Pyrinomonadales; family Pyrinomonadaceae; genus PSRF01. Next base: position 806,140 of record CAVVSJ010000003.1, on the reverse strand, counting down.
GTCATACCAGGAAAACGGGCAATTGTGTTGAGTCCCCAGGCGCTTCTTTACTCACCAGCACGTCTTGCCGCACTCATTGCGCACGAGATTGGGCATGCGCTCGGTTTAGGAGACGACTACGCGAAGATGGGCTGCATGACCATCGTGAAGCAGATCACCGCCACCTATCATCCGAGCGTACAGCCTAACGATGTGGCGATGGTTAACAGGCACCTCAACAACAGATTCGAATGCACCAGTCCTCAGAAGCAACCGCTTCCAAACAATCCCGGCGCTACCCCCACGCCGACGCCAACGTCCGGCTGTATTGACCTGGATCGGGATGGCGTGTGTGTTCCGCAGGACTGCAATGACGGAAATCCCTGGGCCTCTTCCGATATCGATGGGGACGGCTACTGTGAGGACGTTGATTGTAATGATGCGAATCCACTCGTTTACCCGGGAGCGTTTATAGATCCTGAAACCACCGGTGGTGAGGATCGAAACTGCAATGGCGTAGATGATTACGATGAGCAGGGACTTGGCGCTTGCGGTTCTGACGCGGAAGAGCGTTGCCGTGCGGCCGGTAAACTCTGGGATTCGACCCGTTGCACCTGCACCTTCGCCTCCGATCCCACACCTGTGCTGCTCGACGTTCTTGGAAACGGGTTCACCTTAACCAACGCGGCAACCGGGATATGGTTTGACATCGATGGCGACGGCGTTAAGGAGCGGCTGGCCTGGACAGAAGCAGGCGCCGACGACGCCTGGCTGGTTCTGGACAGGAACAGGAATGGCATCGTCGACGATGGACGAGAACTCTTTGGTAATTTTTCATCCCAACCTCCGTCGTCGGACCCAAACGGATTCCGGGCTCTGGCAGTTTTTGACACTTTCTCAGAGGGTGGAAACGGCGACCGGATTATTGACGACCGGGACACAGTCTATGAAAAACTTCTCCTGTGGTTTGACTTCAACCATAACGGAGCGTCCGAAGTGTCTGAATTGGTAGGCCTAAGTCAGGTTGGGTTGAAAGAAATCCATCTCGAATTCAAGATTTCGAAACGCACGGATGAATACGGCAACCAGTTTCGTTACCGCGCAAAGGTTACCGATGTTCACCGGGCGAAGATTGGAAGATGGGCATGGGACGTTTTGCTGGTTCGAGCACCATAAAGCCTCGTAATTGGTTCAAATCGAAGTGACGCCCTATAAACTATGGGTGTGCTGCGGCCGGTACTGGTTCAGTTGGATTTTAACGCCGAAGGCGTTGGCTAATTCGAGCCCAGGGTTGCTTCAACCCTGGGACTAAGCATAAGTAGACCTTAAAACCCTGAAAAGGGTTTATCGCGGCGAACCCTTTCAGGGTTGAAACCACATGGAAATGATGATCCCAGGGTTGAAGCAACCCTGGGATCGAATTAGCGAACGCCTTCGGCGTAATTTCAACGAACGCCTTCGCCGTAATTTCAACGAACGCCTTCGCCGTAATTTCAAACAGTACGCTGCTGCGGCCGTCCCGCTTGACACAAGCACCCCGCGTCCGTATAGTCTCCCGTTTCGGACCACGCAGTCTGAAGCAATAAGCAACGTCCAGTTGGTTCTGTAGGTGTGGAGGCGTTGCTCGACCATGCAATACGGTCGTTTGACAGTTATTGTGGCGTAAATGGTATGCGTCGCGGTTGGACTAAAGGCCCGCTGCTCCAGCGCGTACCCGCGCGGAAGGAAAACTTCCCGACCATAATGCGACGCCACAGAAAAGTTTCGGCTTAAGGGAAGCCACGATCCACGCCCGCCGCGTAAATAGCGAAATCAGAACGTCCCTAAAATCAATTTTTTAACAGGGCAGCCGCCTGCGCTGACTGCCGGACTGGTTCCGGAAAGAGGTAGGCAAGGGGCCTTTTTGCGCGCTTGACGCGCTCGCATTAAAGAGGAAAACAGTGCCGACGATAAATCAGCTTGTTCGCAAGGGCCGCCAGCAGGTTAAGTACAAAACGGCCAGTCCCGCGCTTCAGAGTTCGCCGCAAAAGCGTGGTGTCTGTACCCGTGTTTACACGCAAACGCCGAAGAAACCGAATTCGGCGCTGCGCAAAGTCGCACGCGTTCGCCTGACCAACGGCATCGAGGTCACAACCTACATCCCCGGCGTTGGCCATAACCTGCAGGAGCACTCGATCGTCCTTATTAGAGGCGGCCGTGTGAAGGATCTCCCCGGCGTGCGCTATCACGTGATCCGCGGCACGCTCGATTCGGTAGGTGTTGCCGATCGCAAACAGGGACGCTCGAAGTATGGAGCGAAACGGCCCAAGGCAGGCGCCGGCAAATAGAGTCGAGTGCAGGAAAATAACGAGAGACTGATATGCCAAGACGACGAGTAGCCGAACGACGCGAAGTGCTTCCCGATCCCGTGTACAGCAGCCCTCTGGTGACAAAGTTCATCAGCGGCGTGATGTGGGAAGGCAAGAAGAGTGTGGCCGAGGGCATCTTCTACGATGCCATGAGACAGATCGGGGACAAGACCGGCGAAGAGCCTTTGAAGGTTTTCAAACGCGCCATCGACAACGTGAAGCCCACGGTCGAAGTGAAGTCGAGACGCGTCGGCGGTTCGACTTACCAGGTCCCGATCGAAGTACACCAGGAACGCCGCGGCGCTCTCGCAATTCGCTGGATCGTCTCCTATGCGCGCGGGCGTGGCGAAAAGACAATGACCGATCGTCTGGCGGCTGAAATTCTCGACGCGGCCAACAATCGCGGCAACGCGGTGAAGAAGAAGGAAGATACACATCGTATGGCGGACGCGAACAAGGCGTTCGCGCATTACAAGTGGTAAGGATGAGCTTAGTGCTTTGTGCTTTGTTCTTTGTCAAAGCACAGAGTTCAAAGTACCAAGTTCAAAAAAGCAATGGCTAAGCACGACTTAAACAAGTTCAGGAACATCGGCATCATGGCCCACATCGATGCCGGCAAGACCACCACCACCGAACGTATCCTTTATTACACGGGTATCACGCACAAGATCGGCGAGGTACACGAGGGTACGGCGACCATGGACTGGATGGAGCAGGAGCAGGAGCGCGGTATCACCATCACCAGCGCTGCAACCACCTGTTTCTGGGAAAGAAATGGCGTCGATCATCGAATCAATATCATCGACACTCCGGGTCACGTCGACTTCACGATGGAAGTGGAGCGTTCGCTGCGCGTGCTCGACGGTGCAGTCGCCGTATTTGATGGCGTCGCCGGTGTAGAGCCGCAGTCGGAGACCGTCTGGCGTCAGGCGGACAAGTATGGCGTGCCTCGCATTTGCTTTATCAACAAGCTCGATCGCGCCGGCGCTTCGTTTGATCGCTCGTTTGAGTCGATTATCACTCGTCTTGGCGCGAATCCCGTCGCTTTGCAGATTCCCATCGGACTCGAAGATCAGCTCAAAGGCGTCGTCGATCTGGTCGCGATGAAGGGACTGATCTGGAACGACGAGAGCAAGGGCGCTGAGTACGAAACAGTCGAAATTCCTGAAGATTTGAAGGAAGCCGCGGCGGCTGCTCGTGAAAAGCTGATCGAGGCGATCGCGAGTGTAGACGATGGCCTAATGCACAAGTACATCGAGGGTGAAGAGATTTCAGAGCCCGAGATTCGCAAAGCGCTCCGCCAGGGAACAATCGAGCTGAAACTCGTTCCGGTCGTGACCGGTTCGGCTTTCAAAAACAAAGGCGTGCAGACACTGCTCGACGCTGTCGTCGATTACCTGCCGTCGCCTCTCGATGTGCCTCCGGTTGAAGGTATCAATCCAAAGACGGACGAAGTCGAAAGTCGTGCCGCGGAAGCGTCTGCTCCATTTGCGGGCCTGGTCTTCAAGATCATGGCTGACAAGCACCTGGGCCAACTGTCTTTTGTGCGTATTTACAGCGGTACCATCAAGGCCGGTTCCTACGCCTACAATCCTATCAAGGGCACCAAGGAGCGCGTAGGCCGTCTGATGCGGATGCACGCCAATAAGCGTGAAGACATTGAAGACGCGAGCGCCGGCGAAATCATCGCGATCGGCGGCATGAAGCAGGTCACGACCGGCGACACGGTTTGTGACGAGACGAAGCCAATCATTCTCGAGAAGATGGAGTTTCCTGCTCCGGTTATTCGTGTGGCCGTCGAGCCAAAGACGCGACAGGATCAGGACAAGCTCGGCGTCGCGCTCAATCGCCTCGCGCAGGAAGACCCGTCGTTCAACGTTTCGACCGATCCCGAAACCGGCCAGACAATCATCGCCGGCATGGGCGAACTGCACCTCGAGATCATCGTCGATCGAATGAAGCGAGAGTTTAGTGTCGAAGCCAACGTCGGTAAACCGCAGGTTGCATATCGAGAAACAATCACTCAGGCGGCGCCAGGTAAAGAGATATACAAGAAGCAGACTGGTGGGCGCGGTCAGTTTGGACACGTGGAGCTCGAAATCGAACCGGCTCCGGGCGAAGGCTTTGTGTTCGAAAACAAGATTACGGGCGGCGCCATTCCCAAGGAGTACATCAAGCCTGTTGAGCAGGGAGTCAGAGACGCAATGGAGCGCGGATTCCTCGCTGGCTATGAGTTGGTGGACATCAGAGTCCGCCTGGTATTCGGTAATTACCACGAAGTGGATTCGGATGAGCGCTCGTTCCATATTGCGGGTTCGCTCGCGTTTCAGGATGCTGTTCGCAAAGCGAAGCCGGTGTTGCTCGAGCCGATCATGCGTATCGAAGTGGTCACGCCGGATGAGTACATGGGCGCCGTCAACGGCGACCTGATGCGCCGTCGCGGACAGATTGAAAAGACCGAGCCTCGACCGGGTGGTGCGCAGGTGATTACCTCGTTCGTGCCGCTTTCCGAGATGTTTGGTTATACGACTGACTTGCGTTCGGCCACACAAGGCCGCGCGACTTCGACGATGCACTTTGAGCGCTATGACCAGGCGCCCAAGAACGTCGCGGAGGAAGTCATTGCAAAAGTTCAGGGTGTAGCAAAGTAAGAGCGGCGCAGGCTTTCGAGTCTGCGCCTTTTCTTTTTCAACTTAAATGCAGGCCGGCAAGCCTGCGCACACACGGGGATAAAAGAGATGTCGAAGGAAAAATTTGACCGTTCCAAGCCGCACGTGAACATCGGGACGATCGGGCACGTGGATCACGGGAAGACGACGTTGACGGCAGCGATCACGAAGGTATTGGCAAAGAACAATCCGAAAGTGCAGTTTGTGGCCTTCGATCAGATCGACAAGGCGCCGGAAGAGAAAGCGCGCGGCATCACGATCGCGACGGCGCACGTGGAGTATGAGACGGCGAACCGTCACTACGCGCACGTTGACTGTCCCGGCCACGCCGACTACGTGAAGAACATGATCACGGGCGCGGCGCAGATGGATGGGGCGATTCTGGTGGTGGCAGCCACAGACGGGCCGATGCCGCAAACACGTGAGCACATTCTGTTGGCGCGGCAGGTGGGCGTGCCGGCGATGGTGGTGTTCATGAACAAGGCTGACGCGGTGGACGACCCGGAACTGCTGGAACTGGTGGAACTGGAAGTGCGCGAGTTGTTGAGCGCGTATGAGTTTCCGGGCGACGATATTCCGGTAATTCGCGGCAGCGCATTGAAGGCTTTGGAAGGTGACCCGGAGTGGGAGAAGACCGTGATCGAGTTGATGGCGGCGGTAGACAGCTACATTCCGACGCCGGAGCGCGACATTGAGAAGCCGTTTTTGATGCCGGTGGAAGACATCTTCACGATCCAGGGCCGCGGCACGGTCGCGACTGGACGCGTGGAGCGCGGCAAGGTGAAAGTAAACGAGCAGGTCGAGATCGTCGGCATTCGCCCGACCACAAAAACAGTGGTGACGGGCGTGGAAATGTTCAAGAAGCTTTTGGATGAAGGCACGGCGGGCGACAACGTTGGCCTGCTGCTGCGCGGTGTGGAGCGTAAGGATATTGAGCGCGGGCAGGTAATTTCCAAGCCGGGCAGCATCACGCCGCACACGAAGTTCAAGGCCGAAGCTTATGTGCTGACGAAGGAAGAGGGTGGCCGTCACACGCCGTTCTTTACCGGGTACCGGCCGCAGTTTTACTTCCGCACCACGGACGTGACGGGAGTAGCGCATCTGCCGACCGGGGTGGAGATGGTGATGCCGGGCGACAACGTGGCGATGGAGATCGAGTTGATCGCGCCGATCGCGATGGAGAAGGGCTTGCGCTTCGCTATTCGCGAGGGCGGTCGCACGGTGGGAGCCGGGACGGTTTCGGAAGTCGTTGAATAAGAGCTTGGTACTTTGAGCTTGGTGCTTTGTTGTTAGTTCGAGGAAGCGCTGAGTAACAAAGACAAAGTACAAAGAACGAAATACAAAGTACAAAACAAAAATGAACGAAAAAATCCGCATTCGCTTAAAAGCTTACGACCATCGCGTGCTGGACCAGTCGACGACGGAAATTGTCGAGACCGCGAAACGCACAGGTGCTCGTGTCGCCGGTCCGATTCCTTTACCGACGGTAAAGAACAAGTGGACTGTGCTGCGCTCTCCCCACGTGGACAAAAAATCGCGTGAGCAGTTTGAGATACGCACGCATAAGCGACTGATGGACATTCTCGACCCGACACCGCAGACGGTTGATGCGCTGATGAAGCTCGACCTTCCGGCGGGCGTGGACGTTGAGATCAAGGCTTTTGGCAGACAGTAAGAGCATTGCCGATTTCCGATTGCCAATTTCCGATTGGCGAGTAATCGGATTCAAATCGGCAATTGGCAATCGGCAATCGGAAATGACGAGAATCGACAATGATTAACGGGATCATCGGAAGAAAAATCGGCATGACGCAGATCTTTGCGCCTGACGGCTCGGTTACGCCGGTAACGGTAATCAAGGCTGGTCCATGCGTCGTCGTGCAAAAGAAAACCGCTGCAGGTCCGGACGGTTACGACGCGGTGCAGCTCGGGCTGGTGGACGAGAAGCCGCTGAAGCTAAAGAACGTCACCAAACCGATGCGCGGTCACTTCGAGAAGACCGGCGGTGGGATTCCACCGACTCGGATTCTGAAGGAGTTTCGTCTGCAGGAGTCGGGCGACGGCACAAACGTCGGCGACAAGGTGCTTGTGGATCAGTTTTCTGATGGCGAGATGGTCGACGTCATCGGGCGCTCGAAGGGCCGCGGTTTTGCCGGCACGATCAAGCGTCACAATTTCAATCGCGGTCCTGAATCGCATGGATCGATGAATGTTCGCGCGCCTGGCTCGATTGGCGCTTCGGCTTATCCCTCGCGAGTTATCAAGGGAACCCGATCGTCCGGTCACATGGGCGACGCGCGAATCACGACCAAGGGCCTGACGGTGGCTCGAGTTGATGCTGAGAACAATCTTTTGATGATTCGCGGCGCGGTGCCCGGAGCGAATGGCAGTGTGGTGATTGTTCGCAAAGCGATGAAGAAGACGAAGTAGGAGCTTTGTGTTTGGTGCTTTGTATTTAGTAACTGCGGGCAGGCAAAACAAAGCACAAAGTACGAAGCACACAGTACGGAGAAGGTTATGCCGACAGTCAAGGTGCGCAATATAAAAAATGAAGAGGTTGGCGAGGTCGAGCTGTCTGACGCTGTGTTTGGCGCGCCTCTAAACGAAGGTTTGATCCACGCCGCCGTGCGGAATTTCATGGCGAATGCGCGGCAGGGCACGTCGGCGACTAAAACTCGCGGCGACGTGTCGGGCGCGGGACGAAAGCTCTGGAAGCAGAAGGGCACCGGCCGCGCTCGTATCGCCTCGCTGCGTTCACCGCTCTGGAAGGGCGGCGGCAACGTTCATGGGCCACAGCCTCGCGACTGGTCCTACAACATGCCGAAGAAGATGCGTCAGGGCGCGTTGCGATCGGCGCTTTCGGAGCGCGTGCGCGAAGGAAACGTTTTTGTGGTTGAGGGCTGGGATCTCGATAAACCGAAGACGAAAGAGTTTTCGCAGTCGTTGACGAAACTCGGACTGGGCGGCAAGACGCTGATAGTCGATTCGTTCGACAATGAGAATCTTTTGTTGTCGGCCAGAAATCTTCGTCAGGCAAAGGTTGTGAATAGTTTTGGTCTGAACATCTACGACCTGCTTTATCACGATCACCTCGTCCTTTCGCGTGCCGCAGTGAGCGAGCTCGATCAGTTGCTCGGCGGCAATCACGCTGAAGGATCGATGGAGCCGCAAGGCACCGAGGAGACGCCGGTCGCCGAAGAGACGCCGGTCACAGAAGAGGGACTACCGATCAGGAGGAGGCGGCGTAAAGATGAGAACAGTTTGGGACATCATCAAGTCGCCGGTGATTACCGAGAAGGCACTGGCCGCGAAGGAAGAGTCGCAGGACACGCACCAGTTGCTGACGTTTCGGGTCGATCGGCGCGCCACCAAGCCTGAGATCAAGTCGGCGGTGGAGACTATCTTCCAGGTGAAGGTGGACCACGTGCGCACGATCAATTTCATGGGCAAGATGGCGCGACGCGGACGATTCGAAGGACGCAAGCCTTCCTGGAAGAAGGCGTACGTAACATTGAAGCAGGGCGAGAAGCCGGTTGATTACGGCGAAGCGATATAACGGATTGCCGATGGCCAACTGCCGATTGCCGATTGAAAGACCTTCGGCACCGAACAAATTGGCAATTGGAAATTGGCAATCGGAAATAAAACCATGGGCATAAAGAAACTTACACCCACATCGGCGGCGCGACGTTACCAGACCTATCTGACGCGCGATGAGTTGACGCTCGGAGCGATTCCCGAGAAGTCACTGCTCGAGCCTAAGAAGAGGATTTCCGGTCGCAATAACGACGGGCGTATCACGGTGCGTCGTCGCGGCGGCGGTCACAAGCGGTTTTATCGCATTGTCGATTTCAAGCGCGACAAGGAAGGCGTGCCCGGACGCGTCACGCAGATTGAGTACGATCCAAACCGGTCTGCTCATATCGCGCTGATCACTTATCTCGACGGCGAAAAGCGCTACATCATCGCGCCGACGGGTCTCGAAGTCGGCAAGACGATCATGAGCGGTGCTGACGCGGACATTCTTCCGGGAAACACTTTGCCGCTGATCAATATTCCACTCGGTACGCAGATTCACAACATCGAGTTGCGGCCCGGCAAGGGCGGCCAGATGGCGCGTTCCGCGGGCACGTTTGCGCAGCTTGTGGCGAAAGAAGGAAGTTACGCGCAGTTGCGTATGCCTTCGGGAGAAGTGCGACGGGTGCCGCTCGTTTGCAGGGCGACAGTGGGCCAGGTCGGCAATATCGAGCACGAGAACGTTTCGCTTGGAAAGGCCGGCAGATCGCGTTGGAAGGGTTTGCGTCCGAAGGTTCGCGGCGTGGCCATGAATCCTGTGGACCATCCGCACGGCGGCGGCGAGGGCAAGACTTCGGGTGGCAGAAATCCCGTGACGCCCTGGGGCCAGCCGACACGCGGCTACAAGACGCGCAGCAACAAGCGAACGCAGAAGATGATCCTTAAGGATCGGAGAACCAAGTAATGGCTCGTTCAGTTAAAAAAGGTCCGTTTATCGATAAAGGTATCGTGAAGGCCGTCGAGAAGGCGCGCGCGGGCAGTCAGCGTCCGCCAGTGATCAAGACGTGGTCGCGTCGTTCGACTATCACGCCGGACATGGTCGGACTGACTTTCGGCGTTCATAACGGCAAACGCCATCTTCCGATCTATGTGACGGAGAACATGGTGGGCCATAAGCTCGGCGAGTTTGCGCCGACGCGAACGTTCAAGGGCCACTCGGGCACGAAAGTCGAAAAGGCAAGCAAGGTGGCCGGAGGGCCGCCGAAGTAGTTGAGGTGGACTTTGGTCTTTGGTTTAGGTTTTTTGAGACCTAAGACCCAAGACCAAAGACCCAAGACCAAAGATATTTAAGAGGCACAGATGGAAGCAACAGCGAGTGCAAGATATTTGCGAGGTTCGGCGCAGAAGGCCCGGCTGGTCGTGGATCTGATTCGCGGCAAGGACGTAAACCAGGCGCTGGCGATCTTACGTTTCACGAAGAAGCGCGCGGCTGCACACATCGAGAAATGTATGCGTTCGGCGATTGCCAATGCTAACGAGGCCGCCGAAAAAGCAAACATCTCGATCGATCCGGACGATCTTTGGGTCAGGACCGCGTTTGTCGATCGTGGACCGACTAAGAACCGTCGTCGCGTGAGACCTGCGCCGCAGGGACGCGCGTATCGAGAGCAGCGACACTTCTGTCACGTGACGATCTCCCTGAGCAACGATGAAAAGCCGCCGGCCAAGGGAACTAAGCCGCAGGCGACCGGCGAAGCGAAGCCGGCGAAGCTTGCCGCAAGCAAGAGCCGCAAACGTGGCGGCGCCGCCGCGGCGCCGAGAGCAAAACGGGAAGCGAAGCAGGAGTCTGAAGCAGGCGCTGAGAAGTCGGCTGCAAAGAAAGCTTCGAAAAAGAAAGCTACGTCTGAAGAGTAAAGAAATAACTGGAGAAGATTGTGGGCCAAAAAGTTCATCCATACGGGTTTCGACTCGGCTACAACAAAGACTGGCACTCTCACTGGTTCGCCAAAAAGCAGTTTGGAGAGTTCCTGCTTGAAGATCTGAGATTGAAGAGAGATCTGAAGCAGCGTTTTGCCGGCGCGGGTGTGTCGCACGTCGATATTGAACGAGCCGCGAATCGCCTGAAGATCATCATCTACACGTCACGGCCGGGCATCATCATCGGCCGCAAGGGCGCGGAGATCGATAAACTCAAGAGCGATCTTTCTTCGAAGACGGGTCGCGAGGTCCTCGTGTCGATCCAGGAGATCCACAAGCCCGAACTGAACGCGCAGCTCCAGGCGGAGAAGATCGCGGCGCAGCTCGAGAAGCGCATCGCGTTTCGCCGGGCGATGAGAAAGGCCGTGGAGGAGTCGCTGCGTTTTGGAGCGCAGGGGATCAAGGTGAAAGTCAGTGGCCGTTTGAATGGTGCCGAAATCGCTCGTAGCGAGTGGCACTTGCAGGGACAGCTTCCCCTCCACACTTTGCGCGCCGATATCGACTACGGTTTGGCTGAAGCGCGGACGACGTTTGGACAGATCGGTGTGAAGGTCTGGATTTATCGCGGCGAGATTCTGGATCCGAAAGCAGCGATGGCGCGTGGCACCGGATCGGATCCGATCAACGAGACACGCGTGGGCGAACGTGAGCGCAGGCCGCGCACACGCCGCGAGCGTGAAGGCGGATCGGATGGTAGAAGACCGCGAAACGATAACCAATGAGTTTAGTGCTTAGTGCTTTGTACTTTGTTTGAGGAATGAACGGTTAGCGAGCCAGGTACAAAGACCAAAGTACAAAGTACGAAGAACAGGGAAACGCATTCATCATGTTGATGCCGAAGAAAGTTAAGCACCGGAAGCAGATGCGCGGACGCATGACTGGCGTCGCGACGCGTGGCAGCGAGATCAGCTTCGGTGAGTATGGGCTCAAGTGCCTGGAGCCCGCGTGGATTACCGACCGCCAGATCGAAGCCGCCCGTATCGCGATGACGCGACATATCAAGCGCGGCGGAAAAATCTGGATTCGAATGTTTCCCGATAAGCCGGTGACGAAGAAGCCCGCGGAAACGCGTATGGGCAAAGGCAAGGGCGCGCCTGAGTACTGGGTGGCCGTCGTCAAACCGGGCCGGATCCTTTATGAGATCGAAGGGGTGGACGAAAACACCGCGCGCGATGCGATGCGTCTCGCCGCCCAGAAACTTCCGATCAAGACCAAGTTCGTGACCCGCGCCGATCAGGAAGGAGGCGCGATCTAGCAATGAAGAGAAGAGAAGAACTCGACAAGTATCGTGAGATGAGTGCAGACGAGTTGCGCGCTGAAGCGACGCGGTTGCGAGAGTCGCTTTTCCGTTTGAATTTCAAACTCGCGCTCGGCGAAGTTGATGCGGTGAAGCGGATTCGCCAGGAGAAGAAAGCGCTCGCGCGGATTCAGACGGTTTCAAAGCAAGGAAGCAGTTAACAAGCACGTCTTTGGCCTTTGGTCTTTGGCGCCGGCAGGTTGCTGCTAATTGCAAAGACCAAAGACCAAAAACCAAAGACCAAAAGAGATAAGAATGGCTGAGAATCAAGAAAGTATTACCGAAAGCGCCAACAACGCTGAAGCGTCGCAAGTTGCGGTGAGCCGCGCGAAACGTTCGCAAAAAGTCGGAACGGTTGCTTCCGACAAGATGACGAAGACCGTCGTGGTTCGTGTGGATCGGCTGGTCCGTCATCGCAAGTATCGTCGCTATGTGCGTAAGACGTCGAAGTTTATGGCCCATGATGAACTGGGCGCGACGGTGGGCGATAAAGTGCGAATCGTTGAGACGCGTCCACTTTCAGCGCGCAAGCGTTGGCGTGTAGTTGAGATCGTTCAGAAAGCCGCGAAGTAGACTTCGCAGCGAGAGTCGGAGGTAACGACAGTGATCCAGATGCAAACCTCTCTGGAGGTTGCGGACAATTCAGGGGCGCGACGAGTGGAGATGATTATGCCTATTGGCGGCTCCACCGGAAAGATCGCCAGTTTGGGAGACCGGATCAAGGTGACGGTCAAAGAGGCTTCGCCCGACGGCACTATCAAGAAGGGTACCGTTCAGGATGCGGTGATTGTGCGTACGCGAAAAGAAGTGCGCCGGGCTGATGGAACGTACGTGCGGTTCGATCAGAACGCAGCGGTCCTGATCAAGGAGGATGGAACTCCGATCGGAACACGTGTTTTTGGACCAGTAGCGCGCGAGCTGCGCGACAAGAATTTTATGAAGATTGTTTCGCTCGCGCCGGAGGTGATTTAACGAAATGGCAGGAACAAAGCGCTCGAGGATTAAAAAGAACGATCAGGTTGCGATTATTGCCGGGCGCGACAAAGGCAGGCGTGGCCGTGTGCTCGAGGTTTTACCCACCAAGGGAAAGATCAAGGTTGAAGGCGCGGGTATGATCAAGCGCCATCAGAAGGCCAACCCGCAGGCCAATCGCGGGGGCGGGATCGTGGATAAGGAAGCTTATATCGACATCTCCAACGTGCAGTTGATCGATCCGCAGTCAGGCAAGCCGACGCGCGTGCGTTATCAGAAAGAGAGCGACGGCTCAAAGACGCGCCTGGCGGCGTCCAGTGGCCACTCAATTGAGAAGTAGGGTTTAGAAGTTTATTTGATTGCCAATTGCCAATTGCCGGTTTGAAGAAAATTGGAAATTGACAATCGGAAATCAGCAATGTTTCGAGGATCTGACATGTCTGCAAGGTTAAAAGAGCGATATCAAAAAGACGTAGCGCCGCAGATTGCGAAGGAGTTTGGCATCAGCAATCCGATGGCTGTGCCGCGTATCGAGAAGGTCGTGATCAATATGGGCATGGGTGAGGCCATTGCCAACGCGAAGATACTCGATACCGCCGCCGATGAACTGCGCGCAATCACCGGCCAGAAACCGGTTATCACGAAGGCGAAGAAATCGATCGCGTCGTTCAAGCTGCGACAGGGAATGCCCATCGGCGTGGTCGTGACGCTGCGTGGCGATCGCATGTATGAGTTTCTCGATCGACTCGTGTCCGTGGCCCTTCCGCGCGTGAGAGACTTCCGCGGTGTTTCACCTAAAGCTTTCGATGGACGCGGCAATTACACGATCGGAATTCGCGAGCAGTTGATCTTCCCCGAGATCGACTTCAACAAGGTAGACAAGCTGCGCGGCATGAACATCTCGATCGTGACGACGGCGCGTAACGACGAACAGGCGCGCGCGCTTTTAAAGGGGCTGGGGATGCCCTTTAGAACCTAGAACTTGGAGCTTTGTGTTTTGTTCTTTGTAAAGAGCAAAAGTACAAAGCACAAAGAACGAAGTACAAAGAACCAAAATTTATGGCCAAGAAATCACTGATCGCGAAAGCCGCACGCAAACCGAAGTTCTCGGTGCGCGCCTACACTCGATGCAAACGCTGCGGACGCCCGCGAGGTTATCTGCGGAAGTTCAACCTTTGTCGCATCTGTTTTCGTGAACTGGCGCTGCAGGGACAGATTCCCGGTGTAGTTAAGTCGAGTTGGTAAAGACATTGCCACTTGCCACCTGCCTATTGCCGATTAAGGAATCGGAAAGCGGCGACGGCAACCGGCAATCAAAAATTGGAGTTAAGAATGACTGATCCTATTGCCGATATGTTGACGCGAATCCGCAACGCCATTGCGGCGAAGCATTCGCGAGTTGATATTCCGGCCTCAAAGCTCAAACTCGAGATTGCCCGTATCCTGAAGGAAGAGGGTTATATCAATAACTTCGTCATCAAGGGCGAAGGGCTGAAGCGCACCGTGCGAATTTTTCTGCGTTACGACGCGCGCGGCACGTCTTCAATTACATACTTGCAACGCGTCTCGACTCCCGGACGCCGCGTGTACGTCGGCTCGAGCGAGATTCCGAAGGTGCTCGGCGGTTACGGCATCAATATCGTCTCGACCTCGAAGGGGCTGATGAGCGGTAAGGCCGCGAAACGCGAAAACATCGGTGGCGAGCTGTTGGCCCAGATCTATTGATCATTGCCAATTGTCGATTGCCAATTTCCAAATTGAAGGAAATTGAGACAAACAAAATTGGCAATTGAAATTGGAAATTGGAAATAACAAAATGTCACGAATAGGAAAAAAGGTAATCGCGGTGCCGAAGGGCGTGACCGTGACCGTGCACGAGCAGGAGCTCGAAGTCAAAGGTCCAAAGGGCACGCTGAAGACTCCGATTCCACAGGGAATCAGTTTCAAAGTCGAAGGTGAAGAGTTGCGCGCCGAGCGTGCGTCCGACGAGCAGGCGGCGCTGCACGGACTCGCACGCGCCCTCGCAAACAACGCCATCGTCGGCGTGACTGAGGGGTTCACCAAGCAGATGGACGTGGTCGGCGTTGGTTACAAGGCTGACGTGCAGGGGAAGAAAATCCTCTTCTCACTCGGCTACTCACATCCGATCGAGTTTCCTTTGCCACCCGAAGTGGAGGCGAAAGCCGAACGTCTGACGACAAAGGGAAGTATTCAGCAGTACCAGACGACTTTGACCCTGACGAGTATCGATAAGCAGAAGCTGGGCCAGGTGGCGGCGGAAATGCACAAGCTCCGCAAGCCTGATGCTTATAAAGGCAAAGGCGTCCGTTACGCGGGTGTTCCGATCAAGTTGAAGCCCGGCAAGACCGGTAAGTAATTAGAGGCGAGATGGCAAACACAAGCAGAGCAGAAATTCGAACCGCAATTCATTCGCGGATTCGCCGGAAAGTTAAGGGCGACACGGAGAGACCGCGGCTGGCAATCTATCGAAGCCTGAATCACATTTACGCGCAGGTGATCGACGATAAGATGGGGCAAACACTCGTTTCCGCCTCGACCACGGAGAAAGATCTGCGTGAGGGCAAGGGCGGCAACCTCGATGCGGCGCGCCGTGTCGGCCAGGTGATCGCGGAGCGCGCGATCGCAAAGGGCATCGAGCAGGTAGTGTTCGATCGCGGCGGCTATCTTTATCACGGGCGCATCAAGGCCCTGACCGACGCCGCGCGAGCCGCCGGCTTGAACAAGAATGAAGTAGTTGCCGAACCTGAAGCCGAAGCACCGGTGGCCGAACCGGAACAACCGGCGGAAAAGAAGTCGAAGAAGAAGAAACAAGAATAAATTATGAGACAACCGAAGCAACGCATTCCCGCGCAGGGGCTCGATTTGAAAGACCAGGTGATCTCGATCAATCGCGTGACAAAGGTCGTCAAGGGAGGTAAGAACCTTTCTTTTGCGGCGCTCGTAGTCGTAGGCGATGAGGGTGGTCACGTTGGTTTTGGGACCGGCAAGGCGCGGGAAGTGCCTCTCGCGATCAAAAAGGGAGTCGAAGCGGCGAAGAAGAATTTGATTCGCGTGCCGCTAATCAACCACACGCTTCCGCACCAGTTGATTGGCGAATACGGCGCCGGTCGAGTCCTCGTCAAGCCGGCTTCGGAAGGTACGGGCGTAATCGCCGGCGGTGCGGTACGCGCTGTCATGCAGGCGGTCGGCGTGAGAGACGTGCGTACGAAAGTGCTGGGTTCGACGAATCCGCACAACGTCGTGCGCGCCACGTTCGACGCGTTGTTGCGCATGAAGGATCCGATGGAGCTGGCGCGGTTGCGTGGTAAGCAAGTTGAGGAGATGTGAGTTTATGCCGCGTAGATCGAATACAACAGACGAAACACAGGCTACGATTCGTATCCAGTATTATCGAAGCTTTATCGCTGCGCCAAAAACGCACAAGACGATTGTGCGCAGCCTGGGTTTGCGAAAGCTGAATCAGGTAGTCGAGCGCCCGGATACTGAGTCGATGCGCGGTGCCGTCGCGAAGGTGCCACACCTGCTGCGCATAGTTGATTAAGAATTGGTCTTTGGTTTTGGTCTTTGGCCTTTCGAAGGGCCTTGGAAGACCAAAGTCCAAAGTCCCAAGACCTTTATGGAGTAGATGATGGCTATTAGTCTTAACAGTTTGAGGCCCGCGAAGGGTTCGACTCATAAGAAGAAGCGTGTGGGGCGTGGACCGGGCTCCGGTTTGGGGAAGACCGCGGGTCGCGGCGAGAAGGGGCAGAAGTCGCGTTCCGGATATTCTCGCAAGATTGGGTTTGAAGGCGGTCAGATGCCTTTGCACCGGCGTCTTCCGAAACGTGGTTTCACTAACATCTTCAAAAAGCAGTGGCTTGAGGTGAGTCTCGCATCGCTCGAACAGCATTTCAGCGCCAATGAGGAGATCACTCCGGAAGTGCTGCACACGCGCGGCCTAATCAAAAAGGCAAAGCACGACGTGGTAGTGCTGGGAAATGGTGAGATTTCGAAACCGCTTCGCGTTTCGGCGCACCGGTTTACAAAGAGCGCTCGGCAGAAGATCGAGCAGGCCGGCGGTGCAGTGGTGGAGATTGCCGGCTAAGCTCCTTGGAGTGCGCCGCCCTGCGGCGCTTTGACCAAAGCGGTGACAAGTCACCGCACTCCAAAATGGAATCGTCGCCCGGAGGGGAGTAACCGGAGGGTAGTAAATGGAAAAGTTTCTCGCCGCAGTTCGCAACATGTTCAATGTGCCGGATCTACGCCGGCGCATTTTCTTTACGCTCGGCTTGCTGGCCGTTTACCGCTTAGGCGCGCACGTCAGCACTCCCGGAATAAACAGGACACGCCTTGACGAGGTTTGGCGCGACGTCGCCGGAACTCTTCTCGGCGTGCTCGATCTGTTCTCCGGCGGAAACTTTCGCACCATCTCAGTCTTCGCTTTAGGTGTCACTCCTTACATCACCGCTTCGATTATTTTGCAGCTCATGACCGTCGTCTCTCCGCAACTCAAAAAGTTGCAGGAAGAAGGCGAGATGGGGCGACAGAAGATCAATCAATGGACGCGCTACCTGACGGTGGTGCTGGCCGCGATTCAGACTTCGTTCGTCGCACACTGGCTGCAGGTCAACGGCGTCGGCGCACCAGGTTGGGGATTCCGTCTCAGCACGGTGCTGACCCTAACCACGGGAACGATATTTGTCATGTGGCTCGGCGAGCAGATCACCGAGCGTGGCGTGGGCAACGGAATTTCGTTGTTGATCTTCGCGGGTATTGTTATCGGTTTGCCCAACGGCGTGCAGCAGGTATTTGAGCGCGTGCGTGGCGGCGACACAATGCAGACCATCGGCGTGCTCGCGATGCTGATCGCGATGGTTTTGATTATTGCTTTTATCGTTTTTGTGGAAGCCGCGCGCCGGAAGATTCCGGTGAGTTACGCAAAGCGGCACGTTGGCCGCCAGCTTGTCAGCGGTCAGCAGACGACGATGCCGCTGAAGATCAACATGGGCGGTGTGATCCCCGTGATCTTCGCGTCGTCGGTGTTGTCGATGCCACAGAGTGTTTTCGCGGCGTTTCCGCCCGATCCGAACAACCCGAATACGTGGTGGGCGAAGATCTGGAACTTCTTCCAGATATTTCACCCGAGCGATCCGTACTACGAGCTGATCTTCCTGTCGCTCATTCTCTTCTTCACGTTCTTCTACGTGTCGATTGTTTTCAACGTCGAGGAAGTGGCTGATAACCTTCGCAAACACGGCGGGTTCATGCCCGGCATTCGTCCAGGGAGAGCCACCGCCGAGTATCTCAATTCAATTCTGACTCGTCTGACTACGGTTGGCGCTATCTATCTCGCCCTGGTCGCATTTGTTCCGCAGTTCATGTTGAGCGGATTCAAGGTAGCCAGACTGCCGCTGATCGGTCCGGCGCTCGACTCGTTTGTCAGCACGACTCCGGGTTTGTCGTGGATCCCGACCGGCATGGGGTACAACTTCTATTTCGGCGGGACGTCGCTGCTGATTCTCGTGGGCGTGGCCATGGACACAGTGGCGCAGATTGAAGCTCAACTCGTTATGCGCAACTACGAAGGCTTCCTTGGCGGTGGAGGCCGTTTGCGAGGCAGACGCGCCTAACCCCGGCAAAGGAGTTTCCTCGCAAAGGCGCAAAGGCGCAAAGAAATTTGTATCTCTTTCTTTGCGTCTTTGCGCCTTTGCGAGGAAAGAAACTTACCGAAAATGTCGAAGATCATCGTTTTAATGGGAGCGCCTGGCGCCGGTAAAGGCACGCAGGCGCGTCTACTTCAGGAGCGTTTGCAGTTACCGCAGATCTCGACCGGCGATATTTTTCGCGCTCTCAAGACCGAGCAAACTCCACTCGCTCAGGAAGTCAGAGACCTTATGGCGCGCGGGCAGCTCGTTCCGGATGAAGTGACAACTCGCGTAGTCAGAGAGCGAACGTCCAAAGACGACTGTCGCAACGGTTATATTCTCGACGGCTTTCCACGCACGACGGCACAGGCCGCGAGTCTCAAAGAACTGGCTGTCGAGCAGGGTAAGGAGATCGTTGCAGTTCTGATCGACGTACCGCGCGAAATGCTCGAGAAGCGAATGACCGAACGGCGCAGTTGTCCGGTGTGTAACGAGATCTACAACATGTACTTCAAGCCGCCAAAGAACGACAATGTGTGCGACTTTCATCCGGAAGCGCAACTTGTTCATCGCGCGGATGACAATGTGGAAACCGTTCAGGTCCGGCTGGCAACTTATGAAGAACAAACCCGGCCACTGATCGATTATTACACGTCGGAAAACATTCTGCGGACGGTGGATGGGACGCGAGAGCCGGAGGCGATCTATACAGACGTCGTGCAGGCAATTGGCGCCGAACAGGCGATGAATTCGGGAAGTTGAAATGATTATTGGGAAGTCAAAACGGGAACTCGAAAAGATGCGCGCAGCGGGCAAGCTGGTGGGGCAGGTCCTGGCGCATCTTCGCACTCTTGTTCAACCCGGCGTTACCACGATTGATATCGATCAGGAAGCCGAAAAGATGATTCGCGACGCCGGCGCCCTCCCGACGTTCAAGGGTTACAACGGTTTTCCGTATTCAATCTGTGCTTCGGTCAACAACCAGATCGTGCACGGGTTTCCTTCGAAGTATGCTCTGCGTGAAGGCGACATTTTTTCGATCGACTGCGGCGTGACGCTCGAAGGCTTCGTCGGGGATACGGCGACTACGGTGCCCGTCGGTGAAGTTGATGAAAAAATGCTGCACTTGATCCGCGTCACGGAGGAGTGTCTCGAACTGGCGATCCAGCAGTGCCACGCGGGAAATCATCTCGGCGACATTGGTTGGGCAGTGCAGCAACATGCTGAGTCGAATGGGTACTCGGTCGTGCGCGATTACGTCGGGCACGGGATTGGCCGCCGGATGCACGAAGATCCGCAGATTCCGAATTATGGCCGGCCGGGATTAGGTCCGAAGATCAAGAACGGGTACGTTTTTGCGATCGAGCCGATGGTGAACCTGGGCACACATCTCACCAGGGTTCTTTCCGACGGCTGGACAGTCGTAACCGCGGACGGCATGCCCAGCGCGCACGCGGAGCACACGATCGCGATCACGGAAGAGGGCCCGGAGGTGCTGACTCTGGCGACCTCGAGCAGTCCCCTTGAACCGCAGGCTGCTACCCTGTAAGTGATAGGTGTGCGGCTGTTTGGGCGTTGTTGGGAGTGGCCCGGCGCGGCTTGGCAAAGGTAAAGTCGCGTGTTATTATTCGCAGTTTGTCGGCAGCGTCAAACTTCCAATCAAGAAGATATGGCGAAGGAAGAGGCGATAGAAGTCATGGCAAAGGTGCTGGAGACTTTGCCTAACGCTATGTTTCGGGTTGAGTTGGAAGACAGCCAGCATCAGGTGCTTGCGCACATATCGGGGAAGATGCGCAAGCATTTTATACGCATTCTCCCAGGTGACCGGGTTTTAGTAGAGCTTTCGCCATACGATCTTAACCGCGGTCGAATTACATATCGATACAAGTAGGGTATCGAAGGATAGAGGTTACGATGAAAGTCCGTGCGTCAGTAAAGAAGATGTGCGACAAGTGCAAGGTCATCCATCGCAAGGGTGTGGTGCGAGTGATCTGCGTTAATCCCAAACACAAACAGAGACAAGGATAACGAGAAATACGATGGCACGTGTAGCAGGAGTTGATCTGCCGCCCAATAAGAGAGCCGAGATCGGTCTGACATATATCTATGGCATTGGACGTTCGCGCTCGAGTTCGGTGCTCAAGGAAGCCGGCGTAAATGTCGACACTCGGGTACGCGATCTGAGTGAAGACGAGTTGAGCCGCATCCGTGCGATTCTGGAAGCGCAGGGAGAGATCGAGGGCGATCTTCGCAAGCGTGTGCAGATGGACATCAAGCGCTTGATGGACATCGGCTGCTATCGTGGTTTGCGGCATCGTCGCGCCCTCCCGGTGCGTGGCCAGCGAACTCACACGAACGCTCGCACCCGCAAGGGCCCGCGACGCGCGACCATCGCGAAGAAGAAGGCGCCGGGTAAGAAGTAGGACCGTTGGTCTTTGGAATTTGGTCTTTGGCCTTTGCTAAGACCGAAAACCAAAGGCCCAAGACCAGATTAAATACTTATGGCTAAAGCAGGCGGAAAAAAAAAAGTCTTTCGCAAGAAAGAGAAGAAGAATGTTCCGAATGGCATCGTGCATATCGCGGCGTCGTTCAATAACACGATGATCTCGATCACGGATCTTGAAGGGAACCTGATTGCGCAATCGTCGGCGGGCGCGCGTGGTTTTCGCGGCTCGAGAAAAGGGACCCCCTTTGCCGCGCAGCAGGCAGCTTATGAAGCCGCCAAGAAAGCGCACGAAGCCGGAATGCACCAGTGTGAGGTGCGTGTAAAAGGACCAGGCGGCGGGCGTGAGTCGGCCATCAGGGCGATTGCGAACGCGGGTATCAGAGTGCTGACGATTCGCGATACGACGCCGATTCCGCACAACGGTTGCCGTCCGCCGAAGCGAAGAAGAGTTTAGTAAAAGCGCATTTGCCATTTATCATTTTCCATTTGTCATTTGTCATCTGATCGAGTCCGTAGATGAGAAATGGAAAATGATAAATGGCAAATGGTAAATGTTTATTAATAACCCAAAGGATGAAGGGTCTGCGCTAACGCGCAACCTGTAAACTTTTCCGTCTAACCATTAGACTGGAGGCAAATAATTGGCTAGGTATAGAGACGCGGTGTGTCGCCTTTGCCGTCGCGAAGGCGCAAAGCTATTTTTGAAGGGCGATCGGTGCTACAAGCCCGCTTGCCCGATTGAAAAACGCGGTACGCAACCGCCCGGACAGCACGGCAACTCGATGCGACGCGGCAAAGCGCTGGTCGGTTATGGCCAGCAGTTGCGCGAGAAGCAGAAGGTCAAACGCATCTATTTCATTCTTGAAGGGCAGTTTCGAAACTACTTCGAACGCGCTGCCCGCATGAAGGGAATCACCGGCGAGAACCTGTTGTTCCTGCTTGAGCGGCGACTGGATAACGCGGTTTACCGCGCAGGCTTTTCCACCTCTCGCCGGCAGGCACGACAGCTCGTCAACCACGGCACATCCTGGTAAACGATCGCAAAGTAGATATTCCCTCTTTTCAAGTGAAGCCTGGCGACATTATCAGTGTGAAAGAAGCCAGCAGGAAAAACGCTCACATCGAAGGCGCATGGCAAACGGCGTCCGGTCGTGGACGTCCGTCGTGGATTACCGCCGACGGCGGCGAGATGACTGCGCGCGTCGCCAGTTTGCCTGTGCGCGACGATATCGATCGCCCGATCAACGAGCAATTGATTGTCGAACTTTATAGCAAGTAATTAACCCCGGCCGGCGCGGCGCTGCGGATCGCCCGGCGCCTGGTCCAGATGCAGTTTTCTTTAGGAACCTTAAACGCTATGGCTATGGATCAAAATAATCTTTGGACTGGATTTCAGATGCCGCGCCGGCTTGGCGGCAGACGCGGAGACACTGACGGAACGCTATGGCCGCTTTTCAGCGCAACCGTTCGAGCGAGGGTTCGGCACGACTGTCGGAAATTCGCTGCGTCGCGCACTGCTTTCGTCAATCGAAGGCGCCGCAATCACCGCAGTCAAGATTGAAGGCGTCGAGCATGAGTTTTCCTCGATCAAAGGCGTGGTGGAAGACGCCACTGACGTAATTCTCAATTTGAAGCAGGTCCCTTTCAAGCTGCACAGCAGCGAACCGAAGACGCTGCGAATCTCCAAGGAAGAGGCCGGCGAAGTCACTGCGGCCGATATCGAAGCTGATGCTGACGTCGAGATTCTCGATCCGATCAGTCCACATTGCCACCGTTAGCGAAGGCGGATCGCTGCAAGTCGAGATGCGCTTGAAGCGTGGCCGTGGATACGTTTCTGCCGATCGCAACTTCGACGAAGATCTTTCGCTCGGCTACATTCCCGATCGATTCGGTTCATACTCCGGTCAAGAAGGTTAACTACAACGTTGAAGCGGCTCGTCTGGGCCAGAACACGGAGTTTGACAAGCTGACCATCGAGGTTTGGACCGATGGCTCGGTTAAGCCCGAAGACTCGATCGGTCTGGCGGCGAAGTTGATCAAGGACCACATGTCCATCTTCATCAACTTTGAAGAAGACACTGACGACTTTGCTTACGCGAAGATGGAGCGTCCGCCGCTGCCGCGCAACGATCAGTTGGATCGTTCGGTTGACGAGCTGGAGCTGTCGGTTCGTTCCTACAACTGTCTGAAGAATGCCGACATCCGGACGATTCGCGACCTGGTCCAACGCACCGAGCGCGAGATGCTCGCCACCAAGAACTTCGGCAAGAAGTCGCTGAACGAGATCAAGGAGATCCTGAACGGCATGGGTCTCGACTTCGGAATGGAATTTGACGAGCAGGGTAATCCGATTCCGGGCACCGGCGGACGTGACGGCGCCGATCTTTCCGATTTCGAAGGCGACGAAGAACAGTATTTAGAGTCATGCGACACTTAAAGGCACATCGAAAACTCGGTCGCACCAGCGAGCATCGTCACTCGATGCTTCGCAATCTGGCGACTTCTCTGATTAACTCGCGCGAGGAGCGCATCGTCACCACTCTGCCGAAGGCGAAAGAGCTGCGCCCCTTTGTCGAGCGCGCCATTACGCTTGTCGCGCCAGGCTCGCAGTTTTTCCGACGAAGGTTCTGACGCGCGGGCGCTGCACCTGCGCCGCCAGGCGGCAGGTTTCTTTCATGCCGGCAACACGCAGTCAGCGAATTGACTGGCAAGCGCGGTCAGCTCCGTCCGCACGACCGCGGGCGTGGCTGCGCTGAAGCGTCTGTTTAACGAACTCGGCGAGCGTTACAAAGATCGGCCCGGTGGTTACACGCGGATCCTGAAACTGGGCCATCGCGAAGGCGATAACGCCGAACTCGCCATCATCGAGCTGGTCGACAATCCGCGCGAAGTCGAAGCGATGGAAGCCGCGAAGAAACGAAAAGCTGCGACCTCGAAGAAGAAGCGAAGCCGGCCGCGGCAAAAGAAGCAAAGGAAAGAAGAGACGCGACCGAGCCTAAAGCCTGAAGCCGACGAGGAGTAGAGAAAGCTTTCTCTCGCAGAGGCGCAAAGGCATTGTGCAAATCCTTTGCGCCTTTGCGTATTCGCGGCAAATCTAAATGTCAGCAGCCAAAGAACAGGGTGAAACTCCAAACCGGCGAAATCGTCTCGCGGGCAGTCAGACGCACCAAAGCGGCCGGCAGCGTCAGTTAACATGGACGAGCTTGCGCGAGCTGATCGAGCTTGTTGCGTGAAAACGGTTTAGCGGAGCTCGAACTCGAGAACGCAGGGATTTCGCGTTCGTCTTCGTCGCGAAGGAACTTCCGCGGAGCCGGCCTAGCCTGACCGAAGCTTCGCACCAGGCGCCCGCACCGAGCTGCGGCTAACCCGTGCCGGCGCCACCTGCGTCCGCGTCATCCGGACCGGCACATCCGGGCACGCAGGCGACCACGGCCGCGTCTCAGGATCAGGATTTACACATTATTCCGTCGCCGATTGTCGGCACGTTTTATCGTTCGCCTTCTCCCACGGCTGAATCGTTTGTGAAGATCGGAAGTAACGTTGAACCCGAAACCGTCGTCTGCATCATCGAAGCCATGAAACTCATGAATGAGATTCAGGCGGAGACGACGGGCGAAGTAGTAAAGATTTACGTTGAGAATGGCCAGCCGGTGGAATACGGGCAGCCGCTTTTCGGAATCAAGAAGTTAAGCTACAAACAAATGCACAAAAAGCACCTGCTCAGTTTGTGCTTTTTGTGCTTTTTTGTCGCGACGTTTCATGATGGCATTCAATCCGCGCAAGTTTAAGAAGATCCTGATCGCCAATCGCGGCGAGATTGCTTGCCGTATCATCTGGACTTGTAAGGAAATGGGCATTAAGACGGTCGCTGTTCATAGCGACGTCGATCGCGATTCGCTTCATGTTCGTTTCGCCGATGAAGCCGCCTGTATTGGACCAGCCCCTTCGGCGCAGAGTTATCTGAACATTCCTGCCATCATCAGCACGGCTGAGATCTTCAACGTCGACGCGATTCATCCGGGCTATGGATTTCTCGCTGAGTCGCCTTACTTCGCGGAGATCTGCGACGCCTGCAACATCAAGTTTATTGGACCACGCGCGAGCGTCATTCGCTTGATGGGCGACAAGATCGAAGCGCGGCGCGCGATGCACGAAGCGGGCTTGCCGATCGTGCCGGGAAGTTCAGGCGGAATCACTTCGGAAGAAGAAGGTCTGAAACTCGCGCGTGAGATCGGTTTTCCCGTCATCGTCAAAGCTTCCGCCGGCGGCGGTGGACGCGGCATGCGCATCGTTCGTTCCGAGCAGGAGTTGGGTAAAGCCCTTGAGACGGCGTCGACTGAAGCCGCGGCGGCTTCAACGACGGCAGTGTCTACATCGAGCGCTACATCGAGCAGCCTCGGCACATCGAGATCCAGGTGCTGGCCGACGAGTTTGGCGAGTGCATTCATCTGGGTGAGCGGGAGTGTTCGATTCAGCGTCGACATCAGAAACTGATGGAAGAGGCGCCGTCGACCGTGCTGACGCCGGAGTTGCGCAAGAGCATGGGCGACGCGGCGGTCGCCGCGTGTAAGAAGCTGGGTTATTCAAGCGCCGGCACGGTCGAGTTTCTGCTGGATGTGCATGGAAACTTCTACTTCATGGAAATGAACACGCGCATTCAGGTCGAGCATCCGGTCACGGAGATGGTTACGCTCGCGGACATCGTGCGCAACCAGATCAGGATCGCCGAAGGCGAGCCGCTCGGTTACTCGCAGGACGATCTGCTGATCGTTGGACACGCGATCGAGTGCCGTATCAACGCCGAGAATCCGGAGACGTTTGCTCCTCACCGGGCGTGATTTCCGCTTTCAACTTGCCGGGCGGGCCGGGAGTTCGCGTCGATACGTTTGTTTACTCGGGCTACCAGGTCACGCCGTTTTACGACTCGCTGATCGCCAAAGTCATCGTTCACGCACGAACACGCGAACTGGCGATCGCGCGCATGAAGCGCGCCCTGGAGGCGATGGTGATTGAGGGGATTAAGACTACCATTCCGCTGCACCTGAAGATCATGGACGACCCGAAGTTCCGAACGGGCGAGTTCGGGACTGATTTCATGGAGTATTTCCTGACCCGCAATGGCAAGAAAGCCGCAGCGTCTTAGAGACAGATTCGCTGATTTTAGGGTTTAACCTGTAAATCTCTGAAAATCCTGCAATCCGGTTTGCCGTCTTGGCGAGCGTTGCCCTATAATATCCGACTTTTCTGTGAGGTGAAGGATACGATGTCACACGCAATTATCAGAGCCGGCGGCAAACAGTTCCTGGTCGAGGAAGGCCAAACGATTCGTGTGCCTTCGATTGAGGCCGACGCCGGGAGTTCCATCGAGCTCGAGACGTTGCTGACGGCTGGGGCCAACGGCTGCAAAGATCTCGGCGACGGTGGTCGACCACGGCCGCGATCAGAAGATCGTGGTCTTCAAGAAAAAGCGGCGCAAACAATACAAGCGCACGCGTGGTCACCGTCAGGGTTACACAACATTAAGATTGATTCGATTGGATAGGTCTTGGATCTTTGGTCTTTGGTCTTGGTTTCAACACAAAGACCTAAAACCTAAAACCAAAGGCCATAGGAGTTCATTATGGCACATAAAAAAGGTGTTGGTTCATCTCGTAATGGCCGCGACTCACAGTCGCAGCGACTGGGTCTGAAGAAGTTTGGCGGCGAAAGAGTGCTCGGCGGCAACATTATTGCACGGCAGCGCGGCACCAAGTGGAAACCCGGCAACAATGTCGGCCGCGGCAAAGACGATACCCTCTTTGCATTGATTGACGGTGTGGTGAAGTTTGAAGACAAAGGTCGATCGGGCAAGTTCGTCAGCGTTTATCCAGCGGAGCAAACTGCTGCTTAGAAAAGATTT
Organism: uncultured Acidobacteriota bacterium; assembly: GCA_963750925.1. GTDB lineage: Bacteria > Acidobacteriota > Blastocatellia > Pyrinomonadales > Pyrinomonadaceae > PSRF01. Next base: position 779,392 of record CAVVSJ010000003.1, on the reverse strand, counting down.
CCGAAAAGTTCGCGACGCCTGAGCAGCATTACTTGCGCGCCTGGGCGTCGTTTTCAATTTATGATGTTTATTGATCGCGCCAAGATTCACGTGCAGGGGGGTGACGGAGGTAACGGTGTTACTGCTTTCCGGCGCGAGAAGTTTGTCCCGCGCGGTGGTCCATCAGGCGGAGACGGTGGTCGCGGCGGCGATGTGATTCTGGTTGCCGACTGTTCACTAAACACGCTGCTGCACCTGCGTTACAACCCGCAACACATCGCCGAGCGCGGCTTGCACGGCGAAGGCTCGAATCGATCGGGGCATGCCGGCGAAGACTTGATTGTGCGCGTTCCCGTGGGAACGCAGATCTTTGATGCGACGACGGGCGACCTGCTGCACGACCTCAGCCACGATGGCGATCGCTGGCTGGCGGCGCGCGGCGGACGTGGTGGATTTGGTAACTCCCACTTCGCCACTTCGACCAATCGCGCGCCTCGCTACCATCAAAGCGGAGGCAAGGGAGAAGAGCTCGAACTGCAACTCGAATTGAAGTTGCTCGCGGATGTTGGTCTGGTCGGTTTTCCAAACGCAGGGAAGTCGACGTTTATATCAACAGTCTCCGCGGCAAAACCGAAGATAGCGGACTATCCGTTTACCACTTTGGAACCGCATCTCGGCGTTGTCGACCTGGGTGACTTTCGTACCTTTGTGATCGCCGACATACCGGGGTTGATCGAAGGCGCGCATACCGGGGCTGGTTTGGGCGATCGCTTTTTGCGCCATATCGAGCGCACGAAGTTGCTGCTGCACCTCGTCGACGTTTCATCAGTGTCGGGCAGGGATGCAGTCAGCGATTATGAAACTGTGAATGGCGAGCTGGCCTCGTACAACCAGGATTTGGCGACGAGACCGCAGTTTGTAGTGGCGACAAAGATCGACGCGCTCGACGAACCGGAGCGACTCGAAACGTTGAAGCAGCGTGCGCTCGACGAGTCGAAACCCTTCTTCGCGATCTCTTCCGCAACGGGCGAGGGGGTCCGCGAACTCGTCAATGCGATCGCGGCGAAGCTGGAAGAGTTGAATGCGGAAGGTAAGCGGGTTGATACGGTGGAGCTGGCGCTGTAAGCGATGCGCGCGACGCGGCGAATAGCTTTGTATGGCGGAACGTTCGACCCGGTTCACGTGGGCCATGTCGAAGTGGCCCGCAGAGTTTCAGAGTTATTTGACCTGGATCACGTTCTTTTTATTCCGGCACAGGTGGCGCCGCACAAGGTCGGGCGTCCTGTAACGCTGCCGATACATCGTTATGCGATGCTCACCCTCGCAACGCAGGACGATGCGCAACTCTCGATTTCTACGTTTGAAATCGACGGACGCGATCGTCGTTACACTGTAGATACAGTCGAGCATTTCCAGCACGCGCTCGGAGATTCGACTGAGCTCTTTTTCATAATGGGCGCCGACTCGTGGTCGGAGATCACAACCTGGCGCGAGTGGGAACGTTTGCTGACGATGACGAATCACATCGTCGTGACGCGGCCGGGATACGAACCCACGACGACGCACGTCGGCGCTGTGAGCGAGTTGATTGTTGACCTGAGATCGAACGACGACTCGCTCGCGCGGAGTGCAAAAGGGATTTTTTTTACGGACGTGGTGATGAACGACGTTTCAGCCACAAACATCAGGCGGCTCGCAGCCGAAGATCGCACGGATGAGTTGGCCCCGTTTTTACCTGGGCCAGTGCTCGAGTACATAAGGAAGTACGGACTATATCGAAATTGGAATGAAGCAAAACTCAACAGTTAAGGAACAGTCGCTTAATCCGCAACCGAGCGTGCGCGCAAACTCGCAACCAGTCGAGGGTGGTCTCGACGAGCGTGTGCTCGCAGCTCTTCACGCCGCGAGTGAAAAGAAAGCTATTGACCCGGTCGTTCTCGATTTGCGGGAGATAGCCAGCTTCACCGATTACTTTGTAATCGTGAGCGGCGCAAACGAGCGCCAGGTGCAGGCGATTTCAGACGAGATTTACGAGACGCTCAAAAAGTCAGGTCACGCGGCGGCTCGAGTCGAGGGTTACAAGACCGCCGAATGGATCCTTCTGGACTACGGCGATTTCGTTGTTCATGTATTTGAACAGAAGGGCCGGAAGTTTTACGACCTCGAACGCCTGTGGCGCGAGTCGAAACGAGTTGAGTTGCCGCCGGAATTCAGTGGCGATAGTGGAAGCTCTTTGAGAAGAGAATCGTGATCGAAATCTTCGCGCGCTCGCCGGCCATGCGTGAGGCGTTGGGCCTCGCGGAGCGCGTGAGTTCAACCGATGCGAATGTGTTGATTACGGGAGAGTCGGGCGCGGGAAAGGACCTGCTTGCCTTGTTTATTCACTCGAAATCGCATCGCGCGGCGCAGCCTTTCGTGAAGATCGATTGTGCGACGCTTCCGGGTGAGCTGCTCGAGGCAGAACTCTTCGGCTACGAACGAGGAGCATTCACTGGAGCAATCGACGCCAAGGCAGGCCGTTTCGAAGCTGCGCAAAACGGCACCGTCGTGCTGGATGAAATCGCTCATCTCTCGACCGACGCGCAAGCGAAGTTGCTGCGCGTGATTGAGACACGCGAGTTTGAACGTCTCGGTGGGCGCAGGACGATCAAGCTTGACGCGCGTTTGATCGCCTTAACGAATGTGGATCTCAACGCAGCGGTGAAGGCAGGTCGTTTTCGAGAAGATCTCTTTTACCGGTTGAACGTGATTCACATCAAAGTGCCGCCTTTGCGTGAACGCAAAAAAGATCTTTCCAAATTGATTCAGCATTTCCTGAAGCACTACTCAGCCAAACACGCGCGCCGCGTCGATCGTGCGTCGCGTCCGGCGCTCGCGATACTTCAGGCTTACGACTACCCGGGAAATGCGCGCGAGCTCGCAAACATCGTCGAGCGAGCGGTGATCGTTGCCGCGGGAAAGTCGATCGAGCCGCACGATTTGCCCGCGGCATTGACTGCTGCCGTGAGTGTGCAGCAACAACGAGAGAAGCGGCCAAGCCTGGCGCAGATGGAAGCAGCTTACATCGCGGAGTGCCTGGCGGCGACGGGAGGCAACAAGACGGAGTGCGCGCGCATACTGGGAATTAGTCGCAAGAACCTCTACGAGAAGATTGCGCGTTATGAGCTTTGAAGAAGAACAAAGTAAATGCGCTTCCGAATCATCTGGATAGGGAAGACTCGAGATGCCAGACTGCGCGCGCTGATTGACGATTACGCCGAGCGGCTCTCGCACTTTGTACGTTGTGAAGTGACTGAACTGCGGGAGTTCGGAGGTACTGACAAAACGGGCATCGATAAAGAGACGAAACGCATCTCAGACGCGCTCCGTCCCGGCTCGATGACAGTGCTTTTAGATCAGGATGGGGCAGAGTGGACGTCGCCGCAACTGGCTGATGAAGTGCGGCGTTGGGAAGGGAACGGGATCAAGGAAGTGGCGTTTGTGATCGGAGGTCCGAATGGCATTGCCGGCGACTTTAAATCCCGAGTTGACAAGCGTTGGTCTCTGTCACGATTGACGCTTACGCACGAGATGGCTCGTGTGCTGTTATTCGAACAGTTATATCGAGCATACACAATCATTCATGGTTTGCCGTATCAGAAATGACTAAGGTCGACCATTTACCGTCAAGTAGGGTGGAGGGTAGAAACGAATAATGGATAAGAGGCGCACTAAAGTCTTTCGAGACAAATTATTGGACCGCCGTGAAGGACTGGTTGGTCAGGTGCAGGCCGCGGAGCTTTACAGTCGCGAACGCGACGCGGAGGCGACGCAGGATCCGGCCGACATGGCGGCGAATGCCTATACAAAAGAATTACTGGTGTCGATGTCTGACAACGATCGGCAGTTGCTGAATCTAATTGATGAAGCACTCGAGCGGATTGAGACCGCCGGTTACGGTAAGTGTGTTCACTGTGGTGAAGTACTGCCGGAAAAGCGCCTCGATGCTGTGCCCTGGGCGCGTCATTGCGTGCGTTGCCAGGATCTTCAGGAGCGCGGGCTGCTGGGTGAAGACGACGAATAGACTCGGGTTTTTGCGGTTACGACAATTTACGGCCTCCTCGAACCTCGGGGAGGCCGATTGTTTTATACTCACAAAAAAGCACAGGAAGCACAGATGATCCTCACCGATGCGGCCGAGGTGTTTTACGACGGCCTTCTTACTCTTGCTTATCCGCAGACGTGTGCCGTCTGCGGGCGCAGTGTGGAGCAACGAAAGTATGGCGTAGCTTGCGAGGCTTGCTGGAAAGCCACGCCGATCTTCGACGGCGCGGAAGCCATGTGTTGGAAGTGTGGCTTGCCTGCGAGTGCGGAGATCTCACACGAGTGGCGCTATCAGATGAGATGCCGGCGTTGCGAGTCGCAATCGTTCAGCGCCGCACGTGCCATCGGACTTTACGAAGGCGCGTTGCGTGAGTCTGTCCTGCTGCTCAAACGAGAACCGCACCTCGCGTCGCACGTCGAAGCTCTTCTCGTCCCCGTGGCGAGGCGAGAACCGTTGAACAGTTGCACGCGGATTGTTCCTGTGCCGCTTCATCCTCGCCGGATGCGCACCCGGGGATTTAACCAGGCTTCGGTAATCGCTCAGGCGCTTTCAAAATCGCTCCGGTTGCCGCTGGATGAGGGCAGCCTCGTACGCGTGGCGGCCGCGGAGAAATATCGCGCCGGGCTCGATTCCAGGGGCAGGCAGGAGACGGTTGCGGGCGCTTTTGAAGTTCGTTACCCCAGGCTGGTCTGGAATGAGTCTATTTTGCTGATTGACGACGTATTCACCACCGGCGCCACTGTGTCCGCCTGTGCCGAAACGCTGATTGCCGCGGGGGCGAGGGAAGTGAAGGTTCTGACCCTTGCGAGAGCCCGCAATCGGGCCCGCTGAGTCTTGGTCCCGGAGGGACCGAATGTTTATAGTCTCTGGAATGATTGCTTTGCGGGCTCCAGAGGAGTCCCATGTTTTTGACGCGTCACATCGCGCTCCGCTGGAGCGTGTGATCTTCTAATTCCAAAAGCTATAAACATTTGGCCGCGCTGCGGCCAACCGGCAGTCACGCCACAAACTGTTCCCCACCACGCAACCGGGCGCCCAACTGAAACATATTTTGACACCCTCTTCCGGGCTCGCGTAATATCAGCCGTACTATGAACGGCAGGGTTTTAGTCCTGAATACTTCTTTTGAGCCCATTAACGTGTGCACCGAAAGGCGCGCGGTGGTAATGATTTTTAAAGGAGTGGCGCGGGTGGAAGAACACAATGGACACGTGCTTCACTCGCAAAGGCTCTCCATTCATGCACCCTCAGTAATTCGTCTTACGGAATATATCCACATTCCATTTGAACGGCGGTCGCTGTCACGGAAGAACATTCTCCTGCGCGACCACTCGACTTGCCAGTACTGCGGAACTCAGTATCCGCCTTCGGAGTTGACTCTCGATCATGTGCTTCCTCGCTCGCGTGGAGGGGAGTCGGCGTGGGATAATCTGGTGGCTTGCTGTAAGCGCTGCAATCATCGGAAAGGCAACCGGACTCCGGAGGAATCCGGGATGCACCTCCTGCGCAGGCCTCGTGGGTTCTCACTGCACGTTAACCGGCAAATTATGCGCTACCTGGGTAGAGCGGACGAGACCTGGAGGAAGTACCTTTTTTACGAATCGGATACGCGAGAATAACCGGCATCACCTGCCGGGCATGCCCCTGAGAAAGAGGAAACTATGAGTCAACCAATACTAGGGATTGCTAACCTTGGACCAACCGAACTCATCATCATCGTGCTCGTGATCTTTTTACTGTTTGGCGCCACCAGGCTGCCGCAGTTGGCGAAAGCCCTGGGCCAGAGTAAAAAGGCTTTTAGAGACGGTTTGGACGAAGCGGAGAGAGAACCGCGCAAGGAAGTGGAAAAATAAATCAGTGAAGGTTTTGGTCTTTGGATTGGACCGGGTTCAAACCCGCGGATCCGGAGACCTCGAAGGCCAGGTTGTTCTCTCAGTGGCTATGCGCTTTCTCCCCGACAATCAGAGTTGCTTTCACCGAAAGCGCAAACTCCGCCTCATGCCTCTCTTCGTTAATTAATCGAGAGATCTCGCTGAACAATTCAGCTCTTTTATCTTCGGGTACGAGGGCCAGCCAATCGTGTATCAGGAACTCCGCCACGAGGGGCGAACTCAAAAACTGTTCTCCCGACTCGAAGTCAAACTCTTCGATCCTGGTCCACGACTTGACCTCTCTCAAACCTTCGTCTTCAGCCATCTGCTCGAGGTCTGAAACCGTCGGCAGTTCGGTAATCAACTGCTCGACGTCTGACTCGTGATCGAGAAGGCCGTTGTTGTAGAGTGCTTCCCAGTAGATCGAAAAGAACTCGCCGAAGCTCGACGACGTGGGCAGGGTCAGACTGATCGTCGCGCCGGGCGCCGCCACGCGCACCATCTCTGAAAACATCTCGCGCACGCGTTGTCGCGATACGAGCGAAGCGTTGCCGATGACTACGTTGAATTCGTTGTCGGGCAAATCGAGATTCTCGAGTTGAGCGGTCTTGAATCCGATCTGTTCATTTGTGGCGCTGGCTTTTGCGCGCGCGAGTTCGAGGCATTCCGGGTTTTCGTCGAGACAGATAAGCTCGAGTTTTTCACCCGTGCGCTCATGCCAGGCGATCGCGTGTCCGCCGGTGCCCGCGCCCACGTAAAGTGCTTTCCCCTCCTTGGGAACTTTTACGTGTTGGTCAATCAACTCCGCAAAACGTTCGCCCCAGTCTGGAGCAATAAATAGATCCTGAAGAAAGGCCAGCTCCTTGTCAGACTTTCTAATGTTCGTCACCACCAAATTCCTCACCCTTTGTTTGTTCATCTCTGAGATCGTCTTCTGAAAAATAAACTCTGCCGCGTAACTGTTCCGGAAAACATTCCATCTCTTCTTTGGCGGCGGGGTCGCTGTGAACGTAACGGTATTCCTTGCCGTAACCCACCTGCTTCATCAACGGTGTCACTGCGTTTCTGAGATGAAGCGGGACAGGAACTCTCGCTGTTTGTTCCGCATCGATTGCCGCCGCATGATACGCATTCTTGACTGCATTCGACTTCGGCGCGCGTGCGAGATAAATGGTCGCCTGCGTCAACGGAAATAAAGCTTCCGGTAACCCAATCAGGTGCGTGATGTCGGCGGCTGCCGCTGCCTGAACCATTGCCTGCGGATCGGCGAGTCCGACGTCTTCGGAAGCCAGGATGCATAAACGACGAGCGATGAAGATCGGATCGGCGCCGCCTTCGATCATCCGTGCAAGCCAGTAGAGCGAGGCGTCGACGTCGGAGTTTCGCAACGACTTTATGAGGGCGGAAATCAGATTGTAATGTTCTTCGCCGCCTTTGTCGTACGCATAGTGAGCGCGACCAAGCGCCTCGATGATTGTTTGTTCGGAAACAACCCTGTCGCCGTCCGCGTTCGGCGCCGTCGACTCGACTGCCGCGTCCAGGGCCGTGAGCGCGACGCGCGCGTCGCCACTCGAAGAATGTGCCATCCTGTCCAAAAGCTCGTCGGAGATAACGGGTTTGAGTTTAGCGAGGCCACGCTCTTCGTCTTTCAGCGCGTTCTGAAGCACAGTCTTGATCTCGTCCTCGGCGAGTTGGTTCAGAACCAAAACTCTGCATCGTGACAGGAGCGCGCCCGTTACTTCGAATGACGGGTTCTCGGTAGTCGCGCCGATGAGCGTCACAGTGCCGTTTTCGACTGCGTGAAGTAGAGCGTCCTGCTGCGCTTTGTTGAAACGGTGGATCTCGTCGATAAAGAGCACGGTGCGTTTGCCGAAACGCTTTTCAGCCTTTGCCTGTTGAATGGCTTCTCTCAGATCCTTGACGCCTGAGAAGACGGCAGACAAGGCAATAAAACGCAGGCCGCTGCTTTCGGCGAGCAATCGTGCGAGAGTTGTTTTGCCGGTGCCGGGCGCGCCCCAAAGGATCAGAGACGGGAGAGCGCCGCCGCCCGCGAGTAGTCGTCGCAGGATGCGGCCTTCGCCGACCAGGTGCGTTTGTCCCACAAACTCCGCGAGCGAGCGAGGTCGCATGCGCTCAGCCAGGGGAATGCCCTCGGCCGGCTTGGGGTCGGCTGCGGCCTCGACGGGTTCGTCATTAAACAGACTTCTTGAATCCCAGCGGTCCATTGGCGTAAAAAGGAGGTGTAATTATCGCCGAATCTTAGACACAAGAAGCACAAAAGTCGCGTAAATTTTTTAGAAAAACTGCCTGTGCTTTTGTGCATTATTGTGGCAAACTATCCGAAAATCTTCATTGGAACGGGATTGCGGGAATCTGCGTATAGTTGGCTGCGGACGATAGAACTCAATATTTAGGGGCCGCGAAGCGATTGGAGAGCAGACGATGAAAGACGCAAAAGATGTTTTGAGAATTGTGGGAATGATCCTTCTGGGTGTGTTTGTTTTTACCGTCGGCGTGCCGTTGGTTTTGAAGGTGGCCGGCATCACGATTGGCATCATAGCAACCCTGATCTCGCTGGCAGTGTTGTTGATCAAGGTAGCAGTTGTACTGGCGATCGGTTATCTGGTTCTCGTTGGCATACGTGCCCTGCTGCGTTAGTTGTTGCGGGCAATCGGGAGTTTACGCTCCTTCTCTCGGTTGCCCGATTTCCCTGCCCCTACTCAAGACAAGCCACAAGCACAAACGAGTTAACTGGGCGTCTCACACGTTGAATCGAAAATGAACTACATCGCCTTCCTGCATGATGTAGTCTTTGCCTTCGAGTCGTAGCAATCCTTTGTCTCGCGCCGCCGCATACGAACCCGCCGCGATCAGTTCGTCATAACTAACAATCTCCGCTCGTATGAAACCCCGTTCGATGTCTGAGTGAATCGTGCCGGCAGCGGTTTGAGCGCGTGTTCCCTGGGGAATGGTCCAGGCACGAACCTCTTTTTCACCCGCAGTCAGAAAAGACATCAACCCGAGCAGGTGATAAGCGCCTTTGATTAGTTGGTCTACTCCGCTCGTCGAGACATCAAGACTGTTCAGATAATCGAGCCGTTCTTCAGGCGGCAGCGCCACGAGGTCAGCTTCGAGCTGCGCGCAAATAACAACACACTCCGCCGCTTCGTTTTGCGCGATTTCACGTACCGCGTTCACCATCGCGTTGTTGGCGAGGTCCGCGAGGGCGGCTTCGTTAACGTTCGCGGCATAGATTGTTGGCTTCGTTGTGAGGAGGAAAAAGTTGCGTGCGACCGCGCGTTCGTCATCCGTAAGTGCGACGGTCCTTGCCGAACGTCCAGCTTCGAGCGCCGGTTGTATCTTGTCCAAAACTTCCAGCTCCTGACGCGCAACCTTGTCTCCGCTCTTGAGATTCTTCTGTGCTTTCTCACGGCGACGTTCCACTGTCGCGAGGTCAGATAAGGCGAGCTCGATCTGAATCGTTTCGATGTCGCGTAACGGATCTACCGCTCCTTCGACGTGAATGACACTCTCGTCCTCGAAACATCGAACTACCTGGACCACTGTATCCGTTTCACGAATGTTTGCGAGGAACTGGTTTCCCAATCCTTCACCTTTCGACGCTCCGCGAACGAGACCGGCGATATCGAGAAACTCAACCGTCGCCGGAACAATCTTCTCGGTTTTGACCAGACGCGCGAGCGGCTCCAATCGTTCGTCAGGCACGGAAACCACGCCGACGTTTGGCTCGATCGTAGCGAAAGGATAGTTTGCAGCGAGCGCGGATGATTGCGCCGTGAGTGCATTGAATAAGGTTGACTTGCCTACGTTGGGAAGACCGACAATACCTGCTCTTAACATTGATTCGCCTCGTGCGAGAAACTAACCGATTGTGTTTGGGGATGCAAAAGCAGTAAACCAGGACGCCGCATCAAGTTGCCGCTTATGTCGATCCCGGTATAATCCCGATTTTCCACTTATCGACATGAAAATATTCGCAGCGGCAGATTCTCAACTCCACTAAATGACCGTATCTCTTCTCCTGGCGTTACTAGTCACCCTTAGCGGGACGGTTGCGACGTATCTGTACGATGAGAACGCCTCCTTTGGCGCGAGGCTTTGCGCCGGCGCAACTCTCGGTCTGGCGGCTTTGGGGTTGGTAGGTTTTGTCGTCGCCTCATTTATCGGACTCACCAGTGCTGCTGTTTTATTCTCCGCCGCGATCTGTTCAAGTCCACTTGCGATTCTCTCTGACGGCACGTACGCACAACGTTTGCGACAGGATCTTCAAGTCGCGTCCAGCAGCTTTCGACGGCTCTTTCTTAAACCGGACGCAGCGACAGTCGGCTATGTTCTTTTCTACCCTGGCGGCGGCGATCATTCTTTGGAAAGTTTTCAGCCGCGCTGTTATCGAGGATGCCGACGGTCTGAGCACGGGTCTTCTGAATAACTTCGGCGACTTGCCGTTTCACATCAGCGTCATCACGAGTTTCGCGCTCGGCAATAACTTTCCTCCCGAAGATCCAACGTACGCCGGAGTGAGATTCACTTATCCGTTTATCTCCGACTTTGTATCGGCAATGTTTCTGCGATGCGGCGCCGACCTGCGGCAGTCGATGTTTATCGAGAACTACCTCCTCGGAATTTCTTTTATCGGACTGATCCATCGCTGGGCCTTAGTGATGTTGCGCGACAGGCTGGCGGCAATCATCACGCCCCTGGTGGTTCTTTTGAATGGCGGTCTCGGCTGGACCCTCCTATTTGAAAAGGCCGGAACGAACGAAGGCGGACTAATGGGCGTGCTGATGGATCTGCCTCCATCGTTTACTGTAATTCCCGAGACAACCTGGCGTTGGGGTAACGCGATCTCGGCTCTCCTTGTCCCACAGCGCGGATTTCTCATGGGGCTTCCGCTCGCTACGATTGCCTTCACGCAATGGTGGATCGCAACGGACAAAACGCGACCGGTGACTACGCCCGCCCCGGGAAAACGAGCCAAACAGCCACGAGCGAAAACGCCGTGGCTCGAGGAAACGCAAACGCGTTTTCCACTCGCTACGCGTCGCATGATCGCTGCCGGAGTAGCCGCTGGATTGTTGCCGCTGATCCATGCGCACAGTTTTGTGGTCGTGATGGCAATGGCCGGATGTCTCGCGTTGATTCACATCCGCTGGCGCGAGTGGTTTGCATTCTTCGTGGCGGCATCGGTAATCGCGATCCCGCAATTGCTCTGGTCCACTTTGAACAGTGCCGTTGACGCCAGCAGTTTTTTCGCGTGGGAGTTGGGATGGGATCACGGTCAGGACAATCCTGTGTGGTTCTGGTTCAAGAACACAGGGATCTTTATTCCCCTGATCTTTGCGGCGGTGTTGATGCGAGGCGAGGGGTATCTCGTCACCAAACGAATACTGCTCTTTTACCTGCCGTTCACGCTCTGCTTCCTGATTCCGAACTTCGTTAAAATGGCGCCGTGGATCTGGGACAACATCAAGGTCCTTTATTACTGGTGGCTCGCGTCGGCGCCGCTCGTCGCGTTACTGCTGGCGAAACTTTGGCGACAAGGCCCGATTCGACGTGTTATCGCCGTGCTGCTGTTTGCTTGTGTAACATTTGCCGGCGCACTTGACGTTGCGGGAATCGCGCTGCGCTCGGTCAAGTATCAGGTCTTCGACGCGGCCGGGGTGCAGTTTGCGGAACTCGTAAAGCAGCAAACCGCGCCGCGCTCAATGGTGATTCACGCGCCGGTACACAACACGCCGGTGTTTCTTACCGGGCGACGATCGTTGATGGGTTATCCGGGACACATCTGGACGCACGGGCTCGAGTTTGTGCAGCGTGAAGGTGAGGTAAGACGTATGTACCTTGGTTCGCCGGATGCGCAACAATTAATGGATATCTATAAAGTCGACTATGCGGTTGTCGGTCCACAGGAACACGTGGTCACGCGTGTTAACGAGCAGTTCTTCAGTCGGTTCGAAAAGGTTGGAGAAGTCGGTGAGTACAGTCTCTACAAAGTCAGGTAAGAAAAAGACTCGCGTCAGGGAGCATCCCGCGGAGACGGACACGGGTGTGCGGGCAGTCGAAGACAATGTTCCGGAAAGTGTCTGGAACTTTGGCGTGATCGGAATTCTGCTCACCGCCACGGTCTTGCGTTTGTACAATCTCAATCTCGTTCCCCTTCATCACGACGAAGGCGTCAACGGAAACTTCCTGGTGCGGCTCGTCCGCGAAGGCGCTTACACTTACGATCCGGAAAATTATCACGGCCCAACTCTCTACTACTTTTCGGCCCTCATTCCGTGGGCCACCAGATTACTTTTCGGCACAGCCGCCCGCGATACTTACGGCTTAACAACCTTTACCATTCGGCTGATACCCGCACTTTTCGGCATCGCCACGATCGGTCTCATATTTTTACTCCGGCGCAGACTCGGCACGATCGCGACGCTCGCGGCGGGTCTGATGCTTGCGATCTCTCCGGGTGCAGTTTATCTGTCGCGCTACTACATTCACGAGACTCTGTTTGTCTTCTTCACTCTCGGCATCGTGGTGGCCGTCATTTATTTTTATGATGAGCGCAATCCTTCATACCTGATACCCGCAGCGGCTTCGGCGGCGCTTCTGTTTGCGACAAAAGAAACGGCGATGATCTCGGCGGGCGTTTTGATCATCGCACTCGCTTTGACACTTCTTTACGCGCGCTTCAATCGCAGGGCTTTCGTTCAAACCACTGGGAAGCGAAGCCGCGGGCGGAATTCGCCAGGTAGATTCGAGACCGTGATCCGCGAAATGGGCGGCACAGCCAATGTCATCGTGAGTGTTATTTTCGCCGTCGTTATTTTCGTCGCGGTTTACATTCTCTTCTATTCATCGTTTTTTCAGAACAACAAAGGCATTTCCGACTCGTTCCAAACATTTGCCATCTGGACGAAAACGGGAACATCCGCGCATGTTCATCCGGCGACAATGTACCTGGTGTGGTTAACGCGGATGGAATCGCCGCTCTTGCTTCTCGGAGCAATCGGCGCGGCTCTCGCAGTCTTGAGACCGAAGAATTCGCTGGCCCTGTTCATGGGATTGTGGGCATTTGGATTGATTGCCGCTTATTCACTCATCCCCTACAAAACACCGTGGCTGTTGCTCAACTTCGTCGTTCCGCTCGCGCTGATCGCGGGTTATGCGCTTCAGGCAATCTATGAAATGGACCGCGGTCAGCTCAGGTTGGTCGCGGCGATCATGCTGGTGGCGATCTGCGTCGGCATCTACCAGTCTATCGATCTGAATTTCATCAACTACGACAACGACAAGCCGCGGTACGTCTACGTTTATGCGCACACCACGCGCGGCATGCACGGTCTGGTAAAAGAGATCGATCACATCGCGAAGCAGCACACCGGCGCGTCAACCGGGATTTCAATCCTCAGTCCTGATTACTGGCCCTTGCCCTGGTATCTGCGCAACTACACGCGCGTCGGATACTTTGGGCGCATGGCTGCCTCAAGCGAGCCCATCATCGTTGCTAATGAGAACCAGAAGGCCGAAATCGAAGCAAATTTTGGTGGACTCTATCAACAGGTTCTTTCCCCTGCGCCGGGCGGCAGTTTTGAGTTGCGGCCGGGAGTAAAGCTGATGCTGTACACGCGGCGTATCGGTCCTTAATCGGAGTTTTCCTCGCAAAGACGCCACCGCCCAAAGACTTCATTTTGTTCTTTGCGCGGTGGCGTCTTTGCGAGGAAATTCATACCCACCTACCCTTAACTTGTTGTTGACATTCTAAGCAACCACCACTTATAGTGGCTCACCCGATTGAAACGCTCTCGAAGACCTACCATCGCGGTCGAGAGGCTGGCCTAAACCAGAGCGCTTTTAGCTAAATGTTCAAACTCCAACGCCTGGAAATCACTGGCTTTAAATCCTTCGCCGACTACACCGAAATAATCTTCACTGGGGACGGAATCACCGCCATCGTTGGACCTAACGGCTGCGGCAAAAGTAACGTCGCCGATGCCATCGCATGGGTTCTCGGCGAGCAGCGCGTGAAGCATCTGCGCGGCGGCGAAATGAAGGACGTCATCTTTCAGGGCGCGCGCAACAGGGCGCCAAGCGGCATGGCGGAAGTCGTCATGCACATGGTCCGCGACGAAGCGGATGAAGTCGAACCGGACATCGAAGATATCGATTCAACTCTCGAACGTATCGACGATCGCCTGGTCAATCTCGATGAAATCCTGCCGCAGGACCAACCGGAAGCAATTGCTGCCGAGATCGCTGCTTCGGAAACGACAAACGTCGAGCCGGGTGTCGAACCAGCCGGCGAGAATCAGGAAGCGCAGCCGGCAGTTGTGGAGTCAGCTCCGGTTCAGAAGATCACACACAAGCGACACTGGCGACGAAGAAATCTCGCACTCGAGTTTGCGCCGGGCGAAGCAGTTTCCATTACGCGCCGGCTTTATCGATCGGGCGAGAGCGAGTATCTGCTGAACGACAGGATTTGCCGTCTGCGTGACATCCAGGATCTTTTCTCCGGAACGGGTCTGGCCGGTGGTCACTACGCGATCATCGAACAGGGTCGTATCGGTCAGATTCTCTCCGCGAAGCCGATGGATCGGCGGACGATCATCGAAGAGGCGGCGGGTATCACGAAGTTTCGCGTTCGCCAGCGGGCAACTGAAGCACGGCTCGAGTCGGCAAGATCAAATCTCTCGCGTATCTCCGATATCGTCTCCGAAATCGATCGCCAGGTAAACAGTCTGCGACGGCAGGCCGCGAAGGCACGTCGCTATGGCGTTCTTCGCGAAGAATTGCGCGAGCTGCTGCGGCACGTTTACGTGGCTGAGGATCGCAAGCTTGCAGTTGTGCTGGAAGAAACAAAGACGAAGCTCGCGGAAATCTCCGAGCTCGAACTCGGCATTGCCGATGATCTAAGCAAACGAGAAGAAGCGGCGCGCTCCGCGACTCAGGAAGCGCGAAGTTTGGAAGACCAGTTGTCGTCGACGCGAGCCGCGGCTGCTGAGGCCGTGTTGCGGCGCGATCGGCAAGCGCGTGAGTGCGTCTATCAGCAGGAACAATTAAGCGAGATCGAGAAACGCAAGAGCGAGGTTTCCGCCGAGATTGAAGCCCTCACGTCCCGTCTCGTGTTGATCGAAGCCGAGTGCGGTCGTCTGCAACAGGAAGACGCGAAGCTCCGTGAAGAGTCGGACCAGAGCGCGCTGCTGTTGCGAACCGCGGAAGAGTCGTACTCCGAAAAGCTTGCCGCCGCAAATGCCGCGGAGATCGAGATCGAGAGTGCGCGTTCCGAACTGTTGTCGCAAACGGCGATTGCGGAAAGAGTGCGCGAGATCGCCCGGCAGCTTGAAGCAACTTTGGAGCGTTTGTCTCAACAGGCTGAGGGACTCGCGCGTGAAGGCGATCGCGCTGCCAGCCAGCACGCGGAAAGAAAGCTCGAAGCTGAAAGATTTTCACGCGAGCTCGGCGACGCGCGCGCACGTGTCTCAAAACTCCAGGCGGAACGCGAAACCGCCGTCGACGCGGTTGTTCGCGGGCATGAAGCAGTCAGCGATACCGAGGCAGAGCTGACGAGAGTGCGTGACGAATATTCGCGCGCGAGTCATCGTCTCGAGAGCTTGAAGGAGTTGGACCAGCGGCGCGCTTACTATTCTCCGGCCGTGCAACTTATCTTTTCTCCGAGTGAGACGCCGCGCGATTTCCATTTCATCGGAACGCTTGCCGATGCGTTGAACGTCGATGCGAAGTGGGAACGGGCTGTCGAAGGCGTACTCGGATCTTCTCTGCAATCGATCGTAGTGCCCACGCCTGACGACGCTGTCCGCGCCGCTCAATGGTTGCGTGAGAATAACGGCGGCCGCGCGAGTTTTCTCGTCGCAGGCCTGCACGGTGGCAGCGATGAAGTAAACACCATTACCGCGCTTGCGTGCCGGCTCGAGGAACGATCGACACTCTCGTTTAGTCTCGTCGAAGGTTTTCGTGAAGACCTGCGAATCTGCGATCTGCTCGGCGCCCCGCAACAACTCGTCACCGTCCTGAAACGCACCTTGCCGCAGAAAATGAACGCGCGTCTGGCGGCAAGTCTCGAAGATGGGATGGCTAAGTCCATCGCGACCGGCGAAATGTATGTGACGTTGAACGGCGATTGGATCGCAAGTGGGCAGTTCATCAACACCGGCGACGCGCGCGATCTCGAAGAAGGCGCCGGACTGCTCGCATTCAAACGTGAGTTGAGAGAGTTGGAAACGCGCGCCGAGGCCCTCGAGAGAGAGGTTGATGCATCGACGAAGTCTGCGAACGAAGCTCGCGCTCGTCTGGTCGAACTCGAAGATGCCGTCGTTATCCTGAACGAAGCGATTGGCCGCGAAGAGCGCGAAGCCATGACGCGCGAGCACACGACGACGGCGCTCGAGCAGGAGCTCGAACGAGCCGAGCGTCACATGCGCGTTGTCGGACAGGATTGCATTCGCGTCGAGGAAGAGCGACTCGAAGTCGAAAACAGACGCGGCCGTGCTTTGCTCGAAGCCGAAGCTGCGGAAGCGGCGAGGGAAGCAGCCGCCGATAACGTCATCAAAGCGTCGGCGCTCCTGACGGATCTGCGAAGGGAATTGGAGATTGAAAGTGAATCGCTGGCCGGGCAGCGCGCCGCCGCTGCTGCTGCCGCCGAGCGACGTCGCGCGACGACGGCTGAGCTGCGACGCATCGAAGGCGAACTCGCCGACTTTGCTTCGCGTGTTCAAAGATATCGCATGGATCTCGCGGAGATGGCGGGCCGTAGTGAAGACTTGAAACTGTCGATCGCGGATCTCGAACTTGCGGCGAGTTCAGTTGAGAGTGATCGCGCTCGCGAAGAAGAGCAGATTGCGGATCTTTCAAACAGGCTACACGAAGCACGCCGGCAAGCTGACGAGTTTTCGGCCGAGCTGTCAGATCTAAATCGTCGTGCAGCCGAAGTACGCGATACCCGCGGCGGTTTGGAAGTGCAGCGCGCTGAAGCGCAGGCACGGCAGACGTTTGTTCACGAGAACTGCCAGACTGAGTTGGGCCACGCGCTGAGGAGTTGGCCCAGGAGCTGACTTTCCCGGAAGACTTTGATCTCGATGCGAGCCACGCGCGAGTTGAAGAGCTGCGTACGCGTCTCGAGGGTTTCGGCGGCGTCAATATGATGGCGCTGGAAGAGTTGGCTGAAGCGGAAGAGCGTCTGCTTTTCCTGACGGTCCAGCGACAGGACATCGTCGACGGTATCGCCGCCACCGAAGAGGCATTGAGAGAAATCAAGCGCCGTTCACGCGAACGTTTTCGTAACGCCTTCGAGCAGATCAACAAAAACTTCAGCGTATTGTTCCAGGAATTGTTTGGTGGCGGACGCGGTGAGATGAGCCTGATCGACGCCGACGACGTGCTTGAGTCGGGCATCGACGTGGTGGCCCAGCCGCCGGGTAAACGTTTGCAGAACGTGCTGCTTTTGTCTGGCGGCGAGAAGGCGATGGCGGCGCTCGCGCTCGTGCTGGGAATCTTCCATTACCGTCCGGCGCCCTTCTGTCTGCTGGACGAGGTTGACGCTCCACTTGACGAAGCGAACGTGGGACGCTTTACTGATAAGGTCGTCCAGATGTCCGCTGATACGCAATTCATTGTGATCACACATAACAAACGGACGATGGAGATGGCGCGCGCTCTTTACGGCGTAACCATGGAGGAGGCAGGTGTCTCGAAGTTAGTGTCGGTAAAGTTTGAGTGAATAGGAAAAAATCATTGAGGCAAGGGCTCCCCGCCGCGCTACTGGTTTTGAGCGCGGCGATTTCCATTTGCGCGCAGGATCGGAACGGCGGCGGCAAACACAACGCGCGTCCGCAGCAGGCGGCAGTGTCTCCGGTCGCTAAAAGTGAAGACAAGACGGAGGCTGTCAAATACTCTTATGAGTTTTCGCAGCCGCAGTTTGTCATCAAACACATTCGCGTGGAGCATGACGCGAATGGGCGCGGCACGGTTACGTTTGAACGGTTGAACGAAGAAACTCCGATCGTCGAACCTCTCGAGCTCTCACCGGCTGCTCTCGAACGAATCAATTCGTCCTGGCAGGCGCTTCAGTTTCTGGAGTCGAATACTGACTACCAGGCGGAAAAACAGTTTCCTCATCTCGGAACGATGAAGATTGGTATGGAGCGTGCCGACCGGAAGCGAGTGGCGGAGTTTAACTGGACCAACAATTCCGCTGCTTCGACGCTCGTCGCCGAGTATCGCAAGGCGGCGGACCAGGCGATTCTGATCTTCGACATTTCAATCGCGCGTGAGAACCAGCCGCTGAACGCTCCGAAGCTGATGGAAGCGATGGAATCCTTACTGAAAAGAAACGCGCTCTCGGATCCGAAGCAGTTACTCAAGCTGCTACAGGAACTCAGCACAGATGAACACGTGCCGCTGATCGCGCGGAACCACGCTTTGCGCCTCATAAAGAAGATCCAGAAATAGCGCCACAAAGAAGCACAAAAATCACAAATGCCTTAATTAAATACTTTGTGATTTTTGTGCTTCTTTGTGGCTCATTTGCAAGAACTCGATGGCGCGGTTTTCTGCCCAGAAACGATCTTCGTCGCCTGTCTGTTTTGAGGAGATGAAGGCGACGTGGCCGCCCTGGTCCGTGGCGATCAGCAGGATGTAAGGATTCTCTGAATAGACGCTTTGCCGCAATGGATCGAAAGGGATGAATGGATCGTCTCTAGCGTGGATGATGAGTGTGGGAATGCGAATGTTTGCGGCCACGCGAATCGAACTCGCGCGATGATAGTAGTCCTCGGCGTCTGCAAAGCCATTGGCGCGTGACGTAAACTCCTCGTCAAACTCACGAATCGTCCGAATAGCCGGTAGCCGGCTGAGATCGTAGAGATCGGGAAAGAGTTTCTGCTTCAACCGAATTCTTTTCTTTAAGCTGCTGACAAATCTTCTGTGATAGATCCAGTTTCGTCTGCTGAGAATCGCCTCCGTGCTGGCTTGCAGATCCACCGACGGCGATATAGCGCAAACTCCAACGACATTAGGCGGCGGATCTTCACCGTACTCACCCGCCAGTTTGAGAACCATATTTCCGCCCAGTGAAAAGCCGAGCAGGAAGAGTTTCTGCAAGCCGTCGTGCTCGATCAGTTGATCGACGACGACGCGCAGATCGTCGCTCAATCCACCGTGGTACAACGTCGACGTCAGATGCTCGCTGCCGCCGCAGTTACGATAATTCACTCGTACCACGTTGAAGCCGGCGCGAAATGCTTTATCGGCAGCGGCGATCATGTAGATGGAATCGATGGAGCCTTCCATACCGTGCCAGATCACAACGGTCGCGTGTTTGTGGCGTTCAGTGTGCCAGCGACATTGCGCGATCACTTTCACACCCAGCTCTATTTCGAAAAGTCTCTCTTCGTCACGCGGCGGGCGATTCAGACGGTAACGCCTGGGCCATGCATAGGCAGCGAGTGTTTGAGCATGACCGCCTTTGAAGCGCGCGTGAGGTTTGAAGGATTTCGTCGCGAACGCCGCTGCCACCCGTTCGAGAAAAGTCTGAACCTCAGTGACGGTGGGTAACGATCTGGTGTGCTGTTCTGTGTGCACGCTTCTAGTTGGTCAATTCGAGAGTGACATCAACAGTGAGTGCCTCGCGATTAACTTTGTATCCCGATTTGATGGTTGGCGCCGGCTTGCCTTGCTGGCTTCGAAGGATAAGGGTGTTGCGCAGGATTTCCACTATGTGTTTCCGCGTAAATTCCTTTTCATAACCCTCGTCAAAAATGTCGCCGGCCTTCATCTCCCAACGCGCCAATAGCTGCTTTGTCTCAGACTCCAAAAATCCTCGCGTGATCAAATTGCCCATGCGAAACTGCGGACCTTCGACGACGTCCGTTGTGAATGCAACACGCTGCGCCTGTTCGTCAAACTGAGGCACACTCTTCACCTTCGCTAACAGAAAACCCTTTCGGCCATAAGCTTTTTCAATCTCTCGGCCGGATTTGTCGAGTTTGACTCCATTGGCCGGTTGGCCGGCTTCCATGCCAAGCACCGCGTCGAGCTCCTCACTCGTTAGCGCTTTGTTGCCGGTCCACTGCATGCCGGCCCATTTGTAGATAGAACCCTCGTCGACGGGAATGGTCAGATCGACGCCGCTCTTGCAATTGGCAGTCGCCTCCGGCTTTGCGAGAGGCGGTGAGAAAGCCGCTTTCAGTTGGCCCAACTCGCGATAGAGCGCAAGCAGATTGTTCTTCGCAAACAACCTCACGAACGTGCGTGAGTAGTCGCTGCCTCGCAGGGCTTGCGAGCTTTCGATCAACTTTTCCTCAGTTACGTTTTTAGCGCCAGGAAAATGAATCGAGCAGATTGGGAGGGGAACACCGTTGACGGTAAACACGTGTTCCTGGATAGGACTTCCCGGAGTCTCCTGTGAAACCATGTGAGTCACAGTTGCTTCAATCTTCTGCTCGTGCAGAAATCTCTGTAACGCTTTGACGATTCTTTGAACAGTGTCGCCATTGTCCGGGGCGGTTCCGGTAAATGACGGCAGTTCGCGCTGCACGGCCGCTAGTAGCTCCGTGTCGGTAAACCAGATAAAGTTGTCGAAGATTACGGGCGAGCTTGCGACGGCGGCCTCTTCAACCTGAAAAGTTATCGTTATCAGGTTCTTGTTCGCGCGTGTTTTGTACCCGACGTTCTTGAACAGACCGCTATCCATCAGGCGCTGGGCGGCGGCATCGAGCGAAGCGAGCGCGAAGGTCTCACCGATTTTCAGCCCTGTGTTGCTGATCATCTCCGCGGTAGCATGTCTTTTCAAACCTTCAAATTCGATCTTCTCGATCGTGAAGTTTTGCTGTGCGGCGATTTGCGTTAAGAAAAGGAGTGAAACGAAGATAAGGCGGGGGATTTGGAGTCGCATGGCGGAGAGTTTAGCCTAACACCCATGAGTGCGAAAAACCGGAAACAGGTGATCGTCGAACTCTGGGACCAGATCGGCAAGGAATCAGCAGGAGCCGCAGAACTCGAGTTGATTCAGAAGGGGCTCGCAGAGCACTTTGGGCCGGACGCGGTTGAGGGGCCTGCGTCGATTGCGCGGGTGTTGGCCGATCACGGCGCCCGCCTGGAGCATCCGGAAGTTCTCAGGGCTGATGCCGTCTGGCGGGAACGACGGCAACTCTTCACTTTTGAAGACCTGAACTTCGGCACCCTCGACGCCGCGTCTGCTTTGATTGAGAAGATCGAGACGCTTCGCCGCGAGTTTGAAGACACCTCGAAGTTTGAAGACCTGCGGCAACAGGTGCGGCAGATAAAGACGGAGCTTGAGCTGCTGGCGACACAAAGAGAGAAGAGGCTGGCTCAGGAGGTCGCGCAGTGGCTGACTATTTGGCTTCAAAACCCGCAAATTTTCGGAGAGTGGCTCGCATTGCGGCGAGCGACGGCCGAGTTCAAGGACCGGTTCGAACGCTAAAGCAAAACCTCTCACATTCTGGAACTTTCCCGTCCCCTCACACGAATACCAATGACCAACGGGAAATGAACCTTAAAAACGACCTCAACGACGGCGAATTATTACGGTTGATGCTGGCCGGAAACGAAGAGGCCCTGGCGCTGCTCTATCGCCGTCGCCAGGCTGGAATTTACCGGTTCGCGTTGCAGATGAGTGGGTCAAAGACGATCGCGGAGGACGTCACCCAGGAGGTCTTTCTGTTCCTGATGCGAGACGGTCACGTGTTCGATCCTGAGAGAGGCTCGGTAAGCGCGTTTTTGCTGGGTGTGGCTCGCAACCACGTGCTCCGCCGTTTGCGAGTCGAACAAAATCTCGCGCCGCTCGGAGATGATTTTGAAGACGATGCTCCGCAGCTAAGCACCAGCACCGACTTCTGTCCACTTGAAGATCTGACGCGTGCGGAAACGATCGAGTCAGTGCGGAAGGCCATCCTGAGCTTGCCGTCGAAGTACAGGGAAGTTGTCGTCTTGTGTGAGCTGCAGGATGTTAGTTACGTTGAGACTGCTGAAATTCTGGGTTGCGCGATTGGAACAGTACGTTCACGTCTCCATCGTGCGCGAGCGCTTCTGCTCGCAAAGCTTCGACCGGAAGGGCAGTCAGAGGAGGCTGGTTCAGCGGCTGTGAACTCAGCGAGGTGTTTCGCATGAACTGTCAAAGATTCGAGAATGTGGTGAGCGAGTTGGCGCGCGGCCGGATGATGGAGGCCGAACAACGCAGCGAAGCCCTCGCCCATAGCGATGCTTGTGAGACTTGCGCCGTGCGTCTTCGGAATGAAGAGATGTTGACGCGTGGGTTGCTGTCGCTGGCTGCGGAGATGGAGACGTTGGGCGCGCCGGAACATCTTGAAGGCAAGTTGCTCGAAGCGTTTCGTGCTCGCCAGGTGGTTGTTCCGATTACAAGCAGGCGATCGAGTTTGCGTTCGCGTTACTGGTTAGCGGCAGTGGCCGCGGTGTTGTTGATTGTGATGAGCGTGGTTGCCGTTCGATGGCGCGCCGGAAGAATTGATGCTCCGCCGCAAGTCGCTGAAGAGAAGAAGGTGCAGCCGAATACTCCGCCGCTTAAGAATCAGGTAATCGAAAAGCCTTCAGAAGAGCTGCCTAAAGAAGTCGAATATCGCGCGGACAATGTCCAGCCGAAACGTCCGGTCCGCAAACCTGTTCGTCCAGCGCGTTTGCGTGCGCCGGAAAATGCTCAACTGGCAAATAACGTTAGTGAAGTTGCCACTGACTTTATTCCAACGAGCTACATGAATGCGGCAGCGCTTCAGGACGGTGGCCAGATAGTTCGCGTCGAACTGCCTCGCTCGGCACTCGCACGCTTCGGCTTGCCGGTGAACATGGAGCGCTATAACGAGAGAGTTAAAGCAGATGTTTTATTAGGGGTCGACGGATTGGCCCATGCCATACGTTTTGTTCAGTGAGATCATTCCGGCCGAATGGCTGAAAGGAAAGAGAAGATGAAAAGAATTTCGACACTCCTCGCGACAGTTACATTGTTATTTCTCACCACGGGGGCATTCGCACAGCAGCCCGCGCCGGAAGGCGGCGTCGTGATCAGGCAGGAGCGCGTGGTCCAGGGACCTGAAGGCGCGCCGCCACCGCCGCCGCGCGGAAACTTTTTGTTCATGGCTACGGAAAGTTTCAGCGGCAAGGTTATAAAAGGAGCGCCGTACTCAGCCGAGGCTGCTACCGAAACTATTCAAACACTCGCCGACGGTAATCGCATCGTCAGTCGGATCACGGGTTCGGTTTATCGCGATAGCGAAGGCCGCACGCGTCGCGAGCAGACGCTGAAAGGACTAGGCATACTCGGCACCGGGGAAGAGCCGTTGCGAACAGTGTTTATCAACGATCCGGTTGCAGGCGTAACTTACTCCCTGGATACGCGTTCGCAAACAGCGCACAAGAGCATGCCGTTTAAGATTGAGATGACCAAAGCTGCTCCCGGTCTCGCGGGCGCCGAAGCCCACCGGTTTGAGTTCAAAGTTGCGCCGGGAACAGCCCCGAGTACAAACGTAGTCGTAACCACGCCGCTCGGCGCCGGTCCGCATCATGGTGAGCGGCATCCGCTTCCGATCATCGAGGAGTTCAGGGGCGGCGTCGCTGGTGGTGCGGGAACTGCAACTTATGTTTTCAGCAATAAGTCCGGACCGAACCCCAACGAAGTCAAGGAAGAGCTTGGCAAGCAGAACATTGAAGGCGTCGAGGCTGAAGGCACGCGCACGACGATAACGATTCCGGCTGGCGAGATTGGCAATGAGCGTGCGATCGCGATTGTTAGTGAACGGTGGTATTCACCGGAGTTGCAACTCGTGGTGATGACGCGTCACAGCGATCCGCGTTCAGGCGAAACAACCTACAAGCTGACAAACATCAACCGCAGTGAACCGGCGAAGACGTTGTTTGAAGTGCCTGCCGGTTACAACGTGAAGGAAGGCCCGCACATGCCGCCCGCGGCCGCCCCGCTGCGTATGCGAAAGTTGGCGAATCCGGAGTAACCGCCGCTCTCTCATCACAGGTTACACCGCAAAAAAGGGCCACTCGCTTTAGCCCCGAGTGGCCCTTTTATATGGAGAGCGGCGGCTTGACGCCGCTTTAGTCTTCGATTCGGGAGATCAAGAGTAAAGTGGCGTCAAGCCGCCGCACTCCAAAATTATTCTTCTTCTTCGCCGCCCCTGATTCTTCCTTCAGCGCGTGATTGCTCCACGATCTTTGTGGCCAACTGGCCGGGGACCGGATCATAGTGCGAAAACTGCATGTGGAAAGAGCCGCGGGCGGCGGTGATCGAATTGAGGGTCGATTGGTAGTTGAGCATTTCAGCCATCGGCACCTGCGCTTTGATCACCTGCTGCTTGCCGCTTGTCTCCATTCCCTGGACGCGGCCGCGACGTGAATTCAGATCGCCCATGATGTCGCCGCTGTATTCCTGCGGCGCCGCAATCTCGACGTCCATCACCGGCTCCAGCAGCGATGGTCTGACTTTCTCCATCGCGGCACGAAATGCTTTCCGTCCCGCCGCGCGGAATGAGTGTTCATCGGAGTCGACCGGGTGATAAGAACCGTCAACTAACTGAACCTTAAAATCCACGAGCGGATAGCCGGCAATCGCGCCGGACTTCGCCGCCTCGATGATTCCTTTCTCAATCGCCGGCCGAAACTGTTGCGGCACCGAACCACCGAAGATCTTGTCTTCGAAAACAAAACCACCGCCGCGCGGCATAGGCTCAAACACACATTTGCAATCGCCAAACTGCCCGCGGCCGCCAGTCTGTTTCTTGTGCCGGCCCTGGACCTCGGCGCGTTGCGTGATGGTTTCCTTGTACGGCACTTTCGGCGGATGCAGCGTTACTTCAACGCCGTATCGCTTCTTCAACTTCTCAACCACTGTCTCGACGTGCAGTTGACCCGAACCGGAAAGCAGGAACTCTTTTGTCTGCGCATCGCGGCTGAAATGAAGTGCCGGATCTTCTTCGAGGATCTTGTGCAGCGCCACGCTGATCTTCTCCTCGTCCTGGCGCGACTTGGGCTCGATCGCAAACGCAATCGCCGCCTCCGGATATTCAACCGAGTCGTAAACAATTGGCGCTGCCTTGTCGCAGAGACTATCGCCGGTTTGCGTCTCTTTTAGTTTTACGCAAGCGACGATGTCGCCGGCGTGAGCTTCGCTGACTTTATCGAGTTGCTTACCCTGCATGGTGTGAAGCGCGCCGAGTCGCTCCTGGAGTCCGCGTGTCGCGTTGAGCGCGTTGGCATCAGTTTGCAGGTGACCGCTGATGATCTTGAACACATTTATGCGGCCCGCAAACGGATCCGCGACTGTGCGGAAACAGTAAGCTGAGAATGGCTCGCTGTCGTTGTACTTGCGTCCGATACGTTCAGCGTCCGGAGCCGCGTCGACAGGTTTGCCCCACTCAGTTTCGTGGTGCGCAGGATCCGGAGCGTAATCGACGAGACCGTTCAGCAAAGCACGCAGGCCAACCTGGGTCATGCTCGAGACGGCGAAGACGGGGCAGAGTTTGCTCTGCGCGATCGCGTTGTTGATGTTCGGGAGGATGTCTTCTTCGTCGAGCGTGCCCTGCTCGAAGTACTTCTCCATCAACTGATCGTTTGACTCCGCGACGAGTTCAACTAATCGCTCACGCGTTTTATCAACGATGTCGCGACCTTCGACTGGAATGTCGATCTCTTTTGCCTGGCCGTCGGCGCCGAGCTCGTAGGCTTTCATGTGGACCACGTCCACTATGCCGCGAAAGTCTTTCTCTTTTCCAATCGGTAACGTAAAGGGAATGATGGCTCTGCTAAATGTGTTTTGGGCGCTGTTGAGCGCGGTGCCGAAGTCGGCATGTTCCTTGTCGAGCTTGGTGATTACCATGATTCTCGGGACGAGGAATTCATTGGCGTAGGCCCACGTCTTTTCGGTCTGCACCTCGACGCCTTTAACACCGTCGACGACGACGATGGCGCAGTCTGCGATGCGGAGTGCAGGGCGGGCGTGCGCGATAAAGGCCGCGTATCCGGGAGTATCAATAAAATTCAGCTTTGTATCGCGATGCTCGAGATGTGCGAGTGCGGTATTGAGTGTGATTTTGCGGGCGATTGAATCTTCTTCGTAGTCGGTAACGGTGGTGCCTTCGTCTACCTTACCCCAGCGTGGTGTGGCTCCGGCGACGTAGAGAAGCGAGCTGACAAGCTGCGTCTTCCCTGCGTCGCCATGTCCAATGACAGACAGATTTCTGATGGCTTCGGTCGGATAGACTTTCATACATTTGATTCCTTTCAGGCATGCGAAAATTTAGCGAAGATGTGATCCGTGATTTAGCTCGGTAATTTATCTGAGGGCGGAGGTCAATGGCAAGTTGTGAACTCTGTGACACATGTCAACAGCCTCGAAAAGAACAAGTTAAACCACAAAGAGGCACACGGATCACAAATTCATTAGTAAATCGTTTGTGCTTTTTGTGCTCTCTGGTGGCTTCCAACAGATTCTCACAGTGGCATTTCGCTAACGGAACGCCTTATTATTCAGGATAAAAGTAATCATATCTGATCTTGTAGAAAATGACTTTTCGTGCGAGGCTTTGATACCGTTGTTAACCTATGAACCCGCGCCAACACATCCTCGAACGTCTGCGGACCATCAAGCCGACTTTGCAGCAAGAATTTCCGTTGCGCCGCATGGCCCTATTCGGCTCGTGGGCGCGGAACGAGCAAACCGAGACTAGCGACGTAGATATCCTCGTCGACGTCGATCCATCCATTGGGCTGCGTTTTGTCAACCTGGCAGAGCGACTTGAATCGTTGCTGGACCAACACGTTGATCTCGTCTCCCGCAGAGCAGTAAAACCAAATCTCCTAAAACAGATCGAGGCTGAACTTATCGATGTCTAAACGCGATCCCCTCGTTCTGCTGGAAGACATCATATTGGCTATTGAGAAGGTCGGCCGTTACACCTCGCAAGTGGATCATGATGCGTTTCTCGCCGATGAGCTCGTGGTAGATGGTGTAGCCCGCAATCTGGAAATAATCGGGGAAGCAGCCCGCCAACTGCCGGAAGAGTTCAAACGCAATCATGCGGCGGTTCCTTGGACGCAAATTGCAGGACTGCGGAACCGAATTGTTCACGATTACTTCGGTCTTGACCTTGAAATCATCTGGGAAATCATCCAGCACGATCTGCCGGAGCTGGAGAAACAGGTCCGCGCTCTCCAACGCTGAGAGTGTAGGCCATTCCATGACCAGAAGAGCACAGTACAGCTTGTATCCTTGAATACGTTTTTTAACGGTTGATCGTATCTTCAGCACCTAATCGCTTGAACCTCATTCCGACATCATAAACAAGTATGGATATTTCAGAGGTTATTAGGGTATCTCTTAAAAACATCGCTAAATACGGCGACACTGATATCTTCCCGTTTCCTTTCGAAAGAAACTTGTTTTTTGATCGTCCGAACGAGTGCCGAAAACTTCTGTTAGACCTGCATAGCCACTTTGACCAATTTTTAGCTACGTACCCGCCGGTTACCATTGAATCATTAACACAGGTTGGATACACCGGTTTCAGATGGGCGAGTCAGATCGAGCCGTTTTGGAACGCATACTATCTAGCTCTTGTAATCGCCATCGCAGATCAAATCGAGTCAATAAGAATCCCAAAAGAAGAAGGGGTTGTCTTTTCCTATCGCTTCCGCTGGAATGAGGATGAATCGAAGCTCTTTGAAGATATTACTTGGCTTGACTATCGGCGCAGAGCTATTGAATTAAGCCGGACAGCTCAATTTGTCATCCTTACGGATGTATCAAACTTTTATCATTCGATTTACCACCATAATATTGATAATGCGCTCACTAGGTTACCGGATCCCGGCGAAGTCCCTTACCGACTTCGGCGGCTGCTATTTCATTTTTCGAAAAACGTATCGTATGGGTTGCCGATCGGAGGCCCTGCTTCCAGAATTTTATCTGAACTGTCGTTAGATTCTGTGGATCAGAATCTTTTTAGGAGACGAATTCCGTACTGCCGCTATTCCGACGATTTTACGCTCTTCTGCGCAAGCAGAGCCGAAGCATATGAAACACTGGTGTTCTTGTCGGAAAAGCTCTTCAACGAAGGACTTGTGTTGAATAAGAACAAGACGCGGATTCTTTCAGCAGATGAATTCCGTGAGACATCTGCGTTTCTCGATCCCAAAGGCGGCGGTGCGGATGTGGTCGAAGCTACGGATGAGCAAAAACTGTTACATATTGCTATTAGATTCGACCCATATTCCCCCAACGCGGAGGAGGAGTACGAGGCGCTCAAGACCGCAGTCCGAGAAGTCGACATCGTCGGAATTCTTGGTCGCGAGGTTGCAAAGGCGGCAATTGACACGACTGTAACTAAACAAGCAATCAACGCGATAAGGGCATTGGATGAATTCGGTCGAGATGGAGCGATTCAAACCCTGCTTGCTCCGACGAATCTAAACGTATTGCTACCCGTCTTCTCGACGGTTATGAGGTTGATCAGAGGACTTTACGAAGAACTAGGAGCCAGCACGAAAGCATTCATAGATGAATCTCTAATCCACATCTATGAAGAAGATTCCCATCTTTTAAGTGTAGAACTGAACTTAACCTATTTTTTGCAAGCGCTTGCTGTTTCACCAAGTGGCCGAAAGGAAGAGATTTTGATTGAGGTGTATGAACGTATACCCAATCCGCTGCTACGGCGCCAAATAATTTTAGCAATGGCGCGATGGAAGCGCTTTTATTGGTTGAAGGATGTCAAAAACAAGTATTCAGGATTAAGTGAGTGGGAGAAGCGGGCCTTCTTGATTGCATCTTATGTGCTAGGCGATGAAGGCTCCCATTGGAGGCAAAACACGAAACACACTTGGAGTCCGATGGATAAGTTAATCCGAGATTGGTATTCGCAGAAATATCAACAAACAGGAAATATTCCAGCATGATATCGGAACGCAAGTTCGCGCTATCTTTCACCTCCTTTTGGAATGAGTTGCTTCCTCTGCTTACACCAAGCCTTGTTCATGTGCTTAACGAAGTCTATAAGGAACGTCTCACCGACAATTTAGGATTCTTGTTGGATCCGGTAGAAAGCCGTGCTAACGATGGTAACGCAGTAATTGCAGAATTTGCGTTCTATCTTACTAAGAGTGCCACGGAAGCCGGAATAACAGTTCAGGCCGCGTATGATGACGATCGAATTAGGAACAATGCCGTCACCACCGCCGCTTTGATGGTTACTTACTACGGCGGTGCTATGCCATATCCCCGAACGGATTTGGACAACGATGAATTACTAGAAGGCTTTGAGATCGCGCAGAATTACGTCCGCTTCTTTCAGCAAGTCTCCACCAAGGGAGCAATTCAGTTTTTGCCTCCAATACCAGGTGCTGGCTTTCTAAAAAATTGCCAAGCTGACGTAGCGATTGGCCCAGCGTTGTTTGAAGTGAAGACAGTTAACAGGAACTTCGCAAGTAAAGACATTAGACAACTAATAGTTTACCTGGCTCTTCAGGCTGCTACCGGAGATAGGAAATGGAGCTTGGGCGGATTCTTCAATCCGAGGAAGGCCCAATATCTTCAATTTCCGATCGATGAAGTACTAGCGCAGATTTCAGGAGGACGATCGTCGTCAGAGGTGTATCACTCTTTAATAGATTTCGTATCTTCCTCGGACGTGGAAATTGACACCGCATTTTGAGACAACTTCGACGCTGTTAGCACCGGCCTATCAGATAAATAAGAATTAAGCTTTGCGCTCGACTGGGCTGATCCCCTTGATCTAAAAGCCATAAATAGATCACCAATCCATATAGTAAAATCGTTTGTGCTTTTATGCTTTCTGTTGCTTGTCCGGGTATTCAATCATTGACTCTACGGAGCGCGCGATGTTGAACGATATTCTTTGGGAAAGCCTTGATGAAGACCGCATCAAGGATATTGAGGCAAGTGGGCTGCTGAATCGGAGGAACCAATTGCAGACTTAGATGGACCGTCGGCCCTTCGAGATCTTCGCCTGTCTCGTATGGGATCTGGAAAATAGCCATTTGAATTTCCTAGCTGGATGATTGGGATACTAGAGATCTTATTTAGGTTGAGAGAGAACCTATCTGAACTTCCCAAAACTTCACACCGGATCGCCTCCATCCCAGAAGTGATCCGGCGAATCCGAAACCGGATCTGCGGAATGTAAGAAGAACTTCCAGAGATCCCATGTGTGATCTCTCGGAGTGCAGTAGGGCGCTCCAGATTGCCGATAGGATCTGGCAGATCCTACAAGTAATTCGGTGAATCCTAAACGTTCCGTCGCTTTTTCAACACGCTACCGTCCGCAAGAAAGTAAGCCTCGCCCACTAGAGTTTCACCGCAAAACGGGCCATCTTTACGGCAGATTCTCGCATCTCACCCCCCGGAAATAGGAGATAGTGAAAATCATGTTGTATCGGAAAGTGTTTGCGTTGGCGGCGGCGTTTTTGATTGCGATTTCGGCAATCGGAATGACGGCTAGCGCGGATGTAAAAGACAAAAACGAGCAGGGCAGTCTACAGTCGATCGAGCCTTTGAACTTCGCGGTTTTGATTCAGGACGACCTCGTTTCGCAGGTCGGTAATGAACTAGGCGTGACGCGAGATTTCATTCGCTCTTTGCCGCAGGGTTCACGTGTGATGGTCGGCTACATAACCGCCGGCTCACTGCAAGTCAGACAACCATTCACCACCGATCTCGAAAAGGCAGCGAAGTCGCTGCGGATGCCGATCGGAAGTCCGAGCAGCTCACCATTCAACCCTTATGTCGAGGTGATGGAAGCGCTGAAGAAGTTTGAGAATGGTGGATCGAATGCAAATGCGATCCTGTTGATCTCAGACGGCCTGGACACCTCGCGCGGTTTTGATTCAAGCGCGGCGGGCCACACTCTTGATATCGACCGGGTCATTAACGAAGCCAACAAGCGGCGAGTCGCGATCTTTAGTTTCTACGCGCCGTCTGAAGGGCTGACGAGTCGTAACCGGTTGGCGGCCAGTTACGGACAGAGCTCTTTAAACAGGGTTAGCAACGAAACCGGCGGCAAAGCGTTTTTTCAGGGAACGACCGGGTTCGTAACTTTCGATCCTTACTTCGCGCGACTGCGTGAGACGTTGAATCGCCAGTACGCCCGAGCGCGGTAAGACAGCCGGCCACTTTGGGTTTGGGGGATAGGTCCTATGATTTCTATAGGACCTATTTTTCTGTCTGTGCTTTCTTGTCGCTTGCAAACTCCAGTGATAAAGTTTACTGCGTTTTTGGTCCAAAAAAACCGGCTCACACGTCCAGAGAAGTGCGCGAATATTGTCTTATCGTCGAAGGAGCATATCTTTCCGAGTCTGAGGCAGAGCATGCTCTGCGCGACCCCTTCATCGAAGACTGGGTTGAACAAAAAGGTCGCTTTCGTATTCACAACATGGACGAGATCCAGATCACTCCCGGCGTCACACTCGGATCGCTCGGAGTGGTAATGCTGGACGATCGCGTCTTCGAAATCGCCAGCACCGATCCTGAGCACCCGCTAACCGAGCACAAAGCCAAGGGCGTTGCGGAAGCACTGCGACGTCAGGATATGTTCGACGAAATCAGAACTGAGCCACGCGGTGAAGAATAATCCGGCGGTCAACTCGTTTCTCGCCGGACGTGTTCTGGTGACGGTCGGCGATATCACGCGCCAGGACGTCACCGCGGTCGTAAACGCCGCAAACTCGACTTTACTTGGCGGCGCCGGTGTCGACGGCGCGATTCACAGTCGTGGCGGACCAGAGATTCTCAAAGAGTGTCAGGGGATACGCCGCACACACTATCCGCAAGGTTTGCCGACCGGCGAAGCTGTTATCACGACCGGCGGAAACCTGCCCGCCAAATACGTCATTCATACGGTGGGCCCAATCTACGGGCGCGATCCGAGACGCGAGTCGGAATTGCTTAGCGCCTGTTATCGAAACTCTCTTTTATTGGCCCGCCATCATCAGGTTTCCTCGATCGCATTCCCGTCCATTTCAACCGGCGCGTACGGTTATCCCAAACCCGAAGCAGCAAAGATTGCCTCCGCAACTATCAAGGAATCTATCAGCGGCGACGAATCGATCGAGCAGGTGCGCCTGGTCTTTTTCCACGAAAACGACGCGCGCGTATTTCTCGACCACCACGAATTCTAGTAGACTCTCCAACTTTGCTGCTCGAGAACAATAAGACGAATGATTGAAACCACTGAGATGGAGCAACGTGTGGTGCGGAAAAATACTTTGCCCGTGCCATTAATTCCACTTGAACGACTGGCATGGAACTACTGGTGGAGCTGGGCCGCCGACGGCGCCGGCGTCTTTCGCGATCTCGATCCTGAAATCTGGGAAGAGTGTGAGCACAACCCGCGCCAACTGCTCGCGACAACGTCCGCATATCGACTGGCGGAAGCCGCCACCGATCCGGTTTATCTCGAACGTGTGCGACGCATCGATCAGAGTTTTCAGTCGTACATGAATTCAAAGTCTGATTGGCAACACGACGCCATCACGGATGAACATCCGGTGGCGTATTTTTGTGCCGAGTTTGGCGTGCATACTTCGTTGCCGCTTTACTCGGGCGGACTCGGCATTCTCGCCGGCGATCATCTGAAGTCGGCAAGCGATCTCGGCGTGCCTCTCGTCGCCGTCGGCTTGCTCTATCGTTACGGTTACTTTCGACAGCGGCTGCGCACTGACGGCTGGCAGGAAGAACACTACGGGGAAACGTTTCCAAAAGATTTGCCGATTCACCTGGTGCGCAACGCCGACGACACACCTTTGCGAATCGAGGTTCTGATTCGTGAACGCAACGTGTTGGCCCAGGTGTGGCGTGCTGAAGTGGGCCGCGTGTCGCTTTACCTGCTCGACACAAACGTTCCCGAGAACGTCGAGACGGATCGCTGGGTCACCGGACATCTCTACGGCGGAGATCGAGAAACACGAATCGTGCAGGAGATATTGCTTGGTATCGGCGGTGTGCGTCTGTTGCGAAAGCTCGCGATCTCGCCGCGCGTGTTTCATTTGAACGAGGGCCACTCCGCTTTTCTCACGCTTGAGCTCGCGCGCGAAGTGATTCAAAAGGAAGGGAAGCCCCTGGCCCAGGCGATTGACGAAGTAAAGCAGCAATGCGTTTTTACAACGCACACGCCAGTCGCGGCAGGCAACGATGAGTTTGACGCCGCGCTTGTTACGCGGGTGTTTGGACCAGCCTATCTCAAGGAGCTTGGATTATCCGAGGGTGATTTTCTGGCGCTCGGTCGCGTCGATCCAGCTAACAAAAGCGAACGTTATGGACTCACGCCGCTTGCGATTCGCATGTCACGCTCCACCAATGGCGTGAGTCGAAAGCACGGCGAAGTGTCGCGCGCTCTCTGGCAGAAACTGTGGCCGGAAAAGAAACTCGAAGAGATTCCCATCAGCTACATCACGAACGGCGTTCATGCGCCGACGTGGGTGTCGCCGCTACTGCGTTACCTGTTCGAGAAGTACGCTGGTCAGGATTGGGAAAACCAACTTCGAAACCAGGATGCATGGATTGAGGCAGTGGCGCGTATCCCCGACGAAGAGTTGTGGGCAAGCCACATGCGTTTGAAAGAGCGGTTGGTTGCGTTTATTCGCCAGCGATCGACGCAGTCGCGAATAACGGCCGGTGAGCGCGCCGAATACGTCGAAGCGGCGAATACGATGTTTGATCCGGCAGCGCTGACGATTGGTTTTGCGCGCCGTGTTGCCGGTTACAAACGCTGGAACCTGCTGCTGACGGATCCGCAGCGGTTGCTGCGTCTGATTAATAACGCGGAACGTCCGGTCCAGTTTGTCTTCGCGGGCAAAGCACATCCGCAGGATGAAGGATCGAAACTGGTGCTTCAGCAGCTCGCGCAGTGGAAATACGACCCGGCCGTCAGACAACGCGCTGTGTTTCTCGAAGACTACGATCAGGAAATAGCGCGCCAGTTGGTCCAGTCAGTTGATGTTTGGTTGAACGTGCCGCGCCGGCCGCAGGAAGCGTCCGGCACGAGCGGAGAAAAAGTGGCGATCAACGGTGGACTCAATCTTTCGATCCTCGATGGCTGGTGGCTTGAAGGTTACGACGGGACGAACGGTTTCGCGATCGGAGCGAACGGCACTGACACCGCTCCGGTTGCCGAGATCGATGCGCGTGACGCCGAGTCGCTTTATCGCTCTCTCGAGCTCGAGGTAGTGCCGCTCTACTACCATAGAGAGAAGGATGGGGTGCCGCGCGCCTGGATCGCCATGATGAAGCGTGCCATTCAAACGCTTGCGCCGAAGTACAACAGCGATCGAATGGTGGAAGAGTACGTGCGTAAGATCTATTCATGATGATGCAGCAGGAAAGCCAAGCTTCGCGTTTTTCCTGGCGACTGTTTTGGATCCTGTTTACCGCCACTGTTCTAAGTGCCCTCGCGACCATTCCCATTGCCGTCGACCTGTTCGGGGAAATGATCGCGGCGCAACCTCTTCCGTTTCCACTCCCACTAATTATCCTGCTCGGTGCGGTTCAGAACCTCGCGTTAATCGGACTGTTTGTCGGTGTCGGTTTGAAGGTCGGCGCCGCGCTTGGTCTTGGTCCAAAGTTAACCGCGGAGTGGCTGGCTGGTTCGGTGAAGCGAAGCGACGTTTGGACCACCGTTAGAGCAGGGCTGCTGGCCGGTCTAGGCGTGGGCGCGATCCTTCTTCCCTTACTTCTGATCCTGGCCACGCGACTTCCGACATTGCCGTTTGTAAGCGCCGCCCGAATTGTCTTGTGGAAAAGATTTCTTATTTGCTTTTACGGCGGAATCTACGAAGAAATTATCGCGCGGTTATTTCTGCTCTCCTTATTCGCGTGGCTTATTAATAGAAGCTGGCGACGACCGGGAGATCTCAGCGCGCCGGCGTTTTGGGCCGCTAACGTGATAGTCGCAGTGCTGTTTGGACTTGGGCACCTGCCATCCGTATCCCTCGTTATGCCGATTACGCCTTTGGTAGTTTTTGCGGCGCTTCTGCTCAACGGTATTGCGGCCCTGGTGTTCGGCTGGCTTTACCGCAGATACAATCTCGAAGCGGCCATGGTTGCCCACTTTACCGCCGACTTTGTACTGTACGTCGTCGGGCCTTTCTTTCTGTAGTGTAATGTGTGTTGCCGGGCATTGCGCGACGGTCCCGGAGGGACCAGATGTTTATTAGCTAAGGCGACCCAACTAATTTAGGGCCCCGGAGGGAGCCCTATACCGTCTCATATCGCACTCCTCTGGAGTGCCGAAAGCGTTGTTAATTTTTCTGGCTATAAACATCTAGCCGCGCTGCGGCCCGGCCTGGAACCTTCAGCCCTAATTACACTAACGCGTGTTAGACTACAAGGCCCCCGACTCTGCCGGAATGTTAATGCTAAGTCCCGAATGAAATACTGCACTGTCTGCAAAGCAAAATACGACGACAGCGTGAGCTTCTGTGCGATTGACGGTGAGGTGCTCGAGGCCGATCCCGCATCAATCGTCGATACCGTGCTCGACGGGCAGTACCAGATGGAAGCGCTGCTCGGCAAAGGCGGAATGGGCGCGGTCTATCGCGCGCGTCATATCCTGCTGGGCGATCGCGTCGCGATCAAAGTGTTGCCGCCTGAGGTCAGGACAAACGCCGAATGGTTGCGCCGGTTCAGACGTGAAGGACAGGCGGCGCGTCGTTTTCGACATCCAAATGCCGTCACGGTTTACGATCTTCGCACGGCGGCGGACGGCACGATTTACATGGTGATGGAGTACGTCGAGGGACACACACTCGACGCTGCCATCAAGACACGAGGACGCTTTTCGGCTGCTGAAGCGCTCGACACCCTCACGCCGATCATGAGTGTGCTCGATACCGCCCACTCGATGGGCGTGGTCCATCGTGATCTGAAACCGGAAAACATCATGATTGGCAGCGCCGGCGACGGCGGCGCGCCCATGATTAAGTTGCTGGATCTCGGCATCGCGAAGATGCGCGAGATTGCCGGTGACAACGGCGGAAATACGGCGCTCACGATGGCGGGCCAGGTGCTCGGCACTCCTTATTACATGTCGCCGGAACAGTGGGGTGAGATTCCACGCGACCAGAGCTCGGAGATTGACGGCCGCGCGGATATCTACAGTCTCGGTCTCGTCTTTTACGAAATGATTGCGGGCAGGCGTTGTTTCGCAGGTAACACTTTGAACGAATTGCGACGCGAGCATGTGACAACCAGGCCGAAGCCGTTGCATGAAGTGGTACCCGACGTGCCGCGTGGTTTTAGTGATGCGATTGAACGTGCGACTGCAAAAGACCGTGGCGATCGACAGGCGACTGCAGGCGAGCTTGCGAATGAACTACGCGCCGGGTTAGCTACTGCGCCGAACCTCGCGACTGTCGCAGACTCACCCGATCTGATCGAGACCATTGCACTTAAAGGCAAGCTCGAAACAAATTCCGACGTTAACGCACCGACGATAATTACGATCGACGCGTCGCCGACTTCCGCGCCGCCGGCTCGTCCCGTCGCCGATGCGACCGTTTACGAGCCGGCAAAAGCGCCGCCGCGTCCCGAAATTCATGCAGCCACCGTGGCCGAGTCAGCCGCAATGGCTTCAAGCCAGACGATACCGCAGCAGCAAAAGGCTGCGCCGGCGTTACCCCCCGTCGTAGTAGAACGTCCGGCTTCGAAGGGCAAAGCGGGACTATTCATCGGTCTTGCGGTCGCGGGCGTTTTAGTTTTGGCGCTGGGTATCGGCGGGTTTCTCCTGTGGAACAATTCACGAGCGACGCCGGCGGAGACCACTACGCCTGCCGTCAACAGTTCTGTCGCAGTCGCCAATACTCCGGCTGAGATCAGTCGCTACTGGCTCGCGCTCGAACCGGCGAAAGCCGGCGAACAGGCGAAGAGAGTTGCGGGACTGGAGCCGATTGCTTCGGGTCAGTTTTTCAAGTTTTACTTTGTCTTCGCGGAGGAAGGCTACGTTTACATTTTTGGACCGGGTGGCGACACGAATCAGCCGACGGCTTTTTTGACGACGAAGCCTTTGCCGGAAACCGGCCTCACGAGTAATAAGGTGCGTCCAGGTGTCGAGTTTAGTTTTCCGAGCGGCGCCGGTAATAATTTAAGACTCGACAGAAAACCCGGTATCGATAGCTTTACGGTAATTTTTTCGAAGACCCAACTGCCATCGCCTCAGTTTCTGAACGAGCCTGTGACGGGCGAGCCTCTCTCGGCCGCCCACCAGGCGGAGCTAAAGTCGTTCGTGAACAAGTACCAGGAGAAGCGAACTGTTACGGAGCTTGATGAGTCAAACGCGAGAGCACCTTTCGTGAAGGTGAAGGCAGTTCCCGATCAGAGCGGAAATCCCATTGTCTTTGACATCCGTATCCAGCACAATTAGCGCTTTGTGCTTAATGAAAGAAAAGCTTCCTCGCCAAGGCGCCAAGGCGCAAAGGAGATTCATAATGCGATTGAGTGTCATGGTTTTCGGAGCCGTTTGTCTCTGCGCAGTAGTTATTGGAATCGCAGCGCCGGTGGTGCAGGAAGAAGACGTGCGCGGTGCGTTCCTGACGTCGCGACCAAAAGAAAAGCCCGCGACTTCAGGGGCGGCAAAGAAGCCGGCGAGAAGACGTCCCAAATCCAGCGTGACGGCGAGCAGCTCGAGCAAGCCTGCTGAAAAGACGACCACCAAGCCTGCTACTTCATCAGGACCGGTGGCGACGTCCAGTGAACCCTCTAAGCCCGTAAACACACCTCGCATCGGACTTGGTTTGACGTTGTTCATGCGCGATTCGAATGGTTTGGCGACGCGTGTCAGTCCCGAACACGTCTTCCGCCAGGGCGATCGGGTGCGCGTGTTACTCGAAACCAATGCTGACGGGTATCTCTACATCTTCAACACCACCAACGACGGGCCGCCGGTGATGATCTATCCGAATTCCGACCTGGACGAGGCGGGAAATTATCTTCAGGCCCATGTGCCGTTCGAGATTCCTTCGAGTTTAAGCGGCGAAGAGAGACTGCGCTGGTTTGCATTCGACGAAACGGGCGGCACTGAACGTTTATTCTTCGTTTTTACGCGTGAACCATTGAGCGGAATTCCGATTGAGGACGAGTTGATTGCTCTCTGTCGCGACTCAAAAGAGAAGTGTCCCGTTCGACCCACTGATGACTTATGGGCAGCGGTGCAAAAGGATATGCAGGAACCGCTCAAGACTGACAAATCGCAACCCTACGGAAAACAGCAAACGGAAGTTGAACAACTGGCGACGACACGTGGAATAGGTCTGGCGAAAGACGATCCGCAGCCGTCTTTGGTAATGATGGCTTCATCGCCACGTTCGCGACTCGTAGCGACACTCGATTTGATTCACAAGTAACAAACAGAGTTCCGGTCTTCATTTTGAAAGGGAAGGTTGATGAGTTCTACAAACAGGGTAATCAGTGTTTTCATGGCGTTCGTTTTATTTATTGCGCCAATCGCGATTCCGGCGTACGCGAACACGCCGGCCGCTTCGCCCTCGGCGCAACCGAGTGACGCAGGATCAGCGCTGCGCGAGGGAAGACGCCTGCTCAAGCGCGGGCAGGCTGATAAAGCTCTCATCCAACTACGCAACGCGCTCAATCTATACACAGCCGCCAAAAACAACAGCGGCATGGCCGCAACGCACAATGAGTTGGGTAATCTCTATCTGCGCCAGGGGCAACACCAGGTTGCGCTCGAAAATTATCAGAAAGCGCTCGACGGATTTCTCGCCTTCGATCCCGCAAAGGCGGCGGTTAATGCTGCTGTTGGGTTGGGCGACGACAAGTACAACGCGAACCTGATGCTCGCAAAAATTGGCGAGGTGAATTTTCGACTCGGCAGGAGTGCGGAGTCGCAGGCAGCTTACAGCCGTATGGTTGTCCAAAAGCCTGAAGGCGCGGCATCGAAAGTGGGTCGAAGATTTGGTGGGCTGGGCGCGATCGCCGGAAGTATTTCGACCGGACGGGTCGATGTTGCTGCTCCAACAAGCGCGTTGACGTTTGCACTCGAAGCGAAAAAGGAACTGGATCAGTATCGCGTTTCCATCGTCTATTCAAGTTATGAACTTGGAATGGGACGCCTTGCCTACGCAGATAATGATCTCGAAGCAGCGAGAAAACATTTCGACAATGCATTGCAGGCTGCGGGTAGCAGTCTCGCGGGAATCGCGAAGCTCGGGCAGGTTCGACGTTTCCGAGCGGCATCGCGTACGAGTTTGGGCGACGTAGCGCTGAGGCAGGGAAAATTCAAGGATGCGAGCAAGTTTTACGCTGAAGCCAAAAAGGGTGCACAGGACGATAAACGGCTCGATTTGATGTGGCCCGCGCAGCGTGGTTTGGGACGCAGTCTCTGGCTGCAAGCTGCGCAGGAGAAAGACGCAAAAAAGGCGCTCGCGCTCCGTGAGTCAGCCTTGATTAATTACCGCGAATCGCTGGCGACGATCGAAACGCTGCGGCAGGGAAGTCTGCGGGCGGACGAATCGAGAACAACGTTTTTGGCGTCGATCAAAGACGTCTTCGACGAGGCTGCCGGGGCATATGCCTCAATGGCTTTGATCGATTCTTCGGCCGGCGCACCACTCGCCGGCAAGGCGCTCGAATATGCCGGCGAGGCTTTTCGAATCAACGAGCAATCGCGCGCGCGTTCGCTGCTGGATCTGCTTGCCGAAACTGACGCCGCGATTACTGAAGGTGTACCTGCCGAGCTGTTGAAGCGTAAACAGGAGAATCTCGATCGCCAGCAGGACATCGCGGACATTCTGACCGGTATCAACATCTCCAGCGAAGAACTGAAGCAAAAACCTGCGGAGCTCGACGCGGAACTCGAGAAGTTTCAGACCGAGTTCGAGGAGATTGAAAATCAGATTCGCGCGGCGAGTCCGCGTTATGCTTCGCTCACGACTAACAAGCCGCTGACACTCGCAGAAGTGCAGCAGAACGTTCTGGACGATCAGACGGTGCTGGTCGAGTATGCACTGCAGGTGGACGAGTCGTATCTCTTCGTGGCGAGTAAAACCGCAGTCAGCTTACTTAAGCTGCCTGCTCGCGCGAATATCGATAAGCTTGCCACGGATCTCCGCGCGCAGTTGATTCCGTCAAAACTTCAGAGACGAATTGTCGGAATCGACGTCGCCGAAGCGAATCGAGGATTGGGAGTTGCTGCCGCGGCGCCCGAGGATGTAGCTCCTTTCGTCGCCGCCTCGAATGCCCTTTACAAAGTCGTCCTCGAACCGGCAGCCGGAATGATTGGCGAGAAACGATTGATGGTCGTGGCTGATGGCGCGCTGAACTACATTCCTTTCGAAGTGCTGCTCAAGTCTGCCGAGAGTGGCGATTATTCAACGCTCGGATACCTGGTCAAAACAAACGAGATTATTTATGCGCCCTCGGCGTCTGTCGTCGCAGCGATCAAACAACAGCGAGCGAAGGCGACTGGCCGCGCAATGCTGATCATCGCCGACCCGGTGTTCAATTCAAATGACGCGCGCGCGGCGAAAAGCACGGGAAAACCTGCTACGGATGCAGAAGTCCGCGGTCTCGGAATTCAGGGTGCACTCGTAGACGTCGCCGGCTCAGCGGCGCCGGCCGCCGCTAATGCGTCGATGGAAGGTCTGCCCCTTGCGCGGCTCAACGGAACACGCACTGAAGCCGAGCAGATCTCTAAACTTGCCAAAACGTCCGGTGGCCAGGCGGACGTCTGGCTGGATCTCGACGCGAACGAAGACAATCTTGGTACGCGCGACATTAGCAAGTACCGGATCATCCACGTCGCGACACACGGTTTGCTGAACGCCGAGCGCCCGCAGTTTACGGGTGTCGTGCTTTCGCTCGTCGGCAACAAGACACACGACGGCTTTGTGCGCACGGACGAAGTGTTCAATCTACGCCTCGGCTCGCCTCTCGTGATGCTTTCAGCCTGCGAGACAGGTCTCGGCAAAGAGAAGCGAGGCGAAGGCGTGATGGGCCTGACGCGCGCATTCATGTACGCCGGTGCGCCGACAGTTGGCGTCAGCCTATGGTCCGTCGCCGACAAGTCGACGGCAGACCTGATGACAGACTTCTACCAACGGCTTTTGAGCACAGCCGACAGCTACCACCTCTTCCAGCGCGCTCCGCGGCGCGCAGTTGTCTATGATCTCCGGCAAGAAATACAGCGCGCCTTTTTACTGGGCGCCGTTTGTACTCGTCGGCGATTGGAATTAACGCGAAGCCTTTGGAGTGCGGCAGCTTGACGGCGCTTTGTTTCGCTCTTTCGGATCGATGAGCAAAGCGGCGTCCAGCCGCCGCACTCCATGAAGCGGCCCTAATCCGCGATGCGTTTTCGTCGCTTCAACTTGTATAGACCACCCAACCCGGATAACAACAACAACGCAGTCGTAGGTTCAGGCACCGTTGCATTGGTCCCTTCGACCACGAAGTTGTCGATCCGGTTGGTCCC
Source organism: uncultured Acidobacteriota bacterium (assembly GCA_963750925.1). Taxonomy (GTDB): domain Bacteria; phylum Acidobacteriota; class Blastocatellia; order Pyrinomonadales; family Pyrinomonadaceae; genus PSRF01. The sequence goes on along the minus strand of CAVVSJ010000003.1, from coordinate 737,966 downwards.
GGTTGACGATGTGGCGCCGTTGAAGACGATCCGAAATGCAGCGTTCGGATTGTTGTTCAAGCCCGACGATACCGGCGAGTGAAAATACGAGCGGCACCGATCCGAAAGCCGTCGCGGGGCATCGTATGGTGGTCCGAAATCGATGAACGTTGATTCCGTCGAGACTGTATTGGAACTGATTGCTGTTGAAACCAGTGCTGGTCCCCTGAGTGGCAAAGCTGACCACGATATTGGAGAAACCGGCAGTGCTGACATTGAACGTGAGATTTCGGCCGTTGTTGGCCGTACCGGTTCCGCCCTGAAGCGAAAGCGACTGTCCGGCGATGTCGCCCTGCCGGGCGTTGTTGGTGGTACCTGCGGCAAATCCAATGTTCACCGACTTGATGTTGCTGGTGAGCGTTCCGCTTCCGCGATCGACGTTCAAGTCTGAGTCGTTGAAATTCCAGACCGCCAACTCGTCCGCATTCGCCGCTTGCGAAGCGGCGAGGAAGATCAAAACGGCACAGATGAGGTTGAATGGAAGTCGTCGGGTGAGACGATGATCCGGCTTAATAAACATACACTTTCTCCTTTGATGAGGTTTTCAGACGTAGTTCTGCGTCAGAGAAAGCAGGAGAATCTGTTTAAGAGACTCGTGAGGCTCGTCAGTAAGTAGCCCGGCTATGAGGACAGCCAAAGCTTTCTCGGTTAGCTCACGCACAATATGCCGATTCTCATTCGGACGTCAACAGAAAAGTTTTTCAATGCGCGCGCACAAAGAAGCAATAGTTAGAAATTGTTTTCTCTACTTTCAGTGCGTTAATATCGTCGCGAGGAAGTGAACGAACCATGGGTAACAAATTTTTCAATATCGCTGACCGGACGACGCTCGAGACCCTGCTGACAGACTCGAAGCAGCAAACCGGTGATCGTTTTTAAGCACAGCAACGCATGCTCCATCAGTTCGCGTGCTTATCGTGAGATGGAGAAGGTGGAGGCCCCGGTAAACATCCTTGAGGTTCAGTCGGCGCGCGAGATCTCACGTGAGCTCGCGAACTTAACCGGCGTGCGACACGAGACGCCGCAGGTTATCGTCCTGAAAGATGGAAAGGCTGTTTGGAACGCGTCACACTTTGACGTCACGGCGGGCGACGTGGCCAAGGCCGTCGAATCGCACAGTTGATCCATAGTAATTGACTTCCGCGCGATAACTGCGATAAAAGTCTTCCCTCTTTTCGTGCCTTCCGGCCGTAGTCGCCGGGCCTCGCATTAAACGTTCCATCCTTTGACAAGCGCTTTTGCAGCTTGAACCATGTCGTGCGGCCGGCAAATGCGCGAGGACACATCATGCAAACGTTGAATCCCCTTCGAGTGGTCCAGGCCCTGCTGTTCGTGGGTCTGCTCCTTATAACCTTTAAGCACACGCTCGCGCAGAACCCGGCGCCGGTCGCTTCTCCTACGACCTTAGCTCAACCTGATGCGATGCCGGTTCAGCCATCGCCGAGCCCGACCCCTGAGCTGGAACCAAAAGTCATTCGCGTGCTGGGTAATCTCGAGCTTGACGACATCGTCGAAATCAATATGGAGAACCTCGAGAAATGGGATGAAACAAACGACGCCAACAAGCTGGTCCCATACATCAACGGCCGGGCCATCAAAGGAAACTATCCGGAGGAGCTACACGTTGAGCGTGGCCGCGTGATTTATCATCTGGAGATTACTCCCGAGAACAAGGAAGTTTGGATTGATCTGCTGGGTGCGCCCGATGGATTAAAACGACCTGTCACTGTCAGCGTCGGGCTGGAGAATGGATCGGCATTTGAGAGTGTACATCTGCACGACAATCCTTTCCTCTAACAGTGATTTCTCCTGTTTATGGTCTGGTGGCGTTAGCCGTGATCGCCGCTCACGCTGATTCTCTTACTCTGGCTGGTGAAAAAAACCAATATCATTCGAGAGCCTGGTCCACCGCCCGCTCCCGGCAAAAGGCGACCGTACAATCTTGGCCGAGCACAGATGGCATTCTGGTTTTTCCTCATCTATGCATCGTATGTGGCCATCTGGTTAATCACTGATGACGCTCGACACGATCACTGCGTCGTTGCTCGCCTTGATGGGTATCAGCGCCGGCACGGCGCTCGGTGAAGCCTTAATCGACAACAGCAAAGACACCGCGCAAACAAATCAGCTTGCAGGACTTGACGGCTGAAAAACAGGCGCTTGAACAAAGCATTGCGCAAACGGAGTCGCAGGTGGATGCGTGAGCGCTATCGCCTGCGACCACCGCAGACCAGTCAAACCGCGAGGCGTTGAGCCGGCAACTGGTCGAAAGTCGCACGCGCGTAGGTCAGATCGATCAGCAGTTGCGAACTCTCAATTCGCACCAGTCGGCGACGGTGTCGAGAGGTTTTTTGCGCGACATTCTTTCGGATTCGAGTGGCTACAGCTTTCATCGCTTTCAGATCTTTGCGTGGACGATCGTGCTCGGCATTATTTTTGTATCATCGGTTTACAACAACCTGACGATGCCGGAGTTTAGTACAACTCTGCTCGGTTTGATGGGACTGAGTGCCGGCACGTATATTGGATTCAAGTTTCCCGAGCAGAAGTGAGCCGAATGGATAGAACGGCGCGGACCGGCGATTGAGCCAAGAGAGATCAAGCAGGAAAACGATTTCACGTTGAGCATCACGTGGGGCGACGATCGGCGTTGCCTTTTTCGTGCGGCTGAACTGCGGCGTTCCTGTCCGTGTGCGCAGTGTGTGAACGAGTGGACGGGTGAACGCGTGTTGAAGGCCGAGAGTATTTCTGAGAATATTGAAATCCGAGATCTCAGCATCGTCGGGCGTTACGCGCTCAACTTTCGCTGGAGTGACGGGCACGAAACGGGAATTTACAGTTTTCGCTACCTGCGCGAGCTATGTGAGAGTCAAAGTCCGGCAACTGAGTAAAATCTATGAACGAGCGCGATTTCTTTAACGAGAAGGAAGAAGTAAAAAAGGCAACTTACAGTTGTCCACACTGCCGCGAGCGGGCGGAATACGACGTTCGCTGGCTGAAGCGAACCAGGAAGCCACAACCGCCTCGCGGAGCCAATGAACAGGATCGAGCGCGTTTTCAGAAGTCTCGAGACTACCTGGTTCGAATCGACGATATGCTTGCCTGCCGAAACGCTCGTTGTCGCCGCCGCTTTGAGATCCCCAGCTCACAGTCAGTCGTCTTTATATAATCCGATCTCTTAATCAAACAAAAAACTGACAACTCGTCGGATAGAAATTCCTGAAAACCAGCAGCCAGTCAGCAAAAATGCGGCCGGTAATGGTGGCTTGGGTCTTGCAGTGTGCGGCGAAGGTCGCTACTGAACCGGGCGCGGCAAGCGCCAAGTCAACAATTACCATGATTGAAACTCAACAATTTGCAGGCGCTACTAAAAGCAATACTTCCTTTCTGACCCCGTTTGAACGTCGACTCGCCGTGCGAGTGCTTCCGCGCATACCGTCATGGCTGGAGACTTATCACCTGACGATGCTGACGCTCGTGTGGTCGTCGTTCATTCTGTTCTTCTCGTATCTTGCTGCGAAAGACCTGCGCTGGCTTTGGGGTGTGTCGGCGATGATCGCGTTGCAGTATGTGACGGATCACTACGACGGCAAGATCGGGAAATATCGAGGCACGGGACTGGTGAGATGGGGTTATTACATGGATCACCTGCTCGACTACTTTTTCCTGTGCTCCATAATTATCGGATATGCGTTCATTCTTCCGGAGCGATCGCGTTATCAGATTCTGATCATGCTCGCGATTTTTGCCGGGTATGAAATGACTACCTTCCTGGCCTTTGCCGCTACCGACCGTTTGAAGATCAGTTATTTGAAGTTCGGCCCGACCGAGTTTCGGTTGGCGCTGATCATAATCAACGGGCTCCTTGTGCAGTACGGAACGAAACAAATGATTGGCGGGCTGAAATACGTGAACATGGGAGCGGCGATCGGACTTGCGTTGATGATTTACCGGACACACAAAATTCTTTGGGCGATGGACATGGAGCAAAAGAGCGCTCAGTTTGTCCGCCAATCGTAGTTCTGTCTCGGTAAAATGCCACTGTCCTGTTTTACGGTGTACGGTTTGCGACCGTAAAGACTCCTGATTTCTCCCCGCGAAAAATATTTTAGAGAAGTGGCCCTTTTTCCAACTCGCCTGCGCGTTACCGGATGTGGCCTCTTCTTTGCAAGCCCTAGAGCAGTCCAGCGTTCTAAGCTCTAGTAATTTTGGGAACTGTGTGGCGGGAAATTCGTTGGATACATCAAGATTCTAACGACACTCGAAAAACTAGCAATGTCTGAGAAGAAAACAATTCGAATAATCAAGAAGGGCGAAAAAACTCGTCCAATCGTTAAGGCAAAGGCAAACACCGCTCGTGAAACGGCGCGCGATATGGTCGGAACTGTAACCAATTGGGTTACGGAGTTCCAACAGAAGCGCCGCGCTGAAACGACCAACGCGTTGAGGATGCTCTCCAAGACGCCGCGCGGCAGCGAAGCCTAGAAACTTTCATAAACAATCGGCCATTCTCAAGAATGTGGCGCGAGACATCCTGTGAAAACGGGATTCAGCTCGCGCCCTTCACTTTGTCCGGTCGGATTTGTTTGACACTCCTTTCGCGGTGGCGATAGCATCGCGAGTATTCCGATCTAAGTGGAGGCAAATATGGCGAGAAAGAGTTCTCCACGAAAAGCCAAGCGACCGACGGTCAGGCTTGTTTTCGATAGTATCCGCAAACCGGGCGCGCCGCCGGGACATCCTCTATCTCGCGCCAAGCCGGATGAAGTAGCCCGTCCTGCAGGTCGCAAAGCCAAACACAAACAACGCCCGGAAGCTGCAGGAGACCAGGATGTCTGAAGCCGTCTCCAGAAGGTTTCTCGACGCCGCTGTGGAGTTTTTGATTGGCGACTACTTGCCGAAGATCGAGCGATGTCTCGAGCGGCTTACTGACGAACAGATCTGGTGGCGTGCGAACGCGGAATCGAACAGTATCGGCAATCTGATCCTGCATCTCTGCGGGAACGCGCGTCAGTGGATCGTTTCCGGCGTTAGTTCTCAGCCGGACATACGGCATCGCGATGCTGAATTCGAGCAAAGAGAGACGATCCCTCGGGCCGAACTTTTGACTCTGCTGCATTCGACACTTTCCGACGTCGCAACCGTTCTTCGCACACTCGACCCCGCAACACTCCTCGTTCGCCGCCAAATCCAGGGACACGACGTCGACGTACTCGAAGCCGTCTTCCACGTAACCGAACACTTCTCGATGCACACCGGACAGATCATCATGCTGACCAAGATGCTCACATCCTCAGATCTTCGCTTTTATGATTTTGAAAGCGGTGGGCCCGTCGAAACGTGGCGCCGCAACTCCTAATCAGTTGTGCCTGTGCTTTTTGTGGCGGCATTCTTTATTTGTGTCTTCGTCGCGTTGTGGTTAAGATTCCTTTCATAAGAACCTTTTCCTTCAAGGAGCCTAAAGTTCAATGACCTACGTCGTGGCTGAACCGTGCGTTAACTGCCGCTACACTGACTGCGCACTTGTCTGTCCCGTTGAGGCATTTCATCTGGATGACGACATGCTCGTCATCAACCCCGAAACGTGCATTGATTGCGACGCGTGTGTTCCCGAATGTCCTGTCGAGGCGGTGTTTGCGGAGAACGCAGTGCCGGCGGAATGGGTGAGCTTCACACCGCTCAATGCCGAACGTGCGCTGAGCGGACTGCCGACGATCACTGCGCGCCTCGATCCACTCTGCGAATAGGCACGCGTAATGAACCGGCGCACAAGGTGGCTACTCGGTGGCTTGGCGATTGCCGCCGGGGCCATTAGTGCAGCCGGTACTTTTTGGAAAAGAAAGCAGATCGTGGAGGCGCCGAAAAAAGTTGGAGGGGTTTGGGCACGACCGGGCATGCCCGTTACGTTCAGGGGCGAGCTAATGCCCGGGCGCAGTCGCCAGGAACGCACGTTCCTCGTTAAAGAGCTTCTTTGGAATGGACGCGTTTTACTGCACGGTGTGGACGGCGAACATGCGGAAAGAGAATTCGAGCCAATCCAAATCGATAGACCAGCAACGTGATTGCCGATTTTCAGTCGCTGGACAAGTCAGCAGTCAGCCAATAACAGTCAGCCAGGCAGAGAACAAGTCAGGAAGAGGGGCTTGCCTCCGCTCATTCGAACAGCGGGGGCAAGCCTCCCTTCCTTGACCTGTTCTATTTCTTGACTCTAATTTTTCTCAACTCAAGCTCTATTTTCCAACCCTAGCTCCATTGCCCAACTCCAGCTCTAATTCCAACCCTGGCTTCTATTCCCAACCTACCACGTATAAACTTTGCCCGGCTCCATTACCGTCAACCTTGGAATGTTCAGGGCTCGTAGTTGCTCGATTATCTCTTCACGATAAGTGGGCTTGAGGTGTACGGCCATGATGTCCATGCCGTTATGGTTGAGTTTCTTTAACTCGTTACTCAGCGAGGCGGGCGTGAAATGACGCGACACGTGCGCCAGCTTCGCCATGCGGTCCGGGAACGACGCTTCAATCAGCAGGACGTCGAGATCCTTCATCTCATTCAGAAGCTTCCAGAAGTCTTCCGTCTCCGCGGTGTCGGAACTAAAGGCAACACTGCGTTCACCGTCCGAAACCACCAACCCAATGGTCGGAACAATGTGGTTAACCGGCACCGCTACCACGTTGAGATGGGCCACCTTGAACGACTCTCCAACCTGAATCGGGACATACTCCATCACTGGTCCATAGTCGTTTTTCAGATCAGAGAAACGCGGATACACGTTCCAATTGAACACATCACGCTCGAGCAAACCGATCACTTCCTGCGTGGCGTGCACGCGCATTGGTTCCTTCAATGTTGGATAAAGATCGTCGATGAATATCGGGAGACTCGCGATGTGGTCCAGGTGCGGATGGGTGACGATGATGTCGCGGACTTTGGCGCGCTGTTCGTTTGTCAGAGCGATTGCGATACTGCCGGCATCAACTGCCACGCAGTCATCGATTAGAAAACAAGTCAAGCGTTGCTCCAGGGTTGCCATCCCCTGGCCGTCAAACGTGCTGGGTAGAAGTTGGATTCTCACGAGCTTTCCGCTCTGATGAAATGGCCTTGCGCAACACGGGCCAGTATAAGCCAGAAAGCAGATGGGCAGCGAGTGTTGAAAGAAAGTGGCTTCACTTAACCTCGTCTAAGTTCGTCGATCAGGTTCTGCAACGCGTGCAGGTAAGCCGCCTCCCGCGCCGTTACGTGCTCGTCTGCTGAATGCACGCCTCTCGCGACGCGACTGCGGTGAAATGCAAGTTCACTCGCCAATTGATTGAAACGCATACGTGTGCGCCAACCTCTTAGGCCGCGGCGTGAGAAGGCGTTGAACGACGAACCCATCCTTCCCCTAATCGAACCCAGTTGCTGGTACTCCTCCTGTGTCAACACTCCACGTTCGAGATCCGCAATTAGAAACTCCCTGACCACTTGTCCTTCGCGTCGCAGTGCGAGCGAGATCACGATGAGGATGATGACGAACGCCGGGACCATCACGATCAGATAAGTGATTACGAAAAGACCGCCGCCGCCGAACACAGCGGAACCGTTCCAGATGCTGTGCATGAAGATGGCCATCAACAGGCCGACAATCGGCGTCAGTAATTTGACGGCGAGGTTCGTCGATTGCCTGGCGAGACCAAGTCCGATACCGGTCAGACTCGTGAACAGTGGATGAGAAAACGGCGCAAAGAATCCACGGATGATGAACGTTAACGTCAACGCCTCACCTCCACCCGCGGCGGCGGCCTTGCCGTAGTAGAGAATGTTTTCCGTCATCGCAAAGCCCAGCGCCGCCATTGAGGCATAGACGATACCGTCGACAACGCCGTCAAACTCATCCTTCTTCCAGAAAAAGAAGATGATGAGAATGACTGCCTTGCCGATTTCCTCGACGATCGGAGCCGAGACAACTGCCGCAAACGCTTCAGCCGCACTCGCGTTCGTGAGCGCGCCGACGATTACGCCGCTGGTTGTGTTCAGAAGAAAGGCGAAGAAGGTGGCGATCAGTGCACCCCAGAAGAAAGCCGTGGCTAGCATCCAAAGCGGCTCCGCTTCGTAGCGATCGATCCATAGGACCAGGACGATGTAGAGCGGCACCGGAATCGTGGCGCTGATAAAACCAAGCATGAGTGCGACAGGACCAGTCTCGATTCCAATGATGAGCAGCACCAGCAGTCCTAAGACTAAAGCCGCGAGACCGGCGACGATCGCGAGCACGAGTCGGATGGCGCTGATTCGTGGCGGAGTCCTGATGACGATAGTCGGCGCCTGATTCGCACCGGCGAGGTTTTGTCGATAAGGATCAGGATGGCTCATGAGATGCGGCAGTATATCCAGTTAGCGAGATAGTACTCCAGGAACAACAGAACAACTCCCAAATTAGAACAAGTCAGGAAGGGGGCTTGCCCCCGCTGTTCGACGAGCGGGGGCAAGCCGCCCTTCCTGACTTGTCTATTCTTTGCCTGTTCTATCTTTGCTTGTTCTATTCTCGGAGCCTATTGTTTTATTCTTTGCGCCTTATGTGGCGAATAAACTCACTAGCGCGCGCAGGTTTGCGCACGACCACCATCGATCGAATAAGTTGCGCCGGTTATCCATGATGCCTGGTCGGAAGCGAGATACAAAACGAGCGACGCGATTTCCTCGGGTCTGCCGGTTCGGCCGAGTGGATGAGTCTGTTTTGAGTGTTCGAGAAACGCTGCATAAGCCTCTTCACTCATCCCACCGCGTTTGTGAATTTCCGTAACTACCACGCCGGGATTCACTGCATTCACACGCACGCCTTTTGCCGCGAGCTCCAAAGCCGCGCACCTTGTTAACTGGTCCAACGCAGCTTTTGAAACGCAGTAAGCAAGCACACCGGGAAAGGCGCGAAGTCCGGTGACGCTCGAAACGTTGACGATATTCCCACGCCGCTCGATCAAGCTTGGCAGAGCCTTCTGCATCAACTGGAAAACGGCTCGGACATTCACGTTCATCATGTCGTCCCAGGCCGGGAGTGACGTGTTCTCAACCGTTCCGTTGCTGATGTGACCGGCGGCGTTGACAAGGACGTCGATGCCTCCGAACGCCTGAATGGCCTCTTTGATCGCCCGATCAGCCTCTTCGTCGCGAGCGAGATCGGCTTTGATGGTTAACGCTTCCGCCCCGATTTCGCGGATTTTTGCTTCAACTTCCATGAGCGCTTCCGTGTTTCGTCCCACGCCCACCACTTTTGCTCCAGCCGTTGCAAAGGCGATGGCGCAGGCATGTCCAATTCCCGAGGTAGCTCCGGTCACGAAAGCAACTTTGCCGTTGAATTGTCGTTCAGTCATTTCGTCGAGTCCTTATATTGACAGTACAATCCTAAAAGCTGACTATTATGAACCTGAGAGCCTTGTGAGGCCATTCCCCCGGACAATGTGGTCACAGCTTTAGTTTAGACTTTCGTACTTGTCGGTGTGCTCAGCCTGGAGGCAACTCGTTGGGAAACAACTCGGCAGATCAGTTTTTCCCCAGAAGCTCTCGAACTCATTCGCGTACCGCGACTGACTTCCATAGCCGGCCCGCGCGCGGCCGCAGACCGTCGAGTACAGGTTACTTGATGGTAGCGATCTTTTGCGCCGTGGCGTTGTTCATGGGCCTCTGGTGGATCCTGTTGAGCGGTGGAGATGAAGCGCCGTGGTTACCCGCCGGACTGGCTGCCAGCGTGGTCCTACTGGTTGCTTTATCGGCACGCGGGGTCGTAATGCGTCGCCGTTGGACGAATTACCTTCTGGAAAACGGCATCCGCGAGAAAAGCACGAACCGTGTTCGTGAAGGTGGCCGCGGCCAGAAACGGGGATTCTCCGGGTCCGTACACTCCTCGGCGCTCCGAGCCATTCAAAAACAATCGACTGCCGCCGATGCAACAGGCTCAAATCCCGAGGCGCATCTCGACGTTGCGCAACTCTGTCACGACTACCTTACGAGCACGGATGAAGCAATCCGTTCGCGCAGTTTTGGAAGTGAAAAAGGAATAGCAATTCGCGCCGGTCAGGAACGCGTGCGCGCGCTGCACAAACATCACCTGCTGACGTGGGCGCGAACGCAATCGCGTGCGTTGACCCATGAAGCTCAACAACGCGCACGGACGTTTGACAAGATCGAGACCGCGACACGAGCTCTCGATTGCATCGATTCAACGTTAAGAGTTTATCCGGGCGAGTTCGAACTAAACGAGTCGCGAGTTGCGATCGAAGAATTCATCGCGTCGGTGAAGGTTGCTCATTGGGTGGAGTTGGCGGAACGGTCGGCTTTCAAGGGCCACTATCGTCGCGCCATCGATCGTTATCGCGATGCTCTTTTCTATCTCAACCAGGACGTTGTCAAAGACGAAGTTCGCGTCGCGGGAACAGAAAAAATCGAACGCGAGATCGCAAACCTGAAGGCGCGGCTGCGTCCGGCTAACGGACATGAGCGGACGGCTGAGCAATCCACCGGCGTTGGTCCGGATCGGGAGACATGATTTCTCCGAAATGTCCCAAGTGTGGTAGTTCCAGAATCCGCAGAGGTTACAAAAGGACGCCTCTGCCGATGCGTCTGGTTGGCATCTATCACCTTTTATGCGATCATTGCAACTTGCTTTTTACGGGTTTTGTCGCGCCCTGGACCTTGCACCGTCGTAGAAAACATCGGCGACAGAAACATACGAAACACCAGAGTGAGGCGCCGTAGTAGAGTCGTCAACAGTCTGGGTGAGCCCTGAGAATAATTCAGTCGTGAGGTGGTGTAATGAAAGTTAAATCCTTGGTTTTAGTGATTGGATTTGTTTGCATGTTTGCCGGTTTAGCTGGCGCGCAGGAGTCGCAGCCGCAGACATCGACGCCGGCAGGAGGGCAATCGTCCAGTCTTGATATTCAGGGCATCAAATCGTATCTGCTGGGCCCGGGTGACGTGCTCGACGTCAGAGTGTTTGGACAGCCTGAATTGACCAGCACCGTCCAGGTGGATGGTGATGGAAATCTCAGCTCACTGCCGTTTTTGGAGAAACCAATCCCAGCCAAGTGCCGCAGTGAAAAGCAGGTGCAAAAAGACATCACCACCGCCTACTCAAAGTTCATCAATAATCCCCAGGTTAGCGTTCGCATCTCCGAGCGAAACAGCCGGCAACCGGCGACTGTATTTGGCGCCGTCCGGCAACCCACGCGCGTTGAGATGAAGCGGAAGGTGCGTTTGAACGAACTGATGGCCGTTTCAGGCGGCTTCACGGAGCGCGCGTCCGGAACTATTCAGATACTTCATACCGAACCCCTGATGTGCCCGGAGGCCGGAGAAGAGGCTGAAGCAGCGCCAATTGACGGTACGCGGATCCCGCTTCAAATCGTCAAAATCTCTGAGCTGCGGAGCGGCAAGGCTGAAGCAAACCCGGTTATTCGCCCCGGAGATTATGTGTTGGTGACCGAAGCCGAGCCGATTTACATCACGGGCGCGGTGATGTCGCCCGGCGGAATTTTCCTTCGTGAGCAGCTAATGCTGAGCCGTGCACTCGCGATGGTGGGCGGCGCGCGAAAAGAAGCCAAGCTGACCGACGTGAAGGTGTATCGCCAGGTTCCGGGTTCGGCCAGCCAGGAAGTCATCCATGTGGATGTGGCCGCTATCAAGAAGAATCAGAAACCCGACTTTTTGCTACAGGCGTATGACGTCATCGAAGTCAGCGAGGCGGGTATGTTCTCCTCCGCTCGTATCGGTTCCACTTTGATGGGAGCGATCACCGGAGGCTTATCAGGCGCCATCTCCACGACGGGAACATTTTTGCCGCAGCGAGTGATCTATTAAATTGAACGAAAAGGAAATCACGTTAGAGAGTTAAGAGAATGAATCGAAAAACAATAGCGACCGATCGCCGGCGGCGAAAACTTATCACCATCCTCTGGGCCCTCGGTCTGGCGGCGATCGTGATCGCGCTTATTTACCTCGAGCGAACCGCCATCCTTTATATTCTTTGCACGCTTGGCGTGTGCGTGCTGCTCTTGATTGTAGCCTTCTCTGATTTGGCCCATACGGACGCGAAAGGCGAACCGGTGGCCCAGTCCCCCGATGCAGCAGGTGTTGCAGGAAAGAGAAGTTGAAGCAATTTAAGTTGCTTATACGGTCTATAAGTTTTACTCCACTTTACACTCGTTGCGATGAGTGTTGTGAGTCACGCGAAAAACAATAAGCAGGTTGAAACTTTAGTCGGACTATTGCATAATCCGCTTGCGTTCACCTCCCCGGTGGACGAAGTGGTCGCGTGGGGTGAGGACACGTGGCCTTAGGGTGGGGGCTGTGGGAGGCCCCCGCCCGCTTTTTTTGTTTGGGGAAAAAATCATTGCCGATTTGCAACTTCATTTGCTGGTTAATTTCGGAGAGAATTGAAAACTGAATCGACGATTCGCAAGCGGCAATCGGAAAAATAATGGGGCTGCTCCAGAGATCACGACGCAAGTTCAAGCTCTGGCTTTTTGAGGGCAAACGACGAGGCGATTCAGAACACGATTCGCCTACCGTGCACAAGCAGCACTCCTGGTGGCAGGTGATGTGCCTCACCGGTGTGGACTATTTCTCCACTCTTGGCTACCAACCAGGCATCGCGTTTCTCGCCGCCGGTGCGCTCTCCCCAATCGCAACGCTGGTCCTGATTTTCCTCACTCTCTTTGGCGCGCTTCCGATGTACCGGCGGGTGGCGGCGGAAAGTCCTCATGGCGACGGCTCAATCTCGATGCTCGAGAATTTGCTTTCGCGCTGGAAGGGAAAACTCTTCGTTCTCGCTCTACTCGGCTTTGCCACAACGAGTTTCATAATCACGATCACGCTTTCAGCAGCGGATGCGACGGCACACATTGTCGAGAATCCTTTTGTACTGACGCACCTTGATTTCCTTCATCATCGAATCATCGTCACGCTCGTGCTGGTCGCGGCGTTGGGTGCGGTCTTTCTTCGTGGATTCAAGGAAGCGATCGGCATCGCCGTGTTTTTAGTCGCGATCTATCTGGTCCTGAATCTGACCGTGGTAGGGGTTGGTTTCTATGAAATCGTGACGCATCGGACAGTTTTCTGGAACTGGAGTAAGCTGCTGGGGCAGATCTATCCGAGTCCCTGGCTGATGCTTGGAACCGCCCTCATTATTTTTCCCAAGCTGGCTCTCGGATTGTCAGGATTTGAAACCGGTGTCGTCGTGATGCCTCTCGTGAAAGGCGACGGCGGCGCTCCTCTTAAATATCAAACTGTTTCACCGCATCATAGCCGTGGTCCAGAGTCGTCTGCGCAACTTGCCGGCCGTATACACAACACTCGAAAACTACTCACTGTCGCCGCGTTGATAATGAGCTTTCTGCTTTTCGCGAGCAGCATCGTCACGACTATGCTGATCCCGGCGGAGGAATTTCGGCCGGAGACTGCGACGCAGGAAGCCGGAAGCGCAAACGGCCGAGCACTCGCATACCTCGCACATCACTATCTTGGCGATGTGTTCGGCACGATCTACGACTTGAGTACGATCTCCATACTTTGGTTCGCTGGATCTTCAGCGCTCGCCGGTTTGCTCAACATAGTTCCGCGCTACTTGCCGCGATATGGAATGGCGCCGGAATGGGCGCGCGCAACGCGTCCGCTCGTCGTTGTCTTCACGGTCATCTGCTTCATCGTTACGATTCTCTTCAGGGCCGACGTCGATGCACAGGGCGGCGCCTACGCTACTGGAGTTCTCGCACTGATGACCTCCGCGGCGATTGCCGTAACTCTGTCAGCGCGGCGTCACGGCGAACGAGTGCAATGGGCCTTCATGCTGATCTCTTTAGTCTTCACCTACACGACGATCACGAATATTGTCGAGCAGCCCGAGGGTATAAAGATCGCGCTGATCTTTATTGTGGCGATCGTCGTGAGCTCGCTCATTTCGCGCGTGTGGCGTTCGACGGAGTTGCGCGTCGATCGCATCGAACTCGACGACATGGCGCGCGAGTTTATTCGCAAAGCGGCGAAAGGAACGGTTCGCATCATCACGAATCGAATCGATCGTGGCGACGCGCTCGAGTACGAACTCAAAGAGCGGGAAAAGCGAAACGATAATCACATTCCCGCCGGAGAGCCGATACTTTTCTTTGAAGTTACACCGGGAGATGCTTCTGAATTCTCGGGTGTGCTCAAAGTAAGAGGTGAGACAGTGGACCGGTTTCAGATTCTGCGAACCGAATCGCCCGCGGTGCCAAATGCGATTGCCGCGTTCCTGCTCTTTCTGAGAAATGAGACCGGAAAGTTGCCGCACGTTTATTTTGGCTGGAGTGAGGGGAACCCGGTTTCCTACCTGCTCAAGTACATCGCGTTTGGTGAGGGCGATACCGCTCCGGTGACGCACGAGGTCCTGCGCCAGGCTGAAAAAGATCCGGAGCAAAGACCCATCGTGCACGTTGGCGGCTAATGCCGAAACACTGCGCCGGCTCGACAAATAGTCGACAGTCCCGGCCGGATCAAGATGTCCCGGAGGGACGAAATGTTTATAGATCCTGGACCAAACATGAATTGGCTCCGCAGGAGCCACATGTGCGCGGCCAATGTCGCTCCTCTGGAGCGATAAGCCTATTTTGCGCCAAGGCTATAAACATGTGGCCGCGCTGCGGCCTGGTCTTGTTTAATTCCTCATTAGTGCTAAGATCCAGGGGTTGAAAATTTAATGTCTGCCGAAGTTGATTGAAGTCTTAGGCTTCACAACACGGGGGAACCAACTGTTTCGTCCGACGAAACAAGGGGCTAATCGTCAGAATTATTGACGACGAACACTTCCAGTTCGAGCCCGACAGCTAACCTCGTAGGCCAAAAGGAAGGGCAGCAATGCTCAATCGTTCGACTCGCAGAAGCGCGGAACGGCGCTTCAAGCTCTGGCTGTTTAAAGGCTCCACTCAAAAAGACACCGCTCACACCACGTCTCACAAGCAACATCCCTGGTGGCAGGTAATGTGTTTGACCGGTGTCGACTATTTCTCAACTCTCGGTTACCAACCAGGCATCGCATTTCTTGCGGCACAGGCGCTATCTCCAGTAGCAACTTTCATCCTGGTCCTACTGACGCTTTTCGGCGCACTACCGATCTATAACCGTGTCGCCGAAGAGAGTCCGCATGGTGAAGGTTCAATTTCGATGCTGGAACACCAGCTTTCACGCTGGAAAGGCAAACTGTTCGTTCTCGTGCTACTCGGGTTTGTCGCCACCGACTTCATCATCACCATCACGCTTTCAGCCGCTGACGCAACAGCGCACATTATCGAGAATCCTTTCACTCCTGAACTGCTCAAACATCAGGTAGGAACGACTCTCGCGCTGATTGCAGTTCTGGGTGTGATTTTTCTGCGTGGCTTCAAGGAGGCCATCGGAATCGCAGTCGCACTCGTCGCCGTTTATTTGTTGCTGAATACGATTGTGATTTCGGTTGGCCTATATGAACTCGGCACTCATCCATATCACTTTCCTGAGTGGAAACAAGCGCTCTTCAATCATCCCGGTGTTCATGGAAATGTTTGGCTCATCGTTGGCGTCTCGCTGATGTTGTTTCCGAAACTGGCGCTCGGTCTTTCAGGGTTTAAGACAGGCGTCGCGGTTATGCCCCTCGTAAAAGGCGACGACGATTTGAGTGAAGACGATTGGGTTAACATTCAATCAACTCGGTTCGCTCATAGTGAAGAAGGAAGAGCGCGGCACCTGCTTCGAGGCCGTATTCGTAACACTAAGAAGCTACTTCGCTGGGCCGCTTTGATCATGAGCGTGATGCTCATCTCGAGCAGTGTGGTAACGTCGATACTGATTGCACCGGAAAAGTTTGCTGAAGGCGGAGAAGCTAACGGGCGGGCGATCGCGTATCTGGCCCACGAGTTTTTCGGCGATATCTTTGGAACAGTGTATGACCTCAGCACGATCCTGATTCTCTGGTTTGCAGGTGCTTCAGCAATGGCGGGACTGCTGAGCATTGTGCCCCGATATCTGCCTCGATATGGTATGGCGCCCGAGTGGGCCAGGGCGGCGCGTCCACTCGTGATCGTGATCATCGCGATCGCGTTTGCGGTTACGTTGATCTTTCGTGCCGACGTAGACGCGCAAGGTGGTGCTTATGCGACCGGCGTGCTCGTGTTGATGACTTCGGCGGCGATTGCCGTGACGCTCGCAGCGCGAAGAAAAGGAAAAAGTTGGTACACCTATTTTGTGATAGCTTTGATCTTCGTCTACACAACGATTCAAAACATTCACGAAAGACCTGAGGGAATAAAGATCGCTTCGTTCTTTATTCTCACGATCATTCTGGCTTCGTTGTTTTCCAGAGTCTGGCGTTCGACAGAGCTGCGTGTTGAGCGAATCGAGTTGGATGATCAGGCGCGGCAGTTTATTAAGGACGCGGCCAAGGGTACGATTCGAATCATCGCGAACCGCAAAGACAAGGGTGATGCAGTTGAGTACGCTCACAAGGAAGAGGAAAAGCGTACCAACAATCACATTCCTTCGGGAGAGTCGATACTATTTTTCGAAGTCACACCTGGCGATGCGTCGGAGTTTGCGGGAACGTTATCTATCCACGGCGAGACGGTCGATAACTATCGAATACTGCGAACCGAGTCGCCGGCAGTGCCCAATGCGATTGCGGCGTTTTTACTTTACCTGCGCAACGAGATGGGGAAATTGCCTCACGTCTATTTCGGCTGGAGTGAGGGAAATCCGATTTCATACTTGCTGAAGTACATCGCGTTTGGAGAAGGGGATACGGCTCCAGTCACTCACGAGGTCTTACGCAAAGCCGAGAGAGATTCAAATCGACGTCCGATTGTGCATGTTGGTGGGTAACTTGATGCGAAGTGCGGGCTGGCTAAAAGACACACAACCCCGCTGTTGCGAGGACTATAAAAATGAACCGAATTACGCCTGCGTGATTTCAGCGCCTGGCGCTTTTCCGGCTAGAAAGCAGGAGCGACAATAAACGGGACGTCCCTGCGAAGGATAAAAAGGGACTGTGGTTTGTTGTCCGCATTGCGCGCATTGCACGGAGACTTCAATACGTTGCCGCACACCGGAAGATTGCGCTGCCGCGATCGCAGCCAGTCGTTCATTCTTGGCTTGCTTGCACGGTTTGCATCTCTTTGGTTCGTTCTTGAGTCCCTTGTCGTGGAAAAATACTTGCTCGCCTGCAGTCCAAATAAAGTTTTCGTTACAGTCTACGCACCTTATTGGCCGATCTTGATGTTCGCTTTCCTGATTCGATACCAACACGGTGGCTGCTTCCATCTGTACCATGATCTACTCCCCTCGGGTTCAGCCCAGAAACAACAACGATTTAGGCGGGTGATAAAGCACTGCGCGTCAAAGAGGGACATTCATTTGAGTTGTCCCGTCAGTGTGGCAAGACTCCAGCCCGGCGCACGGCTGCTGTGTGGTTAATTGGTATATAACTATGGCGAAACTGTGTCAAGGTAAATCCGGCGAAAAACACCGCTATCTTGACATTCGTTCCACCCGGGTGGGAGCATCCGAAATCGAAAAATGAGAAAAGTACTGATTATCGGGTCAGGCGGACGTGAACACGCAATTGTCTGGGCCATCCGCAAAACCTCGCCCACACCTGTCGAAATCTACTGCGCTCCCGGCAATGCCGGTATCGCGCAGGAAGCGCAGGTCTTGAATATAAACGATCATCGGGCGCTTGCGAAGTTTGCTGAGGCTGAAGGGATCGAGCTGACGTTCGTCGGTCCGGAAGCCCCTCTCGCCGACGGGATTGTGGACCTTTTTGCCGCACAGGGGCTGCGGATCATTGGCCCGACCGCAGCCGCTGCGCAGCTCGAAAGCAGCAAAGTCTTTGCGAAGGATTTTATGGCTCGGCACCGGATCCCGACGGCTGCATACCGTGTGGCTGATTCGCCGCGCCAGGCTGTTGAATATCTTCGAAGCGGAGCATTCGGAGACACGGATTCTCCGGTAGTTGTCAAAGCGGATGGTTTGGCAGCCGGGAAGGGAGTTGTTGTTGCCGCAAACCGCGCCGAAGCAGAAACGGCGATAGAAGAGTTGATGGTGCGTCACGCGGCTGGAGAGGATGCCGCACGGCAAGTAGTCCTTGAGGAAGCGTTGATCGGAACTGAAGCCTCGCTGTTGGTTTTTGCGGATGGCGCCGAATACGCGCTGATGCCGGCGGCTCGTGATCATAAGCGAATTGGGGAAAATGATACTGGTCCAAATACGGGCGGAATGGGAACTATTACCGATGCCGGTGTTCTAAACAGTAGCATCGAAACTCGAGTGCTGCGTGAGATAGTGGAGCCTACGCTCGCGGGCGCTCGTCTTGAAGGCTTTCCTTTCAAGGGTGTTCTCTTTCTTGGGTTGATGCTTACAAACGATGGCCCAAAGTTGTTGGAATACAACGTGCGGTTTGGAGACCCGGAAACACAGGCGATCCTGGTTCGTCTAAAAACAGATCTGTTGTCGGTGTTTGAGGCTATCGAGAATGAAACGCTTGGTAGTTTAAGTGTGGCGTGGTCTGAAGGAGCTTCGGCTTGTGTCGTTGCCGCTAATAAAGGCTATCCGGGGAAATACGACACGAGCGCGGTTATTGAGGGCCTGGACGACGTGAAGCGCAGCGATGTTCAGGTCTTTCACGCGGGCACGTCGTTTGATGAGAAGGGCCGGTTGATAGCCACTGGAGGACGAGTGCTCGGCGTTACAGCTTCCGCACAGAGTCTCTCGAGTGCGCTTGATAGTTGTTATGAATCACTCAAAAAGATCCGCTGGTCCGGGATGCAGTTTCGTCGTGATATCGGGCGTCCGGCGGCGATGTAGCGACCTTTCTGGAAGCGTTTTAATTGTGCTGTTATACTCCAATCTCAGTTTTCGCCCGATTTGAAACCGCTTGAACGTACGTGTCGTACATCAGAACGGTCGCAATTGGCCGAAATAGCATAAAGCCGGAGCTGACTATGGTTTTCGGATTTCACATTGCGCTGTCGGAGGATGAGCGGAAATGGGACTTTGGACAAGAATGAAGCGCTCAGTGCGCGCCCTCTTCGGAGGGATAATCGAAAAGACTGAAGACCCCGAACTCATTCTTCAGCAGACTATTCGGGACATGCGCGATCGCGTGCCCGAGTTGAATAACTCCGTTGCCCAGGTGATGGCGACCGAAAAGCTTCTCGCTAAGAACAAAGAGAGACTTGAAACCCAGGTAGTTGATCTCGATTCGAAAATTCGTGCCTCAGTGAAGATGGGTCGCGACGATATTGCGACCGCATATATCGGTCAGTTGCAGCAGGCGCAGCTCGATCTTCAGAAGACTTCACAGCAACTGGAGCACGCGAACCTGGCATCGAAGCAGGCACTCAAGGCGCGCGATAATTACGTGCTTCAGATGCAACGCCGTACAGCCGAGGCGATGCAGTTGATAAACCAGTCGAAGCAGGCAAAGCTCCAGGAGCAGCTTGCTCAGACGATGGAATCATTCCAGCTTGGCGACGACGCATCGACGTTCAACGAGATGCGCGACAAGATTGATCGGCGCGCCGCAGCAGCGGAAGCCAAGATGCAGTTGGGCGCCGCCAACGTCGATACAAAGATGCAAGACATCGAACGTGAAGCGCTGGACATGCAATTGCAGGACAAGCTTCTCGCGTATAAGCGTGACATGGGGTTGTTAGGCGCCGGAGCGAATGCGCCAACTCCGCAGGCCCTTCCTGCCGAAGGTGAAACAAGCGGCGGGCAGAACGGCACCGGCGGCCACAGTAGTTGAAATTTTGGATGCGATTGTTTGATGCCGCGGGCTCGTCCCGTCGACGTTTCACGTTTGTAGTTTATGCCTGAGTTTCCCAAGATTGATCTGAAGTATCTGAAGGAAGCCTTCCGCGAACCCATTAATTTTTGGGGAATGGCAGGGTTTGCAGTAGCGGCTGCGTATGTGCAGGACGTTACCCCACTCGTTGCCGCCCTCGCCACTGAGACCGTTTACCTGGCTACGATACCCGCCAGTTCAGTTTATCGACGTCTGGTGGATCGCAGGGAAAAGCAGCGGTTATTGAAACTGCGCGATCAACAGCGCGAAGCGCAAATCAAACTTTTCGATCCGCGTGAGCGTGAAGCAGTTGAATACCTGCGCTGGATGAAAAACCAGATCTACTCGAACTACAAAAAATTCACCGGCACCAAGGAGATTCCTCACAACATTCAGAGCCTCGATCAGCGCTGGGAAGACTTTGTCGATCTACTCGACGTTTACCGCAGACGCAAGCATCACCTACGCTCGATCAATCGTCAGGCAGTGCAGAATCAGTTGGTCCAGGCCGAGCGATCTGTAGAAGCCGCGAGAGATGATCGTGAAAAACGTATTCAGCGCGCGAATGTCGAGATACTCAAACGACGTGTGGCTGCATTCAACGATATCGAGAAATCGGTGAAGTTAGTTGAAGGACAGCTTCAGTCGATCGAAAACTTCTTCGGGCTGGTAAACGATCAGGTAGTTACACTTCCGACCCCGGAACGTGTTTCTTCTTTGGACTTCGAGCAGCTCAGCGACTCGATCGCGATGACCAAGCAGATGCTCGAAGAAACCTCGGATACGTTTGCCGCGCTTGATAGTCACAACCGCGATATCGGGAATTACGAATTGCTCCTCAATAGCGGATCCTCGAAGTAAATGCCCATTACAGGATTTGACATGATTTACATGTGAATCCTGAAAATCATGAAATCCTGTCAATACACTCTATAGCACTGGAAAAACAGCCAGCCCCAATATATGGTTGACAGTGCTCCGCCAAAGGAGTATATTCCGCTCCGCTGGAAACGAAGCGCTTTTCGCTTCGAAAAGAGCCAACCAGGATAAAAGCAACACAGTCTAAGGATTACGCCCTGCGTAGTAATACGCTGGCATTCCCGTTTTTGAAGCACTATTCTATCTTCGGGCTCCCCGTTAGAAAGGCAGAAGATTAATGAGCGCAGCTATCGGCAAAAAAGTCGGAAATACAAGCGTCGGTTCCCCCGCAGTTTCTCCGAGTCGAGAGTTACAGCAGCTTGGGATCAATGCCAGAAAAGTAGTTAGAAAACGGTATTCGCTGAAGGATTCGAAAGGACAGCCGTTCGAAGAATGGACGGATATCGTGAACCGGGTTGTCGGCCATGTTTCCCAGGCTGAAACCGGTGAGAAGCGCGACGAGTTTTTTGCCGCGATGCGCGAAGTGATGATTGCGCGCGAGTTTATTCCGAATACCCCTTGCCTCGTAAACGCAGGTAAAACTAACGGCCAACTGGCGGCATGTTTTGTGCTCGACGTTCCCGATTCTCTGAATGGAATCATGAACCACGCGAAAGCCGCGGCCACGATTCATCAGACGGGCGGCGGCACGGGCATGACTTATGAGTTTCTCCGGCCGCATGGTGCGATGGTGAGCTCGGCAACCGGTGTTGCTTCTGGTCCAGTGTCGTTCATGAACATCGTCAACCAGGTGACCGACGTCGTGAAGCAGGGCGGTGTGCGACGCGGCGCAAACATGGGAATGATGCGCGTTACGCATCCTGACGTGCTGCGCTTCATACATGCCAAGAACGATCAGCACTCGCTCACAAACTTCAATATCTCAGTGAATGTTACTGACAGCTTTTTGAAAGCCGTCGACGACAATCAGTGGTTTCAGTCGGAGTTTAACGGCGAGCCGTGGAATGAAAAGATTTACGACCCGGTGCGCGATGGAGACTACGTGATCTATCGCTGCGCTGATGGATCAACCGTAACCTTTTGTGACCGACAGGCGTTTCTCGCAGCGGACCTTTCGGACTGCACGATTGAAGAGCCGCCGCACGCCGGAATGATCTTCGCGCCCGACATCTGGAACCGGATCGTCGCGAGTGCTCATAAATACGCTGAACCCGGAATAGCGTTCATCGACGAAGTCAATCGTCATAACCACATGATGAAGTCGATGGGCCCGATTTACTCTTGCAACCCCTGCGGAGAGCAGTTCCTCCATTTTTCAAACTCCTGCAACCTCGGCTCGATCGACCTGGCGAAGTTTTACGATTCGCGGCAACGGATCGACTGGGATCGCCTGCGCGAAGTGACGCATCTCTGCACGCGTTTTCTCGACAACGTTATCGATACGTGCGCGTGGCCCCTGCCGGAGATTGAAGACGTGGTTCGTCGCACCAGGCCCGTGGGCCTGGGCATCATGGGATTTGCGGATCTCTGTCTAAACTTGAACATCACTTACGGCTCGCCGGCGTCGATCAACCTGATGGATGAAGTGATGGGATTCGTGCGTCGCGAGTCGTGGATGGAAAGCAATCGTCTCGGCGCAGAGAAGGGCGCTTTCCCCGAGTTTGAACCGAATCGCGAAGCGTACACGGATTTTCTTTATAACCAGATCGGCATTCCGCAAGACGTTCCGCTCACGCCGCGCAACTATGAAGTGACGACTATCGCGCCCACCGGCACCATCTCGCTCGTGGCGGAAACTTCTTCGGGTATCGAGCCGAATTTCTCCTGGGCCTATGTTCGCAAGGACACGCTGGGAACGCGCACTTACGTGCACACGCTCGCGGCGCAGGCACTGGGAATCTACGTGGACCAATATGATCAGGCATCGATAGATGCGGCTGCGGCTTACGTTGTGGAACATGAACGTGAGTTGCCGCCTCATTTTATCTCGGCGATGAACATAAGCGCTGAGCAGCACGTTCATGTGCTCGCGGCTGCTCAGCGCAACGTCGATAACAGTGTGTCGAAGACGTGTAATGGCGCAGTTGACGACACGGTGGAATCGGTGGATGCGCTTTATCGCCTGGGCCGCCAGCTTGGCTGCAAGGCAGTCAGTTATTATCGTGATGGTTCACGTGAGAATCAGGTGCTCACTTCGATGAAAGCCGAAGAACCGAAGGGTGAGATCGCTTGCAATCCGGAAGCGGCGGTCGAACCGATTGGCGAATCGGTAAGTGCCGCTGAAGCAACGGCCGCCGACGATGCCTCCGCTCGTCAGGAAGCGATCGCGCGTGAACATTCGGAGACCGTGGCCTTACCGACGGTTACCGCGATTCGCATCGAACGTCCGCGTGAATTGCGTGGCGCTACCTGGCAAATTCCGTTCGACGGACAGAACCTTTACGTCACAGTCAATCACGACGGCAAGATGATCCAGGAAGTGTTTGCTACTGGTCCAATCAGCGGCGGTGTGGGTTTGCTTGCGTCGAAGATGTTGCGTGGTGGTTTTGACGCGGCTGAAGTTGCATATAGTTTGAATAAGGTAACCGGCACGCACGCCGTCTGGTTCAACGAGCGACTGTTGACGTCGCCGGAGCAGGCAGTGGCGGAATGCATCATGATCACTGTGCGTCGCGTTCAGGATCTTCCTGACTCGGCACGCGCCGTGAGCAAGCAACAATCACAATTCCACCCGCAGCAAAAACCCGTAACCGGCGCCATTATGTCAAACATGATCGGCATCTGCCCCGAGTGCCACGGTCAACTGGAGCACGCGAGCGGCTGCGATTTTTGCAGAGACTGCGGATACAGCAAGTGTAAGTGAGTTTGGTTTAGGTTGAGGTTTTTTTTCCGGCCGGCCCGCCCTATGGGCCGGCCTTTTTGTGTGTTAAGACATGGGCTGCTAAGATTGTGTTCGCTCAATTACCTCTGAACGCTATGAAACGTGAATCGCTGACAAAGGAACCCGAACGGCCGTTCCTCAGTCTGCCGGATGAGCGAAAAAGCTATGACGAGATCGTAGACCTATTTGCTCGAGGCGCCTCATCCGCTGAAGTGCTGGCCTTTCGCCCCTCAAACGAAACGCAACAACGCGTGCGTGAGTTGCTGGAACGGAACGCTGCCGACGATCTGTCAGAGGAAGAAGCGGCTGAACTTGCACGTTTTGGTGAACTCGAAAACCTCATGCAATTAATAAAAGTTCGTGCTCAGGAGTATCTCAAGACGAAAACATGACTCTAACCCGTATCTCCGCCGCCTTGCGAAAGGAGGTGCGGGAACGAGCGGGAGAGCGTTGCGAATACTGTTTACTGGCTGAATCACAAGCCTTCTTTCCTCACGAACCTGATCACCTCATCGCACAGAAACATGGCGGCGAAAGTGTGTCTAATAATCTCGCTCTGGCGTGTTTTGACTGCAATCGCTTCAAGGGATCGGATATAGCGTCAGTCGATCCAGCTACCGGCGAACTCGTGGCCTTATTCAACCCGCGAACACAGACATGGTCCGAGCACTTTCATGTGCAAGGTGGCCAAATCGTGCCTCTAACTCCCGTTGGGCGAGTAACCGAGAGCCTTTTGCGATTCAATCTTCCCGCGCGCCTGGAAGTGCGCAATCGACTTGCAGCTTTAAAGGTATATCCCTAATGGTCCGGAATTTGGATCGGCGACACGAAATTTCCTGTGTTGACGTCTGATATGCGGCTCAATAATATATCGCTATGCCATATAAGACTTCGCGTGTGCTCGATCGAGAGCTGAAGAAGGGAAGTGCTGAGCTGCTGATTCTCTCACTCGTAGAAGATCAGCCGCGGCATGGTTATGACATCGGCAACCTGATCGAGCAGCGGTCCAGGGGCACTCTTCGTTTCAATGTTGCTTCGTTATACCCGCTCCTGTACCGGCTCGAACGGCGCGGTTGGATTCAGGGTCGCTGGGTCGAGAAAGCAGGTCAGCGGAGAAGGCGTTATTACCGTTTGACGGCCGAGGGCAAGAAAGTTCTCGCTGCGCAGCGTCACAGTTGGCGTGAGTTTGTCGAAGCCATCAATCGCATTACCGGAATCGAACATGCCTGATTGGAAACAGGAAATTAACAAACGCCTGTCGCGACTCAACCTCGAGCCGGCTCACGAGGCAGAGATTATCGAGGAGTTGGCCCAACACCTGGGTGACGTTTATGCGCGATCACTTCGCAACGGCGCCAGTGAAAGCGAGGCCAGAGCCGCGGCACTGGAACAATTGGAGGGTGAGAATTTGCTTCGAAACGAATTGCAACGTTTTCACAGGCCCGCGCCGGACACTCCGGTCCCTGGTGAATCACGGAAGTCGAATATCTTTTCCGACCTTTGGGCCGATCTCCGTTTCGCGCTACGCCTGCAGTTGAAGAATCCAGCCTTCACGCTCATCGCGATAATCGCGCTCGCTTTGGGAATCGGGGCAAACACGGCCATCTTCAGTGTCGTGAATACAGTGTTGCTGCGTCCCCTCCCTTACAAAGATTCCGACCGCCTCGTGATGGTGTGGGAAGACGCGTCGAAGATGGGTTATCCACGCGACACGCCGGCCGCTGCCAACTTCGTGGACTGGCGCGATCAGAACCAGGTCTTCGAAGGAATGGCTGCGATCGCGGACGAGAGTTTTAACCTGACGGGCGCGGGCGATCCTGAACGGCTCGAGGGCAGACGCGTTTCCGCCAGTCTTTTCCCATTGCTTGGAGTTGAGCCGCAGATCGGACGCGTGTTCACCGCTGCCGAGGATCAGCCCGGTTCGCACCGTGTTGTCGTATTGAGCTACGGATTATGGCAGCGTAGATTTGGCGCCGATCCGGGCATCGTCGGCAAAGCGCTGACGCTCAACGGCGAGAGCTATGTGATCACCGGCGTGATGCCGGCGCGATTCCAGTTTCCCTCGAGCGATGATGAGATGTGGGTTCCGCTCGCGCTTACTCAGCAGCAAGCCGCTAATCGAAACAGGCACTATCTCTATGTAGTTGCGCGACTCAAACCCGCCGTCACTCTAACCCAGGCGCAAACGGAGATGAGCACGATCGCATCGCGTCTCCAGCAACAGTATCCGCAGTCAAACGCCGACCTCGGCGCGGCCGTTATGTCTTTGCGTGAACACCTGGTCGGCGACATCAAACCGGCGCTGATGATCCTGCTTGGCGCGGTGGGCCTGGTGTTGCTAATCGCATGCGCTAATGTCGCCAACCTTTTGCTCGCTCGCGCCGCTGTGCGTCAAAAAGAGATCGCGGTCCGCGTCGCACTCGGTGCGCGACGCCGGCGTTTGATCAAGCAGTTTCTGACTGAAAGCATTTTGCTCTCGACTGTAGGTGGCATTGTCGGACTCGTGATCGCTTATGTCGGGTTGATTCTCCTGCGCTCGTTTATTCCCGAGAATATCTCTCAGGCGCGCGAGATCTCGATCGACCTGGGCGTGCTTGGTTTCACCTTGCTTGTTTCAGTCCTGACGGGCGTAATTTTTGGATTAGCTCCGGCGCTCCAGGCGACTCGTTTCAATCAGATCGAAACGTTGAAAGAAGGCGGGCGTGACGCGGCTACCGGCGGCAGTGGTAAACGATTGCGAAGCCTGTTGGTCATGTCGGAAGTTGCGATATCGCTCGTGCTGTTGATCGGAGCTGGTCTACTGATCAATAGTTTTCTGCGGCTCCGCAATGTCGATCCCGGATTTCGCGCGGACAATTTGCTGACGATGAAGATTGTCCTGCCGGTACCGAAGTATGAAGAGATTGAACGGCGTTCTGCGTTTTATACTGACGTGGTCCAACGCGTCGAGGCTCTTGCGGGTGTCAGGTCGGCGGCAGTCACAACCAACCTTCCTCTATACCGACAGGGAAACTCCATCTCAGTTTCCATCGAAGGCAGACCCGACCCACCGCCGGGACAGGAGTTGATCGTAGTGACCCGAATCGTCAGTCCCGGATACTTCGACACGATGAGTATTCCCTTACTGAGCGGCAGGCAGTTTACTCATCAGGACACGGAAACAACGCCAAACGTCGTCCTGGTCAGCGAAACCATGGCACGGCGTTTCTGGCCGGGTGAGGATGTAGTCGGCAAACGCATTGCGGCCGGAAGAGCTCAATCAGCGGAGGATTGGATTCAGGTAATAGGCGTGGTTAAGGACGTACGGCAGTTTGAGCTAAACGCCGAGCCAAGACCGCAGATGTATCTCTCGTACCGGCAAGCTGGGTTTTTCGCGCCGCGCGATCTGGTTGTAAAGACTGACGTGGATCCAGCCAGTTTGGCGGCGACAGTCAGAAAAGCAGTTTGGGAAGTCGACAAGGACCAGCCGGTATCAAACATCCGCACGATGGAAAGTATTCTCGCCGACTCCATCGCGCGGCAACGATTCAGCATGTTGCTGCTCGCGATCTTCGCGACGGTCGCACTCGTCCTTGCCGGCGTCGGTATCTATGGCGTGATGAGTTACTCGGTGGCCCAACGGACACACGAGATCGGAATTCGCATGGCCCTCGGAGCCCAGACGGGCGCCGTGCTTAAGCTTGCGGTCGGATACGGTATGAAGCTGGTTATTGCGGGCATCGTGATTGGTCTCATCGCCGCGTTTGCTTTAACCCGGGTGATGTCGACGCTGTTGTTCGGCGTCACGGCCACGGATCCAACAACGTTCGCGCTCATTTCGTTGCTGCTGGTTTGCGTTGCCGCACTTGCGAGCTACATCCCGGCGCGGCGCGCGACAAAAGTGAATCCGATCATCGCGTTGCGATACGAATGACGGATCGGCCACTAGGCGCCTCTTTATTTATCCAGTTTGAGAAGGGTGTGCAGCAATACGTTTGCGCCATTCGCGATGTCTTCAGGGTGTGAAAATTCGCGCGGCGAGTGGCTGATTCCAGCGACACTTGGAACGAAGATCATGCCAACCGGACCAAGCCGAGCCATGTCCTGCGCATCGTGACCGGCGCCCGAAGGCAGGAGTTTCGTCGTCAGACCAAGCTCGCGAGCGGATTCGGAGATTAGCGACCGGATTTGCGCATCTGTCGGAGCCGGTGTGTTGACGTTGATCTCTTTGAAATCGAACCTGGTCCTGCTTGCGGTTGCAATCTTTTGTGCTTCAGCCGAGATCTTTTCGAAGAGCTGGTTGATCTTCGCTGCCTCGAGATCGCGCAATTCCAAACTCAGCACCACCTTGCCGGGAATCACATTTGGCGCGCCGGGAAGCGCGTTGATCCGGCCAACAGTTCCGACCTGTCTGCCGGGCACGCTCGTCACGATCCGGTTCACCGCTTCGATGAATCCGGCCGCGGCCAGAAGCGCGTCCTGTCGATTGTTCATCGCAGTCGTGCCGGCGTGATTTGCAAAACCCTCGATCGTTACGTCCCACCAGTTGATTCCGACGATACCTTCGACTACTCCGATCTTGATCTTTTCAGTATCGAGGATATTGCCCTGTTCGATGTGCAGCTCGAGGTATGCCGCGATGTCACCTTTCTTCCGGTGCACCTCGGCGAGCTTCGCCGGGTCACCGCCGATAAACTTGATCCCCTCGCGAATCGTTTTGCCGCTGCGACTTACCAGATCGAGTTCTTTCTCCATCAACTCGCCGTCCATCGCACGACTCCCGATCAAGCCGCCTTCTTCATTTTGAAAAATTACGACTTCCAGAGGATGACGCAGCGTTACATTCTTTTCGGCGAGCGTTTGCGCAACTTCGATCGCGCCCATTGACCCAACCACACCGTCGTAGTTTCCGCCCTCAGGAACGGTGTCGATGTGTGAACCGATCAATAACGGAGTAAGACCGGTCGCGCTGCCCGCACGCCGGCCGATCAGGTTACCGGCTGCATCGATTGTGACCTCAAGCTTCGCCGCTCGCATGAGACCGAGCACGTATTCGCGGCCCTGTTTGTCTGCGTCGCTGTAAGCAACGCGACTGACTCCGCCCTGTAGGTTTTTGCCAAACTCGGCGAGGGCGTGCAGGTGCTCCATGATCCGTTTGCCGTCCACCCGCAGCGACGTTTGTGCACTCGTGCGTGGCAATGATAACGAGCCGAGGGTAAGAACAAGGCTATAGTTGAACTGGCGGCGATTGATTGTCATGCGATAGTTTTCAGAATTTGGGCTGAGCAGTTTTGCGACTGTGGACCAGCTTCAGCAAAGCGTCAGGGTCAACGGGTTTCACGAGATGATGATCGAAGCCCGCCTGCCGCGAGAGATCTTTATCTTCGGCCTGGCCCCAACCCGTAATTGCTACGAGCATTGCGCCGCCGCCCCACGGCTCACGTCGAATTCGTCGCGCTACTTCATATCCATCCATTTTTGGCAGACCGATGTCCAGCAACACGACGTCGGGTTCGAGCTCGTTTGCCATTTGCAGTGCCTCCTCGCCGTCATGCGCTGAAGTGACGTCGTGGTTGAGCATCTGCAGCAATAGACTCAACGTTTCCGCGGAGTCGTGATTGTCGTCGACGACGAGCACGCGCAACGGCGCATCGGACGTTGAAGAAATTGTGGACGACGCCGTCTTGTCATTTTTTGAAGCTGCGATTAACGGCAGTGTGACTCGAAACTCACTTCCCGGTCCGTTAGGATTTGCGCCGGCTGAGACTTCACCTTCGTGCATCTCGACCAGTCGCTTCACGAGAGCGAGTCCGATTCCCAGCCCGCCATGCTGCCGTTCGATGTTTTGACTTGCCTGGGTAAACATCTCGAAGATCTTTGGACTCAGGTCAGCGGGTATCCCGATGCCGTTGTCGCGAATTGCGACCTCGACGCGACCGTCTTTGCGAGCCGCAGTCAAAGAAATACGGCCGCCCGGATCGGTATATTTACAGGCATTGTTCAGCAGATTTGAGAATGCCTGCGACAAACGGATTACGTCCGCATTCAGTTGCAAAGGCTCGCGGGGCAGGTCGATCGAAAGCTCGTGACCGGCATCGGCGATCAAAGGTCGAACAGTCTCAACCGCCTGCGAAACGATTTCCTCCAACGCCACGGGCTGTCGTTGGAGTTCGAGTTTGTCGGTATTGATACGGGAGAGATCGAGCAGATCGTCGACCAGGCGAACCATGTGCGATAACTGTCGCCCCATGATCAGGCGAGCTTGTTCATTTAACGCCGGATTAAAATTCGCTCTCTTTAGAAGCTCGAGAGAGTTTCGCATGGGTGCGAGTGGATTTCGCAGTTCGTGCGCGAGCACGGCGAGAAACGTATCTTTACGCCGGTCGGTGACACGCAGCGCCTCTTCCGATCGCTTCTGCGCGTCGATGTCGACGACCACGCCAACCCAGCCGTCCGGGTTGTCGTCGGCTGCGAACGTCGGCGTGTAAACAGTATTCACCCAGCGGGGACCGATCGTCCGGTAGTTAACTTCCATTTCCAGCCTGATGGTCTCGCCGTTGAGCGCGCTTTGATAGTAAGGCAGCAGGATCTTAAACGCTTCTGCTCCGATAACGTCTTCGATCGAAGCTCCGACAACCTCGTCGCGTGACAGGTGAAGCCAGTCCGCATACGGCTTGCTGACCCAAGAGTATTTCAGATCGCGTGTGCAGCGAGTGACGAGGGCCGACATCGTATCGGTGATGAGATGAAGTTGATCCTGCGCGTCCCGGAGAGCGTCATCTCTTCGTTCGATATCTTTGACGTGTTGCAAAGCCTTCGCTTCGCTTAGCTCGAGCGTGCGAAGCGCTTTATGCAAAGCCTGGCAGACGAGTGAGATCGTCACACAGGCGATAATAAAAAAGACGAGACTCGTGCCAATCCTGGCATCGGCGATCTGCAACGTGTAGAACGGAGGTACGAAGAAATAGATCGCAGAGAACGCGCCTAAAAAGGTTGAAAGTAAACCTGGTTTGAGACCTCCATACCATGCTGACAGGGTGACGGCGATTACGAAAGGGAAAAAGTAAGCTGTGTCGCCGAGGAGACTGGATAACAGAAGTCTGACGGAAAGCACGACTATCGTCGCGGCAATAGCGACGAAATAGCCGGACATCGGGGATTTAGCAGCCCAGCGTTGAGACATTCCTGGTTCGCTCTTTAAAACTGTTGTGTGATTGTAGTCAGTCCTTCCAATTGCGCAAGTGTGCTTTGCACAAAGAAACACATAAATCACAAATACCTCCGAAAAATCCCTGATGTTCTTTGTGCTTTCAGGGGCCTGACCCTAGAATGCGTCAGTTCGCTCTCAACTCCAATCCCGAGGAAATCTTTAGTGAGAAACTTGAAATCACTCTCTCTGGCTACAGTCCTGGTGTTTTCGTTGTCCATCTCAACTGTCGCGCAAACGCCGGCACCGGGCATCACACCCGAACCCCCGACTGGAAAGGGCACGGTCGTCATAAAAGCTGCGCGACTTATCGACGGCACTGGCGCGGCCTCCATCACGAATGCTGTGGTAGTGGTGACTGACAACATGATCGAAGCAGTTGGTCCGGTAGGCTCGGTCAGGATTCCCGCAAATGCGAGGATGCTCGATCTCGGCGACGTTACCCTCATGCCGGGATTCATAGATGCACACACACACCTGATTGGCCGAGTGCTCGGCGATCCGGCCGGCGACAACGCGGCAGCGAGAGACTTTGCCTCCTTCGGTGCGATTCTCAGCGTGCAAAATGCGCGCAACACTCTGATGGCAGGTTTTACGACTGCTCGTAACGTCGGCGCCGACCAGTTTGACGACCTGGCGTTGCGCAAGGCTATCAACGAAGGGTGGACACCGGGACCGCGAATGATCACCGCTGGACATTCAATTGGTATTCGTGGTGGCCACTGTGACGAGAATGGTTTTGAACCGGGAATGTTCGACCCGGGAATCGAAGAAGGGATTGCCGATGGCCCCGATGAAGTTCGTGCGGCGGTCCGTTATCAGATCAAATACGGTGCTGACGTGATCAAGACATGCGCGACAGGAGGTGTTTTATCTGAAGGAACTGCCGTCGGCGTGACCCAGTACACGTTTGAAGAGTTGAAAGCATTAGTCGACGAAGCCAACAAACTGGAACGAAGAGTCGCTGCCCACGCTCATGGCACTGAAGGGATCAAAATCGCTGTGCGCGCCGGCGTCTCGTCGATCGAGCATGGCTCGTTTCTGGATGAGGAAGGTGCGCGACTGATGAGAGAGCGTGGCACTTACCTCGTGCCGACGTTATCGGCGGCGGAAGGAGTTGAGCGCGCGGCGAAGACGGGAGTGTTGAAGGGATTGCGGGCGGAGAAGGCGCTGGCTGCTGCTGCGGCCGTTCGGAAAGGGATCAGGCTGGCGGTCGCCAATAAAGTCCCAATCGCGCTCGGAACGGATGCCGGCGTCGTTCCTCATGGAACAAACACGCACGAGTTTGTGTTGATGGTCCAATGGGGTGGAATGAGCAACATGGACGCGATCGTCGCGGGCACCATGAACGGCGCCAGGTTGCTGGGTTGGGATAAGAAAGTCGGATCGCTGTCGGCAGGCAAGTGGGCGGACATCGTCGCAGTTTCAGGGGATCCGGTGCGTGATATTGAGAATATTCGGAAGGTGGTGTTCGTGATGAAGAACGGGGTGATTTACAAGCAATAGATCCGTTAGACAGGATTTCAGGATTTCCAAGATTTACATGATTTACAGAAGCAGGCCTCACAGCTTAAACAGGATTACATGTAAATCTTGAAAATCCTGAAATCTTGTACTTACTTAACCTCATCCCAAATCAGCGTGTGTCTCGTTTCCCTCAGCAGCAACGATCCCACAATGAACGTCAGACCGGCGACGACGATCGGATAGTACAGGCCAGCATAAATGTTGCCGGTTTGCGCGATGACCGATAGTCCGATCAGCGGAAGCAGGCCGCCGAAGACGCCATTGCCGATGTGATAAGGCAGCGAGAGCGCCGTGTAACGAATCTTCGCCGGGAAGGCTTCGACCAGGTATGCCGCTATTGGACCATAAACCATCGTTACAAAAACCACCTGGATGAAAACGAGCAGGATCAGCTTCCACGCGACCGGCTCGACAATCAAATTACCGAAAGTACTGTAGGGCAGGACTTCCTTCGCCGGTTGCAGTGCGCCGTTGACGAGCGTTTGCGGAGTTAAACTGATCGCTCCGGTCGTTGCATTTCGCTGTGAAACAGCAGTCACGACTTCCGAGCCGGCGACGCGCTGCATCACGTGATAAATCGGAAGGTAAGAGATCGCCGCCAGTAAACATCCCGCCATCATGATCCGCTTGCGTCCGATTCTATCCGAGAGTGCTCCGAAGAAAACGAATAGCGGCATCCCCAGCAGCAGGGCGATCGCGACGATGTAATTCGACGAGCGGCTGTTAACCTTCAAGATCGTTTGCAGGTAGAAGAGCGCGTAGAACTGCCCCGTGTACCAGACGACGCCTTGTCCGGCAGTCGCGCCGAAAAGCGAAATCAGCACGCGCTTCAGATTTTCCCACTTCGTAAATGCTTCCTTGAGTGGCGCTGCCGACGTCATGCCGGCACTCTTGATCTGTTGAAAGATCGGCGACTCCTTCATCCGCAGTCGTATGTAAAGCGAGATCACGACGAGAAAGATCGAGATGATGAACGGCACACGCCAGCCCCACGCATTGAAAGCTTCGCGACTCATCGCGTTCTGGACCAGGAGTATAACGATGAGCGAGACAAACAGACCGAGCGTAGCCGTTATCTGAATAAAGCTCGTATAGAAACCGCGTTTTTCGTCCGGTACGTGTTCGGCGACGTAAACGGCGGCGCCGCCATATTCACCACCAAGAGCAAGACCCTGAAGAATGCGAATTACTAGAAGGATGATCGGCGCGGCAATACCGATCGTTGCGTAAGTGGGAAGAAATCCGATTAGCGCCGTTGCCCCTCCCATGATCAGAAGGGTGACGAGAAACGCGTACTTGCGTCCTACCAGATCGCCGATGCGTCCGAAGAAGAGAGCTCCGAAGGGACGAACTACAAAGCCGACGGCAAACGTCGATAAGTAAGCGATAAGCGCGAGCGTGTCGTTGCCTTCAGGGTAGAAGAGCGGAGAGATAGTGACTGCGAGACTGCCGAAGATATAGAAGTCGTACCACTCGATCATGGTTCCGACTGCTGATGCCGTGATTACTTGCCAGATGCGATAACTGTGGACTTGATCCGTAGGTTGGGCCAATTAGAAGTTTCCTGGGGGGTCTTTGGAGTGCGCCGTCTTGACGGCGCTTTGGTCTAAGAGCATAGGCCAAAGCGGCGACAAGTCGCCGCACTCCATAGAGACTACTAGTTATCGATTCGCCGAGCCGGTCATGTTCTTCATCGGCATTTGCAGTTTTCCATCGGCGCCGCTCGTCAGCGCGAGAAACGCCGAATCCTGTCGCAACGAATCAAACACCGCGTCCACGCGCGCTTCCATCATCTCCTTCGCGCGCACGGCCTGATAACGCTCGTAGCGGAAGAAGTGACGGTGAAGCAACGAGAGCGCTTCCCTGCGATGACCAGTCTGCGCATAGATGGCAGCCAGGTTGTAGGAAGCCGGAAGTAATCCTCGGTTTTGACGCGCGATCTTCAACGCTTCGTCGCCATGTCCGGAAGCCGCCATGAAGACTGCCGCAAACACGAGGTTGTATGGATCTTTCGGCTCGAGCGCAAGCGCCTTCTGCGTGTAAGTGTTGCCCTGTTCCAAATCGCCTTCGGAATTCCAGTAGACCGCGAGATTGCGATACGCGAGCGCGAGGGGATACTCAGCGACGGACTGCTCCATCAACCCGAGTCCCTTCTTAAACTCACCGTCGTGAATCGTCATCTTTCCGAGTCCATGAAGCGCGACGGCCCGCGCGACGGCGTCAGCCGGCATGTTCAGGATCTGATTGAAAACATCTCGCGCTTTATCCCACTCGCCGGTGTGATGTCGATAAAGCTCGCCGAGATAACGGAGCGGAGTCGGATCCGCGGGATCCATCTGGTGCGCTTTTTTGTAGAAAGCCTCGGCCGTGACATAGCGTTCGGCGATCTCGGCGCGCAAACCACTACGCATCACGGCTTCAACGCGAGCGCCGGCGACTCGATCCGTAATCGGCGCGGCTGGAATGCTGCCGATCTCTTCGACGCCGAGTTTCTTCAATTCCTTCGAAGCGTCTTTCGCCTTCTTTGGAAACAGGCACTTCTCCTCCGCGACGGGTTTGAGTAAGGCAATCGCGCCAGGGTTATCGCCCGCTTTAACTTTTTCCTTCGCTTCCTTAATTTGGGTATCGAGGGCGGTCTCTCGTTGTTTCATTTCTCCTTCGAGGAGCTTCTCTATCTGATCGACTTTGAGTTTGCCGGCGGTGTTCTCGACTTTCTTGAGCGGCGCGCCGTCGGCGGTGGTTAAGATCGCAACAGGCAAGGCCGAGTCGCCGATGATGGGCGCGAGCTCAGGAGTCTTTGCGTCAGCTACTGTCATCGCGACGCACTGTGCCGAGTAAATCGAGAGAATTCGCGATGCGAGCAGGCTGGATTTTTTGATCTCGTCATTGCTGGCAGGGAACCAGTACAACACCAATCCCTTGTTTGGAGCAGTTCTCGCGTCCCACATTTTCCACGGCACTTTGTAAACGGTCGGTGCTGGTCCTGCGTTGCTGTTGCCGCCTGCCACGCCGCCGGTTCCGCCGCCGCCACCGCCGCCACAGGTGGCCCATGCCGGAGACAAAGAGAACAGGACGATTAAAAGCGCAGCAAGTGCGCGTGAAAGTTGTGTATTCATAATGCGTGTACCTTTCCGTAAAGTGCGAGGAAACTCGAGTTGATCAGTGCCCGTCGGAGTTTAGCACTGGTTCGTCTGACCTTCTCTCTTGTTTGTCCCACGGCTCGGACGTCTCACTCGGAGTTTCCATCTCATTTTCATGCTCCGCGAGCGCCTCTCTCAAAGCCTGAACCTGTTCGCGAGTCAACACGACCGACGCCGAACGTTCGCCTTTATAACTAACGCTCAGTTGCAGCAACGCCGGTGGATGAGGAGAAAGTCTAACGATGCCGTCAGTAGATCTACGCCCAACCCTTAGTTCGATTTCACCGGTTCGCCCCATGTTAGTGGCTGATTTTATAACATAACCCTTTTCCGGGAGACAGTTCGGGCGGAGCAGGTTGCGCGGAATATGGGCTTCACGTATCTTACAGAACTATTACTCGCCGAATGGAAATCCAGTCTAACATCAACTCTATAATGCCCGTCGCAAATATTGGTGCAGAGAACTTCGCGAAAGACGAATTGGTAGTGTGCGCCCAGAGAGCTGGGAGGAGGACGCAAATGAAGATTTTATTGGTTAACCCGGAGTTTCCTGACACTTACTGGAGTTTCCGCCACGCGCTGCCCTTTGAAGGCAAGCGCTGCGTTTTTCCTCCACTCGGGTTGTTGACGATTTCCGGTCTTTTGCCGCGTCCCGCGGAACGTCGCCTGATCGATCTAAACGTGGAGCCGCTGAAGGCCTCGCACATCGAATGGGCTGACATGGTGTTTATCACGGGAATGCTCGCCCAGAAAAAGTCTCTGCATGAAGTGGTGAAGCGTTGTAAAGACGCGGGAAAGATGATCGTGCTCGGTGGACCATACGTCACCAGCACGATTGAAGAGCTTCCGTACGCCGATCACATTTTCCAGGGCGAAGCGGAAACGACCTTGCCGCAGTTTTTCGAGGATCTGAAACGAGGCGAAACGAAACGCATCTACAAAGCGCCCGAGCGCCCGCCACTTGCGCTCACGCCGGTTCCGGATTTCGGCCTGGTCAACTTCAAAAACTACAGTTGCATGTCGGTGCAGTATTCGCGCGGTTGTCCCTTCTCGTGCGAGTTTTGCGACATCATCGAGATCTACGGACGCATACCCCGCACGAAGAGCAATCAACAGATTCTCGCGGAGTTTGACGAGTTGAAGCGTCTTGGCTGGCAGGGACCGATGTTTATCGTCGACGATAATTTTATCGGCAACAAGAAGAACGTCCGGCAACTCATGCCCGAGTTGATCGATTGGCAAAAGAAACACGGATATCCTTTTTCACTTTTGACTGAAGCGAGTTTGAATCTTGCCGACGACGACGATCTGCTCGACGCGATGAAAGAAGCCGGATTCCGCCGTGTGTTTCTCGGTATTGAAACTCCGGTTGAAGAGAGTCTCAAAGAAGCGCAGAAGTCACAGAATCGTGGCAACCTGCTCGAGTCCGTACGCAAGATTCAGAGTCGCGGCATGGAAGTAATGGCGGGCTTCATCGTGGGATTCGATAACGATCCGGAAGATATTTTCGAACGCCAGATCGAGTTCATACGCGAGAGCGCGATCCCGCTCGCGATGGTCGGAATGCTCAACGCGCTTCCTGACACACAGCTTTGGAAGAGACTCGAAAAAGAAGGACGTCTCCTCGGCGACGATGCCTCGGGAAACAACACCGTGGCCACGCTCAATTTCATTCCCAAGATGGACGCGGAGAAACTCGTCATCGGTTATCAACGCATCATGCGCACGATTTACAAACCGAGCGAGTATTACCGCCGCGCGCTCGACTCTTTGCAACGCACACCACAGGAGATTCCCGAGGCGCACCAGTATCACGGGATCAAGGCCGTGACGGCGTTTGTGCGGATCGCCTTTAAGTTGGGAGTGGTTGATGCTGAGCGGCGCGAGTTCTGGCGCTTCTTCATCCATGCGGTGCGCAAACATCACGACCGGATGACCGAGCTCTTACGGCACGCGGCCATGGCTTATCATTTTCGTAAGCTGAACGAATCCTACGGCGATACGTGAGTTCTTCCAGTAATTCTGCATTTGCTGCTTTACGTCACCGCGACTTTCGGCTTCTCTGGTTAGGCCAGATTGTTTCCGTAACCGGATCGCAAATGCAGTTTGTTGCGATCAACTGGCACGTCTATCTCCTCACAAAATCTGCTTTTGCGCTCGGACTGGTCGGACTATTCCGCGGCATACCAATCATCATCTGCTCCCTCGCGGGCGGTGTCGTCGCTGACGCTGTCGATCGAAAAAGACTGATGATGGTGACGCAGACGGTGATGCTCGTGAGCGCCGCGTTATTAACAGCCGGCACGGTCGCGGGCGTCGAGAGTGTTTGGCCCATCTACATTCTTAGCGGACTTGCGTCGGCGGCATCGGCATTCGACGTTCCCGCGCGCCAGGCATTGATGCCGACGCTTGTTCCCGCCGAAGACTTTCCAAACGCAGTTTCCCTGGGAATCATGGTTTTTAACGTAGCCACGATTGGTGGACCCGCAATCGCCGGGTTTATGCTGGCTGAAAGTGGACCAGGCCTGATTTACGGAATCAACGCGCTCTCGTTTCTGGCGGTAATTGCGGCGCTGATCGCGATGCGAACGAGCGGGAGTCCCGAGTTGCAAAGCGACCGCAAAAATGCGCTCAGCTTTGCCGCACTCAAAGAAGGATTGAGATTTGTTTGGCGCACTCCCATCATCGTGCAGACGATGACGCTCGACTTCGCTGCGACATTCTTTGCTTCGGCAACTCTGCTACTCCCGATCTTTGCCCAGGAGAGATTGCACGTCGGCGCGCGAGGTTACGGTTTTCTAGCCGCTGCTCCCGCAATCGGATCGGTTTTGACTGCGCTCGTGATGGCGCGTGTCGGAACTTTCAAGAGACAGGGCCGGCTCGTCGTTGCTTCGGTTGCAGTATTTGGAGTCGCGACCGCGGCGTTCGGAGTTTCGACGATTTACTGGTTCTCCCTTCTGATGCTTGCGGTCACCGGCGCCGCGGACACAGTCAGCACGGTCCTGCGCCAGACGATCCGGCAACTCGTGACGCCCAATCACCTGCGTGGGCGTATGACTTCGATCAACATGATGTTCTTCATGGGTGGACCACAGCTCGGCGAATTGGAGGCGGGATCCCTCGCGGCCCTTATCGGCGCACCGCTTTCTGTCGTAACCGGCGGGATCGGTTCGCTCATCTGCGCCGCGATTGCGGCAGTGAAGTCGAAGAGCCTGATGGAGTTTGAGATTAAAACGTCATGACGTGGAGCGCGGCTGAAACCAACACTCACCAGGATCACGTAATCGCGCACGTTGTTGGCGCTACGCCTCTGGGCTATTTCGTTTGGGATGAAACTGCGTACGTGCTGCTCGATATCGGATTCATCTGGAACATCTATCTCGATCTGGAAATGGGATTGCTGCCGCACCCCGTTACGATTGCGGAGTTGGAGGCTGACGAGGCGACGAAAAGCGAACTGCGTTCGGACGTCGATTTGCTGTTGCAGGGCAAAGGCGATTCGGCGCGCATGACAGCTTTTGCGAATCAGACTCCGATTGAATCGGTTGAAGTTCTTGAAAATGAAGATGTTCGGCGGTTGTTGATGGTGTGTGAAGATGGCACCGTAACTATCGAGACGTCCTTAACAACCGGCGCGGTGAGAATTACGTAACTCCGTGGAGTGCGGCGGCCTGGCGCCGCTTTTCCCAATCGGACTCGATCGAGACCAAAGCGGCGCCAGGCCGCCGCACTCCAAAGTTTACTTATTCAGCGATGACTGAAATCTGATTGTCGACTTCCTTCACGCCTTTTATCTGTTTGACTGCTCGCTCGATCTGCCCTTTCAACGCTTCAGTCTTCACAGTTCCTATCAACATCACCTTGCCGTTTATCACTGAAGCAGTGATCCCGAGCGTTGAGAATTCCGGATCGTCTGCCAAACGCTTATCGATCGCGGCCTGAATCGTCGAGTCGATGTTCGTGCTTTCCGCAGGAACGCTGCTCGCCGTGCCACCTGACGGCGCCGGTTGTGTAACGATAATCGGCGCTGGTTGCGTAGCCGGCGCCGCCGGCTGCTGAATGATTACCGGAGGTTGTTGTGCCGGTGCAGGTTGCTCGATGACCGTCGGCGGTTGCTGCGCCGCCAGGTTGTCAGTTGCGGGCTGACTGCTCATCCAGAAAAGCACCAGCATTGTTATCAACGCGATAGCTACTACAACAAGTACACCGACCATACCCGCGGAGATACCGCCGCCGTTGTCCGGTGTCCGCACCGACTGGGAATGTACAACTTCGCGTCTTTCAGTTGGCGTTTCCACTACCACTCGGCTCTTTCTAGCTTGTTCTTCATCGTATGCCATCGATTTGCCTCCGTTATATTTTTACCGTTAGTCGAGAAATATTTCAGGGCTGGTTGATTGATAATGTCGTTCGATTCGTGAAGACGTGTCTTTGCGTCTGCCGCGACCAGCGTTCCGGTAACTACGAGAAAGGTCAAAACGAGTATCAAGACGAGTAACCGCTTCATTGCTAACCTCCTGAAACTTTCCTTTTTGTTTCTGACCTTGGTCTTCGAACCTCGCTTTGGCAAACCCTATTCCGAAGTGAATAACTGCCTAAATTGAGAAGAAACTCAGACGTTGTCGGAAGTTCGTTTGAATATCGTACGCTTCTCGAAGGCCGCGCGAGGACGTTAGTCGTACGCCGAGCCTTTGTGTTAAAAAACCAACATGACAACAGCTATCGTTCACCATCCAGTGTTTCGCGAACACGACACTGGGCCAGGACATCCTGAAAATCCTTCACGTTATACCGTGGTGATGGACGCTCTTCGCGGAGAT
Organism: uncultured Acidobacteriota bacterium; assembly: GCA_963750925.1. Classification (GTDB taxonomy): domain Bacteria; phylum Acidobacteriota; class Blastocatellia; order Pyrinomonadales; family Pyrinomonadaceae; genus PSRF01. The sequence goes on along the minus strand of CAVVSJ010000003.1, from coordinate 697,675 downwards.
GCGAAACTGTGGTCCAGGCTGCTTGAAGTGGAAGCGAAGGAAGCGGCGCGCGGCGACATCCAGGCGGCTCATTCGCCGCAACTCTACAAACACGTCGAACGCGTTGTGAGTGAAGGCATCGGATATCTCGACGGCGACACTGTGGTGTCGATGCGTTCTCTTGATGCAGCCAAACGCGCAGCGGGCGCGCCATGTCAGGCAATCGATCTGATCATGAGTGGTCAGGTGAAGAATGCTTTTGTTCCCGTGCGTCCGCCCGGACATCACGCAACGGAAGAGCGAGCGATGGGCTTTTGTCTATTCAACAACGTCGCCGTCGCCGCACGTTACGCGCAACAGAGATATCCGGAGATTGAAAAGGTCGCGATCGTCGATTGGGACGTACATCACGGCAACGGCACGCAGGGAATTTTCTACGACGATCCGAGCGTCTTTTTCTTTTCATCGCACCAGTATCCATGGTATCCGGGCACCGGCTCACGCGGAGAGACGGGAACCGGTCGCGGGCGCGGCTTTACGTTGAACCTTCCATTGCGTGCGGCGACGCCCGCAGTTGAACAGAAACGCGGTTTTGAGGCGGCGCTTGACGAGATGTCGGCGAATTTCAGCCCTGACTTGATCATCATCTCAGCGGGTTTTGATTCACATCTCGGCGATCCGCTTGGGCAGTTACTGCTCATGGACCAGGATTTTATCGATATGACGAGAGCCTTGAAACAATGGGCTGACAGCAGTTGCCAGGGAAGGCTCGTTTCCTGTCTGGAAGGCGGTTACAACCTCGAAACGCTCGGCGAGACGGTGCGCGCTCACGTGATTGAATTAGACAGAGAATCCAGGGATTAAAGGGGATTCACGAAATATCCTGGGAATCCTGAAAATCCGGCAATCATGTAGTATGATTTTCCTCACATGCCTGCCACAGAACGTGTCTTCTTAATCGACTCGATGTCGCACATCTTTCGCGCCTTTTTCGCGCCGATGCAGAACCGCGCGGCGCCACTTGCGACGTCACAGGGTCTCGTCACTCAGGCGGTCTACATCTTCACTAACATGCTGATCAAGCTCCTGCGTGAAGAGAAGCCTGACTATATCGCCGCCATCTTCGAATCGCGTGAAAAGACTTTCCGGCATGAGACGTTTGCCGACTACAAGGCGAACCGCGTTGAGATGCCCGACGATCTCTCCAGACAGATGCCGTACATCTTTCGTCTCTGCGACGTTTTCAACATTCCCGTCATCAACTCTCCGGGTTACGAAGCCGATGATGTGATTGGCGCACTTGCGTACCAGGTTGCGGAAAAGAAGATGCAGGCCGTGATCGTTTCAAACGATAAAGACATGTGCCAGCTCGTGCGTGATCCTTACATCATCTGCATGAGACAAAACTCGCAGGTCGTGAAGCGAAAAGAGGCTGTCCCTCCGATCGAGTGGTGCGATGAAGCATGGGTCGAGCACAAGTTTGGTGTTACTGCCGATAAGCTGGTCGATCTTCTGGGGCTGATGGGAGATGCGATCGATAATATTCCGGGCGCTCCGGGAATCGGTTCCAAAGGCGCGGTTCAGATCATCCAGCAGTTTGGTTCGATAGAGGCCGCGCTCGAAGGTTGGGAACAAGTCAAACACAAGACTTATCGCGAATCTTTACGCGCCAACGCGGATCTAATTCGCCAATCACGTGAGCTCGCGCGGATTCGCGTCGATCTGGATATAACGCTGAACCTCGACCAGATCAAAGCGCGTCCGGCCGATCGAGTTGCTGCGTACGAACTGTTTCGCGAGCTGGAGTTTGTGAATCTCACGCGTGATTACGCGGATGCGGCTATCGAACGTCCCGCTTCCGCCGAAACAGCGCGAAACTACAAGATCGTGCAAACGAAAAGTGATCTCGACAACCTTGTACGCACTCTCTTCGACGCGGAAAGCGTCGGCGTCGCAATCGCCGATTCGACACCCGCGGGAACCGGCGAGCAGGAGTGTTTCACCGAACTCCAGGCCACACGCGGTATTGCTTTCTCGACAAAGAGCGGAGTCGCTGGTTATGTCGATCTGGAAAAGTTTTCGGGCGGAGTCGATACGGCGATCGGAACTCTGCGCGACGTGTTGTCGAATGGTCTGATTGAAAAGTCGGTTCACGACGTAAAGCGCGCGGTCGGTTTGCTCGATCGATTCAACATCACTCTCGAAGGCGTCAAAGACGATACGTTTCTAGCCGCTTACCTGCTCGATCCAAACCGCAGCAAGTATGAACTCACCGATCTCGCGCGCGAAGCGCTCGGAGTCGAAACCAGCAACACTCCCGCGGCAAACTGGCCCGAAACCGCGTGGCAAACCGTCACCGCCGCCGACATGACCGCGCAAACCGCGCGTGTGCTGCGTACGCGAATTCTTGAGAAGAAACTCGAGACGATCTATTCGGAAGTCGAACTGCCCCTTGCGCCCCTCCTTTATCGAATGGAACGCGTCGGGTTGAAAGTCGATCAGAAAGTTCTTGCCGACTTGTCAAACTACATCGGTCAGGAGCTGCACAAACTCACGGTCAAGATTTATCAACTCGCCGGACGCGAGTTCAATATCGGATCTCCAAAGCAGGTCGGCGAAGTACTCGGGGAACTCAACATCGACATCGGCAGAAAAACTTCTACCGGGCGTGTCTCGACGAGCAAGGCAGTGCTGGAAGAGTTGGCCCAGCAGTTTGAGTTGCCGCGTTTGATTATCGACTATCGCGAGCTCGATAAGTTGAAGAGCGTTTACACCGACGCCCTGCCTCATCAAATCGCAACCGACGGGCGTATTCATTGCCAACTCAATCAGACTGTGGCCGCGACCGGACGCCTGTCGTCGAGCGATCCGAATCTTCAGAACATTCCGATTCGTAGTGAGATGGGGCGGCGTATTCGCCGCGCGTTTGTCGCTGAGAAGGGTAATAAGATCATCTCAGCCGATTACTCGCAGCTCGAGCTGCGTTTGTTGGCCCACATCACGCAGGATCCGGTGATGCTGGAAGCGTTTCAAAAAGGTGACGACATACATGCACGCACCGCGCGACTAGTTTTTGGCGCGAAGACGGACGAGGAGCTCAAGGAAGCGCGCCGGTTTGCGAAGATCGTCAACTTCGCGATCGCTTATGCTATCGAGCCGTGGGGCCTCTCGCAGCGCGTGGGAATCTCTCGACAGGAAGCAAAGAAAGTCATCGAAGATTACTACAACACGTACAAGGGCGTTCGGCGTTACATGGAAGAAGTGCCCCTCCGCGCCCGTGAGCACGGGTATGTGCGCTCGATTTACGGGCGTATTCGTCCGCTCCCGGGCATCGCTGATCGCAACGCCAACATTCGCAAGGCGGCGGAACGCGAAGCGATCAACATGCCGATTCAGGGTACTGCCAGCGACATCGTAAAGATCGCAATGCTGAGAGTGGATGAGGAATTGAAGCGGGCAAATTCGGGCGCGCGCCTGTTGATGCAAGTGCATGACGAGTTGTTGGTGGAGGTGCCGGAGAAAGAGGTGGCCCAGGTGACTGAGATACTCAAACACGAGATGGAGACTGCTGTTTCTCTCGACGTGCCGCTTGTAGCAGACGTGGGTGTGGGTGAGAATTGGATGGACGCCAAGCCTTAACGAATCGATTAATGCAAGCGCGAGAAAAAAAACCAGAGATAGTTTACCGGCGAACTCCGGATCCGGGGGCTGCGGCCGCTGCCTCTGAACGTACTCCGGGCTATGCCCCGGCAATCGCGCCACTCGTCATTGGCTTCCTGCTCTTGCTGGCGCTGCTTGTCGTGTCGGGGTTACGCAGCCGGCAGGAAATGAATGATGTCGGTTTCAACGCTCGTATTCGCACGCAGGAGTATTCGACTCGCCTTACTAAACTGTTGGACCTGCAACTCAAACTGACGAAGCTCAATACTGAAGCACGGATGCGAGACCGCGCGGAGACTCAGGGTAAACTGACGCCGCCGCTCCAATTCAAACTCGACCAGGCTCGCGATGAAGCAAAGGAGGCGCTGGCTAACCTTGGCGAACCGCCGGTGGACCCCAAAGAGGCCGAAGACTGGCAAACGCTTAAGGGTGAGGTTCAGTCGTATATCAACTTAACCGCCGACACGAGGGACTACAACCTCAAGGGGTTTGATTCCTTTCGTGCAGCCGAAGAGAAATTTCACAAGGTATTTCCGATCACGCGCGACAAATATAACAACCTTGGCGCCGAGATGGTTGCATATCAGGACGCAGCGAATAAGAGAGTGCTTGCGTGGATCGGAGTTGCGCTTCTGGTTGGCGCGTTGGTAGCCGCGGGAACAATCTGGCAGGTTCAGCGAAGCTTCAGCGAGATGCGTCGCAGCGTTTGGGAAACGCGACGTGAGCGCACGTTTACGACGCAACTGCTTGAAGGCATGGTCAGCGCGGTCGCCGCGATTGACGAAGAAGATCGCATTCGCAGCGCGAACGCCGCGTTCTTCAGGATCTTTCCCGATGCCAGCATCGGCGCGTCGGCGCTCGAGAGAGTTGCGCCTGACGATGCGATGAAGATTCTCGAGACGGTAACCGCAATCCGCGTCACCAAAGCGACATATCACGGCCGTTCGATCGTGCAGGTCGCCGGTGAGGACAAGGCTTTCGACGTTTACACTTCGCCACTCGCGATCAATGGCGACCGGGGCCAGATCCTGACCCTTGTCGACGCCACCGAAGCTGCCGAATCCGAACGCACGCTGCGCAGAAGCGAATCGCTGGCGGCCGTCGGACAAGCTACCACGCAGGTCGCGCATGAAATTCGTAATCCGCTCGGCAGCATTCGCCTGGGCGTCTCGATGTTGCGCGACAGCGTTTCCGATCCGGAAGCACTGAACACGATTGAGCTTGTAGAGCGTGGTATCAAACATCTCAATAAGCTTGTAGTTGACGTCACGCAGTTTTCGCGTCAGAAGGAGCTCGAGCGTTCGCATGTCGATCTACACGAGTCGCTCGAACGCAGTCTCGACCTGGTGAGCGAGAGAATTCGGGAGAAGAATGCAAACGTCGAGAAAGTGTTTGCCGGCGGATCGATCGTGGGCCACTGGGATCCGTACCAGTTGCGGCAGGTGTTTGTAAACGTGATCGCGAATGCGGTTGATGCCAGCCAGGAAAATGCTTCCGTACACATCTCGACGGAGCTTCTGGCGCCGCAAACCGACGGCGACGGCCAGCCCGCTAAGAACTTCGCCCGCGTAACGATCGCGGATCAAGGCAAGGGAATGGACAAAGCCACGCGCGAGCGGATCTTTGAACCATTCTTCTCGACCAAGAAGCGTGGAACCGGTCTTGGCCTGGCGATCGTGAAACAGATCGTAGAGCAACACGGCGGGCGGATCAGCGTCTCGAGCGAACCGGGGCAGGGTTCCCACTTCAATATCGACCTACCGGTTTAGTCGCCACAAGAAAGCACAAAAATCACAAATGATGTTCTAATCTTTTTGTGACTTATGCCTCTTTGTGGCTCTTTTTCGCTGCTTCTATGGTTTTGTGGATTATCTCGTCTGAGTGGGCGAGGCTCACGAATGCGGCTTCAAATTGTGAGGGCGCGAGATAGACTCCTTCCTTCAACATCGCGTGGAAAAACTTCCCATACATCTGCCGGTCGCATTTATTAGCAGTGTCCCAGTCAATCACCGGCTCACTCGTAAAAAAGCTGGTCCACATCGAACCGACACGGTTCGTGAACGTTGTGACTCCGGCTTCCCGCGCTGCGTCCGCCAGTCCTTCGCATAATTTTCGAGTGACGTTTTCAAGACGTTCATAAACTGACCGGTCACGCAGTCGCCGCAGCGTTACGAGTCCCGCAGTCATCGAAAGTGGATTCCCGGATAACGTGCCCGCCTGGTAGACAGGACCGGCCGGCGCAACGTGGTTCATAATCTCGCGGCTCCCGCCATAAGCTCCGACAGGCAAACCGCCACCGATTATTTTTCCGAGCGTTGTGATGTCGGGCTTGATGCCATAGAGATCCTGCGCGCCTCCACGCGCGAGACGAAATCCGGTCATCACTTCGTCGAAGATTAGAAGCGTTCCGTGATCGCGAGTCAGTTTGCGCACGGCTTCGAGATAACCCGGTTGCGGCGGCACACAACCCATGTTGCCGACGACGGGTTCGATTATGACTGCGGCAATATCCGTGTGCTCGGAAAAAATCTGTTCGAGGGCGGGGACGTTGTTGAAGGGCGCGGTGATCGTGTTTTCGGCGAGTGCCGCGGGCACACCAGGACTATCCGGCAGTCCAAGCGTTGCAACACCGGAGCCTGCCTTTACCAGCAAACTGTCTCCATGCCCGTGATAGCAACCTTCAAATTTCAACAGCTTCGTTCGCCCGGTTACACCGCGGGCAAGTCGAATCGCGGACATCGTCGCTTCAGTCCCGCTACTCACCATCCGCACCATCTCAATGGAGGGGACCGCGTCAATCACTTCCTGGGCCAGGCTGATCTCGAGTTCGGTGGGCGCGCCAAAGCTTGTTCCTCGCGCCGCAACTTCCTGGACGGCAGTGACGACTTCTTCGTCCGCATGGCCCAGGATCATCGGCCCCCATGAGCCGACGTAGTCGATGTAAGTTTTGCCGTCGACGTCAGTGATCGTCGCGCCGTGCGCCGAACGAATGAAGCGTGGGGTTCCTCCGACGCCGCGAAAAGCGCGGACGGGCGAATTCACGCCGCCGGGCATCAGTTTTTGTGCGATCTCGAATAACTGTTCGGAGTTCATAATCTGCTTATGCTTTCCCTGGGCTCGACGGTGATTGAGCGAAAACGCGACATGCGCACCAATCCCGGCGCCCCTCCCTTTGGTTTAGACAAAAACTTTCGCTCAGTGTAATGCACCACGACCTTTGTATCCTCGCTCGCCTGACTGAAACGACCCGCAAGCTGCGCTGCTTCAATGACGGTTCGCTGCGGAATCTCCTTTCGGGTCGGGTTGCGAACGACGACGTGCGAACCCGGATAGTCGCCTGTGTGCATCCATAGATCGTTGGGTTGCGCGATGCGAAATGTGAGGTTGTCGTTATCATGAGCGGCGCGCCCGACAAGAATTTCATACCCATCCGTGGAGAGATAACGACGAACGCCGGTGAGCTTTTGTGTTTTCGAAGTTTTCTTCGGCTGGGCTTTTGGCGCCGGCGCAGGTTTTTCAAAACTCTGCAGCGCTGCTTCATCTCCCGACTCGACGATCTTTTCGACTTGCTGTAAACGTCCTTCGAGCTCGGCACGCTCGCGATCGATCTGCTTCAGGCGAAGGGCGATCTCTTCGTTCGCTCTTTTCGCTTTTGTGTACTGTCGAAAGCGATGCGCCGCTTCGTCCTGGAGCGTTCGATTCTCGTCGATATCAATCTCAATACTCGGCGCGCCGTCGGCGTAGTAGTCAACGATTTGCACTTTGTTTCCATCACGCCGGGCGGTAGCGATGTTCGCCAACAGCAAATCACCGGTTCTTTTGTGCTCTTCGGGATGGCCGTGTCGAGCGAGGTCATCTTCGAGATGCGTTTTTAATGACCGTTGGCGACGAAGCGACTTAGTCAACTTTGACCGAAGATTTTTGGCCAGAGAATCGAATCGCCTCGTCGCGTCCAACTGTGAGAAGTATGCGTCAAGTTGCGCCGAAGGTGATCCGGCCGCATCGGGAAGTGTTTGGACTGGCTCTTTCAGCGGCCGAGGCGGCGGTGCGTAAGTTTCGTGAAGTCTTTCCTGACGTCCTTCATGCGTGGGTTCGCGCAGTATGGCCCGGATGCGGTTCAACTCGTCCAGCAGAAAAAGATCCGCGGTTCTGCCTGTGAGTTGAATCACAAGACGGCGGAAAATGAACCCGTTTACCCCGTTTACATTGTCGTCGAGCCGAAAAGTCAGACGCACCACGCGGTTGGCCGGATCTTTCGAAATGCTGACAAAATGAGCGCCGGAAAGCTGCGCCCGCATAGCCTGACCAAAGGTTGTGAGGGCACTCGACTGTCTTTCCAATTCTTTCAAACGGCGTTGAATTAGATAGAAACGAGGGCTCGCCGGGTCCACATTGATAAAGAGATACTCGCCGCGCAATCCGAAATCGAGCGCAAACGAGACCGGGCTTAGTTGGAATACTTTGCCGAAGAATCTTCCGAACAGAGTGGGCCGAAGCTCTTCAACCACGCGCTGGATCAGTGCCTGATGCATCAACGCAGAGTATGCACAAAAAGCGTCCGACTGTTTAGCTTGTAATGACGGCGGTGCGAGTGAAACGATCGTGGGCCGTGTAGCCTTCGCGGCTCACCAGCGCGAAAAAAATTCCGACGCCGGTCGCGAGGGAGATCAAATAGAAGAACGATCGGCCAATTGACTGGCCACCGGTGGGGATCAATCCGGTCTTCGTGTCGATCACGCGCAGCGAGAGCAAACGCATGGCCCAGGTACGACCGGTCAGGGCAGTCATTGAAGTTAAATAGAGAAACGTTACGACCACCACGCTTCCCGCGAGGACAGTGATCACCTGCCTATCCTGGAGACTGCTGCCCGTTAATTTCATCGCGAGCGCAATCGGCGAACTCAAGAGCCCGCAGAACAACAGATCGAGAAGCGCGCAAATCACACGACGAAAAGCGGAAGCGCTCTTGCTCGACAGATCGTCGACACGCACTGTGCGCGAGATTGAGTCGAGATAATTCAAAGCCGGGTCGTTTGCATCGTCCCTGATCAATCGCTTGGGCGGAACCCTCGGTGTCTCGACTTTCGGCGCGACGGGTTCGGTAACAGGCACAACAGCGAGGTGATGCGTCTTTTCCGGTACGACTGGAGGATCAGGCGCAGGTGGCTCCACTTCAAGAGTGAGCTGTGCGTCGGGGATAGCCGTTTCACTCATGTCGTTGTCTTCTCGTTCCGGGGCGTATGCGATCGCAGTCGCCAGAGTGTTTCGTGGTTGGCGATTTTCAGTTGGCGCTGGTTGGTGTGCTCTTTCGATTCGCTTAAGCGCAGCCGCCACAAGTGGATTCATGGCCGGCATTTGAGCGGGTGGTAACAACTCCAGTTGCGGAGAATTAATTTCGGTCTCGCGTTTCTGTCTTTCAGACTCAGCCGCGTCGCGCGCAGCGTCGCGAGCACGTTTTTCCTGTACTTCACGCACGCGCTCGCTCAACTCCTTGCGCCATTCGGGCATGGAATTCCGCGCGACACCAGGAAATTCGATCAATGTGGATTTTTTTTGCGCGGCTGAAGTTGAGGCGTTAGGGGGTGCTTCCATCTCGCGCGCATACTATCAGGAATAACTTTAAGTGGTCAACGAGAAAATAAAGCAGCAGTTGAGGTTGTGGTCCGTGAGGATCAGGGGATTGGAAGCGGATCAGAGGGGTGTGCGGCCGGCGAAACCGGCGTCCACGTCATGCCACCATTCCAGTTCGTCGCCTTCGCCTAACTGCCAGCACAGCAGGACCACACGCCCGTCGCGCAGTGAAGGAAAATCGACCAATCCGCGGTCAAAGTCTTTGAGTTGAACGCCGAGAGCTTCCAATTCACTGGTTTGGATCCTGAGTTCCGTCAATGCGAAAGCATAGGCCACGCCGCCCGAGATTCCGCCACCGCCCTGTTCGGCGGCTTCCGACGCTTTTTTTGCTTCGTCGCGATAGCTGGCGACTTTACGATGGGCCTGCCGGATCTTCGTTACGATAACTCTTACTTCCGGAAGCAGGGCATTGGCTTCTTGAATCGTGAAGATTTTCATTTGAGTTTTGTATCCACGGATTGGACCAACGATCGATTAGTGATCGTCAGTAATCCTGATAAACTCCGTGGCCGCTTCAAACTCCGCTGCCTCCTCTTCAATCTCTGCCTCAATCACTACGCGCATCGCAGCTTCAAAACATTCAGGCTGCTGTTTCTGCATCTCCATCTGGTCCTGAAGATACTGGGCGGGCAAAGTGTCGTGTAGATCGCGCTCGTCGTAACGAGTGCCGTGCGTGATCTCCTTGCGTACTTTATCCGCGATCTCTCCGAGGTCGATGAAGTAGTCAGCAACGTCGATGAGTTTAGGAGCGGTGTTTGATCTGAAACCGGCGATCTCCACGCGGCATCCCTTGTAAGCGACGGCATTGACGGCGTAGACAAAATCTTCATCGCCCGAAACTAACACCGCGGTATCGTAGCGACCGGCGAGTGACAACATGTCGACGGCAATTTCCACGTCAAGGTTTGCTTTCCTCGTTCCGTCGTAAAAGGTTTTGAGTTCCTTTTGAATTACTCGAAAACCGTTTCGCCGCATCCAGAGAAGAAAACCCTGCTGTCGCTCGGCGCCGATGTCTACACCCGTATAAAAGAAGGCCCGCAAAAGACGTCCATCGCCTAACAGGACGCGCAAAAGTTTGTTGTAGTCGATGTCAATGTTGTGAAACCGCGCCGCATGGAAAAGATTATTACCGTCGATAAATACTGCTACACGTCCGCGATGACCAAGTTGCCATGAAATATTATTCGTCGGATCGAAATTGTGCATAAACTGACTCCCAAATGTTCCCTGCTGGTCTTTGAACCTAGCATGCTGTTTTGCTGTTCGCTGGTCAAGTGGGGAAAGTCTATGGTCTTCCGATCATGAGATTGCAATTATTTCCTCGGAGATCGCGTCGAGAAAGACTTTTTTAATGGGGCCGTTACTGACGTCCAACTCCCATGCGAGCCGTATTTCCAGGCCGCTGGGCGGGTTGCTGGAGGGCTTGGCGTAAACAACCAGCTCCCGGGCCTCGACCACAGCGTTTGCGGGTAGGGTAAGAGTCTGGGGTTGACCGGTCGCAGTCGTGACCGGCTGTGTCTTGATGCGATTCACCGCCTGCTCGGCGCCAATCTTCGGGGTCAGGTTATTGAGTGTGGCCTGTAGTCGATCTGCATTCGGAATGCAGTTGCTGGAAAATCCGACGAGTTGTCCGTCAGGTCGAAACCGGATAACGAGAGTTCCAAATTCGCCGCGCAGAGGATATCGAAAGGGCTTCTGTTCGTAACGAGCAACTTTGACCCCCGACGCTTCGTCGGTTCGTTCCACGAGTGATAGCTGGCCCGGCTCCGCGCCGATCAATCGTTGCCATTCGACGATAAATCGACGCAACGACTCACGCGTATCTTCTTCTGTCGGACTCGCCGGATTGCCCACCTTTGGCAGATAGATCGGTGTGGGCATGTTGGCGGGCAAGCTCGCGAGGGTTGCCGTGTAGGGATGCAGGTTTGCTTCAGTCTTACCCGGGAGCCCGTAACTTTGAGATAACTGGTACCACGCGAGGGAAGCTTCTTCGAGCCTGGTGCCGAGATCGGGCAAGCCGATCGGATAGAGCGGTGCGTTGGATCTTGGTCCATTGGCATCGGTTGGCTGAAACGCCGCACAGCCGAAGGTGGTAAATGCCAATGCAAGGGCCAGTGCCTGAGTCAAACTCTTTCTGATCGATGAACCAGCAAACATTATCGTCCTCAGATTCCCATCGTCGTATAATCAAAATACTTGGAGGAGCTGTTGCCTAAAGATAACGAAAACATTCCCTTCCTTGGACCAGTCGAACCATCCGAGCCACTCGGTTTTTCGCCCGACCAGATGATCCGCTGCGAGGAATGCCTGCGGGCAAATCCTCCCACCAGGGTGAGTTGTCTTTATTGTGTCGCTCCGTTGCCGTTGACGGAATCGGCCGCACGCTTGCGAAAGCCTGTGCTGCGCCAACCCGAAAAACATCAGCTCGGATATAACAACATCCTCCTGCCGCAGGAGCAAGCAGTCTCGACGGATGTGTCATCCGAGGCCGCTGCACTTCTAAAACTCACTGGGGAAAACTTTCAACAGATATTGTCCACAGGTATGCCTTTGCCGGTGGCGCGAACGGCCAGCCGGGAAGAAGCTGAGCTGGTTTTCAACAGGCTGCGTGATCTGGGGTTGCGCTCATCAACCTTGAGCGATGAAGATCTTGGTCTGACTGAAAACCCGTTGAAGCGCGTGAAGTCCATGAGTTTTGAAGATGCGCAATTCTCGATTCAACAGGCGGGCGCGGAGGAGACAACCGTGTCGTGGTCGGATATCGTTTTGGTGTTGCCCGGAAGATTGTTTGAAACAAGAGTGGAGATCAAAGAACGCCAGACTCGAAAGTCAGAGAACGAAATTATCGACACGAGTGAGTTCTTCAGAGACGAAGCGGTAATCGATTTCTATCTTTCCGGGGTTTCATCTACGTGGCGAGTAAGCGCAAACGGGTTCGACTTCTCGTGTCTCGGAAAAGAGAAGAAGCTAATCGCGAGTGAAAACTTCAACACGCTGCAGCAACTGATCGTAGCTAAAGCGGTGAACGCGAAGTTTGAAGACTCGTACCGGCGAGTGCGAAATCTGCTGGAGCTTGCGTGGGGCATGCAGGCGGAAACACAATCGAGCGGCTGGCGTCGCGAGCGCCCGGGGAAGCTCAGTGTCGGCATGGCTACGATCAAGAGCAACGAGAGCCAGTTCACGCGTTATTCGCGGCTGCGCTATTACTTCAATGCCGTCGCATAAATCAAACAAAGGAAATCGCGAGCGACCACAACCGCGTCATGAGAAAGAGCGCAGCGACCATGGCGCGCAAAACGTGGTCTATGGACCAAACGCCGTGCTCGAAGCGCTGCGTGCCGGTAAACGCCAAATCGAAACGATCACGATCCTCGAAAGCGCGAGACCCGATCGGTTGAAGTTGTTACTCGAAACTGCACGCGAGAAGGGCGTGCCGGTTCATCGTGTACCACGCCTTGATCTCGACCGCTCACTCGGTGATGCAAGGCATCAGGGAGTGGTGGCGCGGATTGCGGCTGCGCGGTATGCGGATGCCGATGAGTTGCTCGATCAAATGGAAAACAAGATCGGAACTGCCGATCCACCCCTCGTGATGGGTTTAGATTCGATTGAAGACCCGCGGAACATGGGCTCGATCCTGCGTACGGCCGAATGCGCCGGAGTGCACGGAGTTTTCATTGCGGAGAGACGCGCGGTCGGCCTTACGAGCGTGGTAGCGAAAGTGGCGGCAGGCGCGCTCGAGTATGTTCCCGTCGCGCGCGTGACGAATCTCGTTAGATTGATAGAGCAGTTGAAAGAACGTAACATCTGGGTCGTTGGCGCTGCCGCTGAAGCGAAACAATCGTACACGGAGTGGGACTGGCGATTGCCCGCCGCGATTTTTCTCGGCAACGAAGGACACGGGCTGCACCGGCTGGTGCGGGAACACTGCGATACACTCGTGCGTATTCCCGTGGCCGGAAGTTTGGAGTCGCTGAACGTGTCGGTCGCAGCCGGCGTGCTCCTTTATGAAGCGAGACGCCAACGATCGCTTGCAAGTGGTTCAACCCCCGGAGACGAGAGATAAATGTTCTGTCCAAAGTGCGCAACACAGAATCTCGACGGCGCGAGTTTTTGTCGCACGTGCGGAGCAAACATCAGCCTGGTACCTCAAGCGATGACGGGGCAGATCGTAAAACCGCCGGCTGAAGAGGTTGTTGAAGGCCGTGGGCGCAGGCGTGGGACACCTGTGACGCTCGACCAGTCGTTCAAGAACATTTTCATGGGCGTCGCGTTTCTCCTCGTTGCGATTGTGCTCTCGCGAACGCCGATGGGCCATACGTGGTGGTTCTGGATGCTGTTGCCTGCTTTTTCGCTGATGGGCACGGGCATCGCGCAGTACATTCGAATCAAGGATCGAGAGAAGCAGGCGTCACTTGTTGCGCCGCCCGCCACTAGGCCTTACGAAATACCGCCAACACGCCATCCCGATGAACTTAGGCCACCGGCGCCTAGTGTCACCGAAGGGACCACTCGACATCTCGGAGTTGAAGCGCCGACACGGCACTTCGATCCCAGCGAACCAAAGTAGTGAGTGTCTAACGATCACCAAACACGCGTTTGCGTTCCGCTCTGCGAGAAGAATGTCGAGGCACTGCGCAGCGCGTGTGAACGTGCAAGCGAATGGGCTGACGTCGTCGAGTTGCGTTTGGATTGTCTCGATGCGGTTCCCGAAAACATCTCCGGCACGATCTGCGATCTCTCCCGGCCCGTGATTCTTACTTATCGTCCGTCCGAACAGGGGGGATATAAAAACCTCACACGCGAAACCCGAGAGACATTTTGGAAAACCGGCGCGTTACGAGGCGACGCGGTGTGGTGGGATCTCGAAGCGGACATCGCCGAGTCTGTCTTGCCTGACTGGTCGCGAACCATCGTTTCTCATCACGACTTCTCCGGTGTTCCGGCAGATCTAAATCGGATTTACGAGCGTCTGGTCCAAACGACCGCTCGAGTTCTGAAGATCGCTGTACATGCCAACGAGATCACCGATTGCATTCCTGTATTTCAACTGCTCGATCGCGCACGGCGCGAGAACCGCGAAATAATCGCTATCGCGATGGGCAACGCCGGAATCGCTACCCGCGTTCTTGGACCATCGCGTGGAGCCTTTTTGACCTACGGCTCACTCGAAGACGACAGCGCCACCGCGCCCGGTCAGGTTAACGCGCGAAAGCTTCGCTCGCTCTATCGCGTCGATCAAATCGACAGCGACACGATGATTTGCGGTCTCGTCGGATTGCCGGTGATGCATTCCGTGTCGCCGCGGATACATAACTCCGCCTTCGCCGCCGAACAACTGAACGGCGTTTACATTCCTTTCGAAGTCAGGGACGTCAATGCGTTTTTCAAACGCATGGTTCACCCGCTCACAAGAGAGTTGAATTGGAACCTGCGAGGTTTGAGCATTACGGCGCCGCATAAACAGACCGTGATGAGTTGTCTCGATTGGATCGATCCGGAAGCGGAAGCAATCGGCGCAGTCAATACGGTGGTTATCGAGAACGATCGTCTGCTTGGTTACAACACCGATGCGGCAGGTTTGATCGAGCCGTTGCGAAAGTATTTTGAGTCTCTGGCGGGTAAGGAGGTGGCGATCATCGGCGCGGGCGGCGCGGCGCGTGCTGCAGTCTGGGCATTGCAGCGCGAGGGCGCGAGAGTGACTATATTCGTGCGCGATCCACTCAGAGCCCGGCCGCTTGCGGAGAGTTTCGACGTCTCATGCGAATCACTCACGTCCGCTTCCTTCACTGCTTATGATCTCGTGATCAATGCAACGCCGGTCGGGTCCGGCGAACAGATGGATCAATCGCCGGCAACTCGCGAGCAACTCGGCGGGGTTCGCTGCGTCTATGATCTGATCTACAATCCGAGCGAAACGCGGCTTTTGCAGGAAGCTGGAAAAGCGGGTTGCGAAACGCTGGGTGGAATGGAAATGCTCGTCGCTCAGGCTCGACTTCAGTTTGAACTATGGACGGGGAAGTACCTAAGCTCCCCAACGAAGCCCGTCCACGTCTGAATCAGTCCATTTGGTCACAAACTTCTCCCTTCCGGTGTTACTTAAGCGTTATATGCTCCGTGAATTGCCACCTCCCGTGTCCCAGCCCGATCCTTTAGAGTCAAAACAAATGAGCACGCCTCCGGTCATTGATGACGACAAGCCTGTCCTGTCCAAACGGCTGGTACGCTACGGTCTGATCTGGGGTGTGTGGACTATTGTCGCACTCTTCTTCAGCTCGCAAGCCTACATGATGGCCTCCGAGAGGCAGGAAGTTCGCTACGCGCGGGAGTTTCTGTTTCAGGCAATCGCCTGCTACCTCTGGGCGCTCGCAACTCCTCTCGTCCTATGGCTGTCGCGTCGTTATCGTATAGAGCGCAACAACTGGAAGCGAAGAGCAGGTCTGCACTTCCTCTTCAGTCTGGCGCTTGTCAGTACCCTCCTGCTCATTCACCCCGTAATCTTCATGGGATTCCTCGGCCGCCTTGGCAATATAATGCCGTTCAGATTATTTGCCGGTATCTACTACAACCTCGATCGGTGGCTGCTGATTTACTGGTTCATCCTTTTGATGAGTCATGCCTTCAACTATTACAACAGCTTCCGAAAAGGTGAATTGCGCTCCGCCCAGCTTCACACCCAACTGGTGCAATCGCAGTTGGAAGCCCTGAAAATGCAAGTCCATCCGCACTTTCTCTTCAACACGCTCCACTCTATCTCGGCGTTGTTGAGCAAAGACACGGAAGGCGCACGAAAGATGATCACGAGGCTCGGCGATTTTCTCCGTCTTACACTCGAAAACTCCGGATCGATGGAGGTCACGCTGCAGCAGGAGATCGAGTTTCTAAATGGTTACCTCGAGATCGAGCGGATTCGTTTTCAGGACCGCCTCACCACGAATATCCGAGTTGACCCGGAAGTCCTCGACGTTCGTGTTCCAAACCTGATCCTGCAACCGATTGTGGAAAATGCGATGCGGCACGCGGTTGGAAACTCAACCTCCGGACGCGTCGAAATCACGGCGGTACCGCGAAACGGCGTAGTCCGCATCGAGGTAAAAGACAATGGCCCGGGCATTCAGAGCGATGGAACGCTCGACGCGCGCCGGGGCAGGGGACTCGGCCTGGCGAACACCCGCGCCCGCCTGGCCGGTCTCTATGGTGACGCCGCAAGCTTTGAACTGACCAACGATCCCTCCGGCGGTTTGCTCGTAGTGCTCGAGATTCCTCGCGATCCGGAAACAATTCCATCCAAAGAGTTGTACCCGGCTACAATTTCTCGTTGATCCTAAAATTCCTCTGTCTCACGCCTGACTTAAGTACGAAACATCGCATCTAAGACTGACGTACGAACCCGTGGATTCTCGACGCGTTTGCGTCACAAGTTTTTCGACTGTGGTGTTCATTTACTGTGTGTGACCTCACTTCACGCTTCATTGCGTTATTCACGTTTTCTTAGGAGGCAAGGTGACGAACGCAAGACGTATTCGGGCCTTGGTCGTCGACGATGAGCCACTTGCTCGCGAGATGATTCGCGAGATGCTGGAGGATGATCCGGACGTAGAGATTGTTGGCGAGTGTGCCAACGGTCGCGAAGCAGTCGAAGCTATTAAATCGTTAACTCCGGATCTCGTCTTTCTGGACGTACAAATGCCCGAGCTCGGCGGCTTCGAGGTGCTCGAATCATTTGAGCCTCAGGCGACGCCTTACATCATTTTCGTCACCGCCTATGATCAGTATGCCGTCCGCGCCTTCGAGGTGCATGCATTCGACTACCTTCTCAAGCCTTTCGATCACGAGCGATTCGACGCGGCGTGGGAACGGGTGAAGACGCAAATCAAACTCGATCAAACCGGCGAGCGCGATCAGCACATACTCGCCTTGCTCGAAGAGTTGAAATCCGGACCGCGCCATCTCGAGAGACTCGTGATCAAGAACGGCGGCCGCGTCTTCTTTCTCAACGTACAGGATGTTTACTGCATCGAGTCGGAAGGCAACTACGTGCGCGTCTACGATAACCAGAAAGGCTATCTGTTACGCGAGACGATCAGCAGTCTGGAAGAGCAGCTTGACCCAAGACAGTTTCGGCGCATTCATCGTTCGGCGATCGTCAAGATCGACAAGATCAAAGAGATGCAGCCATGGTTTCATGGGGAGTATCGCATCATTATGGAAAACGGAAAGCAACTCACACTGAGCCGCAACTATCGTTCGAATTTTCAACGAGCCGTGGGAAATGCGATCTAGCCCACACATGGCCGCTCCATCCCAAATTTTAGCCGTTCCGTCACAAGACAAAACCACTCTTTTGCAGGGTTTGAGATGATGATGACTGTAAGCCGCACCCCCAACGACTCCCCGGGTAAGGACCACGCGGCAACCAGTAGTCAAAGGTTTGTGGAGGAGAGTCAATGAACAGCGAATCGATTTTGGGACTGGAAACAAACGAAGTAGTAACCAACGATCAGCGGGTGGGTAAGGATAATGTCGATGTGCGTCTGAACACGTTGCGTGAAACGGTGCTACAGCTTTTAGACGAAGTCGAATCTCTTGCCATCTCCAGGCCCGTGGACATCAAGGGCGGTGCGCGATTCTCTGACGAGGTGCGCCAGTTTGAAGTGAGTCTCATTCGCACCGCGCTCGGCCGCACCGCCGGCAGCCAGACGCGCGCTGCAAGACTTCTTGGATTAAAGCCGACAACGCTCAATGCAAAGATCAAGCGGTACGGGATCCTGGCGTAGTGGCTCCGCGGTCGCTGCGATCCCTTCCCGTCATTGTTCACTGCTATACTGACTCGGAGTGGACGATCGGTATAGCAGACAGATTCTTTTCAGTGGAATTGGCGAGGATGGGCAGCAGCGGCTGCTTGCCGCGCGCGTTCTGATTGTCGGTTGCGGCGCGTTGGGTTCGGCCCACGCGGAATCGTTGGCGCGAGCGGGTGTGGGTCACCTGCGCATCGTCGATCGCGACTTTGTCGAGCCCTCAAATCTGCAACGGCAGACGATGTTCACGGAAAGCGACGCCGAACAACGTCTGCCAAAAGCTATCGCCGCCGCTAATCACCTGCGGCAAATCAACTCTGAAATCGAGATCGAACCTCACATACTCGATATCAATCATTCAAGTATCGAGCGTCTGATCGATTCGTGTGACCTCGTCGTCGACGGCACCGATAACTTCGCCACGCGCTATCTCATCAACGACGCCTGCGTGAAACACAACGTAAACTGGATTTACGGAGCCGCCGTCGGTTCGTACGGCGTGACGATGACGATCCGGCCGCGTGAGACGGCGTGCCTGTGCTGTATCTTTGAAGAAGCTCCACCCGCCGCGAGTGCGCCGACCTGCGACACATCCGGCGTGATCATGCCCATCATCAACGTCGTTTCCGCGGTGCAGGTTAGCGAAGCATTTAAACTCATCACGGGCCACGTCGAAGATCTACATGGATCGTTGATGCAATTTGACGTGTGGCGCAATGAGTGGCGCAGGATCGGAACAGGCACGCGCCGTGCGGATTGTGCGACGTGTGGCCTGGAACTTTACGAAACACTTTCACAGCCGGCCGAAGGCGCCGCCGTGCTCTGTGGCCGAGATGCGATCCAGATCTCTCCTTCTCAACCGACACACGTCAACTTCTCGTCCCTCGCGGAACGATTGCGCCGCGCCGGCGAGGTTAAGTTCAACGAATACCTGCTGCGCTTCAAAACCGGAAACTTCGAACTCACGGTCTTTCAGGATGCCCGCTCTATAATTCGCGGCACGGATGAAATCGCCATCGCGCGCTCACTTTACGCCAAGTACATAGGAAACTAACCAAACGATGATCATCAAAAAAGTAAGCACTCTTGCCACCCTCGGCACACTGCTTCTCACACTTCTTTTTACTGCTGTGCAAGCGGGCCAGCCGGCTGTTTGGGAAACGAGCGGCCGCACGGAGTTGTTGAAAGGTGACGCGCGCGGAGTTTCCATCAGCGACACGGGCGTGTTGATGCTTTCGCCAAAGCTTACGGAAGTTTTCAATACTCAGCAGACTTACGTCTGGTCCAGCGCGATCGATAATCAGGGCAACGTATTTCTCGGCACCGGACACGACGGCAAAACTTACAAGATCACATCGGGCGGTGCCGGCTCAGTTCTTTATGATGCGGCGGAACTCGACGTGACCGCGCTCGCGGTTGGTCGTGACGGCGCGGTTTTTGTCGGAACATCACCGGACGGCAAAGTCTATCGCATTGCTGCCGATGGAAAATCGGAGGTCTATTTCGATCCGAGTGATAAATACATCTGGTCACTCGCCGTTATGTCCGATGGTTCACTCGCGGTAGGCACGGGCGACAGCGGCAAGCTTTATCGCGTGCGAGCGGGCGGCGCAAATGCTGAAACGTCGCTGCTGGCCAGCACAAATCAAACGCATGTGATCTCGCTCGCCGTCACGCCGCAGGGCGATCTTATTGCCGGCACTGACTCGGGCGGACTGGTATTGCGAGTGTCGCCCGAAGGAAAGATGTTTGCGCTCTTCGACACGCAGCTTCGAGAGATTCACGCGCTTGCGCCTGCCGCCGACGGATCGATCTATGCCCTTGCATTGAGCGACGCAGCCGCGACGGCACGAGCGCCTTCCACGCCGCCCGTCACACAAGCGCAACCGCCGGAAGGTGGTGTGACCACTACGTCCGTTACGATCACGGCTATAGACGAGACCGGCGCGCCGATTCAAGGTCAACCTGGCCCAGGTCGAAGCCGAAGCGATGTGTCAAACGCGCGCAGCGCCGTCTTTCGCATACTTCCCGATGGTGCAACCGACGTTGTCTGGAGCTCACCGACAGTGACGGCTTTTTCGATCGCGCCCGCGTTGCAGCCGGGCAGCGTCCTGATCGGTACCGCCGATAAAGGCCGCATCTATTCCGTTACAAACGATGGGCGCGATACGCTCTTGTTGCAATCCCCTGAAGGACAGATCTCGTCGCTGCTCGTCAAAAACAACCAGGTTTACGCGGCCTCGAGTAACCAGGGAAAACTGTTTCGCTTCGGTAATGAGCTCGTGAGTGAGGGAAGTTTTGAGTCACCGGTCCGGGATGCAAAGTTGACTGCTGCGTGGGGACGAATTTGGTGGCGAGGCGCGGGCGCCGTGGAAGTGCAAACACGCAGTGGAAACGGTGAACGACCGGATGCAACCTGGAGCGATTGGAGTGCGGCTTACAAGGATCCGGAAGGTAATCAGATTTCGAGTCCACGGGCTCGTTTCATTCAATGGCGCGCAACGGTTCGCGGTTCGGGTTCGTCCAACTCGCCCTCGTGGGTCGAAGACGTGAGCGTGGCTTATCTGCCGCGCAATGTCGCGCCCGAGGTGTTGTCGATCAATGTGTTGCCGATCGGAGTGGGATTACAGCAGATGGTGCAGGTATCGGCAGATCCGAATGTAGAGTCGTCTGGTCTGGACCCGTCGTTGTTTGGTCCCGTTGCATCGGTGCCGCCAAGACGCTTCTATCAACGCGGCGCCCGATCGTTTCAATGGCAGGCGGAGGATCGCAATTCGGATACGTTGGAATATGCGATTTACTATCGTGCGCTAAACGAGCAGACGTTCCGTTTGTTGAAAGACAAGCTGCGCGATAACTTTTACACGATCGATGGCGCGACACTCGCCGACGGCCGTTACGTGATCAAAGTGATCGCTTCCGATGGTCCTGATAACCCACCGGGCCAGAAGCTCACGGGCGAAAGACTGAGTGAGCCGGTTGATATCGACAATACACCGCCGGTGGTGAAAGCGACGGGCCAGCCGCAGTTCACTCGCGACTCTGTTCGCGTAGTTTTTGCGGTAGCCGATGCGACTGGTAAAGTGAGAAAAGCTGACGCCAGCGTTAACGGCGCGGCCTGGTTGCCGGTGTTTCCGGATGACGGGATCGCCGATAGCGGCCACGAAGTTTACACGGTGGAGTTTCCGCTTCTCGGCCCCGGCGAGCACTCAATCTCGCTGCGGACCTTTGACAGCAGCGGCAACGTCGGCACCCTGAGCATCACCGTCCGCCGCTAAGGGAGACAAAAGCAGCATAACGCGACGTTTCATCATCTCACGGGCTTAATTAGTGATTTTGCTTTATCTGCCTCTTCGTGGTGCTTATACGATAAAGTGCGGCCTAAACTCGAAACCGTGCGAATTTGGCCGACAACTGCTAGACTTTCGCCCAAAAGCACGTGGCACTTCTCTTGCAGCCTCGTGGACGGCGCATCTCTTTCTCCCTCCTGTGCGCGGGAAACTTGGCATGAGGGGAAAAGCTAAAAATGATTAAGTTAATGCAAAAATTGTTGGTGATAGCGATGCTGGGTATAGTCCCGGTAAGCGTATCCGCCCAACGGAAGGACCGGGACAAGCGTCCTCCCAAAGAGCCGGTTAAGGTAATCACTAACGACCGAAAAGATAACCGGCCACCACCACGACCGAAAGATAACGACCGTCCCAAGCAGGACAACCGGCGAAGAGACAGACCATATTAAGTTCGGTTCTCCCCACCGCTCTACCCTCCTCGGATCTCGCCTTCTGGTCTAACATCCAAATCGTTGATCATCTTTCCTGACTCTTTCCTGACTATGAGTGGAAAATGATTTAATGCCGGGATGAGATCAGCTCGTTCGTCGCGCTTGCTAGTCATTCTGGCGTTTGCCGCTGTGTATTTGATCTGGGGTTCCACTTACCTTGCGATTCGCTACGCTATCGAAACTTTACCGCCGTTCCTGATGGCTTCAACGCGGTTTCTCGTGGCCGGCGGGATGCTGTTCACGTGGGCCGCGTTCAATCGTGAAAACTTTCGCTCGGCTTTCTCCCAACTGCACAAGGCCTTCATCATCGGCGGGTTGTTAATTCTGTGCGGCAATGGCGGTGTGACGTGGGCCGAGAAGTATATCGCCTCCGGATTAGCGGCGGTGGTGGTTGCTACCGAACCGTTGTGGGTGGTGTTGTTGAATTGGGGAATCAGTCGCAGACGACCTGACGCAAAAGTTTTGATCGGAGTATTGATCGGACTCGGCGGCGTTATCCTGCTCGTGAGTGGTGGAGTAGACAATATCGGTGCGAGGTCGGTTATCAGTTTGGTCGGCGTGGGTGTTGTGATTCTTTCTTCGATCGCATGGGCTGCGGGTTCGGTTTATTCGAATCACAGTCCGATCAAAGCTTCGACGTCGATGGCGTCGGCAATGCAGATGCTCGCGGGCGGCAGTTCGCTTATGCTGCTGGCATTTCTGGCGGGTGATTTGGGCCGGTTGAATTTAGCGAGAGCCTCGTGGATATCGATCGGCGCATTTCTCTATCTAATCGTGTTTGGATCCCTCGTGGCGTTTACGGCGTACAGTTGGTTATTGCGCAACGTAACGCCCGCTCGCGCCGCGACTTACGCGTATGTAAATCCGGTGGTTGCAGTGCTTTTGGGATGGGTGTTCGCGAATGAGCCACTGACGTGGCGCATGTTGATTGCCGCAGTTGTCATTGTCGGCTCAGTTGCGCTGATCACGACTTTCAGCCGCGAGCATGCAACACCGGCCGCCGACGTCCTCGACGACTCAGACTGCCCCACGCACCCCTGCGCTTGAAGATGCCACGGGGCGCGCCCGCGGCCTCTGAAAAATGGCTACATCACATATTTGCGTCGCGGAGCAGCGCACGTAACGTTTGCGCGAGCAGAAGCGCGGGGTTGGCTGGTGTAACCGCGTAACCATCTTCGATGCCCCAAATTTCGGAAAGCACTGACTGTGCGAATGACCAGCGAAGGGCGCGTGCGTGGTCCAGGTGAAGCGCGGCGGTCAGGATTTCAAGCCGACGATTGATTGTCGCCGGGTTCGTGAAAAAATCAGGATGCTCAATTGGGTTGCGAATCATTGCTCCGATCTCGTATTCCAACTCACCAACAACGCCTTTCGGATCTATCACCACCCAACCACGATCTTGATCGAACAGCACGTTGTAGTGTTGCAGATCGCCGTGCAACAGCATTGTGGCGCGTTGTGTCGCAGCGAGCTCTTGATAGATTTCGCGCGCCTCGTGAACAAGAGAAAGTGGAATCTGCTGATTGCCGCTTTGCAGATGGCTATCAAACCCGCGAGCCCAGTCCGTAACCGTCGGACACTCGACGGGCGCCTCGTGATGCGCCAGCTTGCTTATTATGCCGGCAAGAATTCGCGTCGCCTCGTCATCGTCGCCGCGTGTAACGAGTTCCACCAACGACACGCCTGGCTCCACGCGCTCCAGCAGGACAGCGTCTGTTTCTGATTCAAGCACCCTGACTGCGCCGTCTCCCGCAAACGCCTTCAGCACTTTGCCTGAGTGCGACTCATCGCCGCTGCGTTTGGTTAGCTTAAGCACAACGCGTGCGCCGGAACGTACCCCAAACCCGAGTAACGAACTCGGCGTTTCCCGAGTCTCCTCGAGAGTAACATTCCACTCGGCGGCCTTCGTTTTCAGGTCCATCAATCCGCAGATTACGAAGTTCGAGATAACACATCAAATCAGCCTTTTGTGATCTGACGGCCAAACGGTTATCGTCACGCGAACATGATCCGGCGGGAACAACTCGAGAAACAGATCGCGAGGTTGAGACGACGAGCCGAAGTCCTCGACAAAATCAGCGGGAAGTATTGGAACGCGCGACGCATCATCTTTATCTGCGGCGTTTTGCTTGCTCTCGCTTTTTGCAATCTCGCGGGCAGGACGCCGGCGTGGTTTGTCGCCGGTCTAGTCGTAATCCTGTTTTCCGTCGTCACGATCTTCCACAATCGCGTGCGCGATAGCATCAGGCGAATTTCTCTCCTCGTCGATATCAAACAAATTCAGATTGCCCGCATTCATCTCGACTGGAATCGAATTCCGCCCGCCGAGCAGTCAGCGCCGCTCGCGGGTCATCCATTCGAGACTGATCTCGACATCACCGGAGAGCGCTCGCTCCATCGTCTGATGGACTGTGCCGTAACCAAAGACGGCAGCGAAAGATTTAAATCGTGGCTGCTAAACGTTCGGCCGGACCGTCAGTTGATCGAGCACCGGCAGGCATTGGTTCGCGAACTGAAGAGTCATTCTTTATTCCGAGACAAGCTGCAATTGCTATCGGCAGTGGCGCGCCTTAACACTGGTCCAACCCGCGTCAGCTCCAGGCTTTGGAACTCGAGAATCCTCGTCGATTGGGTGGAGCGCAGTAAACCAGGAGGAAGTTTATTCTCGATCGTGGTGCTGCTGTTTGTCCTTTCAACCTTGAATATCGTTTGCATCGTCCTCGCAGGCCTCGAACTAATTCCGCAGATCTGGCCCATCACCTTCATGATTTACGCGGGCGCGATGATGATGCTGCAATCGCGTATCGCAACTGCCTGGGGCGATTTACATGAGCTCGAAAAGGCGTTGACTCATTTCAAAGCCATCTTCGGTTACCTGGAGTCGCGCTCTTACAAAAGCACTCCCGGCCTGGCCCGGATCTGCGCTCCGTTTGTCGAGGAAGGGAAGCGGCCTTCGAATGAAGTGAAAAGGTTAGGACGCCTCGCCGCGGCGCTGGGCCTTCGTACAAATCCAATCTTATGGTTTCTGGCCCATTTGTTGATTCCGTGGGATTTCTTTTTTTCGCACCGTCTCGAGCTCGTGAAGAAGGAGATCTCACACCTCCTGCCGCGCTGGCTCGATGCATGGTATGAGCTTGAAGCGTTGAACTCTCTCGCAAACTTCGCTTACCTGAATCCGCATTACGTTTTTCCTGAAGTGACTGCCGGCGCCAATCGACTCGATGCCAGCAACCTCGGACACCCATTGCTAAAGCCTGAAGCCAAGGTGTGCAACGACTTTGAGTTGGACCATCAACGGCGGATCGTGATTCTCACCGGTTCGAACATGGCGGGCAAGAGCACCTTTCTCAGAACCATCGGCGTGAATCTTTGCCTCGCCTACGCCGGCGCACCCGTGAATTCGGATCGCTTGCAGGTGTCGCTGTTTCGCGTCTTTACTTGTATTAAGGTGAGCGACTCCGTACAGGATGGACTTTCGTATTTTTACGCGGAAGTAAAACGCTTGCAGGCGCTGCTGGCGGCAGCAAAAGCCGACGACGACCTGCCGGTCTTCTTTTTGATCGACGAGATCTTTCGCGGCACGAATAGCCGCGAGCGCTTGATCGGAAGTCGCTCTTATATACGAGCCCTCTCGCAAGGCACGGCGGTCGGACTAGTTGCGACGCACGATCTGGAGTTGATCAAACTAGCGGACGAAATCAGCGGCGTCGTAAATCTTCATTTCCGCGAGGAGGTAAGCGGGGGCAAAATGGTTTTTGACTATCGCCTGCGCTCCGGGCCATGCCCGACAACAAACGCTCTGACGATCATGCGGCTCGAAGGTCTTCCGGTGGATTCCACTTCCGTGTAATTCATTTCAAGCCTTTCATAATCTCCGTGTGAGCTTCGAGAATTTCGGCTGTTTGTTCCGGATCGGGTTTTAGAGACCAGTCATCATGGTCCCATGTGCCGCCCAGGACGATGCCGTCACGACGCGGAAACATGTAACCGCTGCTTAGATAGCAGTAGTCAACTTCCGGCTGCGGCAGCAGGATTTCCAGTTGACCGCGCACCGGAACAAGGGCTTCATCTTTGAAGAGCTCACGTGATCCGAGGCCCGTGCAGTTAACGATCACCTGCTCCGGCAACCGCGCGATCTCTGAGCGACTTCGAAACTCCTTCACCACAACTCTGCCGCCGGCGATATAGAAATCACGCAACAACGCACTCAGATAGATCGACGGCTCGATCATCATCGACAAATATTGCTTCACGAAAGGAAAGCCAAAATAGTTTTCCGGATCGCGATGCATCTCGATCTGCGGGTACAGATCGTTGCCCCCCGGTAGCTCGCGCGTGAGCGATCCTTCGTGCTGCATCAGCTCAAACGTGTCGATCCAGCGCACGCCATAATCCGCCCCGACGAGGAGTTGAAACGCTCTATTCGAGATGCGACACGCCTGTCGAAACTGTTCGTTGAACTTAGTGGTTGCTTCCTGTGGTTCAACGACAGAAGTCGGCGACCACCATGCGCCTGCTATGTTTGAAGTTGTGTCGGGTGGCAAATCTTTGGCGTAGATAGTTACCGTTCCCGGACCGTTCTGGAAGCGTCGTTGCAAAAGAAGCGCGGTTGAAAGTCCATTGACACCACACCCGAGCACCGCGAATCGCGGCGGTTGCGCGGATCTGCGTGTGACAAGAACGTCGCGCACGAAATCGACGGCAAGCGACGCAGTGCCCCACGACAGAGTCACCCCCGCGCCGCCGTGTCCGTAGTTGTGTATGAGATGTTTGCCGCCGAAGCGCTCCGCACTAACAACAAAGCCTCCGGGTCGAAAAGGTCTCAGGCCAACGACCTCACGAATTACGCGATTCCGAGCGACTTTGACGGGCGCGAATTTCCGTTTGACGTCGAAAGCAAACGCTCCGCGCGTTGTCATTAAGGCCGCACTTGTTACCGCGGCGCCGCGAAGAAAATTGCGTCGATTGATCACCGTGTCCACCGGTTACGCAGATTACGCAGATTTACTGATCTGTGCAATCTGCGTAATCTGTCGTCATGACCTCCTTTCCGGAATGGCTGGTGCCCATGGCCGCAACCCTGACGCAGGAGCGTTTCACGGGTCCGGAATGGATCTTCGAACGGAAGTTTGACGGCATTCGTCTGCTGGCTTACAAAAAGGGCGACGACGTTCAGCTTTTCTCACGCAACCACCTGCCGCAGGCCCTGCCAAAAGTGCAGCAGGCAGTCGAACGTCTGCCGCACAGCGAACTGATCCTCGACGGCGAGATCACATGGCGCGGTGGAGAGATCGCGTATCACGTGTTCGACATCATGTGGCTCGACGGCCGCAACGTCACCACGCTTCCACTCGAAGAGCGCCACGCCTTGTTGGCCCAACTGCCTTTGCAAGCGCCGCTGCAACGCGTTGCCGTCGTCGAAGATCCGTCGCCGTGGGAACGCGCGCAGAGAGAAGGTTGGGAAGGCGTCATCGCGAAGCGACGCGGCTCGATCTACGAACACCGGCGCTCGAAGCAGTGGCTCAAGATGAAGTGTGAGTTGTCCCAGAACTTCATTGTCGGTGGCTTCACGGATCCACAAGGCAAACGGGTCGGTCTTGGGGCGCTGCTTGTCGGTTATTTCAAGGACGACGACTTTGTCTTCGCGGGAAAGATTGGTACGGGCTTCAACACCGAGCTTTTGTTGGACCTGCGTTCACAACTGAACAAACTTGAAATTCCAAAACCGCCTTTCACAAAATCCGTCGGGCTCCCGCGTGTGCGAGCGCATTGGGTGCAGCCGAAAATCGTGGTTCGCGTTGGTTTCATCGAGTGGACCGTACACGGCAAACTCCGCCATCCACGTCTGCTTTCGGTAGTCGATTCCCGAGACAATGATCACGCATCCTGAAAAGATCATGTTTCCCGCTGACGGGATCACTAAAGGCGAGCTCGCGTCGTACTACGAAGCGATTGCGCCCGTGATGCTGCCGCATTTGCGCCGCCGTCCGATCACGATGGAGCGTTACCACCGCGGCATTTCGTCGCCGGGATTCTTTCAGAAAGATGTATCCAAAGGTTTTCCGGAGTGGCTCAAACGTGTCGAGGTTCCAAAACACGGCGGGACGGTTAATCATCCAATTGCGAACGACAGTCGCTCCCTCCTCTGGCTCGCGAATCAGAACAGCATCACCATTCACGTGTGGCCGTCGCGCGCGCCAAATCTGTACAACCCGGACATTTGTGTCTTTGATCTCGACCCATCAAACGAAGACGAGCCTGAACGCCTGGCGCGGGCGGCGTTGAACTTGCGCGATCTGTTGGACGAACTCGGGCTGCCGAGCTGGATCAAAACCTCCGGCTCGAAAGGATTTCACATCGCGGTGCCCCTCGATGGAAAGTCGGACTTCGGCGTGGTCGCGGGTTTCGCGCATCAGGTTGGAAAGATTCTCGTCATGCGCGATCCGGAAAATCTGACGCAGGAGTTCAGCAAGGTCGATCGAGGTGGGCGAATTCTGGTTGATACAGGACGCAACGGTTACAGCGCGACGTTTGCGGCGACGTACACGGTCCGTGCAAAGCCTGGCGCACCCGTCTCAGCGCCATGCACCTGGGAAGAATTGGAACGTGGAGACGTTGGGCCAAAAACCTTCACCCTGCGAACGATGGCCCAACGCATTGATGCGGTCGGCGATCTCTGGGCGGAGATGTTGAGGAAGAGGCGATCGTTGAAGCGAGCGATCGGACTTTTGAGAGATCTTAGTGCTTAGTGCTTGGTACTTTGTACTTTGTTGCGTACCCGTGAAGTCCAGCAAGGTCAAAGCACAAAGAACAAAATACAAAGCACAAAACACAAAGCACCAAGCCCTCATTCCCCCTCATACGCCCGCTTCAACGGCTCGACCTCAATCTTATCCATCTTCAGCATCGCCTGCATCACGCGTTTGGACTTCTCCGGGTCCGGGTCGCTCATCAACTCTTCCAGGAGTCTCGGTACGACCTGCCACGACAAGCCGAATTTATCCTTGAGCCAGCCGCAGCGTGACTTCTCGCCGCCCGCGGAGAGTTTCTCCCAAAAGTAGTCAACTTCGTCCTGCGTGTCGCAATTGAGCACAAATGAAATCGCTTCCGTGAACTTGAAATGTGGACCACCATTCAGCGCGACATATTCCTGGCCTTCGAGTTCGAAAGTCGCGGTCATGACCGATCCGTTGGGCCCCGGCCCCGCCTCGCCATAGTGAGCAACACTCAACACTTTGGAGTTTTTGAAAATCGACACGTAGTGATTCATTGCCTCTTCAGCTTCGGTATCAAACCACAGGAACGGCGTTATTTTTTGCATGATGTCTCCTTAAAAAGTATTTTCTTCGTTCTTACTGCTTAATCGAACGGCAGGAACCCGGATCGACAAACTTGCGCAAAAAATTTTCCGACAACTATTCAGCGTCCGCTATTTCCGAGCGGTTCAGATGCCCGCGACCCCACAACCGCACGTCTTCGACGAGCGGCAACACCGATCTGCCGTACTCCGAAAGGGAATACTCGACCGGCGCCGGCGCCGCGCCTTTTGGGTCGCGATTTACAATCCCCTCGTTCACGAGTTCGCGAAGCTGTTGGGTGAGAACTTTTTGCGAGATGCTCGGCATCGCTTTCCTCAGCGCCGCGAAATGTTTCGGCGATTCGGCCAGCCAGTAGACGATAATCAACTTCCATTTGCCGCCGATCGCCGCGAGTGCTGCCGTAAGCGGACAGCCCTCTACCGGGTTCGGCCGCACACGCTTTTCACGGTTACCTAAAAGTGCCTTCTTGATGGCGCTCATAAGCCAGTTTAGAGTCCTTCTCGATACTCATAATGTTGGAGGTTAGTGATGATAGTAGAAGTCCGCAGCTACCGGATCAAGCCGGGGCACCGCGAGGAGTTCATCAGGTTGTTCGAAACGCGCGCCGTGCCGGCGCAGCGTAAATATGGAATGAAGATTATTGGACCATTCCTTGACGTCGAGAACCCGAACAAGTTTGTGTTTCTGCGCAGTTTTCCTTCACTCGAGGAACGCGATCGCATCAAGGACGCATTTTACGGCGGCGAGATTTGGAAGAATGAGTTGGAGAGGATCGCAATGCCGCTGCTGGACAGCTACGACGTCATACTTTGCGAGACGTCGGCGGGTTGCGTGTATGACGAGCTATGACCCAGGCTTGGCGGCAATCTGCCGATCAGTAAGTTTTTAGTGAGTTCATTGCTTGTTCCAGAATGCGCAGGCGCTGTGCTGTTGAGCCTTTCGCTTCGATCGCCACCGCGTTAGTCGAACTAAAGACTTCAAATTCGGCTTCTCTGAAGATCGCGCTCAGCTTGCGGTCAACTGCTTTTCGCAACTTGGGATAGTCTGCGTCGCTGTCATCGTCCTCGTCGAGTGGGAGATATACGATCAGATCGAGATGTTGGGTACCCTCCGAGACGAGTGTGAGCGCGGTGTCGATTGTTTGGCACTTTAGCGCCGCAAGGTAGGCGAGAAAATCGATCGGACAGCGCTCGTAGATCACGTGTTCGCCTGGTCCATGCTGCTTTAGTCGCTCGACGTTGAATTCGAGTTGGCGATAGAAGTCTTCTTCGCACGGTTCCGCCGCAAACTCCTCACCAAAGTCTTCAACCAGCACTGTGTACGGCTCCGGCTCATGCGCAAAATCCGTGTGCGCGCGGAGGAATTCGTCGACGAGAGTCGACTTCCCGACGGAGTGTGTTCCTGAGACGGCGATTCTCATGAATGAAGACTGATATAAACCCAGGCTTTTGCTCCCGAGCGGAGTTGGACCAGCACGCGTTCATAGTCGTTCGGCTCATACGCATCCGTCTGCTCCAGCTCTGCTTTTGTCAGAGTAAGCACCGAGCCTTCGACTGTGTCTGAGTCGAGACCGGTATGCTGAAGATTCCGTTGCTCCGCGCCGTGTTGGGTCACGAAGTTTTGATCCTGCACGTGGGCGGTCGTGAGTCGATAACCGGTAAGGGCATCGGGTGTGCCTTTGACAGTTCGCCCAAAAATGGCGAGTTGAACGGGTTCGGTTTGTAGCGTTCCGTAGGAAAACAGGTACTCTGCAGGCTTTGTTGAAAGATTCATTCGCGTTGGATCATACTCTTAGGCCATGCGTGTCTGCATTAGTGGGGGTGAATATGTTTGGCAACTCATTCTTGCATTTGTGATCGCCTGGTTGGGCGTCGTCGTATTTGTCGCTGGCCATAGAGGGACTATTCGTTTTGCCCCGCTCATAAAACTAAAAGATCATCAGCGGTTCGCTATCGTGCTGGCCTGTTTTTTATGGGGAGTAGCGCTGCTGGTGATCGCCGCCACCGTCATGGGCGGGGGGTGTTAATTAAATCCGCCCTGACGTCGCATTCAGGTGATGGACATCAGAGCGGATGATAACCTGGTGCCCGCTAGTAGATTCGAACTACTGACCCCTCGCGTGTGAAGCGAGTGCTCTACCACTGAGCCAAGCGGGCGTAAGTCCTTAGAATTAGTAGCTTACACGAATTAAACGGACCATCGCATCAGAGGAGTTATCCTGTAAACATCGTCATCTTAAATGATCTGTGCTCGATTGCACCAGCGGTAGAGCAAACGTCCAACTGATTCCACGTCCGTTTGCAAATTGCTTCTCAAAATAGTCGAGCCAAACTGTGAAAGTGTCTTCGGTAAGGTCCACGATTTTTATCATTCAAAGCTGGAAATGTGACACACGTGGGTGCATGTGAATATCTCGCTCGCCTAAAACTCTTCAACCTCTGACGGTTATTGCGCTCCAGCCGAGCGTACCCTTGCGCTTTCACCGGGAAGCGTTTCACCTGGCGCTTTTGTCTCAACGTCTCCGGTGCGAACTGCGGCTTGCTCGATGATGGCGTTAACTTCGCCTCCGATAAGAATCGTTACGCCGGTCAAGTAAAGCCACAGCATCAGAATGATGACCGCCCCCAGTGAGCCATAGACCACGCTGTAGTTGTTATAAAAGTCGAGATATGAGCCGAACAGAAAGGAGACGAGCAACCAGAGTACGAGGCCAGTCATTGCGCCAGGGGAGAGCCAGCGTAGTTGTTTTATATTCAGGTCCGGCGCAAAGTAGTAGATCAAAGCAAAAGCCAGAAAGACGATTACGAAAACGAATAACCATCGCAAGACCTTCCACACTGTTGTAAACGCTGCGCCGAAACCGTAGTGGTTCGCGATCGCTTCAGCAATCCGGCTGCCGTAAAACATCAGCGCCAGCGCGGTGATAATCAGCACAGCGAGCGCAATCGTCAGAAAAATAGCGAGCAGAGTTCTTCTCCACCACGCGCGGGTCTCTTTCACGTCGTAGGCGACGTTCAACCCCTCGATGATCGCGCCCATGCCGGAGGAAGCGAACCACAGTGAAGTCAGCAGACCGAACCACAGTGCACCGCCGCTGCGTTTTTGACTGATCTCATCAACTGTCGTGCTGATCAGGTCAAAAGCTGAGATGGGCACAATTGCGCTCAGATAAGTGAGCAGATTGCGGCGCAACTCCGTTCCGGGGTCGGCGAAGTAACCCAAAAGAGCCGTCAGGAAGAGCAGTAGCGGAAAGAGCGCGAGCAGGAAGTAGAAGGAAAGTATCGCGGCACGGTTAAGCACGTCGTCCGTGTTGACTTTCGTCCAGAGGTGCTTAGCGAAAGTCTTCCATCGCCACCCGCTGATTCTCCAACCTCGTGTCGCCCACATCATGCTTATTGCCAATTTGCGTTTGACGAAATGCCTCAGGTAATGTTCGGTTCAAGGTATTCAGCACCGCGAATAACTCTACTTCTCTAACGCCGTCTAACTTAAGCGAAGAGTAATCCGGGCATAGTTATCTCCTCTGCGGGAATGACTGCGCGAGGAGCCACAACGCTCATACAGCGACATCTTTAGCTGTCTGTTAGTTGGACCTTAGGCCAAGCAAGCTGAGCCGTCTGTGCGTTGGGCCGCATATGATCACCAGTTAGCGACTGTCAAAATACATATGTGTGTTGTCGCACTGACGGCTAGCATTGCCGCTTGTAATATCCGCGATCAAATTGGTGAGTCTGGCTCCGCGGTTTTGGCATGATGGACGACGATGCGCGCAAACGTCGAACGGGAAAATAGTTAAATGAATAATAAGAGCGATACCAACTCGATCATCCTGGTAGTGGAGGATATCACCGAGACCCGCGACGGCATTGAGAAGCTGTTGAAGGTCGACGGATATCGCGTGACACTGGCCCGGGATGAAAAAGACGCGATCGAAAGCGCTCAACGAGAGCCTCCCAACCTGATTTTGGTGAGCGTGGCCGGATTAACTTACGAAGTTGTTACTGCCGCACGTCGTATCCGCGAGCTTGCCGCAGTGGGAGAGAACGTTCCGGTCGTGGTCTTCTGCATTGCGGAGATCGATGAGGGTGATGAAGTCGCGATCGGAAAAAACGTGTATATCACCCGCCCCGACAACTTCAATCAGTTGAGAACACTGCTCGCTCGCCTGCTGAACGAGATTCCGATTGCCGCCTGAGGGCAATGAAAAGTAGCCGGCGACACCCGTTTTCATCTATCCGTGTCCGCACTAAAAAAGATAAGGTCCCGAAATATCCCAACCTTCAACACCACTGGTGTCCTGTCATTCCTTCCCCCTTGCCTTCTCCTATGTGTGCTGACGCACAGATCGCCAATCTCTTGAATAGTAAACTCATTCGTAGTCGTTTACACGAAAATCACTCTCGACATCGAGACCACCCAATTACCTCCTTCTTGTGCCGTTGTGCTTGCAAGGGATGGCCATAGTGAATCGAGACGCAAGGTGACCAAGCGTCACGTCCTTGGAATCACTCCGTCATTTCAGCTCACAGTCGTTCATGCGGGTTGAGAACGTTACCGTTCTAAGAAAGCAGGAGTATTGGATAAAGCGCTGACCTACGTTCATGACATCATTGCGACCTTACGAGAGCCGTTCGTAGTTCTTGGACACGACCTGCGCATCAAGACAGCGAACCGCTCCTTCTACAAGTCGTTTCACGTCACGCAGGAGGAAACGGACAACCACGCGCTCTATGATCTGGGCGATGGCGCCTGGGGCAGTCCTCGCCTGCGGGCACTGCTGGATAAAGTCTTCTCCCTCAACCACTCGGTCGAAGACGTTGAAGTTGAACATACCTTTCCGACCATCGGACGCAAGACCATGTTGCTCAACGCCCGGCCATTTCCCCCAGATGGCACAAACCCCGAACTGATCCTACTCGCCATTGAAGACATCACCGAACGCAAGCAGATGGAAGCCGCTGCGAAGGTTTCGGAAGTTCGTTACCGGCGGCTCTTTGAGGCTGCGAAAGACGGCATACTTATTCTCAACGTCAGCAGCGGTAAAATCATTGACGCCAACCCGTTTATGTCTGATTTGCTGGGATACCCTAAGGAGTATTTCCTTGAGAAGGAGCTCTGGGAGATCGGTCTATTTCAAGACATTAAAGCTAGTCAAGTCGCTTTCAAAGCATTACAAACGCGTGGCTATCTCCGCTATGACCACCTTCCTCTGAAAACGAATCACGGCGGGCAGATTGCGGTGGAGCTTGTCAGCAACGTCTATCAGGAGGACCACCAGAACGTTATTCAATGCAATATTCGGGACATCAGCGAGCGCAGCCGGCTGGAAAAGGCACTGGGTGATTCCGAAGTGCGCTACCGGCGACTCTTTGAGACGGCGCAGGATGCGATCCTAATCCTCGACGAACCCTCAGGAAAAATCCTTGATGCCAATCCTTTTATCAAAGAGATGCTGGGCTATTCGCATGCCGAGATCGTGGGAAAGGAAGTCTGGGAGATCGGTATGTTCCGAGACGCCGAGGAGAACAAAGCCGCTTTCCGCGAACTGCAAGCCAAGGGCTATATTCGTTACGAGCACTTGCCGCTCAAAACCAGGGACGGGAAGCCTATCGAAGTCGAATTTGTCAGCAATGTCTATCAAGTGGACCAACGCAACGTTATTCAATGCAACATTCGCGACATCACTGAACGTAGCCGTCTGGAGCGGCAGACACACGAGCAAGCAGAAGCTTTAGCAGAACTTCACCATCGTAAAGACGAGTTCCTGGCCATGCTTTCCCATGAACTGCGCAACCCCCTCTCGGCGATCTCCAGCGCGCTGCATGTTCTTCGTCTTCAGGGCAACGAGAATCCCATCCAACAGCGAGCCATGACCACCATGGAGCGTCAAGTAGGGCAACTGGCACATCTCGTTGATGACTTATTAGAAGTCTCCCGTGTTATCACGGGGAGAATTCAGCTTCAACTGGAATGCCTGGACCTGCGGAGCATCGCCCAACAGGCAGTCGAGGCTGTGCGTCCTCTGATCGAGCGACGGAAGCATGAACTTTCGGTGTCGCTACCGGCTGAACCTGTCTGGGTACAAGGTGACCCCACTCGGCTGGAGCAAGTCGTTGTAAACCTACTCAACAATGCCGCCAAATATTCGGACGAAGGTGGACACATGTGGTTGATCGTGCAGCAAGGCGAGCGGTGAAGTTGAAGCGGAGCTGCGTGTGCGGGATACCGGAGTGGGGATCGCTCCCGAACTGCTGCCCCGCATCTTTGATCTCTTCACGCAGGCGGATAGAACGCTGGATCGTTCGGAAGGAGGCTTGGGCATCGGGTTGAGCCTGGTGCAAAAACTCGTGGAGTTGCACAGCGGAAAGGTCTCCGCTCGCAGTGCTGGATTGGGGCAAGGAAGCGAGTTCATCGTTCGCCTACCCGCCCTCTCTACTGCAGGCCAGCTAATCGCCCCTGCACCCGTTGAAAGAGGTGAGCTGTTCACGCAAACACCACGTGTCCTTGTAGTTGATGACAACGTAGATGTGGCTGATATGACTGTTATGCTACTGCAGTTGTTCGGGCATGAGGCTAAAGCCGCTTACTCCGGTAAGAGCGCTTTGGAAACGGCAACTGAGTATAAACCCGATGTCGTGTTGCTGGATATTGGCATGCCGGATATGAACGGTTATGAGGTAGCGCAACAACTGCGCCGGCAACCACAAACAAAAGACGTAAGGTTGATTGCCATGACCGGCTACGGGCAGGACTCCGACCGCCAACGCTCTCAAGAAGCGGGCTGCGACGATCACTTAGTCAAGCCAGTTGATCCGCAGAAACTTCAAGACCTGCTGGCGAAAAGGGTGTGAAGGCAACAACGTTCCAGAGCATGAAACATTGAGTATGTTGATTCCGGTCTGACAACCTGCCATGCGTGAAATCAGTTGACAATCAGATTGTCGTTTTGGGCAAGAAACCTAAGGACCGGTTATCCCAGCAACCGATCAAACTCATCTTTGACTACGCGGTAACATTCGCAGACAGTTTCTTCGAGCTTCTGGCGGTCCAAGATCCTGATGTGACCGCGGACGTAGCTGATCGCTCCGGAATCCTGCAGGCGACCGGCGGCAACGGTAACGCCTTCGCGTCGAACGCCTAACATATCGGCAATCAGCTCCTGAGTCATGATCAACTCATCGGCCTTCACACGGTCATGACTTAACAAAAGCCAGCGACAGAGTTGCTGCTCAACTGAGTGAAGACGATTACAAACCGCTGTCTGTGAGATCTGGGTAATTAATGCTTGTGTATACCTCAGCAATAGATATTGAAATTTTCCACCGCGGGCGAATTCATCTTGCAGCACCTTTGCCTTCATCCGGATTGCGCCACCGGCGCTCTGTACGACGGCACGGTTGGGCATGGTGCCACCCCCCATGAAGAGAGCAATCCCGACCACGCCATCATTACCCGTCAAACCCATTTCGGCACTCGATCCGTTTTCCATGGTGTAGAGCAAAGAGACGATTGCTGTCGTAGGGAAATAGACGTAATCAAGGTGTCCGCCGAATTCGTAGACAACTTCACCGAGATCAAATGAGACCTGCTGCAGTTGTGGCAGCAGGCGGTCATAGTCGTCACGCGGAAGTCCAGCGAGCAGCCGGTTCTCAACTGGTTCAATCGGTCGAGCGAGTGTAGCCATTAAGTGATCTCCACGCGTTGCCCTAAACGAAAAGTCAAACGCGTGAGGGCTCAGAGCAAGCACAATCAATTAGCCTGGAGAAAAGTATAGCAGGTATGTGGTATAGCGCACACAGTTCCGTGTGAGGTGTTAATCGCTGAGGATGGTGTTCACATCCAGCCCAAAGAAGAGATGCTTGATCACTTCTCAGCGCGAAGAAAGAGGGTGGATGGTCCACCCTCTCTACTTAGAAATACGTCTGCTTCACGCTGTTTTCGCAGCAGCGAGCTTGTGAAGCGTTGAGGTCGCAAGCTCAGCTACACCAACTCTGGGCGTTCCCTCCACCAGACTTGTGAGGATCTTCAATACTTCAGGATATCCGGAGACATTGTAGGCCTCGGCCTCTTCTTTAGTGTCCCAGAAGCTGATAGCAATAGCTTCCGAGCGGTCTGCGGCGACGAAAGTCATCTCATCGCGGAATCCCTTCTGTTTACGCAGGAGTGGCAAAATCTTGCTCTCAACAACGTTGGTAAACTCCGTGGTGGCGTTCGGCTTCAGTTCCATTATGACATGGCGTGTAAACATGGTTAGCTCCTTAGGTTGTTTGGCTATGAACTTCAGGTGATCTGGGTGATTCCAGAGGAGCTGAGAAGAGAGTAAGCTTGAACTCGGTTCGCGGCGACCCTATCACGCAGCTGCGCGTTTACCTAATCTGGTCTATTCGAAACAGGAGAGGCTACAGGACCACTTGAACGATTTATAGACCACGTTCAGAGGCGCTATTCAAGCGGTGATCCACGATTCAAGAGACGCGCGAATTCGTTGCTCAACTCCTGTGCATGACTGCGAGCGTAGCGCAACTTATAAAAGGTAAGAATAGATACTTCTGCTGCCGTTGGTTGTCTGAAGCTCGCTTCGGTTGCCTGGAACTCCACGACGCTGAGCTGCGGTGGCTGGTTCTTTTCAGCATTGAATGTATTAGTAATTTCCACTTTTGACTCTCTCGCCTGCTTTCCTCGCCTTTTCAGATGGTTCAATCGTATAGCAGTTCCGTGAGCAGAGGGTCTGTGCTCTAACACACATACCGTGGGTGGTGATCTCAGGCAATGTGTCATTTACAATGATTACGAACAAAGGAGGGGTCGCGGGAACCCTTTTGGGCCAGCCCGTCTCAGAGTTAAACAAGAGCTATGCGACTGATAGAAATAGCAATAGGCATAATACTATTAGGTGGTGCAGCATGGACCACGGTTAGAACTTATAAAGGGCGCGGCATCTCATCTTTTGTCGTCCTCGCGTTCGCCGTATTCCTCGTAGCCCTGGGTTTGGCTTTTATCTTTGGCGCCTTTGGCGAGGTGGTGCGCAACTTGAGGTTCGGGAGCGAGTGGCTCAAATAAACCCAATGCCCAAAAGAAGGAAACCTTCATAATGTCGTGACTTAATAACGACCACCATCACATCGCGCGCTAAGCAGGTATATTGCGTATCCGGTATATACTTCATTGACATATAGGCACTGCGAAGCGTAAGGTTGTATCGAACCGAGACCAGCTAACTCCATTCTCAGCTCTTCTGGACCCGCCAGATTCGTCTGAAAACTTACAGCTCAACTACCAAAAAGTTAAGGGTGTTTACCCGCGCTATTAGTTTGTCATTATTGCGCGTTTGTTAACGCAGCGATATGGCGTACCAATTCGCAGCCTCGCAGCCCTAATCCCGGTAGAAACCAAAAGGAGATTGAAAGAAGTTATGACGACGAATATCCAACCACTGCACGACCGCGTAATCGTGAAACGCATTGATGAAGGCGAGCAGGTGCGCGGCGGCATCATCATTCCCGACTCAGCGAAAGAGAAATCGCAGGAAGGTGAGGTCATGGCCGCCGGGCTCGGTAAATATCGCGAAGACGGATCGCGCCAGCCCCTGGATGTCAATGCAGGCGACCGCGTGTTGTTCGGTAAGTACGGCGGCTCAGAGATCAAGGTCAACGGCGAAGAGCTGTTGATTATGCGCGAGGACGAGATTCTGGGAATCATCACTCGCGCGGGTGCGGCTGCCGGCGGCAAAAAGAGCAAGTAAGGTCCTGGAGTACCGCAAACGGGAAGTTTGCGAAGTCTGTATATTCCACGACCCGCAAGCTGAGAGTTTGCGTGACACCTTTAAATAGGAGAAGAGACAAAGTTTATGGCAAAGCAAATAGTTCATGGCGAAGAATCGCGAGCGGCAATTTTGCGGGGCGTGAATCAACTCGCCGACGCAGTGAAAATCACGCTTGGACCAAAGGGGCGCAACGTCGTTCTCGATAAGAAATACGGTAGCCCGACGATCACGAAAGACGGCGTGACAGTAGCAAAAGAAATCGAGCTGAAAGATGCAACGGAGAATATGGGCGCGCAGATGGTGCGTGAAGTCGCTTCGAAGACCAGCGACGTTGCCGGAGACGGCACAACGACGGCGACCGTGCTCGCGCAGGCTATTTTCCGCGAAGGCGTGAAAACCGTGGCCGCAGGGGCAAACCCGATGGCCTTGAAACGCGGCATCGATAAAGCCGTCGAGCGCGCAACTCGAGAGATCAAGAAAATGTCGAAACCGGTCACTGGAGCGATGATCGCGCAGGTCGGTACGATTTCAGCCAATGGTGACCACAGTATCGGCGAGTTAATCGCCGAGGCGATGGACAAGGTTGGCAAAGATGGCGTCATCACCGTCGAAGATTCAAAAACAATGGAGACGGCTTTGGAGGTTGTCGAAGGGATGCAGTTTGATCGTGGCTACCTTTCGCCGTACTTCGTCACTGACGCGGAGACGATGAAAGCCGAGCTGGAGAATCCCGTCATTCTGCTCAGCGAAAAGAAAATCTCGTCGATGAGAGACATGCTGCCCATTCTCGAGCAGGTCGCTAAGTTAGGCAAACCAATCTTGATTATCGCGGAGGATGTAGAAGGCGAAGCCCTGGCGACTCTTGTAGTCAACAAACTTCGTGGCACGATCAACGTCGCAGCAGTCAAGGCGCCGGGCTTCGGTGATCGTCGTAAGGCGATGCTCGAGGACATTGCAATACTTACAGGTGGCAAAGTCATCAGCGAAGACCTCGGGATCAAACTCGAGAACGTCAAGCTCGAAGACCTGGGTACCGCAAGACGTGTGACGATCGACAAAGAGAACACGACTATCATCGATGGCGGTGGCCAGACCAGCGATCTCCAGGGTCGCGTGAAAACACTGAAAGCTCAAATTGAAGACTCTACCTCGGACTATGACCGCGAAAAACTGCAAGAGCGGCTGGCGAAACTCGTTGGCGGCGTCGCTGTAATTCGCGTCGGCGCTGCGACGGAAACCGAGCTCAACGAAAAGAAAGCACGGGTCGAAGATGCAATGCATGCGACGCGCGCGGCAGTAGAAGAAGG
This sequence comes from uncultured Acidobacteriota bacterium, assembly GCA_963750925.1. Classification (GTDB taxonomy): domain Bacteria; phylum Acidobacteriota; class Blastocatellia; order Pyrinomonadales; family Pyrinomonadaceae; genus PSRF01. The sequence goes on along the minus strand of CAVVSJ010000003.1, from coordinate 657,437 downwards.
TATCGTGCCGGGCGGCGGTGTCGTATACATTCGCGCCGCGAAAGTGCTCGATAAGTTCAAACTCTTCGATGACAGTAACGAGGACGAACCAACCGGTGATCCAGACGAGCAGATTGGCGTCAGCATCGTCAGGCGGGCACTGGAAGAGCCGCTCCGGCAGATCGTTTCGAACGCGGGCAAAGAAGGCGCCGTCATTGTCGAAAAAGTTCGTTTAGAGAAGAATCCAAACATCGGCTATAACGCAGTGACCGAAAAGTTTGAAGACCTTGTGGCTGCTGGTGTGATTGATCCCGCCAAGGTGACACGTTGCGCGCTGCAAAACGCCGCCTCAATCGCAGGGCTGATGCTCACGACTGAAGCGCTTATTTCTGAGCTACAGGACGATGACAAGCCGAGGGCAATGCCCGGCGGCATGGACATGTAATCCGTGGCAAATTGGGAAGCCAACATGTTCACCATGGGGCTTCTGTTAACTCGCCTGAGGAGAGAAGTCTTCTGGAAGTGAGAAACCCTATACAGGGAAAAGGTAAGAAACTTATGTCTATGAAACTTTATGTCGGTAATCTCTCGTTTGAAACGTCGACCAATGAACTTCAAACATTATTCGCGCAAACGGGGACAGTCGAAAGCGTGTCGTTGATTGAAGATCGTGAAACAGGCCGCTCGCGTGGCTTTGGCTTCATCGAGATGTCAACGAACGAAGAAGGCGCAGCGGCGATTGAGAAATTCAACGGCCAGGAGCTGGGCGGACGGTTCTTGAAAGTCAACGAAGCCAAGCCGCGTGAAAATCGCGTCGGCTTTTAGTTAAGAGCACGATCGCGAGAGTGAAGGGATCTCGGGTTTTCAAAGACGCGAGATCTTTTTCCTTCTTGAAGTCGCTATTGGATGGACCACCTGCAGAACCTCATCCCGGATTGGGTATGTGTGTTAGCGCACAGACCCTCCCTCCTTCGAGTGCTATAAGTCGTTAGCTTCCTTTCGAAATTACGTTTCGACATCCGGGATCGGGCCAGCCACCTTCTTCTTGAGCCGCCTTGTAATTCTCCAGAGAGGCCGACCAAGTTGTTCTCAGCGTCCGCAACCGTTCCATCTATCAGGCTGTAGGATTCTCAGGTGCAATTTATGTATTCCGACGTGTGCTTGGAGACCTTAGTACAAGCTCTAGAAAGTGAAAGAAGAAAAATGTCGATCTTAAGAAGCCTTGTTTCCGTGTTCATCCTGTTAACGTTTTCAATCGTTATCGCCCTGAGCATACAGGCGCAGCCGCAGCCTAACCGTAATAACACACGCCAGGTCGGCAACGTGCTTCAACGACTTGAACGAAGCTCGAGCAGGTTCCGCAACAGTCTCAATGTGGCACTGGTCCAGGGGAGCGTCGACCAAACCCTGCCTCAAAATGACATCAGCACGTTCCAATCTGGCCTTGACCTCGCAACTAAGCAGTTCAGGGATCAATTCACTCGCAGGCTTGCAGTTGCGGCCGACGTTGAGAACATTCTACAAAAGGCGTCGCCCATCAATAGCTTCATAACTCAAAACACCCTAAACCCTCGAGTCAAGAATGATTGGACATCGGTGCGAACAGATCTGAACACGCTGGCGAGTGCCTATGGTGTCAGTTGGCAGTGGAACCAAATATCTCCCATGAAGGTTGACGCAAATGGATCCTTCCGGCTGTCCGAGAGCGAACTCGATCAGCTAATTCGGCGGGTCGAGGACGGCGGCGACACTTTTCGTGCAAGTCTTACCGACGCTTTTTTTCAGAGACCTTACGATCGCACCAGAAGCGAGGGCAACATGAATGATGCTCTTCGAGCCTTCAAAAAGACGACCGATCAATTGCGTATTCGCTTCGATGTCAGGCAGTTGGTGATGGACGACGTCCGACGCCTGCTTGACCAGGCCACGCCCCTCGATATTTTCATGCGCGACAAAACGCTTACAGACCGCGTCAAAAGCGATTGGTCGACCTTGCGCGGGGATCTAAACATCCTGGCCAGCGCGTTTGACGTAGCACCGAGTTGGGGCAACGGACCAATTTCATCATCTGGAAACAAGAGTACTAATCGTCTAACCGGAACTTTTAGATTGGATTCGTCTCGTAGTGACAACCCGAGCGACAAAGCTCGGCGCGCGACTCAGAATTTACGTATGGACGAGCGGCAGGAAGTCGCCGACCAAATTCGGGCGCGACTTGAATCTCCTGAGATGCTGATGATCGAGCGCCGCGGTACAACGATGACTATTGCTTCGACGCTAGCGCCACAATCAACATTCGAGGCGGACGGCCGCGAGCGTCAGGAACAACTTCCCAGCGGCAGATCGACCAAGGTAACAGCGACGCTTAGTGGGGAGCAGTTAGTAGTGAGTTCGAACGGCTACAAAGAAAATGATTTTAATGTCACTTTCGATGCAAGTGAAAACGACCGCAGTCTACGAGTGCGGCGGCAGATCTATTCCGACCGGCTAACTCAACCGGTAGTCGTGGATAGTTTTTATGACCGGACCGCCGATGTCGCGCAGTGGAGCGTCTATAACGATTCGCGGCCGGTTCTGGGTAACGCCACTGCGACCAGCGGTGAATTCATCGTGCGAGATGGTGAGACTTTGGTGGCCATCTTGAACAATGATCTGACCACAAAGCTGTCGCAGCAGGGTGATCTGTTCACCATGACCGTGCGCGACCCCAGTCAATTCGAGGGGGCAGTTATCGAAGGCGCGGTGGGCAGTGTTGACCAGGGAGGACGTTTGACTGGCCGGTCAGGGATCTCGCTCAACTTCGAGAGGATTCGGTTAAGGAACGGTCAGACCTATAAATTCTCCGGCGCGCTCGGGAATGTGCGATTGCTGAATGGCGACACAGTCAAGGTTGACAACGAAGGAGGCGCGCAAGGCAGCAACCAGACCACACAGACGATCCAACGCACCGGTATTGCCACGGCTGTCGGCGCCGTCATCGGCGCCATTGCCGGCGGTGGAAAAGGCGCAACGATCGGTGGACTCATTGGCGCTGCAGGCGGAGCCGGCACAGTTTTTATTCAGGGTAAAGACAACCTTGAGCTGCCGGTCGGGACAGAGCTGACAATTCGCGCGAGTGGTCCGAGGTAGGCTGCGATGGCGGATCGAAGCGTGCCGAAGAGGAAATGTTGAAGGCAAGAACTCTAAAATCAAAAAGTAGGACCAGGCAAAGCGCTGGTTCAATTCACAGCCCGTTAAAGGCGGTATATAAAATATGAGTGGAATAGTAGAAGTGAGCAGTAACATTCCTAACGACAACACACCGGCACAGTGGCCGGGTATCGTGTCCAGATTTCAGTTGGTCATCCTGGCAGCGCACAGAAACAAGCAACTCTTACTAGGTGCACAGCCGCGGATCGCAGCCGACCGACTGAAGCGAAGGAACACGAGCATCGCGCTTGAGGAATTGAAGAGAGGTCTAATACTCTTCAAACCAGTCGGAGTTGAAGAGGCTCAAAGCATGGCGTGAGATACGATGAGCGTCGGCTGGTGAGGAAGTGATACATGTTGTTTCCGCAATTGGAAGAAAAGCTGCAAGCATCAAAGCAGGCGCTGAACACAGCAACCAGTGAAAACATCATCGAGCAGTGCAAACAGCATCTTGCACTTCTCGCCGAATACAGAATCGAACTCTACAAACTGCAGGGCCTCGCAGGAGTACGTCAACAGTCAACACCTTCTCTGTCTGGAGAAGTCCCGGATCGGGAAGCCATTCGAGCAGCGATAGAGACCACGACGCATGAGCGAAATAGAACTCAGGTCCTTCTGCTCTCGTTTACTACAGTTAGTGGTTATGAGGCTGTGGAGATGTTCAACCAGCGGAGTTACGAAGGACATGACGATTGGGAACTTCGCGCCAGCGGAGTTAGGTTCCACGGCGGAGACAACAGCGATCTGATGACGATCCAGGAAGCCGTCGAACTTGCCAGCCTGCTTCGACGGAAAGACTATGTCGCACAAAACGAAGCCTGACCTTCCGGATAGACTTCGTCCAGCATCAGCTAACACCTGAGACGATTAAAATAACATCTGCCCAGAGTTGCATCTCTCAACTCCACTCACGACCTCTGCGCTAACTCACACGCCTCGTCAATGCGTCTAACCAGGTCCAAAAAGCGCGGCTCCGAGCGAAGACTGTCGAGCCGTGCGTCTACCTTGATGAAGAGTAAACGATAGTTGCGCTCCTCGTATGTCTTCTCGAGCCACGCAAGGGCCTGATGCTTCTCACCCATCTGCGCGTATAGCAGGGCGACGGAAAATGGTGAGATGTACCTCTTCAGTCTTGCGTGTTCCTTCATCTCATCGACGCGCCGCTGCAAGTAGCCCTTCCAACCCGACACCGCGTAAGCAGCTTTGAGCGCTGCTACCCTTTCTGCCGTATCACCAGCAAGAGTCCTACTCTTCAGATACGACGCGACGGCTTCATCCTTCATTCCCTTGATCTCATAAACGTAAGCAAGATTCGAGTCAGGCTGAAATGCTTCCGGGTGCAGCTCACGTACCTTCTCGAGGTACGCAATCGCTTCATCGAATCGCCGCGCGTAGATGTACAATCCTCCCAGGCCCATGTCGACAATCAACGAAAGTGGGTCGAGCTGTTGTGCACGTTTTGTCTCCGCGAGAGCTTCTTCCGTCTGCCCTCGTGACATGAGCAACAACCCATACCACTGATGGGCGCCGGAGTAGCTCGGGTTGAGTTCAATGGCGCGCTTGAATTCTCGCTCCGCCCCCGTCAAGTCCCACTCGTAATCCATTTTAACGACGGCAAGCGACGAGTGAGCTTCGGCCACTGTCTCGTCAATCTCCAGCGCTTTTGTCGCTGCCGATCTCGCTTTGGGGTAAGCCTCCTGAGCTCGAACAAAATTAAAACGCGCGAGCGTGTTATACGAATCAGCCATTCCGGCATAAACCTGTGCGTATGTCGGATCCTTCTCCAAAGCCTCGGTGAAATACTCGATGCTTTTCCTGAGCCCCTCTTGCGTCCGCTTGTTCCAGTGGTAACGCCCCTTTAAATACGACTGATAAGCTTCGGCGTTAATCGTATGACGCTTGGATACGCGACTGCGCTCCTGATCTGTCATCTGCAAATGCAGTTTTTCAGAGATCTCGCGTGAGATCTCCTCCTGCATCGTCACAACATCGGTGAGCTTTCGGTTGAATCGCTCTCCCCAAATTTGCGCGCCGCTTGATACGTCCACGAGATCTACCTGGATAACGAGGGTATCAGCCAACTGCGTCACTCTACCCGTGACAACGGCATCGACGCCCAGACTGCTCCCGACCTTTTGCGAGTCCAGATTTTGCCCGTTGAAACTAAATACTGTGCTACGCGCCATCACACGCAGTCGGGGAATTTGTGACAAGTTATTGATCAAACTTTCGGTGATCCCCTCGCTCAAGTGTTCCGTGTTGGGATCAGACGTGGCATTTGCGAATGGCAGGATAGCGAGCGAGTTGATGCTTTTCTTATTGCTTCTTGTGAAGTAGGCAATGCCGGCGATCGTCACGAGCAGAACTGCCAGAGCCACCACGGCGGTCAGCCAATGAGGTTTGGCGATTTTAATAAACCCCTGGAGGTTTGAGGTGTGCGCCCCCGCAATTTCTTGTGTAGTGTTGGCCTTGAATCCGGAATCCAAATCCCGCTGGAGCATTCTCAGATCGACGAGCATGTCTTTTACCGTCTGATATCGTTGCTCAGGATTCTTGTTAAGAGCCTTCATCAATATCTGCTCGAGTCCTTCTGGTCCATGCACGAGCGGTGGAACCTGTTGCTCTAATATCGACACCAAAGTATGACTCGGCGTTTTTCCTTTGAACGGCAACTGCCCAATCAGCATTTCATAAAGCACAACGCCCAAACTCCAAATATCCGTGCGCTCGTCAACTTTCAAACCCTGCGCCTGCTCCGGCGACATGTAGTGAGCGGTCCCTACTATCAAACCGGGGCTCGTCTCAAACGACGCGCCCATTGAAGGCGCAGGGCCTTCGGGCAGCAGCTTGGCAATCCCAAAGTCCAGGACCTTCACGTAACCATCGTGCCTGAGCATTATGTTTTCCGGCTTGATGTCTCGGTGGACGATGCCGGCCTCATGTGCGGCTGCTAAGGCACTCGCGGTTTGCGTGGCAATATCGAGCGCTCGCATCGGCTCGATGCGGTTGCGGGTCAGCAGGGCACGCAGCGTTTCTCCGTCGATGAACTCGGTGACGATGTAATGAGTCGTTTCGGTTTCGCCGATCTCATGGATAGTGATGATATTTGGATGATTCAGTGCCGAGGCCGCGCGAGCTTCCTGTCGAAAACGGCGCAGGCGATCTTCATTTCTTACGAAGTGATCGGGCAGCAGTTTGAGTGCCACGCGGCGGCCGAGTCTTGAGTCCTGAGCCAGGTAGACTTCACCCATTCCACCGCTGCCGAGAAGTTCGAGAATCGTGTATGGACCAAGAGACTTACCTGGAAGCAAGTCGAGCTGATCCGTGGCGAGCAGGTCGGCTGCAACTTCCAAAGCCGGGGTTTGAATGAACTCGCCGGCCTTTTCGTTAGAGGCAATGAGCGATTCCACTTCTCGAAGCAGTTCCTCATCACCGGCGCAAGCCTCAGCAAGAAAGGCCACGCGCTGTTTTGGCCCACGCTCCAGCGCTGAGTGATATATCTCGCCGATCTGTTGGTAACGCTCAGGAGTCATAAGAGGATGAGCTTAGACGTGACAACTTAGTTGTAACGGTAGTGATGCACTTTTGAATTACGCCGAAGGTTACTTGTATGCCTTTGAATTAACGCCGAAGGTTACTTGTAACAGTAGTGAATGCACTTTGATTAACGCCGAAGGCGTTTACTAATTTCAGCCCAGGGTTGTTTCAACCCTGGGTTAGCTCATGCCCTGTACCATCAAACTCTGAAAGAGTTATTCCCGCACAGGCCTAACGCTTTCAGCGTTTCATTGTTTTTAAATTCCTGATCCCAGGGTTGAAGCAACCCTGGGCTGAAATTAGTAAACGCCTTCGGCGTTTCAAGGAGCAACCCAACACCTTCGGCGTTTCAAGGAGCAACCCAACACCTTCGGCGTTTCAAGGAGCAACCCTGGGTTGCATTAGCCAAAGCCTTCGGCGTTCAAACTACATCACTACCACTCGTAACCTGCTCTGTGGAGCCAGGCGCGGGCGAGGCTCCAATCCCGTCTCACTGTGCCAATCGAAACCTTGAGTACCTCCGCAGTCTCTTCAAGACTCAAGCCACCAAAGAAACGCAGTTCCACCACCTGACTCTGTCGTGGTGACAACACCGCCAAAGAAGTCAGCGCCTCATCGAGAGCCACGATGTCAGTTCCGCGATCCGGTGAAACAACAGCGACTTCCTCAAGGTCGAGATGAGGTGCGCCGCCACCTCTCTTCGCGTAAGCATTTGCACGTGCGAAATCCACCAGGATGCGACGCATCAACTGAGCGGAAACGGCAAAGAAATGGGCGCGGTTCTGCCATTGCACGTTCTTCCAGTCGATTAGGCGCAGATATGCTTCGTTGACGAGTGCGGAAGTTTGCAGCGTGTGTCCGGAGCGCTCGCGGCCCATATAGCGACGAGCGAGCCTGTGTAACTCCGCGTAAACGAGGGGCGTCAATTCCTCCAACGCCGCCGCATCGCCATTGTTCCAGGCTAGTAGTAGACGGGTGATATCCCGGGGGGCGGATGTCATCTGTAACTCTCCTCTGCGCCGTGTGCCGCAATTTACCACGTTTAGACCGCGCGCCTTCCATCGATCGCGGATATCTCAAAATAAAAATTCGTTACGGTTAGCACTTTCGATCGCGATTCCCGCCTATAGCTGTGGAATACAACCATATAAGGAGACGTCATGATCAAGCATAAACTTTCACCTAACCTGAGCAGGAGCATTTGCATGGTCCTCATGCTGCTGCTTTTACAGTCGACTTTGCTCGCCTTCTCAACTGTCAGGGCGGCAACGTTCGACGACGACGATGACAACAACGAGCCACGTCCAGGTAACATTCAAGCCAGAGGCTGCTTTACCTGCGACTTCACAATCCCCGGTGGCTCCCCACTCAACGTAGCGCCCGTCATCGAGCGCGACCGCATGTTCATGGCTGAACGCCCCGGCATGCAGCGCAAGCAAATTCCCCTGGCCTTCGCTGCCAATGGCGATCTGCTGAGCGGGGGCCGCTACCTTTTCGAGTCGCGACAACAGGCTGAGCAATACAAACACTGGGTCCAGAATGAGTTTGTCCTCGACGGCACTCTCTTCTTCGACCGACCGTACTTTCTCAACCCTGACTGCCACGCATGGCGCCTGATCGGCGGGCACAACTTTAAGGACGTGCAGCACCAGGTCGTGCTGCGGACTGAGCGTTGGAGCGTTCCGGATACCAATCAACTAGACAACCTGAAACGAAGTTGGCCGCAACTGATGGCGGCCGCTGCCCAGCGTGGTCTAACTGGCGCGTGGTTGCTCTACAACCGTGAAGAACGACTCGTGCAGATCGTCTACTTTGCCGATCGCATCGTCCCTCCACATCCGTTTATCCCTGACTTTGCGAGTCTCGGTGCGTTGGAATCAGCCCCTTCGCTCGGCTCCAGTCTGAATCCCCCGGCGGATTGGACCAAGACATTTGATCGCACGCAGTGGGTGTTGACCGTGTGGTTTCCCTTTGTCCTCGGCGACCATGGGCAACCCTCGCTCTGGCCCAACTCTCCGCCACTACCGGAAGCGAACGAGACTGATGGTGTTTGCGAAGTGAGTCGTGGCGAAACGAGCGTCACCGCGCCATTGGACTGTGGTCCACTTTGCGGCAACAAAGTCTGCGACCTGGGTGAAGACAATCAGAAGTGCCCCGGCGACTGCCGCACGCCCTAGTGCTATCCGCCGGCGGCGTGCCCACTACATGCCGCCGGCAATCAACAACAAAGTAATAACCATGAAGGAGAATGACAATGTATCGACGGGAATATACTCTCACTCGGCGCCTGCTTGCGCTGATCTTAATACTGGGCGGCTTGATTAGTTCGCTCGCGATCTCACACAAGAGCGCAAACGCGGGGATCGAAACCAGTAACAACACTCTGCCAGGCGAACAGCCTGCTTCGGAAAAGATCAATCTTTCTCAACGAGCTCTCAGCTTTGAAGTTAACCGCGGCCAGACGGATGAACGCGTGAAGTTTCTTTCGCGCGGCCAGGGCTACACGCTCTTTCTAACACCGACTGAGGCCGTACTAAACCTTCGCCAGAAACAGGACCAAAAGCCGGCGATCGTGCGCATGAAGATGATCGGCGCTAACAGAAATCCGGAAGTTGCCGGCGAGGACGAAATGCGTGGCAAGGTCAACTACTTCAACGGAAGCGATCGCGCCAACTGGACCAGCCGGGTCCCAACTTACGCCAGAGTCAACTATAGCGAAGTTTACCCGGGCATAGACCTGGCCTATTACGGAAAACAACAGCAACTCGAATACGACTTCATCGTTGCGCCGAATCGAGATCCCCGAAAGATCCGTCTTGGTTTTTCAGGCGTACGAGATTTGTCGATCGACAAGACCGGAGCGCTTGTGCTCGAGACTGCTGCCGGAGAAATTCGACAGGCGCCGCCAGTCGCTTACCAGGAGATCGATGGCCGGCGCCAGCCCGTGGAAGCCGCCTACGTGTTAAAGAAACAGCGAGAAGTTAGTTTTAAGGTAGGCGATTATGATCCGTCGAAGACGCTGGTGATCGATCCGGTAATCGACTACTCAACCTATCTCGGCGGAAGTGGGCAGGACGAAGGCAACGACATCGCCGTCGCTAATGGTCTCACCTACGTCACTGGCTGGACCTCGTCGGTGAACTTCCCTGTAGCCAATGCAATCAAGGGCACGAAAACGGGAACGGTTGACGCATTCATCACGGTGATCAATCCACTGTTGGGCGCCAACTCGCTGGTGTCTTCTACTTACTGGGGCCAGGGTGCCGGCTTTGGCAATACCGAAGGCCGCGCAATCGCGATTAATTCCCAGAACCACGTACTGGTGACAGGTATGACTACCGCGCAGAACTTTCCAACTACACCCGGTTCCCTGCAACCGGTGTTTCAACCCGGCAGCGGAGTTAATGGCTTCTTTTCGAAGTTTGATCTGGCGGCAGGTGCTCTTCTTTATTCCACGTACATCATGGGCGAGCAACTCTGATGAAGGTCTTGACCTTGCGGTTGGCACTGAAGACATCGTGTACATTAGCGGCCGCACCGGTTCCACTAACTTCCCAATTACAGAGAGCGCGTATCAAAAATACCACGCCGGCATTTGGGATGCGTTTGTGATGAAGCTGCACCCAAGTCCGGGTGACACATATTCTATGCGGTACTCGACATACCTCGGCGGCGTTGGAAGTGACGGCGCAAGCAACATCGTCGTCGATGCAGCGGAAAATGTTTACCTGACAGGTGCGACACAATCGCGAGACCTGATGGGGACGCCGCAATACGATGGTTTCCCCGTCGTTAACGCATACCAATCGATCAACGGCGGCGGCGACGACGCTTTTCTGTCAAGGATAAATACGACTGCGAGCGGAGCCGCATCGCTTGTTTACTCGACCTACCTGGGTGGCAACAACAGTGAAAACGCAGTCGTTCAGCTCGGTGGTCTTGCACTCGATCCCTTCAATGGAGGTCAGGTCTATGTGACTGGAACAACCAGCTCACTTAACTTTCCATTAAGAAATGCGTTGGATAATACGCTCGGCGGTTCATGACGTCTTCGTCACAAAAATTGATACTTCGCAGGCAGGCGATCCATCGCTCCTCTACTCCACTTTTCTGGGTGGCACGTACGGGGATTATGGCAATGATATCGTCGTGGACAGTTGGGGCCGGGTCTTTGTTGCGGGAGGCACGGAGACAAACGATTTTCCGGTGCGTTGCGGTCTTCCAAACGCTCCCTCATGGGATGGCTTCGTCACGGTGTTGGAGTGGGACGGGTCAGCCATTCTTTTTTCAACGCACGTTGGCGGTAACAGCATCGATCAGATCCACGCGATCGCAGTCGACGCTGTGGGCACGGCCCATGTCACAGGGGTTACCTATTCCACGAACTTTCCAGTAGTGAATGGATTCCAGCTAGCTTCGGGCGGTTTCGGGGACGGGTTCGTCACGACGATCACTCCCGTGAACTGTCCGTAGTTTAGTTGCTGCGAAGCGGTTGGCAGCCTGGGCAACTCCTGCGGCGAAGGGAAGCGGGGCGTTCACATCAACCTCTGACTGTTATGGGGTTTTTGTGAACGACTCCGCTTTTCTGATGACGCGCGTGAAGTTGATATTCAGGCGTTCCGCATTGTTCAGTTGTGCATCATTCTTCCGTCAAAAGAGCTTCTACGAACCTTGAAGCGGATCGTAGTCGTGCTCAACCACATAGTGGTAAACTCAACCACATAGCGTAATTCAGATTGGTCACGCGACCTGGGAACGATTTGGACCTTGGCCCCGCTACCGCCCAGTACTCATTAACTTAGGTCCTCGTCATTTCGTTAACCAGGCATCAGCGGTAAAAAAATGGAGTTCGTATGTTTTCACCTTCCAAAGTCACCGGGATATTGAAAGCGGGCATCAGCGCTTATGCTAAGAAGGCTTTGATGAGCATCGTCGTAGCCGGCATCGTTCTGGGAAGTGCTTCATCGATTAGCGCCGATCCGATTACTGTCGGCATTTGGCATTCGTTCATTTTCCAAGGCCCTGGATCTACCGGTTCCGGGTCGCCAGGTGCTCCGTGGACGTTTACCCTTGGCCCTGGCGGCGGAACTCTAACAATTACAGACGTGTTGCTGATCGGGGATGCCTTTGATGTGTTTGACTCTTTCGTACTCATAGGCAGCACGCCATCGGTTCCATTTGCACCTGATGACAACTGTGGGGGTGAACCAGTCCCGTGCTTGTTGAACCCGGCGGTGAGCCATGCTGTTTTTTCTCTCACTGCCGGAGACCATTCCATCATCATCATCGCGAGAGACTCACCTTTCGGTGGTGGCCTGGGGTTCTTCCGCGTGGATCCGGTTCCGGAACCAGCGAGCATGGTTTTACTAGGTACGGGGTTAGTCGGAATCGTCAGCGCTTTGCGGCGGCGGCGAGTGAAGAAGTGAGTTTGAAACGCCGCACCTTGAATGCAGTGATCGCAAAGACGACGCTCGTGTGAGTCAAATCGATTGGTGACAAACGAAAACTTTTGCGCTAGGTTGCTGATACCCACCTGATCAAAAAAGAAGCGGGCCGACTTGTGCTACCAACACAAATCGACCCTAGATCCTCAACCTTGCTTAGAAAGGAAAAGGACCATGACAAAGCATGGTAGCGCATCACCGCGCAAACCAAGAATCTCGCACACTCGACGCTAATCTAAAACGACGCGCTCGAAAACTCGCAACCGACAGCAGAGTCGATCCACGAACACGCTCATTGATCCGTTATGGATTGGAGATCAAAGACCCGGACCTTGAGCAGGTCGTGAATCGTGTTGAGGCCGGCGAAATGAGCATCGACCACATCCATTTTGATAGTGATTAAGAATTCTCCGCGCCGCTCCGTGTCTCTGCGACGCAAACCGCGGAGACACGGCGGCTGCGCTGCCGCCTCCGCGATTGATTCAGCCGTGTTTTCGGAGTTCCCGTCCGCGGGGTTGGGGAGCCGATCAGCTTTCATCTGCTAACACCCCATGTTGCGGGATTCCGTTATGCCAAGCTTCGAGCGATTCACCTTACCGGCTTAGTCTGCCCGAAGACCGAAACAAAGGCCGGCACCCGAGCGCGACTTGCGGGACTCCATCTCCCTCGGCGGCACGGATGCGTCCGAGAAGGCTCCTCACGAAAGGCTGCTGCGTCACCTAGAATCTTCCGACCATGCGCACCCATGGAAATTGGCAAAATACAGCGTGAGCGAGCTGGAGCATCTTCTTCAGAGATGGACATCAAACGATGAGATCATGGGAGCCTGCCCTGCGGTTTGCGGTTCCGTCGTCACCTTGTCGTGGAGTCTCCAAGAGCTTGCAGATCCGATCAAGACATCGATCCAAGTCGCCGTTGATCTCATGTTTCCAAAGTCGCAATACCCTCCATCCCTGCCGCCGAAGCACTCGAAAATTCTTTTGATCTCGCATTCGGTTCCTAAGAATCTTTTGCTGCCAGAATGGCGAAACCTTGTGTGCCCAGTGTGGAAATCGATACCCATGCCAGAAGTTACCATCAACGAAAACAACTAGCTTTTGCGATGGGAAGACGATGTCGGGCTTACCAGGCAACGTGATTACGTGCTTTCTGAAACGATAACCTCTCTTATGCAGAGCCGAACGAACCGCTACTTCGATATCTGTATCTTTTTGTTTGACGCCCGACATCGCGCGTCTTCGTTGCTCCGGCGTCAAATTGTCAGGCATAACTCAGCAGGCTTGTTAGAGTTATTTTTTCTTAGTCGGTTTGCGCCTCGCGGGAGTAGGTTTCCGCTTAGCGTCTCGTTTGTTACTTTCTCGACGAAGCTCGGCATAGCGGGCGAGGAATTCTTTATGGTTAGTCCGTACCATCCTAAGCAAATCAGAATAACGACGAACGAAAATATCTGCCTTCTCTAGGTTATCCCTTCGACCTCGTGTCGCGTAAGTGTTCGTCAGATCTCCGCAGAGTAAATAACCGACAACGTATCGATTTCTAAGTTCCTTGTCGGTCGTATTCTTGCTGTAGTCGCGCATGAAATTCACATATTCTTCGATTTGATCAAGTTCTTTTACTGACGCCCTTGATTGCGGCCTCTTGATCTCGACTACGATCAGATCATTGCTTTCTTTCACGCAAAGAAAGTCAATACGACGTTCATCTTCCGGGAGATCGTCGTCGGGGAACCTCTGGCGAAGCAGTTTGCTGTAGGTAACCTCGTCGGCGACTAATGTCCAGCGAGGGTCAAGAACCCACGGGAATTCACGCAGGAATTTGTGCAGAACCGGAACTTCAAGGGCGTTCTCATCGATCAAAGTTTGAAGCTTTTCAATTGTCTTAATGCGGCCTTCGGTGACGCGCATCATCTCTTTCGCCTCAACTACTTCCCATTCACGGAATAGCCTCACCAGTTGCTGCGTATCGGCAACTGGCGACTCAGCCACCTCCTGCGCCATTTCCTGAAATGCATCGAACTCCATGTAATCGAGGCACATCTCTATAATTGGTTTGACAGTCTCCTCATCCCCAACTGGATTCTGCTTGACGACCTCTTTTATCAGCTTGTCAGCAACTCTCTTCACGCGCTGATTTTCAAATCTACTCGCGCGTTTAAGGAAGTTCTTGTAAAGTGGATTCTTAGCCAACTGCTTCTCATTGTCTCTTTTTCTCTTCTCGGCCCATTCACGCGCGATTCTATTGACCTCGAGTTGTCCCCATTTCTTGAACGTCGCATTGGGCTCGACATCCCACACCAAGGAGTTGCGCGTTGTTCCAATCACATCATCTACCGCATCAACGAATTCAGCGTCTAATTCACCAACGAGGTAAGATAATGCGTACTGCTGGCCCACGGTGGCATCGAACACGAAAGGTTCCCGCACAAGCTTTCCGCGAGCCATGATTGCTATGCCTCGCTGGATACCGTCCGCAAGTGGACTAGTTCTATCAAGCGCGCCGACCCATCCTTTAACGAACCAGCCTGTGTCAGGTTTTATTTCTGCGTTTTTGTATTCCCACAGATATTTTTGACCTTCTGAGTCCTTGTCGAGTAATAGCTGTAGATCACGCTCCTTGGTGGTGATCGCGGTGCCGTTCACAAACACTTGAAAGTCGTGCTTGCTGCCAATGATCGAGAATCGCCGCGCCAAGCCGCGTCGCAACGCTTGAATGTCCACAGATCTATTTCTGAACTTTGTAATATTGCGAAGCGTAACTCGTGTACCTTTAGCGAGAGTGCCTGTCGCAGGTAGGGGAGGCATTTCTATTTCGCGCTTGGCCGCGTTATTCTCAAGTTCCTGGTAGTTCATTACGAACCGGGAATTTTCGCCTTTGTGAATCGTCTCTACTTCTATCTCACCTGCGAGGCCAAACCCCGAGAACTTGCCGATTCCCTTTCGCCCGATGACCTTTCTGCCTCTGGCCGTAGGCTTGTCGCCATTGGCCGCGCGACGATCGCGCCCTACGACGAGATAAGCATTTCGGACATCCGCATCCGTCATGCCGATACCGTTATCTCGGACGACGATTTCAGACGAGTCAGTGAAAGCACCGATTGGAATTTCGATATCAACTCGCTTGGCATCGGCGTCCATGCGTTCGCCACTCAGTTCGCCGATGACGGGCGGCAAAGTTGAGTACGTTCTGCAGGCCAAGATGCTTCACGGTTCCAATGTCGAATCGCATCTTGAAGGGTTTTCAATTAAGTGGAGCGCTCTTCGATGATTTCGTGGGAGATCGTTTTATCATTTGACTGCGATGACGCGTTGAGGCCGCGCTTGTATTCCAGACTTCTGAATCGCAATGCCTAAAGCCTTGCTGAATCTAACTGGCACAGCATTTCCGATCTGCTGCGCAATGTGGAAGAACGTACCGAAGAATTCGTAATTGTCAGGAAAGCTTTGAATCGCTGCAGCTTCACGCAACGAAATGCCGCGATTCTGCCGAGGATGTGTAAACCGACCGCAGTATACCTCGACGCATCTGCCGGTAAGGGTGGGAGCAGGTTCGTCCCAGACATCCTTCCGAACACGTCCTTGTGTGCGGCCGGATGACGCTGGTGGCATGGCAGCAGTATCGAAGTGTCTACGATGTCGCGCCTACTGCCGCCATTCTTAGGAACAGCCTTCACGATCTCCTTGTGATGCGGTTGCAAGCGTCGCGTTACATGATTCAGATATAGCTTTGATCTTGCACCGTCTGCAATGCGAGGATACTTCTTTAGCACATCGCGCACCGTCGGCTTATAGGGCGACCGACGAGGTGCAACGACTTTTCCGTGACGCGAGGCCAGCAGTATGAAACGTTTTCGCACTTGAGGCACGCCGTAGTCTTGCGCGTCCAAAAGTTCTGCGTATATGTCTTCGCGCCTGAAACCTACTCCCTCGATCAGTGTCAGAAACGCTTCGTAGATTTCGTCGCCATAGGCGTTGTTGAGGCCCGGCACATTCTCAACCAAGATCAGATCCGGAGGTGCCTCAGCTACAAGGTTGCCAAACGATATCAGTAATGCTCGTTGTTCCTCATCGTACTTCGTTCTGTTGAGAGTAGAGAATGGTTGGCATGGACAACATGCCGCGTACAAGACGACATCATGTTCCGTGATTCCCAGATCAGCGCGCAACTGATGAATATCGATATCATTAATGTCTTGCGCGATAAATTGACTGGGTTCATTGTTGTTTTCGTACGTTTCTTGTAGTCGGTCATCGATATCGATGCCGGCCAATACCTCGATTCCCGCATCGAGGAGCCCGCGAGTAAGTCCGCCAGCGCCACAGAAAAAGTCGAGAGCTTTCATTGGGAGAGAGTTATACAAGAAACGGTCGATGATGGTCAAAATTCCTCCTGCATATGGGCTGATCGTAAGTCACGCCTCGGAAGAAGATCGCGCAGCTAAACTATCGCCCCGTGAAACGCGTTCCGACAGTGACCCCGCGTAGCGTCAAGAACCGCACGCTTGAAGAAAGGCACGGCGTTCACAGATCAAGCGATTGCGCTCGAAGCCGTCTTCAGATGAATGAGCAGCGCAAGGTGCTATCATCGCTTCGCGCAGATCTTTCGGTGCGCATTCGCGTAACATCCTCGTTGCGTAGTTGGACCGAGCCCTAACCCTCTAGTAACTCCCAATCACCCTCACATCCCATCGGCATAGCGTCGACCGGGGACTCCCAAAGCCCAGAACAAAACGTAAGCAGTTCGGATCGATCTGCTTACTCCGTTTTCAACCGCTGTCGCCAGCCGGCATACACCTCCGACGTGTGTGACTGCTGACGAACCCACACAGAGGAAAGGGCAAATAAATGAAAAAGTTCAAGTTCGGAATCGCTGCGAAAACGCTGCTTGCATTTTCTGCTGCACTGATCGTCCTGACGATTTCCCTGACAACGGCAACGATGGCGCCGCTTAGCGAGGGATTCGAAGCAGGCGGCAAGACTACCTACGCCGCGGCTAACGTAACGCTGGGCACCGGGTCGTGGTTCATGAACGACGCGCTCACCGGCAATCTCTCTACCGACAGAAAGACGGGCGCTTTTTCCGCCCGCGTTCGGAATACCGGTCTTATTCACATGAACTTTAATAAGACCGGCGCGGGAACTGTTTCTGTTCAACATGCAGTGTTCGGCACCGACGGTTCAAGCACCTGGCAACTGTGGTCGTCAACAAACAATGGAAGCACCTGGATTCAAGTTGGTCCAACCGTGACTACGAGTTCGACGACACTTCAGACAGCAACCTTTACCGTCAACAACGGCAACGCGATTCGCTTTGAGATAAGAAAAGTCTCCGGTGGCGCCAATCGCATCAATCTCGACAATATCCAGATTGGTGATTTCTCGAGTCCAACGCCGACTCCTACACCAACCCCGAGCGAACACCTCACGATGGGAAACCCAAGCGCTGCTGTTACCAACGTGTTGCAGCCGAACAATTACCTGATGGTGAAGCCGCAGTACTCGCTGTCTTACAGCCGTGATAACGGTGGTCCAAACTGGGTGAGCTGGCACCTTGACGCATCGTGGTTGGGAAGTACGCCACGCCAGGATGACTTTCGCGCAGATACGACTCTGCCCACTGGTTGGTATCGCGTGCAAGCGACGGATTATTCGGGCTCAGGCTTTGATCGCGGCCACATGTGCCCTTCAGCAGATCGCACCGTCACTGTCACCGCCAACTCTGCCACTTTTCTGATGACCAATATGATTCCGCAGCTTCCAGCTAACAATCAGGGTGTGTGGGCCAACCTGGAAAGCTACAGCCGAACGTTGGTTTCGCAAGGCAACGAACTTTACATTATTTCCGGTGGTCATGGACTGCAGCACTTCATTGCGAACGGTCATGTGGCAGTGCCCGCGCAAACGTGGAAGGTAATCATCGTGTTGCCCGTCGGAACTAACGATGTTTCACGAGTGACTACGTCAACGAGAACGATTGCCGTGGTTATGCCTAACTCAGGAACGATTGGCAGTGATTGGCGGGCATATCGAGTGAGCGTGGATCAGGTCGAGGCGATTACCGGGTTCGATTTCTTTTCCAACGTATCCTCCGGCATACAAGCTGTAATCGAGGGACAAGTGGATAATCAGTAAGACTCAGAAACTCGACCGCTAGCGAGCACACGCAGTTGAAAGCTGACGCCAACGCAGCAGCAGGGTCTTAGTGTGAGCGGTTCAGTTGGAAGAAACGTATGCAGTTCGGATCATCTCACAGACTTGCGCTACTTTCAAAATACTGTTGCCGCCCGGTCAACGGATCCTGAAACGAAATCGATTTTGCCAGCAGCTTCAACGGCCTGGAAAAATCGTTATCATTCAAAGGAGCAACCACGGGATAGAGTTTGTCATTGATGATCGGGATTCCTAACGCCGCGAGGTGGAGACGAAGCTGGTGTTTCCTGCCGGTGAGGGGAAGCAGTTGATAGAGAGTGATGCTTCCCAGGTTGTTGATGACGCTGATGCGGGTCTCCGAGTTTGCCTCGCCCGGAACTTCTTTCATGCGAAAGAACGGTTCTCCCCGCACTATGCGACTTCGCCTTGTAGTGGGGAAGCTCAAGTCTTTTAGAGTTGGTGCCAGCGCCTCGTATACCTTTCTAACCTGGCGATTCCTAAAGAGCGAAGTGTAGTGGCCCCTCGTTTTCGGGTCGAGAGAAAACAATACAACTCCGGCAGTTTCGCGATCGAGACGATGTACAGGCACCAGGGCTTCCGTCGCGCGTTGTTTTCGCAGTCTGACCAGGAGCGTTTCATGGAGGAACTTTCCCGAGGGAATGACCGGCAGGAAATGCGGTTTATCTGCAACCAGGATGTGGTCATTCTGATATAGCACCCGCTCCACAAAGGGTATGGTTTTTTCATTCTCCAGCTCGCGGTAATAGAAAATGCAGGCGCCAACTCGAAAAGCAGTTTTTGAATCTACGCGGCGTCCGTTTTCATCCATCACCTGACCCTTCGCCATTCGTCTATTCCAGGTTGTGGCATCAACGTGCGGGTATCGGTCTTTTAAAAAGTCCACAACAGTTTTCCATGGACCTGCGGGAAGCCATTGGCAGCTTGGACCAACTCCTTCGACGAAGGGAAGTGGGGCGGTCAAATTAGACCCTTGCAGCTCAGGAAGAACTCTACGCATTTCATTGAGCCCTCTAAACTATTGATGAGCGTGGCTTATGCGGACTGTCAATTACCGAGCCAAGCGGGCAATCTTTTCTATCGGACCGCTATGATACCGCAATCTTCTGCTTTCCAAAGACTTACCCTTGTCGTCGAGTGTTCCCTGTGTTCCCTCCATTCCCATCGTTCCCGCAAAAGAGGCCAAGAATAGTCCAACGCTTTCAATGCGCTGGTCAGCAGAGCTATACAGCCTTCTATTGGAGCGTGTAGATAAATCTTGAACGACTCGGCGACTTGTCACCACTGTAGGACATGACCAGTGCCAAGTTGTTTCCGCTTGCTTCCATCATGTCTGTGATAAAGGTGTGAGGGAGGCTATGGACAAGTGAAGCCGTTAGTTCGGTCATAGTTGAGTTTGTCAGGAAATCAGAAGCCTTGGTCCAAGCTGGAAGTACTGGAAGTAGAGCGTGATTCTCATCCACCCCAAACTGATCTCGTCGTCGAAGCCGGTAGTTAACTTTGTAATTCTGCCAGCGTCTTCGCGGAATGAACGCATCGATCGGTTGCCCGGCCTCAGTTTTCGTGACGTCTTTCTTTTCGACAAATGCCAGGCGATGACCATCAGTCGTAACCATCCTTTCGCCCGATCCGTCTAAGACAAACTTGGCACCAGAAGGACCTATCAACCGCTCATTCGGTGCTTCCGAATCGCCGGTTTAAGGGCTTAAGTGTTAGCGATGGAATTTCGGGGTGTACGTGGTTGCCGACACCTTGGCGCGTTAGTTTGAAGCTCAACAAACACACCTCAGCCGCTATCGGATCGTCAACTGGCTTACTGGTTGACTGACACAATGTGAATGACTTCGCTGCCAGCGCCGGATCTCGTTGTAGAAGGCATTTTTATAAAGAGTTGAGGTATATGGACCACTTTAAGAAGCTATGCAGTGCAGCGCCGTCGTTCACTACCGTCTTACGGGAGCAACCAATCTCAGCGAAGCGCTTGGTATCAATGCGGGTCTTTATCGTAATTAAGCTCATTTGTAATTGCTTTCAACCCGCTAAGGTAGTAAATTGTCCCCGTCTCCGGAGCCTGTTTCCTCTTCGTAAAGCATAGGCTCCAATCTAAATCGAGCCTTACCGCTGCTGGATCGGAGGAGCAATGCTTCAACGCTGTCTCCTACTCGTCTTCCTTCTGACTTTGTGCTGCACGAACTCGGCCGAGGCCGAGACGGTGAAGACCAGCGACCTGCTGGTCATCTCGGGCGGCAACAGCTCCGAGTACTGGGAGGAGAAAGACAAATCGTCCTTCAACAATCAGGAATCGTACTTCGCCTTGGGAGCCATATCGCTGATGCCGCGCGCGCAAAAAAATGGCCCCCTCGAAGTGGAAATCTGGGGGCAGGGCGTGAGCAATACGGCCTTCTTCGACCTGACGCCGCTCGTGGGCGTCCTCGAAGGGACCGCTAGCGGTGACGACGTAAGACGCCTTCTCCTTAGCGCCCAGAACCGGCCTGCAGGCTCCGCGGCCCCACTGAGCGACAGAGACGCCCTACAGGCACTAATCCAGCAGACGACAGACACGACGAAAACGGACGCGCTGAGCCTGAAGAGGCAGATCGCGCTCGACCAGATGAATATCTTCAAGCTCACCAGCTTCGACCATCTCTGGGGACTGTACGACGGACAGAGAAAGCTCGTGCAGGAGTCGATGATGACCGGTGTCAGTTATGAGAAGCTCTTCCAGCTTTACGGAGCGCTCATTACGCCGGCCGGCGTGAAGCCGGACAGAAGCATGGCGTCGCTCGTACATTTCATGCGCCAGAACAAGCTCCTCACCCCCGTCCTGCGGACGCGACTCTTCAGCACGACCGAGCCCCACCTCGTGGGCTACTTCTTTCGGCTGCCCGCCAACGCGCTCAGGAAGGCGACGGGCCAAATCTTTGTCGGGGCGGCGGGCGCGCAGGCCGAGACGCTGACGGTCAGCCTGGAGATGGAGCACATCGAGAGCATTTTCTATCCCTGGTCCTTGGGCAAATTCGCGGGCGCGGTCGTCACGCCAATGCTGATGGGATTCGTGGGCACTCTGCTGGGCGCGGGCGTAGCCTTCTTACTCTTCCTGGCCCAGCAGAAATACACGCGCCGCGCCGAGACAGAGAAGAAATTCGAGGAGAAGAAGATTGAGGCGTCCGGGCGGTCCGCGCCTTTTTCAAGAACGAGTACGGGCGTTATTTTGACGCGGAAGATAAGAAGAAGAGACGGAGTACCTAAGGCTCATCCGCGAGAGTCTTATAAGCAAGGGAATTTATGGGACGCTCCCGCGCGACGACGTCAACAGGCTGAACGAGATTTGCCGGTCTAAGGATGGGGAGGTCGGCGCGCGCTTGGCGGCGCTCAACGATCTGCTCGAGAGCAAGTTCAAGGAACTGATGGACTAGCACAGGCGGAGGTTTTCAATGAGAGAAGAATTAGCAAAGAAGGTTCTGAAAGAGTGCTACTGTTTGGAGGACAACCCGTTCGACCCGTCGCACGACCCGCAAAGCACGTTCGATTTCCGGGCGAATAGGGCGTCGTTGGCGAAGCCGCTGGACATCTTCAACATCAGCGAGCTGGAGCCCTTCTTTGTAAAGGTCGGCAAGTTCCAAGAGGCCGTGGACGAAGTTGGGCAGTTCCTCATCGAGAACGCCTGGACGCCGGGGGTAGACCAGCCGCCTACCTTCCTCGTCAAGGCGCAGAACGGGGTGGGGCGTACCACCCTCGCGAACTACGTCGCCTACCTCGTGAAGGAGCAATGCGTCGCGGGGCCCGCGGCGCTGTACACGCTGGATGTGCCTAACGAGGATTTCGCGCAACTGGCCTTCTCGCTCAAGAAGCTGATAGAAGTCCATGCCAGGGAGAACAAGGTCGCTGGATGCGACATCATCTTCGTGACCTACCCCGACACCCTGCTCGACTCAGGCACCGGCCCCAAGCTCCCCCTGCTCAACAACGTCTTCCAGATGTTGACTAAGCCCATGTCCGACGCCCCGCCGCTGCTCGTCGTCATGGAGTCCATCACCTACGAGCGCGAGGACTGGATGTTCCGCCTCTACAAGATGCTGTCGTCGCTCAACGTCGTGCTCATCTTCCTGACGGACGACGAGCGCGTTCGCATGAC
This sequence comes from uncultured Acidobacteriota bacterium, assembly GCA_963750925.1. Taxonomy (GTDB): domain Bacteria; phylum Acidobacteriota; class Blastocatellia; order Pyrinomonadales; family Pyrinomonadaceae; genus PSRF01. The sequence goes on along the minus strand of CAVVSJ010000003.1, from coordinate 634,989 downwards.
TTACAACGAGTTGGTCGAAGGGGGGGCGATGGACGGGCGCTCGCTGGAGTTGGAGCCGCTCGACAAGGCGCTCACCCTTGAATTTTTCGACATGCGTTTCGGGCTCTACCGACCGGGCGGGCAATGCAAGGGGCAGTGGGACTTATTCCCATTCGGGCAGGACATCTTCGACATAGCCTTCACGCCCGAGAAGGACGACGAGGACGACCCGGCCTTCGGCGTCAAGTTCCTGCTCACCGTGTTCAGGGGCGCGCTGAACGTAAAGATCAACAAGCTCTCGCCCTCGTTCGCCCAGGCCAACCCGCAGTTGCCGCCCAAACAGGTGGCAATCACCTGGAAGGACGTAGAGGTCGCCTTCAGACGTGCCGTGAGGAAGGCGGCGAGAGGCAGAGTGTGAAGGAACGGAGCGCGACATGCCCGACCAGCCGACTGTAAAACCGAACCCCTTTCCGGAGAACCCGGTAGCGACCGATTCTATTGAGAAGCTGCACGACTACCGCGGCACGAAGTGCTACTTCGAGGCCGAGAAGCGGCTCGAAATTTACCGGGAAGAGTTCTTCCGCAAGAATAAGGGGCTGGCGCTGGGAATACGCGGCGCCTTCGGCTCCGGCAAGACCCACCTCGTCCTCCAACTGCTCGACCACCTGCAGGAGACGGGCTCGCCGCCCTTTAAGCTCATCCGCACGACGGCCGAGCACGCGGACTTCAAGAAAATCTACGTTGAAAATTTCGCCAAGAAGCTCGAAGCGAACGACCTGAAGAGTGTCATCGCCGAGCATTACAGGAAGCTCGTGCGCGGGAAGGTCTCGGACAAGGAGCCGGGCGACTGGCCTAAGACTTTCACCGAGATGACGAAGGAGGAGGTCGATAGGCTCGCCGACAGCAAAAACCCGCAGGGGATACTCCAGCTGATAAGCCACGACATGCTGCCCATCAAGGGCCTGCCGGGCGAGCTGGATGCGGAGATAGCCGAGATGAAGAAGACCTCGCAGGAGTTGGCAGCGGACTTCTTCGTCGTCTATTCCAAAGTCACAGACCCGGACGTCGGGCCGCTGGCCCTGCGCTGGCTTCAGGGCGACACCCTTTCGGACGGCGACAGGAGCAGCCTCGGCCTTGAGAGCAGTGGCATCAAGAACGCCGATTACGCGAAGAACGCGCTCAAATTCCTGCTCGGGGCCTTTAAGAAAGCGGGATACGGCGTGGTCTTCTGCCTCGACGAGTTCGAGAGGTTCGCATTGCGGGGCACGCCCGCCGACAGGAAGGCGGCGTCCGGCCTACTCAAAGACCTCGCCGAAATCTTCAAGAACAGCGGCCATATCCTGATCGTTTCCGGCGTCTCCGACGCTTGGAACAAGCTGCCGCCGGACGTGTTCCACAGGATCAAGAGACCGGACATCATTGACGTGCAGTTGTCCGAGGAGGAGGCCAGAGGGATCTTAACGGCCTACGCGCAACGTGATGTCGAACAGCTCTTCTTCGGGGAGGCGCTCGCGCTCCTCTTCTCCGCAAGCGAGTTGAACGCGCGCCGCCTGCTGACGATCTCTTACTACGCCTACCAGGCTTGGGAGGGCGACGCAGCCCATCGGACGCCCCTCATCTCCGAGCAGCACATCAAGCGGGCCACGGACAAAGTCCTGAGCGATACGAGCCGCGTGGACAACGCGGAGCGTGACATACAGGCTGCGGCCGACGCGCTCGGCCTCCCCAACCAGAGGAGCCTCAAATTATCCGGGTTTGACTTCGACTTCCTGCTGGGTGAACTCGATGGCCGGCCGCTGGTCGTGAAAGTCACCAAGTCGATCTTCAAGCTCGGGGAGGTGCAAAGCGCTCGCGCCATTACTTCTTCGAGCCAAGCGCTAAAAACGGACTACCCGGGGGCGCGGTTCTGTGTCGTGGTCATCGGGTACTCGACGCCGGAGGTGCGCAACGGGCTCGCCAAAGTCGTTGACCGCGTCTTCTACTACGACGAGGAGAAGTTCCCCTCGGAGTTTCGCGACTTCGTCAGCTCAAGCCTCAGGCCTCGGGCGGACGAGCCGCCCACGCCCGCACCGTCCGACCGCGTCTATCGAGAACTCGACGAGAGGTTTGACCAGTTGGGGAAGTCCCGCAACAAGGAACTCGAACAAATTAAGCTGGAGTTGGAGCGCCTGCGCGCGGAGTCGGCGCGCGCCGTCGAGGAGGAGCGGGACAAGCGGGTCAGAGACAAGATGACCGTCCCGCTGGCCGAACTGAAAAGCTTGATACAGAAGGAGGAGGGGATTGCGATTCGCGGGAAGTCTTCGCCGGAGTTACGAGCGGCCCCCGACAGGAAACTCGCCGAGGCGCTCGACCTAATCGACATGCAGCGTTCGGCCATCAAAGAGGCGGAGATACTGAACGAAAGGCTCTCCTACGAGAGGGAATTCTTGCGGCGTTTAGACGTCCTCTCGAAACTGACCGACACGACGGAAGGGCTTTGGAGCCGGGCCGTCGCGCTGGCGAGGCAGTCGCCCAAAGCGCCCCACGACCTCTTCCTGGACGACTACTACGAACTGACACCCCTCCGCCAGTTGTACCGCGAGAAGGCCGACGTGCTGAGCGCGCTCGAAGTGCTTCACACGCGGCGCGCGAGCGAGGCCGGCCTCGGCCCGCTGGGCCAGATGTGGTTGTATGTGCGCCGTGTATCGTGGCCCGCCCTCTCGCTGATAATCCTCTCCTTGCTGGGCGTCGTCCTTTTCGCCTACGCCGTGAACAACGCGTGGTCTGGTGAAAGGGCGAACAGGGACGGGTACATAACTTCGTTCTCCGAAATCAAGAACGTGGCGCGGCAGATATCCCTCAGCCCGAACCTTCAGAACACAACCCTGGGACAGGATTTAGGCCGGGACTTAATAACGAGAGTTTCGGGCCCGGACAAGTACTCGGCGAACACTGCAAAACAGTTCGGCATCGACAACGAGTTGGCTGACATAACAAACCTCGCGGCCATGATTAATCGGGATATCGGAAGAAGCTCGTCTCCGGCCGCGACCCCGTCCGCGTACCCGACGCCTACCCCCACCTCCCGCGTCTTTCCCCAACAATTTCACGGCGAGTCTCTCGACGACTATCAGGAGGCCACGAACGTTCTCATCTACAACTGCGACGCCGCCACATCGAAACTGGCAGACTTCTCCTTTGATTTCTTCCTAAGACGCTTCATCGCCCGGCTCCCGCTCACGCCTTTCTACCTCGTACCCCTCCTTCCCTTGGCGGGGCTGGTCTTCCTCTACGTCAACAGGCGAATCAAAGAGCGTACGTCGAAAGAACGTTTTACTCCCGCGGCGATTAAGCTGAGGGACGACGTAGCCCGCTGAACAAATCACCCGACCGCCACACCCTACCCACCCGGCGCGACTCACCCTGACTTCTGCGGCGGCTGTTCACGAACAATAAAGAGAACTTAATTTCACCAGTGAAGAACTTAAATTATCTATACACAACTCCATATCTCATAGTCCGAGAACCGGCCTTATGAGCCTCAATAACTAAGTTGAGAGTGGATCTATCCGCCAATAAGGCAAGAGATCCAAGTTGCACGTTTGAATTAGATTCGGAGAGGTGAAGAGTGGCGGAGTGTGTAAAGGATTAGAACCTCACGAGATGCCAATTCCGTCCCGACTCTTCGTTGACGTTAATGAATCGCTTACTCTGAAATGGTTTACGCCGGCGCGATCGGGTTGACGCACGACAATCGAGGGACGTTCCCTCAAACGTTTCATCATCCGCGTCGAAGAACGATATCCCACTGAATAAGCCGAGACTCGGGATCCTCGCCCGGAGGCGCCGCGAGGAGTTGGGCCACCATACTCTCGCGCCGTCGCGGGACGCTCTGCAACACTTGATCCTGTGCGTTGACTCCTCGCCTGCGAAGAACATCTGCGTGACTCTCCGCTCGGCCTGCCCTGTGACCTGGAAGTGCAGGTGCGGCGCACGCGTGCCTCCATCGAAGGGGTATGGACCGGGCTTGATCGTCGTGAATCGGAACCGTCCTTCGCGGTCTGCGAGTTGGACGCCGTAGCCCTGAAAGTTGGGATCAAGCGGCGCGGAGTTCGGGTCAGATCGGTGATTGTAGCGGCCGGCGGCGTTGGCCTGCCACAGCTCGACGCGCGCACCGCGCAGCGGCTCTCCATGCTGATTCAGGATGCGCCCCGCCACGTGGACGATCTGCCCCTTCGCCCGCGAGCGGTGGCTGCGTAAGCGCGTCAGATCTGTGTCCCGTTCGACGGGCCTGATGACCGGGTAGTAAGGCCCGAGGATGGTGCTGGGCGTAGTAGGCGTCTCGCTCTGGGCCAATGACTCGGGCGAACAGACCGTCATCACTCCCGCGAGGAGCCCGAGTTCGAGGAACGACCTCCGCGTGCAAGTTTGCCGGCTTGCTTTCCTGTGCTCATCCGCGAGTTCTGCAGCGTGCAACGCTGGTTTCAATTCGTCTCCGCCTAGTGTCATCAGTGCTGGTCCTTCGGGTGTGTCGCTTTAATAACGTGGCCTGCCGATTTTCCGCATCCACAATTGATATTTTTATCATTTCGTTCAAATATTAATTGTGACTCGTTCCACACTAGCTTTAGCCGGTGGCAAATGCCAACAGTTTTCGATTCTACAGATCGACACCTTATTCGACTTTTACAAACCGGCACCGCCGCTTTCAAAGTTCGTAGACAATCTGTGGCTATACAAAGGATACGAGCCGGAGCAGAAGACCGGACGCATTCTTCCGACCGGCACCCTCGAACTCGTAATCAATCTCCGGCAAAACGAGCTGCTATTTTACGATTCCGAACATCGTGAAAACTGCTCCCGCTTTTCCGGTGCGATCGTTTCAGGTGCGCATGGGCGCGGCCTGGTACCGGAGCCGGCCGATGAGACCTGTCTCATCGGGATCCACTTCAAACCGGGCGGCGCTTTTCCGTTTCTCGGACTTCCGGCGGACGATCTCGCTGACACTCACGTCGATCTGGAAACACTTTGGGGATGCTCGGCCCGTCGGTTGCGGGAACGCCTTTGTGAGGCAGGAACGTCTGCCGAGCGTTTTCAGTTGCTCCAGGAAGCTTTGTTGAATCGCTTGTGTTACGGCGTGGAACAGCATTACGCGGTTTCGGCGGCGCTGGAAATATTCTGGAAGAATCAAGCCGGGCTAACAGTCAGGGACGCTGCAAAATATCTTGGTCTAAGCCAGCGCCGGTTCATACAGGTTTTCAAAACGGAAGTGGGCATGACGCCGAAACTGTTCAGCCGGATTCAGCGGTTTCAGCAAACCCGGACTTTCATCCAACAGAATTCCTCCCCCAATTGGGCCGCCCTTGCAGTGGATCTCGGATACTTCGATCAGTCACATCTGATACGTGAATTTCTCGAGTTCTCGGGGCTTAGCCCGACCGATTATTTATACCGGCACAAAACCTTCAGCGAACACGACATACACTCATAGCAACCATCTTCCTGTTTTTTAATCAGGTCAATTTTATCCAATACGTGTCGCTTACGACGGCATTATATTCGGTACAGAGGCTTGAATTATGAAAAGGAATGGAATTCTTACGGGAGTGATGGAGACCGCAATGGCTGTAATCAACCTTCATTACGGCTTCGCCCTCGACCTCACCGCCGGGCGAGCGCGGTCTCTTGTGGGGACGGTGGTAGCGCTAATCAGCCTGGTGATCGGCGGCCTGGCTCTGGCCCGCTCGACCAATCGTATCGGCGCCGGCAACAGTCGCACCTGGGCCATCGTAGCCCTGGTGTCAGGACTGATCGGTATAGCGCTCAGTGTGGTGCATCTGGGCAGCTCGACAGGTGGATTCGGCACCGGCAGCGGACGAGCCGGAGCCATCGTGGCCCTCGTGCTGGGTCTGATCGGCATGAACCTCGGTGGGGTGGCTCTGGCCCGTTCCCGCCGTCACCGGAGCACTGACTGACGATGAGAAGAGGGTGTGCTTTTTTACTGTGTTTCGTTGGTATCGTGATCGGAGGTTGTATGAACCAAAAGGGATCGTCCGAGGTGTCGCGTGAGTCGGACGTACAGGAAGGCCAAAGCTTTGTTGTTGGTCTCAGGGGTGTTCGGTATCAGGTGAACGACGTGAGTCGTTCTATCCTCTTCTATACGAAACGACTTGGATTCAAACTGGACCAGCAAAACCTACCCGCTTTCGCGCAGGTCTCTGTCGGGGATCTCAAACTTATACTCAGTGGTCCCGGAGCCTCGGGTTCGCGTCCGATGCCTGATGGCCGCCAGCAGGAGCCAGGTGGATGGAACCGCGTTGTTCTTCAAGTGTCTGATCTTCCTGCCTGTATTGAGATCTTGAAGAAGGCCGGGCTCCATTTTCGGAACGAGATGGAAGTTGGTCCCGGCGGAAAACAAATCCTATTAGAGGATCCTGACGGTAATCCGATTGAGCTTTTTGAGCCGGCTGGATAGATCTAAGTGTTTTCGAGCGTTTGTTTCATCGTCCTTAAAGCTTGCTCAATCATTTTTGGAGTGCGGCGGCTTGACGCCGCTTTGTTCTCGACTGTGTGTGTTCGAGATTAAAGCGGCGTCAAGCCGCCGCACTCCAAAGTGGCCGATGTTGCCGGCTACTTCATTTGGCATTAATCCGCACTCCAGATGACTCGGCACTTATGATCACCTTCGGAGAATACCTGGAGCGACGCGTTATAGTGCCTCATGCTCCGCAGGTTTGAAGCCAACCCACTTCTACCCCCGTTGGCAACCAACCACCGACTTGCTATCCTTAATCCCAAACCTCTCGGCGGTTCGCGTGGCAATCAACTGATCGGAGAATCGATGGACGTCCATACCGTAGGTGTCATTGGGGCTGGAGAGATCGGCGTTGGCGTGGTCCAGAACCTCGCGCAAACGGGACACCACGTTGTTCTGGTCGACAGCTCCGAACAACAACTCGAGCGCTCAAAAGCGAAGCTCAAGTCCAACATTCGCTTCCAGGGTTTCTTTAAACGTTCGGAAACGCCGGCCCTGAAAGAGACACTCGAAAAGATCAACTTCACAACGACACTCGATCCACTTCAAACCATCGATTTTGTAATTGAAAGCGTGACCGAAAAGTGGGAGATAAAACGCGACCTCTTCCAGAAACTCGACGACATCTGTCCTCCCTCGACGATCTTCGCTTCAAATACATCGGCTATCCCAATCACTCGCCTCGCTTCGGTTACAAAACGGCCGGCGCACTTCATCGGCATACATTTTATGAATCCCGTGCCGCTGAAGCCGACTGTCGAACTAATCCGCGGCCAGGAAACGTCGGACGAAACCTTTAAGCGTACGGAAGAGTTGCTGGCCCGCATGGGAAAAGATTACGTCCTCGTAGGTGATTCGCCCGGTTTTGTGTCGAATCGCGTTTTGATGTTAACCATCAACGAAGCGATCTGCCTCGTCGACGAAAAGGTCGCGCCTGCCGAGGAGATCGATCGGCTTTTCGTTAGCTGCTTTGGTCACAAGATGGGACCTTTAGCAACTGCTGACCTGATCGGGTTGGATACAATCCTGTTATCACTCGACGTGCTTTACGAAAACTTTCAGGACGGAAAATATACGCCGTGTCCATTGCTGCGAAACATGGTTGACGCCGGGCAGCTCGGGCGAAAGAGTGGACAAGGCTTCTTTAATTACCGCGTTGATTAACGCCTCACGGCAGTAAGAATATATGAACTCCAGCGAAGTCAAAATCCGCGAATTTCTTTCCCGCTACTTCCCAAAACACGAGCTGAAGGAAGACGATGACATCTTCGCACTCGGCTTCGTTAACTCGCTCATGGCGATGCAACTCGTTGCGTTTGTTGAAAAGGAATTCGGGATTACGGTCGAAGATGAAGATCTGGAACTCGATAACTTTAGAAGTATTTGCGCCATCAACGACCTGATCGCACGCAAGCGATCGACTGTTGTAAGTTGATCACGACACCCTCCCGACCGCCAACAGGATGTGGGCCGAACTAACACCTCTCCAGGAAACAGAACGCCTCGCGTGCCGCGAGTTTGTTGAACGCGAGATCACGCCCCATGCAGCCGCATTCGATCGCGAACAACGCATACCGCGGGAATTGATCCAGGCACTCGCCCGCCATCATTATCTTGGTGGCAACATACCTGCGATCAATGGCGGCGGCGGTACAGACTCTCTAACGTACGGGCTCATGACCCAGGAGATCGGCCGCGGCTGTTCCTCGGTGCGATCACTCGTCACCGTGCATGACATGGTTGCTCAGGCGATTGCGCGTTGGGGCGCGAAGGAACAAAAGGCGAACTGGTTAGCAAAGCTCGCGAGTGGTGAGAGCCTGGCTGCCTTTGCTTTGACAGAGCCAAACGTCGGCAGTGATGCGCGGCAGGTCGCGACTGCGGCTGTCCGGCAAGACAATTCTTTTGTGCTGAATGGAGAGAAGAAGTGGATCACGGGTGGACAAATTGCCGACGTGTTTCTCGTGTTCGCTCAGTGCGAAGGCCAGGCGGCTGCATTTCTTGTAGAACGAAACACTCCCGGGCTGTTTATCGATCCCATTATCGACGTTCTGGGAACACGCGCTTCGATGCTGGCCGCGCTACGTCTGAATGACTGTCGAGTGCCGGCCGAAAATCTCGTCGGCAAGATCGGTTTCGGTTTCTCGCACGTTGGGTCGGTGGCATTGGACCACGGGAGATACAGTGTGGCATGGGGATGCGTCGGCATTATCCAGGCTTGTCTTGAAGCGTGCTTGCAATATGTCAACGAGCGGCGGCAGTTTGGCAGCTTGTTGCGTGACCATCAGTTGATCCGTCGCATGATTAGCGACATGGCCACAAACGTGCGGGCGGCGCGATTAATGTGCATGCATGCCGGCCGTCTCAGAGATGCGGGCGATCCTTCAGCGGCAGTAGAAACACAGATCGCAAAATACTTCGCCTCGTGCGCGGCTGCAAAAACGGCGAGCGATGCAGTGCAAATCCATGGCGCGAATGGTTGTAGTGCCGACTATCCAGTCGCCCGGCACTATCGTGATGCGAAGGTGATGGAGATCATCGAGGGCAGCAATGAGATTCAGCAGTTGACGATCGCCGATCACGTTTATCACGGATTCTGATTTTCGACGAACGTGCTCAATAATGGTGGTGTCTTAATTTGAAATCTTTTCTTTGCGGTCTCTGCGTATCTCAGCGCGCTCTGCGTTTTAATTGCTATTCAACGCCGAGATCGCAGAGACCGCAGAGAAAACCGCTGCAATTTAAGACACTACGCAATTAAATCCTGCAATCAAAATAGGTTATTAGTTTCGTCTGAAAAGTGATTGAGGAAAAATCGCGTCGCTGTTAGTATGAACCCTCACGCAACTGGCAGAGATATTTTCAGTGAAGTCGTACAAGGGGCGCTGTCAAATAAGGCATCCACCCGGCCTTGTTCACTTCTTCGGGCATGCAAAACCCATGCTCGTTTTTTAACAATACTCATCTCAGTCACGCAGCGTTTTGAAGGTAGCCGTGGGAGCTGCCCGTGACACTGCATTAGTAATTCTCTAACTAAAGATTCGGAATACCCCCGCTTCCGCGATCCTCAAGCGTTATGTTCCGTCCACTCACGCTCATAGATCTGCTTCGTGGGAGAGCTCAGGATCAAACTGAAAAAACTGCCTACACATTTCTCAGACACGAACAAAGCAGCAACTCGGTTCTGACATATCAGGATCTCGACTTACGCGCACGAGCTATTGGCGCTTATTTAACAGCACATGGCGGCGCTAACGAGCGCGTGATGCTGTTCTTCCCACCCGGTCTCGAGTTTGTTGAAGCTTTTTTCGGTTGTTTGTACGCGGGCGCAGTCGCCGCTCCGGTTTATTCACCAAGACCCGGCCGCACTCTCGCTCGACTCGAAGGGATTGCAAAAAACGCTCAAGCCGCAATCGCTCTCGCCAGTAGCAAAGCACCGTTCAATCCACACGACTCGGAAGACCTCGCCGCGTTGCCCTGGTTGCAACAAATGCACTGGGCGGAAGTTGAGAAAATCTCAAACGATTGGGCTGCTGAGTGGGTTGTTCCGGAAGTCGGCGCAGACAGTTTAGCTTATCTTCAATACACGTCCGGTTCGACTTCATCGCCCAAGGGCGTGATGATGAGTCACGCCAACATTTTTCATAACGCAACTTATCTATCGAACGGTTTCCAATACACACCGGACAGCATTGCAATGTTCTGGCTGCCTCACTTTCACGATCTGGGTCTCGTCGCCGGCATTCTTCATCCTCTTTTTCAGGGAATTCCGAGCTATCTCATGTCGCCGGCGGGATTTCTGCAACAGCCGTTCAGGTGGCTGGATGCAATTTCCCGTTTGCGTGTCACTCACAGCGCTTCGCCCAATTTCGGTTTCGACTACTGCGTGCGCCGGGTCACAGCCGAGCAACGTGCGACGCTGGATCTCAGCTCGTGGCAGATGGTTATTAACGGCGCAGAGCCGATACGCGCAGCCTCAATAGACGCATTTACCAGAACTTTTGAGCCGCACGGTTTTCGTGAAACTACTTTTTACCCGGCTTACGGCCTCGCGGAAGCGACGCTTGTCGTCAGCGGCGTGCGTAAGGCCGGATCAAACTTCGCTCGACATCGTCTATCCGCGAGCGCGTTGCAACAGAATCGAGTTCGCGAAGTTTCGGATGACTCTGACGCGCAAGTGCTCATCAGTTGCGGCGGCACTGATGTGGATTCAAGTGTCGTAATCGTCAATCCGGAGACAGCCCAAAAGTGCGGCGTGGATGAGGTTGGTGAGATCTGGGTAGCCAGTCCGAGTGTGGCGCTCGGCTACTGGAACCGTCCCACGGAAACCGAACAAACGTTTCAGGCGCGACTTGCCGATACGGGTGAGGGACCGTTTCTGCGAACAGGCGATCTCGGGTTTCTGCGTGACGGCGAGTTGTACATTGCCGGACGACTGAAGGATCTCATCATCATTCGCGGGCTCAACCATTATCCTCAGGATATCGAGCAGACGATGGAGGAAAGTCATCCTTCGTTCCGTGCCGGTAATGGAGCGGCGTTCTCTGTCGACGTAGCCGGTGAAGAACGCCTCGTGCTTGTCCAGGAGATCGAGCGCAAGAAAACCTCAGACGCCGGCGAAGCAATTACTGCTCTTCGTCAAGCCGTCAGCCGGCAACACGATATACAGGTTTATGCGGTCGTGCTGATCAGGCACGGTACGCTTCCCAAGACCTCGAGTGGAAAAATTCAACGTCACGAATGTCGCGCGAGGTTTCTTGACAAGACTCTAAACGTGATCGCGGAATGGCAGGAGCCGATTACTGCCGTTGACGAGTTTCCTGACACACCGCCGGATTTCCCCGCACGCGATTTCCAGTCCGTGCGCGACTGGTTGATCAGGCAGATAGCACGGCAACTAAGAATCGATCCCGCGACCCTGCAACCCAATCAGCCTCTCGGAAGGTTTGGTTTGGATTCCCTCGCCGCAACCCAACTCACGCACGACATCGAAACGAAGCTGGGCACAAATCTTTCAATGGTCAGCTTCCTGCGGGATCTGACGGTGGCCCAGATAGCGGAACAGGTCGTGGCTCAGTTGTCTGCCGCTCCAATACACACGTCGCGCATCGAGCGGTCAAAGGACGAAGAGTACGAGTTCCCGCTTTCCTATGGTCAGCGCGCATTGTGGTTTCTTCATCAACTCGACCCGGAAAGTCCCGCATACAACATCGCGGTTGCGATGAAGATCAAGGATGAAGTTGACAGTCCCGCACTGCGTCGCGCCTTCCGGATACTGGTAGACCGGCACCCGAGCCTGCGCACGACATTTAGTGCCGGGGCCGGCCGGGAGCCGGTGCAGACGGTCCACGAAGAAATGGAAGTCAGTTTCGACGAGACTTTCGTGACCGGCAGCGGGGAAGTAGTCGTCAAGGAGGAATTGCAGGCGGCAGCACGCCGGCCATTCAATCTCGCCATTGGACCACTAATGCGAGTGAATGTGTTTCGGCTATCCGACCGTGAGCATATCCTCCTGCTCGTCATTCACCATATCGTTGCTGATTTCTGGTCACTCTCCGTGCTCATGAATGAGTTGGGCCTGCTGTACAAGGCCGAGAAAGATCACGAGGCAATACCACTTCCGTCACCCGCATTGCGTTACAGCGATTACGTTCGCCGGCAGCACGACATGTTGCAGAGTCGCGAAGGTGATCGACTGGCGGAGTATTGGACCAAACAATTGAGCGGTGAGCTGCCGCTTTTGAACCTGCCTGAAGATTTGCCGCGTCCACGAGTTCAAACTTACAACGGTGCGTCGGTCAGCTTCAGGCTGTCTGCCGATGCTATCGCAGCGCTCAACGATCTGGGCCGCGCGAACGGTGCGACGCTTTACATGACGTTGCTCGCGGCTTTTCAGGTGCTGCTGTCTCGTTACGCAGGTCAGGACGACATCATCGTCGGTTCGCCCACGTCGGGCCGCACTCAGGCGGGTCTTGATGATGTGGTCGGTTACTTCGTCAATCCACTCTGTTTGCGCGCGGATCTTTCCGGTAACCCAACGTTTAGCGAGTTTCTTGGCGAAGTACGCCAAACAGTTCTTTCTTCGCTGGCACATCAGGATTATCCGTTCGCGTTACTCGTCGAGCGTTTGCAACCTGAGCGCGATCCGGGCCGCTCGCCACTCTTCCAGGTGATGTTCGTGCTGGAGAAGACGCACGATCCGAAGAACGCCGAGCTCGCCGTGTTCGCTTTGGGAGACGAGGGAGCAAGCATCAATCTCGAGGGACTGCCGCTCGAATCGGTTTCGCTGGATCAGCGAATCGCGCAATTTGATTTGACCTTGATGGCAGCGGAGGACAAGTCAGGGCTTGCAGCGTCGCTACAGTACAACACCAGTCTTTTCCGGCCGGAGACCATCGAGCGAATGGCAAAAAGTTTTTGCTGTTTGATCGAGAGCATTGTCCGACATCCGGGACAAAGAATTAAAGAGTTGCGGTTGCTGAGCGCGAGTGAAGTGCGGCAGCAGGTGGAAGAGTGGAATGCGACGGCCGCGCCTTATCCGGCAGAGACAACGATCCACGAACTGTTCACGCAGCAGGCGGCGCGCACGCCGGAAGCGACGGCGGTAGTCAGCGGTGATGAGCGTTTGAGTTATGGCGAGTTGGAGCGGCGCAGCAATCAGCTCGCTCATTACCTGCGGCGCCTGCAGGTGGACCCGGAAGAGCGCGTCGGGATTTGTGTCGAGCGCAACGCGCAGATGCTGGTGGCGTTGCTGGCGGTGTTGAAAGCGGGCGGCGCCTACGTGCCGCTCGATCCAGCGTATCCGGCGGAACGGCTTCGTTTCATGCTCTCCGACGCAGCGGTGCGAGTGCTGTTGACGCAGGACCATTTACGAGCACTGTTGCCGGTGACTGCCGGCAGCGAGGTGGTGAGTTTAGAGCGGGGCGAGTATGCCCGCGAGCCCGAGGACGAGGTGCAGTTGCCGGTGGCGGCGCAGCAGCTCGCCTACATCATTTACACCTCCGGTTCGACCGGCACGCCGAAAGGCGTCGCGATCACGCATGAGAACGCGGTGGCGATGCTGAGCTGGGCCAGCAGTGTGTTCACTGCCAGTGAGTTGCAGGGCGTGCTGGCGTCCACCTCGATCTGTTTTGACTTGTCGGTGTTTGAGTTGTTTCTGCCGTTGAGCAGTGGTGGGAAAGTAATCCTGGTCAAGAATGCGTTGAGTTTGCCGGAAGTAGCCGGGCGGGAGAGGGTGACGCTGGTGAACACGGTGCCGTCGGCGATGACGGAGCTGGTGCGGTTTGGGGCGGTGCCGGAGACGGTGCAGACGGTGAACCTGGCCGGGGAAGCGTTGCCGCGGCGGCTGGTGCAACAGCTTTATGCGCAGGCAACGATCGGCAAAGTGTGCAACCTGTATGGACCATCGGAGACGACGACGTATTCGACCTGGAGTTTGGTGGGGCGGGGGAGTGCGGGGGCGCCCACAATTGGGCGGCCGATCAGCAACACGCGGGTGTACGTGTTGAATGAGGCGGGGGAGCCGGTGCCGTTGCGTGGGATTGGCGAGCTGTACATCGGCGGGGCGGGAGTGGCGCGTGGGTACCTGCAGCGGGCGGAGTTGACGGCGGAGCGGTTTGTGCCGGACCCGTTCAGTGGGGTAGTGGGGGCGCGGCTGTACCGGACTGGAGATCTGGTGCGCTATCAGGGGAATGGGGAGTTGGAGTTTCTGGGGCGTGCGGACCAGCAGTTGAAGCTGCGCGGCTACCGGATCGAGTTAGGCGAGATCGAAGCGGCGCTGGAAGCAGAGCCCGAGGTGAAGCAGGCCGTCGCGGTGGTCCATGAGTTCGATTCGGAGCGCCACCTTGTTGCGTACGTGATACCGGCGAACGCTCGAGAAACATTCCGCCCTTCATATCTTCGGGAACGCCTGCTCCGGAAATTGCCGAAGTACATGGTGCCGTCAGCGTTCGTGGCGCTGGAAGAGTTGCCGCTCACTCCGAATGGGAAAGTCGATCGCCGGCGGCTGCCCGTTCCCGAGTGGCTCCCTTCAGAAGATGCGCGAGAATACGAACCACCCCGCACCACGACTGAACAAGTCGTTGCCGACGTGTGGATGCAATTATTACCCGTCAGAGAAGTTGGAGTTCACGACAACTTTTTTGGGCTCGGTGGACACTCGCTGCTGGCAACGCAGGTCATCTCCCGCATTAACGAAAAATCAAATCTTAATTTGCCGGTTCGAAGCTTGTTCGAAACGCCCACTCTGGCCGGCTTCGCTCAAACCATCGAGAGCGCGTATCGAACGGGGCAGGCGCAGCCGGTGGAACCGATAGCGCGCGTCGTGTTTGCCGGACCGAGGTCTCTGTCATACGCGCAACAACGTCTCTGGTTTCTGGACCGACTCGAGCGTCAAAGTTCGTTTTACAACATGACTGCGCTCGCACGTCTGAAGGGACCACTCGACCTGGGCGCTTTGGAGCGAAGCGTCAATGAGATTGTGCGGCGGCATGAAGTGTTACGTACCGTATTCGTTGAACTTGACGACGATCCGGTTCAGATCATCGCGCCTTCGCTGACCCTTTCAATTCCGCTCGTAGAGCTGCAGCACCTGCTGCCGGGCCAGCGAAAAGAAAACCTGCAGGCTTTGGCTCGGGAAGAGGCGCAGCGTCCTTTCGATTTAGCGCAGGGACCGCTGCTGCGCATTCAGGCCGTCCGTTTGGGTGAACAGGAACATGCTCTGCTGCTGAACATGCACCACATAGTTTCCGATGGCTGGTCCATCGCGATCTTCGTGCGCGAGCTAAACAAACTATATCCGGCGTTTGTGGAAGGGAAGTTCAGCCCGTTGGATGACCTGCCGGTCCAGTATGCCGATTTTGCCGAATGGCAGAGAAGACGCATGGAGCGCGGCGCGTTGGATCACGAAATTGCCTATTGGAAAGAACAACTCGCGGGCGCGCCGCCGGTTTTGCGACTGCCGCTGGACCATCCGCGTCCGGCACTACAGTCGTACCGGGGAGCACGGCAGGAGTTTCGTTTGCCCGCCGAGTTGAGAAGTGAGTTGAAGCGCTTGAGTGGGGAACACGGCGTGACCCTGTTTATGACGTTGCTGGCCGGGTTTGCGGCGCTGCTGGGGAGATACACGGAAGAGCGTGAAGTGCTGCTGGGCACACCGGTAGCGGGACGGCAGCGGGTGGAGACAGAAGACTTGATCGGCTTCTTTGTGAACACGCTGGTGCTGCGGGTGGAACTGGACGGGCGGCGGAGTTTTCGCGAACTGCTGGAGCGGGTGCGGCAGGTATGCCTGGGAGCATACGAGCATCAGGAGGTGCCGTTTGAGCGGCTCGTGGAAGAGTTGCAGGTGGAGCGGAGCCTGAGTCACACGCCCCTATTTCAAGTGTTGTTTGGGATGAACAACGTGGGACGGGAGCAATTGGAGTTGGGGGGAGTGAGTGGAGAGTTGGAGGAGGTTGACGGCGGGACGACGAAGTTTGATTTGATGTTGTTGATGGAAGAGGCAGGAGACGAGCTGCGCGGAGTGTTGACCTACAGCGTGGACCTGTTTGAAGCCGAAGAGCATGGTGCGGCTGGTGGCGCACTATGAACGGCTGTTGCGGGCGGTAGTGGCGGATGCAGAGCAGCGGGTCTCGAAGTTGCGGTTGCTGAGTGCGAGTGAAGTGCGGCAGCAGGTGGAAGAGTGGAACGCGACGGCCGCGCCTTATCCCGAAGAGACAACGATCCACGAACTGTTCGCGCAGCAGGCGGCGCGCACGCCGGAAGCGACGGCGGTAGTCAGCGGCGATGAGCGTTTGAGTTATGGCGAGTTGGAGCGGCGCAGCAATCAGCTTGCTCATTACCTGCGGCGCCTCCAGGTGGGCCAGGAAGAGCGCGTCGGGATTTGTGTCGAGCGCAACGCGCAGATGCTGGTGGCATTGCTGGCGGTGCTGAAAGCGGGCGGCGCCTACGTGCCGCTCGATCCGGCGTATCCGGCGGAACGGCTGCGTTTCATGCTGGCGGACGCCGCGGTGCGAGTGCTGTTGACGCAGGACCATTTGCGAGCACTGTTGCCGGTGACTGCCGACAGCGAAGTGGTGAGTTTAGAGCGGGGCGAGTATGCCCACGAGCCCGAGGACGAGGTGCAGTTGCCGGTGGCGGCGCAGCAGCTCGCCTACATCATTTACACCTCCGGTTCGACCGGCACGCCGAAAGGCGTCGCGATCACGCATGAGAACGCGGTGGCGATGCTGAGCTGGGGCCGCAGTGCGTTTAATGCCACGGAGTTGGAGGGAGTGCTGGCGTCCACCTCGATCTGTTTTGACCTGTCGGTGTTTGAGTTGTTTCTGCCGTTGAGCTGTGGTGGGAAAGTAATCCTGGTCGAGAATGCGTTGAGTTTGCCGGAAGTAGCCGGGCGGGAGAGGGTGACGCTGGTGAACACGGTGCCGTCGGCGATGACGGAGCTGGTGCGGTTTGGGGCGGTGCCGGAGACGGTGCAGACGGTGAACCTGGCCGGAGAAGCGTTGCCGCGGCGGCTGGTGCAACAGCTTTATGGGCAGGCAACGATCGGCAAAGTGTGCAACCTGTATGGACCATCGGAGACGACGACGTATTCGACCTGGAGTTTGGTGGGGCGGGGGAGTGCGGGGGCGCCCACAATTGGGCGGCCGATCAGCAACACGCGGGTGTACGTGTTGAATGAGGCGGGGGAGCCGGTGCCGTTGCGTGGGATTGGCGAGTTGTACATCGGCGGGGCGGGAGTGGCGCGTGGGTACCTGCAGCGGGCGGAGCTGACGGCGGAGCGGTTTGTGCCGGACCCGTTCAGTGGGGTAGTGGGGGCGCGGCTGTACCGGACTGGAGATCTGGTGCGCTATCAGGGGAATGGGGAGCTGGAGTTTCTGGGGCGTGCGGACCAGCAGTTGAAGTTGCGCGGCTACCGGATCGAGTTAGGCGAGATCGAAGCTGCGCTGGAAGCAGAGCCCGAGGTGAAGCAGGCCGCGGTCATCGTGCCCGCGAATCGGGATGGACAACAACTGGTGGCTTATGTAGTCAGTGCCATGCAGCAGAATTTGGATCCGAGAGAATTGCGCGCGCGTCTGAAATTGCGGCTGCCCGAATACATGGTGCCGGCGGCGGTTATCGTTCTCGAGGAGATGCCGCTCTCTCCAAACGGCAAGATCGATCGACGTTCCCTGCAGGCGCTTCCGACAGATCTCTCGAGAGCCGAGGAGGTTGACGGGCCACTGGGCGCCACTGAAGAGTGGGTCGCTTCGCTATGGGCGAAGACGTTGAATGTCGAACGCGTCGGGCCGGAAGATGACTTCTTTGAACTGGGTGGTCACTCGTTGCTCGCGACGAGGCTTTTGGCGCGCGTGCGAGCGACAAGCGGAGTTGAACTGAGCCTGCGACAGTTGTTTGAGGATCCTACGGTTCGGCAAATGGCGCGCGAGATAGAGTCTGAGTTACGCGTTGGCGTCAGCTTGCCGCAGGGCGCGATCGAGCGGTCGCCTGCACTGGAAGGCCGGCCTGCGAGTCTGTCGTTTGCCCAACAGCGATTGTGGTTTCTGGAACAACTCGAAGACGTTGGACCAGCCTACATAATCTCCATCGCCTTCCGATTGCGCGGCACTCTTGACCTCACGCTTATGGAAGACGCGCTTACGGAAATAACAAGGCGTCACGAGGTGCTTCGCAGCACCTTCAATATGGTCGACGAGACACCGGCGCAGGTAACCCGTCCTCTCGAGAGATTCAACATAAAGACAATCGATCTGCGCGCGAGCAAAAACGCAATGCAGGAGTCGCAGCGCCTGGTCCAGGAAGAAGCCGAGCAGCCGTTCGATCTCGAGCGTGGTCCACTGCTGCGCGCGACAGTGCTGCAGCTCGCAGACGACGATGCCGTGTTGCTGCTGGCAATGCACCACATCATCTCCGACGGCTGGTCAATCGGTGTTTTTATTAAGGAACTGGCGGTGCTCTACGGTGCTTACGTGAGTCATGAGCCGCTCGCGTTGCCTGATTTGCCTATCCAATATGCAGACTTCGCCGAGTGGCAGCACGGTTGGCTCAATGGACCATTGCTTTCGGATCAAGTCAGGTACTGGAAAGAGCGGCTGGCAGGCGCGCCGCCGTTGCTGGAACTGCCCACCGACAGGCCGCGTCCTCGCACACAAACGTTCAACGGTACCTGGTACAGCAGCCCATTGCCCGAAGATCTCACCCGCGAGATTTATCAGTTCAGCCGTCGTGAAAATGTCTCGTTGTTCATGACTTTACTGGCGGCGTTTCAAACGTTGCTTTCCCGGTACACGCACCAGGACGACATCGTGGTGGGTACCCCCATTGCTAATCGCACCCGAACCGAAACAGAAGACCTCGTAGGGTTCTTCGTAAACACCTTGATGATGCGGACGGAACTGTCGGGTGGTCCAACCTTCCGCGACCTGCTGCGGCAGGTCAGAGATCGGGCGCTCGAAGCATACGCTCACCAGGATCTGCCGTTTGAGAAACTTGTCGAAGAGTTGCAGCCGGCTCGAAGCTTGAGCTATTCGCCCCTCTTCCAGGTGTTGTTTGCCCTGCAGAATATTCCTTTGCCCGACCTCAAATTACCCGGACTCACGGTCGAAGAATTCGAGTTTCAGAGAACGACGTCGAAGTTGGATCTATCGCTTTACGTCGTCGAGCGAGGGGACTCTCTGAGCTGTTATTTTGAATACAACACCGACCTGTTCGACGCTCTCACAATCGAACGGATGGCCGCGCACTTTGCCACCCTGCTTCGTGCCGTTGTAGCCGATCCCAATCAGTCTGTTGCTGCTTTACCGCTTCTGGACGAGGAGCAATACCGGCAGATCGCGCTTGAATGGAACGGCGATCACGTCGAGATCCCGTCTTGCACGGTAACTCAGCTCTTCGAACAGCAGGTTCAGAAGAGTGCGGACGTCGTCGCCGTGCAGTGCGACGGTACGGCCCTGACTTACGCCGAGTTGAATAGCCGCGCAAATCGGCTCGCCCGCTATCTACAGGCGCACGGCGTCCGGAACGAGAGTCTCGTTGGCATCTTCATGGACGTTTCACCCGAGATGGTCGTGGCCATGTTGGCGATCTTGAAAGCCGGTGGCGCGTACCTGCCGCTCGACACTCGATATCCGCGTGAGCGTCTCGCACTGATGGGGGAGGATGCAGCGCCGCTCGTGATCCTGACGCAGGCAGATCTGGCCGGCCAGCTACCTGAATCCAACGCGCAAATCATCACGCTGGATTGCGAGCAAAGCTCACTGGACCAGGAGAGTGACGCGTGCCTGCGGCCTGTCGTAACCAGTGACAACCTTGCTTATGTGATCTACACATCGGGCTCAACCGGAAGACCGAAAGGCGTTCAGGTCACGCACGGCGCCCTCGTGAATTTCCTGCTTTCCATGCGCACTCTTCCTGGTTTAACGGCGGACGACGTCCTTCTTTCCGTGACGACGCTTTCGTTTGATATCGCGGGCCTCGAGATTTATTTGCCACTCATTACCGGCGCCCGCGTCGTGCTGGCTACACGGGAAGTCGCAACCGACGGGCGTCTCCTGGCCCAGGCGTTGATTTCCTCGCGCGCCACCGTGATGCAGGCGACTCCTTCCACGTGGCGCTTGCTGCTGGAGGCAGGCTGGCACGGCAATCCCGAGTTGAAGCTTCTCTGCGGTGGCGAGGCGCTGCGGAGAGACCTGTCCGATCAGTTGTTGCAACGTGGCGCGTCACTCTGGAACCTTTACGGGCCCACGGAGACGACCATCTGGTCCACACTGTGCCAGGTAAAGAATGACGAACCATTCATTCACGTCGGGCGGCCAATCGCGAACACGCAAGTCTTCATTCTCGACGATCGAATGCAAATGGTTCCGCCACTCGTCGCCGGAGAACTGTATATAGGCGGCGACGGTTTAGCGCGCGGGTATTTGAAGCGTCCCGAATTGACCGCCGCACAGTTCACCCCAAACCCGTTCACTCAGGATCCGGGTGAACGACTCTACCGGACCGGCGATCGCGCGCGTTACCTGCTGGATGGCAACATCGAAGTGATCGGCCGTACGGATCACCAGGTTAAGGTTCGCGGCCACAGAATTGAATTGGGAGAAATCGAGGAAGCGCTTTCAGCACACCCGCTTGTGTCAGCAAGCGTAGCACTCGCGACCGAGCCGTCACCCGGCGATCAGCGTCTGGTGGCGTATTTTGTTCCTGCTTCGACGAGCCAACGGGCAGACGCAACTGAATTGAATTCCACCGGCGTACGCGAGCCGGTAGAGAACGCTGTAGAACGAATACTCTCGCTCCAGCCCGACCGCGCGACTTCAATCACCGAACCTTTTGACACCCTTATTCTCGATTCGCTGGTCCAGTATTTCCCGGATGCCGGCTACGTGGTTGAAGTGCTTTCGAAGGTTATAGACAGAGTAAAACCAGGAGGGACGATTTTCATCGGCGATGTCCGCAGTCTGCCGCTGTTGGAAGCCTTTCACGCCACAGAACAACTACACCATGCTCCGGATTCGCTGTCGCGACGAGACCTGGAGCAGCGGGTGCGCGGGCGCATGGACCAGGAAGAAGAGTTGATTTTGGATCCGGCCTTCTTCACCTCGTTACCAGAGAAACTTCCGCAAATCGGCAGTGTTGAAGTTCAAGTGAAGCGCGGCCACTTTCAAAACGAACTTACCAGATTTCGCTATGACGTCATCCTGAGCGTCAACGGCCAAGGGGAAAGCGCGGACGATGCACCCCCTGCCGTCATAGATTGGGGGCTTGAAAGTTTTACGCCCGAGCTGGTTCGGCAATGTCTCACAGACCGGCAGCCGGACGTTCTGTTTTTAACGAACGTGCCGGATGCGCGAGTCCTCGCCGATCTTTCGGCGACTGAAATGATTGCGGATCCATCGGGGCCGGCCACGGCGGCCGGCATACGAGCAGCGCTGGACAAACTTTGCCGGAGTAAAGGCGTCGATCCGGAGGAGTTGCGGCAACTCGGAGACGAACTCGGCTACCTCGTCGATATCGGATACGCCGGTTTCGACGTTGGCGGCTCTTTCCGAGCGCGTTTCAGACGCGCGGAGAACGGCTTCTCGCGCTCAACCGGAGGCTTTCAAGTTTTTCACGAAACCCCTGCGCTCAAATTGCACAGGTCCCTCACGAACGATCCTTTGCGTTCGAAGTTATACAACGCGCTCGTCCCGGAACTGAAAAATCACCTGCGGAACAGGCTCCCCGAGCACATGACGCCGGACGCCTTCATCATGCTCGACCACCTGCCTCTGACTCCAAACGGCAAAGTAGACAGGGGCGCATTGCCTGACCCGCTTTCGGCATTCAACTCCGGCAGAACGTCTACGCTGGAGCACCTGACCGAGCACGAGTCTGGTCTGAAGAGTATCTGGGAACACCTGCTCAACGTTGGTCCAATCAGCCTGGACGATAATTTTTTCGAGTTGGGCGGCCACTCATTGCTGGCGACGAGGCTGCTGTCGCGCGTACGCGACGCATTCGGCGTCGAACTGAGCCTGCGGCAGTTGTTCGAGGGGCCCAGACTGCGGCAGATGGCGGCCGCGCTAAGCGCGGCGTTAGAGGCTCAGAGCATCTCCCGCGATCGGATCGAGCCGCAGTTGCGTCAAGAGGGGACACCGGTCGAGTTGTCGTATGCACAACAGCGCCTCTGGTTTTTGGAGCAGTTAGCCCACGGCAGTCCTTTTTACAATGTCAACGGCGCTATTCGCCTGCGAGGGGAACTTGACGTTTCCGTCCTCGAGCGCAGTTTTAATGAGATCGTGCGTCGTCACGATGCTTTGCGAACAACTTTCCATAACTCAGGGGGACGCCCTGTTGCCGTTATATCTCCGCCGCGCCACTTGCAAATCGTCGTACACGATCTGAGTGCGAACAACGTCGATCAAACGACTGAAGCTGCGAGAGTGCTCCAGTCAGAAGCTAACCAAATCTTTGATCTTTCCGCTGGTCCACTCATATCGCTGACGTTACTAAAACTCGGCTCGACTGAACACCTCCTGCTATTGAATATGCACCACATCATTTCGGATGCATGGTCCATCAGCGTTTTCACGCGTGAGTTGAGCAGTCTTTACCGCGCATTCATAAAGAACCAGTCATCTCCGCTGTCCGACCTGCCGATCCAGTACGGTGATTACGCTCACTGGCAGCTATCAAACAGCAAGAGGTTCGGACACGAACTCTCATACTGGAAAGAACAACTCGCGGGCGCGCCGCCGGTTTTGCGACTGCCGCTGGACCATCCGCGTCCGGCACTGCAGTCGTACCGGGGAGCACGGCAGGAGTTTCGTTTGCCCGCCGAGTTGAGAAGTGAGTTGAAGCGCTTGAGTGGGGAACACGGCGTGACGTTGTTCATGACGTTGCTGGCCGGATTTGCGGCGCTGCTGGGGAGATACACGGAAGAGCGCGAAGTGCTGCTGGGGACACCGGTAGCGGGACGGCAGCGAGTAGAGACAGAAGACTTGATCGGCTTCTTTGTGAACACGCTGGTGCTGCGGGTGGAACTGGACGGGCGGCGGAGTTTTCGCGAACTGCTGGAGCGGGTGCGGCAGGTATGCCTGGGAGCATACGAGCATCAGGAGGTGCCGTTTGAGCGGCTCGTGGAAGAGTTGCAGGTGGAGCGGAGCCTGAGCCACACGCCCCTATTTCAAGTGTTGTTTGGAATGAACAACGTAGAGCAGGAGCAATTGGAGTTAGGCGGAGTGAGTGTGGAGTTAGAAGAGTTTGACGGCGGGACGACGAAGTTTGATTTGATGTTGTTGATGGAAGAGGCAGGAGACGAGCTGCGCGGAGTGTTGACCTACAGCGTGGACCTGTTTGAAGCCGAAAGCATGGTGCGGCTGGTGGAGCACTATGAACGGCTGTTGCGGGCGGTAGTGGCGGATGCAGAGCAGCGGGTATCGGAGTTGCGGTTGCTGAGTGGGAGTGAAGTGCGGCAGCAGGTGGAAGAGTGGAACGCGACGGCCGCGCCTTATCCGGCAGAGACAACGATCCACGAACTGTTCGCGCAGCAGGCGGCGCGCACGCCGGACGCGATGGCGGTAGTCAGCGGCGGTGAGCGTTTGAGTTATGGCGAGTTGGAGCGGCGCAGCAATCAGCTTGCTCATTACCTGCGGCGTGCTGGAGTAGGACCGGAAGTGCTGGTGGGAATGTGTTTAGAGCGTTCGGCCGAGATGGTCGTGGGAATGTTGGGAGTGCTGAAAGCGGGCGGCGCCTACGTGCCGATCGATCCGGAGTATCCGGCCGGACGAGTGAGCCAAATCCTTTCAGACGCACGTGCGAGTGTGTTGCTGACCCAGGCGCGATTGCGTAGCAGGCTGCCGGAAACAAATTGCGCGGTAGTTTGTCTGGATGACGACTGGAGCCGGATCGAGAAAGAGAGTGAAACGAACCTACGCGTTGTGACGCAGCCTGAAAATCTGGCCTACGTCATCTACACTTCCGGTTCGACGGGCCGGCCTAAGGGCGTACAGATCTCGCAACGCTCGTTAGTAAATCTCATCTCCTGGTACATCACTTACTACCGTGTCAGCGAAACTGATCGAGCCTCGCAGGTTGCAGGAATCGCTTTCGATGCTCACGTGTTTGAAATCTGGCCTGCCCTCGCTGCGGGAGCGAGCCTGCACGTCGCACCCGAGGAAACTCGTGTTGTTCCCGATCTGCTTCGCGATTGGCTTGTCGCGGAATCCATCACCATAGCTTTTGTCCCGACACCTTTGACTGAGCAACTGGTGCAACTTGAATGGCCGCAGGTTACGGTTTTACGAGTCCTGTTGACGGGTGGTAGCCGGCTCACGGGCCATCCAACCGCGCATCATGCCTTTGAACTCGTTAACAACTATGGGCCAACGGAGATGACGGTAGTAGCAACCGCAGGACCTGTTCCCGCCGTGGAGTCGCCGGAAAAATTGCCATCTATCGGGCGGCCGATCGCAAATACAAAAGTTTACATACTCGACGATCACTTGCAGCCTGTGCCGCGTGGTGTCAGGGGCAGGTTATACACGAGTGGGATCGGAGCCGCGCGTGGCTATCGCAACGCTCCGGATTTGACGGCCGCGAAGTTTATTCCCAATCCGTTCAGTGAAGAACCCGGCCAACGGATCTACGACACGGGAGATGAGGCGCGTTTCCTGGCAAACGGAGAAATCGAATTTGTCGGCAGAACTGACGGGCAGGTGAAGCTGCGTGGCTATCGTATCGAAGTCAGCGAGATCGAAGCGGCCCTGCGCGAGCATCACTCCGTCTCCGATTGCCTCGTGTCGGTTTTCGAGCCGCACACAATAAAAGCGCGACTCGTTGCCTATATCGTCCCGATCGAGCAACAGAAAGTCTCGGCGAAAGAGTTACGCGAACATTTAAAAAGCAGGCTGCCGGGTTACATGATCCCGGCCGCGTTCGTCGGGCTCGAAAAGTTTCCCCTCACGCGCAACGGTAAGATCGATCCCCACTCTCTGCCGCCACCCGAAAGCAGCCCCGAGCTGGTCCATGCTTTCATGAGCTGCGAGACGCAAACGCAGAAAGCGCTGGCAGGCATTTGGCGCGAGACGCTTGGATTACGAAATGTCAGCCTCAACGACAACTTTTTCGAAGTCGGAGGCCACTCACTTCTCGCCACACAGGTAACCTGGAAAATAAACGAGGCTTTCCGCATCGACCTGTCGCTGCGTGGAATCTTCGAGGCTGCCACGATCCTGCAACAGTCTGAATTGATCGACAGTTTACTGGCACAGAACAAAGGGGCCGAAGAACCGATCGTACCTCTCGGCCGGGAGCAATATCGAACGACGGTAGCTTCTCCGCAATCGATCAATCTGCCGGGGAGTCTCAGAAAACAATGAAACACGCAGAGACATCACCGGTAACGGAATTCTTTGTCCTTCCCGCGTCTTTCGCGCAGGAGCGCTTGTGGTTCCTGGACCAGTTGGAACCTGATAATGCACATCACAACATCTCGGCGGCGTTTCATCTCGACGGTCCACTCGACCTTGCGACGCTGGAGCGGAGCCTCAACGAGATCGTGCGGCGTCATGAGTCGTTGCGCACGTCGTTTGGTTTGGCTGATGGCGAGACGGTCCAACTGATCGCGCCGGCGCTCGAGCTGGAAATTCCCGTTCTGGATCTGCAGGCACTGAATTCGCAGGGGCGCGAGCAGCGCGTACGAGAATTGAGTGCAGAAGAAGCACGCCGTCCTTTCAACCTTCAGGCGCCTCCACTCTTTCGCGCGACAGTGCTGGGTCTCGGCCCTGACGAGCACGTTTTGCTCATGACGATGCATCACATCGTCGGCGATGCGTGGTCCGTCGGTGTTCTGCTGCGCGAACTGAATGTCCTCTACAGCGCCTATGGCAGAGGCGAGAAATCGCCGTTGCCCGAACCCGCTGTTCAGTATGCGGATTATGCAGTCTGGCAAAGACAAAAATTGACCGGCGCGATACTGGACCATGAACTCAGCTACTGGCAGGAACAACTGGCAGGAGCGCCGCCCATACTCGAGTTATCCGCCGGCCGCTCGCTCCGCGCCGGCAAAAAATTTCAAGCCGCCAGGGAACACATCAACGTTTCCGATCAGTTGAGCGATGCGGTACGAAAACTTAGCCGCGATGAAGGCGTCACTCTCTTTATGACGCTACTGGCGAGTTTCACCGTGCTGCTGCAACGTTACACGGGTGAGGACGACATCCTGGTTGGAACGCCCATAGCCGGTCGCACCAGACCGGAAACTAAAGACTCGATCGGCTTTTTTGTCAATACGCTCGTGCTGCGCACCCAGCAATCCAAAGATCAGACGTTTCGAGAATTGCTCGCGCAGGGACGCCGGACCGCCGTCGACGCTTACGCGCATCAAGAGCTGCCTTTTGAAAAACTCGTCGAACATTTGCAGCCCGAGAGAAACTTAACTTACTCGCCGCTGTTTCAGGTGATGTTTGCGTTGAACAGTACACCGCAGGAACAGTTGCAACTCGCCGGGCTCAGTGTGAAGCCACTGGATACGGACGCCGACACCGCCAAGTTTGATCTCACGCTCAATCTGGTGGACCTGAATGGAACGCTCGAGGGTAGTTTCAACTACAACCGGGCCGTCATCGATCCGGAGATGGTCCAGCGAATGGCAGCACACTGGCAACGCTTGTTGTCGAGTATCGCGGCCAATCCATCCCAGCGCATCGGCGACCTCGCGATGCTGGAGGCGCGGGAACTGGACCAGATCCTGTGGCAGTGGAACGCGACGGAGCAGCCGGTGCGAGGCGAGAACGTAGCGGAGTTGTTTGCGGAACAGGCAGCACGCACGCCGGCGGCAACGGCATTGGTGTATGAGGCGGAAGAGATCAGTTACGCGGAGTTGCAGCGGCGCAGCAATCAGCTCGCGCATTATCTCCGGCGCCTGGGTGTGGGGCCGGAAGTGCTGGTGGGATTGTGCGTGGAGCGGTCGGTGGAGATGGTGGTGGGACTGTTGGGCGTGCTGAAAGCGGGTGGCGCCTACGTGCCGCTCGATCCCGAGTACCCGGCAACGCGCGTGAGCTACATGCTCGCGGACGCCGGTGTGAGCGTGTTGCTGACGCAGGCGCGGTTGCGTGAACGGCTGGGAGAGACTAGGGCGGCAGTAGTTTGCCTGGATGAAGATTGGAGCGACATCGAGCAGGAGAGTGACGCAGAGCCGCGCGTTGCGATACAGCCTGAGAACCTCGCATATGTCATCTACACTTCCGGCTCGACCGGCCGCCCGAAAGGCGTTCTGGTAACACACGAGGCGCTTGCCAATCACCTGCTGTGGCGGCAACAGGTCTACCCGCTGACGGCCTCCGATTGCTTTCTTCAGAAAGCGTCGCTCAGTTTCGACATCTCTGTTTGGGAGATCTTTGCGCCGCTACTCGCAGGCGCGCGGCTGCTGTTGGCTGCGCCCGGCGGAGAGCGCGATAGCGCTTACCTCGTCCGAACAATGGCCGAGCAGGAGATCACCATCGTTCACTTCGGACCCGCGCTGCTGCAAGTGGTGGTTCAGGAGCCCGGATTCGACTCGTGTAAGCAACTGCGACACGTCTTTTGCGGAGGCGAGACTCTCACCGTAGACCTGCAGAACGATTTTCATTCTCGCATGGCTGCAAGCCTGCACTGCCAGTATGGACCAACTGAAACTACTATCGACGTTTCCGTTTGGGACTGCCGAAGGGATGAGCAACGCGAACGTGTGCCCATCGGTACGCCGATAGCCAACACTCAGCTTTACATTCTCGACAATCAACTCAGGCCCGCGCCCGTAGGCGCAGGCGGTGAGTTGTACGCCGGCGGCGTCAGTCTTGCACGCGGTTATCTCAATGGACCAGCACCGACCGCGGAGCGATTCGTTCCGAATCCGTTTGGCCGGCCCGGCAGCAGACTTTACCGGACGGGTGACCGCGCTCGGTTTCTTTCCGGGGGTGAAATCGAGTTTCTCGGCCGAGTCGATCGGCAGCTAAAGGTACGTGGTTATCGGGTCGAACCGGGCGAGATCGAAACCGCACTGGCAGAGCATCCAGCGGTGCAGGATGCGGCTGTATGCCCGACGCCCGATGCAAGCGCACTCGTCGCGTATGCAGTACCGAAGGCCGGTGGGGCAGCTTTATCCGCGACTGATTTGCGCAACTACCTGGCTGAACGATTGCCTGGCTACATGGTCCCATCGTCGGTCGTGCTGCTCGAAGCAATGCCTTTGACGCCGAACGGAAAGGTCGATCGCGCCGCGCTTTCGTCGATCGAGCGGCCGCACACCGCCGGCCCGAGCGCGCCAAGTGAGTCTTTGACTCCGATCGAGAGTTTGTTGAGCAGCATCTGGGCGGGATTGCTGAACGTGCGAGACGTTGGCCCCGCGGACAACTTCTTCGAGCTGGGCGGTCACTCGTTACTCGCAATGCGATTGATGTCGCGTATTCGTGAATCGTTCCACGTCGAAGTGCCGTTGCGCAGTCTGTTTGAACGGCCCACGCTCGGCGAGTTCGCACAAACGATCACGGAAGCGATGCGAGAGAGAGCAGTGGAGCCATTACCTCTGGCGCCGCGGCCAGCGGGAGTCGAGTTGCCCATGTCTTACGCGCAGCAACGGCTTTGGTTTTTGGATCAGTTACAGCCCGGCAGTTCTTTTTACAATCTGCCGGCGGCGGTGCGTCTGACGGGCGAATTAAATGTTCCGGCGCTGCAACGAAGTTTGCAAAATGTCATCAACCGCCACGAAGTCCTGCGATTGCGGTTTGATGGGCTGGACGGAAGACCCCGCGTCACAGTTAGCGACGACACGGAGCTGCAACTGCCGGTTGTCGATCTCGAGACGTTCCCACTGCAGGAACGTGAAGCCGAAGCGCGCCGGCTGATTAAAGAGGAAGCGCGGCGGCCGTTCGATCTTGCGCGTGGTCCAATGCTCCGCGTTCAGCTCCTGCGTCTCGATCCGAGGTCGCACGTGCTGCTCGTGACCATGCATCACATCGTTGCCGATGCGTGGTCCACAAACGTATTCATTCGCGAAGTAACGCAGGGCTACGAAGCCGATACGCGCGGCACACCCGTGTCGCTTCCGGAGCTTCACATCCAGTACACCGATTATGCCTACTGGCAGCAGCAGCGTTTTCAAGACGAGGCGCTGAAAGATGACCTTGCCTACTGGAAGCAACAGTTGGTGGAGATGCCGGCGGTCATCGGTTTGCCGCTCGATCGGCCGCGTCCTCCCGTTCAGACGTTTCGCGGCACGTTGCGATCATTCACCTTAGACCGCTCGCTTAGCCATGAACTCCAGGCGTTCAGTCATCGTGAAGGAGTCACTCTCTTCATGACATTGCTGACCGGCTTCAACATTCTGTTGGCCCGTTACTCAGGCCAACAGGACATCGCCGTCGGCACCTCCATAGCCGGACGAAACCACGAGGCCACGGAACCATTGATCGGTCTCTTTATCAACATGCTTGTGTTGCGTTCGGATCTGCGCCATGAGCCGACCGTCAGGGAGTTGCTGAAACGGGTTCGCGAAGTGGCGCTGCGTGCCTACATGCACCAGGAAGTTCCGTTCGAGAGACTGGTCGAAGAGTTGCAACCGGAACGAAACCTCAGTCATTCACCACTGTTTCAGGTGATGCTTGCTCTCAACAACACGCCAAAAGAAACGCTGAAACTCACTGACCTGGAGATCGCGCCAGTCAACATCGAGAGCAGTACGGCTAAATACGATTTGACGTTTGCGGTGGAAGAACACGATTCGCACCTCGCTCTTCATGTTGAGTACAACACGGACCTTTTTGACGACACCACGATAACGCGCATGGTGACGCACTATGAGCGCTTGCTCACCGCCATGCTGAGTGATCCGGCCCAGTGCATCGGAGACCTCGCGATGCTGGAGGCGAGCGAACTGGACCAGATCCTGTGGCAGTGGAACGCGACGGAGCAGCCGGTGCGAGGCGAGAACGTAGCGGAGTTGTTTGCGGAACAGGCGGCACGCACGCCGGCAGCAACGGCGTTGGTGTATGAGACGGAAGAGATCAGTTACGCGGAGTTGCACCGGCGCAGCAATCAGCTCGCGCATTATCTCCGGGGCCTGGGTGTCGGGCCGGAAGTGCTGGTGGGATTATGCGTGGAGCGGTCGGTGGAGATGGTGGTGGGACTGTTGGGGGTGCTGAAAGCGGGTGGCGCCTACGTGCCGCTCGATCCCGAGTACCCGGCAACGCGCGTGAGCTACATGCTCGCGGACGCCGGTGTGAGCGTGTTGCTGACGCAGGCGCGGTTGCGTGAACGGCTGGGAGAGACTAGGGCGGGAGTAGTTTGCCTGGATGAAGATTGGAGCGACATCGAGCAGGAGAGTGACGCAGAGCTGCGCGTTGCGATACAGCCTGAGAACCTCGCATATGTCATCTACACTTCCGGCTCGACCGGCCGGCCGAAGGGAGTCACCGTCAGCCATCAAAACGTCGTTAACTTTTTCGCCGGAATGGATCAGCGGATCGAGAAGACTGCTGAAAATTGTTGGCTCGCACTCACGAGCATCTCTTTCGACATTTCAGTGCTGGAGATTTTCTGGACCCTCACGCATGGCTTCAAAGTAGTGATTCAAGCCGAACAGAATCGACTCCCCGCGCGGCGCAGCAACGCACTCGAAAAAGGGATCGAGTTCAGTCTCTTTTACTTTGCCAGCGAAGAGCAGCAACGCGAAGACAGTTACCGCCTCTTGATCGAAGGTTCGAAGTTTGCCGATCAAAACGGCTTCGCTGCTGTTTGGACTCCTGAGCGCCACTTTCACGCGTTCGGTGGTCTTTACGCGAACCCCGCGATCACGAGCGCCGCCATTGCCGCCGTCACGCGGCACATTCAAATCAGGGCCGGCAGCGTCGTCCTTCCACTCCACGATCCGCTCCAGGTCGCGGAAGAGTGGGCCATGGTCGATAACCTTTCGCACGGGCGCGTCGCCGTCTCCTTTGCGTCGGGCTGGCATGCCAACGATTTCGTCCTGGCTCCAGCCAACTACGAAACGCGTCACGAGGTGATGTACACGCAGATCGAGACCGTGCGAAAGCTTTGGCGCGGAGAATCGATCCGGCGAGTAGGCGGCGCTGGAAACGAGATCGACGTCGCGATTCATCCGCGTCCGGTGCAGCCGGAGTTGCCGATCTGGATTACGGCCGCGGGTAACCCTGAGACATTCAAGTCAGCAGGCCGGTTGGGCGCCAATCTCCTCACTCATTTACTTGGGCAAACAGTTGCAGAGTTGGCCGGCAAGATCGCTGCTTATCGCGCCGCCTGGCGTGAGGATCCGAACCGGAAAGGGTCCGGACACGTCACCCTGATGGTCCACACGTTTGTCTCGGATGACCTCGAGAGAGTACGCCAAAGCGTGTACGGACCTTTTACTAATTACCTGTCCACCGCCGTCAATCTTTTGCGCACCTCCGCACGATCGCTGGGACGCGATCTCGACTCTGAAAGTCTAAGTGAACACGACATGCAGGCGATTCTGGCGCACGCGTTCGATCGCTATTTCGAAACCAGCGCGCTGTTGGGAACACCCGAAAGCAGTCGCGAGATGATCGAGAAACTCAAGACCATCGGCATCGACGAAATAGCGTGCCTGATCGATTTCGGTGTTGCGGAGGAGGAGGTGCTGGCTAACCTGCCTCATCTGAATCGATTGCGTGAGGACAGCAACAGAAGACCGGCAGAGTCGCAACGTCATTACAGCATCGCGGAGCAAATTCAGCATCATCGGGTTACGCATCTCCAGTGCACGCCGTCGATGATGAAAATACTGCTCGCCGAGCCGGAATCCGTCGCTTCTTTACAGACGTTGCAACAGGTGCTGGTTGGAGGAGAGGCGCTACCGGTCGCCCTTGCACAGCAACTGCAAGAAATAGTGCCGGGTAAGTTGCTTAATATGTATGGCCCAACGGAGACAACCGTTTGGTCCACCTCTTACAAGGTCGATCGCGTTGAGACCACAGTTCCGATTGGCAAGCCTGTGGCCAACACACGGATACGGATCCTCGACGATCGCTGGCAGCCCGTTCCGGCCGGCGTAGTCGGCGAGCTTTACATCGGCGGCCTTGGCGTCGTGCGGGGATACCTGCATCTTCCTGAATTAACAGCCGAGAGATTTGTGCCCGATGCTTTCGCCCGCGAGCCGGGCTCCAGAATGTATCGCACGGGCGACTTGGCCCGTTACCTGCCTGACGGAAACATCGAGTTTCACGGCCGCGTGGACCACCAGATCAAGATTAGCGGACATCGCATCGAAGCCGGCGAGATCGAAAGCGTGATGCGGCAGCATCCCGGTGTTAAGGATGCGGTAGTGACTGCTCGTACTGAAACCGCCGGCGACAACCGCTTGCTCGCATACGTAGTTCCCGAGGGCAACGGACAGGCCCAACACCTGCAACTGGTCGCTGCTTCAGAAGCCAAACATCTTCTTGGCGATCGCTCGCATTTCACGATGCCGAACGGAATGACGATAGCTCATTCGAGCGGACATCGCGCCACCGTGCTCTATCGCGAGATCTTTGCAAACGAATCGTACCTGCGCCATGGCATCACGCTCCGCGACGGCGACTGCATCTTCGACGTGGGCGCAAACGTCGGCATGTTCACTCTCTTTGCCAATCAGAAACGGAAAAACCTGAAGAGTTTTGTTTTCGAACCAATCCCGGAAACATTTGATCTGCTCAGAACCAACCTCGCGCTGTACGGCCTGAACGCCGAGCTCTTCAAAGCCGGAGTATCAAACCAGAAAGGAGTTGCAGAGTTCACTTTCTATCCGAAGATGCCGGGCCTGTCCGGTCGCAGCTCCACTGCCGGCGCGGACAAAAGAACGACTAAAGCCATCATCGAGAGCTACCTGCGCGAACAGGGCTCCGAGGAACAGCGCGCCATCCTTGACGACGACGAGTTAAATCGGCTGATGGAAGACCTCTTTGTCGCCGAGACATATACATGTCCGTTGATCACCCTTTCGGACGTCATTGATGAATACGGCGTCGACAGCATCGACCTGCTGAAAATCGACGTCGAGAAGAGCGAGCTCGACGTTCTTTCCGGTCTCCAGGAACAAGACTGGGCGAAGGTCAAACAGATCGTTATGGAGGTGGACAGCCGCGAGTTGCTCGAGCAGATCTCGGCCCTCCTTAAACAATATGACTTCGAGTTTACCGTCGAGGAGATTGTCAGAGTCGATCGTCAAGTGGCTGGTTCCGAGCTGAATTTTTACATGCTGTATGCCATTAGCCACGAACGGCGCCGGTCACTCGAAGCTGAAACTGATTTGACGAGCAATGGCGAGCTCTCGATTGGGCAGTTGCGCAGTTACCTGCAACGCGAGCTGCCGGCCTACATGGTCCCTTCCACGTTCACGTTGCTGCCCGAGCTGCCGCTCACCCCAAACGGCAAAGTTGACTTGCGCTGCTTTGCCATCACCGCTGGAACTGCCGGCCGAGTTGAGAACTGAGTACGTGGCGCCCCAAACGAATGTGCAACGCGTGATCGCACAATCCTGGCGCGAGGTCCTGAAGGTGGATCAGGTTGGGATTGACGACAACTTCTTCGAAGCGGGCGGCACGTCGCTGCGGTTGGTGGAAGTTAACAGCCGGCTTCGTGAAGCTTTGCAACGAAGCATTCCGGTAGTGGAAATGTTCAGGCATCCGACCATACGTGAGCTGGCCCGGTACCTGGAAGCTGCCGCCGGCGGCGTTGAAGAGAAGCCGGCGTTTACGCACACACAGGAGCGGGCGAGTAAGCGCAGCGAAGCGGCAAGTCAAAGAAGGGAGTTGGCCCACGCGAGGCAACAGAGAAAGCCCGCGGCACGAGAGGCGGGTTCGATGAGCTGACACGAGATGGAAGAACTGGCGCGCAAAATAGAATCCGGAATCGAACACGCGCGCCCGCGTGTGTCCGAGATCAAATGTCTTGTCTGGGACCTCGACAACACGCTGTGGCAAGGCGTGCTGCTCGAAAATGATGACGTGCAGTTGAACGCGCGAGTACGCGAGATCATCCGGACGCTCGACGAGCGCGGGATCCTGCAATCGATAGCCAGCAAGAACGATCACGATCACGCGATCCGGAAACTGAACGAGTTTGGCTTGGGCGAGTTTTTTCTGCACCCGCAGATTAACTGGAATTCGAAGGTGTTTTCACTCGAAACGATCGCGAAATCGTTCAATCTCGGTCTCGACGCGCTCGCGCTGGTCGACGACGATCCATTTGAGCGAAATGAAGTGGGGTTCTCACTGCCGCAGGTCGAGTGTATCGATGCCGCGGCGCTCGAGCAGTTAATTGACATGCCGCGCTTGAAGCCGGCTTTCATCAGCGACGATTCAAAGCGAAGGCGCCACCTGTATTCGAGCGCGGTCGAACGCGACCGCATAGAGGCTGAATTTGTCGGCACTGCTGAAGAGTTTCTCACCAGCCTCGGGATGGCGTTAACGATCGCGCCGGCTACCGAAGCCGACTTGATTCGCGCGGAAGAGTTGACACGTCGCACGAATCAGCTCAATACGACGGGAATAACTTATTCCTATGAAGAGCTCGATCACTTCCGTCAATCGCAACAGCACCAGTTGCTAATCGCGGGACTCGAGGACAAGTTTGGCAGTTACGGAAAAATCGGGTTGGTCCTGGTCGAGTGCGGACCGCAATACTGGACCATCAAACTCCTGTTGATGTCGTGTCGTGTGATGTCGCGAGGAGTCGGAGGCGTCCTGATCAGTCACGTCCTGCGACGAGCGCGCGAATCAGTTAAGGCGGTGCGGGCCGACTTCGTTCCAAACGATCGGAATCGCATGATGTATGTGACGTACAAATTCGCCGGCTTCAGGGAAATTGAACGTGGTCCCGCGAAAACGGTGCTGCAGCATAACTTGTCGGAGATTCAGCGGTTTCCTGATTACCTCAGGCTGGAGATCACGAATTAGGTGATACAAGCAAGCCACAAAGAAGCACCGAAGACACAAACGCGCAGTTTTGTTCTGCCTAACGGGATCGAGATTGCTTATCAGAGCCGTGCGGAGGTGGAGTTTTTCTACCACGATATTTTTGAAAAACAGATCTACGTCAAACACGGGATTGTGCTTTCTGACGGAGACTGCGTTTTTGACGTAGGCGCGAATATCGGGCTTTTTACTCTCTTCGTTCATCAGCACCGCCGGCGTATCAAAAGCTATTCGTTTGAACCGGCGCCGCCACTGTTCGAGATCCTGCGACAGAACGCCTCGCGGTACGCAAGCGACGCCAAACTCTTCAACTGCGGTCTGTCGAATGAGGAGAAGGTTACGCCTTTTACTTTCTATCCGAACAGTTCCGGCATGTCCTCCTTCTACGCCGACCTGGACCAGGAGAAGGAAGCCTTACGAGGCATCATGTCAAACCAGTTGCGACAGGGAATCACGGGAATGGATCGGATCATGCGACACGCGGAAGCGTTGCTCGCCGAGCGTCTGAAGAGTGAAACGTATGAGTGCAGGCTCAGGACGTTGTCGGAAGTCATGCGCGAAGAGCAGTTGGACCGCATCGATTTGCTGAAGATTGACGTGCAGAAAAGCGAGCTGGACGTTGTGAACGGCATCGCGCCGCAGGATTGGCCCGCGATCAGGCAGATTGTGATCGAAGTACATGACTTTGAAGGCCGTTTGCGGCAAGTGACTGAGCTGCTGGAAGCAAAAGGTTATCGCGTAAACATTGAACAGGACGATCATTATCGCGAGTCGATTCTATACAACGTGTTTGCAAGCAGGATTCCGATTACGACGCTGAGTGAAACAGCTTTATCGCAGATTCACGATCGCGCGCGAAAGCAACAGGAAGCAGCCAGCCGCCGCCGGCAGTCTTTGGAAGTAAGGAACAAACCTCATGAGTCACGATGATTATCCAGTCGAGAGTGTTGCCATCATTGGCATGGCGGGCCGCTTTCCGGGCGCCGGCAACCTGCACGAGTTCTGGGAGAACCTGCGCGGGGGCGTGGAGGGGATTTCGAGATTTACTGAAGACGAGCTACTCGCCTACGGAGTCGAGCCTGACTTGATCAAGTCGTCGGCTTACGTACCCGCGCGCGGGGTGGTGGAAAACATCGAATACTTTGATCCCGCTTTCTTCAATCTCAGTGTGCGAG
The DNA here is from genome assembly GCA_963750925.1 of uncultured Acidobacteriota bacterium. GTDB lineage: Bacteria > Acidobacteriota > Blastocatellia > Pyrinomonadales > Pyrinomonadaceae > PSRF01. The sequence continues at coordinate 598,879 of CAVVSJ010000003.1, read as the reverse complement.
AAGCTGAGATCATGGATCCTCAGTTTCGTTTCTTCCTCGAGAACTCCTGGGAATCGCTGGAGAACGCCGGCTACGATCCGCACACCTATTCAGGCGTGATCGGGATTTTTGGAGGAATGAGCCTGGGCCAGTATCTCTTGCGGCATCTCCTGCCGAACCGTGAGATCGTTGCCGTAGCCGGACCACTGCAACTGCGAATACTCAACGATAAGGATTTCCTCACGACTATGGTTGCATACAAGCTGAACCTGAGAGGTCCGGCAGTCAACGTGCAGACCGCCTGTTCAACTTCCCTCGTTGCAGTGCATCTCGCGTGTCAAAGTCTGGTCAGTTACCAATGCGACATGGCGCTCGCAGGCGGTGTCTCCATCCTGACGCCGCAGAAGTCGGGGTACCTGTCGCACGAAGGCGTGTTCTCGCCGGATGGGCATTGCCGCGCGTTCGACGTCAATGCGGAGGGAACAGTCAGTGGCAATGGCGTCGGTACAGTAGTGCTGAAGCGGCTGCAGGACGCAATCGACGACGGAGATCACATCCGCGCGATCATCAGGGGATCGGCGATCAACAATGACGGCTCTTTGAAGGTCAGCTACACGGCCCCGAGCGTCGATGGTCAGGCCGAAGTAATTGCCATGGCCCAGGCAGTGGCCCAGGTCGAACCTGAAACCATCACTTACGTCGAGGCGCACGGAACGGGAACGCCGATGGGAGATCCGATCGAAGTCGCTGCGCTCTCTCAAGTGTTCCGGGCCGCGACCGACAAACGACAGTTCTGCGCACTCGGGTCAGTCAAGACAAACATCGGACACCTGGATGCGGCGGCGGGCGTCGCGAGTTTAATCAAGACCGTCCTGGCACTCGAAAACAAGACACTGCCTCCGAGCCTCAATTTCACACGGCCCAATCCGGAGATCGACTTCGCCAATAGTCCCTTCTACGTCAACTCGGAGTTAAATGAATGGACTGCCGAACCACGCCGCGCCGGCATCAGCGCTTTTGCCGTTGGTGGTTCCAACGCCCATGTAGTTGTCGAACAAGCACCGGAGACGGCGCCTTCGGGGCAGTCGAAACCCTGGCAATTAATCACGCTCTCCGCAAAGACCCCGGCGGCGCTCGAAACCGCCACGGATAATCTGGCCTTATATATAAGGACACACCCGGACGTAAATCTCGCCGACGTCGCTTACACGTTAAAAATCGGACGAAGGAATTTCGAACACCGCCGCTTCGCGACCTGTCGTGACGTTAACGAGCTCGTCAAAGCACTCGAGTCGCGCGATCCAAAACGGGTCTTCACGCGCTACCAGGATACAAACCGCCCCTCGGTCGCGTTCATGTTCCCGGGACTCGGAAATCACTACGTGAACATGGGTTGGGACCTCTATCAACATGAGTCGAGTTTTCGGGCCGATATCGATCGTTGTTGCGAATTTTTAAAGGAGCACCTCGGCAGCGATTTACGCGACGTTATCTATCCGGAGTGGAAGCAGGCGTCGGCCTCAGCGGCGAGCAAGCCCGCCCCCGGCCGCGGTTTAGATCTGCGGCGAATGCTGCGCGGCCCGCAGCAGGATGACGAAGCGACGCGCAGGCTCAATCAGACGGTATTCAGCCAGCCGGCGTTGTTCGTCATTGAATACGCGCTCGCGCAACTTTGGCGGCGATGGGGAATTCAGCCGGCGGCTCTTATCGGTTACAGCGTTGGCGAATACGTCGCGGCGTGCCTCGCCGGCGTGTGGTCGCTCGAAGATGCGTTGCTGCTGGTCGTGAAAAGAGCACAGCTCATTCAAGAGTTGCCGGCAGGATCGATGCTCGCGATCTCGCTGCCGAGTCATGAAGTGGAGCCACTGCTGGGCAAAGATCTCAGCCTTGCCGCTATCAATGGTCCAGGCGTGTGTGTGGTCTCGGGTGCAACGCAGGCGGTGAGTGATTTGGAAACGGCGCTCGCGCAACGAGGTGTCGTCGTGCGTCGTCTGCAAACCAGCCACGCTTTTCACTCGCACCTGATGGAACCGGTTGTCGATTCGTTTATCGAGCTGATCCGGAATACTAAACTCAGTGCGCCAAACATTCCGCTCATCTCTGATTCGACTGGAACATGGCTCACTGAGAAGGAAGCTACGAGTCCTGAGTATTGGGCCAGGCACCTTTGCCGCGCGGTTCTGTTCGGCGACGGCATCGAGGAGTTATGGCGAGGCGCGGAACGTTTACTCCTCGAAGTCGGGCCCGGCCAAACGCTTGGCGCGTGGGCGATGCAGCACCCGAAGAACCGGCAGACTGACGGCGGTTTAGTCCTTTCGTCGTTGCGGCATTCCTACGATCAACAGTCGGACGATGCATTTTTGTTAACGACTCTCGGACGTCTCTGGCTGGCAGGATGCGAAATCGATTGGGCCGGCTTCTATGACGGAGAACGGCGCCTGCGTGTCCCGTTGCCGAGTTATCCGTTCGAGCGCCAACGGTGTTGGGTGGAGCCGGTGAAGCAGAACGTTGAACAAGCCGGCCATCATTTGCCGAGTCTCGACAAGGCGCAGGATGTGGCTGATTGGTTTTACGTTCCGGTTTGGAAGCAAGCGCTTCCCGTTCCTTATCGCAGTGCTGTAGTCGATAAGAAACAGACCTATCTGATCTTCGAAGACGAGTGCGGCGTAAGCGCGAGTTTAATCGACAGCCTGCGCGACATGGACCAGGCGGTTGTGCGTGTCGGGGTCGGTGAACACTTCGTGAAGCTCGACGACGAGACGTTTCTGCTCAATCCGAAACATGACGACGATTACAAAACGCTTCTGAGCCGGCTCGAACACGCTGGGAAAACTTCCGGACGTAATCTGTCACTTTTGGAACGTTACCGCCGGCGACGTTGCGGAAACTCATATCGATTCCAGCGATAAACACCTCCAACGTGGGTTCTTTAGTCTCATCTTTCTGGCCCAGGCGGCAGGCAATTTGAATCTGAGTCAGCCCGTACGGCTGATGGTTGTCGTAAACGGTCTACACTCCGTCACCGGTGAAGACCGGCTCTGCCCGTCGAAGGCTGCCATACTTGGACCATGCAAAGTGATTCCGCAGGAGTACCAACAGTTCACGTGCCAGGCTCTCGACATAATTGTTCCCGGCGAACCACGCCTGCGGGACGCTTTGACGCAACAACTTCTTTCCGAGCTGGCAATCGAAAAACCTGAACCGCTGATCGCCTATCGTGGAAATCATCGCTGGCTGCGCAGCTATGAAAAGCTCAGCCTGACGAAGAACACGGAGTTTGTGTTTCGAGAAGGCGGCGTCTACCTGATCACGGGCGGACTCGGCGGCGTCGGTTTGACTTTGGCCCAACACATTGCACGGCAGGTTCGAACACGGCTGGTTTTGGTTGGCAGGTCTGCCTTTCCGGACATTTCTGAATGGGCAACCCGGCTCTCCAACCACGACGAAGACGACGAAGTTCGGCAACAGATTGAGAAGCTCCAGGTGCTGCAGGCCCTGGGGGCTGAAGTGTTCATAGCACGCGCGGACGTTACGTCGCGTGAGGACATGAAGCGCGTCATTAATGAGACTCACGAAAAGTTCGGCAAAATCGATGGCGTGATCCACGCCGCCGGCGTTCCTCCAGGCGGCATGATCCAGCTCAAGACCGCGTCCGCGGCCACCAGCGTGTTGGATCCAAAGATCAAGGGCACGCTCGTGCTCAATGAGTTGCTCAAAGACGAGCAGCTCGAACTTCCTGGTGCTGTGTTCATCGCTTACCGCCATTACGGGCGCCTTCGGCCTGGTGGATCACTGTGCCGCTAATGCTTTTCTCGATGCGTTTGCGGAAGCTCAGGCCCAGCGAGGTGAGCAGTACACTCTTTCAATCAACTGGGATGCGTGGCTCGGAGTGGGCCAGGCCGCTAAAGCCTCACTCTCTAAACGCCTGCAGGAGATTCTTCATACCGGCGTGCCCGCGGAAAGCACGGGCACTCTCTGGGATCAGTTATTGGTTGACGAACCGGATCGCGAAGTACACGCAATCGAGCTGAGCACAGCCAGGCAGTGGTTCCTCGACGAGCACCGGTTGCAGGGTGACGGCGTTCTTCCCGGTACGGGTTACCTCGCCCTACTCAGGTCAGCCGTCGCGCGACACGCGGCTGACAAAACAATCACGATGCGAAAAGTTTCGTTTCTCGCTCCGTTGATCGTCAAAGATGATGAGGTCAGGGAAGCGAGACTCATTCTCGAAAGGCGCGACGACGCATTCGATTTCCGCATTGTCAGTAAAGCCGGTGCGAGGGTAAACGGCGACGGCGAATGGAAGGAGCATGTCAAAGGTAAGATAAGTTGGAACGAGAACAATACCGTCAAGCACCATTCGTTAACCGAGCTGTTGCAGCGGCTGGTTCCACAACCTTTCAATAGAGACGAGACCCTCAAGGGCGAGACGCTGTCGAAAGACTTTGGACCACGATGGCAGAACCTTGTGCAGTCTCTGAGTTTTGTTGACGGTGAAGGACTGGCCTGTCTCGAACTGCCTTCAGAGTTCGCCGGCGACTTAAAACTATTTGAGCTTCATCCATCCCTGATGGATGCAGCGACCGGTTTCGGGCAGCTTGTGGGGAGCGGCGCTTACCTCCCGCAGGCCTACGATTCGATCACGATCAACGGCGCGCTGCCACAGAAAATATATAGCTACGCGAAGTTCAAACGGAATAGCGCAAAGAGCGGAGAAGCCCTCGTCTACGATCTGATCGTGATGGACGACGAAGGACGTGAGCTCGTCGAGATTCAGGACTATACGCTCCGGCAAATCACCGATCTGCGGGCTTTTAGAAGTACAGCGAAAGCAGTCGCCGATCTCGACGAATTGAGCAAAAGCCGGACCGTCGCGACTGATGCCGGCCAGGTGGGCCTCTTACCGGCGGAGGGAGCCGAGGCGTTTGACCTGGTCCTGCGAAGCGGTATCAGAGTGCCGCGCATAGCTATCTCGACGAGAAGCCTTCCCACACTGATCGAGCACGGCGCCGCACCCGTCACGGCCGCTCCTATTCTCGACGAAGTTAATAAGTTTCAGTCGCAGCGGAAGAAACATAGTCGCCCGAATTTGCAGGTGCCTTACGTTCCCCCGCGCAACGAAGTGGAAACGAAGCTTACGCACATGTGGCAGGACGCGTTGAATATCGAGGACGCCGGTATTCACGATAACTTCTTCGATATGGGTGGCGACTCTTTGATAGCCACCTTGCTGGTCGACCGGTTAACGGAAGCCTTTCAGGTAAACGTATCTCTCGCGGCCCTGATCAATGCGCCGACCGTGGCGGAGATGTCCGAAATTATCGCCGAGCTGCGGGAACAGGAGGCGGCTCCAAAGACAAGCGAGGCGGCAGTCTGAATGGACTCAGATAAACAATGAAACTAATCTCTTTTTTATTCAGGTACGCCCCGCGCAGCGTTGCACTCGCGATAGTTGCGAGCGGCATCAGCGGCCTTAGCAATGTGGCCATGCTAAGCATCCTCAACAGCGGCCTGAACTCGCGCGGCAATGCGCCGGCCAACCTGGTCCTTACTTTCTTCGCGTGCTGTTTGTTCATTCCGATCTCCAGGTTCGCGACTGAACTGCTCCTTACACACATTGCCCAGGACGCGCTTTACGATTTGCGACTCCGCGTCAGCCGCCAGATTCTTTCCACTCCACTTCGACGTCTCGAGGAGTTTGGCATTCGCAGGTTGATGACCACGTTGACCGATGATATTCCCGTGATTACGGCAACGTTTTCCATGTTGTCGTTGCTGTGCATCAACACGGCGGTAGTAGGCTGTGGCTTGATATACCTCGGCTGGCTTTCGTGGAAGGCCCTGCTCGCCGTCGTGTTGCTGATCGTGTTCGTTATCGCCATGTATCAGCTCGCGGTCCTCAGGGCAATGAATTATTACCGGCAGGCCCGTCTCGATGGAGATGCTCTTTTCGGCCACTTTCGCGCGCTCACCGCGGGGATAAAAGAACTCAAACTTCATCGCCGGCGCAGGCAGACCTTTATCAATAAAGTTCTGATCTCCACGGCGAGTTCAGCCAGGAGTAACAATCGTGTAGGAGCTGCCATTTACAGTCTCGCGGCGAGTTGTGGGCAGGGGCTGATGTACAGCATCATCGGAATAATCCTGTTCGGCCTTCCCATGATTTGGAACTTCGACGCGCAAGTCCTCATCGGCTACACCCTGACGCTTGTTTTCATCATGACTCCGTTGCAGATCATCATGAACCAGGTGCCGAACATCGGTAAGGCGAGCGTCGGGCTCGAGCGTATAAACCAACTGGGCTTGAAGTTGAGCAGTTCGGGCGTCGAAGAAGACGCCCACGCCATTCCTCCGAGCCCGCCGCTGATCGACACACTCGAGCTGCACGGCGTTGAGCATACTTACTGGCGCGAAGGAGAAGACACGCCGTTCAAACTGGGTCCAATCAACATGAGGGTTGAACGTGGTGAACTGCTGTTTTTGACGGGCGGCAACGGCAGTGGCAAGACGACGCTCGCAAAGATCATTGCCGGTTTGTACGTTCCTGAAGCGGGAGAAATACGTTTGAACGGCGAGGCTATCACGGACGAGAACCGTGAGTTTTACCGTGAACACTTCTCCATGGTCTTCTCCGACTTTTATCTCTTCAACAGCTTGATGGGCCTGGAACGCCCGCAGCTCGATTCACAAGCTCACGAATACCTCTCGACCCTGCAGCTTTCTCACAAGGTGAAGGTAAAGGATGGCGCCCTCTCTACGACCGATCTTTCACAGGGGCAGCAAAAGCGCCTCGCGCTGCTGACTGCCTATCTTGAAGACCGCCCGATCTACATTTTCGACGAGTGGGCGGCCGATCAGGATCCGCAGTTCAAGGAGATCTTTTATAAAAAGCTGCTTCCCGATCTCAAATCGCGGAACAAAGCAATCGTCGTCATCAGTCACGACGATCACTACTATTACGTTGCCGACCGCATCGTCAAACTCGACTACGGGCAAGTGGACGACGTTCTTAACTCGAGTTATCTGCACGCCACGACATGAACAGCAATACGGGCACAGTTATCGTTGAAGCTGACCGCGACGCTGATGATCTGAAGCGCCGTCTGCGCCTGGTGCTCGACGATTGCGCTGTTGCACGCGAACACATTCTGCTGGTTTGTGACGAATCGGATCGTGAGGTGGTCCGGGAAATCCTGGCAACCCAATTTTCGCCGCTCCCGGTTGTTACCCTCTCGACAGATCCCGTCGCCGGCGTGGCCCATGTTTTCAACGAGGTCAAAACCACCACCGTCGGCTTTCTTCGCGCCGGCGCTTCTTACACAACGCCGCAATGGAACGTGCTGGAAGCTGACCGATCCGCACTCGCCGTATGGGTCCCTGACATGCCTTTTCCGGAAGAGACAGCGCGCACTTACGGTGCTCCGGTTCGGAGCTGGCTTGGATCCACAGAGCTCGTGCGGCGCCTCGGCGCTTCGATTCCGTTTTTGGATTGGAACGTGATGCGTTTAGCGGAAGTAGCGAAAAGGTCTAAGGTGGACTTTCGGTGGTCGTCAGTGAACGCGATCAGCACTCAGCCGGAAGTTGAGCCGGCTGCGGGTGATTTTGCGCCGTTATCACTTAACTCGAGTGTCATTGCTATCGTTCCACATTACAAATGCGAACCGTGGCTGGACGACTGCCTGTCTTCCCTGGTGAGGCAAACTCAGCCACTCGCCGGTATTGTGGTCGTCGACGACAGCTCTCCGGAACCACCGGTTGATATCGTGAGGAAGTACCCGCAAGTGACACTCATGAGAGCGGTTGAAAACAGTGGTCCTTACCGGCTCACACAACAGGTAATCGACGAGACTGTTTGCGATGCTTACCTGTTTCAGGATGCCGATGACTGGTCCACCGGCGACCGCGTGAAAGTGCTGCTCACCGAAGCCGAAAGGACAGGAGCTGAGTTGATTGGCTGCCAGATGTGGCAGGTCTTCAAAGACGGCGAAGAGATTATCCCCATCTATTACCCGCTTGACGTGAGCCGCGCTTACCGGCGCCACCAGCGACATCCGATTGTTCATGGGACAACAATCGTAGCGCGCGACCTCGTGCAGCGAGTGGGCGGATTTTCAACGGCAATGCGCTTCGGCGGCGACAGTGAATTTTTGCGGCGCGTCGCATTTACGGCACGCATCGTCAACTCAACGTGCTTTTGTTACTTTCAGCGGATGCGGGACGGTTCTCTGACTCGAGCTGCTGAAACGGGGTTGGGCTCACCCGCTCGCGAGGCCGTGATGGCCGACCTCAGGAAATGGATGGAAAGACACAGGTCCGCACTACTTGCAGGAGACATACAGGCCGTCAGGCCGTACGCGGTTGCCGCCCGCGGTCAGGCTGGAACATCTTCATGGCCCAACTCTCAACGAACTGTCGCGCCTGTCGACATCGTCGCGAGTATTTCTGTGAGCATTAACGGCTGGCTCGGTTCTTCTTCCACTGCGATACCTTTCGTGATCGCCCAACGCTGCAGCCACGACGGGCCTTTCATACCAACGTAACGATCGGGCAGTTGATACGCCACATCAGTCAAAGCCTCCGGCAACGAAATGAACTCGTACCCTCGCTCTTGAATCATTTCACTGATGGCGGGCAGGTGATCGGCATTGAGCTGGTTCACGTGCAGCAGCAGCACCTGTTTCAATTCGTATCCCAACAGCCGCATCGACAACCGTTCAAAGAATTTGAAACACGCTTCGAGATGGGCCATGTATGCTTGCGTGATACGTTCGCGCAATGCCTCGTCGCCTCGCTTCCGGGCGCCGTTATAGGCGATCGCGAAGGCCCAATCCTGGTGTTTGATGGTAACGGGCGCTACTCGATATGCGCGCCCGGCAAGGAATCGTTCGAGTGCTTCCTTGTATTCGAGATCGTGACCGGTATGTAATTTCGGATGGCGGAAGAATGTGAGCTTTTGATTCTGTTCGGCGAGCACGACTTCGAGGAGACTTTCGCCACGCACCACGTCGTCGCAGTAGCGCGAGAGTGGAACGGTCGCCGGCGTGACATGCGAGAACGAGTGATTACCTAACTCGAGTCCCGCTATCAACCACATGTCGAGTACTTTGCGGCGGTCACTCGCACACGGATAGTCATGGAGCCGCGTTTCATTAACGAAGCCGATTGCGGGGATTCGCCAGGCGGAGAGAGCTGATAACAGTCGATCGTGAAGATTGCATAACACTTCGAGCGGCGGGAGTCGTTCGTTTGGATCGATTTTTTGGAGTGGAAGATCGTCGAAGGTGACGGCAACTGCCCGGCGCGGGCTCTGGTGTTTCAAGCTCGATACATACTTTTGAGGCAGAGCCATCTCAGGACTCTTGTTGGGGCCAGACGACGAGGCCGGCGGTAGCGGTCTTCAATTCTTCGAAGTTGAATTCGTGCGACTCTCGCGGTCCTACCTGTTTAGCAAAAACGACGTTGCCGTATACGGCGCTGAAAATGCTATCCCCCTTTGCGCCAACCGAGACCGAAAGGTAACCGTCGTTGTATCGGACGTAGACCGGATTGCTATCGCTGTCGAGGCCGCCCCACTGGACGGGGTCCGAGTTATTGATCTGACTCAGTTGCAGCACGGTCAGCATATTTCTCAAGCCACAGCTTGTTCGAACGCCAGTTCCTCCAGTCGCGCTTCGGCCCGTTCGCCACCATCCGGAAGCTCCGGCGCGAGCTGCTTGCCGACAAGATACGGTGGAATCGCGAGTGCGTGCAGACGCGTTTGCTCGAAACACTCCAATGCTTCAGCCGCTGTCTCGACGATGGGTTCACCGCGCCTGTTGAAAGAAGTATTCAACAGTACGCCGATTCCCGTTCTTGCTTCGAATGCTTTCAGCAAGTTGTAGAGGAACGGATCTTCTTCTCTCGTGACCGTTTGGATCCGCGCCGTACCGTCGACGTGCGTGACAGCCGGAATAAGCTCGCGCCACTCCGGGCGTACTTTCACTGCAAACTGCATAAACGGTACCGGCCGGTCGATCTCGAAAAACTTCGAAGCCGCTTCTTCCAGTACTACAGGCGCGAGCGGCCGAAAGAGCTCTCGTCCCTTAACGTGCTTGTTGATCCACGCCCTGATGGTTGGACTTCTCGGATCCGCAAGGATGCTTCGATGGCCCAACGCACGTGGTCCCAGCTCGCTGCGTCCATTGAAGAGTGCGACCGTCAATCCGCCTGCGATCAGGTCCACCATCTGCTCGATCAGGTTTGACGGCTGCTCGTAAGTCAGCTCCGGCTTCGCAGCAAGCAGTGACGCCACACCGTCAAGCGCGGGTTCAGGAGCGAGGAAGTCGTTGATGGTTTGGAAGTCGCGCCTGACACCGAGAATCTTTATCATGCCGTACAGCGCGCATCCGAGTGCAGTACCGCCGTCGTGCGGCGATGGCGAAACAAAGATCTCGCGGAAAGGTGACTCGCGGAGCAACCGCCCGTTTGACACGCAATTCAAAGCAGTGCCGCCGGTCAAACAGAGCGCGTTGCATCTCGTTTGTTCGTGCAGCCACTCTGTTAATTTTATCTGCGCTTCTTCAAATCGTAACTGGCCGGCGGCGGCGAGATTCGCGCACTCTGTGAACGAGCCGCGCCCGGTTTTGAAATAGCCGAAACGCTCGCGTTCCCTGAACGTCTCGAGCCATGCGCCAGGTATGAAGACTTCGTGTCCTCTGATGTCGAGTGGCGGAAGATTGAGAGCGTAAGGATCGCCGAAAGGCGCGAGTCCCATCACCTTTCCCTCCATGCCGCGACCGGTGAAGATGACGTGAGTCAGATAGTTGTAGAAGGCGCCGAGCCCTGCTGGCTGCAGGCGGTCATTGTCCCAAACCTGTTTAGCCAGGCACACAATTCCGTCAGGGCTACAACGGTAGAAGGAGCTGACTTCGACCCAATGTGGCAGCGCCTGATCGCAACCGGGCCACGCTTCAGTAAAATCAGCGACCCTGCTGCCCTGAAAATCAATCACCATTACGCCTGCTTCGCGAAATGGAGAGAGAAAAAACGAACTGTAGAGATGGGCCAGGTGATGCGACATGCCGGCGATGAAAGGCTTGTCGCGAAACGTAAGCTCTTCCTTCAACTCGGCATGATACTGTTCGAGCTTGTCTGCTTCTCGATCCGAGGAATAGCATTCGACTACCACATCTATTGGTTCGCGAAGCGCGGGAATGTGTTTGAGGTAATAGTTCTTCAGGTCACCCATCGCACCCCAGTGGTGCTTTTGTCGTGTGTAACGTTCCTTCTGGATTGAACAGACAGGTTGCGATCCGCCGATGACGCAAATGCTTGCGTCCGCGGTCCGATTGATCCCCACGACAACGGGTTTGTCGCTCATGATTACCTCACAACGGAAGCTCCGGCAGGTACAAATGAGACTTTTTTAGTTCGCACGTGACGCTGAATGCGCGCTTCATGTTCGTCGCGACTGTCAGGCGAAAGTGAAATGACGGTTAACGGGCGATAGCGATTATCGATCAGCAACTCGACTGCAGGCCGATCACTCTCAAGACAGGTGACCAGCACTTCATACTCTTCCGCGCGCGGAGCATAGACCACCGCTTCCAAACGAGAAGCGAGATCCTCAATGTCGGAATCTGCTTCCACGACTATCGTGCCGCTGAGGGTCTCGCCCGGAGCAGGCGTGAGAGCTCCCCAGAGCCAGCCTCGGTTTGCCTCGATCAACTCCCGCGAGTTGTTCTCCTCCAGCAGGGAGCACATGCGCATGTAGTCGCCTTGCTTCACATGATTTGGCGGATGTGAAATGTGAAAAGACTTCAATCTCTCATCGTAGACGTAGGTGGCGCCGGCGCGTTTGAGCCGGGCCGCGAGATCGAGATCTTCTTTTCCCCAGTAATCGAAGCGCTCGTCGTTTCCGCCGACGGCGATCAGTAAGTCGCGAGGCACTGCAGCTAATCCGGCGTGATCGGCAGTGGCAACGCGCTCACGTTCGGGTTCGACGCGATCGTAGATACTCTCGAGCTGGGCCTGGGTTCGGCTTTCGAGTTCGTCGAAAGGTAGATCCATCACTCGTCCGCGCAGGCAAAGCGGTTTGTCCGCGGCATCCATCGTCTTGAGAATATAGGTAAGACTTTCACCCGCCTGCGCAATCTCGGAGTTGTTGAAGTAGACGTAATCGCCGCGGGCGAGACGAAGTCCGATATTTTTTACGCGCGCGGAAGATCCGTAGCTGCCACCGTCTGCGCGGTACTGCCGAACGTACAGCACACAGGCTTCCGGATACTTCTTCCTGAGTTTGGCTACAACCGCACGTGCTGAATAATCGCTGGAGTGATCGTCGACGACGATCAATTCGTAGTCGGAGAAGGGAAGTTCCTGCTGCAGAAAAGACGTCAACGTCAGCTCGAGTTCTCTCGTCTGGTTGAAGCAGGCTATCACGACTGAAATACGCGGCGTCACGGGGTCTCCTCGCAAATCATGCGTCGCAATTCATGGCCGGATCCTTTCGCAGGAGCCACTTGTAAAGGAACGAAGACTTGCCTTCATGCGCAATCATCAGAAACACGGACCACACGTACCAGCCCACCACTTTGTGTGGAACGATCCTATACATCGCCCGGCGCAGTCGATCGCGTTTGAAGAAGACGGTCATCGTCGTCATGAAGATCAGGTTGCCGATGACGTTCCAGGGATTCGCTTGGAACCCGTCCTCGAAACGATCGATATTGTGATTGGGAATGGAACGACGCAGCACTCTCTGGACAAACCACAGACGCACTTTAAGCGCGTGTTTTTTGTAACGCATCGGCTTTTCCTGGCTGCGCACAAACGTGGACGAATCAACCTCCTCCAGATAGAACGCGCCGTCCTTGCACCCCTGCTCGATCATTGGAATGACGGCGGGGTTTCTCACGGCCATCACTGACCAGCCTTCGTCTTTGCGCGTAGTCAACTCTTTCAACCATGCGTCGCCGAGGGTGATGTCGGCCGTTTCATTCATCAAATCCGAACAGATCATGCAGCGCTGGTTGGTCGTAAACGGCAGGCGCGCCAGAAAGTTGTAAATGACGGTGGCCTTGTCAGTAGTCGGAGTTTGAATGCGGACATTACCCGGCCACTTTCCATCGCGATAATCGATGCGTGTGATCTGCGTGAGATCCTGAATGCCCCAATCGTGAGCCTGGTCCACGGTCGCCTTGAACCCTGAGCAGTAACCACAGATGATGCCGATTCGTAAAACGACGTTCGTGCGCAAACGCGGAATGCGACGCTCCATCAGTCTCAGCGCGCGCATGTGACAACCAAGCAGGACGACCGCGTATTTCTCTTTCTTGTTCATCAATTCTCTGAAGAGTTTGCCGATCGGCATCGGGTAATACTTCGAGCCCCACGCGTCCTCGATCTCTTCGCGAGTGCGCGCGATCATGATGTCGTGTTCCAGCGGGTGAGATTTATTTGGACCGACGAGCAGCGCGCCGTCGATTTTGCCGGTTTCCAGCAGGTAGACGAGCAGGCCGGTGATGAGGCCGCCGCTCGTGCCGCGCGATCGAATGCCATCGTCGTTCGAATAGCCGATCCAGGTCTTGACGACCGGACCCGCACACCATTCTTCGTAATCCTGTTCGACGATGGGCTGTTTCTTCCACAGGGAGCTATCCTCGTGAACGCCGGAACAGATCTCGACGCAGAGGCTCTTGCAATGTTTTACGCAAGGTTCTTCGGCGATGACTTTAGGAAAGAAGCGCCAATGTTCGTCGCGTTCAAGCACGATGTTGTCGTGCGGGCACATCGCGACACATGCGCCGCATTGAGTGCAGAGCTCGTTCTGCACAACAGAGTCGATGTTGAGCCACTCGGGATTAAGATGACAACTCATAATGATTGTTTACCGCTTGAAGTACATCCATAGACAAAACATGATTCGCCGAGGCGATAGTAGCTTTTGAAACAACCTTCGCACTGGAACCCGGCATTCTCCGCCTGCATCATCACTTCCCGTTCAAACTCGCTGAGGAAGATGACGACCTTCGCAGTGCCGGGCCGCAATTTCACGGCGGTATCGACGAGGGCAGCGAACAGAAATGACAGCGAGTCGCCGGGTGAATCGGAAGCCGTCATCGGATGACGAATCTTCCAGAGAGTGTGACCGGTCCCGTCGCCTAAACCGTAGATCGACAGGTGCGCCGCGGCGACAGTTTCACCGTGCTGCTCGGCGACATACCAACCGACGCCTGCCGATTGACTTTGCATAGCCAGCCTTTCAACGTAGTCTCCTGCGCGCGCGCTGCCGAGGATGTTATGACGATACGGATAAGAGCAGGCCAGCTTGATTACACCGGGAAGCAGATTGTCGGCTGCGAACCGGAGCGTGAAGTCAGGCGCCTGCCAATGGAGCAGGACGCCCGTGCGATTGTTAGAGTTCGTTGTTTCCACGATCTAAATCTCCGTGTCTGACAACTGAGGTTAAATTGTGTCAGTCCTGGTTAAGTCGGGCGGTGAAGCCGGGTCAGGCCCGGTAACAACGTTCGCATTTAACGCAAACCGGATAGGCTTCCAACCGGTTTGCAATGTGATCTTCGATAAAGTTTGTGTATGGGAGGGAGCTGAAAATTTCTGCCAGGCTCTGGGTGCGGAGGTTGCCTAGTTTGATTTCAGCATTGAAGTCGAAGCAGCAGGGAATCACGAAGAGATCCCACGTAATTTGCAAAACCCGCCGGCGAAATCCCCACACCACCGAGCATGGAGTGTAAGCTCCGGGCGTGTTGTATTCGCGACCGCCGCCATAGTTGTGCATGTCGCGTTCGCGAAAAACTTTTACGTCGAGGTGGTCCAGCCATTTCTGAAAATCGGCTAAGCGTTCTTCAGTGGCTCCTGGTTGTTTAATCGTGTCGTGTTTGGGAAAGGCACGCACGACTACGTTCAGTTTGCCTGGGGACTTGTGCTGGGCTTCGCACAGGCGCTCGAGATTTTCGCGCGCCACATCATATCGATCGGCGCCGTGTGCATCGGCGTAGGATGCGGTATCGAAACCATAGAAGCTGACTTCAACGTGGCGCAGGCCGGCATCCAGCAGTCGAGAAAAATAATCCGGTTCAACGCGCACGCCGAGTGTTGAATAAAATCGAGGTTCTGCCTTAGGCCAGCGCGAACTAATCAGGGCGATCTTTTCCGGCAGGAGTCTGTCGAGGAGCGGCTCGCCGAAACCATGCAGGTCAACGAGACCTTCGTGTTCCCCGATGCGATCGAGGATGAACGCGAGATCTTCGAGTGGCATGACGCCTTTGTCGCGCGTCATCTCTTCGCGAGGGCAGAAGAAACATCTATACGCGCAACGATTGGTGTTCTCAATCCTGATTTCTGAAAATTTCAGTGAATGAGGCGTGAGTTCGTACGTCGCTGATGCAGGTAATGATTGCATCGTGCATCCTTAATGTTTGAGCAACTATCCAAATGAAGATGCTTGAGGCAGTACTTCATTCAGCAAAACGAGGTTGAAAGTAGAATCGCCATCGCGTCTCGTATGAGTGACGGCTCCCACGTCGGATCGTCAAGCGTCGCCTAAACGGATTCACAACCATTTCACAATGGTAAGGCGCGATCGGGACTTGGCGAAGGGGGACATAAGAGTACGCCATGCGCATCGAAGTTACAAGAAAAACTTTTTTGCATTTCTGTTGAGATCAACTTCAACAAGTCGCGTCGATTTTTTTTAGTGATAGCTTAATTTGAACGACTGTTCTCCGTGTTCTCTGCGTACCTCTGCGTTTAATATGCCGGGGAAGCAATTACGCAGAGACCACAGAAATATGCAGAGATACGCGGAGTTTGAAATCAAGCCACCCACACGATTTTTTAGTCATGGGATAATAGTGTGTTGTAATTGTTGGCTGGCCGCAGCGGGGCCAAATGTTTATAGCTTGGAAGAAAAAGATTACGCGCTCCAGCGGAGCGCGATGTGGCGCTTCAAAACATGGGACTCCTCCGGAGCCCGCAAACGGGGAATGCCAAGAGCTATAAACATTTGGTCCCTCCGGGACCTAACTCCTCAGCAACACACTATTACCCCACTACCGCAAACCACTATTACCCCACTACCGCAATCCACTATTACCCCACTAACCGATTTTTCTTCCGGCTTTGATCACAAAAAAACTGTGCTATGATTCGCCACCACTTGCAGTAAGGGAGTATCAAAGTGAAAACTTTCCTCATCGCACTGATCTTCATCGTCGCTGCTTTCTCACTCACACCCGCCCAGACAAACAGCGAAAAAGCATCGCGCGACAACAGTCTGCAATTGGACATAGCGAGAGTGGAAGAGCAATGGCATAGCGCCTTAGCGCGCCGTGACGCTGCGCTGCTGGATAAAGTTCTGGCTGATGAGTTTATTGTCGTTGCCGGTAATGGAAAGAGTCAGAATAAGTCGCAGACGATTGAGAGTCTGAAAGCAGACACAGCGGTCTACGAGTACTTCACTCCGTACGATTTTGATGTTCGCCAGTATGGCGATACGGTAGTAGTCATTGGCCGCTCAAAAGCCAAAGGACATTATCCGAGCGGAAAACAGTTCATGAGTGAATATCGCTGGACGGACGTTTTCGTGAAGCGTGACGGACGCTGGCAATGTGTGGCAGCACAAGTGACGTCAGTGCCGGAACTGAAGTCAGAGTAAGACCGAACAAATCCCCCGACAACAGCAGACTTGAAACTCACGGGACCAGCCCAGGCGCTGTCGTATCGACTTCCGCGCCAAAGTGTCCTGATCCAAATCCTCCTCCCAACTCTGTTTTGATCGTCTGCTGAAAAATGATCACGCCGGGTGAGCAAATTGAAAAGGCTGATCATCAATGCCGATGACTTCGGGCTTACGCCTGGAGTGAGCCGTGGCATCGTCGAAGCGTTTGAGTCGGGAGTCGTACGCTCGACGTCCGCCATGCTCTGCATCGATGAAACAGTTGCGGAATTAGAACGATGGAGACGCGTTCTTAATAACCGCGTTGGCGTTCACCTTCAGTTGATGGATGGGTCGCCGTGCGCCGGCGCCGCAAGAGTGCCTTCACTCACGGGTGAGGACGGGCGGTTTCCTACGTCACCAATGGCGGCCAGTGGCATGTCTCCGGCGGAAGTACGCGAGGAGTGGCACGCGCAAGTGAAACGATTGCTGGACCTCGATTTCGAACCGACGCACCTGGACACACATAATCACGTCCACATGACGCCGGGAATTCTCGATGTTTACTGCGAGATCGCTTTGCACTACGGCTTACGCGCGCGTGCGGGTACGCCGAATTTCACGGCGAAGCTGAAGCAGCGCGGAGTGTCGTGCGTTGACTATTGCGACATCAGCGGGCACGAAAATCGCACAACTGTGGAGGCGTTCCTCGAGTGCGTCGCGCGTGCGTTTGCGGCAAGTGGCGAAGCTGGAGTAGTCGAAATTGTGTGTCACCCGGGTTACGTAGACGCTTCATTGAAAGAGAAGTCTTTTTACGTGGACGAGCGACGACGAGAGCTCGAGGTTCTCTGCTCAGCAGAGGTTCGCGACGGCCTCGAACGAATGGGCGTGCGAGTTGTAGATGGTTTCGAGATGCTCTAACGGAGTTATATGGTCAAGTTTATCCTGTTGGGATCGGGGCGCTCGGGTTCGAGCTTGATAACCGAGAGTTTGGCCGAGCACCCTGAGGTGCGCATCGGTACCGAACTCTTTCATTCCGAGGAAGAACCACGACGTGTTGCCTTCAGCTATTTCCATAAAACCAATGGGACCGAAGGCGACGCGCCTCATTATCGCAGCGGCGCCGATGGAAAGCGGTTTCTGGAACACGACGTGTTTTCGCAGCGCTTTGATACAGACGTGCGCGCGGTCGGTTTTAAGATGTTCTACGTGCACGCCCGTAGCAATCCGCAGGAGAAAACAGCGTGGGACTATCTACTCAGTAACAAAGACATACGCGTTATACACCTCGTCAGAACCAATCTGCTCGAAGCCTACATCTCGCTTCGAATCGCCTTCGTCACGGGCGAGTGGGAGCGTTTCAAAGGCTCGAATGCGCCGCGACCGGAAATACCAAAGTTGAAAATCGATCCGCAGGCGTGTGAAGCCTACTTCAACCGGGAACTGGTCTGGCGCAAATGGGCCAGGAAAAGCTTCGGGCTTCATCCATTCATGCAGATTGAATACGAAAGGGACGTATGCGGGCGCTTCAATGATGTGATGAACGAGATCCACGATTTTCTCGGCGTATCGCGCATGCCCGCTCGACAAGTGCTCGAGAAACAGTCGCGGAGATCTCCACGCGAGGCGACGGAGAATTACGACGAGTTGAAAGATTACTTTCGCTATACGCTTTACGAAGAGTTGTTTGTTTGAGATTGGCGGCGGATATGTGTGGCATTTGCGGAATCTGGGGCAGCACCGACAACGAGCACGACGTGAGATCCATGATGGCGGCCATGACTCATCGCGGACCCGACGATCACGGGTGCTACCGGAACGGTGAGCTTGCGCTCGGCATGACGCGACTCGCCATAATCGATCCGAGTGCGGATGCTCACCAGCCGATGTCAAACCGGGCCGGGACTATCTGGATGGTCTACAACGGCGAGGTTTATAACTTTAAGACCGAACGCGCGTTGCTCGAGGCGCACAACTACAGTTTTTCTTCGTCGTCGGATACGGAAGTCGTGTTGAGCATGTACGAGCACTACGGCGACGATTTTCTGTTACGGCTCAGGGGCATGTTTGCTCTTGCCATCTACGACAAACGAAAAGGGCCGGGGCACGAGCGTTTGCTGCTCGCGCGCGACTACTTCGGAATCAAACCTTTGCTCTACACGCGCCAGGGCAAGCGTTTAATTTTCGCTTCCGAACTCAAGGCGCTGCTTGCTGTTGAAGATGCGCCTCGCGAGATCGATCCGGTGGCACTGCGCCTGCTGCTGAGATACGGTTACATTCCGCAGCCACGAACGATCCTGCGCGGCGTCAACATGCTTCCGCCTTCCCACTATCTGGTGATTGAACGAGGACGCGAGACTCTCAGGGGCTACTGGACATTGCATCTCGACGAGCGTCGCGATCTTCGCCAGAAACCATACGATGAGATTGTCGACGAGGTGGCCGAGGTACTTCGCGACTCAGTGAAACTCCATCTGGTGAGCGACGTTCCGCTCGGCGCGTTTCTTAGCGGCGGTATCGATTCTTCTCTCCTCACCGCAATGATGGCCCAACTACTCAACCGTCCGATCAAAACTTTTTCCGTCGGTTTTGGGGCCGAGGGAGCCGGGCTCGACGAGACTGATACCGCGCGTGCTGTGGCAGCGATGCTCGGCACCGAGCACACGACTTTTGTCCTCGACGGAGAGAAGGTGCGCGATCGCATTCGCCATATCGCGTCGGGTCTCGATCAGCCGTCAGTAGACGGAGTCAACTCTTACTTCGTCTCGTTGGCGGCGAGCAAAGCCGTAAAGGTGGCAATCTCCGGCCTCGGGGGCGACGAGTTCTTCGCCGGTTACAGTTGGTTCATACAGATGCTCGTGAAGCACAGAAACGAGCAATCGTGGAATACGTTAGCCAGGTACATGCTGGCGTGGATTGCGAACCGCCGCGTTTTCGATTCGGTAGTGTCTCGCAATGGCGGCAACTTTTTATCGACTGCGAGAAACCAGTGGGGCTTCGTCAACGAGTACCAGAAGTTTACGGCCGCCATCTTCGATCCGAGCGAAAGCAACAGGTTGCTGCTGCCCGAGATCCGGAAACATGCCTGCACATCGCATTCGGCTCAGACCGATCAAAAGAGTTTCGATGAACTGCCAAACGGCTCCACGATCGAGCGTGTGACCGGACTTAGCGTGCGCGGTTACATGAGCAATCAGCTTTTGCGTGACGTCGATGCGGTTTCAATGGCCCACTCGCTCGAAATCAGGGTGCCCTTCGTCGATCGCGTGGTAGCCGATACGGCGCTTTCGCTTCCCGACTACGCCAAGTTGAACGACGCCGCGGAGCTGAACAACCTGCGATCACACTCATACAGAAAGAGTGGTATCAAACGGATTTTAATGGACATTGGCAGGCCGCTGTTGCCTGAAGGTTTCGATCTTCTTCCCAAGCGCGGCTTTCAATTACCGCTCGGCACGTGGCTGAGAGGCCCGCTGGAGGATGTGCTGCACGAAACGCTTTCCGAAACACGGGTTCGCTCACGTCAGTTGTTCGATCCTCAGGAAGTCGCCGCAGTCAAGCAACGCTTTCTGGCCAATTCCAGCACGGCTGCGCGCTCGTGGGGTAAACCATGGCTGTTGACAATGATTGAACTCTGGTGTCAGGAGGTTCTCGATAGACGTCCGGCTCGTCAATCGTAAGGCTGTCATGTCCAACAACGCGCTCTTGAACCATCATCTTCAAAATCCGATCGAGAACTATCCCCCCGCGTGCGAGCTCAACGTTACCCCGCAAAATTTGATCAACTATACGATGGATAATGCGTTGGCTCTCAGCGTGATCCTTGCACGCAAAGAGACTTACCCCTGGTTTTACGAAAACTATGTCCAACTCTTTTCAATGCGGGTATTTCGGCGTCCGGTGTCGGGGTCATACGACATGGTCGAGCATAGCTCGCTGCGTGGCGACGAGATAGAGACTATCGCGGTTCATTTCGCGGTCAGGGCAGGAAGGAAATGGTTCCATGAGTGCCAGGTGAAACGGTTCCGAGGAGAGGATCCGGATGACATCATTACCTTCGTCGTGAAGTCGATCAATCTCGGATGTTATCTGCGCCTGGAGATCGACGAATACTACATTCCAACCAAGCGATCGTTCGGGCGCCGCGAGTGGGTGCATCCGAATTTGGTATATGGCTATGACAATGATCGGCAAATTGTGCTGGCACTGGGCTTTGACACTCAGAATTTTTGCAAATTGACTTTTACTTACGACGATTTACGACAGGCTTACGGGAGCGCAAAACGAATTACTCAGGATGTATTGAAAAACAAACCCCTGGTTAGCCTTATCAAAATGACTGAGACGCCGCGTCGCTATCCTTTTAGCGTCAGGAGATTTGCAAATGAACTCCAGTCTTATCTTTCCTCGACTATCGACAGCGCCAAAAAATTTGAACTGACTACTTTTCTGCCGGCCACTGTCGATTTGGATTCGATCCTGTGCTGGGGTTTCAAAGTCTACGAACACTTCGAAATCGGGTTGCGGCAATTATTAGTTGGTAACAACTGCCTGACCTATGTGCAGATGCACGCGCTTTACGAACATAAGCGGTTTCTGCAGGAAGCGTTTAACTTCATAATTTCTGAATACCACTACACCGGTAAGTTGGTCCGGTTAGCCGG
Organism: uncultured Acidobacteriota bacterium; assembly: GCA_963750925.1. Taxonomy (GTDB): domain Bacteria; phylum Acidobacteriota; class Blastocatellia; order Pyrinomonadales; family Pyrinomonadaceae; genus PSRF01. The sequence continues at coordinate 577,582 of CAVVSJ010000003.1, read as the reverse complement.
CGAGTTCCAGGAAGTGGTGAGGGCTTTTCACTCAATGCGTTGGAAGTTTCTCCGCTACGAGCAGGCGAAAGACCTGCAGCTAATCAGAGAGATCATCGATCAACTGAGTGTAGCCAAAGCAGAGGAACGCCGGCTATTGCAGCAAATTCACGATGAGCTTTTATTAAACTGTCCGAGCTGATCTGATCTAAATTAGTTGCGGCAGGCGATTAGGATTGGTGGTGTCTTAATTTGAAATCTCTTCTCTGCGGTCTCTGCGTATCTCAGCGCGCTCTGCGTTTTTAAATCCTATTCAACCCCGAGATCGCAGAGATACGCAGAGACCGCAGAGAAAACCGCTGCAATTTAAGACATCACTACGTGAGGATTCACTTGCTTGACCCTTCGGAGAGCGTTCTGTAACATTCGAGCGTCGAGCAGCAAAACTCTCTTTCGATCACTGTTAACAAAATGAAGCCAGGGAGACTCAACGTGGACTTCATCCTTTTGCTACTCGCGTCCATCCTCCCGATATTTGCGACGCAGAGTAGTTTCGCACAAACACAGTCGACTCCGTCGCCTCCGCCTGCCCAATCGGGGACCAGCGCTACGTTTGCCTTTGGTGAAGTTGTCGCTATCAAAGAAGGTGAAAGTCAGATCCTCATCAAAACCACAGATGGAAACGTGATTGCCTCATTTGATCAGCAAACGCAGTTCAAAAAAATTGCGCCCGGCGCCGAGTCGCTCGAGGGAGCTCAGCCGATCAAATTAGCCGACATCAACGTCGGCGACGTTCTCATGGCACGCGGCAAAGTCTCCGAAGACAGGAAGTCGGTTCTCGCTAAACAGATTATTGTTATGAATAAAGCCGCGATCGCGGAGAAGCAAACTCGCGATCGTGAGAAGTGGCTTTCAAACAGTCTTGCCGGTCGCGTGACAGCGGTGAATCATCAGAGCAGGGAAGTGACTTTGACGTTGCGCACTGCTGCCGGTGAACAATCGCTCGTGATTGATGTTCCTGACGGCGCCGTCGTTCGACGTTACGCGCCCAACTCGATTAAATTCGCAGATGCTGTACCCAGCTCTTTGCAGGAAATAAAAGCAGGAGACCAGCTAAGAATTCTGGGTGAGAAAAGTCAGGACGGAACCAGGTTCATAGCGCGGCAAGTCATCTCGGGATCGTTTCGTATCCTCGGCGGCCCGGTCGTTCAGGTTGATCCGGCTCGCGCGGAGGTTGTTATTAACGACCTGGTGACACAAAAGCCGGTCACGGTAGAGATCAAAACTCACTCCACGCTTCGGAATGTTCCGTCTGAGCTCGTCGCTTCGCTCGCGCAAAAAAAGACCGGCCCTGCTACCGGAAACAGTTCGCAACCTGCCACTGATCTCCTCGAGATTTTCGACACTCTTCCCCCAATCACCATTGACGACTTGAAGAGTGGTCGTATGTTGCTCATCTCGAGCACGACGACCAGCGATCCTTCACGTGTTACCGCCGTTCTTCTCGCCGCAGGCCTTGATCCTCTATTTACGCGTCCTAAACCGTCGGGGCAGCGCAATATCGTGGGGGCGGTCGGTCTGCCGAACGGCGTCTTCGACGGCTTTATTGGCAATCCGTAATTGCTGAGGGTGGGAGATGTCTTTCGAAAAAAATTTCCTCTGCTTGTGCCTCACCGGGGCAGTCCTTGCGCTCTTTGCTCCATTTGCGGCAGCGCAACAAACACTCGGTAGTTTGCGAGGGCGAGTTGTCGATCAACTTGATGCTTCGATCGTCAGCGCTACCGTAACCGTGGCTAATGCTGAGGGCGAAAAAACTGCGGTCACAAACAACGACGGTGAATATCTCATAGCGGGAATAAAGCCCGGAACGTACGTTGTGCGCAGCACGGCGCCGGGATTTACAGCGTTCGAAAAAGCAGATTTTGAAATTGGCGCCGGCCGTCCGCAAACCCTCGATATCACCCTCGGGGTAACGATCAAAGAAAATGTCGATATCGGTTCTCAAGCCAGAGGTACGCTGAATACGGAGAACAATGCCGGCGCGATCATATTGAACCGCTCCGACCTCGAAGTCTTACCGGAAGATGCCGACGATCTCGCCGCCGCGTTGCGAGCCATGGCCGGGCCTGTTGCAGGTCCAAGCGGCACGCAGTTCACAGTCGACGGGTTTACCAATACCGGACAACCTTTGCCCACGAGGGAAACCATTCGTGAAGTTCGCATCAATCAAAATCCCTTTTCAGCCGAGAACGACCGGTTGGGCTTCGGACTGGTCCAGATCTTTACTCGCCCGGGAACGGACAAACTGCGTGGTGATGCTTCTTTCAACTTTTCGGATGAGAGTTTGAATTCACGTAATCCATTCGCGCCGTCTCGCGCGCCCTTTCAAACGCGAATTTACAGTGGCAGCCTGAGCGGGCCGCTTGCCGCAAAGAAAGCGTCGTTTTTTATTTCGTTCAATCGCCGGTCACTGGACGAAAACGCATTTATCAATGCGACTGTCCTCGATCCTTCGTTCAATATAACGCCCTTTCGTGACACGGTACTGACGCCGCAAAGTCGAACTTCAATCAATCCACGGGTCGACTACCAGTTAAATCCCAACCACACGCTCGTGGTTCGCTATTCTTACTTTTATTCGCGGTCAGACAATTTCGGAGTTGGCGGCTTCTCACTTCCTGAGCGCGCGTACGACTCGAAAATGACGATTCACACGGTTCAAGTGAGTGAGACCGCCGTGCTCAACAAGCAGGCAGTCAACGAATTCCGTTTTCAGTTCATTCCGGAAGACAGAACCGACGCCGGCGACAATTCGATTCCAATCACCAACGTGCTCAACGCTTTCATCAGCGGTGCTCCGGCGGTTGGACCATCGGAAAATCCCGAGCGCCGTTTGTGGTTCCAGGACAACCTGACGTGGATTGCAAACCAGCACACGTTCAGATCAGGTGTTCGCATACGCCACTCAACCATTCGCGATGTTTCCCCGAACAACTTCGGCGGAACTTACACTTTCGGAGGTGGAGCAGGACCGCAATTGGACGCCGCCGACCTACCTGTTTTGGACTCGCAGGGCAATCCCGTAATCGTGCCCCTCTCGAGCATTGAACGTTATCGACGCACACTCTTATTCCAAAGCCAGGGACTTTCACCGGCGGAGATTCGCGCTCTCGGTGGAGGCGCAACGCAGTTCTCGCTGGCGGCCGGCGATCCGGAAGCCCGCACGAACCAGGTTGACTTCGGACTATACATCCAGGACGACTGGCGATTACGGCCGTCTCTCACAATCAGCCTCGGAATGCGGTATGACATACAGACGAATGCCCGGAAGACGCTCAACCTCGGTCCTCGAGTCGCTTTCGCGTGGACTCCGAATTCGACCGGCAACCAAACACCGAAGACCGTCATTCGCGGCGGCTTTGGAATTTTTTACGATCGGTTCCCCGAGGGACTGACGATTGATACTAATCGTTTCAACGGAATCACCCAGCAGCAGTTTGTAACTTCCAATCCCTTGATTCTGGATCTGTTCCCGATTGTTCCTGAAGCTTCAGACCTCGCTGCAGTTTCTCTTCCGCCGACGATTGTGCGCCGTGAAGAGAACCTGCGTCTTCCGTACACGATGCAGGGCGCATTCAGCATTGAACGGCAGCTCCCGTTCAGGACCACGGCGACAGTCAACTTCGTGACATCGCGCATCCTGCACCTCTTGCGCACCAGAAACATCAACGCGCCTGTGCCCGGTAGTGGTTTACGTCCATTCGGAAATGTAGGAAACATTCACGAGTATGAATCCAGTGGCCGGCTGAATCAGAACCAACTGATCGTCACTATCAATAATCGGTTCAGCAACAAAATCTCTTTCGTCGCAAACTACACGTTCAACAAGGCGAAGAGCGATACGGATGGCGTGAGGACCTTTCCCGCCAATACCTTTGACCTGACCCCCGAATACGGAAACTCCGCTTTTGACGTGCGTCACTTCTTCTTTATGGGCGGTGCGTTTGAAGCGCCTTACGGTGTGCGCTTCAATCCCCTGATTGTTGCTTTCACCGGCAGTCCGTTCAATATCACTACCGGCACCGATTTAAATGGCGATCAGATCTTCGCGGACCGCCCCGCGCTCGCCACCGATCTCGACAAGCCGGGAGTGGTGATCACGAAGTATGGCGCTTTCGACCCGAACCCCGGGCCGGGGCAGGCGATCATCCCGCGTAACTTCGGTAGAGGTCCGGGCTTCGTCACCGTTCTGCTCACCGCCAGCAGGACTTTCAGATTTGGAACAATCGGTGGTCAGACGCAGGCGGCGCCGGGCAGTGGCCCACGCCCTGCCGGCCCCGCACCGGAGAAGCGATACTCATTGACTCTCTCAGTGCGCGCACTGAATCTTTTCAATCGGACCAATCTCGCGACGCCTGTAGGTGATCTCAGCTCGCCGTTCTTCGGAGAGTCTACTGCAACGGCCGGCGGTTTCGGTTTCAATACAAACGTTCCTTCAGTCGGCAACAGACGAATCGAAGCTCAGATCAGGTTAGCTTTCTAGGCTACTTCGCTTGCGATCCTCACGTATTCGCGCGCGCATTTCTCGAGTGTGAAGTTCTCGAGAACAAACTCGCGCGGCGCAAATCGTTTGCTTCCGAGGGCGTCAAGAAATTGTTCGAGCCGTTCATCGAAGTCGTCCATGTTTTTGAACTTCATACCGCAACGCTCATCCCAATCCGGTACGGATGATACTGGTGAGAAACGCACCCTGTGCGGAAAATAGGCGGGGTTTTTCCAGAAACCTTCCGGATCCCAGGCCAGCACCGGCACTTCGGCGGATTGAGCCTGCAAACGCGCGAGTCCCTGAGTTTCATGTTCCGATAGAAAAATCATCGCCTTGCTTTTTTTCAGCAGCGTGAGGAAGTGGGTCTCGCGGTAATAGCCGTACTGCAGAACGACTGTTTTCAGTCCGCGCTTTTGCAGCGCCTGCTGGATGGGAAGCACGATTTCATTTCTTAGTTTCACGTCATTTCTTTTCACCTTATCGTAAAGGAGAAAGTCGATTGGCTTGTTTGTGCTCTTCCCCGGCGTCCAGAGATCGGTGTCGATTCCTGCACGCCAGAGGACTATCAAATTTCCCCACGCCGGTTCGCACATCCGCTTGAACCACTCGCTCGAGATCAGGATCCTTTTGATGGGCAGCCGTTCGAGGAGGAGCGGATCCTGTAAAGGATGATCGTAAACATTCGGCCCGTAGAGGATCGGATTTTTCCACTGCAATTTATTCAGCACGTTTTCTTTGCCTAAAATACAGGCGAGTTCTTCCTTGTGGCGCTGTATGTAACCGTAATCGTTTTTGCGATATGGAACCTTGATCTGGTCCAAACCCTTGCAGAGATTCAGGAACATTCGCATCTGACCGGCCGGCGCCCTACCTCGCTTCGCAATCCGTAACAGGCGCTGCAGGTAGCGGTCATACGGAAAGTTCAGATCACGTTTGGGAGGTTGCTCATAAAACAGGTTCAGAGGCCGCATTGGATCGGAAACGAACGAGGTCGGGCTCTATTGGTGAACGGAGTTGCGGACGAGGCACAGTCCGCAGATCGAGGTGACTAAGATTGAACGCCCTGACCGTTGAGACTGTCAAGCCAATGTGTCTTCGTTTCTTTGTCCCTTTGTGGCCTTGTGCGGTAAGCACTGATGGGTTTTTCCGGACACGCAGTTCGAGATTCAGTGTGCTGCAGAATACCCGCAACCGAACTCAATTATGAGTACTGAAGATGCGACGTTTAAAGTTGTGTGAGAGCGGCGTAACGGCTATCGGTTTGTCTTCAAGCAACAGCGCTTTGCGCCGTCAGTCTAACCTGATCATCGACGCCGTTCTCGGCCCGCGTCGTTACCGCTTTGCATTTGAGTACGACTGCCGTTAGATCGTCTTTCTGCTCCGTACCCTGACAGAAATCTTCAACCGCAAACCGCAATCTCGAGATCACTTCTTCAGCATTACAGTCGCGCGACTGAAGGATCACCGATTCCAGTCTCTGCAGTCCAAACTCTTCCCCACTTGGGTTCTCCCATTCATAAAAACCGTCTGTTACCAGAACAATCATGTCATTCGGCGCGAGACGTCTTACGAGCGCTTTCTCGTAACTGACTCCCGCAATCATTCCGAGAGGAATTCCCTGGGCTTCCAGGTTCTCAATTTCGTTTGTGGCGTGCTTGTACCGGAGAATTGGCCCATGACCAGCCGACAGGACTTCCACTTCTGACGTTGCCGGATCGAGAAAGACAAGTGCGAACGTTACAAACCGGTTTGCAGATAGATCATCGGCCAGCAGGCAATTTAGATGATCGAGCATCTGGTGATGTTCACTGTCGACAACCAGGCTGGCCCGCGCATAGGCACGGCACAACGAACTAACCAGCGCAGGGCCGATACCGTGACCAGTTGCATCCGCAAGGCTGATAGCGAGACGGCCGTCCGGCAGCGATTGCCAGTCGAAGTAGTCGCCTCCGGTTTCATTGGCAGGCTCATTCCATCCTGCGACATCGAAGTTTTCCAGGGTTGGTGACCGAGACGGAAGCAAATCCTGTTGGATCGATCTTGCGATGTCGAGGTCATGATTAACCTGGTCGAGCTTGCTCTTCAGTTCGGCTTCGCGGATGGCCGCGGCGACGTGCGTTCGAATTCGACCAGCGACAACAGCGGCGAGAATGCCGCCAGTGAAAATTAAGCCGGCGTAGATGATGTAAACAGTCAGAGGCAGCGCACCTGACTGTGCCTCGGAACTTTGAAATCGCAGCGCCGTGTAGAATGTCAAAAGCAGGTAGCCCAGGGCTGACAGAAGTCCGGTTAACAATGTGAGACCCGGATTCAGCCTGAGCGTCGAAAGAATTATGAGCAGGAAGTAAACCAGGACCGCTGGAGCAACCAGCGCCTGATAAGGGCTGAGCCATGGACCACCGATCAATAAGAGCAGGGCCACTGTGGGAATCTGGCTTTCGAGGAAAACATTGAAGACCCACTTTTCCGAAGCTATTTCACTGCCATCTCGAAGCGCTCTCCTAAGCGCACGCAACATCACCACTTCGTGAGCGATCACAAAAACAAGAAATGCAAACTGGAGGACGACGATTAGAAGGTCTCCAGTTGCGCTTCCTCGCACCACTACGAAAATCGCGAGTGTACCCAGCAGGCATAGTAACCCGGTGGTTCGATACGATTCGCTTGTCAGCGTTGCGCGCCGGAAGGCTCCGGAGTTTAGTGCATCCTTACCCATGTGTTTTAACTTGCGGCGAGGCTCTTATTACCGTCGATGGCGTCGCTTGACGTGTAGTTGGGCCAGCGAGCGCGCCAGCGAAGCGTTGACCGAAGCCACTTCTTTGTCAGAGATCTTGTCGCGGAGCCGCGCCTCCGCTCGACGGCGAGCTTCTTCGGCTTTGGCTTCGTTTATGCTGTCGACGTTGACAGCCATATCCGTGGCAATCGCGACCTGCTCGCCGGTGACGTCCACTAAACCTTCACCAACTGCAAGAAACTCATCACGACCGTTTTTGCGGACCATCATTTCACCGGGCAGCATTTGCGTCATCATGCGAATATGATGAGGGAGAATTCCAATCCGTCCCTCGACCGACCGTAATCCCACCATTTCAACATCGTCGGAATAAGCCACTCCCTCGGGCGTCACGATTTGAAGTCTGATAGTCTTCATGCGTCTCGGATCTCCTCGATACGACCCTTCATGTAGAAGTTGGTTTCGGGCACGTCGTCGTGCTTTCCGTCAAGAATCTCCTTAAAGCCTCGCACCGTTTCGGACACCGGAACCTGTTTACCTTCGCGGCCAGTGAATACCTGGGCGACACTGAAAGGTTGACTCAGAAAACGTTGAATCTTGCGCGCTCGCAAAACAGTCATCTTGTCTTCAGGCGACAGTTCATCCATACCGAGAATGGCGATGATGTCCTGCAGGTCTTTATAGCGTTGCAAAACTGCCTGTACCCGGCGCGCTATTTCATAGTGCTCTTTGCCTACGATCTCAGGCTCGAGCGCGCGAGATGTCGATGCGAGTGGATCGACCGCCGGGTAGATACCCAATTCCGCGATCGCACGCTCAAGAACAATCGTGGCGTCAAGGTGGGCGAAGGTTGTGGCCGGTGCTGGATCCGTCAAGTCATCTGCGGGCACATACACTGCCTGAAAGGACGTTATCGAACCTTTCTTCGTCGACGTAATGCGCTCTTGCAGGGCACCCATTTCGGCCGCGAGCGTCGGTTGATATCCGACGGCGCTGGCAGTGCGACCCAGCAGTGACGAGACCTCAGCACCGGCCTGTGAAAACCGGAAAATGTTATCGATAAAAAGCAGGACGTCCTGATTCTTTTCGTCGCGAAAATATTCGGTGATCGCCAGCCCCGAAAGAGCAACGCGCAAGCGCGCTCCCGGAGGCTCATTCATCTGCCCGTACACCAACGCGATTTTTGACGACTTCAGATCGTTCTGGTTAATGACGCCGGCTTCCGACATTTCGTTATATAGATCGTTGCCCTCGCGTGTTCGCTCACCCACGCCCGCAAAAACCGACACGCCGCCATGAAGCTTGGCGATATTGTTAATCAGCTCCATGATCACGACTGTCTTGCCCACGCCGGCGCCACCGAAAGCACCCACCTTACCGCCCTTTAGGAAAGGGCAAATCAAGTCGATTACCTTGATTCCCGTAGGAAGCACCTGCGGGGAAGTGGATTGGTCCACTAACAGCGGCGCCGGACGATGGATCGGATAATACTTCTCAGCCTCTACTGGACCACGCTCGTCTACCGGGTTTCCAGTGACGTCAAACACGCGGCCCATGACGCCTTCGCCGACGGGCATGGTCATTGGTCCACCGGTATCCTCGACTTCAAATCCTCGTTTAAGACCTTCGGTGCCGGACATCGAAATCGTTCGCACCCACTTGTCTCCAAGGTGCTGTTGCACCTCGAGCGTCAACTTCACCGGCTGGTCGTCGACCTTATACTCAACTGATAAAGCGTTGTAGATACCGGGCAGACTGTCGAAAAATTCGACATCCACGACTGGACCAGCGACTTGAACGACTTTGCCTTTAGCCATAATCCGCCTTTTTGGAGTGCGGCGGCCTGGCGCCGCTTTGTTATCGATAAGCCTTGATCGAGGCTAAAGCGGCGCCAGGCCGCCGCACTCCAAGGTTAAGCCTGACCTCCCGCGATCTCGAGCAACTCTTTCGTTATGTTGGCCTGGCGCAACTTGTTGTACTCGAGTTTCAAATCGTCGATTAGATTCTCAGCATTGTCGGTGGCGTTCTTCATCGACACCATGCGAGCACTCTGTTCACTGGCTTTGGCGTTCAGCAACACCTGATAGATGTAGATGTTTAAGTAATGTGAGAGGAGATAACTCAGAAAAGCCTCCGGACCAGGCTTAAAGAGAGTCTCCTGAGCATCCGCTGAGAACGTTTCGCGTTCCGTACCCGGGATCTCCAGGCCCGTGATTTCTCCCACCGGAAGATATTCCAGCAAAACCGGCTGTTGACTCAGGGTGTTGATAAACCGAGTGGCCAAAATACGCACTTCGTCTACTTCTTTTTTCAGGAAAAGATCGCGTGCGAAGGCTGCAATCGCCCTTGCTTCAGGAAATGTCGGTGAGTCGCCATAGGCAAATTCAGCGATTAGTTGCCGGCGAGTGGCGGCAACAAACTGCGCCGCTTTTCGTCCGGCAGTGATGAAAACAGTGGACGCAGGATCGAATTGCGCGGCCATGCGAAACAAGTTGCTATTCAGTGCGCCACACAATCCTTTGTCCGCCGCCACCAGTATCACCGCGCGTTTGTTAACCGGGCGAACCTGGAGCAAAGGATGATTGAACTCACGCGTCGCCGTTGTTGCTTCGCGTTGAAAACGATAGATCAACCGGACAAATGGACGTCCGGCGAGTGCTGCTTCCTGAGCCTTGCGCATTTTTGAGGCAGCGACCATCTGCATGGCTTTAGTGATCTGTGCCGTGCTCCCTATCGAGCGTATGCGTCTGCGAATATCGCGCGAGTTGCTCATGCTTTCATCTCCACGTCTGTTGGAAAGCATCCGCCGCCAGCTTCAACTCGGCAGTGAGCGCATCGTCGAGCGATTTTTCGGCGGCAATTTTTTGCAGCAGATCGGTCTTGCGCAGGGTTAAAAACTCGATGAACTTATTCTGGTACTCCTTAATGCGGTCAACCGGTACTTCATCTAAATATCCCTTTTGCACTGACCAGAGCACCGCAACTTGCACTTCAACCGGGAGCGGGCTGTACTGCGGTTGCTTGAAAAGTTCGACGATACGCTTGCCTCGATCAATTTGCGCCTGTGTTTTTGAATCTAACTCGGAACCGAATTGGGCGAATGCCGCCAGTTCACGAAATTGCGCAAGGTCGCCCTTGAGTTGTCCGGCAACTTGCTTCATCGCTTTCAGTTGCGCAGCCGAACCTACGCGAGAAACAGAAAGACCAACCGAAATCGCGGGACGTAAACCCTGATAGAACAGATCCGTTTCCAAATAAATTTGTCCATCTGTAATCGAGATGACGTTGGTTGGAATGTACGCGGAAACGTCGCCGGCCTGCGTTTCAATAATCGGCAGTGCGGTGAGGGAACCGTTACCATATTCCTCTCCGACACGTGCGGCGCGCTCCAGCAATCGGCTATGTAAGTAAAAGACGTCGCCGGGATATGCTTCGCGGCCGGAGGGCCGCTTCAAAACCAGGCACACTTGCCGGTAAGCCACGGCATGTTTGGACAAGTCATCGAATATGATCAGCGCGTCCATGCCATGGTCCATGAACCACTCACCCATTGCTGCTCCCGCAAATGGAGCCAGATACTGATTTGTCGCCGAGTCGGAAGCAGGAGAAGCGAGAATGATCGTGTAGGGCATTGCTCCGGCTTCTTCCAACACCGAGATAAGCCGGGCAATGCTTGATTGCTTTTGTCCGATCGCGACATAGATCGAGTACAGCGGGCGAAAGTCTTTATCGCCGGCGGCTTCGGCCGCGCTGTTTAGCCGTGCCTGATTAATGATGGTATCGATGCAGATGGTTGTTTTTCCGGTGGAACGATCGCCGATGATCAGTTCGCGTTGGCCACGACCTACCGGGATCATAGCGTCGATGGCCATGATGCCCGTTTGCACAGGCTGCCTGACCGGACGGCGCCTGATGATGCCGGGCGCGAGTTTCTCCACCGGATACGAAGCAGAACTCGCAACCGGACCCTTGCCGTCGAGTGGTTCGCCGAGTGTATTTACCACTCGACCCAACAAGCCCTTTCCGACAGGGACCTGCAGGAGTTTTCCGGTAGACCGGACTTCATCGCCTTCCTCGAGTTGAGTGTAGTCGCCCAAAATCACAACACCGACTTCGGTTTCGTCGAGGTTGAGTGCGAGGCCCGTAATGCCATGGCCCAGATCGATCATTTCGTTGAGCATCGCATCGCTCAGGCCTTCGATTCTGGCGACGCCGTCTCCGACTTCGCGGATCACGCCGACATTCTGTTTGGCGGCCGACGTTTTGGCGCCCCGGATCTGGGCTTCAATTTCCATCAACAAGGTTGTCATCGGACCCTCACCTCGTGTGCCGAATCAGGAATCAGAAAAGCTTCTTTTCAGTGCCGCCAGACCTTCCTTGATACTGCCGTCGTAAACATCACTCCCGACTTTTATACGCATGCCGCCGATCAGCGAAGGGTTTTCTACAAATGACGTACTCAAGTGTGGACCATAAGTCTGGTCCAGACGTGCCTGAACACTCGCACGCAATTCAGCAGGCAACAACGCGGCACTCTCAACTTCAGCCAGGTGCTGCAATCGATCGAGTCTCACCAACCGCTCAAACTCGTTTGCGAGTGCCAGATAGCCCCGGCGTTTTGAGCCGAGAATCTTTTGTACTACCTGGCGAACCAGATCCTTGTCGAGCGATCCATTCGCGTGACACCACCGAAAAAGCTGCTTGGCGTTACGCCGTATCTGTTTCGTCTTGTTCATCGTGTCGTAAGTTGTCGGGCAGTCTCCTCCGCTAGTCGTTGTTGATCTTCGGTGGTCAATACCTTGCCGGTAATTGCGGCAGTGGTTTGGACCACCAGGCGGCCAACTTCTCGTTTGAGCTGGCCAAGCATTAGCGTATGGTCCGAGACAGCGGCCTCGCGGGCCCTGCCTATGATCTGATCCGCGGCAACGATTGCCTTTTGAGTTTCCTTTTCACGAAGTTGCGCGGCCGCATTGCGGGCGTCCTCCAGCAACTGAGTGGCCTCGACGTTGGCGTGTGCCAGCACTTCCTGGCGCTGTGTTTCAGTCTTTGCCAGTTCGGCTTGAATCTTTTCGCTGTTGGCCAGCCCCTGGGCGATGAGTTCGCGCCGCGTCGCCAACATCTTGAGAACGGGCTTATAGGCAAACAGATAGAGAAGCAGACAGACAATCGAGAAGCTGACGATTTGAGCGATCAGATGAGACCAGGAAACACCGAACGTTCTTGCAATCTGCTCGATCTGTCCGCCACTTTCTGCTTGTGCTAATAGAAGAAGCGCATTCATATTCGCACCTCACAAGTCGTCTAGCTCACGAGGAACAGCGTGTAAAAAACGATCGCTTCAGCGAAAGCAATCGAAAGAATCGACTGGACCAACACCTTCGTCGACGCTTCCGGATTGCGCCCCACAGCTTCCGAGGCCTTCATGCCGATAATGCCTACTGCGATTGCCGCTCCAATTGCCGCCATGCCTACGTGTATGTTTCCACTCATGTCCTTAGTTCCTTTCAACAATGAAGTTTATGTGTGACTCGCCGATCCTTCTTCAGCGTGCTGGCACATCAAAAGGGTGAAGACGGCCGTCAACAACATGAAGACCAGCGCTTGAACCACGCCCACCAACAGCTCCAAAAAGTAAAACGGAACGGGCAGCAACCATCCCAGGCCGGGAACAAGAGTGGCCATCGTCTCCAGCATGTTCTCTCCCGCGAAGGTGTTGCCGTACAGTCGAAAACTGAGTGACACCGGCCGGAACAGGATCGAAACCACTTCCAAACAACCGACGGCAAAGAACACGATCGCCAGCACGATCCTCAACGCCCCGCTGCTTTCGCCTTTCGGCGCGAATAGTTCCTTTAGAAAACCCAGTGGTCCAACCTCGCGAATGGCCCACACGATCCAGCAGGCAAAGAAGACAAGGGCCATGGCAAGGGTGAGATTCACATCGGCATTCGCGCCTCTGAGCAGTGGCTGATCGATCTTGAAACCGTGCGGGGTCGCATGCCCCCATCCAATGGTTCCGACACCGGGCACGAGGCCAAGCCAGTTAGCAGAAAGTATGAAGATGAAAACAGTGGCAAAAAACCAAAATGTTCGAGCAACGAGATGCTTGCCAAGAATTCCTTCCAGAAAGCCATAGAGACTCTCGACAAGCCACTCCAGAAAATTCTGTGTGCCGCTCGGAACCTGATCCATCCGCCGCGTGGCAATACGAACAAAGATGAGCAAACCAAGAGCGACAACCCAACTGACGACCATGGAATTGGTGACGGGAAAGTCAAACACACGGCCGATTTCAACCGCCTTTGCGGAGAGACCATGCTCCGGAGCTGAACCGAGTAGTAAAACTCCAAACTTTCCCGTCATGGGTGTGAGGCTAAGAGAGAAGGACCATCAACGGTACTGGCAAAACTTACAGTGCCCCTAAAAGGAACAAGAGGTTAAAGATGAAAGGAACGCTGCAATCGACTTGTGCTTTTTTTGTGACTGTTCCAGAAAAACTCTTGAGGTGATTGATGGTTCGGTTTAGAGTTTCCGCTCACTCACAGAAATTAAGCTATGACCCTCTCTCTCTTCCCCTTTGTGGTTTTGCTTGTCCTCTCAACCTGTGTCCACGCTCAATCCACCGCGTTGATAGAGGGATCAATCACCGATCAGCATGGAGCTTTAATCGCGGGAGCCGAGGTCACGGCCAACGATCGCGCGATTGGAGTAACGCGTGTAGTCACAACCGGTGTTTCCGGCCGGTATCAAATCGTAGCGCTACCGATAGGCGACTATCGGATTGAGGTGCGAGCGAAAGGTTTTCACACTCGAATCCTTGAACACCTTCGCATTGAGGTTGGGCGGAACGTGATTCAGGACTTTCAACTTCAAGTCGGCGATGTGTCTCAGGTGATTACAGTGGCGGCGGAAGCCGATCTGATCGAACGGGCGACCATTTCAGTCGGTCATGTGAAAGATCGAAAAATGGTTCAGGAGATCCCTCTCAATGGCCGCTATTTTCTCGACCTGGGATTGCTTACTCCGGGTTCCGTGACACCTCCTCAGGGTGCATTCTCGTCGTCGCCGATGCGCGGTTTGGGAGCACTCGCGATCAATACCGCCGGCAACCGCGAAGAATCAGTTAATTACGTGATCAATGGTGTCAGTCTCAACGATCTAACGTTTAGCGCTATCAGTTTCCAACCATCGATCAGCGCCGTCCAGGAATTTAAGGTCGACAACTCTACCTTCAGTGCCGAATTCGGACAAAGCTCCGGTGCAATAGTGAATGTCGTCACTCGTTCCGGGGCAAACGAGTTTCACGGCGAGTTGTTCGAGTTTCTTCGCAACGACGCGTTCGATGCGCGCAACTTTTTCACTTTCACCGAGAGCGAGCCGCCGCCCTTCAAACGCAACCAGTTTGGCGGTAATGTCGGTGGCCCGATTATGAAGGATACGGCGTTCTTTTTCTTTTCTTACGAGGGGTTACGCCAGCGACAACGGCTCGATACTAACAGCCTGGTGCTAAGTGACGAGCAACGCGCGTCGATAATTGATCCGGTAATAGTGAAGCTGGTCCCGTTGATCCCGCGCGCTAACCTCATTGATTCGTCCGGCACACCGCGCTTTATAGGTTCAGCCAACGCGCCGGTTGACGGCGATCAATGGACCATCGATATCACGTACAATCTCACCCAAAAAGATCGGCTCCATGGCTACTACAATCTCTATCGCACTCTCGGCAACGAACCAACGCGCACGGGCAACACCATACCCGGCTTCGGCAACTTTGTTCGAGCGCAGCGGCAGTCTTTCACGCTCAGTGAGACGCATATATTCAGCCCCACCGTGGTTAACGAGTTTCGTTTCGGCCTAAACCGACTCAAGGCCGCCACCAGGCCAAATTTACAACTCAACCCGGCGGAATTCGGCATCAATAACGGCATCGACGAGTCCATCGGCCTGCCGCAGATCAATATCGCCGGCGGGAACCTCAACTTTGGCGGACCAGCCCCACAACCATCCGGACGCGGTAATACGAGTTTCACCTTCTCCAACACTTTGACCTTGTTACGCTGGAAACACTCGCTCAAGCTGGGCGGGGAGTTCCGGCAATTCCTCAATAACAACTTCAGGCAGGGGACGGGTACTTTCAACTTCCCTACGGTCGCGGCTTTCATCGCCGGCACCGCTAACTCTTTCAGCGTCACGCTGGGCAGTCAATCAAGCAGCATTGCCCAGGGAGCCCTGGGCTTCTTTGTCCAGGACACTTACAAGCTGCGGCCAAACCTGACCTTTGAACTCGGGCTCCGTTACGAGTGGAATATGACGCCCACCGAACGCTATGACCGTTTCATCGTCTTCGATCCTTCGACGGCTTCGCTTATTCGTGTCGGCGCAAACATCGATGAGGTGTACCACCAGAACAATAAGAACTTTCAGCCGCGTGTTGGTTTGGTATGGGATCCGTTAAAGGATGGAAAGACGTCTGTCCGGGCAGCTTATGCGCTCTCAACCGATCAGCCTATGACCAGCGTTGTAACGCCGACGGCTGCGAATCCTCCCCTGGCAATTCCACTCACTTTTACCGGGTCCATTAGATTCGACAACGCAATCAATCTGGCGGGACCAGGGGGGCTGGCGCCGCAGTCTATTAACCATGACTTTGATAATGCTTATCTGCAATCGTGGAACCTGAACATACAACGCGAAGTTTTCCGCAATCTCGCATTAATGGTTGGCTACTTCGGATCAAAAGGAACGCACTTAATTGTCCGCCGCAATATCAACCAACCAGTGAACGGAATACGGCCGTTTCAAACATTGTCCCAAACAAGCCCGATATTACCGGGCACGCCGCTCGGCAACATCAGCCAGGTTGAGAGTGCGGGCAATTCCAGTTACAACGCGCTTTGGGTGACCGCCACTCAGCGATTGGCACGTGGTCTGCAGTTTGACGCTTCTTACACCTGGTCAAAATCTTTGGATTACAACTCGTTCAGCACGGGTGGTGTGACTCTGCAGGACAGCTACAATCTGAGAAATGACCGGGGGCTTTCAGATTTCGACGCGCGGCATCGAGCCGTGCTGAGTGCCATCTACGAGCTACCGTTCCGTGGTAATCAGTTTGTCGAAGGTTGGCAGTTTGCACTGATTGTCCAGTCTCAAAGCGGCAGTCCGATCAATATTGTTTCCAGTAACAGCACAGTCAACGGAATTGCAAATACTCTGCGACCGGATGCAACGGGTCCCATCGATATCGTTGGCCAGGTCGAGCGTTGGTTTGACACTTCCGCCTTTACCCCGGTAGCACGCTTCGGCAATCTGGGTCGCAATGTTGTCATTGGACCAGGATTCAACACCACCGATGCTTCAGCTATCAAGAATTTCCATCTTACTGAAAGAGCCCGTCTACAACTTCGCCTGGAAGTCTTTGACATATTCAATCATGCCAACTTTGGACCGCCCGGGAATGTTGTAGGAACTCCTGCCTTTGGCCGCCTCACCAGCACTCGCTTCCCTACCGGTGAAAGTGGTTCATCGCGGCAGATTCAATTTGCGATGAAGATCAGTTTGTAGGTAATGAAATCCATCAGAGCTAAATTAATGCGCGGTTCGATGTTGCTCGCCTGTATTGCGATCTTCTTTCCGCTGGCATCCGGCCAGGTAGCCAAACATCGCAAGAACGTACTTATGCTCTATTGGGACAACAAGGACATTCCCGGCAATATTACGTTTTGACCAGGGCTTCGTGGCTGGTATGCGATCGGAGCCACGCGATACCTGGGAAGTTTATAATGAATATCTCGATTCGGCGCGCTTTCCTGGAGAGCACCAGTACCAGATTTTGTACGACTATTTGCGGCAAAAGTACGCGGGCATCTCCATCGACGTGATAGTTGCTACACCGGATCCGTCACTGGAATTTCTCCTCAAGCATCGCACCGATCTATTTCCAAATTCCCCGATCGTTTTTGTCGCCGTTAAGCGTCCTCCGCCCGAAACTCTTGCGGCCGGGCCCGGGCTCACCGGAATTATTCGAGCAAACACTCATAGAAAAACACTGGACCTGGCTCTCACGTTACACCCTGACACCGAAGAGGTTTTTATCGTTAGTGGAACACCCGAGCTTGATAAGAGATTCGAAGTCGCAGCGCGCCAGGAGCTGTCTGCGTACGAGAATCAAGTTCGGCTTACTTATCTCACCGATCTGCCGTTGAATGAGTTGACCGCGAGAACGGCGAGCTTGCCCAAAACTCGATCATTCTCTACGTGTGGCAGCGATCGGTTGGAGATCAAAGCCAGCTACAAACTCACGAGGTTTTAGAGTTGATTGCCAGGTCGGCGTCGGCGCCTGTTTACGGTATGGGCAGCCGAAATGTTGGTTATGGACTTGTGGGAGGTTACGTCCAGGACTCCGAGCAAAATGGGATCGAAGTGGCGGGAATTGTCCGGCGAATTTTGAATGGCACGCGAGCACAGGACATCCCGGTTGATAGTGCTCCCTCGGTTCTCATGTTTGATTGGCGGCAGATGCAGCGCTGGGGCGTCAGCGAGAACAAACTTCCGAATAGCAGTATCGTAAAGTTCAAAGAGCTGACACTCTGGCAACAATACAAATGGCGCATCATCCTCGTCGTGCTGCTGTTTGCGCTGCAAAGCTCGTTGACGGCTTTCCTTCTGATCGAAAGGAAGCGTCGCCAGCGTGCGAGAGAAGCGCTGGATCGCCTCAACATTGAACTTGAAGAACGTATCGCCGCGCGAACGGCCGCACTCACCGCAAAGAGCCGCGAACTGGAGACGTTCGCCTATTCTGTAGCCCACGACCTCAAGGCCCCGCTTCGCGGTATCGATGGTTACACCCGGCTGCTGCTTGAAGATCACCTCGCCAGTCTCAACGACGAGGGCCGCGAGTTTTTGAAAACGATTCAAAGCTCGAGCGGCGAGATGAGCCAGCTAATTGACGATCTACTCGAGTATTCACGCCTCGAGCGACGCGAGTTTAAGCCAGACCACGTTGAGTTGGGACCTCTAATTACGACAGTCGTGGATCAGAAGAAACGCGAAGCGACCGACACCAGCATCGACTTCATTGTGAATGTTAACGGCGGCAGCATTGTTGCCGATCCGAATGGGCTCACTCAGTCACTTCGGAATTACATCGATAACGCAGTCAAGTTCACAAGGAAAGTTTCCCAGCCGCGAATCGAGGTTGGCTCGAAAGAGCTGACTGAGAAGTTCCTGGTTTGGGTCCGCGATAACGGCGTCGGCTTTGATATGAAATACCACGATCGAATCTTCGATATTTTTCAACGTCTCAACCCCAGCGAGCAGTATCCGGGTACCGGCGTCGGGTTAGCCATTGTCCGCAAGGCAATGGAACGCATGGGTGGAAAGGCCTGGGCCCAAAGCAAACCCGGCCACGGCGCAACGTTTTATTTGGAAATCCCAAAACAACCCAGGCAGGTTTGATTTATGAACGACAGTCTCAGTCCAATCTTAATCGTCGAAGATCGATTGACCGATCTGGATCTTACAAAACGTGCGTTTGCACGGCAGAAGATCAGCAACCCCATTTTGGAGGCAAGGGATGGTGAAGAAGCTCTCGCTTTCATCGATAGGTGGGAGCAAGGGGAGCAGCGTCCGGCTTTTATCCTGCTCGACCTGGGACTTCCTAAGATCAGCGGCCTTGAAGTTTTGCGCAGATACAAGCGTCACCCGGCAAGCTCCGCCATTCCGGTTATCGTTCTGACAACTTCTTCTGAGGACCGGGATATCGCGGAAGCTTACAAGCTGGGATGCAACTCGTTTATCGTGAAGCCCGTCGAGTTCAACAAGTTCATGGAAGTTGCTTCCCAGATTGAGATCTATTGGTGTGCTCTAAACATTGCTCCGTTATAGGTCATGCGAATACTCTACGTCGAAGATGATCCGCGCGATGCCGACCTCACCCTGCGTATGCTGCAAAGAACTGCGCCGCATCTTCAACTGGAGTCAGTTTCCACGATCAAAGACGCCTTAGCGCGGCTGGAACGGTTGACATCAGAGCCCCTCGATCTCGTCCTCACCGACATGCACCTGCCTGATGGCGATGGTCTTTCTCTGCTGAAGCATGTTCGTGAAAACAGCCTGCCGCTTGCCGTGGTCATGGTTACCGGAATGGGTGACGAAGAGACGGCCGTCGAAGCTCTCAAGGCACGCGCGGACGACTACGTCGTAAAGCGCAAGGATTACCTGGACCGTCTCCCGGTTACCCTCGAAAGCGCGCTCAATCATTACCGCGCGGATGCAGCGCGGCGAGCTCATCCTTTACGGGTGCTGTACGCCGAAAGCGAGGCGCAGGATATAGAGACCACTCGCCGTCATTTTGCAGTGCATGCCGATCATCTTCATTTGGAAGTCGTCTCGACGGGGTCGGCCGTACTATCAGCGTTGCAACCTCATGGAGAGTCTTTGGAATATGATGTTCTTTTGATGAACGTCTCTCTTCCTGATCTGAAAGGTCTGGAGGTGTTGAAAGAATTACGCCACACGTTAAGTCAGGATCTTGCTTGCGTGTTGATTTGTCGACCCGGAGAAGAGGAAATAGCGCGCCAGGGGTTGAAGCTTGGTTGTTCAACCTACGTGGTGAAAAGTCCGGGTTATTTTCATGAATTGCCCATTCAAATAGAAGAGGCGCACGCCCGTGTGGACCTTCAGAGACGCGAAAAAATCCTGCAAATAAGCGAAGGCAGAAACCGTGCGCTATTGAGTGCTATTCCCGATCTGATGATCCTCTTGACGCGCGATGGCACGTATTTGGATTACCACGCAAAGTCACCGGATCTGATGCTGGTGCCGCCGGAACAGTTCATCGGCAAAAACGTTTCGGAAGTAATGCCGCCAGAGCTGGCGAAAAAGTTTCTTCACTGTTTTAAGCACGTCTCTGATAAACCCACGCTAATAGAGTACGAACTTCCGATGCCTGACGGCATTCACGCCTACGAGGTGTCTATCGTCGCCTGCGAAGGTGACAAAATCCTCTCGATTGTTCGCGACATCAGCGAGCGCAGGAAGGCGGAGGAGGCACTGCGACAGAGTGAGGGGCGATTGCGTTTGGCACAACAGGCGGCTCGCGTTGGTACGTGGGAGTGGGATGTGCATACCGGCGCGTCTGTCTGGTCAGAGATGATTTGGCAATTGCTTGAATTGGAGCCGGATACTGAGCCGCCCACGGTCGAACGATTTGCGAGCTTTATCCACCCCGACGACCGCGAACTTGCTCTTCGTAAGGCACGGCAAGTTATGGCTGAAAGCGATGAGTACTACGACGAGTTTCGCATTGTCCCGGCGATTGGGCCAATACGATGGGTATCCTCGAAGGGCCGCGTGATCCGATCAGCGGACGGCCGGCCGGAACGAATGCTCGGCGTCAACATCGATATTACCGAGCGTAAGCTGGCAGAGGAGTCACTCAAAAGTGCGCTCGTCGAGGTGCAACAGTTGAAAGACCGCCTCCACGAAGAAAATATTTACTTACAGGAAGAGATCCGGGGCGCGGGTAACTTCGGTGAGATCATCGGTAATAGCCAGCCACTTAAGCGAGTGTTACGACAGGCAGAACAAGTCGCCCCGCTGAATACTACCGTTCTCATATTGGGTGAGACCGGCACCGGCAAGGAACTCCTGGCCCACGCGATTCATAATCTTAGTCCACGTCGCAAACACCCGCTGGTGAAGGTCAACTGTGCGGCGCTGCCTGGGCCTTTAATAGAGAGCGAGTTATTTGGTCATGAAAGGGGCGCATTTACCGGCGCGGATACGAAGCGGCTCGGTCGCTTTGCGCTCGCGAATGGCGGATCGATCTTTCTCGACGAGGTTGGTGAACTGCCGCTCGATCTGCAGTCGAAGTTGCTCCGCGTACTGGAAGAGAGTCAGTTTGAACTCCTCGGCAGCAGCCGCACCGTGTCAGTGGACGTACGCGTCATTGCAGCGACCAATCGCAATTTGGCGGAGTCGGTAGCCAAAGGCACCTTCCGCTCGGATCTGTATTACCGGCTTAACACATTTCCGATTATTATGCCGCCGCTTCGTGAGCGGCGGGACGATATACCGCTGCTTGCAACGCACCTCGTCAAGCAAGTAGGCGCGAAGCTCGGCAAGAACATTGAGACAATCCCACAGAGCGCGATCAGGGCCTTAATGGACTATGACTGGCCGGGCAACGTACGCGAATTGAGAAACTTGATTGAGCGGGCTGTGATTGTGACTCAGGGTTCAAAACTCGAACTTATTGAAGAGCCTCAACCATCAATTACACAACTGAGTACGGACCCGGACGCGGAGATCGAAAGCGAAACACTCGAGCAGTTTGAATATCGGATTATCGTCAATACTCTCAAGAAGGTACATTGGAGAGTAGAAGGCCCTGGTGGAGCCGCCGAGTTGTTGAATATCCACGCAAGTACCTTGCGCTCTCGCATGAGAAAACTCGGAATCACGAGACCGAGGTTTCAATGACTCTTTGCGACTTATGTACTGTTGATGGGTGGTGTCTTAGTTTCACTCTGATGTTATGAAGCAAGCGGGTGCCGCTTTCGTTTACCCGAGAGTGGTTTAGACTCATGGTTGACATGAAACTGAAAGGAGACACCCGCTATGGGAGACATTATATATTGCGGCGTCGACTTTCATGCACGTCAACAAACAATTTGCTGTTTGAAAACTGAAACCGGAGAGCTCACTCGCCATGAGCTCAAGCACGACCACAAGGAAGCGCTCCGTAAGTTCTATGCCGAGTTGGGCGGTCCAGTAATCGTGGGCCTCGAGGCCAGCGGTTATACGCCCTGGTTCGAACAACTGTTAGAAGAACTGGGGCACCAGGTCTGGCTCGGGGACGCCACTGAGATTCGGCGGCGCGCCCGGCGGCGGCAAAAGAACGACCGTCGCGATGCGGAACTGATCCTGGAGTTGCTGTGTCACGATGAGTTTCCACGCATTCACCGCCCCAGCCCGGAGAGTCGCGAGATCCTGCGCATGCTGCGTTACCGGCATAAGCTGGTGAAGGTGCGCACGCTCATCAAGAACAGCTTGCAATCGTTGTCGATTCAGGCCGGCCTTTCGTTACAGGCTCGCTTGTTCACCCGGCAGGGTACACAACAACTAGAAGCACTGGCGCTGTCGCCGGTAATGAGACAACAACGACAACAATGGCTGGAGTTGCTGCAGGAACTCAACCAGCGCATTACGGCAACGGAAGGGTGGCTCAAGCAACAAGCGCTGCCCGACCCGCGTATCACTCTCTTGCGCACTCATCCGGGGTTGGGTTTGCTCAGTTCCTTAGGGATCGTGCATACGCTCATTCCCGTGAATCGCTTTCCCAACACACGCAAGTTGGCCGCCTATGGCGGCTTTGATCCGATGGAACGTTCGTCGGCGGACAAGAAACGTTACCTGGGAATTAGTAAAGCCGGCTCGCGCTTGCTACGGTTTTTGTTAATAGAGGCAACGCAGACGGCCGTCAAAACTGATCCCGAGCTGCAACGCTTCTACCGCCGCCTGGCCCAACGCCGTGGCAAACCAAAAGCCAAAGTGGCGGTGGCCAGGAAGTTACTCATTCGCAGCTTTATTATGCTGCGCGATGAGATCAACTACGCGGAGTTCCAACAACGAGCCATCGCAGCTCGGCTGGCCCGTGAGGACGCTAGGCCTAACATGCCTGTCCCTCTGATTGGGCAGCCAGCCTCTCCTGCTAAGGGCTGAGAGGAGAGAGCGAATTGAACTGCATGGTTGAAATAACCGCATAGATGATTGAGCGTAGTTTCGCCACTGCTCAATTGAAGTATCGCTAACGATGTTTTTACAACTCAGTTTCATGTCAAAGAACAAGGGGCAGGTAAACCAATTCATAGGCGCCGCCGGCGTCAGGACGAAAGTGTGCTTAAAAAAGTTCTTGACATCGATCATCGCTTCATAGATGAGTCCTCTGCGTACCTCTGTGCTCTCTGCGTTAAGTGCCTTGCAGGCATATTAAACGCAGAGAGCACAGAGGTACGCAGAGAACACGGAGAACAGTCGTTCAAATTAAGCCACCACTTTGGGTGGCTCTTATTGCCAGCCGCCCCCGAGCGCTTTGTAGAGCAGGACGACGCTAAGCAACTCATCGCGTCGCGCTAAAGCCAAACTTCGCTCTGCGTCAAAAAGCTCCCTGTCGGCGTCGAGCGCATCCAGAAGAGTGGCAACACCGCCCGTGTAGCGCAGGTAAGAAAGCCGAGCGCGATCGCGCAGTGTGTCTACCAGCAGTGCGCGTTGTTCCCGGACCTCTCTAACCTTTTGATAGCCAATCAAGGCGTCAGAGACTTCACGGAAAGCGCCTTGAATAGTCCTTTGATAATCGGTGAGCAAAAATTCGCGCTCCGCTTGCGACAGACGCACGTTTGACTTTAAGCGGCCGCCAGTGAAAATCGGTTGGGTTACCTGCGGAACCAAACTCCACACACTTCTACTGGGGCTAAAAAGACTGGTGATTTGTCCACTTTCGTAACCGAGAAATGCGCTGATGGATATGCGTGGAAAGAATTCCTTTCTTGCAACTTCAATACGCGCATTTGCGGCAATCAAACTGTTCTCGGCGGCGCGGATGTCAGGTCGCCGCACCATAAGATCCGATGGTAATCCCGCCGGCACGCTGGGCGGCATGGGTTGGTCCGTTAAGCTGAGCCCGCGAGCAATCGTAGAAGGGTTTCTGCCGGTCAGAAAACTGAGAAAGTTTTCAGTTTGTTGTATCGACTGCTCGAGCGCGGGTATTACTTCGGTCGCGTTATAAACCAACTCTTTGGCCTGGCGGACGTCAAGCATCGTCGACACGCCACGTTCCTGCCTCAATTTAATGATCCGTAATGATTCTTCGCGAGAAACCAGCGTGCGACGTGAAATATCCAGTTCGAAGTCAAACTCACGCAAGTTGAAATAAGCCGTCGCTACGTCACTTACCAATGTCGTGATAACTGCATAGCGTGCTTCTTCAGTCGCCAGCAGGTCTGCCTTCGCAGCCGCAGTCGCTTTTCTTAATCTTCCCCAGAGATCGATCTCATACGTGAGCAGGTTCAATAGAACGCTTCCGAAAGATCGATCGCGTTTTATGGGCTCCGGTAGATCAAAAGATGCACTTCTGGATTCCCGTGAATTAATAACGTCAGCGCTGGCGCCGATGGTCGGAAACTGATTTGAACGTGTAATGCCGTAGCTGGCACGTGCGGCATCGATCCGAGCAACAGCCTGACGCAAGTCGTAGTTGTGAGCGATGGCGTCACTGATTAGCTCCTGGAGTTTTTGGTCTTTGAAAACGTCAAACCATTTCAAATCAGCTAACGACTGCTTGTCAGGTTGCGCTGTTGTGTCTCCCCGAAACGTACTCGGCGTTGGCACTGTTGGGACCTGGGATTTTTTTTGCCCAGCAGCGTAAGTATGAATCAGAGACAAGAGTAGTAAGACAATGACAAATCGTCTCATCAGTGTTCACCTCCTGCTTCGGCTATGGCCGGTATCGGGGGCGGCATTGCTGCCTTTTTGCGACGACGACTACCCAATCCCAGGATGAAAGTGAAGTTCCCGGGAATGATGAAAACTCCCAGGGCCGTGGCCACCAGCATGCCGAAGAACACACCGACACCCATCACATTCTGAGCGCCGGCGCCTGCACCACTTGCTTTCATCAACGGGACCACACCGAGAATGAATGCGAAGGCTGTCATCAAGATGGGCCGGAACCGCAGTCGAGCGGAGGTGAGCGCGGCATCTTCGAGTGAGGCGCCCTCATCATGCTTAGCCTTCGCAAACTCTACAATCAGAATCGCATTCTTTGCCGCCAGTCCGATGAGCATCACCAGACCAATTTGCACGTAGACATTATTGTCGTATCCCATCAGCCAGACGCCGAACAGCGCACCGAGAGCCACGAGCGGTGAACCAAGAAGCACCGCCCAGGGCAAGCGCCAACTTTCATACATCGCGGCGAGCAACAGGAAGACACAAATGATCGCGAGAATAAATGTCGGCGCAGGCGGCGGCGCGACCTTCTCCTGGTAGGAAAGTGATGAGTAAGAGAAACTAATTTCGCTCGGCATTGTTTGTGCAAACACTTCTTCGAGAGCCGCAAGCGCCTGGCCTGAGGTATAGCCACGTGCGGGAGCTCCCTGCATTTCTACCGAGCGCAACAAATTGAATCGAGTCGTGAGTTCGGTCCCGGCGATATCGTCGATGCTCACGAGGGTCGAAAGTGGGACCATCGAATTGGTTGTGTTGGAACGAACGTAGATTCTGCCTATGTCCTCTGATTTCAATCTATCGATCGACTCGGCCTGCACGTACACTCGATACAAGCGACCGAAACGATTGAAGTCATTCACAAACGCGCCTCCCATCGCCGTTGACATCGTTTGAAAGACTTCGTTGACGGGAACGCCGAGCGTGCGTGCTTTTTCGCGATCCAGGTTCACTTTGACTTGCGGATAATTGGGATCGAATGAAGTGAAGAGAGTGCCTAGTTCGGGCCGTTGGCGGCCGGCGGCGATAAACTTGGTCGCCTGTTCGCCCAGTTGGTCGATTGTCATCGAGCCCGTGCGATCCTGGATCAGGAAGTTGAAGCCCGAGGCGGCGCCAAACCCGCTCAGCGTCGGAATATTGAAGGGAAAGATCACCGCTTCGGGAATCGCCGCGAACTGCTTTTGCAATCCGGCCATGATTCCTTTGACGTGCAAGGCATCACCATGACGTTCGTCCCACGGCTTCAAGCGAGCGAAGAGTGAACCGTAGTTTGACTGGTAAGTATTGGTGACTACGCCGTACCCACCGATGGTTTGATACGATTCGATTCCTTCAGTCTTAGCGAGTATCGATTCGACTTCCTTCAACACTTCGCTGGTGCGTGCAAGCGAAGCCCCCGGCGGCAACTGCACGTTGACGCCCATAATTCCCTGGTCTTCATCGGGAATGAATCCGGCGGGAATTGCTTTCGCGAAGAAGCCCGCTCCCAGGACCACCACTCCGATGATCACAATCGTCAGGATGCTTCTGCGAATGAGCAGTCGCGACACATGAACGTATCCGTTCGTCGTTACGTCGAACACCTTGTTGAAACCACGAAAGAAAGTGCCAAGTGGTCCTCTCATCGGTTTCGGCTCTCTCAACAACAGTGCGCAGAGCGCAGGCGTCAGCGAAAGTGCGTTGAAAGCCGATAGCAGCACCGAGATCGCGATGGTCAGCGCAAACTGCTTGTACATGCTTCCAACGAGACCACCCAGCAGCGCCACCGGAACAAACACAGCAGATAGGATCAGCGCGATTCCGATGACGGGCGCAGACACCTCCGCCATTGCTTTGTACGTCGCTTCTTTTGGCGGCAGTCCATGTTCGAGGTGATGTATTACCGCCTCGACGACCACAATTGCATCGTCAACAACGATGCCGATCGCCAGCACCAAACCAAACATCGAGAGTGTATTTATCGAGAAGCCAAGCAGTGGGAAGAAGATAAACGTGCCCACGAGAGAGACGGGAATAGTCAAACATGGAATGATCGTCGCACGAATATTCTGCAGGAAGATAAAAACGACCAGGATCACCAATATCAACGCTTCGACAAATGTGTGCAGTATCGCCTCAATCGAGGCTTCGACCGCGGGTGTAGTGTCGTAGACGATCTTGTAATCCATGTCGGGTGGAAAGAGCGTCTTAGCGTGGTCCATGGTCTCGTAGATCGATTCAGCGGCCTGGAGTTGGTTCGCTCCGGGAAGGAGATAAACGGCCATCGCACCGCCCGGTTTGCCGTTGAGTCGTCCAAACGAGTTGTAATCCTGAGAGCCGAGCTCGGCTCGTCCAATATCCTTGATACGGACCACCGCCCCGCTGGCCGATTGCCGGACGATTACGTTTTCAAACTCCTCGGGAGTGATGAGCCGGCCGGGCGCGCTGAGCGTCTCGGTAAACTCCTGATCCGTTGGCGTTGGTGCGCCGCCGATCTTTCCTGCCGGAGCTTGAAGATTTTGTTCTTTAATGGCGGATATCACGTCTGCCGGGGTTAACCCTAACTTGGCGAGCCTATCGGGCTTGAACCACACCCGCATCCCGTAGTCAGTACCGCCAAACAGATCCACCTGGGCAATTCCTGGAATACGAAGAATTTGATCGCGCAGATTGATGCCGCAGTAGTTGATTAGAAAGTTCGCGTCGTATGCGTCCTTCGGTGAATAGAGAGAAATCACCATCAGGATACTGGGGCTTTGCTTCTTTACGGTGACACCCTGCTGGTTGACTTCAGCAGGAAGCCGAGCGGCGGCGGTAGATACACGATTCTGGGTAAGAACGTTTGCGATATCCTGATCGGTGCCGACCTCAAAATTGACGTCGAGCAGCATGCGACCGTCACTGGTATTCGACGACTTCATGTAAATCATGCGGTCGACACCATTGACTTCCTGCTCGATGGGAGTCGCTACGGATTGTTCGACGGCCTCTGCCGAGGCGCCAGGATATGTTGCAGTGGCCCGGATGTTAGGAGGAGCCAGAAAGGGATACTGCTCGATTGAAAGTCCACGAATGACGACGACGCCGATTAAAAGCGTCAGGATCGAAATGACGATGGCAACGATTGGACGCCCGATGAAGAAGTTAGCCATAAGTTCTTAACTGCTTCTCCGTGCAATCGCTGCCTCCGCTGCGCTTCTATGGTTTACGGGGAGAAAGTTCACCACAAAGATACAGAGGACACAGAGACTGCATAGAGCAGTTTCAGCCTCCCTGAAGTTTTGTCGACGCATCCGCTGTCTCAGGATTCACTTGTTTGCCGGGTCTTACTTTCTGCATCCCTTCGACGATGACGCGCTCCCCGGCGTTGAGACCATCCAGCACCACGACGTCCTTGTCCGCCTTGTCTCCGAGCTTGATGCTGCGCACGGATACCATGTTCTGAGCATCGACAACCATCACGGTCTTTGCGCCCTGCAACTCCTGAATAGCTCGCTGTGGAACGAGGATCGCGTTTTCTCTTTCAGCAACGGCGACGCGTAACCGCGCAAACTGGCCCGGTCGTAGATAGCTCCCGGGATTAGGAAAGGCCGCCTCGATTTTCATGGTTCCGGTTGTCGGATCGACAGTGCGGTCCAGCACTCGGAACGTGCCTTGATATGGATGAACGCTTTCATCGGACAGAACTAAATCAAAACGCAGGCTGTCGGCTCTATCGCCGGCAGTTTCAGGATCGGTTAGTTTGAGATATTCGATCTCGCTGACACTGAAATCGACGAGTAAAGGATCAGACGCTGAGACAGT
The DNA here is from genome assembly GCA_963750925.1 of uncultured Acidobacteriota bacterium. Taxonomy (GTDB): domain Bacteria; phylum Acidobacteriota; class Blastocatellia; order Pyrinomonadales; family Pyrinomonadaceae; genus PSRF01. The sequence continues at coordinate 549,035 of CAVVSJ010000003.1, read as the reverse complement.
TGCCAGCAACGTAGCCTCTCCCCGGCCCACCAGGTTTCCCTGATCGACCTGGAGAAATCCGATCACGCCCGAGATGGGAGAGTAGATATCGCAGTAGCTCAGTTCGAGCTGCGCCTGAGTAATCCGGGCCTGGCTCGCGGAAACTTCTGCTCGCGCACGCTCAATCGTGTATTTCACGGCGGCTTCAAGATTCTTCAGGTTCGCCTGCCGGGCGTCGACTGTTGCCTTGGCGGATTTTTGCGTAGCAATTGCAGCGTCCAGGTCCTGCTCGGTGACTGCCTTTTCTTTCGCGAGTGGCGCGAGCCGCGCGACGTCCTGGTCGGCCCTCGCCAGTACTGCCTGGGCGTCTGCCAACTGAGCCTGAGCCTCGAGTACGTCAGTTCGTTGCTGTGCCTGGGCCAGGTCTGCGACAGCTTTTGCAGACAGTGCTTTGGCCGACTGCAAAGCCGCTTCAAAAGTTCGCTTGTCGATCGTGAATAAGATTTGCCCTTTTCTTATGGTCGCGCCTTCTCTGAAGTACACCTTCTGAAGAACTCCCTCGACGCGTGCGCGCAACTCGACAGTGTTGTCGGCCCTCGTCTGTCCCACGAACTCGCTGTAGATCGGCACGGTTTTTTGATTCACAGAGGCTACAACCACCGTTGGCGGTGCGGGTTGAGCAGCGGCGCTGTGTCCACCTTTTTTGCTGCAGCCCGCGCCGGTCGTTAATGCAGTTATCAGCACCAGCGCTGCCAATGAAATCGACAGATTTCCCATGTGCAGAGTTTTCATTGCCACTCCTCTCGATCCGCGGAGTCTCTGTTGCGGCCATCATCAATGCCGACAAACGATGACCTGAGATGTGCTGAATGTTAGTTTCGCGAAAGTGAGGGTGATACTGGCAGAATTAACAGTGCTGGCGAGTAAACCGTAAGTGGTATTGCTCACATTGTCAGCGATGTTAAATGAAATTGCACTAGCGGGACTAATTGTATTCGTGTGCCTGTTGCTTCACGTCGTCGGAGTACTGCTGATGGCCGAATGGCTGTTGCAGCACCGCGGATATTTGGAGCGGAAAGGCGCCGGAATTCGTTACGCCGTTCTAATGATCCTTCTTTTCTCCGGGATCCTGCTCTTGCACACCATTGAGACGAGTATTCTGGGCACTCTTCTACTACACGAGAGGACTGTTCAATAACTTCGAAACGTCTCTCTATTTTTCACTGAGTAGCTTTACCACGATCGGTTACGGAGACGTGCTGCTGCCGCAGAGGTGGCGGTTGCTGGGGGCTATCGAAGGTATCTCCGGTGTCTTACTTTGCGGAGTTTCCACTGCTTTCATCTTCGCGGTAATAAGCGCGATGTTTCAAATCCGAGTGCGACAGAAAACTCGTTGAAGCACGAGACACTGTAAGAAGTAACAGTTACTACAATCGATCACCCAGGCTACGCTCAGCTTCACAGGAGGGGTTCCCATGCAAGCTAAGCGAAAGTTAATCACGGCCGCTTCAGTAGTACTACTTGCGTCGCTGGGGGTAGCGTCCCTGGGCGCTAAAGCTCAGGAAAACCAGGCTCGACTAGCACAGTCCAGCGGCCGGGGAACTCTCAAGGTGGGAGCTGAGCAGTTTAAGATCACCACCGTTATCATAAAGCTCGTCGACGATCGGAAAGCCGAGCTTACCCTGATTTCAGATATCACGATTTTCCTGACTGCACGCTGGTCCAACCACGCTGAGTCGCAGCAGGAGTTTGATCTTGATATGAGCGGCAGCGACTCGCGCGGCGGTCTCGAAGGCACCGGCAAGGTGGTGCTTGGCAACGACGGCAAATCAGTTACGCGGCTAAACTTGAATGGTATCAGCCGTGCCACGAAACGACCCGTGGAAGTAAACTTCGAAGGGAAGTAGATTGCTGCGTTGGGTGCGCATCTTTTTCTTGCTCGCAGCCTTTGCCTCAGTTGTACCCGCACAGGAGATGGAACCGCGGGCCTATTCGCGAGCGCCGGTCGGCAGCCAGTTCATCGTCTTTTCTTACGCCCATCAAACAGGCGATATTCTCACCGACGCAGCCCTTCCCTTACGCGACGTAAACATTAACCTCAATGCGGGTTCGTTTGCCTATGGTCAAACTTTTGGTATCGCGGGACGCCAGGCCAATGCGACCGTGCTGGCGCCTTACGTCAAGGGCCGCGCTGCCGGCACTGTTTTCGAGGAGCGGCAGGAGGTAACTCGTTCCGGTTTAGGCGACGTGCGCTTGAGATTTTCAATGAATCTGATTGGTGGCCCGGCACTGAATCCGAAGGAGTTTGCTGCTCAGAAACCGAAAGCTCTGCTTGGCGCGAGTGTCACGGTGGTTATGCCGACAGGACAATACGATCCTCGCCGGCTGGTAAACATTGGCTCAAATCGATGGTCTTTCAAACCTGAGGTTGGATTCTCGCAACCATTTGGAAGGTGGACCACCGAAGTCATCGGCGGGGTTTGGTTATATACGGCAAATGACGAGTTCTTTGGAGGCGTCAAACGCCGGCAGAAACCCCTCGTTTCACTACAATCGCATTTGATCTATACCATTCGACCGAGAATGTGGGCCGCGTTTAATGCGAGTTACTTCGCCGGCGGACGAAGCCTGATAAATGGTGTGACTAATGCGGACAAGCAATCAAACTCACGGGTCGGAGGCACGTTCGCGTTACCTCTTACGCGGCGACAGTCGATCAAAGTTGCCGTTGCAAACGGCCTCACCACGCGTTTTGGAGGCGATGTCACCACGATCGCGGTGAGCTGGCAATACGCCTGGGTAAAATAGAGTGGCTCACAAAAAAAATGGGCCGAGACCTCCAGTACTCTCGGCCCACCAGGGAGCGCTGCATGTGCATCATCTTCCCAAGGAGGCTGCACACGGTGACGCTCCAAATCGGTTAACTTCAGGGACGCACGACCGTCTGTAATTTGAGGCGGAGACTCTGCACCAGCAATTCCGTTACAGAAAGCGATGATTGCAATCGGACTCGACTTTGCTGCAACAATTCGAGTTGAGCTCGTAGCCTGTTCGTTTCACCCGTCAATCGACGGCGGGTAGCTTCACGAACTTCCTCGGGTCGCAACGATCCCCCGAGCTGAAGTTGGTCTATGTTCTCAGGTCGCAATTGTTCGCTGACCTCCTCGAACCGGGTTTGGAGCCCTGCTTCTTTCTCTCCGACCACAACCAACTGCGCCAGTAGATTTTCGACGCGCTGTTCTTCCTGTACTAGACGATCTCGTACAGACTGACCTTCCAGGCGCTTCTCCAATTCCACCACTCTGGTACGTAACTGTTCATTCTCGGATCTCAATTTGTTTATGGTCTTGCGCATCCCTTCGCTGTCCGGGTTAGTCGCGTCCTGTGCAACACAATCGTATGAAAAGCCTGCCAGCAAACCAGTGGTCAGGATACAAAGGATAATTTTGTGCGCGTGTAAGAACATGATTCGTTCCCGGTTCCGCCAATACTGACTCAAAACGGCTGCCGGTGAATACTGTAAAAATTGACAGTACCCGCCCTTTTTCAACTTCGTTAAGATCCCGGGATTAGCTACTTAGTTAGGCGTGGCGAAAATGAAGACTCTGATCGTTATTTTGTTGCTTGTTCTTGCTCCTGTCGCAGTAAGGGCGCAGAAAGTAAAAGTCACCTCGGTTCCGGGCGTCGACTTCTCCCGTTACAAGACGTACGCGTGGGATGAGGGAATGCTCGCAAACCCAATCGTCAAGCAACACATCGTCGCGGCCGTCGATAAGGCAATGCAGACCAAAGGACTAACGAAGGTTGAAACGGCTCCTGATCTTCTCGTCAGCGCGCTGGCGTCAACAGAGAGCGATTTGACGGTGACAAACCCAAGTTGGGCGCCGGCGTTGAATTCGATTGCGACCGGAATTCCCGCGAGCTCTCAAGCCTGGCCGGTAACAAAAGGAACGCTTGTCGTCAGTATTTCTGACGCGAAAACCAAAAACGGAATCTGGAACGGCACTGCGACTGAAACGCTGGATAATGGTCCAACGGGAGATAATGTGCGCGACGCGAAAACAGTGCAGAAGCCCATCAACAAAGCGGTGGAGAAGATGTTCAAAAAATTCCCACCTCAGTCGAAAAAGTAATCCTCACATCCCCCACTGTTAAAACTAACAGTTACTTCCAGTCTTATCGGTCCATACAGTGCTGCTCTGAAATAGCAGAACTTTAGGAATCATTATGAGTTGGCTCGATCGATATCGCCTGAAACTGTATGTCCGCAACTCCATCTGGATCTTTCCCGCTCTGAGCATTTTCGTGGGATTGATAGCCGTCGTGCTGCTTAACGCCCTCGATCGTGCGCTGGGTTGGGAAATGAACATCGGTACGGATACGGCCCAGGCTGTAATGGGTACGGTGGCGGCATCGATGTTCACGCTCGTCGTCGTCAGTTCATCCGCGGTGCTGGTTGCCGTGCAGCTCGCCAGTGCGCAGCTTACGCCTCGCATCATCCTGCTTGTTTACCGTAGCCGGCTTCGAAAACTCTGTGTGTCGGCGTTTGTTTTTACGTTTACTTTTTCAGTTGCCGCGCTCGTTCGCATCGAAAGCACCGTACCACTCCTGACCAGCTATGTAGCCGCTTATGGGTTCCTGCTGAACCTGGCGCTCTTTCTTTACTTTATCGACAGTATGGGTAAGACGTTGCGACCGAGTTCGGCTCTTCAGGCTGTCGGATTTGCCGGGCGTGAAGTGGTCCGGAGTGTTTATCCGACGAAGCTCAAAAGAGACCAGGCTTCAGGCTTAAAACCCGTCGAGACTCTGAAAAAAGATCCGCGACGTCTGGTGCCAAACGTAATTGATGGAGTTGTCCTGGCATTTGATGGTAAAGGGCTCGTTGCGCTCGGCGAGCGTTCCAATTGCCTCATTGAATTAATACCTGAGGTCGGCGACTTCGTTGCCGCGGGTGATCCCCTGTTTCGGATCTTTGAGGGTGGTGAAGATATTCCCGTCGAGAGTTTGCGCAACTCTGTCGCAATGGGCCAGGAGCGCACACTCGATCAGGATCCGATGTACGCATTCCGAATTATTGTGGACATCGCTTCCAAAGCTCTTTCGCCCGCGATAAACGATCCGACCACGGCCGTACTGGCGATCGATCAAATTCATCATCTCCTGCGCGACGTCGGCTCACGCTCTCTGGCGGAAGGTCGTGAAAAAGACGGAAACGGCCAGTTGCGTCTGGTGTATCGCACACCTGATTGGGAAGACTTTGTGCTGTTGGCAGTCACCGAGATTCGCCAGTATGGCCACGACAGTATCCAGATCATGCGACGCTTGCGAGCGATGCTGGAAAATTTGATCGATACATTGCCCGAACGGCGTTACGCGATTCTCCGTCTGGAACTAAAGCTCCTTGAAACTTCGTCGAAACGCACCTTTCTGGATCTGTACGATCAGGCCCTCGCGGAAACAGGCGACTTGCAGGGCATGGGTGGCGGCGATACGAAACTTCACGAACCCGAGAGTGTTTCGGCGATCGCCTGAGCAGGATTCCTTGAATCGGTAGAGTGATTTATGCCCATCTGGCTCTATGAAGTTTCACCACGCGCAGCAGCGCTCATTATGGTGGTCTTCATTGAGTGTATCGCGCTGAGCGGGCTGCTGTTGGTAAGACATCTGCTGATTCCGAAGTTGCGTTATCACGAGGGCACGCATGAGGCAGTCAGCGGTACCGTGCAAGCTATCGGAGTCTTTTACGGAATCACAGTTGGACTGATTGCCGTCGCTGTTTGGAATACAAACTCGAGCGCTTCCGAATTAGTCTCGAAGGAAGCGGCAGCTATCGCGTCATTGTATCGGGATGTCACCGGGTATCCATCGCCGGTCCGTGAGGGGCTTCGTTCTAAACTCGTCGAATACACGGAGTTTGTCATTGATGAGGCCTGGCCTGCCCAAAGGGAGGGAAGAGGTCAAAACGTAATGGCCGGTGTAAGGATTTTAAATGACTTCCAGACTATGCTCCATGGTTTCGAACCAAAAAGTGCCGGCCAGGCTGCGCTCCATGGTGAAACGCTGAGAGCCTACGACCACCTGATCGAGTATCGCAGATTGCGTATTGATGCGGTCGGCGGCGGGTTATCAATAGTGATGTGGGCAGTTATTTGGGTAGGGGCGATAATCAGTATCGGGGTCGCGTATTTCTACAACATTCCGGATTTGAAGCTGCACGCGGTACTCGTGTCCCTGATGGCGATCTTTCTCGCCATGGTCCTCTTCATGATCGTAATTAACGACAAACCGTTTTACGGCTATAACAGCATTTCGTCGGATCCTTACAAACTCATCCTCGTCAATCTAAAAGAAGTGAAGTAGGCCCTGCGAGGCGGCTTGTTCACTGTCAAAACTGACAGTTATCCGCATCTCCCCGCAGACATACACTCTCAGTCCTGGAGGGAATTGGAAAACATTATGCAGCGAGTGATCAGTTCAATCCTGCTCGTCCTCGTAGTCGCCGGTTCCGTTGCGGCGCAACAAGGACAACAAGGGCAACAAGCTCAGGACCGCGGCTGGCCGCGTGGCTATAACCTGCCAAGCGAAGCGCAAATCGTTCTGTTTCAACCTCAGATCGCCACCTGGAACGACCAGAAACATGCAGTTGCGTTAGCGGCCGTTTCTTACGTTGCCAAAGACGCTCAGAAACCGGTTATCGGGACAATCAAGATCGAGACCGATACGCAAGTATCGCTGGAAAAGCGATTAGTGCAGTTTGCTACGTTCAAAATCACTGAAGCCAATTTCCCAACGCTGTCGAAAGAGCAAACGCAGGAGATGGTCAAAGAGATCGAGAAACATATTCCTCAGGAAGACCGCATCATCTCTCTCGATCGGGTGCTTGCTTATGTAGATAAGAGCACCATCAGTCCCAAGAACGTGACTGGTATTAAAAGCGATCCACCGAAATTTTATATAAGCAAGATACCCGCCATCCTCGTGAACTTTGACGGCCAGCCGATCTGGAGTCCGATCAAAGACAATGAACTCAAGTTTGCGGTGAATACCAACTGGGACGTCTTTCAGCATGGACCAACCGGAATGTACTACCTGCGTAACGATACGTCGTGGTTGAAGGCGGCTTCTTTGACGGGAGCGTGGTCGTTTGCGGGCAAGCTGCCTGAGAGCTTCAACAAGCTGCCTGACGACGACAATTGGAAAGATGTTCGCGCCAGCCTGCCTGGTACGCCTGTCAAACGAGTTCCGAGTGTGTTTGTTACCAATGATCCGGCCGAGATGCTCCTGGTCAATGGTGAACCGAACTATGTTCCAGTGCCTGGGACGCAATTGCTCTGGGTCGACAACACCGAAAGCGATCTTTTCCGGCTGGGGACAGAAGGCCCTTTTTTCTACCTCGTAACCGGCAGGTGGTTCAAAGCTCCCACTCTATACGGACCATGGCTTTTTGCCACTCCCGACCTGCCGGAAGATTTCAAATTAATCTCCCTCGAACATCCGCGCTCGCGCGTGCTGGCTTCGGTGCCGGGAACACAACAGGCAGCCGAAGCTGTATTGCTTGCACAGGTGCCGGAGATCGCGCGCATCAACAAGAAAGAAATCAAGGCTCCGGATGTCAACTACAACGGCGAGCCGGAGTACGAGACGATTCAAGGCACCCAACTCCAACGCGCGAAAAATACAGACAAGGAAATCATTAAAGTCGGCGATACGTACTACCTGTGCTTTCAGGGAGTTTGGTTCATGGCCAATACGGCGAAAGGCCCATGGACCATCGCGAATTCCGTTCCCGCGGATATATACAAGATTCCCCCCAGCTCACCCGCACATAGCGTGACCTACGTCACTCTCGAACAAGACGAGGACGACAATGACGATTGGGCGACCTTCGCAACGTATGCCGGCTACACCGGCGTGATGGTCGGTTGGGGTTGTGCTATGTGGGGCACCGGCTGGTACTACCCGCCTTATTATTGGTATGGCGGCTATTACCCGATCTACTACCCTTACTGGCGAACCTATGGTTACGGCTCCTGGTACAACCCGTACACGGGTAGATTCGGGACTGCGGGAAGGATTTATGGTCCATACGGCGGCGTCGGCTTCGGCGCGCGTTACAACCCGAGTACCGGTACTTATTCTCGCGGCGCTTTTGCCTATGGACCATATGGCGCGCGTGGCGCCGCGCAGGCTTATAACCCGCGTACTGGAAGTTACGCCCAGACGCGACAGGGCTCCGGTGTGTATGGAAATTGGGGCTCGACGCAGGTGCGACGAGGTGACGACTGGGTAAACACAAAACGATTCACGAGCAGCGCCGGTAATACAACGCGCATTACCCGCGGAGATCAGGGCGGCATGATCTCACGGAGCGGTCAGGACGGCCGTGGCTTTATCGGAGCCAAAGGCGACAACGTTTATGCCGGTCGAGATGGGAGCGTTTACCGGCGCGATCCGAATGGCAGTTGGAGCAAATGGGACAACGGTAATTGGAATTCGGTGGCGAGGCCGGAGCAGAACAGCGCCGTACGTGACGGCATGTTGAACGATCGCGCCAGACAGCAGGAACGACAGAATCGCAGAGACAATGCCAGCGGCGAACGTGCAGGTCAGGCGTCGCCAAGGAACCAAATGGATTCGTCGACGTTGGGCGGCTTGGAACGGGATCGAGCGGCACGAAGCGAAGGAGCGCAACGCAGTCGCGACCGTGGCACTTACAACCGCAGCGGGGGTAACGCCGGGAGTTATCGCGGCGGTGGCTTCTCGAGAGGTGGCGGCGGCGGCGGATACAGAGGTGGTGGCGGAGGTTTTAGGGGTGGTGGTCGTCGACGCTAGGGAATCATTGGGGCGATTCCTGAAGTAAGACGCGCCGCGAGCGGCGCCGCGGGCAGTGAGCGAGAATTAGGGCGCTCGTTTTACCACCCGCGGCACCGCGCTAAAAACTAATTTTACGGACGCAAGAAGTACAAAATGCACCACGATTTCGCACCAGCGTTGCTGCTTGTCCTTTCGCGGTGGCGTTGAAAGAACAGGCAGGAGATGGAATGAGTTTCGTTCCGGTCAACTCTTACCCGCAGCAGGAGCTAGTTTGAGATTCTCTCGACAAGAAGAACCATAACAATGATCGAGTTGACGTTGCGTTTGGAAGAGAAGGGTCGCACGATTCCATCGGAATAGGAGAGGCGTTCTAATGTTGCTTCGATGACTTGCATGAAACCACGCTACAAAATATGCGTTGTACGGTAACGCACGTTTTGATTAAAATTAAGCGCTTGGATAATTGTAGGTTCAGAAATTAATCAGTCAGTTTAGTCCACCCTCTCCCCGGCAGGTGTTTCGCCAGCACTCTTAAAGGACGTCGAGGGTAAGGCTTTGAGAGTGTAGCAATGCCTCGCTTTTTCTCCCCGCGAGTGCCTTCGATTCGGGCGGCAGATTTGTCTTTGCCCGTCTTGCAAGGCTCTGTTCGAATGATCAGGTCGTTCTTGCGACAGGTCGTTGCACACACCCTTCTGCTCGTTCTCTTACTCACCATTCCAGCCGGCTTAATTTCGCCCGCTCGTGCGCAAGCGCCCGCTCAGGTTGACTTCGAAATATCCAGCGCTCTTAACCCATGGGTCATCATTGCTATCGCGATATTTTTCATTCAAACCTCTCTTGTAGTCGGGCTCTTAATCGCACAACGCCGGCGCCGCCAGGCTGAGGTCGAGCGTAGGCGTCAGGAGGGCCTTGCGCGGTCGGATCAAAAGCGTCTGGAAGAAGTTGTTTCCGATGTTCCCGGAATCGTATGGGAGAGTCGATCAGAGCCGAATACAGGTCAATGGAGCGCGACTTTCATAAGCGATTATGCCGAAAAGATGACGGGTTACACGGTAGAGGAATGGTTATCAACCCCGGGTCTCGGCCAAAAAATTGTGCATGAAGACGATCGAGAAAGAGTCACGCGTGAAGTGGGAGCGGTGTTTGCCAACGCTGAGCCCGGAAGCATTCAATTCCGGTGGATTAGGAAGGACGGACGGATTATCTGGGCCGAAGCGCACGTAGCTCCCCTATTGGACGAGACTGGCACGATTGTCGGGATTCGCGGGGTTACTCTCGACATGACCGAACAGCACTTGGTCGAAGAGGCTCGCCGGCAAAGCGAGGAAAGATTTGCCAAGGCGTTTCGAGCTAACCCGCAACCAATGTCGGTAACCACTCTGGCCGAAGGCCGTTACGTGGACGTAAACGAGAGCTACCTCGCAATGAGCGGGTACACCCGTGAAGAGGTTATTGGTCGTACCTCCCTGGAACTTAATATCTGGGAGACAAGCGAGCACCGAGCCGATTTCATTAAACGACTGAAACAACATGAACCCATTGTTAACTTGGAGACCAGGTTTCGCACCAAAGACGGCTCGATGAGAGTGTTGCTGTCATCGGCGGAGGAATTAGAGCTTTCCGGCGAAGCGTGTTTACTCATCTCCTCCAGCGACATCACCGAGAGAGTCGCGGCGCAACAAGCTTTGCGGGTGAGTGACGAACGCTTCAGAAACATGGCCGATATTGCACCAGTGATGATGTGGATTTCCAACGACAACAAGAAAGGCACCTACTTCAATAAGCAGTGGCTTGATTTCACCGGCCGTACCTTTGAAGAGGAGCTTGGCGACGGGTGGACTGAAGGAATTCATCCCGAGGATTACAATCGCACTCTCGAGACCTGTGCGACGAGCCTCAACCAGAGAAAATCTTTCGAGATGGAGTTCCGGATTCGTAGGAGGGACGGAGAGTATCGCTGGATATACGATACTGGAACACCTCTCTTTTCCTCCGACCAGGTATTCCTTGGTTATATCGGTTCCGCTATCGATATTACTGAACGTAAGGAATCGGAAGTAAAGTTGCACCAGGCGCACGAAGAACTCAAGCAACTGAAAAATCAATTGGAGGCGGAAAATATTTACCTCCAGCAGGAACTGCAACTGGATCCAATCTTCGGAGAAATCGTAGGCCAGAGCGATGCTATCAAATACGTGCTTTTCAAACTCACCCAGGTAGCACCGATTGATACGACCGTGCTCATCACAGGCGAGACCGGCACCGGGAAGGAGCTCGTGGCGCGGGCAATTCATGGTGCGAGCTCGCGCAAAGACCGCCCTTTGATCAAGGTAAATTGCGGCGCCTTGTCGCCAAGCCTGATCGAAAGCGAATTGTTTGGACATGAGAGGGGCGCGTTTACAGGAGCCGCGGGTCGCAAGTTAGGCCGGTTCGAGTTAGCAAACGGCGGCACGATTTTCCTGGATGAGATCGGAGAGCTCCCACTGGAGTTACAGGTGAAGCTGTTGCGGGTAATTCAAGAGAACGAGTTTGAGAGACTTGGTGGAACGAAGACGATAAAAATCGATGTGCGCATTATCGCGGCAACCAATCGCAATCTTAAACTTGAAGTGGAGAACGGAAACTTTCGTGAAGATCTCTGGTATCGCCTGAACGTCTATCCTATCACCGTGCCGCCATTGCGACAGCGCAAAGAAGATATCCCGCTGTTAGTCGAACATTTTGTGAACGGATACGCGAAGAAGTTCGGCAAAACAATCACCTCGGTTTCGCCGCGTGCACTGCAAAGGTTCCAAAGCCATTCATGGCCCGGCAACGTCAGAGAGTTGGCCAACGCGATCGAGCGTGCTGTTATCCATGCGAAGGGCACCGTTTTGCATTCCGTTGATCGCTTTGAAGAAGTGTCTGAAGAGCCCCCCTTCTCAGCAAAGACTTTGGAAGAAGTCGAACGCGAATACATTCTGCGGACGCTGGAGAACACAGGCTGGCGAATTGAAGGACCAAACGGTGCGGCAAACATCCTCGGTCTTAACCCCAGCACATTACGCACGCGAATGGTGAAACTTGGGATACATCGACGCGCCACAGTTGCTTGATTTCTTGGAACCCCGCTCAATGGCTTTGCACAAGAAGTGCGTTTCGCATGGATTACCTTTGCTGGGAAAAGTCTTTTCACAGGATTACATGATTATCAGAATTAACAAGATTTTTGGTGGTGTCTTAATTTGAAATCTCTTCTCTGGCGGTCTCTGCGTATCTCAGCGCGCTCTGCGTTTTAATTGCTATTCAACGCCGAGATCGCAGAGATACGCAGAGACCGCAGAGAAAACCGCTGCAATTTAAACACTACGAGATTTTTGTGCAAAGCCCCGCTCAATAATGTGACCTGCCGATGCCAAATCCTTCATCTTCATTGATTTCCGTGGAGTTAAACGGATCCCGCGAAATATAACGGTCGCGCGTACGGCGCCGTACCTTGCAACTAAACCAGCAAAAATAATTAAGTCTTTTACAACAGAAGGATAGGTTGCGTTCGTTCAACCTTTTTCTCTTGTGCATGCTATTTGCTCTACGAAGCGTATGCGATTTTCCTCCCGGTAATACCCAGCTCAGCACGATGAGAGATTGAAAAGAAGGTAAACGTGCGGCGAGTGTGGAAGTGTGCCCGGGCGATTGGGAAGGTAGCTTAACGTGATTATCAAAATAACAAAGAGCATCGTGAAACCTGAGAAGCGGACTGAGTTCGTCCAAACGATTAGCCGTTTGCTTGGGCCGATCAAGAACGTTAAAGGATGCCGGACGATTCGATTCTATTTGGACGCTGCCGATGAGAATTCATCGCTGCTGCTGAGCGAGTGGGAAACAGAGTCAGATCTTGACCGCTATGTTCGCTCGAATGACTTCGCGATTCTTCGAGGTGCAATCATGGTTCTAAGCGTCGGCAGCACTGACTCTAAAGTTTATGTGACTTCTGAAAGCGTACACGACCTGATCAGCAGCAACGCCTATATTGAACGCTCGTGAGGTCAACACAGAAGCCATGACACAAGAGTTCGACCGCAAGAAATATCCGGTTCGAGCGCAGTGGAAATTTCAAACTCAGCGAATATGGTCTCCTCTTATGATTTCGAACCTGGCCGATCCAATCGCGAAGAATCTTAAAGAAGCCGAAGCCTCGGATGATCCTTTGCGCGCAATCGTCGATGCCTGTATCTCGAACGTCGCAGTGCTCGACGAGTCAGGCGCCATTCTTTACGCGAGCAAAGCCTGGCGTCTATTTCAGCAAGGCAGTGTTTCCGAAGGTGAACGCTTCGATCTTGCCCCTTATTATTTTGAAAGTTGTAAACGACTGACTGAGTCGGAATTCGAGGACGACGCGGAAGTTAGCCTTGACGACGACTTGCGGCAGCTTCTACTCGGTAAGGAGAAGGAGTTTCATCGCAAGTATCAGTGCCACCTGATTAACGACGGGCGGCCTTTCATAATGCACGCCGCCCGCCTGAATTTGCCCGGATCGCCTTTCAGGATTTTGATGACCCATGACGACATCGCCGCGGCTCAGGAGGACGTCAGGCACACGAAAGAACGTTTGACTCAGTTGCTCGAAACTACCAAGGTCATGGCCTGGGAAGGTGAGGTTCAAGGGCAACGGTTCACTTACGTGAGTGAGCAGGTAGAAAGGATGCTGGGCTATTCGATCGCTGCCTGGTACGCGCCTGACTTCCTGGCCTCTCACATTCATCCGGAGGATCGACAGCGAGTGCTGAATACTTACGCGAAACAAACTCGAATCGCGGAGCACTTCGATCTTACTTTTCGCATGTTGGGTAGCGATGATCGCGTCGCCTGGGTTCAGAATCTGGTAAGTGTCACGCCTGAAAACGGCACTGCGGGAAGAATGCACGGCTTTATGATCGATATTTCCGAGCGCAAGCGTGCTGAAGACGCTCTGAAATATCTCGGTAGCCGCCTGATTGTCGCTCAGGAAGAGGAACGCAAACGAGTAGCTCGGGAATTACATGACGACCTGAGCCAGCGCATGGCGGTGCTATCGATCGAGCTCGATCAGTTGCGTCAGAAGATTGAAAGGCCGCTTAGTCTTCGCAAGCGGGTTCACAACCTGCAGTTCCAGGCTCAGGAGATTGCCAGCGACATTCATCGTTTGTCTTATAAGCTTCATCCTTCAAAGTTGGACCATCTTGGATTAGCGGCCGCAGTGAAGAGCTTATGTGACGAAGTGTCTCTGGTTCAGAATGGCACGCCTACAGTTCACTTCCATCAAAGCGGGATTCCGGCGGACATTCCCAAGGATACGACGTTGTGTATCTTCAGAGTCTCCCAGGAAGTACTGCGAAACTGCGTCAAACATAGCGGTGCGGAGTTTGTTCAAGTGGTGCTCACGAAAACGGATCACGCGATTCGTCTCGCGATCTCAGATAACGGATGTGGCTTTGATACCAGATCGGGCCTCATGGAAAAGGGCCTCGGCTTCATCAGCATGCAGGAACGCCTGCGTCTCGTTGGTGGAGAAATCAAAATCTACTCTCAGCCCCGACGTGGTACTCGAATCGATGCTTCGGTTCCCCTGAACTGTCGCACTTAAAGTCTTAAGGAGGTCTTATGAAATGCCCCCGGGTTATTCTCGCTGACGATCATACGTTGCTGCTCGATGCCCTCAAGAATTTGATCGAGCCGGAGTTTGAAGTCGTCGGCACCTTCGCCGACGGCCACACGCTGGTTGAGTCAGCGCCTCAGCTAAATCCAAACGTGATTGTGCTCGACATCGGCATGCCGACAATGAACGGTTTGAATGCAGGGCAAAGACTAAAGCAATTGTTGCCGCTGACGAAGCTGGTCTATCTAACAATGAACCACGATCCGGATGTCGCCGGCGAGGCTTTCAGATTGGGCGCTTCAGCTTTTGTGCTCAAAAGTTCGGCGGCAACCGAGCTTCTTCAGGCAATCAGACAGGTGGTGCGCGGCGGACTTTACGTGACTCCGCTCCTGACGAAAGGAATGGACGGATCGTTTGTGCAGAACCTCAAACAACGGAAAAGCAAATATTCGTTAACGCTTCGCCAGAAGGAAGTTCTTCAACTACTGGCCGAGGGACGTTCGATGAAGGAAGTTGCATTTGTCCTGCACGTGTCTCCGCGGACGGTTGCTTTTCATAAGTACACGATGATGGAGCACCTGCACATCAGAAGCAGCGCAGAGCTGATTGAGTACGCATTGAGAAGCTCACCCGCTGCGGCCTGAAATGCGTCAACCTGTAAGTTTTGCTAGTTCGTGCCTTACGAGACTGGTCGTAGATTCATGCTGCGATGCAGACTCGGGCACGAATTTTAATAGCTGAAGATCATGAACTGATGCGGAACAAAGTCGTGCGTTTACTAAGGCGCGACTTTGATGTGCTGGATGCGGTTACAAATGGCGAAGCACTCCTCGAGGCTGCGGCCCGCTTAAAACCGGATGTCTGCATCCTCGATATCTCAATGCCGCGTCTCAACGGAATAGAAACCGCTACGCATCTCAAGAAAAGCAACTCGCCCATAAAAGTAGTCTTCCTGACCATTCACAACGACTCGGATTCTGTTGGTGCTGCATTTAAAAGCGGCGCGGAAGGGTATGTCTTCAAGACTCGAATGGCTGCGGATTTGATCGTTGCGATAAGAGAAGTCCTGGCCGGCCGCACGTTCCTGTCATCCTGTTAGCAGACGTGAGAGCGAACTATGACGTAGCGCCTGCTTCGTTTCCCTTTGCTCCTCAACCCACGAAGTGATGGTTTCGAATATATCGCGTCGTGTTTGACTCTCTGTCTTCACTTCGCATTCAGGCGCTTGCTGCACGGCAGCGAGCAGCTCTCGCTGTTCACGTTTGATGATCCTGATGGATTGAGTTGGCGGCATATTAGTGGTCTCGAAATCAATCCTATTTAACGATCTACATTAGAAGCACTGTCAGAATTGACAGTGTTACGAGTACTTAGGTGCAGCTAGCCTGTGTTTGCTTAACAGCAAGTCGGCCCCAGGGCTGGCAAATGCAGACACACGTTCAAGGTGCAACTGCGTTGCTCGAAGAATAGAAGGCTGACTCGTGCTTAAACCCAATCCAACAAGGAGCAAACAATGAGAATCAGCAGCAATCAGATAGTGAGACTGACGGCAGTCGCCTTCGTTCTTTTGCTGGCGTGCGTTGGAAATACGTTCGCTGCCGGATCAATGGCGACTAAATATGAACCTCTGCACCTGCGCTCGGTGTCGCAGGAAGAAGTGAAAAAACTCAAGGGAGTCGTGGTGAAGCGGGATCCGGATGCCTTCACGATGTCGGAAACTACGGGTGGACCAACAACAACGGTCATCTTAACCGCCAATACCGAAGTAAAGAGCCACAAGCGTGGTGTCTTTCGCGGATCAAAAGATTATGCCGCAAGCTACATCCTGCGTGGGCTGCGAGTGGAGATTGATGGTGTAAAGAATTCTGAAGGCCATATCGTGGCGGACAAGATCCGTTTCGACGAGCAGGATTTAAGAACCGCACAGGCGTTGAAGGCCACGATCGATCCGGTCGAAGCAGAGTTGAATGAAAAACTGAAGCAACAACAACAGGAGCAGGAACGGCTCGCCGGCCAGGTCGAAGAGAACACGGCCCTGGCAACTTCAGCCATGGAAGCGGCCAAAAAAGCGCAGTCGACGGCAGACTACGCCAACAACCGCATAAACGGGCTGGACGATTTCGATCCAATCAAGACGGTTACTGTCCACTTCATCAGTGGCAAAGCCAATCTGGGTCCGAAAGCTAAAGCCACGATCGATGAAGCCGCCGCCTGGGTGAAAAACCAGAACACGAAAGGTTGGGTGATGGCGGTAATCGGTTACGCTGACGCCACCGGCAATTCGCAGCGTAACATCGACTTGAGCGAGCGGCGCGCTAACGCCGTTATCTATTACATTGTAAGTAAGTACAAGATGCCGTTGAACCGCCTGGTCCAACCATTCGGCTATGGACAGTTGGAACCGACAGCGGAGAACACGACCAAAGCCGGTCGCGCTAAGAATCGTCGAGTTGAAATCAGATTGATGGTCAACAAGGGGATTGCCGGCACCGTTGGAAGCTAAAGAGCCGAAGAGGTAAGTAACTAACTTTAGCCACGGATTACACGGACTTCACATACGGATTATTTAATCTGTTTATGAGTTCCGTGTAATCCGTGGCTAAACTGCAAAAGCCCTTTAGGTAGCTTCGGTAAAACGGGCGAGAATGAGGGTGATATTATCGGAGCCGCCGGTTGCCAGCGCGAGCTCGATTAGAGATTGGCAGGCACTTTGCGCTGACTTTGACTCACGCAGCACACCAGTGATGATCTCGTCATCTACCATCTCGGTAAGTCCATCAGTACAGAGCAGGAGTTGATCGCCGGCGCTCAATCTGAAGCGTTGCACCTGAGGCAGAATGCGATTGTCCAAAGAGCCGATTGCAGCCGTCAGGACGTGCCTCATCGATCGGGGCGCCGGATCTCCGGAAGTCGCCACGCCCGCATCGATAAGCGCCTGGGCCATAGTATGGTCCGTCGTCAACTGCCGGAAATGAGCTCCTCTTAGTAAATAGGCGCGCGAATCGCCGACGTGACCGATTACAAGATCGTTTCCAAGGATGCCGGCAACAGTGAGAGTGGTGCCCATCCCATAGAGGGCCGGATTGATTTCCGCTTCGTCTTTCAAGATCTGGTCGATTTGAAAGAAACGTTTGGTCATTCGGTCCATGACAGTTTTGACGTCTCTATCTCGCTTAAGCGCCAGCGTCCAGTCTGTCGTGTCGACGATGAGTGCGATCAGCTTGGAGAGCGCCAGGCGGCTGGCAACTTCACCTGCGGGCAGGCCACCCATGCCATCCGCAACCAGCATTCCGTATCCTGTCAGGCTGTAATTTGACTCGAGCAAATTCTGGTCAAGGCTTGTCGACAATTTTTCCAGTGAGCGTCCGAATCGCATCACGAGGTAACTGTCTTCGTTTTTTTCCCTGACATGGCCCGGATGTGTAGCGGAGCCAAGATCCAGACTTAAAGGAGACCATGTTCGAGTCAAAGGATCGTACAAGTTGGCACTTGGGTCATGGTGGTCCATGTTTGATACTCCAGCAAAGAGGAATCCCCGGTCGCGCTCTCTTCCCCGAGCGCCCTTTGCGTTCGCTCTCTCACGCGGCCGGGGATCAGAGGTGTTCTCAGGCGAGAACACCAAAAAACCAACTCCGCTCGCTGCTGGATCAGCGTCTATCTTTGGGGGAAGACGCTTGAGCAGGTTGGTCGAGTGTGCAACGCACTCGTTGATTCTAAGACGCGGATGGATCATCAACCCACTGGCAAAAGTGACAGGCTCAGAATTTCCAACCAAGGGATGCACTGATGCCGAGATCATTCTTATCTGCTCTTACCGGCGGCTTACTATCGAAGTTCTCATAAACATGAAACCCCCAGTACAAGTCCTTGACTATCTTGAGGTGCAGATCTGAAGTTGCTTGCAATCTCATGCGGCCCGGTGTTGTCAGGCTCGGGAATAAACTGAAGCGGGTCCTGATGTCGGTGGACTTGAAGCGAAAAGTGGTGAAATCAACGCCGGCCAGGGCATCTGACATTTGTACTCTTTGGCTGATCTATCGATACGGAATAGTTCTCGCGAGTGCCGACGAGGCCGCCAAAGATCGACAGCCGCGAGCGTTCGCTCCGATGAAGATTGCGACCAACTAAACCTCCGACTGAAGTACGCAGCTTGAGACTCTGCTGGTCGCTTTGCAGGAGCTCGAAAATACCTCCCACGAAGAACCTTGGCGTCAACTGTTTTCGGTAATCAAAAGTGAACTGTTTGCGGGTGGTGCTGGTTCCTTCAGGTTGACCGCTGAAAGCGGTATCTATCGAAGTCGTAAAAGAGTGATCTCCGGTCCGGTAGGTTGTTGTAGCAGTCAACTGCGTCTGATACTGGTCGTTGCCGCTGGTAAAACTGAAACCAAAATCGATTGAACCCTCCAGGCGTTTCCAGAATCCCGGCTCGGCCGGGACTATTCTTATTACGTCCAATTGCGGAACTCGGAAGGCTTTGTCGGATGAGCCGATAACTAAGTTGGCGACCGCGACGGAGTTGGCCGGCAGCAGGCGCAAAACATTCGTCAGGATTTGGCCGTCGACCAGGGAGATTATGAACATGGATTTGCTCTCCAGCCGTTCTATCCTGGCCCAGTCAAGCCTGACTGCTTCGGCCATGTAGTCTGCTTTGATTTTGAGCTCGCCGCGTTGCAGGCCTTTAATCTCGCCGGTCAAACGGTCGCCGTTTCTCAACACCACGACATCGTCGTCATGCTTAGCGAATGTTATTGAAGTGCAGAACACGATAAGAAAGACGACTGCGCTCAAATGGCTGAAGCTCCGAACATAACTCTTCATCAGTTACGACCTCCTGCATGAATCGGCAAAGTTCTCGCCGAATCTTAAGGAACCATGGCAAAGACCGCGGCCTGTAAAAAGTGACAGTTTCGTCTTTCAGCCTCACCGCTAGAATCGTTTTCAATCACTAGAGTTTCAGACAAGACGGAGGACGAAGATGATGAAGGCCGCCAGCACTTTTCGAATGAGTTTAATAACAGGGCTACTACTCGCGTGGTGTGCCGTTGCGTCTGCTCAGGAGATACGGTTCAACTACGTCCAGGGAACCGACTTCAGCAAGTACAAAACCTACAAGTGGGTCAGGGTGCCGGATGCCCAGTATCCGAATCAGATTCTCGATGAACAGATCATGCGAGCCATCGATGCTCAATTGTCTATGAAGGGTCTGACCAAGATGGAAGACAATCCGGACCTTTACATCACTTACCAGGCTGCCCTCAATCAGGAGAAACAGTGGAACTCCTACAGCACTGGCGGCGACTACTGGGGTTGGGGCGGTTGGGGCGGCATGGGGGGAATGTCGACTACGACAACCACCAGTCGGACGATCAATATCGGAACAATCAGTTGCGATATCTACGATGCAGGCGCGAAGAAGCAGATTTGGCGCGGTGACGCAAGCAAGACCCTGGGCTCCGGTAAGGATCCAGCAAGGTCCAAAAGAATTTGAACAAAGCGATGGCGAAACTGTTCAAAAAGTACCCGCCACCCGTGAAGTCGTGAAGGAGATTAAGCATGAGAGCTACAGTCTGCGTTATTTGTTGCTTGATAGCTGCTTGCGCGTTGGGCATCTCGACGGTGGCGCCTGCGCAGGAAAAGTCAAAACCCAAAAAGGAGAAGTTTGGTGCGCTCGCATACCTTCCTACAGGCGGAGGTCGAAGAATGGTCGGCGCGGGAGCCACAGGTAATGTCGACTTCTACGTCAACAGCTACACATCGGATGAGGAGGCGAAGTCGCTGGCTGCGTTGTTGATACAGGCCGGCCCGGATGCTTTGCTCAAAGCGCTCGAGAAGACCAAGTCAAAAGGTAAAATAACTTTGACCGGTCATGTCAGCTTTTACGATCTAAAGATCATTCGATCTCATAAGACGCCGAACGGCAGACGCATCTATGCAGTCGGAGATCGACCTATCCGTTTTCTGGAGGCCTACGCTTCCAATCAGTCAATGGATTATCCGTTTGGAATTCTCCAGCTCGAGCTGCAAACGAAGGGAAACGGTAAAGAGGAGGGAGAGGGCGCGCTCATCTACTCAGCAAAGATCAAGGTGCTCGAGGGTAATTCGATCGACGTAGAGAGTTATGGTGTAGGTGCGATTCGCTTAATGGGCGTCCGCAAACTTTGAGCGCGTTTCAGGCCTAGTAGTTTTCGAAGTCTCCGGCGTGCTTTGTGTAGTTGCGACTTGGAGTTTCCGACGCTACACCCAAAAATGCCGGCGATCTCCTGGTGGTTGTATCCCTCGACGTCATACTTTACGAAGACCGAACGTGAGCCCGAGGGTAGTTTCCGCAAAGCCGCATCGAGGGTTATGCGGTCTGTCAGTTGACGGGCCAGAGAGTGTTTGGCGACCCGTATGTCCACTCCTAAATCGTCAAACAGACTCGGAGATTCTCTCCGGCGCATGACGCTGCGCATGTGCATCAACACCTGGTTGGTAGTTAAACGATAAAGCCAGGTCGTAAACTGACCTTCACCACGGAATGATCCCACCTTGCTGATGAGTTGGATAAAAATATCCTGCGTCAAGTCCTCCGCCTCCCATGAATTACCTGTCATTCTCAAACACAAAGCGAAGACCATCCGCCTGTGCCGCTCGTACAGATCTGCCATCGACGAAATGGCGCCGTGTGATACCGCCTGCGCCAGCTCGTAATCTGTTTGCCGCGTGGACATACCGCCACTCTATTCAGTATGCCCGCGCGGCTCGACTGTTACTTCTGACAGGGTTCTTTGCATCCCGCGCGAAACCACCCTGTAACTTTTGCCAGTTCCCGCTATTTCTACTGCTAGTACATTCAGGCCAGAGGGAAACTCCGCCCGATCGAAACATTGGAGCTGATTGACGGAGGAGAAGATGAAAGGACGCATGGTCCATGCGAGCAGGAGAGACTGTCATGTTGAAAAAGAGAATTCACTTACAGATGTTCCTTACGCTGTTTGTCGTGATGACATTCGTATCAGCGCCACTGGCGACTTTGGGGCAGAAAACAAGTCCGGTCGCGCCGGCGCGTGCGCAAGTTGAAGCGGTAGTGCGGGAAGCGTACGAGAAGTTCAAGAACGACACGACTGGAAAGAATGCCGACTACATTCCTTACCTGGCCCAGGTTGACTCAAAACTTTTCGGCATTGCGATAGTCACCACCGACAACCAGGTACTCTCGATGGGAGACATCAGCTACTCGTTTTCCATTCAGTCGATCTCAAAGGTCTTCTCACAGGCGCTCGCCATGGAAGAGCACGGCTCGCAGAAAGTTTTTGAAAAAGTCGGATCTGAGCCGACCGGCCGTGCATTCAATTCGGTCTTTGCGGTTGCCGATATGCCGACTCACACCGGCAATGCGTATGTAAACGCCGGGGCTATCTCGACGGTTAGCCTGATTTCCGCAAAGAGCGCGGATGAGAAGTGGAACAAGATTCTGGATTTCTACAGCCGCGCTGCCGGTGAGAAGCTCAAGCTCATCGACGAAGTCTACAAATCGGAAGCAGCTACCAACACGGGTAACAAGGCACTCTCGATGCTGCTCGCGAAATACGATCGTATCTACGCGGATCCGTTCGAATCAGTGGACGTCTACACCAAGCAATGTTCGGTCGGCGTGAATGTGGCCCAACTGGCTCGCATGGGTGCAACGCTGGCGAATAATGGGAAAAATCCGGCAACGGGTGAGCAGGTAATCAAGCCTGAGAACATTCCACACATTCTCTCCACGATGATCATGGCTGGACTGTATGACGGCTCAGGGGGATGGGCCTGGCATGTCGGTCTGCCTGCGAAGAGTGGAGTAGGTGGGGGCATTGTTGCGGTTGTACCTGGGAAGGGGGCGATTGCAGTCTTTGCTCCTCCACTGAATGAGGCGGGTAACAGCGTGAAGGCGCAGAAGGTTATTGAATATGTAGCCAACCGGCTCGACTTCAATCTGTTCTCGCCTCGTTCCGTCGGCTTAAAAGGTGAGTAAGCGAAAGAAGCGAAACGCTCATGACGTCAACTGGCCTGACCCAAAAAAGTGTTATCGGCTTTGGTCCTGCAACGCGGCGTCGCGGGTTCCTGCTGCGCGCCGCATTGCTCGTTATGACTGTGCTAATCACCACCGGCTTATGTGCCGGCCAGGCGGAAAATCTTCCGCCAGTAGCTTCGAAGCCGACCACTACAAAAACATTACCAGCGGACGAGCGTGCGGAGCTCCTGAAAATAATTCGAACGCTTGAAGAACGTGTTGGAAAACTCGAGGCCGCTCAAGTTGCTAATAGTGCGCCCCCCGCAGCCGCGGTTACCGCGCCCACTCCGGAGCCGAGCACGCCTGTGCAACCGGTCGTAGAGACGCCAACCCCGGTTGTCCCCGAAAAGAGTCAGGATGATGACGATGAAGATGATGACAACGGCAGGTCTTACGGCCGGTATACACCCAACTTTGGTTTCAAAGTTGTCAACACCGAGTATGGCGATCTCAATGTCAGCGTTTACACGTATGCCCGCTATCTGAATCAACTGGGTCTCAACGCTAACTATCAGGACGCGTTCGGCAACACAAAGAATGTGCAGGAGCGGCAGGATTTTCAGCTGCAAAAAGTCCAGATCAAGCTGCTCGGCTGGATCTTCGATCCTAAGTTTCGCTACTTCATCTATACCTGGACCTCCAATCGCAACTCAGGGGCAGGGCGCGCAGGTCGTAGTAGCAGGAAACCTGAACTACACATTTAACAAACACCTGACTCTATCAGCGGGTATTACCTCTCTGCCGGGCGTAAGAACCACCGAAGGCAACTTCCCATTCTGGCTCGGAGTAGATAGCCGTCATATCGCGGACGAGTTCTTTCGTCCTTCCTATACCTCAGGCGTTTGGGCAAGGGGCAATATAACTGACACGCTCAGATATCAAGCGATGCTCGGAAACAATATGAGCACGCTCGGCGTGAGCGCAACTCGACTCGACAATGGTTTCAATACATTTTCCTCCGCACTGATTTGGACGCCGACCGGTGAATTTGGTTTGGGTTTTGGCGACTTCGAAAAGCACAAAACATTGGCAACTCGTTTCGGCGCGCACTTCAGTCGCAGCGACGAAAACAGAGAGAGCCAACCCGAACAACGATTCGTTCGAAAACACCCAACTCCGGCTCTCCGACGGTACCGTCATTTTTACTCCCGATCTGTTTGGACCAGGCATCACCATCACCGACGCCCGGTACAGAATGCTCGACTTTGACGCCGGTTTGAAATTTCGCGGGTTTTCATTAGAGGGTGAGTATTACTGGCGCTGGCTCGACAGCTTCAAAGGTCCCGGTACTGAGGGCCTGCCACAGCTTTTCGATCATGGTTTCCAATTACAGGGTGCCGCGATGGTGATTCCAAAGACCCTGCAACTCTACGCCGGCGCTTCAAGAATAAACGGGCAATTCGGAGACCCCTGGGACTTTCGCTCCGGCGTGAACTGGTTTCCGTGGAAGAACAAAGTAGTGCGCTGGAATACGGAGTGGCTCTACTTGCGCAACTCTCCGGTGGGCTACTCGTCCGTGCCTTTCGCCGTAGGGGCCAGAGGCAACGTGTTTCATTCGAGTCTCGAACTGGCGTTCTGAATCATGAAGAACTTCTGCGGAAAGGCGCAAAGGCACAGAGAGAACCTGGGTACAAGACGCCTTTTCTTCCGGGCACCTTCGCGATGAGCATTTTTGATCGTTCTCCACTCTGCTTCTTCGATCACCGGTCCGCAGACGACGGCGAACGACTATCTCTTCAACGACACTCACTTTCATCTCACCAACTATATTCAGGAAGGGATCGACATTCGAGACTTCCTGAAGATTATGGGAAACAAAGTGGGCCGCGTCGCGCTATTTGGAATTCCGTTGCAGCAACAATGGTCCTATCGCATAGATGAGGATCGTGGGCCAACTTATTACCTGAATTCAGACGCGCCTCTTTATTACTACTCGTTCACGGATGCCTGGATCGCTACTGCCTACAAATCGCTTTCAAAGGCAAGAACAGGCCCGCTTTGATCCGATGATCACCGGCTTTAATCCGACGGACATGTATGCGGCGGATCATATTCGCCGCGTGCTGCGCGCTTTTCCGGGAGTATTTAGCGGCATCGGCGAATTCAGCATTCATAAAGAATTTGTCTCAGCGAAGATCGCCGGAGAAGTGGCGAGTCTTCAGGACCGGGCCCTCGACAGACTAATTGACTTCGCGGGGGAGGTTGGATTGGTGGTGCTGATTCACTGTGATGTGGATGTTCCATTTGCAAAGCCCGGAACTGAGCCGGCCTACGCGAAGCAAATCAAGGCATTGTTCAGGCGACATCCCAGCACCACGATTATTTGGGCCCACATCGGCGTCGGCCGAATCATTCGTCCGGTCAAAGACCAGGCTGCCATAGTCGAAGACATCATCAACGATCCGCAACTGAGACACGTCCATTTCGACATCTCCTGGGATGAAGTGGCGAAGTATGTCGTTTCCACTCCCGAGTCCACGAAGAATACAGCGGCAATCGTGAATCAACATCCCGATCGATTTCTGTTTGGCACTGACGAAGTCGCCCCGCCCGATCAGGAAAAGTATTTGAGGGTTTACAACCAGTATGCGCCTTTTTGGAAGCTTCTGACTTCGGAAGCGAGCGAGAAAGTGCGCAAAGGAAATTACGAGCGGATCTTCGACGAAGCCAGACGCAAAGTGCGGCACTGGGAACAAACGCACGTTAAAGAAGCAGGTTCAAGCAACAGCGGAGGTTTGAAATGAAAACCAATGTTCTAACAATGCGACGACTAACTAGATACGTCCTGGCAATCGGTTGCACGTGGGTGCTGGTGCCAGGACAGGCACTCTTATTCGCACGGTCCGCGCCAACAGCGCGGGCGGACGAGACGGCGGTAAAAATTCCAGCGGAGCAACTGGATTCTCTGGTCGCTCCAATTGCGCTGTATCCGGACAACCTGCTTAGTCAGACTCTGGTTGCTTCGACGTATCCGCTGGAGATTATTCAGCTCCAGCAGTGGCTGGAGCGAAATCAGGCCCTCGCAAAGGATCAGAAGAAATTAGCTGAAGCGGTCCAGAAACAACCCTGGGATGCGAGTATTCAGGCGATGGCAGCTTTACCCGACGTAGTGAAGCGCCTGGCGGACGACGTTCAGTGGACCACCGATCTGGGCAATGCTTTCCTGGCCCAGCAGAAAGATGTCATGGATTCCATCCAGCGTATGCGCAACAAGGCGCAGGACGCCGGAGCGCTGGCGTCGAACCAGCAGCAGAAAGTGCAGACGCAGGTCATCGAAAGCAAAGAAGTGATTGTGATCGAACAGGCAAGCCCGGAAGTTGTTTATGTACCGTCTTACAACCCGACGGTTGTTTACGGCGCACCGGCTTATCCTTACCCGCCAATTTACTATCCACCGTCGACCGGAGCAGTGATAGCAGCAGGCGCGATCTCGTTTGGTGTAGGTTTGGCGATGGGCGCTGCGTGGGGTGGCGGCTGGGGCTGGGGTTGCGGCTGGGGAGGTGGCGATATCGATGTCAACATGAACAACAACTTCAACCGCAATACAAACATCAGCGGCGGCAACCGTGTGAACAATATCCAGGGTGGCAACCGCACCAACGTCGGCGGCGGGAAGTGGCAACACAATCCATCGCACCGCGGCGGCGCACCTTATGGTGATCGAAACACGGCCAACCGATTCGGCGGGTCCGCGCGAGGCGACTCGTTAGGAAACCGGCAAAGAGCCGCGCAAAGAGATGTTGGCCGGCAGGGCGGCAACCTGGGTAGCCAGAACCGTGGCGGCGTTGGCGATCGTGGCGGTGTCGGCGATCGTGGCGGCGTTGGTGATCGTGGCGGCGCCGGCAACCGCGGTGGCGTTGGCGATCGTGGCGGTGCTGGCGATCGTGGCGGCGTTGGCGATCGTGGCGGTGCCGGCGATCGTGGCGGTGTCGGCAATCGCGGCGGTGTCGGTGATGGTGCCGGCAATCGTGGTGGCGCTGGTGATCGTGCCGGCGTCAGCGATCGCAGTAGCCCTGGAAATCGTGGTGGCGGAATGAGTGATCGCAGCGGTCCCGCCTCGATCAATAATCGAGCAAGCGGCGATCGCGTAGGCGACCGATCCGGCGGCGGCTCCAGTCGTAGTGGCTTCGGAGGTGGTTCCGGAGGTTTCAGTGGAGCGAGTGCACGTTCGAGCAGTAGTCGAGGCAGCTCCAGCATGGGTGGTGGTGGCGGCGGTTTCGGCGGTGGCGGTAGCCGTGGAGGCGGTGGCTTTAGTGGCGGCGGCGGTGGCCGTGGCGGCGGTGGTGGCGGTGGTCGTGGTGGCGGCGGGGGCCGAAGAAGGTAACAGTTCGCTGTTGGACCACATTCAGTACCACCTGCGGTAGCGGGTGGATCGGTGATCGGCATTTATGAATGGAGTAAACCTATGATGTTGCATACCCGAATCTCTACGTATTTAGTTGGCGCAGTTGCTTTGTGTTTGCTGGCGGCCTCGGCGGTCACATCGCAGACAACTGCCGACCGAAAAGGAAAATCATTCGCGACCGCTGAAGAGGCTGCGAATGCGCTCGTCGATGCTGCCGAGAAATTTGACCCGATGGCTCTCGCCGAAATTCTTGGTCCTGACAGCTATGACATCATTCATACAGGCGAGCCTGCCCGCGATCGCGAAGTAACGCAGAAGTTTGCCGAACAGGCGCGGATCAAGCTCAACGTCTCATACCAACCGAAAAATCCTCGGCGTGCGATTCTCGAGGTCGGGGAAGACGATTGGCCATTCGCCGTGCCCATCGTAAAGATCGGCTCGACCTGGACTTTTGACGCGAAGGCAGGTCGCCAGGAACTTCTCTACCGGCGCATCGGCAGTAATGAGCTCGATGCGATTGCGGTCTGCCGCAGGTATGTCGAAGCCCAGCATGAATACGCGCTTCAGAAGCGTGGTGCTTCAGGTCAAAACCAATATGCGCAACGCATTATCAGCACGTCCGGAAAGCAGGATGGACTGGCCTGGCAAACCGGCGACGGTATGTGGGGTGGTCCAATCGGTGAAAAAGTAGCCGCGGCGATCGCGCGCGGTTACACGTCGAGAACCGAACCTTATCACGGCTATTTCTTCAAAGTTCTGAAAGGGCAGGGACCTTTGGCGCCGCTCGGCAAGATGGATTTTGTCGTGAAAGACGTCATGATTGGCGGCTTTGCGCTCATTGCTTTTCCGGCGCAGTACCGGCTTACGGGTGTTCAGACTTTCCTGGTGAGCCACGATGGTGTGGTCTACCAGAAGGACCTTGGTCCAAAGACACTCGAACTCGCCGCCGCAATCGATCGCTTCAATCCCGATAAGAGCTGGACCCCCGTTTTAGATCAATAAGTCACAGGATGAACATGAAAAAAGAGGGTGCTGAGGTCTTCAGCACCCTCTTCTTTTTCATCTGTCATATGTGACTCAGCGAATCACAATCCCGACGCTGAGACGCAGGTTGTCCTGTCGTGTACCTGGAATGAAGAAAGGCTGGCCCACCGTTTGAAAGGGCGTCGGCACCAAAACTATGCCCAACTGCTGATCGCCGCGGTTGATGATGTTCCAGTCTACCTGAACGGCCCGAATATCAATCCTATCGTTGAGCTTGATGTCTATGCCGCCTCCAAATGCCATCGAGAAGCTCGTCTCGTTAACGTGGAAGTCGCTGATACCTAAGACGGCCGGCAGGTTTGGGCTGTCCACGTCGAGCTTTTGATTGGCAACTCCGAACAATGCGTGCGCGAACGGCTTGAAGCGCGGCCCCTCCTCCAGGTTGTTTTTTATCTGGATACCGCCAAGAAAATTTTGCACTGTCGAATCAATGGTGCCGCTGCCTGCGATTCGGGAGAATTCGTCTTCCCGCAAGTGGAGCGAATAGTCGAACTTAGCGCCGACGAATTTGTGGAAGTTGCGTGTAACAGCCAACTCGAATCCGCGCAGTGTGTTCTTTTCGCCCAGAATGTTGTTGACCGCTGCGCTGTCCGTATCGCCTCCGAGGTTGTCGAAGCTCAATGCGGAATAGCCCCCAAAAAATTCCCATCTCGTGTAATCCTGCGCCAAAGCAGCGCTCGAGGAGATTAGGAGGAGGCCAAAGACTGTCAGTATTCGTTTCGTTATTTCCATATTTCCTTCCCTTTCAATGGTTTCGTTTCACATCGGGTAGAGCGATGAATGTAGCTACAGCCAAAGGGAAGCAGCACTGTAAGTTTTGACAGTTACCACGCCATTGAGCCAGTCCTAAAGTTTCATCATCCCGGGTTCTGAGGGTGGGCACATTACCGAAATAACTAGTTAGAAATGAATAGTGAGTACAAGGAAACCAGCGAGGCTGGATTGGCCGTCTTCGTGACGCTTTGTTAGTCCACCAAACCACAAGAACACAATCATGGCAACGCCGGCAACGATTGAGATCCTGGCCAAACGCGATACGTTGAAGAAGAGCGTCCGTGTGGCGACTGTCGCCTGGCTCCTTACCGCGGTCTATTACTTTTTTCAGTACGCACTGCGGTCGGCGCCGGGTGTGATGATGCCGCAGTTGTCGGACGCCTTTGGTCTCAGTGTACTCGGCGTCGCTTCAATTGTCGGATTGTTTTACTACGGCTACTCGCCTTTCAGCCTGGTAGCCGGCGCCGCGATGGACCGGCTTGGACCACGGCGGTTGTTGCCTTTGGCTGCGTGTGTTGTCGGAGTGGGAGCATTGCTTTTTGCCACCGGCAACCGCGAACTCGCCGGCGTCGGAAGATTTCTCCAGGGGGCCGGTGGTGTATTCGCACTCATCGGCGCCATCTACATCGCAACGAAAAACTTTCCAGCTTCCAAAGCGGCGACCTTAATCGGCGTGACTCAGATGTTTGGCATGGCTGGTGGTTCGGCCGGACAATTCGTCGTTGGGCCACTGATAGGGCAAGGTCTTAGTTGGAATGCTTTCTGGATCGGCATGGGCATTATCGGTCTGGCGATCGGCGGCGCGCTTTTCTTGCTGATTCCGAAAGAAGAAAAAACGGAACAGTCCGGCACGCGCGTGAAGACTACAACCGCGTTCGTGACGGTTTTCAAAAACCCGCAATCGATCCTCTGCGGTCTAATCGCCGGCTTGATGTTTCTTCCCACCACAATCTTCGACATGGTTTGGGGCGTGCGTTACCTGCAGGAAGCGCACGGCCTCGACTATGGGACCGCGGTCATGCGTTCCGCGACAGTTCCTTTCGGATGGATCATCGGCTGCCCTTTGCTGGGATATATTTCAGATAAATTGGGACGTCGCAAGCCGGTGCTTATCGTATCCGCCGTGCTGCTTTTCAACAGCATGGCCTGGATACTTTTTGGACCAGGCCATTTGCTCCCACCCTACGTTCTGGGCCTCTTCACGGGCATCGTCTCAGGTGCAGCGATGCTGACCTACACGATTATCAAGGAAGCAAACCCGCCGGAGTTTGGCGGCACGGCAGCCGGAGTCGTCAATTTTCTGAACTTCACTTTCAGCGCCTTGCTGGGTCCGGTATTCGGCTGGAGTTTGCAGCAGGTGTCGGGCGGAGCTTCACACCTGGAGCTGCCACATTTTCAGCGAGCATTTCAGCCGATGCTTGTCGGTGTGCTGATCGCAATTGTTCTCTGTTTCTTTTTGAAAGAGACAGGCCGCAGGGCCCATGAAGATATCGACGAAACTCGAGCGGGAAAAAAATGACTCAAACTACAGGAACCGGAAAATACGAAAGACTGTTGGAGCGTTGTAAAACTTTCGAGTCCATTCCAACCGCGGTCGCCCACCCTTGTGAAGAGTCTGCTTTGAGTGGGGCAGTTGAAGCGGCGCAGGCAGGACTCATCAGCCCGATACTCGTGGGTCCGGTTGCAAAGATCGAGGAGACCGCCAGGGCTGCAAACATCGATCTCGGCAAAATCGAGATCGTCGATGCCGCGCACAGCGTGGAATCGGCCAAAAAAGCCGTCGACCTGGTCAAACAAGGTCGAGCGGAAGTGTTGATGAAGGGAAGCCTTCATTCTGACGAACTGCTGTCGGCGATTGTTTCCCGCGATGGTGGTTTGCGCACCGGTCGTCGCGTCAGTCACGTGTTTGTGATGGACGTTCCGACATATCACAAGGTGCTCATCGTCACGGATGCTGCAATCAACATCGCACCGACTCTCGAAGACAAAGTCGATATCTGCCAAAACGCGATCGATCTGGTCACTTCACTGCGCCACGACAAATCTGAGAAGCCCAAGGTGGCGATTCTTGCAGCCGTCGAAACGGTCACTACCAAAATGCCGGCGACGATCGATGCCGCGGCACTCTGCAAAATGGCTGAGCGTGGTCAGATCACAGGTGGAATTCTGGATGGTCCATTAGCGTTTGATAACGCGATCAGCAAACAGGCAGCCGACATAAAAGGGATCAAATCCGCGGTCGCGGGCGATCCGGACATCCTGCTGGTTCCCGATCTTGAAGCCGGCAACATGCTTGCAAAGCAATTGAGCTTTCTCGCTAATGCCGACAGCGCCGGGCTGGTCCTGGGCGCTAAGGTGCCCGTGATTCTGACGAGCCGGGCAGACAGTGTGCGCTCAAGAATAGCGAGTTGTGCGGTCGCGGCCATGGTGGCCCACGCGCGGCGCAGCGGCCAGTAGAAATCCTGGCCGGTGGCCGAAGTCTGTGACGAATGGGCCAGCCGCGGCAAGACAAACCTCTGGCCCTCTGCGTATCTCCTATGCTGCGTTAAACGGTATTTCAACGCAGAGGTCGCAGAGATACGCAGAGGACCACAGAGAAAACTTAATTGGAGATTGATCAGTGAACAACTATGCACTTGTACTCAATGCCGGTTCGTCGAGTCTCAAGTTTTGTCTCTTTGAGCGGCCGGCGGGTGAAGGCTGGGGACTGGCGGCACGAGGTCAGATAGAAGGTATCGGCACGGCGGCTCGCCTCTCGGTCAAGGATGCTGACGGTGAAAGCCTCGCGAAGCAGGACGTTTCGGTTAGCGACGGACATGAGGCCGTCGAAGCTTTAGCCGGCTGGCTGAGATCGAAATATGGCGGCTCCAGTGTGCTCGGTATCGGTCATCGGGTGGTCCATGGAGGCTCGCGTTTCGTTGGACCAACTATTCTTAACGAACAAGTGATTGCAGATCTGCGCGCGTTGATTCCACTGGCGCCACTGCACCAACCGTATAACCTTGCAGCCATTGAAGCAGCCTTCAAAAGATTGCCCGGTGTGCCGCAAGTTGCTTGCTTCGATACGAGTTTTCATCGTGGACAACCGCCGGTTGCGGAACTTATTCCGCTTCCTCGCGACCTGCGCGCCGCCGGTTTACAGAGATATGGGTTCCATGGTTTGTCTTACGAGTACATCGCTTCGATCTTGCCGCAAGTATCGCCGAAAATCGCCAAAAGTCGCGTCATCGTGGCCCATCTCGGAAGTGGGGCGAGTTTGTGTGCGCTGAAAAACGGTAAGAGTGTCGATAGCACGCTTGGATTCACAGCGCTTGATGGTCTGTGCATGGGAACAAGACCGGGCGCTCTCGATCCCGGGGTCGTGCTTCATCTCTTTCAGGGTCTGAAACTCTCGACCAAAGAAGTAGAAAACCTGCTCTACAAAAAATCCGGACTACTCGGAATCTCCGGAATCAGTAACGACATGCGCGACCTGCTTGGCCGAACCGAGCCTGACGTGCGTCTGGCGATGGATTACTTCGTCTATCGCGCCGCCAAAGAGATCGGCGCACTCGCCGCCGTGCTCGGCGGAATCGATGGACTCGTGTTCACGGCAGGCATTGGGGAGAACTCACCGGAGATACGTCAACGGATCTGTAACGCCTGCGCCTGGCTCGGCCTCGAGCTGGATGAAACCGCAAACCACACTCATGGCCCGGAGATCTCTACTGCGCGTAGCAAGGTAGCGGCGTGGGTAATTCCAACAAACGAAGAACTGATGATTGCGCGCCATACCGGTTCTTTGCTGGGCCTGGCTAAGGCTGCTTGATTAACGATCGAACGCAGGAGGTTTATACATGGCTACAACTGCCCGGCAGATTGCAACCGAAAAAGTTGCTCAGTGGGAAGGGTTCAACGCTGGTCTCTGGCAGAACGGGATCAACGTACGCGACTTCATCCAGCAGAATTACGAGCCGTATGAAGGTGACGACAAGTTTCTTGCGCCTGCGACCGGGCGCACCAAAAGGATCTGGGCCAGGTTGAATAACCTCTTTCTGGAGGAGCGAAAGAAAGGCGTACTGGACATCTCGCAGATTCCGAGCGGCATTACTGCCCACGCTCCCGGTTACATCGACCGTGAAGATGAGGTGATCGTCGGTCTCCAAACAGAAGCTCCGCTAAAGCGTGCCATCATGCCAAACGGCGGCTTGCGCCTGGTCCTTACCGCGTTGAAGACCTACGGATACGAACCAGACCCGTACGTCGTCGAGACTTTTACCAAATATCGAAAGACGCACAACGACGGTGTTTTTGACGCTTACACCACAGACATCAGGCGCTGTCGAAGTTCTCATATTCTGACCGGATTGCCTGATGCGTACGGGCGTGGACGAATTATCGGCGATTACCGTCGCGTCGCACTCTACGGAGTAGCCAGGCTGATCGAACAAAAGGAAGCGGAAAAACTCAATCTCGACTCGTCTATGTCAACCGAGGACGTGATTCGCGATCGCGAAGAGCTTAGCGAACAAATCAGAGCACTCAAGGAATTGCAGGAGATGGCGGCAAGTTATGGCTTCGACATCTCCGTTCCGGCCGGAACCGCGCGCGAGGCAGTGCAGTGGCTTTATTTTGGATATCTCGCCGCTGTGAAGGAAGGGAACGGCGCGGCCATGTCGCTTGGACGCACCTCAACCTTTCTCGACATCTACTTCGAACGTGATTTGAAAGCCGGCGCGCTGACAGAGGAGCAGGCGCAGGAGATCGTCGACGACTTCGTCATCAAACTTCGCATCGTTCGCTTTCTGCGCACGCCCGAATACGACGATCTCTTCGCCGGCGATCCGACCTGGGTCACCGAATCAATTGCCGGCATGGGAGACGACGGCCGGCCGCTGGTTACTAAAACCAGTTTCAGGTACTTGCATACGCTCTACAACCTTGGACCAGCACCCGAGCCCAATCTCACCGTGTGGTATTCGCCGCGCCTGCCTGAGGATTTTCGCAGCTACGCCGCGAAAGTCGCTATTGACACGAGCGCCATTCAATTCGAGAGCGACGAAATCATGCGCCAGGCATGGGGGGATGATGGCGCGATCGCCTGTTGCGTTTCGCCGATGCTGGTTGGGAAACAGATGCAGTTCTTCGGAGCGCGTGCCAACCTGGCCAAGTGCCTGTTGTATGCAATCAACGGGGGCCGGGATGAAATCACCGGCAAACATGTTGGCCCAGCTTTTGGCGCAGTGCAGGGCGAGTATCTCGACTTCGACGACGTGATCCCCAGGTTTGAAAAAATGATGGACTGGCTGGCTGGTGTTTACGTCAACGCGATGAACATTATCCATTACATGCACGACAAGTATGCATACGAGCGATTGGAAATGGCGCTTCACGACTATTCACCACTGCGAACAATGGCCTTTGGTCTGGCAGGCTTGTCTGTGATTGCCGACAGCCTGTCGGCGATCCGCCATGCCAAAGTTCGAGTGGTGCGAGATGAAACCGGGCTGATTACTGATTATCAAACGGAGGGTGAGTTTCCGCAGTTTGGCAATAACGATAATCGTGTGGACCAACTGGCATCATGGGTTGTCAGCACGTTCATGAGCAAGTTGCGGAAGCACCCCACTTATCGAAACGCCCTTCACACTCAATCGGTCCTGACGATCACGTCTAATGTCGTGTACGGCAAGAACACCGGTAACACGCCGGACGGCAGGCGACACGGAGAACCGTTTGCCCCCGGCGCCAATCCGATGCACGGGCGCGACAAACATGGCATACACGCCTCGGCCGCTTCGGTCGCCAAGATTCCTTATCGTGATGCTGCTGACGGAATTTCTTTAACGACCTCATTGCTCCCGGAAGGCCTCGGCAGGGTTGAGGAGGATCGCATTGCGAATTTGAGAAATATGCTCGACGCGTTTTTCGGAATGACGGGTTACCACATGAATGTGAACGTGCTCAATCGCGAAACGCTGATGGATGCCATGGACCATCCTGAGAAATACCCGAGTCTGACCATTCGCGTCTCAGGATACGCGGTGAACTTCGTGCGACTAACGCGCGAGCAGCAGATGGATGTGCTGAATCGCACGTTCCACGGAGGGTAAAGTGATGCCATTGCAGAAAGTATCAAACGAAGTTGGACTTGAAGCGAAGGATCCTTTTGAGCTTCGTGTAAATCTCGGCGTAGACGTTCCTGAAACAACAGTGAAGTCTGCGCTTAGCACGGGAGACATGGGCTTTCTGCATTCCTTCACAACAGGATCCACTGTGGATGGTCCCGGTGTGCGAGTGGTGGCCTGGACGGCCGGCTGTCAATTCCGTTGCTTGTACTGCCACAATCCCGACACCTGGAACATGATGAACGGGATGCCGGTCACTCTCGATCGAGCGATCACTGCGCTGCGCAAGTATCGTTACAGTCTAAAACTCATGTTTGGCGGTTTCACGTTGAGTGGCGGTGAACCGCTCATGCAGGATCGATTTGCTGTTCGACTCTTTACGGCGGCGAAGTCAATCGGAATTCATACGGCGCTCGATACCAATGGTTTTCTTGGCGAACGTCTCTCAGATGAGGAACTGGATCAGATAGATATTGTTTTGCTCGATATCAAAACATGGGATCCGGACCACCACCGGCGCCTCACCGGAAAAGATGTTGGTCCGACTCTGGATTTTGCTCGCCGGCTTGCTGAGCGCAAGAAAACCATCTGGCTGCGTTACGTTTTAGTCCCGGGTTTGACGGATGATGAGAACGATATCAATCAAACGGCCATGTTCGCCGCGCGGTTGGGAAACGTGGCGCGGGTCGACGTGCTGCCATTCCATCAGATGGGGCGATACAAATGGAAAAAGCTCGGCATCGAGTACGCGCTCGACGATGTTCCGGCCGCGCCGCCCTGGCTGGTTGAGCGTGTCTGCGGACAGTTCCGGGCATTAGGCCTGACCGCTTACTAGGATCAATTACGTGGGTGACATTCAGCGCATTGAAACATCGAGATGATCGACGCGGAGCGCTTTGCACAAAAATCTTATTAATCCTGATAATCATGTAATCCTGTGAAGTGACTTTTCCCGCAAAGGCAACGAAGGGCATTTTTACAGGATTAACATGATTTACAAGATGATCGTGTAATCCATGTGAAGGCCTGTCATTTCTGACAGTTACTCATTCGTTTCCTGCCGACTAGGATTTCACCGCCGGATCTCATCGCTAAACATAACTTTGGAGGTTTTATCGACAAGCAAAGGAAGCGTAGAAATGTCGATTGCAACTGAACACGCAGTGCCCGGATTACACCGTACACCTTTCGGCGAGTTTGTTCGCAGTCCGATCAACTGGTTGTTCGTGTTTATTCCACTCACCGTGATCATGGAACATCTCGGTCACGTCTCCGCGCCGGCGTTGTTCTTTATGGCTGCTGTCGCCATCATTCCGATCGCCGCGCTGATCGTGCATGCGACTGAACAGATTGCCACCCGGACCGGCAACGCTGTGGGCGGACTGCTCAACGCCACTTTCGGCAATGCGCCGGAATTGATCATTGCAATTGTGGCGCTGAAGGCAGGTTTACTCGACATGGTGAGAGCGTCGCTGGTGGGTGCGATATTGGCGAATCTCTTACTCGCTCTAGGCGTCGGCTTTGTTATGGGCGGCATTCGCTTTCACGAGCAACGGTTCAATCCGATTGCCGCTCGTACCTACAGCACAATGATGTTTTTGGCCGCGGTCAGCATGACTGTGCCGAGTGCTTTTAGTCGTATGCTTGCGCCTAACGAGGTAGTTCGTCAGGAGCAACAGTTAAATATCGGCATCGCGATTGTATTGTTGGTCGCTTATGCTCTTTATATTCTCTACTCCCTTAAAACGCATTCCAGTGCCTTTGCCAGTTTGGAGACGGAACAGGGTTCGGCACATCACGCGGGACAATGGGGCGTCCCCCGTGCTGTGATTAGCTTACTCGCAGCCTCGGTGCTGGCTGCATGGATGAGCGAGATTCTTGTCGGCGCCGCGGAAGAAACCGGCAAGGCACTGGGAATGTCGCAGGTGTTCATCGGTATTGTGTTTGTCGCTATTGTCGGCGGCGCCGCGGAGAGTGGTTCCGCGGTGGCCATGGCGCGAAAAAATAAGATGGACTTGTCCGTGGGGATTGCGCTTGGAAGTTGCATACAGATCGCGCTGTTTGTCGCGCCGCTGCTCGTATTGGCAAGTTATTTCATTGCGCCTCAACCGCTCGAACTCGCGTTTAGTCGCGCGGAGATTGGTTCGTTGTTCATGGCCGTACTGATTGGCGCGATGGTTTGCGGCGACGGGCAATCCAACTGGTATAAGGGCGTGCAGTTGATTACGGTTTACGCAATCATTGCGCTGATGTTTTATCTCATGCCTGAATTGGCCACCTAGAACTTACTGAGCCACAAGCGGGATCTGAGAAGCAACCTGCAAGTCCATCAGTCCGTAAAGACGACGATCGACCTGAAAGAACAATGCCGTCTTCCGCGAAGGAATAATCTTTTCGACAATGGGAATGTATTTCTGCCGCGTTTGTGCCTGCTGGACTTGAACGGCCGCCCACCGGTTGATCATGCTGCTTGCCTGAGGATCCGTAAGGGTCTTTTGATTCGCCGCGTAATCCTTGATGATCGAATAAAACTCGTCATAGACTTTGGACATTTCGGCCGCGTATTTGTCGTACACCGGCCAAAATTTAGTCGCTTCATCCTCCGTCAGCGGCACGTTCAGTGCAATCAACTTCTTTTTATCTGCCCGCAGGTCGCGACGAAGTAAAGCAAGGTCTCGTTCGACCTCGACCCCGGTGACGGTCTCTCTTTGCGCAAGAGCAGTGCTACTCGCGGCAGTGAAAGCAATAGTTAGAACAACACACGAAAAGATCATCCTGGCCATCGTTTATCTCCCTGGTTTTTATTTGAGATCAGCTCGATCACGTGGGGAGGAGTATTTACGGTTGCGTCACTTTGAGTAACTGGAAAAATTGACAGGTTTCCGGGCGAAATAGGACATCTCGGCGTCTTCCTGTAGCCAGGCTAAAGCACTGTCAATAGTGACAGTAGTAGGACAATCTCCCGGCGGCTACGATTCTCCATCGTGCGAAAAACAATCTCGCGCAAGGCGAAAAGCGCTACCGCGTTTTCTAAAGATTTTTGCGCCTGATCTATTTCCAGTGGACGAAATGATTATGCGAATGTGGGTCGGCCTGGTAGACCGCATCGGCGGTCCGATGACCTTTCGTCTCATTATTCAGCCGACCATGGTGGCAATGCTGGCGTTGCGGGCCGGATTAAAGGATGCACGTGAGAATCGGCCACCTTACCTTTGGACAGTGCTTACCGATCCAGCTCATCGCGTTTACCTCGCGCGTGAAGGCTGGCGATCGATTGCGAGGGTGTTCATCCTGGCCGTGGTTATGGATCTCATTTACGAGTGGCTGATGGGCCGGCGGTTTTATCCGCTGGAAACGCTCATCGTGGCCACCGTACTGGCCGTAGTTCCCTATGTCGTACTGCGTGGTCCAGTTAACCGCATTGCCCGGCGTTGGGTTCAGGTCCCGGAGGTCTGATCACCTAAACGTGCTAGACCCTAATTGGAAACCGTCATGAGCGATAAGTCTGAAACGAAACTCCACGCAAGGCCCTCAAGACCGTCTCTGGATGAAACACCCCCGCCGCCGTTTTCTTCACGAATAAACGTCGACTTCTTCGGAATATCGGATAAAGGCCGGGTTCGTACAAACAACGAGGACCACTTTCTCCTCATTCGTGTAGGCCGTGCAATTGAAACGGTGCTCACCAATCTTAGTGAAGCTGAGACGCTACCGGGTGAGTTATTTGAGGAGTCAGGTTATGGCATGGTCCTCGCGGATGGTGTTGGCGGCGAGGCTGCCGGTGAAGTTGCGAGTCGCCAGGCAATCTACACCCTGCTGAGTTTGGCCTTGCACACGCCCGACTGGCAGTTTCGCTGGAGTCCCAAAGAAAGAAATACGGTGATGTGGCGGATGAAGGATCGATTCCGCCGTATCAACAAGGCTCTGCTTCGTGATGCTGCCGCCGATCCTCGTTTGGCAGGAATGTGCACGACCCTGACCGCGGCTGTTATTTACGGCAACAGTTTAATCATAGGCCATATTGGTGATTCGCGTGCTTATCTCCTGCACCATGGAAAGCTCATTCAATTGACTCGTGATCACACTTTAGGAGGACGCCTGGTGGAAGATGGACTGCACACACGCAACGATCCTCTCGCGGTGGAGCTACGCGGGCTCCTGCTCAGGGCTCTTGGCTCGGAGGATGGTAAGGGTGAGCCGGACCTTTATGACTGCCTGCTCGAGAATAACGATCAGCTCTTGCTGTGCACTGACGGCCTGACGGATATGGTTGACGACGTTGAAATCGAAGCAATCATGAACGGCGCGAGTTCCGCGGAATCGGCATGTCGCCAGCTTGTTGACCGGGCGCTCGAAAATGGCGGCTGCGATAACGTCACGGTGATCATCGCGCGTTATTCAGTTCCAGCTCAATGAAACACAGCTATTCACGTTTTGGTCCTTCATCAACTACTCAGACAGGGAAAGGAATAAAGCAATGGACGAATTCTCACTTTCACAAAGAATGACCGCGGAATTCATGGGCACACTCTGGCTGGTTCTCGGTGGTTGCGGCAGCGCTGTACTGGCCGCGGCCTTTCCCGAAGTTGGTATTGGACTGCTTGGGGTTTCTTTCGCATTTGGTCTCTCGGTGCTGACCATGGCGTATGCGGTGGGCCACGTCTCCGGAGGACACTTCAATCCGGCGGTAACGATTGGTCTATGCACCGCACGTCGCTTCCTGGCCAGGGACGTCGTTCCGTATGTGTTGGCGCAGCTCGCTGGAGCGATCACGGGCGCGGCAATTCTCTTCGTTATTGCCAGTGGCAAAGTTGGATTCGATGCGAGTTCCGGCTTTGCTTCGAATGGCTACGACAGCTATTCCCCTGGGGGCTACTCGTTAACGGCAGCATTAGTCGCAGAATTAGTAATGACGTTCTTCTTCCTGATTGTGATTCTCGGCGCAACCAACAAGCGAGCGCCACAGGCGTTGGCCGGGGTGGCGATCGGATTGGCTCTGACGTTAATTCACCTCGTGACCATTCCAGTTACGAACACTTCAGTCAATCCGGCACGCAGCACAGGTCCGGCAATCTTTGCCGGCGGATGGGCCATCAGCCAACTATGGTTATTCTGGTTGGCGCCGATAGTGGGCGCAGCGCTGGCCGGAGTTGCTTATCGGTTTCTCGCCGAGGAACGAAAAGAGACGGAGCCGGGGCTTGCGCAGACCGTGACATCCTGATTACGGACATCACGGGTTTGCCGCGATCAGGTACAACCTGTTCGCGGTGGCCAGGTAAAGCGCATCGCCGATCAAAGCCGGAGGCGAATAGAGCGGGGCATCCATCTCGATCTCCGCCAGCAATTCCTTTCGTGATCCGGCACGAAGCACGGTCATTAAGCCTTCTTCGTTCCCAACGTAAAGCCGGTCGCCGGCCAGCAATAGGCTTCCCCAGATAGCCGCGTTCGTCTCATGCTTCCAACGATGGGCGCCGGTTGCTGCGTCCAGACAATGAATCGTTCCACCCACATCTCCAACGTACAGCAGACCGTCTTTCATAACGGGCGTTCCCGCCACGCGACCGACCTCGCGAGAAGTCCAGAGGAGCCTGCTCCTGGTGACGTCTCCCTCGCCGTTTGGATCGATCGCATGAATCAACGAGGGTCCGTTGCCGTGCCCGGGACTCTGGCCCATCGCAATAAAGACACGGCCGCCGGTGAAGACCGGTGAAGCAATGATAAAACTACGCGAAAGGACGCCGGGGCGCGGAAGCCAACGGGCGTCTTTCGGGTTGCCGTCAAATCGCCAGACTTCGTTACCCGAAGCCGCATCGTAGGCGCGCAGCCAGCCGTCTCCTCCGCCGAAAAGCACCTGCGTGCGCCCGTTGACATTCGCCGCCACAGGGTTGGACCACTGGCCGTGCAGCACCTGCTCGCCCGCGCCGATCGCGGTCCACACCACGTCGCCCGAATGTTTTTCCACCGCGATCAGACTTGGAGCGCGCGGCGATGGGACAAGCGTGTGGCCCTCATTCTGGCCGTTGGAGGTACTGACCATAAGCAGATCACCGACGGGCAACACATCGCTGTTAGTGGCTTCATGTGGAAAGACACCGAGGCGGCCGCACATGTCCAACTCCCAGATGATGTCGGCGGCGGCGTTGTCATGGAACATCTCTTTCCGGTATGGACCATCGTTCTCGCCGTCGCGGAAACCCTGTGTATCAAGGCAACGGAGTTGGCACTCGGCGGTGACGTAGTACAAACGGTTTCCTTCCACATAGGGGGCACTCGTCGTCGAAGGCAGCAGGAACTCCCGCAGACCTCGCTCCACTCGCGGGGCCACATCCTGCCATAGGAACTCTCCATCTTTCATCTGAAAAGCCATGAGCACGCCGGCTTCTTCCTGGTAGGCGGGGTTCATTGGCCTGGCGTTGTCGGTGCCCACATAAACCGCATTGCCGGCAACCACGGGACGGCCGAACGTCGCGTTTCCCAACTCGACACTCCAGACGATGTTCCGTCTAGTGGTCGTATCCCAATCAACCGGAGGATTTCCCGTTTGGGCCACCGTCGTCTCGGGTCTTTGGGTTAAGGAACGCTCGGCCACCATTAGTGAGACGACAGGCTTTTCAGAAACGACTCCGGCGATTCGACGCAACGCCCACTCAGCTTCATTACGAAGCGTGGGATCGTTTGCAGCCGCTCTCAGCACTTCCCGGGCCGTCCGTGCTTTCGGCCCGATGCTCCCCAGCGCTCCAGCCGCGAAGATGCGCACGTAGAGAAACTCATCCTTCAAAGCTTCGATCAACTGCGGCACAGCGGAGTGGGCGGCCGGACCGATGTTTGCGAGCGCCTCACACGCTGCCCAGCGCACGCCGGGGATCGGATCTCGCAGGGCTCCGGCGAGTTCGTTGGTTGCCGCCCTCGCTTTCGGACCAATCGACGCCAGGGCCTCGGCTGCGTAGATGCGGACGTATGGATTCTCGTGCGAGAGAGTCTTGACAAGGGCCCCTACTGAAGGACCAGCTCTCTTGCCTAAAGCACCCAAAGCACGTGCGGCATCCCCCGCTACCATCGAATCCTCGTCTCTCAGTGCTCGTCTCAACGCGGGTTGAATCCATTCTGTATGAGGCGCCAGGTCAATCAATTCATCAACGGCTTTGTGCCGGACGGAGGCCGACTCATGCCGGAGCAGTTCTACCAGCAGCGGAATGGCGGGCGGACCGATCCGCTGGATGAT
This sequence comes from uncultured Acidobacteriota bacterium, assembly GCA_963750925.1. Lineage (GTDB taxonomy): Bacteria > Acidobacteriota > Blastocatellia > Pyrinomonadales > Pyrinomonadaceae > PSRF01. The sequence goes on along the minus strand of CAVVSJ010000003.1, from coordinate 507,104 downwards.
TCTAAAAATCGTTTTATGTAGATCTTCATTGCCTTCGTTGAGGAGTCGTCTCAGCAAAGGGAACGAACGCTGCGCCCCCTGGACCAGGGTGGCTTCGGCGGTCGCCCGGACCTTAGGGTCGCCGGCCATCAGGCGATTTTCCCAATCAAGGATCGAGGCGGAGTTCCTGGAAAGATCCGAACTCCTGGCCTGGCGCGGCTGAGGGAGTGAACGGCTGGTTTGAGGGAGTACTGGCGCCGGCAGAATACAGAGCAGCGTCCAGATGAACAAATTTCGCATGGTCGCAGCAATACTGACGAAGGAGTTGATCATAATGAGGCCTGGTATCGCCAAGGTGTTCTCTTCCTCAGTTGCTGTAAACAGGCAGGACCCTCGTCCTCAATTCTTTCGTGAGAGACTAACTTTTCGCTGAACGGAAGTAACTGTCAATAATTACAGTTGGCAGCGGGAAGAATAGAGTGTGTGAGTGAAAGCTTGCACAACTAAGTCACACGAGAGTGGTGGCTTACTTTGAACGACTGTTCTCCGTGTTCTCTGCGTACCTCTGTGCTCTCTGCGTTTAATATGCCTGGAACACAATTTACGCAGAGACCACAGAGACACGCAGAGGACGCAGAGTTTGAAATTACGCCACCACCGACACGAGAAAGCGGGCAGCAGTTTGGGCAAAGCCAGTTATAATTACTCGCGAACGAATTCAAGCATCGATCTATCGCAATAAAGTGAAAGGGAAGACAATGAAGCTGACTCTCTATCTCCTTCGGCACGGACAAACGGAGCTGAGCCGGGAGGATGTTTTTTGTGGGTTCGGCCTGGATCCTGAATTGACTTCCGAGGGTTTGGAGATGGCTCAGGCTTTTCTAAATGCTTACCGCCAAACGGGCTGGCGCGCGATTTATTCCAGTAGTTTGCGTCGAAGCATTACCACTGCTCAGCCTCTTTGCCATGCGTTGGGATTGGACCTGCGAGTGCGTGCTGAGCTAAATGAGATTGCTTACGGCAAGTGGGAAGGACTGACAAAAGAAAAAGTCAATCAAGAGTATCATGACGACTATGTCAGTTGGCTTGCCGATCCAGCCTGGCATGCACCGACCGGCGGAGAACTGGCTCACGTTATTGCTCGGCGTGGTTTACAGGTAATCGAAGAAATCCAACAGCAGTTTACCTCTGGAAACATCTTGATTGTGTCTCACAAAGCCACCATCAGGATTATTCTTTGTAGTCTGCTCGGGATCGATGTCGGGCGTTTCCGTTATCGGCTCGTTTGTCCTGTCGGTTCCGTGAGCATCGTAGAATTTACGGTAAATGGTCCTATGCTGCAGGCCCTGGCCGATCGTTCTCACTTAACCGAAACTCTTCGATCTTTGCGCGGGACCTGACCGATAAAACTGTTGCGTATTTATCGGGCCGGCATCAGCGAAATTTGCCACGCTATAAAGGCGATGAAACTCAGCACTAAGATCAAAACTACAAGCACGACAGGTTCAATTCCCAAAAACCGCTTCTCCTCCTGGGTTCCCATGATATCCGTTGGGACCTTTAGGTTTTCGTTATCCACAATGATCGCGCCAAAGTGTCGATCTGCCGGCCCATGGGCTGCGTCCAGGGGGCTGCCGATTTGGTGTTCAGCAGCAGGCTTGTCCTGCTCCTCCAGCGGAGCCAGTTGGGCCGCTAACTGATCTGTGTCGCGCTTCCTGCGCTTCTTCCGCTGGCGATGAGTTGTGTTCTTCATATCCATTTGACTTTCTTCAAGTACCGGTAGAGCGCGAAGCCTACTGCCACCATTGAAAGCAGTGCAAAAACATAGCCGAACCGCCATTTCAACTCCGGCATGAGATCAAAGTTCATGCCATAAATTCCCGCGATGAGAGTCACTGACATCAAGATTGTTGAGATCGAGGTGAGCCGTTTCATGACCATGTTCATGCGATTGCCCGAAACGGACAAATAAGCATCCATGGTTGAACTGAGCATGTCGCGCAAAGTGTCCACCGTATCGGCTACGCGAATAAGATGATCGAACACATCCTGAAAATAAACGTATGTCTCTCGCGGAAAGATTGGCTGCTCGCGCCTCAACATCGTATTGAAAACGTCGCGAAGTGGGGCGACGGCGCGACGCAGATAAAGCAACTTCTTCTTGATGGCAAAAATTTCATGGATTGCCTCGGCTTGAAATTCGCCGAAGATCGAATCCTCGAGAGCGTCCATGCGTTCGCTGATGATATCCAGCAGCGGGAGATAATCGTCGACGATCGCATCGATTAACAAATAAGCAAGCAAGCCTGAGCCTTGTTCCGCGCGATCTATCCACTCGCTCCAGAGACGGCGAGCCGTCTCCACAGCTCGAATCGGGCGACTGTGGACAGTGACAAGATAGTTCTTGCCGAGAAAGATATTCAGTTCTCTTAGTTCAAGCCGGTCATTTGGTCCTACGAGTTCAGCCTCGTAAAGCACAATGAAATAATAGCCGGATACTCTTCGACCTTTGGACGTTGGTGCGGCATTCTGGCAATCCTCTATCGAGAGATGATGAAAGCCAAACTCTTCAGCGAGTTCTTCAAAATCCTGACTGGTGGGATCGGTGACATCGGCCCAGATGACATTGCCTTCGACTTCTCGCAGTTCGCTGATGTCAGCCGCAAGACAGTTCTCAGTGAACTTTCTGGAGTTACTGTTTAGACAGACGGTCGTGATCACAGGGAACAGTCTCCTCAATGTGACACATAAACCGTAGTGACATGATCAGACTGCATGCACTACTAATGACTCATGGCGTAGGTCACAACGTTCATTCCGACCTTGTAAGCCGTTACGCCATACTGCACGGGATAACGAGGATCATTAATCCACTCCCAGGCATCGCCCAGATCACAGTTGCGCGTCAGAAAGATCATGAGCCGGCCGTTCTTGTCTTCGACGCCCATATAATGAGGTGTGATCCCGCCCTTCTCGTACGTTACGCCTGAATCAACGATGCCCAGCCGGGAACCTGGATCACCTGGTCCAGATCGAAATAGCTATGGAAGACTGGATGTGTGAGGGGCAGATCCTTGACTTCGTACTCGGGCATGATCATCCTGAGTTGCTCTTTCGCGCGTTGCCATTCGATCTCCCCATGAAAGTCGTCGAGAAACAGAAAACCGCCGCGCAGCAGATATTCGCGCAGCGAAGCCGCCTCGGCGACGGACAGTTCCATGTGGCCAGGTTCGACTATGTATGCGAGAGGGTAGTCGAATAATCTTTCATCCGTGGCGCGCAGGTGTTCCGGGCGAGATGATAGACGCAGATTACTACCGGCCCACTTGTAGATGCCCTCTGTGAAATTCTCGTCTGCATCAGGAAAGTCGACTCTCCACGCTCCGCCGAATCCGTAGTTATATGGCGAGTGCGGGGAGTCGTAAACTATGCGGACGAAAGTAAACTCTCCAACGGAGTCGGTCTCCGAGATCTGCGGGCGTGTGGGACGAGAACGACTGCCGGCATCACCGAATGGTTCGAATCGCCTTTGTGCCGCGGCAGGTAAGAGGATCAATAGAAGCAACAAAACAAAGAGCAGTGGTGTTACGGTGTGCCGGCGCATTCTAAACGTAGGAGTGTGCCACAATCTGACGCCGGAATCAGCCTGTAGAACGTAGTCAAACCTGGTGAAGCACTTAAAATCCGTTACGAAAGGCGTTCAGACATCGCGGTAGTGGGTAGTTTGAATCGAGCGCCGCTTTGGAGTGCGGCAGCTTGCTGCCGCTTTGGCCAAAGCGGTGCCAAGGCACCGCACTCCAAGGAGGCGCTGGATTCAAACTGACCCACTACCGACATCGCTATTCAACCGCAACCCATTCCATGCTCGCTGGAAAGAGTTTCTTCTCGGGATCGATGGTTACTACGTAGGCGCCCAGGGCTCCAATGCGGCGATTAGGACCAAACGTGATCCTGGGCATCAGGCCGGTGTCGTATTCGTAAAGTCCTTCGAGAGTGGTCACCAGACGTTCGCGGCTGAGATCCTTGCCGCAGATTTCAAGTGCATGGACCAATATTCGGGCGGCAGCAATCGCCGAGGCTTGCGCGGCCGCATGTATCGAGTCAAGCTTGTTTCGTTGCAACAAGCCGCTGTATTCAGCAGCGCCGGTTGCCGAAACATCGGCCGGAACTGTCGGGAAGGCAAAGAAAACCTTATCTTTCATCTTCATTGGCACCGCATTGGCGATATTCTTTCCGACCAGCGAACCCAGCATGTACAAAGATGGCGTCCAACCAACTGTCTCAGCCTCTTTCAAAAGAACGCCTGCTTCAATTCCCGAACCAAGGAAGAAAACAGTATCGATTCCTTTCTGATTAAGCTCGTTCACAAACTGTTCCGCACTGAATCGATCTCGTGCGTAATAGGTCGTGACTACGGAGGTCCAGCGAAGCTTTTTCATTTGCCCGTCAATGGCCGACGCAATACTCCGGTTGAACTCAAGATCAGGTGAGACGATCGCTACGCGCGACTTCGAAACATCGGTCTTCTTAGCAGCAAAAGCGGCCAGGGCGCATCCCTGTTCTTTCAAACCAGGCAGCAAGTAAAAGATGTAGCGATTGAGCGGCAGTCCTCGTTGGGGAAGCAGCGTGGAAGGTCCGATGAATGGAACCTCTTTCTCATGAGTCAATGCAGCTACACCATCTTCGGCGCCTGCAGTGAGCCCACTTACTATCGCAAACACCTGATCGTCGTCGATGAGGCGCTTCATATTAGGAACCGTCAATTTAGAATCGCCATTCATAACCCGCAATTCGATCTTGCGATTGTAGATGCCACCGCGACTGTTGATCTCCGCAAAGTAAGCTTGCAGGACGTCGCCCATCGATTGGGCCAGACCGCTTAGCGCAGCCTTCTCAGGAAGCACCGTGCCTAATACGATGCTGGTATCCGTCACACCCGGATCAGTATCCGTCTCGATCCGTTTGAGATAAGCGATCAAGTTTGCCATGTCCTCCTGCGGCATACGGTAGGTCGGCATAGCAACGGCCACCTTGTTGCCGGCAGGATCTAATCCGGCCGTCATCAAACGCACGAAAGAACTTTCTGTGAAAGGAGGATGTTTCCGGCCGCCATCGTCGGCGTGCCCATAGGGCTTCGTTAAGAATGCCCAGGTCATGTTGCCGGCCGTGACGCCGCCTTCGGTGATTCCTTCGCCCCTGTTGCCATGACAACCAGCGCACGTGAGTGTTGATGCGGGCACATCGATCTCGCCCATCATGGCGGTGATTTCCTGGCCCGAGGCGCTCTCACCCGAAGATAGAAAGCCTTGCCGCGCTTTTCCTGCAGCGTGAGTTCCCGCCGTTGTGGCAGAGAGTTGGAAACGTTGGCAATCTGTGAATGAACTGCCGATGGTCCAGTCCAAACCAGGGAGGCGGCGATCCCGATAAGAAGAACGACTGTGAGTCTGATGATCATGTTGACCTCGTCACGGATTCGCAGGTTACCGATCGTTGATTACATCTTCGAGGATCCGGATCAGCTCATCCGCTTTTGCCAGCCCAAACGCTTTTTTCCAAAGTCCTTTGGGCTCGTTGCCAATGATGAAAATACTTGTGTGGTTGTCTTTCGTTTCGACGTACTGGCCCAACTTATAGAGTGCCCAGTCGACGTTCTGCTTTTTACCGGTGAGAAACAACCATCCCTGGCGAGCGTGAAACCGGCGGCCATATTCCTTTAGACGTGTCGGCGTGTCCGTTTCAGGATCCACGCTGATCGAAACGAGGAATACGTCCTTTCCGAGGCGATCGCCAAGCGCTTCCTGCATTTTTTCAAAGTTGCGATTCATCGGCGGGCAGATACTGGTACAGGTCGTGAAGAACGTGTTGATTACCACAACCTTGTTTTTGAGCACATCGCTGTAGAAGCGAAGCTTTTCGCCGTCCTGGTTTATTAACTCAACGTCTGAAAAATATTTCTCTGCCGGCGAAGCGTGGGCGCTGATGGACCACTTTCGGCTTTTGACAGCGAAGCAGGCTCAGGCGGCTTTGGCTTTTGTGTGGGCGTTTGGTCCTGTCCAAAGGCAATGGTTGCAGAGAACATAATGAGTAGCATCAGGGTTAACTTCATGGTTTAACCTCCGTCACTGCCGACTCGTCGACTCTTCCGGCCATCACATCATTAAGCACCCCAACGATCTGGTTTATCTTTGCCAGACCGTAAGTGCGCGTCCACACGCCCTTGCTATCGTTGCCGATGATCATCGCCGGTGTGTGGTCTTCTCTTTTTGACACTGCTGCGCCGAGTGCATTCAGCAACTTATCCATTTCCTGTTTTTCACCGGTAACAAATGTCCAGCCTGGGCCGGCTTTGAACTTTGCGCCCCAGGCTTTCAGCCGCTCGGGTGTATCGGTCAACGGGTCCACGCTTATCGAAATGAGGTGAACGTCTTTACCGATCCTGTCGCCCATCTCTTTTTGTAGTCGCGCGAAGGTCGCTGCAAGCGGCGGGCAAATGGTGGTGCAATTCGTAAAGATAAAGTTGATCGCTACAGTCTTGCCCTTGATGAGATCGCTGTAGAAGTGAAGTTCATTGCCGTGCTGATCCAATACCTCGACGTCGGGGATCACCATCCCCTTGCGGGCAGCGATGGGAGCAGGAGCGGGGAGATTGTCGATTGCAACCGCGGTGTCGACTTTTGCGAGCCGAAGATCCATCTTACATTTCGGGCATTGACCGGGTTTCGTCGACTTAACCTGCGGATGCATTGGACAAACATACTGTCGCGCTTCTTTGGGTTTTCCTGAGCGAGAAGTATGCGACGCGTGCCCGGGTTCCGCTGCGTTAGATTGTGACCTGGCATCGAATGCGACGACCATAATCATGGCGAGCATGAAGACTTTAATTAGAGTTTGCCGTGTATACATTTTCATTCACCTCAGTCCGCTTACTCGGCCTGTAGCATCAGGTAAGGCAGGTCTATGAAACGTACGTTCATAGACGACGATTCAACGAAGAGCATGTAGACGCCTGCTTGCGGCACGTTGATCTTGAGTTCGTAGACTCCGTTTCCGACTGACTGCGCAATGTCTCGACGCTGCCAAACACCGGGGCTCAGGAACGTCAACACGCGCACATCTTTTAAGTCTGCTTTGCCATTACCCGTGGCGGTGTCAATCAGCTTGAAACGGAAAGTGAAATCCTGACGAACTGGTAAAGTCTTGTCCTTCACTTCGTGCTCGATGCTGAGGGCGAGCGGTTGTTTTTCTTTGAGTGCGGGATTGGCCGCAGCGCTTATTTCAAAGCAATGTGATACGCGGGGAGAGTCATTTACGAAGGCGACATCGTAACGGCCGCTGGCCGGCAGTTTGATCGTCGTGGAATAAATGCCCGGGCTGAGTTCTCGCAGGCTGCGATCGACAACCATAACGGCGAGAGGCTCCCGACGGTAATTCTGGAAGTTGCCCATCGGCGCCGCCATTCCTTCGCTGTAGTAATAAAGAACTTTATCAACCGGATTCGCGACGATAACGGCGTTTCCTTCGGGCGCAAGAACGATGGAATCAGCACGGACCGGAGCCGGACCTTTTCCGGGAGAAGCCTGTCCACCCGGGAATTCAGTAACGTCGACTTCTGTGCTGATCGTTCCAAGCCGCAGCATGACAACATTCTCCGTCTCGAGTGATCTCACGAAGGCGAACGTGTCGCTGAACATAATTTGATCGGGAGCTTTGCCGGCGTTTACTTCATGGAGCATGCGATTCGATGCCGCGTCGAAGATGTTCACGAGGCTTTCTTTTGTGTTGAGTACAAATCCATACCGGCCCGCCGGTGCAAACCGGATGAGACGGGCGCCTGGCTTCGTTTTCATACGTGCCAGCACCTGGTGATTCTGTTGCCCGATCACCGTAACGGTACCTTCGAGCTCGCTCGTGACGTAGAGTGCCTTGCTCAAATCGGAGAGAGCCATCGAGACGGGACCTGGACCAACTTTGACATCGTCGAGTTTTTCCAGTTTGCGTATGTCGATAATGGAAACAGTTCCGCTCTCACGATTCGATACAAAGGCGAAACGGTTATCGTTACTGATGACAATGTCGTGCCGGCCCGCGCCGGTCGCAATCTTCGCAGCCACCTTTAGATTAACCGGATCGATGATCGTCACGCCGCCGTCCTGTTCGTTCCCCTCATTGGCAACCCACAGGTATTGCTGATCGGGCTGAATGGTGATGCGTGTCGGCTTGATCCCGGCATCGATGTAATTTGTTACTTTCCAACTTCGCGTGTCGATCACCGCAACCTGATTCATCAGCGGCAACGTGACGAAAAGTTTTTCGCCGTCACGAGAGAGGAGCCAGTCTTCGCCGGGGCTCTTCATCATTACGAGGGTCAGCAGTTTGCTTCCGCCAAATCCCAACAGCGGATCGATAACCGAGATATCAGGACTCTTGTTTAAGGCAAGTACGTAATAAGAATTCAGATCGACGTCGGGACGTGTGCGCAGGCTGCCGGTCAGATACGACTGAATTTTCTCGCGACACTGTGCGGTCTCGGTGGCTTTGTCGATCGGGCGCATGCTGATCCAGGCGGAAAGGCCCAGGCCTTTAACAGGCGTGCCGGTCGTGGTGTCTGTGACTTTGAATGTTATGTTGACGTCCTCCGCGGCCCTGATCGTAGTTGCCTTCTGGGCCAGCGGATCGGCGGTAAACTCGATAGCAATTCCTTGCTCAATAATCTTCTGCGGAGTTGCCGGCGGCTTCGCTTCCTGCGCTTTTGCTGCAATCGCAAAAAGAAGCAGGCTGATTATGGAAATAAGTTTTCGGTGGGTGTGTTGTGGCATGTTTGCACTCCTCGTTAGGTGATGGACCAGGACAGTGCAAGCTTCGTGCCCACGAGAATGGCAACAAAGACGTGTGTATGCCTGAAAAAGTGGGGAAATTTCCGGCGCGGGCTGGGAAAAAATCAGAGGTCTTCTCACGTAAAAAAAGGAGTGCAGCCTGCAAGAGGCTGCACTCCGGAAAGTCTCCTTCCGATTTGGATAGAGACGAGGGTTACGGCGTCACGCGGAAGATGCCCCAGATGCCGCCATCAAACATGATTGACACCTGTGTCCGATACAGGTAGTCGCCCGTAACTCGGCGAGCCCCGCCTGCACCATTCACCGGAATCACTTCGTAGTGGGACGACGGTCCAATTCCATATAGGGAACCCTTGTGCTCTGACAGAGGATTGTTGCCAATCACCTTCGACTTGTTAGTGAAAGGCTCATCCTGCCAGAAGTGTCCGTGCAGATTGAACACGTTGTTGCGCGAGCGCCCGTTGGCGTTCAGAACTCGGAACCTGACTTGTTGACCAGCCCGAGCTGTGAACACCGGGGTCTGCGGATCGCCTCCAACCTGTGCGTTGGTCAACGCATTCGTGAAGTCGAAAGTATTCGTGGTCCCAAAGTCAGTCTCCGGAGCATAATTCATGCGTTTCCAAAGCGGCTCAGTGCGATAGTTAAGTGCTTTCTGTGCCGAATCTTCGGGATCTTCTGCTCCTTCCGGGCCACCAAGGTTTGGTACCGGACCGCCGTCCGCGAACCTCATGTTGATGTCCGTCTGGAACTGCATTACGAATTCACGGAACGACGTGCCGTCAGATTTGGTGACCGTTGCCTGCGCGCGCGATCCCGCATCCTCAATCCACGTAGATCCCTGTGGTTCGATGATGAGCGAACCAATCGCACCCTTGTTGCTGTGCTTGATTGGGTCGGATGAGATTAAGTTGGTTGCGCCAAACTCGATCGGTGTTGCGATCCGCTGGAAACCGTTGATAACAACGTCACCTGCGTACCACGTGTACCTGGCGATGCCGCCTGGTCCAACCGTCTGGTTTGGATTGAAGCCGACGTTCTTCCCGTCGCTGTTCGCCACGTTATAAGCGAGCAGTTGCGGGTGCAAACCAACGTGATTCGACGGTCTCACTTGATTTCCGTTGAAGTGGTAGAGCAGGTTCGGCATGGTGTTGAAGCCATCCAGATCCGGCAATACCTTCGGCAGTTTGTTAACGAGGGCGAAGTTGATGCATTCACCCGCGCGGGCACGAATGACAAGTGGCTCGATCGGAACGCCCGGCTTAACCTTGCCGAAAGCGTCGATGTCCGCGCTGCGGAAATACATGATCGCAGTCGGGTCGTTGAGCGCGCCTCCGTTTCCGGGGCGGCTGTTGTAAACAAGCTTACCGCCCGGCAATGCCGCCGCACTCACTGCAGTGACACTGATGTTTCTCTTTGGCGCGTTCAGCGGACAAATACCGGTCGGTACGACCTTGCCGGTTGCGAAGTCAGTGGGGAGTGCGGTGACGACTTCGGTGAGACCACCGAACAAGCTTGCACCCTCATTGATTGTCTTGATCATGTCAGGCGACATGTACTTCGTATCCGTGGTGGTCTTGGTGTCTGTAGTCACCGATTCGTCAGTTATGTCTTTGTAGTCAGTGACACCATTTGGAAATTCCGAGTCCGTCGTAAACGACGAATCGTTGGTTGAAAGTTCTGCTGCTCCGTCGATGTTGTTGGGCAGCGTTATCAGGTCTGCTTGTTTTGCAGCTCGGCCGTTGTAGACTCGGAATATTCCCCAAACTCCATTCCACTGGCCGTCAACCGCTGCGCTATTTTGGTAGAGATAATCGATGAAGGGACGATTGCCCAGGATCGATTCCTTGCCTGTTAGAAACTCAAAGTGTTCGGAGATACCGGCTACCTGCGAGTTTCTGTAACCGGAGTTGTTGACTGCCAACGGATCCTGCGGCGTGCCTGGCTGGTGCAGCCACTTGTGACCGTTGATAGTCAGGTTGTGTGTTTCTTCATGCGCTCCCACAAGGATCCGAATCTGCACCTTGTCATTTTCGTAAGCTCTCAAGAGCGGTGTGAATGGATCTCCAGGCTTCACGCCTTTTGTGAGCGCAGGATAGAAACCGGGCTGAACGTTGAAGGCCGGATCGGCGCGTGTGATGTTCGATTTGTAAACCTTCGACAAATCACCCGCAGCACCGGCGGCCTGAGTGTTGGTATTCGGATCTCGCACGCGCAAAGGCACGGGCTCATTCCGGTAGTTGACACTCATAGTACCCGGGTCCGCGGCTGAAACCGCTTCCGGACAGGGAGCCGGAACTCCGCCCGGGCAAACGAAGCCGTTCTCGACGATGAAGGGCAAACCAACTTCATCGACGATTGGCGGATTGATCACGCCTTTTGGATCGGAGATCGGATTACCTTTTCCGTCTACGCCCGCGCCGGCTTGATACGCGAGTTGGTAATCGGCGAATTCAAATAGAAATTCGCGATGACTTAGCGACGGATCTTTCTCGATAATCGCCGCCTGCCAACTTGTAGGTCCGCCATCAACCAGGCGTGTTCCCATGATTACGCCCGTCTCCGGGTTCTTCCAGACTGACCCTGTCGGCTCAATTACGAGACCGGCGTAAAGACCAGCCTGCTGGTGAGTCGATGGGCCAAAGTGATCGTGTGTGAACACTGTACGAAGCGTACGGTCTTTCAAGTTATTGTTGAGAACGTCGTCAGCAAACCAGCGTTGGACGGTGGTCTGTGCGCCGAGAGTGCCGAAGAATGGATGAGCTTGCGCTTTCGGACACGTAAACGTGCCATCGCGAGGGTCACCCGAATCCGTGCCGACGCATCCATTCTGCTTGCGAATGGCGTGAATGCGTTCGATCACTTCGTCTGGACTAAACGTGCCGTCTTCATAATTGAAGCCATTGCCCGAGCCGTCTGACGACGTTACGTCAAACTTCACGAGGTGAATATGTTGTCCGATGATGTCCGTCGGAGTACGAATTTGAAAGTCGTCCTGCTCGTACACCTTGGGCACCAGATTGGTGTGGTGGAAGGTTATACAATCGTTGGTATTCGCGCGGAAGAAGAACGGTTCCGGCGGTCGGGTTCCGGCGAGTGTGGGTCCCACATCCGCCCAGAGCGAAAGAATACGAGATTGCGGGTAATGCCAACCGGCTTTGTTCAACTGGATATCAAGTTGGAACGCAGCCGCTTTGTATGTGCGCGGAGTTCCCATTGCGACTCCACTGCTGCTGATGCAAGGATCCGCGAATGGCGCGCCGGGTTTCCGTGGCAATCCATTCAGCACGAAATTGGCCGCTGTGCCGTCGGGCCTGAAGCTCGCGTGCAGGCGTTGTTCGTGATAGACCATCGCAGCTATTTCTGTAGCCGTGCCGACCTCCGCAAGCTTTTGGGCCACGGCCGTTACTAATTCCTTGCTGAAGTCGAGACGATTCTCAACACTGACGGCCGTTCCGCCGACAATGATGTGTCTCGGCAAGCCACCGTCGTCGATGGTATCGAGCGGCGGCTTTGGTGGACGATGCCCGGCGACTGCCGGAACGAAGAATGGATAGCCTGGCAAAGCAGCCGTAGGCATCGGAGCCATTGCCAAAGTAGGCAGTGGCACTATTGCGGGCGTTGGTGTGCCCGCTTTGATTTCACCATCGGGCAGAGCGCGAGAACCTGGAACGGGAATACCACTGGCGTCCAGTATTGTTCCCATTTCAAAGACATCGTGCGCGCGCCACAACTCCCACATGCCTTGTGCAAAATGGGGATAAAAGTGGCAATGGAAGATGGAATCGCCAACGGTCTGGTTACGGTTGCCTGTCCCACCGTGGGTGATTTCCGTGGTGAATGCGAAGCCTGGTCCAAGACTCTGACTGTCGAGATAAGTTGAATTATCGTCGTCAGGCGTCTGCAACCACTGGTGCGCATGCAGGTGGTGAACGTGATGCTCCTTTGGTCCGGCATGCACAACTCTCATCTTAACGGGGTCGCCGATATAGCTGTGATGCACGTTGGAAGGATCGTCGGGATACAAGACTCTGGTCGCCTTCGGTCCCTTAATTAAGTTACCCAGTTTGTCCGTTGTATTGGCGGGCACGTCAACTATTTGTGCCGGATCGCCAATGGTCCAGGACGAAAGGAAGAACTCTTCAAACTTGCACTCGGTGCAGTTTGCCATAGGACCTACGCCGAGCCTGTTCGCGAGAATTTCGGCGCCTGCGCCCGCCACTCCGTAGTTAATGCCGAATCCGTCTTTCACGCTGTAAAGCGTGTGTGATAGGACAGGATCCCTAAACTGCGGAAATGACTGCACGGCTTTGATTTCATCGTGATAAATCACGGTGAATTCACGGAACGGCCGTTCGCGATCCGGTTCAGTTTGATTTGGTTTGAAGGTGCCGGCCGGAAAGCGTCCCTTGTTTGGACCAGTAATGATCGCGTTCAGATCGGTGTTTACGATTGTGTCGCCGCTCAAAATCTTGATGATCGGCTTACCGGCGCTCGGATGTCCGGCTGGATACACTGCATCGTAATTGATAATCGGCTGGCCCCCGGGCGTCGTTCCCGTTTTCGCGAGGGCCATGTCTTCAGCGGTGACCTGCGAGCGATACCATTCGGCGCCCCTCGGTTCAACGTTGACGCTGCCGAATAACCCCTGGCCCAGCGAGCCGCCGTCGCCTTCGCCACCGGTTGTGGCGGCGGTGCTATACATCAAGTTGTTTCCCTCACGCGTAGCGGTAAGGGTGTAGATTGTCGAGCCGCCTGGAGCAACGAGGCTCGGCGGGTTGTTTCCCACATTCGATCCGTCGGAACTAGTGCCACCGACCAATTCCATGCCGATGACGTGTATTCCCGCGGTGCGAGTTGCAGGCTGATCGTGAATTGGAGAGGGCGACAGAAGATTAGTAAAGGTAATTCTCAAACAGTCGCCGCTGTTCATTCTTAAAGCGATGGGCCGCGGCCGTTTGTTGGACCGCAATTGTACGTTCCCAGCGACCAGACCCTTTGCCGTATCAATCGCTACGACGTCTTGCCTGAGTGCGTAGATCATGCCGCCCGGATTCACTGCCCCGAGACGGTTGTACATGATTACTTGATCGAGCGCGACTACGTCAGCCTTTATTGTGCGGCTACAGATTGCTACGGGTGTCGGCGTGGGAAGAGGTTCGACGATTATATCGTCCACTATTGGAATTTGCGCCTGTACGCCAGCCGCCGTTAACAGCAGCACAAGCGATGATAACAAGAGCAGAAAGGAGAGCTTCCTCCTTCGGTGATTATGTTTGCCAATCATTTTCTTTCCTCCGGGTGGGCCGGTGATAGGAAGTAGGCCCAGTTAGAATTGCCCCGCTTGATAGGACCACTCACGAGTGCGAAGTGACTCGAATGGTTTGGCAGTGAACCTGCAATAACCATGCCCTCTTGCCGCATGGTCCATCTTTGGTTTTCTTATGATGAAAGTGTCTCAGCGTGAGACTGGAGAGGGGGTGTGTGCATCACGGTGAACCATTGTCCGGCTGCGAAGGAGTGAGTCGCTGCGCGAATTTCCTCACTGCTTTACCTAACCGACGATCACTTTTCGGAGTTGCCGGCGAGACTTAAGACCACCAGGCGGAGGCCGCTATGTCTGGAGATGCCTCAGAGGGAGGTTGCGGCTTTGCTGGTTCGCCGCTGAACTTTGATTCCGAGTTTCTTGAGCTTGCGGTAGAACGTCGGTCGCGGGAAACGAAGAATTTGAGCACTTCTTCTGACGTTGCCTGAAGTGCGTTCGAGTGTTTGCAGGATTGCTTCACGCTCGATCTCTTCCATCGCGACCAATGGTGGAATTACGAATGAGGAATTGTTGAAGCGTGCACCTTGAAACTCCTCCGGCAGGCATTCAGACAGCACTTGATTTCCCGGGCAAAACAGCACGGCACGTTCAATTACACTTTCAAGTTCGCGGATGTTTCCAGGCCAATCGTAACGCAGCAGGCGGAGAACAGTTTCGTGTGTGAGGCCGCGAATTTTTTTGTCATACTGAATGTTGAAGCGCTCGAGAAAATGTTTTGCTATCAGTGGTACATCGTCAAGACGCTCACGCAAAGGCGGCACCCTGATCTTGATCGTGCTGATGCGAAAGTAGAGATCCTTGCGCAAAACACCTTCGTCCAAAAGGGCTGACGTGTTGCGGTTGGTGGCCGATAGTAATCGAAAATTGACGTCTATCTCACGCTCGTCTCCCAATCTCCGCAGCTTTCGCTCCTGCAAAACTCGTAACAGCTTGGTTTGCAAATGAGCGGGCATCTCGGCGATCTCGTCGAGCAGCAGCGTGCCGCCGCCGGCGGCTTCGATCAACCCGCGTTTGTCGCGGTCTGCTCCCGTGAAGGCGCCTTTTTGATAGCCAAACAGCTCTGACTCAATAAGCTCGTGTGGTATCGCGGAACAATTGATACGAATAAACGGTCCTGAAGACCGTCGACTCTGCGCGTGAAGAGCTGCTGCTATTAACTCTTTACCGGTACCACTCTCTCCTTCAATCAACACTGATGCATCGGAGGGGGCAGTCGTGCGAATTGTCAGGATAATCTGGTGTAACTTTGGATCGTGGCCAATCATTCCGAACGTCTTGTTATCGCCGCTCAGTGTTCGTCTAAGAGTTTCATTCTCACGCTTCAACGTTGCGTACTCGAGCGCGCGATCAACCAGCGTATAGAGACGATCGAGAGAGTAGGGTTTCTCGAGATAGTAGTAAGCGCCGCGTTTGATCGCGTCGATCGTTATATCCACTGAGCCATGACCCGTCATCATGATTACTTCCGTTTCGGGAGTTTCACTCTTTATGTGAGTGATTACCTCTATTCCCGTCGCGTCCGGCAAGCACAAGTCAGTAAGCACGAGATCAAAATTCGTTTCGTTCAAGATGGCAATTGCATCGGCAAAGGTTTGTGCGGTCAGGACTTGAAAGCCGGCTTCTGTAAGAACCATGTGTAACGACTGCGTCACACTACTGTCGTCGTCCACTATTAGAATATTTTTGCGCTGAGGTTCTTTCATCTGCTTTTATAGGATTGATCATTCACGAGGCTGCAAGTCTTCCTGCAACTCCCGTACACAGTTTCAATCCAGACATTTGAGTGGCGAGCGTTTGCGAAAAAGCGGAAACCTTCACAGCTAGTGCGCGCTTTTCCACAGCGTCAAGTCTCAAAACGCGCTGACCTGATAAAAACTTCTCTAGCACGATGGTTGCTACAAGATGGCCCAACTGTGACCTCTATCCAAGGAGACCCATCATGAAAAGAATCTTCGCGGCAATCATTATTGCGATGTTTTCGTTACCGTCAGTGGTTCAACCCCAATCTCAGACTGTTGCTGACGACTGTGCGTGTGAGTCGCAAGTCCTGCCGTCAACGCTGGCTGTGGTAAACGGCGTGGCGATCGGCGCGCGCGACATTGAAAAGGCGACCGGTGAGTCGATTCGGAACCTGCAACGACAGGTCACAGACGCGCGCAAGCGCGAGCTCGATCTGCTGATTAATTCCAAACTGCTCGCAATTGAAGCCAAAAAACGTGGAGTCACTACGGCAAAACTGCTGGAACAAGAGGTCATCGCCAAAGTGAAACCACCGACCCAGGCTGAAGCTCAGACCTTCTACGATCAAAACAAAGCGCGCATCCAGGGTGATTTCAACTCCGTCAAAGACGATCTCATAAGCTACCTGCTCGACGAGCGACAGAAGGCCGAGGCGAAGAAATTTGCGGATGGACTGCGCGCAGCAAGCACTACGGTTGTTAAGGCTCCTCAGGCCGGGCCGGCACGCAGCGACTCGGAAAGGGCCCAGGTGTTGGCAGTTGTGAATGGAGTAAATATCAGCGCCGGCGACGTCGAAGACTCGCTTAAGGCTTTGATCTTTGAGGTCCAGGAGCAGGTTTACACACTGCGAAAGAACGAGCTTGATTTGACCATTAACGACACGCTCCTCGTCCAGGAAGCACAAAAGAGAAAGATAACCACGAATGCATTGCTGGACGCGGAAGTTAAGCCAAAACAGGTGACGGAAGAGCAGGCGCGCATGTTCTTCGAGCAGAACAAAGAACGAGTAAGCGGCGACTTCGCGCAAACAAAAGACTCGATCATCAGTTATCTACAACAGACGGAATTGCGTATTGCGGAACGTGCATTTGTCGACAAACTCCGTGGCGCCGGCACAATTGAAGTATTTCTTAAAGCGCCCGAGTCGGCGGTGTTCTCGATCTCGACCAAAGACCAACCCATCGTTAGGCAGTGATAAAGCGCCAGTGACGATCGTCGGCTGGTCGGATTCGCCGTCATTGACAACGCGGGTCATCCAGGGGCTTATTAGCGGCTGGGTCTTGGTAAAACGTGCGCGGTATTAACGCCATCTTCGGAGGAGCCTCGTGAGAAAGACACTATTAGCCGGTCTGCTTTTCTCAATCCTCTCAAATCCTGTTTACCCACAAAAAAGAACGACTCTTGTCGGCGACGCGTGGGTTGGCGTGGTTGTGTCCACCAATGAAGCTACCCGCGAGATCAAGCTCAGTCACCCGGACAAAAACAAATCAGAAACGTTCGTTGGTGTCCTTAAGGAAGGATACAAGGTGACGCTGAAAGACGGCAGTCTATATGAATTGAAAGTTTCTGAGATTAGGCTCGGAGAGCGAGTCAGAGTCTTTTACAAGACGCAAACGCAGGCATCCGGTGGGCAGAAGGTGAAAGTGCAGAGCATCCACCGTCTCGATTTCCTCGGTGCGGATGAGTACACGATATTGCGCGACAGATTGGCTTTGTCACCATTCGTTCCGGTCGTGCTCGCCGAGTCTGCCAGGATGCCGGCCGCCCATCCACTGAAGATATACGTCTCGATTGAACAGCCCCATGTTAAGGAGAGATTCGTCAATTGGGTGAGCAACTGGAACAAAGAGCAGGCGGCCAAATATGGTCCATTAGAAATTGTTCCTCAACGCGAGCAGTCAGATATTTCTCTGGTCGTCTTTTGGGGCTCCGACGAAACCGTCGTTTTGTTTCCCCTCCAACTCTATGATCGAAGCGGGAATACTCACAATCTATTCCAGGCCATTGCATATTTAACGACCCATGATGACGAGGGACTGAAAGTATTGTGGCTAAAACGTCTGATGATGAGTAAAGACAAGCCGGCAGCGCCCGAGGGACAAATCGAGAAAGAAATAGAAAAAAGACTAAAGGCCAGGGCAAAGAAGTAGCTGGAATCTCACCAGATCGAATGCATCAACCATTCATGATCTTACGATACGCCACAAACAGATCAGACAACCGATCGGCAGACGCAGGATCACTTCGCGCCAGTAAAGTGATGATCTCATCGCGACCGGCAAACAACGGCTGCATGGCGTCCCGTTGCGCCTGTGTGTAGCTCGAGCTATTTGCCTTATCCATTTCCGCGCTTAAAGAGGTGAAAAACTGACTGGCTGCCTGGCGCGCCGGTTCGTAGTCGCCTCGTCGCGCGTCGATTGTTGCGGTCGCAAGATTACTCTGCATCCTGGCAAGCATTAACTGCTGCTCGGTGCCGGCGAGACTGCTGGAGGCTGCGCGAGCTTTCAGCCACATCGGCACAAAGCCCGCTAGAAATACGACAAGCAGGATGGCAGCATAGATCAGGTATCGCTGCAGTGCAGGAGTTGACTTCGCGGGTTTGCGTTCTATGTCATCGCTCATGATGCCTACCTTATATTACGACTGAGAAGAAGTGAATCGGGGCGCAACGGCATTACTGCACGAAGTTGTTGCGATCCTGCCGTGAAAAGGTCAGGAGTGTTTGTTGGGCTCCCTTCGGTTCACGTTTACTAACCTTCGTGGTCCTGCCGGTACGCGCTTACTGCCTCGAGCGCGCCCTCGTGCATTCTCTCAGGCCGAACGTAGAGCCAGTGCTTTTCAAACTCCTCGTCAGTCATCGTTTGCGTGACGATTCGCTCTTTACTCTTTAACCATTGTTCGGCCCAGTCGCGAAGTTCGGGGTCGCGGTTGAGTGCCATACGCGCGGCGTGCATGTTAAGAGGTGTGCTCATAGTTTTGTGCCACTTTCGATTAGTATGGGGCGAGCGTGATTATACTGCCTGAATCAGACGAAGACTTACTCCATGAGTGCGAGGTCGAGACCTTCCGTTCCAGTGGGCCGGGCGGGCAGCATGTCAACAAGACGGAAAGCGCGGTTCGACTGAAGCACACACCGTCGGGTGTCGTCGTCACCTCACGGCAGGAACGCAGTCAACACCGGAATAAGGAGATCTGTCTGCAGCGACTTCGGAAGAAGGTCGAGCAGTTGAACTATCGTCCGGCGACACGCATCCCGACGCGGGTCTCGCGTAGCGCGAAGAACCGCACCCTCGAAGAAAAAGCGCGGCGTTCACAAATCAAGCGCTTGCGCTCGAAGCCGTCACGCGATGAGTGAGGTGTTATCATCAAGTTGGAAAACGAAAGGGGAACCGCGCCGTGATAACTGTCGCTAACCGCATTTATGTAACGCAGGAATATGCCGAGGCCTTCGAGCAGAGGTTTCGTGAACGTGCAATGCTGGTGGACCAAATGCCTGGTTTTATTTCGAACCAGGTTCTGCGCCCGGTCAACGAAGGTGACCCTTACGTAGTTTTCACTATCTGGAACAGCCGCCAGGACTTTCTCAACTGGGTTCGTTCCGATGCGTTTGTGAAGGGGCACGCGCAGTCAGGCTCGCTGCCGAAGGAAGCGTTTTCACAATCGAACGTGTTAGAGATGCACGAAGTGGTTCAGGATTCCAGCCGCCCCGATCTGGAACCGGAGCTACACGGCGGGCCGTTCAAGATGCATTAGGTATAGCCACAAAGAAGCACATAAATCACAAACGATTAGAAGATTCGTTTGTGTTCTTGTGCTTTTGATCGATTAGTGGTGGATTTTTTCCTTTCGCCTTAACTGAGTACTTAGGTTTATGGTGGAGAGGGAGGACCGTCTATTCGTTTCCACCGATCCGTGTCACGGCGCCACTAAGAACACATCCCAAGCCCATCGCCCATGTTGTGCTCCTTTGCTGTCTTTGACCTTACCTCTATAGCGGAACTGATTGCCGTACTGGTCTGTTTTCTTGGACTCTTTGTAATCGAGTTCCAAAGTATTCAGGTCGAGTTGCAACAGCGTCTTAAGTTCTGAAATTTCAGAAGTGCCGTTGTGGTTCGTGTCCTGCCACAGCCAGAGCGATGAAAAAATAGAGTCTTTTTGGCTTATCTTTCCGTCGCCGTTACCACCATTGATTGGCCTATCAAATTCAGCCAGGGCAAGAAAGCCGTTTCTATCTTTGGCGCGTGATAGTTCAGGTTGAGGCGTGTAGTTTCCAAAAAGTTCGCGTCCATTATCGATTACGCCATTGCCGTTGCGATCGAGAGCGAGCCAGGCATCATCTGATCCCGGACTCGTCCACGACAGCTTCTCCGGGACTGTGTCGCTATTGAGGTCGAAGCTTACACCCCGCATTTTGTCTGTTAGATTAAATCCGTTGCCGGCTACGTCTACTACGATAGGTGATGGGTTAAACTCACACGAACAAGTAGTGGTATCCCAATACATATCTTGTTCACATGGAAACTGAGGAAAGATTGGGCAACCTCCGCCTCCTCCCTCAGAGGAAGAAGTTGCCCGACATATACCCGTTAAGCTCCAAAAAAATCCAAACGCCACACATTCGGTTTCCGATAAGGTTGGTACGTCCAAACAATACTGAGCACAGCTTGGTTGTGGAAATTGCACTTTCACCGTGCCTTGAGGACAGACCAGGGGTTCATAAAAACAAGGATCTCTGACACAACATGCACCTTCGGGGTGATAAAACGGAGGACACCCATTAGATAAGGGATCCTGACACGGATCCTTTGGAATGCCGCTCGGGCAGTTACTCGGATTAGTTGAAGGGCAAGTGAATACCGGGGTTGGCGTTGGACTTGGAATCGGAATCGCGCCACCGCAAGGCACAAAGGCGAAACTGGGACATAGCGTTCCGTTGAGACTGCATACCGACGCCAATTCGACCTGTGTACCGCAGACACCAATGGGGTCGGTGCATGCAGTTGTTGTTACAGTCTGGACATCACTGGCGCAGACGCAGTTGTACTTGCTGAACTTAAACTTATTGCAGGAAGTTCCCGGGCAACAAATATCAGGCGGGACTAAGAAATTCTCTGAGTTAGAAACAGCGTCGCTCTCTGAAAACAAATTCACCGGCCAAGGTGGAGCCGGTGTCTTAAAGTTCTGCGCATATAACGCCGAAAAGAGCAGAGGGGCCTTAGCCCACTGATCCGGTGGTCGGGCTTTTTCGAAACATTGACCAAGTTCGTCCGGGTTGTTCTTAAATGGAAACGGAAGACCATCCAACGAGGTAAACCCCGTACCATCTCCGAAATTCAAGTGACTGAACCAAACCTTCAGTGTCAGTGGATCGTTTTTCTTGTTCTTATTACGCCAGGCCTCATAACCGATTCTATTGTCCTCCTGAAAAACGAAGGTGTAAGTTGCCCTCGGTTCTATCGGTATATCCTCACCTGTCGGTTTCGTATTATGGTCGTAAAAATCTGTCCTTCCATAGCGTAGCGGAAATGTTAACGGAACATCTCTATCGGTACGCACATCAGGCATTACGATATGGAGCGAGAGGAAGTAAATTGGTTTGTCAGAGGTATTGGTAACTTCAATTTCAATATCTCGAAACCAATTACTGTTACTGACGTCGAGTGCTTTCTCTTCTTTTTCTTTTTTTATCTTAATTTTGAGAGGAACCTGCGGAGGTATCCTGTTGTCAAACGACCGCTTGGTTACTTGCGGCGCGGCGCTGTGGACCAACTCGAATCGTGCCAGCAGAAGCACGAACCCTGCACCTATTAGAATCAAACCAATGATGTCTCGTCTGGTCAAAACGGGTAAGGTCAATTGCACGATGGGGTCTCCTTATTTAGGACGCTGTTAATGACGAGGTAAACTTTTGAGGACGCGTCCGGTACAGAGTACCATCCCTCTTTCATTTTGCGATATGGCGAATACGCTTTGTAGAGCTGGGATTACGGGTGCTCCGCGAAAAATGGCGTCAAGCAAAAGCGGTATCCGCGACTGCGCTTGTACCGTTGAAGTGTTGTGCGTTGGTCCGGTGTTAGAGTTTGTGAGTCTGCTTCGTTGATGTGCGCCAGCAGAAAAGCGTCCGACGGTAGCAGCGGCAGACCACTTTCTTCGCGTAACGTGTTTACGATCGCCGACTGACGTTCCTTGTACTTGCGAGCGTAAGTTGGTGCGTCGATATCTTCCAGCACTCGCGCCGCGAGCGTAAGACCAAAGATATTCTTGGGCCAAAGCTGGTTTGCTATCAGCGACGGGATCGACTTCCGAAAGAACGACAGACCTATTCGATGTGAGAACAAGCCGTACGGCTTGGATAGCGATACAAACGCCGCATCGATACCCTCGTGTTGTAAGTCAAACTCACGCGGAGCTGTCGTACCAAGATACGCGAAGTCGTATACAACCCGGTGGCCCGCGTCTAACAGACTCGTATGATCTCGTCCGCTAACACGTTTCCATCCCGAGCCGATGGGTTTGAAATAAACCACACCGCTGGTGTCAATGTACGAGGAGTACAATCTATCGGCATGCTTACCGGCGTCAGGCCTCGAGACTTCGCCCGTTCCACATAGCCCTCGTAAATCGTTCTCAAAAACGTAAATAAAATCGTGACCCTCGTCGACCTTTAAATAGGTCATATACTCACAGATTGCGTGGTCCGATCCGTACGTGGGATACCTGATCGGAAAATCCTGTAGTCCTAATACCTCTCGACCTCTTAACTTCAGCAACGCATTAAACGCATAAACCTGATAATCAGTGAGATCCGAACGCATCCAGCCTTCGTCGATCACTTCGCGTGGATAATCAGTGACGAGCTTCTCAATCACACTTTGAATCTCCGGTGGCGTGTAGCTATAACCGCCGTGAATGCTTTCAAAAGCTTCATTGCTGCTCCCCTTGCTTCAGCATCACTTTACCTTCGAGACCTCCAACTACCTCGAAGCATTCCTGAAAACTTACCGGCAAGCGCCTGAGCCGCATGACTGCACACATGATGCGCACGGTCTTAAGAACGGTGCGTTCGTAATTCTCCTGCGTCGAAGTGCTCTGGTAATTGATTAGCACTCTTTCATAATTCAACGGCCGCAACGTCCAAAAGAAATATTCGGTCGGATTGAGATCCGCCACTTGATCGAACCGCGTCTTGCACCACGCGCGGTTGCCGCTGTAACTTTTGAGTTGAGCAATAACAGGCGCATCTTCCGGTTTCGGAAAAAGGAAATCCAAAACACTCGTTTCAATCAGAATCCTTCTCATTGCCAACAACTGATGCATCGTAGGTTGCGCAACGCCCATGTCTCTGAGTGTGTCGTAAAAAATCCGCCGGTGTTGAAGGACGGAGTCTCTAAGACCCGGTACTCGATAGTGCGCCAGGATCTCTGTCTCGTTGGAGGCTGCATATTCATTCGTGACCACAGTCGCCTCAAACTCGTCTTCGCTGACACTCGTGAGATCGTAAGGATAGTCAAATATCATGTGGGTGAAGTCGTGGAGGAAATGCATCGACTCCATCGTCGGATTGGTATAACCCGCGCGCCTCAGTACCCAGTTGTAATAGGAAGAGAAATTGGCGTACTCGCTCGCATCCGTTTGCTCATAAAAGACGGGGGCTTTGGCGTCGAGCACAAATTGGATTAGGTTTTGATAAAACGGGTGGGCCTTAATCTTTTCATCTTTGAAGACTTCATTGTAAACAAACTCTTCGTAAGCGGCCTTTTGCTTGAACAGCTGTATGTTCTTTATCAGTGTTCATTCTGATATATCTCAACTATCCGGGCAAATGACGCTGGGTGCCGCGCAACCTACTACGGTCTGATCGCGACCTTCAGCACACCATCTAAACGCTCGCCGAAGAGATCGTAAGCTTCACCAATCTGATCGAGAGTGAACGTGTGTGTCAGTAGCGGTTTGAGATCCACTCGTCCGTGACGAACAACTTCCATCAAACGCCGCATCCGTTCCTTGCCGCCGGGGCAGAGCGTTGTGACTAGCCTGTGATCGCCGAGACCGGCGGCGAATGCTTCGTACGGAATTTCAAGTTTTCCTGAATAGACGCCAAGACTCGACAAGGTGCCGGCCGGCCGCAAGCTGCGTAACGAACTCTCAAAAGTTTGCTGCGTGCCAAGCGCCTCGATTGCTACATCGGCGCCACCACCCGTCAAACGCTTCACTTCGGCGACAACGTCGACGTCTCGATAATCGAGCGTCACGTCAGCACCCATCCTTTTGGACATCGCCAACCGGGTTTCATCACCGTCTATGCCGATGATCATCGAAGCTCCCATCAACTTCGCACCGGCCGTTGCGCACAATCCGATCGGTCCTTGTGCAAAGACAACTACCGTATCGCCGATTTTTATATTCGCGGACTCTGCGCCGCCGAATCCGGTCGAGGCGATGTCCGCCAGTAACACTACCTGCTCGTCCGTCAGCTCATCGGGAATCTTAGCCAGGTTGGCTTGCGCATAAGGCACTCGAAGATACTCGGCTTGAGCACCGTTGATGGTGTTCCCGAAACGCCAGCCGCCGAGTGCTTCGTAACCCTCGCCATGACCACACTGCGATGCATGTCCTGACAAACAGGCGCGGCATTGACCGCATGGTGTGATCGCGCCGACAAGAACGCGTTCACCGATTTCATATCCAGTGACACCCACGCCGAGTTCTTCAATTACGCCGACGGGTTCATGGCCGATTACAAGGCCGGGCGCCACCGGGTATTCCCCGCGTACGATGTGCAGATCAGTGCCGCAGATCGTGGTCAGCGTGACGCGAATTACGGCTTCACCTGGACCAGGCCGTGGTTTTTCGATCTCTTCGATACTTATGTTGTTCCTGCCTCGGAACACATTGGCTTTCATTTTCTTCATGACACTTACCCCGAATCGATTTGGAGTTTTCAATTGCGTGAAAAGCCGGATTGGTCATCGTGACCATTCCCGCCCTCCGTCTTCGCTCGTCTTACAACTTCAACGGAACAGTGCGCGCGTGCCGCGACTGTTGCCGAGACGCTCCCGAGCACAAAACGCTCGAAGCGATTGTTGAATCCCACCGATCCGACGAAGATGCAGTCAGCACTCCATGCTTCGGCAGCCTTGACTAAATCGCGCCTCGGATCGCCTTCGATAATCGCAGTTGAAACTCGCAGGTTCGAGGTTTTGAACTCCTCGGAAGATTTGTCGAGCAGATTCCTCAACCACTCCCGATCTTCCTCGTTCGACTCATTCACAAAATCTCGAATTGGAGGGATGAGACCGCTAATTAAGCCGGTAGACAGTGGGTCAGTCACCGCAATGATCCGAACTTCACTAAGGGACGGCCAATCACGCGCGGCAACTTCGCGCACTGCCGCAGCGCCGGCATCAGATCCATCAACGCCGATAACTATCCGGACCGCCGTGTTGGGCTCTTCAACTCGCCCGCGCGCAATTCGCACGGAGCAGTGAGCGTCGGTTAACACTCCTTGTGAAACGCTGCCCAGTACAAGCCGGCCCAGCGCAGAGCGACCATGCGAACCAAGCACGACGAGATCGGGTTTCCAGTTGTCGGCCTGGTGGATTAGTTCGCGCTTGGGTGAACCCATCGCTACCTGTGTGGTTATCTGCCAATCGGGAAAATTCGTTTGTAGGCGGGAAGCTGCGCGATCGGCGAGCGCCTGGGCCGTCTCGAGTGCGGGCGAGTTTTGAGAATAGATGTGTGTCAGGTCGGAAGGCGCATAAACCGCGTTTGCCATCTCAACGATTTCGAAGCTCGAAGGCGGCGGCGCCAGCAACCAGAGTTCTGTAACCGACATGACCACAGCCTCGGCTTCAGCCGGCAACCCGGCGCGTTGGAGATCGTCGAGAGCTGCTTCAGAACACGCCGAACCGTCGTAGGCAATCAGGATTTTCATTTTTTCAATCATCACAGACCTCCTCGCCAAACTCGTTACTGACACTCAATGTGGCAAGAAACATTCCTTTCGCAGGTTGAGTTTTTGGCGTGAAAAGACAGGCGATTAGCAGGGTGGTTCAGTATTCCTGAGGATGTTCACGCAAACTGTGGGTAAGTTTTCGCAGAACGAAATCAGGTCCCACGCGCGAAAAACATTTCGTCGGATCTGGCCCACATTCCTCTCTACAGAAAACTATTTCGCCACGCGCCACCAGAAATCAACGACTTACACCGGCACGATGGGTGCACAAGCAAGTTCGTCAGTAACGCTGCGATTAGAGACCTTACAGAAACTCCGAGGAGGAATTTATGCACAACATTGACCGCACGAACTTTGAGTCGACCTACGGTGAATACGCGGGTGAAAACTCCGGTGAATATTCCGGTGAGTATTCCGGCGAATACTCCGGGGAATTTCCCGGCGAGTATTCCGGCGAATTTGGACAAGAACTTGAAACTTACGGCGAGTACGCCCAGGAAAGTCCGTTTAACGAGGCCGAGGAGATGGAACTCGCTGCCGAGTTGCTGACAGTTCAGAGCGAAGAGGAACTGGAGCAATTCCTGGGCAAGCTGTTCAAGAAGGCCGGCGGCTTTCTTAAGTCAGGGATTGGTCGGCAGCTCACCGGGGCGCTGAAAGGTATTGCCAAAAAGGCATTGCCTGTTCTCGGTGCTGCCGCCGGAAATTTTCTTCTGCCAGGCGTTGGCGGGGCGATGGGCAGCAAGCTCGCTTCGGCCGCCGGTGGCATGTTTGGGTTAGAGCTCGAGGGGTTGAGTTATGAGGATCAGGAATTCGAGGTCGCGAAACAGGTGGTCCGTCTCGGGGGCGCAGCGGCAACTAATGCGGCGCAAGCACCTCCGTCGGCGTCGCCGGTCCAGGCGGCCCAGGCAGCATTGACGTCGGCTGCACAACAGTTCGCACCTGGGTTGCTCCAGCCTGGAACGCGTCAGCCTGGAACGCGCCAGCCTGGAACCTCGCCATCTCCCACGCAATCAAGGGGCAGATGCCGGCACAGAAATTCAGGACGATGGATACGGCGCGGAAACGGGATCATTCTTTTAGGAACCTAGTCGTGATCACCAACCCAACAAAATCGTTACCGGCGGCCAGTGTGTCCGTTGCGCCAGGTGTGAGTTTGGTCGAACAGGAGGCGCGGGCGCTGCTCGTGAGACTAAGCAGAGTCAAGCCGTTCGCCTTGCAGCAGACCATGGTGCCCGCTGCCGCTTTGCCGCCGGCTTCACTCAGCGCAATCGATCGGTATCTGATCGACGGCCGTCGGAAGGTTCATCGGATGGTGCGCAAATTCATTAGCTGGTTGCGCAGTCCCCAGGGCCAGTCCGCATCGCCCGAAGTTGCGCAGAGACATTTCAGCATGTTGCGCATGAGGTTCAACGTTACGTTATCGCATCTCGACATATTTGCAGCAGTGATGACGCAGCGTAGTGAGCAGGAAACCGGAATTTGGCTGGCAGGCCTGGACATAGTTGCATCGGACGCCCTGTCACTTGCCGGTAACTACTACAACCTGCCGGGCCTCATTTGTTTTCTGGATCGCAGTCACGGTGCAGCCATTCGCAGGGCACGGACGCGGTTACCTGGAGGAGGGGACAATCCCGTGGCCATCATACGGATGCCAAGAGAAAGAATGGTCGGTAGCGGCATCGCGTCGTCGTTGGTCCACGAAGTCGGACACCAGGCGGCTGCACTGCTCGATCTCGTCGTGTCGATTCGACCGCTGCTGCGCGGGTTACAGCATAACGGCGGCGAGGAGGGCGCAGCGTGGGGCTACTGGGATCGCTGCATCTCGGAAATACTCGCCGACTTTTGGTCTGTAGCCAGGGTGGGGATCACTTCGACGATGGGATTGATGGGAGTCGTTACGCTGCCACGTTACTTTGTTTTTCGGCTGAATCTCGACGATCCACATCCAGCTCCATGGATACGCGTGAAATTAAGTTGCGCCATTGGCCGTTCGCTTTTTCCGCATCCGCAGTGGGACACGTTGGAGAACATCTGGCAGTCCTACTACCCGCCCACCGGGCTCGACAGCGGTAAGCGGAACCTGCTCGCGCTGCTGGTAAAGACGATGCCGGGCCTGGCGACACTCATTGCTCACCATCGGCCAAAGTCGTTACGCGGGGCCTCATTACAGGAGGCATTGCAAACCGGTGAGCGACAACCAGCACGGCTCAGCGCACTCTTTCGAGCCTGGCGTTCGTCACGGTCAGAGATGTACCAGGCTTCGCCGACGATGGTTTTTGCAGTCATTGGGCAGGCACGCGCAGAAGGGGCCATCAGTCCGGAGGTTGAGGGCCGCATCTTCGCTGAAATGCTCAAATACTGGGCGCTACGCGACACGCTTGACACAGCCGTCTATTGCGCCAAGCCCGCGCTAATACCATCAACTGCGCCATCACTATTGTTCGATACAAATTAAGGAGGCCATATGCCAGACAACAAAAGGTCGAAGGGTGAACGCCGTGAAACGGCACGCCGCAGACAATCACAATTTGGGGATGAGCTAGTGCAAACCACGGGTCGCTTTTCTGAAGAAGGACCTGATGACGGGAAGAACGAACTTGACGACTTTGGCGACAGAGCTGGCCTCGGTGGTCCAAACGGGCCGCCATTCAACGTTGCTTTGTCACGATCTACAGTCAGGTTAGACGATGACGCTGCGCTCTGGGCGGCGATTCGCAATCGCACTGAAGCAATTCGGGGTGATCGGTACGAAGAGTTTATAAAACGCGTTCTTTGCGAGGACACTGTAAAAGATCAGGCAGTTTGTGTTGAGGACCCTCTGGACCCTCCTAAAATCGCAGAAGCGATCCAGACTAAACGCGCGGAACTGCTGGCCTCCTCGATCGGCTATGGTGTTGACGCCTATAACCTGCTCAAGTATGCGACACAGGCTTTTCTACTCCTTGAGACGGGCGTCGTGATCCGAAGCCCGCGAGACTCCGAGGGCGAGCATCCCACCCTTGATCTTGGCGTAGATCCCAGGATCGGTGAAACATTTGAGCAATTGAAAGTACGCCTGAACAAGTATCTCGAGGACAATCTCAACGGTAATCCCGGCCTGCCTTATCTCCGGCGAATTGTAGACGCGCTGGCCGTCGGCACAGAACCCGGTTCTCCGTTCTGCCAGGGAGTACTGACCTACCGGTTCAGTTGTCCAAGCATGCTTGAACTCATCTGGTCCTACTGGCACGAAGAAGGGATGCTCGTGCAGACCATGAACGCTGTCAGCATGCGGTTCCAAAACAGACGTGGGCCATTGGAGCGCGATCCACTTGCAAACCTCGAGCTTGATCCGCTTCGGCCGCTGAACAATCTGCTGTGGGGTTACATTCAGGACGAATACAATCGCCTGACCGTCCCACGCAGGGCCTATGAATACGATCACCATTATGGTTTGAAGCTTGTGGGCAAGGCGGTTCCTGAATTGCGTTCCGCCGACAGCCGCTCGAAGTTTATCGAGGCCTTCCATAACTTACTGCACCGCACTGCCGCTTTCTATCGCGAGGATGCCGACACTACGGTTATCGCCGACGGCTTCTCACTGTTGAGTGCGTTGCGGGAAGTGCATCTCGTGCTGGCCGAAGGCGCGCACAACCAGTTTGGAGACCTCCCGTGGACCTCACGTGCTGAGATGCTGATGATGCAATTCATGCTGGGCAGGCCGGAGATTCGCGAATTCCTGCGTGGCCGCGCCATGGTCCCATACAACGAACGTTGGATGGGCCAGGTGGACACAATGAAGAAACTGCAAGGCTGGAACGACACTACGATCACGCATTTCCGTAACCTCGCAGTCTATGGCGAGCAGATTCTTCTGTCGGTTCGGTATGGCAACTGGAACGACAGCGCCCTTGAGCAGGATCACGCCAAAATATGGGCGCGTTACTGGAGACCCGAGATTCAGGGTTACATCCATGCTTATCTCGCAGCAACGGGTGTGGATTTGTCAGAAGACATCGTTGATTTCAGAGGAGCACCTGCTCGTTACGTTCAGCCGTCAACGTTGCTGCAGAGTCGCGTGGCTGGGCAAGACTCGCGCGCGGAACTTCCCGCAGCTCCGGCGGCGCGAGGACTGACCGCCGGAGGTCTCGGCTTTGGAGCATTGCCTGGGTCACGTCGTCGGGCACTCAATCCTGCTCGAAAAGACTGAACCTGAGTGTTTAGTGCTTGGTGCTTTGTACCTGGTTTTTACCAACAAAGCACTAAGTACGAAGCACAAAGCACTAATCACAAAGCACTAGTACAAAATCCATCACGGTTGATAGCGAGGCTTGGCCCGCAGTGTGAGGTGTACGATGCGAGAACCAACTGAATTTGAAGAGTCGGAATATTTATCGGAAATCGAAGGCGAAAGAGGCCGGCGCCGGCCGATGCGGAGAATGGCCCAACGCACCGGCGGTGGCCGCGCTAAAACGGCGGCACGCCGGAAGGTGTTTCAGAAGCTGAGACTTAAACCGGGCGTGTTCAAACCCACTTTTCCGTTTCGTCGTCCTGTTAGACCCTTACCGTATCCCGGTCGTTGGCCCATGGGTTCTCCGGTTCAGCCTGAGCCAAATGGAGACTCGCGAGGTCAACCGCCGCCGAGTTCATCTGCGTCCGGCTCTCCGGCACCTTCGCAGGGCGGTCAGGCCCAGGGCACTGAACACATTCGTTGGGTGCAAAGCTCGCTTAATCGCATCCTCAGTTTAGACCTGCCGGTGAACGGGGTGATGGACGACCAAACCCGTTCGGCTGTGCGGAGCTTCCAAACCAAAAAGGGGTTGCCTCCGGATGGGATAGTTGGACCACCAACCGAGCGCGCAATCATCGAGGCGAGCAGTGAGGAGCCATCGAAGCAAGAGCCTCCGCAGAGCCCGGACGGGCAGGAACCTCCTCAGAGCTCGAACGGCCAGGAGCCTCAACAGACCGCGACCGGTCAGGAAGAATTGTTTGAATTCTTTCCGGAACTCGAGTTTACGGACAACGAAATGAGTTTGGAACCGTCCTTCGAACTCGAAGGTGAGGTGGGTCGCGCCTCACAAAAGGTTCCGCTAACACTCGGAGTGGCAGGCGATCCCCGAATAATCGACCTCACCGCTCGGGCCGACAAGAGCCGCCGGATAAGCATTCGGCCTCCGGAAAAAGTGTGGGCGCTGGTGCTGCACCAAATGGCTTGTTGTTTCAGCGTCAGGGATCCACTCACACGGTTCCTGAAGATGGCTCCGCATTTCGCCATTCTGCCGGACGGAAGGATCCTTCAGTTACATCCACTCCAGGCGTTGACCGGGGCTTCCAACGGCTTCAACGCAGGCAGTGTGGCGGTTGAGTTTGCCGGAAACTTTCCCAACACGAGGGGCAAGTGGTGGCTCGACAAGGACCTCAAGACGGAGGCTCAGCGCAAAGCAAATCAGAACCAGGTCACACCACAACAGATCGAGTCAGGTCGGTATCTGGTCAAGTATCTGGTTCGAGTTATGAGGCTAAGAATGATCCTGGCCCACCGGCAATCCAGCGGCACTCGCGAAAACGATCCAGGTCCTGATATTTGGTACAACGTGGGCCAATGGGCCATTAACAACCTGGGTCTCAAGGATGGTGGACCAGGTTTCAAAGTAGGAACGGGCAACGCGATTCCCGACCTCTGGCGTAATTGGGGCAAGACGACTAAACAGGAACTCGAGGAGGAGGGTGGACCGATTGAGGCGGTTGCGCTAGGCGTGGCAGCTTTTTCGGCAGCTCGAGAGGTTCTGACCGACGGCGACCTCTCGGTGGCGGCAGACACATCGAATTATGTGCATCAGAACACACCCATCAGTCTTTCGTTCTCAAAACGCAGCATAGAATTCAGGATATCGGCCCATCACCCAAGGATCGGGATCGACAGGCAGCAATTTTATTTTCGCCTTTTCTTCGAATACAACGGCTACGACTTGCGTAACGTATCCATCTCTGTACTGAGGGACAAATCAAGCAGTTTGCATGCTTCCGACTTCGACATCTATTTCCGGGCGTCGACGCATAGTCTTCCAAACGACCCGGTTGCCAGCATTGCTTACAACATAGTCAATGGCCGTTGGGATCCCGTTGGCCTGGGTGACGTATCGTTTTCTGCGACTCCTCTAATAGTCGTCAAGGCGAATGGCAGCATCGACTTCGGGAGGATTAACTCTGAGAGAGATTGGGTTGTCTTCCATGGTTTCGTGCCCGGCACCGACCGTGTTGTGCATGCCACCAGACAGCCCATTGCCACTTCGACGACGACCCCAACACCATCTGGAGCTATGCCTATATTGCGCCTATGGACGCGAAATCCTGCGGCCGTCACTAACCTCCAAATTCGTTTGAACCGCTGGTTGGTTTCCCAAGGTCGACAGCCGCTGACGGTTGATGCTGTCTTCGGCAATGGAACCAAGGCCGCCGTGGTCGCCTTTCAGCGAGCTATGCGATTAACTCCCGATGGTGTAGTGGGCGCCAATACATGGGCGGTGCTTAACAGAAATTTTTGAAGCCGCATAGAAGACAGAAAGTGCAAATGAGGAGTTAATCATTTGCACTTTCTGTGCTTGCTGTCTTCGGTCATGAGTTCATGAGTGAAACGAATCATCCGCTTACTTATGCTCATGCAAACCGCGCGCGGTTCGTTACGGAACTGAAAGAATTTGTCAGTTTTCCCTCGGTCAGCGCGCGACCTGAGAATGCCGGCGACGTGGCCAAATGCGCTGCCTGGCTGGCGAACCATTTGCGCAGTATCGGAATGCAGCGAGTCAGGGTTGCGTCCACGCCTGGTCATCCACTCGTATACGCTGACTGGCTTCATGCTCCTGATCGGCCGACTGTAATTATTTATGGTCACTATGACGTCCAACCTGTGGATCCTTTGGACGAATGGCAATCGCCCCCATTTTCGCCGGTGGTGCGGGAAAACAATCTCTACGGTCGCGGTGCCTCGGACGACAAGGGCCAAATGTTTGCACATCTTAAGGCGCTCGAATCTTACTTACGCACCGCAGGCAGACTGCCGGTTAATGTGAAGTGTTTGTTTGAAGGCGAAGAAGAGATCGGCAGTTCAAACTTCGCTCCATTCTTAGTACAGCAAAGAAGCGCTCTGGAAGCTGATGTGGCCATGGTCTCTGACAACATGATGCGCAGCCCGACGCGCCCGGCGATTACTTATGCAATGCGTGGGGCGCTCAGTTTGGAGTTAGCGGTTAGCGGTCCGGAAGCAGATCTGCACGACGGTCTATTTGGCGGCATGGTCAACAATCCCCTAAAGGGTCTTTGCGAGATTGTTGCGCGGTTGCATACGAGCACAGGGAAGATCGCAATTCCAGGTTTTTATGATCGCGTAGCCGAAGTCAGTGCAGAAGAGCGTCGCTTTATGGCGAGCAATGGTCCAAGTGATTCACAGCTATTGAAGTGTGCCCGCACCGGGAAATTCTGGGGCGAACGCGACTTCACTCTTTATGAGCGCACTACCGTCCGCCCTTCACTGACAATCAGTGGTATTAGTGGCGGTCATCAGGGAGCCGGCCCCAAATCTATTATTCCGGCACGTGCTTCCGCCAAACTCAACTTTCGACTGGTGCCGCATCAGGATCCAAGCGAGATCGAACGACTGGTTCGCAGCCATCTTGCGAGGCTCACGCCATTTACGCTGCAATCGACAACCAGGATCTATCTGGCTGCCGAACCTGTACTCATCAATCGTCATCATCCACTCATAAGTGCGGCTGCTGCTGCGTGCAGGAAAGGCTTTGGCGCAATGCCAGTGTTTGTCCGCTCGGGCGGCACCATTCCGGCCGTCGCTGCCTTTCAACAAACTCTGGGTGTTCCAATTGCACTGATCGGCTTCGGTTTGCCTGACGATCACATTCACGCACCGAACGAGAGGTTTTATTTACCAAACTTTCATAAGGGTATTGCTACCAGCATTCTGTTCATGCGCGAAGTAGCCGCAGCCGGGCGGATCGCAAATACCGAATTCGTTCGCAGTAAGATGAATGTTAGCGAGGGCGCTGTTCGGGGGTATTGAACCATGATCATCGATTGCCACTGTCATGCGGGAAAAGGCGATGGGCTTACTGGTCCATGGGACACCAATGCGCCTCTCGATAAGTACCTTCTGCGTGCGGCCAGGGCCGGTATTGATCGTACTGTGCTCTTCGCTGCATTTCACTCCGATTACGCGAGCGCTAATCGCGAAGTCGCGCGAATTGTACGCAGCCGTCCAAATCGCTTTTACGGATTCGCCTTCATTAATCCGCACACGTGACCGCGGGCGCGTGAGAGCGATGGTTGAGGAAGCCGTCATGCGTTACGGTTTCGTCGGGATCAAGGTCCATCGCCACGATGCGCCAATCACCCGCGAAGTCTGCGAGAGCGCGCGAGTGTTCTCGATACCTGTGCTGTATGACGTGGTCGGTGAGGTTTCGATAATAGAGTTGCTGGCCGAAGAATATCCTGACGTGAAGTTCATCATTCCACACTTGGGAAGTTTTTCCGACGACTGGCGGGCGCAACTAGCTCTGATCGATCATTTGGTTCGCCATCCGAATATTTATGCCGACACTTCAGGAGTGCGACGCTTTGATCTTCTCGAACAAGCTGTGCGGCGGGCAGGGGCAAAGAAAATACTCTTCGGTACGGATGGACCATGGCTGCACCCGGCCGTCGAATTAGCAAAAGTGAAGGCTCTGGCTCTGTCACAGGCGGACGAGCAGTTGCTACTGGGACAAAATTTTCTGCGGCTGATATCAAATTCGGCAACCGGCCGCAATTTGCGCGTTACTGCCTGATCAGATTCCTGCAACTCCGCTATTGCCATTGGTGCGACGGGCGGCCCGGCGAATTTGCAATGCGCGATCGGTAACTCTGAGTCTGACGGCAGCCCGCTGTAAATTGCCCTGCTCTTCCTCGATCACAATTCTTTCAGCTATCTCTCCAGCAGCGTGCTCAATTTCCTTCAGACTTGTTCCCGACACTATCGCTGACCGCACCGCAGTCTCCAGTTCCGCTTCGTACCCACGATCTAGTTTATCCACCTGCGGCCTTTCGAGCTCTGGAATGTCGCCGACAGTGATAGCCCCTGGTCCAACATGATGTTGAATGATCCGGGTGACAAGTTGTTTGAGGTCACGTACGTTGCCCGGATATTCACGTTCGACAAAATACTGTCGGACAGCGTCATCAAGCTCGGGTGGATCGTCTGGCCGCAGCTGCGCGATGAAATGTTTCGCCAGCACGAGAATATCTTCGCGCCGTTGGGATAGACGGGGAAGGTGGCATGTCCAACTCGCAATCCGATAGTACAAGTCGCGGCGAAACCGGCTTTTCGACTGTTCTTCAAACAAGTCGCGGTTGGTAGCGCAGACGAGCCGAAAGTCTGTTTTCTGCCACGAATTTCCGCCAATGCGCTTGTAAGTGCGTTCCTGAATGACACGTAGCAGTTCGGCCTGCAGATTGAGGGGCAGCTCTCCTACTTCATCAAGAAAAAGCGTGCCGCTGTCGGCGAGGGCAAAGGCTCCCATGCGTGCTGCAACCGCCCCGGTAAAAGCGCCGCGTTCATGACCAAAAAACTCGCTGCCCGAAAGTTCCGGCACAATCGTCGTGCAGTCGCACACGACCAGGCTCCCTTTGTTTATGCGAGAATCGAGCGTATGAACGAGTTGTGCAAACAATTCTTTTCCGGTCCCACTCTCTCCAGTAATCAATACAGACGAATCAGTGAAAGTAGCTACCTCTACGATTTGTCTTAAGGACCGAATCCACTCCGAGCTTTGACCGGCAAGGTTCGCTTTTACAAGTGGCGACCTGACTATTTCGTCGACCTTTTCCCAACGCTCAAATCTAGCCACTATCTCCTGAACGGGCGCACGGCATCGAGCCCACGCGAAAACATCCGAGGCGCCGGCACTTAACAAATTCCAAATTACCCCCGGCTCGATGGGTAACTGTGAAAGCGTGATTGCGAGCACTCTTTCAAGTCCACGCCTGCTCCTCTCACGTAGCAAATCAAGCAGTTGGATAGAGGATTCGTCAAAGAAGACTATGCCCGGTCCTTTACGATGGAATGACTCGTCGTCCTGAGAGTGAAGGCCAGCCTGGTTTAGCGACTCAAGGATAGGGGCGTGAGGTTTAGACCCGAGGAAGCAATGCCAGATTTCCATGATCATACTCCGGTGCAAATCAATTGCCGGGCTACTATTGATTAATGAGAGGAGCGCGAGGAATATGTCTGGAGATGCGGAAACATTTCAAGCCTGCCGATCATATATCCTTAGAGGCTTGGAAGATGATTAAACGTGAATCTTCGCTTCCGATCCGGCGATAGGAAACGATCCGCTCAATAAGTTCAGCGGCGGAACGCCACTCGGCAATTGGGTTTTTTCGATGGACTTTGAGACTAATCCGAATTTCGTTGAGAACGGCGTTGATGGGCGGCCGGCGCGAATCGTCGGGCTCGCCGACATCGTGCTCAACGTTGAATACACTTACCAGCGCAGGACAGCGGCAGCGCTGCCGAATTAAAGCGGCCGACAGGATTCTCGAGATTTAATTGCAACGCTTTCGAAGTGGATGGTACTTGGATCAGTCTAAACTTTACGCCGAAGGCGTTGGCTATTACGCTGAAGGCGTTGACTAATTTGAGCCCAGGGTTGCTTCAACCCTGGGATTGCGCATAAGTAGACCTTAAAACCCTGAAAAGGGTTTATCGCGGCGAACCCTTTCAGGGTTGAACCATACGGAAATAATGAGCCCAGGGTTGAAGCAACCCTGGGCTCGAATTAGCCAACGCCTTCAGCGTATAGCCAACGCCTTCGGCGTAATTCAAACTGACCAGTACTCGTAAAACTACGGAGTCAGTTCTGACGTCAGGATCGCTCCGTTCAGATTCGGCAGCACCGCCGAGATCTTCAGCACTTTCCGGCTTGCCTTATCGATCCAAACAGTCTGCTTATCTGCATCGTTGCCGGCGGCGATTATCTCCAGCTTGTAAGCTTCGAACGTGCCTGCCGGAACAGTGACGCTCTCCGTTCCCACTACCTTCAAGTTTTTGATCTCGGGCTTCTGCTTCTGCATGTCCCAATTTCGAAAACTCGAAGTGTAACCCTCCGCCAGGGGAAGGGAAGCAATCACGTCAAACGCGCCGGCTCCATCGGCAAACAAAGCGCCACCCGGATCCACGGCAAGTGGCGTAGCTTTACCATTCATCGTCGTAGTGCCGGTCAACTGCTTCGGCGTAACGTCCATCTCGATCATCATTGCACCTTGCTTGATCACACGGCGCTTGAGCAGCAGACTTCCTTTTTCGATTGTGCTTACGTCTATGACCTCGCCTTGCGGAGTTTGTGCCGTGTCAGTCACGGTCCATGCTCCGTTTTCCTCTTTGATCTCCGACTTCATGGTGAGCGGAAACGATTGTCCCTGGAGAGCAATCGTCGCCTTGTAGTTATAAGTGCCGGGCCGCAGATCGACAGCGGGTTTCGGAAGTTCGGTTGTCGAACTCATCATCTTCGGCAACGTCACCGTCTTCACGTCGACGTTGATTTCCTTCAGACGTTGAGTCACTTCCGGCGTCATGCTTTCCTGGTAACGACCGCCGAGATACTTCGCGAGAAACTTTTCAGACGCGGCAAACATCGCCATGTTATTTACCGGACGTGCAAAGCCGTGCCCTTCATCCGGCGCAACGATGTACTCGACCGGAAATCCCCTGTCTCTCAACGCGATCACGATCTGATCCGACTCGCGTTTGGTGACGCGTGGATCGTTAGCGCCCTGGATCACGAGTAGCGGAGTCTTGATCTTCGCAGCCGCGGTTAACGGCGACTGGCGCAGCAGTTGGGCCTTACCTTCAGGCGTGTTTGGATCGCCCATGCGCTCGTAGAAGAGTTTTCGAATCTGTTCCCAGTACGGCGGAATCGACTCGAGGAGTGTGATCAAATTTGATGGTCCAACAATCGAGACTGCGGCCGCGTAAACGTCAGGCGTGAAGGTAACACCCGCGAGCGTGGCGTAACCTCCGTACGAACCACCCATGATTCCGACCCGTTTCGGATCGGCAATACCCTGCGCGACGAGATACTTCACACCCCAGGTGACGTCGTCCTGCATCTTGTCGCCCCACTGCTTATTTCCGGCGTCGAGAAACTTCTTGCCGTAACCGGTCGAGCCGCGGAAGTTGGGTTGCAAAACAGCGTAACCGCGGTTCGCGAGAAACTGTGCAAAAGCGTCGTAGCCCCAACCGTCGCGACCCCATGGACCACCGTGCGGAACGATGATCGCGGGCAGGTTCTTGGCTTCAACGCCCTTGGGCAACGTCAGATAAGCCGGAATCTCCAGACCGTCTGACGATGGATACTTGACGGGCTTCATCGGCGCGAGGTAAGAGCGGTTCAACTTCTCGCGTACCTGGTATTGCGGCGTCAACTTCTTCGTCGTGCGATCGAAGAGATAGGTTGAGCCGGGATCGGTATCGGCGTATGCGGAGATGAGAAACAGCTTCTCATCTTTGGTGGACGACCCGTAACCGATCTCTTTGCCGGGGAGTTGTTTCTGCAGGTTTTTGTAATCGGCTTCGAAGCTTTTGTCTTTCCAGTAGACTCGTTCCTTTTCATCCTCGTAGATCGTGGCGATCATCTCGTCGGAGACTTCCGAGAATGTAGCGTTGCCGAAATCGACGCGTTTCAAAGGATCGGCTTCGACCAGCTCTGATTTACTGGTGGTTGGGTTGAAGAGTTCGAGACGAATCAGATCGACGTCGGCGCCCTTGTTTGTTCGGAAGTAAACACGTTCGCCGTCTTTGTGATAGCGGATTGGCCCACACGTTTCGAACACGTTGCAACTGTAAACCTTCGTAAACTTGTCTGCGTCAACGCGCAGGACTTCCGTGTCACCGTTTTCCGCTGCTCTGGTTGCGAGTCGTAGCTGGTCTTTGAGATCGAAGACGAAGGCGGTGATGCGTTCGGTGTTTTTGCGGACGAGCGTGCGCTCGCCGGTCGAGATTTTTACTTTGTAGAGATCATGCCATGCCTTGTCGCGATCGTTTATGCCGACGTAGATCGCGTCGGGCTCGCTGCGTGGTGTTGCATAGATCACAGCGCGGACGCCTTTAGCGTCGGTGAGATTGCGAGCGGCGGGGACGTCTTGTCCGGAGGCGGGGGCGTCGGCGGGGTTAACGGCGTAGACGTTGTAATTCTCGTCGCCCGCGGCGTCCTGGACGAAGAGGATGTACTTGCCGTCCCGCGACCAGAAGTAACCGGGGATCGGGCGCTTCGTGTCGGCCGTTATAGGTTTCGCGTTGGCGAACGGCTCAGCCGTCTTCTTGACCCAGACGTTTCGCACGCCTTTGAGGGGTTTGATGAAGGCGATGAACGCCCCGTCCGGGGAGATCTGCGCGCCCGCGATTTCCGGATCGCCGAAGAACAACTCGCGGTCAATCAGCGGCGGACTCTGCGCCCACACCGGCACCGCCAGCGCCAGGATCATTAGAATTGACAGCATCAGCCCGCCCAGAATTGCGCGGCAAGACTTTCCGAGTGATCGCATAAACACCTCTTTCGCGAATTGATTTTGATGAGTTTACACCGAAGAATGAAGGGTTGTGTACGCGACGAAGCGCGGCGGGGTTTCAAATTAAACTAATCCGACTATAATCCGTGTAATCTGTGGCGACATGAACCCACGCGAACACATTCTTGAGCGGCTGCGAACCATCAAGCCGGCGCTGCAGCAAGAGTTTCCACTGCGTCGCATGGCTTTATTCGGTTCGTGGGCTCGGAACGAGCAGACCGAGACAAGTGACGTGGATATACTGGTCGAAGTCGATCCCTCTATCGGCCTCCGCTTCGTCACGCTTGCCGAGCGGTTAGAGTCCCTGTTGGAACAACACGTCGACCTCGTTTCCAGCCGAGCCGTCAAACCGAATTTACTCAAGCAGATTCAGGCTGAGCTTATCGATGTCTAAACGTGATCCTCTCGTTCTGCTGGAAGACATCATTCTGGCAATTCAGAAGATTGGCCGTTACACCTCGCAAATGGATCATGACGCCTTTCTCAGAGATGATCTTGTCATAGATGCTGTCGCCCGCAATCTGGAAATAATCGGCGAGGCTACCCGCCAACTACCGGAAGAGTTCAAGCACGTTCATACGCAAATTCCTTGGACTCAGATTGCCGGACTGCGAAACCGAATTGTTCACGACTACTTTGGTCTGGATCTTGAAATCATCTGGGAGATCGTCCAGCGCGATCTGCCTGGGCTCGAGAAGCAGGTCCGCACTCTCCAGGGCTAATTTTTCGCCGAAGCATTTGACGTGAATGATCGGGATTGACGAACGTTATCTTTCGATTACGGAGTTACCCTTTTGAGCGACATCAAACTCTTTCGTCTCGTGAATGGAAACGCGATGGCCATGCAAGGCGTTGCCTCAGATCTCGAAAAACCGCTTCAAGCCCTCATGGAGAAAAACCTTGAGAAGCTTCTTGGTATAAGATTTCTCAAAACGGAACACTCTACTGGAAAAACACATGCAGGAAGAATCAATACTTTGGGAATCGACGAGAACGATTCTCCCGTCATAATTGAATACAAGCGTTCTGCTGGCGAAAACGTCATTAACCAGGGGCTTTTTTACCTTAACTGGTTGTTGGACCATAGGGCTGAATTTGAGCTACTGGTTCTAAAACAATTCGGAAGGGAAAGCGCGGACAACATAGACTGGTCCGGACCTCGCGTAATCTGCATCGCGGCAAACTTCACGAGGTATGATGCGCATGCAGTCGAAGAAATTGGTCGAAACATAGAACTCATCCGATATAAGTTATTCGACGAACAGTTTCTTCTGCTGGAGTTGGTGAATTCAGTTAGTGGTAAGACGCCGCTTCCAACCAGGAAATCTTCTGCTCAGGAAGCCTCAACAAAAAGGGTGCCTGTCTATGGGGCCGAGGCCTTAGCGACAGCGCAGCCAGAGGTTCGCGAGTTGTTTGAATCGCTGGAAGGTTACGTAATGTCACTGGGTGATGACGTTCAGCGGAAGGATTTAAAACTGTATATCGCATTCAAGCGGATCAGAAATTTTACTACCGTGGAGATCTACAAGGACAAGTTACTACTCCACGTTCATTTAAATCCAGATGAAGTCGATCTTGTGGAGGGGTTTACTCGTGACGTTCGCAACGTTGGTCACTGGGGGACTGGCGATCTGGAGGTGTGGGTGCGAAATAAATTTGACCTTGAACGCGCTAAGCCACTAATTATGCGGGCGCACGAAAGATAGTTGAACTGGGTGTCTTAACTGGATGAAACTGAAGTGCCAGCCAAACTAGATCTCTCACTTACCAGGAAACTAGCCAGATCATTCCCTTTCGGCCAACACTGGCGTGTGACCAAAGCGAGTACCTTCGTTGCAGATCGGGGTGACTTGATATTGTCAAACTGGGCGTCGGCTTCAGATTTAAGGGAGGTGGGCGGTGTGTATGCAGTCCTATTACCAGTGGAGTGGTTTGTAAAAGCACAGACACTTCGACTGCATCCTCCTCACAGCTACGCCGCCGAGTTCATTCCCTTTGAGGTTAGCCTTGCTAACCTGCACGACGAGTATGGTGTTATATACGTGGGAAGAACGACAGACCTGAAACGACGCTTCCGCCAACATTTAACGGAAGGTAAACGAAAGAATGGCGGTCAAGTGAAATACGGCCTACTTGATTGCGGCCTGTATCCAGATTCTCCGAGCGCGTTACGAGCATTGCGCCAACATGGCAGGTTCTGCCATACGATCCTGACCGGTCCCGAGAACTGTGCTAATCGAGACGTGCTAGAAAGGGCGCTCTGTGCTCGTTTTGGTCCACCCTTCAACATCAAGTCCGAAAGGTGAGAATTCCGAAACTGCTACTATGAACCCAGGCATCTTCCTCATCGCCGACAACGAACAACTCATCGAGATGACCGAGCAGACCTACGAGTCTGAGAAGTTGTTACAGACCTGGCTTGCTCAGTATCCAGCGCTGTTGGTAGGCAATCAGATCGACGCGAAAGAGCCGAAGAGGTTTTTGTTGATCGAACAAGAGTGTGGAGTCCCTGGGCAGCAGGCTGGCGCGGATCGATGGTCTATCGATCACTTGTTTATCGATCAAGACGCGATACCAACGATTGTTGAAGTGAAGAGAAGTAGCGACACACGGATTCGCCGAGAAGTTGTTGGACAGATGCTGGACTATGCAGCAAATGCCACCGAGCATTGGGGTGTCGATCACATGCGGGAAAGATTTGCTGCTAATTGCCAGCATAGCGGCATTGATGCAACTACAAAACTGAAAGAGTTTCTTGGAGACAACGTCGATCCCGAAGATTTTTGGGAAAAGGCGAATCGCAATTTGCAGGATCGAAAGCTGAGACTTCTTTTTATCGCGGATGTAATTCCGAGGGAACTTCAGCGAATCGTAGAATTTCTAAATGAGCAGATGGACCATACGGAAGTGCTTGCCATCGAGATCAAGCAGTTTGTTGGACAGCAAGGACTGAGAAGCCTTGTGCCGAGGGTCATTGGACAAACAACAAAGGCTCAGACGGTCAAAGGAACACAACGACGCACGACTACAAACGAAGATGAATTTTTTACTCACTTGAATCGCCGCTCACCCGAAGCAGGTCGAGTAGCCAGGAAAATTCTTGATTGGGCGATTGCGAAAGGGTTGCTGATCAAATGGCGAGGCTCTTCGTTTGTGCCAGTTGTAGATTACGGCGGTACTTTTACTCACAATCCCATAACGGTTTTCGGAGGCGGTAAGATTCCTCGGGTCGGAATAAAATTCGGCAGGATGCGGAACAGGCAGAAACTTTCTGCAGAGCAACGCCTTGAGTTACTGAGTCTGCTGAATGAGATTCCGGACGTGAATCTTCCAAATGATTCCATTGAGAAGTTCCCGAGCATTCCTTTATCGACTCTGATATGGGAACAAAGTCTGGAGCGGTTCCTTGCGGCGATCGAATGGAGTAGCGATCAAGTTAAGAGACAAAGTCAGT
This sequence comes from uncultured Acidobacteriota bacterium, assembly GCA_963750925.1. GTDB lineage: Bacteria > Acidobacteriota > Blastocatellia > Pyrinomonadales > Pyrinomonadaceae > PSRF01. Next base: position 464,229 of record CAVVSJ010000003.1, on the reverse strand, counting down.
AGCCTCAAGGCCCACAATATTTTTTCGTCAGCTGCAATTTAAGAGAAGCGCACAGCGAATTATGGTATAGTGCGCGCTCACCCACAAAAAGAAGCGGGCCGACTTGTGTGCGACCACAAAATTGACCCTAGGACCATCAACCTTCACTAGAAAGGATGACGATCATGGCTGATCATAGTAGCGCAACACCGCGCGAACACACACCTCACGTAAACCAAACATCCAGGACCAACACGATCATCACTGCTCTCAAACGACGAGCGCCGTCTGTCATAAACAACAAATCGCTGGACGCGCAGACTCGTGCGATTATCCGGCTCGCGCTAGAGAAAAATGATCCGTGGCTTGCTGAACTCGTGCGGCGGGCAGACGAAGGCGACAACTTCAATGATACAGTCGATTTCTCGCAAACGCCTGAAACTACCGAAGCTAATTCAGACAAGATCGAAGCACTGGCAGAGATTATCTGCCGGGGTGGCGATGAATGTGCGGCAGCGCTGTTCGTGCTTATGGGAGCATTTCAAAACTCCGAGGATCCGAAAGCACTTGCTAACACCGTCAAGCACTTTGCGTTCACTCGCTGTGGTGAGTTGAATGTGTTTGGAATGGTTGACGCGCAAATTGCAGTGCTCGAGAGCGAGTTGTTGTCCTGAGCGGTATAGCGTTGCACGAAGAGTCAGTTTGACGAGATTTGCCTGAACAAAACGACTCTTTGTGCGCCGTTTGGTAAATCCAATCTCACAAAGGAGACCTCACACATGGCCCAGCAGTTAGTAAACATTCCAGTAGAGCGGTTAGAAGCGATCTTTTCATTCGTGGCGAGAAAGTAATGCTCGATCGAGATTTGGCTGATTTGTATGGGGTGGAGACTCGGGTGCTAAATCAAAGCGTCAGACGTAATCCGGAACGATTTCCACCCGACTTCATGTTGGAGCTAACTCGAGATGGAATTGGCTCGCCGGCTCGATGAGCTTGAGGGAAATATGATGGGCATGATCGCCAATTCAGGGCGGTCTTTGATGCCATTCGGCTGTTGATGAATCCGAGGCGGCCAATCAACAGGAAATTGGCTTTCGTTCCAAAACTTTGAAAAAGTGAAATGATGCGAGATTCCTGTAGTGGAGGTCGATATGGGTAGAAAATCTAGAAATCTACCCATGTGCACATCGATATGGGTAGAAAATCAAAAAATCTACCCATGTCCCACAATGTTAATCACAGTCGGATGGGGCAAAGTGGGTCATAACCTACAAAATCAACCAAAGCAGTTAACGACTAGTCTCTACTAACACGAATTGTGCTCAGCATCGAAGTGTTTGAAACTGCCTAACAGCGGGGGCAAGCCCCTCTTCCTGACTTGTTCTATTTGCGACGACGCAGTGCCGTGCCTGCCTCTTAATACCTCTTCCCTTACGTGCTATTTTTCTGTCATGGAAAATTCAATCCGCTACTCACTGCTTTTGCTCTTCCTTTTACTCCCAACGATCGCTTCGGCGCAGGACCCTCCGAAACATCCCATCGATGCGGCTCTCGATGTCTGCACAGAGAAAGATCCAGCTACTGCCGGAATGGTGCGCTGCACCGACATCGCTTATAAAAAGTGGGACCAGGAGCTGAATAAGAATTACCAGACGCTGATGAGCAAATTGAAGCCGGAGGGGAAGCGATTGTTGAGGTCAGCTCAGCTTAGTTGGATTACTTATCGCGATAACGAGTTCAAATTGATCGACAGTATCTATGACAAGATTCAGGGCACAATGTACATACCGATGCGCATTGACGAGAAGATGCAGATAGTGAAACAACGCGCTCTCGCCATGGCTAGTCATGTAGATATGCTCGGGGAAGCCGAACCTTAGCTCTCTGTGATTAATGGTATACAGATCCTCGATACAAGGCGTCATGCACGATCTGGAGAATGACGCCAGGCCGAAGCCTCATTGCGTTTCAGCCACTGTCAACGCAATCGGCTCAATCCGCGGAAACCCATATTCGATCGCCTCAAACGAACGCGCGATCCTATCTAGGATTAGAGAGATCTTTTTCGGGATTCGGTAGATCCTATCTGGGATCTGCCAGATCCGATTTGGAGTTGCTGAGATCCTATTCCGGATCTGCCAGATCCGTTCTCGGGCGTTGGCGCGATCCGAGAAGGGGATCGCTGCTCTTCAATTATTGTTGAACGCGGAACGTGGAACACTCGTAAAGTTCCCAAGATAAGGAACCGCTATGAGCGTGCAGGTTAAAACGATAGGATTCGAAACCGCTGTCCGGCGAGGGGCGTGCTTGATCCTGTGGTCCATCGGCGCGCTCGTGTGCGCGGCCCTTGCGCTCGTTTCTTATCGCTATCTCCTCGGCCTCGAAGCGGTGCCGCCGCCCGTGATCGCGGGTAATGTATTACAGAACCCGTGGTTGATGGTCCATGTCGCGGGCGCTGCGACGGCACTCCTTCTCGGACCGGTGCAATTCTCCTCCGGACTGCGAACTCGATTTCCCCCGCTCCATCGCTGGATCGGACGCACCTATGCTGTCTCATGCCTCATCGGAGGAGCGAGCGGCTTTCTGTTAGCCCTCGGCGCCTCGACTGGTCCAATCTCGACACTCGGCTTTGGAAGTCTGGCCATGGCCTGGATATTCACGACCGTGCTCGCATGGCGTCGCGCGATGCAACGCCGTTTCACTGACCACCGCGCGTGGATCATACGCTCGTTTGCACTGACGCTCGCGGCAGTGACGTTGCGGCTCTACCTGCCACTTAGTTCACTCCTCCCGATTCACTTCGACGATGCGTACCGCGCGATCTCGTTTTTATGCTGGGTGCCCAACCTGCTGATAGCCGAACTTTATCTTCGCCACTGCGGACTGCTCAATAGAACTGCGGGCTCATTTCCAGTGCCGCGAAATGTATGAAGTGTTAATTGTCATTTCTTAGATGGTCTTGGTAGAAATCCTATCTGCTTGTCCTTAGTCGGAGGTGGTGAGGTGAGTTGCCGAATCGCCATAAACACCACCTTAAATTGCGCATCATACTGCCTCTCGAGTGCGTCCAGCTTGTGCCTAAGTTCAGAACTCGTCAGTTGCATTTGGCGCAACTGCACAAATGCTCGGACGATATGGACGCTTACCTGCACGGCGCGCTCACTATTCAGAACGTTTGCCGCCATAATTACACCGTGTTCTGTAAACGCATAGGGCAAGTGCCTTCGACCGCCGCGACCTTTTGAGGTCACAATTTGTGACCTCAAAGAATCGAACTCCTCTCGGGTCAGTTGAAACATGAAATCTCTTGGAAAACGATTGAGGTTCCGTTTAATGGCTTGCACGAGAACTTTAGTTTCTGTGCCGTATAGCTTTGCAAGATCGGAGTCGAGGATGATCCTTTGACCGCGAACGGTGTTGATCAAACCTTCGATCGTAGTAGGGCCAGGTTCAGTGAAAAGATTCGCCATGTGAGGTTGACTCCGTAATGATTGTGAGTGATTACAGCACGATACTACTGAAGGCTTGCGAAGAGAGCAATGTCAACACTAACCCTTGTTCCTTCTGCGCTGGAAAACCGTGACCTTTAACTTTGTCTTCAGTGTTTAGCCAAACGTCTTCGGCGGTATTTTTTAAACTGAACCATACCAACTAAAAATGTGACGAAATTAGCAATCCTCTAAAAGACGCAAACAGGCTATACTCCCTCCTTCCCTCCACAAAGACGTTCCCCTACGTCAAGCACAAGCGATTCGATGCGAGCCAGCGCGTACTGCTGGCTCCGACCCGAGTCGTAACCGTTCATCCGCGGAAGCACCTTTCCTGAAAAGTGCGCATGAAAACAGGGGTTTAATGCAATGAAAGATGATTTTGACGAAATAACAGAACCAGAGTTGACTGACGACGAAGAGGCCCTGCTGAAGGAGATGCCGTCGTTGACCGACGTCGGATTCCCACGACGCACCTTCCTTGCCGGAAGCCTCGGCGCCTTCGCAGTGATGCTGCTGGAGAAGGAACAGGCGTTAGCAGCGCTCGCCACATCGCCCGACGCATTATTTGCTCCAGCCGTATCACCCGAGAACCCGATCAGAGTCATGCTGAAGGTGAACGGCGCAACCAAAACGCTCGAACTCGATTCGCGCGTGGTGCTACTCGACGCGCTGCGCGAGAGACTGGAGCTTACGGGAACGAAGAAGGGCTGCGACCAGGGTCAGTGTGGAGCGTGCACGGTGCTCGTCGACGGGCGGCGCGTCCTTTCGTGCCTGACGCTCGCCGCAACTGCCGAGGGCAAGGAAGTCATGACCATCGAAGGGCTTGCGCGCGGTAACCAACTTCACCCGATGCAGGCAGCCTTCATCAAGTACGACGGTTTTCAGTGTGGCTACTGCACGCTCGGGACAGATATGCTCCGCTGTCGGGATGCTTGAAGAGGCGCGGCGTGGCGAAGTGAGTCACGTCACGGAAGACGTGACCGCGAACGTCAGGCAGCTCACGGACGACGAGATAAGCGAGCGTATGAGCGGCAACATCTGCCGCTGCGGCGCTTATCCCGGCATCGTCGCAGCTATTCAGGAAGTTCATTCAGGCAAAGAGTCAGCTCGCACATGGCGTTTTGTTGACGATGCAGAACTCGCGCGCGTCAGGAAGGAGTGGCAAGACAATGAGACCGTTTAAGTACACGCGAGCAAGCGATGTCGACGCGGCTGCACGCGCTGTTAGCCGCGAATCCGCAGGCGAAGTTCCTCGCCGGCGGGACAAACATTCTCGACCTGATGAAAGAAGACGTCGAGCGTCCGAATGAACTCGTCGACCTGACGCGTTTGAACCTTGCGGAGATTAAGTCCGCGGCGAACGGCGGAGTCAGTATCGGCGCTCTCGCGAAGAACACCGACACCGCGAACCACCCGCTCATACGCAAAAACTATCCGCTCCTGACACAAGCCATCGTCGCGGGCGCTTCGGGTCAACTCCGCAACATGGCGACTAACGGCGGTAACCTGATGCAACGCACGCGCTGCCAGTATTTCTATGACACCGCGATGCCGTGTAATAAGCGCGAGCCAGGAACGGGTTGCGGCGCGCGCGAAGGCTTGAATCGCATTCATGCGATCTTAGGTTGGAGTGAAAAATGTGTGGCCACTTACCCGGGCGACATGGCAAATGCGCTTTACGCGCTCGAAGCCCAGGTGAGAGTCAGGAATGCATCGGGCCGCGAGCGCACCATTGCTATCGGCGACTTTCACCGGCTGCCGGGCGACACGCCTGAGAAAGACAATAACCTCGAACACGGCGAACTGATCGTCGCGATCGATTTGCCGAAGTCTAACTTCGCGAACAACTACTACTACCTCAAAGTGCGCGATCGCGCCACTTACGCTTTCGCGCTCGTCGCCGTTGCCGCTGCGCTCGAAATCGATCGCGGCACGATCAGGCAGGCGCGGGTCGTGATGGGGAGCGTGGCCCATAAACCCTGGCGAAGCCAGGAAGCGGAAGCCGCACTTTCCGGAAAACCCGCCTACCGAGGAGAGTTTCCGCCGAGCCGCCGATGCAGCGCTCACGGGCGCAAAGCCGCTCGAACACAACGCCTACAAAGTCGAGCTGGGGAAACGCGCCATCGTGCGCGCTCTTATGCGCGCGAGCAGGCTTGGCGTAAACGGGGGGAATAAGATATCGAGATACATCGGGAAAGAGATGAGCCGCGTCGACGGCGTAGCGAAAGTGACGGGCAAGGCGAAGTACGCGGCGGAGTTTCAGGCGCCGAACGTGGCCTACGGCTTCATCGTGTTGGGCATCTGTAGCAAAGGGAACGATCAAGTCCATAGACACGCGCGAGGCCGAAAGCATCATCGGGAGTGATTCGCGTCTTCACGCATTTGAACACGCCGAAGCTTGGACCGAAGGCTTCAACAGAGCACTCGCCGCCGCGGGCCACGGAAGAGCGGACAAGTCTTTCCGCGCTCTCCAGTCGGACAGAATCTACTTCAACATGCAGCCCGTGGCGTTAGTCGTCGCTGAAACTTATGAGCAGGCGCGCTATGCTGCACGACTGGTCGTGTCTCCTATAACGCGGAGAAGCACGCGACCGACACGGAAGCCTTACGCGGTAGCGCGCGCGCATCCCGCGCAGGGCCGGCCTCCAAAGCCACGAGGCAACCCCGGACGAGGCTATGAAAAGCGCACCAGTGAAGATTGAGGCCGAATACCGCATCCCGATCGAGCACCACAACGCGATGGAGCCACATGCGGCCATCGCCGTTTGGGAGGGCGATAAGCTCACGATCTTCGACAAGTCGCAGGAAGTCTACGGCGTGCGCAAGCACCTCGCGTCGAGCTTCAACATTCCCGAGGAGAATGTGCAGGTCATTTCTCCTTATGTCGGCGGCGCGTTCGGATCGTCTTTGCGGCCGAACTATTACCCATCGCTGACGGCCATGGCTGCGCGCGAGATCAAACGTCCGGTCAAGGTCGTCTACACGCGGACGCAAATGTTCACCGGTCACGGCTACCGTCCTTACACGATCCAGAAGGTTGCGCTCGGCGCGGAAGCGTAGGGAAAACTCACGGCGATGATTCACGACGTCGTGCATAACACGTCGACCTTCGAGGAGTTCTCGGATAACACCACAGGGTTCACGCGCCAGGTCTACGCCTGCCCGAACCTTCGCGCAACCGAGAAGATCACCGCCACGGACCTTAATACGCCGACATGGATGCGAGCGCCGGGAGCCGTGAGCGGCATGTTCGCGCTCGAGAGTGCGATGGACGAATTGGCCTACGCGCTCAAGATCGATCCGCTGGAGCTCACGGCTCATCAACTATGCCGAGGTAGACCCGGAAAGCGGCAAGCCGTTTTCAAGCAAGGCGCTTAAAGAATGCTATCGGCTCGGAGCAGAGAAGTTTGGGTGGAAGAACCGCAAGTTTGAGCCACGCTCGATGCGCGATGGACGGTCTGCTCGTCGGATGGGGAACGGCGACCGGTATCTGGGGAGCTTTCCAGATGCCCGCCACCGCTCGTATCACGTTCAAGTCGGACGGCACGGCTCACGTCGCCAGCGCCACGAGCGACATTGGACCAGGCACATACACGGTCATCACCATGATCGCAGCCGAGTACCTGGGCCTGAAGCCCGAGCAGGTGGAGTTTGAACTCGGCGACACGAAGTTCCCGCGCGCCCCTGCGCAAGGCGGCTCATGGACCACGGCGAGCGTCGGCTCGGCCGTTCACGGCGCGGCCCTGGCTATCACCGGCGCGGCTGCTTGAACTCGCTAACCGTGATGCAAACTCACCTTTGAAGGGCGCGGCAAATGCTGATGTGGAGATGATGGACGGCCGGCTGCGGCTCAAGAGCGACACGTCGCGTTTCGTTCAACATAGCCGAACTGATGAAGCGCAACAGCCTCATGGAGATCACGGAGACGTTTCAAGTCAAACCATCGGCGGAGCGCCAGAAGTACGCGACGCTCGCGCATGGCGCGCAGTTCATTGAGGTGAAAGTGGACCCGGACATCGGCCAGGTGCGAGTCACGCGCGCGATAGAGGTCACCGCCTGCGGCAAGATCATCAACCCGAAAGCCTCGCATAGCCAGGAGATTGGCGGTGTCGTCTGGGGCATCGGCATGGCCCTACAGGAAGCGACCGAAATAGACCATCGCTATGGCCGCATCATGAACCCGAATTTGCAGCACTACCACGTGCCCGTCAACGCAGACGTCCACGATGATCGAGACGCATGTTCGTCGAAGAAGAGGACACAGATCGTGAATCCGCTCGGCGTCAAGGGCATGGGCGAACTCGGTATGGTCGGCATTCCTGCCGCCATCGCGAATGCCGTCTTTCACGCCACGGGTAAGCGCATCAGGGACCTCCCGATCACGCCGGACAAGTTACTGTAAGGAGCAGGACCATGAACGAAGTGCGAGCATTGGTTGAAGCATTCGACGAAGCGAATTCGAGAGGCGAGCGATGTGCGCTCGCGATGGTCGTGAGCGTCGAAGGATCTTCGTACCGGCGTCCGGGTGCGCGGATGCTGGTGTACGAAGGCGGGGTGAGTACCGGCACGATCAGCGCGGGGTGTCTCGAGTCAGACGTTATAGAGCACGCGAAGCGAGTCATCAAAACGGGCAAAGCAAAGCTCGTCGAGTACAACACAGCATCGACGAGCGACGAGATGGCATGGGGCCTGGGGCTCGGTTGCAACGGCATAGTGCGCGTGCTCGTTGAGCCGGTTGCGCCCGGGTCACTTTATATCGAGGCGCTGAGACGTTCGTGTGAGGCGAACGCTGCTTCCGTATTGGTCGCGACGGTTTATCAATCCACTGCCGGGCTGGAAGTCGGTGCGCGCGTCTTTATCAACGAAGGAGAGGCGGAGATGCACTTTTATGATGGCGGCGCCGCAAAAGTATTCGTCGAAACACTCCTGCCGCCGGTTCCGCTCGTTGTCTTCGGTGCGGGTCATGATGCGCTGCCGATCGTCGAACTCTCACGCGCACTCGGCTGGCACACGTCGGTCGTCGACCCGCAGGCGCGGCCCGTCAGTCGTTCACGATTTGCCGTCGCGGACAAAGTCATACTCTCGCGTCCTGAAGATGTCGGCGAGCAGGTCACGATTACGCGGCGAACACTCACGCTTCTGATGTCGCACAACTACTCGCACGATCTTGAACTGCTGCGGTTCCTGCTTTCATCGCCCGCGCTCTACATCGGGATCATGGGGCCGCGTCAACGTACCGAACGGATGTTGAGTGAATTAGAAGCGGGGGACGGCGTGTACTGTCTCGACGAAGCAGATCTCGCTCGCGTTTATTCCCCGGTTGGTCTCGACATAGGCGCAAACTCTTCCGCCGAAATTGCTCTGTCGATCATGGCCGAGATGCGCGCCGTGCTCGAGGGTAGACGCGGCGGGATGTTACGCGAGCGCCGTGGCTCCATTCACGGCGTTCAGGCTGACGCGGAGCTTTTGATCGACGAAGTGGAACTGAACGTGGCAGTGGCGTAAAGAGCATGGTCAAAACCAACTCGGGCGTCGGCGCTGTTGTACTCGCTGCCGGATCGTCTTCCCGCATGGGACGCCCTAAACAGACTCTCCAATTCAGAGGTGAGAGCTTGTTGACGCGCGCTGTTCAGGCCGCGATCGGAGCAGGCTGTTCTCCAGTAATCGTAGTGACGGGCGCGCACGCAGATCTCTCAAGACGCGAACTAGAAGGACTCGACGTGCGAGAAGTTTTGAATGCGAGTTGGGAAACGGGAATGGGGTCGTCAGTCCGTGCAGGCGTCGAAGGTGTTGTTACTACTGATCCGGATGCGGACGCAGTTGTCCTTTTGCTCTGCGACCAGCCTCACGTCAACGCAGAAGTCATCTCTGGTCTAATCGCAGCTTACCGCTCAACAGGAAGACCCCTCATCGCCTCAACCTACGGCGAGACTTTCGGCGTCCCCGCCGTTTTCAGCAAGACGCTTTTCGGGGAGTTAACGCAACTCGAAGGCACGTCCGGAGCGAAAGACGTCATCAAGCGACACCGCGCCGAGACGCACTTCTTACCGTTCCATGATGGCGCCGTGGACGTCGACACCCTCGACGATTTCTCCCGCCTTACCGACAGGTGTTTTTGATTTATGTGCTTCTTTGTGGCTAATTTACTGCACTCTTGAGGCAAAGAGAGGCTGCAAGTTGTCGGTCACATCAGGGAAAGAACCGCGACCAAAGAAAATGTGATTCGCAAGCCGGTTGAAGACAGGGAGCCGTAACACTGCGCAACCCAATTCGAGCAGTTGGGGTTGACGAAGCGTCGAAGCAATGCGACGTGCCCATAACCGCGATGCAAAGCGCGAGCGGAATAGTTCACCTGAATACGACTGCAACACCTGAGCGTCGCCGGTCGACAAATACTCGGTAACAACACCAGCGGCGAACGACGACAGACGCATGCACGGATCCAAACCGCCCGCCGTGAGTGGTGACACGGCGCCAGCCGCGTCGCCTATCAACAGTCCGTTTGAGTTAGCGATATTTCGCAGCACACCGCCGACGGGAATCAGGCCCGCGCGTGTTTCGATCTGTTTTGCGTTTCGCAGATCGATAAGACCCGCGACGCATGAACGAAAGTTCTGAAGCGCCGGGAGGGGATCGAACAACGATGGATAGCCGCCGACACCAAGATGCGTCTCTTCGCCGTCGTGAGCAATCCACCCGATGTAACCAGGCGCGAGTTTCGGATCGAGAAAACAAAGCAGTCGCGGTGGACCAGCAAGCACGGCTCCCTGGAAACACTTTCCACGCCGACGATCCATTCGCGATTGAGTTCAAGTTTCAGATCGCGAGCAACATGTGAACGGGCGCCGTCCGCGCCGATAAGGTAGCGCGTCGTGATCGAACGCGTCGACGAATTTGAGTTGAGTCGCAGTGTCGTTTTGCCGTTGGTTGTCGAATGGCTGAGGTAACTTGTTTGCGGAAGCCAGTGCACACCGGAGAGTAGACACTGCTGCAGGTAACGCTGGTAGAGTTGGCCCATGCGGCCGACGCGAAACTCGTCGTGCTGACCTACGAGTTCAAGGGGCCGGTGCGCGGGTGAGTAAAGGGTAACGTGTTTGATGGGTGGTCCAAGGCAGTCGTCGGGGATGTCGAAATCGACGAGGGTGCGGCGCACGAAGATTCCGGTGGTGTGGATCTTCTGGTCGAGAGTGTTCTTGCGATCGACGAGGAGAACGTTCAGGCCTTGCCGGCCGAGCAGTCGGGCACACTGCAGGCCGGCCAGTCCGGCGCCGATGATGGTCACGTCGTAGCTGGTTCTCATGAACGGTTCGCCAAGTCCTTTGTTTCGCAAAGTTTGAGCACAAAAAAAGGGGGAGGAGCGGGTCGGCACTATGTGTTCTGTTCAATAAGTCTCATCGTGACGCATCTTACGCTACCGGGTAAGATTGCGTCAAGTACTTTGAACAGCAAAGTCCGCGTACGGGCTTGAGATCTAAAATGGGTCGTAACTGACTCGCACGCCGCTCGGAAATCCCGTTATGCCTGAGCGCGTTACTTTCGGGCAGCCGCCGATGGAGATCTCCCGAAGGCGAGGCAGGGTGGCTAGAAACGGGATGCCCGCATCCGTAATGAACTTGCACCCTTCGAACGAGATCTCTTCGAGCGACTTGATCCGGCTCAACATCTCCAGGCTCGCATCCGTGATCAACGTATACCCTGCATGGTACTTCTTCAGGTTTGTCATCCCTGTGATGTGACTCGTCGCAACGTCTGTGGTGTCGCGGCAATACATCAGAATCAGCGACTCCAACTGTTGGCTGCGGCCGATGTGACGGAAACCATCGTCGACAACCTCCATCGGCATCAGTTCCTTCAGCGCAGGGAAGTCGGGCAAACTCGCGAGCGCCGCATCGTCAACAAACTTGCAACTCGCAGCCAAACCCTTCAATGCCGGCATCCGGGAGAGTGCAACGAACCCTGGTCCTTTCAGGTTTGGACACTCACGTCCCCAGAAGTATTCAATCGTTTTAGATCGACTAAGCGACCTAAAACCCTCATCAGTAGCGACGGTGCCCTGGCCCATCAACATGCGAAGATTGGGAAGCGCGGCAATGTGGCGCATCGCGTCGTCGTCGCAGAGTTTGTCCTGGCAACCGAGGTAGACCAGATGTGATAAGCCGTCAAGGTATTGAATGTCGTCGCCGCGCAAATTCGATGTGTGCCAAAAGAAACTCAAACCGGAAAGTCCATCGAGTCCACGCAGGCTCGCCAGCCCTTTCTGAGTGAATGGACCATCGATTAGAAGATTTGAGTGTTCAACACTAAACGACATCAGCCCGAACTTAGGCTCTTGTCCCTGCCACGTCTTGAACGCAGGAAACTGTTGCAGGAGGGCGAGGCCCTCATCGCTTACGTTCCGGCCGGTCTTGAGTTGACTCAGTTTTGGTTTTCCCGCCAGCGCCACGAGGGCGCCATCGCCCAGATTGCAGCCCAGAAGATCGACTTCCTCGAGATGCTCGCATGACTTGAGATTTGCTATCGCCGCGTCAGTGATCCTGGCTTGCCAGAACATCCGGAACACACGCAGTTCGCGCAGGTGGGCCAGGGCGTCGAGTCCACGGTCCGTGACACTGCCGCCCAGGGTCAACTCACGCAACTGCGGCATACGAGCGAGATGTTGCATGCCCTTGTCTGTCAGCCGTTTTGATCCGTCGAGATTGAGCGAGGTGATTTCATCCACCTGCGAAATGATCTCGAGATCTTCATCGCCGATAAGGGTTCCGGAGTTGATGCTTGTAAGTCCCAACTCCCTGATGACGGCGCAGAGATCTTCCCGATCTTTCGTACGCATCGGTTGGCGCGGTTCGATGCTGTTATTGGTCCAGTCGATGCGGTAGAAGGGCGGTTTGGAGCTCAGAACGAAAGGCGCCGAATGTGGATTTCGCGCTGGTTCGCTACTTGATTGCACTATCTCGTTCCAGTCTTTAAAGCCGTAGAGCCGCGCGACCACATGTTGCGCATCGGACAAGGTGAAGTTCTCAATTCGTTGTTGAGTTTCGGGAAGATTAAAAAGCTTATCCCGGATGAAGTCGCGAATCTGCTGAATGTCGATCGCGCTATGGAAGATAGCGTTGAGCCGCGCGGCCGCTTCGACGTCCGCCGCGTTATAGACAGCTAAAAGATCTTCCGCGATCCGGCGGTGCTGTTCGAGTTCGGGATTTTGAGCCGCCTGAAGGTAGTGAACGAGCCTGGGCCAACTTTCGAAACCATGCTCTCGAGCAAGGACAAACTGGGCATCTGCCAGGATTGGATCGGCGACGTTTGATTTGTATTTGCGCAGCCGTTCAGCAGCAGACGGCTCACCGTTGCGTAGTTGTTGCAGCAATTCCTTAGCTTGTTTGCGGAGTTGCTCGAGAGAAGGACGGTTGGGTAGGGGACGTGTGGAATCAGACATGTTGATCTCCTTTCGTTAGCGCCCGTGTCCGCACGCGGGCCAAAAGAAGATCGAGATGTGGAAACAAAATGTCAGGTGGGCTCAGCCCTTTCCGCGGACGGGTTGCGGCCTGTTACGCAGCGGAAATAGTAACTTGCGGTTTGTCAGGCGAGCAACAGTCAAAGCTACTGGGTGGCGTCTTATTTCAACTCTTCGTGCTCGGCGTCTCTCTGTGGTCTCTGCGTAAATTGCATTCCAGGCATATTAAACGCCGAGATCACAGAGGTACGCAGTGAACGCGGAGAACAGTCGTTCAAATTAAGCCTTCACTAGCTCTGATTCAAACTGACCAGCTATTCCAATCTGACCTGCCAAATTGAGAGCGCCGGCCAATCACCCCAATAAATCCTAAGTTTTTCCGGCGTTTGGTCAACGGCACGGGCGATGCACAAGTGGGGTCAAGTCCGACTGCGATTAACGGGCGGCGTCCTGACATTGACCAGGGGTTCACAGAATCATGAAGATGAAAAGCCTCAAAACACCTATCGTTGCCTCGCTGATTATTGGCGTTATCCTTTCGTCGCTATGCGTCATCGGCATTTATCCTCGTGCCGTTGGCGCTGAATCCAACAAGCCTTCCGGCCAGGTATCGAAAGCAAAGCGCACCAGGGACGAAAAGGTTTCGGATACGTTGCGACATCAGGAAACGTCTGCAACTGAGAACAGTCAAACCGTCCGAGTCATCCTTCAGCTTAATGGACCATCGAGTGAGCGATTAAACGCGCGGTTGCGTCGTAACGACCTTCGACTCAAAGACAGATTCCCGGAATTCAACTCCATTGTTGTCGAGTTGCCGTTGGCGGCGGTCCGCGAAATGTCGAAATTCGACGAAGTCGAGTTCATTTCACCCGACAGAGAAGTTCATTCGTTTGGACACGTCGAACAAACAACCGGCGCCGCCCTGATGAGAACTCAATCGGGCAACAGCGGAATCAAGGGCAAAGATTTCAATATCGCGGTCCTCGATTCGGGTATCGATAAGGACCACCATCAGATTGGAAGCAGAATCGAAGCCCAGGTTGATTTCACAGGCGAAGGCCGGCTCGATGATCCATACGGTCATGGTACTCACGTGGCATCCCTCGCAGCCGGAATGGATCACGTTGCACACGGTGCGTATACGGGTGTAGCTCCTGAATCGAAGGTAATCAATCTGCGTGTGCTCAACACGCGTGGATTCGGCGCGGTGTCAAACGTGCTGCGAGCCTTGAACTGGATTCTTGCACCGGTCGACCCCACCAAGCTCTTCGGTGAGAAAAACCATCAGAAGTACAGAATCAGAGTCGTCAATCTGAGCCTGGGCGCACCGGCTGTAGATTCATATAGAGACGATCCGTTATGTCTTGCGGCTCGCCGGCTCATCGATGCGGGAATCGTAGTGGTAGCTGCCGCCGGCAACGACGGCACAGACGTAAACGGACGAAAGATTTACGGTCGCATTCACGCGCCGGGTAACGAGCCGTCAGTGATCACCGTGGGCGCCGCGAATTCGTTTGGCACGGATACACGAGCGGACGATGGTGTTACCACTTACAGCTCGCGTGGTCCAACGCGCAGCTATCGAACTGTTAATGGTGTCAAATACTACGACCATATAATCAAGCCTGACCTGGTGGCGCCGGGTAATAAACTCATCGCCGCGCAGAGCAGATCCAATACACTCGTCGCCGAATTCCCACGGCTCGAATGCACACCTCTGAGTAATAGCAATCATAAGATGATGAGGATGAGCGGTACGTCGATGGCGACGCCAATCGTCTCCGGCACCGCGGCTCTGCTGCTGCAGGCCAATCCAAAACTTACGCCGAACATGGTCAAGATGATCCTTATGTACACGGCGCAACCTCTCGCCGGTTACAACATGTTCGAACAGGGCACGGGCCAGCTCAACGTCGAGGGTGCAATCCGCCTCGCGAAGCTGGTGCGGACCGACTTATCAAATTTGACTCTGCCGGGAACGCGGTTGCTGATAACAACTACTCCGCCCAACCCTTACACTTCAATCGACGGTTATACATTCCCGTGGGCGCAGGGCATCCTGCTCAAACGCGGATACGCCACCGGCGTAAGTCTCATAACAAAATACCACCGGATTTATGACCTCGGCGTCGCGATCGGCGATGGTGTGGCGATCGGCGAGGGTGTTGCGATCGGCGATGGCGTGGCCATCGGCGACGGAGTGGCCATCGGGGACAACATTCTTACCAGCACCGGCGTCGCGATTGGCGATGGCTATCTTTTCCTTCCAGGCACAGCTCTCTCGAGTGGTGTGGCTATCGGCGACGCCATGGCCATCGGTGATGGACTCATGCTTTCCGACGGCGTTGCCATTGGCGACGGAGTTGCGATCGGCGATCGTGGTCCAATATGGGCCTTCCTGGTTCTCGTCAACGGCGACTCCGGCACCGAAATGCGGGCAATCCAGGAAGACGGTTCGGTGCAGTAAGTCAAATCCCACGGAAGTGAATACTATGGCTATCCTTGCTTCTAAACTCGAACCATTGCCGCCGCCAGGATCGTTCGTCGTCGCACCTTTATCAAAAGGAAACGAAGCGAACGTTTTATCGGCACTTTCAAACCCGTCGCTGACAAACGTCATCATGTCCGGATTCATCCGTGACAATGGTCTTGAGAGCCCTTTGAACCGCGGACGTTTTTACGCCTGTCACAACGATAGAAACGAACTCACCGGAGTCGCACTTATCGGCCATACGATCCTGTTTGAAGCGTTTGACGAAACTACGATCCAGCTCTTTGCGACCCTCGCGCGCACCAATCCCGCAAAACATTTGTTGATGGGAGAGCACAACGCCGTACGACAGTTCTGGACCAGTTATGACGTTAACGGAGAGGCGCGCTTGATCAATTCCATCTCCTTTCTGCAACGCCGTGAACCGTTTGCTGAATATCAGCCGGTAGAGGGGCTACGCCTCGCAACAGGTAACGATCTCGAGCAGGCAGTTCAAGCTCACGCTGCGATGGCGCTTGAAACAAGCGGCGTCGATCCGTTGATAAAGGACCCGGTTGGATTTCGTGAGCGTTATCTGCGCCGCATAGAAAAAAACCGAGTGTGGGTCCTGATGAGAAAAGGGCAGCTTCTATTCAAGGCTGATCTAACAACCGAGTCGGAAGAAGTTGCTTATCTCGAAGGTGTGTATGTGAGCCCGGAGGAACGGGGTAAGGGGCTGGGCCAAAGTTGCATGCAGGCGATCGGACACATTCTGCTGCGGCGCAAGCGGGCGATTTACCTGTTTGTAGAGCAGGAAAACGCGCGTTTACAGTCGTTCTATTTCAAGCTGGGCTTCAGCACCGCCGGTGACTACGACCTTCTCTATTTCTAACCTCAACGATCAAGGCTTCGGGTATGCAAGTGAGCGACAACATCGACAGACAGAGAGTCACGAAGTGGTATATGTGGCTCATCGTTGCCGCCGGTGGTGTGGTGTTTGCTTACTCAGTCTATGCGATTCCTTATGGTCAGCTCGATTTCCGTTTCGCCCTCCTGCTGTTGCTGACAATACTGATCAGCTCGCGTGTGGCCATAAAAATTCCGCGGGCCAATACCACAATTACCGTAGCCGACAGTTTTGTTTTTCTCACTCTCTTACTTTATGGCCCTGCGGCGGCAGTCCTCGTCGCAGCGGCCGACGGACTGAGTTCGGGTCTCCACCTTAGCAAACGCGCCGTTACGGTTTTCTTCAACGCCGGCGCAATGGCCTGCGCGATTTTTATCACGGGCGCAATCACGCGGTTTCTCTTCGGACCTGCTTTCGACATTACGACCGAAGCGTTCTCTGTCGCAGTGATTGTTCTTTGCCTGGTCGCGCTTACGCAGTATCTGGCCCACACCTGGATCGTGGCTATCTGCCTGGCCGCCAAGTCAGGGGAACAGGTGTGGGGAATTTGGACCAGGCATTACCTGTGGTCCTCGATGACGTATTTCATTGGCGCATTTGTCGCCGGCGCTATTGTTAAACTCCAGGGCAGCGTCAGTTTTTATGCCGTTCTGGCGCCGTTGCCAATCATCTCAATCATCTACTTTACGTACGACAAGTACCTGGAAGACATCCGCGCCACAGCGGCACAGGCGGAGCAGGCAGAACGCGAACGTGCCGAGGCCGAACATGCCAGGGCTGAAGCCGAACGACTGCGAGCCGAACAAGCGGAGAGACACGTCGACGAGCTCAATCGTTATGTTGAAAAGCTCGAGGGGACCAGCCGCGAGCTCGAGGAAAGTCGCGAGCATTTTCGTCACGCCGCTTTTCACGATGGTTTGACGGGATTGCCCAACCGGTCGTTGTTCCTCGAGCACCTGCGTATCGCGCTTGAACGCGCTCGCCAAAACGCGGATTACTTTTTTTGCGTGCTGTTTCTGGATCTGGATCGCTTCAAAAATATCAACGACAGTCTCGGTCATCCCTGTGGAGACGAGTTGCTGATTCTTGTGGCACGGCGTCTGGAAGGCTGCATCAGACAGACGGACATGGTGGCCCGGTTTGGCGGCGACGAGTTCGCAATCCTGCTCGACGCGATTGAGAACCCATCGGACGCGATACGAGTGGCGGAAAAAGTTCAGCAGGAAATCTCCGCGCCATTCAAGCTTCATAACCACGAAGCCGTCACCACGGCAAGCATCGGCGTTGCGCTCAGCACCTCAGACTATGCTGAAGCCGAGGACATGATTCGCGATGCGGATACGGCAATGTATCGCGCGAAGGATAGTGGCAAAGCACGTTATGAAATTTTCGACACGGCGATGCACACGAGGGCTGTCACACTGCTTCGTCTGGAGAGTGATCTGCGCCGGGCGCTCGAACGAAATGAGTTGTGTGTTTATTACCAACCAATCGTTTCAATCGCGACCGGAGAACTACACGGATTTGAAGCACTCGTACGCTGGCAGCACCCCGAGCGTGGGATAATTTCACCCGATCAGTTCATTCCATTAGCTGAAGAGACCGGGTTGATCCTGACGTTGGGATTCGACGTCCTGCGCGAGGCGTGTAAGCAATTGCGCACGTGGCAGCAGCAATCACTATCGGACAGAAATCTCACGATGAGCGTCAACCTCTCGGGCAAACAGCTCAGCCAGGCTGACTTGATTGAAAGAGTCGAAGGCGTACTCCATGAGACCGGCATCGATCCGTGGCAGTTGAAACTCGAGATTACGGAAAGTGTAGTAATGGAAAACGCGGAGTTGGCGGCGGTGACGCTGGCGCGTCTTCGTGGATTGGGTGTTCGTTTGAGTATCGACGATTTCGGCACCGGTTACTCTTCGTTGAGCTACCTGAACCGTTTCCCGGTTGATATTTTGAAAATCGATCGTTCCTTCGTCTCGAGATTGGACCAGGGTGATGAGAACGTTGAAATCGTGAAAACGATTGTGACTCTCGCCGGCAATCTTGGTATGCAGGTTATCGCCGAGGGAGTTGAGACGGAAGATCAGTTGCAGCAATTACGGCGGTTGAAGTGCCAATACGGCCAGGGTTATTTGTTTTCAAGAGCGCTCAGCGCAACAGATGCGGATCTGTTTCTGCTTAATGGAAGACAGCTTCAACAGAACCCCCACCTCACCGAATCCCACGATATGACGTTCGCAATGTGAGGTACGCCGAAGGCGTTGGCTAATTCAAGCCCAGGGTTGTTTCAACCCTGGGAGACAATAGGTAAAGAATCATAAACGCTGAAAGCGTTAGGTCTTTGCGGTAGAAACTCCTTCAGAGTTCGAAACAAGTGATGGTCTATTTACCCAGGGTTGAAGCAACCCTGCGCTCGAATTAGCGAACGCCTTCGGCGTACTAATCTGCACTTTAATTGAAACTGGACCAGTACCGATGTTTTGTGCTTTTTGTGCCGCGATTCAGGGTCTTGGAGGCATCAGTGGTGCAGCATCGGCGGCCTGATGTTCGGCGAGACTCGTCGCCGGAGGCGCACCCAAATCACTTCTATAAATAGCGAGGGCAAGTGACGCGTAATCCCATACACGATTCGGATGGAGAAGGTTGGTATCAACAAAGCCGAGGGAAACGATGACGTGTGCTGCCCGAGCCCGCTCATCCGCGCTAAGAGTAAAGAAGCCGGGGCAGATGCTGGGTGTTGAGCTACCCCGAGTCGAACGTGGAGTCACGCTTCCATTGTTATAGACGCGACGATTGTCGAGTGCAATTGCATTGGCCGGACAATCGCGAGACCTCAAACAAGCGAACGCGTGCCCGATGTGCCAGGCTGTTCCTGCCTGCTGTATCACTTCGAAATCGCTCAAGTACTGCAGCAAGACTGGATTCGCAGGCGTGGAGAAGTTCGCGTCGATCAGTGCTCGCAGCCAGGGCATTACGGGTTCGCCACGGTTTATGCTGGCGCGTGCGTGCTGAAGATTAGTCCAGGCGCGGCGATGAGCCGATTGTGCGAGGGCCAAAGCATCAAAGAGGGGCGCGGGATCAGCACAACCCGGCGCGGTATCGACCGTGATCGCACGAACGGGAACGCCGGCCAACACCGCAATCAAATGTGAATAGCTCTCAGCGTTGTTGAGTGCTTCTTCCGTAGTCATCCGGAGCATGAGTCGCTCGCCCGGATAAGCACGGTCCAGGGGGAAACCGGTATCGGCAGAGCCGCGAGTGCCTCTTCCCGGAATTACGGCGTGCGCGAGTTCGTGCAAAAGCGTGGCCGCATTCGAGTCGAGGTTTGGGCTGATTGTACAGAACACAAATCGATAAGAAGACGGCCTTTCTCCAAGCGTCCCGCTGCCCGTACACACAGAACGATCTCCCGGCTGATGCAGGTGGACCACAAGACTTCCGTTTCCCTCGAGATTGGTCAACATCAACTGCAAACGATCGCGAATGAGTCGAGCGTATCCTTGATCAGTCGTATGGAACAATTCGTTGACTCGATCAGCCACATCAATCGGCTGGGTCGGAGCATTCAGCCACACGTCAAACCGTGCAATCGCAGCCCTCAGTAACACACGACCTCTTTCAACTGCCTGTTCCGCGCCATTGAGTTGAGCGAGAGCAGTGTCGGCCGCGGTTTGCGTCACGCCTGTCGCCGTGGTGCGACCTGGGGCGCCGGAGGTTGGCGCGGTGATGCGTGCTCGGGTTGCGTCAATGATTGCGCGCAAGCGTGCCGAAGCACCTGTTTGGGCCAGGTTGATAGTCGGCAGTGTTCTGTTGAGCATCGTTGGGAGGGTGGCGGCCAGGTCGATTTCCTGACGCGTGGAAGCTGCGACGTCGGCGGCCGTAAAAGTAGTGCGTCCGGCGAGGGCTTCCGGCCGCAAAGGACTTGCTTCGAGCCAGAGCATAATCATTTCGGGATACGCTGCCAGTTCTTCGGTCTCAGCGGCTCGATCGTTTCGTGAAATTTCAACCGCCTGATCGATCGCTTCACGCACTTCGCCAAGAAAGACTGCATAGGCTTGTCGCAAGTCACCCAGCAAAGGGTGATTCGGATCCAGCAGAGTGCGCTGAGCGTCGTAGATGCTGCGTGCTTTACGCAGGTGGCCGCGAATGCCGGCCTGATTCAGAATCGGGTGAGCGCGTCGCGAACCTTCAGCAGGACCACCGGCAGTGGCTATGGCTCGCCGCGCCCGCTCACGGGTAGAAGAGATTATGAGTTGGAGTCCTTCCAAAAACCTGATTGCCGCGCGGATGCTCTCCTCGCGTTCCTGCTGATGTAAGGCAGCGGGAGCTGGCTGGCGCGCTACATGCGATTCGCGAGAGCCGGATTGTTGAGCGACGTGTGTGAGCTCGTGCGCGATTAAACGTCGCCCGGCGCTACTGTTTGGAACAAACTCGCTCGGCGCGAATACAACGTGATTTCCCACTGTGTACGCGCGTGCGTTAACACTGCGCGCCGAGTCTGCCGCACGCGCGCCTGTGTGTACGCGCACATCGCTGAACGATTGACCGAAGCGAGGCTCAAAGAAACTGAGAGTGGATGAGTCGAGCGGTTCACCGGCCTGATTCAAAACTTCATGGACCGAGGGCGCGGCGGTGTAAGAATCGCCGTCGCCGTTTTCTTTACGCTGCAGCCTGCTCTCTTCTTCCTCTTCACACCCACTGCACTTGCGCTGTGCTGATAGTGCAAGCTGCCGGGAAATAGAAAGTTCATAGCCGCCGGGTGTTGCCATTCGCATAACTCGATCCGCAACGTGATCGGCTTCGCGTTCGTAGGGATCATCAGGCTGACTTACGGTGAGCTTTGGTTGAAAACCCGGACCACCGAGAGCGAGAGATTGCCAGAGAGGGTTGGGTTCCTGCGTTTCCTTGCCATCGTGGGCCACATCAGTACGCGCCGTTTTATCGTGAGCCGGCGCTTTGCTCTGATGTTGATTGAGCATGACTCGTGTTGCGATGCCGCGTTAGTTTCTATTTTGAGGAGCAGTCCACTTGTTTCTTGTTTGCCACGTCGCCCGTCAAAACAGGTGTGGCGGATCCCTGACCTGGACCACTGGTAATCAGTTTGTTCATGTTCATGGTTTGCCACTGGGTCTTGTTGCACGGATCGGCATCGTCGGCGGTGAGCTCGGCAACTACCCAGCACTGAATACTCCAGTGATGTATAAAAACCAGCGATCCCGCGGGAAGCTTTGCGGCCAACCAGAGATGATAGATGCCGTCGAGTCGCATGCGGCGCAGCGGATTTCCGCCGCCTATTGCTCCCGGGCCAATCTGTCTTACGTTCTGACGTGCATCGAGTAGGACATGGGGAGTGTCCGTTATTACCGGGCAATCACCGAATGGTTTTGGACCAAAATTTCCTGCCGCTCCATACCAGGGCGCAACAGAGCCGGCCTCTCCGTCACGTGCATTCTGCACACACCACCATTTGTTTCCGGCCCAGACCCATTTCCCGGTCGAGTCTTTTTGGAAATAGACACCGCCGGATAAAGCCTTCTCGACCGTCTGGATGTAACCGATCTCAATTCCGGCAGTTGAACCTGATTTCGCACCGGTGCCCGTCACCTTGCATGTTTCGAGATTGCAGCCTTTACCCGAGGGCAGTTGCCAGCCGGGTGACCCGGCAAAGAAGCCGAGGCGCCCCTGGCGATTCGGAGTGCAGCCCACCATGCGCACGTCGGGCGAACCAAGCGGAAGCGAATCGTCACACAGCGCAACGAAAACATCAGGCGCTATTTCGATTGGAGGAAACTTCGTGCAGAGATCGGGACAAGCTTCGTAAGCTCTCTTAGCATTCGGATCCAACTCGGCTTTCTTTTCTTCTTTCTTTCCTTCTCCGAGAGGATCGGAAAATGGATCGCCCGCCTGCCGGTGGATGGTGTCCGCGAATTTGGCGGGCGCATCAAGCCGGCTCGATCCGGCTCCGCTTTCTTTGCGTTGCACCTTTTCTTCGTCTTCCTCTTTGCACCCGTCACACTTTCTTTGTACGGAGCCGGAATTGAAGGATGAGAAGGAAAGCCGATCGGCGAGCGATGCGGGCGTCTGCATTCGCATTACGCGATCGGCGACGCGGTCAGCTTCTATTTCGTGCAGATCGTTGGGTTGACTAACGGAGAGCTTGGCTTGCAGACCCGGGGTAGATGTCGCGAGCGACTGCCAGACGGGGTTTGGTTTCGCTGAATCCTTCGGCTTTTTGGCGACATCGTCTTGTGCCGCTCCGGTCCAGGCGAGGGCGGTTTTAGTATGACTTCGATTCAGGCCGGCAGACATTTGGCTCCCCTGGCTGGTCGACGCTCGTTAACGTCTATTCTTTAACAGACGGAGCGCCGTTGCGGAGTCTCTTGCGCGTCTGGTGAACGTCTGTTAGTAAAGCATCGTGAGAGATAAGCGTGAGAGCAACGTAGTCGAAATCGGCAGTAACCCTGGGCGAAAGCTCAAGGATGACGTGGATGAGCTTTTTAAGCTCCCGCTCGCGGAGTTTACCGGCGCGCGCAACGCACTCGCCGCGCGGCTGAAACAGCAGGCGCGAGCCAACGACGCGAACCTCGTAAAGACACTCGCCAAGCCTTCCATTTCAGCCTGGACTGTCAACCAGCTTTACTGGAACCATCGCGACGCATTCGACAAGCTGCTCGCCGCTGGTCAGCGCTTTCACCAGGCGCAAACGTCGAGTCGCGCCGGTAAGGTTGCGGACATGCGTGGTTCGCTCGACGCGCGACGCGAAGCGCTGTTGCAGTTGTCCGATCTCGCGACTTCATTGTTGCAGGATGCAGGTCACAATCCCTCGCCGGATACGATTCGCCGCATCACGACAACGCTCGAGGCCATGTCGGCGCTCGCGTCGCTTTCAGATGGTCCAACGCCGGGACGTCTGACTCATGACGTGGACCCGCCGGGATTCGAGTCACTCGCTTCATTCATCCCCGGCCCGGGTACGAAGAAGGGAAGTGGGGAACCCGCGCGCATTATCACCGCTCAGCAAAAAGCAACAGCAGCTCGCGAGGCGCGTCAACTTGAAGAGACACGTCAGGCCAGGATAGCTGCGGCAAAGGCGTCGCTACAGTCTGCTAAAAAGTCACTTGCCGAAGCACGAGCCACGGCTCAGAGGTTGGAAGCAGCGCAGAAGACCGCGGAGAAGCAGTTGCGCGAAGCAGAGGAAAGATTCAGGAAGGCGAAAGACGACTGGAAGGCTGCGACTGCCGAAGTAGAAGACGCAAACCGCGCTGTCGAAAAGGCGTCTAAAGAACTCGAGACAATGTTCAGGCAAGCCACAGATTCCTGAAGGTCAGGGCTTTACTTTCAAAATCACCTTATTGCTCGCGAAGCCGTTACGCACCTTGACGCTAACGCGCACCTCGAAGCTGTTGGCGATCTCGTCCGGTAACTTCACCACGATCTGCTTGAGCCAGGGGAAGTTTGGCACCGGGCCAAAATGCTCGACAGGCAATGAGAAAGTCTGGAACAGTGAATCTTCCGCCTGAACGGAGATCACTGAAGCCGTCTCACCCTGGGCCAGGTCCACACCCACTGCAAAGAACGAGATACGTGTCCGCTGGTCGCTGCTGAAATTGTGAATGTTGCCGACCCCGAAAGGCTCGCTCAACATCGTAACCGAATCCAAAGCGAGCGCGCGCTGCGAGTTTTCCTGTGTCGGCAGAACCGGGATCTGAAAAAGGGGTATTGGCGTTAAGGCGCCCGTGAACGCTACTGTCTGATTTCCGTCGAGGGTGCCGGAGGTGACGAATGTCAGCGAGAGGGGAGTGAAGGCCCAACCTGTCTTCGAGGGAGTAATGCCGATGCTGCTGCTCACGCCGCCCACGTAATTAAAACTGTAGTTTCCGCTTTGGTTTGTGAAAGTGATCTGAGTTCCCGTGACATTGCTGTTCATCACCATCGTCACGTCTGCGATTCCCTGTCCATTTCCGTCCTTCACCGTTCCTGAAATCGTGAATGTAGGTGACGGCGATGGTGTTGGCGTCGGCGTTGGCGTAGGGGTGGGCGGCGGTGCGGTATCAAGTGCCTGCCAAGCCAGTTCGTGCTCGTCAAAAAAGCTGGTGGTGAGACGCCTGATATTACTTCCATCGGCGTTCATCAGGAAGATCTCATCGGAGTTCGTGAAACCAACTCGAGCGTAACTCGTGAAGGCGATCGTCGTGCCGTCAGGAGACCACTCCGCATCGCTCGAGTCGAGGGTGGCGCTCTGTGTGATGTTTACCTGGTTACTGCCATTGGCATTCATCACGTAAACGAGGGGAAGACCGAGACGATGTGCCGTGAAAGCGATCCGTGTTCCATCCGGCGACCACGAGGGTTGAGCGTCCAACGAGGTGTTATTCGTCAGGCGAATGGGATTACTGCCGTCGGCGCCCATTGTGTAAATTTCGAGACCAGCGCCGCCGCTGGGAAAGTCACGGGAGCTGGTGAATGCGATTTTCGTTCCGTCCGGCGACCACGTGAGATCGAAATCGATAGCGGTATTGTTTGTAAGCCTGGTTTGATTACTGCCGTCGGCGTTCATCACATAAATTTCATCATTGCCGTCGCGGTCGCTTACAAACGCAATCTTCGTAGCATCGGGCGACCATAGCGGTTGCTTGTCGGCAGCGGAGTTGTTAGTGAGTCGCGTTGGATTGGTGCCGTCGGCATTCATCACGTAGATCTGCGACTTGACTGTAAACGTCGTGCGGGCGAAGACGATTTTGGCGCCGTTGGGCGACCAGTGAGGGAAGTGATCGAAGTTCCCATCGTCGTGTGGAGTCAGTTGGTTGAGGGCAGCACCGTCAGGATTGATCGAGTAGATAGTGTTTTCGTTGGTGAATGCAATCCTGCCGTTAACTGCCGCCGCGGCGGCAGGCTCGAACCTGACCGTTGCGACGGCACAGGTAACGACGGCGATCGTAATCAAGCATAACAATCGTAGGAGGGTGGGGGTTTTATTCATTTTTTTGAAAAGCTAACGGTAGCTGGGCGGCGATTGTGTTAGTGCGTCGGGAGACGGGTCTTCGGACCGGGCCATAGTATAGCGGGAGGCTGAATGGCTGGCTAGGGATCTCCTCGCAAAGGCGCAAAGGCCCAAAGCGCTATCGCGTTTTAAAATGCGGTTCTTTGCGTCTTTGCGCCTTTGCGAGGAAACTTCTTTGTTATTTCGGATCCGTTGGAAGTCCGGCGTCGACCCAGGCGTTGAATCCGCCGTAGAGTGGGTGCACATTTTTCCAGCCGCGTTCCGCAAGCTCCTGCGCCACACGGGCGCTTGATCCTTCGTGCGGTCAAGTGCAGTAGGTTATGACTGTGCGGTCCCGCGGGATTTCGTTGAGATGTTCCGCATACTCTTCAGCCGGTACCCGGATCGCGTGCGGTAACTTCTGGTCAGATTGTCCCCAGGCCTGAGGATTTCGCGTGTCGACAAACGCGAATTCTTCCCCACGATCCAGCCGCTCTTTTACTTCATCGACCGTGATTCTGGTTGCTTCCATTAACTTTCACCTCCCCATGATTGTGCGAGGGTGAAGCATCACCTAAAAGTTTGGCTATTCTGACGCATTTGAGTCGTGATTCTCTTGAATCCTTTGGAGTGCGTCGGCTTGACGCCGCTTTATCCTGATTGTGGTAGCGAAACAAAGCGGCGTCAAGCCGCCGGGTAGTGGGTGTTGGCGAAACAAGGCTCTCGGTCCCGTAGGAACCAAATGTTTATAGATTCCCGCAATGTAGAGTCCGGCTCCGAAGGAGCCGCATGTTTACTTTGTCAGCAGACATGTCGCTCCTACGGAGCGAGTAGTTTTATTGGAACGAGCTATAAACATGTGGCCGCTCTGCGGCCAG
Source organism: uncultured Acidobacteriota bacterium (assembly GCA_963750925.1). Classification (GTDB taxonomy): domain Bacteria; phylum Acidobacteriota; class Blastocatellia; order Pyrinomonadales; family Pyrinomonadaceae; genus PSRF01. The sequence goes on along the minus strand of CAVVSJ010000003.1, from coordinate 438,070 downwards.
GCCAGGAACTCGAAGTTATTCAACAACACACTCTTACCCCACTACGAGCCGCCGCACTCCATGGATCATTTAGCTGCAGGCATTATAAAGTCTCTCGGGAAATTTTTTTGTCGCAACTGTCGATCTCGATGGTCGCCGTTCGACTTATTGTCAAAAGGAGTCTTAAGTCACTGAAAAGGACCGAAAAAAATGAGCAATGTACGAGTACTCGTAGGCACCCGCAAGGGCGCATTCATTCTGACTTCAGATGAAAAACGCGAAAAATGGGATGTTAGTGGTCCTCATTTCGCCGGCTGGGAAATTTATCACCTTAAAGGTTCGGCCGTTGATCCAAACCGCATTTACGCGTCACAAACCAGCGGCTGGTTTGGACAGATCATTCAACGCTCGGACGACGGCGGCAAGACCTGGTTTCAACCCGGAACGCCCGCGGGCGAGGCGACTACGTCACCCGACGGAATGCCGAAGGGTGAAAGCAATAAATTTGTTTACGACACGTCGGACGAAACCGGCAAGCCGCTTACGACACATCAGTTTTATGACGGCACTCCGCACCCCTGGGAGTTCAAACGAGTCTGGCATCTCGAGCCTTCACTCGACGATGCCGATACGGTCTATGCGGGCGTCGAAGATGCCGCGCTCTTTCGTTCGACCGACGGGGGTCAGACCTGGCAGGAACTTCCCGGTCTGCGCGGTCACGGTACGGGATCTCAGTGGCAACCGGGCGCGGGCGGCATGTGCTTGCACAGCATTTTGCTGGACCCGGCGCAGAAGGAAAGGATCTTTGTTGCCATCTCCGCCGCGGGTGCGTTTCGCAGTGATGACGCCGGCGCGACGTGGAAACCGATCAATAAAGGACTGCACTCGCAGTACATTCCGGATCCGCAGGCCGAGGTGGGCCACTGCGTTCATCACATCGCCATGCATCCTTCGAAGTCAAACGTCCTCTTCATGCAGAAACACTGGGACGTGATGCGCAGCGACGACGCAGGTGACTCGTGGCAGGAGATCAGCGGGAACCTGCCGACTGATTTCGGATTTGTGATCGACATTCACGCGCACGAGCCTGAGACGATTTACGTTGTGCCGATCAAGAGCGACAGCGAGCACTATCCCCTCGATGGCAAGCTGCGCGTTTATCGCAGTCGAACGGGCGGGAACGAATGGGAAGCACTGACGAACGGTTTGCCGCAAGAGAACTGTTACGTCAACGTGTTGCGCGATGCGATGGCGGTCGACACGCTCGATTCATGTGGCGTGTACTTCGGCACGACGGGCGGGCAGGTTTATGGATCGCCTGATGGCGGAGACACGTGGGCGCCGATCGTTCGAGATCTTCCCCCGTTCTTTCAGTGGAGGTACAGACACTCAAATGATCCAGGTTGTACTGCCGTCACATTTGCGCGCGCTTGCGGGCGTGAGAGCAGAAGTTGAACTCGAGATTGATGGTCCAGTGACACGACGCTCGATTCTTGATGCTCTGGAAGTGAGGTATCCGATGCTGCGTGGGACCATTCGCGATCATGTTGCAGGAGAGCGCCGGCCACTCTTGAGATTTTTTGCGTGCGGTGAAGATGTAACGCACGAGGCGGCGGACACCCCGCTGCCGGAGGCAATCACGTCGGGAAGTGAGCCGTTTTATATCATTGGCGCAATCGCCGGCGGTTAAGCAGTTTTACAGTTCGAAAAAAGGAATAATAAGAGGAGAAAAATATGTCGACAAGCAACACAAGCACGATCAAACTCCACCGCGTGCTCAAGGCGCCGCCGGAGAGAGTTTACCGCGCGTTTCTTGATGCAGGTGCAATGTGCAAATGGCTTCCACCACACGGATTTACGGGCCAGATTCATCACCTGGAGGCGAAAGTGGGCGGCACTTACAAGATGTCGTTCACAAATTTCACCACCGGCAAGAGCCACACGTTTGGTGGAGAGTATCTCGAGTTAGTGCCAAACGAACGTATTCGCAATTCGGATCGGTTCGACGATCCGAACCTGCCGGGTGAAATGCAAAATACGATCACGTTGAAAAAGGTGTCGGTCGGGACTGAACTGAACATCGTGCAGGAGGGAGTGCCGGCTGTTATTCCGGCTGAGGCCTGCTATCTGGGCTGGCAGGAGTCGCTGACGCTGCTGGCGCAACTCGTCGAAGCTGAGATTCCGGACGAGATGTCCGTGTAGACCATCAGAGGACCACGGATGAGCGCAGATTAGAAAGTCCATGGGTCCACGGATGAGCGCAGTTTAGAACAAGTTCATGGGACCACGATGAGCGCAGATTAGAACAGATTCATGGGACCACGGGTGAGCGTAGATTAGAACAAGTCAGGAAGAGGGGCTTGCCCCCGCTCATCCGTGGTCCACGGCTTTCTTAGGAAGCAATGCATCGGGATCCTCCCCCGGCCGGATCCACCCTTCGCCGATCTGCTTGAACTGCTCGCGAGTCGAAACCACAAAAGACATCGTGGCCCGTTTCCAGGCATACCTTTCGACAATTATCTCCGGATAAGCAATGCGAAGAAGATTGAATGAGTTTGCTTCGCCTCTCTCGCGCGTCGAAGTCGCCGTCCCTGCTTGTACGACAAGGGCCGAGTGTCCTTGAATGTCGTATCGCTTCGTATGACCGGTATGGCTGATGTGCAAATGGCCGGCGAGAAATAGATCGGCGCCGCACTCGGCCAGCCCCGTCATAGCCATTCTTGCTCTGCCGACCAGATCGCTCTCATCGTGACCTTCAGGTAAATCAAACGGATGATGGGTCACGACGGCCTTCACGACCCCCTGGCCGAGCGAGCAAAACTTTTCCTGCAAACGCGTAACCTGAGATTGATTAATGCGCCCGCCTTTAAAGACCGACGAGCGTGCGGTGTTCACGCCGACGATCACCATTTCATTGTCTTCGTAAACGGGCTGAAGATTGTCCGTGATGTAACGCTTGTATTTTGTTAGCGGCTCAAAAAATCGGGCAAACAAATTATGAAGAGGGATATCGTGATTTCCCGGCACGACTATTTGTGGCTTTGGCAGTGCATCGAGGAACGAGCGCGCCTGCTTGAATTGGTACGAACGCGCGCGCTGTGTGAGGTCGCCAGAGATGGCAACCAGATCCGGTTCAACTTCGCGCACGATTTTCAACAACGGATCGATGAGAACAGGATTCACGCGGCCGAAGTGCAAGTCAGATAAGTGAAGTATCGTGCGCATGATCATTCAGCCTTCCGCTTCTTTGGGGACGATTACTCGGAGCGCACGCGAGCGGACTCGATAGCTAAGAGGTGTTTGCATTACCTCGATCTCGCCGTCAAAAGCAACCCGGAGACGTTTGCGGTGTGTTTCTATTTTGACTTCATTGGAACTCAGAGCCAAAAAATCTTTGTCGTCACGAAGTCGTCCGATTAGAGCACGAAACGCAAGACTGATCAGTTTCAAACGACTCGCTCGATGTGTGATGTAAATACTCAACACGCCTCGATCAAGGCGCTCGCGCAAACCGATATTCAACGACTCCATTGCATACTCATTGTTCCCGACAAATACAAACGGAGTCGTGCGATCGACGAAGTGATCCTTAACACAGAGTCGAACGTCCAGAAATGGATATCGCCGGAAAGCCTGGATTGTGGCCCAAACGAATGCGGGCCACTTGCCGGAGCCGAGGCGCTGACGCTTTTCGCGTTCGCGGACGATGATGGGATACAGACCCAGGCTCGAGTTGTTGAGAAAAACCCGATTGTTAACTTCCGCAACGTCGACCTCGGTAGTGTGCCCGGAGACGATAGTGTCAGCGGCTGCCTGGAGATCGAAAGGGATGCGCAAGTCTCTGGCGAAATGGTTTAGCGTGCCGAGCGGCAGGACTCCGAGGGCTTTGTCTGTATCGACGAGCGTCGCGGCTACGGAACTGACGGTGCCATCGCCTCCGCCGGCCACGATTGCTTTATAAGGACCGCGCGCAGCCTCGCGCGCGAGTTCTGTTAGTTCGGCGCCACTATGAGCGAGCGAGATATCTGCGTCGACCCCATTTTTGTTCAGGGTTCGGGTGAGGAGTTCGCGCGCATTGTGGTTGTCGCCCGCGCCGGCCTTGGCAGAGATAATGATCTTGAGTGGCGTCAAAGACATTGAGGGGTTCTAACGATAATTCCTTGCGGTATTGTCATGTTAGCTTTCCGAAACGACGCCAAACATTATCCTTGCCACAAAGAAGCACATAAATCACAAATTGTTTCAGAAATTTCTTTTGTGTTCTTTGTGCTTTTTGTGGCCTGAACTCATGGCTGGCTGTACGCGTCCCAAAGCGCTTTCGCAATCCTCGCGATCACTCTTTCGCGCGTTGCAAGGTCGACCCGAGAGTCGGACACGAAGACAGCGATAGCCAGGTGTCGTCCGTTCGGTAAGGTGATGAGTCCGATATCGTTTGTCGCTGACGCGATGCCCTCGGAAGTGCCACCCGTTCCGGTCTTATGTGCAACAACCGCCGTTTTCGGCAACAGTCCTTTCAGTCGCTGTGGGCCCGTTGGCGTTTCCGTCATCAACTTCAATAAGAGTTGCTGACTTTGTTCCGAGAGCCCACGTCGTTCGTGCAGGGCGCGCAGCAACTGCACCGCTCCCTGCGGCGAAGCCCAGTTGCGATACTGTGTTTCCCAATCTTTTCCGATCTCCTTTTCGCTATTCGCAACCAGGATCTCATTGATACCGAGTTCGTTCAGGTATTTGGTGACAAATTCAACTCCGGCGAGTCTGAGTAGTACATCTGAAGCGGTGCCGTCGCTTTCCGACACCGCGAGTCGCAAGATTTCGCTGAGGCTGAGCTCAACGCCATTAGGATTTTTATCGCGAATTGGACTGTGTTGCCCAAGCCGCACATACTCACTTTTTTCAACCCGCACTCGCTGTTCAAGATTCAGCTTCCGGTTATCAACCTGGGCCAGCACTGCCATCCCGATCGGCAGTTTGTAAACGCTTTGCATCGGAAAATGCTCTTGCGGATTTAGCGAGATCGATTCCCCGGTTTCCAGAACTTCCGCTGCCACACCGACGCGTCCCCTGGCATCAGACGCAATCTGTTCGAGCTGCTTTCGCAGTTCGTCATTTTGTTTTGCTTGTTGAGAAGCTGTTGGCGTTGGGCTACTCGCCGGCCGATTCGTGGTCTGAGTGGCAGCGTTGCAGGAACAGGTCGTTATCAACGGAAACAAAACGAAACCCAGTATTCTTTTCAAAACAGATGCTCTCCTTTGTTTCGTGCGTGTGACTGTCTTGAACATGGATTCTGACAGCGGCTACACTCTCTGCGCAATCAACATTCCCAAACTAGAGGAGTGAAAAATGAACGAATTCCAATGTGCCATCCCGATCCTCAACGTGAAGAACTTTCAGGCATCGATGGATTATTACGTTCAAAAACTCGGCTTTGAAAAGAAGTGGGACTGGGGCGACCCGCCGGATTTTGGCTGTGTCGGACGCGGTAAGATCGAGATCTTCCTGTGTCAGGGCGGTCAGGGACAACCCGGAACGTGGATGTCGATCTTCCTGCATGACGTGGACGCACTATATGAAGAGTACAAGAAGAGTGGCGCCACGATTGTAAACCCACCAACAAATTTTCCCTGGCAAACTCGCGAGATGCTCGTCGAAGATCTTGACGGACATCGATTTCGAATGAGTGGAGAATCGACTGGTCCAGCAGACGAGAGTTGCGGTTGAGAATGGACCACCATCTTGAAGGTCAACGTCATGAGCAGCATCGAGCGAGATTTGAACGAGTATCTCTTCTATGAGTTCGGCGAGGAAGACGACTTGGTCATCGGTTTCCGAGACATGGCCGTTCACGCTGCGGCCGATCGGAAACATTGAAGGCCGGATGGTGTATGAGTTCGACGATGACGTGCCGTTCTTCGCGCTGGCCGAACCCAGTTTCGACTTCCTGCCGAAAGGGGGCATGAGCGTTGATGATCTCGCGCTACAGTTCATTGGGTCTGACTGGATCATGGCCCAGGATCCGGTGGGTTTGGAAGAGAGTCGCCCGGGCGATGAAACGGTTCCGTCCGGGCTCGAACGCCGGCGAACGCTGGAGGAGTTGGGAAGGGACGTGACCGGAGATCCAGGTGCCACCGTCCTTGAAGGATTGTTTCTTCGGCGCGGCGCTCGGTACTTAGGACTGTTTGGCGTTCCAAACGAAACGGAAGCCGTCGTCGGTGGGCTCGACACTCCGCTTCGCGTGGGCCACGAAGATTGTTCCGCGTGGAGACGCCTCGCGTGGGGCATTGGGCAGTGGATCAGATCCAAACGCCTCGACGAAGACGCCGGATGACATGCTCTTTCCCCAAACATATTAAGGGATTTATAAATTACTTAGGTGAAACTCTCGATGAAGTCCGCTTTGACCGCGACTTTCTCGTGGTTGGTTGGTCCTTCGTGAGGTCTACGATCTTGTTGTCTCTCATTACATAAACTGGCGTTCCGGTTTTGAGTCCGAGTTCCAGCGCTTTCCGTGCAGCGCGGCGCAGGGCGCGCGAGATATCTTGTGCTTCGCTTGACTGAGAAGTGACTCGACGACTCATCGACTACCTCGCATTACTCCCTCTGAAATCAATTGCGGTGTATTGCCTGAATTATCATAACACCACCACTTATCTACCAAGCCCATATAAATCTCTTGAAAGTTACCTAGACCGGAGATAAACCGCCGACGAATAACATTGCTCGGCACATGATGACCACCCTGGGCCACTCTCGCAGCGACGCGCGCGATCGCAATCTCCGGATTCGGCAGACTCAGAAATATGAGCTTGCACGCGATAACCCGCGCTTCGCCATCCGGAATCATCCGCGCATAACCGTGCCGCTCAACGTCGTTTCAAATGCAAAGCTTTCACCCTTGCGAACGCGGCGTTGGATCTCAGACAACATAATTCGCCCCGCTCGAATCGCCGCACGATCCGGATCAAACGGCGATAATCCCGCCGCGATAAGATCTACATTAACAAAGTCGGGACAATGCGCTTCCTTCAGCAGGTACTCGCGTGCGAAAGTTGTCTTGCCGGCGCCATTTGGTCCAGCGACGATTATAATCCGCCGTTGCTTTGGCATGGTCTAAACGGATAGTTCCTTGAATCCCGGTTTTACGATCCTTATCTCCTATCTCTTTTAACTCATCGAATCTCGGATTCAAAATACGATTTTGAGACTATCTTGTTAGGATTTGGGGCGCGTGTAATAATCCCGATATGAAGCTTTCCGCTGACGACAGTACAGCGCGTGCCTTGCCGGCATCCCTCAGCAGCGATGACCAGCGACACATACGATTAGCCGCGACGTTTCTTAGAAGACAAGGAGCCAGAAGAGTTTGGTTATTCGGCTCATTAGCTAAAGGTCGTCGACCGACCGCCCATTCAGACTTCGATTTTGCAGTTGAGGGACTGCCTTCAGATCGATTCTTCGGAAGCGTGGGCCATCTGCTGCAGATTTTGCCTCGTCCAGTCGATATCGTAGAACTCGAAACCTGTACGTCACTTTTACGTGATCAAATTCTTGAGCACGGAATTATCCTTGACGATGAGAATTGACCTTAAAGCCGCGCTCACTTTGGCTGCCTTGATTCGTAGCGATCTTGCGGCGATTGCCCGCATTGAAGAGCATGTGTCTCAATTTGACCTCAACAACTTGAGTCCCACCGAGTTGGATTCACTCGGGTATTCGATGCATAACATTTACAACGCATTAGAGAGCTGCTTTAGACAAATTTCGCTGAGCTTTGAGAACCACGTGCACGATCAGAAAGTGTTGGCACCGAGAGTTACTTAACAAGATGTTTCTGGATATCACATCTTTGCGACCCGCTGTGCTACCGGAAAAAGCGCGCTCAGTCCTCGGAGAGCTACTTGGCTTCCGTCATGTGTTTCGACATGCGTATGAGTTAAAACTCGACAAAGCCAAAACACTCGCCCTTTGGAGTCGCTGGTCACATGAGAACGCTTCGGTGAAGCAAGCGTTGATTCTCTTCGCTAATGAGTTGGAAAAGCGCGGGGCCGAATCGTAATAGAAAACTAGCAGTGAAAACGAGGTCCGCTCAAAATTGATAGCGGCCTTCCAGGCTTCTCAAGATGCTAGCCCCGCCGAGGCGTGACTCTTCTTCAAGACCGCAATAAGTTTCGATATCGAGGTGACCGGAGGTCAGGCAGATAGACCTCAACTCTTGTTCGCGCGAGCAGTGGCAAGGAACTGCTCCTTTCGCTTCGGGAAGCTCTTTCATTCGCTTCAGTGCCGCCTCCCGCGAAATTGTGACGCGGCGAGGGCGTTCAACTTTGATTTGTTTTGAGGTTTTCGATTCCTTCATGGGTTTCATTTTGCATACATGTTTGAATCTGTCAAAACCTAGAAGAGATTTTGAGGTCGTCTCAAAAGTAATTGAAGAACCAACCGTATATCGCGACCCCCGCTGCCGGCCAGATGCTGAAGACAAAAAAGCTGACAATTGCCAGAACCACGTTGACCATTCTGTAGAGGCTTCCCATGTAAAAGGCAGATACTATGACGCACGCGACGTAACTCGAAAAGACCCCGACGCCATACAAGATTATTGTTTTCCAAAAGGGCGCGCCGGTTACTGAGTTATCTATGACGAGCGCGACAAAGGCCGACCACCCCACCTGTAGAAAACCACTCAGGATTAAGGCGGAGATCACGTACGCGTTAGAGCGTGAGTACAGATCCATACGGAAGATACGTTGGGCCAGCACCAGCACAGAGGCGGTGACAATGAGGATGGCCCAAAAAATCCAATAACCCTTCGCCAGGCGCAAGGCGATTATGGCCCTGCCCAGCGGCCAAAGGAGTAGTGCAGTGAGCGCGAGAAAGACTATGTTCAGAGCGATGGCGAAAAGGTAGTCGAAGAGTTCTTTCTGATCCTCAGGCAGTAACCATTTTGAAAACTCTCCCATACCGGACTGTTCCGCTCAATCGCATGATTTCTCGCACGCTTTTCTGCGCCGATTCCTCGAAGACAAAATCGTAACGCTTCATTCGCGCTCAGAAATGCCTTTTTCAGCGAAAAACTCCCGAAAGAACTTTTCAGCCGGTTTGCCTGGATTCCGTTTCATACTTTCCAGCCCACGCCTGATGCCCTCAATCGCTTCCATCCGATCCTGCGTTTCAAGTAATTTCTGATAACTCGCAGCGTCCTGGACCACCAGCTCAGCTTTGCCATTGACCGTGAAGACAACCGGCTGTCCGGTCTTCTTCAATTGGCGCACGATCTTCGCGGTGTCGCGTTTAAATGTGCTGAGGCTCTGAATGTCGCGTGTAAGTTTCATAAACTATTTACCGAAGATGATTACGCCTCATTCCTCACGTTATCTTGATTAATTCGGCAGGCGTTTAGAAGCTTCCGTTTTAGCCGCGTTCGCTGTAGAACTTCTCATCCCCGTTGAGTGACACAATCACGCGTTGCACGGATGGAAACTGTTTCAGAGTTAACTCGACGGCTGTTTTGAATCTAACTGGAGCGAGATCGCCTGGCCATCCGGCCCAGCGGCGAGTCGTGACGAAGTTTACTCGCGCGGTCCCACGGCTAATCTTCAGTGAGCCGATACGAAACTCCCTCGCGCTTGCCAGTGGACCAAAACCACTTCGCCTTTCCGCAGCCGTAGGTCCTTTGAGTAGCGCTTCGATAGCGGGCCGCGCCGGCGCGGCCGCGTTCACCGAACGCGTCACCGGGGCAAGATCAATGACTTCGCCGGGATCGTGATAGAGGTAGACCTTCACCTCTTTGCGATCGGCGACTTTCCGTTGCGGCGCAGAGGATATCGATCCTTGCGCGGACGCTAAGAGCAGGATTCCGATAACCGCGGCGACATTGAAAAGTGGCTTCATCATGTTCCCATCTTATTCTAAAAACGATGCGCGCGTACCACCCTGGTTTCGTTGCTGAAAAAAGGACTTCGAATTATCCTGCCACGTAGCAACGAAACAAAGGGGTCTTTCTATGACGGGTTGCCGCACGATTTGCTTCGCCATCATATTGTCACTGTTTTTGACACCACTCGCTTTCGCCCAGCAATCACAACAGCCTGCCGATGATGTAATACGCGTCACGACGGAGCTGGTCCAAACGGGCGTCGTGGTTGTTGATAAGCAGGGACGATTCGTCGACGCGCTAAAGCCGGACCAGTTCATCCTGAAAGTGGACGGCCAGCCAGTCGTTCCGGCCTTCGTGGAACACGTGATTGCCGGCTCTATGCGTGAGGACAAGCTGGAAACATCCGCAGCGAATCCTGTCACGACAACGGCTTCGAGTGGTCCTTCTATTCGCGGCCGGACGATCATCTTCTTTGTTGACGATCTGCATTTAAGCGCCGACAGCGTCCAGCGCGCCCGCAAAGGAATTTTGGAATTCGTAGAGAACGAAATGACGCTCGAGGATCAAGTTGCGGTTGCTTCATCCAGCGGCCAGATCGGCTTCCTGCAATGCTTCTCGGATCTGAAGCCAGTGGTGCGAACGGCGGTGAGTCGTCTCAATCATAGGCCCTACACTGTTCGCGATCACGAGCAGGTTCCCATGAGCGAGTACCAGGCGATCCGCGTCGAGCAGGGCGATCATTCAACGGCCGAGTATTTTGCCACTGAACTGCTGAAGGCAAACAACTTCAAAGTGCCGGGCGGCATAGGCCCGCCCAGCGGTGGTCCAGCCAACCAACGGCAGCCTCAGCGTTCTAACGCCGCGGGAATGACGCTTGAATCCGCCCGCAGAATAGTTAAGGACCGCGCGAGTTTTCTTCTGAGGCAGACTGAATCAGTTACAAACGGCACCCTTGCCGCACTTGAAAGCCTGATGCGATCAGTCAGCCCGATGCCGGGCCGTAAACTAGTCTTTCTAATCTCCGACGGATTTTTCCTGAATGATCGCAGCACAAGTTTTGGCCAGAAGATAAATAACGTTGCCGACGCCGCGGTGCGTGGAGGATTGATCGTTTACTCACTCGACGCGCGCGGCCTGGTTAGTATGATCGATGCGAGCAGCAACCGTGCTGATCCGGAGGGACGGTTGTCACGCGCAAATGTGGGCGAGATGGCGGCGTCTCAAGACGGCATGAATGCGCTCGCCGTGAATACCGGTGGCAAGTTATTTATAAATACGCCACTAACGCCCGCGCTCAACGACGCACTTAATGAAACCTCAAACTATTATCTCCTGGCATGGCGCCCGAGCACGGAGGATCAGAAGTCACCAACGTTCAAACGTGTCGAAGTCAGCATAGCCGGACGTCCGGAATTGACTGTTCGGCTACCTCGTGGATTTTTTGGCAGTGAGCCGAAAACTGACGTTAAGCCCACCGCAGCCGGCAAAACAGAACCTGGCAATACAAACTCGAAAGGTTTGGAGACAGCTTTGGTTTCAGCGCTGTCAGCGCCTTCGGCTCGGACTAGTTTGCCCACCAAACTTTCCGTCAGCTTCGTCGACGTGCCGGGCTCGGGCCCGGTTATGACGACGGCAACACAGATGTCAACCAATGAGCTTGGTTACGGTGTTGACGGCAAACAGCCGGCCGCAATTGACCTGGCCGGTGTGGTCCTAAACGACGTAGGAAAGCAAGCAGGTAGTTTCAAGACCAGAATTAACGTTACTCCGTTGTCTAATAAAGCTACGACGACAAATCCTACGGTCCTGTATAGCCATAAACTTCCGCTGAAACCAGGGATCTATCAAGTGCGAGTTGCCGCACGCGATGACAAGAGCGGTCGCATTGGCAGTGCGGCGCAGTGGATTGAGATTCCTGACTTGAGTTCAAAGCAACTCAGTCTCAGCAGCCTGCTTGTGGGTGGACAATTTGTCGGTTCGGGTCAGGGCCAGAGCAGTAGCGACGGTGCTCAGGAACAAGTGCAGTTCAGCGTGGACAGGCGCTTTCCTGAAGGATCGCAATTAACTTTTCTGACTATGATCTACAACGCCGCTCCCACAGCCGGCAAAGAGACTGCTCCGAGGCTCGACTCGCAGATTGAAATTCTGCGCCACGGCCTGCGCGTCATCGCGAGCCCGGTTCGTCCGATAGCAATCGAAGACAAAACCGATCTTGCCCGCATTCCTTACGGCGCTACTGTGGCGCTCAGAACACTTCCGCCGGGTCGTTATGTTTTAAGAGTCACTGTTAACGATCACAACGCAAACACACGTGCGATAAATCAGATTCTCTTCGAAGTTATCTGAGTTTTGAGTCCGAGATAATGATCCCGCTGCTTCCTGTCGAGCTTTTCAATTGAGTTACGCAGGGCCACGCGTGGCATGGTGGCGGCGTGCTGGTCCAAAAACTTCAGTAGCCGCGGCCGGTCTTTGTCGCCCGCGAAGCGCAGCATCCAGCCGGTAGCTTTGTGAACGAGGTCTTCCTTGTCGCCGAGGAGCATCTCAGAGATCTTGTAGGTATCGTCCAACTCACCTTTACGAATGAAGTACGCAGTGCTTAGGACCGAAGTGCGGCGCTCCCACATGTTTCCGGAGCGCGCGAGCTTGTAAAGAATCTTGCGCGGCTTGTCGAACAGGTAACCTCCAACGACGTGAATCGAACAGAGGTCAACCAGGTCCCAATTGTTGATGCGGTCGTGCCGCCTGAGATAAAGGTCGTACAGCTCTTTTCGACGTTCGGGCGTGATCTTTTTACTGCGTGCCTGCTTATCCATGATGCTGCATGCGCCTGCGCGAGCTTCATGGATCTTGCTTTCGAGGAGTTTTTCAATCTCGTCTGGCGTCATCGCTATGAACTCTTTGGCAAGCGCAAAGACCTGGCCCATTCGCACGCCGATGAACTGATCGATCTCGCCGTTATTTGGGGTCTTGAAATAGCGCAGAGTCTTCTCGCGTTCCGCGGCGGACTGGTGGGTTTTCAGTTGTTCTATAAAACGTTTGGCAGTCGGCGTGGTCGTCATGGGCGTTGAAGGTGAGTTTATGTTTCGGTTGACGAAAGAAGAGGCTGAAGTTTGAGATCGCAATTTGCGATCTCATAACTTACGGAATCGGCAATTTAAAGTCATACTCTCGCGGCTCATCGTCTTTACCCACGACGATGACCGTGGCACTAGCCGCATCAATCACTCCCGGATAAAACAGCCGTGGCAGTGCAGGGTCTCTTTGCCTTCCTTGTAACCTCTCCTTCTTTGTGCGGTTAATTATCAGCAGGTAGCGACCGGGCTCCAGTCGTGAGAAGCGAAAGCGTCCGTCGACGTTAGTCAACATAAAAGGCCAGACGGATTTGTTTTCCGCAAAAATCTCTTCATAAGTTGCGTCTGCCAGAACAAGTGACACCGGAACACGGATCAGCGTCTCCCCGTTCTTATCCACGACCCTTCCGGTAACTTGTCCTGTGGGCTCAGCGTAAAAATCAAGCGGCAGGCAATCGCGGCCAGTTAGCGTTATCGTTTTCGTATCGTTTGTAAGATGAGCCGGAAGCTCTACATGAATTCGATATGTTCCGGCTGGTAAACTCTTCAGTTCGTATTTGCCTTCGGCGTCAGTAACAACTTCATCCCGATAGTTGTTTCCCTCCAGGATGACTTTTATGCCTTGTAGATATTTAGGCTCACTCTCATTCTCGCTGGTTTTTATGTGGTAGCTGAACTGCATGATTTTTCCAAAGACTCTCGAACCGTCCTTTGCCGTCGCTAAGCCACGAATGTATTGCAAATCCTCGGTTGCCTCAGCGAGTGGTCGTGTTCTTGTGTTGCCAATCCGAACTTGAAGTTCATTGTCATTGCGATGTGCATAAACGAGGTAACGGGTGCCCTCTTCGAATATGTAACCGCAGGACTGTGAATCGAAAACTATTCCCGTCCCTTCAACTCCCTTGAAAGTCTCCTCTATCGTGAAGTACGCGGTGGTTTTAACGTATGGTCCAAGCCCAGGAGTGTCATCGCGCACGTTGACAACTCTATTTGCCACCGCAATAAACACCGCATCAGCTTGCCAGTACTCCTGGCATGGCGGACCGATTCCCCTTCCCGGACAGCTAGCGAGCGTTGCAGTAGCCAGACTGAAGAGAGTCATTAGCGATACGAAGCACAACGCGACTCTTTGCCGAGCCTTCATGAAGCCCTCCTAAGGATTGAAATCGATCAGAGATTACGCCGATTTGCAGCAAAGAGGAATAGACCCAGGCAAGTTGTTTCAGACAAAGCGCAAAGGGCGCAAACGGAACCGGTCCGTTTACGCCCTAGCCTGAAAAACGCCGCGAGCTTTATTCTTCCGGCACGAGGTAACCGATAAGAAAAAGTCCGCCTAGGGCTCCCGTCGGAGCAGTCAGGTGGGCCGTAATTTTCGCCGCGGAGGAAACAGCAATCCCGGTCCCCAAACGCTCATTCACTACATTTACTCCAGCGCTGTTGAGCGTCAGCACGGAGTTGTGAACATTACGGATAAAGATCGGGTTCGCAAGGTTCTCGATCCTCAGTAACAACCGTACAACAGTTCCGGGGTTTCCCGAGTCAATCTGCCAGTTGACGTCGGTTATGATGAGCACCTTGCCGGCCGGAATAGTGAATGATGCCTCGGCCTTGCCGTCAGGAAGTGTTCTCATGAAAAAGATCTCGCCCGTGTTATTGAAAAGACCGCTAAGGCTAACGATCTCGCTGGCCTTCCGACCGACATGCGTTGCCGACGCGGCGTTTACGTCGCGGACCAAAGCAGGCGCGGCTGCCGTGTTGCCCACCGTAATAGTTCCGGCGATCTTGGTGGTCCCTTGTGCCACTGTCGGCACTGGCTCCGAGGTTGTGTTGGTTACGATGACCTTCTCCTGGCTATAAGCCGGCGAGGCGGTGAAGAGTGCGAGTGCGGCGAGGCCGAACAACGTGATTAACGAATGCTTGAACTTACTTTGGAACATCATCTGTCTCCTTCAGAATCTGGTGGAATTTCGGAGCGGCGTAATCCGCGGGGTTTCGAGGCGCGGAAGATACAGCGAGTGGAACAGGGAAGTCTTGAAACCGGCGTGAATTCTTTATGAAACGCGATGAAGAAATTCTGAGAGAAGGTTTGGACTTCAATAGTGGGTAATGATGTGTTGGCGCACAAGGCTGTCGGTCCCGTAGGGACCAAATGTTTATAGATTCCTGGTAACGTTAGAGTCCGGCTCCGGAGGAGCCGCATGTTTATCTTTGTCAGCAGACATGTCGCTCCTACGGAGCGAGTACTCTTATTGGACCGAGCTATAAACATTGGGCCGCTCTGCGGCCAGACCAAGAGCTTCGAGTTAGTTCAACCACACCATTACCCCACTTCATGAACTTCTCTGTCGTGTCTTGTCCCAACTCGGAGAAAGCGGTACAACTCTTGGCTTATGTCAACGCAAACATCACCGGCCGCAACTGCGCCCGCCGCGCAGCGTGTCGCCTTACGCTGCTCGGATCTCGTAAAGCGATTCACGGATGTAACGGCCGTCAATGGACTCGATCTGGAAGTATTCACGGGCGAGTGTTTTGGTCTGCTTGGTCCAAACGGCGCCGGAAAAACCACCACCGTCGAAATTCTCGAAGGCCTCACGCCGGCGGATGAAGGTTCCGTCGAGTTGCTGGGCCAAAAATGGAAGGAAGGAGACGATCGAGCGCTGCGCGAACGTATTGGCGTCCAATTACAGGAAACGCAATTGGCGGAAAAAGTGACCGTGGTGGAGACCTTGAGGCTCTTTCGCAGTTTCTACCAACGCGGTCATAGCGTTGACGAAGTTATTCGAACAGTCGCGCTCGAGGAAAAACGAAATTCACGAGTAGGCAAACTCTCCGGCGGACAGAAACAACGGCTCGCAGTTGCGTGCGCGCTCGTAAGCGATCCGGAACTCCTGTTTCTGGATGAGCCGACGACGGGGCTCGATCCACAAGCGCGTCTCTCGCTGTGGGACATTGTCGAAAAATTTCGGACCAGGGGCGGCACGATTCTCCTGACCACCCACTACATGGAAGAGGCGACGCGTCTCTGCGACCGCGTCGCCATCATGGACCATGGAAAGGTAATCGCGCTCGGAACACCTGCGAAGCTGATTGAATCACTCGGCGCGGACCAGGTCATAGAATTCAGCGTCGCGAGCGCGCTTGCAGACGATGCGTTAACGAGTCTTCCGGCAGTGAAGAATTTGCACAAACGAAACGAGATATATGCTCTCACCGTGTCAGAGATCGGCGTGGCGTTGCCTGCATTGCTTGCCGAAATCAAACGACAGCAGTCGGAAGTCGTCACGCTTACTACGCATCAAGCGACGCTTGAAGATGTATTTGTTAGTTTGACGGGGAGAATGCTGCGCGATGGCTGAAGAAAGAACTGGGATTTCTCCCACAAAGGCGCAAAGGCGCAAAGAACCAACAACTCCTCAGGTGACGTCTGAGTCGCTTCATCCGCTACTTGAGCTGACTGCGACGCGCGTGCGCGAGTTTCTGCGCGAGAAGGAGGCTGTGTTCTGGGTCTTTATCTTTCCGGTGTTGATGACGTTTGCGCTTGGCATAGCCTTTCGCAATACGGCGCCGGATAAAACGCCCGTTGCGATCGAAGCCACAATGGATTCGAAGGCAAATGAGGTTGCGCAACTGTTGTCCGGTTCTCCTGAAATTACCGCGACGGTGATGAGTCCAGCTGAAGCAGCACAGGCTTTGAGAAGCGGGAAGGTATCCATTGTCGTTAGACCAGAGAACGACTCTTTTGAATATGGTTTTGATCCAACTCGACCCGAGAGTCGTGCAGCGCGGCTCATGGTCGACGATGCTTTGCAGCGTGGTAAAGGGCGGGCCGACGTGGTGAAGATTGGCGAAGAGAAGATTACTGAACCAGGCGCTCGTTACGTGGATTTTCTGGTTCCCGGTTTGATCGGAATGAACCTGATGGGCAGCGGGTTGTGGGGGTTGGGATTCACGGTGGTGATCGCGCGCTCGCGAAAAATTCTGAAGCGCTTTGCGGCAACGCCGATGCGGCGTTCGCATTATCTGTTTTCATTCATGTTATCGCGTCTCGTGTTTCTGGTGCTTGAAGTGGCGGCGGTGATTGTCTTCGCGTGGCTTGTTTTTGATTTTACAGTGCGAGGGTCATGGCTGAGTCTTGCTTTAATTACAGTGCTTGGCGGTTTTACTTTTTCGGGCCTCGGATTGCTCGTGGCGGCGCGACCGACGACGATTGAAGGAGTGTCAGGCTTGATGAACTTCATCATGCTTCCGATGTGGTTGTTGTCCGGCACGTTCTTCTCCTCGGAACGCTTTCCGCAAGTGCTGCAACCGTTCATCAAAGCTTTGCCGCTGACTGCGTTAAACTCCGTGCTCCGGTCGGTGATGAACGAAGGCGCCGCGCTTTCGTCCAACTGGATGCCGATCGCCGTGCTGCTTGCCTGGTGTCTTGTCAGTTTTGTTATTGCACTGAAGATCTTTAAGTGGCAGTGACTCCGCGCTCCAAACATCTTGAGCGGGAACGGCTGTAGAGCGGATTGATTCTTGTTGGGATTTAGAGCACATGCAATAATCCGCGATATGACGCTTTCGCCTAAAGAAATCCCATCTCGTACGTTGCCTGCATCTCTCAGTAGCGATGACGAGCAGTATATACGGCTGGCCGCAAGGTTTTTGCGAGAACAAGGGGCCAGGCGGGTATGGTTATTTGGCTCATTAGCAAAGGGCCGTCGACCCACAGTGCATTCAGACTTTGATTTTGCTGTTGAAGGACTTCCCGGAGATCGGTTATTTGGGAGCGTGGGTCATTTGTTGCAAGTTCTGCCTCGTCCCGTTGATATCGTCGAATTAGAAAGTTGCGCGCCACTTTTACGCCAGCAAATTCTTGAGCACGGGATTATTCTTGATGAGAATTGATTCCAACAGTGCTCTGACTTTGGCAGCGTTTATTCGGAACGCTCTTGGGGCGATCGATCGTATTGAAAGTCATGTTTCTCGATTCAACCTCGATAAATTGAGTCGAGCCGAGTTGGAGTCCCTCGGGTACTCGCTGCATAACATCTACAACGCATTGGAGAACAGTTTCGAACAGATCTCATTGAGCTTTGAGAATCACGTGCGTGATCGTACGCGTTGGCATCGCGAACTACTCGAGAAAATGTTTTTAGAGATCCAACCTTTAAGGCCCGCCGTGTTGCCGGAACAACTGCGCTCAGTGCTGGCAGATCTGCTTGGCTTTCGTCACCTGTTTCGACATGCTTACGAAGTTAAACTCGATCAGGCTAAAACAATCGCACTCTGGAATCGGTGGTCGTTAGAAAACGCCTCAGTAAAGCAAGCCCTAACTCTCTTCGCGAATCAGTTGGAACAGTTCGCTAACAAATCGTGACGTACCAACCAAGCCGTCTCATTGTAGGTGACCAGTTTATGTGGAAAACTTGTGCTCAGTCACAAGTATTGGACTGGGAGGCTGGGCGATGCGGTAAACCAAGTATATTTCAAACCCAAGAACGTGCTTAATCTTTTATTCTGGAACCTTGGAAAGAACCAAGCTGCGATAACTCACCTGGATTGCTTGATCCGAAATCACCAAGTTAATCTTGTTCTACTGGCAGAGTACCCGCGCAATTTGAGGTCTGCAGGTACCTCCAATTTAGATTTTATTAATGCCGAGATTACAAAAAACGGCAAAGCTTTTCGGCACGTCAACAATATCGAAGGTAAGGTGGCGGCCTTTACCTCTTTACCAGAGAACGATATCGTTCATCGTCTTGCTAGTGTCGGAGAAGATTTGTCTATCTGGACCATAGAGCGTCCTTTACCTATTATCATTGGTGGGGTGCATCTCATCGGCAAAAGTGGGGGAGCCAGCGAGGCTACACAGGCCCTGGCTGTGAAAGAAATAGTCGAACAATTCGATCTCTTTGAAGAAGAAAGAGGACACAGTACATCAATCTTGGTGGGTGATTTCAACATGCACCCTTACGATCCCGGCATGACAAATGATCTGGCAATCCCCGGCTATATGACGGTCGAACTCGCCTCCCGTCCTGACAGAAAATTCCGTGAGAGGCCGAGGCGAAGATTTTATAACCCTATGTGGGGTTTGTTCGGTGACCGCACGCCAGGACCAGCAGGAAGTTATTATTGGAGAAGTAGTGTGACAAATAATACTTACTGGACGCTCTTTGATCAGATTCTCATCAGAGCCCCACTAATTGAAAAACTGAAGGACGTGGTCATATTGGACTCAGATGGTTCGCATTCGCTGGTTAACCACCATGGTATGCCTGATGTCGAGCACTTGTCGGATCACCTACCACTCCTTGCGAGCTTCCATTTTTAATAGTCTGCATCTTGAAAGGATAGGACATGAGCAGCTTGTGGTCCGACGCAATAAAGCCCGGTATTGTCTCACCCTATACGATCCTAAGAGAACAAGCTGATGCGTTGGAGGGACAGACATCAGGAGTATTACTGGGGAGAGTTGAGAAAACTTTTTTCGAAAGATCTGAACAGTACAACGGTGAAAATAAGCAAGTAAGAATTCTTAAGCTTGAGATTGTTGTTCCTGCATTGCAGAACTTTCGATGGGGAATACTACGAGCCGCTCATAATGAGATGTTTCCGTATCCCGTATTCCTAGACGAATACGCGAGCGACTTCAAATTTCAAGATTTTCTCGAAACTGACCATCAAACGGACAGAAGATTCGAGAAACCAAGTTCTAGAGCCGATACAGACGATGAGTTTCGAGTTAAAGTGGCAAACATCTTGCAGTCGCCGAACGTCGTTTCAACCGCTGTAGCACTCATCGCGAAAGTTTCGGAGAACAACACTTTTTCAGAAAACGAAGGGTGACTTGTCCGGCGTTTAATACTGGCGTTGTTCCATCCTCAAACCAGCTACATTCCTCGTAGTTCACCATCTGAGTAGGCCGAACGCTGAAGACTGACCCGGAGTTAGGTTTGTAGGCGCACACATTTAAACAAGCTGCCTCACACAAAGATGCAAAAAGCGCAAAGGAGGATTGGAATAAATCCCCCTCTACCTCAACCTCCGTAGGCGATTGCGAGCCAAAGAATGTTGGGTTTAAGGTTTTTGCGTTAGCCCTTCAGTCGCTGGCTTTCTCGACTCTGCCGCCGAGATGCTTTCCTAAAAACTCTTCCATCGCGCGGTAAAACTCAAACCGGTTCTCTTCATTCGAAAAGCCGTGTCCTTCGTTTGTCTTCACGATGTAAGGCACTTCGATGCCGCGTTTCTTCAGCGCCTCGACCATCTGGTCCGATTCCGCCTTGTTCACGCGCGGATCGTTGGCGCCCTGCGCAATCAAAAGCGGCACCTTGATTTTGTCACTATGAAAAACCGGAGAAGCCGCCGTCAGAAGATCCTTCTCCTTTTCCGGATGTCCAATCATTTCATAAAGCATTTCCAGATACGGCTTCCAATACGGCGGAATCGCTTTGAGAAATGTAAACAGGTTTGAGACGCCTACGTAGTCAACTCCCGCTGCGTACAGATCAGGCGTGTAAACCAGCCCCGCAAGTGTTGCGTAGCCGCCGTAGCTGCCGCCGTAAATGCCGATGCGTTTGGGATCGGCGATACCTTGCTTGATTAACCATTGGACACCATCCGTGATGTCGTCCTGCATGGACTTACCCCATTGTTTGAAGCTGGCCTCCCAAAATTTGCGTCCATATCCGGTCGAGCCGCGGAAATTAACCTGCAACACGGCGTACCCACGGTTCGCCAGAAATTGAACTTCCGGGTTGTAGCCCCACTGGTCCCGATACCATGGACCACCGTGCGGATTCACGACCACGGGCAGATTGCGGGCCGGCACGCCCTTGGGAAGTGTCAAATAGCCGTGAATCGTCAGTCCATCGCGACTCTGGTATTTGATAGGTTTCATCGGCGCCATGATCCCGATCGTTCAACCAGGGACTTACATCGGCGAGCTTGCGGAAGTCTTTCGACTTCAGATCGTAGAAGTAGTAAGCGCCGAGTGATCGATCGCTGACCGTTCGCACCAGGCACTTGTCCTCTTCACGATTACAACCGGCCAGACGCACTTCAAAACCCGGCAGACGACGCTCGAGATCTTTTTGCAGCTCCGCTCGCTGTTTGTCGATGAAGTGGTATTGAGTTTTGTCGGTGGTGTAAGAGACGCCGGTAATCACGCGGCGTTTGCGAGAACTGAGAACATTCGTCACATCCACTTCAGGATGCTCGAATATCTTTTCGAGTTCCTTCTTGTTTTCGACGTCGTACTTAACGATCGCCGTCTTATCGCGACCGAGGTTCGTGGCGACATACAACTGTTTGTTATCAGGAGTGAACAATAACGGAGCAATCGTCTCCTTGAAATTAGTTGTGACGAGCGGCGCGAATTTCTCTGTCTCGGAATTGCGAAATAGCAACGTGCTATTCACGCCATCGGTGGTTATCGCGATGCGGAGTTTTCCGTCCCAGTCAGTGCTCCAGCCGGTGTAGTTGCCGGGATTTTCGCCGACCATCTGCATCTCGCCGGTGTTTACGTTGATGCGATAGACGTCGAAGACCTGTGGAATGCGCTTGTTGAGACTGACGAGGATTTCGTTCTCGTTCTGTTCAAGTCGATCGATAATCTGCGCGCGAACCTTTTCAAACGGAGTCAGATCTTTGGGGTTCGATCCGTCGATACTGACGGCATAAAGCCGGTAGTTTTCATCGCCGCCCGTGTCCTGTATGTAGACGATGCGATTGTCGCCCTTCCAGGCGTAGCCGGAGATGTCGCGGGCCTTTGCGCTGGTCACGCGAGTGGCCTGGCCGGTCCCGATCTTCTCGACAAAG
The DNA here is from genome assembly GCA_963750925.1 of uncultured Acidobacteriota bacterium. Lineage (GTDB taxonomy): Bacteria > Acidobacteriota > Blastocatellia > Pyrinomonadales > Pyrinomonadaceae > PSRF01. Next base: position 416,344 of record CAVVSJ010000003.1, on the reverse strand, counting down.
ATGTTCAGGCGATTCTCCCAGGGCTGCATAAACGCCATGTATTCACCATTTGGCGAAAGCGAGTATGCAACCTTGACGGGATTCCGAAAGAAATCCTTCATCGGAATGAGGGGCGGCAATGCTGTCTTCGACGGCGCGCTTTTCTGCGCGAAAACTGAAAAAGGAAAAAGTAACAAGAGCGGTAATAGCAGACTCAAGACTTTGATTTTCATTGACGTCCTCCAGTGTTGAGAGTTGCCGGCGGCTTGTGCTATTTAGCCATAAAGAGGCACATAAGTCATTGCTCAGTAGACGGGCCTGACTCGTTTCCATAAATCGTTGAACGCAATCGGATCGTAGAGGTCGGTGGCGCTGATAATCTTCCCGTCACGCATCTTCAGATACCAGGAATAGGTATTCTCATACGACCTGCCGTCGCGGGCCATGGCCGCTCCATCCCACAGCACGATCACCATATTGCCATCCGCGTAAATTGCCCGGACTGTCGGCACGAGCGGCGTCGAGAGTCTGGCGTTGAAGGGGACGACGACCTGGTCCATGAAATCGCGACGGTTTTGATAGTTTCCCGAAGCCGTCGACGCGCCGATAATGGTCCACTTTACGTCTGAAGCGAGTAAATCAAAGATGGTTCCGGAACGTCGCCGCCAGTTATCGAAAGCAGTTTGAACGGTCCGGCGGTTTTTCTCTTCGACGTCTGCTTGTGCTAATGCGGTCGCTGTCATCACGGTGAAAACAGACGACATTACGACCGCAAGCCACAAAAACTTCCTGCACTGCACAATTCGAGTCGGCATGCACTCTCCTGTTTAGCTTTTCGCTTTCATCGCCGCCAGCTCTTTCTCAAGCTTCTGAATCTCGTTTTCTCCCCCTGCTTTCAGGTTTGAATTCGTTAAGGTCGGCAGAATTTTCTTGAGGGCCATTATGCGAGTGACGAGCAAAGCCTGGTCGGCAGGCACCGCGACATCAGGCGTCACGCCCGTGCCTTCCCAATTGCCTTTGGTGATGGGACTGATCGCGCGTCCGGTCGGCACAAACATTCCGAAATGCTCACTTATGCGGAAACCTCCGCCGGGATGTGCGCCGCCCCCGGTCGTCTCGCCGATGATCGTCGCGCGCTTGAGATTCTTCAGGTTGTAAGTGAACTCTTCGGCGCCTGAGAACGTGCGTTTGCTGGTAAGTACATACACGTCTTTGTTCAGGTAACGTTTGCCTGCCACTTCTTTTTTAGTCCAGAACTCCTGCGTCCGGTTACCCTCACGCCAGTAAAGGTCATTGAGATGGACCGGCTCAGGACCGAACAGGTAAGAACAGACGAGGGCCACCATCGCCGGGTTTCCGCCGCCATTATTTTGCATGTCGATGATCAATGCCTCAGTGCCGTTGATAAAATTCATGGCCGCGGCAACTGTGTCGGCCCCCTGTTCCTCATCCATAAAATTGAAGAATTCAAGATAGCCGATGTTGCCCGGGAGGCGTTCCACCTTTGCGAATCCATGATTCATCCAGGTTAATTCGCGTCGTCTCTGTTCACGCTCTTCCGCCGTCGGCTCACGCTGCGGTCCGCGCTCGGGAATGGACGTATGCGAATAGCGGACGCGCAGGTGCTTGTCTTTGCTGACCGCTTGCAGATCGTTCGTCAACGTCGTCGCAAACTGCTTCGCGCTCGTTATCTGATCGTATTCCTTCTTATCTACACGTTCACGAATCGACTGCTCCATCTTCTTCGCGACATCCGGAAACACGTACGAATCATGAAGCCGTTTCAGAATGCCATCGATTACCTGTGTTCGCGTGGCGGCGTCGATGGTAAGGTCGGGTTGCTCCGCCTGCGCGAAGCCAACCGCGGCGCTGGAAAGTGCGACTAAGCAAAGTACCGCGAGACGGAACATTCCTTTAAGAGCTGTTATTTTAAGCACTGGTGGTTCTCCTTTTTGAGGCTGTAACCGGCTGTTGCCGGAATTGAAGTTAAGTCAATTAAGACGTATTAGGCAAAAAAAAGTTGCAGAGAATTACGACAGCCACACTTGGGCGCTGTGGTTAGCACAGTGGTGATGGCGCCGGCGTTTTTATATGGTGCCCGAATAGAGGTTTGAGTCATGCTCACTTTACTTAAGCTGGAACTGGAAAAGCTGTTTCGCTCGAAAGGCTTTTACCTGTCATTTGTCGCCTTAATCGGTTTTGTTGTTTTGATGCTCTGGGGGTTTTATACCTACGCCGAACGAAAGGCGGGCGGTCAGGCCGTCGAGCAGTTCAAATACACCTACGAGTCGAAACAATATTTCAACGGGCTGACGTTTGCCCTTTACTCAGTTCTGTTCTCCTTTACCTTGCTGCTCCCGATTTTCGTAGCGATGAGCGCCGGAGTGCAAATCGCAGGCGAGGCCCGCTCCGGCACCTTGAGAATGATATGCACCCGCCCGATCTCTCGCGCATCTCTCGTCCTCTCGAAGTTTCTGGTGACGGCATTACACGCTGCACTCCTGCTGAGTTTCTTTATCGCTTTCAACCTCCTGATCGGATTAATTTTTGTCGGTTGGGGCAATCTCGAACTCTACCCGGGCCCACTCAATTTAGTAGACGCTCCCGGAAAAATCATGCGCAATGAGGCACTCCTGCGGTTTGCCTACGCCGCGGGCTCCGGCACCTGGGCCCTGCTCGTCATAGCTTCTCTGGCCCTCCTGTGTTCCGTAATTTTTGAGTCACCGGTACAGGCCATCGTTACCACCATCGCCGTGTATCTGACTCTCTACATCGTTGGACGCGTAGAGTTTTTTGAACATCTAAGACCGTACTTTTTTACGACTGACATGGATTTCTGGCGCGATGTATTCAAGCCGGATATTCCCTGGCAGAGTTTCTGGCATTACGCATGTGTGTGCGGCGCGTATACCGCGGGGTTGTTGCTGGCGACCGTCGTGATCTTCGAGCGAAAGGACATTCTTTCCTGAGATGTGGGTGAAAGTAGTCCTCGCAGTCTTATTTTGCCTGATGGTGGCGGGCGCTTATCACTTCGCGCAGCCGCGCAGTTCCGAGGAAACAGCGTCGACAGACACCGAGCGTTCGTTGCGTCTGCTGACCTGGAATATCGGTTACGCCGAACTTGAAGATGACACGCGCGCGCACACGAAAGACTTGCCCGCCGTCGCTGAAGTAATCCTGAAGGCCGATCCGGATGCAGTTGCACTACAGGAGCTGACTGGAAAGGAACAGCTAAAGATCCTGCTGGGACTGTTACACGGGCGCTATCGTGGCGAAGTCGCCCAACAAGGGCAGGGCGATCGGTTCGAGGCTGTTCTGGTTAAAGATACTCAAGCCGTATTTACTCCAGTGGAAGCGGGCAATCGTTATGCGCTCGGAGCTTTATTCAGACCACACGCCGGCGCGCCGCAAGTCGTTTTTTTGAGCGCGCACGCCGATGCGTTCAATGCAGCGCGGCGCAGGCGTTATACCGAAGGTCTAATGGAATGGGCACAGTCTCGCATGCAGTCAACAGAAGTTTTCCTTGCGGGTGATTTCAACTTTGAACTCAAGGCGGCTAATGAAACGAATCTCTACACCGACAATGTGAAGCACGATAGCGAGTCGTACAGTCATATCCTTCGCAGCTTTCGCGATCTTGGACGTGACGCCGGCGATACGGCGATCAACGATCGGCGTATCGATTACATTTTTGGTCCGGCACGTGTTGAGCGTGCCAAACGCGCCGAGGTTTTGCGCGACGCCGCGGTGGGCCGCATGGACCACTGGCCCCTCGTCGTGGAAGTCGGTCTCTGAACAAATGGCTGACGTAATCCTTCAGACGCAGGATCTCACTAAACGTTTCGGCCGTCGCACGGCGGTTGATCGGCTGACTTTGCACGTCGAGAAGGGCGACATCTACGGTTTTCTCGGTCCGAATGGAGCAGGGAAGTCGACTACGCTCAGAATGCTCCTCGGTTTGATAAGACCCACGTCCGGTAAAATTCAGTTTCCGGTTCAGGGTGTACGCTGGGAGTACCTGCGCGCACGCTCACGCATAGGCGCGATCATCGAGACGCCGGCCTTTTACGAAAACTTTTCCGCGCGCCGGAATTTGCAACTGCTGGCGTCTTTGTCTGGTGGTGTTGTCTCGAAGCGTGTCGAAGAAGTACTCGAAATCGTGGGTTTGAAAGAGCGAGCTAACGATCCGGTGAAGGTGTTTTCATACGGCATGCGCCAACGTTTGGGAATCGCGCAGGCACTTCTGCCCACCCCCCACCTGATCCTTCTCGACGAGCCGACTAACGGTCTCGATCCACAGGGAATCCAACAGACGCGACAACTGATTAGACGATTACGAGACGAACTAAGGCTAACTGTGTTGCTGTCGAGTCATCTCCTCGCGGAAGTTGAACAACTGTGTAATCGAGTGGGAATAATTCACGAAGGGCGTTTGCTTTATGAAGGTGAACCGGCGGCGCTCGTCGCTCCCACAACCAGATTCAAGCTTAAGGTTGATGACCCGGCGGTCGCGTTTCAGCTACTGGGAGAGGATCCAAGTATAACCGTCAGCCGAAATGGCGCTGCGTATCTTCATGTAGATGCTGAGCCTGAGCACATCAGCGACGTGAACGCTTTACTGGTGGGCCATGGAATCAGGATCTATGAAGTGACGCCCACGCAGGAAACCCTCGAAGAAGCTTTTCTCCGCCTCACGGTCAACGCCGGTCGTTAGCCGTCCTCTCCAGTGCGACGCGAGCAAGTGTCAACGTGATTCTCATCGCCGCGAGAAAAGTTCCGCGCACAGTTCCCGAAACTTTTGATTCACCCCCGGCGCGCCGCCGATGACTGACGGGAACTTCAAGGATGCGCAGTTGCGAACGGGCGACTCGCATCTGCATCTCGAGGTTCCAGCCATAAGTCATTTCACGCATACCGAGCTGTTCGAGTGCCTCACGGCGAATCGCTCGAAAAGGGCACATGTCGGTGTAGCGAACGCCGTACAGTTGTTTTAGCAGCATTCCGGCCAGCCGGCCGGCAATTATTTGCTGAAAGTTCAGACTACCGGCCTCACGGTCTCCGCGAGTGCGAGATCCGATGACAAAGTCGTACTTACCTTCGGCAATCGGCTCGGTCAGAAGACCCATCAACTCCGGGCAGTCGCTGCCATCACCGTCGAGGAAAACAACAATCTCGCAGTCGGCGGCCAACGCCGCAACTCCCGCCGCGCACGCGCGACCATACCCGCACCACGGTTGGTGGACCACGTGCGCACCAGCGGCAGCCGCGCGTTCGGCGGTAGCATCAGTGCTCCCATTGTCGACGACGATTACTTCCTGTGAGACTTCCCGGGGGATTGCACGAACCACATCCGCGATTGTCTCTTGTTCATTTAGTGCCGGAATGATCGAACAGGTCTTCATGTCAAAGATCTTTAGCTCGCCGCAGCCCGATCGACGTTCTGAACCATTCCTTTTGAGCGAAGGCCGGTCTCAGCAGCACTGAAATAGTCAACTACATCCGCCTGCTTACGGATCCAACTCAGATAGCGTTCTATTCCTTTGGGAAGGTCAACGGAGGGCGTAAATCCAAGCGAGCGTATGCGTGTTGTATCTGAAATCAGATGACGAATTTCGCCGGGCCGGAAAGTGCCCGGCAGGACCGGATCGATGCGGATGTTGAGCGCGTCTGAGATCAAAGTTGCCAGCTCCAGAATTGATGTCGCTTTGCCGCTGCCGACATTGACGGCCTGCCCGTCCAACTTATCATCCAGAGCTACCAGCAGATTTGCCTGAGCAATATCTTCAACAAAACACAGATCGCGGGTTTGTTGCCCGTCCTCGTAAACAATCGGCGCCTGGTTGCTCAGGAGTCGCGTGCAGAATATCGCGATGACCCCGGTATACGGATTAAAAATCGACTGCCGCGGTCCATACGTGCATGAATAGCGCAACGCAACCGTCGGAATTCCAGTCTGTCTTCCCCAGGTCAACACCAAACGCTCCTGATCGACTTTCGTAATTGCGTATACACTTTCGCCCGTGATCGGACACTCCTCTCCGGTCGGCACGGAAGTCATATTCGACCCGCAATGAGGACAGTGGACGACGAAGTCGCCTCTTCTGAGTTGGCCCACCGGACGAACCTGGGGAAACACCAGGCCGTGCTGAGCACACCGGGCTGCGCCTTCGGGATAAACCGCCTGTGATGAGGCAACAACTACTTTTTTTACCGGGAGCTTTTCATCACGAATTATTTCCAGCATCTGTGCGGTTCCAAAACTGTTGACCGAAACAAACTTTCCGATCTCCGGCATGTAGCCGCCATACGCCGCCTCATGAAAAACAATATCGACGCCGGTGAGCGCTGCGGTGACGGCCGCGCGATCTCGAATGTCAGCCTCAACAAACTCCGCTGCCTCGGGAGTCCACGCCGGTTTTCCATGCCGGTGTGTTTGGGGCTCAAGGTTGTCGAGTATGCGCACGCTCCAGCCCTCTCGAATCAGAAGGTCTGCGATATGCGAACCAATGAGACCAGCCCCGCCTGTTACCAGTGCTTTCATTTGTTCCTCGCCAAAAGAATTCGATGACTGCTATCAACAAAGCAGGCAAATAAATTACGGAGTTTATTACGAACATCTCGTCGGGTGAGTCGCCCAACCAGGTTGCGTAGAGCACGAAACCGGCAATGGTGAGATAGAAGACTGCCACCGACGGCGTAAAGCACAAGAAGGGAACCAACCACGCGAAGTACCACGAGTAATGAGGCGCGAATAAGACCGTCATGGCCGTGGCCAAAACCATTGCATCTTTCAGGTAATTTTCACTTCCACTTTTCCGCAGCATTACCCAACCCGCGATCGCGCTCATAATCAAAATGGCGGCAATTAAGTAGAGTGTGGGTGGCAAGTTCGCTCCAAACAACTTGCGCATCAGACTTAAAGGATAAAACTGCTGACCACTAACCAGTCCCTGTTCCATTGCATAGCCCGGTAGGAAACCGAGCGCGCCTTTTGGGCCAACACTTAGATAAGGCAGATAGAAAAGTATAATTACACTCACAAAGACGAGGAGTATTTTCCAATTCCATCGTTTGAGTATTGCCGGAAGCAGAACGATGGGAAAAAGTTTAATGAGTGTGGCGCAGGCGAGCGCCAAACCCGCTCCAACATTTGCCTTCCTCCGCCACGCAAGCAACGCCAGGGCGATAAAGGCGATCGCGATGGCATCGACATGACCGCTGCCGGCGAACTCCCAGATGACGAGCGGGTGCCAGGCATAAATCAAAAGACGTTGTCGTGCCATTCCAAATAACGCCAGGAGTTGGGCCAAAGCCCAAACCGCTACGCCTTCAAAAACAAGCATCGTCAGTTTCATCCAGACGACGGATTCGCTGATCCTGGTGGTAAGAAAGAAGAGCGCCTCGGCGAATGGCGGATAGATAGTGTGCGCGTAGTCGCGGCGGTTTATTTTTGGATAAATGACCTCGTCGCGTAGATGGGCCAATTCCGGAGCGGAGGGAACATAGCGATAGGGATTGATACCCGCTGACTGGACGCGCCCATCCCAAACATAGCGATAGACATCGTCGGAAAGATAGGGCGGAGCAAAGACTATGCTCAGTCGAAACACAACCGCAAATGCAATCACTATCAGCAGAGTCGAACGCGATGGACGAGTGCGAAGAATTATCCACGTGGCGAGCAAGTAGATCGTCGATTGGACCAATACGAGCTTGATAAACCATTCGATGTCACGAACACCCTGGGCACGAATGCCGGTTCGATAGAGCACCAGCAACATACAGCCCGAGAGCAGGAGCAAACCGGCGGTCTTCAGGTTTACTCGATCGTTAAGTCGCATCGTCGACTTCCTCTCGAAGGGGCTATATCGAACTCACCCATAGTGCTCCAAATGCGTTGGCCCAGGCCGGTTTCGAGTAGCCACGACAGGCAAGCCCGCGTGTGAGGAGCTGGATAAGCAACAGGAGCTGACTGCGTCAGTTGCCGCCCGTTTTTAAGAAAGAGCTCGTCACAGAGATAGCGAAGGGTTGTCGCATCATCAACGTCAAACCACGAGGGCAAAAGAGTTATCGGTAGTTTAATCTCCTTTGCGCGCGCGATGGTTTGGGCCAGCACTCTCGATGTACTCCAATCAATATTGTCGAAAAGTCGTCGATGAAGTTTTTTCAATCCGATCAGGTAGTAACCGCCATCTTTGGCTGGACCCAAAACCACTCGATCGCCAGGACACGCGAGCGCGGAAACGGCGGCTCGCAAAAAGACCGGCGGCAAAGTCGGACTATCCGAATCGATCAGGCAAAGTGAATCGTATCCCAGCGAGAACAGATCTTCGGTCGCATGAAATAGTCGATCGCCAAACGATTTACCGCGTTGACCAAGAAGAGCGAACGAGTCGGGCAGCAAACCATCAAAGTAAGCTTCAGCGCCGACCGGTGTATAGACGGCAACGCCGGCGGCACTTCCATCCAGCCTAAGAGCGGCGATGTTGTCGCATGTATCGTGCAGGAAGCATGCGCTCAGCGTAGCGGCTTGCGCGGCTGCGAGCGGCGGAACCAGTCGCGTTTTACTGATTCCAGGTTGTGGCGCTTTGGTCATCACCGCGAGGGCGCATACGTTCAGTTTCGACATTCGTCCCTGACCCCGATAATTATTTTCAACCCAGAACGCGAGCTGTAACTTTGTGATAACCCGTGGCGCCATGAGGCGCGGTCCAACGCTCTTCTTTAATCTGCAACGCGCCGTCGCCGTCCGTCGCGCGCACGACCAGTTTGTATTTACCCTGCTGCTGAGGGCGCCACTCATAATTCCATAAGGCCCATGTCAAACGCGTGCCGGGCACATTGAGATTCGCTTCGTGCCAGTTGTTTCCATCGTCAAAACTAACCTCAACACGCGAGACTCCGCGATTGCCGCCGAAGGCGACACCTTTGAGAGGAACACTTCTCCCCGCAGGAATAGGCTTGCTCCAGTCTGGACCATCACCGCAAAGAGCACAAAATCGCACAAACAATCTTACGAAAGATACGTGAGCTTTGGGCCGTTGTATGAGGGGCTAAATGACGCCGACACTCTCCGCGTGTCGTATTGCTTCGAGCCGGGAGTGAACATCGAGTTTACGCAGGATGTGTTTGATGTGGTTGTTTACCGTGGCAGCGCTGATGTTGAGCTGATTGGAGATTACTCTTGTGCTGTGGCCTTTCGCCAGATTCTTCAGAACTTCAACTTCACGAGACGTGAGACGTACGCCCAGGCCTGGTGTGGGTGGAGCGGAAATCGTAGATACGTGGTTCCGACCATTTGTGCGAACAAATTCGTGGAGTGCCTGCTCAAGTCGTTTCCGCAGTTCGCGTGGGCGGACAATATAAATCGTATGACGTGCTCTTGACGCCGTCTCACTTACAATAATTGTAGACAGGTTGCACCATTGCCTGCCGGTCTTTGTGTCCAGTCGCAAATCGAAGTTGGCGAGCGGCAGGCTACCGCGTGCTGTTCGCGCAATAAAGCAATCTTCGGAACGGACCATTCCATCCTCTGTACTGCACTGAAGGATTTTGTGACACTGAACACCGATCGCTTCTGATTCGGTTGGTCCAAACAGTTCGGCTGCGGCTTTGTTCCAGGCAGTGATTCGTCCGGTTGGATCAACGGCGAACGCCGCATCCGCTGTACCTTCGATGGGAATGAGGAATTGTTTGAGTCCCACCCTTGTTCGTCCTCGCTAAAAATGACTTACATAGACTACAAAAATGAACCGGATTGATTATTGACGCAAACAGCGGTTTGAATCAAGATGCGGCGTCCTAAAACGCCAATACATTTTACCTCGCTGCAAAAGATCAGAACGCTGATCTGGTGTGAGAACACATCCGGATCAGTAGGCGATTTTGGCAACTGTTTTTCACTCTGCGAGTGAATTGATTGGAGTAAACCCGGCACTTTACCCGACACACAACACTCCGATTTTCTTAAACAAAAAAAGATCCGCGTCCTGCCTTGCGCAGGACCATGCCTTCCTCCCCCGGGATTGACGTCACTCTTTCGTTTTCAGAAGGGCACACACACTCGCTGTTCTGAATCGTGCCCTATCCGTCTGCCTGGATTGAGAATGCATTTGCTTCTGACGATCCCCAATGTCGTTTAACTGTTCCAAGAGCGCGCGATCAAATCAGAGAGCACTTGCCCACCCTAATTGATCGAAAATGTAAGGGAGCACTCACATGAGCAAAGAAAAGAAGGATCCAATCGTTTCCACGACCGCGAAGTCAGGAATAAGCAGAAGAAGTTTTGTAAGAGGCGCTGCCACGGTTGCAGCGGTAACGGCCGCGGTTCCACTCAAACCGCTCTTTGGTGGTCCAGGATCGACTGCCGAAGCTTCCACCATCCCGTATGAATCAAACAAGCGCACGAACGACAGTTTTATTTATCGCCGAAACACCGCTCTTGCCAACAAGATCAACATCGGTGTCTTGCCGGACAACGGCGATAGGGCCAAGTTTACCGACTTCAGCGCCCTGTACAGTAAAGCCCTGCGCCACGACGCGCTCGGCGTGCCGAACAAGGTCTCGTATCTAAGTTTTGTAAATGCCCTCGAGGATGAGACATTCGCCGCACTTCAATCCGTGCAGGTCGGAACACCCGGTGGAGGGCCCAACGCGTTATTGAATGGACCAGCCACTTCCTTTGCGTTTGATCTCGAGGGTCGTGATTCGCATGCCTTTCCGCTGCCGCCACCGGCGCCGAGTGTTGCGAGTGCGCAGACCGCAAGTGAAGAGGTGGAGCATTACTGGGGCGCACTGCTGCGTGACGTGCCATTCACCGAATACGGGAGTAACCCCATCGTAGCGCAGGCTGTTGCAGACTTGAATTCGCGGTCTTTTATAAGTAGTGCAGCGAATACTCAGTTTCCATTCCCGGTGACACCGCAAAATCTGTTTCGCGGGCAGGTGTTTGCAGGCGACGGTAACGTCAAAGGCCCTTACGTTTCGCAGTTCCTGCTTCAGCCAACATTTTTCGGCGCCCAGGAACTCCCTCAGAGATACAGGACGTTTCTTCCCAACCAGGAGTTTCTAACCGACGTAGCCAGTTACCAGGCCGTACAGAATGGTGGACCATCAGGTGAACCGGTCGTCGATCCGGTGGCTCGCTTCATTCGAAATGGCCGTGACTTCAGCGCCTATACGCGCGTCGATGTGCTCTATCAGGCGTACTTTGTTGCTTTCCTGGTGCTCGCTGGAATCGGTGCAGCGCCCAATCCCACGAATCCATACATCGGCTCGAATACGCAAAAGGCGTTCGGCACGCTTGGTGGACCAGACGCTGCCGGCACACTTGCTGAAATGGCTACTCGCGCGCTCAAAGCCTCCTGGTGCCGCAAGTGGATCACCGATCTGCGTCTGCGTCCGGAGGAATATGGAGCACTCGTCGAAGCGAAACGGATCGGCAGTACTCCCGTTCCACAAGCTTCCACTGCGCTGCACTCCGACGTTTTAAGTTCAGCAGTGCTGCCTCAGATCCTGGCGAAGCATGGCACGCACCTGATGCCGCAGGCATTTCCTGAAGGCTCGCCGACGCACCCCTGTTACACGGGAGGCCACGCAACAGTGGCCGGTGCGTGCACCACTGCGTTGAAATTTTTCTTTAACGGCAGCCAGAAGATTCGTCCCCTGTTGCTCGCAAGAGGATCCGATATCAAGCAGCCGGCCCCCGATGGGCTTTCGCTCGTGAACTACACGGGAGCGGACAGGGACACCATCGATATAAACGGTGAACTGAGCAAAGTGGCGTTCAACGTTTGCTTTGGTCACGGAGTTCACTCCGGCATTCACTTCCGCAGTTCGAATCACTGGGGAGTGCTGTTGGGCGAGGAGGTTGCGCTCAGCGTACTGCGAGATCGTGCCAAGTCGTATAACGAACCATTCACGATGAGCATTACGAAATTCGACGGCACAACCGCAACGGTTACCAACCAGAACGAAGACGGCGACTTCCTGCTCTTCGATCAGTGCGGTGGCGGTTCCATTTCGTAGCAGCGAATTCGGATCTTTAACTTTTCCTTCATGGGCGGCCCGAAAGTGGGCCGCCCTACTTCCGCAACTAAGGAACATATCTATTAATGAGGGTGCGTGCCGGTGCTGCCGAGGCAGAAGCGCTAACTTCATCGCTGTTTCCCCCTTTTAATATAGTTCCTATCAAGTGAAAGGCCACAAAGCATAGCGCAAGGGGAAAATCGAAATGTTTTTAAGTCTTTCTAGTTCTTTTGCGTTTGTACTCTTTCTTTATGACTCCTGCGAAAACCGAGGACAAAAAGCACAACATAAATCATCTGTAACTTATGTGCTTCTTTGTGGTTGCTATCCGACTTGCACCGCCAGCATCGATATCGATCCGCCGTCCACTCCTTCGACTGGGAAGGTGATGGCGTCGTTGTTTCTCCTCGCGCCTAATACATAAAGCAGGGGCAAGTAATGCTCGGGTGTGGGGACGGAGAGGAGTGCATCCCGGCCCAGGCTCTTGTAGTTGACGAGGGGGCTGAACTCGCCCGAGACCATCAGTTGCCTGGCGACGGTCTCGAAGCGCACTGCCCAATCGAATGGAGCAGGTGTGTGTTTACCCCAGGCATAAGTATGAAGATTGTGGACCAGGTTGCCGCTACCCACAATTAACACATCCTCGTCGCGCAAGGGCGCCAGCCGCTTTCCAATTTCAAAATGAGTTGCCGCGGGTAATCTTTCATCGATACTCAATTGAACGATCGGCACATCTGCTTCCGGATACACGTGTCGCAGCACCGACCAGGTTCCATGGTCCAGTCCCCAGGACGTGTCCAGATTGACAGGCGTTGGCAAAAGGATCTCTTGTACTCGGCGGGCCAGTTCAGGATCACCAGGCGCCGGATACTGCACTTGGTACAACTCCGCGGGAAAACCTCCGAAGTCGTGGATCGTTCGTGGCGCCGGCATAGCGGCGACCAGTGAAGCGGGCAAGTACCAATGTGCGGAGACGCACAGAATGGCGCGCGGACGCGGAGTGGATCTTCCGATATTTGACCAGGCTGTAGTCCAGTCGTTGGTCTGGAGCGCGTTCATCGGGTTGCCATGCCCGAAAAAGATCGCCGGCATTAAGTCAGGCATATACTCTCCATAACGTGAAAAGTTAGCGGGAGAGATAATTAAAGCACGGTTACTTGCATATTTTCTTCGGGCGACCTTTATCTTCTTGATGTTTTTGTGATTTCGGGGATGTACAACTCAAATATGACCGTATCCCTGTCCGCCGAAGAAATGCGACGGATGAATGCCTACTGGAGGGCGGCGAACTACCTCTCCGTGGGTCAGATTTACCTTTATAAGAATCCGCTCCTGCGCGAGCCGCTCACTCTCGAGCACGTGAAGCCGCGACTGCTCGGTCATTGGGGTACGACGCCGGGTCTCAACTTCATCTATGTACATCTGAACCGCATCATCAAAAAACATGACCTGAACGCGATCTACATCGCCGGCCCCGGACATGGTGGACCAGGCATCGTGGCGAACGTTTACCTGGAAGGAACCTACAGCGAGTTTTATCCGGCCATCTCACAGGACGAAGCGGGGTTGAAGAAACTGTTCAAGCAGTTTTCATTTCCCGGCGGCATTCCGAGTCATGTGGCTCCCGAGACTCCCGGATCAATTCACGAGGGCGGCGAGCTGGGTTATGCCCTCGCGCACGCGTACGGAGCAGTCTTCGACAATCCCGATCTGCTCGCCGTTTGTGTAGTCGGAGACGGTGAGGCTGAAACCGGGCCACTCGCCACCAGTTGGCACTCCAATAAGTTTTTGAATCCGGCGCGAGATGGCGCAGTGTTGCCGATTCTCCACTTGAACGGCTATAAGATCGCTGGTCCAACCGTGCTCGCGCGCATAAGTCATCAGGAACTCGAGAATCTTTTCACCGGCTACGGTTATAAAGCCTACTTCGTAGAAGGTGACGACCCGGAGACGATGCACCAGCTCATGGCCCGAACACTCGATACGGTCGCCGGCGAGTTGCAATCGATACAGCGGGATGCACGTGAAAACGGGTTCTCAAGTAGACGACGGTTTCCGATGATCATCCTGCGCTCGCCGAAGGGCTGGACTGGTCCAAAGTCCGTCGATGGTCTGCCGACTGAAGACTCGTTTCGGTCGCACCAGGTTCCACTCGCGGAGCTTGCCGGCAAACCCGAACACTTGAAGTTGCTCGAGGAGTGGATGCGGAGCTACAAACCGGAGGAGCTCTTTGACGAAAATGGAAAACTGATTCCTGAGTTGGCGGAACTCGCGCCGAAGGGCGACCGTCGTATGGGAGCTAATCCTCACGCAAACGGTGGATCGCTGCTCAAAGATCTCAAGCTGCCTGATTTTCGCGAATACGCCGTCGCCGTTGAAAAACCCGGAACTGTCGAAGGGGAAGCGACGCGCGTCCTCGGCAAGTTTTTGCGCGACGTTACCAAGCTCAACGATCGTGACGCGAACTTTCGCGTATTCGGACCGGACGAGACTAATTCAAACCGTCTGAATGCGATCTTTGAAGTTACCGATCGCGTATCCACGGGCACGACCCTCCCGACGGACGATCACGTCTCACCCTACGGACGCGTCATCGAGTTTCTAAGTGAGCACATGTGTCAGGGGTGGCTCGAAGGTTATCTACTCACCGGGCGTCATGGTTTGTTCTCGTGCTATGAAGCGTTTATTCACATTGTCGATTCGATGTTCAACCAGCACGCCAAGTGGTTGAAAGTTACACGTGACATTCCCTGGCGACAACCCCTTGCTTCTCTCAATTACCTGTTGACCTCGCATGTCTGGCGACAGGACCATAACGGCTTCAGTCATCAGGATCCGGGCTTTATCGATCACGTAGTGAACAAGAAGGCTGAGGTCGTGCGCGTTTATCTCCCGCCCGATGCGAACACGTTGCTCTCGGTTGCCGATCACTGCCTGCGAAGCCGCGACTACGTGAACGTCATCGTTGCCGGAAAGCAACCGGCGTTGCAGTATCTCGACATGGATAAGGCCGTCAAACACTCCACCGCAGGCATCGGGATCTGGGAATGGGCCAGTAACGATCATCACGGAGAACCCGATGTAGTGATGGCCTGTGCGGGAGACGTACCGACGCTCGAGACACTCGCGGCGGTCGATATCCTTCGCCGGTATTTCCCCGAACTGAAGCTTCGCGTGGTGAACGTAGTCGACTTGATGACGCTGCAACCGGAAACCGAGCATCCGCACGGTTTGTCCGATCGAGATTTTGATTCGCTCTTTACTACTGACAAACCAATCATTTTTGCCTTTCACGGTTATCCGTGGCTGATACACCGTTTGACTTATCGCAGGACCAATCATCACAACCTCCACGTACGCGGATACAAAGAGGAAGGCACGACGACCACTCCCTTTGACATGGTGGTCCTCAACGACCTCGACCGTTTTCATCTCGTGATGGACGTTATCGATCGCGTGTCGAAGCTGCAACGCATCGGCGCGCACGTGAAGCAACTCATGCGCGACAAACGTCTCGAACACAAGCACTACATTTACGAACACGGCGACGACATGCCGGAGATTCGCGACTGGAAGTGGCCGTACTAACCGGAGAAGCTGGATCGTGACTGCCGCCCGACTCAAACAACGTGAGCGCCAAGCCATGACCTCGGTGCGTGAACTGGCCCACCAGGCGTTCTCGCGTGCAGCCGGGGCGCCGTTGATCGACGGCAACCAGGTACGTTTGCTGAGAGATGCGAAAGAGAACTATCCGGCATGGCTGGATGCGATCGCGGGGGCGAAGCGCAATATTCATTTCGAGAGTTACATCATTCACGAAGATCGTGAGGGATGGAAGTTTGCCGACGCGCTGACGACGAAGGCACGCGATGGCGTGAAAGTGCGAGTGCTTTACGACTGGATGGGAGGTCTCGGCAAAACCTCGCGCTCCTTTTGGAATCATTTGCGCGCCGGCGGTGTTGAAGTGCGTTGCTATAACCCGCCGCAGTGGGATTCACCTCTCGGGTGGCTCAGCCGCGATCACCGCAAGACACTTACTATAGATGGGGAGATTGGTTTCGTTACCGGTTTGTGCGTCGGTCGCATGTGGGTCGGAGTGCCTGAAGAGAAGATTGAACCGTGGCGCGACACGGGTGTTGAAGTGCGTGGTCCATCGGTAGTCAACATCGAGCAGGCGTTCGCGCACGTGTGGGACATAGTCGGCGAGCCTATCCCGCGAGGCGAGCTGGCGAGCCCCAACGCGCGTGAACCGGCAGGCGATATGGCCCTCCGGGTAGTTGCGAGTGAACCTGCAACCGCCTCGATGTTGCGCCTGGACCAACTCGTCGCGGCACTTGCACGCGAGCGGCTTTGGTTGACGGACGCTTACTACGCTGCAACCACTTCTTACGTGCAGGCACTTCGGGCGGCGGCACTCGATGGCGTCGACGTTCGTCTCCTGGTTCCAAACGGAACCGACATTCCCATCCTGAGACCGTTATCACGAGCGGGATATCGTCCACTCTTGGAAGCGGGAGTGCGCGTGTTTGAATGGAACGGAACGATGCTGCACGCAAAGACGGCGGTGGCGGACGGAAAGTGGGGACGCGTCGGCTCGACGAACCTTAACGTCGCAAGCTGGTTTGGAAACTTCGAGCTGGATGTTGTAGTCGAGGACGAGTCTTTCGCGCGCGAGATGGAAGCTATGTATCTCGAGGATCTGGAGAACGCTACCGAAGTGGTCCTGGATGCGAGACACCAAATTCGCGCCCCAGGCGAACCGCCTCATTCGCATGGATTGATGACGAGTGGCGGTGGAAGCGGCGGGCGCGCGGCAGCGGGAGCGCTACGCATCGGCAACGCGGTCGGCGCGGCGTTTACCAGAAGACGTGTGCTCGAACCGGTCGAAGCGCGCATCATGCTGCTGGCCGGCGGTCTACTGATCGCACTCTCGATTCTCTTCGTGATCTTTCCACGCGTGCTGGTTTACCCGGTTGTTTTTATCTTCCTCTGGTTTGCGATCGGTCTACTTTATCGAGGCTATCATCTGTATCGGGGCATCGATAAAGCAGAACCTGTAATGCAACATGAGCCACAGAAGGAACCCAAGTCACAGAAGATACCTTAGCCGGCAAATCTGATATCTTGTAACTACATGGAAACATCAGCAGGTATTTTCGCTTTACTTGGCCTCGGGTTGATCTTTGGTCTCAAACACGCGACGGAGGTCGATCACGTCGTCGCGATCTCGACGATTGTGAGTCGCAATCGCAGTTTACTGGTGTCGACGTTAGTTGGTGCTTTGTGGGGCGCGGGACACACGGCGGCGTTGCTGGTTACGGGCGTGATCGTCCTCGCGTTTCGTGTCGCGATTCCGGAGTCAGTCAGCAGTTGGTTGGAATTTGGTGTGGCGCTGATGATCATCGCCCTCGGCGCCGGCGCTTTGTGGCGCGCGTTGAGAAAGGGAAGCAATGTTCACCTGCATGAGCACAGTCACGACGGCGTTCCTCACGTGCACGTTCACTTTCACGAGTCGACGACACGTCACGGTCAAAAACACGGCTCTGCTCATACTCACGCGGTCAAATCTATCGGGATCAAACCGGTTCTGATCGGCGCAATGCACGGTCTCGCAGGCTCCGCGGCCTTGACCCTTCTGGTGTTAACTCAAATCAAGTCGGCGTGGCTGGGTCTGCTGTATCTCGCAATCTTCGGGCTCGGCTCAATCGCGGGCATGTTATTGATGTCGGGCCTCATCGGATTGCCTTTTATTTTGACTTCGGGAAAGCTGTCGTCCGTTCACCATCGTCTGCAAGCTGCTGTAGCCGTACTAAGCATCGCCTTCGGCCTCTGGTACGCATATCAAACCGGCTTCGCTCCCGCTCATTAGGTTTTTAGTCTTTTGTGCGCACTGGTCCAGTTGTGAAAATTACGCTGAAGGCGTTCGCTAATTTCAGCCCAGGGTTGGAGCGTCCGCGACAACCCTGGGACCATCATTGCCATGTGGTTTCAACCCGGAAAGGGTTCGCGTGTGATAACCCTTTCAGGGTTTGATCGTTTTACTTACCGTGAGCCCAGGGTTGAAACAACCCTGGGCTGAAATTATCGAACGCCTTTCGGCGTATTTAAACTAAATACCTCTTTGTGGCGCTCCCTTGACAATCTGGGGAAGTGCTATTAGTCTCCAAGACAATCTAGTGGAGGTTCTTGTATGGCGAAAGCCCGAACAGATCTGTTGCAAGGCACGCTGGAATTGATGATTCTGAACACCCTCGTGCGCGAGCCGATGCACGGCTACGGCATCGTCCAAAAAATCCATCAAGCCGCAAATGACTTAGTCAAAATCGAAGATGGCTCGTTGTATCCCGCGCTTTACCGGATGGAGGAACGCGGCTGGATCAAATCCGAGTGGGGAGTTTCTGAAAACAATCGTCGCGCGAAGTTTTATAAACTCACCAGGGCCGGACAAAAACAGCTCGAACTCGAACGGACAAACTGGGAACGCGTCTCTCAAGCGATTACAAGGATTTTACAGACTGCCTGAGGCGAATCGATGAAATCACTACTACGTCGAAAGTTCGAACGCGAAGTTGAAGAGGAATTACACCTTCATATAGAGCAACTCGTATTCGAGTACGTCAAACAGGGCATGTCTCCGCAGGAAGCGCATGCCGCAACACTGCGGCGGTTTGGTGACCTCCAGAAGTTCAAAGACGAATGTGTAGCAATACGCGCGCGAAACCATCCGTTCCGGCGGGCGTTAAAGCTGAGTGTTCTCTTTATTGCTTTTGTCGGACTCCTCGTGCGACTTGCCGGTACGCATACGAACGTGGACCATCTTGGCGACATGTTGATTGCCGTCGGTCTCTCGGCCCGTCTGTTTATGTATGCGCGCGATTTCAGGCCGTCAGTTTTAGTCCCAAGAAACAAAAAAACAGCGCCGCCGCTCTTTACCGGTGGTCCTCACACGCCGGTTTCCTGATCGAGAAACCCCGATGCTCGCGATCCGAGGGCTGAAGAAAACCTATTCAAACGGTGTCCGTGCGCTTCGCGAGATCAACCTCGAAGCACCTCGAGGCATGTTCGGACTGCTTGGACCAAACGGCGCCGGCAAGACAACTTTGATGAAGATCGTGGCGACTCTGCTCGAGCCCGACGCAGGCACGGTGGAGATGAACGGCCTCGATCTGATCACTCACAAAGATCAAGCGCGTCGAATGCTTGGTTATCTGCCGCAGGAGTTTGGTCTTTATCCGACGCTCACGGCTGAGGAGATGCTCAATTACTTCGCGAAGCTCAAGGGCGTTGCCGGCAGCAAGCAGCGGCGCGCTTTGATCGCTGCTCTACTGGAGAAAGTAAACCTTACGTCCGTGCGAAAGCAGCGACTCGGCGGATTCTCGGGAGGCATGCGCCAGCGTTTAGGAATCGCGCAGGCGCTGATAGGAGACCCGAAGCTGATCATTGTCGACGAACCGACCGCGGGTCTCGATCCGGAAGAGCGAGTCCGTTTTCATAACCTGCTGGCTGAGACCGCCGGCGACAGCGCGGTGGTCATTCTCTCGACTCACATCGTTTCGGATGTCTCAAACCTTTGCAGCCACATGGCGATTATTCGAGAGGGCTCAATTCTGGCTGCGTGTAGTCCGCGAGAAGCAATCGATCGATTTGAAGGATCAGTTTGGGAAGCCACTCTGTCGCGCGAGCAGCTCGCGGCGGTGAAGTCGCAATGCCGGGTGCTCTCGTCGCAGATGTTCGATGGGATGGTACGTGTGAAAGTGATTTCAAAAGGGAAGCGACCGAGCGAGGAGTTCGCACCTGTAACTCCGTCCCTGGAAGATTATTACTTCGATGTTGTCGGTCATAAGTGACAAATGCAAAACATTTTGCCGGGTCAATTTGGCGCGATTTTTGAAAACCAGTTACTACTCAACGCGAGACGCATTGCTCCTTATGCTTTGCTAATTCTATTCAGTGCGAACGCATTATTGTGGTGGGGCCGGGGGCCGGCAATCGCGCTGGGTTGGGCCACAAACAGCGATTTCTATATCGTCAGAAATCTCAAAGGCTTCTCGTTTTTACTAGGGCTCCCGATCTTCAATGCAGTGATAATGGGAGACGCGGTGATCAGGGATTTTCGGCTGGGTATTCATCCGCTCATTTTTTCCAAGCCCATTAAGCGATGGCAATATCTACTCGGAAATTTCTTCGGCAACTTCTTTGTGCTGGTCTGCTGTCAGGCGTTATTCCCCCTCACGCTACTGTTGCTGCAAGCGTTTCAGCCGTCACGGATGGTTGTGCAACCGGCGCGAGTGTTCCCGTATTTCAAGCACTTCGTATTCTTCGTTGTGATCCCGCATATGTTTTTGGCGTCACTCTACTTTGCCGTCGGCACCGTTACCCGGAACAGCAAAATCGTCTACCTTTTAGCGGTCTGTTTTTATCCGGTGTATTTCGCGTTCATGGTCCTGATGAGCGGAGTGTCAGCCGAATGGAGAGACTTCCTCGATCCTTTTCTGCTCAACTCCGGACCAGGCGGCAACGGGTTTGGACATAGCGCGGACTTTCTGAATCAGTATGTCGTCACCTACACCTCCGGCATGCTTTGGAATCGCGGGTTGCTGATTTTCGCAACCGGCATTTGCCTGGCTGTTGTTTACCTTCGCTTCAACACAGCCGAGCGATCCGCGGAAAATTCTTCCACGCTTTTACTCACGACCGTGGGCGATCGAGTTTATGACGACTCCGACAGTCCAGTGGTGAAGCGCCGTGATGCTGGAAACGTGCACAAATTGCTTGCGGCAGTGGAGATGGAGTTTCGTCTGCTGCGCGCCGAGCGAAGTTTACTGGTGCTGGCGCCACTCACTCTGTTTCTTCCGATTTTAGATTACGCTTTTTACCACGTGGTTCCTGAGGTCTCTTATTCGGCAACTTACGCGAGCGGCACAGCTAAAACCTTAGTGTTGTTTTTGGTAGGTATAAGCATCTTCTACACGGGGGAAGTCATGCACCGCGATCGCGAGCTGTGCATCGAGCCGGTGTTATGGGCCACACCCGCTTCAAACAGTGTATTGCTGCTTTCGAAGTTTCTGGCGACGGTGTTGCTGATGCTCTCGCTCGTGATCCTCGTTGGTCTAACGGCGCTTATTATTCAACTCGTCAGAGGCCACACACCGGTCGAGGTTTCGGCTTACGTTTTGACGTATTCAATCATTCTGCTGCCTGGGATTGTCTTTCTGGCTGCGGCCAGTATGGCGCTGAATATTTTGTTGCGCGATAGATATCTCACGTACGCCGTGAGCGTCGGAATAGCTGCCGGACTGTTTTATCTTTACAGCATCGGCTACAACGGCTGGCTCCACAATCCTTTGCTCTATCAACTTTGGACTTACCACGATCTCGCCGGTCCGGCGAACAGTCGAAACACAATCCTCTTACATAGAATCTATTGTCTCGGCATCGCAGGTTTGTGTCTCACGCTCGCGCATCTCTTCTTCGAACGCAAGTCGCACCACTCGCGAACAACTTAAAGCCCGGTTCTTCGCTCCATCTCTTCCGGATATCGCGCGCCTTGCACTGTGATCTGCGAGGCGGAGTTGTCGATCTCATGTAGATCGTCTGCGGTTAGTTCCACCGCAACTGCCCCGATGTTCTCTTCGAGACGGTGCAGTTTCGTGGTGCCTGGGATTGGAACAATCCAGGGCTTCCGGGATAGGAGCCACGCGAGCGCGATTTGCGCCGGGGTCGCATTCTTTTGTGCCGCGATCGTGCCAAGCAGATCGACGAGTGCCTGATTCGCTTTCCGAGCCCCGGGCGTAAAGCGAGGGACCGTGTTGCGGAAATCCGAACGGTCAAACGTAGTGTTCGCGTCGATCTTTCCGGTGAGAAAGCCTCTGCCAAGCGGACTGAACGGAACGAAACCGATGCCGATCTCTTCGCACACCGGTAACACGTCTTCTTCCCGACTTCTCCACCACAAAGAGTATTCGCTTTGCAGTGCCGTCACGGGCTGCACCGCGTGTGCGCGACGGATCGTTTGCACTCCTGCTTCGGAAAGTCCGAAGTGCCTGACCTTACCTTGTTGGATCAGATCCTTCACCGCTCCGGCAACGTCTTCGATCGGCACGTCGGGGTCGACGCGGTGTTGATAGAACAGATCGATGTAATCGGTCTTGAGTCGCTTGAGCGAGGCTTCGGCGACCTCCTTGATGTGTTCGGGCCGGCTGTCCACGCCGACTTGCTCACCCTTCGGGCCGATTTTGAAACCGAATTTGGTTGCAATCACGACCTGCTCGCGGAGCGGAGCAAGCGCTTCGCCGACGAGTTCTTCATTTACAAACGGGCCGTACACTTCAGCGGTGTCGAAGAGCGTTATACCGCGTTCGACGGCCGTGCGAAGAAGCGAGATCATGGCCTGCTTGTCCGCGGGTGGGCCATAACCCGAGCTCATTCCCATGCAGCCGAGTCCGAGGGCCGAAACTTCCAGGTTGCTTTTTCCGAGTTTGCGTTTTTGCATTGCTATTTCACCATTGTCTGCACCAGATGCTTCAGTGCGGCAGCCGGGTCGCCGCACCGCCCGGTATGAACGGGTGAGGTTTGAATAATCGTGCTACGCGGCGCAACCAGCCAGTGAAACCGTTGGCGCTGTGGTAGCTGACCGATCGCTCCGGCACCGTCGCCGCCACGACAAATGGCGGGAATTGTAGCCAGGTGGTTTTTCACCAGTTCGAGGTCAACTGATGGATCGAGAGCGAGCAGTCGAGACTCATTCAAGTTGATGAGTGCTTCAAGGAAAGACAGGTCGGGACACGAGACTATTACGCCCGCGTTGATAAACTCCTCGCGGTCCACTTTTGGCACGACTCGAATCACCGCATAGTCATACCTGAACTTATCGGGCACGAATCGCCTCCTCGACGAAGTGGCGAGGCCCATCGAGACGCCTCGTCAGGTATTCGACGTACGCTTGTCTGTTTTCCGCGATCGTACTGAATGGAGAGTTTTCGTTCATCCAGTCGTCCGGCACAAGGTCAACGATTCCTTTTATTAACTTTTCATTGATCACGGCTGTCATAGCGTCGTCGGCTTTTTCAAGCGCGCCGGCGAAGGGAAGCAGGATGTGTTCCCTGACCAAAGGGAACGGATCGCTGCTGCGTTGGTCCATGTTAGTCCAGGCGTGATGAAAGTACAGTGCGGCGCCATGATCGATCAGCCAGAGCCGGCGGTGCCACATTAACAGATTTGCATTTCGCGGAGTGCGATCGAGATTGGTGACATAGGCGTCAAACCAGACGATCCGCGATGCAAGATCGGCGTCAGGTTTATCCGCCACCGGATCGAACATCACTGAGCCGGGAAGATAATCGAGTCCGAGATTCAGCCCTCCGCTGGCGCGGATAAGATCTTGTATTTCGGGATCAGGCTCAGTTTTCGCGATCTCAGGATCGAGAGCGACGAAGACGAGTTCGGGAACCAGCAAGCCCGCCGCTCTCGCCAGCTCCCCGGCGATCACTTCGGCGATGAGTGCCTTCGTCCCCTGGCCCGCGCCACGAAATTTGAGGACGTACATTCCGTCGTCGTCGGCCTCGATGATCGCCGGCAGCGATCCGCCTTCACGGAGCGGCGTCACATATCTGGCGGCGTTTACAGTTCGCATGCAAATCTATTTAGCCACTAAGAGGCACATAAATCACAAACCATTAGTTAAATCGTTTGTGCTTTACTTATCGTCGAGTTCGGCGAGCACTTCCGGAATACTGTGGCCCGTCCAGAAACCCATATTCTCTGCTGTTGTGAAAGTGCGCGTCTTCATTCGATCGATGTACAACGTACCGTTCAGATGGTCTATCTCGTGCTGAAGAATGCGTGCGTACCAACCGCGCGCCTTAAGCACTATCGGCTCGGCGCGTTCGTTCAAACATTCAACCAGAACATTCACCGCACGATCCACAACGGCCGAAAAGCCTTCCACGCTGAGGCAGCCTTCGAAGAATTCCACCGACGAATTGCCCACGAACGACAACTTTGGATTGATGATCACGTGAAACGGAATCGCCTCTCGCTGGCGTTTGGCAACTTGATCCGCGGGGAGGTCCGTTATGTATTCAGATCTATCCTCGATAACCGCGAGTTGAATCGACTGGCCCATCTGCGGCGCCGCAAGTCCAACGCCCGGTGCCTCGCGCATTGCGTCACGCATCATCTCGATTAACGATTGTATCGAAGGACTGAGGATCTCCTCTTTACTTAACGCACGAGCCCGCTTTCTCAGTATCGGATTACCAGTCTGCACGATTGTTAACTTCATTCTCGTGACTCCTATTGCCTGGGTGCAAAAAACGGTCCTTCATTTCAAATGCCTGACCTGCTACTCTACCGTCATGCCTCACAATAAAAAACTCACAACGAGTAGTCTAACCGTATCTGTTCAACTCATCGAACGGCGAATTTACCTGATTCGCGGTCAGAAGGTCATGATCGACTTCGATCTTGCGGAGTTGTATGGCGTGCCGACCAAACGTCTGAACGAGCGAGTTTCACGCAACAAAAAGCGATTTCCCGAAGACTTCATGTTCCAGCTGACGAAGGACGAGGCAGAAGCCGTCTCGCAATTTGCGATCTCAAACTTGAGGTCGCAAATTGCGACCTCAAGATTCGGTCATGGCGGACGGCGATCTCTACCGTATGCGTTCACGGAGCAAGGCGTTGCAATGCTGGCGAGTGTGCTGAACAGCGAACAAGCGATCGAAGTCAACATTGCCATCATGCGAGCTTTTGTAAGGTTGAGACAGATGTTGGAAACGAACGAAGAGCTAAATCGTAAGTTCACGGCCGTAATAAAAAAACTCTCAACGCATGACAAGTACTTCAAGATTGTTTTCGATGAGTTGCAAAAGTTAACTGAGAAACCACGTTCGTCTGCCAGGCGAATTGGATTTTAGAGGAGTTGTTATTCACGGTTTGGCGTGCAACGCGGGAGGAACTTTCACGAACCATGCGCACAGCGCGAGCACGATTACCACCACAGTCAGCAGGTAAAAGATCGCGGCGTATGAACCCGTCCGGCTGACTGTCTCCGCGAGCATGAGTGGACCAAGCGCCGATGCGATTACCGTCAGTGCCTGGGCCACGCCCTGGATCTTGCCAAGATGTTTTCGCCCGTAAGCCGCACTCCAGAAACTAAAAAAGATAACGATCACAAACCCACCCGCTAATCCCATGACCGCTGCATAGATTGCGACGTGTGCCTGAGTCGATACGTGCGGCAGTGCGACAAGTGAGCCCGCCAGAAGTAACATAGCGACAGCCAGCAAACGATTCATCTTCCACTTCGAAGCGATCCAGCCACCTAAAAAGTTTCCCACGAGAGAGGTCAGGGCGACGATGATGAGACTCCGATAATAAGTTGAAGCGTCGAACCGGCGTTCAGCCAGGATCGATTCGTTGAAAAGAGCGATACCCGATGCGATAAGTCCGTAAACAGCACTCGCGCTTCCAAACACCCAAAAGCTCGGCGTCGATAGAGCCTCTTTGAGAGTATGGTCCGTGGCTAAATGAGCCGGCCGCGGCTCGCCGTCGGGATTGATCGATAAAGACTCCGGCGATCGCCGCACGAGAAACATCGCAAGAGGCGCGAGTCCGAGAAGCAGTACAATTCCAATGATCCACCAGGCCTCGCGCCAGCCGTGGGATAAAACGATCGAACCTATCAGGGGAAACGCCAGCATGAAGCCGATGCTCAGGGCGATGGTGTACACAGCCATCGCGAGATTAAGACGGCGCACGAACCACTGCCCCACCATCGTGATGCTGACCACCGAGAGGGCGCTCTGCCCGAATCCACGCGTGAGGGTGATTAGCATTGCTATCAGAGCGACGTCCCGCGCCATGCTCATTCCGAGTACGACGGATGCTAATGCAACGGCGACGACAGTCAGCACTGTCCTGCTTCCGAAGCGATCGATCAAACGTCCCACGCCGACAGAAAACAAGGCGCCAACCAAAGTGGCCCAGAGATTTATGCGTGCGAACGCGACGCGATCGAGTTGCAGATCCCTGAGGAGTGGCTCCGTGATCAGGCCCAGGCCTTGTGTGCGCCCCGGCAGAGTTCCCACCATTGCGAGCGCCGCGATAAAGACGTTGACCCATCCGTAATAAAATGGAAGCTCAAACGGCGTGACAGGTGGTTGGCGTAGCTCAGCGCTGATTGAATTCATTCTGTTTTGATAACTGCCGCTGTGCGAGGTGAAGCGCCGCTCCGATCCCCGCGCCGAAAAGTAGACCGTAGGCTGCTCCCCATAACATCATTCCGAGCCGGCCGCCAAAAGCGTCGTTGAGCTTTGATCCTGAAAAGTAGCCGAGAAAGTTTGTTACGAAGAGTATGGCTGAAAGTTTTGGTGTCGAGCTGAGAGAGCCGAATCCCACGGCGAAAACCACGGCCATCAATATAGATCCTGCAAGCGATCCGACCCACTCACCCGTGAGTCCTCGCAAGGTGAAATACGCAACCATCCAGGCGGCTGCATACGCGATGAATGCGAGACCAAACAGAAGATAGAACCTCGGCAGCCGCCAACGACCGACGACGAGTGAGCCAAACACCGCTCCACTCAGCACGACGAACAGCACGGTCCACGTGAGGTACGCGCCGAGCAGACCAAGCGTGCGGTACATCCAGCGTTCACCAAACGCGACCGTCGCGAAGACGCCCAAACTGACCAGGCCGAAACCATACGCGCCCGTGACGATCGATCGACGAAGTGAAGGAAGTTGAACCATTTCGGCTTACAAGATTACATGATCATTAGAATTAACAGCTAAATCCTCGCTCATCTTTGTACCTGTAAAAAACACATCTGAAATGTGCAACCAATCCCGGCACGCTGATCTCTAATGCCGCGTTGTTCCAATCCCGGCGAACGATACAGCAAACTTTCCCCAGTACAACCTAGCGAAACGATCTTTCGAATGGTGACGTGTGCGAACGGCTTACTCGGTAGCCGCACGTTTCGAAGTAAGTAGTCGTGTGCGTCCCAGTGGGTGGGAGTGGGGTTTTTCAAGGGCAATAAGGTAGCTCCGCTCCCGCCCTTTATGAGTGCGGTTTCGTTCATTTATGGAGCGACTATTATGCGAATCCTACACGTCGAAGATGATGAGGACACGCGAACACTCGTCGCCTTTGTTTTGGAGGCAGAAGGGTGGGAGGTTGTCTCCGTAGACAACGCGAGCGACGCGGTCGCGCGCGCCAATGCGGGAGGTTTTGACCTTTATTTATTGGACAACTGGATCGAGGGCGACACTGACAACGCGTTATGTCGTGCTCTGCGCTCCCTGGACCAACACACGCCGATTCTTTTCTATTCCGGCGCGGTGTTTCCGTTCAACATTGAGTCGGCGCTCGCTTGCGGCGCACAAGGCTATCTTGAAAAGCCATGTAGTCCCGAAGCGCTCGTTTCAGAGATAGCGAAGTTGATGAAGTAAGTGACTACGGCAACACGCCTTCGGGCACCATCCATGGGTGTATGTCCATGGCAAGTCTACCGGCTTGGACCGCGGGATCAGTTGCCGTCAAACTTTTTGCTTCTTCCAACGAAGCGACACGAAAGACAAAAATGCCGCGCAGGCGCCCGTTATCTCCGAAGGGTCCGGCGGCCACGAGCTTCTTCATCTCTGCGAGCTTGTTGATGTTGGCCATGTGGCCTTTTTGAATCTCTTCGGTGGCGGGTGTCTTTTCAGGAGTCCATTTCTCGCCGCGCGTGAGGAACGCAAGAAACGTCTGCGTCAGTTTCATCGGTTTAGCAGGCTTGCCAAATATATCTTCCGACCACCATGGATGCATTTCCGCGACACGGAATCCGGCTGCGACCGAAGGATCCGCTTCGGCCCATGCTTTTGCTTCCGCGGCGGAGCTTGCGCGTAACACAAACACGCCATCTATTTCGCCACCATCGGTGAACGGTCCTGCAATGACCGCCTTGCCTGACTCGAGCAGCGACTTTACATACTCGAGGTGTTGATCTCGCAAACGCGCCGCTTCAGGGTTTTTCTCGGCCGTCCATTTTGGACCGTGCTTCAACAGCGCCATGTGAAACTCGACCATTTTGTTCGCAGGGGCGGGTTTCGCCTCAGGTTTCTCCTGCGCTGAAACGAGTGTCGCCGTTAGAACAAGAAGAAGAATGCCGGTTGCTACGCGATGAAGAGTTTTCATGCTGCACATTCTATTGTTGCTCCCTAAAAAGCACAAAGAGCACAAGTCATAGTTTAGAATCGGTGTCATGTGAGGTGCTGCATGTTGACTCAAGCTGAAAAAGGGAAAGTGTTTCAGGCGCTCCATCAACGAGATGGAGCATTTATTATTCCGAATCCGTGGGATGCGGGAACGGCGCGATTACTCGCCTATCTCGGGTTTGAAACGTTGGCGACGACGAGTGCCGGCTACGCTTTTTCCGTCGGCAAGCGCGATAACACGATCGAGCGCGACGAGATGATGAAGCATGTCGCCGAGATCGCCTCGGCTACGGATTTACCCGTCAGCGCGGATCTCGAAAATGGTTTCGGAGATAGTCCTGCAACAGTTGCGGAAACTATCCGGCTCGCGGCCGCGACCGGACTTGCCGGGTGCTCGATCGAGGACATGGCAAGGGAGCCTGACCGTCCAATCTATGACCTGGGGCTTGCGGCCGATCGCATTCGTGCTGCGGCCGAAGCTGCGCGCGCGCTTCCGTTTAAGTTCACGTTAACAGCTCGCGCCGAAAACTATCTCGTCGGCAAGCCCGATCTCGACGACACGATCAAGCGACTTCAGGCTTATGAAGAAGCCGGAGCAGATGTCCTGTACGCGCCGGGTCTGACAAAGAAAGAGGATATGGTTTCGGTGGTAAGTTCGGTCGGGCGTCCGGTGAATGTGATCATGGGACTGCAAGGCGTTCGACTGAGTCTGTCGGAACTTTCCGAGATTGGCGTAAAGCGCATCAGCGTCGGCAGTGCACTCTCACGCGCGGCTCTCGGCGCTTTTCTTCGCGCGGCGCAGGAGATGCGCGATCACGGTACGTTCACCTTTGCCGACGAGGCCGTGCCCTACCGGGAAGTGTCCGGCATGTTTACGTGAGATCTTGGTATTTGTGCTTTGTACTTTGTACTTGGGTCTTAGGTCTTTGGTCTTGGGTCTTAGGTCTTTGGTTTTAACACCCCGCTTGTCCAAGACTCAAGACCCAAGACCCAAGACCTAAGACCCAAGTACAAAGCACCAAGCACCAAGCACCAAGCACCAATCACAACCAACTAACTCTGCAACTCCCTCAACGTTGCCCGCACCTGCCCCTGGCGACCGTCACGCCAAAGCGTGAGCGTCACCTCGGTGCCCGGCGGCGTGCTCGCAACCGCGTTACGCAGTGCGTTCGGATCTCCGACCGGTGTGCCGTTGAATCCAATGATCACGTCACCGGCTCTCACTCCGGCGCGGTCCGCAGGACTACCGGAGACAACTGAACTCACCAACGCTCCCTGCGCGTTCGGCAATCCTGCCTGCTCAATCAATTCCGGCGTAAGCGGCTGAATGGTCACGCCAAGACTGCCACGACGCACATTCCCCGATTGGATCAGTTGATCCATCACGTTCTTCGCCATGTTCGACGGGATAGCAAAGCCGATACCGATGTTGCCGCCCGTGGGTGAGAGTATTTGCGAGTTGATTCCGATTAGTTCCCCTGCTGTATTAATCAGCGCGCCGCCCGAATTTCCCTGATTGATCGGCGCGTCGGTCTGCAAAAAATCTTCAAAACTGCCGTCCGATAGACCAGTCGAGCGACCTTTTGCCGAAATGATACCGGCGGTGACGGTCTGCTCCAGTCCAAGCGGATTGCCGATCGCAAGGACGACGTCGCCGACTCTTGCGCCATCCGAATTACCAATCGTAAGCACCGGCAGATTGCGCTGATCGATTTTCAAAACTGCCAGGTCACTGGGCGGATCCGAGCCGACGAGTTTTGCGCTAAAGCTCCTGTGATCATTCAACTCGATCGTCACCTCTTCGGCGCCGTCGATTACGTGATGGTTGGTCAGAACGTAACCATCAGCAGAGACGATGACGCCCGAGCCCAAACCCTGTCGCCGCGGCGCTTCGCGTTGCTGAGTCGGCGGCGACCGAAAGCCGAAGAAGTCGCGAAAGCGCGGATCATTGAAAAACGGATGCTGTTGCGGCGGGCGAACGCGACGCGCGGAGTGAACAGTGACGACTGCGGGCGCAACGCGGCTAACCACGTCGGCATACGACGTGACCGGTCCACTCGGCATAGTGCTGGTGCTGGGTGGCGGAGTCGCCGTCGCCGCCGGAGCAACGCTGGGTTGAACCTGTTGAAGCGGTTCTTCGCGGAAACTGCCGCAAGCCGAAAATAGAACCATCAGGACAACAGACGTTAGAACCTGTCTGGACAATTGCACTTTTTTATACACGACACTTCTCCAGTTGCCCACAGAGCTTGGGGAATCGCTCCACAGAATAGCGTCCATCTCTGCCGAAAACCTTTCCTAATCGTGACATTTTCTGTGAACTTGCCGGTTGAAGTTGCTGGCAAGCCGGATGCTTTCACGGTATAACTGGCTGCTTTCACGGTATAAACAACGGAACCATTATGAATGTACTCGTACTCAACTGCGGCAGCTCGTCCGTGAAGTTTCAGTTGATCGCCACCAATCTGGAGCAGATCGCGCAGAACACGGACGTTCGTCTCGCGCATGGCATCATCGAACGCATCGGCGGCGCCGCGATTATCACGTTCACCAGCGAGGGTAGCGCGCCGCAGCGTTCGGCCGCACCGGTCAGGGACACTCGGGCCGCGGTTGAAATCATTCTGCGCTGGATCATCTCTGGTGAATCCGGGATCGCGACCGTGAACAGCTTTGCCGATATTCACGCGGTGGGCCATCGAGTGGTACATGGCGGCGAACGTTTCAGCAACTCGGTGTTGATTACCGAGGAAGTTCTGCGCGGAATCGAAGACGGCATCGAGCTTGCCCCACTCCACAATCCGGCAAACATCGCGGGCATTGTGGCCGCACGCGCGAGCCTCGGCATGGGCGTGCCGCAAGTCGCGGTCTTCGATACGGCGTTTCATCAAACTCTTCCCGAGCACGCGTACCTGTACGCTGTGCCATATCAACTCTACCGGCGTCATCGCCTGCGCCGCTATGGTTTCCACGGCACTTCGCACCGCTACGTCGCATATCGTTATCGCACTTTGCGAGGTATCGGCCGCGAGGCCACCAACATTCTTACCCTCCACCTCGGTAACGGTTGTTCCATCGCAGCGATCCGGGGAGGCAATTGCATCGACACGTCGATGGGCCTGACGCCGCTCGAGGGTTTGGTAATGGGGACGCGCGCCGGCGATGTTGATGCCTCGGTCGTCGATTTCATTGCTTCGAAAGAAGGTCTGACCGCGGCGGAAGTCGAGAGCTTGCTCAACAAGCAGTCGGGCTTGCTCGGAATCTCCGGACTTACCGATGACATGCGCGAGTTGCTGGCGGAAGCGCACGAGCACAACGATCGGCGCGCACGTCTGGCGATAGAGATTTTTTGCTATCGCGCACGCAAGTACATCGGCTCGTACCTTGCGGCGATGAACGGTGCGGATGCCATCGTCTTCACGGGCGGAATCGGAGAAAACTCTTCTGAAATCCGTGCAAGGATTTGTGAAGGACTGGCGTGGTTGGGCGTTCAAATCGATGCCGAGCGCAATGCCGCTCACACTTCAGGCGGCGAAGTCAGTATCAGTTCCGACGAATCACGAGTTGCTGTTTACGTGATTCCGACGAATGAAGAGTTGTTGATCGCGCGCGACGCCGTGCGCGTCGTGAAGGGCGCGCCTCAGCGTTTTTAGTCCGTGCTGAACTCTGCAACTATCGGCAGGTGGTCTGAAGCAGCGAGGGCGAGCCGGCTGCGATGCGCCGAAATGCTTTTCAGTTTGAGAAACGAATTGTAGTAGACGTGGTCCAGGTGCAGGAGCGGAAATACGCCGGGGTAAGTGCGCGCCCTTCCGAGACGTTGTTCAGGTTCGGCGCTGTTCAGGTGGCGGCTAAGCAGACGAGTCGTCAGACCTCGGGTCCATTCGTTGAAATCGCCGAGTATGATCCGGGGGGACGGATTCGACTCGCCGGCAATAACTTCAAGCAGCCTGTGCGCCTGGTAGCGACGCTCAAAAAAACTGGTGCCTAAGTGCACGTTGAAGATTTGCAGAACGGCGCCGGGAGCATCAATCGACACCTCGAGACAGCCACGCGGTTCATACAGCCGCCAGGTGAGATCGTGATTGTGTTCGGCGGCGATGGGCAACCGGCTGAGAACTGCATTTCCATAAGCGGCGCCTCTTAAGCGTCGATTCTCGCCGATGCGGAAGTCCATGCCGAGCTCTTCGGCAATCGCATGTACCTGGTTGTGCTCACGCTCGGCTTCATCCATGCCTACAACTTCCTGAAGCGCAACGACGTCGGCGTCGATCTCTTTCAGAACTTCGGCAATACGCCTCGGCCGCACGCGCCGGTCCATTCCACGACACTTATGTATGTTGTAGGTTGTGATGCGAAACGACGACATACTCCTAAACTGCGTCGTACGACTTTGCAGGCTGGTGGAATGTCTGTAGCAGACCGAGTGTGATGGCGAGTACGACGGGGCCGAGTACGATCCCCAGTATGCCAAAAACGCTGATCCCGCCAAGTACGGAAAAGAAAATAAAAAGCTCGTGTAGTCTCGTTTGGCTACTCACTAACTTCGGCCGCAGCAGGTTGTCGATTGAACTCACCACGACTGCTCCCCAGATAACCAGTATGATCGCTTTGGTCCAATGGCCCGTCGCCACCAGGTAGATTGCGAGTGGGAGCCAAACCAGAAACGATCCGGCCAGTGGGATCATGCAGACAAATGCCATCAACACTGCCCACAAAATCGGCGAGGGGATTCCCAGCAACCAAAACGCGATTCCTCCCAGCAATCCCTGGAGAGCCGCGATAGTTATCACGCCATAGACACTTGCGCTAACCACTGCCTGCGTTCGCGCGATGATCACCTCGCTCTGATCACGCTCGAGTGGCAGCGCTCCCGGCAACTTCTCGAGGATTCGGTCGCCGTCCTTGAACAGGTAATACATCGTGAACAGTACAAAGAATGCTTTAACGATCGCGCCAACCACGTTTCCCACGAGGTTTAGCGAAGCGCCGAGTAAGCGGTCACTAAGTTGTCTTAATTGCTCGACGGCAAACGTTTGAAGACTCATCGCGTCGAGTCCGAAGCGACCGTGAAGCCAATCGGAAACTCTGCCTATAAGCGGCGCTTGCAGGTTTGTGAGTTGAGTGAGACTTGAAGGGAGGTTGGGAATGACCTTTGCGAGTTCCTGGGCCAACGCCATCCCGAGGAAGGTGAGTGGCACAATGATCGTTAGCGCGACGAGTAAACAAGAGACCAGCGCGCTGACGCTCCGTCTTCCGATCCGGCTCGCCAACTGCCTGTGAACGGGGTAGAAAACGATAACTAAAACAATCGCCCATTCCAGCACGCCGATAAACGGCCTGAGCATTAGCCAGCACAGGTAGAGTCCGATGGCGGTGGCCGCCAGCACCGCTAACCAACGAGCTTGATCAATTTGGGTTCTCACTTTAGCTTTTCCGGTTCAACATACTGCCACGTCCTACCGGCCCACCGCCACAACGAAGCAGAAAAATTATAAGAATCGTTTGTGCTTTTTGTGTTTTCTTGCGTGGGCGCGGGTGCCGCCGATCGTTCGAGCGCGTTAGGATGAGTAAATGCAGTTTCAGAGGCGAAGCTTATCGATCGTTGGTGTTGTCGTCGCTGTCCTTGTAGTGGTCTGGATAGCTCTGGCGCTCAACTGTCCGAGCATTGGAATTGCTCTAACGCCCAGGGCCATGAATCTTCACCGCTTGAAGAACCGAACCGCATTTCCGCAAGCCGCTGACTTCGATACCAGGATCACCCTCGAGGCATTACTTCAGCCGGGCAACGATCGTAATCGCTGGTCCACTGATCGTGCCGTCAGAGTTCAGGGCGAGGTGATCGACGTCGCATACGCGGGCGCCGAAGCGACAAACTGTTTCAATCCGTGTCGCCGCGACATTCACATCCTGATTGCGACTCACAAAGGTGCTGCGAAGAGCGAGCAGGTCGTACTCGAAGTCACACCGAATCTGCACGACTGGGCCGCTACACAGGGAATGGATTGGTCTGAACAAACTCTCCACGCGCAGTTGGTGGGCCACTGGTGTGAATTCGAGGGTTGGTTATATTTCGACGTCGGTCACGCGGAGGAATCCGAGAACCTCGCGCCCGGCGAGCCGGATAACTGGCGCGCCACGGCCTGGGAGGTACACCCTATCACGAAGATCACGGTTATCAGGTAAGCCGATAATTAGCCACAAAGAAGCACATAATTCACAAAAATGCCTTTGTGTTCTTTGTGCGTTTTGGTGGCTAAAGCAGACTTTTGAGGCTAACGGCAGCCTGCGTGCTCGCAGCCGCACCTGATCTCGGTTACTCCGGCGTCTTCCGCGTCTTTGCAATACTCGCTACAGTATTTGCTATCTCTGTCAGCCCTGCACTCGCATACAACGTGCGCGCATTTTTCATTGTCAGCCATGTTACCCCCCGCTTTCTCGATAGATGTTCAGATGGGTCAATGCTATGACTTGAGAATCTGATGGTCAAACGTCGAGCACGATCACGTATGCGTGACCATCACGACGTAGCCATCTGGGTCCACCAGCCGAAACTCTCCACGCGGTGCGTAGAACGGCATCTTGATCTCACCTGGGCCAAGTCCTGCCTCGACGAGCGACGCTCGCGCCGCGGCCACGTCCTCCGTGTAGAGATAGAAGAGCACCGCCTGTTGCTCGGCGATGACCGGATGCGACGCGGCGGCCAACATCAATTGAGCGTCGCCGGACTGCAGCCACGCCCAGGTCGGCTTCGTCGCGTCGCCGGCCGCAAACGTATTGCCGACTTCGAAACCGAGGTGGCGATAAAACGCGATCGAACGTTCCACGTCGGCGACGAATGCCATCGGGACAAGTTGTCGAGTCTTCATCGTCGTCACTTCAGAACCGTAAAGCCTTTCATCGCCCGGTCTAAAAACTCTTTCCCGAGCTTGTCTGCCGCGGGCGACGCACCAGAGCTCGTATCTTCAATGTAAACTAAAATCAACTCGTTGCGTTTGGCCTCATCTACGAGTCGCACGAAACGCTGAAACCTAATCGACGCACTCAGAGGAAAACCCTTGCCCTCCAGAAACGACACAGCCCGCGCGCTATCGGATTGCGGATTCTGCTTGAGCACGGCGGCAACGTTCGGAATAGTTTCAGCATTCACAAGATACGTTTGCCCCTCGAGAGTAATCGTGTCTGTGAGCGGATAGTTGTAGGTGGCATCGATGCCCGGCAGATACCCTTCGAACTGGACCATGTACATACGCTTTATGCGCTTGTCGCTGTCGGCATCGACGAAGTAAAACTGCTCGACCTGCGCTCTCTCGTACAAGATAAACTTCTGCGTCCCGACGTACTTGAATGCATCGTCAAACTTGATGCGAATGGCGGGAAGAGAAGTCGAAGTCAGTATCTGACCCTCCACGCGCCGAGCCGGCTCGGCTTTACGGTTGTCAGCAGTTTGAGCAAGCGCCGCGCTTGACGAAAGCAGGCACGCAATCATCAAAGCCGGCAGGAGTGTTTTCTTCGGCCGGTGAACAACGTAGATCTGTTTTCGAAATTTCATTTACTCACCTATGATTTTTACGAGCACACGTTTTTTGCGTCCGCCATCAAACTCGCCATAGAAAATCTGCTCCCACGGCCCTTATTGTCAGTCGGTAATAGTTCCCAATTCTTACTGAATATTCGGGACGCTTCTGACTGCAAGGGAAGGTGGAACCAGTCGACCGGAATGTTTGGCCCGTTTTCAAACGGGAGCGCAAGCTCCCCTTACATAACTCTGAGCCGTAGCAAGGAGGCAGTCAAGGGCGACGCAAACTGTTTTGTGGTTTGCGGAGTTCATCGGAGCGAGGCTTTGCGAGCGGAGACCCTTGACGGCCTTCGTAGCGGAGGCTAGTGCTTTGCGAGGAGGTGACATGGATTTAGTCGGGGTTATTACAGATGGCACAGGTGTTCTAATAGATAAAACATGCTTGGTTCATCAAGAAGCTCATACTACGAATCTCTGTTGGGAGTCTGCGAACGACTCCTATTTCTTCCGACGCCCGTGACAGCGCGCATATGTTTTACCGCTGTTACATGGACAACGCGCACCTCTGCCAATCTTATTCTTGTAGGCCTTTGACTGACGCTTTTTCTTTTCCAGCCTAGCGGCTGACTTGATCTTATCAGCCGACTCGCGAGACCTCTCCTCACCGAACAACTCTTTACGGATGTCGGTAAGAACTGGCTCTATTGGAGCGTACTTCACCTCCGGCCCGCCATGTCGCGTCATATATATCTTGTCGAAAACATCAGAGTAGTGCGTATCCAAAACCACCCTGTCAGCGTCGAGAACCAACAGCCTCTGGAAATTTCGATGTTTGATGTAATAACCGCCCACGTCTAATTCATCAGTTGCAAAAATCTTGCCGTGTAGCTGTATTCGCTCGTCCAAATACTGACAGAACCTTTCGGGTCCCCACTTAAAGTACGACCACGCACCGAGCAGTGCTTGCAAATCGAAAACGTTTGGAACCCAGGGATATGAATCGCTATCTTCCTTTTCCAGAAGCAGAGAAAGATCGGTGGCTAGAGCACCAAAGTCGTCCCTGGTGACGCAGATGAGATATATCTTGTCTATGTCCGACGGTCCGATCAGATGAACTACACGCTGGTTGGAGTCATAGAGTTTGACTGGATCGCCAGAGCTGAGAAGTTTCCTGAGATGATTCGCTTGATCGAAAGCCTTTTGTATCCCACGGCTACTGCGAAAAGATCGCTTTATCCTCGTAAAGGCTTTATCAGGATCTCTAAAAGGCTCAACCGGAGGACTGGCCTTGGCTTCAATTATGAAGAGAACGCGGTTCCATTGCACAACCAAATCGTGTTCATGGTGCAAGTCCGCTGTTTCATAAACTCCAGCGATAAACTGTGCCTCGGAAGGAAAGTATTGGCGCAGTATCTCCTCTACTTCGCCCTCAAGCGTCTTGTCTCGTCTTCTGAGAAACGCATCTTTCACCGAACTATTAAGCAAGCGCTGCTCACTGGAATGCAGGATCGCGAAGTACAGAGCGTTTATTTGAGGACAGTGTGTAACTCCCGTTTCAACTTCAAAAAGAGGCTTTTCTTCTGCGACGTTTCGTTCAGTTATGTAAGTAAACTCGCTAACCTCACCGCGCCTTGAAACAAATAATTCCCAGAACGAATTTGCCATGGCAGTGCCAAATTCAACCTCAATGGATGCAAGTCGAATTTTGAAGAGGTTTTGAATTGCGTTCGCGAATCCTTCAATGTGATGAGTCACGGCTTCCAATTTTCGAGCCTGCTCCCAAAACTTCGACTCATCCCAACCTTCTGCAGCCGCTCGCGACTCGATCGCTAACTTGTCGTGCTGAATTTGTTCCGAAGCCTCTACCAGGGCATCACTTTGAGCCTGAAGATGTTGAGCAATCCATGCGGCAACCTTCAAAGTGTCTGAAGCACTTATTCCCGTTGATGCCCCAAGGTACTCGTCGAATGGCGACAAATAATTTGCTACGCGATCAGAAATTTGTTCCTTCGACGCCAGTAGGGTCGTATTGAAGTAATGAAGAAACGCCGGCATTGCCACTTCACGCGCATCTCTCCACTCCTCGGTTAGCGTTGGCAACTCTTCCGGAGTAGGCCAAAACATGAAGGCATAGCTGTTAAAGATCTCCTCGAGCAAGCTTACGACTTTTTGCCACCCTGGTTTATCAAGCGACTTTGGCTCTTCGGGCTCGGCGGTCGTTAACATTAGGCCGAGCAGGAAAAAAAGCTGTTTGAATTGTGAAGAAAGTTCAGAAGGTTTATCGCTCTCGACACCGACACGGGTAAAGACGTATGCGGCGCAGGACAGCGATTGACTCTGTCGAAAACGACGATATTAATCGACGCAGTTCGTGGGTGTCGTTTAGCAGTTTTTCGTGTAGACGGCGATCCATTATTACCGGCTGATTCGAGGACCGACTTACTGTTTGTTCAGAATAGAGGTCGCGAGAATCCCGATCACATCGGTCAACGCTAGCTCAAAGTCTCTCTCCTGATCTCGCGTGTCCGAATTCATGAAGGACCGTGCCAGCAAAGCTGCGGAGAACTGCAACACCGGACGGTGAATAATCACCCCACTGGCAATCGGATCCCGCAGTCCCTCCGGATTTAGACCTTCCTGCGCTGATGGTCGCATCGTTTCTGAGATCAGTACCCTGATGGACATTGCTTCCCCGTATTCCTCGGCAAACCGAGTTAGCGATTGCAATTTGCGGCCTGCAATATTCCATTAATGCATCTAGCTGCAGCAATGCCATCGTTCAACTTTCCAATTCCATGGAGAATCCATTCTCTTAATAAGCTTGATGGTCCATTCTTTGTCCGGACTGTATTTCGGATGCAGTAAGAAAGTACAAGAAGAGGGATCACTTTGCGCACCAAGCGAGACTTACGCCGGTAATTGGACTGAGCTACTTGGGTCCGGCCTTGATAATCATAGAGCGCAATTCGTTGGAAAGTGGACCGATCCGCTCTGCCAAAGTGTCCGGGCGCTCCGCTTTGAGATGAGTTAACTATATTACAGCTTCATCACGGCTAAAAACCTGGACGATTGGGTGAACAAGATCCGTGAGCAGTTCAGTTGAAGGGCGTTACTCTTGCGGGAGGGAATTGAGAAAGTTGTCTATTTCCGTTTCGAATAGCCTCATGGTCCGCTCCGCATTAAGCACCAGGTGTGACATCTTGTACCAATCAAAGTGAAAAGAATAGGCTTGACGGAAAAAGTGTCGGAAAGCCAAGTACTCACTCATCGTTTCATAGAGAGTCTTGGATAACACTGCAGATCTGATCTTCGTGGCACTTGCCATGCTATCCAGGAGTTGACGGTGCCAGGCCTCGCCCACAGGCACGCCTCCATCGCTTTCGATCGCGATACGTTTCAGAGAATTCTCGATACCCGAATAGAAGGAATGAAGGAACGTAGCGAGCGCGGATAACTCGATCGGGTTTGGTGGTCGTGACGTACAACTTTCGAGTAGGGGTCTATGTTCGTCGATCAACCTATTGAGTTGCTGACGTTCTACCTGTACTTGCTTACGGAGTTTATCCGACACGTTGAAGTTCGCCTTCTTCGATCAGGTAGCGGGTAAAAGGTGTGACTTCGTCCAAATCGATCAAGTGGACCGTCCGCTCGAGTAAGCTACTGGCGACGCTCAAAGCCTTGAAGAAATTCTCGGGAGGTAATCCGGAGACTGCAAGGTCCACATCAGAATCAGCGTGCATTTTCCCCTTCGCAGCCGATCCGAACAGGTAGACCGTTTTCGCGCCTGACTGCTTGAGGATCGCAACGACTGGTTCGATTGAAGTGACTAGCGTCTCGTTCATTTTAGGGCTCACTCGACCACGAGGTTTGTTTAAGCTGCATTCTAGAGTAAAGGCCCTGTAGTTGCCAGACCGACGATAGGGCCACAAGAAGGCGTAGAGAGCACAAATCAGTGCTTTGTGTCGCCTTTACTTTGACACAATATAGTTTCTTTTTCGTTGCTGGTCGTATAGTATCCGCGCCGGGCTGGAACTGGGAGCCCGGTTGTCAGCCAAATCCCAACCTCACCTTCAGTTGCATTAACCCTCACACTTAACACCTCACACGCTCATCTCAAAGGAGGTTTGAAATGACTGGACACCTGGTTGTTTCACGTGTGTTCTTGTGGGTTGTTCTGGCGGTCCTACCTGTCTCCGCCTCTGCTCAACAACTCGAGCTTCATTACATCAACGTCGGCTGGGGAGGCTCTGTACTCGTAAAAGGCCCCAACGGAACTACCGTTCTTCTCGAAGCCGGACACACCGGAAGAGGCACCGGCCGTGTCGTGCCGTATCTTCAGTCGATCGGAATTCTGCCCGCCAACGGTCTCGACTACACCTTCGTCGGTCATCAGCATTGCGATCACGTCGGCGGACTCGACGAAGTAATTCAGGCTGGATACAACGTCCGGATAAAAAACTACTTCAACGGTTCATCCACTACATCCGGCTGCGTCACGGATTGGAACTCGGCCGCCGCCACAACTACGGCCGGCGCGCCGGTCACTGTTCCAGTCGGAACTCAAATCGCATTGGGAAACGGCGCCAGGCTCACCGTCGTCGCGCGCAACGGCAGCATCATCGGCGGCGGCTCAGTATCTGTTTCCGATGAAAACGATCGCTCCATCGCGATACTTATTCAATATGGCGGCTTCGACTATTTGTGGGCCAGTGACATGGGCGGAGGCAGCATCGATCAGAGCTGCACTGGAAGATCGACAAGCCAGACCGACGTCGAAAGCTCCGTGATCCAGGCGATCTCGCCCGGCGGGGCTTCTCCCTTGATTTCGGCCGGCGGAATCGACGTCCTGAACGTCAATCACCACGGTAGCGAAAGCAGTACCAACAAAAACTGGATGAACCTGTCGCAGCCGGCAGTCGCCGTGATTTCAACCGGCGCGGGACAAAGCAGTAATTTTGAACTGCCGCGTATCGACGTCGTCGAACACGTGGTGTTGGCCCAGGCCACTGCCTGCATCACCGTGCCGCCTGCCTTAGTCCTGCAAACCGAAGAAGGTGCTCCCAGTGGAGCGCAGACCAGTATCGCGGGATTCAGCGTCGGAAACGTGAAAATCACAACGGATGGAGTGAGTACTTTCACGGTCTCCGCCGACGGCGCCGTTTCACAGGGACCAAATGAGGTAGCAGCTTCAGGTTTGCCAAGAACGCTCGCGCTTGACGATGTTGCTACACCAGTCGACACGACACCTCCGGTCATCTCCAATGTCGCGGTGAACGGGATCACTGCGTCAGGTGCGACCATCACCTGGACAACTGACGAGGCTTCAGACTCGGTTGTCGAATACGGACTAACTACGAGTTACGGAAATAGCGTTTCGAATGCGACGACTGTCACCAGCCACGGCATTTCGCTGACCGGGCTCAGTGGAAATACGCTCTATCACTATCGCGTGAAGTCGACGGACGACGCCGGCAACACCGCGACTTCCGTAGATCACTCGTTCCAGACCGGCGGATCTATAAACTACTCTCCGACTGCGACTACGATCCTGACCGGATCACTCGCCGCCGGGAGTTTCACGAACCTCGCGACCAATAACGAGAGTTATTACCAGGTGAATTCAACCGCCAGTGGCACGCCGCGAGTTGCGGATTGGCATGCGCGTGTCGTCATTAACGAGCCGTCAACCGCGGTTACGCGTCTGGTTACGACTTACAACGGCGACTTCTCTCACAACAGCACCACGCAGACGCTTTTTCTTTTCAATTGGACCACGGCAACGTGGACGCAGATTGACTCGCGCACGGCCGGGCAAACGGATGTGACGGTGACGAATACGCAAATCGCGCCGGCCAGATTCATTTCGGCGACGGGAGAAATAAGGTTGAGGGTGCGAGGTTCGCGTTCGACCAGCCAGTCGTTTATTTCTCGCGGTGATTTCGTGCGATTCACGGTGGAAACCGCGGGATCGAGTATCTCGAGTGCGGAACGAAGAAAGGAACTGCTCGCGGTTAATGAATAACGATCGGCTGGGCCAACCGGTGATGAGCCACAAAGAAGCACATAAGACACAAGTCCTTAAGTAAAATCGTTTGTGCTTCTTGTGCCTTCTTGTGGCTTGATTTCCGCGA
The DNA here is from genome assembly GCA_963750925.1 of uncultured Acidobacteriota bacterium. Classification (GTDB taxonomy): domain Bacteria; phylum Acidobacteriota; class Blastocatellia; order Pyrinomonadales; family Pyrinomonadaceae; genus PSRF01. Next base: position 374,491 of record CAVVSJ010000003.1, on the reverse strand, counting down.
CGAGCTCGTACGATCGAATACGTGCCGTGTGATCGTAGATGCTGGTGACGATCATCAACTCATCCGCCTGAGTTAAATCGACAAACCTTTCCAGTCCTTGCTTCACGGTTTCAGGAGAGCCGGCGATTGAGTGTTTCAACATGCGCGAGGCATGATGCTTCTCGGCCGCGGTCCAATAGTCTTCGATATCGTCGATTGGCGGTTGGAGCTTGCCGCCCGCGCCGCGTACGAGATTTGTGAACGACTGCTGCACAGTCGTAAACAGCCGGCGTGCCTCGTCGTCCGTATCCGCCGCAACAACATTTACGCCAGCCATCGCGTACGGCTGGTCCAACTGTTTCGACGGCTTGAATTGTCCGCGATAGATCTCGAGCGCTTCGAACAAAGCGTCAGGCGCAAAGTGTGAAGCGAATGCGTAAGGGAGTCCGAGCGCAGCGGCGAGTTCGGCTCCGAACGTACTCGAACCCAGGATCCAGATCGGGACATTCGTACCCGCGCCCGGTACTGCACGAACAGGCTGGCCCGGTTTGGCGTCGGCAAGCAACAACATCAACTCCAAAACGTCTTCGGGAAAATGATCGGCAGTCACGTGCGTGCGGCGCAACGCCTGCAACGTTCGCTGGTCGGTGCCCGGCGCGCGGCCGAGTCCGAGATCGATTCGACCCGGGTAAAGTGATTCGAGAGTACCGAACTGTTCGGCGATCACGAGCGGCGAATGGTTGGGCAGCATGATGCCGCCTGATCCAACCCGAATTTTGGAAGTGCCGCTGGCGAGATAACCGATCACGACGGAAGTCGCGGCGCTGGCGATGCCGGTCATGTTGTGATGTTCGGCGACCCAGTAGCGCGTGTAGCCAAACGTTTCGGCGTGCCGTACCAGATCGAGGCTCTTGCGCAGCGCCTCGCGAGGTGTTTCACCGAGCACGACCGGAACGAGATCCAGAATGGAAAGTGGAACCATTATTCATGAATAGTAACTTTGGACGGAACAAATAGTAATTTTGGAACAGAACAAATAGTAACTTCAGAACAGAACAAATAGTAACTTTGGAACAGAACAGGTCAGGAAGAGGGGCTTGCCCCCGCTTTTACCTGGAGGCGGGGGCAAGCCACCCTTCCTGACTTGTTCTACCTTCCTGACTTGTTTTACTTTCCTGACTTGTTCTATTCCGATTTGCTAACATTCGGCGTATGGCAAAAGAAGAGCAGGACAACGAGCGCGACGAAGAGCTTCAGGGCGGCGAACTAATGAGCGAAGCTGAGATCGACTACAACGTAATGGGAAGTTTTCCGGCAAGCGATCCTCCGTCGTGGACTCTCGGCGTCAGACCTCACAAAACGACGCGTGAAGAGTTTGAAGGAGAGAAGCCTTCACCGCACGACCCGTCACACCAGAACGAACCACCCGACGATCTCGAATAACCTCAGCGGCATCCCTGTTTTCGCGACCCCTCCGCCTTCACCTTGACAGATGCCTCCAAGTAAAGTATCTTGACATTAAGGTAATTATGCCGAATACGGATAAACTGGAATCGTTGACTGGAGGAAGCGGCGTCCACGTGTTCCTCGTTTTGTGGAAGGCGGCGCGGGCGGTTGAATCTTTTGCCGAAAACAGCGTGGCTCAATTGGAGTTGTGCGGCAGCGACTTCGCCGTGCTCGAGGCGCTCCTTCATAAAGGACCGCTGCCGGTTAACGAGATTGGAAAAAAGGTTTTGTTGACGAGTGGATCGATTACGGTCGCAGTCGATCGGCTGGAAGACAAGGGCCTGGTCGAACGGCGCGCGCACGGCAGCGATCGCCGCGCAAAGATAGTTCATTTAACCAAAGAGGGTAAAAAGCTGATCACGCGCGCGTATAGCGATCACGCCGCCGACCTGGAGCGGCTCGCGTCGGCCTCGTTGACAAGGAAGGAGCGCGAAACGCTCATTCGGCTGTTGAAGCAGATTGGTTATAAGGCGGCGGGCAAAAGTGAAGCAGCGAAGTGAATATAAGAGGGGAGTGTTATGACTACTGTGAGTGAAACTTTAAAAGTGGAAGAGACTCGGACGGGCGAGACACGCCGGGTCGCCGGGATTGTAAACAGTATCGAGACTTTGGAAGGGGGCGGTTTTCTTGTGCGCCGCCCGTTTCCGAAGCCCCAGTTTTCAGATTACGATCCGTTTTTGTTACTCAACGAAATGGGACCGATGGACCTTGGTCCAGGTGAAGCGAAGGGCGCGCCGGACCATCCGCACCGCGGATTTGAAACCGTAACCTATATGTTGTCGGGTGAGATGGAACACAAGGATTCCAGCGGGCACGCGGGACGACTCACGCCCGGCGACGTCCAGTGGATGACTGCCGGAGCGGGCGTGGTCCACTCGGAGATGCCGAGTAATGAGTTCTCACGCACGGGGGGACGCATGCATGGATTTCAGCTCTGGGTGAACCTGCCGCGACGCGACAAGATGATGAAGCCGCGTTATCAGGAGATCCCAGGCTCGCAAATTCCTAAAGCAACTTCGACTGACGGTTTGGTGACGGTGAACGTGATCGCGGGCGAAGCGTTGGGCCGGAAAGCCGTAATCGAAACGCGTACGCCGATCATTTACCTGCACTACCGAATCAAGCCGGGCGGTTCGGTATCGCAGCAGGTGCCGGGCAGTTACAACGCGTTTGCCTACCTCGTCGAAGGCGTGGGTTTGTTTGGAACTGAGCGCGAGCAGGGTACGAAAGGCCAAATGGTCCTATTCGCGACAGACGGCGACGAAGTGAGAATCGAGAATCCTGCGGACGCAGCGACGACGCTCGACGTGTTGCTTATCGCCGGCTTGCCTTTGAACGAACCGGTTGTTCGTTATGGTCCATTCGTGATGAATACACGTGATGAAATTCATCAGGCGATCGAAGATTACCAGCGTGGACGCATGGGCGAGATAAGTTAGTGAATTGATCTAAAGCCACAAGAGGCACATCAGTCACTAATTCATCAGCAAAATCGTTGTGCTTTAGTGCCTTTTGTGCTTTCTTGTGGCTCTGTCATGAAAGCAGTTCAAGAATCTCCGCGGCATTTCCGCACTTGCAATCTTTGCGAGGCGATGTGCGGCATCGAGATCAGCGTGCAGGCAAACGGAACGCTGCGTATCGAGGGCGATCCGGATGACGTCTTCAGTCGTGGCTACATCTGCCCGAAAGCGGTTGCGCTTCAGGACATTCACTACGATAAAGATCGACTCAAACACCCGGTACGCCGGACCAACGGCGGCTGGCAGCAGATCGGCTGGGACGAAGCTTTTGACGAAGTAGCCGAAAACCTCAAACGCATTCAGGCGCAACACGGCCGCCATAGCGTGGCCACGTATGTCGGCAATCCCACCGTACACAACTACGGCTCGCTGCTCTTTCTTCCGGGTTTTATCCGCAGCCTGCACACACGCAATCGCTTCTCGGCAACCTCGGTCGATCAGTTGGCCCATCACTTCGCCGGCTTCTTTATGTTCGGACATCAATTGCTGCTGCCTATACCGGATCTCGATCGAACAGACTTCCTGCTGATCCTCGGCGGCAATCCAGCCGTTTCAAACGGCAGCCTGATGACCGCGCCCGATGTTGCAAACCGGCTGCGCGCGATTCGCAAGCGCGGCGGCAAAGTGATTCTGATCGATCCGCGCCGCACTGAGACGGCGCAACTCGCCGATCAGCACATCTTTATTCGTCCCGGCACGGATGTGTTGTTACTGCTGGCAATGCTTCACGTCATCTTCGCCGACAACAGGATCGAACTCGATCGCCTCGCCGGCTTCACTGATGGCCTCGAGATCGTCCGGGCGTTGGTCGCCGACTTTTCACCGGAACGTGTAGCGTCGATCACGGGCATTGAAGGCGGAACAGGTGAGAGCGTTGGCGGGCGAGTTTGCGAGCGCGAAGACCGCGGTTTGCTATGGCCGCATCGGCGTGAGCACACAGGAGTTTGGCGCAGCCTGCCAATGGCTGATCAATGTGCTGAACATCGTAACCGGCAATCTGGATCGGCCCGGCGGCGCGATGTTTACGCACCCTGCTTTCGATGCTGTTGCCGCGCCGGAAAGCGTGACGCCGCGAGGCAGTTTCGGACGCTGGCACAGCCGCGTGCGCAAACTGCCTGAGTTTGGCGGTGAGTTGCCGGTCGCCGCACTTGCCGAGGATATCCTGACGCCGGGTAAAGGGCAGATCCGGGCATTGATAACTTCCGCAGGCAATCCGGTCCTGTCAACGCCAAACGGTCGTCAACTCGATCGCGCGTTTGCTGGTCTGGAGTTTATGGCGTCTGTCGATTTCTACATCAACGAGACGACGCGTCACGCGAATATTATCCTGCCGCCAACCGCTGCCCTCGAACACGATAACTACGATCTGGCGTTTCACCTGCTGGCGATCCACAACACGGCGAAATACTCGCCGCCACTCTTCGAACCGGCAGAGAACACACGGCACGACTGGCAGATCTTTATCGAGTTGCAGACACGCATGGAGTCGAAAAGTTTCGCGAGCAGTCTGATAGCGAAGGGCAAACGGGCATGTTGCGAGTGGCTTTTTTCCGCCGTCCAGAATACTTGATCTGGGTTTGCGCTTTGGTCCGTATGGCGGCAAAGGCAACCCGTTCTCAGGTCTAACATTTGCGAAGCTCAAGCGGTCGCCGCACGGCGTCGATCTCGGACCGTTGCGGAGCTGTCTACCTGAACGACTGCGCACGCCCTCGCGACGGATCGTGCTCGCGCCTGAAGTGCTTGTGAAAGATATCGAACGAGTTAAAACCCGATTGCTGGAGAGCGGCATGGACCATGCTCCACATGACCTGCTGCTGATCGGCCGGCGTCACCTGCGCAGCAACAATTCATGGATGCATAACAGCGAGAGACTGGTGAAAGGCCGTGCTCGCTGTACGTTGCTGATGAGTCCGAATGACGCCACCGCGAGGAGCATCGTCGACGGCCAGCAGGTGAAGGTTTGTTCACGCACCGGCTCGCTCGAGGTACCGGTGGAGATTTCCGACGAGATGATGCCGGGCGTAATCAGCATTCCTCACGGTTGGGGCCACAATCGCGCGGGCATTCAGATGTCAGTGGCCGAGCAACACGCCGGCGCCAGCATCAACGACCTCACCGACGATCAGTCGATCGACGCCCTCTGCGGCACCGCCGCCTTCAACGGCACCTGGGTTTCCGTCGGGCCAAAGAAGTAAAGCCACAAAAAGGCACATAGGTCACAAACCGAGTCAGGAAAGTAGAACAAGTCAGGAAAGTAGAACAACTCAGGAAAGTCGAACAAGTCAGGAGAGAACAAGTCAGGAAGGGGGGGCTTGCCCCCGCTTTTACTTGGAGGCGGGGGCAAGCCACCCTTCCTGACTTGTTCTACTTTCCTGACTTGTTCTTTGTCAGCTCACATGTCGCTCCTACGGAGCGAGTATTTTTATTGGACCGAGCTATAAACATGTGGCCGCTCTGCGGCCAGACCAGGAGCTCGAAGTTAGTTCAACAACACACTCTTACCCCACTACGGACCCTTCCTCTTGTTGACTTCTATGGTGGTTAGGCCGAAAATGGGCCGCGTCAGTGGCCCCAGCCATTCTTCGTCCGAGTCCCGAAATTTAATAGACCTTCTCACTCCGCAAATCAGGTGCTTTGAAATGAATTTATTTCCCCCTCCCTTGCCCCCTATCAGTCGCACTCTGCGCATTATCGTTATTGTCTGTTTAGTCACCACTTTCGCGGGCCTGATCTTTGTTGCGGCGCGAAATGAGGAGAGTGGTGTTTCAGTGAATCCGCAGAGTTCGGCCGACGCAGCTCTCAAGAGCGGGATCGCGCAGCGCTTTGGCAAGCTGCCACTCAGCTTCGAGGTCAATCAGGGCCAGACTGATCCGGCTGTCAAATTTCTCTCAAACGGCGCTGGTTACAATCTGTTTCTTACTGCGAATGAGGCCGTTCTCACACTCCGAAAGCCACATACACCCACGATAGAGAAATTCAAAAAGCCCGCGGCGAAAAACGACGCACCTGAGGCAACAACGACCGAGGGCTCAGTGCTCCGCTTGAAGATGATCGGCGCGAACGCCTCACCGCAGGTCGAAGGTCAGGACGAACTGCCCGGAAAAGTGAACTACTTCAACGGTAACGATCCTGAGAAATGGCAACGCAACGTTCCCACGTATCGCAGGGTCCATTACAAGGATCTTTACCCCGGCATCGACGTGGTCTATTACGGAAACCAGCGAGAGCTCGAGTACGACTTTGTCGTCGCACCGGGCGCCGATCCGAAAGTCATCAGGTTTAGTGTTGCGGGCGCCGACCGAATTCATCTGGACCAGGCAGGCAATTTACTGCTGGCGTTGCCGCACGGCGAAGTTCGATTGAACAAACCTTTCATCTATCAGCTCACAAAGGAAGGGAACCGCCGCGAAGTAAAAGGCTCGTACGCGATCCAGGGAAACGAGATCCGGTTCAAGGTGCGCGGGTTTGATTCCAATAAGCCGCTCGTGATCGATCCGGTGCTTTCGTACGCGACTTTTCTCGGTGGCTCGGGAACCGATCACGCCTTTGGTATCGCCGTCGATTCGCAAGGCAGTGCTTATGTCTCGGGTAGGACTGATGGACGTTCGTTCCCAATAACCGCCGGGGCTTTCAAGACGACGAGCGAATTCGGCACCACTGCGTTTGTTTCGAAACTCGATCCGGCGGGCAGTAATCTCGTTTACTCCACTTTTATCAGCGGCACTATCAACGGCACCGGCGGAACCATCGCTACGTCGATCGCCGTCGATTCATCGGGTAATGCTCATATCACCGGCTCTACCACAGCCCTCGACTTTCCCGTCGTCAATGGCTTAAAGACGAGCGGAAACTTTTTCAAAACAACCGACGCAGCCGCTAACTGGAACAACGCTAACACCGGACTAAGTGATAGCGTAAATACACTCGCCGTCGCGCCTAACGCTCCAAACATCATCTACGCGGGGGCTTCGGATGGCCTGCATCGCAGCACAGACGGCGGAACCACGTGGATCAAAACGCAATCTACCGGTTTGTCGCAATTTCCGTTTTCCACCTCCCTGGCAGTACATCCTACGAACTCGTCAATCATCTACATCGGAGTCGGCAATGGAGGTCTGTTCAGGTCGACTGACGCCGGCGGCAATTTTAGTGCGGTGACACTGCCTTTGATCGGCGTCGTTCCTTTCACTATCGCTTTTGATCCGGTGACTCCCTCGACGATCTATGTCGGCACTGGTAACGGAGTGTTCAAGAGTACCGACAGCGGCAGCACCTGGACCGCGATGAATAATTTCGGCATACCGGGTGTTCCGAATGTGCGCGCAATCGCGATCGATCCCACTACGCCCGCCACAGTTTACGCAGGCACGTTTGGCAGTGGTGTCTTCAAGAGCACGAACGGCGGCAACAACTGGACCGCGATGAATACCGGTATGGGTGGAAGCCAACCCATGGTTGTGAGCGTCATCCTGATCGATCCATCGAATCCGTCGACGATTTATACCGGGCATGGTTCAGGAAGTGGCGGGGGTATTAACAAGAGCACCAACGGCGCTACGTCGTGGGCGCCGGTCAACAACGGTGTACCCATTTTCCAGATCACCGCGATGGTGGCAACTGCTTCCACCGTTTATGCAGCAACCGGCGGTGCTGGAATTATCAAGACAACTAACGGAGGAACGAGTTGGACTCCGGCAAACACCGGTCTCTGGAATGCGAATATTCGCGCGATGGTTCGGCACGTCTCTGATGCAAACACTCTATTCGCCGGAGCTTCCGGCACTAATGTAGACGATGCGTTCGTTACGAAACTAAATGCTTCAGGTTCGGGATTACTTTTTTCGACCTATCTGGGAGGAAGCAGTACCGAGATTGGCAACGATATCGCCGTGGACGGCAGCGGCCACATCTACATCACCGGCAATACGACCTCGAATAACTTTCCCGCCGTAAACGCGATCCAGTCTGGTCCAACCGCGGCAGACAACTGTAGCAACGGCTTTGTCACCAGGCTGAATCCGGCGGTGCCGTCATTCGTTTTCTCCACGTATCTCGGCGGCAGCGCTTGCGATCTCGCCAACGGTATCGCGCTCGATCCCTCAGGCAACGTTTACGTGACCGGGCTCACGCGCTCTTCAAACTTCCCAACTGCCAGTCCGTTTCAGGCAAACATCGCCGATCAGTTCAGCGGAGACGCCTTTGTCTCAAAATTCACCGGCACCGGATCATTTATTTATTCGACTTACCTCGGCGGCAACAATACCGACACCGGCTTCGGAATTACGGCTGATGCTTTGGGCAATGCCTACGTAACCGGCTCAACGATCTCGTCCAATTTCCCCACTGCCAATCCGATTCAACCAAACAATAAAGGCTCTTTTGGAAACGTCTTCATAACGAAGCTCAATCCGCAAGGCTCGGCTCTTGTTTATTCGACATATCTGGGTGGATCGGGTACCGATGTGGGTCGCGGTATAGCCGTCGACGCCGCCGGCAATGCGTACGTTGCCGGGTTTACGAACTCTCCGGAATTTCCCATCCTCGCCGGATCGCTTAGAACGAAAAGCGCTGTATTTAAGAGTGTCGACGGCGCCTCAAACTGGAGCAACGACAATTACGGATTGACGACCCCTTTCATCTCGGAGATCGCCGTTGATCCAACACAGCCTTCGACGGTCTACGCCGCAACCGGTGTTGGCATGTTCAAAAGTACAAATGGCGGCAGAACCTGGTCTGCAATTAATAACGGACTTACCAGTCAGCGAGTGATCGCGCTTCTGATCGATCCGGCAACGCCGTCGACGCTTTATGTGGCCGCGAACGACTTCTCCAGCAACACCAACGGCGTCTACAAAAGCATCGACGGTGGGAATAGCTGGAACCTGCGCAAGACTGGAATGACTAACACCAATGTCATCAGTTTAGCGATTGATCCGGTCACGCCGGCGACACTCTACGCGGGAGTTCTCGGCAATGTTTACAAGACAACGAACGGCGCGGACAACTGGGCGCCGACTGGAATTAACGCTCCGTCCTTTGCGGTTTCAATTGCAGTCGATCCTCACATGCCGACGAGGATCTTTGCGGCCGAGTCGTCGAGCGGTACAGGGGTTCTTAGAAGTGTCGACTCTGGAGCCACGTGGCAACAGGTGGGTCTAAGTCAAACAAATTCGGGCGGCGTGTTCGTAGCGGTCAGCCCGCTTACACCTGGCTTGCTGTATGCGCGGACCACCGGCGGCGGACTCTTCAAGAGTATCGACGGTGGTGACAATTGGACGTCAGTGCGGACTGACAGCGGAAGAATCGTTTTCGATCCCGGAAGCGCATCCACCGTTTATTTTCTGTCGGGCGATCAGGGATTGCTCAAGAGTACGAACAACGGACAAACCTGGACCGCGATGAATAAAGGGTTGCCGAGACCCAGTGCAACCGCGCTCGCCATCAACCCGCTCCAACCTTCAGTGATGCATCTTGGGGTTGGGACGACGAGTGACGACGATGCGTTTGTCACGAAGATAAATGCAGCAGGCAGTGCCCTGATTTACTCGACGCTGGTTGGCGGTGCTCCTCCTCCAGGCGATTCACCCAGTATCAATGATCAGGCTTTTGGTATCGCGCTTGATTCGGCGGCCAATGCGTATATCACCGGACTGTCCAGCTCAGCTGCTTTCCCGACTTCGCCGAATTCAGTTCAACCGTTCAACCGCGGCGCCACTGATGCTTTTATCGCGAAGCTGACGATGTCGCACATCATCAGCGGTAAGGTCATGGATGGAGTAGGAGCGGCTGTAAGTGGAGCCGAGGTTGTCTTAAGTAATGGTTCTTTGATCGAGCAGGTCGTCACTGAAAGCGACGGCACTTACGAGTTTTCTCATTTACGCGAGGGCGGAAGTTTTACCGTCACTGCAACCAAGCCTCATTTCACGATGGCGCCGCCCAGCCAGACTTTCAACAACCTCAACAGCAATCAGGTTTTGAACTTCACCGCCACGGCAACGAACGCCTCGTTCTTCACGATCAGCGGTAAGGTCACCGATAACGGCGTCGCACTGGCTGGAGTCGTAGTAAATCTCGGCGGATCTCGGCTCGGCACAAGAACCACCGACAGCAACGGCAACTATTCATTCGAACTCGCCGGCGGCGGCAACTACACCTTAACCCCGTCAATCCTCGGTTTCACTTTTGGTCCACCCACGCAGACGTTCAACAACCTCAGCGCCAATCAAACGGCAAACTTCCCGGCGAACCGCCAGAATTTTGTCGTCACGAATGTGAATAGTCATGGTCCAGGATCGCTTCGCGATGCGATTACCAACGCGAACGCCACGGTCGGGCTCGACAGGATCGTCTTTCAACATTCCGGGATCGGGAGTGAAGATCATTGTCGTACTGATACCGCTGCCGGAGATTATCGACACCGTAATGATCGATGGGACCACCCAACCCGGTTACGCGGGCATGCCTCTCGTCGAAGTCGATGGATTGGGCACCGGCGATGGTAATGGTCTGGTGATTAGAGCCGGCGGCACGACCGTGAAGGGATTGGCCATCGGTCGTTTCCCGAGCTTTGGAATCTGGGTGAGAGACTGCGACAACAACGTATTCCAGGGAAACCACATCGGCGTGGATGCAACCGGAACCGTCGCGCGTGGGAATAATCGCGGAATTCTTTTAGGGAATTCGTCAAACAATCTGATCGGAGGAACGACCCCGGCAGCGCGCAACGTCATTTCCGGAAACTCGTTTGAAGGTATCGAAATGGGCGGCAGCGGCAACGTGGTGCAGGGAAATTTCATAGGCACCAATGCCGCCGGAACATCCGACATCAGAAACGGGCTCAGCGGCATCGCGATATCGAGCTCGCCATTCGTAAATAACGTCATCGGCGGCACCGCGCCAGGCGCGGGTAATCTGATCTCCGGAAATCACCGGGGCATCTCCGCCAACGGCCCCGGAACGATTATTCAGGGAAACCTGATCGGCACGGACGTCACGGGAACGCAAAAGATTCCCAACGGAAACGGAATCGAAGTCGGCGGCGTGAACATTCTGATCGGCGGTCTGTCGCCCGCCGCGAGAAACATTATTTCAGGTAACGACGGAAACGGTGTCCAATTCGGCGGAGATGGAAGTAAGTTGCAGGGCAATTACATCGGCACCGATATCACAGGCACTTTGCCTCTCGGTAACGGCAGCAGCGGTGTGACCGCGGGCACCAATGCCCTCATCGGCGGAACTGTTCCTGAAGCGAGAAACGTGATTGCGGCCAACACCTTCTCAAATGTTTCAATCGGCTCCTTCACCCTGGAGCCGGGCTCGATCGTACAGGGCAACTATATCGGCACTGACGTGACCGGCACTCGTGCCCTCGGCAACACACAGGTAGGCATCAGCGTTTCCGGTGATAACCACACAATCGGAGGTGTGGTTGCGGGTGCGCGTAACGTTATCTCAGGACATCTGATCGGCATCCAGTTTGGTGCGTTGACTTCGAGTGTGTCCCAGGGAAATACCATTCAGGGAAATTTCATCGGACTGAACGCACTCGGCACCGGTCCACTGCCCAACACGCTTCGTGGCGTCGATTTCGCGAATGGGATGAACAACACCCTCGGCGGCACGCAGAACGGAGCCGCAAACAAGATCGCTTTCAATGGTGGACCAGGTGTGAGTGTCATCGACGGTACGGGCAATGCCATTCGCGGCAATGCCATCTTTTCAAATGCAGGCCTGGGAATCGATCTTGGCACCCCTGGGGTGACTGCCAACGATGCGACCGACTCCGATATAGGTCCCAACAACTTGCAGAACTTCCCCGTGTTAACCTCCGTGATCTCGCTCGGCAACAGCACGACGATCCAGGGAAGTTTGAAGTCAACTCCAAACACTGCGTTCCAAATTGATTTCTATTCAAACGCCGCTCTCGACGCGTCAGGACACGGCGAAGGCGGACTGTTCTTCAACACGACTTCGGTAAACACCGACGGCAACGGCAACGCCACCATCAACGTGACATTCCCGGCGGCGCTGGGCGCGGGCCGGATCGTTACCGCAACTGCCACCGACGCAAACGGGAATACGTCGGAGTTTTCCGCCGCAGACGCGACAGGCGCGTCCGGTAACGTGCAGTTTAGCGTCAGCACGTTTGCCGTGCTCGAGGACGTTGGTCTGGCGACGATAACCGTTGTTCGCAAGGGCGGTACCACCGGTAGTTTGACCGTCGATTATGCGACCGCGAACGGCACGGCGACGGCTGGTCAGGATTACACGGCTACTTCCGGCACGCTTAGTTTCAGTGGCGGCGAGACAAGCAAGACGTTCCAAATTCCGATCGCGGAAGACGCCAACACCGAGCAGGGCGAAACGTTTACCGTGGCACTGCGCAACACGTCGAGTCTAGATCTTTTGGGTGTGCCCAGTCTTCTGGAAGTCACGATTCATGACAGCACTACACAACAGTTCCTGACCGCGGCAAATGCATTCGTCCTCGAAGGCAATACAGGCACGACGACGGAACTGGTATTCACGATAAACCTGACGGCCGCGACTGGGAAAACGATCAGTGTTGATTATTCCACGTCGAACTTCAGCGCGTTCGGCGGCGCCTCCTGCAACAGTTCGGGCGTGGACTACGAAAGCAAGTCAGGCAAGGCCACGTTCCAACCCGGCACTTCGACGTTCAATGTTCCAATCAGGATCTGCGGTGACACGAGTGCTGAAGCAAACGAAACGTTCCGCTTGAACCTTTCGAATGCCGTGAATGCCACGCTCCCCGCCAACCTGGTTATTGGAACGATTAATAATGACGACGTGCTCGAGTTGATTACCGAAGATTCTGGTCCAACCGTGGGCCAGGCGGCGGCGCTCGATGCGATTCTTCAGGTTAGAGATCCGTTCCGCGTGGTGAGTATTCCGGAATGGTTCCCGACCGGATCGGACAAGAACACGCGAGTGGTCCTGTTTGTCAGGAACTTGCAACTGAATCCCGGGGAGCCTGCGTCGGCGGTGTTCGTGAGGTTGATAGCCAATGGCAATCAATTCTTTGGTGATATAGCCGCCGAGGACGTCCGCCCCGTGGCCAACGTAGATTTTGCGCAGGTAGTATTCAGGTTACCGAATAATCTACCTGCGGGTACGGTTACGGTGTCAGTCAGGGCACATGGACGGACGAGCAACACCGGCTCGATCAGGATCGTGCAGTAGCTTGCGTCAGGCTGCTTGTTCCACTGGAGCAGGCACTTGCTGTTTTGCCGGCGCCGGCGCTTTCGCCCGTGTTGAGACGGCGGAAAGGATCTCTTTCCAGTGAATGGCGATGTCGCCCGCGAGCACTGAGAGCGCGAGGCACGACCAGATGATCGCCTGCACGATTTCAACTCCGAGCAGTTCCCATCCGGTAATTCCCAAAACGAAGCGTCCGGCGATAAAGACGAGGGCGATCGCGTAGCTGCGGATGGCCCACTGCCGGTGCAAACCGATCTTGCGTTTGTATGCAAAAAGACCGGCGAGTGTGGTGGCGCCGATCAGCATCGCGGCGTCGACTATCGCCAGGATAGTGAAGGACCGCGGCGCGCCCGAGCGTTCCTGGTAATACTGAATGTAGGCGCCGAGCGGCGCGAGCACAAACACGCCGAGCACATAGAGACGGCCCATGACGCGATGTCCTTTGGTGAATCGCTGTCGCAGCCGGTCGGAAAATTGTAAAGGGGCAAACAGAAGCACTATCGCGCCGAACACCGCGTGCGGCAGCAGCCACCACTTAAAGGATTCATAGCGCTGCCACACGGGATTGTCGGGTTCGACCAGAAAGCGTTCGTTGTGGTACATGACATACAGGGATGCCAGTCCAATCAGGATAAAAGTTACGTGTTTCGCGTTGAGCTTCATAGGGGCTCCTTCAAAAGTTAAGCCTTGCTACCTACTAAACGCGAACTTCAGAGATAATTAGGACCATTCCCCAGCACAAATGCTTCAGAAAATTTCTTTGTGTTCTTTGTGCTTTTTTGTGGCCTGATCGCTAAGCAACGGTTGCGGCCCTCTGCGTCTCGAGGCTGGAACCGGTGAACTGTTCCTGCTCCGTTGAGCCGGCCAGAGCCGTCGTCGACGAATTACCACCGGCAATCGATTTGCGCGATCGTGTCGAAATAGCCCGTGCCGACAAACGCCTGGTGCTTGACCGCGCGATAGTTGCTATCGGCTTCGCGCTCGAATTCAGTCGCCTGAAGCTGCGCGTAAGCGCTCATGCCCGACTCGCGATACTCCTGCGCGAGCTCAAACATCGCAAGGTTAAGCGCATGAAAGCCCGCGAGCGTGATGAACTGAAACTTGTAACCCATCAACGCCAGCTCTTTCTGAAACTTCGCGATCGTGTGGTCGTCGAGTTTCTTCTTCCAGTTGAACGACGGCGAGCAGTTGTAAGCCAGCAGCTTGCCCGGATACTGCGCGTGAATCGCATGCGCAAATCGGCTCGCGTCTTCGAGATTTGGTTCGGAAGTCTCGCACCAGACGATGTCGGCGTAAGGCGCATAAGCCAAGCGCGCGTGCGATTGCCTGGTCCAACCCGGCTTTGACTGAGAAGAAACCTTCGGCAGTTCGCTCTCCGGTAAGGAACTGATGATCGCGTTCGTCGATGTCGCTCGTGATTAGACCAGCGCCGTCGGCGTCAGTGCGCGCGACCAGAATCGTGTCCACTCCCATCACATCAGCCGCCAGCCGCGCTGCGATCAGTTTTTGAATAAACTCCTGCGTCGGCACCAGGACCTTGCCGCCCATGTGACCGCACTTCTTCGCCGAAGCGAGTTGATCTTCGAAGTGCACTGCCGCCGCGCCGGCTTCGATCATCGCCTTCATCAACTCAAACGCATTCAGGTTGCCGCCGAAACCGGCCTCTGCGTCGGCCACGATCGGCGCAAACCAATCGATCCCGTTGCGGCCTTCAGCGTGATCGATCTGATCGGCGCGTTGCAGCGCCTGATTGATCTTGCGCACCACGTCGGGAACGCTATTCGCCGGATACAAACTCTGATCCGGATACATCTGACCGGCGAGATTTGCATCAGCCGCCACTTGCCAACCGCTCAGGTAAATAGCCTTCAACCCGGCCTGTACCTGTTGCACGGCCTGGCAGCCAGTCATCGCCCCGAGCGCGGGAACGTACTGCTCGCTGTGCAGAAGTTCCCAGAGACGTTTTGCTCCTCGCTCGGCGAGCGTGTATTTGATCTCGACAGACCCGCGGAGTTTTACGACGTCTTCCGCCGTGTAGCCGCGTTTGATTCCGTGCCAGCGATCGGCTGTGGCCCATTCATTTTCCAGTGCAGCGTGATCGTAAGTTTTCATGACGTTCCTCCCCGGATCGTATTTTGTGACAATGTCAAATCGGATCAAATTCCTGATTCCGAATTAGCAATTCGCTGATGTTGCGCGCCGTGCGGTATTTCTCAATCACCGGCTCGCCGGCGTCTGCGGGAAGTTCACTCAGAATTCGATCGAGTTCCTCGTCGAACATTCGGCTGATCGACTCCGGCGTGTGTTCAACTTCGACGTCGATGCGCGATGACGAATGCGTTGCGCGATCATCAGTCGATAAATGCGATCGGTCGCGAGATCTTCCATGTAGCCGTCGAGCAGGCTGGCGCCTTTGCCGTTCAGCACGCCGTTGCGATAACGAATGACGGTGCGGATCGCCGCGCGCGTTCCGTCGGCGGTGATTTTGCCGACGCCTTTCGGGCTGGGCCGCAGATCGGGTTGCGCCGGCGCTGCCGGCTTTGCGCGCATTGACCTGGTTCGGAAAAGGGAACTGCTTCACCGCGATCTCGTTCTGGTCCGGATGTCCGGTCCATGCGCCATCCATCAAACAGTTGGCCTCGTTCTTCTTGTCTTCGGCGAGCACGCGCAGCGCGCGTTCGTTCAACTCAGGATCGGTGCGGCTCGGGAAAGAGCGCCGTCATGCCGCCGATCGCGAGGATGCCGTGCTTGTGACAAGTCTCCGCCAGCAACTCGCGCAGGTTTTGAAAGAAGGGGACGTCGTGCGGAATCGTGTTTCGATCGGGCAGCACCCACTCAGGATCTTCGAGGTTGAAATGGATCAGGCTGGCCATGTAGTCCCAGCGACCGAGATTCAAACCGATGATGTGATCGCGCAGGTTGTAGATGAACTCTTCCATCTGGTACGCGATCGGATGCGACTCAACCAGCGCCATACACTTGATGTAACCGCGCGGCCAACCTTTAGCGTCTTCAATCGCCTGGAACAGATCGCGCCACCACAATGCTTCTTCCGCCGATTCAGATTTCGGAATGTAGAAAGTGAGCGGATGCTCGCAGTTGATCCACGTCAGCTTGATAAGCGACCATCGCCACGTCGAACAATGAAGCTGACATCAACTCGTCTTTGACTACTCCTGCCTGGCTGATGTGCAAGACCGCGCGGGCGAATGAAAATGACGGTCTTGCTTTCGTTGATACCGACATTGCGTATTCCGTTTCGCGTCGAAATAAGTGAGTTCACCTTTCAAGGCGGCGACGATGTTGGCGACGCCGGTGGTCAGGTTGGACCACGAGTTTGCCATCGAGTCTTCCAGGTCCAGCATCACGCCGGGCGCGCCCGAGTTCAGCATTTTGACGACCAGCTCCGCGTCGTCTGCGGGTCCGGTCATCTGGTTGCGCTGATCCGCGCACCATGCCGGCAAGCGGAATCGTCCAGTCTGTGGTCGTGGCTTCCGACGGCGGCAGGTAGTTTGGCTTTTGGCCCTTGTGTGCCGCGCGAGGACTGCGGCGCGTTTGCGACTGAGCGTCTGTTGCCGTGGCGTCAGCTCACGATGCAGCGCAGTAAAAACGCGCAGGAATCCTCTCGGGAAGATCGGTTTCGGGGTTGAAATCCGCCGGCGCGGTGTTGAAGCGTGTTCCGTATTGTGAACGAGTGCTCGACATAATAGTGGCGAGAGGTTTAGCATGCGTCTCCATACCCCTGCAATAGTCAAGTCGGAATTGTGAACGCATTGTTATTTTGCGCATAACGGCACACGCATTATGCGGTGTATTGCAGGCTTTTCTTTGAAAAAGCTGTGTCTTTGTGTTTTTAGATCAATTGGTATCGTTCGGTATTGTGAACAGTATTTTCGAGTGATTGATACGAGCGAGGAGGCAGGATGGCACGAGCAGCAGTTGCGAAGAGTCAGGATGTGGGCAAGCGCAGCCAGAATCGTGAACAGGTGACTTCGGTGGAACGTGCGCTCTCGATTCTCGAACTCCTGGCCAGCAGGAATCACGGGCTCAGCACGTCGGAAATCAGCCGTGTGGCGAGAGTGCCGAAGAGTTCAACCAGTTATCTTCTGCGAACCCTCGTGG
The DNA here is from genome assembly GCA_963750925.1 of uncultured Acidobacteriota bacterium. Taxonomy (GTDB): domain Bacteria; phylum Acidobacteriota; class Blastocatellia; order Pyrinomonadales; family Pyrinomonadaceae; genus PSRF01. Next base: position 357,143 of record CAVVSJ010000003.1, on the reverse strand, counting down.
GCCGTGGCTATGTGCGCCGCGACGTGGAAACGGGACAACACACTCTCGGAATTCGCGTCCTGAGTCTTGGCGGGCAGGCGATGCAGGGCATGGCGTTGCGAGAACTCGCCATGCCACACCTGCGCCAGATTGTAGAGACCACGCGTTTGGGATCGCATCTCGCCATTCTCGATCACGGCGATGCGGTCTACATCGAGCGGATCGAGTCGCCCGGTTTCATCAAGATGGACATCTGGAACGGCAGGCGTGTTGCGCCGCAGGCGACGGCGGTTGGTAAGGCACTGATCTGTCACTTGAGTCGCGAAGAAGTGCAGGAGATTGCGGGGCTGCATCCGATTCAGCCGGTGTCGCCGAGAACGATCGTGACGCTGCCGCATCTGTTCGAGGAACTCGCGGTCATCCGCAGACGCGGCTATGCGATTGACGACGAAGAACACGCGGTCGGCGTGCGTTGTGTTGCCGCGCCGGTATTTGCAGCGAGTGGCGAAGTTGTCGCGGCGATCGGCGTCAGCGGTACGGTCAGTCAGCTCAACGACGATTACCTGCCGTCACTCGGCAAGATCGTTCACACGGCGGCGCTGAAACTCTCAGCCCAACTCGGAGGCCGCCGCAGCCGTTAGAGACAGGCCACAAGAAGGCACAAAAAGTACAAACCATTCTTTTCACAGGATTACATGATTTTCATGATTACCAGGATTTTTGTGCAGCCGATGAGAAGTGGAGGAAGCAATGACTGACAAGGTTGAGAAAACCGACGAGCAATGGCGCATGGAGCTTTCGCCGGAGCAGTATTACGTGTTGCGAGAAGCCGGCACGGAGAGGGCTTTCACCGGCGAGTACTGGAATAACCACGACAAGGGCACATATCACTGCGCCGCGTGTGGACTACCGCTCTTCAGTTCGGATACGAAGTTCGATTCGGGCACCGGTTGGCCCAGCTTTTTTGCTCCGTTCGACGAAACGAGTGTGACTGAAGAAACGGATCGCACCGCGGGAATGATGCGTACTGAAGTCAGATGCCGCCGTTGCGGCTCTCACCTGGGCCATGTGTTTGCAGACGGACCAAAGCCTACAGGTTTGCGTTACTGCATGAATTCTATTTCGCTGAACCTCGAGAAGGATTCAGCTGAATAACTGCGAATCACATACGCTCAAGGCGCGGATGTTGCGCCTGAGCTCGTGGGCGAAGGCTCGTCGAGATATTTTTTGAGCCACGCGTGTACTTCCTGGTAGAAGTAACGGCTATTCTCGCCTTTCAGTATCCAGTGGTTTTCGTCGGGCCAGACGATCAGTTTGCTTGGAATGCGCAGCCGCTGCAGGACGCTCCAGTTTTCCAGCGTTTGATTCAGCGGAACACGAAAATCATTTTCGCCGACTGACAAAAGAATCGGCGTGCGGAAGTTTTTCGCAAACCTGATCGGATTTTGCTCGCGCCAGACTGGCCCCTGCTCCCATACCGGCCCGCCGCTGTTAACCTCGCGCCCATAGATCGTGTCGCTTGTGCCCCATTGCGACTCGAGATTGATCAGACCAGCGTGACTGATCAGGGTCTTGTAACGCGTGGTCGTCGCCTGCATCCAGTTGGCAAGATGCCCGCCGTAGCTTGCGCCGGCCGCGGCCTGACGCGATCCATCAACAAACTGGTAAAGGCGGATCGCTTCGTCGGCAGCTTCGTTGATCTCGTTTCCCGGTCCTTTGAACGGATCTCCCTGGATACTTTGCGCGAACGCTTCACCAAATCCGGTCGAGCCGGAATAGTTTGTCAGCAACACGACATATCCGGGACGCGCGAGGAGGAAATAGTTCCAGCGCAATCCCCAGTTGTCGCGCCACATGCTGTGTGGTCCACCATGCATCAGCACGAGGAGCGGATACTTCCTGCGCTCGTCGAAATTCGGCGGGAGGGCGACCATGTTGTGAATGCGTTTGCCTGCTTTGCTCGTAAACCAGAAGTGACGGAGTGGCAGCCAGTCGATCGTGGCCAACTTATCTGTATTGAACGACGTCAGCGGCCGTTGCGTCTTTGAACTGAGATCGAGGCGAAAGACTTCCGGCGGATTGATGGCGCTTTCCCAACTTGCAAACAGCATCGTCGTCGACGCTTTTGAGGGAATTCTCAGGTTCGTATAAACGCCGCGAGTCATGTCCATAGCAAGTGTCACGTCACCTCCATCGGCCGGCATCGTGAACACCTTCTCGTTTCCCGCTTCCTCCGCCGTGAGATAGATCGCTCGACTATCGGGCGTAAACGCAAAACCGCCAAGCGAACGATCAAACTTCAACGTCAGGATCGAGGGTTGGCCCACGTTGGGCCAGGTAAACTTCGCGAGCCGATCGAGGTTGTACGTTTTGTCGTTGGTATCGTTGTTGTAACTGGCGTACAGCGCTTTGCCATCCGGACGAAATGCCGGACGGCTGAAGCTGTCGTTGTTTGTAAGACGCACCGGCTCGCCGCCACTCGCCGGCACTTTGAAAAGCGCAGTGCTCGTCTTCGCGTAAGCCGCGGCGTCCCTGTTGGTGGAAGCGACAAAGATCAGCGCATCGCCTTCGGGTGTCCAGACGGCGTCGAGCTCGTCGCCGGAGTCGGACGTTCGACCTGCAAATCCTCGCTCACTCACGAGCTTTGTTCCCGCCAACAGATCTCGCGCTTTTGCCCCGGGTTGCGCGTCCTGGATAAACAGGTGCGCCTGCGTGTCTTCAAGCCATTTGTCCCAGTTGCGTATGGGAAACTTTTCGTAAACACGCACGCGATACTTTTGCGCTTTGCGTTCAGCCGCGACACGCTTGTTTGCTTCATCGTCTATCGCGCCCGGATAGACCGTACTGACAAACGCGAGCGTTTTGCCGTCAGGCCGCCATTGCGGCGAACGTGCTCCGGTTGAAAGTGAAGTCACACGCACTGCTTCGCCGCCGTCCGCAATGTCCAGCAGGTAGATCTGACTAACCTCGTCACCTTCGCGTCTTGCGGAAAAAGCAATCCGGCGACTGTCAGGACTCCACGTCACGCCGCTCTCGCCACCTTTGCTAAACGTCAGTCGTCTAGGCTTCGCGCTGCCGTCACTCGGAACGATCCACAGGTCTGAAACCTGATCTTTCTCGTCGTAAGCCGGCTCGACGAGTGAAAACACAACCCACTTTCCGTCAGGACTCGGCAAAGGCGCCCCGACGCGCTTCAGCATCCACATCGTTTCGTGAGTTAAGGGAACTTTGTTCGCCGCCGTTTGTGCCGGGGTGCTCGGCGGTCCAATGGAAATCAGCGCGATGCCGATAATAAGCGCGGCAAGACTATAGCGTTGGCGGCTTTTTGCAAACATGAGTGATCCTCCTGCGAAACTGATGGTTGGCGTGGGAAATGATACCGGAGCAGGGCCGCGGCTGAAAGCGGGTCCAGACTAAAAAATCACATTCTCGTCACTAACTCTTGAGCCGCTTAAAATAGAATCCACACTAACAGCCACTTTTCTTGCGTCTAGGGAGGGGGAGAAATAAATGAGCAGCGCAGCCGAACGTCGCGCGGTTTACAGGAGAACGGAAGATATCTATCGAAAAGCGATAGAAGATATCCGAGACTATGCCATTTTTATGATGGACCCGAATGGGATCGTGACAAATTGGAACGTGGGGGCGAAACACATACTCGGCTATACCGAGGAAGAGATTGTCGGCAAGGACGCAAGCAGGCTTTTCACGATCGAAGACAGGGCCAAAAATGTTCCGCAGAAGGAGTTAGGGACAGCCGCAACGTTAGGCCGGGCAGAAGACGAACGGTGGCATGTGCGTCGTGATGGATCGCGTTTTTGGGCGAGCGGCGTGGTCACCCCGGTTTACGATCACACGGGCGCGCTGATCGGTTTTTCAAAGGTCATGCGCGACATGACCGAACGCAACAAGTTGACGGAAGAACGCGATCGCTTCTTCGCGCTCTCGATGGACCTGTTGTGTATCGTTCACCTTGATGGACGTTTTCAACGCGTCAATCCCGCTTTCACGGAGGTGCTGGGCTTCTCAGAGGAAGAGTTGCTGACAATGCGGCTCTTCGAGTTGGTTCATCCCGACGATCTTCCGAAGACCGTGAGCGAGTACGAGAAACTCGCTACCGGAGCACCGACCACTTTCATGGAAAACCGGCTGCGCACAAAAGACGAAGCCTACAAGTGGGTTGCGTGGAGTTACTTTCCGGTGCCTGAGGATGGCCTGGCGTTTGGAGTCGGCCGTGACATGACAGAGCTGCGCGGGATGCACGAAGTCTTACGCGAGCGCGCCCGGGAATTGGAGGAGGCAAATCGCGTCAAGGATGAATTTCTCGCGACCATGTCGCACGAGCTGCGAACGCCGTTGACCTCGATCCTCGGCTGGTCGCGTCTGCTGGATTCGAATCAACTCAGTGACAAAGACAAGGAACGTGCGGTTCAGGTCATCCAACGAAATGCCGAAGCCCAGTCGAAGTTGATCGAAGACTTGCTGGACGTTTCTCGCATTATCACAGGCAAGCTCAAAATCGAATTTCAACCCGTATCATTTGCAGTCGTCACCGACAGCACCATCAGCTCTCTGCGTCCGGCATTTGACGCGAAACAGTTACAACTCGAAACGACCGTCGATCCGGCTGCGGGCCCGATTCTTGGAGACCCCGCACGCCTGCAACAGATCGTGACGAACCTGCTTTCGAACGCGATTAAATTCACGCCAAATGGTGGAAAAATCGAGGTCTGTCTCGAACGCAGCAACTCACACGTTCAACTCAAAGTGGCGGACACGGGGGTGGGAATCTCCGCGGAACATTTGCCCACATTTTCGAGCGATTCAAGCAGGTAGACTCTTCAACTGTGCGTGCGCATGGGGGCCTGGGATTGGGACTGGCTATAGTTGATTACCTGGTACGACAGCAGTGTGGGGTGGTCTGCGCCCAGAGTGAGGGAATTGGAAGGGGATCGACCTTCATCGTCGAGTTTCCGTTGATGCCGTCTGAAGTCCTCAGCAGCAGCGAGGCTGCTCCAGGTCGCACGGATGAGATTTCCACGGTCCATATCGAAACTGATCATGACCAGAAACTAAAGGGCCGACGAATCCTCCTCGTGGAAGACGATGCCGACACTCAGGATTTGCTCAAGACAGTGCTGGGACGGCACGGCGCCGACGTCATCGCGGCCGATTCAGGTGCGAGGGCATTGTCCGAGCTCCGGCAGGGCAAACCCGACGTAATTATCAGCGACATCGCCATGGTAGGTGAAAATGGCTATGACCTGATCAGGAAGATCAGGTCAATGCCGCCTGAAGAAGGCGGGCATATCCCGGCGATCGCGCTGACCGCATACGCCGGCACTTCGGATCGTCGTCGCGCACTTTTGGCTGGGTTCCAAACTCACCTCGCGAAGCCCGTGGAACCCGACGATCTGGTGGCGGTGGTACTCAGTCTTACCTATCAACAGGAAACCTGTAGCGAAGAGGAGAAGGAGAGTAAAGTTAATAACTAAAACCGGCAACTCCAATAATGCGTAAGACATCGTAACCGGCCACGCAATTTGGGTGTCTAGTTCGTTATGGAGGAACGCCGTTTGATTTTTACTGCCATTTTTGCTCGTTTTCCCAAAGCCGCGCTGTTGCTCGGCTTTGTTGTGATTGGGTTAGTTTTCGCGGCCCCCGCACAGGCCCAGGAAGTTCCCCCCCAACCGATTCAAAGACCGAACTCAAAGGGAGTCTCGGCTCACTTCAAACGCTTTACCAGAGCGAAGTCGAACGATCTGGAGAAACGCCAGCAGGACTCGAAAGCGCTCTACGACGATGGACTCATCTCGCGCATAGAGTTTGAGAATGGCGAGAAAGCGCTCGCCGACGCGCGCGCCAAAGTCGAAGAACTTGCCAAAGAGATCGCGGCAGCAAATAAGCCTGCGCCTGTGATCACTCCAAACATCGCGCTTATGTCGGGTTCGTCGAATCAGGCGTGGACCACTGGAAACAGCAGGATCGATGGTCTGATTCGCCAGAACGCCACCCTGCACGGTATCGATCCATATTTGATCTACTGCCTGATGTCGCAGGAGTCGAGTTTTAGCGTCGGTGCGACGAGTCCGAAAGGCGCGCAGGGCTTGATGCAGCTCATGCCGGGCACTGCCGCTCGTTACGGTGTTACCAACCCGTACGACGTGGCGCAGAATATCAGGGGCGGCACGCGTTATCTCAAGGACCTGCTCAAGATGTTCAACGGCCGGGTTGATTTGGCCCTCGCGGGATATAACGCTGGTGAAGGCGCCGTGATGAAGTATGGCTACACGATTCCGCCGTACAACGAAACGCGCAACTACGTCAAACTGATCCTCAAGCGGTACAACAGCCAGAAGACGGCGTCGTAAAAGTCAGGCCACAAAAAAGCACAAAGAACACAAAGGAAATTCCTGAGTGATCTATCTGCTTTTTTGTGGACTACTGGATTTACTACGCTGAACTCTGACCCGTTAAGCTGCCCGAGCCTCCGGGTGAGAGGAGCCGGGCGATGAGTTGATGCATACGATCCAGATCGAGCGGCTTGGTCAGGTAACCCGCCACTCCCGCGTCGTAGGCGGCGCGCTGAAAACCCTCGGTGCCGAATGCCGTGATCGCGATCACAGGCACCTCTCGCAGGAGATCGATTTCACGAATTCTTCGAGTGGCCCCCAATCCATCCAACGTCGGCAAGTTGATGTCCATGAGTATCAGGTTGGGCATCATTTGTGTTGCAACCGCAACCGCGTCCTCGCCGTTATTTGCGGTCACGACTCGATACCCCTGCTGTTGAAGATCAAGACTGATCATTGCCACGTTGTCGGCGGAGTCGTCGACGACGAGGATTAGAAACTTCGATTCGATCTCCTGACCCTCTCTCAAGACGTCATTGCGATTGAACGTTGGCAGTCCTGAAGTGGCTAGAGGATCCTTAGGTTTCATTATGGCGGCGATTATAGCGGTCAGCGCGGTCGTTTAGCCAAAACGCGCCTGGGTTGGAGATGAAAGAATTCATGAAGTACTTATTGCAACTAGGAGATTGCGCGCGACTGCCAATAACCCGGTTCACGGCCATGGTGCGCAACCGCGACAATGACAATGAAATTTTCTTCCACCATGTAGATCAGGCTGAATGGAATCGGCGCAGTTGTGTTCGTCTCAACCTTGAATCAATGAGTTCTCCAGCTTGAGGGTAATCACACAATCGGTCGATTGTCCTTTGTACGTCATCAAGAAAGTCATTTCCGAGTTCGCGGGCGGCGACTTCATAAAAAACGGCCGCCTCTGTCATTTCTTCTTCCGCTGGCGAGAGGAAACGATATTGAATCATTTAAGCCGATTGCGTGCTCGAGTCATAACTTCATCGCCTGGATGCGCTTCTATCTCATCGTTCAGATAGGCTTGATATCGGCGTTGTGACTCTGAAACCCACATCTGCTCAACATTACCTACGGTCTGTGCGTCTAGCTCCTGTATGAGGATGCGTGCCAGCGTCGCTTTCTCTTCCGTCGTGAGGAGACGCGATTGTTTTTGGAGTTCATCGAGAAGTGCGCTCATGCGTGTCATTATAAACCAGCCGTATTTAACCGGCTAAGAAATTCGATCGCGCTACTATCGTCCTTTTAAAGTTCTCTCCGGGCGGCTGATTTTCCGCTGGTCCGGGCGGCGGTGGAGATGAATGTGCCGCTCAGTCCACTACCTGTTTTGTCGATTGTCCAAACAAAGCGACCGTTGGTTTTTCGTGCCGCACCTTCTTCAAAAAATGTCGCTTCAACGCGGCCGCCGTTGATTGAGCCCTTTACACTAATTGGAGTTCTGCTGCCGGCAGGTAAGCTTCGTCCGTTTTCAGAAATCTTTTCACCTGTTCCGGTGAAGCCCGTTCCGTCCTGACGAATCGAGAGACGGAAACCGATTTGCAGGTTTTCGAAAGAACGATAAGACGTCTTCTGAACGGTATTGACGACGTTCCACTTACCCGACAGATCCGGCGCAGCTGCAACCGCTGCATCTGTTCGCTCCACCTCATCTTGCTTGACTTCATCCCGCTTCACTTCATCTTGCTTAACGTCGATTCGCTTTGCTTCGTCTTGTTTGACCGCGTCGCGCTTAACATCGTCTTGCCTGGCTTCAATTTGTTTGACTTCGTCTCGCTTGACCTCGTTTTGCTTGACCTCGTCTCGCTTGATCTTCTCCTCGGGAACTGCCGTTGACGAGGTCTCAACCGCCGCAGCCACCACCGGCGCTGCAGCTCGCTCTCGGAACTGGTTTCGCAGCGTCACAGCCGCCACTGCTAAAAGTATGAACAGAACAGCGATAACTAATCCACCCCGATAAAGAAACTTCGAAGACGTTGTATCCGGCAGAATCTCAGGAACAGGAACCTCGTCACTCGCTACGTCGCTTTGGACCACCGCAACTTCCTCATTTGCTCGAGCCGGCACGCGTGCGTCGTCCGAATAAACCGGGATGTTTTCTCGGATGATGGTCTCCTCGATCTCTTCCGGCGCAACGGTCTCAATCCCGAAGAATTGTTTGAGCACTACTCGCTCACTCGGCGTGATTGAACTCGAAAGAGGCGGAACTACTGACGCATCGAAGTTGAAATGAACATCTCGCATCGAAGCGACTGCGTTGATTGCCTGAAAGCCGGTGAGATGGCCAACGCGTGCGTCCAGAAGCTTGCCGTTCCTGAAGAAGAACACGGCTTCCGTACTTCCCTTGCCGATCTCAAGTTTGCCGGTTTCGCCGTTAGAGGCGAGCGTCTCGATCACATCGAGGATTGCGCGTTCGTGAAGAGGTGTTTGTCTATCCAGCATTTTTCTCAATCCATAGCTATCCCGCGGAGGTGCGAGGGTTAATTGTATAGGGGGTTAGTTGGGAAGAGGAAAGCAGTCTAAGCGTAATGCCGATGAAGATCAATCCAACACGACCAAACGCGGCTACTCGTACCGCAACGTCACGAGCGCGACACTAAATAATCACTAAAATTTTTGCTTTTTGTGCCGCACGAGAGTCGATCAATCGAGGTGCATGTCTTCGACGAAGCGCGAGTCTTCGGTGTATTTATCAACTGCGGTTTCGGAGATGGTTATCTCCCGCACCACACGCGCCACTTCTTCCCTGGTCCATTCTTTCTTGAACGTATGCGGACTGTGTATGGCGAGGTAATTTGCGAGGTCGCCGGCGGTTTGATAACTATCACCAAAGTCACGCTTCAGAGGACGTGTGAGTTGAGCTGCCGCGTAGCCCACACCACCAAACACGATGACGCTCGACCAAAAAGCGGTGTTGATTCTGCCGTAGGTTATTAGCAAATAAAGGAAGACCGCGATAGTCGTGAGGATCGTTAGCAGTAACAACAACGAAACCAGCCACGCCGGCCGGCTCAAGTCAGGCAGAGCTCGCGCACCCATCCGTTTGCGCAGGTTAGCCCATACTCCTGCTCTGCTTTTTACGGGTAGCAGTTGCCGGAGCTTCACCGCGGGTCGAAACTCGCTGCGCTGAATTCCCAGGACCAACACGAATTCTTTACGGAGTCGATAAAACGCCTGTTGTGACATGCAGGCCGATGCTGCACCGGCCTGAAGTTGCGAAAAGATATAATCAGTAACTTGTCGCGGCGTCGTTAGTTCTGTGGCTACGGCGTCAGGAATCGGAACGCCAAAGGCGTTTTCAAAGCTGATCGTCAACTCGACAAGATCCAGACCCACAGTCACAAAATATCACAAACTCATTTCTTCATCTCCGCGACCGCTTTGCGAAACTCCTCGATCGTTGTCGGGGTGCCGTGAACGGGTATGGTCATGGCGACGTCGAGTTTTTTCGAATCGATCCAGTTGAGGAAGTGCACTGAAGTATCGTTCGCGATCGGGTAATCCCCATTTGACGGGCGGTTCAGTAAATCGCCCTGGTAAATAAATTTGTGTTGCGGGAAATACGCGACCAGCATTCCTTCGGCGTGTGGTCCAGTCCCGATGTCGTAAATCTCAACCGTCGTCGTTCCATCGGTGAGGACACGTTTGCCGTTTTGAACCGGCTCGAATTTTGGCTCACTCGGCTTGCGCGTAAGACTGTCCGGGTCGGCCTTGAAACGCACGGCGCTCACCTTCTTGAAAAACTCCTGCTCGCCCGGCGTAATGATCAACGTTGCGCCTTCCGCCATGTACGTGCGAATACCGCCGGCGTGATCGTCGTGATGATGCGTGACGGCGACGTATTTGATCGGCTTACCGGGAATCGTCTTTTTGATTTGTTCGATCGCCTGCAATGAGACGCGGTCGGTTCCCGGCGCTTCCATCACGAAAACGTATTCGTTGAAGTCGACGAACAGAACGTTATAGCCACCTGCATTCGTCGTGTAGATCTTGTCTGCGTGTTTGGTGACGGGGGTAGGTTGTGGGAACGTAATCGCACGCATTCCCTCGGGCACTTTGAACGTTTCCGGACGCAATTCCGTGTTGAATGCGACATCCGCATAGCCGAAGTCGTCGATGACGTCGCCACCCAACAGCCTCACGCGGCGCGCAGGCACAAGGTAGTTGCCGACTTTGCGCTGGCCCGTAAAGCGAGTGTCAAAAACAGAGTCACCGGTAAAACGATCGGTGATGAGTGTCTCGAACTTCGAAAGGATGCCCGTTTCCTGATCAATAAAGAGCGCGAGACGCGCGCCATCATTCGTCACGTAGTCGATAACGTCGTGCGGGCGTTTCTCGTAATCAGACTTACCGGAGTAGCGCAGGCTCTCGGCTCTCTCGAGCACATTCAAGAGGACGAATTGCGGCAGCCAACGACTAATCGCTCTGAAGGTCGCGGGCGTGACGGGGCCTGGCGGATTCGACGTTTTCCGAATCACGTCGAAGCCGGTGCGGTTGCCGGCGTCGATGACAAAACCGTTCTGCCAGTTGAAGCCTCCCGGGAAGTGTCCTTTTTGTGTCTGCATCACGCGCGAGTTTTTCATGTCGATAACTATCTCGCCCGCGTATTCGGTGCGGTCCAGTTCTCCCGGCCGGCGGCTCTGATTTCGATGAACCGATTCACCCGCGAGGCGAATGGAGACGTTGTTGATCGAGTTCAATGCCTCGCGTCCGCCGTAAGCCGCGACCGAGCGATCCAGCGCGGCCTTTGCCTTCGTGAAAGAGTCGATGGTCAAGTCCTGCGACAGGACGTTGACGACTGAGAGCAACAAGATAAAGATTGCGGAGAAGAACTTGTTCATGATGATGTGACCTCTGCTGGTTCGAAGAATTCCGCTTTGCCTTTGCGGGCAAAGTCATTGCACAGGATTAACATGATTTTTTGTGCAAAATATAGCGCAGCGCCGCATTACCAACAACGGAACCGGAGACGGACCGGCTGCGTTAGGTAACTCGAGAATCGTGTACAATCGGCGTCAACTCTACCCTAAGGATTCAAAAAAATGACAAGAAATTACTTCCGTTCCGCCCAGCTACTCTGCGCTGCTGTCATTCTGTTTGCCTCCCAAAGCGTCGCGCTCGCGCAGGACCCCGCGACGAAGATTCAGGAGGTTCTTTCACTCGCGCACAAGTATCGTCAGTTTCATGGCTCGGCCCTTGTCGCCCACAATGGCAAAGTCATTTACAGAAACGGCTTCGGCATGGCGAACATCGAGTGGGGAATTCCAAACACTCCCGACACAAAGTTTCGTCTCGGCTCGATCACCAAACAGTTCACCGCCGCGCTTACGCTCCAGCTCGTCGAGCAGGGAAAGATCAAGCTCGACGCAAAAGTCACGGATTACCTGCCGGACTATCGCAGCGACATCGGTCAAAAAGTGACGATTCATCATCTTCTCACGCACACGTCCGGAATTCCGAGTTATACAAGCCAGCCAAACTTCCTCGAGAACGTCAGTCGCAACCCGTACAAAGTCACCGACTTCGTGAAGAAGTATGCGAGCGGTGATCTCGAGTTTGAACCCGGTTCGAAGTTTGTTTACAACAACTCCGGCTACTTTCTGCTCGGCGCCATCATCGAGCGCGTGACGGGTAAGTCTTACGAACAGGTGCTGAAGGAAAACATTCTCGATCCCGCCGGCATGAAAAACACCGGTTACGATCATCACGACACGATCATTTCGAAACGCGCCACCGGTTATCGCAAAACTGCCGACGGTTACACAAACGCTCCTTACCTCGACATGTCCATTCCCTACGCGGCGGGTTCGATGTATTCGACTGTGGAAGATCTGTACCTGTGGGACCAGGCCCTCTACGCCGACAAGCTGGTGAGCGCGCAATCGAAAGAGTTGATGTTCAAACCATTTCTTCAGAACTACGCGTACGGTTGGTCAGTCACAAATGCTTCTTTCAAGCATAACGATCAGCCGGTCCAGCTCATCAGGCACGGCGGCGGTATTAATGGCTTCAGCACCATACTCGCGCGTCTCATAAACCAGAAGAGTCTGGTCGTCCTGCTCGACAACACCGGCAGCGGCAATCTCGATGGATCGGCTGAAACGATCGCAAAGATCCTTTACAACCAGCCATACGAGACGCCGAAGATGTCGCTCATCTCGATGTTGGAGAAGACGATAAACGAGAAGGGCGTTGACGCCGGTATCGCACAGTATCGCGAACTGAAAGCAAAGCAGGCCGCGACGTATGACTTTTCTGAGCCGGAGTTGAATCGGCTCGGTTACCAGTTGATGGGAGCCGGCAAGCTCAAAGAGGCGGTCGAGATCTTCAAGCTGAACGTCGAGGCACATCCGAAGGGCTTCAACACTTACGACAGTCTTGCCGAGGCTTATGCGAACCTGAACGAACGCGAACTGGCGACGGCCAACTACAAGAAGTCGCTCGAACTCAATCCGAATAACCAGGGTGCAGTCGAAGCGTTGAAGCGACTCGAAAAAGGTCCCGTAACGGTTGACGCGAAAGTTTTTGACGCGTACGTTGGCGAGTATGAACTGCGGCCGGGTTTTGTAATGAGCGTTTTCCGCGAGGAAGACAAGTTTATGACGCAGGCCACGGGTCAGCCGAAATTTGAGATCTTTCCTGAGTCAGAGACGACTTTCGCACCGCGCGCGTTCAAGGCAAGGGTGACGTTCGTGAAGGACGCCGAAGGTAAGATCACCGGACTGCGTCTCTCACAAAACGGCAGAGACATTGAAGGCAAGAAGATAAAGTAAACACACTAAGGCACGCATAAATCAGTAAGTGACTTTTGTGCCTTTTTGTGGCGGCTATTTCTTTTTTGGTCGGATCGGTTCCTGGTACCAGCGGGTGCCGGTGCGGTATTCCTGTTCGGTGCGGCTTAACATCGCGAGCGCTCGCTTTGGTCTGCAGGTGAGCACATGCGACGATGATCGTATTCAACAGGGCCATCGGCGCTACATAAGAACCGGTGAATGAAGGACTGCTGGTCGAAGCCACCAGATAATCGTCACAGTGCAAAGCGATCGGCGTGGTGTCGCTGTCGGTGATGCCAAACGTCGGCACTCCTCGACGCGTGCGCACGCTCCACTGCTTCAACCGTCTCTCGCAAACAACGGCCAAAACTGATCGCGACCATCAGATCCTTTTCAGTCAATCAGATCGATCTTGTGTTGCAGATTTCCGGTGCTGCCGACCGGCGCTTCCGCGTCGAAACCGAGCGGCGTTAGACCATAAGCAAGAAACCACGCGAGGGAAGCCGCGAGATCAACTCCCACCACGAGTATCCGCCGCGCGCCATGAATTCGCTTCGCCAGCTCGACCGCACGATTCGCCTCCAAACTCGATCTCAGCACACTCAAACTCTCGACGTCTCTTTCGAGACAATGCTGCACCTGATCCGATAACGCTGCGTTTCTCCTGCGTAGCAGCTTTCAGTACTGTGTACGGCGTGATGTGTTTGACGAAGTGCTGGCGGAGATCGGCGGCAAAATCTGCGAAGCGTTCGTAGCCCAGAGCCTGGACCGTGCGGACAATAGTGGCCGCGTCGACGTTGTAACGCTTCGCCATCTCGCGCGACGAGAGGAAGAAAGTTTGTTCGTGATTGTCGAGGATCTCTCTGATTAAACGGCGTCGAGAGCCACTCAGTGGTGATTTGGCAAAGCGGACTTCAAGCGAGGTCAGGGATGCCTTGGAGCCATTAGCGTCGCGACTGTTGAGCGACATTTCCCGCTGCCATATTTTTGCTCCTTCGTGTGTGAACCGAGCTAAGGTTTCATCGCGAGATGTATACCCGAGTTTCAGTCAGGCGTTCAATAAAACTCAAGTCAACTTCAAATCCCAAACCCTTACCATCCTGGAACTGCTACAGTGCCATCAGCAGCCACCACAACGCCAGGCGAAATAATATCGCGTTCAAAATAACGCGAACTGGCGGAAATATCACCCGGCAAAGTGAAACCTTTCAGGCTTGCGAGGGCAATGTTGTGGGCGCGACCGATGCCTGACTCGAGCATGCCTCCGCACCAGACGGGCACCTTGCGTGCGACCGCAGAGATCGTGAATGGCGAGCGCCTGTGAATAGCCGCCGACTCGTCCGACCTTGATGTTTATTATTCTACAACTCTCCAATCCAGGGCCAGCTTCGCGCATGTCGGTGGCTGATAATACTCTCGTCGAGACACAAGCGCGTCGTCATAACCTCCTGCAACGCGCGCATGGTCCACCAGGTCGTCGTTCTGCGAGCGGTTGCTCGATCATTAGCAGATTGAAATCGTCGAGCTTCTTTAAGTGCTCCTGATCGTCGAGGGTGTATGCCGAGTTGGCATCGACCGAAAGCAGGATGTCGGGATGCCTGCGTCGCACTTCGTCGACGACGTCGAGGTCCCAGCCCGGTTTGATCTTCAGTTTGATTCGCTGGTAACCGAGACTCGAGGTATTGTTCGACGCGCTGCAGGAGCCTCGATATAGTCGGTTGAATTCCGAGACTCACGCCCACCGCCATACGTTCCAGCTCGCCGCCAATCAGCGCCGATAACGATTGTTCACTCGCCTGTGCCAGCAGATCCATGTACGCCAGCTCCAGACCGGCCTTGGCCATGTTGTGGCCACGAAACGGCGACAAGCGTTTCGCCAGATCGTCAAGGCCCGCGATCGGATCAGCCAACAATGCCGGAGCCAAAGAAATCGCGGATGACGTGCAGCGCGGTGCCAACAGTTTCGTAGCTGTAGAGCGGCTCTTCCGAGCCGCTACCACTTCACCCCAACCCTGCAATCCGCTCAGCCTCGTAGACACACGAGAAAGATGAGCCGCGAATCGATCTTTCCAAAGCTCGTTTCGAAAGGCTCGAGCAACGGCAAACGAATCAAACGCAATCTCCACGCCATCGACTTGATGGCAGTGTGCGCGTTTCTCGTGGTGCTGCTCGAAGATGCTGGAGGAACCCTGCATGGCGCGCGAGAAGATAGCACAGCGCATTCCATTTTGTGCAACAGGTGTTGTATGAAGAATTGACATGATGCAACGGACGATGTTATATACCGGGCCTACAGATTTACAGCGATTAGACGGATTAGCCGCGTTTCCCAACAACTCTTCTCCTGAAGGAGGCGGAATCATGAAAAGCAATCGAGGTAGCTCGTTGTTAGTGGTCCTTTGTTTTTTGCTCACTGCTTCATCCGCTTTGGCCCAGACAACGATCTCGACGATTGAAGGCACGATCAAAGACGCGCAGGGAAGTGTTGTCTCCGGCGCACAGGTGGTCGTGAAGTCTACAATCGCTGGGGATTGAACGCACTGCTACCAGTGATGCCAACGGCTTCTATCGAGTTACCGCCCTGCCGGCGGGAAACTATTCGCTGACCATCTCTCACACCGGGTTCGCCACGCGCACCTTCGATGACGTGGAGCTGACACTCAACAGGACTTTGACGCTCGACATTCCACTCGAAGTGGGCGCGGTTCAGGAACAGGTCGACGTAGTCGAAAACGCTCAACTGTTGAATCCCACGTCTGCCGCGACTGGCTGCGACGATCACGCCGCAACAGATCAAAGAGATGCCGACGAACGGTCGCAACTATCTCGACCTGATGCAGCTCGTGCCCGGTGTGGTGATCAATCGCCAGGCCAACGTCGGGAAGCGACAATGCAACGCCGGTGCTGGGAGAGCGTTCGGGCAACAACAACTTTTTGATTGATGGTCAGCCGAACAAAGACACGGTCAGTGGCGGCGCTGCTTCGCAGTTCAACCAGGAAACAATCGCTGAGTTTCAGGTGCTGACCGCGGGTTTTCGCGCGGAGTTTGGCCAGGCGTCAGGCGCGATCGTCAACGTGATCACGAAAAGTGGCGGGAATGAATATCACGGACTCGCCTCGATATTCTTTCGCAACAACATCTTCGATTCGTCAAATTCACTCGATCCAACACAGGAACCGAAGCTCCGTTTCTGCAACGCTGGGATTACAGTCTCGCGCTGGGCGGTCCAATTGTTAAGGACAAAGTTTTCTTCTTCGGTTCAGGCGAGCGCATCAGAGAAAATCGTGCAGCTGAATTTTATCTTCCCGCCAGGCACGCCGCAGATCGCAATGAGACTTTGAAACGCAGTTTGATAATCCGTCTCGCATCTTTGATACGCGCGGCTTCTTCAAGTTTGACGAACAACTCGGCAGGCACAGTCTGAGTCAATCAGTCAGCTACACAAACGGAAACGTAAGAGAGTTTCTGCCACTTTCAAACGCTACTGACCTGCCGTCGAGAAGAAATGACACGGGCGCGCGACACTTGTTGCTGGGTTTCAGCGACACGATTCTGGCCGGCGATCAGAGCAATCCGTGGGTTCTGACGTTGCGCGGCAGTTATCGCGGCGACACTTCTGAAACTCGCCCGGCCCATCCGGAGGCCGGCGTGGGTACGACGCTTCAAGATGTTCAGCTCGAACAATACCGGCGGGCTCTTTGGTGATCTCGGTTCGTTCGGATTCGGCAATCCAACCTCGCGCACGGCGCTGGACCAGAAGTACACGTCGCTTGTCAGCAAACGCCACCAAACTCCTCGGCGATCACAACCTCAAGTTTGGTTGGAACTTCCTGCGCACGAGAGTCGACGGGATCGAGTCGCAGATTCTGAACCTGCAACTCTTCGCCACCGTTGCCGACTTCATTGCGTTTGGACCAATCAACGCCGGATTCTTTACCGTCACCACTGCAGGTGGTCTGACTCCGGAGGCCAATGAGATCCACCTGCGCAACAACTACAACGCACTGTTCGCGCAGGACGATTGGAAGTTTCATCCGAACCTGACTTTGAACTTTGGCATGCGCTGGGACTACGACTCGGAATTTGTGACCAAGCGAAATCTCTCGCCGCGCGTGGGCTTCGCGTGGGCAGGCAACGTCGAAGACAGTCGTGCGCGGACACTTCGGACTCTTTTACGATCAGTTTCGACTTGGTCTGGTCCGGACATGTGCCGGCTTTCGGCGGCGCCGACCGTCGTGTGGTCCAACCGTTCTCCTATCCGCGTGGATTCTTTGGCATCCCGAGTCTCGCGCCGGCGCTATCAATGCGTCGCTCTTTCCCGGCGGTCTTTGCGTCTCCCCAAATCTTACTGATGCTCAGATCGCGGCAGGCAACGTCGCTTGCCCGGTTTCGCCGACGAATGCTCATCATCGGGATCGACAGGCTCAATCGCGTCGTCTCTCCGGGACACGCGTTGATTCCGGCAAATGCTGTGATCAATGTCAGCAACATTCAATCGCTGTCGGGTCTTACGTCCGGATCAGTATCTGCTTCAGGCCGCGGCTGCTGTTGGCAAAGCGCCGGGCTTCTTTTTCTGGGGACCTTTTGGCGCTCTGTCACATGCCGCCATCCCGCCGCAACTCTTTCCGACGGATATCGATCGCACCTTCAAGACACCATTCACGAGAAGCATCAGCATCGGCATGCAGCAGGAGATCAAGAATGTTGTGATCGAAGTCGACTATTACCATCGCAACGATGAACAATCTGCTTGGTCTTCGCGAGACGAATATTTCCTTTGCCTCGAGAGCTTCGAGCCGGCAGTTTCTGCCGCCGTTCACCGCGGGACCGATTCAGACGTTTGGTCCATGGTATGAAGGCACGTATGACGGCTTCGTGATCAGCTTCACGAGACGCTTTGCAAGGCGTTTTCAGTTGAGTGGCAACTACGCTTTTGCAGATCAAACTGACAACCAGCTCGGCATCAACACGCTGCCGTCGGATAGTTTCGTCGGCATAGCGCCGATCGTTACCGAGACCGGCACGGGCAGGACAAATGAACACACTTCGTTTGTGCGCGCGAATGGACGATTTGTAGCGAAGGCAGGCACGTTTGTGAATGGGCCGGATCTGGATAAAGGCCCGTCGGATCTGTCAGTGGACCACACTTTTCAGGTTAACGGATTGTTGGAGCTTCCCTGGCAGTTTCAGGTGAGCGGCATCTTTCGGACGCAGAGTGGATTTCACTTTAGTCGCCAGGCGCTCGCGCTCGAGGATCCTGACGGTGATGGCACGTTCAATTCGATCGATCATGGACCAGGCGCGGGACGAAATGCTTTTCACGAGCCCTGCCTTTGTCAATCTCGATATGCGTGTGGGCAAGCGATTCAACATCACGGAGCGCGTAAAGATTCAGGCTTTGTTCGAGTTTTTCAACGTCTTCAACCGTCAAAATCCCGCGGCCGTTCAAACACAACAGAACATCGCGAACAGTCCATTCAACTCACTCAGGCAAGTGCTTCCGGGAAGAGAGGGGCAGGTGGGATTGCGCGTTGAGTTCTGAAGTTAATTCAAGAGTTGTCCTCTGCAAAGGCGCAAATGCGCAAAGAAAAATAAAGATCGGAGCTTTCCTTTGCGTCTTTGCGACCTTTGCGAGGAAGACTATGTCGCGTCGATACACATCATGAAACTTACTTTCTTACTTCTTCTCCTGCTGTTTACGTCTGTCGTTACTTCCGCGCAGGGCACGCGACTGCTGCGTCATCCCACTGTGAGTCGCGATTCGGTGGCTTTTGAATATGCCGGCGACTTGTGGGTCGTCTCGCGAAGCGGCGGCGCCGCGCGTCGCCTGACCTCGACACCGTCAGCTCGAGATCGATCCGTACTTTTCACCTGACGGATCTCAGATCGCTTTCACGGCGACAGTCGCCGGAAACACCGATGTTTACGTCGTCCCAGCAAACGGCGGCGATCCGAAACGATTGACTTATCATCCCGGTCTCGATCGCGTTCGCGGCTGGAAACCCGACGGCAAAAGCGATCGTCTTTGCATCAACCCGAACCGCCGCGCCGCAACAGGCATACATGCAGCTTTGGACCGTCAGCTATCGATGGCGGCCTGCCTGAGATGCTGCCGATGCCGCGCGCATTTTTCGGCGCCTATTCGCCTGACAGCACGCGCATGGCCTTCGAAGAATTCTCCACGCCCTTTGTTCCCGAGTGGTTTGAAACCAGCATGTGGCGGCATTACCGCGGCGGGCGAACACATCCGATCTCAGTCATCAATCTCGCAGACAACTCGGTGCAAAAGCTTCCCTGGACCAACAGCAACGACAGCTTTCCGATGTGGGTCGGAAACACGATCTACTTTCTTTCCGATCGCAATCACACCGTAAATCTTTTTTCTTACCGCGTTGATACAAAACAACTGACGCAGATCACGAATCACGAAGATTTCGACGTCATGACGGCTTCAGCGGGACGCCGACGCCGTTGTTTACGAGCAGGCCGGTTACATCTATTTGGTCGACGCGAAGTCGGGCAAGGGCCAGAAGCTGAACATCGAAGTGAACGGCGATCTTCCGTGGGCGCGTCCGCAGTTTAAGAAAGTCGCGAGCATGATTCGCAATGCGACACTCTCGCCGACTGGAGTTCGCGTTGCCTTTGAAGCTCGAGGTGAGATTTTCACCGTGCCCTCGGAGAAAGGCGACTTCGCGTAATCTCACGCAGAGTTCCGGGCGCGCACGATCGTGGACCAGTTTGGTCGCCTGACGGCGCGCAGGTGGCGTGGCTTTCGGATGCCAGTGGTGAGTACCAACTGATGATCGGCGATCCCCTCGGCGTCAGTGCCGCGCGTGCCGTTAAGTTGCCGTCGACTGCCTTCTTCGCGGGTGCAAAGTGGTCGCCTGACGGAACGTCAGATCCTGCTTGAAGACAACCACAACAATCTCTGGGCGATAGAAGTAGCCGGTCAGGTAACGCCACGAAGATCGATACCGATTCTATCCGGATCCGATCAGGCAATTCAACGCCTCCTGGTCACCCGATTCAAAGTGGATCACGTATTCAAAGAACCTCGCGAACCACTTGCGCGCGAGTCTTTGTCTATTCATGGGCCGACAAGAAGTCGTATCAGGTTACCGACGGCCTCGCGGATTCGATCTCGCCGACTTTCGATGCCGGCGGCAAGTATCTCTACTTCATGGCGAGCACCAACTATGGACCAAGCACCGGTTGGCTGGAGATGAGCTCAATCGATCGACCTGTTCGCCGCGCAATTTATCTCGTCGTGCTGAGTGCCACCGAGCCGTCGCCGCTCCTGCCGGAAACAGGCGACGAACCAAAACCGCCGTCGCCTGAAGCCACTCCGCAACCAAAGCCGGATCCGAACGCGAAACCCGTAGTTAGTATCGATCGTGAATGGAATCAGCCAACGGATCCTTGCGGTCAATATTCCTGCCGGCTGACTACAGCAATCTAACCGCGGGAGCAGCCGGAGCATTCTTCTACACCGAACCGCTTCCAGGCGGGCCTCCGGGAACACTTCGCCTGCAACGTTATCAACTGCGGGAACGCGCCGTGGCGCCGTTTCTCGAGGGCGGCGTCCGTTCCTACTCGATCTCCGCCGACAAGAAAAAGCTGCTTTACCAGGGCGCCGATGGTCGCAAACCGCTGGGGCGTGGTGGGGACGGAACGTCCCGCGAAAGTCGGAGAGGGACCACTGAACGTTGCGCAACTGGAAACGCGAGTCGATCCGCGGGCCGAGTGGGCACAGATATTTCGCGAGACGTGGCGTATTCAGCGTGAGTATTTCTATGACGCGAAAATGCATGGCGCGGATTGGCAGGCGTCTATGAAAAGTACAAGCCGCTCCTTTCGTTCGTCGGCCATCGCGCAGATCTGGGTTATGTGATCGCGCAAATGGGCGGCGAGCTGACGGTGGGCCACTCATATCTAATTGGCGCGGGCGACGTGCCAACGGAAGAGCCCGTCTCAGTCGGTTTGCTTGGAGCGGATTTCGTAGTTGAGAACGGTCGCTATCGAATAAAGAAGATTTACACGGGCGAGAACTGGAATCCTGATTTGCGTGCCCCACTCAGCGCGCCCGGAATACAGGTCAGCGAGGGCGACTACGTGCTCGAAGTGAACGGCCGCCCGCTTGTTCCGCCTGCGAATCCCTATAGTTTGTTTGAAGGCACCGCAAACAGGCAGACACTGATCCGTGTAAACAAGACGCCCTCCACTGAAGGCTCACGTCTCGTCACTGTCGTTCCGGTCGCGAGTGAAGAAGCGCTTCGCACGCGAGCGTGGATCGAGAACAATCGACGCATAGTCGACAAGCTTTCAAACGGAAAGCTCGCCTACGTTTGGCTCCCTAACACGGGAAATCCCGGCTACACCTCGTTCACGCGATACTTCTACGCGCAGCAGGAAAAAGAAGGCGCGGTGATCGACGAACGCTACAACCAGGGCGGCATGGTGGCGGATTACATCGTGAACGAGCTCGATCGAAAAGTGATGGGCTATTTCGCTCTGCGTGACGGCAATCCAACCACGTCGCCGATCGCAGGTATCTATGGTCCAAAGGTGATGCTTATCAACGAGTCGGCGGGCTCGGGTGGCGATGCCCTCCCTTTCTACTTTCGACTGCGCAAGGTTGGACCACTAATCGGAACACGAACGTGGGGCGGACTAGTCGGCACACTCCTGATTCCTCCTACCATCGACGGCGGAGGCATTACGGCGCCGAGTCTAGCCTTCTATAATCTGAAAGGTGAGTGGGACGTTGAGAACATCGGCGTCGCGCCCGACATCGAGGTCGAGTACACCGCGTCTGAAGTAATCAAAGGACGCGATCCGCAACTGGAGCGAGCGGTGCAGGAAGCATTAAAGTTGCTCGAACAGAATCCGGTGCGGCGTGTGCCGCGTCCGGCGCCGATCGATCGCGTTTCAAAGACTCGGGAGAGATAGCAGATGCCGCAGGTTATTTCCCTCGCAAAGGCGCAAAGACGCAAAGTGAACCGTTCTTCTTTGCGCCTTTGCGTCTTTGCGTGGACATTCTTCCTCGCGTTTCTCATCCCTGCAGTCACTTACGGGCAGTTCAAACCCGCCGACTACACGCGCACCGAAGCAATGATCCCGATGCGCGACGGCGTGCGTCTGTACACACAAATCGACGCGCCGGCAAAAATAACCGAGTCCCTACCGATCCTGTTTCTTCGCACTCCATACGGTCTCGGCAGCGTCAAGCCGGATCAATTGGCAACGTCCCTCACCGAACTTTCGGAAGAGGGTTACATCTTTGTGCGGCAGGACATACGCGGCCGTTTCAAGTCTGAAGGTGAATTTGTGATGCTCCGGCAGCCCCGCGATCCGAAGGACAAGAAAGCGATCGACGAGAGCACCGATACCTACGACACGATCGCCTGGCTGTTGACTAATGCTCCAAACAACAACGGTCGAGTCGGCATGGCCGGCACGAGTTACGGCGCGTGGCTTTCCGTGATGGGGATGCTCGATCCGCATCCGGCGCTGAAAGCCGTGGTCCAACAGGCTTCACCTGCCGACATGTGGCTCGGCGACGACTTCCATCACAACGGCGCTTTCCGTTTGAGTTACGGTTTTGAATACGCCTACATGATGGAGTCGTCAAAAGAGATCACCGATCCCAACACGATCATCGACAAGCTTGACTCGTACGAGTGGTATTTGAAGCTGGGTCCACTTTCGAATGCGGATAAGAGGTATTTTCACGGCAAACTTCCGAGCTGGACCAACTTCGTCAACGAGCCTGACTACAGCGCCTTCTGGAAACGCCAGGGATTTGCGCCGTGGCTGAACCGTGTGACTGTGCCGATCATGAACGTGGCCGGATGGTGGGATCAGGAAGACTTCTACGGTCCGATAAAGATCTACGAGCTGCTCGAGCGTCACGATCGCGCGAAACAGAATTTTCTGGTTGTTGGCCCATGGAATCATGGCGGCTGGTCGAGGGGTGACGGAAGTAAGCTTGGTCGCATCGAGTTTGGCAGTCCCACCGTCCGCACATTACCGGCGAAACATACTCGCGCCCTTCTTCGCTCACTATTTAAAAGGAAAGGGCGTTGGTGAACGTCCGGAGGCACTGACGTTCAGGACCGGGGAAAACAAGTGGGTCGAACACGACGAGTGGCCGCCCAAACGCAACGTCGCCGAGCGCCGGCTGTATTTCCACGACGGAAATAAATTGTCTTTCGCGCAACCGTCGACAACTGGCTTCGATAGTTATATTTCGGATCCGGCGCGTCCGGTTCCGTATCGACCGCGCCCGATCCAGGTGCGTTCAGGCTGGTCGGTCTGGTTAGTTGAGGACCAGCGTTTTGTCGATGGGCGCCCTGACGTTCTCACGTGGGAAAGTGATACGCTGACCGAAGACATCACAGTCTCGGGAAAGATCGTTGCAAACGTCTTCGCGTCAACGTCGGGTACGGACAGCGACTGGATCGTAAAGCTCATCGACGTTTATCCGGACAAGTATGAACCGGACAAGACGATGAGCGGTTACCAGCTTATGATCGCGGGCGATGTTTTTCGTGGCCGGTATCTGAAGAGTTTTGAGCGGCCCGAACCGTTGCGCGCAAACGCGGTCAATCATTACCAGATTGGATTTCCGGCCAACGATCATACTTTTAAGAAGGGCCATCGCATCATGGTCCAGGTTCAGAGCACCTGGTTTCCGGTGATCGACCGAAATCCGCAGACGTTTGTGCCCAACATTTTTCTGGCGAAAGAATCAGATTTTCAGAGGGCAACGCAAAAAGTTTTTCGTTCGGGTCAGCATGCGTCATACATCGCGCTACCAATCGAGGCGAAGTAATGTCCGCGACGAGTAAATCCTCCGACATCAGGATTCTGCCGATCGATAAGCACGCCGAGATGCGCGCTGTGGAAGAATTGCAAAAGGAGATTTGGGGAATTCCGGATCTCGACGTTGTGCCACTCACGCACCTGGTCGCCGCCAAAGAAGCCGGCGGTGTTTTGATCGGCGCTTTTGACGGGGAAACGCTCGTCGGCTTTGTCTACGGGTTTCCGAGTTTTGAACGCGGGCAGATGGCGCATCACTCGCACATGCTGGCCGTGAAGCCGGAGTATCGAAATCTCGATCTTGGAAAACGACTCAAACTGGCGCAACGCGAACACGTCGTTGGACAGGGTATCGGATTGATGTCGTGGACCTTCGATCCGTTGCAGAGCTTGAACGCATACTTCAACTTCAGCAAGTTGGGTGTCGTGTCGGATCATTACCTGCCAAACTTTTACGGCGAAGACGCGGCCAGTTTTCTACATCAAACCGGAACCGACCGTTTGTGGGTTTCATGGTTCCTTTCAAGTAATGCGATAAGGCCGGCCGTATCTCCAAATGTTGGACAAGCACTCGTGCAGGTTGAAGCGGATGACTCACCACGCCGCAACGATCTGAACGAAAGCCTGTCGCGCGACTACGCCTGGATCGAAATTCCCACGAACATCGACGCCATACAGCAACAAACTCCGGAAACGGCGCGGCGGTGGCGTGAACACACACGCTGGGCCTTCACTGAAGCGCTCAAGGCGGGTTACTTCGTCGCCGGCTTTGTGCGCGACACGCGCGGCGAAAAGCGTATCGGAAAGTATTTACTCAGCAAGGGTGCTTTGCTTTCGAAATCTTTCGGCTGATAGGTCTGTTGCGCAGTGCTCCGGGAGGTCAGCAGTGCTCCGGAGGAGCACGATGTTTATAGCCTTAAACTTTTAAATAGCGAAGCGCTCCAGCGGAGCGCGATGTGCTCTGCGACTCGTTCTACATGCCGCTCCTGACGGAGCGGGTATATCTGGAACTCAGGGGCTATAAATATGTTGCTCCTCCGGAGCAAGGAGAATCGCAGGAGTAGCTCTTCTCTGCGCGCCCGCTCTCATTTGAGAACACTCGGACTATGAAATCAAACACCACTCTGATTACCCGGCGCAATCTACTAAAAGGAGTTGCCGCCACCGTAATCGCGACCCCGATGTTCAACCGGGGCCGCTTTCATCTTTTCGCGAATTCGGCGACCGAGTATTCGCGGCAGGCAATCGATCTCGTCGCGCGCACGACCGTGATCGATATGCTCAACGTGCTGACACTCGACTTCGGCAGGCAAGCGAAGTGGTTCAAGGATCCGGAGACTTTTACCGCATCCGATATGAAGCCTTTTACCGAGTCAGGCATCAACGTCATGCATCCGGCCGTCGGCATGGGTGGTCCAAACGCATACGAGAACGCGCTTCAGTTCTTCGCGGCGTGGAACGGCTTCATTGCAAGCAACGGCGACTATTTTACGCGGATCGACAGTGCGTCCGATCTCAAGCGTGTGAAGAAGTCGGGCAAGCTCGGCGTAATTCTCGGAATTCAGAATTCCGAGCAGTTTCGGCGGCCTGACGACGTCGACCTCTTTCGCGGGCTGGGCCAACGTATCTCCCAGCTCACTTACAACGCCCGAAATCTCATCGGCAACGGTGCAACCGAAAGAAGAGACGAAGGTATTTCTGACTTTGGGGTTGCGATCATCGAACGCATGAACAAAGTCGGCATGGCGGTTGACGTGTCGCACTGTGGCGATCGCACGACGCTCGACGCGTTCGAGATTTCGAAAAAGCCTGTGCTGATTACGCATTCAAACTGTCGCGCGCTCGTGCCCGGCCATCCGCGTTTGAAAACTGACGAAGCGATCAAAAAAGTGGGTGACACGGGCAGCGTGATCGGGATCACCGGCGTGCGCATGTTCGTCAAAGGTGACGAGCCGACGACCGTCGAGCATGTCCTGGATCATTTCGATCACGTCAGAAAGCTGGTTGGACCGGAGCACCTGGGCGTCGGCAGTGACATCGACCTCTATGGCTACGATGCCATGCCGCCGGAGCTGAATAAACAGCTCCGCTCTGGTTACAAGGGTAGTTACAGCTTCCGCGAGAAGATCGATATCGAGGGTCTCAACCATCCGAAACGCATGTTTGATCTGACGGAAGGTTTGATTCGACGCAAGTACAACGACGCCGATATTGAAGGAATTCTGGGCGGCAATTTTGAACGCGTGCTCACGCAGATTTGGACTTAAGCCACAAAAGGCACAAAAAGCACAAGAGGAGAAAGAAATGAAAGCGCGGTTTTCGATGCTGGTGTTGTTGCTCCTGGTGTCGGTGCAGGTTGCCGTTGCACAAAAGGCGCCGGGGGCGGAGTTCGACGAGTTATGTAAATAAAGCGATTGAGGATTGGAAGGTGCCGGGCGTCGCGATCGCAATTGTGAAGGACGATCGTGTCGTTTTTGCGAAAGGCTTTGGCGTGCGCGAACTCGACAAGCCTGCGCCTGTCGACGAGAACACTCTCTTCGCTATCGGATCGTCGTCGAAGGCTTTCACTGCAACCTCAGTGGCCATGCTCGTCGATCAGGGCAAACTGAAATGGGACGATCCGGCCACGAAGTATCTGCCCGGATTTCAACTCTTCGATCCGTACAGCACGCGCGAGTTGACCGTCGGCGATCTCCTGAGTCATCGCAGCGGACTCGCACGCGGCGATCTGCTGTGGTATGCGTCCGAATTCGATCGCGCCGAGGTATTGCGACGTGTTCGTTTTCTCAAGCCGTCCTGGAGTTTAAGATCTCGCTTCGGCTATCAGAACATAATGTTTCTCGCCGCTGGTGAGATCATTCCTTCAGTCACCGGTAAAACCTGGGACGACTTTATTCGCGAACGAATCTTTACTCCCCTCGGCATGAAATCGTCGAGTGTGAGCATCAAGGCGTTTGCCGGCTCAAACAACGTCGCCTCGCCCCACTCGAAGATCGACGACAAACTCCGGCCCGTCCCCTGGCGCAACATCGACAACATCGCTCCGGCCGGATCGATCAATTCAAACGTGCAGGACATGGCCCAGTGGGTGCGTTTGCAGTTGAGCGACGGGGTTTACGACGGCAAGCGCCTCCTCAGTGCAGCTTCAATCAAGGAGATGCAAACGCCGCAGACAATCGTTCGTCTCGAAGGACCACGCGCGAGTCTCTATCCCGAAGCTCACTTTCTTACTTATGGACTGGGATGGTTTCTCAGCGATTACCGCGGGCGCAAGGTCGTCGAACATGGCGGCGCGATCGACGGCATGCGAGCGCAGGTGGCGATGATTCCGGAAGAAAAGCTCGGACTCGTGGTACTCACAAACCTGCACGGAACGATTCTTCCGCAGGCGCTGATGTTCAGGATTTTCGACTTCTATCTCGGCGCGCCGCCGCGTGATTGGAGTTCGGAGCTGTTGAAGGTTGAAAAGGGTCTTGAAGCCCAGGCCAAAGCGGCTGAGAAAAAGATGGAGTCGGAACGAGTGAAGGGAACTTCGCCGTCATTGGATCTGGAGAAATATGCGGGAACTTTTCAGAGCGACATGTATGGCGATGCGAAAGTCGGTTACGAGAATAAGAAGCTGGTGCTTCGGTTTGGTCCAAACTTTACCGGCGACCTGGAGCACTGGCATTACGACACGTTTCGCGTGACGTGGCGAGATCCGATGCAGGGCAAGGGGTTGGCGACCTTCAGGCTGAACGCGAAGGGAAAGGTGGATGTGGTTAACATCGAGAATTTGTCGGAGTTTACGCGCGTGCCGGAGCCGGATCCGAAAGCTGTATCGTCAAAGTAAAAATTAATCTTTGGAGTGCGGCGCCTCCTTGGAGTGCGGCGGCCTGGCGCCGCTTTGGCCTTGATCGAGTGTCATCGATTAAAAAGCGGCGCCAGGCCGCCGCACTCCAAGGAGGCGCCGCACTCCAAAGATAAGGAGCCCCCTATCATGAAAAAAGTGATCGCGTTGTTGCTGCTCGCTCTGTTGCAGGCGCCTAACACGCCGACAGTCAATCAAAAGGAAGCATCGCAACCAACACCTCCTGAACCCACAGCGACTCGCGCGCATGAGTTAACAGCCGCGGACGTCGAAGCATTTCTTGACGGACTACTTCCCCTCCAAATAAAACGCGACGACATCGCCGGCGCAACCGTATCAATCGTGAAGGACGGCAAGCTACTCTTCGCCAAAGGATACGGTTACGCTGACGTAGAAAAGAAAACACCTGTCTCGGCACAGGAGACTCTGTTTCGCCCGGGTTCGATCTCCAAGCTGTTCACGTGGACCGC
The DNA here is from genome assembly GCA_963750925.1 of uncultured Acidobacteriota bacterium. GTDB lineage: Bacteria > Acidobacteriota > Blastocatellia > Pyrinomonadales > Pyrinomonadaceae > PSRF01. The sequence goes on along the minus strand of CAVVSJ010000003.1, from coordinate 328,875 downwards.
AATCATGCAACTCCACGAACAGGGAAAACTCGACCTCGACCGAGACGTCAACGAATATCTCGACTTCAAAATCCCTGACGCTTTCGGTAAGCCCATCACACTGAAAAATATTTTGACTCATACGCCGGGTTTCGAGGAACAGATCAAAGACCTGTTCAGCGCCGGCACCGAAACTCCTAACCTGGGCCAATACTTAAAAACACACATCCCGGGACGCATCTATCCTCCGGGAACAGTTCCCGCCTATTCAAATTACGCGACTGCACTCGCCGGGTATATCGTCGAGCGTGTGTCGGGGCGGCCTTTCGAAGAGTACGTCGCCGAGAATATTTTCAAGCCGTTGAACATGACGCGCTCGACTTTTACGCAGCCGCTGCCCTCGAATCTCGCGCCGTCGATGTCGAATGGTTATCGACTCGGTTCAGACGCGGCCGGAACCTTCGAAGTCATTAACCCATTTCCGGCGGGCAGCCTGAGCAGCACCGCCACCGACATGGCCCAATTCATGATTGCCCATTTGCAGGACGGGCAACTCGGCGACGCCAGAATACTCAAACCCGAGACGGCGCGGCTGATGCACAGCCGTCTGTTTGCTCTCGACGAGAGTGCGAATGCGATGTGTTACGGGTTTTATGAGGAGTCGCGTAACGGACAGCGGATCATCGGCCACGGCGGCGACACTATTTACTTTCACAGCGACATGCACCTCGTGCTGGATCAGAAACTCGGATTCTTTGTCTCGTACAACAGCGGAGGACGCGCCGATAGTCCCGGAAGAACGAATCTCTGGGAAGCATTTCTCAATCGTTACTATCCGTACACCGCGCCCGCGGCCAGTTCGTCCACTGCGAAAGAGGACGCCAAAGCCGCGTCCGGCACGTACATGCTGAGCAGGCGCAGCGACAATTCGTTTCTGAAAACCGCCTCGGTGATCGGCCAGTTCACGGTATCGCCCGCCGGCGAAGGCGATATCGAAATACCGCAACTCGCCGGTCCGAACGGCAAGCCAAGACGCTGGCAGGCAGTTGGTCCAATGACGTTTATGGACCGCGGAGGTCAGGACAAACTCATCTTCAAACCGGACACGAACGGTCAGATGCAGATGGTCCTGCCGTATCCGTTCTTCGTGGGGCACCGAGTAGGCACGCTGCAAAACGGAAAGTTGCTGCTCACGGTGTTGGGAGTTTCTCTGGGCCTGATGTTACTCACGCTCATACTGTGGCCCATCGGCTGGTTTGTGAGAAGACATTATGGCCGCAAGTTGGAACTGGCAGGGAGGGAACGCCTGCTGCGCGTCCTGGTCCGTATTGTCTTTCTGCTCGACTTGATCTTCATCGCCGCTTTATTTGGCCTCGTCACTTATGGTCTCACACATCTCGAGATTTTTAGTGACCGCGGCACTATCTGGTTTCGCTTGATTCAGATCGTCGGAATGGTCGGAGCAATCGGCACGTTGATCGTTCTTCTCAACGCGGTCCTTGCGTGGAGTAGCAAAAGACGTAGTATCTGGGGCAAACTACAGGCCGCGATAATGTTGCTGGCATGCCTCGGAGTGCTCTGGTTTGCTTTAGCCGGCAATCTCTTGCGCTTCAGCTCCACTTATTGACAACACGCCGAAAGTTTTGAACGCCATGCAAGGAATAGCTCGAAGTGAAATGACGTCACGAACTCAACCTGAAATCAGAACGATCACCCGCCTGATCCCACCAAGCGGAAACCTTGTACAGGGACAATCCGAACTCGCGATTAGTCCCACATTGGCCCAGGCTGCGAGCGAGTTAATTACACAGAGCCGGAATCATTACAGTCCTGCCGAAGGTGTCGGCGAATTACGCGAGGCAGTCGCCAAAAAGATCGCGCGCTTCAACAACGTCCAGGTTGACCCGAAAGCTACGCCCCTGGAACTGTTGATAACGCCCGGCGCCACCGCGGCACTCATTGCGATCGCGCACACGCATCTCCGGAATTCATCCGCGCTCGTTTTTGAACCTTATTATCCGTATCACCGAAAGATTCTCGACGAACTCGGCGGACATGCGAACGTGTTGCCGCTGTACGGCGAGAATCTTGCGCTTGATGTAGACGAGTTAAGAACACGTTGCCGCGAGTGGAAAAATCGCGAACGGTTTCCGTTGCGGGCCATCATCGCGTGCAGTCCGGCGAATCCGACGGGAAAAGTTTTCACCAGAGCTGAGCTGGAAGCTATTGCGGCAGTCTGTCACGAATTTGATCTTCTCTGTATCGCCGATGAAGTTTACGAACACTACGTGGTGGACGATCAACCACACATCTCGATGGCGACTCTGGACGGCATGTGGGAGCGGACGATCACTGTTAACTCGTTTTCCAAGTCGTGGAACATTTCGGGATGGCGACTCGGATACGTGTATGGAGCGCCGCGGCTTATCGCTCCACTCAACAATGCGAACAACGTCTTCTACGTTTGTTCGCCTACGCCTTTGCAGCTTGCACTCGCGGAAGTGCTGATGTCTGACCCGAATTACTACGGCACGCTGCGTGACAAGTTCATAAACAAGCGACGCGTAGCGGTTGAGTCGCTGGTCCAGGCCGGGTTTCGGATTTACGATTCGGGATCGGCGTTCTATGTTTGGGCGCGAATTCCTGAGGGTTATGAGGATGCGATTGCGTTTAATGAGATGTTGATAAGCAAGGGCGTTGCCGGGGTGCCGGGTGGCGCGTTCGCGGATAGCGCCGAGCATGATAATTACATGCGGCTCTGTATTGCGCGTGAAGATGAGATTTTGCACGGCGCGCTCGAGAAGATTAAGAATGCGGTGGCGAATGGTGGTTAGACAGGAGTACATGATTGCCGGGATTAGCAGGATAAAGCCTGGCGTTGTAATTCCCGTTTTATTGTTACTGGGCCAGTTGTTACTGGGGCAGGTAACAATCGCGCAGACGGGAAAGCCTGCTGCCGCTCCGCGCTCGGTGGCGTCCGCTGATCGGCGAGTATGTGCTGAATGATGAGACGGTTATCGTTCTCGAGAAAGAGGGCAAACTTCAAGCTCTCTTCAAGAAAACAGAGCTGGTTCCTGTTACCGAGGCGTCCTTCACGCGTGATGCGCGCGGCAAGGTGACTGAGTTAAAGGTTGCCGATCTCGTATACAAACGACGCCCGCTTGGTCCGGAAGAAGGAGCCACTCAACTCAAAGTCCAACCGCTGCGGCCGGTTCCTGTTCTCATCAAAGAAGCACTCGCAGCCACACCGCCCGAAGAGACCGGCGACTTTCTGCCCTCCGATCTCGTGGAGCTGAAGAAACTCGATCCGACGATCAAGCTCGACGTGCGTTACGCCACCACAAACAATCTATTCGGCACCGTCTTCTATTCCCAGCCACGCGCGTTTCTGCAACGCGCGCCTGCCGAAGCCCTGGTGCGTATCAATCGCAAATTGAAGCAGGCAGGTTATGGCCTTCTGGTCCATGACGGTTATCGCCCGTGGTATGTAACGAAAGTCTTCTGGGACGCTACGCCCGAGGACAAGAAACTCTTCGTCGCAGATCCTTCCAAAGGCTCACGTCACAATCGCGGCGCGGCGGTTGACCTCTCGCTTTACGATCTCAAGACCGGAAAACCGATCGAGATGGTGAGTACTTACGACGAAACAACCGATCGCGCGCATCCAGACTATCCGGGCGGCACCTCGCTACAGCGTTGGCATCGCGATCTCCTGCGAGCGGCGATGGAAGCCGACGGCTTCACCGTCTTCGAGGCTGAATGGTGGCACTTCGATTACAAAGGCTGGGAACGATACCGCATAGGCAACGAGTTGTTTGAGCGGATTGGAAACTGATGCCCGCGTGACGCGGTCAGGAGTAAGGCTAACCGCGTCGCGCGTTAATGATTGTCAGTGATGATGCGCGGCGCCCTTTGCATTTGCCGGTCTCGCCGGAGTTGCCGGCGCTGTGTCCGCAACTTCTATGACTGTTCGCATCCACGGATGAATGCAGCATTGAAAGCGGCTGACGCCCACGGGTAGTTCGGAAGTGCCCGCAACCGGTCCTTGCTCGGTCGCGCCCGCGGGAATGAAAACTATCGATCCAAAGTTCAGGCATTCGGGTGCCGGAACAGGGTTGCCCGAGATGCCGTTGAGGTCAGGAATGAATCCGCCTCCGAAAGCAGCGACCGGGGTAAAGGTGTGTACCTCGCCGCCGCGATTTTCGATCAGCGTCGGCCGTCCGATGTTGAGGTGCATTTGGCTCGGTTGATTACGCCATTTATGCACGTCCTGAGTCTCTTCGAGTTCTTCGATGAACTCGGCAAAAGTTGTATGGCCGTTACCAATGCACGTCCCGTCGCCGAGTACGGCATTGAAAGTAGTGGGTTCACAATCGTCTAACATGCGAATCTTTTTGTCGCCCTGAATTGCGTCTGCACTTATCGTGAGACTGATTAGAGCAAGGGCAGCAAAAGCCGACAAAACTACGGCTCGAAAATTGAGCATACGCTTCATTGATTAAACCTCCTTGACGCACCGCCTCGCCGGCGTCGGACAACGAGACGGGGCCTGACCGATGGTTGAGATAGCTTGAGCGGGAACGATATACACCGCGAAGTTGAGCTTGTCAATAAAAGCTTTAATGGCGAAATTCGGTTTATTTTCCATTTGTCATTTTCCATTTCTCATTTGTCATTTTGGAGTGCGGCGGCTTGACGCCGCTTTGTTCTCGGCTGTGTGTTCGAGACTAAAGCGGCGTCAAGCCGCCGCACTCCAAAATGACAAATGGAAAATAACCTCTCCTATTCTTCCGCTCGGGTAGCACACCTCGTTAATAAACCATGCTCACCGGCGTTTAATTTCATGTGACCCGCATTGATGAATGCCTCATTGAAACACGTGGGCTGACTCGCCGCTTTGGCGCACAACTCGCCGTGAACGATCTGAACCTGTCCGTGCCCGCCGGCAGAGTCTACGGATTTCTGGACCCAACGGCGCCGGCAAAACGACGGCGATCCGAATGTTGCTCGGTCTGATTCGATCAGACGCGGGCGAAGTTCGATTATTTGGCGAAGCACTTACCTCGCGTCGACAATCGTTGATGCGGCGCGTTGGCGCATTTGTTGAATCGCCTTCGCTTTACCCGCATCTGACCGGAAGAGAGAATCTCGAAGTCACTCGGCGCTTACTCGGCTCGCCGCGTCATCTGATCGATCTCGCACTCGATAACATTAAACTCACCAAGGACGCCAATCGCCGCGTGCGTGAATATTCACTCGGCATGCGGCAACGTCTCGGCCTGGCGCTCGCCCTTCTAAACAAACCCGAACTACTGATTCTCGACGAACCGACGAACGGCCTGGACCCGGCGGGCATTCATGAAATGCGAGATTTGATTCGGCGCTTGCCTGAAGAGTTTGGCGTGACTGTTTTTCTCTCGAGTCACTCTGCTCAGCGAAGTCGAACAGATCGCAAGTCACATCGGAATCATTCACGAAGGCCGTCTCTTGTTTCAGGGACCACTGGCCGAACTGCAAGCGAAACAACAAACGCAACTGAATGTCGGCGTGAAGCAACTCGAGCAGGCGATGGATTGTTTAGTGAACGCGGGTTGGACCGTGCGACGCGGCGTTGACGAGCTTCTCAGTGTTTCCGCGAGCGCGCCGCAGGATGCAGTTGAGATCAACAGACTGCTCGTGGACCATCGTTTGGACGTGTTTCACCTGTCGCTTGCGCAGGAGTCGCTCGAAGACATTTTCCTGACGCTCACGAAAGCCCAAACAGCCGGGAGCGCCGCATGACGTCGATGTTTCGCGCACTACACGCGGAGTTACTGAAACTCAAACGCACGCTTGCGTTCCGCGTGATCTTCGTCCTGCCGTTTCTGGTTGCCCTGCTTCAGTTCTTTATCGTCTGGCGGACGAAAAAGTTCGCTCGCCGGGTTCAACTTGTGGCAAACGTTGCCTACGAACTCACTGCAAATCTGGGCCGTGTTCATGATGCCGCTCCTGATCGCCCTCGTGACCGCGCTGCTCAACGGCATCGAGCATAGCGACAAACAGTGGAAACACTCTTCGCGCTGCCCGTACCGCGTCACTCGGTGTACTTCTCGAAATTCTTAGTGGCCCAGGCGCTGATACTTGTGAGCACCGTAGTGCTTACTCTATTGACTGCCCTCGTCGGCATTGCCGCGACTTTGTTGCGGCCGGAATTGGCAAGCACGGGTCCAGTGCCTTACTGGTGGCTGGCTAAACAGACCATCTTCGTGTGGCTCGCGAGTTGGCTAATCATCGCGATACACAGTTGGATAAGTATGCGTTGGGCCGGTTTTCCGATCCCGCTCGGCGCGGGCATTGGCGGGACATTTTTTGCGCTCTTCGCGGCAAGCGCAGCCGTGGGTAAGTATTATCCGTGGTTGTTGCCGATGAACATTTTCCTCGAAGGCAGGTTTGGTGCTGCCCTCGTGCTGGGAATTGGTGGCGGAGTTGTTGCGGCTCTCTTAGGCTGCTTTGAATTTGTGCGCCGCGACGTCGCTTAACCAAAAAGCACAAAGCACAAGAAAGGACGTTTCACAGGATTACATGATTTTCAGGATTAACATGATTTTTTCTTATGATTAGTTTGTGACTTATGTGCCTCTTTGTGGCTATGACTTACAAACTTGTGGCGCTAAAGGTATCACCCTGGCGCAAGTCTCCAGTCTCATAACCTTTGCGGAACCAGCGCAGCCGTTGCTCCGACGTTCCGTGCGTGAATGAATCGGGCATGATGCGTCCGGTCGTGCGGCGTTGAATCGTATCGTCGCCGACCGCACTCGCGGCCCCCAGTGCTTCTTCGATGTCGCCCGCCTCGAGCACGCCCTGTTGTTGCACGTAGCGAGTAAAGACGCCCGCAAAAAAGTCAGCCTGCAACTCGAGCCGGATCGATAGTTGGTTTGCCTCTCGCTCGCTTACCCTGCGTTGTAACGCATCGACTCGATCCGAAACCCCAAGCAGGTTTTGCACGTGATGACCGACTTCATGCGCGATGACGTAAGCCTGCGCGAAATCTCCGGGCGCGTTGAATCGACGGCGTAACTCTTCATAGAACGACAGATCGATATAAACCTTTTCGTCGCCCGGACAGTAAAATGGACCAACTGCCGAGCCCGCGATACCGCACGCAGATTGCACCTGGTCGGTAAAGAGGACGAGCGTCGGTTCGCGATACTGACGGCCGTTCTGGCGAAATACATCGGTCCAAACGTCTTCCGATTTCGCCAGCACGACCGCCACGAATTGTCTGAGTTCTTCTTCTTCAGGATTCGTAGAACGCGAGCTTTGCACTTCCGAAGACGGACCGGAAGGCGTCTGTTCGAGCAGTTGCCGTGGATCAGCGCCAAACAGCAGCGCGATGATAATCATCACGATTGTTCCGAGGCCGCCGCCAACAGCTACTTTTCCACCGATACCACGCCGATCTTCGATATTCGAACTCTGCCGTTCACCTCGCCAACGCATAGACTTTTCCTCCAGCTAAAATGCTGCCAGAGTTCCATTCCTATGTGTCGTTAGGACAACCCTTTAGTTAATTTTTAGTCACGCGCGTTCATGAACGACCGTGAATTAGCCGGCGTGTGTTCGGCGCACGCAGTATTCCCGGCGTCTTCAGCAGGCGTCGACCGCCGATTTGTTCCACGACGTGTTGCGCTGACATCATTGCACCTTCCTGCCAGCCGGGCAGTTGTGAAACCTGATCTCCGGTTACGAAGAAACGACGATCGGGCGACAGCAGTCGCGTATAGGCTTTTGCATGATCGTCGCTGTGGGGATCCCAGTTGGCCCAACCGCCACCTTCATTCGGAATATTCTGCCACGCGATTGAGACCGCCTTGTCGGAGGGAACGATTCGGTTGTCCGCAAACTCGGGATGAAACTTGACCGCGCCTTTCCGCGCCATCCTGATTCGATCCTCAAGACTCATGTTGCCGAACGCGATTGCGTCCTTGTCGTAGTTATAGACTCCCGTTAGCGTTCCATTCCTGGTGAAGTAGTCGTAAGACGGGTACCACATCTGCGTGATTGGATCGTCGGTGTAACTGATGCCGCCGTAGATCTGGTTCTGGTTGTTCTCCCAGAAGCGCTGGTTCGCCTGCCACCCGAGCTTGTAGGTGGGATCGTAGACGCACTGGTCCACCGCATAACTGAAGTCGGTCGCAAAGTTGTTTTTGATCTTCTTCAAAAGAGGCAGCGGGATGTTGCTGATGCAGTAGTCAGCAGTGTGGCTGGAGCGCGCGCCGGTTTTTAGATCTCGAATGGCGATGGTCACACCGTTGTCGCGGATGTCGATATTCAACACCTCTGTCTGGCGCTGAATAAGCTTGCTGAGCTTGCGTACAAAACCATCGACGATCTTGTCCATGCCCCCGACGGGTTGAAAGAGTGTGGGCTGCCACTCGTATTCAAACGACTGGTAAAAGCGATAGCGCCAGAATTCGGAGCTGAGGAGTTCTTTCAGCTCGAGTTTCTCGCCCGGCAGACAGGGTTTATAGACGGTGATGTCGCAGCCGTCGCGGGTTGAGCCGCTGTACTCGAAGCACGTGGCGCACTGCTTGTCGCAACTCACGCAGTCGGCACAGGATTTATTACACGTCGAGCACTTTGTTTGACCACACTTGCTGCAAACGTCGTTCTCGCCCAGGTCTCCGAAGTTTTTGAGTAGACAAAGCAGCCGGTTGCGATCTTCTTCGTTCAATTCTTCCTTGAGAGCGTTTTGATTGACTGCCTTTGCGAGCATCTCCGAGATATAGCCCTGAATGTCGTTGGCGATGCGGCGTTTGATTTGAGCCTTGCCGCCAAACGCTTTGTCGGATTGAAAGAGGTTCGCCATCGTTTCCATGATGTAGACTTCGAGCCCGACGTTGAGTTCCCGGCAGTAGTGAAGTACGCGCCGGTGGTGATACGGCAAACGTCCTGGTCCAAGGTTTAGATAGAGACCTTCGTCGAAGTTGCACACCTGTTTGAGCGTCTTGCCTGATTCCTGTTTTTCGACGAGCACAGTGCCGCGTCGTGCGGTATGGTTGCGTCCTCCGGGACGTTCGGTGAGTTCAATGATCTGACACTTGTACCCGGCTTTGGTGAGTTCGTAAGCGGCGGTAAGTCCGCCGATGCCGGCGCCGAGGATGATCACCTTCTTGCCCGCGCCCGAACCGGCGGGAAGTTGAGGTGGACCAGCCCATGCTTCAGGAAGATTGATCAATCCGAGCGCGGTCATCGTCTCGTAAAGAGCGACTGACCCGCCCGCCATGCCGACTCTTTCGAGGAAGCGCCTGCGGGTTACGGGGTTCTTTGGTTCTGTCACTAATTTCTCCTTGAGGGTTGTGGCCACAAAGCAGCACAAAGGCACAATAATCTCGGGAGGGGATTAGTGTTTTGGCGCTTTGTTGTCGATGCAGACTGAATTTCGCAATTGCGGAAGGCAGCGGAGTTGAGAACTCAGCCTTCCTTGAGAACAATCGGAAAGTATTCTTGTTCGCAGGCAAAGTCAACGAGTATTTCCGAGCGCGTAGTGCTTCTCTTGCAAGGGATGCGGCGCATATAATCAAAACGCCTACTTGGATTTCTATTTAGTCTTTACACACAAAGAATGATGAAGCGAAACACAAACGAACAGATACTCGTGGTTGATGACGACGAGATGATTCGTTGGACCCTCAGAGAAGCGCTGCAAAGCTGGGGGTTCGCACCCATCGAAGCCGGCTCCGTCGCGGAAGCCCTGAAGCAGTTCAATACCGAATCACCCGCCGCGGTTTTGCTCGATATCGATCTTCCTGACGGTTCCGGACTCGACGTGCTACGTGCGATTAAACGAGAGCAATCGGACGCGATCGTGATCATGATCACGGGCAATGTGCAGATCGACAATACGATCTCCGCCCTGCGTGGCGGCGCTTACGACTTCATCGCCAAGCCCATTAATCTCGAAGAGCTTCGCGTCACCATTCGCAACGCCGTCGAAGCTCGTCAACTGCGTCGCGAGGTTGACCAGGTAAGAAAGGAACGGGCACGCGACTTCAACTTCCGTCAGATCGTCGGCAAGTCGCCGGCGATGAAGAAGATGATCGGACTCGCCGCTAAAGTCGCTGAGAGCGAGGTGTCGTCAGTCTTACTCCAGGGTGAATCAGGAACCGGAAAGGATCTCGTCGCGAAAGCGATTCATTACGGTTCGCAACGAGCGGAACGCCCTTTTGTCGCCATTAATTGCGCTGCGCTTCCCGCGACTCTTATCGAATCCGAACTGTTTGGTTACGAGAAGGGCGCCTTCACCGACGCAAAAGCACGCAAAGAAGGATTATTCGAGCAGGCCGAGGGCGGCACGCTCCTGCTCGACGAAATCGGCGAACTGGAATTATCACTCCAGGCAAAGCTGCTGCGTGTTTTCGAAGAAGGCGCCTTTCGTCGAGTTGGTGGTCTAAAAGACATTCCCCTCGACGTGCGCGTGCTCGCCGCGTCGAATCGCGATTTGAAGACCGAGAGTGAAGCGGGACGTTTCCGGCTCGATCTTTATTATCGGCTTTCGATTATTCAGATCGATATTCCACCACTTCGCGAACGCGGCGACGACGTTCTGCTGCTATCCGAACACTACCTCGAGACGATCGGCGCGAGACTCAAGCGAAGCAAAAAGATCGCGGGCCTGTCGCCGGAAACAATCGAAGTCTTCCGCCGGTACCACTGGCCGGGAAACGTCCGCGAGCTACGCAACGTGATCGAGCGCGCACTGATTCTCGAAGACAGTGATCAGATCACAACCGAGTATTTGCCTGACGGTCTGCTGGCCGGCCCACGCGTTGCTCCCGCGTCGAGCGCAACGCTGACGACTCCGGACAGTTTGTTCTTCCGCACGAAGGAATTTCACTCGATCACGCCGAGCTTTCGTTTGTCCGGCAGGCCATTCAGCGAAGCGGCGGCAACCAGACACGCGCCGCCGAGTTGCTGGGTATCTCGCGCGATCAGCTAAGATACCGGCTCAAGAAACTCGAGGAAGCCCAGCCCGCTACTGCCGAGGCTGAAAAGTAATTCCCGCATGACGGCGATCAATCCAACATCAATCGATACCCGAGCCGTCAACGAAGAAGCTCTACAACGCTCGCTGAAGGAACTGGCAGACATAAAGTTTGCCCTCGATGAATCCGCGATTGTCGCCATCACGGATCAGCGCGGCATTATCAACTACGTCAACGATAAGTTTTGCGAAATCTCAAAATACCCTCGTGAAGAACTGCTGGGGCAGGACCACCGCATTATCAACTCCGGCTATCATCCGAAAGAGTTCATCCGAAACTTGTGGACCACGATTGCCGGCGGCCACGTTTGGCGCGGGGAGATCAAGAACCGTGCAAAAGATGGAAGTTACTATTGGGTTGACACCACGATCGTTCCTTTTCTCAACGCCGAGGGAAAACCCTACCAGTACGTCGCGATTCGCAGCGATATAACCGAGCGAAAGCGGGCGGAGGAGCAGATCCGCGAACAAGCAGCGCTTTTGGACCAGGCGCAGGATGCGATTCTCGTATGTGATCTCGAGCAAAACATCCGGTTCTGGAACAAAGGGGCGGAAAACATCTATGGCTGGACCGCCGCGGAAGTCGGCGGCAAAAACGTTAGAGAGTTACTTTTCAAAGAATCCGCGTCGAAGCTTGATGAAGCGCGCGAGGCGGTAATTCGAAACGGAGAGTGGCAGGGTGAGATCCCGCAATATCGTCGCGACAGCACGCGAATAACAGTCGAAAGTCGTTGGACCCTCGTGCGCGATGAAAGCGGTCAGCCAAACTCGATCCTCGTAATCAACACTGACGTCACCGAGAAAAAGCGAATGGAGTCGCAGTTTCTCCGCGCGCAGAGAATGGAATCGATCGGAACGCTTGCCGGTGGTATTGCGCACGACCTGAACAACGTTCTTTCGCCGATCCTGATGGCTATCGACATGCTGCAGTTGAAATCCGCCGACGACGCCAGCAAGCGATGGTTTGACGTGCTGCGCACGAATGCCGAACGTGGCGCAAACATGGTGCGGCAGGTGTTGTCGTTTGCGCGAGGTGTCGAAGGCGAGCGCGTCGCGCTGCAGCCGAAGCACCTGATTAAAGAGATCGTAAAGATTCTTCGCGAGACGCTTCCCAAGTCGATAGAGATCAGTTCCAACATTCCGAACGATCTCTGGATCATCTCAGCCGACGCAACTCAGATGCACCAGGTCCTGATGAACCTCTGTGTCAACGCGCGCGATGCGATGCCGGAAGGGGGTTCGCTTTCAATCAAGGCTGAGAACGTTCAGGTCGACGAAAACTACGCGCGGATGCACATCGAAGCAAAGGCCGGACGTTTTGTGATGATCTCGGTGTCTGACACAGGACCGGGAATGACGGCTGAAGTTCAAAGCAGAATCTTCGAACCGTTCTTCACCACCAAGGAAATGACGAAGGGAACGGGTCTGGGGCTCTCCACCGCGCTCACGATCGTGAAGAGTCACGGCGGCTTTATCAACGTCTACAGCGAGCTTCATAAAGGCAGCCAGTTTACGTTGTATCTACCTGCTGTCGATATGCCGGGAGCTGCCGAGCCGGCCGCTTTGCAAACGGATCTTCCGCTCGGCAGAGGTGAACTGATCCTCGTCGTCGACGATGAAGAATCTATTCGCGAGATAACGCGCGGCACGCTCGAAACCTTCGGCTATAACGTGTTGACCGCAAGCGACGGCACCGAAGCCCTCGCCCTCTACGCGGACAGGAACAATGAGATCGCGGTGGTGTTGACTGACATGGTGATGCCGTTCATGGACGGTCCCGCTACAATCCGCGCGCTCCAGCGTATGAACCCGAAAGTTCGCATCATCGCAGCCAGTGGTTTGGGTACGGGCCAACGCGCGGGTGAAGGCGTGCTCGAAGGTGTTGCAGTGTTCCTGAACAAGCCGTACACCGCCGAGAAGCTGTTGAAAGCGGTCGCACGAGTGTTGAACCCGTAACGGAAAAATTCCCGCTCTCTGCGGAATCCCACGCAGTCAAATCCTCAGCTTTCCTCAAAAAATCCCCAAAAAACTTAGTGGTACGGGTCGTGCACAATGCGCCCACGAGAAGTTGCGAGAAGGGGCGAGTGTATGGCGAAAGTTCTGGTTTTAGGTGGTGGGTTCGGTGGCGTCGTCGCGGCGGAGCGGCTGGCTGAGCAGCTTGGCGACGAGCATCAAATTACGCTCGTGTCACGCAGCCGCCAGTTTGTGTTTTATCCAGGCCTCGTTCGACTCGCCTTTGGGAAGTCGCAGAAATCAGATACTTCGTTTGATCTGCGCAATACGCTTTTGGATCGCAGAATAAACTTTATCGAAGCCGAAGTCGCTCACATCGATCCGGTTGCAAAGAAAGTGGTCATTGCTCGTGGCGAGCTGGAAGGAAAACTTTCTTACGACTTTTTGGTGTTCGCCCTCGGACGTCGTCTGGCGACGGAGCGAATCACCGGTTTCTATGAGCACGCCCATCACCTGTTGAATGTCGACAAGGCAATCCAGTTTGGCAAAGCCGTGCAGGAGGTTCACGAGGGAAGAGCCGTTCTCGGGCAGTGTTCCGGCGCGCGTCTGCCGGTGCCGGTTTATGAAACTGCATTTGAGCTGGCGGAGATGTTGAAAACGAGAGGCGAACGCGACAGCGTCAAAATCACAATCGTGAGTCCGGGCACTCTCGAGTCGGAACTCGGCGATCCGCAAGCCGCGGCGCGAGTCAGGGAAACACTCGACGCACATCGAATCGAACTGCTGCCCAATTTTGAAATCGAATCGGTGACGCAAAACTCAGCCGTAACCAAAAGTGGTGCGGTCATCGATCACAACCTGCTGATGCTCGTGCCTCCGTTCCGTGGATCGGCTGCGGCGTCGTACATCGGGATCACAAACCACGAAGGGTATATCAACGTCGAGCCAACCATGCGCGTGACCGGCCAGGACGCAATCTACGCCGTAGGCGACTGCGTAAACTTCGATGGTCCCAAGTTGGGCCACATGGCGGTGCAGCAGGGTGCGGTAGCGGCGGCGAATCTCGCGGCGGAAATCCGCGGTGCGGAACAGGCGACACATTACGTTCACGAAATAAAGTTTGTGATCGACCATGCCGGCAGCAACGGCTTCTATTTGCACAAAGACATCTCGATCGGCGAGCCGGCGACCGTGAGTGAGAGTGTGTTCTGGAGTTGGGCCAAACGTGCTCAGAGACAGTATTGGACGCTCTCGCATAGATAATTCGGAAAACAGGGAGGGAATCATGAGCGAAAATCGCACCATTCAATTAATGGCAATCCCGATCGGAGGAAGAGGCGGTTTTGTTTGGAATCGCCTGCATGGAGAACGTGAAGACATTTGCGAGGCTTTGCTGAAGAAGCCGGATTCCGAAACGGACGATCGACGGGAGTTGCTGCACACGCGGCTGCGGAAGATCGACGACGCGCTGGATCGAGTGATGGCAGGCTCTTATGGCTACTGCTCGAAGTGTGGGCAGGCAATCGACGACACGAAGCTCGAAATCGATCCCGCCCTGGCGCTCTGTCTCGATTGCCGGGGCGCGGCGCCGGCGCCGGCAACCGGCGACGTCAAGCTCGCGAGCTTGAAGGCGTTCGATACGATCGTGCTGCAAACGCATAACAGTCAATATCGCGTTCTGCTTCTCGATCCAAAAACAGGACGCGTGATGCTCGAAGGCGGAAACTATTTCGCCCAGCCGGCGGAAGCGTTGTTGAGAGGTTCCGCGGCTTCGGGCTCGCCCTTCAAAGGTGGCGTGATCTCCGTTGGCGGCCGGCTGGAGCTATGGGTCGACGAAAAAGTGTTTCTCACTTCACCAATCAAATCAATTTCAGTGAACAGATCCGGAATCGAGGCGTTGCAAGGCACGCACTGAACGCGAGAGGCTCCGCTTGAAGTCATGATCAATATCAAACGCATTCTTTGCCCAACCGATCTCTCGACGCACTCGGAAACCGCCGTGCGTTATGCCCTCGCGCTCGCTCGCGCTCACGATGCCGAACTGATTTTGCTTCATTGTGAAATCGGTTCGACTGACGTTAATGCCGAGCTGCGGCGCGAGACTCTCGAAGCGACGTTGCTCGAGTATCTCGATCCTTCGGAGATCGATAACGGCCGCCGTCGTGTGATCGTCACACCTGCCGCCGAAGTGGATCAGGAGATCATGCTCCAGGCCCAGACGCTTGGTGCGGATCTCATCGTGATGCGTTCTCGCCGCCGTCCGCATCGTGCGGCCCTTCTGGGTTCCGCGGCGGAGTCGGTTTGCCGAAACGCTCCGTGCCCGGTGCTTGTCATGCACAACGACGAGCGCGAGTTTATAACCGAAGGACTGCGCGTCGACTTGAAACGCGTTCTCGTCGCTTACGACTTTTCCGATTACTCCGAGCTGGCCCTGCGCTACGGGCTGGCGATTGCGCAGGAGCACCAGGCAGCACTGCATCTGCTCCATGTGTTGCCGCCACGTTCTGTAAATGAACCGGAGATTGCCTGGTATCCGAGTATGGGTGAATCTGCTTATCACGCCGCCGCGCGACGTCTGCAAAGAGCGATACCTGCCGAGGCCAACCTGTGGTGCGACGTGACGACTGCGGTAAGCGAGGGCCATCCTTACCGCGAGATCCTGAATTATGCGGAGCTGAACGAGATCGACTTGATAAGCGTGGGTGCGCACGGCGCCGGATTTGGAATGCAGGCCCTGTTTGGATCAAATGTGGATCGAGTGCTGCGCCAGGCGCCTTGTCCGGTATTGGTTGCGAGACCGCTGCGACCCCACGTCCCGGCGACTTTTGAATCAAAAGCCGCTGCATTGGCCGCTCTCGAACCCGTAACAAACCCAAAACGCGTCGCAATGAGCCAGTGACTTCCATGGGAATACATGACGTCGAGCAACAGATTGATGAAGTGAAGACGCAGGCTTTTACCAAAGCACTGCTCGAGGATCTCCGCGCCCTCGCGTTTATGATCGACGACGGCCGGATCGAGAGCGGCGTCAGAAGGATCGGCGCGGAGCAGGAGATGTTCCTGATCGATCGGCACCTGAGACCTGCTCCGGTTTCCGTGGAAGTACTCAAGTGCGCGAACGACGCACGACTCACGACCGAGATCGCTCGATTCAATCTCGAAGCCAACCTCACACCCGTCGATCTAACCGGCAACTGCTTCGCCGCCATGGAAAGGGAACTCACGCAGCTCATCGATCTGGTCAGAACCTGCGCCGCCGGCGAAGGTTCAGACGTCCTGCTGGCCGGCATACTGCCGACGCTCCAAAAGTCGGATCTGACTTTGGACAATCTCACGCCGGTGCCTCGTTACTACCAGTTGGACAAAGGTGTGATCCAGCTTCGCGGCGGGCCCCTCTCGATTCATATCAAAGGAGTGGATGAGCTACAGCTAACGCACGACAACATCATGATGGAATCGTGCAACACGAGTTTCCAGGTTCACTTTCAGAGCAGCGCCGCCGAGTTTGCGAATCATTACAACATCGCTCAGGCGATCACCGCGCCCGTGCTGGCAGCCGCCGTCAATTCACCGGTCCTGTTTGGTCAACGTTTGTGGCAGGAGACTCGGGTCGCCCTGTTTCAACACTCGACTGACGAACGTTCACGCACACAACAGGCACGTAATCAACCGACGCGTGTAAGTTTTGGCGATCGCTGGTTGCAGAACTCAGTGACAGAACTGTTTCGCGATCAAATCACGCGTTTTCGGCCGATCATGATTAGCCAGCCGGATGAAAATCCCTTTGCGGTGCTCGCGCGTGGTGAGACGCCTTCACTGTCAGCCCTGCGAACGCACAATGGGACCGTTTGGCGCTGGAATCGCGCCTGCTATGGAGTGTCGAACGGTGTTCCGCATCTGCGGATCGAGAATCGCGCTTTGCCTTCGGGTCCAACAATAGTAGATGAAATTGCCAATGCGGCATTCTTCACGGGATTGATGCTGGCGCTGCCGGAAGCTTACGGCGAGATCTCAAAACGAATGTCGTTTGACGACGCAGTGTCAAACTTTTTCAGAGCTGCGCGACACGGTCTCGACGCTCAATTCCAATGGCTCGACGGGGAAAGTTACAGTGCGACGGCGCTGATCCTCGACCAGCTCCTGCCGCTCGCACGTCATGGCTTGAGTTGTTCCGGAGTGGCAAGTGAAGAGATCGATAAATACATGGGCATCGTCGAGGAGCGTACACGGACTCGTCAAACAGGCGCGCGCTGGATGATCAAATCGCTCGCAGCCATGGAAAGCGTGCCTTCAAAGGACGCGCGCCAGAGAAAGTTGACCGCGGCGATCCTCGCAACGCAAAAGCAGAATCAACCGATTCATAGCTGGCCGATCACCGAAGCGACCGAGTCTGACGAATGGGAGTCAGGGTATCGAACTGTCGCGCAATTCATGTCGACGGATCTATTCACCGTCAAGCCGGGAGATCTGATCGATATGGCGGCCAGCCTGATGGACTGGCGTCATATTCGGCACGTGCCCGTCGAAGATGACCACGGTCATCTGGTTGGTTTAGTAACTCATCGCGCTTTGTTACGGGCCATGAGCCAGGGAACAAAAGATCTGATCATCGTGCGAGACATCATGATCGAGAATCCGGTAACCGTCTCTCCGGGCGCGTCATCGCTGGAAGCAATGGAGACAATGCGCACCAACCGCATCGGCTGTCTGCCGGTGGTGGAGAATAATCGACTGGTCGGGATCGTGACTTCCTACGATTTCCTGCAAGCGTCAGCAAAGCTTTTCCGGAAACACATGTCGGCGGGTGCGGGTGGTGTCTTAATTTGAATCTTTTCTCTGCGGTCTCTGCGTATCTCAGCGCGCTCTGCGTTTTAATTGCTATTCAACGCCGAGATCGCAGAGATACGCAGAGACCGCAGAGAAAACCGCTGCAATTCAAGACACTACCCGGGTGCGTAATCCTTGGGGAAGCTCTCGCAAAGGTCTTATATTGTGTGCGCAAAATTCCGCTCTATCCGACAGGCGGAGTCTTTGGACCAAAGAATTGCCAATACTTTGATCGATCCTCGGGTGGCATGAACATTGCGCTGCGTTCCTGTGTGGGAGGCTCAACAGATGCCGAGCGCGAGACAAATAAATTTTGACGATCAAAGAGAACGGCGAGCGGTTGAAGCACGAATCGATCTTCAATCTCTGCTGCACGAAGGCGACCCGTCACGTCCCCGTCATCTCGATTCACTCCACGGGCGCGGGAAAGTTTTGTTTGCTGAAGGCGAATCCGCGAGGGGCGTCTACCTGCTGCACACCGGCACGGCTGCAGTATCCGTTTCGTCGAGTGACGGAAAGGTCGTGATCCTGAGCACAGCCCGCGCGGGTGACGTGCTGGGACTCAACTGCGTGGTGCGAAACTCATCTTACGATAGGACAGTGAAGACGCTTCAATCATGTCGTACAGGCTTCATTTCGCGTGTTGAACTGCTCGAACTGATGCAGACAAATCAACGGGCCGCGCACGCGATAGCGGAGATCCTGAGTCGCGAACTGAGCGACCTTACCGATCGCGTTCGCTTGTTACTCCTGATGCAAACGGCCGAAGCACGACTGGCAAAACTCTTGTTACAGTGGTGCCAGGAACTTCGAAACCGACGTCTCAGGATTTTTTCATATCGCGAGGGTTTTCACTCACGAAGAGATCGCACAGATGATTTGCTCCTCGCGCGAAACAGTGACGCGACTGCTCGCGTCTCTTGGTCGCCGGCACATAATCCAAATGACTACCGACAGCATCGTGGTTAAGGACCTGGAGAGTCTCTATGCCATGACTTACGTAAAACAACAACGCGAGGCGGCAGCACGATAAGGCGATCAATTCATCGCGCAACGTGACGGGCGTCACATCCAAACGACGCTGTTCGTACCTAGAATGCAGGGCGTATTTCACGCCGGTACTTGGTTTAATTCACAAAATTTGGGGGAGGGCCGGGGATTGAATAGTTCCATCAAAGCACTCCTGATCTGTGGACTGGTGCTTTCCATAGTGGGCTGGTTGAGCTACGGCAACTCGTCTCAATCGGCGACCCTCGGCGATCCGCTGCCGGCGACTTACAAGTCGCAGGACTATATCGGCAGTGATGCCTGTAAGGATTGTCACGAAGACCAGTTCAAGGCTTTCTCACACACCACGCACGCCCGGTTGTCGAGCATCGGCAGTTGGAAAGAGAAAGTGACGGGTTGTGAATCGTGTCATGGACCAGGCAAGGCCCACGCCGAGGAAGGTGACCCGAAGAAGATCACCTCTTTCAAGACGAAGACGTCGAAAGAAACTTCGGAGACGTGTTTGGGCTGTCATGCCGGCAAGGAAGAACACAATAACTTCCGTCGCGGCGAACACTGGCGCAACGACGTCGGCTGTACTGATTGCCATACTTCACATTCGCCGTCGCCCGGCGGCGTCAATCCGGGATCAAACACGCTTGTGTCTGAGTCTGCGCGGCGAAACCAGGACTGGCTGGCCTCGAACATGTTGCGTGGCAGCGAGCCGCAGCTCTGCATCAGTTGTCACAGCGAAACGAAGGCGCAGTTTAGCCGGCCCTTTCACCACAAGGTGCTCGAAGGTCAAATCAAGTGCAGCGATTGTCATAACCCACACGGCGGCTTCGAACTCAAGCAAGCGCGTCTCTCGACCGGCGCCGACGCCGGTTGTCTGAAGTGTCACACCGACAAACAAGGCCCGTTCGTTTTTGAACACGCGCCACTGAAGGTCGAGGGCTGCGTGTCATGTCATACGCCGCACGGTTCAGCGAATGCGAAGTTGTTGACGCGCTCGCACGTCAGGCAGCTTTGTCTCGAATGTCACAGCAATGCGCACGAGATTGGAGCGCCGGACACTCCGAATTTCCATAACCAGGCGACATTGAGATATCAGAACTGCACGACGTGTCACGTGAAGATTCATGGTTCACACGTCGATCGCTTTTTCTTCCGTTAGCCGGCAGCAGTCAGGGAGCGCCGCAGATGAAAAAACAGTATGGACCACGTTTGTACCCGGCATTGATCGTTCTGCTCCTGCTCATGGCGAGTGCGAACGCGCAGCAATCGACGCCAACGCCAACGCCGGCGCCAGTGAAAGGGAGCAGCGCCGCGATTGACGACGGCCTGGGAAACTACAACGTCGTTTCAAGTCTCGAGTTTGGCGTGCGTGGACTGAGTGTGTCCGGCAGCGATAACAAGTATCGCAGCGATCTGAATTACAGCCCCGGTTTCCGGCTCTTCGACTCGAGTTTGTTTTTGCGTTCGAAGGAACGTTCCGGAGGAATGTTTGACGAGTTTCTCGTAAACACGTCCGGTTGGGGCGGCGATCCCACCGGCTACACGCGTGTCAGTCTGGAAAAATCCGGCGTTTATCGTTTCGACGCAAATGTCCGCAGAGCACGTTACTTCAATGCGCTCGCGAGTATTGCCAATCCGCTGAACAGCGCAGTCGGGCAGCACACGTCAAACACACGTCATAACTTCAGCGATTTTGATTTCACCGGACTGCCCGAAAACAACAAGCTAAGGTTTTACCTGGGCTACTCGAGGGATACTCGCGAAGGTCCCGGTACCACGACGGCACGCTTTGGCGGAGATGAGTACGCCATCAGCTCGAATTCAGAAACGCGAGCAAACAATTTCCGCGCCGGAATCGACGCGCGAGTGCTCGGGTTTGATCTCTCGCTGCTCCAGGGAGCGCGCTACTTCCGAGACAACAGCAGCTACTCCGTCACAGCCACAAACCAGGGTAACAATCCGGCAAATACTTCTCGTATCGATCAGTTGATTCGCGAGACTCCGACCAGCGGTAATCACTTCTTCACGCGTTTCAGCGCGCACCGTCTGTTTGCAAAGAAACTCGACTTCACCGGCCGATTCATTTATCTCAGCGGCAGGTCGCGTTACTCGTTTTTCGAGCAGACCACAGGCCGGTTGGCGAATGGCAATCTCGCCGCGCCTCAGACCGCGACCGCCCGCGGTGAAGCAAAGCGGCCTTCGTCGATTGGTGACGTCGGCGTCACGTTTCTCGCTACTTCAAGGTTCCGGATCTCAAATACTTTTCGCTTCGACAATTTTCGTATCAACGGCGAAGAGCCGTTGCTCGACATTTTGCGCCCCCGCACCGTCGCCGGTGTTCCACTCGCGACCGTCACCACGAACTCATTCTTCGCACGCACGACGAAGTATCGACGATTCATGAATACGGTTGAGGCTGATTACCAGTTTAATCCGTCGTATTCGGTTCATGCGGGATACCGCTTTACCGATCGTCACATCGAGCTTTCTCACCTCGATCGGACCACGACACTCGTGACGCGATCCGAAGCGGTCGATAACCAGACTCATGCGGCGATCTTTGGTTTCAAAGCACGGCCCGTGAAGGCCTGGACCATCTACTTCGACGGTGAACACGGCGACGCCGACAGCGTGTTCACGCGGCTCACGAACAACGACTTTACTAACTTCCGTTTACGCAATCGCGTCAACGCAAACGACAAGATCGCGTTCAACTTTTCACTCATAACCAAAGACAACACGAATCCCGCGGACGTGATCACGAGTCCCAACGTTCCGTTCGGCACGCCGCCGGGCGCTTTGGACGTGAACGTCAAAAGTCGCCACTTCACCTCGTCCGTTGACTGGACTCCGAACGGAAAGTTCTCGCTGAGCAGCGGCTACACACACTTGCGCCTGACGAGTATTGCGGGCATTCTGCTTCCAATCGCGGGTCAAAGACGTGTCGGCGAGAGTCAATATTTCTCGCGCGACAACTTTTTCTTCGTGAATGCATTTGTGCGGCCGACTGCGAGACTGACGTTTTATGCGGGGTATCACATCAACAAGGACGACGGCCAGGGTGATCGCGTGTCACCGTCAAACGTGATCCTGATCGATTCGTATCCCATGTCGTTTCAGTCGCCGGAGGCACGCGTCACCTTTAGGATAAATCGCATGGTGGACTGGAATGTCGGTTACACTTATTACAACTACAGCGATCGGTTTTTTCCGGTCCAGAATTATCACGCTCATCTACCGTACACATCGCTCCGGATCTATTTCGGTCGTGGTGAATAAGATCATGTGAATTATGACGCCGCGCGGGAGCAGGTGCGTATGCATTGAAGCGTTAGGGGTGCTGATCTGTGTGGTGAGCGTTTTTAGCGTAGTCACGTTTGCTCAATCTGCGCGAGCTACGAACAGTCAGTGGAAGGTTGATTATTCCCGCTTCTCACATCTGACCGAACAACATCGTGTTGCCTGCAGCTCCTGCCATACCTTTCCGTCGAAGAATTGGAAACAGGTGCGAAAGTCAGACGATGCTTTTCCGGATGTGACCGAGTACCCGGAGCATCAGGCGTGCCTCGGTTGTCACCGGCAACAGTTTTTTTGGCGCGAACGCCCGGCCCCACGCATCTGCTCGAACTGTCATGTGAAGGCGACGCCGGTTGATACTTCCCGATATCCGTTTCCCAGTCTCGGCGAAGCATTTCTGACAACGACGAAAGGGCGCGATTTTGTTTCCGATTTCCGCGTCGCCTTTCCGCACGAAAAACACGCGGATGCGACCTGCGCCGACTGTCATCAGACTTATCAGCCACAGGGAAAGTCGGACGATGAATTTGTCACTAAACCGCCGAAGGAGATCGGCGATGCGTTCTGGTTGAAGAAAGGGACTTTTCAGACGCGGCCGTTGACGCACTCCGGATGTTTCACCTGCCACAACCAGGAGAGCGAACTCGCCCCGTTGCCGCAAAACTGCGATGCCTGCCACAAGGCAACCGGTTCTGAAAACCTCGCCGCAGACTTTACTCAGGATTTAGTGCCGCGCATGAAGATTGAGGACTGGTGGATGCGGACGGCGTGGCGCAAGCGAGTTTCGGCAGGCGCATTCAGACATGAAGTTCATTCTGATCTGACTTGCACGCAGTGTCATGAAGCAGTGACGAAGGGGATGGCGAAGCGGGTGGTCCCGGTGAAGTCGTGCGGCGGTGCTGAAGGTTGTCATATCACGGCGACTACGGACGACGGCGGCGTTCTCAATTACGAAATCGATCAACGAAACAAAGACGGTAAGTTTGTTTGTGCGAAGTGTCATCTTGCGTTTGGAGCAAAGCCTGTGCCCGCGAGTCACCTGAGCGCGATTCCCAAACCGGCGAAATGATGTTTGCAAACGTGAAAACCAGGCATGTGATCGTCGCCGGCATCCTGCTCTTCGGCTGTTATCAAACTGCTTTGGCCCAGGCAAACTACTCTCAGTTCAAGCACGATAATCCCGATCACGCGCGGCTGCCGTGTTTGCTTTGTCACCGCCGGGAGAACAACTCACCGCAGCCCACGTTGCCCGGCAAAGCCGCACACGCGCCATGCACGGGCTGTCACGCACAGCAGTTTGCAAATCCGGCGAGTGGGATCTGTACGAATTGCCATACCGATGCGCAGAGCGGAAAAGTCAAAGAGTTTCCACGGTTGCGAAGCTTTGACGTCAGATTCGATCACGGCAAACATGCGGCGGCAGGCGCGACTTGTGCCACTTGTCATCGACGAAGCCGCGGCGGCGCCGCCTTCTCGATTCCCGCACGATTGAATGCTCACGTTACCTGTTTCACCTGTCATACGCCGGGCGCAAAAGCAAATGGCCGCGACATTTCTTCGTGCAGCACTTGTCATCAGCCGGGACGCTTCGTGCGCACGTCAGACCAGGCTGCTGCATACCGGGTCGGGTTTCGTCATGTGAGTCACGACGCTTCTGAGAAATTGTCGTGTGTTGAGTGCCACAAAGTCAGGACGGGTTTACCGCGCGGCCGGCAGGTCTCCATGCCTTTACCACTAAACCATCACGCACCTGCGCGCGCTTCGAGTTGCGCGACTTGTCATAACGGGCGGCGCGCGTTTGGCGGCGACGATTTCACGGCGTGCAAACGATGTCACAAGGGTTCCGTGTGGCACTTCTGATGATGCTCGGGACCTGGGGAAACTTTCGCACGCGGCTGGGGAAAAGGCCGCGGGACAGGTCTTGTTGAATTCGAATTATTCGAGTTTTCAATGCCTTTTCGCAAAAACAAGCGGCGGCATGGTCGTTGCACATGGTGAGTATGAGCGGAGTAACCGCCGACGGAGAAGCATGATGAAGCGAGTAAAAAACATAACGATAGCGATCACGGCGACATTCTTGTTTAGTTTGGTCCTGTTCACGATTACCCCGGCCCAGGGTGAAGTGCAACCTTCCGATCCCGCAGCTTTCTACAAGGCCAAATGTGTGGCCTGTCACGGGCCGAAGGCTGAGAAGAAATTCGATCCCGCGCTTACTGACGAGCAACACATGGATGCAATAATGAAAGGTAAGAAACCGGAGAAGCCACCCAACATGCCGGCATACGGTGAAAAAGGAGTAACTCAGGAACAAGCCAAAGCGCTCTTAGACCACATGAAACAATTGCGAGCCGGTCAGTAGCTCGCACGCGAAACAAATGCTTCCCCCAAACCTCCCATGCTGTTGGGCCACCAACGGCATGGGAGGCAAACGTTTTTTCCCGCAGTTCTTTTTGATTGCCACCCGAGATGAGCGAAGAAAAACAACCGGAAAAACGATCGGCGCCACTTTTCAGAAACTACATCAGCTTCTTCGGCGGCGTGATTGTAATCGCCGCCGTCGTCAGCATTCTGCTGCTTTTCCTGATCGAACTCACTCAAGCAGCCCATAATCCATACCTGGGCATCGTCACTTACATCATCCTGCCGGGCTTTCTCGCTTTTGGTCTGCTCGTGATCTTTGCGGGCATGTTGATCGAGCGTCGCAGACGCCGCCGATCACCAACCTCCGAGATACCGCCCTATCCAAAGATCGATCTAAACGAGACGCGACAGCGCCGTCTTGCAGTCGTCGTGCTGACTCTCTCTTTTATCTTCGTGTGTGCCAGTGCGTTTGGAAGTTATCGTGCCTATGAATACACGGAGTCGGTGGAGTTTTGCGGTAAGGCTTGTCACTCGGTAATGAAGCCCGAGTTTGTAGCCTTTCATGCGACTTCGCACGCCAAAATCAGGTGCGTGGATTGTCACGTGGGCCACGGCGCGGAGTCGTACGCTCGTTCCAAGCTTTCAGGCGCGCGACAGCTTGTTGCCCTCGTTCGCGACACGTACTCAAAGCCGATCGAAACGCCCGTGCACAACATGCGTCCGGCAAATCAAACCTGTGAACAATGTCATTGGCCTTCGAAGTTTCACGGCGCTCAACTCAAGACCTTCAACCACTACGCGTACGATGAACGCAACTCCATGCGCCAGACGCGAATGTTGATAAACGTCGGCGGCGGCGATCCTGCGACTGGGCCGGTGGCGGGTATTCACTGGCACATGAACCTCGGCAATGAAGTCACTTTTATCGCGCGTGACAAGCAACGACAGGTCATTCCGTGGATCCAGGTCAAGGATAGAAATGGAAAGGTGACCGAGTATTACGATCGCAGCCGGCCGCTGACGGCGGAACAGATCTCAACGTTTGAAAGGCGGCGAATGGATTGTATCGATTGTCATAATCGTCCGGCGCATGCGTACCTGCCGCCTGACGTAGCAGTGGACCAGTCGTTCAACGCCGGCCGGCTCGATCCGTCGTTACCGTATCTCAAGCGCCAGACAGTTGAGGTTTTGAACAAGCCGTACACGACTGAAACCGAAGCGGTCAACGCCATTGCCGCGGGTCTCGAGAGTTTTTATCGAACCAACTACGGCGATGTCTACGCGCAAAGGACCGATACGGTGAAGGCCGCGATTAGCGAGACGCAACGCATCTTCAAGACTTACTTCTTCCCGGAGATGAAGACCGACTGGTCCACTCACCCAAACAACATCGGCCATCTCTATTCATCGGGATGTTTTCGCTGTCACGATGGCGAGCACGTGAGCGATACGGGAAAAGTGATTCGCAACGACTGCAATATCTGCCACACAGTGTTGTCGGATTCGGCTCGTCCGGCGACGGTTTCCGCGACGATTCCGATCCAGCATCCGGTCGATCTCGGCGGGCTTGCGGATCGCAAATGCGAAACCTGCCACAAGGCAAACGAGCCTTTCAGACATCCGGTAAATCTCGGCGATATCTCGATGTTTCAGTGTGTGGAGTGCCATCCGAAAGCGGGTGCTGGTTCAGGTGGAATTTAGAGACTTGTTTGGTACTGGTTCAGTTGAATTTACGCCGACGGCGTTGGGTACTGGTTCAGTTGAATTTAACGCCGAAGGCGTTGGCTAATTCGAGCCCAGGGTTGCTTCAACCCTGGGATTGAACATTAGAAGACCTTAAAACCCTGAAAGGGTTTATCGCGGCGAACCCTTTCAGGGTTGAAACTACATGGAAATGATGATCCCAGGGTTGAAGCAACCCTGGGCTCGAATTAGCCAACGCCGTCGGCGTTAAATTCAACTGAACCGGTACCCAACGCCGTCGGCGTTAAATTCAACTGAACCGGTACCCAACGCCGTCGGCGTTAAATTCAACTGAACCGGTACCCAACGCCGTCGGCGTTAAATTCAACTGAACCGGTACCCAACGCCGTCGGCGTTAAATTCAACTGAACCGGTACCCAACGCCGTCGGCGTTAAATTCAACTGAACCGGTACCCAACGCCGTCGGCGTTAAATTCAACTGAACCGGTACCCAACGCCGTCGGCGTTAAATTCAACTGAACCGGTACCCAACGCCGTCGGCGTTAAATTCAACTGAACCGGTACCCAACGCCGTCGGCGTTAAATTCAACTGAACCGGTACCCAACGCCGTCGGCGTTAAATTCAACTGAACCGGTACCCAACGCCGTCGGCGTTAAATTCAACTGAACCGGTACCCAACGCCTTCGGCGTTAAATTCAACTGAACCGGTACCCAACGCCTTCGGCGTTAAATTCAACTGAACCGGTACCCAATGCCTTAGGCGTTAATTCAACTGAACCGTACCCAACGCCGTCGGCGTAAATTTAAACTGAACCAGTGCCCGAAAGCGGACTCCGCCGCCGAAGTAAATCCGACTCACGCGGCAACAAGAGTATCGCCCCGGGTTAGGCGGTTGTGTTAAATTCCTTCCGTACGCCGTGGTCCCAGCCCGGCCTGATAGCTTCTGACGCCCCGTCCTCTAACGTTTCAAAGGAATCTCAGTGAAAAGTATTTTCCCCCGTTCGCCGCGCACTATCGTGAGCGCGTTCTTGTGCGCGGTGGTCGTGGCAGTTGTCATGCTTGGCGGCGCCGGGGCAAAAGCACAGTTGGATCCGCCGCTCGTTTTAGTGGTCAACTCGTTCGGCGATGCGGCTGACGTAAACGTCGGCGACACGATTTGCGACACTGACGCGGGCGCCGCGGGAGAACAGTGTACGTTGCGTGCGGCCATTCAGGAGGCGAACGCGTTTCAGGTCGTCGGCGCCGACACGATCCTCTTTGATTCCGCTCTTAATCTCGGCACCATTTCACTCAACAGCGCCCTGCCCGACATCGCGACCCACTTACATATTGCGGGGCCGGGCGCGAAGCTGCTTCGCATCCAGCGCAGCACCGCGCCCGGCACGCCAAACTTTTCGCGTTCTTAAAGTTCGTCCCGACATCGGTCCTTCGGTGACGGTCACGGTTTCCGGTCTGACCATCTCGAACGGCAACGTTGTGGGACTGAATTCCGACACGAATATCGGCGGCGGAATCATGAACCGAGGGACGTTGACGATCGATAGCTGCGTAGTCACCGGTAACCAGGCAAACGTAGGTGGCGGTGTTTACAACCTGGGCGTGTTGACCATCCTCAGAAGTACGATCTCGAATAACACTGCGACGGAAGACGCCGGTGGCATCGCCAACGCGTTTGGCGACGGAGCTTCCAGCTTAAGGATTGACGGCAGCACAATTTCCAACAACGTGAGCGCCGATCAGGGCGGCGGCCTTCTTAACGGCGGTTCCCTCGTGAGCCTCATCACGAATACCACCATCTCTTCAAACACTGCGTTTCAGGGAGCCGGTCTCTCGAATTTCAATAACATCCAGTTGAACGGAGTTACGATCACCGCCAACAACGCGAGTAGCAACGGCGGCGGAATACGCAACTCCGGTCCACTGTTATTCACCAACACCATCCTTGCCGGAAACACTGCACCGGTGGGAACTGACGGCGCCGGAATCGATTTCTTTTCGGTCGACTTCAACGTCATCGGAAACACGAGCGGAATGGAACTCAGCGGAGCCGTTTCGCACAACAAAACAAACGTAGACGCTCGTCTTGGACCATTGGTCGACAATGGCGGTCCAACTCGCACTCACGAGCTTCTCCACGGTAGTCCCGCTATCGATGCAGGTTTTACGTCAACGCTGACGGACCAGCGCGGCTCCACGAGACCGGTCGATAATCCCGCGGTTGCGAACGTCACGGACGGCGATGCGAGCGACATCGGCGCTTACGAGACACCGGTCTTTGAAGTCAATTCAACCGCCGACACGGACGATGCCGCCTGCACGCTAACCGGCACCGGAAACGGTTGCACTCTGCGCGAAGCTATAAACGCCGCCAACACCGCAATCGGCTCTGAAGTGATCACGTTCAAGACTTCACTCACGAAATCCGGGCCGGCAACTATCACGCTTCTTACCGCGCTTGCAGAACTGAGCAACATGACGATTGTTGGACCAGGAGCTGGCCTGCTGACGGTGCGGCGCAGCAGCGCGGCTGAAACGCCGGAGTTCAGGATCTTTACGATAACTCGTAACCGGATAGTCAGCATTTCGGGATTGACGATTTCCAACGGCCGGCTTGCGGGAGACAACGGCGGTGGCGTTTCCAACAGCGGCTCGTTGACGATGACGAATTGCAATGTCTATGGAAACAGCGTCGGGTTTCCAAACCAGAACGGACTCGGCGGCGGGGTTCACCAGGAAGAGGGTTCGCTGACGCTCATCAATTGCAACATAGGCGGGCTTGGACCAGGCCAGCCGAATACGAGCGGAGCAAGCGGCGGTGGCGTCTTCCATAGTCGCGGCACCACCGTGATGACGGGGGGCTCGATCACCGGCAATACAGCCGGCGGCATTTTCGCGTCATTGGGAACCGTGACCTTGAACGGCGTGACGATAAGCGACAACAGCACCGGGAACGTCGGCGGGGGTGTTTGGGCGGGCGCCGACATGAAGATCATAAACTGCCTCATTTTGAACAATACGGCCGGCTCATTCGGCGGCGGCATCCATGCGACCGCGAACACACCGACACTCGTCATCAATACCACCATTAGCGGAAATAAAAGTTTGAATAGCGGCGGCGGAGGAATCGATCAATTCAACGGCTTTATCGAACTGATTAACTCGACGGTTACAAACAATCGGTCCGGTCCGTCCAGCTTTGGCGGCGGAATCGACGGGGGCGGCATCATACTGCGCAACACGATCGTTGCCGGAAACTTCCGCGGCTCCGGGACGATTCCCGACGACATTACTGGTCTGGTAAATTCCAATAGCTCCAACAACCTCATCGGCGATGGTTCACGCATAACCGGCATCACCAACGGCAGCAACGGAAATCAAATCGGAACAGGTGCCAGCCCCCTGGACGCTATGCTCGGGCCGCTCGCCGATAACGGTGGTTTAACTTTGACGCACGCCCCCCTTCCCGGCAGTCCCGTTCTCGATGCTGGGAACAATGCATCCGTAGTTAATCCACCGTTTCCTGGTCCACCATTCACGGATCAACGTGGCGCGAGTTTTAATCGCATAGTTGACGGACCTGACGCGAATGCGACGGCGACAGTCGATATTGGCGCCGTAGAGCAACAGGTTCCGCTCGCGGGTATCGCTGATACATCCACGAATGAAGATACCGAGCTGATCATTCCGTTTCACATCGGCGATCGCAGCGGCATCACGTCGATAACCGCCACCTCTTCCGACAAGAAGCTCGTGCCAAACGATTCGAGTCATCTTCGTCTGGTAGAGGCCGGATCGACTGAACTCATTATCGTTAATCCGTCAGAGAACCTGGTCGGAACGACGGAGATTACAGTCACAGTCAACAGCACCGGCGGCAGCTCCAATCGCACGTTTGTAGTTACGGTAAATCCGGTAAATGACGCGCCATCGTTCGAGAGACAACGCGCGACTTCGAGTCTCGAAGACATCGGCGCCGTTTCGGTTTCTAACTTCGCGACCAACCTTTCAGCAGGACCGTCGGACGAAGCAGGACAGACTCTTAGTTTTCAGGTCACGAACAATGACAACCCGGGTTTGTTCGCCGCTGGACCAGCGATCAGTCCGAGCGGCACCCTGACTTACACCGGCGCTCCCGACGCTAATGGTTCGGCAACCATCACCGTCGTTCTCAAAGATAACGGCGGAACAGCGAACGGCGGTAAAGACACTTCAACGCCGCAACCTTTCACGATCACGATCACGCCCGTTAACGATTCACCGGTGAATATTCTGCCGGGCATCGTGAGTGTGAACGAGAACAGCACCGTCACGTTCTCCACCGCCAACTCTACTCGCATCGCGACGTCCGACGTCGACGCCAGAAACGCCGTGGTCCAGGTTGCGCTGACTGTGAACAACGGCGTGCTTTCCCTCAGCGGTACGACGGGATTGACGTTCGTCGCGGGCGACGGCGTGTCCGACGCGACCATGACGTTCAAGGACACGATCGTCAACATCAACACGGCGCTCAACGGCATGGTTTACACGCCCAATAAGGGTTTCAGTGGTTTTGTGAATTTGCAGATCACTACTGACGATCTTGGCGCGAGCGGAGCCGGAGCATCGTTTCCCGACACCGATTTTGTCACAATTGCGGTGCTTGACGGCGGCATGTTGCAATACCCCGCGCCAATCTTCGCTGTGAATGAAGACGTCGGTAATACGTCCGTGATCGCGCTTCGCATCGGTGGAATGGCCGGCTCGACGTCGGTAAACTTTGCGACGACCAACGGCACGGCGACCGGTGGGACCACGTGTGGAGCAGGTGTTGATTACATCAGCAGTTCGGGTACCCTGTCCTGGGTCGACGGCGAACAGGGTATCAAAGCGTTTAGCGTAACAATCTGTGAAGACGCCAACAACGAAGAGCTCGAGACGATCAATCTTACGTTGAGCACCGTCACGGGAAGCGGAGGCTCTCGGGACGCCGGTTACCGCGGAGTTGAGAATCACGAATAACGATGAGCCGGTTCTCCTGACGGAAAGTGTGCAGAGGGCAATCGCGCTTGACAGTGTTATTCAAACACGCGATCCGTTTTCTTTGACCAACCTGTTCAACTTCAGCAACGATCATCGCCGGCGCGTGTCGTTATTTGTTTGGCGCTTACAGCTTCTTCCGGCCGACACGCCCGCGAATTTGAAGGTGACTGCCGAAGACAGTGAGGGCAGGACCTATCCGTTGGTGGTTGAACACGCCGCATTCCTGAACAATCCGAGTGATGTTGTGCAGGTAATCGTGAGATTGCCCGACCAGGTGGTTGGCGCGCCGAGAGATCTTGGCATAACGGTCCAGCTACGTGGCCCGGCGAGCAACAAGGCATTCATAAAGATCGCCACACCGTAAAATCACCACAGGCAGGCACATAAATCACAAAAGCTTTTAGTAAAATCGTTTGTGCTATTGTGTCTTTTTGTGGCTGCCAGATAGATGTTATTGACGATCACTACAACTCATCAGCCGGCGACGGATCTCGGTTACCTGCTGCACAAGAATCCCGCTCGCCTGCACTCGTTTCCGCTGTCGTTCGGCGAAGCACACGTCTTTTATCCCGAAGCCACTAACGAGCGCTGCACCGCCGCGGTGCTGCTTGACGTTGACCCCGTCGGCCTGGTCCGTAATCGCAAAGGACCGGCAGGCGAAGGCGGCACGCTTGCGCAGTATGTCAACGATCGGCCGTATGTCGCGTCGTCGTTTCTGAGCGTAACGATTTCGCGTGTGCTCGGGAGCGCGCTCGGCGGCAGAAGCAAGGACAGACCGGAACTGGCGACAACCGCAATTCCTTTGCAGGCGAAGATCGCGGTGCTTCCATGTCATGGCGGCGAACGATTTCTGCGCCGGCTCTTCGAGCCCCTCGGTTACAAGGTTAACGCCGCGCGTCACGAGTTGGACCAGACGTTTCCCGAGTGGGGTGAAAGCCCGTACTACACGGTTGAACTGAGCGGCGAGGTTCGTTTGCAGGATTTGTTGACGCATCTATACGTCCTCGTTCCGGTTCTCGATAACGAGAAGCATTACTGGGTCGGCGATGACGAGGTCGAAAAGCTTTTGCGGCATGGAGGCAGTTGGTTGCCGCTGCATCCCGAGAAGGAAGAGATTGCGAAGCGTTACCTGAAATACCGGCGCGACCTGGCCCAGGACGCGCTCGCACGTCTTGTCGACGAAGAAACGCCGGACGTCGACGTCGCGCAGGAGATTCACGACAGCGAGGAGGAAGCGGTTGAAAGAACTCTGAATCTCAACGAGCAAAGGCTGAACACCGTGGTCGCCGCTCTCAAGAGCGCGAATGCGAAACACGTTTTGGATCTCGGATGCGGTGAAGGGAAACTGCTGCGTCTGCTTTTGAAAGACAACGGTTTCGAACGAATTGTCGGCGTCGATGTGTCGCACCGCACGTTGCAGACGGCGCACGAGCGTTTGCGTCTGGAACGCTTGCCTACGCGTCAGGCCGAGCGAGTGAAGCTCATGCAGGGTTCGCTGATGTATCGCGACCGGCGTTTGAGCGGATTTGATGCCGCGGCTGTTGTCGAAGTTATCGAGCACCTGGACCAGCCTCGCCTGGCTGCATTTGAACGTGTGCTGTTTGAGTTTGCCAGACCATCGATGGTTGTGTTGACGACACCGAACGTCGAATACAACGTGCGTTTTGAAAGCCTGCCCGCCGGCAGGTTTCGACACAAGGATCATCGCTTCGAATGGACGCGTGAACAATTCGCCGGTTGGATCAATGCGATCGCGGGCAAGTACGGCTACACCGCGCGCGTGTTGCCGGTTGGACCGGAAGACAGTCAGGTCGGTGCGCCAACCCAGATGGTCATATTCGAGGCAAAGTGAAGACTATTACGATTCCGGAACTGGCGCTTGTTACGCTCATCGGCCCGTCAGGGTGCGGAAAGTCGACGTTTGCGCGGAAGCACTTCAAAGCCACCGAGGTCCTCTCGTCTGACTTTTGCCGCGCGCTCGTGTCGGACGACGAGAACAACCAGGCGGCGACAAAAGATGCCTTTGAGGTGTTGCACTACATTGCCGCCAAGCGTCTGGCGGCGGGCCATTTGACCGTCGTCGATGCGACCAACGTGCAACCGGAAGCGCGCAAGCCGCTCGTTGCGCTGGCGCGTGAGTATCACGTTATTCCCGTTGCGATCGTGCTGAACCTGCCGGACAGGCTTTGCCAGGATCGCAATCGTGAACGGCCGGATCGAAATTTCGGCCCTCACGTGATTCGCCAGCAGAGCCAGCAACTGCGCCGTTCGATTCGCAACCTGAATCGCGAAGGGTTCCGGCACGTTTTTCAACTGTCATCGCCGGAAGAGATCGATGCCGTCGTTATCGAACGGCAGCGGCTCTGGAACAACCTCAAACACGAACATGGACCATTCGACATCATCGGCGACGTCCACGGCTGTTTCGACGAGCTTTATGCGTTACTGACAAGACTCGGATACACAAACGGTACAGGCACTCTGAATCATCCCGAAGGACGCAAAGCAGTCTTTCTCGGAGACCTCGTGGACCGTGGTCCGAAGGTTCCCGAAGTGTTGAAGCTCGTGATGAGCATGACAGATTCGGGCAACGCGCTTGCCGTTCCCGGAAATCACGATACAAAACTGATGCGCAAGCTGCGCGGCAGAGATGTTCGGATCACACACGGCCTCGCCGAGTCGCTGCAACAACTCGAGCGCGAACCGCCTGAGTTCAAAGAACAGGTGGCGTCCTTTATAGATAGTCTCGTCAGTCATTACGTGCTGGACGAAGGCCGTTTGGTGGTGGCCCACGCGGGTTTGAAAGAAGAGCTTCAGGGACGTGGTTCGGGAAAAGTTCGAGACTTTGCGCAGTATGGCGAAACAACCGGTGAGACGGACGAGTTTGGTCTACCCGTCCGCTACAACTGGGCCGCCGAATATCGCGGCAAGGCGATGGTGGTTTATGGGCACACGCCTGTTCCCGAACCGGAGTGGCTGAACGGCACGATCTGCATCGACACGGGATGCGTGTTTGGAGGCAAGTTGACGGCGCTACGGTACCCGGAAAAAGAACTCGTCTCGGTTGACGCCTTTCAGACTTATTACGAACCTGCAAAACCGTTTCTGCCGCCACAGGACCAGGCGCCTTCGCTCACCGCACAACAGCAGCACGACGACGTGCTCGACATCGACGACGTCTCCGGCAAGCGGATCGTTTCAACTCAACTGCACCACACCGTCACGATTCGTGAGGAGAACAGCATCGCGGCCCTCGAGGTAATGAGCCGGTTTGCGGCGGATCCGAAATGGCTGATCTATCTGCCGCCGACGATGTCTCCGTCTGAAACGAGTCGCGAACCTGATTTGCTGGAACATCCGGCGGAGGCGTTCTCTTACTACCGGCACCAGGGTGTCGCGCGGGTCGTTTGCGAAGAGAAGCACATGGGTTCGCGTGCGGTGGTCGTAGTTTGTCGCGATCGAGATGCGGCGCGCAGGCGTTTTGGGGTGATGGAAGAGATCGCGGGCATCTGTTACACGCGAACCGGCCGGAGATTCTTTGAAGATCGCACGCTCGAACAGGAGTTTATCGAGAGTGTGCAACGGTCGGTGACGGAAGCGCGGATGTGGGACGAGTTTGATACGGACTGGCTGTGTCTCGATTGTGAGTTGATGCCGTGGTCCGCGAAGGCGCAGGAGTTGTTGCGTCAGCAGTATGCCGCTGTTGGCGCCGCTGCGCGTGCTTCGCTCGCGGAAGCCGTGCATGCACTGGAATCAACGGCGCAGCACAACGTCGAAGTCGCTCCGATCCTGAATCGTTATCGCGAACGATCGAGTGCAGTCGAAAAATACGTCGAGGCATACCGGCGTTATTGCTGGCCTGTGCGATCGTTGAGCGACTTGAAACTCGCGCCGTTTCATCTGCTGGCGGCGGAGGGAGTCGTGTTCACCAATCGGGATCACGTCTGGCACATGGAGACTTTGCGCCAGCTCTGCGACGCCGCCGGCGGTTTACTGATGGCGACCTCCTACATGGTTGTCGACGTAACTGATCCGGCGAGCGAGGCGGCTGGTGTCAACTGGTGGCAGGAGATGACCGGGCGCGGAGGCGAAGGGATGGTCGTGAAGCCTTTGGACTTTATAACCAGAGGAAGTCGCGGCCTTGTGCAGCCGGCGATGAAGTGCAGAGGCTCGGAATACCTCCGCATCATCTATGGACCGGAATATTCACTTCCTGAACATCTCACGCGTTTGCGTGGGCGAGGGTTATCGAGAAAGCGTTCACTCGCCTTACGCGAGTTTGCGTTGGGTGTCGAAGGTTTGGAGCGTTTCGTTCGGAGAGAGCCGCTGCGCCGTGTTCATGAATGCGTGTTTGGCGTCCTGGCGCTCGAGAGTGAACCTGTCGATCCGCGTCTATAACCGGTTGGCCTTACGGGTATTGGCTCAAGGCCGTCTTGAGAGAATTGTGCGGACTGAGCATGTCTCTCAGCGTGTAAAAAGGAATCTGAACGTCCAAATCACCCGCGGCACAGCCGGCTATTTTGCAGCCGTCAAAATTAAACGTGAGTCCCTGGCGTGTGATTCTCCAGTTCTCAAAATTCTTTGCCTCCGGACCCAATGCCTCGGGAACCGTGTAACGTGAATCATATTTCTGTGAGAGTTCCGAGCGGGAGTAGATTGAAAGGAATTCCAGGTAATTCAAGTCGCGCTTGAAGATCTCGGACAGTTTCAACTCCTTCTGCATGGCCAAATCGTAATTTACGGCAAAGTTTTCCTGGGTCGCGTGAGCGGCCCCGATACCATAGCTGTAACCATAGAAAGAGATGCTCAAGAGGGAATCCGTCGCCAGGCTGACTTCATAATCCATACTGAACGAGTTGAACACGCCGGTCCACCGGTCGTCATAGTTTTTCTGCGGACTAAGCAGCCATTGATACTTCCCGTTTGCGACCTCCTTTATGCGTTGATTGAGCCGGCGAATGTGAGGCTCATCCGAGCCGAGAATCTGTGGATAGCGAAGATTTACGTCATAGCGAAGCTGCTCGCTCCTGAGTCGCACTTCATCGGACACCAGTCTCAGACCAGTTGAGCCAATGCCGATTTCACGAAACGGTTTGGGCTGCGAAAACTCGGGATAGGAGGACACCGGCGGTGGACTTGCCGGTGGGCAGTTCTCGACAACTACCCGCTCGCGGATTCTCTCCGGCTGTGTGCCATAGTTCCAGGTCACCACGGTTACGATTCCACAAATAAAGGCGAGTACGCTGGCGGCGAGATTAAGAATGAAACTTCTCATGTCGTTCTCCTGGGCAGGAGGTAAGTTAACACTCGGACGTGATAATCCGCATAGGGAAATCCCTGATGCATCACTGTGGCTTGCCTCAAATCATACGAGTCATCGCTAAACTCGGCAATGGCTACCAGGCACTGGTATCGGGGTAATAGTGTGTTGGCTGAGGAGTTGGGCCCGGAGGGACCACATGTTTATAGCCTCAGCATTCCCTGTTTGCGGGCTCCGGAGGAGTCCGATGTTTTGAAGCGCCCACATCGCGCTCCGCTGGAGCGCGTAATTTTTTCCTTTCCAAGCTATAAACATTTGGCCGCGCTGCGGCCAGCCAACAGTCATAACACAACTACACAGCCTCAGGCCTGTTTACAGACTTGCGCGACTGCGCGCACCACGCGCTCCACGTCCGTTTCGGATGTTTGCCAGTTGCAGACGCTCACGCGCATCGCGCGGCGGCCGCGCCATGTTGTGCCGCCAAAGAATGCTTCGCCGGTTTTCAGGATCGCGGCGATAACTTCGTCAGTGCGTCGATCGTGATCTTCTTCCGTTGCGCCCGCTCGCTGGGCCGGGAAACGAACGAGTCCCTGGTTGATCGTCGGTTTCCACAACATCTCAGCGCCGGATAACTCGCCAATGCCCGTAACAATTCCGACGGCGTGACGGCAGCAACGTTCAACCAGATCAGCCACGCCGTCACGACCGAGCTGCCGCAACGCCGCGTAAGCAGGGAACGCGCGAGCGCGTCTGGACCATTCCGGGTTCCAGTCCATCTGATCGCGCGCGTCGGACGCGTGCGTGAGATAAACGGCGCGCAGGGAAAGCGACGCGCGATGTGCTTCCGGGTCGGCCACAAACGCGAGTCCGGAGTCGAAAGGCACGTTGAGCCACTTGTGACCGTCGGTGGCCCATGAGTCGGCTGCTTCGACACCGGTCACGAGATGTCGCAGCTTCGGACTCGCCGCCGCCCATAACCCAAACGCTCCATCGACGTGAACCCAGGCGCCGTAGCGTTTGGCGATCGGTATCAATTCGGTAAACGAATCGTAAGCGCCAATGTTGACGTCGCCGGCCTGAAGTAAAACAAGCGTGGGCGCACCGGCGTCCTTTTGTAGCTCTTCTTCGAGCGCACCGGGCAATAGCCGTCCGTGGTCGTCAGCGCCGAGCAGTTTTATGTGCGACTTTCCAAACCCGAGCAAACGCACGGCGCGCTCAAATGAGCCATGGCGTTCGCTACTCGAAAGAATTCGAATCGGTGGTGCGCCATACAGACCCTGGTCCTCAACGTCCCATCCATGTTTGCTCAATAACGCGTGACGCGCGGCGGCAAGACACGTGACGTGGGCCATCTGGCAACCAGTAACGAGTGCGAAGCTCGCGTGTGAAGGAAGTCCGAGGATCTCTTTCAACCATCGGCCGGCAGTTTCTTCGACGATGGCCGCCGCGGGGGCGCAGGCGTAGAGTCCTGCATTCTGTTGCCATGCAGAAGTAAGCCAGTCGGCGGCAACCGCTGCCGGCAGCGCGCCTCCAATCACCCAGCCGAAAAATCGTCCACCGGCGGAACCGAGCAGTCCACCCTGAACGTCGCGCACCAGTTCTTCGATCACTTGCGGCGGCGGCACGCCTTTTTGTGCAAGGGGCTTGTCGATTTGCCGGCGCAGCGTAGCGGCATCAGCGGTTGCTGCCACTGAAGAGTCGTCGAGATGTTCCAGATGCGAAATGCTTTGATTGAAAGCGATGTTGAGTGCGTTGAGAAAATCGGGGTCGAGTTTTTGCATAAGCGTAGTTTACTCACCACAAATTTGGATCCGCGTTGTAGAATCAAGCCACAAAGAGGCACATAAGTCACATGAATCAAACATACGTTATTAAAGTCGTTTTGTTTATTTTGCTTGCCGGTGGCTTGTGTATCTTCGCGGCGCAGAAGCGCGAGGCCTCGAAAGAGGTGCGGAGCAAATTGTTCCAACAGGTGTTGGCGGAGTACCCGGACGTGCGCGAGTGTATTGTTAAAGAAGAGGGTGGAGCGCGCGCTGCGGAAGAAAATGCGACGGTTGAGGAAGTCGATTTAAATCGCGACGGTATTCCGGAATATGAAGTGAGTTTGTCCGGTCCATGCGCCTGCGGGATGGTTAACTGTTCGATCTATCTGTATCGCCGGCGGGGCGCCGGTTACGAGTTGATACTCGAGGACGCTTCCGGTCTGGGGATCGAGTTGCTGAAAACGTCGAGTAATGGTTTTGCTGATTTGCGAATAGACGCTCGCGATACTGCCGCCACCGTTTCGAGTACAACCTATAAATACGACGGCAATCAATATCGCGAGGCGGGTTCGAGGCTGATTCACCAGGAAACGGGCGAGAGCAAACCCGCGCATCGCAGGCTTCAGTTCAAACGCGGAGCGTCATCGGCAACGGTACAGGGCAAAGTTTCGATCGCTTTGCCCGATACTTACCTCGTCGGCGCTCGCGCGGGTCAGGTGATGACGGTGCAACTCACGTCGCCGCACCAGTCGGTGAGATTTATGGTGATGAGTCCGACGACCAGAAACCTTGTGGCCGATAACGCGCGAAAGTGGACCGGCACACTGCCCGAAACCGGCGACTACCAGATTCTCATCGATGCGGACGAGCGCAACCGGACATACTCGATGACGGTCAGCATCAAGTAATTCAGTTTACATCGTCGAGATGCCAGCCGACGTTTACTAACTCATCGCCGCGACGAACAAACATCTCCGTGCCGCGACCTTTCGTCGTCGAGCGCTTCCCGTTCATTTCGGTTTCATAGACGTAAGTTGTGTAAAGAATGACGGTATTTCCATACGCCTGGATTTCGGTTTTTGGAAACTCGATCCGCACCAGTTTGCCGCCACCATCGGCAAACTGCTTTGCCGACGCGAAGATCGCCGCACGATCGGACCATGCCTCCTGACCATCGTTGATCGCGATTGTTTCTTCCGGAATCAACTTCTCAAGTCGCGCGCGATCGTTTGCGAAAAATGCTGTCCAAACTTCTTCTCGCTTGGTGAGGATGTGTTGGCGCATCTCGGGCGTGATGGTCATCGGTTGGGCCATCTGCTGCGCACGCCATTGAGGATCGATGGCGGTGTGCGAGGCCACCTGGATCCAGTTTCCTTTTCGTTTGGCATAGATGTCCATGATGCGGAACCGTCGCAGCGGTTTGCCGTCTTTTGTCTGGAAGCCGCCTAAAAAGTTAACGACGGCTAACTCCGGGTTATAAAAATGGACATCGAAGTCGTCGATTTTGTAAGTGGTATCGGGGGAAAAATAACGTTCGGGCCTGGGCGCGTTTGCGGGTTTCGGCCAATCGATTCCGTTCGCTTTCATATACTCGTTGATGCCTTTGATCGGCGTTGGATAACCTTCGAGCAGGCCGCGCCAGTCTTCCGAGTGAGTGGCGAAGATTTTCTGTTCGTCACCGTCGATAAACGCCTGAAAGATGCTGCCGATGTGCGCGCGAATGGCGGCTTCGTCGGCAGCGCGATCCTTCTCGCCGAGCGCAGTGGTGGTACCCGCCACAAAAGCCGCCCCGAGTGCAAACGACATAATCGAGAAGATAAGAGTTTTTATAGTCATAACCTCACCTCAATTTTTGTGTCTTCTGTGCCTTTTCGTGGCGCATCCTATGCGCGTTGCGCGCGTGGCTTCAACAATAAATACGCGAGCGGCACTCGTGTTGACGTAAACGGTATTGCGGCCACGGCTGGACCAGCGATACTGTGAGCGCGTGCGATTACCACGCCTGCGTCCCTGGATGATTGTCTCGGCGGCCTGGATACTGCCCGCTGCCTTCGCGGTCATCAATCGTATCGCGCAAGCGTCACTACAGGGTTGGGAACCCGCGACCGCGCGCGACCTTCTCTTCGAGGGTGGCGACTGGTTTCTCTACGCGTTTCTCACGCCCGGCGTGTTCGCCGTCTCTAAAAAGTGGCCGCTCGCGCGCCCGCATCTCGTGCGGCGCGCGCTACTCCACGTCTTTTTCTCAATCTTGTTCTGCGTCGCATGGGCCACTGGTGGGCAGATATTGCGACTCGTGCTCATGCGTCTCTTTGCGCCCGATCTTCTTCAGACGGCAATGCAAGACGGAGCGGCTCAGTTCTGGCTGCAGTTTGGCATCCAATGGCTGAGCTGGATCTTCACAACGTTACCGTTCGGCGTCGCGATCTATCTTTGTGTCGTGGGAATCGAACACGCGACGCGCTATTTTTTCGAAGCGCGCGAACGCGAAGTGCAGGTCGCACGACTTTCAGAACAACTCTCGAGCGCACGCTTCGCCGCCTTGCAGGCGCAACTCAATCCGCATTTTCTTTTCAATACTCTGAACACGATCGCTGTGCTTGTTCGCGATAACGATCGCACGGGCGCCGTGCGCATAGTCGAGCACCTGAGTGAAGTTTTGCGCCGTACTCTCAGCCGTCATCGCGCGAATGAGGTCACACTCGGCGAAGAGCTGGAACTTGTCAGGCAGTACGTTGCGATCGAACAGGCCCGGTTTTCAGATCGCCTGCGACCTGAATTCAGAATTCCCGATGCGTTGATGACCGCGGCGGTACCGAGTTTTGCTCTCCAGCACCTCGTCGAGAATGCGATTCGTCACGGTATCGCAAGACATCCGGATGCGGGTCTGCTACATGTCACCGCGGAGCGTATCGGCGATCTACTCGAAATCAAGGTTATTGACGACGGCGCCGGTATCGACCCGGCCGCAGCCATACCGCCGGGTCATGGAATCGAAAACACACGCGAGCGCCTGCGTGCGCTTTACGGTGATAGAGCGTCACTCGAGGTCGAGCGTCGCGCGGAAGGCGGTACAATCGCGACGCTGAAAATCCCCTATCGTGAGTTTGGCCCGGAGCCGAACGATGCAAGCTAAGTTCAAAGCATTGATCGCCGATGATGAACCCGCGGCGCGTCGCGGTGTGCGTCAATTGCTTGCGGCATTTCCCGAGTTTGCCGTGGCGGGCGAATGTCGCAACGGCGCTGAAGTGCTCACTGCGCTCGACTCTGCGGCGCCGGACGTAGTGTTTCTCGACATCCAGATGCCCGGCATCGACGGCTTTGAAGTGATTAAGCGACGAACCGTAGAACGAATGCCGGCGGTCGTGTTTCTGACAGCGTTCGATCAATTTGCGATCAAGGCTTTTGAGACTGAAGCTCTCGACTACCTGGTCAAGCCGGTGAGCGAAGCGCGTTTCGAAGCCACGATGAAACGTCTGTTGAGGCGTTTGCGTTCGACGTCCAAACCCGCTCGTGAGGAGACGATCGTCGTGACGACGTCTCGCGGCGCAACGGTGCTGCACCTGAACGAGATCGACTGGATCGAAGCCGCCGGCAACTACACGCAACTGTGGGTTGGCCCACGCAGTTACTTTTTACGCGAAGCCCTGCAAGTTCTCGAACAACGCGTGCAGCAGCATGGCTTCATCCGTGCTCACCGCAGCGCGCTCGTTCGTCTCGACGGTGTGCGCGAACTCACTCGCACACGCGCAGGCGCCCTCATCGCAGTGCTCGAAAGCGGCGTGCGCGTCCCGGTCTCACGCCGCCGCAGCGCCGCATTCACCGCCGCCGTGCGAAAACCCGGGCGCTGACTTTGGAGTGCGGCGGCTTGACGCCGCTTTGTTATCGGTCATGCTCGATTGAGATAAAGCGGCGTCAAGCCGCCGCACTCCAAAATGCTTCACAACTCTTAACAAATTTTTACCTGTACTTAACACTCACTTCACCCTCCAGGTCTATCATCAAAAAATCCACCTGGTTTTGGTTGTGGCGCGCAAGATGGCACAATGGGCGGGCGCATCGCGGTCGAGAGTTGCTCACGCAACAAACGGCCACGCATTAACGTAACCAAACCAAATTGGAAATCAACGCTATGAAATACAAGCAGTGCTTGTCTTATCGTCTGGGAATAATTCTGGCAATTAGTGGACTCTGCGCCACTCTCTCCGGCTGTGCCAACCAGGCACAGCAAAACTTCGAGCGTCCGCCCGCGCCCGTCGTCGTGAGCACGGCAGTGTCTCAGGATGTTTCAAATTACATGGATGCGCTCGGCAAGATCGTCGCGCGTGAAACGGTTTCAATTCAGCCACAAGTCTCCGGTCGCATCACCAAAATTCATTTCACTGACGGCGCAAATGTCAGAAGAGGACAACTGCTTTTTACGATCGACCCGCGACCGTTTGAAGCAAACCTCAAACAAGCCCAGGCCAATCTTGCGAAAGACGTAGCCGGAAAGAAACAGGCTGAGGCAAATCTGGCGCGCGAGATCGCGCGTGAGAAATGGGGACTCGCGCAGGTCGAGAGATATCGCGTGCTCGTGGAGCAGGGCGTTGTGCCGCGTGAGCAGTATGGACAGTTGCGTGCCGACTACGACTCGCTGAAGGCGAACTCCGAAGCCGCGCGCGCCGCAGTTCGCAGTGCCGATGAAACGATCAAAGTCGATAACGCCGCGATCGAGACGGCGAAAGTGCAACTCAGTTATTGCTATATCCATTCGCCGATCGACGGTCGCGCGGGCCAGCGTCTGGTCGACATCGGAAACGTCGTGAATCCGGGTGGTCCAGGCAGTGCCGAGTCAAGCGGAAACGGCATTGCGCCTAATGCGTTGCTGGTGATCGAGCGGCTCGATCCGATCTACGCGGACTTCACGATTTCGCAAAACAATTTGACAGCAGTGCAGGAACAGATGCGTGCGGGCAGACT
Organism: uncultured Acidobacteriota bacterium; assembly: GCA_963750925.1. Classification (GTDB taxonomy): domain Bacteria; phylum Acidobacteriota; class Blastocatellia; order Pyrinomonadales; family Pyrinomonadaceae; genus PSRF01. Next base: position 285,727 of record CAVVSJ010000003.1, on the reverse strand, counting down.
CAACGCCGAAGTTCGACTACCCGACAGCACGGATCAACCCGTTTCGGGCACGCTCACGTTTGTTGACAATGCGGTACAGACCGAGACCGGTCAGGTAACTCTGCGCGCCACACTTCCCAATCCCGGTCATCGTTTCTGGCCCGGCCGTTTTGTGAACGTGCGCTTGCTGTTGGGAACAGTTGCGGGTGCGGTACTGGTTCCGGTGACGGCGCCGCAAATGTCAGCCAACGGTTATTACGTTTACGTGATCAAGCCTGACTCGACCGCCGAGCAACGGACAGTTTCGCTCGGCCAGCGACAGGGAGATCTGGTCGTCGTCGAAAAGGGCGTTGCCGCAGGTGAAAAGGTCGTGGTAAACGGGCAACTCGGTGTCACTCCCGGCGGCAAAGTCGCAATCGAGCAGCCGGCTAATCCGGCTACGGCGGTCACGAGCGGATCTTAGTCATGAATCTCTCTGAACCATTCATACGGCGGCCGGTAATGACGGCGGTGTTGACGCTGTCGGTGATCCTTTTCGGAGTGATGAGTTATTTTCAGCTTCCCGTAAACGATCTGCCGGCGGTCGATTATCCCGTGATCCAGGTGACGGTCGGTTATCCCGGCGCGAGTCCGGACACGATCGCAAACAACATCGCGACGCCGCTCGAGCGCCAGTTCATGCAGATCAATGGACTGGAAGTAGTAACTTCACAGAGCACGCAGGGCGTCGCGACGTTTACGCTTCAATTCGCGCTCGATAAAAACATCGACGCCGCTGCGACTGACGTGCAGACGGCAATCTCGCAGGCGACCGGCAGTCTTCCCGCGGATCTTCCCTCGCCGCCGACTTACTCGAAGACTAATCCGAACGATCAGCCGATCATGTACATCGCGATGACCAGTGATTCGGTCACGCCGGGCCAGTTGTACGATTACGCCAGCACGCAGGTGGGCCAACGTCTCAGCATCCTGCCGGGTGTTTCGCAGGTCAACGTTTTCGGCACCAAATCGGCGATTCGCATCAAAGCGAATCCGGCGGCGATGTGGGCGCGCGGCATTTCGATCGACGATCTCAATAATGCAATCAAGAACGGAACGAGTTACACGGGCGCCGGCCAGTTGGATAGTCCTTCGCAGACCGCGATCCTGCGGCCGCAGGGTCAACTCGAAACCGCCGAGCAATACGGCAACCTGATCGTTGGCGGCACGAACAACTCGCCTATCTACCTGCGCGACGTCGCGACGGTAAAAGAGTCGGTGCAGGACGAACGCGTCAACATGCGGTTCTGGGTGCGTGGTCGTACCGTTCCGACCGCGACTGTGATCGTTGCGGTCAATCGTCGCGCCGGCGCGAATGCGGTTGAAGTCTCGAAGTCGATTCACGAGATTCTGCCGCAGGTCGCCGTTCGAGTTGCCGGGCTCGATCCGGATCATGCCGATCTACGATCGCTCCGCGAACATCGTTCACTCAGTCGCGGACGTGCAGATGACACTGATCATCGCGTTTGTGCTGGTCGTGATCGTGATCTTTGCTTTTCTCGGCCGCGTGACGGACACGCTGATACCCGTAGTTGCGTTGCCGCTGTCGTTGCTGATCACGTTCATCGCGATGCGCGGGCTTGGTTACAGTCTCGACAATCTTTCGTTGATGGCGTTGACGCTCGCGATCGGATTTCTTGTTGACGACGCGATCGTGTTTCTGGAGAACACCGTGCGCCGCATTGAGCGCGGCGAGCCACCTTTTGAAGCTTCCATCAACAGCGCGAAAGAGATCAGTTTCACGATCATGTCGATGACGATCTCGCTCGCGGCGGTGTTCATTCCGCTCGTGTTCATGACGGGACTGGTGGGACGAATCTTTCGCGAGTTTGCGATCACGATCGTGATCGCGATTCTTGCGTCCGGTTTAGTGTCACTGACGCTCACGCCGTTGATGTGCGCGCGCTTGTTGAAAGAGCGTGGCGCACGGTTCGAAGAAGACCTGGATGGAGCGCGTCATCGGAGGTATCGAGAAACGCGTACTCGGGCTTTATGGTGGATCGCTGTGGTGGTTCCTGCGGCATCGCTGGATCTCGCCGGTGATCTGGGTCATCTGTCTGGCCGGCACGATCTGGCTGTTCATGCTGGTCCCAAAGAGCTTCCTGCCGCCGGGAGATAGCGGCGTTATCTTCGGCGCGTTTATCGCGCAGGAAGGATCGTCGCCAGAAGCAGATGCGCGAGTACCAGGATCGCGTCGATCAGATGTTGCACGAGGATCCGAATGTCATTACTGACTTCACGATGACCGGCGCGACCGGTTTTCTTTCGTCAAACCAGGGCATCACGTTTACGTTTATTGGGCCACCTGACGGAAAACGAAAACCGATCGCCGAAGTGACGGCGGAGATGATGGGTAAGCTCAACACGATTCCGGGGATCATGACCTTTCTGCGGCCGTTTCCAGTGCTCGAGATCAGCACCGGCGTTACGAGTCAGAAACAGGGGCAATACGCGTTCACGGTTTCGGGCGCGAATCCCACCCAGGTTTACGAAGTCGGTCAAAAGTTGATGGCGCAAGCTGATGGCGTACGCCGCTTTTCTGAGCGTTTCGTCCGACTTCTACAACAACACGCCCAACCTGAATATCGACATCCGCCGCGATGAGGCGAAGACCTACGGCGTTTCTGAAGCGCGCATCCTGACGTTGTTGCGCAACGCTTACTCGCAAAATTATCTCTACCTGATCAAGAAGCCTGAAGATCAGTATCAGGTGATTCTGGAGATGGACGACTCCGTGCGCGAGAAGCCTGAAGATCTGTCGCTGCTCTACATCAAGTCAGATGACGGCCGCAAGCTCGTGCCGCTCAGTGAACTGGTGACGTGGAAAACAGACGCTTGGTCCACAAGTGGTGAATCACCTGAACCAGTTCACCAGCATGACGCTCTTTTTCAACCTCAAGCCGGGCGTGGCGCTTGGCGATGCGACGAATTTCATCACTCAGTCGGCGCAGGAAGTCGTGCCGCACGGGTGTTCGCGCGGAACTTGCAGGGTGAGGCGCTGACGTTCAGCAGAACGGTAACGAGTTTGACGATCCTGATGGCGCTCGCCGTGTTTGTGATGTACGTGATTCTCGCGATCCTTTACGAAAGTTACGTCCATCCGCTGACGGTGCTTTCAACTCTGCCGACCGCGCTCGTCGGTGGTTTGTTGACGCTGATCGTGTTTGGAGCAGAAGCGTCGCTTTATGCGTTCGTCGGCATGTTTATGTTGATGGGTATCGTGAAGAAGAACGGAATCATGATCGTCGACTTTGCGCGCCATCGTGTCGAGGCGGGTGAGGCGGCGGACAAGGCGATTCACGATGCGAGTATGGATCGTTTTCGACCGATTCTGATGACGACGCTGGCGGCGGTGTTTGGCGCGGTGCCGATCGCGCTGGGTTATGGCGCTGATGGATCGTCGCGCCGGCCGCTCGGATTGGTGGTGGTTGGTGGGCTGATCGTTTCGCAGTTCATCACGCTTTACATCACGCCGGTGATTTATCTTTATCTCGAGGAGTTTCAGGAAAAGGTTCTGGATCGCTCTTCGTTCTTCCGCTCGCGCCGCACGCAGAAACCGAACGTTACGGAAACCCCAGCCCCCGAGTCAGCGACCTCGTAGACAAACCCTTGAAAGCGGGGGCAAGCCACCCTTCCTGACCTGTTCGGTCCTTAGATCACTGTTAGTTTCCAGGATCAATGGAGAGTGAACAAGTCTTTAAGATCACTGTTAGTTTCCAGGATAATGGAGAGTGAACAAGTCTTTAAGATCACTGTTAGTTTCCAGGATCAATGGAGAGTGAACAAGTCTTTAAGATCACTGTTAGTTTCCAGGATCAATAGAGGGTGAACAGGTCAGGAAGGGTGGCTTGCCCCCGCTCCAACTTGGGTCTGGTGTTAGTGCTAAACTATGCGCCATGCCTAACGAAAACGAACTCGAACTAAACGCCACCGCCACCGCCCAACTCGTAGTTGGTCCACAAGATCTCGCGAGCTCATTGCCGATCGAAATGGACGATGCGTTTCCGCCCGTGCTCGCCACCGCGCGAATGATCGCGCTGATGGAGATTGCGGCATCACGTGTGCTTAAACCTTTGCTTGGACCAGGCGAGTTGTCCGTTGGCGTCACAGTCGACGTAAATCACACCGCGCCGACACCGCCCGGCGCCCAAGTTACCGCCACTGCACGCTACGCTGGGCGCGAAGGAAAGCTCTTCCTGTTTGAAGTCAGTGTTTCCGATCCGGCCGGTGAAGTTGGTCGCGGCTGGCATAAACGGGCAATTGTTTCGAGTGAACGATTGCAAAGTGGCGCGGCCAGAAGAATTTCAAAGTGAAGCTAGCCTGTGCTCGAGTTCTTTTGTGATTTCGGCGGGTGTCGAGCCACTTGAAAACTGGATTGGTTCTCCGAAAGTGACTGACACTCTGCCGGGGCGAACGAAGAATTGGCGCCGCTGTTTCAGCTCGAACAGGCCGCGCAGCTTGATCGGAATCACCGGCACGTTGAGCTCCGATGCGAGTAGTCCGATACCGGCTCGAAATGGTTGCATTCGGCCGTCCTTCGTCTCAGTTCCTTCCGGAAAAATCAGAACACTGTAGCCTCGGTCCATCGCTTCACCCGCATACGCGAAGCTCTGCCGAAATCCACTCTGCCGTGGGAGGGAGAAAACGTTGAAGAGACCAGCCCCGAGCACATACGCCATCTTTGCTCTTCAACCGCGCAAACCATCCCAACGTCGCCGGCGGGTAACGCCAGTCGCGCAGATACTCGCCCGACATCGCAATCGCCAACCGTAGTCGCCAGCGCACCGGCAACACCGAAAGGATCAACGGCCCATCGATATGAGTAACGTGGTTTGAAATCAACAGCGCCGGGCCGTTTACCTTCGCGAGATGTTCGGCGCCGATCACGCGTGGGATGCACATGATCCGCGATAAGCGGCAAAAGGAACAGGTGATAGACAAGCGGCCGTATCCACGTCATCGGGAAACGCATGGTCCAGCGCGGATATGGATAAGCAACTGCCTCGGATTTTCCCTGGCTGACGATTCGTTCGACGTCGCCGATCGTGGTCGCTTCGGTGATCGCGGCCTCGTCGAGTTCGATCTGGTACTGATCTTCCAGCGCACTCAACAACTCGACTCTTCCGAGTGAATCGAGTTTGAGATCGTCGGCGAGACTTGCTGAAGGGTCCAGACCCGTCGCATTCGCCCCGGCGATCCGGCTGATTACCGGCAGACTCAACGGCGCCGCGCTTTCCTCCAGCGGAAACGGCGGCAGTCTTTCGTGAATTCGGCAACAGTCGTCTTTACTGCTTCGGCGATCTGTCCTTTGATGACTTTGCGCGTCCCGGTCGTGCGTGGAAAATCCGTCCTGGGCCACACGACCCAGTGACGAATGCGCTGAAACTCCGCGAGCGAATCGTTCGCGCGTTGCACCGCCGAATTCAGATCGGAATTCCTGTCACGCGGAATCAGCACCGCCACGGCTTCGGTGCCTTTCGATCCGGCAAACGGAATCGACCGCGCTGGCTTTGATCTCGGGTTGATGGTCGAGCGCGGCTTCGAGATCGGTGGGATAGATCTTGAGTCCCGCGGCAGTGACGATCGTGTCTTTGCTTCTGCCGCGAAAATAGATGTTGCCTTGTGGTCCAACTTCGCCGATGTCGCCGGTGTGAATCCAACCCTGCTCATCGGTGAGCGGTTGAATTCCGTCCGCTCCAGTATCCGGGCGAGACGTTATCGCCGCGCACGAGAATCTCGCCGTTTTCACTCAACTTCAGTTCCTGTCCGGCAACAGGTTTTCCGATCGAGCCGCGGCGCGTGCGAAATGGATGAGAGAGGCTTGTGAGCGATGCAGTCTCAGTCATGCCGTATCCCTGGATCACTGCATAACCGAGTCGGCGCCAGAAAGTTTCCGTGTCGGCTTCGAGAGTTGCGCCACCGGTGATGAAGGCCCAGAAGCGCCAGCCGAACCGGCGATGTATGTGTCGGAAGGTCCACCAGTTTCGTAGAAAGTGACGTCCTTCGGCGGCGGCAAGCTTGATCGGTGAGACTGCATCATCGTCAGTTGTGACTTTCTCGCGCAGAGTTTCGAGCACGCGCGGCACGGTTACCACCACGTTGATCGTTGCTTCTTTACTGCCGGCGATGATCTCCGAAGGCTTGTACGATTCGCGGAAGTAAACTTCGGCGCCGAGGATCTGCGGGATGAAGATTCCCATCAACTGTCCGAAGACGTGGCTCAACGGCAACAGGCAGAGAAAACGCAATGGATGGACGAGCCGCTCCCAGCGCGCATACTTCTCGAAACTCCTTTTCGATCGGAGCGAGGTTCGCGAGGAGATTTCGATGCGTGAGACAAACACCTTTTGGTTCGGCAGTCGTTCCGGAAGTAAAGACGATCTCGACGAGATCGTCCGGGTTTGATAGTGCTCGCTGGTGTAACGCTTTGTCTGAATGTCGGGCGATGACGTCTGCGAGATTGTTGAGTGAGCAGACGAGGAACGTCGAGTTGTGGCTGTGGGTCGTCCGCGAGCAACAGTTTCGCGGAAACCTGTTGCTGCACTCTCGCGCGAAATCCGGTGCGGACTTGAGATCGAGTGGCACTACGACCGCGCCACGCAACAGGCAGCCATAAAAAGCCGCGATCCACTCGGGACTGTTCTCCGCCCAGAAGAGCACGCGGTCTGCCGGCGCCGATGTCACGCGCTTCGAGCTCGCGTGCAAACTGAAACGCGCACGAGGCGAGGCGGGCATACGACCAGCGCGAGATCCGGAGTCCGCGCCAGTGGACTACGGCCGTCTCCTCGCCACGCGCGATACAGTCATCAAGAAAACTGAGCAGTGTCTCACGCATGTTGATCTGTGAAATAGTTTCCTCGCAAAGGCGCAAAGACGCAAAGGGCTTGTGGCACTTGGTTAGAGTGCAACTATCACAAAAAAGCACAGAGGTCAGCCACTGAGTGCCTCTTCGTGCCTTTTGTGGATTTGAGTTTAGCTATTGGCCGATCGGCGGATCCGTGGCCGTGGCCGGCTGATCGGCGTTGACGTGAATCGTGTTTGTGTCGGAGTCAACGTAGTAGTGGTTCTTGCCGGTGGCGCCAACTCCCGTCGCGACCTGCGGGTCGGCGTTGATCGTGTAGCCGGGCTGTGCCGAGTCGTCGACTTCGGAATGATCTTCATCGTGTAGACGTAACCATCCACAACCGGCGTGGTGCCGTCAAACCGGCTGTCGAGCAGGTTCTCTTTGCGCATCTCTTCGAACGTTCCAAACGAGCTGCGCTGGTGAGCGTTGTAATAAAGCATCTGCTGCTCGGCAATCGAGCGCAGGGTCTTAACCGCTGCCGCCTCATTTGCGGCCTTGATGGCGGATCGGTAGCCGGCGATTCCGACGCCGATCAGAATGCCGATGATCGCGATAACGATCATCAGCTCGATCAGCGAAAAGCCGCGCTGGTTCTTTTTGGTATTATTAAGGGGTTTCATAACTTTCTCCTCGGGCACTTACACGAAGCATTGAGTTTCGAGTTCCGGATTTCTGCTTGCGCTTGCCCATCCTCTCATACGCGCCTTAGTCTACTACAGGAGTGCGCGAAGGTCACATTGCCGTCCGCGGCCAACTTTTTCGTGCGACGCGTGCTCTGAGCATGTAGAATGCAGGCCAATTCATGCGAAACCTCGAAACAATCAGCAGCGGACAGATAACCAGCGCCAACGCCGTCGAACAGATCGAACGGCTGCAAAGGCTGTCGAAACCGTCATCAAGGGCAAGCCGGAAGCGATTCGGCTGGCCATTGTTACGCTGATTGCCGGTGGGCACCTGCTGGTGGAAGACGTGCCTGGCGTGGGCAAAACGACGCTGGCCCACGCGCTCGCGCGCGCCCTCGATTGTACTTTTCAGCGAATTCAGTTTACTTCCGATCTGTTGCCTTCCGACGTGATCGGGCTTTCCGTCTTCAACCAGCACAGCGGGCATGTTTGAGTGGAAACCGGGGCCTGTTTTTGCCAACGTTGTGCTGGCCGACGAGATCAACAGGACGACTCCCAAAACACAGTCGGCACTGCTGGAAGCAATGGCTGAAAGACACGTGACGGTTGAAGGCGTGACGCACAATCTGCCGGCGCCGTTCATCGTTCTAGCGACGCAAAATCCCGATCGAGCATCACGGCACCTATCCGCTGCCCGGAGTCGCAGCTCGATCGGTTCATGTTGCGATTGCGCATCGGATATCCGGCGCCGGCCGACGAGCAACGAATCCTGCGCGATCGCGAGTATGCTGATCCGCTCGACGATCTCGGACCGGTGATGACCGCGCCTGAAGTTGTCGAGCTGCAACAGGCCGTTGCCACGGTCTCCGTCGACGATGCACTCGTTCAATATCTCATGCGCATTGTGGCGGCGACGCGTGATTCGGAGATGCTCGATCTCGGCGTGAGTCCGCGAGGCACTCTGTCACTGTTTCGCGCCGCGCAGGCGCTCGCGCTTGGCGAGGATCGAACGTATTGCATTCCCGACGATATCAAGCGGCTCGTGGTCCCGGTTTTTGCTCATCGCATTGTCGTCAGTTCGCGATTCTCCTCGTCGCTTCGCCGCAGTGAAGAAGCGGAAGCCGTCCTGAATGAAATTCTGAAAACTGTCAGTGTTCCGCTGTGAAGCAAGAGTTCAAGTTAGATCGCACATTGCTACCTCAAAGATCATCCTTGGTACGCTGTAATTCTTGGTACGTTGCTGGTGCTTGCCGGACTTGCTGCCGCACTCGTGACTGTGTTGGCGCGTCGCGCAAACGAGAGCGGACTCGCGGGCGCCGCGGCAATTCTGTCTCTACTGATCGCGTTGCTGCTGACGATCTTTATCGTCCCGCCACTCGCGCGTTCCGCGAGAGTCGAAGTTGCAAATCTCGATTTTCCGTTTGAGCCGACCAGCGGTGGCGGAGTGTTCCTGGTGATCATCATCGTGGTCGGATTTGCGGCCTGGAACACGGGAAACAACCTGCTGTTTCTCGTGTTTTCGTTGCTGGTTTCGACGTTGTTCGTCGGTTGGGTGGCGGCGCGCGCTTCGCTGCGCGACCTGACCGTCTCCGCGCGTTTTCCGGATCACATCTTTGCCGCGGAAGCCGGCGCCGGTGATCGTGACGCTGCGCAACACCAAACGTATGTTGCCTTCGTTTTCCGATCCTCGTCGAGGCGCGTGGTCCACACACTGAGACGACCGAAATCCGAAACGCCGCCGGCGTTATGTAAAACGTCTGCTCGCTTACTTCAGTTACGTGCCGCACAAGTGCCGCGGCGGAACAAAGAGTCGAGCAGTTGTTTCCGACTCGTGGGCACGTTTTGATCGACGGGTTTGAGTTGTCCACTCGTTTTCCGTTTGGGTTCTTTCGCCGGCGTCGCCGTCTGCGTGCGCGCGACGTCGACATCATCGTTTATCCGAAGCCGGAAGTGATCAGCGACGAGTTGCACTTGTTGCCGATGTACGCGGGGCGGATTCCTTCGCTGCGTCGTGGCGCGGGACACGATCTGTTTTCGATGCGTGATTATCAACCACAGGACGACTTGCGCCATATCGACTGGAAAGCGACGGCGAGGTCACGGCGAGCTCACGGTGCGCGAGTTCACTTCCGAAGATGAACGGCGGATCACGATCGTTCTCGATACGCGACTGCCGGGCGATGCGGTTACGCCGGAGTTGTCGAAGCGATTTGAACGTGGAGTGGTGCAGGCGGCGTCGTTAATCAAACACTTCATCGACGAACGCGCGGAAGTCAGGCTTGTGTTGGGTGATGACGTTGGACCATTTGGTTCAGGAACCGAACAACTGTATCGCTGTTTGCGGCGGCTCGCTTTGATTACTCCGCTCGTCGGTGGTGAACGGGCGCGGGTCGAAATCGATAACGCGCTGAATTCGGCGGTTGACTCGCGACGTGGTTGAGCACGATTATGCGATCCTGTTGACGGCGGCGTCTCCCGGATCGATACCGGCAAACATCTGGCGCACCAGTCACGTGATCTATCTGTGAGCTTCTGCCGGAAGATCTCTGCAAGGGCGCAAAGGCGCAAAGGCGCAAAGCGCTGCCGCGTTTCTAAGGTTTTCCTTTGCGTCTTTGCGCCTTTGCGAGGAAACTTTTTCTTGAGCTAAAACATTCTATGACCGAACGATCGGCCGCTTACTCTTCTTCAACAATTTTTCTCATCGGTTTGTGTTTCATTGTTTCCGGCGCGACGGGTCTCATTTACGAAGTGCTCTGGGCGCGGATGCTGGGGCTCGTGTTTGGGGCCACGACGCTTGCCGTCAGCACCGTGCTCGCGGCGTTCATGGGTGGTCTCGCACTCGGCAGCGCGCTCGCCGGACGACTCGGCGACGCGGATCAAGAAACCGCTCGCCACGTACGGATGGATGGAAATCGGCATCGCCGTCTACGCCCTGCTCGTTCCGTTCCTGTTTCACTGGATCGATCACGTGTATGCGTTGATCTGGCAGCAGTTTCACCCGGGCTTCTTCGTTTTCAGTCTCTGGCGTTTCCTGCTTTCAAGCCTGGTCCTGCTAGTGCCGACGACTCTGATGGGCGCAACGCTGCCCGTGCTTGCCGCCGCCTTGGTTAACTCCTCAGGCAGAAATTCAAACTCTGTAACGAGACTCTATGCGTGCAATCTCGCCGGTGCGATTCTCGGAACGCTCGCGGCGGGTTTTGTTTTGTTGCCCGCGCTCGGTGTGCGGACTGACGATCGTGGTTGCTGCGATCATGAATGTTGTCGTCGGCGTGATCGCGATCGTCCTGCAGCGCAGAGCGCAACCGATGGCGGCGGGAAGCTGCGTGAAGAAGTTAGTGGTCCAAGTGTGCCTGTCGAGCGCGGGCGGTTCTGGTTTTGGTCGCGCTCGTGTCTGGTTTTGTCACGATCAGTACGCAAGTTTCATGGACGCGAATCCTCACGATGATCATCGGCTCGAGCACTTATGCTTTCAGCATTGTCGTCGCCCTGTTTCTGATCGGCCTTGCCGCGGGAGCATGGCTCGTGGCGCGAAAAGATCGATCCACTCGTCTGCGAACGGCGATCTTGAAGGTCGAAATTCTCACTGCGATGAGTCTGTTGCTCAGTTTGTTTGTGCTGAACCGGATTCCCAACCTTGCTCATCTATCTGGGATTGCGTTTGCAAGTCGGTTCATGGGCAGGTCTGCTGGCACTGCAAATCATTTCCGCGACGCTGCTGATCCTGGTGCCGGCGTTGTTGATGGGCATGGTGATGCCGCTGGTGCTTGTTTGGGCCAGCAGCGATCAGGTCGCAGGCAGTGGCGCGTGTGGGACGCAGCTATGCCGTGAATACGATTGGCGCCATTGCCGGAGCATTCATCACCGGCTTTGTGTTGATTCCAAAAACCAGTACGAGGTTTACGCTGTTACTGGCAGCGACGTGTTGTGTGTTTGTCGCCGGTCTCGCTTTCAAACCGAAAGACACGACGCGAGATCCGGCACTGAAACGCAGCCTCGCGATCGGACTAACACCGATTATCGCCATCATGTCTCTTCATCCTTGCGCCGCGGATGAATCTCGCCGATCTTTCAATCGGCGCTTACGACAGTCTGGTGCGCGTGCTGGCACAGATCACGCGAGGGCACTAAGGACAGTAACTCCAGTGATGAGCCGAATATTCATCGAGCTGCTGATGTATCAGGAGGGTCCGACTGCGACTGTGTCTGTTCGTCAGGGACCAGAACACCGTTTCGATGGCGATCAACGGACGCACGAATGCTTCCGACAGTATTTACGACATGCCGACGCAGGTGATGCTCGGGCAATTCCCCTTCTGATCGCGCCGAAGACTCGATAGTGGTCTTGATAATCGGTTATGCAACGGGTAGTCACTGTTGGCGCGATGTTGCAGTCGCCGATTAAAGTCAGTGACTTGTGTTGAGCTCGAGCCGGGGACTGTTGCCGGATCGAAGTTTTTCGATCATGTTAACAATCGGCCGCTCGACGATCCGCGCACGACTTTGATCATTGATGATGCGAGAGCTTTTCTGCGCGTGACTCCGAATCGTTACGACTTCATCGTGAGCGAGCCGAGTCATCCGTGGGTGCCCGGTGTCGCGAACCTTTTTACGCAAGAGTTTTTTGAACTTGGTAGGGCGCGTTTGAATGATGACGGGATCTTTGTGCAGTGGGTGCAGATCTATCAACTGTCAACGGAGAGTTTGCGTTCGGTGCTGGCGACGTATCAGCAGCGTGTTTCCGCACGTGCTTGTGTTTCGTGTCGGTGGTTTGAATAACGGGCAAGGATTTGCTTCTTGTGGGAAGCAACCGGCGCGCTCAACCTGGATCGCTTGCCGGAGCGCTGTACCGACCAGCGAATGGCTACGGAGATGGCGAGAGTTGATTTGAAGAACGAAGGGGAGGTGCGGGAATGGTTTGTTTGTGACGAGACCAGGCTTGGACCAGCGGTTGCGGGTGCGAAGATCAATACCGACGATAATATGCACATTGAGATGACTGTGCCGCGCGAGGCGTTTCGGCCGTTGATGCAGACGAATGCGGAGTGGGTGCAGGCGTTGGGGTTAAATAGAGTTTTCCTCGCAAAGGCGCAAAGGCGCAAGGTTAGACCTCCGGCTCCCCGGACGATCTTCCTTGGCGTCTTTGCGCCTTTGCGAGGAAAGTTTTTTATTCCCCCTTCATGATCTCCGCCGCCCGCTCACCGCTGCGAATACAATCGGGAATTCCTGCGCCGCCATACGCATTCCCCGCCAGCGTTAGTGCGGGACTTAGAAGACTCTCGATCTCCTTCACCCGCTCGAGATGGCCCACCTCGTACTGCGGCATCGACCTTTCCCATTTTGCGACTTCAGTAAATAGCGGTTCCTCACGTAATGCCCAGCAACTCCTGCAGATCTGCTTCTACCCTTGCGGCCATACTCGCTTCGTCGAGCGCAAAGATCTCAGGTTGTAACGCGCCGCCCGCGAAGGCGCGGAGCAGCACGTGATCCGCGGGCGCGCGATCGGAAAATTTCACGCTGCTGAACGTGCAGGCAATCAGAGATCTCTTCTCGATGAAAGGAACGACGAATCCAAATCCGTCTAAGGGATGCGTGACGGCGGAGCGCCGGTAAGCAAAGTTAAGAGTCGCCGTTGAGGCGTATTTGATCCGGTTGAGTTTTGTGGCAAGTGGTTCGTCTGTAGATCCCAGCAACGCGGCGGCGACGTACGCCGGCACAGCCAGGCAAACGGCGTCAGCTTCGAGTTGCTCGGCCCGTGTTTGTGGTGATGGTCCAGGTCGAGCCGTCGACGCTTCAACGTCTCCGCTCGTGTATTCAATTGAATGTCTGCCTTGAGCTGGGCCAGCGCATCAACCAACACCTGCATGCCGCGATCGAACGAGAGAAACAAACTGTAACGCGCGCCGCTCGTGCCGCTCTTTTGCACGTTGCTCTGCCGGAGCATCGCGAGAATCAGGCTGCGATGCTTTTTGCTCCATCTCCAGAAAGCGCGGGAGCGTTGCGCGCAGGCTGAGCGTCTCCGGATCGGCAGTGTAAATACCGCCGACCATCGGTTGGGCCATGCGCTCGAGTGCTTCTTCGCCAAGCCTGCGCCTCACAAAACTCGCAAGGCTTTCATCGTTTGTGCCATTTGTGCTTTTTCGTGGCAGCAACAGGTCCGCAGCCATGCGAAGCTTGCCGGCGACACTGAAAATGTCGCTCGTGATAAACGGCCACAGACGCGACGGCGCAAGCAACTGAAACCCTTCGGGAACAGGCCGCAACCGCCCATCTCTGACGATGAAACTGCGTCGCTGTTTTTCGTTTGTCTGGATCAGCCGCGACTCGAGACCGAGTCGTTTGGCGAGCGCGAGCGCTTGAGGTTTTTCGGAAATGAAAGAGTCGGGGCCGCGCTCGAGGAGAAAGCCGTCGCGATATTCCGTTTCGATCGTGCCGCCGAGACGATTTGACGCTTCAATCAGCGTAACGTGGATTTCTTTACCGATCTCGGTCAGCCGGTGCGCTGCCGCGAGACCGGAAATACCGCCGCCGATAATTACAATCCTGTTTCATACTCTCGCGATACAACAGTCAGGCAGGCAGATACTGTGACGCGCGCCGTGCGTACCGATGAAGCGTGGCGGCGTGTGTTCCATTCGCTCGAGCATCAGTTCGCGAATCATCTTCACGAAGGAAGGATGAGTGCCCGCAGTGCGTGCGCGAACGATCTCGAGGCCGATCTCCTGCGCCACGTTTTGCGCCTCGACATCCAGATCGTAAACCACTTCCATGTGATCCGAAACAAAACCTATCGGCGCCACGACTACGCTCATGACGCCTGCTTTCCGCAGTTCCTTTAAATGATCCGAAACATCCGGTCCGAGCCAGGGTTGCGATGGTGAGCCACTGCGGCTTTGGTAGACCAGTTGCCAGTTCTCAATATTCAAGGCCTCGGCAATCAAACTTCCGGTTTCGCGCGAGTTGCATGACGTAGTCGCAGTTCGCGGCCATCGACTCGGGAATGCTGTGCGCTGTGAAAACCAGATGTGCCGAGACCGGATCTTCAAGTTTGCTCAACGCAGAACGAATCTGATCCACGTTTGCTTCGATAAAGAGCGGATGGTTGTAAAACGCCCTGAGTTTCTCGACGCGCGGCGCCGTTGGTCCAACTGCCGCCTGTGCGTCCGCGATGTTCTGAAGATACTGCCGGCAACTGGAGTAGGAACTGTACGCGGACGTCACAAACGCGAGCGCGTTGTGAATGCCGTCGCCGGTCATCTGCCTCAAAGTGTCAGGCAGCAACGGATGCCAGTTGCGATTGCCCCAGTAGATTGGAAGTCGCGGACCGTTTTGCTCCAACTCTTTTTCGAGTGCCGCGATCAGATCGCGATTTTGCTGATTGATTGGACTGACGCCGCCGAACAATTCGTAATGATGCGCGACCTGCAGCATTCGCTCGCGTGGGACGTTTCGCCCGCGCAGAACATTTTCAAGAAAGGGAATTACATCGTCCATGCCTTCCGGGCCGCCGAAGGAAACGACCAGCAGCGCATCGTACGGTGTGTCGTTGGACGTCATCTCGAACTCATTTCATGGACCATCTCGACCAGCGCGATCACGTTCTCAACCGGAGTCTCCGGCAAGTATTCCATGTCCGAGATTGAAAATGTGGCCCGCGCGTCCGCCCGCCTGATCCAGAATCCGCTTTGCCTGTGCTCGGAGCGTATCCTGATTCGCAAACAGCACAACCGGATCGAGATTTCCCATCACGGCCACTGTCGTGACCGACGCGTTGCCATCCTTCATCCAGTCGCACACGCCAGTCGAGCCCGATCACGTCGCCGCCGGCTTCACGCATCAACTCGAGCAGCGTCGCCGTTCCGGTGCCGAAGTGAAGCACAGGCACGCCCGGCTTGACGTTTCGGATCACGCTCCGCGTGTGAGGCAGGACAAACTCGCGATAGTCGTCCGGACTTAAACAACCCACCCACGAATCAAACAACTGCACCGCCTGCGCTCCGGCCTCGATCTGTGCATTCAGATACTTTCACGAGACCTCTCGAGATTAACGACATCATCGCGTGCCAGGCGCCCGGGTCGTCGTACATCAAGCGTTTCGTGTGAACGTAATTCTTCGATCCACCGCCTTCGATCAGGTATGAAGCGAGGGTAAATGGCGCGCCGCAGAAACCGATCAATGGAATGTCGGGCTTGAGCGCGCGGCGTGTTTGGCTGATCGCCTCGTTAACAAACTCGAGCGCATTCGGCGTCTTCAAGTTCAAGGAGTCGGTTAACGTCTGACGCGTTCCGAACCGGATTGTGAATCACGGGGCCTTCGCCTGCGGCAAACTCCAGGTCGATTCCCATCGGTTCGAGGATCAGCAGGATGTCGGCAAAGATGATGGCCGCATCGACGCCCAGGCGCTCGGCGGCAGTGACGGTAACTTCAGCGGCGAGCGAAGGAGTCTTGCAGAGTTCGAGGAAATTCGTTTTGGCGCGGACTTCACGATACTCGGGCATGTATCGTCCCGCCTGCCGCATCAGCCAGATCGGCGTGTAAGGCACCGGCTCCCGCCGGCACGCCCGCATGAACACACTATTTTGTAATGCTTGAGTCAAGGGAAGGAGATTATACCGCAAAGGGGTGAAGGCGCAAAGCATGTAGAGAATTTCTGCACGAAGAAAAGATCTCCTCGCAAAGGCGCAAAGACGCAAAGGAAGCATTCAGAAACGCGCAAGCGTTGGCGCCTTTGCGAGGGGGACTTTCAACGTGAACTTTCGCGCCTCGCGACACGTTCAACGCAACGAATCGCCCCCTTGAGACACTAACAACTAGTCACCGCTCGATCTGTTTCAGAAATATTGGTGCAAAACGGGGTTCAGGACTACAATACCCCGCCAAAATACCTGTAACTGGCTGCTGGGAGAAATTTGCCACAAGTCAGCAGTTTGCGGTGTTTGCACTGTTGAGAGAGCGGTGATTGATGAACGGACAAGCTAGAGCTTTGATCGAGTCCATGCCTAACGACATCGGGACTGAGGCGGTTGGTCCGCTCAGTTTCGACGAAGCGTTTACCCTCCATCACCGCGCCGTTTTCAGGACGGCTAGAGCTGTCGTTCGCGATTCGGCCCTGGCCGAAGACGTGACGCAGGAAGTGTTTTTAAGACTTTATCGCAATCTCAACTCCACGCCGGGCGAGGAATTACTGCGGGCGTGGCTTTTGCGCGTGACTCTTAACGTGGCGCGAAACACCTTGCGGGGTCAAAGCCGCTCGATGGTTCGCGATAACGAGTATCACAAGAGTACCGCGGAAAACGGCTTTTTTGCCGAGGCGCCGGAAGAAGACTACGAACGCCGCATGGCGATCGAAGAAGCTCGCCGCGCTTTGGACAAAATAAAAGAGCCGATGAGAAGTTGCCTGCTGCTGAAACAGCAGGGACTCTCATACCGCGAGATCGCCACCAGTTTGTCGCTCAAAGAGACGAACGTCGGCAGTTTGGTGGCGCGCGGGCGAAAAGAGTTTGCGAGGGTTTACGGGAAGATCGGAGGCAGACGATGACACGGTGTTTGGACGAGGCAAAGCTGCAAAGCTTATTTCGACGGTGAACTCTCCATCGAGCTGATGGAAAGCGTAACGTCGCACCTGGCTTCATGCGTAACCTGTGCGGCTGCGGCGCGCGAGCTGGAAGAGGAAACGGCACTTTTGACGGCAGCTTTGTCGGCAGAATTCGAGGCGAGTGTACCGACTGAACGACTTGCGCCAGCGCATCGATGCGGCGGTTCTGGGTGAACGCGTCGCAGTTGCCGCAGTCAACTGAAAAGACGCAGCGGTCTCGCAGGTTTCTTCTCCAGTCTGCTCAACTTTGGCACACAGCGAACTTTGGGTTATGCGAGTTTGGCGGTCGTGATGGCGTTTGCAGCGATTTTCGGCGTCGTGAAGATGAGAAGCACAACGAACCCAGTCGGTTCAGAATGCACGCCTCAGACGTCGCCGTTACGCCTGCAACCGATCAAAGTCCAGGAACGTAGCAGCTGACAAACCCGCCGTCATCAACGATGCCGCGACCTTAAAACAACCGAAGTTGCAAACGTGCCGAACAGCAAAAGGCGGCGCGAATCTCCGTCCGATTAAAGACTGCGGCAATCTCCACTGCCAAAGCCGCTCCAGTGAAACTTCTTCCGGGTGAGCGCTCTTATCTGCAAACCATTGCCACGGCTCGATTCCACTATCAAGTCAAACAAGAAAGACGATGAGACCGTCACTGCGGGTTGAGTACGAACGTAACCTCGCAGTCGTCGACCGCGCTATTGCCGCTACTCGCAGCTGCAGCGAAGAGTAATCCAAACTGATCCTGACGCGGCCGATTTCATGTTTGCTGCCTATCAAAGCAAAGTAGACCTTCTCAACACGATCGCCGATGCGCGTGTGGGTGGAGGTCGCGGACACTGAAAGGGCCGGGTTCTAAGTTGACAAAGAAGTTGTTCGTAGTTTCCGCGGTAGCCGGGCTCATCCTCTCTCTCGCAGGTTCCACCCCCGCTCACGACGAAAATAAGGATCGGACAGCCAGGGGAAAAGATCGAGCGCTCGATCCCTGTCGATCCGCAGGCGACAGTCACTCTCTGTGTTGCCTCCGGCACACTCAAAGTCCGTGGCTGGGAAAAGAGTGAAGTTCGTGTTCGCTCGCTGGACGTGACGCAAATCGAGTTTCGCCGCATCGACAAGATCAAAGATACGTCGAAACCTGCCAACCGCGTCGATGTGATGGTGCTTAATAAGACCGCCGGCGCCGAATCCGAAACTCGATTGTCAGGCGCTTTGCCGACGTGGAGATGGAAGTGCCGGCGGGAGCGACTGTTCAGGTTCAAACGCGTGACGGCGACATCACGATCGCGGGAGTCGCGGGAGCATATGCAGGTTCGCAAAATGGCGATATCACGATCGAACGCGCTACGAAACTCGTCGAGGCCGGCAGTGTCGGCGGCAGTATTTTACTGAAAGATTCGAGTGGCCGCGTCAATCTGAATTCGGCCGGCGGCGGCGTTGAGGTCGTCAACGTTCGCGCCTGCAGACGGACGAAGATACTTTCGAAGTCGGCACGGTCAGCGGTGATATTCAGTTGGATCGTGTCAGTAATCCGAAAGTCATGGCGAAAACTGTCAATGGAACCGTAACGATGACCGGACCTTTGGCGAAGTCAGGCTGGTACGGATTTACGAACATGACCGGAGACATCGTGCTTGCCCTGCCGACAGACGCCTCGTTTCAACTGAATGCGAAGGTTTCGGAGAAGCACGACATCGTTTCCGATTTCAAGCTGACTTATCTCAACGAACCTCCACCACCGCCGCCTGCCGTAAGAGCCGCAGGACTCCTGCATGCCGACGCCAAAACCGCCGCGGCAAAGGGACAGCCGGCGCCGAAGACTGGACCAGTGCTGTCGCCGATCATCGTTGCAAAGGCCAGCCGCCGTACGCCCTATGTGCTGCGACGCGTGAATGCCGATTTGTGGGTACAGGCGACGCCACGATCTCGGTAGCTTCCTTCGGCGGCACCGTCCGCATCAAGAAGATTCTGAATAGTCAGCTTGGAGTGCGAGCGGCTAGACGCCGCTTCAGTTTCGAGTACGGTGTTCGAGACCACAATAGCGGCGTCAAGCCGCCTCGACTTCCAAATTTAATTTGTTGCCACAAGCCGCTACAGGGTCGGTGTTTTGACTATAGAGCAACGCAGAAGGGCCGAGGGTGGTTGGAACTAGTTTTTCAGAACTGGCTGCTCTCGGTCCTAAAAGTTAGGGGTCACGGTAATGAACAGCACAAGTCAAAACGGAGAAAAGTCGAGTTATCTAGTGATTCTACTTTTGGTGGTGGGCCTGACGGCATTTTCGAGCGCCATGAAGGAGTTGAATCAGGTTCAGCAGTTTCGCTCGATGCGAGCCAATTGATGGCGCAGTCGTCAGATACAGGTTGTTCCGACTGAAATCCCGCAGACAGTAGTTAAACTCGAAACGTGCGACAGCAACAAGGCGGTCCGAGCAGTCAGCTCCGGCAGTTGAACTCCCCTGGCTTGATCAGAAGTGGTGACAGCGCCGAGTTCCAGCGCCGCGACGACCGGTGCAGTTGGCAAACAGAGATCATTTTAGTGCCTGTTCCTGACGTAAAATCTCAGTGAAGCTCAAATCGCCAAACTGGAAAAAATGCGTCGCCTTGATTTTGAAGCGATAGCAGTTTGAATTTGAGATCACTGACGGATCACGATGATGAGTGCGGATGCTGCAAACGTTCCGGAACTGCCCGTGAGTACGTTCAAAGTGAAGACCCGCAAGCACGGCGGCATTAAAATCAACCCTCGCGATCGTGAAATGCTTTTGAAGACTTTGAACCGTAGTATTAATCTACGCATTGCAAGTTAATACGACCTTCTTTTAATAGGAACGAAAAACAATGTTAATGAAGAGCCTCATCACTACAGTTCTGCTTACCGTCGCCCTGGCGAGCAACGGAGCTGGCCCGGCGGCGGCGAGTGGCCAGGCCGCCAGGATCCGGTTCCGGCAGTTCCGTGCCACGACCCAGATACTTCAGCGCTGTGTCACGCAACCGGGCGAACCGCTCAGGAGCTGCGTGAGGAGTTTCATCAAACTTATCCACTGTCAGCGACCGGTCGCGTCAGTCTCGAAAACATCAATGGCGGCGTGCAGATCAAGGTTTGGGATCGAGCAGCGGTCCAGGTTGACGCCGTCAAGAAGGCTTATCGCCAACATCGATTGGCCGAGGCGCAAATTGAAGTCAACTCAACCGAAGAAAACATTCAGTATCAAAACTGAATACCCGAACGAGAATCAGAATTTTCGCAGTGATGAGCGACGTTACGACAATCCTGCGATCGTTGAATACACGTTGACCGTTCCGCGCAAAGCCATGCTCGAGTCGGTCGAACTCGTGAATGGCTCACTCGATATCGATGGCGTTGAAGGTAACGTAAAAGCTTCTTCGATCAACGGCCGGTTACTGCGCGTGGTCTTGCAGGCGAAGCAAAGCTGTCGACCATCAATGGACCATTGCAGGCCACGTTTACCCAACTCGACGAGTCGAAGCCGATCTCTCTGGGTTCAGTTAACGGAAACGTGACGCTGATCATTCCATCGAACGCAAACGCTTCGATTCGTGCGGGCACGGTTCACGGCGGAATCTCCACCGACTTCGGTTTGAAGGTCAAGCACGGCGAATACGTCGGACACAGCATGGATGGCCAGATCGGCACTGGTGGTCCAAGAATCAAGCTCGGAAATGTGAACGGCGCTATCAAGATCACTCACGCGCAGGACGGCCTACCGTTGAGTCCGGCGGTTTCTACTGCAACGTGAAGTAAAAGTAGTCACCAGAGTCGACAGTAGACGGTCGAAGTCGACGTGGCCCAGGCTGTCGAAGCTGCCGAGGGCGTGCGAGTTCGTATTGAAACGGCGCGAGTTGCGCGCGAGGCACAGCGCGAAGCGCAGAGACAAGTGAATGCCGCATTGCGCGATGCGCAGAAGGAAGTCGAACGTGCGCAACGTGAGCTTATCCGCGAGCAGGCGCGCGCACAGCGTGTGACGAGTATCAGCAGGACAAAGGCATTGGTCGGACCGGTAGCGGCATCGGGAATGGGCGATGGTTCTGGCAGCCGAGTTCACTTCGCAGGAGACACGCACATTTACCGTCAGCGGATCACCGCGAGTCACCATCACCACATTCGATGGCCAGGTCAAGATTCACGGATGGGACAAGTCGGAAGTGACCTACACGGCGACCAAGCACGCACAGCGACGAAGAGAGTCTCAAACAGATCTCGATCCAGGCCCAACAACAGGGACAGGCGATCTCAGTAAATGCCACTAACGAGAACGCGCACACCGGCAGCGTAAATTTCGATGTTTACGTTCCGAGGCAGTCGATACTTCACGTTTCATCCGGTGACGGCGCGTTGAACCTCGATGGAGTTACAGGACAAATCACTCTTCGTTCCGGCGATGGCCCAATCGAAGTCGCGAACGGCGGCGGACAGCTTCAGGTCAACACCGGCGACGGCGTCATTCAGGTGATCAAGTTTGACGGTCAGGTCGATGCGCGCACCGGCGACGGCGAGATCGCTCTGGATGGCAACTTCAACGCGCTTTCGGCGAGAACCGGCGACGGTGCGATTTCGTTAACCGTGCCGGCGGGTTCCAGTTTCACCATCGAAACCAACGCCCCTGACGAAATCAGTAACGAAGGTTTCATGTTGCTGAAGACATTACGCCTTCCCCGCGCGTCAAACGTTGGAGAATAGGTAACGGCGGGAAGGTGTTCGTCCTCAAGACCGGCGAAGGGAAAATTCTTCTCCGCCCACGTAACTAAATAAATCCTCCTCGCAAAGACGCAAAGGCGCAAAGAAAGGTCTTTGGAAACTCGATAGCGCTTTGCGACCTTTGCGTCTTTGCGAGGAAAACTTTTCTTCGAAGATCTTAATGACGATCAGCGCCCATCTCCCACGTAGCTTCTGTTCTGATCTTCAGTATCCTGATCGTTTACGCCAATGCTCAAACAACGCCGCCGCCCGCAGTGGTAACTGCCGCAACTCCCGAAGCGACCGCCGCCGCAAACCCGCCCCTCTCCGCTCGAGCGTCACTCAAACAACGCCGCGCGCTGCCAAGGGAAGCTTTGTTGTTCCGCCTGAGAAGTCGCAACCGATTATTGTCCAAAGTTTGATAAACCGCCGGTAATCGACGGCAAGCTTGATGAAGAAGTTTGGCAAAAGGCGGTCGTGCTGAAAGACTTCTATCAGATTCAGCCCGGCGACAACACTCCTGCCTTCACGCCCGACCGAAGTCTTGCTCGGATTCGATCCGCAAGTTTCTCTACATCGCTTTCAAAGCGACTGACGAGCCTGACAAAGTGCGCGCAACTGTCGCCAAGCGCGACAATATCTTTCAGGACGATTACGTCGGTTTCTTTCTCGACACCTTCAACGACAAACGAAAAGCATTTGAAGTCTTTTTCAATCCATTCGGAATTCAGGGCGACGGCATTCTCACCGAAGGACGTGGCGAAGACTTCAGTGTCGACCTGCTGATGGAGTCGAAAGGCATCGTTCACGAAACCGGCTTCAACGTCGAGATTGCGATTCCTTTCAAGTCACTTCGATTCGAAGCAGGCAAGGGAAAACTCTGGGGAGCGCACTTCTTCCGTCGCATCAAGCGCTTTGAAAACGAACTCGATTCATGGATGCCTTTCTCGCGCAGTATTGACAGCAACTTGAGCCAGGCCGGACACCTGACTGGTCTCGAAGGCATTTCCGTCGAACGCGCAATCGAACTGATTCCGAGTTTGACGGTTTCTCAAAACAGCCGGTTCGTGCGTTCGTTTCAGCCGCTCGACCAGCGGCAATAGATCCTGGCCGGCATTGTGAACGAGCCGGTCGCGGTTCGATCCCGGACTGACCGCGAAATTCATCCCGAGTTCGGCAGTCACGGTAGACCTCGCTATCAATCCTGACTTCGCTCAGGTCGAAGCAGATCAACTTGTGGTCACGGCCAACCAGCGTTTTCCGATCTTCTTTCCGGAGAAGCGCCCGTTCTTTCTCGAAGGCATCGACATCTTTCAAACGCCGATAACCGCGGTCCACACGCGCTCGATCGTCGATCCGGACGTCGCCGTTAAAACGACGGGCAAAGTCGGGCGAAACACTTTCGGATTGATGGTCGCCAGCGACAATGGACCAGGGAATCTCAGCGCCGACGATCGCGGCGCGTTGAATTCCTGTTTCGACCTGCGCATCGTTAAGCCGGACACAATCTGCAACAACGAACGCTTTGTCGACAAGAACGCACACATCGGCGTGCTTCGTTTGAAACGCGACATCGGCAAAGAAAACTCGATCGGCATGCTGGCCACGAGTTATAACTTCATCGAGAAACACAATCAGGTGCTGGGAATAGATGGACGTTTTCGTCTCGAATGAGCAAACGACGACGACGCTTTCAGTTTTTAGGAACAACCTCGCGCAACTTCTTCTTCGATGCCGACGATGGCGTCAGTCGTTATCGCACCGGGAACGGTTTCGGCTACACGGTTAGTTACAACGTTTCCGGACGAAACTGGGGTTGGGAACTTTACGGCGAAGGATTCACGCAGGACTATCGTGCCGATGTCGGTTTCTTCCAGCGCACAAATTCTAATTTCAACTTTGCTTCACTTCGTTACAACTCCGATCCGAATCCGAAGAAGAAGATCATCTCTTATCACGTTCATAACTCCACCCATGCCGATTACGACTGGCAGGGCCGGATGTATATCTGGGAGAGCGAGAGCCTGGTTGAGTTGTCATCTGCCGCGCAGCAGTTGGGTTGGAGTTTGGTGGGAACCGGGTTACGAACGTCTTTTCGATCATGAGTTTGGGCCAACACGTGAGGCGAAGCCGTGCGATCCGGGCGGACTCGATTTTAATAAGCCCGCGGACCAGCGACGCCCGGCGTGCACGTTTTTTGGCGAGAGCAACGAGCGATCCTCGAACAAGCAGCACTTATCGTTCTATGCAGGTTCGAACTTCAGTAAAAAGATTCAGTTTAATGGCCAGGTCACGCACCGCTGGGGCCACTTTGATTTCGACTTCGGCAACGGGAACAAGTACCCGCGTGTCAGCCCGTTTGCCCTGGAGCTCGCGGATGCAAAAGCCACAGCGACGGCGGAAGGGAAGTGTGATCCGAACATCCAGAACCGGCCCGCAGTCTGCACCGCGACTGCTCCACTCGATCCGGGCCGCGGTAATCTGCTTCAGTTTTCGGGCGGAATCACTTATCAACCCACCAACGAGCTGCGCACTCATTCAGCATCAACAGCCAGCGTCTGAGACGTTACGATAACGATCGCGTGGCCTTTAACGTCAATATCCTCACTGCTCGCGGCACCTATCAATTTACAAAAGCCACTTTCGCGCGATTGATTCTTGACTACAACACCCTAAACTCGCGTTTGAGATCGCAGGCGCTTTTAGGGTGGACGCCGAGTCCGGGCACAGCTTTCTATGCCGGCTATAACGACGATCTGAACTACGACAGCCTGCATCCATTTACGAGACAGATCGTCCCCGGTTTCCGGCGTAGCGAGCGGACGTTTTTTATCAAGATGTCGTATCTGATCCGGCGTGGTTTTTGAGGTCCATCGATGAGAGTTAGGCATTCCAGCTTTGGCTCGCTCGCATGTTAGACTGCAAAGGATGGTTTACACGAAGATTTTTTACATAGGAGTGCCGCTGCTATTGGCGGCGCTTTTTTTGACGTCGTGCAAGAGTGATTACCAGGCCTCGCAGCGACAGGGCCAGCGTCCGGGTGAACAGAGAGAGGCTCGTAAGGTAAAGACTACCGCCGTCGCCGAAACTCCCTTCGGCGAGACCGTAACCGCAAACGGCACACTTGCCGCCTACGATCAAACAACAGTCAGTGTGAAAGTTCCGGGTCGTGTGCGCGTGCTTTCCGTAGACCTCGGAAGTGTTGTCTCTCGCGGACAAATCCTGGCGTATGTTGATTCGGAAGACTATCGCCTGCGCGTGCAACAGGCAGAAGCTTCCCTGGCGCAGGCGCGTGCGCGTCTTGGACTTGCTCCCGATGGACCCGACGATCGCGTCGATCCGGAAAAGACCGCGACTGTGCGACAGGCGCGCGCCGTTCTTGACGAAGCTCGACATAACCGCGACCGAGCGGCGCGGCTGGTTGAACAGGGCGTGATTGCCAAGGCGGAATTTGATACCGCAAACGCGACTTTCAAAGTCGCCGAAGGCAGATATCAGGACGCTTACGAAGAGATTAGGAATCGACAGGGTGTACTCGCGCAGCGACGATCGGAACTGGCCCTCGCAAGACAGCAACTGAAAGATACCGCTGTCGCTGCGCCCCTCGACGGCATAGTTCAGGAGAAGCGCACGAGCGTCGGAGAATATCTTGCGGCGGGCGCGCCCGTCGTCAATATCGTCAGAATGGATCCGCTGCGCTTGCGAGCTGAAATACCGGAGCGGGAGTCGCATACCGTGCGCCCGGGTCAGGATGTTCGTGTGACCGTCGACGGCGATACGAATGTCTATCTTGGCAAGATTATGCGACTGAGCCCCGTCATCGCGGAGCAAAACCGGATGCTGATGGTTGAAGCTGATGTCCGAAACAACGGCAAACTCCGGCCCGGCTCTTTCGCGCACGCTGAAATCGTGACTAACGACGCGAAGATGGCGGTGACAGTTCCGAACAACGCGATCGTCACGTTTGCAGGCATTGAAAAGGTGATTGTGGTGCAAAACGGCAAGGCTTTGGAGAAACCGATCACGACCGGCCGCCGCAACACCGAGTTTACTGAGATCGTAGCTGGAATATCCGTGGGTGAAAAAGTGATCGTCGATCCGGGCAACCTGCAATCAGGGCAGGCTGTCGAAGTGGTTGACTAACGTTAGTGGAGTGCTCCGTAGGAGCACAATGTTTATAGCCCAACCGATTTAAGAATCGCGCTCCGTCATGAGCGCGATGTTACATGTCGCTCCTAACGGAGCGAGGGAACGTTTGATCTGGGAGCTATAGACATATTGCTCCTCCGGAGCAAAGGTAAAACACCGAATTGCAAAAACTAGCCGAAATCTGTATTCGCCGTCCTGTCTTCGCAACGATGATCGTGTTGTCGTTGGTCGTAGTTGGGGCGGCGGGTTTTTTCCGGCTTGGCGTCGATCGTTTTCCTTCCGTTGACCTGCCGACCGTGTCTGTTCGTGTCGGTCTTCCCGGTGCTGCGCCTGAGGAAGTCGAATCGTTAGTTACACAGCAACTCGAAGAAGTAATCAATACGGTTGATGGTATCAGCGAATTGCGTTCGGTTTCGGGGCAGGGAACCGCGCTCGTTATCGCGACCTTCAAACTCGATCGCAACCTGGAATCAGCCGCGCAGGACGTGCGCGACCGCGTTAATACCCTCGGCCGTCGTCTTCCGGAAGATGCGACGCCTCCCGTCGTTCAGAAGTTTGATAACGACAGCACACCGGTGCTCACGATTGCGCTTTCCGCCGATCGTTCGCTCAGAGAACTGACCGAACTCGCGGACAAAACCGTGCGCGTGCAGCTCGAACGCATCGGCGGCGTCGGCGAAGTTCGCGTTGTTGGTGGTCTGGATCGCGCTATCAACGTTTGGATCGATGCTGAACGTCTTGCTGCTTACCAGATATCGATCGCGCAGATCAGGCAAGCGCTCGAGCGCCAGAATACAGACGTGCCGGGCGGTAACGTAACGACCGGAAAAGAAGAGCTGACGCTCCGCACGCTCGGGAGATTTACCGACCCGCGCCAGTTTGACGATCTTGTGATCGCCAACGTCAACGGCGCCCCGGTCAAACTTCGCGACGTGGGCCGCGTGGAAGACGGAACGAAAGAGCAGCGTTCGTTCTCGCGTCTCAACGGAACTCCCACAGTCACGCTCGACATCAGACGCCAGTCCGGCGCCAACACGGTTGAAGTAATCAACGGTCTCAAGACAGCCCTGCCGCGTGTCAGCGCTCAGCTTCCCGAAGACGTGAAGCTGGAGATCATTCGCGATCAGTCGCGCTACATCGAAGCGGCGCTACATGAAATTCAGACTCACTTGATACTCGGCAGTATCCTGGCGAGCCTGGTCGTGCTGCTGTTCATGCGCTCATGGCGCTCGACGCTGATCGCCGCCGTCGCTATCCCGTGTTCCGTTATCTCGACTTTCGGGATGATGAAGGCGCTCAATTTCACCCTCAACAGCGTCACGATGCTTGCGCTCGTGCTGATGGTCGGCGTGGTTATCGACGACGCGATCGTTGTTCTCGAAAACATATTCCGTTTCATTGAAGAGAAGAGAATCGCGGCGAAAGAAGCGGCGAAAGAAGCGACTAAAGACATTGGTCTTGCCGTACTGGCTACAACTCTGTCGCTCGTCGTAATTTTTCTGCCCGTCTCTTTCATGTCGTCCATCTCAGGACGCTTTCTCTACCAGTTTGGCATCACCGCGGCCGTCGCGATCATGGTCAGCTTGCTGGTCTCGTTCACCCTCACGCCGATGATGAGCTCGCGGTTAATTCGCGTCAGCGATGCTAAGGGTGGTCACGAGTCTCCGGCTTCGCGCCGTGGTTTTTATCGCTGGATCGACGCCTCATACACGTACCTGCTCGCGTTCGCAATGCGGCATCGTTTGGCGGTTGCCCTCATCGCGATTGTAACGGTGTTGACGAGTATTCCCCTTTATCGCGCGGTGAAGCAGGAGTTTATCCCGACCAACGTGGACGAGGCTGAGTTTGAAGTCAACGTCAACGGGCCCGAAGGAACGAACCTCGCCGTGATGAACGAGGCCATCACCGCGATGGAGAAAGACATTCTCGAAACACCGGGCGTCAGGCTGGTCCTGTCTTCGGCGGGCGGCGGTTTCCTCGGCGGCGTAAACCAGGGCGGCGCATACGTGCGCATCGCTCCGCACGAAGAGCGCACGCTTTCTTTTTCGAAGTTATGGGCTGAGACGAAGAAGGGCAATCCTTTCAACGCGTTCAAGGGAAACTACACGCAGCAGGATGTGATGTCGGAAGTTCGCCGGCGACTTCAGAAATACGCGCCGATGCGTACTGGTGTGCGTAACGGGCAGTCGTTCAACTTCGGAGCAGGCGGCCGCACGGACATCGATTTCGTCTTTCGTGGTCCTGATATCGTCGCACTCGCCGGTTATGCGGACGATTTGGTCGAGCGCTCTGAAAAACTCGGCGGCATCGTAGATGCTGATACCACTTTGAAACTGAACAAGCCGGAACTGCGCGTGCGGATCGATCGCGATCGAGCCGCGGATCTCGGCGTTGATACCTCCGATATCGCCACCAGTTTGCGCCTGATGGTTGGCGGTGAAGAAGAGGCGTCGCGGTTCAGGGATGAGCAGATTAACGAAGACTACGACGTGCAGTTGCGGCTCACTGAAGCGGACCGAACCGACGTGGGGACGATTAGCCGTCTGTATGTTCCATCGTCGCGTGGCGGACTTGTCAGACTGGACAATGTGGTGAATATCGATCGTGATACCAGTCCTTCGCGAATTGACAGGTTGGACCGCGAGCGACAGGTGTCGGTGCGAGCTTCGGTTGCACCCGGCTATGCGCTTGCCGATCGTATCGAGGCACTGCGGCAAACGGTTCGTGAAATGAACCTGCCGATTGCTTATACCACCACGGTTTCGGGACGTGCGCGAGAGCTCGAAAGAACTTTTACGGAGTTTATCTGGGCGTTCATACTTTCGATCATCTTCATGTACATGATTCTCGCGTCACAGTTTGAAAGTACCGTGCACCCGCTCACGATCCTGCTGAGTTTGCCTTTGTCTGTGCCGTTTGCCCTCCTGTCGTTGTGGGGAACGGGGGACACGCTCAATTTGTATTCCGCGCTCGGGATACTCGTCTTGTTCGGGGTAGTGAAGAAGAACGCGATCCTTCAGATCGATCACATGAACAGCCTGCGTGAGAAGGGTATGGAACGGTACGAAGCGATCATGCAGGGCAATCGCGATCGTTTGCGTCCGATTCTGATGACGACGCTTGCGCTTGTTGCGGGTATGTTGCCACTTGCTTTGGGCACTGGCCCGGGCGCCGAAGAGCGTCGCTCGATCGCGATCGTCGTTATTGGTGGGCAGACACTGTCGCTGCTGCTTACGTTGATCGCGACGCCGGTGGTCTATTCGCTGCTGGACGATCTAAAAGCCACTGCGCGTTGGCGCCGCTTTGCGGGAAGCAGCGCCGGATTCGCTCATGGAATCGTGGAAAGACTAAAGCCGCGACGCAAACCCACTCGTGAAGCCACACCCGAAGAAGAAGTCCAGGCAGGCGCAGGCGGCGACTAGAATTAGCCACAAAGAAGCACATAAACGACAAATCAATTTCTGATGCATTTGTGCTTTATGTGCTTCTTGGTGGCCTAATCTCTTCTGCAATTGTCTCCGGGATGTTCAGTACTTTCTGCCAACCGGAGTTATCCACGTGCATTTGCCTGACGATCTCATCGCGAAGCTGCCGCAGCTTATCGCTCAACTTGCACTCGTAGCCTTCGATGTTTGTGAAGCGCCGGCGCTGTTCTTCGACAAACACCTTTTGCTTCACGATCGAAGGGATTGCCGAGTGTTGTCCATTTTCCCAGAACGGGACCAGTAACCGTTCGACTTTCACTGCTCCGGGAATTTCGATCTGCTCACTATCGAGCCCGATGACGTCGGCGACATATTTTCCCTGGTCGTCGCTGCCGCGGAACAATTGCAGCCGTCCCGGAAGAGTGATCTTGTCTTCCGAGTTGGAAGCTTTGAGTGTCGGCCGGTCTTTCATCACACACTGTTTGAAAATCACCCCGGCAACTTTCGGAATCTCACTCGATAGTTTTGTTCCTATGCCAAAGCCGCCAACTTGTGGAAACCTGGCTACGATCTGTTTGACTTTGTCCACGGTGAGATCGCCGGTGAGGTTTGCACGTAAACCGGGCAAGCCATTTGCGGCGAAGAAGCGCAGGCACCAGTCGCCGAGTTCCGCGAGATTACCGGAGTCGACACGAAAGCCTTTGAACGCATGACGGCGAGCGTCGTTGGAAGTTGCGGCCATCGCAGCGTGAATCGCGCCCAAGTAGACGTTAATCGTATCGAGCAGGAGCGTTGTGCCGTTTGGATTCGCGTCGAGCCAGCGTTCGAAAGCAACCTGCTCGAAGTGTTTCGGCTTTCCGGTGCGTGGGTCGATCTCGGGATGGTCCATGAACTCGACATAGGCTTGTTGCCAGTAGTGAGCTTGAGTTCCCACGGCGGGAATATCGAGGCGGTGCGCGGCTTCGAGATTTGAAGTGTCGTTGAAACCGCCGATGAAGGCGTAGACGGCGATGTCGACGGCTCGTTCAATGTCGCCGTTGCGACGGAGAGAGAAGTCTGAAAGCCAGCGATCGTCCCCGGCCGCCATGCGAAACTGCAGCGCCGTACTCGCGGTCGTCATCGGTAGATCAAACGCGTGCTCAAACTTGATCTCCTGCGCCTGAGTCAGTCCAAACGCACCGCTGATATCCGCAAAAGGCTCGTTCGCGAAAACAATTGTTCCCGGCCGTACCGCGCGGATCTTGCCGACGAACTGAATGTCTTCGATTGCTTTGGCGAAGAGTTGCAGCCCGCCGCGATCCTGTTCGAGAAAACGCAAACGCGGACGATCGATCTGGCTGTCGACTAACAGACGCACCAGGCGTTCGTGGCCCAGGCAGGGCGCAAACGGCAGCTTGCGCTGGGTGATGTAGAACGTTGCTTCAGCATCACTCAGCCGCCCGATCGTGAAGCCGCGTGACATCTTTAAACGATGCATCGCCCATCGCGGCGTGGTAGCGATCGATGTTGAGAGTTCCCATAAGCAGGCTATCGACAGGTTACGCAGATTCGTCCGTGGAAATTATCTGAGCTCCGGCGTTACGCATTTCTTCGAGGGCGCGATCGCCATCGCCCGGTTGCACTTCGACGGGACGCATGGCGTTCTTTACTGCTTTGACTTTGAATCCGTTCTTCAGCGCGTCGAGAACGGTGTTTTTGACGCAGTAGTCCGTTGCGAGTCCACCGACCACAACTTCTTCAATATCCTGTTTATGAAGTTCGGCGGCGAGATTGGTCTCATCGAATGCAGAGTAGGAATCTTTGTCGCCGAGGCCTTTCGAGATCACAGCGATGCGCGGATCGTCGCGAAGCGCGGAATGAAACTCGGCGCCTTCAGTGTTCTGAACACAATGCACCGGCCAGGTGCCGCCGTAAGCCTGAAAATGTTTTGTCTGCAGGGGATGCCAATCGCGGCTTTTGTAAACCGGAGCGCCGCGCTCGAGAAATTCATCGATAAGCTGGTTCAGCGGCTCGATTACCTCATCGCTGTGCGGCACGGCCAATGCGCCTCCGGGACAAAAATCATTCTGCACGTCGACCACGATCAGCGCCTGTTTGGAATTGCTTTTCATGGAGCCTTCTTTCTCAGAAAGAGAATGTTACACTGCTTGCTCACAGTCTAAAAGTAAGGAGACTTTGCACGAAAAGTGCCTCTGTCAAAGAAGATCTGCCTCGCAAAGACGCAAAGGCGCAAAGCGCTACCGCGTTTTGAAGGGCTTTCTTTGCGCCTTTGCGCCTTTGCGAGGGAGACTTTTCTTCGTTCAGAGGTGTCTACTTGCAGAAGGATAAAAGCCAGCCATGAATCGAATGGTAATTGAACCTGGTCCACTCGTCGATCGCGTTAATACGGCCGTTGCGGCAACGGAAACTGACGACGTCGTCAAACGGATCTGGCGCAAGGATGTCTCGCTTTGGAAATCGGACGAGGCGGGCACTGCGATCATTGGGAAGTCTTTAGGGTGGTTAACTGTAGCCGACGAGATGATTGGAGTTGTTGACGAATTGCGCGAGTTTGCGGACTCGATTCGAAACCGCGGCTTTAGACATGTGATGGTTTGTGGCATGGGTGGATCGTCTTTATGTCCCGAGGTGTTGGCGAGAACGTTTGGTCCGCAGTCCGGATTTCCTGAGTTGCTGGTGCTCGACTCGACGGACCCTGACGTCATTGCCGGGTTCGCGCAACGGATCGACGTGAAGCACTGTCTTTTCATAATCGCGTCAAAATCCGGAAGTACAACTGAGCCAAACGTCTTCTACAAGTATTGGTTCGACGAAGTAAGCAAACTCAGCGAGACTCCCGGTGATAACTTTGTCGCGATCACCGATCCGGGTTCTCCACTCGTCGACACAGCCTCAGAACTAAAATTTCAACGTATCTTTCTCAACCAGCCGGACATTGGCGGACGATACTCGGCCCTTTCTTACTTCGGCATGGTCCCAGCCGCGTTGATGGGGTTGGATATTCACGCGTTCCTCGAAACGGCGAGACAGGCGGCGCGAGCGTGTGCGACAGCTCCAAACGATGCCCTCGAACTCGGCACGATCATGGGCGAATGCGCTAACACGGGGCGCGATAAGTTGACGCTTGTGATCGATCAGCCAATCGAAACGCTGGGTCTGTGGATCGAGCAACTCGTCGCCGAAAGCACCGGTAAGCAAGACAAGGGAATACTTCCGGTCAACGGTGAATCGCTGGGATCTCCGGAGGTTTATGGCGACGATCGTCTATTTGTCTCCATCTCGATTGGTCCTGTTTCAGTTGAGACAAAAGTAAAACTCGAAGCACTCGCTCGTGCGGGTCATCCGATCATCTATCGTGAACTCTCCAGCCCCAACGATCTCGCCGCGGAGTTTTTTGTATGGGAGTTTGCCACTGCCTGTGCCGGCTGGCGTCTGGGTATAAATCCGTTCGACCAGCCGAACGTGCAGGAAGCAAAGGACGCTACAAAGGAGTTGCTGAGCAGTTTTGAGAGACGTGGTCACCTGGACCAGCGCGATGAGCTTGCCGCTGACGATGTGGTGACGATTTATGGCGACGTTGATTCGCCAGGGAATTCAATCGCCGAAGTTTTAAGTGCACACCTGGCGACGATCAAGCCGGGTGATTACATCGCCTTCCTGAATTACATCGAGGAAACTCAGGACATCGATCGCAAGTTTCAGGAAGTCAGGACCCAGCTTCGCGACGCGACAAAATGCGCGGTGACGATTGGCTATGGTCCAAGATTTCTCCACTCAACCGGACAACTCCACAAGGGCGGACCAGATACGGGAGTGTTTTTTCAGATCATCGCCAACGATCAAACGGACTTCGCCGTGCCGGGAGAGCCATACACGTTCAGCATTCTGAAGCAGGCGCAGGCACTCGGCGATTACCGTGCGCTCGCAAAACGCGGATGTCGCGTGATCGGCATCGATCTCGGTCCGGACGCGGCGCTCGGCCTCGATCATCTCTGCGAACTCATGAAGCGGCAGTCATCCTGAATGCTTGAAAGTCATACGATCCACGTCCTCACCGCACAGATGTCGTACGCCGTCTGGAAATGCGTGGTTAATCGATCTTTCCTTCTTCCAAAGACATCCCCCGGCCGAGAATAGTCATTTGTTGAGGCATACGAGTTGCCGCTCGGAGGTGACCACCGCTTCCTTTTTTTTGACCTGCCCTTTCGGAGGAGGAATCGTCGCCGTGAAATTTATCGAGAAGTTTTTTAAAA
The DNA here is from genome assembly GCA_963750925.1 of uncultured Acidobacteriota bacterium. GTDB lineage: Bacteria > Acidobacteriota > Blastocatellia > Pyrinomonadales > Pyrinomonadaceae > PSRF01. The sequence continues at coordinate 252,139 of CAVVSJ010000003.1, read as the reverse complement.
ACGAACTCGCAATCGATCTTGGGACTGTCAACACCCTCATCTATCAACCGCACCGGGGAATACTCCTGAATGAGCCTTCGGTGGTCGCGATCGATCGCTACAATGGCGACGTCGTTTGTGTAGGCCACAAAGCATTGAAACTTCTCGGCCGCGAGCCGCGCGGTATCGAGGTCCATCGACCAATCCGCTCCGGCACGATTTTCAATTTCGAAGTCGCCCAAAAAATGTTGCGCACGTTCATCGGGAAAGTTACCGATGGATATCGACGTGGACATTTCGTCGTCGGTATTCCCGGATCAGCGACCGCGGTTGAGCAACGTTCAGTTCGCGATGCCGCACATGATGCAGGTGGACGACGCATTGACCTGGTCGACGAAGGACTCGCCGCGGGTCTCGGCGCGGGACTATGTTTCGAAGATGAACGCGCGCATCTCGTCATCGATATCGGCGGCGGCACGACCAACATCGCCATCGTCGCCTCCGGCGGCGTAGTTCATTCGATGAGTTTGACGGCCGCCGGAAACGCCATGGATGAGACTATTCGCGACTATGTTCGCGCGAACTACTGTCTGCAAATCGGCGAATATACAGCAGAAGCGCTGAAGAGAGAATTGGGCGCGCTGAGTGATAACGAAATACCGGTTGACGAACGTAAAGTTCAACTTGTAGGAAAGCAGTTGAGTGACGGTTTTGTTTGCGCGGTTCACATCACTGCTGAAGAGATTCGCGAGGCGCTCGAACCGGTGATCAGTGAAATAGTCACGGGCGTTCGCCGCGTGATCGAAGACGCGCAACCCGAGGCTGTCGCCGATATCTATTACTCCGGAATGATTCTCACCGGAGGTGGCTCGCTGTTAAAGGGACTGAAGGATCGTTTGCAAACCGAACTCCAGCTTCGCGCGACGATGCCTGAAGATCCGATCACAACAGTTGTAAGGGGCGCAGGTTTTCTGATCGGCGAACCGGAGAAACTGTACCGGTGTGCAATCCGGCAAAACCTGCCCGTCTGGCAGGAAGCCGAAGAACTCGTTGTCAGTTGGTAACAGTGATGGCAGCCACAAAGAAGCACAAATCACAAATGCCTCAAAAATTCCTTTGTGTTCTTGTGCCTTTTGTGGCCGTCTTGCAATCCCGTTAGCAGTTAACGTAGCCCAATGCCCAGAAGACAATAATAAAAATCAAAATGCTGGAGATGCATCCGCCACCAAACTTCCACGCCGCCGCGCCGGCCAATATTCCTCTTAATGGTCCTTCCATTCAGTTTTCTCCTTGCTAAGTATCCGAACACAAAATTGCTCGTGCGAATCGAGCGGCAAGATCAGTGCCATCATTTGATTCCGCGCTTCAGAAACTTCAACAGCGCCTTCTCCGCATCGTGCAAACCACTCCCCCGGAAACCGATCAAGTCGTCGAGGCTGCCAAAAGAACTGTCGATAATCCGACCTTTTTCAAATGCATTGATCACTTCGGGGCAAACGTAAGATCCGCGACACACGGCGGGAGTATTTCCCAGGACTTCCGCCGTTTCTTTGATCGCCGCGACGATTCTCTTGTTCTTTGCGATCTTTTGTTGCGGAATGTCGCTGCCGTCGCGCGCAAGCGCGCACGCACATACGAGCGTTCCGGCCCACGTGCGGAAGTCTTTCGCGCTGAAACTCGAACCCATCACTTCCTTGATGTATTCGTTGACGTGACGTCGAGTTACCGCAACCGCTTTTCCATCGCCATTCTCATATTTGAATACGTTGTAGCCCGGAACTTTCAGTGTGCGGCGAATCACTCGCGCAACCTGGCGATCGCGTAACTGTCGCTGCTGTCGCACGCCTGACTTTCCAGGGAAGTCAAACTCGATGAGGTCGCCCTTTACCTTTACGTGTTTACGCCGAAGAGTTGCGATGCCATAACTGCCGTGCTCACTCGCATAAACCTCGCTTCCCGGTCTCATGAAACAGGTCGAGAGGATTCGCAGAACAGCGGCAAGCACGCGTTCGCGGCTCAGCCCCGGTTGTCGTAAATGACGAGCCACGGTACCGCGCATCCTGGGAATTGCCTGAGCAAACTTCACGATGCGCCGGAATTTCCGCAGCTCCTGAGCACGCCTGTGGTTTGGATGATAGAGATATTGCCAGCGACCCGCGGTGTCTTTGCCAACCGCCTGCAATCTTCCGTTTGCGGCTGGGTTGACGGCGACGTCAGTCCACGCCGGTGGGATTTTCAGCTCGTAGATTCTTTTTAGATCGGCGCTGGTCAGCCGGCCGTTTTGCGATCGATAGCGAAAGCCTCGCTTGGGAGTGCCGAGTCTTTTGATGCCAATGTTCTGGAGACGTTCGACATTTGTCATTTAAGTGTAGACGGCCCCGGCCGCCGGAACAGGATTTGTTTGCGCATTTGTAGATCTGGTCAGTTAGGAAGGTTCAGTTGAGTAAATCTATACATCCTCAAAACGATGGAAATTTGGAAAATGCTCGTTCGGCTCGATTCGAGATTCTCTGCGCCTGGTGTGGCGCGGTAATCCGATCTACCAATGAGGAAACGCCGGAACAGATGTGCCTGATTTGTCATGCTCGAATGCTTAACGATTATTTTCAACGACTTAGAAAAACGAGCGGCGAGAAGCGAACCTCTCGCCCAGCGTGAGAAAGATTTCCGATTGCCAATTGCCGATTGCCGATTTGCAATCGCTCAAACACGAATTGGCAATCGGCAATTGGCAATGAAGTTCATCGCTTTTTCTGATCTCCACGATCACCCTGCCCCGGTGGAACTTTTGTTTTAGCCTGCTGTTGGCGATCGCGTGAAAGAGAACGTCCCACGTCCGCGACGTCTTCAAACCGCCCCTGCTCATCTCTCCTGACGAAGCGCTTGTCTGTACCGGTATCAATTAATTCACGATGACTTTTGTCTGTCTTCTTCGGCATCTACTACCCTCCTTAAGTGTAGGTTTCCTGTACAGCGCAAACCCGTAGTTGTTTAATTCCGGGGCACTTGAAACCCTAAATCTCACCCGCGGCACCTTCGGCGCAAGCACGATGCCAGCACACATTCGAAGCAAAATCGCGGAGGTTTAAAGCAGAATCACGCGAACTCACACGCGAAGGATCGTGATTTGCTCAACATGCGAAGGAAGTAACGAACCAGGGAGGGAGAAAAATGCCAAGAGGAGACAAGTCCAGTTATACGGACAAGCAGAAACGCAAAGCTGAACACATCGAAGAGGGCTACGAGGACAGAGGCGTCTCGAAGAAAGAGGCCGAGCGACGAGCCTGGGCCACTGTGAACAAAGAATCAGGTGGTGGAAAGAAAAGCGGCAGCGGTCGTGGAAAGAAAGAGAATCGCAGCGCTTCGAGTAAGGGCGGAAAAAAAGCCGCCGCGAAGAAAAAATAAGAGCAGCGATGCCGAGTAAAAAACCGAAGAAGTCAACAAAACGGCTTCAGGAGCCGATGTCTCCGATGCCGCCACAACACCAGCGCAAGCCTGGTATCGAAGCGAAACTCAAACCCCGGCCGCGATACGCCGCGCCTCTATATTCCGGCGCTGGAAAACTTAAAGAGAAAGTAGCGCTCGTAACGGGCGGCGATTCAGGCATCGGGCGAGCGGTCGCCGTTCTATTCGCGCGGGAAGGCGCGGATGTGGCTTTCACGTTTTTGAAAGAAGAGAAGGTCGACGCGGAAGAAACTAAACGTGCGATAGAAGCGGAGGGCCAGCGCGCGTTTGCTATGTCGGGCGACGTGCGTGATCCGAGAGTCTGTAAAAGACTGGTCGAAAAAACGGTGAAGGAATTTGGCAAGCTCGACATCCTGGTCAATAACGCTGCCTTTCAACAACATCAGGAAACGCTCGAAGACGTTACGGAAGAGCAGTGGGACCGCACGTTCAAGACAAACATCTACGCCTACTTTTACATGACCAAAGCGGCGCTGCCACACCTGGAAGAGGGAAGCGCGATCGTCAACACCGGATCGATCACCGGTCTCGAGGGCAGCAAGCAACTGCTCGACTACGCATCGACGAAGGGCGCCATTCACGCGTTTACAAAGTCATTGGCCCAGAATCTGGTAGAGCGGGGAATTCGAGTGAACTGTGTTGCGCCTGGGCCAGTCTGGACCCCGCTCAATCCGGCGGATAAAGAACCAAAAGACGTCGCGGAATTTGGCGCTGACACGCCGATGAAACGGCCCGCACAACCTGAAGAGATTGCGCCGGCGTTTGTTTATTTTGCTTCGGAAGTCGATTCGAGTTATGTGACCGGAGAAGTTCTGACATTGCTCGGAGGTGAAACAACCGCGGGCTGAGTGCGGTTCAGGTCCGCTTCAAATAACGAGGAGAAAAAAGATGGCAGAAAATAGTAGCAGTGCTGCAAGCACAGGAATCGTAGCAGTTCTCGTGATCTTCGTAATCCTTGTGATAGCCGCGTTGTTTGTTTTTGGTGGACGATGGTTTGGCGGCGACAAGAAGATCGACGTCAATATCGGAACTCCAGCCAAGTAAACATGATTGCCGATTGTCGATTGCCAATTGCCGATTTGTAAGCGCATTGGAAATCGGCAATCGCCAACTGGCAATACTTATGAAAGACGATTCACAGGCGAGCACATCCTTATGGATGGCTACGACGAACACGCCACAACAATCCCCGCTCAGGGAAAACATCCGCACTGACGTTTGCATCGTTGGGGCGGGGATTGCCGGCCTGTCGACCGCATATCTGCTCGGACGTGAAGGGCGTTCCGTCGTCATTCTGGACGATGGTCCGATTGGCGGAGGTATGACCGGACGTACAACCGCACATCTGACCAATGCCTACGACGATCGCTACGTCGAAATCGAAAAAGTTCATGGTGCTGAAGCTTCGCGTCACACGGCGGAAAGTCACACGGCCGCGATCTACAAAGTGAGCCAGTTCGTTCAGAACGAAAAGATTGATTGCGATTTCGAATGGCTCGATGGATATCTTTTCGCTGCAAAACCTGACGAAATCAACTTGCTCGATGATGAGTTAACTGCCGCGCATCGTGCCGGACTGCTCGACGTCGACAAAGTCGCGCGAGCGCCGATTGATTCGTTTGACACCGGACCCGCGCTGCGTTTTCGGAAACAGGCTCAATTTCACCCGCTCAAGTACATGAATGGCCTGGCGAGAGCGGTGATGCGTGATGGCGGACGAATTTTCGGACAAACTCACGCAACGAAGATCGAGGGCGGCGACTCAGCCCGGGTCGAAACCACGCACGGTCCAGTCGTCAGCGCCGAAGTAATTGTTGTCGCAACAAACACTCCCGTAAACGATCGCGTCGCGATTCACACGAAGCAGGCTCCCTACGTGACCTATGTGATTGGAGTGACGGTGCCGAAAGGCTCGATCACTCGTGCGCTCTACTGGGACACGGGAGATCCGTATCACTACGTGCGTCTGCAATCAGATGAAGATCACGACGTTTTAATTGTTGGCGGCGAGGATCATAAAACCGGCCAGGCGAATGACGGTAAGGAACGTTATGAACGGTTGGAGCAGTGGACGCGGGAGCGCTTTCCCCAGGTGCGCGAAGTTCAGTTTCGCTGGTCGGGGCAGGTAATGGAGCCTGCGGATGGTCTGGCGTTCATCGGAAAGAATCCGCTCGACGAGGATAACGTCTACATAGCAACGGGCGATTCCGGACAAGGCATGACGCACGGCACGATTGCCGGCATGTTGCTGACTGATTTGATCCAGGGCCGGAAGAACAAGTGGGAAGACCTCTACAGTCCATCAAGAATAAGATTGAAGTCGCTGCCTGAATACGCATCGGAAAACATCAACGTCGCGGGTCAGTACGCAGACTACGTCACCGCCGGTGATATTCAATCCGAGTCGGAGCTGAAGCCCGGCGAGGGCGCGATCATGCGCGACGGCGTTTCGAAAGTTGCCGTTCGTCGAGACGAAAGCGGACAGGTTCACAAACTATCGGCGGTGTGTCCGCACCTGGGATGTATTGTGGCGTGGAATTCAACGGAGCTTACGTGGGATTGTCCGTGTCACGGCTCGCGTTTCAGTGCGGAAGGTCACGTCTATCAGGGGCCTGCCAACGGCGATCTTTCCCCGTCTGAGTAACCCGGAAGAAGGTTTTCCTCGCAAAGGCGCAAAGGCCGCAAAGAATCCTAAGAAAGATATCACTTTGCGCCTTTGCGCCTTTGCGAGGAAGTTCTTTTTCTAAAGAAGACTAAACACGCGAAGACGCAAAGAATTAACCGTTGGTAACGGTCTTCTTTGCGTCTTTTGCGCTTTGTCGGGAAGAACCTTGACTAAACTGCTCGTCGGCCGGTCACCAAATTGATGATCAATACAACCACGGCTACCACGAGTAGCAGGTGGATGAGGCCGCCACCAACATTTGAAAGCAGGCCAATCAGCCACAAGACCAACAGAATCACCAAAATTGTCCACAGCATGATCGAAATCTCCTTCTTGAACTGTTCCTGAGAACCTTTGGAAACCCATTTACCAACAGCACCCGTGGAATGAGCAACGTCTATGCCAACGTCACATTTGGGAGTATTCAATAAATGCTGAGTGGCGGCTGCATCACAATCATCCGGTTTTCGATCCGGGGGTTGAGTTATGTTTTGAATCAGTTCAACGAGCCACTGTACACCACGAGATAAACTGATTATCATTCGCCCGTAATTTCATATCCCTTCTCTTCGACCCTAAAACAATATGGCAGACCCTAAAACATCAAGTCGTGAAGCGGAACAAACTTCCGCCGAGCCTGTGCCGGAAGGCAAATACATTTACTGCATTATCGAAACTTCCGAACCGCGTTCTTTTGGTCCGATGGGTATCGGCGGACGCGGCGATGATGTTTACACCGTTCAGCACAAGGGTCTCGCTGCCGTAGTCTCAAACACGCCGCTCGTGGTCTACGATCCAACTCGCGAAAACGTTTTCGCGCACGAGCAGGTTAACGAAACCGTCATGCGTGAGTTTACGGTTTTGCCGATGGCGTTTGGCGCATTGTTTCGCACGGAAGACGACATCGTCGAGCTGATTCGCGGAACATACGACGCGTTGCGCGACGTGTTGGCGAAGATGGAAGGCAAGGTTGAGTTTGGACTGAAGGTGAATTGGGATCGCGATAAGGTCACGCTCGAGCTGGAAGAAAAAGACGACGAGATCCGCCATCTTAAAGAACAGATTACTTCGCGCACTACCGGCTCAACTTATTTCGCGCGCATGCAACTCGGACGTTTGATCGAAACCGCATTGACCGACCAGGCTGACGCCTACATTCGCGAGGTCTATTCGCAGTTGCGCGATACTGCCGTGGCCTCGCGCGCCAATAAACCGATCGGCGATCGCATGATCATGAACGCGGCGTTTTTGATCGAGCGCGATCGAGAGGCGGAGTTTGATCAGAAGGTGAAAGAGATCGCGTCGAAGTACGAAGGCAAATTGTCGTTCAAGTACACTGGCCCATGGCCGCCGTACAATTTCGTTCATATTCGTCTGAAGCTCGAGCCAAACGTTCAGTCACAGCCCGGTCGACAGCCACCGAAGCAGTGGCCCAATTAAGAAATGTTTCTGATTGACGATCTACTTCTCGCGCCGGTCAACGGTTTCAAGTTCATCCTCGGCCAGATTCAAAAGATGGCCGATCAGGAGTTGAACGACGACACCGTGATCAAGGAGCAACTGCTCGAGCTGCAGATGCGGTACGAGTTGGAGGAGATCTCTGACGAGGAATTCCACGAACGTGAAGCGGAACTGTTTGCGCGGCTGCGAGTGATCAAGGCGCGGCAACTCGGTCTGATGCAGGAAGCGATCCATACGAAGGATTCGTCGAGTTTTGTGATTGAAGTTGGCGGCGACGATGAAGGTGGGTTCGGTGAGAGAGAGTGAGTATTTTCCATTTTGGAGTGCGGCGGCTTGACGCCGCTTTGTTCTTGTGGATCGTGTTCGAGATAAAAGCGGCGTCAAGCCGCCGCACTCCAAAAATGGAAAATGATCCCGGCGCTTCACGTTACATCTTCTTTGGCGGCAAGGGTGGCGTCGGCAAAACCACCGCCGCTTCCGCCACCGCTCTCTTTCTCCTCAACCAACTCAAACGAAACGATTCGATTCTCCTCTTCTCCACTGATCCTGCTCATTCCTTATCCGACAGTCTCGACATAAAAATCGGCAACCGGCTGGTTGAAGTGAAACAGTTGCGTGGCGCGCGTCTGGTTGCGTATGAGATGGACGCGAGCCTCGCGCTCGAGAGATTTCGCGAAGCGCACGGCAAAGTGCTCGCCGAGATCGCAGAACGCGGAACTCTGCTCGACGAGGAAGACATCAACGAACTGTTGAGTCTTTCTCTTCCCGGTCTCGATGAAGTGATGTCGCTGTTTGAATTGAGCGAACTCGATCGCGCAGGGCAAGTATGCGCACATCGTTGTCGATACGGCGCCGTCCGGCCACACTTCACGTTTACTGCGATTGCCGGAAGTTTTCGATCGCATGGTGAAAGCGCTCGATCTGATGGGCGACAAACATCGTTACATCGTCGCCCATTTTGCGCGCCGCAGACTGGTCGCCGATGAAGTCGATCTTTTCCTGCGCGATCTCAGCCAGAGAATCGAGTCTGTGCGCAAGTTGCTTCACGACCAGGAGCAGACCAGATTTGCACTCGTGACGATTCCGGAGGCGATGAGTGTTCGCGAGACGGAAAGATATCTCGAGCTGCTGCGCGAGCAAGGCGTGCCGGTGACGGGATCTGATCGTTAATCGCGTGGAACAGGAACACGACGATTGCGATATTGTCGCGCACGTGTTCGACTCAACGGCCGTGGCTCAAGCAGATCGCGAAGTCTTTCAGAGATCTGCAATTTCACTACGTGCCGTTGATGGCGAAAGAAGTCCGCGGAGTTGACGATTTGAAACAGATCGGAAAGTTGATCTGGAACGGCGACTTCAAACCGCCGGCAACGAAACGCGCTTCGAGTTCGAAAAAGAGCGTTGCTGTCGAAAAGGACGAGCCGTTTCCCCTGGTCTCGCGCAAGATCGTGATCTTCGGCGGAAAGGGTGGCGTCGGCAAGACCACGGCTGCCGCTGCGTTTGCACTCGCTCTTGCGCGCAGCAAATCCGAAACAGAAGTTGCTGATCTTCTCGACCGATCCCGCCCACTCGCTGTCAGACAGTTTTGACGAAGACATTGGTGAGTTAAAGAGCGGAGTTGCCGGCAACGAGAATCTCGATGCGATGGAGATCGATCCGGGCAAGTGGTTTGAAGAACTGAAGCAGCGTTATCGATCCTGGACCGATGAACTGTTTGCGTCGTTGTCAGGCGGCTCGCGGATGGAGATCAAATTCGATCGCGAAGCGATGCGCGAGCTGGTCGAACTGACTCCGCCGGGCATCGACGAGATCGCGGCGCTCGGAACGATCAGCGATCTGCTCGACGAGAAACGCTATCACACAATCATTCTCGATACGGCGCCGACCGGACACCTGATACGTTTTCTCGAATTGCCGCAGGTGGCCCTCTCGTGGATAAGAACATTCATGAAGCTGCTGCTAAAGTATCAAAACGTGATGCGCGCGAATCAGGTCGCGGAAGAGCTGGTGGCTCTATCGAAGAGCATCAAGAAAGTGCTGGCGCTGCTGACGGACAGCGAGCGTTGCGAGTTTGTCGGTGTGGCGATTCCGGAGCGAATGAGTCTCGAGGAGACTGTCGACCTGGCGAAGTCGCTCGAGAAATTGAAAGTGCCGTTGCGTAAACTGTTGATTAATGGAGTTACGCCGGCGGATGCCGCGGCGGAGTTGCAAGTTTTGCAAGTCGAGACGAAAGATGCAGGATGAGGTTATTAGCGAGTTTCAAACTCGGTTTCGGCGCCGCTCGGTGGAGATGTTTCTTGCGCCGCAGCAACCGCGGGAGATCAGAGGCGCGAAAGATCTGCTGAGCCATTTTGAGGCGTGGCAGAAGTTTTCCCGCAAAGGCGCAAAGACGCAAAGTTAAACCGTTCTCCTTTGCGCCTTTGCGCCTTTGCGGGAGATATACTGTCAACATGAGCGATCCTGCTTTTTACGTCTACTGTATCGCCGAAAGTGCAGCACCGGCGCAGTTGCCCGCGGACTCGTTGCCCGCCGCTATCGAGGACGATTCAAAGCTCGAGTGGATTTCAGTCAATAACCTCGCGGCGCTTGTGAGTCGTGTTCCTCGCGAGACATATAACGAGGAAAGTCTGGCTGAACACCTGACTGACGCGACCTGGACCGCGATTCGCGCGATGCGTCACGAGACGGTTGTCGAGTACGTCGCCAAACGCGCCAGCGTTGTTCCTTTGCGTTTCGGAACGATCTACCTGGAGCGTGATGGAATCGAGAAGATGCTTACCGAGAAGTCGCGGGAGCTTGAAGAGATCATCGAGCATTTGCGCGGGCGTGAAGAGTGGGGCGTAAATGTTTACTGTGATCGTGCGGTGTTGATGTCGAGCATCACGTCTGTGAGTCCTGTGTTGCGAGAGATGGTTGAGCGCGCGCAGCAGGCGTCGCCGGGCCAGTCGTACCTGATGCAGAAAAAGATCGATGCGCTGAAAGTTGATGAAGTACGCGCAGCGGTGAATCGGATCGTCGATCAGATCGAACAGAAGCTGAAGGAGCAGAGTGACGATGCAACGCGTTTGCGAATTTTGAAAGTTGAAACAACTGAGCACGGCGAGCTGAAAGCGAAGTTTGCGTTTCTGGTGAAGCGATCGGGGTTTGAAGAATTTCGTGATGCTGCGGAACGTCTGGCGCAGGAAAATCAGGCGGCCGGCGTTCGTCTCGAATTGACTGGTCCATGGCCCGTCTACAACTTTGTACAGGATTTCAGCGATTAGCAGCACGGATTTTCAATGAGCTGTGAGTCTCTTTGAACAAATAGTCGTCAGGCGAAGAGTGGGAAGAGACTGATCTCTCACTGCTCGAAACACTCGATCACGTGCTCAATCGTGGTACTCGTGATCGCCGGTGAGATCACGATCGCCGTCGCCGACATCGATCTGATCTTTGTCGGGTTGAATGTTCTGGTTAGTTCGGTCGAGACGGCACACGAAGTCTTACGCAAGCGCGCAAACGGAATGAAGTTATACGTCTATTGCCTTGTCGAGGGCATCGATGTGCTGGAGCAGCCAGCTGCCCGGGATTTCCGGCGCGCCGGTTCGATTATTGAAAGCTAGAAGATCTTGCGGTGCTCGTCAGTGATCTGGATGCTGACATCAGTGCCGGTAACTCGCGAAAACGCGTTGAGCCATGCGGCCGTCGTGCGCAGTGTTCTCGATCGCACGACGCCTTTGCCTTTTCGGTTTGGAACAATCGTGACCGAGCAGCAACTCAGAAGTTATATTTCCTCGCGCAAGCCGGCGCTCGAAACTAAACTCGCCCTTGTGCGTGGTTGCGTCGAGATGAGCGTGAAGATCATTTGGGAACGTTTCCGAAGAGACTGAACCGGAAGCTGCAAGATGAGCACGGCGCACAGGGGCAGGGACCAGCTTTCCTGGCAGAGAAGCGACGGGAGATCCTCGGCGACGAGCACAGCGCAGCAGAGGCGGCCGAAGATATCAACCTGGTTACATGAAAACGTCAGGGGCTTAATACGCGAGGAACAGGTCACGCGTCCGGCCGACGGAAAAACTGGTTCTGGCGGCGGCTCACCTGGTCGAACGCACGAAAATTACTGCAATACCGGGAAAAAGTGGCAGAAGCCCGCCAGGAGCGACCTGAATTGCACTTTCTTCTGAGTGGGCCCTGGCCGCCGTATAGTTTTGCAAACATTGAGCTTGAGTTTAAAACGCAGTTCGGAGTAAGCTGATGGAGCTTTCCCCCGAAAATCCCCTTTCGGCTGAGCCGGAGATCGAAACTTCGCATGCGGAGGAGTTTGTGGAGCAACTTCGTTGCGTCACAGACACGCTTCCCTCGCGAATAAATATCGATGCGCAGAGCGTCGAACAAGGTCTGGCGAAGCTGGTTCTTACTTTGATTGAGTTCATCCGCCGTCTGCTGGAAAAGCAGGCGGTTCGTCGCATGGAAGGCGGGGATCTCTCACCTGAACAAATCGAAGAGTTGGGATTGGCGCTTATGAGGTTGGAGGCCAAGCTTCAGGAGTTGAAAACTCAGTTCGGATTAGCTGATGAAGACCTCAATCTCGATCTCGGTCCTATCGGGCGCCTGATTTAGCAGTATGCAGTCTTGCTCGGCAGCAGTATACGATGGTGGCGGCCATCTGAGCTTTTTGAGTAAAGCCGCCCCCTGATAGTGGAGGGCGAAAGTGTCCAGCGAGCGGTCTACCCTTATAACGGCCCGTCCCCCGGGTCTGGTTGATGTTCTCGACCGTATTCTTGACAAAGGACTTGGTGATTGCGGGCGACATCAAAGTGTCGCTGGCCAACGTAGAGCTACTCACGTTGCAAATCCGTCTGCTCGTTTGCTCGATCGATAAAGCAGAGCAGATTGGTTTGAACTGGTGGCGCTACGACACAAACCTGACGACACGCGCCGAGCGTGCCGAAGCCGAAAACCTGGAACTGCGCGAACGGCTTTCTGAACTCGAACTGGAGATCAGAAAACTCGCCGCCGCCGGATTGGCCGCAACTGCTCTGGCAGAGAATCAAGTTGAAAGTAACCGCAGTGTAAAGCGCAAGGCGAAAGCCAAGCGTCGCAATCCGTAGTTTTTGTTTAGGTGAGAAAGGTATTGAGAAGAGTCAGTGGGCGCCGTCAATCCTCGCGCAGTATGCTCGTTTTTCCAAACTTATAAAAAAGGAACCGAAGCAAATGGCTGTCGAAAGAGCACCAGGCGGTACTAGTTTAATTGACGTCCTCGATCGTGTGCTCGACAAGGGCATCGTGATCGACGCGTGGGTAAGAATCTCTCTGGTTGGTATTGACCTGATTACGATCGAAGCGCGTGTGGTGGTTGCCTCCATCGATACTTACCTGAAGTATGCTGAAGCGGTAGGTTTGACGCCCGCAGTTTCGCGACCAGCACTGACGCCCGGAGCAGAGACAGTGGAAACCGAAACACGGCGGCGTGTGACCGTTGAAGTTGAGAAGAAGTGAGCATTCCAGTTATTCCTGCAATTGAAATAGCTGTCGATCGATTTGATGAAGGTTTATGGGAGAAGTTCCCGCAGAATTAACCTTTCGAACCGCCCCGTCCATTTCGGAATCCGAGCGGGTTGACCCATACCTGCGCCAGTATGACGCGTTTCTCGAAACGACGACTCAGATGCTTGCCACACCCAAGCTGAATGAGCGGCTGCTACTGGCTCTCGAAGGCGTTGCGAACATCTTTCGGACACCGGCAAGCCGCAATCGCGATCATCAACGAAAGAGACGCCGAACTGCGAATTCGCGCGGCGGTCGGTTTCGAAGGCGACACTACTCGCGTCGAAATGCCGCTGGACTCGAGCGCCGCCTGCGTTCGCGTGATCCACGATGCGCAACCCTTGTGGATCTCGATTGCAGGACGACGAAGCCTCACGCACTCTCTTCGACAAAATGCACTGGCAGCAGGACGTGCTGGCGCTTGCCGCTGTTTGGCATCTCGGAGATCTCGACCAAAAACAGCGCGCGACGCCGCCGCGAGCGCGCGGCTTCCGGCCAACTATTGGACCTTTCGAACCGGGCGCGCGACTCGGAGTGCTCTACGTTGGCGCGACCGAGAAGCAATCTCGATCCGATTTCTTTGACACCTGCTCAAGCGATTCGCCGATCGCGTCGGCGTTATCGCCTCCCTCGCAATTCACCAGGAACGACTCGTCAACACCGTCACCAAACTACAACGAGAGCGGCAGTGGATCGAGTCGATCATGAAATCGGTTGCCGATCCGATCGTGCTCACGGATCTCGACAACGAAATACTGCTGCAAAACCGCCGCGCTGAAGAACTGTTCAGCGGCTCGGCCAATGCGGGCGAAGGAAAACGGCGCGCGCTGAAGATGAACGACCTGCTTTTTTCGGCTTATCTTTCGAGCGCGACGGTTTCGTCGTCAGAAGTTATTCAGCGAGACATCACGCTCGTCGATCCGATTGAAGGTTCCGACATTCACTTCGAAGTGATTTCGACTCCCGCCGCAAACGCGCGCGGCGAGCCGCTCGGCCTGGTGTCGATCTTTCGTGATGTGACTGATCTGCGAGAAGCGAATGAAGAGCTGGCCCGAAACTTCGTCAAGCTGCAACACGCGGAAGCCGAATCGCGCCGCGAACGCGATCGTCTCGATCTGATCATCGAAAACGTGGGCCATCCGATTGTCGTGTGCGATTCGGCGGGCAACTTCATTTTGTTCAACCGGCGCGCCGAGTTGTTGTTTCAGGAGAATGCATCCTTCAGGTCGCCCGCCGCTGCTGCTGTGCGGGCCAACGCCGTAAAACTCACGTCGTTTATCTCCGGACTTGCTTCCGCATCGGAGACAGGCAGACAAGCCGAGATCGAGTTGATCGATCCGGAAGACGGCAGATCGTTGCCGATGGAGATCACTGCGCGCGAAGTTTTGGATCCGACGGGTCAGGTTACTGCGGTTGTTTCCATCCTTCACGATCTGACTGAAATTCGTGAACTCGAGCGCCGGCGCGTCGAGCAACAGTTGTTCGAGTCGGAAAAGCTTGCGGCAGTCGGACGTCTCGCAGCTTCGATCGCGCATGAAGTCAATAATCCTCTCGAAGCGATCAAGAATGCTCTTTACCTGATGCAGGCGAGTTCGGCGGGCGATAAAAACTCGCGCTTTCTCGAGATTGCCAGGAAAGAGACGGAGAGAGTTTCGCACATCATCCGGCAGATGCTTGGCTTTGCGCGCCGGCCGGGCGAAGTCGACTGGGTCGACGTCAATCAGTTGCTCGAAGAGACGCTGGTCCTGATGGAAAAGAAGATGCGCCAGACTGCGCATTCGGTCGTCACGAGAGCTTCGACGAATCGCTGCCGCGCATCAGGGCGCGCGCGGATCAGTTGCGCCAGGTGTTTCTGAATCTGATCATCAACGCGCAGCAGGCGATTGAAGGCGAAGGCGAAATAGCGATTTCAACGTTTCGTTACGAACAAGCACTGCAACCTTCGATCGTGGTCCAACTCAGCGACAGCGGAGTCGGTATCGCCGAAGACGATTTGAATCGCATCT
Source organism: uncultured Acidobacteriota bacterium (assembly GCA_963750925.1). Taxonomy (GTDB): domain Bacteria; phylum Acidobacteriota; class Blastocatellia; order Pyrinomonadales; family Pyrinomonadaceae; genus PSRF01. The sequence continues at coordinate 237,037 of CAVVSJ010000003.1, read as the reverse complement.
TCGATCCGTTCTTTTCCACCGGCAAGAAGGGAACAGGCCTCGGGTTGTGGGTCACGCAGGACATCGTGAGGCAGCACGGTGGACGCATCGAAGTGACGCAGTGAAGTGGGCCGCGGAACGGTTTTTAGTATCGTGCTTCAGGTTGATTCGCCCATTCTGGAAGAGAAGGAAAGCGAGTCGCAGTTGTCGAGCAAAATGAGTCATTCATTTCGATCACGAAAACGGTTCCCCGCTTGATAATGCGGAGTCGTTTGTGCCCGTCTTGAATGAAGCGCGTCTGCTCGTCGTCGACGACGAAGAGAGTCTGCGGATCACGACGGCGGCGATCCTTGAAAAGGAAGGCTACATCGTCGATACGGCGTCGAGCGGCGACGAGGCGATCGAGCTGTTGAATAACGCTGATTACGATCTGGTGCTCACCGACCTGCACATGGAAGGTGGCGATGGTCTTTCCGTGCTGAACCAGATCAGGCGCCACGCTCCGCTGACGATCTCAGTTGTGCTGACCGGATTTGCTTCGGTTGAGTCAGCTATCGCTGCATTGCAGGAAGGCGCTTACGACTATCTCGTCAAACCATGCGACATCGAAAGCATGAAGCACACGATTCGCAGAGGTGTCGAGCACCGGCGGCTCATGCTGGCCGAACAAAAAGCGCGCACGGACCTACAGCAGTTGAATCTCGATCTGGAGCAGAGAATCGAGGAGCGAACCGCGGAGCTCAAACGGCTCAATGTGGAACTCGCGGACGCGAACCGCGCGAAAGACGTTTTCCTGGCCACGCTTTCTCATGAGCTGCGAACGCCGCTGACGCCCGTCGTCGGATGGATCAAGTTGCTGCGAAGCGGCACTCTCGACGAGAAGAGTGTGTTGCAGGCACTCGACGCGATCGAGCGCAATGCGTGGCTTCAGTCGAGACTAATTGACGATCTGCTCGACACTTCGCGAATAGCGACCGGAAAACTCCACTTCGAACCCAAGCCAACTGATCTGAACTACAGTCGTCAAAGCTGCTGTCGACACTGTGCGCGCCTCCGCCGCCGCACGCAACATCGAGTTGTCGATGTCGCTGTGGCCTACGAGTCTGGTCGTGATGGGCGAGCCGGTGCGTTTGCAGCAGATCGCCTGGAACCTTGTTTCCAACGCGATCAAGTTCACTGATCCGGGTGGCAAAGTGAGTGTCACGACCGGAACTGGAGGATAGTCAGGCGCACCTGATCGTGGTCGATACGGGTGTCGGGATCGAGCCTGAGTTTCTGCCGCACGTGTTTGATCGTTTTCGACAGGCAGATGGTTCGACTTCGAGACGTCATGGTGGACTAGGGCTGGGACTTGCCATCGCCGATGCACTGGCGAAGATGCACGGTGGCCGGCTTGGAGGCGCAGTCGGAAGGAGTCGGACAGGGCGTCGTGTTTCACGTTGCGGATTGAATTGGCGCCGATCGAGAAAGTTGTGCCGGAGCCTGGCGAAGGAAAAGGTTCATTCGCTGCAGGGTCTTCGATGTTTTGATCGTTGAAGACTCGGAGGACACGCTTGAACTTCTGAGCATGATCTTCAAGCGCGAAGGCGCAAATGTCACGACTGCCGCGTCCGCCGCGGAGGCACTGCATCAAGCGGTGATGAAGCGTCCGAACATCATCGTTTCGGATATCGGAATGCCGGAAACCGACGGGTACCAGCTTCTCGAGCAATTGCGAGTGATTCCCGGGACTGGGTGAAGTGCCCGCGATCGCCATCTCGGGTTATGCGAGCGAAGAGGATCGGGAACGCGCCCTCTCGGTCGGTTATCTGGCTCTAGTGCCAAAACCCATCGACGTCGACGTCCTTTTCGTTACCGCCTCAATCTCAGGACCTGCAAATGCACCCCTGCGGTTTCTGAAGTACCAGCGAACCTGCACGAAAAGTACCTACTCGGGCTGCAAGAATCCCTAATTCCTTAATTCGTATCAAACATTTGACAAAAACAAAACTGTAACTATAATGGTTACAAAACGGAAGCCTCGAGTTCCCCGTACAGTATTTGATATGTCGACTAACAGCAGGTTCGCGGTTGCGGTACATGTTTTAAGTTTGATGGCCTGGTCAGGCGAAGAACCCCTTAAATCCGAACAGGTTGCAGAAAGCGTAAATACCAATCCAGTCGTGATCCGGCGCATGTTGTTGGAACTGGCCGAGGCGGGTTTGGTTGTGTCTCAAACTGGTTCATTGGGGGCTCGCGGCTGGCAAATGACCCCGCAAAAACCACCCTTCTGGACATTTACCGGGCACTCGAATGCGGCGGCGTTTTTTCGCTTCACCGGCAACCTCCCAGTCGTGACTGCCCTGTGGGCGTAAATATCGAAACCGTTTTGGGCGATGTGCTGCAGGAAGTGGATTCTGCGGTCGAGCAGGTGCTGGAAAAAATAACAATTAATGATGTCGTGCAGCGCTTGAAACCCTGCGGGGCTGCTGTGACATCGAAGACAGTGGAGAAGAATGGGAAGAAGAGACATTACGACCAGAAGCAGATTGCTTTGCCCGAGTTGCGCGCAGGGGCAAAGAGCCGGAGGGCACGGGTCCTCCGAACTGCGTAAATAAACCGCGAGAAAGGAATACTAATTTTGTCCAGGCTTGAAAAAGATCAAAGCGGTATTGAGCTCATGAATTCGGTTAAAGGCGAGTTCGTCAACCTCAGCGAGGAACTGACTGACGACGCCGTGTCGATAGAAGATATCGACGAAGTTCTGCAAACGCTCGAACGAGCGACCAGTAGTGAAACCGAGATCGAGGAGCCTTTGATCGAGGAGTCCTCGTCTGCGGTTGAATCCGAAGAAGCCATGAGCGAAGAGGTCGAGCTCGACCTCTCCGCCGGCGAAATGGATAAGACTTCGGATCCCATTCGCGTTTACATGCGCGAGATGGGCGTAGTGCCGTTGCTTACGCGCGAGCAGGAAGTGTCGATCGCAAAACGCATCGAGCGCGGTCAGAAACGTGCTGAAAAAGCGATTGCGCGTTCGCCAATCGCAGTAGTTGAGCTCTTCCGGATCGGCGACGAACTGGCGGCCGGAACGCTCAACATCCGCGACGTCGTGGCTTTCTCCGATCAGATGGAGACGGAAGAGCACGAAGATCGCAGTGAAGAGTATTTGCAGTGGACGATCGAAGGTCTTAATAACATTCGGCAGCTCTACAAGAGGGGCTTGAAGGAGTTTGAAAAGTTTGCAGACGAGGTGAAAGTGTCGCGCGGCAAGCGTTCGAAGAAGCTTTTGCGCTACCGGCGGAAGCTTGCGCGCACCAGGTTGGAAATCGCGACGGAGATCCGCAGCCTTCATTTGAAAGAAGCAGCGCGTCAAAGGCTAATCGCCTGCAATCGGCGCGGTACACAAGGAAACTCGCACGCTCGAACGTGAGATCGAAAGCTATTCGGAAAAACTGAAACGCAAAGGACTGAAGGCCGACAAGCAGAAGGAATTCAGAAAACACGTCGCGACTGCGAAGAAGCGTTTGAAGGAAATTGAAGCTGGAGCATCACCTGTCGCCGCTCGAGATCAAGCGTTCGCACCAGATGATCGCGGTCAGCGAAGCGCAAACGGCGCAGGCGAAGCACGAGTTGACCGAAGCCAACCTGCGTTTGGTGGTTTCGATCGCCAAGAAGTATCAGAACCGTGGTTTGCAGTTTCTGGATCTGATTCAGGAAGGCAACCTGGGTCTGATGAAGGGCGTTGACAAGTTTGACTGGCGTCGTGGTTACAAGTTTTCAACTTACGCCACGTGGTGGATTCGCCAGGCAATCACTCGCGCGATCGCCGATCAGGCGCGCACGATTCGCATCCCGGTGCACATGATCGAAGTGATCAATAAGCTGAAGAACACTTCGCGTGAGCTGGTGCGTGAGCTTGGGCGCGAACCGACGACTGAAGAGATCGCGAAGAAGATGGATACTTCGGTCGACAAGGTGCGCAAGGCGCGCAAGTTGATGCAGGATCCGATCTCGTCTGGAAACGCCGATCGGTGAAAATGGCGACTCGCAGTTAGGCGACTTGATCGAAGACAAGTCGAGCGAGAGCCCGGCGGCGCGAGTGATCACTTCAAACCTGCGCGAGATCGCAGGCGACGTTTTGCAGACTTTGAGCCCGCGTGAAGAGCGTGTGATTCGCTTGCGGTTTGGACTCGACAACGGCGGCCACGAGCGAACGCTGGAAGAAGTGGGCCAGAACTTCAACGTGACGCGCGAGCGCATTCGCCAGATCGAAGCGAAAGCGTTGCGCAAACTGCGACATCCATCGCGTGCACGGCTATTAAAGAATTTCCTCGAAGGCGAGGGGCAATAAAGTTGAAGATAGCAGGAGATTAGGAGCGATTAAGATGAGTGAATTTGTGAAAGAAGTGAGCGATAGCTCGTTTGAAAAAGACGTATTGGGCGCCGGCAAGCCGGTGCTGGTGGATTTTTGGGCTGAGTGGTGTGCCCCTTGCCGCATGCTGGCGCCGACTGTTGCGGCTGTCGCCGAGCATTATGGCGATACAGCGAGCGTGGTGAAGTTGAATGTGGACGACAACCCTTCGACCGCACAACGTTACGGCATCAAGGGGATTCCGACTTTGATTCTTTTCCGCGAAGGAAAAGAAGTGGAGCGCGTGGTTGGCGCCACGAGTAAAGAGTCGATTACGAAAATGATTGAGAAGTATGTAACGGCGAAAGCTGTTAACTCGTAACGCTTCAAGATCGGTTTGGTCCAAAGGCCGGGCGTAATTCGCGCCCGGCCTTTTTGTGTGTGCGCTTTGTCTGATTTTGTGTGGTGTCTTAAATTGCAGCGGTTTTCTCTGCGGTCTCTGCGTATCTCTGCGATTCTCGGCGTTGAATAGCAATTAAAACGCAGAGCGCGCTGAGATACGCAGAGACCGCATCTATGAAGCGACGATCGATGTCAAGAACTTTTTAAGCACACTTTCGTCCTGACGCCGGCGGCGCCTATGAATTGGTTTACCTGCCCCTTGCTCTTTGACATGAAACTGAGTTGTAAACATCGTTAGCGATACTTCCATTTAGCAGTAGCGAAACTACGCTCAATCATCTATGCGGTTATTTCAACCATGAAGTTCAATTCGCTCTCTCCTCTCAGCCCTTAGCAGGAGAGGCTGGCTGCCCAATCAGAGGAACAGGCACGTTAGGCCTAGCGTCCTCACGGGCCAGCCGAGCTGCGATGGCTCGTTGTTGGAACTCCGCATAGTTAATCTCATCGCGCAGCATGATAAAGCTGCGAATGAGTAACTTCCTGGCCACCGCCACTTTGGCTTTTGGTTTGCCACGGCGTTGGGCCAGGCGGCGGTAGAAGCGTTGCAGCTCGAGATCAGTTTTGACGGCTGTCTGCGTTGCCTCTATTAACAAAAACCGTAGCAAGCGCGAGCCGGCTTTACTAATTCCCAGGTAACGTTTCTTGTCCGCCGACGAACGTTCCATCGGATCAAAGCCGCCATAGGCGGCCAACTTGCGTGTGTTGGGAAATCGACTCACGGGAATGAGCGTATGCACGATTCCCAGTGAACTCAGCAAGCCTAACCCCGGATGAGTGCGCAAGAGAGTGATACGCGGGTCGGGCAGCGCTTGTTGCTTGAGCCACCCTTCCGTTGCCGTAAGGCGCTGGTTGAGTTCCTGCAGCAACTCCAGCCATTGTTGTCGTTGTTGTCTCATGACCGGCGACAGCGCCAGTGCTTCTAGTTGTTGTGTACCCTGCCGGGTGAACAAGCGAGCCTGTAACGAAAGGCCGGCCTGAATCGACAACGATTGCAGGCTGTTCTTGATGAGCGTGCGCACCTTCACCAGCTTATGCCGGTAACGCAGCATGCGCAGGATCTCGCGACTCTCCGGGCTGGGGCGGTGAATGCGTGGAAACTCATCGTGACACAGCAACTCCAGGATCAGTTCCGCATCGCGACGGTCGTTCTTTTGCCGCCGCCGGGCGCGCCGACGAATCTCAGTGGCGTCCGCGAGCCAGACCTGGTGCCCCAGTTCTTCTAACAGTTGTTCGAACCAGGGCGTATAACCGCTGGCCTCGAGGCCCACGATTACCGGACCGCCCAACTCGGCATAGAACTTACGGAGCGCTTCCTTGTGGTCGTGCTTGAGCTCATGGCGAGTGAGCTCTCCGGTTTCAGTTTTCAAACAGCAAATTGTTTGTTGACGTGCATGAAAGTCGACGCCGCAATATATAATGTCTCCCATAGCGGGTGTCTCCTTTCAGTTTCATGTCAACCGTGAGTCTAAACCACCTACGGGTAAACGAAAGCGGCACCCGCTTGCTTCATAACATCAGAGATAAGATTTCAAATTGATAAGACACCACCCGATCTGATTTGTGTCTTCTTGTGCTTCTTTGTGGCTTCGTAGAAAATGGTTCCGCATGGAACAAACGAAGCCTGCACGCCTCATCGTCGGCATCACCGGCGCTACCGGAACCATCTTCGGCGTCCGCATACTCCAGATGCTCCACGGCTCAGGCGTCGAAACGCACCTTGTCGTCAGCAAGTGGGCGGCACGTACCCTCACTCATGAAACCCCACACTCACTCAAGGACGTACAAAGTCTCGCAACTCAGAACTACGGCATCGGCTCGCAGGGCGCTGCGATTTCCAGTGGCTCTTTTGTAACCCTCGGAATGGTGATCGCGCCGTGCAGCATGCGCACTCTCGCGGCCATCGCGCACGGCCTCGGCGACAACCTGATTCATCGCGCGGCCGACGTGATCCTGAAAGAGCGGCGCAAACTCGTACTCGTCGTCCGTGAGTCGCCATTCAACGAGATACATCTTGAAAATATGTTGAAACTGGCGCGGATGGGCGTGGTAATTCTTCCCCCGATGCCGGCTTTTTACAACAACCCCCAGAATCTCGACGACATGATCAATCACATTGCGATGCGAGTAATCGATCAGTTCGACATTCATCTGGACGTCATGAATCGCTGGGACGGCGTGCTGCTGGATCGCAAACGCTCACCCGCCGAAACAGATTAGGGGGAGAAGCCAATGGGAGAGATGGTCCAATTTCCGTTTGCCGGCGGTGAAACCGGCGGATACTTGTCGGTTCCCGAGTCCGGCAGTGGTCCTGGTTTAATCGTGATTCAGGAGTGGTGGGGACTGGTGGATCACATCAAAGACGTTTGCGACAGATTTGCCGGCGAGGGTTTTGTCGCCCTGGCCCCCGATCTCTATCACGGCAAAACGACGAAGTCGCCGGATGAAGCAGGGAAGCTGATGATGGCGCTTCGCATCGACGAAGCAGAACGTGATCTAAGCGCAGCCGTCGAATATCTATCGACTCAGGACGAGACGACGAGTGAAAAGATCGGCGTTGTGGGATTCTGCATGGGCGGCGCCTTGTCTTTGTATACTGCGACGAAGAATCCGAGCATTGGCGCCTGCGTAGTTTTCTACGGCGGACATCCGAAGGTCAAACCCGATCTGCCAAACCTGCATGCGCCTGTTCTCGGAATTTTCGCCGAGAAGGACACGTTTGCTACACCTGCTTCAGCACGTGAGCTGGAGCAGCAGTTAAAGAAACTCGGCAAGCAGATCGAAGTGATTATTTATCCAAACACCGATCACGCGTTCTTTAACGACACGCGACCGGAGGTCTACAACGCCGAGGCTTCCGCCGACGCGTGGCAGCGTACTGTCGAGTTCCTTCGCAAGCATTTGTCGGTATAATCCGTGGTAAGCTGTGACTGTTAATCTGTAGACGCCGTCTCTACAAGCTCCATCTCTATAACAAAACCAAGAGGAAACTTCCCATGTCTCTGTCTTCGTGCGCATTGTCAGTGATCTCGATCTTCATACTACTGCCGCTCGGCGTAGTTGCTCAGGAGCCGCCCAGGCCGCCCGCGTCGCCGTCTCCATCCGTTGCCGCCACGCCAAGCCCGTCCCCGACACCGGAAGCATCGCCGACTCCGCGCGATCCGATGTCAACGCCAACGTTCAACGGCCTGAGAATGCGCTCGATAGGACCGGCGTTCACGTCCGGACGCATTAGCGGTTTCGCGGTCGATCCAAACAATCCCACGCGCTACTACGTCGCCGTAGCATCGGGCGGCGTGTGGAAGACCATCAATGCCGGCGTCACCTGGACACCGATCTTCGATAACGAAGCCTCTTACTCGATCGGCGCAATCGCGCTCGATCCGAAAAATCCCGCTGACGGTTTGGGTCGGCACGGGCGAGAACAACAGCCAGCGCAGCGTTTCCTATGGCAACGGTCTTTACAAATCCGAAGACGGCGGGCGGAGCTGGAGAAACGTCGGTCTGAAGACTTCGGAGCACATCGGCCGGATCGCAATCGATCCAAAAGATTCAAACATCGTTTACGTCGCATCGCAGGGACCATTGTGGGGACCGGGCGGTGAGCGTGGTCTTTTCAAAACCATCGACGGCGGCAAGACCTGGAAGAACATTCTCAACATCAGCGAGCACACGGGCGTCACTGACGTCGTGATCGATCCAAACGATCCCAACACGGTCTACTGTGCTTCATACCAGCGTCGCCGTCACATGTGGACGCTGATCAACGGTGGTCCGGAGAGTGCGATATATAAATCAACGGATGCCGGCGCTACCTGGAACAAGTTACGGGCGGGTTTGCCGACAGTTGAACTCGGTCGTGTAGGTCTGGCGATCTCTCCTGTGGATTCGAACGTGACTCTATGCGACGGTCGAGGCTGCCGATCGAAGAGGCGGAATCTTTCGCTCGGGCGATCGCGGTGGCAGTTGGGAACGGCGGAATGAGTTTGATTCGACGGCGATGTATTACTCGCGCATCGTGGCCGATCCGAAAGACGTCGATCGCATCTACATCATGAACGTGTTTGCGATGGTGTCCGACGACGGTGGGCGCACGGTTCGCCGCCTCGGCGAGCGAAACAAGCACGTCGACAATCATGATATCTGGATCAATCCTCAGAACACGGATCATTATCTGATTGGCTCCGACGGCGGAATTTACGAGAGTTTCGATCGCGGCGCGACCTGGGACTTCAAACAGAACCTTCCCGTGCCGCAGTTTTATCAACATCACCACCGACAACGCGAAGCCCTTCTACAACGTTTACGGCGGCACTCAGGACAACTTTAGTTTCGGTGGTCCATCGCGCACACGCAGCGCTTCCGGGATCGTCAACTCCGACTGGTTTGTGACGAATGGCGGCGACGGTTTTCGATCACAGGTCGATCCGGAAGATCCGAATACGATCTACGCAACCTTGCAGCATGGCGTGTCTGGTGCGTTTCGACAAGCGCACCGGAGAACGCATCGGCATTCAACCGCAACCGGGCCGTGGCGAAGATCCTCCACGCTGGAACTGGGACACTCCGTTCATCATCAGCCCGCACTTGCGCACGCGACTCTATATCGCTTCCGACAAACTCTATCGCAGCGACGATCGTGGCGATACGTGGCAAGTAATCAGCGGCCAACTTTCGCGCGCACTCGATCGCGACAAGCTGCCGGTGATGGGCAAAGTCTGGGGCATCGACGCGGTTGCGAAGAATGCTTCGACTGCATTTTTCGGTAATGCTTCGGCGCTCGCCGAATCGCAGAAAAAGGATGGTCTGATTTACGTCGGCACGGATGACGGCCTGGTGCAGGTCACTGAAGACGGCGGCAAAAACTGGCGCAAGATCGAGAAGTTTCCCGGTGTTGCAGACATGTCCTACGTCAGCCGGATCATCACTTCCAATCACGATGCCAACACGGCGTACGTGAGTTTCGATAATCACCAGAGCGCCGATTTCAAACCTTATCTTTTGAAAACTACCGACGCGGGCCGAACGTGGGTTTCGCTGAGTGCTAACCTGCCGAAGAATGGTCCAGTGCTGGCCGATCGCCGAAGATCACGTCAATCCGAATCTGCTTTTTACGGGCACTGAGTTTGGTCTGTTACTTCTCGATCGACGGCGGGCAGAAGTGGATTCAACTCAAAGGCGGACTGCCCACGATCGCAGTGAGCGATCTCAACATTCAAAAACGCGAAAACGATCTCGTCGTCGGCAACGTTCGGGCGAGGTATCTACATTCTCGACAACTACACGCCGCTGCGTCTGATTAAACCGGAAACGCTGCAGACAGGAGTCCGCCGTGTTTCCGGTGAAGGATGCATTGATGTACATCCAATCGCAGCCGCTTGGCGGGCGTGGGAAGAGTTTTCAGGGTGAACGTTTCTACACGGCCGACAATCCGCCGTTCGGCGCGACCGTCACGTGGTATCTGAAAGAAGCGATCAAGACGAGGAAAGAGAAGCGGCAGGAGAGCGAGCGCGAGGCGGACAGAAAGAGGCGCGCCTGTCGGTTGGCCCACGCGCGATGAACTGCGCGCGGAAGAAGAGGAAGAGGCGCCGGCGATCATCGTTACGATTACCGACTCTTCCGACAATGTCGTGCGCCGACTGACTGGTCCAGTCACGGGAGGAATCCAGCGACTGAACTGGGACCTGCGTTATCCCGCGGCAAACCTTTCGGCGCCGCCGCCGCCTGATGCGGATTTTGATTTCGAACCGCCGTCTGGTCCACTCGTGATGCCCGGCACGTACAAAGCGTCGGTTGCAAAGCGAGTGGATGGAGTAGTCACTCCGCTTGGTCCACCGCAGGAATTTCAGGTGACGGTCGAGGGCCAGGAAAACATGTCGTCGCCGATCGCGCTGCGCTAGTTGAGTTTCAGCAGAAAGCTGTTCGTCTCCAGCGCGCGGTGAGCGGCGCCACTCAAGCTGCCAACTGCGCTCAGGCCACGGCTCGCAGCGATCAAGCGTGCGATTGCGGAGACGCCGTCGTTGCCGCAGCGTATGCAGGATGAAGCAACCGCGTTGGAGCGAAGAACGAACGAAATCCTGCGCGCGTTGAGTGGTGACACAGCGGCGCGACAGCGCAACATGAACACGCCGCCGTCGATCAACGAACGAGTGGGTTACGTAGTCGGCGCGCAGCGCATGTCAACTGCGCGTCCAACTCAAACTCAGGCACAATCAGTACGCCGCTGCCGCGCAGGACTTTGAAGGCGTGTCTGGTCCAGTTGCGTCAATTGATCGAAGTCGATCTTTCGCGGTTGGAGAAACAATTGGAGGCAGCAGGCGCGCCCTGGACACCGGGAAGAATTCCGGAGTGGCGCAACCAGTAAGTTCATTGCACAGATTACACGATTGAACCGATTTTAGGAGATCATGAGATGAAACGACTCGGAGATGTTGTATGATACGTTTTCTATTGTGTGTGCGTGCTGATGTACTGCACAGCCTCGATCCGGTGCAAGCTCAGAAACCGCAAACGATCACCGAAAAAGTGGCGGGGATGGAGAAGTTTCCCGGTTTCTTTCCGTTCTACTGGGACGCGAAGGCCGGGAAGATCTGGCTCGAGATCGACAAGTGGAACACGGAGTTTCTCTACGTCGAATCGTTGCCCGCGGGAATTGGATCGAACGACATCGGTCTCGATCGCGGGCAACTCGGCGACAGCGCGATCGTTCGTTTCGATCGCACTGGACCGCGCGTCCTGTTGGTTGCGCCGAACTACGGCTTTCGCGCCACGACCAACAATCCTGACGAGCGTCTCGCGGTAAGAGACGCATTTGCCGAATCAACTTTGTGGGGCTTCGAAGTTGCCGCTGAAGAAGGCGGCCGCGTTCTCGTCGATGCTACAAACTTCTACCTGCGCGACGTTCACCAGGTCACCAACACGTTGCAGAGAAGCCAGCAAGGCACGTATCGCCTCGAACCAACTCGCAGTGCGTTCTATCTTCCAAACACCAAAAACTTTCCGCAAAACACGGAAGTCGAAACCACGCTGACGTTCACCGGCGAGCCTGCCGGACAATTCGTCAGGCAAGTTGTGCCGGTGCCGGAAGCGATCACCGTTCGCGAACGCCATTCCTTCGTGCAACTGCCCCCGGCGGGTTTCAAGCCACGCGTTTTTGATCCACGCGCGAGTTATTTCGGCATCGACTACATGGACTTCGCCACGCCGATCGAAGAGCCGATAACCAAGCGTTTCATCGCGCGGCATCGTTTGCAAAAGAAAGATCCGAGCGCGCGCGTGAGTGAGGCCGTGAAGCCGATTGTGTATTACGTCGATCGCGGCGCACCGGAGCCGGTTCGTTCTGCACTGCTTGAAGGCGCGCGCTGGTGGAACCAGGCGTTCGAAGCGATTGGATACAAAGATGCGTTTCGCGTCGAAGTAATGCCTGCCGCACGTCGATCCGATGGACGTGCGTTACAACGTGATCCAGTGGGTACATCGATCCACGCGCGGCTGGTCCTACGGCAACACGCTTATCGATCCGCGCACCGGGCGAGATCATCCAGGGACGTGTTTCGCTTGGTTCACTTCGCGATCGTCAGGACTTCCTGATCGCTGAAGGCCTGCTTGCTCCTTACGACAAAACCAACACCGCCTCGCCGAAGCTTTTGGAGATGGTGTTGGCTCGCTTGCGACAACTTTCCGCGCACGAGGTGGGCCACACGTTGGGACTGCAACACAACTACGCCGCGAGTCCTGTAAGCCGCGCGTCGGTGATGGACTATCCCGCGCCGCGAGCGAAGCTCGGCGCCGATGGTGTTCCCGATCTCTCGGACGCTTATGCAAAGGGAATCGGCGAGTGGGACAAAGTCGCCATCGCTTACGGCTACCAGGATTTTGCTGCCGGGAACTAACGAAGTCACAGGCACTCGATCGCACTTTGAGCGACGCCTTCGCACGCGGCCTGATGTACTTGACGGATCAGGATGCGCGAGCGCCGGGCAGCGCGAGTTCGGTGGCCCATCTCTGGGACAACGGCACAAACGCGATCGACGAGTTGGGAAACGTGATGAAGGTTCGTGCGGCGGCGTTGCGTCGCTTCGGCGAAAACAACATTCGCGAAGGCGCGCCGATGGCGACGATCGAAGACGTGCTCGTGCCGATCTACATGTATCACCGTTATCAAGTCGAAGCGGCGGCGAAAGTAGATTGGCGGGCAGGACTACACGTTTAGTTTGAAAGGAAAGGGCGATCGCAATCCGCAGATCGTTTCGCCCGAAGAGCAGCGCCGCGCGCTTGCAGTTGTGCTCGAGACGATCAAGCCCGATGCGCTTGCTGTTCCCGAGCTCGTTGCTGCGTTTGATTCCACCGCGCCCGGCGGGCTATCCACGCACGCGTGAAGATTTTCGCATTCGCACGCAGCCGGTTTTTGATGCGCTCGCGCCGGCGGAAGCAGTGGCGGATCACGTCAGCGATTTCTTTTGAACCAGGAACGAGCCGCGCGCCTGGTCCAATTTCATGCTCGCGATCAGCGCAATCCGGGTCTTGCTGAAGTTATCGACAAAATACTCGCGGCGACCTGGAAGGCGCCGGTCGCCGCACGGTTACGCCGGCGAGATACAGCACACCGTCAACACTGGTGATACTCGGCGATCTGATGTCGCTGGCGGCCGGTGAACGTGCGTCCAATCAGGTGCGTGCGATTGCGTCGTGGAAGTTGGACCAATTGAAAAACTGGCTCACCTCGCAAAGCCGAATCACGACTGATGAAAACCGGCGCGCGTTTCTGTTCTACTCACTCGAACAGATCAAGCGCTTTCAGGACGATCCGAAGAAGATGAATCTCACGCCGCCACAAGCCCCGCCTGATGGCCAACCCATCGGCATGGATTGGTACCGTGCAGACGGCGACTGTGGTCACAGATAGAACCTTGGAGTGCGGCGACCTGGCGCCGCTTTGGCCTTTATCAAGCGTGATCGATAACAAAGCGGCGCCAGGCCGCCGACTCCACGGAGATGCCCTTTTTTGTGGCTGTTAAGTGCGATAGCATTGGTGGCTCATGCCCGGACTCGAACACTACGTCGGAGAGGTACTTGACGAAAAGTACCGCCTGGAACACCTGCTCGGACAGGGCGGGATGGGCGCCGTCTATCTTGCCACTCACCTCGGCACAGAGCGTTACGTCGCGCTAAAACTCATCTCGCCGCAGTTCATGCGCAACAACGAGTTTGTCGAGCGCTTCAAGCGAGAAGCGCGCGCGGCGGGCCGCTTGCGCCATCCGAACGTTGTTGACGTAACCGACTTTGGTTTTGCACGCGTTGAAGGCCGGCGCAGGTGGCTTACCTCGTGATGGAGTATCTCGACGGCTGCACGCTCGGCGACGTTCTGTCTGAAGAGAAACGTTTGCCGCTCGAGTGGGTGGCTGACATTCTCGATCAGGTCTGTTCCGCAGTTCATGAAGCGCACCAGCAGGGCATCGTTCATCGCGATTTGAAGCCTGACAACATCTGGCTCGAACCAAATCGCCTCGGCAGTTATCGAGTCAAAGTTCTTGATTTCGGTATCGCCAAACTCGGTGAAACCAGTGCGCCTCCGTCTGATGACGATCCGGCGGCAACGATCATCGACGATCTCGGAGCAGCTCGGCAGCGATAACAAACGCACACCTCGAGAGTGACACGCTGCTGCGGCCCGCCGGTGACGAACCGCAGACACTCGCTTTCAAGCTCAAAGCGACGGCGAATGGCGTCGGCACTGTCTGCAAAAACCGCTTACCGAACCTCACGCGGCGGACGAGGATGACGGAACGCTGCTGTTCGATCAGGAAACGCACGGCGGAGAGCCGGCACACCGCGCACATCGCAACTTCAGCGCAGGGCTCGGCGTTAACTCGCGTCGGCGCGATCATGGGAACGCCGCTTTACATGTCGCCGGAACAGTGTGGCGGAGGCCACGTCGACACGCGTTCAGACATTTACAGTCTCGGTGTTATCGCCTACCAGATGCTCGCCGGCGAGCCGCCGTTTGCGGGAAATACTTCGACCGTCATGCGCGCGCATCGCGAACAAACGCCGCAGGACTCTGCGCGAACGCGACGCAAAGATTCCGAAACGCGCCGCTGCGGTCGTGATGTCGGCGCTTGCGAAGAATCCGGCGGAACGCCCGCAAACTGCTTTTGCTTTTGGGAGCGCATTGCGTGGACAGAGTGAAGGTGTCGGAGCGCTTTATCGTCGCGCGTTTTCTCTCTACAGCGAATACTTTCCGAAGTTTCTCAAGCTCAGTTTGATTGCGCATGTGCCGGTGATTATCACCAGCCTTCTGCTGATTCGGTGCTGTTTATTGCGTGACAAGTATTTGCCGCGAGGTGGGATGCCTGCAGAAGGTCGCGATGGTCTCGGCGATCGGCGATCGTCGGTCTGTTGCAAGTTTGTTGCGACTACATGGTGGCGGGCGGAGTTATCTCGGGTGTGACGGCAGTGATCATCACGCAACTGACAGCAGCGCCGTTGCGACCGGTAAAGCTGCGCGAGGCGTTCGCGGTTTTGCGTAAGCGCTGGCGGCCATTTCTCAAGACGATGATTCGGGTCACGCTGTGGATCTTCCTGGGGTATGTCTTGCTGCTCATCCCGGGCATCATCATGTGGATTCGCTACTCGCTCTACGCGCCGGTCGTGCTCATTGAAGGACTGCAGGGGAAAGCCGCAATGCGGCGCGCACGCGAACTGGCTTCGCGCTCGTGGAGAACGGTCGATCATCGTTTCCATACTCCAGTTTTTGATCCCGATGAGTCGTCAGTTCTTTCGTCGGGCTGTTATGGCGGAGCGAGCAAACGCACGAGAAGAACTCTGTTGCACTCCAGATTTATCAGCAGCTTCTGGACCTGGTAAACATCTTCGTCGTCCCACTGATTTCGATCGTGCCGGCACTGCTGTATCTGAAGATGCGCCAACTCGGCGGCGAATCCCTCGCGCAACGCTGGACCCAAATCGAAGAAGGCGAAGAAAAACAGAGTGCGTGGCAGCAGCGCATGCGCACGCGCCTGAGCCTGCACACGCCCACCAGCCCAAAAAACACGACCAGCGCCTTAGGTCTTTGCTGCGTCGGGACATCAGGATTTTGCTCCATAGGAGCAACATGTTTATAGCTTCGCGGACTGAGAGTTGCCGCTCCGTAGGAGCGAGCATGTGACACCGTTCATCGCACTCCTCCGGAGTGCAAAAATTTGCTGTGAGGAACAGTGAGCTTAGACCTGTCGCTCCTTCGGAACGATACTTTCGTAAATTCTTTCTCGAAAGTGGGATCGGAAAGTCCCGCAAGCGAAACGATCGATGGCGATTTTTCGAACCGAGATCCGAATTTGCGTCTGGACAAAAACCAAAAAATGGCGGAAAATTGCCGTTTATCCGGCACTTTTGGCGAATTCAGTCTCTCCAGCCGCTGCTGGCACGGGCTTTGAATTGTGCCGTGGCGGAGAACTGTATAGTTGTGCGTGAAGTTTGTATCTAGCTCGATCCAAATCACGCTTCGCGCGCGCATCGCCGCTCTCTCAACAAGGCTATTACAGCTCTCCAAAAATTTTTTTGAAGTTAAAAGCTATGGATATCAAGCGCCCCCCAAAATCGAAGATCAAGAAGAAGATTCGCAATGCCGTCATGATCGTGATCGGCCTGGCCGCGCATCGGCGGAATCACCTATGGCCTCACCAAGCTGAAGCCGGCGGCGCCGACACTCGATCGCTCAACAGCAGTGATCGAAACCGTCAAACGCGGTGAGATGGTGCGCGACGTACGCGGCAACGGAACCCTCGTGCCCGAAATAACTCGCTGGGTGCCGGCGCCTGCTGACGGACGCGTCGAGAAGATTCTTCTCAAGGCGGGTGTTGAAGTTGATCCATCCACAGTGATCGTCGAACTTTCAAACCCCCAGCTCGAACAGCAAGCCACCGATACTGAGTTTCAGGTCAAAGCCGCTGAGGCTGATGCAGGAGAACCTGAAAGTGCGTCTCGAGAGCGAGACGATGACGCAGAAGGCCGCGATCGCCACCATCAACTCGCAGTACAGCCAGGCAAAGTTACAACTCGATGCGGATGAAGTGCTGTGCGAAACAGGGACTCGTCGCCGAGCTCGATGTTGAAGATCTCGCGCGTGGCTGTTCAGGATCTCGCGAACCGGCTCAAAGTCGAGCAGGAAAGACTTGGCGGTCAGCGCGAAATCGACGAAAGCGCAATTGAATGCGGCATCGTCACGTTTGCACCAGTTACGCGCGCTTGCGACCTTGAGACGCCAGGAAGTTGACGCGTTGAAAGTGCGAGCCGGAACTGGCGGCGTTCTGCAACAAGTCTCGGTGAGGAAGGGCAGCAGGTGACGCCGGGATTCAACATCGCGCGCGTTGCCGATCCGGCATCACTGAAAGCTGTTTTGAGAGTTGCTGAAACGCAGATCAAAGACGTTCGCATCGGTCAGCCAGTCATCGTCGACACGCGCAACGGTTTGATCCAGGGACAGGTTTCGCGCATCGATCCGGCTGCTCGCGAAGGTACGTTTGAGATCGACGCATCGCTGATCGGCCCGCTGCCGCCGAGTGCTCGTCCCGATTTGAGCGTTGACGGAACGATCGAGCTCGAACGGCTCAAGGATGTTTTGAAAGTCGGCCGGCCGGCCTTCGGACAGGCACAACAGACCATCGGCATGTTTGTGCTGACTCCTGACGGAAGCGAGGCCGTGCGAACGACCGTCAAACTCGGACGTAACTCCGTCAGCACTATCGAGATACTCGAAGGTCTGAAGGAAGGCGACCAGGTCATTATTTCAGATACGTCGGCATTGGATAGTTACAACCGGATACGGATCCGGTGATGGATCTGTGCATCCTCTGTGTCTCTGTGGTGATCAAATGCTGGCCATCGATAACCACAGAGACACAGAGATTGCGAGGTAGCGCAGAGAGCATTGCCATACAAATCCGGTTCGCGGTGTTCAGTTTAATAGATCGTGTACACAAATCTGTTAAGGAGCGAATGATGAGTTCGTACGAGCCCCTGATTCACCTCGCTGATGTGAAGAAGGTTTTCTACACAGACGAGGTCGAAACACACGCACTCTCAGGTATTCACCTGGACATTAAACAAGGTGAATACGTTTCCATTGCCGGACCTTCGGGATGCGGCAAATCTACTCTTCTATCGATTCTCGGTCTGCTCGATACGCCGACCGACGGCAAGTACATCCTCAACAACCATCCGGTCGAGAACCTTTCGCTTTCCGAGCGAGCGAGGATCAGAAACCGCGAAGTCGGGTTCATTTTCCAGAGCTTCAACCTGATCGGCGACCTGACGGTTTACGAGAACGTTGAACTGCCATTGACCTATCGCGGGATGAGTTCTGCCGAGCGAAAGAAACGCACCACTGAAGCGCTCGAACGCGTCGGCATGGCGCATCGCGCGAAACACCTGCCGAGCCAGTTGTCCGGCGGTCAACAACAGCGTGTCGCAGTGGCGCGTGCAGTTGGCGGACAGCCGAGCATCCTGCTCGCAGACGAGCCGACCGGAAACCTCGACTCGACCAACGGCGAAGCGGTGATGGAGTTGATGCGCGAGTTGCATCGTGGCGGCGCAACCATCTGCATGGTGACGCACGATCCGCGTTATGCGCAGCACGCCGATCGCATCGTCCACTTGTTCGACGGACTTGATTGTCGAAGAAGAAGCGGGAGCAGACCGGCGCGAGATTCGGGAAGCCAAGCGCGAATTGGCGGAGAGCGGGTTTGGAGCTATTTCATGATCAGCTTGCGGGGCATCGAAAAGGCTTTTCCACATGGTCCGACGAAGACGTACGTGCTTCGCCGGATCGATCTCGACATCAAGGCGGGTGAGTTTGTGTCGATCATGGGCCCGTCAGGCGCAGGCAAGTCGACGCTTGCTGCACATCCTGGGGATGCACGATCAGTCGTGGACTGGTGAGTATTACTTCGACGACACACCGGTCCACACGCTCGATGGAAAGAAGCGCGCCGCACTGCGCAATCGGAACATCGGGTTTGTTTTTCAAAGCTATCACCTCCTCGACGATCAGACTGTCTTTGAAAATCTCGAGTTGCCGCTCTCGTATCGCGACGTCAGTAAGAAAGACCGGCAATCGATCGTTTGCGACACGCTCGATCGTTTTCAGATGGTAGGCAAAAAGGATCTGTTCCCGACTCAACTTTCAGGTGGCCAGCAACAACTCGTCGGCATTGCTCGCGCGGTTGTTGCGAGTCCGCGAATCATCCTTGCCGACGAGCCGACTGGAAATCTTCATTCGGCCCAGGGCAAAGAGATCATGGACATGTTCAAGCGCTTGAATGACGAAGGTACGACGATTGTCCAGGTGACGCACTCGGAGACCAATGCGGCCTACGGCAATCGGATCGTGCGCCTTGAAGACGGCTGGATAGTTAATCAGGAGCAGGAGCAGAAAACAGGAGCAGGATACTAACTGCTCTGCGCCTGCACCTGAAGCCGGTTAAATTTCCCTGTAGTTGCTCAATAGACGGTAAACGAACGTGGATCGTTTAGGCGATCAACGTTGACGTCACCAGTGTGTCCGGAGTAGGACCAGAGAAGCAGTAAAGTCGTGAATACAATGGCAGCTCAAATTCCTCGCACTCTCATCGCCGACGATCAACCCGACGTGCGCGCAGCCTTGCGGCTGCTCCTCAAAGGCGCGGGTTATCAAACCGAAGCAGCGGACTCACCTGCGGCTGTGCTCGATGCGATCAAGCAACAGAAATTTGATCTCGTGCTGATGGACCTGAACTACGCGCGCGATACGACGTCCGGAAAAGAAGGTCTCGATCTCATCTCGCAGAATTCAGGCGCTCGATCACGACTTGCCGATCGTCGTGATGACCGCCTGGGCCACCGTCGATCTCGCAGTCGAATCGATGCGGCTCGGCGTGCGCGACTTTGTGCAAAAGCCCTGGGAAAACTCTCGCCTGCTGCGAAAGTTGAGAACTCAGATCGAGCAGGGCCGGGCGCGCAGACGCGAGCACGAGTCGCGAACATCAACTGAAGCTCGAACTGAATGAAGCGCGCGAGATTCAGCGCGGGTTGATGCCGCGCAGAATGCCGAATCTTCACGGCTTCAGTCTCGCCAGTGCGTGGCAGCCTGCACACGACGTGAGCGGCGATTATCTCGCGGCGTTCAAGTTCAACGAATCGCACGCTGCGCTTTGTGTTGCTGACGTCGCGGGCAAAGGTTTTCCGGCGGCGCTGCTGATGTCGAACATGCAGGCGGCGCTGAAGTCGTTTGCTTCTCGAAGATATTTCGCCGAGTGAGCTGTGCGTGAAGCTGAACAAGCTCATGTGCGGCAACACGCCGTTGCGGAAGTTTGTCAGTTGTTTCTACGGCGACCTCGATGTTCCGAATCGCACGCTGACGTTCACAAACGCCGGTCACAATCCGCCGATCCTGATGCGCCGCAACGGTGAGTGCATTCCGCTCGAGGACGGCGGACGCGTCATCGGCGCTTTCTGCGATTCGACTTACACGCAGCGAGAGATCCAGTTTTACGAAGGCGACAAGCTGTTGCTGTTTACCGACGGCGTGACGGAAGCGCGCAATGCGTCAGGTGAAGAGTTTGGCGAGGAGCGGTTGCAGGAGTGCCTGCGAGCTTATCGCGGGCGCAACGCTGCCGAGTTGCGAACGACGATTCTCAACGAAGTCACGCAGTTTTGCGGTGACAACTTCGACGACGACGCCGCGCTGATGGTCGTCATCGCTGAGTAGAGTCATTGAGAGCATCAGGCACACAAAGTCATTTGTGCTGTATGAAGCCTTTCTGTAGGCGATTGACCAGAGGACACCAATTATGGAGAGTCTTCGAAGCGATATCCGCTACGCACTCAGGAATCTCTTAAGCGGCCCGGTTTCACCCTCATCGCCGTCCTCACTCTCGCCCTCGGCATCGGCGCCAACACCGCCATCTTCAGCGCCATCAATGCACTCCTGCTGAAACCCCTGCCATTTCCCGAACTCGATCGCGTCGTTGCGATCTGGGACAAACTGCCCAGCCGCGGCGTGATGCACAACGAAGTGGCCTTCGCGAACTACCTCGACTGGCAGGCGCAGAACCAGTCGTTCGAACAACTCGCTCTCTATCGCTGGTGGAGCGCGAATCTCACCGGCATCGATCCGCCCGAACGCATTCAGGGCTTTTTAGTAACCGCGAATTATCTCGACGCGCTCGGCATGAAGCCGATCATGGGCCGCAATTTTTCTGCCCGAAGAAAATCAGCCGGGCAAAGATGCCGTCGCCATCATCACTCACAGTCTCTGGCAAAGACGTTTCGGCGGCGATCCAAACATCCTCAACAAGACGATCACCATCAACAGCATCGTGCGCACGGTCGTCGGAGTGATGCCGGAACATTTCAACTTTCCCAAAGGCGCCGAAGTCTATGCGCCTCTGGCGATGACGCCGGAGATGATGAAGAACCGCGCGCACTCATAGCTACTACGTTGTCGGACGACTCAAACCCGGCGTCTCCATCGAAAGCGCGCAAGGCAGATATCGACAACATTACCGCGCGGCTCGAACAGCAATATCCCGAGACGAACACGGGCTGGGGCGCGACTGTTTTTCCAATCGTCGCCGACACCGTGCGAACGTACGACACGGCGCTCTGGGTGATGATGGCCGCGGTTGGGTTTGTGCTGCTGATCGCATGCGCGAATGTTGCCAATCTCATGCTCGCGCGCGCGAGTGGACGTCAAAAAGAGATCGCGTTGCGAGCCGCGTTGGGCGCGAGTCGCTGGCGCATCATTCGCCAGTTGCTGACGGAGAGCGTGATCGTTGCGTTGATCGGCGGCGCGTTGGGAGTTCTGGTTGGCTTTCTGGGGTATCGATGCATTGCGTGCAGCGAATCCCGGGCGACGCGGCGAAGTTTGCGCCGGGCTGGTATCAGCTCGGCATCAACTTTCACCGTCCTCGCGTTCACGCTCGGGCTTTCGCTGTTTAGCGGAATCGTGTTTGGTCTCGCTCCTGCCTTGCAGGTCTTCGAAACCCAATCTCAACGATTCGTTGAAAGAAGGAAGCCGGCAAACGTCCGGGCGGTCGCATCGGCTGCGAAGCTCGCTCGTCGTTTTTGAAGTTGCACTCTCGCTCGTGTTGCTGGTTGGCGCTGGACTGCTCGCACGCAGTTTTCTCTCACTCCTCAAAACCGATCCGGGTTTCAATCCTGACAACGTGCTCACGATGAACCTTGTGTTGCCGGCGGCGAAGTACAAAGACGAACCGCAGCGCGCCGCTTTTTACAACGACCTGGTCCAACGCGTGAAAGCATATCCCGGCGTCGAGTCAGCCGCAGCTCGTCAACTATCTCCCGCTCGGTGGTTCAAATTCGTCTGACGCCTATTTGGTTGAAGGTGTGCCCGAGCCGGCGCCAGGACAGGAGAACGTAGGACGCTATCGCGTCAGCACGCCTGACTATTTCCGCACGATGGGAATTCCGGTCGTCAGGGGCCGCGGCTTTACGGACCAGGACAAAGCAGGCGCGCCGCCGGTAGTCATCGTCAACGAAACACTTCGCGCGCAAGCACTGGCCCAACGAAGACGCCATCGGCAAACGCATTCGCTTTTATGGACCACCGGAAAAAGCGCCGTGGATGGAGATCGTCGGCGTCGTCGAAGACGTGAAGCACGAACTGAACATTCCAGTCACGCCCGAATACTACCTGCCGCACGCGCAGGATCCGTGGAGCGCGATGGTGCTGGTGGCGAGAACAAGCGTCGATCCGGCATCGCTCGCGTCGGCGCTCAGGCAACAGGTATGGGCCATCGACAAGGACCAGCCGGTGTTCGACGTGCGCACGATGCAGGAAGTGCGATCGATGTCGGTCGCGCTTTATTCGTTTTCGTCAGTGATGCTGGCGATCTTTGCGGGCGTGGCGCTGTTGCTTGCGTCGGTTGGAATTTACGGCGTGATGGCGTTCGCGGTGACGCAGCGCACGCAGGAGATTGGAATTCGCATGGCGCTCGGCGCGCGCGCGGCTCGACGTTTTGAAGCTGGTCGTCAAGCACGGGATGAAGCTCGCGCTGCTGGGAATCGTGATCGGCTTAGCCGGCTCGTGGGCGCTGACGCGTTTTCATGAAGCAGATGCTTGTGGGTGTGGAGACGACTGATCTGCTGACGTTCAGCGTGGTTTCGCTCTGTTTGCTGGTGGCTGCGTTTGTCGCGTGCTATCTCCCGGCGCGACGCGCGACGAAAGTCGATCCGCTGGTGGCGCTGAGGTACGAATGATGGATTGCCGATTGCAATTGCCGATGCCGATTTAAGAGCAGCGCTGCGTAACAAATTGGCAATCGGCAATTCAATTGGAAAGTAACTGATGGAAAATCTTTTAAAGACATTCGCTACGGATTACAGAGGACTGCTGAAGCGCAAAGGCTTTGCCGCGATCGCAGTGCTCACGCTTGCGCTCGGCATTGGCGCTAACACCGCGATCTTCACGCTCGTTAACGCAGTGATGCTGAAGTCGCTTCCGGTGGAAAAGCCGGAAGAACTGGTGCTCTTCAGCGACACGACCAGCGAGGGAACGTCGCTCCAGGACGCTCCGCGCACGGGTGTCTGGCGGCGCTTCTCATACGCGTCTTACGAATACTTTCGCAATCATAATCAATCGTTTCAGGACATCGCCGCGCTTCGCAGCGGCACCAGCCGGCTCAGCGTGCGACGAACGGATTCGCAGGCAAGTGCCGCGGCGCGCGCGTCGGGTCACCTCGTTACCGGTAACTATTTTTCAGTCCTCGGCGTGCGCGCGATGCGTGGCCGCGTGCTCACGCCTGAAGACGACAAGCCCAGCGCTCAACCCGCGGCGGTGATCAGTCATCGTTACTGGGAACAGGAACTGAACAGCGATCCTCGATCTGTCGGCAAGAGTTTAATCATCAACGGCACCAACTTCACTGTCGTCGGCATCACGCCGCCGAGTTTTTTGGCGAGCGCGTGCGACGTCCGCCCGATTTCTGGTTACCGCTCTCGTTCCATCCGCAGATCGAATTGCGCGAGTCGTTTCTCGAAGACAAGCAGGCCTACTGGCTCATGTTCATGGGCCGGCTCAAGCCCGGCGTCAGCATGGACCAGGCGCAGGCGAGCGTGAATCTTGCGCTGCGGCAATTTCTGACCGAACAAGCGGGCAGCCAACTCACCGAAGAACGACAAAAGGGCATTCAGAACACATACGTCGACGCTCGTCGAAGGCAAAGGCGGCATCTCCGGACTGCGCACGCTCTACTCGAAGCCGCTGCACATGCTGATGGCGATCGTCGGCATGGTGTTGCTGATTGCGTGCGCGAATGTCGGCAGTCTGCTGTTGTCGCGCGCCGCTGCTCGCAAAGCTGAGATCTCTTTGCGCATGGCACTGGGCGCAACGCGTTGGCGGATCATTCGCCAACTGCTCACCGAGAGCATGTTGCTGGCGGTCGTCGGTGGTGTGTGCGGCGTGCTGTTGGCCCAGTGGGGCGTGACCGTGCTGGTCGGTTTGGTGGCGAAAGACTCGCCGCTCGATACGCGGCCTGATGTCGGGCGTTCTGGCATTTACCGCGGGCGTATCGATCGTTGCCGGTCTGCTGTTTGGACTTGATTCCCGCAATTCAAGCCAGCAGAACAAATCTTTCGTCAGCGATGAAAGAGAAGAGCCGAACGAGAAGCGGCTTTATGCGTTTTAGTCTGTCGTCGCTGATGGTCGTGATGCAGGTCGGACTTTCGATGGTCCTGCTCACCGGCGCCGGCTTGTTTGCGCGCAGCCTCGTGAAACTTCAGAACGAAGATGTTGGTTTCGATCGAAGCAACATGCTGCTGCGTCGGTATCGATCCGCGTCTCGCCGGATACAAACCCACGGAACTCGCAACGCTCTACCAGCAGGTAATCGATCGCCTGGGTTCGCTTCCGCAAGTCCAATCCGTGTCGATGGCGACTTACGCGCCGATGAGCGGCACGCAGCAGGAGCAGCAGTATCCAGGTCACCGGATACACGCCTCAGCCCGGCGAAGACGTTGTCGGTTGAAGACATTCTGACCGGACCGAAGTACGCCGAAACGCTCGGAGTGCCGTTGTTGCGCGGACGCGAGATCGAAATACGTGACACGCCGCGTCAGCACCGCGAATCGCCGTCGTTAACGCAACTTTCGCCGAGCGCTACTTCAAAGATCAAAATCCGATTGGCCGCACGTTTACTTTCGACGACGAGACTGACGACGGCGCTCGCGCTCGAGATCGTCGGAGTTGTCGGCGACATCAAGTCGGACGACGCGCGCGAGAAAGCCCGAGCCGGCGGTCTATCGTCCGATTCTTCAGATCCAGGACCAGGCTGCTTACTCCGCCACTATTCACGTGCGCACGCTCGCGGATCCGACGCCGCTCACGCGGCCAGGTGCGGCAGATGATCAACCAGATCGACGACAAGCTGCCGATCTTTGGCGTTACGACGATGAGCGATCAGTTGAAGCGACAACCTGAACCAGGATCGCTTGATTGCGCAACTCGTCAGTTTCTTTGGAGCGCTCGCGTTGATACTCGCGTGCATCGGTTTGTATGGCGTGATGGCCCATGGCGTGGCGCGTCGCACGAATGAGATTGGCATACGCATGGCGCTCGGCGCGCGTGGCGGCAACATCGCGTGGATGATTTTGCGAGAGACGCTGTATCTCGTGCTGGCGGGTTTGTTGATCGGCGTGCCGGCGGCGCTGTTGGGAGCGCGTTTGATTTCGGCGCAACTGTTTGGAATGAGCCCGACGGATCCGATCACGTTGATTGGCAGCGGCGGTGATTCTGACGCTCGTCGCACTGCTCGCAGGTTATTTGCCCGCGCGCCGCGCGTCGCGCGTGAACCCTTTGACCGCGTTGCGATATGAATGACCTTGGAGTGCGGCGGCCTGACGCCGCTTTGCCTCGATCCAGCGCCATCGATAACAAAGCGGCGCAAGGCCGCCGCACTCCAAACAAAAGCAAATGATGGACTCCATAATCAAAGACATCCGCTATGGATTTCGAAGTTTGTTGAAGCGGCCGGGATTTACGGCAATCGCTCTCATCGCGCTCGCGCTCGGAATCGGAGCCAACACTGCGATCTTCAGTCTGGTCAATGCCGTTGTGCTCCAGCCTCTTCCGTATCCGGATCCCGATCGACTCGTCTGGGCGTGGGGAAACATTCGCAACGGCGGCAACCGCGCGAGTGTTGCGCCGCTCGACTTCCTCGACTTTCGCAGTCAGAACAAAACGTTCGAACAGTTCGCCGCCTCAATCACGCGTACCGCTTCCCGTGAATCTCACCGGCAGTGGTGAACCGGAACGTCTCACCGCATCGGCCGTCACCGGAAATTATTTCGACGCGTTTGGAGTCGCGCCCGCCCTCGGTCGCGGATTCTCGCTCGAGAACGAAAAGCCGGGTCAGGATCAGGTAACCGTACTCAGCCACGCGTTCTGGCAAAAACGTTTTGGCGGCGATCCGGCGATCGTTAACAAGACCATCATCCTCGACGGCAAAGCGTTCGAGGTCATCGGCGTGATGCCGCCCGATGTGAGCCTGCCGCAAACGGCGGACTTGTGGGTGCCGCTCAACTTCGACGCTTCGCCCGGAAATGAAACAACGCCAGGCGCATTTTCTCCGGCCCATCGGAAGACTAAAAGAAGGCGTCAGCCTGGCCCAGGCGCAGGCTGACACCGATCTGATCGCAGCTCAACTCGAGCAACAGTTTCCCGACACCAACACCGGCTGGAACCTGCGTCTCGTTCCGTTGCGCGAACAACTCGTCGGCGGCAGTCGGACGACGCTCTTTATTCTTTTCGGCGCTGTTGGTTTTGTGTTGCTGATTGCCTGCGCGAACGTTGCCAACCTGTTGCTGGTGCGCGCGGCTGCCAGGCAGAAAGAGATTGCGTTGCGAACCGCACTTGGCGCGAGTCGATTGCGAATCGTCCGCCAGATGATCACTGAAAGTCTCTTGCTCGCGATCATCGGCGGCGCGCTTGGCGCACTGCTCGCGACGTGGGGAGTTGAACTGCTTGTCAGCGTTGAGCGAGGGCAGTATTCCTCCGACTGCGAACGTAAAGATCGATGCCACGGTGCTCGGCTTCACGCTTCTCATCTCACTCGTTACCGGACTCTTGTTTGGCCTGGCGCCCGCCTTCCGCACGATGAAAGTCAACCTCATCGATTCGTTGAAAGAAGGAGTACGAGGTGGCGGCGAAGGCACGCTACGCAATCGCACGCGCAGTTTGCTCGTCGTGTTTGAAAGTGCTGTCGCCGTGATGTTGTTGATCGGCGCGGGACTGCTCGTGCGAAGTTTGATTGCGCTGCAACAGGTCGATCCCGGATTCGACGCGAATAACGTTTTGACTCTGCGCGTCGACCTTGCCAGAAGAAATACGACACGTCGGAAAAGACCGCGAACTTCTTCCAGCAACTCGAGACGCGCGTCGCCGGTCTACCCGGTGTCGAAGCTGTCGGTTTGATCACTGAGCTTCCACTCAGCGGTCAACCTAACGACATGCCCTTCACCGTCGAAGGCCGTCCCCCGGTCTCTCGAACCGATAGGCTTTGGCGCTGACTTTCGTCGCGTGAACCAAAACTATTTCAGCGCGCTGCGAATTCCTCTGCTGCGCGGACGCAATTTCACCGAGCAAGAAGTGCAGGCGAAGCGACAAGGTAGTCATCGTCAGCCAGGAACTCGTCAATGCGGCCTTCCCGAATGAAGAAGCGTTGGGCAAACGCCTGGTGACGGGAATGGGCAGTCGGACGAGCCTTACGAGATCATCGGCATTGTGGGCGACATTCGTCATCGGTCGCTTGCGACGTGTGCCATTACGCCGCGATGTATTTCCCGACTCGCCAGATCGGCGGGATGAATCTCGTGATTCGCACGCAGGGTGATCCTTTGAGTCTTGTCGGCGGCGTCCGCAAAGAAGTGCAGGCACTTGATCCCGACCAGCCAATCGCAGCAGTCAAAACGATGAGCGATTGGGTTGACTCATCAGTTGCCGCGCCGCGTTATCGCACGACGCTGCTCGCGTCTCTTTGCGGCGCTGGCGATGATTCTTGCCGCGACGGGAATCTACGGTGTCATGTCCTACTCAGTGGCCCAACGAACACACGAGATTGGTGTGCGCATGGCGTTGGGCGCACGACGACTTGATGTGTTGAAGCTGGTGGTCCGGCAGGGAATGCTTCTGACGACTCATTGGAGTGGTGCTGGGTCTGGGCGGTGCGTTCGCGCTGACGCGAGTGATGTCGACGTTGCTGTTCGAAGTTACGGCAAAGAGATCCGATTACGTTTGGTGTCGTCGCGGTGTTGTTGATTGCGGTGGCTTTCATCGCGTGTTTCGTCCCGGCGCGTCGCGCGACAAAAGTCGATCCGTTGGTGGCGCTTCGGTACGAATGACCTTGGAGTGCGGCGGCCTGACGCCGCTTTGTTATCGATGACGCTGGATCGAGGCTAAAGCGGCGCCAGGCCGCCGCACTCCAAAAAAAGTAAAACGATGGAATCAATAATCGCAGACATCCGTTACGGCTTTCGCATGTTGCTGAAGAATCCCGGCTTCACGGTTGTGGCCGTGTTGTCCCTCGCACTTGGCATCGGAGCGAATACCGCGATCTTCCAGCTCGTTAACGCCGTCCGGCTCAAGACACTCCCGGTCCCCAACCCGCAGGAGCTCGTCAACGTGCAGATCTCGGACATGTCTGCGGCTCGCGGCAACAAAGCTTCGTTCTATCCTTCCGTAACGAATCCGATTTGGGAGCAGATCCGCGATCGCCAGGAGGGTTTCTCCGGCACTCTCGCGTGGGGCCGAAATGATTTCAACCTCGCGCAGGGCGGGGAAGTGCGTTGGGCCAAGGGTCTCTGGGTAAGCGGCGATTTTTTCAACGTGCTCGGTGTCAAACCGGAGCTTGGACGCGTCTTCTCGTCCTTCGACGATCAGAAGGGTTGCAGCGCACCGGGCGCGGTTATCAGTCACGGGTTCTGGCAGCGTGAATACGGCGGCGATCCAAATGTCGTCGGCCGCAAAGTTACTCTTTCTGACAAGCCTTTCGAGATTGTCGGCGTCACTCCCGCAAGTTTCTTTGGCCTCGAAGTGGGCCGCACTTTCGACGTCGCTCTACCTTTGTGTGCTGATTTGATAGTTTACGGCGCACAGAGTCGACTCGATTCCGGACTTCACTGGTGGTTGATGGTTACGGCCAGGTTGAAGCCTGGTTGGACCGCGGAACAAGCGACCGCGCAACTGCAATCGATCTCGCCGTCCTTATTTCAGCAAACTCTGCCGCCGAATTATCCGCCCGTCAGCGTGAATCCGTTTCTGGCGTCGAAACTACAAGCCGTCGAAGGCGGCGCCGGTTATTCGACGCTGCGTGAGAGCTATGAACGTCCCCTGTGGTTGTTGCTGGCCATCGCCGGGTTGGTGCTGCTTATCGCATGCGCCAACCTGGCGAATTTGTTGCTGGCGCGAGCGAGCAGTCGTGAACGTGAGTTCGCGGTACGCCAGGCGGTTGGCGCTTCACGCGCACGCATCATTCGCCAACTGCTGCTCGAAACTTTTCTGCTGACTCTTATCGGGACCGCGGTCGCCGCGTTGTTGGCCCAGGGACTGAGCCGTTTTCTCGTAGCCTCGATCGGCACCGGTCTTAACGCCGTCTTTCTCGATCTGACTCCGGACTGGCGTGTGCTCGGATTTACCGCCGGCGTCGCTGCGTTGACGTGTGTGTTGTTTGGATTGACACCCGCGCTTCGTGCGACGCGAGTGGATATCGGACTCGTCATGAAGACCACGAGCCGCGGTCTCACCGCCGGTCGCGGTCGCTTTAGTTTGCGCCGGGCCCTGGTTGTGATTCAGGTTGCCCTTTCACTTGTACTCGTGGCGAGCGCCCTTCTTTTTACACGCAGTCTTAACAACCTTCTTACTCTCGATACCGGCTTCAACCAGGAAAACCTGCTCGTCGCGCGCGTCGGTTTTCGGCGTTTGAATATCGCGCCGGAGCGCCGCCTCGAGTTTCGCAATCAATTGCTCGAAAGGATCAATGCCGTTCCGGGCGTCGAAGCTGCCACGGAGATGGACACGATTCCGCTCACCGGCGGCGGACGCGGTAACTCAGTGTGGCTCGAAGGAAATCCGGACGACAAAATCGGCGTTTCTTTCAATCGTGTCGGTATCGACTATTTCCGAACTCTGCAACTGCCGTTGCGCAGCGGGCGGGAGTTCAACTCTCACGACACGACGAACTCGCCGAAGGTGGCGATCGTCAACGAGGCGTTTGCCCGTCAACTGCGCGAGACGAATCCGGTCGGTCGCAGAGTCGTGGTCGAAACAACACCCAACGAATCCGAGACCGCATACGAGATCGTCGGCGTGGCCCGCGATGCGAAGTTTGAAACGATCAAGGAAGAACTGATTCCGGTGATGTATCTCGCGAGTTTGCAGGACCTGCAACCCGGCGTCGGACGCCAGTTCCTGATTCGCACAACTCTGCCGCAAGCCGAAATCACAGCCTCGCTCAATCGCGCTCTGAGGGAAGTGAGTCCATCACTCGATACGAATTTCGAGTGGTTTCGGACCCTCGTCCAGAGCTCGATGTTGCGCGAACGTTTGATGGCGACGTTGTCGGCGTTCTTCGGAGTCCTCGCACTCGTGCTTGCGACGATCGGTCTCTACGGAATTCTGTCTTATGGAGTAGCGACGCGGACCAACGAGATCGGGATTCGCATCGCACTTGGCGCAGACACGCGGAAAGTCGTCGGCTTCATCCTGCGTGAAGCATTTCTCCTGGTCCTGATCGGAATCGCGGCAGGCATACCGGCGGTGCTTCTGGTGGCGCGGTTTGCGTCCACCCTCCTGTTTGATCTTTCCCCCACGGATCCGATCTCGTTAATCGGTGCAGGTTTGGTCCTGCTGATTGTCGCTGTCGTTGCGGCGTATCTTCCGGCGCGTCGTGCTACGCGGATCGATCCTTTGGTGGCGCTTCGGTACGAATGACCTTGGAGTGCGGCGGCCTGACGCCGCTTTAGCCTCGATCCAGCGCCATCGATAACAAAGCGGCGCCAGGCCGCCGCACTCCAAAAAAGAACGATGGAATCAATAATCAAAGACATTCGTTACGGCTGGCGCGGTTTGTTGAAGCATCCGGCATTCACGGCGATCGTGGTCGTGACTCTCGCCCTCGGGATCGGCGCCAGCACGGCGATCTTCAGTGTCGTCAACAGCGTGTTGCTGCGGCGTCTGCCGTATCGCACCGCGGAACGAATCGTCGCGATCCAGGAACTTGATCCAAACGGCCGGCGGATCCAGGTAACCGCGGCCAACTTTCTCGATTGGCGTGCGCAGAACACAGTCTTCGAACACCTCGCCGCGATCAAAGTCACGACCGCAAACCTCGCGCTCGAAGATCGCGCGGAGCGATTGGAGTTGGCCCAGACTTCGGCAAATTTCTTCGACGTGTTTGGAGTTGGACCACAGTACGGCCGCCTGTTTCAGCCGCATGACGAACAAGCCGGACACGAGCCCGTGGTTGTGCTGAGTCATGTTTTGTGGCTGCGACGCTTTGGTGGAAACCCCGGCATCATCGGAAAACCGATCACGCTCGACGGTCAGAATTACACCGTCATTGGCGTTGCGCCAAACGGATTTCAGTATCCGGACAAAACCGAAGTCTGGCTGCCGCCTTTGAGACTCGCGCCCGAGTTGCATGCCCAAATGGATGTTACGCAAGCGCGCGGCATGGGTTTTCTCGCCGCCGTGGCGCTCTTGAAGCCGGGTGTTTCCGTCGAACAGGCTGCGGGCGAAATGGAAACCATCACAGCCCGTTTGCGGCAGCAGTATCCGGAGTCAAATAACCGTCGCTTCAATCGCGTTCTCTCCCTTCAGGATCATCTCATCGGCGACACCAGCGTCATGTTGTTACTGCTCTTCGGCGCCGTGATGTTTGTGCTCCTGATCGCATGTGCGAATGTCGCGAATCTTCTGCTCGCGAGTGCTTCTTCACGTCATCGAGAGATTGCTATTCGCGCTGCGCTGGGCGCGTCGCGCAAAAGAATCGTGCGACAACTGCTGACTGAAAGCGCGATCCTCGCCTTAGCGGGCGGCGCTTTTGGACTCCTGCTCTCGTTCTGGGGAGTTAGTTTAA
Organism: uncultured Acidobacteriota bacterium; assembly: GCA_963750925.1. Lineage (GTDB taxonomy): Bacteria > Acidobacteriota > Blastocatellia > Pyrinomonadales > Pyrinomonadaceae > PSRF01. The sequence goes on along the minus strand of CAVVSJ010000003.1, from coordinate 205,141 downwards.
TCACCACTCTGCTCCCCGCGGATTTTCCGCGTCTCAACGAAATTCACACGGACTGGCGCGTCCTGATTTTTACACTCAGTGCTTCACTGCTTACCGGCATTCTTTTCGGACTCGCCCCCGCCCTGAATCTCGCAAAAAGCGACATTCAGGAAGCGATGAAAGAAAGTGGACGAGGCACGGCCGGAAGCATGAGACGCAGCCGCTTGCGCCAGGTGTTGATCGTGACTGAAGTTGCGTTGTCGGTGGTCCTACTCGCGGGAGCCGGTTTGTTGTTCCGCAGTTTCCTGCAACTGCAATCCGTCAACGCCGGATTCAACGCTCAACAAGTGCTGACCGCGGAGCTATCGCCTTCCGGGACGGGCTTCGTTAACGACTCTGACTTCGTTACGTTCTACGACAATGTTTTGCAGCGAATGCGAGCAGTTCCCGGTGTGCAGTATGCTGGCGTCATCAATACCCTGCCGTTGAGCAAAGGACCAACGACGGGATTCCTGGTCGAAGGACGTCCGGTAGTTCCGAGAGACCAGTGGAGCCCCACGAACTTCCGGAGTGTCAGCGCCGACTACTTCCGCGCGATGAGTATTCCGGTACTGCAAGGCCGCACCTTCACGGACCATGACGGCGACGGCGCCACCCGCGTGCTGGTCGTGAATCAGGCACTCGCCGATCGCGACTTTCCGGGTGAATCGGCGGTGGGAAGACGCGTCACGTTTGGCGCGCGCGACGGCAACCAGCAGCCGGTTTGGTTTGAAATCGTCGGCATTACGGCAAACGTACGAAGTCTCGAGCTTCGCGAAGAGGCGCAGCCCGAAGTTTATTTCTCCGCCCGGCAAAATCCTTTCAACAACATGTCGGTTGTGATTCGCTCGACTGTCGAGCCGTCAACTTTGGCGGCGGCGGTTCGCCAGGTTGTGGCTGAAGTAAACAAGTCAGTGCCGGTGTCGGACGTCAAGACGATGGACCACATCGTCAGCGAGTCAGTGACACAGCCGCGTTTCAATCTCTTCTTACTCGGGCTTTTTGGTTTTATCGCAATGCTGTTGTCCGCTGCGGGGATCTACGGCGTGACCGCTTACACGGTTGTGCAACGAACACACGAACTCGGTATTCGTCTCGCCCTGGGAGCGCAGATGAGCGACGTGTTGCGGATGATCCTGAAACAGGGAATGGCAATGATCCTCGTTGGGCTGGCGATTGGGTTGGTTTCGGCGTTTGCGTTGATGCGGCTGTTACGGAGTTTGTTATTCGGAGTCAGTGAAAACGATCCCGCTACGTTCGTTGCAATCACGGTCGTGTTGCTGCTGGTGGCGCTTTTGGCTTGCTACGTTCCGGCACGTCGCGCGACGAAGGTCGATCCGTTGGTCGCGCTGAGAAACGAATAATGCCCTTTGGAGTGCGGCGTCTTGACGCCGCTTTGTTATCGATGACGCTGGATCGAGGCTAAAGCGGCGTCAAGACGCCGCACTCCAAAAGCGGCGCACAATTGGCGATTATGGAAAACTTACTGAAAGAGTTACGTCAAGCTATCCGCAGCCTGCGGAGAAATCCCGCCTTTACGGCAGTTGCCGTGATCACCTTGATGCTTGCGATCGGGGTGAACACCACGATCTTCAGCGTCGTCAACGGGGTGTTGCTGAAAGCGCTGCCATTCCCCGAACCGCAGCAACTCGTTTCAGTTCAGAAAGTTTCCGAAGCAGGCGGACTGCCGGGCATCGCCGCTTATCAATACCTGGCATGGAAAGAACGGAACACGTTTTTTGAAGACCTCGCTGCTTTCACTGACGACAACTTCAACCTTACGGGCGCAGGCGAACCGGAGCGCGTCTCGTGCGCGCGCGTGACTGCCAGTCTCTTCACAACCCTCAAAGTGCAACCGTTGCGCGGTCGTTTCTTCCTGCCGGAGGAAGACAAACCGGGCGCGCATAAAGTCGCGATCGTGAGCGAACGTTTTTGGCAGCGCCGGTACGGCAGCGACGAAGCAATTCTGCAAAGCACTCTGACGCTCGATAACAAGCCCTACTCGATCGTGGGCGTGATGCCGGCCGGTTTTCGTTTCCCGGGTGAGTTTGACGTCTGGCTTCCGCTCGCCCTGGATCCTATTAAAGAAACTGAGGGCGACTTCTTCTCTCTGGTCGAAACCGTCGGGCGTCTCAAACCGCCGGCGACTCCCGCAGCCGCTCAAACCGAACTCACTGCGATCACTCGACAAGAATCAGAGCGGCTCAAGGAACTGGCTGCGAATGTTGAAGTTGTGCCGCTCCAACAACAACTCGTTTCCGGCGTTCGCCTGACTGTTTTGATCTTGTGGGGCGCCGTCGGACTCGTGATGTTGATCGCCTGTGTCAACGTAGCAAGCCTGATGATTTCGCGCACCCTCGCGCGACAACGCGAGATGGCGGTGCGCGCGGCAGTCGGCGCACGGCGCTGGCAACTGGTCCGTCAACTGCTCACCGAGAGCGTCCTTATCGGAATCGCGGGCGGCGTGCTGGGTTTGCTCGTCGCAGTCTGGGGCACGCGTGCGATCGCGGGCCTTGTTCCGAAGGGTTTTGCCACATCTGTTTATGACCTGGACAACATTCCAATCGATTGGCGTGTGTTTGCATTCACCCTGGGACTATCCGTGCTCACCGGTATTGTCTTCGGGTTAGCGCCTGCACTGACAGCCTCTAAGCCCGACCTGATCAATGCACTGCGAAAGAGCCGGTCGTTTGGCCTGACGAGTTTTGGACTCCGCAGTTTTCGCGGCTGGCTCGTCGTGGCCGAACTCGCGCTCGCAGTGGTCCTGTTGCTGGGCGCGGGCCTGCTGGTGAGAAGTTTCAACAAGCTGATGGCGATCGATCTCGGCTTCGACCGCGAGAATGTCCTCACGTTCAGCGTTAACCTGCCGCGATCGACTTACTCCCAGGCGAGTCAAAGGGAAGTTTTTTACGGCGAGTTGTTGCAGCGTGTTCGATCACTGCCCGGCGTCGAAACCGCGGGGACGATCAACCACACGCCTCTCTCCGGCCACGGAATGATCGGCTTCTTCGCCATTGAAGGATATCCCGAGCTTGACCGCGAGAAGGATCCTCCAATCGGCATCGGCAGTGTCGGAGGCGACTATTTCAGGACTTTGAAGATTCCCCTCCTCAACGGTCGCGAGTATGACGCGCGAGATGGAGCCGGCAGTCAGAAGGTGGCGATCGTAAACCAGGCCTTCGCGAATCACTTCTTCCCGAAAGGCGACGCCGTCGGCAAGCGAGTCGCTTTCGGTTGTGAGGAAGCGGGGCAGTTTTGTCGCACCATCGTCGGAGTTGTCGGCAACATTCGACAGGAAAGCATCACGGACGAATTCGTTCCCGAGATCTTTGTGCCATTTGCGCAGAGCCCTATGAACAGGATGACCGTGATGGTTCGCACTACGTCCGATCCTCTCGCCGTAGCCAGGGCCGTGCGGAGTGAAGTTCTGGCGATCGATAAGAATCAACCTGTTTACGACGTGAAGACACTCGCGCAACGCGTTAACGATGCGGTCGCGGTTTCGCGTTCGTTGATGCTTCTGTTTACTGCGTTTGCTCTCCTCGCGCTCGTGCTGGGCGCGGTTGGTATTTACGGAATCGTCTCTTATGCCGTGACCCAACGAACACACGAGATCGGCATTCGCATGGCCCTCGGCGCGCGAACGATCAACGTTCTCAGCCTGATCATGAAAAACGGATTCACACTCGTGTTCACGGGAATCGTCATCGGTATCGCGGGCGCATTTATGCTGACGCGCTTTCTGGCCACGTTGCTCTTCGGGATCACGCCGACTGACGCCGTGACGTTCATCGTCGTGTCCGCAATCTTCTTCGTGATCGCGATGATGGCTTCACTGATCCCGGCGTTGCGCGCAACGAAAGTCGATCCACTGATCGCATTGAGATACGAATGAGTTTATTGCCGATTGCCGATTTGAAGACGGTGAAGCGGCACAAAACAAATTGGCAATTGGCAATCGGAAATTGGAAATAACATTATGAACTCAATTATCAAAGACTTACGTTTCGCGGTGCGCGGGTTGTTGAAGCATCCCGGTTTCGCCGCGATCGCGGTGATCACGCTCGCACTCGGCATCGGCGCCAGCACGGCCATTTTCACGGTTGTCGATGCCGCGCTCCTGCGTGGCTTGCCTTACAAGTCGCCCGATCGTCTCTATCACGTTTGGGAGCAGACGCCGCAACAGGCGTATCCCAAACGCGAATTTTCATATCCCGATTACCAGGACTACCTGCAGAACAACGTCTTTGAGGGACTCGCCGGTTATACCGGCGGCGGCGTGATTCTCAGCGGCCAGGGCGAGCCCGAGAGCGTCCGCGGCCCCGCGCGTGACCGCAAACTTCTTTTCCGTCCTCGGCGTCGATCCAATCCTTGGCCGCACGTTTCAAGCCGGTGAAGATCAACAGGGTGGACCAAAAGTAACTGTCCTGACTTACGGTTTGTGGCAGCGAAGATTCGGCGGCGATCCGAATGTCGTCGGAAGCGCACTCACGATCAACGGTGAGAGTTACACCATCATCGGCGTCCTGCCTGCGAGTTTTCAGTTTGCACTCAGAAACAACGATCTCTGGATACCTTATCAACCCACGCAGAACCAACTGACACGTCGCTTCATGCACGGCACTAATCTCATCGGACGACTTAAGTCCGGAGTTGGACCAACCGACGCGCAGTCGGAGTTGAATCTGATCGCGAGTCGCATCGAGCAGCAACACAACGATTCGCACGCCGGCGTAAGCGCGCGTCTCGTTCCGTTGCAGGAGGAAGTAGTGGGCAACGTGCGACCGATCCTGCTGGTATTGCTGGCGGCGGTCGGGTTTGTCCTCCTCATCGCGTGCGCAAACGTCGCGAGTCTGTTGCTGACGCGATCGCTTTCACGGCAGAAAGAGGTCGCGATACGTTCCGCGCTCGGCGCGAGTCGCTGGCGTGTGGTCCGCCAGCTCCTGACCGAGTCGCTTTTGCTTTCGCTCGCCGGCGGCGCCGCGGGTTTGTTCATTGCTTACTGGGGCGTGCCCGCGCTCGTTGCTTCGTTGCCGCAGAACCAACTGATCTCTATGCCGTTTCTCAAGTCGCTTGGTCTCGACACCGGCATACTGACTTTTTCTTTCGCGCTTTCATTGCTGACCGGTCTGATCTTCGGTCTCGCGCCCGCGCTGCAATCCTCTCGACTCGATCTCAACGAAGTGCTCAAGGAAGGTGGGCGCAACGCGTCCGCGAATGCGAGTCATCGACTCCGCAGCGCGATGGTTGTCACCGAGATCGCCCTCGCGGTCGTGTTGCTCGTCGGCGCGGGATTGATGATGAAGAGCTTGTTCCGGCTGTTGCAAACCAACGTCGGTTTCAAGACTGAAAACGTGCTGACGATGTCAGTGATCCTGCCGCCGTCGAAGTACACGCGAGCCGAACCAGCAGATCAGTTTCAACGATCAACTGCGCGAACGAGTGCAATCGCTGCCGGGTGTTTCGGCTGCCGGGACCGTCAATATCCTGCCGCTGAACGCCGGCAACACCACGCGCTTCTATATCGACGGCGATCCGGTTCCGCAACCGGGCAAGGAAGTCGAGTCGAACATCCGAGTTGTCAGCGACGACTATTTCAACACCCTCGGTGTTCCGTTGATTGCGGGGCGCATGTTTGACCCGCGCGATCACGCCGACGCTCCCGGCGTTGTCATCATCGGAAAGACGATCGCCGATCGCATGTTTGCAGGTCGCGATCCGGTTGGTATGCGTATCCGGTACGCGTCGTTCACCGGCGAGCCTGATCACGATCGTCGGCGTGGTCGGCGACGTGAAGATCACCGGGTCTCGATGAAGCCGTCAAGCCGGTGCTCTACTATCCGTTCCGCCAGAGCGCTTCGACATTCGCCAACCTCGTCGCTCGCACCGACAGCGATCCCAACGCACTCGCCGGCTCGATTCGCAGCGAGATTCGCAACCTCGAACCAGAGGCTGCGATTCTCAATGTTCGCACGATGGACGAGATGATCTCGCAAACGCCGGCGTCGTTTATGCGACGTTTTCCGGCGTTGCTGATCAGCATCTTTGCGGGCGTAGCGTTGTTGCTGGCGTCGATTGGGATCTACGGTGTCGTCTCTTATTCCGTCAGCCAGCAAACACACTACATCGGCGTGCGCATGGCGCTGGGCGCGCGTCCGGCTGACATTCTCAAGATGGTATTGAAGCAGGGACTCGTGCTGGCGCTGCTGGGCGTCGGGATTGGCGTGCTTGCGGCGCTTGGCCTGATGCGTTTGTTGCGCACGCTGCTTTTTGAAGTGAGCACTAACGACGTTACGACGTTTGCGATCGTTACCGGCGCGCTGTTCGTCGGTTGCGTTGTTGGCTTGCTATCATCCCTGCGCGAAGGGCAACAAAAGTCGATCCGCTAACCGCCTTGCGTTACGAATGACCTGGACGCCTCCTTGGAGTGCGGCGGCCTGGCGCCGCTTTGTCCTCGATCCAGCGTCATCGATTAGAAAGCGGCGCCAGGCCGCCGCACTCCAAGGAGGCGCTCGAACGGAAGTGACACGATGGACTTAATCATCAAAGACATTCGTTCCGCGGTGCGAGGGCTATTGAAGCGGCCTGCGTTCACTGCGATCGCGGTGCTGACGCTCGCGCTGGGCATCGGCGCGAACACCGCGATCTTCAGTGTCGTGAATGCGGTCTTGCTGCGGCCGCTGCCTGTCAAAGAGCCCGATCGTTTGATGACGTTCTGGCACTCCGCACCGGCGAAGGGATTGGCCCACATGGACCTCAACGATGCGCTGTTCGCGTATTACCGCGATCGAACGCGTACGTTTGAAAGTCTGGCTGCTCACGAAACCGGCGAGTTTGCACTCACCGGCGCCGGTGAACCGGAAGTCGTGCCGGGCGCCATCGTCACTTTCAACTATTTCAACGTGCTGGGCCGTGAACCCCTGCACGGCCGAACTTTCACCGCGCAGGAAGACACGCCGGGTAACAACAACGTCGCGATCCTTAGTTACGCGTTGTGGCAACGTCGCTTCGGCGGCAATCCCAACATCGTCGGACAGTCGATCAACCTTGATAGCAATCCGACGACCGTGGTCGGAATCATGCCGGCCGGATTTTGATTTTCCTGATCCCGCCGAACGAGCCAGCAGCATCAGGTCACGTGCAACTCTGGGTACCGAAGGGGCTTGATCCTCAAGACGTCGACTTCCTGGAACCTCTTACCCGTCGGCCGTTTACAGCCGGGCGCAACACCGGACGAGGCGCAAAAAGAGATCGACGCTTTGTACCAGGCGTTTGCGGCAGAGTAGGACGCGAGTCAGGAACCAGGCTGAGCCGAGTGTGACGACGGTGATGCTGCCGTTGCAACGCCACATCGTTGGTGAAGTGCGGCGGCCGTTGCTTGTTTTGCTGGGCGCGATCGCTTTGGTCCTGCTGATCGCCTGCGCGAACCTCACGAATCTTCTGCTCGCGCGTGCTTCATCGCGCACTCGCGAACTCGCGTTGCGCCAATGTCTCGGTGCAAGCGCGCTGCGAATCGTCAGAGCAGACGCTCACCGAAAGTTTGTTGCTTTCGTTTCTCGGCGCTGTAGTCGGAATACTGATCGCCATCTGGATCGTCACCGCGCTCAAGAGTCTGGTGGCCTCACAAATACCACACGTCGAGTCCGCGCGTATCGATCTAACTGTTCTGCTCTTCACCACCGCGATCATGTTGCTCACCGGTGTGCTGTGTGGCCTGGCTCCTGCAATACGCGGCGCGCGGATCAATCTGCAGAACGCGATCAAGGAAGGCGCACGCGGTTCAGCATCAGGTTCGAATCAGCGGCTCAACAATGTATTCGTTGTTTCGCAACTCGCCCTGTCGCTCGTGCTGTTGATCGGCGCGGCGTTGTTCCTGCAGAGTTTTCGGAACCTGCTGTCAGTCAATCCGGGTTTTCGCGCCGAGAACGTGTTGATGGCGCGAGTCTGCGCTGCCGGAACAAAAGTACAAAGAAAAGTCGCAAGCAGAAAGCTTCTTCGAACAACTGCGCGCAGAACGTGAGCGGAGTTCCGGGTGTCGAAGCGGTCGAGTTGTGCCAGGTCGTGCCGTTCAGCGGCGATGGTCAGGGTGGACCATTTACGGTCGAGGGTTTCGAACAGGAACAGGAAAAGGTTGCGTGGTTGCGGAGTTCGACGCCCGGATACTTCGCCGCGATGGGAATGCCGGTGCTGAAAGGCCGCGCGTTTCAACTCCTCGGATACGCAAACGTCTCTGCCGGTCGCGATCGTCGATGAGAAGCTGGCGCAGATGTACTCGCCGGACGGCAGATCTCGTCGGGAGACGGATTCACATCGGCGGTGGTCCATGGTTGACGATCGTCGGCGTGGTTCCCAACGTTAAGAATCGCAAGCTTGACGAAGAGCCGTGGCCTTATGTCTATCGGCCGTACAGCCAGTGGGTGCGACGCGAAACGATGCTGGTCGTGCGCACGTCGACTGATCCGAGTGCCTTCGTCGGCAACGTGCGACAACGAAGTCGCCAAGCTTGATCCGGAACTACCGCTCTCCAAAGTAAGCACGATCCGGCAGGCGATGGATCGTTCGCTTGTGACCGACCGATTGACCAATTTACTGCTCGCCGGCTTTGCCGCGACCGCATTGTTGCTGGCCTTGACGGGTATCTATGGAGTGATGTCGCTCAACGTTGCGAACCGCACGAATGAGTTTGGGATTCGCCTTGCGCTCGGCGCGCAAAGAGGAAATGTTCTGCGAATGATCCTGGGCCAGGGATTGCGATTGGCAGTTGTCGGCGTTGCGTTGGGACTGATTGCGGCGATCGGTTTCACACGACTGCTGAAGGGGTTGTTGTTTGGTGTCAGCGCGAGCGATCCGCTGACGTTTGCGGTGATCGCGCTGTTGCTAGTCGGCGTTGCGTTGCTGGCTGCTGGATTACCTGCGCGACGCGCGACGAAAGTCGATCCACTGAGGCACTCAGATCTCAGTGAACTGAGCGCCTCCTTGGAGTGCGGCGGCCTGACGCCGCTTTCTATCGATGACGCTGGATCGAGGCCATAGCGGCGCCAGGCCGCCGCACTCCAAAGAGGCGCATTGAAATCATGACCACTCTCTGCAGGACTTGCGTTACGGAGCGCAGATGCTGGTGAAGCATCCTGCGTTCACGGCTGTGGCTGTTTTGACGCTCGCGCTGGGCGTCGGCGCTAACACTGCGCTGTTCAGTGTTGTCGATGCAGTGTTGCTGAAGAAGTTGCCGGTTAAGGATCCGGATCGGCTCGTCCTGTTGAAAGCGAGTTGGAACCCCGAGAAGTTTGGGCCGGGCGGATTCAACGGCACCAACGCGCTCGACCGTGAAACCGGCCTCAACGTCGGGCACATCGTTTCCGATGCAAACGCTGAAGCGACTGCGACAAGAGCACGGGAGTGCTCTCTGATGTCTTTGCCTTTGCTCCGTCGAGTTGAACCTCAACGCCGGCGGGCAGGCGGAAGTCGTCAGTGGCCAGGTTGTTTCGGGAAATTACTACAAGCGCGCTCGGCGTGCCTGCGATACTCGGCCGCACAATCACCGACGCCGACGACAACGCAGGTGTCAACTCCAGTCGCCGTGCTGAGTCATCGTTTTTGGACCAACCGTTTCGGCAGCGATCCATCCGTCATCGGCAAGCAAGTCAATATTAATAACGTCGCTTTCACGATCGCCGGAGTTACGCCTGCAGGGTTTTTCCGGGACGAGCGACGTGGGCTCCTCGCAGGACGTTTCGATCCCCTTAGCGTGGGAGCAGCAGATTGCCGGCGAACACAGCAACCTGCGAGGGGCCGGCATTTGGTGGTTGCGGTTGATGGGCCGTTTGCAGCCCGGCGCCACCATGGCGCAAGCGGAAGCAACGCTCGCTGGACCATTCCAACAATCCGTGCTCGAACATCGCGCCCGGCGACAGGCGCGATCGGAAACTGCGCTTTACGCACGCTCGATCCAAAGGACCTGCCGCGACTGGGAGTCGATTCCGGCAGTCAGGGTGAGATGGATCTCGCGCCGTGGCTTCGCGCGGCCCTTGCGTCTGCTGGTGGGAGTCGTCGGCCTGGTACTGCTGATCGCTTGCGCAAACGTCGCGAATCTCCTGCTCGTGCGCGCGTCGTCGCGAAGAAAAGAGATCGCCGTGCGGCTTGCACTGGGCGCGAGTCGCGGACGTTTGATCCGGCAGTTGCTGACTGAAAGTGTTTTGCTGGCGGCAGTCGGAGGCGCGCTCGGAATTCTCTTCGCGCTCTGGATCAAGGACGGGCTCTTGCTGGTCACCGAGTGGGGCGGGCGAGAGATGAGCGCGCTCAATCCGCAACTCGATCTGCGCGTGCTTGGTTTCACTCTCGGTCTTTCATTGCTCACCGGCATCGTCTTCGGGATTCTGCCGGCATTGCGCGCAACCAATCTCGATCTGACGCCGACGCTCAAAGATACCGGCCGGAGCTCGAGCGCGATCGGGCGTTCGTGGTTGAGTAAGTCTCTGGTCGTGGTCCAGGTGTCGCTTTCAGTGCTGCTTCTGATCGGCGCAGGCCTGCTGATTCGCACGCTCAGAAATCTTCAGCACGTCGAAATCGGATTCAACGCAAACAACCTGCTTCTGTTTGACGTGGAGCCGGGCATGCTTGGTTACAAAGAAGAGAAGCTGGTGGATCTTTATCAACAAGCTTTCAGCTCGTCTTGAAGCAGTGCCGGGAGTGCAAGGCAGTCACTTTCTCTCGCAACGCGCTGCTTGCCTGGCAGTTCAACACGAGCTCGGTTTTTCTGCCAGGCGTCGTTGGACCAGACGGCAAGCCACCTGACATTCTACGCCAAGGTCCACACAGTGCGTGAGAATTTTCTCTCCACGATGGAAATTCCGCTGCTGGTGGGCAGAAATCTGACTGCACAGGATGATGCGCGCGCGCCGCGCGTCGCGGTCGTCAATCAAGCGTTCGCGAAGACGCTCATTTCCCGAATGAGAGCCCGATCGGAAAGCGCTTCAGCTTCGAACCGGAAAAGCCCTGCGAGATCGAGATTGTGGGCGTGGCGCGGGATGCGAAATACACCAGCCAGCGCGACGAGATTCAACCTACCGTTTACCAATCGTGGCGGCAGTCGCTGCAGGCGAATCGAGTGGCGCGACCTTCGAAGTGCGCACCGCCGGCGATCCGCGCTCGTTCGTGGCCGGTATACGCGAGGCGATGCGGGAAGTGGACAGCAATCTGCCGCTCAGCAATATCCGAACACAGATCGAACAGGCCGACGAAACGCTCGCGATGGAAAGAATGTTTGCGAAGTTGTTGACGCTGTTCGGACTGATCGCGCAACAGCTTGCAGCGATCGGTTTGTATGGAGTGATGGCTTACGCGGTTCGCAACGCACGCACGAGATTGGCATTCGCATGGCGCTCGGCGCCGATCGTCGCAGAGTGCTGATGATGGTCGTGCGGCAGGGAATGACGTTGACGGTGATCGGAATCGCGATCGGGCTCGCCGGCGCTTACGTGCTGACGAAGTACCTGGAGAGTTTGACGAGCATGTTGTTTGGCGTTGAAGCGAGAGACCCGTGGACGTTTGCGGTGATTGCGGTATTGCTTGGAGCGGTGGCGTTGCTTGCGTGTTTGGTTCCGGCGCGACGCGCGACGAGAGTCGATCCGCTGACGGCGCTGCGATACGAATGACGCCTTGGAGTGCGGCGGCCTGGCGCCGCTTTGTATCGATAACGATCGATCAGGAAAGCGGCGCCAGGCCGCCGCACTCCAAAGAGGCGCTTAATAAAGATGGAAATACTCATCAAAGACATTCGCTACGGCATCAGGACTCTGTTGAAGCGGCCGGGTGCGACGGCCGATCGCGCTTATCACGCTCGCGCTGGGCATTGGCGTCAACACTGCGATCTTTAGCGCAGTTGATTCCGTCCTGCTGCGGCCTTTGCCGTTGAAAGATCCTGAACGTCTCGTTTCGGTCTGGGAGCAGGGCTTGCGACAGGGAATAAACCAGAACGAAGTCGCGCCCGCTAACTTCTTCGACCTTCGCAATCAGAACCAGGCGTTTGAAAGCATCGGAGCACATGGACCGCAGGACACTCAATCTCACCGGCGATGGCGAACCGGAACGTCTCAACGGCGAACTCGTCACGGCGAATGTCTTTTCACTCCTCGGCGTCGAACCCGCATTGGGCCGGACGTTTTTGCCGAATGAAGATCAACCGGGTCAACACCGCGTCGTCGTGCTGAGCGACGCGCTTTGGCAGCGACGCTTCAATCGCGATCCGTCGATCGTCAATCGCAACATCATGCTCAACGGCGAATCATTCACGGTCGTCGGCGTGATGCCACGGGGTTTCTTCTTTCCTCTGCGTGAGACTGAGTTGTGGGTGCCGTGGGCCATGGAGCCCGAACAAGCGAGTGGACGTGGCGATCACTACCTGCGGCTCGTCGCCCGCTTAAAACCCGGAACAACTCTCGCAACAGGCAAATGCCGAAGTTGATTCGATCGGCCGGCGGCTGGCTGCCGAATATCCCAAAACGAATGAAGGGCTCAGCTTCATCGTCAATTCGTTGCACCAGGACTATGTAGGCGATCTTCGCTTGCCGATCCTGATCCTGTTTGCCGCAGTCGGCCTGGTGCTGCTGATCGCGTGCGCCAACGTTGCAAACCTGCTCTTGGCCCAGGCGACAACCAGACGCAGAGAGATCGCGATTCGCATCGCGCTGGGCGCGCGGCGTTGGACCATCGTGCGGCAACTGCTGGTTGAGAGTTTATTGCTTGCCGACGGCCGGTGGTCTGCTTGGCCGTGCTGGGTGCGGTGTGGGGTGTTCAGGCGCTTGCAAAGTTGCTTCCGGAGAGTCTTTCAAAACTTCAGAACGTCGGTATCGATGCACGAGTGTTGCTGTTTACGTTCGGAGTGAGTGTGCTCACTGCGCTCGTCTTTGGCGGAGTGCCTGCGTTGCTTGCCGCGCGCGCTAAACCCGGAGAGACGTTGAGTGACGTCGCGAGAGACACGGCGGGAGGAACTGCGGGCCGTCACGTTCGACGCGTGCTCGTCGTCTCTGAAGTCGCACTTGCGGTCGTGCTTCTCGTCGGCGCCGGACTATTGATCCGAACGTTTCAACTGCTGCGCCAGGTCGAATACCGGATTCTCAACCGAGAACCTGCTGACGATGAGAGATGGTTTTGCCGATGCCGAAGTATGCAAAGCCTGAAGCTCGTCGCGCGTTTTACGATGAAGTGTTGCGACGAGTCAAGGAGGTCCCCGGCGTTGAATCCGCGGGAATGATCACGTTTCTGCCGCTGTCGTTCAATGGCATGAACTTCAGCTTTCTCAGTCGAGGGACAAGACCCAGCCGAGCGATATGAAACTGCCGTTCGCGCTTTATCGCGTTGTCAGTCCCGACTATTTCCGCGACGATGGGCATTCCACTTCAGCGCGGTCGCTTTTTCGAAGCGCACGACTCTGCTGATTCGCAGCCTGTGATCCTGATTAACCGTCGACTCGCGGAACAATTCTGGCCCGGCCAGGATCCAACCGGAAAGCGACTCAAGATTGGACCACTCGATTCGCCCAATCCATGGCTCACCGTTGTCGGCGTCGTCGGCGACGTGCGTCAGGCAGGACTCTACGGTGACCCGAGAATGGATTTGTATGCGCCTTACGCGCAGGACCGCCGCGGATTCATAGCGCCTCGAGATCTGGTACTGCGCACGAAGGGAGATGCAGCTGCCGTCGCCGGCGCGGTGCGCCAGGCAGTTTGGTCCGTAGACAAGGACCAGCCGATTTCAAACGTTCGCACGATGGACCAGGTGTTCGCGGCCGCGATTTCGCAGGAGCGTTTTCAGGCGCTGTTGCTCGGGCTGTTTGCAGCGCTGGCGCTGCGTGCTCGCGTGTGTCGGGCTTTACGGAGTGATCTCTTACGCGGTCGCGCAACGCACGCATGAGATTGGTGTGCGAATGGCTTTGGGCGCGCAACCCGGCGACGTGCTCAGGCTCGTCTTGCGGCAGGGAATGTCGCTGACCATTGCCGGTCTGGTGATTGGTATTGCAATCGGATCGGTGGCGACGCGTGTTTTGTCAGACATGCTTTTCGGCGTGACAGCCAGAGATCCGCTGACGTTTATCGGTGTTCCGGCGTTGCTGCTTGCTGGTTGCTTTTCTGGCTTGTTACATCCCGGCGCGACGCGCCACGCGGATCGATCCGCTGGTGGCGCTGCGGTACGTGAATAGAGACTTGGAGTGCGGCGGCCAGACGCCGCTATGGCACTCGAATACGCGATCGAGGACAAAGCTGCGTCAGGCCGCCGCACTCCAAAGAGGCGCATAAAATTATGAACACACTATTCCAGGACCTTCGTTACGGCGTGCGAATTTTGTTGAAGCAACCGGGATTTACGCTGGTTGCCGTCGTCACGCTCGCGCTCGGCATCGGCGCAAACACCGCGATCTTTAGTCTGGTCAACAGCATTCTGCTGCGGCCGCTGCCGTTTCGCGATCCCGATCGCGCTCGTGCGTTTGATCCAGGCGAGTCCGAAACTCGGTCTCACGACGTGGGGAGTTTCGCAGGCGGACTTCGCCGCTTATCGCGATCAAAATCGCTCGTTCGAATCGGTCGCTCTTTACAACAGCACGGCGCCATCAATCTCACCGGCGTAGGCGAGCCTGAGCGCTTGCCGATGACGAATGTCACCGCCGACTTTTTCAAAGTCTTCGGCGTCAACCCGCTCCTCGGACGCACGTTTGTCGAAGGCGAAGACGCGCAGGGAAAGAATACCGTTTGCGTGATCAGTTATGCGTTCTGGCAACGACGTTTCGGCGGCGATCCAAACATCGTCGGCAGAATGCTCAACTTGAATAACACGCCGACACAAATCGTCGGCGTGATGCCCGCCGAGTTTAAGTTTCCACGATTCGAGATCGATCTGTGGATTCCGCTCGCCCTCGACACGAAGCGGACCGCGCCTTACTTCTTCAGCGTCGTCGGCCGGCTGAAACCCGGCATGCAGGTCGCCCAGGCGCAGGCCGACACGACTGAAATACTTCAAAACTTTGGCCGCCAACATCCGAACCTCAGCGAAGCTGTGGGACTCAGCGAAGGCAATGGTCCAAGGACCATCGTGCAACCCATCAAGGAAGTTCTGCTCGGCAGAACGGAGAAGCCGCTGCTTGTTTTGCTTGCCGCGGTCGCGCTCGTGTTGCTCATCGCGTGCGCCAACGTTGCCAATCTTTTGCTGGCGCGTGCCACTTCACGCACGCGAGAGATCGCGGTTCGCGTGTCTCTCGGCGCGACGCCGCGGCGAGTCGCGCGACAACTGTTGACTGAAAGCGTTCTGCTTTCCTTCATCGGCGCGATTGTCGGTGTCGGCCTGGCTGCGTTTGGCATTCGCATGCTCGACAAGCTGCCAATCAGCGGGCATCGTGCGAATGGAAGAAGTGAGTTTGAGTGGACGTGTGCTCGCCTTTACCGCCGGACTCAGTGTGTTGACTGGTTTGTTGTTTGGACTGATGCCCGCACTGCGCGCTTATGCGATGGGAATCACAGCGGGAATGCGAGAAGGCGCGCGCGGCACTGTTTCTCACCGCCGCTTGAACAGCGCGCTCGTGGCCGTGCAGTTTGCGCTTTCGCTCATCCTGTTGATCGGCGCGGGCTTGTTGTTGAAGAGTTTTCAGCGGCTCGAGTCAGTCGACCTCGGGTTCAACGCTGAAAACACGTTGACGATGGTCGCGACTCTGCCGCGCGCAAAGTATGACAACGAAGAGAAGGCGTTGCGCTTCTACGACAGCCGCGCTCGAGCGACTGCGCAACTCGCCCGGCATCAAGGCTGTTGGTCTAACTACGAACCTGCCGTTTGCCGATGGCGGGAACGTCGATGGGATTCATCGTCGAAGGACAGGAACCGCCTGAAGGCGGCAACGTTTCGCAATCAGAACAGGCCGAAATGCAGAGCGTGACGCCGGGAACGTTTCAGGCGTTGGGAATTCCCGCTTTTGCAGGGACGCGATTTTCAGCAACCGACACGAGCAACTCGCCGCTTGCGTCGCAATCATCGATGAACCGCTTGCGCGTCGTTACTGGCCCGCGGGCGATGCGCTTGGCAAACGCATACAGACAACGGGCGATCGCCAGTGGATGACGATTGTCGGCATTGTCGGCGGCATCAAGCACCTCAGTCTCGCGGAAGAGAAACGGCCGCACATCTACTTCCCGCTGGCGCAATCTCCAGCACCGCGCGCGTCGTTTGTAGTGCGCACTGATGGTCCACCCAGCGCGGCGATTCCCACTTTCAGAGCCGCGATCAAGCAAGTCGATCCGGACATGCCGTTGTACATGGTCCGATCGATGACCGAGATCATCGGACAAACGCTCGGCACACAACGTCTGACCAACATCCTGCTGACGGCGTTTGCGATTATCGCGTTGAGCTCGCGGCAGTCGGGTATCTACAGCACGATGTCCGTTTACGTCGGCAGCCGCACGAAAGAATTCGGGATCAGGCTCGCGCTGGGCGCGCAACCGGGCGCGTTGCGACGAGCGGTGATGCGACAGGGAATGTTGTTGACGGCGGTGGGTGTGGTGGTTGGAGTTGTCGGGGGCGTTTGCGTTGACGCGGACGATCAAGAGTTTGTTGTTTGAGGTGAGTGCGACGGATCCGGTCGTGTTCACTGCGATTCCGGTGTTGCTTGTGTTCGTGTCGCTGGTTGCGTGTTACACGCCGGCGCGCAGCGCAACGAAAGTCGATCCGCTGGTTGCGTTGAGAGATGAGTAATTCAGTAGTGGGTGATTTGAAATTACGCCGAAGGTTCTGACGTCGGCGCGGTTTGAAATTACGCCGAAGGCGTTCGCTAATTTCGGCCCAGGGTTGCTTCAACCCTGGGAATAGTTTTCGATTTTTGTTTTCAACCCTGAAAAGGGGTTCATCCGCAATTAACCCTTTCAGGGTTGAAGCGGGTTCTTAATTTCGATCCCAGGGTTGAAGCAACCCTGTGCTGGAGTTAGCGAACGCCTTCAGCGTAATCAAGCGAACGCCTGCGGCGTAATGAAGCGAACGCCTGCGGCGTAACTGAACCAGTTCGATGATTCACAGAGATGATTAAACAAAACATCAGCTTTGGTTTGCGGACGCTGCTGAAGAACAAAGGCTTCACGATCACGGCGGTGCTGACGCTCGCGCTCGGAATCGGAGCGACGACGGCGATCTTCAGTGTCGTCTATGCCGTGTTTGAGCCGATGCCTTATCCGAATCCCGATCAGCTTGTGATGGTGTGGGCCAGGATGCCGCGCCGGAAGAAACTCCGTGCCGGCCGGCGATTTTCTCGAATGGCAACGACGCAGCACCTCGTTTCAGGCAATGGGCGCATGGGCGGGCGCCTCGTTCAACGTCGCCACTGACGATCAGACCGGAGCAGGTGCCAGGCTCACGTCGCACGCCCGGATTCTTCACGATGGAAGGATTGCCGCTCCTGCTCGGACGCGACTTCCTTCCCGAAGAAGGTGAACCCGGCAGAGATCACGTCGTGATTCTCAGTCATCGATTCTGGACCAAGCACTTCAACTCGAATCGCGATCTCATCGGCAAAGACATTCGCATGAACGGCGAGCCGTACACCGTCGTCGGCGTGCTTGCCGCCGGGCAACTACGATCGCTTCAACTCGCAGTTGTGGGTGCCGCTTGTCGTTCCGGCCAGACCAGATCACCCACGACGCAAACTTCATGCCGGTGATGGCGCGTTTGAAAGACGGCGTCACGATCGCATCAGGCGCAGGCCGAGATGAACGGAATCGCCGCGCAACTGCAAAACGAGTTTCCGAAATCCAACGCGAATCGCGGCGTCAGCGTCGAACCGCTGCACCTCAACTTTGTTACCGACTCCACGCGTCGCAATCTCTGGCTGCTGCTGGGCGCAGTCGGTTTTCTTCTGTTGATCGGTTGCGTCAACGTCGCGAATCTTTTCTGGCGCGTGGCACGTCGCGTCAGAAAGAAGTCGCAGTCAGAGCGGCGCTGGGCGCGTCGAGAAGCCGCTTGTTTGCTCAGTTTCTTACTGAAAGTTTGGTGCTCGCTGTGCTCGGGTGGAGCCCTCGGGATTTTCCTCGCGGGAGCGATCATCGATGCGATCACCGCGGTGATGCCGCCGGTCGGCACGATGCTGCCGTCGGAAGCAAACATCAGAATCAGCATTCCGGTTTTGCTCTTCACGATCGGAGTGACCACTCTTGCCGGACTCCTGTTTGGAGCCGCACCTGCGTGGCAGGCAACACGACTCGATCTGAATGAAGTTCTCAAACTCGGCGGACGCACGGGCTCGGGCGGGGTGCGACGCAAAGCGCTTCGAGTGCTCGTGGTCGCAGAGTTCTCACTTGCGCTCACGTTGCTCGCCACCGGCGGCTTCGCGTTGAGAGGCTTCTGGAACCTGACGCGAATCGATCTCGGCATTCAAACAGACAACGTGCTTACGTTTCGACTTGCCTGTTCCGGAAAATCGTCTGAATGGACCAGATCAGATCCGCTCGTACTACGGGCAGATGCTCGAACGAATCCAGACCCTCCCGGGTGTGACGAAGGCCGCGGTGACGACGGGTGTGCCCGGTCGTGGCTCATCGTTGGGCACTCGTGTCGCGATCGTGGGCCAACCCGCCGAATCCTTCAGAACGTCGCGGCTCGGGTGTTCAGATAGTATACGCCCGAATACGTCGAGACACTCGGAATTCGCATGACAAACGGCCGCAATCATCAACGAGCACGACACCGCCACAAGTATGCGCGTGGCGACTCGTCAACGAACACTTTGTGAAGCAGTTTCTGGCCGGTGTCGATCCGCTCACGCAAAGAATCTCGATCCCTGAATTCATTCCGGGCGCAACCGAGAGGGAAGCCCGTCGAGTGGCAGATTGTCGGCGTGTATCACAACGTGCGTGGCGCGGGATCTCGTGAAGACAATCCGGAGATCACCGTGCCGTTCGCGCAGAGTCCGTGGCCGCAGGCTTCGATGGCGATCAAGACTGAGGGCGATCCGAAGAGCGTGATCAAGAGTATCGCGGCCGCGGTTAATTCAGTCGATCCTGATCTGCCGCTGGCGGGAGTGAGAACGGTGGACGAGATCGTGAGCGAGTCGCTGGCGATCGATCGATTCAGCGTGGTGTTGTTTGCGAGTTTTGGAGTGCTGGGACTGCTGCTCGCGGCGGTTGGAATTTACGGCGTGATGGCTTTCGCGGTGGCGCAGCGCACGCAGGAGTTTGGCGTGCGCATGGCGCTCGGCGCGCAACGTTCAGGCGTGATCAGTCTGGTTCTGAAAGAGGGAACGATTCTGGCGATAAGCGGCACGCTGATCGGACTGGGCGGCGCTTACCTCGTCGGCCGCGCGATGCAATCGACGTTGTATGGAGTTGAAGCTTTGGATGTTCGTGCGTTTGGTGGCGGTCTCGTTTGTTGTTGTTGGTGGCGGCGTTGCTGGCGTGTTTGTTTCCCGCGTGGCGCGCGAGCCGCGTCGAGCCGCTCTTAGCTTTGAGAGACGAGTAAGGAAAGCGGGGGGTTATATGTCATTTTGGAGTGCGGCGGCTTGACGCCGCTTTAGTCTCGAACACACACCCGAGAACAAAGCGGCGTCAAGCCGCCGCACTCCAAAATGGAAAATGTTCTTAATTAAGGACCATCATGCACACTCTTCTACAAGATCTCCGTTACGGCTTCCGCATGCTCCTCAAACAAAAAGGGCCTTACCGCGGTTGCCCTTCTTTCACTCGCGCTCGGCATCGGAGCGAACACGGCCCTGTTCAGCATCGTCGACGCGATGTTGCTGAAGATGTTGCCCGTGAAAGAGCCGGAGCGGTTGGTGCTTTTCAAATCCGTTGCGCCGCGTGAGTTCTCCGTCCGGCAGTTACAACGGAAGCTCAAACACCGATGCCGAAACGGGCCTGCGCACGATGACGTCGTTCGCCTTTCAGAGTTATCAACGCCTGCGCGAGCAGCAGGGACCAATGTCAGACATTTTTGCATTCGGAGGCGTGGGCCTGAATGTCAGTGCCGATGGTCAGGCCGACGCCGCTTCGGGCCAGGCCGTGTCCGGAAACTATTTCAGCGCGCTCGGTGTGCAGCCCGCGAGCGGACGTTTGCTGACTGACGAAGACGACAAACCGAATGCGACTCCGGTTGCCGTCCTGAGTCATCGTTACTGGCAGAAACGTTTCGGCGGCGACAATGCTGTCGTTGGAAAACAGATCAATCTCAACAATCTCGCCATTCACTGTGGTCGGTGTTTCCGCCAAAGGATTCGACGGCACGATGGGCGCCGGCTCCACCCAGGACGTCAGCGTACCGCTCGCCCTCGAGCCGCAACTGTATGCTGAAAAGCAACGTTCCAACATGAACGGCGCGGGCTCCTGGTGGTTGCGCGTGATGGGCCGTTTGAAGCCGGGCGCCACTCATGAACAGGCGCAGGCGCAGCTTGAAAATACTTTTCACCAATCAGTCGTCGAACATCGCACCGCGCGTCAAACAGCAGGCGCAGGCAAGCGGCGGAAATGCGATCAGTAATCTTGATCCGAAACACTATCCACGACTCTACGCTGATCCGGGTGGACAGGGCGAGATGTTCCGGTCGCAAGTATTACGCGCCTTCGCTTTATCTGCTGTTGGGAGTAGTCGGGCTGGTGCTGCTGATCGCGTGCGCGAATGTTGCGAACCTGCTCCTGTCGCGCGCGGCCGGACGGCAGAAAGAGATCGGATTACGTCTGGCCCTGGGCGCAAGCCGCTGGCGACTCATCCGGCAGTTGTTGACTGAGAGTGTCCTGCTTGCTTTGCTCGGCGGGTTTTTCGGAATTCTCTTTGCGATTTGGATCAAGGACGGACTGCTGGCCGTGAGTGACTGGGGCGGCCGCGGCATGCGTGCACTCGAGCCACCCTCGACTGGCGTGTGCTCGGTTTCACGATTGGCCTCTCGTTGCTGACCGGAATTGTTTTTGGACTCGCGCCCGCGTGGCGAACGACGAGAGTCGATCTCACGCCGTCGCTGAAAGACAGCGGGCGCAGCTCGAGTCTGGTCCATCGTTCACTACTGAGCCGCGGCCTGGTGGTGGTCCAGGTGGCGTTGTCGTTGTTGCTGCTCGTCGGCGCGGGATTGTTTGTGCGCACCCTGCTCAACCTGCAACGCGTCGATCCCGGTTTCAATACGCAAAACCTTTTGCTGTTTGAAGTGCAACCCAGCCTGATTGGTTACAAAGACGAAAAGCTGCGCCAGGTTTACCAGCAGATCAGCGAACGTGTGGAAGCGGTTCCCGGCGTGCAGGCGGTAACGTTTTCGCGTCTGGCGCTGCTGTCGCAGAGTTCCAGCTCGAGCAGCGTCTTTTTGCGCGACGCCCTGAATGCGACGCCCGACTCCGAAGGACGCATCAAGCCGACGGGCGAAGGATACCGGCACGTAGTTCGTGAAAATTTTCTGGAGACGATGGGAATTCCCTTGCTGCAGGGCCGCACGTTCGGGCCGCAGGACAACACAACCTCGCCGAGAGTAGTTGTCGTCAACCAAACCTTCGCCAATCAATATTTCCCGAACGAGAACGCAGTCGGCAAACGCTTCACTTTTGATACGAGCAAACCGGACGAACTCGAGATCGTTGGTGTCTGCAGGGATGCCAAGTATGCGCGACAGCGCGACGAGGTTCCGCCCACGGTTTATTCCTCTTATCGACAGGAAAGACCGCTCGCAAATGCGACGTTCGAAGTACGCACGGCGGGTGATCCGAACTGCTGCGGTTGCGAGTGTGCGCAATGTCGTGCGGGAAATCGATCAAAACCTGCCGGTGACCAACATCAAGACCCAGGTTGAACAGGCGGATGAAACGCTTCGCATGGAACGTTTGTTTGCGAAGCTGCTGACGCTGTTTGCTTTGTTGGCCCAACAACTCGCGGCGATCGGATTGTTCGGCGTCCTTGCCTACACGGTTTCACAACGCACGCACGAGATCGGTATCCGCATGGCGCTCGGCGCGGATCGTGCCAGCGTGCTCAGGATGATCGTGCGGCAGGGAATGACGCTCGCGGTGATTGGTGTGGTCCTGGGACTGGTGGGAGCGTACGTGCTCACGAAATATCTCGAGAGTTGGGTCAATCTTTCGAAGATGTTGTTTGGAGTGCAGGTTTCGGATCCGCTGACGTATGCAGTCATCGCGCTGCTGTTGACCCTGGTGGCGCTGATCGCGTGCTACATCCCGGCGCGTCGCGCGACGAAGGTCGATCCGCTTGTTGCACTCAGATACGAGTGAAGCCACAAAAAGGCACAAAAGGCACAGAAGGCACAAATCATGGATTCGATACTGAAAGACATTCGGTTTGCGGCGAGAAGCCTGTTGAAGCGCCCGGGGTTTACGGTGATCGTGGTGTTGACGCTGGCTATCGGCATCGGTGCGAACGCGGCGGTTTTCAGTGTTATCAACGCCGTGTTACTGCGGCCACTCCCGTACGCCCAGGCGGATCGAGTGGTTATGCTTTGGCAAAATAACGTCAACGCCGGAGTACCTCGCAACGACGTCTCACCCGCGAACTTTATCGATTGGCGTGAACAGAGCAGTTCGTTCGAGGCGATCGCGGGAATTGCGCCGTTCGGATTTTCCCTCGTGGGCGATGGCGAGCCCGAACGTTTCTCAGCGTGGCTCGTGACTTCCGGTTTCTTCCAGGTCGCCGGCGTTGATGCGCTTGTCGGCAGAACTTTCACTGCCGACGAATATCAACCCGGAAACAAACGCGTGGTCGTGTTGGGCCATGGTTTATGGCAGCGGCGATTTGGCGGCGACCCAAACATCGCCGGACGAAAGTTAACTCTTAACGGTCAACCTTATGTCGTCGTCGGCGTGATGCCGCCGGAGTTTCAGTTACCGCCGGACAGGGAGATCTGGGCGCCCCGCACTGTCGATGAAAGCTACCGCCAGGCTCGTGGTGCAACTTACTGGAACGTCGTGGCGAGATTGAAACCGGGAACCACGGTCGCGCAGGCACAGGAAGAGATGAACGGAATCTCCGCGCGGCTGGCTGCGCAGTATCCCGATACAAACGGCGGCATGGGCGCGACGGTCGTTCCTTTGTTCGAACAGATAACGGGACAGATCCAGTCGACCCTGTGGGTGCTCGCCGCGGCGGTGGGACTCGTTCTTCTGATCGCGTGCGTCAACGTCGCAAATCTGTTTTTGGTGCGCGGCGCCGAACGGCAACGCGAGTTTGCGATCAGAAGAGCACTCGGAGCCGAGCGACTGCGTTTACTGCGTCAAACGTTAACAGAGAGTTTGTTGCTGGTCCTTGCGGGGGGCGCCAGTGGT
The DNA here is from genome assembly GCA_963750925.1 of uncultured Acidobacteriota bacterium. GTDB lineage: Bacteria > Acidobacteriota > Blastocatellia > Pyrinomonadales > Pyrinomonadaceae > PSRF01. The sequence goes on along the minus strand of CAVVSJ010000003.1, from coordinate 181,856 downwards.
GTGCTGCTGGCTTCGTGGCTGGTCAAACTCATCCCGGCGCTTAGCTCCGCAAAGATCCCACGTGTTGAATACGTGAGCATGGACCTGCGCGTTTTGCTGTTTGCGTGCGGAGTTTCACTGCTGACCGCGATCGTTTTTGGTCTGGTGCCTGCGATTCAGTTCCGGCGTCACGATATTCAATCGACTTTGAAGGAGAGCGGACGAAGCGCCGCTGCCGCAACACCGGCGCGCCAGCGTGTGCGCCAGGCGCTTGTCATCAGCGAAGTGGCGATTGCGGTTGTGTTGCTGACGGGTGCGGGATTGCTCTTCCGAAGTTTCTACCGGCTGATGCAGGTCGATCCGGGCTTCACCAAAGAAAACGTGCTGGTGCTCCAGGTGTTTCTGACGAGGGCCTACAACGAGCCGCAGAAGGTGATCGGGTTTTTTGACCAGTCTCTGAAAAAGTTCGTGGCTTGCCCGGTATCGAAACCGCCGCGGTGATCGCGACACCGCCGTTCATCAACCTCGAACAGGATGCACCTTTTAATATCGTGGGCCGTCCCGCGCCGCCGCCGGGCAGCGAACCGACAGCGTTTTATTCAGCGGTTTCAAGTGAATACCTCAACGCGCTCAACATCCCACTGAAGCAGGGACGTTTCTTAACAAACTTCGACACGGCCGGATCCCCACGGGTGGTCGTGATTAACGAAGCGATGGCGCGGCGTCACTTTCCAAACGAAGACCCGGTGGGCAAACGCCTGGTCGTAATGTTTAGTGAAAGCGAGACGAGGCAGATTGTCGGCGTGATGGGCGACGTTCTTCACAACGGTCTTCATGCCGAACCGCGCCCGCAGATGTTTGTGCCGCACCAGCAGAGTCCGAGCTCGTACATGACTTTTCTGGTGAAGACGACGACCGAACCCGCGTCGCAGCTTGCCGCGGTGAAGCGGGCGATTCGCGAGATCAATCCAAACCAGGCGTTCGCGAAAACCGCGACGATGGAGGAGCTTGTTACGGACTCACTCAAAGAACGTCGCTTCAATCTTTTTCTGCTCGGACTATTTGCGGTGATCGCCTTGTTGCTGGCGACGATTGGTATTTACGGATCGATCAGTTACTCGACGCGTCAACGCACGAATGAGATTGGGGTGCGCATCGCCCTCGGCGCGCAATCACGCGACGTGTTTCGTTTGATTGTAGGGCAGGGAGTTGGGTTGGCGTTGATCGGAGTGGCGGTTGGGTTGGGTGCTGCATTTTTATTGACACGCGCAATCAGGAGTTTGCTGTTTGGTGTTAGCCCAACCGATCCGCTGACGTTTGTGGCTATTTCGTTGTTGCTGTTGGTTACGGCCGTAATCGCATCGCTGCTGCCCGCCCGCCGCGCGACGAAGGTCGATCCGTTAGTGGCACTTAGAAACGAATGACGGACTTTGGTTTTTGGTCTTTGGTCTTCATGAGTCTTCCGAAGACCCAAGACCCAACACTTAAGACCAAAATCCAAAGACCAAAGACCCAAATCAAAACAATGATCACTGAAATCATCAACGACATCCGCTACGCCGTTCGCATGTTGACGAAGAACCCTGCGTTTGCGAGCGTGGTCATTCTCACGCTCGCACTCGGCATCGGAGCCAACGCCGCGATCTTTTCGCTGCTCGACAAAGTGTTACTCCAAAGTCTGCCGGTGGCGAAACCCGACGAACTCGCGGTGCTTTCGTCGTACGAGAAAAAGAGACCGGAAGCAGACAGCTCTTTCTCCTATCCGATGTACCAGGACCTCCGCGATCGCAACTCGGTCTTCTCCGGCGTAATCGCGCGCGGCAGCGCCCAGATGAATGTCAGTTATGGAGATCAAACCGAACGCGTACGCGGCGAGCTCGTCAGCGGAAACTTCTTCGAAGTGCTCGGCGTGAGACCGTGGGCCGGCAGACTGTTCACACAGGAAGACGATCGCACGCCGGGCGCGCATCCGGTGGCGGTGCTGAGTTACACATTTTGGGAAAGCAGATTCAACAAGGATCCAAGCCTCATCGGAAAAACGATTCTCGTCAACGAGCAACCGTTAACCGTCGTCGGCGTCACTCCGCCCGGGTTCTTTGGCGTAAACCTCTCGAACAATCCCGACGTCCGCGTGCCGATGATGATGACGCCGGTTTTCAACCCGCTGCCCCCGACGCGTTTGCAAAGCCGGCGTCATCAGTGGCTGAGCGTGATGGCGCGGCGCAAAGCCGAGGTCACGCCGGAACAGGCAGCAGGCATCGCTGGGCCTGCTTTACCAGCAGATTCGACAAGCTGAAGCGCAACAGTTGCCGGCAACCGTATCGACGTTTGATCGGGAACAATTTCTGGCCCGGCGCATCGCCCTGCTGCCGGGCGATCAGGGCCTGCGCTACCTGCAGACGGAATTGAAGACGTCGCTTTGGTTGCTGTTTGGCGCAACCTGCGCGGTGCTGCTCATCCTCTGCGCGAACCTTGCAAACTTGATGATGGCGCGCGCGACTGTGCGTGCTCCGGAAACCGCTGTTCGCCTGGCGCTTGGCGCGGGACGATTACGTCTGTTGCGGCAGTGGCTCACGGAAGGTGTGGTGCTGGCCGCGATCGGCGGAGTAGCGGGGGTCTTTATCGCGCTCTGGATCAAGGCTGGTTTGATTGCGTTTATTCCGGCTGACTATCGCGCCAACCTCAGCTCGTCATTCGATTGGCGTTTGTACTTATTCATCGTCGGCGTCGCGATCCTGCTGGGGATTGCATTCAGCCTGGCGCCCGCGATCCAGGCGGCCCGGCAAGTGTTTGCGCCCGGATTGCGGCTCGAGTCTCGCAGTTTTACCGCGGCCGGAAGGCTTTTGAGTTTGCGCAGCGCGCTGATCCTGGTCCAGGTTGCACTTTCACTGCCGCTCCTCGTGAGCGCGGCGCTCCTGCTCAAGTCGCTGCAAAATCTGCGCGCGCTCGACACCGGTTTCGGCAAAGAGAACGTGCTGCTGGCGAGTGTAAACCCGGCCCTGAATGGTTACTCGAAAGAGAGGTCCGCCGCTTTCTACGATGAGCTGCTGGCGACGACTCGCGCCCTTGCCGGGGTGAAATTCGCGAGTCTTGCCTCTGATTCACCGATCTCCGGCGGTTGGGACCAGAACATTATCTCCGTCGAGGGATACACGCCGCGCGAAGGCGAAGAGAATGGCGAGCGACGTTACCTATATCTCAAACGACTATTTCAGAGCGCTCGAGATTCCACTCGTGATGGGACGCGACTTTGACGAACGCGATCGCCTGGGCGCACCGCAGGTCGTGATCGTCAACGAGAAGTTGGCGAAGCGTTTCTTTGGAACAGTCAACGTCATCGGCAAACGTATCGGACTCGATAAAGATCCGGACCGGACGATCGTCGGCATTGTGAAAGACGCCCAGTATGTAAACCTGCGTGAAGAGGTGCGGAGTCATTTCTATATTCCGACGACGCAGGAAGAGCAGCTTACAAACCTGACGCTGCACGTAAAAACATCGACCGAGACGCCGGTCGTAGCGGAACAGTTGCGGGCACAGTTAAAGGTGCTCGACCCGCACTTGCCGCTTTATAACCTCAAGACACTCAGCACCGAGATCGACGAATCACTTGTCCAGGAACGTCTGGTGACCTGGCTTTCGGCCGCGTTTGGCGTGTTGGCGACTTTGCTCACGGCGCTTGGCCTGTACGGAGTGCTGACGTTTTCAGTTGCACGACGCACGCGTGAGATCGGAATTCGCGTTGCCCTCGGCGCGCAACGGCGCGACGTGTTTCGACTCGTGATGACTCACGGCGTAGTGCTCGTCGGCGTCGGCGTGTTGATCGGACTCGCTGCGTCGTTTGCTTTTTCACGTTTGATTGGGGCTCTCCTGTTTGGAGTTACGCCAAACAGTGTGACGACGCTCGCGGCGGTTTCAGCGGGACTGATCGCAGTCGCTCTGCTGGCGTGTTACATCCCGGCGCGGCGCGCGACGAAGGTCGATCCGCTCGTCGCCTTGAGATACGAATGACCTTGGAGTGCGGCGGCCTGACGCCGCTTTGTTATCGATCGGACGCCCATCGAGGCCACAGCGGCGTCAGGCCGCCGCACTCCAAGGACAGTGAGGTAATAATGAATACATTAATCTCAGACATACGCTACGGATTTCGCATGCTTCTCAAGCGGCCGGGCTTCACGCTCGTCGCCTTGAGATACGAATGACGCGGACGCCTCCTTGGAGTGCGGCGGCCTGACGCCGCTTTGTTATCGATCGGACGCCCATCGAGGCCACAGCGGCGTCAGGCCGCCGCACGAATGAGACTGGAGATTTTTATGAACACCCTACTACAGGACATCCGCTTCGGACTGCGCATGCTGCTCAAATCGCCGAGCATCAGCATCGTCGCAACTATCGCGCTCGCGCTCGGTATCGGCGCCAACACCGCGATCTTCAGTGTCGTGAATGCAGTACTGCTGCGGCCCCTCCCGTTTCCCGATCCGGACTCGCTTGTCGCTCTTTTTGAAACAAATCTCGCAGCGCGGCATGCATGCGCGGATCACATTCGTATCCAAACTTCTTCGATGTGCGCGCGCAGAATACCGTCTTCGAACAGATCGCCTCGTACACCAGCGGCGACTACATCATGACCGGGCCGCGGCGAACCGGCGCGATTGCAAGGCGCAGTCGTGACCGCGGATCTCTTTCCCCTCCTCGGCGTGGCGCCGATGCTGGGCCGCACATTTCATCCGGACGAAGACAAGCCATCGACCACGCGTGTGGTCGATTCTCAGTCACGCAGCTCTTTCAGAAGACATTTCAACTCAGACCCGTCGGTGATGAACCAGGCGATCACGCTCGACGGCATCAGCTTTACCGTCGTCGGCGTGATGCCGCCGGGTTTCGAGTTTCCGATTCAGAACGAGCCGGTCGAATTATGGACCACGCATCGCCGGTCATGCTTCCGGAAACTCACCCGTCACAACCCAGCGTGGCGCACACTTCCTGCGAGTGATCGGACGTCTTAAACCAGGCGTCACACAGGAACAGGCGCAGGCTGAACTCACGGCGATCGCCGCGCGTTTGGAGCAACAGTATCCGGATGAAAATACGCGCAGAGGTCTGCGTCTCGAGTCGGCTCATGCGCGCGCTGGTCGGAGACATTCGTCCGGCGCTGCTGATACTTCTCGGCGCTGTTGCCTGTGTGCTGCTGATCGCGTGCGCGAATGTCGCGAACCTGCTGCTTGCGCGCGCCACGAGCCGGCACAAAGAGATGGCGATTCGCGCGGCGTTGGGTGCGAGCCGTACGCGCGTGATCCGGCAGTTGCTGACCGAAAGCGTGTTGCTGTCGCTGCTCGGCGGAGCAGTTGGTCTGCTGCTCGCCGTTTGGTGGTCCGATCTTTTGATGGCGCTCGGCAAAGCAGGATATTCCGCGCGCGGTCCATGTCGGAATCGATTGGCGCGTCCTCGGATTTCACGCTCGGCGTCTCTCTGCTCACCGGACTGATATTCGGACTCGCACCGGCGTTTCATTCCTCGAAGACTGAACTCATCGACTCGCTGAAAGAAGGCGGGCGCGGTACGAGCGAAGGCGCGCGACGCAACAAGGTTCGCAGTGTGCTGGTCGTAGTCGAACTTGCGATTGCCGTCGTGCTGCTGGTTGGCGCGGGACTGCTGATTCAAAGTCTCTGGCGTTTGCAGAAAGTGAACAGCGGATTGCAACCCGAGAATGTTCTTGACCTTCAACGTCGGCCTGCCGGAAGTCAAATACAACTTCGACAGGCAGAGCCAGTTTTTCATCGACTTGAAGAGCTCGTCTCGAGTCGACGCCCGGCGTGCAATCGGCCAGCACGATCTTTCCGCTGCCTTTGAGCGGCGATCGATTCAGCATTTCGTTTCGAGATCGAAGGCCGGCCCATGGCGCCGAAGGACCATCCTTCCGGCGATTTCTTCACGACCGGTGTCGGCTATTTCCGCACGATGGGAATTCCCATTGATCAAAGGCCGCGACTTTGACGATCGCGACAAGCATGGCTCAACTCCGGTGATCATCATCACCGAGACGTTTGCGAAGCAGTACTTTCCGAATGAAGACCCGATAGGCAAGCGTATAAAGCCGGGCATCTCCACCATTGAAGACGAAGACTCGACGATGCGCGAGATTGTCGGCGTTGTCGGCGACGTCAGGAATCGCACTCTCAATACCGAAGCGAGGGCTGCTTACTACGTGCCGCACACGCAAGTGCCGTTCAGCCAGATGGTTGCGGTGGTCAAAGACAACGAGCGAGCCGCGCAGTTTGATTTCCGGCGGTGACGAAAGAAGTGGCCGCGATGGACCAGCGACATTCCGTTGTTTGGCGTGAAGTCGATGGAGGAATACTTGTCGGCGTCAGTGGCGGCGCCGCGTTTCAGCACGACGTTGCTTTCGATCTTTGCCGCAGTGGCGCTCGTGCTGACTGTTGTCGGGTTGTATGGCGTGATGAGTTATTCGGTGGCCCAACGCACGAACGAGATCGGAATCCGGCTTGCGCTCGGTGCGCAATCACGCGACGTGCTGCTGATGATCGTGAAGCAGGGATCGGTGCTGATCGTGTTGGGTCTGGCGATCGGTCTGGCCGGGCGCTTATGCGTCGACGCGATTGATCGCGAGTCTGTTGTTTGGCGTGACGGCGAAAGATCCGTTCACGTTCGCGGCGGTGGCGGTGTTGCTGGCGGTCGTGGCGTTGCTCGCCTGCTACATACCCGGCATGGCGCGCAACGAAAGTCGATCCGATGGAAGCACTGCGCTGCGAATAAGGCTCGAAATGCGACATGCGATTGCGAAATGCGAAATCATTGCAAGCCGCAAGTTCGCAATCCGCGATGCACAACGTGAGTCTGATGACACACTAATCTGACATTCGCTTTGGCGTGCGGATGCTGTTGAAGAGTCCGATGATGACGTTCATCGCGCTGCTTGCGCTCACGCTGGGCATCGGTGCGAATACCGCGATCTTTAGCGTCGTCAATGCTGTGCTGCTGCGCACTTTTCCTTACACCGATGCTGAACAGCCTCGTCGCTCGTCTGGGAAAAGAGACAAGGCGCGCCGCACCGATCAGAACGTGATCAACCTCGGTAACTTCTCCGACTGGAAAGAACAGAACCAGGTGTTCAGCGGACATGGCCGTCTTCTTCGATCGCAATTTCAATCTCACCGAGCGACGGCGAACCGGAAGAAGTGCCCGGGCCAGTTTGGCACGACAAATCTGTTTTCTGTGCTCGGCACCAATGCCGCTCTCGGTCGAACCTTTGTCGCCGAAGATGGCCGTCGAAGGTCAGCCGCGCGTGATCGTGATCAGTTATGGCCTCTGGCAGCGACGCTTCGGCGGCGATCCAAACATCGTCGGCCGCCAGATCATCTCAACGAACAGCCGAACACGATCGTCGGCGTGATGCCGGCGAATTTCGGCTGGCACATTCAGAGAGGAACGCAGGCAAGCAAGCCCGCCGACATCTGGATACCGTTGCAGATTTCAAACGAACTGCGACGCCGGCGCGGACGCTTCGCATCGGCCGTCGCTCGTTTGAAGCCGGGCGTCTCGATGGACCAGGCGCAACGCGAGATGGACACGATTGGCGCGCGACTCGCGCAGCAGTATCCGGAGTTCAACACCAACTGGGGCGTCAACGTCGTTCCCTTGCGCACGCAGTTCACCGGCGAGATCAGGCGACCACTTTTGATCCTTCTGGGCGCAGTTGGATTTGTGCTGCTGATCGCGTGCGCGAACGTGGCGAACCTGTTGCTGGCGCGTGCGAGCTCGAGACGAAAAGAGATCGCCGTTCGCGCAGGGCTGGGCGCGAGTCGCTGGCGCATCGCGCGACAGTTGCTGACTGAGAGCGTGATGCTGTCGCTCGTCGGCGGCGTGCTCGGCGTGCTCGTCGCATGGTGGGGAACGAAGGCGCTCGTCGGCGCTGAGTCCGCCGGCACTCATCGATCTGAAGCGAGTGAGCGTCAGTTTGCCTGTGCTCGGTTTTACGCTCGGCCTGTCGGTGCTCACCGGCATCGTCTTTGGACTTGTTCCCGCACTCGAAGCGACGCGCTTCGATCTTCACGGCTCGCTGAAAGAAGGCGGAAAGAATGTCGGCGGCAGTGCGGGTAGTCATCGTGTTCGCAATCTTTTTGTGGTGACTCAGGTTGCGCTCGCGCTCGTGCTGCTCGTCGGCGCGGGCTTGCTGATGAAGAGTTTCAATCGTTTGCAGTCGGTCGATCCGGGATTCAATCCGGACAACCTGCTGACGATGCGCGTGAGTTTGCCTGTGGCGAAATACGAGACCGAGCAGAAGCGGATCGACTTCTTCAAACAGGCGATCGACCGGATGGAAGCGATTCCCGGTGTTGAGGCGGTGGGCGCTATCAACACGCCGCCGTTTACGGGTCTGTACTCCGGCACGACGGTCGACGTCGATGGGCAGAAGCTGCCGCCCGACCAGGAGTTGAAGACCGGCATCTGCGTGACTGACGCGAACTACTTTCAGACGATGCAGATTCCGTTGAAGCAGGGCCGTCTTTACACGGAGCAGGAAGCGACTGAGATGCGTCACGTGGTCGTGGTTAACGAAGCGTTCGTGCGCAAGAACCTCGACGGCCAGAATCCGCTCGGCAAACGACTCACGATCTACATGAAAGAGGAGAACGTGCCCACGGAGATCATCGGCGTGGTCGCGCGATCACAAGCATCTTGGACTCGATATCGCCGTCGAGCCGGTGGCCTACTGGCCGCATCCGGAGCTGGTCTATCCCGGGATGACGTTGATGCTGCGCACGCGAGGCGATGCGGGCGCTGTTGCGTCCGCGGCACGTAACGTTATTCGTACTCTCGATCCGCAGCAACCGATCGGCGAAGTCAGCACGATGGCATAGTCTGCTCTCGACCTCGGTGGCACGAGCGCGATTCAGTGCTTCGCTGTTGACAGTCTTTTCATTTGTGGCCCTCGTGATGGCCGCGGTCGGGATCTACGGCGTGATGTCGTATTCCGTGCTGCAACGCACGCACGAGATTGGTGTGCGCATGGCGCTCGGCGCACAGCGTTTCGACGTGCTCAAGCTGGTAGTGAAGAAGGGAATCGTGCTGGGCGTCGTTGGAGTTGCCGCCGGACTCGCGGCGTCGTTTGGACTGACGCGGCTGATCTCGACGTTATTGTTTGAAGTGACTGCGACGGATGCGGCGACGTTCGCGGCGGTGTCGGTCGGTTTGTTTCTGGTGACGCTGATTGCGTGTTACGTGCCGGCGCGACGTGCGACGCGTGTCGATCCGTTGAAAGCGTTGCGATACGAATGACTTTGGAGTGCGGCGGCCTGGCGCCGCTTTGGCCTTGATCACGCATCATCGATAACAAAGCGGCGCCAGGCCGCCGCACTCCATGGAGACCCTACAGATTGGAGCCATCATGAAGTTGCTCAACCACTCTTTAAAACCTCGAATCCTCTGGCTGCTCGCCTCCTTCGCGGCGTTGCTGCTCTCATGGCCCATGCCCGGCCTGTATGCGCAGAAGAGTCGCGACGAATCACAAAGCGCACGCGATGGGAACACTACGGACGATGGACTGAAACGCCGGTTTGAAACACGCGGCAAGGCCGAGTTCAACGACGATTACACTGACATCAAACGCGTCTCCGAAGGTGGTTGGGTGATCATCGAGGAACATCGCGGTCGCCCAGTCGATGCGTTACGAAGTGCAGGCGCGACTCGACGGGACAGTTGACGCGTGCGTTCTACGTTAACGGCAGCCGCGCGACCGCTGGATGCGACCGGAAAGAGCTGGCTCGCGAAACTCATACTCGACGCCGTTCGCCAGGGTGGTTATCGACGCCGATAAACGCGTGCAGCAGAATTCTGGCCCAACGCGGCATTCCGGGCGTGCTTGCGGAGATCGATCAAATCTCGGGCGACTATGCAAAACGTCGTTACTACGAAGCGCTCATCAAGCAGGCGAATCTTGATGCCACTGCTTTGCGCGATGTTCTGCGACAAGTCGCGCGCGACATCGCTTCCGATTACGAACAGGCACAATTGCTGATCGCCGTCGCGCCGATGCTTACGGGCAAAGAAGCCGCGATACAGCCGTTCTTCGACGCGGTCGCGACGATCAAATCAGACTACGAACACAGTCGCGTGCTCAAGACTGTTTTGAAACAGGGCACTCCGAGCCGTGCGGTGCCTGTGCTCGTTGCCTCGTCAACTAAATCGATCGCTTCCGACTATGAGAAAGCGGGCGTGCTCAAACGCGTCGCCGCCGTTTATCTCGACGACCCGACACTTCGCGATCTATTTTTCCAAACGGTCTCAAGCATCGGATCAGACTACGAGCGTCGTGGTGTTTTGACTGCGCTCGTGAAGACAAAAAACCAGAGCGAGGAAGTGTTGAGACTGCTGCTCGATTCCGCCGCCGGCATCTCGTCCGATTACGAGAAGGCGACGTTCCTGGTCGAGGTTTCGAACGTCTACACCGGCGACACACGTTTGCGCAGCGCATTTTCTGAAAGCAATCGAATCGATCAAGTCTGACTACGAACGCGGGCGGGTTTGTCGGCGCTCCTGAAAAACAAACAAATCAGATAAAGAACATTTGCGATTGGCAATTGCCGATTGCCGATTGCGTTGCTCCAGAGGAGCAACATGTATATAGCAACGTCCTTTTAAACGAACCAGCACTCCGTCAGGAGTGCGATGTTACACCAGCGCAGGAATGACATGTCGCTCCTGCCGGAGCGAGGAACTCGGGGGTGGTCTGAAACTATAAACCTGTCGCTCCTGCCGGAGCGAAGAACATTTGCAATCGGCAACGGCAATCGGAAATTGGAAATCACCCATGGACTCACTAATCAAAGACATTCGCTACGGCGTTCGCATGTTGAGCAAGAATCCCGGTGTCACCCTCGTGGCGATCGTGACGCTTGCACTCGGCATTGGCGCCAACACGGCCATCTTCAGCGGTGTAAACGCGTTTCTCATGCGACCGCTCTCCGTGCCCAACGCGCACGAGCTCGTCCGTCCTATGGAAGTCTCCGAGGACCGCGGCATCAGCGATGAGCTGTCGTATCCGGACTTTCTCGATTACCGCAATCAGAGCACGTCGTTTGTTGGTCTAAGTGCCGAAGACATGATCCAGGCCGCCATCGACTCCGAAAACCAGAACGACGTGATCTGGGGCCAGGTCGTCTCCGCCAAGCTATTTCGACGTGCTTCAGGTAAAGCCGATTCTGGGCCGTACCTTTCTCCCTGATGAAGACAAGGCGGTCGGCGCCAGTCCCGTGGTCGTGTTGGGCCATAGCTTCTGGAAACGGCGTATGGCGTCCGATCCAAACATCGTCGGCAAGACGGTCCAACTCAATAATCGTGCGTACCAGGTGATCGGTGTTGCGCCGGAATATTTCCCGGGCTCGAAGTTTGCCCTCGTGATGGACTTCTGGGCTGCCTATCTCGATGGCTGAAGATCTTCGCCGCAATCCAAACCTGCTCGACGGATCGCGGCAGTCACTGGATGAACGTCATCGGCAGACTCAAACCGGGAGTCTCAATCGCGCAGGCTTCCGCGGAACTGTCTGCAATCGCGGCTCGCATGAACGAGGCTTATCCAGACGATCGCGCAAGCACCACGCAGGCCAAAGTCATGGGCGAGGTCGAGGGCCGCTTTGAAGACATGGGCGGCGTCTTCAAAACCGCCGGCGCGATGGCGATGGCTATTGTCGGACTGATTCTTCTGATCGCGTGTGCGAATGTCGCGAATCTCATGCTGGCGAAGAGCCGCCGCGCGTCGCAAGGAGATCGGAATTCGTCTGGCCCTCGGCGCAAATCGCGCCCGCCTGATCCGGCAACTGCTGACCGAGAGTCGTTTGCTTTCCCTCGTCGGAGGCGGTCTGGGTTTGTTGCTCGCGTTCTGGGTCACGATCTGATGGAAGGCTTCGTTCCGATTCTCGAATACAACATTGTCAACGACTTCTTTGCGCTTGATTCGCGCGCGTTGATCTTCACGCTCGTCATTTCACTCGGCACGGGACTGGTGTTTGGACTCGCTCCGGCGTGGCAGTCGTCGAATCCCGACGTAGTGCCCGTGCTGAAAGGCGATCCTGAAGCGGCCCTGAGAGGAAAGCGAAAAGCCTTCGGTTGCGGAACATGTCTGGTTGTGGCCCAGGTGCGTTGTCGCTCGTGGTGCTGGTTTGCGGTGGTCTCTTTATCAAGAGTTTTCGCAAGGCACAGACGATGGATCCTGGTTTCAATAATCCAAACGGTCTGATCGTGTCTCTTGAGTCCGCAGTTGATTGGTTATGACGATGATCAGACGCGAAACTTTTATAAACAGATCGTGGAACGTGTTTCGCACGTGCCGGGAGTTGAAGCGGCGGCGATGACGCGAACGCTTCCGCTCGGAGACAGTTCCAACTCAAATGGTCCGATTCTGAAGGAAGGCGAGACTCTCGCGCGCGGAAGCGCCGGGACGCGTCATCATGACGAACGCTAGTTAGTCCCGGCTACTTCAATACGATGCAGATTCCGCATTCTCGAAGGGCGCGACTTCGACGATCGAGACCAACCAAAAACTCAGCGCGTGGTGATCGTCAACCAGAGCATGGCCCAGATGCTCTGGCCGGGTGAGAGAGCAGTGGGCAAACGGATCTTTATCGGTGCTGGAGAGTCGTGACCCGTTGGAAGTTGTCGGCGTGGTTAAGACCGGAAAATACCGCGCGCTCGCGGAAGATCCGAAGCCATTCTTCTACTACGCGCTGGGCCAGCGACGGCCGAGCACGATGGCGCTCGTGCATTCGCTCGAGTGTCGATCCGCGCAGTCTTGTGGGCGCGATTCGCACTGAAGTGCAGGCGCTCGATCGCCGTGTGCCCGTTTCTGGCGTCAAGACGATGGACGCAGCACAAAACTTATGCGCTGTGGGCGCCAAACATGGCCGCGAGTTTTTCGCTCGCGTTTGGAGTGGTGGCGATCTTGTTGAGTGCGGTCGGGCTTTACAGCGTGATGGCTTACGTGGTTTCGCAGCGCACGCGCGAGGTTGGAATTCGCATGGCGCTGGGCGCAAACCGCGCTCGACGTGATGAAGTTGATCACGAGGCAGGGGATGCGGCTTGCGGCTGTTGGGGTGGTGATCGGTTTAGTGTTCGCGCTGGCATTCGCGAAGGTGTTGTCGTCGCTGTTGATTGGCGTCAGTGGTTACGATGTGACGACGTTCATTCTTGTTCCGACGTTGCTGGCGGCGGTTGCGCTTGTTGCGTGTTACCTGCCGGCGCGCCGCGCGACGAAAGTCGATCCACTGTTGCGCTCCGATACGAATGACCTTGGAGTGCGGCGGCCTTGCGCCGCTTTGTTTATCGATGTGGTGATCAAGGCGAAAGCGGCGCTGGCCGCCGCACTCCAAGGAGGTTCACTATGGACTCACTTATTAAAGACATTCGATACGCGATCAGAGGTTTGTTAAAGCGGCCGGGGTTTGTGGCGATTGCCGTGATCACGCTGGCCCTCGGCATCGGCGCCAACACCGCGATCTTCAGCCTTGTGAACACCGTGCTGCTGCGCTCTCTGCCTGTCGATCGGCCGAGCGAGATCGTTTCCGTCGCCGTGCGCGGCAAAGACGACTCGATGTCGGCCTTCTCCTGTCCCAACTACCAAGACTTTCGCGATCGCAACGACGTCCTCTCCGGGTTGCTGGTTTACCGCTTTGTGCCGCTGAGCCTGAGCCGCGGCGGCGTCAACGAACGCATCTGGGGTTACGAAGTTTCCGGAAACTACTTCGACGTCCTCAATGTAAAAGCGATCCACGGCCGCACTTTTCTTCCCGAAGAAGACAAGACACCAAACTGACGCATCCGGTCGTCGTTCTTGGCTACGACTCGTGGCAACGGCGCTTTGGCGGCGATCCGGCTCTCGTCGGCAAAGACGTGCTCATCAACAATCACCAGTTTCGCGTCATCGGCATCGCGCCGCAGGGTTTCAAAGGCACTGAGTTTGTCTACTCGCCTGAAATCTGGCTGCCGGTGTCGATGATGGAATGGGCCGAACCCGGCGCGAACTGGCTCGACGATCGCAGCAACCGAAAATTTCTTTGGCGTCGGCCGTCTCAAAGCCAGGAGTGAGCGCATACTCAGGCCGAAGCCTCACTCAACCTGCTGGGCCAACAACTCGGCAAAGAATATCCCGACACAAACGAAGGACAGTCAATCAAGGTTGGAGCACCGGGATTCATCCTTCCGGAACTTCGTGGCGCAGTTGTCAGTTTTACCTGGGTCATGATGGCCGCGGTGGGCCTCGTGCTGCTCGTCACCTGCACAAACCTCGCGGGACTCATGCTCGCGCGTGCAACGGATCGACGTAAAGAGATCGCGATTCGCCTGGCGATGGGCGCCAATCGCCTGCGACTGATCCGGCAGCTTCTCACCGAAAGTATTTTGCTGTCGTTTGTCGGAGGCGCCGCGGGTCTCCTGCTTGCACTCTGGATCCTGAAGGTGTTGCTTGCACTCAAACCCCCGATCGATTTTCCGCTTGCGCTTGATGTCAGTGTTGATTGGCGTGTGCTGCTTGTTCTCCCTTGTTGTTTCAATCGCGGCGGGTGCGATCTTTGGTCTTGCTCCGGCGTTGCAAGCGTCGCGGCCGAATCTCCTGCGCGCGTTGAAAGACACGGCCGCGCAGGGTGGCGCAGTCAAAACTCGTCTTCGAAGCGTTCTGGTCGTGGCCCAGATCGCGATCTCGCTCGTGGTCCTGATCGCGGCGGGTCTGGTTGTTCGCACCCTTCAGCAACTACAGACGATGAACCCGGGTTTCAATCCGCAGGGCTCGCTCACGATGTCGTTCGATCTCGGTTTACAGGGTTACGATGAAGCACGTGGACAGCAGTTCTATCGTCAACTGATGGAACGTTTGCAGCCGCTGCCTGGCGTCGAGTCGGCGGCCAGTTTCGGAGCTACATCCCGCTCAGTCTCAATTTCAACAGCCGCAACATTTTCGTTGAGGGTAAACCGGCCGAGCGTGGCGAGAATGCGCCGCTCGCGATGAACGGCAGGGCTGGACCAGGCTACTTCAAAACGATGGCCACAAACGATCCTGCACGGGCGTGAGTTTACCGAACAGGACGAGGAGAAATCCGAAGCAGTAGCGATTGTGAACGAGACGTTCGTGCGCCGCCTGATGCCCGAGCTGCAATCGAGTGCCGAAGCTGTTGGGAAGCGTTTTAGTTTTGGCAGTCGCGACCGGACGATTACGCCGCATCGTAGGCATCTGCAAAGACGGCAAGTATTTCAACATCGCGGAAGATCCGCGTGCGTTTGTCTGGACGCCGATGAGCCAGGACTACAACTCGAGCGGGATACTCATTGTTCGTGCGAAGGGAAGTCCGGAGGCCCTCTTTGGTCCGGTTCGCAACGTGGTCCAGTCGCTCGATCCGAACCTGCCGCTCTTTGAAGTGAAGACGTTGAATGAGCACATGAAACTCGCGCTGTTTCCGGCGAAGGTGGCGGCGACGGTGCTTGGAGTTTTCGGACTCGTGACGCTGATGCTTGCGGCGATCGGAGTTTACGGGATCACGTCTTACGCAGTGGCGCAGCGCACGCACGAGATTGGTGTGCGACTCGCGTTGGGTGCGCAACTGAGCGACGTGCTGCGACTGGTGCTGAGTCACGGATTGAAGTTGACGATCATCGGCGCGGCCATTGGATTGTTTGGCGCGTATCTCGCGACGCGCGCGATCACGAGTGTGCTTTACGGAGTGAGCGCGACTGATCCGCTGACGTTTGGGTTTGTCTCGGTGTTGCTGATCGGCGTGGCGCTGGTCGCCTCGTATGTTCCCGCGCGCCGCGCGACAAAAGTGGAGCCGTTAACAGCCTTACGGAATGAGTAACTCCTTGGAGTGCGGCGGCCTGGCGCCGCTTTGTTATCGACGGTGCGTGATCAAGGCCAAAGCGGCGCCAGGCCACCGCACTCCAAGGCGAGGCCCGGAGATAAGACAATGGAAAACTTAATTAAAGATCTTCGCTATGGCGTGCGCAGTTTTCTCAAGCGGCCGGGGTTTCTGGTGATTGCAGTCTCAACTCTCGCACTCGGAATCGGCGCCACGACCGCGATGTTCACGGTCGTCAACTCAATCCTCCTGCGGCCGCTGCAATTTCCCGAACCGGAACGAATCGTCCTGATCGAAGGAATCAATCCGCGACAGGGAATCACGCAGAGCAACGTATCCGTGCCAGACATCGCCGACTGGCAACAGCAGAGCCAGTCGTTTGAACAGATCGCTGCGTTTGTCGCGGGGGGTGTTTTACTCACCACGGGCGACGAAACCGAACGTGTGCGCGGAACCGGTGTTACCGCTGAATTCTTTCAACTGCTCCGCACCAATCCGGCGAGTGGCCGCGCGTTACAGCCCGCCGACATGCTGGCCGGCAGCGAACCCGTCGCGGTGCTCAGTCATGGACTGTGGCAACGACGTTTCGGCGGAAGTGCCGACGTCCTGAACAGCAAAGTAATGGTAACCGGCCGGCCCACCACCATCGTCGGGATCATGCCCCCGGGTTTTTCGATTCCCAACGATTCGGAAGTGTGGACCCCACTCGCATTCGATCCGAAAACCGAACCGCGTGACAACCGGTACGTCGCGGTCGTCACGCGTTTGAAGCCCGGAGTCTCCCTCTCACAGGCGCAGGCCGAGATGGACACGATCAGCCAACGCCTGGCCCAGAACTATGCAGAGACAAACACGGGCTGGAGTGTTCGATTGATCGAGCTGCGTGAGCGCCTCGTCGGACAAGTCCGCGCGTCGCTGTTCATCCTGTTGGGCGCGGTGGCGTTTGTCCTGCTGATCGCGTGTGCAAACGTCGCGAACCTGTTGCTTGCGCGTGCGGCTTACAGGCAAAAAGAGATCGCGGTGCGTACTGCGCTTGGCGCGAGTCGTTTCCGCGTGGTCCGACAGCTTCTGACTGAGAGCGTGATGCTTTCAGTTGTTAGTGGAGTGCTCGGTCTCGCGTTGAGTTTCTGGTTGATCAAACTACTCGTCTCGATCATGCCGCCGAATAGTGCACGCGTCGACGAGATCGGGATCGACCTCCGTGTGTTTGCGTTCACGCTCGGTGTAACACTGCTTGCAGGATTGCTCTTTGGTCTTTTTCCCGCGTTGCAAACCTCGCGGCCGAATCTCAACGAGATGCTTAAAGACAGCGGACGCCGTGGTTCCGAAAGCGGAGCGCGCAATCGCGCCGGCAGTTTGCTGATAGTCTCCGAGATCGCGCTCTCGTTTGTGCTGCTGGTCGGCGCCGGTCTGCTGATAAAGAGTTTTCTTCAGCTCCGCAAGATCGATCCGGGATTCAATCCTGACAACGTTTTAGCAATGCGTTTGTCGTTGCCACCCGGAAAATACAAGCAGGGCGAACCACGCGCGCAGATCTACAAGCAACTTGTCGAGAGCGTAAAAGCGACTCCCGGGGTGCAATCGGCCGGCGCAATCCTCTCGCTTCCCCTCGGAGGCGACACGTTCAACGTTGGGCGAGGCGTGATTCCCGAAGGTCGTCCGGCAGTGCCTGCCGAGCAGTCGAACGCGCGGCATCTTCCCGTTACGCCTGACTACTTTCAAACGCTCCAGATTCCTTTGAAAGCCGGCAGAACTTTTACGGACCACGACAATTTGGAGGCGACTAAAGTCGTGATCGTGAACGAGACCATGGCGCGGCAGTTGTGGCCCGGCGAGAATCCGATTGGCAAGCGCTTTTGGATCTGGCGTGACGAAAAGTTTTCGCGCGAGGTGGTTGGTGTCGTCGGCGATACGAAACCGTCGCTGGATACAGTACCCGGTCAACAAATGTACGTGCCGTACGCGCAGGATCCAACGTGGGGAAGTCTTTCGCTCGTCGTGCGCACCACAGGTGAGCCGTCGGCGCTCGCGGGTTCTGTGCGCGAAGCGATTCGGGCGGTGGATAAAGGAGTTCCGAATTACAACCTCAAGACGATGAACGACGTGGTCTCGACTTCGGCGGCGCCGCGACGTGTTCCGATGTTGTTGATGAGCGCGTTTGCGGGAGTGGCGATGCTGCTCGCGATGCTCGGTGTTTACGGAGTGACGTCTTACTACGTGACGCAACGAACACACGAGATCGGAATTCGCATGGCGCTCGGCGCGCAAATCCTCGACGTGCTTAAACTCGTGCTGCGGCGCGCGATGTTACTGGTGATTGCCGGTATCGGTATCGGAGTGGCCGGCGCGCTTGCGGTGACGCGCTATCTCGAGTCGTTGTTGTTTGGCGTGAAGCCGGTGGACGTTTTCACGTTTATGGGAGTTGCGTTGGTGCTGGCGGTTGTGGTGTTCGTGGCGTGCCTGATTCCGGCACGCAGAGCGGCGAAGATCGATCCGCTCGAAGCGTTGCGCTAATCCAAAAATTCCGTGGATATATTTAAAGCGATTGCGGTGTTAGTCAAATAGGACCTGAATGAAGTAGGCGTCACCTTGGAGTGCGGCGGCCTGACGCCGCTTTTTCTCGATCATGATCGATCGATTACAAAGCGGCGCCAGGCCGCCGCACTCCAAGGAAAGTAATCTCATGGAAACTTTATTAAAAGACATTCGCTACGCGGCCCGAGGTTTAATCAAACGCCCGGGGTTTACAGTCATTGCACTTCTAACTCTGGCTCTCGGCATCGGCGCAAACACCGCCATCTTCAGCGTGGTTAACGCAGTCTTGCTGCGCCCACTCCAGTTTAAAGATCCGGAACAACTCGTGATCGTCTGGGAAGAAGCTTCCTTCGCAGGCTTTCCGCGAAACACTCCCGCGCCCGCAAATTACTTCGACTGGAAAACGCAGAACCAATCGTTTTCCGACATGGCCGCCACCGCCGAAGTGAGCTTCAATCTCACCGGCGACGGCGAGCCCGAACGCGTCACTGCTTACGCCGTGACCGGAAACTTCTTTCCGCTCTTCGGCGTGCAGCCCCTCCTCGGTCGCGGTTTTGCTCCTGAAGAAGATCAACCCGGCGGCAGCAAGATTGTCGTACTCAGTCACACTCTCTGGCAAAGTCGCTACGGTGGCGATAGATCGATTCTCAACCGTGAAATTCAACTCAACGGCGAGAAGCATTCGGTCGTCGGCGTGATGCCCGCGAGTTTTCAGTTTCTCGACAGCGAGGTTCGGTTGTGGGTTCCGATTGCGCTCACTCCGGAAGACATGGCGAATCGCGGTGGCCACTACCTTAACGTGGTTGCGCGTTTGAAGCCGGGTGTGCAGTTGTCGCAGGCGCAAGCCGACATGGACGCAGTGATGAGCCGCATCGCAAGGGACCATCCGGAGGATACGTTTGACGGAAAACTCGGCGCGATCGTGATGCCCGTGCGTGAGCAACTCGTCGGAGAAACGCGAAGCTCGTTGATCGTGTTGCTCGTCGCCGTTGCTTTTGTGCTCCTGATCGCATGTGCGAACGTTGCGGGACTCCTGCTCGCGCGTGCGGTGAGCCGTCGTCGCGAGATCGCTTTGCGCGTGGCGCTCGGCGCGAACCGTGTGCGCGTGGTGCAGACAGTTACTGACGGAAAGTCTTTTGCTCGCGACTGTCTCGGGCGTGCTCGGTTCGCTGCTGGCTTACTGGAGTTTTACTTTTCTCCAGGGACTCGTGCCCGCCGAGATGGCCCTCCTGACGAGTCTCAAGCTCGACACACGCATACTCGCTTTCACGCTTTTGATTTCGATAGTGACGGGAATTGTCTTTGGTCTCGTGCCGGCGCTGCAGTCTGCGAATGTCGATCTCAATGAAGTGTTGAAGCAGAACACGTCGCGCACCACTTCGACGGGCCGTTTGCGCAGCACGATGATCGTTTTTGAAGTTGCGCTCTCGCTCGTGTTGCTCGTCGGCGCCGGGCTGCTGATCCAAACGTTGTTTCAACTGTTCCGGCAGTACGCTGTGCTCGAGCCGGAGAAAGTGCTCACGCTGCGCACTGTCCTGCCGGGCGAAAAGTATAAAGAGCCGCAACATCGCAACAACTTCTACCAGCAGGTTCTCGATCGCGTCGAGCATTTGCCCGGGCGTAGCTTCAGCCGGATACAGCACTTCAGTCCCGCTCTCATGGAAAGGCGGCACGAGTGGTTTTTATCCGGAAGGAATCAAGGCGCCGATTCCCGGAATGGCCTACGACGCGAATCATCGACAGGTCAGTAGTGACTACCTGAAGACGATGAACGTTCCGCTTCGGCAGGGACGTTATTTCGACGATCGCGACAACGAGCAGTCGATGCCGGTTGCGATCATCAACGAAACGATGGCGCGTCAGTATTGGCCCGGCGAGAACGCGCTCGGGCGGCGTTTCAAGATTGGCGACCCTGACGAGCCGGGGAAACAATGGAAACAGATCGTCGGAATCGTTGCGGACATTCGTCAGATGGGAATTGACGAGCCCGTGAAGGCCGAGATGTATTTCCCTTACCAGCAGATCATTGACTGGCCCGGGTTCATACCGCGCGACCTTGCGATTCGCACGTCGGGCGACACGGCGAATCTTGTGGGTGCAGTGCGGCAGGCGATTCGATGAAGTCGATCCTGACCAACCCGTTTCGAACGTTGCGACGATGGCGGAATTGCTCGGCGAAGAAGCCGCGCAAAGACGCATGGGAATGATCATGCTGGTCGCGTTTGCGGCGCTCGCGTTGCTGCTCGCGTCGCTGGGCATCTACGGAGTGCTCGCATACTTCGTGACGCAACACACAAACGAAATCGGAGTGCGGCTCGCGCTCGGCGCGACACCGCGCAATATTCTGTTTCTGGTGTTGAAGAAGGGAATGAGTCTTACCCTGCTTGGCGTATCGTAATCGGTCTCGCGGCTTCGTTTGCGCTCACGCGTTTGATGAGTTCGCTTTTGTTTGGAGTTAACGCAGCCGACCCGTTGACGTTTGTGGCGGTGCCTCTGCTGCTTGGCACAGTTGCGTTACTCGCGTGCGCGATTCCCGCGCGACGGGCGACGAAAGTCGATCCGATGGTTGCGCTTAGATACGAGTAGCTTTGGAGTGCGGCGGCCTGGCGCCGCTTTGGGTCACATCGCGAATGATCGATAAAAAAGCGGCGCCAGACCGCCGCACTCCAAGGACGCCTAAATTTATGAGGAAACTCTCTGAACGACCTTCAATACGGCGTGCGCATGTTGTTGAAGCATCCGGGCGTGACGGCGATCGCCGTGCTTGACACTCGCGCTCGGCATTGGCGCCAATACCGCGATCTTCAGTGTCGTCAACGCCGTGTTGCTCAATCCGCTTCCCTATCGCGAACCTGATCGGCTGGTCGCGCTTTGGGAAAGCACGCCCGCTCACGGACGTTGGCGCGCCTCGCCTGCAAACTTCTTCGACTGGAAGAAACAGAACACAGTCTTTGAAGACGTGGCCGCGTTTGGCCGAACTTCGTTGACCCTCACGGGCGACGGCGAACCGGAGCAACTAACCGGCGCGCGCGTAAGCTCCGGATATTTTGGAGTTGTAGGCGTCGAGCCGCTTTTGGGTCGTTCTTTCACACCGGAAGAATACGAGCCGGGCAAAGGGCGGGTCGTGATCCTGGGCCATGGCTTCTGGCAACGTCGTTACGGCGCCGACCGAAACATCGTCAACCGGAACATCACGCTTGATGGCGCAGTCTGCACAGTCATCGGTGTGATGCCTCCCGGTCTTTATCCCATCGCTCCGGCGACGACCGGACGCATTGTCTTCGACGAGCAGGAACAAAACTTCTGGATGCCGATGTCGTTCGCGCCTGAGTGGGCCGCCGCGCGCGCCGCGCATGTGCTCGGCGTCGTGGCACGACTCAGACCCGGCGTTTCGCTCGAACAAGCCACGACGGAGATGAACACCATCGGCGCCCGGCTGGAACGGGAACATGCCGCGAATCGAGGTGAGGGAATCATCGTCAGTCCATTCATGAACGAGGTGGTCGGAGATGTCAGGCCGGCACTCTTTACGCTCCTCGGCGCGGTTGGCCTGGTGTTGTTGATTGCGTGCGCGAATGTCGCCGGACTCCTGTTGGCCCAACATGCGGGACGAACAAAAGAGATCGCGATCCGTGCGGCACTCGGCGCCGGTCGCGGGCGTCTGGTGCGCCAGTTCTTTCTCGAAGGATTACTGCTTTCTTTCTTCGGGACAGTTGCCGGACTTGCGCTTGCCGCACTCGGAACGAAGTTGTTGTTGCAGTTTGTTCCCGCGGGTGTTCCGCGTCTCGCGCAGGTGAGTCTCAACTGGCAAGTGCTCGCCTTCACCCTCTTGATTTCACTCGGCACCTGTTTGATTTTTGGTCTCGTGCCGGCGTGGCACGCTTCTAAACCAGACCTGCACACGGCCCTCGAGCAAAGCGGCCGAACGTCAGGACCAGGCGCCGGACGCTTACGCTTTCGGCAGGCCCTCGTCGTGTTTCAGGTGAGCGTCGCCGTGATGCTCGTGATTGGCGCGGGGTTGTTGATTAAGAGTTTTTGGCTGCTCCAGAAAGTTGATCCCGGATTTCAGTCCGAGGGAGTGTTGTCGGCAGGTTTGACCCTCACGGTCTCGAAGTATTCGGAACCCGAGCAGATTAATCGCTTTCACGATCAGCTACTCGAACGCCTCTCTTCCGTTCCGGGAGTGAAGAACGCAACTATCGCTTACGATCATCCACTCACGTCGAACTGGCTCGACTCGTTCGAGATCGAAGGCCGAGTTGTTCCGGCCGAAAGTCGTTCGCAGTCAGCTAACTTTATTCCGATTGGACCAGATTATTTCGACACTGTCGGCTTAAAGCTCGCCGCCGGCCGGAGGTTTACGCCCGCAAGACGATCAGGACCATCCCGGCGTTGCGATCGTAAACGAATCCTTCGTCAAACATTACTTTCCAAACGAGAACGCACTCGGCCGAAGAATGAGGCTTGGACCACCGGGACGGATCTGGCGGCAAAAGAAGCTGACTTCATTCGAGATCGTCGGCATTGCGCGCGACGTGAAACTCGCAGGTCTGGACGCGCCATCGGAACCGGCCTATTACATTCCCGCCTCACAGGCGCCGCTCGAAGACATGACGATCCTTGTGCGTTCGACTGTGGATCCGCTTTCACTTGTCGGCGCGGTGCGTCAGGCCGTGTGGTCCATCGATCCGGATCAACCGCTTTCGAACGTCAGCACGCTCGAGAAGGTGGTTGACGAGAGCATCGCGCAGCCGCGTTTGAATATGCTATTGATGGGACTGTTTGGCGGCCTCGCGATGCTGCTCTCGGCCGTGGGTATTTACGGGTTGTTGTCGCACGCCGTCACACAGCGTACGCAGGAGATGGGAATTCGCATGGCGCTCGGCGCACAGGTCGGCGACGTGCTGAAGCTCGTGTTGAGACAGGGAATGATGCTGGCACTCGCGGGCGAGGCGATTGGGCTCGTGGCTGCGTTGATCTTGACGCGTTTGATTCGAGGTTTGTTGTTTGGCGTCACGCCTAATGATGCGATGACGTTTATCGCAGTCGTCGGTGTGTTGACGATCGTGGCTTTTCTCGCGTGTTATCTGCCCGCGCGGCGCGCGACAAAAGTCGATCCGTTAATCGCGCTGAGATACGAATAGCCTTGGAGTGCGGCGACCTGGCGCCGCTTTGGTCTCGATCGCGAATGATCGATAAAAAAGCGGCGCCAGGCCGCCGCACTCCAGGGAGGCGTCTGAAACTATGATTGAAACTCTCCTCAACGACCTGCGCTACGGCGCAAAGATGCTCTGGAAGAGTAAGGGCGTCACGATTGTTGCCGTCATTTCGCTCGCGATCGGCATTGGCGCAAACTCCGCGATATTCAGTCTCTTCAATTCATTCCTCCTGCGGCCGCGGGCTGTGTCGCACCCGGAGCAACTGGTCGACATCTATGTCAGCGAAGGCGAACAGCAGCCTTATTCGTCAACTTCCTATCCGAGCTACCTCGACCTGCGCGACCGCAACGACGTCCTGAGCGGGCTCGCCGCCTACGGCATTCGGCAGTTCAATTTTGGTGATGCCAACCGGGTCGAGCAGATCTGGGGCGAGGCCGTCTCCGGAAACTACTTCGACGTCCTGGGTGTCGCCGCGCAAAAGGGCCGAACTTTTTCGGCGGATGAAGATGTTGTGCCGCGCCGCAATCCGGTCGCCGTGATCAGCCACGGTCTCTGGCAACGTCGCTTTAACTCCGATCCCGAGCTCGTCGGGAAGACAGTCACTCTTAACGATCAATCGCTGACTGTGATCGGCATCGCGCCACCGCAATACACTGGAATGATGCGTGGACTCGCGTCCGAGATCTGGGTCCCGATGGCGATGATGCCCGCGGTTGACCATGACGGCGAGCACATGTTAACGAGTCGCCAAAACCGTGGGATGCTTTTGGTTGGACGGCTTAAACCCGAAGCAACTCTGGCCCAGGCACGTGCGCGGTTCGATTTAATCACACGCGATATGCAGGCGGCGCACCCTGAAGAGTGGCTGTGGAAAAACGAAGCAGGTCGCACGCGCGTGTCAACGATCAACGTCCTGCCGGAGAGTGAGACGCGCATTCATCCAAGCATGCAGTCAGTCGCATACGGCGTGTTTGCCCTCGTTTTCGTCATTGTGAATCTGGTGCTGCTGATCGCATGTATCAATCTCGCGAGCATGCTGCTGGCGCGAGCTGTCACACGCCGGAGAGAGATAACGGTGCGCCTCGCGATCGGCGCCCGTCGCTCCCGCATCGTGCGGCAGTTGCTCACCGAGAGTGTGTTGTTGTCGATAATTGCCGGGGCCGCCGGAATACTGCTTGCCGTTTGGCTTCTCAACCTGATCCTCGCCGCCATTCCGGCGTTGCCGGAAGGCATACGCGTCGCACTCGATCTTCGCCTTGACTGGCGCGTCGTGATCTACACGATCGCATTCTCGACCGTCACAGGAATTCTCTTTGGACTTGCGCCTGCGCTGCACAGCTCAAAAGCGGATCTCTCGAGTGTGTTGAAAGACGATTCGAGTCTCTCCACGGGATTCCGCAAGTCGCGAGCCCGCATGGCCCTCGTCGTGGTCCAGGTCGCGTTTTCGTTACTGCTTTTGATGGGTGCGGGACTGGTGTTGCGCAGTCTCGAAAAGATTAGACCTACACGTTTGGGCTTCAACACGGAAAATCTGGTCGTCGGGCTCGTGAGGCTCGACGAAGCGAAATACGATCGCCCTAAAACCCAGGAGTTTTATCGCCAACTATCGGAGCGCCTGGGTGCTTTGCCGGGCGTGCAGTCGGCGAGCCTCGTAGACTACGTGCCGGTGAGTTTCATGGGCGGCACCCGGAGCAGCATCGAGATTGAGGGTTACCAGCCGGGTGCAAATGAAGACATGCAAATCAATGCTGTCCTGGCTGGTCCGCGTTATTTCACGAACATGAAAGTTCCGTTCGTGCAGGGCCGTGATTTCGAGGAACGCGATCGCGAAGGCGCACCTTGCGTCGCTATCGTGAATGAAGTTTTTGGCGAAAAGTACTTTCGTGGATCCAACTCGCTCGGAAAGCACCTCATGAAATACGGCGGCGCGCCGAATGCGCCACGCGTGCCGTGCGAGATCGTCGGCGTGATACGCGACAACGAGTGGCAATCGCTGGAGAAGCAGGTACACCCGTTTTATGCCCTCGCGCTGCCCCAGTCTCCACGGAAAAACTTCACGCTTGTGGTCAGCAGGGCCGGTGGTGATCCCCACGCTTTGATCGGCGGCGTGCGTAACACGATCCGCGAGCTCGATCCGATGATTCCGGTAAACGACGTGCAGACGCTGGGCGATTACTTCAGCGTCGGTCTTTATCCGTTCCGGCTGCTGGCGGTTGTCATGGGTGGCTGCGGCGTGATGGCGCTCGTGCTCGCGACGCTCGGAATCTATGGAATCATTTCTTACTCGGTGGCTCAGCGCACGCGCGAGCTTGGTATTCGCATGGCCCTCGGCGCGTTGCAAAAAGACATCCTACGGATGGTGATCGGGCAGGGAATGTTTCTCGTGATCGTTGGCTTGGCGTTGGGGTTGGTGCTGTCGTTTGCGTTGACGCGAGTGTTGACGAGCTCGTTGCTCGAAGCTCGAGCTTCCGTTGCCCGTCAGTGCGATCGATCCATTGACGTTCGCCACCGTGACGTTATTGCTGGCACTCGTAGCCTTCGTGGCTTGTTTGATCCCGGCGCGCAGAGCAACGAAAGTGGATCCAATTCAAGCGCTGAGATACGAGTAGCTTATGGAGTGCGGCGGCCTGGCGCCGCTTTGGTCTCGATCGCGAATGCTCGATAAAAAAGCGGCGCCAGGCCGCCGCACTCCAGGGAGGCGCCTAAATCTATGACTTTCCTAAACGACCTGCGCTACGGCGCAAGAATGCTGTTGAAGAACCCGGGCGTCACGATCATCGTGATCATTGCGCTCGCGCTCGGCATCGGAGCAAACACGGCCATCTTCAGCGTCGTGAATGCAGTGCTCATTCGCCCGCTCCCTTACGACGACTCGGACCGGCTGATATTTCTCAATGAGAAAAGCGCCGTGCTCGACGAAATGTCGATCTCCTATCCGAACTTCCTCGACTGGCGCACGCACAATCAGACATTTGAAAAGATGGGCGTCTACAACCGCGCCAGTTATAACCTCACCGGCGCGGGGGAAGCGGAACGCATCGTGACCGGTCAGGTCTCAGCGGATCTGTTTTCCGTGCTGCGTGTGAACGCTGCTCACGGGCGCGTGTTCACGAACGAAGAAGATAAACCAGGCGGCACGCCCGTCGTCGTTCTGAGTCACGGGTTATGGCAACGCCGGTTCGGTGGCCAAACAAATATTCTCAACCAGGCAATCACGCTAAACAGCAAACAGTACACCGTCATCGGGATCATGCCGGAGTCGTATCTGTATCCGAGCCGCGTGGAGATGTGGGTGCCGGTGGGCCAACTTTCGGACCAGCCGAGCTGGCAGAGCCGCGGCAATCATCCGGGTTTGTATGGAGTTGCGCGTCTTAAACCGGGCGTGACGTTTGAACAGGCCGACGCCGACATGAACACCCTCGCCGCCAATCTGGAGAAACAGTATCCGGACACGAACGCGGGCAATCGCGTAAGGCTGCGGCCCCTCCTTGAAATCTTCGTGACCGACGTGCGGCGCGCGCTCTGGGTGATCTTCGGCGCGGTCGGTTTTGTGTTGTTGATTGCGTGCGCAAACATCGCCAACCTCCTGCTCGCGCGAGCTACTGCGCGCAGGAAAGAGATGGCTATCCGCACCGCCGTCGGCGCGAGTCGCTGGCGTATTGCTCGCCAGTTGTTGACCGAGAGTATTTTGCTTTCCGTGATTGGCGGCACGATCGGACTCTTACTCGCGCGCTGGGGCATCGCCCTGATTTTGTATGTGAGTCCGGATGCGATTCCGCGTTCGCGCGAGATCGGACTCGATTGGACCGTACTCGCTTTCACTATCGGTATCTCTTTCCTTACGGGCATAGTCTTCGGTTTGATTCCCGCGATTCAGGCGGGCGAAGTCGACGTTCACGAAACGTTGAAAGAGACAGGCCGCGGCAACAGCGGGCGGCAATGGCTGCGAAGTTCTCTCGTGGTGATGGAAGTTGCGACCACGCTCGTGCTGTTGATTGGCGCGGGACTCATGATTCGCAGTTTTTACCTACTTCAGAAAGTCAATCCCGGTTTTTCGCACGAGCACCTGA
Organism: uncultured Acidobacteriota bacterium; assembly: GCA_963750925.1. Taxonomy (GTDB): domain Bacteria; phylum Acidobacteriota; class Blastocatellia; order Pyrinomonadales; family Pyrinomonadaceae; genus PSRF01. Next base: position 154,259 of record CAVVSJ010000003.1, on the reverse strand, counting down.
CGAGCTTCAGCGTTTCGCTGCCGCAGAAGAAGTACGCGAACGAAGAGGCACGCGCATCTTTCTACAACCGCCTGTTGGAGAATATTCGCGCGGTCCCCGGTGTTGAGCTTTCCGCTGCAGCGTCAGGCTTGCCGCTCGGAAACAACGGTTGGCAGACGTCGTTCATGATCGAAGGACAACCTCCACCGCCGCGTGAACAGATGCCGCTGATGGAGGCGTGTCTGGTGACGCCGGATTATTTCCGCGCGATGAATATTCCCGTACTGCGCGGGCGTGGGTTTACCGATCGTGACGATCGTTCACATCTCGCCGGGCGCGATCTCAGTAAACTGAACGAGAACCAGCGTTCCATAGCGGGAGTCAATTCGATAGTCGTCGACGAAGAGTTTGCAAAACGTTATTGGCCCAACGAAGATGCAGTCGGCAAACGCGTCCGGTTGGGGACTGCGGCGGACGCGCCGGTGCTCGAAGTGCTCGGGGTTGTCGGCCGTGTGAAGATGGAGAGTCTCAATCAAAACAGCGATCGGGTGCAGGGCTATTTTGCTTTCAATCAGACTCCGCAGGGCGGAATGACGGTTGTGATCAAAGGTGCATCGGATCCGAACCAGTTGATCAACTCCGTGCGCGGCGCGGTGAAGGAGATCGATCCGGATCAACCAATCTACAACCCCCGCACGATGGACGAGATTCGTGCGGAGTCAGTGGCGCCGGAGCGTTTGAACCTGACCCTGTTGAGTCTGTTCGCGGGAATTGCTTTAGTGCTGGCCATCGTCGGGATTTACGGTGTCATGTCTTATTCGGTAACGCAACGCACACACGAAATCGGGATACGCATGGCCATTGGCGCGCGGCCGCGTGACGTCTTCAAGATGATCCTGGGCCATGGGATGAAGCTCGCACTCATCGGCGTCGGCATTGGTTTGGTGAGCGCTTTCGGACTGACGCGGCTGATGGAAACAATGCTGTTTGGCGTAAACCCAACGGATGTGACGACTTTTGCGAGTATCTCGATCCTGTTGATTACGGTGGCGCTGCTGGCTTGTTACCTGCCGGGCCGGCGCGCGACGAAAGTTGAACCAACGATTTCATTGCGGTACGAGTAATTTCAGAGTTTTCCTCGCAAAGGCGCAAAGGCGCAAAGAAAGAGCTTTAGAAACGCGGCAGCGCTTTGCGTCTTTGCGCCTTTGCGAGGAGATCTTAAAAAATATGCATGATCTGCGTTTTGCTCTCAGAACGATTCTCAAGCGTCCGGGTTTTGCATTTGTGATTGTGATCACGCTTGCGCTCGGCATCGGCGCAAGCACGGCGATCTTCAGCGTGGTCAATGCCGTTCTGCTGCGCCCTCTCCCGTTTTCAAATTCCGATCGTCTGCAGGTAGTGTGGGGCAATTACCGCACGCTCAACATTCGTCGCCTGCCCGCCAAAGCCGCCGAGTATGACGACTACGCAAAACAGTCGGAAGTCTTTGACTCAGTTGCCGCTTACGCAAATCACAGTTTCAACCTGACGACGGGTTCCGAGCCGGAACGCGTGCGTGGAGCTTACGTCTCCGCCAATCTCTTTCCCCTCCTCGAAACGCAGGCCTCCGCCGGAAGAGTCTTCAGCGCCCATGAGCAACAGGAAGGAAGCAATCGCGTAGTCGTGTTGAGCGACAGTTTCTGGAAAAGACGTTTTGCAGGCGATCGCAACGTCCTCAATCAAAGCGTAACGCTCGACAACGAGAGCTACACGATTGTCGGCGTGATGCCGCCGCGGTTTCAGTTTCCTCATGCGAGTTTTTCGTGGAGCGAGCCGGCGGACGTCTGGGTGCCGCTGACTTATACAACCGAAGAGGTTGCGACTCGCCGTGGTCCTTATTTTCTCAACGTCCTGGCGCGTCTCGCACCGGGAGTAACGGTCGATCAGGCCCGCTCACACATGAACTCGCTGGCGCAGCGATATGAACGCGAGCTGCGCGGCTATCGTGGTCCAAACGGCGAAGACGGTGGTTGGCACATTACCGTCACTCCCTTAAAAGAGGAAGTTGTGGGCGGCAGCCGGCGTGCATTGCTGGTGCTGCTGTTTTCCGTCGGCCTGTTGCTGCTGATCGCGTGCGCGAACGTCGCGAACCTGCTGCTGATGCGTTCGGCGCGGCGGCATAAAGAACTGGCGATTCGAACCGCTCTCGGCGCGAGCCGCTGGAAGATTATCAGGCAGTTGCTGATTGAGGGGATGCTGCTGGCCATATTGGCAGCGGCTTTAGGGCTGCTGTTTGTGAGTTGGGGAGTTGAACTGCTGACAGCGCTTGGTCCAACTATCGTTCCGCGAGCACAGGAGATCACGATCGATGCTCGTGTCTTTGGTTTTGCGGCTTTGACGGCGACGCTGATCAGTATCGGCTTCGGCCTGGTCGCCGCGCGGCCCGTATCAAGACTCGATCTGCAGGGTTCGTTGAAAACCACTCCTCAATCAGGCGCGGGCCGGCGACAATGGAGCAACGTTCTTGTCATTGCGGAAGTTGCGCTCGCGGTGTTGCTGCTGGTTGGATCCGGTCTATTGGTTAAAAGCCTTTTGCGTCTGCAACAGACGGATCCGGGTATTGTGGCCGAGCAGTTAACGAGTGTTGAGATCGATCTTTCCGCCGCGCTCTATAACGACGCGGAACGTGCCTCCGAGTTTTATCGCCGGCTGGCGACGCAGGTGGAGTCGCTGCCGGGTGTGCAGTCGGTTAGTTTCGGAACTCTGCAACCGTTGAGTGGGCGCGCCGGAAGTGATCCATTCGCAATCGAAGGGCGAAAGCTCGATCCGACAAATCTAACTTCCGCAGGATGGCAACTTGCCGGCGCTAATTACTTCCGAACGCTCGGCATTCCAATCGTCAAGGGACGCGACCTGACCAGGGAAGACATGGCGCCGGGAGCGCCCGGCGTTGCTGTCGTCAACGAAAAGATGGCCGCGAAATATTGGCCCAATGAGGATCCGATTGGACGCCGCATCACGCTCGGTCTTCCTCGTCCCGAAAATCCGTGGATAACCATAGTCGGGATTGCGAAGAGTGTGCCTCACCGCGCAATCGATTCGCAGCCCGAACCTGACTGGTATACGTCGCGCGTTGTTTTACCTCAAAGAAATCGCTACTTGTTGGTGCGCAGCGGCGTCCCGGCGGAGTCGCTGACTGAAGCGATTCGCAAAGAGGTTGCGACGATTGATCGGCATCAGCCGTTGTCGAGCGTGAAGACGATGACGGATGTGATTGGCGCGACGACTGCGCCGCGACGATTCAACGCCGTGTTGCTTGGTGTGTTCTCCGCGATCGCGCTCGTGCTCGCGACTTTGGGAATCTACAGCGTGATCTCTTATTCGATCACTTTGCGCACGCAGGAGATTGGCATTCGCATGGCGCTCGGCGCTCGCCGCCCTGCGATCCTGATGATGGTGCTCCGGCAGGGAATGACGCTAACGATTATCGGCGTCGTGATCGGCCTCGTCTCGGCATTTGCGTTGACGCGTTGGATGTCGAGTTTGTTATTTGGAGTTTCGGCGTCGGATCCGTGGACTTATTTTGTGGTGCTACTGGTTGCTCTTGGCTCGTCGCTGCTTGCATGTTCGCTTCCCGGGCGGCGTGCGACGAGAGTGGATCCGCTTGTGGCGCTAAGGTATGAATGAGCGAATGGTTGTTCAGACAGATTACATAATTTGGTGTTTTAATTTGAAATCTTTTCTCTGCGGTCTCTGCGGTCTCTGCGGTCTCTGCGTATCTCAGCGCGCTCTGCGTTTTAATTGCTATTCAACGCCGAGATCGCGGAGATACGCAGAGACCGCAGAGAAACCCGCTGCAATTTAAGACAGGACGCATGATTTGCTGATAATCCTGAAATGCTGAAATCCTGTATTATCTCCGGTCTATGCCTCGCATTCTGATTGCCGACGACCAGGCCGACGTTCTTGCGGCGTTGAGCCTCCTGTTGAAGGGCGAGCGTTTTCAGATCGAAAGCGCGTCCTCGCCCGAAGGTGTGCTCAGAGCGATCGACACGCACGAATTTGACGTCGTGCTGATCGATCTCAATTACGCGCGCGATACGACTTCAGGCACCGAAGGCCTGGATCTGCTGACACGCATACGCGCGGCCGATCCCGCGTTGCCCGTCGTCGTGATGACTGCGTGGGGCAGCGTGGATCTCGCGGTAGAAGCAATGCGACGCGGTGCGCGCGACTTCATTCAGAAACCATGGGACAACGCTCGCCTGTTGGCGGTTCTGCGGACGCAGGTTGAACTCGCCGAAGCGTTGCGGCGCGGCCGTCGTCTGGAGGCGGAGAATATCGCGCTGCGTGACAGTGTTTCCGAGTCGTCGAATGATCTGCCTCAGATCGTTTCTGAATCACCGGCGATGCGATCCGTCCTGAACCTCGTTGAGCGCATCGGACCAGCCGACGCCAACGTTCTCATCACAGGCGAGAACGGCACGGGCAAAGAAGTTATTACGCGCGTACTGCACTCCATCTCATCGCGCCGCTCAAAGCCCCTCATCTCGCTCAACGCGGGCGCGCTCGCGGAAGGTGTGTTTGAGAGTGAACTGTTCGGACACGTGCGCGGCGCGTTTACTGACGCAAAGAGTGATCGCGTCGGGCGCTTCGAGCTTGCGGACGGCGGCACGCTCTTTCTCGACGAGATCGGAAACGTTCCCTTGAATCTTCAGGCGAAGTTGTTGCGCGTGCTGGAGACCGGGGAGTTTGAACGTGTCGGATCGTCGAAGACGCAGAAGGTGAATGTCAGATTGTTGTCGGCAACGAATGCCGACCTGCACGCTGAAGTTGCGCAGGGCCGTTTCAGGCAGGATCTTCTTTTTCGTCTCAACACCGTCGAGATACGTTTGCCGCCGCTGCGCGATCGCCTCGAGGACATTCCAGTGCTCGCGGAGCACTTCCTGAAACTTCATCGCGAACGTTATCGCCGGCCGATCATGGGCTTCACGCCCGAAGCGCTCGACGCTTTGCGCCATCACCTCTGGCCAGGAAACGTGCGTGAACTGGACCACGTGATCGAACGCGCGGTGCTGATGAGCGCGGGAAATATAGTGACGCCTTTCGACCTTGCACTCGAGCCGACTCCCGACGCCCGTTTATCCGCGCGTCTCGAGGAGATGAGTCTGGAAGATGCCGAACGCCTGCTAATCAAAAAGGCCCTCGCGCGTTTCGAGGGCAACGCAAACCGCGCCGCCGAAGCCCTCGGTCTCAGTCGTAGCGCGTTGTATCGACGGTTGCAGAAATATGGGCTTGGATCTTAGTGCTTTGTACTTTGGTCTTTGGACTTTGGTCTTTGTTAAATCCCAAGACCTAAGACCAAAAACCTAAGACCAAAAACCAAGCACAAAGCACCAAAGCACCAAGCACCAAGCAGCACAAAGCACCAAGCTCGGTTACAATTCCCCCCGTGAGTACGCCGGTTAAGTCGCCAAAACAGCCCATCTCATTCGCCTCGCTCGACCCCGATTTCCGACGCGGCCGTCTGAAATTCGAAAGAAGGATCACGCTTCTTTCGCTCGGCGCGGGCTTTCCCGCCGTCGGACTCTGCGCCCTCCTGCTCTGGTACGACGGTTATTCCGCACAAGTGCAGTGGACCGTGGATCTGCTCCTGGTCCTCCTCTGGCTCGGAGTTTCGCTGAACCTCAAAACACGCATCGTCAGGCCACTCCAAACCCTCTCGAACATTCTCGCGGCCATCCGTGAAGGCGACTACTCGATTCGCGGCCGCCGCGCGCTTTCAGGCGATGCGCTCGGCGAGGTGATGCTGGAAGTGAACGACCTGGGCCAGACGTTGCGCGAACAACGACTCGGCGCGATGGAAGCGACCGCTCTGTTGCGCACGGTCATGGCCGAGATCGACGTCGCCGTATTTGCGTTTGACGGAGATCAGCGTCTGCAACTCGTTAATCGCGCGGGTGAACGATTGCTGGCGCAGCCGTCGGCGCGATTGTTGGGCCGGACCAGCGACGAGCTCGGATTGGCGGCCTGTCTCAATCGCCCCCCGGGCGCGGCGCCGCAAACGATGCAAATGGTTTTTCCGGGCGGCTTTGGACGATGGGACATCAGACGCAGCACTTTTCGCGAAGGCGGCGCGCAGCACCAGTTGCTGGTATTGACTGACTTGAGCCAGACGCTTCGTGAAGAGGAGCGTACCGCGTGGCAACGGCTGTTGCGTGTGTTGGGCCATGAATTAAACAACTCACTCGCGCCGATAAAATCCGTCGCCGGTAGTTTGGCCGACTTGATGAAAAGGGAACCAGAGCCGCCGGACTGGCGCGAGGACATGCACCGTGGGCTCGCGGTTATTTCTTCGCGCGCTGATTCGCTCGCGCGTTTCGTCGAATCGTATTCGAAGCTTGCGCGTCTGCCGCCGCCACGTCTCGAGCCGTTGAAGATCGGCGCGCTTGTATCGCGTGTTGCGAGTTTGGAAACGCGGCTGCCCGTGAACGTGGTTTCGGGACCTGACGTGGTGGTCCAGGGAGACGACGTGCAGTTGGAACAATTGCTGATCAACCTCATACGCAACGCTGTCGACGCTTCGATGGAAACGCATGGCGGGGTCGAGGTTGGCTGGCAACAAAAGAACGGGCAGGTTGAGGTGTGGATACGCGATGAGGGGCCGGGGATTGCGAGCACGGCGAATCTGTTTGTTCCGTTCTTTACGACGAAGGCCGAGGGGTCGGGGATTGGGCTCGTGTTGTCGCGGCAGATCGCGGAGGCGCACGGTGGGACGTTGACGCTTGAAAACCGGGAGCAGTTGCATGGGTGCGAGGCGCGGTTGAGGTTGCCGTTGTAGGATGCGGAAGGTTGGTTGACCATGATGTACAGGATTCAAGATTTACAAAGTAAGGAATAGAGATATGAAGAGGGTTTTAAGAGTATTGGTTCTGGTTGGATTGCCGCTCGTGGTTTTGGCGCAGACGTCGTTTGAGATCGAGAATCGGAAGTGGCGACAGGAAAGGGAAGCGAAGCTCAAGGCCGAAGACGGCTGGCTGGCGGTGGCGGGGTTGTTTTGGTTGAAGGACGGTAACAACACGTTCGGCAGCGGGAGTAAACAGAATATTGTTCTGCCGCGAGGTTCCGCGCCGGCGAATGTGGGCACGCTCGAGCTCGTGAATGGCGTGGTCACGCTGAGAGTCGTGGAGGGCGTGAAGGTCCACGTCGACAATAAACCCGTGCGCGAGTTTGAAATGCAGTTTGTCGGCGAGAAGCAGCCCGAGTCGTTCACGGTGGACTCACTGAAGTTGAGCGTGATCAAGCGAGGCGATCGATACGGTCTTCGAGTGCGAGACAAAAACAGCCAGGCGCGTCGAGAGTTCAAGGGGTTGCGCTGGTTTCCGGCGCGCGAGTCGTACCGGGTGACGGCGTCGTTTATTCCCGACGCCGAGCCAAAAGAGATGATGATCATGAACGTGCTCGGCGATGAATTGAAGATGAAGACGCCGGGAATGCTCTCGTTCGAGCTGCAGGGTAAAACGTATCAACTCCGTCCCGTGATCGAAGACGATAAAAAGCTGTTCATTCTGTTTCGCGATGCAACGGCGGGTAAGACGTCGTATGGCGCAGGCCGGTTTCTTTACGCAGACTTGCCGAAAGATGGAAAAGTCGTGCTCGACTTCAATCGTGCTGAAAATCCACCCTGCGCGTTTACGCTTTACGCGACCTGTCCGCTCCCGCCGAGACAAAACTTTCTACCCATCGCGATCGAAGCAGGCGAGATGGATTTTCATCTGAAGACCGGCACGAAAAAGTAATCACCTGACAGGGTTGCGCGACTGCTTGTGACTGAACTTATAAACCGTCGTCGACCGGTACGTCGTGCCCTTTTTCAACGTGGTGGTGGGGAATGACGGCTGATTAGGCGAGTCGGGATAGTGTTGAGTTTCGAGACAGAAACCCGAACGGCGCGGATAGGGCTTGCCTGATTTGCCAACCAGGGTGCCATCCAGAAAATTTCCCGTATAAAACTGAACTCCCGGCTCGGTGGTCCAAACTTCCATTTCACGACCCGTAGATGGTTCGTAAACGCTAGCTGCGAGTCGCAGTACGCCGCGACGGCCGTTGATTACGAAGGTGTGATCGTAACCGTTACCGAGTTTTAACTGTTCATCGTTATCGTTGATTCGTTTCCCTATCGCGGTGAGCTTGAGGAAGTCGAAAGGAGTGCCCACGACGGGTTTCAAATCGCCGGTTGGAATGGATCCGGCGTCGGTAGGCACGAATCGATTTGCGTTTATCCTGACCTGGTGATTGAGAATCGTGTCCTTACCTTCGCCGAGGAGATTGAAGTAGGAGTGATGCGTAAGATTGATGACAGTGTCTTTATCAGTGGTGGCCGTGTAGGCAATCTTGAGTTCATTCTTGTCGGTGAGGGTGTAGACCACGTTGACGCGGAGGTTCCCCGGATAGCCTTCCTCACCGTCTTTGCTTAGATAGTCGAGCACCACGGCTGGTCCAGCGGGTGTCTTGATTCCTTTGCCGGTCCAGACCACCTTGTCGAAAGCCTTGATACCGCCGTGCAGATGGTTCTCGCCATTGTTGACGGCGAGTTTGTACTCGACTCCGTTGAGCGTAAAACGGCCTTTCGCGATGCGATTGCCGTAACGGCCGATGATGGCGCCAAAGTAAGCATGGGGTTTTAAATAGCTGTCGAGGTTGTTGAAGCCCAGCACAACATCGCCAAGCCGGCCATTACGATCGGGAACGAGCAGCGAGACTACGATACCGCCATAGTTTGTGATCTTCGTTTCCACGCCATGAGTGTTGCGCAGCGTGTAGATGTCGATGTTTTCGCCGCTCTCGGTTTTGCCGAAGCTTTCTTTTGTGACTGTCGCCTGCGCCTGTGCGATTGCAGCGCACAGGCACAGCGCCATGACGGTGAGCAAAAGTCTCGTGAGTTTTACGTTTAATTTCATGGCCTCTCCTAACTCGCACTCGTCTCGCGCATCAATGCCACTTGTCGTCGATTTCTACGCTCCGTGAAAATTTGATCCGCCATCACTCCGATCAGGATTACGGCTCCCATAACGGCAAAATCAAGCGAACTCGGAATGCCGAGCAGGTTCACCAGATTGCGCAACACCTGCAGGAGGGCGGTGCCGATCAGTATTCCAACCACCGAGCCTTCACCGCCGCGCAGCGAGCAACCGCCGAGGACCGCCGCGGCAATGCCGTAAAGCTCGTATGCATTTCCGTGATTTGCGGGCGAAACGGAGTTTGTGTAAAAAGCGAAGATCATGCCTGAGATCGCCGTGAGTGCTCCGGAGATCACATAGGTCAGCGTTACGATCTGACTTGTGTTGATACCGGCATAGCGCGCTGCCTCCGCGTTGCGACCTGTTGCGAAAAGATAACGGCCATATACCGAACGATGCAGCACCACCCAGGTAATTAAACTGATGATGATCAGAAGCACAAAGGGCATCGGTATGCCGAGCAGGTTTCCATTCGCGAGGAAGCGAAGAAAATCGAGACCCGGGACAGTGCCAAAGCCTTTTGTTTCGTCTTTGGTTACGAAGCGAGCCAGGCCGCGATAAAAAAGCAGGCCGCAAAGCGTCACAATAAACGGTTGCATGTTGAGACGCGTGATCAGCAGCCCGTGACCCAACGACAGGACCATTGCGATGCCGATGCAAGCCAGCACTGCGACGACAATGCCGAAGCCCCATTCGGTCAGCATCATCGACACGAGAACGCCGAGGAGTGCCATCATGGAGCCGACGGAGAGTTCGATGCCGCCGGTTATGATCACCAGTCCCAGCCCGATACTGAAGATGCCGAACGCGCCAATCTGCCGCGCGAGATTTTGCAGATTAATCGCGAGCAGGAAGTTTGGATTGATGATCGACACGATGACGCAGAGGACGATCAGCAGGACAAAAATGCCAAGCTCTTTTTTCATAAGCCACTATCCTGATTGCCGATTTCCAATTGCCGATTGCCAATTTGGTCCATTACCGAAACACAATCGGCAATTGGCAATTGGCAATCGGCAATGTATTTATCCTTCGGTTCCGGTTGCGAGGCGCATGACCGCCTCCTCGCTGAATTGTTCGCGGTCCAGAATTCCCGTTAAGCGCCCTTCGTGCATGACGGCGATCCGATCGCTGATGCCGAGCACTTCTTCCATCTCACTGCTGATGACGATTACTGAAACACCTTTTGCGGCCAGGTTGCGGATAAGTTCGTAGATCTCAGCTTTGGCGCCGACGTCGATCCCGCGCGTAGGTTCGTCAAAGATTAACACTCGCGGCGAAAACGTCAGCCATCTCGCGAGCACCACTTTCTGCTGGTTGCCGCCGCTGAGATTTGCAGCGCGCATCTCGGGAGTCGGCGTTTTGATGTTGATCGATTTGCACGCTTTGACCGCGGCCTCCGATTCTTTGGCGCGGTTAATGATCCGGGCCGACGAGTAACTATCGAGATTCGGGAGTGAGATATTCTCGCGCACGTTGAAATCGACGATGAGACCGTTCATTCGTCGATCTTCCGGAACCAGATAGATCCCATGTGTTATCGCGTCCTGCGGATCATGAATTTGAAGTACTTTTCCGTCGAGCGCGACTTCAGTTTCGATCGCTTCCTCCACTCCAAAAAGCGCTCGCGCGACTTCGGAACGGCCGGCCCCGACCAGGCCGGCGAATCCGAGGACCTCACCTTTCGCGACGTTGAATGAAAGTCGATGATTCGGATACCTGAGCGTGCGTAATCGCCGCACCTCAAAGCCACCATTCCGATCAGCCGCGCTTCCATTTCCTTTAGCAACCTTGAAAAACTCTTTGAGGTCGCGCCCGACCATCATCCGCACCATGCGTTTGTGAGTGATGTCAACGCCCTGGATCTCACCCGCGTTCTTACCGTCGCGCAGCACCACGGCGCGATCGGCAATCTCTTCCACTTCGTGCATGCGGTGTGAGATGTAGATGACGCTGACGTTTTCGGTAGCCTTGAGATCCTTCACGATTTCGAGCAGACGACGCGTTTCAGTGAGCGTCAAACTCGAAGTGGGCTCGTCCATGATGATAATGCGAGCCCCGGCACTCAACGCGCGGGCGATCTCCACCAGTTGCTGTTGGGCGAGCGAGAGTTGGACCAGTGGCCTGCGACTCGGAATATCGAGTCCAAGCTTACGCAGGATCTCGTCGGCTTCGCGATAGATACGTTTGCGGTCGATTAACTTCAGAAAACCGCCAGTAGTCGGTTCACGTCGCAGAAAAATATTTGCGGCAACGTCGAGGTTGTCGAGTACGCTCAGTTCCTGATGAATAAACTCGATACCAAAAGCGCTCGCTTCGCGTGGCGAGCGTATTTCGGCGGGTGCACCGTTGATCTTGATCGTTCCCGCGTCGCTGTCGATCGCGCCGCCCAGGATCTTCATGAGGGTTGATTTGCCGGCGCCGTTCTCACCGATGAGGGCAACAATTTCCCCCGCCCCGACTGAGAGATCCACATGATCGAGCGCGACTACCCCGGGGAACCGTTTACTGATTCCCTCCATTTCAAGGATTGGAATGTTTGGTGTCACTGATCTGATCGGTAGGCTGATTAACCGCGCCCGGATGCCTCGACTATTGTTTTTGATTAAGGCTAATGTTCTTAGCACATTCTGAGGCTTTGGAAAAGATACATTTGGGACATGTGGCTGAAATGGTTGAGATTTAGCGCTCCGAGTGGTACAAGATCATCGTTCCCTCCTTCTTGTAGTGAAAACCCCCTAAAAAGTGTGCAATGCGCAAACGGGAGAATTGCGCCAGAACGTGCATGGGAGGAGAGAATTATGTCGAAAAAGATGTTGCTGCTAATGATGGGTTTGTCGGTAGTGGTCGGTGGTTTCTGGGCCGGCCAGGCGCAGGATCCGGCGCCGCAAAATCCAAGCCAGGTTAGGACCGATCCGCCGGTCGTTGGAGCCAACACGGTGCAGACCGATCTTTCAGGCACTTACACGGGTACTTTCAACTGTGAGCCGCTTGGTCTGAGTGGTCCGACAACGCTCACCATAACGGGGAACGAGTTTACAACGGCCGACGGAAAGACCGGACGCATCGTGGCTTCTACCACGAGCGGTTACACAGCGGTCGCTTTTCAGGTCGGCACTATGGGAACGACAGGCGGGACTGCGCCGATGGTCGTCTCGATGCGCGGACGAAAGAGCGGCAATCGCTTGATCCTGACCCCGGTGTCGGGCTCAATGCATAAGTGCTCATTCACTCCGGGGCGGGGCGTGGCGCGCGGACGGCGAAATCAACCCGCGACGCCTGCCGCGACAGGCACTGACGTAGCGAATCCGGCTGCGACCCCGACCGAGAGTCCGAGCACGGTTCCGACCGAAAGTCCGGTACCAAGCCAGACTCCTTCGCCAAGTCCGAGTCCAGTTCCGAGCCCGAGTCCTGTACCAAGCCCGACTCCAGCTCCATCACCGGGTGAACCAATGCCAACCCCGAGTCCTTCACCGGGCGAGCCGGTGCCGAACCCGACTCCAGCGCCATCGCCGGGTGAACCAATGCCAAGCCCGACTGCGAGCCCGACTCCAACTCCGAGCCCGAGTCCAAGCCCGCGTCCATAGCGATCAGCAGGGGCGGCCATCCTATGCCGCCCCAACGATCCTCACCAGTTGCATGTCGACTGCAATGCGGGTAGATTCCAGAATTCCTGATGAAACAAAAAATACGCATAGCAGCCGGACAGGGATTCTGGGGCGATCTTCTCGAGGCGCCCGTGCGCCAGGTTGAAGGTGGACCAATCGACTACCTGATGCTCGACTACCTCGCGGAAGTCACGATGTCGATCATGCAGAAGCAGAAGGCGCGTGATCCGAATGCAGGCTACGCAAAAGACTTCGTGCCACTGATGCGGCGAATCCTGCCCGCGTGTGTCGAGAAAGATATAAAAGTCACTGCGAACGCGGGTGGCGTGAACGTTCGCGGATGCGCGGATGCGGTGATTGACGTCGCGCGTGAGCTTGGATTCGGCGGAAAGGTTCGAATCGGGATTGTGACGGGCGACGACATCATGTCGCGGCTGGATGATTTACTGTCGCGTGGTATCGAGTTGCGCAACATGGATACCGGCGAGCCGTTATCGACCGTTCGCGACAAGATTCAGAGCGCGAATGCATACCTCGGCGCCTGGCCCATGGTTGAAGCTTTGGACCGCGGAGCGCAGATCGTGATCACGGGTCGGGCTACGGACACAGGTTTGACGCTCGCGCCGTTGATTCATGAGTTCGGGTGGCCCAACGACGATTGGAGTCGTCTCGCCGCGGGTACGATTGCGGGACACATCATCGAATGTGGCGCACAATGTTCGGGTGGGAATTGCCAGTACGAATGGCAAAGCATCCCCAACCTTGCGGACGTGGGCTTTCCGATCGTGGAGGCTTCGCCTGACGGGACTTTCGTCATCACGAAACACCAACGCACGGGGGGCTGGATCATCATTCCTTCTATAAAGGAACAACTCGTTTACGAGATGGGCGACCCGCGCGAGTACATCACGCCTGACTGCGTCGCGGATTTCACCACGGTTCAGCTCGAGTACGAAGGGCGCGATCGCGTGAGGGTGTTTGGTATCAAAGGCCGGCCCGCGACGGAATTTTTGAAAGTATCGATCAGCTATTCCGCTGGATTTAAGGCAGTGGGCACGCTCGTTTATTCGTGGCCCGATGCTTACGACAAAGCCCAGGCGGCGGATCGAATCCTGCGCACTCGTCTCGATCGTCTCGGACTCAAGTTTGACCAGGTGTTGACTGAGTTTGTGGGCGCGAACGCTACTCACGGCCCACTCGCCGGGCGCGCGTCCGCTGACCTGCCGGAAGTGCAATTACGCGTCGGCGTGCGTGGCCAGGATCGGAGCGCCGTCGAGAGATTCACCAAAGAGATCGCTCCTTTGATTCTCACTGGACCACCGGGCGTCACGGGTTTCGCCGGCGGCAGACCAAAGGTTGAAGAGATCGTTGCTTACTGGCCCGCGCTCATTCCGAAAGAAGAGATCACGCCCGCTGTCGAGGTGCTTGAAACGTGAAGGTACAACTTGTAAAACTGGCCCATGCGCGTTCCGGAGATAAGGGCGACACTGCGAACGTCGGATTGATCGCGTTGCGGGCTGAGTATTATCCGATCCTCGTTCGAGAAGTTACTGCCGAGCGAGTCAAGCAACACTTCAAAGGCATCGTTCATGGTGAAGTTGAAAGGTTTGAGTTGCCGAATCTGGAAGCGCTCAATTTTCTGCTGCATGAAAGTCTTGGCGGCGGCGGCACATTTCATTGATGACGGACGCGCAGGGGAAAACCTTTTCCACCGCGCTGCTGCGGATGGAGATCGAGGTCACGGATCAGGAATTCAGATAGAGGTACCCGGTTAAGATGGCTGCTGATGAGGTAGTCCTTTATTCCGTTGACGGCGGTCGGCGCGTATCACGCTCAACCGTCCGGAGAAAAGGAACGCGTTGAATGATGCGGTCATTAGCGGGATAAAGAATGCTCTGAAACAAGCGGCTCGCGACGACGGCATCAGGGTGATTGTGATCTCGGGCGCGGGAAAAGACTTTTGCTCCGGCGCCGATCTCTCGGCTCTTCAGAAGATCGCGGGCGCCTCTGTTTCTGAAAACTCCGAAGACGCGCGTTCGCTGCTCGATCTGTTTCTGCTGATTCGCCAGCTTCCTGTTCCGGTAGTTGCCGCGGTGACTGGAAGAGCGCTGGCCGGCGGATGTGGATTGGCGAGCGCCTGCGACCTCGTACTTGCTTCAGCTTCGGCGCGTTTTGGTTATCCGGAAGTAAAGATCGGGTTTGTTCCCGCGATGGTGATGGCGATACTCCGGCGCAATGTTTCCGAAAAGCGTGCGTTTGAACTGATCACACGTGGCGAAGAGATGAGCGCGCAGCAGGCGCGGGACATCGGTCTGGTGAATCAGGTTTTTAGTGATGAGAGTTTTGCCGGCGATGTCGAGGCGTACGTTAGAAAGTTTGAAGGATTGAGCAAGCAGGCGATCGCGTTAACAAAAGGATTGCTGTACCAGATGGACGGGCTGGCTTTTGTTGAAGCGCTCGAAACCGGCGCCGACCTTAATGTGATTGCTCGAATGACTGACGAGTGCCAACAGGGAATCGCGAAGTTTCTCCACAAAACTCAGTAAAAGCAAACTCTCAAGAAAGAAAGTAGTGGGGTAATAGTGTGTTGTAATTGTTGGCTGGCCGCAGCGCGGCCAAATGTTTATAGCTTGGAAGAAAAAGATTACGCGCTCCAGCGGAGCGCGATGTGGCGCTTCAAAACATGGGACTCCTCCGGAGCCCGCAAACGGGGGAATGCTAAGAGCTATAAACATTTGGTCCCTCCGGGACCCAACTCCTCACCAACACACTATTACCCCACTACCAGAAAGAACAAGTCAGGAAGGGTGGCTTGCCCCCGCTCTCGCAACAGCGGGGGCAAGCCGCCCTTCCTGACTTGTTCTTTTCAAGATTGTTCTATTAAGACTTTACTATTTTCGGCGGAGTTGAATCAGGGTTTGGTGGCGCGGGCCTTGTCCCTGAGGCGCTTGATCTCGTTTTGAATGGCGGCTGAGTTCTTTATTTGCGGAGTTTTTTTGAGATAGGATTCCAGTTCGGTGGCGGCTTTCTCGGGTTCGCCTTTGAGCTCGTAGAACAGGGCGAGGGTCATGCTGTCAGGTTTGAGTTTGTTTTCACTGAGACTTGCAGCTTGCGAGATCGCGAGTTCGGCACGACTTAGCAGGTGATTCCGATCTTCCGAATTTGGCCGCCTGGTGAATCAGGGCGGTGGCGCGCATCACCGCATTCATCGGATTGGCCGGATTCAACCTCGCAGCTTCGGCAAATACGGCAACCGCGACCGGAAAATTCTTTTGCTTCATCATCAATAACCCGAACGATTGATAAGTGCGTTCGTCATTCGGATTGATATTCCGCGCCAGGTCGAGTTCCGCGATCGCCTCATTTAACTGTTCAGTCTTGAGCAACGTATTGCCGAGTTGCAGGTGCGCGTCGAAGTAGTTTGGGAAGATCTGAATCGCCTTCCGCATGTTCTCAACGGCCGCTTCCAGTTTTCCCTCTTCCGCTAATTTCTGCCCTGCGGCGAGTGCCTGTTGCGCTGCTGCCGGCACGTCCTGGGTGAAAGCGTTGATCACGCCTGGTTGTGCGGCTGGTTTGCGAACAACGGGGCGCAGTTGAATGTCCTGCGTAAAGCTCTGCGGCGCAGATCCGAACGCCGAAATCTCCGCGTAAACCGTGGTAGTTTCGAAGTTGATCCCGTCGCCTTCGGCAGTGAGTTGATAAGTTCCGCGTGCGAGGCCTGGGAAAGAAAAACGCCCGCTGAGATCGGTAAAGGTCTCGTGAATTGGCCTGCCGTTGAAGGTCAGTTTCACACGTACGGGATTCGTGGGTTGTGTCCCTGAAGGAGTCGTGACCCTGCCCTGAAGCTCGTTCGCATTCTGTGCAAATGCGAAGGAGGACATGCCGAGGACCAGAATCAATAAAAACGCCGTGCGAAACATTTTACAAGATTACATGATTGGACAGGATTTACATGTAAATCTTGTAAATCCTGTCCAACTGTATTCACGGTTAGAAACTGAACCGAATACCGAACTGCGCCTGGAAGGGAATTCCGATTGGCTCAGAAAAACCAGTGGCGCCAAAGAAGTTGATTGGCTTGCCGAAGTCAGACGTTTCCGCCACGTTCTGGAACTGATTTCCGAAGTTGCCCGTGTTGAAGACGTTGAAGGCTTCGAAGAAGAGCCCGAGTCTTTTGTGCTCGCCAAACCTGAAGAACTTCGAGACGCGCACGTTCAACTGCGAGAAGCTGTCGCCACGTTCACTGTTTAGCGGCAACTTATTCTGATCGTCGAAAGTCGGATTGACTGACTCGCGATCGTTTGTCACGCCATCTTTATTGATGTCGCACAGGCACGAGGGAAAGAGGCTGTACGGACGAGCTGACGCTAGCTGGAAAATCGGCGCGACCTGGAAGTCCCAGGGAAGATCAAAGATGCCGGACAAAACAAAACGATGACGCTCGTCTTCGTTTGTTGGTCCGAAGTTGATTGGATCGAATTTCTCAAACAGGTTCTGCGGCTGCAGACCGAAGTCGGCAGTGGCACCGAACCAAGCCTGAGATTTCGCGAGTGTGTAGTGCGCGTTCAGTTGATACTTGTTTGAATAACGTTTCTTGAACGCGACGGTAAACGCATCGTAGCGTGAGCGGCCGTCCGATTGGGCCAGCGTTATGCGTCCCAATGGCGTCGCAGTGCCGAAGGCTGCCAGCAACTCTGCTGCGTGTGCCGCAAATTGCGGCGCCAGGAGGCGTGGAGGATTCGTCATCGCCGCGTTGAGCGTTGATTAGTGGTCCAATACGCGGATTGATATCGAAACCGGTGAACTCATGAAGCCCGAGTATGTGTACATAATCAAACTCGAGAGCCATGTTTGTGCCGAGTTCCTGAGCAAAGCCGATGTTCCATTGCTGCGTGTACGGCGATTCAAAATCGGGATCGAGCATCCTGCCTCGCGTTCCGGAAAGCAGGCTATTGAGCGGACGCGGGACCGCCGGTGCGGGTGAATCGATGCTCAGGTTGGGATCGTCGTTGAAGAACGTGGCGTAAATCTCGGGATTTGCCTGTTGGACCGCAAAGAGCGGCACGTTCAGAAATGACTGATCGTAATAAATCCCGTACCCGCCTCGAATAACTGAACGTCCATTGCCGAGAAAATCCCAGGCAAAGCCGATTCGAGGACTGAGGTTGTTCTTGTCGTCTTCTACTACTTTGCTCGCGAATGGACTGCCGATGATCCGCAGCGCCTGGAACGTCCGGTTTTCTTCCGCGTGGGCGTTATCGACAAATCCGAAGTCGACGTCGTAACGCAGACCGAAATTAAGCGTGAAACGCGGCGTAATCTTCCAATCGTCCTGAGCATAAAAAGCAAACTGCTTCGCGCCCTCGCGCAAGTTGAAGCCTGGGTCTCCACCCGAGAGAACAACCTGGGCCACGACGCCGATGCCTGTGAGTTGAGCCGGAGTACACGTCCCCGTACCGACAAATGCAAGGCAGGTGATCGGGCCCGGCAAAACCTGAGTGGTTTGAAAGCCCTGCGGAAACTGACCGGGATTCAATGCGATCTCATCCGCGTTGAAATTGAAGTCGTACTCCGGTGCGGAGTTGAACGCGAAGAGACCGCCGAGTGTCGGCACGTAAGTAAAATCGCCGCCAAACTTGAAGCTATGGTTACCGCGATTCCACGACAAGTCGTTGTGAAACTGGTGCTTCTTCTGCAACGTCTGCTGTGGCACGTTGCCATTGCGGCCTATAGTCAGGCCATCGGGGAAGACAAGCAGGTCCAGGTCCGAAGTGGCATTGATGCGGTTGTCGAACGTCTGATACTGGTAGGTGAACTGGTTGACTGTATTCGCATTCAAGGTCGAGTTCAGCCCGGCCATGAAATTGTAAAGCGTATTCAACGACTCGTTACCGCCGGATAGATCCGTATGCACGATCAGAAAGCCGGCTTGATCGTTCAAGGCATCGTTATTCTGGCCTGCAAAACGAGTGACGAGACTGTGCTTGGGTGAAAGAATAAAGTCGCCCTTGATGGTGTATTGCCAATCGTTGAATGGCTGAGGCAGCAAAGGCACGGCTTCGTACCCAAACGGTTCCAGGAAAGCAATTTTTGCTTGTTCGTCGTCGGGCACAAAAGAATTGCCGCGCTCACGGGTGCGCTCGATGGCGCCGAAGAAAAAAGCCCGGTCCTCCTTTATTGGACCACCAAAGGAGCCGCCAAACTGTTGGCGATTGAACGGGGGCTTTTCCAAGCCCGCGGTCGACTCTCCGCGAGCTTCAGCAAGCAGTGCCGGTGCGTTGGCATTAAGAGCATCGTCGCGGAAGAAGCCGAAGACTGACCCGTGATAGTCGTTGGATCCGCTTTTAGTAACCACTGACAGCAACGCACCGCCAGAGCGGCCATTGGCCGCCGAAAAGCGTTGCGTTGAAAGTGCAAACTCCTGAATTCCTTCCATCGAGAAATTCTGGAGGATGCCGCCGACTGCGTTGTCCTTGTTATCACCACCATCGATCGTCACGTTGAGATTGCGGCCGGTGGAGCCGCCAACCGAAAACGTACCGACGCGCGCCTTGGTCGGGATCAAATGATGGTTGCAATGTCGCGCCCGGAATCAGGATCGCGAGGGATGCGAACGAGCGTCCATTCACCGGAAGATTTTCCAGCCGGCGCTGATCGATAACTCCGCCTATGTCGGTTTTCGTCGTCTCGACGAGCGCCGCACTTTCGCCTGAGACGGTGACCGTTTCGCCGATCGCGCCCACCCTTAACTCGGGGTTCACGGTCGTGCGTTGTAGCACGTTTATAACCACAGGTTCCTGAACGTATTTGGAGAAGCCCCTGGCTTCGACTTCCAGTCGATAGTTGCCGGGCACGAGTTGAGTAATTTCGTAGACACCGTCGCTGCTTGTATTGACGGTGCGTTCGGCGTTAGTGCCCAGGTTAACCAGTTTGACGGAGGCACCCGGAACCAATCCGCCTTTCTCATCCTTGATTACTCCGGTAACGGTACCGGTGTTGGAGGTTTGCGCGAATACGCTAAACGACATTGCCGACGATGTAACGAGGAACAACGTCAGGAAGGCCGAGAAAAGCCATCTTGCTAAATAGCTAGTCTTCATGGTTATCGTCTCCTGCTAAAAAGGTGGGTTGTCGGGTACAGATTGCCCGCGGCAGTTTCGAAAGTACGTGCAAACCGGCGTCGCAACCGATATGCCTCAGCATTCGACCTTGAAAATCAACACATTACGGCACATTTCCGCTGATTCTGGATGAAGACTTAAGCAAATCATCCAAAAAATGGGACAGTCATCCCGAATTTTGTAGTTTCACGCCACAAGAAGGCACAGAAATCACCAAATTTAACCAATTCAAGAAGGTTGTGAGCGAAAGCGTCGGCTAGTCGCGGGGCTTTACGTTGGCGTGGAGAAATTTGACGATGTCTTCGGTAGAGGTGCCGGGCAGGAAGATTTCGGCGACGCCTTGCTGTTTGAGTTTTGGCAGGTCTTCCTGAGGAACGATGCCGCCTACGAGGACGAGGCACGTTGTCCATCCCTTTTTCTCGGAGCAACTGAACGATGCGCGGGCAAAGCGTGTTGTGGGCGCCGCTTAATATTGAAACGCCGACAGCGTCCACGTCCTCCTGAAGCGCGGCGGCGGCGATCATCTCCGGCGTTTGGCGCAGACCGGTGTAGATTACTTCCATGCCTGCGTCGCGGAGGGCGCGAGCGATGACTTTTGCGCCGCGGTCGTGACCGTCAAGGCCGGGCTTTGCTACCAGAACTCTGATTTTTCGGTTGGACATAGGTCGGGATTAAAACGCGGGCTCTTCGTAGATTCCGTAAACGTCTCGCAGCGCCGAGCAGATTTCGCCGAGCGTGGCGTAGGCGCGCACGGCCTCGATCGTCGCCGGCATCGTGTTCTCGTTTTTCTGCGCGGCCATCTTGAGTTTTTCGAGCGCGTTCGCAACGGCGCCTGCGTCGCGGCGCGTGCGTGTTTGTTCGAGTCGTTCGAGTTGGTGTGTGCGAACTGATTCGTCGATCACGAGGATCGGAACTTCGGAAGGTTCATCCGTCATCGCATACTTGTTGACGCCGACGATCACCTGCTCGCCTCGCTCGACGGCTTTCTGATAGTGATAAGCCGAGTCCTGAATCTCACGCTGCGGAAATCCTTTTTCGATCGCCGCAACCATGCCGCCCATCGCGTCGATCTTCCGGAAATACTCGAGCGCCTCCTGCTCCATCTTTTCCGTCAGTGCTTCGAGGTAGTAAGAACCACCGAGCGGATCGACTGTATTCACCACGCCAGTTTCTTCGGCGATGATCTGTTGCGTGCGGAGGGCAATCAGTGCGGCGCGATCGGTCGGCAGCGCCAACGCTTCATCGTAAGCGTCGGTGTGCAGACTCTGCGTGCCGCCGAGAACGCCGGCGAGCGCTTGTATTGCTACGCGAACGATGTTGTTGAGTGGCTGTTGGACCGTCAGCGAAACGCCGGCGGTTTGAGTATGAAAACGCATTTGCAGCGTGCGCTCGTAATTACTGCCGAAACGGCTCTTCATTTCGCGCGCCCAGATGCGACGGGCCGCGCGATACTTCGCAATCTCTTCAAAGAAGTCGTTGTGCGCGTTGAAGAAGAAGGACATGCGCGGCACGAAACGATCGACGTCGAAACCTGCTTCGACGCCCCACGCCACGTACTCAATGCCGTCGCGCAAAGTGAACGCGAGCTCCTGCACCGCGGTCGCGCCTGCTTCACGAATGTGATAGCCGCTCACTGAAATCGGGTTATAGCGAGGCACTCGTTCGGTGCAGAACTCAAACGTGTCGATCACCAGCTTCATCGCCGGCTTGATCGGATAAATCCACTCTTTCTGCGCGATGTATTCCTTGAGAATGTCGTTTTGGAGCGTGCCGGAGATCTTGTCCCAACGCGCGCCCTGCTTTTCCGCAACTACGAGATACATCGCCAGCAGCACAGATGCAGGCGCGTTGATGGTCTGAGATACGGTGACTTGTTCCAGCGGAATCCCGTCAAAGAGAACTTCCATGTCCGCGAGCGAAGAAACTGCGACGCCGCATTTGCCGACTTCGCCTTCGGATAGAGGCGAGTCAGCGTCATAGCCCATCAAAGTCGGAAGATCGTAGGCGACTGAGAGTCCGGTTTGGCCTTGTGCCAGCAGGTACTTGAATCGGGCGTTTGTTTCCTCAGGAGTGCTGAAGCCGGCAAACTGGCGCATCGTCCAGAGCTTGCCGCGATAGCCGGTCGGATGAATTCCGCGCGTGTAAGGGAAACTCGCCGGGAAAGGAAATGTCTTCGCTGAAATCGAGGTCCGCGATGTCAGCGGGAGTGTAGAGGCGTTCGACCTCTTCGAGCGATACAGTTTGGAAACTCTTTTTGCGTTCGGGATGTTTGTCGAGCGCGGGCTTGAGAGTCTCCTGTTCCCAACGTTCTCGCTCTATCTCAGCGGGTGAGGACTTTCCTTGGTTTCAGGCATCGACTCGGATATTAGCCGCAAGAAAGCGCAAGATGCAAATTTAGCCACAAAAAAGCACAAGATGCGCAAATCAGGCGATGGCAACAGACAGTAAGAACCAGAATTCGTTGTTTGTGACTTCTGTGCTTTTTTGTGGCTGAAGAGGGGAGCGCGGCTGCGATGGCAGTCACAGCCGCGCCAACTCGGAAGGTTAACCCGGTTGCGTGGATGTCGAGCAGGAAAAACTATGGGCAGGTTTCGGCAGGCATAGAAATCGATTCCTCCGTATAACTGAATCATTCAACGGGTACGACAAACTCATTACTGCGGACCATGTTCAGCCGCGCGCGCGCCGCGAGTTCGATGGTCCGCGGATCTGTTCGAAGTCTTTGCACTTCAGATTTCAACGATTGGTTAACGTTGCGCAAAGCCTCAACGTCCGTTTGCATTGCGTAAGTTGTTGCGCGGCAATTGAACTTTGGCCCGCGTTCGCATGTTTACGGTCACACAGACAGCGAAAGTCGCCAGTAAAATCATTCCAAAAACAACCCAGGAGGGAATTATTCCGCCGCGGCGGCGCACCTCCGTGCGCGTTCCAAGGATCTCCATCGAGATCTGCTGCACTGAAGCCAGAGAAGAATTGCGCGCGGCGCAACACGCTGCGACCTGATTCGCTCGTCAACCCAATAACTATTTGCGACCTTGCTCACCTCACACCTCCCAGTCCTTTGCCGGTTCAGATTCCGCTCAGGTTCGTACGTTTCAGCTCCATGCCAACTGCGGCAAAGGTGAAGGCCTCCGTATCGACGGCCTGCCATTCCCCATGGCCCGATTAGATTGTCATGCGCTCAAGTTAAGAGGCTGCTTAATTGAATCTGTGGGTTTGGCCACAATATAGCTGGCACCTAGTGACCAGCAGCCCCAACTAAATGTACTTTGCGGCTTGTCAATTTCTTGCCGCTCAATGACTTAGCGGCAATATCGCCGGAATGTAGCACCGTGCTTAAAGGGTGTAAAGATTTTTCTATTCAACGCTTTAAGCCGCGTAAGTTGAACATTTACTTGAACTAAGAGCGCTTAAGTGTTGAATTTGGCGAACAGGCGGCGAACGAAAATCCATTGGAAGTGCGGCGGCTGGCGCCGCTTTATCCCAATGCGCCTGACATGATTCCAAAGCAGGTGTGAGGCCGCCGGACTCCAAGGTTCGTTAAATCTTGTTGACAGTTGCGCCCTGCGGATAACTAGACTCCTAAGCCTGCGGGCTGCGAATGCAGCCCTGGCCCCGCGGCCCTCACCTAAAAGGATCCCCAGCATTTTTTCGAGCACATTTAAGGAAGGGTGTTGATGTCTGACTCTTCGGTTCTAAGCCCGGATGCCCCTGCCTCCGACTCGAGTTCACTTCAGCTTACCTATCAGTTCAATCGTACGCGCCGTCTGTGAAGCCGCAAACGGCGGTCCGGATCTCCTCTATGAGGTGATGATTAAGATGAGCCTGATGGTCGAAGCGACTGCGCCCACCTACGGATTATCCATCTGGGCCACTTCAGATGCCGGCAAACCAACACTGCGCTGGGCCGAAGGACTCGAGGAACAGGAGATCGCGATTGGCGAAGTGGCGGTAGCGGAAATCTTTTCGAGCAAAGGCCGGCCTCAGCCCGCGAAAGAAGGAGACCAGGCAATCTGCCTTTTGCTTGCTTTGCCGTCAAGCACGCGTGAAGGCGCAGCGCTTTATGGCCGTTGTGTCCGCCCGTTAACAGCCCAACAAGCAAAAGAACTCAACGCGCTCAGCGACGTGGCGCACCTGGCCCATTCTCACCAGTCGTCCGGAATCGTGGTCCCACCTGGCGACAAAGCCCGCGACCATGTCTTCGGTGAGTTCTTTGCCGGGAATGGTGTTTAGCAGTCGCGCGATGTGTGAAGTGGCGCGGAACGTCGAACGCATCAAAGACTCGAATTCCACGATCCTCGTCACGGGCGAATCCGGAACGGGCAAGGAACTGATTGCGCGCGCAATTCATCGTCTCAGCAGGCGATCGGAAAGCGAATTTATTCCTTTCAACTGTTCTGCGGTTCCTGCCGAACTGATCGAGAGCATGTTGTTTGGTCATCGCACGCGGAACGTTTACGGGGGCGATGTCGGACCAGGCGGGACTGATCCGTTCAGCGGAGAATGGAACGCTGTTTCTCGACGAGATCGGAGATCTGCCGCTTCCACTCCAGCCAAAGCTCCTGAGGTTTCTCCAGGAGGGCGAGATTCATACGCTTGGAGACCGTGCGCCGCGCAAAGTAAACGTGCGCGTGATCGCCGCGACGCACAAAGATCTCGAAACGCTTGTGAGCGAAAAACTCTTTCGTGAAGATCTCTATTACAGAATCGCGACTCTGACTTTGAAAGTGCCGCCTTTACGAGAGCGGCGCGAAGATATCTCGACGCTGATCTCGCATTTCGTCAGTCACTACGCGCGGAAGAACGAGCGGCCCATTTCTGGAATTACTTCCGAGGCGATCCAGATTCTCGAAACGTACTCCTGGCCCGGCAATATTCGCGAGCTGGCGGCCGAGATTGAGCGGCTTGTGCTTTACGCGGAAGACGATGGCTACATTCGACCGGAGAACATCAGTCCGAGGATCTGTCCGCAAGGCACGCAGGCTGAAGTCACTGCGGAGCGGCTCGACGATCTGCTCGAGAGCTATGAGCGGCGCGTGATCACTGAGACGCTGAAGCGCCACGATTGCAACGTCGCGAAAGCGAGTGAAGCGCTTGGGCTCGGCTCAAGACAGACTCTCTATAAGAAACTGAAGCGCCTCGCGATCGACATCGGCGACTTCCTCCAGGAAGACACCGAGCCGGGCATGCAGTACCGGGCTTAAGATCATTTCCTCGCAAAGACGCAAAGGCGCAAAGGAGAGCCCCGGGGTTTCCTTTGCGCCTTTTGCGTCTTTGCGTCTTTGCGTCTTTGCGCCTTTGCGAGGAATCGAAACTGTTAACTACGGAGCCGCAGCGGTCAATCTCTGTAGCCTGCGGGCGACAAAGCCTGAATCCGTAACAAAACCTCAGCTTCCTGGTCCAACAGCCCTCATTCTCACCCATCCTGGACCACCCAAGGTTGTCAACCACAGGCGACAAACCGACCCCACAATCCACAAAAACCTCAGTTGGACCACTGGCACACCGGTTGTAAACGTGATGCTCGTCGCGAAGCAATTCGCATCGCATCAACTGGTCGAGCAGACAAACCTTATGAAAGCTAACACCACAAGAAACCTGACATCAGTAGTAATGCTCGTAATCCTTTCTCCGTTCCTGGCGCTGGCGATTCTCGTCAGCATCCAGACAGCGGGGATCAGGAATAACGAAGTCTTACTGCTGCTGCTGACGTTGTCGAGTGCTGTTCTCAGCGGAATCAATGGCTTTGGGCGCCGCACGTCCACAGCGATTCCACTTTCGACAGTACGTTCAAGTGGCAGATACCCCTTCGCAGGCCCGCATTCATTTGTCCGCTCGTTCGAGCAACAACGCCTAATCGAATCTAAAGGAGCAACAAAATGATTAAGAGATTTTTACGTGATGAAACCGGTCTTGAACTTTCAGAGTACGCAGTTGCCGCAGCGCTCGTCGCGTTGGCAGCGGTTGCCGCTTTCCAGCTGTTGGGCACCAACATCGGCGCCAAGATCAACGAACTCGCCGGCAAGATTCAGTAGTTCTGTTGATTTAGTCGACCCGGCAGCGGCCAGTCACGAAGTTGCTGCCGGCTGGAGCGAAGGCTCAAGCCTTCAATCCTTCAAAGGGAGGACGAATCAATGTTCAGGAAATTCTTGAAAGACGAATCAGGGCTTGAGCTATCTGAGTACGCCGTCGCCGCAGCTCTCGTAGCGCTCGCGGCGGTGGCTGCGTTCCAGACTACTCGGAGTCAACATCGGGGCAAGGATTAATACTCTGGCAGGCTATATCCAGTAAGTCCAGATAGTGAACTGCCATTGCCGGGTGGCGCGCCTTGTGAAGCTTTCGACTGACACAGGTGCGCCGCCACCTTTCTGCTAATCCCCAAAACCTTTCGCAGTCGGATCGAGATGCTTAGTCCAACCGCAACAGTTTTTCAGTTCTTCTTAGTGCCGCTCGCCGCGCTGGTTATCTATCACGACGTGCGGTATCGCCGTATTCCGAATGCATTCGTACTCGCCACTCTGATCAGCGGACTGACCTTGAACTTCGCTATCGGAGGTCTCAACGGTGGTCTAAACAGCATCGGCGGGTGTGTGTTCGCATTTATCCTGATGTTCATGTTGCACGTCTTCGGAGCAATGGGCGCGGGCGATGTCAAACTTTTCGCCGCCATCGGTTCAGTGATCGGCGCTCAACTCGTTCTTCCAACTTTTGTAGTGGTCGTTCTAACCGGCGGTTTGCTTGCCCTGGTTTCCATTCTGCGATCGGGAGTCTTCAGAACCACGATGCATCGCGTGCTGCAGATTTTCGTCGGCTTGTTGCCAGGCTGGCAGATGCCCAAATTTAGTGTTCCTGCTGATCGTCGTCTCACCATTCCCTACGGTGTGGCTATCACCATCGGCGCCATTATCGCAACCGCGATCTTTCACGCTTAACAGCGGCAATTAACCAGGCCCTGACCTGGCGAGAACGGAGAGTTGATTCCCATGCGAAACAAACGTTTCTTCATAGTTTTGGTAGGGGCGCTGATTTTTGGAGTGCTCGCTGCCGTTTCAGTCAGCAAATACCTATCGAGCGCACAGGCTTACACCAAGAACCTGAACAAGGTAGCCGTGGCGAAGGTCGCGATCCCGCTCGGAAGCAAGATCATTGCCGAGCAGATCATGGTGGTCCAGTTTCCCAAGGAATCAACTCCCGACGGAGCATTTGACTCGCCTGAAAAACTGGCCGGCCGCGTAGCAGTGGTGAACATCGCCGCGCGCGAACCAATCACCGAAGCAAGACTGGCTCCGGAAGGAACGGCCGCCGGTCTTTCCGCAGTCATTCCTGAAGGCTATCGCGCCATGACCGTCAAGGTCGACGATGCCGCGGGCATCTCCGGATTCATCATGCCGGGCACGCTGGTTGACGTAGTTGTCACCATCGATCCGCGCGAAGGTTCCGGCATGCAGGATCCCATTTCGAAGATCGTGCTGCAGAACATCAAGGTCCTGGCCAACGGTCAGAACATCGACAAGCCGGAAAATGAACGCGAAGCCAATAGCGTCAAGGCTGTCACCCTCCAGGTTACTCCCGAACAGGCAGAGAAACTCGCGCTCGCGTCCAGCGAAGGCAAGTTGCAGCTCGTGATGCGTAACCAGATCGACCAGGGCGACGAGCAAACCCCAGGCGTCAACAAGCGCAACCTGTTAGGTGGCGACATTGCCATGCCGGCTCCTGAGCCGGGTTCACTGAAGAGTGAGCAGCCGAAAATCTGACATGCGAACCAGTACGCAGATCAGCGCCGGCGCCGAAACCAGCAGCCACAGCAGCCCCAGCTCCTCAGCCCACTCCGCGTGCAGTGGAAATGATCGAAGGCGCCAAGAAGCGCAACGTCGAGTTTCCATAGATCACAGATTGAAGTTCAGAGTTCAGGCCTTCAGGCTGCGGTTCGCGAAACACGCTAAAGCCTGAACTCACGACTGCCACTATTGAAGTTGATCGCATTGACGATCGCTAGAAACAAAGGAGCATAAGATCATGCAGAGCCGTTCCCCAATTTCACGCCGAGTGAGTTTATTACTGGCGTCCCTGATTACCATCTTTGCCACTTCCATCGCGCACGCCCAGGAAAACTCCTACAAGGCGTCTTTCGGCCAGAACAAAGAGTCCATAGCCGTTAACGTTCTCGTAGGACAGTCGCGCGTGATCAATTTCGATCGCCCGGTCGGACGCTTTTCGGTTTCGAATCCCGAAATCGCTGAAGCCGTGCTCGTCACGCCAGACCAGGTGCTCGTCAATGGAAAAGCTTTCGGTCAGGTCAACTTCATCGCATGGGAGCAGACCGGCGGTCAGTTTTTGGTGTTTGACGTTTACGTCCGCGCCAATCTTTCACTGATCGACTCTCAGATTCGCGCGCTGTTTCCGAAAGACGACATTCGCCTGAGCCAGGCCAATGGATCCGTTGTGATCTCCGGCAGCGTTTCGAATGCAGCTACGTCCGCGCAGGTGCAGAGCGTTATCGAAGCCGCGAATTTCAAAACCGTGAACATGCTGACGTCGCCGACTTCGAACGCCACGCAGGTTCAACTCCAGGTTCGCGTTGCGGAAGTGAATCGCAACAAATTGCGCGACTACGGCACGTCGTTTACGCCCTGCCAAGGGAGGCACCGGTGGTTACGTCAACAGTGGTGGTGGTCCAAGCATTCAGGATCAGTGACTACAGCCCAGCGCGGCGCCAGTGCTCTTCCTGCAACCGGCGCTTAACGTCTTCTCTTCAATCGCCACATCAATACCGCCGCCATGCTCAGGATGCTGCGCACTGAAGGTGCTTTCCGCGAGTTGGCCGAGCCAAACCTGATCGCGATGAACGGCCAGCAGGCGAGCTTCCTCGCCGGCGGTGAGTTCCCGGTACCGGTTCTTCAGACACGGCAACGGCAACCGGGCATCACCATCGTTTGGAAAGAATATGGCATCCGCCTGAACTTCAAACCGACGATCATCGACGAAGATCACATCCGTCTCGAACTCGAACCGGAAGTTTCCACCATCGACTTCACCAACGGCGTCCGCTTCAACGGTTTCGTCGTTCCCGCACTGCGCACTCGCCGCGCCAAGACCGGCGTTGAGCTGCGTGATGGTCAGTCGTTCGCGCTCGCAGGTTTGCTTGACAACACCGAAAGCAAGACGTTGTCGAGAATTCCGATCGTCAGTGACATTCCTGTAATCGGCGCGCTCTTCAAATCGAAGTCTTTCGAGAAGAAAGAGACGGAATTGATGTTCATCGTGACCGCGCACCTGGTTAAGCCAGTCAATCCAGACGACCTGCCGAACATGCGAGGCATCGATGGTCTGAAGGGCAGTTCACCTTTGGGTGTTGAGCCGAAGGGCGACGGCGTCACGGGCCAGAGCGGTTACAAAGTCTCCGGACAGAAAGAAGCAACTCCAGTAGCAGCTCCGTCGAAAGTTGAAGAGCCCAAAGCCAAGACTGTTGACGCTGCTACGCAAACCAGCACCACCGGCGCCGTCGGTAGTGTGCGCAACAATCATCCTGCCCTGCCAGTCGCTAAAGCAGTAACGATGGATTCAAATCCAAACGCTGTCAGGCCCTGGTAACTTTCGCAACTCTTTTCTCGAGCCGATGTCATTCGAAATAAAGAGGGGGAAACTATGAAGAACAGATCAACGAAACAAGCAGGAACGAGAAAACGAGAACGAGGTTCAATCCTGGCGACTTCCGCAATCGGAATGTTGTCAGTCCTGCTGGCAGTTGGGTTGGGCCTCGATATCAGCAGGCTCTATCTGACAAAGGCAGAACTACAGAACGCGGCCGATGCAGCAGCATTGGCCGGAGTTTCGGGACTGAACGGAAATAGCCCGGGTATTACAGAGGCTACGAATCGCGCAGTGAAGGCGATGAATAACTACGACTTCAACAAAACGGGCGTGAGTTTCCCGCGGGCGAACGTCGAGTTTGCCGTCAATCTCGATGGTCCATACATGAAGTGAGGGCGCGGCTGCGGCTTCGCCAACTAACATTCGGTTCGTAAAAGTTACGACGCCGACCTCGGCGGTTGGTATTTCCTTCGCTGCTTTCGTGTTGGGTAAGAACCGTAACTTGTCGGCGACAGCGACGGCAGGTTTTTCGGTTCCGCTCAATGTCATTTGTCCGTGGCTGCCGGCCTTTG
The DNA here is from genome assembly GCA_963750925.1 of uncultured Acidobacteriota bacterium. Taxonomy (GTDB): domain Bacteria; phylum Acidobacteriota; class Blastocatellia; order Pyrinomonadales; family Pyrinomonadaceae; genus PSRF01. The sequence goes on along the minus strand of CAVVSJ010000003.1, from coordinate 124,389 downwards.
TGCTCGACTATTCCGGCTGACCCGATCACGTCAGGAAAGACCTACACCTTTCGCTTAGAGCCGGGAGATCACGTTTCACCAGGCAACTACCAACTGCTTGCGCCGGTACACTCAGGTGGTAGTGGTGATCGAGAAGGCATGGCTAATGGAGTCAACTGGTGTATCTCCAGTAGGTACTGAAGTTGAGACAAAACCGGGTGTGACCTCCGGTGCGATCCGTCAGGGGATCAATTCACGATTTGACATCTATGCCGGAGGAATGGACCCCGCACTATCACCACCCGGACGATAATATCGCTGAAGGTATTACGAAAGACCAGTACGACAAGAAACGCAGTAGTCAAAACGCCATCTCATCCGGGTTTCCGCGATCGGCGGCATTGTGATTCTCCCAATCGCCACGGCACTGCCCGGAGAAGGTCGAGACACGATCGTGGTGAGTCAGATTCGGTGTCTTCTTCCTGCAAACCTCTGTCGGTGGCGGCCCCGGTGGTGAGCTGCAAGCCGAATACATCAAAGACACCGCATTCGCCGGCAACAGCTACTTCATACCAGGAGCCGGTGACACAAACGACAACCTGGCTGTTCCAGTTCTCTACAAGTAGGTGAAATCATGCATGCAAGAATCCGAAGAATTCGCAACCGACTGCGAGTCCAGAAGATTACTTCGATTGCACCGATTTCCCAGGAGACGAGAGTGGTATTCAGTTAGTTGAGGTAACGATAGTAATACCGATCTTTCTAATGTTGTTTGCAGCGACGGCTGAGTTTGGGCGGTATTTCTATCGAATATACAACTCTGGCAAAAGCGGCTCGCGCCGGCAGTCGTTATCTCTCTACCGCTCCGGTAGACTCCCTATCAGACGACGCTAACGGCAAAGAACATCGTCGTGTACGGAAATCCTGAGGGCACTGGGTCACCGCTCTTAACGGATTTGAGTCCGTCACACGTCATGATCACGCGTGAAGGCGGCGTGGCGATATTACCGGAAACAGTCACGGTCCAAATCGTTGGGTACAAGCACCAGCCGATTTTCGATCTGGGAGCGCTGACCAAGTCGAAGTTCTCGCTGAACGTCGACGTGAAGCCGAGCGTGACCATGCGTTATCTGTTAACCCAACCGCCCCCAATTTAATGAGGGCGAAAAATCATGAGGCAAATCAAACTGTTTGAATCGAATGAGCGCGGCGCAACGCTGGTTGAATTTGCGATCGCCGCGACAGTTTTTCTGACAGCGATGTTTGCAGTGATCGAATTTGGACGAGGCCTTTGGGTACACAACGCTCTTTCCGACGCCGCCCGACGCGGAGCGCGATATGCCGTCCTTCATTCGGCGGGAGACATTGATGAGGTCAAAAACGTAGTGGTCTATGGAAATCCGGAGGGTGGAAGCCAGCCTACGGTTCCCAACCTTACGCCTGACAATGTGACGGTTACCTATTCGCACTTCGCATTAAACAAGGGACGGTCACGGTCAGCGTTACCAATTACCAATTCCAATTTGTCATTCCAATCGTTGGCACCACGATCACGATGCCCAGTTACACCACGACGCTTACAGGTGAAAGCGTTGGTTTTATTCCGGACAATATGTAGGCGAGGCAGTCAAATGACAAGCAGGGTAGGCTTCAAAACATGCCAGTCTCAAGTTTCGAATCCACTGCCGGGCGGCACCATTACTACGCCAGCCTTTCGAACATCGCTCCGGACGAAGCCGGCCTTGCAACATCTGCGATGGTCCTACCGTAACCCCCAGGCACTCTGTCAATAGTTCCATATCAAGACAGCCGCCGGCAGTGGGATTCGAATAAACGAATCACGAGGAAGAGATGACCGAACCAATTTCAGTAGTAGTTCTTAAGCACCGGACTCGATAACTTCAAAGACATTCGCAGGGCCCTGACTGCCGAAAGCCGCGTGCAACTGCTCGCGGGCGGCAACGATGCGGATCAACTCTACGAAGAGATAGTTCGTCTGAAGCCCGCGGCCGCGATCATCGCGCTTGGTCCAAACGCGGATCACGCAGTGAGATTCATTGAACGGTTGAATTCCGAATGTCCGGGAACCGCTCTCATTTCCGCGGCGCAGGACGCGTCGCCCGATCTGATCTTGAGAAGTTTGCGCGCCGGCGCGCGTGAGTTTCTGCGCATTCCGATTAGCGCGGAAGAACTGCGCACCGTGCTGGATCGAGTTTCCGAGTTTTGCACCAAACAGGTCGAAACACCCAAAAAGAAAGGCCGCATGGTTGCGGTGTTTTCGAGCAAGGGTGGATGCGGCACTTCATTCATCGCCACGAATCTCGCCGCAGCTACAGCTTCAAAAACCGTCCTCGTCGATCTCAATCTTCAGGCAGGCGACCTGCCACTCTTTTTAGGACTCGAAGCGAAGTATTCGATCGCCGACATGGTTGAGAAGCGCCAGCGTCTCGACGAATCGCTTATCAACAGTCTCGTAACGCCACACTCGACTCACCTGTCGTTGCTGGCCGCTCCTCGCGAAGCTGATCACGCCGACGAAATCGAACCGCAACACGTGTTTGAAGTGCTTGCAGAAACTTCGCGAACACTACGACTACGTCGTGCTCGACCCGCAGCACACGTTCGACTCGATCACGCTAGCCGCGCTCGATCAGTCGGATGAAATTGTTCTGATACTTACACTCGACATTCCCGCGATCCGCAGCACGCAAAGAGCGCTCGAGATTTTCGACCGGCTCGGATACCCGCGCAAGAAAGTGCGGATCGTGGTGAATCGCTGGAGCAAGCAGATCGATCTCGACCTCCGGCAGGTAGAAAAGTTTTTAGGTGAACCGGTCGTGGGTTTTGTTCCCAGCGACTATCAGACAGCGGTGGGCTCGATCAATCTCGGTACGCCGCTCGTGCAGGCTGAGCCGACGTCAAAGATCGCACTCGAGATTCGTCGCATTGCCGAGCAAATGTCGCTTGGTGTGGCGCCAATCGATCAGTCGAAGCAACGCCGGCCTTTCTGGAGTTCGTTGCTCAAGAAGCAGTCAGCCCAGCCGAATTTCAAACTTCAAACCTCAATGGAAAAGGTCTAAGCGAAGCGGCACGCGGCCGCGCGTGAGCGAACATCATGGCACTACGTGAAAGATTAATCGGAAACAATCAGCTCCCGGCACCGGCTCGGACGGCACCGGTCAACACTCCTTCCAGGAAATGAAATCGCGTCTGCACCGGACGTTAATCAACCGGATGGACTTGACCAAGCTGTCGACTCTTACTCCGGAACAGGTGCATGCGGAAGTTTCGCGTTTGGCTGAGAGCGTGCTTGCCCAGGAAGCGATGCCTTTGTCCGTTTCCGAACGCGAGCGACTGGTCAACGACGTTCAGCACGAACTCTTTGGACTTGGACCACTGGAGCCGCTGCTCAAAGATCCGACGATCTCCGACATCCTGGTTAACTCGCACAACACGATCTACATCGAGCGCCGCGGCAAGATCGAAGCCACCAACGTCAGATTTAAAGACGACGAGCATTTGATGCGCGTTATCGAGCGCATCGTTTCGTCAGTCGGCCGCCGTATTGACGAGTCGTCGCCGATGGTGGATGCGCGCCTGCAAGACGGCTCGCGCGTCAACGCCATCATCCCGCCGCTCTCGATCGATGGACCGGTTCTTTCGATCCGCCGTTTTGGATCCGATCCGCTGAAGATGGCGACGCTGATCGAATACAAAGCGCTCACCAAAGACATCGCTGACATGCTGCAGATGGTCGTTCATGCGCGGTTGAATGTCCTGATTTCGGGAGGCACCGGCGCCGGTAAGACGACCCTGCTGAATGCGTTGTCAGCTTACATTCCTGAGAACGAACGTATCGTCACGATCGAAGACTCTGCGGAACTTCAACTTCAACAGCCGCACGTGGTCAGACTCGAAACGCGGCCGCCCAACATCGAAGGCCGCGGTGAAGTAACGCAGAGAGATCTCGTCCGCAACGCACTGCGTATGCGTCCCGATCGCATCGTGATCGGCGAGGTTCGTGGCGGTGAAGCTATCGACATGCTTCAGGCCATGAACACCGGTCACGACGGTCAGCTTGACCACCGTTCACGCCAACACTCCACGCGACGCTCTGGCCCGACTCGAAACGATGATCCAGATGACCGGCATGCGTCTCTCGGATCGCGCAATGCGCCAACAGGTTGCGTCAGCACTGAACCTCGTCGTTCAGGTAGCGCGCATGTCTGACGGTTCGCGCCGCGTGACGTCCATTTCAGAAATCACCGGCATGGAAGGCGAAACGATCACCATGCAGGAGATCTTCCAATACGAGAGAACCGGCGTGGATAAGGAGGGCAAGGTGCTTGGACGCTTCCGCCCGACCGGAATTCGCCCACGGTTCGCCGAACGGTTGAAAACATGCGGTTTGCAGTTGCCGCGCGTCTTCTTCGAGGAGGTGTAATCCAATGATCATATCGTTTCTCGTATTCGTGTTCGCGTTGTTTCTGGTGCTGGGCGCCTATGTGCTCGCTACACACGGCACCGACAAGAAGCGTGCTCGCCTGCAAAAACGGCTCTCCGAAGCCTTGATGCATTCGGCAAACACGGAAGACGTCGATGTAGTGCTCGCTCGTCACGAACTGATGAGCGAGATTCCCTGGATCAACCGCACGCTGATCAGCATGCAAGCGGCGCTGCAATTGAAGCGCATGTTGGACCAGGCTGATCTGCACATCACGCCGTCGCGCTTGCTCATGTTTTCGTTCATGTCGGGAATGCTCGGGGCACTGGCGGCATCAGTGCTGACAGTGTTTGTCCCGCTGATGATCCTGGCCGGCGTGGTCACCGCATCGCTGCCGCTGCTCCACGTCTGGTGGAAACGCAGGAGACGCTTCAACCAGTTTCTCGAACATCTTCCGGATGCGCTCGACTTGATCAGCAGAGCGCTTAGCGCCGGTCATGCTTTCTCCGAAGCCCTGCACATGGTTTCGATGGAAATGCCTGAGCCGATCGCGACTGAGTTTCGCAAGGCTTACGAAGAACAGAACCTCGGTCTTTCAGTGAAACTCGCGCTCGAGAACCTGACGCAGAGAATTCCGTTGCTCGATCTGAAGATGTGTGTAACGGCGATCCTGATCCAACGTGAAACCGGCGGTAACCTCGCCGAGATCCTCGAGAAGGTTGCTTACACCATTCGCGAACGGTTCCGCATCATGGGCGATCTGAAGACGTTGACGACGAGTTCGCGTATGTCTGCATGGCTGCTTTGCGCCCTGCCGATCTTTGTGGCGCTGGCCGTGACGGTAATGAACCCCGACTACATGAGCGTGTTGTGGACAGATCCGCGTGGTCATTACCTGATCGCCGCCGCATTGTTCATGCAGATCACGGGTATGTTGATCGTCAGGAAGATTTTGAATATCAAGATTTAAGTGGACTTAGGTCTTTGGGCTTGGAACTTGTTAATCCCTGGTCCACCAAAGACCCAAGACCAAAGACCAAAGACCAGACCAAAACCCAAAAAACCCATGCTACTAATCATCGCCATCTCAACCTTCGTCTGTATCTCCCTCGGAATGCTGGGTATTTACTGGTTGTTCTACAGGCCGCAGAGTGCTGCTACCGAAAGACTGCGCAAGCTTGGTGGAAACGAAGGCAGTGTCGCCCCGGGCTCGCACTCGATGGTCATGCCGGATGAGAGTCCGGCGGCCGATATCGCACAGCGTATCGCTTCGCCGCTTAACAAACTCCTGCCGCCTTCGGCAAGTGAAGCGCGTAAGTTGCAAAAGCAACTGATGCACGCAGGTTATCGTGCAGCCGAAGCTCCGATCATTTATCGCGCGATTCAGATCGCTTCCATGGCCGGATTTCCGCTCCTGGTCGCGGGCGTTTGCGCTTTCCTGGCGCGGCCACTCGGCAGCGCGCATCGTCTATATCATCCTTGCTTTTGTGGTTGGCTTTATTCTGCCGCGCTTTTTCCTGGGAAGAATTACCAAAAATCGCCAGCGAGATCTGCGCTGGGGTCTTGCCGATGCACTCGACCTGATGGTGATTTCCGTCGAAGCCGGTCTCGGTTTGAACGCCGCGATGATGAAAGTCTCGACCGAATTGAGGGAAGTACACCCCGTAATCGCGATTGAATTCGAACTCGCCAATCTCGAGATCCGAGTTGGACGTGATCGTGATGAAGCATTGCGCAATCTTGCGGAACGAACCGGCGTTGACGATCTTCGCAGTCTCGTGGCCATGCTGATCCAGACCGACAAGTTTGGTACCTCGATCGCGAAAGGCCTGCGCGTCTTTTCGGATTCGCTGCGAACAAAACGACGCCAGCGCGCCGAACAGGAAGCGCAAAAAGCTGCTGTCAAACTGTTGTTGCCGCTTGCCTGTTTCCTCTTCCCGACACTGTTTATAGCTATCCTTGGACCGGCGGCCCTTAACCTCATTGACGTTCTCGGAGACATGTAGAGGAGTTGGACCAATGAATAAACGTAGAATCATTGCAGTTTTTATCGCTTTTGTACTGACCATAGCGGCCACCGCCATGTGGAGCGCTTCCACGGACGAACGTGAGGGTGATCCCGATGCCATCGTGCTTGAAGATTCAGGTTCCGAAGCCGGCGGCGAAGATCAACCGAAGAAGAAGGGTGGAAACAAAGTCGTCAAAGTTCTCGCGGCGCCATTCAAAGCTTTTGGAAGACTGTTCGGTGGCGGCAACGACAAAAATAAGATTGAGCGCATGACTGAGAAAGATGCCGAGAGGTTTGCCTCCGCCGGCGTCACGCGAATCGAAGATGCGCGCACATCCGTAACCAAGAAAGACACCGCTTCCGGTTCAGCAAGAGAACACTTGGAAGCGGGCCGGGAATACCTGATGGAAGGTCGTTATAGCGAAGCTGTCTCAGAACTTTCACTCGCCGCCTCGCTCGATCCGAAACTTACCGAAGCTCACAACCTTTTAGGAGTGGCCTACGATAAGAAGGGATTCGGCGAACGCGCGAAGGATTCGTTTGAACGCGCGGTGAAGATCGAAGAAGACGCCGACACGCTCAACAATCTCGGCTTCTCGCTCTATCAGAACGGTAACTATCGCGCCGCCGTCGATCGTCTGAAACGCGCCGCGAAACTGGCGCCGGCCGACGAACGAATTCTCAATAACCTCGGCCTCGCTTATTGCCGTCTCGGCAAGATCGATGAAGCGTACAAGGCCTTCACGCGTGCCACTGGTCCATTAACCGGCAACCTGAACACCGCGAAGATGCTCGAGCGCTTTGGCCGTGAAGACGACGCGATTCGTTACTACGAAGCAGCGCGCCAGATCCAGCCAACCAACACGTTCGCCCTGCGACGTCTGGCTGATCTTTACCAGCGCGTCGGTCGTGCGACGGAATCAGAAGATGCCCGCACGGCGCTCGCGTTCGCGTCGAATAACAGCAATGTCGGCAAGTAATTTTTGGTTCAAGGGCGGTGCTCAGTCGCCGCCCTCGTAATACTTTCGGTCTTCCGACTCTCGCATAGGAAAAGAGAACTCACATGTCGCACACCGCAATTCTGACGCGCGCGGAAATTGAAAGCATGGGACCGCCCCTGCCCGAAGAGATTGTCGAGACCGGCATCAGCCGAACAGTTTCTCTGCGATCTCGCGTTGAAGCACGTAGCAATGTTGCCGGAGCCGACCACCTCCGCAGTCGCCGAACGCATACATCTGCCACGCACGCTGACCGAAGATCTGCTGCAACAGCTCTATCGCGAGAAGTTGATCGAAGTGAAGATGCAGTCGGCGATCGGCTCGACGCGGTATGGAATGCTGGACCACGGCTGGGATCGGCTCACGCGACTGTTGTCGATGTGCGGTTACGTTGGACCAGCGCCGGTATCTCTGCGCGACTACTCGCACATGATGACACTCCAGTCGATTCCGTCAAACACGGCGTCGATGGAGACGGTGCGCCAGGCGTTTCACGATCTGGTTCTGCCCGAGTCGCTGCTGCAAACACTCGGGTGCGTTATCAATTCACGCCGCTCGTTGTTTCTGACGGGCTTGCCGGGAACCGGAAAGACTGCGGTTGCAGAACGCATTAACGGCGCTTTGGCCGGAGGGATCTGGATCCCTTACGCGGTTGAGATCGATGGACAAATTATTCGAGTGTTCGACGCTCATTGTCACGAAGCAATGCCCGCGGATGAGACTCCGCACGACTTCGATCGTCGTTGGGCCTTGATACAACGTCCCCTGGTTGTGGTCGGTGGAGAGTTGACGCTCGAGAATGCAGATCTGACGTGGAGTGAGGCGGCGAAGTTTTACGAAGCGCCGTTCCAGATGAAATCAAATGGCGGAACCCTCGTTATCGACGACTTTGGCCGGCAGCGCGTTGCGCCTCAGGATCTGTTGAATCGCTGGATCGTTCCGCTCGAGAGACGCGTCGATTACCTTGCGCTGCACACGGGAAAGAAGATCGAAGTTCCGTTTGAGCAGTTAGTCGTGTTTTCGACGAACCTCGAGGAAAAAGATCTGGCGGACCAGGCATTTCTCCGGCGCATGGGTTACCGGGCGCGTGTCGAGCCGCCCACGGAGGGCGCTTACACTGCGATCTTCAAACACCAGGCAAACAGACGCGGGATCAAAGTCGAACAGCCGGTGTTGGACCATATCCTGACAAAGTATCGCGTGGAGCGACGGCAGATGAAGGGTTGCGAGCCGCGCGACCTGCTCGATCGCGCCACGGACATTTGTTTGTTTGAGAAACAGGGCATTGCGTTGACGCCGCATGTTATCGACATCGCATGGCGCAACTATTTCGGCACGTCGCATTCGTTTGCACCAGCGCAGACGCAGGAGACGATGATCGAGCGGACGCTCGCCGATCCGTTGGAGCTGTAGTCCGTTGCTCCAGAGGAGCAACATATTTATAGCCCGCAATTACAAAAGGTTTGGCGCTCCGTGAGGAGCGCGATGTGGACGCGAACATGTCGCTCCTGACGGAGCGAGAACACGAGAGAGGACGAGAGCTATAAACATCCTGCTCCTCTGGAGCAAAGACCAAAAACATGACTCGAACAACTAAACTTCTGGTGATTTGTCTCTTCATCGTGTTGTGCTCTGTTCATACTTTGGCGCAGAGCGAACAGGTGAGACTGAAGCTGGCTGATGGTTCTGATCTTGTCGTCGACGATGCCTGGGAGACGTCGCAGGGTGTTTGGTATCGAAAGGGCGGACTCAGTCACCTTTTGTCGAAGGACAAGGTCAAGAAGGTCGAGCGGAGTTCAACGCAACCTGCAACGGCACCTCCGGCCGCCAGGACCACTTCGAGCGATGACGATCATTTCGAAGTCTCGGAAGTAGTCGCCGAAGCTCCCAAACCAACAAACGCGGTCTACGACAAACCCGCCTGGATTTACCTGAAAGGCGGCGCTCGCGTTGAGGCTGACAGCGCCTCGGAATCACCCGCCGGCGTTTGGTACAAACGCAGCTCGATGGACATATTCATTGACCGCAGCCGCATCGACCGTATCGAGCTCGAGGATGCGCCAACAGTGGCGCAGGTCGGAAAGAAAGAACGCGGTTGGAGCACTGGCAGACCCGGTCTGGACAAACTGATCCGGATGAACGGTAGCAAGTACAACGTCGATCCGTATTTGATATTTCTGGTGATGGAGCAGGAGTCGCACTTCAACACTTACGCCGTCTCGCCAAAAGGCGCGCGCGGATTGATGCAACTGATGCCCGGAACCGGCGCGCGATTCGGCGTGAGACGACCGCATGATCCGGCACAAAACATTTCGGGTGGGACGAGGTATCTTCGAGAGCTCTTGAATCGTTTTAAAAATCGCGTGGACCTGGTGCTTGCCAGTTACAACGCCGGTGAGGGCGCGGTGGCAAAGTTTGGAAACCGAGTGCCGCCTTATCGAGAGACTCGCAACTACGTCAAGAAGATCAGCTATCGCTACAAACGCACGACCGTCCGAACCCGCAAGCCCACGTATAAAACAATAAGCATAATATCCTCGCAATCTACGCCAAAATGCCACACACCCACCTTGTTCTAATCTGCTGTAGCAGAAAGACACGCAGCTTGAAGACAGCCCGGTCTTGCTCAATTGCGTAAATACAAGTGCCCGAAGGATTTATACTTACGTAGCGCTCGGGGCACGCTCATTGCCCTGTGCCCACCGGTCCTGGTGCGCAGTAGTTTGCCCGGACACGCCATAAAACTACGAAACGGACGGAGAGATAATGCGACCTATCAAGCATGCGGAGAGAGGATTGACCCTGATCGCTCGAGGCATTTTCAGTACAATTCAGTCGGTAAATAAGTACAAGCCTAATCCTTCTTTTACTCCAAAATGGTCAGACAAGCCCCTTTTGAAATCCTGGCAGAAGAGCAAGCCGACTCTCGGCTGGCCACGCACCACCGATTCGCTCTGTCCCAATTGCGTGATTGAAGCGCGCGAAGCAATCATCAGCGGTAAAAAAGACGTCAGCGTTCTGATCAACGAAAAAGTCGGCGAGATCAAAGCTCAGATTATCGAGCGCGACGGCGAAATCTGGATGATCAAGGATTGTCCGATCTCACGGCCACTTCGAAGACATGATGGCCATCGACTCCAAGTTTCTCACGCACATCGAAAAGATGTTTCCCGGTCGCGACATTGACGCGCACAACGACGAGAAACTCCACAATCACGGTTCGAGCACTGTTAAGTATGGCCGCGGCGCCGTGCTGACAGTCGACCTGACCAATCGCTGCAACATGATGTGCGACCCGTGCTTCATGGACGCCAACCAGGTTGGCTTTGTTCATGAACTGAGCATGGACGAGATCAAGGAGATTCTCGACAACGCCATCACGATCAAACCGCGCCGGCAGATGTCGGTGCAGTTCTCGGGCGGCGAGCCTTCGATCTCTCCACACTTCCTCGAAGCGATCAAGTATTCACGCAAAGTTGGTTACAACAGCGTGCAGGCGGCAACCAACGGAATCGAGTTTGCCAAGAGCAAAGAGTTTTGCCGGGAAGCAGCCGCGGCTGGTCTTCGATATGTTTACCTGCAGTTTGACGGCATCGGCAACGACGCGAACAGTCACCGCCAGGTCGGCAATCTCTTCGACGTGAAGATGAGAGCCATCAACAACCTGCACGAAGCAGGCGTTGAGATCGTACTCGTCACGACACTCGTCAACGGTATCAACAACGATCAGGTCGGTTCGATCATTCGCTTCGCGCTCGACAATCCGAAGAAGATTGCATTCCTGTCATTCCAGCCGGTTTCATTTACCGGTCGCGACGAGGAGATTACCGAACAGCGTCGTCTGCAACAGCGCTATACGCTTTCCCATCTCGCTCATGACGTGAAGGACCAGGTCGGCATCACTGAGCCGACTCGCGATTGGTTCCCACTTTCGCTGATGGGTGCGTTTGCCGATTTTGCGGATCTCGTTCATGGCCCACAGGCGGAATGGGGCCAGGTGTCCTGCGGTTGTCACCCAAACTGCGGCGTAGGCACCGCGGTGATGATCGACAAGGAAAACAAAGAGATGCGTCCGGTGCCGGAGTTTCTGAATATTCCGGGTCTCGTCAGAGACATGCAGAAGATCACTGACGCGGCGCGCGGGAAGTGGATGTCAAACCTGATGATGGGTCTGACGCTTTTGAAACACTACAACCCGTACAAGTCGCCATCGCAGTTTACGCTTTACGAGCTCTTCAAGAAGTTTGACAAGTCGTTTGGTCTGACTGGAAAAGACTACGGCAGGGTCACCGGCGATCGCAGTGTGGATGATATCCAGAAACGCCGTTCGGATCGCTGGAACTTCCTGTTTATCGCGGGTATGTGGTTCCAGGATCTCTTCAACTACGACTTCCGTCGCACCGAGATGTGCATCATTCCTTACGGAACTCAGGAAGGCGAGATTTCCTTCTGTGCCTATAACACGGGCATTGGTTGGAGAAACATCATCGAGAACATGCACCAGAACGCGACCGTCGCGAAGTGGTATCAGGAGCATGGGCGCCACGAGATATTCGCCGGCGGCAAAGACGTTGATCTCGCGGACAAGACACACGGGCTGATTCTCAATGAGATAGATTTAGCGCGGCCCAACAAGCCGCAGATGGAGGGTCCCAAAACCGCTCACGAAGAAGCGGTAATGATGCGCAAGCTTTATCAGGAGATGGTCTTGAAGCAACAGCTCAATACCAAGGAAGCTGATAAGCCGGTGCAGATCAAGGGACTGGGCCGCAAGAAAGAAGAGCCGGCCGACGCAGTACTGGTCTAAATCTCAGAATTTCCTAGCAAAGGCGCAAGGACGCAAAGAAGAATTCTGCTTTGCGTCTTTGCGTTTTTGCGAGGAAGACTTCCTGACTTGACCAAAGCATTCCACACGTGTTAAATAGCGTGCCTGCATAGGATCTAATGAAAGGGAAATTACAGAACGAATGGCAATAGTTACTGTTAATCAGGGCGAATCGATTGAAAGCGCATTGCGCCGCTTCAAGCGCAAGGTGATGACCGAGGAGATCATCAAGGATGCGAAGAAACACGCGTTTTTCATTCCCCCGGGTCAGAAGGCGAAGTTGAAGTCGGCGCTGGCACGTAAACGCAATAAGAAGAAGGGCCGCATGCGCATCCCGCGCGACTAGTAATTCCCGCACAGCTACGGGCCGTAGTCATTTCTCACCAATCAGATTGCCAATCGCCAATTGCCGATTGCCAATTTTCAATGGCGACTGAGGCCATGTAAATAATTGGCAATGGGCAATCGGCAATTGGCAATTCGTTATGATTCGAATCTTGATCACAAACGATGACGGTATCCACTCCGATGGGCTAATCAAACTCGAGGAAGCCCTGAAAGAAGTCGGCGACGTCTACGTAGTGGCGCCGGCGTCTGAAATGAGTGGTGCGTCTCATAGTTTGACACTCGCGCGTCCCTTACGAATCAGGCAGCTCGACGCACGTCACTGGGCCATCGACGGCACCCCTACTGACTGCGTCACACTCGCTCTCAACAAAATTCTTCCCGAAGCGGAACGCCCGCACATCTGTGTTTCCGGCATCAACCACGGCGGCAATCTCGGCGACGATGCGACGTATTCCGGCACGGTCGCGGGCGCGCTCGAAGCGACGATCCTTGGTGTTCCGGGGGTGGCGTTAAGCCTTGTAGCGCGCGATAATTTCGACTTCAATGAAGCCGCCGCTTTTGCGGTCGTAGCGGCGCGAAAGGTTTTGGAAGAAGGTTTGCCCGAAGGCACGTTGCTGAACATCAATTTGCCCCCGGGCCATATCAAAGGCGTTAAAGTAACACGGCAGGGAATCAAAAACGCCAGACCAGTGATCACCGAGCACATCGATCCGCGTGGCAAACCTTACTTCTGGATCGGCGAGGAATACTTCAACGCCAACTCGGTCGAGGGTACCGATTACCACGCCGTGAAATCCGGTTACGTCTCCGTCACGCCGATTCGCAGTGACATGACGGACCACCAGGCGCTGACGGCGATTGAAACGTGGAACTATCTGAAAGATTCCGAGCTACTCCATAAGAGTTAACACAAGCAGAATTGCTTCAGGTGCAGCCAGCAAACAAACATCGCTCCGCTTCACTCCAGGAATACTCCATCCCACGCGAGCGCATGGTTGCACGTCTTAAAGATCATTACGGCATCAACGATCCGAAAGTACTCGAGGCGATCAAGAATGTGCCTCGCCACTTTTTTGTCCCCGAAGCCTTACAGAGCCGCGCCTACGGCGATCACGCATTGCCCATCAGCGCAAATCAAACAATCTCCCAGCCGTTCATTGTCGCGAAGATGACTGAGCTGCTTGAACTCGATGCGAACAGCCGTGTGCTCGAGATCGGCGCCGGGTCGGGATATCAAACCGCGGTGCTGTCGAAGATCGCGGCACAGGTTTACTCGATCGAACGTATCGGAGATCTCGCGCGCGAGGCGCAGGCGAGAATCCGGCAACTCGGGATCTACAACGCCACGGTGAAATGTTTTGACGGCACACTCGGCTGGGCCGCAAATGCCCCTTATGACGCAATCCTCGTTGCCGCTGGTGGTCCAACGATTCCGGAGCCTCTGATCGCGCAATTGAAAGTCGGCGGCCGTTTGGTTGTGCCTGTCGGTGAGTCGCGCGAAAGTCAAAGACTTATCCGTGTGATAAAAACGGATCAGGGGCGCAGGGAAGAAGATCACGGCGGTTGTGCTTTTGTGCCGCTGATCGGGCAACACGGCTGGTCTGACAGATAGTTCAAAGACCCAAGACCCAAGACCAAAACCCAACAATACATGATCGCAAAAATAATCGGCATACTTTCGAGCTTCATCGTCGCAACGATTTCAATGATGGGCTACTGGGGCGTTGTTTTGTTGATGGCAATCGAGTCGGCGTGCATACCGCTTCCTTCCGAGATCATTATGCCTTTTGCCGGCTATCTCGTTTCGAAAGGCGAGATGAATCTCTGGGGCGTAGGCGTGGCGGGCGCGGTTGGTTGTGTGTTGGGGTCGATGGTCGCCTACTGGGCCGGGATGTACGGCGGACGTCCGTTCATCGAGAAGTATGGTCGATATATTTTGTTATCCAGGCACGATCTCGACATCGCGGATCGCTGGTTCGCAAAGTACGGCGAAGCAATCGTTTTCATCAGCCGTCTGCTTCCCGCAATCCGGACGTTCATCGCGTTTCCAGCGGGCGTGGCGCGAATGAATATCCCGCGCTTCATCATCTACACATTTGCCGGATCGCTGCCGTGGTGTCTCGGGCTTGCGTACGTGGGCCAGAAACTCGGCGAGCAGTGGGACAAAAACGATACGTTGAAGACGTGGTTTCACCGGTTCGATTTTCTCATCGGCATCGCCGGATTACTTTTCGTGATCTGGTGGGTGTGGCGTCACATCAAACACTCGCGGCCGGAAGCGCATTCGTGAGGTTTAGCTCGCACTAAGACAGCGAGTAGAGGTCGAGTCCGCCGCTGAGGCGCAATCTAAACTCTGACAGCGCTTTGTGGTCCTTTATCGCCACAGCACGTTCGATCGCATCCGTATAGTTGATAAGATTGAACGCCTTCACCAGCGGCGCCATTTCCTTGACCTGCTCGACATCCAGACCGTAGCCCTCGATAAACAAATGCTTTTCGTCGACTGAAAGATCGTGCAATGCGACTGAAAGTTCCCATTCAGGAGCGATGGTCGATAGTGAGTCGTCCCAGTCGATAATTGCAGCGATTTCGCCGTCGTCGTCGACGATGACATTCTTCAACCGCAGATCACCGTGATTGAGCGTCGGTTCAAAGCTCAACTTTTTCGACCCTTCGATAATTTTTTGCAGCTTCATTACTTCCGTAGACGCGAGGATCTTATGCTTCGTGAAGAGTTGTAATCGTCTGTCGACATCCCATTCGTTTTCGACATAGTCTGCCCACGTGCGCTTCTTCGTTCCGTTTGTGGTCCAGTCGAAGTTACTCCCGAAGTCGTGGGTGCGAATTGAGTTGATCATCTGTGCGTATCGTCCCATCTCATGGACGATGCGACTTCTGCGCGGATGATGACTTGCTTCAGTGCCGGTTACTCGACGGCTGATCATGTAAGGCTCAGAGCTGATGTCGTTACCCACGGCAAGCACTTCCGGACTGGGCACACCTGCCTCGCGCACCTTCTGAGTGGCCCAGAGCTCTTTCTTGAACGTTTCAATGCGCTCAGCTTCGGGTGTTATCCGAATCACAAACTGTCCTTCGACGTGATTGATTGCGAAGACGTAGTTTGTTCGTCCGGATCGTTTGTAGACGATCCTACTTGGCTCAGATCCGAAATGTTTCTTAACAATCCTCTTGGCGAGTTGCCGGTAATGCCGGATTGTTGCAGGTCGCTCCGGCGTTTCATCCATAGGTTTTGTCAGCCGCCAGTTCCGCCGCTCTGAAGAGTAAAGTGCCGAGTTCGAGCGAATTGTTCAGTTTGATAGTGTCAACCAACCCGTGAAACTTCAAGGGATTGTTGCCAACCACGAGAGCGAGTCCGACGCCGGCGAGAAAATTATCCAATTCCGTGTCGCCGGCCCCCAGGCTGTCTTTAAGATCGCAGTGCAGTTGATCTGCCATGACGTTTGCGCCAAACAACTTATCGACGCCCTTGTGCGTGATGAAGTTGCTGCGCTTCGTATGTTGATAAGCCATCAACTGGTCTTCAGGCGCATCGATCAGGAGAAAGATCATGCAAATGTCTTCAGCCAGCATCTGTTCCTGTAGTTTAGGAAATTCGACCGCAGTCACGGCCGACGCGCTGCGATATTTCTCTTTTACGTGAACAATATTTTCAGGTACGGGTGTCCAAATCACTTCGCCGATACGCCAATCGCGCGGATAGTAAAAGACGAGAACGTTCTTGATGCCGCCCTCCAGCAGGCCCTGGACGCCTTCGAGGGCTTCAAGGATTTCCGGTTCGGTCAACGGAAACGCCGCGGTTTCTTCGAATGCGAGTTCGGATTCATCCGCCTTTTTGACGTATCCCATTAAGCTGCCGTTCAGGGTGACGGTCGGTATCGGAGCATTCGAGAGTTTGTACCAATCCTGGCCGAACGTGCGAATGACGGATAAAGGGAACCGGAGCGAGTTAATGATGAGCGGTCTGCCGCGCTCATAGTGGCGCATCAACCCGAGTTCGACCTCTTTGGGAATGGTTATCCTGCCCTGATATTCGTGCACCGCTGTGCCGTCGAGGTCAGTGACGACAACGCCCGACGTCGCAAACGACGACTGTTGAATAAAGTGCTGCAACTTCGTCTCGGCTTCAGCATTCAAGGACATGCGAGCGACTATAAAACCGAAGTGTCACGGAAGTGCCAAACAACTCTCCGATTGATGTGCGCTGGTGACAGAGGTATTATCGCGACAAAGTTATGACGCAACTCACATTGACAGCCATTTTTGAAGAGGTCGAGGAAGGCGGCTTCATCGGATATGTTGCCGAACTCCCAGGCGCCAACACTCAGGGCGAGACACTCGAAGAGGCACGCGAGAACCTGGGCGAGGCGATCGAGCTGATCCTCAATTCAAACCGCGAGGAGTTTGAGAAGAACTTTTCCAGCAGTGGGAAAATCACGCGTGAGACACTGATCTTACGCGCAGCCTGAACCTCATCGACATTATGAAACGCGCCGACCTCATCCGGCACCTCGAATCAGAAGGCTGTTACTTCGTTCGTGAAGGCAGCAAACATACGGTGTATCGGAACCCACGAAATGGTTCCACGAGTACCATTCCGCGTCATCGAGAAATCAAAAAGCTACTGGTTAGAAAGATCTGTATTGACTTGGGAATCCCGGTAGTTCGAGTCTAGCTCAATCATGCGACGATTAATCCTGATCATTCTCCTCCTGAACGTCACCGCCGCTCTCTGCAAAGCACAGCAACCTACAAACGACGACATTGAATCCTTCGCGAGCGAATTGGTGGCGTCGCCGGTTCAGCGACGCACCGAGCTACTCGCCACCCGCACGGCATTCGTAACTATCGATCTGCGTAAGGCCCTTGTCAGCCGTGCAAATCTCAGTTTCGCGAACACGCGATATACCACCGCGCTTAATATTTACCGAGCTCGCCGAAAAAGTTGCCGCACAGATCAACGACAAGGAGGGAATCGCCACCGCCTCACTTAATATGGCCAGTGTCTATTACTTCATGGGCCATCATGAGCTCGCCGTCGATCGTTATCGCAAGGCCGAGAGTATCTTTGCGAGTATTGGGAAACGGGCCGACGCTGCTCGCGCTCGTTCCGGTCTTGGTTTGACTTACCAGGCGCAGCAAAAACCAACCGAAGCGTTGCAGAGCTTTGCGCATGCTCTCAAAGAGTTTGAGGCGCTGAAGGATGCAAACGAAATCCCTGCCACGCTGGCCCTTATCGGGGGTCTTCAGTATGAGCTTGGCAACTATGAGGCTGCGGCAAAAGCTTTTCTCAGAATCAGGGATTGGACCGAGAGCGGCGACAACCTGGTGCGAATTGCTGAAGCGTTTTACATGCAATACGAGTACGCGCAATCTCTTGTCTATTACAAAAACGCCCTGGAGTTTTTTGAGCAGCGACAAATAAAGCCCGGAATGATCGGCGCGCTTGCCGGCATCGGAAATTCTTATTACAACCAGCGGAACTATGATGAAGCTTTGGCTTACTACAAGCGTGGACTTGCGTTGGAAGAGGAGTTGAACGACAAGTCAGGCATAGCGACGAGACTTCAGAACATCGGCAACGTTTATCGCGCGCAGGGAGATTACGCCTCCGCACTTGAATCCTACTCAAAGAGCCTCGCCGTAGCCGTCGAGTCACGGACGCACGGCACAGTCGCCACTACCCTGGGTCATATAGGTTTCGTCAGGGCGCTACAGGGAGATAACCCGCAGGCGATCGAATACTTCGACAAGAGTTTGCAGGAGTTTGAGAGTAAGGGCGATCAGGTCGGCATGGCCCGCATGTTGAGCATGATCGGCAACGTCCGTTACGTGCAGGGAATGTACGACCTCGCGTTGGAGTTCTATCAAAAGAGTCGCGTTCTGCACGAGGCTCGCGGCGATTTTCTGAATCACGCGTACGTGCTGGTGGGAATCGGCACGGTGTATGTGAATAAGAAGGAGTATGGCCCAGCGTTGCAGAATTACCAGCGGGCCATAAGCCTCTACGAAAACATGAGACGAAACGCGGACGTGGCTGACACACTCTCCCGGGTCGCGTCTGTTTACCGGCTACAAACTGACCACACGAGAAGTCTGGAAGCGGCGGACAAAGCCGTCAGGCTGGCCAGAAAGACAAATACTCCCAACATTCTTTCTTATGCGCTAACGGAAATGGGCAAGGCGCAGCGTGGCCTGAAGCGACAGGCCGAAGCCCTGGTTGCTTTTGACGAGGCGATCAGGATCCAGCAGACGCTTCGGGCGGATGTTAGTCCGGAAGGATTCGAAGCGGAAAGAAGCGGTGTGTTGCCTTACCTCGCCGCGATGGAAACGTTGCTGGACCAGGGATACGTCGAAAGGGCTTTCGAACGCGCCGAGGACGCAAAGTCTCAATACCTGTTCGAGCTGCTGCACCAGGGAAACTTCGCGGTCACCAAAGATCTGACGGCGCATGAGCAAACAGAAGAGCGGAGGTTGATAGGCGACTTAATCTCGCTCAAGCTCCAGTTGTCGCGCGTTCAGGACTCGAATAAATCTCAGGCTGCGCGTGTTGAGAACATTCGCAGTCGCGTGACTGCCGCAGGCACGGCTTTTCAGACTTTTCGCCGGGGCTTGTACGCCAGGCACCCGCAACTGAAAACAAACAGAGGCGAATTACCGCCGTTCACACTCGAGTCCGCGCGGCCTTTCCTCGGCAACAACGCCGCCTTGCTGGAATATGTGATTAGTGACGACAGCGTTCTATTGTTTGTAATAACCGCAAATCAAACCCGGGCGGTACGGGCCACGCCGATCGTGACGGTGTACAGGCTGAGTTTAGGGCGTGGTGATTTAGCTGCGTTGGCCCAGCGCTTCCAGCAAGCGATCACGTCGCGCGACAACACTGCGGTTCAGACCGCACGCGAACTCTACGACCTTCTGCTCAAGCCTGCTGAAGAACAGCTCGCCGGGAAGTCGAAACTCATAATCGTGCCGCACGGAGTGCTCTGGGAAATACCGTTCGAGGCGCTGCAAACATCAGATCGATACCTCCTCGATCAAGCTTCCATCTCCTACGCCCTTTCGCTTTCGTCACTCGGAGAAATGCGTAAGCGAGCGATACGGTCGAAGCCTGCCGGACCAGCAGCGTTGCTTGCGTTTGGCAGTCCCGCGCTTCCGGAATGTTGCGCGATGCAGCGTGTGCAGACGTTGTATAAAGGCGTGGGTCTAACCGAGGTCTCGAGCGAATCGCCCGAGATAGAAAAGCTTCAGGCTACATACAAAGACTCGCGCAGTCGTTTTTATACAGGCACTGATGCGAGGACGTCGCGAGTGACCGCGGACGCGAAAAACTACAACATTCTACACTTCGGAACACCGGCAATCCTGGACCACTACGTGCCAATGCAGTCGCAGATGATTTTTTCGCCGGACTCGGATTCGCAGGGTGATGGAGTGTTGAAATTGTGGGAGGTCACGAAATTGAATTCGAGGGCCCGAGTAGTTGTTTTAGCCAACTCCACAATCGCCCAGCCTCATGCTCAAACGGGCAATGCGTTTATCGCGTTGAGTTGGGCATGGTTCGTTGCGGGAACGCCGGCGGTGGTGTTGAGACGTTGGAAAGGGGATTCGCCTGCCGAAACGGAGTTCATCTCAGAGCTTCACCGCGGATTGAGGTCAAAGAATTCGTCTGCGGAAGCATTGCGTGAGAGTGCATTGAAAATTAAGCGTGCGGAAGGCAGTCCCGGCCTTTGGGGCAACTTCATGGTCCTGGGCGGGTGGTGAGGTGAGTATCAAGGGATACTGCGTTTGTGGTTGGTTTGAATTCATTGATGACATCGTCGTAGTCTCTATCAAAAATGGTTTTACGCCAGAGCGAAATCGATTGACTTGAGATCTCCCGTTGCGACGTTTCGAGTCTCAATACCGCCTTAAGGTGTTCATCAGCCTCTTCTGGGAAACCTTCGTGGAGGCGCTGCTGGGCCTGAGCGTACTCCGCTTTTGCCATGCTCAACTTCAAATTTGAACGCCCCGCAATACGTGACGCCTCAAGGATGTATGGCTGGGCCTTCATCAGATCATTGTCTCTAAGACACAGGAGAGCTATATTCAACAATCCATCTACAACAACTGCATCTGAACCCCGAAATAGCAATCCGACACGGCTCATAGCCTCGGCACGATTCCGTGCTTTTTGCTCATAAACCTTAGCTGTAGAGGCATCTGCGTGCATGATTCTGGCCAAAGTAAAATTGTGTTTCACATATTGATATGAGTTAGAAGCAAAAGCGCGCGATGCTTCGTGCTCAAGACGCCGAGCCTGGTCCAGTCTTCCCAGTTTGTAAGCTAAGAAGACGCGCTGATACAAAACCTCTGCCGACCCATTTCCATCGTTGCGCAATTTATAAAGATCGTATGCACGATCGAAAGCCTTATCGGCTTCCTGCTGATTCTTTCTGGCTCCCTCCACAACTCCGAGCCTTAGAAATGCGGCGGCGAACGACGGATTCCTGGCTATCGCTTGCCGATAACTCTCTGCGGCTTCGTCCCAACGTTTCAATCGCTCATAACTGCGACCGAGATCTAGCCACGCAATCGCATAATCGGGAGCTTTCGTCACAAGTCGCTGATACATTTTTACCGCACGATCAAACTGTCGCCATGCCGTTGCGCTAATTGCATGAATGTAAAGTGAGTCGAATTCCGAAACAATAATTCTGTGTTCATACGCAGGCTTTACTTCAGCCGCCCACGAAACGCTGCTTTTGTCCCCGTAGTCCAACTCAGCCCAAACCTCCATCAGGCGTGCGTGTGCAATCACAGAATGTGCGTATTCTTCGGTCTTTGTTGCTAAATCAAGTTCTTGTGCGGCTGTATAAAAGTCGTCACGAAAAATAGCCTCAACCCCTCTTTCGAAATGCTTCTGGGTTTCCGGGGGAGTCTCTATTTCATGACGATTAAAACTTCTGACGGACCACGTCAGAATCAAGCCGACGATTACTGTCATGACAAAAAATGGCAAAGGA
The DNA here is from genome assembly GCA_963750925.1 of uncultured Acidobacteriota bacterium. Lineage (GTDB taxonomy): Bacteria > Acidobacteriota > Blastocatellia > Pyrinomonadales > Pyrinomonadaceae > PSRF01. The sequence continues at coordinate 102,764 of CAVVSJ010000003.1, read as the reverse complement.
GTCTTGATAACAATGCCTTCGCGAGCTCGGTAGGCTGTTAAGGCTTGCTGCTTTAAAAATGGTAACCGTGAGCCCTGAAAAAGCCGCGTCTGGCTGTTGTTCTCTCGCATCAAATTTTGCAGATCAATGACAACTTCAGTACTGGTCAGGCATCGCTGATCTTTGTCTTTCGACAGCATTCGCTTCAGCAGTTTGCATAAACCCGGATGTGCGTGGCGGAGTGGCAACGAAATCGGCGCAGGCTCTTCCCGCAGCAGCGCCGCAATGAGATCGATGTTGGTTGATCCCTGAAACGGCGTCCAACCACAGAGCATCTCGTACAAAACTACTCCCAAACTCCAGATATCCGTCCGCGTATCAACTTCAACCCCACGTGCCTGTTCGGGAGACATATATGCGGGCGAGCCCATAATCACTCCAGGTTCGGTAAGGACGATAGTGGCCATCTGTGTGCGACGATCCTGATGTGCCTCCGAAATTCGATCCAACTTAGCGATTCCGAAATCAAGTACCTTCACATAACCATCGGGACGGATCATTATGTTCTCAGGCTTGATATCACGATGAATAACACCTGAGACGTGTGCCGACTCCAGCGCACGCGCTACTTGCACGGCTATGTCGAGTGCTTGCGGCACTGACAGCGTGCCTTCATTTAACACCGTACGCAGAGTGCGACCCTCTACATACTCCATCGAAGTAAAATAGTAGTGCCCCTCCGAGCCGCTCTCGTAGACGTGCGCGACGTTGGGATGCGAGATCTTCGATGCTGCATGGGCCTCCTGCTGAAAGCGTCGCACATATTGCGGATCGTCATTCAAAAAAGTTGGCAGAAGTTTTAACGCCACATATCGCTCGAGAGTCGGATCGTGTGCCAAATAGACGTCACCCATGCCGCCACTGCCGATGCATTTGATGATCTCGTAGCCGCCAAGCTTGCCCTTTAGAAGACTTGAGCGTTCAGCACTTAACGCTCGCACGCCGTCAGCGAAGATTGGTTCTTCCATGAGACTGCGAGGATTGTTGTACGACTCTAGCAGCGTCTGCACTTCCCGCATCAACTCGAAGTCATCGACGCAGGCGGTCTTCAAAAATGCATACCGCTCGTTCTCGTGGATCGCAAGCGCGCGGTGAAAGAGTGTTTCTACACGTGGCCAGACTTCGGATTTCATGAGCTTCTATTACTGATCTCTTACGGGACAAACTTGCACAAAAACTATCATTCGGGCTGCAAGGAAAAGAAGGGCAGCGCGAGTTCGCCTCACGCCACAGGTGAACAGATCTGGCAAGGTTTGAAACCGTGTGATATCGCTTCCGAGGCCGTCTTGAACGCGACACGGTTTTTCGTCGAGATGCGCTTGACCCAGTCGCAGTCTCCGAAGTGATAAATACCGAGCACAAGATTTCCCACAAACGGGTGTCCGGGGTCCGCGCTCGACGAAGGCGGCGGCAGAGTCACGTGCGGACTCCATGAGTCCAGCGGAATCGGAGGCGGAGGTGATGCACCCACCGACGCCTGTTGCCAACCCGCGTTCATCTTGGACCTGTTCCCCTTCGCCGACTCATCCAGTGCGCGAACAAACCCGTACACAAGGCAGCCAAAACTCAATAAGAGCAGGGCGGTGAACAGCGACAGCAGGAAACCAAACCCAACAAACTTCAGTATGACGTAGGCCGCCCAGTACCAGATTAGAAAATACTTCCGGACAAACTCTTTCGAAAACGTAAAAGTGTTCTCCAGCACTGCGTCAGGATCTCGAACCGTCACTGCCGGTGCCGCGGCGCCAAAGAGGGTCTGCACGGTGCCGGAAGTGGGTGACGATGGAACTGAAGAACCACGAGTTCGTTCCTGCCAGGACGTCCAACGAACGGTTTTTCTGTCAAACGGCGTATCGCGACGTGCCACTTCTCGCGTCTTCGTCTTTGCATCGAGATCGGCGGGCGCAGTCATCCACGAAGGCAAGTTGGATTTTGTCTGCACCACCAGGTCGAGCAGGCAGGGAACGTCAGCCGGCGGACCTTGTGCGGCTTCCGCAAGCACATCCGCCAACCGGCTATGCTCCGGTCCCAAGTCCCTCACTTTACGAAACAAATCTGAAGCGTCGGGATCTGCGAAATCCGCCTTGGTGAACAATAAGTTCTCGTCGTGATGTTCGTCCCAGAGCGTTGGGCGTTCCGCGAGCGACAACAGAGACAGGTAGATTACGAGAGAGGAAAAATAATCGAGTTGCGCGTCGAAGTGGTGTGCAGTTCTTCGCGGGTGTTGATAATGTTGATGACCAACCTCGCTCGCGGTCCAGCCCGACATCTGTGTTACAAAAATGCCGTCGTGATCCACCAGCCGAAGCTGTCCGTGTTCGACGATGATGTTGCCGTGCTGTAGATCACCGTGAGCAACACCCGACGATCGTAACGTCCCCACCAGTTTCAGCAACTCCTCGGACAGGTGCAGCAACACGTCAGGCCGGTGCAGCATTTCGCCGATGTACAGATCGAGTGTCGGGCCGTTGATCCATTTCATGAACAGGATCGGAAATCTGTTTCCACCGACGAGTATGCCTTCGGACGCGTAAGTGAATTCCGAAAGATATGAAACGGGTGCGGTTCGAAGATGCTCCTGAATCGCGCGATATCTCTGGTCTCGGTCTCCGAGGTAGCCGCGAAAGCAACGAACGGCGAAATCGCCGCCGCCGTTTAACGACTTGAGCTTGTAGACGTACGCAAACTGCCCGGAAGTAACGATCGGCATTCCCAGGCGATCGACGGCGGGAAGCGTATCGCGCAATAAGGGGTGCGCAAAACAGACCGATGGGCATTGAATGGCTTCGGTGAAGTGTCGCGCCGAAGGCCAGTATCGCTGGGTGCGCCCGGTTTGCGTGGGAGAAACTGCCACTACTTATCTCCGCTGCCTGATTTCGATCTGGAGGACCGCAAGGTCGTCGTTTCTTATTCTGCCAGCCAAACGCTCCTGATCAAAGAAGTCGTGTAGCTCCTGGTCGTCTTTCGTGCTCAAAAACTCATTCGGGTCAAGGTCGTTCTTCTCGAAACGCTCCAGACACCAGGACGCCACCGCGTCCGACAGCAGCATCAGCACATCACCGCTTTGACAACAGCCTGACTCGACGAGGAGCGACTGCATACTGCTTTCGTGGAGCGTTGCGTCTGAAGCGACGAGCACCGGGGCGGTGTTAAAGCTTTCCGAACTGGAAAGCGGCAAGCTCTTCAAAAGGGCCCCGGCACGACAGTGCAACAGACATGCATCGCCGAGGGCGACCGCATTCCATGCAGGGCGCTCTCCCAAGTCAAAAGCAACGCCGACGAAAGCAGCGAAAGATCCGTTGCGTGCTTTTTCTTCGGAGTACCACGGCAGGTTTAGACCACTCCAGGAGTCATGAAGTTCCCGACCTTCGCCGGCAACCCATTCGCGAAATTGCTCGGCCGTCAGCGCGGATTCGTGTTGCACCCAGTGTTGCGCCAGTCTTTCCGCCCACTTGCCCGCGTCGAATGCCTCGGTAGCGCCATCGGCGACGGCGAATCGACCATTCTGCTGATCAAACGCAATAACGTCTTCGCACTCGGAGGGTTCGTGGTCCAACTTCGGCAGGAGGAGTTGCCGCGTATGAAGGTCCCAGCTCACACTGTGTTTGGCGGAACTCAAGCAAACTCCGTTCTATCATCCATCCATCGATAAGGTGTCATGCCCGTCAGGCTTGTGCCGATCTCATAGAACTGAACGATGGAGGACGGATCTCCGTTGAATACAAATCCTCTGGAGCCCTCATTCGCGGCGACGCCGAGCTGGGCGGCAGCGGCGAGGAAGTTAGCGGGCAGTCGACTGGAAATGTGGTATAGCGAACGCGCGAAACCATCGGGCAGCGAACTCTCGTCGATCGGGTATTCGATCTTGGACGAGCGCCGCGTGGAGATGTGACAGTTGAATAGAAGGACTGAGCCGTCGTCAGTGCCGAGCGACATGATCTGCCGGCCAATCTCGTTTGGATCGCCGTCGCTCGATTCGCCGTCAGTGAGATGTAGAACGGTGGGCGGAAACCCGCGCGGGTGTTCCAACAACCAACGCTCCAGGATCTCTTTTACTTTCCCCAGTGCTTCGCACATGGGCGTCTTACCGTCTGACGTTGGATGGATCCAGACGGGGTAACGCACCGGAATCTCGACCCAGCCACCCGCGCCGTCAGATACCCTCTTGTAACTGCTCTTTACCTGCAACGGGTAATCAGCAACTTCCGAAATTGGGACAAGACTTCGCGCACCGAGCGGTCCGGAAAAACAGGTGCCGACGTGTCGACCGTAACCGATGACGGAGACGTGGTAATAGTTTCTGACCTCCTCGGTCTTGGTACAACGAATCACAAGGTCATGGAGCGTGTGATTGACTACTTCCGCGACGACGTCAGACTTCTTGCGTGCGGAGTCGCCGCTGAACGGATCGGACATCGATCCGGATTGGTCGATCAGAAGGATAATGCACGTCGGATTTGCGCGAGTGATCTGGGCGGAATACATTGCGGTTTATTTTATTACTGAGCCTCCAGACTCCCAAATGTAGCGGCGTATGCTGAGATAGATGACGAGCGAAAGCACGGTTGTCGATTGCTCGAGTATGTCGAAGCCGATCGCCGCCACCACGTATAAGAGGTCGAACTTAGCATGAACTTGAAATGCCTCGGCGGTGCCCCAGGTCATTAGACTGATCGCTCCGATGCAGAACCAGACCACAATACATGCTCCAAGGATGTTCCAGCGATGTCCTTGAGTCAACTCGACACTCTTGCGAAGGATCTCTGATACCGAGCCACCTTCGAGGACCGCGATTGGGTAAACGAGTTGGAGCGACACTCCAATGATAATGCCCGGAATAATGAAGAACGCATAACCGAGGGCCTGGAGCAAATATGCAGCCAGCGCGCAAAGGATCAACTTACCGAGCTTACCCGCGCCCCAGCGATATGACTCGTTCAGGCCCGGGGCCTGGCCGGTTTCCATCACCGTCATGAGGGCATAGATCAGAGCCGGAGCGATCAGGACCTTGCACAAGAGACTCAGCACGAACAGGCCGCCGGCCAATTGCATGTCGTAATAAAAATCGTCCTCGTTGAGGGTATTGAAGATTTCAAAAGGAGCAACGATCACGACGACGATCTTTGTAATCAACCAGATGTTTTTCGTAAACAGGTGAAACGTTGGTCCGAGCACATCACTGAGTCCGCGGAAGGCCGGCACCGAAGTGATTGTGGTGTATTTGAGGTTAATCATGGCATGTGGGAGGCAATTCTTAGTGTGGAAAATCTAACGTGAAGGGGCGGGAAACGCAAGAAAATTGAGGCGGGCTTAAAATCGGTGGTGTCTTTCAAACTTTGCGTCCTCTGCGTAGCTCTGTGGTCTCTGCGTAAATTGCATTCCAGCCATATTAAACGCAGAGAGCACAGAGGTACGCAGAGAACACGGAGAACAGTCGTTCAGATTAAGCCACCACTTAAAATCCGATGATTTGTGCTTTTTCGTGGTCTCACTTTACAATCCGATACTAGCCAGTACCCGTTCGTGCTTTCTCATCTCGTCCAACTTTCAAGCTGGTATTTCCTGCTCCTGTGAGGTGAACACATAATGCTACCCCTGACGTTGAGAATCTTCACGCTATTCGCATGCCTGTCGATTGGCTTCAGTTCCGTTTTTGCGCAAAACGATCCACCGCCGGCTAACCAACCTGCAACCCCGCAGATTGAAATCATCGGCTCAACTGAAATCATCGTCGATCGGAGCACCGGGAAGGGAAGCACGCCGCTCCTACTGCGCAGTGCCACGGGCACGACTCTTTCCCTCACCGGCATTGTCAATACTGACAACAGCGTAAAGCCGGCCATCACTTTCAAAGCGCCGAACAGTGAAAAGGAAGAGACGAAATATTCCGCGGAGATTAAGGCAAACGAGGACGCCAGCGTGATCGTGGTCGCCACCAATGCCACCCAGGTTGGTGAGTTTGAAGTTGAACTTCGCAATGGCGGCACAGCTTTTGGAAAGTTGAAGCTCATTCATCTACCTTTTGCCGTTACCCTCGATGGTCCGGATCCAAATAAAGCCGACCTCACCCTCGTCGACGGTCGGTCGACAACCATCACGATAAAAAACGACGATCCGGTGTCTTATCCGTTGTCCTGGCAAATGTCCGTTGATGGACAGCAAATCTGTAGCGGTAACCTCACGCTAGCCGCGAAGGGCCTCGGACTGGTTGAATGCAGACCAGACGTGTCGTTCGGTCCAAGCAGAATCCAGGATCTATTTAAAGTCGAAAGCACTGAAGGCCACGCTTTGCGGCTCTACCCACAGACGCCCGCGGGTTTTGATAAGAGTTCTCCCTGGAAAATTATTCCGGTCAAAGCGAGCCTCAGTCAGTTCAGTCCTTCAACTCAACAGTTCTGGGGTTACATCACGATCGTTGGCGTGCTGATAGCCGGAGGTTTGTGCTCACTCTTGTTGAGCCAGGCGCTGCCGAACCGGCTCAAGCGGCTGAATATAAAAGATCGGCTGATGAGTACCGCGCGCGCCACGTCTAATCTGCGAAGCAGAATCGGTTCAAGATTGCAGGTGCTGCTTCGTCTTGAACGCAGTCGTCTGTATGACCTGCTCGAATCGCGCAACACGTTTTCTCCTGACTTCGTCGGGATCGCGACGCGCTGCAGTGAAGGTACTGACAAACTCGAAGCGAGAGTTGCGTTAGTGCAACAGATGGATTCCGTGCTCGAACTCCTCCATCAGAAATTGACGCTTGGCCCACCGCCGAGCCAGATTGCCGAAGTCGAAGCTTTTATAGACGACGCGAAGGTCCTGCTCGCAAAGACGCAAGCCACCGACAAGGATCTCGAGGCGGCACAGTTAGCAATCGCCGAAGCTGCAAAAAAGGTTGACGCGCTCAATCAACCCGATCCGGCGTTTGGCGAGTCCCTCGCGAAGAGGGCCCTCGAGGTTTTGCAGGACCTCAAACTCAACGTGGCGAAGAGTCCAACATTTATCGGCGTGACTGAAGCATTACCCGGACCCTACGCCGCCCTGCAGCGGATCCCCGAAGGGACGACGACGATCCAACCCGCCAATTACGCAACGTTGGATATGGCGGTGGAGAAGATGCTCTTGTTGAAGGATTATGTCCTGCTGAAGGACGGCACGTTAGATCCCCAGGCATTGCCGCGGTTGAAAGATCGAGAACCCAAACTACTTGGGTTTCTGCAACTGCAAAGCTGGCCCGCGATGCGTCACGCGCGTTTGCTGCTGCGCGAAATGAAAGACGACGTTTATCCCGAGAGGCTGGAGGAGAAGCTACTCGCGAAAGCGGCGACGATCGTCGTGGAACCGGCAATTGCCTACGACAAAGCGCCACTCGATTTCTGCGTCTGTTTTCATAGCCACGTGTTTGACGATTGCGCCGCCAAGGAAGAGTGGACGTGCGAGTGGTCGTTTGGCGATAACATGACCGAAACGGGCTGGACCGCTTCACATTATTTTATGCTCCGAAGGCCGAGTCGCTTCCGATTGGCAGTAGCGCAGGAATTTCCTGTCAAAGCCAGTTTCCGAAATGCGAATGGCGATCTCCTGGTTGACCCGACCACGAAAGAGCCGGTTACCCTCGAGAAAAAAGTTATAGTTCAACCTACGCGACAGGAAGGTTGGTTTGGCGATCGATCCCGCACCGAGTTACTGAAATTGATGGCGGCGTTATTGATTGCCGTCTTCGCCCTCGTTTCCGGTGCGCGCGAGCAACTCCTGAAACTCGACATCCTGCCGGGTATGATTGCGGTCTTTCTGGTCGGGTTTGGCGCCGACACGATCAAGAATCTGCTGACGAAGTCGGAGTCCGAGTGATGACTGCGCTTGTAAAAGTGGGTACACTCATTGCCCACCCCCGAGAGTCTCGACCAGCTTCCCCCCAGATGAACAATCAACAAGGGAGCAATCATGAACGCATTAACTCAAATCATCACTCAACAATTGTCGGGAGGCGCGAGCCGTCAAATCGCTCAACGGCTTGGCATCAATGAATCGACTGCGAATACAGCCGTCCAGGTCGCGGTGCCGCTGCTACTCGCGGCGTTGGCGCGCAACAGTACGCAACCACAAGGCGCCGAAAATCTACATCAGGCGATCAATAAAGATCATGACGGGACTATCCTGGATAACTTGATGGGGTATGTCTCAAACCCACAAATGGCGAACGGGGCCGGAATTCTCAGCCACGTCTTCGGCGGACAAAAACCGGCAATCGAAAACAACCTTGCACAGGCAACCGGCATGGACCAGGCTTCGGCGGGCAATCTGCTGGAAACGATTGCGCCAGTCGTCATGGGCGCACTGGGCAAAACGCAACAGCAGGAGGGTTTGGATCCGTCAGGTCTTTCGAATCTTCTCCAGAGTCAGCAGCAACAGGCCCAGTCGAACGCACCCGGCGCAATGGGAATGCTCACTTCCATGCTGGATCAGAACAACGATGGTAGTGCAATGGACGATTTGCAACGTATGGCCAGTGGTTTCTTTAAATAGCAGCACACGTAGTTGACGGATGGCTTGCACAGGAGTCATCCAGCAATCAAGAAGTACAAAAGCACCGAATCGCCCCGGCGGATTTTGTGCTTTTGTGGCTTTTAGGGACAAAGATGGCCCACCTCGAAAAAGTTGTTGCGCACAGCTTCCCGGATCTGTATTTTGAAATAGACGGCCAACGTGGATCCGTCAAGGCCCTGGTCCAATAACCCGCCCTAAATTCCTCCCGACAGAAGAATCGTATCAATATGATCCTTTACAACAGTTTCCTGAGGCTGACGTGTCTGCCTCTGAGCGTTGCACTGATTATTTTCAGCGGATTCACTGCCGGCGCGAAAACAATTGCTGTGTCGAAATCTCAAGCGACACCACCGCGCGCTGTTGCAAGCAGTGAGGTGATCTTAAATCTGTCTGACTTTGGCTCTGTGGGCGACGGGACCACGAATGATGGTCCAGCTTTGCAAGCAGCACTCGACGCGCTTGCCGACGCAGGCGGAGGTACTCTGCTCATTCCCGCCGGCAGTTATCTTATTTCAACGCCCGTCGTAAAAGATTTTTCCGGGGTCGACTGCGCGGACGTAAAAATTCAGGGTGTTCCGTCCATCACCATGCCCGCTCCGCCAACGGCGGACGGTCAATCGCTGGCGGCGGGATTAAATCTTACTTCGGAATTCATCCCGGCTACGGGTGACCAGCACACTGCAATCACGCTCAGCAGTCTTCATCAATTTTTGATCGAGCACGTGGGCTTCACCGGGCAGAGACGTAATGACGGACGCTTTCGTCACGCTGTATTTGAGTGACATCGATCAAGCTACGATCCGGCACTGCGAGTTTTATGCTATCAGCACGTTCGGACTAAAACCGGCTTTGGAGGTGGAAACATGATCAGGGCCGTGCGGAGTGAAATCTCGATCGAACTCAGCTGTGTTTCTGGGTTGTACGGCAAATAGTGGCGCCAACGCTCCGATCGTTGAAAACGTCGAGTGGCGAAAGTTCAGCATTTCCAATTCGATCTTTCTTGATTACGGCCTGCGAACCTATTTCGGCAAAATGGGACTTGGCGCGCCGCTCTCGTGGATCAACATTGCAAATGCCGCGGCAACTACTCCGGAATCTCCGCGCCGCGAAGTTATCGTGCGCGATACTTTTCTTGATGAGGGTGGTTGGGTGGGAATCAGTGCCAACCCTCGCGCCTTGGGATCCTCCCACTGCGCCGATAGATTTGATTTACATTTCAGGCCTGAAAATGAATGTGTCAAATTTGGCTACTTCAGGTCACTTCCTTCACGACGTGCGTAACTTACTGGTTGAGAATTCACATTACGGTTGGAGCCATCACACCATTGCCGCCATCGACCTCAATAGAGTTGAACAACGCCATACTCGATCGGCTGACCTGTATAGACGATGCTGATCGAATACGCGCCGATGACGGGTACGGGCCGGCTTACTGTGATCAATTCAGTTTTTGAGGGACTCGATTCTCTGGCCCAAACGACAACGGTAATCGATACGACGCCCGAGCAAGATCCGGTGCAGTACGTGCGCCAGCAATTCCTTTCAACTTTAGGAAGGCAACCGGATCCGGCAGCCCACTTCTACTGGTCGGACGTGCTGATAAAGTGTGGAGACAACACAGATTGTCTGAATCAACAGCGTTCTGCACTGAGCGAGTATCTGACTAAAATCCGGAAACGGATTTTTCAATCACGGGCACTGTCAATAGACGAAAATGGCAATCCACTCAGTGGCGCCGCCATTAACTTGACTGGCTCACAATCGGTAGTCACGCTCACAGACTCACAAGGCAACGTTTCGATTTTCGCGTTTGCCCACGAGCGGCAATTACACTGTTGCAGCCGACAAGCGGCATTACAGCTTTACAACGAACAGTCAAACTTTTGTACGTCCAGCCGGCAACGTAACTGTTGCTTTCAGCGGCCGTTTGAACCGTCACTCGATCGCAGGCCGGATCATAAAGGCAGACGGCACGTGGCCTTAGCGGAGTGACAGTGCAATTGAGCGGGTCGTCGACAATTACTGTGACAACCGATGCGAATGGCTCTTATTCGTTTTCAGGGCTCCCGGCGGGAGAGAACTACACGGTCGTTCCCTCACAAACGACCGGGTGTTTTTTCCGGCGTTACCACCTTTGACGACTTGTCCGCGGATCGAACAGCTAACTTCGTCGGCAGGTTACGGCCTGAATTACTATTACGCGAAGGCTCTGAAATGGCCATCGCGCTTGATTCAGTAAACTTCTCAGCACGACCCTTTTCCATCTTTGATTCGCTGGGATTTGGTGACGATGGACTTGCTCGAATGCTCGTCTTCACCAAAAACGTTGAATCGTTCATCAGCGTGTCGCATGTCTGGGCAGGAGCGGAAGATGACGAGGGTAAAACGTTCCCGCTTCAGGTCGAATTTATAGGACCCGTTAAAGGGGAAAATTCGTTGAAGCAGCTCAACCTGAAACTTTCCTCGGAACTGGAAAGCGGGAAATGCTATCTGCTCAGGCTTTCCGTTGACGGTATTGCGAGTAATGGCGGACGCATTTGTCTTAGCGTCGTCAACCCGTGATCGTCGCTCATTCGCTGCCGCGGTTCATTCCAAACACACGATCAAAAAACGCTGCGACCGCGGCGTTGACCTTCACGAGGTTTGCGTGACGCATGAAGTGATGCGTGTCGTCAGGTATGACTAACTCCTCGTACGTCACTCCCGCTTTTTCCAGACGTCTCACCAGATCTGTCGTTTGACTGAAACGGACGTTGCGATCGTCGTCACCGTGAATCAACAGCACCGGCGACTTCCACGTTGCGATCGCGGACACTGGCGACGACTGCCACGCCACATCGAGCGCGCGTTGAACGTCAGGCGCCTTCTCGTAACGATTCTCCAGCAACGACGCGGCGCGTTCCGCGGTCCAATTGTGCACGCCGTGTATGTCGACTCCGGCAGCGAACAGTTTTGAGTCGCGCGCGAGCGCCAGTGCCGTTAGAAACCCGCCGTAAGAACCGCCATAGATCCCGATTCGCTTCGCGATCGACCTGGGCCAGTCGCTGCAAATACTCAGCGCCGGCTTTGACGTCCTGATACTCAGACGCGCCCTGCACGCCCGCATTCGGCGGCCGGTGGAAATCGTAGCCATAGCCGATTCCCAGTCGAAAATTCACTGACAACACCACGTAACCGCGACTCGCAAGGTACTGGTTCAGCGCGTATGCGTTTGTGTAGTAATCGGAATAGTGCCAGCCGAGCAGCATCTGTCGCGGTGGTCCACCGTGAACGTAGATGATCGCCGGCTTCTTCGCCGCGCCGCCCGCGGGTTCAAACAACTGCGCATGAACGTCGACTCCATCGGGCGCTTTGTAGACCACTTTCTTCGGCGTAACGAGTTGAGCAGCCGGGAAATCATTGGGAATGCGATCTTCCGCGAGCATCATCGCTTTGCCTCCGCTTGCGGGCATCACCGTTGGCAGTGGTGGACGTTGCGCGGTAGCGCTGATATACGCGATGTATTTGCCGTCGCCGGTGACGAATGGTGTCCACTCGAGTCCTTTGCCGGGAGTCATGACGACGGGTTCGGCGCGATCGACCGGAACTTTCACGATGTGACGGCGATCGATGTCGTCAACGTCAGTTCCTGCGTTTCCGGCAAAGACCATGTAACGGCGATCGTTGCTGATCGAGATGTACTCGGCCATGTAATTGCCGGGCGTCAGCAACAATGGCTCGCCGCCGTTTTCCGAGATCGAATAAAGATGTGGCCAGCCGTCGAGGTATGAGAGAAAGACGATGCGGCCGGCGGCGGCCCAGTGCAGGTTTGTTCCGCCATGAGTGGTCGGCGGCGAGCCGCGCAACGTGAACGGACTCTTCCAGAGTTGCTGTCCTTCGCCGGTCGCTGCGTCGGCGGTCCAGATGGACCATGCCTGCGGGCGTTGTTCGAGAATCGGTTCGGGAGCGCCGCCGGTTCCGGGTCGGCGCACAAACGCGATTCGCTTTCCGTCCGGTGACCAGCGCGGACTCGAGTCGCGTGAAGTTGACGGCGCGAGATAGAGAATCGGTGTCGAGTCGTTTGTGTAAATGCCGATGAAGGAATGGTCGCCGCGATTTGAAACAAAAGCCAGTCTTGCGCCGTCGGGTGACCACTCGGGAGAGCCGCAATCGCCGCGTGCGTAGAAGAGACGTTTGGCTGGTGTCGAGCCGTCAAGCGGCACTGACCAGATGCCGCGATCCTTCAGGAAAACGACGCGGTCGCTCTTTGGCGAGATCACTGGTTCGTCGCCTTCGCCGAGGAGTTTCGGCTCACCGCCGGCAAATGGGACACTCCAGATCTGAACCTTCATCTGAGTTGCTGCCAGTGCCGGATTGACGGCGACTGAGCTGTCGAAGTTTGAGCCGTGATCGCCACCGCGAACGTAGACCACATACTTGCCGTCGGCTGAGATTGACAGACTCGTCAGCTCCTGGCCGTCGTCGGTTTCGTAGTTTGTCAGTCGCCGCGCTTTGAAGTCAGGTCCTTCTGCGACCCAGACGTTGCGTGCGCCACGCTCGTTGAATGCCCACGCGATCCGCGAACCCGTTGCGGACGCAGTCAGCTCGTTAGGGAACGGATAGCTTTTGATCTGTTCGAGCGTGAACGATTCTGCCGCCGCTTGTTGCGGCGGTGGAAAGATCGACGCGCCAGCCACGGTCAACAACAAAACAACCGCACAGCGCACACGCCAGCGCTTGATGGAAGTAAGCATTTCTATCTCCTGCGTTCGGCGAGATCAACTGATTGCTGCGAATCGAATCACAATCGAGTTGCTGCTGGCAAGTAGACCCACAAATCGGTACTGGTTCAGTTTTAATTTAACGCCGAAGGCGTTGGCTAATTTCAGCCCAGGGTTGCTTCAACTCTGGGATGGAGGATAAGTAGATCTTGAACCCTGAAAAGGGTTTATCGACGGCGAACCCTTTCAGGGTTGGACAGATGAAAATGATGATCCCGGGGTTGTCGCTGCTCCAACCCCGGGCTGAAATTAGCGAACGCCTTCAGCGTAATTTCAAACTGAACCAGTACCCGGATCTATTAGTAAAATCGTTTGTGCTTTTTGTGCTTTCTTGTGGCGCACCTACGTAGAAGGATCAACATTCGTTACTACTTGCAACCAGTCACTCTGCTATTTTTGAACTCACGTTAACAGATGATCAGTCGTTTTACGCCATCACTCACGGGCGCTTTCACAAAGAATTCAGAACTCTTTCAAGACTTCCCGGATCACGTCCCCTATCATCCGCCGTCTCGCGGAAAGGCGAGGGAACGCACAGAAAGAGATTTGAATTCTGAATGCAATCAAAGAAGTTTAAGCGTACAGCACTTGCTCTATCCCTGATTGGTGTTATCTATTTTGTTCACAACAGCCGAGCGCAGATAGCCGTCTCACCGTTCGTACCCACGATCCCGAAAGTCTGGGACGATGAGGAAATGCAGTCGTTGCAATTACCGCTCGTCGATCCCGGAGCGACCCCACGACAAGTCTCCGCGGATTACTACTACCGCATCCCGCTCAGACCGATTTACAAGAGTTACCCGGTCTATGCTCCAGGCAAGGAGCCGCCCGGGTACAACGAATGGCTCAAACAACAAGCACCCGAACCCGCACTCGACATAACTAAACTCAAGACCGAAGCGGACTGGATCAAGGCCGGAGAAATCGTCTTCGACTCGCCACTCTTCTACGACACACTCGTCACGGCGTCGGACGTCAGAGATCCGGCGTGGCACAAAGCAGTCGGCGTTCGCGCCGCAAAAGACGGCATGCTGCCCTGGTTTCGTTACGTCGTGAGAGAGAAGGGAAAAGTCGAGCTGGGAACTATCTCCTGCGCAAATTGTCACACGCGTGTGATGCCCGACCAGACAGTGGTCAAAGGAGCGCAGGGAAATTTTCCATTTGAGAAGGCCGGCGAACTCAGTGCAAAAAGCAGCTTTACACTCGAGCGAATGTTGAACTTCGAGCGGTCATTTTTCAGCACGCCCTGGATCAAGTCCGATCCGATTACGGCGGTTGAAAAGTGGTCGATTGAACAAATTGCGGAATTGCACGCCGCGATCCCGGCGGGTGTCATTGCTCGTCACGGTACAAGTCCGTTTTATCCGCCACAAATTCCGGATCTCATCGGAGTCAAAGATCGGAAGTATCTCGATCATACCGGTCTCCAACTCCATCGCTCCGCCGCGGACATGATGCGTTACGCTGCCTTGAACCAGGGCGCCGACAATCTCGCAAGCTACGGCGGCTTTATTCCCGCGGCGAGAGATCGCCGCACGCTCCCTGATCCTTCAACGCAGAAGCGGTACAGCGACGAACAACTCTACGCCCTCGCGCTTTACATCTATTCGCTCAAGCCGCCGCCGAACCCGAACAAGTTTGACACGCTCGCCAAACGCGGCAAGAAGATTTTTGAACGAGAAGGGTGTGCCGGTTGTCACACGCCTCCGCTCTACACCAATAACAAGCTGGCGCCGGTCGACGGCTTCAAAGTTCCTGCTGATCACCGTCAGGCGTACGACATTCTTTGGACCTCGGTCGGCACCGATCCTCGTTTAGCCCTCACGACACGGCGCGGCACCGGTTATTACAAAGTGCCCTCGTTAAAAGGCGTGTGGTATCGCGGGCCGTTTGAGCATAACGGTTCAGTCGCGACGCTTGAAGACTGGTTCGATCCGCGCCGGCTGGATGATGACTACGTGCCAACGGGGTTTCGCGGCTTCGGAATGCAGACGCGCGCCGTCAAAGGTCATTTCTTCGGGCTGGACCTTTCCGCGCGGGACAAACAAGCTCTGATCGCATTTCTCAGGACCTTGTAACTCCTGTTAGCGGCCTTTCGGATGGATACGGGTGGCCCAACCGCCGCCCGATGCCAGCTTGATCGTTAGCTTCGTGGTTTTATTGACGTTCGTCGTAGTTGCCTTGTAATCGTGGCCCATATGCTCTGCATTTGGTCCATCCTCGTACGACAGCATCTCGAAGCGTCCGCCGGGCAGAAACGAAAGATTGATATCGAGGGTTCTGCTGGTCCAATCAGTCATTGCGCCGATGTACCAGTTCTGACCTTTGCGACGCGCGATGCAAACGTAATCTCCCATCTTCGCGGCGAGCACTCGTGTTTCGTCCCAAACCGTGGGCACCTCTTTCAGAAACAACATCACTTCCGGCTCGCGCAGATAATGCGACGGAGAGTCAGCCAGCATCTGGAGCGGCCCTTCGTAGACGACGTACATCGCTAGCTGATGAACACGCGTACCCAGGCTCATCGGTCTTTCAAAAACCGGAGCGAAGTTCTTTTCAGAGCCGCTGTTGACCATCGCGCCGGGCGTGTAATCCATCGGTCCCAAGAGCATGCGTGTGAAAGGCAGCGTCACGTTGTGTTCGGGATTGGCGAACTTGCTCCACTTGGTCTGCTCGAGTCCGCGCACGCCTTCAACATTCACGAGGTTGGGCCAGGTGCGAGTCATCGTGGCGGGCCGAATCGCGCCATGAAAATTAACCAGCATCCGGCGGCGTGCCGCTTCACGACATACCTTGTGGTAGTAGTTGATGATCGGCTGATCGTCACGCTGCATGAAGTCGACTTTCAATCCTTTGACGCCCCACTTCTCAGCCTGCTCGAAAAACGTTTCGAATTGATCGTCAAGTGTCTTCCAAACGACCCAAAGAATAATTCCTACATTTTTCTTTTTACCGTATGCGACTAACTCTTCGAGATTGATTTCCGGTACGACTTCCAGCAGGTTGCCGAGCTTGTACCAGCCTTCGTCGAGGATCACGTACTCGAGACCGTAACGCGACGCGAAGTCGATGTAGTATTTGTAAGTTTGCGTATTGATTCCGGCTTTGAAGGGGACATCATAGATGTTGTTGGCGTTGTACCAGTCCCATGCCACCTTGCCCGGTTTGATCCACGAAGTGTCCTCGACCTCGGAAGGCTTAGCCAACAGGTAGACCATCTGATTGGTGATCAGATCGGCGTCGTTTTCGGCGATACAGAGAATGCGCCACGGAAAGGTGCGCGTGCCTTTTGTTACCGCGATGTAGTCGGCGCTTTCGGTGACCTGGTAATCGCGATCGCTGTTCCTGCGCAGCTCTTGTTTCAGTGGATACGGCGGAAAGGTTGCTTCAAGTGCGTTCTGGCTGGTGCCTCGCAGCCAGAGTCCCGGATAGTCTTCGACGTCCGACTCCGCAATTGCGATCTTCGCACTCTTGTCGGTCACGACCACGGCCGGAAGACTCGCCAACGTCTGCGCTGTTATGTCCTTCAGCGGCAAATTCAGAAACTCGCGCTCGTTGTGAGAGAAGAAACTGTCCTCTTTCGGATAATAGACACGATAGTCGCCGGCGAAATTGAAACGGGCTTCCTCACGAAAAACTTTCACTTCGCTCCTGCGTATTCCGGTGTGCAAACGGTAGGCTACGCCTTCATTGAAAACACGAAAGATGACGGAATAACCGCCCTCCATTGCGAGTCGCAGCTCGTTATAGTTTTCGCGGATACGAAGAGACTTCTGAGGAACGTCGGAAACGATCTCGTGATTCACTCTCCGCTGTGACCCGAGTTGAATCCTTTCCTGAACTCCGAGCGTGGTATCGTTGATTTTCATGGAAATCGTGCTTCTCTGAAGCAGCACGCGATTATCAAGCAGAACGTCGTAGTTGAGGCGATCCCCGGCGCGAATGTTCACGAGGATTCTTTGATTCGGCGAGCGCACCATGTAAACAAAATCCTGCGCGGTTGCACGCCCCGCGAAATAGAACAACGACAGCATTACGAGCGCCGCCAACTTCGCGAGGGCTCTTGTGCTTTTAACGCCTTTTTGTGGCTTAATTAGCTGCGAAATGTACCGCGTCAACCAGATCACTTTGTTCACGCTACTTTTCCTTTCTCTAACCGTTAACGCTTTGGCGCAACAGCCTTCGCCGGCGCCTGCTCCCGAACGTACCGGCCGCTCTTACGTCACCGCCGAGGCTCCGAAAAACCCGCCGCCACCTGGTCCACAGGGCCGTTCGCCCGTGAAGTTTGCCGATGTCTCAACGCAGCTCGGCATTAACGTCAGAAATGCGCCCGCTAAAACATCGTTCAAGTACCTGCTCGAAACGATGGGCGGCGGCGTCGCGGTCTTCGACTTTAACAACGACGATCGCATGGATCTCTTCTTCACCAACGGCGCGGAGTTGAAGGAGCGAATGTCAAAGGACGATCTTCCCGATAAGACACAACCGAAGTACTGGAATCGGCTCTACCAGCAAAAGAGCGACGGAACCTTCCTCGACGTGACGGAGCGTGCGGGCCTCAAAGGTACCGGTTACAGCATGGGCGCAGCCGCCGGCGACTACGATAACGACGGACACGTCGATCTACTTGTCACCGGCTACCAGTCAGATCATCTCTATCGCAATAACGGTGACGGTACGTTCGGCGATGTCACGAGTAAACTTCCCAACGTCTCTAAAGGCTGGTCCACCAGCGCCGGTTGGTTTGATTATGACCGCGACGGCCGTCTCGATCTATTCATCGTACGTTACATGGAGTGGGACTTCGAAAGCGGCTCCATGTTCTGTGGTGGTCCTGCTACAGTGTTGCGCGCGTACTGCCATCCGGACAACTTCAAAGGCGCAACCAATCTGCTGCTACGTCAACGCGCTGACGGATCGTTCGAAGATGTAAGCAAGTCGTCGGGCATTGCCGACCCTGCTGGAAAAGGTCTCGGCGTTGCCTTCGCCGATTTCGACAACGACGGCTGGACCGACGTCTTCGTGGCGAACGACAGTGTGCGCCAATCTTTATACAGGAACAAAGGCGATGGAACGTTTGAAGATATCGCGGTCATGTCGGGTGCAGCGTATGACGAAGATGGACGGACCTTTGCCGGCATGGGAATCGATTGCGCCGATTACGATAACGACGGCTACATGGACGTTTTCATCACTACGCTTTCGAATGAGAAATACGCGCTGTACCGGAACAACGGCGATCTGAGTTTCACGTATGCTACCAACACTTCCGGAGTGGGGCAGATCACTTTGCTTTACTCCGGCTGGGGCACTCGATTCGTCGACGTAGATAACGACGGTTTGCTCGATCTGTTCGTGGCGCAGAGTCACGTGCTCGATACGATTGAGAAGTCCACAAGCTATTTGAAATACAAGCAGCCCTTGCTGGTAATGCGCAACACAGGTAAGGGATTCGTAAATATCTCAGCCACTGCCGGAACGGCGTTCACGTCTCCTGTTGCAGCGCGCGGGGCTGCTTTCGGAGATCTGAATAACGACGGGCAAGTCGACGCAGTCGTAGCTGTCCTCGACGAGGCGCCTCTAATCCTGCGAAATGCGGGAACGGCAAATCACTGGCTGGGAATATTGCTCTCCGGAAGTAAATCAAATCGCAATGGACTGGGTGCACGCGTTACGGTAACCACTGCGGGCGGCCAGAAGCGAATCTTTGACGTTGGCACGGCGGGAAGTTATCTATCTTCAAACGATCCGCGGATCGTCGTGGGTCTGGGAACTGCAAAGGCGATCCGCTCGGTGGAAGTACGGTGGCCGGGCGGTCGTGTTCAGACGCTCGTTAATCCGGCGGTGGATCGGTATGTCCGTATCAATGAAGGAGATGCGAAGTAGTTTCACGCAAAGGCGCAAAGACGCAAAGAAAGACGCTAAGAAGAAAGCAGCTTTTCTTTGCGTCTTTGCGCCTTTGCGTGAAACTCTTTTCTCGCCTCAACGAACGTTGATGGTGATAGTTGACACCGAGTGCTTTGGCAAAGTGATCACGAATTGGCGTGCAACCGGCACTGTGCGTTTTTCGATATAGACAACCTCTGGTCGCGCGAAATCATTAGCGACGGTCAGCGAGCGAGCCGTGACGGTCTTTACTTCAGCGCGTGGCGCGGGAGTCATTCCATTGAGAGTAATCGTTATGGCCAACGAATTTGCCGGGCTCGTGTTTACTGCCTTGATAAAGATCTTCCTGCCATCAGACGTACGACTCGCCGTTGCATCGAGAACGGGTATATTCCTACCTTCGACAGACGAGTTGAAAGTTGGACCACTCACCACCGTGTTCACACGCACATCGCCGCGAGCTTCGTTGTAGATTTGGTTTACCAGGTAGATCGGCGAAACAAACACGCTGTGTCGACCCGCCTGAATAATGCCGCCGGGCCAGCCGTTAACGAGATCGGAAACTGCGCTCATCTCCACGATGTCGCCTGATCGCTCGAAGACATTCATTAGCCGCGCGGCGTAGAGCGCGGATTCGAGTGAATACTGCCGCTCGGTCGGAAGATCCAGTCCCCACTCATTGATCGCCAATTTAATCTCGCGTCCCGGCACGAGTTCACGCACCAACTGTTCGACGTCTCGATAAAACCGCTCAAAGAACAATGGCCGGGCCATCAAGTTCAACGGATCACCTTGCGACTCTCGCCGCCCGTAATAGTGATGGATCGCAAGGTAATCGATGTTTTGTCCCGCCTCGCGCAGCACGGTGCGGTTCCAATTCATATTGTTGTCGCCGACCGCGATCAGCTTGATCGAAGGATCGACTGCGCGCATAGCTTTGGCGTAACGGTTGTAATTTCGCGCGTAGGTCTCGGCGTTTGAGTGACCACGCACCCAGTCGCCCCAGATCTCGTTTCCGACTTCCCAGAACTTGACGCCAAACGCCGCCGGGTGCCCGTTTGCCGCACGCATCGCGCCGTACTTCGAAGTTGTTGGACCGTTGCAGTATTCAACCCACGCGGCCGCCTCTTCGACCGTCGCGCCGCGTCCTTCGACGTTGATCGTGATTGAAGGCTCAGTACCGGCGGCTCGAGAAAACATCACGAACTCGTCGGTGCCAAAGTCGCCCGGCTCCGGCTCATTCTTCCAGGAGAGATTGGACCACGTCACTCGTTCGTCGCGCGGGCCGACGCCCCACAACCAGCGGTAATCCTGAGCTACGTTTCCACCGGGCCAGCGAACGAAGGCAGGCTTGAGTAATTTGATCTTTTCAAAAACGTCGCGACGAACACCACCAGCCGCCGCATCTCCGGGCATCAGCGACACTTGATCGATCCAGATTTGCCCTTTTCCGGGAAACAGAATGACGAAGCGCGCCAGGGGATCGCTGAGTGTCGGCTTTAGTGAAAACTCATACTTGCGCCAGTCGCCTTTGCTGATCTGATTGATATCGGCGTCGGCGTGAACCTGACTCTGGTCCAGGTCTGACTCGAGCGCCACCGAGACGCGCCCGTCGTAATCAGTTGTCCTCAGCCAAACGTAACCGCGATATTCGACCCCGGCTCGAACCGGAATGCGGGATTGGTAGATTCCGTGGCGTTGAATCACGCCGTCGCCGGCCTGCACGCGGAGCGCATGGTCTTTCGTGTCGCCATCCACCTTTATCCTGCGCTGCCGCGGGTAAGCAGACTGGTCGTCCCAATGGAACGCGAGTGCATAGTCGTCATTACGATCGTCGGGATAACGCTCCCAATTTCGCGAAAGACCAATGACGTTTGGCGCTTCTTCGAAGCTGCGATTGCGGATCAACTCCGCGTGCAGTCCGCCCTTGATGCCCTCGTACATGAACTCGAGAAACTGGCCGTAGAGAAGGGGACTGATGCGGTTTTCAACTTTGCGCGTATCGATCGAGATCGTCGCTCTCTGCGTTTGCTGCGCGAAAGCCGGCAATTGAGCAGCAAAGATCACGACGAAACATAAGAACTTTCGCAAAGACGTCGTTTGTGCTTTTTGTGCTTTTTTGTGGCTCACTTGGATGGAATGCGCAGCACTGTGAATGAATGCGGTGATATGGTATACGCAAACTCACCAGCCGGAATCGGCAACTGCCGTTCGACCGGCGCGACCTTCGCCGGATGGTCCAAACTGTTCTCAGCCTTTAAATCTTCGCTCTGCAACACAAACACAGTTCCAGGCTTGCCCACGGCTTTCGCCCCGGCCAAACTGATTCGCACGTCTCTCTTCGCGGAACCGGTGTTGACCACTTTCACGATCACTTCCCCGGCGTGTTCATCCAGCGATGCACTCGTATAAAGATCACCCTGTCCGTTCTTTGCCGATCCATCCAGCAGGACGGGCAACTGCCTCGTGCCCTGGTTCACACTGAACATCTTTTGCACGTAGTAGTTCGGCGTGCCGTAAGAGCGAAGATTGTCAAACCAGATCATGTTTGGCGTCCATTGCCATGCGTCCACGTGACCAAAGAGCGGCGCGTATGACGACATGCGAACGACGTCGGAGTTGCGTTCAAGACCGGTGATGAAAGCAGCTTCCGAAAGGGCACATTCCCAGTTGTTACGGTTGTCAGGACTGGCTATTCCCACACTCTGCGCCGCGTACTCCCCTGCAAAGACTTTTGGACCAGTGCGTGGATAGTTGTCGTAACGGGCGGCATTCTCGCGGAACCACTTCGGCGCCATGTAGTAATGCTCGTCGATCAGATCCGCATTCAATTCACGCAGCTTCTTCCAGAGGAAATCGAATCGCTCGCCGTCCGGCGATGGCCCGGCGCTGGAGATTAACGCAATGTTCGGATATTTCTGTTTGAGAACTCTCGCGAATACTTCGTAACGTTCGACGTACTGCGGTCCCCATTGTTCGTTCCCGATTCCGATCATCTTCAGGTTGAACGGCTTCGGATGGCCCATCGCCGCGCGTTTCTTACCCCACTTCGTCGTGACTGGAGCATTCGCGAACTCGATCAAGTCGATAGCGTCCTGGATGTAATGATCGAGATCCTCGAGCGGCGCCAGTTCGCTGGAGTTGAACTGGCACGCCATGCCGCAGTTGAGAATCGGCAACGGCTCCGCGCCGATGTCTTCGCTCAACAAAAAGTATTCGTAGTAACCCAGGCCGAACGATTGGAAGTAATCAGGTGTCGGGCGCCAGTTAAACTCCGTGTTCCAGCGATTGATGATGAGACGGCGTTCATCCAGATCTCCGATCGTCGTCTTCCACTGATAACGCTGGTCCAGGTACCTGCCTTCGACGATGCAGCCACCCGGAAAACGCAGAAAGCCCGGTTTCATCTCCTTCAAAAGCTTCACGAGATCGCTGCGTAAACCGTTGGGACGATTCTGCCAGGTGTCTTTTGGATAGAGTGAGACGAGATCGATATCGACAGTGCCGCTTCCTTCAAGCAGTAAATTGAGTCGCGCTTTGCTGCTGGTTTCACCGGCGCGCAAGGTTGCAGTGTAGGTCTTCCAGGTGTTTGTAAAACCGGTAACCTGCGTCTCGCCGAGAACGCGTTGATCATCTGCGACCTGGATACGCAGAGCCGCCGGTGAGCCGTCGATGCGGCGGGCCATAACTGAGAACTTGTACTCCGCGCCCTTCTCGACACCGATGCCGCGAAAGCCCTCGTTTACGACGCCAAAGCCCTTGCTGCCTGAGGGAGTTTTGATACGCAGGTAGTGAGAGTTTGCTTTATCGTTGATCGAACCCGAATCAAAGACGTAGAGCTGTCCCTTCGGTTCACCGCGGTCCAACTCTTTCCAGCCCATCATCGGATTCGGAAACTCGAACGAGCGGTTCTTCACACGTTCCGGGTAGAGACCGCCGTCAGCGCCGAAGTTGATGTCTTCAAAGAAAAGTCCAAACATCGTCTTCGGGATCTGCGCGCCCGGTTTGTCCACCCGCACCGTGATGTTCCGCACCTGGGCGAAAGCAATTTGCGTCTGGACCAGTGCGATCGCGAGCGCCCAGACAAGGATTCGAGTCTGATGAATTAATGGCATGGTTTTGTGCTTTGTGCTTGGAACTTGGTGCTTAGTACTTGGTACTTAGTGCTTAGCAGTTACTTTTGTGCATGGGCTAATAGAACAAAGAACAAAGCTCAAAGCACAAAGTTCAAAGCAACTCATTTCCCCTTCCCCGTCATCCGCTTGATAAACTCAACTTCCTCCGCGATGTACGGTTTACCGTCCGTGCGAAAGACTTCGTGAAACCAGACGGACGGTTCGCGATCGACGTAGGGACGCTGCCAGGAGTCCCACGGCAAGTGTGTTTGCGTCTTGCCCTGGACCAGTCCCCAGTTGATCATGCCGACGTTGTGAGCCTTGCCGACCAGCAACGATCCCATAAAGAAACTGCCGTTGCCGCGCGCCATGTATTCCGTGCAAATCATTGGACGGTTATAGCGCTTGAGCCAATTGATGCGCTTCTCGAGTTCTGTCGGCGAGTCGTAGTTGTGAAAGGTAATGACGTCCGACAGATCAATCTGGAGACGATCCATCGCCGTCATCTTTTCCGGAGTGGACCAATCACCCTTCCAGACACCGGAGGTCACCGGTTGTTCCGGTTTCGCTTCACGCGCCCATGCAAATGCTTTTGACAGAAGGGGGAGCACGAGTTCGACTTTATTCTTCGGCTCGAGTTGATTGTAACTTCCGGGATTCTCGTTATCCGGCTCGTTCCAGATGTCCCACGCGAGCACGCGTTGATCTCGAGCAAACGCGCCGACAACACCTTTCACGTAAGCTTCCAGACGCGGATACTCCGACGGGTTTTGCAGCGTCGTCCGGCTCGGGCTCTGCACCCAACCCGAATTGTGTACTCCCGGTTTTGGGTCACGCTGTTTTCCAACCTTCGGATCCGGATCCCAAACTGAATCGAAGAGCACGAACATCGGTCGAATCCGATGCTTCGCTGCAATCTCGAGGAACGTATCTAGCCGCCGCTTAAAACCCTCCGCGTCTTGCTGCCACAGCAAGTCGTGAAGATAGACGCGCATGGTATTCATGCCCAGACTCGCCGCCCAGCCGAGCTCGAGATCGATTCGCTTTGGATCGAACGAGTCTGCCTGCCACATTTCCAATTGGTTAATGGCGCTCGCAGGATTGTAGTTGCTGCCGACGAGCCACGGCTGTTTCGCGTACCACTCGCGCGCCTTCTGCTCCGACCACTTCTCGCCCTGCGCGAGCACTGTCAGCGCGAGCAGGATCGTGACGAGGATTACGTTGACTACTCTTCGGATTACGATCATTGATTACCTTTCTTTCCTCGCAAAGGCGCAAAGGCGCAAAGAAAAACTTAAAATTACTTTGCGCCTTGGCGCCTTTGCGAGGAGCCTTCTTGTGGCTTCTATTCTTTTCGAATCACTCTCACGCCAAAGAACCCGCCGGCCGTATTGCCCGTGTGCGGCTGGAAGCGGATCGTGATCTTGCTCTTGCCGCGCGTGAGATCTTCCGGTATCGCATACATCACATCGAAAAACTCACCCGGCTTGTCATTCTGGAGAGACTGGGTCGCGATCTTCACGCCTTCAACCAGGACGTCGAACTCACGTGGTCCAGTTTCGCTGCCCCAGTAAGAACACACCAACGACACGGGCTGGTCGGGTTGGACCTTGAGATCGAATGACAACCAGCCGCCGGGTCGCGCATGTCTCCACTTGCGGCCCGCATGCTCCCCAGCGTCCGTGCGTTCGCCCTGCATGTTGTGCTCGCGCTCTGGCTGCGTCTCTCCCGGCTGAACAAAATCGACAGTTAAGGCTTCAAGACGCCGCAAGCGGTCCAGGTCTTTCCTGTAATTAGTCTCACGCTCGAGCCACTGTTGCTCGGTCAGCAGGTCCCAGTAGACTGCATAGCGTTTGTTATGCATCCGGTAGAACGGATACAGCGCGACGTCGCGTGGTCTTCCCGCGTTCGAAGTGCGGAACGTCACCGGTCCTTCCGGTTTGACCCATTCTGAAAGTTGCTTCTCACCGGTAATAAGAGCCGGCGCCAGATTCACACCACTTGGTTGGTCCTCGCCGCCGAGTTCTCCGGCGAGTACAGTTGGCCCATAAAGGATCGCGACCCGGTTTTTGTTATCCGGCATCGTTTCCAAACGCAGAGCCATCGGGATCGTCAACTCGACGCGGTCGCCGGTTCTCCACCTTCTTCTGATTTCGATGAAACTGCCCGGCCTGGCGGTAACTGTTTGCGGTTGGCCGTTGAGCTTCACCGCAACGCCCTCGGTGGCCCATCCGGGATTTCGCAGACGCAACGCGAGATTAACCGGCTTCTTCGTCTTGATCCTGAACCGCACTTCGTCCGACTCCGGATAGCGAGTCTCCTGTCTCAGCGACAAGCCCTTCTCACGCCACGTAAGTTCAGAGGGAATGAAAAGGTTGACCCAAAGCGCGTCGTTCGAATGAAAGTAAATCGAGTCGCCGTATTTCGCATGGTTCTCCATGCCCGATCCGACGCAACACCAGAAACTATCGAACGGTTTTGAGTAGACTTTTTTCCCGGCCGCCTTTAGCGGAACGTAATAACAGACCATGCCGTCGTCAGGATTTTGCGACGCGAGGATATGGTTGTAGAGCGCTCGCTCGTAGTAATCGCCGTATTCCGCCGACGCGCGCCACTCGAAGAGATGGCGCGTCAGTTTCAGCATGTTGTAGGTGTTACACGTTTCGGATGTGTTGTCGCTCAGCCTGTTACTCAGTTTGTCCGGTGGGCCAAAGCGCTCGCCGTCGCTGTTGCCGCCGTTTACGTAAGAATGGTGACGGACCACGCGCTGCCAGAAAAACTCGGCAGCGGTTTTATCGGCGGGGTCCGAGGTTAGTTCGTAGCGGCGTGCGAGTCCGATCAGTTTTGGGATCTGCGTGTTTGCATGCAGACCCTGCAAACGATCTTCGCGCCGCGCTAATGGCTCGAGCACGGCTTTGTGATGAAAGCGCCGCGAGAGTTTTAGATACTTTTCGTTGCCGGTGCGAGCGTAGAGTTCTGCGAGCACTTCGTTCATGCCGCCATGCTCGCAATCGAGCATCCGTTGAAATTGCTGTTCGGTCAGTTTTGCCAGAGTCGAGTCAGACCAGTCAGCCAGTTTCACCGCGATGCTCAGAGCCGTTGGGTTTTTGAAGTACCGGTGAACGTCGAGGAGCCCCGCAAACAGTTTGTGGAGCGTGTACCAGGGAACCCAGCCGCCGTTGAGGTCGAAGGGTTGCGCGCGAATGTCTCCGGCGGAGACTTCCTGAAAGATCTTTTTACCGTTGGGAATGGCGGCGACGTAGCCGTTGCCGTTGGCACGCTGGCAGGCTTCAAGCTCGGCGACGATGTAGTTCACACGTTCGCGAAAGCGCTGGTCGCCGGTTGAAGCAAACATGAGGGCAGAGGCTGAAAGATAGTGACCGAGTGAATGACCGGCGATCGTCATGGATTCCCAACCGCCGTAGGCTTCGGCTTTGGGTTTGAGTCCTGCTTCTTTTCTGAACCAGGCTGAGTAATCGATCCGGCTGGAGACGCAATAGATACTCGGCATCACGCGTCATCGCGTGCTTGAATGGACCATCGAGCAAACGCACGTCCTCGAGGCGAAACGCATGCGCCTCACGCTGGATGCGATCAGTTACTTGCGCGGAAGTTTTTCCTCGCAAAGGCGCAAAGGCGCAAAGAAAAACTATGACTGCCAGGACTAACTTTGCGCGGTGGCGCCTTTGCGAGGAAGATTTTTTCATCATCTGACGCCCAGCAGGATATCCATCGTCAACTGATCCAGCCGTTCATACTTCAACCCACGCGACGCCAGACCCGCGCGATCGAAATTGGCGGAAAGCAATTCACCGGCATGCTGCGACGAGAACCTGTCGCCAGAGCCATCACCGCTCGTCTCGGCAATCTCGGCCAACAACGCTTTGATCTCCGTATCCGCGTTCCACTGCTCACCTTTCTCCTTCAGGATCAGATACGTACGCATGCAGCCGCGCGCGAATTCCTTCACACCTTCGTAATCCTCGGTGCGATACGCGTGCGCATCGAAATGCCTCGGCGCTGAGTAACCCACGTCCTCGAGAAACTTCACCAGCCAGAACGCCGCCTTCGGGTTCGCCGAACCGAATCGCAAATCCTGATCGTAGCGCCCGGGTATCTGATCGTTGAGATCGATATGAAAAAGTTTTCCAGACTCCCACGCCTGCGCGACCGAGTGAGTCATGTTGAGCCCGGCCATGTGTTCGTGCGCCACCTCCGGATTCACGCCCACCATTTCCGGATGGTCCAGCGTCGAGATCAGGGCCAGGTAAGCGCCCGTGGTCGGCATGTAGATGTCGGCGCGCGGTTCGTTTGGCTTTGCCTCGAGCGCAATCTGGTAATCGTATTTTTTATCCAGAGAGTATTCGCAGAGGTAGTTGAGCGCCGCCCTTAGTCGTTTCACTGCCTCATCCGGCCGGCGACAGCCGTCTGTCTCCACGCCTTCGCGCCCGCCCCATAAGACAAAGATCTTCGCGCCGCATTCCGCACCCAGATCCATGGCGCGCAACGTCTTTTGCAAAGCGTAATCACGGACAGACTTTTGGTTTGCCGTAAACGCGCCGTCACGAAAGACAGGATCGTAGAACAGGTTGACAGTGGCCATCGGCACGACGATCCCGTTCTCTTCGCAGGCGCGTCGAAAGTCGTTCACGATCTGATCGCGCTGCTGCGGTGAAGCGTCGATTGGTACCAAATCGTTGTCGTGAAAGTTGACGCCGTACGCACCTACCTCAGCTAGCATCCGCACTGCCTCAACCGGCGTCAGCGTGGGACGAACGGCGTCGCCAAACGGATCGCGCCCGCGATTCCCAACCGTCCAGAGCCCGAATGAAAACTTGTGCTCGGGCCGTGGCATGTATTTCCCTTTTGTCATTTCTAAATCCTTCCTGCTGCTTGATGTTGGGTTTTTGGTCTTTGGCTTTTGGTCTTTGGTCTTGGCGCTATGTGGTGAATTTGGTCCAAGTACCAAGGACTAAGTCCAAAGACCAAAGACCAAAGACCAAAGACCCAAGACCCAAGCCCAACCCCGCTCACCGCCCGCGTAGTTGATCAATCTTCCTCGTGAACTCCTCAACGTTGTCCTGCTTGACGACGACGGTCGGAACAAATATCTGTTTGCTCGCGGGCACTGCCGACTTGTCGCCCTTCAGGTACTGATGCATCAATTTGATCGCCTGGTAACCAAACTCGAAAGGTTGCTGGACCACCGTCGCGTAGATGGCTCCGGCTTTAACGCCGTTGAGTGTTTCGTCCTCTTCATCAAACGCCACAATCTTTATCTGGCCCCTCTTGTTTGCGTCTGTAACGGCGTTCAGGATCGCCGGGCCGTTATAACTCCAAAGACCGACAAGTCCGACGACGTCCGGGTGTCGCACGAGCGTGTCGGAAACGTTTGACTTCGCGCGCACGCGATCCGTGTCGTCGGTTCTGGTGTCGATGATCTCGACATTCGATCCCTGCAACGCTTCACGGATTCCCTGCAAACGCTCCTGCGCATTACGCGCGTCGAGTTTTCCGACAAAGAGCATGATCTTGCCGCCCTGCGGCAGCGCTTCCTTGATCAGTCCGCCCGCGACGCGTCCGGCTGCAACGTTGTCCGTCCCGACATAAAACGCGCGATCGCTCGTAGGTGCATCCGAATCCTGCGTCACCACGAGGACGCGCTTGGCAGTCTCGTTCAAGGTCTGGATCTGGTTCTGAGGATCGACCGGACTAACAGCGATACCCTCGACACCTTTGGAGAGCAGGTCGTCGAGCATCCGTTTTTGCTCAGCGGCTGTTCCATCTGCCGGAAGCCGGAATTCGACAGTCACGTCGTTGAGCTCGGCGTCGGCTTTCTCCGTGCCCTTGCGTGCAATGGTCCAGAAATCGGACGCGTTGTTGGTTACAAAGGCCAGTCGCAGATTCCCTGATGTACCAGCATTGTTGGTTGGACCAGGATTGTTCGTACACGACGCGCCTAATACCAGGCATCCGACGATGACCATGCCGATGAGTTTCTTCATGTTGTTCTCCCTCGCTGAACTTTAACTTCATTATGCCTTTGATTTGAGTGCCACTCCCATGCGGAACTGATGATTGCCTCGAGCTCCGCGCGCTGAGGTTGCCAGCCGAGTACTGCCCGCGCCTTCGCAGCATCTGCAACCAGGTGCGACGGATCACCCGCACGCCGGCCCTGCATCTCGATTTTAATCTCTCGACCTGTCACTGCACGTGCGGCCTTTACGACTTCAAGCACGGAATAACCCTGACCGTTACCGAGATTGATCGCCGTCGACGAATTGCCGGCGCGCAGGTAATCGAGCGAGAGCGCGTGCGCATCGGCAAGGTCGCTGACGTGGATGTAATCGCGTACGCAGGTTCCATCCGGCGTGGAATAGTCGTCGCCAAAAACAGTGACGTGCCCGGTTTCACCGTGGGCCGCTTTCAGCACGAGTGGGATCAAATGAGTCTCCGGATCGTGGCGTTCACCTCGTTCGGCGCTCGCGCCCGCGGCATTGAAGTAACGCAGCGCGACAAAGCGCAACTCGTAGCTTTGATCGTAGTCTTTCATGATCCGCTCGACAAAGAGTTTGGACCATCCGTAAGGATTGGCCGGCACTTGCGGGTGTTCTTCGTCGATCGGGATGCGTTGCGGTTCGCCATAGGTAGCGCAAGTCGAAGAGAACACGACCTGGCGAACTCCGGTTGACACGAGCGCGCCAAGCAAGCGGATACCTTGTTCGACGTTGTTTTCGTAATAGAGCGCGGGTTGACTGACAGACTCGCCCACGTAAGCAAATGCCGGGAAGTGAATACACGATTCAATGTCATGTTCTCGAACCACGCGTGTGACCAACTCACGATCGCCGACGTTGCCTTCGTAAAAAGGCACTTCGGGCGCCACTGCTTCACGATACCCGCGCGACAAGTTATCGAGCACGACGACCTGCTCACCACGAGCGCGCAGCAACTCGGTTGTGACACTGCCGATATAACCCGCCCCGCCTGTAATCAGTATCGCCATAGTCCCATTCGTCTTTGGTCTGTGCGCGCAGTGCTCCGGAGGAGCACCATATTTATAGCCTTACATTGTCATAGCTGCGCGCTCCAGCGGAGCGCGATGTGCTCTACCGGGTTCAACTTACATCCCGCTCCTAACGGAGCGGGGAAATCAGCAACTCATTAGCTATAAACATATTGCTCCTCCGGAGCATCAATTGCGTCGCACTACCAGGTGTCCAAAAGCCGCGCTGCCTGGTGAAGAGCCCTCGAAGATGTATGGTTGATGTCCCGTCAACTGCGCATATCTTTCTGCAACCTCAACCACCGCTGCTTTCGCTTCGCGATTTCCGAGCACAGCCACCGTGCCGCCACTACCACCACCGGTGATCTTCGCGCCAAACAATCCACCATCGGGTCCCACTGCTTCAACCAGCTCGACGAGGAGGTCGGTGCCGTTCGAACCCAAACCACACGCCGAATAGCTTGCGTGCGACTCGTACATCAACTTACCTAACTCCAATTTTTCTGCTCTGCCCGGTCCGCGGCTTTGCGAGCGCAACAACCTGGCAAACCTGGTCACGCGGAGATTCTCGTAGACGGCGTGAGCTGTGGGAGCACGAACTGCATACGTGCGTTCAGGATCAATCTTCGTCACGCTATCGGTCGTTCCTCCGTACCGCGCGAGAAACTCTTCTCCGAGTAACTTTTCCGGCAGCTTCGGCGCAAACGTTTCTTCGAATTGCGAAGGAGACAGGTTCGCCAAATAACCATCCCAACGCGAATCGTCAATCACAACGCCATCGCCCCGTTGCTCAACAGTCAGTCCAGCGAGATCGGCAATGATTCGATAACCCATGAACGTGCCCGCGCGCACTGAGCCGTAGTCGCCGGCGCCAATCGAATGTCGCGTCCCTGAATCCAGCCCCCAAACCGACAAATCTTCAGGCAACTCGATCGTCCCGAGTAATTCCGCCGGTTGACAGATCATCGCAAGAAACTGGTTCGCCTCACCACAAGCCACCGTCATCTGGTCCATCACACCGCAGGGCGCTCCGACAACCAGGTTCTCGACGCGCTGACACAGCAACGCGATCTCGCGTGGCGCAATTTCAAGATTAAACGCTGCGGCTACGGCGCTCATGGTTGCCACTTCGAGCGCCGCGGAAGAACTGACGCCTTTGCCGTCGGGCACACGCGATGAAATGAGCAGGCGCGCTCCCTGATTGAAACGCACGCCTCGCTCACGCATTAGAACCAGGAAGACACCCGCAACGTACGCAGCCCATTTACTCTCCTGTTTGAAATAACTCTGAGCTTCAGCATACTCAATCGGCTCGCCGTCACGCTCCAAATCCGCGAGGGGCATTTCAAAACTAATCACCCGCGCTCCGTCGTCGAACAAGCTGATCATGTTTAGCCGGCGTGTGTCGTCTTTCTGCACTGCCACGAACGTCGCTTCCGCAATCGGCATTTCAAGCACGAGCGATCCGGAGTAGTCGGCAATGCCTCCCATCACGTCAAGCCGGCCCGGCGCGCGCGTGATAAAGATCTCCGACTGCGGTTCAAAGAACGTCGACGTCTCGAGCGTCTTAATAAAATCAAACACGTCGAGGAGGCCCCGGGCGTCACCCCGCATGATTTCATAGCCTGTATTCATTTCGACGCAAACATAAAAATCAGAGACCGCGTTTTGTTAAAGCAGCGTGTAACAACGGCTCAATCTCGCGACGAATGCCGTCGTTCGCATATCCGGCCCAGGCAATGTCCGGCTCAACTGCGAGGGGAGCAGACAAAAGACCCCCGCGCTCATCCGTGACAATGACACCTGCCTCGCGCGCTATCAACTCGGTGCACACGTCATAAGGATGACAACAAATGCCGAGCTTGATTCCACGCCGATTCAACCACGGCTCGATCAAGGGGCGAATGTCCGCCACAAAACGATCGTGTCCCATCATCAATTCGTAAAGCTGACCACCAGACGAAAGATACTGATCCTCGAAGCAATGCGCCTTCCCGGGCTCGACTGGCCCAAGCGCGCCGCGAACGATCTCTTCGTCAATCGCCGCCAGTTCTTCACGTGCGCCGGGAAAGAAGCGCGCGATCATTGCAAAGCCGTGTCGTATCGTCGTCGCACGGGACGGCCGCAGCGTGAGTGGCTTTCGTTCCTGTGTCAGGCGGTTGAATCTTTCGGCGTGGGCACCTTCACCGCGTACGGCCCAGAGCGCATCGCAAAGATGTTGCTTGACGATCGGTATTTCAGTTTGCACTGCGAGTTCGATGTCCTGAAGGTTTGTGCCGGGACCACGGTTTGGAGCGACTCCCGTCAACACCCACGCACTTCGTTTCTGGTACATCAAACCGCGTGTGCCGTCGATCGGATCCACGATCACACGCCAGGCGGCATCGTCTTCTGTTGCTCCCGCCGGCAACACCAGCTTACCGTGCTCGATCCCTTCAGCTATGAGCAGGAGCGGCGTCAGGGCCGCCAACTCCTTTTCAAACAACTCAATCAGCAGCTCTTCGCTGACGCGATCGATGGCGTAGATTGTGTCGCCTTCCGATTCGTCGTCGTCGACGCGGGCGAGTTGTTCCAACTCGGCCTTTTCACACTCCGCAACAACGGCAACACGCACTTGCTCGTGAATCCGCCGAATTGGACCAAGCAGATCCCTCACATCGAAACCGCTCATCGTTGCTCCTGCACTACGTGCTTGTAGTGCGTGTCCGATTGTGCTCGCAGTTCTGCCGCTTTCTCTTCGGGCGCAGTGTCTGAAAGGAAGTTGCCGCCGCCGATTTCCGGACCGGCTAAGTACTTCAGCAGATTTGGGCGACGCAGCGGGGGATGAAATTCGATATGAAAGTGAAAACTCGAGTAATCGCCACCATCAACCGGCGCCTGGTGCAGCGGCATCACATAGGGGAAAGGCATCTGCCAGAGATTATCGAACTTAACGAGCACCTGCTTCAATAACGCGGCAAAATCGCGCCGTTCATCCGGGGAGAGTGTGGCAAGGCTTTCGTGCCTTGCCTTCGGAGCAACAAACACTTCATACGCATAGCGTGCGAAGTAAGGGATAAAGGCGATAGCTGACTCATTCTCGCAGATGATGCGGCGGCCGTCTTCCTTCTCCGCGCGGATCACGTCCTGGAAGAGCACGCGTCCGGTTTCGGCGAAATGCTTTTGACTCGCGCGCGCTTCCGTTTCAATGGTTTTGAAGACAAAGTTTGTAGCGTAAATCTGGCAATGCGGATGCGGGTTGGAGACGCCCACTGCTTCGCCCTTGTTTTCAAAGATCAGCACATGGTTGATCTCTTTTCTTGCACTGAACTCTCGATACTGGTCCTGCCACACGGCGAGCAGCTCTTCGATAGCACTCGGCTCGAGTTCGGCAAGCGCCAGACTGTGATTCGGGCTGTAGCAAACTACTCTTGCAACACCCGTCGCCGGCTGATTCCGATAAATGCCGGGCGGTGTCAGTAGTGTTTGCGGCGCCTCAAAGCCGACACATGGATGATCATTATCGAAGACAAACGTGCTCGTATAATGATCGTTTCGCGCACCGCTGACGCGCAGGTTGCCGGGACACAGGTAACAGTCCTCCACGTATTCGGGCAACGAGTCTTCGCTGTGTTCAATCGTCTCACCGCTCCAGGGTCGATTCTGCCTGTGAGCGGCAACGATTACCCACTCCTCGCGTAATGGATGCCAACGCTCTTCCCAGTACATAAGCTCCTCAATCCAGGGCGATCTGCAAACGAGTCACCGAAGCGGGAGGAAAGCGATAAGAAATAAAACCGGTGCCGGCAGCAACCTGATCACTGCGCGGTTGCACAGCTCTCGGGTTCGCGAACGTGTTGTGCGCGTGAACGTCAGGCGTTGCCAACACCTGCGCCCGGGCCAAACCGGCGCGTGCGCCGCGCACGACAATCTCCGCCTCGCGCGCCTCGGTGAGATGAGGATTAGTCACCGTCAGCGTCAGTTGTTTGCCATTGATCGAAGCGGAACCGGAGAGTCCCCAGAATTCAGCCGGTTTATCGACGCGTGTGTATTGCACTTCCGGCGCACTGAAGACCGCCCGCACCGCGCGTCCACCCATGTGCGGCATGAACATCTCGAACACGTGGAACGTCGGCGTCAGGATAAACTTATCTTCGTGGGCCAGGAACAATGAGTGCAAACAATTGATTAGCTGCGCGACATTCGCCATGGCGACTTTGTCGGCGTGACGATTGAACGTGTCGAGCGTGAGGCCGGCGAGAAGCGCGTCGCGCATCGTCGACTGTTGGCCCAGCAGGTGAGTCGGACTCACTTCGGATCCGGGTTTGTACCACGCGCCCCACTCATCCACCACCAGCTTGACACGATGTTGGCGGTCGTACTCTCCCATGATGGTCCAATGCTGGTTGATGAGCGACTCCATGCGGTCGGCCTCACGAAGCAGTTCGTAATACTCGGCGTCGTTAAATTTGAGCGCATCGCCCTTCGCTGCAAACCAGTCGTTGGTTTTGCCGAGACCGAGATTCCACGCGTAATGATGAAGTCCCCAGCCGTAGATACTATTGAACAGCCCGCGATTTTTCTCCGCGGTCTTCGAGAAAAAGCCTCGGGTCCAATTGAAGTCGTCTACGTTTGCGCCCGATGCGATAAAACTCAGGTTGACGCCGTAACGAGGAACGGCGGCGGTGAAGCGTCTGTATTCGGCAGCGTACTCTTCGGGAGTGAAGTTTCCGCCGCAGCCCCACGATTCATTGCCGACACCCCAGTAGCGCACACGAAAAGGATCGCGACTCGGCATGTCGGCGCCGCCGGCGCGTTGTTCCGCGCCGGTCGTCGAACCCGCGGGCGAGTTACAGTACTCGATCCACTCGTAGAATTCCTGCGCGCTGAGTCCACGCACGTTTGCGGCAAGATATCCTTCGGCGCCGGTCAACTGGCAGAAGCGAAGAAACTCGTTGGTGCCGAAGTGGTTCGTTTCATACTTCCATGGACCATCGGGAGCGTTTTTGGGCCATTCAGGCGCGTCGACCCAGAAGTTTGTTCGTTTTGGACGGCGAGCGCGTGGTCCAACACCGTCGCGCCAATCGTAACTGTCCGCGAAACACCCGCCGGGCCAACGTATCACCGGCGCTTTGATCCGTTTCAGCGCGTCGACGAGGGCAGTGCGGAGCCCGCCTGTGTTTGGCACCTTCGAGTTTTCTCCAACCCAGATGCCGTCGTAGACAACGCCGCCCAGATGTTCGGCAAAATGGCCGTAGATGTTGGGGCTGATCGTGCCGATCTCTTCGCCGGCCAAGACTTCGATACGCGAATCGGCAGCATGCGACGAGTGCGTTAAGCCGCCCGCTCGCTCCACCATCACACCGGCGGCAATCGCCGCCGCACCATAAATGAATTTACGTCGTTTCAATTCAGGCTCCAGAAGATCTCGCGCAAAGGCGCGAAGCGCTACCGCGTTTCTAAGGCTTTCTTTGCGCCTTTGCGTCTTTGCGCCTTGGCGAGAATGTCTTGTCAAAAACGCACATTCGTTAATCGCTTGACGACTGCTCGCAGTTCCTCGTCTTCGCGCTGCTTTTTTGTGTCGCTGAGACGTTTGAAGGTAGCCATGGCCGACTGTGCCTCGGCGCTGCGTTTGAGCCGGCCGTATGCGAGGCCCAACTGGTAATAGGCGTCGGTAACTCCGGGGCTGAGCTTGACGACCTGCTCGAGCTCCGCTACGGCTTCGGCCCAACGCTGCGAGCGCATGAAGAGCTTGCCGAGCGAGAGACGAGCCGGCATAAACGTTGGGTCCATCTCAGCGGCGCGTCGTAAATGTTTCTCGATACTCCGCGAGTCAGCATTCGTTTGCTGCAACATCGTTTCCGCAATCAGGTGATGGACCACGGCGAGTTTCGGATCCGCGGCCAAAGCATTTTGGTACAACGTGAGCGCTTCGTCGTATGCGCCTGTCTTTGCTCGAAGCAACCCGAGGTAGGCAAGGGCTGGTGCAAACTTCGGATCGAGCTCGAGCACCTTCCTTAAAGCCCGCTCAGACTCTTCATTTTTATCGTGTCGGAAATTGGCAAATCCGAGTGCGAACCAGAGACGTGGTGACTTCGGAAATAGTTGGAGCGACTCTTCAAGCCTGATCACGGCAGCGCCAGGCGCGTTGGAGTTAGTCAACAGCACTCCGTAATCGAACCAATACTTCTCAGACTTCGGATCGCGTTGAATCGCCAGACGCATTGCGGGAATCGCGTTTTCAATGTGTCCGCTCTGCTCGTAAACCTCTGCCAGCAGAGCATAGACAGGAGCGGGATCGTTGCCGCGCGCGACTGATGCTTCGAGGGTCCGGCCGGCCGCGGGCAGATCGTTGCGCTCGAGGTAAACACGTGCGAGACGCACAACCGACTCAGTGTCGGCGTTATTTAAACTGACCGCCGCGGTCAACTCAGTTTCAGCCTCTTTCAAGAGTCCGGCTTCGAAGAGTGCGGCGCCGAGTTCGGCACGCGCGGCGGGTGTGTGGGCATGCGTTCCGCCTTGCTGATCTATGGACGTACGGTAGTTCTGGTAATAAGTCGATGCGGCGGCGTGGTCCTTGAGACGTAACGATATTACGGTCAAGGCACGTGCGATTTCGACATCGGGCTTGATTGCGAAAGCACGTTTGAACAACTCGGCAGACGCGCGCAGATCATCAGGCGTGCCGCCTGCGAACCGTATTTGTGCGAGATTAACTAAGGCGTTTGGCTGATCGTGGTCCAGCTTGAGCGATCTCTCAAACTCAGCGGCAGCAAGAGCGGGCCTGCCGGTTCGCATCAGGATCGCTCCGTAATTATTTCGCGCCGATGCGCGTGTAGGTTCAGCTTTGACTGCGGCGGCGAAGTGTCGTTCGGCCTCTTTCAGATCGCCGGCGCCGTCCGCGATGATGCCGAGATACGTGTGAGCAGTGACTTCGTTGGCGTTGAGGCGAAGGGCTTTCAGAAATGCAGTCGCGTGCGGCGGCCGTGTCACCGCGATCGAACGCCGCCAGGCCTTCATCGACGAATTGCTTTGCTTGTTGGACTGTCTGCGCGTGACTTACGTGAAAGGCCACAACAAGGCAGATAATGCAAAAGAGACATGTTGTGGCCTTACCCGTCACGTCACTAGAAAACGAACCTCGCGCCAACCTGAATTCGACGCGGCTGGAAGATGTCGCCGTTTCGTGCCGAGATGCCGAAGTTCACGTCGTCGACGTTTACGTTTGCGAGTCCAAAGCGACCGCGATTGAACACGTTGAAGAATTCCGCACGTATCTCGAAGTAAGTGGTTTCCGAAATCTCAGTCTTCTTCATGAGACTGAAATCCTCAGTGAAGAACGGCTGTGCGCGCAGGCCTGAATAGGTCGGTGCGGCATTGCCGAAGAATCGTTGCGGGTCGGAATAGTAAGCAACGTATGCCGGATTCACTGTGGCGCCGCCGTCCAGTGAGAACGGTGGGGCCGCGCGGAAATCCACCGGGCGCGCAAACGCCGCCGGATTGAGATAACGATAGTTGATGCCGCCGGCGGAAATGTCCGTATAGAACGGTTGTCCCGTTACATTCGGGCGCAAGTTTCCGAGATAACCGGCGAGTTGCAGGAAGTCTCTCTGTCCGCCCGCGACAAATGGCGTGAGGGCAGGCCCGCTGCGGTAGCGGTGAATTCCAGTCACCTGGAACCCTCCCACGACGCGATTAACCCAACCGGACTGATTCAGATATCGCCTGCCTTTACCAAACGGCAACTCGATAATGTAGTTGAAGACGAGCGAGTGCGGAGGAATGCTCGGCGAAACTGAGCGCAACGGTCTGCGGTCAAATGGATTCTGGATCACTCCGTTGAGGGGAGAATCACCGAAGATGTCTTCGCCTGCGTCCGTAATCAACTTAGCGAACGTGTAGGAGAGTCCTCCCTGTACGCCGTTTGAGAAACGCCGCGTCAAATCAATTTTCCCGGCGTTGTAAAAACTCTGCCCCTGGCTTTCCAGGCGGTTGTTGATAATGCCGTACTGCGGAAACTGTCTGAGCGATTGTGCGACGGTTCGAGAGAACGCACCGCCCTGAGTGCCAAAACCCGGATAGACGGCATCAGGACTTGCGGCCAAAGGAACGCCGACGCTCGCTGCAAACTGTCGTTCGAGCGGCGTAACGTCCGCGAGTGGTTTTTGCAGTAACGGAAGACCGAGCCTCAGCGCGTTGAGCGGTATCTTGTTGATCGGATCGAAGTTTGAGCGTAGACGCGTGCCTTTGCTGCCGATGTAACTGACCTGAACCGCCATGTCGAAAGGCAACTGGCGTTGCAGGTCGAGACTGTACTGCGCCGTGCGACCCGTCTTGAAATCCTTATCGAAGTAATCGAGATCGGTGCGGTCGAGTTGGCCCACCGCCTGATCGTTGGGATTGGCGAGGGGCACATTCGGATAGTTATCGAGCGTGATGAACGCATCCAGACCGCCGTTGATGTTGACAGCGCCGGGACTGTAACCGAGCACGCCGGTGTTGCCGAAATCGTTGTAGACGACGGGCGCGTAATAAATTCCGTAGCCGCCGCGTACGACTGTCTTGTCGTTGATGGAGTAAGCAAAACCCAGGCGTGGTCCAAAATTGGTGCGGTCCGGATTGACCAGTCCGAAGTTCTCAGCCTGGAGACCGCCCTGACCGTTAGCTCCGACGACTGCTCCGAGCCGTCCGCCGGCTGAAGGGTTGGGTGTGTCCGGATCAAAGCCGCGGAAAAAGCCGCGCGCTTCTTCTCTGGGACGACCGTAGTCATAACGGATGCCGATGTTCAGCGTCAGTTTTGGCGTCACTTTAACGTCGTCCTGCGCGAAGAACGCATTGGAGAAGAATCGAAGTGCGGGATCGATCGTCTGGTTACTGTTGAATGAAAACTCGGGTCTGCCGGTTATAAGGCTGGCGATGGGCCAACCCTCGCCTGAAGTCATTATTGTTGCCGGTCTGGTTGCTGCGGAAGTTGAAATTACCGCCGATGTCGAAGTGGGCGGCGTTGTTCAACTGCTGCGTGCGTACTTCACCGCCAAACTTCAGTGTGTGGCGGCCACGGATCATAGTCGCGACGTCGCTCAAGTGAACTGAGTTATCGCGAACGCGGTTATCGAAGAAAGTAGAACCACCCGCCTGATATGCCCGCGGGTCGGTCGAAGTTACCGGGTCGCCGTAACCGGGAAAACCAATCAGAGGCAGGCCGAAGTTCTGCGTCGCGGTCGGACTCAGGCCCAGCGTACTAGCCGGTATGCCGCGTGTGAAGTTACCGTTCGTAACGTCAGAGCGCGAGAAGCCGGCGTTGAAGTGGTTGATAAACGATGGTGTCAGAGCCCAGTCGTGTTGCAGACGCGCGTAATACGATTTGAAGATCTGGTCCCAAACGCCTTGCGCCACGTAAGGCTCCGGAAAACGCGGGAAGCCGCCTTTCACGCTC
Organism: uncultured Acidobacteriota bacterium; assembly: GCA_963750925.1. Classification (GTDB taxonomy): domain Bacteria; phylum Acidobacteriota; class Blastocatellia; order Pyrinomonadales; family Pyrinomonadaceae; genus PSRF01. The sequence continues at coordinate 63,011 of CAVVSJ010000003.1, read as the reverse complement.
GGCAGTTTTCGGAATGTGTAGCTGAAATTCAGCGTCTGCCGATCGGTGATGTTGTGCGTGAGCTTCGTTACGTAGTAGTTCGTCTCGGCAGTCGCATTGGAATTCGCGCGGTAGTTGCGAAAAACGCTTGACCCATTCGGTCCCGTCTGGTTCGGGAGCGGGAACAGATTGACGAAGTTCTGACCGATTGGTGATATGCGAGCACCGCCGAGATATTGATCCAGTCGATTACCCGGGATCGCCGTGCGTGCGCCAACGGGTTGGGACGGATCGAAAATCTGAACCGGCCCGCCGAAGAACCCAAGCACATAAGGGTCGGTCAGCAATTCGCCGAAATCGCCCTGGCGCATCCTCAGCGTCGGAACAGTGAGTTCAACTGTTTCAGACTGCGACGTGCGATAACCACCATAGTTGAAGAAGAAGAATGTCTTGTTCCTGCCACTCCAGAATGCATTTCCACCTTCGCCGAACCGCGGCAGGATGAGAGGCCCGCCAACGCTGAAGCCATAATCGAACTGCCGATCGAGCGGCTTATCAAAGCCGAGGAGCCGGTTCCGATCGATGTTTGCGTTTAGTGCGTCATTGATGTGAAACAGGTAGGCTTCACCGTGGAAATCATTACTGCCGGTTTTGATCGTGAAGTTGACGACGCCGCCTGACGAATTGCCAAACTCCGACGAGTAGCTGCTGGTTGAAAGCGTAAATTCCTGGAAGGCGTTTGGTCCTGGCGCGACCTCGGAGAAGAACGTTCCATTCTCGCCGCGGCGTGTTTGAGCGCCGTCAATCAGGATGTCCGCGCCGAGACCCTGCCCGCCGTTGATGCGGAAGTTGGTTGCGTTCGTGCCCGTGCTGCCGGACGTCGCGCCCGTTGCCGTTCGATCGTTTGACACCACACTGCTGTCGAGAAAGATAAAAGATAGTGGCGAGCGTCCGCCGCTCTCGGAAGCCACCAGGAGGGGTAATTCCCGCACCTGGCGCTCGCTGACGTTGAGCTGACTCGCGGGTGTGTCAGTTTGCAGGACCGGGACAGTATCAGCGGACACGACTACCGTGTTGCCGATCTCGCCGACTTCAAGGGTGACGTCTACGGTGCGGACGACCTGCACCGGAACTTTGATCCCTTCGATCGACGCGGCTTTGAAACCCGGCGCTTCCACCCTGATCGTATAAATCACCGCTTGTAATTGTGGGATGGTGTAGTTGCCTTCGCCATTGGTTTTTGCCTCGCGAACTTCGCTCGTTTCGGTGTTCAGGGCCGTCACTTTTGCATCCGGGATGACGGCGCCGGTCTGGTCAGTTACCCTCCCGGTGATTCCACCGCGATCGGACTGGGCAAACGTCGACGAGACACACGTCAGGATAAGCGCGAGCATTCCGACGATAGTCAAACGATTGGCTCTCATTACCACCTCCAGAGAATTAAAGACTCAACGGAAATGCGGACGAAAAATGTAGCTGTCTATGTGTAAAACTTCCCGAATCGAATAAGGGGTTTGCTCATTTACACCACAAATGAGCACGAAGTCAAGAATTATCTCGCGTGGTACACTCATTTAATTTTGAAACTCCACCAAGAACACACAAAGCACAAAAGAAGTTTGTCTCAGCGCGTGCAAGTGGCCGGTGTTCTAATGATTTGCACGGTTTCTTGCTTGCTGTTGCCGGTGCGTTTGACGATGGCGGTTGGGCAGGTTTCCGTCGGGCCCGGAGAACTCCGCGGCGACATCCGTCAGGTTCATGATCCGAGCATCATTAAGGATGGAGATACCTTCTATCTGTTTTCGACCAGGGCGGGTATTGCCATCAGATGTTCGAAAGACTTGGTCAACTGGCGTTTGTGCGGCGACGTATTCGCTCACCTCCCGGAATGGGCCGTAAAGGATGTGCCGGGTCTCAGAGGCTTGTGGGCTCCGGACGTCTCATACTTCAATGGCAAATTTCACCTTTACTATTCTGTCTTCCACTTTTGGCAGCAATCGTTCCAGCATCGGCCTCGCGACGAATCAGACACTCGATCCGGCGAGTGAAAAATACAGGTGGGTAGACCAGGGAAAAGTCATCAGCTCCGAGTCGCGTGACGACTGGAACGCGATCGATCCAAACGTTGTGCTTGATGAACAGCATCAGCCCTGGTTGTCGTTCGGAAGTTTTTGGGGAGGCATAAAACTCCGCAAGCTCGACAGATCAACCGGCAAGCTTGTCCTCGACGATCAAACTCTATACTCACTGGCAAGCAGGCCACGGATCGGCAGAGTTGCCAGGCGCAATCGAAGCTCCAACGATCATTCGCAAAAATGACTACTACTACCTCTTTGTTTCTTTCGACTTCTGTTGTCGTGGAAAAGACAGCACCTACAACATTCGCGTTGGCCGCGCGCGAGCGCTCACTGGGCCATACATCGATCGAAGCGGCAAACCCATGATGGATGGTGGCGGGACACTCGTCGTGGCCGGCGACAGGTCGCTGGGCCGGGCCGGGGCACTGTTCGATCCTGCAAGATAAGGATGGTGAGAAGCTGGTCTACCACGCTTACGATACGGAGTGGCGCGGAGTCCCCACGCTACGCATTGCACCTCTTCGGTGGGACTCGGAAGGTTGGCCCACCATCGCCAGTGAATTAGCCAAAGAAGCACATACAGCACAAATGCATGAGAAAAAACTATTTGTGCTTTTTTGTGGCAAAGATTAAGCGCGGTGGACGTCGATCCCCATACTGACGAATGGCGCTATAGCTTCGTCCGACACGCCCTTGTCGGTAATCAGGATGTCTATCGTCTTCGAGCGGGCAGATCAGCGCGGTACCAACGGCCCCGATTTTCCGATGGTCGGCCACGACGATTTTTTGGCGAGCCTGGCGCATCATGGCCCGATGAATGGTGGCCTGATCCGGATAGTTCGTAGTTAGACCATGTTCGACGTGGATGCCGTCAACGCCAATGAATACCTTGTCTACGAAAATCTCGCCGACACTTTCGATAGCTGCCGGACCAACGAGCGCGAACCAGTCTCCACTCAGAAATCCGCCCTGTAACGATGACCTTCAGATCATCGCGGTGACTCAACTCCATCGCCACATTCACGGCATTCGTCAAAACGGTAATTCCTTTATGAAGACAAACGCTGCGCGCAACCTGCGTCGCCGTCGTTCCGGCGCCGATTGCGAGGATGTCACCATCGCTTATCAGTTCAGACGCGACCAGACCGATGCGACGTTTCTCCGCACCCGCTGTCGCTCCTGCTCGTGATAATAGGAAATGTGACGAAAGGGCTCATAAAGCATTGGCTGAATGGGACCGCGCCGCCATGACTGCGCCGGAGTAGTCCGCGCTGTTCCAACTCGCCCAGATCTCGACGGATCGTCGTCGGCGAAACCTTCAGGCGTTTCGCCAGTGAAAGCACAGAGACCTTACCGGCGCGCAGCAGTTCCTGCAGAATTTTCTGCGCGCGTCGCTCAGTAGCTGAGGCTTCTTCGGACATTTATCTCATAGCTTCTTTTGTTCGAAGTCGATCAGTGGCACTGAAGTCATCGAGAGGCGTCATGTTATGGTCCTGCACGCAGTGAGGTCAATCTTACTGAAGGATACGGCTCGTTACGGCGGCGTCGATCAACTTGAGAATAACAGTTTCCTGGCTGCGCTGACGGCTGCGCAAATCGTCGGCACGATCAAACATTCTTTTCGCAGCCTCTTTTTCGCCGAGTTTTGCGTAAACCAATCCGAGCTGGTAATTCGCGCGCAGGTCGTCGGCATCAAGTTCAACAGCCCGCTCGAGTTCCGAACGAGCTTCAGCGTAGCTGCCCGCTTCACGATAAGCAGTTCCGAGCGCGGCATGTGCGGCGGCGTGCTTAGGATGTGAGTTAACGATCCGGCGATATGTGCTCGATAGCGGCGGTACGGTTACCCGCTTTTCGAAAGTCATCGCAATCAGATACTCAGTGTCGGGATCCGCTTTAAGACTGAGACTACGTTGCAGCGCGGCTTGCGCCTCTGGAATTTTTCCTGGCGAAGCAATGCGGCGCCCAACAGGTAAAAGCCGGCAGCGTCGCGCGGTTGGAGAGTAACATAGTTGTTCATTAAACGCGTCGTCTTCACAATTTCGCCTTTCTTCCAACGCGCGGCTGCGAGGCCATAAAGGTAAGCAGGTTCACGCGGGTAATCACGATGCAACTGCTCAAAGACCGGCAGAGCATCGAGGATCAGATCCATCTGTAAAGTTGTGACGCCGAAGTCGTAGAGCACCAGGTGGAGTTTGGGGCGACTTTGCGTGCTGCTAAAAGATGTGAGAGCGCTTTTTCCAGATTACCGGTTGAGCGCGCGACTCTGGCGAGGGCACGTAGCGTCGCTACATCGTCAGGCTTTATTCTCATAGGCGAGTATTGCAGGATTGCTCAGGGCGTTAGCGTCATCGTTGAAGCCATTTTTCGCAAGCAGCATCGCGAATTCGGCTTGCGTCTGCGGTGTTCCGGAGTTCGACGACTGAAACTCGCCGCACTAATTTTCGCACGTCCTCGGCGCGTTTGAGACCTATTAAGGTTCTGAGCATTAAAAGAAAATAGTCGTCAGTGAAGCTTTCGCGGGGCAGACGACGCAGATGTTCATGCGCCTGCTGGTAATTGTTTTTTTCCGCGTACAGTGTCGCGAGATTCAAATTTATCTCAGGACGGTCAGGCGCGAGCTTGTGTGCGCGCAGCAGAATCTGCATTGCTTCGGCGCCGCGGTTGGTCGTCAAGAGAAGCTCGCCGAGATTGATGTGAGCGCCGAGATGTGAGGGCGAACGGGCGAGAGCACGTTTGAATAGTCGCTCTGCTTCTGCCTTGCGATCCTGCTTGCGCACGAACGACACCGAGCAGATTTAACGCGTCGGCGTCGTTCGGCAAAGCGGCGAGCACGGAATTCAGAAGCTCTTCCGCGCGCGGGAGTTCATTTCCGCTGATTGCTTTGACTGCATCGGCAAGGCGTTGGAGATTGGGGTCGTCATTCGCATTTTGAGCATGCGCGAGTGGCATGACAGCGAGCAGCAGCACCATGACTGCGCTCGTTAGTATTGGTCCAATCAGACCGTAACGGATGATACCTGGAGCTAATACCATCAGCGTGAAATGCCTGAAGCAAAAAGGAACAAGTCAGGAAGGGCGGCTTGCCCCCGCTGTTCGGGAAAGCGGGGGCAAGCCCCTCTTCCTGACCTGTTCTTCCTGCCGGTCAACTATATTCCCTCGGTACTTAACCTTATTCCTAGTGCTCTCATTCCCGTTCTTCTGCCCAAAAGATCCACTCTGCCCCGTTCGCGTGTGTTACCGGCGAGGCAAGTACTTGCCGCCGTTCCAGCAACGTCCGCGCACCGCGATACATGTTTGCGTATAGACATTGCGTGACATCGGAAACATCCCACCCCTGCTTCGCCAAAGTAGTCTTACGAAACGCTTCTTCCATCTTTGGGAGTCGACTCTCAAAAAGAGTTACCAACTCCGCAGCCATCTCTTCACAGAGCGATCGAAATTCCGCACACTCCTCCACCTTGAAAACCGGGAAGTTTGGTTCGTAGTAACGCTCGGTTGGATGTTTCTTCTCGAACTCTTTTGATTCGCGCAGGAGTTCGCTTTTGAGCATGTCGTTGATATGTGTATGAACGCTCGGCGCCGATAAATTCAGCGCCTGGGCCAACTGCGAAATTGTCATTGGCTCACGGGCCACAAGAGTTAAAACCTGCTCTTTAGTTCCGTTAGGCAGTAACTTTCTTTTGGTAATGTCTGCCCATGGGTCTGTATAACCACCCGGTAAATTCGATACACACTCGCACGGGAAACGTAATCCGTTGCCATTGCCGGCCGTCATGTTTTTACCTCTTTACAGAAGTCTTTTTAGGGCGTATCCTAAAACGCAAATCCCCTAACAAATCGCCCCATAATTCCCCTTTTGGGGCGTAATTAGTTGGTGCTTACTTTCACAGGAAAGTAGCACTTGCGCGGCCCACTATGCAAAGTCTGGAGATTTTGTTTTCTCCTTCACCCAAACATTTTCGGTAATGGTTTCGATCGGAGGTAAGCATCATGTTGGTAAGAGGCCTATACGCAGTGGTCCTGGTACTCGCGACCGCAGCAACCTTTCTGGTGGTCGTTAATAGAGGACATGCCGAAGCACCTGCAACTCTCAAACAGGGCCCGCCGGCTCAGAGTCATGCAAAAAGAGAAAAGCTCAGAAACTTTGACGCGCAAATTGTTGCGAATGCAAATAACTTCCTTGAAGAAGGCAGAAACACTTTCCGCTTCGACACATTCGGCGACGAAGCGTTCTGGGGCGGCTCGCTTCAGCTTCACCAGGCTATCAAAGGTGCGACTCTCGGCGGTGTTGGCGCCGGCATAAGTCCGGCTACGGCTTTGAGTCTCGGTTTGAAAGTTGACGTCGATGCTTTGCCGCGCCCGCTCATCAATCAGTTAAGACGAGGCCAGGTAAACCTTGACGATCCGGCCACCACGGTTGCGTTGTTGAAACTGGATGCCGTGGTCGGTCTCAAGGGTTTCTTCGAAGGTAACAACCTGAACTCGATCGGCATCACGTGCGCAATCTGTCATTCGACCGTAGACAATTCATTTGCGTTCGGCATCGGTCATCGACTCGACGGCTGGGCCAATCGCGATCTCGACGTCGGAAAGATCGTCGCCGCCGCGCCGGATCTTAGCGCGTTCGCAAATCTGCTGGGCGTCAGCCAGGATACGGTTCGGGCCGTGTTGAGTAGTTGGGGGCCGGGCAAATTCGACGCGGAGTTAAATCTGGACGGCAAGGCGTTCAATCCACAGCAGGTGACTGATGGAGTAGTTACGGGAACAAACGTTCCCGGGGCGACTCTGATTCCAAACGCGTTTGGTCTTGCCGGCTACAATGAGCATACGTGGACCGGATCGTGGGGAAGTGTGAGTTACTGGAATGCCTTTGTCGCAGCTCTCGAGATGCGTGGCATCGGGCGATTCTTTGATCCACGCTTAAACGACGCGGCGAAGTTTCCGATCGCAGCCGCAAACGGTTTCGGCGATCTACCACATATCGCGCCGGAACAAGATCGCATAACAAAGAAACTACCGGCGCTTCATTTCTATCAACTGGCGATTCCTGCCCCGGCGCCGGAACCGGGAGTCGACTTTAATGTCGCAGCAGCAGCGCGCGGGGAAGATCTGTTCAGTGGTAAAGCCAAGTGCAACGACTGTCATGTTACGCCCTTATGGACCGAGCCCGGCTGGAACCTGCACACACCGGAGGAAATCGGCATCGATAGTTTCCAGGCCGACCGATCACCCGACGGCGTGTACAAGACAATGAACCTGGCGGGTATCTTCGTGCGTGAGAATGGTCTCTTCATGAGTCCTGCAAACAAAGGGCGCTACTATCACGATGGACGATTCCCAACGCTGCTGGACGTTGTAAACCACTACAACACGCATTTCAGTTTAGGGTTAACGGCCCAGGAGAAGACTGACGTCGTCGAATTCCTGAAGTCACTTCCGTAAAGAATTTGCTCACCTCTTTGGAGTGCGGCGGCTTGACGCCGCTTTTATTCGATCGCGACTGGTCGATTTGAAAGCGGCGTCAAGTCGCCGCACTCCAAAGCGCACTCCAAAACTCAATTTGACTTTACATACCCTTCCGCGCTATATATGGCGACGCTATATATGGAGACGACGTATGCTGGACAATGAAGTAAAGCGCGGCAGTACGGAAATGCTGGTGCTGGCCCTCGTTGAAGATCGGCCGCGGCATGGTTACGAGATCGCAAAGCTGATCGAGCAACGCTCCGATGGCGTGCTGCAATTTCACGTCGCCTCGCTTTACCCGTTGCTTTATCGTCTCGAGAAGCGCGGCTTGATCAGTGGACGCTGGGTCGAAAAACCCGGCCAGCGACGACGCCGCTTTTACAAACTGACGGCAAACGGCCAGAAGATACTCGCCGAGCAACGACAAACGTGGAAAGACTTCTTCGCCGCGCTCGATCGCGTAGCCGGAATCAATCCCATCTAAGAATTTTCTTTGCGCCTTTCCGTCTTTGCGAGGAAAAATTTGACGATGCCTGATTGGAAAACTGAAATTAGACAATGGCTCCACGGCCTCAACCTCGCACCGTTGCGCGAGGCCGAGATCGTGGACGAGCTGGCCGAGCACGTGCAAGACCGTTATGAAGAGTTCCTGGCCGATGGATTAACGGAAGCAGCCGCCGCGCGCACGGCGCTCGCGGAGTTAAGTGAAAGCGAACTACTGACTCGTGAGCTGCGTCGCGTTGAACGATCCGTACGAGTTGAACCGGCAACCTCGCCCGGCGCCGGACCGGTCATTGCAAATCTGCGACAGGACTTACGCTATGCCGCGCGAATGTTGTTTAGAAAACCCGGCTTCACTTTGATTGCCGCGTTCACACTCGCGCTCGGTATCGGCGCCAACACCGCGATCTTCACGGTCGTAAATGCCGTGTTGTTGCGTCCACTCCCATACCCTGCGTCCGAAGAACTGATGGAGATCGGTCGAGTTTTCCCAACCGATCCACAGGTGTCTGCGCTCAGCGAGTCGAAGTTCATTTTTGTGCGCGACAATCTTCAGTCTTTCGAAGCGATTACGGCGACCCAGGCGATGGGATCAAACACCTATCTCTCCGATGAAAACACGACGGAGTACATCAACGGCTTGATTGTCACCGCTGATTTTTTTCGCGTGCTCGGAGTCTCTCCGGCAATTGGACGTGGCTTCACGAATCAGGAAGACAGCCCTGCCGGTGAGCGTGTAGTGATCCTGGGCGACGGATTTTGGCGACGTCGCTTCGGATCGGAACCCGGAATTATCGGCAGGACCATCAGCCTCAACGGCGATGCCGTTACCGTCGTTGGGATTATGCCTCCCGGTTTTGAATACTTCGGCCCCAGGGATGTGTTCGTGCCGATGCGGGTCAACCCGGAGCCGTCCGGGCGAAGGACAGAACTGGACAGTCATTGGGCGTCTAAAACGAGGCGTTACGTTGGACCAGGTGAGTGCGGAACTGAATCCAATCTCGCAGAGGTTCCGCGATACCTATCCAAACCAGGTGACAAGGACTGAAAGCTTCGGCGCTAAAAACTGGCGCTTGAATATGACGAGCGGCGTTCGGGAGTTGTTGTGGATTCTGTTCGGCGCCGTGAGCTTTGTATTGCTGATTGCCTGCGCGAATGTCGCCAACCTGCAATTGATCAGAGCGGCGGCACGACAAAAAGAGATCGCGATTCGGATGGCGATCGGAGGCAGTAGTTGGCGTTTGATTCGTCAACTCGTCACTGAGGGAATCGTGCTCGCGCTGCCGGGAGGTTTAGCCGGACTCATATTCGCGATCTGGGGATTGAATACGCTCCGCCCACTTGTTCCCGAAGGCATGATCCCGCGTGCACAGGAGATCGGTTTGGACTGGCGTGTCCTCGTGTTTTGTTTGCTCGCAAGCATCGCAACCGGAATCGTGTTTGGACTCGCGCCGGCGCTGCAAATGTTGCGAGTGGATCTGAACGCGACGCTGAAGGAAGCGGCCAGCAAGATCAGTTCAGGTGGCGCTGTCGGACGTTTGCGTAGTGTGTTGGTGGTGGCGGAAGTCGCGCTCGCACTTGCGCTCACGGTGGGAGCGGGATTGTTGCTGCGGACCTTCGCAAATCTGCATAGTGTTGAGCCGGGATTTGATGCGCGCAACCTGTTGAGTTTCGAATCTCGCCGCGGGGCCGGCACTACGATACTGCCGCGAAGATGAATGATCTCTACGCGCGTGTGCTGGAGAGACTAAGCCATCTTCCCGGTGTCGAAGGAGTCGCAGTGACTAATAAGCTCCCGCTCGACCGCTGGTATAACCTGCCGTACAGTCTCGCGGGCGACGAAGGTTTCACCGGCTCAGTGGAAATTCGCCTGGTCTCATCCGACTATTTTCGCGTGATGAAGATGGCTCTGCATCAAGGAAGAACCTTTGATGAAAGCGATAAGAGAAACTCCGAACCTGTTGCGATCGTAAACGAGGCGTTTGCACGGCGTAACTTTGAAGCGGTTGGACCACTCGGGCAACAGTTGTGCGTCGGCTGCGAAAAGTATGGCGACCCCGCACAGCGCCGCGTAGTCGGCGTGGTCAACGAAACCAGGCAGGAAGCTTTGGATGAACCGCCGCCGCCGACAGTTTTCATACCTGTTACTCAAACTGCCGAGGGAATGAAAGATGTACTCGGCAGCACGAACTTCGTCCTGCGCACAACCGGGGCGCCATTATCGCTGAGTAGCGCCATCGTCGGCGAGATGGGCCAACTAGATCCAAACGTGCCGGTCAGACATATCCGATCGATGGAACAGCTCGTCGATCGCTCCGTGGCGCCGCAACGTTTCAATTTATCGTTGTTGGCGTTGTTCGCAGGCATTGGACTCCTGTTGGCTGCAGTCGGAATTTACGGAGTGATGGCTTACACAGTCTCGCAGCGAACGCACGAGATCGGCCTGCGAATGGCTTTGGGCGCGCAGGCGCGTGACGTGTTGAAGTTGGTCGTGAAGCAGTGTTTGACGCTCGCCCTCGTCGGCGTGGGGATTGGATTGATTGCGTCGTTTGCTTTGACGCGTCTGATGAAGAATCTGCTTTTTGGTGTGAGCGCGACCGATCCGGTAACTCTGGCGGCCGTGTCATTACTCCTCGTGCTCGTTGCGCTCCTCGCCTGCTACATACCGGCGCGACGCGCGACGAGGATTGATCCCCTCATGGCGCTGCGTTACGAATAAACTCAATTTGATCGAATCCCTGCGATACAATAGACTCCGATTACGCGTTAACAAGTATCGGAGGACTGGATGAGCCGGACAATTGTTGTTGGAGACATTCACGGTTGCTATGACGAGCTGATGGAGTTAGTGGAGAAGGTTGATCTCGGCGATGACGACCGGGTTGTCTCTGTCGGCGATTTGATCACAAAAGGGCCGAAGAGCAAGGAAGTGCTCGAGCTGTTCATGACCGACGCGCGCTTCACTACGGTGATCGGCAATCATGATTTAGCTTTGCGTCGAAAGTGGAATGGCGAGGACGTAGAGTTAAATTCCACCCAAAAAGAAACGCACAAGGAACTAAAAGCGGAGAAAGACTCGTACGCCAGCTTTTTCAACAGGATGCCCTTTACGATCGATCTCGGCACTCACCTGGTCGTTCATGCGGGTTTGCGTCCTAACGTAGAACTCTACTCCCAGACAACCAGCGATTTGACTCGTATCAGAACGTTGGGCGCGGATCGTGAGAGCGACGAGGGTACGCCCTGGTATCACGTCTATTACGGAGAAAAGATCGTCCTGTTCGGACACTGGCCGTCGCCCGAGCCAAGACGTGGGAAGAAAGCCATCGGACTCGATACGGGTTGTGTCTACGGTTACAACTTAACCGGGTACATCATCGAGGAAGACGAGTTTGTAACCGTGAAGGCCAAGCGTCCTTACGACGAATCCTGATAAGCGTTATTGAATTGGGCAGGCTAACTGGCCCTGCCCAACTGTAACCCTCCTGTTTTCCTCACCAACTACTGAAATGAAAACCGCAATTTAGTCATAAGTCAGCAGAACACTGTACGTCTTAGAGTCTTTGTCTAATTCTGATAGATCGGAGTTCTCTGATGTTCAATTCAACCATCCTCGACGTAGCGATCGGATTGATCTTCGTTTATCTCCTGCTGAGCCTTATGTGTTCAGCCGCGAACGAGATAATCGAGCTACTACTCAAAAAGCGCGCGATTGATCTCGAGCGTGGCATTCGCGAGCTTCTGGCGCCTGGAACTAAGTCGGGCACAGCCGATGTGGTGCAACAGCTCTACAATCATCCCCTCGTGAATAGTCTCTTTGGCGGCAAGTATGAGACATCGAGAATAGAGAACGTCGTCAAGCGGAAACTAATGCGCACAGCGTTACCGTCGTATATTCCCGCTCGGACCTTCGCCCTCGCGTTGATGGATCTCGTTCTGCCCGGTGTAACTCCTCCGCCTGCCGCGGGTGCTACGGGTGTGGTCCCCTCCACGGCGTCCGGAGCGGCGGGAGCAACACCTCCACCAGCCAACTTTTCCGTGACACTCACCGCACCTCCGCCTCCTTCTCCTGCCATCGGAGCTGCGGATAATCCGCTCACTCCGTTACGGAACGCAATCGGCACAAGTCCACTCCCCGATCACGCCAGAATTGTTTTGACCTCGCTGATAGATGCCGCGGGAACTGACGTGGCGAAAGCTCGCGAGAATATTGAGAGCTGGTTCAACAGTTCGATGGACCGTGTTTCCAGTTGGTACAAACGGCGAACTCAGATCATCATCCTTATTGTTGGGTTAGTAATCACTATCGCGATCAATGCCGACACGATCGCAATCGCCCGAAAGCTCGCCACCGACAGGTCTCTGCGTGAATCACTGGTTTCAGCAGCACAGGAATACGCGAAAGCTCAAGCTTCGTCTGCAGCGGCGGTCACTCCTCCGTCTGGAACGACACCAGCGGTGACGCCGAGTGCTTCTCCCGCGCCCTCACCGGCACCTTCGCCTGCGCCGTCCCCGGTCGCGTCACCGACTCCAATTCCAGAATGCGCCAGCGACCCAAACTCAGCTCAATGCAAATATGCATTGAATCAAAAACAGATTGAGTCTCTCGGTCTGCCGATCGGGTGGAATTTACGCGACGACCCGATCTACTGGCACCTCCCGGGCTGGTTACTGACTGCGCTTGCCATCTCGCTCGGCGCACCGTTTTGGTTTGATTTGCTGAACAAGTTCATCGTGATTCGATCCGCGGTTAAACCTCATGAGAAGAGTCCGGAAGAGGAGTCAAAGGATTAACGACTACCGGATAAGGCGGCTGGATCGATTGATATCAGCCGCCTCCCCAACTGCGTCGCGGAAATCAAGCCACAAGAAAGCACAAAAAGCACAAACGATTTTCCTTACGGCACATCCCCAGGCATCGACCTCGACGATGCGAGAACCCAAACCAAACGAATTTTAGCTGTCACAAGATCTGCCCGGAAGGTGTTTTGATTTTAAGTGATACTTTGACGCGCGACTCACCTCGTAAAAAGATTGGAGAAAAAGTATGACCAGCCTATCACAGGATGTGCGCTACAGCCTGCGCACGTTGCTTAAGCACAAAGGTTTTACCGTCGTGGCGGTGCTGACGCTCGCACTGGGCATTGGTGTCAACACCGCGATGTTCAGTGTGCTGAATACGTTTCTATTTCGCTCGTTGCCTTACCCGCAATCCGATCGCCTGGTAAGAGTATTTCGCACGTCGCCACATTCGCAAAGCTGGCCGCATTCAGCCGCAAACTTTTTTGACCAGCACGAGAAGAACACGGTCTTCGAGAAGATGGCGGCCTACAACTTTGCCAGCCGCAACCTGACCGAAGAGGGGCAAACGGCAGAACGTTTGCTCAGCCTCGCAGCCACCGCCGATTTCTTTCCGCTCATGGGAGTGGCGCCGGCGCACGGCCGCGTATTCAAACCTGAAGAGTTCGAGCCTGGCGCTGACAACGTTATTGTCTTGACCGATCGGTTTTGGACGCGCCGTTTTGGCAGTGACCCAAACATAGTCGGACGCACAATTCAGCTCGACGGAAAGACAGTCCAGGTCGTTGGCGTGATGCCTCCGGGATTCGAACATCCGATCCTTTGGGGGCCGATCGATATCTGGCAGCCACTCACGTTTACCAAGGAAGGGAAGGCGAACCGCAACAACAATTATCTCTCTGCGTTCGGTCGTCTCAAGCCAGGCGTCTCAATTCAGCAGGCGGAGCAAAGCATGGTTGCTCTGGCCGCGAATATCGGCAAGCAGAATTCCTCGAATGTAGGCGAGAGCGTGCGACTGGAACCGCTGCAGCGATCTATGTCTGACAGCATCGGCAGAACTGTCATGTGGTTCACCTTTCGGACTCGCCGGTTTTGTGTTGCTGATCGCGTGCGCAAACCTCGCGAATCTTCAGCTTGTTCGCACGGCGGCGCGGTCGCGCGAGTTGGCTGTTCGCGCAGCACTCGGTGCCGGTCGCCTGCGGCTGCTGCGACATTCACTTACCGAGAGCATCGTCGTCGCGCTAATCGGAGGATTAATCAGTCTGGTATCGCTCTTCGGGCCGTTCGCTTCATCAGTAACCGTCTTTTCACGGATTTGCCCGGAGCGAGTGTGCAACTCGATTACAAAGTGTTTGGCTTTGCTCTGCTGTGTTCGCTGGTGACAGGAGTGCTCTTCGGGACAGTTCCGGCGTGGTTGGCATCGCGGGCGGACGTGAACCAGGCGCTGCGAGAGAACTCGCGTGGATCCACTGCCGGGCCGATCGCAGCACCGCATGCGACACATGCTCATCATCGGCGAAGTGGCGTTTGCGATGGTATTGCTGGCCGCGGCGGGATTGTTCCTGCGTGGGTTGCACCGCTTCATCAATTCAGATCCCGGCTGGCGTGTTGATGGATTGCTGACGGCGCAGCATGAATCTTCGAGGCGAGAAATACACAAACGAGAAGCAACGCGTTGCTTTCCTGACCGAGTTGGAAAATCGCCTGCAGCACGTTGCCCGGTGTGGAGCACGTTGCAATTGGCGGTTCGAATCCGGTCTTTGGTTTCAACAGCAGCAGTTCGTTCCTGGTTGAGGGCCAGCCGAGCCTCCGCCGGATAAGTATCCGGAAATGTTTTATGAACCGGCAAGCATTCACTACTTCGAGACCCTCGGGGCTCGTTTGCAACAAGGACGTACTTTCAACCAGCGGACGTGACTGATCACCCGCGCGTCATCATCATCAATGAATCGACCGCTCGTAACTTTTGGCCCAACGAGAGCCCGATTGGAAAGCGCGATCAGTAATACTGGTCGATGAGAGGCGAGTATTCCGAAATCGTCGGCGTAGTTAATGACCTTGCGTTTCCCGGTAGCCTGGGAGAGCCGTATACACGCTATGAAGCATTTGTTCCGGTGGCGCAGGCTGCTCCCGCGTATCTCACGCTCATTCTGCGTACCTCCGCTAATGCGGAAACGCTCGGCTAACACTCTGCGCAACTCGATTGCCGGAACTCGATCCCAGTTTACCGGTTTACCGGATTCGCACGGCGCGAGCGGCGGTCGATCAGGGCCTGGGCAGTATCTCGTTGTTGGGAAGTTTGCTCGGGGCGTTTGCTACGGTTGGTGTAATCCTGGCGGCGATCGGGATTTACGGCGTTGTGTCGTACACGGTCGTTCAACGTACCGGAGAACTCGGAATTCGATCGCGCTCGGAGCGCAGACTCGCGACGTTCTGTGGTTGGTGTTGGGCAAAGGCGCCGTGCTGGTTTTGACTGGAGCGTTGCTGGGAGGCGTTGGCGCTTACGGCGTATCGAGACTATTGATCGCCGTTCATTCCGTCATTGCCGACACGCGATCCGCTGATTCTCGCGGTGACGGGTCTTGCTCTTGTTGTAGTGGCGCTGCTGGCGTGTTACATCCCGGCGCGTCGCGCAACGAAAGTCGATCCGCTGGTGGCGTTGCGATCGGAGTGATCAGGCAGCGACAGGCATTCGCTCGGCATACGCGACTTGAGTGAAGAATTCCACCGCGCGATTGAGCTTGAAAACAGTATGGAGCCGCGTGATCTCGAATATTCTGAACAAACGCCTGCTCACATTAGTTAGCTCGAAGTGACCGCCCTGTGCCAGCGTCTGCTCGCGCAGTTGTAACAACACTCCAAGCCCGTGCGCATCGAGGTTCGTTACGTTTGCGAGATCGAGAATGATGTCGCCGGGGCCGGATGCTAGCTGCACTGCGTGGCGAAGGATGTCTGTGTCGCCAGTTACAATCTGCCCTTCCAGGCAAAGCACCTCGGCTCCGTGTGATTTTTTTGCGTGTACTTTCAACATGATGCCCACTCCCTAAGTCCGTTAGTACGCTGCGTGTAGCGCAGTCACAAGTATTCCACGTTGTTAACGCTTAAGTTCCACTTTTGTTAACGGGTCGTGTTTAGACTTTTTCCGGTCCGATAAGAGCCACAAAGAAGCACATAAAGCACAAATGCTTCAGAATTCATCTGTGTTCATGTGCTTCTGTGGCCGGACGCTATCAGCAAACAATTAAGGCAACATCTCTACCGAAACTGCCCCAAAATGTTCGAGAATGCCCAGTTGCTCTGCGTGATCCCGCTGCAAACAGGAGAAGCAAAGCCCTGGTTCGGGCAACTGCCGTTGTCGCGTGAGACAGACCACATCGAGAGTCGGGTGATGTAGCTGTTCGCGTTCGCAAAGTTCAACAGCATTTGCGCATCGCTCAGTTGAAAGATCTCAGACTGGACGTCGTTGATTCCGATCATCGGAGTTACTCCGATAGTCGCGCTCAAGCCCGCGGCCACCACCTGGTTATGGGTGTTGCTCGCGGCTTGTGTCGCACTGAGTCCCATCTGACCTCCGTTGTCGTTAGCCGAACCATAGTCCATGGCCATGATGTTTATTACGTTCACGTTGAGACCGGCAGCCCTGATGCTGTTCAGCATATTTACGCCGCTTGCCACCAACCCGGTCGGCAGAACCGGCAGTGTGTAGGAAATTACGAGCCCCGGATTTGCGTTCTTAAGTCCAACCAACGCCTGGTTGCGACGATTGACGGAGGCCTGGTCAAGGATCGCTCCGCCTTCAATATCGAAGTCGAGTCGCACCGGCGTGCTGGAGTTGACTCTGTACTTGTTGAGCACCGACTGGTACGCGGCCTGTAGACTCGACACAGTCGTACATCCCAGTGCCAGTTCAGTTCCCGAAGCGCCGCCAAACGAAATGATCACATCGCCTCCCGCGGCACGTACGCCCTGGACCAGGGAAAGTATTGTTGTGCCATTGGGCAGCGTGTCATTCGCTACGGTTGCTCCTACACCACCCCACGTCGGCGTGCAGCCGCCATTGCCGACCACGAATCCGAGGGTAAACACTCTGATTCCGGATTGCTGCTGAATGTTCAGGAGTTGCCAACTGGCAGTAAGGCCCAGGTCTATGTAAGGCGCGAACACTTTCCCGGATGGTGGCGGCGGTGGCGGACCGCTCAGCGTTGTTACATTTATCGCCGCGCTCTGTGCGGAACTCCCCGCAGCGTCTGTGGCTGCAACTCTGAATGTATAAGTTGTCAGGGGAGACAATCCCGTGATGGTGATGTTAGGACTGCTTGTGGTGCCGGCCGCGACACCGTTCCTGAAGACAGTGTAGCCGGTTAAAACGCAGTTCACAGCGACCGTTGAAGCGGTCCAACTCAGGTTCGTGCTGTTACTAGTGGTTCCGGAGGCTTGTAGTCCTGTAGGCACGCTAGGAACCGTGGTGCAGGCACTGCAGGTTCCGATGATGGTCCACGGCTGTCCACTTCCTGGTCCACCATTGTTTGTGGCAGGGTTTTGGCCCTGCGTCCAGAAGTTAGCTCTATAGTTCACGCCGTTGACACTTGCAGTCATGCCGCCAGTGTAAGCAGTGGTGGCGTTCCATACCGTTGCGCATGAGCCGCCGCCTCCGCCGCCACCCGTTCCACTACATGGGCCGTTGCTGGTCCATGGTTGACCGCTTCCGGCGCCACCATTGTTAGTGGCGGGGCTTTGGCCCTGAGTCCAAAAGTTAGCCGTGTAGTTGATTCCGTTAAGACTCGCCGTCATGCCGGCGGTATAGACCGAAGTGGAATTCCAGGGGGAAGCGCAGGTAGTTTGTGCCGCTCCCTCGTGCGACATGCACAGCAACAAAACAAAGAGTCCGAGAGCAGATTGGATTTTTCGAGCTGAAGTCATAAAGCGCTCCTTAGGTGATTAGGAGGTGGTGGGGCGCGGGAAATGAAGTTTCAGCAATACGGGAGGACAAGCTGGACTGGATGACTAACTTCTATGCCCAATAGGAGCAGTTGTCAATAGCCACACAGGCGCACATAGTTCACAAACGCATTAATAAATCGTTTGTGCTTTCTGTGCTTTCTTGTGGCTGGTCCGAGTGGATTACTTTTGAGGCAAGGCCGGGGATTCGGCGGCTTCCAGGCAAGTGCGACACAAACAGCTCTGATATTTGTCTCGCAGTGCATTCAGGGTTGAAGTGCTAACTTTTACTTCGCTGCACCAACAACCCTGTAAGTTAATCTCACAAGCGAAAGACTGACCACACGCGGGACATTCCTGCGCACGTTTGAGCGTCGGCAAAACTCTGGTAAGTACTGTTGGCAGCTTCATTGTTTACTCATCAGCAGGGCGTTCAACGCGTCGAGCTCTCCGAAAATGATCAAGGGTTCGGCGTCGTGGCAGAAGGCGAAGTGTAGCAAACCTTTCGGCGACGCTGCTATGAAGTCTCGTAATTCCGTTAAAGCTTCCTGCTCGAGCGCGAGTTGATCGATCTCGTCACTACTCAAGTCGACAACGGGATACATATTGCAGAGTTCACGCAAGAGCGAACCCTCGGTGGATACCTGGTAAAGGACATTCAAGTGCCCTTCGTAAAAGCTCCAGTAATGTATCTTGAGGAGCTCGGCTTCGGTGAGCTCATTCATGGTGCCGATGCGGATGATGTTTCTCGTTATTACCTGGTACTGGCCCATCCAGCCAAAGCCTCTGGAACCATGGTTCCGAAACAGGAACACACTTCGTATCTCGTCCGCATTACGCTTCAGGAAAGGCCAGGTATCGCTTTGGAACTCCGGAAATTCGGCATATTCTTCCGGCTCGCCGATAAGACTGGTTAGTTCAAGGAAGTTCATTGTGAACCTCGGTTCAGTACTGGCTTTCAAAACTCTTAAAATCTTCTTCCAACTTCCACTGGAGACGTGCCTTCTCACTTGAAGTCAGGAACTGTTTGCAAGCGTTGGATATCGGATTAGCTGCCGGCTGATCTCTTTCGCATTGGCCCACACTCGTGAATCTTTTCGAGTCGGCCCACAGACTCACTCCCGGCAGGAATGCGAATTGAATACTATTGCGCGCGAAGGTCTTGAGTTGCGTGTATCCGAGCCCATGCTCTTCAGCGGCTTTCAGGTACTCCCGCGAAATCTCGGATCGTGAAACACCTTCATCGTCGGTCGCGAGGGTCACCGGCACGCCATACTGCAAGTAGGTGGTGAGCGGATGCTGCTCCTTTCTAATCCCGAGGATCGCGTCGTTGCTCGTCAAACAAATCTCGACCATCACATTCCGCCGTACAATCTCCCGCAGCAGATTGAATGGATCGTCCTCATACATCACGCTGACGCCGTGCCCGATACGCTCTCCGCGTGACCTTTCATGACTGAGTCGCGTATATGAAACGTCAGTCCGTCCGGCGGAACCATCCCCGGCGCAAACTCACCGGCGTGAAGCGTGATATGCGCGTTTGGATAAAGCGGGCGAAGGAAATTCAGCATCTGCATTTGCAGCGGGAAGTTCTGCATTGATGGTAACGAGTCTTCAGGTTGGACCAGGTTCAGTGCTACCACCTTTGAGTCGGATCGTTAGCGAGCGTAAACCCGGTCACCATCTGAGCGTATACCGGACCAAGGGCGGCGCCGCGAGACACCTGAGAAATGTAACGGATCGTCACGGCACAACCCGGATCCGCCTGTGGCGTGCCGCACTTCAGCAGCCTGTTCTTCTCCTCCTCGGCAGTCTGTATATTCTTTATCCCGGCTGCCGCCGCGTCGGCAATTCCACTGCTTTTTAACTTACTCAGCGTACTGTTGAAGTCTCCGTCCCAACCCACCTTCTGCCCAAGCTCACTTGATAGACCACCATCGGGAGTCAGCATCAATTCGAGATAGAGCACGCGTCCCCTGGCTGCGCGCGAAGCGACTTCAGCCAACATGCTTCCCGTTTGCCCGTAAGTGGCCGCACCGAATTTGCCGAAGGCACTGAAAAACTGATCGTGACCGTTGTTAACTATCGTGTTCCAGAAACGCATGGACCATGAGTCGATCAGCTTGCCATAAAGAACTGAATTCGTGAGCGCTTGTTTTACAGGAACTTGTCCCGCGGCTTCGTCGCATGGAGGTTGTGACAGCACGGTGGTGACCTGGTGCACGCACAGTCCTTTGTCGGCGCCCCACTGAATATACGACTCCGCGTAAATCGCACCCGAAAGATGACTGTGCAGGTCGGCGCCTTTCGGCATTTTCTTGAGGAAAGCCAGCATCTGCGGAGGCGATTTGCGGATTGATTCGAAATAACGCGCGGCCGCTTGTTCTGAAGTTCTGCGACTGTTTCTACTACGATCGGTTTGCGCGTGCACGGCCAACGCGTTTACGACAAGGAGCGTTAAAGCCACACCGAGATTCATGAGGGTCGATTTAGAGGAGTTGGTTTTTTTCATTTTGATTTGTCCTGAGTCAAGGCATCCAAAACTGTCAGAATCAGTAGAACTGAATCCGCGGAACACTAACGGCGTGATCGACTGCGCATTATAACGTCGTGATCATCAACTCGACACGTGGACACCACTTAAGCTATGAATGGTGAATGAGCCGAGAGGCACATGAGAAAGCTTCTCCCGAGGAACGTCCAGCTACCAGGCGGCGCGCGCGGCTGCACGAAGTCATCTTCGAATCGGATACGCCTGCCGGCCGTTACTTCGACCTCGCCCTAATCTGGCTGATTCTTCTCAGCGTTGCAACAGTTATTCTCGAAAGCATTCGCGAAGTCAGAGTGCAGTATGGGAGTCTGCTTTACGCACTCGAGTGGATGTTCACCGTATTATTCACTATCGAGTACGCTCTTCGCCTCCTGAGCGTGCGCCATCCACTGCGTTACGCAAGGAGTTTCTTCGGCGTTATCGATCTACTCGCAATCATTCCCACGTACCTGAGCGTCTTCGTGCCGGGCAGCCAGTACCTGCTGGTGATTCGAATACTCCGTTTGCTCCGAGTGTTTCGCCTGCTGAAACTCTCCGAATACGTCATGGAAGCCGACACACTTCGGCGCGCGCTTCGTGCGAGCAGGCGCAAGATCAGTGTTTTTATCTCAGCGGTGGTGCTCCTCGTGGTCATTATCGGCGCCATGATGTACGTCATCGAAGGTGAAGCAAACGGTTTCACGAGCATTCCCGTAAGTATCTACTGGGCCATCGTAACACTCACAACTGTCGGCTACGGTGATCTCTCGCCAAAGACGCCGCTCGGTAAAATGCTGGCATCGATCGTCATGGTCATCGGCTACGGCATCATTGCCGTCCCGACCGGAATCGTATCGGTGGAACTCGCACACGCCGTCCGAGAAAAGGGAGTTTCGGGACAGTCGTGTCCTGCATGCTCAGCGGAGGGACACGACCCGGACGCGGCTTATTGCAAGTATTGTGGTGAGAAATTGTGAAATCCGTCGTCGACTACTCAGACAGGTACTGGTTCAGTTTGAATTACGCTGAAGGCGTTCGCTAATTTCAGCCCGGGGTTGGAGCAGCGACAACCCCGGATCATCATTTTCATGTGGTCCAACCCCGAAAGGGTTCGCCGCGATAAACCCTTTCAGGGTTCAAGGTTTACTTATCCTCGATCCCAGGGTTGAAGCAACCCTGGGCTGGAATTAGTCAACGCCTTCGGCGTTAAATTCAAACTGAACCAGTACCCTCAGACAAGTTAGTTAGCTTGGGTTTGAAATTACGCTGAAGGCGTTCGCTAATTTCAGCCCGGGGTTGGAGCAGCGACAACCCCGGGATCATCATTTTCATGTGGTCCAACCCTGAAATGGTTCGCCGCGATAAACCCTTTCAGGGTTCAAGGTCTACTTATCCTCCAGCCCAGGGTTGAAGCAACCCTGGGCTGGAATTAGCCAACGCCTTCGGCGTTAAATTCAAACTGAACCAGTACCCTCAGACAAGTTAGTTAGCTTGGGTTTGAAATTACGCTGAAGGCGTTCGCTAATTTCAGCCCGGGGTTGGAGCAGCGACAACCCCGGGATCATCATTTTCATGTGGTCCAACCCTGAAAGGGTTCGCCGCGATAAACCCTTTCAGGGTTCAAGGTCCACTTATTCTCGATCCCAGGGTTGAAGCAACCCTGGGCTGGAATTAGCCAACGCCTTCGGCGTTAAATACAAACTGAACCAGTACTACTCAATCAGGTTAGGTTCGGTGTGAAATTACGCTGAAGGCGTTCGCTAATTTCAGCCCGGGGTTGGAGCAGCGACAACCCCGGGATCATCATTTTCACATGGTCCAACCCTGAAAGGGTTCGCCGTGATAAACCCTTTCAGGGTTCAAGGTCCACTTATCCTCGATCCCAGGGTTGAAGCAACCCTGGGCTGAAATTAGTCAACGCCTTCGGCGTTAAATTCAAACTGAACCAGCACTACTCAGACAAGTTAGCTTGGGTTTGAAATTACGCTGAGGGCGTTCGCTAATTTCAGCCCGGGGTTGGAGCAGCGACAACCCCGGGATCATCATTTTCATGTGGTCCAACCCTGAAAGGGTTCGCCGTGATAAACCCTTTCAGGGTTCAAGGTCCACTTATTCTCGATCCCAGGGTTGAAGCAACCCTGGGCTGGAATTAGCCAACGCCTTCGGCGTTAAATTCAAACTGAACCAGTACTTTAAATTCAAACTGAACCAGTACCCTCAGACAGGTTGGGTTCGGTTTGAGGTACTTGGATCTTGTAGCGTTTGATCTTGGTGTTGAGGGTTGTGGTCTTGGTTCCCAGCAAACGCGCTGCGCGTCGCTGCCGGCCGCCCGTATGAATTAGTGCGCTGCGAATCAACTCCTCCTCGAACCGCCGTACCTCGGCGTGCAAGTCGATAGTGCCCTGGCCCTCGCCCGTCTGCTCGACATTCGCTATCTCGCGCAGCAATGACAACGCCAGAATCTTCAAACAATTGATTCTGCTGTCTAAAAACTCCGATCCATTCTGCGGAACTGTCGGTTTCATCTTGTTTCCGAAAGCGCAAAAAGCGTGCCCGCGAAGTCGTCAAAGCATCAGGCCTGTTCGTCACCGCCAACAGTCGCTTCGTCCCAGTTGAACGTTTATGAATTTGGATTTTTATGAACGAAAATCACAAAGAGGCACATCAGTCACAAAACCGTAGAAATGGTTTTGTGCTTTCCGTGCCTCTTCGTGACGCTTCCTCGTGCTGGTTTTTAGAAGTTGAATCTAAAAACAAACTGCACGGGTCGCCCGCCGGGATCGTTGGTCGTCGAGATATCCTGGTAAGCGGCCGTGATCAATCCGAAGTTTGCGGCGCCATAATTCGGCGTTTGCAAACCGAGATTGGTGGCCGTGAGTTTCGGATCGTCAACTGCTGAAGTACCGCCGATCAGGAAGTTGATGTTGTTGAGTGCGTTCAGCACTTCAACACGAAACTCGATGTTTGTTCGTTCCGAGAACCTGATCTTCTTAACCAGGCTCATGTCGAAGCGAACAAAGCGTGGACCTTCGAGAACCAGATTGGCGAAGCCGCACTGACCCACAAACGCCTGAACGCAACCATTACTATTCGCGGGTGCGATGTATCTGCCCGTCGGAGCTCCGAGGGCGCCGAAGCCGGCGCCATTCGCCGAGACGTTGAACGCACGACGCGTGTTGAGAATGATGTCGTCAGGCAGGAAGGTAACGGTGCGGTTTGGCTGTTTGCGGGCATCGACCGCCTCCTGCAACTCTTTCACGTCCATTCCAACTAACTGAACGTTGCCGAGCGCAAAAGGTCTGCCGCTCTGAACACGAGCAGTGCCATGCCACTCCCAACCGCCGACCAGGTGATTCGTCAGCCCATTCGAGCCGTCGAGGAGCCACTTACCGCGGCCGAAAGGAAACTCATAAATCCAGTTTGCCTTGAAGCCGTGCGTTATATCCTGCGGCGCGCGATAACGCTCCAGCGCCTCGTTTTCACTTCGCAGGGTCAATGGCTGGCCCAGCGAGCTTTGGCTCGACGCGTACAGGTTGCTCAACGATTTGGACCACGTATAACTCGCCTGAAGCAGTAAGCCTCCGGAGAAACGACGACGCAGCTCGAGCTGCATCGCGTCATACCACGTGTCCACGTCGTTGGTGGTTAAGGTTACTGACTGCACTCCGCCGCCGAGCAGACCGGCAGTTGGATTAACCACGAAAAAGTTGAGTGGCAATCCTGAAGCGACTCCATTCGCAAGAAACGTGTTCTGCAAAGTGGTCGCAAACCCGACCGGATTGGCGAAGTTTGGATTCAATTGGGTGAGCCGAGCCGTGTTGCTGAACTGTGCTACGCCGGCGTAAGTCGCGGCACTGTCAGCATTAGCTCTTGAACCCGTGAAGAAACCAAGCATGGTCGGAAGCGGCTGCGTTCCTGTGCCTTGTCCAAAAAACGCGAACGTGTTACCACGGCCCGCGGCCTGATTGGCCGCGAGGTTTGCCTGGGCCTGACGAAACTCACTCAGGAAACCATTTTCGAGAACGTTGACTTCGTTGAGGCCATAACGCCGCCAGAGATTCCGCCCACGAGTGCCGACGTAACGCGCTTCGACAACCGTGTCCTTGAATATCTCGCGCTGGAGGCCGATGTTCCACGAATGGACCAGGCCCGTCTTGAGATCCGGATCGAAACCGCCGATAACGTCGCCGGGTTGAACCGCGATCGGATAGCTCGGCGT
Organism: uncultured Acidobacteriota bacterium; assembly: GCA_963750925.1. GTDB lineage: Bacteria > Acidobacteriota > Blastocatellia > Pyrinomonadales > Pyrinomonadaceae > PSRF01. Next base: position 38,500 of record CAVVSJ010000003.1, on the reverse strand, counting down.
ATCGGCGAAGTCCGGAGGCGTCAGCTCCGCTCGATTGCGGAAGAGGGTTCCGATCGGCAGTGACGACGCATCGACGTCGCTGTTCAGCGTAAGCGTGCCGCCCGGATTAGCGGAAAGTATCTGGGTGATATTGCCCAGACCCTCGCGAACGAAGGCGACTGAGTATCCGGCGCGAATTACGCTCTTACCGGTGTCACCAAAGAAACGGTGCAGCAGCCCGTCTTTAAAGTCCGGAGTCCAGGCAATGCTGGCACTCGGAGCAAAGTTGTTCCAATCGGTCTTGTACAGTTTCTCTCCGACGGCGAGGGGAGTTAACTGGGTTGTAGCACCGGATAGCGTCCCCGGCCGGAAGAGATTTCCTTCGCCTGATTCACCAAACAAGCCTGCGAAACTGGTCCTCGCGAAGTTGTCGTTCTCGGACGTGATCGGTTGTTGCGGTTCCCAGCGGACGCCGAAGTTCAGAGTCACGTTGGGACGAAAGCGCCACGAGTCCTGGGCAAAAAAGGCAAACTGTGGCTGCCGAAACTTGAGAATCTGCGACCCGAATAACGTGTAGTTGCCATTATTAAGGAACGCGGTTCGATCGATGGCGGTCACGCGTCCGGTCAACGTTGCATAGAGTTGTGCCGCGGTTGCAAGGTCGTTCGCGGAAGCGCCGGGAAAGTTAGTAGTGTTGAAAAGATCCTCCGCCGGATCGCCATCCGCGATACCGAAGTTCACATTCGGAACCACGTTATTGACTGCATCCGAGAAAGTCTTGATCAGGTTGTAGTTGCCGCCGAAGTTAAAGGTGTGCGTGCCTTTGACCCAGGTCAGCGAGTCTGAAAAGTCGAAGCTTGGCGTGTTGCGTTTGCTGGAGCCGAAGTTCACGCCAAAAGCCCTGTTGCCTCGTTGCGGAAACTGCTGGACGGCGGAAGCATCGGTGATTCCCAAATCGAACAGGTTCAAATCGAAACCACCCTGGTTGCCAAACTGATCCGGACCGATTGGTCCAAAGTTTGACTGGCCGCCGAGCATTCCGAAGCGTGCTTCGTTAATCAGGTTCGGCGTGAGAGTTGAACGAAGCGATGTGACGTTGGTCCAACGCTGTGAGTTCTGTCCGGCCGAGTTTGGAAAACCGGGAAAAGCCGGGTCCGTCTGATTAAGAAAGTCGACTGGTTTGCCGCCGAACTCCTGATAGTTCCAGACGTTTGACAAAGCGTGATTCGAGGTCAGGTTGAAGTCGAAGCGAACGGTCGCGAAATAGCGATCCTGTCCACCTTGTCCGACGAAGTTGAATTGCTGCCGGTTGAAGTCGCCGGGGATCGGCAGAATGCTTCCCTGTGAGGTCGAAGCGCGGATGTCGCTCAACAGTGTCGCTATTGTCGGATCGAGGGTTGACGGGAAACCATTAGCGGCTGCGAGGTTCAGCAGGTTCACCTGGGCGCCGGAGGTCGTCGTAAAAATACCAGTTTGCGCAAGCGGGTTGAGCACAGTGCGTTGCCGCAGTTGCTGCTCAGGCAGGCGAAACTCTTCGTAGTTAACAAAGAAGAACGCCTTGTCTTTGCCGTTGAAAAGTTTTGGCAGCACGATTGGACCACCAACGCGGCCGCCATACTGGTTGAGCAGGATTCGGTTACGCGGGGCTTTGCCGAAATACGTCGGCGCGAAGAGTTTGGTTATTGAAGAAATAGTTGGCCGTGAGGTATGGCTCACGACGATACCAATAGAGACTGCCGCCAAAGTCGTTTGTTCCGCCCCGCGTCACAAACTTGATTTGCACGGCGCCATCGCCCGCACTTTCCGCGCCGGGCGCTGCAGTTGAAACCGTCACTTCACCGACAGCATCGATGCGTGGCCGCACGAAGGTAAAGAAACCATCATTTGAACTGATCAGATTGTCTTGTACGTCGACGCCGTCGAGAGTGATGTTGAGTGCGCCTTTCGGTAATCCGTTGACGGTGGACGTTCGCGGACGACCGGTAGTCTGTACTCCGGGAAGCAAGGTCACGAGGTCGAGAGCATCGCGTGACGCCTGCGGTTGATCGATGATTTGACGACCGGTGATCGTGGTGCCGACCGTGGCGTTCTGAGTTTGGATCAACTCACCGCCAACGCTAACCACCTGGACCGTCTCGGTGGCAACGCCGATTTCGAGCGTGACGTTGACGCTCGACGGTGTACCGACGTCAACCTTGACGTCAGACACGACAGCGGTTTTGAAGCCTGGCGCAGTGATAGTCACGGTGTAATTGCCGGAGATCAGTGCCGGTACGTTAAAGGTACCGTTGTCGGTGGTGGTGGCGGAGAACTCCTGACTAGTGGCGTTGTTCTTTACGTTGATTGCCGCACCTTTAACGACAGCGGTTGTCGGATCGGTGACGCTACCCGCAATCGCACCCGTCGAACCGCTTTGTGCGAAGGTCTTTGGGCCACTAAGCGGGAGCAGGAGCAGCGTGGCAAGGATTAGAAATCGTTTCATCAGTTACCCCTCCAGGGAAGTTTGATTTCAGTTGTGTCCGAATTGTGGAACAGGGAAGCTGTCTGGGTTCGCTTCAAACAGTTGACCGGGCAAGTGATGTTCCGTCTCGTCTTAGAGACTCTTTCCTCCCAGTGCTTTTCGAATGGATCGATGCTGCATTCGTACACTTGAGCAATTTGGATATTTAACTGATGGAGGGTTGCAGGATTTGGATTGCGAGCGTTCCGATTCGTGGATGGCTGGTTTCGGTGGATACGTTAACGATGCTCCTGATAAGTGGAGAAAATTTATTTTTTGCAGGTGGTCTACTTGAAAGATATTTCGCGCGATTAGTAGTAGGAGGAACGACGCTCATAACAAACAAGAGGCGTCAACGAAAGGAGAGAAAATGACTGGCATCATATTATCAATCATACTTATTCTGGGCATGGCGGGAGGCCCGGTCGATTCTGGTGATTCATGCGGGACTACCAGCTCAGTGGAAGTCACACAGAAGGTCAAGAAGTAATTTCATACAACAATCTCCACACTCAACGGCCGTCACTTGCTGGCGGCCGTTGATATTTTGCCTGTCGTTAAAGCCCCGCCATTCGTTTTTCCGCGGCATCGAGTTGCGGCAGATTATTCTCCGGACGATCGAGATAGAAGTAGGCGCAGCTCGACCAATCGTCGGAGCGTTCAAACTTGCCGTCCTTCGTCAAATCCATCAAGACCTCGCCGGGGCCCGCGCGGTATAACCGGCGACCCGTGCGGTAGAACCCGCCGCGACTGTGATCTGCGAGATAGCCGATCTGCTGCATCGTGACGCGCACGTCACGCCGGAAGTAAACCGGATCGACAACGTGATAGCGATAAAAGCACCATCGCATCCGCGCCTCGTCCGCGACGGGACTTCCCTGATACAGATTTGCGTAGCGGCCCTGGCCCCAGGCAGTGCCGATGTAGTCTTCCGTTCCGGTGCCGGCGAGTGTCGGCAGTTCGACGTCTCCGTCCAGATAAATTTTTACTTCACCTTCGCCCCACCAGGTGTTGAAGTACTCTGACTGGTTAACGATGACGCCGATGTTCGTTCCGAGATAGCGTCCGCGTCCGGCGACTCGCGGCAGAATCTCGTAGTCGCGCCGGAGCCTCGTCGGGTTCTCGCGTCGCCAGTGTGCGTGGAAGTAGAGCGTGCCGGGAGGGTGTCGATCTCCGAGCGTGTAGTTCACGTCATAGAAGAGTTCGGGTAAATCGCGCCCGCTCTCGTTTCGCATCACTATGCGCATCCCGGTGCGGAAGGGCATCGGCACGAAACAGTTGAGACTACGGCCCTCCGGGTTTGAGAAGAAGACCGACTCAAACTGGGCCATCTGCCCGAGACCGATGCCGAAGAAGTCGCCGGCGGGCGCGCTCACTGCCGGGCTGGCGGCGCCGTCCCAGAATATTTCCAGTCGCAGGCCGCGCAGCATCTGCGGGCTGCGGTCGGGCATCGTCATCCAGATGCGACGCACCATTCCGGATGTGTTCTTCGCCTCGGCGAGCACGGCGCTCGTGCCTGCCTTGATCGCAATCGTCGGCGAGCCTTTGCGTCCGCCGCCGGCCGTAGCCGCGCGACCCTTTGCACCGGTCGGGTTTTCAGGGCTGGCCCAGCGTGTCTCGACGTTTTCCGGCAACTCGTAGATGGCTTGAGCCCGCGCAATCACCGCACAGAAAAAAAGCAGCAGTGTGCAAATAGAGATCGACTTAAGGTCAAACTTCATCCGTCTTCTCCTATAATGCTTGTGTTATTTGTGCCTTTTCGTCGCTTAGTTAGAGCCCGACGTTAGAGTCCGACCTGGGTGTGCATGGTCATGAAATCAAAGTTATTCCAGGCCTCGACAATCTTTCCATTCTCGATACGCACGATTGTCATGCCGGTAAACTCGACGGGAGATTGAGTCGCGGCTTTTCCCATGAAGTATCCTTCGTGCTTACCACGAACGGAGCAACGCGCAGCCACTCTGTCACCTTCAGCAACCATATCCTCGATAACGATTACCATGTTTGGAAAGGCTTCGCGGAACGTTGTGTGGAACGGTTTGAACTGACTCGGACCTGTTATGGGCTTCGAGGGATCATCCGACAATCCGTGCGCGATGCCCTTTTGGTCAAACATCTCGTCGATCGCGTCGGCGCGTCCCTTGTTCCAAACTTCCTCAAACCAGCGACGAAGTATTTCCTTGTTTTCTTCCGACATGATGAGGTCTCCGAATGCAGGATGGTTAACCATGTTCAGAACATATCTGGACGACGAAAACCTTATACAAACTTTGCAAATCGTTCAAGCAGAGTGTCACCTGTGTTACTGGTTCAGTTTGAATTACGCCGAAGGCGTTGGGTACTGGTTCAGTTGAATTTAACGCTGAAGGCGTTCGCTAATTCGAGCCCAGGGTTGCTTCAACCCTGGGATTGAGCATAGCTGGACCTTAAACCCTGAAAGGGTTTATCGCGGCGAACCCTTTCAGGGTTGAAACCACCATGGAAATGATGATCCCAGGGTTGAAGCAACCCTGGGCTCGAATTAGCGAACGCCTTCAGCGTTAGCGAACGCCTTCAGCGTTTAGCGGACGCCTTCAGCGTTTAGCGGACGCCTTCGGCGTTTAGCCAACGCCTTCAGCGTTTAGCGGACGCCTTCAGCGTTTAGCGGACGCCTTCGGCGTTTAGCGAACGCCTTCGGCGTTTAGCCAACGCCTTCGGCGTAATTTTCAAACTGACCAGTACCGTCACCTGATTGCCTGGAGAATATTTGAAAAGTCGTCACTCCAAACACGCCCGCCTTTCCCCTCGAGCCGCTTCCACTGAGTGTTAATTGACAGGTTACTAATCTCCGGTGAGGAACGAGCCATCACCACCCACTCAGACGGATCCTTACCCTCCAAAGAACTCGGCTTCAGGTCGTCAAAAACGATGCATTCGAGGTTCCTGCTCTCCGCCAGCTCTGCAAGGATCGGTTTCAAATTCAAGCTTCGGTTTGAGATGTGAAACACCAGGATCCCATTTTGGGCCAGCTTCGACAGGTAAAGATCAAGTGCTTGCTGAGTAATGAGATGGACGGGTATTGCGTCAGAGCTAAACGCGTCGAAGACAATCAATCCGTAATAGCCTTCCGGGGCGTTATGCAAATTCAGCCGGGCATCGCCTTCGACGACGTTCAGTGAACCAGGTGCGCAGTTTTGCAGGTAAGTGAAATGTTGGGTGTGGCGTGCGATGTTGATGACATCGGGATTGATTTCGTAGAACGTCCATTCCTGTTCGGGTTTGGAGTACGCGGCCATGGCGCCGATTCCGAGTCCGATCACGGCGACACGCGAGTTTGCAGGAGCGGCATTGAAAACAGCCATCACCTGGCCCAAGGGTCCATTCTCATGATGGTAAGAGAGCGGCTCGCACTGCCGCGACTGATCGACGAATTGCTTGCCGTGAATAGTGTTGCCGCTGTAGAAACTGTTGATCTTTCCGATCGAGTCAGTGGTGACGCGGGTTGTGCCGAAGAAATTTCGCACAACGTGGAGCGTGCGGTCTGTGTACTCGGTGTAATAAACACTGGCGAGCAGCACTGCGCAGAGACCAAGGGCAAAACGTATCGGCCGCTGCCGAAAAAAGTGGTTGATGATAATCAACGGAATGCCCAGGACGATGAACAAGTTGACGATGGAAGAGCCGGTGCGCAGGTAGGTGACTAATATCGCCAGGCTGACGGCCAGGACATAAAGACCGAGTGGATAAATAAGATCGAGGTACTTGTTAGGAAGGCCAAACCTGCTTTGCTTGTTTTCACTATCGCCGTATCCGGAATCGGCGGGCAGCAACATGCAGGCTATGACGATTGCCAAAGGATACTCAAGAATCGACGTGAACAGAACCGGTGCAATTAACACGTTGAAAACGCTGCCGAGCGCGCCGCCGACCGCAATCCAAATATAGTATTCGGTGAGATGCGTGACTGCTGGTCTATCGTTAGCGAGTTGCGTGTGACACATCAGTGCCGCCACAAAGAAAAAGCCGAGGTTGGCGAGGATCAACGCCCATGCCGGCTCTGTCGCGCCGGAGGAAAGGATCAGTGTTGCGACGAGGGCAGCGACAATCGTCAGGCGATTCAGTGATGCGGTCGATGCGAATTGCCTTCTTGTAAACGCCAGCACAAAAGTGAGCAGGTAAAGAGCTAAGGGTATGACCCAAAGCAGCGGTACCGCGGCTACATCGGTGGTGATGTAAGTTGTAACTCCGAGCATCAGGCTTGAAGGAACAAACGAGAGTGCCAACCAACGAAGACGGAGAACCACAGTTAGCTTTTTATTCGCATCGCTTTCCGAACCTGCCAGTGGTTCGGAATGTTTGCCATCCATCGACACCGTGGCTAGAAATTTCAGGGCTACGGCAATCACAAGAATCAGCGTAGCCAATACCGCAAACCCGACGCGCCACATTTGATACTGCTCATTCAAACCGAGACCTGGCTCTAATACGAAAGGGAAGGCTACGAGAGCGATTAAGCTGCCAGCGTTGCTCGCCGCAAACAGAAAATACGGATCAACCGCGAGGCGATGTCGTAACTTTGAAAACCAACTCTGTAGTAAAGGATTAGTCGCGGAGATTATGAAGAATGCCGGTCCCACTGAAAACAGAAGGTTTTCAAGCAGCCATCGGGTGGGCGTCGTCTGTTGCACAGCGGTGAGAACCGGTGCGTGAACCGCGGATCGGAAAACGTAAATCGCAATCAACAACAGCAGCAGTATGTGCACTGCTGCCTGTAACGGCAGACTGAGCCATCTCGAGGATGCGAGGGCATAAAGGTATCCGACAAGCAGCATCGTTTGGAAAAAAAGTAGACACGTATTCCAAACCGCGGGCGCTCCTCCCAAAAGTGGTAACAGAGTTTTGGCGATCAGCGGTTGAATCCAAAACAGCAAGGCTGCACTGATAAAGAGTGTGACGGAAAAAAGTAGCGGTGGCAGGTAGTAAGTCGATTTGGTTCGCGGAGTTTGAACGGTCATTCTACAGTTGCTTGTCAGGAGTCTCTGGAGAAATCATAAAAGACGCGAAACAGATTGCCATCCGGGTCGGAGGCGGTGAACTCGTGCAGCTTCCACGGCTTCGACTCGGGGGGCGAGGTTATATTTGCTCCCTTGTCGTTCCAGATCTCGTACAGTTCATCTACCTCTTCTTTGCTGTTTAGGTTGAGCCAGATCATCACTGGCGCAGCGTTGCCGTGATGCTCGCGGAAGTCATGGTCCGTGAGGAACATCCTGCACTGGTCCTTTGAGATTCCCGCGATACCGCCGTCGGCGCCGCCCCAATCTATGTTGAAGCCGAGTTTGCCCGAGTAGTAATCCAGCGCCCGGTTCATATCGGTCACTGGTATCTCGGGCACAGCAGCGGGAAGTTGATATTTCATTGGAACTCCTGGTCGAATCATACCGCGCGGGAAGAGGGGTTGTATAATCCGAAGATCGCTCTCCTCGCAAAGGCGCAAAGGCGCAAAGAAGGTCCTTTAGAAACGCGTTAGCGCTTAGCGCCTTTGCGCCTTTGCGAGGAAACTAAGATCAAAATGCAAACAAATTTCCTGCAACGACTGTGCGCAGCTCTGTTTGAACCAGTCGATATATCATTCCTGGTTTTCTTCCGCATCGTCTTCGGCGGCATCATGCTGTGGGAAGTTTATCGTTACTTCACGCACGGTTGGATCACACGTTACTTCGTCGAGCCTGTCGTCAATTTTACTTACTACGGGTTCAGTTGGGTGAAGCCCTGGCCCGGGCGCGGGATGTACGTTCACTTTTTTGTGCTCGGTTTGGCAGCGGCTTGTGTGATGGCGGGGTTACTTTACCGCTTTGCCGCCCCTGTCCTTTTTTTAGGTTTTACGTACACGTTTCTCCTGGACCAGACACGTTATCTCAATCACTTCTATCTCGTCTGCCTGATCGGTTTTCTGATGTGTTTTCTTCCGGCAGAACGTGCCTTTTCCGTTGACGCGCTGCTGCGCCGGAAAATCCGCTCAGACGTAGTTCCGGCATGGACGTTGTGGTTGCTGCGAGTACAAGTCGGCATACCATATTTTTACGGCGGCATTGCCAAACTCAATAGCGATTGGCTATACGGCGGCGAGCCGATGCGCACCTGGTTGAGTCCGCTGACCAGAGTGGCAGGCATTGGTCAAACCTTCGCGTCCGGCTGGGTAGTTTACAGTTTTGTGATCGGCGGCCTGCTCCTCGACCTGCTTGTCGTGCCCCTCCTCCTGTGGCGACGCACGCGGCTCTTCGCGTTCGCGGCGGCCGTGGTATTCAATCTCATCAACGCCGTGATATTCGAGATCGGCATCTTCCCGTGGTTGATGCTGGGCGCACTCTTGATTTACTTTCCGCCTGATCTGCTGCGACGCTTCGCTCGAGCGTTCATGTCGTCAGGAGAAGACTTTGACAATGAGCAGCCGTCGGAAGCTAAACCAAAGACAACCAGCAGTGACCCCTCTTTATTCCCCTCGTTTCCCAGGCAAAAATTGGTTGTTGGATTGTTGGCAGCCTATCTTGCTGTGCAGCTTTTGTTACCGCTTCGCCACTACCTGTATCCGGGTAACGTGAGCTGGACCGAAGAAGGGCATAATTTTGCGTGGCACATGAAGCTGCGAACAAAGAGCGGCGAGGCAGTCTTCAGCGTTACACATCCGCGAACCGGACAAATCTGGACCATCAAGCCGGAGGATTACCTGGAGTCACATCAGGTGATGAAGATGATTACAAAGCCGGATCTGCTCCTGCACTTCGCTCATCATCTTGCGGAAGAGAAGAGACGTGAAGGTTACGAGGATGTTGAAGTGCGGGCGCGCGTGATGGTTTCTCTCAACGGCCGCCAACCGCAGTTGCTAATCGATCCGAATATAGATTTGACTAAAGAACAGGTGAGTCTGTTACCCGCCCGCTGGATAGTGCCGCTTACGACGCCGCTCGGCTCGCATTAATCACACTTGTAGCGGCACAGGCTTCGGACTGCCTTGCAGTTGGACCGGCAGCTCCGGTGCACAACAGATGTTGTCTAAACGTTTCCGATCCTGCTGCATGGCCGGATCATTCGCCAGCCACTCTCGCACATCGATCAGCACTTTTGCGGCATTCTGATCCTTCGGGCGTCGCAATCCTGTAGTGCATCCAAATTCCTTCGCGTCGCGCAGCGACAATACCCGCCCGTCGTAAATAGGCGAGGTGGCGACTAATCTTCGGTTGATTCGTTTTCAATATCTCCACGAAGAAACAGACGCAGACCTCGTGATCGCCGATAAGGTTAATGATCCGCAGCCGGGTTGAGTCTGCGAGGGCCCGAAAGAACAACTCACGATCGAACGGTTTCTCTTTCCTGGTCATAACGCGGGCATAATAACATAAAACATATATGGCTTGACATATATCCATTTCTGTCAGATACTGCGCTCGCATATTCGCTTGGGCGCATATGGCGAGGCTTGAGTTTAGTTATAAGGAGTGGATGAAAATGCAGAACGAACAGACACCGGTTCAGGCACTGAAAGCCCATCTTGCACTGAACGTCAAAGACGTGGGCGTAAGTCTCGAGTTTTATCGAAAACTTTTGGGCATTGAACCGAGCAAAGTGCGAACAGGTTACGCCAAATTCGACGTTCAGAATCCGCCGTTGAATTTGACGCTGAATCAGCATGTTTTTAACGAACGCGGGGCGCTCTCGCACCTGGGAATTCAGGTGGAATCGACCGACGATGTGCTCGCCGTTCGCGAGCGTTGGACCGAAGTGGGTTTGTTGACGCGCGACGAAATGCAAACGAGTTGCTGTTACGCACTGCAGGATAAGACCTGGGTACGCGATCCCGACGGGAACGAGTGGGAAGTGTTTGTGGTGCTCGAGGACAATCTTGCCGAAACCGCCCCCTGTGAGTGTGGGACGAAGGTGGAAGCAAGCGCGAGCGAAACCGAAACCCCGGGGGCCGAAATTGCGGCGACGTGTTGTGCGCCAACACCGATTGGAGTCACGAATGCATCAGCCGTTAGCAAAGCGGGTTGTTGCTGAAGTATTAGGAACATTTTTCCTGCTGGCCGCAGTGGTGGGATCGGGCATCATGGCTGAGCGCCTTGCAGGCGGGAATACGGCGCTGGCCCTGCTCGCCAACACTGCGGCCACAGGAGCTGCACTCGTAGCTTTGATTATAAGTTTTGGTCCAATCTCAGGCGCGCACTTCAACCCGGTCGTGACGCTCGCTTTTGCTTTTCATCACGACCTGTTTTGGCGGGATGTTCCATACTATCTGCTCGCTCAATTCGTGGGCGGAATTGGCGGCGTCATTGCGGCAAATGTGATGTTCGGTTTGCCGGCGGTTTTTGTGTCTAATCACACCAGAACAGGCATGGCCCAACTGTTCAGTGAATTCATTGCGACACTTGGATTGCTAAGCGTGATCCTCGCAGCGCGCCGCTCGCACGTAGCCGTTGTCGCGATTGCCGTAGGCGCTTACATTAGCGCGGCCTCCTGGTTCACGGCTTCGACGTCCTTTGCCAACCCGGCAGTAACTTTCGCGCGTGCGTTGAGCGATACGTTTGCGGGAATCCGTCCGGTTGATGCGCCTGGTTTTATTCTGGCCCAACTGCTGGGCGGTCTCGCTGCAACGTTGCTGTTTCGATGGCTAATGCCGGCTGAATCTGAGGAGGCCTAACCAAAAGATATGGAAAGCAAGCCGTACAAGTTTTTATTTCTATGCACGGGCAATTCTGCAAGGAGTATTTTGGGCGAGTATCTGTTGAGACATCTTGGCGGATCGCGTTTCGAAGTATTCAGTGCCGGATCTTTTCCAACCGGAAAAGTGAATTCTTTGGCGATTCAGGTTCTAAAAGATGTTTACAACATCGACGCCTCGGACGCTCGCAGTAAATCATGGGAAGAGTTTCAGGACGTAGAGTTTGATTTCGTCGTTACCGTTTGCGACAACGCGCGCGAGACTTGTCCGATCTGGCCGGGTCAGCCAATCGTGGCCCACTGGTCAAGCCCCGATCCCGCAGCCGTGGAGGGAACTGATGCCGAAAAGTATCGCGCGTTCAAGGAAGTAGCTTTCCAGATCAACCACCGGCTCCAACAATTCACAGCGCTTCCACTGGACAAACTCGATCGAAGCAAACTGGCTGCGGCTCTTCAGGAGATCGGATCGACCTGACGGCGGGCTGAGGTTGGTCTAATGCTGGCTTCGGTTCCGGCGAAAAAGATGCAACTGAAGGGGCACGGCTACGATAAGTTCGGCTGCTGTTCCTGCCAATATCATGAAGGCGGCTGCCATCGCCGGCATCCCGCAACCACTGCTTTCCTGTACTTCTCGCATTCCCGGAAGAAAGAATAGGGGCGCCAGGAAAAAGAACAATACCGCCGGCACTAAAACTCCAACAGCAAACGCAAGCCGCCTGGACCTACGCCCCAGTCTGAAATAAAGCAATACCCCTATCAGTTGGGGAAACACAAACGTGCTGGTCAACAGAAGCAATCGCCAGAATGGTAATAGTGATTCCATCGATCTTGGACCTCGCTACTTTTCGACATCTAAAAATCTCAACTTAACAGGCTTCGTACGTGTCACTTTTCAGTAATAGGTAAAACGATCGGGGCCAGACGACGAGTGGAAAACCCGCCCTGAGTTGCCTGCAACTCGACCTCACTCACATGAGCTTTAGATACCGCCAAGGCAAAGCAGTAATACGCCATGTCGGCAGTTCCGCCATAACCGGGAGGAATAGGTTTCCCTTTGATCTCACAGAGGAGCTTCCGGCCTTTTAGCACTGGCGTTTCAAACGCGACTTTGACCGACCCTGATCCTTCAGTATGTCGAAGCAGGACCAGTGCTTCTTTGCTGAAGTCCAGCTTTGCATTACGCAGGGCATCTTCAAATGCCTGCCTCTGATTCCAACCCATCTGCCTGGATTTGTCCGTGAGGAAAGAGTCCAGATCTTTTTGAGACATAAACGCGATCGTCTCGAAGTTGCTGAAACCGTGTTCTCTGTTGGGGATTGGTATTATTCGGAAGGACTGGGCACTCTTATCACTTGACTGCCCCGGATGAAACAAGATCGCCAACAACAAACAGCAAAGCACTATCTTCATTTATAACCTCTTATCCGACGAACGCGCTTAAGCGGCTGGCCCGCACAGCTTAACGCTCATGGTGAGTCTGCGGCAAGTGTTGTGAGTCGACGAGCGTAAGCCAGGGACACAAATCGAGCAAGGCAAAAGAGAGTAGGATTCGGGCGGTGAAATTGTGATTGGCGGAGATGCGTAAACAAGCACCTCCGCCAAACAGTTTGCCCCCTGGAAAATGATCAATCCGTGGTCACTGCCCTTGGTCCCCTGTCACCTGCTCTGGCCGACGCCGGCACCGTGCTGCCTGAGAAACACGTCACTGCGGCATTCGTGAAGGGCAACGTCTCGATTACTGCACAGAAGTTGTACTTGCCCTGCTGTTGAACTCCGAAGAGGAAACGCAAATCGATACTGTTGCCGGCATTCAGCGGCGAAGCCAACGTCACCGTTCCCGCCGACATGCTGCTGTTGAAGCCGCCTCCGTTCGCTTGTGTCGGCGGTTGCTCGAGCGTCGTGCCGCGGACGATTATGAGTCCGCCTCCGCTCACCTGCACGAACAGGTTTCCTGAAGTTCGCGGTCGCAGATCCGCCATACCTGCCGGCGCCGGGACCACGCTGCGTACGAGGTTTGGTGCGGTGCCTGCTGATACGCCGGGATCGACCAGACCAATCGAAAGAGATGAACCAGTGTTCAAATGGCCCGGACTGAAGAGGTTCTCTGGTCCAGGTGCACCGAGTCGTTGTCCGCCGCCTGCGCTCGTGCCGTTAGTATCGACAAACTTGAAGTCCGCAGCGTTGTTGTTTGTGTCTTGTGATACGCCTGCTCCCGCGCCACTGGTGGGAATATTTCGATACCAACTGTAGTCGATCGAGAATGCAACGAGAACAGGCAAACCGGCGCCTTCCCTGAACAAAGCGTTCGCTACGCTCGTCGCTCCGACCGCGTCGAGCCGATTCGCGAAATTGAAATTCACAGGGTTTGACGTGCGGAACAATGCAATGCCCGCATTGTCCGGAATGTTCACTGTATACGTCGCGTCGCCATTGGCGGTGAAACCGGAACCCGCTGGATAATTCGAGAGCGAATAATTGAGACTGTTTACGCCGAGGAAATGGCCGCGCGCAGGAATGATCGTTCCGTTTGGAATGACAAAGCGAGCCACGCCGTCGGAAGCCGCCACCGCATACCCACTCGATCCGTCGCTCGCCTGCACGTTCACTGCATTGTTGCTGTTGTTATAGATCTCGACAAACTCGTCGTTCGCGCCGTTTGGACCACGCAAACGAAACTCACTGATGATCAGACTCGTTCCGCCCGGAACCGGTGTTGGCGTTGGGGTCGGCGTCGGAGTTGGCGCCGCGCACGTTCCCGAGCCGCCTTCGGTACTGCCCGACACCAGGAACACATCGCTACCACCGGCCGGTAATGCTTCCGCAACGAGGGCGAATGAATAACATCCGGTCTGTTGAATGCCCATCTCGAAATTGAAACTGACGCTGACGCCGTCCGGAAGCGGATTGATAAAGTTGACGATGCTTCCTCGAATACTGCTGTTGAAGCCGCCACCGTTGGCCTGTGCCGGCGGCTGATCGAGATCGGTGCCTTCAGCTACAGCCGTGGGCCAGGTTTCGCCGTGCCGGACGGGGTGAGGATTGTGATGAGATCGGCGCCGCAGTATTTCAACGAAGATTCATCACATAAATCTCGTAGTTGCCATTGCGGTTGCTTTCAAAAGCCAGCTTCGTTCCGTCGGGTGAGTATGCCGGCCGCCCATCAAACTTTGGACCAGCCGTCAGCCGTTTGAGATTTCCTCCTTCCGCGGGAATCTCAAAGATATTCGCCTTGAGTCCGTCATATTCAATAGCAAACGTAATCGCCTTGCCGTCAGCCGACCACTTCGGTACGAAGGTCGAGTTCGGACTCGACGTAATCATCTTGACGTTGGCGCCATCGGCGTCCATGACGTATACCTGTAACCAGTAGGCGCGAGCGATTATTTCACGACTGCGACTGACGAAGGTGACTCTCCTCCCGTCCGGAGCCCACGCCGCTTGACCGGCTCCCATTGTTGTCAACCTTTTGACGTTTTGGCCTCCGTCGTCCATGACGTATATGTCTGTCCCACCTCCTCGATTGCTGGTAAAGAGGATCCTGCCGTCTACCGACCATCTCGGAAAGCTGTCTGAGGCTGGATCGTTAGTCAGTCTTCTCGGGTTGCTCCCGTCGGTATTCATCACATACACCTCCGGGTTTCCGTCTCTCACGCTCGTGAAAGCTATTCGTTTGCCGTCCGGCGCCCAGGTCGGTTCTGTATCTTCGCCCGGAGAGTTTGTTATCTGTTTGAGCGCGCTTCCATCGGCATTGATCAAATAAATATGCTGCTTGCCGTTGCGGTTGCTTGAAAAGGCGATCCTGTTTCCGTCTGGAGACCAATCGGGCGCGAGGTCGTCTGCAGCGTCATCGGTGAGCTGGGCCAACTCGCCGTCGACGCTGATCATGTAAATCTCCCAGTTGCCGTCGTGGTCCGTGTTAAGGATGAGCTTCGAGCCATCGGGGGACCAACCGGGCGACGCGTTATTCGCCGAACCGTGCGTCACCTGCTTGAGATTGCCCCCGTCGGAGCTCATGACAAAGATCTGATCCTTGCCCTGGATTTTCCTCGAGAACGCGATGTTGCGGCCGTCGAGGGACCAGACCGGAGCGCCATCGGATTTATCGTAATCGGAAGTCAGGTTTTTCTGCCCCGTCCCATCGGCGTTCATTTCATACACATCGAAGTTGCGGTTTCTTCCGGTCATAAACACAATCTTGCGGCCGTCGGGTGACCACTGCGGACCAACATCATACTCAGGGTCATCTACTATTCTCCTGACGTTCGACCCATCGGCATTCATCACATAGATGTCCAGGTTATATGGATTATACGGAGGGCCCGTATCACGATTGCTTGCGAAGGCAATCAGGCCTCCAACAGGTGACCAGGTGGCTGTGGTATCGACCGCGTTGTTCCGTGTGAGCCGGATCTGGTTGCCGCCATCGGCATCCATTACATAGACCTCTTTGTTTCCGTCCCGCTCACTATCGAAAAGGATCCTGCGGCCGTCCGGGGACCAGCTCGGGTTTACATCGTCAGCAAAGTTGTTGGTAAGTCGCTTGACGTTCGAGCCGTCGGCGTCGATCACATAAATTTGCTTCGTGCCGTCACGATTGCTCCAGAAGACGATTCTGCTTCCGTCGGGTGACCAGGCAGGATCGCAATCCATGGCGTTATTGTTGGTCAGCCTGATGAGCATGCTCCTGGCACGCGATACCGCCGGCGGTGCAGTAACAGTCGGGCGTGTCATATAAACAAATGCCGCAACGGCTGTAACCGCTAACGCACCAGCCACAAGTCCCGCTTGGATCCTACGCTTCTTCTTATGTGGTGCATGTTCCGTGGGGAGTTTTGTTTCGTTAGAGTCGGTAGGAAAATCCGTTTCTTCAAACTCATCTCTGACGACGCGGGCAAACGTGTGTTTCTCGATAACCACGGTGTCGCCTTCTATGCCACTGAAACCGATCTGCTTTTCATCAGCCTGAGATATTTTTACCGGGGCAACGAACCGGTAACCACGTTTCGGGATCGTTTCTATATAGCGCGGCTCGGAAGAATCATCGCCTAACGCCTTCCTCAAGCCATGTATGTTGTGCGAGAGGCTCCCTTCCTCGACGAAGATATCCGGCCACACCTCTTTCAGCAGTTGCTCCTTCTCAACCACCTGCGATGCGTGTTTTACGAGGACGAAAAGAGTATCGAAAGCCTTGGGAGTGAGCCGAACCGTCGTGCCGTCCTTGAGCAGAATCCGGCTGCGTGCGTCCATCACGTATGGCCCGAATTCATATAACTGATTCTCTTGTGAGGACATAATGGCTCTAAGAATTCTCTAAGATTCCCATCAGAGTTTTCTCACCTCAATTCTAAGAAAACCTAAAACACTTCTGAGAGCCTGCTGGCGCGTTAGCGAGGGACAAGGACAGCCTCAAAAGGCAGTTCGAGAACGTCGCGAATTATATTGCCGGCTGGCAAACACGGCAATGAGTCACACCGGCCGAAAACATTAACCGATATTAATCAAAGGAGAACTCTCATGAAACGCAGTTCCAAACTTACAGTCATCGCGTTAACCGCTTTCTTCATACTGGGAACTCTTCCCGTATTGGCCGTCGATCGCCCCTTCGCTCTTAACGGAAAGGGAGCGGCGACCTTTATCGTCGATGGTGAGGGCAACTTAATCGGCGCTGACGTGACATCAACCAGCAATGCCACGCACCTTGGTTTGTGCACCACCGTCGGGAAGGTCACTTATACGCCGGCCAATGATCCTGAACACCCTGGGCGTCGACTCTCCAGTGGGACAGGGACAATCACTGCCGCCAACGGTGATGTGCTGCAAATCGAGTTTAACGGAGTGTTGGATCCACCACCTCTGGACAGTATTACGGCTACCGATAAACCTACTTTTCGTTTCGTCGGGGGCACGGGCCGGTTTGCCGGCGCGAGCGGAATGGCCGAAGCCGTGGTGGTTGTTAACCTGGGTACTGGGGCGTTTGAGATAACGATGGTCGGCAATATCGACTACTGATAATCGCGATCGCGGCCTGGAATTAGTTGGCGAGGCTAATGCCTCGCCAACTATTTTGCTGTATTGCGGGGAGAAAGTTCATGGGAAGAAGACGGAGTGAGGCTGCGGAGATCGAGCGACGCTTAGTCACTATCGACGCAGGCACAGTGGAGTTGATCTCATGGGAGGATGTTCGCTTAAAATGGTTGCCGGCGACGCTGAATGGAGAGAACGATGGCATTAGAATCTGAAACCGTCGAAACGCTGGAAGCCGCAGCCTTACAGTTAACGCCTGCGGATAGAGCAAGACTTGTTGATCGATTGATTGCTACCCTCGATGCTGATCCTGAAGCCGAAGAAGCCTGGGCGGCGGAAGTCGAGCGCCGGCAAACCAAAATAGAAAATGGAACTGTCTCTTTATTGCCTGGTCCAGCAACCCTCACGAAGCTGAAGGCTGAGTTTGAATGAACTACTCTCTGCACCCGGAGGCTTCGGAAGACCTCCGGGACCTTTCTATCGTGACCCAAAACACACGAAGCTAGTCATGCAACCCATCGTCGATTCTCAAACCGCTCGCGATAAACTCTTCAGACGTATCGGCCGCAACGTAGTCAACTTCCAGTATCTTGAAGCCACTTTGCGCAGCATGATTCCAGCCCTGCACAACCAGGGGACGCTTAAGAAATTGCAGGCGAATCAAGATGAAGTATCGCGCAAGCATAAGAAGGCCGCGCTTGGCGACTTAGCTAACTCTTTTAACGAAAGAGTGTATGGCAAGAACGTAGGGGACGAGCCACGGACAGGTGACGTGTTGTCCGAACCAACGATCACGTTCTCGGCCCGTTTAGAAGTGACGCCGGAGAAGGCAGCACAACGTAAGCGCGCCCTAATGATGCTGGTTGCGGAGAGGAATCGACTCATCCACAAGGATCTGCTGAGCGTTGACCTAAACTCACGTGAAGAATGTGAAGAACTCTCTGCGCGACTGGACGAGCAGTTCACGAGACTTCGACGCCATCTTGATTACCTCAACTCGCTACGAACTGGGTTTCAAGAAGCGGCTGCAGCACTAGGGCGGTTTCTCGAGTCTGACGAATTCTTAGCGTTACTCAGGGGAGGAGGCGATGATGGCTAATCCTTCAGTACGCGCTCTACGTCCGCAATAGCCCTGCCAGTTAAAAAGTAACCTGCTCCTATTCAGGCTGCCGGTCCTTCTCGGAAGAGGATCTTGACATTTTTATCTAACCATCTGATCCTTCCTCAATGCGCAGACTGATTCAAATTCTATCGGTCGCTCTGTTCCTCACGTTAGCTTCAGCAGCAAGGGCCCAAACGTGTGGAATTGTTCGTATCGACGGACCGTCTGAAGTGGATCCGGGCACTCCCCTGGTGCTCACGGCGAAAACCACAATGATTCACACGACCAAGCCGGAGTTTAAATGGTGGTTGTCAGCGGGAACGATTACGACGGGCCAGGGAACAGGCGAAATAACGGTGGATACTGCCGAGCTTGCCGGTTTCACTGATCACACAACTCTGGGTTGTCCCACTCGGGGCTGCCCCTCCTTTTTGCATTGATTCCTTGGCAGTACCTTTCTCCAACGTAAAATTCACAAAGCCCCGGCCTAAGTCTTCGAAGAGACTGCGATGATCTCCGGAATCATCCCCCCAGTTGAGGATTTAACTCACTTCCATTTCGCTCGTCGGATAATCCGCAAGAAAGTCTTCCGCCCGCTCGTATTGACATTCTATATGAAAACAGTAATCTGTTACTTGTACAGAACGTCTATAGGAGAGAGACATGGCAAAGAGGCAAGTTGACCTGTTGCAGGGTACGCTCGACCTGCTGGTGCTGAAATCGCTGGCTCTGGGTCCGCTGCACGGGCTGGGCGTTTCAAATCGCATCGCACAGATCACGAACGGAACTTTCAAGGTCAAGCCCGGGTCACTGTTCCCCGCGTTACACCGGATGGAAGAGGCGGGCTGGCTCCAGTCGTCCTGGGGCGAGTCAGAGAACAATCGCCGTGCAAAGTACTATCGCCTTACCGCAGCCGGCCGGCGCCAGTTCGATACCGAAACGCAGGACTGGCAACGCATTTCCCTCGCGATCGCCGCAGCCTTAAAGGCCACATGAGGAGACGCAGTCGTGCCGTTGATTCCTCGCCTGACCAGCCTCTGGCGTAACCTGTTCCACAAGGACCGGGTGGACCAGGAGTTCAGTGAAGAAATCCAGGCCTACCTGGATATGTTGACGGAAGCAAAACTCAGGCAAGGCCTGTCGCCTCAAGAGGCCCGGCGTAACGCTCTCCTCGAAGTTGGCGGCGTTCAGCAAGTTGAAGAAAAAGTGAGGGAGGTCAGAATGGGTCAATTCCTGGAAACCGCGTGGCGAGACGTTCGGTTAGGCGTGCGGACGCTGGTCCATAGTCCCATTTTCACTATAGTAACCGTGCTGTCGCTCGCGCTCGGCATCGGCGCCAACACTGCGATATTCAGTGTCGTCAACGGTTTGCTGCTTCGGCCTTTACCCTATCCGGAAGCGGAGCAGATCGTGCACGTGTGGCACACGCCGCCTCAGCAAAGCTTCCCCGGCCTCGATAGATTTTCAGTGTCACCCGCGAACTATATTGATTGGAAGGCACAGAGCAGCGCCTTCGAACAGATGGCGGTTTACACTTACACGCGCCTGAGCCTGAGTACTAGTAACGACCCGCTACCCTTGCTGGGGGCCGCCGTGTCTTCAGACTTCTTTTCGGTGTTGCGCGGTAATGTAATGCAGGGCCGCACCTTTACACCCGACGAGGAACGACCCGGACGTGATCAGGTCGTCGTGATTAGTCACGCATTGTGGCAACGTGCCTTCGGAGCCAGGCCCAACATCATCGGTCAAAGTCTGACTCTCAACAGCCGAGGTTTCACTGTCATAGGCATCATGCCCAACGGATTTGAGTTTCCGCAGGAATCCGATCTATGGGTGCCTCTGGCGTGGGATGACAACGAACGTCAAACTCGATCAATTCATGACTATCTCGTGATCGCACGTCTAAAGCCGAACGTCTCACCGGACCAGGCGCAGGCGGAGATGAGTACGATTTCGAGCAGGCTCGAACAACAGTACCCGGAGGAGAACACAGGCTGGGGCGCCGTGGTCATCCCGCTTCGTGAGGATCTTGTCGGCGATAATCGCACGGCGCTGCTTGTACTTTTTTGTGCAGTGAGCTTCGTGTTGTTGATCGCCTGCGCGAACGTCGCAAACCTGATGCTCGCCAGAGGCGCCAACCGGCAGAAAGAGATGGCCGTGCGTATCGCGCTCGGTGCCGGGCGCGCTCGGTTGGTCCGGCAACTACTCACCGAAAGTGTTCTGCTCGCTGTTACCGGAGGCCTGCTTGGCCTTCTGCTCGCCGTATTTGGAAGTAAGATGCTGGTGCAACTGGGCAGTCTTCCTAATGCAGCCAACATCGGCATCGACACCTGGGCCCTGGGCTTTACTGTTTTAGTGTCGTTCGCCGCCGGCATCATCATCGGGATCATGCCTGCTTTGCAGTTTACCAGGACCAGCGTTAGTGAAACTCTGAAACAAGGGTCAGGCCGAAGCGGTGGCACCTCGCTCAAGCAGCACACACGCAAGGCCCTCGTGATTTCCGAGGTTGCTTTGTCCCTGGTCCTGCTGATCGGAGCCGGACTGATGATTCGCAGTTTCTGGAAGCTGCAAAACGTCGATCCCGGGTTCGACACCAGCAATGCGTTAACGATGAGCGTCGTTCTAACGCCGGCCAGGTATGCAGAACCTCACCAACGGCTTGCGTTTGTCGACCGAGCCCTGGAAGAGATCCGCGCCGTGCCTGGTGTCGTTTCCGTTGGAGTTACTACCACCGTTCCGTTAACGGGCGGCGGTTCGACACAACCCTTCACAATTGAAGGCCGGCCCGCAGCGGCAATCGCGGAACAGCCGATGGCACAGACGCGTTACATCAGCCCCGACTACTTCCGAGCGATTGGCATTCCCTTGCGACAGGGACGTTTCTTCGGCGACTACGATCGCGATAACAGCCAGCCTGTCATAATTATCAGCGAGGCGATGGCGCGCCGATTCTGGCCGGGAGAAAATCCGATCGGCCGGCGGCTGACAGCCTCGTTTCACCCCGAGCAAGGCGCGCGTGAGATTGTCGGTGTGGTAGGTGATGTTAAGACAAGTGGACTGGACGTCGATTCGTCCGCAATGATGTATCTGCCATACAAACAAGCGCCGCTGCCGTTTGTAAGCTTAGTGGTGCGGACCGCCTCGAACCCCGAAAGCCTGGTCCAGCCTGTTTCGAGGGCGATCTATTCAATCGACAAAGAGCAAGCGCTGACTAACGTACAGACGATGGAGCAAGTGCTTACAGAATCGCTGTCCGGCAGGCGCTTCAACATGACGCTGCTGCTCACTTTCGCCGGGGTAGCTTTGGTGTTGGCGGCGGTAGGAGTCTATGGCGTGATGAATTACACAGTCATGCTCCGCAGGCGCGAACTGGGAATCCGGATGGCGCTCGGTGCAGAGAGAATGGACGTGTTGCGGCTGGTGTTGGGCCAGGGACTGATGTTGACATTGATAGGCGTAGGGGCAGGATTGATATCGGCATACGCACTGACCCGTTTGATGGCAAGCCTGCTTTATGGAGTGACCGCTACTGACTATCTGACGTTCGGCAGCGTTTCGGCAATGCTGATCGCAGTGGGACTTGCGGCTTCTTACATACCGGCGCGACGCGCTACGAAAGTGAACCCGACGATCGCCCTCCGGGCTGAGTGAGCAGAAACATTTACCAGATCACTGCAGGTCGCCGGCTCTGTTGAGGCCGAAGAAGGTTTGGATTCTTTCAACTCGACTAGTGCTCGTCTTTCGGAAAATGACATTCCCTGGAACGATGAGCGTGATCGTGGTGCCGGAATTTGGAGAACTATCTATTGTCAGCTTACTCCCGATTCGCCTGGTCCGTTCCTGCATTCCCTGCAGACCGAAGTGTCCGGCCTTACCCTCGGCTGCAACAACCGGTTCGATGCCGCAGCCATTATCACTCACCTTCAGCGTCAGGTCCTGCGCGTACGTGAGATCAACTTTCACTTGACTCGCCGAGGAATGTTCACAGGCATTACGTATTGCTTCATAGCCGATGCGATAGATCTCATCGCGCGCGATCGGATGCATGTCTCTCGAAGCACCGGTCACGGAAAACTTAACGCCGATTGAGTCATTGAGCAGGCAGTCTTTAATCGCCCGCCGTAAACCGGCAGCCAGATCATTCTCCTCTATCGTTGCAGTGCGTAATGAATTCAGTGCTGCTCGTCCTTCCTGTGTGGCCTGTCCAAGCCAGCTTGCGAGTTTTTCCAGAGCAGTGCGCATCTGGACCATATCATCTGATTTACGCAGCGCATGATCCGCTACCAACTTGCTGCCCTGAACGGTTTGAAGGAGCGTGTCGTGAAGTTCTCGCGCGATGCGAGTGCGTTCAGCGAGACGTTCATCGAAACTCACATTCAGGCGTGCTGTGGCCTGACGCAGCCGCAACCGGTACAAACAAAAAACCAGTAATAATCCCGTAGCGATCATTGCGAGGCGAAACCAGATAGTCTGGTAAAAAGCCGGCAAGATCGTGAATTCCACGTCGGCAACCTTGTCCAACCAGGCGCCGTTTGTATCCGAGGTAGCAACGACAAAACGATATGAGCCGGGAGGCAGGTTCCGAAACGTGACGGGCTCCGTCGTTTCGGCTTCGCGCCACTCCTTGTCCGTCTCCTGAAGTTTGTAACGATAACGCACGCGTTCCGGTGCGGAAAGGCTGACTGCGACATAGTTGATTTCCACGTTCGAAGTGTGAGCTGGAAATCGTAGCGGCGCACTGAGATCGTAGTACTTGCCATCGGCGAAGACAGATTGAATGCTGATTGGAAGTTCGGTCGCTGTGTATGAATGATTTGGATCCAGCCACACCACTCCATTGTTTAGAGCAAACCAGAGACGCCCATCCGTGCCTTCAACAGCACTCGGCAGGGGACGGATTTGTGCGGCGTATCCGGGCAACCCTTCTCGCCCGCCGAAATGTTCTCCGCTAACGCGATGAGTGGGATCCTGCAAGGCTCTGGCGATTTCCGCCTGACTGATGTGAGACACACCCGTGATGCCGTTGAGCCACAAGTCTCCGTTTGCTCTTTCTATGATTCCGGAAATTCCGCGGAGCATCTCATGGTCCATCGCATTGATGGTGACCAGCGGCCGTTGACACAATACTGCAGACCATTGTCACCACCG
This sequence comes from uncultured Acidobacteriota bacterium, assembly GCA_963750925.1. Lineage (GTDB taxonomy): Bacteria > Acidobacteriota > Blastocatellia > Pyrinomonadales > Pyrinomonadaceae > PSRF01. The sequence goes on along the minus strand of CAVVSJ010000003.1, from coordinate 15,056 downwards.
ATCCAAACATTAAGGCCACGTCCTGCGACGGCCAACACATTGCCGACTCTTAGACCATCGTTTGGACCAAAGACCCGGAGGTTATCGCCGTCGAACACCGCCAACTGGTTTCTGATAAAACCAAACCATACGCGGCCTGCGGTGTCAGTGAACTCAGAGATGACTCCGCTCTTTGGAAAATCTTTCCGGCCACCGTTAAGAGTCCATTTGCCGTCCGCATAGCGGTACACTCCCTGACGTCCCACGGATAACCATAATCCTCCCGCTCGATCTTGAGTAAGCGCCTGAATATATTGAAGGTGATCGGCAATTTCCAGCGGGGCGGCGATAAACTCCCACTTGCGGCCGGTGTGTTCGAAGAGGGTGTTGAGCATTTTGGACCACTTTCCGGATTCGCCGTTAGAACGGAACCGGGACAACGTCTGGCGCCAAAGGCCGCTGATTCCTTCACCGATCCAGACAGTGTTTCAGGGGCGAGATAGGCAGCGTTTAACTGCCATGATTCGGTGCCGGGTATTTTTTGCTGTCCTGCGTGAAGATGGAATAAAGGTGAGCCTCGTCCTCCGGCCGATATGCCACCCTCACCATTGCTGGCGATACCGACTGCCCCGGACACGAACTCAAGAGAGGGTTGCATGAAGGGCTTGTAGAAAAAGCGGTGAAGACCCTTCGGGCCTCCGAACCAGATATTTCCCTCCTGGTCCACAAGCCTCGCCTGGGCATAAATTCTGAGAGGGTAATAGTCGACTCCACTCGAATCACCCGGGACGATGGTCGAGGCATTGACGTCATCGTTAGACCGGCGTGGTGTTAACCTCGCTGCGGCGAGTGAGCTTTCGCCGGCCTTGCCGGCCACAGACGAGCCAGACCAGCCTGGTTGAAGTAAACAATCCAGAGACCGCCCCTCCGGTCGATTACCACGAAGGAATGTTCTTTCAGCAAGGGATAAGCCGGTGGGCCACCAGTTTCCGGCGCGCCTCGTGGTCTCCACGATTTGCTGGTGACGACGAACCCATCAGCATCGTATGTGAACAGCCGGTCGGGTCCGGGTATCCAGCGGCTGCAACATCCGGCTCTGCCATCTCAAAACGCTTTGCGCCGGGGGCAAGATAAAAGAGCGATAATTCTCCAGACAGTATCCAAATGTAATCTGCTCGGTCGAGGCCCATGTATAAAGGATTTTTCGGCACGTTCCCCATCCGGCCCCGGTGCGCTGCCATTTCGAATGGTCGAACTTCCACAGGCCAGTGTCCGCGGCCACCCAAACGATGCCATCCCGATCCTGCACAAAGACCCGCAGGCTACCGGTCGAGGAAGCGTCATGTGTGTAATTTGTCCGCCGCCCGTGTTGAAGGAAACCGAAACCGCCAAATCGGTAGCCGATCCAAAGACCGCCGGATGGAGGGGCGAACAGTGCGGTGATATTTGTGGAAATGAGTTCCGCGCCTGAAGGTGAGATCGTAGCTGTCTGCCCGTGCCGTACGCGACGGGAAACAGCGCTGATTGGGTGACGGTGCCCGGAATGCCGAGCATCGCCGCGATCTCGCGCTCGTAGTCCAGGTGGAGCGTCGTCCACGCTGAGCCGAGACCCCGGCTGCGCAGCGCGAGCTGGAAGCTCCACACCGCCGGCAGGATGCCGCCCCAGAAGCCGGCCGGACCTCGCCGTCGTCTGGCCGGCGGACGGTCCAGCACAGCATGGAATCACGAGCACCGGGGCCTCGGCCATGTGCTCGGCGAGTAGGCGGCCGAGTCGGTCATGCGCACGCTGGCGTGGTCGCCCGGCTCCAGGGCTTCGAGCTTGGGCGCGATGTAGCCTGAACGACTTAGCGTGTAGTATGGCGACGGTCTGCCTCTTTCCGGATCGGTCACGACGATCCACCGCCACCGCTGCGCGTTGGGCCACTCGGCGCCTGCGACGCGATCTGGATGCAGTCGAGGAGCACCTACGGCGCGACCGCCCGGGTGAGGTCGAGGCGCTTTCGCACCGCACGGGTCGTCGTGAGCAGACGGTCGGTTTGGGCGAGGTCGAAGCCGCTCATGAGGCGGGCTCCCATTGGGGGAGCACGACGCCGTCGTCCAGGTCTCGAAGCACACCCTCATGGCCATGCCACCGAAGAGCTGCGGGCCGGCCGGGGAGGTGGCCGACGAAGCGCACGCCGGGCGCGTCGTCGAGCTCGACCAGGACGATGGTGTACGGCACCGGGTACGCCGGGTGGACCTGGTGCTCGACCACGGTCCACGAGTCCAGGCGGGCCCGTGCCGGCTCACGTGCCCATCGCCCGTTCCAGCTCCCGCAGTGGTGGCAGTACGCGCGCGGCATGTGGAGGACCTGCGTCGCATTCGTCGCAGCGCGCGGACGACGAGCTCGCCGCGCTGGGCGGCGGCGAAGAAGCCGCCGGTGTCGCGGTCGTCGAGCGACGGGCAGGACGCGGGGGCCTCGGTCATCACGCGCGCCCGCAGGATCAGGGCGCTGCCCGGGCGGCAGGGGTGGACGTCGACACGAGGCACACCTCGGCGCCCGGAACCTGCGACGTCGAGTCGCCGCGGATCTGGCGGACCCCCTCGACGACGTGGTTCATGCCGTGGATGTAGCCCTCGGAGAGGTGCCCGCCGCCGGTGTTGATCGGCATGCCGCCGGCCGAGCTCGATCGCCCGCTGGCGGCGAAGGCGCCGCCCTCGCCCTTGGCGCAGAAGCCGTAGTCCTCGAGCTGCAGGAGCACGGTGATCGTGAAGCAGTCGTAGAGCTGGGCGACGTCGATGTCGGCGGGACCGAGGCCGGCCCGGCGGTACAGGCGTGTCGGCCGTCGGCCGGGCCGGCAGCGTCGGTGATCGACTCCCGCAGCAGCACGGGGAACTGGATCCCGGGCTGGGGGCTCGGGGCCGGCTGCCCTGGGCCACGGCGCGGATCGAGCGCCGGCGGCTGGCGCAGGTCCCCGGCCCGCTCGGCGCTGGTGACGACGACGGCGCAGGCGCCGTCGGTCTCCAGGCAGAAGTCGAAGAGGCGCAGCGGCTGGCGAGATCATGCGGGCGGCGAGGTAGTCGTCCATCGTCAGCGGCCGGTCGTGCATCTGGGCGCGCCGGGTTGGCGTTGGCCCGGTCGCGGCAGGCCAGGGCGATGTGGCCGAGGTCCTTCTCCGATCGTGCCGAACTCGAGCATGTGGCGCTGGGCGAGCAGGGCGAAGAACTGGCCCGGCGTCAGCAGGCCGTACGGCAGGAAGTACTCGTCGTAGGACGCCGCCGCCGCCGACGCGGCGCTCGGTGACGGGGCCCAGGCCGAAGCGCCGGCCCGAGCGTCCGTTGAGGGCGCGGAACACGAGCACGGTGGTCGCCATGCCGGACACGATCGCCGCGACCGCCTGGCCGACCATCGCGCACGGAGCCCGACGCCGCCGGGGCCGACATCACCGAAGTAGTCGAGGTCGGGTCATGCCGAGGGCGTGCACGAGGTCGTTGGGATGGACGAGGTCCGATGTCGCAGCGCACGATGCCGTCGACGTCTTGCGGCGTGAGCCCGGCATCGGCGAGCGCCGCCAGCGACGCCTGCGTCGCCAGCGTGAGCTCGCTGCGGCCCGAGTGCCGGGAGAAGTCGGTCGTGCCGATGCCGGCGATCGCGCAGCGGTCGCGATGGTGGAAGCCGTCCATCACTCCTGCGCGGTCGTCCGACGATGACCGGCCGGCGCCGAGCCAGCTGGGCGGTGTGCTCACCGAGGCTGCGGAGCCCGGCCGGGATCGGCCGGCCGAAGGACGAGAAGCGGAACGGCGCGCCCGGGTAGGTGACGGTCGGTGGCACGTCGGTCGTCGCGTCGACCGTCGACGAAGAACCCGCGCGCCAGCGAGGTGCTCGTCGTGCGAGCAGGTCCTCGGGCGCGTTGAGGGGCCGATCGGCAGGCCGCGGGCCTGGCCCTCGTGGTAGGCGTCGCTCGGCCGTCTGCAGGAGGAAGAAGACCTCGACGATCTCCTGGATGTGGGGGAAGTTGCGCCTGGCGGTAGGCCAGGGTCGTCGTACTCCGGGTCGGTGAGGTCGACCGCCATGCCGGCGTCGTCGATCCACTCGCACGAGCGCCTTCCACGGCTTGCTGTCGGCCAGGACAGAGACGAAGTAGACCCACCGGCCGTCGCCGCACTGGAACAGCGCCGGCTGCGTCGGCGCCGGCTGGGCGTGGCGGCAGGTCTGCCGCTGCACGACACGCCTTGGGTAGAACCAGTACGGGTTGGCCAGCTCGGCGCTCGACCGCGCAGGCACTCGTGCATGGAGACGTCGACGAGCTGGCCGCGGCCGGTCTGCTGCGCGCTCGATCAGGGCGAGCAGCAGGCCGCATCTAGCGCGAAGCTCGCCGCCGATCTGGTAGGCCTGGTCGCCGCCGGGCCGGATCGGCGGGATCGCGTGGTCGTCGTAGCCGCAGCTGTTGAGCGGGCCCGCCGAGCGGCCAGGCCGACGAGGTCGGAGCTGACGCGTAGTCGGCCCACGGGCCGGTCGAGCCCGAACGGGCGTGATCGAGACGACGACGAGCGCGGGTGCGCGCGGCCGGAGCGTCGTCGAGGTCGAGGCCGAGCGCTCGCAGCTCGGGCGGGCCAGCGTCGTGACGAAGACGTCGGCCGCCGGCGAGCAGGCGGTCGAGCCGGTCGCGGCCGTCGGCGCGTCGACAGGTCGACGACGACGCTGCGCTTGTTCGTGTTGTAGTACCAGAACGTCAGGCTGTGGTCGGCGTCGACGTCGGCCGTCGGCGAACGGGCCGATGCGCCGGCTGCGGCGACCCTTCGGGCGGCTCGACCTTGACCACGTCGGCGCCCATCTCGGCGAGCAGCTTGCCGAGCATCTCGCCCGCCGGGTCGTCGGCCAGCTCGACGACGCGAGCGCCGTCGAACGGCAGTCGAGCCGGACGCGCTCGTGCGCGGTCATCAGATCGACGCCCTCGGTCGGTCGAGGTCGGCGCACTCGTCGGCGGAGAGGCCGAGCGATGTCCCTGAACACGTAGTCGTTGTCCTCGCCGAGCAGCGGCGCCGAGCGCCAGTTGTCCGGCGCCGTGCGGGAGAACGGCATCGGGTTGCCCTCGAAGCGGGCGGGGCCGATGACCGGATGGTCCATCTCGAAGAACACTCCCGCGGTGGGCGATCTGCGGGTCGCGCTCGTTGAGGTCCTCGGCGTTCTGCACGGCGCCGGCCGGCACGCCGCGGCCTGCAGCAGCTCCATCACGTCGTGCGGTCGCGCTCGTGCGGTCCACGCCGCGAGGTGGGCGTCGAGCTCGTCCTGGTGGGCGAGGCGATCCGCCTGGGTCGCGAAGCGCGGGTCGTCGGCCCACGTCGGGATGGCCGAGGGCCGCGACCAGGCCGGCCCACTGGTCGTCGTCGAACACGGCGATGGCGACCCACCGTCGTCGCCCGGCGCCGGGTAGACGCCGTGCGGCGCGGCGTCGGGCCACTCGAGGCGGTTGCCGGTCGGGAAGTCGGGCCGCCGGCTCGGGCGCCCGTTGACGGTGACGTCGAGCAGGACCGGACCGAGCAGGTTGATGCCGGCCTCGACCGCCGACACGTCGATCTCGCGTGCCCTCGCCGGTGAGCATTGCGGTCGGTAGATGGCCATCAGCAGGGCCGGCCGAGTTGTAGTAGGCGGCCTGGTTGTCCATGTACGACAGGCCCCAGCCCGACGGCTCCCGCCCGGGCAGGCCGCTGATGTAGGACAGCCCGCTCACGGCCTGGACGACCGGGCCGTAGCTGCGGTACTCGGCGTGCGGGCCGGTGTGGCCGTAGCCGCTCATGCGGGCGAAGATCACGTCGGGCGACAGCTCGCGGAGCCGCTCGTAGGTCAGGCCCCACCGCTCCATCACGCCCGGGGCGAAGTTCTCGGTGACGACGCTGCTGGCTGGCGATCAGCCGCTCGGCCAGCTCCTGCCCTCCGGCGGTGCGCATGTTGATGGTGACGCCGAGCTTGTTGCGGCAGTAGTTGTTGAACAGCCCGCCCTTGTTCGGGTCGGGGTCGATGTCCTCCTCGCCGAAGTTCGCGGGCCGGCTCGTCCTTGTAGATCGGCAGCCGGCGCGGCGTGTCGATCCGGGTGCGGTCCTCGATCTTGATGACCTCGGCGCCGAAGTCGGCCAGCAGCCGGGTGGCGACGGAGCCGACGCCCATCCAGCAGAAGTCGGCGACCCGGATCCCGGCGAGCGGGCCTCGCCGCCTTCGTGGCGTTCGGTCCGCCACGATGTGGCCATTGGTGTTGCCCCCCGACATGGCGACATCACACACCGAACGTCTCGCTGTTGTCAAGAGATCCTTATGATGATCATGTGGATCACGATCATCGACGAGCGCCCGAGCGACGGTAGGGTCGTGGTCACTGTGACCGACCAGCACACCAATGGCGACGCCCCGGCCCCAGCGGCACGCTGCCCACGGGCGCCCACCACGGCACCGACCAGCGGCAGCTCGAAGGCGTCCGAACGGGTCGCGCTCAAGATCGTGCACGACATCGTCGCCCAGGGCCTGCAGGTACGGCGACCATCTGCCGCTCGAAGCGGCCATGGTCGACAGTACGACGTCAGCCGGGCGTCGTTCGCGAAGCCCTGCGGCTGCTCGAGGTCCAAGGCCTGATCCGCTTGAAGCCAGGCCCGGGTGGGGACCGGTCGTCGGCAGTGTGCAGGCGTCGTACCTGGCTCGAACGGCCACGCTGTACTTCCATCTGGCGGCGTCGACCTATGGCCAGCTGATGGCCACCCAGGTGCTCCGGAGCCGCTCTTCCGCGCAGCTTGCGGCCCAGAACCCGGAGGCCGCCCCGAGGCCGATGACGCCGTTCTTCGAACAGGCGCCGAACCCAATTCCTCGAGGCGAACTACCGGGACCACACCTCGACGTTCCACTACGAGGTGTATCGCCACCGACGGCGACCCCCATGGCTAGCGCTGGTCACGAACGCCATCACGAGCATCGTGTCTGACCACGTGGTGGCCACGATGGACCCGGTGCAGCTCCGGGCCGACATCCTCGAGGAGCACGCCGGCCTGGCCCGGGCCATCGCCAGAGGTCACGCCGATCGCGGCCGCCCGGCTCATGGCGGCGCACTTCCAGGCCCAGCACGACTACTACCGGACCACTGGCCGGCGAGGCTCGACGAGCTCATCGAGTGGCGCTGATGCGTCAGGGCCAGGGCCGGCCCGCCTGTGGGGCGTGGCGCTGCTCGATCCAGCCGATCTCCATGCGCTTGTCGGCGATCTTCCACGTCCCGCCGCCGCGCCGGAGCACGTCCCGGTAGCGGGCCACGATCACGATCACGGTGTCCGGGTCGTCCATGGTCGTCTGGTGCGACGTGTGGTAGGTGAGGCGCTGGCCTCGTCGCCGTCGATGTCGACGTGGTACACGGTCAGCTTGTGGTGCTGCCACGCGCGGTCCGCTGGTCATCGTCGATCCAGGCCACGATCGCGTCGGCGCCCTGGATGGCTCGCCGTCGCCGTACCGGCCGACGGCGTCGTCGACGAACAGCTCCCGCAGCCGGATGTAGTCCTTGTCGTCGATCGCTCGAGGCGTAGCGGTACAGGGTGTCCTGGATCTGCTGGCGGTCCAGCAGGTCCTGCACGGCACGGTCGAGGTCCATCGCACTTCTCCTTCTCGGGGTGGGCACGGCCCCGGTCAGGTAACGCACCACAGCTTCTTGAACTGGGCCTCGTAGTTCGTCGGTGCCGGCGTAGTCCTGCGCGGGGTTCGGCACGGTCTTCGGCGTGCAGATCACAGCGGCAGCAGCGTCGTGCTTGGCGCCGGGTCCTGCCCCGACCGAGAACCGGCCATGGCGTCCACCGCCTGCCAGCCGGGCCGGGCCGACCGAGAGGGTGTAGGCCGCGGACCTGCCGTCGATCAGCGACTGCAACTGCTCGGTGTTCGGCACGCGCGCCGACGATCTTGACCCTGTCCCCCAGGCCGGCGCCCTCGAGGGCCTCCGGCAGCCCGGTCGCCAGGTCCCCGATCGAGACGTGCACGTAGTCGATCGTCGGGTCGGCCTGCAGCGGGACACGACCGCGAGGCCGTGCCGCCCGGCCATGTCCGCGATGAGACATGTCGAGCGTTGCTCCAGCCGGCAGGTCGGGCACTCCTGACCGATGACCTTGGTGACCGCATCGCGCGACGATCTGGAGGATCGCGAAGTCCGGCACGTTGACGAACAGCACGTTCGCGTCGCCGCCGGAGTCGGCTGATCACGAAGTCGGCGATGATGCCCGAGGAGCGCCTGCTGTACTGCGGCGCGCCGACGTTGGCGTAGATGCCGTTGGCTCGCGCCGCCGACCTCGTCGGTGCTGAACATCTCGATCACCGGGATGTTCGCGGCCTTCGCCGCGTCCAGCGCCGGGCCCAGCACCGCGACCGTCTGCCCGGACACGGCGATGTAGTCGGCGCCGCCGGCGACCGCCTGCTGCATGGCCGAGCCGGGCCCTGCGGGTCGGCCGGGTCGTAGGACAGCACGGTCAGCTCCATCCGCAGCGCGGCCGTCGCCCCTTGAACCCTTCGGTGATCGGCAGGATCGACTGGATGTTGCCCTCCAGCCAGTAGACCTTTTTGCCGGCCGGGGGTCTGCTGGGTCAGCGGCTGGTCGATGCTGATGGCGGTGGGCGGGTGAGGTAGGGGCGAGGTCCTCGGCGGCGGCTGAGCGGCCCGGCGGAGTGTCCGCGGCCGGGGCGACCGCGGCCGTCGGGGCAGGGGTGCCGCAGGCACGCGGCCAGCAGCAGTCCGGCCGCGGCCAGGCCGCGTCAGGATCGCTGGGGTGTCTCCTTCAGGATTGCGGGTCATGACGTCTCCACGAGAGGGTCGGGACGGCGGGCGCGCCGGCTCGACCGCCGCGGGGGCTGGGGGAACGCGGCGACGCAGCCTGCGCACGGCGGGCACCCGGCTGGCGAGTCCGACGGCGACGATCAGGGCCACCCCGTTGAACAACGGGGTGATCCAGTACGCGCCGGCGGCGAAGGCGAGCTGCAGGCCCTTCACGCCGAAGGCCAGCGTGTACACGGCCAGGATCGTGCCCCAGACGTTCGGGCGCGGTCCTGAACTGGGTCGCGCCGAAGAACACCGCGGCGAAGGCCGGGAAGAGCAGCGGCGGGCCGAAGGAGTTGGAGAACGTGCCGACCTTGGCGCCGTAGACGACCCCGGCGATCCCGGCCACGACCGCCGAGGCGACCAGCGAGCCGACACCATGCGGTCGGTGCGCACGCCCGAGAGCCGGGCCGCTTCCGGGTTGGCCCCGGTCGCGAACAGGTGCCGGCCCAGCGGCGTGCACTCCAGCACGTACCAGATGGACAGCGCGAGCGCCACGAGGTAGTACACGACGACCGGGATGCCGAGCACTGTCCCTGCGCCCGACCGTCGAGGAAGGCCGGCTGACAGCGCCGACGATCTGCTTGTTCTCCGAGATGTAGCAGCGTCGCCGCGGTCAGGACCTGGCTCATGCCCAGCGTCGCGATGAACGAGTTGACCCGGAACCGGACCGCGATGATCCCGGACAGAACCCCGACGGCGGCGCAGGCGAGCACCGCGATGAGCACCGAGGATGGCGTTCAGCGACGGTGTGCGCCTGGAACCAGCGCGACGATGACCAGCGAGAACGCCAGCATGCGCCGACCGACAGGTCGAACGCCCCGGCGGCGAAGCGGGATGAGCAGCGGCGAGGGCCAGCATGCCCACGACGACCTGATCACCGAGAACGACCTTGAAGGTCGCCTGGCGTGAGGAACGGTCCGGGGATCCACAGTCCGAACAGCGACGAAGATGAGCCGACGCAGGTACAGCGCGCTGGCCCTTGAGCCGGGGTCGCGGAGCCAGGCCGGCAGTGGCGCTTGCCGCGGTCACGGTCGCTGGAGCTCACCGGTCGCCCTCTCGGTCGTCAGCGCTCCGGCGTCGGCGCCGCGGTGCTCCGTCGGCGAGCAATTGCTCTGCTCGATGCGCTCGGCGGTGACCCGGTCGCCCGTCGAGGCGCGACGACCGCCCGCCGCGGTGCAGCACGATCACCTGCGGTGGACAGCCGGGCCAGCTCCTCGGCATCGGTGGAGCAGACGATCACCGCTGCGCCGCGGCGACGGCCCGGTCGACCAGCCGGTGGATGTCCGCCTTGGAGCCGACGTCGACGCCCTGCGTCGGCTCGTCGAGCACCAGCACGGCGCGGCGCCACCGTAGCCAGCGGGCCATGCACCACCTTCTGCTGGTTGCCGCCCGAGAGCTGGGCGACGGGCTTGTCGGGTTGCGCGGGCCGGATGCCCAGCTCGGCGACCCACTTCGGTCTCCACGGCGCTCGACCTCGCGGCGCAGCCGGCCCGCGCCAGAACGGGGTGAGGTCGGCGAGGGTGAGGTTCTCCCGCACGTCAGCCGGTGGCAACAGCGCTTGGGCGCGGTCGGCGGGCACGTAACACATGCCCGCGGTGATCGCCGCCCGGGGTCGCCGGTCGCAGAGCGCGCCCGCCGACGGTGACCTGCCGCCCCGCGCGAGCCGCCCGGCCAGCAGGCCGGCGACCTCCTCGCGCCCGGAACCGGTCAGCCCGGCGACGCCCACCACCTGGCCGCGGCGCACATCGAGGCCACAGCGTCGGCGCCGGACAACCCGGCAGCCGCCTTCACGAAGCTCGGCTCGCCCGCTTCGCATCAGCCGGTCGTCCCGTCCGGCGGCCGCGCGGAGCTGCCGGCCGAGCATAGCTCGACGAGCGTCGTGGCCGAGGCCCGCGGCGGGGCTCGTGGCCACGCGGCGAGCCGTCGCGCAGCACGGTCACCGTGTCGGCCAGGCCGCAGCACCTCGTCGAGGTGGTGGGAGACGAACAGCACGGCCGTGCCCGTGGCGGCGATGCGCCGGAGAGCGGTGAACAGCCGCGCCGCCTCCGGACCGGGCAGCGAGGCGGTCGGCTCGTCGAGCACGAGCACGGCCCGGTCTCGCAGTGTCCAGGGCCCGGGCGATCGCCACCGCCGTCCGCTCGGACTCGGCCAGCGGCCGACGGATGCCGTGGGCGAGATCGTCGTAGCCCAGCCCGCCAGCGCGGCCCGCGCCTGGGCGCGCTCAGCGCGGCGCGGGATGGGGCGCACGGATCGTCGTCCGCTGGTGAGGCCTCCAACCGGAAGTTGTCGGCGACGGTCATGTTCGACGAGCCCGAGGTCCTGGTGGACGAAGCGCATACCGGCGGCACGGGCGGCGTCGGCGGACCCGAGGCCGAACGGACGCCCGGCGACGGCGTGGCTGCCCGGTCGGGCTCGTGGTAGCCGGCGAGATCTTGACCAGTGTCGACTTGCCCGAACCGTTCTGACCCACGAGGGCGTGGATTTCGCCGCGACCGACGAGGTCGACGCCGTCGAGGGCGACCTGGGGCCCGAACGCCTTGGACACGTTGCGCAGGCGGAGAGCAGGCGGTTCATGGGCCGCGGCGGCGGTTCCATCGACGCCGGTCCCGTTCAGATGGGTGTTGGGTGCGTTCGCCACGGTTCCCCCCAGGCCCCTCGCGGGCGTGGGGGGTGTCCCAACATCTCAAGCGGTGGCTGTCAGAGTTCCTTACAATGATCATGGTTTTTGTGACCCCGACACCTCTGCGCGGGTCATCGGTGTTTGGCCGTCACGGCTCGTGGCCAACCCGTGGTGCTGGTGGCCGGCACCTCGTGCGCCGTCGGCCTCGAAATGGCGATCGTTGCTGCGATCTCGCTGTGGTCCTCACACGGCACGAGCGCAGGTCATGCTGTGCTGGCACCTGCAGCAAGGTCGCTCAGCCAGCATCGCCAAGAACCTCGATGTCTTCGACTTCCAAGACCTGTCGCCGTGGTGTACCCGCCATCAAGCTGGGCCTAGCGTTGCAGGGTGACGCGGCCGCGCGGATCGCAGCGATGACGCCGTCGTCCATGAGTAGTCGCTTCCGGTGATGATTGCTGCGCCGAGGAGAACGCGGCGGCGGATGCGACTTCGTCGGTTGTTCCGACGCGACCGGCTGGGATTGTTCGATCATCGCTTGGTAGATGGGGCCGCCTGCGGAGGACATTTCGTCCTTGGTGAGGGGGGCGAGGATGATGCCGGGGCGAGACCGCGCTATGCGTTCAACATGGCACGCGCTGCGTGGCGTCGGGTTCACGGTGGGCTGTGCATCGGCGGGGCTCGTGCGATCGTTGCGGTATTCGACGAGGAACAGGGTTGCGTCGTCACGCAGGCCGGCTCCGACATGGGCGACGACGTTGGCGGACAGTCGGCGGACGGTCTCGGCGACCGAGACCCGGTCGAGGGTGGCCCGAACCAGAAAGTCCGCCAACCGGTCCGCTCCGAAGAGGGTGCCGTCGGGTGATCCTGACTCGATGACGCCGTCGGTGTGGAACAGCACGCGATCGCCACTTTGGAGTTGCTCGACGGCGATCTCGACGACGGGCCCGCCGAGTCCCATCGGCATCGAGGGTCGACAAGCGAGTTCGCCGACGAAGGAGTTGTTGCGAACGAGCAGTGGGAGTACGTGGCCGGCGTTCAACCACGACAGTTGGCCGCTGTTGGTATCGAGCGAGGCGATCTGGCCGGTCACGTAGAACGAGTGACCGAACTGCTCGGAGATACGCCGGTCTGTCTGCCGGTAGGCCTGCTCGAGCGTCATGCGCTCTCGGCGTGCGTTGCGCAGCGTGTTGATCGCCGTTGATGCCATCAGCACGGCGGGCAGCCCGTGACCGATCGCATCGATGATGGCCATGTCGAGTTGTCCGGGGTTCACGGCGTAGTCGAACGAGTCACCGCCGATCGGTAGGCGGGCTCGAGGATGCCGCTCACGGCGACGTTCGTCCCGGTATAGGAGAGCGGCGGGAGGAGGTCCCACTGCGCTTCGGCCGCTTCGGAGAGCGGTTGCACCCGTCTGGCACGCAGCAGCACGTCGGTGTAGCGGCGACCGCTGACGACCAGCAGGACCATCATCCGCACGACATCGGCGACATCACCCGAAGACGGCGCGCTCGCGGTTTCGTCGAACGTCAACTCGAGCAGACCGATCCGCTCACTGCCCTCGGACAATGGACACCACATCACGGTCACCCCGTCACCCTGTTACGTCGGCTCGCCGGTCGCGAAGGCCCGACCGGCGATGGTTCCCTCGAGCGACAGTTCCTCACCGACGGTCCCGTCAGCGTCGAGTTCGCGGATGCGACGCAACCCGTAGTCCACACGAACAAGCGTCCCGATCGTGCACCCAACGATTCGGCAGCTATCGGCGCGAGCACACCGAGCGAGCCCGGTTGCGCGATCAAGGACCGTTGGGCGAACTGTTCACAGCTCGGCTCCTGACGGTCGAAGCATCCGCATTTGTGAGCCTGAACCGCGTCGATGGCGACCTCGACGTGTCATCGAACCCCCTCACAGTGCGCACCCTATCTGGTCCGGAATTTTGGGCTCGCCAAGGCCACGGCGGAGGCGAATCTGCACCCGGCGGCCCGGTACCCCCCAGGTCGAAAAGGGCGCCAATCGACTGGAGAGTCAAGGTTCGTCGGCAGCTTGGAGGTTCGTTTCGGTCGCGTCCATCCTCGGCTCCTGTTGGGATGATCCTCTCGCAACCAGATCTGTCTTTGAATTGCGATGTTCGATCACTCCCCAGCTGGTGCTGACGGCGTCGACGGCCTAACCCGTGGCCGCCGCTCGTTGGTTGTCTCGGGGTTGGATGAGCGGCATCTCCGGCGACGTGTCGGTGAGTTCTACCCTGAGCGACCTGGGCCTGACTACCAAGTCCGCAACGCCGCGTCGCAGGTCACCTCGATGGCCGTGGTGATCGCCACCGGGATCACCGCCATCGGTGAACGAGAAGTGCTCGGCGTCGACGTCGGCGACTCCGAGGACGAAGTGTTCTGGCGTGGCTTCTTGAAGTCGCTGCGTCAGCGCGGGCTGGGTGGTGTCCGACTGGTCATCTCCGACCAGCACGCCGGCTTGGTCGCCGCCCTGCGCCGCTCGTTCCAGGGAGCCGCCCATCAGCGATGCCGGGTGCACTTCGCCCGCAACCTGCTCGCGCTCGTCCCGAAGTCGCATCAGGACATGGTCGCCGCCGTCTTCCGCACGATCTTCGCCCAACCCGACGCCGACACCGTCTCGTCGACCTGGGACCAGGTCCGGGACCAGCTCGGCGACCGCTTCCCGAAGATCGCCGTGCTGATGGACGACGCCAAGGCTGAGGTGCTGGCGTTCACCGCCTTTCCTCGCGCCCACTGGGTGAAGGTGTGGTCCACGAACCCGCTCGAGCGGCTGAACAAGGAAGTGAAACGCCGCGCCCGCGTCGTTGGCATCTTCCCGAACGAGGCTTCAGTGATCCGCCTCGTCGGCGCCGTCCTCGCCGACACCCACGACGAATGGCAAGCCGGTGAACGCCGCTACCTCTCCGAAGGCTCGATGGCCAAGCTCTACCCCGAGCGCGATACTGCATCGGTCGCCGCCCTCAACAGCGGCGACTGACACCGAGGATCACCTCGAAGCCCACCACTCCACGGGGCGCAGTCCCGAGGAGGGTCCAGTTGGGTCGGCCGGCGTAGAGCAGGGCGCGGATGCGGTAGTTGCGGAAGCGGCGCATCCCGAACGCCACCCGCTTGACCCGCTTGACGAGGTTGTTGATCGCCTCGGTCGGCCCGTTGCTCACGTGGGAGCGGTGCCAGGCCACGATCTGGTCCCGCCACCGCTTGATCGTGCGGCCGAGCCGGCGCACCTCGAGCGGCATCTCGCGGTCGGCGAAGTCGCGGATGATCTCGTCGACCCACGCCTCGGCCAGCTCGGGTCGGTGTGGTCGTAGATCTGACGGACGACCTCTTTGGCGTGCCAGGTCAGCTTGACCTCACCCTTGGGGTCGCCGGCGGCGAGCAGCCCGACGAGCCGTTCCCGGCGTGTCGTCGGGGAGCCGTTCGGCGGCCATCGTCAACAGCCGCCGGGCCCGGTAGAGCGGATCGGGCTTGCGGCCCCGATGGCCGACGGTCTCGTTCTGCACCCGCCGGCGGCACTCATCCAGCGCCGTGTTGGCCACCCGGACGACGTGGAACGGGTCGGCGACCTGGACGGCGTCGGGCAGCATCGTGTCGAACACCGTGCGATACGACGCCGACAGATCTAGCGTCGCCCAGCCGA
>CAVVSJ010000002.1:0-219878 GCA_963750925.1 uncultured Acidobacteriota bacterium | reverse complement strand
ACTGATTCATTAATGACCAACTATTTACCCCCGATGAGGTTTTAGCAATGACTACACACGTCGATTCAGCGACAGCAGCCAAGCGGCCACAGCTTTTAAAAGTGTCCGATGTTGCTCAACTACTGAATGTCAAACCACGAACGATCTACGAGATGGTTGCGCAGGATCGCATCCCTTATCGCAAGCCGCCCGGCTCTAACATTCTCCGCTTTGATCTCGAAGAAATCTTGGAGTGGACGCGACGAAAATAACTAATGACTTGAGGGATCGATGCTGCTACCATCCGCGCGTTCTCTTGGTGGCTGCAACCTCATGGAGAACAACTGAATGTCTGTTTACAAACGTGGAAAAGGCACGCACTGGCATTACTACTTCCGAGTGCGTGGCGTCCGTTACCGAGGCTCAATTCCCGAGGCACGGACGAAGCAGAAAGCAGAACAAGCGGAAAGTAAGATCAAGCAGGAGATCTTTGAGAAGCGGTTCGAGCTCGAACAAAAGGGAACCGATCTTCTCTCAGATTTTCTCGATGATGTTTATCTACCCTGGTCTAAGGTCAACAAAAAATCGTGGCGCGATGATGTCTATATGGTCCCGATGTTGAAAGCGCATTTCGAGGGAAAAGCGTTGCGAGAGATTTCAGTTCAGTTAGTCGAGAGGTTCAAAACTGATCGCATGAATACGCCAACCAAGAAGGGAACAGCACGACAACCGGCAACGGTCAATCGTGAATTGAACCTGCTTAGTTCGGCATTTTCACTTGCTGTCCTGTATGACAAAGCTGAATTCAATCCTTGCAGCAAAGTGGATCTTTTCCCGCTCGATAATCTTCGCTATCGATACTTGCTACCCGAAGAAGAACCACGACTCATGGCAGAACTCAGCGGGCCTCGCGCTCACTTGAAGCCTGCCGTGATTGTTGCACTCGGTACAGGGATGCGTCTTGGCGAACAGTTGAGAATGAAACGTAGTCAAGTCGATTTTCTTCGCAACATCGTCACGGCGCGAAAGACCAAGAACGGCAGACCGCGAGATATTCCTATGAACGATGAAGTCAGAGAAACGCTGGCTGAATTGTGCAAGGACAAGCGGCCTGATGATTATGTTTTCGTTAGTCCTAAAGACTACGATGAACGTCAGCGGGAAGTGAAGAAGGGATTTCACACTGCCTGCCGACTCGCCGGTATCGAGGGGCTAATATGGAAGGATCTCAGAGCGACTTTCGGCACTCGCTTGGCCGAGGCCGGATGCGATGCTTTCACGATTGCTCAACTGTTGGGCCACTCCGATGTTCGCGTGACTATGCGTTATGTAAGATCAGTTGAAGAAACGAAACGCGTGGCAGTTGAAGCGATCAAACTGAGTTCCCGAAAAAGTGTCCACAAATTGGCCACAAATGAAATACGGCCGCCAGTGCCGGCAGCCGTAAATGATTGAAAACAAATGGTGGAGCAGAGGGGGATCGAACCCCTGACCTCCGCATTGCGAACGCGGCGCTCTGCCAAACTGAGCTACTGCCCCACGCGGACTGCCATATTAGGAATCACAGTTGATCAGTGTCAAGAGCGCCCTAACGAGGCCGCGGCGTGTTCGATCGCGACCCTCAATAGCTTCACGTTCTTCCCGCCGCCCTGGGCCATGTCCGGTTTGCCGCCGCCGCGGCCGTCGAGCAGCGTACAGGCTTCGCGCATCAAGCGCGCTCATGTCGCCGGACGCATCCGCTGAACGCGCAAACACCAGACGCGCTGTATCTTTTCGCGCGAGCCCAGCAATACGATCGTCTTCGGATTTGCGATCAGAGCATGGGCCAACTTCTTCAAAAACTCAGCATCGCGACCCTCAAACACTTGAGCGACGATGCGCACTCCCTCTGAGTTACTCGGCGTCGACGTCAATAACTTCTCCGCCTCGACTTCCGCCGCCATCTTCTTCAAGCACGCGAATGCGTCGATGCAGTTCCTTGTTCTCCTCAACCATCTGCGCCGCGAGCTGCGGAGCATCATCTCTCCCCGTACTAAACAACGCCGCGACGTCACGCGCGCTCTTGTTTGCCTTTCGATAATCCGCGAGCGCACGCGTGCCCGCCACAAACTCAATTCGCGTCAAACCCTTTGCACGTTCCCACGATCGCACCGCGATCATTCCCACTTCACCAGTGCGATAAGCATGCGTTCCGCCACACGGCGTCAGATCGAAACCCTCGATCTCGATCAAACGCAACTCGCCGTCACGCGCAGGCTCCTTTCGCAAAGGCAGTTCCGCAGCCTCCTGCGGGGTCACGTTCAGAATCGTGATCGGTCGATCTTCCCAGATGACGTTGTTGGCGAGTTCGACGGCACGTTCGATTATTTCCGTCGTTGGATTGTTCAACTCGACGTCGATTTCGCACGACGATTCCATCACGCGAAAGCTTTTTGTCGGAGCATTGAAAAGCGTGACGAATGCCTGCGAGAGAATGTGCTGGCCCGTGTGTTGTTGCATGTGGTCCAACCGGCGCGACCAATCGACGCGCCCCTGCACGATCGCGTCACGAGCAGGTGCAGTGCCCTGGACCACGTGCAGCACGCCTCGTTCGCCATCGTCGATGCACTCGACTACGCGCGAACCGTTCAGCGTCCCAGTATCGCTGGGCTGACCGCCGCCCGTCGGATAGAAAGCCGTGCGGTCGAGAACGACCGCGGTCCAACCACTCACGCGATCCGTGAGATCAACGACGCGAGCTTCAAACTCGATCAAATGCGAGTCGGAGTAATAAAGACGTTCTGTTACCGGCATAAAACTTATCGATCGATGCGCAGATTACACAAATTTTTTGTAAGATAATCGGCCCATGAATACCTATCCACGCAAATTAATTCTTGCATTAGCCGTCATTGCGATCGTGAGCAGCGTCGCTGCCGCACAGGAGCCGCCGCTGCAATCCATAACCTACCGGCTCTCGATGTCGCGGCCGGTGTCGCACCTCTTTGAAGTCGCCATCATAGTGGAACTGCCTGCGCAACTAAAAGACAAGCCGCTTCAGTTTCAGATGGCGAAGTGGTCGCCGGGACGTTATGGGGTGTTTGATTTCGCAAAAACGTGCAGGAAGTTCGAGCGGTCGCGGAAAACAACGCAACACGCCCCGTGCAACGCGTGTTGACGATCAAACGTGGAGTGTTGAGCCGCATGGAGCGACAACGCTCACGCTCTCATACAAAGTTTTTGGCAACGATCTCTCCGGCACTTTTTCACAACTCGACAACAGGCACGCGAACTACAACGGCGCTTCGATCTTCATGTACGTCGTGGGCCACAAACCCGATCCGGTGAAGCTGACGATCCACCCTCCGTCCGGCTGGAAGATCGTAAACGGTCTGCACGGAACGGCCGGGACAAACGGAATGGCAGTTTCCAAACTGGGACGTGCTGATCGATACACCAACCGAGATCGCGCCTGATTGGACGCAGGACACTTTTGAAGTTGACGGAAAGAAATATCACGTCGTGGTCCATTCGTTTGGACCAGAAGGCGGAAAGCGCCCGGCCCTTGTGCGCGACATCGAGAAGATCGTGCGGGCGCAGGTTGCGATGTGGGGACCGCCGGAGTTTGAAGAGTACACATTCCTACTTCACTTTGCCGCCGACGATCATTCCGGCGATGGAATGGAGCACCTCACTTCAACTCAGATCATTGAACCCGGTGCGCTCGCGGAGCCAGGCGTTTATGAAGGGATGCCTGGGCACCGTCTCACACGAGTTTTTTCACGTTTGGAACGTGAAGAGACTTCGTCCGCAGGAACTTGGACCATGGGATTTCACGCGGCCGCTCAACACGCGTGGCCTGTGGATTGCCGAAGGCTTCACAAACTACTACGGACACCTGATGTTGAGACGCGCCGGTCTGTGGGACGACAAGAAGTTTCTGGATGGACAAGCGCAAACGGTGAAGGGGATCGAGAGCGCGCCGGGAAGCCGCTTGATGAGTGCTGAAGAGTCGTCGCTGTCGGCACCGTTTATCGACGATGCGCCGCACGCGCAGTTGACCAACCTCAGGAACACGTCGATCAGCTACTACCCGAAAGGTGAACTGATCGGAATGGTGATGGATCTGCTCGTGCGTGGTCGCACGAAGGGCAAGGCGTCGCTCGACGACGTCATGCGCGACATGTACGAGGAGTTTTATTTGAAGAGCCCGAACAGCACTTATTACCTGCGCGGGCGCGGTTATCAACCCGAAGATCTCGAGCGAATAGTTTCGCGCCGATCAGGTTTCGATTTTAGCGACTTCTTCAAACGACACGTTCGCGACGTCGAGATACTGCCCTACGACGAGGCGTTTGCGTACGTCGGTTTACGGCTTGTGAAGTCAACGGCGAAAGAACCGTTTGATGCAGGGTTATCGATCGAGTTTGACGGTCCGGGCGAGGGAATCATCGAGAACGTGCGTCACAACTCGCCTGCTGAAGATGCTGGACTGCAAGCCAATGACGAGATCGTGTCGCTTGGTGGAAAGGACGTAACAGAAAAGACCTGGCTGAAGACGCTCGCACGTTTCAAGCAGGGCGATTCGGTGCCGGTGACAGTCAGACGCGATCGCCGCACGATCAAGACGAATATGGTTCTGGGTGGACCAGAGCGGTTTGACTACAGGATCGAAGAGAAGGCAGATGCGACGGCTGAGCAAAAAGCTTTGCGCGCCGCTGGTTAACAGGGAAGTAATTTACGGGACGATTACTTCGAGCGAGTGCGGCGCGATCTCGAAACGCATCGGCAAGTCGCCGATCAACTCACCGTCGATCTGCACGTGAGCATCACCGTGCGCCTTGACGTTCACCGCTTTCACAAACCTGACCTCTGGTTTGTCGCGCGGCATCCCGTTGCGCATCGCGTACGAAAGCAAATGCAGATAACGAAGCCGGCTTGCGGTTTCGATCATACAGATTTCAAACTCCGGCTGGTCCAAACGTGCGCCGGGCGTGATTGCGAGGTCGCCGCCGTACCGCGCTGATTTACCGATCGCGGCAAACGTCGCCGTGTATCTCGCCCCTTCGATCTCGAGTGTGAACGGGCGAGGATTCCAGGTTGCAAGATGGCTGAGTCCTGAAATCCAAAACGCTCCTTTACCGATTCTTTTCTTCAGAGACGGTTGCACGCGTCTCACTACTGAAGCGTCAAGACCGATCCCAGCCATCAACGCGAAGTGCCGGCTTTCGTTCGTCGTCTCATCAGTCGCCAGACCGAGATAGATCCTGCGTGACTTTCCGCGCGCGGCGATCGCGATCGCTTGCTGATCGTCGAGCGGCAAACCGAGTTCACGCGCAAGCACATTTGCAGTGCCGCGCGGAATGATCGCGAGACGTGCTGCTGTTCCCGCCAAACCCTGAATGGCTTCGTTAATCGTTCCGTCACCACCGGCGACGATTACATCGGAGCTGCCGTTGCGCGCGGCTCGAGCGGCGATCTCGGTTGCGTCGCCGGGGCCGGTAGTCAATCGCAAATCAACGGCGATCCCCAGTGACTCCAGTTGTGAAGCAAGCTCCTTGATAGGGCGCTGCCGTCGCGAGGCGTAACGGCCGGTCTTTGGGTTTGAAATCAGTGTCGCTTTGCGAATAGACATTTGATACTCAAGCCACGCAGACGCACACAGTCACAAACCAGGCGGAGGCATTTATGTGCAGCCTATTCGAGTCGGTAATTTGGCGCCTCTTTAGTGATGATCACGTCGTGGACGTGCGACTCTTTCAAGCCGGCCGACGTGATGCGCAGGAATCGAGTTCGTTCCTGAAACTCCGCAATCGTGCGGCAGCCCGTGTATCCCATTCCCGATCGCAGACCGCCGACAAGTTGCGTCACCATGTCCGCGAGAGTGCCCTTGTAAGGAACACGTCCTTCGATGCCTTCGGGAACGAGTTTCGATTCAACTTCGGTCGCGTCCTGCGCATATCGATCGCGGGAACCTTCCCGCATCGCGCCGAGGGAACCCATGCCGCGATAGGTCTTGAACGATCGTCCCTGAAACAGGATCACTTCGCCCGGCGCTTCTTCAGTTCCAGCAAACAGCGATCCAATCATCACGACGTCCGCGCCGGCCGCGATCGCCTTTGCAACGTCTCCCGAAAACTTCACGCCACCGTCGGAGATCACCGGAACGTTTTGGCTGCGCGCAGCTTTAACACAATTCGAGATCGCCGTTATTTGCGGAACGCCCGCGCCCGTAACAACTCGCGTCGTGCAGATCGATCCCGGACCAATCCCGACTTTGATCGCATCCACTCCGCTATCGATCAGCTCCTGTGCTCCGGCAGTCGTGCCGACGTTTCCTGCGATCAAATCGGTGTCGGGATGAAGTCTCTTGATCTCTTTCACTGCGTCAATCACACGCGATGAATGACCATGCGCTGTATCAATTACCAGACAATCGACGCGAGCTTTCACCAGTTCGGCGGCGCGTTCGCGATAATCGCCGGTAGCTCCGATCGCGGCCGCCACACGCAAGCGCCCGAGATTGTCTTTCGCCGCGGACGGATACTTGATGGCTTTCTGAATGTCTTTGACCGTGATCAGTCCTTTTATATGTTTGTCGTCGTCGACGACGAGCAGCTTCTCGATACGATGCTTTTGTAAAACTGCTTTCGCCTGTTCGAGCGTCGTGCCGACCGGAACCGTAACCAGCGGCTGCTTGGTCATCACTTCCGCGACCGGAATCTCAAACCTCGTTTCAAAACGCAGATCGCGATTGGTGATGATGCCAACGAGGTGACCTGCCTCGTCGACGACGGGCACGCCGCTGATGTGAAAACGCTCCATCACCTGCAACGCTTCGCGCACGGGTCGATCGGGTCGAATGGTTACCGGATCGACGATCATTCCCGATTCAGATCGTTTTACCTTATCGACTTCTTCCGCCTGCCGTTCGATGCTCATGTTTTTGTGAATGACGCCGATGCCGCCCTGCTGCGCGAGCGCGATCGCGAGCGAGGCTTCGGTGACGGTGTCCATGGCGGCGGAACAGAGTGGAATCTGAAGACGAATGTTTCGAGTAAAGCGCGTGGAAGTGTCAGTCTGGGCGGGCAGAACGTCGGAACGGTCGGGGACCAGGAGCACGTCGTCAAAGGTCAACCCTTCAAAAATATCGGAAGTAATCATTGGGCTATTAATAACTCCTTATGAGAGGTATTTGCGTTAAAAACACCACTGCCCGCTTTTTGAGCGGGCAGTTTTTCGAACCTTAGTTTTGCAGGCGCACACACTTGCGAAGGCGCGCCGATTAAAAAAGAGACGCCACCTGGCAGGATCTTATTGTAGTAACGCTTCCTGGTCAGTTTGCTGTAATCCTAAATCGCCTTTGCTGCACGGGAGCAAAATGTTTATAGCTCTCATTAGCGAAAAAACCAAGCGCTCGTTAGGCACGTGACGTTTCGCTCCCATCGGAGTGCGAGTTTGAGAACGCCGGCGGGCCATCAACATGCGGCTCGTCAAGAGCAAAAACATATAAATCGACGTTCTTAGCCGGTGTTAGTTCAGCTCGCTTTTGAAACCAGTAAAGCGCTGCCAGGGCCGCTGCAGTCAGGATAGCAAGAATTAAAATTGCCAGAACTACGGTCAACCAGGGAGAACGCGTTGCCGGCGTGTCCGTGTAGACCTTCGAGTACATTGGTGTGGTGTTGACTTCGTCGGACGACTCGCCATGTTCGCGAAGATAACGAGTGTAACCCTCGATCGCTTCGCGTTCGTCGTAGCCGACACACTTTGCGTAGGCCTTTATAAAGCTGCGATTGAACACACCTCCGGGCAGACGCTTGTAATCGTTTGCCTCTATCGCTTCAAGGTAGTGAACAGAGATGCGTGTTTGATCGCAAATCTCACGCAGGCCTATGCCGCGCCCCTCGCGTGCGAGTCGCAATTGTTCGCCTATACTCGCTGCCATCTCCAATCGCTCGTTTCCTGGCGTTGGTCTGGTTGGACTGTGACCCTGGGTCTATCGCCGCGCGCTTGTATGAATGCGTACAACTCCCACTTTTTCTGCACTATAGCTCGCGCTGCTAAACGGTGTCAAACTTTTGTATCCCAAAAGATCTGCGTCTCTTGCTTCTTATCGCCCGCGGTGATACGTTGACGCGCACAGTGACCGGTTAGTCGCTTTTAATCTCTACAATAGACAAAAGTGAGGACAAAGAGATGCCCCTGGAAGCACTCGGAATGGTTGAGACCAAAGGATTCGTGGGTGCAGTTGAGGCCGCCGATGCGATGGTTAAAGCAGCGAACGTACAACTGATCGGCAAGGAGTACATCGGCGCCGGCTACGTGACGATCTTTGTGCGCGGCGATGTTGGCGCGGTTAAAGCAGCGACTGATGCAGGCGCGGCTGCGGCGAGAAGAGTTGGAGAATTGATCAGCGTCCACGTTATTCCGAGGCCGCACGCCGAAGTTGAACGCGTGCTTCCGGTAAACGGACGAACCGGTTTGAGTCCGGATGAAACTGCTTTGCAGGGTGGCGGCGCGCGTGGGCAGTTGGGCCAGGGCGAGCAGGGGCGCTCGTTGAGTTCCGGAACGCGTGAGGCGAGTAAGGATCGAGCGAGGTAGGGTTGGGGTGCTTTGTACTTTGGTCTTTGGTTTTAGGTCTTTGGTTTTGAATCAAGTTTAGGTCTTGAACGCTAAGACCAACCCGAGACCAAAGACCAAAGACCCAAGTACAAAGTACAAAGCCCCAAGCCCCAAATCAGGGAGTCACCCATGTCTGTCGATAAGGATCTCGTTTCAGTACAACAGGCGCGTGATCTCGTTGAGTCTGCGTATCGGGCGCAGGCTGAAGTGGCCCAATTCGATCAGGCGAAGATCGATCGTATTTGTGAGGCGATGGCGAGGGCCGCGCTCGGAGAAGCAGCCAGGCTGGGTGCCATGGCCGTCGAAGAAACCGGATTCGGCGTTCCGGCAGACAAGCAGGAAAAGAATCGTTTTGCCGCCGAAGATGTCTGGAACTACTTTCGCGGCTTACGCACCAAGGGCGTTGTTTCGGAGTCGAAAGATGTTGTAGAGATCGCGAGCCCGCGTGGCGTGGTCGCGGGAGTCATTCCTTCCACTAATCCAACCTCGACAGCAATTTTCAAAATCCTGATCTCAATCAAGTCACGGAATGCCGTGGTGTTGTCGCCACATCCGTCGGCGGCGAAGTGTATCAACGAAACCGCGCGAATAATGCGCGAGGCCGGCGTGAAGGAAGGTCTGCCTGCTGACGCGATCGGATGCATGACGACCGCGACGATCGAGGGCACCGAAACTCTGATGAAGCACAAGCAGACCGCCGTGATCCTTGCGACCGGCGGTATCGGACTCGTGCGCGCGGCGTATTCATCGGGTAAACCGGCGTTTGGAGTTGGACCAGGCAACGTGCCGGTGTGTGTTGAACGAACCGCGGACGTGCCGAAAGCGGTGCAGGATATTCTGACTGGAAAGTGTTTTGACAACGGAACGATCTGCGCTTCAGAGCAGGCGGTTGTTTGCGATGCTCCAATCGAACAGGCCGTGCGCGAGCAGTTCAAACTTCAGGGCGCGCATTTTCTGTCGGCCGCCGAAGCGGACCAGCTCGGAAAAGTTGTGGCCACACCGCAACGTTCACTCAATCCCGCGATCGTGGGTAAGTCTGTTGAAGTGATCGCGAAGATGGCCGGACTGACAGTGCCGCCCGGCACGCGATGTTTGCTAGCGGACGTCGCGGGTGTCGGACGTGAGCATCCTCTCTCGATGGAAAAGCTTTCGCCGATCCTCGCGTTTTATGTGGTTGACGGTTTAGCCGCGTGCGCCGAACGCAGCAGGGAAGTGCTCCGATACGGTGGCATGGGCCATACGGCGGGTATTCACACGCGTTCGCGTGAAGCGGCGGTGATGTTTGGCGCGGAGATGCCGGCGTCGCGTATCACTGTCAACACTCCAACCACGCACGGCGCGATCGGTTTCTCGACAGCTTTGCCGCCGTCGATGACACTCGGTTGTGGTTCGTGGGGTGGCAACGTGACGTCGGATAACGTTTCCCCGCTGCATTTGATGGACATTAAGCGAGTTGCTTTTGAGACGCGGCCCGTGAAGAGCGTGCGTCCCGCGGTGACGACGCAAAAAGCGTCTCAACCAACAGCATCAAAAGAGCCGGCGGTGGCAGGTGGCAAGATTGATCGACAGGAGATCGCCGCGATCGTCGATCGTTTCCTGGCGGGCAAGCGTTTGGAACCAACGGCTTCGCCGTTGCCATCGCCCGCGATCGAGAGTGAAGCCGGCAGCATGTACACCGCACCAGCGCCAAAGGCATCACCGCCGCCCGCCCCGGTTGCGAATGGAGGCAGCGAACGTAAACCTGAGCCGGTGAGTAAGCCCTCAACCAACGGCGCGAAAGCGGTCGACTTCGTCAGTGAAGACGACGTACGCCGCGCTCTTCAAAAAGGCGAGAAGATCTACGTCAACGCGAAGACGATAATCACACCCGCGGCGCGTGATATGGGCGAGCCCGCTGAGGTGTTTGCACGGGTATAGAATGGGTTTTTGGTCTTGGGTTGTGACGGACGCTTAAAGACCAAATACCAAAGACCAAATACCAAGGTATAAAATGTTCTTAGGCAAAGTCGTAGGCACAGTCTGGTCAACCAAGAAGACGCCCGATCTCGAGGGTGTCAGGTTTTTGATTGTTCACCCTTACGATCTCGACAAGGAACCCACGAAAAATATCGTCGTCGTCGCGGATCGTCTGGGCGCGGGCACCGGCGAAATGGTCATGTGCGCTTTTGGCAAAGCAGCCCGAACGGCGATTGGCAACCAGGATATGTCGATCGAAGCCGCCGTCGTTGGCATCGTCGATCGCGTCGACATCAACGAAACGTATTCGGAAGAGATGCGCGAAGCGGCGCGCCGTCTCGTGCACGAGAATGGCAGATCCTGACCAACCTTAATCACTCATCAATTTCCACATGGCCAATGAAGACTTGATTTATCGAATCACTCGAGCGGTTTACGACCGTTTGGGGACTGCGGTGGACGAGACGACTGTAGAACAACTCGTCACCGACATCTACAATCAGGTTGGCCCATCGAATGTAGACAGGGGCGCCGAGCCGTTGACGTCGGCAGAAGGCTCGTCGGACCGGATGGTGATTTCAGTTTTCGGACTGGACCATCCGGGAATCGTGGCGGGTGTTTCGCAGATCCTCGCCGAGGCGAGTTGCAGTATCATCGATATCAACCAGACCGTGGTCCAGGGCAAGTTTGCAATGGTGATCATTGCCGACACGTCGCGCGCCCGTGAGAGTACGGCGAGCCTGAAGGATCGCTTGCGAGGCGGAGGCGAAAAACTGGGCGTCCGCATCTATGCCCAGCGAGAAGATCTTTTCAACGCCATGCACCGGATCTGAGCCACAAAGAGGCACAAAAGCACAAACTGTTTTCGTTATGTCTGATCCTGAAATCGCACGTCGCTGTTCTGCCTGTGGCGTATCATTGCGCCAGCGCGCGATGTTTTGTCCGCAGTGCGGGAATCAGATTGGGGATCAAAACGCGACCGAGGCTTTGCAACCGGACGTCGCAGCGACGCAGCCTCTGAGCGCGGTAACACCGCTGCCGCCGACACAGGCTCTGAGTGAAGTGACACCGCTGCCGCCGACACAGCCTTTGAGTGCCGTGACACCACTCCCGCCGGCGCCTGCACCAAATGTCCCGGGTGAAAAAGTTGCTGAAGAGGGCGTGCGCGCCCGTGTGGAAAGAATTCGGAAGGTTTCCAGTGTCATGATCGATCAGGCCGCGTACGATCCGAGCTTGCGTTTTCTGCTCGTAGCCGCGGCTCTCTTTCTGCTCTTCCTCGTGCTGCTGATTCTCAGCAAGGTGCTTGGCTGACGACTTCTTATGGAATATACCCAGGCCGAAATTCTGCAAACCGTCGCGATGACCGAGATGGAGCATCTCGACGTTCGCACGGTCACGCTTGGTCTGAGTCTGCTCGACTGCCGCGGCGAGTCAATGGCTGCAGTCGGTCAAAAAGCAGCGGAAAAGATCCGCAGAGTTGCTTCTCGACTCGTGCAAACTGTCGACGAGATTGGCGAAGAGTTTGGAATCAGAGTCGCAAACAAGCGTATCTCGATAACGCCTGTTTCCCTGATCACGGAAGGCGCGCCGGGTGACCTGGTCCAACTCGCGCGAGCCATCGACGATGCCGCGGGGGCGGTTGGTGTCGACTTTATCGGCGGATATTCCGCCCTGGTCCAAAAAGGCGCGACCCGTTCCGAAAGCCGGTTTCTCGACTCCATTCCCGAAGCTCTCGCCACGACCAAACGTTTGTGCTCTTCGGTAAACGCTGCAACTACTCGCGCCGGCATCAACATGGATGTGGTGGGCCAGGTCGGCAGGATTATCAAGGACGCCGCGGAACGAACTCGCGACGAAGGCGGACTCGCGTGCGCGAAGTTTGTCTGCTTCGCAAACGCCGTCGAAGACAATCCTTTCATGGCGGGGGCGTTTCATGGAGTGAGCGAAGCTGAGGCCGTCGTCAACGTGGGCGTTTCCGGTCCCGGCGTGGTCCATCACGCAGTCAGGCACGCGGACAGAGACCTTCCCTTGCAGGAACTCGCGGAAACGATAAAAAAACTCTCGTTCAAACTTGCGCGCGCCGGTGAACTCGTCGGCCGGGAAGCCGCGCGTCGATTGGGACTTCCGTTCGGCATCATCGATCTCTCCCTCGCGCCGACGCCCGTGCCCGGCGACTCAGTTGCTAACATTATCGAAGCAATGGGATTCGAACGCGCCGGCACACACGGAACGACGGCCGCCCTGGCCCTTTTGACCGACGCCGTTAAGAAAGGCGGCGCCATGGCGAGTGGTTCGGTTGGCGGGATGAGCGGCGCTTTTATTCCGGTATCGGAAGACGCCGGCATGATCGAAGCCGCGCAGGTTGGAGCCTTGTCGCTCGCGAAGCTTGAGGCTTGGACCAGCGTTTGCTCGGTCGGAATCGACATGGTCGCCGTGCCGGGCTCGACCAGCGCGGAAACTATTGCCGCGATCATTGCTGACGAGATGGCTATCGGAGTGATGAATAACAAGACTACAGCGGTGCGCATCATTCCCGTACCCGGACGCGACGTCGGAGAGATGGTTGAGTTCGGAGGATTATTGGGGAGCGCACCGATTATGGCGGTTAGCGCTTTCTCGCCGGCGGTGTTTATCAGGCGTGGCGGAAGAATTCCGGCGCCGATACATTCATTGAGAAATTGATGTGATACTCTTGGACCTCACTTCTTTGTCGAGGAGGAGCGGATGCCCGAAGCACTCGGAATGATCGAATGTCGTGGTCTGGTGGCGATGATTGAAGCCGCCGACGCAATGGTGAAGTCGGCGAATGTTCGTCTTGTCGGCTGGGAAAAGATCGACGCGGGTCTGGTCACCGCGATCGTGCGCGGGGATGTTGCCGCGGTCCGAAGTGCTGTCGATGCGGGCGCCGCGGCTGGAAAACGAGTCGGCGAAGTTGTGGCAACTCACGTAATTCCACAACCGCATTCAGACGTCGATCTCGGATTGCCGGTTTTGCATACAGGCGAAACCACTCGAAAGAAGATCAGCGGTTCAGTTAGACCTAAAGACTAAAGTTACCCTTGTCTTAGCACGCCCGTCTCTCCCCTCGTTTGTTCCCCAAATTTTTGCCCTCGTCGATTCCACTTACTGTCGGGAGAGTGTCGATGCCGCGAAAGAGAAGCAAAGTGAGTGAACTGCTCGAAAAGTTTTCTTACCAGGCCACGAGAGCGACCGGAACGTCGATGGCTTTTGTGCTGGCAGCCATGGTAATCCTCGTTTGGGCCATCACTGGACCAATCTTCAAGTTTTCCGACACATGGCAACTGGTAATCAATACGGGCACGACGATTGTCACTTTTCTGATGGTGTTTCTCATCCAGCGCGCGCAGAACAAGGACGCACTTGCGATACATCTCAAACTCAACGAGATTGTTGCTGCAATGGAGGGCGCCAGTAATCGACTGATCGACGTCGAGGAACTGAGTGAACCTGAGATCGACGCCCTTAGAAGTTACTACAAGAAGCTAATTGATCTCGCGAAGACGGACGACAATCTCACCACGACGCATTCGATCGAAGAGGCTGCAACGCGACACGGAACCAAGTACAAAAAGCTTGTTACTCGGGAACAGAAAGAGACTAAAAAGACTCGAAAGGAATCGGACATCAGCGACCGCTAACCTTGAGTTAGGGTTTCTTGTTTGGAGTTGACGTGCCGGGCATCCGCACCGGCGGAGCTTTGGGCCCACCCGGACCTTCTCTACGGGCCAGGCGGGACGTCCTCGTGAGAGCGATCCGTTTTTCCGAGGAGTCGGAGGGCTGGTCCACAGTCACTCTAATGGCGCGATATGTTCCGTCCGGCGTTTTGTTGGTTGGGTTGTAGGCGATGACGTACTGGGTTCGCAGATCCTTAATGATATCCTCGGCGATCTTTGGAAGGTCGGCGGTAGACTCCGGAAAGTACGCGCGTCCCCCAGTTTCGGTGGCAAGTTTTTTAATCAACGAGACTGCTTTTTCACGCGGGCTCTTGCGAATCAATCCTTCTTCTTTGTCCAGCTCGTTGACGAATCCAATAACGAAGATCTGAACGTCTTCCTCGCGCAGTAGCGAGAAGAGCTGGTCCTGCTTGTAGAAGCTGTTTCGGTCCTCGCCGTCGGTAATAACGATTAGAGCGCGGCGTCTGCGGTCACTTGAATCGTCTTTCCGGTAACGCGAAACGTGCTCCGCGGAGAGATAGACCGCGTCGATAATCGCAGTTTGCCCGCCTTCGACGTAGAAACTATCAAGCCCATCCGTTAGCAACTCTTTGTTGGCAGTGAAGTCCTGCACCGTTTCAATCTTGTCGCTGCTGATGAAACGCACCAGGAAGGTTTCGTCACCCTGCCTGTTGCTGTTGATGATCGTCTTGCCGGCGTCGATGACACTTTGCAATTGCGAGCGGAGTGAGCCGGAGGTGTCCACCGCGAGACCATAACTAATCGGCACTTCCTCGCGAGTAAAGGCTTCGATCTTCTGCGGCACGCCGTCTTCGAAAACGTGAAAGTCGCTCTGCGGCACGTTGTTGATCGGACGATTATTCCGATCGATGACACGCACGTGGAGTTGGACCAGCTCCGCATCGATTTTCAGAACGTCGCCCGGATCGATCTCGGGAGGCGGCGTCGGCGTCGGCGTTGGTTTGAGCTTGGGCGGCGGTGGCGGTTCACCGAGAGTCGGCGCAATACGGTCTGTGCCTGTTGGACGAGCCGGAGTAGGTGTCGCGGTTGGTGCGGGTTGGGCTGGTGTAGTTGTCGCGGGGCTTGGCGTCGGCTGTGGAGTCTGCGTGCTTCGGGGTCTGTCCTGGCCGCCAGCCGCGCTGGACCCAAACAGCAGTGCCGAAACCATCAAAGCGCAGACCGCAAGTATCCCAGTCCGTCTTAAATTCTGCTCACTAAACAACGGCGAAACTCCTCTACAAAACGCGCGGGGCTGGGGCAACTGGCAATACAGCCACTAGACGCACAACGTCAACAGATGCGGCGGAACTAATCCCGCGTTGCCGAACCCTCGTTTTTAACGGGCTCCCGCGGTCGCGTAGTAACCTTCTTTTGATCTAACGAACAGCTTTGGCAGGCCGCGCGGCGGCGTCACTTTCACCTTCACGCGATGCCATTTGCCGTCGTTTGCAAATGATTCCGGTTTGTAGCCGATCGAGTACTGGTGCCGCAACTCGAGGGCAATCTGCTCGAAAATATCGTCCATTTCAGCCGCCGAACGCGGGAAGAACGCTTTGCCTCCGGAAACGCCCGAAAGCTCGTCGAGCACTCCCTGTCCTTCCATGCCCATGGCGCTGCCGGCGTCGCTGCCGCTCAGAATTCCGACAGCATAAAGGGTAACGTCCGACTCCTTCAGCAGCTTGCGAAGCTCGTTGAAGGTGTAGCGCGAGTCGTTATCCTGTCCGTCGCTGATCAGGAGCAGGGCGCGTTTCGAATGGGATCCGCGCTGCACTTTTTCGACGCCCAGGTAGCAGGCATCGTAGAGAGCCGTCTGGCTCTTAGTCTCGACGAAGGTAAGTTTATTGAGAACCGAATCGCCGTCGCGTGTTTTATCGAGCAGCAACTGGGCGCGTGAATTGAAGGCTATCAGAAAATACTCGTCTGAATCGTGACTCGTCTGGATGAACTTGCTCAGAGCATCGCGCGCGCGTTTGACCTTATCGCCGCTCATCGAACCTGACACGTCGAAAATCACGCCGACCGAAACAGGTGAATCGTCGTCACTAAAAAAGGTGATCTCCTGCTGTTGCTTGTTATCGAAAACGGCGAAGGCGCCCTTGCTCAAGCCGGACACGTAACGTCCGTAGGTGTCGGTGACGGTAACCGTAAGCGTGATGAGGTCGGTGTTGGTGATTAGCGATCGGTCGTCAAGCTCACTGCCGAATTTCTTTGGCGCCGGCGACGGGTCCTGAGCAGGAGCCGCGGCCACCGGTTTCTCCTGGCCCTGTTCCTGGCTTTGCACTGCCAACGAAAAAACGAATATGACAGCGAATAATGAGATAGAGGCCGCCATGATTTTGGCGACGAAACGAGTCCTAAAATACATGTCACCCCCGGGCTTCAGTTCGGCGATTCAGTTTTTTAAGTACCGGTGCAGGGCTCGAAAGGGAACTGTCAACACAGATGCTCGTTAGGGTACGAGTGATGCCCGACTTACAATACCGGAGCATGAAATGTTCACGGGGAGACGGCCGCGCGCGTTTCAGTTTTATTGCTGTGTTGGCTTGGCCATTCTAGGACAGAGGTGTCGTTGGGCGCAAGGATCATTATCATTGCAAAGTCAGGCCACTAAAAAGCACAAAAGGACTTCTCTGAGTCTTTTGTGATTTATGTGCTTCTTTGTGGCTAACTATCGGCAACTTCCGACCGCGGGCTGCGTGTTATACTCCCCGGTCATTTCTCGGAGTCCGGTGAATCCACACTATGGCTGAGTTTATTTGTCGATTGGGTACCCCTGCCGGCGAGGTCGTCACGCGGACGGTCGAAGCCCCCGGCGTCCAGGAGGCGCGAGCGCGTCTCGAACGCGAGGGCTTTCGTGTTTTCAACGTCACTCCGCCACGAACATCCGGGGTGGCCGCGTTAACTCGTTTCGGCCGTGCGGGTGCTCATCCGCGCGTTAAGGCAAACGATTTTCTTCTTTTCAATCAACAACTGGCGGCGCTTGTCCGCGCCGGTATCCCTATCCTTCAGGCGATCACGATGCTGCGCAAACGGGCTGCCTCCGCGCGACTTCGGACTGTGCTCGGCGAAGTTGAAGAACAAATTCGCGGCGGCGCGGCATTGTCGCAAGCGTTTGCCGCTCAGGGACCGATCTTTCCAAGGATTTACACCGCCTCGATTCTGGCCGGTGAACGATCGGGCGCGCTCGACGAAGTGTTGAGTCGTTATGTGACTTACATGCGACGCAACGTTGCGCTCCGGCGGAAGATCCGCGGCGCACTCGCATATCCGATGTTTCTGCTTTTCGCTTCCGCGTGCATGGTCACGTTCCTGACTATTTACGTGGTACCGAGAATGTCGGAGCTCTTTGCCGGTTTCGGCAATGAGTTGCCGACGGTAACGCAAATCGTGGTTGGGCTATCGCGCTGGATGTCGTCAAACGTGATCTGGTTTGGTCCACTAATCATCGGCGGCTCCGTCCTCCTGTTTATCTGGTCGCGAACGCCCTCGGGAAAACTTCAGATCAGTAGACTTATTTTGAAGATTCCGCTGGCAGGCAATCTCGCGGTCCAACTCTCCGTGGCCCAGGCGACGCGCTCACTGGCAACTCTGCTCGCCGGCGGTATCACCCTCGTCGAGTCGTGGGAGATCGCGTCAGAGTCAATTACCAACCTCGAACTCCGTCGCCGCAGCGAACAAATCCTTCCGATGATTCGCGAAGGACGATCCTTTACGGAAAGTCTCGAGATGGCCGGCTGGATGCCCGCGCTCGCAATCGACATGATCGGAATCGGTGAACGCTCGGGAAGTTTGCGCGAGATGCTGGACGAGGTTGCGGTATTTTATGACGCGGAATCCGAAGTCCGGCTGGAGCAGTTGACGACCACGCTCGAGCCTGCGATTCTTGTCGTCATGGGCGGCGTGGTAGTGACGATCCTGCTCGCGATTTACCTCCCGATCATTCAATCAATCTCCAGCGGCGCAGGTGTTACCGGTCATCGCTGATTAGCATTCACGGAAGATTTATGAGCCAGGTCTCGGAAAACAAAGAAGCGGTTGTCAGACCGGTCGCGCCAGGTGACTCAAACGTTCAAAATGGCGACGAGCATCAACCGCCTGAGATGAAGGCCGCGCGCGAACTCGCGCGTCGTTACCGGCTTCCGTTTGTCGACTTGCTGCCGCCTGACCGCGAATCCCCGATCGATTACGAGCTTTTTACCGAAGTGCCGGTTGACCTGATGGTCCGCCACCAGTTTGTGCCGCTCAAGAGGGATCAGAAAGGCCTGCACATCGCGATGGCAGACCCGACCGATCTCGAGCGCCTGGACGAACTTTCCAGCACGCTGCGCACACGCGTCATCCCTTACGTTGCGACCGCGGGAGCAGTCGAAGTCGTCCTGCGAAAAGGCGACACGACACAGCGCGTTCTCCAGGAAGCAGCCTCGACTTTTCGTATCTCGCTCGTTAGAGAAACTGAGCATGGCGAGGAAGTGCTCGATCTCGATCGTTTGGCGACTGACTCTGAGATGTCGCCGATCATCAAGCTCGTCGATACGATCATCTACCAGGCGATGGAGTCGCGTGCTTCCGATATTCATATCGAAACTCGCGACACCGAAGTGCAGGTCAAGTATCGAATTGACGGCGCGCTCTACGCCAAAGTCGATCCAATCGATCTCGCTTATCACCAAACGTTGATCTCGCGTATCAAGGTCATGTCGGAGCTCGACATCGCCGAGCGTCGCGTGCCGCAGGACGGCCGGTTCAGAGTTCGTTACAAAGGACGCAACGTCGACTTCCGCGTCTCGATCATGCCGACGATTCACGGTGAAGACGCGGTCATTCGTATTCTCGACAAAGAACAGATCAACGAAGAGTTTAAAAACCTGAATCTCAACGTCGTCGGATTTGCCGAGGAAGACCTGCGCAAGTTTCGTCGTTACATCGCGGAGCCTTACGGCATGGTGCTGGTGACTGGTCCAACCGGTTCGGGCAAAACTACCACGCTTTATGCCGCGCTGAACGAGATCAGAAACGAAGAAGACAAGATCGTAACGATTGAAGATCCGGTTGAGTATCAGTTGCACGGCATCACGCAGATCCCCGTCAACGAGAAAAAGGGACTCACGTTCGATCGCGGTCTGCGTTCAATCCTGCGTCACGACCCTGACAAGATCATGGTGGGTGAGATTCGCGATACCGAAACGGCGCAGATCGCGATTCAGTCGGCGTTGACCGGCCACCTCGTGTTCACCACCGTCCACGCAAACAACGTGATCGACGTCATCGGGCGGTTTTTGAACATGGGTGTCGAGCCTTACAACTTCGTCTCGTCGCTCAATTGCGTCCTCGCCCAACGTCTTATTCGCATGCTTTGCCCTTACTGCAAACGGCAATATCATCCGAGTGATGAAGAGCTGGCGGAATCGGGTCTCAGTCCTGATATTTATCGTGAAAGACCTTTCTATATGAACGTCGGTTGCGATGCCTGTAATCACACCGGTTATCGGGGCCGAACTGCTATTCACGAATTGCTGGATTTGTCGGATAATATCCGCGAAATGATCGTCGAGCGGCGACCGGGTTCCGAGGTCCGGCGCGCAGCCGAAGCGGAAGGGTTAACGAGTTTGAGAGAGTCAGCCCTGCAGAAGGTTTTCAGCGGCATCTCAACCTTGCACGAAATCAATCGCGTAACCTTCGTCGAAGAGCTCAGCGCAGGCAAGTAAATGCTTCAGAGTATGAAACGTTCCCCCGCCTGTTAAGGTAATTTCAACTCTGCTCCCACTAGAACAAGTCAGGAGGGTAGAGCAAGTTCCTAATAGAACAAGTCAGGCAGGGGGCTTGCCCCCGCTCATTGAATACCCGCTGAAGCGGGGGCAAGCCCCCCTTCCTGACCTGTTCTAGCTGAGTTTAAGGTTGAGCCCCCCTGACCTGTTCTAGCTGACTTTAAGGTTGAGCCCCCTGACCTGTTCCAGCTGAGTTTAAGGGTGAGCCCCCCTGACCTGTTCCAGCTGAGTTTAAGGTTGAGCCCCTCTTCCTGACTTGTTCTAGCTGAGTTCAAGCTTTGTTCTAACAGATGTAAGGAATACTGAGCTAGTAACCGGAACCAAAAAATAGTCCTTGCGTGTAAGGAAATTGGCCGGTCTGATCTTGCATCTTAAGCGTCGCGGCGGCATTATTAGGCCGCTAAACTTTCCACCTCCCGAACCGAGAAGAAGCCATGAGAAACAACTTTAGAATCCGAACACTTATCTCTTTGGTTCTTGCCATTAGCTTGTTGTCCCTGCCAATCACGGCGTTCGGCAAAAAAGGCGAGAAAAACTTCAAACGTGGCATGGACTTCGAGGAGGCGCAGCAATGGGACAAGGCCGCCCAGGAGTTTACGCTCGCCGTCGCTGCCGACCCGTCGAACATGGAGTATCAGCTCCATTTTCGGCGCGCGAGTTTCAATGCCTCGCAAACCTACATGCAGCAGGGGCGGTCCCTCTCGGAGCGAGGCGATTTTGTCGGAGCTTATAACGCCTTCCGGCAGGCTTATGGTTACGACCCGGTAAACGAGCTCGCTGTATCCGAGATGGAGCGCATGCTCCGCATGCAGGCCGTGAAAGAAGGGCGCTCCGTTCCGGACCAGGCCCGGCGAAACGTCCGACAACGGCAACGGTGTGGTCACGCCCGCCAACGGCCAGGCACAGGATCTCGTAACGCCTCGCGAACAACAGCTTCGCATCGTCGACGTCAAAGGCGATCTCAAGACGCTGATTCGCAGTCTTGCAGAACAGCTCAATCTCAACGTGATTTTCGACCGCCAGTCGTTTACGCAATCACGTCCGGTTGATATCAGTCTTAAAGATGTCACTACCGCGCAAGCTCTCGATTATCTGTTTCTCCAGGAGAATCTTTTCTTCCAGAAACTCAGCCGTCGCACGATACTCGTCGCGGACCAGGCTCGTCGCCCGCAGTATCAACAACTCGTCCTGCGCACGTTCTTCCTTTCAAACATGAAACCGGCCGACGCGCGCACGCTGGTCCAACAAGCGATTCCGCCGTCAGTCGGACGTCCGCAGACGATCGTTGTTCCTGACGATGCAACCAACAGTTTGACTGTGCGCGACACCGCGGAGAACGTGCGCTTGATTGGCGACCTGCTTCAGAGCATCGACAAGGATCGCGCTGAAGTCGTGATGGACGTCAGCATCTATGAAATGTCGAAGAATGATTTGCTGCAGTTCGGTAACCAGATCGGAAACTTTACGAATGGCAGCTTTCAGCATCGGCGGTTCACCAGGTTTCTCGTTGCTGACTGATAATGGCATCGTTAATTCAAGCCAGGGACGTGGAGTAAACCTGCGGCATTACAACGCCGACAGCGCTTGCAGCCGCTTTGTTATTCCTCCATCAGTCCTGACTGCGTTTCAAAGTAAGAACAATACGAAACTGATCGCTTCGACTCAGGTCCATGCTTTCAACGGTGAAGAGTCGACGGCTCGCATCGGTCAACGTGTTCCGGTGCAAACAGCGCAGGCTTTTCCGTTTGGTGTGCAAACCGGAACGCCGGTTCCGAATACCGGAAATCCTTTTCCGAGTGGCGGCTTCCCGGTCATCAACTATGAGCCGACGGGTCTGACTTTGAAGTTCACGCCGCAGGTGTTTCCGAATCTCGATGTGCAAGTGAAGATGAACATCGAATCGAAAGATGTTCTCGGAGCGGCGACCTTAACGCCGACCTTCACTGAGCGCACGATCACCGGCACCGCGCGCGTGCAAAACAATCGCACGATGATGCTGGCCAGCGTTTCTCAGGACGTTGAGACAAGTGGACGCGCAGGCTTGCCGATCCTCGGCGGACTGCCAATCCTCGGACGTCTTTTCACTTCGCCGACGCGCGACAATCGACAGATCGACATCGTGATCTCCGTCACGCCTCGTGTGCTTCGCGCACCGGCAGTAACTCCGCGCGACGAAGAGATGCGACCCAGCGGAACGTTGCAGTCGCCAACCACCGGCTCGCTGGCGGAAATGATTCGCGAAGCAGATCGTGAAGATCAGATTGCGGCCGCACGCGCGTTGCCGAAGAATGTCAGTCTGCAACTTCCGGATGCGCCGTTCGTGAAACAGGTGAGACGTTTGCACAGAACACATCGACACCTGCGAATCTGCCTCCGCCTGCCGGCACGTTCGCATTTACTCCGGCGCCGGCTCCGGTGAACCGGTGCCGGTTGAAAAAGCCACTGCTGAAAACAAGACGGTCGAAGAATTGGCCTCGTTTGTGCCTGCTCCGAAGTCGCTGATCAGCGATCAGGCGGCGGCGAATGTGGCGACAGTGAATCCGAGTAATGCGGGAACTCAGAACGCAGTTCTAACCACGTTGCCGAAAGCTGCTGAAACCAGTCTCGATACGAAACTGGGTTCACGTGTGGCCCAACTCAGTCTGTTGCCTGACGGCGACGTGATGAAGGTTGGCGAGAAGCGCCGGTATGCAATTCAGTTGAACTCGGATGTTCCGCTCAGTCTTGCGTTGCTGGCTTTGAAGTTTGATCCGAAGGTTGTGAAAGTGCATGGAATAACATGCGGGAAACCTGCTGGCGACTTCAGGAGAAACAGCGCCGCTGTTTACACCGTCGATCGATGCATCAGGCACGTGCCTGATCTCGATCTCGAGTCTGAACGGCAAGGCATCGTTCAAGGGATCTGGACCACTGCTGTTTATCGATCTGGAAGCAATCGGCGCAGGCAACGCTTCGCTGGTTTTTGTGAAGGAGACGTTGCACCTTGTGGCCACTGACGCGCGCGATGTGTGTCGCAGGTCACTCAGGGAACAGCAACCGTGAAGCAGTAGATGTTTCTCGCCATCAAGAGGCACAAAAAGCGCACGAGTCTGGATTATCTCATCGGTGCTTTTTGTGCTTTTTTGCGGGTTGTAAACGGTGAATGAAATGAAGCAGCGAGGCTTTTCACTTATCGAACTGGTGATCACCATCACCGTGTTGACGATCCTGACGCTTGGCGTGTTGCCGCTCGTGAAGGTTTCGGTGAAGCGGCAAAAGGAGCAACAGCTCCGCGATACGCTGCGCCAGATGCGCATGGCGATCGATGAGTTTCATCGAGACACGATCGGCATGGTTTGCACCGGCGTTGCGCTGACGCCGCAACAACCAGCAGCAGCAACAGCAGAGCCAGTTCATCGATCCGCGCAGCAAAGTCGTGATCAGCGATTGCACGATCTTTGGAGTCGACAATCCCGATCACTATCCGCCGGATCTTGAAACGCTGGTCAATGGAGTCAACGTGATGCCGAGAGGCGCTGCCGGCGGTCGTGGACAACCAGGCGTGAATGCAACCGAAGTGGGCGGTGAGTTGTCCACTAAGCAAAAGGTTTATTTGCGCGGATTGCCGATCGATCCGATGACGGGAAAGGCCGACTGGGAGTTTCGGTCGTCTTACGATGCGCATGACTCAGGCTCGTGGGGCGGTGAGAACGTTTTTGATGTTCGGTCCAAGTCGAAAGAAACAGCTTTGAATGGAGAGAAGTACAGTGACTGGTAAGTGGAACAGGTGGCGGGATTTACGTTGCTCGAGTTGATGATCGTGATCTCGATCATCATCATTCTTGCTGCGATCACGTTGCCGCAGTATCAGAAGACGATCATGCACACGCGCGAGGCGGTGCTGAAAGACGATCTCCGCAAGTTGCGTTCATCTGATCGATCAGTTTGCGGCTGACAAAGGACGCTTGCCTCAGTCGCTCGACGAGCTTGTCAGCGAGGGTTACATGCGCGAAGTTCCGGTCGATCCGTTTACGGGACAAAAAGACTGGGCCATCACGACCGGCGAAGATCCCAATTCACTGCAAGGCGAGTCAGGCATGACCGACGTTCACAGCGCCTCCGCCGAAATGTCAAGCGAGGGCACGCCGTACAGCGAGTGGTAAGTATTGCCGATTGGCAATTGCCGATTGCCAATTCGGTGCGTTGACGCGGATAAGCGCCAAATATCGGCAATCGGCAATTGGAAATCGGCAATAAATTCCGTGCCTAATCTTCTTTCACGAATCGTCGATCCCTGGTATCCCGCCACCGCTATCGGTCTGGAAAAGGGTATAGCTTCCGTAGTTCATCTCGAACGCATCAAAGGCTCGGCTTGCAAACTGCGCCGCGCCGCCACCTTCAACATCGCCGAATCGCTGGTTCGTCCGAGCTTCGACGAACCCAACATCGAGAATGCCGCGTCAACTCGCAGCCGTGTTGAATGAGCTTGCGACGAGCGCGGGTTTGCTGCGACAAAAACGCTGGTCGTTGAGTTTGCCTGAAGCGACCACGAGAACGCTCGTGTTGACGATGGAAAGCCAGTCGCAATCGGCCGGCGAACTTCAGGATGTGCTGAAATGGAAAATTGAGCGCGGCTTCGGAGCGTCCGCTTGAAGAACTTTCGATTTCGAAAGAGCGTCTGCAGAAGGATGCGCAGGGACGCGATCGTTATCTGGTCATCGCGGTCAAGAAGAGCATCCTCGCCGAATACGAAGCCGTGCTTGAATCGTTGGGATGGCGAGCGGGACTGATCCTTCCGCGTCATCTCGGTGAAGCACAGTGGCTGGTGCGAAACGGCAGCGTTGGCGATTCACTGTTGCTGAGTGGTTCGAGCCAGGGTTTCACGGGCGTTATCTTTCGCGACAAGCATCCGTTGATCGTGCGCACGGTGACGTGCACGGAAGACGAATTCGAAGACGAGTTTTACCGCCTCCTGCTGTTTTACCGCGACCGCAGTGCGCCCGAGGCAGGCGACAGGTCAGCGGTCTGACGCGGCTCATGGTTATTGGCGAGGGAATCACGAAACAGCGCGCCGGAGAGATCGTCAACGAAACGACGGGCGGAGACCTGCGACCGCTCGAAGCCGAAGATTTAGGATTGCAGTTACCCAGCCGCGACTTTAGTTTCGATTCCATCGCCGCCCCAGCCGGCCTGGCCACGCTTGTCCTGGTAGATTGCCAGACTGCCGATTGCCGATTGCCAATTTGTAGAACGCGTCACCGCATCTTTTTGTCAATTGGCAATCGGCAATCGGCAATTGAAACAATCCTTTTTGAGGCAAACGTAACACCCCTGTATTATGAGTCTTGCTGCATCCTCCGTTTCCCGTGCCTTTTCCCAGAGATCTGACCGCGGCCAGCGACCGCGAGCTCGTCGCCACCGCCGTCAACGGCGTCGAAGGAAGTTTCGAAGAGCTCGTGCGCCGTTACCAGCGGCCGATCTCAGCCTACGTCTACCGCATGGTCGGCAACTACGAATCCGCCCTCGATCTGACCCAGGAAATCTTCATCAAGGTTTACAGCTCCCTCACGCGCTACCGCGACGAGTTCAAGTTCTCGACCTGGATCTACAAGATCGCGCACAACTCGGCCGTCGATCACCTGCGGCGCAACTCGACCCGCGAACAGTCGCTGGTGATGGGTCCCGAAGGCGATCAATTTGATCTGCCACTCGAGTGCGGTCGTTTGAGTCCGGAGCAGGAGAGCGAGCGCAAGGAACGGCGCGGCGAGATCGAGTCGGTGGTCAGAACGCTGCCGGCAAACTATCGCGAGCTGATTATCCTCCGCCATTCACAAGACCTCAGCTACGAAGAGATTGTCGAAGTGACCGGCTTGCCGCTGGGCACTGTCAAGAACCGGCTCTTTCGCGCACGCGAGATGATGCGGCAACAATTTGTCGAGAAGGGAATCACCGGCATTTAATGAGCGTGACGACGGTCAGGAAAAGATCTGCGAGAGAAATCTGATCGCCGCGTACGTCGATGGTGAGTTGGAAGCCGATCGTCACCGCCGCTCTTCGAAGACCACTTGGAGAGTTGCGCGCCGTGCCGCGCTGAGTTG
Source organism: uncultured Acidobacteriota bacterium (assembly GCA_963750925.1). Taxonomy (GTDB): domain Bacteria; phylum Acidobacteriota; class Blastocatellia; order Pyrinomonadales; family Pyrinomonadaceae; genus PSRF01. Next base: position 193,805 of record CAVVSJ010000002.1, on the reverse strand, counting down.
AGAGCGCATCGTCTGTTTGTTTGCGAACTCGATGCGGCGTTGACGGAGAGTGGCTGAGATTCCAGTTCCGGCTGAGTTTTCGCGAATGGTTGCAGCACGCGCCAGCAGCGACATGAGCGGCGTGCGCACGCGTTCCGAACACCGAAAGGCTTTGAGCATTTGCCTGATCCTCGCGCTCGGCGGATTTGCACTTCTCGGCGCCACCGCTCGCGACGCGATACTTCATGATCTGGCAGAGAAGTTTGTTTCGAGCTTCTTCGGCGTGGCCGGTTTCATTTCGACTGCTGTTTATGACACTGTTGCCGGACTGGCGGTGATTTTTAGAGTTCTGAGCAGAAAGATCATCATTGAATCCGGCTCACTTGGTCCAGTGCTGGTCCTGCTCGCTGTCGCCATCCTTATCCTCTCGCGCTTGATCTCACAACTATCATCGCACGAGCGCAACCGAGTAAGGGGGTTGCGTGTGGCAATGGTAATCTCGTCGCTCACAAGCAGTCTCCAAAACTCCTCGCTCTCAAGCAAGACTGGATCTGAATCGCATCTTCGCAATGCTGCATGTGGGTGTTGCTGCTGGTTGGTGTTGCCAGTGCGCAAAGCGCAAGCGATGAAAACGTCGTGGTCATTGAGGGCATCAACGAAGGCACCGTCTTCGGACTGGGAAACTCGATCAAGATCACCGGCACCGTGAAACAGGGAGCGATGGCCTTGGGCGGCGATGTGATCGTCGAAGGCGTGGTCGAAGGCGACGTCGCGACGATCGGCGGTTCGGTGATTCAACGAGCCGGCTCGCGCATCGGTGGCGACGTGATCGTGCTCGGCGGAACTTATCGTGCTGACGACACGCCTGCGAATCGCAACCCGGCAGCGAAGACGATGATGTATGCGGGTTACCAGCAGGAACTCCGCGACATGATGAGAAATCCCACGGGCCTCTTCAGCCCCAGATGGACGCCGACCTACCTGGGAACGCGATTGCTGGTGGTGCTGTTCTGGTTCATCGTCTCGCTCGCGTTCACCGCCGCCATGCCGGGCACCATCAGTCGCGGAGTCGCAAGACTACAGACAACCAGTTTGCGTGTTGCTGCCATCGGTCTGATCGGCGTTGTCGTGCTCTTCGTGAGCGTGCTGCTGTGCCTTTGGATCATGCCGGAACCGATTCGCGTGCTGGTCGGTCTGCTGGCGTTGCTGCTCTGGCTGGTGGCGGGATTGTTTGGAAGAGTGATTCTTTACGCCGCGACCGGACGCTGGCTGCAAAGAAAATACGTTCCCGTCGGTAAGAACTCGGAAGCTGTGGCGTTATTACTAGGGACCAGTTTTTGGGTACTGTTGACTTCGCTGCCGTACGTTTGGCCGTTTATGGCGGCTTTCATACTGATCATCAGTTTCGGACTGGCTCTAACCGCCCGTTACCGGGTGAATTGGCGTACAGATCTACGCCGATTAATCTGAGAACATTCTCCGGCTTCATTGCGTAACCAAAAATCGGTACTTACCAGTCATAAATCCGCATCTTGCGGTGTTCTCCTAACAGGACAGAAAGGACAGGTCATGAGGAAGTTCTTTTTCGCAGCCGCGATAGGACTAATCACACTACTAGCTTCAGCCCCGGCTTCACTTGCCCAGGCCACCGATCCGGGAATCGCTGCCAAACATGCGATTGGCGAAGTAAAAACAATCGATGCGGCAGCGAAACAGTTGACCATAAAAACCGATGCCGGCTCGATCGTGACAGTTTCGCTTAACGATAAGACGACATACAAAAAACTCGCTCCCGGCGAGCAAACGCTGACCAACGCTACTGACGTGACGTTCGCCGACCTGGCCGAAGGCGATCGCGTCATGGCGCGAGGAACGGTTCGGAAGATCGGAAGTCAGTTCCGGCGTCGCAGATCATCGTCATGACCAAGGGCGACCTCGCGAAGAAGCAGGAGGCGGAAAGGACTGAATGGCGCCGGCGTGGAATTCTCGGCGTGATCACCGCGCTCAAGCCCGACACCAACGAGATCACGATCTCGAATCGCACGATGGCGGGCACGCAAACTGTCGTCATTCCAGTCAGCGAAAAGACTGAAATGCGCCGTTATGCTCCCGATTCGATCAAATTTGGCGACGCAAAACCGAGTAAGTTCAGCGAGTTGAAAGTCGGCGACCAGTTACGTGCACTGGGCGATCGAACGGAAGATCCGCTTCGTTTCAAACCGCAAAAAGTCGTGACTGGAAGTTTCAGGACTGTTGGTGGCGTGGTCACCGCGGTCGATCCGGCGACCGGCGAGATCAAGATCAACGAGTTGGAAAAGAAGACTCCGCTCACGATCGTCATCAAGCAGGATGCAGTGTTGCGGAAGATTTCCGCCGCACGGAAATGGGCGCAATGATGGGCGGCGGATGCGCGGCGGACCGGGTGGACCGGCGCTGGCGCTCCGCCACCGCAGGGCCAGGCCGGCGCAAGGCCTCAGGGCGGTCCGCCAGCGGTGCGGAGGTCCGGGCCAGGTGGACCGGGCGGTCCAGGTGGCCGGGGCGGGTTCAATATCAACGACATGCTCGAGAGACTGCCAACTATTTCGATCGCCGATGTTAAGGTCGGCGACACCATCATCGTTTCCAGTACGCAGGGTGTGGATCCCACTCGCTTGACTGCGATTTCGCTGGTTTCTGGAGCCGACACCCTGCTCGCAATGCTGGCGCCGCGGCCACAACCCGGACAGACAGCACCCAACCCCGCTGCTGGTTTAGGCAGCGGCATCTCATTCGGCATCGGCTTGCCATAGTTACAGTCTGCGAGTGCGGCAGGCCTGACGCCGGCTTTAGCCATGATCACTTGATCATCGTGACAAAGCGGCGTCAAGCCGCTGAACTCGCGAAGCGTCCTGTCCCATCGAAGGATCTCAAAATGAACTTTATACAAAATCTCCCCGGCAAGTTTTTTGCTGCCACTCTGATCATCGTCCTGACCGCCGACACTCGTCGCTGCACAGCAAACACGCGGCACCCTGCGCGGCTTGATCACCGACGAATTAGGCGCAGCGATCGTCGGCGCCAACGTGACGCTGACCGACGCGACCGGCACTCAAAAGAAGACCACCACGAACGGCGAAGGCGTCTACACGTTTCGCCGGCCTCGCGCCCGGCAAGTATTCGCTCGTCGCAATCGCTCCCGGCTTCGCACCGTCCGACAGCAAAGAAGTCGAAATCACCGGCGCGCGGCAGATCAGTCGATCTCACGCTGAAAGTGACGATCGAAGAGAAAGTCACCATCGCCGAAACGCCGGTCAGCACCGAAGCCACGAACAACGCCAATCAAACCGTTATCGCCGGCAAAGATCTCGACGCTCTGCCTGACGATCCTGACGAACTAGCGGCAGCGTTGCAGGCGCTCGCAGGACCATCAGTTGGACCAAACGGCGGGCAGATCTTTATCGACGGATTCACCGGCGGCAGTCTTCCGTCAAAAGATTCAATTCGCGAGATTCGCATCAATCAAAATCCGTTTGCCGCTGAGAACGATCAGCCATCGGCGCGCATCGACGTTCTGACCCGCCCGGGCACCGACAAATTCCGCGGCGGCGCTTCGATCAACTTCAACGACGAGAGTCTCAATTCACGAAATCCATTTGCGATCAACTCCAGCAAACGCACACCGTTTCAGATTCGCCAGTACGACGTGAATCTCAGTGGTCCATTGGTGGCGAAGAAGGCGTCGTTCTTTTTCAATTTTGGACGCATCGAAACTGACGACAACGAACTTGTCAGAGCAACGGTGCTCGACGACAATCTCAACACTGTCGACTTTGGCCAGGCATTCGTCGTGCCGCGGCGCAATCTGTTTTTCAGTCCTCGTTTCGATTACGCCATCAACACCAATCACACGCTCGTCGTTCGTTACAACTACAACCGGTTCCGCACCGACAACCAGGGCATCGGCGGCTTCACTTTGCCGGAGCGCGGCTTCAACACAGTTTCAACAAACCAGAATATTCAATTGACCGAAACCGCGATCCTGAACCGCACGACGATCAACGAAACGCGTTTTCAGTTTTCGCACGGTCGCAACGAACAAATCGGCAACAACTCCATGTGCCGGCGCTCGATGTCAGTGGTTCGTTTAGCTCCGGCGGTTCGCAGGTCGGCCATTCATTCAACGATGCGCAAGAGTTGGGAGCTTAATAATTTCACGGCGAAGCAGAAGGGCTCGCATGCAATCAAGTTTGGCGGGCGCATACGGCACGTTCAGATCGACGATACGAATGAAAGTAATTTTGGCGGTTCGTGGACCTTCAGCGGCGGTTTTGGTCTAACGAGTATTCGAGCGGTATCAACTCACGCTGCAGATGCAGGAGCAGGGCTTCACGCCCGCTGAAATTCGAGCGGCCGGCGGCGGCGCAACTCGTTCAGAATCAACGCCGGAAATCCTTTCGCCGATGTTAGCCAAACAGACTACGGCGTGTTCATCCAGGACGATTGGCGAGTCAGACCAAACCTCACGTTCAGTTACGGCCTGCGTTACGAAACGCAGACGAACGCTCACAGCAAGTATGACTTTGCGCCGCGAGTCGCTGTTGCATGGTCGCCCGGAGCGGCAAACAGCGCGCGTCCGCCGAAGATGGTGATTCGCGTCGGCACGGGTTTCTTCTACAACCGTTTCAATGAGAACATCGACTCTTCAGGCTAATCGCTTCAACGGCGTCAACGTGCTGCAAACTGCTGATCACTGAGCCTGCCGATCGACGACGAAGCTCCACCGATTGTTGCCGAGCAACAACTGCCAAACGTGGCCGGTATTTATTCGATCCTGAATCAGTGGAGCCCGACGGCGTTCCGTCGGTCGCCGGCATTCCTGCGACGCAGCAGACCATTTGGCAAGTGGATCCTAACCTGCAAATTCCGACGGTGTGTGTTGCCGGCACGCAGGTAGAACGACAACTGCCGCGCAACATCACGATGTTTGTCGGCTTCTACAACATCCGCATCGTTCACGTGATCCGCGCGCGCGACGTTAATGCGCCGTTTCCGGCCACGATCACGGAACTGACGCCGAATGGACTTCGACCCGATCCGACGAAGGGTGAAATCTATCGCTACGAAGCGAGCGGACAGTTCAATCAACGACAGTTTTTCGTCGGCTTCAACAGCAGGTTCAGCAGAATGTTCCAGCTCAATGGCAACTACTCGCTGAGCAAAACCACGAACGACACGGACGGTCAGGGCGGCCAGCTGTTTCCGATGAATTCGTACGACTCGTCGGGTGAGTTTGGGCGCAGCTCGTTTGATATTCGCCACCGGTTCACGATCTTTGGCACCGTTAATCTGCCGTGGTGGAAAGTGGTGCTGAATCCATTTGTCGTCGCCAACAGCGGGCCCGGATTCAATATCACGACCGGCCAGGATCGCAACCTCGATCGGCAATTCAACGAGCGGCCCAGCTTCGCTGGTCCAAACGCTGATTGCGCGTCGTTGACGATCAGGTGCACGCGCTTTGGCAATTTCAATCTCGATGCCGCTGCCGGGCGAGACGATCATTCCACGAAACTTCGGCCAGGCGCCGGGAGTCTTTCGTCGTCAACATGCGCATCAGTCGCGCGTTTGCATTCGGCAACAGTCAAGCCGCGGCGAAGCAGACCGCGGCATCCTGCGTGGCGCGGCGCGTCCGAGCTGGTGGGCCAGGTGGTCCAATCGCTAGCGGGTGGCGGCCGCCAGAGTTGCGGCTGTTGGACCAGGCGCCACAAGGCGGCGGCCCGGCTGCTCCGGGCGAGAAGAGATTCAATCTCAACGTCTCGATCAACTTTCAAAATCTTCTCAACCACGTGAATCTATCGACGCCGGTAGGCAACTTGTCTTCGCCGAGTTTTGGCGAGTCGCTTGGATTGGGTGGAGCGTTTGGCGGTTTTGGTGGCGGTGGCAGCTCGGGCGCCGGCAATCGCCGGATCTACGCTCAGGTGCGTTTGAACTTCTGATCGAAAGGTTTTTGAGCAATGTTTAAAAGGCTGGCTATAACGACGTTTGTAATGAGCGTTGCGTTGAGCGCAACGTTTCGGCTCAGGATTCACAGACGCCCGCCAAAGCGCCCGCCGCTAACGGCACACTCCCGCCGTCGCCGGCAATCGTGATCACTCCCGAAACGTCGCCGCTCGATCTCGCTCGCGCGGCTTTTGCCGCTCAGGGCGGCGAGAAGTTTCGCTCGCGTCCAGAACATGATCCTGCGAGGATCGGTACAGCTCTATCCACCGAATAGCGTTCAGTCGATTCCCGGTTCGTTTTCACTCGTGACTGCTGGTCCAAAGTTGCGGATGGAGATCGATGCTCGGCCTGCGATTGTTTTCAAGCAGATCTACGACGGGCAACAGTCTTACAGCTCGATGCCGAATGTGGAGATGCCGCCGCTCACCAAGTTTGGTTTAGGTGCGCTTGCGAGGTTCGATCAGCCCGGATACCAGATCACGGCGATAGCTGACAAGAAAAAACAGCGTGGATTTCGTCTTGTCGATCCTGAAGGTTACACGACCGACTTTTATCTCGATCCGAAAACCGGACGGGTCATGAGCTTTCTTTCTCTACTACGCCGGCGTCACGCTCGGCACCGAGAACAGCAAATTCAAGGAAGTGGAAGGCGTGCTGGTCCCGTTCAGTTTCTCTCAAAAGTTCGAGATGCCGATGGGAGCTTTCTTTGCGGAGTTCAGTGTGAAGGAAGTGAAACTCAACCAAACACTCGCCGATGACGCGTTTGCCATCCCGCGTTAGACATGATTATCAGGATTATCCTGCTAATCATGTAAATCATGTAATCTTGTACCTACTTCGCTTTCAGCTGCGGGCGGAAAACGTCGATCATCGAAACCCGATCAGCCACACCCCCTGAGCGGGAAATCTTCAGGTTGAAAGTACCTTCCCCATACTCTTCACATCTGCCCATAGCTTTCCCGTCGCCTTCGTTTTCACACAGCCGCACACGAAAGCCTTTCGCGACCTTCACCGACGAAGCCGAATCGTTCGGCAAATTCCCCAACTGTTTGTAATCAGCCCGGAATCGTCCCTCTCCGAACGTTTGAGATCTGCCGCCGGAGTTTGCATGTTCATAGACGGTGACGGGGAAGGGGATCCGATATCGATTGATAAACTTCAGCGCCTCGTTTCTGAGCGCTTCATCCGGATCACTCGAGGCGCGCTGGATCCCAGCGATGGTTGCAGGCCGCAACGCCTGAACGTTCACTGCCGACATGTTGTTCAAGGCGACGATCGTTCCGAGTCGCAGGCGATAACTACTCCTCGGATTGCCCCAACAGTCTTCGATCCACGGCACCGCCGCCGCTCCTTGTCGCGCGAGATCCGCACGGGCGTTTCGGCGAATAACGGGATCGGGTGATTCGAGGCTGTTGATATATGGCTCTGACTGAAACGTGCCCTGGGCGAACGCCGAAACCGAGAGGAAGTCCCAGGCCGGCTTCGGCTGCTCAGCGATCGTTTGCTGGCTTTGAGGAAGCTCGACCGATTGCCCGCCGTCGTCTACAAACAGCTTATTCACATCGCGCCGGTAGGAGATACGCACGTCTCTATCGTAGAAGCCTGATTTGATGGTCAACTCATTGTTGGTAATTCCCGCTTCGCCGAGATTCGGATCGTTTGGATCGAGCACGATCGTGATCTTCTCGCCGTTGGCAAATCTTTTTGGTCCAACCAGACGCCACATATATTCCGCCCGACCCGGTACAACGTAAACTCGGTGCACGTAGAAGAACGCCGAACCCGTCGAGATCACTTCACGGCCGGTAAGATTTTCGATGCGTCCTTTGATGGTGGGCTCGCCGTCGAGATTGATTCGGGTCCAGGCATACATGGAGAAGAGCACGAGTCCGAAGATGATGACCCAGTTCAGAAGGTAGACCACCATGAGACGCTTTTTCTCATCGGGCGGCGCTTCGTTCTTCGCCATCCGGCTCTTTCTTTCGGTGACGAAGACGAAGAAGACGAGGATGGCAAACGGACCGTAAGTGTAAAGCAGCTTGATCCATGATTCAGCGGTTTCCACGACTTTCTCCTTGCTCGCGAGTTGAGCGCTTGGAGCTGCAGTTTATTTCTGCGAGGCGGGCGAACTACGAGAGGCCGAGACAGTTGGCTGACAGCGTGCGCGCTTCTTACGCGGCGCGTACCTCGACGTATTCAACGCTTGAAGAGGGTGTTGGAATTGGCTGTCCTTCTTCGCGCAAGCCTTCGAGGTGAAACTCAATTGCTTCCTGAATCAATTCCAACAATTCCTGCTTTGTCTCCGCAACTGCCACGCAGCCAGGTAAATCCGGCACGTGCGCTCCAAAACTGCTTTCGCCCTGCTCTACGATAACTGCGTATTTCATTTTATCCTCTTTACTTGAACCCGGCCTGCTTCCAGATGCTGTTCAACGTTCCACGGGGTACGTCAAGGCTTTCCTTACCAGATACTGTAACGGCTCCGGGCTTAGTGGGATGCTTAAACTGGCGATGGCTACCCTTGGTTCTTGCCAGATACCAACCATCTTTCTCAAGAAGTTTGATGACTTCTTTTACCTTCACTTGAGAATAATAGGTCGTTTTCAATCGAAGAGAAAGCTATTGTTTCGCTTCGTGAAGCAAAGCTTCGAGCACAGAATCAGACGCTCATAATCTCTTGCTCTTTGGTCTTCGTGAGTTCGTCGATTTTGCCGATATAGGTGTCGGTGAGTTTTTGGATTTGTTCGAGGGCGTCGCGCTCAGCGTCTTCGGACACGAGCTTGTCCTTGAGCATCTTCTTCAAACGCTCATTACCATCGCGGCGCACGTTACGGACGGCGGTGCGATGATCTTCGGCAATGTCGTGTACCTGTTTGGCGAGTTGTTTGCGACGCTCTTCCGTGAGCGGGGGAATGGGAATACGTACGAGCTTGCCGTCGTTTGATGGATTCAGACCGAGATCCGCCGCGCGAATAGCTTTCTCGACCGCGCCAATTTGAGTTTGATCCCACGGCTGCACGGTGAGCATCTGCGGCTCGGGCGCGTGCACCGAGGCCATCTGGCTCAAAGGTGTCGGCGTCCCGTAGTAATCAATCATCACAGTGTCCAACAGGCTGACAGCGGCGCGACCTGTGCGCACAGTCGCAAGTTTGCGTCTGAAATCGTCAATCGACGCTTCCATTCGTGATCGCGTCTCTTTGATTACGTCCTTTTCACTCATCTCGCTGACTCCGCTGAAGTATTAGTTAACCAACCTTGGTGCCGACGCCGACTTCACCTGTAATGACGCGTCTGATATTGCCGGGCTCTCGCATGTTGAAGACGATGATAGGCAGATTGTTGTCCATGCACAAAGAGATCGCGGATGCATCCATTACCCGAAGCTGCCGCTCAAGCACCTGGCGATACGTGATCTCGTTGAAACGCTCGGCGCGTCGCGTCGGTCATCGGATCGGCAGAATAGACACCATCAACTTTGGTGGCCTTGAGAATGATGTCCGCTTTGATCTCGAGCGCTCGCAGCGCGGCGGCGGAGTCGGTAGTGAAATAAGGATTACCCGTGCCTGCCGCAAAGATCACAACGCGCCCTTTTTCGAGATGACGCACAGCACGGCGGCGGATGAATGATTCCGCCAGTTGTGGTATGTCGACTGCGGAAAGCACCCGCGTATCGACGCCGATCTTTTCGAGCGCGTCCTGCAACACGACGGCATTCATGACGGTCGCAAGCATACCGATGTAATCGGCGGACGAGCGGTCCATGTTGCCGGCGCTTTTGGAGACGCCCCGGAAAATGTTACCGCCACCGACGACGACGGCCACCTGCACGCCCAGCTTGTGAACTGCTTTCAATTCCTCGGCGACACTGCGCGCGACATCCACGTCGATGCCGTAATTCTGCTCGCCCATCAACGCCTCGCCGGAAATCTTGAGCAGCACGCGGCCATAGGTTAACGGCGATTTTTGAACTTCGCTGGTACTCATAGATATTTTAGTGCGCCGAAACTACTCGAGCAGAGACGCCACTTCGCCGCCAAAGTCTTCACTGCGACGCTCGAGACCCTCACCCATCTTGTAGCGTGTGAACCGGCGAATTGCGATACGCTCGCCTGTCTTGGAAACTTTTTCAGTCACCAGTTCGCCGACAGTCTTCTCCGGCGCCTTCACAAACGGCTGATCGAGCAGCACCGTCTCTTCGTAAAACTTATTGAGCCGTCCCTCAATGATCTTATCGATCACCTGATCCGGTTTGTTGGCCATCTTCGGATCGTTTTTAGCCTGGGCGCGCGCGATCTCACGCTCTTTCTCGAGCACGCTCGCGGGCACTTCTTCGCGTGAAACAAACCTCGGCTCAGCTGCGGCGACGTGCATGGCGATATCTTTTACCAGTTGCTGAAACTCGTCACCACGCGCGACAAAGTCAGTTTCACAATTCAACTCAACCAGGACGCCGACCTTTCCACCCATGTGGATATACGAACCTACGATACCTTCAGCCGCTATTCGGCCTTCGCGCTTTTTGGCAGACGCCAGCCCGCGCTCGCGCAAAATATCAACGGCCTTTTCCTCGACTCCACCTGCTTCGACGAGCGCGTTCTTGCACTCCATCATTCCGGCCCCGGTCTTCTCGCGGAGCTGCTTCACCGCCGCTGCTGTAATTTCAGGCATGATTCCCAATTTCTCCGAGTAAATAGTTTTTGTCTTTAATGAAAAACGCAGCCTTGCGGATGGTCCGCTCGAAGGCTGCGCTCACCGATGAGTAGAATATCTTAGCTCGCCGCCACGACAGATTCGGTGCTCTCATCAGGCGCCGCTGCTGTTTCCGCGGACGTTGCGCCCGGCGACGTCATGGATTCGGATTGCGCCTGCCCGCCACCGATGCCGCCCGCGTCGTCCTTAGACACGAGCTCGGCGGCCACGGCTTCGCCGGCACCGCCCACGGCTGCGGCTCTCACCTGAATCTGCCGCCGCTGTCTCCGCGGCAAGCACACCGCCTTCGGTGGCGATTTGATTACCTTCGACGATTGCGTCGGCGATTCTGGAAGCGAAAAGCCTGACTGCTCGCAGGGCATCGTCGTTTCCGGGTATTACGTAATCAATTCCTTCGGGTGAACAATTTGTATCAACCACCGCCACGATCGGAATTCCGAGACGATTTGCTTCGGCGACGGCGATCTCTTCCTTCTTGACGTCGATGATAAAGATCGCGTCGGGAAGACGCGTCATCGATTTGATACCCGAAAGGTTTTTGTTGAGGCTTTCGCGCTCACGGTCGAGTTTGATGCGTTCTTTCTTGGTGAGCTTCTCGTAGCGACCGTCGGTCTGCATACTCTCGAGATCCTTGAGTCGTTTAATCGACTTCTGGACCGTCTGAAAGTTTGTGAGCAAGCCGCCCAGCCATCTCTGGTTGACGTAATACTGCCCGCACTTTTCTGATTCTTCGCGAATCGCGTCCTGTGCCTGGCGCTTAGTGCCTACAAAAAGAACGGTCTTGCCTTTGTCTTCAGCGATGAGATTGGTGACGAAGCCGATCGCCTCGCGAAACATACGCTGCGTCTTTTGCAGGTCGATGATGTAAATGCCGTTGCGCTCGCCAAAGATATATTCCTTCATCTTTGGGTTCCAGCGCCTAACCTGGTGGCCGAAGTGAACGCCGGCCTCCAGCAGCTCTTTCATGGTAACCGATACCAAACTAAAGTCTCCTTCTCGCTAATTGGTTTGATGTACTCGCCGCAGCCTGTCGACTTCTTTTAGCGTAAGCAACCAATCGTGCTACGGCAATGGATTGAAGTTATTTTCGATTTTCAATTTCCGATTGCCAATTTGAAATCGGCAATCGGAAATCGCAAAACGGCAATGTGTTTATCGTTTCGAGAACTGGAACCGTTTCCGAGCGCCCTTTTGTCCGTACTTCTTGCGTTCCTTAATACGAGGATCGCGAGTCACGAGACCGGCGTGCTTGAGAGCCGGACGAAGGTCGGCATTGAATTCGAGCAGGGCTCGTGTGATGCCGTGTCTGATCGCGCCAGCCTGCCCCGCAGGACCGCCACCCTGAACGTTTATGACGAGGTCAAACTTATTTGTGGTTTCTGTCAGTTGCAGGGGCTGACGAATGATCATCCGCAGAGTTTCGTTGGGGAAATACCGGTCAAAAGGTTTGTGGTTGACCTTGACTTCGCCTGCGCCGGGTCGCAAATAAACTCTTGCCGTTGCCGATTTGCGTCGTCCCGTTCCGTAATACTGAATTTCAGCCACAGTAATCTTCCTCTATCTTTTTGCTTATCTCTTAATTTGAATTTGCTTTGTGAGTTAGGTCGAGGGCTTGCGGGCGCTGGGCTGAGTGCGGGTGCTCGGCATCGGCGTAAACTTTGAGCTTCTTCGCCATAGCCTTGCCGAGTTTGTTCTTCGGCAACATGCCCCTGATGGCGAGCTCAAGTACTCGCTCGGGGCGTTTGGCTATCATCTCCTTTGCGGTGGTCTGTCTGAGACCTCCCGGGTAAAGCGTGTGATGACGGTAAAGTTTCTGCTCAACCTTGTTACCCTTCAGGACTATCTTGCGCGCGTTGATTACAACAACGTGATCGCCGGTATCGAGAAAGGGCGTCCACTCAGGATTACGCTTGCCTGTTAGTATTGAAGCAACTTCAGAAGCCAGATGCCCGACGGTTCGACCGCTCGCATCCACCACGTACCATTTTCGTCTTCCAGCGAGGTCCTTGCCGCTGGGGAAGTATGTCGACATAGTTAACTATCTCTGTTTTCAGCGAATAAAACGCGAACGGCTAGAATACCGAACGCTCAAAATGATTGTCAAGCAAACGACAGGTAGTCAGCCGCAAAAAGGCACATAAGTCACAAACACTTAGTTAGATCGTTTGTGACTATGTGCCTTGAACTGGCTTAGCCAATATAGCAGGTCTTACGGTTTGTCGGGAGTCTTCGTTGTCCCGCCGTCGTTTCTCTTCAGCTTCGGTGGCGCTTCGGTAGTAGGCTTCTGCTCGCCTTCCGGAGTTGTCGTAGTCGTTTCGTCCGGAGTCGGTTGACGGCGTTTCAGCGTCGGTCTTCCGGGAGCCCCACCTTCTTCCGCCGCCTGTATTGCACCGGCGGTCGAAGCACGTGCGTTCGAAAGTCTCAAGAGCCGGTTCTTAACTCGCTGAAATTCGGAGCTGCTGATTACATACTCCTCGTGCTCGGGGAATCGAGCGGCCAGCGCCTGCGCCGAAGCTCTGCGGTCCGGCGGCGCCGGGTGCGTTGCAAAGGCGCGAGCTATGAAGCCCGGTTTCTTTTTGTTTTTGGCTTCGAGTTTTTCAAACATCGTGGCCATTGCGCCCGGGTCGTAACCTGCCGCGTACATGTATTGCACGCCGAGCTTGTCAGCCTCTTCTTCAGCGCCACGGCTAAACTTCATGAAAATGCCGAGCAGTCCGATGCCGGCCGTGTTCTGGTAAATCATTCCCGGAATGCCGCCGAGGAATATCGATCCCGCGATCGCCGCATACTCGAGCAAGCTTGCTTTGGTCTGGTTTTCAACCGCGTGACGGGCCGCCACGTGCGCAATCTCGTGAGCCATCACGCCCGCGAGTTCGGCTTCGTTATCCGCCGCCAGCAGCAATCCTTTGTTTACATAAAAGAAGCCACCCGGCAGGGCAAACGCGTTCACTTCGTCAGAGTCGATGACCTTGATTGTGAACGGCACCTTCGAATCCGAGTGCAGCACGATATTCTGGCCGACGCGGTTTACGTACTCGGTGATTATTGGATCGTCAACAAACTTGGCCTGGCGATCGACCTCGGCTGCCGCTTCACGGCCGAGACGGACTTCCTTTTCCAGGGAGCCACTCATCTTGCCGATAATGCCGCCATTGATATTTCGTTTCCCGATCATGGCCGGGTCTTCGTTTGGCGAAAGTGGTTTGTTTGACTTGGCTGTTGTCGTGGTCGCCGGAGTTTTCTCGTCCGACTTTTTATCAGTCGTCTTGGCGGCCTGGCTGGTTTTCGCAGCCGGCTCAGCCGGTTTCGGAGCGGGAGTTTGCGCTACCGCAGCCACCGAGCTAGCCAGTAAGGACGCAGTTAAAACTAAAGCACTCGTGGCGCGGGAGAAGTTGTTCATCTCGAAACCTCCAAAAGAATCGGTGACCTGAGGGTGGGGTCTATTGCGTTGTTTAGCTAATTCCAGACGCGCAGTCTATGATGCACACGTTCGGCGCCTTGGTTGTGCGCCAAATTACAACTTCCGACCCTGGAGGAGCCGCTCTCGCCGCCTGAATTGACTTAGCCTTAGCACATTAAATATACCGGGATCACTACGCAGAGTAAACAAAAACGGAGCATGCCGGCCAGGACAAAGCTAAAACTTCGAGTGGCAATCATCGGTTCCGGACGGCTTGGATCCGCCCTTGCCATCGCTCTCGAACGAAAACGCTATGTAATCGAGTACATGGTCGCGCGCCGTCTTCGGAGTGCGCGCAAGGCCGCTGCTCTTCTTGATGCTCGCCCGCGAGTTGCGGCGGCACGGCAATTATCCGAACTACCGACCGTCGATCTGATCATCATCGCGACTCCTGACGATGAGATCCCAAACGTCGTCGCGAGTCTCGCCCGCGTAAAAGTCGACCGAGTTCAGAATCTCACCGTGCTGCACACAAGCGGCGCGCTCTCATCGAAAATCCTTGCGCCGTTAAATGAGAAGGGATGGAACGCCGGTTCGCTTCATCCGCTCGTGTCAGTCAGCGAGCCTCGAACCGGAGCAGCGTTGCTGAGCAGTGGTTTCTGGTGTGTTGAAGGAGATCGACCAGCCGTCCGCATCGCGGAAACTCTCGTTCGCGACCTCAAAGGAAAAAGCTTTTCGATCGACTCGGAGTACAAGCCGCTTTACCACGCTGCCGCGGTGATGACTTCCGGAAATGTCGTCGCTCTATTTGATGTGGCCCTCGAGATGTTGGGACGGTGTGGCTTGCGGCGTAAAGAAGCGCAGCGTGTGTTGTTGCCGTTGCTCGTAACGACCGTTGCAAATCTGGACGAGAGGGATCCGTCCAGGGCTTTGACCGGTACCTTCTCGCGCGGCGATGTCGAAACAGTGAAAGGCCACTTGAAAGCACTCAAGGCCAACAAACTCGACGACGCACTCGAACTCTATCGTCTACTCGGACAGAGATCTCTGAAATTAACGAAAAAGCACCCGCAGATTACACGGCTTCTTAAATGAGTAATCTGTCGATAGGATTTAGACTATGCAACCAACACCGACCGCCAGCTACAGTTTAACCTTGCGCGTCAGACTCTCTTCGCGGGCCGGAACCCTGGGCGAGTTGACGATGACGATTGGTAAGGCGGGGGGCGACATCGGCGCCATCGACATCGTTACCGTCGGGAACGACTACATCATTCGCGACATCACGGTCAGTTCCGTTTCCAGTAAACACGGCTCACAGATCGTCGAGGCAGTCAAAGCGATTGACGGCGTCGAGCTGATCCAGGTTTCCGATCCGACTTTCCTGATGCATCTCGGCGGCAAGATTGAAGTCGTCTCCAAAGTTCCTTTGAAGACGCGCGCCGATCTCTCGATGGCTTACACGCCAGGCGTCGCTCGAATCTGCGAAGCGATTCATAACGATCCGGACAAAGCCTTCACTCTAACGATCAAGAAAAACACGGTCGCCGTCGTCACGGACGGGACGGCGGTACTCGGTCTCGGCGACATTGGTCCAGCCGCCGCCTTGCCGGTGATGGAAGGGAAGGCGATGTTGTTCAAGGAGTTTGCGGGCGTCGACGCTTTTCCGATCTGCCTGAATACGAAAGATCCGGACGAGATCGTGCGAACCGTGAAGGCGATCTCGACCTCGTTTGGCGGTATCAACCTCGAAGACATCTCGGCGCCGCGTTGTTTCCAAATCGAAGAGCGACTCAAGGAGGAGCTCGACATTCCGGTTTTTCACGACGATCAGCACGGCACGGCGGTCGTGGTGCTGGCGGCGCTCATCAATGCGCTCAAGTTAGTAAAAAAGGAGATGAGCGGGCTCAAGGTTGTCGTGAATGGGGTGGGCGCTGCCGGTGTCGCGTGCTCGAAGATCGTCATGTCCGCCGGCGTGAAAAATATTATCGGCTGCGATCAAACCGGCGCGATCTATCGCGGGCGTCGAGAGAACATGAACTGGGTGAAAGACTGGTACGGGCAAAACACAAACCCGAACGAGGAGAAGGGAACGATTCACGACATCATCAAAGGCGCCGACGTGTTTCTTGGGCTCTCGGTGCCGGGCGTCATTAACGAAGACGACGTAAAGAACATGGCCCAGGATCCGATCGTATTTGCGATGGCGAACCCGACTCCCGAGATCATGCCCGAGGACGCGGCGCCGTACGTTGCCGTAATGGCGACCGGCCGGTCTGACTATCCAAACCAGATCAATAACGTGCTGAGTTTTCCCGGGATCTTTCGCGGCGCGCTTGCCTGTCGCGCCGTGCGGATAAACGAAGAGATGAAACTCGCGGCCGCCAATGCAATCGCCGGCATTATCACCGCCGCTGAGTTGCACCCGGAGTACATCGTTCCATCCGTTTTTGATAAGCGAGTGGCTGAAGCCGTATCCCAGGAGGTTCAAGCGGCGGCTTATCAGACCGGAGTTGCGCGCAAGAGTTCCGAATAGAACAGCCACGAAAAGGCACAAAGAACAAAAAACAATTTCTGATTCAGTTTTGTGATTTATGCTTCTTTGTAGCTTATTTTCCTTTTTTCGGGCAGCTCTTGGCGCGAGATTGAGACAAGGCTCGATTACGGAGAGCGTAGTCAACGAGCGTAATGATTTGTCGCTGAAGTTTGCCGCCTGGATCAGCGAACCGTCGAAGTCGAGTTTGCCCATTTCCCGAAACGCGTTTTCGGGACTGAAGCCCGGCGTCGAGAACGAGGCATAACTTCCAAACTCCTTCCCCTCGATCTTCATCATCACAAACTGCTGAGAAAAATCCGGCGACTCCAGGGCGTTGATCGTCTTCACGGCGTTGCCCAGTTCCTCGACTCCGCGATTCGTGTCGATCTTCGAATAAAGATAAGCCAGGGCAAGCGCCGCGCGCGCGGAAACGATCGTCTTTGGCGCTTTACTCACTCCATCCGCGATCTCGTTGAGCAACTCGCGCGCTTCAGTCTGGTCTTCAGAGTCTTTTAATGACTCCTCGGCAATGCGCGAAAACAAGTACGCACGCTGGTCCAACTCCGTAACCCTCGCGGCCAGCTTTCGCGCCTCGGCGAGATTCTTGTCGGCGATCAACGACTGCGCGCTAAAGAAATAGAACCAGTTCAGTAACGGCCCGCGCACGGCGCTGTCGGAGATCTTATCGATGACGCTGATCACTTTTTCCACCGGCACTCCCTTCCCCGCGCCTGTTACCGCGAAAGTGAGGATCTGATCGCGCCGCGCGACGTTCGTGGTCTTCTCCGCCGCTTCAACCTGCTCGTCAAACGATTTCTTCGGCGCGTTGTCAGCATCGATCACGTTATTGATCTGCCGCTGAACGGTCGGGTTCAACAACGCATAGAGCTTGTCTTTCGATCGCATCGCCGCATCGAAGAGATCCGGCAGTGCGGATTGGATCTGCTTTTCCAGCCTGGTTAACGCAAACCACATCTGGCTGTGATCCGCATAGCGGTAGTTTGTAGGCGTGTCGACAGGCATCTCCATCGCGGTTTCTATTCTTGCCAGCAGTGCCTGCACAAACTGCCGTTGGAGCGCGACGTTGGGCGCAAAGCCGGGCGGCACCGTGTATCGCGTATAACTCGGCATCTCACCCGCTTCTCGCGGATTGCCGAACGGATAAGAAGAGAGATAGAGAAACTGGTCCATCGGAGCAGCGCCGTACGTCCCGAGCGCTTCGACGTAAAATTGATCGGCAGTGGCCTTGTTCGTCTTCGAGAGTTCGTAAAAGAAAGCCGGAAGTTGAAGAGTCGCCGGATAACGAAAACTGTGGCGCGCAAAATTGACGGCAGACGTAATGTCCGTCGCCACCATGCCATGCGCGAGTGTCAACAGTTTTTCTCCGGTTCGTCTTTTCGACTGCTCGTCAGCAGCAGGTTTATCGGCTGCCTCGCGAGCATCATTTTCCAGCATTTGCTCCGAGAGCTTGCGAGCGGCGGCGGGATCGCGTTTTGCGATCGCGGTAATCACTTTGAAACGCTGGTCCGGCAACCTGATCATAGCGGCGAATTGACTCTGCGATGTGCGCCGCGTCTGGTCGCCGTTCTCTTTGTAGTTTTGCACGGCGAAATCGAAGGCTTCGGTGAACGCGGCCATCGCCTTGTCCGGTTCATGCGGCCAGAGCACATCACCAGCACGCAAGAGGACCGCGATCCGTTGCACCGGATTGTCGAACGTTCGCGTGGTGAGTATCTGCTGCTTTGTGATATCGACGGCGTTGTCTTTGGTGCAGAGAGAAGAATTATTTACCGGAGGTTTTTTCTGGGCCGTGACTGAAACTGTTGACGCGAAGATCAAAGAGGTGATCAGGGGAGCACGTCTCATGGTTTTTCCTTTTTCAGTTGCAGAGCTATGAGTGGGACGATTTGTCGCGGCACGTCGATGGCCGCTTTGATATGACGCGCGTGCGTGAAATGACCGGCGACGTAGATTCCACGCACGTTCGTCTCGAAAGTTTCCGGATCGTATACCGGAACCTCGGCAATTTTTCCCGCTTCAGCGTGGACGCCAAGGCGTTTCAACAAAGTCAGATCGGCATCACTGCCGACGAGCACAAAGACAACGTCGTTCGGAATTGTGAGCGACTCGCCGGTTTCTGTAGTCAAGTTAACTTCCGTTTCGCGAATCTCGTCAATGTTTTTGTAGAGCACAACCCTGAGGCGGCCCGCGTCGACCTCGGCCTCGAGCGGCATCCGCACCCAGTGTTTCATCGCGCCGGCTTTCGGGTCGTGGTTTTCCCAGTCTTCACGCCAGATCGCGAGGGTCGTGCGCGCGCCTTCTTCCGAAAGAAAGAGCGCGGCTTCAGCGGCACTGTTGCCTCCGCCAACGACGAGCGCATCTTTGCGAACGTAGGCGTACGGCTCGACAAACAGATGATGCACCTTCGGCAGATCCTCGCCCGGGACGTTCAGCCGGCGTGGTCTTTCCATCGCTCCGATCGCAAACAGCACACGTGAAGCCTGGTACTGATTCAGATCCGTTTTGACAACGAAACTGTCGTTAATGTTCCCGGTTACGTCCAAAACTTTTTCGCCCGTGTTGATTTTCAGATCGAGATCGAGCACGAAGTGGATGTAGTGTGAGAGGGCCTCCTCACGAGTCGGTTTTTCTCGCACAGGCTTGAGCGCTCCCTCGTGCATCTCCACTTCATTCGGCGTGGAGAACATCGTGCGACCCACCGGATACTGCCGGATCGTGTTTGCGATGGTCCCTTTCTCGACGACGAGATACTCGAGACCGGCCTGCGCCGCCGCTTCGGCGGCAGAGAGTCCCGCCGGTCCAGCCCCGATGATGATCAGATCCAACATGGTTCGTTTGAGAAGAATTTCCTCGCAAAGACGCAAAGGGCGCAAAGCGCTACCGCTTTTTCTAAGGGCTTTCTTTGCGCCTTTGCGTCTTTGCGAGGAAGTCTTAAAAGAAAACTTTACCCTCGGCGACGAGCACCGACGGTCCGCCGACCGTTACCTCTTCAACTCGACCCTTCTGACCCTGCACGTTCAGATTGATCCGGCTCGGCCGCTTAATAAAGTCGCCCTGCTCAATCACAAACTTATACCTGCCGTTTTCCGGTTCCAAAGTTAAGCCATCGTGATGCACGAGGTACGCGCCCAACGCTCCACACGCGCTTCCCGTCGCCGGATCTTCCGGAATGTTGTCGCCGGGGGCAAAGAAACGCGCGTGAGCTCGAGAAGCGCCGACTTCAAGCGTCTCGCGTGAGAACGCGTGACATCCGGTTGCGCCTCGACGCGTGTAGATTTCGGCCAGGAGCGTTGCGTTGATACGACAATCACGCAAATCCGCGAGCGATCGAACCGGCACTGCCAGGCACGATAAGCCGGTCGTGATCGATTGAATCGGAAGACTTTCATCCAGGTCCTCGCGAGCGAGACCCAGGGCGAGTGCCACTTCGGCCTGTTCGTGAGCATCGTCAATTTCGTCGAGGATCTCGAATGGTCCCTGCGTCATGACGACCTGAACCGGTTGTCCGTCTTTAAATTCAATATCAACCGGCAACACGCCAATCCCGACTTCATGAAAGATACGTTGCCAGCCGGCGCCGTCCGCGGGAAGCGGCACCACGCCTTCACGAGCAAGCGCGTTCCACGTCCCTACGATCGGATGACCAGCAAACGGAATTTCGCGAATGGGCGTGAAGATGCGTAAGCGGCGCAACACTCTGCTGTCGTCCGATCCGTTCTCGAGCACGAAGACCGTCTCCGACAAGTTCATCTCGCGAGCGATCCTCATCATCTGGTCGTCCGTGAGTCCTTCAGCTTCGGGAAAAACGGCAAGCGCGTTCCCGGCGAAGGGTTGATCCGTAAACACGTCGAGCTGGAGAAAGCGATATTCAGGCATAAGGTTTGTACTCGCGCGCCGTTCTAACTAATTCAATAAGGGCGAAACGTTTTTCGATCTTTTCGACATAATAGGTTGAATGCCGCATTGAAGAAAGCGTGCAAATCTAATATGTTAGGCGACGCCCATTGCTGAACTGGTATTAACTCCTAAGCATCGGGCCCAGGCTCACATTTTTTCCAGCGTGAGCTCGCCAAAGCCGGTAATCCGGCATCCCGCTCGCTAGCGCCATTTGTTCTGAGTAGTTGTCCTTGATTTGATTCATCCATCGGTTCTGTTTCGGTTAGCTAAACTGTCAGGAGCTTGCCTTGCAAAGCGTGAGTCGTTATTTCGTGCGGTGTCTGAGCATCCTTTGTCTCGTTCTGCTGGGCGGGGCGACGGTCCAGGCGCAATTGCTACAAGGATCGATTCGCGTTCAAGCCGAGGCGGTCAACAATTCCGGCGCCTTAGTGTGGCGAGTTAACAATCAGTTTTCGGTGGCGGATGTGGTCATCGATGAAGCGACAATCAATGCTCAACTCAAAACGCAGTGCCCGCAAATATCGAACGCAATCAGGGCGAGGATAGCCAAGGAACTCACGACGATGCTGCTTCCGGTCAGGGGAACGCAGCCGCAGTTCTTTATTGATTCTTTTCCAGCGAACAACTATTCATTGCCCGATGCGTTGCAACCTAAGGCTTTCTTCAGTGCCCTGAGCGGCCACCTCAATCAATCAAACAGCACTGATCGACCGCTGCAACTCAATCAATCACCGCCGGCGGGATTCACCGCGCCAACCCGGGTCGGCGAAACACTCGCCGAGCACAACTGGACGCGCTGGCAAATAGAATTCGATGTGATGGTCCTGGCTGTGTCGAGTTACGAAATCCTCTTGAGAACAAAAGAGGCCCAATTGCTGCAGGACAACGGCGACACTCCGACTACGGTTAACAGAACGATGCGCGAGATTGCAGATAGTCTCGGCATCAAGTCGCTTACCGAAGAGCAGAAAACTGTTGGCGTAACACTTTTTTATGCGCCGAACGATCTGCAAGTGACGAACGGCGTGCGACGCACGGACGCGGACGTGATACGCGTGCTGGAAGAAGCTGCTTACAAAGCTTTTCTGGAATTCAGTGCGGCCAAAATCCAGAAGTGTACGTTGCGTGAGCTGGCCATAGATCAGAGCATTGAGGGTGGGATTGAGAATCTTTTTATACTTTACGGATCTGACGCCTCGTCATTCCTCAGCGAGGACAACAAGGAGATGTTTGGTATCTCCGGACTGGATCTCGTCGACGACGTTCAAATCAAAGTGACTCCGGCGGCTGATCCAAACGGCAATCAAACTCCGACCGATCGCGACAAAGAGATCGAGGAGTTACTAAACCAGAAGTACAAGCCGCGTCTGCTGGCGCAGCCCGGCCGCATTATCACGAAAGACATTCTCGATAAAGACACTCACACGCTCTATCTCGTGCCTAACGTTGACGCGACGCCGAAGTTTTCGTTTACGAACGGCGTCCTCACTTATGAAGTTGAACGCCGGCGCGAGATCGTCAGCTTTACACTCACCGGCGCGGGCGCCTACTCACCAGAAGACGCTCTCAACGGTTCGTTAGCAGCTACGAGCGACAACGTTTTTCATCGTAATGAGTCGTTTTCGTTGAAACTTACCGGCGGAGGCGGTCTCCAGCAAGGCACGTTTGGATTTTCGATTCCGCGTGAGACGCCGAAAGAAAGACGAAGAGTGCCGATCACCTTTGCGGGATTGAATCTGAACGGCAGCTACTATTACGACTCGAGCCAGCGTCTCGGCAATCCGCCTTTGACCGAATTATCAGATCGAAATTCACAGATTTCCGCGAAGCTTTCGTTTGAATACGACTCGTTCACGCAACGCGACTTCGTCGAGCAGGCAGAGGGAATAAACGAGAATCGAAAACGTTTGCATCACCTGGTTACGACCGACATCGGCTTCGATTTGCAAAATTCCAATCTCAAGTCCGCCGGCGAGATTCCACTCTTTCCGCTCGACGGAAGAGTGGCTTACCCGTCGCTGAATATTCGCTACTTCGCCACCTACGACTTGCGCCGAGCCGCAAGACGAGGCGGCATCGGTGAGATTGATTTTCTGCTGACCGGGACCGGCCAGAATGGAGTCACGAGCTTCGGCGCCGATTTCGATTACCGTCAATACGAACTCACCGCCGGCGCGCAAATGTTCTTTGGCTTCACCTCTTCGACGGATCTGTTTCTGCGTTATCAACGAGGAGTGGGCGCATCCAGTAACGGAACGCCCTTATTCAAGCTTTTCCGACTTGGAGGACCTCTCAACGTCAGAGGATTGGAAGAAGGCGAATTCGTCGGCAACAGCTACGCGTATGATCGAAGCGAACTCGGCGTCGGATTCCTGCCGTTGCTGCGCACGTTCAGACAGATCTTCTCGCGAAGCAAGAAGTCAGAGCAATCCGGTTCCGCTGATGGTCCACCACCGAACTTCGCCGGCATCGATCTCGCAAACACGTACGTGAAGGTTTACTACGATCGCGGCCGCACGTTCGACAGTAAATCACTCGGCGCCATTCTCAATCCCGCACATGGTGTAAAGGGATATGGAATTGCCGCGGAACTCCGCGGCATCGCGTTTATTCAGAACAGGCGGGCCAATCTTACGATCGGTTATGCGCGTTCGCCCGAGTCGCTGCTCCATCGTCGTGGAATCGTGGTGACTGGTCTTTCGCTGGATTTCTAAACAACGTTATTTTCGAGCTCGAGTTTATTCAAGGAGAACATCATGAAAGGCTTACGTTTAAACTTTCAAGGCGAGACCAGGGTCTTCGGAGCCGACGGCACAGTGGCCGTGCTGATCAATGGTCAACTGGTGCCGAAAGGAACGTGGAGAACGCAACCGCTTGCCGGCGAACCGAAAGATAACAAGATTCGCTACGACATAAGCGGACAGGCGCAACCTCCTGTGCCCGTCAAGTATCGCTTCAACCAGCAAAACCAGCTCGAGGCGATTTTTCCGGCCGCTGCGAACGGCGGAACGGATTCGGATCCTTTCGCCTTCATCGGTTCGATCCAGGTCGACGATGCGCATGACATCGTTTACCAACTGATCACCTCCGAAGGATCGCCGATGCAACGCAACGTAACGATCTATGGCGATCTGCGTTTCGATCCGGTGAGTCACAATCTCATGATCGATCTCACAGGCGGCGGAACTGCCGAGATCAAGGGCGACAGTGGAATCGCCAGTCTTGAAGCGTTGAAGCACGACATCTCTCCGTTTCAGAGCAACGATCTACTCCGATTCAAAGCCAGCACCACGAACGTGCTCAGTAACGGTCAGACCAAGAAGATTGCGGCCGACACAAAATTCACCGGCAACTGGGATCTTAAGGGCAATCAACTCGTGTTCATATCCCAGGTGAAAGGCGATATTACGAAGCCGACAATTTCGTTGGGATTCGCAGGAAAGTTCAAAGCGATCAGCGCCGGTCTTGCCTACTTTGCCGACGAGCAGGGAACGCAACTCGCGTTTACGATTAATGGACAGCACCAGTGGAACAGCGGCAGTGCGAAGTGGAACGTCTTTCTCGGCTACGCGAAGAAGCAGTTCACGGCAAAGGTGACCGGTAATCTCGAAATCCATAAGCCGTTCGACGATCACCGGGATTTGACACTCTCAGCCGATTGGACCATCGAGCACGTGGACGGAACGACCACCAACATGAAGATGGAACTCGACGCGACCTACCGCTGGTCCGATCAGAACATGCTCACGATCCAGGCGCAGTTTCTGAAGAACGGGGCAACTGTTTCGTACGATCTGAAGGTCGAAGGCAAGTTTGTGTTCAGTGCCGGCACGCTGACATTCCAGGTCAGGTTTAGCAATGAGGATCCGAGCAACAAGTTTTCTTTTCAGATCGCGTTCCAGGGCAATCAATCAAACCTCATCAAGGCTTTGTCGATCGTGCTGAACGTGACTGAGAACAGCGTCGACATCAACTTCCAGTTTGAGATGAGAATGGTTTGGATTGACGGCAAACTGCAGAAGAGCGATCCGCAACCGATCGCAGCCTAACGAAACATCATCGCCGAGCATATAATGTAGTTCGACGATCAAATAGCAGAGGAGGAAAGTAAGCAATATGGCAGTGTTAAAGAGAGGTTCGTCCGGAGCGGACGTGCTCACTTTGCAGTCAACCTTGAAGCAGCTCGGTTTCGATCCGCACGGCACAGACGGCGTGTTTGGCCCCGGATGCGAAAGGGCGGTGATCGCTTTTCAAAAAAGCAAAGGACTCAGTGCGGATGGACGTGTCGGGCCGGCAACGATGTTCGCGCTGCAAACGAGTGCGGCAGTCGCCGGCGCGAACGTCAGTGGAGCGACGACCAGCGCTTCAGTTCCGGCTACCCCGACTTCTTCTTCGACGACGGTCAACTGTCCGCCGAGTGCAGTGGCAAGGATGTTTCCCGGCGTGCCGATCAGCAACATCGAAACGAATCTCCCGTTTGTGTTGGAGGCAATGACAGCCGCGGGCCTCGGCGACAAGAACATGATCCTGATGGCGCTCGCAACAATTCGCGCCGAAACTGGAAACTTTACGCCGCTCAGTGAGTTTCAATCCAGGTTCAACACCGCGCCCGGTGGTCCACCCTTCGGCCTTTACGACAACCGCCGTGACCTCGGTAATCAGGGCCCGCCGGATGGCGCAAGTTTTAAGGGACGCGGCTACATTCAGCTTACCGGCCGCAGCAACTACCAGGTTCACGGCGCGGCGATCGGTCTCGGTAATCAACTAATCACCAACCCGGCACTCGCGAATCAACCCGACATCGCCGCGAAACTGCTCGCGAGTTTTCTCAAGAGCAAGGAATCGCAGATTCGCAACGCACTCGCCCACAACAACATGGCCGCGGCGCGCAAGCTGGTCAACGGCGGCTCTCACGGCCTCGATGCATTTACGCAAGCTTTCAATATCGGAAAAACTGTAATCACTTAACTCGCCCACGAACTTGGAAATCAGGAGATCTTGTTCCCTGCGGATCGCAGGGTCGCAATAACTCTACCCACCAAACATCTCACTCGGAGGTTTACAAAAATGCCGGCACCCATGCAAAAAATCGATATACTCTCCATCTACTTTGACAAGCCCACAAACACCCGTCTCAAACTGCCCAAGCGCATGGCCCAATGCGCTCCCGACACGAAAAAGGCGGTCCTGAAAATCAAAGACGACCTGAGTCTGAAAGGAATCGATCTGTTCCTGTCAGACATGTTTCGCAGTTACGACATGCAGCTCCAGGCACACATCGAGAATGCCAAGAAAGGTATCTTCAGCCCGTTGCCCGGAGGCAGTATGCACGAAGCAGGACGCGCCTTTGACTTGGATCTCGACGCACTGCTAAAAGACAACGTTCTGAGTCTTGCTGACTTCTG
The DNA here is from genome assembly GCA_963750925.1 of uncultured Acidobacteriota bacterium. Lineage (GTDB taxonomy): Bacteria > Acidobacteriota > Blastocatellia > Pyrinomonadales > Pyrinomonadaceae > PSRF01. Next base: position 167,881 of record CAVVSJ010000002.1, on the reverse strand, counting down.
GGAGATTGCCGCGGCGAGGGGGGTGTCACCAATCGTTGGTACTCCGAACAAGAAGCTGAAGGAAGCCTGGCACTTCGAGTGTCGTGGCAGTCACGCCAGAGTTCGGCAGTATTATCGCGAGGGTAAGGGCGGCAATAACATGCAACCCTACGAAGCGATGGCAGCGAGTGCGATACTCGCGATCGGCGTCCAGGTCGATCGATTCAACAACCAGAAGGCAGCGGCTATTCAGAGTGCGTTGATCAGACTGGGACACGAAGCCGGTCCACTCGACGGCTCGATCGGACAGAAGACCCGCAATGCGCTCGCCGCCGCTGGTATTGCCGAAGGCACTGTTGATGCGATGCTGCTTCAATTGGAGGAGCGGCTGAAACAAACTTTCCCCGAGGAATTTGAAGAGTAATGAGGAGGCGTCGTTTGAAGTGAACCTGCGCAGCATACTGTTGCCGATAACGACGCCTTTTCGTTCCGAGCTCGTCGATCACTCGGCGTTGCGGGCGAATATCGATCGTTGGACCACCACGGGCATCGGCGGTTACGTCATTCTCGGCTCGACCGGCGAGCGCGTACATCTCGGCGAGCGCGAGTATCTCGAGGTGATCGAAACTACGCGTCAAACTGTACCGGGATCGATGTCGTTTATCGTCGGTGCGGGGCAACAGAGTCTTGTTCGTACGGTCGATGAAGTAAAACTTGCCGCTCACGCCGGCGCGGACGCGGTGCTTGTTATCACGCCTCACTTTTATCGCACGGCGATCACACAGGAAACACTCGTCATGTTTTACACGTCGGTCGCCGATCAGTCGCCGGTGCCCGTGCTGCTTTACAGCATGCCCGCGCTCACCGGGATCAAGATCGAACCGGAAACGGTTGCGGAGTTGAGTTCGCATCCAAATATCCTCGGCGTAAAGGACAGTTCAAACGATATCGCCGGATTTAGTAAGACTGTCAGTCTGCGCCGGCGTTCGGATTTCGCTGTGTTGACGGGTAATGGGACTGTCTTGCTCGACGCTTTGCGCGCAGGTGCGACGGGTGGAATTCTCGCGGTTGGTTGTGTAGCGCCGGAGCTTTGCGTTGAGATATTAGAGGCTTTCGATGCCGGCGATGAAGAACGAGCGGCATTGTTACAGTCGAGGTTGACGCCCCTCGCGGCGGCAGTCACAACCAGATTTGGTATCGGCGGCTTGAAAGCCGCCCTCGACCTTGCGGGCTACCAGGGCGGCGACGTCCGCGCCCCCCTGCAACCACCTTCCGACGCCGCGCGCACAGAGATCAAAGCAATCCTCGCAGCAGCGGGGGCAAGCCCCCCTTCCTGACCTGTTCATGCCCGCGGACGCTCAACTAGCCTGAACAGGTTAGGAAGGGTGGCTTGCCCCCGCTGCTCGAGTTGAACCTTCAACAGCCAAGAACAAGTCAGGAAGGGTGGCTTGCCCCCGCTGCTGCGGGTTGAAGCTTCAACAGCCAAGAACAAGTCAGGAAGGGTGGCTTGCCCCCGCTGCTGCGGGTTGAAGCTTCAACAGCCAAGAACAAGTCAGGAAGGGTGGCTTGCCCCCGCTGCTGCGGGTTGAAGCTTCAACAGCCAAGAACAAGTCAGGAAGGGTGGCTTGCCCCCGCTGCTGCGGGTTGAAGCTTCAACAGCCAAGAACAAGTCAGGAAGGGTGGCTTGCCCCCGCTGCTGCGGGTTGAAGCTTCAACAGCCAAGAACAAGTCAGGAAGGGCGGCTTGCCCCCGCTGTTTGGAGTTTCCACAAATGCTTTTGTGCCTTTTGTGCTTTCTTGTGGCTTTGCCTGTAGAATGGCGCACAGGAGCCCGATCATCTTGAGTACAGCCGAAGCCGCTTGTTACAGCACCCCCGAAGAATCAGGACTGCGCGTTGAAACCCTCGCGTTCGAACAGATTCCACATCAATCACGTCTCTTTCTCGACTACTTAAAAGATCCACGTGCGCTGAAGCGATTCTATCCTTCAGCCGTTCGCTTTCATCACGAGCTGGCCCAACGTGTTCCCGAAGTCCTGGCCGCCTATCGAGTCGATCGCAACAAGGTCTGCGACGCACTCGCCGCTGATGAATCGACGCTGGGGCGCGAGCCAGGCGACCCTCGACAACATCGAGTTGCTTCGCGAGTCAGACTGCATCGCCGTCGTCTCAGGCCAACAGGCAGGCCTCTTCACCGGTCCTCTCTACACGATCTACAAAGCGCTTTCCGCCGTGAAACTCGCCGGCTGTTTGCGCCAGCGCAACACCAAAGCCGTGCCCGTGTTTTGGATCGCCGCCGAGGACCACGACTTTGCGGAAGTCGCCAAAGCGGAACTCATCGGTCGCGATTGTCAGCTCAAGAACGTTGAAGTCTCCACCGCACTGCACCGCGAAGGCCAGCCGGTCGGCCAGGTTGTTCTGGACGATTCGATCGATGCGGTCGTCGACCAGCTTTTCGAACTCCTGCCGAATTCAGAGTTTGCGGCCGACATGAAGAAGCTCGTTAAGGACGCGTGGCAGCCGGGACGTGGCTACGTCGACAGTTTCGCGGCGATGATGACTTCGCTAATCGGACGGCACGGTTTGATCTTTCTCGATCCCCTCGATCCGGAGTTGAAACGACTCGCGGCGCCGCTTTATTCCGAAGCAGCCCGTCGCGCGCCGGAGATCGCCACGGCACTCGAGAAGCGAAGCAGCGAGCTTCAGAGCAGCGGCTATCACGCCCAGGTGCTCGCCTCCGCGAATTCGTTTCCCTTGTTTCTTCACGATGAAGACGGCCGCAGACACGCGGTCGTGCGTGTTGAGAATGGAAAGTATAAAGCCAAAGCTGACGAGAGCGAATACACCGCCGACGAACTCGCGTCGATGGCGTTGGAGTCGCCGGAGCGGTTCAGTCCAAACGTCACTCTGCGCGCGGTGGTCCAGGATTACCTGCTGCCTACCATTGCCTATTACGGCGGCGCCGCTGAGATCGCTTACTTCGCGCAGACCGCGGAAGTCTATCGCGTGCTCGAACGCCCCGCGACGCCGATCCTGCCGCGCTCGAGTTTGACGATGATCGAACGTCACACCGGACGCGTGCTGGAAAGATACGACCTGACGCTTGCCGACTTCTTCGAAGGATCTCGATGCCGGTGATGAAGCGTGTAGTCGAGGAACATCTCGGCACGGACACTGCGAAACTCTTTTCGAACGCGGAGCAGAACGTCAATCACGAGCTCGATCGTTTGCGGCAGGAGCTCCAGTCGATCGATCCGACACTCGCAAATGCCCTCGATACGGGCCGTAAGAAGATCAACTACCAGCTCGAAGGATTACGCACACGCTTTGTGCGCGCCCAGATAAACCGCGACGAAGCCGCTCACCGGCAGTTGCAGCGCGCTTTCGATCAGCTCTATCCGAACAAAGATCTACAGGAGCGTCATATCAACATCACTTCGCTGCTGGCCCGCCACGGCACATACGTGATTGAGTGGATCTACAACGCGATCAACCTGGGTTCGAATGAGCATCAGATTGTGTACTTATAAACTTAGGACTTGGGGCTTTGGCCTTTGGTCTTCGTACTAAGCACCAAGTTCAAAAGACCAAAAACCAAAGTCCAAAGACCAAGAATGTCCAAAATCCGCGTCCTCGCAGATCACGTCGCCAACCAAATCGCCGCCGGTGAAGTTGTGGAACGGCCCGCATCCGTGGCCAAGGAACTCGTCGAGAATTCGATCGACGCGGGCGCCACGCGCATCACGATCGAGATCGAAGCAGGCGGAAGACGTTTGCTGAAGATCTCTGACGACGGCGAAGGCATGGTGCGTGACGATGCCGTGCTCGCTTTCGAAAGACACGCGACCTCGAAGATTCGAGTCACAGACGATCTCGCCGCTATCGGCACGCTCGGGTTTCGCGGTGAAGCGCTCGCGTCGATCGCTTCCGTGGCGAGAGTTGAGCTGACTACGTGTACTGAAGGCGCCGGCGCCGCTACACGCGTAACGATCGACGGCGGGCGCATGCGCGACGTCAAAGACGCCGCCCATCCACGCGGGACGACCATCGCCGTCCGCGATCTGTTTTTCAACATTCCCGCGCGCCGAAAGTTTTTGAGATCCGAAGCGACGGAGACTTATCACCTCGCGAACCTTGTAACTCACTACGCGCTCGCGCATCCGGAGATTGCATTCACGTTCATGAACAACGGACGCGAGATGGTCCGCGCGGCGCCGGCAAAAGATCTGCGCGAGCGTGCGTATCAGATCTTTGGCGAAGAGTTTTTAGAAAACCTGTTGGAAGTGGACGGCGGCGATCCCAACCTGGCGCGTGTGAGCGGATTTGTTTCCGCGCCGAGAGATCGACGCACGTCTCGCGATTCGCAGTATTTGTTTGTCAATCGCAGGTTTGTGCGCGATCGGATGATCGGGCGTTCGTTATCCGAAGGTTATCGATCGATCTTGCCGCACGGTGTTTACCCGGCGGCGCTTTTGTTTATCGAAACGCCCCTGGAGGAAGTTGACGTCAACGTGCATCCCGCGAAGACCGAAGTGCGTTTTCGCAGGCAAGCGGCAGTCGCGGACGCTGTCAGAGAAGCCGTGAAAAACGCGCTTGCCAGCGCCGGTTATGCGCGTCCGGAGGAGCGTGCGGAGGAACCGGCGGCACCGCCTGTCGAGGTTTACGATCGAAGTGTGAGCGCGGCCGCGAGTTCGAGTGCTGCTGACTTCAATCTCACCTCGGCGCCGGTCCACGCGCAACCAAGAATCGACTTTGCCCCGCCGCCGGCGCCACCCCCGGCCCGCGTTGTCGAAGAAGTTGTTGTCCAGCAAAGCATCGTGGAAGTTTCAGGCGACGAGATCGCGCGTGACGTCGACGCAATGATCCAGGCCGCGCAAGCGGTGCGATCCGTGGAGCCGCCGCCGCTTCCACCACTTAACTCCGCCGAGAAGTTTGCACGAGTCGCGACACCCGAATCACTCTCCGCGAACATCCGTCCCCTGGGCCAACTCGACGAGAGCTTCATTATCGCTACTGACGACGAAGGTTTGCTCTTGATCGACCAGCACGTCGCACACGAGCGGATCCTCTTCGACAAATATCGCGCCCTCGAATCCGAGCGTCGCACGGACGCGCAGCAGTTGCTCGTGCCTGAAACTTTCGATCTCACGCCTGCACAGGCGGCAGTGTTCGACGATCTTGTTCCCGAACTCGAAATCTACGGATTTGAATTGATGCGACTCTCCGGACGAACAGTCGCTATCAAAGCCACTCCCGCGGATCTGCCTGCGGGTGAAGCGCGCAACATGCTTTCCGAACTGCTCGATACAGTCGATGCCGAAAAGAAAAACTCGGCACGCGAGACGCTGCGTGACGAGGTCGCCGCCTCGCTCGCCTGTCACGCCGCGATCAAAGTCAATATGCCGCTCGCGCCGGAGAAAATGCGCTGGCTGATCGATCGCCTGTTGCAAACATCTTCGCCGACAACCTGCCCGCACGGCCGTCCGGTAATCCTGCGATTAAAAACACGCGACATATTAAAAGGCTTTCACCGCATTTAAGATCGCGGTGAAAGCCTTTGTGGTGGGCTCCTTGCTCAAGAGAGATTAAGCGGGGAGCTGGGGAGGCGCCTGAGGTGGCGGCGCCTGGGGAGACGCGGGGTCAACTTTTTCTCCGAAGAGGCGTTCGGCGGATTTCTGAAGTACGAGCGTGCCTCCGAAACCTCCGAGACCGCCGAGCACGACGGCTGCCGACTTGCTTCCAAGATCAAGGGTAGCCGGAAGAACGGGGAGGCCTAATGCCTGCGACAGGCCAAGCTTGACGATCCAATATAGAAATAGTCCGCCGATGAGGCAGCATACGAGCCGGCCGATGACGCCGAGTTCGAGGTCATCGCCAATCCATCGTGGCCTGATGTTTCTGAACTTCGAATCCTTATGTAACTGTCGTGCGATTCCGCCCATGAGCGCGCCCAACAGAGCGAAAAGGATGAGCCAAAACTCAGGCGTGATCACGTTCACTTCGATGGTCCCACTTTCCAGACCATGACCGTCGGCAGTGAGCTTGAACTTTCCGGACGTATTCGGCGAATAGTAGGTGACTACCGCGGAGTCCTGCCCTTTTTCGATAAACGTTGCGGGCACGTCCAGCCGTCCACGATCGACGCTGAGACTGATTTTCCTTTTCCAGTCGGCCACCACCGGTTTGCCGTCTTTGTCGGCCAGACGAATCGTGTACTTCACCTCTTTTCGTCCGCGACTCATTGTGGTTGGACCACTCACGAGGACCTTTTGAACCGGGCTCTGAACCTGGATACTAAACTCACCATGCTTGATTGCCGAATCGTTCTTTTCGGTCGCGAGCAGCCGTAACTCGTTGGAAGCAGGGAGAGCCTGTAAACGAAACTTCGCTTGCACCGTGTCCTGGCCGGGAGACATAACCAGTGAATCCGATTCAAACTGGACCACACCGTTGTCGTCCGCTGAACTCAAAGCGATGTGTCGTTCTCGATCCGTCTCGAGAGATACGTTATCGCCGTCCAGTAATCGAAGTGAAATCGGGATGTATCCCTGCGTCGATTTGATCGTTCCCGGACAATCGAATGCGATTTTCGTCGGCACACGTGGAATAAAGCTCACTTCCGCCATGTCGTTGTCGCCACGCGGGAACACGGAAGCCTTGATCGCTACCCTGCCGGGATTGTGGGAAATGATGTGGATAGCGTCAGACACCGCCTTGTTTTGATCAAGCTTCACTTCCATAAATGCAAACGCTTCGGTATCGCCGTATTTCACTTTCGCGGCTGGACTGGTTGTCACTCTGACTGTGACCGGACTGGTCGGCGGCTCAGACAGCGCGACATACAGGATGGCGGAAGACTTGTTGTTGGCGACTACCGGCAGTTGGTCTTTCGCCAGAATCTCGAGTCCGTCCTGTGCGTGTGCAACCGTTTCAAAAATCCCGAAAAATTGGGAAAGAAACCCTTGCGACGCTCGAGTTACAAATACCAGGACCTGTCCGGCGTCCATCCCCGCCGATGCGGCTACGATGAAGAGTCTTCCGGGACCTGCCGACGCAAACGTTGTCTCGCCATACGGTGCGCCTGCGTTTACCGTGATGCGCGCGGGAGCGAAACTGCCTGAGCCGGTTGGGGCGCCGGCACTTGCGATCTGAAACTCAATCACGCGGGTGCGGTCGTTGTGGACCTGCCTGTATTCCCGGTCGAGAAACTCAACGTAGACCTTCGTCGACGCGCCGGATCTGAGCGTGTTCTGGTCGACTCGCAGTCGCAGGCGTTGAGCTGCAAAAGCGGGGTTGGCGTCTGCAGCTCCGATCACCTGCACGATGAGGAGGCTCAGGGGAATGAGGAATAAGAAGCGCGGAGGGTGTTTGGGGAAAGTCATTTCAACTCCTTTGTGAAGTGAAAGGCACCGGAGGTTTGGCGTGGGACTCTGGCGCAAATCACGTTTCGTCTTGCGATGAGCAACGATTATGCCAGTGGCATACTCCCGGTTTTTTATGCTTTTGTAGTGGGAGAGTGTTTCCTACAGTAGACACCCTCTATCCGTTAGTGTCGGGAGATCACATAGATCATGGTCCCGACATTCGTTTTTGTGTCTTGGTGTTCTCAGAGTTCGTCGAGGGTCTTTATCACGAGATCGACGTTGGTGAGATCAGGCAGGAATGCATCGGGTTTGTGGGTGAGTAGTTCTTCAGTCGAATAGAAACGCCCGGTGCCGATCGCCACCGCACGTGCTCCAAAATGCCGCGCACAGTCGATGTCGTTGGGCGTGTCGCCGACGACGATGAACTGCTCAGGCGCCAGGTCGAGTTGAAGCTGTTTGCTGATACGTTCAGCCGCCTTCGCGGGAAGATCGCGGCGATTGTGCGACTCGTCACCAAACGCGCCGGGAAGTGTAAAAAATTGGTCGAGTCCGACCAGTTCCATCTTCAAATACGCCATCGACTTGATATTGCCGGTTAACAACGCCGATCGATAGCGCGGATGATCCGCGACCGCCTGCAAAGTTTCACGAACACCGGGGAGGACTTCAAAAAACGTCTCGCCATTGCCGGTGATGCGTCTCGCTTCTTCGGTCAAACGCGTCGTGAGGATCTCGAGCTGCGCGAAGATCTGCTCGTGAGTAAAACCCTCGTCGCTGAGAGCCTCATAAACAATTTGGAGGTCAGTCATGCCTGACACGCGCATATCGGCCAGACGTCCTGACGTGCCGAAGATCTCCCTGAGAACGGGAATCGTGTAGTCCTTGTATGCTCCGGTACGGATGGAGCGAATGAGGGTGCCGTCGATGTCCCAGAGCAGAATGCGCATCTATTCGATCACCGCAAGGACGTCGCCGGCATTCACGGTGTCGCCCGGTTTGACGTTTATCGAAACGACCACTCCGGCGCGCGGCGACTTCATTTCGTTCTGCATCTTCATCGCCTCGACCACAACCACGCCCGCGCCTTTTTCAACCGTGGCTCCGGTTTCGATCTGCACGCGGACGACTTTGCCCGGCATCGGCGCGAGGATCTGCGCGGCGCCGTGATCGTGCTCGGAATTCTGACCGCTCCGTAATCGCTTCTGATCGACAATCGTCACGGCATACACGCGCCCGCGTATATCGACATCGAAGATCTCGTTTGACTTTACGCGTTTGCTGACATGGCACTCGTGTACGTCAGTCTTGAGAAAGAAGAGATATGAATCCGGTTGCGGCTCGCGAAACTCGAGATCGTAAGCACGGCCGCCAATCTCGGCGAACACGCGGCCGTCCTCGATCCTGAGAACCAGATCTTCTTCGCGATCTCCGATGAGAGCTTTTAGTTTCATTGCAACGCCGTTTTCCGCCCATTCATTTTCCAGCGACTGCCGGAGCTTTGTGCCGTCATTTGCCTGGACGCTTGTTGCCTATCTCTTGTGTAAACCACCGCGGCCGCGATTGCCGCGAGATCTTCTTCAATCACGGATGGCGACGCCGGTTCACTCGCCGCTCGCCGCTCGTTGAAACGAGTGATGAAACCAGTGTCGAGGCGACCTGCAATAAACTCCTCATCACGCACGACGTCGCGAAAGAACGGGAGGGTCGTCGTAATTCCCGCAACCTCGTATTCGTCGAGCGCGCGTCGCAGGCGATCGATCGCTTCCTGGCGCGTGCGGCCCCACACCGCGAGTTTCGCGACCAGCGGATCGTAGTGAATAGAGACTTCCGAAAGACGCGTGACGCCGCTGTCGATTCTGATTCCGGGTCCCGCGGGCTCTCGCAAGTGCGTGATCGTTCCGGGGCTCGGAAAGAAGTTGTTCGCCGGATCTTCGGCGTAGATGCGGCATTCGATCGCATGGCCGTGCCAATCGATGTCTTCCTGCGTGAACGACAACTGCTCGCCATTCGCAACCAGGAATTGTTCGCGCACGAGATCCTGACGCGTGACGAGTTCAGTCACCGGATGCTCAACCTGCAAACGCGTGTTCATCTCGAGAAAGTAAAACTCATGCGTGGCATCGGCGACGAGAAACTCGACCGTGCCCGCTCCGGTGTAGTTCACAGCACGGCCAATCTTCACGGCCGCCTCACCCATGCGTCGTCGCAACTCCGGATCGTTAATCGGCGACGGGCATTCCTCGATCACTTTTTGATGACGACGTTGAATGGAACACTCACGCTCGCCCAGGTGGACCACGTTGCCATGTGTGTCGCCGAAGATCTGTATTTCAATGTGCCGCGGGCGTTCGACCGCTTTCTCGAGATAAAGCGAAGAGTCGCCGAAAGCCGCGGCCGCTTCGGTCCGCGCGGTTTCGAATGCCGAGCGAAGCTCGGCGCTGTCGCTCACGAGTCGCATGCCTTTGCCACCGCCACCCGCGGCCGCTTTCAGCATCACCGGATAGCCAAACTTGTCAGCCGTCGCACTTGCTTCAGCGTAGGAGCCCAACGGTTCAACTGTTCCGGGAACGATCGGAACGCCTGCTGCGACCGCCGCACGACGGGCGCTCGTTTTCGATCCCATGATCTCCATCGCCTCTGCCGTTGGTCCAATAAACGTCAAACCGGCGGCAGTAACGGCGTGCGCAAACTCGGAACTCTCGGCCAGGAACCCGTAACCCGGATGAACGGCCTCGGCTTTAACCGAAACAGCCGCAGCGACGATCGCGTCCATCTTCAGGTAACTCTCACTCGATGCAGCCGGGCCAACACACACGGCTTCATCCGCCATGCGTACGTGCAAACTCTCAGCGTCCGCTTCGGAATAGATCGCGACGGTGCGTACGCCCAGTTCACGGCAAGCGCGAATGATGCGGACGGCGATCTCGCCGCGATTGGCTATGAGGACTTTGGGGAACATTTTTTGGTGCTTTGGGCTTTGTGCTTTGTACTTTGGTCTTTGGTCTTTGGTCAATTAGGCATAATCAGCTTCGACTTTGTAAAGACCCAAGACCCAAGACCAAGACCCAAGACCAAAGTACAAAGCACAAAGCCCTCAGACCACAACCGAATTCGCCGGCTGCCTTGGATCGTATCGAATCACAATCTGTTTCCCGGGGGCGTAATCGTGGGAGCGCTGTTGCTGGAGCTCGCTGAGCGGTTGCGAGGATTCATACTGAACCCCCGCGAGCATGTATGTGTAGGTGACCTCGGTGATGCGGCCCTCGTTGTCGGAAACCGCGTCGAGGATCCGTCCGTCGGCCATGCGGCCGGTTTTTGACAGACGTGCGATTCGTGAGGCTTCGTCTTCGGGCTTCTTGCGGAAATAGTCGAGTAACGACATGAAGTCGCTAGGGTTGGAGGGCTCCCGCCGAAACGGAGCGTCCGACTCCTCCTTTAGCAACTTCGGAAAGCTTCATGATCACGCCGTCGCGGCCGATCAGGTCGTCATCAGTTCCCATGATCTTATCTTCACCGGGAAAGCGCATCACATAGTTTGTAAACGACAGTCCAGCGGGCGGCGTATCGTCAGTCGCGGAAGACAATGAAGCTTTGCGAATAACGGCGCCGCGCAGGGTGCGTGATTTTTCAGTCGCTACCACGGCTACGTCGGCGCTTGGGCGATAACCGCTCGGATCGAGTGTGGCGAGTGTTCCGTCAGGATCCGGAACTCGCTCGAGCAGGTCTTTCATATCCGCCGGATAGGTTTTGTATTTGAGTTTGTACTCAAACATGGCCCGTTCGAAGGTGTACCACTGGGCCAGGTGGGTGGCTTCTTTAGCCATCTGTCGTTGTCGCATACGCGCCGGCACAGTCACGCCGATCAGCAAAGCGATCAGCAATGCGACTGTGGCGGTTGTGATCAGTCCACTGCGAGCGTAGGTCACTCCGCAGAACCGTTGCGGTTGCGTAAGGATCGAGCGGTAGAGCTTTTGTCCGACCCAGAGAATGACGAAGAGGACGGGAATCGAGATCCACTTCAAACGCCACGCGGCAGTTTCACCGGCGGCGACCCAGGTCCAGAAGTTGGTCCACTCACCCGGATGCTGAAAAAAAGCGATCATGGTTTGGACCACAAAAACAAGAGCGACGAATCCACCGCTGAGTGCCAGAACTAATGCGCGGCCATAAGCAGGGAGTTGGTTGGCTGGTCTTGGGAGCGGTTCACCGACGGCGCGAGCGCCACACTGTTTACAACCACTGCTCAAAGCGCCGTGGAATTTGAAGCCGCAGCACGGACAGATAGTCAAAGGTTCTACCTCAATTTTTTCAATTGCCGGTTTGCGTACCGGCACCCGCGTCAAGTGCTCATTTTCGCCGCTGGTCTAACACCATCTATTGGTAACTGGCGATTGGCAACCGGCACTGATTCCGCGGGTTTTGCTTCTACCTTATTCAGTTCGCGCCACGTGTGATACATGCGGTGGGCGAAGGTCCAATAGGAGCCGATTGCGAGTACCCATAAAACAGCCGGCATCCGATTGGCAAAGAAATTTGTTGAGCCAGAATGAGTACTAAGCGCCCCGATAATAAAGAGTACAACGCGTTCTGGGCGCCGCAGAAAGCCCACATCACACTTGGGAATAAGGCTCTCGGCCCGGGCGCTGGCGTAGCTTACCATAACCGAGCCCATTAGTCCGGCCCCTGCAAGAAAAACGTTAAGAGTTGAGTGAGCCGCGGTGTCACGGGCATAAAAGACCATCAGGCCCACAAACACCACCATGTCTGACAGCCGGTCCAACGAGGAATCGAGAAAGCCTCCAAACCGCGTCACACGGCCCGAGAGTCGGGCCACCTGGCCGTCAAGCATGTCAAACAGATTAGCGACGATGAGGGTGATACCGGCGGAGAAGAACCAGCCCAGGCCAAAGAGAAGACCGCAACCGACATTCAGAGAGACGCCGATAACGGTCAAAACATTAGGACTGATATGCCCCATGGCGAGCCAGCGAACAATTGCGTCGATGATTCGCTGTGCTCCGCGCCCGATACTTGCCCCAAACATTTGTTAGGTCGCTTCTCCTCGCGCGGCATTATGCCTTAAATGCGCCCGCAGTGACAGGTGTTGTTCGTGGATACCTTATCGCGTTTTTATCGCTTCTCTGTGTTGTACGGCATGGTACGGAAATGATTGTTTTCCATTTGTCGTTTTGGAGTGCGGCGGCTTGACGCCGCTTTAGTCTTGAACACACACACTCGAGAACAAAGCGGCGTCAAGCCGCCGCACTCCAAATGACAAATGGCAAATAATCAACTCTTTGACTGGCTCTCAAGATCTTCATGTAGCGTACGCAACTGCCGGATCTCAAAGTTCCGTGCGCCGGCGGGAGTTCGGACCACCACCTCGTCGCCTACCTGTTTACCCATCAAACTCCTGCCCACCGGTGAAGTCGTCGAAATCAAACCCTGCGCCGGATCGCTCTCTTCCGGAGTGACGAGCCGGTAGGTCACTTCTTCGTCTTTTTCCTCGTCATACAAAACGAGCGTGGAACCATACGACACCTTGTCACGCGGTACCTTATTCGGATCGATCGAAGCTATTTCACTGATTCGCTGGCGCAGTTCCACGATGCGCGCCTTAACCACGTTTTGCCGGTCCAGCGCGGCGCGATATTCGGAGTTCTCGCGCAGGTCGCCAAACTCAAGCGCACGCTTGATCTCCTTCGGCAGGTGAACGCGCAATTCGGATTCCAGCTCGTCGAGTTCAGCCTGGAGTTTCGCTTTGATTACCTGTGACACCGGTTCATCCTTATCTCAGAAACGTGCAGTCCCCTTTGGAGTGCGGCGGCTTGACGCCGCTTTGATCTTGATTTTCGGTCCAGGACAAATAGCGGCGTCAAGCCGCCGCATTCCAAGTTATTGCGCTTTATGATAACTGGCCTCATCAGGAGCGCCAAAGGAAATACCCGTATCACGGGCGGTTCGGACCAGTTGGCCGGCAGGCGGCACGGTCTTGATGCCCTTAATAGCTTCCGTAAGCGGAACGCTCACCACGTCTCCCGCCTGTAGAGCCACCATTACGCCGCTTTCATTATTTGCAAGCGCACGCACCGCGCACGATCCAAAGTTAGTGGCCAACATGCGATCGAAAGCGTTCGGCCGTCCTCCGCGTTGCAGGTGTCCAAGGACCACGCAACGAGTTTCACGTCCGGTAACATTCTCCAGATCCTGTTGGAGATGCTGGCCGATGCCGCCGAGCCGGGGTGCACGATGTCCATCACCCTTGTCTTGATAAATCAACTCGTGCCCGATCTCCATAGCGCCTTCGGCGACGACGATAATACTAAAATTCGATCCACTGATGTCGCGCGCGCGAATCTTGTTCGGCCACTACTTCGAGCGAGAAGGGAATCTCCGGAATCAGGATCACATCCGCTCCGCCCGCGATACCGGAGTGGAGCGCGATCCAGCCGGTGTGGCGTCCCATGACTTCAAGGATCATCACGCGATCGTGCGATTCAGCGGTCGTGTGCAGACGGTCCAATGCCTCGGTCGCGATATCCAAAGCCGTGACAAAACCGAACGTCAGTTCCGTGCAGGCGAGATCGTTGTCGATCGTCTTCGGCACACCGCAGACGCGTACGCCCCGTTTATCAAACTCAGCAGCAATCGTGAGCGTGCCTTCACCGCCGAGGACCACGAGCGCATCGATCCCGAGTATTTTCATGTTCGAGATCGCTTCGTCGTATACGCTCTCGACGTCTCTTTGCACACCATCTTTGGAGCGCTCGACAAAGTTTCCACGATTGCGTGTGCCGAGGATTGTTCCACCGCGCGGCAGCAAGCCGCGCACGTCGCTTGCCGAAAGCAGTCGTGTGCGGGTGGCGTCGAGTAAACCTTCAAAGCCGTCTTCGATTCCGATCACACGCAGGCCGTGCTCGCAGGTGGCCGTCTTCACGACCGCTCGTATGACGGCGTTGAGTCCCGGCGCGTCGCCGCCGCCAGTTAAGATACCGATAGTGCCAAGCATAGGGCCAAGTCTAACATTGCCGATTGCCAAATGCCGATTGCCAAATTTTGTTCGAGGCCGGAGGGAAATAAATTGGCAATTGCCAATCGGCATTTGGCAATTTTTGTTTCTCTGGCGTAGCATACCCAAAAAATGGAAATAGATGACGACGCAAAAGAGATAGTGCGCGAGATCGGCACTGCGATAAACGAATCAGTGGAAAACTCCACCAAGGTTGCCGAAGCCATCGAGCGTCTCCGTGAAGCCGGGTATGAGATGGAATTAACGCTCCGGCTCGAGATTGGTTTGCGGCCTCACGCCGGAGAAGATGACAGTGTGAATGAAGGCGCAGATCTCGATCTCACCGAAGAAGATCTACAGGTCCTGCAGCGGATGAAGATTCGGATTGATCCGGAAAGATAAGATATTGCCGATTTCCAATTGCCAAGTGCCGATTTTGGGCTTCAGGAACCTAAAATGAATCGGCAATTGGCAATTGCAAATCGGCAATGTTATCTTATCCGGCTTTTAATCCTGCCAGTTTGTTTGCCTTAATAGGTCGAAAGAGGAGTTTAAGGACAGTATGTCTACGCCTAATGGAAACGTGAGCGCCGACGGTCATCACGTCGGTAAAGTCGTGCAGATCATCGGACCCGTACTCGACGTCGAGTTTCACGGAGGCTATCTGCCGCCGATTTACCAGGCGCTGCGTGTGGTCTCGGAAGGATTTGACGTGCCGACGCCGATCGACGTCATCGCCGAAGTGCAGCAGCACCTCGGCGAAGGGCGCGTTCGAACAGTTTCAATGACGCCAACCGACGGTATGGTGCGCGGTATGAAAGCGATCGATACCGGCGGTCCGATCACCATGCCCGTGGGCGAGGGAACGCTCGGTCGCGTGCTCAACGTTATCGGCGAGCCCGTGGATACACTCGGTCCCGTGAAACACGATCAGCGTTATCCGATCCATCGTCATGCGCCGACTTTCGAAGAGCAGTCGACCGAATTGCAGATGTTTGAAACCGGCATCAAGGTCATCGACCTGATTCAGCCGTTTTTGCGCGGTGGAAAAATCGGATTGTTCGGCGGCGCGGGCGTGGGCAAGACGGTTATCGTGATGGAGTTGATCAACAACATCGCGAAAGCGCGTTCCGGCTTCTCGGTTTTCGCGGGCGTCGGCGAACGCACACGCGAAGGTAACGACCTGCTGCGGGAAATGGTGGAATCGGAAGTTATCCAGTTTGGTGACGCCTTCAATAAACATTTCCACGCGACCGGAGCATTCGATCTTTCCAAAGTTGATATGAGCACGATCGGAAAGTCGAAAGTGGCCCTGATCTACGGCCAGATGACTGAACCGCCCGGAGCGCGTTTGCGCGTGGCGCTTTCAGGTCTGACGGTCGCCGAGTATTTCCGCGACCAGGGACTCGACGTGTTGCTCTTTATCGACAACATCTTCCGCTTCACACAGGCAGGTTCCGAAGTTTCGGCGCTGCTCGGTCGTATGCCTTCGGCGGTGGGTTATCAACCTAACCTGGCGACGGAAATGGGCGAGATGCAGGAACGCATCACGTCAACCAAGACCGGTTCAGTCACTTCCATTCAGGCTGTTTACGTGCCCGCCGACGACTACACCGATCCGGCGCCGGCGACGACCTTCGCGCACCTCGACGCCGTTACCGCACTTTCGCGTCAGATCGTGGAGCTCGGAATTTACCCCGCGGTCGATCCGTTGACTTCCTCGTCGCGCATTCTCGATCCACGCGTCATCGGACAGGAACACTACGACACTGCTCAGGACGTGAAACGCGTGCTGCAGCGTTATAAGGATCTTCAGGACATCATCGCGATCCTCGGTCTCGACGAACTCTCCGACGAAGACAAGCTGATCGTTTCGCGCGCGCGTAAGATTCAGAAGTTCTTCTCGCAACCGTTCTTCGTGGCCGCGCAGTTCACCGGACTCGAAGGCAAGTACGTCAAGCTCGAAGATACCGTGCGTGGTTTCCGCGAGCTGGTTGACGGCAAGCACGACGATCTGCCGGAACAGGCGTTCTACATGGTCGGCACGATCGAAGAAGCGATCGAAAAAGCGAAGACGATTGCCCAGTAGGGACTATGGCGGAAAAGATTCAACTCGAAGTTGTCACACCCGAGCGGCGTGTTCTTGCTGAGCCGGTTGATATGGTCACGGTGCCGGGCCTCGGCGGTGAATTGGGAATTTTGCCGGGCCACACACCGTTAATTTCACAACTGCAAACGGGCGTGCTGACGTACGTGCAGGAGGGAAAGAGTTTTCCACTTCACGTATCGGGCGGGTTTGTTGAAGTGAGAGACGACATGTCGCGGTGCTGGCGGACGTTGCGGAGCGTCCGGATGAGATCGACGCCGCGCGCGCCAAAATCTCGCGGGATCAGCTTGAGAAGCAACTCAATGCATGGAGCGGTAGTGAAGAGGAGCTGGAAGGCGCTAAGACTGAACTTGATCGATCTCTGGTGCGCTTACAGCTCGCTTCAGGGCGATAGTTTTTTCTCGCAAAGGCGCAAAGACGCAAAGGAAAACTAATCTCTTCCTTTGCGTCTTTGCGTCTTTGCGAGGAAAATTATCCGGCGCTTATCGCCGCTCTCATCTCCCTTACCGCCTTATCCAAACCCATAAAAATCGCACGCGAAACGATGTTGTGGCCGATGTTGAATTCGGTGATCTCATTGATCCTCGCCACCGCACCAACGTTTCGATAAGTCAGCCCATGACCGGCGGCGACGGTCAACCCCAACGCGGACGCGAGCTCAGCCGCCTCTCTGCAAACGTCGCAACTCCTGCGCCGCCAGCGCCGCTCCTTCACCATGAATCGCCGCGTGCTCCGAGCGTCGCATCAGCAGTAAGCCGCCGTGCATAACTCCACCTGCTGCGCCCCCACTTCTCGCGCCGCCTCAATCTGATCGGCGTCAGGATCGATAAACAAGCTCGCCAGTATCTCGTTTTCCAGCAAACTCGATACAGTCGATCGCACGATCGCCAGGTTGGCTTTCACGTCGAGACCGCCCTCGGTAGTGATCTCATCCGGCGTTTCAGCTACGAGCGTCACTGCGTCAGGTTTTATCTCGAGAGCGATCTTCAACATCTCTTCAGTCGCGGCCATCTCGAGATTGAGATAAGTCGTGACCGAGTTTCGCAAAAGCAGCACGTCGAGGTCCTGAATGTGCCGGCGGTCGCCGCGCAGGTGGACCGTGATGCCGTCAGCTCCGGCGTGTTCGCAAGCCATAGCCGCGGCAACCACACTCGGCTCAGGAGCGCGGCGCGCCTGGCGCACGGTGGCGACGTGATCGATGTTGACGTTTAGACGAGCAGTCATCATTTACCTCGCTGCCTTCAGTTCATGCACGGCACGAATGGCGCTATCGTAAACGCCACGTCGCGCCTGTTGCCGAATCAAGCCCACTTCATTCAGCATCTTGAAACTATCGCTGACCACACTCACCTTGCTGCCTTCGTTGTGATCCCAGCGCACGGGAATTCCTTCAAGTTCAAACCGGCGCGAAACGCGAGATACAGCAACTCGACGTCGAAACCAAACCGATCGACCGTGGCCGCTTCGACGAGTGGCCGGCAGACGCTCATGCGAAACGCTTTGAAGCCACATTGCGTGTCCCAGAACGGCAGCCCCGTAGCCAAACGAACGACGAGGTTGAAGATGCGTCCACCTTGTTCGCGACGCCACGGCTGATGCACTCCGATCAGCTCCCGGTCCAACGCGCGCGAGCCAAAGGTTACGTCACACTGTCCGCTCATGATCGGCTCGACAAGTTTTGGCGCCTCTGTAATCGGCGTCGAAAGGTCTGCATCGGAAAATAGTGTAACGTCGCCGCGGGCAGCCAGCAGTCCAAGCCTGACAGCTCGTCCTTTTCCGAGATTTGACTTGTAACTGATCACCGAAGTGCGCAGGTTTCCGGCGTCCTGAAAACTCTGGCGCGCGAGCTCGGCCGTCTGATCCGAGGAGCCGTCGTCAACCACGATCACCTCGGAATCGGGCGAATTCTGACGCATGTAGTCCACGACGGCTCGAAGGGTATTTCCCAGGCGAACCGCTTCATTGTAAGCGGGTATGACGACCGAAAGAGATGCGGACATGACGTTTCAATCGCAATATATCACAGCGGCTGCTTCTTCGAAACTCAGCCGCTCCGCCTGTGGTATATTCTGGCAATGGAAGTTGCCCGCCAATTACCGGAATCCTCGGCTCAGTACAATCGTGGGTGGTTGCATAAGCGCTTCACGATCAGTGCCGCCGCGGTGATTTTAATAGCCGCTGTTTTCGGCGGCACGGTTGGCAGTGGTCGTAAACTCAGCGGCTTTACTTCCGGAAACTCCAAACCGTCCTATCACGTCGTCGACGAAATCGAAAAAGACTACAACGAAGCAGTTTCGACGATCACCAGCAACTACTCCGGCGACATCGATCACGAAAAAGCCACCCAGGCGGCCATTCAGGGAATGCTGTCCACGCTCGATCCGCATTCCGCTTACTTTCCTTACAGCGAATTCAAGAAGCTAAAAGAGGATCAGGATTCCCGCTTTTACGGCATCGGCGTAACGATCGTCCCGCATCGCGACGGCGTCTACGTTCAGTCAGCCGTCGAGGGAACGCCGGCCGCGAAGCTCGGTTTGAAGTATGGCGATCGCATTCGTCGAAGTTGATGGAAAGAATGCGCGCGACTGGACCAGCGAGCAGGTTTCCAAGAACGTCCGTGGCGGACTTGGCGAACCGGTAACTATAAAAGTGGAGCGCGCGGGTTCCGAAGCGCCACTCTATTTCACCATCGTTCGCGACGCGGTTCCGCTTCCGACGATTCGCAACGCCTACATGATCCGCCCCGGCACCGGCTATATCGGGCTCACCGGAGGATTTCAAAGATCCAGTGACGAAGAGCTGGCGAAGTCGATGAAGCGTCTCGAAGAGCAGGGGATGCGCCAGCTTATTCTCGACCTGCGCGGCAATCCCGGAGGTCTGCTCGATCAGGCGATCGATGTTGCGAGTGAGTTTCTGCCGCGCGGGCAAGTGGTCGTCTCGGTTAAAGGACGCACGGAATACAGCGAACCAATCGTTTACAAATCGACCGGATCCGATCCGGCGACTGTGCCGCTCGTGATACTCATCAATCGAAATAGTGCTTCGGCTTCGGAGATCGTCGCAGGCGCAATTCAGGATCACGGGCGCGGATTGATCGTGGGTGAGACGAGTTTTGGCAAAGGCCTGGTGCAGCGAATCTTCCAGTTGCCTTTCAACACCGGACTAACGCTCACCACTGCGCGTTACTACACGCCTTACGGACGTTCATTGCAACGCGATTATTCGAGCGGCTCTCTTTACGACTACTACACGCGACACGATTCGCCGGAAAACCAGCCGTCGCCGAGCCAACACGCCGCGCAATCTCGAGTCGCCGCTTGCACTCGCTTCTCCTACTCCGCCTCCGCACGCGGGACCGGCAGTGCAAACCGCCGTGGGCCGGGTTTTTTATGGTGGCGGCGGCATCACTCCGGACATCGAAGTGAAAGAACCGGCCAACACACAAACGCGACTGCGAATTGCGGAAGCGGCTTTTCACTTTACGAGACAATTGGCGGCAGGAGTTGTTCCGGGTCTGGAGTCGTATCGAGTGGAGAAAGTTCAATACGGCAAGAACGCGAAGCCCACCGACTTTCCGATAAACGAACGCGTTGTCGAGGCGTTTCGCAACTTCGTTCGCACACAGACCAGACTTCAAGTGCTCCCGGCACAGATCGATGAGGAGCTGGACTTTACGAAACTGCGTTTGCGCCAGGAGATCATCACCGCTGCCTTTTCAAACGACGCCGGCGCGCGCGTGTTGCTCGATAGCGATGCGCAAGTGCTTCGCGCGCTCGAAGCCTTACCGGATGCAAAACGTCTCGCCGACAGCACTCGCGGCACCGTCTGGCGCGGTTAGCCTCAAAGTCATCTACCCGGATTTGGTACTGGTCAGTTTGAATTTACGCTGAAGGTCGTTCGCTAATTCGAGAGGGTTGCTGTCAACCCTGGGCTCGAATTAGCGAACGCCTTCAGCGTAAATTCAAACTGAACCGGTGGACGGATTTTTGAATCTTGCATTCAAAGCGTTACTTATTTATATTCCGCACTACCGTTCTACTAGCCATTTCTATCGGCATCGTTCTATCCCGCGCAGTTTAGGTAAACAATTAAGTTTGAAAGGACACTTTCGCATGAAAGACCGGTCGCGCTCCGTTTACGATCTTGGCCTGCTCATTGTGATCGTTAGTGCTGTGGCTTTCGCCACTGTCACCGTTTATTCACAGAACCAAACTCCGTCTCAAACTCCAGCGCCGGCCGCAGCCCCCGCGCAGAGCCCGAGGCCGACTCCCAGCCCCAGTCCAACTCCAACGCCGATCAACTGGTCGACCGATCCGGTGCTGAAGCGTTTGTGTTTCGCGCAGCATTGGACCAGCCAGCATGGGCGGCCGCATCGACGACATCGCAGTGCCGGAACAAAATCCGTACATCATCTACGTGGCTTTTGCGACCAACGGTGTCTGGAAGTCGACAAACAACGGCACGACCTTTCAACCGATCTTCGACACCTACACAACCCATTCCATCGGCGACGTCGCGATTGCGCCTTCAGATCCAAACATCGTCTGGGTGGGCACCGGCGAACCAAACAACCGCCAGAGCTCGAGTTTTGGTGACGGCATCTACAAGTCTGTCGACGCCGGAAAAACGTTCACCAAAATGGGTCTTGAAGATTCGCAGACGATCGCGCGCATCGTGATCGATCCGAAAGATCCAAACATCGTCTACGCGGCAGTGCTCGGTCATCTCTTTGGACCAAACAAAGAGCGCGGCGTGTTCAAGACTACGGACGGCGGCAAGACCTGGACCAACGTGAAATTCATCGACGAAGACACGGGCTTCACCGACATCGCGATGGATGCGTCTGACAGCAAAACGCTTTACGCCGCTTCATACCAGCGCCGCCGGACCAACTTCGGTTTCAACGGTGGTGGACCAGGCAGCGGAATCTGGAAGACGATCGACGCCGGCAAGACCTGGAAAAAACTCGAAGGCGGCGGATTGCCGGAAGGACTTGCTCGGCCGCATCGGACTCGACGTTTCACGTTCGAACCCGAATGTTATTTACGCGCAGATGGAAGTAGGCGCGAGCACCGGCACGGGCGGTGAAGAACCAACATTCGGTCAGGCGGCGCCGAGTCCGAGTCCAAGTCCGTCAGCCGTCGGCATCGCCGACGCCGAGCCCCGCTGCTTCGCCGACCCCCGCCCCGCCGGATCCGAAGAAATCAGGCGTGTGGCGTTCGGATGACAAAGGAAAAACGTGGCGCATCGTCAGCAACGAAAACAACCGGCCGATGTACTACAGCCAGATCCGCGTCGATCCGAAAAATCTCGGAAAACGTTTACGTCGGCGGATTGAACTTCAGCAAATCGACCGACGGCGGCAAGACGTTTAGATCGCTGCAGGCAGGCATCGCGCACGTCGACAATCACGCGATCTGGATCAACCCGGCAAACAGCGATCACATGCTCCTCGGAAACGATGGCGGCCTGAACGTCAGCTACGATCAGGGCGCAACGTGGGAGTTCGTCAACACCATTCCCGCCGCGCAGTTTTATGCGATCGGCGTTGATATGCGGAAGCCGTACTACGTTTACGGTGGTTTGCAGGACAACGGATCGTGGGGTGGTCCAAGCCAGACGCGAAACCAGCAGCGGGTATCACAAATGCCGATTGGTATCGTGTCGGCGGCGGTGATGGCTTCTTCACTCAAATCGATCCGACTGACCACAACATCATTTATCTCGAATCTCAGGGCGGCGCGATGCAGCGTCTGGATCTGCGCACCGGACGCAGCGTCAGTATTCGCCCGCGCGGTGTGCCCGCGACCCGAGGGGTGGACGAGGGCCGGCGGAGCAACGCCCGCGGCAAGTCCTTCACCCGGCGCTTCGCCGACTCCTGATACGGCGGCTCAACTCGCTGCGTTTGCAGCAGCGCAGGGATTTGGCGGCTTTGGCGGCGCAACTTGGCAGTCGAATGTTGTTCCGACGCCGCCGCCGAATGAGATCTATCGCTTCTACTGGAACACGCCGATTCATCTTTCGCCGCACAATCCGCGAGTTGTTTAGGCGGGCGGCAACCGGCTCTTCCGTTCGATGGATCGCGGCGATACCTGGACCGCAACGGCGGATCTCACAAAACAGATCGATCGCAACACTTTGTCGATCATGGGTGTGCTCCGGCAAAGATCCGATGGCCTCGAAGCACGATGGTTACACCGGCTATGGCTACATCGTGTCCGTCGCAGAATCGCCAAAGGTGCCCGGCATGGTTTGGGTTGGCACTGACGACGGCAACATTCAGGTCAGCCGCGACGGCGGCGCAACCTGGACCAACGTTTCAAAGAACGTTCCGGGCATCGGCGAGACGTATCACATCTCGCGCGTCGAGCCTTCGCGCTTCGACGCCGGCACGTGTTATCTCGCAGTCGACGGACATCGTCTCAACGATCTGAAGCCTTATCTGTTCGTGACGAAAGACTACGGCGCGACCTGGACGTCGATCGTCAACAATCTTCCGGCATGGGGCAACGTCAACGTGATTCGTGAGGATCCGAAGAACAAAGATTTGCTCTACGTCGGCACGGAGTTTGGTCTTTACATCTCGCTGAATGGCGGACGCGAGTGGAAGCCGTTTATGTCGGGAATGCCGACCATGCGCATCGACGACATCCTGGTCCATCCGCGTGACAACGATCTCATCGTCGGCACTCACGGGCGCGGGATTTTCATTCTCGACGACATCACGCCGCTGCAACAGATGTCGCAGAAGGTGACGGACTCGGACGCGCACCTGTTTGAAGTGAGGCCGGGAACGCTCTGGCAGAACGACGTTCGCCTCGCGCGTTACTGGGGTGGCGCGAAACTCTTCCGCGGGGCGAATCCTGCTCCGGGAACGGCGATCAGCTACTACCTGAAGTCTGCCGCCGTCGGGCGATGTGAAACTGACGATCTCGGATTACACGGGTAAAGTGGTCCGCAACATCGTTGGAACGAATGAAGCTGGTCTGAATCAGAATTCAGTGGAACCTTCGCGGTGATCCGCCTCCACGTCCGACCGGACTGGCGGCGGCCCGGCGGTGGCGGTGGCGGTGGCGGCGGTGGCGGCGGCGGTGGCGGTGGTTTCGGCGGTCTTCAATCATCGGACTGCCGCTTGAAGCCGGCACTTACAATCGTGAAGCTGACCGTTGGTGGTAAGGACTACACCACCAAGGTCGTGGTCGAAAACGATCCGGGCATTTGACAACAACCTTGGAGTGCGGCGGCTAGCGCCGCATTGGTCTCGATCTTTCGTTATCGATTACAAAGCGGCGCCAGGCCGCCGCACTCTGTAGACGCTCTACATCACTCGCGCGATCACGCACTTCAAGTAATAAGTTTCAGGCATGCCGATCAGCACCGGATGATCCGTGGCCTGCATTCGCTTCTCGATGATCTGCACGCGCCGGTGCGCGTCGATCGCCGCACTCTGCGAGGATCTCGAGAAACAGTTCTTCCGAAACGTGATAAGAACACGTGCACGTGACCAGCACGCCACCGGGATTCAGCAACTTCAACGCCCGCAAATTGATCTCTTTGTAACCGCGAATCGCAGACTTCAAGCTCGCGCGATTTTTCGCGAACGCCGGCGGGTCCAGCACGATCACGTCGAAACGTTCACCGCCGCTTTCCATCTCACGCAACGCGTCAAACACGTTCGCTTCACGAAACTCAACGTTGGCTAAACCGTTGAGCTCTGCATTTCGTCGTGCAGCCGCGACGGCATCGCGCGGAAATATCGATGCCGGTCACGTTTTCGCAAACTGAAGCAAGGTGCAGCGCAAAAGCGCCGTTGAAAGTGAAGCAATCGAGTGCGCGGCGTTTGTTTGTTGTTTGCGCCGCGGCGCGTGCGGCGAGTCGGTTCTCACGTTGATCCAGAAACGATCCGGTCTTCTGTCCGCCCAAAGGTTCGACATAGAACCGCAGCCCGTGTTGCAGGATCTCGAGTTCCGCCGGAGCATCGCCGTAAATCGTCGCGGCGATCAGCGGCAGACCTTCGAGTTCGCGAACGCGTGCGTCGTTTCGTTCGATCACGGCGCGCGGATTAAACTCCTCGATCAGTATCTCCGTCAGCAGCGGCTTGACGCGCGTCAGTGCCCTGCGACAGTGTTTGCAGCACGAGCACGTCGTCGTAACGATCGACGATCAACGACGGAAGCAAATCGCCTTCGGAGTAGATGAGACGATACGCATTTGTGTCAGGCGGGATGTTTCTTCGGCCGGCAGCTTCGCTGATCCGTCGCCGCCACCATTCGCGATCGATCTCTTCGTTGCTTTGAGTCAGGAATCGCAGTGCGATTTGTGAAGCATCGCTGAACAGCGCCTGCCCGATAAAGTTTCCGCGTTCATCTGTGACCCGTAACCATCGAGCCGCCCTCGGCGCCGACCTCAACAACGTCGCTGCGATAGATCCACAGATGACCGTGCCTGACGCGGTCCGCGCCGCGCTTGTTTACCTTAACTGTTTCCATCACGCTGTCAAACTATCATGAAAATCCTGTAATCCTGTATGCTAGGTTCGAGCATGACGACTAAAACACATGAGCTTCCGCTCGATTTCAATCCCACAACACTCGCGAGATCGATTACGAAAAGGATCTTGGCGCTCCGGGCGAGTTTCCCTACACGCGCGGCATCTATCCGAACATGTATCGCGGGCGTCTTTGGACCATGCGCCAGTATGCCGGTTACGCGACCGCCGAAGAATCGAACGCTCGTTACAAATATCTTCTGGCCCACGGCACGACCGGCCTTTCCGTAGCCTTCGATCTGCCGACCCAGATCGGTTTGGATTCCGACGATCCGCTGGCGCAGGGCGAAGTTGGGAAAGTCGGTGTCGCGATCGACTCGCTCGAAGACATGGAGCGACTCTTCGCGGGCATTCCGCTCGATGAAGTCTCAACGTCGATGACGATCAACGCGACGGCGGCGATACTGTTGTCGTTGTATCTCGCGGTCGCGCGCAAGCAGAACGTTCCGTTCAGTAAAGTCAGAGGCACGCTGCAAAACGATATTCTGAAAGAGTACATCGCTCGCGGCACTTACATTTATCCGCCGGCGCCGTCGCTGCGTCTTGTGACTGACACTTTCGCTTACTGCGCGAGGGAAGTGCCAAACTGGAACACGATCTCGATCAGCGGTTATCACATTCGTGAAGCCGGTTCGACCGCGGTGCAGGAAGTTGCTTTCACGCTCGCCGATGGAATCACTTACGTCGAAGCGGCGCTCGAAGCCGGTCTCGAAGTCGACGACTTTGCGCCGCGCATCTCGTTCTTCTTCAACGCGCATAACAATCTGCTCGAAGAGATCGCGAAGTTTCGCGCGGCGCGACGGTTGTGGGCGCGCATCATGCGCGATCGTTTCAAGGCGCGCGATCCGCGTTCGTTGATGCTGAGATTTCACACGCAGACCGCCGGCTCGTCGCTGACGGCGCAACAGCCTGAAGTCAATGTCGTGCGCACTACGATTCAGGCGCTCGCCGCGGTGCTCGGCGGCACGCAGTCGCTGCACACAAACTCGATGGATGAAGCGCTGGCGCTGCCGACCGAAGCCGCGGCGCGAGTTGCATTGCGAACGCAGCAGGTGATTGCTCACGAGTCGGGAGTGGCTGAAACGGCGGATCCGTTGGCAGGTTCATACGCGATTGAGCATTTGACGGATGAGATCGAAGAGCGTGCGCACGGAGTATTTGAAAAAAATTGAAGCGATGGGCGGGATGTTGCGTGCAATTGAAACCGGATACGTGCAGCGCGAGATCCAGGAGTCGGCGTATCGTTATCAGAAAGCGATTGAGACGCAGGAGCAGATCGTAGTTGGCGTGAATCGTTTTCAGCTTGAAGCGGAGCCGCCGGTGCAGGTGCTGCGGATCGATCCGGCGTCGAACAGGCGCAGATCGAGCGTGTGCGCGCGTTGCGCGAGCGACGTGATTCGAACGCTGTGACAGCGGCGCTGAACAAACTTGGAGCAGGCGGCCGGCACGACGTGAAAACTTGTTGCCACGAATTCTCGAATGCGTCGAGGCGTACGCGACGGTTGGAGAGATCAGTAATACGCTTGCGACGTGTCTGGGGTGAGTATCGCGAGACTTCGACTGTGTAAGAGTTCCTGCAGGAGCAAAGGGCGTATAGGAAACCGAAATTCTTTGCACCTTTGCGAGGAAACTTAGGATGGAACTCATGAATCGAAGAACCTTTACAAAAGCCCTGGGCTTGAGCATTGCCGCTCTCGGCCTCGGCGGCGTGCCGGCCATCGCCCGCAAACCGGCGCCGCAGTTTTCCATCACGATGGACGACTTCCACTGGCCAACGCCGTCAAACTCACCGCCACCGAACGTAACGAGGCGATTCTCGACACACTTCGCTGCGCATTCACACAAAGCCGCGCTCTTCGTCATCGGCCGCAACATCGACAGCGACGAAGGCAAGCAACTTCTGTCCCCCTGGGACAAAGCCGGTCACATGATCGGCAACCACACCTATTCGCATCGCAACTTCAACGCGCCGACAACCAACGTCGCAGCGTATCAGCAAGACATCCTGCGCGCCGAAGCGTTGTTGAAAGAGTTTCCGCGGTTCCGAAAGTACTTTCGTTTTCCGATGCTGAAAGAAGGCGACACGGTCGCGAAGCGCGATGCGATGAGATCGTTCTTCGCGCAGCACGGTTATCGAAACGGTCACGTGACGATCGATAACTCTGATTGGGCCATCGACCAGCGGCTCACCGCGCGTTTGAAGAAAGATCCAAACGCCGACGTGAAACCTTATCGCGATTTCTACCTCGAACACATGTGGGCGCGCGCCGAGTATTACGATTCACTCGCTCAACGCGTGCGTCGGCCGTCCCGTTAAGCACACCGTTCTGATACACTTCAATCTTTTGAACGGACTTTTCCTTAACGACCTGCTCGCGATGTTCAAGTCAAAGGGATGGCAGTTGATCGATGCTGAAGAAGCATTCACCGATCCGGTGTTTGCCGCCAAACCGAAAGTTGTTCCGGCAGGCGAGAGCATCGTCTGGTCGCTCGCGAAAGAGAAGGGAACGATCGCGAAGTCTCTGCGTTACCCGGCCGAAGACGGCGAGTACGAAAACGCGCGGATGAATAAACTCGGACTATAGGTTTTTCCTCTCAAAGGCACCCAGTTGTTACAGTTCAAAGTTTTCCTTTGCGCCTTTGCGAGGGAAATTTCTTAAATGATGCATCTGCTCGAAGTTAATAATCTTCAAACACACTTTCCGACGCGCTCCGGACTGTCCGCGCGGTTGATGGCGTCAGTTTTCATCTCGATCGCGGAGAACTGCTGGGCCTCGTTGGCGAATCGGGTTGTGGCAAGTCGATCACTGCGCTTTCTGTGATGCGTCTGATCGCGCCGCCCGGCAAGATCGTCAACGGCGAAATACTCTTCGACGGCAAAGATCTTCTCAAACTCTCCGACGCCGAGATGCGCGAGATGCGCGGCGACGACATCGCCATGATCTTTCAGGATCCGATGACGTCGCTCAATCCCGTTTTTACAGTCGGCGAACAGATTGCCGAAGCTCTGCGGCTGCATCGCAAGATGTCGCGCAAAGCAGGCACGCCAGGCGACGATCGAAGCGATGCGCGAAGTTGCGATTCCCGATCCGGCGCGTCGCGTCGACTGATTATCCGCATCAACTTTCCGGCGGCATGCGACAACGCGTGATGATTGCGATGGCGCTCGCCTGCAATCCGAAACTGCTGATCGCGGATGAACCTACAACCGCGCTCGACGTGACGATTCAGGCGCAGATTCTCGAGTTGCTGGACGATCTCAGGAAGCAGCGAGAGCTGGCAGTACTTTTGATCACACACGATCTCGGCGTTGTTGCGGAAGTCGCGGATCGTGTTGCAGTGATGTACACGGGAAGGATCGTTGAAGAGTCGCCTGTTGACGAGTTGTTTGCGCGGCCGAAACATCCGTACACCGAGGGACTGCTGCGTTCCGTTCCGAAACTCACCAGCACGCAGGTGATCGCAAAAGGAGCGGTTGGAAACGATCGAAGGCGTTGTGCCGCGCCCGACCGATTTGCCGCCGGGCTGTCACTTCGCGCCGCGCTGCCGTCATCGCATGCCTCGTTGCACCGCAGAGGAGATTCCGCTTTACCAGCTCGAGGGCAGTGTCCAGGTGCGTTGCGTGCTTTACGATCTTGCTGCCGCGGTGGCGGCCGACCACGAAGGTGTTCATGAGCGCCCAAGTTGAAATAAACAATCAGCCTAACCCGCCTGTCCCGCCGGAAGAGAAGCGCGACACGCTCGTCAGCGTTCGCGACCTGGTGAAACATTTTCCGGTCGAGGGTTCAGACGACGTGGTGCGCGCAGTTGATGGTGTGTCGTTTGAAATATTTGCGGGCGAGACGTTGGGCCTCGTCGGCGAGTCCGGTTGCGGCAAGTCGACAGTCGGCCGTTGCCTGCTTCGTTTGATTGAACCGACCGCGGGCCAGGTCTACTTCCAGGGACGGGACGTGCTTGCGCTGAACAAAAAAGAACTGCGCGAGATCCGTCGTGAGATGCAGATCATTTTTCAGGATCCTTACGCCTCGCTAAATCCGCGCATGAAGATCGGCGACATCGTCGGCGAGCCGCTCGTCATTCACAACGAAGGGAACGAAGAGCGAGCGGCGCGATCGTGTTGCCGAGCTTTTGCGTCGCGTCGGACTTGATCCGGATTACATGAATCGTTACGCGCACGAATTCTCCGGCGGGCAACGCCAGCGCATCGGCGTCGCGCGAACTCTCGCGCTCAACCCGAAACTGATCGTTGCGGATGAGCCGGTCTCGGCGCTCGACGTTTCGGTGCAGGCGCAGGTTGTGAATCTTCTCCAGGAGCTTCAGGAAGAGTTCAAGCTCACTTACTTGTTCATCTCTCACGGGCTCGCGGTTGTCGAACATATCTCCACGCGCGTGGCGGTGATGTACCTCGGCCGAATCGTGGAGATCGCCGAGCGCTGCCGAGCTTGTATGCGCAACCGCTTCATCCTTACACGCAGGCGTTGCTGTCGGCGATTCCGATTCCCGATCCGACGCAGAAACGAAAGCGAATAATTTTGCAGGGCGACGTTCCGACGCCGATTAACCCGCCGTCAGGTTGTCGCTTTCAGAACGCGTTGTCCGATCGCGATTGAAGAGTGTGCGCACATCGATCCGGAGTTGCGCGAAGTCTCACCGGGCCACGACGTCGCGTGTATTCGTGTTCCGGGTTGGGCCGAAGCCACACCGGAAGAAGCCACAAAAGGACAGACAAATCAGAAAACGCTTTAGCCACAAAGAAGCACAGAAATCACAAAACTGCTTTAAGAATCGTTTTGTGCTTTTTATGCCTCTTTGTGGCCCATGAAACCTTATCTTCCTGTGGCCCGTATCACGACTGTTATCCAACCGACATCTTCACCATAGGAGATTGAACCGATGAGTGCTCCAAACGAGCAAGACTTTCAGGCGCCACCACCACCCAGTACTGAGTCAAAACCGCGCGCTCCGCGACCGACAAAACTGCGGCCGATCGCAATCGGCATTGTCGTGCTGGGAGTGATCATTACTGGTGGGCGGTATAGCGAAGTTTATTCCCGGCGGCATCTCGATCGGGTGCGGCTGTCGGCTTTCTTCGGCATCCTGATGCTGGTCGTTCAGTTTTATTCCGACTGCCGGTATATCCCGGAGACGGACGTCCGCTTTCTTTCTTCGAAAAAGTGACAGGGATTTTCTACGAGCCCTCCCGTGTGTTTCGCAACCTGCGCGATCATCCACACTGGTTTGGCGCATTTGTCATCATCTGGTGTGCTCACGGCGATCTATTCGTTTGCGTTTGTGCAAAGAATCACGCCGGAGCGAATCGTCGACCACACGACGCAAAACTTGCCGAGATGGGACCACCGTTCGCGCCGCCTCCGGAGCAGATTGAAAAGATAAAAACTGACCAGTTGCATTCGCTGAAGAACCCGATTGAACGTGTCGGGGCAGTTGTCAAATCATTTGTCGGTATTTTCGTGGCGAGCTGCGATCATCGCGGCGCTTTCGCTCCTCGGCATTCTGGCGTTTGGCGGAAGGATTAATTTCTGGCAGGCGCTGGCGGTAACTTTCTATTCAGCGCTTCCGGTCGTGGTGATTCAAAAGCTGCTCGGTCTGGTGATTCTTTACCTGAAATCGCCGGACGACTTACATCCGATTCTCAACCAGGAAACCACGCTTCAGGACAACCTCGGCATCCTGTTTTCGCCCGCGGATCACCCGGTCCTGTTTGTGATGGCGAGCTTCATCGGGCTCACGTCGTTTTACGGACTCTGGTTGCGCGCGAAGGGATTGCACATGCGGCGCAACGAAGGTAAGCAAAAGCGCAGCCTGGGGTGTCGCGATTACGTTGTGGGTGCTGGTTCTCGTGCTGGTAATGATCTTTACCGCGCTGTTCCCGGGATTTATCTCGTAGGCTGGTGCACAGAAGTCCTCGCAAAGGCGCAAAGAAAAACCGTAGAAACGCGGTAGCGCTTTGCGCCTTTGACTTCGAGGAAAACTACTCGTAACGCAGCGATTCGATTGGATCGAGGCGGGCAGCTTTCCATGCGGGCCATAGGCCGAAGATTAGACCGATGCCGACGCTTGCGATCAAACCGCCGATTGGCGCCCAGAGCGGCACGTAAGAAGGAAGCAGCAAGCGAAGCAAAAGCGTCAGGCCCCATCCGATCGATAGACCAACGATTCCTCCGAGGCCGGTGAGCGTGGCGGCCTCAATCAAAAACTGCCACATGATGTCGCTTCGTCTTGGCGCCGATAGCTTTGCGCACGCCAATCTCGCGCGTGCGCTCAGTTACCGACACGAGCATGATGTTCATCACGCCGATTCCGCCAACCATCAGACCAACGGAAGAGATAACCACCATCGCGATCGCGAGACTCGCCGGTGATCGAACGGAAATTGTCGAGAATGCTTTCCGACGTTTCCATGCCAAAATTATCGTTCGCCGCAAACGGCACCTGGCGGCGCACGCGCAACAGGTCGCGCACCTGGTCCTTTGCCTCTTCCATCATGCCGGCCCGTGCCACCGCGAGAATGTAGATGTCGTCGGCGTTTGGTTTCAGTTTCTGAGCGACGGTGAACGGCACGTAGATCACGTTGTTCTGATCGTCACTGCCGCCGCCGATGAGAAACTGTTCTCGCTTCTCGAGCACGCCGACAACGCGAAACTCCTGCGTTCCGATCTTGATCGTTTGACCAACCGGCGAGCCGATTTTGAAGAAGTCGTCGGCGACTTTTGAGCCCACCACACAAACTTCCTGGTTCGTGTCGTTTTCCGTTTGCGTAAAGAAACGGCCTTCGGAGATTACCTGCGTCCCGGCTTTCTCAAACTCCGGAAGCGTGCCTTGCAGCGCCACCTGCGCGGACGTTTTCCCGCCTCCGGAAACCATCAGTTTGCCGCCGAACCAGTTGTTGGTGATATCGAGGAAGGGAACTGACAATTCGACCGCGGGCAGCGACTGGAGCGCGATCGCATCGTCGTACGTCAGCTCTTTGCGCATTCGCTCTTCGCGAGACATGCGGCCGATGTGAATGCCCGGATTGTATTTGCTGATGTAGATCGAACGAGTGCCGAACGACTCGACCTCTCGCTGTCACTGAAACGTCGATGCCGCTGATGATCGAGGCGATCAGCATCACCGTGATGATGCCGATGACGACGCCAAAGACGGTCAGGAACGAGCGCAGC
The DNA here is from genome assembly GCA_963750925.1 of uncultured Acidobacteriota bacterium. Lineage (GTDB taxonomy): Bacteria > Acidobacteriota > Blastocatellia > Pyrinomonadales > Pyrinomonadaceae > PSRF01. Next base: position 135,692 of record CAVVSJ010000002.1, on the reverse strand, counting down.
TTGTTAGCCCGCAACGTCGACAGGGCCATCTTGAGATTTTCGTAAATGTCGCTTCGTAGGATTCTGCATAGTCTTGTCCTAAGTCCTATGGCTTTTAATCAGCCCTCAACGCCTCAATCGGATCGAGCCTCGCCGCTTTCCACGCGGGAAAGATGCCAGAAACAACACCGGCGCCGCCCGAAGCTCGCAAGCGCGCCCAGAATCGCAAAGATCGATAAGATAAGTGGGAAAGATCCACCAGCGTCACTACCACGCCGATGATCCATGCAAGAAAAATTCCCACCGCGCCGCCGATGATGGCGAGTGTCACCGCCTCGACCAGAAACTGTTTCAGGATGTCCATCTGTCGCGCGCCCAGAGATTTTCTGATTCCGATCTCCTTGGTGCGTTCGGTGACGGACACCAGCATGATGTTCATGATCACGATCGCGCCGACGACCAAAGCAATACCGGGAACGGCGATCGCGACGATAAAGATCGTCCCGAAGAGTCGATCGCGCAGGCCCGTGATCGCGTCAGGAGTCACGATGCCGAAGTTGTCTTTTTCGCTTGGTCCAAGTTTACGTCTGACACGCATCAGGAAACGCGCTTCCTCAACAGCGTCGTTGAAGAGTTCATCGGTTCTTGAAGTCGCGACGAAGTAAAGCGAGCGCTGTCGGATCAAGCCGCCATAGTTGACCGAGTAAGTCTTCAGCGGAAGGATGATGAACGTGTCCTGCGGAATACCGAAAACCGTTCCCTTCGCGACTTCTACGCCGATCACTCGATACGGCAATCCGCGGACGCTTATTTCCTGGCCCACTGCATTGCCGGCGGGAAACAGTTTGTTCGCAACGTCTGCGCCGATGTATGCGACGCGCGCGGCGCCCTTCGTTTTCAGGCTCGGCGATAAAACGTCCCTCGGCGACGTCGCGGTTTTCGATGTCTACGCAGTTGGCGGTCGCGCCGGAAACAAAAACGTCTTCGAGCACTTCTTCGCCGCGTTTGACTTCGGATGGAGTGCCTCTGGCCCTTGCGCCGATCTTGCCGATGAGCGTGGCGCGCTCTTTCAGGTATTCGTAATCGTCGAGCGTCAGCTCTTTGTTGCGTCGCTGGGCGGCGGCGATCGTGTCAGTGTCTTTGAAGTCTTCGAGTGGATTGAATCGTTGGATCGTGAACGACTTGGCGCCGATCCCGGCGATCTTTTCATCGACGTAGCGATTGAATCCTTCGATGAGCGAAACGACGACGACAAACGCGGTAACGCCGACAATCATGCCGAGCAGCGTCAGGGCCGAGCGCAGCTTGTGCGCCCAGATCGCTGCCACAGCAAGTTTTAGAGTTTCGATAAATTTCACAGCGTTACTACGGGTAAGTGCTGATTTATGGTTGCAGATGTAAAACACCGGGCAAGGATAAAGAAAGGCTTGGCCGTACTCGCTGGTCTCACTCCCAGCGGAGGGCGTCGATGGGATTCAAACGCGCGGCTTTCCAGGCCGGCCAGAGTCCGAAGATTATTCCGACTGCGGCTGAAATCCCGACACCGACGCCGATGGCCCACAAAGGAACGTACGCGGGCAACGGCGAGTATTTGTTCATCAGCAGACTCGCAATCTCGCCGACTGCCAGCCCTGCAAAACCGCCGATCGCAGTCAGCACGACGGCTTCGATCAGAAACTGCGACAGGATATTCAACCTCGTCGCGCCGACAGCTTTGCGCACGCCGATCTCTTTTGTGCGCTCAGTAACCGACACCAGCATGATGTTCATCACGCCGATGCCGCCAATCATCAGCGCCACGAAAGAGATCGAAGTCAGCACGAGTGCCGTGGCTCCGGTTAACTGGTTGTAAACGTCCAGCAACGAATCCTGCGACGAGATGCCGAAGTTGTTCGGGCGCGCCCGCGGCAACACGACGGCGCCGCCGCAGAATGTCCGTGATCTCATCGATCGCAGATTTGACGAACGCGCGCGAACGCGGGCCGCACGATCACAAAGAAGACAACTTCGGGAAAAGGACGGTCGGGATAATACTTTTCGAACGTGGTAATCGGAATAAAGATCGAGTTGTCGCGCGACTGGCCAAAGAAATTGCCGAGCGGCTCCATCACGCCGATGACTCGAAACGGATTGCCGTTGATTCTGACTTCCTTATCAACCGCATCTTCGTATGGAAACAGCGCCTGCTTAACGTCAACGCCGATGATCACGACGTTCGAACGGTCCTGCATGTCGATCTCGTTGATGAAGCGGCCGGAGGCGACATATTGCGTTTGAACAAACTCGTAATAGGGCGTGACGCCGAAGAGAATCGGCGTGTCAGTCTGTTTGTCCTGGTATCGGATCGTCGACGCTAACATGCGATGGATTGGCGAGACGCCGGCGATCGAGGGCGCTTCGGTGCGCAGCGCTTCCACGTCTTCCATCGTGAGGTCTTTGCGATGTATCTCTTCCGGACCAGGCGGACGTCCGAAGCTGGGTTCAAACTTCGAAACGAAGATCGTGTTCGACCGAGCGATTCGATCTGATCCGCGAAAGCTTTGTTGAGGCCCTGAATGATCGACACCATGAAGATGACTGTGACGACGCCGACACTGACGCCAAGGATCGTCAACGCCGAGCGCAGCTTGTTGGCGCGCAACGTGTCGATCGCCATCAGGGCAGATTCTTTGATGTCGTCAAGTCGCATGCTTCTTTAGTGCAGCGGCTTGACACAGCTTTGTAATCGATAACGCTTGATCGAGACCATGCAGGTCAAGCCGCCGCACTCCATGGCGACTCCTCATTCAGCTCTCAGCGCCTCAATCGGATCCAGCTTCGCCGCGCGCCACGCCGGCCACAATCCGCTCACAATCCCCACCACCGACGAAACGCCAACCCCCAACACCGCCGACGCAACACTGATCAGCAACGGAAACCCGATCAGCGCCGAGATCACGTAAGCCAATCCAAAACCCGTGCCGACGCCGATCGCGCCGCCGATCGCAGTCACCGTCACCGCCTCGATCAAAAACTGCGTCAGTATGTCTTTACGTCGCGCGCCGATCGCTTTGCGAATTCCAATCTCCTTGGTCCGTTCCGTCACGGACACCAGCATGATGTTCATCACCACGATCCCGCCAACCACGAGCGAGATCGCCGCAACTCCGATCGTCACGATGTAAATGTTCGACGTTGCCGAGCCATAAAGATTCAGAAACACGTCCTGTGTCTCCAGTGCAAAGCCCTCGTCTTCACTTCTCCGGACTCGCGTGGCCGCGACGGTTTCGCATGATCGTTCTGACCTGATCTTGCGCAACTTCGAGCTGCTCGGCTGCCGGCACCTGAATAAACGACGACGAGCGAACGCCTGCCGCCGTACGCCTTTTGATAAGTCGAATAAGGAATATAGATCACGTTGTCGCGCGAGAAGCCGAATATCGAACCCAGCGGTTCGAGCACGCCCAGAACGAGATACGGCCGCCCGTCGATCCTGATCTCCTGTCCGACAGCCCTGTCCGCAGGCGCGTCGCCAAACAGGTTCTTCAACATGTCTGGACCAATCGACGCAGATCTCGCGACCCGAAGCGCCTTCGCTTTCGGTCCAGATCCGGCCCACATCGATACTCACGCCGTCGATATCAAACATCGTGATCGGATCGACGCCGCGTATCCGAACGTTCTCCGCTTTCTGATCGGCATACTTGACCGTCTCGATCGCGTTCGCCGCGACTCCCACTCGCCAGCACGCCGTACACAGTCGCGCGATCGCTTCCGCATCTTCATGCGTCACGTCTTTGCGCCGGTTGAACTTTACGAACTCTTCGCGCGACTTGATGATTAGCGGGTTCTTCGAAATGGTGAAGACCGTGGAGCCTTGTGAAGAGAAGGTTTGTGCGACTGTCTGATCCAGGCCCTTGATGATCGTGACGACCGCGATCACCGCGGTGACGCCCACGATGATGCCCATCAGCGTCAATGCTGTGCGCAGCTTGTTTGCACGCAGACTGCGGTGGCGACCCGAAAAGCTTCCCAAGTCGCAGCCAATCGAATCATTTGCGCATTGCGTGCCTTCGTGGCCTTACTTGATTCGTTCGTCTTTTTCGATTTGACCGTCGCGAATTGAGACAACGCGGTGGGCACGTGCGGCGATGTCGTGCTCGTGCGTGACGACGATGATCGTGTTGCCTTCGGAGTGGAGACGTTCGAAGAGATCCATGATCTCCATGCTGGTGTGCGAATCGAGAGCGCCGGTCGGCTCGTCGGCCAGGAGGATCGACGGATGATTCACGAGTGCGCGAGCAATCGCGACGCGTTGGCGCTGACCGCCGGAGAGTTCGTTTGGCTTGTGCGTGATGCGATCAGAAGGTCAACTGACTGTGAGCGCTTTCTTCGCCATCTCATGTCGCTGAGACGAACCGACGCCACCGTAAATCAACGGCAGTTCGACGTTGTGAAGCGCAGTGGCCCGTGCGAGAAGATTGAACGTTTGAAAAACGAACCCGACTTCCTGATTGCGGATGCGGGCGAGTTCGTCGTCGTCCATTTCGGAGACGTTCTTTCCGTTGAGCCAGTATTCACCCTGCGACGGAGTATCGAGACAGCCGATCAGATTCATCAGCGTCGACTTGCCTGAACCCGATGGACCAATGATGGCGATGTATTCACCGCGAGGAATGTCAAACGAGACGCCGTGCAGAGCGTGCACTGACTCAGTTCCCATCTGGTATGTCTTCCAGATGTTTCGCATCGAGATCAGCATCGACGGATCATGCCCGTCGACCTCGGTGGCGCGGCCTTGATCGACGTTCTCTGTCGTGGAGAAATCGTAAGAGTAGCGTCGCTCATCTAGCTGCCTTCGTTTCCGTTTGCGTTGCCGGGTTTCTTGGTTTGACGTTTGACTGTCATTCCATCCTTGAGCGTCTTCAACACGCGACTTGGACCACGCACGATCTCCATGTCTTAGCTTAACACCGCTCGTTATCTCGATGTCGGCTTCACCCGTAATGCCGGTGGTGACTTCGATAAATCTCACCTTGTTACCTTCGATCAGGTAAACACCCTTTTGCGCTTTCGGTTTTTCGCCACCGGGCGATGCGGCCGGTACGCTGCCGGCGCACCGTGGCCGCCAGGAGACGCGGCAGGTGTTGGCGCTTTTTCAACGATCGATTCGAGCGGCACGGCGAGCACGTTGTTCTTCGTGTCGGTCGTGATCGTCGCGGTCGAGCTCATTCCCGGACGAAGCGAAGTCTGAATGTCTTCCGGCAACTCCCTCAGTTCGAGTGTGACCTTGAACTCTTTCGCTTCCTGAACGTTGACGCGGTTTGACAGACCGCCGGTCGCGTCAGACTTCGAAATCGCCAGAGGATTCTTTTGCGTGACGACTGCCTTGATCTCCTTGTCGCCGAGAGCATCAACCTTGACCTTCGCTTCCTGGCCCACCTTGACGTTGTTGATTTCCGTTTCGTCGACGTTCACTTCGACGTTGATCTGCGACATGTCGGCGATGGTCATCAGCGGAGTTGTCGACAGACCAGCCACCGCGAACTCACCGACGCGCGTTGGAATGTCAGCGACGACGCCGTTCAAAGGCGACAACTGCGTTGCCTTTGAACGCTGGCTCTGCTGGCCTCGCAACATGGCTGCCTGCTGGCTGGCGCGCATCTCTGACGACTTGATGCTCGTTTGCGCTTCTTTGACGGCGATTCGCTGTTGATTCGCGCGTTCAGTTGCTTCTTTCACCGCGATCTTCTGCGCTTCGAGATTTGCCCTGGCTGTTTCCAGAGCGATCTTGGCAGTTTCGAAGCGGTCGCGAGCAGTGTCGTATTCAAGCCGCGATGAAACGCCGGCTTCGATCAGTTCTGTGTAACGTTTGAGTTCGCGCTGGGCGGTGTTTAGCTTCAACCTGCGCACGGTCCACGCTGGTTTGAAATGCGACGACTTGCTGTCGTGCAGCAGCAACGGAAGCTTCCGCGACGACCAGTGACTGCTGCGCCGAGTTGACGGCGTTGCGGGCGTTTTGCACGTCGTTGATTGACGCTTGCGTCGCGGCCCACTGGGCTTCCTGGCTCGACTGCAACTGTGTAGGATCGACGCGCACGAGCGGCTTGCCCTTGGTGACCATGTCGCCGGCGGTGACATAAATCTCCTCGATGCGGCCCGGCACCTCGCTGGTCAGCTTGATATAGCGGATCGGGCGCACTTCGCCGGACGCCGTTACGGTCTGCTTCAGTTCTGGTCTGACTTCGAGCTTAACCGTGATTACTTCCGGCTCTTCCTTGCGGCTTGCGATCACGCTGACGATCACGACGATCGCCAGCACCGCCACCACAACAACGCCAATAATAATCTTCTTTTTGCGACTAACTGCCATCTTTGAGTTCCTTCTATCAGGGGGCCTAATTATTGATTCAACGTACGAAGTGTCTTCTACGTGAAAAGTTACCAAACTGTTTCATTTAAGACCACCGCCAGCGGGCCACAATTCGACAACGCTGCACAGCGCTATTCGTTAACAGTTTCTCACTGTATGATGCACGAAACTGCCGGATCATCTGCGTGTGGCGAACTTTTCTCTCGCAAAGGCGCAAAGGTGCAAAGAAAACCCCTGAAAGGCGGTACGCTTTGCGCCTTTGCGCCTTTGCGAGAGAGTCTTCCAATTCGGCGCCAGTGCTAGTAGATGCGTTGGCGCGGTGAGAGCGTTTCGCGCTAAAATGACTTGCTTTTTTACACGACGATGATTACCTGCGACAGGTGCAAAACAGAAAACCTCGATGGCTCGCAGTATTGCGACGAATGTGGTGCGCCTTTGAGACCAAACGGCCGTCCGACCGCCCGACCAGAAGCGACCGGCGCAGGGCACGGAAGGTCGCAACGGCAATCACGCTCCGTCGCCAGGCACACCCGGAGTTCGCCGGCAACCGTGTTTCCGCGGGCCTGAGTTTTCCGGCACTGCGACAACTGCAAAACCGCACGCCCGGCTCGTGATCGAGAAAGGGCGTTCGAGCGGAAAACAGTTTATGTTGAGTGATGTTGAAGCTCAGATCGGACGCTGGGATGCGGATGGTGGAATCTTTCCCGACGTCGATCTCGATACTGACGATCCGGAAGCAAAGGTTTCGCGGCGTCACGCTCGCATCACGCTGAGTAATGGTCAATATTTTCTCGAAGATCTCGGATCGACAAATGGTACGTTTATCAATCGCGGCAAAAGATTACCCCCGGGACAGCGTCAGGCATTATGCGATGGCGACGAAATCATCGTCGGAAAAACATTTCTGCGCTTCCACATTGTGAAATAGTGCCTGCTACAACGTCTTCTTAGTCAGAGCCGCGTTCAAATCTGGAATAAGACTGGTAATTCGTTAACTAATGGCTGAGTGTAACGCATGCGGCGCCCGCGTATCGCCTGGTGAACACTTCTGCGGTAATTGTGGTACGCAGTTAATCCCCAGCTCACCGGAATTGAAGACTATGGCTGCCACTCTCGGCGACGAGGACGAAGTGCATCCAGCAGAGTCCGCAGCGTGGGCTGAGACGCTGGAGCCTGAGTTACTGACGAAGCAGACGCCAGAGCTACCGCCGAGCACTCCGAGTTTACGATGAAACACCGATACGGCTGAGCAGCCGGTCTACGAAGCGGCACACACGTCTGCTGCAGATGCCGGCACCGGCGTTGTCGAACAAACGGTAACTAGCCGAACCTATCACGCTCCGTTCGCCTCAAATTCTCTCGGCGGCTCATTCACCGATAACGTTCATACTCCCGGCAGCACCGTCAGCTCCGAAAGAGAGCACGACCGGCGGTCATCGTCCGGCCGTCAAGCAACTCGCTGCCAATACTGTTCTGAATGGTCGCTATGAGATCGTGCGCCGGATCGGCGGCGGTGGCATGGGCGCCGTCTATCTCGCAAAGGATCGCAATCTCGGTGATGCGCCGCGCGCAGTCAAAGAGATGGTTGAGTCGCATCTCGATCCGGCGCAGCATGAGAAAGCGATTGGCGACTTCAAACGCGAGTCGCTGTTGCTGACTTCTCTCGAACACCCTTCCATCCCGACCATCTACGACTACTTCTACGACGAGACGCTCGGCCGTTTCTATCTCGTGATGAAATACATCTCGGGCGGCGATCTCGCGTCGAGAATGCGCGCCGCCGTCGGCGGCAGACTCGACGAGAAGACAGTCACCGACTGGGGCATGCAGGTAGCCGACGTGCTCGACTATCTCCACTCGCGACCGAAGCCGATCATCTATCGCGATCTTGAAGCCCGCCAACCTGATGATCGACGGCAACACGGGCCGAGTGATGCTGATCGATTTCGGCATCGCGCGCTGGGTGTCGCAACAGGAGAAAGGCGTGACTGCGGTCGGCACGATGGGATATGCGCCGCCGGAGCTTTTCAGCGGTCGAGTGCAGCCGGCGTCCGACGTTTACAGTCTCGGCGCAACGATGTTTCACCTGTTGACCGGCTCCGATCCGCAGGACAATCCGCTTCTGATTTTTGATTTCACGAAGAACCCGAGACCGCGCCAGATCGCGCCGTCGATCTCGACAGAGATGGAACAGATCCTCATGAGATCGTGTGGAGTACAAACCCGAGGATCGTTTTCGCACTGCGGGCGAGTTGAGAAACGAGCTCGCGATCCATCTCGAGAAGTTGATGTCGGGAAGAGTCAGCTATGGAATGCCGGCGCCGGTTTTGGGCAGCGAGACGGTCAGGTGCAAACCGTCTATTGCGGTTTTTGCGGCGGTCGCATTGCCGCTGACGACGTATTCTGCGCTCACTGCGGTGCGCGGCAGCCACTCGCGGCGTGTCGGCTCGAGTGCGTTGCTGCACGCAGTGAGACCGACGGCGAAGCTCGTCGTGACCGGAACCACCGAGCTTGATGCGTCGTTCATTTTGCAGAAAGACAGCAATCTTCTCGGCCGCACCGATCCGCATTCGAATATCTTTCCCGAGATCGATCTTTCGCGGTTCGATCCTGAAACGAAGGTTTCTCGACGCCATGCGCGCATCTGGCTCGAAGGAGAAACTTTTCTCGTCGAAGATCTGGGTTCAGTGAATGGAACCGTGATCAACGACTCGGTGCGGCTCGCGCCGCGACAACCACGCGTGCTGGATAGTGGGGATAAGTTGCGAGTAGGCGAAACGACGTTGCACTTTTTAGTTGGTTGATTGGAGTGAGTCATTGGTCTTGGCCTTTGGGCTTTGATATTGTGGAATCTAACTTACCGAATCAAAGACTCAGGACCAAAGTCCCAAGATCAAAGATCGACGTTTCAAAGATGACTACTGCCCAAGGTTTGCCGCGCTCCCAGGCAAGAAGCCGTGCCGCCAGGCATGGTGGTAAACGACTCAGAGCCCCGTTCCCTCTCCGTTGTGGCGCTTTGCTAATCGACTACATCGCACTCGTTTCTCATCGTCGTACTCGGTACCCTGATCGCGCGTATGCTCGGCGGTGGCGCGCGCGCTGCCGGCAATTCAGCCGAAACCGCCGGCAATCGTGCTGGCCGTGATGCTGGCGATTTTGAATCTGGTAGTTATTCCCGGTCTGACGGGTTTGACGCTCGGTAAGTGGGCCACCGGACTGCGCATCGAACGCAACGACGGCGGCACCCCCGGGATCGGGCGCGCGCTGCTGCGTCATTTCGTTGGTTATCCAGCTCTCATTTGCTCTCGCTGGGCCTTGGGTTTTTGATGGCTGCGGTGTCCGTGCATGGCAGAGGCTTGCACGATATGATAGCCGGCACCATCGTCGTTCGTGAGGGTTCAATCTAGTTTCTGATGCTCCGCTTCGCCGCCTAAACAATCGTCTAAAAATGTCAGAGCTCATAGTTAAATATCCCGACCGCGCCCCGACCATTTCCCACTCGGCCGCCTGCGAATAACTATCGGCCGTTCCGCGAGGAACGATCTCTGTATTCCCGATCCGTTCGCCTCCCGCGTTCACGCAGAAGTGCGACGTGAAGGCGACGAATATGTGTTGCAGGATCTCGGGTCGGCAAATGGCACGCTCTACAACGGCGCAACGGTCGACGGCGTGATTCATCTCACAGCCGGTGGGCGCATCCAGATCGGCGAAACGGAGATCGTCTATGACGACGGCACGTTCAACTCCGGCATGGGCGCCACCATGATCACCGACAACACCGGGACAGCCCTTCCGGAAGCGACGATCGCGCTCGCCTCCGGCGACAGGACCACCTCCGGATTGCTCGAAGCGATCGAAGGCGCGCGCACACAACCCGAAGAGATTGCATCCATGCCACCACCGTCACGCCCAGGACCAAACACGGCGACCTGCTCGCACTGATCAGCAAAGTGGGTATCACTCTGCTTGCTTCGGCCACGCTGGATGAAACGCTCGAGCAGATCGTCTCGCTCGTGTTTGAAGCCGTGCCCGGCGGATCGTTGTCTAATCATGATGCGTGATGAAGGCAGTGAAGACTTGCGAGTTGCAGTGGCGCGGTTGAGAGATCGAGTGGGCGAAGTCGGCGAGATTCGCGTGAGTCGCAACGTGCTCGACGAAGTCGTGATTCGCGGCAAGTCAGTGCTGACTTCCGACGCGCAACACGATCCGCGTTTTGCGAGCGGCACGTGGTGCTTCAGGGCGTCAGATCTGTTTTGGCGGTGCCGCTCGGCGTCACGGACAAAGTGTTTGGAATCATCTACGCTGATTCGCCGATCGCCGAAGGCCGCTTTACTGAAGATCACCTGAAAGTGTTGACTACGCTCGCATCCGTCGCGGCCATTCGTGTCGAGAATGCGCGACTTGCCGAAGCGCGGCTCGAGCGCGAACGTTTCGAACGCGAACTCGCCCTCGCCAGCGAAATCCAGCAGCGCTTTCAACCGACTGCGCCGCCCCAGGTTCCTGGTTACGAATTGCAGGGCATCAGTTTTCCCTGTTACGAGATTGGCGGAGACTATTACGACTTCATCGAGCGCGAAGACGGGCGGCTCGTGATTGCGCTCGGCGACGTGTCAGGCAAGGGAACTGCGGCGGCGCTCCTGATGTCGTCACTGCACGCCGCGATTCACGCGCAATCGGCGTCGCACGATTCGCTAGTCGCGACGATCTCCGCGGTCAATCGTTATCTCGCCGACAATATTCCCGCGAACCGGTTTGTGACTCTGTTTTATGCGGAACTCGATCCCGAATCCGGAGCGCTCTCGTTTTTGAACGCGGGTCATAATCCGCCGTTGATTGTTCATTCGGCCGGAACTGTCGAACAACTGGCTTCCGGTGGTTTGCCGCTCGGCATCAAGCGTGACGCTGAATATCGCGAAGGCCGCACGCAGTTGCAGTTGGGCGACGTGCTCGTAATCTATTCTGACGGCGTGACGGAAGCAGTTAGTCCGACCGGTGAAGAGTTTGGCGCGACGCGTTTGTATGAAGTCGTATCGCGCAACATTGAGGCCTCCGCGGCCGGCATTCGCGATCGCATCGAATCGTCGTTGACGAAGTTTGCGCAAGGTACCAGCGCCGCCGACGACATCACGCTCGTGATTGTGAAGAGACAGCTCTAGTTAGCCGCAAAGAAGCACATAAATCACAAACGCTCAGAAACTTCCTTTTGTGTTCTTTGTGCTTTTCGTGGTCCTATTACAGTTTCCCGTCACAAATCACTCAGCCATCATCGCCGCCCGCAGCGATGATCAGATCGTACGCCGCCGCGCCTTCGACACCATTCTCACCAGTTATTGGAAACCCGCTTACAAATACATTCGCCTGAAATGGCAGGCCGATAACGAAGACGCGAAAGATCTGACGCAGGGTTTTTTCGCGAACGCGTTTGAGAAAAATCACTTTGCCCGCTACGACGCGAGCAAAGCCAGCTTCCAAACGTTTCTCCGCACGTGTCTCGACGGCTTTATCGCGAATGAACGCAAAGCCGGACAGCGACTCAAGCGCGGGGGCGACATGGCCCATTACCAAATCGACTTCGTCGCCGCGGAACACGAGCTTGCGCTGCACACGTCCGCCAACGATCTGAGCCCCGAAGACTATTTTCATCGCGAGTGGGTGCGGTGGATGTTTACCCTCGCGGTCGAAGCGTTGCGCCGGCGTTGTGAAGAGTCGGGGCGGATGGTCCACTTCCAGTTGTTTGAACGCTACGATCTGAGTGACGACGCAAACGTCTCTTACGCTTCACTAGCGAAAGAATTTGATCTCGACTCGGTCACAGTCAATAACTACCTCGCGGCTGCGCGTCGCGACTTCCGCCGGATTGTTTTAGAAAAGCTGCGTGAAATAACGGCGACGGATGAGGAGTTTCGCGCGGAGGCGCGTTCGCTGCTCGGAGTCGATGTGAAATGAAGTGGATTTCAGACGACAAGCTGAACCACCTGCGCACAGTTGTCGGCGAGCCTGATTTCAGTTCGACCAAGTACACGTTTGTTAAAGAGCTTGCGCATGGCGGAATGGGCACGGTGTATTTGGCCGAGGACGGCGAGCTTGACCGGCTCGTCGCGATCAAGGTGCTGAATACGACCGAGGTCACCGAGGATTTGCGCCGGCGAATGATTCGCGAAGCGCAGATCATCGCGCGGCTGGAGCATCCCGGAATTGTTCCGGTTCACGACGTAGGTGTGCTGCCGGATGGGCGTGTGTTTTACGCGATGAAGTTTGTTCGCGGCAGCCGTCTCGACGAGTTTGCGCGCGAAGGTGCGTCGCGCAGGGACCTGCTGCGAAAGTTTCAGGCTGTGTGTGATGCAGTTGCGTTTGCGCACGCGCATGGCGTGATTCACCGGGATCTGAAGCCGCAAAACATCATGATCGGTTCGTTTGGCGAGGTGCTGGTGCTGGATTGGGGCGTCGCGAAGATACTCGATCCGCTTTGGAGTGCGGCGGCCCGGCGCCGCTTTTCCCACGAGTCGCAATATCATGGGGAAAGCGGCGCCAGGCCGCCGCACTCCATGGAGAACGAGACGTCGCACGGCACGGTGATCGGAACGCGTGATTACATGTCGCCCGAGCAGGCGCGTGGCGAAGTCGATCAGTCAGACGAACGTTCAGACATCTACTCGCTCGGCGCAGTGCTCTATTTCTTACTGACCGCTCAGCCGCCCGGCCCTGCAAGACCGCGATCGATCAATCCGAAAGTCAGCAAAGCAGCGGAAGCTGTTTGCCTGAAAGCCATGGCCAGGAACTCTGACAGCAGGTACGGGAGCGCCGCCGACCTTTCCGCCGACGTCGGCCGCCTGCTGGATGCGGAGCCGGTTTCAGCCTACAGGGAAAACGCACTCGAGAAGGTCAGTCGCTGGGCGGGTAAAAATCGTTTTCTGATCCTGCTCGTACTCGCTTACCTGCTGATGAGAATATTTTTTATTTTTACCTCTCGACCTTAAAGATTTTGCGGGGAGCGTTTAATAGAAGAATTAGACGACTTTAACGAACAGGAGAAAAGACGATGTCCAAACCCCTAATTGGATTAGTGCTCGGCGCGGTCCTCGGCGCCATCGACGGATTGACTGCCTGGTTTACGCCGGCCGTGAGAGATCAACTCGGTGGAATCGTGATCGGATCAACGTTAAAAGGAATAATCGCCGGTATCGCGATCGGTTTCTTTGCGAAGAAGTTTCACTCGTTGCCGCTCGGGATCGTGTTTGGCCTGCTGGTGGGCGCATTTTTGGCTTTCCTGGTCGCGCTGATGCAGGGTGGTTACTACTTCGAGATCGTTTTGCCCGGCACGCTCGTCGGACTGATCGTGGGCTTCGCCACGCAGAAATACGGGAAGACGCCCGCCACAGCAAATAGTTAAAGCAGAATTGATATGCCCAATAGAACAAGTCAGGAAGGGCGGCTTGCCCCCGCCTCCAAGTGAAAGCGGGGGCAAGCCACCCTTCCTGACTTGTTCTATTATTTGTGTCGCTCGTAGACCTCTAATCGCTTGGCTTGCCTTGCAGCAGTGCTTCGGATTTCACCGTTTGTGGCCCATTCTCAGTACATAGCGCATAGGAAGCGCCTTCGTACATCGTCACTCCGGCGTATTGTCCCTTTGCATTGAGGATGTAAAAGTTGATGCCGAAACCTGGCAAGCCTCTGCTGTTCAAGAGCCGCTTCTCGATTGTGTTGCTCTGGATTCTTTTCAGCACTTCAATGCCGGCATCCTTCGGGTGAGCGCCGCGCCGCATCTCCTCCACAATCACAAACGAGCACAGGTTGAATAGATTCGCTTCGCCGCGTCCGGTTGAACCGGCGGCGCCAACGGCTCCGTCAACATAAAGACCCGCGCCGAGAATTGGTGAGTCGCCGATTCGTCCGGGGATCTTCCAGGCAAGACCGCTCGTGGTAGTGACACCGCAAATCTCGCCTTTCGAGTTGATGCCGTCGCAGTTGATGGTGCCGTGCATGTTCTCTTCACGCAGCAGTCCTTCGGCGAGCATCTCGAGCGCGGCGCGGTGGCCCGCTTCCGCGCGTTTCTTCGGATCGAGATAGTGACCGGGATCGGTTCTGCGTTTCCACTCGAGCCACTGCTTGCGTGAGTTTTCAGTATTGAGATCGTCTTCGATCTTGAAGCCCATGTTGCGTGCGAAGTCCTGCGCGCCTTTGCCGACGATGAGATGGTGATCCGTGTTTTCCATCACCGCCTTCGCGACGAGTGAAGGAGTGCGCACACCTTCGAGAGCGCCGACCGCGCCCGCGCGCTTCTTTGGACCATGCATGCAGGACGAATCGAGTTGGACCACGCCGTCCGCGTTTGGCAGGCCGCCGTAACCGACGCTGTCGTCGAGCGGATCGAGTTCTACGATGTTCACGCCTGCGATCAGGGCGTCGAGCACGTCGGAGCCGCCGGTCATCATCGTGAACGCCTTCTGCACCGCGGTAACGTTGCCGTCGTGCTTGAATCGATTACCGTTGGCGGAAGCGATCACGACCGGTTTGACGACATTCTGTTTGAGAATCGTCGGAAACCCGGCAACTTCGTTTTTAGCAGCGGCGAGAGCGAGCCCCGCAACCGCTCCGTTGCGCATAAACTCACGGCGTTTCATTCTTTTGCTCATGTTGTCCTCTTTATTGAAATGTGGGGCCACAGATTACCGCGAATGACATCGATCAGGAAAGGGCTTCTTTTATTTTTTCCGCGGTCTTGGTGCCGATGCCGTCGACCATCTCGAGACCGCCTGACGCGACAAAGGTTTTCAGGTCGGGTAAAGAAGAGACTTTAAAACGCTGGTGCAGCAGGGCGGCGGTCTTTGGACCGATGCCGGGTATCTCCGTTAAGTCGAGCACCGTTTCCGGCGTCTCGGCGACAAGGCGATCCCACGCGGCGAAAGAGCCTTTCTCGAGCAGTTCAATAACTTTCCCCGCGATGGCTTTGCCGACTCCAGGAATTTCCTGCAAACCCGCGACACCTTCTTTTTCCGCAATTTCCTTCAAAGGTGTGGGCCAGACTTCGATGGCTTCGGCGGCGTTACGATATGAACGCAGCCGAAACGGATCGTCGCCGCGAATCTCCATCAATGCGGCGAGGCGATAGAACCGGCGAGCAATTGCGACGTTGTCCATTGAAATTGTGCTTAGTCTAACGTCGCAGGCAGAGTAATATCAAAGGGGTTCGACATTGCTCACGAGGAGATTTCGTTGGACGAAAAAAGAAGACAACTAATCACCGGCATTTCTCTCGCCGGCGCCGGGGTTCTCTTTAACGCCTGCCGCACAAACTCAAATCCGACCGGCAGCGCGACGAACGAAGACAATCGAAACGATGGACCAGCAACGGGTGAGGCAGCCCCGGTCGAAGTGACGGCCGCGGAAGATCTAATGCGGGAGCACGGCATACTGCGGCGCGCTTTGCTGGTCTATCAGGAATCGGCGAGCAGGTTGCGGCAGGACGCGGCGTCTGTTCCACCTGATGCGCTCGAGAAAGCTGCGAACCTGGTTCGTGTATTCGGCGAGGATTATCACGAGAAACAACTCGAAGAGGTTTTTATCTTTCCGATCGTGAAGAAGTCACCGGGAGCCGCGGCGGCATACGTCGATGTCCTCCTGGCCCAACATGCGCGCGGCCGGGAGATCACTGATTACGTTTTAGAGATCACAAAAGCCGATCGGATTCCGTCAAACAGTATCGAGCCACTTGCGAAAGCGTTGGAGTCGTTTGCGCGCATGTACCATCATCACGCGGCCGTCGAAGATACGATCGTGTTTCCGGCGTGGAAAGCTGCAACGGGCGAGGCTGAGTTGGATGAGCTCGCCGCGAAGTTTGACGAGCTTGAAGCGGAACAATTCGGCGGCGATGGATTCGACACGGCGCTCAGACGCATGGAAGAGATTGAGACCAGTCTCGGGCTCTCAAACCTCGACATGTTCACTGCACCCGCGCCACAAAGAAGCACATAAATCAGAAATGGTTTAAAAACTGCCTTTGTGTTCTTTGTGGTTTTTCGTGGCTTTACTTTTCCTGGCTTAAGTCCGAAAATGCCTCACCCACAAAATAACGGAGGGCGCCTCTCAGAACTCCGCGGGCACCTCAAACCTTAACCTCTAACCTTAAGGAGCCAAAGAATGTCTTTCATTCAATCCGCCGACGAACCAAGTCAGGAAGAACGTATCGCCAAACTCCGTGCCGAGTTGGAAAAACTCGGCGGCAGCACGACCACACTCGAGTCGATGCCGGCCGACATGGAAGAAGAGTTTCTCAAGCACGTACTCGAATACGAAACTGCTGAACCGATCAGTCTTTTTCGCCTGCTCGAAAATTCAGGACTCGAGATTCCAGCTCCGGACACGCTCGACAAAGACACGCTTCGCACCGCGCTCAAGGAGTTGATCGATCGGATGGCTTCGCTCGGAGCTTACCTGCTGCACACAAATCATCTTTCGGATCGAGAGCTCTATGACTATCTCTATCACGACGGTTTGCGCGAGGAAGCAGTGCTCTTTCCGGAAAATCCGCGCTACGCCTACATGATCGATCTGACGGGAAGCGGCAGCGATGAGGATAACCGGATTTATCTGAAGTACTACGCGGATCACGAACATCGAAGGCAGTGGGCTCACGATTGGCCGGACGATCCGATTCCTGAACACGAAGATCCGCCGTTTGATCGCGATCGCTTTTTACCGCAATCGCCGATCGCCTAGCACGGCATTGCTTAAGCCACGATCATCGTGCCGGTGCCTTTGTCCGTGAAG
Source organism: uncultured Acidobacteriota bacterium (assembly GCA_963750925.1). Taxonomy (GTDB): domain Bacteria; phylum Acidobacteriota; class Blastocatellia; order Pyrinomonadales; family Pyrinomonadaceae; genus PSRF01. The sequence continues at coordinate 118,594 of CAVVSJ010000002.1, read as the reverse complement.
ATCTCTGAAAGGAGAGCATTGCGTTTGGTGCCGCTGATGATGTGTGCGCTGTGAACACCGCGCTCGAGCAGTACCGTGATGCTTTGAAGTTTCGGAATCATGCCGCCTGAGGCTGCTCCGCTGGTTATCAGTTCGGCAGCTTCGGCGGCGGTGAGCCTGGAAAGCTTGGTTTGCGGATCGCCCGCGGTCAGATAGATACCGTCGACATCGCTCAGCAGGATCAGTTTTTCGGCTTTTAACTGTACTGCGATCTCGGCGGCAATCGTGTCGGCGTTGATGTTGAAGACCATGCCTTCATCGTCGGCGCCGAGTGATGAAATGACTGGCAGGTAGCCGTGGTCCAACAACACCATCAGCAGCCGCGAGTTGATCTGGACCACGTCGCCGACGTGTCCGAAGTCGATCTTGTCGCGCACACCGGTTTCACGATTCAGGATTTCCTTTGGCGGGCGGCGTGCGGCGTGAACGATATTGCCGTCGACGCCTGAAAGGCCGACGGCTTCAATCCCGCTGTTACGCAGCGCGGCCAGGATGTTGGTATTGATCTTTCCCGCGAAGATCATCTTCGCCATTTCGAGTGTGGCGTCGTCGGTTACGCGACGACCCTCGATGATGGTCTGTTCGATGCCTAACTTTGTAGCCAAGTCGCTCAGTTGTTTGCCACCGCCGTGCACTACGCAGATCCGAATACCAACCTGGTGAAGGAGGGCCAGCTCTTCCGCCAGCGAGATCATATTGTCCCGATTTTCCGTGACCTTGCCGGAGAGTTTGACGACAAACGTCTGCCCCTTGAAGCGTTGAATATAAGGCAACGCTTCGCGCAGGAGATCGAGACGGAGTTGGTTGTCGATAGGGTGCATCTTTGGGTCTTTGGTCTTTGTACTTAGTACTTAGTACAAAAAATTATGTTAATCCTGATAATCATGTAATCCTGTGAAAGACCTTTCCCGCAAAGGCAACGCAGGTCATTTTTTACAGGATTACAGGATTGACAGGATTTACAAGATGATTATGTAATCCATGTAAAACGCACTTCTTGCAAAGTTACAAAGCACTAAGTACAAAGCACTAAGTACCAAGCACCTCCTTCATCACCGCCTTCTGCACGTGCAGCCTGTTCTCCGCTTCGTCGATCACGACTGAAGCCGGCGAGTCGATGACGCTGTCCGTCACGATCACGTTGCGTCGCACCGGTAAACAGTGCATGAAGATCGCGCCGTTGGTGCGCGCCATCTTTCCTTCGTCGACGATCCACTTTCTTCGGTACCTTGCCCTTGTAATCGTGTCCTGTTCGCTATTGCCGTAAAACTGTTGCCCGCCCCAACTCTTGGCGTAGATAACTTCCGCGCCGGAAAACGCATCCTCTATATCGTGTGTTACTTCCAGACTCCCACCGGAAGCTGCGGCAAGTTGTCTCGAGGTTGCCAACAGCTCTTCGTCGAGCTCGTATCCGGGCGGATTCGCAATTACGAGATCGTGGCCCATCTGTGCCGCGGCAAGTGCGAAACTGTTCGGCACGGCCATCGGCAACGGCTTCGGGTGCCACGCCCACGTAAGCACCACTCGCTTGCGTCCCGCGCCTAACTTTTCGCGAATCGTCAGCATGTCAGCCAGCGACTGGCAGGGATGATGCATTGCAGACTCGAGATTGATAATCGGCACTGACGCATATCGCGCAAATGCATTGAGTACCGGATCGAGACGCTCTTCGTCCCAGTCCTTCAACGTCGCAAACGTCCTTACGCCAATCGCGACACAATATCGCTCGAGTACACGAACAAACTCGGCGATATGTTCAGTCTTATCCGAATCCATCACTACACCCTCGCGATGTTCGAGCGTCCAGCTTGTTCCGCCAGGCTCGAGCACGACGGCGTTGCCTCCGAGCTCGTAAATCCCGACCTGCATCGACGCGCGCGTGCGCAGGCTCGGATTGAAAAAAACGAGCGCCACCGATTTCCCCGCGAGCGGTTTTGACAGGTCCTCGCCGTGCTTGAAGCGACGAGAGGAGTCAATCAATTCATTGAGCTGCTCAGTAGAGAGCGCGATGGTGTTTAAGAAATGCATCCGTGTTATCCGTGATTACCAATGGCTGACACGAGCAGGTCAACGTGTTCTTCCTGCAAACACAATGGCGGCAACAAGCGCAAAACATTTGGATTGCTCGAGGTTCCGGTAATGATCTTTTGATCGAGCAGCGCTTTATGAACGGGCGCCGCCTTGTCTTTGAATTCGAGTCCGAGCAGAAACCCGCGACCGTGGATTACAACTCCCGGCAAACGCTCTCGCAAATACGCTTCAACCCTTTTGACATTGTCGAGCATGGAATCGTTTTCCACTGCTTCGAGCGTCGCCGTAACCGCAGCCATCGCAAGCATGCCGCCGCCGAACGTCGTGCCGAGATCATTTTCCTTGATCGCCGGCGCAATCGACTCGTTCACAAGACACGCACCAACCGGAACTCCACTGCCAAGCGCTTTCGCGAGTGAAATGATGTCAGGCACAACGCCGCCGCCTGCTTCACTTCCCGCAAAGAACCAATCTCCGGTGCGTCCGATGCCGGTTTGCACCTCGTCATAGATCAACACGATACCGCGTTCGTCGCACAACGTCCTCAGCGAACGATAGAAATCGGGCTGGGCCATACGAACACCCGCCATCGACTGGATTGGTTCGAGCATGATCGCCGCCACCGAATCATCGGCGAGTGTTCGCACCGATTCGATATTTCCAAACTCTGCTTCGAGATGTCCGGGCACATTCGGTTTTCCAATCTCACGATACTTGCCGAGAAAAGTCGCGCTAATGGCGTCCGCGGTGCGACCGTGAAAGCCGCCGGAGAACGTGATGATTTTCTCGCGCCCGGTAGCCATGCGCGCCATACGCATCGCGTTCTCATTTGCTTCAGTGCCGGAGTTGCAGAAGAAAGTTTTGGTTAGTGATATGGGTGCGATGGAAACGAGTTTTTCAGCGGCACGAGCACGCGCGTCGGAATAGACCAGGTTCGAGTAGAACAGAAGTCTGGAAGCTTGATCGTGAATGGCTTTGACGACGTGCGGATGACAGTGTCCAGTGCCGGCGACTGCGTGACCGCCGTAGAGATCGAGATACTTTTCGCCGTCGCTTGTGTAGAGCCAGACGCCCTCGCCGCGTTCAGCGACGATGGGCATTTTTTTGTAGGTCGCAAGTTGGAATTGATCTTCTCTCAAGATAAAAACCAGTTAGAGATGATTTACAAGATTTACATGTAAATCATGTCAATCCTGAAATCCTGTCAGGGATTTGTGCTCACAAGCATGAGACCCGTTTTTTCATCCAGGCCGAACATCAGGTTCATGTTTTGCACTGCCTGTCCGGCGGCGCCTTTAACGAGATTGTCGATCGCGGAGAAGACAACGATCTGTTTTCCGCGCGCGGCGAAGCCGAGGTCGCAAAAGTTTGTCGTCTTGACCCAGTTGATGTCAGGTGAACCGTTCACAAGCCGCACGAAGAAAGACTCGCGATAGTAATCCGCAAAGATGTTGCGCAGCGCATCCTCCGTCAGTTCGCTTTTAGCCTCGGCGTAGATCGACGCAAAGATCCCTCGCGCGACCGGCAGTGAGTGAGTCATAAAAACCAGCTCGCTGGTCCAATCGCCGACGTGCTCGAGTTCCTGTTCGATCTCAGGGACGTGCTGATGTGTGAAAGGCTTGTAAGCGTAGAAAGAGTTCATACGCTGCGGATGATGTGTATTCGAAGCTGCTTTGGCGCCCGAGCCCGACGATCCGGTTTTCGCGTCCACAACCACGCGGCCTGTGATCGCTCCGTTCGCAACAAGGGGCGCCAGGCCGAGCAGCGTTGCGGTCGCAAAACAACCCGGGTTCGCAATCAGACGTGCCTGACGGATCGCCTCACGGTTGGTTTCGGTTAAGCCGTAGACAAAACCGGCTTGCGAGTCCATCGCCGTGTGTGGCTGTTTGTAATGTTTCTCGAAAACGCTTTGATCGCGAAGCCGAAAGTCTCCGGAGAGATCGATGGCCTTCACGTTCGTGGGCAGACGCGGAATCACGTCCATTGCCTGTCCATGCGGAAGCGCGAGAAACACGCAATCGACGGCGTCAAGACTGTTCAAGTCTTCAGGTGTCTTGATGAAACTGAGCTGCGTGAGACCATGCAGGTTGCGATGAACTTCGCCCACAGCTTTGCCCGCCTGTTCATTCGCAGTAACAAAAACCAGCTCCACCTGCGGGTGAAACAGCAGAATCCGAAGCAGTTCCGAGCCGCCATAGCCCGAACCGCCAAAGATTCCCACGCGAATTTTGCCTTGTGTACCCACCGCGCTCCTTTATTGCAACCGAATGCGGTTAAAACCCGTATCAGCTATCTGATTCCAATCACGCAACCCAACAAAGAGGAAACTAAACCAAATGCGAACCATTTCAATGGCGTTCTTTTCAATTGCCATCGCGTTTACCGCCATCGGCATCTCCACCGGTCAGCGCGTGTTTCTCTACATCGGTATCACGTTTCTTGTCGTGGCCATACTCCGGCTCGTCCGCGCCGCTAAACAGTGACCGCTTCCTGGCTCGCAGCGACCTTTGACATCACCAACTCGAAAAGTGCCGAGCCGTCGCGCCGTGCATTTGCCGCAGGCACGTTGAACTGAGTTCTGATGTAGTCTTCACCCATACGCGAGTCAGTCACCGAACCTGCAATGACGTCGACTTCGACACCGCGTCTGCGCAACAACTCGATCCCGCCCCACGCGCCGACGTAATCAGACGCACAAAACACAAGGGCCGCCGTCGCTTCGAGCAGTTCGAAATCGGTGAACACAGTCTCAACTGAATAACCGCCAAGAATCCCATCGCCCAACTCAATCACGATCAGATCCGGGTTCGCTTCGTTTAGCTTTGCAATGATCGCTTTCGCCGACGGCGCGAGATCCTCGACGTCTACAGTTGACGGCAAACCACAATCGAGAAAACTCGCCGTCGCCACCGCACCGTGATCTGACATGTTCAACGTGTCGCGCAGGCAAGCGACACCGGAAAGTTTTGCCGCCGCCACTCGCAGACCCGCGCGTGTTGCTTGTTTGATCAGTTCGGTTGCGGCGTAAGTTTTACCGCTGTTCATGCACGTCCCTGCGATCATCACGATCGGCGCTGTTTCGCCAAGACTCGTTCGCAACGGGAGTGCAGCGTCAGCAATGTTCAGCACACGACCTGCTTCGTCACAGGCCAGTCCGATCACTTCCAGCTTGATCGCATCGCCAAGACTCGAGTGATGTCCGGTGCAATAACCGATCACGCCACCCATGTTCAGTAGATGAAGCTCATCGCCGTGCTTGAGAGTTGGCGGAACGTCGCCTACAAAACCTTTCAAAGCCCTGCGCCGCCCGAGTACGCCGATTAACAGATCACCCGGATTGATCTTCGCGAGCCTGCCGGTGGGCAGTTCGAGCATGTTGTAGGTCGCACTGTCGGTGATTGCGCGCACGACAACTACGTCGCCTGCCTTCGTTGCGTCAGATGACGAAACAAGCGCAACCGTTTTCGCCAACGCGAGCGGTGACGTTGCTGAGCCAATCTTGTCGACATCGATAACGTTGATGTTAGTCATCGTCCACCTCCCAGTCTTAAGCGAAGCGCGTTCAGCTTGATGAAACCTTCTGCATCGCGCTGGTTGTAAACCGTGTCAGCCTCAAAAGTCGCGACCTTCTCGTCGTACAGAGAATTCGGTGAACGACGTCCCACCACGATCGCGTTGCCGCGGAAGAGCTTTAGACGAACATCGCCGCTCACGGTTGCCTGAGTCTCGTCAATCATCTTTCGCATCAACTTAAATTCAGGCGCGAACCAGAAACCGTAGTAGACACTCTCGGCAAACTTCACGCCGAGCGAATCACGCAAGTGCATCACTTCACGATCGAGCGTGATCGACTCGAGCGCTCGATGCGCGGTTTGCAGGATCGTGACTCCCGGCGTCTCGTAAACGCCACGCGACTTCATGCCGACGAAACGATTCTCGACGAGGTCAACACGGCCGATGCCGTGTTCTCCACCGATCTTGTTGAGCGTCTCGAGGAGGGCAACCGGATCGAGTTTTTTCCCGTCAATCGCGACCGGTTCGCCTTTTTCAAAAGAGATCTCGACCAACTGAGCTTCACCACGCGCACTCTCGGGCGAGCGCGTGAGTTGAAAAATACTCTCCGGCGGTTCGGCCCATGGATCTTCGAGAATGCCGCCCTCGTAAGAGATGTGCATCAGGTTAGCGTCAGTCGAATAGGGCTTCTCGGCAGTCGCCGTCACGGGAATTTCGTGTTCCTTCGCGTAGGCGATCAGATCCATGCGTCCTTTGAAATCCCACTCTCGCCACGGCGCGATCACTTTGATATCGGGTTGCAGCGCATAGTAAGTGAGCTCGAAACGCACCTGATCGTTTCCTTTGCCCGTCGCGCCGTGTGCGACTGCGCCGGCGCCCTCTTTTTGCGCGATCTCAATCTGTCGTTTCGCAATGACAGGGCGCGCGAGGGAAGTGCCCATCAGGTAGACGCCTTCATAAATTGCATTCGCTTTGACCGCGGTCCAGACGTAATCGCGCACAAACTCTTCGCGCAGATCTTCGACGTAGAGTTTCGCGGCGCCGCTCGCGAGTGCTTTTTCTTCGAGCCCCGAAAGCTCCGCCCCCTGGCCCACGTCCGCGCAGTAACAGATGACCTCGCAGTGATAGTGGTCCTTCAGCCAGCGAAGCATCACGGAGGTGTCGAGGCCACCGGAGTAAGCGAGCACAATCTTGTTGATGGTAGGTTTCATTGTTCTTTGTGCTTTGTGCTTTGTTCTTATTACTTAGTACTTGGTATTTCGTACTTCCTTTGAGCTAAGCACCAAGCACCAAGTACAAAGCACTAAGCACCAAACAACCCCCAAATCTCCTTCACCGCCGCTCGTTGCGCCTTCGCGTCGCGCACGGCTATGAAAATCGTGTCTTCGCCGGCAATCGTGCCGACGATTTCCGGAATTGCAGCAGCGTCGATCTCTACTGCTACGGCTGATGCGAGTCCGGGAAAGGTGCGAGCGATTACCAGACTCTCACCCGCCTGGTCTAAACTCACGAGACCGCGCGCGCCTGCGCCGTTTGTGCGCGGCAGGGTGTAATGGCCGTGATGTTTGACGACACCCAACTCTTCGAGATCGCGCGACACGCTCGACTGCGTCGCCGGCACGCCCGCACCTTCGAGCAGGGCCCGCAGGTCTTCCTGTGTGCCGACGGGTTTCGCCTGTATCAAACTCAAAATCTTCTGTTGCCGCTCTCGCTTATTCATAAAAAAACTCATGCAATTAACTTGCATAAACAGTGCATAGATGAATAAACTACCACGCTGGTTGCGAGGCGTCAAATAATCTGCGGAAGTTTTTACGTCAGGAGAGTGCGTGTATGCCGGAGTCGAAGAATTTATGGGGCGGGAGATTCGCGGGGAAGACCGATCCCGCTTTCGCGGAGTTTAATAACTCTTTTCGCTTCGACCGCAGACTGTTCGAGCCTGACGTCCTCGCGAGCATCGCATACGGCCACGCACTCGAACACGCGGGCGTGCTCAACGCCGAAGAGGGAAGTCAGATACGTAACGCACTCAACACGATTCTCGAACGCGGCCGCGCCGATAAAAACTACTTCGACGATTCCACTGCCGAAGACGTGCATTCATTTGTCGAGTCGCGTCTGATTGAGTTGACGGGCGACGTGGGGCGACGCCTGCATACGGGACGTAGTCGTAACGATCAAGTCGCGACAGATTTCCGGCTCTGGTTGCGACAGGCGATTGACGATCTGAACAGTACTGTTCGCAACGTGCAGTCTGCCTTACTGGACTTTGCCGAAACAAATCGAGAAGTCGCGATCCCCGGATACACGCATCTTCAACGAGCGCAACCGGTATTGCTGGCCCACTGGAGTCTTGCTTACTTCGAAATGCTCGCGCGCGATCGCGAGCGTCTGAGAGAAGGTCGAGAACGCGTAAACATCCTGCCGCTTGGTTCAGCGGCGCTTGCCGGAACGTCTTTCCCCATTGACCGCGAAGCGCTCGCGGCGTCGCTCGATTTCGCCGGAGTTTCGCGCAACAGTCTGGATGCGGTGAGCGATCGTGATTTCTGTGTGGAGTTTCTAAGCGCCTGCTCCTTGATCATGGTCCACCTCTCGAGGCTTGCGGAAGACGTCATTCTTTACGCCACGACGGAGTTTGGGTTCTTCGAACTCGGCGATGCGATCGCGACCGGATCGAGTTTGATGCCGCAGAAGAAAAATCCTGATTCGATGGAGCTCGTGCGCGGGAAATCGGGTCGTGTGTTTGGACATACAGTCGCGCTGCTGACGACGTTGAAGGGTTTGCCGCTCGCTTATAACAAAGACATGCAGGAAGACAAGGAAGCCGTGTTTGATACTTTCGATACCGTGAGTTCGTGTTTGAACGTCACCGCGACAGTGATGCGGAACATCGGTGTAAATAAAGAGAAAGTGCGAGGCTGCGGCAGCGGCCGGATATATGAATGCGACTGAGTTTGCGGATTATCTCGTCGGCAAAGGTGTTGCGTTCAGAGAAGCGCACGAGACTGTGGGAAAGGTTGTGATGCGCGCGATTGAGCTTGGGAAAGAACTGGAGCAGATGAGTCTCGAGGAGTTGAGACAGTTTTCAGGGCTGATTGATAAAGATGTTTATGAAGCTTTGTCGCTCGAGCGGACGTTGAATTCGAAGTCGCAGATTGGTGGGACTGCGCGTGAGATGGTGGAGCAGGCTCTACTCGCGGCGCGTCAATCTCTCGAATAAAATCTTCCTCGCAAAGGCGCAAAGGCGCAAAGGCGCAAAGAACTTAAGTCTTCCTTTGCGCCTTTGCGTCTTTGCGCCTTTGCGAGGAAAATATTAACGCTTCCTTGTGGGGCTTGGTGAAGGGCTCGGCGAAGCAACAGGCCTCAAAACTTCAGGCTGGATCGTTTCCTGGTAAATAGACCTCACGTCCTGCAACTTCAATACGACCGCCGGTTTCACCGCATTGCGATCGGCGTCCATGCTGATCATCCCGGTCACGCCGCCGAAGTTTTTTGTTTCGGCGAGCGCTTCGCGAAGTTTGACGCTGTCGTCCGTACCTGCTCGGTTGATCGCGTCAAACAGAATACGCATCGCATCGTACGCCAACGCCGCATGAGCGTCCGGCAGCAGGTTGCCGTAACGCTGCTTGTATCCTTCGACAAATGCTTGAATCGCGGGCGACGGATCGTCTACGGAGTAGTGTGTTGAAATATATGAACCGTTCAACGCGTCGCCGCCCAACTGCCAAAGCTCCGGCGCGTCCCAACCATCACCGCCGAGCAGTGGCTGCGCGAGTCCGAGCGCGCGCGCCTGCTTCGCGATCAACGCGACGTCGCCGTAATAACCCGGAATGTAAATCACGTCTGGTTCGGCCGATCGAATCGAGCTCAACTGTCCTTTGAAATCGGCGTCACCCTGCGTGTACGACTGGTTGCTCACGATTCGTCCGCCCAGCTTCGCAAAACTGAGTTCGAAAAACTCTCGTTAGTCCGCGGCTGTACGGCGAGTTGAAGTCAAAAAGAATCGCGGCTTTCTGCGCTTTCAGCGTGTTCGCGGCGAAGCGAGCCATCACTTCACCCTGAAACGAATCGACGAAACATGCGCGAAAGATGTAGTCGCCGGCTTGCGTAACGGCCGGGTCCGTCGACGACGGCGATATCAAGGGCACGTGCGACGACTGCGCTTTCGGCGCGGCCGCGCGGCTGTTGCCGGATGTGCCGCCGGCGATGATCGCGACCACCTTGTCTTCGTCGATGAGCTTGGCAGTGAGGCGCGCGGCCTGCTTCAGGACTGCCGCGATCGTCTTCGATGACGACGTCGATCTGGCGGCCATTGATTCCTCCGGCCTGGTTGATCTCAGACGCCGCCATGAGCACGCCGTTGATGGCCGACTGTCCGAAGTTGAATGTTGGTCCAGTAAGATCGCCGAAGTAGCCGATCTTGATCGTACTGCGATCTATGGGGGTCGTTTGTTTCCGGCGTTGACGCGTACAGGAGAAGGCAAGAGCCATAAGGATCGTATGGCTGCCGGCAGGAATCTTTTCGCAGGTGGAGAGTCTTAAGAGTGTCTACTCACCGAGATAGGCTTCTTTAATCCTGGGATCATTGGCGAGGTCTTTTGATGGACCTTCCATGACTATTCTTCCGGTTTCGAGCACGTAGGCGCGATCGGAGTGGCCCAGCGCTGCGTGCGCGTTCTGTTCGACCAGCAGAATCGTAGTTCCCTTGCTCTTGATTTCATCGATAGCTTCGAAAATCGTGTGGACCACGAGCGGCGCCAGACCCGAGCGACGGCTCGTCGAGCAGCAGCAATCGTGGATTCGACATCAGCGCGCGGCCCATCGCCAGCATCTGTTGCTCGCCGCCGGAAAGCGTTCCGGCTTTTTGGATTCACGTTCTTTGCAGACGCGGAAACATCTTGAAAGCGCGCTCCATGTCGGCGGCGACCGCGCGTTTGTTTTTGTTCAGATAAGCGCCCATCTGCAGGTTTTCGCGCACCGAGAGATTTGCAAACACGCCGCGTCCTTCGGGCGACATCGAGATCCCGCGCGCGACCAGCTTATGTGTCGGCTTGCCGCTGATGTCTTCGTTTTCAAAAGTGATCTTTCCCGGAGCGTGGTTCGAGCAGGCCGGTGATCGTTCGCAGGGTCGTGGTTTTGCCGGCGCCGTTTGCGCCGATGAGCGTGACTACTTCGCCCTGTTCGACGTGCAGGGAAATGCCGGTCAGCGCTTCGATGGCGCCGTAGTTTACGGAGACGTTTTCCAGGGTAAGCATCGGTGGTTTTTACTTTGGAGTTCGGCAGCTTGACGCTGCTTTGTTCTCGCTTGTGTGTATTCGACACCAAAGCGGCGTCAAGCCGCCGCACTCGAAAATGGAAAATGGTCAGTCTCCCAAATACGCTTCGATCACCTTCGGATCGTTCTTAATTTCCTGCGGCAGGCCGAGCGCGATCGATTTGCCGTAGTCGACAACCTGGATCCGCTCGCAAACGCCCATCACGACTTTCATGTTGTGTTCGACCAGCAGGATCGTCAGTCCGAAGCGATCCCGGATCTGCTTGATCAGGTGCATCAGATCTTCCTGCTCGGACGGGTTCATGCCTGCTGCCGGCTCGTCGAGCAGCAACAACTGTGGCCTGGTCGCGAGCGCGCGCACGATCTCGAGCCGGCGCTGCGATCCGTACGGCAAACTCGTGCCGCCTTCATCGCAAACTCGCGCCAGGTCGAATATCTCCAGCAACTCAAAACAGTAATCGCGATGTTTCTTCTCGTCAGTCGTTGAAACGCGGCGTGCGCAACACGGCATCGAACAGCTTCTGGCCCATGTGGATGTGGCAAGCCGTCATCACGTTTTCGAGCACCGTCATGCTGGGAAAGAGCCGGATGTTCTGAAACGTGCGCGAAATGCCGCGGCCGGCGATCTGATACGGACGCAGGCCATTGATCCGCTGACCTTGAAATGAATCGTGCCGGACGTTGGCTGGTAAACGCCGGTGAGCAGGTTGAAGATCGTCGTCTTGCCCGCGCCGTTTGGACCAATGAGTCCGTAAGATCTCGCCTTTCTTGACGGCCATGTCCAGCTCGTTGACCGCACACAGTCCGCCGAAACGGATCGTGGTCTTGTCAGTTTGCAGGACCGTGACGAAGTTGGAGTTGGAACTCGCGTTTACGCTCATCGAGTGCTTCTCACTCCCAAGCGTTGTTTCACTCTGCGTCGCGTGAGCTGGCGGTGCCGCTCGCGCCTTCGTGCACGCGCTTCGATCGCGCTTGCGCCATCCCTTGAACGCAGCGGTCGATCCTAGCAGTCCCTGCGGACGCGTGATCATGAGAATGATCAGCAACAGCGAATAGATGACCATGCGGTATTCGGCAAAGCCTCGCAACGCTTCCGGCAACACCGTCAACAGGATCGCGCCCAGCACTGAGCCGACAATCGAGCCGAGCCCGCCGAGAATGATCATGATCAGAATCTCGAACGACTTGATGAACTCAAACGACTTCGGATTCAGATAACCGTCGAAGTGGGCCAGCAGCACGCCGCCGGCGCCGGCCATCGCCGAAGAGATGACAAACGCCATCACTTTGTAGCGCGTAGTGTTGACGCCCATTGCTTCAGCCGCGAGTTCGTCTTCACGAATCGAGATCAGCGCGCGGCCAAAAGCAGAGTTGACGATGTTGTAAACAATGACGATCGTCAGGATCGCGATCAGGAAGATCCAGAAGAAACTCTTGACGATCGGAATTCCGGAGTAACCGCGCGCGCCGCCGACCGCCTCGATGTTGTTCAGAAAGACAACGATGATCTGGCCGAAACCGAGCGTGACGATCGCGAGATAGTCGCCTCGTAAACGCAGCGACGGAATACCGACCGCCAGACCTGCAAGTGCCGGCGACAGCAGCGCCGACCAGAGTGGCAACCAGTGAGTGCGACGACCCAGCCAATCTTTCCGCCGCCGAGCGAATTGGCCAGATTCACGCCGTAGTTGACGGAAAAGTAAGCGGACGAGTACGCGCCCACTGCCATGAAACCGGCATGGCCGATGGAGAACTGACCTGTGAATCCGTTGATCAGATTGAGTGAAACGGCGAGTGTGATCGCGATGCCCGAGAGCATCAGGATGCGGACGAAATAGGGATTGATCATTCGTCCCTGGAAGACGAGATCCAGTCCGTAAAGTACGGCGATGCACCATCAGGGCGATGATGAGATTACGCAGGTAACGAGGCACTCTTCGTCGTCCTTAGACTTTCTCCTGAGCGACCGTACCGAGAAGCCCGGAAGGTCGGAAGAGTAGTATCAAGATCAGTATGGCAAAGGCGACGGCGTCCTTGTAGGTTGGCGACAAGATAGCCGACGACCATCGTTTCGGTGATTCCGATCAGCAACCCGCCAAGCATCGCGCCGGGAATGTTGCCGATGCCGCCCAGCACCGCCGCCACGAACGCTTTCAGACCGACGAGGATTCCCATCAGCGGATCGATGCGCGGAATGCGAATCGCAACCAGCACTCCCGCAGCAGCAGCCAGCGCCGAACCGAGCGCAAACGTGAAAGCGATGATGCGATCGGTGTTGATGCCCATCAACTTCGCCGACTGCAAGTTGAACGAAACCGCGCGCATCGCGCGTCCGGTCTTGGTGCGATAAACGATCAGTTGCAGTGCAACCATCAACGCGAGCGCGATGACGAGCACGATGATGTCGGCGCTGTTGATACTCGCGCCGCCGACCAGATCGATGTTCTGTTTTTTGAAGAGTTCCGGGAAGAACTTCGGCTCGGCGCCAAAAACTACCTGCCCGCCATTTTCGAGCAGACAGCGAAACGCCGATCGCTGTGATCAGCGCAGTCAGCGTGAGTACTTGCGCACCGGTCGATAAGCGAATCGTTCGATGATCACGCCGATCGCGGCGCAGATTGCCATCGCCAGCAGCATCACGACGAGCGCGGTGATCAGCGACGGTTCCAGCGTGCCGCCGCCGAGCAGTCCGCGCGCGATGATCCGTCGGCGCTCATGCCGATAGCTTGCGCGCCGCGCGCGCCGATGCCGTTGGCAAGGTAATAGCCCATGAAAGCGCCGACCATGTAGACGTCGCCGTGGGCGAAGTTAATCAGCTTCAGTACGCCGTAGACCATCGTGTAACCGAGCGCAATCAACGAGTAGATTGCGCCCAGTGAGACACCGTTAATCAGTTGTTGGAGGAACGTGCTCATAGTCGTGATTCACTGTTGACTTACGTCCGAGAACCGGGCGAGCCGTAGCGATCACTGGTTGCCGCCTTCGCAGGGGCTGTAGGTGCTGCCGGAGCTGTGTTTGCGGACGTTGCAGGAAGCGCAGCTCCTTCAACGTTGACGCGTTCCTTCACGGCGTACGTGCCGCCGTCTTTGATTTCGATCATGACGATTGGCTTCACGGCGTCGCGGTTCTCGTTGAAAGTGACTGTTCCGGTTACGCCGGGAAAATCTTTGGTCGCTGCCAGCGCGTCGCGAATCGCCGGGCCATCGAGCGACGTTGCGCGCTTGATTGCGTCAAACATGATGTCGCGCGGCGTCGTAAGCTGTCGCTGCAAGCGCGTCAGGAATGGTGTTGTAGCGCGCTTTGTAGTCGTTGACGAACTTCTGCACTTTCGGATCGGTGTCGTAGGGCGAATAGTGATTGGTGAAATACGAGCCGTTCAACGCCGTGCCGCCGATCGCGTAAAGCTGAGCTGAGTCCCAGCCGTCGCCGCCGATGAGTGGCACCGTGATGCCTTTGTCGCGCGCCTGCTTGGCGATCAAGCCGACGTCGTTGTAGTAACCGGGAACGAAGATCACTTCCGGATTGGCGCCTTTGAGTGAAGTCAACTGTGCGTTGAAGTCCTGATCGCCTTCCTGGTACGACTGCGTCGCGACGATCTTGCCGCCCATTCTGGTGAATGTTTCGTTGATGACTTTCTCGAGACCGGTTGAGTAGTCGTTCTTGCGGTCGACCATGATCGCGGCGCGTCTTCGCGTTCAGAGTCTTCGCCGCAAACTGTGCGATCGCAGCGCCCTGCACCGGATCGATGAAACAACTGCGGAAGATGAAGTCGCCTTTCTTCGTCACTTCGGGATTCGTCGAAGACGGCGTCAGCATCGGGATCTTTGCGTTCTGCGCGATTGGCGCGGCGGCGATTGAGCGCGAGCTGGCGACTTCGCCGAGGATGGCGTGAACCTGATCCTGCGTGACAAACTTGGTGACGATCGTGGCGGCTTCCGAGGCGTCAGAGCGATCGTCCTGCACCAGCACCTCGATCTGTTTGCCGTTGATGCCGCCGGCGGCGTTGACTTCATCCGCGGCCATCTTGATGCCGTTGACGGACGAGATGCCGAAGTTTGCAGTTGAGCCCGTCAGCGACATAAAGACGCCGATCCGAACTTTGTCGCCGCCGCCTTGCGGTTGGCATGCGCTGAGCAAACTCGCAATGACGATTGAAGCTATCAGAATGCGTTTCATACAAGTCCTCACAGGGCTAGAAGTTTCTGACGAACTTAAGTCCGAACTGGAACTGTTAGAGTTTCTTGTCTTTATTCGCCGCAGAAGGGCAGACCAGAGCTTTGATCTGACAGTAATCGCGCTGAATAATAGCTTTCAGGCGCTTACTTACGCAAATCGTTGTAAGCTATCTAGCACGTCTTATAAGTCAACTTCAAGCCGATCGTAAGATTGAGCCGTGACCAGCCCCGAATCACATCTCGCGCCCGATCTGGGCGACATGAGCAAAGAAGACTTTCGTCGTTTTGGCCACGATCTGATCGACTGGATCGCCGACTATTTCGATCGACATCGAAGAACTGTCCGGTTCTGGCGGCGATCGAACCCGGCGATCTGAAAGCGCAACTTGCCAGCCGCGCCGCCGCACACGGCGAGCCGATGGAAGAGATCATCGCGATCTCGATCGGCTCATCGTTCCGGCGTTGACGCACTGGAGTCATCCTTCTTTCTTCGCTTACTTCGCAACTTCGACCTCAGCTCCCGGCATCTTTGGTGAACTGCTGAGCGCCGCTTTCGATAACAAGGCGATGCTTTGGCGCACTTCGCCCGCTTCGACGGAACTGGAAGAAGTCGTCGCTCGACTGGCTGCGGCAAATGATGGGACTCGATCCGGGCATGAGCGGGATCATCTACGACACCGCTTCAGTGTCCAGCATGCACGCGATTGCGGCCGCGCGCGAAGGTGTCGAGAAACGGATTCGCGAAGAGGGAATGAGCGGCCGTCCCGATCTGCCGTTGTTGCGTGTTTACGTTTCCGAACAGGCGCACTCATCGATCGAAAAAGCGGTGATCACGCTCGGTCTGGGCCAGCGCGGGTTGCGCAAAATTCCGACCGACAACGAATTTCGCATGGATGCGAAGGCGCTGGCGGCAGCGATCAACGAAGACAAGCGAAACGGTTATCTGCCGTTCTGCATCGTCGCGACAGTCGGAACGACTTCGACTTCGAGTATCGATCCGATCCGTGAGATCATTCCGATCGGTGAAGAGCACGCGATGTGGTTGCACGTCGATGCGGCTTATGCGGGTTCGGCGGCGATCGTTCCTGAGTTCAGGCACATCCTGGATGGCTGCGAACGCGCTGATTCGGTGGTGACGAATCCGCACAAGTGGCTGTTCACTCCGTTTGATCTTTCAGTGCTTTACTGCCGGCACATGGATCTGCTCAAGCGCGCGTTTTCGCTCGTGCCGGAATATCTGCGCACGCCCGAACAGGAGAAGGTGCGCAGTGGTTCAGACTACGGCATCCAACTCGGCCGTCGCTTTCGCGCGCTGAAGTTGTGGATGGTGATGCGTTACTTCGGACACGAAGGGTTGGCGGCGCGAATTCGCGAGCACTGCCGCCTGGCGCGATTGTTTGCTTCGTGGGTCGAAGAGTCGCCTGATTGGGAATTGATGGCGCCGTTACCGCTCGCGCTAGTCTGTTTTCGCGCGTGTCCGAAAGGCGCTGAAGGATTTGGACGCGTTGAATGAAGCGATCATGCATGGCGTGAATGCGAGCGGGCGCGCGCTTGCTCTCGCACACGCGTCTCGAACGATAAACTTACATTGCGACTTTCGATCGGAAACATTCGCACGACCGAGAAGCACGTGCGACAGGTTTGGGAGTTGTTGAATGAGCAGTTGCAGTTGCTTCGGTAAAGTTCAAACATGGTGGGAGGACTCATGAACAGGATTTCCATTCTTCAACTCGCGGCGATTTTATTTGTTTGTTGTCGTGGTGACGCAGGCGCAAACGCCCAAAAAC
This sequence comes from uncultured Acidobacteriota bacterium, assembly GCA_963750925.1. Taxonomy (GTDB): domain Bacteria; phylum Acidobacteriota; class Blastocatellia; order Pyrinomonadales; family Pyrinomonadaceae; genus PSRF01. Next base: position 101,774 of record CAVVSJ010000002.1, on the reverse strand, counting down.
TTCTCGAAGGACAATCTCTCGTTCGACTATCCGGAAGGCTGGACCGTGCAGGACGACAGCAACCGCGACGCACAGCAATTGACGCTGACAAAAGCGAACAGCGACGTGCAGATTCGCATCTTCGTCCACAAGGGCCGCATCACGCCGGAGAAATTGCCGGACGCGAAAAAGGCGTTCATCGATCCTTACATCGCCGCGACGATGAAACAATTCGTTCAGATGGGCGCTAAGCCGGAACAGTCGGCGGATGCTTCGGAGATTGGCGGCGTTAAAGCTGATGGCGCGGTAGTCAGCGCCTCGCTTGACGGCGAGACCGGGGCGGCGAAGATTTACTGGGCCCTCGTGGGCCAGCGCGTAGTGGTGTTGACCCTCTTTGGACCAGACAAACAAACGAAACAACTCACTCCGGTCTGGGACATGGTCCGCACGAGTCTAAAAATAACAGACCCGAACGCCGCACCCGCCGCTTCTCCGAAGCCTTCACCGTAAGTCAGGAGCAGTTGCTTTCTTCACCTCACGAAGGAGTTCCTCACATGACTGAGAACGAGATTGCCAGCCTCATCGTCGATGCTGCGCTTAAGATTCATAAAACTCTTGGACCCGGGCTGCTGGAGTCAGTTTACCAGGCTACGCTCAGTTTTGAGTTGCAAAAACGAGGGTTACGAGTGGCTCAACAGGTGGGTCTTCCTGTTCACTATGAGGAAGTTAAACTTGATCTTGGGTATCGGGTTGATCTGATAGTGGACGACAAAGTAATCATTGAAATCAAATCAGTTGAAGCGCTGGTCCCGGTTCATAAAAAGCAACTGGTAACATATCTGCGCTTGACGAATCTGCGTCTTGGCTTACTCTCAACTTCAATGTGGAGTTGATGAAGGATGGAATACAAAGAGTGGTCAATCGGCTGGCGGAATAGGAGAGACGTCTCCTCGCAAAGGCGCAAAGGCGCAAAGGAAAACAACATGGATTTCCTTTGCGCCTTTGCGCCTTTGCGAGGAAAGCCGTTAGTGGAGCCCGGCGCTCATCTGCGGCTCGGCTTGCGCCCACTTCATCTCATACCGAAGCCTTCCGGCCACAACCGATTAAAGTTCCGGTGTCCTTCTTGTGGCTTCGCGGGGCGCAAGTTAATATGGGTTCACGCTTGAAAACAGACTTTCAACAAATCAAGAAAGTTCTGGCTCGCTGTTTGAGACTTCGTTGTCCGGCCTGTGGGGAGTCGAAGATTGTCACGGGCCCCTTTCACATCCGGCATCACTGCCCTAACTGCATGTCGCTTTTCAAGCGCGAGGACGGGTTCTTTGTGGGCGCGATTCTGGCCAACGTAGTGACCACGGAACTGGTGATCCTGCTGGTTTGCTTCTTCTTTTTGCTGATTGTTGGCGCGGCTTATGAGAGTGTCCTGGTGTTGCTTTTTGTGATGGCGCTGGTTTTTCCGGTCGCTTTTTATCATCACAGTTGGAGTTTATGGCTGGGTTTTGACTTCATCGTCGAATCGCTGCCAAAGTACGACGGGCCGCGAAGCAAAGAGCGATAGTTTCGCGGTTTTCCGGTATCTGGGTTATACTCCGCTCAGCTCGCCCGCCCCGCTTTTTCAGGCGCTTAGGTCCAAACAAGGCTATAAGCAAATGCATGGAAGCGTTGAGTGCTTCCGGCACTAACTGGCGAGGCCCGTTTTTATAATCGTCTATCCGACGGTTTAGATTAACTTCGGTTGCAGCCGCACCCAGGTCCCAGACAGGTTAAGAGCGCAACTAGCTTGCTCCCTGTTCCACGATCTTCGGCCCAAAACGCCCAGCGGCTAGTCAGGTTTCGTATTGAAAGACAGAGATTTCGGTCGTTTCGTGGACTACAACTCCACTGCCGGCCGGAATTACGCGCCATTCCAGGCGCCAGCCCACAAACATCCACACTTATTTTGCGAAGCAGCGCACGCCTCGCCCGACAACGGCTTGCAGGCGCAGCTCTGTTCGTCAACTACTCTAGAGAAGGCTCGCAATGGCAAAACAACTAATCGTGAGCGTCAACGGACGCGAAAAGAAAATTGCGATCATTGAAGACGACAAGGTCACTGAGTTCTACATTGAACGTGGAGAACAACATCAGGGAATCGTCGGCAACATTTACAAGGGACGCGTGATGCGGGTCTTGCCCGGAATGCAGTCCGCCTTCGTCGACATCGGACTCGAACGCGATGCGTTCCTTTACGTTTCTGACTTCTTCGACGAAGAAGAAGAGTTTGAAAGAATCGTCATCGATAAGTCGAAGAAGGGCACTCCCGACGCAGAACACGCCGCGGCTGAAGAGGTAGCCCTCAATCGCGTCGAACGCGAACAACGCATCGAGGCAACTCAGGAACGAGCTCGAGCCACTTCAGGAAGGATACAGGAACCGCTGGAAGCCGCGCCTACGGAAGAAGCGCCGGAGTCGTCGGAGACGGGCCGCCGTCGTGGCCGCCGCGGTCGCCGTCGCGGCGGACGTTGGGACAAATCCGACGAGGCTGCGCCGCAGCCGACTGCCGTCCAGCGCCGGCATTCGAAGTACCAGATACACCTTTTGTCGCCGGCGATCCTTCAATCGAACGAATCGTCGACGAGGAAGAGACTGCGGCCAACGGCGAGATGTTCAAAGACGCTCGGCTCCAGGAGCGTATCTTCGATCAGATTCACGCCGTTGAGTTCAACATGGAAGACGACTTCCGCAGCGCTGAAGTCGGTTCGTTGCTGTCAGCCGGTTTCGGCAGCGACTCGTTCGAGCGAGATCGACGATGGCGAGCACCGAAGCGGAACCGATTCGACGAAGAACGTCGCCCGCGCGAAGCGCATGTGTCGAGCTTTGTCGACGACGTTGCGGACGACACGTTGCGCAGCGGCGGTTTCCAACGTATCAGCGACGACGAAGAAGAGGCGATCGCAACCGAGACCGAGTCGCAGAAACCGGCAAGCAGGAAACGCGCGCAAATCCCGCCGCCGCAGGTGGTGAGAAAAAGAAACGCCCAACGAAAGCAGCCGCGGCAACGAAGAGCAGCGCTTCGAAAAAGAAAGCCTCGAGTAAGAAGCCTTCGAAGAAACGGGCAAGCGGTGAAGGCAACGCGGAAGACTGCCGAGAATCCGGCTGGGTACGGCGATTCGGAAGCACGCGTGGGTGAAGGCCAGTCGCGTGGTGAATTCGCGACGCGCCGCGGAGGACGAAGGCGACGACGCCCCGGCAAAAACAGACCGCCAGCGGCGGCGCGGAGCCGAGAGTGAAGGCAACGGTCACGTCGAACGGCCAGGACGAAGAAATCGAGCAAGTACAGTTTGTCGAACCGCCGGAAGAGATTGTGGTTGCGCCACCGGCGCCGCAGCCGGAGCGCCCGCGCCAGCGCGAGCAGCGCGAGCAGCGTGGACCACGCGAACAGCGCGGCTATCGCGGCCAGTCGCGGCGCGAGCGACATCAGCCCGCGATTACGGATCTGCTGAGCGAAGGCCAGGAGATTCTGGTCCAGATCGCAAAAGAACCGATCGCCAAAAAAGGCGCGCGCATCACGTCGCACATCGCCTTGCCGGGACGTTTTCTGGTCTACATGCCGACGGTCGAACACGTCGGCGTTTCGCGCAAGATTGAGTCAGACACCGAACGCCACCGGCTGCGCAAGTTGATCCAAACGCTTACGCGCGGAAGAAGACATTCCTTCCGGCGGTTTTATCGTGCGCACTGCCGGCGTCGGCATCAGCGAGAAAGACCTTCGTGAAGACGTTCGTTACCTGGTTCGCACCTGGCTGGATATCAGAGGCGCGGCTGAGAAGTCGAAGGCGCCTTCCCTCGTCCATAAGGATCTCGATCTGGTCCAACGGATCCTGCGAGATCAATTGTCCGACGACTTTGAATCGATTCGCGTCGATTCAGAAGAGGAGTATCAGGCGATAGTCGAGTTTATTAATCGCATTCAGCCTCGTTTGGTGAAGCGCGTCAAGCTTTACACGAAAGAGCAGCCGATTCTGGAAGCCTACGGCGTGCAGGTTGAGATTGATAAAGCGATCAAGCCGCGTGTGTGGCTGAAGTCCGGTGGTTATCTGGTGATCAATCAGACGGAAGCGCTGGTTGCGATCGACGTCAACACAGGCAAGTTTGTCGGGCGCGGCAGCGGTCGTCTTGAAGACACGATCACGCGCACAAACCTCGAAGCAGTTGACGAGATTGTGAGACAGATTCGTTTGCGCGATCTCGGCGGCATCATCGTGCTCGACCTGATCGACATGGAAGAGCGACGTAACCGGCAGAAGGTGATGCAGGCGCTTCAGGACGCTTTGCGCAACGACAAGTCGCCGACGAAGGTGCTTTCATTCAACGACTTTGGGCTGGTGATCATGACGCGCAAGCGCGTGAAGCAGTCGCTGGAGCGAACGCTTTGTTCGCCGTGCCAGTATTGCCAGGGCGCGGGGTTGATCAAGTCGCCGCAAACGATCTGTTACGAGTTGCTTGAGGAAGCGCGGCGGTTGGCGAAGAGTATGAATGGCGACAGCGACAATAAACAAGTGACGCTGCGGATCAATCCTGACGTGGCGAAGGCGCTGCGTACGAGTGAGCGCGACGTGATGATTGAGATCGAAGACTATCTTGGACCAATCGACATCACGAGCGATCCGACGATCCACCAGGAACAATTTGATTTCGCGATTCTTTAAGCCACCAAGAGGCACAAAATACTTAGCCACTAGAGGCACAAAAGTCACAAAAAAGATGTCAGGCAGGAACCTTCTGTGTTTCCTGTCTGATTTCTTTTTGTGTGCTTTTTTGTGGCTGTAGAACGTAGAGGATGTCGCGTTGCTGGGGAATGAAGCCGGCTTCGCTGATCAGGTATTGAAGCATCTGCTCGTCCGCTCGATTGTGAGCGCCTGCGGCTGAGACGACATTCTCCTCGATCATGATCGAGCCCATGTCGTTCGCGCCGAATCGCAACGCTACCTGCCCAAGACGCAAACCCTGCGTCAGCCACGACGACTGGAAGTTTTCGATGTTGTCGAGGAACAGGCGTGACACCGCGAGCATCTTGAGGTAATCGACGCCGGTTGGTTCGTCTTTGATCCGGCGGCCGAGCGCTGTGTTTTCCCGTTGGAAGGTCCAGGGGATAAATGCAGTGAAGCCGCCGGTTTCGTCCTGCAAATCACGAATACGCTGCAAGTGCCTGACGCGATGCTCTATCGTGTCGCCGATACCAAACATCATTGTGGCCGTGGAACGCAGACCAACGCGATGGACCGCGCGCATTACGTCCAGCCATTCATCTGTCGTGCACTTTGTCGAGACCCGCTTGCGAACTTCGTCGTCGAGGATCTCCGCGCCGCCGCCGGGCAGACTGTAGAGACCCGCGGTCTTGAGACGCGCCATGATCGTTTCGTAGTCGAGTTTGGAGATCAGGTGAATGTTGTGTATCTCGGGCGGCGAGAAACAGTGCAACTGAAATCCGGGATACTTCGCGCTCAACGATCGGAGTAGATCTTCATACCACTTAATACCGAAGTCCGGATGCAGTCCACCCTGCATCAATACGCCGGTGCCGCCGAGGGCTATCGTCTCGTCGATTTTCTGACAGATTTCTTCGAACGTACGAACGTAAGTGTCGGGTGCGCCGGGACGACGGTAGAACGCGCAGAAGGTGCAGACGACGTTACAAACGTTGGTGTAATTGATGTTGCGATCGATGATGTAAGTGACGATGTTGTCCGGGTGACGGCGGGCGCGAATCTCGTCCGCGGCGGCGCCCATGCGCGCGATGTCGTGCGACTCGAGCAGGCGCGTGCATTCTTCGACTGACATGCGCTCACCCGCGAGCACGCGATCAAGAATTGGTTGAATGTCTGTGGAAGTCATGACAGGAATTTAGAGTAGCAAAATCGTTTGGCCAAGTCTGCCTCGCAAAGGCGCAAAGATAAAAATTAGGATTTCCTTTGCGTCTTTGCGCCTTTGCGAGGAAATCTTTTAGATGAACGTCAACGGCTTCACGCGTTCGATCAATTTATTTTTGAACGCCAGTTCAAAGTAGAGTCGTAATCCCTTTTCCATCGACTCATCCACATTGAAAACGATGTTTTCAGTCAGGTAGTTTCGAAGCTCTTCAACCGGCATCGGAATCTTGTCCTGGTAAACGCCGACGATCTCTTCCAAACGAGCGACGCCCTCGTCGCGTGCGCCTGAGAAATCAACCGCGCGCGCTCGTTCGATCGCTTCGTCTCGGACCATCCACATCGCAAATACGAATCCGAGACCGGTGTGCTCTCTCCAGATACTTGCCATGTCCCAAACGTTGAGACCCTGCCGCCGGAAACCCATCCCCGGATCGCCGATAATCAACGCCGCATCATTCTTCTCCAGCATCTCTGCGATGTCCGGCGCAGTCGTGGTCCAGTCAGGCTCGTGGTCGAGAAACTCTCGAAAGACAATCTTGACGAGTGTCGCCGAAGTTCGCGATGACTCATCCAAAGCGACGCTTCGGATCTCCTCGAGTTGTTTGTTTTTCGAAACCAGAACGACGCTCAAAACTTCTTTGCGCGATCCGACGCAAACATTCGGCACGAGTGCGCCACCTGCAATTCGCTGGTATTCGATCACGGGAATCAGCGCGCCTTCGACAGTCGCTTCCGCGAGCAACCGCGCGCAACGCGCCGGCACTGCCTCTACGAAATCCACGCTCCCGCGATGTGGTCCACGAAGAAAGCTCCAGATTAAAGGTGCGGAATTCAGGTAGCTCGAAGCGGCGAGTCGGAACGGAGCGCTCATGTAGGCGCCAGTATATGCGATCAAATTCTCGGATCAAATTGACACCCTTCTTTAGCGGCAACTACTATTCGCGCGATGCCGATTTACGACGTGACCGTGCCGCTGAGCAACGAATTGCCAACCTGGCCCGGCGATCCCGGAATTCAGATAAGCGACTGGCTGAGTTTAGCGAACGGCGATGCGGCGAATGTCACGATGTTGAATTTCGGCGCACACACGGGAACGCATGTTGACGCTCCGTCACATTTCATCGAAGGCGCAGGGAAAGTCGAGTCGCTGGCGCTCGACGTCCTGATCGGTGAAGCGCAATTGATCGAGGTTCCTGATGAGCGCCAGCGCGATTGACGCGGAGTTTGTCAGTAGACACTGTGCTCCCGGCGCCACGCGTGTGCTCTTCAAAACGCGCAATTCCGGTTTTTGGAATGAACCGAAGCCGGAGTTTCATGAAGACTTTACTTATCTCGACTTAACGGCGGCGACGAAGCTGGTCCAACAGGGCGCAAAACTGATCGGCATCGATTATTTGTCGATCGAAAAGTTTGGCGAGCACAATCACGAGACACATCTCGCCCTCCTTTCGCGCGGCGTGATCATCCTGGAAGGACTGAATTTCACGAATGTTCCGGCAGGTAAGTATGAACTGATCTGCCTGCCCTTGCGTTTAAGAAGCGAAAAGGGCGACGGTGCTCCGGCGCGCGTGGTCCTGCGAACGTACGAATAGTGGCTGAAAGTAAGCAACAAAACCCGAAGTACCGCGAGCGCGTTTATGCAATCGTGCGAAAAATCCCCTCCGGCCGAGTGATGACCTACGGACAGATTGCGGAATTGCTCGGCGAAGGCTACACACCGCGGACCGTAGGTTTTGTGATGCATGCATCGCCTGACGGAACGCCATGGCACCGCGTGTTGAATGCGCAAGGCGCTTGTTCCACCGGGCGTGTCGTGTTGCCGCAGGATAAGCAGCAACGAATGCTCGAACAGGAAGGTGTGGTGTTTGATAAGAACGCCCGCTGCGATCTGCAAACGTTTCTGCACATTCCGAAAACAGGAACTCCGAAACCGAAAGAAGCGAGTCTGTACAAACGTAAATCGTCCACCCGAGGAGAAAAACGATGAGTTCAGAATCCATGCAACAACGCGTGCCTTATCAGGTCAGCACGCCACGTTATTCGGTAGCGCATCAAATGGTGACCACCGCTTTCGAGTTGCCAAACTTTCGCGTCGTGCAGAACCTCGGCGTCGTGCGCGGCATCGTGGTGCGCTCGAGAAATGTCTTCGCCACGATTGGAGCGTCGCTGCAAACCATTGTCGGCGGCAATATCACCGTATGGACGAAGCTGTGTGAAGACACGAGGGCCGATGCTTTCGAGATCATGATTCAGCATGCGACGGAGGTTGGCGGGAACGCCGTCATCGGCGCACGTTATGAAAGCACTGAGTTATCTCAGGGTGTGACGGAAGTCCTTGCGTACGGCACGGCGGTGATCGTCGAGCCTGTCAGCCCGGGAGAGAGCTTTCGTTCATGACGCTCGATCACGTTCCATTTGCCAAACTGCTTGGGATTGAGGTCGTCTCGGTCGAACCCGGACACGCCGTGCTCTCGATGGCAATCCGCGACGACCTCAAGCAAAACCACGGCATCGCGCACGGCGGCAGCATCGCCGCCCTAATCGACTCATCGATGGCCATTGCCATCATGCCGATGCTTGCGGAAAACGAACACACCACTACAGTCGATCTCACCATCCACTACCTTCGACCGCTTACGGGGGGAACGGCGCGATCGTCAGCACGAGTGGTGCGTGCAGGAAGAAAAGTAATCACAGTCTCGGCGGAACTAGTCGACGACAATGGAAAACTCGCCGCCACCGCTCTCAGCACTTACCTTCGTTTGACTTAACCGTTTGTTAATGATTTGTGCTTTATGTGCCTCTTCGTGGGAGACCTTCCTGATTTGATATCATGCCTTCGTGGACGACTTAAAAAAGTTTGCGCGTTATTTCCGTAAATACAAAGCTCAACTAACGATCGGCATAGCCTGCATCCTTTGCAGCGTCGTCATGGGCCTTTTCATCCCTCTCATCGTTGGACAGGCGATCGACGCGAACTGGACTGAGATATCCTGGGCGAAACTCACCCTCTCCGCCGCAAAGGTTTTGGGCGCGAGTATCGTTAGCGGTCTCTTTCTTTTTCTGCAACGACGAATTTTGATCGGCATGTCGCGCAACATCGAGTTTGACGTGCGACAGGAGTTTTACGCACATCTCGTCAACCAGCCACTTTCGTTCTTTCACGAGCATCGCATCGGCGACTTGATGGCTCGCGCGACAAATGATCTGTCGGCAGTGCGGCAACTCGCCGGGCCGATGATCATGTACACGCTCCAGACCGTCTTTGTCGTCGTGCTCGTCCTCCCGTTGATGTTTATGCTCAACTGGTGGCTGACCCTCTTGTTGTTCCTCACGATGCCTTTGGTATCGCTCACGGTGAAGTATTTTGGACAGCAGGTTCACACACGGTTTGAAAAGATTCAGGACTTCTTCGCGCAAATCACCGCGCGCGCGCAGGAGAACTTCACGGGCGTGCGCGTCGTGCGTGCATACGCGCAGGAAGAGGCGGAGATGGCCGCCTTCAACAACCTGAATCGCGAGTACGCGGAGCGCAACCTCGGGCTCGTGCGCATTGAGGCGTTGATGCGTCCGTTGATGACGTTTCTGATCGGATTCGGTTTTGTTCTGATCATCTGGGCGGGCGTGCCGCTCGCGGTGCGTGGCGAGATCACGGTGGGCGAGTTCACGATGTTCAATCTCTATCTCACACGTCTGATCTGGCCTTTGATCGCGCTCGGCTACGTTGTGAATTTATACCAGCGTGGGACCGCGAGTTTGAAACGGCTCAATGCGATTATGCGTATCGAGCCTTTGATTACCGACGCGCCTGACGTGAAAGAACAACCGCCGATCGAGGGGAAGATTGAGTTTCGCGATCTGACGTTTAGATATCATGAATCGGAAGAGCCGGTGTTGCGGAATGTGAATCTAACGATCCCGGAGGGTCACACGGTTGCTTTTGTCGGCCGGACGGGAAGCGGAAAATCGACGCTCGCGAATCTGATTGCGAGATTGATCGAAGCTCCCGACAACACGATCTTTATCGACAACGTGCCGATAAAAAACTACCCGCTTGCGCAACTGCGTTCGAGCATCGGGTATGTTCCCCAGGAGACATTTTTGTTCAGCGACTCGGTTAAGGGAAACATTGCGTTTGGTGTCGAGAAAGCTGAAATGGCTGACGTGGAATGGGCAGCGGAGATCGCTGGTTTGTCGGAAGATATTGCGGGCTTTCCGGATCGGTTTGATGCTCTCGTCGGCGAGCGAGGCATCACACTCTCCGGGGGACAAAAACAACGCACGGCCATTGCGCGTGCAGTCCTGCGCGAGCCGAAGATCCTGATTCTCGACGACGCACTCTCGTCAGTTGATACCTACACGGAAGAGAAGATCCTGGGCCGTCTTCGTGGCGTGATGCGCGATCGCACGAGCGTGATCGTTTCGCACCGCATCTCCACCGTTCGCGAGGCCGATCTGATTTGCGTTTTGGACGAGGGGCGGATAGTCGAGCAGGGAACTCACGACGAGTTACTCTCCCTCGGAGGGGAATATGCCGATTTATACGAGCGGCAGTTGTTGGAAGAGGAATTAGCGGCGACGTAATTGAACGGTGCATAGTGCTCCAGAGGAGCACTATGTTTATAGTCTGAAATTTAATAGCTGTGCGCTCCAGCGGAGCGCGATGTGCTCTGCCGCTTCACTTTACATGCCGCTCCTGACGGAGCGGGGTAAATCAGCAATTCAGGCGCTATAAACATGTTGCTCCTGCGGAGCAAGAGCCAAGATACCCAACGAGATGTCAACAGCGGTAAAAGAATTTCACGAAGAAGAGGCAATCGGCAAGACGTACGATTTTCAGGTTGCGCGCCGGCTGCTCAGATACCTGAAGCCGTACTTACGTCTGCTTGTTCTTGCGCTTGCGTTCACTCTCGCCCTGAATCTGCTGGGTGTGTTGCAGCCGAAGTTTACACAGTATGCGATCGACTGGTTCATCCTGCCTCGCCGCACTGACGGTCTAACGTTACTCGTCGGGCTCTTTCTCGGTTCGCAAGTGCTTCGTCTGGTCTTCTCTTACTTTCAATCGATCTTTGTCAACAGCGTCGGACAGTATGTGATGTTCGACATGCGAAAAGAGCTTTACGACAAGCTGCAACATCAGGAAGTTGCTTATTACGATCGCAATCCGGTGGGCCGAATCATGACGCGGTTGACGACCGACGTCGATTCGCTCAACCAGTTGTTCACCGAAGGAGTCACTGATTTACTCGGCGACCTCGTGATGATCGTCGCGATCATTTCCGTGATGTTGTGGATGGACGTAAAGCTCACGCTCGTCAGTCTGTTGACAGTACCGCTGCTCTTTGCCGCGACGACGTGGTTTCGCAGGGGCGCGCGAAAAGGCTACGACCTGGTGCGCACGCGCATCGCCCGCATCAACGCTTTTTTGCAGGAACACTTTGCGGGCGCGCAGACAGTGCAAATCTTCAATGCGGAAGCAAAGTCGTTGGGCACGTTCGACCGGATCAACGACGAATATCGGCGCGCGAATATCGACACGATCTTTTACTACGCGGTCTTTTTTCCACTCGTCGATCTCATCGGCGCCGTCGGCGTGGCGCTGATCATCTGGTACGGCGGTTATCGCGTCATGCAGAACACGCCGGAACAGACGGTGCTGACTCTCGGCGCGCTCGTCGCGTTTATTCAGTATTCGCAGGCGTTGTTTCAACCCATTCGAGATATCTCAGACAAGTACAACGTGCTGCAAGCGGCTGTCGTAGCCTCGCATCGCATCTTCAAAGCGCTCGATCTGCCGATTGCCGTTTTGACGCCGGAGAAGCCGCTGAAGGCTGAACGTGCGCGCGGACGTATCGAGTTTCAAAATGTCTGGTTTGCTTACAAAGACGAAGACTGGGTTTTGAAGGACGTTTCTTTCACCGTCGAACCGGGGCAATCGATCGCCCTCGTCGGTCACACAGGTTCAGGCAAAACCACGATCACGAACCTGTTGATGCGTTTTTACGATATTCAGCGCGGCAAGATTTTGCTGGACGGCGTCGATCTTCGTGATTGGGACCTGACGGCGTTGCGGCAAAACTTTGCCGTCGTGCTTCAGGAAGTTTTCCTGTTTAGCGGAACGATCGAAGGCAATATTCGTCTCGGGCGCGAAGATATCGCCGAGGAGCGTGTGCGTTGGGCCGCACAGGAAGTACATGCAGACAGTTTTATTCGGCGTTTGAAGGGCGACTACCAGGCGGAAGTTCGGGAGCGTGGCGCGGGTTTGTCAGTGGGGCAGAAACAACTCATCTCGTTTGCACGCGCGCTTGCTTTCGATCCGGCGTTATTGATTCTGGATGAGGCGACGAGCTCGATCGATACCGAAACGGAGCAACTGATTCAACGAGCAATTGAGCGTGTGATGCGCGACCGCACTTCGATTGTCGTGGCCCACCGGCTTTCGACGATTCAAAATGCGGATCGGATTATCGTGCTGCATCACGGTGAGATCCGCGAGCAGGGAACCCATCAGGAATTGTTGGCCGAGCGTGGTCTCTACTGGAGACTCTACAAACTTCAGTACGCAGATTCTTACCGCGAAAAAGTCCTGTGATTGCCGATTGTTACTTACCTCGTCATCCGTGAAGTAATCGGCACCAACCCCTCAAACGACTTGTAGATCTGCAAATACATCTGCGTCTCGCGCGGGATCAGATTGCGCCAGTTGTCACCACCGCGTCTGATATAGAGCGGGAGCTTGGCGGCGTTCGAGTTATAACCCGCGGCGAGCAGTTCGGCCGGCGTCGCGATCTTCGCGTTGAGCGCGTATTTAATTTCATCGTTCGCGGTCAGATCGTTCCAGGTGTCGTGCATGTAAAGCAGCATCGCCTGTAACGCGTTGCCGTGATTTCGCATTCCCGTCACGAAGTCGGGAATCAGGCCAACGCCGGGATGCCGTGTGCGCTCGAGATTGTAAGCCCAGGGAATCATCTGGACCATGCCGCCTGCGCCTGCGCTGCTAACTGAGAAACGATAAGTGTCGAGCTCATTCAGCGCGAACAAAGAATAGATCTCATCATAAAGCGCGAGCCGGTCTTCAGCACGGAAGCGCTGGTGATCGACGTGTTCGACGACGCAGAGCCGTTCGGCAACGTCGACGATCTGAGGCGAAATCGCGACGCCCTTATCGCGCAGACGTTTCGCGGCGAGATCGAGCATGTTGCGTACGTACGATTGACCGGAGCGCACGAGGTCTTTGGAAAGCAACGCGGGATGAGCGGAAGTGTAATAAGCGAGTTCGAGAAACTTGCCGCCTCTTTCAATCGGATATTCGATCGTGAGCGGCGCGAGCGACTTGCCTTCCGGAGTAAAGATCGTCATCGCCGTGTTGACGCCGTTGGCGCGAAGTATTTTCAGGTTGACGTTTGTTCCTTCGGAAGTCGTCGTATTTACTTCGGCGCCCTTCGTCAGAAAAGTTTCCTTGGAGATCGTGATGAAATGCGTGCGGGCAGTTTCGCGATCGAGAGCGGCTACTGTCACAAACTGAATCTGCGGCACGGCGAGGGCCGTGGGAACAGGTCGCGTTTTCAGCATCCGTCGCGCTTCGGAGATACGAGCCTGGACCACTGACGGCGTCAGGTACGTTACCGGTCCTGAAGGCTTTTTCTGCGGATCAGCTTCAACGATAGGCAAACCGGCGCCGAGGTCGGATGGTTTTGCCTGCGGCGCTGCCGTTATAGGCGGCTGAGTTTTTTGTTCCTGAGCGCCGGTGACGACACGCGGTCGACCGGCATTCTCCGGGCTGGTCTCCTGCGCCTTCATCTCGATGGAAGCAAAAAGAAGGGCGACAACAAAAAGAGCGAGACGGGATCTTGATTTCATAGTTTTTTCCGGAGATTTAGAAACAAATTACTCGCCGAGGGGCGGCGAGCGATGGATTAGATTCACCCATGCCGCCGTGAGTTGTCAATTATTTTTCTTGGATAGTAGTGAACTTCAGGACAGTTTCCTCAGAGAGTACTGAAACTCAGGAAGAACTTGAATTTCAGGAAAGAACAAGTCAGGAAGGAGGCTTGCCCCCGCTTTCACTTGGAGGCGGGGGCAAGCCTCCTTCCTGACTTGTTCTTATTTTATCTACTGCATTCCTTCAGTCTACTTCCCCTCAATCAACCGCAAAGCCGATGTTCACAACCGCGGTGATGTCTTTATCCAGCGATGAAGTGTCGTTCATACCTGAATCGGAGACCTCACTCGAATCGGCAGGTGTAATCTGCAACACACCCATGCGCGCCGTCCGTACGTTGCCGATCGAACTGCCCGTGCTTTGCGCGATCTGTTCCGCGCGGACTTTCGCGTCTTTTGCGGCTTCGGCGAGCATTTCGATCTTGAGTCCGCCGAGCTGGGTGTAGATGTATTCCGGCGCCATCGACTCGATCAGTATCCCCTGGTTGATCAACTCCGTCGCCTCACGAGCAATCTGCCCGATTTTATCGACGTCGTTTGAGCGTACGGAGAGTTCCTGTCGCAGGGAATAACCGGTGATCTCGGAAGTCTCACCACCGTCACTTGTTCTGCCGTGGAGAGTTTGGGAAGAGATGGAGGAGATGGTGATCTGGTTTTCAGGAATGCCTTTGCTGACCAGGTAAGCCTTAACTCGCGGCACTGACTCTGAGAGCGCGCGATATGCTTCGGACAACACGGGCGCCTGATACGAAATTGCCGAACGCCAGATTACAAGGTCTGACTTGATTCGTTTTCGGGCGGATCCGGTGACCGTAATTGTTTGATCGCCTCGTTTGCCTTTCACAAAAAACCAGCCGCCGATCATGGTGGCAACAACCAGTCCGATCGCGAGCACCACAGCGGCAGTAAACGTGTCTGAACGTGTGCCATTCATAGTATTTAGGGGAGGAACTCCTTTCAGATTCCACAAAGAGCGAGCGCACAATACCGCTTTCCGCCGCCCGGTAGCAACTCTGTTATACTTGCCGTTTCCTAAACCTGAAGGGAGCGTTTGCTATGTCTTTTTACCCACCCATTTGCTTTGCACTAATCGTGTGTTTGTTTACCGCAGGCGTTACGCAGGAAATGATCAAACCTAATAATTACCCGGTGGCACGAAAGAGTGAACAGGTTGACGACTATCACGGCGTTAAGGTCGCCGATCCTTATCGTTGGCTCGAGGATCTGGATTCAGAAGAAACGCGCAAATGGGTTGAGGCACAAAACAAGTTGAGCTTTGGCTTCCTCGCTTCCATTCCGGCACGCGCTACGATCAAAGACCGCCTCACGAAACTTTGGAATTACGAAAAATATGGAATCCCTTCGAAGGAAGGTAATCGTTACTTCTACACGCGCAATAGCGGCCTGCAGAATCAGGCAGTGCTTTACACCGTGACCTCGCTCGACGCGCCACCGCAGATGGTGCTCGATCCCAACACGCTCTCGGCTGATGGAACAGTTGCGCTTGCGTCGTCACAGGTTAGTCCTGACGGCAAACTTCTCGCTTATGGTTTATCTGCTTCTGGATCTGACTGGCAGGAGTGGAAGGTCCGCGACGTCGCGACCGGCAAGGACCTTTCGGACCATCTGAAATGGGTCAAGTTCTTTTCCGTTTCATGGACTCGCGACGGCAAGGGTTTCTTCTACAGTCGTTACGACGAGCCGAAGGGCGATACGCTCAAGGCCGTAAACTATTTCCAGAAGATTTACTACCACCAGCTCGGCACGCCGCAAGCCGAGGACGTGCTTGTTTACGAACGTCCCGATCAAAAGGATTGGTTGCTCGGAAGCGGTGTTACCGACGACGGCAACTATCTGATCATCACCGTCTACCAGGGCACAGACACAAAGAGCCGCGTCTACTACAAGGATCTGAAAGCTAAAGATGCGCAAGTCGTTAAGCTGCTCGACGATTTCGATGCCGCTTACTACTTTGTCGGGAATGAAGGCACGCGTTTCTGGTTTCAGACCGATCTGCAATCGCCGCGAGGCAAGGTGATCGAGATCGACACGAGTAATCCGGCGCGCGCCAATTGGAAAGTGGTCGTTCCTGAAAATAAAGAAACGCTGCAAAGTGTCAGCTTCGTCAATAACAAGTTCATCACCAACTATCTCAAGGACGCGTACACGCAGGTAAGAATTTACGACACCGCCGGAAAGCTCGTGAATGAAGTTGCGTTTCCCGACATCGGATCGGCGAGCGGGTTTAGCGGAAAAGCGACTGACACGGAGACGTTCTATTCATTCACAGGTTTCACTACGCCGACCACGATCTACCGTTACGACATGGTGACGGGCAAGAGCACGGTCTTCCGGCAACCGAAAGTCGATTTCAATCCGGCGGATTACGAGACGAAGCAGGTTTTCTACGCGAGTAAGGACGGCACGAAAGTGCCGATGTTCATCACGCATAAGAAAGGTCTCAAACTCGACGGCAGCAATCCCACGTATCTCTACGGTTACGGCGGCTTCAACGTCTCGCTGTCGCCGGCATTCTCAGTGGGCAACCTCGTCTGGATGGAGATGGGTGGTGTTTACGCACAGCCCAATCTGCGCGGTGGTGGTGAGTATGGCGAAGACTGGCATCAGGCCGGCATGAAGCTCAAAAAGCAGAACGTCTTCGACGACTTCATTGCCGCGGCCGAATGGTTGATTAAGAACAAGTACACGTCGACACCAAAACTCGCGATCGGGGGCGGCAGCAACGGCGGTCTGCTGGTTGGCGCAGCGATGACACAACGTCCGGATCTGTTTGGCGCCGCGTTGCCGGCGGTGGGCGTGATGGACATGCTTCGATTTCAGAAGTTCACGATCGGATGGGCCTGGGTTTCAGACTATGGCTCGTCAGAAAATCCGGAGGAGTTCAAGGCATTGTATGCATACTCGCCGTTGCACAACATCAAGCCGGGAACATCGTATCCGCCGACGATGATCACGACCGCGGATCACGACGATCGCGTCTGGCCGGGCCACAGCTTCAAGTTTGCCGCGGCGCTCCAGGCCGCGCAGGCTGGAAGCGCCCCATCCTGATTCGTATCGAGACCAAGGCGGGCCACGGCGCCGGGAAGCCAACCTCAAAGATCATCGAGGAAGCCGCGGACCGCTGGGCCTTCTTAGTGAAGACTCTGGAGATGAAAAGCTAGATCATTGCCGATTTGAAGAAGCTTTGTAAGTCGGCAATCGGCAATCGCAAATCGGCAATGTTCATCACTGCGACCATGGGGCGGGCTTTCGGACCCAGCGGAAGCCTTTCATTCTTTCCTGCAACTCCGCCGGCAGTGGCCCAACATCGCTGGCTTCGATATTCGCTTCCACGTGGCGAAGTTTTCGCATACCCGGGATGATCGTGCTCACGTCCTTATTGCCGTGAATAAATCTCAGCGCCAGTTCCGGCATCGTGATATTCGTTGAGCGTTCGCGGTTCCACTCCGCGAGCGCTTTCTTTACCGAATCCGCTCTCTCCACACTCGGGATGAGATTTTCAGGAACGAAGTAAGTGTTGCGCCAATCGCCTTCGGGCCACTTGCTGTCTTTGGTCAACGTTCCCGTCAGAGTGCCTTCATCAAAAGGCACGCGCGCGATCACCGCGACGTCCATTTCACGACAAGCCGGAAACAACTCGTCTTCAGGATTCTGATCGAAGATGTTGTAGATCACCTGGACCGAGTCGATCTGCCCACTGCGAACAGCGCGCACTCCGTTCCACGGTTCCCAACGATTGATGCTGATGCCGATGGCGTTGACTAATTTCTGGCTGCGCATGTCGTCAATCTTGTAGAACCAACGATCGTCACGCATCCACTCGTCGCTCCAGGTGTGAAACTGCATCACGTCAAACTGCGGCAGCCCGGAATTCTCGAGGCTGCGATGCACGTACTCCTCGACGTGGTCCGGGGGGTACGACTGCATCAGCGTCGAGTCAGCAAGCGCGGGCCATTGCAGGTTCTTCGGCGGAATCTTGCTGGCTGTGTAGAGTCGTTTTTGCGGGTTGGCCCTGACGATCTGGCCCAGCAGGTTTTCACTGCGGCCATTGCCGTAGGCGTAAGCAGTGTCGAAGAAGTTGCAGCCGAGCTCGACTGCCGCTTGCAGTGAAGACAGCGACTCGTCGTCGTTTGAGTTGGACCAACCGGCCATGCCCCACATGCCATAGCCTATCTCACTGACTTCCCAGTTAGTGCGTCCGAAGCGTCGATATTTCATTTGAAACATTTTGTCTGCTTCGTCGCCAAAAAACAACTACGCCTCGAAACCGCGTAAGCTTCGAGGCGTAGAGGGGGAACAGGGAAAAACTGGATCTTAGTTGCTGCTGCCTGCGTTGGTCGCACCGCCGCCGCTGATCATGACGTCTTTGTCCGCTCCGCCAAACGTGACGCCGATCAGTTGGGTTTCGGTACCATTGGTGGTCGATCTCAACTGGAAATCACCGGCTTTCTTGTCGCGGGCTTCGAGGCTCGCCTTTGCTTCGGCGACAACTTTGCCATTCTTGTTAATGGTAAGTTGACCAGACTCGTCGTCAAACTTGACTTCGTAGGTGCCCTTCTTCACGAGCGTGCCATTCACTTTGATGTCGCTCTCGAAAGTCACTTTGTGTTTTTGGACCTTGGCAAATGCAGCGACACTCGTCAATGCACCAACCATCAAAACAACTACTATCCGATTTACGATTGACTTCATTACAAACTCTCCTTGCTTATTCAGGGTCAGCTTTTTGTTCAGCTCACTGGGTTCATGTATTGCTCTCTCTGCGGGTAAACACCACTCGCAGATGTCTTATGACAGAAATTCAATTCGATTGATTGGGCTCCACAATAATCGGCACATCATTCACATTCCTGAAGATTGCTGCCCCTTCAATGTGCTCTCGTTTGAGCACCTCGCTTCGTACGCCCGCGGTTGCGGAAAGGTTCCCTCTTTACCTTCTCTATACAAATCTTTACATTCCCTTACAGTTTTCCCCCGGTTGTTTTGGTAGACTCTGCCCCACTCGGTTAACTCAACATACAACTGAAGGAGATCTTGAATGAGAAAGTTTCTTTATGCTTTTGGCCTGACAAGCGCACTAGTGTTTGCCCTGGCTGCGCAAGCTGCTGCGCCAAACTTCGCCGGAACCTGGACGCTTGATAAGAGCAAGAGCCAGGGTCTCTCCCAACGTTTCCAGAACGTGGAAAGCTTTTCCTGGGTTATCACCCAGACTGACAAGGAAATCACGATCGAAGAGAAGATAGTTGGCGGTGGCGCTCCTGGCGGCGGCAGTGGTGTTGGTGCTGCTCCCGCAGGTGGTCCTCCAGCCGGCGCTCCAGCCGGTGGGCAAGGTGGCCAGGGTGGGCCGGGCGGCGGTGCTGGTCGCATGATGGGCCCGAGAACTTTCAACCTCGACGGCACTGAAACCACCGGCGAGATGGGCCGGGGCAAGTTCGCCAGAAAGGCGACCATGTCCAGCGACGGCAAAACGCTCGAGCTGGTTACCAAATCGACTATCCAGGGACCGGATGGTGAGATGGTGGCGACTTCGAACGACAAGCTTTCACTTTCAGCCGACGGCAAGGTTCTGACAGTCGTCCGTCACAGCGAAAGCCCGCGCGGTACGCAAGACTCGACATTCGTCTTCAACAAGTAACTTTAAAAGCCACAAAGAGGCACAAGAACACATTATTAAATCAGGCAAGGCTCCTTTTTAATTTGTGAATATTGTGCTTCTTTGTGGCTATAACCAATCCCTCGTCACGTCGCACCAGAGCGCGAGACCTCGCCACTCGTTGAAGCGCGAATAGTAACGCGCGATCTTCTTATCGTTCGCCTTTCGCCCGTTGTTTCTAAGCTGGAAAAATCGCGCGCGAGTCCATGAGTCGAGCGCCAACCCATCATAACGCCCCAGCAGTTTCAGAAGATTTTCCGCCGCGTAGTCGCCGGCGCCTTTCACGCTCTTGATCTCCTTGATCAACTCCGCCGTCGATAGTTCGCTCTTCAGCCACTGCTCGACGTCAAGCTCGCCCGAAGCTACACGATCGGCAAGCTCCTTCAGGTAGGCAGCACGGTAGCCCGCCCGCACCTCGTCCACAAAAAACTCGAGGGGCATGGACGACATCACTTCCGGCGTGGGAAACGAGCGGCGTCCGTCGTTTGTCTCGCGACCGAGATTCTGCACGAGTCCGGTCACCATCTTTTCCGTCAGCGCCCAGGAGCAATTGGTAGTGCAAATCATCTTCACAAGATCTTCGAAGACGGTTGGTGAACGCAGCATTCGTCCGGCTCCCTGCTCTGCAATCCATGCGAACTCCGGCTCGCTCGACGTCGCCAGGTAGAAGCTCTGCAGGTCGTCGTCGAGCCTGAGGATGTGACGGGCGTCGCGCAGTGCAATGGCGGCTTCGGCTTTATTCAGTGGACGAGAAGCGTCGACACGAACATGCGTCTTGAATCCTTTCAGGAAGATGGTTACGGGTGGTTTTTTGCCGAGGTCGATAACGCGGCTCAGTTCCCATTTGGTCTGCATCGAGCGCGAAGGGAAGCAATTGATACCAGCCGTGGCTGGCGACGGTGCGGCGAAAGCTGAAGGTGTTTGGCGTCGGTATCTTGAGTTCCATTGGTTTGGATTCTAACGAATCCGAGCTTGTATTGTTCAAGTGCAGTCAAGCTGAATCTTGACAGCTCGAACGTCTGAGCCTAGACTGAGCGGACTTGAAAAAACAGTGTGTGGAAGGCTGTACTCCTTAGCTCCTAACACTTGGGGCAAAAAGGGGGAGAGAGGTCAACTACTAGACCTCCACAGTAATGGTGTCGTACGCACCGCTTCCGAAAACAAGTGAAGCCGGAGCTTTCCGGCGAGGTTTGTCGCCCCACAGGGCCGCTAGCAGGGCACCCGGTGGGGCGAAACCGTTTTAAACCTTGGAGTGCGGCGGCCTGACGCCGCTTTACCCCGATCAAGCGTCATCGATTACAAAGCGGCGCCAGGCCGCCGCACTCCAAGGTCACCGGACGTAGATCGGGTTTGAGATGATCCAGGGCAGGTTGCCGAGTTGCGGCAAATAGACCTCGACTCGATATATCCCTCGCTCCGTAACGGCCACTTCCTTAACGACGCTCCCGTTCTCGTCCAGAATCGCCGCGCCATCTTTGAACACAACAATCCGGCTCGGAACAGGCGTTTGCACCTTCAGCCGTGTCCCGTCCAGCAGCGCAATCTCATCGCCCTGAATCTTTCGTTCGCCCGCATTTTCCGCTTCGAAAGCGAACCCTGCAGGATCGCCGAGGAAATCGAAACTCAGGAAGCAATGACCGGCCTTCACCGCGTCCATCAGCGTTGTTGCATCGAGCGGTTTGCCCTGTTCGAGCAACACATGCATACGCACGAGCCGAAAACTCGTCTCGTAAGGATCGAGCTGGATACCTAAAAGCTTGTTGCCCGAACTGTCATTTAAACTGACGCCGATGTTTGCATGAGCATCGTTGCCGGCGATGGCTGTCAACCGCGATCGCGACAAAGCCTGATCCCACTTTTTCAGGTTCTCATCCGGGCGTTGCAGATAGTGCGCGAAGATCAGCTCCGGATAGCTGCGCTGCGACCACAGCACATCGAAGAATGCCACGAACGGACTGGCCTGTTTCGCGTTTGTAAAGACATTGTAGACCTCCACGCCATCAAGCCCTGCGGTGTCCCAGTTTTTGAACTCTTCCGGATAGGCCACAATCGCGACGTCTCCCGGAAGTGTGAGCAGTCGATCGCCATTTTCCGCACTCACTTCGTTGCCATTGATAAAGAGAACGCCGCCATGCATGCCGCGCAACGTCATTGCGGCAGTGTCGTAGTCCTTCTCCGTATGCTCCGTCATGATCACAAACTGCAATTGATTGGCGCGGGCGGCGGAGATGATCTCTCCAAAACTTCCAGAGCTGTGGCCTCCCAGGAAGGAGTGGACATGGACCACGCCCTTGTAGTCGACAAAACCGCTGTTTGGGTCAGGCACGGTTCGTCGCGAATGCAGTTCCTGGATTGATGAACTTAGCAGGCGGAGCTTGTAGCGACGGTAGGCAAATGGAACCTGCGATAGAAACAGCAGCAGGAGGATGATTAAAAGAATAAACTTCTTCTTCGAGCGCATCGCAAACTTCTCTGCCGCCGCAGAGAAAACCGTCAATCGATGAAATCGACGGAGGCAACGTGCTCGCTGATGCTTCTGCCGAATTCCGCGACTTTAACGTGTTCCGGGTGAATGGTGTAAGCGTCGAGTGCGGTCCTGTCTGCAAAGACAGCGACAAGTCCGGTGTCGTATGAGCGCGGCAGAAAAAGCGAGTCAAAGCCAACCGAAAGGCTCTGAACTTCAGGAATGATCCCTCCCAGGTTGCGCAGCAGGTTTACATGTTCTTCCCGAGCAAACTGTTCGACGTCGTCTCGATACTTCCAGACCACTATGTGTGTAAGCATCTATGCTGAAACTCGCTCCCGTTAAAAACTCAACCTCACTCTCACGGTGATAATTCGATTTCCGCCTGAGTTACCTCCCGGACCGAAAGAGAAGTTATTTGAACCCGACGGAGACTGCAAGAAGAAAGGCGAGGTCATGTTGCCGACGGGTGTTCCCTTGTTTGTCCGGTTGAAGATGTTGTTGGCATTTAACGAGAACGTGAGGGCGTAGGGACGCTGGATCGGTGGTGTCGGCGCCGGTTTATTTTCGCCCGCGCTTGCGTCGGTGGTGCGCGGAGCGCCGGGCGGTGGAGCGGGTGGTTCGATGGCCCTGCCAAACTTGATCGACTTACCGGCGCTCATATTGATGGAAATGAAAGCTGGACCACGTCCGAAGTTTCTGGGAATGATGGTTTGGCCCGGTGAAGGAGTCGGGTCGAATGCGCCCAGCGGTGTGACGACGACATCGGGGTCACTCAAATCAGTTGCGAAGGCAGGTCGCTCGCTAAATAGTGTGTCGCCGTTTGTGTCGCGGCCGGTGGTTATGTTGAACGGATAGCCTGAGCTGCCGATTGAAAACACGTTTAGGTTCACCGCCCCCGGCAGCGTGTAACTACCGCCCGCGTAGAAGAAGCTCAAGGCGCTGAAATTACCGCGCGCATACTCCTGGCTGAAATCGTAAGCATCGAAAGGCGAACCGGTGGCGCCGCTGTCAGTGCTCCTCGATTTACTTAGATTGTAACCGCCCCAGAAATTGACCTTCTTCACCGTGCCATTGATGTTGACGCTTAAGTTATTACTGATTGCGTGGCCGTTCGCCTCGTATTCGAAAAGATTTCCCGCGTCCGCGCCGAGCGGTCTCACGCCGCTGTTCGGGATGCCGGGGATGAAAGTGCCGCCGAGCGGCGCGTTGATGTTCACCACCCGCAGCGTGCGGTCGGTACGTGCGTGCATGTAAGTGAGGGAGAGTTTTACGTTTGCAGGGAGCACACGTTCGACGGTGAACATCAGGCGCAGGGAGCGCGTCGTGCCGAGATCATCAGAAATAACGCGACGATTTTGCGGTTGCTCAAAAGCATCGAGCAGTTCGATTCCGGGAACGACCGGAAACAGGTTCAGAACGGTTGGATCGGTAATTAGAAACTGCTGCTGGTTGGTGCCGTTGAAACGAGTGGCTTGCAACGTGATGTCTTCCGAGATCCGATTGTAAAAGTATCCGGCGCCGCCTCTGAAGACAGTCTTTGGTGGTCCGGCAGGCGCGGGTGCAGGGGCAGGAGCGGGCGCCGGCGAAGATGTAGGCGTCGCTGCGGCTGTACCACCTGCGGGCACTGTTGTTGCTGCGGGAGTCGCGGCCTTCTTACTGCCAAACACCGGCGACCATGCAAACGCAATCCTCGGAGCGAAGTTGAAGTTGCTGTCGATATTGTTCTGGTTTTCGTAACGCAGACCCGGCGAGAGTGTGAAGTTGGGACGCACTTTCCATTCATCCTGGAAATAGAACGAGACGTCCGTTTGCTTAACCTCCGCTTCCGGATTGCCGCCGGCGATGGAAAACTGCGTCGCGCCGCCACCGAGCAGACGAATTGCCGCGGGACTCATTCCGGCGCGGGAGAAGGCGAGTGTGCGTCGGTAACGTTCAAGACTGCTGAGCTCGATGATCTCCGGTAATCCGTTTGGACCATTGACGACCTGATCGTTCTCGTCCAGTTTTGGACCAGGGCCGCCGCCAAAAGTGTAAGTGCCGCCGAAGTTGGCCGGAGAAATGCTGTCGATCTTCGCATGTCGCAGCCGCGCGCCGACTTTTACGAAGTGATTACCCGTGGACCACGACGTGAAGTTCTGTAGCTCCATGCGGTCCTGCGCGTTGGATGAAGAACCCACCTGTGCGCCGCCGCCGAAGAATGAGTCGAGCACATTCAAGGCAAACTCATTCAGGACGCTGGTTTGATTAAAGCGATTGCGGATCAGTTGAAAGCGTGTTTCGTTGATCGTCTTCTCATTGATGACCGCAGTCTCGGTAAACTGCACGATGAAGTTGCTTCGTTTCCCGCGATAGGCACGCGTGGGCAGTGAGAAGCCTCCAATCCCCTGCAAGTCCTGAGTCGATTGACTGTAATTGAAGCGGCCCACAAGGGTGTGCATCTTGTTGACCTTGAGGTCAAAACGCGCGGTCCCGTAGTGATTGACGTCGGGAGTCACGAACGACTGATTAACAACCACCGGTTCGAGCGTTATGGGGTCCAATATCGTCGCATTGACGATCGAATTCGCGTCGCTGACGTAACGGCCGAAATAAACGGAGAAGGATGCTTTCTTCGGAACGACCGGACCGCTGAGATTCAGGTTGTAAGCGCGTTGTTGATAAGGCGCGCGCCGCGTCGTGAATGGGTTCCGGGAATTCAGACTCTCGTCGTTGAAGTCAAAGCTCACCGAGCCGTGCCACTTGTCAGCGCCGGGTTGTGTAAAGATCTCGATGCCGCCCCAGCCCGGAAACTCGTTCTCCGCTGAAAATGGATTGTTGTTGATGCGAACTTCGCGGATTGCTTCCTTCGGCGGAATCTGCCCATTTGAAAAACCATCGACTTTAACCTGCGCCTGGCCTCCGCCCTCGGGATCAGTGGGACCAGCCATCGCCTGCAACGCCGCCGCGAGAGCTTGTGGATCATTCGGCAGGGCTTCGAGGTCTTTGCCGCGAAGGACTACGGCGTTGGCGTTGTTGTCGGAATCCGTGCTGATGTTTCGATCGTCGACGGTGACCTGCTGTTCTTCGAAGGCGACGTCGAGTTCCGCGTTCAGTGTCTTTAACTCTCGCAGCCCGATCTCAACGGACTTAACTTCAAACATGCTGAATCCCGGCGCGATCACCCTAAACTCATACGTTCCCGGATCGAGGCGTCTGAACTCGATAAACTCCGGCGGAGTTTGTGTTCGCACTGGTCAGGACGCCGCGGGCGTTTCGCACGGTTACTTTCGCCCCAACCACGAGACTGCCGAGTGGGTCAGTGACTGTGCCTTTGAGCGCGCCCGTGTTTTGCTGGGCTAAAGCGAAGGAAGCAAGACCGAGATACAGAATTGCTCCATGCAGAATCCTGGTGAACATCGGGAATTCCCTTATGGCTAAATCGGTGAGAAAGCAAAGCAAGTCCGGACGGTCTGGACTCGAAGAACGATCTACGTTTTCACGGCGCTTTGCACGAAAATCTTGTCAATCCTGATAATCATGTAATCCTGTGAAATGACTTTCCCGAAAAGGCAACTTAGTGAAACGTCATCCACGTTAGTGAATTTGAAAGCCAAAAAGTTGCACGTCCGTTACACGCGAACGTCCTGCGGGAGTTGCAAACCTTTGGCGGGCGAATTTAACTTTCGCCGCGAAGGACTTTGAGGTCTCTGATTAGATCGCGAATGGCATCGTCGGCAAACTGCACTTTCTTTGCCTTCCAAACGATGCGGGGTGGTTTCAGCGTTTCCGGAGAACCTTTGACGATCACAAATAGTTCCCCGTACGGGTAGTAGTTATTCAGGATTCTGCGAAACTCGACGACGTTGAAAAAGATCACGTAATCCGCGTCCGCCAAATCTTTGGCCGGACTCAGGCTGCCATATTTGTGGATGTACTTGTTGAGCTTTTTACCAAGTAGGCTGTAGACCCAGCGATAAATGCCCCTTGGTTCAGGATTGGCTTTCAGCACGTCCTCGATGATCGCACCTTCACGATCGCTGACGTCGAGCACACGCGATTTAAATATCACCAGCAGCGCATTTCGCTTGTCGCGGACTTCCCACAGGGAGTTTTCCTCCGCGGCGGGAGATTCCTGAGCCGCTACGGCAAAACAGGCGAGGAGCACCAGGAGAAGGGAAGCTGCTGGTTTCATGTCTTCAAAAGTTTCCTCGCAAAGGCGCAAGGCGCAAAGAAAGCTCTTTTAGAAACGCGCCAGCGCTTTGCGCCTTTGCGAGGAAGATCTTCTCAAACCATATATACGTTCTGGCCGACCCGCAGCCCGCCCGGGCGGATGACCGTCGCATAGGCGCCGGCGTAATTTGCGTTCAGGCGAATGGCGGCTTTCATCACGCTGCTGTCGGCTTCGGCGGTTTCGGGATCCAGGTTGATCATGACGCACCGGAGGTCGCGCATCGTAACACTCACCGCCGCCGCCTGATCGTCAGTTCCGAAACTCAAAGTTTTTCCGACCCACTGATCTTCCGCGAATGGCTCCGCGCCATCGCTTTCAATAACAATGTTTGGTCGAAAGCGCAATATGTCCAGGCGGCGCTCGGCCTCGCGTTCCACCTCGCGAACGGTTGCCATATTGATCAGTGAAACGGCTGCGTCGTCGAAGATGCCATGCTTGAGTTGCATCATCTCCACGGGACTCCCGTGACGCTGCGCGATTTCGTTTCGCAGACCCTCACTGGTGAGTTCCAGCTCCGCACCGTCCGGCGTGCGAACATGTGTTGGAAGATCCTTGTCGACTGCAGCCTCGCCCATCGGCTTGTAGAGCAGTAGCTCAGGGAGTCGACTTGCAGTCAGCCAGGGAAACCCACTCTGATCCGCGAGCCGCCGAAATGCAAACCGGCGATCGCCGTTCAGGCCATGAAAGCCGAGGCCAACGCTTTCGAGCTGAACACCTGCCATGGATTTTACCGGGTAGCGAAAGATTTCCTTGATCCGCCCGATCTCTTTGCTCAATCCTGTTCTCCGGGGTTATTCACGTTCCCTTGGTCGCGCTCTTCGGCGGGTGCGGCATCGCCGGCGAATCATCATGAAAATCAATTTGCGTCAGTCCCAGTTGATCTGCGCCCAGGGACGTTAACGAAATGTAATCATTGCCTTCGGTCGTGTGGCGCACGAGCAGGCGTTCCTTCTTTTCCAGGTCTTCGAGAGCCCGGACGAGGTCGGCATTGGCAACGCTGCCGGTGCTGGCAAAGAGCTCTTTAGCAAGAATTCGTGTGCGATGTTCTGACTGAAAGAAGCCGAGAATGTATTCCTCGATCTGTATCAACCGCCGTTTTTCCATGTTTCACCCCCACAATTTGAGCGACGGGGGATGTCGGGAGATTATGCGCCCCCACGATGCCGCGAGCAATAGCTGAGAAATGTAGTAAACTGGCATTCACCTCACCGCCCCGCCAAAGGAGAAAAAATTATGAAGCAGGTGGTGTTGGTTTGCCTGGGCGTGCTGCTTTCCCTGTCGTTGGCGCAAGGGTCTGTCCGGACGAGGGAAGCGTTTGAGCTTGCCAATCAGGTCGGTGAACCCAATGCACGTTCCTTCTTCCTGTTCTCAACCTCCGTGGGCAATTACACAATCCGGCAGGACGGCATGGGTGAAGTTGCTTCGCGCACAGGAATGCGGAAGGTCTTCAACTTGAAGGTCGGAGGAAAGAATCGGCTCGAGCGTGTTTACTTTCTCGAGCACGAGGGTGATCTGTTCCTGTTGTACGAGGTGAGCGGGCAGCAATCGTATCTGCTGCGGATGGAACAGAAGAAAAGAAAAGTGCGATGGTTAACGGCGTTAGGGGTGAGTTCCGAAGCGCCGGCGATTGCCGGTGAGGTGGTGATCGTTAGTGATGGTGTAGAGATCAATAAAATGGACGGCCGCGTTAGACAGGATTGACAGAATTTTCAAGATTTACAGGATCAGGGCTTCACTCGCTGAGGCTCAAACTTCTTGACTGACATTTTGATCAGTTTCTTCAACGTTGGAACGTGGACGTCGGCGAGTCGCTTGATATACAGGCACGCCTTGCCCGTGCTGTGCTGACCCAACTTTTCCATCAGGTCCTCATGGTTCTCCAGGCCCATCATGATGTAGAGCGTCAAATCTTTCTTGCGTGGTGAGAATGCGGCAATGGGCCAGTCGCCTTCACGCCCGCTCGCGTACTTGTAACGATAGAGGCCGAAGCCGACGATGCTCGGGCCCCACATCTGTGGTTTCTCGCCGGTGATCTCCTCCATCATTTTCGCCACGGCGAAACAGTCCTGCCGCCGCTCCTCATCCGGGATCTGATTCAGAAACTCTTTGACACTCGCCTGCGTGGGCTTGGTTTTCTGTTCTGCCATTCTGCAACTCCCAATCTGAGTATTTGTTTGCTAGAGCGCTCCGGCTGTCATGGACGAAGGCTTGGCTTCCTTTTGCAAACGCACGCGACGGATGCGGCGGCCCTCGAGCCGTTCAATGCGAAACGTCATCCCCGGATATTCAACCACTTCGCCCGTTTGCGGCAAACGTCCGGCCTGGGCCATCAGAAAACCGCCGAGGGTGGTGTAGCCACGGTCTTCAGGCAAATCGAGATGAAGCTGGCGATTGGCGTCGCGCACCGTGAGCATACCGCTCAAAAGGTAGGCGCCGTCTTCTTCTTTTAATATCTGCCCGCGTACTTCTTCGTCAAACTCGTCGTTGATCTCTCCGACAATCTCCTCGAGCAGATCTTCAAGCGTCACGATGCCCTCGAGTCCTCCGTATTCGTCGACGACGAAACCGAGATGGATTCGTTTGGCCTGCATCTGTTTCAGCGCGGCGCCGAGACGCGCGCTTGTCGGAATAAACTGCGGCGCATGAATCAAATCGCGGAGATTGAAGTTGCGTGGCGCGTCTGAGTGTTCGAGATAAGGTTCAAGATCCCGTCGCACTAAAACGCCGAGCACGTTGTCGAGATTGTCTTCGTAAACCGGAAGACGCGAATAACCGAGACTGCGAAATGCTTCGCGTGTTTCGTCGAGCGTCGCAGTGACTGGAAGCGCTGAGACTGCTGTGCGCGGAATCATTGCTTCGCGTACCTGTGCGTCAGAGAAATCGAGCACGCGATTGATCAGTCGTTGGTCGTCGTCTTCGAGATGACCGCTCTGCCGCGAAATATCGATCAGTTGCCGCAACTCTTCTTCTGTGTAGATCGATGCATGACTACCCGAAGGGTGCAAACCAAACAGTCGCACAGTGCGTGTGCCGGCCCAATCGAGCACCTGTATGGGCCAACGGAAGATCCGGTAAAAGATTTGCATCGGCAGAGCGATCGCGAGTGCGGTCTTTTCGGCGCGTTCGAGTGCGAGAGTCTTTGGCGCCAGCTCACCCAGCACGATGTGAAGAAAGGTGATGATGCTGAACGCGATTGTAAAAGCGATCGTGTGCAGCAAAGTGTCGGAGATGCGGCCTTTGAGTGGGGCTTCGAGCAGATGGGCCACCGCCGGCTCTCCGATCCAGCCAAGGGCGAGTGACGCGAGTGTAATTCCGAGCTGCGTCGCGGAAATGTACGCGTTGAGATTGCTGATTAGAGGCAAGAGGCGTTTCGCTTTGAGATTGCCCGACTTCGCGAGTGTTTCGATTCTCGAGCGACGCACGCCAACGAGCGCGAATTCCGAAGCGACAAAGAAACCGTTTGCCAGGACCAGCAAAAATACGATTACGAGGTTTAGTACTTCAATCATCTGTGGCTAGTATTTTACAGACTTGCAGTTCAAACGCACGATTGGGCGGGAAATTATCTTGCCCTCCCAGGCGGCTGATGGTCCGAAATACTCTTGTCACCGGGCCGTTCTCCAGTTACAGTAACCGCCCCGACACCAGCGATGAAAAAAATGTGACCGGAAACGCGAAAAAATACGCGTTAGTAGGTGTAGCCGTATCCTGTTCATTCTTTTAGCGTAGTGCAAATCGACTTTGACCTATCAAAGTCCTCATATAAAACTGTCCAACCCCTTAGGAGACCTTCTCATGAAGATCATTATAGGCGCTTTTGTGATGGCATTGATGCTGGTGTGTCTTGCTGTACCGGGCCTGGTTTCAGCAAACGCCGAAGAAACCGCAGCCGCCGGTTCTTTCAAATTTATTATGGACGACGGTGAAACAAAGTTTGTTGAATTTAAGGCCAGCGGACAGCTTGACGGTCAAGCCGCGGGCGAAATGACGTTCAGCGACCCGTCGGCGATTTTCGTCGAGGATCCTGACTCTTCGGAACGGCCCAAAACCGAGGGTGTGATAGTGAGGGCGAAGTTTGACTGCATGGACGTGCTTAAAAATACAGCGGTGATTGGCGGTCAAATCTTCGAGTCAAATGTTCCGAGTGCGATTGGGCTACGTGTGTTGCTGGTGATTGAAGACAACGGACTCGAAGGATCCCGCGACAAACTCGCATGGGGCATTTTCCGCGAGACAGAAAAAGGTTGGGTGCCGACCGACGCCGAACGTGACGACGACAAAGGCGCCGAGTTGACCTGGCTCGCCACCGATTTCGAACGCCGTGACGATAAGGGAATTCCGATGGGATGGCGCATCACTTCGGGCCAGGTTGTAGGTTGCAGGAGTTTCCCGCTCGCCTCGTTTGAATTTCCTGACTTCAAGTACGGCGGCGGCGATATGCAGGTCACCCCGTAACCCTTCAGAAGGCGGGGGCAAGCCCCCCTTCCTGACTTGTTCTAGTCCTTGAACCCTGGAACAAGTCAGGAAAACTGGAACAAGTCAGGAAAACTGGAACAAGTCAGGAAAATTTTGCACCCGCAAACTCGAACAAGTCAGGAAGATTTGCAACCGCAAAACTGAACAAGTCAGGAAGACTTGCAACCGCAAAACTGAACAAGTCAGGAAGATTTGCAACCGCAAAACTGAACAAGTCAGGAAGAGGGGCTTGCCCCCGCTTTTACTTCTTCCGGCCGATGGCGAAAATACTTCCCGCCGAACGCACGTACATCACACCCTCCGATAGCGCCGGCGTTGCCATCAGCAACTCACCCATCGAGTTTGTCGCGACGTGCGCAAACTTCTCGCCCGCGGAAACCACCAGAATTTCTCCATCTTCATTTGGCAAATAGATCTTGCCGTCGGCCGCGACGGGCGACGCACTAAACCCGCTGCCCACGTTTGGAAGTCTCACTCGATAAATCTCATCGCCCGTTTTCAGATTGTAAGCGTCGAAGGTCCCATTGTTTGCGAGCACGTAAAGAATGCCGTTGTAGATAAGCGGCGTTGGCATGTAGGAGCCACGGCCTGTTCTACTCCATTGAATCGCTTCGCTGCTCGTTTTTCCATCAGGCAAAGTGAGATCGCCGCGCGCGCCTGCTTTGACGACGAAGATCGGGCGTTCTGGTCCACGTCCACTCGCGACCACGAGCAGGTCGTCTGCAAAGATCGGTGTGGGCGCAGTTATCTTGGAGCTTTTACCGAGACGCCAGAGTTCCTTCCCAGTGCGTGGATCGTATCCGCGAATGAAGTTTGAAGCGTTTGTGACGAGTTCGTCGCCTTTCGGAGTGGTTATGATTGTCGGCGTTCCCCACGAAGGGATTTCATCGCGATCGGTTTTCCAAACCATCCTGCCTGTACTTGCCTCCAGTGCAAGCAGGAACGAATCCGTCTGCGTGTCACACTGAAGGATCACCAGATTCTTCCAGATGATGGGCGAACTCGCCGGACCCCATTCGTACGTGGGCAAATCGTAGGCGCCCATGTTCACGCGTCCCACATCAACTTTCCAGAGGAAAGTCCCCCTGACGTCGTAGGCATGCACGCCCTGCGATCCGAACCACGCGACGACGATGCGTCCGTCAGTGACCGGAGTGGCGTTGGCGTACGTGGCTTTGATGTGACGTTTTTCCAACGGCTCACCCTCGTACGCGGTTCGTTCCCAGAGGATCTTGCCGTTGCGCTTATCCAGAGCGTAGATGAGCCAACGATGATGCGAGCGATCTTTTGAAGCGTCCCCGTCACCGTAAAGGCCCGGACGAAATGATGCCTTCGGGTCGGTGCTGACTGCTGTTGTCACGAAGACCCAATTGCTCCAGACGATCAGGCTCGAGTGGGCCAGGCCGGGAATCTGCGTACGCCAGAGAATGTTCTGACCGGTTTTTGCGTTCCACTCGTCCGGAAGATTCTGCCCGTCGGCGACGCCGGAGGCGTGTGGACCACGAAACGAAGGCCAGCCTCCTTTGTTCATTTCAGCCCGGGAACGCGGGCGTTCGGCGAAGGTGGTCTTTATTTTTCTGACCGGCTTGGCAGCAGCTTCACCCGCGGGCAACCACGTGCTGCCGTCGAGAATCATCTGGCGTGGCCTGCACTCGTCGGCGACGAGATTGAACGAGATCCGTTTTCCATCAGTGTCAATACGGTATTTGCCTGGTCCATCACAGCCGCCTGGCCCGCCGCTCATCGCCATCTCGATTTCAGAGCCCTGCAGCTTCCAGCTTCCGTTTAACTTGGGCCAGCGATCGCCTTCCATTGTGAAAGTGCCTGCCGGATCGAAACGCGCCTGAAAAATGCCGAACGATAAAGGATGAGAAGGGAGTGACGCCGCCGCCGGCTTGCGGTGTTTCTCAATGTACTGGCGCACGAACTCGTTCCAGTGCGGACTCTCACGCAGGCCAATCTTCACCGCCTCAGCCTCCGCGTCTTCGATCTTCCAACCGTCGCGCAGCACTCTCCGGATCATCCAGAACGCTCCGACACGAATCGCCGCCGTGCAGTGAATAAACATCGGACGATTTTCCGGATCGTCGGTGATCTTCAGAAATTCCGTTACCTGATCTTCGTTCGGTTTACCGAAGGCGACGGGGATATTGAAGTAGCGCAAGCCTAGCTCTTTTGCCTTCGCTTCTTCTTCCGCGGCGCGATGTTCGCTCGGTTGCCGCAGGTTGATGATGCTCTTGACGCCTTCCGCTTTCAGTTTCTCGAGGTGCTCGAGCCGCGGCTGCCCGCCGGTGCAGAAGTCTTTGTTCACACGCAGAAAGTTTCGAATGTCTGACAGTTCACCCTGTGCCGCGACTGCTGTGACGACAATCAGAAGAATGGAGATAGCGACAAAAATCTTTTTCATAGGGGCCTCATTTTGTCTCTGATTATTAGTGCTTTCCGTGCTGTTTGTGGCGTGTAGTACGATAGCACTTGTGCCCGATGATCGCGAAAACGGAAATTGTTTTTCGACCGCTGCACGAGAGTCCCATCGTCAGCGTGCACGACTACTGCTGTCACATCGATCGCAGTGGTCCCGGCGAGCTCGTTCAAGGTGACTGTGGCGGGAAAAGAGATCACGGTCTGCTGTGACGAGTGTGCGGAGAAGGCGAAGGAGAATCCGGCTGAGTACGTTAAGTAACTTGAACGCGTCCTTGGAGTGCGGCGGCTTGACGCCGCTTTGGTCTCGATCAGGCGTGATCGATAACAAAGCGGCGCCAGGCCGCCGCACTCCAAGGAGGTTAGCGAGTCAGTTGGCGGTACTTGATCCGGTGCGGTGTTTCGGCAGCGGCTCCGAGCCGCGCTTTTCTGTCCGCCTCGTAATCCGAGTAGTTGCCTTCGAACCAGACGACTTTGCTGTCGCCCTCGAACGCCAGGATGTGCGTGGCGATCCGATCGAGAAACCAGCGATCGTGCGAAATAACCACGGCGCAGCCGGCAAAGTTTTCCAGCGCCTCTTCCAGCGCGCGCAGTGTATTGACGTCGAGATCGTTCGTCGGCTCGTCCAGCAGCAACACATTCGCGCCTTCTTTCAACATCTTCGCGAGATGAACGCGGTTGCGTTCGCCGCCGGACAACATTCCGACCTTCTTCTGCTGATCCGAACCGGAAAAGTTAAAGCGCGCGACGTAAGCACGCGAGTTCACTTCGCGCGGGCCGAGTTTCAACATGTCGTCGCCGCCGGTGATCTCTTCCCAGATCGATTTCTGCGGATCGAGCGTGCGGCTCTGATCGACGTACGCGAGCACAACAGTTTCGCCTTTCCGAATCGTGCCTGCGTCAGGCTGTTCCTGTTCGGTGATCATTCGAAACAACGTCGTCTTGCCCGCGCCGTTTGGACCAATCACGCCGACGATGCCTCCCGGCGGAAGCGCGAAATTCATATCGTCGACGAGCAGGTTCTCGCCATAGCCTTTGTTGACATGTTCGGCTTCGATCACGACGTTGCCGAGACGCGGCCCGGGCGGAATGTGAATCTCCAGATCTTCGCGTCGCTTCTCATGATCTCCTGTCGCAGCATGTCTTCGTACGAATTGATTCTGGCTTTGCCTTTTGCGTGACGAGCCTTCGGCGACATGCGAATCCACTCGAGTTCGCGTTGCAGAGTTTTCTGTCTCTCGCTTTCCGACTTCTCTTCACGTCGCAGGCGTTCCTGTTTCTGTTCCAGCCAGGAAGTGTAGTTTCCTTTCCAGGGAATGCCCTGGCCGCGATCGAGTTCGAGGATCCAACCGGCCACGTTGTCGAGAAAATATCGATCGTGAGTGACTGCGATGATCGTGCCCGCGTAACTCTGCAGATGATGTTCGAGCCACGCGACCGACTCCGCATCGAGGTGATTTGTAGGCTCGTCGAGTAAAAGAATGTCGGGCTTTTGCAGCAGCAAACGGCATAGCGCGACACGCCGGCGTTCGCCGCCCGACAGAACCTTCACCGGTGTGTCAGGAGGCGGGCAACGCAGGGCATCCATCGCCATCTCGAGTCGCGAATCGAGGTCCCAGGCGTCCTGCGCGTCGAGTTTTTCCTGGACTTCGCCCTGGCGTTCGAGCAACGCAGCCATTTCGTCGTCGGACATTTCCTCGCCAAACTTCGCGTTGATCTCTTCAAATTCCTTCAGCAGGTCTACAGTTTCCTGAACTGCTTCTTCCACAACTTCACGGACGGTGCGTGAGTCGTCGATCAACGGCTCCTGCTCGAGATAACCAACGGTAAAGCCGGGCGAGATCACGGTTTCGCCGTTGAACTCTTTATCGACACCGGCGAGTATGCGTAGCAGAGACGACTTACCGGAGCCGTTCAATCCGATGACGCCAATCTTCGCGCCGTAGAAATAAGAGA
The DNA here is from genome assembly GCA_963750925.1 of uncultured Acidobacteriota bacterium. Classification (GTDB taxonomy): domain Bacteria; phylum Acidobacteriota; class Blastocatellia; order Pyrinomonadales; family Pyrinomonadaceae; genus PSRF01. The sequence goes on along the minus strand of CAVVSJ010000002.1, from coordinate 66,744 downwards.
GATAGATGTCTTTGAGGACCGGCTTCTTGTCGTAAAACTTACTGACGCCGACCATTGAATAGATGACTTTATTTGGTTCAGTGCTCATAGAAAGATTGTCCTCGCAAAGACGCAAAGGCGCAAAGGATCAAGCGAAAAACTTTGCGTCTTTGCGCCTTTGGAGGAAACTGCCTTTATTTTTTCAACAACTCCTTCGCGTGCCTGCGGGCGCTGTCGGTGATCTCGGCGCCGGTGAGCATGCGCGCCATCTCCTCGATGCGGCCCGCCTTATCGAGCTTACCGACGCTCACCTGCGTGCGGCCCTTCAAAGCCTCTTTTTGCACCACCAGATGGCTGTCGGCAAAGCGCGCAATCTGCGGCTGGTGCGTGACACACAATACCTGGTTCGTTTGCGAAAGCTTCTTGAGTTTGATGCCGACCGCTTCGCTGACGCGACCGCCAATCCCTGTATCGATCTCGTCGAAAACGATCGTGCGCGGAAACTGCGAACCATTCGCCACAGTCTTTAGCACCAGCATCAAACGCGACGCTTCACCGCCCGACGCCACGCGCGCCAGACGGCTTAACCTCTTCGCCGACGTTCGCGGAAAAGTAAAACTCAGTGTGGTCGATGCCCTTTGTGCCCGGCCGCTTCGACATTCATCAGTAACCTGGACCTGAAACCGCGCGCTGATCCAACGCCACTTCGCCGATTCCTTTTTCAACTGCCTGCTCAAACCGCTTCGCCGCGCGCACGCGTTCCTTGTGCAACTTCCGCGCACGATCGAGATAATGTTCCCGCGCAGCGGCGAGCTCACGCTTCAACTCCTCTTCACGTTCATCCGACGTCTCGATCTGTCGCAACCGATCTTCGGAGCGCGCGAGGTGATCGAGTGTCGCCGCTATCGATCCGCCATACTTGCGTTTGAGCCGGGAAAGTTCAGCCAACCGATCTTCAATCTCCGCCAGCCGAGCCGGAGAGAATTCAAGCCGATCGGCGAAATCGCGCAGCAAGAACGAGAGATCCTCGAGCACGGCACGCGCCGATTCCAATCCTTCCAGATATTCGCGGAAACTCGTTTCATACTCCGCGAGTTGCTTCACCGTCTTTCAGCGTCTGCCGTACGCGCGTGAGCGCCGCATCGTCGTCTTCGTAAATGCGGCTATAACTTGATTGGCAGAGCGTCGTCAACTTCTCGACGTTCGAGAGACGCCGTCGCTCTTCTTCAAGCCGTTCATCTTCGCCCGGATGACAACTGCCGCTCGCTCCAGTTCGGCGATCTGAAACTTCAAAGTATCGACGAGTTGAAACTTCTCCGCTTCGTCATGACGCAACGCGTCGAGCTCGCGCCGCAAAGTGGTCCAGCTCTCGGTACGCCTCGCCAACTTCAGCGCGCAACGACGCGTGACCTGCGAAAGCGTCCAGCAGCTCGAGATGCGTTTCGGGATTGAAGAGCGTCTGCTGATCTCCCTGTCCGTGAATGTCCACGAGAAAAGGGCGCAGATCGCGCAGCAGCGAGTGTGTGGCGAGTTGGTTGTTGATGAAGATCTTATTGCGACCCGTCGAAGAAATTTCGCGACGAATGATCAGCTCGGTGGTCGAAGCAAGACCGGCGTTTTCGAGTATGACGTTCGAGCTCGGGATTTGGCGTGACTGAAAACAGACCTTCGATCGATCCGCGTTCGGCGCCCGACTTCAGTATCTCACTCGTGAATCGTCCGCCGATCAGCACGCCGAGCGCATCAACGATGATCGACTTCCCGGATCCAGTCTCACCGGTAAGCAGATTGAGACCGCTATCAAACTCAACCTGCATATCATCGATTAAAGCTATGTTGGAGATGTTCAGGAACTGAAGCATCGGCCACAGATTACAGTGACCTCAGGAATCATGCAATAAGAGGCACAAAATCACAAAGGGTAGTTAAAGGAACGCCGCCTCGTTTGGATAACGAAGCGGCGTTGCGGGTTTGCAGTTTGTGAAGAGGCTTTAGAACGTGTACCGCAGCGCAAACTGCATTACGCGTCCGGCTTTGGTTTCATTCAAAGGAGCCTGAGTTGAGGTGAAGCGTCCGAAGTCGGAATTCGGATTACCGCCGAGGAAAGGATCCGTTCCCAAACCCAGATCGGAGATTGTCAACCCATCAAACCGCTGCGTGTTGGTGACGTTGAATACCTCCCAACGGAACTGCAATGCGTGACCTTCCCAGGGCATCTTGAACGATTTGTAAAGTCCCATGTCGAGCGAGATGTAACCCGGAGCACGCAGCACGTTTCGGTCGCCAACTTCGCCGGGCCGCGCCGGTCTGAAACTGCGATAGACCGCGAGCGGATCGCTGAAGATATTCGGCTGTCCCTCACTTGTCGGAGACGACTGCACCGGCGCAACTCGAACGCCGTTTGACTGCACGTTCCAGTTCGTGGCCCAAACGCAGCAATCGAACGGAGTCTGAATCGGCAGTCCGCTGTTCCAACGGAAAATTCCGGTGGTCTGCCAGCCGCCGAATGCCTGTTCCACAAAGCTGTTCGCATCGCTCAGGAATCGCTTGCCACGACCAAACGGAAGTCCGACCACCCAGTTGGCATTGATGATGTGCCGGGCATCGAAATCCGAAGCTGGCGTAGTTTTGATCCGGGGACAGATGCGTTGACGATAAACGCCGCGCCGTAGCTGCCGGAACTCTGCAGTCCGGAAGCGTTGTCGAGTGAGTGGCCTAGGGTGTAGTTGAAGTCAAACATCACGTCGTCACGCCAGCCGCTGACGCAAACTGAGCTGGAACGAGTTGTAGTTTGAATGCGCAATAGTCGAGAACGCCGAGAGCGCTCCAAACTGTGGTTGATAGAACATGTTGTTGAACTTCTCGCCGGTCCACCGCCGAACGGGCAGGTGGTGCAGTCGGGACTATCGTCCCAGAGCAACTGAAGGAACGTGTAGTCGATGGTATCGTCGCCACCGACAGACGCCGGCGCGAGGAACGCATAAGCCGCTTGCGTCGGCGTCAACGACGTGTCTCCCCACCACTCAGGCATGAACGGGAAGATGTTGTCGAAGAACGCGATATGACGGAATGGAGTTGATCTCGCGGTTCTGATAACGGAAATCGACCAGGGCGTTGACTGCTTCGTAATACGTCATTCCCGACGCAGGGTCGCGAATGTTGTTGAGCTGCATGATGTCGCGCGAAGCGAGCAGCTTGCGCGCGAAGCGTCCCGACGTAGCTGGCTTCAAACGACAATCCTTTGCCGAGTTCACGACCATAGGAGAAGTTAAAGCTGTAGTTGTAAGGCGTGGTGATTCCCTGGTCCAGCGAGACCTCGATGCGCTGATCTTCGTCTGACGCAACTGTCAGCGGGAATTGCAGCGATGTTGGGATCGGTCCAGCCGCGCCCGGGAAGGGAAGCGAGCGAACGTCCGGATTGGATCCGCTGAATTGTGGTCCAAGCTCCCGCGTCGATCACGTCAAACGTGTTTGCGTTGATGTTACGAGCGGAAGTAAAGCCGGCCAGATTGTTGAGATCGAAATTGACTGCCAGTGGCTGCCGATACGATCGTAAGTCATGCGGAAGCCGCCGCGAATAACGCTCTTGCCTTCGCGTCCGAACACGTTGCCAAACCAGTTGTCGCCGAGGTCCGGTGACCAGGCGAAGGAAACTGATGGCGCCCAGTTGTTCCAATCCTGCTTGTAGTAGCCGGGGGCATTGTTTGCCTTGCCGCCGAGGTCGAAAGTGATCGGGTCAGTGAAAGGCGCGCCGGCATTCGAACTCGCCACGCGCTGATTGAAATAATCCGTCAGGCTGACATTCGGAACCACCTGGAGTCCATTTCGCTCATAGACCGGAGTCGAAGTGGACCAGCGAACACCGTAATTCAGAGTAAAGTTTGGACGCATACGCCATGAGTCCTGGAAGTAACCTTCGTATTCCTGGGTGGCGAATGAACGATCCGTGGGCGTGCCGACGGGTTGAAGTTGTCCGTTCGCGTCGTACACGAGGTTCGCGCTGTACTGCGAGTAGCGGCCGATTACGGATGCGAGCGCATCGCGCAAATCGTTCGAACTGGCAAAGTCGGAGAACGGGTCAGTGATAACCGCGCCCGACGCGTTGTAGAACGAAGGATTGATGACGGCGTCGTCAAACGACGCGCCCTGCGAAATGCGATTGTTGCGTGATCAGGCGAACGTTCGCGCCGAATCCGAACGTGTGATTTCCGCGTACCCACGAAACGTCGTCAACAAAGTTGTGAACCGGCGTGGTTCTCGACTAGGGTGCGGGCGAAAGCCGTCGGTGAAAAGATGAAACGGAAATTGACCCGGTTTTCAGTCGAGTCACCATTCTGCGTGAACGATGCGCGCGTCAAGCCGTAGTTGAAGCGGTTGACGACACTGTTGCTCACCGTCCAGATGTGGCCCACCGCGAGTCCCTTTGGATGGTTCCAGGTAGTCAACGGCGGAGTGTCCGGGAAACACTGAATATTGTCGCCGGCGGCACTGCAGTCTGAACTGAAATAGACTGCGCGTGTGATGGTGTCGTTCTGGTAGTTGCCACGGACAAAGAGCGTCTGACTGCCGGTGAGATTGAAATCCATCCGGCCGATGTAGGTGTTCAACTCTGTCGGAGTCCTGGCGTTGAAGCGGAAGCCGCCGGTGTTCAAGCCGTCGCCGACTGTCGTGTCGTTTGCCGGATACCGTTGCGCGGCGCCCGCCAAAAGGGCGAGGGCGTCAGGGTTGATACCGGGGCTCGATCCATTCGCTGCGAGGTAGGCACCTTCGATCTCGCCGGGCGTCAGACAATTCACGCCTGACGGAGTTCCTGCCGGGCAACCGGGATCGCTTTCCCCGCTTTCCGTGCGATAGCGAACGATGCCCTGGCCCAGGGTGGGAAGCGGCACTTCGCGCACGACTGACGTCGCCGTTGCTTCGCGGAATCCTTCATAAGTGAAGAAGAAAAACGCGCGGTCCTGTTTGATTGGACCACCGATGGAGCCGCCGAAAATGTTTCTCAGCAACTGTGGGCGTTCGACGCCTGCTGCGTTGTTGAAGAAGTCGTTTGCGGTGGTGACGGTGTTACGGTGAATTTCAAATAACGAACCGTGCCATTGATTCGAGCCCGAGCGCGTAACAAGTGAAACCTGCGCGCCCGACGAACGTCCCTGTTCGGCGTTCGGATTGGTAGTAGTCACGCGAAACTCCTGGAGGGAGTCGCGCGTCACTCTCAAGACGCTGGCAAACGCTTCGTCGGTGATCACGTCAAGGCCGTCCTGCTGTTCGTTGACGTCAACGCCGTCGAGGGTGATGTTTGACTGGTCGGCGCGTCCGCCATTTACGGAACCGCTGCGAGTGACGCCGGGCTGAAGCGAGAGCAGGCCCACCACGTTGTTCGCGTTGAGCGGCAACTCGACGATGCGTTTCCGCTCGAATGAGTTTCCGATACTCGCGTCGCTGGTGTTGATGGCCGCTTCGGCGCCTGAAGTTACGTCTACCGTTTCGGAGACGGCGCCGATTTCAAGTTGCACGTCGCGGACTGTCGGCGTCGTCGACCAGGGCAACCAGTCCCGAGGCCGAAGCCGTTTTAAAACCTGTTGCGGTGACTTCAAGTCTGTAAGTGCCGGGCGGGATTGCGTTGAAAACGTAGGCGCCATCCTCGTTGGTAGGCTGCGTACGGGTGAAATTTCTTTCGGGGTCAGTTAGGGTCACGTTCGCGCCGCTTACGACGTTGCCCTGCGGGTCTCTGACTGTGCCGCGCACAGTAGTACCGCCTGACTGCGCGTAACCGGTCACGGCGAACAGTATTAAAACAAGAAACGAAGCTAGAGAAAGACTTCCAAATCTGCTTCCGCTCATAAGCATCTCCTGGTTTCTTTGCCCTTTTTTGCTCATTGATTCTTCTTTGTGGCTAGGGAATCTTTGAGTCTGTGAACCGTTGATAGTTTTTAAAACCGGTCGTCAACGGAGTGTCGTATGTGTGTTTACCTTTTGGAATGCTGAGTCAGCATTCAGGGGGAGACAAAAGTGGGGTTGTGAGAATGCAGTTATCGTTCCAAGGCTAGTGAAAGTTTCGCAATAGCAAAAATGCAGTAATTATCGCTGTATTAAGCACTTGTCTCCACGGAACAAGTCCAAAAACTCATTGCTATTGCTGATTTTGAATAACAAAAGTTCGGATCGGCGTTGTAATCTGGGGAGTAAAAATCTGCTATGAGCATTAACTTCATCGACATTCTGCTCGTGATCATGATTGTGTTGAGCCTGCTCAACGGCTATCGCCGCGGGTTTGTCCATGCCGTGCTTGACCTTGCGGGATGGGTGCTGGGCCTGGTCGCGGGACTACGCTACTACCAGCCCGTCGCTCGTTGGCTTGGACCACGTCTTGATCTGTGGTCCGAGGTTTGGGACCAGCCGATCGCTTTTATCCTCGTCGCCCTGTTCACCGGCGTCATCGTTCACGCTATTGGCTACTGGCTGTTGAAGAACCTGTCCGAAGACGTTCACGAGAGTCAAACAAATCACGTTTTGGGTCTGCTGCCGGGTCTTGTGAATGGCCTGATAACTGTCGCGATCGTTTCGGCGCTGCTGCTTGCTCTTCCACTGAGCGAGGGTTTGAGCGAACGGACGCGCGAGAGTGCGCTCGTCAACCGTCTGGCAGTCTATGCAGAACGTCTTGAGGGGGCGCTTCGTCCGGTATTCGGCGACGCAATCGCGCGCTCGCTCAACATGCTGACGATCCAGCCGGACTCAAACGAACGTGTCACGCTTCCTTTTACAGTTACGACGACCAAGCCGCGGCCCGATCTCGAGCAACGAATGTTGGACCTCGTGAACCAGGAACGACAAGCCGCGGGGCTGAGTCCTCTCGCGCCTGATCCGGAGTTGACGGAAGTAGCACGCCGGCATTCGGCTGACATGTTTGCACGCGGTTACTTCGCACACGACACGCCGGAAGGTGCTACGCCATTCGATCGCATGCGCGATGCAAATGTGCGCTTCCTCGCGGCGGGGAAAATCTCGCGCTCGCTCCGACTCTGCCGGTGGCCCATACCGGTCTGATGAATTCTCCGGGCCACCGTGCAAATATTTTGCGGAGAGAGTTTGGCCGCGTCGGGATCGGGATCATGGACGGCGGCATGCGCGGGCTGATGGTGAGCCAGGAATTCCGGAACTAAGCCACAAGGACGCACAAATACACAAGATCATTAAATGATGATCGTGCCTTTTGTGGCTGATAGCTATTTTGTGGCCGATGCGTTCGAAAAATCATGTTAATCCTGATAATCATGTAATCCTGTGAAATGACTTCCCGCAAAGGCAAGGCGATCATTTTTTTACAGGATTAACAAGATTTGCAAGATGATCATGTAATCCAATTAAACCCCGTGGCACTTCTTATATTTCTTACCTGATCCGCACGGACATGGATCGTTGCGGCCGGGTCGCGGAGTTTCATACCTGACGGTAGGATTCTTCAGCTCGTCGCCCGTCACGAATCGCCATTCTCCATCTTCACGTTCAAAAACACTCTTCTCGCGGTGGCTATGATCGTTTCCTCCCTGCGTGTACTGGGCCTCGAACGAAACGAAAGCCTTGTTGTCGTCAACAGTCTTCGTCTCGAGGATCTGTAGACCACGCCAGGTTGACGTCTGCGACCACTCGCGAATGAAAGAAAGATCAATCTCATTCCGCGTGCGTGTATGGGTCGAGGAAACGATGAAATCGATCGCGCCGGTAACAAAAGCGGAATACCGCGCGCGCATCAACTCCTCCGCGGTCTCGCTCTCACGCTCGCCTTTGATAATCGGCTCGCAGCAAGTTTCAAATGAAGAACCCGAACCGCAAGGGCAGGTTTGATTGTTTTCAGTCATAAGTTTAGGGAGCCGATGCATTTTAACAGTTTCCGTCGATCAAAACTTCAACCGCCCGATGACGCCTTTATTGCCGGCGCCCCAACCGATTGACTTCCGCGGAACGAAACTAAACGTATCGAAGCCTGAACCGTCGATGGGCGTCCACGTTCTGCCGTCGTCGGTCGAATAGTCCCCACCGGCTGGACCAAGAGCCACGAGTGTCTTTGTCCCCGGTACGTAAGTAACCACTGAGCGAAACCCTGACAAACCTTTGACCAGAGTCCACGTGACACCACCGTCGCTCGTGACTGCGAGATTGTCTACGGCTTCCTGCTCTTTGCGATAATCGCCGCCGGCGACGACTCCGTGTTTTGCGTCGCGGAAGGCGATGGAAAAGATTCCCGCCGAAGGTCCGGCAGCAAGCGGCGTGTCTGCGACTTGCCACGAACGTCCAGCGTCCGAAGTACGCAACACACGCGCTTTCGCTGCGGCGCCGGTTCCGATCCACGCGTGTGTTTTGCCGAACACGGCGATGTTTGTACCGCTGGCGGCGAAGGCGCCTTCGTTCTCGAGCGCGGCGGGTAAGTTGGTTGCAGGCACACGCGACCAATTGCTTCCGCCGTTAGAAGTCGTTAAGACGTAAAACTGCCGATCGATTGAATCGCCGAAGACGATGCCGTGCTTTGCATCCCAGAAAGACATTGCGTCCAGAAACGCTTTCTCTTCTTCAGCCTTGAATTGCAAAGTCCAGGTTTTGCCGGCGTCCGTTGTCTTGTAGATACGTGAAGCGGGACCGTTGCCGATACTGAGAATGCAGGCGGTTTGAGCATCGACGGCATCGACGTCGCGGAAGTCGAGAGCTTCGCTCGTGACTGTGAGTTTCTGCCACGTCGCGCCGCTATCGATAGTGCGCAGGACTGTCGAGTTTGCGCCACTCGCCCACGCAACTCGTTCGCTCACGGCGCTTACACCACGTAAACGAACATTCACGCCGCTTGTTTGCATGGTCCAGCGCGGCATGGCGAGCAGAGTCAGAATTGATAGCACCAGGATCTTCAAAATGGGCAACTCCTGTCACAAAAAAGAATACGCGAGCATGTAACCGCCGATGTTTACGGCAATGAATAGGATTGTCTCACATCGCAAATAGCACCACAGCTTTCACTACCGTGATCAACCACTTCTGTTGATAAACCCTGCGCAACGCGAAAATCACATAGGCCAGCACGATAGGATAAAAGAAGTTCAAAAGAGCCGTCGGCAGCTTCAGACCAACGGCCGTAGTCGCGAGAAACACGAGGGCAAATAAACTCTTGCAGAAGAAGTCGAATGAATAGTAGTAGAGCGAAAAAACGAGGTGCTCAACGTAATACTTTCTCATCTGAAATAGAGTGCAGCCAAGAATGTTCCCGAAATCAACACGCTGAAAAATCTCAATGCACTCGCATACTTCTCTGCCTTGCCGTGAATCTTGTCGGCCAAGACAACAGGATCAATTCCTCTTTGCTTTGCCATTGCCACCGTCATTGGGCTCCTGGCGGTCCTTGCCGCGGAGCCGCCTCGCATGTCTGACAAAACCGTCCACGCAAAAAGAAAATATAGAGCGCTGAACGTGAGGTATAGTTTTACTGGACCAATGTAGTTGCCTCTTCGCCCTGCAAGGTATTCAATAGTGAGCAAGCCGGGACGGACCAACATCGCGGAGAGGGTTCTTAAAACTTTGTTCGACTCGAGATCCGTGAAATCGTTGAACAGGCGTCCCAGGAATCGTCTGAGCGAGAATTCACCTGGATTTATTTTCTTCTGACCACATTCGTGACAATGAGTGCCGAGCAGCGTAGTGCCGCAGTTGGGGCAGTTTTCGATGGTGGTCGCAACCACAGAGTTCATCCGTCCACAGATCTCGCAGATTGGATATAATACGCCGCGAACGAAAAAGCCAGTTCGATCTCCCATTCACCTATGATCGGGCAACTCCTCCTCAATTATCTTGTCCTCGAAAAAATCGGTGAGGGTGGCCAGGGCACCGTTTACAAGGTGATGGATACGACTCTCGATCGCCCCGCGGTGATCAAAGTCCTGCCGCCGGGTCTCACCGACAGCGCCTCTAATCTCGCTCCGCTTTGAACGTGAAGCAAAACTCGCCTCGTCGCTCGATCATCCGAATATCTGCACCATCTTCGGTCTTCACAAAGTGGGCGACGTTCAGTTTATCGCGATGCAGTACGTCGAAGGACGCAACGTACGCGCAACTCGTCGGCGGACAACCACTCGATCTGCGTCGGCACTCTCAATCACAATCCAAGTGACTGACGCGCTCGCCGCGGCCCATAGCCGTGGGATCGCCCATCGCGATATCAAAGCTCGCAACGTGATGGTCACGCGCTCGGGAACTGTGAAGGTACTCGATTTTGGTCTCGCGAAATTAATTGAAAGCCCGACTACGGTATCGAGTGATCCGCAACTCACTGAGATCGGTGTGCCTTATGGAACTTCAACTTACGCCGCGCCCGAGCAGGCGCAGGGATTAAAGGCCGATCATCGCGCGGATATCTTTTCAACTGGCGTCCTGCTTTATGAAATGCTAGCGGGCACGTGGCCTTTCCGCGGGAAGACGGCTCTCGACGTGCGCTATGCCGTCGTCTATCACAAGCCAAAACCATCGCGGAGGCGAGAGGTGAAGACTCGCCACTCCTGCGTCGCATTCAGGACATCCTCGATAAATCACTCGCAAAAGTGCCTGAGGATCGTTACCAGCGAATTGAAGACATGCGCAGCGATTTGCAGGAAGTGCTGCGCGAGATCGATGTCGATACCACGAACATTGGTAATACCTTGACGGATGCGACTGCGTCGACCACCGGCCTTACTTGAAACAAAACACAGCGGTTTCTGGACCATGCCGCGCAAAGATCGCAGCAATCACGGCTGCGATACTGCTGATTATTGCGCTAGCTTTTGTTGCGTTTCGATCAAGACTTACCGGCCTGCTGAATCCGATCCACGGGATAAACTCGCTAGCTGTGCTTCCATTCGCGAACAACGATCCAAACACCGAATATCTTTCAGACGGAATTACGGAAAGTTTGATCGACAATCTTTCAGCGTGCCGAATCTCAAAGTTAAATCCAGAAGTACTGTCTTTCATTATAAAGGTCGCGAGACCGATCCGAAAAAGATTGGCCGCGAACTTGGAGTTCATGCCCTTCTTTCCGGCACTGTTGTGCAGCAGGGGATAACCTGTGGTGCGTGTCGAGCTGATCGATGTGCGAGACGACAGTCACATTTGGGGAGAGCGCTACGATCGGAAAGTGTCGGAAGTTGTTGCGTTGCCACAACAGATTTCGCGTGATGTGTCTGAGAGACTGCGTTCGCGCGTGGACAACATGGACCAGTCTCAGTTGACGCGAAACTATTCGCCTGATTCGGAAGCTTATCGGCTCTATCTTCAGGGACGTTACAACTGGAATAAGCGAACAGTTGAAGGATTGAGAGCGGTATCCAGTATTTTGGCGACGCGATCAAGAGAGACCAAAACTACGGTCTCGCTTACGCGGGACTTGCCGACTGTTATCTCCTGCTGAATGTCTACAACGTCACTTCCGCCGACGACTCGTTTCCAAAGGCTGAAGCCGCGTCGAAAAGGGCACTCTCGATCAACGAAAGTTTGGCTGAAGCGCACACAGCGCTGGCTTTGTTACTTATCGTTATCATTTGAAGTGGGAGGAAGCGGAGCAGCATTTCAAGAAAGCGATCGCACTTGAATCCAAACTACGCAACCGCGCATCAATGGTATGGGAGCTATCTCGCCGCGCTGGGAAGACTGACGAAGCGGTTGTCGAAGCTAAAACCGCACATGATCTCGAACCGTTTTCCCTAACGATCCACAGCGACTACATGCGCAATCTTTACTACGCGGGCCAGCTTGACGAGGCGCGAAAGAGTTGTTGAAACTTCGCGAAATGGATCCAGAACTTTGGACGTGCTCATTACGAGATGGGACTGGTTCTCGAAGAGGAAGGAAAGCTCGAGGAAGCGATTACACGACTGCGTTTGGCGTTACAGTCGTTGCCTGACAATGTCATGGCGCTCACCGCATTCGGGCACGCACTGGCTCTCGCTGGTAAAAAGAGTGATGCTGAGAAAGTGATCAGTCAAGCTGAGGAACTCTCGAAACAGCAGTACGTCTCTCCTTATCAAACAGCGGTCGTCTATGCTGGTCTCGACGAACGCAAGCTCGCGGTTGACTGGCTCGAGAAGTCACGCGAAGAGCGTTTCAACTGGCTGCCTTCATAAAAGTGGATCCGGTTTTCAAGAACCTTCTGATTCCGCAAAGGCGCAAAGTTTTTCGGAGTTGCCCGAAAAGTCACGGTATTGGAGAAGGTAGACACAGAGCAGGCTCATGATGAGCATGCGATATTGCATGATTACCCTTTCACGTCCGCAATGTTTACTTATCGACGCAGTCGCCGAAAGTTCGTGCGCCTTTGCGATACGTGACTCACGTCGCTGCGATCAAGTTGCACTGGCTACCGTGCTTCTGGTCCGCAGGCACACGCGCGTGCAACCATTGTTTGCGCGTCTCGACGAATACATCGCGCGCCACATGCGCGAGACAGGCGCGCCCGGAATGACACTCGCGCTCGCAAATCGCGACGGCTTGATCAGGGCTTCCACCTACGGCTACGCAGACACTAAAGCGGGCTTGCGCGTCGTGCCGGAAACCCTGTTTGAGATCGGCTCGGTTTCGAAGTCGTTTGTGGGACTGTGCTTGTTGCAGTTGCACGACGAAGGAAAACTCGATCTCAATAAACCCATCGTCGAATATCTTCCGTGGTTGAAGATCAATTCCAAGTTCGAAGCGATCACTACGCATCACATTCTCAGTCACACTGGCGGACTTCCCGGCGCGCCGCTCCTGCTCGATGCGTTGCTGAGTGAACTCTGGACCGCCTATGCACCCGGCAAACGTTTTCTCTACTCAAACACCGGCTACAACATTCTTGGTTTTCTGATCGAAGCGATCGATAAACGGCCCTTTGCGGACGCGATGCGCGCGCGAATGCTTACGCCGATGGGAATGACGGCGAGCTCGCCGATCATCATCAGACGACTTGCGCCGACAGATGGCCGTGGGCTACGAGCCACTCGGCGAAGGAAAACCGTTTCCACTGCATGGTCCACTCGCGGAAGCGCAGTGGATTGAGGTTGACATAGCTGCCGGCAGCATCGCTTCAACGCCAGGCGACATGGCGAAATACATGCGCATGCTGCTCAATCGCGGCGCATTGCCCAAAGGCCGTCTCATTTCGGAAGAAGCTTTTGCGCTCTTTACAAAACCCGCGATCAATTCTCCATATCGAGGCGAACCGGCCTCGTATGGTTATGGACTCTGGGTGAGCGACATCGCAGGTCACACGCGTTTGCGTCACACCGGCGGAATGGTGGCGTTCAGTTCGTCAATCGACGTGGATCTGACGGGCGGGTATCGGCGCGTTTGCTTCAGTCAATGCAAACCTGCGTGGCTACAGACCGGTTGCCGTGACGAAGTATGCGATCGAACTCTTCAATGCCTCACTCGACGGAAAACCACTTCCGGATGCGCCTGCGCCGCCGCCTTCACCTGACGAGATCAAGAACGGCGCCGACTATGCCGGCACGTACACCGCACTCGACGGCCGGAAGCTCGAGTTCTCTGCCGAAGCCGACAAGCTCATTTTGTCGCATCGAGGGCAACGCATCGTGCTGGAGCGTGCCGGTGGCGATCGGTTTATCGTAAAGCATCCGGATTTCGATATGTTTCTGCTTGGTTTCGTGCGTGAGAATCAACAAGTCACACACGTTGTTTATGGTGCTGACTGGTACGCGGGGGCAAAATATGTCGGCCCCAAAACGTTTGAGACGAAGAAGGAATGGGAAGCATTTGCCGGGCACTATTACAACGACAGCGCATGGTACGGCGACATGCGCATCGTGCTGCGCAACGGCGAGCTTTTTGTTGACGGCGTGCAGGCACTCGTGCCGCGAGCAGACGGCAAGTTCGGCCTCGGCGATCCGGAAGGGCCTGATTGGATCAGTTTCGAGTCGATCGTGGATGGACGCGCGATGCGGTTGCAATTTACTCGGGCATACCGTTTCGCCGCGCGTTCACGCCGTAGCATCCCCGGGATTACATCAATAACGACTCAACGCGGTGCGCATGGACCATCTCTTCACACGGTGACCATGCGAACACCGTGAAACGTCCATCCTGCGACGCGACCAAAGCCAAAGCATCCCGCTGATCGTGAACAAACTGCGCCGCCGAAAGATGACGTGTGCCGCCATGTTCGGTCGGTTGGACCACGATCGGAAGATTGCCGACGATGGGTTCCGTGATCACCCATTTATCGACGTGCGAACTTCCCTCAGGGCGTCGAATCTTTGCGCCAAACGCCAGCACTTCGTATTGATCGTTGATAACGGTTGCTCCGTCCACCGCCGTCAGTCCGCCGATCGTATCCACCGCGCGGCGTAGCGCGCTTTCCCACTGCCTTCGGTCCTCTTCCTGCACATCCTGACTCAAGAGTTCTGAAAGCGCGGAGAACGCGGGCGTGATTGAGTAGAGGATCGGATGAGTGATTGACTCACGCCAGCTTTCGTTTCCTGCCGGCACCACGAGGAGACTCCCGCCGTGTCCCTGGGCGCGCATGGAAGCAGCCAGTTGGACCAGGATGTTTAGCGAGTGATGTGGTCCATTCGTCGCCGCGGCGGTAAACGCCAGTAATGATCTTAGCAACCCCGGACAATCAGGCAGGCTGGTGCCTTTCTCGTCGATGACTTTAACCTGTTCGCCCTTGAGGACCGCGACGTTTGCATATTTGCCGAAACCGTCGAGCCTCCGGTGCTTCACGACGAGCAGGCCGGGTTCGATGTCCTCCAGAACCAGGCAGAAACTCGGGATCGTTCGCGTCGTTCCCCAGACCTTCAGCTCATCTCCGTAATTCCAAACACCGAGATGAATCTCAGGACGTTCGACGGCAGGCGCAAGTTTCCTCAGCACGCCGGCGTGCAAAGGCAATGGACACTCGAAGAGCATCGGTTGTCCCGCTTGTTCGGGCGGCAGATAAGCAAGCGAGATTTTGGGGAAGCGACCCTCTTCCGGCCGAAAGCTGGCCCAGAAAGTGGCGTCGATGATCGCGGCTACCGACCGTGCGTCCGGCTTCGGCGCCAACTCCTCTTCGCCCATGCGGCGTGCTTCTTCGAGATGACGGGCGAAATGCGCCTCCACGACCGGCGCGACGGTGTTTGCTGCTTGATAAGTTGGGTTACCGTTCATATCTATTAGTTGAAACGCAAGACACTAAACTGTCTCTACTGTTTTTGTGACTTATGTGCCTCTTTGTGGCCTCATTTCGATCGATATTGTCGACTCGCAGAATGATCCGGTACAGTGTGGGCGCCATATCGGAACTCCTTCGCGGTTGAACGACTTTAGAGTATATCCACAGATCAACTGAACAGCATCTCTGTGTTTCGTGCACTGGAGGACACGCATGTTGAAACCGGCTCTGAGCATCCTGATTTTAGTTGCACTCTCGTTTTCTCTTTCAGCACACAGACCTTCGCTGAATCAAGCACAGGCAAACCTGCCCAAGCGCATCGTCCATAAAGAAAGCGGCATCACCTTGATCCTGATTCCCGCAGGCCGTTTTCAGATGGGGTCTCCGGAAAATGAACCGGAACGCGGCAGAGGTGAAAAACAACACTGGCGCGTCATCAAGGAGCCGTTCTACATCGGGGAAACCGAAGTCACGGTCGAACAGTTTCGACGTTTTGTAAAAGCGACCAACTACCTTACTGACGCTGAACGCGGCGTGGAAGAAGGCGGACACACTAAGGGCGCCTTCGCGACAGTCCCCGAGGGCGACAGAGAATGGCACGCCGAAGCGAGTTGGAAGAACCCGTTTCCGAATCTCAAGGATTTTCGTCAGCGCGACGATCATCCGGTGGTCCAGGTGAGTTGGAACGACGCACGGCGTTTTGTCGAGCACTTCGGTTTGCAGTTACCGACCGAGGCTCAATGGGAGTATGCCGCCCGCGCCGGGACCACGACCGCGTATCTCTGGGGCAACGACGAGGCCGCCGGTAAAGGTTTTGGAAACGTCAACGACGCCTCCGCGCGCAAGCGATTCTGCCAGTGGAATCGTTCGTTTCCTTTCGAAGACGGCAACGTGCTGATCGCGCCGGTGCGGAGTTTCAAACCGAATCCGTGGAAACTGCATGACGTTACCGGAAACGTACAAGAGTGGTGTGAAGACGTTTACCACCGCGACTATCCTGCTGACGGCGCCGATGAAACTGCTGCGGGAAATGGAACCGCGCGCGTGATGCGCGGTGGCTCGTGGCTCGATCCGCCGGACCTTTATCGCATGGCCAAGCGCTTCGCATTTCTGCCGCAGGGCCGTCGCGACTTCCTGGGCTTTCGTGTTGCGATGAAAGCCAGGGCAGGGGTTTGAACAAAAAAATCATGTTAATCCTGATAATCATGTAATCCTGTGAAAAAGACTTTTCCCGCAAAGGCAACGAAGCTCATTTTTACAGGACTTACAGGATTAACAAGATTTACAAGATGATCATGCAATCGATGCTTGATCCAACGGCAAAGAGGGCCAAACGACAATTAATCACGGCCAATGAAGAGGCCGCGGCTTAGACCAGGGAAGTGAGAACAAGGATGTCCGCGCAAATACCTGTCGCTCGTTTTAAAAGATATTGCTCAAGTGTCTCGACGAGACGTTTTCAAATGTTCAGGGAATCTACCTGGACAAGGGGACCACGTTGTATGAAACACTCGCGGGTGTTTCGGCGGAAGAAGCGTCGCGGGCGATCGCGACCTGGTTCGGCGACCATCGCCGCACAGGTTGAACACATCCGTTTTTACCTGGATGTGCTCGACGATTACATGCGAACCGGTGAAGACAAAACGAACAACTGGCGCGAGATCTGGGAGTCAGTTCGCGAAGTAACACCTGAGCAATGGGACGACATCATGCGCCGTTTGAAACAGAGTCACGAACGCGTGCTGACGACCATCAATGCATGTGAGAACTGGGACGGTAAGTACGACATCGCCGGAGGGTTGTCGGTACTCGTTCACACGGCTTATCACCTCGGCGGGATTCGTCAGGCACTTGGCGCTATCAGGGCGAGCGCTTGAGCACTATGGACCAACAGACCTTTGCCCTGGCGGAAAACTCTGGAACTACCACTTGAATGAAGCACCAGGTCGCGAAAGCAGACGCGATCCTGGTGCTTTGCAGTCACGATGAAAGAGTTGCGGAACGAGGCGCGCAATTGTTTCTCGAAGGCTGGGCGCCGCTGCTCATCTTCTCCGGCGGACAGGGCGCAATCACCAGACGCTCTGTGGACAGAACCGGAAGCTGAACGATTTGCGCGTATCGCGATAGAGCATGAATGTGCCGCGCGAAAAGCATTCTCATCGAAAAGAATTCGACCAACACCGGCGAGAATGTTCAGTTCACGAGAAAGTTGCTGGCCGAGCACGGTCTTGATCCGCAGAAGTTTATCGTCGTGCAGAAGCCGTACATGGAGCGGCGCGCGTTTGCGACTTTTCTGCGCTACTGGCCGGAGAAAGAAGTTGATTGTCACTTCGCCACAGGTGTCGTTTCGTGATTATCTCGCCGAGTACACGAACCGCTCGCTATCGGCGGCCGATGTGGTCGGTATCATGGTCGGCGATCTGCAAAGAATCAAACTCTATCCAGCCCTTGGGTTATCAGATCGCGCAGGATATCCCTGACGAAGTGTGGTCAGCGTTCGAAGAGTTGGTGCGCGCGGGATTCGACAAGTATTTGATCCGGGATTAGATTCATCTCAATAAACTAAGAGAAGGAAAAATCAATGTTGAAGAAAAAACTGTTCTGCTGTTGTTGTTGTTTGCTGTGACGGTCGTGGCCCAGGTCGCGACTACAGCGGCCCTATCCGATTGATAATAATCACTCGACCGTAGGTTTTTCCGTGCCGATTTTTGGTGGCTTGTCGCAGGTCAAAGGGAAGTTTATGGACTTTGCGATCACTTTGAATAACGACGAGAAAGATATTACGAAGTCGTCAGTAAGCGTTGTGATCAAAGCGACGAGTATCGATACGGGAATCGAAGGACGCGATCGGCATTTGAGAAATGCAGATTTCTTCGACGTTGAAAAGTTTCCGGAGATCACGTTCAAGAGTGAGCGCATCGAGAAGAAAGGGAAACAATTCATCGCGCATGGACCACTCACGATGCACGGCGTCACCAAGCAGATCGCGCTTCCGTTCACCGTCACCGGCACTCAAAAATCCTGCGAATAATAAGATCAGTGTCGGTTATTCGGCGAAGATGGTCCTGAACCGTCGCGACTTCGGCATCAACTACAGCCGCCAGGACAATCCGACTTTCGTCGGCGACAACATCACGGTTGAGATTGAGCTCGTGACACGCGCAATCGATCCGATCAAGCCCGGTTCATGAACTCGCCTTCGAAGTTTGCCCGGCTAAGCGCTGCCGCGAGGAGTGGTCGCGTGGTTATTGCTTTTGCTGACGACCACTTCCGATTTGCGCGAAACCGAAGTTGATCCACAAGGTAGTTTTCTTTGGTATGTTGGTGGTCGTGCCGTTGGGCTCTCGCTTGTTCCGATCGATGAACACGCCTCGTTGTTGTATCGACTTGCCGTATTGGCCCAACCAGTCGCCGCCTTACCGGCTATTGCTTCGTTCTTATTTTGAGACTGGCCCGCTTGCAGCGACGCTGTCTTCTCGCGTGGTTCTCTGCTGACATGTCTCATTGCGCTGATTGGACTTGATGAGGCTTCAAGTCGCGCAGTGCTCCATCCGTTGGAGGAGTTGGCGATCGATGCGGGCTTGTTGTATTTGCCGGTGGCGGGTGTGTGGCTCGTCGTTTATCGACTCGGCATCCAGCCTTTCGATTATGGCGAGACGATCATCCTGCTGACTGTGGTCCACTTCCACTTCGCCGGATTCGCGGCGCCGATCATTGCGGGGATGAGTGGAAGAGTTCTTGCGACTCGGAAACATCCGCAATGGATCTTTAGACTTTCCGTGTTCGCGATTGTCGCTTCGATGCCACTGGTCGCGGCAGGAATTACGTTTTCGCCGTGGCTCGGTTTAATCGGAACGTTGCTGCTTTCGCGGGACTGGTGATGCTTGCAGTGCTTAATCGTCGGTTGGGTAATACCCGGCGTCGCAGCCTTCACGTTACTCGATCGCTTGTTATTCATCGGCGCCTTCTCCAGTTGTTCCGCGATGGTCCTCGCTTGTCTCTACGCCTACAGTCTTCCAACGAAGATCCTGATCATCGACATCCCCACCATGGCCCTCACCCACGGCCTCCTGAACGCCTTCGGCATTTGTCGCGTTCAGCCTCCTCGCCTGGACCATCATCAGTCAAAAACCAAGAAGCACAGGTTAAGTCCTGGACTTGTGCTTTTGTGCTTCTTTGTGGCTTTAGTTAACGAACCGGCGTAACTGGACGCTGATCGCGAAGCCGATGGCGATGAAAGTGGCGATCAGGGAGGCGAGGCCGGCGCTCATCAAGGGCAAGGGGACGCCGATCACGGGCGAGATCCCCAGCGCCATGCCGATGTTGATGAAGATCTGAAAAGTTAGACCACCGACAACGGCCATGATGAACAGCATGCCCATGCGATCCGACGCGCGGCGCGCCCCGGTAATCAGACGCGACAGCAGTATCACGTAAGCAATCAGGACCAGCACGCAGCCGACGAAACCCGGAGTTCTCCGCAGTCACCGCGTAAATAAAATCGGTGTGTGGCTCGGGCAGAAACTTCAATCCGCTCTGCGAGTGTTCGACCGACGAGCGCGATCCGAACAAACCACCCTCGCCGACAGTCAGAATTGATTGCCACGTGTGATAACCGATACGACGCCGGTCGGCATTTTCCGGATCGAGGATCACGTTGATGCGTTCCTGCTGATACCCCTTCACAAATCCGGTTTTAACTCCGACCCAGTACGCCGCCGGGAATCATCACCACCGCAAGCACAACGCTCGCAATCACGATTCTCAACTTGATCGCAGACAGAAACAGGACGACCGCGAGAATCGGAATGTAAGTCAACACTGAACCAACGTCCGGCTCGAGCAGGATCAGAGCCGATCGGCAAAGCGAGTATCAACCCGCCGACGATCATCTCCTTCAACGTGAGCGCCTGCACGCGGTTCTTTCCGAAGTAACGCGCGAGCATCATCGCCGTCGTCACTTTCACAAACTCCGACGGCTGAAACTGACCAATGCCCGGCACTTTGATCCACGCCTGTTGCCCGTTGACTCTCAACCCAATGCCGGGAACCAGAACGATGATCAACAGGATCAGACCGAAGATGTAGAAAGCCGGCGCGAGATTGAGCAGCCGGCGATAGTCGGTGAACGCGATCGCGAGCATCGCGACGAGACCGATGCGAGAGCCGATCAGTTGTTTGACCCAGTAAGTCTCGGTTGGCTGCGCGTTGCGAATCTGGATCGTGCCGAACAGGACGATCCCGATCGCCAGGAAGGCGAGGATCCAGTCGAAGTCACGCCAACTACGTTTGTGAATAATTGCGACCATCTACGAGTACTGACGTGCTATTGGCGACAGCAGTTTGCTCCGCTGCGTGCTGCTCGGTTTCTGGCTGCGGCCGGGCTTCGGTGTGCGGTTCGGTTGGTTTCTTCGCGATCTGTGTGGACCGCTCCCGGAGGTTCCTCGTGACGAGTCTTGCGATAGTAAACGTCGTAAACGCCGCGAACCGCAGGCGCGGCGTGATGTCCGCCGAAACCGGAGTTCTCGATCAAAGCCACCATCGCGATTTCAGGTTTGTAAGCCGGCGCGTAAGTCACAAACCACGAGTGGTCCTTGTTTTTGCCGACGTCTTTACCGAGCCCGACGACCTGCGCCGTTCCAGTCTTTCCGGCGATATCGAATCCGGCCATCTGAATTCGCGCGCCGGTGCCGCCGCCATTTACCACTCTCCACATGCCCTCGACGACAGCGTGATGAATGTCTTCCGGAATCGGAATCACTTTTGGATTCGGTCGTGACTGATCGAGCGGCTGGAACGTCACTGGACCACGATACTCAGGCGTGCCCGGATTGCCGATAGGCCTTAACTTCCTTCAGCAGGTGAGGAATGTACATCTTGCCACCCTGGCTCACTGCTGCGATGGTCCGCATCAACGAAATCGGAGTGATGATGTCGTAAACCTGTCCGAACGATGCATAGACGGTATCGATGTCGCGCCATTCCGGATCCCTCGGCTGCATGCGTCGTTTGAACTCGCGCGACGGCGTCCAGCTCACGACTTCGTTCGGCAGATCGATGCCGGTGCGTTTGTTGAGATCAAACTCGTCAACCATCTCGACGATGCCGTCGATACCCATCTTCAAACCGAGACGATAGAAATAACCGTCGCAGGAATGAGTAATCGCCGCTTTCACGTCAGGTGAGCCGTGATTGCCCATGCAGCGCGTAAACTTGTTGCCGATCGTGATACCGCCGCCACAGACCAGATTCGACTGATCGAGGGTGATCGCGCCTTGCTTGCAGTCCGGCAACCGCCATCGGAATCTTCCACGTCGATCCCGGTGGATAACGGCTCTGAATCGCGCGATTGAGCAGCGGCGTTTCCGGATCGTTCAACAGCGCTGCATACTCGGCTCTGTCCTTCCTTGGTCGTGATTCGTTGCGAAAAGAGGTTTGGATCGAACGTCGGAGTACGACGCGAGCGCCAGGATCTCGCCGTTGTTTGGATCCATCGCGATGATCACGCCGCGTCTGCGTGACTGAATTCGCCAGTTGTTCTTCGGCGGCGTTTTGTAGATCGAGATCGATCGTCGTGACCAGATCGCGGCCGGGTGTCGGAGCGACAGTTTCAATCTCATCCTGAATGCGCCCGCGACTGTCGACGACCACTTCACGGTAACCGTCTTTGCCGCGCAGGTAATCGTCGTAGATCTGTTCGATACCACTCAGGCCGATGATGTCGCCGGGTTTGAGTCCTTTGTCTTTGTAGGCTTGTTGCTTGAGTTGTTCGGGACTGATCTCACCGACGTACCCGAGGACGTGAGCAAGCGAGCCGTTCGTCGGATACGTGCGCTGCGGCTGTTGCTCGACGCGCAGTTCCGGGTACTCGAGATTGTGTGCTTCGACCCAGGCGATGTCGCCCGGCGTCGCGTCCTGTTTCACGAGGATCGACTCAAACGCCGGCATTGTTTTCACGAGCTTCGAAGTATTCGCGCAGGATGTCTTTATCGACGGTGAGCCCTTCGGCAGTGGTTCGATCAGTGAGTTGAGATCCTTACCCTTCACGTCTTCGCGCGACATGATCACGTTATAGATCGGACGCGAATCGACGATCACGCGGCCTTCGCGATCGAAGATGACGCCGCGCGGCGCAGGAATCGGCAAGCGACGGCGGCGCTGGTTCTGCGGCAATCTCCGCGTAGCGTTCACCGCGCACCACCTGTAACACGTAAAGCCGGACGCTGAGCACGCCGAGCATCAGCACGACCAGGCCTGGATGAACCGCAACCGCGCGCGAAGGTTTTGAGATGAGTCTTCGAATTTCATGTTCTTTTGTACTTGGTGCGTTCTAGTGCTTAGTACTTAGTACTTAGTGCTTTGTTCGTGTGTACCGAGTTGTACTAAGCTCAAAGTGCCAAGCTCAAAGCACAAAGCCCCAAGCTCACCTCCTTCTCAGCGGACCCGTCGAACGGCGCGCGACGCGACGCCGCGTCGCGAACTGGCGTCGCTGAGCGGATTTCTCTGCGACCACCGCATCGAGCATGTAAAGCGCCAGCGTGCCGACCACCGTCGTCGCGATCAGTTTATAAGACATCGTCTGCATCAACGGAACACCGGGCGGATAGCCAAGCACCCGGTGCCAGAAAACGTAAATCGCCGAATCGAGCACGGTTCCGGCCGCCAGCACCGGAATCCTCAGCAACGGATTTTCAAGATTGACCTTCGTGGCCGCGAAATAGATGACATAGGCCGTCAGAGTCTTTGAAAAACCACCCGCGCCAATCAACCCGCCGCTCGGCGCGTCGACGATCAATCCGGCAAGTGTTCCCACCACCAACGCCTGCCAGGCGTCGCGTTGCAACGCGATGTAAACAACTACGACGAGGGGAAAGTCGATATAGGAGAGCGGCTGCCAGACCTCGCGCAGCGAAAGCTGTAGCAGGATCGAGACTAATAATACTACGGCGATCTTAAGCTGCGACATAGGAACATTGCCGATTGCCAATTGCCAATTGCCGATTTGCGATTGCGTAACGCGCATTGCGAGCCGCCGGAGAAGAGATCAATTGGCAATTGGCAATTGGCAATCGGCAATGATTTCATCTCCTTGGTCTTTCAGCATTCGGTGTCTGTTCGGGGACAGGGCGCGGCGGGGGATGGTAAAGAAGCACTGCGACTTCCTCCAGTTGGTCCAGCTGAGCGCCGGGTTGAATCAGAATCTGATGTGCCTGCGTGGCGGTTCCGTTCTTCACGTCAACAACTCGGCCCACGTTCAAACCCGGCGGATAAATTCCGTCCTGGCCGGTTGTCATCACGTGATCGCCGACTTCGACTTTTTCGAGACCGGAAACGTAACGCATCTCGATCAGTGCGACGCCGAGATCCGCGCGTCCTCGCACCGAACCGAGCGCGCCCGATTGTCCCAACTGCCCGACGACCGCGCCGGCGCCGGCTTTCTCATCCGTGATCAGCATCACCTGCGACGCCCACGGACCGACGGTAATCACGCGGCCGACGATTCCGCCGCCGGTAACTACCGGCATGTTGACTGCGACTCCTGCAGAGCTGCCGCGATTGATCGTGATCGTGTTGAACCACACTGAAGGATCGCGGGCGATCACGCGAGCGGGAACCGTCTGGATCTCGGATCTGTTCGTTGAGATCCAGAAGCGCTTTGAGCCGTTCGTTTTCAGCGGCGGCCTGGCGCGCGTCGTTGAGTTCCTGCTCAACCTGCGTCAAACGTTCCTTGAGTTGCTCGTTTTCCTGGGCGGTGCTGCGGAAGTTCCAGATCTGCTGAAAGAAGCCGGAAGTGGCGCCGCTGGCTTTTGAGGAAGCGCTTTGCAGTGGTGAGGCGAACGTTTGCGTCCAGACGCGCAGGATTTTATGGCGGCCGTCAGCGTCGCGCGCGTCAACTGCCATGATTACGAGGTTGCCGACAAGCAAGGCGACGAGCCAGATGGGAGCCCGTTGGCGAATCTCTTTTTGTGTGCGAACCGAAGCCACGCAGTAAATCTCAAAGCTTCAAAGCTAACGTGAGAGATCTTAAAAAGATCTCAGATGAATCTCAACCCAGTTCCGCTACATCCCGCTGGTCATCGTGTTTTCCCACTTCACGCGTTTGAGGAGATCGAAGTCTGACAGCATCTTGCCCGTGCCCAACACGACTGAGGCGAGTGGATCGTCGGCGAGCGAAACCGGCAAGCCGGTTTCGATTGAAAGTCTCTTGTCGAGATTTTTCAGCAACGCGCCGCCGCCGGTCAGTACGATGCCGCGCTCGACGATGTCTGCCGAGAGTTCGGGTGGCGTTCGTTCGAGGGCGACGCGAACGGCGTTGATGATCGTCGAGATCGAATCGGCGAGCGCTTCGCGCACTTCTTCGTCAGTGATCGTGATGGTCTTCGGAATTCCTTCGATGAGGTTACGGCCGCGGACTTCGTACGAGAGTGGCTCATCGAGCGGATAGGCGGAGCCGAGTTCGATCTTGATCGCTTCGGCAGTTCGTTCACCGATCAGCAAGTTGTACTTCCGCTTGATGTACTGAATGATGGCTTCGTCCATCTCGTTGCCGGCCACACGCACGGCGCGAGAGTAAACGATACCGCTCAAACTGATAACGGCGATATCGGTAGTGCCGCCGCCGATGTCGACCACCATGTTTCCGTGAGGTTCAGTGATTGGCAATCCGGCGCCGATTGCCGCGGCCATTGCTTCTTCGACGAGATAAACCTCCGAAGCTTTTGCACGATACGCAGAGTCTTCGACGGCGCGTCGTTCAACCTGAGTTATCTCCGAGGGAATACCGATGACGACGCGTGGGCTGACCCACGTTTTGCCGTTATGGGCCTTGCGTATGAAGTGCTGGAGCATCTTCTCAGTAACTTCGAAGTTGGCAATGACGCCGTCCTTCATCGGCCTGATCGCGACGATGTTGCCGGGAGTTCGGCCCAACATATCTTTTGCGTCACGTCCTACCGCTTCAACCTGATTAGTTACTTTATTAATCGCAACGATGGAAGGTTCCGACACGACGATGCCGCGACCCTTCGCATAGACCAGCGTGTTTGCCGTCCCAAGATCAATAGCGAGGTCGCTGGAAAACAGACTGAAAATAGATTTGAACGCCATCTAGACTTATTCACTTCCCGTGGTTGTAGAATGGAACTTCGGGTGGGATCGGCGGTAAATGTTAGTAATAAGAGATTGGAACCAGGTCGCTCGTTACCCGCTTAGACGCCCAAACACGTCCGAACTGCTAAGATACACCCTGAACATACAAACCGTAAACTGGAAACTTTACACTGGTTAGCGGCTCTCACCAACGACTTCCATATTTTCTTCGGCGGTCATCGCGGCGTGCTTTGCCAGTTCGCGGGGAGCGAGGTCGGCCGCAAAACGGACGCAGTTCTTGTTCGCGGCCTTTGCCTCGTACATCGCCGTGTCAGCGCAGGCGATCAGTTGCTGTGGCGACGATGCATGTTTTGGAAATGCCGCAACACCAAAACTCGCGGTTAGCGAAAGCTGTAAACGTCTTCCGCCGGTGAAATTGTGACGCGTGATCCGGTGACGAATGCGTTCCGCAACCTGGCCCGCCAGTTCGGTTCCGGTGTCGGGCAGCACGATCACGAACTCGTCGCCACCGTAACGAGCGACCGCGTCAGTGTCGCGAATCGAGGAGAGGATAACTGCCGCCATCTCCATCAGCACGTGCGAACCGACAAGGTGACCGTGTTCGTCGTTGACCTGTTTGAAGTCGTCGAGGTCAAGAAACAAGGCGGCGACGCTTGATCCGTAACGCCGGGCACGCCGGATCTCGTTCAGAAGAAACTGGCGCAGGTATCTCGCGTTGTGAAGTTTTGTCAGATCGTCAGTTTGCGACAGGCGTTCGGCTTCCGCGATGCGGACGGCGTTCGCGAGTGCGGAAGCGATCGGCAATGAAAGTGAATCGAGCAAGGCGACGTCGGGTTTCTTGAACGCGCGTGAGCCGGCGCCTTCACGAATACCTTCGATGACTCCGAGAATTCTCTCGCCACAGATCAGCGGAACGGCGACAACAAATCGCCCGCGCTCTTTCTTCTTGATGATTCCCATACCCGCGGCGGCGCGCTTTGCAGCCTTCGTTTCGGAACCAAGCGGAAGATCCGGTTCCGCGTTCAAAAGACGTCTCCACTCGTCTTCGTTTCTTGTTCCTTCCTGACCGGCTTTTCGAACCGCGATGGCTTCCAGCGTCGCGCCTTCGAAACCTTTTGTTTCCGAAAACAGGTAGATGGCCCAACGGTCGGCTTTAATCAAATCTTGCAGCCCCGCGAGTGCCGTGTTTGCGGCGCCGCTTTGATCACCGCTGAAGTGAAGTGAGGAAACCAGCTCAAACGCTGCGCGCAGATGACTTGCCTTGATCTTTGTCGGTAGAGATGACGACTCGGATTCAGGCGAATGGTGGATCATCTCCGGAAAACGCAGCTCACCTGAATTGCCATGACCCTCGATCTCGCGAAGGAGTGCAGGCAGTTGCGCTGACTTGTCCGCGATTGCCAGGAAGCCGAGTCGTTTGAGAGTTGCGCCGTCGAGACTGCGCAAATTATGACTCTGATAACCGTTGGTCTGCCGGCGGCAGGCAACGAGCGGCGCACCGGGCCAAAATGCCTTTGCGTGATCGATCGCGGTGTGGAGTTCGACCATGTCCGCGCCGGGAACCACTTCGTAAAGCACGGCTAAAGGCGGTGGTCCTTCCGCATCACGCACACCTTCCGTTTTTGCTGTTTGGCTAAAGCTACTTCAACTTCAACCTCACGCAAACCTTCGATCAGGGTCTTCACGCCGGCGCCGCGCAACGCTTCGATTAACTCGTAAGCGGGCGCTTCGTGTGCATCCGTCAATAGGATTACGTGACTCGACATTGCTCCGGCTCAGGTCCTTCCGCGTCCCGCGCGTGCGGCAAGTGAAACTTTGTATTGACTGCTGTTTCCCTGCGAATCCTGTGCTTCAACTGCCAGATCGCGCGTTCCCGCCGACGCAGTGATCTGAATTTGAAAATTACCGTCGGGAGCAGCAATCGTTTCGCGCCCGCCGACTCGAATTGTCGTGCCCGGATCAGCCTTGCCGCGAACGAGATAAATATTACCGCCGAGAAGCTCCGCGTTCAGATCTGAAAGTGATACTTGTGAGCCGGTGCCTCTGGTGACCACCATGAACTTCAGCGGATCGCTCCAGTCGCTTGCCTGACCACTCGTAGCTGTTGCTCTCACGCGCCAGAAGTAAACTCCGGGACGAAGATCGCTCGCGCCAAACTCCGTCGCCACCAATTGGTCTCGCTCGATCACTTTTCCATCGGCGACGAAGAACGGCGAAGTCGCAACTTCGACGCGATAGTAAGCAGGCGTTCCTGATTGCGGGCGTTGCCATTTCAACGCGACGTTTGCAGCGCCATTCGCTCCGATTACGACTTTCTCGAGATCGTGCGGCTGTGCAGGTTGGGGCACATCCAACAACTTCTGCGCCGGCGAGAGACGTCCGGAATTGTTTACAGAAACGTATTCGCCTTCACGGATCGAAGTCTTATCGCCTGCCCGGTTGGTCGTTTCGATGGCGCCGGTGGAAACGCGAATCTCTTCAGTACCTTCCGGATTAACTCCGAAACTCGCGTTGGTCTTCTCGCCCATTGTGTTTTTGGTCTTGGGCGTTTCGACGACGTTTGTGGTTCCGTCGGCCTGGTGCTCGGTGCGAACGGAGAGCTGACCGCTTTCGACCGCGACGTGGATGTTTGTCTTTTTTCCGTCATCGGCGCGAGCGTTGTCGCGCACGATGATCGTGCTGTTTGGTTTGACTAAAAGCGTCGAGCCGTCGGCCAGACCGATGCGCGCGCGCCCGTTGGCCTGTGTTTGCACGGTGTCGCCGGCATAGAGCTCCGTGTCGGTACTGGCGGCAATCATCTCGCGAGTGGCGGCGCGGATCACCCGAACGTCTCCCTCGAAAGAGACAAACCGGGCGCCCGCCGGATGATTCACCACCGCGACGTTCCGGAAGGGATTTCCATACTTCCAGACGTACACGCCGGCCCCTGCCCCGAGGCAGCAGAGCACGAAAATGGCGATTACCAGATAGACGAAACGCTTCTGAATAATCCACCAATCAAAGGCAAATCGACTGGTCCTATTCGCAACCATTGGTTAAATCGACTAAAGGGAAGGGGGCCCAACAACGTTGAGACCTTGGTGCGGGTAAGGCGATTAGGCCCATGTCCGCACGTTGATTAGGTGTGAGTCCAAACGGTGTCAGCGGTGTAAATCGCTGAATTCCAGGCAGCAACACTACCGGATTAGGAATTTAGCACACGGAGGGAACTGTGTTCAAGCACGTTTAAAGCGAAATGTGAGAGGTCAGTGCAAACTTTTTACGGTTTTTCCACGCTCTTCGCGATCCGGGTCCAATTTGTCATCAGACTCCGCGTCTGCGTCATTGTCCTCTTCCTCGAAATGGACATCGTCCGAGGGGGTTGCGTCCGACTCCTCCTCCCGCAGATCGACCTCGATTGTCGGACCTTTGTCTTCAGCGATTAACAAAGACGCGACGACCGAGCCTATCAGGACCATTGCGACGAATATCAGCGAGAACCAGATGGGAATGTGCACTCCGACTGCGGTTACCAGCATTTTCACGCCGATAAACGTCAGCACTATAGCCAGACCGGTGCGCAGGTAACGAAACTTCTCGACCACGCCCGCGAGCAGAAAATACATAGAACGCAGACCGAGTATGGCGAAAACATTCGACGTGTAGACAATGAATGTGTCGGTCGTAATCGCGAAAATCGCCGGAATCGAATCGACGGCGAAGACGAGGTCAGTTACTTCGACTACGATCAGAACCAGGAACAAAAGTGTTCCCGTCAGTTTACCGTTGATTCGTGTAAAGAACTTCTGCTCGTCGTAATGGTGCGAAATGGGAAGAAACCGGGTAACTGAGCGGACCAGAAAAGTTTGATCCGGCTGCATGTCGGTGTCTTCGTGCCGGAACATCTTTATTCCGGTGTAAACAAGAAACGCGCCAAAGATGTAGATAATCCAGTGAAAACGGCTGATCAGCGCCGCTCCGACGAAAATCATCGTCAGGCGCATTATCAGGGCGCCCATTACGCCCCAGAACAGCACGCGATGTTGAAACCTGGCGGGAACTTTGAAGTACGAAAAGATCAGCAGGAAGACGAACAGGTTATCGACGGACAGCGACAACTCGATGAGATAACCGGTGACGAACTCGAGTCCGCGTTGCGAGCCTTGATAATAAAAGACGAGTCCGGCGAAGATGGAGGCGAGAGTTACCCATACGCCGCTCCAGATCCACGCTTCCCGATATTTAATTGTGTGAGCTTTACGATTGAAGAGCCCGAGGTCCAGGCTCAGCATGGTTAGAATGAATATACTGAATCCTAGCCATAACCAAGTTGAGCCGCCAAATGCGTCGTCCATGCAGGGTGGTAAAATAACATTTGGATAGCGTTGGGGCAAACGGGGGGTGGGAGGTTTTGGGTTTTTGGTCTTGGGTCTTAGGTCTTGGCCTTCGTACTTTGAACTTTGAACTTTGAACTTTGAACTTTGTACTTTGAACTTTGTTCGCCTCGGCCAAAGACCAAAGACCAAAGTCCTAAGACAAAGCACAAAGTACCAACATCCAAGCCCAAACAACCCTCCCGAGTTGCAGCCCTTCGTCCCTCTCCCTTACAATCCGCGATTTCTGAAAGGTAATAACAATGCTCAAACAATTAGGACGACTCGAAAAAACCCGCAGCATCGTGATTCTGGGATTTGCCGTGCTGATGGCCGTCAGCTTGATCTTTTTCTATGCGCCAGGCCGGACTGCCAGCAACATGGACCCAACGCGAAACCCGGAAGTGGTTGCGAAAGTGGGCTCGGCTCGCATCACCGTCGCGGATGTGGCCAGAGTTAGAGAAAACTACACCCAGATGTTTGGCGGCCGAGTCAGCCTGGCCCAATTGGGTGGCAACAAGCGTTTTCTCGACGGCCTTATCAACAAGCACGTTATCTCGCAGGAAGCCGAGCGTCTTGGCCTGGGCGCGAGCGATGCTGAAGTAGTCGAAAAGATTCGCAAACAATTTACTGACGCTTCGGGCCAGTTCGTGGGATTTGAGCGATACAAGGAATCAGTAACGGAGCGCTACGGCGATATCGAAAAGTTTGAGAATGAAATACGCGACGAGATCGCACAGGAAAAACTCAGAGCGTTCGTGAGCGCGAGCGTGAACGTTTCCGACGGGGAAGTGCAGGAAGAATACACGCGCCGAAACACCTCGTTTGACGTTAGTTATGTTGCTCTTTCGGCTGACAAGCTGGCGGAGAAGATTCAACCGAGTGACGAAGAACTGCGCAGTTATTTTGAGAGCAAAAAGACCGATTACCGCTATCTCGAACCTCAGAAAAAAGTTCGCTACGTTTACATCGACACGGAAAAAGTCGGGTCGAAGGTTCAGATTCCGGATTCGGATCTGAAGGCCGAGTATGATCAGCTCCAGCCCGAGTACAAAGAAGCGGGCATAAAGATCCAGCAGATCGTTTTGAAAGTTGTGCGAAAGGATCTGGATGCGCAGGTTGAGCAGAAAGCGAAAGAGCTCATCACGAAACTGCGTGGGGCAAACGGACAGGCTACCGAAGCTGCCTTCGCGGAAGCCGCGAGAGGTAACTCCGAAGATCCCGCGACTGCCAAGGGCGGTGGATTTTTGAACGCGCCGTTCAAGAAGAACGAGAACAAGCCTCACGGTCTTTATGATCGCGCAAAAGACATGGCGGTCGGCGAAGTCTCTGATATTCCAATCCGCTACGCTAACGACTGGTACATCCTGCGTCGCGGCGACAGTGTGCCGAAGACTTTCGAACAGATGAAACCGGAACTCCTGGTTTCGTTACGCAACCGCCGTGGTTATGGAGCTGCTTTCCAGGTGGCCCAGAAGGCGCACAAACGTTTGCAGGAGACGAAGGACGCGCAAAAGGTTGCGCAGGAACTCGCCGGTGAAGCCAACATGGCGGCTACCGACATGGTTCGTGAAACTCCTTTCGTGAAGCCTGCGGACGACGTCCCGAATATCGGAAGTAATCAACAGTTTGACCAGGCCCTGGCCCCACTCAATAACCCTAACGACGTCGGCGAAGTCACCGGTATCAAGGGTGGTTTTGCGATTCCGATGTTGCTCGAGAAAAAAGAGCCTCGCATTCCTGAGTTTGACGAAGTCAAAACCAAAGTTGCAGACGCAATCAAAGCGCAGAAGGCTAAAGAACAACTCGAGCAGCGAGCGAAGGATCTTGTCGCGAGTCTGAGTGGTCCTGACGGCATCAAGGCCGCGGGTGAAAAAGAAGGTTACGAAGCAGGTGAAGAATCCGGATTCAAACTCGGATCTTCACTCGGCAAGGCAGGTTTGAGCACCGCGCTCGACGACTTGATCTACGGCTTGAAACAGGGCGAGTACAGCAAAACGCCGATTAAAGTTGACGACAAATGGGTTATCGCCGGCGTTACGAAGAGGTACGATGCCGATCAGACTGGACTGGCCGCGCAACGCGACACGTTAAGGCAGTCGATGATGACCGAACGTCAAAACCAGGTGTTTGAAGATTATGTTGCGTCAGTGCAACAGCGGATGAAGCAATCGGGTGATATCAGGGTTTACGACAACGTGCTGGCCCAACTTCAGGATTCGGAACCGGCGGCAGAACCGCAGTTTCCCGCTGGATTGAATTTCCCAACCAAGTAGAACTTGCCATTAACGCCGAAGGCGTTCGCTAATTCCAGCCCAGGGTTGTTTCAACCCTGGGCTGGAATTAGCCAACGCCTTCGGCGTACAGCGACTCAATTTCCCATCAATGGCCCAATCTCAGCCTGGGCCACCGACGTTCGAATCTGCAACTCATTCGCGTTAGTAGCGATGCTCATGTTCGATAAGGCACTCTTGGCTAACACGCCTTTTGCCCCCGACAAGCGACCCACCAGCAACGCACCGAATTGTTTCAGGCCTTCGAGCGTGTCTCCGAGTCCTTTGGCGGCTTGAGCATTCACCGCGCGCGCCGCAAGAAACACCTGCAGATCGGTCGTCGTCGTGCCTACCGATCCGTACACCTGTCTCAGTGTTTTCAAGTCGGCGGCGATTGGCGCGTTGCCGATGTCGAGATTTCCGATCAACTGCTCTGTCAAGTTACTGCCAAAACCTATGACGGCATTCGGATCGCGACTCGCGAGTGCAATCAGTTCGGCGTTTGCGAGGTTGCCCTTACGGCTGACGTCGATCACGCTACGAACTCCAGCAGGGTCGCCGAGCGCAAGAATGTTTCCGTCGATCGGCGTTACCGCGAGCTCACTAATCCTGAAATCAAACACACCGAGAAGCTTTATGTGTTCTGCGAGCGTGAAAATGTAGATCGTCTTGTCCTTGTATTTTTCTTCGCGGTATTTTCCATTCGAAGCGACGCGACCAGCGGCCATCATCGCCGCCGGGCTAAACGATCCGTTTGCGAGTGCAACCGTTTGCAGTTTCGTCACGCCTTCCGACGGATGAGTGAAACGAACACCCAGGGCGATCTGTTGAAACATGCGCGGGTCGAGGCCGGTGCGTTCCTTGAACCGGTCGATACCGGCATTGACCTCGCTGAGCTTGGTTGGATTGTTCGCGAGAATCTGCGGCATCGCTTCGCTCAGGAGTTGTTTGAGTTTCACCTGGGCTACCGCATCCGACTCCGGAAGT
Organism: uncultured Acidobacteriota bacterium; assembly: GCA_963750925.1. Taxonomy (GTDB): domain Bacteria; phylum Acidobacteriota; class Blastocatellia; order Pyrinomonadales; family Pyrinomonadaceae; genus PSRF01. The sequence continues at coordinate 33,883 of CAVVSJ010000002.1, read as the reverse complement.
GAGGCCATCAGGTTTGACGCCGCCGGCGCGGTGTTTCGCCCACGTGTTTGCGCACGGGCCTCCGACGATAGGCCGGAGATCGCCAGCATAATCACTGCAAGGTTGAGAAGTTTTCTTTTCACTGCTAATGCCTTTCCGAAGTGGTCTTGGGAGTGGGTTGTAATGCTCTCGGATGCCTCAATTCAACGCTGAGGTTGGCTAGCGGCCATTCGCCTGCGAAGCTCCGTAAATGCAATCTTTTCATAATCATTCGGAACCTGAAACAGACGAGCGTCAACGTCTAGCGTCACGTCTGACAGTTCCATCGTGACGCGTACGCCGTTTCCGGATTTCGTCTCGGATTTGATGGGCATGCGCAACGAATCGTCAATCCAGATCAATGTCTCACTGAGGCTGACGTTTTCGCGGCTCGAATCGTTAACAACAACTCGATACTTGTTCGTGTTGCGCCCGCCGACTGTCTCCGCGCCGGCGCTTTGATAGCTAGTTTTGCCGTCTTCACCGTGGAGCAGGCGATCCGCGGAGTTTTCTTCGTCATCGCCGGCCGGTAGTTCTGACGCCGAAGCTCCGTCCGCATACACTTTGTCATCCGGCAGCAAAATAAATCTTCCTTCGGGCACGTCGAGATAAATCACTTTTTCGGACTCAGTGCGACGCCGCTCGCCGTCCCTGGCGATCAAAGTTTTAGTGACGAGGTTTTCGCCGCTTGCAGTGACGATCGTGATGGTGCGAGTAGCGCTGTAGCGATCGGGCTCTTTTGTTTGAAAAGGAGGAGTGGAAGAAACAACGTTTTCGGGAGAGGGACTCTGCGTCGTGCCCGGCTCGTTTGGAGGTCGACACGAAGCGAGAATCAGAAAACTAAGCAGTACCGCCGTACTTCGTTTCGACGTGTAGCTCATACACGTTCGAGCAGGAGGGCGAGTCCCATGCCTCCGCTCACGCAGAGCGTCGCGAGTCCAAGCTTTGCTTCTCGTTTTTTCATTTCATACAGCAGCGTGGTCGTGATGCGAACACCGGTGCAACCGATCGGATGGCCCAACGCGATCGCGCCGCCGTTTACGTTGAGTCGATCGGGCGCGAATCCGAGTTCGCGATCGCAGGCGATTACCTGGGCGGCAAAGGCTTCGTTCAGTTCGATCAAGTCGATGTCGGAAAGGGCGAGTCGCTGTCTTGCGAGCAGCGCTCGAACGGCAGGGACTGGACCAATTCCCATGATCTCAGGTGCAACTCCACAGATCTCGTAATCGACGATGCGCGCGTGGGGCGTTGTGCCGAAACGTTTCAATCCTGCTTCGCTTAAAACGACGACTGCCGCCGCACCGTCGGTGATGCCCGATGAGTTGCCGGCGGTGACGGTTCCGTCCTTGTAGAAAACCGGCGCGAGTTTTGCGAGATCCGCGAGTGTTGTTCCGGCGCGGCAGTGTTCGTCTCGAGCAAAGCTGCTGGTTTCACCTTTCTTGCCGCTTATCTCGAGTGGAAAGATCTCATCCTCAAATCTGTTTGACTCGATCGCGGCCTGTGCTCGCTGCTGTGTTCGGAGTGCGAATTCGTCCTGCTCTGTTCTCGAAATTTCATACTCGCGCGCAAGCTTTTCCGCCGTTTGGCCCATCAATAAACCCGAGAGCGGATCGCTGAAGCCGTCGCGATACATGCCGTCGACGAGTTGTGTATTGCCCATGCGCAGGCCCCAGCGCGCGCCTTCGGCAAAATAGGGAACGCGCGACATGCTCTCGGTGCCGCCTGCAAGCACTGCGTCCGAACGGTCCAGCATGATCTCCTGCGCCGCGAGGACGATGGCTTTAATTCCGGAGCCACATGCCTGGTTGATCGTCGCCGCGGGTACGGTTTCAGGAACACCGGCGCGGTACGTAATCTGTCGACCGACGTTTGGACCACCGCCGGCCTGACGCGCGCAGCCCCAGATCGAGTCGGTAATCTGATCTGCCGCAACACCGGCGCGTCGCAAACTTTCTTTCGCCACCGCGACACCCAAGTCAGCGGCGGTCCATGATGCGAGGGTACCGCCAAACTTGCCGATCGGCGTTCGCACAGCTCCCGCAAGATAAACGTTCTTCATAAGTTGATGATGACTGTTTTAGTTCAAATTCAGTTGACCAAAAATGGTAGCACAGGGTAGAAGTATCGAAGAAACGGCGGACTTTTTAGTTTTCCTCACGCATGTTCCAACGCCTCACAACCGCGTCCACAGTGGAATCCGCGCACGTGCGAATAGCCTCGCTGTTGCGTGAGTATCCCGAGTGGCTGTTTGTATCGAACGACGGCGCCGCACATTCTCTGCGTCGAGATGAGATCAATGTGACGATCTCTCATCGACGACTGATGCTTTCATGCTGGACCGAGAAGGGAACTCGCCTGTGGCGTGTGGCGGCGTGGGATTGGACCGGACAATCACTCTCTTTGCGGGTGTCGCGCAGGATGGGCGCTGAACTCTCGCTGATCGAGTTGATTCCTCGCACGTCCGCCAAAGCCGTCGCGATCACGATCGCTTCAGCACGAAAGATGCGTTGCGATCTCCTCGCGCGATTGGCGGCAGCGTTTGAAGATCAGACTACGATCGAGAGAGTCGCGTTGAGCCGTGGTACGAGACCGGGTCAGCCGGGACGTTACGCAAACATTCTTCTCAAACGACGACGGCAGAGAATCGCGGTAACCGGTCCGATTGTGTCCAGTCACCCGGCGGCTGTCGACGCATTTTTATCCATAGCGCTGCTATGGTTCCGGCGCACCGCGGACCGGTTGAAGCCTCCGTACCTCGAACAACTCTGGCTCGTCGTCTCGCCGGAACTGCTCAAGCCGGTGCTTTATCGTGTCGCGCTTTTGCGCGACAGTTTGAGAAGTATGATGCGAGTCTTCACTGTAGACCTTGATCTCACTGTGTTGACTGAGGTCAGTTGTCCCGAGAAAAAAGAGTTGTGGAAACGAAAGCTCGCGCGCTTTCCTCCGGTTGCCGCTGTCGCACTCTCCGACCAGGCCGCGAGGATCATCGCTGAAGCTCCCGATGCGATCGACGTCGTCAACGCACGTCACGGCGAGACACTCAGATACTTCGGGCTTCCCTTTGCACGAGTGCGCTCATTGCTCGGCAAGGAGAGAGTCTGGTTTGGGATCAACCGCCTGACTCGCCGCGTGCTGGACGAATCAACCTGGGATGACTGGAAAAATCTGCTGCGCGATCTGCGCGAACATCGATCGGCGTCTGCGTTTGATCATCGTCACGCGCTTTATCGCGCCGCTCCTGAAGCCTGGCTCGAGTCGTTATTGCGTCGAGATATAACCAAACTCGATCCGGGTTTGATCATCGCGCCGCTGCATGCACAGTTCCGGACCGCGCGCGGAGCGAAGCTTGGAATCAGGCCAATAGATCTGCTGGCGTTGCGGCAAGACGGGCGGCTGGTCGTGATTGAGCTGAAAGTCTCTGAGGATCGCGAGCACGTGTTGCAGGGCGCCGATTACTGGCGGCGAGTCGAGGCTCATCGGCGTCGCGGACACATCGGCAAAGCGAAGCTCTTTGGCGATCGGAAGATCAAAGACGAGGCGCCACTTGTCTATCTCGTGGCGCCGACCTTGCGAGTCCATCCCTCGTTTCAAACACTCGCGCGCTGCATCTCGAGCGATATCGAAATCTATCGCTTCGACATCAACGAAGACTGGCGCTCCGGTGTCCGCGTAATGCGCCGCTTGTCTCTAACCAATCCCGGGCTAGAGCACAAACAGCCAATTGTGTAAGATTCGCGCCGCGACGGTGACGACCGGGAGCGCCGCGCGGTGGAGAGTTGGAAATGCGTCTTGAAGAGTGGCAGCGGGTCGAAAATCTATTTCATGGAACGCTCGAATTGTCTCGCACGGAGCGGGCTGAATACCTGTCTCGCGAGTGTGGCGAGAACGAGTCTTTGCGTCTTGAAGTGGAGTCGCTCATCAGTGCCTTCGAAGTGGAGAGTAGTTTCATCGACGAACCGGCGGTGAGCCTGGGAATCAAGGTGCTTTCCGACGGGCTATCCGGATCGCTGGCAGGACGTTCAATCGGTCAATATCAAATCATCCGGCTACTCGGCGAAGGTGGCATGGGTGAAGTTTATCTGGCCCAGGACACTGTGCTCGAGCGACAGGTGGCGTTGAAGTTTATCTCCGGTGCGATGCTGGACAATGAGTGGGCCAGGGAGCAGTTGCGCAGGGAAGCGATCGCGGTAGCGAGGCTGGAGAACTTTCACATCTGTGCCGTCTATGATTTTGAAAAAATAGATGGGTACGACTTCATCGTCATGCAGTACGTTGAAGGCGAGACTCTTTCTTCCGTATTGCGCAAAGGGCCGCTCGATTGCGAGCGGGCGCTCGAATGGGCCGAGCAATTAAGCAGCGCGCTTTGCGCCGCGCATGCCCGCGACATCATCCACCGCGACATCAAACCGCAAAACATCATGGTAACGAACGAGGGCCAACTCAAAGTGCTGGACTTCGGACTGGCGAAGTTCACGCGTCCGAGGCTGGGCCAGGAAGGCAAAGGTCCCAACACGAGTGTCGGAGTTATCGCCGGCACGGCGGCGTACATGTCGCCGGAGCAGAAGCGTGGCGAAGAGCTGGACGGCCGTAGTGACATTTATAGTTTGGGGATTGTGATTTGCGAGCTGTTTGGTTGGCCCAACCCGTCGGCGTGTGAAACAGATGAGGCGACGAGCGCGGCGATTAAGGCGACGCGAAGCGCCAAACTGAACAAGGTGCGAGCGGGGCTGGAACGGATTGTCGTCAAATGTCTGCAGCGCGATCGAGAGCTGCGTTACGCGTCCGCGGATGAATTGCGCACGGACATTCGAGAGCTTCGTGCAGCGCTCGCTCCGAGTCCGCGCTCGTTCTGGGATCGACTCGGATGGGTGCATTACGCAGTCGCGGCAGCTGCAGTGATCTTGCTTCTTCTAGCTGGAACGTTGCTTTACCGGAAAGTTTCGGAAACGCAAACGATAGCTGTGCTCTACATCACCAATGCGACCCAGGAAGCAAAGTATGATTATTTGAGAGAAGGGCTCACGCGCGGTTTGGCGGATAAGTTTTCATTTATGCGGCGGCTGAAAGTCAGAATGCCGAGTCGTCCGCCAAACAACGCCGAAAAAGTAGATGGTTTGCAGGTCGCGCAAAACCTGCGGGCCGAAAATGTTTTCACCGGCGAGCTCGTCAAGTCAGGTGAGACGCTCAAGCTGCACCTGCGAATGTTGAATACGGCGAGTGGTTCACAAATTTGGGAGGATACATTCGACGTCAACGAGTCAGACCTCCTGATGCTTCAGGATGAAGTCGCCAAAGAAGCGACCTCGCAGCTGGGACTCTGGTTCATCGGAGATGGCCTCGCAAAACGACAAACAAACAACCGGGAAGCATTCAACTCTTACCTGCATGGCAGATATGTCTGGAGCTTGAAGAGAGACCGGAAGAACATTCAGGAAGCCATCCGCCACTTCGAGCGTGCCATAGATCTTGACCCGTCCTTCGCGCAGGCTTACGCCGGGCTGGCAGACTGCTATGTCTTGACGACCAGCACGCAGTATGGTCCTACCTCTCCCGACGAGGCGTTGAGAAAAGCTGAATGGGCGGCCAGAAAAGCACGAGAAATCAACGATGCGCTTCCGGAAGTAAACACCTCACTCGGAATACTCGCGCTCAGAGCCCGGTGGAACTGGCAGGAATCCGAGCAGGCGTTCAAGCGCGCGATCGAGAAAAATCCGGAATATTCACCCGCTCACTTCTGGTACTCCGGCCTGCTGGCGACTCAGAGACGTTTCGATGAGGCCCTCGCCGAGTCGGAACTGGCAAAGCAATACGAGCCGTTATCGCCGCACGCCGCGATGAACTACGGACGCGTGCTCTACTATGCGCGCCGTTTTGACGAAGCCTCAGCATATTTCAAATCACTTCTGGACCAGAACCCGGAATCCACGCACTACCTGCTGATGATGGGTTATGTTCTTACGCAACAAGAGCGATACGATGAGGCAGTCGCTACATTTGAAAAGCTTCATAAGATCAACCGCTTGTTGGGCACTGGTCCACTAGGCTACGCGTACGGCATGGCCGGAAAGAAAGAAAAAGCCCTCGCGATGCTCAACGAACTGGATGAACTCGCCAGGAATGGTGAGATTGTTCCACTGACGGAGAAAGCGCTCGTCTATATCGGGCTTCGGAACAATGACCGAACATTCGCTCAATTGGAAGAGTGTTATAAGGAGAGGCTTCCGACTCTTGCGTATCTAACTACCGATCCGATCTTCGACGGACTCAAGCACGACGCACGCTTTGCGGAACTGGCCAGTCGTATGAAACTTTCACTGTGACCCTCGTGATTCAGTGCGGTGAGCGCCGCCTTTAATCGCCGGACCACCACCCCAGCGCGCGGCCGGCGTCGCGGATCTGAATTCAGAAGTTCAGCCACCAATTCACTCACCGCCTCCGGTACATTCTTTCTCATGCTCTCGAGCGAACGCTCTTCCGGAAGCCGGCCGGCTAACAAAAAATAGATGATCACTCCCAAAGCGTAGAGATCCTGCGGCCGCCATTGCCGCGGGCCAACCGAGTTTTTGATTTCCGGCGCCATGAAGCCCGGTGTGCTCCACGGCAGCGGATCCGGCCGGTTGATCGGACAGGCGCCTTCAAAGTCGAGCGGACGAAGTTCACCGCCCTTTGCCACGATGATGTTTGCCGGTTTGCAGTCGCGCCAGACCCAGCCGGCGGCATGAACTCGCGCCAGGAGTTGGGCCACCTCGAGGCTGCGTTGTAAAGCGGCGGGGATTGACAATCGTCTGCGGCGGCGTCTCAGCCAATGGTCCAGGGTCTCTCCTTCTATGAATTCCACGACGAGGTAGTAATTCTTCCCGGACCCGAATGCGGAATAGACGTGAGGTACTGAGATTCCACGCCGTTGCAGGGACGTCAGCACACGCTTTTCCTGCTTGACTCTCCATCTGCCGTCACGTCCATCCCAACTCACCTCACCATGACGTTGCCCCTGCTTGATTACGCAAAAACGTGGCGGCGTGGCGCTTAAATCGACCGCTTGATACACACCTCCTTTGCCTCTTTGCGCAAGCGCTTTGAATGCTTTGAAGATGTGGTGCAGCGGTGTTGCTCGCGCTTGTCGCCGTTTTGTTTGAACGACAAATGGATCGATACACCAATCCGGTTTGGCGTCTGCATCGCGCACATCCGGAACCAGCTTTCCCTGCGGATCGCGAAGAGCTTTTACCCGCTCACCATTGGCAACTTCGACCTCCATGGTCTTGAATGCACCATAGCGGTAATAAACACAGCCACGATTGCCATACTTGAGATCGAAAGGAACGTCCGGGCAGCTTATCTCGCGCGTTAATCGATTTAACTCACGCGCGAGTGAGACAGCCTCTTCAGTTGTTTGCGGATAGACGGTGAGAAACTTTCCGACCTGGCTGTAGCCGTAGATAACACCGCGGTTAAGTTCATCCAGTTCGCCAAGAGATCGTGGGCCTTTGAATAGCACTCGCCGCTCCGTCAGTAGTGGTGCGACGGCTTCCATCACCTGAACTGCCGAGAGCACGGTGGCGGCGATGTGAAGCTTCCATCCCTGCGCCGGATCGGCGGGCAACTCCGCGCGGCTGTAACGCCAGATCGAACCAGGCGGACTTATCGGCAGGTAACTGTCACATAAGTCCGCCCACTTCGAGTTGAGCACCCGGTGACGAGTGCGAAGGTTACGCAGGGAATGCTGTTCGCGCATCATGGTTAAGGAACAAGTTGTGTAAACTTCGCGGGTCTGAATTTCTTGACGTTTACGTTGGCTGCGCCGGCAGCCATCCCGTTGTCGACCGAGTTTTTCAGATCTGAGTCAAGAATGCCGTTGCCGGTCTGAGTGCCCGTGTCGGGAAAACAGACCGAATTCGAGATCAGATAGGCCTGCACCTCGCTGAGCCACTTCTCATCCTCGGTATCTACCTTTTTCGTCAGCCGATCGAGCTGGGCGTCGTTGTCGGCAAACATCGCCATGTAGGTCTTCCGTTCATCAGTTCCCGCACCGGCCTTGATCGCGGCAATTGCGGCCTGTTTCAGCAAAATGCCAAGAGGCTCTTTCACTGCCTGCTTCGTCATGGCCGTTTGCACCTTCTGAATGTTTTGAACAATAGTTGCCATCTTTTTTGCCTCCTAAGTTATTTGGTTGTGAGTTATAGAATCAGGATGTGCCCCGCCTCTGGCCGATTGGGTCGACTACGCCGGCAAACTCCAGCAGATCGATCATTGCGAACTCTTTCGTGTTTTTGTTCTTGGCTCGCATGCCGAACCGCGGCCGCCAGGCAGGATCCTTCAGGATCGAAAATGGACTTTGCATAATCAACGCCAACAGAGTGTTACCCACAATGCAACTTGCCACGGGTCCCAGCTTGCCTGCATTGGCGCCGTTATTGAGCTCGGCTTCTCTGAGCACGTAATACCAGAGCGGTGTTTTCTCGTAGAACACAGGATCGCTGAGTATCTCTTTGTGAATGCCGGTGGCGATGTGCTTATGCGGAATCGGGGTTTCACCGATGTATTCCGCAACTTCCTCACCCGTCGGCAAGCCAAGCGAGTAGCCACGCAGCAGGTTGCGCACGGTGATGGAGCTGCGATCGGGAGTAAACCCGACGTGTGGGTGTTCGAGGATCTTGTCGAGATGAAGATTGAACACGGTATCGATTTTGCGCGCGAAATTCGTCTTCCGACCGTCAGGCGTAAAGCCCACCTCTTTCGAAACCTTCGAAGAATCGTCGCCAGTCGATAACCCAATCGCTCTTCAATCTGGCCGCGCCACCCATATCGCCGCTGAAACGAGTAAACCGAAATAGCTCTTTCAGTTGCGGTGCGCCGAGTTGAAAGTCTTCAGAGCAGCGGAGGGGGTTCCATTCGTACGAGCCGCGTACCATGCTGTGCCCGAAACGGAAACCGGCGACTGAAAACTCCAGCGGCATGAAGACTGGTTGCTTGAGGTCGTAGTACCGCAACTCGCGGTTCCTGATCAATGTCATGACTTTCTCGTCCAGAATTCTGGGCAGGAAGTCAGAGAGAATGATCGATTGAAAATGCTGGACAACTTCTCTGCGCGCGCACTCGAATAGCTTCTGGTGGGGACAGCCTTCGCCATGGTCAGGTTCAGGGCAGCCTGGTAAAAACTTGCTATGACGTTGCAATGCGTCGACCACGCGATTGTGAAATCTCGCGAGCGCGACATGCATTTGCGCCGTGGCTAGATTGTCGTCGTTGCGTGGATCGGCGATAAGCGCCTTAGTGGGATACTTTCGACCATATCCCGCGCGCGGCAGATCGTTCAGAAACGTTTCCTGCACATAGCCTTCAGCCACCGTCTCGCCAACCTTCAAGCGCGCGCAGTCCTGATACAGCCGGCGTTCCTTCTTTGGGCCAAGGCCATAAAGACTGTCCAGATCGATCTGAGGCGATCGATAACCTTCAGGCATCGAGTCGTCGACGATGAGCGCTTTTGTTTTATCGAATGAAACTTCGTGAGCGATGTACTGCCCCAGGTAGGTGTAGCCGGAGGGTATCGTAGATTGTTGCGCCGGAGCATGTGGGGTGGAACTGGGAATGTTCATGTTCTGGCCGAGTAAGACCAGTTTCTCCACCACAACCGGATCTTTTCTGGATCTGCGTTTAATACCCGGCACATTCGGAAACAGGCGGCCGAATGTGCCGATCGGCTGTGGTTTCTGAGTGGTCGCAGTTTTTGTTGCCGCTGAAGTCGTCGATGACGATGGAGGCGGTGAAATTTTCAGGTAATCTGGTTCTGGCACTAAACCTTCGCCGATCACGTAAAAAAGAGAGGTATTCCAATGCCTATACCTGCGCATTTGATCCATCCTTTCGCGCCCTTCGTTCGAGGCGTTGGCAGATCACACACCTCGATATCACCGGGCAGAGAGAAGTTTTGATTCAGCCTTTGTTTTCACTCCCGCGGCACCGTCCTGGGCGACGTAAGAATGGTGTCGTCGGGGTTGAATTTTCGCTGGTTACTCTTTAACGCACTGAGGGTAAAGAAAAACTATCACTCTAACGGCAAAGAAAAAGCCTGGGGTGGAGCTCAACCCCAGGCTTTTTGCCAACGGCACGCGTCGCGCTCGTCAGCCGGCCAAAAATTTTAAGAATTAGTGCTTGACGAAGATCGAGTCAGGCTCGTTGCTGAGTGGAGGCGGCGCGACGCTCGCCATCGCAGGTGTCGTCATGTGACTGAGCGTGTCGTCTTTCGAATAAATTCCCGAAACACGCATCTTGAACTCATCCGGATTAGTCGCGTTGTGCAATGCCTCTTCCTGCGAAATCAGACGCGATTGCAGCAGGTGAAACAACGATTGGTCGAAAGTCTGCATTCCATACTGCGACGTTCCCTTCTCAATCGCTTCGCGAATCAAATACGTCTTCTCTTCGTTGATGATGTGATCGCGAATCAGTGCGGTCGAGACGAGCACCTCGATCGCCGGCACGCGACCGGCGCCTTTTGCCGCCCGCACGAGACGCATCGAGATCACGGCCTTCAGTATTCCCGCTAACTGGATTCGCACAGACTTCTGCTGGTGCGACGGAAACGAAGAAACGATACGCGTGATCGTTTCAGTAGAGTCGAGCGTGTGCAGCGTTGAAAGCACGAGGTGTCCGGTCTCGGCGGCGGTGAGCGCGGTCTCGATCGTTTCGTGGTCGCGCATCTCACCAACCAGAATAACGTCCGGATCCTGTCGTAACGCACCGCGCAATGCTTCCGCGAAAGAACGCGTATCGACGTCAACTTCCCTCTGCGTTACAAACGATTGCTTATCGCGATGTAGAAACTCGATCGGATCTTCGATAGTGACGATATGACCGCTGCGCGACGAGTTGATGCAATCGATCATCGCCGCGAGCGTGGTTGACTTGCCCGAGCCGGTTGCGCCCGTTACCAGAATCAGTCCCCGGCGTTCTTCCGTAATCTTATCGATTACCGAGGGCAGGCCGAGTTGCGCGGCACTCTTTGTATGATCCGGAATAACGCGCAGCACGATGCTGACTGTACCGCGCTGCTGAAAAATGTTTGCGCGAAAGCGGCCCAAACCCGACACTCCGTAGCCGATATCCACTTCCGAGACTTCTTTAAAGCGCTGCTTTTGCCGGTTGGACATCATTGAAAACGCCATGTCCAAAGTGTCTTCGGGCTTCAGTCGCGGAGCATTTTCGACCGGATGGAGCTCGCCGCCGATGCGCATGACGGGGAACGCCCCCACCTTCAGGTGGAGATCGGAAGCGTTATGACTACACGCGACTTTGAGCAGATCGTCGATTTTTAAGGCCATGAAATGTCCTGAACCCCTAACGGGTTTAAGAAATGACTTAACTTTCGGAGAGTGTTAACGCGGGAAGGCGCGTTGGGCTTAGGGCTGGGCGCTCAAATTACAGGAAAATCGCGCCGGATTGAATATAGCTTGCCGGTGTCTGGTCCGTCAATAATTCTATTTTTTGTATTGGTTCAATTGAATTACGCCGAAACGCGTTTGCTGAACGCTGAAGGCGTTGGCTAATTCGAGCCCCGGGTTGCTTCAACCCTGGGATCATCATTTCCATGTGGTTTCCAACCCTGAAAGGGTTCACCGCGATAAACCCTTTTCAGGGTTTTAAGGTCTACTTATGCTCAAGCCCAGGGTTGAGGCAACCCTGGGCTCGAAATTAGCGAACGCCTTCAGCGTTATTAAACCGATTTCAATTGAACCAGTCTTACTAATCCAACGAGGCGGTTTGATACGACATCACCGGTTCTCCCGAAGAAAAACCGTTACTGTCCGCGCTCGAGGGTTTCCATTCGTTGACGTAGGTGAGCCACTTGGCCGGCGCCGGTCGTTCGCCTTTAGTGATATCGAAAAACACCTTTTGAATCTTTTCGGTAATCGGACCACGCCCGCCTCTGCCCACCGTAATGCGATCGACCGAACGGATCGGCGTGACTTCAGCAGCCGTGCCTGAAAAGAAGAGTTCGTCGGCAACGTACAGCGCCGCACGTTGAATCGTGCGTTCTTTAATAGTGATTCCCAGTTCCTGACAAATCTGAATCACGCTGTCGCGCGTTATGCCGGGAAGGATCGAGGACGACAAAGGTGGCGTCAACACCACGTCGCCAGCCACCAAAAAGATGTTCTCGCCCGAACCTTCCGAGACGTAGCCGCGATCGTCGAGCGCGATGCCCTCCGCGAAGCCGTTCAAAAGCGCTTCCATCTTGATCAACTGCGAGTTCATGTAGTTTGCGCCGCTCTTCGCCATTGCCGGCATCGAGTTTGGCGTGAGACGGTTCCAGGTAGAAACGCAAACATCCACGCCCTGTTCGATCGCTTCGTCGCCGAGATACTTGCCCCAGTCCCAGGCGCCGATATAGCACGCGAGCGGATTCGGAAAAGGATTTACGCCAAACGCCGGATGCTCTTCGTCGAGACTGCGAAACAGGATCGGCCGGATGTAGCACTGGTCCATCTTCGATCGCTGCACCAGCTCGAGTGCGCCGGAACATAACTGCTCGAGCGTCCACGGATGGTCCATGCGATAGATTTTGGCCGAGTTGAGTAGTCGCTGCATGTGCTCGCGCAGACGGAAAATTGCCGGTCCCTGTTTGGTGGAGTAACACCTGATGCCTTCAAAAATACTCGAACCGTAATGCAACACGTGCGACATCACGTGCACCCTGGCATCCTTCCAATCTATAAACTCGCCGTTATGCCAAACAACATCGCAGATGCGTGGTGTCTTGATGTCTTTGGTGTTGCCGTCTTTTGAGAACATGTTGTTTACTCCTTTAGGAAATACTGAGATCGAAGGGGGAAAGGGCCTTCATCTCGCCGCGCAGAACACTGCTACAACGGGAAATAACTATATTTAATACGTGCTGAGTGGGTTATCAAACAGGGCACAATACAGTAGATGTCCATTGCTTGGCAAGATCCCGAGACTTGCGGTAATTATGCGTCCGTAGTGCTGAAATTTTGCGAATCGTTGAACCTGAAACGAACGACGAGTGGACCGTAGATACAAAGCTGTCAAAGGCCGAGCCGCAAGCATTTTGATTGTGCTGTTTTTGCTCTCAACTGCTCTCGCCGGCTGCCGTAACAACACGATGAATCAACCGAACCAAAACACATCAGGAACCGAAACCCCCGCCTCCGATCCCCTTTCAATTCATCACCGCGCCATTTCGATTGACATGCACGCGGATACTGCGCAGAGACTGCTCGACGAGAACGTCGACATTCAACAGCAGCTCAGCGACGGTCACTTCGACGCCGTGCGTGCGAGGGCCGGCGGACTGGACGCGCAGTTCTTTTCGATCTGGGTTGAGCCACAGTTGTTTGGCGGCGGCGGGCCGAAAGCGATGAAGCGAGCGGACGATCAGATTGCAGCAGTTCGCGCGCTCGCCGAGCAACATCCGGAGACATGGCTTCTGGCAACTTCGGCAGACGACGTGCGGCGCGCGGTGAGTGAAGGAAAGATCGCGGCGCTGATGGGGCTCGAGGGTGGTTACGCGATCGACGACCGTTTGGAAAACGTCAAACGTTACTACGACATGGGCGTGAGATACATGTCGCCCGCGTGGAGTGTCAGCACGAGTTGGGCCGGGTCATCCGGCGACGACGTGGGCCGCACACGTGGTCTTAATGACTTCGGAAAAAGTGTCGTGCGGGAAATGAATCGTTTGGGAATGATGGTTGACGTTTCACATGTGTCAGACCAAACGTTCTGGGACATTGTTGACACTTCAACGGCGCCCGTCGTCGCTACACATTCCGCGTGCAGGGCGATCGCCGACGTTCCGAGAAATCTTACCGACGACATGATTCGCGCGCTTGCGAAGACGGGCGGCGTGGTCAACGTGATCTTTTATCCCGAACATCTCGAGCCGGGCTGGCAACTGCTAAAAAAGGACGTTGACGCACAGATCGCGTCAATGGTCCAACAGGCGTCGGCGAATGAGCCGGGTAATGCAGTCCAAAAAAAGCTGGCGCGCGACCGCGTAAGGCAGCGTGAGTTTGCGCGAAGATTGCCGCCGGTGAAGGTGGCGCGCATTGTCGATCACATCGATCACATCGTGAAGCTGGTGGGTGTGGACCACGTCGGAATGGGATCGGATTTTGACGGCGTGTCGATTACGATCTCCGATCTGGCGACGGTCGCGGATCTGCCGAACCTGACGAAAGAACTCCTGCGCCGTGGTTACACGGAGAGTGACGTAAACAAAATCCTGGGTGGGAACGTGCTGCGGGTGATGGAAGCGCACGCAAGATAGAAATGCCGAAGATTGGTTTTCATGCTCCGATCAAGGGAGGTCTTCACAACGCTCTCGTTGTTGCGAAAGACACAGGTTGCGACACCGTGCAGCTCTTTTCTCGCAATCCGCGCGGGTGGATGGCGAAGCCGCTGACAGTCGAGGATGTTCTTCTGTTTCGCAAGACTCGTAAGCTCGCAAAGATCTCGCCGGTTCTGATCCACTGCAACTACCTGGTGAATCTTGCGGCTGCCGACGACCTGATGCTTGAAAAATCCCGTCTGTCTTTTCGCGAAGAAGTTGAACGTGCGTTGCTGCTCGGAGTCGATTACCTCGTGGTCCATCCCGGTAGCGGGCGAGGCGCGTGCGAAGCTGACGCTCTCGCCCTCTGCGCCGCAAGTTTGCAGATCGCGTGCAGGGGATTGAAGTTCGGCTCACTTCAAATACTCCTCGAAAACACGGCGGGCCAGGGCGATTGTATCGGTCATCGCTTTGAACACCTCGCGGAGATCATGCGCGTTTGTCCCAGCCTTCCGCTCGGAGTTTGCCTTGACACCGCCCACGCTTTCACCGCCGGTTACGACATCCGCGAAGAAGATGGGCTTACAGCCCTCATCCAAAAAATCCAAAAAACAGTAAAACTAAAAACCGTCCGCGCCATTCACTTCAACGACTCGCGCGCAGCCTACAACTCACGCGTCGACAGGCACTGGCATATCGGCGAAGGCCACATCGGCACGGACGCCCTCCGCCGCGTCGCCCAACACCCGAAACTAAAACACTGCGCCTTCATCCTCGAAACTCCCTACGACGATCCCCGCGCCGACATAAAAAACCTCACAACACTACGCTCATTTTGCACGCCACAAAGAAGCACAAAAAGCACTAAGCATCAGCGTAGTATCGAATAATTAAGGCTTACCTTTTGTGCTTTGTGTGCCTTTGAAAGTAAATTGTTTAAAATAATTTGTAACTTTGACCGTCTGGGGGCTTCTGTGTAAAATCCGTGGCAATGTTTTCGAAGAGACCTTCAACGAAACTCCTCCTAACGGTGCCGCTCCCGCGACGCGCCTGAGCGCGTGGTCCAGCGGAGCGGCGAATCCATACGCAAAAGTGATCGAAATATCCGGGCAAGGCTGTGAATTGCTTTGTGCGGTTTGGCGAAAACATGTTACGTGTATGATTGGATAACGTTATGGACGAAAAATACTTTCCCGAACAGATTGAACAGAAGTGGCAGCAGCGCTGGACTGAAACCGGCGTTTTCCAGGCACAGACCGACGATCCGCGCGAGAAGTTCTACTGTCTCGAAATGCTGCCCTACCCTTCAGGCTTCCTGCACATGGGACACGTGCGCAACTACGCGATCGGCGACGCGCTCGCGTGGTTCAAACGTTTGCAGGGCTTCAACGTTCTGCATCCGATCGGCTGGGACAGCTTCGGCCAACCCGCCGAACAGGCCGCGATCAAACGCGGCGTGAATCCGCGCGACTGGACCGAGAAGAACATCATCCACATGCGCGGGCAGTTGCAGCGTCTCGGAATCAGTTACGACTGGACGCGCGAGATCGCCGCGCACCGGCCTGACTATTACAAGTGGGACCAGTGGTTCTTCCTGAAGGCGCTCGAGCGTGGTTTGGCTTACAAGAAAGTGTCTCAGGTCAACTGGTGTCCTAAAGAGCTGACTGTGTTGTCGAATGAACAATCGTCGGGAGGCATCTGCTGGCGTTGCGGCACCCAGGTTGAAAAGCGAGATCTGGAACAGTGGTTCCTGCGAATCACCGACTATGCGGAACAGCTCGTCGCGGACATTAAACAGATCGAAGACGGCTGGCCTGACAAGGTCCTGAAACGACAAAGCGATTGGGTCGGTCGCAGCGAAGGCGCCTATGTCGACTTCGCGATTAAAGACACCGATCGAAAGGTACGTGTGTTCACCACCCGTATCGACACTATCTTCGGCGCGACGGCGATTGTGATGTCAGCAGAGCATCCCCTCGTGGCGGAATTGCTCGAAGGGTCGGACTTGAAGCAGGACATCGAAGCCTTCGCGCAAAAAGTGAAAAGCGAGAAAGCCGCCGGTCGCGAAGTAGGTGAGGAAGAGAAAGAAGGACTCAACACGGGTCTGCTCGCGATCAATCCGTTCAGCGGCGAGACGATCCCGGTGTGGGTGTCGAATTACGTGCTGATGGAATATGGCACGGGCGCGGTGATGAGTGTCCCGGGGCATGACGAACGCGACTTCGAGTTTGCACAGAAATACTCTTTGCCGATCAGGCAAGTGATCGCACCGGTCAGTCACGATCAATTGACGGCTGAACCTGTGCCCACTACCGCCGGCGACGCTTCAGCGGAGATGAAGCACTCGTTCACCGATTACGGTGTCCTGATCAACAGCGGCGACTGGGGCGGCAAATTGTCTGAAGCTGCGATCTTCGAAATGGCGATCCACGCAAAGGAGAAAGGCTTCGGCGAACCCGCGGTGACTTATCGCATTCGTGATTGGGGTGTTTCGCGCCAGCGTTTCTGGGGCGCGCCGGTACCTGTGATCTATTGCGATAAATGCGGCATGGTGCCGGTGCCTTATGAACAGCTCCCCGTCGTCTTGCCTGACAACGCTGCGTTCACCGGCACGGGTGAATCGCCTCTGGCCGGTGTGCAGGAGTTTGTAAACACGACGTGCGCGCAATGCAATGGACCAGCACGCCGCGACACTGACACGATGGACACGTTTGTCGATTCGTCGTGGTACTTCTTCCGCTATTGCGATCCGCGCAACGAACAGGAACCGTTTGATCCGCAAGTTGCCAAACAATGGACTCCGGTGGACCAGTACATTGGCGGCGATTCCCACGCCGTTATGCATTTGATCTACACGCGTTTCTGGAACAAGTTCATGCGCGACCTGGGCCTGGTCAACTTCGACGAACCGGTGAAACGTTTGTTGACGCAGGGCATGGTGACTAACCGCGTCGAAGGCACTGACGAATGGAAGGCGATGTCCAAGAGTCTCGGCAACGGAGTTGATCCTGACGAGATGATTGGCGCGTTTGGCGCCGATGCGACGCGGCTGTTTGTGTTATTCGCCGCGCCGGTCGAAAACGAATTGCGCTGGTCCGAAAGCGGCATCGAAGGCGCAGTCCGTTTTCTGCGACGCGTCTACACGATGGTTTGGAGATGGCAGGAACGTCTCTCAAATGCGTCTGCCGGCGGCGAGTTTCGACCGGAGGCGCGAACGTTACGAAGAAAGACGCACCAGACGATCGCGAAGATCACGAGCGACTTCGAACACTTACACTTGAACACAAGTGTGGCTGCGTTGATGGAGTTGTTCAATCAGCTCATGGACTTCAACGCCGATCCGGCAACTGCTTCTGCTGAAGATGTGTTTGCCGTGCGCGCAGCTTTGGAGTCCCTCGTAATCATGCTCACGCCTTTTGCGCCGCACGTTACCGAAGAGATGTGGGAAGGATTAGGCCACTCCGGCGGCTTGCTGTCTGAAGTTCCGCGTTGGCTCGTGGCGGATCCCGAACTCGCCCGCCGCGAAGAACTGGAGATTCCGATCCAGGTAAACGGCAAACTCCGTTCGCGTGTGATCGCCAGCCCCGAGGTTTCGGAAGATGAACTCCGCGCTGCCGCGCTCGCCGATGAACGAGTACGCGCGTTAACCGACGGTCACGAAATCGTGAAGGTGATCGTGGTGCCGCAACGTCTCGTAAACATCGTCATACGGTGAACTATTCCACGGATTCCACGGATTGCACGGATCAATCCGTGGTAATCTGTGCGATCGGCGGTTCCGAGTAGATGAAAGAGTGTCCTGTCTGCAAGCGCTGCTACCCCGATGAAATCAATCACTGTCCCAAGGATGGTGATGCAACTGCGCCTTCTCTTTTAGGTGAACCTACACTTGATGCCCGCTACCTGCTCGAGCGTCGTCTCGGGCAGGGCGGCATGGGCGTTGTGTTTCAGGCGCGACATATCTTTCTCAAAACCGCGCACGCGATAAAGGTGATCCTGCCGGATCTGGTCGGCAACGATCCGATGCTCACCACGCGTTTCCGCCAGGAGGCGCTTGCGGCCGCGGCCATTCGCCATCAAAACATCATCGCTGTTACTGACTTTGGCGTCGTGCGAGGCACGATGCCTTTTTTAGTAATGGAGTTTGTAAAAGGCAGATCACTTCAGGACATCCTCGCGACGGAAGGCGCGATGTCGCCGCAACGTGCCTGGGAGTTTATCAGCGCGATCGCAGCGGGAGTCGGCGCTGCCCATCGCCAGAACATCGTCCATCGCGATCTGAAGCCGTTGAACATCATGGTCCAGGATGATGTGCCGATAGCGGAAGGCGTCAAGATACTCGATTTCGGTCTCGCTAAAATCAAGTCAGGTGAATTACTCGGCTCGTTTGTGCAGGCGCAAACAAGCGGACTGATGGGCTCTCCTTTTTATATGGCGCCCGAGCAGTGGTCCGATGAAGAGCCGGACGCGCGCGCCGATATTTACAGTCTGGGAGTCATTCTTTACCAGATGCTTGCCGGCGAAGTTCCTTTCAAGGGCTCTTCGATTCCGTCGATCATGAAGAAGCATCTGACGCTGCCGCCGCCGAGTTTTCAGTCGATGGGAATTTCCGTCCCGCCCGCGGTTGAAGCGGTTGTGCGTTACGCGCTCGAGAAGGAAGTTGGCGCGCGCATCGATTCGGTTACGACGTTTCTCAGGGAACTTCACGCCGCGTTGAATTCTTCTCCGGCGATCATGCCTTTGCGAGAAACGGTAGCGATGGATCCCAGCCAGGATCCGAACCGGACGATGGCCTCGACCACGACGGTGCCGACGGTTAAAGGCCCTGACGTGACAGCGACCCAGCCTCCAATCGCAAACGATACCCAATTCAACACTTCGTTGGACTCGATGACGGGCACGATTAGCGGTCCGCAACTCGACGCGGACATCAAACGCGACGAAGAAGATCGTTTCCGGAAGGAGAAGGAACAACGCGATCGAAGGGAACAGGAACAGCAGGACAAGTTGGAACGGATGGCGCTCCAGGCGAAGGACCTCGAGGATCGCCTTGAACGTCTTTCGGGCAGTATGCCGCCGTCCATGGATCCCGAAACGACGCGCGTCCAGGGAATGGTGACCAGGCCTGAAGCCGATGGAGGCAATGTTCAGTCGCGAGCCGCTGGACCAGGCAAGCAGATGATAGTGGATTTTTCGCCGCCGCCGCGGAAAAAACCACCGCTCCTGCTCATCGGCGCGGGGGTGTTGATACTCGTGCTGGCGGGCGCAGGTCTTACCGCCTTCCTGCTTGTTCGATCCAGGAGCGCGGCAGATCCGGATCCGGCGCTCGTTGCGACAGAGTCAAAACCCGATCTGGTCCAAATCGAAGGCGGAAGTTTTTTAATGGGACGAAAGGTTGGTCCACCACAGGAAACTCCGGTTCATCCGGTGAGTGTGCCGCAATTCCTGATGGACCGAACGGAGGTCAGTAACACGGAATATGCGGACTTCGTGCGCGAAACGAAGCGCCAGCCGCCCGGTCACTGGGCCGGAACGAAGCCGCCGTTTGGCCAGGAATTGTGGCCGGTCGTAAACGTCTCATTCGCGGATGCGAACGCCTTCGCCGCCTGGCGATCAAAACGCGACGGCGTCAGCTACCGTTTGCCCACGGAGCAGGAGTGGGAGTACGCGGCGCGCAATGGTCAACAGGGCGATCTTTATCCCTGGGGACCCGATTGGCGTGACAACCTCGCGGTTCTGAAAGAGGCGACCCCCGCGCCCGTCGGTTCTCGTCCCGGTGGAAAGAACAAGTGGGGAGTGCTCGATTTGGTAGGAAACGTTTGGGAATGGACCTCCTCGAAAGTGTCGGTTTACCCCGGCAACCCGGTCATCATTCCCGACGGCACGCAGGACTGGGTCACCATTCGCGGTGGTTGTTACGTCAGCGATCCGTCCAAACCGGATGCGCCAGTCTCTTCCTGCATGCGCGAATTTGTTCCCCCGTCGACCATGAACACGCTTTTGGGCTTTCGCCTCGTGCGAAGCGGCACTTAAGCCGGGAACGCAACGGCTCTGCGCTCCGATTAGATCATCCGGCAAAGCTGATCTACAATTCAAAGCTGTTATTCTTCAGTGATCCATAAGTTCTTTTGTCGAAAAGACTTTTTACCCGAGGTTAGTCTCGAGATTCGCAATCCAAACAGCAGTAGGAGAGTAATGATGAGAGCTAACGCAATACTGCGCGCAGCGGTTCTGAGTTCGGCCGCAGTTTGTTTGAGTTTTGGTACTGTCGCGATAGTGCGCGCCCAGGATGTGGGCGCCGATGTGGGCGGTGGCGCGGGCATTTTCCGTGCGAAGAATCCCGAAACGAAAAAGAGTGGGAACAAACCGGCCGCGGGTACCGCCGGCGCGAAGGCCACCGGACGAACGGGAACCGCGCGTCCGAAGTCAAACGTTGCGGAGCGCGTCGAAGATCAGCTCGACAAGGGAAATGAAGCTCGCGACGCGCGAAACTTTGCCCTCGCGGAAGAATCGTACAAGGAAGTTTTGAGACTGAAGCCACGCGATGCGCGCGCGGCTTACGGCCTGGGTAACGTTTATGCGGACCAGCAGCGTTGGGACGATGCTGAAGCGCAATACCGCAATTCGGTTGCGTGGGCGCCGACAAACGCCGACGCTTACGTGGCGTTGAGCGTTGTTCTGGTCCAGCCTCAACCCGATACGGATAACGCAAAGCGTTTCGCGGATGCCGAGGCGTTTGCGCGACGTTCGGTGCAGATCGATCCGAAAAACGCAGTCGGCTGGGATCGTCTCGGAGTAGCGTTGCAAGCGCGCGGTTTGAAGAACAGTGAGACGGAACATTCGTATCGTCGCGCGATCGAGTTGGATCCACAGTTTGCCGTTGCGTACGCGCACCTCGCACACGTGCTCAATCGCATGGCGCGTCCGGCGGAAGCCGCGCCGCTTTATGAAAAGGCGATCGAGTTGGCCAAAGATCCGGCGACGCTGAATCTGATTGCCGAGTCGCTGCAGGGAGAGCAGTTGTGGGACCAGTCAGTCCCGGTCTTGAAAAAGGCGCTCGAGCTGGACGCCAAAAATCCGACCTCGTTGATGTTGATGGCCCGCTTCTATATCGTCAACCGGAAGTTTCAGGAAGCTGAGCCTTATCTGAAGTCCGCGACCGAGGTAAGCTCCCGGGCTTTTCAACCATTCAACCTGCTGGGCCGTGTGTATCTGGGAATGGATCGGCTCAGTGACGCTGAAGCAACTTACGAACGCGCGTCCACCCTGGCCGCGGCAGGAGAAAGAAAGCAGCTCGCCGGAATGTTTGGATTCGAAGGCGTCGGCGACGGTTATTTGAAGTCCAACCAGAAAGACAAAGCCGTGCGCGCGTACCAGCGAGCGCTCGAGCTCGATCCCGGCAATAACGGAGCTGCCCGGAAGCTCGCCAAAGCTCGTTCGAATTGAGTTGTAAGATCAAACTGATTCCCGCTAAAGAGGTCCGCGTGTATGAAGAGTTGCCCCAAGTGTAACCGTACGTTTCCCGATGAAGGTCAAAAGTTTTGCACGTTTGACGGCGGCTTGTTGATTGCCCCGCAAACGTTCGATCCGAATGCGACGATGCGTGCCACGTCGATCGACTTGAACGCTACCTCCGAGAGACCGACCAGCCGCGACCTGCCGGATCAAAACGCGACCATCATCGAGAACTACCCCGCCACGGTTGCTCTGCCGCGCAACACTGGTCCAACGACTAGTCCGGCTGCGACGACTCCAAACACGGCCGACATCTCGAGACCGCCGGCGCAGCCTCCAGTTACTCCGCCGCCGCCGCCACCGCCGCCTCCGGTTACACACACTCCGCCACCGGCCGGTGCGCCCGGGCCCCAATCAGCCGGGCCACAATCAACTGTCGCGGACGTCGCCGTGCCTCCGGTTGCTCCTTCGGCGCCACTTCCGCCGCCGGCTGCGGCGAAGAAGTCGAAGATGCCGTTGATCATTGCGGGCGTGTTGCTTTTACTGCTTCTTGGCGGGGGCGCTCTGCTGGGCGCGTTCTTTATTTTAGTTAAGCCGAGGCTGGACGAGATCGCGGCCGAAAAAAATACCAACCGGCAACGAGAGACCACAAACGTAAGCACGCCGACGCCTGCAAGTTCCGTCGCCACGCCGTCGCCGTCACCGGTAGATACTTTTGTTCCGCCGGCAGGCACTGTTCTGTTTGCTAATTCAAACGCCAGGCTCGACGGCAGGCTGGCGGAACACTATTTCGACTTCTATTTTTACTATCCGGAATCGTGGGCAAAGGATGCGAAGGCCGGTGTCCCGGGCGCAACGAATTTCGTAAAGGTAGATCGAACTCTGCCGCCGGATTTTACACAGGAGAACTTCGCCGTAGGCTGGTACACAAGCACCGGCACTTTCACCGGCGACCTTCCGAGTTATCAGGAACGCGTGCAGGAATTCAGCACGTCGCTGTCGAAGATCATTCCTGATTACAAGAAAGTTTCGGAAGGTCCGACACAGATCAACTCGATGAAGGGATACGAATTTCGTTGGGAAGGTTTGTCGAAGGGAACCGAACACGGTGACCTGAAGTTGTGGGGGCGAGTTGTTTTTCTGCCGACGGGAAAGGAAGGCGACACAACGGGCGCGACGCTGAGTATGCTTTGCACATCCCTGGCGCCCGAGTTATCTTCGGTCGAGGACGTGGGCGAGCGGGGTGAGGCTCCGGTAATACTCGAGTCGTTCAGGTTCGGCAGGAAAGAGTGAAAGATTTATTAAGTAATGTCAGAAAGTAAAAAAGTACTGAAAGAAGTGAAGTTTTGGACGCCGCTGCGGATGGCGATTACCGTAATCGCGCTCGGTCTGCTGGCGGCGTTTGGGGCTTCGAGTTGTAATTCAAACGATCCGCTGCCGCGTACCGCGCCTGTGGCGAATGTCAGCCGTCCCGCCGGCGCACCAAATGCACGCGTGGCTCTGAGCAGTTTGCCTCGTGTCGTTCTCGACGCGGAAAACAAAGCGACGACTGGCGCGCCGATAAAGCTGGCGGATTATTCGGGGAAAGTTTTGTTCGTCAATCTATGGGCCACCTGGTGTGGTCCATGCAGAATGGAAACACCCGAGCTGGTAAAACTGCACAAGGAATATCAGAGCCGTGGCGTGGAGATGATTGGACTTTCCACCGAGGATCCCGAAGCGTCCGCGGAAAGCGTGATGGAGTTTATGCGTGAGTATCACGTCAACTACCAGATCGGATGGGCGACACGTGAGGTTGCGCAAACATTAATGCAGGGTCGCACGTCGATACCGCAGAGTTTCATCATCGCCCGGGACGGCCGCATCGTGAAACGTTTCGTCGGCTTCCATCCCGAAACAACGCCGCCTCAACTAAAGAAGGCGCTCGAGGAGGCGCTGACCGAGAAAGGCTAATGGGTGTGCTTTGTGCTTTGAACTTAGTGCTTTGTTAGTTGCGCAAACCTACAGACGCACAAAGTACCAAGCACCAAACACTAAGTACCCACCCTACTCGTCATCCACTTCGTCCGCTTGCCTTAACCCCTCCGCAACATCCCTCTTCGCTTTATTCTCGAGCTTTTTCATTTTCTCTTCTACGCGTTGATCGGCTTGATCCATAGGCGCGGGCTCATCCAATTCATCCTGGGTTGTAATTTTGTTTTTGTCGATACTCATATATTTAAGTTCTCCCGATGCGTTTAAGGCTAACAACTCACCGGTTACAGAAGTGCTGGGTTTTAATTACGATTCTGATACGGGTACTGGTTCAGTTTGAATTTAACGCCGAAGGCGTTGGCTAATTCGAGCCCAGGGTTGCTTCAACCCTGGGCTTGAGCATAAGTAGACCTTGAACCCTGAAAAGGGTTTATTGCGGCAAACCCTTTCAGGGTTGAAACCACATGGAAATGATGATCCCAGGGTTGAAGCAACCCTGGGCTCGAATTAGCCAACGCCTCCGGCGTTAAATTCAAACTGAACCAATACCCCTGATAGGGCGTTTCTCGACAAAAATCACGACCGGCGGTAGACTGCCTGCAGGATGTCGTCTTTCCTCTCAATGAAAGCAGTGCGACTGCTCCTCTCGGTCAGTGTTTCAATCTGGATGGCCGGCGGGTGTCTCTTTGGTTGCAGCAACACCGCTGCCGCCTCTGAAATTGAGAGTGAAGTGCCGACCGTGGTGGCCGGCGAAAGCTGTCACGAAGTCCGTTCTCACGATTGCTGCTCCAGTCCAAAACCGAAGAAGCAGGTCGCGAAAACTTCCGCTCCGAGTTCCAAAGTACCAGCCACCCTCCCGTTTGTGACGCCGTCGCCACGCGGGATGATGGATTGTCCGCTCGTGATGAACGCCACTGCCGTCGTTTCGAAAGGCAGTGGGCATTTACCGGATCCGGGGCGCGCGCCGGTTGCGGCCATGCATTTCGTTGAGAACAAGGTTCAACAGTCCGACGCTTTTCTCGCCGTTCCAGTCGTCCCTAATCGGGGTCCTACTCACCTCCGCTGTTGTGTTTTCCTGATCTAAAAATCCGCCCGCTGATAACCACGCAATTCATTTATCCAGCGAGGCGCTGGCGTGTGCTTTAACCGCCGCCGTTCCGGAAATTTAGACAGGAGATACAAAAATGAGACTCCGTAAAAAGACTTTCCTAATTCTATTCTTCTCGTTAGTGCTGATGGCATTTGCATCAGCCATCGCCCAAACCCCTGCTCAAGGTGAGCAACAGAAGAAAGCCGAAGCCTGTTGCTCGATGGACTCGTGTTGTTGCAACGGTGGGTCGTGCCCCATGAAAGAAGGTGGCGCATCCAATGCCGAAGCAAAAGAAGGTTGCTGCTGCAAGAATGGTTCATGCGACATGAAGAACCATGCTGACCATCCGGCATGCTGTGGTGATACGTGCGATATGAAAGCGAAGCACGACGCGAAAAACCATGACGGCAAAGCCGATTGCTGCAACGTGAAACATAAGTCGAAGGCGAAAGCCAGGCAAAAAGCATAGGGGACGCGTTTGCAGGGGCGGCTCTCGTAGTCGCCCCTCTTCGTCAAAAGTCGAAATGAATCATTTAAAACACGCACTAATGTGCGCGGTGATTGTTGTCGCCGCGCAGAGTCAGTCAGTAATTGCTCAGCACCAGGGGCATCCGGCGCCGGCGCCAAAGCCTGCGGCCACTCCGTCGGCGAGTCCGTCCGCCTCTGCCAGTCCGCAAGCTGCCAGTCCGCAAGCCAGTCCGCAAGCTCCAGCTCAAGCCCCAGCCGAACCGGCGGAGTCACCCGCGGAATCAGGCGAACCGATGCACATGGACCATGGCGTCTTCGTGATGCACGGCGATGAGATGTTCATCCGCGTCGGGCAGAGTGAGTCGAATCTGATGCCGATGGGCCGGATGGGCTCAGGCACTTCATGGCAGCCGGCGACGACGCCGATGCCGATGTTGCACAAGCAATCGGGCGAGTGGTTGCTGATGTTTCATTACAACTTTGTCGCCGGCCTTAACAGGCAGGGTGGCCCCAGAGGGGTGACGAAGTTTGAGTCGGCAAACTGGTTCATGCCGTCGGCAACCAGAAGGGTTGGACCAGGAACGCTCGAGTTGCGCGGGATGTTCAGCGCAGAGCCGTTTACTTTTCCGCCGGGCGGTTCACCGTTGCTCTTTCAAACAGGCGAAACGTACAAAGGCGAGCTGCTGATCGATCGGCAGCATCCGCACGACCTGTTTATGGAGCTGAGCGCAAACTACACGGTCCCGATCGGCGAACGAAGTACCTGGTTTGTTTACGCAGGTTACCCGGGGGAACCGGCACTCGGCCCGAACGCCTTCATGCATCGAGCCTCGGCTTCCGAGAACACCTCCGCGCCGCTATCACACCACTACCAGGACTCGACGCACATCAGCTTCGGCGTGGTCACGACGGGATTCACGTATCGCTGGTTTAAACTCGAGGGATCCTTATTCAATGGCCGCGAGCCGGGTGAAAATCGCTATAACTTTGAAGCAAACCCATGGAACTCTCGTTCCGTGAGACTCTGGTTTGCGCCAAACGACAACTGGTCGATGCAGGTCAGTCACGGCTTTCTGAGAAATCCCGAGGCGCTCGAGCCGGGAGACGTGCGCCGCACGACGGCATCGATCAGTTACAACAGATCTTTCGAACGCGGCAACTGGGCGTCGAGTTTGATCTGGGGACGAAATCATGAGAGTCACGACGGCGAGATATTCAATTTGAACGGTTATGTCGCGGAATCGACCGTAAGGTTCATCGATCGAAATTATCTTTACACGCGGCTGGAATTGACTGACAAGAACCAACTTTTGCGTGACGACGACCGTCTAAGCCTGGGCATCACGGAACATCATCCTTCGTTTCGCATCGGAGCTTACACGTTTGGCGGCGCTCGCGATATTTGGAATACCGACACGACTTCGCTTGCGATCGGGAGTGATGTTACTTTCTATTCCAAACCGTCGCTGCTGGATTCCGTGTATGGCTCAAATCCGGTTTCCTGGAAACTTTTTTTCAGAATCCGACCTCGCCCGATGAGTATGAGCCGGATGCATGGAACGCATTAAGTTTTCGAAACCCGTAGCAGCGGGGGCAAGCCGCCCTTCCTGACTTGTTCTCTGCTACGGCGCGCTACGAATGGGAGCAGTGCTGGATAATTCGTCCTGGGAGTAAATTTATATGAAGAAGAACTGGTTATTATTCGGCGGCGTCGCCCTCTTAGTCGTCGCCGCGGTGTTAATCGTTAAGTCAGCAAAAACTGATCAATACACCGCTACACGGCCTGAGCAGCCGGCGACTCGGCCCGCCTCTCAGCCTGAGAAAGGCCATGACCACCCGCACACTTCCGGAGCGAAGCATGTTCCTGCTTTCTTCGACCAGGCGCCGAGCCGCGCGTCTCTTGGTCCAACGCTCGCGCCCGAAAAGTTCACCGGCATAACTCGCGATGCGTATCGCGCCGTTCAGCAAATACCCGTCACGATCGCCCAGTTGCCCTGCTACTGCCATTGCGACGAGGGAATGGGTCACAAGAGTTTGTATAGCTGTTTTGAGGACGACCACGCGGCGCATTGCGCAGTTTGCGTGAACGAGGCGTTGCTGGCGCTGCGACTTGAAAAAGATCAAAAGCTGACTCCGGCCCAGATACGGGAGCGCATAGTCGGGCAATACAGCACTCAGTAACGACATGCAGATCCCGGCGGCGCCTTGTATAGTATTCCCCTACGTTTCAATTCAAACTGATGTGCGGAGGACTAGAATGAGTAAGTACGCTTTTCTTTTCGTGTTCGCGATCGTGGCTGTGCTGGCTTGCAACCCTGCAAGCGCGATCAGTGAACTTCCGGCTGTCGGAGCACCGGCGCCGACCTTTAATCTAACTACCAACGAGGGCAAGCAGGTAAGCCTCGCCGACCTCAAAGGTAAGTGGGTTGTGCTCTACTTTTATCCGAAAGACATGACTCCTGGCTGCACCATCGAAGCTCGGAATTTTCAGCGCGACCTCGCCAAGTATGAAGCGGTTAACGCCGTGATTCTCGGTGTCAGCGTTGACTCAACCGAATCGCATAAGGAGTTCTGCGCGAAAGAAGGCTTGAACTTCAAGCTCCTTTCCGACACGGATGCGAAGGTTTCTGAGCAATATGGCTCGATCATGGAGTACCAGGGTACGAAGCTCTCCGCACGAAATACTTTCATCATCGACCCGCAGGGAAAGATCGCGAAAGTGTTTGAAAAGGTGAAGGTGCCCGCGCACAGTGAGGAAGTGCTGGCGGCGTTGGCGGCATTGCAGAAGAGTTAGAAGACGGGACCGTAAAAGCGGGGGCAAGCCACCCTTCCTGACTTGTTCTAACCAGCGTGTTCGACAGAACCAAGCACTAAGTACAAAGACCAAAGAGAACGTCGCTGAATAGAACAAGTCAGGAAGGGTGGCTTGCCCCCGCCGCCTTACTTCTTCTTAATCGCGGTGACCCTCATCTCACCCGTTCCGTTCTCGATCGTGAAGTCGATGCGATCGTTTACGGCTATCCCGTTCAATAACGCTCCGTCCGTTACCGGAAACTCCATTTGCATCGCCGGCATCAGTCCCGCAATGTCTTCGTGATCGATCTCGATCGCGGGTAGCTTGGGATTCAACGACTTCACCACACCCACGCCCTGATACGAGTTTGTTTGTACGGCTGCTGCCGGCCCCGTGGGCGGCGGGCTGCTTGTCGTGATGGGAACCGCATCACGGCCGCCCGGATTGCATCCCGCCAGCAGCACCAGCGCCGCGCACGTAATAACCAAACGATTCATGGACATACCAACCAGATACTCCGCTGCTCCTTTTCTTTGGCGATATAAGCTACAAAAAGTTTGTCGTTGGAGAAAGTGCCCGCGGGTGACTCTGCGTTTGCTGCCACAGCCGCGATCGATTCTGTCTTCCCAATCTCGCTGATTTTCGTTTCAGCTACCGGCAACGTTTGCCAGAGAGCGACCGCACGATTGTCGTTTGCCGTTAACGATGGAGTGCCGCGAACCGTGTCCTGCGACAATAGTTGGCGTGGCGAGAAACTCCGTGCTTTATCTCGCGACTCGGAAACGTAAAGACCGGGCGCTGCGCCGTCCCCGGCGGCGAACCAAAGCACTCGCAAGTTTCCGCTTTCATCGACCGACAATGATGGTCCGGAGACAGGACATCCCTGAAGCACCCAACGATCGTCG
The DNA here is from genome assembly GCA_963750925.1 of uncultured Acidobacteriota bacterium. GTDB lineage: Bacteria > Acidobacteriota > Blastocatellia > Pyrinomonadales > Pyrinomonadaceae > PSRF01. Next base: position 4,889 of record CAVVSJ010000002.1, on the reverse strand, counting down.
CTCACGATCACGGGTGACGAAAAACTCGCGCCGCCGTCAGTCGAACTTACGACTGCGATGTGACGAAAACTTCCGGGCAGAACCTGACGCCAACCGGCATACAAAGTTCCATCAGCCGAAACAGCAAGCGCCGTCTTGCAGCACGGGCACGCTTCCGTAGCTACTCTTTTATTTTTCGAGAAGGTGCGCCCGCCGTCCGTGGAGTACGCGAGGAAAAGGTCGCGGTTGCTTTCCATGTGATGACCTTCACCCTTCGTCGACGGTTTCTTTGCGACATTCCGCTCATCAAGCCAGCCAACGTAGACGCGCCCGTCTCTTGCGACGGCAAGCGAGTGCATCCCATGAGGACCCGGAACCTTGTCGTCATTTACTTTTACTTCGCCGGAAAAAGTTTGTCCCTTGTCGTTGGAGACTGAGAGATAGAGATCTGTTCCATGCCTGGCGCCCTCGACGCGCGCGGTCCACAAGACATACACCGATCCATCCGGCAGCCACAGCGAGACTCGGTTGATCGCCGCGCCAAGCGGTTGCAACACCGGCTTGGCGATTAACGCGAACAGGAGAACCCTGCATTACACCGTCGGCGCCGAAACGCGAGATCATCACGTCGGCCTTTTTGGCCTCGTGATTAACCCACGCGACGTAAACCGTCCCATCGGCGGCCGATACTGTCACAGGCTCGGCGGCATCAACACCCGGCGCCGAGATCTGAACTGCGCGCGCCAATGCTGGAGCGACCACCGCGCCCTGAGTCGTGATCATTCGTTTGCAACCGGCGACAAAGAAGAGCGCTACGAAGACGCACAGAAGATAAACCCATTCCCGTAATACATTTTGTGTCTTTTGGTAGCTCATTTTTTAGAAACTCAACCTCATTCCGAATTGAAACTGCCGTGGATCGAAAGCCGCGGTCGGTTGCCCGAACGAGGGCAAAGGTGTCGCGCCGGAACCGAAAGTGTTGTTCGGCACTCCGAAATTCGCGCGATTGAGAACGTTGAAACCTTCCGCGAGCAACTGCAAATCGACACGCTCGCTGAGACGAAACCTGCGGCTCACACGCAAATCGAGGGAAGCGAAGTCGAACCCTCGCCGGTATTTCGTCCCATGCCGAGGGGCCGATCGTTGTTGTTAGTGTCGAGGTTGCGATCCGTTCCCAGCAAGCACGTTGAAAGGCAGACGCGAACCGTAAGTGAAAATGTAACCGAATTGAAAACCACGCAGCGCGCGCTGAAGACCATTGCTCTTGCCTTGCTGCGGCGCTTCGAGTGATCCACTGACGACGAGACGATGACGCTGATCGTTGTCGGACAAGCCGCGGTCGTCGCGGATGTTGAAATTGTCCTGCACGCTCGAGAAAAAGAAATTGCCCGCGTCGTCGATCGTCTTCGAGAGCGTATACGAGACGCGAACGTTCGCCCAGCGCGACGCGCGTTTATTGAATGAAACCACCATGCCGTCGTAGTAGGAGTTGCCGGAGCTCTCAAAGCGAGAGATGTTGCCCCAGTTCGGATCGGGCCGGCCCAGATTGGGAATGCCCGCCGAGGCCGGCACGGTCGGAACGTTCACATTGCGCGAAAGGATGACGTGCTTCGCGCGCACGTGCAGATAACCAACCGAAACCACGGCGTTGCCCGGCAGTTCTCGTTCGATCTGGACGTTTGCCTGGTGGCTGTAACTCGTTTCGATGTTCGGATCGATGCGAGTGATGTTTGGTTTTGTCGGCAGCGTTGCGGGCTGAACCGTCAGAACGTTCGGAAACACGGGAGCGCCGGGCTGCGTCGGCGACAAGTTGCACTACCAAAAACTTCGATCCGTCGCGTTGCAGCGCGTTGGAAGTTGCGCGAAGTGGAATGCGATCGTAATAGAGGCCGAAGCTGGCGCGCACGACGGTCTTTCGATCACCCGGCGCGTAGACGATTCCCATTCGCGGCGCGATGTTGTCGGTATCCGTTTGGATCGGATCCGGCAGAAACTGCAGGTCGTATCGCAGCCCGGCATTGATGGTGAGATCGGGGCGCACTCGCCACTCGTCCTGAACAAACACTCCAACATTTGGATTTGATTGAAACTGACTCGGATACGCCGAACGCCTGCTGGTAATTGATGTAATTTCCATTCAGGAAATTGTTGAGCGAGCTGAACGCGTAAACGCCCTGCACCGCGCCGGGAAACAAAATGTTGACGCGGTTGTAAAGAAAGCCGCCGCCGGCTTTGAGTGAATGCGCGCCGAGCACGGTGGAGACGTTGTCGACGACCTCGAGCAGGTTGATGTCGCGCGCCAGCGGCGAGAACGTCGCAGTGCCGAAATTTGCCACGCCGGCGATTCCGACCGCCGGTCCAGTCTCATCGTTGACCGGCGCGTCCAGGCGGCTGTTCGTGTACTGAAAACGCGATTCATTCAACGTGCGGGTGTTGAACGTCGTGATGTTACTGACTTGTACGGTTTGGTCCGTGTCGTTCAAACCTGTTCCGCGGCTGACGGCGTTCAGTCCGCCGACGGTGCGCGAATTGACGGCGTTGATGTGGTAAATACTGTAACGCCCGCTGAGCTGGTTACGTTGATTGATACTGTGATCGATGCGCGCGAAAAAGTTTGTCGTGTCGAAACTCGCGGGCACAACTCCGGTGTTGATCAGCGGCCCGGGATAATTGACGGCGCGCAGCCGATTGTTGATCGTGGTCACGGCCGCCGGCGAGATGGTCAGAACGGCGGAATAGTTTCGACGCGTCTGTTCGAAGTTACTGAAGAAGAACGTTCGTTCGCGACGCAGTGGTCCGCCGACAGTCGCGCCATACTGCGCCTGGGTCAAAAGATCTTTGGTTGGCGCGAGCGGGTTGCGAGCATCAAAACGCTGGTTGCGCAAGAATCCGTAAAGGCCTCCGCGCCAATCGTTCGTTCCCGAGCGAGTCAGGATATTGACTACGCCGCCTGAAGCTCTGCCAAATTCCGCAATGCCTCCGGAAGTCACTACCTGAAACTGATCGATAACTTCTTCGCTGTAGTAAGTTCCAGTCAGGTCAGCGGCGTCGTCATTCGCCGAAACACCATCGACGATAAAGCTGTTGTAGAGATTGCGCTGGCCGGCGATTGAAAGTCCCTGGCCCGGCACGGCTGAAGTCTCCGCAAATCGCTGATTGCTGCCGGTGTTTGTTGGCGAAACTCCCGGAATCAGGAGCGCGAGGTCGAGAAAGTTTCGGCCGTTTAACGGCAGCTCGTTGATCTCGTTTGGCCTGATGGTTTCGGTGATCTGAGTGCGAACTGTTTCGACGATCGGCACGTCTGAGCCGACATTTACCTGCGCCGAAACGCCGGCGACGTCCAGTTTCACCGGAAGATCCAGAGACTGGCCCACGGACATCGTCAGTTGCCGGCTTAGGCTGTGAAAAACCTTCCGCGCTGATCTTCAGGTCGTAGGCGCCGGTGCGCAGGTAAGGGAAGCGATACCTGCCTTCGTGATCGGTGGTGGTTGTTTGTTGTTGATTGGTTTCCAGGTGCGTTGCAGTGATGCTTGCGCCGCTAACGGAAGCGCCGCTTGAATCTTCAATTCGGCCGCTCAACGTGGCTGAAGTGACGCTCTGTTGCGCCACGCAAAGCCCGGGAATAAGAAACAATAATGCCGAACATAGATAAAGACGAATCTCATCGAATTCCTCCCCAGAGGTTATTCAAAGGTTTATCGATTGACCTTAAGAGGGGATTAGCGACTGGACGGCGGACCTCTGGGACTTAGTCCGAGACCAGTCTTCATTCGATGAAAAGGAAGGTGGTGGACTCTCGAATATGTGAAGTCATGCCTGACTTAGCGAGTCATGACGCGTGACGGTCCTGAGCGATTGCTTTCTCACGCTTTTGTTGGCGCGAGGTGACGCTGGCGCACGCGCCGCAATCCATTTTGCATGGTTGAGTCAGCGACGCGGATTCAGCAGCGCGACGCGTTGAGGCCGTTTCAGCGATACGGCTTTGTGAGTGGTGAGATTCGTGAGTGGCAGGTTCAGCGACGATTGTGATGTCGTCGTCCTCCGCTTCTGCGGAGGAATCCAGACCGCACATCGGTTCCGGCTTGGGTTCAGGCTTTGGAGCAGGGATACCCGAATCACAATGGCCGGCCGTCTTTCCGACGCAACAGGCCATCGTGTTGGTCGCAGAGGCGACAGCAATCGGCAACAACGTCGCGAGAAACGACATGGCTATCGCTATCGCGATTAGTCGGCTTGCCATTGTTCGTCCTGCTGGGACGAAGTGTTTATAGCGGGCTATAAACATCTGGCCTTTAGCTAACACCTAATTGGTAGAACCTGTGGAGGGTTCTTCTTTGATTGGTTTCCGCACCAGTTTCATTTTGCACTTGGGACACGTGCCACGTTTTTTCGACGTGACCGTCCTCATGCATCGGACATACATAATGATACTCGACTGGCTTTTTAGGGTGAGCCGAACGTTCTTTTTGGGGTGCGGTAACGACAGCGGCAGTATACACACTCGCAGTCGCCAAAAGCAATGCAACAGCAAGCAGCGGCGCGGTCAAAAGCCGTAGGAACTTCATTTGGTTTACCCCTGGATGCCAAAGCATCTTCCTGCTCACGTCTCATCGATGCGAACAGGAAGAGTGCTTTGATAGGCCCGCCGGTAGGTGGGTTGTGATTTCCCTACGCGACCGTCTTGGCAACGGTGATGGTTTTTCTGGCGCCGTCACGGGCCACCGTGATTTTCCTCCACACTGTCTTGCCTTTGCCGTTCCCAAACGGGGCGTTCGGGAAAGGCTGCCCGGCCGCCACATATTCGATAATGCTGAATATGTCGTCAGAGCATTGGTATAGGTTCGAGTCAGTACAGATCGTGCCCGTCTGAAAGCTATCTATGCCCATTCTTAATTCTTCTTGATTTTGAT
>CAVVSJ010000001.1:0-2297231 GCA_963750925.1 uncultured Acidobacteriota bacterium | reverse complement strand
TGGCGTAAGCTCAAGATTGTGAGCAAGATCCGATTGAATCAGCGGTCAAATATTAAGTTTGTAGACAAGTTTAAAAATGAGACGCGTAAGGCCCTTGCAATCAAGAAGTTAAGGGAAAAAGATTAAGTAAGGACAGAATCTTGTCCGCAATGAAACGCGACGAAATAAAAGAGCAGGACAACACGAGCCATGAGGCGAGTAGCACCGTAAGAACGAACCTCTCAGAGTATCTGCAAGCGAGACGAATAAGGAAAAAAAGGAATAGAAGGCGAGGCGTATGATAACGGCAATTATGTTCGGGAGCGCCGCTAGGCGCTGTAGTGGGGAGAACATAATTACCCGTTATCAGATGACCGTCCTTGTGAGGCGCTTTTTGCCGAAACCCTCTGTTCGAGGACAGTCGCAGGTGCGTTTTCCTGCGGCGTCCGAGAACTAAATGCTGTACATCTTTGTAAACGCGTTAAAGTGTTGCGCCCGGCGAAAATAAACGGCGTCTACATGCAAACGTAGACGCGACAGCCCCGAAGCGGGGGTGTCGTGTCTAATTCATCAGGTGCGCAGCACCTTTTATTTTTGTTCGTCTGGATATGGGGGATATTTGGACTGTGAGGCAAGGCGAGCGATCAGTGCTTAAGAATTGGCGGGACGATCTCCGTTAAGCGTTCTGGGACAAAAGGCGGGTGAGTCCTATCAGGTAAACATCCTGATGGGTTCTCATGACTGGATTGTGGGTAAGACCAAATCATCCTACAATCGCTGTTTCAACTTCGCCCGACTGCCATTAAGCCGGGCCACTCACATCACTAAAGATGCGCGCTCTTACCCATTACAAGGAGTTCGTTATGAAGGCCCTTAGAGTATTTCTCGTCGCATTTCTTTCCCTGTTAACGTTGCCTGGTAGCCTTCCTGCACAAAATCCACAACTGGAACTAAAGGAGGTTAAATGGTCGTTTCCCAGAGTCGGAATGCAACTAAAAGAAATTGGCGGTGTTCAGGCTTACGATCTCGGCAACAATGTCTACGGCGTCGAGGATACTAATAACGGGCTGGCAATCAGACTTATCTTCATCCCGTCATCAATCGTAGTTGCAGCAGAAAAAGTACAGCGCGAAGACCCTGCGGGAATGCCGGATGTCAATAAATTTCTAACGGCTTACGCGGTGAAACTGGCGGTCGAAACTCCGACCGACTTCACTAATGGATTTATAGGCGTCGGGAAACTGGAAGGGCACGCACTCTACCTTTACAAAACGAAGAGCGGCGCAAATGTGGGAGCTGTCATATCAGACGATCAGCGTCGGATTCTCATCATGCCAGCGCCATCCGAGAAATAACGTGGGAGAGACTTCGCTGAAAGCTGCTTGGTTTTTGGGTCGGATTTACGGTCAAGAAGATCTACGCAACTGCGCCTGCGGCGCAGTTGCCACCGGGGGCAAAAAAAAGCGCCAGCCGAGTGCATTGCACCCGGCTGGCGCGCATCGTTCTCAGGGGGTCGGTTATGCCGTGACTGGATGGATTTCAGGGGGTCCCGAACGGATGATTTGATCGGCGGCGCGGAAGATTTTTTGGGCGCTCTTTTCGGGTATCGCTTCCGCGTTAAAACCACTCCCACGGTTGATCCAATTTTGAATATACCCGCGACAAAAATTGGCTCCCTCAAGCCCCAAAGATTCACAACAAAGTAGCGCCACCGATTCCGCTTCGACCTCGCGCAGGTTACGCGGTGTCGCCTCATCATCCGCGAAATCTGCCTCGGTAGTATGGCCCAAAACGATGTGACCTAGTTCGTGAAAGAGTGTCTTGAAAGGGAGTTGAGCAAGCGGGTTAATTGCGACCTGACGCTTGCGCGCAAAGCCTTGCACATTTCCGTCCGTATGATCGAATGGAATGCGCTCAATACTCAGAGCGGTAAGTGCTCTTTCTGCGTTCCACTCCGGGATCGTAATCGGTTCAAGTTCTTGCCCGTCAGTCTGCCCCAAAACGAACCAGCGCGCCTTATAAACAAAGCTGGTAAAGGGGTGTTCTTCGTCTGAATCTTCCTCGCGACGCTTGCAAGTAATCGGCATGCACAAAGTGAGCGCCCGTTCGCCACGTTTTACAAAACGGCCAAGGTCTTTCCACTTCGGAAAAGTGTTAATCGGGCCGGGCTGTAATCCGCGCATCTGACACTGCACAACAGCCAGAATTTGATTGCCCACGGAAAACTGGTGAAATGCGCTATACGCTTTCATGATCAGACCTGGCTTAGTGACGGCTTCGATAAGTAGGGTGGACCACTTCGGGATTGCGGGTAATTGATTCTCCATATCGCGTGCTCCTTTTCGGGTGACTTGTTCGAGCGAAGTTCGCCCTTGCAGTCACTCCAAAAACCGGCTTGCGTAACGCAGTGGAGCACTTGAAGCGGAGCGTATGGATTATCCGGGTGGTACTCGTGCTGGTGGTCGGCGATTAGAGCGGCGCTTTGAGTGAAAGTAGTGACAGTCTATTCGCCACGGTAAAGTTGAAGCAATTTTTGGCAAACCAATTTGCAGGAAGCCGTAACGTCTTTATTTTCAACGACAGTGCAGGAAGAAATCTGTTGATTCTGGCAAACGTCAGGTTTACTCTCGGCGCGTTCGTTTTTTCTCGCCCGCCTCCCAAGGGCACCATGCCAGACACACTTCTAAAACGCCGCCCGTAATGAGTCTGGCGGACCAACGAAGGTGAGTCTATGACTGGGCAGACGGCTAGAAAACCGACAACATCGTTCGCAACAGTTGGAGGGTGATGTCCTCCATTAACTGATATTCGTAGTCTGCGTCATCTTTCGGTTCAAGCAGGGTCTCGGCTGAAGTTGTTGCGGTCGCCGAGTCTGGCGGTGGTGGGGGTGGTGTCTTGCCGCCAGTACCGATCTCTCCCGCAAAAGTCGCAGTCGTGAGCGATAGCATAAACACGGCCACCAGACACAGGTGCTGAAGTGTTTTCATGATGTTCTCCTGAAAGGAAGATTAATGGTCGTTGGTGACAGCAAAGCACAATGGTTAACAGGCTGTCTCCTAGTTGGCTCTTGAGAGCAGGATCTTAGCATTCGACAGACTTGGTACACATAGCGATCCACCGGGGCTTGCAAACTCAGTTGCAAGAAAAGGCTCACATGAACTCAATAAGGGAATTACGTGAACAGCTAACAGACCAGAACCTCTCGGCAAATCAGCGAGCGCAACTGCGCTGTCAACTGGCCCGTCACTTCGAAGATCAAGGTGAATATGAAGCGGCTCGCGAACTAATACGGGAGCTATGGCCTCGCATGGACGAACGGCCAGTGGTGGAGGGACTTGACGAGGAATCGAAGGGAGTCGTTGTGTTGCGTGCCGGTGTGCTGGCGGGATGGATTGGGAGCGCCAGACTGATCAGTGGAGCGCAGGAAACAGCAAAGAATCTGATCACTGAGAGTATTGGCATTTTCGAAGGACTGCGAGAGTGCAGTCGAGCAGCGGAAGCACAGATCGAACTTGCTTACTGTTATTGGCGTGAAGGCGCATTCGACGAAGGGCGGGTAGTGTTAAGTGCGGCATTGGACCGTCTCCCTTATAGCGATATCGAATTAAGGGCCAAGGCGTTACTTAGAAGCGCCATGATTGAGAGGTCATCCGTTCGACACAACGAAGCATTTAAAATTCACACGGAGGCCGCCCCACTATTTCAGCAGATCGAGAATCATTGTGTCATTGGGAGCTTCCACAATGAGTTGGCTATTGTCCTTCGGAATTTGGGCTCGACAGAAAAGCGGGAAGATTACATTGATCGTGCTTTGATTGAATATGCCGCTGCTGCTTATCACTTTGACCAAGCGGGCCACATACGTTACCAGGCTTGCGTCGAAAACAATCTCGCCTTTCTTTTCTGGAAGGTGCAAAGGTTTGCAGACGCACACGATCATCTCGACCGAGCGCAGATACTCTTTGCGAGACTTAAAGACGAGGTCCACGGCGCGCAAGTTGATGAGACACGTGCGCGAGTGTTGCTCTCTGAGGATCGAGTCCTAGAAGCCGAAAAAACCGCACGTCGAGCGGTGCTGACACTTGAAGCGAGTGATGAGCGATCGTTGTTGGCAGAAGCTCTGATTACGCTCGCAACATGCTTGGCGCGTCTTCGACATTTCCAGGAGGCACGTTCAGCATTAGATCGTGCAATAGGAACAGCGCAGCAGGTGGGAGACCTTGAAAGTGCGGGCAACGCGGCTCTAACGATAATTGAATATCTAAGTTCAGAGCTAACGGACGACGATCTTGCTGCGACTCTGGTGCGAGCCGAAGTGCTGTTGGAAAATACGCAGGACACGAACACGATCCGGCGGCTGGCCAAGTGCGCCTGCCATGCGGCTTCGCTCCTACATGCCTCGCCTGAGTTCCCTTCAACTTTCAATTGGGCAGCCCTTTCATTCGATCAAGAGCTAATTCGTTATGGAAAGCATTTGATAGAACTGGCGCTGAAACGGTCGGAGGGCTCGGTTACGGATGCTGCGCGCTTGCTCGATCTGAGTCATCAAAACCTCTCGTCAAAGATCGTGCGGTACAAAGAGCTTGCCAAGTTCCGAAAACCAATCAGACAACGAAAGCGCAGCAGTATTGATAGTCGGAAATCCGAAGGCGAGGCGAGCGTGGAGCAAGGCAAGACAGATGCGGTAATGATTTTGCTCGTGGAAGACAATCAGATCGTGGCCGGGGCTATACGCGAAACGTTGGAGCTCAAGGAGTGGAAGGTAGAAACCTGCACGGATGGAACCGCCGCACTCGAGAGGATTGCCGGCGATACTCATTACGATCTACTGCTGCTGGATTACATGTTGCCGGACGTGGACGGATTACAGCTTGTGAAGCGGGCGCGGCAACTGGCCCATCGCTCCCAAACTCCGATCATCATGTTTTCGGCTAGTCCTGTTGAGGCAGCGGCCCGGGATGCAGGAGTAGATGTGTTCTTACGAAAGCCTCAAGACATCGGGTCGCTTGCTGAGACGATCAATCGCTTACTTGAGGAACGCGATCAAGAGCAATAAGAACCTGAAAACATTCGTAGTGAAAGGTCTGGCCTGTGGGAGGGACGGATCTTTCATCCGAAGAGCCATTCGCGATGTCGGGCCGCGCAAAAGCCAGTCGCGAATGGCTCTGCGGGGGGGCAGCTTTGAGTCACTTTTACAAGCTCCCGTGTGGACGCCGTAATCCTCCAAGGGTGGGGCGAGCAGGGAGCCACTCGCGAACATGGACAGCACGGACGCGCATGGTCGCGAGTGGCTTTCGGGCATGAACAATTCTCCCGAGGGGTCGACAGTAACGACAAGGATCTCCTATGGCTGTTGGCCCCGACTAAGTTGACAAATAGCGGCACTGGAAGATGCGACAAGGCCGCGCATCTTTCAGAACGCAGAGCCACTTGCCTAACAGGGGGTTTTCAAGTGGCTCTGGCTTTGGGACTCGCCACGGTGTAAACGGCGTGGCGACAGGGGCCGACACTTCCCGACCGCCCAGATCACGGTCGGTCCCTACTTCTTGACATCCCCACCCTGGCTCTCTTGGGTCAGTGTGGGTTAAGGGGCGTCGTTGTCTTTAGTGAGGGGGCAACGCCGCCCTAAATTTTTATACCAGTATGATGTTAGACCCGGAGCAGTGGGAGTTGGTTTTGCAGGTTTACGCGGGGCATCCGGTCCCGGCGCTGACTCTCGCCTATCAACTGATCGAAATAAAGCGATCTCTAAAGCGCGGACAGAAAGGGATAGCGGACGCTACCGCTGGTTTGGATTTAGCGGTTGAAGCTCTTTACCCTCACACTGACTTCCACAACATGGCCCGCACATTTTTTCAGCGAGCAATCGAAGGCAGGCTAAAGCCTGATCAGGAAGAAAAGCTACGACAGCTTGGGGTAAAGTTATGAGATTTGCCTCGTAAAGTTGAATCAAAAACGAAAAGATACTTTCGAGCAGAAGCGAACTTGATTGAAGCGCTCCGGAGAGTTAAAATGAGCGTGCCCGTTTAGAACGTATCGGAAGAACGCACTGCGCGGCCTTTCCATGGTCGAGGAGCTAGTGATTACTTCCTTTTCGCGACGCGATCTAAACGGGTTTTACTCTAATCTTCACCGATCCACCTTACATTAAGTAAGTAAGACAAGTATATGACGCCAATGGCGTCATTGCAAGTTCACGTGTACGCGTTACGCGCTACGTGCACGCGTAACGTGCTACGTACACGCGGTACGCGCTACGTGCACGCGTAACGCGCTCCGTGCACGCGGTACGTGCTCCGTGTACGCGGTACGCGCTACGTGCACGCGGTACGTGCTCCGTGCACGCGGTACGTGCTCCGTGCACGCGGTACGCGCTACGTGCACGCGGTACGCGCTACGTGCACGCGGTACGTGCTCCGTGCACGCGGTACGCGCTACGTGCACGCGGTACGCGCTACGTGCACGCGTAACGTGCTCCGTGCACGCGGTACGTGCTACGTGCACGCGGTACGCGCTACGTGCACGCGGTACACGCTACCTGGCACACGGTACGCGTTTAGCCGAGCTTTCGGTAATTGATGATTTATGATGTTTTAACGTAGAGTGAGGTTATGACTACTTCCACGAAATGGCGCATTGCTCATATTTCCAACGACCCTAAGGTGCATGATGAGTTTGTTGACATTTTTACTCGCGCCTATGAAGCCAATAATAAGCCGGACGGCATGGCCATGTATACTCACAATGATAGCTTCGGAGCGGTCATGGCGGTTTCTATCACGCCGCAATCCATTCCATACTGCGCGTTTTCGGCTAACTGGTCCGAGATTGCAAATCCGGGTGACTTCGGACTTGTCGGATGGACAGCCGGCGACGTTCGCCTAAAGCGTTAGTCTCCATAGATTGACGGGGAGTTATTATTAGAACAAGACAAACTGTTTCTAAGCCGCAGCCTCGTCTTCCTCGCGAAGCGCAGCTTCGGCATTATCGGGGGCTTCTTTCCACAACTCACTGAACAAAGCTACATCAAGAACAGGGGCTGAACGCATTTTTTCTTTTGCAGATGACGCAGCCAAATCGATTTCGTTAAAGCGTCCCTGAAGTTTTCTCATGTGTGCGTAGCAGCCAATATCGATCGCGAACGCCTGAAACGTTCCTGGCTGTGATTTATGCGTGAGTGCGGAACCCGCACTGTGAATAACCCGATAATCAAGTAACCTGTAGATTAGGTCCCGGACCTGATCCTCCTGCTGCATCATCTGCTCGGAGACTAGAAACACGTTGGTTTTGCGATCCATGCAGAATTTTCGGAGAACGTATATTCCTCGAATCAAAATATCTTGTTCCCCGCCTTCGGAGTCCTGTTTGAGTTCTTCAATTCGACGTTCGAAGTTTGAGCGACTTAAAACCCGAATTTCATCCTTGCCGATTCGTCCGTCTCCACCAGCGGATTGCACCGTCCCGAGAACTTCGAGGAACAGTGAAAGACAGTCGCGCGGCACACCACCGCCCGCCAAGACAAGTCGATCAAACCCCTCGCCCTTGAATAACGCATCAACCGTCGCCTGCGACAGGCCAGCCAACCCTGCAAACTCATGAAGAATTCGTTGGTTCTGATCGCGAGTCTTGCGGAAATCGTTGAAGGTGAAATCTATATTGATTGGCTGGTAATCATGGCGTTCCTGAGCACCGATTGGCTGTCCATCGCGATCTGCATATAAGGTTGTCGCATATTTGAGAGTCGCCACCTTGAAGTATAGTGGAAGGTCTTTACACAACCTATGTATATAATCCATAACTAATGGCTGATCCACGCGTGAAAGATGATAAAAGTCATCGATCTGAATGAATACGGATTTCACACTCGTCGAGAGAGTGAAAAACTCGCGAATTTGACTCTTTAATTCCGGTAATTTCATATCCAGTTCTCGGATCTTATCGTGGAGAACTGGATACGTTCGTTCGATTTCGGACCTACTCTTTCCGCCTAACTCACCTCCGAATTGAAGGTCAGTAACTCCGCCCTGCCCCTTAATCAGTCTGTTCTTCTCGCTTGCCGTAGACTCTTTAACACTTTCCTCTCTTAAATCTGCGCGGGTGCGCAGGTTCTGAAGCTCCGCACGAATTTTCTTTATGAGTTTGCGAGAGCGTTTCTGTTTTCCAAACCACTTTCCAAACCACCCAACCGGATACTTTTGAAGTTCACCGAACAGGGTGTCCAGAATTTCAATTAGTACATTCGGAAAAGAGTGGCGTTTAAAATCTTCGCAGTTCAGGTATACAGATTGGACGCTGGAATCTAAGGTCCGGCCTGAATAGTGTAGTAAGAGAGTCTTGCCGCAACCCCGACGAGCAAAGACGACATGATTTTGTCGTGCCCTGACGTCGTCTAGCACGCTCCCTACGTCGATGTAGGGAACAGGATCAGCGCCACCTCGCTGCACGCGAAGACTTTCATTTATTACGTTTCGTAATTTCGTAAGGTCGTCTCTCGTGGGCATCGACTCATCTCCGTGGACGTGTTGTTAATGTATCTGGCTCGTACTTGCAAGTCCACTTAGAGCCCTTTGTGATCGCGGTAGCGGTAGGATATGGTCAAAATACTTGGCACGCCTCTTGCTAGAACAACGTTTACCGAGTATAATGAATTTACTCGCCAAACGTTCTACCTCGGCGAGTTGCTTCGAACGTTCTGTTTGAGGCTATAAATCATGAAAATAGGAAACATTGTTCCTCACAATGGAAAAACGTACCCTCACGTGTCCGCGTGTACTCGCGGTTCTCACACTGACAACCAACCTACTTAACTGGTACCTATCAATAAAACCGTCGCTGATTGCTTCGCTCATGGTATTCGTTCTTACGTTTGTCATAGCGTGGCTGGAAGCGCGGACAAAAGACTAGCGTAACCACCTAACCCAAAACCAAAGGCCTCCTGGCCCGTCTTTCACACGGGCCGGAAGCCGGAGGTTTGCCAAATTGAATAAACTCAAAGTCCTTTCGGCTAGGAGGTTATAATCATCGCAGCCGTAGGTGACTACATAGATGAATACATGACAACTGCACGAAAGCACCACACTGTCCCTCGATCACTGCTGCGCCAGTTCGCCACGCCTGAAAATCCCAAGAAGGTCCATGTTTACGATAAGCAGCGCAGAATCACCTTCCCCCCGGTTTCTATCGCTGATGCAGGCGCGGAGCGGGACTTCTACGCCGTGGGTTCCGGTGAATTGAGAGTTAGCTGGGAACCGGCGTTCCAACGTCTCGACGATCGACTTGCAGAAGTCCTTCGGGAGTTGACCGCTTGCGAGAACCTGCCCGAAGTGGGCGCGGCTATACGGGACGACATCCCAGTGCTCGTCGCCACACAACTTCTGAGAACACGCCTGCAACGAACTAGCGTTACGGCTCTTACTGCGCAGTTAAACGCCCTCGGTGAAGCCTTGGGAATTGAACGCATTGAGTTCTCGGATACCGATGCCCGCCTTGTTCATCTTCTGCGCTTGACTGGGGATTCAGGAACTCGCTGACGAGCTGAGGACGAAGGACATCATGCTGTTGCAGTCGGCGAACGCGGATAATGTACTGTGGATTTCCGACAATCCAGTGGTCCTTCAAAACACGTTCCCCTATGGGCGGGTTGGCGTGACCGCGCCGGGCATCGAAATATATTTCCCGATCGGGCCGAAGCGTTGCTTGGCCCTATATTGTAAAAGTATAGGAGAGCAGATACGTGAGTCGCTTGATCCTGACCATCCTCGGCCAAGATTATCAAAACGCTTGTATCAAGACTTGCTTCGCGGAATCGATCAAGGCGTCACAGTATCGATTGCTGCGGAGTTCGTGGCCTTTCTGAATGAACTACAAATTAGTCAATCAAGTCGCTTTCTTTATTCAGCAAGGTCGGACTTCGATTTCGCCAACCGGATATTGCGGGGGCGACCGTCGCTCGGAACAGTCACATCGTTGGTCAAGCTAGGGGAGCTCGGAGCCGCCGCGCCCCCTTTCAGGGATATGCCGGGAACATTTCTTCTTCTGGAGTCTGGTCATACCCATCACCTTCTCCCTGTAATTGATCGTTCGGAGCAGTGCGGCAAAGGGGGCATCGCCGTCACGATACTGGATGAACTGAAGTTTAGAACGATCAATGCTGCAAACGTATTCGACTCCGCTTCGCTCATTGTAGATGGGCACGTAATGAATCTGATGCGTGAGATCGTGCTTGCTTCCGAATCGTTCAAGGGAGAGCAACTGTTCGTGGTGAAGCATACCAATCTAGGACTCCAAGCAATTATGGAGACGATTCATTCGCAACGTTCCGCCCAAGTAAGGGAAATTCTTGACTAGATACATCTGGCAACGGTGGGAAGACTTTACATTTCTGTCGTTCCGTTAAAAAGGAAGTTGCGAAGATTGTCCACTCTGGGCTATCACGGGTACACGCTGCACTCGCAGGCGCTTACGCGCCAATGCTCACAACTCGGAGTGAGTGGCAGATTTAGGGCGCTTCTCGCAACTGCTGGAAGAAACTGAGCACTTCCGTGGTTGTGGTCAATAAAAAGTTGCGAAGATTGTCCAGTGTGGGGAGCCATTTTATTTTTGTAGGTGTTTGGAAAGAAAGACGTTACCTCACGAACCTAAGATAGCCTGTCACAACTAAGTCACAAAGTTTGGGGTTACGGTCAAGTGAGCCCTCTGTTGTTCCACCACTCTTCAAACGACACTTCCTCTGCTTGTTCTGCGATCCCCAATTTGACGGTGGGACCTGCGGTCCACCTCGTGACTCCGCCACATACACAAATAGTGGGACTTAATGACGCTCGACTAACCGAGGATAGCAGTTTTATGGGGGTGACCACCGCGACGGGCGCACACCAAGTAGCAACTTAGCCCAAAAGGGAATTTGAGCCCTAACCGTCGCGGCCGGACAGATCACGGAAATCAATTACAGCGCCTCTCTATGTTCTTGTTGTCTGGTGAGAGCGCCAAACTGCGAATCTGTTGAGAATCATATTTCTTAAGATATTGAGAACCGCGTTTTCTCTCCCACGAGTCTGACGAGACATCAGGGAACTATGGGCAGCTAGCGAAATAAATGTTAACCGAATAAGATCTAGCTGATTCTCAATATGGTTACACGTCCAGTGAAATCCGGGTTGCATGGCAGGCGCGTACAGATATCAGGCAGCGCCAGTCAATTCACAGACCCTCAGCTTGTAAAATATGCGCACGAGTTTGTTTCAACTGTCACGAGGGAGATTTTGCGCGAAGGTGGCGGGCTTGTGCTAAACGTTGGCAAGGAACCACGTCCACCGAGCACTGCGGGAATCGGCCCAAGCTTAATCTTTGACTGGACGGCCTTTGAGGCCGCCGCAGACTGTTTTCGCAATGCAGGTTGTACATGGTCGAATCTTTCTGGACCACCGATTCAAGTGGTTACGTCGGAAAAAGCGGTTTCGGAAATACCCGACCACCGACTTCAGCTATGGCGTGAACTACTCGACGGGGGATTCGTCAACGTCGAATTCATCCAGCCCGGTGCGCGATCGGCGGCTATGATGCGTGATCGTCAGGTGCAGCTGGGTGACATCCTACTCGTCCTCGGTGGCGGAACTGGCGTTGAACATTCCGCACTCCTCTACATGGACCGGAGATATCCGGTAATTCCAATTGACCTCCCGCTCGGAGCAAGTCGTGAGGACGGTACTGGTGGATCAATGCGACTGGCAGCTGAAGCTCGGAACGATCCTTCCAGGTTCTTTTCGCTGCAGGTAGATTTCGCCGGAACCGCAGGCGGCCGGTTAGCGGCAATTTCGACGCGTGGTGGATCCGAGGATGTCAACATTATCACAGGTAAAGTGATCGCTCTGTTGAGAATTCTTTCTCCCCCAATTGCTTTTTACGTCAGACTGCTGAACCCCGCGGTAACCACTTTCTCGCGTGTTGAAGAGTTCTTTAGAGATGTCGTTGACAATGTAGTCGAAGAGGCCGGCTTCAAGCATATGGAGATCGGGACGAATCCCACAGAAGAGCCGTTCCTCAACGTTGCTATCTTTGAGAATTTGCACTTCGCCTCTGTCGCCGTTATTGACGTCACCAGTGAACGGCCCAGTTGTCTCATTGAGCTTGGATATGCGCTCGGACGAAGTATTAAAGTCATAATGACAGCTGAAGAGGGGACCATTTTGCCGTTTGATTCTCACGATATTCCGTGCTTCTTCTGGAAACACGGGATAGACAACAACGCGCGCAGGCAAGCATTGAGGGAGTTTTGGCAAAGGTATATTGATCGACGACCGCTCGTTGGTTGAGGTTATGAACCGAGGTAACGTGAGGGTAGACTTGAAAGACATTTACATATCCGTAGACATTGAATCATCCGGGCCAATACCTGGCGCATATAGCTTGTTGTCAATTGGGGCCTGTGTCGTCGGCAACAGTGGCGAAGAGTTCTACGTAGAAATCCAACCAGTCAACGAGGCTTATGTTCCTGAGGCGATCGAAGTGGCCGGAAAATCCATGAAGGAATTCGCCCTCTCAGGACAACCCCCCGAGAGTGCCATGAGTTCTTTCCGTGACTGGCTAGGCATGATCAGCAGCGAGGGTTCCGCCGTTTTTGTCGGTTTCAATGCCGCATTTGATTGGTCATTTATCAACTGGTATTTTCATACGTACGTTCGGTGAGAATCCTTTTGGAATCGGCGGAATCGATATTAAGTCGTTCTACATGGGTATGTCAGGATGCTCGTGGGAAGACACTCGATCCAGCCATATTCCCGCTAAATTCAAAGGGCGTTCACCTCATACACACAACGCCTTGGATGACGCCAAAGAGCAGGCCGAAATGTTCCAATTGATGCTCAGGGCTTCGAGCGACCTAAAGAGTCCGCATAATCGAGTTGAGCAGTGACATCTATTCATTCTGTTCTAACCAGCAGAATCCAGTATCTCCGTGTGAAGCGGTTCTTAATCCAGCGCTCGAAAAAAGTTGTAAGTAGTTCTTATCAAGCGTCGCGTAACGCCACATCACAACATCCACAACTGAGATTTTGTCTCCTATAAGCTGAGCAATATCTTGGCACATGGACTGAGGGCTGCTGTACCCGACAACGTTGGCTATCCTAATCAAATGCCTATCGGGTTTTGCTACCGGCAAGCCAATATTTTTGCAAAATGGTATGATGTGGCCGGCCCCATAAACGGAAATTGAGTGATGTAATCTATTCCCTCATCCCACACCCACCGCCGTACATCGTCGAAACCGCGATCAACAAGATGAACCGCAATCTCAATGATCGACTCGATTTTCTTCGGGTTATTGAAATGGGCAAGCGCAGCCTTCCGGCACGTATCCTTGCGCTCAACTATTTGTTGAGCTGATCTCCCATTCGCAGAATGCAAAAGAGATGTCCGCAAACCTTCGTCGTATGACTGCTTCACGCATTCCTGATGAAAGAATGACCCACGCAGCTTCCCGAAGGAATTCATGCTCCGTCAAGGAACAATAGGATAGGTTGTCTTGCCAATCGATTTCGTGCGCATACCCGCAGTCGATCACTGTCTCCTTAGCTGTCATGTAAGCGCATGCTAACGCCCACAACAGCGTCTCAGGTTTTGTGTAGTCCATTCTCCCGCTCCTAACAAAACCGGTTACAGCTGTAACCGGAAGCATCGCTGGTCGCAGAACTACGGGTTATCCTCGGATTTCCCAGAGCGCCTTTCTATACAAAACATGAGCCGAGGTCTTACGCACAAGTGATCAGTCAGCTCCTAATATCTCCTTCCATGCTTAACGGTTCTAGCGTTGTCCGCGCTCTGCATCCGTCTGCTAATTAAATTCAATGCATCGGACACCGTTCGTCGACTAAGACTCCGCTCTGCTCCGAGATAAGAGTCAACATGCTCAGATTGTCCTGTGAGATCCGGCAACGGACTTAACACTGCTTTGGGAGCTTCGCGGAAAAAATCGGTAAGTAACGCCTTCGGTGTTTTTGCGCCATCGTAGCCGCGGAAGATCTGCACCGCGAGCGCTTCGATATGGTAGCCGGTTAACTGACGGTTCCTTGCAGATTCGAACAATAGACTTGGCAAGCTTAATTGTTGGAACAACCTTATTGCCATTGTCCTGGTTGACCTTGGTCAGCAACTCCGTGAACTTTCGCGGTCGAATGAACGACCACTCTTTGCCCGAAACGTCGGCGATTCGATAGCCAGTTTTGTATTTGATTGCGGGAAGAAGTTGAATTTCGGCATCTGGAAACTCAACTGTGACAGCCAGCGTCCCTTCTTTAATGGTTGTTTTAGGATAACGTTCTTTAAGTTTTTGGAAAAAGTATTTCTTAACTTGTTCCGGCGTCATGGTCTTGAGCTCTGACTCACCGAGAAGCACTAGGGCGTCAATATCACTCAGGCCATCCACGTAAGTACGTTTTGCTACAGACCCTCCAAAGAGTAGGGAGACTGTCTCATCAATATCCTCGCTCAGAGCGAGTTCGATCTCGTTAACGTGGTCTTGAACAGCATCGTAGTCACGGTCGTTGTACCGTGCCTGTAGTTGTCCGAAAAAATCTCCTCCCGACGTTCAACATTCTATTTAGAACAGAATCGCCTAAGTCTTTTTCGGTGAAGCCCACAATATCAAAGTTCGCGAGCTCTTTCACATGAGGAATTAGTGACGGGATATTAACATGGCGGCCCTTTTTACCAGTTCGATCAGGCTTCAAAATGATATCGTGCATCTGGTTCGGATACTGCGCAAATAATTTTCGGGCAGCGGCTAATTGCTTTGGAAAAGGAGCGCCAGTATTGTCAAAACTTACGAACACTGCCGGCGAATTCTTAGGCCAGTTACGGAGAATTCTCCTAAGGTTAGCTTCGGTCCACTTAACGCCAAGTGGCGGCAAAGGATGTTTGAAGACTGCTGAGAGATCGTGGGCGTCGGCGACCTCATAACCACCGCTATCGATAAAAACGACCGCCCCAATTTTCGCGATTTGCGTTAAGGGTTGAATGTGCTTGTGGTGAACGTCGTAAGCACTGACGAGCATCGATTCAGTCAGCACTTCAGCGCTGATGTCCATGAAATCCGCAACTTCGGAAATCAATCTTGTCTTCGTCTTCTTGAAGAGGAAGCCTTTGCTTGAGAACGACGGAACCAGAAGAGGTGTTTCAAGGACAACCCCGAGAGGATGAGTAATGCTGCTTTTTCGAGCAAGCTTCAAACGAGGAATCCTCGGTCGATGCAGGATAAGCATTGGCCACACGGTTGATCATGACCAGCCTCGCAACTATACGTGAGTTCAACGGGTACTTTCATCGTGCGGCAATATTCCCAGATTTCTTTTTTGGTCCAACGCAAGAAAGGAGCGCTCACATGATATTCGACCCCCAGCGTATATATCAAACGAGGACTGCATGTGTCGAAGGAAATAATCCGAGCAATCGCGGTATGCTGTGCCGGAATGTATGCCAATCGCCACCATGCCTTTTTGGAAGGTAACTGCCATCAATGCAGTGTGAAGCAAAAAGGCATTCCGTCCGGGAACAAATCCCACGCCCCACTGAGGGAACCCCGTTACCCTAATGTACTTCAAAGGAACTTTGTAGAAGTCTGAGATGTCCACCGCGGCTTGGTACTCTTTCCTGGCAGCGAATTGTCCATAGTCGATAAACAAGGAGGAGCAGCAATTCTGACTCTGATGAAATGCGAGACAGGCCGCTGAGTCAAGGCCCCCGCTTAGAAGCACAATCGCCTCATTCCCACATTCTGGAACCACTTCTAACTCTGTCTTCTTCACTTGTCCTGCTTCAATCGCCTGGATATGCGATTCTAGAATTCCACAATTATCAGTCGCGATAGACCAGCGAATTATACCAGCAGAATGAGCGATGGCGGCGTTGAAGTAACCCCGCGGCAAAGCGGAGTACAATTGTAACGTCTGAGTTAATTGTAGCGTCCATCAATTTGAACGAGATCGTGGCGCGAGACACCTCGAGTCGAATCAAAACGGCCGGCCACATGAGTCTCTGTTCAGCGGGGACTAACTCCTCAAGGCAGCGAGCAAAGTTTCGTGCAGCCGCCGAGCCAGAGACCAATGGCATGAGAATCTGAACATCGTTTTCGGCGCAATCGAATCGGTCTCACCATATTGCCTCGTGCTATGATGTGGCCGGAGGGAACTCATGGAAATTAAGATGACCATAATCTATGAAAAGGCCGATGGGCTGATTCAGGCCTCGGTCGCTGAGCTTCCGGGAGCGATCTCGCTCGGCGCTGATGTCGAGGAGGCGCGGCGAAATCTGGATGAAGCAATCGAGATGGTGCTGGAAGGAAACCGCTTGCTGGCCGAAGATGTTCCCAGGGAAAAAATCAGTAGTGAAGAAATCGCCTTTCGCGCCGCATGAAGCGAATCGATTTAATTCGACATCTTGAGAGTCATGGCTGCCAGCTCATGCGCGAAGGAAGACAGCACAGCCTTTACATCAACCGACAAACCAGGAAATCCGCCGCCGTGCCGCGTCATCGAGAAATTCCCCAGGGAACAGTTCGAAGCATTTGCCGCGCTCTTGGAATTCCGTCGCCGTTCTGAAACATTTCGGAATGTGTGACTATCCGATCACCTGATCCAATAGCGTCGACGTACCATTTTGCGGCTCTGTTGCTCTCAATGATCTCCCTCGAATCACAAGCTTTCAATTGTATCAAGCAGCTTGATGAAGTTGCGTTTGCGTTTGTATTCGACGCGTAGCGCCCCAAGGTAATCCTCAAACTCGGTTACCCGATCCAGGCGCCCCATTAGCTCGCGGATTTTCTGCAGCAGCTTAACGGCCTCCTCGTAGGCATCATTGTTTGCCTGCTTAAGAGCGCGGAAACGCTTATAAAAGTAGTACTTTAGCGGAACTCTCTTTTGCGAGAACCGGAGAAGGATCATGGCCGCAAATCTGGAAGACCAACTGATTGACAAAGTGCGAGCACTGCCACCCGACAAACAACAGGAAGCGCTACGACTCCTTGATACTCTTGCCACGGGCGCTAGCTCTGAAGGAACAGGTGTGGATCGCAGACCCATTTGGGAGGTCGTCGACGAAATCAACGCTGGCTTACCCGCAGACACTTGGGAGAACGTACCGACCGACGGCTCGATCAATCTGGACCATTATCTCTACGGAGCGCCGAAGCGGCAGCCGTGACAATGGCGTTCGTCGATACGCTCTACTTTGTGGCTCTCTTCAATCCCAGAGACCAGTGGCACGAACGCGCCGTCGCCGCCAGCAAACTGGTTGCGGAAACCAAATTAATCACAACCGAAGATGTATTGGTGGAACTCTTGAATTTCTTTTCGGAGTATGGCGAAAAGGCTCGCCGTGGAGCAGTCGCTCAAGCAGAGGGAATTCTCAGCGGCGCGAATATCGAGGTGGCGCGCCAGAGCCATGAAGGATTCATGGCCGGTCTCACCCTTTACAAAGCACGACCCGACAAAGGCTATAGTCTGACGGATTGTATTTCGATGAATGCTATGCGCGAGCGAGCATCAACGATATATTGACTCATGACGATCACTTCCGGCAGGAAGGCTTCACGGTACTGCTTTGAGTGAAACGCTTGCCAGTTAATTTTAATTCCAGAGCTCTCATTTCACCTGTATCGAAGCCGCTGCTTGAGAAGACGGTGACCGACATCATCGACTTTTAAGACCGCTGCCGAGAAAGAGCATTCAGACCGACAAATTAAGAGCATGCATTCACCCGACACTGGCTGATCACGTGCGACGCGAGGCGTTGAAGGCGGCGGATGAGTTGAGGCGCGCAACGCTATAAGTCGGGCTCGCCGCGACGCAGATTCGTTTGCTTCCGCGGCGAGGATTGTTGTTAGTTAGTGATCGTTACGGCGCTCGAGTCTATGCCTCCAAATGGCGATTTGACGCAGACCTGAGTGGGGGGAGTAATGTTCCGCTGGCGGAAACTCCAAGAGCCGTCGACAGAGCTCACGGCAGCCGTGCCCAACTGCGTGCCGACGCACTGCGCGCCAGCCGCGTCGAGGCCGCCGGAGAAAACAGTGACGCTTGCGGCGAACTGTCCCTGCGGGTTGCGAGCATTCTGACCTTCAACGCGAAGCTCGCGGTTGCCAGTTCGGCCTTCGGTCCTCGTGATGGCAACGCCGTCCTGACCGGGCAAGGCTTTGACAAACTCGGTTTCCACAAGCGTGCCAAAGAGAACATTCTGGGCGGCATCGTAATAGCCACCAACAGAGATGTCTTCACCTTCATGGCTCGCCAATTCGGTGATGGTGAGCTGGTTGGCGCCGACATCGAGGATGTCCTTCGGGAATCTCGGATCTGCGTTCATGCGAACCAGCACGCCGTTAACGCGGAAGGTGCCTGCAGCCGGATCGACATCCGAAAGCAGTCCGACAATTCCGTTTTCGGCAAACTCGACGAAGACGCGCGTAGCGTTCATCGATACGCAGTTTCCGCTCGCTCCCTGGCTGAAAACAATGTCACCGGATGCGATGACGGTGCCCCCGACAATGCTGCGTTGCGCTTCCAGCGTGGCGTCTGTCAAATTCGCAAACGTTATGTTGCCTGTCAGGTCGAGGTTTCGCGTTTCGACGAGCACCGTCGTCGGTATGAAGATCGTCATGCCGTTGGTAGTGATTGTACGAGCGGTGTTGTTGTACGACTGGATCTTACCTTCGCCTTCGAAAATCAGCAGGGCCGGATCAGTCGGAGGAGCTATGTCTACGGGCGTGCAGGGGGCTTGCGCCATAGCACTCACGGAGGTTAACACTAACAGGCAAGTCATTATGAGAGCCGGTTTGAGGAGGTTGATTATGAAACGGTACTTCTTCTTTGAGGTAATCATCTCTTGTCTTTCCTTCTTTATTTGTAAGTAATTTTGCGCCCCGGATCAGGATGGGCGCTCGGGCGACGGGCCGAGCGCAACGTTCGTGCCTCGAGGCAAAATGAGGCTATTCGCACGAGGATTTGTTTTTCGACTCGGAGGAGAAGAGAAAATCGTGTCCCACATGTATCACCCGTTAGCGGGCATGTCCCACTTTGAATATGGCTCGTCGATGAACGGAAAATGGAGCGGATTGTCGCTGTTTCATAGCATCGCATCATTGACAGACTGAGATACGCGGGCATATATTCCCGGCGATTTTTATCCCACGGCTGAACTCACGAGCCTCTGCTTCCCGCTCGCCAAATCCAGCCTCTCAAGCAGTATCCAGATCGTTCCACTATTCAACTCAACGGAGGTGCGTACATGATTCAAGTTAAAAAATGGTGGCTTGGAGTTGTCTGCCTCATCACACTCTTTGCCTGCGCTACAGTTAAAGCCCAGGATCGAACAATCGTAATCAGCGGTACTGTGGTCACTCCGGAAAAGATTCTGAATAAAGGATGGGTTGTCATCAAGCAAAAGAAAATTAGCGGAGTGCTGGACAAGATTCCCAGGGAAGAGAACGCCATCTGGGTCGACACCAACGACATCATCTTTCCCGGATTCATCGATCTACACAACCATCCCATGTACGCCATGTTTGAACCATGGGACGCCAAACAACTTTTCAACAACCGATACGAATGGCGCTCTCTTGAGAAGTACCGGCAGGAAATTTCTACCCCAGCTCGTAACTTGCAGGATGACCCTCAGGGTTTTTGTGACATCGCCGAGTTTGCCGAAGTGCAGGCATTAACCGGCGGCACCACTACCTTCTCAGGGATGTTCACGCCCAGATCAATGGGACCGAATTTACCTGCTTGTTTGTCTCGCCTCGCTGTCAGGAAGTTGGAGATTGACTCCGGCTTTTATTCACAGCCCGGACAGGAAAGAGTCCAAAATGTTCTTGGTGTCACCCCTCGAGATTTCAATGACGTAAGCGCCGACGAAGTGCTGCGAAAGGTTACCGCGAAGGAATTGGATCTGGTGCTGATTCATGTCGCCGAAGGCAACAGGAAAGACCTTGAATCAACACTCGAATTCACTCTGCTTAAATGCCGCGCGTTCCTGGCTTCCACTACGGCCGTCATCCACGGGGTTGCATTCGAGAAGAATGATTTTGGAAAGATGAGATCAGCGGCCACGGCCCTGGTCTGGTCTCCGCGAAGCAACATCGGTCTCTACGGAACTACGACCGACGTAATCACTGCTTTCAGAGAAGGTGTTTCGATCGCACTGGCGCCGGATTGGGCGCCGTCGGGAAGCAAAAACATGCTGGCTGAAATCCTGTATGCCGCTCAGGTTAACAAGACGAGTCTCGGCGGATTCTTTTCAAATCAGCAGTTGTTTGAAATGGCCACGTCCATTCCAGCGAGAATCGCACGCATCGACGACAAGGTGGGAACTATTCAGCAGGGATTGTTTGCTGACTTATTCTTACTGCGCGGGGATGCAACCCGGCCATTCGATAGCCTGGTCCAATCAAAGCCTCAGGACGTTTCGCTTGTGATGGTGAATGGTGTGCCCATCTATGGCGATGCGAAGTTTATGAGCGCCTTCAATACAAAAACGGAGCCGGTTCCGTTTTGCGGCGAGACGAAGAGTCTAAATCTGGATGTGCTTCCTAATGGAAAACTATCCGATGTGCAGCAGCGTCTCGGGCAAAAAATGAAAGTCTATAATCTGAAACTTGCAAGAGTTGATCCGTGTGCCCAGTGAACGATGCTGCATAACTCGCATTCGCTATTGTTGAAGCAGATTGCAGAGACCTGTTGTTTCAGCAAGATGACGACCGCTTACGTGCCGCGGCGACACAGCTATATTCACTATGCTCGTCCGTCACCGGAATCGATGACAGTTCCATACAGACAGATGATTTAAATGAAAAAAGGCTTCCGAACGGAAGTGCCATCTCTCCCAGGGATGCCGCAAGATGTATCCTGGATTACAGTCGAACCTCTAAATTCCTGAGAGGCATTCATGCTGCGATAGTCGAAGCACAGAAGCGTTTTCCCAACACTACAATAGAGATTCTTTACGCCGGCTGTGGTCCTTTTGCGCCTCTCGCTGTTCCATTAACCAGTCGATTCAGTGCGGACGAGATACAGTTTACCCTGCTCGATATTCACCAACGATCTTTGGACGGGGCGCAACGTATTTTTCAAGCCTTCGGGATTAACCAGTTTTGTGCGTGAGTATATTCAGGCAGATGCTACGTCTTATGTTCATCATAGCCCGTTCCATCTGGTTATCACTGAGACAATGCAAAGAGCTTTAGAGAAAGAACCGCAAGTGGCTATTACCTTCAACCTCGCACCACAGTTACGTGAGGGCGGCATTTTCATTCCTGAGAAGATATGGGTCAATGCTTGTTTTTACGATCCGGTTGTGGAATCACGGACAAGTGCCATATGGCCAGGATTGATCTTGGTCCAATACTTGAGTTAACAGCCGAAGACTTAAACGCTCTTTCTGATGAAGTTTGCCTGCCAGCAGTGGTGCTCGATATACCACGAGAAGCAAATAAGAGTCTGGGATTAATGCTTCGGACCACGGTCAAAGTGTTTGAGATCTGTGGTGCTGGACGAGTATGAATCGGGAATAACCTGTCCTGTTGTTTTACATGATTTCAGTTGGACCAAATGTGGGACCGCGATAGAGTTCGATCTATTTTCTGGGAGCAGAACCCGGATTCAGGCATCGTTGGGCCAACCGCGATTTGCATATATAACGGCAAGCCCTCTTGGTCAGATGCCGCATAATCCGGGAATGGAAACCATGCAAACAGTCTATGAAGCCGCGGGCAGTATCGATGGGCTGCTGAGATTGGCCCACGCCTGGCACAAGCGTGTGCTGGAGGACGAAGTGGTTAGCCATGCGTTTAGCCACGGATACCACCCACAACACACCGAGCGCCTCGCCGCATACTGGGCGGAGGCGCTCGGTGGGCCAACAACGTACTCCGACCGGTATGGTGATGAGACGTCCGTCGTGCGGACTCACAGCGGCAACGGGCCGCACGAGGAGATGGACCAGCGGGCAATCGCCTGTTTCGACCAGGCCCTGCGAGATGTCGGGCTTGACAGCGACGAGCGGCTCCGACGCGTGCTGCACGACTACTTCGCGTGGGCAACCACGACTACGATGTCTCGTTACCACGACTCGGCGGAGGATGTGCCGGACGGATTGCACATCCCCAAGTGGTCCTGGAACGGTCTCGTTTAGCGCCGCCGACCGTCAAGGTCTCAAGCATTCCGTGACAAATTGATGGTACATTTCATCAAAAGCATGCTCAGGAGAACGTTATGAATTGTCCGGTTTGTTCGAATGTGAATCTCGTGATGTCTGAACGACAAGGTATCGAGATTGATTACTGCCCTCAATGTCGGGGTGTCTGGTTGGATAGAGGTGAGTTGGATAAGGTGATTGAGAGATCAGTGGCCGGCTCATCCGTCCAAAACTTGGATCGCGAAACAACCGGGCGCTCGCGAGATTATGCCCCCCCTGAGCAACCTCGTGAACGCTATCGCGAAGGTCACTATAACGAAGGTCACTATAAGAAGAAGAAACGAGAAGGGTTTTTGGCGGACCTTTTCGATTTTGACTAGTCTGAAGAGCCCCGGATCAGGCTTGCTGGTCTGATCCGGAGCGCTCAACCGAAATAGACTAACTTGATCAACTCCCGTTTGACGGTGGATATTGTCCAGGCATCCCCGGCTGCCCCTCAGCCCACGCATACACCTCTGCAAAAACAAGCAGACCAGATTCCATTGTTATTCTAAATCCCCAACTGAGACATCCATCGATGTCACCGTGGGTCCAATTAACGGCGCTCAGAGATCGCCATTGCTGCTCCTGCGTCTGGCCTGGCGGGTTCGCGGGGAAGACGCGAACTTGCGAAATGCACAAGCCACCCCGTCCCCAGCCCACGTTCTGATCCTTTTTGATCATAAATGGACCGTCGAGAGAGCCAGTACTACCAATCTCGCCGTGATTCCACATGGCCCACATTTCCTGGCCGGTCTGGTTTACAAAGTATGTGTTGTATCCCCAGCCACTTTCCACTGGAGGTGGCGGTGCCACGGCCGCGAGAAGAAGGCCACGGTGACTACCGAGGTCAGAGACCTTGTGGAGAGTCATTTGCGCCCAGCCGGGATCTTCCGCAACCTTCTTGAGAAGGACGTCGCGGTGATCTCCGAGATCCGAAACATCTCGAAGAGTGTGAAAAGCCGCGCTGGGATCCTGGGCCGCTTTCTTCAGCAACTCATCCCGTTGTGGGCCAATATCGGGAACGTGGCGGAGGGCAGCATATGCCCATCGAGGCGGTCCCTGGAGAACGTTGGTCATAAGGGCATCCATGCCTCCTCTTTCACAGCAGTCATTGGCGGCAATCTTGAAAATGTCTTCGAAATTCTTATTCTTATCCGCAATCGCGTCTCGCGTTTGTGCAGCTCCGGCGGCATTCGCGAGTTGAGCGCCGAGATGGCGTTCTTCTCCACAGTTCATAATGAATCTCCTCTGGGCTAGTGAAATTAAGGGGTAGATCTAAATGTGCAGATCTAAGTGAAACTACTAAGGTAGAAGACAGGAAAACACCCGTGTGGGAGCGGAACTTCCTTGATCCGCAATTACGATGGTACGCCTTGGCTGGCTCCCAATTGGCAGGAAAACCGCGTCACCATACACGACTTAAATGTGAGGAGCAAGTTGGGAGGTCTAAACTCTACGAGTCTCATCCGCTTTCCAGATTTGAAGATCTACCAGTACCTCTTTTATTCCGCTTTTCTCTTTAGCCAGGCTAAAGCGTTATCAGCCTTTGGATACTCCTTGATACTGCCATCGGAGTTTTCGTGGATGAAAGAACCCTCGGCGGTTTCGATCATCATACAAAACGTGCCGTTCTGAAGTCCTTTCAGCTTGATGGAGGTGAAGACGTTTTGAGCCAGCAGGTCTAAGAGCTCAGGTGTTCTGATTCTTGCCATGTTGTTGTGCGCGTTTTATTCGCCGCTCAAACTCCTGCTTATCATTTCTCCGCGATCGGAAGCATCCTTGAAGAGATAGAAGACGTGCTGCTTGCCGCTAACCCTCAGGGTTAAGCGGTCCATCAAAAGGTGCTTCTTAAAATGTACGTGCTCGATTTTGTCGCGTGGCACAGTGTAATTTCGCAACCGCAACAAACGTTTACTTATGAAGATGGCTTCCCCCGTTGTGATATTAAGATATCCAATCGAATGTCGGAGCCCACGGACACCTTTCCCCGCTGCACATCTGATCACCGCAGTCTCGCCAAGCCCATTGTACGTATCCCTCAAATAATAAACGTACCCGATCGGCATTTCGTCATTCACGATCCTCGGGAGCTTGCTTGTACCTGATGAGTACAACGTTGACCCATCCGATACGCTGCCCACTCGCTTACGGACAAAGCGGCCCCTAAACTGCAGAAACAGTTTTTTGAAGACGGCAACGATTGCATTTGTTTCAATGCGCAATAGCCGGAAGGCTTTCGGACCAAACCACAGGAAAGCGCTTACGAACAACAAAACGATAATCAGCATCACATACGGATACTGAACCGCTACATACGTCCCGAAAACTACAAGCACATCTTCTATCAGACTCAACGCGACATTCGAAAAAGGCTCTGGACTGTGGTTTACCAGTAGTCGCAATCCAGCTTTCGTCGAGTGCCCCGAGAGTGCAACTCCACCACACATCAAGGCAATTACAACGCTCTCGGGACTGATTTCTCCAAGCGCTGCTGCGCCAATGAAGGCAGCCCCTAAAGGTCGGATGAAGGTGTGAATCGCATCCCAAACACTGTCAATCCACTTGATCTTGTCGGCGAGAAACTCCACCACAAAGATCAGTCCTGCGACGACAATCACGACGGGATTCGCTAATACGTCGAGTTGCTGGATCTCTGGACGGAGCGCAATGAAGCCGGAGCGAATTCCTAAGCCCACTACCAGCACGGTAGCGTATAGATTTATTCCTGAAACTAATCCCAGGCCAAGCGTTGAACCAAGTAGTTGAATTACGCCCAAGGGAACCTCTGAAGATGCCGCTCATCAAATCAGCGGAGTGGATGGTATCGCTGGGATAGCGTTGTAAGGATTTCCTGATCATACGGTTCCAGGTCAGACGCTGACTGGAGGAAGGTGCTAAGCGCGTTGTAAATCGTTTCAGAGTCGCACGCGGCAATCCGCTTCACGATCTCTGCGTAAAATTTTTGTGAGCTGTAATCAACGACGAGTTTTTCGACAACTTGACGGCGACTACTCGCGGTTAAAGAACCGACGCCGTTGCCGAGCTGATAAGCACCATCGCCGTTAATGGAAATGAAACCCATCGCCGTAGCAATCACTACGTGCTCGTAAGCGCGACGAAAGTCGGTGCTAACTGTCAATTCGTCCGGAATAACATCAGGAAGAGTGGCGACGTCCTTTTCATGCCAGCGCTCGTAACAGGAACGATAGAATTCGATCTGGCTGAGATAGAACGCGGGAAAGCTAAGACAGCGTGTCAGTGCACGAAGGCTGTACTCGTTGTTTGATGGACGGATTGTGGTTGTCGAGTTAACTCTTCGATAGCGTTGCAGGAGTTCTTCGGTATCAGTGGCTCCCGCCCAAATCGTTACATCTTTTTGCGCAAAGGTATCGTCATTCAGGTCCATCTCGCTCAGCAAAACGAGTGGAGTGGCTGCGCGATCCAGCTCTGCTAGTCTGAGGCTCGCCTGATCTTCCGGTATCAAGTCGGGCGACCTTAACAGAATATCTTCAATTGAAAGACTTGAAAGCGATTTAAAACGTGAACTCGCAAACCTCAAAAGGCTTTGTGCGAAATCCTCGATCTCGATATGTCGAACCCGCGATCGCGGCACGTGTTCATGAATAAATGTCCGCGATTCATTTTCAATGTTTGTCACGACGTTCCCGTAATACGCATCGATCTGATCCGCGCTCAACACGGGCCGTCGCATATATGACGAGGCCGGCAACGTTGATTTATGCTCCGCCGCAAACTTCGCACGGCACTCACGCAACGCATTTTGGGTGCTCTCGATTTCAGTGATCCTTTTCCGTGTGATTTCAATGAGCTTATTGAGAGTTTCTACCCTCATCGATTGCGCGTAGATATCA
The DNA here is from genome assembly GCA_963750925.1 of uncultured Acidobacteriota bacterium. Taxonomy (GTDB): domain Bacteria; phylum Acidobacteriota; class Blastocatellia; order Pyrinomonadales; family Pyrinomonadaceae; genus PSRF01. The sequence continues at coordinate 2,271,168 of CAVVSJ010000001.1, read as the reverse complement.
AACTCCAGATGAAGTTGCGTATTGCGAGCATCAAACAACCTCACCTGAGCGGCCTTCAGTCTCAACTCCAAAGAACGAACCTCATCTCGAGCAGACGTAACAGCCCGGTTGATTCCCCTCATAAACGAATAGAGCACTGCGGCCGTATACACCGCAATGACTATGATCATCACCAGTAGGAGCCCGAATAACGATGCCCAAAGCTGGCCCAACGAAACGGCGAGGGAGGATATGCCAAGCAACGAGGCGAGCCCGGGTATGAGCAGCAACAGTGCGGCTATGGCCGGATAAATTATGAAATGACGGACCAGAAATTGACGGCGTTGCTGCTCCTTGTCTTCCAGGTCCAATCGGGCGTGGCTTAGCAATTCGACCGTGCGTACTATTTCTTGTTCGGCATCAGCTATTGCTTGCGTGCTGCCGGCCCGCAAGTTGTGCTTCGCCTCGTAGCGCAGTTCGTTAGCTACACGGTCCTCCGCAATCAACTCGCGCACATACATTGCACTGGTCGCAGTGATCTCTGAACGCGTTTCCTCCATTTCCGATAAGAGGTTGCTGTGTTCAGACTTCAACGACTGCGCTGTCTGGTTGTCCGCACTGCTGCTTGTCGTCTTTTCAGCGGACGATTCGTCGGATGACCTTGAAGTTGTCATCCGCAAGGTATTCTCTAAATCGGCTAAACGATTTTTCAGATCGTTCACCTGCTTCAGTAACAGCTCTGTTTTCGAGTTGTCGACCGTGATTCCGAGTCGCCTGTCCAACATTGCTTCGGCTGCCAATAGATCCGTTAAGAAGTTCTGCGGGCGTTCGGCGAGAGTGCTGGTGTGTAGCGCAATACTGTAGTCTACAAGCCATTCCAATAATGCCAACGCTTCTCTTGAGCCCTCAGGATTTTGATCGATACGGCGGTCGCTCTCGGTGTCGAGCAACCTGACCAGTTCCTGAAAGGACGTTTCACTCCGCGCGACCAACGCCTGCTTGAACCTGGGCAATGATTCCCTTTCGAACTTTTCCTGATGGCGCTGTTGTTCGGCTAAATACTGATGGACATCACCCCCGGCTTGCACTTCGTTGGTGCGCGCCAGATCCTGCCAAATCGGAGCGCCTTTCTCCTTTTCGAGGCCGTTAAGAATGCTCCTGTACTCTTCGCTCACCACGAATTGTTTTGTGGCTAGAAGCATCTTGCGTTGGACATCGGCTTGTTCCGCGTCATCGTTCAGAAAAGCGTGATGGATAATGTCCCGTGACAAAGCGGAACTGAGCCGTTTGATCGCAACATCGAGTGGAAAATAGATTTCGCCGTGTCCGAATGTGCTGTATGCGGGAATTTTCCCTCGCACTGTACGTGTGCCCGCGAGAGCTCCACTGACTTCCGGCTCCGCGGTTAGAAATCCCGTGAACGCATCCGTGTAACTGTCCAGTTGCTCAGCGAGCGTGCCGATTTTTTCGCCTCGCGCGTTGATGCCATCTATCAGCCAACATCCTTCGAACGGTGGCATTTTCCTGACTGGAGTTATGACGAGCTGGGATGAGTGGTTGTGATCGAGTTTCTTAAGAAGCGCGTAGGCTCCGGCGAAGTGTGCGTGGGTGGCGTGCTCCCATAAGTTGGGTAACAGCACGACCGCATGCAACTCATAGAGCTCCTGCGGGAAGCGCGTAGCAAACAACCATCTGATTAATCGCGTGAGCTCGATAACCGTACCGCTTGCTGTGCAATCGGCTGACGACAGCACCAGGTAGACCACGCGGTTTCGCGTGACCTCGATGCCGGCCTCGCGAGCCTTTTGAATCTCGTCGAAACGACGGCCTGCTTCAAAGATCTCGCTCAGTCCCGGTTCGAGCTCAAAAGATTTTGCTTCGAAAGCAGTTTGCACTTCGCCGGCATTGGATGGCTTCGATTCTTTAGTTGTAGAGAAGGTGAAGGAGAAGTCGGCAATAGCTGAAAGGTTCGGTTCAATTGCGGGAGTGGATTTATCGTCAAACACCAGACCATACGACTTGACCAGACTTCCACGGTAGCCGAGATCACGTTCGAGATTGAGTTGGACTCGCTCACAAAAGGCTGCCGCATTTCGATCGAGCGCGATGAGGATCGTGGGTTTCAGTCTTGACATACTACTCCCGCACCAAATGTGACGATCAATGAACTCGCGTTAGTCTTTGCAGGTACTCTTCGATCGATTGAAGCTCGTTCTCAACCTGCTCCTTGATCGAAGCGTCGATATTTCCGCCCGCGACCTGCTTCTGTAGCCGATCGCTGTGTTCGCGAAGAATGCGCGAGATCTCCTCTTGTCCCTTGGTTCGCGTGAGCGTATTCACTCGTTCTTCAACCTCTTTAACGAGTTCGCGGTGCTTCTCAAAAGCGCGAAAAGCGTTCAAACGTCCCTGACCAAGCTTCAATTCGCCGTTGTCCGTTCTTTTGGCAGACTGTGAGCGGATGTAATACCACTCGCCGCGTCGCGTGATCAGGTCAAACGGATCGGGCGCCTGAGCAAGTGCAAACCATCGCAAAGCCTCTCCATCGCCGGCTCGTGGAATCAGGTTCGCAAACGTTTCCCAGTCGCGGTGCAGATGATTCGACACTCTCTTTTCCGGATCGTTGTACGCGCGCTCCATCTCCTCGATGCCCTGTAGCGCGAAAAGAGGTACGCCAATTTTTACTTTGAAGAGCGTTATGCGTTTTGGATCCAGCGTCGAGACTAAGCCCGGCGCCGTGGTCCCTTGAGGAACCTTGCCCTGAATCTGCGGATCGCCAAGGACTGTGGAACCGGCATTCTCCACACCGTAGTAATAAAACTCATCGATCACGCTCTTGCTGCCGATTTTGGCTTCGTCATAACGCCATAGGGGAACCGCGAGCGAGTTAAGTTGCTTGAGATCGTGAGAAGTACTTTCAGGCCCGCTGGTTCGAAGTATGTCGTCAATCGATTGTCCCGCGAGTGGGCGATAGCGCTCGCTCACGTACTCCAGTATTTGGTTTTGCACGTTCTCGTCTCGCATGTCGGCCCACAGAGAGATGCTTCCGTAACCGAGTCGATACCATTGAAAAAAATCGTCGCCTTTGATTGAGGGACGATTGTCTTCGGGAAAGAAACGGACGACGTGTTCGAACGGGCTTTCGCCGTTACGATTTGTCGCTATGTCCAGGTATAAACGCTCGAAAGCCTTCAGAGTCGATTCAAGATTTACACGCAGGCGCGCGCTGGGAACGATCACCATGGTCTCGAGATGACTGCGCAACACGTTATACAGTTCCGCCGCTTTTTGACGCTGGGCTGCCTGAAGAAAAATGTCGAGTTGCCGATCGACCATGCCTTTGTAGTTTTCACAAGCCGTGCGCACTCTGTTTGCACGACTCAGAAAGGCGTTCGCGGCCTGCTTCACCTGCTCCTCGTACGCATCAAAATTCAGCGACTTTAGCCGTTCATTTTCCTCCTTCGCCTCGGTCTCCATCATCCGTTGATACCATTCGAGTTTTGCATTCAGCTTTTCAGCGAATCTTTGAACGTAATTGAGGCCGTTGGGGCGATTGATTACCCGCTCCCACCAGTCATCAATCGCTCGCATGGAATCGTCAAGTATTCGCTTGTAGTTGGCTTCTATACCTTGAGTTATCTGGCGTTCTGCCTTACTGACGTGAGTGTCGCGCAGTTGTTTGAGTGTGGCGGCGGCAGTGCGATCGTATTTGATTTGGCCGAGCGGCATCGGGAAGCGTAACGTTCCGCCCCCCTGGCGTTCACTTAAAGCCTGAATAAGTTCGTCGGCATCATCTTCACGCAATTTGTTATCACTGATAAATCGAACTACGTCGATCTCGAGCTCGTCATCTGACACTACACCGTTCAAAAGATCGTCACTCAGTAGTTTGCGGGCATCATGAATTTTCATGGTCTCGTACTCTTTGACCGGCAAAGCCAGAGAGGCGACACCAAAGCTGCAATAGTTAGCCGACCTCCCGCGAATTGTTCCCGCTACTGAGAGATGTGTCTTGATATTGTCGACTGTATTGTCCGCGTCAACGCCGATTTGAGAACCGATCTGAATGTAGAGGCCGTGCGAAATGAGTTCCAAAAGATCTCGTGTGTCTTTCACGACATTGCCAAACTCGTTCACACTATCCATCAGGTACAGCAGATCAAACGGTGGACGCGTGACGTCAATCACGTTTGTTCCGTAGTCGATCGAGAAACTATCTTTGGCTTCCATTTTGAAGAATCGTTCAATCTCCTTAAGAGCTCCATAGGCATTCGGCTTCACCAAAGCAACACCGGCAAGGTCTTTGAAAACTCGCGGAAGCACCAACACGCCCGTGATATTCGATAGCGAATCCAAAAAGCTGCGCGTGATGAAAGCCATGTCCAGAAAAGTGCCACTACCAGTGCCGCCCGCGAGGCTGCTCACGATATAGACTTCGACTCCGCCACGATCGGAGACGCGAAACTCCTCTCGATAAGCAAGCTTCTGGTTTTTGATCTGTTTCACGTCGTCGATGGCCTTGTTAACGGCGGAGAAGATCTCTCTGCTCCTCGCAAAGAGTGCCAACCGCCCCCGAGCACGCACCTGTCCTGCACCTGCGTTAATTGCCTGCACCGGAATGTTTTGGGGCCACCATGCCTCGATGTGCTCAAAGCTGCCATTCACGTATGACCCTGGATTCGCAACCGAGATGACGTGGCGCTCGCTACCCGGCTCGAGTGTTACAGCCCTTCCATCGTCTGCTTGTTCGCTATGCTCGACACTTTCGGTGGTGTCGATGGACATGAACCTGACGATCGGTGGAACTGAACCGTATGCATTGATGAACCGGCGCTTCAATTTAAGAATGGCGCCATGGCCGCTACCTCCGAGTCCAATAACTACAGTGGGTCGAAAGACAACGTTATCTCTTGGCATGTTTGAGTCTCCCTGGGAAAGTAAGAATGATCCGGGTCTCGCGGTAGCTCGAAGGTACGTGCGGTCAAACTTCGTGTGTTTCTTCAGAGCCGTTAGGCCGATCGTGATTCACCCAACTGAAAAGAAGCTTGCAGCCGCCGAGTTCTATGACATCGTCGTTATAGATTCTGCTGTTCGCCACTTCTACCTTGTTTACGTAAACACTTCCTTTGGTGCGTTGCAGATTGATGCTTAGTTCTCCATTGAGCTTCGTCGCTTCGAGCTCCGCATCCGCACCGTCAACCGCGGCATTGGAAATTAGCGAACCGATGGAGATTTTTTGGGCGCGAAGTTGAGTCAGGCTAATGAACTCATCCTCCACTCGCGTTGGCCGAGGATGAATCACTTGCAGTTCGCCCTGGAGAGTCGCCGATTCCGTGATTGCGGGCAGCCAAATCCACGGTGGTTCACCTTTGATCACGCTAATGACTGCGACAGCGATCCCAATCAGGATGAGGAGCAGCAAAAGGTATTTGAGCATTCGCCGCCATAACGGCGTCCGCATCACAGTCACGGTGCCCGGCAGATTCACGACGGTACCTGTCGAAGTCACACTGCTGGGCTCAGCCGTAAGTACGAGAGCAAACGTACGCACACCCTCGCTCGCGTCATCGGTTGCCGACAGATCTATTTGGATAGCGTGGTCCTCAGCGCTCTTGAGTGCTACAAAGTCTTTTGGCTCACTGATAGTGAGGTTGTTTTCCGTATTGACTGTGACACGCACGCGGCAAGCTTCGTTGCTGTTGACATGTATGATCTGACTGGTCGTCTCTCCCGGTTCGATCTGTTCGAAGGAAACGGTTGGAGGAGTTACCGTAAGAATTATCGGGGTCGGTGGAGTAGGTGCCTGGATTTTTTTGCGAATTCGCTCCCCTACTTCGGCAATTCCGGTTGCACCGGGATCTCTGATCACCTCGCCTCGGTTTTCCATGGCCACATCTCTGATGAAACTCTCAAGTTGAGTTTCATGAGCCTGAACGCCGACGGACACGAAAAAAATATAAGGTTGAGCTTTGGGTAGGAGAGCAATGTTTAAAGGAATCGAGATCGGGTCAGCTATTCCCCGCACGTCCTCGAGCCCGTCAGTGAACAAGACGATGCTAACGGTGCGGTTCGCGGCGTCGGAACGTTGTTTTAATTCAATCGCGCGTTCAAGCGCGTCGTGAAGAGCTTTGCCCGTATATGTCCTATCACCTTCTGAACGAAGATCCTCGACGACCTTGAGAAGATCTCTCTTGTCGATCTCACCTGAAATGCGGATGTGGCCCCTGAGAGTTGTATCGCGGTCGAACGTATAAAGAGTAACTGTATCTCCCTCACGAGCACTTCGGACGAAATCGGAAATCGCCTCCTTGACCTTTCCGAAAATGTTCGCAGTGCCACCGGCCCCGTGCATAGAAGCGGAAGTGTCAAGCACGAAAATCCAGTCCACACTACCGCGGTCCACCTGTCCGCTGGTTGGAAGACCACTGCCTAATAGGACCAGCAAGACACAAGCGCAGCTAACTCTGAGAAGGAGTCTCGAAATGGGTGTTTGGCAATCGCGAACGGACGGGAGGACTCTTTGAAACACAGGCACCCTTTGACGCAGATAAATTCAGAGGCTGAAGCACAGTCCTCTACTTCATAATGGAATGCCAAACGAAACATTACGGGTGAGTAGATAAATTTCCGGGTTGGAGAAGACTGAATTTTGGCCAGAGAGTTTTCGGCAATTCAGTGCAATGGAATAACTGGATTTTCATATAACTTGATAGGACTAATCCAGTCGGCTGAAAGAGGAAACAGCGTGAGAAGATATACGGGCAACATGAATGGCGAACAATATCTGGGAAACAAAAACCCGAGCAAGAAAGAAGTTCACGATTTAGATAAGGAGAAAACTGCTTGCCAAATCGATGAAATAATCGAAGCTGGAAACGATAAACCTTACACCTCTCAATCTGCTGCGAATGCCGCAGGTTATGACAACTGCGATAAATGTTTGGGTGGATCCACCAGGTAGATCGGTGTGTAAAAAACTCGCCGCGGAAGGGGTTCTACTCGCTGCTGTTATCGTTCAATCCTGTGGCTTCGGTGGATCAAAAACTCCTTCTCAGGCAAACACTCGCAATCTAAATCAAACTGAAACTTCCACGACGACGCGCAGTGCGACCCGAACTACTCCGGCTGTGTACCAGTCGCGAGTGATGTTGATTGTGCAGGCGGGACGGGTAATGGCCCTGCCTATGTACACGGTCCGGTTACGATCATCGGCGAAGACATTTACAGGTTGGACCACGATAAGGATGGAATAGGATGCGAATAGCGGGTTTATCGGCTCACTTACCATTTGCCTTACCATCAAGGCATTCAGGAAGCAAAACCGTCTCATTGAGCAGTCTCACGATTTCAACATCCGTAACTGATTGACCAGTCGTACGCTTCAGTTCCTTGCGGATGGCTGTAACAACATTGTCGGAACATAGAACTTTTGCCAAAGACTTTGGTGACGTAGCTCTCTTGGCCTGCCACAATGCATCGATCTGTCTTCGCTTCAGCGACTCTTTAGTCAGGTAGTAAAGTTGATTCGCTTTTTGAGCCAACGTGTCTTCACCAAGGAGGTCTACGTCTAAAGCGAGATCCACGACGATAGGTAGGCCACCAGTGATGTGATAGACCTGCCAAACTACGCCACTCGTCAGGATTACCCATTCGACTCCTTCGTTCACTGCGTAGGTCTCGACTTGACGAAGGTGTTTAGCCGCTAATTTAGTAGCTACCCGTTTCACTTCAAGAAACGCAATCAACTCTTTATCGAGACGAATGCCGTAATCGGCAAATTCACCTTTGACCCGGTACTCGGTGGTTAACTCGGTGTACTTATCGAAACCGAATCCTTCACAGAGCATGTCCGTTACCAAAAGCCGCGTATCACCCTCGTTGGCATCTCTCGCAACCAGGTCGGCCAGCGGTTTGGCAAACTTCTTTATGGCGCCTCTCATACGTTCGCGCGCAGCCGTTTCCCATTTCGGCGCCGCGGTTGAAGGTTTCGGTGTGGAATTCTCGAGCGCCGGTTGCTGCTCGTTAGTCAGGATTACTGGTATGGACGTCGGAGTTTCGTTCATGAAGGATTGTTAAGTTGTCGAAATGAGAGACTAAGCTACCCGAACTGACGAACTTCCCAGGCAGCGGCCTGATTAGACCCTCACCAAATATGAAATCACGGCTGAAACATTACGGAATTGATAAGAGGACGAGGAAGCAAACAAACTGGCGTGGATTAATTTGCCTAGTAACGAGGTCTAGTCGATGACAACAAAACCGTATTCTTCCGTGAGGCCGGGAGTGCCATCGTCAGCGATGCCACTTAAGTGTACCTGGTAGTGTCCGCGGTGAAGCATCTGTGAAGAAAGTCTGATTCGAATGAGTAGCCCGCCGTCGGTTGCTGCCTGAACAGTCGGAATCTTAAACGACTGGTCATTATCTAAGCTCCGAACCTCCGCCCGGTAAGTTGCGTAGCGTTCCTTTCTGACCCAGGAAAGATGCAGCTCAACAAACTGACCATCCAGTTTTACCTCGGGCTGCGGCTCAACACTCCTGACTGTGTTGGGTTTCAACTGATATGAACTCATGCTCTGCGGAACTTCGCGCAGGCTCGCAGGAGAGTTAAGCTGGGCCAGTTCCTGCTCGATTGCCAAATGTCTCTGTTGTTCCCTTCGGCTATTCAGCCAAACAATTGCCAGCACGACCGCAATCACTATCGTTACTGCAATCGGCACAACCATGAGAGGTTTGAGTCGTAACCGCGTTCGGAGGCGGCTCCATATTGAGAGGGTCGGCGCCACTACTGAAGGCGCCTTTGACTCCGCAGCCGCCCAATCTTTTATCGACTCCGAAATTCTAAGCTGCCGTCTCTGCTCATCAGTTTGAGCATAACGTGAAACGAATATCTCTTCGTCTTCTTCAGTGAGGTTGTTCTCCAGGTAGTCATCATTTAACTCTTGCTCGATCGCAAGCACTCTTTCTCTCGTATGAGAATCTGTGAGAAACAGACTCTCAATGCGCTCCTGCTCTTCGTCGGCAACTTTGCCCAGCAGATACTCACGCAATAATGCGTCAGTTATCATTTCTTTCTTCATGGGCCATACTCCAGAAGCCGCCATTCACTAACAATGAAATTTTGCGCAATCCGTTTCATTTTCCCTCGGCCTTACGTTTAAGACAGCGTTCAATACATTCCTGTAGAGATACGCGAACTCTGTAAATCTTGACTCGCAGAGTTTCTATGGTGATTCCGAGTTGCTGTGCCATTTCACTCCGATGATCGATCTTAGCCTGCTTTTCTTTGGCATAATAGGCGACGATTAATTTTCGGTTGTTGTCATTCAGCTTCTGTAAGCACGACTGAAGACATTCCTCGACGTCCACGATCTCCTTCTCGGTTTCACTTGTTGTTTGTTGCGGCACATCAATGCCTTCTAATGAAACTTGGTTCTTTACTCGCTTGAGAGTCTCCTTGACCAGGTTGTTTGCCACGGCGCGGAAATAGAGTCGAGGATCGCCTTCATAAGTCGGTCTAACACTGTGGACTTTCTTCGCGACGCGATCGAACACTTCGTCAGTCAATCCTTCAGGATCGGAACATCCTCGATAACTGAATAGCTTGGCGAGATCGTGACGAAGCTGAACATACATATTCGCCGCGACCTCACGATCGGGATTGAGCCAGGCGAGAATTTCCTCGAAGCTTTCGGGTGGGATGGCCGAATTTCGGGTCATTTACTCGTCGTGTTCCGTTAGGTGAATTGTGATGGGGAAATTCGCCGCCTTCGTTTATGCAGAATTAACAAAGTGACTGCAGTCAGAAGCAGTAAAGAACAGAAGCACTAGACCAGGGCGCAGCCATGCGCGACGCTCAACGATAATATGGTTCGTGTACTCACCCTGCACCACAAAACCAGCCCAGTAGTAGGGATCACTCCACTGCTTGTCATGCATCATTTTCAACTGGGCTGATCGAAGCGCGGCAGGCGGAGTCATGCCCCTCTCCAACATCCCTTTTTGGAATTCAGCCATTAGTACAGCGGTGGCTCTATCGTCTACCTTCCAAAGGCTGGCGACAACAGTATTCGCACCCGCAGACATGAAACTATAGGCCAGACCTACAAATCCTTCTCCACTTACGTCTTTTCCCAACGCAGTTTCACACGCGCTTAAGACAACCAGCTTTGCGGATAGATCCAGGCTATAAATGTCAGGCAGCGACATTAAGCCATTCGTCGGCGCGCCATTACGATCGACCATCGTGAGAACGATGCCGGAAAGTTCGGGATTTTCAGTATTAAGAAACCCATGAGTAGCAAAGTGGATGATCTGAGCGCTCCTAACTTCCGGACTCATTACGGTTTCAACGCTGGCATCAAAACCTTTGGCGACCAGCGTCGTCCCCCAGGGCGCCACCGCGGAAATTGCATCCGCCTCCTCTGAAGCATGGGCCAGCCGAGGGAGCTTCAAATTTTCAATCGTCTGTTGATGTGAATCCTCAGCAGCCGCAGCCTTGACGGTTGCGGGAGCTAATGCATCGTTCTGCACCCGCTCATCACGTTCACTAAAAACCGGATCGGCAATGACCGCAACGACTTTCCCCGATGAACCTTTATCCTTTTGTGCGCCGCGGATTGCGATTAACGTCGAAGCCGATCGCGACATCACGATTTCATTTGTTTCCAACAAGTAAGTGGCGGTTGGACCAGCCGTTTGCTCGGGTAGTGGCAACGCACTGAAAGGAATGTACTGCAATGCTCCTTCCATTACTATTACGAGTCTTCGGTTTTCGAGTCGGTCGGCCACCTGGCCCAGCAGAATCCGGCTCAGATTTCTTGCCTTTTCCCAATGGTGCGTCTCTGCCGCTGTAATGCCGGCTCGATAATCGGCGTGGGTTTGCCCACTGCTTCCCTCTCGCGCCTTTATCGACTTAAAGAATTCTTGTGCAGCTTCGTCGATCTCTTTGCGCCGCGGCAGCACGTAATAATCGAAGGAGTTGGATGTTATTGCCCACAAATAACTACGTTCGTCGCCCAAAGCAAACTCCAGTAGCATCGTGTCACTCTCTAATTCCTGCTGGATGCGTTCCAGGCGTACTGGCACAAACTGTTCAAAAGAGAATAGCTGAGGGTTCTGTTCTCTTAGCCGGGCCTGGACCACCTGATACTTGGATTGGAGTTGTGCTATTTCGGCATTTAATTCCGCAAGCTCGGTCGACTCTTTTCCACTGAAAGAGAGGGCCATGTGATATCGGGCGCGCGCACGGAGTTGCTCTTGCAACCTCTGCTCATGTTCGACAAGTTCCTTACCGGCTCCTGCACGTATATTGGTTCGCGATTCAGTGAGAAGATCCAGTAGCGCGCGAGCCCTGCTCCGTTCACTCACATAAAAAGCTTCCTCGGCGAAGCGCTCTCCAGGCCGCAAGGCATCAAGCTGCATCAGAATTTCTATTTGCAGTTCGTAGTGCTTTCTGACTCCGGAAAAGTACGAGGCCCGGAAGTCAGGGCTGCCCACGTTTTTGCGCAGTTCCTCGATTAAATCGAAAGACTGCTTAATAAGAGACAACGCGCTGTCATGAGACCCAAGGGCCAGGTTTGCACGTGCTAGGTTATAAAGCGTCGCCAGCAGAATTGCGTTATCGCGCATCTTCTCGCCTAAGGAAAATGCCTGACGGTAGAGGCCCAGGGCTTCTTGCTTTCTCCCCATTTTGAGAAAAACATCGCCATGTCCGTTGAAAGCCATCGCTAGTCCGCGAAGGTCACCAATACTCTCAAAGAACCTCGGTAAATTCTCGTAATGCTTCAACGCCGGTTCATAATGGCCTTGAGCGCCGTAGATTTCCGCGATCTCGCTAAGCGCATAGGCTTGATGACGTAACTTTCCGGCAGTGCGGCTCAACTGCAAACAGCGTTCATAATATTCGAGAGCTTGATCTAAATCGCCCTGCAAGCGGTATGTTCCGGCAATTGCGTACATTGTGCCCGCCGCCGCATCCACTGCCCCGGCGTTTTCAAAGAGCTGCAGGGCCGACTTGTATTGAGAGCCGGCCTTCCGATAGTCCTTCGCGTTTTCGTAAGCTTGCCCTATTGCATTGAGCGCCATGGCTTGGCTATATCGATCTCCGATATCGCGAAAGATTTCCATAGCCTTGTTATGCAACTCGATGGCGAGGTTTTGTTTCGTCTGCGTAGAACGCCACATTCCCATTGCGGTCAGGGCGAGCCCTTCACCACGCTTATCTTTTGTTGCCTCATAGAGACGGAGGGCCAATTCAATCTCCGTCTCTGCCGTCTCCCGATCACCTCTGCTTCCGGCTATGTAGCCCTTGAAGAGATGTATCTTCGCTCCAATGTTTTGATCACCCTGGAGGACATTAAGCGAACTATCGAATTGTTTCAGGGCGTCGGTAAAGTTACCTGTTGCGTACGTGACTTCAGCCGCGTTACTAAGCGCTTCGGCGTAAGCGTTCGTAGCGACTACGCTTCGATTAGCTTCATGCTGTTTGAAAAGTTGCAGTGCCTTGGTTAGCTGTTTTTGCGCCAGATCGTTATTGCCCAGGTAAGACTGCACACGGCCGATTTGACTTAAGGCCCTGGCTTGCGCCAGCCAGTCGCCACTCTTTTTGGCGAGAATTTCAGCGTTTTCATATCGCTCGAGGGCGCGCTTGTATTCACTGAAAAGAAAGGACACATCGCCGGATTTCCGTGTCGCGTCAGAAGCGTTTGCTAAGTCGGCGATGGAAGTCCAGAGCAGCGCCGCTTTGTCATAATCGTCTATTGCCTGGCGGAGAGAGGCTTCGTTCCCGTTTGCGCGCAGTGCTTCAGCACGGTTCAATGCTTGAAAAGCCTCGCTGTTCTTTGGATCCGAGGCGGTAACGGTCGTCGAAGATTGAACCTTTGTATTTTGCGCCGGCGTCTCGCTCGCGGCTGACGCGGTCTCCTGCAAGTAAAAAATCGCCGTCATCATGGCCATGCAAAAGCACAGCCACAAAATGCTCACAACTTCTTCTGTTTTGAATCCGGGTATCTTTGTTGACAACATGTGGGAGCTCAGGTTTCTTGTAGAAACAGTGGGATGTAGACGGACGCTCTATATCACGTATGTGGTAGAGATTCAACGAACCTAACGGGATAGTGAGTGGTCACATTTCTCAAGAGAAGTACAGAAGGTAGCCCAGACGAGCTACCTTCTGCTCAGTGGTGACAAAATGCCGCGCCGTTACCGGCCATCACGGAGCGCGCGACCATAACGTCCCGACATTTTTCCGGACTTATTAGAGCCTTCTCGCCAATCCATCAAGATACCGATTCTGGTACCAGGCGCTTTGCGACGCAGTTTAAGTGAAGAGTCCGGTGTTTGCTTCGTTGCCAAATTTTTCGCCGTCTTTTGCTGTTGTGCATTAAATTCCATTTCATATCCTCCTATGTTTTAGTGCGTGATGCCGCAGTCACCCAACACAATTTCAACAGTCGGGCGTGATGTCGCTCTCTTGAGCTAATCGCGCCTGCAGCCGACCTGTTTCTTAACCTCGGAACAAAACGGTTTGGTGAATGGTCTTAACTGTGGTGATTTCGAAAATTCCCTTTCCTATCACCTGACGTGTGTTGAGGGCTCGGCGTGATAAGTTTCGATCGCTGTCGATTTGAGGAAAGCGATCTCTGTTACTGATTCCGTTTCTCACGTAGAGCTCGATTCCACGTGAGCGCGGCATCTTTGTCAGGGCAAGTTCTGCCCGGGCAGCATCAAATGCGTCTCTAACGGATTTGCCGAATCCAAGAGAACGGTAGAATGCGCCGGCAAACGCGACACTCGCTTTGTCTCCGATTGGTCTCGAGGTGCCGATGGAATAATCGACTACTTCGGAAATCGAGCGCGCCTGCTCCTTAGTAAAACAAGCATTAAGCAGGACCAGGCGGACGTGGTTATTGTAAAGAGCGAATACCTTTGCCAAGCCTTGTTGGTCGATCATTTTGCCTCGACCATGGGACCCACCAAGAATGAGTTTCTGTCTTTTGCTTCCGTGTCCGCTGAAGTGAACGATATGCGGTTGGTACGTGAGCAGTAGCTGCTGAAGATCTTCCGGCCTCGTAGCTGGGTGCTTATACAGTTCGAAGCGATCCCGACAGCGACCTTCGTGAAGCCTTTTGTAGATCTCTCTCGCCTCTTCATCCACAAGGATACGGCTGTTTGACCATGGATTTGCTGATAAAAATAGTACTCGGATGTTTTCTGTCATTGCGTCCTCCTGCAATGACCCAATCGCAAGCTGGGCCATCGATGCTGTTCATGTAATCACCCTCATTGAACATGGCGTCGAAATGAATAAGAACCCGTCATAGAGGAGCGAAGATTTTTCGCTGTTGACGAAGATTCGTCGTTCCGCTTCACGAGGTCTCGGGTTTTGCATAAAATCAGGACCGCTTAAAGCCACTTGGCTCTCCCTTGACCTCGTCACGTGCGACACAATGACGTAACCAGCGGCCTTACGTACTTTGGAATGGCTTAGGGTTCTATTACTAATTCTCTTAGGGCGGGTTTATGAGTATGGAAAACGATCAAATATTCGAGTTTGGACCGTTTGTTCTGGATCCTGATGGCGCAAACGTTAGTCACAGACGGCCGAGAAATAGCGTTAGCGCCCAAAGCGTTTGCTGTCTTGTTAGTACTCGTCAAAAAAGCCGGAGATGTAGTCACTAAGGATCAAATTATTCGAGAGGTGTGGCCGGACGTGTTTGTTGAGGAACAAAACGTTCCGTTGAACATCCACTCGGTGAGGAGAGCGCTGGGAGATGATTCCGATAATCCCACGTATATCGCGACCGTGGCGCGGAGAGGTTATCGTTTCGTAGCGCCGGTTATAAAGAGAGGCCGAGTAGCTTCGTTGCCGGTAACAGTCACACCCGTGGCGAAGTTGGAAGTCCCTGCCACGTCGACGATGAGGATCGTTGACGATGGAAACTCATCCGTGCCCGAGGCTTTCCATCGAGGCACAATCTCATGGAGCCTGCTCAGGTCAGCTCTGGCGGAAGATCGCTGGTTTCTCCTGACCAGTTGCACGCTTTATGCGCTTCTTCATGCAATTGCACTGTTTGCCGAAGTGGCATATCAGTTTGATTCTTATGCTGCTTCGGCCATAAGAGTGGCACCGTTTGTGTTTCTGTGGGTCTGGACCACATCCATGGCGGGTCTCATCTTGTGTCGGGTGTTAACGTTGACCGGAAGAGTGTACAGCCTGGTGTTGGCTATCGTGCTATTTGTCGCGGCGGGGGTGCTGCTGCACCTGTCAATGGGATCGATCCTGCCGAACGAACCTATTACACAGGCGTTGTTTCACACGTACCCGGCACGTGGCGCATATTTCAAAAGCATCTATTACTTCTTTCCCCTGGCTGTGATCTTCCTGGTGGTGCCTTATCACTTTGTGATCGCGGCTCGCAATGAAATCCGGTCCGGCAGGCCGGACCAAATTCGGAAGTTGTTGACTGGCGAGAGTTTTGGCACTGCGCCAAAAGGTAGCGTGTTCCTGCGTCTTAAATGGCTCGGCGTGATGCTGACGGTCGCGGCTATATCGTCGGTATGGGCCACGGCACATCTCGTAGACAATCTCATTCCTAACGAGTACACGGGCATGTTTACTCAGTTGTTACAGTGGCGCCTGGTCCTTTACTTCTCGCTGGGAGTGATCTGTCTCATGTGGTATTCCCGGTCTTTGAATGCCATCAAGATCGCCTCGCTGGAAGAGATTGTTTGACCTGAGATTGCCAGAGACTATTGATGCTTCAATTGGGCCAGCACGACCAGGATATCAGTCTGACCGCGCACTCTGGTTTCTTTCGTGTTGGTGTAGCTGGCGGTTTTAGAATCGACTTCGGCTTGCTTTGTCTTAAGAAACTTTTTGACCTTCGCCAAGTCACCGGCAGCTAAGCCTTGTTGTGGATGATTGAAAGCTTGCTTACTCGCGGACTCCAACTCATTAACAGGCGAGGTAGACCAAACGATCCAGAAGTTTTCGGAGCTCGCCGTGCCCTGGAAGATCATCCAGTCGGATTGGACCGTTTGATTGGCTCCAATCGATGCCGAGCCGTTGTTTGTTGCTCGGTTTGGGTGAATCATTTTGAAGCCCTCCGAGTCAGAGCCGGGTGTCCCTTCGTGAAAAATGTACAAGTAACCAGGTTCAGTAGTGGAGACGTAGAGCTGAAATTTGTCGCCAGTATTAAAGCTATCGTTACCGTGACGCTTCTCTGGCTCCCCATATTCCTTGCCGTCGACCATCTGTTGTTCCATCACCCAGTACTTAAATACGTTATTGGGTATAAGAATGGGTTGGCGATTGATGTAGTTGTAAATTCCGTATGACAACAAGGCGAGGATTAAGGTAGCAGCGAAAATCGTCAGGGATTTCGTCAGCGACGGCCACGATGGCGGAGGGTCTGGGTCCTCCACTTTACCACCGAGCAGAACCTTCTCAATGTCATCGCCAAACTGCTTTGCACTCTGGTAGCGTTTGGTCGGTTCCAACGATAGCGCTCGGATAATTACATTACGCGCATTTGGGGGGAGCCCCTCTGGTAGATCAACTGCCTGTATGGCCCGACCCTGGGACGCTATCGGTGGTCGTTTACCGGTGATCATTTCACATGCGACAACGGCCATTGCATAAATATCGCTCGCGGCTGTAATTCTTTCCCCGCCGCGCAACTGTTCAGGAGACATATACGCCACCGTTCCGATCGCAACGGTGTTAAGGGTGCTTGTGGCGAGGACCGAATCTTTTATTTTTGCGATTCCAAAGTCCAAAATTTTGACATCCTCTGTTCCATCACCAAGAACCTGAATCATGATGTTTTCAGGCTTCAGATCACGATGAAGAATGCCCCGGCTATGAATATGACCGAGTGCAGCGCCAATCTGCTTCAATATCGATGCGGCACGCTTCGCATCCATACCATTGCTCTGAATCTGTGACCGCAGCGTCACACCATCGATGTACTGCATTGCGATATAGGGCGTCCCAGTCGACAGTTCGCCGGCTCCGTACACGCTCACAACATTCGGATGGTCTATGACGGTAAGAGCCTGGATTTCCCGTTTAGCTCTTCTCATCGCATCTGCATCCTGTATCGATGTTTGGGTCAAGACCTTTATGACCACCAGCCGGCCGGGCAGTTGCAGATCACGCGCGACATATACCCGCCCCATGCCGCCTGGAGGGAGGAGTGCCTTTTGGACCACATAGCGTCCGTCAATCGTGGTCCCCACCACAGAATCCGCCAGGGAAGGACAGACAAAAACCGGATCCTTCAAGAAATCATCATCGGTCTTGAGCAGCGAATTCACCTTGCCGAGGAGATCCGGATCTCCGGCGCAAGCATTTGTAACGAACGAGTTGCGCTCAGATCGGGGCAACGCCAGGGCGGCGTGATAAATTTCCTGAAGACGATCCCAGTTAGGCGGGTTCATTCGATTGTCTCCTGAGGTGGGAAGTCGAGGGCGAAGCAGAGAATCTCAGAGTCTGGGTCTGATTGCCGGGCGCATTCTATCCACGAAGGGCGTCACTGACAATAGTGCATCGTACCATCGAAGATCGGCTTCTCCCGATGTAATGATTTAAGCCTTGATTCATTACTTTGTTGAGGTTTGCGCAAAGGAGCAGCGCATGTTGGACGAAACCCATAAAGTCACCGAACTATTGAAGGCCTGGAATAATGGCGACGCGCAAGCTTTGGACAAGCTGATCCCGCTCATCGACCCGGAGCTAAAGAAATTTGCTCGTAAGTACATGCGCGGTGAAAGGCCTGAACATATTTTGCAGCCGACAGCTCTAGTCAATGAGGCATTGATAAAACTCATTCGAGAGAACCTCAATTACGAGAATCGAAAACACTTTTACTTTATGGTGGCGAAGCGGATGCGCCAGGTTCTAATCGACTACGCCAGGCGAAAACCGCAGGTCGAATATGTCGATGTCGACGTGGACCAGGTAGAACCGCCCGATAAAAGGTCAAAAGAATTGCTCATGCTGGACGAGGCACTACAAAAGCTCGGTGAGTTTGACAAACGCAAGGCAGAGATTGTTGAGTGCCGCTTTTTCATAGGCTTGACTGTTGCGGAGACAGCGGAGCTTTTAGGAGTCGGAGAGTCAACGGTTGAACGCGATTGGAAATTCAGCCGGTCGTGGTTAAAGCAGCAAATGAGCGAGTCTGAGAAATCGTAATTCAGTCCGGGAAAAAACGCCTCACTCCCTCACGCGTGGTCTTCGCGGTCGGGGCGGTTCCCGTCTTTTCACCGACTAACCGCGTCAACTGATCCGGCTTCACGATTGCAAACCCCATTTTGTCCAACGCCTTAAGACACACGGCCACCGCCGGCCACCACAACGGCAACGGCACTGCGCGATAACGCTTGCCGATTCGATACGCCAAGTCAATTCCGCTCAGGTCCTCGGGGCCGCACACGTTTTCAATCCTGATTCCCTCATGATGTTGTTGGACCAGCTCCGCCACGAGCCTGCTGAAGTCGTCAACATGCATCGGAGCGAACCGCAGATTAGAGTGACCAAACAGTGCCGGCATGATTCGCCATCTCCGCGCAACCGCTAACATCCGATCAATCCCTTCCTTGCCTCCACCTCCATAGATTTCGGCCGGACGAATGATTAACAAACTCTTCCACTCCAGCTTCTGAAGTTCCTGCTCGGCCGCAAGTTTCGATTCGCCATACGCTCCACTCCCGTGAGTAGCGCAACGCGTACTGATGTATACAAATCGCCGACAACCATTTCGCCGCACTGCTTCAGCCAGCCGAACTGTTCCGTGCGCATTAACGTTCCAGTATGGCTGTTCATCGTGCGCGTGAGTCACGCCCGCAAAGTGAAGGACCAAATCAAAATGCTCGCGCGATAAAGCTCCACTGAAGTCTGACTCGAGGTCCAAATCGATCACGTGCAACCTCGGATCGGCAATCGGAATTTCTTTCTGGTGACGGCCGCACCAAAATTCAAGATCGCTATTCAAAAGTAACCGGCGCAGCACTCCAACCGCGAGAGGCGACGACGCACCGGTAACGAGGATTCGCATAATTTTGATTACCAGCTACGACGTTGCGGCCAGATTAGATTACGTACTAACATCGCCCTCGTGAACGAGCCCCATTTTTCACTCGTAGTCCTGTGTTACCGAAGCGGACAAAGCATTATTCCATTCGTCGAACGTTTGCAGCGAACGTTGTCGCGATGCAATTTTTCGTGGGAGCTCGTGCTCGTCGGAAATTATATCGAGGGAAGCGACGACGAAACCCCTGAAGTAGTCACCAAACTCGCCGAAGGCTCAGCCAACATCCGTACCGTAATTCGTCCCAAGCAGGGAATGATGGGTTGGGACATGCGTATGGGTCTCGACGCCGCTCGCGGCACGTACATCGGAGTCATCGACGGCGACGGTCAATTTCCACCTGAATCGATCATCGCCTGTCTGCTGAAATGTGAGCTCGAAGATCTGGATTTGACGAAAACATACCGCGTCATACGCGACGATGGTCTATATCGACGCCTGATCTCCACCGTTTACAACGGAATCTTCAGCC
Source organism: uncultured Acidobacteriota bacterium (assembly GCA_963750925.1). Lineage (GTDB taxonomy): Bacteria > Acidobacteriota > Blastocatellia > Pyrinomonadales > Pyrinomonadaceae > PSRF01. The sequence goes on along the minus strand of CAVVSJ010000001.1, from coordinate 2,251,629 downwards.
TGCTTTTCGGATTCAAAGTCCGCGACATCAACTCCAAACCCAAAATCATGCGGCGCGATAAGTATGAACTGCTGCACCTCGAATCGGACGATTGGTTTGCCGATGCGGAGATCGTGATTCGCGCGCGTGAACTCGGCCTGAAGATTGGTGAGACGCCTGTGCATTTCACCATCAACGACAACAGAGGTTCATTCGTAAAGCCGAAAGCGATCCTCGAGTTTACTTCGAATCTTTTGCGCTATCGGTTTTCACCGAAACAGCGGACGAAAGCCGGTTCACTTCCCCGCCCCGCTGTGAAGTAACGCTAATCCGATTTTTCCACACGTCGAGCGATGCACACTGCCGAAACGCCGAACGGAAGTCTGCCGCGTTCAAAAACAAAACGCTCAGCAGCAAACAACGAACTAAATGGACCATTCATCAGCGAAAGGTTGATTCCATATTCCGTGTCGGCGCGCAAACTCAGCCACCGCATCACCGAACGCACGAGGAGCACGGGCAGAAAAAAGCTGATGTTTGCGTAGCTGGCCCACTCGATGGAATACCCTGCCGCTTCGACGGCCTTCAGCAAACCCGGGCAGCGTGTAGCGGCGCCGGTGATTGCTCACGTCATCCTGGACACCCCAAAGAAACATAAACGCCGGAACAAACAACAGCAGGCGTCCGTCGGGACGCAAGACTCTTCTCATCTCTCGCAGGCCGGCAACGTCGTCATCGAGGTGTTCCACTACGTCGAGTGCTGTGACTAGTTCAAAGGAACCATCTTCGTATGGCAGCTCCTCGATCGCTCCAAGCTTGACGGAATCCAAACCGCGTTCGCTGCAGAAGTCGACGGCTTGTGGAGAAATGTCGACGCCTTCTGCCCGCCCGTAGTTTGCGAGCATCTTGAGATTCGCTCCGGTGCCACACCCTACATCGAGAATTTTCGGCTTCGGATTGTCCAGCGTCGGCAAAATTCTCTCTACCAGGAACCGAATAATCCGCCGCCGCCCCACATACCACCAATGAGTCTCCTCCACCTGGTAGAGGATCGGGTAATGATGCGCCTGCATCTCTTTTGGCAGATCAGTGGCGTAAGCGCGGTCTTTTTGAAGAGTGTCCATCTTCGCTGAGGTACTGTATCTCCGTCAGGAACCGAATGTAAATTCTGTCTGTTCCCTTAGAACTTGCACAAAGCTTAGTGAAACTAGAACAATAACAAATCAAACAATAGAACAAGTCAGGAAGAGGGGCTTGCCCCCGCTCTTAGTTCCTCTGTCAGCGGGGGCAAGCCCCTCTTCCTGACTTGTTCTATGTCTGGCTTACTTAATAGTTGACGTGGCCGAATTAAGCGCCTTAGTATTTGAACCAGCGGCTACAGCCGCCGCCCGCCTCTAGTCCAACACCCGGGCAAACCACCAGACATTCCGACCAGGTTCTCAGGAGTTTTCAAACACCCGCATTCCCTGGCGAATCCCCAATGAGGACAAAACTATGAGTGCACAACCTGAAGTTTGGCGTGTGAGTACGGTTGAGGGAGTTTTTGAAGCCGACCTCGAGACGCTGAAACAATGGATCATCGAAGGTTGCGTTCTACCCACCGACAAAGTCAGCAAAGGTAATCTGAGCTGGATTGAAGCCGGGCGCGTCCCAAAACTCAAAGGCGCCTTCAATGGCGACCCAACTCCCGCTCCGCCGCCGGTGAGCAACTCATTCGAAACTTGGGTTGAGACCGGGTCTGCTTCCGCCCACCCACCAAGCCATTCAACCGCACCGTAGTCGAGTTCCGCCGCGCCCAGTACAAACGCTTGTCACAACCATCCTGATGCGGAGCCCGAGTATGGGTGTCGCATGTGCGGTGAACTTTTCTGCAAGGATTGTACAAGGTTCGTTAGCGGGAAGGTGCCGGTCTGCCCGTTGTGTGGTGACTTTTGCCGTGAGTATCGAGCAGTAACAGAAAAGACGGCGCGTGCCGAGTTTCAGAGTTCCGGCTTCGGAATGGAGGATTTCGTTCGTGCGATTCGCTATCCCCTCCAACACAAGACTGCATTGCTCATTGGCGCCCTGATTTATGCATGCCTCTTGTTCGCAGGTTTCCGCGGGGCGATCGTGGCGTGGGTAGTTTTGTTCGGATGCATTTCACACGTCATTAGCCAGGTTGCATGGGGCCGACTCAATCGCAGCTTCATGCCGGATTTCAGTGAGTTCTCAATCGTGGACGACCTGGTTGTTCCGGTATTTCTCGGTGTCGGAATCATGATCGTTTCCTGGGGACCCGTCATCGCTCTTGTGATCGCGTTGATGTTTGGTGTGATCAGCGGCGGCGGCGTGCAACCTTCGTCTGTTGTAGGCGGGCAGGTTGCGGAGTCGCCCGTCACAGAAGAAGACCTTGCGGTACTCACCGATCCGAATGCCGATCCCGCAAAACTCGAAGAAGCAAACAAGAAGCTACAAGGTTTGCGACCCGGAGTGGCAGCAGCACGCGAAGCTGAGGAGTCGAAAACTGAAGCGAGCGATCCCGCCGGTGTTTTCAATGACTTACTGCCTCTTCTCGGCGCCGGAATGGCTATAGGATTTTTGTTCCTGCTTCTTATTGGCTGGGCGCTTTTCTATTATCCGATGGCTCTTACAGTCGCCGGTTACACACAGAGTTTCGGTTCGGTAATGAACCCGCTCGTGGGCCTGGACACCATTCGCCGAATGGGAATTACTTACTTCAAGGCATTCGCAATGGTAGCGGGGGTCCAGATCGTCGCTTTCATAGTTAGCATGATAATTACCCTGATAACCTCACCGCTCACACTTCCGTTCATGGGCAATCTCGTCGGTAACTTTATCAACGCCACGTTCACGTTCTACTTCAATCTCGTGGTCGCCTGTATTCTCGGCCTGTCACTCTTCAAGTGCGCCGATCGACTCGGCATCAACGTGGATTAAAGAGTCGAATTTTCGCCACAGCTTCGCATCCATTTATTTGGACCAGTTCTCCGAGAACTCTCGGCGACGTGTGCGCGTATTAGCAGCGCTTCACCGAAAACTCTTCAGGAGAACAGTCACTATGAATCGAGCTGCTCACGCGTGTTGCATGTTGCTGTTGTGCTTGACCGTTTTGGTTATCGAGACGACGGCTAAACCCCCTTCGAGCAAACCGTTCACTGCACCGCGAGCAATCGACTTCAGCGAACTGGACAAACTCGTACCCGAGGAACTCAAAGAGAAGAACACACCGGGCGCAGTGATCACGGTGGTGAGCGGCGATCAGGTGGTCTATCAAAAGGCGTTCGGCGTCGCAAATGTCGAGACAAACGCCGAGATGAAACCGGAGATGCTTTTTCGTCTTGGTTCGACCACGAAAATGTTCACCGCCGCCTCACTACTCGCGCTCGCGGAGAAGAACAAGATCAATCTCAATGAACCGATCGGGAGTCGAATCAAGGGTCTGAACGAGAAGGTTGCGAAAGCGACGCCGCATCACTTGTTGAGCAACTCCGCGGGCGTACGAGATTTCGCCGCGCCCGTGATCTCCAACGACGACGCGTCGCTCGGAAACATGGTGCGCTCCTGGAAAGACGATATCTTCTTTGCCGATCAGGGCGAGATTTACTCTTACTCAAGCGCCGGCTTCTGGCTCTCGGGCTTTGTAGTGGAAGAGCTTCACGGCAAGCCTTACGCGGATGCGATGAACGAACTCCTGTTCGCGCCGCTCGGAATGGAGCGCACGACGCTCAGACCGTTGATGGCAATCACTTATCCCTTCGCCACGGGCCATGCTCTCGAAAGCGGCAAGCCAAAGATCCTTCGCCCGCTCTTCAACAACGTCGCGATGTGGCCGGCCGGTTCGATGTGGTCCAATGCGAAGGACTTGTCGCGGTGGGTGATTGCTTTCATGAACGAAGGCCGGCTCGACGGCAAGCAACCCGTCTCAGCGTCACTGATAAACCAGATGGTCCAGCATCACGTCGCCGTTCCGGGTGAGACAGACTCGTATTACACCTATGGTCTGACCAGTTTTAAGTTCAAGGGACTCGAGTTTGTCGGTCATGGCGGATTCAGCCGCGGCTACGGCTCGATGGTCCAGATGGTTCCGGGACGAAAGTTTGCGGTCATCGTGTTGACCAACAAGAGCGGCGAGACGATGAGGAAGAGTTTGAATAAGGCCACGGAAATCGTACTCGGGCTCAAAGACGACGAGCCGCAGAAGCCTGCGTCGTTCGCGCCGCTTACAAGCGCCGAGATGAATGAATACGTTGGGGCTTTCTCACACGCGCCGCAAACCTGGGAGATCTCCGTCAGGGAAGGAAAACTCTACGTCAAAGTTGACGGCAAGGAACACGCGCTGACGAAGAGCGGCGAGCGAAAGTTTACTTTCGGCGCGCAGAATGAGAACGAACTCGTGTTCGTGCCCGGGAAAAATGGAAAGATCAACTTCCTCTTTACCGAACTCTACGGCGCGAAGCGAGTCGGCTGAGCAGAAGATGAGATCGGACAGATTCAAGATTGAACAGGTGGAAGAGGGAAACTGGGCGCGGATTGAAGGATGAACAGTTAGGAAGGGTGGCTTGCCCCCGCTTTACCGGGAGAGCGGGGGCAAGCCACCCTTCCTGACTTGTTCTGTTCTCCTCCTTACCTTGTTCTGTTCCCTTTTTGACTTGTTCTCTTCCTTTCCTGACTTGTTCTGTTCTCCTCTTACCTTGTTCTGTTTCTCCTTCCTTACCTGTTCTAACGCCGTATCTGGCGTCGGGCGCCAATTAGGGCGTCGGGCCTAGTTAACGATCTTTTAACTCTCGTCACAACCTCTTAACGCCGACCTCACATGACCGTAACTCGGTGTCGTTAGACTCCGCCTTCTTCCACCTCCAACAAACGAAAGGAAAGTGAACAGCAAATGGATCGACGCAACTTCATCAAGGGCAGTGTGGTTTTCGGCGGCGCACTCGCGGCAATGGGACCATTTCAATCGCTGAGCGCGCGACGGGCTTTAGGAAACACACTTGCACAATCCGAAGGTTATGGACCACTCGTGGACAAAGGTCACCTGTGGCTTCCTGCCGATTTCAACTACCAGATCATCTCCGTGCAGGGAACGATCATGAGCGACGGCCAACCCACGCCCGGCATCTTCGACGGTATGGCCGCTTATCCCGGCAAAAACGGCAGCACAATCCTGATACGCAATCACGAGAATCGCGAACAAGCCGGCGAGATAAAGGTTTTGACGCCGCCGGAGCTTCAGTACAACGTCGCGGCGCGTGGCGGAAACACAAAACTCGAGGTGCGTCGTGAACGACTGGGAAAAGACCCGGCCACCGGCTTACCGCTTTACAACTACGAGGTGGTCAGAGATTTCGCAATCCTCGGCGGCACTTCGACGAATTGCGCCGGCGGCATTCGTTCGCCACACATCTGGATCACGTGTGAAGAGGTGGTTAAACGTCTCAACGGCAAAAAGCACGGATACCTGTTTGAGATCGACGCCACTGCCGATGGTCCAGTCGCAGCGATTCCGATTCCGCAGGCAGGACGGCGGGCCCACGAAGCCGCTGTGGAACGTTCCGGGATCATTTATATGACTGAAGATAGAAGCATCACGTCTGATCCCGTTCTTGGCTCGCTCGGATCCTGCTTCTATCGCTATGTGCCAAAGCCGGCGGGCAACCTGCCGCTCGCGGAGACAACGGGACCACTACAAGCGTTGAAATTGAAAGACGAATTTCACGCCAACATGGACACCGGTCGTGTTGTCGGCGTGGCCTACCGCGTCGAATGGGTCACGGTTGACGAGCCGGACCACGAGGACGATACGGACAATCGCACCGATCGTGTTTCCGGCTTCACGCCAAACCGCGTGCAAGCGCAGGACAAAGGCGCTGCGTACTTCGATCGGCTGGAAGGCATGTGGATGGGCCATGGCCACTCGAAGATCTACTTCGACACGACTTCGGGCGGCGCCGCGGGGCTGGGCCAGGTCTGGGAATACGATCCGGGACGCGAAACCGTGACGCTCATCTACGAATCCGCCAGTTCCGCGGTATTGCAAAGTCCGGACAACATGGTGGTCGTTCCCGGCACTGGCGACATTTTCTTGCAGGAGGACGGCAGCGGCGCGCAGTTTGTTCGCGGCGTAACCCTCGCCGGCGAGATTTACGACTTCGCACGTACGGCAGCTAACGATACTGAGTTTTGCGGCGGCTGTTTTGATCCGGACGGCAATACGCTTTATCTGAATCAGCAGGGTGATCGAGGCAGTTTGCCGGGCGGTCCGGTAAACGGCAATGCAGTCACGTATGCGATCTACGGTCCCTTCGGCAAGCGGGCGGGAAATAACGGACGCTAACTCCCTCACCAACTCAAGGGCGCAAAGTCAAGGCGGGAAACTTGCTTTGCGCCTCCCTCCTTGCGCAAAGCTTTTTGTCGTTGTGACTCGCCGAAATGAGTGGTATAAACGCGGCACTCAAGGAGGACAAAAGAAGATGATGAGTTTCATTTGGTGGTTGATCATTGGATTGATCGCGGGTGCACTCGCACGTCTGATCATGCCGGGAAGAGATGCGATGAGCATCCTCGCTACGATGGTTCTGGGAATTATTGGCTCCATCGTCGGCGGCCTGGTGAGCTGGGCAATCTGGGGAGCTGAGACCGAGGGAGGAGGCTTCCGTCCGGCTGGTCTGCTGCTTTCGATTCTCGGCGCAATCCTCGTGCTTTGGATTTATCGGATGGCCAGAAGTCGCAGCACCGTCTAAAGCATATTCAGTTTAGTGCCTGAACTGCCGGACATCGTCGTTTATATCGAGGCTCTCGAGAAGCGAACGCAAGGCAGTGCTCTTGAACGTGTGCGGATCGCAAGCCCGTTTCCTCCTGCGCACGGCCGTTCCCCCTCTGTCCAGCGTCGAAGGTAAAAAAGTCAACGAGCTGCGCCGGCTCGGGAAACGAATCTGCTTCGGGTTCGAAGGAGATTTGTGGCTTGTGCTCCACCTGATGATCGCCGGGCGGCTTCACTGGCATACCGACCGCGCAAAGGCGTTGAAGAGTCGCGGCCTCGCCGTGTTCGAGTTCACGAATGGCAGTCTCGTTTTAACTGAAGCGGGCACGCAGAAACGCGCCTCACTTCACGTGGTCCAGGGTGAGGCCGAACTCGAGAAGCTCGACTCCCGGCGGCCTGGAAGTTTTCGAAGCGACGACGGAAGAGTTTGCGAAAGCTATCCGCGCAAAAAACCACACGCTGAAACGTGCGCTCACCGATCCGCGGATTCTGAGTGGCATCGGCAACGCTTACTCGGACGAGATTCTTTTCGAAGCCCAGCTCTCTCCTTTCACACTCACCCAAAAACTTACCGACAGCGAAGTCGAGAAACTATTTGCGGCAATCAAGAAGAGCTTGACTGAGTGGTTGAGCGTTTGCGTGAGGAGTCTCGCGATCGTTTTCCGGAGAAGGTGACGGCGTTTCGACCTGACATGGCCACACACGGGAAGTATGGCCAGGCGTGTCCACGTTGCGGCGGGAAGATTCAGCGAATCCGTTACGGCTCGAATGAGACTAACTACTGTCCGACGTGCCAAACCGGCGGCAAACTACTCGCCGACCGAGCCCTTTCACGTCTTCTCAAAGACGACTGGCCACGCACACCCGAAGAACTCGAAAGCCTCACCAAACCCTAGCCACAATAAGGCACATAAGGCACTAAAAAAGAATTTGTGCCTTTTGTGGCGAAGCTGTCTGTTGTGGCTCTAAACCACGAACCCGATTCACTACTTGACCTTTCGTTCAGACTTCTCGACGAGGTGCCGGGTCGTCCCGTCAGTTACACTCATGCTGGCAGGGATGAACTCTGACGTGTCCGCCGGCCGCAAACCACGAGGAACAGCGCCGCCTTCCACAAATTTCGGTTCTTTGTTCTGCTCGCGCTCGAGAGCTTCAACGATCCGTTTACTTACTACGAGTCCGTTGACGATCAACGCCAGCCCGACCATGAAGGGAATCACTCCAGCGATCCAGATACGAGTGATGACTTCCGCGGTTTCGGGGGGAACGTTACCGGCAATCCCCTTCATAAAAATGTGCAGGAAAATTGCCAGTCCGATGCCGATGCTACTCACGATCACGCCGGCCTTGATCTCGTTATAACGCTTCACTTCCGGCGTAATTCCGAGCTGCCGCTCCATCTCCAGCTTGCGTCGCTCGTGCGCCTGGCCCGACATGAACATTTCCGCGACCCACGTGTCGCTCCAGTCGAATTTCTTGGCCGTGTCGGGGAGCTCTATTGCTTCGCGTACTGCTTGCAGGTTCGCTCCACAAAACGTGCAGAACTTGATGTCATCCCCTTGATTTGAAGAACAACGCGGACACAGCATAGGCAGCTCCTGTTTTAAGGTTGCTGAAAGATACGATTATTCTACGACCTTGGTTCTTGTTAGGGAAAGCATCCGTATAATCTATGCCGTACGCCCCATGAAGCCCCTCCCCGTCAAAACCATCGCCCACTACCGGATCGTCGAACCGATTGGCGCCGGCGGCATGGGCGCTGTCTACAAAGCCTTCGACAACAAACTCCAGCGCGTGGTGGCCCTCAAGGTACTCCCACCTGAGTACGTTGCACAACAGGATCGCCGCCGCCGGTTCTTTCAGGAAGCCCGCGCCGCTTCCGCGCTGAACCATCCGCACATTCTCACGGTCTATGAAGTCGGCGAGGATGACGGCCGGCCTTACATCGCGATGGAATTCATCGAAGGCGAAACGCTGCGGCAGAAGATAAACAACAACGGACTACAGCTCAGACAAATCCTCGACATCGCGATCCAGATCGCAACCGGACTTTCCCGCGCACACGAGACTCGGCATCATTCATCGCGATCTGAAACCCGAAAACCTGATGCTAAGCCGCGACGGTTACGCAAAGATCCTCGACTTCGGCCTCGCCAAACTCGTCGCGGAACGAGAACGCGCGCTCGTCGCCGACAGTGAACAAAAAACTCTCATCCGCGGCGTCGAAACACAGTCAGGCACGCTCATGGGAACCGTCAACTACATGGCCCCGGAGCAGTTGCTGGGCCAACGAGTCGATCGGCGATGCGACGTCTTTTCGTTTGGCGTCGTGTTGTGCGAAATGCTGACCGGCAAGGCGCCTTTTGTTCACGACAATCGCATCGACACGATGCATGCGATCCTTCACCGAGACCCGCAACTCCCGAGTGACGGACGGCCCGACTCCCGTTTGATCTGCAAAGAATTCTCGTCAAGGCGCTCGCCAAAATACCGAAGGAACGCTACCAGACGATCGCCGAACTCGCGGACGAGCTCAAGATAATCAAACGCGATCTCGACCTCGGGAAGACCTTGCCGGTTGCGCCTAAAACGAGACTGGTTCTCAAGCGGATGGCAATCGGCTCGCGTGCGATCGATTACGAGAAGGAGCTGAACGAGGCGCAGTTCAAAGCGGTGACGACTACGGAAGGCCCTTTGCTGATCGTCGCGGGCGCGGGCACCGGAAAAACGCGAACCCTCGTTTACCGCGTCGCGCGACTCGTCGAGATCGGAGCGAAACCTGAGTCGATCCTGTTACTGACTTTCACACGCCGTGCGGCGGCGAGCATGTTGACACGCGCCGCGGCTTTGGCTGACGCGCGTTGCCAGCGAGTTTCCGGCGGCACTTTTCACTCGTTGGGCCACTCGGTCCTCCGGAAGTTTGCCGACGAGGCTGGAGTTCAGAAAAATTTTACCGTCCTGGACCAGAGCGACACTGAAGACTTGATCGATTTGCTGCGCCGGCAGATCCGGCTGACAAAAGAGCAACACTTTCCGCGCAAGCGAACCATCGCCGCAATCTTCAGCATGATGGTCAACAAGGTCCAGACGATGAAGCAAGTGCTCAATCACGAATACCCGCAGTTCGTCGACGAGCGCCGTAATCTCGAAACGTTGTTCAAGGCGTTTGAGGAGTTCAAACGCAGCCGCCACATGCTCACCTATGACGATCTGCTCGTGCGTCTGCGTGAAGCACTCGAAACGAGCGCCTCGATGCGCGAGCAACTCTCGGATCAGTATCGCTACATAATGGTCGACGAGTACCAGGACACGAATAAGCTCCAGGCGCAGATCGTAAAACTCATGACCGCGCGGCACGATAATGTCGCGGTCGTGGGTGACGAGTTTCAGTCGATCTATTCGTTTCGCGGTGCGAGCCATCGCAACATGCTCGAGTTTCCCAAGCTCTTTCCTTCGTCGCAGATCATCAAACTCGAAGAAAACTTTCGCAGCACGCAACCGATTCTCGACGTCGCAAACTCCATCATGGGCGAAGTGAAGGAGAGTTTCAAAAAGCGGCTCTACTCGCGGATCGAAGGTGGCGAGACGCCGGTGGTGGTGAGCGCTCGTGATGAGAATGAACAATCGCGTTTCGTCGCGCAACGCATTGCAGACCTGCGTGAAGCAGGTGTGCCGCTGAGTGAGATCGCAGTGCTATTTCGATCAAGCTCACACTCGTTCGACCTCGAAATCGAAATGGGACGGCAGGACATCCCGTTCCGAAAGTTTGGCGGGATGAGGTTTGCCGAGTCGGCCCACATCAAAGACGCGCTCGCTTTTTTGCGTGTGATGGTCAAGCCTTCCGACACGCTTTCGTGGTTTCGCGCGCTCAAACTGATCGATCACATCGGCGACGCCACCGTCTATCAAATACTCGAACATCTCGGAGTTGAGCAAAGAGAGTTTCGCTCGGCGAGAACCAGGGCGGGCCTGTTCAAAAAATTAATTCGCTTCCCTGCCCGCGCGAGCTACAAGAGTGAACTGACTCGACTGGCACGCGTGTTCTGCACGATGCTCGAGGGCAAAACGCCGGGCGAACAGCTATCGACGGTGTTGCGTTTTTATCGTCCCCTGCTGAAGAACAAGTACGACGACGTGCAACGACGTGGACGCGATCTCGAACACCTCCAATCGATCTCCAAACGCTACAAAACACCAGCGAAGCTACTCGACGATATCGCACTCGATCCGTCGGAAGCGGTGGGGGAAAACGCGCCGCGACGCAGTGGCGGTTTTGTCACGCTCTCCACCGTTCACTCGGCCAAAGGCCTCGAGTGGGACAGCGTGTTTGTGATCTGGATGACTGACGGTTGGTTTCCGTCTAACCGGTTCCAGGACGAGTTTGACGATTTTGAAGAGGAGCGACGGCTGCTCTACGTTGCGACGACGAGGGCGAAGAAGGAGTTGCACTTTGTGTATCCGGCAGTAGACGTTTATAAAGGCCCGGAAACCGAGGGCACGCCGACGCTTTCGCGCTTTCTCGAACCGATACCGGCAACAATCCTGCCGCACGCTTCGCTGGCGGGCGAGTAAAGTCTTTCCTAGATCTAAGTACAGAACAAGTCAGGAAGGGGGGCATGCCCCCGCTGATGAGGGGAACTAAGAGCGGGGGCAAGCCCCTCTTCCTGACTTGTTCTATTGTTCCTGACTTGTTCTATTGTTCGATCAGTTAATGTTCTATTCTTTGATTCTTTATTGTGCGGTTCTAAAGGAGACAGACAAAGCATTTGAAATTGATGTCCCACTGCCTTATTCTCTCGCGCAACTGCTGACTATGACCCTCGGTACTGAATGGCTCGTCGATGCAAGCGGTTGTGACGCGGCCGCGCTTGCGGATCTCGATCAGTTGCGTGCGGTTTTTGATCGCGTGATACGCGATCTCGATCTACACGTGCTCGGCGAGATCGCGTGGCATAAGTTTGGTCATCCGGGCGGCGTCACTGGTCTTGCTCTGCTCTCGGAATCACATCTCGCCTGTCACACCTATCCTGAATTTCGCGCCGCCACGTTCAATTTGTACTGCTGCCGCGACCGCACCGACTGGCCGTGGGAAGCGTTGCTCAAAGAGATGCTCGGCGCGACCGAGGTGAACGTTCGCGTCTTTGAACGCATGATTCACGACGAAGTTCAACACGCAGCGGGAGCCGCCAAATGAGTGCGCTCGTGGCGAACTGCCCCGCGTGCGGCGCGCAGGTTGAATTCAAAAGCGGTCAATCGCTTGTTGTGATCTGCAACTACTGCCGCTCCGCAGTAGCACGAACAGATCGTGAGCTAAAAGATCTCGGCAAGGTCGCGGAGATCGTCGAAACGGGATCGCCGTTGGACGTCGGACTGCGCGGCAAATGGAAGGATGTTCCGTTTGAGTTAACCGGACGCGCGCAACTCGGACACGAGATGGGCGGCCAGTGGGACGAGTGGTACGCAACCTTCTCAAACGGATGGCTCGGATGGCTGGCCGAAGCACAAGGCCGTTTCTACATCACCTTTCAATATCCGATTCCCGAAGGCGTACAACTACCCGCGTTTGATCAACTCCAGCTCGGACAGCCGGTCAACGGCCTTCCCTGGCCCACGCCCCTCATGGTTGCCGAAACGGGACGAGCAACCGCACTCGGCGCGAAGGGCGAGATCCCTTACATGCTGACGCCGGGCGAGACTTATTACTACGCCGATCTCTCAGGACGAGACGGCGCTTTCGGAACACTCGACTACAACCAGTCGCCGCCACTCGTCTTCCTGGGCCAACAAGTTACTCTCGCCGAACTCGGCATCACGACCACACGCGTGCCCGAACGTGAAGAACGACGCGTGGGCGCAGCGCAAATCAATTGTCCAAACTGTGGCGGCCCACTCGAACTTCGCGCGCCCGATAAAACAGAGCGCGTCACTTGTCCAAACTGCAATTCGCTGCTGGACGTCAACGAGGGCCGGCTACAGTTTCTGAAAGCCCTCGAGAAACCGTGGTTTCAACCGCTGATTCCGCTCGGCACGGTTGGTGAGGTGCCGGAAGGAAAGATGACCGTGATCGGCGCGATGGCGCGGAGCGTGACGATCGAAGGCACTCAATATTTCTGGAGCGAGTATCTTCTCTACAATCCGCAGATTGGTTTCCGCTGGCTGGTCCATAGTGACAATCATTGGAATTACGTGCAGGCGGTGCCGCCGGGCGAAGTGACTGACCTGGCGAAAGCAGCAGACTTTCGCGGCAAGCATTACAAGATTTTCCAGGACGCGCAGGCGCGTGTTGAAGTCGTGCTCGGTGAGTTTTACTGGAAGGTCGAAACCGGCGAGCAAGTGCGCGGTACTGATTACGTTTCGCCGCCGTACATGCTCTCGAAAGAAGTCTCGACTGTTTACGTCTCCGAGCCGAAGGACGCATCGGAAACAAAGGTCGGTACTGTCTACGTCCCCGATCCGAAGGATCCAACGAAATCAAATCGCACCACCGGCGAGATCAACTGGTCGCTCGGAACTTACATCCCCGTTCCGCAGATCGAAAAAGCATTCGGAGTGAAGGATCTGCCGCGCCCTTCGACCGTGGCGCCGAATCAGCCTTACAAACACTGGTGGGTCTATAAATATTGGATAGCCTTCATTCTCGTTACGCTCCTCGCGGGTTTTCTAACCCTCGTGCTGTCCGGCTCGACGAAAGAAGTTTTCGCGCAAACAGTTACCCTTGCACCGTTGGCGAATGCAGATGCAACGCAGGTGTTTTTTAGCCAGCCGTTTGAGTTGGCAGGGCGGCGAAACATCCGGATCGTGGGCGAGTCGCCGGTGCAGAACACCTGGGTCTATCTCGAGGGCGACTTGATCAACGACGAAACCGGCGTGGTCCAGTCGTTTCCAATCGAGATCTCTTACTACCAGGGAGTTGCCGACGGTGAATCGTGGACGGAAGGCGGTCAAAAAGATTCGGCTTACACGTCGGCGATGCCGGGCGGCAGGTATGTGCTGCGTTTGGAAGGACAGTGGGAGAAGTGGCAACAGCCCGCGGCGGTGGCGATCAGGATCGAGCAGAACGTCACGCACGGCTTCAACCTGCTGCTCGCGTTGATCGTGCTTTCGATTGGTCCGATCGTGATGGGCATTTATCACATCGGGTTTGAACGGCGGCGCTGGTCGGAGAGTATGTTTAGTGGCGGCGGTGATGAGAAAAGTGACGATGAAGACGATGAGTAGTTTTCCTCGCAAAGGCGCAAAGGAAGACGTCTAAAAAACTTTGCGTCTTGCGCCTTTGCGAGGAAATAAAATGGAGGATCTCAAATGCTTAAAACCCTCTACACAATCTTTGGTCTCGGCGTTGTAACCCTGTATAGCGCCGCTGCGATGTTGGGATGGGAGATCGGCGGAGGTACACGCCGGCAGTTGCCGCCCGACGCACGACAGAATGGTTATCGCTCGTTCCACTTCTGGCACTATGGCTTACACGGAGGAAAATGATGCTGATTGATTCAATTGCGTTGAGCGCGCCCTCGATCTTCGGCCTGGTGGTCCCAATGGAAAGCCTCCTGCCGATACTCGTCTCGAGCGTTGTGTTTGTTGTGTTGGGACTGATCGTTTTCGCGCTTGCTTTTCTGGTGATCGCAAAGGCCACGCCCTTCTCGGTGCGCAAGGAGATCGAAGAGGACCACAACGTCGCACTCGCCATTGTCATCGCATCCGTGATCCTCGGGAGCGCCTTGATTATCGCCGCGGCGATTCACGGGTAACAGGCGGGTCTCATTTGCAATCAGCGACATGAAACGTGCCCCGCTACTCTTTCTGAATGTTCTCATTGTCGCTACCTGCGGACTCATCTATGAGCTACTTGCGGGCACCCTCGCAAGCTACGTGCTCGGCGACTCCGTCACCCAGTTTTCACTCATCATCGGTATCTATCTTTTTGCGATGGGGGTCGGCTCCTGGCTCTCGCGCTTTATCGATAAAGGACTCGCGCGCCGCTTTGTCGATATCGAACTCGCCGTCGCCGTGCTCGGCGGCTTCTCGGCGCCGTTGCTTTTCATTTCCTTCTCACGCGTCAGCTACTTTTACGCCGTACTTTACCTGACGGTGTTTGCCATCGGCGTCTTCGTTGGTCTCGAGATTCCACTCCTGCTGCGAATTCTGAAAGATGAGATCGACTTCAAGGAGCTCGTCTCTCGTGTGCTCGCGTTTGATTACATCGGCGCCCTGCTCGCGTCGATCCTGTTCCCGATTTTCTTTGTTCCGCGTCTGGGCCTGATTCGCACGTCGCTGATCTTCGGAATGCTCAACGCCGCCGTCGCGTTGTGGGGGACGTGGCTGTTGCGGCCACTCATCAAAGGCAGCATCGTCGGGCTGCGTGTGAAGTCGATCGTGGTGATGGCCCTCCTCCTGATCGGTCTGGTGAAAGCAAACACGCTCACGTCGCTTGCCGAAGACGAGATGTTTGCGGATGAGATCGTCTACACGAAAGACACGCCGTACCAGCGCATTGTCATCACGCGCGGGCGCGCCGGCTTTCAGTTGTTTCTCAATGGCAACTTGCAGTTCAGTTCAACTGACGAGTATCGCTATCACGAAGCCCTGGTTCATCCGGCGATGTTGCTGGCGAACAATCCGCGACGTGTCCTCGTGTTGGGTGGCGGCGACGGTCTTGCGATGCGTGAGATTTTGAAGTACCCGTCGGTCGAACGTGTCACTCTCGTCGATCTCGATCCGGAGATGACGAAACTCTCGAGTCGTTTTCCGCTCCTCGCGAATTTGAACCAGCAGGCTTTTAGCGACCCGCGCGTGCAGGTTGTCAACGAAGACGCTTTTATCTGGGTGGAAGAGACTACGGAATCTGCCTACGATGCCGCCATCATCGACTTTCCCGATCCAAACTCGTTCGCTCTCGGAAAACTCTACACGACGCGTTTCTATCGCCTGCTGCGATCGCGACTGACGGAGAACGCCGCGGTCAGCGTGCAATCGACGTCGCCGATGTTTGCGCGCAATTCTTACTGGTGCATCATTCGCACACTCGAAGCAGCAGGTTTTTTTGTCAGACCTTATTACACGGCGGTGCCGAGCTTTGGACTCTGGGGCTATGCGCTCGCGCGTTCGTCGGCGTTTGAGGTGCCGCGAAATCCACCGCCGGGTTTGAAGTTTCTTGATGATCAAACGCTCACGGCGATGTTTACGCTCTCGAAGGATATCGAGCCGGTTCCGGTTGAGATAAATCGTCTGGATAACCAGGTGCTGGTGCGGTATTACGAAGGCGAGTGGAGCCGCTTTGAGTGAGAGCCGTTAGACAGGATTTACATGATTTTCATGATTAACATGTAATCTTGTAAATCTTGAAAATCCTGTAATCTTGTTCTAACCGTATCGATGAAACTAAACCGCCGCGAAATCCTATCCGCTTTTCTCGGCGTCCCCTTCGCGCTTGCTGCCTGTCGTCGCGCCGAGGTTCCCGCGCTTCCGGCGGGTGAAATCGTCGGCACGTCTGACGTCTTTGGACATCGCTTGCGCGACGGGTTGCGAGTCGAAGTGCCGCAGGACGCGTGGTCCAACGTGCCGATCGTGATCGTCGGCGGAGGCGTTGCGGGTTTGACTGCAGCGTGGCGACTAAAGAGTGCCGGATTTAATGACTTCGTTTTGATCGAACTGGAAAACGCTCCCGGCGGCACCTCTCGCTCCGGCTCCAATCATTCAATCTCATTTCCGTGGGGCGCGCATTACATTCCCGCGCCGATGAAAGAGAACGCAGCGCTCGTGTCGCTGCTCGAAGAGATGGGAGTCGTCGAAGGAAAAGACAAAAACGGCGAACCCATCATCGGAGAACAGTTTCTTTGCCGCGATCCCGAAGAGCGTGTCTTCTTTTAAAGGACGCTGGTACGAAGGACTCTATCTTCACGCGGGTGAGAGTGAAGACGACAAACTGCAGTTTCAGAAGTTCAACGCGGAGGTGGACCAGTGGGTCACGTGGCGTGATGCAAAAGGACGCCGCGCGTTTACGCTCCCTGTTTCGGCTTGTTCCGATGACGCTGACGCGACGGCGCTCGATCGTCTCTCGATCGGCGATTGGATGAACCAGCGTGGTCTTATGAGTCCTCGTCTGCGCTGGTGGGTTGACTACGCCTGCCGCGACGATTACGGCATGACGCTCGACCAAACAAGCGCCTGGGCGGGTTTGTTTTACTTCTGTTCGCGGGTCGCGGCGCCAAAGGTGGAGTCGCAATCGCTGATTACATGGCCTGAAGGAAACGGCCGCCTGGTCCAACACCTGTTTGAGAAGAGTAAGGCAAACATTCAACTCGATCGCGCGGCGGTGGAGTTGATACCGGTAAACGATGGCGTTGAGGTGATTACTCTCGATCGTGAAGGACGAAACCCACGTGGTTTCAGGGCGGATCGCGTGATCTTCGCGGCGCCGCAATTCATGGCGCGATATATCGTCCGTCCATACCGCGACAACCCGCCGCCACACATTTCCGAGTTTCAGTTTGGCTCGTGGATGGTTGCAAACCTGACGCTGAAAGATCGCCCGAGTAATTCGCCTCGTGACTTCCCGCTCGCCTGGGATAACGTGCTCTATGAAAGCCCGTCGCTGGGATATGTCGTCGCCACGCATCAACGCGGACTGGATCGTGGTCCAACCGTCTTCACTTACTACTATCCGCTCTGTGACGACAATCCGCGCACGGCGCGAACGCGTCTGCTGGAGACTGACTGGGCCGGCTGGGCGGAAGTCACGTTAGCGGATCTCTCACGCGCTCATCCCAACATCCGGCAATTAGTTGAGCGATTGGACGTGATGCGCTGGGGCCATGCGATGATACGGCCGCGTGCGGGATTTATGTGGGGACAGGCGCGCCGCGAGGGTGCGAAACCGTTTCGATCCATCCACTTCGCGCACTCGGAGCTGAGCGGCGTAGCGTTGTTCGAAGAGGCTTTCGATCAGGGGTTGCGCGCCGCGGCTGAGGTTCTCCCGCAAAGGCGCAAAGACGCCAAGTGAAGATCTCCGTCTTGGAAAGGAACAAGTTCTATTTTAACTTTGCGCCTTTGCGCCTTTGCGAGAGACATTCCCTGGTCGGTTCTCGAGTGCCTGTCGAATCACTCTCAATGCCTCTGCTCGTTCCTCTCCAATCAACTCCAACCGTGGCGGGCGCACGCGTTCATTTCCCATTCCCACCTCCTGTTGGACTAGCTTGATTAACTGCACAAACTTCGGCACCGTATCCATCCGCAACAACGGCAGAAACCAGTTGTAAAGTTCGATTGCCTTCTCGCGTTCGCCGTTCATCGAGTAGTTGAAAAGATCCACTGACTCTTCCGGAAACGCGTTCACCAGACCCGCTACCCAACCAACTGCTCCAACCGCAATCGCCTCGACAATCGCATCATCCACGCCGACAAAGATCGCCAGCCTATCGCCAACCAGCTCGCGTATCCACGTCACGCGACGCACGTCAGTGCTCGACTCTTTTACTGCTTCGAAGTTCTCGTGCTCCACGGCGAGTTCACTGATCTGTTCCGGTAAAAAGTCTGTGCCGTAGGCGATGGGATTGTTGTAAAGCATGCACGAAAGCTTCGTCGCACGAAACACGGCCTCGATATGCGCCTTCATCTCGCGCCAGTCGCTGCGGTAAACGTACGGCGGCAGGACCATCAAGCCACTGCACCCCATCTCCTCGGAGTTTTGCGCGAGGTTGACGGCTTCAGCGGTACTCAACGATGCGATCGCCGCGACTACGGGCACACGGTCGTCGACAGCGTCGACGACGGTTTTCCAGAGCGCGTGTTTCTCGTCGACACTCAGCGTGGCGCTCTCGCCCAGGGAGCCCGGCAACACGATCCCCGTGCAACCCTGATCGACCAGCCATTTCGCATGTTGGCCCACGAAGACGTGATCGATGTTTAGTTCCTCGTCAAAAGCCGTGGTCGTCGCGGGCATCACGCCCGCCCATTTCATTTTCATAAGTTACTCCGTCTTGGAGTGCGGCGGCCTGGCGCCGCTTTGGCCTCGATCAATCGTTATCGATTACAAAGCGGCGCCAGGCCGCCGCACTCCAAGGTCTACTTTGTTAACAGGCTCTCCACTCGAACCGGAAGCACCGGCGGACGCACGGATTCCGCGCGCCAGCCAAACAGAAACTCAACCGCTCCACCGCAAACTCTTCCCTGGCATGGTCCCATCCCGCAGCGTGTCTGAAGTTTAGCCGCTCTCCACGAACCGTGCGCTCGCAAGCGCTCGAACGTCACGTCTTCACACCGGCAGACAATCGTCTCCGGTTGTACCAATCCCCTCAACTCATCGCGCAACGTGAAAGCGTGGTTCAAAGAGTCGGCAAATTTTCGTTGCTTCTCGCGAATCGGGAAGAGTCTTCGCGCGTCGTCGTGTTTTCCCGCCGCTGCCAGTCCGGCGATCTCACCTTCGACGAGCGACAGTTCCAGTCCCCCTATTCCTGTAGCTTCTCCGGCGGCGTAAACCTGCGACACCGTCGTCTGTTGAAACTCGTCGACTCTCACCTTTCCGTTATCGACAGCACATCCCAACAACTCCGCCAACTCCACGTTCGGCACAAGATGAAAACCGCACGCAAGGTAATCACACGATACCTGCCGGCGCTTGCCACGTCGAAAGAGGGTGACAGCTTCGAGTTTGCTTTCGCCGTGCGCCGCCGTAGGCCAGCACGAACTCAAATACTCAACACCTTTCAACTGACGTCGCAGATCCAGCGCCTGCGACGTTTTGCCAAACAGGTTCATGCCGAATCTCGCGAGTCGCAGCGACGATGCCTGTTCCGCAATCAACAACACATCCGCACCGCGGCCGCGCAGGTAAGCAGCAACCGCCAGCAAGAGTGGTCCACTGCCGGCAACAACTACGCGCATACGTCCGATTGGCAAACCGGTTTTCACGAGCGCCTGCAAACCGCCCGCGCCCATGACGTTCGGGAGTGTCCAACCGGGAAACGGCAAGAATCGCTCGCGCGCACCGGTGGCGAGAATCAGGCTCGTGTAAGCAAGTTCGATAACGCCCTGAGACGTCTCAGCCAAAAGAGTTCGCTCCTTCGGCTGCTGAAACACGCGCGCGCCATTTATAAATTCAAGCTCAACGCTGCGAATTCTATCGAACCATGCGCGGGCTTCAGGCGATGTCGGTTTGTTCGTTTCGCCACGCCAGATCTGACCACCCGCGGCAGGGTTATCGTCGATCACCGTGACGCGAAGTCCACTCTCCGCCGCACGACAGGCCGCTGCGAGCCCTGCCGGCCCGGCGCCGACGACACAAACTCGACGAGACTCACTCATCAGTGCGCACGTCCATTCCGTTTTCACAAACTATCTGGCAACTGCGGCTGTGAGCTTCGCCGTCGATCGTCACGCGACACTCAAGACAAATGCCCATGCCACACAATGGACCACGTGGCTCACCGGACGCCGAACGACGAAACGCGGTAGCTCCGGTCTTCAATACCGCCGCCGCCACCATACTTCCCGCAGGCATTGTTACGAGAACGCCATCGACAACGACAGTCACCATCTCAGGCATGCGCGGTCTCCTGCGTCACACGCGCCGGCAGGTATGGCGCAACCGGAATCGCCGCTTCTCGATTCATGATTTGCGCGATGAGAAGTTTGGCCGTGCCGAGCGATGTGGTGATACCCAGGCCTTCATGACCGGTGGCGAGATAGAGTCGCTCGTGTTCCGCATGTGGTCCGATGAGGGGAAGCTTGTCGGGCGTGGCCGCGCGAAATCCCGTCCAGGTTCGTAACGAAGAAAGCTTGCGCAAACCGGGCACATACTCGATAGCTCGATCGAGCATGCGCACGAGAATCGACGTATCGATGGTTGTACTATCTACGTCAAACTGCCGCGACGATCCGATCAACAACTGTCCGGTCTTTCGCGGTTGGATGTTGCACGCAACGGAATCCGACGTGAGGGAGTGCGCGCTTTTCAGGTAACCAAGCTCGGCGAGTTGATGCCGGATAAACTGTGGATAGCGATCGGTAATAACGAGATGTCCCTTGCGTTTTCTCACCTGGAGACCGGGTGTCAACGACGGCGACCAGCTTCCGGTTGCGTTCACGATCAGGCCGGCGGAGATCGTGGCGCCATCGCGCAAGCGAACACCGTCGAAAGTAATAGATTCCACCGCGATGCCAAGAAACAGATCCGCGCCCTTCGAACGCGCCTGGTCCACAAAGAATTGCGCGGCGCACGGAGGGTAGATCACGCTGTCCCCAGAAACGCGCAGACCACCGGCCAGGCCCGGATGTAGATTTGGTTCCGCTTCCAGCAGCGAGTGTGCATCCAGCAATTCAACGCGAACACCGCGGTCCGTGTAGAACTTTTGTTTCCGCACCGCCTCCGCCATTTCTTCTTCGTCGGCCGCCATCCAAATCGTGCCGCACGCCTCGCGCTCGACTTCGCGAGGAAGCTCGTCGCTGAGTTCATCCCAAAGTTGTTGCGAGTAGCGTGTGAGGGCAAACTGGGCTTCTGAGTCGTCCATGACAACAACGTGGCCCATACCCGCGGCAGTTGCGCCGCCGCCGATTAACCCCGCTTCGACGATTGCCACGCTCAATCCTTCACGCACACACTCCAACGCACACGCAGCACCGACAATGCCCGCGCCGATGATGATCACGTCGTATGTTTTAGACGGCATAGCCACAAAAAGGCACACCAAGCACAAAGCATTTATTGTTTTTGAAGTGCCTTGCGCTTCTTAGTCATTGTGCTTCCAGTGCGTTTTTGTGGCTGCTGCGAATGCCCGCGCAAAACGGATCGCGTTCGTCGAGGATCAGGTCAGCCTCCGCGGTGATAAATGCGGAGCCTTTGATTTTTGGGTGGACCACGTTGTTGATCACGGAAACAGTTCCTTCAAAAACACTGCCGACGATACTTTCCTGTTTCCAGACCTGCCCTTCGCGCAGTTTTCCATCCGCGACAAGACAAGCGAGTTTCGCGCTTGTTCCGGTACCGCAGGGCGAGCGGTCGTAAGCCTGACCGGGACAGAGGACGAAGTTTTTACTGTCGACTCCGGACATTTGCGAGGGTCCAAATAGTTCGACGTGATCGATCTCGTGTCCGTTATCGCCGGTAATTCCCGCGCGTGCCAGGGAGTCTCTAACGCTGCTCGTAAACGCCATCAACGTGTCGAGATTTTCGAGTACCAGGTTTTGACCGTGATCGTTTATGAGAAAAAACCAGTTGCCTCCCCAGGCGACGTCGCCGGTGACTGGTCCAACTCCCAGCACGTCAACCGTCACCTGCTTTCCGAGCCTGTAACTGGGTACATTCGCGACTTCGATTTGGCCGTCCTCGTCGAGTTGCGCGACGACGACTCCAACCGGTGTCTCGATGCGATGTTTGCCGGGTCCGATCTGGCCCATGTGCGCGAGCGTGGTGACCACGCCGATCGTCCCGTGTCCGCACATCCCTAGATACGAGACACTGTTGAAAAAAATCACTCCGGTGACGCACGAATCGTCAACCGGCGCGCACAGCAAAGCGCCAACTACAGCGTCAGAGCCGCGCGGCTCCTTAACGACCGCGGTGCGAAAGTCGTCGTGATCAGTTCGAAAGCGCTCGACACGGTTTGCGAGCGCGTCGTTGCCGAGGTTGGGACCGCCGCTGATAACTACACGCGTAGGCTCCCCGGCAGTGTGCGAATCGATGACCTTGACACGTCTTATGGACATTGAAACAGGATTACGGATTTTTCAGGATAGTAGGACTAAAGGAGCAATCCTGCAATCCTGAAAACGATGCTGGAAACCATGTTTGCGCGTCACTAGTCGCAAAACAGCGAACTCTGGAGGCCACAAAAAAGCACATAAATCACAAAAGGAACTTTTCCTGAGGCATTGTGATTTATGTGCTTTTTTGTGGCTGATATCGACTAAGAGTGGCCGAGTTCTTGTTCCCAGAGTTCGGGATAGTTCGTTACCAGACCAAAAGCATTGACTTGCAGTTCGGCAACAAATTTTCCACCGTTGCTCGCGTACCGGTAAGTCGTCTCGTCAAGACGGCTGTAGATCTGATCGAAACGCTCCAGCTTGAAGCTTGGGAAACGAAGCCATGCCGCGTTCACTGGCGCTTCCTGTCCGACTTCGAGATTCAAGCGTCGAATCGGAAGCAGGTTAGTGGAAGGACTAAAGTTGAGATCGACGTCGATACAGCCGTTCACTTCCGGTTGCTCGACGCCGTTGTATAGCCACTGGTGATCGGACGTGACGCTGAGTTCAATCCCGATCGCCTTCGCGCCGACAGCGCCCGAAACTCTCGCGACACGCGTCCTCCACGCATCGTCGCATTCAATAACGTACTCGAGCCGGCAAGCCTCTCGCTCATAAACAAACGCCGCCACACCCTCTAAAAAATTCCGCCCCTCGCGTTCATAGACCGAGCAGTATTCATGCCCCGGCATAAAAATGCCGCGCCAAAGAATCGCTTGTCGGTTCTGGTTATACGGTTCGGCCATTGCGTTTCCGGTGAGAGGATGATTGAACGGATCATGAGCTATAAGTGAGGATTCAGTCTTGAGTAATTAATTCGTCTTCCTCGGACTCGTCCCAAATCGTTCCTTCCATGCCATTTTGACGATAGCGAGCCAATCGCTCTTCCAGGATCTCTTTATGCCAGTCTGGGACGGGTACATTATTTGGACTTGAAGCGATGTAATCCCACAGCATCTGAACATACTCAATCTGTTCTTCGACTGATAACTCCTCAAACCCCGGTGGAGGCATTTGCAATTGTGAAGACATCCTGACTCCTTGCCACGCAATATAACATTAAAGGATCTCTACGACGCAGCACAAAAGAAAAACAAATGCCCTCATAACTTTGGGGCGTCCGTCCGAAAAAATAAATCGCCTGTCAAAGTGTGTGGTGAAACAACCGCTTCCCTGGCGGCGGCTACTAAGAAGGCATCGTTATCGCAGGCCGCTGCCATTCGGAAGCCCACGCGCGGGTCGGCGTGTATAATGGCGAGCACCAAAAATGAACCAACTCGTACGGTTTCTGTTCGGACATGAGCAGGCCGTTTTTACTAACGGCCGCTTCGGTTTTGACGTGCGTCCGAGCGCCGTGGTTCTCGTCCTCCTGATTCTTCTCGCCGGCGTCTTTGTTTATTTCATCTATTTACGGCCACGCGCGCGTCTATCAAAAAGAACGACAGCCACCCTCATCGCATTGCGCGCCACGCTTCTCACCGTGATGGTCGTCCTCCTGCTACGGCCCGTCGTGGTGGTCTCGTCGGTGATTCCGCGCAGCAGTTACGTCGCGATGGTCATCGACGATTCAGTCAGTATGAAACTGCGCGATGTTCCCGGCGGCGCGACCCGTTTGGAGTCGGTAAAGCAAACACTACTCAATGCGAATACGGGACGGGAGTCGTTTCTCAGTCAGCTCGAGAAGAAGTTCAAGACAAATCTATACGGATTTTCCGGCGGCGTTGCGCGTCTGAAAGACGGCAACGATCTTTACGGCGAGGGACGGACCAGCGACGTTGCGGGCGCACTCGACGAAACCATCAAGCGCTCGTCAGGAATGCCGCTCTCCGCTGTCGTGCTCGCGACCGACGGCGCTTCAAACGTTCCGAGTGATCTGGCGGCGGTTTTAAGAGAACTCCGCGCGCGCGACATTCCCGTATTCACTGTGGGAGTGGGTAACACATCGCGCCCGATGGACGCGGAGTTAACACGCGTGAACATGCCGCGCAGAGTTCTTGTCGGTTCAAGATTGAATATCGAGACGATTGTCGGTTTGAGCGGCTATGGCACAACCAAAGTTCTTTTGAGTGTGCGTGAAGACGGCCGCGCGATCAAAACGGAAGAGTTCAACTTGCGCGGTAACGACACGCAGGCTGTCAACCTCGAGATCACGCCCACAACTCCCGGCATTCATCGCTACACCGTCGAAGTCACGCCACTCGACGGCGAGTTGACTGTAGATAACAACAAGCAGGATTCGCTCGTCGAAGTGATCGAAGGTCCACTTCGCATACTGCACGTCGAAGGCGAGCCGCGTTGGGAACTCGGCAAGATTCGCGAGTCGATCCAGCCTACCGAAAAGAACGTCACCCACGTTGCGCTTCAACGCACGGGCGAGAACAAGTTTTATCGCCAGGGCGTTGGCAACCAGAGCGAGCTGGCCACCGGGTTTCCAAAAACCGAAGAAGAACTTTTTTCATATCACGCGTTGATTCTCGGGAGTGTCGAGGCTGGTTTCTTTACTGCCGACGAACTGCGAAACATCGAAGCGTTCGTTGCGCGACGCGGGGGCGGCCTGCTCGCGATCGGCGGACGGCTTTCGTTTGACGGCGGCAAGTACAAAGGAACGACGATCGACGACCTGCTGCCCGTTTCTCTGACCGGTGGTCCGGTTGACGATACAAACTCATTCGCGCCGGTCTACAAACCGGTTCTGACGGGCGCCGGGCAAGCGCATCCGATCACGCGTTTGAACGAAGATCGCGGCGCCAATCAAAAGGCGTGGAACGAAATGCCGCCAATATCGGTTTCGGAAGTGCTGACGAACATAAAGCCGGGGGCGTCGGTGTTGCTGGAAGCACGCCGGGTTGAGGGTGGCGGGCAAGTGGCGCCGCTTTTGGTCCAACAACGCTATGGCCGCGGGCAAACGCTCGCGCTGACCGCGGCTGACACGTGGCGCTGGCGCATGAAATTGGATGCGAAAAATAATGCTCACGAAACCTTCTGGCGACAGATGCTTCGCTATCTTGTAAGCGCCACGCCTCAACAGCTCGAGATTGGAACGGAAAAGGAAGTCTACGCACTCGACGATACGGTTAATATCGTTGCCGACATTCGTGACAAACGATTTAATCCGGTCGGGGATGCGCAGGCGATCGCGCGAGTGACTAAACCTTCCGGAGTTGTAGTTGATGTGCCCTTAAAATTCACGACGCTGAATGCGGTGAATACGTACGCCGGAGAGTTCAAAGCCGATGAGTTGGGCCAGCATCGCGTCGAGTTGATGGGTAACAGCGCGAGTCTCGGAGCTTTGAGTGCAAGGTCAAACATGCTGGTGAGTGATTTGAATCGTGAATACTACAGCGCCGCGCAGAATAGCGACCTGTTGAAGCGCATTTCGGCGGAGACGGGCGGCAAGTATTACACCACCGGCGAAGCGCAATCGCTTTTGGACGATCTGATTTACCGGCAAACGCCTTATTCCGAACGCGTGACCAAGGACTTGTGGGACATGCCGGTCAACTTCATGTTGATCATCGGACTGCTGAGCGCCGAGTGGTTTCTGCGAAAACGCGAGGGGCTCGCGTGAGTACGTGCCTGGCTCCAACGGAGCCACATGTTTATAGATGCGATATAAACAGATGTTTGGCGCTCCGTCAGGAGCGCGACAAGCTATGTCGCTCCTCATGGAGCGAAATAATATTTGGTCAGAGCTATAAACATTTCGCCTCTATGAGGCGAAGAATGGATATGGTGCGGCGATACACAATGCCATTCGTTTTGATTCTGATGCTGGCAGGGGTGATGTGTGCGCAGACGACGAACCCGGTCGCGCCACGAAAGCCGGTGCCTGTAGATGCGAACAAGTTTGCCGTGATCATCAATGGCGCGGGCGGCGAACCGGCCTACGCGAAGCAGTTTGAACAGTGGACCACGGAGCTCAGTTCGGTACTGTCGCAGCGTTACGGTTTCGATAGTAAACAAGTCAAGGTGCTGACGGAGAAACCTGCCGACGCGGCAGCCCCGCGTTCTACGGCGGAGGAAGTCAAACGCACGTTCGCGTCGTTGAAGTCTCAACTCGACGCCAACAACGTACTCTTTGTTTTCCTGATCGGCCACGGTTCGTTTGACGGTAAAGAATCGAAGTTCAATCTCGTCGGACCCGATCTATCCGCATCGGATTACAACGTTCTGTTGACATCGTTACCGACGAAGCGCGTGGTTGTTTTTAATATGGCGAGCGCGAGTGGCGAGTTCATAAAAAGCCTCGCGGCCAGGGGACGCATCATCGTTACCGCGACGCGTAACGGCCAGGAAACAAACGCAACACGCTTCGCCGGATTTTTCATCGCCGCGCTGAATGCAGCCGACTCCGATACGGACCAGGATGGACACACTTCCGTGCTCGAGGCTTTTGTTTATGCGAATCGTCTGACCGGCGACTTCTACAAACGCGCCGGACGCCTCCCGACAGAACACGCGCTCATCGACGACAACGGCGACGGCGTGGGCCGTGAGAAAGCCGAAGCGGGTGAAGGACTGCTGGCGCGTGCGACGTATCTCGATTCACTCAGCGTCGGCGAGGCGGCGGCAACTGCGGCAACCGGACGTCTGCTCAAAGAACGCCAGCGTCTGGAAGGCGAGATCGAGCAACTGATCGCGCGCAAGACAAGCATGCCGGAGAGTGAGTATGAGGCCAATCTCGAGCGGCTCTTTATCGAGTTGGCAAAAGTAAATCGTTCGATCAAACAAGCGGGTTCTTAAAGTAATGAGTATCTATCGACGTCGAAAAGATTTTTTCCTCGCAAAGGCGCAAAGACGCAAAGTTGATTCACGTCTTCCTTTGCGTCTTTGCGCCTTTGCGAGCGTCTTCTTCCTTACCATCTTCGTCTCGTCCAGTTCCTCTCAAACGACCAGCCCCAACGATGCCGCGGCACAAAAAGCCCTGCTGCGCGCTCAACTCGAAACCGGACGCTACACGGAAGTTGAAGCGGCCGCCCAGAAGTTTCTGACAAAATCGCCCGATGCCGCAGGTGTTCGGCACGAACTTGGCGAAGCCCTCGCCGCCACCGGCAGATACACCGAAGCAATTACCGAGTTTGAACGTGCGGCCACTGACGCCGAAAAAGCCGATGCGGCGCCCGTCTATAAACTCGAAAGCGATCTGCGCCGCGCCGAACTACTCGATCTCATCGGTCAGGAAGATCGCGCCAAAGCCATCTATCAATCTTTCGTTAAGTACTACACCGACAACGATCCCGAATCCGCGCCGGAACTGACCTTCGTCGCGCGCGCCCTGGTCCATCTCGAGAGATACCAGGACGCAAACGACATGTATCGCTCGGCTATCGAAGCCCAGTCGAACTATTTCGAAGCTCACCTCGGCGCCGCCGAGTTGTTTACCGAAAAGTACGCTTATAGCGACGCTGCTGCGTTTCTTGAAGACGCACTGCGAATCAATCCAAACAGCGCGCGCGCGTATTTAAATCTCGCTCGCAACAAACGGTTCGAAGGCGGCGACGAGATCACCGCGGCGCTGGACAAGGCGCTTTCCATCAACCCGAACCTCGTCGAGGCTGTCGCACTCAAAGCAGCGATCGCGCTCGAGGCAAACAAGCTCGACGATGCTGCAAGCGAGATCGACAAAGCTCTTAAAATCAACTCGCGTTCACTCGACGCACATTCCCTCCGAGCCGCAATGTTGTATTTGCAGGACCGCGACTTTGAACCGGAAGTCGCCGCTACCCTCGCGATCGGACCAAAGTACGGCGGTGTCTACAACACACTTTCTCATTACGCCACCATCACGCGGCGAACGGAGCAGGCGGCCCAGTTTGCGCGTCGCGCAACCGAGATCGCGCCCGGTTTGTGGGACGCCCATCTCAACCTCGGCATGGCCCTGCTGCGGCTGGGCCAGATGGAAACGGGCCGCGCCGCTATCGAGAAGGCTTTCAAAGGCGATCCATTCAACGTCTGGGCCAAGAACACGCTCGACCTGCTCGACTCCATGCGGGACTTCAAGGAAACAAAGCACGGCGCTTTTCTGATCAAAGCCTCGGCGCACGAGAGCGACGTGCTTTCACCTTACGCCGCGAGTCTGCTTGAAGAAGCCGCAGCCAAACTGACTTCGAAATATCGTTTCACTCCCAAAGGACCAATCGTCGTCGAGATCTTTCAGAATCACGAAGACTTCGCCGTGCGCACGCTTGGCATGCCCGGACTCGGCGCCCTCGGCGTCTGTTTTGGATTAGTGATCGCACAGGACTCGCCCTCGGCGCGCGAAGCCGGAGAGTTCAACTGGGGCAGCACGCTCTGGCATGAATACATGCACGTGATCACGCTTCAGATGACTGACTATCGGATCCCGCGCTGGTTCTCGGAAGGTCTTTCAGTTTACGAAGAACGACGCGCGCGGCCGGGTTGGGGCGATGACTGGAATCCGCTCTTTGTCCGTGCTTTCATGGACCATCGCTGGTTCAAGATGGCCGATCTCGATGCGGGTTTCCAACGGCCAAAGCGGCCGCAGGACGTTCCGATCGCTTACTTTCAGGCGTCGCAGATCTGCGAGTTCATAGTCGAACGTTTTGGATTTGACGCGATCCTGCGCATGCTGGCGATGTATCGCGACAAAGCAAAAACTCCTGACGTGCTGCAACAGGTCCTGAAACTCAGCGAAAGCGATTTTGATCGTGAGTTTGCGGCTTACGTCGAAACGAAGGCGAGACCGTTGCACCAGGCTTTGAGCACGCAGACCAATCTCGTTGCTTCGATGACGAAAGAAGAAGTGCTCAAGGCGCTCGCTACCCAGGACACGTTCGCGCTTCGTATTCGCGCGGCTGAGTTACTCGCCGCTGACGGCGACATACAAACTGCCGTGACTCACTACATCCGCGCGCTCGAACTTTTTCCCTATGTGAGCGGGCCCGGAAATGCATACGAGTCGCTCGCCAAACTGCTCGAGCAAAAAGGCGATCAGGCACAAGCGGCAAAGATGCTCGAAGGCCTGGTTAAGAACGACGAAAACAATCTCGAGGCATTGAAAACAATTGCGCGGCTCCGGCTTGCGCTGGGCGACCGGCAACAGGCGCTCGACGCGTTGCAGGCCAGCTTCTTCATCAGCCCGTTCGACTACAAGTTGCACACCCAGGCGGGTGAGTTGAATGTCGAACTCAAAAATCACGCCCAGGCGTTGAGGGAGTTTCAAGTCGCGCTCGCGCTCGCGCCGCCAAATATCGCCGAGGCAAATTACAATGTGGCGACGGCGTATCACGCTCTGGGCCGTCAGCCCGAAGCGAAGCGCGCGGTCTTACGCGCGCTCGAAGCCGCGCCGCGTTACGATAAAGCACAGGAGTTGTTGTTGAGAATTACGGGGCAATGACCCGTGCTTTGTGCTTGGTGTTTTGTACTTTGAAAGACCAAGAACAAAGTACAAAGAACAAAGCACAAAAAGGACTTCGAACCATATGGCGGTTGACCAACTAACCATCAGCGACGAGCAGATGCTCGACAAACTCGGGACGGCGCGCGAGCGCCTGCTGCGCGAAATAAGAAAGGCGATCGTGGGCCAGGATGAAGTGGTCGAGCAGGTTTTGCTCGCGCTCTTTGTCGGCGGCCACTCGATCATAACCGGCGTGCCCGGTCTCGCCAAGACGTTGCTCGTACGCACCATCGCGAATGTCCTCGATCTCTCGTTTAAGAGAATTCAGTTCACTCCCGATCTGATGCCCGCGGACATCACGGGCACGGAGATCATCGAAGAGGATCGCGCCACCGGCCACCGCGCGATGCAGTTTATTCCTGGTCCAATATTCGCCAACATTGTGCTCGCCGACGAGATCAACCGCACACCGCCAAAGACACAGGCAGCCCTCCTCGAAGCGATGCAGGAAGGACGCGTCACGGTGCAGGGTGTCGGCTACGATCTGCCACGGCCGTTTCATGTTCTCGCGACGCAGAATCCGATCGAGATGGAAGGCACTTATCCGCTGCCTGAAGCGCAGCTCGATCGTTTCATGTTCAATGTGAAGATTGGCTACTTGCCGGAGGAGGACGAAGTTGCTGTTGTCAAACAAACGACTTCGCCACAGGATTACGAATTCCAGCGGCTGATGTCCGCGGACGAGATCATCGCTTTTCAGAGACTCGTGCGCCAGGTACCCGCTTCTGACACGGTCGCGCGTTACGCCGTGAGACTGGTAAATGCAAGCCGTCCGGGCACGCCGGCGGCGCCGGATTTTGTGAACAAGTGGGTGACGTGGGGCGGGTCACTTCGCGCGTCGCAGTTTTTGATTTTTGGCGGCAAAGCCCGCGCGATACTGCGTGGCAGGTACAACGTTTCGTGCGATGACGTGCGCGCCGTCGCGCCTGCGGTGTTGCGCCATCGCGTGCTGTTGAACTTTCAGGCTGAAGCAGAAAAGATCGATTCCGATCACGTTATTAAAAGGTTGATTGAGACGGTTCCTGAGCCGAAGAGCGGACTGTAAAGAAAAACCTATTTTCCATTTGTCATTTTCCATTCCTCATTTGTCATTTGGGGGATGGGATTCAATGAAAAATGGTAAATGGAAAATGA
Organism: uncultured Acidobacteriota bacterium; assembly: GCA_963750925.1. Classification (GTDB taxonomy): domain Bacteria; phylum Acidobacteriota; class Blastocatellia; order Pyrinomonadales; family Pyrinomonadaceae; genus PSRF01. The sequence continues at coordinate 2,220,604 of CAVVSJ010000001.1, read as the reverse complement.
CAAATGGAAAATGAAAAGGTTCTGGCGTAACAAGCAAACTGAACAGCCGGCCTCGCCGCCCATTCCGGCCGCGACCGCGACCACGCCTGCGCGCTTTCTCGATCCCGAACTCCTGGCGCGTGTCGGCTCGCTCGAACTGCTCGCGCGCGCCGTGGTCGAGGGCTTCATGTCAGGTTTGCATCGTTCGCCGTACACGGGTTTCTCAACAGAGTTCACCGAGTATCGCCAGTACAACGCCGGCGATGATCTGCGCTATCTCGACTGGCGTCTGCTCGGACGCACCGACCGGTATTTCATCAAGAAGTATCGAGCAGACACGAACACGCAATGCCATATATTGATCGACACCAGCGCGTTGATGAACTACGCGCACTCGAGTTCAGTAACCAAGCTGCAATACGCTCAGTTTCTCGCAGCGTCCCTGGCATATCTTCTCAGTCGTCAACAGGACGCCGTGGGCCTCGTCGCGTTCGCGGATAAGGTTCATACGCACGTGCCCGCGCGGAATCGCACCGGGCACATGCGCACGATCTTCGGAAATCTTTCGTTGCTTGAAGCCGGCGGCGAGACGCACCTCGCCGAGTCGCTTCATCAGCTTGCCGAACTTCTTACACGTCGCGGCATCGTGGTCATCATTTCAGACTTCTACGATCAGACCGACCGACTTCAGGAAGCGTTTCAACATCTGCGTTTCAAAGGTCACGACCTCGTCGCGTTTCAGGTGCTGGATCAGAACGAGCTTGATTTCAATTTCAGCGATCCGGTGATATTGCTGGAAGACGCAGAGACACAGGAGCAGATGCCGGTGCTTCCCGACGTGGTTATGAACGGGTATCGTGAGCGAATGCACCGGCACGTTGAAGACATGCGGACTTGCGCTGCCGCAAACAACGTCGATTTCGAAATGTTGACGACGAAGCAGCCGCTGGACTTTGCGCTCTTCGCGTTCCTGTCACGTCGCTCCGGCAAATAATTTTTTTATGTCGTTCCTGACGCCATTATTTTTTCTCGGCGTCGCGGCGCTCGCGGCGCCCATCCTCGTGCATCTCGTCCGGCGCACACGTGCGCGCCGCGTCCAGTTCCCTGCGCTTGTCTTTGTGCGGCAAGTGCCTCAACGCACGATTCGACGGCGCACGCTGCAAAATCTGCTCTTACTCCTGCTCCGCTGCCTGGCGATCCTGCTCATCGTAATTGCTTTTACACGCCCGTTCTTCAGCGGCGGTAGCGCCGCGAAAGACAACAGCGCCGCGGGCGCGACTGTAATTCTGATCGACAACTCGCTCAGCATGCGTCGGGAACAGTTGTTTGCCGAAGCACAGAAACGCGCTGAGTCGACGCTCGACGAAGCCCGAATTGATGAACAGATCGCCCTCCTGAGTTTTGATAAGCGTTACTCGGTCGTGAATCGTTTTACGTCTGACAAAAACCGCCTGCGAATGGCGGTCAGGAGTTTGGGCGCGGGTTGGGACGGCACCGATTACGAACAGGCATTGCGTGGCGCCGAGTCGCTGCTGGGCGAGATCGAAACTACTGGTCCAAAACGGATCGTGATGATCTCGGATTTTCAGATGCCCGGCTGGACGCAGGCGAGTGCGACTTTCAAACTCGCAAACAGCACGCAACTCACGACGCTGGACGTCGCGGGAAACAATCCCCAGCAAAACGTCGCGATCACGAACGTCGAAGCACGAGGGGCGGTTTTTGGTCAGAAGTATCTGGACAATCTCGTGGTCCACGTCAGTAATTTCGGCGACACGCCAAAAGATCACGTCCAGGTTGATTTCCAGATCAACGAGCAAACCGTCGAGAAGCGCGACATCAGTCTCAACAGTCGCGATTCGCGGGTGGTCGAGTTTACGGGCTTCAATCTCAACGACGGCGTCAATCGCTGCACGATCGATATCGTTGCCAACGATTTTGCGCCCGACAATCGTTTTTACTTCACGCTCAGGCGTGAAACTCCGGCCAAAGCTTTGATCGTCGAGAGTGCGGCACGTGGCCGAAGCGACAGTCTGCATCTTCAGAGTGCCCTGACCACAAACGAAGACCTGCCTTTCACGTTCACGATCAAGAGCACCGGTTCGGTCGATCCCGGCAGCATCTCGGAATACTCGCTCGTGGTTTTGAACGACAGTGGACCGCTCTCTCCGGCACTCGCCGACACGCTCGTGAAGTTTGTCGAAGCAGGCGGGCAGATGATCGTTTCCACCGGACCACGAACAGCAGGTCGACACCTTCAACACGGCGCTCCAGCGGATCACTCCGGCAACTTTGCGTGAACCGGTGCAAACAAAAGCGGGCGAGAGCGTTGCCATCACGGAAGTGAAATTCGATCATCCGATCTTCCAGGTGTTTCAGGAAAGCGGCAGACTGGCGGCCGCAAACGTCATCGGTTATTTCCGTTCCGAACCAGCCACGAAAGCCGCCGTCCTCGCACGATTTGAAGACGGCAGTCCGGCACTCGTCGAAGCCGGCGCAGGCAAAGGACGCGTCCTCTTATTCACTTCGTCACTCGGGCCGAGTTGGAACGATCTGCCACTCACGCCGCTCTATCTGCCGTTTATTCATCAGATGGTGCGGTACGCCGGTTCGCGCGAAGAGAACCCGTGGTATGGCCTGGGCCAAACTTTCACGGTCGCGAAAGATGGGGAAGCCGCGCCGCCTGCCGTCGATACTCCGGGCGGCGCGAGATTGTCGGAAACACGAGTGACGCCGGATGGAGATCTGCTCGTGACTGCGCGTGAACCCGGCTTTTATCGTTTGCGTTACCAGGAACGGCCGGGCTTCTCGGCAGTGAATATAGACGGTGCGGAAGGTGATTTTAAGAAGTTGGATTTTGCTCAATTCGTTGCCGGCGTAACGGGTGGCGCGGGCGGCGCGGAAGGCAGTGCCGCGCAAAGCAATCTGAGCGGCGAAGAAATCGAGGGACGGCAAAAAGTGTGGTGGTCATTGCTGCTGATCGCGTTAGTATTGCTGCTGATCGAATCGGCCCTCGCACGTCGCACCCGGATGGTAAAAATGATCGGTTGAGAGGGGATAAATCATGAGCCCTGAAACCAACGTGCTCCAGGATCTCCTGCGTCGCGCGCGCTCGCGGCGGCAACTCCTGCTTTCGCTGCGTGGCGTTGCCATCAGCGTCGGCGTCGTCGCCGTTGTCCTGTTACTGACAGGCTGGGGCGCGCATCGTTATCGCTACAACGGTAACGCGTTGCTCGTGTTGCGTATCGGCGCACTGCTCATGGTCCTCGCCACGATCTACTTCGCCCTCCTGCGCCCGCTCCTGAAACGAATCAGCGACGCGCGTCTGGCGCGCCTTATCGAAGAGCACTCGCCCGGCACTGAAGATCGTCTCGTCACGGCGGTGGAATTTTCCCGAGAAGCACCTGACTCCCGCATCTCGCCGGCCATCGTTAATCGTCTCTACCAGGACGCGAATAGTGTTTCGGCGATGCTTGACGTCGGAAACGTCATTCGCCGTTCGCGGCTCTTGTTGTACGGCGGCGCGGCGCTCGCGAGTCTTTTACTTTTCGCGGGTGTGTTGAAGTGGGGACCACGCGAGATATCGCAGGGCGTTACGCAACTGGTGACGCCGACCACGCTCGCCGCGTCTACAAATGCGATGAGCATCAAGGTCAGGCCCGGCACAGCGCGCGTGCCGAAAGGTTCGGACCAGGACATTCTTGCGACGCTCGTTAACTTTGATTCGCAGCAGGTGACGGTCTTCGCGCGTCCACTCGGATCCAAAGACGACTTTCAGGGCCAGACGATGGAACCCGCGAAAGCAAAGGCTGACTTTCGTTTTTCGATCTTCAACATCCAGGACTCGATGGAATACTTTGTCGAGTCAAACAACGTTCGTTCCGACGTGTTCAAACTCAACGTCGTCGATCTGCCTTTTGTCAAACAACTCGATTTGACACTCAACTTCCCCGCGTTCACGAATCTTCCGACTAAAGCCGTCGAAGACGGCGGCGACATCGCGGCGTTGAAGGGAACCGTCGCAACCATCACCGCAAAACTTTCAGGCAAAGTGCGCGCGGCAAACATCGTCTTTCCCGACGGCAAAAAGACGGAAATGAAACTACAGGGCTCGGACTTCGTGGGCCAGTTAACCGTAGCGGGCGACACCAGCTATTACATCGAACTCGTTAGCGTGGACGGTGAAGCGTATCGAGGCTCAAATGAATACGACGTCTCCCTGCTTACAGACCAGCCACCGGTAATCTCTTTTGACAAACCCGGGCGTGATAAGAAAGCGACCAGTCTCGAAGAAGTTTTCACCCAGGCGCGTGCGGAAGACGACTACGGCGTGGTCTCGATGAATCTTCATTTCTCCGTCAATGGCGGTGAGGAGAAGACTGTCAACCTCCAGCAACTGACGCGCGAGTCAGCGCAGTCACTTTCAGGCGCGTACACTTTCTTTCTCGAGGAATACAATCTCAAGCCCGGCGATTTCATCTCGTATTTCGCGAAGGCGCGCGACGCGAGTAACGAATCAACCAGCGACATTTACTTCATCGAAGTCAAACCGTTTGAGATGGAGTATCGCCAATCGCAACAGCAGGGTGGCGGCGGCGGCGGTGGTGGTCAGGGTGGCGACCAGGACCAGAACGCACTTTCGCGACGGCAAAAAGATCTGATCGCGGCGACGCATCGCCTCATTCGCGAAGGCGAGAAATACACCGAGCAGGAACGCAAAGATGGGTACGAAGCCGTGGCTGCCGGTCAGGAAAAACTGCGGACTGACACGATCGAGTTTCTCGATCGCATGGGCCGGCGACTCGGCGACGTCGACGGCAAGAAGCAGGTGGCCGAGATGGCCGAGCATCTGAAACAGGCGGCGAAGGAGATGGAAGGCGCGCCGCCTCCGTTGCGAAAAGAGCAAGGTAAAGATGCCCTTCCGCCGGAGCAACGCGCGTTACAACGACTGCTCGCCGCCGACGCGATCTTTCGCGAAGTGCAGGTCGCTTTTGGCAATCAAAACAATGGCGGCGGTGGCGGCGGTGGTGAAAGAGAACAGCAGGAGCTGGCGGGTCTCTTCGATCTCGAACTGGACAAGATGAAGAATCAGTATGAGACCGTGCAGCGTGCCCAGCAACAACAAGCCGAACAGCAGAAGAGTGAAGCTGAACGGCGTTTGGAAGAACTGGCGCGGCGCCAGCAAAAGGCTCTCGAAGAACAGCGTCGCAGACAGCAGGGCGCGGCAAACGGATCGAGCAGTAATCAGCGGCAGCAACAGGAGTTGATAGAGGAGACGCGTAAGGCGGCGAGAGAGTTGGAACGTCTTTCGCGCGAACGCCGCAACGCGCAGATGCAGGAGTTGAGTCGCGAGCTAAATCAAACTGCTGATGAAATGCAGAAGGCGCAGGCTGCGGCTCGTGCGAACTCAGAAGAGTCGATCGCGCAGAACGAAAAGGCGTTGGACCGATTGCAGCAGGCCCAGCAACGTCTGCAACAGATGAGCGGCGCGAGCGGACAGCGTGGTGGGCAGTCAGGTCAATCAGGACGCCAGCAACAGATTTCCGACTTGCGCCAACGCGCAGCGCAAGCTGCGTCGCGACAGCGTGAGATCGCGAAAGACATGGAAAACCTGACACGTCGCGACGGACAGAATGCGCAGGATGAAAACTCGAAGAAAACGCGCGAGCAGTTGGCTGAACGAAAAGACACGCTTGCCGACACTGTTAATAGTCTGCAACAGGATATCGAGCAGTCGGCGCGTTCGATGGGTTCGGGCAGTCAGGGTCAACAACGCGCGGGACGGCAACTAAAGGATGCGGCTGATTCGCTGGCGCGCGACCGGGTTGCGGATCGCATTCGTGAAGGCAAACAGTCTTTGAATGGCGGTCAACAACAACAGGGCGCTGGTGATCGATCTTCCGATGAGCGCGCGATTGAGCGTAGTCTCAACAACCTTTCCGAAAAGCTTCAGGCGGCGGAACAAAGCGCACGCGGGGCGAATGGATCGAGTGCGGAGGAGAATCTCGATCGCACGCGGCAACTCGCGGACAATCTTGATTCGTTGCGACGTCGTTTGGATGAGAACGCTGCGCGGCGCAATGGGCAGCAACAAGGAAATCAGCAGGGGCAGCAACAGGGGCAACGAGGTCAACAGGGCCAACAACAGGGTCAACAAGGCCAACAGCAGGGACAACAACAGGGTCAACAAGGATCGCAAGGTCAGCAGGGCCAGGGGCAGGAGGGCCAACAGGGCCAACAGGGATCGCAGAGTGGTCAACAGGAAGGTGGCCAGCAAGCGGGCGGCACTCAAAATGGGAGTCCATCCGACGGGAGAAGACAACGCTCCGGCACTGACCGCATGGGAACGATGGGAGACGGCTGGGGCGACAGCCGGCAACTTCCCGCCGAGATACGCGAGCGGCTGCGTGAAGCGCAGGATTTGCGACGTGAGTGGGGCGCAACCGGAATGGGCGCGGGGCGACTCGACGAAGTGATCGAAGAGCTCAAGCGGCTCGCCGATGGTCGCATGGAAGGTGATGCGGCTACCGCGGCACTACTGAAAGCGGATGTGGTTGAGCCGTTGCGGCAACTCGAGTTGGAGTTGAGTCGCGCGGTGCAGCAACAAAGCGGGCGCACCAATTTGCGGCTGCGGGATGAAGGTGCGGCGCCGGAGAAGTATCGCCGTGCGGTGGAAGAGTATTACAGGAGGTTGTCAGGCGCCCGGCCAAGGCAGTGAGCATTTGGAGTGCGGCGGCTTGACGCCGCTTTAGTCTCGAACACACACATCGAGAATAAAGCGGCGTCAAGCCGCCGCACTCCAAAATACAATTTATTTATGATCATCCGAATTCTCAAACGCCTAATCCTCCCCACAACGCTACTCGCGGCGCTGCTCATTCCAACCGTCGGTCAGCGGCCGTTTGACGAGTTTGGCAACTTTCGCCAGCGACGTCGCCCGACTTCCGAGACGCCACAAGCAGGCGCATCATTCGGCGAGTTCACCTTTGTCCGCACGATCTACGAATCGCCGATGCGTGGCTACGGTCGTCGCGGCTACTACGGCGGCGGCACATGGACCACTGACTATCCTGAAGCCGATAACAACTTTATCGTCGGCCTGCGTGAATGGGCCGGAACAAATCTGAAGATCGCGCCGCGTCCGGAAGCGCTCGAAATCCTCGACGATCGAATGTTTGATTACCCGCTCATCTACATCGTCGAACCCGGTTTCATGGAACTCTCACCCGAACAAGCCGCACGCTTGCGCGAGTACATCCTGCGCGGCGGTTTTATCTTCCTCGACGATTTCTGGGGCGAATACGAGTGGCAAAACGTGCAGGAACAGTTCAAGAAGATCCTGCCCGAGTATGAGATCAAGGATCTGCCCCTGAGCCATCCGATCTTCCACTCGTATCTCGACGTTGAAGAAGTGGTCCAGGTGCCGAACGTCTACAACGCACAGCGCGGCATCACGTCGGAAAAAGGCGGCGTAGTTCCGTACTACATGGGCATCGAGAACAAAGACGGCCGGCTGGTTGCATTCCTCGCGCGCAATTCGGATCTCGGCGACGCATGGGAATGGATCAACGAGCCTAGCTATCCGGTGAAGTACGGCTTGCCTGCATACAAGGTCGGAATCAACGTCGTGATCTATGCGATGAGCCACTAGCCTGTAGCGCTTTGTGCGTTATCGTGGCCCATCTGGCTGCGAAGCATTTTCACCTGTGCCAAAATCACATCGTCCATAGCTCCACCTCCTCCGGACGATATCCATTGGACCATCGAAGCGACCACCAGCTCCTTCAAGTACGCAAACGAGAAGCCTTCAGTCTCACGCACTAACGCGTACGCCGCACCTTTCGTCATGCGCAACTCCGGCTGCAGCTCTGCATTCCACCTGGCAATGTATACGAGACGCTCCTTCTCCGCCGGCAGTTGAAAATAGTACTTCCGATCGAAACGGCTCGGCCGATCGAGAATCGCCGGATCGAGTTTTTCGGGATGGTTGGTCGTCGCGAGTACGACCACGCCCGTGTTTGTTTGAAACCCGTCCAACTCGTTCAGAAAGAAGGCGCGATTGTTGTTGTCGATCATCGAATCAAGATCTTCCAGCACGACGACACACGGGCTTGCCTTGCGCGCGCGTCTGAACACTTCCGCCATGTGCTCCTGTTCGGTTCCATACTCCGCTTTGAAACTGCGAATGTAGAGACACGGCTTGTCGAGCCCGTTGATCAGCGCCTTGAGCGTGTGTGTCTTTCCGTTTCCGGGTGGGCCAATAAAGACTGCACCGCGCTTCCAGGGAATGCGATAACGCTCGTAAATCTCGCGCGAGTTGAAGAACTGCTGAAAGTCGTTCTGTATCTGCTGTTTCAGGGCGCCGTACAGAATGAGATTGTCGAACGTGGCGGTCTTGATCGCTTCGAAAAGTTGTTTTTCTTTCACGAAAACACCCTCGTGAAAGACCAGTATCTCGCCGCGCGCTTCGCAGGCCCATTCACAAACCGCGTTGTAAAACTCGTCCGCGATCTTTTTGTCATCGGCGACGATCCAGTGATGACGACGCTGGTAACAGGCCTCGGCGAACGATATCAGCACAACCTCAAACAGTTGGCCCTTCCAAAAAACGTTGAGCCAGGAGTTCTGAATTCGCTCTTCCAACCCTTTGCCATCGCTTTCCCATTCCGTCCTGACGTGATGAAAGACAGACTTGTGCTCAACCACCGAACATTTCTCGGCGGACACGAAGGCCTCCAGGTCAAAGTACCCGGTTTGGCCCGATACGATTGTCTTTCCGGGATGCAGCTTCGCGAGTTCCCGCCCGACGTGATACGCGACGTAGTCGTGCGGTTTGTGAAGCGCGTCACGGATAAAGTCTTCTATGCCCAAAACGCACACACGCTTTCCAGGGTGTTTCGCAGATTTCGTTAAATAAACTTAGAGGTCACGACCGGCTGGTCGCGAAAGGATTATGAGAAGATGTAACTTATTCGAAGCATAGCGTTGGACCTACTTCTCTGAAGTGGGTGAGCACCATACCGCAAGGACGCCGGATTCGTCAATTAATTTTTAGAGCAGGATTTCAGGATTTTCAAGATACATGATTAAGAAGCAAATCTTGTAAATCATGAAAATCCTGAAATCCTGCTCTAACCAGTCTTATCCCTTCACGCAAACCACCTGCTTGATCTCGGCAACCACTTCCACCAGGTCCTGCTGGTTCTTCATCACTGCCTCGATGGATTTGTAAGCACCGGGAATTTCATCAAGCACGCCTTCGTCTTTGCGGCACTCAACCCCCGCAGTCTGGCGCACAAGGTCCTCTTTCGTGTACGCACGCTTGGCGGCGCCGCGTGAAAGCCTGCGTCCCGCTCCGTGTGAACAGGAGTTGAAACTCTCCGCCAGGCCGCGGCCTTTGACTATGAACGACTTCGCCCCCATCGATCCCGGAATGATGCCGTAAGTTCCAGCCCCCGCATTGATCGCGCCCTTCCGCGTAACAAAAACTTCTTCTCCGTAATGCTTCTCGAGCGCAACGTAATTGTGATGGCAGTTAACCGCCAGCTCGGGCTTGAAAGGTTGGCGATGATTGAACAGCTTGTTGAATACGTGCAACAGGCGCGTCATCATGATCTCGCGATTTTTCATCGCATACGCCTGCGCCCACTTCAAATCCTTCCAGTACGCCTGAAACTCCGGAGTGCCGGAAATAAAGTAAGCGAGATCGGGCGACGGCAACTCGTTCAAACGCCACAAGCCTTTCGCCGTCGAGATGTGACGTTCCGCGAGTTCCTTGCCGATGTTGCGTGAGCCGGAATGCAGCATCAACCAAACGTAATTTTCCGTGTCGAGACAAACTTCGATGAAGTGATTACCGCCACCCAAAGTACCAAGCTGCTTCATCGCTTTCGCTTTACGATCCTGGACGCCCTTGTGAAGTTCATTGAAGTCTTTCCAACCTTCCCAGTGAGACGACTCGTCTACGGAATCTTTATATTCACTAAACCCGGCCGGAATCGCTGCTTCAATCTGCAAACGCAGCTCCTTCAACTTGCCATCCAGAATGCCGCTCTTGAACGGTGTCTTGACGGCCATCATCCCGCAACCGATATCCACGCCGACTGTTGCCGGAATTACCGCTTCTTTCGTGGCCACAACCGAACCGACCATGCTTCCCTTGCCCAGGTGCGCGTCGGGCATTAGTGCGACGTGCCTGAACAGGCACGGCAAACGCGACACGTTACGCAACATCGCTTGTTCTTCAATACTGAAGTCGTGGTTGGCCCACGACAGAATTTCGTGCGTGGCGTCTCCGAGTTGTAGTTTTTGATATGGCATTACCGGCTCCGTTTTACGATCCCGTCTTTGCGTAATAACCGGGACGATGCCGGATCTCCAGTTTATCTTTCCGCAACTCAGGATTTGTAACTTCAATCGTTATTTTTCGATACGAACCATCGCGGCGTTTGTTGGATGAGGAATAGGCGAGCAGATACTGAGTTCTGAGTTCGCGTTCGATTTCCGCGAAGGCTGCGTTTAGATCGAGATTCTTGTCGGGGAAGAACGCCCGCCCGCCGGTGCGTTGGGCCAGGTCACGCAACGTACCGCGGTCAACTCCATCTCTCTTGTTACCGATGCCAATCACGTAAATAACAGTCTCAGCCGCAAGCGTGCGGTTGACGGCTTCCTTCGGCTCGAGACGTCCACTCGTGTTTATACCATCCGTCAGCAGAATGATCGCACGTCGCCTGATGCCGGTAGCATTCGCGAGGACATTGCTCGACGTCAACGCCACCGCATCCCAGATTGCAGTCGTACCCTCTTCAGGAATCGCCGGTAAACCTGGACCAGTTGGAATCCCGGAGAGCGGGCGGCCGGCGCCGAGGTACGCCGGGATCGCGACCTCCACACGCTGCAACACGCGATACACGCTCAACAGGTCGCGCGTCAGTCCCTGCTCGAGATAAGGGAGATTAGCGAAAGGGACGATCGCCACCTGATCTTTATTCGACTCCACTACTTTTTCGATAAACAGCCGCGCCGCTGCTTTCTCGTCGGGCAGGGTGTTTTCCTGTGAACGGCTGACGTCGATCAAAAACGCGATTGCGAGCGGACGATCCGTTTCACGCTGGAAAGTAAAGAGTTGCTGCGGCACGCCATCCTCGAGCACTCGAAGATCTTCGGCGCGCAGAGTCGTGATGAACCGGCGTTGTTTATCCATCGCCGTGAAGGGGAGATTGGTAACGTCTGCATCTACGCGAACGACGTCGTCCTGATCGGCAGTTTGCGAGTGCAACGCCACCGCGCAGAATAGCAACACCAGAACGAGGACAATACTTCGCTTCATTAAGATTTACACGGATTGTATCTGACTGGATCTCTCCGCGCTATCGTCGCGCATTTTAGCCGGTTTTTCAGCACTTTGGAGTGCGGCGGCTTGACGCCGCTTTCATCGACGATTCGCCCTGGGGAATAAAAGCGGCGTCGAGCCGCCGCACTCCAAAACATTTTGTTTGACACTCTCCATCCGGCATATTTATATTGATTTTGGTCCTTTCCTCACGATCCAACGCATGAAAACTAAACGTTCGGCCACGCTGCTATTCGGCGTCACTATATTCGTCAGTTCCGCCCTCCTCTTCTCGATCCAACCGATGATCGCGAAGATGCTGTTGCCCCTCCTGGGTGGCACGCCGGCGGTGTGGAACACCTGCATGCTCTTTTTCCAGGCTGTCCTCCTGGCTGGTTACGCATACGCGCGGCTCGTGTCACGCTGGCCGTTGAAACGCCAGCTTGTGGTCCAACTGGCGATGCTCTGCCTCGCGTTCATCAGTTTACCGATCGGGCTTTCCTCTTCGTGGGTGAATTCAGTTCCGCCAAGCGACAATCCTTCGCTCTGGCTCCTGCTGTGTCTCGGCGCTTCTGTCGGTCTTCCGTTCTTCATCGTCTCGAGCAACAGCCCGCTTCTTCAGAAATGGTTTTCGCGAACGCCGGCGGAGTCAGCACGCGATCCTTATTTTTTGTACTCAGCCTCGAATGCCGGGAGTTTACTGGCGCTCCTCGCGTACCCCGCACTCATGGAGCCGTTCTTTACGCTGCGCGCGCAGGGCCGGCTCTGGACCGCGGCTTACGCAGTGCTCGTGTTGCTCATCGGACTTCACGCCCTGATGCTCTGGCGCTCGAGAGAGTCGAACGCGGAAGAGGTCGTGGTCGAGCAGGAAAACTTCGAAGCAAAGCCGGCTCTCAACCGTCGCATGCGCTGGCTGCTTTTAGCGTTTGCGCCGTCGAGCTTGATGCTCGGAGTGACAAACTACATCACGACCGACATCGCCTCCGTTCCGTTGTTGTGGATCATTCCGCTCGCGCTCTACTTGCTTACGATGGTCTTTGCGTTTGCGCGCAAGCCGCTCTTTTCGCCGCGTCTCGCGGATCTGGTCGTTCCGGGTGCGACCGTCGTCCTGTTGATGCTTTATCTCGCCGATTCTTCAGGCCGCGGCTCGCGCATGCTGATCCTGCTGCATCTCGCGTATTTCTTCTTCGCGGCGTTGATGTGTCACGGGCGTCTCGCTGCCGATCGTCCCGGACCACGTTACTTAGGTGAGTTTTACGTGTGGCTCTCGCTGGGCGGCGTACTTGGAGGAATCTTCAACGCTCTCGCCGCGCCGCTGCTTTTCCGCTCCGTGATTGAATATCCACTCGCGATCCTGCTTTCGTGTCTCCTGCTGCCGTATGCAGTAACAGCGCAGGGCGAAAACAAACAACGACGGCTCGACTTCGCGCTTCCGATTTTGATCTTTGTGCTTACTGTCGGTCTTGGGTGGGTCGTAGATCGCTTTGCTCCCAGCCAGATGGGCGGCTCACTCTACGTCGTCGCCGTGCCTCTGTTCGTCAGCTATCCGCTGCGCAAACGCCCGGTGCGCTTTGCACTATCGCTCGGCGCCGTGATCCTCGCCGCGGGATTGATGACTGGCGGCGGCCGGACCACGCTACACGCCGAACGCAACTTCTTTGGCGTACTGCGAGTTACAAACGATCACAGTCGTAACCTTCATTCGTTTCTTCACGGCAGCACTGTTCACGGACGGCAAAGCACCACGCCTGATCGACGTTGCGAGCCGCTCTCGTATTACCACCGCGAAGGCCCGCTCGGGCGAATCTTTACCGTCTTTGAAAGCTCTCGCGCGAATGCGAACGCGAAAGTCGCGATTATCGGACTCGGAACAGGCGCCACGGTCAGTTATGCAAAACCAAACGAACGCTGGACCTTCTACGAGATCAATCCCGCGGTCGTGTCAGTCGCGCGCTCGCCTGATTACTTCAGCTACCTGAGTGATTGTGCCGCCGCGCCGGTGGATATCGTGCTCGGAGATGCCAGGTTGAAGCTGCACGACGCGCAGGATCGCTCTTACGATCTGCTTGTGCTGGACGCGTTTAGTAGCGATGCGATTCCAGTTCACTTGATGACGCAGCAGGCGCTCGATCTTTATCGTCTCAAAACTCGCGCCGGGTGGTTTGATCGTATTTCACATTTCAAACCGGAACCTGGATCTCAGTGAAGTGGTTGCGGATCTCGCGCGCAGTCGAAACTTGAGTTGTCTCTCGCTCCTCGACATGACTCCGGCGCAACCGAACGGAAAGGATCCGGCACACTGGGTGGTGATGGCGCGCGATAGTGCAGACTATGGAACGCTCGCGAATGATCCAAACGCGCGGCTGTTGCAGAGCTCAGGCACGAGCAAGGTCTGGACCGACGACTTCTCGAATATCCTGAGCGTCTTTAAGTGGAATAAAGAAAAGTAAAGCCACAAAAAGCACATAGAACACAAAGAGAAATATTTTGTGTGTTATGTGCTTCTTTGTGGCCTAACTATTACGAGGCGGTCTTCGCGGCCGTATCGCCGTGAGCGGCAGTCTTGTTCGGCTGCGGCGTAATGCGCAGGTACGGCTTCGGTGCTCTCCAGCCGCCCGGGAACTTCTCCTTCGCCGCTTCATCCGACAACGACGGTACGATGATCACGTCGTCGCCGTCTTTCCAGTTAACCGGCGTCGCAACGCTGTATTTCGCGGTCAACTGCAATGAGTCGATGACGCGCAGGATCTCGTCGAAGTTTCGACCGGTGCTGGCGGGATAAGTGATCATCAACTTGATCTTCTTGTCTGGGCCAATAACAAACACTGAGCGGACCGTGAACACGTCACTGATCTCCGGGTGGATCATGTCGTAAAGTTCAGCGATCTTGTGGTCGGGGTCGGCAATCACCGGGAAGTTGAGCGCCGTTCCCTGGGTCTCTTTGATATCCTCGGCCCAGCGCTTGTGTGATTCAGTTTGATCCACGCTGAGTCCGATCACTTTCACACCGCGCTTTTCGAAGTCGGGCTTGCAGCGTGCTACGTAGCCGAGTTCGGTAGTGCAGACAGGCGTGAAGTCCTTGGGATGGGAGAACAGAACTGCCCAGCTGTCGCCGATCCATTCGTGGAAGCTAATGGGGCCTTCCGTGGTGTCCGCTGTGAAATCGGGTGCTATGTCGCCAAGTCGTAGAGCCATTTGTGTCTCCTTCTGATTTCTAAAAACCGATTCCCGGTGCCAGACCGGGAAGTAGGGATGCGGATAAGTTTAGCTTAGGGAGCCACTTTTACAACTAATACCCGCGAGAAGTCAAACCCGGAAAGTCGTCCGTGTTATTCTCTTCGCCACTACCGAGCACAACCATCTTATTTATGAAACTTGCACTCAACGGCGCTACCACGATGCGCGCGGATCTTGCCACGGATTTACAGGCAGCGAAGGCCGCGGGATTCGATTATCTGGAGATTTGGGCCGCAAAACTCCGAGCTTTTCTCAAAGAGAAATCGACCGTCAGAACTCAAAGATCTTTTTACCGATTCCGGGCTCTCGCCGCTAAGCATTAACTCCATCGAGCACATCACTTTTCGCGACGCTCACGCGTACGAAGCAATCAAACAGGAGTGTGAGGAACTCAGCCGCATTGCCGCCGCGATCGGCTGTCCGTGCATCGTCGTCGTTCCCGGACCACTGCCGCCGGGCGGCGCTGATCGCGAAACCATCGTTGGGGAGTCAGTGAAAGTGTTAAACGAACTCTGCGATATCTCGGCGCGTCACGAGGTTGCTCTCGCTTTTGAATTCCTGGGACAAACCGAATGCAGTGTGCCCACGCTCGATCTCGCCGCTGAGATCGTGCGTGAGGCAGATCGCGAAGATCTGGGACTCGTCGATCGACAGTTTTCACTTCTACGCCGGCAGCTCGACGTTCGAGATGATCGAGAGCTCTCGATCCGAAACTGATTCAGATCTTTCACATCAACGACGCGGAAAATCTGCCACGCGAGCAACTCGAAGACCGCCACCGGCTGCTTCCGGGACTCGGCATCCTCCCGTTACGCGAGATCGTGTCTGCGTTCAGGCGTATCGGTTATGACAAAGTGGCGAGTGTCGAGATCTTCCGTCCGGAGTATTGGGCCAGGGATCCTTTCGAACTCGCCCGCGACGCACGTACAGCCACGGAGCAAGTATTGAAAGCATGAGCCACAAAAAGGCACATACGTCACAAATATTAAATGAAAGATAAACTGAAGATCGGAATTGTTGGCGCCGGATACATCGCGGGAGTGCACACCGGCGTACTCGCGCGCGACGATCGCGTGCAACATCAGCGCAGTCCACGACGTGGTTCCAGAGTGCGCTGAACGTCTGGCGCGTACGCACAACGCCGTCGCCGTCGCCACGCCTCTCGAACTGCTCGAACGTTCCGATGCCGTCTTCATCACTACGCCAAACACGCAGCACGTTTCGCTTGCACTCGCCGCGATCGAAACCGGCAAACACGTCTTCTGCGAAAAGCCACTCGCGACCAACATCTCGGATGCTCGCGCGGTCTTCGAAAAAGCAAACGCGGCTCCCGACAGTTTTTCAGGTGGGCCATAACCGGCGCTTCGCACCAGTCTATATCAGTCTGAAACGGATGCTCGCCGAAACGCACACGCCCCACTCAGCTCACGTGAAGATGAACCGTGGCGAACTGCTCAAACCCGAATGGACCGGCAACCCTGAGATCACGGGCGGCTTTCTTTACGAAACCCCGATTCACATGTTCGACATGATGCGGTTTCTGTTTGGCGAAGTGGAAAGTCTGCACGCGCTTGGATCCACTCACGAGTACAAAGAGACTCGACGATTTCTCAGTGCTCCTGAAATTCGCGAATGGAATGCACGCCACGTTTGCGACCGCGGCGGATGCAAGCTGGTTGTTTCCCTTCGAACGCGTGGAAGTTTTTTCTCATCACGCCACTCTGGTAACGCGCGAGATGGAGAGTTTGACCTACAGCCACAATCTCGAAGGTCACTTCACCGAACAGATCATGCAGCAGTTACCCAAAGAAGAAAAATGGGGCTACGTACAGGAGGATCGCGCCTTCATCGATTCGATTGTGAACGGCACACCGCCCCTGGTTACCGCATTCGACGGTCTGATGTCAGTCGAACTCGTGAACGCCGTTTACGAATCCGTACGCTCCGAAACCCCAGTCAAAATACAAAGCACAAACTCCTAAGAACGAGCATGGGTTAACCCGTTCTCCGGTTTAGTGTTAATATCTTTTTACCCGGCAAGACCCCCTTTTCAGGTTTTCCCCTTGCACTGTTGGGGCATTGCCATGTCACGAGAGGCTTTTTCACCTCGAGAAGTACCCGCTGAGCCGACCGCTCGTCCTGTAGAACTGGACGCGGCTCTCTACCGCGAAATCTTTTCACACTCGAAAGAAGCTATCGCGATTGTCGATCCTGAAGGCTTGTATCTTCAGCAAAACGGCGCTCACTTCACCTTGCTGGGGTATGCGGACCACGATCTTGAGGGCAAGACACCGGCTATTTATCTCGGCGAAAAAACGTTTCAGACCATTCTCACCCAGCTCAGAGACACGGGAGAGTATTCGGGCGAAGCGATTTGCCGCACCAAAAGCGGTGAAGAAAGAAACATCGAGCTCTCGGTTTTCACCATGCGCAGCGGACTCGGCGAGCCGCTCTGTTACATCAGCATCAAGCGCGACATCACCGCGCGCAAACGCACTGAAGAAAAGTTGGCCCAACTGCTCGTGCGCGAACGCGCGGCGCGCACCGATGCTGAAAAAGCTAATCGTTTGAAAGACGAGTTTCTCGCCACGCTCTCACACGAACTGCGCACGCCGCTCAACGCCGTTATCGGCTGGTCGCGCATACTGAAATCAGGACGCCTCGATAGCGAAAGCTCGATTCACGCGATTGAAGTGATTGAACGAAACGCTTGGGCGCAAAAACAGATCATCGAAGACATCCTCGACGTGTCGCGCGTCATCACCGGTAAACTTCAACTTCATCTTGGACCGGTAGATCTCGTTTCCGTCGTCAACGCCGCACTCGACGCGGTCAGGCCGGCACTTGAAGCAAAGGAGATCCGGATCGAGACGAGTTACCAGAAAGGACTCAAGCCCATCGCGGGCGATGCGGATCGTTTGCAGCAGGTGGTGTGGAATCTTTTATCCAACGCTTTGAAGTTTACGCCGTCTGGCGGTGTTATCGGCGTTCGCGTGACACAGGATAGAACTTACGCGGACATCGAGGTCAGTGACACTGGACCAGGTATTGCGCCGGAGTTTTTGCCGCACGTATTCGAGCGTTTCCGGCAGGCCGACGGATCGACTACACGCACTCACGGCGGACTTGGACTCGGGCTGGCGATCGTGCGGCATCTGGTGGAGCTGCACGGCGGTGTAATTGGAGTGGAAAATGGCAGTTCGCGCGCAGGCGCGGTTTTTACGGTCAAGCTGCCGCTGCCGAGTCTGGAATTGAGTCTCGAGAGCGTGCCGCCGGCGTTGCCATTGCAGGACCAGTTGACGGAAGTCGATCTCCAGGACATGCGGATCCTCGTGGTTGAAGATGAGTTAGACGCGCTGGATTTACTCACGATCGATCTCGCCGAACACGGCGCCAAAGTGCGGGGCGCTGCTTCGGCCGCGCAGGCGCTCGAACTGCTTCGCGAGGAGGAATTCGATCTCCTGATCAGCGATATTGGAATGGCCGATACGGACGGATACAACCTGATCAAGCAGGTGCGAAATTTGGAAGGTGAACAGGGCGAGCACATCCCCGCGATCGCTCTCACGGCTTACGCTCGAACGCAGGATCGCGTGCGCGCAATCGCGGCGGGTTACAACACGCACGTTGCGAAGCCGGTCGAGATCCGCGAACTCGTTACAGTGGTGAAATGCCTCACGGGCAAGATCGGGTGATTTTCCATTATTTGGAGTGCGGCGGCTTGACGCCGCTTTGTTCTAGCCTGTGTGTGTTCGAAACTAAAGCGGCGTCAAGCCGCCGCACTCCAAACTGGAAAATGCATTGACATCGACGCTCGATAAGTATAAAAGACGCTTGTTCCTCGTGTAGTTCTCACGACATCGCCCGACGTAAGATCCACACACCCCTTAAACGACAGTCTCATACCCCTTGCGTTACTCAACCTCTCACAAAAGGAGTGACCCCATGAGGTACATTGTGTGTAATTTCGCTCGTATTCTCGGCGCTGTAGCAATGTTGAGTTTCTTTGCCGCACCGCTTAAAGCAGATCCTGTAGTCGGACTTACGCCTGGGGGAGCAGGTGCTACAAACATAAACAATCTAGATCCTTTCATCCTGGGCACGACCAACGCCGGTGGCATGTTGACTGTGGTGTTGAGCAACAACACGAACATGACCTTTCTCGACTTCCATGTCTTTCAACAACCTGGTTTTCAACCGCTGACTTGGACGGGAAATGGCGGGCCGTTCTTCAGCAACTTTACCTCTAACGGCCAGAGCATTGATTTTGTGATCGGCGGTACTGGGACTGGAATTGCACCAGGGACAACCTTCACCATTACGTTAACCGGTTTCACGGCCGGTGCAACCATTCGCGCTAACGCAACGGTGCCGGAGCCAACTACGTTACTCCTCCTCGGCACAGGTCTGGCCGGCGTAGCGATCAAGGCACGGAACAAATTCAAAGACGGGAAAGCCGGCTAAAGCTCCTTGTGGTAACTGAGTTTGACCACTGAAAGGCCGATGTTATTGTCGGCCTTTTGTTTTGTAATGACCTTGCTCAAAGCCCCGCTGTTATGCCTAAATAGCCGCCCATGCCGAAGCGCTGTGCCTGGGCCACGTCGCCCTTATCCATCGCCTATCACGACGAAGAATGGGGCGTGCCGGTCCATGATGATACGCGCCTCTTTGAGTTTCTGATTCTTGAAGGAGCACAGGCCGGGCTCAGTTGGGAAACGATTCTCAGAAAACGTCAAAACTACCGCGCCGCCTTCGACGGTTTCAATCCGAATAAAGTCGCCAAGTACGACGAGAAAAAGATCGCCGCGTTGCTGAACGACGCGGGTATCATTCGCAATCGTCTCAAGATCAATTCCGCGGTGACGAATGCGATCGCATTTCTCGACGTCAAGCGCGAGTTCGGAAGTTTTGACGAGTACGTCTGGCGTTTTGTCGATGGCAAACCACTGCGCCGCAAACCCGCCCAACCACTCGCCGCGCACACGGAAGCTTCTGATGCGTTGAGCAAAGACCTGCTCAAGCGTGGTTTCAAATTCGTCGGCTCGACGATCTGCTATTCATTCATGCAGGCGGTGGGAATGGTAAACGATCACGACTCCGGCTGTTTTCGTTATCGCGAAGTCGGGAAACGTTAAATTTCTTTTCGGGAAATTCACTTTGTGCGAGTATTGTCCAACTTTTCATCACTGGAGGTTCCCCTTTGCGATACACGTTCTTTAAGTTGGGTCTGGCATTTCTCGTCCTTTTCTCACTCGCGCCCGCTCTGGCCGCGCAGTCACTGACAAACTCCCTATCCACGCTGCCGGATGCAGACGTGCTCATCTACGTTAGTCCGCAAAAAATTCTGAACGATGCGGCGCCGCGACTCATGCCGCCGGCAGAGTTGGCGAAGATGCGTGCGACGTTTGCGGACATGAAAAAAGACGTCGGTTTCGATCCCTCAAACGTTCAATATCTCGTGATCGCGCTGCGTTTTCACAAACCCGCGGGAGACCTGAGCTTTATCGCGCCCGACGTCATGGCGGTGGTTGGCGGCGACTTCAACGCCGCGGCGCTGTTTTCGCTCGCCGAAATCACGCTTCAGAACCGGCTGCGGACGGAGAAACACGGGTCGAAAGTTATCGGGCTGATGAAAGTCGATCCGATAGCCGAACAGGCGGAAAAAATGCCGATGCTGAAGTCGCTGGCGGAAATTGGCGCGGTAGTGCTATGAACGAAAACACGCTCGCGATCGGAAATCTTCCTTATCTTAAATCAGCAGTCGATGCGGCCGAGGGAACAGGTCGAATCAACCCCGCCACGCTCGACTCGTTGCTGCGCGATCCCAATGCGTTAATCGCTGCTTCGGGTACGCCACTGGCGTCGTTCGCCAAAGCGATTGGTCTATTCGGCACTGAAACCACGCCGCGCGATGGCCGTTGCGACACCAGCTTTCGGCAACTTCTACGCTGCCGTTACAATGACGGGAACTAACTTCAGTGTGCGCGGTGCAATGAATGCCGATAACCCCGACACCGCGAAAATCATCAGCGGCTTACTGGCCGGACTGATGCAGCAGGGACTCAACGCCGTGCCTGACAAGCAGGCGCAGTCAGTTTTGCAAAGCATCAAGATGACGCCGAGAGAAAATGAGATCATCTGGGAGGCTGACATTCCGGAACAGGCGATCGCCGACTTTTTCAAACCCGCCGAAAGCCAAAGCTGTTGCGACCAAAGCCCGCACCGAAGCGCGCTCCGGTGCGCCGGAAGCGGACGAAATAAGATCAAAGGAGAAGACCAAAAATGTAAGTCAATCACGCTGCGTTTGATCGCGTTTGCCTTGTTGCTCGTAACGACGGTGTTGTTTGCGAGTGCCTTCAGGACCTCGAGCTCGTCAGCTCAAAACGCAAACAGCTCCACGACCACAAATAAGAACCAGAATCAGAACGATACGAGATCGATCACGCCGCCCGCCGCGGCGCAAGGCGCCCGAACAGGACTTCTCGAAAAACACCTGGGAACTGCCTGAGGACGCCGACAAAACGAAAAATCCGTGCCACTTCGCCCGAGTCGATCGCCAAAGGCAAAGAGCTTTACTCGCGACGCGATAAAGGCAATTGCGTTTTCTGTCACGGTGAAGCCGGTTCCGGCAACGAAGCAAATCTCGCGAGACTGCGCCGAAAACCTGCCGACCTGACGAATAAAGAACGGATGACCGCGATGACTGACGGCGAAGTCTTCTGGAAATCTCGAAAGGAATCACCGGAATCATGCCCGGCCGGCGAAAGACGAATGAGGGAAGAAGAACGCTGGCACGTAGTCAACTACGTCCGCACCTCGCCATCGACGAAAGACCAAGAGCAGTAGAACCGGGTCGAGTGCACTCTTAAGGCTCATGTATGAACACCCGTGCATCGCGCTCGGCTCAGAAAAACCGTTCCGCGTAGTCGCGAATCTCTTTAACGACGACTCTGCGAGCACTCGGAAGACCTTTACCTCGCAACCCGCGGGTATGCGCGGCGCCATCAACGAATCGGTGATCACAAAAGTCGCCGATCGCAACCCTTTCTCCCAATCACGCTCGCGCGCGTCGCGAAAACTCAACGCGTCAGCGTCGAGTCCCGCCGCGACCAGCATCGTGCGCGCCCAACGCAAAAACTCCGGCCACCGCGAAACAATCGCGACGAGCGCGTCGCGGCGGAGGCTTTGTCTCGCCACGAACGATTCCACCACTCGAAGCCGAGTGAAGCACAAGCAAATCCGTCTCCGGATCGACGCGATCGCCAAATTCTTGAGATGACCGTACAAGACGAGCGGCATCGGCCCCAGTTCAAGCACCGCCAAAATCCGCTGGTCCAACTCCTTTCACTTTCACTTTCGCAGCCGCTAAGATCTCCGCAACGAGTATCTCGCGCAGTTCCGGATCCGGCTCCAGCAGCAGAAAATGATCCGGCCGTTGCATTGAGAACGAGACCGCGCACGGCCTCCTGGATTTCCGCGAGCGAGTGACCTTCCTCACGCAGGTGGCGGAAGAATCGCGAGATCAATTGATCGAGTGCGAGTTGCATCTTCGAGTGTGCCGTCAGTTCGTGCGCGGACGTAAACGCCGCTGCCTTTGCGAAACTCGACCCAACCGCGTCGCGCAAGTTCGCGATATGCGGCGCTAACGGTGTTGGCGTGAATGTCGTAACGGCGGGCCAGATCGCGCGTGCTCGGCAAACGTTCGGCTGACTTTCAAGTCGTTGCTGACGATGCCGAGGACGATCTGCGTCACCAGTTGTTCGCGAATCGGAACTTCACTGTTTTTGGAGAGCCAGAGACGCATGGCGTTTTGACAGGATTACAGGATTCACCATTATAAAAGAGCATCGATGGATTCTGACTCTGCAATTGCCGTGTTGACCGCCATGATCACGCCCGCAGTGCTGATTTCCGCCTGCGGCAGCATGATTTTGTCGACGTCATCGCGATTGGGCCGCGTGGTGGACCGTGTGCGGTTCCTGTCCGATCGGCTCGAAAACATGCCGGAACGGAACGAACACGGCGAGGCAACAACCGAACGCCAGGCGCTGATTTTTCAACAACTCGACAAACTCACGAGCCGCGCGCGCTTGCTGCAACGATGCATGGTGACGTTTTATCTGAGTCTCGGAATGTTTGTCGCTACGAGCGTCGCCATCGGCCTCGTTGGGTTCTCCGGCAACCCGCGCCACAACCTGATTCCAGTGGGCCTCGGACTAGCCGGCGCGTGTTTTCTGTTCTACGGCAGCATATCTGCTGATCTTCGAAGCGCGTCTGGCGCTCAGCACGATTCACGCGGAGATGGATTTCATCTGGCGGCAATCGAAACGAGCCACGCCCGCGGAGATCGTCGAACAACACAAGCCACACTTCGTGCACTTCAGACGTCATGAGTGATTCGCCGTCATGACACATGACGAGCCTTGTATCTCGGATTGCTGCGGAGGTGCTTGCAAGCAGCGCGTGGAAGCAGCTCGAGCGTCTGCTTGAACGCTGCACCGTCTGCCCGCGCGACTGTCTCAACAATCGCCTGAATAACGACATCGCTGCCTGTTACTCAGGACGGTCTGCCGATCGTTTCGTCCTACACGGCACACTTCGGAGAAGAACCACCGCTCGTCGGCACAAAGGCGCAGGTAACATCTTCTTCGGCAACTGCAATCTCCGCTGCGTTTATTGCCAGAACTACCAGATCTCGCAAACGCATAAACAACAGCTCAAGAATGAAGTCACTCACGAACGGCTCGCGGAGATGTTGTTGGAACTGCAGGAGCGTGGTTGTCACAACATTAATTTTGTTTCGCCGACGCACTTTGCGCCGCAGATGGCGCGTTCGATTTTTCTCGCGGCGCAAAATGGTTTGCGTTTGCCGATGGTCTACAACACGAACGCGTACGATGCGGTGCAGTTTTGCGACTGCTCGACGGCGTTGTCGATGTTTATCTTGCCGGATTTGAAGTATGCTGACGACGAGTCAGGCTACTTGTATTCGAAAGTGAGTGGCTACAAAGAGTTTTCACGACTCGCGTTGAGGGAGATGTATCGGCAGACTGGTGACGAGCTGGTTTTTGATGAAAACGGATTGTTGAAGCGGGATCTGGTGGTGCGCTTGCTGGTGTTGCCGAACGATATTGGCAGCGTGAGTGAATCGATCGAATGGATCAGGGACGAGCTTGAGTCCGCGGGTAGCGATTTCGTTGATGGCCCAGTATTACCCGACGCACCAGGCGGAGACGAACAAGCGCTATGTTTTGCTGTCGCGACGTATCAGGGAAAGCGAATGGATGAAGGCGACGGCGGCGCTTGAAGAGTTGGGGATGAAGGAAGGCTGGGTGCAGGAATTTGACGGCTCCTCATATTACTACCGTCCCGATTTCAATGACGCCGATACTCCGTTCAAAGACATTCGCGACTTCGATACTTCGTTGTAAGATTCTTCCTCGCAAAGGCGCAAAGGCGCAAAGAAAGCCCCTTAAAAACGCGGCAGCGCTTTGCGTCTTTGCGCCTTTGCGAGGAACTTCTTCTTAAGTCTCATACCTCACAGCCGGACTTCCAGCGGGATAAAACACACCCAGCAAACGCAACTCGCCCTGCCCGGTGTTCTCAACACAATGCGGTTGCCTCTTCGGCAAGTAAATACATGACCCAACACCGATCGGCGTATTCGTCTCGCCGGCCCACATTCGTCCCTCGCCGCGCAGGATAAAAAGCACCTCTTCATACTCGTGAAAATGATCCGGCGCGCGACCCGGCGGAATCGATCCGACAAACTGCGTCACTTGTTCGCTACCGATCTCATCGTCCACTAAAACTCGATACCAGCGATCGGCAGTCGGGAGCGCCCGGCGATCCGATAGCTTCACGATCGGCGATGCCTCAGACGGCGGGGGCTCGTCCAAACAAGGACACTGCGAGCTTACAAACGTGACCGGCGCTTGACCTGGATTCTCCACGCGCAACGTCTGTCCCGGTCTGAGATAAATGCCGGATTGCGGACCAGTCTCATAAAGCTTATCGCCGATATAGATCCTGCACGCGACGCAGGCGGTTTCATCAGTCAGATCTTCGAGGAGGTAAAGAACCTCGTCGCATTCTCGATTGCGCAGTTCCGGCGACAAACCCGGACCAAATTCCAGTATGCGTAAAGAGATCGCTTCCGCGCCGTTCGCGCGCCCGATCTGATTCCAGATTTTTAATGAACCGATAACGTGAGGCGTACCTTCGTGCATGGTCGAAACCCGGCAACCTCCCTCCAGCACAACCGCCATCGACGAAGCTCCTACTTATTAGTTTTTAAGTGATGCGTGGTGTGTTCAGTGATGGAGGCGATTTTGGGTGTGGTCGCAGCCGGAGTGAGTTCGTTAGTCAGAATTCTTGCGCCCGGCGGTTCATAGGACTTGTTCACCACTGAATTGAGCATGTTTTGTGAGGCTGCGTCGGAAGCATCACCGGGCAACTTCTTGCGCGGAACTGTAAATAACAGTCCATTGATGACCATGCCCAGCCCGACAAGAAAGGTTATCAACGCAGGGGTAATGAAAGGGAAGATAACCATCTGATCCATGGCCATGAGGAAAGTAACGATGGACGCTCCCAGGCCGATGGCCGCTGTTATTACCCCGGCGCGAATTCTCCTCAGCCGCTTCTCTTCCGGCGACTCGAGGAATTTCTCAAACGGCGGCAACACATCTTCCGCCACGCGCTCGAGATCTTTGGCGGAACTCATCTGGCGAATCTTGTCGGCCACCGCCATCCCGATATGTTCGCGAGCGGAGATCGCTGACTGCGTGATCGCATCGGGATTCTCGAGCGAGTTGCGAACGATACGCAGGTCGGTACCGCAGGCCCGGCAGAACTGGCTCAATTGTCTTTCTTCAGAACCGCAGGACGGGCAGTACATAATGGGGGATTATACGGCAAGAGGGTTTGGAAGTTCCTGCTAATCTGGGACTCCACTCGCCCGTGACAGCATCGTGATCGCGAGGTAGCGGCATCTTACGCCTCTGGTTTACGACTGCGCTTTTCATAATTGCGCATGTTAAGATTCACCAAGCTCTCGCAGAGGTATAGCCGATGAAAAAACTACTTGTTCTGGCCCTTACACTTGGATTGTTTTGCTTTTCCCACGGACCGATCTTCGCCCAGGATCAGCCCACGCAGCAGCTAACTCCCGAAGAGCTGGAAAAGCAGAAGACTGAAAGGGAAAAGAACGCCTACCGCCTGCTTGATCAGGTAATTGACGAAGCACAGTCGCTCCGGCACACGGAGAATCGAGTTCGCGTCCAAATCAATGGCGCCGACCTGCTTTGGGCCCAGAATCAGGGTCGCGCTCGTTCCCTGTTTTCGATGGCCGCTGAAGGAGTTGCAGAGTTGGGACGAAATGAGGCGGCGGCGGGAAACCGGCGCACAGTCGCGGCGGACGGAAGTTTCAATATGCCCGGCCCAAACACTGGACCACGCATCCGTTCGTTTCAGTTGAGGCAGGATCTTGTATTGGCTGCGGCGCGTCACGATGCAGCGCTCGCGTACCAGTTACTCGCGACAACCAAGCCGCCCGCAACCGCACAGAACACAGTTGACTCTCGCAACCCGCGCTCGCAACTTACTTCGGAAGATAATCTCGAGCAGACACTTCTCGCGCGCATCGCCGCGCTCGATCCAAAACTCGCGGCGCAGAATGCCGAACAGATGATGGAGAAGGGCCAGTTTCCGCGAACATTGCCCGAAGTGATAAACCAACTTTACAGCCAGGACTCCGAGGCCGCGGAAAAACTCGCCGACAAGATGGTGAAACGAATCCAGTCGGCAAACATCCTAACGAACACCGAAGCAAGCACGCTCGCGCAACAGCTAATCATCATTGGTCCACGCCAACCGGCGCCTGCGAGCAGCAGCGACTCGGCTCCGAAAACTCCGGTTTCAGCACGTGGTCCGGTTCTCGAACAAAGTCTTTACGTCGATCTTCTTTCGACCGTTATCGATCAGGCGCTGAAAGCCACGGCCGGTAGTCAAAACAACCAGCGTGGTCAGCCAAACCAACGACGCGCGCCGGCTGCGCCGGGAACACGCCCTGGTCCCCAACAGCCAACGGATGCGCAAATTGAACAAACCAACGCCCGCCGGTTGCTGACCGGCCTCCAGGTTGCCATGCCGATGATCGATCAATACGTTCCGGCAAAGGCCCAACTCGTGCGCCAGAAGATGACCGAGATGGGCATGGGAGCCGGTTCGACGGCCAACATGGTCCAGGCATTCAATGCGATCCAGGGAAATCCGACGGCTGACGCACTCGTTCAGGCAGCAGCAAATGCGCCTCAGGGAATGCAGTCGCGCATCTACCAGCAAGCTGCTTTGAAAGCACTGGAGGAAGGTGACACGGAACGCGCCCGCCAGATCGCGACCGACCATTTGCAGAACAACGCGCGCGATTCGATCATGAAACGCATCGACTTCCGCGAAATGGCCCAAAAAGCCGAAGGCACACGCTTCGAAGAAATCAGGCAATTGGTTGCGCGATTACAAACGGACAACGAGAAGCTGGATCTATTGGTACAGATGGCGGGCGATGCGCAAA
This sequence comes from uncultured Acidobacteriota bacterium, assembly GCA_963750925.1. GTDB lineage: Bacteria > Acidobacteriota > Blastocatellia > Pyrinomonadales > Pyrinomonadaceae > PSRF01. The sequence continues at coordinate 2,193,482 of CAVVSJ010000001.1, read as the reverse complement.
AGACGAATCCGAAGTTAGCGGTTCAGTTGTTGGAAGAAGCAAGACAACTGACGAATCGTCGCGCCACCAGCTATCAACATTTTGAGCAACAGTTAAAAGTGGCGCGAGCGTTTGCCATCGTGGATCCGGCAAAGAGTTTTGAAATCATGGATCCCGGCATCAGCCAGATCAACGAGTTGCTGTCGGCGGCAGCGGTATTGAGCGGTTTCGAGATCAGCATGTTTCGCGATGGCGAAATGTCCATCCAGGGTGGAAACGGGTTAACGGCAACAATCAATCGATACGGTCAGGAGTTGGCGTTGCTCGCGCGCAGTGATTTCGAGCGTTCGGATACACTGGCGGGCCGTTTTCAGTTTGCCGAGCCGCGAATCATGGCTCGCCTCGCGATCGTGCACGGTCTGCTTGGCGTTAGGTCCGGGAGTCCGGGGCGGGGCGGCCTTCCGACAGTCATATTTGGTGAAAATAGCAATCGACAAGATTAAGCGAGACTTTCCGAGCAAAGGCGCAAAGAGGCAAGGGTATTTATCTCTGCTCTTTGCGCTGTCGCGGGAAAGAACACTATGGCCGGAGATCAAGGTGGTTGTTCGATGATGTTTTCAGTTGAGAAGCCGGAGATTGCGCCGCAAACGCCTTACGAGCCGGGCGATCCGGATCAGGATCCGGCTCCAATTCCTTTGCCTCCGGATTCTAATCCACAACCCAAGGCGCCGGTTCGTGAACCCGACCAACCGCAGCCGATCAGTCGAACCCTCGACTCCTGAACCAACCAGATTAAGGTAGACGAGAAAATCGAGTGCCGGCACCTGCGCGTCTTCTGCTGTTCATCAGTACCGCTTACATACTGCGATTTTTTCGCAGCCTGGGAATCTTCGGCCCTTTTCTTCTGAGCGCCCTCGACTCGTCATTCCTCGTTCTTCCCTTTGGAAACGACCTTCTGCTCATCGCTCTGGTCAGTTCGAATCGCGACAGCATGATCTGGATCGCTTACGTGCTCGTCTCCGCGATCGGATCGGTGCTCGGCGTTTTTGTCATCGACTTGCTGATGCGAAAGGCCGGCGAGAAAGGGCTCGAGAAATTCATAAGTCAGAAACGGATTGATAAACTCAAAGCAAAGATGGAGAAAAGGGCAGGCTGAGTGTGTTTTTGGCGACGCTCATGCCACCTCCCTTCCCGTTCACGCCCGCCATCATGACGGCTTCCGCATTACAGTGTCCACGCAAAACACTTCTCGGCATGGTTTTCGTGGGCCGCCTCCTGAGGTTTGGCATCGAAGCCGTCCTCGCGCTCTACTTTGGCAGGCAGTTGATTGCTTACATCAACTCCGACGTGCTCGCCTACATTGTCTACGCGCTGGTGGGAATAGCCATCGTTCTCAGCACTTTTTCCGTGCTACGCTGGCTGAAACGCAATAAATGAAAACCTGAATTGCGGCTGGAAAATACGGAATTCAGTTCGCGTTTCGAAATTCCTCCGTGTAGAATCCCGAGTCAAAAAAATCCTCCTGAAGGGAGCCTGCAGGTATGCCAGAGAAACGGGGCGTTCAAGCCACCGAAGAAGTAAAAGCAGAATGGTCCACCGCGTATAAGTTCTACCTCAGGGCGCCGGGCGATCGGTTTGACAAGAAAAAAGATCGGACGGCGCGCATCGACTACGTAGCCCAGGAAATGAAGCTGACTCGCAAACAGGCTAAACGCCGAATCAGAAACTACGAAGCGTGGCAGCGAAACATCAAGAAGGGCATCGTTACTCCGTAGTATTTAGAAACTTGGCTGGGCCTCACCCTTGCCTTACCCGTACAGCCCCCCGACGTGCTTAAGTTTTTTGTAGCCGCCTGGTCCAGCTCACCAACTCCTTGAGGAGTTGCTGGATCAGTTTTTTTGCCGTTTCATCAGTGAGCTTTCCGCCCTGATCGAAATGCTTGTGTGCGTTGGAAACCATCACCTCCGGTTGGTTTACGGCATACATATTCAGAAACACAAACATCTGCCTGAGGTGATATTGCGCGCGGGCCGTGCCTATTGTGCCAACCGTTGCGCCCATGATCGCCACCGGTTTTCCGTTCCAGGCGCTGTCTCCGTAGGGACGTGACGCCCAGTCGATCGCGTTCTTCAGCACGCCCGGAACTGAGTAGTTGTATTCCGGAGTAACAAAAAGAATCGCGTCGGCGGCGCGGACTCGTTGTTTTAGTTCTGCAACTTTGGCGGGCGGATTTGCTTCCTCGTCCTGGTTGAATCCCGGAATGCCGTCGAGTTCGAAGATCTCGATCGTGGCGCCGTCAGGAGCGAGTTCCTGTGCGGCGCGCAGCAGCGCGCGATTGTACGACTCTTTTCGCAAACTCCCGGCAATTCCCAAAATTACAAACGGGGTATTCATTCGCTTCCTCCTGTAGTGAAAACGCTGGATTATTCCATCATTTTGTCGTGTTTGTGTTTCGGATTGAGCATCACCGCGATCCTCGTTATATTGTGGACCTCAATCCCCAATCGTCTGTAAACAAATGACTCCTAGGGAGGTTAATGGTGAGCTTCATTTATCAGCGCCGCCGCGTGTGGCCAGGCGCCCTCTTACTTCTCTGCATGGGACTGGCGTTTATGTCGTGTACGGATAATCCAAACTCAATTTCAACTTCCGGTTCGGGCTCCAAAGAGGAGGCCGAGAAATTTCTCGCCGAAGCCGAAAAACGTTTGTTGGACCTGAACATCAAAGCAGGCCGCGCCGATTGGGTAAAAAGCACTTTCATCACTGACGACACCGAAGCACTCGCCGCGGAAGCCAACGAAAACCTGATCGCCGCGACGACCGAACTCGCCATGGAAGCGCGTCGCTACGAAAATGTCGATCTATCGCCGGAGGCCAAACGCAAACTTAAACTGCTGAAACTTGCACTCACCCTCCCGGCGCCGAAAGATCCGGCGGAGCGCAAGGAACTCACGAAGATCGCCGCATCAATGGAGGGCGATTACGGCAAGGGCCGCTATTGTCCGGACGGCGATAAAGGAAAGTGTTTGAGTCTGACTGAGCTCGAAGAAATCATGGGGATCGAGTCGCGATCCTGAAGAGTTGAAGAAAGCATGGCTCGGGTGGCATCAGATCGCGATACCAATTCGAAAAGATTATGTGCGCTTTGTCGAACTCAGCAACAAAGGCGCGAAGGAGATGGGCTTCCCGAATACGGGCTCGATGTGGCGTTCGAAGTACGACATGGAGCCGGACGCTTTTGCGGCCGAGATGGAGCGTTTGTGGCAGCAAGTCAAACCACTCTACGATTCGCTCTACACCTACACGCGTCGCAAGCTGGGCGAGAAGTACGGCACCGAAGTAGTTCCCGCGGACAAACCGATTCCGGCGCACCTGCTGGGCAACATGTGGGCCCAAACATGGTCCAACATCTATCCGTTGCTTGCTCCGGCAAACGCGGATCGCGGTTATGACCTTACCGAGATACTGAAGTCCAGAAACACGGACGCCAAACAGATGGTGCGTTACGGGGAATCGTTCTTTACGTCAGTCGGTTTTGAACCGCTGCCACAAACGTTTTGGGAACGATCGCTGTTTGCAAAACCGGCGGATCGTGAAGTGGTTTGTCACGCCAGTGCATGGGACCTCGACTACGAAAAAGATGTCCGGTTGAAGATGTGTGTTCAAATCAACGAGGAAGACTTTTCTGTCGTGCACCACGAGTTGGGCCACAATTATTATCAAATGGCATACTCAGGCAAACCGTTCCTGTTTCGCGAGAGTGCCAACGACGCTTTTCACGAAGCCATCGGCGACACGGTGGCCCTCTCAGTAACGCCGCCTTATCTGAAGCAGCTCGGGCTGATCAATCAGGTTCCTGATCCGTCGGCTGATATCGGATTTCTGCTGAATCGCGCGCTCGACAAAGTCGCGTTTCTGCCGTTTGGATATCTGGTGGACCAGTGGCGCTGGAAAGTTTTTTCCGGTGAAGTTACGGCAAACGATTACAACAAAGCTTGGTGGGAGTTGCGGGAGAAGTACCAGGGAGTGACGGCGCCGGCGCCACGTAGTGAACAGGATTTCGATCCGGGTGCGAAGTATCACGTACCGGCGAATACGCCTTACGCACGTTACTTCCTCGCGCACATACTCCAGTTTCAATTTCACCGGGCGCTCTGCCGCGAAGCCGGATTCACCGGGCCGCTATACCAGTGCTCGATCTACGGCAATAAGAAGGCCGGTGAAAAACTGAAAGCGATGCTGGCGATGGGTGCGAGTGAACCGTGGCCGGCGGCTTTGAAAGCGATGACGGGCGAAGACAAGATGGACGCGACTGCGATCATCGATTACTTTGCGCCGCTCAAGTCGTGGCTCGACGAGCAGAACGGCAGGAAATGATTTCCAATTGGGCAATTGCCGAATGCCGATTTACGAGTCGAAAGAAGGAGCGAACGTTCGACCGTAAATCGGCAATTGGCATTTGGCAGCCGGCAATGACCTAACGCGTCACCGGAGAAATGCTTCTGTCGCGCAGCACGTAATGTTGGGTTTGGGGTTCCGTGACGACCTCGGCCGTCTGAAACTTACGCAGAACTTCGGGTGGCCATACACGGTGTGAACGGCCTTCGCGCACGGTAGCGTTGTTAACGCGCATGAATTCGGCAGTCGAGGGCACCGAAGTTCTTGGGTTGACGAGTAAATACCGCAAACTGCGGCGTTTTGGTAACTTGAATTCCAGCGAGAGGGTTTGTTTTTGTTGGGCTGATACTTTCATGGGTACCTTGTTGTACTTGGATTAACGCCTGTCCAATGTAAAGGCAGTGCCAATCGCCGAGAGATTCCAGATTTTCTCGTTCAAGGCACACAAAGCACAAAGTATTTTCCGATGGGCAGTCTTTAATCATTTGTGATTTTTTGCCTCTTTGTGGCGTAAATCAAAAGGGCGCCGGTTGGCGCCCTTTGGGTTAGTGAACTGAGTTTATTTACTTACCGTGGCCAGCGGTTGTCCCAACGGCCTCGGCGGTTGTAGGCGTAGCGCTGGTAACCCTCGCGATAGCCCTGTTCAAACGCATTGCGGAACACCTGTTTGTACTGTCCCTTGTTTCCGAAGTCATTGTCATAGCCTTCGGTTGCGTTTTTCCAATAACGTGAACGCTGCGGGCTGAAGCTTTGATTTCGCTGCGCATCAGCAGCACCCACGCTCATCCCGTAACTGTAACCGCGCTCGCGTGCGACCTGAACACCGTATCTGCGTTCATACCGGTCTTCACGCCGTTCCCAGCCATCATCGCGCCGGTCGTCGCGGCGCCACTGAGCCTGAGCACTTGAACTGGCGACTGTTATAATTCCAAACAGTAGGAAGAAGGCCAGCAGGTAACCACCAATTTTCTTACTCGAGTAAGCTATTTTCATTTGTTAAAAACCTCCCTTGTCGGAGGTCTTTGGCAAGTGCCATGCCCATGCGGTATAGGGGCGTTTTACCGCAAAATTAGCGGTAATCAAACCCGTTCTGACACGATTTGGTGTGGAACTATCCGAGACAGACAGTTCTCATGCCGGACGCTGCAGGTACGAACGAAGTTCAGGCCGAGTGGCTTTGCGCATCAGCGCGGCCTTGGCTTTCCATTCCATGGCGCGGCTGAGTTCAACTAAGAAGCGTGTCTCACCGGATTCGAATGAGGCGATGGGCGCGCCGTCCTGGTAGAGAATTCGGTTGCTGGTGTGTGCCGTGATACGACTGCCAGGAATGATGATGCCGACGAGGTTCAATGGATCGGCGGCACTCACGGAGATCAAACTCTCCTGCGCACCCGCGCGTCGAATCGCTCGCAGCATTCCAATCGCATCAGGCAGTGCAAACTGTTCACCCGAAATGCCGCCGACAAAACGTCCGCCACGTATATCGCCGCGCGCTTCGAGTCGATGATAGGTACGCAGCAACACACGCCACGGGACCGCGATTCCCTCGCGCTCAAGCAGACGTTTGAAAACAACGCCGTATCGCTTCAGCAGTGCCCACGCAACTTCTTCCGTCTGTGCCTGGTCCAGTGGGTTTTGAGCGACGTTGCCGCGCTGAAGGATGGACCAGCGACCGGCGCTCACCATGTCGTAAACCGGCTGGCGATGTTTTCTGCGCGCAGCGGCCTGCGTCTTCCGGCTTCCCGGCGTGAGCAAGGCGCGCAAACCTGCAAAACTGTCGGACACAACCACGCCATTCGCCACCAGATCCGCGAGCGCTTCTTCAACCTGGCTACGCAGGAGCTTTGTGTTTTCAACAATGTCGGTGAAGAACGACGCCCCGCGCATCGCGAGATAGTCGTAGACCTGTTGCGTAGTGGTTGAAAACTCCGAAGTTACCGCAGGCGCAGGCTGCGGGAAGACGGAACTCCAGAGCGCAAAATTCTTCCGTCGCAAAAGCGCGATCGGCGTGTTTCTGACTGGACCCGATCCACGCGTGCGTTCTCCATTCTCGGTCGCCGCCGAGCGCGCGAGCGGTGTGAGGCGAGCCCAAACCACTTCACCCGAGAGACACAAGGCATCAAGCCAGGCGGGATCGTATTCAATCATTCGCGCCGGCAGAAGTTCGCCTTCCCACGAGGCTGCCGGAGCTTCAACGCCTTCCAACTGTTCGATGAGTGCCTTTAAGCTTTCGGGTCCTTCCATCTGATGGTCCGGAGCGACCTTCTGCCACGCAAGCAGGAACCGCATGAAGTCGGTGGTTGCGACCGGCTCGATTTCCCGTCGCAGGCGATTGAGTGTGTAACTGTGAATTCGGGCCAGCAGGCGACGGGCGCTCCACTCGGTCTCGGTCATGCCGGGAGTAAACTTCCCGCGAATGACAAAACCTTCTGTTTCGAGACGGAGTAAGGCTGTTTCGATTTCCAGCTTGTTCAATCCTGACGAGGTGACCAGATCCGCAACGGTGACTGGTCCAAGCCCTTCGAGACGGCCACGAACGATCTCGACGAGCGCCTCCTCAAAAACCCAGGCGACGCGTGCGACGCTTTCCGGTGCTGAAATGGACGGCTCGAGCGTCGCGTTCGAATAGATCACCTGGAGCTGCGGCAATCGCTCGGCTCCGACCCACAATCGCTTCGCTGCATCAGTTGCGGTAGTCAAAACCGCGGCGCGGCGATCGTTCTTCAACTCGGAAAAGAACTCCTGCCAGTTTGCACCTTCGGCTTCGGTTACAAAACCAAGCTCGACGAGCGCATCGTGCAGTTCATCGGCATTACGCGGCTCGGGCCAAACTTCTTCACGCACGCGATCGATCGCCGCCTGATCGAGCTTGCCCATGTCGCTCGCCGTTTCGGGATCGAGCCAGCGTCGTTGAAAGACGGCTCGCGTGCGGCGTTCCTCGAGGGGCGCGTCGTCAAGATAAGCGTAAGGACGCGCGTTGAGAATTTCCTGCGACAAAGGCGACGCCTCGATCACGTCGCGCGCAAAAAGGTTTTTCTCGTTCCGTTCGATCGCGGTCAACAAACGCTCCAGACCCTCGACGTCCATCGCCTCTTCCAAACAATCCTTCACTGTCTGATCGACGAGCGGATGCGACGGAATCTCTCTTTCGCCTGCCGGTAAGTTTTCAAAACAGGCAATCTGGTCCGGAAAAATCGCCGTGAGCAGATCTTCCGCGTCCATTCGCTGCAACTGCGGCGGGATCTTCTTACCGCCACGCCGCCGCAAAACCGCAAGCGAGCGAGTGACGTTCCAGCGCCAGCGAATATTCCACATCGGCGCATCCAGCAAAGCCTGGCACAGAAGCTGGCGTACGGTCCTGGAGTTCAGGTAATGAAAAACTTCGTCGAGCGGAAAGCTGTGAGTTGGTCCAAGCGAGAGCACGATTGCATCTTCGGTCGCTGCCGCCTGCAACTCAAAGTTGAACTTGCGGCAAAAGCGTTTTCGCAGCGCGAGGCCCCAGGCGCGGTTCAAGCGACTTCCGAACGGCGCGTGCAGGACCAGTTGCATGCTCCCACTGTCGTCAAAAAACCTTTCGAGGACGAGATTCTCCTGAGATGGCATAACGCCAAGCACGATCTTCGCGCCGGCAAGATATTCCACGATCTGCTCAGCCGCCGACCGTGAAACACCGACTTCCTGCGTCAGCCATTCGTGCGCCGGTTCGAGATCGATCTTTGAGCCGAGCGGCTCTTCATCCGGATCTGTTTCAGCATTTGAGCCGTTGGTGTCAGCCGCCGGACCGACTTCAACCCGAGCGGCAACTTCCTCCCGCAAACGCGAAACGGAAACGGACAACTCTCGCGTCCGTGCCGGCGCCTCGCCCAGCCAGAACGGAATCGAAGGAGGCTGACCATGCGCGTCCTCGACACGCACCTTGCCCTGCTCCACGCGCAACACGCGCCATGACGTGTTCCCAAGCTGAAAAATATCGCCCTGCAAACTCTCAATCGCAAAATCTTCGTTAACTGATCCGATCACGAGTTCACTCGGCTCGAGCACAACCGCGTAATCGGCGGTGTCGGGTATCGCTCCGCCGGATGTGATCGCGGCGAGTCGCGCGCCCCGGCGCCCGCGCAAGCGCTGGTTTACCGCATCGTGATGAAGGTAAGTGGACCGGCGTCCTCTCTTGGTTGAGAAGCCTTCGGCCAGCATGCGCACGATCGAGTCAAACTGCTCGCGTTCCAGATTACGATAAGGGTAGGCGGCGCGAACCATTTCGAAGAGCGCGTCTTCGGACCACTCTTCCGCCGCGACCGCGGCCACAAGCTGCTGGGCCAGGATATTGAGAGGCCGTTCAGGTATTTCGAGATGATCGAGTTCACCACGTCTGACGGCGTCGACGATCGCGGCACATTCCACGAGCTCATCACGAGAGAGCGGAAAGATCCTGCCTTTCGGAAAACCCTCGACGGTGTGGTTCGAACGGCCCACACGTTGAAGAAAACTCGCAATCGATCGCGTCGATCCGAGTTGGCAAACGAGATTCACGTTGCCGATGTCGATTCCGAGTTCGAGCGAAGCCGTTGCGACGAGAGCGCTGAGTTCACCTGACTTCAAACGCTGCTCCGCCATCAAACGGTGTTCACGGGCCAGGCTGCCGTGATGCGCGGCGATGTTCTCTTCACCGATACGTTCGCCGAGATGCCGCGCGACTCGCTCCGCCAGCCGGCGCGTGTTTACAAAAACAAGCGTCGTATGGTGCTGGCGAATGAGTTGGGTGAGACGATCGTAAACTTCTTCCCAAACCTCGCCCGACATCACGGCTTGCAGAGGCGACTCAGGGAGCTCGATCGCGATGTCGAGCTTTCGCGTGTGGCCGCTGTCGATAATGGCGCAGTTTGGAGTGTTGTTAGTGTCGAGATTTTTTGTGCCGACAAGGAATCGCGCGACTTCCTCGATCGGTCGTTGTGTTGCGGAAAGACCAATCCGAATCAGCGAACTGTGCTGACCTTGTGTTTCCGAATGCCGGCGGACGAGTTGTTCCAGACGCTCGATCGAGAGTGCGAGATGTGAACCACGCTTGTCGCCGACAACGGCATGAATTTCGTCCAGGATCAGCGTTCGCGCGGTCTCCAACATGCGCCGGCCGCCTTCGCTGGTCAATAAAATATAGAGCGACTCAGGAGTGGTAACTACGACGTGCGGCGGACGCTTCGTCATCGCCGTGCGTTCGGCCGCGGGCGTGTCGCCGGTGCGCACGAGGGTGCGAATGTTAACTTCAGGCAGTTCGAGCGCTTTGAGTTCAGCCTGAATTCCTTCGAGCGGAACCTGGAGATTGCGCTGAACGTCATTGCTGAGCGCTTTCAACGGCGAGACGTAGATTACGTGTGTGGAGTCGTCGAGTTTTCCATCTACTCCGAGGCGAACAAGGTCGTCGATCGCTGAGAGAAATGCGGCGAGAGTCTTACCCGATCCGGTTGGCGCCGCGATGAGCGTGTGTCGCTGTTTCTTTATTTCGGGCCATGCCTGTATTTGTGGTTGGGTCGGAGCTGGGAAGCTCCGGGCAAACCAGCGCGCCACTGCTGGATGGAAAATCTCGAGATTCATAAGGGACGGTTATTATACCGGGCGACTCTCAGTTTGCATAGCTGAATCACGAGCCCAACCATGAAACGAGTCCTTGGAGTGCGGCGGCCTGGCGCCGCTTTGGCTTTGATAATACAAGATCCGAACAAAGCGGCGCCAGGCCGCCGCACTCCAAGGAGGCACAAAAGTCACAGGAAAGGTGGGTGGGCTTACTCGAACTGTTTTTTGAACTGCTCGAATTGTTCTTTGAGTTGCTCGATCTCGGCGGCGAGGGCGTCCACTTTTTGTTCGAGTCGATCAGAAGCCGTCTGTCTCACAGGCCGCTCAGTTTCACCCGCCATAGCTTCGAGATCGAGCTCACCGGAAAGCAGATGCGCAAAGCGAACTTCTTTCTGTCCGGGCTGGCGCGGCAGGCGAGCGACGAGGGGCTCAGGCTCGCGCGAAATGAGCGCGTTCAGCGTTTGTTCCACCTCCTCCAGACCAGAGAACTCGTGAAAACGTGAAGCGCTGCCCCGCAACTCGCCCGGAGTTTGCGCCCCACGCAACATCAACACACACATCAGCGCCGTTTCCGCGGCATTCAAGTGCATCACTTCCGGCATCACGTGCTTGTACTTCGGCACACGGCTCGTGCTTCCGTAAAACACGTACGTGAGGTTCTTCTCACGCAGGCTCTCGAGCGCGTTGGCAACCTGGTTTTCCGTGTATGAAGTGACCGGGTTGCGGTTGTTCTTCTGATTACACGCCAGCGTGAGCGCATTAAGCGTCAGCGGGTAGTATTCAGGTGTCGTGATCTGCTTCTCGATCAACGATCCGAGCACACGCGTCTCGATGTCCGTCAGAATTGTTGGCATAGGACGAATGAGTTTTCCTCGCAAAGGCGCAAAGACGCAAAGATGAATTTGATAACTTTGCGTCTTTGCGCCTTTGCGAGGTCTTTCTTAAAAGTAGCTATTGATCTTCGTCAACGCTCGAAGTTTGACGTTGTCCGCGTGGCTCGGGCCGGCCCACGCCGAGGTTGTCAAAGTTCAAAGCCGCATTGAACAGCAGGAAAAACTCGCCCTGCGTCTGGTGACGCCACATGGGATTGGTCGCGAACATCACGACGTGACCACGCCCAACCGGAACGTCAACAATCGCCGGTCGATTCGCGAGTTCACTGCCACCTGCGAGCATGCCGCTGATGAGCAGGTTCTTTTCGTCAGAAACAAAACGCAGCACGACGCGCGGCCGCATTTGCGGTGGCACAAAGAACGGACTCTCTCTTTGCTCCGCCGTCACCTGATCCGGATCCGGGCGATTTGAAGGATCGGCCGGACGCGGCTGCGGCATCGCCTGAATCACATCAGGATCACTCACGCTACCGCGTCCCGAAGCACGCGAAGCGCCGCCGCCCTGACCACCGCCGCCACCGCCTCCGCCCGGACCACCACCGCCGCCTGCAGCAACCTGGAAAAGCGGCGCCTGATTGAAGTAGATCGGCATACCGGCGTCGTAGCCGTAAGCGATCGGACTCTTGCGGTCTGAGAAAGTGGCGTTGTAGATCGAGCCACGTGCCTGTAGGCGCTCCGCCGGTTGAATTGAAACGCCGGCGGTGATGCCGTAGTCGATCGGCACTTGAGAAACGCCGCCGATCGTAATAAACAGTCCGCCTTCTTCAATAAACTTCTGAAGATTAGCAACGCCGGTGACAGTCATTCCGCCGCGCATGTCGTCGGTTTGGTCGGGTGAATTACCGAAGTTTGGTGTTATCGCGGACGCTTTCCATGGAATCGGGTCGCCGCGTCGCGGCATGCCGTTCACGATCGTTTGGGCCGAGCCGCCGACGGGTGGAAAGATAAGAACGTCGTACTTTTCGCGCAGGTTTGGCGTGTTGCGAATCACGTGATCGGAAATGTACGAATAAGGTATTTGCAGACGGTCAAACTCGATGCGAAACCAGCCCTCGTTTTGCGTGTTGGTCCACGTGTGGACGATCGCGATGCGTGGAACAGCGAGTTCGTGAGTCTTAACTTCCGGGAGTTTTTCGACGCCGACGGCCTTCAGACCGAGATCCGTAACAGCCGACTCCAGACGCGCGCGTAAATCCTGAGGATTGCCGTCTTTCCTGACGATGAACGAGCCGGTATTGAACTGCTGGTCGCCGATCTTGAACGAGTCTTCGGCGGCACTCATCTTCACGTCTTTCAAGCGAAAGCGAAGCGTCGCGAGTGTGTTGTCGGTGTTGTGGTTGATGATGTACGCAACCGCGGAAGCGGGACCACTGAGCTGGCCGGTGACTTTGACATCGGCGGTTATCAGCGTTGCCGGAGCATCGAGCACACTCTTATCAATCACACGAACGGTTTTGACGTTCCGCATCGGACCCATGGTCCAGCCGGTATCGTCGTACGGGGAAGGATCGTTTACGTTGTAATACTGCGTATCGAGCAGCATGTCAGCCATGCGCGAATACGGCTGGTCCATTCTGACGATGTATGAACCGGCGGCGTATTTCTGATCCTTGACGGTGAACTCTTTCGTGGCGCGATGCACTTCAATCCCCTGCATCCGCATCAGGTTTACCATGTCAGCCGCTTCGACCGGCCGCGGCGTATCGCCAGGGATGATGTAAGCCGCCGGACCTTCGTTTGACGCTTTCGCGATCGACCGTTTGCTCTTCAGATAGAAGTTATTCAGGAAACGCTCTTTTTCCTTCGCGACAAAGTTCATCGCGAACAGGAGCGCCGACTGTTGCAGGTTGACGTTGTTTCGCAAAGACCAGTTAACACGCGGAAACGGCGGATTTGGGCGATACCAGACGCGCGACGTTTGGTTGGCGCCGAGAGTTCGTTCGCGTGTGTCGGCGCCACCGTTACCGAAAGTCTCGTAAAAACGGCCGATGGAGTTGCGGCCCGTGGCGATGTAGAGCATGTAGTTTGGCGCCCAACCGTCATAAAACCCGTGAGTCCAAACGCCCGGAACACCCCGTTTCGTCATCTCTTCAACTTCGTGGTAGGCGAGCACTTGAAACTCGTCGAGTGCAAGCGGATCGAGCCACGCGTTGTATGGACCGGTGCCCGTCATCGTGTAGAGATAAGGCACTGATTCGTGCAGGTCGTGCAGCACGGTCGGGTGATACTCGAGAAACGTCCTCATCTGGTTGCGCGTGAGCGCAAGTGCCAGTCCGAGACCGTCACGATTATTGTCGTGGGCGACGTACTTGCCCCAGTAGAGTAACGGCGGAGCGGGTTTGCCCGGGTTGGCTTTGCGATAGTTGTAGAGATCCACCATGCGATCGCGTCCATCGACTTCGAGCGCCGGCGTGATCATGACGATCATGTTTTTGCGGATATCTTCGATGAAGGGCGAATCTTCCACCGCCAGCCGATAGGCCATCTCCATCAACATTTCCGGCGAACCGGTTTCGGGAGAATGTATCGATCCGGAAGCCCAGTAAAACGGCTTACCTTCGGCGACTAGCGTGTGTGCTTCGGTTTCACTAAGCTTTCGCGGGTCGGCGAGTTTCGCGGTGATCTCTTTGTAGCGATCGAGTTTCGCGAGATTTGCTTCGTCACTCACGAGGACGAGCATCTGCTCGCGGCCTTCTTCGCTCTTTTCCGGCGCCATAAAGATGCGGACGCGTGGCGATGATTTGGCGAGCTCGCGGTAGTAACGATAGAGATCCTTCGTGTAGGTGAGCTTGTTCGGCGTTCCGATCGCATACCCCAAAACCTTTTCGGGAGAAGGCACTTTATCTGAGAGTGGCAGATGGTCCACCAGCTCGGTCATGAAGTACTTCTCGGTCGTGTATTCGGCGATTTTTGCGCCGTAAGCAGTGTCGAGCGCTGACTTTGGCGTGGTGTATTTCGGATTTACCGCGGTCGGTTTGGGAGCACTCGTGGTGCGCGTCTTCGTCGTTTCAGCACTTGTGTTGTTGCGCGCATCAGTTTGTGCAAAAACGGAAGCAGTAGCTAAAACTACGAGAGCCGAAGCAGCGAAGAGGCTTCGAAGTCTTGGGGACATGATGTTCTCCTTCAGTCAGGTAGGCCGAACTGCGTAACTGTGGACGACTATAGATCTTTTGCGCACCGAAAGCCCGAGGTCATCCAGCGCTCGTGGGCGTGAAAGAAATTTCGGTACGTCGCTCTGATGTGCAACTGTGGCGTCGCAAACGAACCGCCACGCAAAACCTTTTGATTGACGAACCACTTATCGTTGTATTCGTCAAATTCCGATTTGAATCCGGGATAAGGCACGTAGTCGGAAGTGGTCCACTCCCACACGTCGCCGATTAGTTGCTGGCAACCATAAGCATTTGCACCTTCGGGAAATGCGCCGACGGGAGCAACTGACCACAAACCGTTTTCGAAGAAATTTGCTTTGCCGCTATCCGGGGACGCGTCGCCCCAGGGAAATGCACTACGAAAGTTTCGGCGGGCATCATAACACGCCGCCTTCTCCCATTCGCCTTCGGTCGGCAGTCGTTTGCCGGCCCACTTCGCATACGCCGAGGCTTCGAAGAAACTCACGTGCGAAACCGGATCGTCTTTTCTGCTCGCGGCGGGATGAAGTCCGGAGAAGTCTCGAATCATCCATTCGTCGTCGTGCAGTTCCCAGTAAAGCGGCGCTTGCCAGTGTTCGCGGTTTACGGCTTCCCAACCTTCGGAAAACCACCAGCGAAAGTTTTGATAACCGCTATCTTTGATGAACTGGAGAAAATCACCATTACTTACGAGGGCTTTATCGAGCGCGTGATCCTGAAGAAAAACCTGATGCGACGGCTTCTCATTGTCGAACGCAAACTCTTTGGAGTGCGGCGACTCGTCGCCGCTTTTGCCGTAACCGAGCCAAAACAATCCGCCCTCGATCTCCGCCATTCCTTCAACTTTGATTTGCGGCTTCGGCGATGACTTCAGCGGCGCGTCAAACTGATCGCACAAGAGGTGCTTGATATCGTAAACGAGCAATTCCTGATGCTGCATCTCGTGCTCCAGCCCGAGCCTGACTAGTGATCTCACGGTTTCAGCATCCGCGAGCTGGTCCAGCGAGTGCAAAACAGAAAGCACCTGCTCGTCGATATGATTGCGGTAGGCGATCGTGTCCTTAACCGTCGGTCGCGATTTGGTCCCACGCTTCGGCCGCTCGATTCTTACGCCGAATCCCTCGTAATAAGAGTTGAAATAAAAGAGGTAGTCTTCCGAGTAGACGCGATAACCGGGCTGGTGCGCTCGTAGCACTGTCTCAAAGAACCAGGAAGTGTGGCCGATGTGCCAGCGTGGCGGACTCATGAAGTCAGCCGTTTGAATTACATAATCTTCAATTTCGAGTGGCGCGACGATCTGCATCGTGCGCGCTCGAACATGAGTGTAGAGATCTGCTATCGAGACGGTATCCTGCCCTGAAAACTCGCGGATTGTTGAAGCCATGATTGTTTGGTAAACCATAATACATCAGTCGAAAGATTGCACGGATTGGATGTAGGCCTTCGCCCTGAACTTTTTCGCCATGCTGTTTGAAGTCATGTAGCGGATGGTTCCGAAGATCTCACGGTCAAACCACGGGCGATCGTGCTTGCCGAAGCACCAGAGAATGCCGGCGTAAGAATTCGGATCCCGCCCGTCGAGCGCGTACTTGTTGTTCAAATGCACCAGTAACTCAAACGCCATCTCATAGGTTCGTTGCCACTCGATCAGTTTTTTGCCCCACAACATGCGCACGTAGTTGTGCAGCAGACCGGTGGAGACGAGCTCGCGCTGGGCTGCGTTCCAGAGTTCGTCGTAAGTTTTGCCGGCTTCAATCTTTTCCTCATCCTGAAGCTCAGGGCGCGGGTCGTCGGCGTGATCGCGCATCGTCTGCAAGGCCCAGTCGGGAAGCGCTTTCAATGAATCGTAATGCGGATTATGACGCGTGAGATTGAAAGACAATTCGCGCCGGACGATCGCTTCTTCCAGAAACGCATCTTTCGCCGGTTTTGGCGCGTTTGCACGCTCGACGGCGTGGACTATTTCCTGAATCGATAGAAAGCCAAAGTGAAGATATGGGCTAAGGCGTGAACTGCCGTCAAACGACGGCTCGCTTCTTGTTTTGTCGTAGTAAGGCAGAATGCCACGCACAAAATGAGACAAACGCTTCCGTCCGGCCTTTGTGCCGCCGTGATAAAGCGGCGAAGGCTTTACAGTGTGATCGATGTCACATTGACTAACGAGACCCGCGATGTTGTCAGGGGAAACAATTGTTTCCGGACAGTCAACTTCAAGCGCCGGCTTTTGTACGTCAACATGCGGCGTCACGATGCTGCGAGGCAAGTCAGGAAGGAGTCGATTGATCTTCGGCCGGATCGTGTAGGCCGCGTATTCCTCCTTCGGCAAAGCCGAGAGCGGCACCATTCCGTTCGCGTCTACCGCATAAACCGGCAGGTTTAACTCGGTGATCCGTGCGTTATGTTCGGGGATTATGAAACACGGGTAGTCGTCGGTGACGAGTAAGGCAGCTTCGCGCGCAAGTCGAGCCACAGTATTCTTTGGATCCTGCTTGTTGCGTTGCAGGTAGAAGAGGTACCGGATGCCGCGTTCGGAAAACTCTTCGTACTTCTCAGCCACACCTTCCAAAATGAACGTATGAATACGGTCATTGGCCCACGGATAGTAAAACTTCAAACCTTCGTAGACGACGAGCGGCAGTTGCCGTTCGTTGGCCATTTGAATCGCGAAGTTGAGCGCGTAGTTGTGGCTGGCGCGCTTAAAGATCTGCATCCAGTAAAGGACGTAGCGGCCTTTCGTGTTGTCGTTTGAATTGTTGAGTTTGGTAACCCTGCTGGAAAGATTCATCTAACTGGCCCGGTAACAGCGATTGAGCGGGGGCCTTTTGAGATAACACGACCGATCACGTGGGCGTGCGGGTAGTTTTGGTTCAGCGTGGCGAGCAAAGCTTCGGCTTTAGTTTCAGCAGTTGCGATCAACATACCGCCGGCAGTTTGTGGGTCAAACAATAACTTGAGCAAGTTGTCATTCACGGCGCCTTCGATTTCGATATCCTCGCTGACGTACTCGCGGTTTGTTTTGTCGCCGCTCGTCAGCATTCCCTGCGACACGAGCTCAAATGCGCCGTCGAGCAATGGGACGGCCGCGGCGTCAATCTCAATTGTTACTTTGCTGGCGCGAGCCATCTCCCACGCGTGACCCAGGAGCGCAAAGCCCGTCACATCCGTTGCCCCTTTTATGTCAAACTCGCGCATCGCCTCCGCCGCATAATTGCCCGGTGTCAGCATTGTTTCTACTGAATTTGTGACCACGGCATCACTCGCACGACCCTTTTTTATACCTGTCGATATCACTCCGGTACCGATCGGCTTCGTCAGAATGAGCACGTCTCCAACACGCGCGCCTGAGTTTGTCGCCACTTTGTCAGGGTGAATAAGGCCCGTTACCGAGTAGCCAAACATGATCTGCTCGTTGTCGACGCTGTGACCGCCGATCAACGTGACGCCGTATTTATTTATCGTCTCGAGACCACCGCGCATGATCTCTCCCAGAATCGCCGGATCGACGCCCTTCTTCGGGAAACAAGTGATTGCCATTGCGGTGATCGGCGTGCCGGCCATTGCCCAGACGTCGTTGATGGAATTGAGCGCGGCTATCCGGCCGTAATCGTAAGGGTCGTCGACGATCGGAGTGAAAAAGTCGAGCGTTTGCACGAGGGCGAGGTCGTCGCGAAGACGGTATACTCCCGCGTCGTCGGCTGTATCAAAACCGACAATCAAATTTGGATCGACAGGTTGTTTGGGTAACCCGCTCAAAACTTGAGCGAGCAAGCTCGGGCTAAGCTTCGCCGCTCAACCGGAACACGAAACCATTTCAGTCAGACGCATCGCGGGTTATCACCTCCTTTCGAGCGGACAGTATTTGCGAATATGAAAACATCCAACTCGCGCAATCCTCTAAAATGCCATGAAAGTCCGGAGGTTTCGACTATGAGGTTTCCGCTTCTGCTCGTCAAGTTCTCTATCCTAACCGTGATTTTGGTGCGACGGTCTGACTGAGTAATCGAAGCTGAAACCGCTTCCGATAGGAGTTCGTTTGGCGAAGAAGCCGCTCATTCGCATTGGGCCTGCAGGCTGGTCTTACAAAGACTGGGAAGGCATCGTTTATCCGCAGAAGCCCGGCAAGAAGTTTGACCCGCTGGAATACCTGTCGCGATTCTTTACAACGATCGAGATCAACAGCAGTTTTTATCGTCCACCTGCAGTCTCAACAACCAAATCGTGGGTGAGCCGCGTTGCCGGTAACAAACAGTTCGCGTTTACCGCAAAACTCAATCGCGTGTTTACGCACGAGCGCGGAAAGGCGACGAGGCAGGATGAAAAGGATTTTCGCGCAGGAATTGATGTGTTGGCGAAGGCGCGCAAACTCGGTTCGGTGCTGCTCCAGTTTCCCTGGTCCTTCAAAAACACTGCGGATGAACGAGTTTACCTTGCGAAACTGCTCGAGCGGTTTAAGGAGTATCCGCTCGTCGTCGAGGTGCGGCATACGTCCTGGAATAATGAAGAAGTTTATGAATGGTTTGAGGAGCGCGGAGTTGGAATCTGCAACATCGATCAGCCGGTTTTTGCCAAATCGATTCGGCCGGCAGCTTTGACGACGTCGCGTGTCGGTTATGTGCGTCTACACGGGCGAAACTATCAAAACTGGTTTCGCGACAAAGCGCCGCGCGACGAGCGTTACAACTATCTCTATACGATTGATGAGCTGGATCCGTGGATCGATCGAATTAAGCAGGTTTCAAAACACACGCGGGAAACTTACGTGATCACCAACAATCATTTTCGGGGACAGGCAATCGTGAACGCGGTGGAGATTAAGGCGGCACTCGAGGAAGAGCGTGTTCCCGCGCCGGCACCGCTCTTTGAAGTTTATCCCCGACTCAGCGAATCGGCGATCGCAGAACACGGAGTTGACGACTCGCCAAAACTGTTCAATTAGCCACGATTGGTGACTTATGTGCCTCTTTGTTGCTTACTTCCGGCGGGCCCTTCCGTTTCCCATGGCAACGATCACATCGAATTCATCTTTCGTCAAAGGCATCACTGAAAGCTGCGATTGGCGGATAAGTGGAAGCTGGCTAAGACGCTTATCGTAACGAATCGCGGCCAACTGAACTGACGATGCGAGCGGCTTGATCGGTTTTAGATCCACTGCAACCCACTGCGGATCGTCCGCGGTAGGATCGGGATAAGCGCCCTTTGTGACTTCAGCCACACCAACTACTTCTTTTCCCTTGCCCGAATGATAGAAGAGCACTTTGTCCCCGGGTTTCATAGCGCGCAAATTATTTCGGGCTTGATAATTCCGGACTCCTGACCAGTCAGTGCCGCCGTCCTTTACAAAATCGTCCCATGAATAGGTTTCAGGTTCCTGCTTTACCATCCAATAGCTGTGCCTGGTTTTAGTTGAAGCTTTCATAAAAATGACCTTGATCCTCTACAATTGGGCCAATCTAAAAACCGAAGGATGAAACATGATCAAAGAAGGGTCAACTGCGCCTGCTTTCAAAACCACAGATGCAAACGGTGAAGCTGTCAGCTTAAAAGATCTCCGCGGCCAGAAGGTCGTGCTTTATTTCTATCCTAAAGATGACACGCCGGGTTGTACAAAAGAGGCGTGCTCGTTTCGTGATGCCTTTTCGCAGTTCAAAAAGAAAGGTATTGCCGTGTTAGGTGTTTCGCCAGACAGCGAGAAGTCGCACCAGAAGTTCGTTACCAAGTACAAACTCCCTTTCACTCTTTTGGCCGACACGGATCGTTCGATCGCGGAGGCTTACGGCGTTTGGGGAGAGAAAAAGTTCATGGGACGAACCTACATGGGCGTCCATCGAACCACCTTTTTGATCGATGAGAAGGGCAAGATCAAAAAGATTTTCGAGAAGGTCAAGCCCGAGGATCACGCCAGTGAGGTCCTTGAGGCTTTCGCTGACTGATTGTGATTGCCGTTTCGCGATTGCCGGTTGCCGACTTCCTGAATTGGAAATCGGCAACGGGCGATCGGCAATGAAAGCTAGGCTGCCACCCAGCCTCCGATTTTCCCGGGTTCACCTTCGGGATTCCTGCCAGGCATTAGTCCCTGCAAACTGCTGAACGAACTGGGCACGTCTCGTTTTCGGGCCGGAAGTCGTGGACCATCATCCACCGTGGCGGTCTCGGAGGAATCGTTAAGGAAATAAAGACGTGTATTATCAACCACCTGCGTGCGTATTTCGTGAGTCCAGAGCAAAAGGTTGGCTAACGCGTCTCCAATCTCGTCTTTTCCGAGTTTTGTTTCCTGCGCGATCTCGCGCTGAGTTTTCGAACCGCGCCGGATCGCATCACGTACCCGTTCAACAGGCGACAGCTTGCTCATCGCCTTGGCGGGATATTGTGTGCTGCTTGATGGGTCGGCAGAAAGCAGTTCGGCAATATCAACTTGCTGCGCAATATATTTCCGGCGAGCAGTTTTGTATTCCTTCAACGCGCGACGACTTTGCGTGACTTTTTGACGGATACAACTCTTGCAATAAAGGTTGCGCCCGTCTTTACGTGCACGACAAATTCCAAACTCGGATATCGGGAGATCATTTGAGCAGATAGGGCAATGCTTAACTTCGGGGGAAGACTGTATCTCGATCATTTTCCGCACTCCACTGGGCATCAAGCTTTGGCTGCAAATCCGTAAACGGACAACACTACACCCTGATCCGGCACTTAATTCCTCCGGGCAAGGACAATTAATTGGGGGTTATTTTTTTGGCGAAGATCCCAACGGGGCGATCGCCTGCGATTGCCTTGCGCAACTTCCGCACGAGTCACGCCCCACCACTTACCTGACTTGCATATCGTTGAAGGCCTCCGGGCAATTGCGAGAAAAGATGAGAGCTAGTTAACCTTCAATCGATCAAACACAGGCCGCTGATCCAAACTTATTTATCGGCAATCAATGTCAGCGAGGGAATCGCATTATAGTGATCGAGACTTTTTTTGCAACACCTTTTTCAGATTTGTTTCGAACCAAAATCAACTACGAAATTTTACTGATCGGAAGTGTACAAACATCCACTTTTTAGGTATGCAAACAACTCTCGAATGAGAAGATACGTGATCACATCACTTTGATCGTGAGGGTATTTTGTGTGTCTTATTTGTAACGAACAGCGTCGACGAACATTCGAATTCTCTAGAGAATTCGCACGCTCGGTAATACTTATAAAACTGATCGCCGTCTGTTTGGCGCAACTACTTCGTATCAATTTTCATTGGTCCTACAATTAGTTGCGCGCTTCAAAATGATTGGACCACCTCACGCCGCGTGTTTGTACGCGCGAACATGTTTCAAGAGTTAACACGTTCAAAAGAAAAGGTTTTCGAGCATGCCGCTCACGTGTGCAAAGTGTTCTAAGTGTGCGGTTGTAACAGCTTTGTAAAACTCAGGCAGGTGATTTCCACAAAGATTTCCTCAGCGTCTGTGGATAACTTGTTAATCCTTGTGCGATGCCTTCTCGCGGCTTGATCAATTCTTGATTCGATAAACAAACTTCAGCGCTGACAACGGGTCGTTAATCACACCGATCTACCAGAGTCGAAGAACTTTCCACCAGGTGAAACCCACCACGCTCCAAACCGCAATAGTTATCAGAGAAGTAATCAAGCCCAACCACCACCACGTTCGCTGTGTTGTATAACCTGCGCCGAAATAGATCGGCGCGGGCGTAGTGCCATAGTGCGTTAGTGAAGCTCCGAGGTTTGAAAAGTAAGCTAACGAAAGAACGGCCAGATACGGCGGAGCTCCGGCAGCGAGAATTACAATTAGGAAAGGCGTAAACATCGCCGTCACATGCGCGGTGATACTTGCAAACACGTAGTGAGCATAGAAATAGATCAACAGCAGTGAGCCGAGTGCTAACCACCACTTCCAACCTGTCGTTAAACTCGCCGATGCCTCGGCAAATTTCTTGGTGATGCCGGTCTGGCCCAATGCCTCGGCCATACGAATCAGTCCGCCATACCAAATGAATACACTCCATGCCGACTTCTCACTGATGAGATCTTCCCAATCCAACACGCCTGTGATCAGCAGCACGCTGATACCGAGAAGAGCAACAGCCGCGTAGTCGATACCGTGCAGTTTACTTGTCATCCAGAGAATGGCGACAAGCGCGAATACCAGCAACATCAACCGTTCGGACCACTTCATGCGGCCCATCGCCCTTAATTCCTGAGAAGCGAGTTCACTGGCGGCGGGCGTGTGTTTGATTTCCGGTGGAAACACTCGATAGAGAACCCAGGGCACCAGCAACAGGCTCAGAATCGCCGGAACGATTGCCGCTATCGCCCAGCGTGCATAAGTGATCTCGATTCCGGTCACTTCCTGGGCGAACCGCGCGATGATCGGGTTCGAAGCCTGGCCTGTCAGAAACATCGCGCAGACGACGACGTTGCACTGGTAAACACTCACCATCAAAAAAGCGCCGAGACGGCGCGCCGTAGGTCCGGGTCTTGATTCGTAAGCTTCCGCCAAACTCTTTGCGATCGGAAAGATTATCCCGCCTGATCTTGCGCCGGTTGACGGGATTACGGTCGCCAACAGCATTTCCGTTGACGCAAGCGCGTAGCTAAGTCCAAGTGAATGGCGGCCGATAGCCTTGATGAAGAGAAAAGCGATACGGCGGCCAAGGCCGGTTTTAATCATTCCTCGCGAGATAAAAAATGCGGCGAGGACAAGCCAGACAACAGGGTCGGCGTAACCCGTTAAGGCTTCGTTGATGGTTAAGACTTTGAAGAGTGGAAGTGCCGTTACGCCAAGGAGTACAACAGCGGCGCCGGGGATCGGTCGAACAATCGATCCCATGATTGTCGCCGCAAAGATCGCGAGCAAACGCCACGACTGCGGCGTGATGCCTTCGGGAACCGGAATCAACAAGATCCCCACGGCGACAAACAGCACAATGCCCCAGCGCAGGAGTCTGCTTCGAAATCCAATCTTATCGGCGGGTTCGTCTTTAGATTGTTCGGGAGGTAGCGTTGATGGTTGTTCCACTCGATCGTCCTTTATTGGGCGACACAACAGCCATAGCCACGCGATGTTATTCCCTTATATGCCACTTACTCAAGAGTTTTAATTGGTTAGAATCCAAATGCAGCTCGGCGCGCGTAAGTATTTGGCGAACCAGACGACTAATAGAGGTATCCTAAAAGCAAGGCACGATATGTCGGACAAGTCAGAAAAGATTACCGAAAAAGGGGTTTACTTAAACCGCAGAGCGTTTATCAATGCTGCCATTCTCGCCGGAACTGCGACTGCCAGCACGCTGCTTTACCGGCGTCTGAATCCGCCTCCGGCGGAACGAGTTGAAGGCGATAAGCTCGCGGAAGTTACACAAACGCCGAAGGAAGAAGCCATCCGCGAAGGATTCGTAGTCGCCGATAAGCCGACACCTTTGGAGGCGATCACGAACTACAACAACTTTTATGAGTTTGACACTTCGAAGAGCGGTGTTGCTTATGCCGCAAAGGGCTTCGTAACGAGGCCATGGGCCGTTTCGGTCGAAGGTTTGGTAAACAAGCCGAGAGTTTTTGACCTCGATGAGTTGCTGAAGTTTCCGCTCGAAGAACGGATTTACCGGCTGAGATGTGTTGAAGGATGGTCCATGGTAATCCCCTGGATCGGATTTCCGCTCCACAAGCTGCTGGAGAAGGTTGAACCAACATCCGCAGCTCGTTACGTCGCTTTCCAAACTCTTCTTGACCCCAAACGGATGCCCAACCAGAACACAGGCATTCTCGACTGGCCTTACGTAGAAGGACTTCGGCTGGACGAAGCGATGCATCCTCTGACCATCATGGCAACAGGGCTTTACGGCGAAACTCTGCCGCCGCAGGACGGTGCTCCAATCAGACTCGTGGTGCCGTGGAAGTATGGTTTCAAGAGCATCAAGTCAGTAGTGAAGATCAGGCTGGTGGCAGACGAGCCGCCGGCAACGTGGAACATCCAGGCGCCCGACGAATACGGGTTCTACTCGAACGTAAATCCGAATGTGCCACACCCGCGCTGGAGCCAGGCCACCGAGCGAAGAATCGGTGAATACGGACGCCGTGACACGCTTCTGTTTAATGGTTACGCGGAGCAGGTGGCGCATCTTTATCAGGGAATGGATTTGGTGAAGAACTTCTAATCGTATGGCTGATACGCGCTTTCTAAAACTGGTGGTATTCGTGAATTCCCTGGTACCGCTCGTGCTGCTCCTGTGGGATTTGTACTGGAAACGTGTTGGACCAAACCCGCTGGAGTTCGCAACCCGCACAACTGGAATGTTGACGTTGATATTCCTCAGCCTGACTGTTGCGGTGACGCCGCTGAGAAAGATCTTCGGCATCAATTCGCTCGTGAAGTTGCGGCGAATGCTCGGATTGTTTGCCTTCTTTTACGGAACACTCCACCTGCTCACTTACGTCTGGTTTGATCGGCTTTTCAATTTATTCAGTGTCGGACGGGACGTGGTGCGACGGCCCTTCATTCTCGTGGGCATGCTTGCGTTTCTTTTGATGGTTCCCCTTGCCATCACCTCGACCAATAAGATGGTAAAGCGACTCGGTGGAAAACGTTGGGCCAACTTACATCGACTGGCCTATGTTTCCGCAATCGCCGGCGTTGTACACTTCTGGATGCTGGTTAAATCAGATACGCGTCTGCCGTTGACGTTTGGCTTTGTCGTCCTCTTTCTTCTCGGTTACCGCCTGTTGGTGAAATACGGCCCCGCGGAACAGCCTCAACACGGCGCAAATCTCTTTCCACGCGATTAATGACTCGTAGTCACCTTTGCGCTTCGTTTAGAATGGTGGACCGTATAACGGCCTGACCTGAAGGGCGTGCTGGATGCTGAACGAGCGAAGAAGTAGCCAAAGGAAGAGAATTCTGCTGGACGCGAGATGGGAGAGCATGTCGCGGCGGCATGAGGCGCGCGTGGATGACGTGAGCATGGGAGGGTGTTTTGTAAACACCTACGGGAAAGTCGAACTCCGTGAACGGGTGGATCTGGAAATTCAGCTTCCGTCGGGTGAGTGGTTACCGTTGCGGGGCGAGGTTGCGTCCCGCCATCCCGGAGTGGGCTTTGGAATGTCTTTTACTTCCTTGACAGAGGCGGAAGCCGCGGCCTTGAAAGAACTGATGTTGACCGCGACCGAAACTCACATCTAGTGCTTTTTGCGACGTTTCTCGTCGTAGAAAAGTATGCTGACCGCCAGCACCAGACCTGCCGCAGCCGCGAGTAGAAAAAAGATCATCGCCAGCCCGGGATATCCAAAGATTCGAAACGACGTTTCAACACGCATCAGCATTGCAGCGCCGACGATTAACGCCGCCACAACCAGACCGAGTGTGATGCGGTTTGCAACCTTCTGGAGACCTTCGAGAACGACCTTTTCGTCGATCGCGTCTACCTTGAAACGAAGTTCGTTATTTCCCACCGCGTCGAGAATTCGATTGACGCGAGTGGGAAACTTTTCGGCAAACTCTTTCAGATCGACAACGCCGGACAGCAGGTTGTTTGGAGCAACGCTCTTGATGATGTTGCGTTGCAGTATTTCGTTAGCTCGTTCGCGGATGATTATGTTCGGATCGAAGTGTTGGTCCAGCGTGTAAACGACGCGGTCCAGGTTCATCAGCGCCTTCGCGAACATCGTGAATTCGGGTGGCAAGCGAAACCAGCAATCAGCGGAGATCCTGGTTATTTCGAGAGAAACTTTGCCTGCATTTTGGCGGCTCAGGATTGCGTCAGAATTTTCGGAGACAAGGTCGGTGATCCGGCGTTCGAAAGCCGAGCGATCGAAGCCCTCCTTTGCTTCACCCATACGTATGGCTGCCTGGGCGGCCATCTCGCCTCTGCCCTCGCTGATCGCAAGCATGAGACGCAGAAGGTTGTCCTGGAAGGATCGGGTTATCCGTCCGACCATGCCCAGGTCGAGCAAAGCAATGCGGTTGTCGTCGGTCAGAAAAACGTTTCCGGGATGCGGATCGGCGTGGAAAAGCCCGTCGATGAGAAACTGTTTCAGATAGGCGCTGAACAATTCTTCCGCTAGCAGACCACCATCAATCTCGAGAAGTCGCAACGGATTGAGAGCCGTGATCTTCTTGCCCGAGATGTATTCCATCGTCAAAACGCGTGTGGTCGTGAAATCGTCGATTGGTTGTGGAACAACTATGTTTTCAAACTCGGCGAGGTTTTGACCGATCGTGTGCAGGTTGTTGGCCTCGACGGTGAAATCGAGTTCGCGCAGCAGACTTTTTCGCAGGTTAACCAGCATGTTGTCGAACTCGTAACGCTTGCCGAGTTCAGTATGCAGGTCAAGAAAATGTGCGATCTCACCCAATGCTTCAAGGTCGCCGACAATCAGATCGCGAATGTCGGGTCGTTGAACTTTTACGACCACCGCCCGGCCGTCTCGCATGGATGCTCGGTGCACCTGGGCAAGCGAAGCAGCGGCGAGTGGGGCGGGATCGAAATCAGTGAAAGCCTTGGACATCCGCACGCCGAGTTCGCCCGAAACAATTCGTTCGACTTCTTCATAAGAGAACGGTTCGATGTGGTCCTGAAGTCTTTCGAGGGCCTCGAGATATGGGCCAGGCAGGAGGTCGGCGCGCGTGGATAGTAATTGTCCCAACTTTATGAAAGTTGGACCAAGGTTCTCCAGATCTTTGGCAAGCTCTTCAGCGGGAGCGGATTCCGATTCAGCGACGATTTCGTCAGGCAGCATGCTGCCTTCAAGTCCGGCGACTGCACGAGGTCAGAGCGCCCGTACTTGATCATTAGCATAGCGACGTCTTTGTAACGCTTGAGTCGCTCCGGTTTTAACGAAACCACCATCCGAAAACCCCTTTCATGGCTGCCGGGAAGACCAGGGCTTCAAAGTTATTTAGTTTGAGTCTTTGTCGCGTCAACAACGGAAGTATAACTTAAGGGTCACGCCACGCTGGTCCAGACCTCGGGCCACGGTCAAGGTGATGCACTGGCTTTAGGTGGACCGGCAGCCGCACGATCGATTGCTTCGCGTAACCCTTCCGCACTTAAGGTTCTCAATCGTATCCCATTAATAAAGATGGTCGGCGTGCTTCCGACGCCGTAGATCTCTCCGTCTTCGATATCTTTCTTAACTTCGGCGGCGTACGTTCCGCGGTCCAGGGCCGCATCGAATCGCGCACGATTCAATCCCAGTTCGCTCGCATACTTCTTTAGCGACGGAACGTCGAGCGCCTTTTGGTTTTTGATAGAGTAAAGCAATGTATTCGAAGTATTTCCCCTGGGCGTTCGCCGCATTTGCGGCCTCCGCCGCTTTTCGAGCGTACTCGTGCTGGCTCAAAGGGTAGTCGCGGATGACGAACCGGACCTTGTTACCATAGGACTTCAAGACTTCTTCGAGAACCGGGTGCATCGCGGCACACGCAGGACATTGAAAGTCAGTGAACTCGACTATGGTTATCGGCGCAGTGGTTTCGCCGCGGGTGGGATCATCGTCGGTACTGATGTTTTGGACTGGTTGAGCAGGCTCAGGGATCAGCCAGCGGATTTCAGCTCCCTTACGTAATCGGGCGGACAATTCTTTCTCCAGGCGCTGCCGAAATTGATCTTGCAGGTAGCTCGCGACCTGATTACGCACGGTATTGAGATCGCCGGAGATGCGCGCCTTGTTCTCTTCGTAAAACTTTGCGACTTCAGCTTCACTCGGTCCTTTAACTTTATCGCTGACTTCGGCTCTGATAATTTCCTCTGGTCCAATCTGGCGACGTTTGGCTTCTTCCAGCAACAGCATATCGTCGACGAGTTGGTCCAACTTTCTTTGGTGAGCTCGTAAGTTTCGAGCTTCATCTTGTAGACGATCGGTTTTAGACGTTCGAGCAGGGAGTCAGCTTTTAACGGTTGGCCGGCGACAGTCGCAACCACTGCGTTGCGGCTGAGGTTTGGGGAGTTTACGTCGACGCCGATGACGACCGGGATCGTTTTTCGTAGCCGTTTCACGAGATCGTCTGCGAGTTTATGTTCAGCTTCTTCGCGAAGGTAATCCGTTACCTGTTGGTTGGTTGTGGCGGGATCGGCACCTTCGAATTGTTGCCGATTATCGTCCATGAACTTCTTGATCTGAGCTGGAGTGATTGGCGCCAGGCGATTGGTTACTTCCAGTTCATACAAACGATGAGTATTGATGCCGCGCCTTTTTGCTTCCGCTTCAAGGAGCATCGTGTTGATCTGGAGGTCTAAGACATTGGTGCGGGCTTCAGCGATCTTGTCGTCGAGACGCTCTAGTTCCTCGCGCAAAGTGGGTTCGAGATCAGCGCTTGTGAACGTCTGGCCGTTGACGACTACGAGCGAGATTGGACCAGCGGGGGGACGCGTCGCGGTCTGGGCCAGGACTGAAAAACACAACGAGGCGATTAAAAGTAAAGAGGCGATTCCGTACTTCATGCGATATACACCGGTTTTGGAAATTGGGAGACGGATACGCTGACAAAGCATTGGCGCTGCTTGCGATAAAGCAGCGCCAATAATGTTAGCCGATTGTCGAAGTTTGATACTAATGGTGACGAATGATACTGCGCCGCCGGCGCTTCACAGGTGTTCGAATGGCCAGAAGATCGCTATGTCGTCCGTTAAGAATAAAAGCGAGGCCCTGGTGGGTGACGCCGAGTAAGCGGGCGGCCCGCGTAACACTGCCTCCCGATTCTTCGAGGGCGCGACGTATCAGGTTTCCTTCGTAGCGAAGCACTTCGGCATCGAGAGAAAACCCTTGTGACATGGATGGAGCTTCCGTCGCAGGCGAAGTGGCATTTGTATCGAGTGCAACGGAGAGGACACGTCGTGCGCATTCGCCTAAACGAGTTCTGATGCTGAGGTTCTGCGAATTCGAAAGAAGCGTTTCGGCGGTGCGGTAGTAGTTTTGCAGCGCATCGGGGAGAGATAGTTACTCAACTCCTCGATGGCTGTGACGGCTGCGATGCCGCCGCGGTCCGGGTTGCCAGCGGTCTGCGCGATCTCGACTGCTTGATCGAAAACAGCCTTGGCGACGGGGGCTTGTTTAAGGCGGGCCAAAGCTTTGCCATGCGTCGTGAGCGCTTCGGCTAAAACCGTTTGCTCACCGCCCTGCTTCAGAGCTTGAACAGCACGCCGCGCGACCCTCTCGGCCTGCTCATACTTACCCTCAAGAAAGAACGCCTGCGCTCGACTATCTTCAGCACCAGCGGCGCCACCATGATCACCGACACTCAGATGGAGGCCGCGCGCTCGAGTTAAATGCTCCTGAGCCTCAACGAACCTGCCAACAGTTGCGAAAAGATAACCAACGTTGTTTTCTACACGCGCTTGAAATCGTTTGTGGCCCGCTTGCTCAAAATGATAACTCGCAGCGGCGAATTCCACCAGAGCCTGGTCAATGTAATCTTCGCGAGACTCTGATGTGCCTAAACTTTTGAGTACAGTTGCGTGTGAGTTATGAAACTTGCCTTTTAGAGCATGGTTGGAACTCAAATCAAATAGCGGAGCTGCTTCACTATAAATTTTTAAGGCATCGTGATCTCTCGTAGCCGCGCGTTCGACGATTGCACTGTTAAGAAGAGCTCTTAGTCTTTGTTCACTCTGAGTTTCGCCCAAGCTTGCGAGAACCAGGCGCAATGTAACGCGTGCTTCGTCGAGCGCACCTTCGCGCCAGTAACAAATGGCCAAGTCAACTCGCGCTTCTGCTATCTTTTCAGACAATCGCAAGCCTTCAAAGATCGAAGCGCTCTCACTTATAAGGTCCTTGGCAACTTCCTGAGCACCCGGAAGCTGTTTTGCACTTCCGAGCCAGCCGGTGAGGGTCCCGCTTCGAAGTAACAGCTCTGCTTCTGCTTCTTCGTTCAATCCCTGCGTGTCGGGACGCGCAAGTAGGCCCTTCCAAAAGGGAGTTAAGGTTTCGGCGGCAGAGTCAAACTCGCCCGCTTCTTCTAAGTTCCTCGCAAGTTCACATAAGGGTATGACGTTTTCAGCGACCCGATCGGTCGTGTTTTCGAAAACGGATGTATGCAACTCCATATTAGGTCTCCACTTTCCTCAATCGCAAGGAACCTTGCAAGCTGTTCGATTGACGGATATTATCAGAATCAACCAATTTTTCTACTTGGTTACACCCCAGCCTCACGGGCTTTGACTACAACATTCTTGAGGAGAAGATCAATGAAACTTGTAAAAAACTTAGTATTTGCTGTGCTTCTTATGTCCGCTATAGCGGTTAACACACCTGCCGGAGAACAGGACACTCCAGGTTACGTACCTCCACCGCCGCCAAGAGCTATGAGCTACGATGAAGATCCCATTGTTAGCGATTCCAACACTGAACAGGCTGGAGACATCACGGCTGATACGTCGGATTACTTTTTATTCGAAGCGTTGGCAGCCCTTCTGTCAGTGTATTGAGAAGCGCACACCCAAGACAAACCACTCCTGCTTACGCCGTGGCGTAGCCGAGCGGCCTGTGGTTTTGTGTGTCCGGGCTCACCGATCACGTTTGAAAAGCTTACTAGGGAGGCGGTGACGCGCTGCATCGTACCCCCATCCGGCTTCCGTGGCAATAGGAAGTTTAACTATTACACTACTAAAGCCGGGTGGGATTCAACCGCCACCCCCTATTCCGGCGTCTTTTTGTCGCCGATATCCCTTTCCTGCGTAGTTTCGGTATTCTCGACCAAACGCCGAACCGTGTCCAGCGTATCAATCTCATTCGCCGCTTTGTCCGGCCGCAAACGGAGAATTCTCGGAAAACGAAGCGCATAACCGCTCTTGTGCCGCTTCGACGGCTGAACCTTATCAAAAGTTACCTCAATTACAATAGTAGGCTCCACTATCCGCACCCGTCCATGCGCAAACTCCTGCAGCGTATGATCTTTGAACCATTCCGTCAGCTCGGTCAGTTCCCGATCAGTCAAACCCGAGTACGCCTTGCCGATATTCAACAATTCATCCTCGTCCGCGGATTTACGCACTGCAAAAGTGTAATCAGAAAGAAGATTCCGCCGCTTGCCATGACCAACTTCAACCGCCGTAACCGCAACATCCAAAGTCGCTATTGCACGTTTTAGTTTCAACCAATCGCGGCCGCGCCGGCCAGGCTTGTAGGGGGAGCCGGGACTCTTGATCATTAGACCTTCGTTTCCGCGGGCGCGAGCAAGGTCAAATTCATCGTCGAGGAGAGCAGCGTCCATCAGCATTTTGCCCTGAGACAGCCGCAACGGTCCTCGATCCGGCACTATCTGGGCCAGTAGATGTCGGCGCTCACTCAAGGGTTGGTCGATCAAGACCCTCCCCTCTGCATAAAGCAGGTCGTAAGCCACCAGCACCACGGGCACTGCCTGCAGTAACTGACTCCCGACATTCTTCCTTCCAAGTCTCTTTTGCAGTTCACTGAACGGAAGTATAGCGTCGTCGCTTGCCGGAACGATCTCTCCATCAATAATAACGTCAGATGGTAAAGACCGAAGTGGCTCAATCAACTCCGGGAAGCGATGCGTGATCTCGTCCATGGTCCGAGAGTAGATCGCCACTCTTCCGGCCTCGACATGCGCCTGTGCTCGAATACCATCAAACTTATCCTCGACTAAAAACTCGTCCGGCATCGTCCTGCGCAACATCTGTCAGATCCGCCGCCGGCGTAGCCAGCATGAACTTGATCGGATGAAACAGTCGCATGTTAACGTCACGCAAATCCCCAACGCGCGCACGAACCGCAGTTTCACCAATGTCACCCAACAACATATTTGCATACGCAACATCCGCGAGGGGCTGATTGAAAACACGCGCGATCGCGTCTTCCACCAGCCCTTCTCTTAGGCCAATGCGCAGATCTCCCGCCAGCAACTTCACGAGATACTTCCCCTCGAGCGGCGACGCTTTGTGCAACACTGCCGCCAGCAACGCTGTCTTGTTCTTTATGCCTCGCGTTTCACTCAGCCTCGCGATCAGCGACTCAGTTTCTACAAGCGTAATAGTGGGCTGCACACTATGCATCGCTTCTTTAATAACTTCGGCAGCCAATTCACCCGGATCACCAAGTCGCACGTAGCGCGGATAAAGATCATCAGAGGCGAAACCCGTCGCCTCACTGAGTGCGGAACTGATGATGCTCCCTCCAACATTTGTGGTTCGAGCATCTGATAGTGCAAACTGATGGCCAGCAAAGTATCGCGCCCCTCGAATCAGATCGGGATCCGAGAGCGTCTCGAGATAGCTTCCAAGAAGCGCAGCCTTCTCGAGTTTTTTTGTAGTGGCGGCCACGGCCTCTGCACACTCAGCGAACGCCTGCAAAGTTCCCGCAGACTCAATTGCATGATCCACGCCGGCGGCGCTTTCGTTGAGGTTTTCGTCCATAGTGAATTTCCACTTGCAGGCCGAACGATTTTAATTGATCCTTGCAGAGTTAATTAATAGCTCTCGCGCTTCTGATTTTCAATCAGGACGCGTTACAATCCGCTGTCACCAGGCACCCGACTCTTTCCGGCAATCCCACTCCGGCAAGGTTTACAGCGTCAGCAATCTATAGGAAGGTGAAATCACCGTGTTTGCATTCATTCTCGAAGGCCTCGGCAGCACTGAACTTCTCTTCATTCTGGCCATCGCGCTAATCTTTTTTGGTCCACGCAAACTGCCTCAGCTTGCCAAAACGGCGGGAAAGGGGTTGGCCGAGTTCCGCAAAGCCTCCGATGATTTCAAGCGAACGTGGGAACGAGAAGTAGCTTTGGAAAGCGCCCAGGCGCAAGATAGTTCGTTGCTTGAAGCGGACCAGCCAGCGGTCTACGAGCCGCCAGGCACTTTGGACGAAACGGTTGTTGCGACTCCAGACTCAGAGCTCGCTGTCGCGCGCCAAAACCCGGTAAATACACCTGAAGAAACTTCCGCAACGCCACTCGAGCCGGTAGAAACCCCCTCCCCGACTATTCAAACTGAACCACAACCGCTCAGAAAACAAGACTGGGTGTAATCCAAATTCATGTCTGCACTTCTAAGAGCATTATCCACCAACAGGGGAGCCGAAGAAGAACTCGGCGGACAGATGTCCTTCCTCGAACATCTGGACGAACTTCGCCGGCGTTTGATCCGTTCGTTCGTCTTTATTTTGATTGCGACTGCGGGTAGTTATTATTTTTCAGGCCAGATTTACGCCTTCCTTGCGGCCCCCGTTGAACGCGCTCTCGCTGATGCGCAGCGTCGGCAAGTTCCCATCGCGGGTCAAACAGGAACGGAAATGATCGGGCCATTAAGTTCTTTGAAAGAAAATGACTCCGGGCGCTACGTGTTTGCAGAAGAAACCAAACTCGGAACCAGCTTGATTCCGGCAGGCGCGTCCGTCACCGCTCGCGTCTATAAAGACGCTGAAGGTAAGTTGGCTCTCTTTTCTGACGAAGCACTCTACTCAGGCAACACAATCATTCCGAAGGGCGTCCGCTTAACTCCGGATTTGGGCACTCTGACGGAATCGTATTCCGGTGTTAACGACAAACTGATCGTCACCACAGCGCTCGAACCTTTTTCCCTGTACATAAAAGTCTCACTTTACGCCGCCATCTGTTTATCGGTGCCGTTTTTGCTCTTCCAGATCTGGGGCTTTGTCGCTCCCGGGCTGTATCCGCACGAACGCGCCTACGTGACTCCGTTCATCGCGCTTTCTTCAATTTCCTTTGTTCTCGGAGCGGCGTTCGCCTATTACGTCATCTTCCCACCGGCGGCGAAATACCTTCTCGGCCTCGGCACGGACTTCCGGCTCCTGCTGAAAGCGAACGACTACTTCGACTTCATCATTATCGTCATGCTCGGCATGGGTGTCGTCTTTCAAATGCCGGCAATCACTTATGTCCTCGCGCGAATCGGACTGGTCACCGCCGGATTCATGCTGAAAATGTGGAAAACCGCTGTAGTCGCTATCTTGATCAGCGCCGCGGTTTTGTCGCCGACCAACGACATCCCAAACATGCTTTTGTTCGCGGCGCCAATGATAGTTCTATACGTGATCTCCATTTTCGTCGCCTGGATCTTCAACAAACCACGAACGACCACGTAAATGCCTTGATTTACATCGGTTTTGCGCGATTTCAGGCAACGACCCCGATGGTCGCCGGCATCTTGACTCTGTTCTCAGCGCGATCTTAGAATCCAAGGTCTTCAACGGTAGCCGGCAGCAGTCCGTATCGCACGTTTCGTACAGCTCACAGGAGTTTTTAATGTCTTACCAGAAAGTCGCTATTCGTCTGGCCGTCATTCTCGCTTTTTCTTTCCCAGCCAGCCTCGGCGTGTTTGCTCAGGAGCAGCAGGATCCCTCCACCAGACCACGCAACGTAAAGCCCGAACTCAAGAAAGCTTACAAAGACTGGCTTGACAAAGACGTCACCTACATCATCACTGACGAGGAGCGAAAGGCTTTCAAGAAACTGGCCACCGACGATGAGCGCGAGCGCTTCATCGAGGAATTCTGGCGCCGGCGCGATCCGGATCCGGATACCGATGAGAACGAGTTCAAAGAGGAATACTACGAGCGCATCGCTTACGCCAACGAACACTTCAGTTCAGGAATACCAGGCTGGAAAACGGATCGTGGCCGCATCTGGATCATGTACGGCAAGCCCGACGGACGCGAAACACATCCGATGGGCGGCTCCTACGAACGACCGTCGTACGAAGGCGGCGGCTCAACGACAACCTATCCTTTTGAAGTCTGGTTCTATCGTTACCTCGCCGGAGTAGGCTCCGGAGTCGAGATCGAATTTGTAGACCCGACAGGCAGCGGCGAGTATCGCATTGCCAGAAATCCAAACGAAAAAGACGCGCTGTTAATGATTCCCGGCGCCGGTTTAACTCTTTCAGAACAGTTGGGACTTTCAGACAAGGCCGACCGAATCAGCGGTATCGGCGGTGTCGGCAACGGTCAGTATCAGCGCGAGCAGGACAGCCCGTTTTCGCGCCTGCAACTGCTGGCCGATCTGAACCGGCCACCACAAGTTAAGTTCAACGATCTCGCCACCGCCGTTAACACCGGTGTCGTCGAGGAGAACCCGCTCAACTTCGATCTAAGAATCGATTTCTTCCGGCAGTCGGACGAAAGAGTAATCACTGCTTTTACCATCCAGGCCGAGAACAAGGATCTCGTATTCCAGGACAGCGGCGGCCTGCAACAGGCACGCATGAACATCTTTGCGCGCATCACTTCAGTTGCCGGACGGCGCGTCGGAATCTTTGAGGATCCGGTAATCACCACCGCAACCGCCGAAGAACTCACCGAAGCACGCGATCGCAAGTCAGCCTATCAAAAGGCTGTGCCGTTGGCTCCGGGAACATACAAAGTCGACGTGATTGTGCGTGACGTCAGTTCCGGCGCCACCGGTCTCAAGCAGCTCGGCTTCACCGTTCCGAAGTACGATCAGGAGAAACTCTCGACTTCGACAATGATTCTCGCAGCTAAGCTCGAGACACTCGTCGATCAACCCGCCGTGGGCCAATTCGTGATCGGCACAACCAAGGTCATACCCAACGTGGCCGGTGTTTATCGTCGCGGCCAACCAGTTGGCGTCTATCTCCAGGTTTACAACGCCGGCATCGATCAAACCACGCTGCGTCCGTCAGTCGACGTGGAGTATGCGTTGATCAAAGACGGCAAGGAGCTGGGCAAGCAGGCTGAAGACTGGCGCGGCATGAGCGATTCAGGTCAACGACTGACCCTCGCCCGCTTGATCGATACGCGCAATCTCGGCCCGGGTGAGTATGAAGTTGCGATTCGGATCCGCGATCGAGTTACAGGACAAGCCCTGTCGCCGTCGCAAAAATTTAGCGTCACTCAGTAAGACTCGTTTCAAAAGACAGAGCAGTTTTTCTTTCAAACGTCGTCTCCCCATCAAGGTCTTTCACGCGGCTGACTTCGGTTAGCCGCTTTGACTTCACTGAAAGGAAGCGACGCGCATGTCTGTCCAAATCGTGCGGCGATTCGTCACCGCTCTTCTTCTCCTTTCGTTTTTAGTCCTTCCGGTTACAGCACAAAAAACCCAACGCAATCCCGAAGAAAAACCGCGCAAGATTAAGCGAGAACTCAAGAAAGCCTACGTCGATTGGATCGACGACGTTGTCCCGATCCTCACTCAAGCCGAGCGCGAAGCATGGACGAAGCTCCAGACCGACGACGAGCGCGAGCAGTTTATCGTGGAGTTTTGGCGTAGCCGCGACTTTGATCCTGATACCGAAGAAAACGAATTCAAGGAACAATACTTCGAGCGAGTGGCATACGCGAACGAACGCTTTTCTTCCGCCAAGCCGGGGCGACTGACAGATCGCGGAAGGGTCTTCATCAAGTTTGGCAAGCCCGATTCCATCGAATCGCATCCTGCCGGTGGTCAGTATGAGCGCCCATCGTGGGAAGGAGGCGGCAGCACCTCAACGTATCCGTTTGAAAAATGGTTCTACAGACACATTCCGAACGTCGGAAACGGAGTCGAGCTCGAATTCATCGATCCAACCGGTTCGGGCGAGTATCGCCTGGCAAAAAACGCAAACGAGAAAGATGCGCTCATTCACGTTCCTGGCGCCGGGCAGACGATCGCTGAACTCGCGGGACTCGAAAATCGCGCGGATCGCATCGCTGGTCTCAACGGCTTTGGTCTCGCGAATTATAGAAGAGCTCAGGATTCCCCGTTCGAAGTGCTGAATCTTCTTAATGACCTCGAGCGCGATCAACCGCACGAACGAAACTTTCTCGGAACCCGAATCGACACTCCCATCACCGACGACAATCCACTTAACTTCGAAACGCAGATCAACTACTTCAGGCAATCCGACGCTCGTGTCCTCGCGGTCTTAACTGTTCAGACCGACAACCGTGAACTCTCGTTCATTAACAGCGGTGGACTCGAAACGGCGCGACTAAATATCTTCGGAAGCGTGACCACAGTCGCCAATCGTCGCGTCTCCAAATTTGAAGACTCAGTCACAACTACCGCCACCTCCTCGGAGCTCAGCGAAACTCGTTCACGAAAGTCGGCCTATGCGAAGGCGTTCATACTCAATCCCGGGCGCTACCGGGTTGACGTCGTCGTTCGCGATATCGAATCCGGCGCCGCGGGACTACGGCAAGTCGGCTTTGTGGTCCCACGGTTTCCGCCAGATCAACTCTCAGCGTCGAGCGTAATCCTTGCGGCCAAACTCGAGAATCTCGAGGGCGGCGCTGCTGTTGGGCCATTTGTCATCGGAACAACGAAAGTGATTCCAAACCTTTCGGCTGTTTACCGTCGCAATCAACCGCTCGGCGTTTACGTGCAGATCTACAACGCCGCCATCGACCAGACAACTCTCCGACCCGCGGCCGATGCTGAATACGTGTTGCTGAAAAACGGGAAGGAAGTGAGCAGGCAAACTGAAGACTGGAAGGAGATCGACGATGCCGGCCAGCGACTGACGCTCACCCGTTTAATCGATACCGGCACCCTCGAACCGGGCGAGTATCAGCTCCAGATCCGCGTTCGCGATCACGTTTCCGGCCAAACGATCGCACCCTCGGCCACATTCAAGATCGTCCCATAGCGGTAAACCCGCCGGCCCTGCAGAGGCACTAAGCACAGAGTTTTTCGGTTAAGAACTCTGTGCTTTTGTGCTTCTGTGGCCTCAGGGCTAAGATGAATACGAAAATGGGAAACCCAGTCGAGTTAAGCGGGCTTAGTCAGCCGGAACTGATTTCATTCGTCGAAACGTTGGGCGAACCGGCCTATCGTGGCCGGCAGTTATTTGCCGCGCTCCAGCACCGGCGTTTGCGCGACCTCGACCAAATCTCCGATCTACCGAAGGAACTGCGCGGCCGCTTTCGGGACGTTGCCGTCGCGTCAACGCTCAAGATCGAATCTCAGTACACGTCGTCCGACGGCACACGTCGTTATCTCATGAAAACTCACGACGGCCTGCCTGTTGAAACAGTTTTCATTCCGGAAGAACGACGCGACACGATCTGCTTCTCGTCTCAGTCAGGCTGCCCGCTTCAGTGCACCTTCTGCCTGACGGCCCAGCTCGGCTTGTTGCGTTCATTGACGGCCGGCGAAATCGTCGAGCAAATTATGATCGCGCTAAACGATGCTTACGGCGCCGGCGTCAAACCACCACGCGGAACAAACCTGGTTGCGATGGGCGCAGGCGAACCTTTGCTGAATCTGGATTCACTTTTGAAAGCATTGCGCGTGATGGCCGATCCGCAGGGGCTGTTCATCGTTCCGAATCGAGTTACCGTTTCGACTGCGGGCGTAGTGCCGCGCATTCTGGATCTCGCGAACGTTACCGATCGGCCTCATCTCGCGATCTCACTCGCCGCGCCCACAGACGAACTGCGGAACGAACTAATGCCAATCAACAAGCGATGGCCACTCGAAGAATTGCTCGGCGCCTGCAAAGTCTTTGAGAAGACGCTGAAGCTCGGCGAGCGATTGACGTTTGAGTACGTGATGCTCGACGGCGTCAACGATTCAGATGAACAGGCGCGCCAACTCGCAAACCTGCTCAATCGTCACGGTATCACCGCAAAAGTCAACCTGATCCCGCACAACCCCGCCGATCCGCTTCCCTATCAACCTTCGCCGCCGGCAACGGTTGAAAGATTTAAGAATCTTCTCGAATCGAAGGGCATTCACACGTACGTGCGACGGCCGCGCGGTCGCGATATTTTTGCCGCATGTGGGCAACTGGCAGCGCGCCAGGGCACACTTAGTAATCTGACTTCAATTGGAGCTAACAATTAAATGCTGAAGCTATTTTCGTTGATCGTCATTCTGCTGCTTCCGGTTACTTTTTATTCGAACCCCGCTCCGCAATCGTCCGCGGACGTAAACATCAGCGGTGCGATTGCTCCTGATAAAGTAAAGAAAGGGCGCACGGTGCGCGCAACCGTGGTCATGGATATTCCTTCAGGCTTGCATGTGCAGTCGAGCAAACCGCTCGACAAGTTTCTCGTTCCGACCAAACTCGACGTCGAGACGCCCTCAGGCATGAAGGTTGGACCAGTTACATATCCGCGCGCGTTGATGCGTAAACTGAAGTTTTCGAAAGGAATGGTCGCGGTTTACGAAGGTAAGGCATTAGTGCGTTTCAATGTGACCGTGCCCGCTAACTACTCCGGCGGTTCCGGAGAAATCAAAGGCAAGCTGCGCTTCCAGGCATGCAACGATGAGTCGTGCTTTCCGCCGGTAACACGCGAAGTAAAGATGTGGGTCAACGTTGAGTGAAGTCATTGCCGATTTCCAATTGCCGATTTCCAATTTTTAAGCGTCGGAGTTTCGAAAATCGGCAATCGGCAATTGGAAATCGGCAATAGCATCACTTTCTACCAACCACCGCCATCAACCGTCCCACTTTCCCATGCACGTTCTTTTCTTTTCGGTATGAAAAGAAGAGATCAGTACGGCACATCGTGCAGATCGGCGCGGTGTGAATTCGTTCAGACAACACGCCTGTTGACACCAACAGATCCCGATTCGCCTTCAGCAGATCGATGAGCGCATGACCCGGACGTGTGGTCTTGAACAGATCGATCCCGCTGCCAAACCTGCTCGTAAACGCATCGATCACGTCAGCGCCGACTTCATAACAACATGCGCCCGCCGAAGC
Source organism: uncultured Acidobacteriota bacterium (assembly GCA_963750925.1). Classification (GTDB taxonomy): domain Bacteria; phylum Acidobacteriota; class Blastocatellia; order Pyrinomonadales; family Pyrinomonadaceae; genus PSRF01. The sequence continues at coordinate 2,153,897 of CAVVSJ010000001.1, read as the reverse complement.
CCCAATCGCCACGCGCAGGTTCTCCGGTTTTGCGCCGTACTCTGCTGTCAATCGCTTAATGCCAACAATCACAGCGGTCGCGAGAGTGCCCCGCCAGCCGGCATGGACCGCGGCAAAGGCGCCGGTAACAGGATCGCCGATCAGAAGCGGAACACAGTCCGCCGTCTTCACACCCGCCAGCACTCCCCGGGCATTGCTGACAATCACGTCGCAGTAAATCGTTTCCCCTAATTGATTCTCGGCGGGCTTCGCCTCCTCCGCCGTTTGGACCACCCGCACGTCCGCGCCATGAACCTGCCAGCAACCCGCAAGTTCCCAGTCGCCGTGAAAAAGCTTGAGAAACCGGCGGCGATTCTCCAGAATGTTCTCCGCAGCGTCGTCATTGAAACCGGCAAGGCTGAGCGCGTCCTTGGGCATCTCGCTGACGCCGCCGAGACGCGTCGAGAAACCGTTTACAAAACCGTCGGCTTCGAGCGGCTCACATACGAGCGCACGTACGCCGTCGATTTCGCGCCAGCAAAATCCGGCTTCCTTTAGTTGGTCGTCTGTTGTGATTATTTCCATCGGCATAGACATTATCGAAGTCGCGCGAATTCGCGAAGTGCTCTTGCGTACACCACGATTCGCCGAACGCGTTTTTACGCGCGCCGAACGTAACTACTGCGACAGTCGCGGCGTCGTGGCCGCACAGCATTATGCAGCGCGCTTCGCGGCAAAAGAAGCGGCGCTGAAAGCAATGCAAACTGGCTGGCGCGGGGGAATCAGTTGGCAGGACGTGGAAATAGCGGCTCGAGAAAGCGGAGCGCCTTACCTGATCTTCACCGGACAAGTACTGACGGTTTTTAAGGAGTTCCGAGCGACCGCAACGCACCTCTCAATCTCACATACCAGCGAACACGCAATCGCCCAGGTCGTGCTGGAACGTTATTAACGCATCTCGTTCACTAACGAGCGGCGACCGTTTGGAGCCACGTCCACGCGCGTCGATTTGTAAGTTCTCAACTCGAGCGACACCGTTGCCGCTCTCTTCTCATTCGGTCGTTGTGCCGCAACGAGCTCGGTGCTCGATTCACTCTCGTCAGCAAACGGACTGCTTTGCGTCGGCAAGTTTCCGTGCAGGTAACACTCTAAATTCGGTGACATCCGTTCGGTAACTGCAATCAACTCCCGAAGCGGGCACGTCACTGTCGAACGCAGGCCGGTCCCCGAATCGATCTCGACGAACTTGATCCCTTCGGGACACTCAAAGTTTGCTCCACCCAAATCCGGTCTTAACGCAATCGCGTCTTTCATAAAATCAACCCAGGCCGGCAACGCTGCCTCTGCGCCCGTCAAGCCAAGCTGCTTGTTATCGTCAAAACCGATCCATACGACGCACACGAGATTAGGTGAATAGCCGACAAACCATCCGTCACGGGATGTTCCCGTTTTGCCTGCGATCGCGGTGCCTGGTACTGCACCACGAGCTTTACGCGCAGTGCCGCGTTCGATCACGCCCGCCAGCATGTTTGTGATCATGTAAGCCGTGGCCGGACTTACCACCTGGTCCATCGCAGGCGACATTGCATGCGCTGCCGGTGGTTCACCAACACTCGTGATCGCCTTTGCCTCAACACGTCGACCTTCGTTTACAAATGCAGCGTAGGCGGAAGCCAATTGCAGTGGCGTAACTTCTTCAGTGCCCAAAGCCAATGCCGGATACCGCTCGGGTTTGGGCAATCCAAACCTAGTCGCCAGGTTCGACGTTCGCGCCAGACCGGTGCGTAGTGCAATATCGACGGTAACCACGTTGAGCGATCTCACCAGACCGGTGCGCATTGTGACTTCGCGCATCGAGTAACCGCCGCCGTAGTTTGCGGGTCGATAAATCTTGTCGCGGTCGTAAACAAACTCGCGCGGCGCATCCATGAACATCTGCAACGGCGACATTCCATCTTCCAGCGCCGCCGAATAAACGAAAGGTTTGAAAGTGGAGCCGGGCTGACGCATAGCGTCCGTCGTACGGTTGAGTTGCGAATCGGCATAATTCCGTCCGCCAACCATCGCCAGAATTTTGCCCGTGTGAGGCTCTAAGGCAACTAACGCGGCTTGTGGTCTAACATTGCGATCGGCGTAAAGAGTATCGAGTCGATCGAGCTGTCGTTTCAGTGCCTGTTCCGCGGCGTCCTGCAATTCCAGGTCGATTGTCGTGTAGATACGCTGACCGGATGCCGAAGTGTCTAACTCCGACTCGGCAAGTCGATTTACATAGTCAACAAAGTACGGCGCGAGGGAATTCTCAACGCCGCCGGACGGCGCAACTACGACAGGTTCCGAACTCGCCGCGGTGTACTGGTCCATGCTTATCCAGCCATTGCGCTGCATTCCGGCGAGGACGGCATTTCTTCTAGTTCCCGCGGCGCCGGCGTGACGCACCGGCGAATAACGCGCCGGGCTTTGAATCATTCCGGCAAGCGTGGCTGCTTCGGCAAGTGTCAGGTCGCGCAGTTCCTTGCCGAAAAAGACCTTCGCCGCATCCTTAACTCCGCGAACCGCAACCGCTCCGCGCTGTCCGAGATAGATCTCGTTACAGTAGAGCGCAAAGATATCGTTCTTCGAGAGCCGGCGTTCGAGCGCGACCGACAGCATCGCCTCCGCATATTTCCGGTCCAGCGTTTTTTCAGGCGAGAGATATGTGTTTTTGACGAGCTGCTGCGTGATCGTAGATCCGCCCTGCGCGAGTCGCTCGTCCCCGACGTTTCTCAGCAACGCACGCGTCAGACCGCCAACATCCACACCCGAATGGTCGAAAAAGCGCCGATCTTCGATCGCCAGAATCGCATGGACCAGCACGTGGGGAATTTCACTGAAACTCAGGACTTCTCGTTTGCCGCCCTTTGACGAGAGATCGTTCGATAAGATCTCAGGCTCTAAGGCAAACGACTCGAGCAATACATCATCGCCACGTACTTCGGCGATTTCGTCATTCTCAAACAGCACTCGAACGACCTTTGGTTGTCGTTTGCGTGAAGGACCCGGCCGGATCTCGACCGCTGAACCGTCAACCACAAAACTTCCGCTCCAAACGTCGCTCGCGTTCGACTCCACATAACCAGCACGCCGCAATACGGTCACGAGTTTCTCACGCGATAATTTCTGGCCGGACTGGAGCACACGAGGAGCAGCGTAAAGACCTGGTCTGCTCGTTAAATAACCACTGGCGAGCCTTGCATCAATGATTTGGGAGTAATAGGCGTAGGACTGAACGAGCGAATCGCCGGCGATCGCCGCGACGACGATGAACAAAATCAATCCCGCTCGCACAACACGACCGATAGGCCTGCGACGATCGGACACGGATGTAACCTCGATGACCATGGGCGAACAGGCGGCAGACCCCTGCCGCCGGAAACTTTCCTCGCTCCCGGATCCTTCAGTGCTTCTCAATATCTTGTGACTTTTATATACGCTTAATGCGTGGAGGAATTCAGATTACCCGGCAGCGAAAGAGTTGTTTTGACCGGAAGCTTTTTCCGGCGCCCGAGCTGATACCATTTTGGTTGACTCTTCATTGTTTCTTCGATGAGGGCGAAGATCTTCGGAACACTTTCGAGCCCGGCTTCATAACCGGCGGCGATCAACTCATCGGCACGGCCCATTTCGTCCCATCGAATGTGCCCAACCTTCGGCCGAATCACCAGGTCAGACATTTCGAGTTGATAGTGTGAGGCGGTCTTTTGGACCACCAGCATCGACTGCAATAAAACGCCGATAATCGAACTGGTTGGCCCAAGAAAAGTCGCGCCTTCGGCGTTTACGTCAACTGCGACCACGATGTCCGCCCCGAGGGAACGAGCGACGGTTGCCGGAATAACAGCCACCAAACCACCGTCAACCAGTTGCCGGCCTTGATCATCGGTGACTGGTACGTACCAGCCGGGAATTGCGCAACTCGCGCGGATCGCAAATGGAACGTCGCCCTCGCGTATTATCACGGCCGCACCGGTCTTGAGTTCAGCGGCAACCGCCGCGAACGGAATTCGCAAATCCTCAAATTTCGTAACCGGTAGCCGCGCTCGCAGGTACTGCTCAAGACGTTCATTACTCTGCACGCCGAGCCGCGACATCGTCACGCGCCCAATATCGCGCCAGCGAAGCTTGCGTCCGAGTTCTTCAATCTCGTCGAGCGGCATACCCGCAGCTAAGGCGCCGCCCACGAGCGATCCCGCCGACGTTCCCGCTACGTAATCGATCGGAACGTTGTGCTCCGCAAGCGCACGCAGCACTCCGACGTGCGCGTTCCCACGCGCAGCGCCTCCGGAAAGAGCGAGACCAATCGTTGGGTGAGAATTCATTCCCATAAACTACACCGCATTCAACATCACAACCTCGGCGCGTTCGCGTGCCGTATCCAAAAACGCATCTGTCTCAGTTTCGATCTTCGCCTCCATCAGGCTCTTCTCGATTTCCACTCGCGATTGCTCGCGTGACGGAACGATCCTGCCCGGATTACGGGCCTTGAAACGTGGAACGTACACCTCGTCGTAATAGTCGGCGATCTCCTTCTGACTTATCACTACGAAATTACGAAAGCGAAAATCGAGGTATTTTTCCATCTTCAGACGCTGCTCGATGATTTCGTTCAGCTTTTCACTCGTCATCCCCACTCGCTGGAGCCGCTGTTGAAATTCAACCTGGGAAGCGAAATTGCGCGCCAGTTCGTCCCGCGCCTCGCTAACTTCGTTCTGCGTCGGCACGATCGTCGGCAATTTTTCCGCCTCCTGTAATATCAGCCGCTGGTCGATCAGCAGACGGAGCGCGCGATTAAGATCCGCCGAGGTGGGATTGTCGAGCACGGTGTTTGGCTGCAACGCCAACTGCCACATAAGATCGGAATACGTGATCAAATCGGTCCGGACGCCCGCGTTTACGGTCGCTACCATTTTGTTGACCACCTCCTGCGCAGCACACGGCACAACGGGAACGGAGGTCAAAACCAGCAGGCCCAATACTCTGATTATCCTTCGCATACTCCCTTTCCCCTCAGAACGTTTGCGTGATCCTGAAGTGTAAATTCCCTCGATGTAGACGAAATACCGCCGGTGTACCGTTGAATTGAATGCCGTCCGGGCCGCGCTGCGGAATCAAAAACTCCGGCGGGTTCAAAAGAAATCCATAATCTACCGCGAGAGCTCCACCAAACGGCAGAGTCAGCCGGAATCCCAAACCGACCGTGTTGGTCCAATTCGCGCGCAGGTTGGCCGCATTGATCGCCGCCAGTAGGTCACCGGGTGGAATCGGCGTCGGATCTTCTTTTCCAAACAGGTCACCAACTCGCCGAAACACATTGCCACCGTCGTAGAAAGGAACTACCTGCACGGATCTCGTAATCGGAATTCGTGCTTCGAGATTTACGACCGCGAGCGCATTGCCGCCGACCGGAACCGTAAACGGATTGAGAAAAACGAGTTCGTTGTCCGAATCTCGAAACTGACCTGCGGGTATAACAACCTCACGTGGACCAGCCTCTTCGAAATTGAAGCCGCGCAGGGTGGTCGAGCCTCCGGAGAAGAAACGCTCACTGATCGGCAGCGTCAAATCGATTTCGTCGATGCGTCCATTTTCATCACGGTCGCGCGGATTAAAGAGGTTGGCAAGACCGAGCGTCATGTTGGCCGCCAGCACCGTGTCGCGCAACGCGGAAACCTTGTAGTAATGCCTGTAGGTTGCCTGAAAACGATTGAAAGAAATGTTTCCGCCAAGCTGGCGCAGTGCTAACGCGTAGTCGACGCTGAGAAAACCGCCACGCGTTGCGTCAACCTGGTTGTAACGACAAATTTCGCCGGGTGCGCCGAGGTCTTCATCCTCGTCGTCGAGGCTTCTTGCCAGCAGGCCTCGTTCGCATCGCTCGCGTGTGTCTCGCACGAACGAAGCGCCGATCCGGGCCAGACGCACAGCTTTATCCGGTTCGAGAATCGGTCTGACAACCAGACTCTCCAGATTGTAAAGACGCACGTCTTCGTAACTCACACGACCGAAGACTATGCTGCGCGTTCGCCGGTCGAGCACTCGCTGCGTCTCAACTGCCGCGGTGAAACGATTGATGGTCGGCTCATCGACGTTCATGCCAAAGATATTGATTGGATTTCCGTCTTCGTCGAGCCGTTGAACGATTCCCATCGTGCCGCGATCGATGGCCGAGCGAAAGAAACGAGTGATCGTCGAGTCGCGGTGATATTCAACTGACGCCGCGAGTGGCGCAAACTGCGTCTCGTTGTATCTCGCGAAACGCGGATCGAGATACTCGAGACGTACGATCTGCTGCCGGCGGCTGGCACGAAGTCGCATAGCACCCTGGCGCAGCCGGTTCATCAGATTTACGTTGCTGATTTCAAATAAACCGAGCGCGCCCGCGTCAGTAGAAAACCCACCACCGTAATCCATAACGCGCGGTTGTTTCTCTTCGACGTCGATGATGACGTCTCGCCGTTTGTAACCCGTGACTGTTTCACCCGCAGGCTCTGTTCGAATAATCACCTGGCGGTACGCGTCAGTAAGATAGAGTTCACGCTCTGACTCTGAGATACGGTCGGCTCTGAGAACATCGCCCTCGGCGAAGCGAATCGCCCTCCTGATCGCACGGCGTTTGGTGCGACGGGTATTCAAGCTGCCCGTCACGCCGTTGATTACAATCTGGTTAATAAAAACTTTATCGCCCTCGTCCGCGATCGAGTAAACCAGCCTGACCTGTTCATCGTCGCCCTTTTTCGGCAGCTCCACGACCGAGAAATCAACTCGCGCATTTATATAACCTTCACGCGAGTACAGCGACAGGACGCGATCTCCGTCGGACCTCGCCTGAGAACGAGAGTAGGGAGCGCCGATCACCGTTCTCAACTGCCGGCGAATTCGCTCGTCTGTGTAGACCTTGTTTCCTTTGACTTCGACGCCCGCGATGCGAGTCAGCGGACCTTCCGTCACCTGAAACGTGATGATCAAATTCTCTCCGTCGATCGAAACGCCCTGTAACACCTGCGCGCTGGCTTTCCGGTATCCAAGATCGCGCATGAAGGCTTCGACGGTGCGCCGGTCCTGCTCCAAAAGCGTGAGACTTGTGTAACCGCGACCGTAACCAAGAAACGGAATCAGCCCGATCGCGTTTGCCTGCTGACTCTTCAAATCAGCCGAAATGTCTTCATATCTCAGCTTCTCGGTTCCGGTGATGCGAATATCGGTAAGCTTGAAGCGTCTGCCCTGCTCAACCTGGTACTCGATATCCACGTTGTGACCGGTTAGCGGTATCGGATTCAGGTTCTCGCAGGTTTCCTCGGTGCCGTTTGGTCCAAGATCGGCCGGCGGATTGCTGACGGTACACGTTTGCGTAACATCGGCGAAAAAGTAACCCTCCTCCTGCAACTTGTTGCGAATGCGGCGCGCACCTTCGATTATCGCGGAGTAATCGACGTTTCCTTCCCGTTTGACCGGCAACAACTCACGCTGAGTCTTTTCACTAATCTCGTAGTTCTTGACGACGACGTTGACTTTCGGTCCCACAACTCCTTCCAGCAGAATCCTAATCGTATTCTTTTCCGGATCACGTTCCACTCGCGCGTCTTCCAGCACGGGAGAAAGAAAGCCCGCCGTCACGAGCGCTTCGCGAATTCGATTTACGTCCGCCGCCAATGCATCGCGCGTGAATGGGGTAGAAGGTTGGAGGGTAAGAGAACTTCGTACAGGTGCGGCGTCAAAACCGTTAATCGAAATGTTGAAAGCATCGACTCTCGCTTGTTCACCGGGGTTGACGCGGTAGGTAACCGTGGCGCGAAGCCCGCGCGGACTCAACTGTTCGACAGGTTCGACCGTAGCGTTGAAATAACCACGATCGCGCAGGTACACCTGAATCTCATCGGCGTTGTGCAGGATAAGTTGTTTGGAAAGACGATTGCTCGACTCGACAAAATTCAACCGCGCGCGTAACTCATCAGCGGAGATTGGCGTGCCGGCCACTGGCGCCAACTCGATTCGCACATCGCCAATGAGAACCTGACGCTGCACGACGAAACGAAGTCTGACTGGACCAGTTCGTGTGCCACCTTCTTCAACCACCTCCACGCGCGCGTTTTGGACGCGGCCGGAATCAAACAGCGATTGAAGCGACTCACGCACACGTACGGCGGAGAACTGCGTGTTCGGGGCAACTTTGAGTAAGGAAATAAACTCAGCCTGGGCTGCGGGCTCGTTGGCAGTTCCTTCAAAGACGAGTTCGACCGCCGTTATCTGCCGGCCTTCGTAGTCTTCAATCCGGGCGTCTTTCGTTTTGCCTTCTGCCGAGGTCAGCAGAAAAATGAGCACCACGAGAATACCGAGCGCCGCTTTGGAGTGCGGTGACTTGTCACCGCTTTGGCCGCCACGAATCACATGCGATACCAAAGCGCCGGCGAGTCGGCGCACTCCAAAATTAGGTAACTGTTTCAACAATCCTCGACTTTACCCCTTGCTCAGAATCTCTTGCGAAAACGAATCTCAAAATTAAAGTTGTTGGTGCGCGCGCTCAGCCTTCTTGTCGAGGCTTGCTCATACTGCGCGACAAACGAAAGCCGATCGGAAACACGATACTCGAGCGCCAGAATCTGGTTGGGATCGGTCGTAACGTTTGTCGAATAAGTGACCGTCACTTCCTTGCTGATTCGCCGTCCGAGCGTCAGACGGGCGGCGGGCGTCGAACCCGTTGTCCCGCCTATCACCGGATTGATCTCAAAACGCGTCAAGCCAAAGAGCTTGCTCGTCGCGCGTTGTGCCGGAGCGTTGATCAATGCATCCGTCAGCAAACTCGTCGCCGCGCCGACGTTTGATTGCGCGAGGACGGACGAGCTCGTGTCGCCTGTAGAAAGCTGTCCCGTAGTGATCAGTGAAACCACGTCCGCCTGGGGCAATGCCGGTTCAGAACGCACCGAAGCCTGGGGCTGCGATAGTGGACCAGTCAGGCCGATAAGCACGCGATAGCCTCTGATTTGCGACTCGCCCTGAATGTTGAGAATCGGATCGGCATTGCGCGCCGGTGGAAGATCTACAAGCGCACGCGTGATCTCATAACGATCGTTGCGGAAGTTCAGCGTTCCACTGGTGGCCGTAATCCTGCCGGAAATAGTCGGATCGTTGACTGGTCCATCCAACTGGAGTGAAACAGAACCGACGAGATCGGCGAGGTTGTTTCGCACGACGAGAGCGTTTCGTCCTTCGACGCGCAGTCCACCGAACAGGGCGGTACGCGTGAGTTCGATCTCCGTGCCCTCTTCGATCGATTCACCGCGGCGCGTGTTGATGAGATCCGCGAGCTCGATGTCTTCCGTGTATTCGGTGCGTCGCAGATTCACAACCCCGCCGATCAACTGCTCTCGAGATGAGCCTCGAATCTCTACGTCGGCGTCGAGAGTTGAACGGAAGTCAGGCGGAAACGGAACCGTAACGTTGCTGCCCTGAAGGTTGATGCGAAACGCGGAAACGGTGAAGCCCTCGAGTAAAGCGCCGCCGGTTGCTGTTACACGCCCGCCGCCGATTGTTCCGTTAAGCGAGTCGATCTGGACCTGATTCGCCGTGAATCTCAGCGCCGCTCTCAGATTCGCAACCGTCCAGCGATCGTTTCCGAGCAGCACTGACACGGACGCGCTGTTGACTGAAGCCGTACCGATCACGCGCGGATCTTCAAAGGTGCCGTTGATGCGGACGGCCATCTCCGCGGTTCCCGACGAGAAGAAGTCGGGTGAAATACCGTTGAGCACGCGCATATTCAAGTCGCCGTTCACCGTCATGTTCTGCGCGCCGCCACTTCCCGTCGCGAGGGTGCCGTTGAGAACGATATTCGTTCCCGGGCCCGTAAACCTTGTTGCTTCGAACGTCAGTTCGTTGGGTTTGAAGTTAACTACCAACGGCGTCGTGGCGGTGAGCTGAACGTCTTCGACACGAAAACTGAGTTCGCTGAACTTTGCACTGCCCGACAATCCGGCGAGCGAGAAGTTGTTGTCGTCGTCGAGCAGGTTGCCCTTCGCCTGGACCGTACCGTTGGCTCTTCCCGAAATACGCACCGCATTGCCCGGCAATGCAATCTGGAAAAGGTTGGTCAGATCGGCGTTGGTAAAAGTGGTCTCTACGTTTGCCGCCAGGCTTTCACTGGCGAGATCGATCTGGGCCGCAACTACCTGCGGCGTGCCTAACAGACCACTCGTCAGCGAGATATTCAATTGCTGATTTTGCGTACGCCCTGTAAGCGCGATATCGCCGGCAGGCCGGCCGTTAATCGTCACTTCGCTGCCCCGACCGTCGAATTCAATCTGGTACGCAGAGAAGTCATTCGCAGTCAGATTACCCGAAACACGTGCCGTGAAATCGGCGATGCCCGTCACCGGCGGAAGCCCGGGTCTGTTTGCAAAACCTGCGAGACGCGCCAACTGAATCCCTTCGGCCTTGCCTTGAAATTCAAAAGCTTTGCTCTTCGTATTCAAATTGCCGCTGCCCACGATGTGACCCGCGCCCAACTGCACGTCTACACTCTGAACGTTGACGTTCGGCCCCTCGAACGTAGCCCTCGCCACCATTGACTGCAAAGGTTCGCCGGCGAGGGTACCTGGTCCAAATCGCAGATCGGCGCTGCCGCTCATCGCATCCGGAATACCAGTGACTTTGAGTTGACCTGAAAGATCCGATTGCGTTTGCGCACTGATCTGTTTGTTACCACTCAAAGGCGAGAGCGCAAGCAGACTTCGCGCACTAAACCGATCGAGCGTAGCCTCCACAGACATGTTGTTTTCACCGGTGCGCGGCTTGGTCAGTGAAAAGCGAACGCCGCCTCCGTCACGCTCTGACAAATTGCCATCCGGCACCCGGATCTCAGCATCATTCATCGTTATCGACGCCGATAACGAGCCCAGGTCAACCTGATCGACGATCAATGTTCCGAGAGAAAATTTTCCGTCGACGTTGGGTGATTCAAGCCGGCCGCGTATGTTTCCGTTGAAAGCAAGCGGTCCCGCGAGCCCGATTCGATAAGTGCGAAGCTGCTCGGAGGCTTCAGGCAACAAACCGGACGAAAGGAGCACTGACTGAAGTTCAGTCGCGTCTGACGAATTCAGATCGACCTGGAGATTGGAATCGTTTTCAAACGAGAACTGGCCCGTGGCATTCAAACGCGTCGCCGGTGTCTGGAGGTTTACCTGTTGAATATCAAACGTGCCGCGATTTGCGCGCATCGCGACCTCGCCGTTGATCGGAATTCCTTCGGCGCCGGTTTCGGCCGTCAGACGTGTGGTTATGCTTCCCGAAGCAAGTTTGAATTCCGTGCCGGGGAACGTGAGATCAACTCTGCCTGTAGCGCGTCCGGCAAGCGGCACGGCGCTGCCCGCGAGAGCGGTGAGTGGTCCAGCTATCTCGAGATTAGCGAAATCAGCACTTACCTGTGACGTTCCGCCTCGCGCAATCGCAACACGCGCATTTCCGCTCGCGCGTCCATTAAAAACATCCGCCGTGAAGTTGTTGAGTTGAATTTCACGATTTGTGGCCACGACGGACGCACGCGCCTGGCCCATGTTCATCTGCCCCAGCACGCCGCCGCCAATGCTCAGATCCGCCGTTGCGCGATAGCTTCCGGAAGGCTCGACGACAAACACGGGCTTCACGAGTTTCACGTTCTCGGCCTGGCCGTCCGCAAGCTTAACCGTGCCCGCATCGATGTCCGACGTAGAACCCTCGATCCTTCGGTTTCGCACCGACAACCGGACGCCCGCAATGTTGAGACTTCCGATCTCCGCGCCGGCGGCACTCGTCGCGCCCACCTGCACATTTCTCACAACAACACTCGTAACGCCATCGCGATCCGTCAGCTCGACGTTGTTGGCGGTCACTCCTCTAACTTGCGCGCCGGAGGCGTTGATAGTTCCCGCCTTCACGCTTGCAACCGTTGCCGTCGTGACGCCGTTTTGACTTCGCGCCTGCAGATTCGAAGCAGTGATTCCGTTTACCTTCGCGCCGGATGTAGCCAGGCTGTCTGCCGTGAACTGGCTCGAAGCAGCCGTTAAAACACCGTCGTTCATCTCCGCTCGTGCATCGCGAAGAATCAGCCCCGTGAGTGTTGTTCCGTAACTTCTCTCGGCAACAGCGCGCAGTTCGCCGACCCAGCGAAAATTGGTTCCGGTGCCCATCACGTTGCCGGCGAGCTGTAACGAATCGAGTTGAAAGTCTCCGGCGTTCAATAGATCCGCAACAGCCTTCCCGTTGATCTCGTAAGTGCGGCCGTTTATCGAACCCGCTGCACTGACGTTCAGCCCCTGCAAACGAATTCCATCGGCTGCGAGCGCGTCCGACTTGATCTCGCCGTTGACTTTGAACTGATCGCCCTCGCCCGTGATGGTTCCCGCGAAGTTGCCCGCGCCGCGCAAAGTCGGGTCTGACTGCAACGTATCGGAAAGTTGAGTGAGATCGACAGTCGAAGTGACGTTCATCTGGTAACGAAGCGCGCGCCAGTCGTCCATGACGCCGGTCAAGCGTGCTTCCGCCACAGGCGACTTCAGCACCACATTCTGAATCTCGGCCCGGGTTTGACTCACACGGCCCTGCGCCTCGAGCGCGATATTCTGGAAGGCTCGGCCGTCGTAAGTAAAAGTCGAATCTGAAAGAGCGAGCGCGACGGCATTCATCCGGCTCTCCGCGGGCGCGTTCGGGTCGTCAGGCCTGATGGTCACTTGCAGGTTACGAGCTTCGCCGGAGATCTCGTGACGAGCGTCGCCGTAGTGGACCACACCGCTTTTGACCTCGATGTTCGCGGTCGAATAAGCAAAGAGGATGCGCTTGTTTGGTTCGGGTGCCGGAATGCGGAGGTTGCGAAAGTTTGAGCGGCCCTGCTCGTCAAACATCACCCAGGCTTCGAACCCTTCGATCTTCAAATCCTGGAGGTTGATGTTGCGCTGCAAATTCAACGCGTAGAGGTCTTCAATCCTGATGGTCGCCTGAAGACGATCGATCTTTCCGAGCCGGTCCCCTGTTTGAGAATCGTAAAGTTCTATCCCGGCCATCTCCACCGTCTGCGGCGGAAAGGTGGCGTGAAAGTCTCTGATCTCCGCGCGGATACCGTAGTTTGCGAAGGTTCTTTGTATCTGACTCACGACATAACGATCGACGTAGCCAAGCCGGAACAGGAATAGGACCAGGAGGAGCAACACGACCGCGCCGACGCCCACGATCGCAGCGGCGAGAAAAGCATGACGGCGGGAAAAGTAGCGCCAACGCCTGCTTACAGTCGGTTGTTTCTCTACACTCATAACCTACAGTCGCCGCGCGACTCCGGGGAGCTTTGAATTCTAGAGGGAGAGACCGAAACGTCGAAGGGTCGCAAAAAGACGACAGGAGTCACAAACGAATTAGGCGTGGTCCTGTGCCTTTCTGATGCCGGACATCATTCATGTTTCTCGGCGATGCGCTGCTGGTCCTTCAAAGATGCAGGCTCTCCCAGCGGAACATTGCCGACAACCGAAAGCTCAAACCCTTCCAACGCTGCTACTTTGGGGGGATGATTCGAAAGAAGGAGAATTTGCCGCAACCCGAGATCGTGAAGAATCTGCGCCCCCACGCCGTAGTCGCGATCGACTCCATAACCTGTTTCCAAACTTGCGTCTCGTTTGCCAATTCCACGTTGCTGCATGATGTTGTAAGTACGCAATTGGTTGACCAAGTCCAAACTATGTTCTCGCTGGCGCATGTACAGGACCACTCCGCGCGCCGCTGCGGCGATCTTCTCTAGCGCCGTGTGAAGTTGAAAACCCGTATCGTCGATCAGCGAGCCAAACATGTCGCAGGTCACGTTTTCAGTGTGAACTCGAACGAGTACCGGATCGTCGGTCTTCACTTCACCCATCACCATCGCCAGGTGTACGTCGCCGTTGATTACATTCTCATAGGCAATCGCGCGGAACCGGCCGTAAACAGTCGGCAGATCAGTTTCGACTACGCGTCGCACGAGCGTTTCCTTGCTCATGCGATAGCGTACGAGGTCCGCGACGCTGATCATTTTCAGTCCGTGCTGAGCGGCAAAGACTTCGAGCTGGGGAAGCCGAGACATCGTGCCGTCTTCGTTCATCACTTCGCAAATCACACCGGCAGGGTAGAGACCCGCGATGCGCGCCATGTCCACACTGGCCTCCGTTTGACCGGGACGAACGAGGACGCCGCCATCTTTTGCTCTGAGTGGGAATATGTGACCAGGGCGCGCCAGGTCCTGCGGTCGTGACGCAGGATCGACGGCTACCTGAATCGTAGTCGCACGATCGGCCGCGGAAATTCCCGTGGTGATACCGCGACGGGCGTCAATTGAAACAGTGAAGGCTGTTCCGAGGTACGACGTGTTGTCGGCGACCTGAGTGGTCAGGTGGAGTTCGTCACAACGCTCTTCGGTCAAAGGCAGACAGATCAGGCCGCGGGCGTGCCGGGCCATGAAATTGATGATTTCGGGCGTGACTTTCTCAGCCGCGCAGACCAGGTCGCCCTCGTTCTCACGATCCTCGTCGTCAACGATAATAATCATGCGCCCGTCGCGAATTTCGGCGACGGCTTCTTCAATGGTTGCGATAGCCACGAATGGTCCTAAACCCAGCCAACAGCGAGAATTAACAAAGCAGGGGTTATGTTAACCGAAAGCCGGGATTTGATAAACCTCGCCCAAGTAGGCTTTCGACGTATTTTCCAATCACGTCAACTTCGAGATTGACGTCGTCGCCCTGTTTCAGGTGGGAGAGATTGGTGACTTCCCACGTTTTGGGAATGATGGCGATCTCGAAGTAGTCATCCGTCAGGGCGGCGATAGTCAAACTGATGCCCTCAACCGCGACCGAGCCTTTGAACACCAGGTAACGAGCAATCTCCTTCGGATAGGCAATTCTTACCGTCCAGGACTCACCATGATCCTCGACGCCGGTAAACTGACCGCGGGCATCGACGTGTCCCTGCACAATGTGACCGCCCAGCCTGGTCGCCGGGGTGACGGCGCGCTCCAGATTCACGGGCGCTCCGGGTTGCAGGCGTCCCAGGGTCGATCGAAGGAGGGTCTCGCGTGACACGTCGGCAGCGAACGAATCCGGCTGAATGTCGAGCGCAGTCAAACAAACGCCATTCACGGAGATGGAGTCGCCGTGTTTTGTGTCCTCCGTGACCACGTGCGCGCTGATAATCATGCGAGCATTTTCGCCACGCTCTTCAATGCTTCGGACGCTGCCGAGTTCCTCGATGATTCCTGTGAACATTAGACTTTGATCTTATCGATCATCTCTGCAAAAACTGTGTCGATGCTCTTTCCGGTCGAATCGATCACGATGGCGTCGTCAGCGACTTTCAACGGTGAATCAGCGCGGGTTGAGTCGCGACGGTCGCGCTCGACCATCTCTGCGAGGGTCTGAGCAAGTGTACCGGGCGAGTGTAAGAGCATCTGATCTTCTTTAAAACGTCGCTCCGCACGCTCTTGCGGCACGGCAGTAAGAAAAAACTTTACGTCTGCGTCGGGGAAAACCACGGTTCCGATGTCGCGACCGTTCAAAACCGCGCCTCGTCGACCCAACGCTCGCTGACGCACCACCATCGCGCGTCTAACTCCGGGGATGCTGGAAATGATCGACGACATCGCCGTCACGCTCTCGCTACGAATCTGATCGGTGATGTCGCGCCCGTTGAGCAGGACGATCAATGAATCCGGATCGCCTTCGAGATCGACGTCGATTGTGTTTGCAAGCGACGTGACGGTTTCAGTATCGGCCGGATCAACGCCGGCAAGGATGACCGCGAAGGCGACGGCGCGATACATCGAGCCGGTATCGATGTATAGAAGTTTCAATTCCCGCGCCAGCATTCGGCCGAGGGTCGATTTTCCGGAGCCGGACGGGCCGTCGATTGCGATAATCATTTGGGTCTTTGGTTTTTGGTCTTTGTTCTTTGGTTCGGCAAAGTCCCAAGACCAAAGTCCAAAGGCCTCTCTTACAAAAATGCTGCGAAGACCTCGTTGGATAAAAGTGCGCCGTGGCGGGTCAATCGGATCAGATCACCTTCAAACTCGAGCAGTCCCGCTTTGCAGAAGCGATCCAGATCGTCTTTGTGCTCATCACGCAGGTCAACGCCAAACGATTCACGATAGCGACGCACGTCAATGCCTCGCATCAATCTCATTCCGAGAAACACTGCTTCAGCTCGAACGTCAGTCTCACTCAACTGCTGCTCTTCGACGATCGGCGACGCGCCGCTCTCAACCAGTTGCACGTATTGCAGCACATCACGTTGGTTGGACCAACGGCGCGCTTGTCCGTCATACGAATGCGCTGAACAACCAAAACCGTAGTACGGCGCCCCAGTCCAATATTTGGTGTTGTGTCTCGACTCAAATCCGGGCCGGCAAAGATTCGAGATCTCGTAGTGCTCGTAACCCGCTTCCGAAGCACACTCGAGCATCCACTGATACATCACGCCGGCAAGATCGTCATCCGGCACCGGCTGCAATCCTCGACGAATGTGTTCCGCGAGCGGCGTACCCGAATGAACTTCGAGCAGGTAAAATGAGAGATGCTCGGGCTGCAACTCGAGCGCGTGGCGAATATTTCTTTGCCATCCACCTAGCGTCTGTCCCGGCAACCCGGCGATCAGGTCGAAGCTTACATTCGAAAAGCCGGCATTTCGGAGTGCGGAAAAAGTTTTTAGAGTATCGGCGGAGGTATGCGATCTGCCGAGTTTCGCGAGTTCGGCATCGTCAAACGTCTGAGCGCCAAAGCTCGCGCGATTTATTCCCAACTGCCGGAACGCGCGATGCTTTTCCGTTGTTACACTTCCCGGATTTATCTCTAACGTAATCTCCGGCGTCGCATCGATCTGAAATTTATCAAACAACGCCGCCAGAATGCGTTCGAGTTGAGACGGATTCAGCAATGACGGCGTGCCGCCGCCAAAATAGATCGTATCTATGAGTTGGCCCACATGCTGCGACCGCTTTATCTCCTGAACCTTTATTTCCTGAACCAGGGCGCAAACGTAACGCTCTGCGAGTTCGGTCTGATACAGGCCAGTCGCGAAGTCGCAGTAAGAACAGCGCGAACTGCAAAACGGAATATGAACATAGAGACCTGCGGCAGTCATTGATTCCGGGAATAATATCATGCGGTGTACGATTTCATTTCCACGCGTATCGTTTGGCAACTCTTATCATTACAGCAAGTTAACCAAAACCGCAGTTTTTGCTTTTGTAAGAAATGGCACAGATGTTGATTAGTTCCCCTGCATGGCTAGCAACTCGCCGGAGACATGGGGTCGATGAAAACTCCGGTTGAGCCATATAACCATCGGACAATGGAGGGATAGACAACATGGCAGATGACAGAATGAAGAATGACGATTTCGGTAACAGAAACATGGGACAGTCGGGCGGTGAAGGTCAGGAGTATGGCCAGCAAACACCGGGACGCAACCCGCAGCACGATCGTTCAACTGGCGCTGGTCAGCCGGGCCAGAAACGAGATTCGCTGAATAAGGACGATGACGACGAATTCGCCGGCGGCAATTTCGGCAAGTCAGGTGAGCAGGGCCGCGGCGGCCAGAATCGCTAAGTTAACAATTCTCTTCTTTTCTGCTTTGAGCACGGTTGCGAGGGCGCCGTGCTCTTTTTTTGTTATTTGATTCGTCGGACGCTGCCGTCGCCGCTGATGGTCCTGCTTGCCGCACGCGCGACTCGTTCCGCTTCCGCGAAAGCACGCAGAAAGTTGTCACCAAGAATTTTTCTGATGTCTCTTTCGCTGTAGCCTCGTTTGAGCAACTCGTACGTGATGTTCGGAAGCATTGAAACATCCTGCGCGCCTTCGGGCATGTCGTTTGCGCCGTCGAAGTCTGCGCCGATGCCGACGTGATCGATGCCGGCGACTTTAACAATGTGATCGATGTGATCGATCAGTTTTGAGATCGGGAGTGGCGGAAGAGGATTCGCTGCTTCCAGTTTGTCACTCTCTTCAGCACGCCGCTCCGGATCGTTTTTGTACTTCTCGTCGATTGCGTCCTGTTGCGCCTTCAATTTCGCGTCGCGCGCGGCGCTTTGCGGCGCGACGGTCTTTACGTCGACAAACGCGGAGTAAAAGTTGACGTGGACCACACCGCCATTCTTCGCGATCCGTTTCAACAAGTCGTCTGGAATATTTCGGGGCACATCGCTGATCGCACGAGCCGATGAATGCGAGGCGATTATCGGCGCCCTGGAAATGTCGAGTGCGTCGCTCATCGTCTTGTCTGAAACGTGCGAAACGTCGATCAGCATTCCCAAACGATTCATCTCGCGCACCACTTCTTTGCCAAAGTCACTGAGGCCGTTGTGTTTCTTTTCACCCCGGCCCGCGTCGGCCCAGTTGTTGGTGTTGTTCCAGGTGAGCGTCATGTAGCGAACGCCGAGCCGGTAAAACTCGCGCAACGCCGGCAGCGAATCTTCAATCGCGTGGCCACCTTCAATTCCCATCAACGCCGCGACCTTCCCTTGTCTCTTCGCACGTCGAATATCGGCAACCGAAGTCGCAAACATCAGATCGTTTGGGTGTCGTTCGACAGCGCGATACACGGAATCGATCATGTCGAGCGTACGCCGCGCGGCGCCGCCGTTTTGCACGTACCAGGGTTTGATGTAAAGGGAAAAGAACTCCGCGGTGAGCCCGCCCTGCTTCATGCGCGCGATCGTCGTGCGATAAGGAGCGGGAGGCGTGCCGCTCAGGTCGTAGTCATCGTTGGTCATCGGCGTCGTGACGTCGTTATGCGTGTCGACGACGATAGCGCGGCGATGGATTTGGAGTGCTCGCTGCCGGAGACGCTCGTCGCGCGTTTGCGCAGCGGCGGGAGTTACGATCGATCCCGCGATGAAACATACGACTACCGAACTGAATAACCTTCGCAGACTCATGGATTCACCTTTCTCTCAGTGTGGCGCGCCACATTGTCACCTAAGTTGGCCGGGCATTATTATCAACCGTCATGTCAATCCTGATTGCTGAAGATAACATGGCCCAGCGCCATTACCTCCGCGAGATTCTGGAAAAGGAGTTTCCCTCGCACCTTCCTGTTTTCGAAGCCGGGGACGGCGAAGAGACCGTGAAACTCGCTCTCGCGGAAAAACCCGACGTCTGCATACTCGACATCCAGATGCCGAAACTTTCCGGGGTGAAGGCCGCTCGCGCTATCTGGCGCGAGTTCCCAACCGCGCGCATTATCTTCTGGACGCAGTTTCCGCACGAGATCTACATCAACGAAATCCGCAAAATAGTTAAGTCGGTCGATCCGCCTCCGGCGTACGGATTCATTCACAAAAACAATCCTGAGTCTCGCTTTCTGCGTTTCGTTGCGGCCGTGCTCGAAGACGGCGCCGACATGATCGATCCGGCATTCAAGGATTCATTCAAGCGCCCGTTGTTGACTGAGTTTGAAGCGGAGGCGCTCTACTACCTCGCGCTCGGACTTTCAAACTGGGCGATCGCGCGGAAATGTTCGTTGAGCTTGCGCGGTGTTGAGAGCCGGCTGGCAACACTCTACGAAAAACTTTTCGTCTCCGTCGCCGAAGGAACAGATCAGGAAGCTTACGAAAAACTTGCGTACAACATTCGCACGCGCGCTTTCTTTGAAGCGTTGCGTCGCGGCTTGCTGAACAGTGACGAACTCGAAAAGGCCGCAAACGATCTTGAAGCCTGGCTTCAGAAGGATCAGAAGCGTTTTAACGAAGAACAAAAACGAGATCTTGCATCTTCGAAGAAGAAGTAATTTTCTTGAAGTGCGCTGGTTACTACCGGCAGTTTTCGGCCTTTGGCTGCTTAGCGCCATTCTACTTCCTCTCGCCGGACACTCTTCAGCGCAGGTTGAGGAACCGCAACCGCAGGCGTCTCCATCACCCTCGCCTTCACCGTCCCCTTCTCCATCGCCTACGCCGATAACGGGTCTGCATCAATGGGGCGCAGTCACTCTATTTCATGGACTGCCTTCCGATCGCGTGCGCGCGATTACGCAGACGCCGGACGGAGCAATGTGGTTTGGTACTGAAACAGGCCTCGCGAGATTTGACGGACGAAGAACGCAAACCATCAACGATCCGGCGTTACCGGTGGGACAAATTCTCGCGCTCCGCCTGGACAAAGACGGCGCAATGTGGATTGGGACAGACGCCGGCGCCGCGTATTTGTCCCCCGGCGGATTTGTAAAAATAAATGAGACGGCGGGTCAGACCATCACGTCGATCGTAACGAACGACTCGGGCCTCGCGTTGATGACTTCGGAACAAGGACGGATCTTCGAGAGTCGCGCGCGCTTGGTTACCACGGTCAGCGGCGGAGAACGCGAGAGTGAGCAAACAACCACCAGCCGCACGGTTATTGACACCCGCGATTTATTAAATCGACCACTCGAAACAACCGAGCGAGAAAATCCCGGGCCACTCGCGATCACGAGCGTCACTCGTTCAAACGATCGTATCTTCGCCGGCACCCTCGGGCGCGGTGTGATCGAGATCGTCAACGGCGTCGCAAAAGAAAGTCAAAACAGGCCGGGCGCATTTTTTATTAACGCGCTCGAGCAGGATCATAACGGCAAGCTCTGGGCGGGCGCCCGCGCGAAAAAAGAAGAACCGGCCGTGCTTTCCGGAAACGATGCGGCCGGTTTGAGACGTCATGAAGCGCCGACTGGACCAGTGATGACGCTGAGGCGCATCGGAGGAGAAATTTGGGTCGGCACTGACGGTCGCGGTGTCTTCAGAATCTCAGAAGCGAAAGTTCAGCGTCTCACTTTTGATGGAACTGCGGGCGGGTTACGTTCCGATCACGTGTACGCGATCTTTGAAGATCGCGAAGGCGTAATCTGGTTTGGCACGGACCGCGGCGTTTGTCGTTACGACCCGCACGCGACGCGTGTCGAATCCGTCGGCGACAACGGCGAGACAAACTTTATTCGCTCGCTTTACCAGGCAAGCAACGGCCGAACGATCGCCGGCACCAATCGCGGTCTCTTCGTATACGACGAAGAACTCCGAACCTGGAATCCTGTGCCGGCGCTCGGGCGCAATGTCATTTACGCAATCACGGAAGATAAGTCACAACGCCTGCTCATCGCTGCCGCGAGTGGCTTCTACGCCGCTCCCAGGCAATCGGCGCAATTGGAAGAACAGGTTTTCACGCGCACCGAAACCGGCTCAGGCGGCGCGGATTCCACGGGCAGCGTGCGCGCGATCACTCAGTTTCGCGGCGCCACTTATTTTGCAATCTTTGGCCGTGGCGTCGATCGCCTCGAGAACGGGCGCTCGAGTTTAACCTGGTCCAACTCGACCGCGACTGCGCGCGAAGTTATCAGTTTGCTTGCCGACGGCGATGAACGACTTTTGATTGGAACCGCGCGTGACGGCGTGTTTTCGTCGGACGGAAAAACGATTCGGGAAGAACCTGCCTTCGCGACATTGAAAGGCCCGGCGGTTCGATCGATGGCGCGAACTCCCGACGGTTCGCTGTGGTTTGCTACCGCGAACGGAGTTTCTTTATGCCGTGCGGGCGCCGATTGCAGTCTCATACTTCCGAACATCGATGCGCGCTACATTTTGGCGATTAACTCAGACAAGACAAACGAAGTTTGGTGCGGCACGAGAGGAAACGGTCTCTTACGCATCCTTTTGGACGCGGTCGTTGGACCAGTAGTTTCCGAACTGGATTCAGAACAGGGGCTACCGTCACAAAACGTTTTTGCCGTCTGGCCCCAGCGCAAAGCGGATGGAAGCGAACTCTTGTTGATCGGGACAAACCGCGGCATCGCACGCTACGAGCCCGGAAAGCTCGAGCCGTCACTATCCGTCACGCGTATTCTCAGCAAACGCGTTCACGCGCCCGCGGAGTTGCAGGCCGGGCTGAACCTGGAATATCCGCAGAACAGTTTGTTGCTGGACGTGGCGGCAATCAGTAGTCGAACTTTTCCCGAGCAGTTTCAATACGCGTTTACGCTTGTTGACGGCAACGGGCAGTCGATCAAACAGAAACTCTCGCGCGAGACGCAGTTTACGATGGAAGGCCTGCGACCGGGAAAATATACGGTTACCGCGCGAGCGTTCACAAAAGATCTGGCGGCTTCAGCGCCTTTGAGTTTTTCATTCGTGGTTGAAAAGGCGCCGTTTCCCTGGACCTCGACTGCGCTCGCGATCCTGCTGGCGCTCGCTCTGCTCGCTTTGTTGTGGGCCATACTCGAACGCAGAAGGATCGTCGCTACGAGTGCGGCGCTCGTCGACGCGAATCGCGAGCTCGCGGATGCGCGTTTGAATCTCGCGAACGAAGCAGAGCGCGAGCGTCGCCGGATCGCGCGCGACCTGCACGATCAAACACTCGCCGACCTGCGTCATCTCGCGTTGCTCACTGATCAGATCAAAGTGAATGGGGAGTCGAGCGCACAAAACCCGAGAACGGCGCTGCGAGGCGAGATCGAGGTCATCTCGCAGGAAGTCAGACGTATCTGTGAAGACCTGAGCCCGTCAGTGCTGCAAAATGTCGGCTTTGCAGCGGCGCTCGAATTTGCGCTCTCGCATGCCGTTCAGGATGCGCCCGCCGAGAAGCGATTTGTTTACGAGTTTCACTGCGATGACGCGATCGAAGAACGCGCCGACCTGCCCCCAAGCGTGCAGATGCAGATCTATCGTATCGTGCAGGAAGCGGTGAACAACATCTGGCGTCACGCCGAAGCGACTGAAGTCAAAATGTTTGTGAGCACGACGAGCGAAGGTGATTTTTCTTTGCGGATCGAAGACAACGGACGCGCGTTCAAACCGCAGCAGCACACAAATTCCGAGGGACGCGGCCTCGCTAACATGCGCGCACGCGCCGGTTTAATTGACGCGCAAATCTCCTGGGTGCCACGTGAAGATGGCGGCACCGTCTTTACTCTAACGAGGGCTGCAACTGCCAATGCACGAGTTTCTTAGTCTCGCTCCGGAAGTGGCCGGCGCACTGCAACGCGACATTCGTCCCGTGGTGGCGCTCGAGTCGACGGTGATTGCGCATGGTCTACCACGACCGCAAAACCTTCAGACAGCGCATCGATTGCAGGAAGCAGTTCGTGAAACCGGAGCCGTGCCCGCAACGATCGCGATCGTCGCTGGAAAGTTAAATGTCGGACTAAGTGACGATCAGATCACGAGGCTCGCCGAAGGAAGCGAAATTAAGAAAATCAGCACTCGCGACATACCGCTTGCAGTGGCCCATGGCTGGAACGGGGCGACGACTGTCGCCTCGACGATCTGGATCGCTCATCGCGCGGGGATCAAAGTGTTCGCGACCGGCGGTATCGGCGGCGTTCATCGTGGTTCCTTACCCGATATCTCAGCCGATCTGCCTGAACTCGCGCGCACGCCCATCATCGTGGTTTGCTCGGGCGCAAAAATTGTTCTCGACTTACCCGCGACGCGCGAATGGCTCGAAACTCACGCAGTGACGGTCGTCGGATATCAATGCGACGAGCTGCCCGCTTTTTATTCGCGCGGCAGCGGTTTGAGCATCGATGCCAGGGCTAACTCACCAGGGGAAGTTGCCGCAATCTTTCGCGCTCAACGAGCTCTCGAAATTGAGTCAGCACTGCTTGTGACGGTGCCTGTTCCGGCTGAGTTTGAAGTCCCGGCGGAACAACTAAAACTCGCTCTCGCCAGTGCTTTGGAAGAAGCTGATCGCAATGGAATTGCTGGACCACGACTGACGCCGTTTCTGCTGAGCCGGATGGCTGAACGCAGTGACGGCGCCACGTTGCGAGCAAACATCGCGCTCCTTGAAAACAACGCGCGTGTTGCGGCTGCGATTGCGATTGCAGTCAGCTAGTGTGGTACTCTTAGGAACCCCAAAAAATTGGCAGTTTTCAGGAGGATCCAATGGCAGACGATAATGGAGCTAAGCAGTGCAAGAATCCGAGTTGTAGTTGTCCCCCACAGGAAGGTGGCAAGTACTGCAGCGCATCTTGCGAGGGTACAGGCAGCATGATTGAGCTCGATTGCGATTGCGGCCACGACGCGTGCACCGGCAACTTTTAATTGATAGTCAGAATTTTTAGACAGGATTTCAGGATTTACATGTAAATCCTGAAATCTTGTCAATCCAGTAAGCTACTTACTCAAAGCAACAAATCGCGCCGCGAACTTTGGTCCAGTTCCCTCATCTTCGTGCCTGAAGAACACAAACGTCCGCTTCCAATTCTGAGCACGCACCCGATTGATCCACTCCGCAAGCTCCGCTTCCGAATAGTTACTCCGTCGTAAACGCACGTAACCCCAATCGGCCGTCCTATCGATGTGATCAGAAGGCAACTCGTCCGTGTCTGAAACGCAAAGCACGCGGTTCTGGCTGCGAAGTAAGGCACGCACCTCGTCGTCAAACCACGTCTGATGTCGAAAATCAAAAACCGCCGGCGTCTTCGCGGGCAGGTCTTTAAGAAACACCTCCAGGCGCTTGATATCTTTCTCCATATCTTCAGGAAATCGAAAAATCACCGCTCCCAGACGATCTCCGAGGGCGGACACAGTCTTCAGCATAAACTGCGTTTCCGCAGCCGCATCCTTGAGCCGTTTTAAGTGTGTGATTCTTTGTGAGGCTTTAACGGAAAACCGGAAATCTTCCGGCACCTGCGCCTTCCAACTCTCCACCATACTGCGTTGCGGCAGACGATAGAACGTGCTGTTCAACTCCACCGCTCCCAGGCGCGACGCGTAAAAGGAGAGCATCTCCTTCGCGGAGATCTTCCCCGGATAAAAACTGCCCTTCCACTCTTTGTAACTGTAACCACTCGTGCCGACGTAGAGCATTGTTCCATTTCCGATTGCCGATTTGCTAAACGATACCGCAACCACTGAAAAGTGAAAATCGGCAATCGGCAATTGGCAATCGGCAATCCACTGTGATACACAGGCACGCATGCCGCCCGTTACGCCCAACATCGAATCAGTCCTTCAGGAAGAGAGGCTATTTCCTCCGCCACAGTCTTTTGCCGAGCAGGCGCATATCAAGTCGTTTGTGGAACTGGAAAAGATGCGTGACGAAGCTCTCGCCGATCCCGAATCGTTCTGGGCACGAATGGCCGAAGAGCTTCACTGGTTCAAAAAATGGGATACGGTTTTGAAGTGGGATCCTCCACATGCGGAATGGTTTGGCGGCGGTAAGATTAATATCGCCTACAACTGTCTGGATCGACACCTCACGACCTGGCGACGCAACAAAGCCGCGCTGATCTGGGAAGGTGAACCCGGCGAAACACGAACCTTTACTTATCAACAACTCCACACCGAAGTTTGCAAGTTTGCGAACGTACTCAAACACGCAAACATCCAGCGCGGAGATCGCGTTGCGCTTTACATGCCGCTCATTCCGGAGCTCGCGATCGCGATGCTCGCGTGCGCGCGGATTGGGGCTACTCACTCAGTCGTATTCGGAGGGTTTTCCAGTTCCGCTTTGATCGACCGCATCAACGATGCGAGTTGCAAACTGGTGGTTACTGCTGACGGCGGCTGGCGTCGCGGCACTGAAGTGAAGTTGAAACCCGCTGTTGATGAGGCACTGAAATCCACGCCTTCGGTTAACGCCTGCATCGTCGTGCGTCGCACCGGATCGCCGCAGCACATGGAAGCAGGACGCGATTTCTGGTGGCACGAGTTGATGGAGACAGTCGACGCTACGTGTGCCGCGGAAGAGTTGGACAGTGAACATCCGCTCTACATTCTTTACACATCCGGCACGACAGGTAAGCCCAAAGGCATCCTGCACACCACCGCCGGTTATCTTCTCCAAGCTCACCTGACAACGAAGTGGGTCTTCGATCTCAAAGACGAAGATCTTTACTGGTGCACCGCGGATATCGGCTGGGTCACCGGACACAGTTACGTCGTCTATGGACCACTATCAAATGGCGCAACTGTTTTGATGTATGAAGGAGCTCCCAAACTTCCCGGAGCCGGATCGCTTCTGGAGTATCATCGAACGCCATCGCGTAAATATCTTCTACACTGCTCCGACCGCCATTCGCGCCTTCATCAAGTGGGGAGAACGTTGGCCCCTCAAGCACGATCTCTCCAGCCTGCGTCTACTCGGCACTGTCGGCGAACCGATCAATCCGGAAGCATGGATGTGGTATCACGAGCTGATCGGCAAGCGACGATGCCCGATAGTCGATACCTGGTGGCAAACAGAAACCGGCGCGATCATGATCACGCCGTTACCGGGAGCGACGCCTACGACGCCCGGTTCCGCAACAAAGCCTTTCCCCGGAATCGATGTTGACGTGATGACGAGAGATGGAAAGTCAGTTGGTCCAAACGAGGGTGGTTACCTCGTGATCAAGCGGCCCTGGCCCGCGATGCTGCGGACCATCTGGGGTGACGACGAACGTTACCGGCAGCAGTACTGGTCGCAGATCGATGGAATTTACTTTGCCGGGGACGGCGCGAGGCGCGATCAAAAGGGCTATTTCTGGATAATGGGCCGAATCGATGATGTTATCAATGTAAGCGGCCATCGACTCGGAACGGCGGAAATCGAAAGTGCCCTCGTGTCGCACCATGCCGTCGCCGAGGCCGCCGTGGTAGGGCGTCCGGACGAGTTGAAAGGATCCTCGATCGTTGCTTTCGTTACGCTCGAAGGATCGCACACGCCGTCAGAGGCTTTGAACCAGGAGTTGCGGTCGCACGTGACAAAAGAGATCGGCGCACTCGCTCGCCCTGACGACATTCGCTTCTCCGACGCTTTACCTAAAACCAGATCAGGCAAGATAATGCGACGGTTATTGCGTGAGATTGCAACCAGCGGATCAGTCGCAGGCGACGTCACCACGCTCGAAGATTTTTCTGTGTTGGAGAAATTACGGACGGAAGAAGAGTAGTCACATCCAGACACTGATAATAGGAGGCATGAATGCCCCGACCGATCGAATCCGATAACCGCTCCGGACCACGTTACCTCGCGAGTCTCGAGGTGAAAGCCGAGTGGGATGAACCAAGCGGAACACACGTCGTAGCCGAAGGAACAACGGAGAATGTTGGTCCTGAAGGCACGCTCGTACACTTGCCGCGTCACTTGCCGCAGGTCGGCAGCCGCGTGCGTCTCGAGGTGCTGGGTGAATCGGGTGAGAAGTTGCAGGTGATTGCGGAAGTGCTCCGCATCGAACGGCATCCGGGTCATCCACTCGCGGCTCTCCAGCTACTCGGTGAAACTGACGAATGGAAAGGTCTGGTTTGGGAGCCTGCGGCGCCGCGCGTCACTCCGCCGCCCGTACCGGAACCTGAAACCGAGGGCGAAGATGAATTAGAGGCAGGCGAGGACGTAACTCACTGAGGACGGTTCACGATGACCAACGCCAATAATAACGGGTTGCCCTCGCACGATCGTCGGCGTTATCCGCGTTATTACGTTACCTCGCGTTTGACTCTTGCTATCGAAGACGAGAGTTTGAAGGAGTCGCTCGGTATCGGCGAACCAAAAGACATCAGCCTCGGCGGCCTGCGTGTTACAAATCTGCCTGCATGTCCTAACGTAAAAATCGGAGATCAACTCGGCCTGTTGCTGTTTGATGGCGACGACGCCCTTTCATTAACGGCAGAAGTGGTCCATCATTCCACTCCGGATACTTTTGGCGTTGAGTTTCGCGCCCTGAGCAATCAGGATCAAAGAGCCGTCGGCGACTTTATCGGACGGCTGCACGCGCGAATATAATCAGCCGGTGAGCAAACAAACCAAAGAAACTGCAACTACAGCGGCGAAGGCAGCGGTGGAAGCGTCGGGCATTCCGACCCGCGTTGTCCTTCGAATCATCGTTATTCTGATCGCGGTGATGATCATTCTCTGGGTGATCTCCAAAATAACCGGGATCATCCTGCTCCTCGTGCTTTCGATCTTTTTTGCATACCTGGTGTCGCCCCTCGTCGAGTTTCTGAGACGCGAAAGAATTATTGCCAAACGCAAGATCGCGATTCCCAAGGTTGTCGCTATCGTCCTGGCTTACCTGATTCTGCTCGCCGCGATCGTATTTGTGATTTTCGTGATCGTGCCCAGCCTGAGCACCCAATTTCCTGAGTTCGCCGCCCAGTCGCAGGCTTATTGGAACTCCCTGGGCGACAGAACGCAGGAACTCGTTAAGTATTCACGCCGCTTGCCCGCGCCGCTCGTGGCCGCGTTAACCACATCCATTCCTGACTTTCAGAAAACAGTCATCGATACGGTCAAGGATTTCTTCACGGCGGCATTCGCCTATGTGATTTATCTGCCGTGGTTGATTCTGATTCCAATCCTCGCTTTCTTTTTACTCAAGGACGCGGAGAGTTTCAGACGTTCCGCCTTGCTGATGCTTCCGCGTGGGCGTTGGCGCTGGCGCGGAGACGAGTTTTTCCAGGACATCAACCACACACTGGCCGCTTATATTCGCGCACAGTTAACAGCGTGTTTGTTCATCGGCGTCGTTTGTGCCCTCGGCTTCACTTTGTTCGGAGTCCCGGGCGCACTGGTAATGGGGGTCATTGCCGGCTTTTTCGAATTTGTCCCGCTCGTTGGACCACTCGCAATCGCTTTCCTCGCCGGCCTGCTCGCGATGTTTCATGCCGGTCCGTTCAATGCTTTTCTGGTGCTTTTGTTCCTGGGAATTTTGCGGATCATTCACGACTACTTCATCTATCCCCGACTCATCGGTCAGGGCATCCACCTGCACCCGCTCGCGGTTATATTTGCGATTCTTGCCGGAGAGAAACTGGCGGGCGTCGCAGGTATCTTTCTGGCGATTCCAGTGGTGGCGATCCTGACAGTGAGTTATCGTCACTGGATGGAACATCGGGGGAGCGAGAGTATTGCAGATCTGATTGAGCCGTCGCCGCCTTCAGAACCGGCCATTGCGGCGGCAGCAGCGGCTGTCGCAACTGTCGAGGCCGCCGAGGAACTACACGCCGAAACCACGCCGGAACAGATGGAACGCCATCGTCCTGATCTCACCACCGGCGAACTGAAAATGCCCGAGATTTAAGAAAAATTCAGCTGAGAAAAGAACAAGTCACCTGAGAAGAAGAGCAGGTCACCTGAGAAGAAGAACAAGTCAGGAAGGGTGGCTTGCCCCCGCTTATCCCGACAGCGGGGGCAAGCCACCCTTCCTGACTTGTTCTTCTTCTCAGGCGTTCTTTTAGGCTGTTTGGCGGGCTGACTTCCATCAACGCGACGAACCGCGGAAATGATGTTCGGCATCGTGTGGCCCAGGCGCTGCCTCGGGGTGATACTGAACCGAGATCACGGGTAGTGTTCGGTGACGCATCCCTTCAACGCACTGATCGTTGAGATTGATGTGCGTGACTTCAACCTCGGGCGGAAGACTTTCGGCGCTTACCGCGAAACCGTGATTGTGTGAGGTTATCTCAACCGTCTTTTTCGAGAGTTCCTTGACGGGCTGGTTCCCGCCCCTGTGTCCAAAGACGAGCTTAAAAGTCTTTGCCCCAAACGCGCGGCCGAGCAACTGATGTCCAAAACAGATACCGAAGATCGGCACGCTCGACTGTAACAGTTGGCGGATCTCGCCGACTTCATTGTTCATCGACGCAGGATCGCCGGGACCATTCGATAAGAAAATCCCGTCAGGTTTGAGCGCCAAAACATCCGCGGCGGAAGTTGTCGACGGCATAACCGTCGTGCGTACGCCGAGCTGGGCCAACTCGCGCAGAGAGTTTCTTTTTACGCCATAATCAAAACAGACGATGTGGAAACGCTCCTCGCCTTCGGCTGGAAACACGTAAGGCTCTTTCGTGGTCACGACACTCGCCAGTTCGCGATTCTCCATGAGGGGCGACTGGCGTGCTTTTTCGACGAGACTTTTCTCGTCGAGATCGATCGTCGAAAGACATGCGCGCATCGCGCCCTTGTCGCGGATGTGCCGCACGAGTGCTCTTGTATCGATACCTTCGATGGCGACGATATTCCAGCGTTTCAGATACGCCTCGAGACTTTCTTCAGCGCGCCAGTTGGAAGTGATCCGGCTCGCTTCACGCACTACAAAACCCTCCACCCACGGACGCGACGATTCGGCGTCGCTCTCGTTCACGCCGTAGTTGCCGATCAGCGGATACGTCATGCAGACGATCTGGCCGGCGTAAGACGGATCGGTAAGAACCTCCTGATAACCCGTCATCGACGTGTTGAAAACCATCTCGCCACAAACTTCGCCGTCGGCCGCCCACGACCGTCCGCGAAATGTTCGTCCGTCTTCGAGAGCGAGGAGTGCTGGGGTGCGGTTGGGCATTGGGTCTTTGGTCTTTGGTCTTTGGTCTTTGTACTTAGTGTTTTGTGCTTAGTGTTTGCATGCAATTCAGAAACAAAGGCCCAAGACCAAAGACCAAAATACAAAGCACAAAGTCTCACTGACTACTCTTAATAAACTGCTGCGCCTCATTCAACCAACGTTTGCTGGCGCGGTACTTGTACGCGGGCGCGGTTTTTACCGCCTCGATACACGCCTGCATCAAGCTGGTTGCTTCGCGTTTGTGACCCAGGCCGGCGTGCGCGCGGCCCATGAGGTAAAGCCCTTCGGGATCGGACGGCCTGTGCTCGAGAAACTGGTCGAGCGCGTTCCGCGCATCTTCAAACTGTCCTGCGGCGATATAAGTAGCGGCAACTTCCCGCCAGATCTCGTGTTGCGAGTGCGCCGGATTTCTCGCGACTACGTGCTCGAAGTTCTGAATTGCGTCTCCATATCGCTTCTGCTGACGCGCGATTCGTCCCAATTGAAAACTTGCGTCGATCTCCTCCGCATCGATTTCAAGCGCGCGTTCAAATCGTTGGCGCGCTGCGTCGAGTTCGCCGCGGTTCTGATGAATCAGACCGAGATTGTAATGCGCGGAAGCATCGGCGGGATTCAACGTTGCCGACTCGAGATTCTGTTTGAAAGCCGCCTTCGCACGGTGGCTGCCCATGATGTCGCTGAAGTAGCCGCGCAACAGCACGAACAACAGGATGAGTAAGAACGGAGAACCCAGCACTCCTGAGAATAGATGCTTCGCAATCGGGAGAACAAAGACCGAAACAAAGCACGAGATGACTGTCACCCCGAAGGCGCGCACGACCGACATCCTGAAAGCATCTTTCACCCCAACGATTATGCCCACGAATAAGAACGCCAGGCGGGGCATCAGGAAAAGTTGTTGTGAGAGTAGCGCCGGGTTAGTGAACAATTGATCGGCCGCTGCGGCGAACTGCGGATTGTCAGGCAACACCGCGCGAGTTTGATCAGCATGTTGAATCATGCTGGCGACTTGTTGCGCCTGGATTCCCGAGTAATGCAGGAGGGCGGCGATTACGAGCGCGCCGATGTTTGCCGCGGCGAGCACGTAAAACATCGTAGCCGCGACGGGCGCATACTCCTGAGTGATAACGACGCGAAAGCTGCCTCTGCGCTCGAACATGTTTGCGACGAGCGTGATTATCGGCACGAGGACAACTGCCACTAACACGACCGATAACGCAGCCTGAAAAAGGTCGGAGAAAATTCCACCGCCCGGCGCGATCCCGGAAAATCTTTCGGTGACGAAGTTGTAAGCGGCCTGACTGAGGAAGGCGAAAAAGGCCACCGGCGCGAGGGAGCCGCGGTCGCGCATTGTGCGCATCCCGCGAACCGGAGCATAAAAGATCATAAGCACTGAACGCAGCCAGTCAATCATAGAAATTTGATGCTAAGGCTGTGGTGTCTGATCCGTCATCGGCGTTTCCTGAAAATCAGGCGTGTAAGGCTTAGGCCCCGGCGGACCGGGAGGCGCTATTTCCTCATGATGTATCACGCTCGCCGCGGTCAAAGGCCAGTAGCGAAAGAGCGCTTTGCCGTAAATATACTTCTTCGGTACGAGGCCCCAGATTCTGGAATCGCTCGAGTTGTCGCGATTGTCACCCATGACAAAGTAATAGTTGGGTCTCACGTAAATCGGCGCCTGGCTTCGATGCGACAAATTGAGCCGCGGGTCGAGATAGTGTTCTTCGATATCGCGACCGTTGACGCGAACTATTCCTTCGTGCACTTCAATCGTGTCGCCGGGCAATCCAATAACACGCTTGATGTAGCTCTTCGAAGGATCGTCGGGAAACCAGAACACCACGATGTCCCCGCGATCGAGTTTTGGAGCCCAGCGATACTCGTCGTAATAGATCAACTTGTTGACAAAGATCCGCTCGCCATCGTGCAGACGAGGCAACATCGACGTGCCTTCAACCTTGACCGGCTGCACGATGAAGACGACGACGAGCGCCGCGATCATCAATGCGAAGATCAAATCACGAAGAAGCAAACGCGCCTCCGACCATAGATCGTTTCGCGAAGCCTCTTCGGGCTTATGTTCCTGGATATCCTTGTCGTCGTCGACGTGAATGCCACCAAACGGAGGTGGCCGGCGTTTTCTAATTCCCAACATCGATTTTGAGGTTATCTTTCACCTCACGCGCTTGTCAAACTTCTGTGTAACTGGTTGCGAGATCAATTCCTTGACAGGCTTTACCGCCGCTCTCTATCATCCTCGCCTGCATTTTGCAGCCCGGGACTCTGTGCCCAGGCAGAGCAGAAAAGAGGCCCCTGACGTGATCAAGTTAGATATCATCAACCGCGTAGCTGATAAGACCGGCGTGCCGAAGATGAAAGCGGAACAAGCGGTCGAAGCTCTTTTCCATTCAATGAAAGAAGCATTGACAAGGGGCGAGCGAATCGAGTTGAGAGGGTTCGGCGTCTTCGTGGTGAAGCCGCGCAAACGCGGAGTCGGCCGTAATCCGCGCACCGGAGAAGAGGTTGCAATTCCCTCGGGCAAGACGATTCGGTTCAAGCCGGGGAAAGAGTTGCAGGCGCATGAGGACGGCGATACGGTAGTCGTCGACGACACAAACGACGAAGAAGACGACGAGTTTTAGGTTTTGCAGGTCTCGTAATTAGCCACAAAGAAGCACATAAAGCACAAATGCGTCAGAAATTCATTTGAGCTTTATGTGCTTCTTTGTGGCTTAGTTTTTTAAGTATGGCTGAAGTAATCAGAAATATTCCCCGGCTTTCGGCTCGTGACTGGCGATTGCACGGCGGACTCCTGCTCCTCACGATTGTTACTACCACGCTCGCCGGCACAATGCTCGCCGCTCCCGAGCTTTCGCCATTGGAGCCTTCGTTATCGAGTCCGCTCGACTACGTGCTCTACGTTCCGCTTACTTATCTGTATTCGGTGGTTGCGTTGCTCAGGTATGCTTTGGACCACCCGCAGCTTATCGCGGACGGCGTGGCGTTCTCCGCTTCGTTGCTGGCGATCCTGTTCTCGCACGAAATGGGCCACTACCTCGCCTGCCGCTACTATAAAGTGAATGCGACCCTCCCTTATTTCATCCCGGCGCCGCCGCTCTTTCTGGCAGGCACTTTTGGCGCCTTCATCAAGATTCGATCAGCCATTCCTTTGCGTCGCGCGTTGTTTGACATCGGACTCGCCGGGCCGCTCGCGGGGTTCGTCGTCGCTCTTCCCGTCTCGATTATCGGCGTCTTGACCGTTGGGCCACCACAGCCGCCCCAGGAACATGTAATTTTTTTCAACGACCCCCTTCTGTTTCGGTTGATAGCCAAACTGGCCGGACTGCCTCTCGATCCAAACTCCCCGACTAACCCTTACTACATGGCCGCGTGGATCGGATTGCTGGTGACGAGTTTGAACCTGATGCCGGTGGGCCAACTTGACGGCGGACACGGAACGTTTGCTTTATTCGGCGGACGCGCTCACAAGTTGATCGGGCGGATAGCGTTTGTAACGATGTGTACTCTCGCGGTGTTGGGCTTCTGGTGGCATAGCAGCCCGAGCGGCTTTCTTTACGCGGTGTTGTTGGGAATCATGATGAAGGTGCCACACCCCGCGCCGTCTGTGATGGAGCCACTGGGAACCAAACGCATCCTGATCGCCATCGTGACCCTCTTCGTCTTCGTACTCTGCTTCTGGCCCTTCCCGATCACGATTACTTAGCCACGAAAAGGCCCAAAATACACAAACAGTAAAGGCAAAAACTGTCTTTGTGTATTTTGGGCCTTTCGTGGCTTAACTTGCTGCGGCTGCGGGGAGCAGGCCTTTTATTTCCCTCACGACGCGCGCGACTTCTTCCTGGTTTGCCAGAGCGATCATGAAAAACTTGTAGCCCTGGTGGAAACAGATCACGCCGTTTGCAAATAACCAAACGCCGTCGAGAAACGGATTGCCGCCCAGGAGCCAACTGATCGGCGCACCCGTTATCGCACCCGGCTGGAAAATCTGCGCCCACATCGCCGCGCCGGCAGCGCAACTAAACGCGCCCAACAGCGGCGCTCCGACATACTTCGCAATCTTTCGCTCAAACTCAGCTCGCTGTTGCGCGGCTTCATCCATCTGCCCGTGCGCGATCAGTTCTTCCTGCTTCTTCAGATAGTTATCAAACTTCTCACTCGCCTTGCGCAAACCGTAAACCGGAAGCGCCGAATGTGTTAACCAATGCGGATGCGAACCGAGGAGCACTGTGTCGAGGCCCGGAAACGCCGCGCCCGCCCTGATTCCGAGGACTAAGGAAACAGAAACAATCGCTGCCTTGCCCGGGTTTTCCTTTACCCAGTCTCGCGCTTTGATGAACCCCGTCGTCGCCGCGGTCGAGGCGCGTGTGAATCTCGCGCCGGTATCGTAGAGATGCGAAGCACGATCGTAGTAGGTCCTGGCATCATCCAACACTCGTTTGCCGGTATCGCCGGCTACGTCACGCATAACCTTCCCGGCCTTCTTGACGTTTTTAACAGTTTCACTTGCAGCACGCCGCGCCGTTTCGCCGACCTCATCTTCGTCGGTAAGCTTTTCGGCTTCAGCACGTAACCGGTCGGCACTCCCTGCCACGCTCTCCGCTCCGCGCTTCGCAGCTTCACCGGCTACGCGCGCGCCCTCGCCGACCAGGTCCGAAATCGAGAATTTTTCATCAAGCTCGCGAGCCTTACGTTGCGCCGCCTGTTGCCACTCATCCAGCTTTTCCTTGTAGTCAGCCATTCCCTATCCTCGCGATACAACTCCAAGATTTCCGTCGTTTTGTACGTCGCCCGCTGCCACCGAGTTCGATTTCAGCGAGCTCCTGGCCACCACCCGATCACGCCCATTTCTCTTGGCTTCATACAAAGCGACGTCCGCTTCCTTCAGGAGTTGAGCCGCAGTTTGCGCATCGGTGGGACATTCCGCAACTCCAAAACTCGCGGTGATGTGACCCGCCCCCGGAATCTCGAGTGCCTTAATCGCAGCCCTCAGACGTTCGGCAACTTCAAATCCACCCTCTTTGCTGGTCTCCACCAGCAACACCGCAAACTCTTCTCCGCCAATCCTCGCAGCCAAATCGATACCACGCGTGCCTTCACGCAACACCTTGCTGATGCGGCGTATGGCCTCGTCGCCGGCGTCGTGTCCGAAGCTATCGTTGAGATTCTTGAAGCTATCGATGTCCATCATCAACAGGCTGAACGGGTGCTCGTATCTTTCCATTCGGCCCACCTCCCGCTCGAGCTGGCGTTCGAATCTTCTGCGATTCGCCAGGCCGGTGAGATGGTCCGTGAATGCGGCCTCCTCGCAAACGTCGAGATAAGCTTTGAATTCGAGCAGGGTTCTGGTCCTTGCCAACAGCAGATCGAGATCCGTCGGGTCAGTGATGTAACCCAGGGCGCCGGCCTCGTTCGCCCGGCGCAGGTCTTCCGACCGGCGTCCGGCGGCTGTTTGCATGATGACCGGGATGAACTTCGTAACCGGATTTCCACGGATTTGCTGGGCCAGTTCGTAGCCGTTCATGCGCGGCATCATCACATCCGTGATCACGAGGTCCGGCTGATAGGATTCGATGGCGGCAAGCGCCTCGTCACCATCCGTGGCCGTGGTCACGTTGTAGCCTGCGAGGGACAGTGCAGCTTCGATGAGACCAAGTTTATCGGGATTGTCGTCGACGACGAGAATATTGGATTTTGACTGCATAAAAACGTAAATGTTGGACCTTATTATTCTTGCGCCCTTATGAGCTTCATGCTACAGTTCGATGCATTCGGTGTGGTTTCGTACCGTACTCGCCCTAGCATCGCGTCAAAAGATTCAATCGAGAGAAAAACAAGCCTGGGACATCGCGCGGGTTTTCCTTACAATCGTCGTAGAAACTACTCCGCACCGAACCACTTTGAATAAAGAAAACGCCGCCGTAACGATTTAAGCTGGAAACCGTAACTCGATGCCCAGAAGGACATGGAGATGAATGCCCTGCAGGAACAGAAGCGCGCTCGGGATTTAAGTCCCGAAGATCGTGCTGAGATAATTCGCCGGTTAGAATTTGGTCGAACACTTGATGATGCCCTCGTTAGCGAGATGGCTCGCAATTCAGTGGTTTTAGACTTTCGGCGCCGTCGTTTCGTATATCGCGCCGGCGAACCTGCTGATTGCTTGTATGCGATCATTCATGGCCGAATAAAACTCTGTCGCATCGAATCTGACACCACCCGGGAAGCCGTAATCGATATCCTTCCAGAAGGCTCCCTGTTCGGCGAGTCAGCTCTCTACTCTGCTGCGGGGCAACGCGCAAATTCTGCAATCGCCTACGAAAATTCGCGGCTCCTGCGAATTCAAGCGGGGGATTTCAAACGGGGGATGGCTGAGGATAACCGCCTTCATGATTACACTTTCCGATTGATCGGTCAACGCCTTGAACACGCAGAGCGCCGGCTCGCCGATTTTGCCCTCAATGCCATTCCCGCTCGGCTCGATCGTTTACTGGCTGACTTTTCCCTCCGCTATGGCGTCTCCGAACCCGAAGGCGTCCTAATTGACATTCCCCTGCCCCACCGCGAAATAGCCTCGATCGTTGGCTCAACGCGTGAAAGTGTCACCGTGCGCTTGAATGCCATGCGCCGCGAAGGTACGATCGCATTCGTCAAACGACGAATACTGATCAAAAGACCGGCATCTCTTTAGTGAGAGATCCAAGTCGTGCGCGGCTTCGAGTTCAATGAACTGTCCAACCTGTGGAAAGCCCGTCGAGTGGAAAGACAACGCTTTTCGTCCCTTCTGTTCTGAGCGGTGCCAACTTGTTGATCTCGGCCGTTGGGTTGAAGGTGAGTATCGAGTCGCCGGTGAACCGCTCCCCCAGGATCAAACCGAAAGTGCAGTCGATGAGGAAAACGACTGAGAGCGATTGCCAATTGGCAATGATTCTGGGGTTATGCGTGTGTCTACTCGCCTTGAGTGGCTGCAACAGTAACGACAGCTCGAGCGGCACTCCCGTTATCACTGGTCCACCAAACACCACATTTCCGATGCCGCCTTTGAAAGGCGCTTCTCTAAACAACCTTGGGTGGCAACTGGCGGATGGGAGTCGGGCTGTTTTCTCTGAGTTTAATGGCAAGGTTTTGATTCTTGATTTCTATGCCACCTGGTGTCTTCCGTGCCGCGACAGTGTTCCGCACCTGATCGGGCTACAGAAGAAGTATGAGGACCAGGGCTTGAAGATCATCGGGCTAAATGTGGGTGGCCCGGAAGACATGAAACAGGTCCCCGAGTTTTCAAAAGAGTTTGGGATTCAGTACGCGCTCGGGAAGCCCGACGATGATCTCATGCTCTTCCTGCTTTCGGGCAGCGATCAGATCCCGCAAACGTTTGTTTTTGATCGCCGGGGCCAACTCGTGGAACGTCTGATCGGATTCGACGAAAGCGCCGGCAAAACTCTCGATCGCGCCGTAGAAAGCGCATTGAAAACTACAGCTCCATAACATCATTCATACAGGTCTAATTTTGAGAAGAGCAAAAATACTAATTACTCTCGGTCCCGCATCTCGCGAACCGGCAATCGTGGAACAACTGATCGCGGCCGGCGCCAACGGCGTCCGCATCAACATGTCGCACGGAACTCATGAAGAAAAAGCCGTGGACATCGAGCGCGCTCGCGCGGCGGCAAAGAAATTGGGAAAACCGATCGCCGTGCTCGTGGATCTTTCAGGTCCAAAGATTCGCACCGGTGAATTGAAAGACGATCAACCGATAAAACTGGTCCCGGGCGCGGCGTTCACAATCACCACGCGCACCGTTTTGGGAGACGAACACCAGGTCTCAACTAACTACCAGGATCTTCCGCGTGTCGTGCAACCGGGAACACGCCTGTTGCTCGACGACGGCGCCCTCTCACTCATCGTCGAAAGTGAGACCGACACCGACGTGGTGTGTCGTGTGATCGAAGGCGGGCTGCTGGGCGAACGCAAGGGAATCAACTTGCCCGGCGTCGCCCTTCCGATCGATTCACTCACGGAGAAAGACCTCGTCGATCTGAAGTGGGCCGTCGAACAAAACGCCGACTACATCGCGCTGTCATTCGTGCGCAGAGCGAGTGACTGCGAAAACGCAAAGAGACTAATTAACGAAGCAGGCGGCCATGCACCGTTAATCGCCAAGATCGAAAAAGCTGAAGCGATCGACCATCTGGACGAGATCATCACGGCCGCTGATGGACTCATGGTGGCCCGCGGCGATCTCGGCGTGGAGACAAGCGTCGAACTGGTCCCGGTTTATCAGAAAAGAATCATCGAGAAATCGATTCAAGCCGGGAAGATGGTGATCACCGCGACACAGATGCTGCAGTCGATGGTGACGAATCCTCGCCCGACACGCGCGGAGGCGTCTGACGTCGCAAACGCTGTTTGGGATGGAACCGACTGCGTAATGCTTTCAAACGAGACCGCAGCCGGAGCGTACCCCGTTCCCGCCGTCGCCACGATGGCCCGCATCATCGAGTCAGCGGAGACAGGTAAACAACCGCGAACGGACATGGTCGCCGGTTGGACCGGCAGACAATCAGGACGCGTCAGCCGCGCGCTTTGTGAGGCCGCGGCATTTGCGGCGGGTGAGATGGGAACGACAGTCACCGCGGTATTCACGGCGTCGGGTTTGATGGCCCGTAGGCTTTCATCCTTGCGCGCCACTCAACGCATCATCGCGCTTACACACCGGCCGCAAGTCTTATCTGAATTAGCGCTGATATGGGCCGTCGAGCCTCTGCTGACCGTCAAGGCAAAAACAACTGAAGAGATGCTCAAGATCGGAGAGCAGCGGTTGCTCGACGCGGGTGTGGTGGAAAAAGGCGAGATGATCGTGGTAATGGCCGGCCGTTTGTCAGGACTTGGGCTATCCAGTTCGGTGACAGTTTTCACAGTCGGCGGAGAACTCGGTCCCACGAGATAGTGTCTAACGGACGAACAAGCCTCAACGGTAGTAACCTTGTCTCGTTCTCACAATAAGATCGGGATATCGGACCAATGGATCTTTGGGCGAGATTTTCAGTTCAACTTTATGCCACTTTTCTTTCCCGCCCGTGGCTTCCGGAAGTAACGCAAGCTGATATTGTGTGCGCAACTCGAGCGCAACTAATTCGAATGCTGCGCTGAAAACCGCGGGGTTGGAATAATTTTTTACGAATAACACCCGGCCTCCAGAGATGCCGACAAAATCGAGCAGCACTGACGGACCATCAGGACCGAGGCTCCAGGTATTAACGGACGCAGAGTCAACAATTGCGACCGCGTAAAGAAGAACGTCAGTCCTCTTCAACGACTCCTTGATTTTCTTAAACGAAACGTCCGAGCCGTTATCCTGCCCATCGCTAACCACAATCAACACGTGTTTAGAATGGCGTCCTGCTATGACCTTCGGGATTGCCTGACTCAGCGCGTCGTGCATCGCCGTGTTGCCTTTGAAGTTCAGGGCATCCAAACTCGCTGTCATCGATCCCGGGTCACTTGTCCAATCCTGCAAAAGTGATGGTTTCTTGTTGAAGGCCATCACAAAGTATTCATTCGCCGGGTTTCCAACCTTACAGAGATGGGCCAGGGCTCGTTTTAGACTCTCTCGAATCACGATGAGATTTTTTTTATCTGTGTATAGGCTGCCTGAATTGTCGATCAGAATTCCAACACTGGCCGGCAACTCTCGATCGCTGAATGACAAACCAGTCTGAGGAAGCTTATTAACACTCAGCAAAAAGTCTTCCCGGCTAAGGCCTGAGATCGCTGCTCCAGCTTGATTTGTGACGGTTACATTTAACAGGACGGGATCGGTGTTGCTCTGTGAGATTGCCTTGAATGGAGTGCAGAGAAACAGAAGAACAGTTGCGAGCAGTCGGAGTCGCAGGAATCGGATGCGCCTGTTTCTTGCTTTTCTCGTCATCATGAGGAAGCAGTAGTCGAAACAGAGAAAGCGATATTGCTTTGAATTGAGACTAATCCGCGCCGATCATCTCGCCGACGCGTTTGCCGGCCCCTTGTTCTTCGGCCATTTGTGCAGGTGTCTTTTGCGGGTCACGCCAGTTATCGAGAATACCGACCTGGTGTACACACTGTAGCGTGCAGGTAGGCGCACACCATTTCTCGGTTTTGTACTCCCGATCAAAATCTTCCATCGTGTACTGCTCGAGCGGAATACCCGGATAACCGCGTTGCTGCGAGCACCAGTGAACGAGACCTTCTTCACAAATGTAGAGGTAACGTGCACCTGCGCGGCAGCGCCACTGGTAAGGCTTGCCTTCGGCGATGCTGTCCTGAAACCAATTCAGTCGTGCGTGGTCCTTGTTTCCGAGTTTCTTCACCTGCTGGAAGATGTCTTTTTCCGTCTCCGACAACGGCTTTAACGTTCCATCGATGTCGTGAATGACGCCGACCGTGGTTGAAAATCCGAGTTCGACTGCGCGCTTAGCCACCGTAAGCGCATCTTCCGGTTTCTTGATCCCGCCGCCGATCACCGAGTTGATGTTGACGTGAAAGTCAGCGTATTCAGACAAGTGACGAAGCTTCTTGTCGAGCACGCGGAGACTTTTGCGCGAAACTTCGTCAGGCTCGACGTTGTCGATGCTTATCTGAAGATACTCGAGACCGGCTTTGTTGAGTCGCTTGATGCGTTCCGGAGTGAAGTAATAACCATTTGAGATTAGACCGGCGATCATGCCGCGTGTCCGGATATGGTGAATGATCTGATCCAGCTCCGGATGCATCATCGGCTCGCCACCGGAGATCGTCACGATCGAAGTGCCGAGATCCGCCAGCTTATTAAGTCGTCGCTTGACGATCTCAATATCTATTGGTTTGGAGGTGTGATCGTATTCATTGCAATACCCGCACGCCAGATTGCAGCGGCGCATGGGGATGAGATGGGCCAAAACCGGGTGACGACTGGAAAGCAACGCACGGCTGATAAAACTCGCCTCGCGCATCTTCAGTTTTAGAAACTTGGTCTTTCTCATTTTATCGACGCGAAGAATATGCGACGAAGGCGGTCCAACGCAACTGGGCCACCGAAAAGGCACACAAAGCACAAAGGTTTTTAACCGCTATCCGTGCGTTCCCTGGGTGCTGGTGCTGCGTGGGCGCAAACAACGAAGGGCTCTGTTTGTGACAGAGCCCTTCAGGCTTTCGATTTGTCGGACGTTTCTAGCTCTTAACGATCTTTACGTTTGAATCAAGCTTGATATCGAAGTCGCTGGGGTTGAGCTTCTGGTTCTTTTCCAGGCCCGTCAAACGCATGGTCGTCGAGTCGTCATTCTTCTCAACGATCTTGGTTTGCACCGGCATGCCGGCGGAGTCGATCCAGACTTCAGCGTACTTGTAACCGGCATTGCCCTTCGGAACGAGCGTCAGGTGAATCGTGCCTACGCCACCCCACAAAGTCTCTTCGCGAACGTCTTTTACCGGATGGAAGCGCGCTTCAAGCTGCCCACGCGACATGTTCATCATTTCCATCAAGCCGCCGGCCTTATTATCACGCATCTTGCGGCGGTCGCCCGTGTAAGCAACTCCCAGGGCCGGGCGGAAAATTGTGTACTTGTCATTGGAAACGGCCAATACTTCCTTTCGCGGACTGGACCAGTCAATTCGGACTGAAGCCTGTCGTCCCTGGCCGGGCATGTAAATCACGACGCCGTTGTACTTATCCTCAACACCAAGTTGTGAATTGTACTTAACGACGCTGATGCCTGCGCGCAGGGTCTTCAAACTCTGACGATTCTTCTCCATCCGACTCAGAACAGAACTTACAAGGCCCGCTCCCTGACCATTCGTCGTGGTCGGGGTCAGTATGACCAGTGCCGATAATATGAAAGTTACCACCAGGCCCGAGGAAATCAATCTCTTCATAAATGCTCCTTAATTCAATTCTCCTTTCGCGTGGCTCGCAAAAAACCTCGCAATTATAGGGAATGACTACCGTATGTCAACCTCGAAGCTGCGCGTCCGTCCATTTGGATCAAGGATCCTGCGTACCGCAACTACCTCAACTTCCGAGCGTCCCGTCAGTGCCCTTACATGCTCTGCAATTTGACCTTTATCTTCTTCATTGCCAACAACTTCGGGACTCAAAACCAGTGTTCTGGCAACTGGGCTTTGATGCACCATATTTTGAGGCCGTTCGCCACTCGAAAACCAGTCTTTTGGTGTCAAAAAGATAAAGATCAGAATGACCACACATAGCAGGTCCCATTGCCAGGTGTTTCTTGCGTAATTCCAGAAGAGGATCTTCTTCAGTGTGGTTAACAGGCCTCGCACGATTTCGAGCTTGCAAGTAAGCAGCCACGCGAGCCGTGGCTGGCGGGTGGAGGGATTTTAACATTGCCGATTTCCAATTGCCAATTTTTTGCAATAAATCTGCATTCGGCAATTGCCAATTGGCAAACCAGCTAAAGCCTCACGGCAGGTGAGTGTTCCACGATGTGGCCATCGCGCATTTGCACGATCCGCTTACACATCGCCGCAGCCTCCGGAT
The DNA here is from genome assembly GCA_963750925.1 of uncultured Acidobacteriota bacterium. Lineage (GTDB taxonomy): Bacteria > Acidobacteriota > Blastocatellia > Pyrinomonadales > Pyrinomonadaceae > PSRF01. The sequence goes on along the minus strand of CAVVSJ010000001.1, from coordinate 2,111,098 downwards.
TGTGAGTAATCATTACAATGGTTTGATTAAACCGGTAATTCAACTCCTGAAACATATTAAGGACGAGGGCGGAGTTTTCCGAATCGAGATTCCCGGTGGGTTCATCGGCCAATACGATCGCGGGACGAGTCACTACCGCGCGCGCGAGCGCGACTCGCTGCTGCTCACCGCCGGATAATTCCAGCGGTTTATGATGAAGCTTGTCCTCGAGTCCGAGCAGCCGAAGCACGTCCCTGCGACGCTGCGGATCGCCGCCGCCGTTGCCGTGAATTCGCTCCGCCAGTCGGAGATTTCCTTCAGCGGTGAGGGTTGGAAAAAGGTTGAATCTTTGAAAGACGAAGCCGATCTTTTTGCGTCTCACGGCGGTTCGTTTTGCGTCCGACGCGGCGGTGATATCGTCGCCGTCGATCACGATCCGGCCGGAAGTGGGAGTGAGCAGCCCTCCAAGCAGGTGCAGCATGGTCGACTTTCCGCAACCGGAAGGCCCCATGATCGCGAGAAACTCGCCTTCTTCAACCTCGAGCGAAACGCCACGCAAAGCATGAACATCCACCTTGCCAATGCGATATACCTTCACCAGATCTTCGGCTTGTAGAATCGTTCTCATCGATTAATGATTGGCGGTGACCTTTTTATGCTGTACGTCAAGGTCAACTTCCGGCAAATCCCATTTGTTTTCCAACACAAACGCTTTTGGACCATATTCCCTGTTCAGTTCAACTGAAGCAGAGTCCTGGTAAGTAATACTCAATTTATATTGATCCTGTGGACGAGTTATCTCAACGCGGCTCGGCAGAGATGCAGTTGTAGTGCTGCCGAGAGATTTCTCGTTGTGATAAGAAACATCTGTAATCAGAGCGCCGCGGTCGTCGTATGTCTGCACTCGCGCAAGACGAATTCCGCCAACACGATCGAGCCAGAAGCGTCTCGACAACTTCGCGTCACCGGGAGTGGCTTGTGAAAACTCCTCGAGCAAATAGTACCCGCGCATAATCCGCGCGCCTTTTTCGGCTTGCCGGCGTGTATCCGGCTCCTCCTGGAAAAACTCAGTCTGGGCATAAACAAAAGCGCCGTTTGTCTCGATCGGTCGAATCATGAATGCGTCTGTCAGGTGTTGCGGACGCAGATTCGAGAGAGCGCTCACCGTTTCCTTTTCGCTTTTCTGTTTGTCGTTCTTGGCGACCGAGTTCGGCACTGTTTCGGTGTCGAGCTTCGGATAAACGGCACTATTCGTTCCCTTCACGAAGCGCTTGTATCTTTCGTTGCCCTGCAAGACCGCAACTCTGAAATGCTCTCCATCCGATGCCATCTGCGCGATATCGACAAACGTGAATTGAATCACCAGGTAGATTTTGCCCGGACGCTGAAGCGTTATCGTTCCATCCACGAGTCGATATCGATCGGCGACACCGGATGAAGCAAACGAAGTGTCTTCAAACTGGATATCGACTTTTCCGTGTATCGATCTAACGGTTGAGAGTCGATTGATTTCCTGGATGAGTCGATCTTTATTGGCGTCGGTGAGAGGAGTCAAAAGCTGTGGGACCTGAATCTTCCTTTTAGCGCCAAACAGACCGCAGCCGGACGTCAACAACAGCACTGACAGGACTACGACTGACAGCAATAAACGGGAGATCACGATTCTGGGGGCGTTGAAATATTTGAGCATCAGCCTTAGCCGCCAATCATACGTCAAACGCCGAAGAATCGAGAAATTCGCAGGTCAACCTAACAAACAAGGAAATTAGTGTCAACGCACTCTTCTAGGTACTGGTTCAGTTTGAAATTACGCCGAAGGCGTTTGCTAATTCGAGCCCAGGGTTGCTTCAACCCTGGGGATGATCATTTCCATATGGTTTCAACCCTGAAAGGGTTCCGCGATCAAACCCTTTTCAGGGTATGAAGGTTTACTTATGCTCATTCCCAGGGTTGAAGCAACCCTGGGCTCGAATTAGCTAACGCCTTCGGCGTAATTTCAACTGACCAATTACCAAATAAGTCTCGGCATTAAATTCAAACTGAACCAACACCTAAGCTCTAATTAATTTTGAGCGGCGGCTTGCCAAAGCGTGCACGCAGCTTGTCGATCGAGTTCACAATCGTTGGCCTGCTTAACAATTTCTGTTCCAGACGATCTCTTCCTGGAAAATCCAGCAGCATGACTCCTAAAAGGATAGTGAGCAAACCCTGCCCAGGCACGCCCGGAAGTGAGAGCACGACGCCCAGCGCAACCAGCAACACGCCGGCGATATTCTTCCCAATCATTTTCGCGGCATGAAGCGCCGGATTAGGTCCATCCCAGAATTTTGTTTTGCGATTTTTACTGAAGTGATCCGCGGGCAACTTGACGAGGATCGCCGACACGATCGCAAGGTTGAGGAGAAAAGATCCAACGAAAATTGCCGCTCCGATCAGAAACTTGCGCCACGTGAGCGCCAGGATAAATTCCGAGAGTAGATCAACCATTATTATGCAGTTCAGCGCGAGCCTTCAGGATCGATTGGAGAAGTTCCTGCACCACCTTTTCCGCCGTACCCTCCAGCTTGAATTCCGGTTGTTCGGCAACTTCCCAAAACTCGTCCAGACCACGTGCGCCGGCGCGCTCGAGGGCGAGCACCTGGACAAGCAGATCCAGCACATCCGCTGCTTTCACCAATCGTGACTCGAGACTGTTACGCTGCTCGTAATCGTCGTAGAGGCTCGCATACAAACGCTCCGTCTCGACGTCACGCACGATATCCGAAAACGCCGCGGTTTCAGCTTGCTTCCGTGCCGCCGAGCCGAAATACATAGTCGCAGTCCGCGGCATGTCTCCAACGCGAGCCTCGGCCCAATCGTGTAACAACGCCATTCGCAGGACCTTCTCGACGTCGATAACAACGCCCTGTGCGATCAGTTTGTCAGCCAGCAACATGGCCGTCGCGCTGACGCCAAACGAATGCGCCGCAACCGACTCTGTACCGTTGGGAAGACCACGCAAGGTCCAACCCGTACGATCCAGGCGCTTCAAACGTTGCAGCTCGATGAGTGTGGTGAGCATTGAATTCAGGGCACGTTCCTGACAACGATGGTCCGTCTCTTTTCACCAAGGGTGAGGGTCAACGGCCGGTCCAGTTGAATCGGATGCACCTCGCCGTCGATGCTGATCACGAGATTCCCAGGTGCTCGACTCAACGCGACGATCGGCTGGTTAGGCGCCATTCGAGGCAAAAGATGCGTTGCCACTACACGCCAACTGGCCGCCTCGCAGCGAATACGCAGACCCGGCGTGTCCGTTTCAAACGACTCATCCGCCGCCAACGCATCCGCCTTGAACACACCCTCTCCACAGCGCACGCCCGCGGCATCGTAAAACGTCACCGAGCCCGAGACGAACGCATACGCCGTCGTGCTCCGGTTTTTGACGATTATGCGAACGTTTGTGACAGGCGACTCGGGCGCGCCGTTGAGGGCGGTGGTTCTCAGCGTCGCTTCGAGTGCCGCGGCTCCATTGGCATCAAACGCAACTGCCGCCTCGGCGAGGGGCACACGTTTTTCGCTCAAACTACTTTCAACCTCTTGCGCACTCACGCCTAACGCGCTGAATAAAACCAACAGGCCCGCTGCGGTTCTTCGTCTCATGAGTCCTCCTTCAATCGCGAATCCTTGCGTACATAAGCTGGTCGATCGTTTTGCCGTCTTTGGTAACACTCTTTCTCATACATCCTTCAAACGCGTATCCCGCCTTCTCCAAAACGCGCGCCGAGGCGCGATTCCATTCAAACACGTGCGCGTATAAGCGACAGAGGTCGTAGTTTGCAAACGCGTGGTGCGTGACTGTGATTAAAGCTTCCGTTGCAATTCCTCGTCCCCAGAACTCCTCGCCAAGCCAGTATCCGATTTCCGCTGAGCGGTGAGCAACGTCGTGCTGTAACGTATAACCTATGCCGCCCACCGCTTCGTCGCCGACGGTGATCGCGAAATTCGTCTCCGGCTTTTGGCCCACGACGTAGTCGAGCCACGTGCGGGCATCGCTAATCGTGTAGGGGTAAGGAAAGCGATCGCGAAGATTGATCGATACGTTGCGGTTGTTCGCGTGGCGCACAATCGCATCGCGATCTCGCCACTCCCAACTACGCACAGTACACGTTTTCAGCTTCAGCTCCACGTTTTGTCAACAACGCGGCAACAGGGCCGCGCCTCTCGGCATGATAAACCCTTCGCCGACTTCCGCGTGCTCGAGGGCTTCGGCAATTGTCCGGACGGACGTCATCCGCATGCGTTCGACTTCAGCGCTCGGAAGTTCAGAGATCAAACATACGCGATAACGTTCGGCCTTGGTCAACAGGGCCCACGCCGTTTGCCCGTTCACTTCATAACCATTGACCAGCCGCGTCTCCAGCTCGCGCGAATCCTTCGCGTCAAACCACTTCAAAAAATCCGGCCGTCCAAGACCGTCGCTGCACTCCGCGATGAGAACTATCGTGCCGCCGTCCCTGCACGCCAGCGCGGCCATGTCGAGTGCTTTATGGGCCTGGATCAAGTTAATGTCGTGCGGGAAACCACCGCAACTAACGATAACGACATCGCGTTTTGCCGCCACGTCGACAGAATGCCGCTCCATGTAATAGTCGCAAGCCGCGCGATGGGCCAGTCGCCAGTTTCCGCAAAAGATTTTTACAGCCTGTTTCTTTTCGTCAACGATAGTGTTGATGCCGAACGCCGGCGCGACAAGCTGCGCGACACGTTCGCATTCTTCATGCACCGCGTTTCCATCAAGTGCGCCGGCACGCACGCCGGCTTTGCGCCCGCCGGTATGGAAATCCATTGCGAGCATGTGCGTGGCTTCAATGGTCTTTGCTGAAGCGAGCCCGGGACAGATCGACTTACGCCCGCCGGTGAATCCCGCGAAGTAGTGAAACGTAACGCCGCCGGTCAGAAACACATGCGAGAACTCTTTGAGCGCACTGTTCACCTCAACCGTCACGCCGCTTTCAGTTATTCCTAGTGTCGTGAGTTGTGTGCGGTCGTAAGCATCGTGCTGCATGACTCGCAAGCGCTGCACGATAAATGGACTTAGCAATTCGGTCTTTTCTTTTTCGCTGACTGGACGATGAATTCCGGTCGCGAAAATAATCGCGATGTCTGCCGGCGAAACGCCCGCCTGAACCAGCCGTCGCACGAGGAGGTTGACGACTTGCGCGCTTGCTGTCGCACGTGTCGCGTCAGACACGACGATCAGCACGGAGTCGTCGCTGCCAACGATTTCGTCGAGCGGTGGAGAGGCTATCGGAGAGTCAAACGCAGCCCCAACTTCAAAATCACTCAGAGGCTGGTCAGAGTTGGAACTTGTCGTGACGAACGAAAACCGAGACTCATCACAAGTAAACTTAACGGAGCTGCGTCCATAAGGCAGTTCGATATCGCGATTCATCAATACGTTACAAACCGAAGTCGATCATCGCTTTTTCAATCACATGAAGCGCCGCGAAGTCGGTATTGCCGGCGGTGCGCGCCTCAGCCAACCACTTGCGAAGCTGTCGCGCTTCCTCCATCGACGCGATCCGGCACGCTCCTGTCAGCGCGAGAGTAACAAGCGCATCAGGTGCGCCGTGAGTAACCAATGCCGACTGCAACGCAGCCTGCTCTCGTAAATCAAGCGTTAGAAGGAGGTTGAGTTCCATCCTGGTTTGTGCAAACCCTTAATTCCGTTCCGACCTGAAACACGCCGTACCGGCATGGCAGAAGTGAAACGTCTCGTCCTCGAAATCGGGGGTTTCCATTTGAATTGTGAGGTGATCGACGCCAAAACGATCGTGAAGCTTGGTGCGCAACTCCCGCAACAAATCCGGCTGCGAAATGCTTTCAGCATGTATCACGTGGGCGCTAAGTGCATCGCGCCCTGAGGTGATGGTCCAAACGTGCAGATCATGTACGTCCGCAACTCCGCGGGTGTCGAGTATCGCATCCTCGACCGCGGCCAGATTGATATGTGCCGGCGTACCTTCCAGCAATACGTTCGTCGACTCTTTGATCAGCCGGATCGAGCCCCAGATGATGAGCAAACTGATCACCACGCTGAAGACCGCATCCGCCTGATACCAGCCAAAGAGCGACATGCAGATACCCGCGAGAATGGCAGCAACTGACCCAAGCGCATCACCCATCACGTGCATCCACGCGCCGCGCATGTTGAGGTCAACTTCATGACGTGCGTGAAGTATCCAGGCACAAATCAAGTTCACTGTCAGACCACCGGCCGCCACGACGATCATAGGACCACTGCGAATGACGGGGGGATCGATCCAACGTTCGTAAGCGCCGTAGAAGATCAGAATCGAGATCACGACGAGTGCAACGCCATTGACGAGTGCAGCGATGATCTCGAGACGGTAGTAGCCGAAAGTCTTGCGTGACGTGGCGGGACGAGAACCAAACCAGACCGCAATCAGCGCCAGCACGAGCGCGGCGACGTCAGTTAGCATGTGTCCGGCATCGGCGAGCAGTGCGAGTGATCCGGTCCACCAGGCGCCCACGACTTCCGCGACCATGTAAAGCGCCGTCAGGACCAGCACAAGGCTCAACCGCTTCCAGCTTTCATTGGTATGCCGGTGGTTGTGATTGTGTTGTGTCTGTGCCACTGCCTTGACCAAGTCTCAGTAAAGATTGTCGGAAGGATAGCACAGAAGGCTGTGTGGAGTGCGGCGGCCTGCCGCCGCTTTTTTGACCGCGATCAGGCGTCGTAGAGAACAGCGGCGTCGAGCCGCCGCACTCAAAAGTTACAACGCCGTGAGACTGAAAGCGCTATAGAATTCTCGATACAGTTCGTTGTATTCGCGCAGCGCCACTTCCATTATCCGTTGTAAGTCATCGAGGTCGGTGATGTTTATGATCGCGTTGACGTTGTTGAGAAAAGCTGCATGTGCATCCATCGTGCGCAGTGAAGGCGACAAGAGCACAAAGAAAAGGCGGCGGCGTTGCGGCGGACGAAGCACGCTGATCTCTCGAATGACGAACACGGATCCCTGTTCCGCCGGATCAAACTGGGGGTCGAGTAAGACGACGTCCATTTTGTTTGCACGCATTGTTTCCACAGCCTGACGCGTGTCGTCGGCCACGAAAACGTGATAACCGCTGTCCGTCAGTTTGCGTGCAACCGCATCTCGATAAGTTTCACTCATGCAGACTAAAGCCTTGCGTTTATCCCAGGCCGGGCGGGCCATCGGGTTGTCTGCGTTGGGAGCCGTCCCCTTCGCCAGAAGGTCGACGAGCATGCGAACGGCGTCGTCAGTCGAAGCAGTGCCATTCACAACGCCGGGCTTTGCGGCTTCATACTCGCGGGCGGTGCTTTGCTCGAATCGTGGGTGATCGGTGGCGGGCGATCCGCCGACGGCCAGCGCGCTCTGCTCCGTGGCCGGGTTTCCCGGGCCGGAGCTGACGGTGCTGCCGCACTTCGGACAACGAACGTTGAAAGGGCGCTGAGGTGAGGTTTCTTCATTCACCTGTAAACGCGTCGAGCACTTTTGGCAAACGATGATCATGAGTTCAAGTAAGCTTCTTTGGAGTGCGGTGGCCTGACGCCGCTTTGTAATCGATCAGGCTTGATCGAGGCCATCGCGGCGTCAAGCCGCCGCACTCCAAGGAGACGCTGCTTCTGACTACTCGATGAGGCCCAACATCGAACCGGAATCGGAAAACTGGTTCGCAGGCAGCCCACCAACTTCCCTGCGAATGAAATCTTCAGCCGCTGTCATTCCCTTCAGCGACAACAGCAGGTTGTTTTGGTTCGTCGCAAACGTGAGCCCGTCCTCGAGACTCACCACTTTATTCTCGATCAAGCCTTTGATTACCGAATCGAAATCCTGCATGCCGTCGAGCTTGCCGTCGCGCATCGCGTCGAGTAGAGATTTTCCTTCAACTTCGCCCGTCTCGATATATTCGCGCGTCCGCGGACTCGACCTCAAAATCTCCACCGCCGCAACGCGTCCACTACCGTCAGCACGCGGAATCAAACGCTGGGAAATGATATATCGGAAAGTTTGGGCCAGACGTGTGCGAATCACGGGCTCTTCATTTTTCGGATAAAGTCCGATGATTCGGTCAACCGTCTTTGAGGCGTCGATGGTGTGCAATGTCGAAAGCACGAGATGGCCGGTTTCCGCGGCTTCGAGAGCGATCTCCGTTGTTTCGAAATCCCGCATCTCGCCGATCAGGATCACTTTCGGCGCCTGTCGTAAAGTAGCTCGGAGGGCCGAGGGAAAATCGCGCGTGTCGTGTCCAACCTCTCGCTGGTTGATCGTGGAGCGCTTGTGCAGATGAAGATACTCGATCGGATCTTCAATCGTGACGATGTGGTAGTACTTCTTCTCGTTGATGATGTCGATGATTGACGCCTGCGTCGAACTCTTGCCGGAACCCGTTGGACCAGTAACGAGCACGAGCCCATTTCTTAACTCTGCAATCTCGCTCAGTTGCGTCGGCAAGCTCAGCGACTTCAACGTAGGAATGTCAGTCGGGATCACCCTCATAACAATCGAATAAACACCGCGCTGCTGAAAAATGTTTACGCGAAAGCGTGCTCGCGACGGCAACGAGTAACTCAGATCCGCGGTGCCCGTGCGCGCCAGGCGTTCGGCGGCATCCGGATGACCATGCATCAGCGTGAGCGCAATGATTTCGGTTTGATAAGGGGAGAGCTTTTGCATCCCGAGCGGCTGAACCGGAGTCAGTTTGCCGTTGATCTCAACCTGTGGAAGCTGGCCGACTGAGAAGTTCAGGTCGCTGATTTTGTCGGAAACCAGCAGCATTCGCTCAATTATGGGCGGCAAATCAAAGAAACTCATCGACGATTATGAACTCCGCAGGGATGGTCTAATAGGGCGATAACGCTGGTAGGTGGGCCGCTCGAAAGGTGAAATCCTCCCGAATCCGTTGGCGATTCTCGCGCATAACGATGATAAACGCAAGAAAATTATGTTGACCTGACGGGTGGGAGAGTCTGGATTAGCGCGCGTGTGATCTCGGTGATCTGGTCTGGTTTTGATAAGAGCGCACTGATCACCGCCACCGAATCAGCACCTGCGGCAATCACTTCCGCGGCGTTCGACGTGGTGATGCCGCCGATGGCGACGAGTTGAGCATGGCCTACAACTTCTCGAACCGCACGTAATCCGTCGAGGCCAAGGGTTGGAGCCGTGTCGGATTTTGTCGAAGTGCCGAAGATCGGGCCGATGGCGAGGTAGTCGATCGGCAACGACAACGCCTGCCGTGCTTGCTCGATGTTGTGAGTTGAGTATCCGATGATCGCCGGGTTTCCGAGTAATCGGCGTGCGGCTTCGGGAGGTATATCGTCCTGCCCGAGATGAACACCATGCGCGCCGGTTGCGAGAGCTATGTCCACTCGATCGTTGATCACGAGTCGCGCGTCGGCACGCTCAACAATAGCCAGGGCAGTTTTGGCTTGTTCGTAGAAGTTCAGCGCGGGCGCCTGTTTCTCGCGAAGTTGAATAAACTGCGCCCCGCCAAGGGTGAGAAGTTCAACCTGTTCGACATGCGAGAGCCGAGAGATTTGAACATCAGTCAGCGGGTAAACGCGTGGAAGCCGAAACGGACTCTGCATATACAGAATTGTCAAAGCCGATAAATCACGAATCCCTCAAAAATGCATTTTGTGTTCTTTGTGCTTTTTGTGGCCGACTTAATCTTCCGACTTTTCTCGCTTCGGTCGCAGGTTGGCGGCGAGTACTCGTTTCCGCAAACGAATCGTTTGCGGTGTGACTTCGACCAGTTCATCGTCGGAGATAAACTCGAGCGCTTGTTCGAGTGATAATTCTTTCGGCGGCACGAGTCGCATCGCTTCATCGGCACTCGCTGCTCTCATGTTGGTGAGTTTCTTTTCCTTGATGGCGTTCACATCGAGATCGACTGCGCGCGCGTTCTCACCCATGATCATGCCTTCATAGACTTTGATTCCCGGCCGCACAAACAACGTGCCTCTCTCCTGGAGATTGAAGAGTGCATACGTCGTGGTATCGCCCATGCGATCGGCGACAAGCGATCCGGTTGCGCGCCCGCGCATTGGTCCCAGCCAATCTCCCCATCGAAGAAACATCGTGTTGAGCAGTCCCGTTCCTTTCGTCTCCGTCAGAAACTCGTTGCGAAATCCAATCAACCCGCGTGAAGGCGCTTCAAACTCGAGACGAACGCGGCCCGTACCGTGGTTCACCATCTTCGTCATCTGTCCTTTACGACGCCCGAGAGCTTCCGTAATCACGCCGATAAAATCATCAGGACAATCAACCACCACCGCCTCGATCGGTTCGAGCGTTCTGCCGTCCACTTTGCGCGTGATTGCTTCCGGTTTTGAAACCTGAAGCTCATATCCCTCACGCCGCATCATCTCGATGAGGATTGCCAACTGCAACTCACCACGTCCGGAAACTCTGAACTGATCCGGCGACTCAGTCTCTTCAACTCTGATCGCGACGTTGCCGAGGATCTCCTTGTCGAGTCGTTCCTTGAGTTGGCGTGAAGTGACGTATTTCCCCTCGCGACCTGCAAAGGGAGAGTTGTTGACACCGAAGATCATCGCAATCGTCGGTTCGTCTACGGCAATTGACGGCAGAGGCTGAGGATTATCGACGGACGTGATCGTGTCGCCGATGTTGATATTCTCGATGCCGGCGAGAGCAACAATCTCGCCGAAGCCGGCTCGATCGACGGACTCTCGTTTCAGTCCTTCGAAAACATAGAGCTGCGAGACGCGTGTCTTCTGAATTGATCGATCAGGTTTCACAACCGCGATCTGATCGCCCATCTTGATCTCGCCGGAAAAGATTCGCCCGATTGCCAGGCGTCCGACGTAGTCGTTGTAGTCGAGATTTGCAACCAGCAGTTGCAGTGAATCAGAGCGAATCTCCCTCGGCTCAGGAATCGATTCAACAATCTGCTCGAAAAGGGGTTGGAGATTCTGCGACTCATCTTCCATCTTTCGTTTCGCGGTTCCCTCGCGAGAAACGGCGTACAGAATTGGAAATTCAATCTGGTCGTCTGTCGCGTCGAGATCCAGAAACAGTTCGTAAATCTCGTCGACAACTTCCTCCGGACGCGCATCCCCACGATCGATCTTGTTGACTACGGCGATCGCCGGAAGCCGTGCTTCGAGTGCCTTGCGCAATACGAAACGCGTTTGCGGCAAACATCCCTCCGCCGCATCGACCAGCAACATCACGCCGTCAACCATCTTCAAAACGCGTTCGACCTCGCCGCCGAAGTCGGCGTGGCCGGGCGTATCGACGATGTTGATTTTCACATCGTGGTAACGCACGGCGGTGTTCTTCGCCATGATCGTGATGCCGCGCTCTCGTTCGAGATCCATGGAGTCCATCACGCGATCGCGCACCTGTTCGTTTTCACGGAACGTCCCTGACTGGCGCAGCATCGCGTCAACCAGGGTCGTCTTGCCATGATCGACGTGAGCGATGATGGCGATGTTTCGAATGTCTTTTCTGTTCTGCATTAGAGGGAGTGTAGGGACATCTCACGCCACCGCGCAAAGGCGCAAAGAAGATATTACAAAACGGGTACTCAGCTTTTGCTCTGCGGCCGGCCGTCTTCAAGGGAAATCTGCCTTAGGGCCTCAAACAGCACAATACCCACGGCGGTGGCTAAATTCAGGCTGCGGACGTTTGGATTCGGGATGGGAATCTTCAGGCATTTGTCCCAATTCGCGCGCAGGAGTTCTTCAGGAAGTCCCCGCGTTTCACGGCCAAACACGAGGCAGTCGTCGGGATGAAAGCTCCACTCCGTGTAACTTCGATCGGCTTTGGTGGTGAGATAAACGAAGCGGGCGTGCGGCAAGAATCGATACAGCGACTCGAGGTCGCGATGGCGCGTCAGCTTCACCTCCGGCCAGTAATCGAGGCCGGCGCGACGTAACGCGCGATCATCCATGCGAAACCCGGTGACGCCGACAATGTGCAGCGGCACGTTAACCGCGGCACACATGCGAGCGACGTTGCCGGTGTTGGGGGGAATCTCCGGTTCGACGAGTGCGACAGAGAGCATGAGAGTCTTACCCAGCCTTGAACTATCTCGCGCCAGCTTAGCAACAACAAAAAGAAACGACGAGCTTCGCTTGAAGGTCTCGTCGTTTCTTTTGTAAGGCCCGCTGGCCTCAGATGTTTTTGTGCGCCGGTGGAAGGTTGTTGCTGTAACCTGCTGGTTCGCGTTACTAGCGTTATCTCTTCTTTGCGGCTTTCTTGGTTCCGCCGCCCTTCTTTGCGGCCTTCTTGGCTCCGCCCTTCTTCGCGGCTTTCTTTCCACCTTTTTTAGTTGCCATAGCTTCTATGTGCTCCTTCTTTCGAGTTTAGGTTTTGGTTTATCGTTTCATCGTGACCCACAAGATAATGTGCTTGCTTTGTTCTTGTGGGCTAGAGTAAACGGCGCACAACATCTTGCTATATAAACGCTATTACAACAGATGTCAATAACTTATTACTCGAAGGCAAAAATATTTTTCGCGTCGCCGACGAGTCCGATCGCGTGAACGGCGAGCTTCAACACAGCGAGCGGGCAACATGGTCCATGTCGATCCTCGCCACTCGACGCGCAATAAAAAACTTCGTCGACGAAGGTGTCGAGCTCAACTAAGTAACTTTGAGATGAGAACGGAAAGCGTGTGGCGGGAAGAGTGATGGTCCAACTTTAGTAACGAAAGAGCGGAGTGAAGATCCACTGATCGTGACGTTCGATTCCGTAGAACGTCAGCACTGAATCTCGCTTGCTGCGACTCGCCACGCCCACGAATGGACCAGAAGCATCATCGTCTGACGCGGAGCTGCTGCGCGATTCGGTTATCGCTCCGAAATTGGTGACACTGGCGATGCGCGGGACCGCAAACTGTTGTAACTGCATCATTTGCGGATCACGCGTCGGCGGCAGCACGTTGCCGGTGTAGAACATTATCGACTGCTGAAAGTCGATCAGGGATTCGCTGCGAGGCAGAATAAAACGCCACTCACCTTCTATCGTGAGCGGATCGCGAGCTGCCGACGCACGCAGTATTTGACGATTCTTTGAACCACCGGGAATCGGTATTCCCTGTAGCAACTGGTCCATCGACGTCGGCAATGCCTGGTCCCCGACGATGCGAGAAGTGTTCAATCGATAACGATAGTAATCTCTGATTGCATCGGCGATTTGCTCGCCGCGAAAGATTGCTTCCTGCTCACGATCGCGTTGCGCTTGTTGCTGAATACTCGGGGCCACAGCCATCGCAAACAAGGCTACGACAGTCATCAGCGCAAGCAAGGCAACCAGGGTGTATCCAGCCTCGGAGCGCCTCGTCGTGACTAAAAGTGCGTCCGAGACCGCCGCCGAGGAGCCTGACGTCGACCCGCATATATTGTGGTCGGTTGTTGCGCTATGGTTCATCATCTTCTACGTCAACTCTCGGCGTCGGACGTGATAAAGGACCACCAGCACCCTTGTCTGCTTCGCTCATCGAGATTGTGTGTTTGATCTTCAGCGTCGTGTCCATCATCACCAACTCTTTTTCAGAGATGCTTGTGACTCTGAATCTTCCGCTCAGGACGTCGCCGCGATAGACGTTGATGATGTTCTTGTTGTTTCGCTCCTGGACCAGGGCAACGTCGTCCACTCGACTCTGCGTACTGATGATGCCGACGTAGGTGTAATTAGGTGTCGGCGGAGCCGCGACGTTGATCGTCGCGGGATTTGAGAACAGCGCGTTGTCGGGAGTACGAACAACAACCTGGCGCGCGCCGGGATTCGCGATCATGGCCGCGGACACCGTCGCAGACAGTTGCTGCGGGCCTTTATAAGACGTCGGCAACTCTCGACCATCAACAAAGATGCGCGTCGCGGGCGTGAACTTGTCGCCGGCCACTTCGAGTTTGAAATCCGCCGTGCGCGCGTAGACGTTGGAAGGCGAAACTGACGCGAGCAGCAGGGGCGGCGGTGGCGTCGGAGTCGGCGTTGGGGTTACCGCAGCCTCGACGGTCTTTACCGGCGGTTCATAGTAGGAAAAAATGTTTCGTTTGGCCTCGGGCGCATTGTATGAAGAAGGCTCGTACTGGATCTCGGTGAATACCGCGAGTGAATCAACTTCGGGCGTCGCCGTTCCACCGGTTCGCGTATTCTGCGCAGCGCGCTGCTGAGGCGAGGGACTCGGCGTCGCTCTCACGGAAGTGGGCGTGCTGCTTTCAAAACCTATCAGGACCCAGTAAAGAAACACGAGGGCGACCAGACCGAGCACCGCGGCCACAATCAGTTTCTTCTTCTCTCCCGGTTTGGTTAGGTCAAGCCCTTGCATCTGGTTAATCCTGCTCAGCGGGTGTAGCGCTGTCGCTATTGCGTTGAAAATAAGTCGCCATGTTTAGCTGAAGACTCACGAGCGAGCCGCGTGTGCCTGAGCCTTCTCCGGCGGAGGCTGGTGCGTTGTTATCCGTAGCTCGCTGGAGTTCCACTTCATTGATGACTACAAACTGCTTGCTGCGCTCTACGTCGCGAATGAAGCGCCGCACGTCCTGGTACTGTCCTTCAACCGTCATCATCACCGCAATCCCCGGATAGAAACTCTGCCACTTTGTAGTCACAGACTTTCCGGAGGTTGGCTTGGAGCCTGAGGCGTCGAGCGGCGTGTAAGTCGGACCGGAGGTATTCCTGACTCCATTCTTTACGATGAGCTGATTGAGCTCTTCATAAAGATCCATGCGGCCCTCATCTTGTCGCATGAGATTCGCGGTCTCAAATTTGTCGAGACTCGCCGAAACTCGATCAACCGTCTGCTTCGTGTCCTGTTCCTTGGTGACGACGGTGCCGAGCGTTTGCAGGTTGGTTTGCAATTGCTTGCGATCGGCATTCAACGAAGCGATGCGGGAACGCGCGGGCACCAGGAAGTAGAGATAACTCAACATCACGAGCGCGAGCACCAGACAACTGCCGGCCAGCGCCACCACCTCGGCGACTCCAAACATCTTCCCTCGCCGCGAGTCGAGAAACGTGCTGACGCGCTCTTTATATGTGCGCTGCGTGACGCGAGGTTCTGTTTTTAATTCTGCGTTCATCTTGGAACCTCGCCTGCTTTCCGCCCTTCGTCAACCTCGGCCACGCTGTCGGCCGAATAGGCTGACCGCGATCGATAGATGACGTTGAACTCGTATTCCGTTCCGCTCTCACCACGGCCTTTTTGAAGATTCTGATTCCGCAGCTCCATCTGAAAAACGCCTTCCTGGTGCATCGCGGAGATCATTTCACTGATCGTCGAAGAGTCCTTTGCAAAGACGGCGAGATCGAGTTGGGCAATAGTTTGACTCCCTTGTCTCGCTACTTCCCTGACCGCGATGCGGGAAACCCTGATGTTACCGGGCAGAGACGATTCGAGGTCGGCGAGCAACCGGGACCAGGAGAAACCCTTGCGATCGACGAGCGCGTGAGCCGCAGGCAGCGCTTGCCGTTGATCGGGCGTGAACGAGTTTTCCACTTTTTTCGCTGCTTCGAGAAGCGCTTGTTCACGCTGTCTCAAGCCATTGATTTCGAGTTCCGCGGTTCGGGCTTCGCTGTTGGCTTGGGTAGTCAGACGGACTACCAGAACCAATCCGATTACCGAAACGAAAAGGATAAAGGCGGTTAAAGCCCAGGGGAGAATTCGATTATTAAACGGCTTAGAGGCCAGATTAAGACTATTATTCACCGGAAGAATTCCTTGCCGAGAGGATACACGCCCTGATTAAGGAATCGCAAACCGAAACTTACACGCACGCCGCGGTAGCCTGTTGCATAAAAATGCCGCCACCAAAAGGCACACAAAGCACAGATAAAGTTAATCAGGGGTTGGGATTTATTATGTCTGTGCTTTGTGTGCCTTTTTGTGGCGATTTGCAGCGTGCGGCTCGTCCTTCTATAATCCTCGGACAAATCTACTCTCATGGAAGTACATTCATCGGAAAAATTGGCTGCTGGTTCCTGTTGCGACTCAGTTACGACTGGAACGGTCGAGCGTGTCGCAATCGCAAGCCTGCCGACGGAGTGGGGTGACTTTCAGATCGCCGCCTATCGTTCGCTGACCACGCAGGAGGAGTTTGTAGTTCTATTTAAAGGCGAGATGCGGCGCGATGTGCCAACCCTCGTGCGCATCCACTCGCAATGTCTCACCGGTGACGTCTTCGGCTCAACGAAATGCGACTGCGGCAGGCAGCTTCACCAGACAATGCAGATGATCCAGCAGGAAGGTCGCGGCGCAGTTGTTTACCAACAGCAGGAAGGTCGCGGGATCGGCATCGTAAACAAGATCCGCGCGTATGCGCTACAGGATCTCGGAGCCGATACGGTTGAAGCAAATGAGAGACTCGGCCTGGCAGTGGATTTACGAGACTACCGGCAGTGTGCTGAGATTCTTTTTGATCTCGGTCTTTGCCGGGTGAAGGTTATCTCGAACAATCCTCTGAAACTGCGGGCGCTGGAAGAAGCAGGATTGAAGATCGTCGAACGAGTCTCAATCGAAGTAGACTCAACCGAAGACGCCGCCGGTTACCTGCGCACCAAGAAAGAAAAACTCGGACACCTGCTCGATCTGAAGAGTTAGAAACCTCTCCGGAAATCAAGACTTACCCCGCAGCTCCTTGACCGTAGTTCTAACCTTCTCTGCATTCGCGGCTTTCGGTTCAAGCTTCAAATACGTCTCGAGCTCATCCGCGGCTCGGCTATTCTTCCCGGTCTGCCAGTAAAGACCGCCGAGGTAGTAGTGGGCCTGGGCTGCCTTTGGACCACCGAGCGCCGCCGCCTTCTGTAATTCAGTTTCGGCCTCAGCGTAGTTCTTCACATAGATGAGCGTGATGCCGAGATAAAGGTGAGCGGTGAAAGCGCTATCATTCTTCTTCACAGCGTGGCGGAGCTGAGCTTCAGCGTCGGCAAACTTCTTCTGCTGAAGTAGAACGATTCCGTAATTGAGGCTCGGCTCAGGCGCATCGGGTGACAGCTTTACAACCTTAACCAATGTTTCCGCCGCCTTATCCAGCTCGCCCTTTTTGAGATACTGCACGCCAAGCTCGTTGAGCGCGAGGCCAAAATCCGGATACAGACTGACGGCACGCTTCAAATGATCGATAGCTTTATCCGTCTCGCTGCGGCTTACGAACTCGACTGCTTTATCGTAAAGCTCAACAGCAGGCCTTGGGACGTTTGCAAGGGCGGCGTTAAGCACACCAGGCTTCGTGTAAGCGTTTGATTGTTTAGCCCGGAGATAAATCTGCAGGGTAATGGGCCGCGAGACAGGAACCGTGCCCAGTGCGCTTCTGGGAGCGATACTGTAGGGTTCTATAAAGACACTTTCCCTCACCGTTTCGAAAAACTCGCCGCCATCGATTGTGACTGTGTAGTTGCCTGCCAACAGAGAGCGGAAGCTAAAGTTTCCGTTCAGATCGGACATCACACTGAGGTCACCAAGCCCCGGGCTTTCGAGTTTCACTTTCAGTTGAGAATCGGCTCGCTTTCCTGACGGAAAAACCAGACGGCCGTTGATTGAATGCCGGCCTCCGGTGCCGGTCGTGTCGATACCGCCGCCGGATTGCGCTTGTGAACCAGCAGCCAGGAAAAGCAGGAGGGTTGCGGAGATTGAATAGCGAAAGAAGAGACGCAAGCTGATGGGATTTTGAGCCATCTCGATAACTCCATTTCGTAGCAGTTGCCGAGTGAAATTGAAAATATTGGTTGACGTTTGGACGGACGGAAGATTACCACAAAAACAAGAAGGGAGGCGTAATTATTACGCCTCCCTTTTCAAAATTCCTACGCTCGTGAAAGCGTGGACTCAAAAACCAGTGTGTTAGAACTGGAACTTCACACCGAGTCGAAGCGCCGACGGGAACTGGAAGATTGCTCCAGTGCCGTAGAACGGATTCGGAACAGGCGTGATACCCGGGGCACCGCTGTTGATCAGGAAGGTTTCGTCTTCTCTGATGGCTTTCTGGCTATTGAAGACGTTAAACCAGTCAGCCTGCAGGCGGAGCTGCTTATTCTCACCGAGTGAAATCGGGTAGTAAACACCGAGGTCGAGGTTATAGGTGGTCGGCGTGCGACTGCTGCCGGTGAACGGATTGATTGCAGTGCCACGCGGGACGCAACTGAGGTCCGGAATACAGAAACCTTCGTTGTCGCCATAGAGTGGGTGCGGAACCAATGCGTTGAAGGGTACACCGGACTGCGCACGGAACGAACCGCTGGTCATGAGTTTGAACGGCCACTGATAGCTGCCGTCAAACTTGAACTGGTGCGGACGATCGTTTGGCAGTCTTCCGTAAAGACCGTTGAGCAAGCTGACGAGGTCGAACAACGAAGTGATGTTCGGGTCAGCCTGGCCATTGTCGTTGCGGAACAGTCCTTCGTAGTTTCCGATCAAGCTGGAGTATACGTAGGACGCGATGAACTGATAGTTGTTCGAGAACCGCTTGGTGGCGGTGAACTCGAGCGCACGGTAGTAACGACGGGCCGGACCGAAACAGCCGATAAGCGGATCGTTACAAGCCAGGTCTTCAGTCGTGGTGAAGTTACCCGTACCACGACGACCCGGGTTAAATAAGAAGTAGGTCGTACCATCGTCGAACGAGCCATCTTCGATCACCTCGTCCTGCGCGCGATAGATACCGCGCATACCGAAGGTGATGTCGCGCATTCCCCGTGGGCTCCACTCGACACCAGCGGTAAACTCGTCGACCGTTTGCGGCTTGAGACCTGCATCGAACGGTGTTGAATGGTTACCCAGATTCCCGAAGTTACCAAAACAACCTTCCGTTGGATGAACTGGAGCGCATGCTGCGCCCGGAAGGCCATTCAAGCGGTTGATGTTCAGATTGAAATCGTTCTGAACGTCGCTGCCACCTGCACGCACGTTGATGTCGAGCGGTATTGGCGTCTCGAGGAAGCGTGCGTAGTTAGCAAACAGCTTGCTGTTGCCTTCGCCGAGGAAATCCCAGCTAAAGCCGATGCGCGGCTGCGTGTTGCTGATGAAGTCGTTCAGCGTCAGGTAGGTGCTGCCACCAATCGAGTAGGCCTGTTGGAAGTCCCAACGCAGACCGAGATTGACCTGAAGGTTACGAGTCGCTTTCCAATCTTCCTGAACGTAGAAGCTCTCGGTTCTCGTGGTGGTGAACTCATCTCCGGTAAAGAGACTGAAGTCACGCGCACGAACAACGTCGAGCAGCAGGAATGGATTGGTCGGGTTGATGCTCACCGCGCCTGTAACGGCCGTAGTGACGCCCGCTGGAGCCTGACCCGCAGCTATCAACGCCGCGACATTAGCTGTGCGCGAGGCGCTGGGGCATGTGATCGTATTCGCTGACGTGCGCGAACAAACCGCAAAGCGGTTCTCAATCCGGTACGCGCCCGGAGGATTCTCATCAGTGAAGTCGAACGTTCCACCCGTTGACCTGGTGTCAATCCGGTACTTGTTCTCGTTCCACTCGAAACCGTACTTCAACGTGTGCTTGCCCCAAATGTTCTGCAGGCGAGCAGCAAACTCGATACGGTCGCGGTCCTGTCGGGACTTCAGACCAAAGCCCCGACGAACGAAGTTGCGCTGAACCGTACCACCAGTGCCTTCGACGAAAGCAAGGCGCACGTTAGGTACGATATGGTCAACGTCATCCTCGCCGGTGACGACAGATTGCGAAAAAACCGTGGTTTCCGTTACCGGAAGCACGGCACCATTACGGAGCACTGCGAAACGATCGGTTACGAGTGTTTCGTCGAGTTCGGGAAGGGTGTTCGCGCGCTGGAAGTGCAATCCGGCGGAGAACTCACCGATGAAGTTCGGCGTGAACGTTGAGTTCAAACGGAAGGCGTAGTTCGAACCACCCGTTTCGGTCACACCACGGAAGCTCGCCGGGTTGGCACC
Organism: uncultured Acidobacteriota bacterium; assembly: GCA_963750925.1. Classification (GTDB taxonomy): domain Bacteria; phylum Acidobacteriota; class Blastocatellia; order Pyrinomonadales; family Pyrinomonadaceae; genus PSRF01. The sequence continues at coordinate 2,091,207 of CAVVSJ010000001.1, read as the reverse complement.
GAAGCCAGAAAATCCAAACAGATGTCCTTCCTGCTTCGTGTAATCGGCAAACGTCGAGAATGTGAACTGGTGCGATTGGTTCGGCTGCCAGGTGATCTTGCCCGCGTAGAACGGAGTCGTAACTTCGTTCTCAACGTCCTGAAGGAATGTCTGAGTCAGGAAGAAGTTTTTGCGTCGCTGCGGGTTGAAGGCGCCAAAGAAGAACAGTTTGTCTTTGACGATAGGACCACCGATATCAAAGCCGGCGTCGATTTCCGAGTAACCGTTCGGGGCAGCGCCCGTGAACGGAAGCGCCGACGATTTAACCGAACGGACCATGCCTTCGGTTACGAAATAAGCATACGCGTCACCGTGAAACTCGTTGGTTCCACTCTTCGTGATGACGTTGAATACGCCGCCGGTGGCTTTGCCGATGTCGGCACCATAAGCACCGGTCTTGATCTCGATTTCCTGCACAAACTCAAACGGCAGGTTGGCGCCTGAACCACCGAACGCGGGGTCAGTTACCGTAACGCCGTCGAGAATGTAGTTGTTCTCCGGACCGGATGAACCGGCGACCGACGGGTCGCGCTCGCGGCCTGACGAATCACGAAGACCTGAGCGAGTGACCGTTGGCGCAATCGAATAAAGCGACTGCACTGTACGCTGTGTCGGGAAGTTGGAGAACTGCTCGGTGGATACGTTTGTACCCGTCGTGTTCTGCGTGACGTCGATGCCCGCTCCTGAACCGGCAGTAACCGTCACCGTCTCGGTGGCGCCCTGCGGCCGGAGTTGGACCGTTATGGTCGACGTCTTCGAAAGATTTACAGGGACGTTAGCCTGCTCGAAAGCGGCAAAACCTTTGTCCGCTGCGATTGTCACCGTGTAGGACCCAGGCTCAACGTTCGGGATTCTAAATAACCCCTCTTCGTTGGTCGTCGCGGTCACGGACCGTCCACCCTGACGAGTGGCAGTTACCGTAACGCCGGGTACCGCTGCACCCGTTGAATCGGTGACCGTCCCTTCAATTGACCCAGTCGTTGTTGTTTGCGCAAACACGCTGCCAGCAAACAGCGCGAAGCTCATGAGCAACGCCGACAAGGCAAAAAATTTAAAGACTATCTTCATTTTCTGCTTTCCTTTCTTAAACTAAACAAAAGTGCTGCAACCCTCCTGTGTAAATGACCCTTTTTTTGTCTTGCAGCACCGAAGAATTTCAAAAACGAGGCTTATATAAAGCGGCATCGTCCGCCGGGTTTTGGCAATTGCCATGCCCACACCAGGTTTTGGACGATTTTCTAAGTATTCGGAGCCTTGTCCGCCATTGACTTGGATGGCCCTAGCGCTCTAAATCCAAAAAAATGGGAAAATCCAGAAATCTCAACCGTAAGCAGTGATTTATAGAAGACAGGACTCGACAGGAAAAACATGTAGTTCCTGTCTAATCGCGCAATCCTGTAATAAGATTCGGGCAATGGCTGAACGCATCTATCGCGACCCCGTTCACAACATCATCCGTCTCCAAACCGATTCCGATGAAGGCGAGTTGATGATGCGATTAATCGACGCAGCGGAGTTTCAGAGACTGCGCCGCATCAAGCAGCTCGGGCTTGGTCTATATACTTATCAGGGGGCGGAACATTCCCGCTTCACTCACTCGCTCGGCGCCTTTCACTTGATGACGCGCGTACTCGATCGCCTGAGTGAGACATATACGATCGATCCGGAAGATCGAGTTGCGGCACGCGCCGCCGCCTTGCTTCACGACGTGGGCCATGGTCCTTTCTCACATGTGATGGAGAAAGTGCTCAGCTTTCATCACGAAAGATTGACCGTGCAGGTGATTCTCGACGAAGGCTCCGAGATCGGAGAGCAACTGCGATCTCACTCGGATGATTTGCCTCATAAAGTCGCGTCCATCATCGAAGGAAAGTTTCAGCCTTCAGCTCTCGCGCAACTCGTTTCATCGCAGCTCGACGTGGACAGAATGGATTATCTGCTGCGTGACTCGTTGATGACGGGGGCGAAATATGGAATCTACGATCTCGAGTGGATCATCAATGCGCTCGCAATCGATGAAGCGGCGGATCGAGTTTACGTGCAGGCGCGCGGAGTTTATGCAGTCGAGGAATATTTGCAGGCGCGTTATTACATGTTTCGCCAGGTCTACTTCCATCGCACACTTCGATCCGCCGAGGCCGTGTTGCGTTCGATCATTCGACGCGCGTTGCACCTGATGGACGGCGGCAAAGAAGTTTGGCATGCGTCAGGCACTGCGTTTGAAAAGATACTGCGACGTGAAGCCTTAACGATCACCGAGCACATGCAGGTAGACGATTCGGATTTTGTCTTTCACATCAAGCAATGGCAAAACTCGAGCGACGCTATTCTCAGCGAGCTCAGTCGCAGATTCATTTCGCGACGCTTGTTCAAAGCCGTCGACCTGGATATGTCACTCGACCACCAGGCTGACTTTCTTTTGCGCGCCCGGGAAGCAGTCGCGCTGGCTGGTTTTGATCCTGAATATTATTTCATCGAAGACCGCGCGAGTGACGTTCCTTACTACAGCTACTACGAAGCAGATAAGTCGGAACCCAAGACTCACATCTACGTTGAGAGTGGTTATGCCGCGCCACAGATCAGAGAGATCAGCGAAGTGAGTGACGTCGCGCGCGGACTCAAGCATGCCTATGAGCTGCACCGCGTTTGTTTCCCGGCGGAAGTAAAAACGGAAGTGTACGATCTCTATCATCGCGGCAGTCCTCTTAAACACATGGCCGGTTTCAGCGCCGACAATTAATCGTTAGGACATCGATCTATTCGAATGCGTCGTTTTTTTCTTCTCGCAGTTTTGCTTGCCTGCCTGGTGGCGAGTGCGCGGGCGCAAACCAGGAGGCCGCTCGTGACTGTGCTCGACTTCGGCGCGACGCCCATCGCTAAACTCTCCGCTGAAACACTTCGCAACCGGTTTCGCTCGAGCGGTGAGTTGCGTTTAGCCGATGCTGATTTGAGCCGGGCCGCGGCAAAAGGCATTGGTTACTCAGGCTCCCTCAATCTCAGCCTCGACGAGGCGCGTGATCTCGGCGCCGCCATGGCCACTGAGTTCTATGTCATCGGCGATGCACAAACTCTTCGCCGATCATCTTTCGAAAACCCTGTATACTTTGAGTCCTACTGTTCGATCTTTCTCGTCAGCTCGAGAACCGGGCGACTTCTCTTATGGGAACGGCCAGGCTTTGAAAATAAAGAGGCAACCAGCGCGGAAGCTCAGTTGTCACAGTATCTCTCGAGCGAAACTTTGATTCGCAGGTTAATTGGAACCCTGCGAAAAGCTTTCGAGGATGAACAAATTCAACGAACGATCCTGAATACCGCCACCGAAGCCGTGATCGAAGAGGCGCCGGAAGACGAAAAGACAGCCGAAGTCATGGGCATTCGTTTTCCGAGACCTTATCGCCGGCTGCGGCCGCCCTATCCGGAAACCGCCGCTCGAGCGGAAGCGGAAGCGACCGTGGATGTCGCGGTTGCCGTCGGCGCGGATGGTGAAGTCAGCGACGTCGAGATCGTTCGGTGGGCTGGATTCGGCCTTGATGAGACTACCGTTGAGACTGTTCGGCAGTTGCATTTCTTCCCGGCAATGAAGAACGGAACGCCAGTACAGATGCGCGTGCTGCTGCGTTACAACTTTCGTAAACCACCGAGGTAGAAATGGGAAGACCAAAAAGCAATCGGTTTTTAGTCCTTAGTGCTTTGTACTTGGCGCTTTGTGTTGCCGGTGTTTGTCAGCTTGCGATTTCTTCACGCGCCGCTCGCGACGATGCGTCTGTAATTTCCACTACCACAGTTGAAGGACGGCTCGCCGTATTCGACGACGTTTGGGAAACGATTCAGGAACGTTACTACGATCCGAAATTTCACGGCGTCGACTGGCAGGCGAAACGTAACGTCTTTCGTCCGGCCGCGGCACGTGCCGCCAGCACGCATGAGTTTTACGACACTCTGCGTCACATGATCGCGTCCTTGAAAGATGCTCACACGCGCGTGTACTCGCCGGATGAAAAGTTTGACTGGTGGAGCCCGCGGTTCGTGACCGTGGGTGTCGCGGTTCGTGAAGTCGAAGGTGTTCCTACAGTACTCCAGGTGGAGCAGAACTCCGTTGCGGACCGTGCCGGCGTTCGGCCCGGAGACGTGATTAAAAGCATCAACGATATTCCGGTAGCCGACGTGGTCGATCAGCGATTGCGTGTAACCGGCTTGATGCACGACCGCGACGCGCGCTTTCGAACGATCGCGACACTCTTCGAAGGTCCGGCAGACACGAGTGTGAAAGTCGAATGGTCCACTCGTAAAGGAAAACAAAAATCGGCGGTGTTGCCACGCTACTGGAGCCAGCGGCAGTTGGGCTTCAGTAACCAGCGAAAAGGAAAACTCGCAATTCTCAGGCTCGATGCGTTTACGCAAAGTGTCGCCCTCGACTTCGCCAAGTCGCTTCCGGAAGTGCTCGAAGGCGCTGAAGGAATCGTGCTCGATCTTCGTAGCAACGGCGGCGGAGATGCGGAGGCCATGACTGATATTGCGTCGCTATTTCTCGAAGACGGCATCAATCTTGGCAAGTTCGCGGATCGTTCCGGAGCTTCATTTGAACTGCAAACTTTCTTGAAACGCCTGTGGCGAATTCCTCACCTCGGACGAATAAAACTTCCGCTTGTCGTCCTCGCAGGTGAAAGCACTTCGAGCGCCGCCGAGATCCTGGTCGCGGCACTGCAAACCAAACAACGCGCGCGTGTGATCGGAGCTGAGACGTGCGGTTGCGTTCTCGCGATTAGAAGCCGGCACGCGTTACCTGACGGCGGCGTGCTGGACGTGAGCGAGTTTGACTATCGCACGGCCGCGGGTGTGCGACTCGAAGGCGCCGGTATCAAGCCTGATAACGTCATTCCACTTCGTCGCGCAGACATCTACTCGCGGCACGACGCCGCCATGGAAATGGCGAAAAATATTCTCAACGAAAATCGAACATTGACAGTATTGCGGAATTGACAGGATATCGTTACTGTCCTGCCTGTCATGCTTTATTTGTCGCAAGTGTTAGGTCGGCCCATACGCGACCTCGAAGGCGAACGTGTGGCCACGGTCAAAGACGTGATCGTGAAGCTCGGCGCCGACGATCACCCTCCGGTGACAGGGTTCGTCGCGCGTTATCGACGCCGCGATTTCTTTCTCTCCCGATGGCGCATCTCCGAGCTCAATCAACACGGCGTGCGCCTGAGTTCCGACATTCTCGACTTGCGGCCGTTCATGCGTCGCGAGAACGAAGTGCTGCTCGCACGCGACGTGCTCGACAAACAACTCATCGACGTCGACGGCAAGCGAGTCGTTCGAGTTAACGACGTTCAGATCATTGAAGCGGCGGGAGATTGGCGCGTAACCGGCGCTGACGTGAGTTTACAGGGACTCTGGCGCCGGCTCGCGCCAGCCGGATTTGTCGGCACAAAGAGAACCGTCGAAGTGCTCGACTGGGCCGACGTGGGATATCTCGCCACCGATGCGGCGACAGTGCAGTTGAAATCGTCGAGCGACAAACTCGCTCGTCTTCATCCAGTGGAGATAGCTCGTCTCGCGGAGGCGCTTTCATATCACCACGGATCGGAAGTCGTCGAAGCTCTCGACGACGAAACCGCCGCCGAGACACTCGAAGAAATGCCGGCCGAAACCCAGGCGAGAATACTTGGCGACATGGACCAGGAACGAGCCGCCGACATCCTCGAATGGATGTCGCCCGACGAAGCCGCGGACGTACTCGGCGATCTTCCGGAAGAGAAAGCCGAAGAGTTACTCGGTTTAATGGAGCACGACGAGCAGGCCGACGTCGCCGAGTTGCTGCCTTATGAAGACGACACTGCGGGCGGATTGATGACGACGGAATTTGTGACGCTCCCGCGCGCACTCACCGTGGGCGAGGCGCTGGCGCGTTTACGCGAGATGGCGGAAACGCCGAACATGATCTACTACCTCTACGTTGTCGAGTCGGAAGGCTCGTGGAAACTTGTAGGCGTAATCGCTTTGCGTAGTTTGATTCTTGCCGATCCGTCGATGCCGCTCGAAGACGTGATGCGCACGGAGTTTCAACGCGCAGATCCGGGCGAGCCGGCAAGAGAAGTGGCCCAGAGAATTGCTGAGTACAACCTGCTGGCGCTTCCTGTGATCGACGAGTCCGGGGATATACTCGGAATCATAACCGTAGACGACGCGATGGAAATTCTCTTGCCGAAAGATCTGGCGCCAGCGTCTGCCGCGTTTATTTGGATAGTTTGTGTTCTGCTTTTGTGGCCTATGAAAGACGGAGAACCTCCAGGTGGCAGTATCCCGAGCAGCAGTGCGAGCAGCGGTCGCGCGCCGGAAGCGGCTGCTCGCCTACGTGGCCATTCTCGGTCCGGGAATGATCACTGCCAACGCCGGCAACGATGCCGGCGGCATCGCCACTTTCGCCTCCGTCGGCGCTGACTTCGGCTATTCCCTACTCTGGGTCCTGATCCCCATCACAATCAGTCTCGGTATTGTTCAGGAGATGTGTGCTCGCATGGGCGCGGTCACGGGCAAAGGACTCGCCGATTTGATCCGCGAACAGTTCGGAGTCCGCTGGACCGCGCTGGTCATGCTTGCCTTGCTGGTTGCAAACGCAGGCGTGACGGTTTCCGAATTCGTAGGTATCGCCGCGGCGACGGAGTTGTTTGGCATTTCACGTTATATCTCCGTGCCGTTTGCGGCGATCCTCGTCTGGTGGTTGATCGTGAAAGGTTCGTACAAGAGAGTCGAACGAGCCTTTCTGCTGATGTCGCTCGTCTTTCTCGGCTACATCGTGTCGGCATTTCTTTCAAGACCTGATTGGAGTGCGGTCGCAGTGGGCCTGGTGAAACCTGAGTTCAAACTGGAGCATGCATTTCTTTTCACTTTCGTGGCGATGATCGGAACCACGATCTCGCCTTACATGCAGGTCTATGTTCAATCTTCCGTGGTTGAAAAAGGCGTGACCACGGAAGACTACGCCAAGACAAAGACCGACGTGTGGGTGGGTACGATCTTCGCGATTCTAATTGTGTTCTTCATCATCGTCTCGACCGCGGCAACTCTCAACAAAGCGGGAATTCAAATCTCAACTGCCGCAGACGCCGCACACTCGTTGCGACCATTGGCCGGGAGATACGCGGAAACACTTTTTGGCTTCGGATTGTTTGGCGCTTCGATGCTGGCGGCAGGTGTCCTCCCCCTTGCCACCGCTTACTCGATCAGCGAGGCGCTCGGATTTGAGAAAGGCGTATCGAGAAGTTTCAAAGAGGCGCCGATTTTCCTCGGCACGTTCACTTTCCTTGTCGCAGTCGGCGCGGCGATCGCGATTGTTCCCAATTTGCCGCTCTTCCGAGTGTTGCTGATCACCCAAGTCATCAACGGACTTTTATTGCCCATCGTCCTGTTCGCTATCCTGCGTTTAGTCAACAATCGCGAACTGATGGGCAGTCACGTAAATGGTCCACTCTATAATATTGCCGCCTGGCTGACGGCCCTCGTCGTTACTGCTTTGTCACTCCTCTATATACTGATTACACTCTTTCCCGTGCTCACGCGCTGCTGACCCATCCCGAGCGGCAGATTTTTTCTCGTCAATAGGCTCGATTTGGTGATAAAAGAATAGCTCTTAATGTCGATCTTTCTTTTACCCAGGACATAACTGCCCGGTGACTCGTCCTCGTTTCACTAACAAAACCGTTCTCTTTCTGGTGGCGTCCGCAATCGCTCTGCTGGCGACGTACCTCTTCTGGTCATTCGCCGGAGACATCAGGGAGCTGCTCGAACGTCGAATGGGCGGCACGAACGCTTCGCCTTCCGCTCATACCATCGTAAATGTAGTCAAACTGTTTTTAGTCGGCATCGTTGGCTATCTCCTTGTTCGCGCACTCAATTCCCTGTTCTTCTCGCTCGCGTTCCGGCTTAAACGAATCGATGCGCCCACGCTGATCCGCAACATCTTCACGATCGTTGCGTTTACGATCTTCTTCCTGATTGCTTTCACGTTCCTGTTTCCCCAGGTCAATCTCGGAGCACTCTTTACAACCTCCGCGATCTTCGGCGTCATTCTTGGTCTTGCCCTGCAAGACACACTCGGCAACTTCTTCGCCGGTATCTCACTGCAGGCCGATCGCCCGTTTCAGGTAGGCGATGTGATTACAGTGGGCGCGCAACGGCACACGGGCGTCGTCGAGGAGATCAGTTGGAGAGCGATCAAGATCCGAACCTTCGCCAATCACGTGGTTCTAATCGCGAATAGCAACGCCGCCAAAGAACCAATCGAAGTTTGTCCGCGCGACAACCAAAACGCCCGGCTCGTGTTTTTCAACACGCTCTACAGCGATTCCCCGGCGAAGACGATCCACGTTGTACGCGAGGCCGTGCGTGAAGCTGACAACGTCTCAGACAAGGTCACACCCATTGTTCGGATCAGAAACCTTGGCGACAACGGCGTCGATTACGAAGTGAAATACTGGCTCGACGACTACGCCAAGTACAACGATACGGACGCCCTCGTGCGGCAGCGAATATGGTATGCGTTCCGTCGTGCCGGGTTGAACTTCGCCTATCCCACTCGCACGCTCTACGTTGACCGTACACACGGCAAGGCAATGCCGGACGGCGACGGCGGCGCAATCGTCGAAAGACTTTCCGCGGTCGATATCTTCGCGCCGCTATCGGCCGAGGAAATAACAATGCTGGCCCACGCAGCGGTCAGCCACGTTTTCGCGCCGAGCGAAACCGTGATCCGCGCCGGCGAGCCCGGATCCTCGATGTTCGTGGTTCACAAAGGACGGGTACGGGTGCAGGTTAATGAAAACGGCCGGGCGCGGAACGTCGCGACCCTCAACGAAGGCGACTTTTTTGGCGAGATGGCCTTATTTACCGGCGAGCCTCGGACGGCCAACGTGCTCGCTCTCGAGGAGACGGAGGTCCTTGAAATAGGCCACGCAGCGATGAAAAAGGTTTTCGAGACCAACCCCGACCTCGTCGAAACGCTGAGTTTTATCATGGCCGAACGGCGTCAGGGGCTCGCCTCTCATCCGGACGCCGACGCGGCCAGCCCCCATTCCTCCGCCGGGATTCTCTCCGCAATCAAACGATTTTTCGGCATTCATCAGTAGCCTAGCCGTCCTTATATATAGCGCTTTGGAGTGCGGCACTCCACATTTTCTCCGATTTTTCAGACTTGACAGACTCGCACTCAACCTTTATTATGCCGTCACGCTCAGCTACTAATACTGTTAAGAACAATTCGGGGCTGAGAAACAACAAGGAATATAAGGAGATAGGAGGAAGAGTCATGACTATTGTTCGCTATGACCCGTTTCGTGATTTGCGGACCCTACAGGAAGAAGTGAATCGCCTGTTCTCAACCAATCTGACCCGCGCCTTTGGCGATGAGGGGATTGGCCGCGGCGCGTGGGCACCCAGCGTCGACATCTATGAGAACAAGGACCAGATCGTGCTCGAAGCCGAATTGCCCGGAATGAAACAGGACGACTTCGACCTCTCCATCGAGAACAATGTCATCACCCTGCGTGGTGAACGGCAGTTTGAAAAGAAGGACGAAACTGACAACTACCATCGCGTGGAGCGCTCGTATGGCGCCTTCACACGTTCGTTCACTCTGCCGCAGACAGTTTCCGCGGAGGGAGCAACTGCCGAATACAACAACGGCGTGTTGCGCGTAACGTTGCCGAAACGCGAGGAGACCAAGGCCCGTCGAATCCAGGTGACCGGAAATGAAGCCGGCGCCACGACGAAGACAATCGAGACAACAGCCGAAACCGGTAAAGCAAAAGAAGCTTCTGGCGGGCGCTAAAGCTTTAACGGATCGGACGGATCGGTAAACAGGAGCGGGCTCGTCGTAGTTTGGGATACGAACTCGAGCCCGTTCAATTCTTTTTTGGATTGACAGTTTTTAGCTTTAACTATCATGCGTTTAGATAAGTTTACCCTTCGTGGTCAGGAAGCAATTCAGTCCGCAATCGAGCTTGCCGAAAGAAACCAGCACCAGCAGGTTGAGCCCGAGCATTTGCTCGTCGCCATGCTGGAAACACCGGAAGGTATCGTTAGGCCAATACTCGGGAAGCTTGGAGTGAACGTGGCGGTCGTTCTCAACGACACGCAAGCCGCGGTCGCTCGTTTTCCGCGTGTGCAGGGCGGTCAACATTACTTCAGCTCGCGTCTGAGCCAGATCTTTACGGCATCGCAAAAGCAAGCGGATCAGATGCAGGACGAGTTTATTTCGACCGAGCATTTGCTCCTAGCGATCGTCGAAGAGAAAGACGGCGAGGCAGGCAAGATTCTGCGCCAGCATGGAGTAATCCGAGACGACCTCTCCAAGGTGATCGAGCAGATGCGCGGCGGCTCGCGGATCACGGATCAAAATGCGGAGCAGAACTACCAGGCTCTTTCGAAGTATGCGCGCGACCTGACGGAACTGGCGCGTAAAGGCAAACTCGATCCTGTGATAGGTCGAGACGACGAGATCCGCCGCACAATCCAGGTTCTCTCGCGCAGGACAAAAAACAATCCCGTTCTGATTGGTGAACCCGGCGTCGGTAAAACCGCGATCGTCGAGGGCCTGGCCCAGCGGATCGTTTCGGGAGACGTGCCGGAAACGCTGCGTAACAAGCGTCTGGTCGGACTCGATCTCGGCTCGATGCTCGCCGGCGCCAAGTATCGCGGTGAATTTGAGGATCGACTCAAGGCAGTTCTCAAAGAGATCGAGAACGCGCAGGGACAAATCATTCTTTTTATCGACGAGCTCCATACCCTTGTCGGTGCCGGCGCGGCCGAGGGCGCGATCGACGCGTCCAACATGTTGAAGCCTGCGCTTGCTCGCGGTGAACTCAGGTGCGTGGGGGCAACGACGCTCAACGAATACAAGAAACACATCGAAAAAGACGCGGCGCTTGAACGGCGCTTTCAACAGGTCTACGTGGGCGAGCCTACTGTGGAAGACACGATCGCGATCCTGCGTGGCTTGAAAGAACGTTACGAGGTGCATCACGGCGTTCGTATCAAAGACTCGGCCATCGTCGCCGCCGCAACACTTTCAAATCGCTACATCACCGATCGCTTCCTGCCGGACAAGGCGATCGATCTGATTGACGAGGCTGCATCACGACTCCGCATCGAGATCGATTCTCTTCCGCAGGAAATCGATCAGCTCGAGCGTGAAACCATCCAACTCGAAATCGAGCGGCAGGCGCTGGAACGAGAAGAAGACGAGAAGTCGAAAGTCCGTCTGAGGGAGATCGAGCAACGCATTGCGGATTTGAAGGAAACTTCGTCCGGCATGAAGGCGAAGTGGCAGTCCGAAAAAGAAGCGATCGATCACATGCGGACGGCGAAGGCCGAACTCGAACAACTCCGGCTTCAACTCGACCAGGCGCGTAACGCGGGCGAACTCGGCCGGGCTTCTGAGATCCAGTACGGCAAGATTCCCGAACTCGAGAGGCGCCTGAAAGGCGAACAGGACAAACTCGCCGCTTTTCAGCAGGACGGCGTGATGCTGAAAGAAGAAGTTGACGAAGAGGACGTCGCCGAAGTTGTCGCGAAGTGGACCGGCATTCCGGTTTCGAGAATGCTCGAAGGCGAAATGCAAAAACTGGTCACGATGGAAGGTCGCCTGGGCCAACGCGTCATCGGTCAGGAGGAAGCACTCGCCGCCGTCAGCAACGCGGTCAGACGCGCGCGCGCCGGTCTCCAGGATCCGAATCGTCCGATCGGGTCATTCATCTTTCTTGGACCAACGGGCGTGGGTAAAACTGAAACCGCTCGCGCGCTCGCGGAATTTCTGTTTGACGACGAGCGAGCGATGATCAGGCTCGACATGTCTGAGTACATGGAGAAACACGCAGTGGCTCGCATGATCGGCGCGCCTCCGGGTTACGTCGGTTACGAGGAGGGTGGTCAGCTAACTGAAGCAGTTCGGCGCCGTCCTTACTCCGTGGTCCTTTTTGACGAGATTGAGAAAGCTCACTCGGACGTCTTCAACGTTCTGCTGCAAATTCTCGACGACGGCCGGCTGACGGATTCAAAAGGTCGAACGGTTGATTTCAAAAACACCGTTCTGATCATGACGTCAAATCTCGGATCGCGCGAAATCCAGGCAGCAGAGGGTGACGAAAAACAGGTTCGCGAAGCAGTCTTGCAGGAACTGCGGCTCAACTTCAAACCTGAGTTTCTGAATCGTGTGGACGACGTGGTTATCTTCCACCAGCTCTCGCGCGAACAGATCGGCAAGATCATCGAGGTTCAACTCGAACGTCTGACTAAGATGTTGAGCGAGCGCGGCGTCAACCTCGTGCTGGAGCCCTCCGCAAAAGAGCTTCTCATGCGCGAAGGATATGATCCGAGTTACGGCGCTCGCCCGCTGAAGCGTGCGATACAGTCGCTCATTCAAAATCCGCTCGCCGTCAAACTTTTGCAGGGTGAGATTCTGCCGGGCCAAACCGTCAGACTCTCCGCAACCGGCGACGCGATGGAGTTCAAAACAGACGCGGCGTTTGCGACCGCATAGTAAATTTTTGGGAGAACGAGCATGTCACAACAGTGGAATCCGTTGCAGGATCTGATGGTGCTGCAGGATCGCATGAACAGGCTTTTTGAAGACGCTACGCAACGTCGCACACATGCGGGCGCCGCTTCGGAGGATGAATTTGAGCGCGCTGACTGGACGCCTGCCGCCGACATCTACGAAACTGAGTCTGGTTACCTGATCGCGCTGGATCTTCCGGGCATCGATCGTGAGGCACTTGAAATCGACGTCGACGATAACCGGTTGATGGTCAAGGGCACGCGCGCAACTGCTGAATCGAAGCAGCACCGCTCTGAACGACCGCAGGGTAAATTTCTGCGCACGTTCAGTGTCCCCGCCTCGGTCGATCAGGGAAAGATTGGCGCAGAATACAAAGACGGGGTGTTGCAGATTCGTCTGCCGAAACGAAGTGAACAAAAACCGAAGAAAATTGATATCAAGATTTCGTAGACGGGCACGGGGGGAGAGTATGGATAACGAGCAGCAGACGAACAATGAAGGGAACGAGATCCGCGTCACCGATCGGCGTCGGGTGTATCTCGACGACGATGGTGCTGAACGTGTAAACGCTGAGGCCGAACCGACCAAGTCTGAAACCTAAGTATGTTGAAGAACTCGAGGCGCGCACCATCGCGGCCGAAAAACAGGTGCAGGACGTGCAGGCCCGCTTCGATCAGTTGCGCCAACAGCTACAACGTGAGACTGACGAGACGAGACAACGTTTGAATCGTTCCGCAGATGAGCGTGCTGCTGGAGAGAAAGCGCGGTTCATCGCGGCTGTGCTTCCGGCGATGGATGACTTGAACAGAGCAATCGAGGCTGCCGCGGGCGATGCGACTCGAGAAGCGATCATCGAGGGTATTCGTGGTATTGCGATGAGTTTCCAGGCTGCATTGAGCAGCGCAGGGGTCGAGCCGATTGTGGCAGTTGGGGAGGACTTCAATCCCGAGCTTCACGACGCAGTGGACACTGAAGAAACTACGAGCGAGATGGACGGAAAAGTAATTGAAGAATATAGTCGCGGTTTCCGCATGGGCGAGCGGTTATTGCGTCCTGCTCGCGTCAAAGTCGGACGTTCCATGGCGCAGGCCAAACAAGCCACCGAATAGTAAACAGTTCTGCATATTGATTCTCAAATTAAGGAGAGACCAGAGTGCCGGCAAAAGAATTGAAGTTTAGAGAAGAAGCGCGTAACGCGATGCTTCAGGGCGTGGACATACTCGCGAATGCTGTGCGTGTGACGTTGGGACCAAAGGGTCGAAACGTAGTTCTCGGCAAGAAATTTGGCGCGCCGGTGATCACCAAAGACGGCGTAACCGTGGCGAAGGAGATCGAGCTCAAGAACAAGTATGAAAACATGGGCGCGCAGATGGTTCGCGAAGTCGCCGTCAAAACAAATGACAAAGCCGGCGACGGCACGACCACAGCTACAGTTCTGGCGCAGGCAATCTTTCGTGAAGGTGTGAAGAACGTTGCGGCAGGCGCCAACCCGATGGCCCTGCAGCGCGGCATTCAGTTGGCCACTGAACAAGTTGTTGCTGAACTGGAGCGCATGTCAAAGAAGGTCAAGAGCAAGGAAGAATTGACCAACGTAGCAACTGTCTCCGCAAACAACGATCGTGAAATTGGCCGTCTGATCTCCGAAGCGATGGAGCAGGTCGGCAAAGACGGCGTCGTCACTGTCGAGGAATCGAAGACATTGCAAACCGAGCTCGACATCGTGGAAGGAATGCAGTTCGATCGCGGTTTTCTGTCTCCTTATTTCGTGACCAACGCCGATCGAATGGAAGCGATTCTCGACGAGCCGTTCATCCTGCTTTACGAGAAAAAGATTGCCGCCATGCGTGATCTGCTGCCGCTTCTGGAGCAGACTGCGGGCGCCGGGCGCGCACTCCTGATCATCGCTGAAGACATCGAAGGCGACGCTCTCGCGACGCTCGTCGTAAACCGGCTGCGAGGAACGATCAAAGTTTGTGCAGTGAAGGCTCCGGCGTTTGGCGATCGACGTAAGGCGATTCTTGAAGATCTTGCGAGCCTGACCGGGGGAAAAGTGATCACTGAAGATCTCGGCATCAAACTGGAGAACGTAACGGTCGATGATCTCGGAACCGCCAAACGTGTGATCGTAGATAAAGAAACCACGACGATCGTGGAAGGCGGCGGCGACAGCAAAGCCGTGCAGGGTCGTGTGGCAACAATCCGCAGGCAGATCGAAGAGACGACTTCTGACTACGATCGCGAAAAACTCCAGGAACGACTCGCAAAACTCGCCGGCGGCGTCGCCGTCGTCAGAGTGGGCGCGCCGACCGAAACCGCGATGAAAGAGATCAAGATGCGCGTCGAAGATGCTTTGAACGCCACCAAGGCCGCAGCGCAGGAAGGCATCGTAGTCGGCGGCGGCGTGGCGCTGCTGCGGGCGTCTAAAGTTTTGGACAATCACGAGTCGGAGGATCCGGATGTTCGCACGGGCGTAAAGATTGTTCGTCGTGCGTTGCAGGAACCGATTCGCCGCATTGCTGAAAATGCGGGGGTCGAAGGCGCGGTGGTTGTGGGCGAAGTAGAACGGATGAAAGGGAACAAGGGTTACAACGCGGTCAACGGTCAGTTTGAAGATCTGACGGCGGCCGGAATCATCGATCCGACGAAAGTGGTGCGCACGGCGTTACAGAATGCCGCATCAATTGCGGGGTTGCTTCTGACGACTGAGGCTGCGGTAACTGAACTTCCCGAACCCAGGAAGGGCGCTCCGGCTATGCCGGGAGGCGACGACTACGATTATTAATCCGCGATCGATGCACAAAGGCCCAAATGTCTGATACCGATCATTGGGCTTTTTTGCTTCTGATGGCAGGAAAATTGCAGGAGAAGCGCCGCCGGGATTCTTATTGCATTGAAACGCAACGGCGCTTATTCTGCTGACATCCAACTCCCCACTAAAACTCGGGTTTGAAATTGAGACCGACGAATTGTTGTGAACGTAGAAAAGATTATGGTTGACTTAGGTTCATACAAAGACAAATTTGGCGATAGCGGCCAGCGCATTCTGGAACATGCACTGAACGAATCGCGCCGTCGCGACCAGAACTTCGTATCCGTGGAGCACATTCTTCAGGCTCTCACTATTGAAGAGCCTGATATGTTCAACTCCGCGATGCGGGAGTTGTCGCTTGACCCGATCGTGGTCAAGATGGCGATTGAGAAACGTTTAAGCAGCAGCCGGCAACAACACGTCGGAAAAGGATTTCGCATTGGTCCTGATACTACCGACCTGTTCAAGCGGGCGATGGAACGAGCGAGGACGCAGGGTCGCAAAACAATTGAAGCAACAGACATTTTCGAGGCACTTAGCAATCAAGATAGCTTGTTTGTAGATGTTTTGCGAACGATGGGTGCAAGCCCCGAAGCTGTAATGGAAAACGTACGCGCACAGGTACAAAAACGCGAACAGGAAGAAGAACAAAACAGGAAGAAGTTTGAACTTCCACCTTATCTGAAACATTTCGGAGTTTCGCTGAATCGGTTGGCTCGCGCCGACAAGATTCCGCCCACCATCGGCCGGGAAAAAGAGATCCAACAGATCATCGAGATCCTCTGCCATCGCGAGCGTGCAAACTCTCCGATGCTCGTGGGTGAACCTGGTGTCGGCAAAACTGCCGTCATCGAAGGACTCGCGCGTCTAATCGAACTGGAACCGGAAAAAGTTCCGGCGCGTTTGCGTGGGTCGCACATCGTTCAATTACAGATGGGCGGCATCGTGGCGGGAACAATGCTGCGAGGCATGTTTGAAGAACGAATCAAAGGAATCATCGACGAAGTTAAAGAACGCGATAACCTGATTCTGTTCATCGACGAAGCGCACACGATCATCGGCGCGGGCGCCGCGCTGGGCACGTCGTCAGATGCGGCCAACATGTTTAAGTCGGCGCTCGCGCGTGGCGAGATGCGCATCATCGGCGCCACGACGATTTACGAATACAAGGAATACATCGCCGACGACGAAGCGCTCGCGCGACGCTTCCGCATGGTGAAAGTGGTCGAGCCCTCGATTACCGAAACACGAGAGATCCTGCTCGGGCTTCGTCCACGACTCGAGAAAAACTACTCAGTCAAGATTTCCGACGACGCCATCAACACGGCGTTGGAGATGGCGCCGAAGTACATCCGCAATCTTCACCTGCCTGACAAAGCCATCGGCTGGCTCGATACGGCGGCGGTGAAGGTTGAGATCAACGAACCGCAGACGATGGTGGTGAAACCCGAACACGTCATCGAGGTGATCTCGCAGGAATCGCGTATTCCACGCGACATGATCTTCCGCGACACGAGCGATCGCTTTGCGATGACTGAAGCGATGCTCGGACGGCGCGTTATCGGACAGAAGGACGCGATCAAAGCAGTCGCGCAGCGCCTGCGTCTGAACAAAGGCCCATTGAAAGAGTCGCACTACAAACCTGACGGCGTGCTGCTGTTCCTTGGTCCAACAGGCGTCGGCAAAACCGAGCTCGCGAAAGCTGTTGCCGAGTTCATGTTTGGTGACGAAGAGAAGATGGTTCGCATCGACATGTCGGAATACAGCGACGGCACAGTCAGTATCGAGAAACTGATCGGCATGCCGCGCGGCATAGTCGGTTCAGAACGAGGCGGAATCCTGACGGAGCAACTTCGCGAGAACCCGTACACGGTGCTGCTGCTGGATGAAGTCGAGAAAGCTTCGCCATATCTGATGAACCTTTTCCTCCAGGCTTTCGACGAAGGCTGGTTGACCGATGGTCGCGGCAAGAAGGTTTACCTGTCAGACGCGATCATCATCATGACGTCGAATCTTGGTTCCGAGAGCTTCAAGAAGTTTGAGAAACCGCTGGGCTTCGGCACGAAGACGGCCGCGGACTTCCGCGCGGTAAAGAACGAAGTGATGAAGGCTGCGGAGCAACGCTTCTCGCCGGAGTTTCGTAACCGCATCGACGAGATCGTCGTGTTCTCGCCACTGACGATGGACGAGGTGCGCCAGATTGCGCGGTCTCTATCTCGAAAAGCTTCGCCGGCAGATGGAGCGGCAGGGCAAGCAGGTTGACGTCACTGAAGCTGCAGTAAACCTGCTGACTGAGAAAGGTTACAACACCGCTTACGGCGCGCGTTTCCTGAAACGGCACATCGACGAGAAAGGTGAAACTTCCGATTACCGGCTTGTGGAAAACGTCGTCGAGTTTCAAAGTCGACGTTGAGAATGATGAAGTGGTAGTGAAACCGAACGGCGGCTCCAAACCCGAACTCAACTAATTGCCAGACAGGGATTGCAGGATTCTCAGGAGTAATCTCCTGTAAATCCTGCAAATCTTGTAATCCTGTCTAATGATACTTGTTGTAATCCTTTCTTTGCTCCTCGCGCAGTCTCCAGCACCATCAGCGTCGGTCGATGAAAAGTCTCAACAGATAATGGACCGCGCGGTTGAGGTGTGGGCGGCGAGAAATACCTGAACATCCAAACCGTCTTCGGCAAAGGCTTTTACACGACTTTCCGCGACGGCATGTCGCAACTTCCCGCGAAGTTTCTCGATTACATCTCCTATCCCGATCGCGAACGCACCGAGTTTACCGGCGCCGGTATCCGCACGATTCAAACCAACGTCGGCGACACCGGCTGGATGTTTGACGGTGCAGTGAAGAAGATTTCCGATCAGAGTCCGGCGCAGGTTGAGGACTTCAAACGCGCGATGAGGACGAGCGTCGAATATCTTCTGCGCGGCTGGTGGAAAAAAGAAGGCGGAAAGATCACTTACGTCGGCCGGCGTGAAGCGGGTCTCGCGAAACGTAACGAGACGATTCGACTCACTTATCCCGATGGTTTCTGGATCGAGTATGAGTTTGGCGCAGGAGACGGTTTGCCGGCGAAGATCATCTACAAACGCATTCGAAAAGATCCTGACAGCGGCGATCAGGTTGAAACGACTGAAGAAGATCGGCTAATGAAATTCGTCGACGATCGACGGCGTCAACAGCGCCGTGGATGGTCGATCACTTCGTTAACGGTAAACAGACCTCGCGGATCAACTACGAGTCAGTCCAATACAACCAGGCTTCGCCGACTACGCTCTTCGCAAAGCCCGACAACGTAAAGAGCATCAAGTAACGGTTTCCGTACATCCGTGACTCATATCGCCAATCCGCCGTCAACCTGAATCACCTGGCCCGTGATGTAACGAGCATCGTCTGAAAGAAGAAACGCGGCGATCCGCGCGACTTCATCCGGTTCCGCAAAACGTCCGAGCGGAATCTGCTCGCGAATCTTTGCCTGGTAAGTCTCGTCCAGCTTCCCTGCCATGTCGGTCGCCACCATGCCGAGCGCGAGCGCGTTGACCGTGACCTTTCGACTCGCAACTTCTTTCGCAAGCGCTTTTGTCAGACCAACCATTCCCGCCTTCGACGCGGAATAGTTTGACTGGCCCGCCATTCCGACTTCACCGCTGATCGACGAGATGTTGAGAATCGATCCGCCTGTGTCCTGGCGCAGCATCGTGCGCAACGCGGCCTTCGCGAAATTCCACGCGCCTTTGAGATTCGTGTTGAGCACTTCGTCCCAATCGTCTTCTTTCATTCGCAGGATCAGGTTGTCGCGCGTGATGCCGGCGTTGTTGACGAGAAAGTCGATGCGGCCGAAAGCGTCTTTCACCTGTTTCACCATCTCCGCGGCGGCTTCCGTGTTTGCAACGTCACATTGCACTGACAACGCGCGCACGCCCAACGATTCGAGTTCTGCTTTCAAACTTTCCGCCGCTTCCGCGCTCTTTGCGTAATTGAAAGCGACGTCGGCGCCGCGCCGGGCGAGTTCGAGCGTGATGGCGCGGCCGATGCCGCGCGTGCCTCCGGTGACGATCGCCACACGCCCTGCAAATTGTTTCTGATCAGACAAGTTGGTTCCTTTCTTGACACTACAATCCGGTCTCGGCTAGCGTTGGCCCTTTCTTTAACACATCCAACCGGAACAGAACAAATGCTCGATCTTAACTACGTTCGGGAGAATATTGATAAAGTACGCGACGCGCTGCAGGCGCGGCGCGCGGATACAACAGCGCTCGACGACTTCACGCGCGCCGACGAAGAGCGTCGCCGTGTGATTGCGGAGTCGGACCAACTCAATGCGCAACGCAACGCGTCGAGTCGTGAAATCGGCGGGTTGATGAAGGAAGGTAAAAAAGAGGAAGCCGAAGCGCAGCGCGGCGGAAGTCGGTGAGCTAAAGGATCGAATCGCGGAACTCGATCAACTACGCGCGCAAACGGAAGCACGCATGCACGAACTGCTCTCCACGCTGCCAAACATTCCACACGCGAGCGTGCCGGTTGGCGCTGACGAATCTGACAATGTTGAAGTTCGCCGTTGGGGAAGCGCGCCGGAGTTTTCTTTTGAGCCAAAGGACCATGTCGACCTGGGCACAGCACTCGGCATTCTCGATCTCGAACGTGCAACTAAGATCGCCGCGGCACGTTTCGCGATTCTCAACGGCGCGGGTGCGCGTCTCGAACGCGCTCTCGTTAACTTCATGCTGGACGTACAAACACGCGAACACGGCTATCTCGAAACACTGCCGCCGTTCATCGTCAATCGCGCGGCGCTTTTCGGGACTGCGCAGTTGCCGAAGTTTGAAGCCGATCTTTTTAAGCTGCGAGACGAGCGCGAACTCTATCTGATCCCGACGGCTGAAGTGCCGGTCACCAACTATCATCGCGAGGAGATTCTCGATGCTTCTCAACTGCCGATCAGATGGGCCGCTTACACGCCGTGCTTTCGATCCGAGGCAGGCAGCTACGGGCGCGACACACGGGGCGTGATCAGGCAACACCAGTTCGAGAAAGTCGAACTCGTGAAATACACGCTTCCGGAAAATTCTTACGAGGAACTCGAGTCGCTGACTCGCAACGCGGAAGCTATCCTCCAAAAGCTCGGCATTCACTATCGTGTTGTCGCACTTTCAACTGCCGATCTCGGCTTCGGCTCGTCGAAGACTTACGACATCGAAGTGTGGCTCCCGTCGCAGAATGCGTTCCGAGAGATCTCTTCGTGCTCAAATTACGAAGCGTTTCAGGCGCGCCGCGCACAGATCCGTTTCCGCCGAAGCGGCGGCGCGAAGCCTGAATTTGTCCACACGCTCAACGGCTCCGGTCTCGCGATCGGCCGTACGTGGATAGCTGTACTGGAAAATTATCAGCAGGAGGATGGAACGGTGATCGTCCCTGAAGTTCTGAGACCCTACATGGGCGGCATGGACCGGATAGGATAGGGATTTCGCTCGGGAGGAGCGACATGTTTATAGCCTGCGCAACAAAAAACATGGCGCTCCAATAGGAGCGCCATCTCTTCCGCCTGAATATCTATAAACATTGTGCTCCGCTGGAGCAAAACACTCACTTAACTCGTAAATCATACGGCATCAACAGCATCGACTCACCGTTCTTCATCCGGTCCAGCAACGCCATATACCGAAACGCGCGGCGCGCATCTTCCGGCAACGCCGCCACCAGTGCACGCTGTTGTTCGATCTCTGTGTTTGAATTCTCATTGCCGCCACTCAACAACTCCTGCAGAAGCGTTGTCGGATACGGCAGGATCACGCGTTCGATACCCTTCTCAGCAGGAATTTTCGCGAGTTGTTTCGCCACGTCTATCGCTTTATCGAGCCCGCCAAACTCATCGACGAGACCGTGATTTCTCGCCTGCGCTCCGGTCCAAACTCGGCCCTGCCCAACGGAATCGACAAACTGAGCGTCTTTGTTGCGACCCTTCGCAACCTTCGGCACAAAGTCGCGGTAGTAAGTAATCTTGACCCACTCTTCAAACTTCGCGCGCTCCTCGTCGGAAAACTTCTCCGTCTCGCGAAACATTCCCGCCGTCTTCCCGCGCAGCACGTACTCGTTTGAAATCCCGAGCCAGTCATAAAATCCGCGAATCACAGGTTTGCCGGCGACAACGCCAATCGAACCCGTAACCGTGGAAGGCTGTGCAACGATCTTCGCCGCACTCGCGGAGATGTAGTAACCACCGGATGCGGCAACGTCGCCCATCGACACCACTACCGGCTTCTTCTGATTCGCCAGTTCCACCGCGCGCCAGATAATGTCAGAAGCAAGTCCCGAACCTCCCGGACTATCGACGCGCATCACGATCGCCTTGATCGACTTGTCTGCCGCGGCATCGTTGAGAGCTTTCGCAACCGTGTCCGACCCGACCGATTGATCACCCGAAGGACTATTTTGCGAACTACCCGATCCGATCTCCCCTGTGGCGTAGATCACCGCAACGCGTTCGCCCTTATTCAATCCCAGCGACTCCGGCGAGACGTCTCTATAGTCAACACCGCGCACCCCAACGAACGAATCCGTTTCTTTGTAACCGAGCAGCGTTTTGAGTTGCTTCTCGACTTCGTCTCGATACAACGCTTCATCCACCAACCCCGCGTCCTTCGCCTGGACCGCGTTGTAAGGAGCGTTGTCGATCAATGTGCGAACTTCTTCCGGACTCTTCCGTCTGGCCTGCGCGATCGCGTTTACATAACGCCCGAACAGATCGTCGAGAAACTCGTTGACGTACTGGCGGTGAGCTTCAGTCATCTCCTTTTGCGTGAACATGTCGCCGGCGCTTTTGTACTTTCCGATCTGATAAATGTCGGGATAGACGCCCAGCTTGTCGAGCGAGCCGCGGAAGAACATCACATCGGCGGCAAGTCCATTTATAAACAACTCACCGGGCGGCGGAACAATGATCTTGTCGCACGCGGTCGCGATGTAGTACTCCTTGTTCAACCCCAGCTCGATGTACGCGTAGACAGGTTTGCCTGACGAACGAAAGTCGGTGATGGCGTCGCGAATTTCTTCAGCCTTGCCCCAACCCACGCCGGACAGGTTGATGTCGAGCAGAATCGCCTTGATTCGTTTGTCGACTTTGGCTTTCTTGAACTGCATGACGAGACCGGTGAGAGACTGGTCAGGTCCGCCGAAATATCGTTTGAAAGGATCGTCGGGACTGTAGTCAGGAAGCGATCCCGCGACACGAAGCGTGAGTACGCTGTTGTCGCGGATGGATGGCTCACCTTTGCGCAACGCTGCCCAGAGCACCAAAATTCCGAGTATCGCCACCAGGACAAGGCCGCCTAAAATTCCAAATATAATAAGAAGTGTCTTTCGTGTTCCTGACATCGTTAATTCCTCAGTTTTTTAAAGGGTTATCGCTAAACATGCAGTATGTGAGTACGCAAAGGGGCGAGCAAAGGTTTAGATCTTAACTATCCACCCGCCGCCGACAACTTCGTCGCCACGATAGAAGACGGTTGCCTGTCCGGGTGTGATGGCCCGTTGCGGCTCATCGAAGATTATACGCGCGCGACCGTTTTCGAGGGGCGTGATCGTGGCCGGCGCGGCGGTGTGACGATAGCGCACGCGCACCTCCGCGCGCACCGTTTCCTGCGGATCGGCAAACGCAATCCAATTCAAACCCGCGGCGGTGAACTCATTGCTCAACAACTCTTCCGCCGATCCGACCGTCACACGATTTCTGTTCGCGTCGATCGAGATTACGTACAACGGACGTTCATCCGCGATGCCGATTCCGCGTCGCTGTCCGATCGTGTAACGATGAATGCCTTCATGCTGTCCGATCACGCGAGCACTCGTATCGACTATCTCACCACGGCCGGGCAAACGCTCGGTTGCATCTTCGGCTTCGAGATAACGATCGATAAAGCCGGCGTAGTCACCGTCAGGCACAAAGCAGATTTCCTGCGACTCTTTCTTCTCGGAGACTCCGCTCAGGCCGTGTTGTCTGGCGGCGTCGCGAGCTTCCGGCTTCGACATCTCGCCGAGTGGAAAGAGCGCACGCGACAACTGCTCCTGCGTCAGTTCCCAAAGAAAGTACGATTGGTCCTTCTGTTCATTTCTGCCGCGCAGTAAGCGGTAGCGATTCGTAGCCTCGTCAAACTCGACGCGAGCGTAATGTCCGGTCGCGACTTTCTCGCACCCAAGACTCAACGCGAGTCGATCGAGTGAAGCAAACTTTAAACGGCTGTTGCACGACACGCAGGGAATCGGCGTCTCCCCGTTGAGATAGCTGGTGACAAAAGGCTGGACCACGGCGCGCTCGAAGTCCCGTTCGAGATTCAGGACATAGAACGGAAAATCAAGTTCTTCGGCAACACGGCGCGCGTCGTAAACGTCGTCGAGCGAGCAGCACCGCGAGGGCAGCGGATCGCCGTTTTCGTCCACGTTTATGCCCCGCCGCTGATCCCAGAGCTGCATCGTAAAGCCAACCAGCTCATGGCCTTGCTCTTTCAGTATTGCCGCGGCGGCGGAAGAATCCACACCACCACTCATTGCGACTGCGATCTTCATTCGACGTTCCTTTTGTTCCCCTTTGTAGCCAATGTTAAGATGCCCTTCCTCTGTGTGCAACTGAACCGGATCGAGGCTTTGATGACTGAAAGCGCTATACAGGAATATCGGGTAGCAAATGAACCTTATTACCTGCCGGTCGGCAGGGAGGTAGAGCTGTTTGAAGCGGCTCATGCGGCAAAATTACCAGTGATTCTGAAGGGGCCGACGGGCTGCGGCAAAACTCGCTTTGTCGAGCACATGGCGTGGCGACTCGAACGGCCTTTGATCACCGTCGCCTGTCACGAAGATCTCTCCTCAACCGACCTCGTGGGTCGTTTTCTCCTCGAAGGTGAAGAGACGATCTGGCACGACGGGCCCCTCACTTCCGCCGTCCGCAATGGCGCGATCTGTTATCTCGACGAAGTGGTCGAGGCACGTAAAGACACGGTCGTTATCATCCATCCGTTAACGGATCATCGCCGTCGTTTGCCGATCGAGAAACTCGGAACGATTGTCGACGCGCCGACCGATTTCATGCTTGTCGTTTCATACAACCCCGGTTATCAGTCGATTCTAAAGGATCTGAAACAATCGACGCGCCAGCGTTTCGTCGCGATCGAGTTTGACTATCCGCCACCCGAGATCGAAGCCGAGATCGTCGCGCGTGAAGGTGGCGTTGACGAAGGCACCGCGCGAGACCTCGTTCTAATCGGACAAAAGGTGCGCAACCTTCGTGGTCATGGTCTGGAAGAAGGTGTGTCTACTCGACTTCTAATCTACGCTGCGCAACTCATCGCCCTCGGCATTCCTCCAATCGACGCTGCGGACGTGGCGATGTGCTCGCCTATCACTGACGATCGCGAGCTGCAACGCAGTATTCGCGAGATCGTTACCACGGTGATTTAAGAGCTTCCTCGCAAAGGCGCAAAGACGCAAAGAAGAACCTGCATGAATAACTTTGCGCCTTTGCGTCTTTGCGAGGAAATTCTTTTGGATCGTTACAATGTCTGATGAACATCAATCTGCTGAACGCCAGTCGTTCCTCGAACTGACACGCAGCATCGCCGGCTTGCCGCTCGACCAGGCCGCGGCTGTGCTCGAGACCAGCGCCGCCATCGCCGCGATCTCGCTTCGCGCGGGTATCGAGTTTCTGCGCGCTGCTCCGGCCGCTTCGCACGTTCTAGAACCTGCGGAAATGCGTTCGTGGGGAGAGATGGGCCGGCGTCTCGCGATGTCTGATTACGAATCCGCGGTCGAGTTCTTCAATGAAGGTGTAGAACCACTCCGAACCGTTCCCTCCGAACTTCGCCCGGCCGTCTTCGTGTTGTGTACACGCCAGATGATCCTTTCAACTGCTGTCGGTCGCCAGACTCTGAATACGTTCCCTTCATTAATCGCCGAAATAGACGATCGCGACTTTCTTCGTGCCGTAATAGACATCGCCATCGAGATAGCGCGACGCTCAGCCAAACACAGTGCTGAATTTCTCGACGCAACTCGTAACGTCTCGCGCGCCCTGGATACTTTCAGTGATCCCGATCTGACTTCCGCCGCCCTGACACTCGCGAGCGCTTTTGCGTCGCGTACGGGCGGCATCGCCGCCGATGCGTGGGCCATCATTCCCCAAACGTTAACGGATCTCTCCGCCGCCAACGCGAGGCGTCTGCTAACGAATACGCACTCGTTTCTTGAACGCGGCGGCGGCGCCGCACTGCACATCCTGATCGCGGGCGGCGATATACTGCGTCGAGCGCCCGAGATCTTCGACGAATGGGTCGCTCTGCTGTGGGTTGTCGCCGCACATGGGAACGCGAGTCTCATCGCTTTCGTTCGCAGCAGTCCGGGATTTATTCGCCTCCTCAACGCCGATACAAATCGCGAAGCCGCGATCGATCTCTCGCTACGAGTGCTCGCTCTCACAAAAGAGATTGGCGCTGTCGATGCCGAAGCTGCACTCGCTTGTTTTCGCTCCAGCTCGCGAGCCTTGCGTACCGTGTCGATCGAGCAATTCGAAGTGTGGGCGCGTCGTGGTCTCACGTCAGGTCGCGCGGATTCGCGCGCGCGCCGAAGTTACTTTTCACTTGAAACGCGCGGGAGTTACGAAGCGTTGCTCAGTGGCAGCAGCGGCCTCGCACTTGACTCGGTCCAACCTCTGCTCCGGTTGTACGTCGAGGCCCTCACCGGGCGTGAGGTCGAGATTGCGCCGCTCGCCGCGGTGCCTGACGAAGCACGTATCGACGATGGACACACGATTCACTTGCCGTCGCTCGTGAACGAATTTGGCGACGACGATCTTGATTTCAGGCTTTACAAAGTTCTGGCCGCGCATGCTGCCGGACAGATCGAGTTTGGAACTTACGCTCGGGGTGGATTGTTGCGTGCCGCGCATTCCGCGTTAACGGAGAAGTTTGCGAAAGAAAATGTTGATGCGCTCGATGCATTCGCAATCGCCGATGAGATTGTTCAGGCGCGTAAGGATGACGAAGACCACCAGCCCACGCCGGAGCCGAAAAGCCTGGGCGAGATTGGTTATCGTGACGTTCTCAAACTGTTTCCGCTCCCGCAGCTCGCGCGCCGCATTTTTGGAACCCTTGAAAACGGCCGCATCGATCGCAGGCTCCGGTGCGCTTATCGTGGACTGAATCGCGATCTGGATCTGATTCGCCAGCACCTCAGCCGTAGCCGGCCGCGGATTACGGAGTTGCCCACATCACTCGTGCCGTTTGAGCTGTTGTTTCAAGTGACGATGCTGGGTGGAGCGCGCGAGGACGCTCGCATTTCGTATGGCCAGGTGGTTTCGGAGTTGGAGACGATCGTCGGCGACTATCTTTTACGCGACCAAGCGACTGTTGCAGACAGTTTGATGGCTACGAGTCGTGTTTACGATCTGTTTCAATCGGTCGTGCCGTCGGACGATTCCGTGCAGCAGGTTGAGGCGCCTGAAGATCAAACGGAGTCCGATGACAATGACGCAGCCACCGAGAGGTTGAAGCAACGGCAAACGCAGACCACACCTCAGCGACGTGACGCGCGCGAGTTGTTTAACGCATGGAATGATCCGTCCGCGGAAGGTGAGCCCGATGAACTGGCAGGAGCGGAAGCGTGGTCCGAAGCTGAAACTCCCGAGCAGGTGCTCGCGGAAGGGGAGGTTGCGTACAACTACGACGAATGGGATCGCGAGTTGACGGATCATCGGCTCGGCTGGTGCCGCGTCGTCGAAAAGAAAGTGAAGCAGGGCGATCGCACGTTTGTGGACCAGACGAAAGAGAGACACAAGGGCGCGATCTCGTCGATACGACACCAGTTTCAACTCATGAAGCCGGAGAATCTCACGCGCGTCGCGAATGAAGTTGACGGGGAAGAGTTTGATTTGAATGCGGTGATTGATTATGTGATCGATCGTCGCGCGGACGGGCAGCAGTCGGAACGCATCTACACGAAACGTTTGCGACGCCGCCGCGATGTCGCCGTGTCGTTTCTGTTGGACCAGTCGTCTTCGACAGCACGCACGATCGGGCGTCATCCATTACAGCCTTACACGCGGCCTGGACGCCGGATCATCGAGATCGAGAAAGAAGGTCTGGTGTTGATGAGTGAAGCGCTCGAGGCAGTCGGCGACGTCTATTCGATCAATGGGTTTACATCCGAGGGCCGGCGGAACGTGAAATTTTACGTGGTTAAGGACTTCGACGAGAAGTACGACGACGAAGTGAAGCGACGCATCGGCGGCATCAATTACCAGAACAACACGCGCCTCGGCGCCGCGATTCGTCACGCCACGGCGAAGCTCGCAAAACAGGATGCGCGCACGCGACTGCTGATCGTGCTGTCAGACGGGCGGCCTTACGATCACGATTACGGCGATGCTCGCTACGCGCGCGAAGACACGCGCGAGGCTTTGCGACAGGCGAAGAACGAAGGGATCACGCCGTTCTGTATCACGATCGATCGGGAGTCGGAGGCTGAGTTAAAAGATCTGTACGGCGAAGTGGGATACACGATCATCGACGACGTGCTTTCGCTACCCGAGCGACTCCCCGGAATCTATCGCCGGCTCACGACATAGTCCTCGCAAAAGCAAAGACGCAAAGCGCTGCCGCGTTTCTTAAACGGCTTTCTTTGCGTCTTTGCGCCTTTGCGAGGAGATCTTCCCGCCCCACCCGCCGCCACCGGGCGTTTCGATCCGTATTCGATCACCGGCTTTCAACTCGTGCGACCCTTTTGAATTGATCTTGTGTCGTTTACTTTTTGAGACGATCACATTTACGCCTGCCGCCCCGTCTTCCCCTCCAAACAATCCATACGGACGGCGCTTGCGACGATCCGCCAACAGCGACATGCGCGACGGCACAAGCGTTTCGATCTCACGCACGACGCCGTCACCGCCTCGCTGTTTTCCTTTTCCACCGGAACCTTTGCGGAGTCGATACTCGCGCACGCGCAAAGGATAAGCATACTCGAGCGCCTCGGCAGGCGTGTTGAGGCTGTTGGTCATGTGCGTATGCACGCCGCTCATTCCTTCGACGTCCGGACGCGCCCCCATACCACCAGCGACCGTTTCGTAGTAAGAAAACTCCTGACCGGTGCGCGTATCGATGCCGCCGATCGTGAGGTTGTTCATCGTGCCCTGGCTCGCCGCCGGTATTCGATCCGGCAACGCGCTGGACAAGGCTTTGAACAATACATCCACGATCCGTTGCGACGTCTCGACATTTCCTCCGGCGACGGATGCGGGCGGATTTGCATTCACGACCGTACCGCGCGGCGCGACCACTTCGATCGGCGCCATCAAGCCCGCGCTCGCCGGCACTTCACCGTCGATCAAACAACGAAACACGTACGACACCGCGGAGACTGTGATCGCCTCGACCGCGTTGATCGCGCCGGTAACCTGCGGCGCGCTGCCCGTGAAATCGATCAACGCACGCTCACCCTTGATCGCGATGCGAACCCGAATCGGCACCGGACGATCGTCCACACCATTGTCGTCAAGCGCGTCTTCAGCCTCATAAGACCCATCGGGAATTGCGCCGATCGTATTGCGCATGAGCCGCGCCGAGTAGTTAATCAACTGCGACGCGTATTCAGTCGCTTCACTCTTGCCGCGCCGTTCGATTATCTCCAGCAAACGCGTCGCACCGGTCTTCAACGAACCGATCTGCGCGTCGAAATCACCACGGCGTTCGACGTTTCCACGAACATTGGCGAGCAGCAAACGCATCGTGTCTGCGTCGAGAATACCATTGCGCACGAGACGGATAGGCGGGATGCGAATGCCTTCGCCGTAGATATCCGTGGCGAGGCCCATCGAACCTGGTGTCGCCCCACCGATGTCCGCGTGATGCGCGCGGTTTGCGACGTAGAAGAGAATCTGTTTTGCGCTGACTACGGGCATCACGAGTGTGACGTCGGGCAAGTGTGTGCCGCCCGCAAACGGATCGTTCAAGGCAACGACGTCGCCGGGAGCGATTTCAATCTCTGCAAGAGCAGCCGCAACTGCCATCGGCATCGATCCGAGATGCACGGGCATGTGATCGCCCTGCGCGATCACTCGTCCTTGCGCGTCAAAAACGGCGCACGAGTAATCGCGGCGCTCTTTGATGTTTGGCGAAAACGCAGTGCGCCGCAGGGCCACGCCCATCTCTTCCGCGACAGACGTAAAAAGCGCGCGGTAGATCTCGAGAGTTGTTGGATCGAACCTGTCCTTCATAAATTCGTGATCAGAAGATTGCCGAAATCGTCGACGTGCGCTGCTGAGCCGGTGGGAATCAGAGTTGTCGCCGAGTATTCCGTAACGATGCACGGCGTTTGTAATTTTGCGCCGGCGAGAAGCTCGGCGCGGCGGTACAAGCCGATTTCCGCTTTGCTTCCATCGAAATATGCAGTCGCTTTATCGTGTGGTTTTGTTTTGCCGCGTTGAGTCGACGCCGGAAGTCTTTGTTGGCCCAACTTTGCCACGAGCCCGAACGAGCGCAGGCGCGCGCTGACGATCTCGATCTCGCTCTGCTCCTGCGCGTAACCGTAACGCTCGCGATGCGTATGATGAAAAGATGCGGCCAGATCGCCCTTAGTGTCTCTGACTTCCAACTCGAACGACTGCCCGCGATAACGCATGGCGAGCGATCGTTCATGACGTTGTCGGGAACGCGTAAAGCCTTCACCCCGCAACAGTGCCGCCGCTTCTTTTTCCATCTCGCCGAACACTTTACCGAGCTTCGCAATTTGCTTTTGCCGGTAAGTCAACATCACCGTGCGGCTCTGGTCCTTGATCACGTCGGCAACGAGAACTCCAACCGCGGAGAGCGCGCCGGGCGCAGCCGGCACAATGATCGCCGGAATGCGTAGCGCACGCGCAAGCTCAACGGCATGCAGGCCACCCGCGCCACCGAACGGCAGAAGCGCAAACTGCCGCGGATCGTGTCCACGCTCGACTGATATGTATCGCAGCGCTCGCTCCATGTTTGTGTTTGCGACCGACAGCACTCCTTCGGCCGCTTCGGTAACACTGCATCGCCTGCCTGAAACTTTGCTCAAATCACTCGCCAACTGCGTCATCGCAACCCGCGCGCGTTCTTCGTCGAGTTTGAATTCGCCGCCGAGCAAACCCACCCCGCCAAAGTGGCCCAGGACAACGTGAGCGTCAGTGACCGTGGGTAAAAACGATCGACCATAACAGGCGGGGCCGGGATCAGCGCCGGCGGATTCCGGACCAACACGCAACGACCCACCTTCATCAACACGCGCAATCGAGCCGCCCCCGGCGCCGACGGTATGAATGTCCATGACTGAAACCGCCACCGGCAGTCCGGCAACTGTTGCTTCGTTCGTCGTACGGATCGCACCACGGTCGCATAGCGCGACGTCAGTTGAAGTTCCGCCCATATCAAACGTGATCACGTTTTGAATTCCGGCAGATTGCGCTGCACGCAACGCGCCGACGACGCCGCCCGATGGACCAGAAAGAATCGTGCGCACCGGCTCGACGCTCGCGACGTCAGCCGAGATGCTGCCGCCGGACGATTGCATCACACGCAGGTTGAGACGGGAACTTTCTTCTCCCGCCGTCTCTGATAAGCGTTTTAAATAACGGCCCATCAACGGTTGCAGGTAAGCATTGATAACTGTTGTCGAGGTGCGTTCGTATTCACGATATTCGGGAAGGATTTGACTGGAGATCGAGAGCGGCACGTCGAGCGCCGCCAGTGCCGATGCAATCCGTTCCTCGTGTTCCGGATGCAAAAACGAAAACAGCAGGCACACGGCTACGGCTTCAACGTTCGACTGCTTTAGCTTTTTGACCAGAGATCTGAGTTCGCGCTCGTTGAGAGGTTCGATGACTTCACCCGAAGCGACAACACGCTCGCCGATACCCAAACGGAGATCGTCCGAAACAAGACTGGGCGGTTTGACTGCATTGAGATTGTAAAGCTCGGGCCGGGCCTGGCGTCCGATCGCGAGTACGTCTTCGAATCCTTTGGTGGTGATCAGGGCTGTACGCGCGCCCCGGCGTTGCAGTAAAGCATTCGTGCCGACCGTGGTGCCGTGGACCACTTCGACGTTAGTGATTTGAACACCTGCGTCCTCGCAGATGCGCGCGAGTCCCTGCTGGATAGCGAGTGAGGGATCCGAAGGTGTCGAGGGGAGTTTGAAAAGCTCGAGCCGACCGTCTCGTTCAAAAACGAAGTCGGTGAACGTGCCGCCGGTGTCGACGCCAACCCGGATGAGTTTTGTCCTTAGTGCTTTGTGCTTTGTGGTCACAATCTATACGAAAAGTGAATGTCCGGCGACAAAATACAAAGAACAAAACACTAAGAACTAACCGTCACCCAGCAACCCGATTCATTCGAAGCGCGAATCGCGTCGAGCACAAGCTGAATTCGATAACCATCTTCAAAAGTCGCGGCGTCCGTGACAACCGTTTTTCCCGCGCGCAACGCTTCACAGATCGCGACAGCGAAGGCCGTGAACCCCCGGGACCAACTGCTTTCGCGCATACCCTGGGCCATGTGGTCCTGGTCCACCTGCACCGGACGCCAGGCGCCCGAGCCGGTCGGCGAGATCCACAGTTCGCCGGTCTCTTCAACCATCAGCGCACCCTTGGTGCCGTAGATCTCGAGCCGGTTTTCGTATTTCCCGGATTCGACCACTGAGATCGACGCGGCGCCGGTCGCGTCCGGAATGTGCGGAGCGCTAGCGAAGGAGAAGAAGAATTTTGCTTCGTCGTCAGTCGTCACGTCACGCAGGCCGCCGGCTTTGTCGCGGCGCTGTTTGATGTGAGTGGTCAACATGCCGAAGGTCCTGGTGATTTCAGTGCTCAACATCCAGCGAAAGGAGTCGATCACATGCGATCCGATCGCGCCGAGTGCGCCACCGCCCATCGCCGCGTCCGACCACCAGTCCCAGGCTCGATCGGCAATACCCCGATAATCGGAACGAAAAACGTAGTTGCAATGACGCACCGCGCCGATCGCGCCCGTTTGCAGCATTCCGCGCATCATTCGTCTGCTGTTCAGGAAACGGAGTTCGTGATCGATCAACGCAAGCACGCCGGCGGCCTTTGCTTTCTCCGTCATCTGAAGGGCTTCGGAGGCGTTCAGGGCCATTGGCTTTTCGCAAAGCACTGCTTTTCGTTGCGCGAGGGCGGCGAGGGTGATCTCCAGGTGAGTGGATGGAGGTGTAACTACGCTGACGAGATCGACGTCTTTGTGCGCAACCAGTTCCTGCCAGTCGTGCGCGACGTGTTCGATCCCAAACTCTTTTGCGACTGCTTCGGCGCGCTCACGATTCCGACTCGCGATCGCGACAACCTTCGCGCCCATGCAATCCCGAAACCCGGGGATCTGCGTCGTGCGGGCAAACCCCGTCCCTATGATTCCAATGCCGACCGGTGCCTTCTTCATGGAAGCTTATTTAGCCACAAAGAAGCACATAAGTCACATAATGATTGGAAATCATTTCTGTGCTTTATGTGCTTTTTTGTGGCTTGTATTAATCGCGGCCGGCGAGGCGAGCGATCATCATGACGAGTTGGCCCGCCGCGATTGGCTTGGCGATGTGCATTTGATAACCCGCGTCGAGGGCCTGTCGTCGGTCGACGTCACGCGCGTATGCGGTTAACGCGGCGGCGGGCGTTTCGCCTCCCTTATCGCGCGGCAGCGATCGCACTTTGCCGATAAAGCTGTAACCGTCTTCGTCCGGCATCGCGATGTCGCTCAGGATCACGTCAGGCTTCCATTCGACGAGTTTAGCGAGCGCTTCGCTCGCCGATTTACACGCTTTTACTTCCCCGCCGGTGCGAGTGATCACGGTGCTGATGATCTGCCGTGCTTCCGGTTCATCGTCGACGAGCAGCACGCGCAGGCCGTCAAGTGAGTGAGTCTCGAAGCAACTCATCTCGCCGCTGTGCGCAACCGCGACCGGCTGAGTGCGATCCGCGAGGAGTGGAAACGTTACGGAAAAAGTAGCGCCTTTATCTACGCCGTCGCTGTGCGCGGAAACAGTGCCGCCATGAAGCTCAACCAGGTGACGAACGATCGCGAGGCCCAATCCGAGGCCGCCAAAACTTCGCGTCGTCGAACTATCTGCCTGACGAAAACGATCAAACACTCTGGGCAGGAACTCCGCGTCGATTCCCTGGCCCGTGTCCTCTACCGTCACACGCGCGTTGTTTCCATCCTGGTCCACTCGAACCGAGATCTTGCCTCCGTGCGGAGTAAACTTCACGGCGTTTGATAAGAGGTTCCAGATGATCTGTTGCAGGCGTGCGGAGTCGGCGGAGATCGCGCCGAGACCCGGCTCGGACCAGTAGTCGAGCGTGATACCTTTCGCATCCGCTGCCGGGCGCACAACGTTGATCGCCGCCCGCGTTACCGAAGAAACATCGAGTGGCCTGACGTCGAGATTCAGCTTGCCGGAAACGATTCGAGAAACATCGAGAAGATCGTCGATGAGTTGCGCCTGCACGCGCGCATTCCGATCGATCGCTTCCAGGCCCTGGTTCAAGACTTTCTCGTCACGTTTCGCTTCACGAAGCACACTGGACCAACCAAGCAGCGAAGTCAGAGGTGTTCTTAGTTCATGAGAAAGCGTTGCGAGAAACTCGTCTTTTATTCGGTTAGCGGCTTCCGCCTCGGAGCGGGCGCGCTCGGCGCGCAGGAGCAGTTGGCCACGGGCTTCCTCCGAACGCTGCAGCTCGGTGATGTATTTTGAGAGTTCCTCGACGTGTAACCGGGCGGCTTCAGCCTGAGCAATCGAGTTTTGTATGTTCTTGAGATACATCTGATAGGTAAAACAGATGATGAGGATAATCGGCACCGTCGCAATCACGGCATAGAACCCGTAATTATCGATCATGATCGCTATAATGCCGGCCGCCGATGCGCCCGCGAAATAAGTTATCGACGTCCAGAGATAATAATTTTTCCACGTGTACCAGATCGATTCCTTGATCTTGGCGGCCTTCTCGATCGCAATCAGGGTTGTGTTTGCGATGTACTGCACGAAGCCCATCAGGCAGATGGCGTAAAAGAACGTGGATGAGAACCCGTTAGCAATGATCAGTTCTGGTGGGCCAAAAATCTGGTGCAAAACTATGGCCGTAAAAAATGTACTGGTGGCGAGAATCGAAGCGTTTAAGAGGAACGTCCGGGGCTTTTTGCTGATGATCAGCGTTACGGCAACGCCTTCGAGTGCGGAAAGCAGAATCGCCGTAGCTCCGCCATACATGAGCATCCCGAGGAAGATAAACGTGTCGGCAACTGTAATGCGACCACTTACTCGCGGAATGCGGACTGCGATCAGCGAACTCGCAATCACCATCAAACAGAGGAAGATAAAGCTGACATTAAGCTTGGCGAACGGAAACTGATAGATCGAAACAAGCGAGATCGCTGCTCCAGCAGTCATGAGCGACCACATGTAAACTTGGCCGAAGTGAAGTCGATTCACATCTGCTTCTGCAGCACTCATTGTTATACCTCGAAGGGGTGGGTTGGACTCAGCTTGTGGGTGGAAAAACCCCTCCACAGATTACACTAAATCGGCCGTGTAATCTGATGGAATCTGTGGATCAATACTACAGATCAATAATCCAGGTAGTCAGTGCCGTCGTCCCA
This sequence comes from uncultured Acidobacteriota bacterium, assembly GCA_963750925.1. Taxonomy (GTDB): domain Bacteria; phylum Acidobacteriota; class Blastocatellia; order Pyrinomonadales; family Pyrinomonadaceae; genus PSRF01. The sequence goes on along the minus strand of CAVVSJ010000001.1, from coordinate 2,056,143 downwards.
GATGAGCACGATAATTGGACTACCATCGCCGCTGAGCATTGCCGACTGTGCGATGACTACGAGATCGCCTGTGACAACACCATCACCGGTGACGACACCATCTCCGGTCACTACACCATCGCTCAACAAAGTACCGGCCGGCAAGCCGTCCTGGAACAGTAGACTGACGGCCAGGAAGGGTGCGCCGTCTCCAGTTACTACGCCGTTACTCGTGTGGATATGATCGCCGGTCACCACTCCATCCGAGAAGTAAGCCGGATCCAGCATCAACGTGCTGTCACCTGTCACCACACCGTTGCCGAGTAATTGTCCGAGGCCATAGACCAGTTGATACTTAGTGATCAGATTTAAGCCCGTCGCATACGTGTGATTGAAAATAACGCCGCGAGACCACGTGAACGTGTAGTTCGCAATCGTAGTTTCCGCAACTGGCGCAACACCAGTGAGGAGCGGTGAGCCGACTGTCGTTGCGGCAGTCAAATCAGTGCGAACCAACTGGGCCAACTGAACAGCGCCCGCGCTGTTTACCTGGCCGGCGCCCTGTTCGAGCATGTTGAAGCCCTCGAGCGGTTGCGCTGTATACATCAGCAGGGCTTTCACGAGGTTTGGAGTAAGGTTCGGATTTACCTGTAGCATGAGTGCGGCAGTTCCCGCCGCTACCGGCGTCGCCATCGACGAGCCACTCAAGTACATCATCTTACGACTGTCAGAACCGCTATTCCCCGCGTCGAGTGATGGATTCTGCGCGACCAGACGATTGCCTTCCGACTGTGCCTCGAGCAACTTATTGCCTGGTGCGACGACGTCGGGCTTGATCAAGTTGTCGTAATGTCTGACGCCCTGATCGTCAGTAGTAAAACTTCGCGTCGGCCCGCGCGAACTGAATGACGCAACTCCGTCATCGTCGCGATTGTCAGTGGCGTGCGTATTGGCGGCTCCAACGGTAATCGCCGATGGTTCATTACCCGGAGAGTGAATGTGACCGTAAACCTTGTTGCCGTTGCTGTCTTTGCCGTTATTACCGGCCGCGGCAAAAACAACTACACCCGCGTCAACTAACCTGCGCACCGCTCGACATACCGGATCGTTACGATAGGAATCGATCGCGGGCATGCCGAGGCTCAGGTTAACTATGCGAATGTTGTAAGTCGTTCGATTTGAAGCAATCCAATCAAGCGCTCGAAGAACGTTTGCGGTCGTTCCGATTCCGTCAGAATTCAATACGCGCAGATTGATCAGATTGGCGTTTGGCGCGATGCCGACGTATTCAGCGTTAGAGATTCGGCCGTTGCCTGCTGCGAGCGAAGCGACGTGAGTTCCGTGCCCGTAAGGATCGTCGACACGACCTTCACCCGTGAAATCTTCGCTATAGAGAACGCGCATGCCGTTCGATCGATTTAGAAAGGAATGATGCGTGGTATCAATTCCAGAGTCGAGAACGGCGATACCAATGCCGGTGCCGTCGAGACGGCCATTGTTGTTGTTCGCACCAGCGCTGTTTCGGATTTGCTCCGCACCAGTTGTACGCGAAAGATGGCCCATGGGCGTGACGTCTCGGTTCAAAGAGACGTACGACACATCGGAACGATTCGCGAGATTCACTGCCGCCTGCGCGGGCATCGTTACGACACGCACGGCGAAGTTCCTGAACTTGCGAATATTGCTGCCGCCGGACTCTTCGAGAGTCGAATCGATGGATGCATCGGACTGATTCGCAGGTTGAATGATTACGCGAACAAAGTCCGCGCCCCGGCCGTCGGCGACCTTCTTGAGAATGTCTTTGGAGACCTTTTGGGCCACCGGAATACTGGTGCTCGATTCAGCTTGCGTCTTCCGCTCACCGACCACCAGCGATAAAAAAAGGAGTGCGCAGAGACCACTCCACAGTATCGGGTTTAGATATCGCTTCATTCTGTGCTCCAGGAAACTGTGAAGAAGTTTCACTCGCTCAACTGCAATTTCCAGTCGGTGAAGAAGGAGAAACTCCTAGGGCAAACTCATCACCTTCGGGGAGTCAAAGTCGGGGTACTTGGGGGAGTCTAACAGGTTTCAACGATTCGAATTATTGAGTTTTCGTGTCGGACAAATCCGAACTGGACTGCAGAACTGCGTAAAATGGGCGTAAATTGCCTAAAAGCACGTAAGAGATCTCTTCGCAAAGACGCAAAGGCGCAAAGCGGTACCGCGTTTCTAAAGGCTTTCTTCCGCCTTTGCGAGGAGAGCTTTTCTTCCTCCAGCCCTTCTGTTACTGAAAAACTTTCGAAATAAAATGGTGGCAACGTCTCGAACCCGCCCCGACGAACTAGCCCAGCCAAACGAATTCACTGTGGAGGCTTGTATGAAATCCGACTATCTAAAGTACTCGATTACTCTCGCTCTGCTCATTTGCTGTCTGCTGCTCGCCACCACCGGCGCGAAAGCGGCGACCGTACCCACGGGATTTACCGATGCGGTCGTCGCCGGCGGCCTGACGAACCCGACAGCTATGGCCCTTGCGCCTGACGGTCGCATATTCGTTTGCCAGCAGGGCGGTGCGCTGCGCGTGATCAAAAACGGCGTGCTATTGCCGACGCCTTTTCTAACCGTCACTGTCGATTCCACCGGTGAACGCGGACTCCTGGGCGTCGCATTCGATCCGAATTTTGTTTCGAATCAGTTGGTCTATATTTACTACACGGCAACTACTCCAACGCTCCACAATCGGATCAGTCGTTTCACAGCAAATGGCGACGTCGCTTTAGCAGGCAGTGAGACCATCGTGATGGATCTAAACAATCTCAGCACTGCGACAAATCACAACGGCGGCGCGCTGCACTTCGGACCGGACGGAAATCTCTACGTTGCCGTCGGCGACAACGCGAACGGCGCAAACGCGCAATCGCTGGGAACGCGTCACGGCAAGATGCTGCGAATAACTTCCACGGGCGGCATCCCAACCGACAATCCGTTTTTCAACACGGCGATTGGAGACAATCGCGCAATCTGGGCGCTTGGCGTTCGCAACCCGTTTACGTTTTCTTTTCAACCAGGCACGGGCCGTATGTTCATCAACGACGTGGGTCAGAATATCTGGGAAGAGATCAACGACGGCATCGCCGGTTCGAATTACGGCTGGCCGACGTGCGAGGGTTTTTGTAATCCACCAAACGCCAGTTTCCGCGATCCAATCTTTGCATACGCAAACGATGCTTTAACCTGCGCGATAACCGGAGGCGCCTTTTACAACCCGCAAATCCCGCAGTTTCCATCACAATTTATCGGAAACTACTTCTTTGCGGATTTCTGCGGCAGTTGGATCAGGCGACTGAATCCCGCGGCGGGAAATGCCGTTTCCGATTTTGCCACGGGAATTTCCCTCCCGGTCGATCTACAGGTTTCACCTGATGGCTTTCTTTACTATCTCGCCCGCGGCTCGGGTTCGGTCAACCGGATCGGTTTCACTCAGACCGGCGACACGATTGCGCCAACCGTCTCCATCACCAATCCGGCGAACGGTGCGATCGTCGCACGCAAGGCCACGATCGCGATCACGGCGACGGCAAACGACAACGCCGGCGTAACGCGTGTGGAGTTTTTGATCAACGGCGCTTTGCAGTGTACTGATACGACTGCGCCGTATAGCTGCAACTGGCGAGTGCCGAGCGCGCCCAACAAAACTTATCAGCTTCAGGCGCGTGCATTTGATCAGGCGGGTAATTCCGGAGCGGCAAGTGTACAAGTAACTGCGCGATAGCGTTACAAACACATTGCAGAACACAAAAGCGCAAGCTCAGCAGTAAGAGCACTTGCGCTTTTTTGTGTCTGTCAGAAATTCTGATCGATGATTTGACGAAACGTTTCCCAACACGTTGCCATTGTTGTTGAAAGCTTTTAATTCGAAATTGGGGGAACAACGATGGCTAAACGTGAAAAGCCAAAATGGACCATAATGGTCTACCTGGCCGGCGATAACAATCTGACCACCAATTGCATCAGCGTGCTGCAACAGTTGGAAAACGTGCCGTACGGCGATAAGGACGTTTGCGTGTTGGCTTGCTTTGACTCCAATACTCCCGCTCCCAAAGGCGCACGTTACCTGGCGATAAACTGCAAGAAGAGAAAAGTCGAAGCCAAATTTGACTGGGAGATTCACAACGACCTTATCCCTTCCTTCCAGCGCGGTCCGGATCACACCATTGACGCACCCGATTTTTGCAAAAAGGAAGCAGAGATCGATTCCAGGCCGATGTCCAGCCCGGTCGTGGCCGAGGGTCTGAAACGCTTCATCAACTGGGCGGTCGAAAGCCACGCGGAATCAGAGAGATACATGCTGATCCTTTATGGACACGGCCCGCTCGTGGCCGGTCAAACATTTCTTGCCAAAGAGAATCCGCCGAGCTCGCTCCGCCTCGAAGACCTCCAAAACGTCCTCAACGGCTATTTTGGCCGGGGCCGAAAACGAAAATTGGATGTCCTCGCCTGCCAAAATTGTGTTATGAACGGCATCGAGACGGCCTTTGAACTTAAAGACCACGTCAATTTCATGATCGGCTCACAGGGTCTCGTGCTGGCGCACGGTTGGCCTTATGAGAAGATGATCGGCGCGGTAATTGACGACCCGAACGCGCCGACGCAGGTGATTGCCCGCAAACTTCTCAAAGCGTGTGCCCGCCATATGCTCGACTTCGTCGTGATGGATCGCTCCTCCGAACAATCTCTCTGCGATCTTCAGTGTTTGGAAAAGAACGACAACATGACGAGGGCCATTCGCAGCATGGTCAACGCTTTGCGAACGGGACTCGCTTTCGATCGAAAGAATGACGACGTCGAGTTGCGCTATCCGTCGATCTGTAACGCGGTTCGCCTGGCGCGACTTGAAGCGCAGAGTTACTGGGGTGAGACGTTTGTCGATCTCTACGACTTTTGCGAACGGCTGATCAAGAGTTGCAGCGAAGTTGACGCCATCAAGTCCTGTTTTCTCAAGGATATGGGTCTCAATGTAGTTGATCTGCCCGATCGGTTTAAGCGACTCGCGGCACAGATCAACCGCATCGTTGCCTGTTGTATCAGGGTCCAAACGGAAGTTCGAAAAATGGTGCCTGAATCTTTTTACATCGGGTCCGAGCTTCAATACTCAAACGGACTCTCGATCTATTTCCCGTGGACATTGCCGGGACCGCCCTACTTCTTCAAAAGCAAGGGCAAAAAAGGTAAACACTTTTCTTTGAAGACTTCATTCGAAACCTATCGCGGTTACACATTTGTCGATGCAACAAATTGGGACTGCTTTCTGAAAAGCTTTTTCCAGGCGACGTTGAGAAACGTACGCCGCTCGCCGCGCCGCTTCACGGTGCGAGGCACGAACAATCTGGACCTCGGATTGGTCGAGCAGTTTGATCCGCCGCAGGAAGTGATCACGATCGACCTGCAGAAGTCGAGCTGGATACCGGAAACGTCGATCACGAGATCTGGTCCAACATTAAAAATTACCCGCGCCGCAACTATTTATCTCCGTCGGATTGTCCGCGCAGAGTTGACACTGCCGGTTCGCAGAGACCAGGCTCTCCAACTTTCAAGGGGCGGAATTGGCCGCCGGTTTCCTACCTGGGCTGGAACATCACCGGCCTGGTCGCCGAAACAATAAGGCGCGTTGATCCGGAGCGCGCGGCTGTGGATGTTCATTTGCCGGGCACGAATGGACGAACAAAGCGGAAGCGTGCCGCCGCAACCAACGGCCACGTTAAGACTAACGGCGTTCCGATCAAGTTGACTGTTAAGCAAAATGCTTAGGTATCGCCGATTATCGTGTTGGCTGATCTTTTTCTGCACTCTCGCTCTTTCTGCAATCCCCGTGACCGAGGCCGACGAGCCGGCGCAGAGTCTGGCTACTGTGGCTTCTCGCTGGGCAGCATTGGACCAGTTAATTGCAGAGAGAGCGGGATTGCAGGCGGGCGAAGAAACTGCCCGGGTCCAAATCAACAACCGCATCGCCGAGCTATACCTTAAACTTCGCGATCTCGATTCCGCTTTCGCCACCATCACCGAATCACTGAACCTCGCCAGACAACTCGAGCCCTCGGCCAACGGCAACTTACTGGTTGACACGTTGAACTTGTGTGGGTTTGTCAATATGCGTCGTCACGATTATGACGACGCCCTTACTCTTCTGAACGAAGCACTGGGGTTAAGCAGCAACCGCGCATACAAACGCGGCGAGGCGCAGGCTCGTCAATATTTTGCCGAAGTCCATTTCAATCTGACCCAGCTCGACATAGCCGAAAGCTATTCGACACAAGCACTAAACCTCTGGCGTGAGCTGCAGGATCAAAGAGGCGTCGCTGATACGCTCTCGAACCGGGGCGAAATTTATGCGCGTTGGGACAGGCCCGAGCAGGCCACTGCCGCACTGCTAGAGGCGGAAACGCTCTGGCGTCAGTTAAACGAACCCATCGAGCTCGCGACCGCGCTTATCAATCTCAACTTTGTTGCCGTCAGGCAGGGCCAGTGGCAAACCGCGCTCGCATTTCTCAACCAGGCGCAACCGCTCCTCGTCGATAAACAAGCCGAGCCTTATCTCGCCGGACAGATTGCGATGGCTTTTGGCGAAGCTCACGAGGCTTACGGACAACTCCCCATCGCGTTGAACTATTTCAGGGAATCGCTGGCCCACTACGATGAGGGCGCGCATGACCTCTCCGCCACCGTTGACGCCAGTACCAAGGTCGGCCGTGTACTCGCTCAGACAGGGGACTTCGCCGGCGCTAGACAACAGATCGCACAGAATCTTAGTAAAGCCGAACTTACAAACAATGACCTGCTGATTGGTTTGTGTCACGAGGCTCTCGGACGAGTTGCGCTTGCGGAAGGTTCTTACGAACAGGCGCGGATGGAATTTCAGGCGGCGATTACTTCATTCGAAAAGATCGACGGCGAGCGCCTGTTGGCGAGGGCGCAAAGCTATCTCGGACAAACCGAGTATCTGCTCGGCAATCAGCAACAGGCCAGCACGGCGTATCAAAAAGCTTTGAAAACTTTCAAGAAGACCGCGGATTACACAAACGAAGCCGCGCTTTGTTTCGGGATCGGCAAGCTCGCGCTTGATCGCGAACAATCTCAACGAGGCGAAAGAATATCTCGAACGCTCGATCGAGATCACCGAACGCCTGCGTGAAAACGCTTCGAGCAAGGAGTTGCGCAGCTCTTTTCTTGCGTCGGTCCATGATCGTTACGAAACGTATGTCGAGCTCTTGATGGACCTTCACGAGAAGGAGCCCGGTAAGCATCTCTACATCAAAGCGTTTGAAGCGAGCGATTTTGGTCGCGCGCGCGCTTTGCTGGATTCGCTTCGCAATCACCATCGAGAAATACGACGCGTCACTGAACCGCACCTGCTCGTCGAAGAAGAGAAGCTGCAGAAGGAAGAACAAAAACTCATTGACGCACGCGCAGAGTTGTTGAGTGGCAGTTACACGCAAAGTGACCGCAACGAACTCGAGCGCAAACTCACCGACGTTCGTTCACGTTATGAAACCCTTCAGGCACGAATCAAGACGAACCCGAGATTTCTCAACCTGCTGCCACCCCAGCCGCCGAGTTATGAAATCATTCGAAGTCAGGTCACAGACGAGGAAACTTCCCTCGTTGAGTATTCACTCGGCAGTCGTCGCAGTTTTGCGTGGGTGCTTACGCGCGAGGGGATAACTTACAAAGTACTGGCTGACAAGAAAACGATTGAAAAGGCCGCGGAGCAACTCTTAAGGCTGCTGAAAAATCGCACGGAAACCGCGGAAGATGAGAGTCGATTACAGGAGGCAATTGCGGAAGTCAGCCGGCTCGTGATTGAGCCGATCTCGCCGCAACTGCGTACTTCACGAGTGATCGTTGTTCCCGACGGGATTCTCCAATACGTGACTTTCACTGCGTTACGGATTTCCGCGAAGGCGGAAGATCTTTTGATAGATCGTTTTGAGTTCGTTAACGAGCCTTCGGCATCCACGCTCGCGATCGTGAGGCAGCAAAGAACAGATCGCGAGCCCGGTGAGAAGCTTCTGATCGGGTTTGGCGATCCGGCGTTTTCCTCACTCTCTCCGACACCGGGTAAAGAAACGATTTCATCCGAAACGCGATCGGGCGGCGTCTTGGATCCGACGCAGTTGCCGAATCTTTTCTTTTCCAGAAGAGAGTTGCGTTTGATCGAGGAGCTTTTGGGTGATGACGCGGAGCTTTACATGGACCATGACGCCAGTCGTCAAAATCTTCTCAAGGCTGACTTGAGCGGCTTTCGAATTTTGCACATGGTCACTCATGGTGTGTTTGACGCTAATCAACCTGAACTCTCCGGCCTGGTGCTTTCGCTGGTTGACGCAAACAAACAGCGACTCGACGGCTTCGTCGGTCTGGCCGATATTTACAAACTTAATGCACCCCTGGATCTCGTCGTGCTGAGCGCGTGCGATTCCGCACTCGGCGCGAACGTGCGTGGCGAAGGGCTGATTGGAGTAACAAGAGGTTTCATGTATGCGGGGGCGTCGAGTGTGGTTGCGAGTTATTGGAAGGTGAATGATGAAGCGGGCGCGGAGTTGATGAAGCACTTCTATTCAAACATGCTGCAACAGAACATGACGGCGCCGGCAGCCTTACGTGCCGCCCAGAATCAGATTCGCCAACGCCCCGAGTGGCGCTCACCCTATTACTGGGCGGGCTTCACCTTTCAAGGCGACTACAATCTCCGCATCACCAAACCCCAGCCACCCAAACGAAGCTATCTTCCATTACTTCTTGCGCTTTTAGCTGCAGGGATAGGTATCGCAACGCTCAGTTACTTGTATATCCGCAAAACCAGAAAATCCATTTTGTGATTTTTGTGCCTTCTTGTGGCTCTATTCGACCTTGAAGAAGTAGTTCCCTGGAATGAGTAGCGCGGATCCGTCCTCTTTAACCGCGAAAAGCTTCACGGCATACTCACTCGGCGGCAGTTCCCCCTTCGGGATCACGACCGAAACTTTCCCGCCGCCATGGCCCACAACCTTAATGTCCCTGCCTTCTCCAGTGTCATTTTCTTCCAGCAGTTTTGCGCGATAGCCGGTGGCAGGTGGCGCCGACGCCGGCAGTATCAAAGAAAGCTGTAACTGGTCCACTCCGGCTAATTGAACACTCGGCGCCTGCGGACCTTTATCACGCGCATTTGATGTAATCGGCAGTTCGAGGCTCAGGACGGTTGGCGGTTGCAGGGAGCGGTACAAAGGGATCGATATGCCGACGACAATGATGACAACGAGTGAAGCCAGCCGCGCGTTGGCCCAGTGAGGCCGTTGTGAAATTATTCCAACAGGGACTGGGTCAGGAAGCGGCCTGGGTTGTGGCGAATCGCCCTCTTTGTGGCGACGGAGAGCAATCGCAAACGTGTACTTCTGTTTACCTTCGAGTGAGGCGAGAAAAAGTTGTTCGAACGACTCACGTTCCGTCTGGCTCAGATCGCCGGAACGATAATCTTCGATGAGTTCGCTCTTCGAGATTTCGAGTTCCTCAAACAGATCGTCCTCGATCATCAAACGTTCTTCGATGTTGAGTCGCTCCTCCGCGCTTAGTTGACCGAGGAGATATTCCCTGATTCTGGCTTCGTCGTTAGTGCTAAGTGCCATTATAAAAACGCCGCTTTCCGTCCCACGCTAAGACCTTCTACTAAGTATGCCTCGCGCAGGCAAATTGTTTCAGACGGGTGGGAGTTGTTCCAAACGCTCTTTGATGCACTTTTCGAGTCGTTCATGTATATGAAAGATCCGTACTCTTAATGCGTTACGAGTGATTCCCAACTCCTTCGCAAGTTGTTTTCGCTGATCGATCCTCTTTTGCTTTTCGTCTTCCTGGTATCGCATGACTAAATCACGCTCGTGAGGTTCGAGCTCTGCCAAACATTTATCCAGGCAATTGCTCATACGTTCAATTTCCTGGTCCGGCGGATCCGGCGGAGCCACGTAGGGAGGAGGGTTCGTTTTGCAATGCTCGCGATAGATGTTTTTCGCAACACCGTAGAAATAAAGCGCAGGATTGCCCACGTAGTTGGCAATCAGCCAATCGATTTTCGAGGCGACGACGTTGATGGTCTCGTCCGCAAGGTCCTCGGCGTCAAACCAGCCTTTTGCAGCAAAAATCTTGATCAGCCGAAGTCGAATGGTCTCATATATTTCGCCTGCTTTTTCGCGGTCGGGATTCAGCCAGAAGAGCAGCCTGTCAAAAGCTTCACGGTTTGGTGGATCCCTTTTACTCATCGGTGCGAGGCTGTGAGTCCTGAGTTGAATCTTAAACGCGGCGGAACAGAGTTTCGCTGTGTAAAGATTGTGTGTTCGGGATAAAACGGACAGCGAGAGAGCTTGGCGAGAGTAATGAACTTCAACAAGCGATGTCAATGCACTAGATTGCGGCAGAACGCCACATGATCTATTCGCAACCGAGCAGATCCTTGATCTCCGGTGGCGTCGCTTGAGGGAGGTTTGTTACGCGACTGAGTTTCGCGTAGGCAGGATCAACATCGATCGCGTCGCGTCCACCGCAACGGTAGGTTACGCCTTTGTTTTCGACGTACTGAAACTTGCCGGGCTTTCCGGCTACAGGCCGCCGATTCGAGTAACCTTCGGCATAACCAAAAGCATCGATCACATCGTTCCAATGTTCGGCTTTAACGTCGGCGCCCTTTGTCTTTGCAACGTAATCAGCGGGATAACCTTTCTCCGATAGATACTGTTGCAATAACTGTGGATACTTCTCCGGATCATCCACACCCGCAACGTGAGACGACGCTGGGCCAAGATGCAGTTTCACTGACTCCGCCAAAGTGAGGTTCGCATAATAGTTTTTGATCCACTCTTTCAACGCGCCACGCCCGCGTTCACGCGTCGCGAAGATTGCGAGATCTCTCCGCGCCGCAAAGCCCGGCACGGCCGTGTTCTCCGCGCTCAAACCGGAGGTGCCTGCAACGGGCCCCATGCTGTCGGGAGTTTTACCACGCTGGGTCGGAGCGCCCCAGATACGTTTATCCTGGCGGTAGTAGGACTCTGGATCGTTTGGATTTTCCTTGCGCGGCCTGACGTCGCCGGTCAGATCACCGGGATTATTCGTCATCCAGGGCCAGCTTCCGACTACTGGACCACCGGCTGACTCGTCCACTTTCCGATTGCCGAGCCGCACGTGATCCTCGTAGACCACGTAATCCCATTTCGCGAGGGCCGCTGTCGGATTCCCTTTGAACGAGCCGGACGTACCCACGGGCGCACGCTTTTTTGAAGTCTTCTTCTCTTCCGGCGCCGGTGTGGGAACGGGTACCGGAGCTTCGGTCTTTTTCTCCTGGGGCGTGGGCGGCGCCGGTGGATTTGGTGGAAAAACTCCTGGCGCCGGCGCCGGCGTTTGTCTCGCAATTTCGAGCGCGCCTGACTCCTGTTGGGCCACGTGGGCCAACTCGTGCGCAAGCAGTCTCTGTCCCGAGGTCGTGTTTGGCGCGTATCCTTCGTCTCCAAAAACGATATCCCTGCCGACTGTGTAAGCGAGGGCGTCAACCGCCTCCGCCGATCGCGCCGCCTGATCGCCGGTATGAATACGGACGTCGTCAAAAGGACGTTGGAACCGCGATTCCATAAACGCGCGTGTAACGGGATCGAGCGCCTGGCCGGGTGAACTTAATGTTTGCTGAACGACGGACGACGCACTTTCTATTGCGTGAGGTGCGCCACCATCGTCTTTGCGGTGTAACTCTTCATCTTCACAGTCGTCACACTTACGCTGGAGTGCGTCCGCGGAGTTCGAAGTGACGCGTTCAGCAACGAGATCCGCTTCCTGTTCGGATGCGTCACCCGGCTGGCTGACTTTGAGTTTCGCTTGCAGCGGCAACGATCCGACGGCGAGCGACTGCCAAACCGGATTTGTCTTTGCATCACGATCGGCCGTGCCATCCACGGGCGCCTTTGTGTCCGGTGAGACTTCATTCTGATTGTATCTACGCGTCATATTCTGCTCCCTCTATTCGAATAACTCGTGGGCCATCTCTGCAACAAACAAGTGGTGCGAATAAATGCCCGGCGACACCACACGCCACTGAGTTCTCGGTAAATTCGGATCGTTGACGTTGAGCAAATTGTTTACTTCTACAAATGCATACGGCGACGTATCCGCAAACCGCTCGAGACCGCTGACGTGCGCCGCACCTCTCTCGCCGTGTCGCAAGTTGCGTAACGCGGTCGCGTTCGCCGGGTCGGCGCAAAACGCCCTCAGACTCGTCATTCCCGCAGGGGTTGGTGTCGCGGTGGAGAACATCCCGCGCGCGGGAAGCGTCAACGCGCCGACAGCACTCGCGATCGCCGGCGGCAATGTCGTCACCCGTCCGGTTGTGACTGCGTCGTTTATCAACCTCGCGTATCCAATCGCGCGAATACACTCCGCATTGATGCCACGACTTTGCACACCGCTCATCGGAAATGGGCCAGTCGTAACAAAGTAAGCCGTGATACGACTGGTAGGAATTGCACTCGCACGAAACCCTTGCGTGAGACCGTTTTGATGATCACTGCCATCGAGCACGGTAACGTGATCTATCAGGCTCGTTGGGATCAGACGTCGCTGAAGTTCACGAGCCATGCCGGCGTTGCCGCGACTGTGAGCACTCATACGCACGGAGTCGATCTGCGAACCTCTGCCGATGCTTTGCAGGCAATGTTCGATCTGCGCTCGCGTTATCGTAAACGCCATACCGGGAAAACCTTGCACGCCGATCAGGATCCAGCCGTTGGGATCCGCTGCTCCTCGCAGTCCGTGATGCTCCAGATGTGAAGTCGCGCCAATCGCGCCGCCAGCTGAAAAGAATATGTGAACCTGGTTTCGCTGGCTTGTTCGTGCTCCTGCCGGAACGAACACTGAAAACTCACCACACGTGAACGTCTGTTCCGCGAGACGATCGGTTCCGCCCGAACCGGCTTCGTCTGCTCGAATCAGTGGAGTCCACTCTGGAGCAGCCGGAAGCGCATTCAACATACTTTGCCGCCGCGTCTCGCGCGCCTGGTCCAGGCCCGCGGGCGGCGACGCGAGTGCGCCACGCACCAGACGCAGTATCGCGTCGCCGGGGATCAAACTCGCCAGCAGATTGATCTGGTGCATCACGATGTTACTCATGAAATCGAAGGCGACGTCGAACGTCCCTGTCCCAAGTTGCCGGAAAACTTCCGTCATCAGACCAACTGTTGCGGACGGGTTTGTGAGGGCGCTGGCCATGAGGGCTACGCCGCGCGCGAGTGGTGTCGTGTATTGCGCCAGGAAATTAGTGGCAGCGGCGTTTATCTCGGTGGCTGTCGGTGTTGCGAGTGCGGCTGGAGCTTGATCGAGTAACGGCGCCCACGCGACATCGAACCTCGCAGCCATCGATCTGATTGCCGGTGGACTGACAATAAACTCGTCGTTCGTGGGATCAATCTCGATCGGCAACGGTAAGCGAAACCCGACCGTGAAGTTGGTCATCGCAGGCACCGGGATAAAGCGAGCGTTATAAACAAGAATAGCCCGGGCCAACTCGTTGACCGTCGGCGGTGAGTTGTCAACCTGCGGCGATGTTCCACTTGCGGTAGCTTGCGTGAAAAACGGCAGCAGGCTCGCGGCCAGACCGCGGATCGTCATGCCCGAGGCGACGATGGCTGACAATCGTGGCCGCAAAGCTGAATCTTCCATCAATCCGCCGCTGAGGTTTGCAAGTCGTTCGATACGAACTCGCGCCGGAGTGATGTCCGGAAACAGCAGCAGATTTTCCGGTCCGGTCGCAGTGGGAAGATCCCTGGCGTCTCTCTGCACCTGCCTCGTTGCTTGAGATCCTTGCTGCACGACGTGTGTTAACTCGTGCGCGAGCAGGCGGCGGCCTTCGTTGCTGCCGGTTGCATACTGTCCCGCGCCGAAGACCACGTCGTTGCCGACGGTATAAGCGAGGGCGTTTACCGCGTGCGCTGCTTCAGCCGCTCGCGCATCGGTGTGTATCCGCACGTGGCTGAAGTCGTGTGCAAAACGTTCCTCCATGAATGAGCGCGTGAGAGGATCGAGCGGATGCCCGGAAGATCTCAACGGTTCACTGACTATCGACGGCGCGTCTCCCGAATATTCCGGCCCAGGCGAATGTTTGCGGTGCAGCTTTTGCTCTTCTTCGCATGGACCACACTTGCGCTGCACGGCCTTCGCCGTGACGCCGTTACGCAATTCCGGCGACGCCATACGCATCACGCGATCGGCCACGAGGTCGGCTTCCAACTCGGCGGGATCGTCAGGCTGACTCACACTCATCTTCGCCTGAAGCGTCGTCGATCTCAACGCCAGCGACTGCCAGAAAGGATTCGCTTCTGCCGTCTCACGGATGGGCATGGCATGCTTCGGCTTTTCCTTCACCGTCGCTTTCTCCGAAGCATTTTGAACTGCGTGCATGTGTCAACCTTTCCGCACAACACACATCGTGCTCCTCCAGAGCACTCGCCGCTTGCGCCGTGAAGATTTACCCTCCCTACGGTCCAAGGTCCCGGAAGGCACGGACGCCCGCTGCACCCTCAACATACGCCTCGACCCAGGTGCTTCCAACGTCGCTCATTGACCGCGCCATCAATCGGATGATATGGCGTGCCTGCTCCGACGCATTCATTGCAGTGAAGAAAGAATCGGCAAGCTGAACGCTGGTGCCGAGACCCGGGAGTCCCGCGGCGGTGGACCAGACGCCGTCTCCGGTTGTTGCGCGATCAATGGAGAGTGGGCGAGCCAAAAGCGTGTGCATTCTTGTATAACGATCGTAGATCCCCGCAGCTCTCGTTCGATCGTGTTGCGTCGCGTGAGTTGAAGTCGCGGGCATTGGAAATCCACGCGAACCAACACCTGATTGGAATGGAGTAACGCGTGCGCGCTGGTCCGCGCTCAATCCGGTATTGCCCGGATGACTCAGTTGAAACGGCGGCGCCCATAACTGGAGTACCACGTGACCGGTACTGCCCAAATCACTACTCCACGACGTGAGCGAGGCGGCCAGAAAGTCGTACACGTCAGGCGCCCAGAAAGAAGAGTAGTTGAGCCACGACTCAGCAAAGCCAAGCGCGCGGCGCGCGGTACGGTTGCGATCGGTGACTTCCCCGGGAGGGGTGGTGAGCGACGTGGTATCGGTCGGTGCGCTGGGACGCGAACTTATCACTCCGGGCGCATTTGCCGTGTTCTCGGCGAGGGCCAGGAACGTCATCACGTAACTGTCGGCATTGTTAATTGCTTCACTTCCCTCCAACGCGCCAAACATGCGCGTCCTCGAGTAAGCGAAGTCGACGCCGATGCTATCCGCCGGATTACTGCCTGGAACAACTGCCGAATGTGTCGTCTCGTGTAACACCAGGAAGACTCGCTCGTTCGTGCCGAGTGCTCCCGCAAATCCCGGAATGTAGAACGGCGCACATAATTCGAGGGGGCCACCCGCGGCTGCCGAAGCAGCCCGTTCACATCCATTCGCGCAACGATGATTGCACGTGTGGCCCGCCGTGGCGGCGACCTGGCCGAGACGCGTCACGATACTCTCGAAGCGTGGCAGCAAGGTTGCTCGAGCGACTCCCGGAAAACGCCTGTTCAGAATCGTATCGCGGCTGTCGCGTGGTGGGGCAGGCGTATTTGGCGGAGTCGCGGGCGGCGTCGTATCGTCCGTATTTCGCAACCGGGCCATCGCCGCGGTGACGATCGAAGTCGCGCGTGTATGCGCGGCAGTGAATGCCGATTCGCAGTCGGTTACATCCTGAGTCTGTTGCGTTGTCGTAAAGCTGCTGCAGGTTGAACCTCCGGCGACGATTTCGACCGAACGATAGAAACGATACTCGACCGCCTGCTGTGCGAAGGTCATATCGACGCTAACGCGATCTACGATCACGCCGCCGGCCCTGAGAATCGCGGCAACAGTCGCCGCGCGTTCGCGGGCTATGTCGGAGTTTCCGGCTCTCGTCCCTTCCTGGCTCGAGCGGCCGACGAGACTAACGTGTTGTCCGGCGTGCGCGGTGGCCCAGGCTTCAAGCCGCGTGCGTTCAGCGGCTTCGGCGGGAACGGCCGTTCGAAAAGTAGTTTGACCGCTTTCGAAGAAAAAGCGATCGGACATTCCGCGCGTGCGTGCTTCTGGATGAGGTTGCACCTGAGTGACGCGGAAATCATCGTTCGCATCTCGCTGTATGCTCAGCCCACTTGAACCCTGCTGCACGGTGTGGGCCAACTCGTGCGCGAGCAGACGCCGGCCGTCGCCGCTGGAAGGCTGGTACATGCCCTCGCCGAACACGATGTGTGGACCGATGGTGTAAGCCTTTGCGTGAACGGCTTCGGCGGAAGTTGCGGAGTGTGAATCGTCATGCACACGCACGTGACTGAAGTCGTGCCCGAAACGCGGCTCCATAAAACTCCGCGTTGGTTCATCGAGCGGGCGGCCGGGAGAAGTTATCGCGGAATCCACCACTGCCGAAGCAACAGTTGGTGAACCTGTGCCCGGCTGTTCTTTGCGTTGGATCTTTTCCTGGTCCTCATCTTCGCAGCCCGCGCATTTGCGTTGCACGTTCCCTGAGAGGAGATCAGAGAACGAGAAGGAGGGATAAGTTTGCGGGGACGCCGTTCGCATAACGCGGTCGGCAACCTGGTCCGCTTCACGCTCGTAAGGATCGTTTGGCTGGCTAACGGCGAGCTTCGCCTGCAGACCGGTGGAACTCAACGCGAGCGATTGCCAGACCGGATTGAATTGGTCCACTTTGCGATCGAGACCAGTCCCCTGCGCAGAAGGGTGCAACCGAGCGCCCGCCGGTCTATCTCGAACTTGAGCTTTGGCCGGATGAGGTTTGGGCCCCGCAAGCATCTCGTTTCTCCGGTACCCAGTCGTTCACCGCTACGGCTTGAGCGTAACGCTTACAAACGCCAATGCCGGACAGCCAACCGCTGCCGGAAGCTGGCCGGCAATCAACGCCGGCGTGGACGTCTGCGTGCCACCAAACGTTTGTCGCACCAAAGCGGTTTGATTTTGAAAAGCGGTTCTCTCGGCCGTTGTTGCAGACGTATTCGTAACGACGAGAGTGTCTTCTATCACCGCATTGGGGTTCGCACCATTCCATTTGTTTTCCATTGCCGCCAAACTGTCGTTGAGGACCTCCGTGGTGCCTTTTTTGAAAGTTACCACTCCCATATTTGGCCCAAACTGTCCCGCGAGTGCGGTGTTGATGATGTTCGTGTCACCGGCTGCGATCGAGTTTCTGATGAAGTTTAAGTTATCGCGGTTCAGTACCTGGATAACGGTGAGACACGTTTCCTCAACTTTAACCTCTACCGGCATCACGATCGAGAAAGCGGGACATGCGGTTGGCAGGGCAATAGCAGGAGGAAGAGTAAACCCTTTCACTGACGCGCCGGGAAGGTTGTTTATTTTTAGCAGAACCGCCGTCGCTTGATCCGTTCGCGACTGTTCATCCTGCGGTGACGCATGGGAATAGACAGCCGCCGCGGCGGCAAACGCTCCGTCCGTCTTCCAGGCGGTGACAACGTCATTCAACGTCTTGCCGTCGCCGGCCACCTTCGCCGAACGTTCCTCAAACAACACGTCACCCAGATTCACGAGGCCAAACTCGCTTATGACCGCGTTTAGATCTCCGCCACCGGCTTTAATCATCTCCTCGATAGCCCTCACCGCACCGGTGAAACTCGTACGAGACTTGGCGCGGAAGATAGTTTGGCAAACGGTGACTTTCGGCTCTGTTTTCACGTCGCAATCTTTGTTCCGGCGTCGATGAAAAAGTACCCAATCATGCGTCGCTCGAATCGCGTTGCCGGAATCAGTTTCCGGGACTGAAGGAAACAGCAGCGCCGACTTCTCCGTTACGAAAGTCGGATTATTGAGTGCGACTGCTGCAAACTCCAGCGCCTCGACCGCACGCACGTGATTGCTGTCGGTCGGAGTAAAAACATTCTGGTCACTGCTTAGCGCGGAAGTGAGATCGATTTCGAAAACAGTGTTCTCATCCGTAAGGATGTCAGTCTTGATGCTTAACTGAACGTTCTGCGGATCGGCCCAATCAGCCGTAATCGCAAAACTCACTTTCCCGGAGCTTAACTGGAGCTCGACCCCGCCAGGTTTTGGCTTTGCGAAAAACTCAAACACCTGATTGCCGCTATCGCTCGTAAACGCCACTCCCTCGAACGAAAAATTACCGTTGAGATCTCCGGCGATCGGAAACTGCTGCGTCGGCGAGCCGAGTGTCAACTCGCCGCTGATCTCGCCGCGAAACTCGAGTTGCGCAAGGTTTTGTGGACTGGTGGCGACTACAACTTCGGCGCTCACATTTGTTTTGTCGCCGGGCTGAAGCGAAAGAAGATCGTCATCGGATAAAAGGTTCAGCCAGATACCCAGCTTCGGAACGTCGCTTGGGCCGGCCACCGAGGTGGGGACCCTCACGTCACGCCACTTTTCCAGATCAAGTCCCATCGAAAGCTGACTGAACACGGACGCCGAGCTGCAAGCGAAAGAAAAACTACGTCGACCCGACGCAAGGGTTTCAGCACCAGCGACTCCCTTAAACGGCACGTTGGTAGTAGAAGTCTTCGTCGTTACGTCATCGGAGTTAACAGTCGTGACGGTTCCCTGTAGTTGAGCGTCAACCGCGAAGCCGTTGAGCACGGACGGCTCGGCGCCGATGAGCTCGCCTTCGGGGATCAGTATGTCGACCTGCGGTTTCTTTTTCGGATCTTCCAGACCCTGAATCAGCGAAATGCGCTCCATGTGCTGCGCTTCTTCGAGTGCGTGGGCCACAAAATCAGGCCGCACGATACAGAAACGCAGGTCGACGCCCTCGCCCATCAGTTGCTCCACCTGCTTGTTGACAGACATGTTCGCGCCCGGCGCGACGGGCAGATAACCCGCGCTCGGTAGTTCGATAATTCCGTTCCTGATCAACAAACGGTTGCCGGTGGTGACCTTCATCTGTTGTTCGGTGGCAGTGAGTTTTTGACTCATGCTTTCCAACTCGTCCCACTGTGCCTGGGCCTCCGGCTGAATAAAGATCTCCGCGTTTCCCGCGGCTTGCTGAGTGAACGCTTTCTGGGCCTTAACAAAGTCGGCGAGCTTCTTCGCGGCCTCACCGATCACACTCCGCGCATCCCCGCACGGATCGTCCTGGCCCGGCGTCAAGCCGCCGTCAAAAATGTCGCTAAGCTGGCATTGAAACTGGAGAATTTGCGCGAGAAAAACGTCCCAGGGACGCATCATCATGCGCCACTGCCAGTAACGTCGCGGCGGAGTGTCCATTCGTTCACGACGTGGAATCCACGGATCGAGAAACAGCGTCGTGCCGCCTGCGCGCGCGAGCACGCCGAGCGGCAGGCACTTGCCGTCAGCCGCTTCCGCTCCGAGACACCAAACCTGTTGGGCCAAACCCGAAGCAGAGATCATGGCGTCGACAAACTGGCGCTCGTCTTCGAAGTAAGCGGAAGCAACACGCGAGCGTAAGTAGAGCTTGCTGGTGATGGAGACTGCCTTCGAGTGTGGCAAAGGCGTTTGCAGCTCGAGCGGCACGGCGCGCACGATCACGCCTTCAACCGCGTACGGCCGATCGGTGCTGGTCGCGCATGCTTCCTCGCAGAGTTTTCCGTACACGTCTTCTTCGCCGCAGAGAGCGTCAGCCGGACAGATGGTGATCAGGTAGAGATCGCTCGGGTGCGTTGTGTTTACGGGCGGCGTGTCGCCGGCCATCACGCAATCGCCAAACACGTCGGTGCCGAGCTTGATGCCCTTCTTCTTAAACTTCTGAAGTTCCTGCGATTTATCGATCAGCTCCTGGATGCTCATCGAAACTTCCTGCGGCAACAACACCACGCGGCCCTCGCCGCTGATCCCGAGTCCTGGTCCAAGATCGAGCGTGTCGCCGCCGCCCAGCGTTAGATCGAAGCCGTGCACGACACCGGAACCGCCGGCCTGGTTCGATAACCTTACGAGTTGTCGCAGGTAATCCTGCTCGGCCTTCAGATCGCTTGCGCGCAGAAACTTGCCGTCGAAGTAATTGAGTCGCGTGAGCGGTGACTTCGCCGGAATGATCACCATGCCGTTGTTCTTGCCCACGAGCACGAGGGACTCTTCTTTTTTGGTCGCCATGTGCAGCTTCCTTTCTATTCGCCGATCTCAGTTATCGCCGTCCGCGGCGTTGTCTGGTTCTTTGTTGACTAACGTTCTGCGCTTCTTCTGCGTTGTCGGGTTCCGGGTTTGGGGCTTCGTCCACCGGGTTGGGTTCTTCCGGCTCTTCGACTGCTTCGGCGACGAAGTCCTGCATGTGTACAAAATCGTGACCGTCGTGCTCCGATCCGGCTGGTCCACCCAGTTCGCCGGCAAGTGGAACAAGATCTGCGCCGAGCAACGGAGTGCCGCCGGTGCCATGTGCGATCAAACGCACGCGCCCGCTCAGGTTGCCGCCCAGCTTCAGGGAAACGGTTTTAGTTGCGTCGTCATAAGACGCGTCGTCGACAGTGATGGGCTGCCAGCCAACTGTCGTATCGAAAGTGGTAACACCGAACGCCGCGGGCCTTACGCTCGCCGCATGCAGTGACTTGTCAACCGTGAACTCGATCGAGAGTGCATCGGGAAACTTGACCGACGCGTGATCGACCTGTGGTCCCAGTGCGCCGCTCACAGCACCGGACGCACCAAACGCCGGCCCGCAAAGCAGATCCTGGATCGTAGTCGTCGCGACATGTGAAGGCCGTACTGAACTGTCGACTTCACCTGCGGTCAACGCCCAGCCGCCGTTGTTTTTAGTGAGCGTAAGATTCGTGATGTTCGCGAGCACGACTGCTTCGTCGTCGCGGCCCGGGAAGAGCAACGTGCGCGCATCGTCTTCGCTCGTCGCCGGCTTGAGATCGATCTCGTCGAGCGCTGCGAAACGATGAAACGCTGCCATCAATGCCGCGGGTTGTTCGTTTTCAGCGAGGGCCTGGATTTCTGCGAGGGCGTCGAGCACCTGCTGATCACCGGCGGTCACTGCGCCGCCTTCTTCAGTGTCGGCAGGCTCGAGACCAAAGAGCAGTCGGAGCCGGTGATAAGGCGAATCTTTGACGGGCGCGAGACCGGGCCGCATCAGGATCTCGACCGTTTCGAAAACTCGCGAATATGCAGTTCCGGTTCCGGCGTTGTTGCACGGTTCCATGAACGCGGGCACCTGGCGCGTCAAACATGCTTTGAATCTGATGACAACGTGCGCGCGAAGTATCTTCTTCTCAGTGTCTGAAGATTCGAGCTCGAGGTTTGGATCCTGCTCGTTTTTCTCGAGCCACTTTTCGACGTTGAGACACGCATCAGCTTCGAGATGGAGTTCGCGCCCGGCGGCATCAAGCGCGAGACCGGGCGTGACACGTATCTCGCCGCGGTCCTGGTCCACCGCGACGCCAAATCCCCAAACGACGCCTTCACGATGCAGCCACGCGTTGTGCAGACGGTGCTTCGCGCGATGGTAAGCCTGCTCGGTTTCGAAATCGTCTACACCCAGCAACATGCCGAAGTGATAGCTCAAGGCGCTGTAGGGACTGAGCGGCAGTAGTTCGCCATGCTCGCCACCAACGCAGGTTGCCAAATCAGGGTTAGCCATATCACCTCTCCTTAATCAGCCACAACAAGGCACATAAGACACAAATCATTTTCTTTGATCGCGGCTCGCATTTGAGCTTTTGGTGCTTCTTTGTGGCGCTAAATGTCTCCGCGCAGGGCGCTGAACTGTCTCGCGTCCGCGGTTTTTTGTGCACCTTCGAGACGCGCGGCGCGCTGAAGCTGCTCGGCTTTAAGTTGGACCAGCACGCTGTGGCTCTTGTCGGCCGCAAGCTGCGCGGTCACGTACGCTTCTTCGGTAGTTTGCAGATTGCTCTTGAGTGTCGCGGGGTTCGAGAGCTTCAACGCGTTGAGTGTCTCAACCGCATCCTGGTACTTTTCAAACAAACGCCAGGTCGTGTCTGGCACCGCCGTCTCCCACAGATCCAGAATGCCGTGCGGTGATGCCTTATAATCGTCTTCCGCGGTCTTGAGATTGTCTTGCGCAGTGGTCAACTCACCCTTTGCAAGAGCGACATCCGGATCCGTCTCCGGATCGTTTCCACTCGCGACTGCCTGTTGCGTGGCTTCGGCGAGCGCGAGTTTCTTTGCCTCAACCTCCCGGACCGCGGTCGCTAACAGCGTCTCCTTTTCGCGCCAGGTCTCATTCGCGGTGTTGTAATCGTCCTGGGCCGTCTCAAGAAGCGCGCGCGCATCGCCGACAGCCTGTTCGTTGGCCGCTGTCGGTTCGGCTTTTGCTTTCAGGATCGCCTCGTCGAGCTCCGCTTGTTTGTCAGTCACCTCTTTGCCCAGAGTCGTTTCGAGATCTGCTTCCTCGTCAACGGCCGCTTCGCGATCCGTTGCCAGATCAGGATCGTGTATGCGCTCCTTTTGTTCGGGGGTGAGTGGCGACTGATCAGGATCTCCGACCTGCGCGAGTGCCGCTTTTGCCTGTGCGAGACTCGACTGAGCGCCACCGACAAAATCTCTCGCCGCGGCTTCAGCACGTTCGAACACTGTCAACGTCTGCACCGCAACTTCCCTGAGTCCGCCATTCGTCGCCCGTTCCTTCAACACTGCATCTTCCGCCGCTCGATTGTTCTTCACTTCCTGATTAACAAGCGCTGCCGCCTGTTCGCGCCGCGCCTGCGCTCGCTCGACGAGCTTCACGGGTATGTCAGCCTCGATTCGCTCTTTCGCCTTTTTGAAAGCAGCACCTTCAACCGGATTCGCCGCGTCGAGCGCTTTGCCCGCCTCAAGATTGACACTTGTCAGCGCCGCATCTTCGAGCGCTGTTGCGAGACCCTGGCGAGCGGCGTGTGACTCGGTAGCCTCCGTGAGTGCGGCAACCGCTTCCTGCTGCTCCGCGGTTAGAGCAGCCACGTTTGTTTGTGCCTGGACCATGCCTGCCTGACTAACGGAAAACCGCTCCTGTGTTTTTACTATCGACGCCTGCTTCGCCCTGATTCGAATCGTCGTCTGTTCGAGCGCATCGAGTAGCGCGGCGCCGTCCGCCGGGGTTGCGATCAGCGAGAGTTTTTGGCGAATGCCGGTGGCCTGTGCTTCAAGGCTCGCGAGCTCCGCCGACGCCTGTTGTTGCTCGGCGTTAACCTGGGCCACCTGCGCCTGCGCGTCAGCTAACTGTTGCTGGGCGGTGGCGAGCGCCTGCTCGGCGGCGGTGTTGCGATTAGTGGCGTAATCAAAAACTGTTTTCGGGTCAGCCATAAGATCTCCTTCTGCTATCGAACAACCAGGCCGATTGGGACACCCGGAAAGGGCCGGCCTCCTTTGACATACTCACGACGTATGGCGTGGACTAAGTGACGGCGATCGATCGGCGCTCCATCAGCGGCGGCGAGAAAACCAGCCGCGACCGCTGCGTTGCGAATGACGCCGCCGACGATCGGATAAAGCGCGGCGAGTTCGTAAAGATTGACGTCTTCGGCGAGCGGCGCATCCTTCGGCAGATGACAACCCCAGAGCGCATGTCGCTCCTCGCGATCCGGCTCTTCAAAGTCAATGACAAACTCGAGCCGCCGTAGAAAAGCCGCGTCGATGTTCTGACGTAAGTTCGTGGCAAGAATCGCGAGTCCTTCAAACTGCTCGAGCCGCGTTAATAAGTAGGCTGTTTCAAGGTTCGCGTAACGGTCGTGAGCGTCGCTGACTTCGGTGCGTTTTCCAAAGAGCGCATCCGCTTCGTCGAAAAAGAGCGCGGCTTGCCCGCGTTCCGCGGCTTCGAACACGGACGCAAGATTTTTTTCAGTTTCGCCGATCCACTTCGAAACAATCCGCGACAGATCGACAACCAGCAGATCAACCTTGAGCGCGTTTGCGAGCACTTCCGCCGAGAGGGTTTTGCCGGTGCCCGGCGGTCCGGTGAACAGCAGACGCACGCCACGCGCGCCCGTGCGATCGCGAAGAAATCCCCACTCGTCAAACACACGCGCCTGATGTTCCAGCCGGGAAACTGCTTCGCGAAGCTGGCCCAGTCGATCCGAAGACAGGATGAGATCTTTCCATGTCGCGCGTGGACGCACGAGTCTGACGCCGGCTGAGAACGACACACTCCCGCGAGCGCGAATGCTGCCGGCTACATCGTCGAGCTGCGGCTCGCGGTCTTCGAGTTCGCCGATGAATTTCAGATCCGAAGCCACTGCGTTCGCCGTGAACGGTTCAACCGGATAACGCGCAGCCAGCAGCGACGATTCGTTTGCCATGTCCGGGAGTGTCTGGCGCCACATTCTTTGCCGGGCCGATGGACCAAGCCGTTCCACGGGAACCGCGATCAGAGGACGGCCTTCGGCCGTGTCGGTGCTGCGCCCACAGGTGATGATGGTTCCCGGAAAGCTCTGAAACAGTGCGACGAGGTCGGGCGCGGATGGTCCATCCGGCGGTGTGAACTTCAAAACGGGTACAGTGTCTCGTGCAAGCGCGTGAATGCCGATTAGATTTTCGAGGCCGGGCTCGATCGTTGCGGGAAATAAAATTCCCGAGGGTTCAGCGCCCGCCTGCGCCACGAGCGCGAGGCCGCGATGGAACGCTGTCTCGTCGTGGTCACCCGTGAGCATTACCGTACACGACTCTCGCTTCCGGATTGCCGCAAGCGCACGCGTAGCGGCGCCGGTCTCAAACCATTCTTCCAACCCCGGGAGAGCGATCGGAGCATCGAGTTTTCGAACTGTCGCAGGCCAGACGTCTATTCCGTGCAACACAGACCACAACGCCTCGGCCGGTTGCAGTGAGCGTTCGAAGAATGGACCATCGCCGGCAAGTTGCACCGCGCCGCTTTTTACGACTGCGCTGGTTTGCATCGTGTTGCGAAACACCCGGCGCAGGCGCAGATCGCTGTAGAGCAGTTGCGCCGCGAGCCCGACCGTCGCGCGTGGCTCGCCGCGCGGGTGCAAACTACGAAGCACGGCGGCGAGACCTTCATGCTCTTCACTCAAACCGGCGAGCAGCAACACTTCGATCTCACCGGGCGTGAGAGATAACGATTGCGCGAGGCGATCGAGTGGTTGAGGTGCGTCAGGCGGCGTGCGATCGAGTGCGTTGCGAGAAAAGGATTCGAGTGGCTGGCCGGCTGCGACAGACTCGAAAAATGCCTGCAGGAATGCCAGGCCGCCGCTGACCGCGTGATCGACGGACGGCAATGCCGTGGCGAGAAAGTTCGCCAAACGACCGGCGATGATTCCTGTTTCGAGTGTGAGCCGCTCGCTAACGTCAGTCATAAAATTCCGCCACAAAAAGGCACAATGCACAGACATTTTTGATTGGGAGCTGTCATTCATAAATAAATTTCAGTACTACTCCCAGCCAGCTTACGTAACCGGGATCGAGATCGAGTCCGGCGCGCCGGACTTCCGCTGAGACTTCGTCAAGCGAGAGTTTGACTTCGATCCAGCCAGGATCGGCGACGATCTCCGCGCGACGCGAACAGACAAAGTCGATCAGGTTGGTCGCGTCGTCGAGTTCCAGCAGCGAACGCAGGCGCACAAGGATCGTTTCGCGCAATTGTCGCAACGCCTCACTTTCAACGTCGCTTGCAGGTTCTTCATTGGCTGACGGCGGCTCGGCGGTTGGCGATAAGCCGGCAAACGCGAGCGCCGCAGGATCGTTTGGAGCGACGTCGACGATTTCGAGGGCGAGTTGATGCAACACCCACTGAAAATCGCGCGCGCCCAAGACCGCATGGTCCAGGATTGCTTCCGGAAGATTGAGATCCTCGAGCACCGGGATCAAAAACAGCAGCCCGCCAAAACGTGTGAACCCTCGCTGCCGCAAATCGAGAGGCTGGCGATCCTCGCGCAACTCACTCGGAGGTTCAGTGTGAGCAACTCGCTTTCCCAACTCTTTACGAACCGAATCTTCCTGCGCTGATGCTTCGTCAACCGAATCCCGCGCCGGCGATGCCTCGTCAATCGAATCCCGCCCCGCCCATGCCTCGTCAACCGAATCCCGCCCCGGCGATTCTTGGACCTCCTCACGCAAGACTTGCGGATGCAGACTCGTTACTTCCGCAATGCCATCGATCAACTCGAGGGCCTGCTTGCTTCGTATCAAAGCCGGTTGCACGTCGAGAACCGCGATCACCGCTATTGCCCTTCGCACAGATTCGCTCGTCTCGGCGAAACGAATCGACGAAGCCATCGCGCGAAGAACCCGCGAGCGCTTGATCACGCGCCAAACTTCTCGCGCGATCGAAGGCGAAAGCGCAGAGCTCGACTGACGGAGCAAATAAGTCGCGCCGCGTTCAACCAAAACCGCCGAAGCCAGCGATTCCCACTGGGCTTGCGAAAGTCGCCGCGCAATCATCGGAAGCTCACCCGCAACAGCAAGCGCATTCAACGCCGGCACAATCATTTCCGGCTGACCACAAAGCGCATGGACCAGTTCGACGAGCGCCAAACGTTCCGTCGCTTCACCTTGCGATTGCCACAACCCGAGTTGCTGCCACGCCCAGCGCCGTCTCAAATCACCACGCGCGACGCTCTGGGCCATGTCGATCAGCGCCTGCCGCCGCGATTGATAAACGACGGCCCGTCTCGTCGAGCCCTGCCGAATGCTTTCCGCAATCTCCTCGGCCAACACCGCACTCCATTGATCGATCACAGACTTGTCACTCGTGTCGAGCCGCAAAGACACGGGAACAAAAACGTTTCGCAGGCAAACTTCGCTTTCTTCCGGCAAACCGAGACGTCTGATGGCTTCCGCACAAGCCGCTTCCACGACGCTCCGCGTGAGTTGGTCCAATCGTCGCTGTGCCGCGCGTAATGAACGCGGCAGGCGATACCTGGTCTCAACTTTTTGTATGAACACGTCTGACATCTCTTCAACCCACGCGACTGTCTCTGCCGATTTCACTGCCGCCGATCGTCGTCCCTGCTTCCGGTTTGCCGAGGATCATTCCACGTCCGAGCAAACCACTGCCGAGTTGCCATTGCGTAAATCCGTTTCCGCGCCCGATGATCGACGTCAACTCGACATGCAAGCCGCGGCCGACGCGCATTCCCGCTTCGACCGTGCACAACTGCACGAGCGTGTGTGCCGGTCGATGGAGTTCGAGCAACCAACTCACTACTTCCTTCTGTTCCGCGTTCAGCGGCGTCGGACTAATGAGGGCAAAACGATGTGCGTGTGTCTCAAACGAATCTTCGATCGACGCATCGATCACTTGCGCCTCTTCTTCACCGATTGCACCGCCGACACGAAAACCGGCGCCGACGACCGAACTCGACGTGAATCCTGAAGGGTCGCCGAGGATCGCGTCGCCGAGTCCGCGTACACGAAAGTGTTCGATCAGAATCGGCGGCGTGCCGAGATAGATCTCGATGAAACGTCGCAGGCCCGCGACCGTGCCGCGAAAGCGAAACAACCACGCCACTTCCGCGATGAGCGTGCGGCGCACGTCTTCGAATTGACCACCCGGACGCGGCGCGCGCGCCATTCGTTCATCAAGCACGAGGCCCATAAAGCTCGCCAGCCACGGCAGAATTTCAGACGGCGCACTCCACGGATCCAAAAGCGTGGCGCGCGCGTCAGCCTTTGCTTCGAGCTCGCCCATGACGCCTTCAAACGTCGCTAGATAGCGTCGCAGGAAACCGGCAACGTGCTCGTCGCGAGAAAAAGTTTTCGGAATGCGTCGCAAATAATCGTGCGACGGATACTCCGCACGCAGCGCCTTCACGCGTGGCGTGGTGCGCGTGTTTCCGTTGAGCTCGATCCGGATCCACAAGTAACGACCGGGCTCCGCGATGATCGGCGCTTCGTAAGTCTCAAATGAATCGGTTTCGTCGAGACGAACCCAGGGAAGCTCGCGGCCGGTCTCACGCCGGTGCAACAGTTGGCCCGTCGTCAGCGCGAGTTGTTTGGCGAGCGATTGCGAAGGCATCGGCGGAACTTTGAAGCCGGGATCAGTCGTGTTTGCCGGAGGCGTTCGCGCGCCTTCCTCGAGCTCACTCGGAGTTTCATCGGAAGTGATGCAACGGATTACGACGCTCGTGTTTTTCGGGATACACGCGTCGAGAAATATGCGTCCCCAAACTGTGTGAAACTCGTTGCTGTCGAGTTGAAAGGTAGTCACCTGCCCGGTAGGCAGATAGCGCAGACGCGCCGCAACTGCATGACGGAAACCGGCACTCGTCCAAAAACCGATGCGCCCATCAGGAGTGTTGACGATCCCGAGACCGTCGTAGCCTCGCGCTTTCAGCGGCGGCAGTTCCGCAACTTCGTTTTTGTCGAGACAGAAGCGCAGAAAGTCTTCACCCGGACGACGCGCCACGACGAGCACGCTGCACGTCGCGGTTATCGTTGCCGGAATCGGCTTTCGAAACTCGATGTCAGTGGCAAAGGGCGCTTTGATGACTTCACTGCCGTCCGCAAACTTCAACACTCGCGCCTCCGCCGTTCCCGCGGCGTCAAGAACGAACAACTCGCCCCCGGGTGATATCGCCAGACGCGCGGGCTTACTAATTTCAGCAGGCAGCTCGAGTGTTTGCGGTTCCGTTCGAGCAGTGAGTTTCACGAGACCCGGTGGTTGGACCAGCAACCCGTAGATCGTGCGGCCGGAGGCGACGAGATCCGTTACCTTCGCCGCCAGTTGCACTGTGCGCAACAGTCGTTTCGTCTGCAGGTCGTAAATCAGAATCCGCTTTGCGCCTGACTCCGCCACGAACAATCGATCGTCGTCGTCGACGGCGAGTCCGACAGGCCCAAGCACCTGCGTTTGCGCCGGTCCCGACAAGACGAAGTCGCCAAACTCCTCCGGAACCTCAGTCTCAAACAGATCGACAGGCGCTTTCTGAAACTCCGCCGGCTGCAAAGGATCGTGTGCGGCCCAATGCATCCGTTCGACTCGTCCTTCGCCCGGAACACTGTGATAAAGCCGGCAACGTTCATCGAACGCCAGGCCCGCGCCGAGCTCGGTAAACTCCTTGTCCTCGTCACCACTCTTCGTCTCGTCATCAGCCCAGTACAACTGCACAACTTCACCTTCGAGCGCCGTGTTTGTATGCGACGCGCGGAGCCATTGGTCATGCGTGCGAATGAGAGCGAATGGACGAGGAGCAGGCATCGTCAGCACTCCTCCCTGATGATCGGAATCGGCACGACTTGCGTCAGCGGCGGTGCGGAAACTGTCTGGCCCGGTTCGATGTCGCCGAGTGGTCCTTCGACCACCGTGATCTCCAGCAACTCCGGCACTTCCCACTTTTCCAGATCGACCGAACCCTGCACCCACTTCGTTCCGTCATGACCCGCAACTTTCAGGTCGTTCAAAAACTGCACGCCCTCGACCTGCAACGCCGCGGCTTCGAGCTCTGGTCCATGCACGCGACGGCCCAGGGGCCAGCCCTGTCCTTCCGGTCCATACGGCGGAAGCGGCGCGAGGTACTGTCGCAACACGAGTTCCACCCAACGACGCACCGCTTCGATTCCGTAACCCGGCTTAACCTGCAAACCCACCGCGATCGCGATCTGGTGATACGTTGGCGGTATCACATACAACTCGGTCGTCACGAGCCTGCGCATGTCGAGCCACTCGCAAACCGCTCGCAGCAAATTGCGATCGGGCACAGGCGCATTTGGATGGGCCAGGTCTTCACGCGGCCAGACGACGACGCTGACGACTCCCGCCGCTTCCGAACGTTTCGTGGGGGGATGAAAACGCGGCAGACACTCCGCGCGACCGACATCCGCGCCCGGCGTAGCGAGTGCGAGTTCCTGAAAGTCTGTAGCCGTAACCGCACGATCGCGCCGGCGTAACTCACCGGGAATTCGACTCAGTCCTTCAGCAATCGACTCAGCAGCAGCGCCACCACGCGCGCGCAACGGGTTGGCAACTTTGATCTCCGCAAACGGGACGAGCTTCGAAATTCCTTTTGGCGCGACGTTCCCTTCAACGCCGCCGCCGTAGCGATACTCACGCGCGCGAATGCGTTGACCGATCTGCGGCGGCAATCCCTGCAGTCCGTTTCCAAACCGAACCTCGCCCGCTTCGAGATCGACCATGAAGTGACGATCGTCCGGCTGGCTCGCGTGAAAACCGTCAACTTCTTTCCACTCGATCCAGCGCTGCCCTTCTTCAACTTCCACTTTGATACTGCGCGCGATCACGGGTTTATTAACCAGCTTGAAGCGTTGATCCGGTTGCGCTCTGCCGATGCCGAGAAACTCGACCCGCGCCTTCTTCGCTTGTTCGCTTTCCGCTGCGTTCGCGCCCACAAACAGCACCTTGCCGAAGCCGCTGCTGTCATGCCGGAAAACACGCAGCCAGCACAGCAGCTTCTTCTCCTGCTCTTCGTCGAGCGCGGGTGGAAACTGCCCGGTGCCGAGTTTGTCCGGATCGTCGGGAACAAATGGTCCAAACTTGTCGGCCTTGTTCGGCAGGCGCAGCCTGACCACACCTTCCTGCTTTAGCCCATAAGTCGTATCGCCTTCGACAGTCACGCGGCGATAAACAGGTTCGCCATTCTCGATTCGTCCGGTCGAAACCTGCCACTCAACCGCGGCGGCGTTGATCGTTGCGCCCGCGCCCGGACAAGCTGAAACCTGCTCCATCGAGTTCGAAGATCGGATCGGGCACGAAGCCGAGGTTGATCAATGCGTCCTTGAAAAACTCACGCACGTCGGCAACTGAATCATCCGGTTTCTTTTTCAACTCGTTCAGCACAGCAACCCAGATCATGCCGTCGACGGTACCGTCGAAATCGACCGGCGCTTCGTTGAGATCGACCGTCGTGCTTTCGTAAAAGACCGCTGTCTCGATTGGTTGTAACTGCGCCGCGTCGATTGCGCGCACGGCAAACTCGTAAGCTTCCGGCTCCTGCTGCTGATCCGGCGTACTCGTAACCACGCGTCCCATCGTCACAAACGAGATGGGCCAAACGACGACTTCCGTCTGCGTCTCGAACGGCAACGCGCCCGCTTTGAGTTCCGACTCGAGCGGCACAAGCTGGCCCGTCCACTTACCGTCCGGCGCCTTGACCATCTTGTCCGTCGCGAGGGTGACAAGCGCGCGTGCGGCTGTTGCGGGGCGCAACGGAATTTGCAGGAGACGCAGGAACTCGAGTCGCGCGGCTTCGGGAATCTGGTTGAAACGATAGAGAAGGTTCTCGCCGAGAAACGCAAACAACTCGATCAGCGTGATACCCGGATCGCTTGCGTTGTGATCGGTCCACTCCGGCGTGTAGACAGGAATTCGCCGCACCAACTCATCCCGCAACTGCTGGTAAGAGCGATCGTCAAGGATAGGATTGGGGATCGGCATGCCGGCTTACTCCAGATAAAATGGGTAGACGAAATTGCCCTTACGCCCGTCGCGTTTGTGGACGTAAAAAATCTCGATCAGGATCAACGACGGATCGTCGCCGGGCGTCACTTCAATTCCCTGCACGTCGATGCGCGGCTCCCACGCTCGCAGCGCGATTCCAACTTCACGTTGAATCAACGCGCGCGTCGCCGTCGTGTTTGGCTTCATCAGGTAACGTCGCAAACCGCAACCAAAACCCGGCCGCATGATCCGTTCGCCCGGCTCCGTGTCGAGGATGATCTGAATCGCCTGGCGAACCTTTTCCGGACCACCGGTGTATTCGAGATTGTTGTTGCGTTCATCAGGATGGACCGGAAAATTCCAGCCGCGTCCGAGAAAGGTCAACGTGCTCATGAGCCTTTCACCTCCACGCGCGGTTCGTAGTCGAGCGATGCCGTCACGTCCACGCCGGCTTCGACCTTCGGTTTGCCGTCGTCGCCGACAAGTTGTTTCGCTTCGTGAATGCCCTTGCCCAACGGAAGCATCGCCTCGTTACTGAACTGTTTGAGTTGGGCATCGACGTCGATGATGCCGTGCTCCTGGGGAATGCCTGCCTGGAAGTCGGCGTTGAGTTGTGCGGCGGTGAAGCCGAGACCGAGGGCAGCGTCAAATTCGACGTCGACGTCGATGCTCGCGTCGAGTTCGAGTTTCGGCATCAACACGTCAAGCTTCGCCGATAGACCACCGGCAACAGACAGGCTTGGTGGAATGCAAAACTTGAGTCCAAGCAGGAAGAAAAGACCGAAGAGAAAGACCACGATCGGTAAAAACAACTTGAGGACAAACATCGCGATGATCGTGATGAGGGGAATCGAGAAGAAGCAGATCTGAAAACCTCCGATGCCGCCGCCGGTCGCCTTTCCGTCAGCGTCGATCTGAAAGTTCATGCTTTGGGGTTGCTCGACGCGCACGGGCGCGAGTTTGTTTGCGGGTAACGCCGCCACCTGCGCCGCGAGTTCAGCAAAGTCAGGCATCCTGATCGTGATTGGACGATTGCTGGTACCGATCAGGTCGGTTGCTGAAGCGTGTTTATAAACTTCGGTCGCCTCGCTCCAGATCAGTTCGCCGTGACAGTCAGGTGTTTTATCCCCACGCGGGCAGCCTTCTTTATGACGTCGCACGAAGCAGCGAATTTCGTAAGTGGCGTCGCTGTTGAAACGACTCGCGCCAAACTGATCCGTATCGAGCGTGCTCGTCGGCACAACTCCGAAATAGATCGTCTTATTACGCGCCGAATGCTTTGGAATGTTGGGATCAGCAAAGAGCGCAAAGAGTGGAAACCAGGCTTCGTCACGCGGGAAACTTTCGCCTTTTGCCTGCTGCGGTGTTTCTTCCACAGTCTCCCACGATCCGCACGTTATCGACCGGCACCTTCTCGGTGTTTCCCGGTTGCTGGATGAAATAAGGAACCCAGCCTTCGAGTCGCGAAGTGACGCTAAACTCTTTGCGCCATTGGTCCAGCTTTTCCTGTTGTTGCTCGATCTGGTTTTGCAGGTTCTTCACTTTCGTGCCGAACGTGCCGTTGCCCTTTGCTTTTTGAATTTCGAGCGCGCGTTGTTTTGCTTTGCGACCGGTGGCGGGCACGGCTTCGGTCCAGTGAGCAAGATCGGCATTGATGGCGTTGATGTCTGCAAGGATCTTGTCTCCGGCCTTTTGTGCCTTCTTTACGTCGCCGGCGATGGACGTGACGCGACGTCGCACAACAAACCCCGACTGGCAGACCTGGTCCGGCTTCACTGTGGGAAAACCGGCTACGAAACAGTGCAACTCACAAACTACGAGATAGAAACGTTTGTGCGTCGGCAGATACAACTTCCTCACGCCCGTCGGCGCCATCAACGCTTCTTTCGCGCCGGCTGGTGGTGAACCGTTCGCCTGCTTCGGCGCGTAGAGTTTTGTGAAACGGCTCGGCGGCGGCTTCGGAAATGGACCATTAGACAGTGGATCGACGTCTTTGAGACTCGTGTTAAAAATCGTGTCCTCGAGCGGCAGAAACTTCAGCGAGCGTTGCGGATCGGCGGTAAACGATTTGACGAACTCGTTTTGATCAAACTTCTGAAAGACCGGACGCGTTTGCCACGGCTTGAGGCCGTCCGCCGCGAACTGCCGTTCCCAGCGATACCAGGGCGCCACCAATTTCCATTCGTGATTGCCGTTCATAGGTTCACAGCGTTACCAAACGTTTCCAACTCCCGGCGAATAAAGTGGCGAAGTAATCGACGTTGCGATCAGGGGCTGGCAGATCACGGTGCCGGCGAAGGTCGATGTTGGCGAGTTAACTGTCAGACCGCCGGGCGCGTTGAGCGTCATGCTACCCACAGCCGTAATCGTCGCGCTGCCGCCGGCGTCGAATTTGATCACGCAGCCGTTCTTGTGCTCGAGCTTCACTTCCTGCGCGGCGTCGTCCAGCACGAGCTTGTGACCGCTCTTCATCGAGAGAGTCACCTTCGCGGCGCCCTCCGTGTCGTCAAACTCGAGCAGGCTTCCCGCGCGCGTCTTGATCAGCCGTTTGTTATTCGGCGCGGCCGGTGCTTCCGGCATCGCTTCGCGACCGTTCCAGCACGAGCCGATGATGTACGGTCGTCGCAAGTCCCCCGCCTCGAATGCAACGACCACCTGCGTATCGACGGCAGGCAAAACCTGAAAACCCTGATCGTCGTCGGCGTACGGAGTGAGCAACGTGGCCCATGAGCGCACCGAATCGCCATCTGCGCCGAGCCACGGAAACCTGACCTGAATGCGGCCCAGCGTCTCCGGATCGACGATGTCGGTGACGATCGCCGGAAACACTCCGAAGTAGCGCAGCGCGTCACCGTCAGGCGTAAATGCACCGATTCCGTGGCTCACGGTCCCTCCTGAACAGTTGCGCGTTCGGCTTCGAAGTGAGTGCGAAAACCCTTCGCGTCATAGGTGTGACAAAGACGCGTCACGTAATAACCGGAACCTTCGAAAGGGCGGCCCGTGCCTTCGAGCGTCAGCTTGCTGCCGACGACCATGTCCGCCGACCCGCGCGTCGTGGCCACCACCGTGACGAAGGAGCGCGCGCGTCGCAGCATTTCGGTGCGCGCACGTTCCGACGCTTCGTTAGCTTTCAGCGGAGCTTCGCGCACGCGATACGAAACGCGTTCGCCAAACGCACGTTCGAGCACCGATGGTCCAGTTAAACCTTCGGAGACTTCCGCCTGAATCGCATCGCCGCCGGCTTCCTCGTCGATCTGCTCGCGCTGGCTCGCGTCATAACCGCTGACTTTTACTTTTGTGCGCTGGTGTGCGAGGTCAGCGCGGAGGCG
This sequence comes from uncultured Acidobacteriota bacterium, assembly GCA_963750925.1. Taxonomy (GTDB): domain Bacteria; phylum Acidobacteriota; class Blastocatellia; order Pyrinomonadales; family Pyrinomonadaceae; genus PSRF01. The sequence goes on along the minus strand of CAVVSJ010000001.1, from coordinate 2,021,507 downwards.
AACGGAAACAAGATGATTGCCCTGGACGAGTGTCAGCTCGGTAGCGGTGCGTTTGCTGCGCGATTTGAAGTGGAGCGTTTCGTCTTCTACCCAGATCTCAGCCTGAACTTTTCGCGCACGCTCACGCAGAAACGCGAGATCGCTCATGTTCCACTGTTGGACCACGTCATAAGTCGGGCCATCGGCATCAACAGCGGGCGTCAACCCGTGCTCGGAAGCGATCGCACTCGCGATGTCAGCGTCTGACATGTTTTCGTAAGTCTTCATGCGCCTGGTCATTCGCAGGTTCATCAGTTTGTCTTCGGCGAAGATCACCACTTCCGGCGTTTTGCGTTCCTGAAAACTCGCTTCGATAGCGCTGATCCATCCGGTGAAGACTGTGTGTGACGCCGGTGTCGCGCCCAGGACCACTGCGATCTTCTTGCCGAAATCGATTACCGATCCGTCGAGATAAAGTTGTTGCTGCTCGCCCGTTCCGTTCGCCTGGCCGCGCGCCGTGAGACGTGCCGTCAGAGTTCTGAGTCCGGAAGTAGTCTCTTCAATCTCGAGCCGGAGGATGTCGCGGGCCATTTCACCCTTGACGTCGCCATCGATCTCGAAGACGGGACCGGCAAATGTGACTAATGCTTCAGTCATCGTAGCCTTCGGCCGCATGGCGGAATCGATCGCGTGCGGCCTGCGCTTCCGCGTCGCGAGTGCGTGCGATCTCTTCCCACGTCGCGGGCTTTGGAGCACCGGCAGCAGCCGGCGAATCGCTTTCGGCCGTTACTTCGGAAACCATCTCGTCGATATGAAGACCCATCGCGATTCCTCAATGCTTGCAGCGGCCGGCACATCCACACGGCTGCGAAGTCTGAAGCTTGCCTTGTAGTTTGTCGGCTGCCCTTCGACCCGGATCACGTGCCGGGAGAGCTTCCCACGCCGGCCTGGTCGGATCGTTTGTTACCGGTGGATCGCCACTCGTTATCTTTGCTCGCAAACTCACCGCGCCCTGGATCGATTCGAAGCGACGATCGGCGGCCGCGCCGAACGTCGAACGCAGCGGCACGCCGAACCCGAAGGAGCTTGCACGCGGATCCGCGCGCGGCACACGAGGCGCCGGTGGCGCCGCCTGTTGCGCGGATGGACCAGGCAGGCCAGTGCGGCTCAGAGGGAGTCGTGTTTGCTCGGGAGATTTTGGCGTTGCGGAAACACGCGGCGCGCTTGCGACACTCGCCGGCACATTCGCGGGCAACGCTTTCACCGGCGCCTTGAAAGCAGCGCGCGCTTTCTGTTCGGCGGAGACGTTCTTTACCGTTTGGACTGTTTCGATCGCCGCTCGAACCCCACCGGCGGAGGAGAGTGCAAAACCGGAAGCGAGTTGTGTCCCAACTCCAACGCCAGAGACGGCATTCAAGTTTGTGCTGGTCGCGAGTCCAAACGATTGCTCGATCGAAACTTTCGTGCCCGCTTCGATCCCGACGGTGACTCCGAGTCCGGCGCTCGCGCTCAGGTTTGTATCAAAACCAACTTCAACGCCCGCGGATAACGAAAGCGAACTCTCGCCGCCGATCTGCAAACCACGCCACGCCGCCGGATCCACTCCGACTCGCGCTGCAAACTCGCCCGCACTCTCGCCGCCAAGCGCGACTCCCACACTCGCCGACGCTCCGAAACCAACACCAACCGACGCACTCAGTCCAACTCCCACCGAAGCGCCAAAACCAATTCCAACGGAAGCGCCGAGTCCGATTCCGATCGAACCACCAAGACCAACGCTCGCACCCAAACCGGCCGAAGCGCCACCTGGACCAGGCGCGCCTTTGCGACTGTCGTCGGCCTTCATCTCCTTTTCACGATCCTGGCCTCTGATCGAAAGTGGCACTTTCGCGCGCAACGGAACTCCATTGGCCGCGAAGTGTTCGAAGTCGATCGTAATCGACTCGACGACGCCCTCGACGATCAGATCGCCCCAACTAAAACGGATTCTCGGCGGCGCGTTTTCCTGCTGGCCTTCGCCTTTCGCGACGAGAAATTTCTCGAGGCGTTTCGTTTTCTCACGCACTGAACGCGGACTCTGCGTCGTGCCTTCATCGGCTGTATCAAAAATCAGATCCAGGGTCAGCGTGGTGGAGCTTGCGCCGATGTGCTGGCGCACCTGCTTACCCTGCGTCTCGCCGCCCTCGACCTGATTGGTCAGCGCCAGACGCAACGTCGTCGGGTTGAACTGCACGGGAAAAGAGTCTTTCTCTTTATCACCGTCAAGCTCCGCGATCATTGCTTTCTGCAATTCCATACTCAGAACCTATTTCTCACCACAAAAAGGCACAAAATTCACAAAAGGAGATTTTTGAACCAGGTCGCTGACTTGTTTAATGATTTGTGCTTTATGTGCTTCTTTGTGGCTCATAAATTATGTGGCTACCAGTCGTAGCCCTTCGTGGGTGATTGTAAGTTCTTCGATCGCTACTTCGCCGGTCTTGGCGTTCAGTTCCGGTCCGCGGATCTTTGTGGGTAGACCACGATCGAAGACCCACGTGGCGGAAACGTTCTCGCCCGAGCTCATCACCTTGATCATCCCGTCGTAACGAGCGACCGGACGTTCGCCCGCGGCAATTCCCTGGAGCCAATTCCAAAGATCGCGATTGGCGCTTCCACTCGACGGATAAAACATTCCGCGCTTCAAAACGATCGGAACGTACTTGGCCCGCCCTACCGATCTGATCACGCCATCGTTGCGCCCGCCTTCGAGATACTCGGACACGTCCATTTCGATCTCGAGACCGGAACATTCCTGGAACGCGCCGTCGCCAAGCTCCGAACCTGTCGGCGAATCGCTCGGCGTTTGTGTTCCCGATTCCACCGCGACGCTCTTTCGCAGCTTGATCTGAAAGCGAAACGATCTGAGTAACTGGTCCGCCATGCGTCACTTCTCCCTGAGCGTCAGAGTTCCATCTCCGTCACGCGCCAGTCGCAGCACAATAAACTCGAGCGGCTCCGCCGGAGCGACGCCGATCTCCGCGATCAATTGCCCTTCGTCCATCGTCCGGCGTGAATTGTTTGTGTCGTCACAGACGACGAAGAACGCCTGCTCTTCATTGGCGCCGCGAAATGCGCCGATACGAAAGAGTTGTCGCAGGTAACTCTCGAGTGCGAGTCGCACTTCGGATCGCAACGCGGCGTTGTTTGGTTCAAATACGACCCATTGCATCTGCTGCTCGAGCGCGCGTTTGATCATCGTGAGCAAACGGCGGACGCTTAATTGCCGTAGCGACGGATTGCGGCTCAAGGTGCGGGCCGCAGTCAGGCGAATTCCGGTCTGCTCGCGCAGATAAACGTTGATGCCTTGTGGATGGAGTTCGTCGTGACGCGCGGAGGAAACCAGATCGTCAACGGTTATGACTTCGGCGGCGATCACGTTTGCTGGTCCATGAGGGACGCCAAACGCCAGCTCCTGTCTTGCAATTACTCCCGCGGCCACAGCCGACGGCGGAACTCTCAAGAGCGCATCGCGGCTATCGTCGCGACGCGAGACTTTCAACCACGGGTGATAAGCAGCAGCGAAAGCCGAGTCGAATCGCGCGCGCCAGGCGAGTATCTGGTTTTGATTCAACCCCGGGCGGCACGTCGATCAAAACGATGAACGAACGAAGCACTTCGGCGAGGTCCACAAGACGTTGCTGGTTCGCGATGATTTCTTCGCGCTCGGCGGGAATTCTCGGATCGAGACGCAAGCCGGCGAGATCGTATTCACGCTTTGTTTGTTTTGCGACGACTGGAAGATCGACACAGATGGCGAACTCCGGTCCCGCAAGTGAAACCGGATCGGTTACGTCTTCGTGTTCCGCCAGCGGAGCGGGCGAGTAGAGATCCGGGACCACGACAATCGAAAGATCCGAAAGCTGCGTGAGCGCATGAACACCGTCGCCCGGTTCTTCATTGCCCAACGTCCACTTCAAATCGAAAAAGTCTTCAGGAATGATGTCCGCGTAGCGATCGAGTCCACCCTCAAAGACTCTGCTCTTGCCTGCGGATACCAGATCGGCGCTCTCGGGTGTTAAGAAATCCGCGCTCCAACTCGCATCCGGATAAACAAGCTGTGATTCGTAACAAAGAACAGTCGCCATCCAACGCGGATGAAGCGCTGACAAGCCGAGCTGTTCGTGATGTTCGATTCGATCGTCGCCGTCGTCGATCGTGAGCACGCCCTCGATAGTTTCGGCGGAGACGATGGCGGTGATAACAGGCTGATCGAACACGGCTTCGAGGAAGAAGCCGGGCGCGCTTTGGCGCGGCTGCCGCGTAACGCTCACGGCGAAACGCAAAACGCGCTGTGCGTCCGCGAGTGTCAATCGCAGCAACGTGCCGGACGACAACCTGACGTTCTGGTCCACTCGCAACTCGTCCGTCGTCGCGAGCTCGAAGACGAGCGGCGTCGAAGTGTAATCAAGCGTTGCCTGAATAAGATTGCCCCACGTGCCTTCACTGCGCGCGTGAAGTTTGAGATCCGGAGCGACGCCGGGAACTACGCCGTTTGCGATACCGGCGCCGTTATCCTCCGGTTTTTCATAGTCATGAACGATCCGCGAGACATAAGCGCGACGTCCGCCTTGTTCGAAAAATGCAGCTACGGAGTAGGGCAACAACCCTGGTCCTTCAAAACCGCCAAACAGGCGTCGATAGTCGTCAAAACTTTCGAGCGCTACCGGAACCGTGCGTCGACGCGGCCGGCCCGGCTCGACGCACGGCACGTCGTCACGCCACAGCTCATTGACTACGGGCACGCGCACTGGTCCACGCGGCGCGACACCCGCGAAAGCGCACACGTCCATCCGCACTCCCGTGAGTGCGCGAAGCGGAGAATCAGGGAGCTTGTAGATTCCCGGGGCTCCAGTCGGTATGCGAATCGGTACGGACATGATTAGTTAAATGCCAAGCGTCGGCTTGAACTCTATTTACTGCCGTCGGCGTCGGCTTGAACTCCTATTACGCCGTCAGGCGTCGGCTTCAACGCCTATTTATGCCGTCGGCGTCGGCTTCAACGCCGAAGGCGTTGGCTAATTTCAGCCCAGGGTTGCTTCAACCCTGGGATCAGATCCATCTATAGATTTCTTCAACCCTGAAAGGGTTATTCCCGCACATGCCTAACGCTTTCAGCGTTTAATTACCTGGTAATTTTTCTAACCCAGGGTTGAAGCAACCCTGGGCTGGAATTAGCGAACGCTTTCAGCGTTATTATCACCGGGCTGAAATTAGCGAACGCTTTCAGCGTTATTATCACCGGGCTGAAATTAGCGAACGCTTTCAGCGTTATTATCACCGGGCTGAAATTAGCGAACGCTTTCAGCGTTATCACCAACCCTATTTGTACTCAATACCCTCGTGGACCAGTTGCAACTCTTCCATCGCGACCTCGCCGCCGCCTTTGGCTGCGAGCGTTGGACCAGACCACTTCTTTGGCTGGGCATTGCGCAGGACCCACGTCGCGACCGGCTGGCGCGCTTCGTCGAGCAGCGTGACCGTGACGTTCGTCGGCGCATAAGCTCCGTCGGCGACTGCCTTGATCCACTCAAAGAGTTTCGTCCTGCCCGACCAGGCCTCGCTTGAGCGTCACGTCGTCGACCTTGTGAGTGTTTGGGATCTTTCGCGGGGTGTTGAACTTCTCGTTGCCGTTGCGATACTCGGAGTAGTTAACGTCCATTCCGAGCCCGCTGACGTCCGAGAAGCCACCGAAGATATCGGCGGGATCGTCGTTCTTATCGTTTAACGACACCATGTAGTTGAATGCGCCGTAGGGATTTGCACGTTCAGTCGGCATTGTTTTCTCCTCCTATATGCTGCGCGCTAAACCTTCGCATCGCCGGTCCACTGGCCAATGCGGAAGATGACAAATTCAGCCGGCTTCACCGGCGCCACGCCGACCAGGCAGATCATCCGGCCGTTGTCGAGATCGTTTTGCGTCATGGTCGTGCGATCGCAGCGAACGAAATAAGCTTGATCGGGTTTGTCGCCGAGCAGCGCGCCGTCGCGCCAGAGCACCAGGAGAAAGTCTTCCACTGTCTGGCGAATGTTGGCCCACAGGCGTGGACCATTTGGTTCAAACACCGCCCACTGCGTGCCCTTGTCGATTGAGTGTTCGATGTAGATAAACAAGCCGGCGCACGTTGACATACTTCCACTCCGGATCGGAGCTCATGGTGCGCGCGCCCCAAACACGATTCCCACGGCCTTCGAAGAAACGCAGCGCGTTGATTCCTTCCGGATTCAGAACATCCTGGCGGCCCTTGTTGATGTTGGCCTCGAAGCGTGTCAAACCGCGGACGATTTCATTGGCGGGCGCCTTGTGTACGCCGCGCTCGATGTCCGAACGCGCATAAATTCCGCTCACAAAACCCGAAGGCGGCAGCAGCAGACGCGCCGGCGGCCGGCCCTGTGCCGCACGTTGCGTGGGATCGAGGATCTCGATCCACGGGTGATACATCGCCGCATACTTGCTATCAAACTTCCCGCGGAACCGTCGTATCTCGTTCATCGAACTCGCCGGTGGACCATCGACTACAGCGATCCGATAGCGAAGGTTCTCGGCGTGAGTTATGAGCGACTGGGTCGCCGTAAAAACTTCCAGCTCGGTATCAAGTGTCGCAGCGTCAGGCATAGCGACGATCGCGATGTCGTGATGTCACCGAGCGCCGCGAGACCGGTGGCGGTCTTGAGTGGATCGTCAGGATCGGCTTCGGAGCCGGCGAAGGCTGCCGCTAAGGGCATGTCGCCGTCGTTGCCGTTTATGAGTCGTCCGGTGGCGGTGGCCGAAGTTAATAGGGCCATGAGACTCGCGGCGGTCGCGCCCGCTGCGCCGGTGTCCCACTCGAGATAAATGAGGGCGTTTTCATCCGCCGGATCGTCTTTTTGAAGGATTGTGCCGATGTAGCGAGTTTGCGCGGGGTCGCCGCCAAGCTCGCTGTACTGATCACTTCGATCGTTGCCTGACTGGACCAGGACCATCAGCTCGACGAGATGGACGACGTTTGTCGACGCCGGCGCCGCGCCACCATCAAAAGTCTGATTGCCGTCCTGATCGATCTGCACGATGCGCAGGTTTGCGAGCGTGATCGGAGCATTCGCAGCCGGCGGCGTCGTGCCCGCCGCAAGCACTTCGATCACCGCACCGTCTTTCACACGCTGCACTTTGCCCGCGGCAGAAACAGTGACACGCGAGCGCACCGGAACAGTTTGGACGAGCACATTTCCCATCGAGCCGGGCCAACGCGCTTTCCACGTCGCCGTCAGCGCGCCGTCGGTGATCGCGCGGCTCGCGACTCCGAGATTGACGTCGCCGTCACGCGGCCGGTACACGCGCGAAACGTACAAACGTTTACCGCCGTTATCGAAAAAGGCGCGCGCCGCATGGGCCAGGTAGGCCGGACGTCCCCCGGCGATCTCCAGCTCGTTCAGCGATCCGTACACGCGTTCAAACTCGGTGAAGCTGGTGATCAAACGCGGCTCCGGATTTTTTGGACCACCCGGATATCGCACCGGGCCATAGTGAGCGAGGCCGGAAAATCCGGTCGTGCTCGTCGGCACTCCTTCGATCGACTTCGAGCGGAAGCTGACTTCCTCGACGTAAACTCCAGGTGCTAAGTATTCGGGCATGAAGGAACTCCTTTTTTGCAGCGCATGTGGCGCTAAGTGATCACAAAGTCTTCTGCTCCGCTAAGGCATTTGCCCAGGGTGAATTCGACTGTTCGGGTAACGCTGGCCGTGTAGTTTTGCGCGGGTGGTTGATTCGGCGGCTGTTCGCCGGAGGCAACCGGATCGGCAGCTCCCGGCGCCGCAAGAAACTCCAACGGCAAGTCCCACAATGGATCGAGAATCGGTAAATCAGGTGAAGCAGGCGTCGGAGCGGTGGCCGGACCTCTCACTATCACATCGATGTTGAGTGGTTTCGGGAGCGTGCTGCCGGTCGTCACCGCTGAGTTAATCAACAACAAAAACTCGCCGCGATCGTCGCCATGCGCGCGGCCCACGACGAGAGCCGTGCCGGCGAGTCTCGCTTCGACACGAGCCCAGCGCATAGGCTGGCCGCCGCGTATCACGCGTCCACGTAAACCTGTCGCAGTAGGATTGAAGTCGTAAGCAGCCCCCGGGAAAAAGACGGGACGGCGAATACGCCGCTTGAAGTCTTTCGAGTTTTTGTTGGCTGCCTGGGCTTCAGTCTCTTCAGCCGCTTCGACGTCGGCGAGACTCAGAATCGGAATGCTTAAACGGCGGGGCACGATACGACGGCGATCTTTTTCAGGCCTGTAAAACCTTTCGGCGATATCAAAGAACCTCAGATCCACTGACGCCGGCAGGCCTGGCTGGTAACGCAGTGCATAGCGATTCGAACTGTGATGTTCGATCAGCGGGCGGCGCAGGCCGAGATGCGTGCCGTCGTGTTCGACGCGCAATGCGTAACTCAGTTGGCGGGCATGCAAAGCGTCCATAGGCTCAATACCAAGCGCGAGCCGCTCCACTCTTTCCACATAGCGGCTGGGGAGAAACGCGTTCATATCTTCGTCGTCGGTGTGATCCCTGTAATCGCCGTGATCACAGGACCTTCAGGAGCGGGGACCAGGCTATCGAGCCGCATCACACGCGCCACGTACGCAACGCTCAAACGGTAGTCGGTCGGCAACGAGTCGAACATTCGCATCACGGCTTCACTTGAAAGCTCTTCGAGCACTACCTGAATTGATTCACCGGCGTCCCATTCACCCGATGAGTGCAGCAATGGACCAGTGAGAATCGGCGTTGAGTCGAGACACTGCATCGCGCGGCCCAGGATGCGGTGTTCCTCTTCAGCGTTCTCGCCCCACGGCGTGATCAGGTAGTGGAGATCCAGAGCGAGATGCGCGCGTCCGTCACGTTCGCTGGTTGCGGCCCATGCCGCCCGCATGACCCTGTTGAAGTCAACGCGATAGAGAAAGATCGATAACGCAGGTGAGCCAATCCGCGTGGGCACGTTAGCCGATTCGAAATCCGAGGTGCGCACGAGGACGGCTTTCGTTTTGTTTCCCGGCGGCTCAGGTGGCGGCGGATCGAGCGGCTGCAAATCCTCGAAGCACGAGTTGAGCAACATCTCGATGCTTCTCCCGGCTGCGGCTATCCCGGCAAAGCCTGCCAAAGCGTCCTCCTACGACTTCAACCAGCGGCGAACCTGCGAAATAAAAGTTGTGTCAACGTCGCCGACGTACGGCCTGATAAAGGCAACGATGTCCTGAAGCTCCTTTAGATAACGCCGTTCACCGCTGGGGACGTGCGTGATATAGCCACGCCAACTACTCGCCCCTTTGCGCTGCACTTCGTCTTCCAACCAAAGCTTGACGATGAAAGAGTGCACATTTGACTCAGGCATTCCCAGGTTTCCTCGTCAGCGTCGGACACACGCGTAGTCTTAGCAGAGGGGCGGACGGCGGAGGGTCTTTTGGCCGTCTGGTGGAGCGTCTCCACGAGAATTTCCTCGCAAAGGCGCAAAGGCGCAAAGCGCTAACGCGTTTCTAGAAGCTTTTCTTTGCGCCTTTGCGCCTTTGCGAGGAAGTTTTTTTACTTGGAGCTGATTTTGAATCCCTGTTCGACGGCGGCGATGTCGCGCTGCACGCGTTTTTGGACGGCGGAGAGAACTAGCTGAAGTCGTTTGAGACGGTCGAGCACTTCAGTCAACGAAGAATCGGGAACGGCGCTTGCCGGCGTTGCCGGATCGATACGTCCTGTGCGGATCTGCTCGTAAATGGCGGTCGTGTGACTTTCCGGCTTTACAGCCAGCTCTTCATGCAAAGCGGCGACGCACCGGCCGTAAAGCCGCAGTGCTCCGCTGCGATCTCCGGCTGAATACTTCATCAGCATCAACTGTCGATACGTGCGTTCCGAGGCACGGTCGTAACGAAGTATCTCCGAACCGTAGCCGATGCCCGCTTCAAACTCCTGATGATCCATCGAGTAGTTCATCAGTTTGTCGAGCATGGTGAGGTACATGTTCTGCAGGCGTTCGCGTTCGAAGAGACACCAGTCGCTGTACCAACCGTCAAGCAAATCTCCACGGTAGAGTTCCACCGCGTCTTTCAGCGATGCTGCGCCGGCTCGATCAAGCTGCTTGCTCGGAACACCTTGAGTGTTCGTGAAGGCGTGCTCGAAGGTCGTCACATCAACCCAGCAACTGGCGTTGAGATTGAGTTGCACCCAGTCGTGTTCGGTGGAAAGAAACTGCAAGCCCTCGGGATGGGCGGCTTTCAAAGTCGAATGGAGATGCCAGAGGGCCTGGCGTAAATATTTTCGCGACTTTTCTGTCGAAGTCTCACCCCATAACAGGCTCGCGAGTGTTTCGCGCGCATGAGGACGATCGGGATGGACCAGCAGATAGCACAACAACTCCTGCTCCTTGCGGCCGTCGAGACCAATCACCGAGCAGGCGTCGTTTTGAACGTTGAGCTTGCCGAACAATTGAAATCTTAGCGTTGACATAATGCGATGATTCAGTTGCGGCACGCCTGAATTGGCAGAGGCGTGAAAAAGGATTAGCCGAGGACTCTATGATGGTCGGCGAAGACGAGGGTTGTGCGAGCCAGGCGGCTCAGTGACCTTTCCGACGCGGAGAAACAGCAGCCCTTTCAGTTGGTGAAATTATCTGACCGTAACTACTACCTTGCTTGTGCTACTGGATGTTAAGGAACAGGCGGGAGTGAGATCCCTGGGGGAGAGGGAGCAAGACTCTCGTTCGTAATGAGCGGAGGGTATACTCCCTTTGACGGGGTCGTGTCAAGAAAAATCAAGCCGCAATAACTGTACGCATCGCTTATGGCATATTGTTGCCTTGTCAGTCAGCCAGGGTCATAATCGTGCTCTTATGAAGCACCGGCCCATCAAACCAATACCCGTCGCCCAACTCGAAAAGCTAAACACCAAACGACTGCTCGCGAGGTTGAAGCAACTGCATCAATGCGAGGAGTCAGCCTCATTGTCTGATCGTGTTGAGCGCGACGGGTGCAACCAGGTCTTTAAGGACTCGCCTGAGTGGATCGCTGCTTACGAACAAATAAAGCGGATATTAGCGAAGCGAGAACATGTATTACCACGATCTTGAACCGGAAGAGCGGGGGCAAGCCTCCCTTCCTGACTTGTTCTTTTTCGATGCCTAATGAATAGGACAACGGCGCGCTTCGTGACTCGTTCGTGAGTGAACAGGTTGAATGAACGCCGTTGAATAGAACAAGTAAGGAAGGGTGGCTTGCCCCCGCTCCTGTACCAGGACTTAGGCGAGCTGTTATTTCACGGCGTCGATCGCGCGCTTGAGGCCTTCGTATGAGATATCGGATACCGGCCTGCCGTTGACGAAGAGCGAGGGCGTGCCTCTCACGTTGAGTTTGTTTCCGTCAAGAATGTCGCGCTCTACCTGCGCTTTGAACTTTCCACTATCCAAAGCAGCATCGAATTTTGCCCGGTCCAGCCCGACTTGAGTCGCATACTGTTTGAGCTGGTCCACCCCCAGCGCCGATTGATTCGCGAAAAGCTTCGCCGTGTATTCCCAGTATTTACCCTGCTCGCGTGCGGCCTCCGCGGCTTCCGCGGCTTTGAACGCGTTCTCGTGTTGCGTGAGCGGATAATCACGCACGACGAGTCGCACGCGGCCAGTGTATTCCTTCACCAGCCTGTTCGAGCACAGGATGCATTCGCGCGCACGTAGGGCATTGAAAGTCAGTGAATTCGACGATCGTCACCGGCGCCTTCGCATCGCCAACGGCTGGTTGATCATCCGTGGCGATCGTAAAGACCGGCGCTTCAGGCGGTGTGAGAAATTCCTGGACCGACGCAGTTTTTCGAAGACTCTCGGCGAATGCGAGTTGACGATTGTTCTTTTCGGTGTCCTGCAGATAACGAATGATTTGATCCTTCAACTCCGTGAACCCGCCATTCACGCGTTCCTTGTTTTCATTGTAAAACTTCTGCGCGTCAGCCTCCGTGATCGCCGACACTTTCGAATTAACTTCCGCATCGAGCAGGGCACGCGTCGTCAATTGCCGCTTTTGCGCCTCCTGCGACAGCAGTAGATCGTTGATCTTCAGATTGAGATCGCCGCGTCGTACCTTGTACATCTCTTCCTGAACATTAAAAACGAGCGGACGAAGACTGTCTTCTATGTGTGCCGAGGTGATCTTTTGACCGTTGACCGTCGCAAACAAACGCTGCCGATCCGCGGGAGTCGACGGCGGAGTAATATTCGGCACGAGGACTTTCACGTCGGCGGCTGCACGTAAGCGCTCCGCCAGTTTTTTTGCGATCTCCTGCTGCCGCTCTTCACGCAGGTGGGCTACGATACGATCTTTGACTTGTTCGAACTGCACCGGCCCAACTGAACTCTCGATGTTCGCTTTCTTCTCGTCAAAGAATTTGCGTGCTTCAGCTTCCGTCGGCTCCTGGACTTTCGCTACAACCTCGTCTTCGAGGAGTTTCTTCGTCGTCACTTTCAGCCTTTTCGCTTCGGCTTCAAGCAATAGACTGTTGATTTGCAGATCGAGCTCACGCGCCCGCGCGCCGATAACCTGCTGCTTCAGCTCGGTGATACGCGTCTGCGTTGCGGGATCGAGATCTTTCGCAGTTATCTTCACGCCGTTAACCACGGAGAGCACGTCCGGGAGTGGCTTGTCTTCGCAGCCGCAATCCTGTGCGAAACTCGTTGATGCCGTAAGTAGAGATATAAGTATCGAAAATAAAAGTCTCGTCATGACTTCTCCCGGTTCTATGGATGGTAAGTCTAGTATGCCACAACGTGCGCGGCGATGACGCCGATCCTGCGGTTGGGTCCGAAGGTTATGCGCGGGGTGACGCCGGTTTGGTACTCATATAAACCTTCGAGAGTAGTGATGAGTTTTTCGCGGCTCAGATCTTTACCGGCGCGTGTTAAGGCTTCCACAAAAACTTTCGCCGCCGCAAATGCCGCAAGCTGCGAGGCAGTATGACGCGGAGCAAACTTGTATTTCTCGTGCAGAGATCGAAATTCCGCAACGGCCTCGGGTGTAATGTCCGCAGGCACGTTCGGCATACCGATGAAGATCCTGTTTTTGAAAGCTCCGGCTGAAGTCGGAAGATCCTTCCCTGCCATGGCTCCGAGAAAAAAGAAGGGTGGCGTCCAACCCGCTGCTTCAGCCTCGGCGAGTAGAGACAACTGTTCTTTTCCCGATCCAAAAAAGAAGACTGCTCCCGCGTTCCGGGCTTTCAGATCGGCGACAATGCGAGCCGCGTCGAAAGTGTCTGGCGTGTAGACTTGCTTCCTGTCGATGTTGCGGCCGACTTTTTTCGCCTGCGCCTCTGCTGCGACGGCTGCGGCGCTGCCAAGCACATTATCGCTGTAAACAATCGCGAGCGATGCAGTACGCAAATCCGACTGCGCCGCCGCAAAATCAACTAAAGAAACCGCTTGCTCGGCGATTCCCGGCAGCAGGTAAAAGAGATATCGATTCACGGGATTTTCAGCGTGCGGCAGAAGCGTCGATGGTCCAATGAAAGGCACCTCTTCATTGCGCGCAAAAGTTGCTACCTGATCGTCGATGCCTGCGGTCAAGCCGCCAATGAAAGCGAATATCTGTTCGTCACGAGCAAACTTTTGTGCGACGCCCACCGTCGCGGCGCCACCAGTTCCCACGTCCGCGATCTTCAGATCGATCAGGCGATTAAAAATCCCACCGCGTTTATTGAGATCGTCGAAGTAGGCGGCGAAGACGTCTTTCATTGCCGAGCTCGCATCGGCCAGGGGCCCCTGTGAATTCAAAACAAAACCGACACGGACGCTGCTGTCAGTGAGACCGGGATCGAGATCCGAGTCGATGCGCTTCAGATACGCGATCAGATCGGACATATCCGGCGCGGATAAGTTGTAACGCGGCATGGCGGCGAGCAGTTCGTTGTTGCTCGAGTCGAGACCGTTTACGACGGCGCGAATGAAAGAAGATTCGTCGAATGGACCATGAGTGCGTCCGGTGGGATGTTTGTGCCCGTAAGGCTTCAGGAGGTTGGGCCAGGTAAGGTTACCCGCGGTCACGGAGCCTTCAGTTTTGCCTTCACCACGCAGACCGTGGCAACCGCCGCAACTGACGGTGGAGCCGGGCACTTCGACCTCACCGATGCGCCCGGTGATCTCTCGTCCCGACGGACTGTTGCCGCGCAGGTAAATCTCTTTCCCACGGCGCTCGCTCGCAGTGAGACTCTGAGCTTCCGCCGCAAACGGGAATGCGATCAGAACAACATAAAGAACGCACCGCAACGCGTTCATTTTTCGTTTTCCGCCGGCCGAAGTCTGGCGTGGAGCGTCTGCGTGCAGGGTCATGTAAGGCAACTGGCTGTAGCGAACTCGCTGCGACGGACTCTCCACAAACACGAGATAAACTCCGCTTTCAGGCATGTTTACCGTGACCTCATAAACACCGTCGCCGACAGCCTTGGCGATGTGGCGTTGCTGCCACGTGCCCGGCGAGAGAAAAACAAGAACGCCGACGTCCTTCAAATCGCCCGCCGGCTTGTTAGTTTTGACGTTCGTCAGCCGGAAGCGAATCTTTTGATCTGCGCCGCCGCTGAACGACGTCTCTTTATTCAGGAAATCGATCTTCAGCGCCGTTTTTTGAGCCGGCTTGATCAGCGGATTCGACTTCGCAACCGCTTCGAAGCAATGGACCACGCGCGGCGAGTCGACGAGGAGTGAAACGTTGTAAACACCCTTTTCGGAAGCCGGGCCGTGGTCGAGTAAACGCCGAGCGTCTCTTCGCGCAAACTGCGATCTACGACCTTCACCGCCCGCGGCACGCGACGATAGTTTTGGAAATTACCCATCGGCGCAGCCATGCCTTTGGAGTAGTAGTAGATCATTTTGTCCGCCGGATTCACGAGCAGCATCGAGTTGGCCTCCGGCGCGGGCACAAACGCATCGGCACTCGACGCGAAGGCTTTTGCAGTTCCCGGCGCGTTCTGCCCACCGGGAAACTTCACCACGTCAACTTGTCCGCCGACGGTACCAGACGGATAGCCGACACCTGATCACTGCCGAGCGAACGCACGTAGGCGAACTTATCAGAGAAGGCGACCTGGTCCGGAGCTTCGCCGACAGCCTGCTCGTGAACCAGGCGATTAGAGGAAGCGTCGAAGATATAAACAATCGAGGTTGACGGATTAGGCACGAATCCCCAGCGACCGCCGGGCGCGAAGCGAACCGTTTTGAGTCCTGGTTTTGCCGCGATCTTTGCGAGCAGTTTATGACTCCCCGAATCGACGACGGCAATACTGCCTCAACGTCATTCGTCACGTAGAGCGCCTTGCTGAGAGGAGAGAAAGCTATCGACGAGGCGGGCTTGCCGGTTTCCTTACGTCCTTGAGCTTCTTAGTTTTGCAACGTCGATGACCGAAAGCGTGCCGGCGTCGCGGTTGGTTACAAATGCGAATTTGTTATCGGCACCGAACGCGATCTCGTGATGACCCGCGCCGGTTGTCAATCTGCTTTGCGACTTTCAGTTTCGCCGTATCGATAACGGTTACGCCATCTCATCTCAACCCACAAATATTTTTCGTCAGGCTGCAAAGCGACACGCCTTGGTTTAACGCCCGTTTCGATCTCCGCAACGACTTTCCACGTTGTCGTGTCTACAACCGCAACCTGATTGACTCGCGGCATGCTGACGAACAACTTCGAACGATCGGCGTCAGCACCCAATCCTCGCCCGGACTCTTCAGCATCACAAGCGTCAGCAGCTTGCTGCCGCCGAAACCCAGGAGTGGATCGATTACCGAGATGTTCGCTTCCTCGATTGAGTGCAAGCAAGTGATAGGTGTTGAGATCTACGTCAGGCCGCGAACGCAGGCTGCCCTGCAAGGAACGATTGCACCTTTGCCCGACACTGATCCGGACCCAGTGGTCCAGGCCGTTCACGTTGCGCGATCCAGGCCGCGGGTCTGACCCCCGAAAGCGGTGTCTTCGTCGCAGTGTCACGGATTTTGAATCGGAACACCGCGTCCTGCCCCGCCATCAATTCCTTTGCTTTCGTTTGCGACGTCGCGGGCTCAATGGTGAACTCGATCTCGACACCTTCTTTGACGATCTTCTGCGACTTGTCCTGCGCCCTCGCTGTCCCGAGACCGAAGCGAAGGCGCAGACAAGCAGGGTGGCCAATAGTGGTAGTGTTTGCCCATCTGATTTAGTTATCCGTACTGCGTAACCGGAAATTGTACACAACGTCCAGACATTCCATGCCCTTCGGACACGGCGGACAGCTTGTCTGGCGGCGGGTCAGATTGGCGAACTCGGAAGATCCCCCAGATCCCACCGTCGAAATGGAACGATTTGAACGTGCGATAGAGATAGTCGCCCGGCATACGGAAGCGGCCACCCGCTCCGCCTTTCGGAAGGAAGTCAAAATGAGTGCCTGGTCCAACTCCGACCTGCGAACCAACCCAATTTGACAGCGGATTGCTGCCGAGCGCCTGCGACCCGTTGACGTAAGGCTCTTCTTCCCAGATATGACCGTGCAACAAATAGTTATCGTTGCGCGGGTGGCCCCCGGGATGGAGCATTCGAATGCGGACCCCGTCGCCCGCACCGGCGGTGAACACCGGCGTTACCGGATCACCGCCGACCTGGGAATTTGTCAAGTACATTCGTGAAGATCGAAGTCGCGCGTTTGATCGAGCGGCGTGTCGGGCGCGAATCCGAGGCGTTTCCAAAGTGGCTCGGTGCGATAGTTGACAGCCTTCTGACCTGAGTCTTCCGGATCTTCCGCCTCGGCCAGGTTCGGCACCGCGATACCGTTAATTCAGTGGTCGCCTCTCCGTTGAGCCCGTTGAAGCGAAGATTGATGTCGTTCTGGAAGATCGTCACAAACTCGCGGAATTAATACCGTCGGCTTGAGTGATGTTAACCTGAGCGCGCGAGCCAAACGCGTCATTCCAGAACGATCCTTTCGGCTCGATGATGAGCGCGCCGATGGCGCCTTTGTTCGTGTGCTTGATCGGATCGGCCGGCGAGAGGTTGGTGGCGCCAAACTCGATCGGCGTGGCCACGCCGGTGTTGTTTGGTCCGGTAATCATGTCGCCCGCGTACCACTGGTAAGAAACTGTTTGCTCCCGGAGCAGCGGTCTGCACCGGATTGAAGCCGACGTTCATGCCGTCGCTTCTGCGTGACGTCCTGGTAAACCAGTTGCGGATGCAGTCCGACATGCTGCGATGGTCTGACCTGGTTGGCGTTGAACCTGTCCACGATCATCGGCAGCGTGTTGAAGCCGTCGAGATCGAATTGCGTGCCTGCGGGCAGGTTGTTTGTGAGCGCGAGCTCGATACACTCACCGGCACTCGCGCGCAGGATGAGCGGCTCGATCGCGACGCCTGGTTTGAGCTACACCGGTCAGCGGGATCGAGATCTTCCGTGCGGAAGTACATGATCGCCGTCGGATCGTGAAGCTTGCCGCCGTTCGTCTCGCGCGAGTTGTAAACCAGCGTGCCGCCCGGAAGCAGCCTTCTTCGCCGTACTCGCGGTCACTTTTATTGTTCGCACTGGCGCTATCTTCGGACAGACGCCATTGAAGTCTGCCCTGGTTGGTCCAATCGAGCGTGTTGTTCTTGGGATTGTTTGGCAGCTCGAGCAAGTCAACTTTCTTCGTTGCGTAGACTCGCATCAGGCCCCACAGACCGTTCCACTGATCGTCAGACACCCTTTGCCGGGTTGATAGAGATAAGTCCGCGGTCTTGCCGTCGGACTTATGCGGCAGTTTCGGCACGACAAACTCGAAGTGCTCGGAGATGCCCATCATCTGGTTATTGCGGAAACCCGAATTCGGATCTGAAGGTTCAAACTTCCACTTGATGCCGTTGACTCCGAAGTTGTGACCTTCCTCGTGCGCGCCGACCAGAATGCGAATCTGGACCGGATCGTCTTCATACGCACGCAGCAACGGCGTAAACGGATCGCCCGGTTGCACGTCCGCTGTCAGCGGCGGATAGAAGTTTGGCTGCAAGTTGAACCGCCCGTCAGCACGTAAAACGTTTGAACGATAGACGTGCGAAAGATTGCCTGCGAGACCTGCGGCCTGCTTGTTCGTCGCCGGATCGCGGACGCGCAACGCAATGGGTTCGTTACGATAGTTAACGCTCATCGTGCCGACGTCGGCCGCCGCAATCGCTTCCGGACATGGTGGTGTGAAGCTGCTGCCCGGACATTTCTCCGCCGGCTCGAGCAGGAACGGCAAGACCAGGCTCGTTTTTCGCGGGCGGATTGACTGGACGAACCCCGTCATACGCAAGTTGGAAATCGGCAAACTCCAAAAGAAACTCGCGATAGCTCTCGGCGACGTTGGAAGTGATAATGTCCGCGCGCCAGCTTGTTGGACCACCGTCAAAACGTGGCGCCATGCCGGCGCCGCCAAAGAACACGCCCGTCTCCGGATGACGCCACTTGGAGCCTTGCGGCTCAACCACCAGACCCGCGTAAAGACCTGTTTGCTGGTGAGTGGACGGGCCAAAGTGATCGTGCGTGAAGACTGTGCGCAACGTTCGATCCGACCCCGAGATTGTTGAGCACGTTGTCGGCATACCAGCGCTGAACTGTTGTCTGTGCTCCGAGCGTGCCGAAGAACGGATGCGCCTTGGCTTTCGGACACGTGAACGTGCCGTCACGCGTGTCGCCCGAGTCGACACCGATACAGCCATTGAATTTGCGAATGGCGCGAATGCGTTCGATGACTTCTTCCGGACTGAAACTTCCGTCCTCATAGTTGAAACCGTTTGCGGCGCCGTCCGAGGCAAGCACGTCAAACTTCACGAGGTGAATGTGCTGGCCCATCGTGTCAGTCGGCGTGCGGACCTGAAAGTCGTCCTGCACGTAAACACGTGGCACCAGGTTGGTGTGTGGAACGTGATGCAATCGTTTGTATTGGCGCGGAAGAAGAGCGGTTCGGGCGGGCGCGTGCCGTCGAGTGTCGGCTTCACGTCAGCCCACAACGCCGAGATACGCGATTGCGGGAAGTGCCAGGCCGCTTTGTTGAGTTTGATGTCGAGTTGAATGTTCGCGCTCTTGTACAGACGCGGCACGCCGGCGGCGTTTCCCGTATCGTCACACAGGGATCGGCGAATGGTGCGCCGCGCGACTTTCGGACGGCCATTGGTGATGAAGTTTGCGGCGACGCCTTCGGGAGTAAAACTCGGATGCGTGCGCACGCGCGTGAAAATTCATGGCGGCTATCTCTGTGGCGTTCCCGGCTTCCGGAACTGCCACGGCCTGAGCGGTAACCAGCGACTTATCAAAATCGAGACGCGCTTTGTCCAGACTGAAAGCAGGCAGGTGTTCTTTGTGGTGAACAGCGGTGCCGCCGATGATGATGTGACGTTGCAAACCACCATTGTCGATCAAGTCGAGCGGCGGTGTCGGCGGCCGGTGACCGGCTTGCGCCGGAATGTAAAACGGATAACCCTGGAAACTCGCAGTCGGCATCACCGGCATCGCGATTGTCGGAATCGGAACGACTGCGGGTATCGGTGTTCCGGCCGCGATCTCGCCGTCGGGAAACTTGCGCGACGTGGCGGTCGGTCGGCCGTTGATGTCGAGTTGCGTACCCGCTTCGAAGACGTCGTGAACGCGAAACAGTTCCCACATGCCCATCGCAAAGTGAGGATAAAAATGGCAATGGAAGATGGCGTCGCCCGGTGTCTTATTACGGTTGCCGCCACCGCCGTGCGCGATCTCAGTGGTGAACGAGATAGCTGGTCCCTGTGCCTGGCTGTCGAGATACGTTGAATTGTCACTCTCCGGTGTGTGCAGCCACTGGTGCGCGTGCAAATGGTGAATGTGATGTTCCTTCGGACCGGCGTGTACCACGCGCATCTTGACGTTATCGTTGAGATAGGCGTGGTGAACGTTTGACGGATCGTCGGGAAAGAACACTTTCGTCGCCTTCGGCCCGGTAATCAAAACGCCTGAGCTGTTGGTGGTGTTGGCCGGCACGTCTACGATTTGCGCAGGGTCGCCGACAGTCCACGAAGACAGGAAGAACTCTTCGAACAAACATTCGGTGCACTTTGCCATCGGTCCCACGCCGAAGCGATTTGCAAGGATCTCAGCGCCGATGCCGCCGGTGCCGTAATTGATCGCGAAAGCGTCGCGAACGCTGTGGAGCGTGAACGCGAGCGGATTGGAAATTCGCCATTGTTTTCGTCTTTCAACTGCGGAAACGCCTGCACCGCCTTTATCTCATCGTGATAGACAACCGTGAATTCACGGAACGGCTGATTGCGATCCGGTTCGACCGGATTCGGGCGATAAGTGCCGGCCGGGAAATTGCCGCGGCCTGGTCCGGTGATGATGGCGTTGAGATCCGAATGTACGATGTTGTTGTTTGCATCGAGCATCTTCAGGATCGGAGTGCCTGCGGGGCGCGTGCTGTTAATGGGATAAACGGCGTCGTAGTCGAGAACGGGCTGGCCGCCCCCAGTTGTCATCGGCGTTCCGTCCGCGTTCTTCTTCGTGGCCAGCGCAAGGTCTTTTTCCGTTACCTGGCTGCGATACCACTGAGCGCCGCGTGGCTCGACGTTCACCGATCCAAACAATCCCATCGGCAGCGAGCCGCCGTCTCCTTCACCGCCGGTTGTGGCGGCGGTGCTGTAGAGCAGGTGATTGCCTTCTTTTTCGGCGTACAACGTGTAGGTAATGGTGTTGCCGGGACTGACAAGACTGCTGGGATTCGTGCCCACCTTGGAGCCGTCGTCAAGAATGCTGTTTCGGAGGTTTAAGCCGACAGCATGGATCGACGCAGTGCGCGTAGCAGGTTGATTATCGTCAGCGCGCGCGGGATCGAGGAGATTTTGAAACAGTATTTGTAAACAGTCGCCGACGTTCATGCGCAGCACGATGGGACGCGCGCGCTTGTAATCTTTGAGCAGAACGTTGCCGGGCACGAGTCCGGCGGTTGTTTTCGCTTTCACGTCGCGCCGGAGAGCGTAGATCATGCCGGCGGGATTCACAGCGCCGAGGCGGTTGTAAAAGAACGGCTGATCGAAGGCGACGACGTCAGCCTTGACCGTGCGCTCACAACTCGGCGCGATAATAATGTCTTCACCGTCCGGCGCTGGCTCCGGCTCCTGTGCGTTCGCGACGGCGATGCACGTCAGAATCATTGTTACTGAAACCAGGCAGAAATAGATGGATCTGGCCGACGCTTGCACTCTCTTTTGTAAGTTCATTTTCGCCCCCGAAATGTCTTGGTTGTGTGAGGTGCCTTGTGAGGTCTTTCGCCCCTACCCGGGAGCAATAACCATACCTGCAATCTATTTAGAAAATAACGACAAGTGTGTTGCAACACGTGTCACGATTTCCGGCGGTGTGTTTCACCACGTGTCACGGAGCCGCAGCAATCAGAACCGCTGAAGCAACACACCACTGAAAACAGAAAAACTCGGAACTAGAACAACTCAGAACTAGAACAAGTCGGGAAGGGTGGCTTGCCCCCGCTGTTCGACGGGCGGGGGCAAGCCCCTCTTCCTGACCTGTTCTATTCTTTGTGCTCTCTCTTCCTAACCTGTTCTATTCTTTGTGCTCTCTCTTCCTGACTTGTTCTATTCTTTGCGTCTTTGCGCCTTTGCGAGGAACTTCTTCGTTAATTCAGGAGATTGCTTTCGTTTGGCGAAGGCGTGACATCTTCAGCCGGCAGCGCGGCGCGCAAGCCAAACCGGCGGAGCTTTCGATAGAGTGTCGGCCGGTTGTAGTTGAGTATTTGTGCTGTCTTCTTAATATTGCCCCCAGTTCGTTCGAGTGTTTGCGCAATCGCCTCGCGCTCGATGTCGTCCTTTGTTAAGTAAGGCGGAATCACACAACGAAAACTCGATGCGGGCGAGGCATTCAGGTGATCCGGCAGATCCTCCGGCATCAGGTAATCACCATGGGCGAATAGCACTGCGTGCTCGATAACACTTTCCAACTCGCGAACGTTACCCGGCCAGTCGTAACGCATGAGAATTGAAAAGAGCGCCGGCGAAATTCCTCTCATCGGTTTCTTGTACTTCCTCGCCAGGCGCAGCAGGAATGTCTCGCTGAGCATCACGAGATCGTCGAGACGTTCGCGTAAGGGAGGCACTTTCACGCGCACGGTGCTGACGCGAAAATAGAGATCGCGGCGCAGTGTTCCATCCTGAATCATCTGCGCGGTGTCGCGATTGGTCGAGCAGATCAAACGAAAATCGACGGCGATCTCCCGCTCGTCGCCGACGCGGCGCACTGTTCGCTCCTGCAACACGCGCAATAACTTCGTCTGAAGATAGACCGGCATTTCGGCGATCTCATCCAGCAACAGCGTCCCGCCGGCAGTCGCTTCGATCAAGCCGCGGCGATCGCTGTGGGCTCCAGTGAAAGCGCCTTTGCGATATCCGAAAAGTTCCGACTCTATCAACTCGCCTGGAATAGCGGCGCAATTAATACGAATGAACGGCCGTCGCGCGCGTTCGCTTTGCACGTGCAAAGCACTTGCGATCATCTCTTTGCCCGTTCCTGATTCACCTTCGATAAGGACGGACGCGTCGGATGGAGCGGCAGTACGAATCACGGCGCGAACCTGGCGCAATTTCGGATTGTTACCGACGATTCCGAAGTCGTCGTGATCTGGCAGCCGGCTGATTTTTTGCAGCCGGTTCTCGGTCTTGATCTCGTTGAACTGCAATGCTCTCTGCGCGAGTATCAGTACCTGTTCGAACGTGAACGGTTTTTCGAGGTAATAAAAGGCGCCGCGCTTGATCGCTTCAATAGTGACTTCAAGCGATCCGTACGCCGTCATCAGCACGACTTCAGTTTCTGATGCCGTATGTTTTATTCGTTCGAGCAGCCCGATCCCGTCGGCATCAGGGAGGCGCAAGTCAAGAAATACGAGATCAAACCAATGGCGCGCGAGGTGGATTTCGGCTTCGGCAGCGGTGGCTGCGGTGATTACGTCGTAGCCGTTATCTCGGAAAAGCAACTCGAGGGCGCCTGTAATATTCGTCTCATCATCGACGACAAGTATGCTGGCAGGCATTCGGGGACCCCTTTTTCAAACACAGTGGTACGTGGTTTTTGTCGGGGAAAAATCTGGGCACAGTTATATCGCGGTAATACTACGAGGTTTGAAGAACACACCCTTGGGAGGCGGGCGATGGATAATCCCACCTAAGTAATGAGAATCCGTGTAGAAGTTGCGCCAATTTGTTTACACGGTGTGGGCCGTCTTGTAGACTGAGTCACCAGATGGAATCCCTCATGACAAATGGAGACTTAAAAAAATGCAATCCCCCGGCAGTGCCCAGATCATTGCGCTACTCCTAACCTTTTCAATTCTCTTCCCAACGCAAGCGCTCGCTAAAACTCCCAAACACGCCAACCAGAAACCCGATTATTCGCAGGAAGCCGTCGTCATCGAACACTTGAGTACTGCTTACCGCTATGAACGCGACGGTACCGGGCGGCGTGAGCTGAGTTTGCGGGTAAAGGTGCAGAGCGATGCGGGTGTGGAACGTTTTGGACAACTCGTCTTTCCATACAGCTCCGCGAATGAAAAGTTGGAAATGAATTACGTGCGCGTGCGAAAGGCTGATGGAAGTGTCGTCAACGCCACCGCTTCAGACATCCAGGATTTATCGGCGCCCGTTGCGCGCGAAGCTCCTGTTTACACTGACCTTCGGCAAAAGCACATCACGGTACCGGGTCTTCGTCCCGGCGATCAGCTCGAGTATCACCTCGTTCTGAACATGCACACGGCGATGGCGCCAAACCATTTTTGGGTGGAGCATGACTTTATAACCAAGGGCGCCGTCGTGCTCAGCGATGAGTTGACCGTGGACATCCCCACGGCCAGTAAAGTCAAACTCAAAACCGAGCCGGGCTTCGCACCGACGATCAAAGAGGAGAACGATCGGCGCGTCTACGTTTGGAAACACGCAAACCTGAAAACCGATAGCGAAGCAGAAGAAGAAAAGAAAAAGAAAAATGAAAAGGAAAAGGACGCCGAAGAAGAAGAACCAAAAGATCCGGACGAGGTCCGTCCACACGTTCAGTTAACGACTTTTCAGAGCTGGGATGAAGTCGGGCAGTGGTACGCCGACCTGCAACGCGAACGCGTGGTGCCCGACGAGAAGATAAAAATTAAAGCGGAAGAAGTCATCAAAGGGCGAGCGACTGAGAAAGACCGTGTCACGGCCCTTTACGAATACGTCGCCAAGAATTTTCGTTACGTCAGTCTTTCGCTCGGCCAGGGTCGATACCAGCCACACGCCGCAACCGCCGTAATGGCGAATCAATATGGCGACTGTAAAGACAAGCACACTCTCCTTGCTTCGATGCTCGCCGCTACCGGACTGCGCGCGTATCCGGTGCTGATCAATTCGGCGCGCAAGCTCGACGTCGACATTCCTTCGCCCGGACAGTTTGATCATGTGATCAGCGCGATTCCGGTAGGACAGGAAACACTTTGGGCGGACACGACGGCTGAAGTTGCGCCGATGGGATTGTTGAATCCGCGCCTGCGGAATAAACAGGCGTTGATGATTCCAATCGCCGGCGCCGCGCGGCTCGAAACCACGCCTGCCGAACCTCCGTTTCTCTCTTCGGAATCGGTAACCGTCGACGGCACGGTAAACGAGTTGGGCAAGCTGTCCGCGCACACTCGTCTTGTTTTGCACGGAAATGTTTATGCGATTCATGTTTCGCCGCACGCCGAAAAGTAATTGGAAGAATCTTGGTTACTATCTCTCGATGGCGGGAGGCGTTCAGGGTGAAGTTACCGATATAAAGGCGACTGATCCCGCGGATCTCGAGAAACCGTTCGAGATTGAATTCAACGTCTCGAGCAACGACTTTCTCGACTGGTCCAGCAAGAAATTAAAAGTCCAGCTTCCCTTTCCGCGATTCAACCTGTCGGCGTTCGAAGGTCGCAAGCCCACCAGCAAAAAACCGCTCGAACTCGGTCCGCCGATCGACATCACTTACAAGTTGAAACTCACGTTCCCGGCGAAATATCAGGCACGATTGCCGCTGCCGTTAAAAGTGAACCGCGACTATGCAGAGTATGCGGCCACGTACAAATTGGAAGGCCAAACCCTGCTGGGTGAAAGAACTCTCAGGATGCGGCAGCGTGAATTATCCGCCGAACGCCTGCACGACTACCAGGCATTTGTCGCCGCCACACACTCTGACGCCGCCCAGGCACTTTCACTCGAAACCACCATCGCGGGCACGCCTGCGATTCCAGACTCAGCCAAAACTGAAGAACTGATGCAGGCTGCGCAGGCGCCGTTAAAAAATGGAGACTTCGACACCGCCGAACAACTGCTCAAGCGAGTAGTGGCGCAAGATCCGAAACACAAAACAGTTCGACGCGATCTCGGTTACGTGCTCACTGAACAGAATAAGTATGACGAAGCAGTGCAGGTGTTGCGTGAGCAGACCAAAATGAATCCGTTTGACGATCACGCTTACAACATGCTTGGCCGTGTGTTTTGGCAGCAGCAGGACTATGTAAAAGCGGAAGAATCATTTCGTAAGCAGATCGAAGTGACGCCGTTGGACCAGTATGCGCATTCCAACCTGGGCCAACTCCTGGTGGAAGCGCGCAAGTATAAAGAGGCAGTGCCGGAACTCGAGCGCGCGATCTCGCTGAGCCCTGAAGAAGTGATGCTTCACGTCAGTCTCGGCAGTGCTTACCTGCATCTCTCGGAAAATCAGAAGGCGATCAATGCTTTTGAAGAAGCGTTAAAAATCGATCGTGGTCCCGGTGTTCTGAACGACGTGGCTTACTTTCTTGCGGAAAAGGGAGTGCAACTCGACAAGGCGCAGCGATATGCGGAGTCGGCGGTGACAACGCTTGCGACAGACCTGCGTAATCTCGAAGCAGAAAACCTCGAGATCGAAGATCTTGAGGATGTTGCGTCACTGGCGGCGTATTGGGACACGCTCGGCTGGGTTCATTTCAAAAAAGGAGATCTGGACACGTCGGAGAAATTTCTCAAGGCCGCGTGGCTGGTTTACCAGGCCAGTGATGTTGCGTATCACCTGGGAATGCTGGCGGAGACACGCGGCAAAAAAGACGAAGCACTGGGCCTGTACGCGCAAGGCACCGCCGCGCTTCGTACGATGCCGGAGGCTCGCGAAAGTTTCATGCGACTAGCTGCGCCTACTGCGGTGGAGAAGTTGCTCGAAGTCGCGAAGCGAGATCTGCGGGAGCACAATGTTTTTACTCTAGGTCAGCTATTACCAGCACTCAAAGCGCCTGCGGAGGCGGAGTTTTATATTGTCTTTGCGCCCGATGCGACACGCAACGCGCAGGTGGTTGATGTGAAGTTCATCAAGGGCGCGGATAGTATTAAACCATTGGCGTCACAACTGAAGACGATCAAGTATCAACTGATTTTTCCTGACAGTTCGCCGACGAAGATTGTTCGGCGCGGAGCACTGCTCTGCTTACCGAAGCCCGGTGCTTGCACGTTTACGATGGTGAGTCCGGAGCTGATCTCGTCTATTGATTAGGGTGTGAGGAACAATGAACTCTGCGGTCTCTGCGTATCTTGCGATCTCGGGTTGAATAGCAATTGAAACGCAGAGCGCGCTGAGATACGCAGAGACCGCAGAGAAAAGATCTCAAATTAAGAACCAAGCTTTTTCAACCTAGCGTTGAGCGATATCCGGCATTCTAATAGCCACAGTTGAATACACGAACGTTTGTTCCTCGCGGAGCGCCGTCAAATGACAGACGAAGATCTGGTCAAAGTGATGATTGAATCCGTTGGGCCGGAGTTTTCCTACTTTCAAGACTTCTGGGCTCACGGGAAACATCCCGGAGCAGCGCTTGAGAAAATTCTTAGCGCTTGTCCCAGGATGGGAATAATGGATCCCATCGCCCGCGAACTGGACTTCGCTGACCCGAGCGCATTGCCGGACGACCTTATGCAGGAGGAGAAGCTCGGCGTCTTTTACTCTCCGGTGAGATATTCCTTTCCATCAGAGAAGTCGTTTGTAGCACCGTTCGGAATCATAGAGTCGGCGACTAAGGGTGACCTCGATTCCAGCCTCATCCGCGAGGGTTTTTCGCTTGGGAAAACGAGCGCTGGAATTTACGAGATCGAAGCGGCGATTGAAGGAGAGCGCGTTTTCAATACCTTTATCGAGCTCGTCAACCGGCTTCCGTCAATCAAAGTATTCTGGCTGGTGCTGGCCGCCGATTGGGAAGACAAGGGGCGTGAAGAATTTTGGACTAATGAGAAACTCAACACCCCCAAACGGATCGAAAGTTACTTAACCCGACGGTGGGACGATACAGTCGGCAATGGTCACGTGGCGTTAACCGCTTATGATCGGGTGGGGCAAACAAACCTGTCGATCGATACTCATAAGACGATCAAGGTGCTCACCAAGTCGTTGGCAATGCAACGCAAACTGGCGGCGGGATTGCGTCGGTTGGGATTCGAGGAGCTTTCAAAGTTTCAAAGCCTCGAATACGGTTATTACCACTGGCACTATCGACCGGCGCGATCGAAGTCGCGCCGCGGGTTGGTTGCAGCATTAAAGAAAGACGGATTCGAATTATGGAGATCTCAAGCGGCGGATACACGTTAATGCGATTGCATTTCAGGAGAGTTATGAGCGGACCAGCAGCAAGACGCCTTTTTGTGATTGGTAGTTTTCTTTTGTTCCTGGCTTTCCCCATCTATTCGCAAACGCAAAAGAAGATTGAAGCGCTTCCAAAACTCCTGCCCCTGCGTGAACAACAAGCTGTCAGAGAGAGTTGGCTGAAAAAACGGCTCGACACGATGCTGCTTCCGATGATGCGCCAACAAAAGATCGAGATGTGGATCGTGACGAACGAAGAGTTTCATGCCGATCCCATTACGGCCCACATCGCACCGCCGCTTCCGTATGTCGGCCGGCGCGATTTTTTTATCTTTGCCGATCGCGGTGGCGATAAGCTCGATCGGATCGCGGTGGTCCGTTATGCGGAAGAACACTTGAAGTATTTTTTCGAGCTATTGAATCCACCCGGCCGCGATATCGCGGCAACCCTGCGCCGGATTGTGGAAGAGCGTAATCCGAAGACCATCGCTCTCAACATGGGAGGAATGCGGGGAGCAACAGACGGCCTGACTTATGATGCCTACAAATTTCTGACTGAAACACTTGGGCCAAACTATACCTCGCGTTTCGTTTCGGCGGCTCCGTTGACCGTCGAATACATGGACACGCGTTTGCCTGAGGAACTCGAACACTATCGCACTGCGGTGGCGTTGACGGACGTGCTGACGCAGCGCGCATTTTCGAATGAAGTAATCACTCCCGGGAAGACAACGGTCGGCGATGTTCGTTGGTGGTTTCTGCAGCAGGTAAACAATCTGGGACTGGATGTTTGGTTTCAGCCGGATTTGCGCGTTCAGCGGCAGAGTCAGGAGACTGGTAAGACGCAACAGTTTCTCAGTGTGGCTGAAGAGGCCACCATAATTCAGCGCGGCGATGTGATCCACATCGATTGCGGGTTGAACTACATGGGCCTGAGCACTGACTGGCAGAAGATGGGATATGTGTTGCGGCCCGGCGAGAAGGACGCGCCTGAGGGACTGAAGAAGGCTTTGGCGAATACGAATCGACTTCAGGATGCACTATTCGTTCACATTAAACCCGGCGTGAAAGGCTTTGAAGTTTATGACGCCACGATGGCGGACATGAAGAAGGCGGGAATTGAAGCGATGATCTATTCGCACTCAGTCGGCAACCAGGGACATGCACTGGGCGCGAGTATTGATTTTCGTCGCGCGTCCGCCGGGAGCTCTATTGAGCCGCCGTTCCGCGAGGGTTCGTATACTTCGATCGAGTTGAACACGAGTACGCCGGTTGCGGAGTGGGGCGGTCAGAAGGTGACGATCATGATGGAAGACGACGCGTATCTGACGAGGGATGGAATGAAATGGTTCCGCCCGCGGCAGACTGCGTTTTACTTGATCCGTTAATTCACCGGCAACTCTTACTTATCGATCGGAACCTGCTCGTCTGGACAACGTGTCCCATATCTGAGACATTAAGTTCGAGTGAAGCCCGCCGTATTTCACCCGAAGGCCAGGGATACCATACGAGACTTCCCCGAAAACATTCGGCGGGAATTCGGGAAAGTCATCTTTGATTTACAGAAAGGTAGCCGTCTCTCAATGCCTTTATCGCGGGCCATGTCATCTGTTGCGCCAGGTGTCGAGGAGTTGCGCATCAGAGAGCGCTTTGGCGCATATCGAGTGTTCTATTACACCAAGTTGGCTGATTCAGTGCTGATCTTTCATGCTTTCGCAAAAAAGACCCAGAAGACACCGACTCAGGAGATCGCTCTAGCGCAAAAGAGACTTAAGGAGATGCTCGGTGAAAAAAGCTAAACCTGTGGTCGCCCGCAACGCACGAGAACTCGCGAAAGTGTTGGGACTGACACCCGCTGAGGGAATGGAGATCGAGTTCCGGAGCGACTTGAATGATAAGATCATCGAGGTTATCGAGAAGAAGGGATTAACTCATGCAGACGTGGCGCGGCTGGCTCACACATCACGCACTCGAGTGACCGCCATTCTGAACCGCAACACTCACGACATTTCAACGGATCTGATGCTCCGTGTATTGGCCTCGCTAGGCGTGAAGGCGAAACTGCAATTCAAAAACGCCGCCTAACATTTCACCTTTCGAGCAGCACCTCGGGATGTTTACTGGCAATGGTCAGCAACTTAAGCGCTGCGTCACCAGGCTCTCGTGAGCCTTGTTCCCACGCTTGGACAGTTTTGGGGCTGATGTTCAGCATCATTGCAAACACGGCTTGCGAGCAGTTGAGCTTTTCGCGTATTCGAGCAATCCTAATGAAAAGAAACCATCAAGCGCAACTTCGCCATTAGAGGTTCGGATCTTAAGATCTCCACGCTCGAAGACATCAAAAGTAATGTTCTACTCGAATTGAATTTCGGCCCATAACCCTGCATTAAAAGCAATGTATCGAAAATAATTGACCTGCAACGTGAATCGTAATATCGTTCAGCTCGTTCTTTTAGGTCGAAAGTTAAGGATTCCTGCCATTCCTCGGTTGTACTCGGAGCGTTCTCACATGACGGAGCCGCCAGACTATTCCTCAAGGCTCGCTAGGCGTCAATTTCTAACAGGCGCCGTTGCAACGTTCGCGATCGCTTTACCCCAAAATCCAATTACCAATCAGAGCGTGATTGATTCTCTGCCGCCGACGGCCGCCGGACGCTTTGGCTGATTCACTCCTCATGGTGCGCGACTTAGAGAGAAGCATACTTAAGGTTCGGTACATTGTGGTTGGAAACATGACGAGAACGGTCGCTAAGAAGTATGAGCAGCTAAGAAAGGATGCCGAGGCTCTGCAACGAATGGCACCTGAGTTAAGAGCCGCTCACACAGTCTCAGAGATTGAGGGAATAAGTTATAGTCAGAGAGCGAATCTACTTTTCCTTGCTGATGTAGTTTCTGCGGGCTCTCCAAAGAGTTGGGGCTCCGCGAATCTCGGTGCTGCGTCCGAGCGCTTGTCATTCTTGGCGAACGGCTTAGAAGCTGATCGCTCAGTTACCTTGTCATCCGATGCAGTTAAGCTCCTTCAACGTATACTCCGACAGATATTTGAGTTGCAAGAACCTATCGAGAATCTTAGACAAGTGTCGGCCGCCCTTACGTCGGATAGCAATAAATTGCACCTCGACAGCAAAACTGTAGAGAATTTGATCAAAGAAGCTATTACGAAATTGGCGCTCGCCCAAGCGAAAGAGTCACCACCATGCCTAGAGGTCAAGAAGGGATCGGCAACAGAAAGGGTGTGTGAAAGCGCTGATGAGGTTAAGGCTAGAATGCTCCGATCTGAGTCGGTCGGTTTAGTCAATAAGGCTATCTTTCAATTGCAATTATTAAAGAAAACAGCAACAACAGAGCTTCAGAATCTAACGAAGTTCGGACTCACAGATGACGAGAAGGCAATTGCCAAGGAGTCAGCGGAAACCCCAGAGATAGTGATTAACCTACTCACAGGCATACCGAGTTGGATTACTGCTGAAAGAGAGATGGTTCAAGTCCAGCCCGTAAAGCCTTCTAGTGATCGGCACCACAATTCGAAGCTCAGATTGTTTATGGCACCAGGTTGGGACTGGTTTCCTTATGTGAGCGGCGTCAAGTGGATTCTGCAAAACTTCATTCCAGAATTGACCAATGATCGCACTCGATTTCTCGTGAAGAAGAAGATATCTTTAGTGTTTGGTCTTATGGGCGAAGAAGATCAATTTAAGGTCTTTTTTAGAGTCCTTCCCGGGATTGTCCCTCCTAATAAGGATGATTTAGAAAGAGAATCCAGGAAAAGGACAGAGGCGGCGCGCAAACTTGCGCAATTGTAATAGTTCGGACTTATATTCATCTACCAAACGAAGAACAAATGTCGGCTCCAACTCCCGAGGAATCCTGGCGCACTTTGGTATCCAATCAGATAAAGTTAGCCTTAGTGGAGTGGACACCCTCCTTGTTTGACCAGCCAACGCAGCCGCCCTTTCGTTATAACGCGAAGTTCAAAACGCAGAGAGGAGCGAATCGCTCGCCTTACCGCAATGGTTGTGTCGATCACGTTGGTCTCGACAGGAGTGATGAGTCTATTTGATAAAGCCGATGTGGATATACCCCGCAGAGCACTGATTCTACTTATTGGCTGTATTTTGGTCGGAGTGGCGTACAAGCCGTTCAGTTACATATGCTTTGTGAGAATCTACAAATCCCCCACGAAACCGCGTGGGGCTGGACTCCCATTGTCATTGAGGCAAGCTGCTTTCTCGGTCATATTCATATTTATTCCTTGGGTGCCGATTCTTGCGTTTATTAGGTCGCGCATTCCAGAGACCAGCGACCCATTTTTAGACCTTTTGCTTCTAATTCAATTCATTTGCTTCGGATACATATTGTTCAACTTCGCTAAAGCAATTCGCCTGATAACAAATTGTCCACGATATCGGATTTGGTTATCAATAACGCTTCCACTCGTAATTTTGGGAATTATTTTGACCAGAATGATCTAAATAGATACTCTCCTTTTGTAACCTGTTTGAAAAGTCTTCAAGCCCGAAGTTTTGTATTTACCGTTATATCCTCGATGGATTATCAAAACTCCCAAACCTGTATCCAGAAAACAGGATTACGCTTACATCATCGATTTAATCGGCGGCGTCGAAAGTGGCAGCGATGGAGGACACTCAGACGTATCTCAAGTATTACGCTGACGAAAAAGATCGCATGAAGTGGGTGTAATCCAGGGAGGCTTACAGGCACGACTGGCCCGGAGATAAGAGATAAGATACCGAAACACGAAGATCCGCCGTTCGATCGTGACCGTTTCTTAGTGCAGGAGAGAGTCCGAAGGTTGTAAGTGAACGCTTGGGCCATGCGAGCATTACCTCACGCTCGATGTTTGAAGTCACGTCTTGCCGGATATGCAGAAAGCGGCCACCGACAAGCTTGAAACAACCTTTTCAGACGCACTGGCACACTATAGGCACACATCAAAGAATTGGGCAGCAACGCTGCTGCCCGTAACTTCTTGTTTTTCATTGGTGCCCCCGCAGGGATTCGAACCCCGAACCAACAGATTATGAGTCTGCTGCTCTAACCGTTGAGCTACAGGGGCGTGCAGGACTGTTGGTCTGGGAGATTCTAGCGGAAATCCGAGCGGGCTCCAAAAGCCTCCCCAAATCACCGCGCGGGCTGGGCCAAGAAAACTTCGTGCGAACCCACCAACGCACTTGCCCCGTCAAAGTCGTGCTGCCGCACCGCCACTGTGGCCACTGCCCCACCCGCGCCTTTATCAAGCTTCAGGACGATCACTTCAAACGTCGCCCAACTCCGCACCTCATCGTTGCGAGCAGAAAGCACCAGCAATGCCTCCGATGGCGCCCTCATCGTCGATACGTATGCTCCCTCCTTCACCGGAACCGACAAAACTCGACGGTCCGCCATTTTTCCCGACAACTCCGCACTCAGCACCTGACTCGGAAACAAGGTGGCACCCGCCGGAACGTTAACCAAAGCATATCGACCCTGAACGTCGGCAGTTGAAGTGAAAGCGCCCGCTGCATCCGGAACATGACGCAACTCGAGGTTATCCGTAATCCGATGAAACGCGGGAAGCGCGGTTGACTGGACCACGTAGTAGGCGTTGCGGTTGTTGATCGATTGCGCACGCCAACCCAAAGCCAGCAGAAGGAGCGGCGTCACTATGAACACAATTGCGTCGGGCCAGTGCTGCCGCCAGTTGTACCAAACACGGAGATGACGAAGCAGGGCCTGGGTGAAGAGCACCCGGCAGAGCTTGCCGGACTCCGCGAGCGCTCTTAGTTTTCCCTGACGCCAAAGGTCGACGAAGTCGCTCCTCGATGCTTTCATCACGACGGGCAGCGTTTTAAGTCCACGCCAGTACGAAGAAAGCAAACGCGTGCTCTTGAGCCCGGTGTCGTCGCGAAAGTCTGCCAGCAGAAGCGACGTCAACAGCGATCGTCTGGTGAACGTAGTTTCGGCTAACCACTCGATGCTGCCATCGACATCTTTACTCACGCAGGTTCTCAGGT
This sequence comes from uncultured Acidobacteriota bacterium, assembly GCA_963750925.1. Classification (GTDB taxonomy): domain Bacteria; phylum Acidobacteriota; class Blastocatellia; order Pyrinomonadales; family Pyrinomonadaceae; genus PSRF01. The sequence goes on along the minus strand of CAVVSJ010000001.1, from coordinate 1,987,894 downwards.
CTTCGAGAGTACGAATGTCGAGTGCGCCGGCCCCAGCGGCTGCATTCTCGATGTCTGTCAGCGATACGAGGTCAGGCACGTTCTATATATCGGAGTCGGTCGTGTTGCCTCCGCCTAAGGTTGAGTTCTTGATCGATTTGCTGACGCGGAATTTAAGAGCCGATCGTGGAGGTATTGCTATCTCCTGACCTGTGGACGGATTGCGACCCGTGCGCGCCGGGCGTTGGGAGCGCACGAGCTTACCCAATCCCGGAACAACAAACTCTCTGCCCTCCAGAACCTCGCGGGTCGCCAGCTCCACCAACTCCGCTAACAGAGCCTCAACCTGCTGACGGTTCAGGCTCGTGGTAGCGACAAAATGAGCAACAAGCTCCGCTCTTGTCATTCGTTTTCCTTGTGGCACGTAGCTCCTTTCCCTTTTGGAGAAACCGGACGCAGTTAAATGTCAGAGAGCGTTGTATTGCCGTCTGGTGGATCAAGCGCCGGGCGGCCACCTCCTCCCTGATTACGCGGACGCTCAGGTGCACCCGGTCTCGGGTAATCACCATGGCCTTTCTCTTCCTCCGGTTTCCTGCCCGGCGGGGCTGGGGGTTTGGGCTCATGCTTGGGATCTTTATTGTGGACCATGTCTATATCCTTTCTTCAGTGATAACGATTTGCCATCAAACTACTCAAGTCACGCTTACAGCTACCTTCCGTCTCTTCCTTAGAATGGCATTATAAGTAAGGATCTTTTCCGAATCTTTTTGCAAATCCCCGATTTGAAATTGATATGGGTTGGTTCCTGACATCGGGATCTCCTCTGTTCCGACTTTGGCTGAATCCCACTCGAAATCCAGATCGTCAGATAGCTTATCGCTGACGACTACGCCCGCAGCAGCCACATCAGCATCCTTATTCCTGACTCGCAAATAAACCGTGATCACGTCACTCTCCGATCCGGGTTTAATACCTCGCGTAATTTCCAATGCCGCAGTCGCGGAAGCACTCCACGCCGAAGGAAAAGAGGACGGTTGCTCGTCCGCATAACTCAAAATCTTTTTGTCGAATCGATCTCCGTAAATGATCTGTCGCGAGATCTCGCCCCAGAGCTCACGTTCGTCTTTCCGCTGTTTGGGGTCCTGTTTATAGCCGAGCTTTTTGAGTAAGTCCCACCGGTAAAGATCAATGGCCGACTTGACCAGCAAGCCCCACGCGTCCGCACGATTAATCGAGATCAGGTAGAAAAAATATGAAAGCAGAACGAGCGAAACAATTTTGATGATCCAGTATATCGCCGGCGTGATTGAGAAGAGTGGCGCCGGGTAAAGCAAACCGGTAACCAGGATCGTGAACGACAACATGATGCTCAACAGAGAGCAGTTCATCATGAAGTCGAAGGTCGTCTTCGTATCGTCGATGGACACTGCATAATCCTTCGGAATTACAGCGACAAGTCGGGGCCAGATTTCGATTGAATCGATGCCATACTCCCGATTTGAGTAGTATTCAAAACTGCGGATCACGTTCCCCAAACGCGTGGGTAATATCAGATCCCTCCGATCAGGATAGGCGTGTTTTACGTTTACGCGGTATCCGCTGTACTGTCCCCGCAAACTACCGTCCACCATGCGCCATTGCGCAACTGCGTCATCTACCTCACTTCCCTCATGCGAGTCGTGCCAAAGCTGCAACCATTCACCCTTTACCCCATCGTTCTGGCGGCGATCCGGAATTAGCGCCCCAAGATTATTCACAACTTCCTGCAGGAAGTCGGACCTTTTCTTCTTCACCGCCACATCCATCGCGCGCAACGCCGCTCTCATCGCGTCGATTCTCAATTGCGCCGCATCGAATTTGGCCATGTGACGGCGAGTGAACCACGATCCGATCCATGAATCGCGCCACGGATATCCCTCGTACATCCGCAGAATCGGAATGTTCATGTTGTAGATCAACCCACTCATCACAATCGCGATGAATGAAAGACCGACGACTTTCCATTCCTTATCCAATCCCTCGAGGGGTAACGTGATCGGCTATGCCGGGAGGAAAGTGCGGGACCAGCAAAACCAACGAAAGCACCAGGAAGATCACTACCGGGAGAAAGGTGCCGAGAATCAGCGACTTACTAAAATAACCAGAGATTGACGACAGAATACTGGTCAAATGAATCTCCTCCTCGCGCTTTTAGCTGAGCAAATCGTTTTGATAGGCGAGGTGAATACTCAAATTGGCTTTCGAGGCAAAGCGCAAAGAGCCTTCAAGCGAAGTCTGGGAAAGCGGCGGTAAATATATTGTCCACTCGACGGAGCGTCAAGGAAGAATATCGTTATCTTTAGGGTTCGTTCTGCGCCGGTTATTCTAACTCAGAGAGTGACAAAGCAACCGGACCAGCTCACGGTTTGACCTTGAGCGGTTCTTTCGGAGCGGCGACTTCCAGGTAGAGATGAAGTCGCTCAGTAACACCTTCATTAACGCGAATCGACGAAAGCTTTAGCGGCCTGAATCCCGGCTGCTCCACTCGAATCTCATAAGATCCAGCCGGCAACTCGAGCTCAAACTTACCCTCGTAATCCGATCGCAGTCGCCGCCGGAATTCGCCCTTCTCGATCCTGATAACCGCTCCGGCGATTCTCGCGTCATTGCGATCAAACAGGATGCCGCTAATGCCGGTCTTCTCGGCGCCGCCCTGTCCGGCGAGCATGGCAACTGCTATTAACGCAATCTTGAGGACGGTCATGCCGCTAAAGATACCACATGGCAAGTAGTGGGTCAGTTTGAATTGAGCGCCTCCTTGGAGTGCGGTAGCTTGCTGCCGCTTTGGCCAAAGCGGTGCCAAGGCACCGCACTCCAAGGAGGCGCTCAATTCAAACTGACCCACTACCCACATGGCAACTTGTGTTGACTTGAATCAACTCGAAGCGTATGTTTGCTCGCGACTCACGCACCGACATCGAGAGTTACAAAAGCAAAAACAATTGATCGTCTATTTGCAAAGTCTCTTTTGCAGGAGACGTGTGCAGATTTCCGACTCCACATCCCCCCGCTTTCAACCTCAGCTAAACCTGGGAGTCTCAATATGTCTTCATCAAATGTTAGGGGAAAGTTTCTCCTGATCGCGGCTGTGATCCTGCTGTGTCAAGCCGTAACCTTCGCACAATCACTTCCACGGGTAGTGGACAAACTATCCTGGCAAACGGAGCCGGTGAAAATTCAGAAGATTAAGGCCAATGGCGCTAACGTCAATCCAGGACAACGCTTTCGCGCAGAGAAAGAATGGCTAAACGGGTTCGCGGTCAGTGTACAAAACACCTCCAACAAAGCGATCGCACGGATCGAAATCAATCTTGCTTTTCCGCGGCCGGCGAATGCTTCAGCGGAGCTTTCTACCTATGTTGTTCCATTGATCTACGGGGTGGATCCGGCAGAGTCTAATTCTGAAACCCAAACGTTACTGTCGCCTGGCGGAACAGTAGAGGTAAAGTTGCCGCAGGCAAACTTGTCCGCTATCAAAGAGGACCTCGCTACTCTTCAGTACTCCGGAGAAGTTACGCGTGTTCGGCTCACACTGAATTCGGTTACGTTCACTGATGGCACGATGTGGGCGGGAGACGAAATTCTCTACCCGGATCCCGCTAATCCCAAACAGAAGATCAATCCACGGCTTCAGAATGGACCAACCATTCAGAAACAGGCGCGTCGCTGTCCCGCGGAGAATGTAATGCCCACTCCTTTGCGTGCTCTTTTTTCACATGCGCGGCCCATGCCGATGCAGGATCCAACGGCTCCCTGCAACACGGTCTTCGTGACCACGCAAACGAATGAATGCGGGACCACAGGCAGCGGCTGCACCTTCAAAATAAATATCTTTGACGACAGCATCCACTTGCTTGGACTGCGCAATGCAATCAAGCAACTATCGAGTACGAGATGTCAGCAGAGCGATGGGACCTTCTGCACGAGCACTCTGATCAGTAACTTCAATCGTTTGCCGTGTGGCGCAAGGATCGCCGGCACGTGTGGCGCCTCGCCTGACTACACAACTTATCCGACTACCGGATGCGCCTCAGGACTTACCGTTCTCGGCGGAGTTTGTACGCGGAGTTACGCGTTTCAAAGCAGGTGCGCCGGTTCGGGTTACGACTCGGAAACCTGCACTTGTCCGGAAGGCGTCGATACATCGCCAATCGTGATCGATATCGATCATTCAGGATTCGCGCTTACGAACCCCGCGGACGGTGTGAGTTTTGACATTCTCAGCGACGACGTTCCGCATCAGATGGCGTGGATCGATCCCGATTCGACCAACTCTTTCCTGGCTCTCGATCGAAACGGAAACGGCACGATCGATAACGGGCAGGAGCTGTTTGGAAACCTGACCCCGCAACCAGCGTCAGCTACTCCAAACGGATTTCTGGCGCTCGCGGAATACGACAAGGTCGCTAATGGCGGTAATGGCGACGGAAAGATTGACGCGCGCGATAGTGTCTTTTCGTCATTGCGGCTTTGGCATGATTCCAACCACAACGGGCTATCTGAGCCGAACGAGTTGCGGTCGCTGGCTGGAGTGATTCGTGCAATTGATCTCAATTACAAAGAATCGAAACGAGTCGACCAATTTGGCAATCAGTTCAGATACCGAGCCAAGGTGTACGACGCGCACGGCGTGCACGCAGGCAGATGGGCATGGGATGTTTTCTTCCAAATTCAGTAAATGACTCAAGAAGCGGCGATTCGGTTAGACGGGAAAATCTTGAAAATCCTGTTTAACCGGATCGCTGGAGAAACGATTTCTGACTTTTTGACATTAAGAGTTGAGAGGTCAGAAGAATGCAACCCCTTGAGCCTTTACCCGATCCGCCAGAATCTTTTCAAAGCCATGTTCCGGACTATGCGCTCCTGTTCTTCGATCACCTTTTCAGCGAATACTTAACGCTAAGATCCAGAATCGCCGATCCGCACGTAATCGCGCTCTTCGAATCGCTTCACCAAAAGCGGCTTCGAAGCGAACTGACCTGGAGCGATATCTATACTTTCGATCTGGCGCTTATCGATCACACTCCGCTCCAAAACCTGGTGCGAAAGGCTTATGACGCACGCGCCAAGTATCGCAGCATCGCCGGGCAAAAAGAGTTTGACGAATACCTCGCTTCAAAACCGCCTGACCTGACGACGATTCTGATTGGTCCACATAACGCCCCGCCCGCGCCTGCTCAGCCCGCAGGACCCCTGGCACTTGCCCCCGTTCCGGACGGCCCACTCCCTCAACCTGCCCTGCCGGCCGATCCTGATCCGATGCCTGAATCAGCTGAAATAGTTCAGCGGGTTCTGCGGGCGGACATCCGCTACCTGCTCGGGAGATTTTATTTGTACTACGCGATGTTGCCGATGCGCGAAAACATGCGCGAGGATCTCACGAGTCGCGCCGTAAAAATGACGCGCTGGATACTGGCAATCATCGCCCTGCTGATGCTGTTGAGCTTTGGTGGAGGCGCGCTCATCAGGAATATCGCCGGCGAGAAACTTACCCTCGTGGCTTTTGGCGAGCTGTTGGGAGCTTTCGGTCCAATTGTCGGCTCAGTCATATTCGCCGGAATCGTCGGCGGTTGCGTAAGCATGCTACAGCGAATACAAAGCGCGCCGACCGAAGGCGATGCTCTGTTTAATCTCGCGGCGCTAACACATGGATGGCGTGGTCTTTCACTCTCCCCCCTCTACGGCGGCATCTTCGCCTCACTGCTTTTCGTTTTATTTGCCGCAGGAATCTTGAAGGGATCGGTTTTCCCGGCGATTGAGACTACTCCCGCGAAAAAGATCGAGGCTGCACAAACATCAACTGAATCTCAGACGAATCCAGCCACAAACTCCGAGGCCACCGCGCCAACCACCACGGCGACTTCGACGCCGGCTCCCACTCCCGCTATGCAAGCCTCTCAACTGCCCGCCGATGAGGTTTTAAAGATCAGAGACTTTCTTAAAGGCACCGGACCTAAAGACGGCGTCGCCTTCGCCCTGCTGATGATCTGGTCATTCATCGCGGGCTTCGCAGAGCGTCTCGTTCCTGACACTCTCAACAGACTGATCGCAAAAACTGAAGCCCTCCAGGGTACAAACACCTAACGCCGCAGTTCTGTCTAAACTTCACGAAACCTTTCGTGACCTCACACAATTGATCACACTGTACATCAACGTACGGACGCTCCTCTGAACATCACCTACTGTCGCACGCACACACAAAAATCAACAAGGGGGCGTGCGTGAGGCGTCGACGTGTCTTCGCTCAACGTGCGGCAAAAGGAGCCAAATGACTCTCGATATCTTCAAAGAAAAAGGAACTCCACTCGACAAACAACTCTTTACCTGGCGAGACCTGGTGCAAACGCCCACCAGTAAACTCGACGACGACGCATTCACACGCGTCCGCATAATCCTGATGAACGGCCTCGAATCCGAAGCCGTGCGTTTCTCGCACGCGACCGCGCGCATGATGAACGGAGAACTCCGTCTCCCGCTCGCGAAAATCCGGCGCGTCGAGCATCACCAGCAGACGATGGTCAACTGGTTGCTGCCGGCAGATCTTTCGCCACTCGAAACAACCATCGCCTTTGAACAAGTAGCTATCGAAGTCACCGCAAGTGTCGCACTGCGCGAGCCCGACGAATACCTCGCGCAGGTTTATCGCTTCGGCCTGCTCGAAGACTTCGATCATCTGTATCGCTTCTCGGCGCTGATGGATCGAGTGATGGGCGCAGACGCAAACAACATCATTCAAAACTACACGGACATCATGCCTGGCCGCCCGACGATGGTGGAACACCGCGCGCCCGAAGACGACCTGCGCGAACACTACGCCGGCGCCACCGCCGATCCGCTGACCAAGCTGCACGCCGTCACAATCATGGCGAGCGAAAACCAGACGCACGATTACTACATGACGATCGGCCCGATGTTTGCCGATCCGATTGCGCGTCAACTCTATGCCGAAATCGCTTCAATCGAAGAGCAGCACGTGACGCAGTACGAATCCATGATCGATCCGAATGAATCGCCGATGGAGAAGTGGCTGCTGCACGAAGCGATGGAGGTTTACAACTACTACGGCTGCATGGAGTACGAGACAAATCCACGCGTAAAAGAGATTTGGACGCGTTTCTGCGATTACGAGCTCGGTCACCTGCACATGGTGATGGAGCTTTTCAAGAAGATCGAGAATCGCGATCCCGCCGAGTTACTGCCGCAAACCCTGCCGGAACCGATCGACTACCAGAGTCACCGCCAGTTTGTTCGTGAGGTGCTGACGGAAGAGGTTGATTTGCGGGCGTCAGGAACGCAGTTCACGCACAGTGACGAGGAACCCGATCGCGCGCCACTCTCGATTGCTTATCGCGAACAGATGAACTCCGAAGGTTCGCCCTCGGAGATCGTCGCGGCGGGTTACACGTGGACGCCGGGAACGGAATTAAGTGAAAAGAAAAGCGCATTTTCAAAGGGAGCATCAGCATGAGAAGCACCGGGGCACAACCAGTGATGAATGGCAACCGCACGGGCATGCAAACATCGCCCGAGATGGCGGAGGAACTAATAGAAGGAGCAAGCAATGCGACTCCGAGTTCGGAAGGAGGACCTGAAGACATAGCGGAGTATCGCGTCGAATACATCGCGGAAGGCTTTCCGATTGGATCGCTGCCGACGATGCCCGCCTCAGAAGAAGGTGAGGTTGACGAAGAAGAAGCGGGTATGGCCGTCCTGCTCGACAAGTTGAGCGAGCGTTTGGCTTTCGAGCGCACGGGAACGCGTTTGTACGAAGCGTTGTTGAACAAATGCGAGACGCTTGGCGAATCCGTTCCCGGGCCGACGATCGAGCAGATCCGGGAGATCGGAAGTGAGGAACTCGAGCACTTCCTGCTAATCAATAAAACCATCACGGAACTCGGCGGCGATCCAACCGTGCAGAGTCCATGCGCGGACGTCGCCGGCGTTACGTCGATGGGCATTCTGCAGGTGCTCACCGATCCGAGAAGTTCGATGGCGCAATGCTTGCAGGTAATTCTGACCGCGGAGTTGACTGACAACGCCGGTTGGGAGCTTTTGATAAAACTCGCTGACAATCTCGGCCACCAGGAAATGATTAGACGACTTTGAATCTGCACTTGCACGTGAAGAAGTGCATCTTCAAAACGTTCGCACGTGGTTGTCGGAGAGTGTTTTAGAAAGCGCACAAGTCTGAAAAAAGATCATTCAAGGGGAGAACACAATGAGTACTACAATGGGACAGGGCCTCGGTCAGGGCCAGATGAACAGAGACCAGGGTGAAAGCATGATGAACAGAGGCCAGGGCGGTGTGAGCGCGGCTCAACACACGGAAGGGCCGATTGCACGCACCATCGAACAACAGACAGCAAAGCTTCCGTCAGATGTGTTTCTGTGGGGAGCGCTGGGATCGATTGGAGCTTCGGCAATTCTTCAACTCATGGGAAAGAAGAACGCCAGCCTTTTTGTCGGCGATTGGGTAGCACCGTTGCTGCTGTTTGGCGTCTATAACAAGATCGTGAAGGTCCAGGGATCTGACCGTCTGCATCAGCACTGATAAGGGTTTGAGCGGTGTAATCTGTGGGAAACTTAAGCCACAGATTACACCGCTTGATCCACAAATCAGTGGACTACCGTGTAGCTATCGTCTTTCGCCGACCAGCCGTTTCCGTTCCCGCCAGTCCAATCAGGTTTGAGCACAATCTTGATGCAGTTGTCCTTCTTGTTCTTGAACATGTCATACCCGCGAGGAGCATCTTCGAGACTCATCCGGTGAGTTATCACAAAGCTCGGATCGATATCTCCATTCTCAATCATCTGCAATAACGGACGCATGTATCTCTGCACGTGCGCCTGTCCCGTCTTGATCGTGAGCGAGCGATTCATTACCGATCCCATCGGAAACTTATCGATAAATCCGCCGTAAACTCCGATCACCGAGATAATTCCGCCGTTGCGGCAGCACATGATCGCCTCGCGCAATGCGTGCGGACGATCGGTTTCCATCATCATCGCCTGTTTCACGCGGTCGTACGCGAAGATGATTCCCGGAGCGTGCGCTTCCATTCCCACGTCGTTGATACAGGCGTCAGGTCCGCGTCCTCCAGTCTTATCCATCAACACTTCGTAAACGTTCTCTTCTTCGTAGTTGATAGTTTCCGCGCCGCTATCTTCGGCCATCTTCAAACGCTCAGGCACCTGATCGATCGCGATTACTCTCTCCGCGCCAAGCATGAAAGCGCTGCGAATCGAAAACTGTCCCACCGGGCCGCAACCCCAGATCGCGATCGTGTCGCCCGGTTTGATGTCGCACATTTCCGCGCCCATGTAGCCGGTCGGGAAAATGTCCGAGAGAAATAGAACCTGTTCGTCGGATAAGTGATCGGGGACCTTTATCGGACCAATATCCGCAAACGGCACGCGCGCGTATTCCGCCTGGCCGCCTGCATAACCACCCGTCAAGTGGGAATAACCAAAGATTCCCGCCGGCGCGTGACCAAACATTTTCTCGGCCATCCACGCATTCGGATTCGAGTTCTCACAAAGCGAGAACATTTGCTCCCGGCAGAAGAAACAATTGCCACAGGCAATCGGGAACGGCACGACCACCCGATCGCCGACCTTCAAGTTGTCGAACCTCCCGACCGATTTCGACGACTTCTCCCATGAATTCATGACCGAGAATGTCGCCCTTCTGCATCGTCGGAATAAATCCGTTGTAGAGGTGCAAGTCAGAACCGCAGATCGCGGTCGATGAAATTTTTATGATCGCATCGCGTTGGTTAAGGATCTGCGGATCCGGAACTTCTTCAACGCGCATTGTCGTTTTGCCGTACCAACAGTTGGCTTTCATTGCTGACTCAGTCCTCCCTTCCCTCGATAGTTCGTTGCGGTTTGACTCGGAAGTGCGTCAGCGTCTTCAAGCTCACTTGCATACGCAGGACGTCCGGGCCTCTGATCCATGTAGCCTGTGCCGAGCAGCGTTGCCTCTGAAACAACTACTTCGCCGACTTCCATCACTTGTTTGAAGCGACGCAGATCGTCATCCAGTTGTTGTGCCGGCTCCTCGCCAAAAAGTTTTGCGACACCCGAGGCAATCACGCCGCCGATCGGGTTGTACTGAAGATTGACTCTGAACGATCGTTCCTCGTTCCCCGCGAGCACGTTCGAAACGAACGGCGCCTGCGTTATCGACGTCAGAGTCTTCGAGTGAACGCCAGGTTATGACTTCACCCGGAACGTCGGCGATGATCGTTGCATCCCATTCCACCGTCATGCCCGCCGGGCCTTTCGCAGTCCAGTGCGAACGACCGTCGCCCAGGTCTTCAACAGACTCGAGGTGGCGCATGAAGCGCGGCAGGTTTTGGAAATTGCGCCAGAAGTTATAGACCTCATCGGGCGGACGATTCACGATGCACGTACCATTCGCGTGAATACCCTGGTTGCCGTTGCTGAGTTGTTTCGCGCATATCACGTCGAGCGCTGTAACTGCGAGCACGTTAGCGGTGGCGAACGCGATCCGTCCTTTCTTGGCGTTTGGCGACGATGCCGGCGATTCCTAAACTTGCCAGATCCAGCGCATCACCCGCGACGCGCGACCACATTGCTTCAGCAGGTTTCTTCTGTGAGAAGATTGCGATACCCGAAGCGAGTTCTCGCAGACCGTACAGTCGTATTAAACCGCGTGCGCGTGTTTGAAACACCTGAGATGTTGGCGATCGCTCGTGGCGCCAGCAGTTCTGCGAGACCGAGTCCAACACTGAACCAACCCAAGCCTTTCGCGAGTCGTTTCGCGCTCGTGGACGGCAAGCCGGGCTCGCGCGTTCTCCAGGTAATTTGCTTCTTGAACGTTGCCGACATGCGACGACATCGTTGAAGTATGAAGATCACCTTCGTCGTCTTTGACTATCATTTGTAGACATAAATAGTCCCCCTTGTGAGTGGATGTTTGAACGTGGATTGATTTGCTAGTTAATAGTCAAACTCATGCCTCTTAGGTCAGCCACAAAAGGCACTAATGAACACATGTAAAACTCTGAGCTCTGAGTGTACGACAAGCGAAGAGAAACAAGCAGGAAAGTCAATAACGCAGGAAGAGAATAGAACAAGTCAGGAAGAGCTTGCCACCGCTTGCTAAACTAATGCGAGAGCGGGGCAAGCTCACTTCGACTTGCTCCTTTGTTTGTTTCGCAAAATCTCATCACAGGAAAATGAACGCGATAAATTCTTTTCGAAATAATTCAAGTCCAAAAATGGAGAAGAATTTTTAGAGCTGCAAACCATCAACAAGGGGGCTTTCAAATGGAACCAAAACGAGAACATACTAAGGAGTCAAAAGCAGCCGCTCCTGCTGCAAAGCCGTCGGCCGCGAACAAGCCCGGCGAACAATCATCTGACAAAGCCCGGCGCAGGGAGCATCCGGTCAAAAACCAAACCAGGGAGCATCTGGTCAGAATCAAGCCTCCGGGCAGAAACCAAATCAGGGAACATCCGGGCAGAAGCAGGGAGAACAGGATCTTCTGCAACAAGCTAAAACGGCCGACAGCGAGATCATGAGTCAAGTGCAGCAAAGCGCCGGCTCACAAATCACTCGCCAAAAAGATACCGCCGCCACCGATCTATCAAATGTTGTGAATGCGGTGAGACAGTTTGGACAGAACCTGAGCGCGGAGGAAAGCGGACCGATTGCGCGTTACGCGGCAGAGTATGGCGATAAAGCCGCCGAAAGCCTCGAACGTTTCAGCAAGTACATCCGCGAGCAGGATCCGAAACAGCTGCTCGGCGACGTGCAGGAATTTCGGACGACGCCGGCCGGCGTTATTGTTGGGCGAGCATGTTCCTGTTGGGATTTGCCGGAGCACGTTTGATCAAGAGTTCGATGGATGCTGGATCGCACGGATCACCTCTCGTCCGAATACCGGAGGCCGTCCTAACGTTCACAAGCCGAACGTTCCCGCGGTTAAACCGTCGCAAACTCCTAACGCCAGTTAGCGATTGGAGGTATTACCTATGCAACGGATGAATGAAAACCGCTCTTTGGAAAATAAGCCGCTTGGCGATCTCTTCAGCGATCTCGCAAGCGACATGAGCAACCTGGTCCGACAGGAAGTTACGCTTGCGAAGGTTGAGATTACGCAAAAGGCGAAGCACGTCGGCAGAAACGTCGGCTACCTCGTAGTTGGCGGCGCCATTGCTTACGCTGCGCTGCTCGCGGTTATCGCTGCCATCATCATGTTGCTGGCGAAAGTACTGCCTGATTGGGGTGCGACATTACTGGTCGGGATCTTAGTCGCCGGCATCGGTTGGTTGTTGATCGGAAAAGCACTGTCTGCGCTTCAACAAACCGACATGACGCCACGAGAGACAGTGGAGACATTAAAGGAGGACGCAACATGGATGAAGGAACAACTAAAATGAGCGCCGCGGATTGGGATGAATCCGAAGCCACTTCGACTGAGCCTCCACGACTCTTATGTCGCGGCCGAATCCTCCTACGTCGCCGAGGAAGATACCGAACTAATTCGGGCTGAGATCGAAGACACTCGCGCGGACATGAGTCAGACCATCAATGAGATCCAGGCGCGGCTCAGTCCGGAAAATGTGATGGATCAGGTCAAGGACAGAGTTCGCGAAGCTACAATAGGAAAGGTTGAAAGAGCTATGAACCAGGTGGGCGAAACAATTGCGCGGGGTTGCAGAACCGGCGCGTGAAGTGATGGGTAAGGCCGGAACTGCGATCAAAGAAACAGGGATGACAGTCGCCGATAGCATGTGGAAGAATCCAATTCCTGTCGCATTGATCGGTCTGGGAATCGGAATGCTTTGCGATGCGAAGGTATCGCAGCGATAGTTATAGCGACACGCCGCGCTACAGTAAGCCACGTGTGAGACGGCAGGAGTTGGTGGGCCAAACTCACTACGACACCAGTTCGACTGGGACGGGCACAGGCGCCGTCGCGGGCACTCTTAACCAGGTGAAAGAGACCGCCAGCGATCTGGCCAATCGTTCAACAACTGCGATAACCAATCTCGGTTCGAAAGCAAAAGACAGTGCTTCAACGCTCGGCACACGCTTTAACGAAGTGTTGCGGCAGAATCCACTCGCCGTGGGCGCCGTTGCAGTCGCCGCCGGAACCGCGGTCGGTCTCGTGTTGCCTTCTACAAGACTCGAACACGAGTACATCGGCGAAACGAGTGAGATGTTGGTTGACAGAGCCCAGGGCATGGCGCGGGAAGCGATGGACAAGGTCCAGGACGCTGCTCAGCAAATGACCAGGCCGGAGTCACAACCGGGAACCTAAAACTTCGGAAAACCACAAAGCAGCACAACATGCACAAATCCACTTGTGCATGTTGTGCTGCTTTGTGGCTTATTTCAGAATTGCGGCCTGCGCGCTGAGGTTGAGCACGTGCCAACGCTGGAAAGTGTTGATCGTTTCGGCCGGCATCAGACGCACAAACGCGGTTTGAAGATAGAGCGTTTCAGGTGCGCGCCATTCAAGTCTCACGATCGGATTGAATGAAGGCGGCACGGCCGGCGACGAGCTTGCAGCCGGAGTCGGAGCTGCGGTTGAGTTTGAGTTCGGTGTCGCTTTTTTAGTCGCCGTCTTTCCTTCGTAAGCAACTGAAGCCGCGATCAATTGGTCGCCCAGCGGCAAACGTCCCTGCGTCGGAGTCTTACCGACCGCATCGTAAATTACCACGTCGCTTTCAAACGCCGTCGCCACTTTCGAAGCATCGGGCGACCAGACCGGGAGGGCTTCCGTTAAACCGTCGTCAAGTAAACGTTCCGTGCCATCGAGCGCGATCAAACGCGGACGGCCCGCGGGCAATTTGTACTGGCGCTCGCGCGCATTCCATTCATCTTCCTTACAGGCGAGCGCGGCCATTGTCTGTCCGTCAGGCGCCCACACAAAGTAAAAATAGATCAAACCTTCGCGCGCCGTGAGCGGCTTCAGATCGTAACCATCGCGATTGCAGATGTAGATCTGTTCCGTGGTAAAGCTCGCGACGGGAGCAAACATTGGAGCAACGGAAGGTGAAGGCACGGGCGAAGCGCCGGGTTCCGGCTCCAGTTGATTCGGCGGCGTTGGGCTCGGACTCGGCATCACGCGTTTATGCGCGATGAAGTTGATGAAATTTCCATCCGGCGACCACGTGACAGTTTCAGGAAACACACACGAGATGTCGGGCGGAATGAGATTGCGGAGAAACTGGCCGTCCGAGTTGTAAAGATCGATGCGAAACGCGGAACCGGGTTCATCAGCAGTTCCATAAAGCGCGAGCACTCTGCGGCCGTCCGGAGAAACAACGGTTCGCACAAGCGCATCGTTCTCTCTCCGCGCGGCGAAGTCGTTTGCGACCGCGGCAAACTTGTCGAGCGGATCGTCGAAGTTGCTGGAGGGCGGCGAAACGTCCGACGCAAGTCGATAAGCGAGATTGCGCGCGGGCACGTCGCGTAAAACACGTGGACGCACGTCCTGCCGATCGATGACGGATTTACATCCTGCTGCGAAGATGACTGTAAATAGAATCGTCAGGGCGCACAAAGGAATTTTCTGGGGCATCTGTGATCTATGTGCTTCTCTGTGGCTATCTCACGGTCGCTCTTCGCGGTCGTGGATCAACTCTTTAACGAGAACAGGGCTGAGCGCAAGCAGCACGCGAATCGTGTTGCGCGGTGAGAGATGATCTTCGTCGCCTTCGTCAAGCTCGACGCAGTTGTGTTGAATCGAACGCGCCAGGCGCCGTGCTATCGACTCATAACCGGGCGTGTCCGAGATGTACGCGCGAACGGCCATCGCTCCGATCAGGTCGCAGGTGATCTCTTCACTACGCTGCCCGTGAAGATCCAGGCCGGTGAGTTCGGAACCTTGCCTTCCAACCGCTGACACGAGCGCACGCAAACTGTCGTTATCGCCGTCGGCGATGTGCATCAGCTCGTGGGCCAGAACGCTGATCATTCCCTCATCCGACCGCAAGCCGGCGAGAAAGATCGTGCCGAAAGTTATCACGCGTGGCCGGCTCAGAAAAACTGATGCATTGTCGCGCGATTCCATGTCGGGCCGCACTCGCCTGACGGCGTTGACTCTTTGCATCGCCTGGCGCAGCCGCAATTGAAAATTGGCTGAGCGCTTAAATCCATGTGCGTTCGAGAGCTGGCGCAACGAAGTTATGACAAGTACTTTTGCGACTGGAAGCAGTCGTTGCGCACGCTCGGCGCCCTCTCTTGCTTCCGGACTGGCGACAGGCAGCGACGGCCGAGCTTGCATTTCGTCAATGGCGACACTGCTTCTCGGATCGAGTTTCGCCTGCGTGCAAACAACTCCGATCGCTTCTTCTACCGCCGCTTTCGCTTCAGCGGACATCGAGGCTTTGACACGTGATGAATGTGATCCGGACCGGGTCTGCGCGAGCCCAGTTGACGCTAAACACAACGCGACGAAAACTACCTCGCAAAGACGCAAAGGCGCAAAGTTTTTCTGAAGTAATCTTCTTTGCGCCTTTGCGCCTTTGCGAGATAAGTTATCGTTCATGACTCAACGATTACGCCAAACCGGTTTGCGTTTCTCCATGAATGCCTTGACGCCTTCGTTTGCATCCTGGGTCTTCATCAGCTCGTGAAGATAGATGTTCTCCTGAGTGCTCAGCAATGCTTCGATCGATGTTCCGCGTCCCAGATCGAGCGCTTGTTTTGTAAACGAAAGCGACGCGCCGGAAAGTTCTCTCAACTTCGCGAGTATCTCGAGCAACTTCGGTTCAAGCTGCGAGCCGGGCACGATGTGATTGCACAAACCGAGTCGCCCTGCTTCGACCGCGTCGATTATCTCGCCCGTAAGAATCAGTTCGCGCGCACGTTTTTCGCCAATGACTAAGGGCAGAAGGATAGCCGCGACGGGCGGAAACACACCAAGCTTTATCTCCGGCTGACCGAAACGCGCGCGGTCGGAGGCGATTACGATATCGCACGCGGCGACGAGTTCACAGCCGCCGCCAAGCGCGGCCCCATCGACAACCGCGATCGTGGGTTTTGACAGTTGTTCCAGTTGACGAAAGATCGAATGAAACGAGTCGAGCATCTGAAAGATAGTTTCCTGCACATGCTCCTCGACGGCGACACCGGCGCTGAATGATCGACAACTCTTGTCGGCGTCAAACACGATTGCGACGACGTCACGTTGACTACTCTCGCTCAACGCCGACGTGATCTCCCGCATCATCTCGATGTTGAAGACGTTCAGTGGCGGCCGTGCAAACGTGATTCGCGCCACCCGATCCTCGAGCCGAAACTGGATGTGTTGGTAGGTCATCTTAACCAGCCTTGAAAAATGCGCTTCTGAGCTTCGGTCGCATTTGGAAGCGGCACAATCCGGTACGTCTGTTCGCGACGATCGGAAAGCTTGATGAGCAACGTGCTCAAGTCGTCAAACCGGAAGATAGTCAGGTTGATCAGATCGCCCGGCTTCTTCTCCGCCATGCGAGCGTTGAAAAAGTCTCTCGTCACTCGCATGTTATCAAGCGCAACGATCTGATCGCCTGCGTTCAGTCCCTGGTCATACGCCGGCGATCCTGCGTAAACGCGCGTCACCATCAGGCGATCGTCCTCCTGTTTCAGGTCCGCGCCAAAATAAACCCGCTCGACCGAAGTACCCGCGGTGTTTGTCTCGAGACGCAGCCCGGCAGCTTCGAACGCGCTGTAATCAAGCTCCTCGGTCCCGCGCACAAACCTCCTGAAAAAATCTTCCAGACTCCCTCCGCCACCAGCTCGGACGCCTTCTGAAAGTCCCCCGGTCCATAGTTGCGATTCTTCTTGAAAAACTCGGTGTAAAGATAACGCATAACATCGTCCAGCGACTTCCCGCCATTCGTGCGCTTGCGAAGTTCGAGATCCAACAGCAAGCCGAGAATCGCGCCCTTGTCGTAATACGAGATCTGCGAATTTATCGAATTCTCGTCCTGCCGGTAATACTTGATCCACGTGTCAAAGCTCGACTCTTCGACACTCTGGACCTGGCGGCCGGGAGTGTTCTGCAGGTTTTGAATCGAGCGCGCCGTGGCCGCCAGAAACTCACCCTCCGTAATCAACCCGGCACGACGCAGCAACAGATCGGCGTAGTAATCGGTAATGCCTTCCGCGACCCAGAGCAGTTTTGTGTAATTCTCCTTCGTGTAATCGAATGGACCAAGCGCATCCGGCCGGATGCGTTTCACGTTCCAGAGATGAAAAAACTCATGCGAAACGAGCGAGAGGAAACCACGATAGTCGCGCTGCGGTGTGTCGGTCGTGTTAGGCGCGGCGGAAGTTGTGCGATCGCCTCGTTCGGTTTTGAACGCGAAACGCGGATAGCCGAGGGCGGTTGAGTTTGCGTGTTCGAGTCCGCCGCCGGCGTTAGCTCGCAAGTGAAGTATGAAAGTGTAATCGCGATAAGGAATCTCGCCGCCCATCGTTTCAACCTGCGTCTCGACGAGCTTTTGCACGTCGCGGCGCATGCGTTCGGGATCGTAGTTCCCTTCGCCGTCGATCACTATGCGATGCGGAATGCCCTTGACGTTGAAGACGAGTGTCTTGAAGTTGCTGACTTCAAACGGCGAGTCATAAAGCAAGTCAAAGTTTTCGGCGCGGAACGTATTCTTCTGGCCCGGCACAATCGGAAGGCCTGTGGCCACCTTCCAAACGTCGGGCGCAAGCACGCGCACCGTCGCAGGACTCTGCAAAAAACCGTCGAGATACATCAACAAGTTGGCGTTGTTCCAAAACGCGTGCGCCGAATTCAATTCGCTTGTTCTGACTGAAAGCTCGTTTGCGTAAACGCGATAGGTCGCATGCCAATCGCGCGCGCCGTTTGTGACAACGCGCCAGGCGTGCTTATCCGTTTTTTCCCACTTGAGCGGCTGGCCCGCGGCATCTTTCACGGCGAAGTCCTGCACATGACGGCCAAACTCACGCACGAGATAGGAACCGGGAGTCCACACCGGCATCACCAGCCGTTCTTCCTGTGGTCCGGCCGTGGTGCGTTTGATTCCGATGTCCACGTCAAACAAATGTGTATGCGGGCGGGGCATGGCGACCGTGAATGTAATTTCCACCGGAGCGGTCTGCCCCAGGACCATAAGAGGAAGAAACATCAACCACGCTGCGGCGCACACTACCTGGCGTCTCTGCATTGTCGAATGTTACTACAGGCCACGAGATGCGTAAAAATCGCGGACGAATTTTGTGCTTCTTGTAGCTTCAGTGTCTTTTGGTTATCTTTCCGCGTGAGGAAAACAAACAAAGATGCTGAATAAACTGATCGCTACCTCTGCAACGTGGTTTCCTGTGCCGATTCGCCTTGCGCTCGGCGCCGTAATGATCGCGCACGGCGCGCAAAAGGTGCTGGGAACCTTCAACGGGCCAGGCTTCAACTCGTTCATCGCCGGAACCACGCCTTTTAGTTTTATGCGGCCCGCATGGTTGTGGCTCGCGGCCGCTGCCTTCGCTGAATTCGCAGGCGGAATACTCGTCCTGATCGGGCTTCTGACTCGCGTCAGCGCTTTTTTGATCGCCTGCACTATGTTGACCGCGGTGATTGGCGTTCACTGGACCGGAGGGTTCTTTGCGTCCAATCGTGGTTACGAGTATCCGTTGAGTTTGCTGGCCATGGCCGTGGCCCTGATGATTTCGGGCGGTGGACAAGCGTCTGTTGACCAGAAGTTGGGAGGAGGGAGGAGAAGGTAAGCGGGGGGTTTGGTCTTTGTGCTTTGTGCTTAGTATTTAGTTTGGACCGGCTTTGCACAAAAATCATGTTAATCCTGATAATCATGTAATCCTGTGAAAAAGACTTTTCCCGCAAGGCAACGAGATCATTTTTACAGGACCTACAGGATTAACAAGATTTACAAGATGATCATGCAATCCATCTGAAACGCACTTCTTGTGCAAAGCCCCTTGGAACCATTTCACGACCCAAGTCCAAAGACCTAAGACCAAAAACCAAAGTCCAAGTACCAAGCACCAAGCACCAAGCGCACAAAAATGAAACGCTCCCCCCTCATCGTCATCTTCACAACCGTCTTCATCGATCTCGTGGGATTCGGAATCGTGATCCCCGTTTTGCCCTTCTACGCCGAAGGCACAATCTTTAACGCGACGCCTCGCATGGTCGGACTCCTCTTCGCTTCCTACTCGGTCATGCAACTGATCTTCTCGCCGGTCCTCGGCAGTCTGTCTGACAAATACGGACGCCGCCCAGTGCTGCTCATTTCGATCATCGGCACCGGCATCGGCTTTCTCGTGATCGGTTTTGCGCAAACACTCTTCATGCTCTTTGTGGGCCGTATTCTCGACGGCATCACGGGCGGAAACATTTCGACCGCGCAAGCCTACATCGCCGATGTCACCACCCAGGAGAATCGCGCCAAAGGAATGGGATTGATCGGCGCCGCGTTCGGTCTCGGATTTATTCTTGGACCGGCTGTCGGTGGGATCCTGAGCCAGTGGGGCATTCATGTCCCGTTTCTCTTTGCCGCGGCGCTCTGTTTCGCAAATGCCGTGCTTCTATTTTTCACTTTGCCCGAGACCGTTACCCCGAATCAGGCTGTAAAAAATCGCGCCGCTCGCGGACGAAGTCTCGGACAGGTGGTCAAATCGCTCAAACAACCACGGCTCGCGTTTGTGCTCGTGATCTATTTCCTTTTCATCGTCGCCTTCTCGATCATGACCACGGCGTTTTCGCTCTACACGATGTTTCGGTTTGGATACGACGCGCAGCACACCGGTTATCTCTTCGCCTACGTCGGACTCATCGCGGTCATTATTCAGGGTGGATTGATCGGCCGCCTGGTGAAACGTTTTGGCGAAATGCCGCTCGTGATCTTCGGCGCGCTCTGTTTTGCAATTAGCCTGTTTGCGGTGCCGTTTGTTGGGCCGGCAGCCGGCGGACTGGCGGCGCTGCTGGTTGGCGGCGGAGTTTTTTCGATGGGCAACTCCCTCGCGACTCCGGCGCTGACAAGTCTGGCTTCGAAGAGTGTCGGCCCGGAGCAGCAGGGCGCGGTTTTAGGGGTGACGCAATCAGTCGCGAGTCTTGCAAGAGCGGTTGGACCATTTCTCGCAGCCGTGCTGATCAATAGCTCAATCGCGCATCTCGGCGCGGACGGCCTGCCGCATTACATGAGCGATCGTTCGCTCTTTGTCACCTTCTGGACGGCCGCCGCAATCATGATTGTGGCGTTCTTTATCGCCTTCTATTTCTCCCGCGTGCAGAAGCAGATCCCCAGAGCTATTTTGCAAACTGAGCAAGAGGCCCTTCTGGATTAATGGACTCTTTCAGCGTTGCATACGGAACCATGACATGCTGTGGCCCGGCGGCGTATGGACCCACCTGGTAAGCGTCGAAATTTACCTCGAGCCCTCGCCTGGTAATGTTCCAGCTTTTGTAGTTTTTCTCGGAAGGCGCCGCTCCGCTCTCGATCTCGTCTGCAAGCAAACCCTGCCGCTTCTTCAAATCCGCGATAGCGTAAGTAGAGATCGCCTGGAGAAATTTCGCGCCGGGTTTGAAGAGGTCGCTCAGCTTCAGTAGCTTGCCGTTTTTCAGATCGTAGTTGATGACTTCGGAATACGAGTTCGGATGTGCAGCGCCCTGGTAATAACTGCCGACGTCAAACCTCACACTGATCAGATCGTCCTGGGCCAACAGGATCGTATACCCAACACTCAAATCGCTTCCCATCGATCCTTCAGGAGGCGGTTCTTCGCCCTCTTCCGGAGCCATATTTTTCTTGAACTCGGCTACCTTCCTCGTCGCCGATGCTCGCGCGGCCTGATTGAATTTTTCGAAGTTGGGATTGTTGCCGCCCGTGATTTGCGGATATTGCGCGGCAACTTCGTACATCAACTTCTTATTACTCTCTTTGGTCTGCTTCGAGACCAGCTCCACTTCGCCGGTGAAAGCGATCGGCTCCTCATGAACCGAGAACGCCGTCATCTTGTCGCCGCCCTTTTCACTGGGCGGTTTGGACCAGTTTCCCGCGAGCGTGATCAGACCGTCGGCCGGATCGGTCGTCCAGAGTCCTTTAAAAACGCCGGTCTGTTTGCCGCTCTGATCAAATTCCTCGAGCATCAGATTTCCGTCTTTATCGACCTTTCCACGCAGATCGATTCGAGTTCCGATCTTCTGGTAAAAATAACTACCGGAAACCAGGTCGCCGGTGCGCACGAGTTTCATTTGTAAGTCGAGCGAGGTGCCGATCGAGCCTTTGAAATACTTCGTTTGCGGAGCGGGAGTGGCGCCGCCGGTGGAATGACTCAGTTCGGGAGAAGCAGTTGCGACGGTTGGTGGCGGCGCTGTTGGAGGAGGCGTCGATGTGCGCCGGCAACCGATGGAAAACAGCAGACAGCCGATTAGCAGACAGGTTCGAGTTTTCATCGCCGCCTATTTTATCAAACCACGCTCGGCAATCGCCGCACGCACCTCTGAAAACGTCAGTTTGGAAAGTTTCCCGCCGCTAAACATCGATTCATTCGTGACCTCGGCGAGCGCAAAAGGCGGCGTGGGAAAGTTGTCTAACTCTTCGTCGGTTTCAAAACTGACCTCGGCAAGCACAAGCCCGAAAAGATCGCCGAGAAACATGTCGATGGCAAACTTGCGGCCGTCAAACTCGAATGGATAACGATTCTTGCGTATCTCGTTGCTGTTGAAGACTGACAAAGTTTCAGCTTCGAGAGCGTTGAGATAAGTGTTGGTGATGATCGTGCGTGAGAGGTCGTTTGGATTGGGCGCGAATTTTTGCGTGAACTTTACAGTCCACTTGTTTGTGCGCGGCTCGCGCACTTTCCTGAGCCGCAGGCGCGTGCCCGTGATGTAGTTGTCGGTGATTTGCAGGTGCGGATCAGCGCGAGTCAAACCTTCCGGCAAATCTCGCAGGAGATAACGGCGTTCGCGTTCAACCCGCGCGTACTTGCTTTCAGGAACAACCGTATTCTGATCTGTTAACTTAGCAACGCCCATGCGTAACTTGATTCTCCTCGCAAAGGCGCAAAGACGCAAAGCTAAGAGATTCGTCTTTGCGCCTTTGCGCCTTTGCGAGGAAAAATGTAGCGAACTTAGATCTTCCCGGCCTTCATATCGGCGAGGCGTTTCTCGAATCCCGTGGTATCAACCTTGTCAGTCTTACCACGCTGAATCGCCTGTTCACCTAACGCAAATGCTTCGTCCTTCTTACCGGCCTTGTACAAAGCATTCGTCTTCGCGACGAGGTTTTGGAAAGTCTCTTTCACTTTGATCGACTGGTCCAACCACGCCATTCCCTGCGCATCGTCGGCGGCGTCCTTATTATTAATCAGGTAGTTTCCGGCTTGCATCAACGTACGCCAGTCATCCGGTTTGGCGTTCGCAACAGTCGTCTTCAATTTCGCAAACGTAGTCGCGGCAACATCCGCAACCTTAACCGTAAACGGCACGCTGATTTTTTCCCAACGAATGTTGACGCGGGCGGTGTCTTCGGCGATCGGATCGATACCGAATGCCAGCCACTCCTGGTTTTCCGTCACCATCTGCGGTTTCGCTTTGACCCGCAATGTGTCCTTTTTGGGATCGTAGTTGAAACTGCCCCACTGATTCGCGGTGCCGTTGAAGACAACGGTCCATTCGTCTTTGCCGGGTATAGTGTGCAGGCTGTAAGTTCCGGCGGCGAGTTTCTGGTCGTTGATCAGAACGTCCTCCGTCACGACAAACATCGTTGCATCGTTGGCGCCGGTACGCCAGATGTGACCGTAAGGAACAATCGGAGCGCCCGCGGGCCGTTCGTTCTGGTTGTCGAGGGTGGCTTCACCGGGCGCCTTGCTCGCCTGCTCCGGTAACGGATCACCCCAGATCTTTCGGCCTTTTACGCCCGGACGATGGTAAGTGATTGAAATTTCCGTGACGCCGATCGTTTGCATCACGCTTGCTTTTTGACTCGGCCGCGGCACGCTTATCTGCGCGAAAACAGGCGCTGCTACAGCCAACACAAACACTACAGTGAAGAAGGAAACAGAACTACGCTTCAGGGAACTCATGATCTTTCTCCTCGGGATGGTTTTGCCGAATGATATCAGGAATTGAGAATCCCGGCATAGGCCCTATAATGCTTTCGATCAAATCTGCCTGCACGCCATCAACCAATTTGGAGGAGAGTCCAATGTTTCGTCGCATCCGCCCGTTACTTCTGCTTGTCGTATGTCTGCTGATTGTCCCGGCGCACGCGTCTGCGCAAAACGGACACGGAGGACCAACACGACTGCTGCGAACACCCACCGTCAGCACAACTCAAATCGGTTTCGCTTATGCAAACAACATCTGGGTCGTTCCACGCGCGGGGGGCAGTGCCCGGCGTCTGACAAGTTTTCAGGGACAAACCGCGAATCCGCATTTCTCACCTGACGGAAGATGGATCGCATTCAGCGGTGAATATGCCGGCAACTTCGACGTTTATATCGTTCCGTCCGAGGGCGGCGAGCCACGCCGGCTGACATGGCATCCGGGCGCGGATATGGTTGAAGGCTGGACACCCGACGGCAGATCGATTCTCTTTTCATCAACTCGCGCATCGTGGGCGCCGCTCGGCACGCCACGGTTCTGGACCGTCTCTTCCGAAGGCGGAGTGGAAGAACCGATGGCTATTCCGCGTGCTTACCAGGGCAAGATTTCGGCCGACGGCACACGCATCGCCTATCGGATGAACAACTCCTGGGACGAGGAACGGCGCAACTATCGCGGCGGACAAAACCGCCCGATCTGGATCGTCGACCTGAAAACTCACGATCTCGTTTCGCCGCCGTGGACCGACTCGAAAGATGTGTATCCCGTCTGGGTCGACGACTCCGTCTTCTTTATTTCCGATCGCGACGGCGTCGCAAACGTTTGGGAGTATCAAACAAAAACCAAAAAGCTCGCACAGGTCACGAAGTTTACGGACTTCGATGTGAAGTCGATGGACTCCGGCGCGGGGACGATCGTTTTCGAGCAGGCCGGCTACGTACACGAGCTCGATCCAAAGAACGGCAAATCCAAGATCGTGAGTATCCTCGCCGCCGGTGACTTCCCCTGGATGATGCCAAACTGGGAAGACGTGGGAAATCGCGTCAGCAACATGGCCGTATCTCCGACAGGCAAGCGCGTCGTGGTCGAAGCGCGCGGCGAGATCTTTACGATTCCTGCCGACAAGGGTGACGTGCGCAACCTGACGAACTCGAGTAGTTCCGCGGAACGCGATCCGGCATGGTCTCCCGACGGCAAATACGTTTCGTACTTCAGCGACAAATCTGGCGAATACAAACTCGTGATCGAATCGCAGGACGGATTAACACCGCCGCGTGAAATTACCCTCGCCAAACCGACCCGCTACTACACACCGTCGTGGTCGCCTGATTCGAAGAAGATTCTGTTTACCGACACGAACCTGAAAGTTTGGGTGCTCGATGTCGCGACTGAGCAGGCAAAGATCGTAGGCGAGGATCCGTGGATGGTCCCGGCGCGCACTTTGAATCCGACGTGGAGTCCGGATTCAAAGTGGATTGCTTATTCGAGTCGTCTGCGTTCGCTCTTTCACGCGATCTTTATCAGCAACGTCGAGACGGGCGAGTCGAAGCAGATCACCGACGGTCTGGCGGACGCTGTATGGCCCACCTGGGATGCAAGTGGAAAATATCTCTGGTTCCTCGCTTCGACGGATTTTGGCCTCCGGTCGCAGTGGCTAGACATGACGTCCTACGATCGCGAAACAACTTTTGGACTTTACTTTGCGGTGTTACGCAAGAGCGATCCGAGTCCCTTACTGCCCGAGAGTGATGAAGATCGCGGCGTCGGAACAGGTACGCGCCGGCTACCGCCGGGCACGTGCGCCGATGAAGCTCCGGGAGGCGGAGGCGGCGGCGGAGGTGCTCCTGGTGGCGGTGTTGAAGGCGGCGGCCCCGGCGGTGGCGCCGGTCAGCGTGGTCCACGTGCGCCGGTATCCGTGCAGGTGGATTTTAACGGACTCGCGCAACGAATTGTTGCCGTTCCCGGAGTGCCTGAGCGCCAATACAACGATCTTCAGGCCGGCGTCGAAGGTCAGGTGTTTTACATGGAAGCGGGAAGGCCGGGCGCCGGCGCAGGTGGACCAGGCGGTGGACCAACCGGCAACGAACTCTGGCGCTACCGTCTCTGTGAACGTCGTGCGACTACGTTTGCAAACAACGTTGCGGGTTACGAAATCAGCGCCGATCGTCGCAAACTGCTTTATCGCGCGGCTGTAGCAGGCGGCGGGCAGGGTGGTGGTCCAGGTGGCGGCGGAACTCCGCCTCCGCCACAGTTGTTTCTGGTCGATGCAGATCGAACACCGCCACAGGCAGGTTCTGGGCGTTTGAACTTCGCCCTTCGTATGTATCTCGAGCCGAAGGAAGAGTTCAAACAAATCTTCAACGAAGGCTGGCGACTGCAACGCGACTATCTCTACGTGCCAAATATGCACGGCGCCGATTGGCCGAAGATGAAACAGATGTACGGTCAGTTTCTGCCTTACGTGATGCATCGCGCCGATCTCAATTACCTGCTCGACATGATGGGCGCTGAGATCGCGGTTGGTCACTCGTACGTTCGTGGCGGCGATATGCCGAGCGTGCCGCAGCAGGTCGCAGGCCTCCTCGGCGCTGACTTCACCATCGATCAGGGCCGCTACAAAGTCACACGCATTTACGACAACGAGAGCTGGAATCCGGATCTGCGTTCACCACTCGCGACACCCGGAGCAAACGTAAACGCGGGCGACTACATCCTCGCGATCAATGGCGTCGAGTTGAAAGCGCCCGACAACATTCACCGACTACTCGACGGGACCGCGAATCGTCAAACGACATTGACGGTGAACACAACGCCGTCGATGCAGGGCGCGCGAACCGTAACCGTCGTGCCCGTTGCAAGCGAACAGGCACTACGCACACGAGCATGGGTTGAATCCAACCGGCGGCTGGTGGAAAAACTTTCGGACGGCCAACTAGCGTATGTCTATATTCCCAGCACCGGCCAGCCCGGCTACGCGAGTTTCAATCGTTACTACTTTTCACAGCAGGACAAGAAAGGCGTCGTAGTCGACGAACGCTTCAATACCGGTGGCTCGGCAGCCGACTACATCGTCGACGTCCTGCAAAGAGATTTCGATGGTTACTTCAACAACGTCGCCGGCGAACGTTTTCCCTTCACGAGTCCTTCGGCCGGTATCTGGGGACCGAAGGTGATGATCATCAACGAAATGGCCGGATCGGGTGGCGACCTGATGCCCTACATGTTCAAGCGACGCAAGGTTGGCCCGTTGATCGGTAAACGCACGTGGGGCGGCCTTGTCCATACCGCGGACACGCCGCCTTTTATCGATGGCGGCACCATGATCGCGCCGCGCGGCGGCTTTTTTACGCGTGACGGAAAGTGGGCTCTCGAGAACGAAGGCACCGCACCGGACATCGACGTCGAAAACTGGCCTAAGGAAGTGATTGCAGGCAGGGATCCGCAACTCGAGCGTGCCGTGCAGGAAGCGATGCGGATGTTGAAGGAACGTCCCGTCGATCGCACGTCGAAAGAACCGCCGCCGCCGGTCTGGGGCAAGCGGCCCTAGCTAAACGTTGTTCAGAATACTGAGCGCGGTTCCGGAGAAGATCTGCTGTTTCTCCTCACCGGAAATCTTCAGATCTTCAATGGACGTGACCGCGCGATCGATCGAGCCGAGCAGGTGTGGGTAATCGCTGCCCATGACCATGTGATCGGCGCCGGCCATATTTCGGACCATCGTCAACGTGTGCTGACTGAACGAGACCGTGTCGTAATAAAGTCGCTTCAGGTAAACGCTCGGAAGCTTGTCGATCTTCACGCGGCAATCCGCGAAGTCGCGAAATCCGTTGTCCATGCGTTCCATCAGGTATGGAATCGCGCCCCCGAGATGTCCGATGATCCAGCGGATGTCAGGCAGCTCTTCAAACATGCCGTCGTAACACATGCGCGCCACCGCCAAACTCGTATCAAACGGAAATCCGATGATTGGACCAAGGACATACTCACGAAACGCGTCCGAATTCGCAGGCAGCATCGGATGAAGAAAGATACAAAGCCTCATCCGGTTTGCTTCTTCGAAAAACGGGCGATACTCGGGAGACGTCAACGGCTTGCCGCCGATGTTGCTGAGGAGGATGACGCCGTTGAGCTTCAACGTATCGATAGCGCGGTGGAGTTCGTTGAGGGCTTCGTCCGGAGCGTCCATCGGGATCGAGGCGAAACCTTTGAAGCGTTTTGGATGCGTGGCGATGAGTTCGGCGTAGGAGTCGTTGATCATCGTCGCGACGGCGGGTTGATGCTGCGCGCCGGTGAAGAAAACGTTTGGTGTTGAGAGTGAAACGACTTCGACGTCGATGCCGACACGGTCCATGTCTTCAATTCGTTTGGAGACGTCAGTCATCGCGGGCGTCACGCCGAAAAAGCGCGCGCCGCGGTAGGTGATGATCGTCTGGCCCGTGGAGCTTGTGCCGAAAGAAAACTCCGACGGGAGATCTCGAATCGTCTGAAAGAAAGCTTCGGTGTAGAAGTGTGTGTGCAGGTCGAGTTTCACTTAGTGATTTCTCCCTCGCAAAGGCGCAAAGGCGCCAAGCGCTACCGCGTTTCTAAGGGCTCCTTTGCGCCTTTGCGAGGAAAACTTTCTTATGTCCTACAAAGACAATTCGTAACGTTGTTCTGTTCGTGTTGCTCCCCAGATTTCATGTGTCTTCTCGTCAATGCACTTGAATCCGGCTTCGCGATACAAATGGGCGGCGGCTTTCAACTCGCTGATGGTCCATAACGAAACGTGACGAACGCCGTGTTCGCGACAGAACGTCAGCGCTTCGTTGATAAGCCGGCGGCCGAGGCCCTGCCCGCGCGCATCGGGATGCACGAGAAAATAGCGCAATTGCGCGCTCTCGTTCGGGAGACCGGAGATCACGATCGAGCCCACAATCCGGCTGTCCATCTCCGCGACTGCAAAATAATCCTTCGCCGGATCGTACGACTTGGCAAACTCGCCGAACCGCTCGGCTACGTAACCTTCAAACGTGTGGTCCAGCCCATACTCCTGTGCATATAGCACGCCATGCAGAAAAATGATGTAACCAACATCGCCCGGTTTGAAATGAGTTCGGATTTGCATTTATTTCATCCTGCAAGATTTTTGATCATCTCAAATTGCTTCAGCACCATCTTAAAACCATTAGCCTCGAAAAACGCGCGGGTACCATGAAGCGACTCATCGATGTTGGTAACTTTCACAGCTTCAGAAACTTCCGCCTGCAGAGCAGCAACGATTCTCGAGCCGACGCCTTTTCTTCTGTGTTCAGGCGCCACGGCGAGTTGCATCACATTAGTCGCCGGTTGAAACAGAACGCCATAACCGACGCACGAGTCGCCTGCATAAGCCGTCACAATAGCCCTTTCATTCTCGATTCTCTCAACGGCATCGATCGAATTCTGCCATGACGGATAACCATCATCCCAGAACAACTTAAACAGTTCCCAGTCTGGTTTTTCAACGCGGCGAATGAGAACATTCGCCTGATCATTGGCTGGCCGTTCCGTCGCACGAAACACATCCAGCACCCTTGTCTCCACGAACCCGAGTTTCCGGTACAGCGAGACGGCAGACTCATTTGAACACAAAACTTCCAGCAGGTATTGATCGATGCCACTCGCTTTGAGTTGCGGGATCATAAACTCAAACAACTCCTGCGCGATGCCTTTGCGACGGTAGTCCGGAATCACACCCGTGCCCGAATCATAAGCGGTATTCGTGCCCTGCCACGCGCCGGTCGCATTCATGTAGAAACCGATCATCCTGTTTTCATCGAACGCGCTGGCACTCATTTCTAGTCGCACGCCGTCGCGAAGGATGCGCTGCTCGAATTGCTGTTGCGACATTTGCATGTCGACCTCATAGTCTGAAAATGCCGCGAGAAAACACTCGTGCAAAGCAATCAGATCCGCCGCGGAGAGTAAGCGATAAGTGAACATGGGTGTTTCTTAATCTGCATGCCTCGGAATGGCAATCGAATCGTAACATTCCCGCTCAAGTCGCAAATGTTATATTAAATTCAGTTAAGCAATTTCTTCTTTCCCGACTACATCAGCAGCGGCGGCGGCAATCCGGCGGCCTTTTCCGGCGGCTTCGACCCCACCCATACTCGCCGAGCAAAAAATCTTCGAAAGAGGGTGAGCCAGTTGACTACTCCAGCAGTTCCGAGCAGAGACGATCGCGGTCAGCCCACACTCGTCAACGGCAATCGAGCCAATGTCAGTAAAGACAATTGGTTGGGCTTCGTCGGCGACGTGGTGAATTTTACTGGGGAAGTATCGTTCAAATCGATGCTGCGAATAGATGGCCGCTTTTGCGGCAACGTCACCTCACAGAACGGCACGCTCATCATCAGCACCGGAGCCGAAGTGACGCAAGCTGAGATCAAAGTAGCGGTTGCGAAGATAAACGGAACTGTCGAGGGGAACATCGTCGCCAGTAAGGAACTCGTGCTCGGCCGCACCGCGAACGTCACAGGTCACGTCATCTCACCGGCCCTCGTCGTCGAAGAGGGTGCGTTGCTGAACGGCAGTTGCCGCCGTACCTAAAAGATCGCAGTCTGCATTTCTCCCATTTCAAAAAACTCTTTCGCTACTTCTACGGCCTTATACTCGTCAACTCACCACACGTGTAAATGATAGTTGAGAGAAACTTCGGGCCTGTCCAGACGCTAATGTAGATACCTGAATCGATGAGCGGCACAAATCCATCGAAGCCTTCGTTGATGTCTTTACCTGCCCCGCTGGTGGTATGAATTATCGGCTCACCATAGGTCCGCAATCCGAGTTCACTGGTGATATGCGCGAAGTATTGTTTTAGCGTCTCGGCTTTAATCTCGATAGCGAAGTAACCTTCGATCAGCAGTCGCTTGCGAAAGATCTCCGGGGCGATGTTCGTTAGTGGCGTCGTGTTCATGTCTGCTCAGCGATGCATTGCAATCATTCGTTATAAGAGCACGTAGAGGTATTCATCGATCCGAGACGACCAGTCTCGAGGTCCTTCAAGGTTCAATGAGCGAGCGACTTGTAGAAAAGAGTCTGACTTTTCTTCGGATTCAGAAGTTGGTTCGATAGTAATGCGAACTCGTGTGTTTGGCTCCAGTTCGATCGGCTGGTCCGGGCGAAAAACAGTACCATCAAATGTTGCATTAAGTGTTTGACTAATAAGACCTCCGAACGCCACCAGGCTCGTGGTGTGTTCATAGTCGCTTTTATATCATTTCTCAGACAACACTGAAACGAACGATTACTATTCCATTCGCTCCCTAAGCACTCACTTCCAGCGGCGCCCGTGACGGATCACGATGTCCACGTCCTGCAACAGATTGATATGTCGCAGAACGTCGCCTCGTACCGCGATGATGTCGGCGTACTTGCCTTCACTCACGGTGCCGACTTGATCCGAGACGCGCATGGCGACGGAGGGCCAGTAGGTGGCGGCGCGGATGGCTACCATCGGGTCGATGCCGAAGCTGTTCACCCACGCGTCGAGCTCGCGCCAGGTCGTCTGGCTGTGGAAGTTCATCGGAATCCCGCTGTCCGTTCCGATCAAAAGTACAACCCCCGATTCAGAGAGTTGCGCGATCTTTCGAGCCAGGGTCGGACGGCGCAGCGGCGTGATCTGGTAGTAACCAAGGTGCCCTGGTTTCTTCAGCGAACCTTTTATGTCGTCGACGATCGATTGTGGCAGTCCCACTTGCCACGACGGATCGTCAAGCTGCTCCGGATTGTCGCGCACAGACTCATAGTTCAAAAGTCCCTGTACCGTCGGCGTCCAGAACAACGGTCCCAGATTCATCTTCGCAGTGCGTTCCCGAATCATGGCAATCACGTCCGGCGGATAGTCCGGCGCGGTCGCGAGTCCCGTATGCTCAAAACAGTCGACACCAACAAGTAACCCGCGACGAATCTCTTCCGGACGATGTGAATGGGCCACCACCGGAAGCTTGCGTTTGTGCGCCTCGTCAACAACCGCTCCCACTTCCTCCATCGTCATCTGATCCTGATCGATCAACTTGATGACATCCACTCCGGCTTCCGCGAGAGTACGCACTTTCGCGCGCGCATCGTCGACACCTTTCACACCCCAGCGGACATAGTCAGTGCCGGGATATGGCTCGTGTTGAATGAACGGCCCTGAAACGTAGAGAGTTGGACCAGGGATCTCGCCTTTTTTGATACGCTCACGCACCGCGATGCTCGCTTTGAGTGGCGCGCCTAAATCACGCGCACTCGTGACACCAGCCATCAGCAACTGTCTCGCGGACGCCGGCATGATCACGGTTTCCATCGACGGGGGATACGTCTTGTCCCAGTGCGCGTAGTCGCTGTGGCCGTTGATCATCAGGTGTACGTGCATGTCCCAAAGGCCTGGCAACACGCTCATGCCTTCAGTCGAAATCACTTCCGCGCCTGCGGGAATAGCGAGCGTTCCAACCTGGCCCACGGCCCTGATGCGTTCACCCTCGACGATGACGACGCTGTTGCGAATCGGCGTGCTGCCATAACCGTCGATCAGCGTTCCGCCCACGAGAGCTTTGACGTTCTTCGACTGTGTTTGCGAAGACGAGGGCGCGAGGAGCAAACATCCAACGATCAGGATGATGAAGCAGTAGAATCTCATGTCACAAACGACCCTTGGTGTCGCGTTTTTCAATGGGCAGCAATTCAGTGGTGCGATCAGTTACGCTGGGAAGGGGTTCGAAGTGTCCCTCGGAAAGCAATTCCCTGGTTGAATCACTTCGCGGCAAAACATCCGGCCGCGGGCGTTTCGTCGCCTCATCGCCAACATCTTTGGCTTTTGCAAACAAGACCACCGATCCCAGGCCACACACTACCATGATCAGAAATCCGAGAATTGCGAGACCCGCGACTACGTTTCCCTGGGTCAACATCAATTTGTAACCGATGCTATAGAGCAGAAAACTCAATATGCCCAGGCCGAAGACGCTGAGCGCCGCGAGGCCTAACTTTTCGTATCGTTCTTTTCGCTCCTGGAGGGTTTGATCAAACTTCGTCGGGAGCTGTTCCGAAACCGAGAGCGCGATCTTCTCCAAACCCAGTCCACAGGCGCGACAAAACTTTTGATCGCTTGAAGTTTCGTTTCCGCAGTTGGGGCAGTACATCGACTTTCACCGTGAGAACCTGCGCACGACGAGAGCCACCGGCAGGCCAATGAAGAACATGATTATGAGCAGGCCGATGACGCGACCTGACAGAGTCGCCGGACGCCGCGTAACGTTCGACATCGGTATGACGATAAAGTTCATAAACGCGTAGACCGCGACGCCATAAAGTAAACCGAAGGTAATCGGACGTTCGATAAGAAACATCAGTCTGCGGCTGGCGAGATAAAAGATCGCCGTTACGACGGTTGCGATAAAGAAGTGGAGGACAACACCGAGAAGTGCAGTTTTTACTCCGCCTCTGAATGACTCCGGGCCCAGCAAGCCACTCGCAACGGACTGAAAAACTTGAACGGGCCTCACGCCTCCGCGCAACCACGCTGCCACGCATGCGGCAGCTAAATCGAGAGTTCCCGCAATTAGCCCGCCCCAGAAAATAGGTTGTAGGTTCATAGACGTCCGCCGCGGAAATGATTTAGGCAACAACCGGCCTGCTTGCGTCTTTATACAACGCAGCGCCCGCAATTGTTGCAATTATCGAAATCAGAAGATGAACCGCTCCGACTTTTAGCCATAGCGCATGAGAAAAGAAACCGAGTGGAATGAACTGCGCCGGAGCAGTTAGAGAGAAGGCAATCCAACCGACGATACCGGCGAGCACGGCTGTTCTTGGACCAGCACCGAAATGGCCGCGCATCGTGACGTAGAACATCATCGCAGTGAAAGCACGGCCCAGCTCATACACTGCAAAGTAGGCCATGCTGATTCCGTGTGGGACCGGTTCGGAAGCTCCAAGACCGGAGTAGACGGCTCTCCAATCGGCTTTGGCGATCGTCTCATGAATAAAACCGTCGCTGACGAACATGATGATCGCGGCAATCAAACTACCCAGAATGAGTCGACCCCAGTTGATCTTTGGCATTGGTCTGCCTCCTTTAGTTTGAATCAAAGCAAGGTCTTGAATTCATCAACTGTTAAGCCGGATTCACGAATGATAGCTCGCAGTGTTCCCTTGGCTAATTCCTTGTGGTCCGGAACCGTGAGACGTCGATGAGGATAAGAGTTCTGCCTAAGAATAACGTGACTGCCGCGCTGCCGATCTTGTACGTATCCGACCTTTGCGAGCGCTTTTACTACTTCCCTGCCCGAAACGCGAGGCAGAACACTCACGCTTCTACCTCGACCAGCTCTTCCGTGATTGGTGGGGGTATCGGTTCGTTATGTGAACTTAAACTTTCGAGGTAAAGAGCAATCGCCTCTTTAATATTTTCTGTGGCTTCCGCTCGCGTATGGCCTTGAGAAATACAACCCGGCAGAGAAGGAACCTCGGCGACAAAAACGCCATCCTCATCCTGCTCTATTAAGACGCGATATTTCATGCTGCCTCCCGATTTGAGTCCATAGTATAGCTCTCCGTCGGCCTATTCAGGGAAGCGTGTATTCAAACACGTAAGAATGCTTGCCGCCTTCGATTATGATCTGCATCTTTCCACGCAGTCCAACCAACTGGTCCGTGCCTGTGTCGGGAATCACGGTGATAGTCAGTTCACCAGTGCCACGCGTCATCGTGCCGCTGTGCTGGAGATAAAAACTTCCAGTCCGGCCATTCAGCGTTCCCGTAACTTTCTCGATCGCGACATACCCCGCCGAAGTCTGAACGCTGCTGCTGCTCGCCATCAACATTTGACCCTTGCTCGTGCCCGTGAGATCGCCCTGAAACTGCTTATCGAGCGTCATTCGTCCAACCGCGGCCTGGGCGCCTTCATCCTGCGGAGTCAACTTAACCTCAAACGTTCCACTCGCTCGATTAGTCATCACTTTTCCCTGTTTACCTGTTTGAGTTTGCGCAAACGCGAATACATAGACCACCAGCACGCACGCAATGCTTAAACTAAGTCTCATCATTCTCTCCTGTGCACTCGCCTGGACCACGAACCGATCGAAAGACGCTCGTCACTAGAGTGTCGTAGCGGCGGCCGGAAAACGTTCGGCGGAGCGGGCGCGAGCTTTCGCCGCTTCGACTTCGCGATCGCGCGGAGGAGCATTGGTCACAAGCGAATCGAGAAGTTCCTCCGCGGCCTTTGTCACCTGTTCTACAGCGCGATTGAAAGCGGCTTCGTTGGTTTTTGAAGGCTTGGTGAAGCCGCTGAGCTTGCGCACAAATTGCAACGACGACGCGTGAATTTCTTCTTTCGTCGCCGGAGGCTTGAAGTTATGAAGAGTCTTAATATTTCGACACATGCTGGTTTGTTGCCACCTTAGCTTTAAAAGTTGTGCAAATCCGCTAAGCTTCCTGAGGCTGTTTTCTGAGCCGCGCAGCGAGACCTTCGAGAGCCAGAATGATCAAAGCCATGATAGTGCCGATCACGGCGATACCAATCATACCGAGCCCGCATCCGACGCCGATCGCCGCGGTCAGCCATAGACCCGCTGCCGTCGTCAATCCACGAATGTCTTTCTCCTGTTCGAGCTTCAGTATCGAACCGGCGCCAATGAAACCGATGCCCGTAACGATGCCCTGGATTACCCTCGACAGGCCGGCCATGTCCATGCCGCTTCCAGCACACGCCAGGACTACAACCGAGCAGCCGAGGCTCACCAGAATATGCGTGCGTAGACCGGCGGGCTTTCCTGCTCTTTCACGTTGAACTCCGAGCATGGCGCCCAGAAACGCGGCCGCGATCACACGGATTATCACCGTCCACAATTGCCGGCTGTCCGGTAATCCGTTCGTTAGTTCCTGCCACAAAAGTTCCATTCGTACCCCTTGTCTATTCTTTGATGATCTTCTCTTCTTTGGTTTTGATCTCGGTCGTGACGGTAGCAACATCCGAGCCGTTTGTCGTGCCAAGTTGTTTTAAAATATCGGGAATGTTCAGGCCAAGTGCCTGCAACTGCTGCAGCAGTCCATAAATCAGGGTTGGTCCAGTCTGCGCAAACCGATTCAGACCACCTGAACCGCCGCCGTTTCCGTCGCCGCCATGATCGATCATTACCACTTTTTTCGATGTTGCCGAGTGGTTCCGATACAGCTTTCAGCACGGGTGCAGTTGCTTCGATGATGCCGGGAAGTTTTTCGAGTATCGTCTGCAGCCGGGCGGCATCGTTAAACTCCCGCCACGCCGCAGCCTTCTCTTTGATTGCAGTTGCCTCAGCCAGGCCCTGAGCTTCAACGGCTTTCGCGTGGGCCAGGCCCTGCGCCTCGATCTTCGCCGCTTCCGCCAGACCGAGTGCGCGAATTTTTTCAGCTTCGGCACGGCCTTCCGCTTCGACTGCCGAAGCGCGGCCCGCACCTTCTCTTTGAAGCTTTTGACTCTCAGCTTCCGCGGTCGCAATCAATGCCTGCTTCCGTCCCTCTGCTTCGAGGATCGCGGCTTCCTGTTGGCCCTGGGCCAGCAACACCGCGGCCCGTCGTTCTGCTTCCGCTTTTTTGACAACCGTCGCTTCCAGCTCTTTCTCACGGCGCAGCACTTCCTGCTCCTGGACCGCGATCTGCTCCTGCGTCCGAATTCGTTCTATGCGAACTTCTTCCGCAACAACTTCCTGGCGCGCTTTCGCCTCGGACAGTGGTCCAGCCTGCTCGGAAGTTGCCTGCTCGCGTTTGATCTCCGCTTGAAACTGCGCGCGCTTAACTTCAGTCTCTCTGGTTGAAGCTGCGATGTCGGCTTCTGAAGCAAGGCGGACTTTTTCACCTTCCTGCATCGCGAGCGCTGCTTTGATCTTCGAATCGCGCAACGCTTCGGCCTTGCCGATCTCTGCATCGCGTTGGACCTCCGCCGTTCGACGTTGGCCCAGCGCATCAAGGTATCCCTCCTCGTCAGAAATTTCCTGGATCGTTAACGCGTCAAGACCGATGCCCATCTTCTTGAGATCGCCGGCGGCCTCTGTAGTCAACTTTTGCGCGAAGCTCTGCCGGTCGTTGTTGATCTCTTCAACTGTCAGTGTGCCGAGAATCGCACGCAGGTGACCTTCGAGAGTTTGAAAGACGAGCTTGTGAAACTCCTCCGGTTTCATGCCGAGAAAACGTTCCGCGGCAGCGCGCATGGAATCGTCATCGCCTTTGATCTTCACATTCGCGACGGCCTTCACCGATACGGGCACACCCTGCACGGTGTAAGCACGTGACGTCGCAAGCGGCACCGTGAGTACATTCAGGCTGAGATATTCAACCTTCTCGAGAAACGGAACGATCAGAGTTGCGCCGCCTCTGACGAGTCGATATCCAACCTTGGTGCCGTCGGCGAGTTTTCGAGAGCGGCCGGAAATAACCGCGGCCTGGTTTGGGGAGACTTTGATGTAGTTTCGGCTCAACAGCATGAGCGCTATGAGGAAGCCGAGCACTACGACGAGGATCGCGATGGGGATAAGTAGATTTTGAAAATCGAGCATTGGGGTTACCTCAATTAACGTTGGGAGAATGTTGAAGAATCAGAGTACGGGCTAACGATGAGAGAATCTCCGGCCACTTCCTCGACACGTACTGTCGAACCAGCTTTTATCTCACGGTTGTCTCTTGCACGGGCCAATTTTTCCACGCGTTCTTCGCCTACGCGGCAACTCACCTGGCCCAGGCTCCCGGGCATGATCGCAACAATGACCTGGGCCGTGCGTCCGATCAGTTGGGCTGTGCCGACAGAGCTCGAAGACTGTTGCTTGTAAAGAAAACGCGCGAAGAGTGAAACGAGACCGCCGAGTACGACGCCACCGGCAAGACCGAGCAGAGAACTCACGACGATCGAGAGTCCTGCCTGTATTCCGATCGCACCAACGCCGCCAAAGGCAGTGACAAAAACGCTGATAACGCGGCTATCGAGAAGGGCGTGGCCGTCGGCGCCGGTGTCGATTCCGGTTTCAAACCCAAAGCTATCGAAGATATCACCGACAACGAGGGAGATGAGTAGAAAGACAAAACCCAGGGCGCCGATGCCCAGGAAGACTATCAGGGGGCTGGAGTTTGCGAGAAATTCGGGCAATGAACTACCTCTCGATTGGTGGTTTGGGCCTGAGAAGACGTACAGACTATCACTGGCGACGGATTCGTTGAAATCAAGCCTGTCAAAAACCGAAGAAACCCGGGTCCATCAGGAACCAGTTAATTAATCCCGCCGCGATTCCGACCGCAAAGACCGCGAATACGATCACTTTTTCCTTCGTGGTGTTGGGCGGTCCGAACATCGTGGGAAAGAGAAGGAGAAATATACCGCCAACTCCAACCAGTGGGGAAAAGGCCGCCATTTTCAAGGAGTAAACACCCTCGTTCCATAGCTGGCGCCAACCGTAATAGATCATTCCTATCGAACCGAGAACCAACAGGATCGCGAAAAGTCGTTGTTTGATATACATGACTCGGAGATTCTAGTTCCTGCCCGGTCCACTTTCCAGAATAATCGAGGTGAGCAGGGGAAATTTCTTGTAACTTTCGCCGAACCCAGGTGTTTTAGGAGACGTAGCGCAGCTTATGGCGAGCGAAGACGAAGAGTTCACCATGCTGTTTCAGGATTTCTACCCGAGCCTATGCCGCTTTCTGGAGTGTTTATTGGGAGGCCGCGCGCCGCTGGCGCAGGATCTGGCACAGGAAAGTTTCCTGCAACTACATCGAACGGCGTGGGGAACTCTGCCGGCCGGTGAGGCGCGCTTTTGGCTCTATCGCGTTGCGCGCAACATGGCGATCAACGAGTTTCGCAAATCAAATACGCGCTACCGGTTGTTTGATCGAGTTGTGGAAGTGATGAGGCCGCGAGCCCGCAACCCGGAACAGGAATACGAGACGCAGGAGCGACAAACCCTCGTGCTGGAAATGTTACAAACTTTGCCGGAAGACCAACGCACGGCGTTGTTGCTGAGAGAGCAGGAACAGTTGAGCTACCGCGAGATTGGGCAAGTGCTGAACGTTTCGGAGAGCAAAGTAAAGGTGGACATTTTTCGCGCGCGGGCGGCGCTAAGAGAACGCTGGAGCAAACGGGTGAAGGCGGCGGGGGCAAGTGCCAGTTGAACTTTGATCTTTGTACTTGGTGCTTTGGGTTCGACTTCCGCATGACAAAGCACAAAGTACAAAGCACTAAAAACCAAAAGTATGAGTTGTAATTTTACTGAAAAAATTTCTTCCCTGATCGACGGCGAACTGCCGCAGTCAGAAGCGCGTGAGGTTGAGCGTCACGTACTGAACTGTGGCGAGTGTGAGCAACTGCGCGCCGATTTTCTTAACCTGCGCAGCCAGATCGCCGCGTTCGAGTCGTCACTGCAACCAGCCGTTCAGAATCGAGAGTTAAAAAAGATCCTGGCAACGGAGCGTCGCGTTCCGGCGCGAAGACTCCAATGGAGTTTTGGCACGCAGGCAGTCGCATTCGCGACGTTGCTCGTTGTCGGCGCGATCATCGGCCTCGTCCTTTATCAAAGCTCTAAAACACAAAAGCCGATCGGACAGGACCACATCGCGGTCCAGCAGCCGTCTCCAGTTCCGACTGCGTCCACCGAGAAAGCAAAGGAACCGGAGCCGCAAGACTCGCCCGAACCTGCTCGCAACACCGAACAACCCGCGCCGAATAAAGAAGAGAAAGAAACACGCCCGAAACCGGCCACTCCCAGACGGCCACTCGCGCGTGAGCCGAAACCGGGTGAGCAGTTTGCATCGATCCCCGAACGCGTGCGATCCGCGGACGCGGAAACGATGACGGCGATGCACTTCGAAAAATCGGAAATGCTGTTGCGCGCGTTCAGAAACGTCCGGCTAAACGAGCCGGGAACAAACGCCGACGTCAGTTACGAACGAAAACGCGCCCAACAGCTCGTCTATCAAAACATGATGT
The DNA here is from genome assembly GCA_963750925.1 of uncultured Acidobacteriota bacterium. Taxonomy (GTDB): domain Bacteria; phylum Acidobacteriota; class Blastocatellia; order Pyrinomonadales; family Pyrinomonadaceae; genus PSRF01. The sequence goes on along the minus strand of CAVVSJ010000001.1, from coordinate 1,948,873 downwards.
TGCGGCGCGAAGCTGATGCCGCGGGTGACGTGCAGATCTCTTCGCTGCTGGAAAGTCTGGAACCGATTCTGCTGGACATCGCGAACCTTCCGGACCGGCCCGATGCAGACTCAGTTCGCGTGATTCGAGAACGCGTCGAACGCAAAAACATCGTCGCGCTCCTGCAAGTCAACTCGACGGCACTAGCGCGAGCCCTCGATTAATAGTTAAAGCCATCTCATTAGTTAAGGACAACGACAAATCATGAAGCACTCAGTTACTTTTCGCCCCCGAATCAAGCCGGCCCTTGCGCTGCTGGCCCTCGCGACTGTCGCAGTCGTCTTCACACTCTCGACGCAACGGACCTACGGTTACGATCAGGACATCGCGAAACTCAATCGATTTATGCAAACGAGCCGGGCCAACACTGCGTCCATGCAACTCTTTCGCGAAGGCCGCGATTTTATCGAAGCGCAGAACTGGCAAAAGGCCGCTGAAAAATTCAACGACTTCATCACCGGTTATCCAAAAGATAAAGATCTCGACGCCGCACTTTACTGGTATGGCTACGCTTTGCAGAGACAGGATCGCAAGGAAGAAGCCGCGGTCCCGCTAATCAGGCTAATCAACCGCTTTCCAAACTCGAGCTGGCGTCGTGAGGCTGACGCCCTCCTGGTAGTGCTCGGACGCAGGGCCGAAGTTAACCAGGCGCTCGACCGTGACAATTGCGAGATCAAGATCCTAGCGCTACAGAGTTTGTTTCATGCAGATCAGGAAAGAGCTATCGGACTCGTTACCGAATCGCTCAGAACTCCTACGTCGCAGTGCCAGGGTTTTCAGGCAGCGGCAGTCTCGATGCTTGGTTCTCATGGCGGCCCGCGCGTGGTGCCTATCCTGCTCGATATCGCGCGCACGAATACCGATCAACGACTGCGTCTGACCGCAATTAAACGCCTGGGTGAACAACACAACGAGCAGATCACCGAAGACCTAATCAAGCTCTATGACGCCGACAGGACCAAGGAAGTTCGCGCACAGATCCTGCGAGCGCTCGTCGATAGCCGCACGCAACGCGGTGGCGCCAAAGTGCTCGAAATCGCTCGCACAAGCGACGATCTCGCAGCGAGGCAAGTCGCCATTCGCTATATCGGCGAACTGAAAGACGCCGCATCACTCGACGAGTTGATCCGCATCTACGACGCCGACAAAACAAAAGAGATTCGCACTCAGATTTTGCGCACCTTCGCGAACCGCGATGATGCGCGCGCACGCGCCAAGCTCTTTGAAATCGCGCGGCAGGGCGACACGCCGGAACTGCGCATCATGGCGATTCGAATACTCGGGGATCACAATCGCATCGCGGTCGACGATCTCATCCAGCTCTACACGAGCGAAACAAACGTTCAGATCAAACAGACTCTGCTGCGTGCTTTTGCCGATAACAACGATCCCCGCGCGCGCACAAAGCTCTATGAGATCGCGCGTGGCGGCGATGCCATCGAACTGCGCGGCTTTGCGATTCGGCAATTGGGCGAGAAAGACGACGAGCAAACCGTCGTTCAACTGGTGTCCATGTACGACGCCGAACAAAATCTCCAGGTTAAATCCGCGCTGATTCGTGCGTTTGGTGATTCGAAACAGAAGAGCGCCGTGCGAAAACTGATGACGATCGCTCGTAACGATCAATCAGTCGAGCTACGCAAAGTGGCCGTCAGGTATCTCGGTGAGAGCAAGGATCCTGAGGCGCTGAAATTCCTGGAAGACCTTTTGAAATAAATTCCTGAATCTCCATGCACTTCGCGGCGTGGCAGTGAGATCTCCTACACTCATCACGTAGCTGACTGTTGCGCCGCGAATGCTGGGGAAAATCATTTTGAATTCGGAGGGGCCTCATATCATGCGCAATTCAATGTCAGTGCTACTGCTCGCAATCGTCGGAATCGCCTGTGCCGGCGGCAATCGAACCGGTGTCGTAACCGTCGCAGCCGGCGGAGACGATCTCCAGACGCAATCGTCAGCCACGACGGTGCAATCGTTTACGCCAGTTGAGGGCGCCGGCCTGATGGCTAAGCTCGACGCCGCACAGACGCGCGCGCGTGCGAGTCAAACGCCGTACTGGTCGGCTTACACGTTCGACGTGCGTCCGGGTGTCGCCGTCGATCCGTCCATTCGTGAGTTCAGTGGCTCGATGAACACCATCGGCGACACGTCCGTGTTCATCGGCACAACTGCCGGCGGCGTGACCGTTGAGACCCGCAATCTCGCGATCTTTCTGTTACGTGACCCGTCGAGCAATCAGATCACGCGTATGGAGGTTTACAACCTCGAACGCAAACGCGAATACAGCGGCTATCCGGTGTACTGGCTTGGCCGTGCAAACAACGAAGAGAGTTTGAACTATCTGCGCGCGATTGCCGCCGCTACGCCGCTCGATGCGTTGAGTGAACGCGCGGTTCTCGGTATCGCTTTGCACGACGATTCGAGGGTTGGCGGCATGCTCAAAGGTTTTATCGGCACGTCGCCGAATCAACGCATTCGCTCTTCTTCGGTTTACTGGTTAGGCCAGGTCGGCGGCGAGCAGACGTTTCTGGCGTCTCTGGTTCGCAACGACGCCGAAGATAAAAAGCTTCGACGGTCGGCGGCTCATGCGATTGGGCAGAGTCGCGATCGTGGAACTATCGCGACGCTTCAGGGTCTTTATGAGAACGTGAAGGACGTTGAAGTTCGTCGCAGCGTGATCTCGGCGGCGGGCAACAGCATCGACGAGCAACCGGCGTTCGCGTTTCTGCTCGGGATCGCGAAAAACGATACTGACTGGGAATCGCGTCGTAGCGCCGTGCGCCAGCTCGGGCATTTTCAACGTGAAGATGCGGCCGATGAGTTGATGAAGATCTACACGAACGAGACTAACGTTGAAGTTAAGCGTGCGGCGTTGCGCTCGCTTGCGGAAACAAAAAGCCCGCGCGCGCAGGCACGTTTACTGGAAGTTGCGCGGACTGACACAAACCCTGAACTGCGGAAGACGGCGATACGCGTGATGAGTGAGCGAGGTGAAGCGGCGGTTGAGGATCTCCTTAAGCTTTTTGACTCGGAGCAGACTGCCGAAGTCAAACGCTCTGTGCTGCAAACGCTCTCCGAGATCAAGAGCACGCGTGTTGAGGACAAGTTGTTCGAAGTGGCGCGCAGCAGCACTATGGCTGACGTGCAGCGTCAGGCGATTCGCCTTCTCGGCGAGCGGGCCACCAAGCGGAGTTTTGAGTTTCTTAGTGCGACTGCGCAGAGTGCTGACGGGAATGCCGAAGTGCAGATGCAGGCTGTGAGGGCGATTGGCGGGCGACGTGCGGACGAGTCAGTGCCACTGCTGATCAAGATCGCCCGTTCGCATCCGAACCAGCTCGTGCGGAAGCAGGCGATCCGATCGTTGGGAGAGTCAGGCGACCCGCGCGCGGTCGAGTTCTTCCGCGAAGTACTGACTAAGTAGCCACAAAAAGACACATAAGTCACAAACAAAGTCATGAAACAAAAGTCAGGATAAAACAGGTCAGGAAGTAAAGAACAGAGCCTGAATAAGAACAGTCAAGAAATAAAAAAAGACCCTTGAAGTAGAACAAGTCAGGAAGAGGGGCTTGCCCCCGCTCTTAGAAACTTAGCAGCGGGGGCAAGCCCCTCTTCCTGAGTTGTTCTCTTTCCTGACTTGTTCTATTTCCTGAGTTGTTCTATTTCCTGAGTTGTTCTACTTCCTAACTTTCTTCCTTCCTCTATTTGTGCTTTATGTGCCTTTTTGTGGCTAATGATTGTGAACACAAAGGACCAACAAGGTGTATGATCGCTGCGCTCTGTCATCCTCGGTCCGGGACAACCAAATGTCGAGGTCTTTCCTTTTAATGTTTTGTATTGTGATTGGTCTGTTAGTGCTTGCCTGCTCCCGGCCGGTGGATACAAACCGAAATCCGCCGGCGATCGTCAGTGGAGAACAGATCGGCGTCGCCGAATGCGACGACTTCATCAACGCTTATGAGAACTGCGTTGCGACCAAAGTGCCGGAAGCTTCCCGGGCGCAGATGAGGACATCAATGGCGACGCTGCGCGCCGACTGGAAGAAGGCGGCGGAGGATCCGCAAACGCGCGCAAGTCTCGCCGCCGCGTGCAAGGCTCATCGCCAAACGACCATGGTCCAAATGAAAGCACATGGCTGCACGTTCTGAGTTAAGTGTGAAACTTTGAAGGCACGTTCGCGCGTCCCCACTTCAACACGCGACTCATCCACACCAACTCGTCAAGAAAATCCTTAACTCGCTTCTCAAACGCCGGGTCCAGCAGTTTGCCTGCGCCGTCAAAGGTCTTTCGCACAAAAGGAAAATTCAGATCGGTAAACGTGACGGCGAGACCCAGCTCACGGCACATCGGCAGCATCGCTTCGATCACGCGCGTGCCGCCCCATGGACCAGCCGAAACACCGACAAACGCAACGCTCTTGTGGACGTATTCGCGAAGCAGCAGATCCAGGACGCTTTTAAGTGAACCGGGATAACCATGATTGTACTCGGGCGTCACGATCACGAGTCCATCGGCCTGAATGATCGCATCTCGCCATTCGGGAAAGCGGTCTTTAATCTCCTGGCCGTAGTCGTCGTGAGGCAAAGCAAAATCAGCCGTGTCGAACAGGCGCGTCTGTATCTCGGGACGCTTCTCCATCTCGCCCACGAGCCACTTCGCGGGAAAGACGCTCTGCCTCAATTTCCGATTCGTGCCAAGCAGCACCGGTATATTCAGTTCAGCCATATCAGCCTCGAAGAAGTTTTAGCCACAAAGAAGTACTTAGGTCTTGGGTCTTGGTCTTGGGCCTTCAAAGACCTAAGACCTAAGACCAAAGACCAAAGTGCCTTTTGGTGGCTCATTTCATGGTCATGACCGCGGCCCACGTCTCGATCCCGTTCCAAAGATTTTGGAGGCGTATGTTCTCGTTTTCCGCGTGTTGGTTGTTGTCGTAGTTGGCGATTGGAACCGTTATCGTAACCGTCTTCAGTCTCTCGGTAATGATTGAAAGCGGCAGACTGCCACCCGAAGTCGGCAACAGCACGATCTTCTCCTGTGAAGTCGATTGCACGGCATCGACGATCGACTTCGAGATCGGCAAGTCCATCTTCGTCCGCTCTGCGTTATAACCACCGGGCCGAACATTAATCCGAGCCAGCAACGCGTGTTGAGCGCGCTCCGCATCTGTCGGGTCATGATCGACGACGTGGTAACCCTGCTTTCGAATGTGGTCTATTAAACGCCTTGTCTGCCGCTCGTGATCGTTTCCCTTGACGAGACGTAGATCCAAAACCGCCGTGGCCGTAGTTGGAATTACATTCCGCGCCAGGTTCCCGACGTCACCGCTGGCAAAGCCATTGATATTCAACGAAGGAAGATTTATCAGCTCGAGCAGAGACTTCCCACCACCCTCGGTGCCTTTGAGTCCCAACTGCTTCTTCAACTCCTCGTCGTACTGTGGCGCCTCGGCGATTGCACGCCGCTCCACTTCACCCAACGGTTCGACGTCCGCATACCAGCCTTCAATCGTGACGCGTCCCTGTTCGTCTTTCATCGACGCCAGCAAACGCGCCAGCGAATTCGCCGGATTGGGTGACCAGTTTCCGTAGTGACCGCTATGAAGCGGGCGTTTAGCGGCGTAAACGGTGACGTCAACATTCGTATCGCCACGCACACCAAACACAGCCTGCTTTCGTCCTGACTGGTGCACTGGACCATCGCAGATGATCCAAACGTCAGCCTCGAGCAGTTGTTTGTTGCGATCGATAATGTCTCCGAGATGTGGCGAGCCCGCTTCTTCTTCACCTTCAAAAAAGAACTTGATATTCGACGTGAGCGCGATGCCTTTTTCCTTCAGCGCACTGAACGCGGTGAGGATCGTCATCACGCCGGCCTTGTCGTCAGACGCCGAACGCGCATAGATACGCCACTCGGGATTAATCGGCGTCCCTTCAGTTGGACCAGGAATGATCTCTCCACCTGCCTCGAGTGCAGCCGAACGAAAGACGGGTTGCCACGGCGCGGTGCCGGTCCATTGCTTCGGATCCGTCGGCTGCCCGTCGTAATGCGCGTAGAGCAGGATCGTCCTTTGCGCACCCGCGACTTTCCACTCGCCGTATACCGCCGGTGGCGCATCCGGAGTTGAAGCTTCCAACAAGCGCGGACTCAAACCACGCTGCTTCATCATTTCCATGATGAGCGCGGCGTTCCTGCGAATGTTTTGCGTATCCGCGGCGACGTTTGGAATCGAAAGAAGAGTCGTGAACTCTTTCAGGATCTTATGCTCGTTGGACCGCCGAAATTCACGGACCTTGTCCTGGGTTGTTTGACCAAAGATCGGAAGCGGTAAGAGAAGTAGAAGAATAATCCTGCGAAGCATCGCAGGATTATGGTTTCACAACCCCACCGTTGTCGAGCGCCGTGTAAACATCCGTTGAAAACAGTCCGAGCCACGGATCGGAATGCGGGGTGAGAAACAGGCTCGCGTAAACTTTCTCGTTCAACTTCTCGACGTCGTCGCGCACGGGATCGGTGGTGAGCCACGTGTACAGTTTTGTATGCAGCAGGTATTCATTGCGCACTGTGTCGAGCGCGATCAGATCCTGAAACTTATGCAGCAACCGGGCCAGTTCCTCATCCGGCAGCTTCGGGTTCTGGCGTTTGATGAGGGTAATACTTTGACTGTCGAGAACAGCGAGATTCGCGTGTAGCTTCGCAATCTTTCTCCACGCTTCTTCATCAGTTACTTTCCCGAGCGCGTCGGTTGTTCCGGTCATCGCACGGAGGATAGTTGTTTCAGTTACAGCCTTACTTACTGCGAGGGGCGCGATGGCGAGCGCCTGGCCGTTTGCGTCCTGCTGGATGATGAAACCTTCCGGCACCTTACCGCCGATCTTCACCGTGTCGAGCGCCCAATCAAGCGCAATCTTGCGTTGTTGTTTCCGATAATACGCCAGCAACAGCATGCTTCTGATGCGATCGTTTTTGCCAAGCGTCTCTTTGAAGAGTTCTTCGGCGCCGATGAGTGTGCGATGAAATGCGAATGGACCATACAAACCGGGAATCGCTTCGATCGGGCGTGCCTGCGAATCGAGCACGTAATGAATACTGTTGCCGGTCAGGGTGCGCTCGAGCTTTCGTCCATCGCCGAAATCGATCGTGACCACAGGCACCGGCCGCACGGATTGCCAATGCAGCACGTAATGTTCGCGCAGGTATTCGGAAACGTGCGTATTGGAGTAGAGCACAGTGCGAAAGAACCTGCTGTTGGCACAACTAAATTCATCCGTCAATTTTCCCAGCAGGCGTAACGATAAAATCGGTTTGTTGCTCGCCGCGGAGACTTTTTTGGCGGCATCGAGATCCGTGTGCCAGTAAAGACCGGCTATGTAGCTGTTCTTTTGTTGGGCAACTGCATCCAGCGCGGTGGATATTCGTTGCCATTGCTCATCGGATGCGGCGGAAGGATTTGAGACGTGATAATTGATCTCGCCGGCGTATTGGGCCATCAGCACCTGCAAACCCGCGGGGCCCATCGAACGCAATTCTTCGACGGCTGCAGCCGCTTCGGCGGAGTTTTCTGAAACAGCCTTACGGGCCAGAAGCGCGGCGGATTCGTTTGCGAAGGAAATCTTTACGGAAAACAGGACCAGCAGGATTATTGGAAGGACGGAGAACTTCGACTTCATCGGAAACCTCCGGACGATTGGATTTGAGTGAATAGCGGGGAAGAGTGACCGTTTGAGGCGCCGGCGAAGTTATGGGTTGTCCGAACAAGGAACAAGTCAGGAAGGGCGGCTTGCCCCCGCTGTTCCTGAGAAGCGGGGGCAAGCCCCTCTTCCTGACCTGTTCTATCTAAGGTTTTTGCGGACTTTCGCCGGGAGTTTGTCGTGGATCAGTTGATAAGCGCTTTTGAGTAACGCTTTGAGTTCCCTGGGCGGCAGAGCATTGAGATCTTCGAGCGCGACCCAATGGTATCGTGCGACGTAAGGTGCCGGAACGATTCCTTCAAGCTCAACCAACTCCGCAAACTTCTCCGGCGTGCATTTAAACGACAGCTTCGCGTCGTACTTCGGGTCCATCCCGGCGACGGCAAACATCTTGTCTCCGATGCAGAACAACAGATCGTTACCCCACTGCACCCGTTCAGTCGCGTGCGGCATGGAAAGACAGTATTGGCGTATCTCTTCGAGGTCCATGTTATTTCTTCATCAAGTCCAGCACCGCGGACGTCATCGCTTTTATCCCGGTTCGCAGAGTCGATTCGGGAACAGGCGCAAACAACGCCGAATGAAGACCCGGCAGCGCCACGCCGGACTCGCGACTCTGTTTAACTTTCGCGGGATCGGAGGCGCCGAGCCAGAACATTGTCGTGGGAATTTTCTGGTCCATACTGAAGTAACCAAAATCCTCACTCGCCATGATCGGCGCAATCTTCAAAACGTTTTCTTCGCCCAGCACCTGTTTGAAAACGCCGGCCAAACGTTTGGTTAACTGCGGTTCGTTATACATCGATCCGGTGCCTTCACTGACTTTTACGATCGGCGCACGATCCTCCGGAATCCCCGCCGTCGTGGCGACCCCTTTGACGATCCGCTCGATCGACGCAAGCACGCGTTGCCGCACCTCTTCCTTGTAAGTTCGAACAGTCAACTGCAAATTCACTTCATCGGGAATGATGTTGTAACGAGTGCCGCCGTGAATTGAACCAACAGTGACGACTGCCGGGTCGAGTGGCGAATTCTCGCGGCTGACGATCGTTTGCAGCGCCATGACGACCTGGGCCGCAACGACGATCGGATCCTTCGTCGTTTCCGGCTGCGAGCCATGCCCGCCGACGCCGCGGATCTTGATGTCGATCGACGTCGCACTCGCCATCGCGTAACCGGACGTGTAGCCGACCTTGCCGGTTTCGAACTCCGGTTTGTCGTGCATCGCAATCGCGTAATCAGGCTTCGGGAAATTTGCGTAAAGATTATCGCGCAACATCGCGTTTGCGCCGTCGCCGGTCTCTTCGGCAGGTTGGCCCAGCATCACCAGAGTGCCGCTCCAGCGGCTTTTCAATTCGGTAAGCAGCTTCGCAGTGCCGAGAAAACTCGTCATGTGAATGTCGTGCCCGCAGGCGTGCATCACGTTTACGTCAATGCCCGCGTCATTCTTCGTCTTAACCTGACTCGCGTACGGCACTCCGGTCTTCTCTTCGACAGGAAGCGCATCAAGCTCAGTTCGCACGAGGACGGTTGGACCAGCGCCGTTCTTCAACACGCCGACAATCCCGTAACCGGTCCACTGTGTATTTTGAAACTTTCCGATTCGCTCGGTGACGGTGAATCCGAGTTTGCGCAACTCACCGGCAACAAATGCCGACGTCTTCTCTTCGCGATGAGACAGCTCCGGCGCCGCATGGAGCGTTTTATAGTTCGTAAGCAACGACGGCAGATCGCGCTCGATCAGCGCATCGAGCGTTGGCTGCTGCGCGTTAACGCGGAGCGCAACAATAAGAACCATTAAAACGAAGAGTAGAGGGCGCATCTATAGTTGCTCCAAAAACGGTTTACACTAACAGCTTCTTGAGTTCGCTAATCCGCGCGAGATGATAATCGTCGTGCTCCGCCTGGAAAAACAACATATCGACCAGACGCATTTGCACGTTCAATCTCGGATGCAGCGCAGCGCGCTCAAACAGATCGGAATCGAGATTCTCGAGTCGTTGGACGAGTGTGTGTCGCGCTGTGCGAAACTCCTGCAGGATCGACGTGACCGGCACGTCGTTGTGGCTTGCTTCGTAAGTCTTGCGATTCGACATGTCGGCAGCGTGCAGCGCAGAGTTTCCCGCGAGGTACTCGTCGACTCTTTGATTCACGAGGCTCTCGAGATCAAGCAGATGCCCGGCATTCTCCTGCATGGACCAGCGACCTTCGGCCACGGATGTAAGTGTTTCGGGTGATAGACCGGCGAATAGATCTTCGAGACGAGCAGGCGTGCCCCGCAGCCGCTCGATCATCTCAGGATAGACGGCCGCGGGGAAATCAAAATTGAATTTTCGATCAGTCCATTTTAGGCGTGTCATTTAACAGGTCCCGCCGCAACGCCTTTAAGAGGAGAGAGTCTCTTCGAGAAATTGCGTTCCGTCAAGATCAATTCTGCCTGTAAAGATTAAAAGCAAAAAGCACCGCGATCACGGCCGGCCAATTGATGATGAATTGCAGCACCTGAGTCCAGAAGTGCAGCGGACCGATGTATGTCGTATGCAGGTAATAAACGGCATACAGGAGAGGGAATAGTAACGTAAAGAAAGCGTTGGGCACCGGAGGATAACTTGAGCTGCGAGAACCGTCCTTTACCCAATTCACGATATTCACGAACGGATAAATGATGAGACCGGCGAAGACCAGCAGCAGAAGACGGCTCGCCAACATCTTTCCGAAAGATGCCTGGGCCGGGAGGTCTGCTTTATAAAAGAAGAAGCCGGGCAGGAATAACGCTACCGCAACGCCCGAGTAAATCGCGGCCTGACCAGGATCAAACTCCGGCTCACGCACCCACGAATTCGCTGGGGACAAGGTTCGGATACTTGGACCGCGAGGCTTAAAGTTCTCGAGGTAGTCATCCGCCCAGTCTTTGGGTTTAGCCGGTGGAGATTCAACTGGCGCTTCCAGTTTTAACAGAGCTGCTTCGATCGCTTCCGCCTGAGGGGCGGTGAATGTCTTGTTCTCAACTAATTCCGGCAACTGTTTTCGGAAATAGGGCAGTAGGCGTTCGTGAAAGGCCGGCGTGTTGCGGAGCGACTCATACAATCGGTCTTTTATATTTGTACTGTGCCACTCGACGATCTGCTGGAAAACAAACACGGTGCCTCGAGGCGAAGGGGGGTACAGGCTCAAAGTCCAAATGTAAGTCAGCAGCTCATTTACATTACTAGCGGGAATCGCTGTCAATAATTTGGTTGCGTGGGCCAATGGATCAACTCGTATTAGTTCAAGCAGATATCCGTTCAGGACGTTGTTGCGACTAGGCGGAAAAGTCCGGAACTGCCATAAAGAATTTGCCCCCAGAAAATGCGCTAGCGTTACAGGATTTGAAATAATCTTATCGGCAACGTCAACATTGAAACGCTCGGCAGTTTTCTTCAAAGCTGATATCGCGGTCGTTTGAAGTACTTCGCTCTCTCCGGCATAAGGCAGCCACTCCAATATCGCCGAAGTCACATCATGACTGGCAACAGTTTGCAGCACGGTCAAAGCCTCTATAGCAGTGCTTTCGATAAGCTTTCGGTGGCCCATCGTTGCACCAACATTAAGTAACTCAACTATTGCGTCAGTCGCACTCTTTCGCGCCTCGTCTTCGCTAGCGCCGCCGAGCAAGCGAATAAAGATCGACAACACACGCTCGTCTCTTTCTGTACTAACTAGCTTTGAGATCGTATTTATCTCGTCTAAGCCAACGGTGTTCAGCGGCAGGCGCTCGGCAGCAGCGAGGCGGTGATTTGCATCCGGGTCTGTTTCAGCAACTGACCAGAGAAACTTTTTCAAAATCGGAGTAAGCTTGTCCGACCCAAGTTGCTTGATGATATTGATCGCCGCCAATTTTGCCGCCCAACCCGCCTGGGCGGCGAAGTTCTCCGCTTCTTCTATCAACTCCTTAGTGGTCTTCTTCTGCGCCGCGGTTGCAGTGGTCTCAGTCGTCATCACAGCCTGGCGGCCTGTGAGCGCGTAAAAGTCGTTCGTCACTCGCAACTCGGGACCTGACATTTCAAATAACGGTGCGCGAGTGCCCCAGTCTTTTGTCCAAAGGAGATCTGGACTGTCGTGCACCAGACTCAAATATCCACCAAGTCGCTTGGTCAGTTGTCGCACGTCTTCGAGCGACAACAGACTAAAATTGTCCCGTTGAATTTTTTCGAGTGGGAATGCTTTTTCGGGTGGCAACTGACTCGGAAACTCCAGCACCAACGTCTGGCGATTGATTAGCTCTTCCGTCAGTATATAAAGCCCGCGACGTATCTGCTCCAGACGCGCCTCGTCACCAACCAAACGATCTGAAACGAGGGTCACTGAGCCGTCGTTCTCTGTCCCCAGGGAACTGATTGCCTGCTGAGGCACGGCAGTCTTCTCGATGCACTCCTGAATCGCAGCGAAGATCTGAAGGTTTGGCGACTTGCTCAGACGATCGGTCAAGTAAGGCTGGCCGACCGTGTCGGCCCAATCCTGCATGAGTCGGAGCTCGCGAATGATGTCTCGCGGATTTCCGAATGAACGATAAACAAGCACGCGCGTCAATTGATCGATGAGTTTTGATTCGGCCGGCGCCGGCGTCTTCAAATGTTCCGTGGCATTCCAATCGACCCAGTCGTGGACCATCTTGCGCGCCTGTGAGAAGGACAAAAGCGGAACGTGAACGATGGCGCTGAAGTAACTGTTCAGCATCGCATCTTCGATTGCTCGATCCTTGAGCAGGTCGTAATAGAAGCGCTTGCTCGTCACCAGGATGAATACCGAATACTGTTGCAGAAACAGGTTCTTAAGGCCTTCGATCATCGGCTTCAGCCCCGTCTCAATATCCATCTTGTCGAGTTCGTCGAATATGAAAACGAGCTTGATTCTCACTTCTGGACCACCGCGGGAAAAGTGGCCTTGGTGTGGCGAGACTTTGAATGAGCCGGGCGAGGTTTTCCTCTGCGGCGTTCTCGTCAAAATCAAGCAAACTCAGTTCACGATTAATCTTTTCCGTTTTTGTATTTTTAATTCCGGCTTCCAGAAACTTTCCCAACTCCAGTCCCACAATGCTGCCGCCAAGTAATTTACCCGGATCGATACTGAAAGAACTGCCGAGGTCCCAACGTTTTTCAGAACCGTTAGCATGGCTCATCGTCACTTTGTAGGTTGCGCGAATATATGCCTCTTCGAGTGGCTCGATCTCATTCCTGTTTGCTGAGCGGGAGCGGAAATCGATCGGAGGTGACCGGGGATAGCTCTTGCTTTGCGGGTATTTGGTTCGAGCAGCGCCTCGCGAAGTGAACGGAGCGTGATGCGCAGGATGTTTTGTACACCGGACACTTTTGCGAGGTTGACCGTGACGGGAACGATCAGCCAGCCATCGCTTGGATTTTCTTCCTGCGCCCCGAGCGCATGATAGATGGCTCGATTTACAAACGACGATTTGCCGACGCCGCGATAACCAGTGACGAGTATGGTGCCGTCCGCATGTCTGATCTGCCGGGCCAACCGCAACGCTTGCTCGTCGGGGCGACCGACGTAATGTTCCGCCAGGTCCTTACTGGATAATGGCGCAGTCGGAATCGGTCGCAACGGCAAACATGCAACGCCTTTCGCTCGCGCAACCAGTACGCGCAGTTCAGTCTCAGCATTGCCAAGACTCTTCAACTCCACCGGCGTCTGAAGCAGCCGCCGAAATTCTTCCACGCTGACAAGAATCCGGCGAATAACCTCCTCAGCACTACGCGGAACTTCGGTGCCTGTACCTGTTGCAGGATAGTCGACGCGTACGATATCGAGCGCCACTTGTTGCATTGCACGCAGAAAAATTCCAAAGGCGGTTACGGCTTCGGAAAGTTCGAGCCGACCCTGGCAAAAGGTCCCGCGTATGGTCATGAATTCAAGAATGGATTCTCTCGCGCCGTCGACGTAGTTGCTGAACGACGCCGGAAGTTTTACCTTCGCGAGCCTGTTATCTAACTCCACGAATCGTTCCCACGGTCGTGGTTGTATTCTTAAGCCCTGCCTGATTGCTTCTTCGACGCGAGCACCATATTCACGCGTCACTTCCTCCCGAAAGGATTTTTCCTGGTTGACTGCTCCGCTTGCCAGATACTTCACCCGATCGTCGATAGCTTCTGAAAAGAAGTAGTCGGTGATGTCGGGTATGAACTCAACGGTCCGCTCCGGTGGTTCAAGTCCGATAACGCGAGTCAGATAAGCCAGGGAGCGGTGATAGAGAGAATGGATTGTGAATTGATCAGACATGACTTCGTAGCAGAAACCTGGCCGAGTAGAGAGGTATTCGCGGGTGCTTATATTCGGTCAGTGTGAGGAAGTCAATGCTTTTGACTCAAAACAAAAAGCACAAACCCTCTTTCGAAAGGTTTGTGCTTTCCGGTGTCATCTGTTGTTTAGAGACTTGGCTTCGGCGGCAGGGGTTTCTGGAGCACTGTGGCGATAAATTCAGTCATCCCTGCATCGCTGTTCTGGTGACGAAACTTGTAATAGTTAGACATCGCCGCGGTCCACTCTTTACGGCTCTGTTCAGTCTTCGGATCGGTTCCCGCCGCCGCGATCGCGCGGGCGTAGGCGTCGATGATGCGATCGATCACGACGTTCAACTTCTCGAGCGCGGCCTTGCTTTGCGGTGTCTCTTCCTTGTTTGCATACTGAGTTTGATAGGCCGCTGACAATGTCTTGTAAGGACCTGACTCGTAAGCCACCGCGAGAAAATAGTAGGTCGAAGGCGTCTTCTTGATCTCGCTTTCGTAGCCGGCGGCCTTGATCAACTTATCGATCGCCTTTTCCGGAGTCGTCTTGAGTGTCAGGAAACCGACTGCGTAATTTAGATAAGCGAGCGTATCGTCCTTGCCCTTGAACGGCGCCCATTCGGTCGGCGTCTTTCCGGACTCAATTGCCTGGATCGCTTTTGTCGCATAACCGAGCGCCTCGTTGTTGTAGGTCTCATTCTTGGCTGAAGCGGCGATATAACCCGCGTAGCCGAGATCGATTTGCGCACGCAGGTAGTTAGGTTCGTCCGCGAGAATTTTGGCGCCTGTGCTGTAAGCGTCCGCAAACTTCTTTTCGTTGATCAGGATCGGCAGGTTGCGTTTCCGTTCGTCACGTTCATAGAACGTGATCCACTTCTGGAGATAATCAGTGTACTGGTCTTTATCTTTTGGATACTTCTGGAGGTAGTCACGAGCGGCCTGATAAGCAGCACTCGGATTCGGCACACGATTGTCAACAAAACGTTTATAAATCTCGATCTTTACAGGGTCGTCCGTCTCCTGCGCCAGCACCACCGATCGAGAGCTAAGCACCACGAGCGCAAACGCCATCAACGCCGCAACAGCCAATCTTCCTGCCAACATCTTCATCTCACTCTCCTCCGCCTATCTATTCCTCGGAATCTATCCGGCCCGGGAACCTCAGTGGGCTTAGACGCTCCGAAGCCCGCTAAGGGTTTTATCCGCGTGAGGTTATAATCACTTTGCTTTTTTACCACATGATGACGAATGATGCGACAAACTAAAGTGACTCCAAACGAACGACCGAACCATATCAAATTCTCGGGCCGCATTCTATTTCTGACCGACGACACCTCCCTGATCCAGCGTCAACTCGAAGCCGGCGGTGACGCAGCCGCAGCTCTCGAGGCCGAACTCGCCGAGCGCCTCCTGCGTGACGATCTGCCTTTGATGAGCAACATCTCCACCGACGAGATCACGCCGGGCTGGGTCTGTTTTTACTATGACGAAACACTCGGAGAGTACGTCTACGTGGGCATGCGTGAAGGCGCCGTTAAAAAAGACGAAGTGAAAAACGGCGGGTTCGCGGTTGTCGTTTCGGGACTTTCGAAGGGCTGCGGTTCGTCACGCGAGACCGCACCGTTCGCTGAAAAGAGCGCCGGCATCCAGCTCGTCATCGCCCGCAGTATCGAGAAAATTTACGGACAAAACTCGCAAAACATCGGCCTGTTAACTTCCACGGATTTCGGCTTGGTAGAACGTATTCGACGCGGCGAGGAGATCCCGATCACCGAATTTACCAAGGGTCTCGATCCGATCTCACAGTCGATCGTTTCGCACGGCGGTCTTTTCAACTACAACAAAGCGCGGCTTGCCGGACAAGTCACTCCACCACCGATCGAAACCGCACCACGCCCGATGACGATCGTGGAAAAGATCATTGCGCGGCACGCGTTTGTGACCGCGGGCCGGATCGGCGTCGAAGCAGTAAAGCCGGGTGACGCACTGTTTGCCGTGGCGGATGTGCGCTTCTCGCACGAATACGTGACGCCGATGGCGGAGTCGTTGTTCAAACAAGCCCTTGGTCCGGAAGCGCGTGTTTCAGAACCCGAATCCGTGTTCGCGTTTCGCGATCACCTGACCTTCCTCAGCCGGGTGATGTCGCCGAAACATCGCGAAATGGGGTTGCTGGAAAAAGCCGAAGGACTGGCGACCACGCAACAGAGTTTCACCGAGAAGCAAAACATCCGGCTCTATGGCGAGAATCCCGAAGGCGGTTCGGAAGCGATCTGTCATAACGCGGTTGTCGAGGATCTCGCTTTGCCAGGCCAGATCGTGATCGGCACTGACTCGCACACGTGCATGGCGGGTGTGCTCGGTTGTTTCGCATTCGGCGTCGGCTCAACTGACATGGCAAATGCGTGGTACACGAAAGACATTCGCATCCGCGTGCCTGAGACAGTGCGATACGTGTTAAAGGGAAAGAAACGCGCCGACGTCGCAGCGAAAGACGTGATGCTCTACATCCTCGCGACGGAGTACATGAAGACCAGCAAGGGTATCGGCAAAGTCCTCGAGTTTGCCGGCGATGATTTGAAAAACTGGTCCATGGACGAGCGCGCGACGTTGACCAACATGGCCGTCGAAGCAGGCGGCACGACGGGGATCATCGAGCCGGATGAAGTGACGCTCGAATACATCGTGCGCACACGCGGCCTCGACGCGGAAGAAGTTCGCAAAGGATTTACTTATAGCGATCCTAATGCGGAGTATGCCGCCGTGTTTGAGATCAATCTCGACGAGATTGGACCGATGGTGGCGACGCCGGGCGACCCGCGTAACGGTGTTCCGATCAACCAGCTCGATGGAGAAGTTCGCATCGACGCCGCTTACGGCGGATCATGCACGGGCGGCAAGATGGCCGATATGGACATGTATGCCCACGTGCTCGAAAACGCGCTCGCGAATGGACGGCGAGTTGCGGAAGGCGTGCACCTTTATATTCAGTTTGGTTCGCAGAAGATCAAGCAGTATGCGCGGCAGCGTGGCTACATCGATATCTTCGAGCGCGCGGGTGCTGAATTGATCGATCCGTCGTGCGGCGCGTGTATCAATGCCGGACCGGGCGCTTCGCCGACGGCGGAGACAGTTACGGTCAGCGCTCAAAATCGAAACTTTCCCGGCCGCAGCGGTCCCGGCAAACTCTACCTCGCCTCACCGTACGTAGTCGCCGCATCCGCTATCGCCGGTAAGATAGTCGACCCGAAAGAGTTTCTTAACTAGACACAATTTTTCGACGAGCGGGGGGCAAGCCACCCTTCCTGACCTGTTCTATTCCTCTTCCTCACTTGTCTTTTCAAGGGGTTCAGGAAGACAAGGAAAGAACAAGTCAGGAAGGGTGGCTTGCCCCGCCCTGGGCAGATTTTCTGAAACTTTTAGCAGACCCGCCTCACTTACCTAGCGAGAACAATGATGAATGCTCAGCCTGGCGCCTTCGCGGGAACTCTGATGAATAGTTCAGCAGACCTTGTCACTCGCGTATGCCAGGGTGACTCCGAAGCCTTTCGTCAGATTTTTGAAAGGTACTCGCGGCCCGTCATCAGTTTCATCTTTGACATGGTCAACGATCGAGGGCTGGCCGAAGAGCTGACCCAGGAGACTTTTGTCCGCGCTTTCCGTGCGATTCACACGATGCGCGCCGAAACAAAACTCTCCACCTGGTTGTTTGGCATCGCCCGTAACGTCGCGCGTGAATCGCTTCGGGCGCGCGCGCGGGCCGCCGGTCACGTCGATCTAAGCGATAAGTCGGTCATGGATCTCAGCGACAACAAACCGGTGCCGGTCGATGGGTTGCTCAGCAAAGAGTTAAACGAACTGATCCGGCGGTCACTCGCGGCACTCGACGAAGACAAGCGCCTGGTGTTCACGTTGAAAGTGCTGCACCAGTGCAGCTACGAAGAGATCGCTGTAATCACGGGTTTTTCGCTCGCAAAGTTGAAGACTGATTTACACCGCGCACGTGCGGAGATGAGAAAGAGGATCAGTCCTTACGCTGGAGTTGGTTATGAAGTGTGAAGTTTATTTAGAGCTTTTGGAAGAATATCTCGACGGTGAACTGGCGACCGAAAGTCAGGAGCAGGTTGGCGGGCATTTAATAACGTGCGCCGGTTGTTCGAGCGCATTCGCGGCGCTCACGGCGGAAGAGGAACTGTTCGCACGTTACGATCGAGAGGTTGAAGTACCGCCTTTTCTTTGGACCAGGATCGCCGCTCATACTATTTCCGAAAAGGATGCACGGCCCGGCCGGCGCGCGCGGCTGTTTGGATTCTTCGGAACCCGTGCGCGGTCGTTCGCGAGTGCGTTTGCGGTGTTGTTGCTCGCGATCGCAATCGGAGTTGTTTATTGGGTGACACGACAGCCGGAGCCAAAACCGGTTGAGGCAAGATCGACTCCTGAGAAACAGATCCACCCCACGCTACCGGGTAACGGTACTGACCGTATTCACCAACCCGAGTTAAAGCGCGAAGTTATCGTTTCGAATCGCCCTCGCAAAATAAGAGTTAAGCCAATAAGCAATCGCGCAGTCATTGATCAATCCGACGTCCTCTCGTCCGACCTCGGTTATCTCGACATGGACGAACGAGACACTGCCAAACACATCGAGCAGACACAAAATCTCCTGAAGTCAATCCGCAACTTCCCGGTCTCTGACGGGGACGAAGAGATCGACGTCACTTACGACAAAGCTCTGTCGCGCCGCCTGTTGAACGAAAACGTAGTGCTGCGTCGCGACGCTGAAATGAAAGCAAAGTTTCCTACTAAAACACTCCTCGCCGACCTGGAACCGTTCCTGATCGATATCGCAAACCTTCCCGATCACGCGCGTCCTGAAGACGTGCGCGTGATTAAGGAGCGCGTGCAAAAGACGGAGATCGTCGCGGCGTTATTGGATTACCAGGATCGGGGCACGAATAATCGTTAAGAGAATAGAGGCTAATCAAATGTTAAAGAACCTTACATCGAAATCCAGCCGGCTCATGTTGATCGTCCTGACCCTCGCCTTGATCGCGAGTGCCGCAGTGGGCCAACAGCGACCCAACTCAACGCCAGCTTCCGGCAATCGTGCCAACGACGCGACTGTCGTGTTTCGCAGCGCACGCGACCTCATCACCGATGGCGAGTGGGCCAGGGCGCAGGAAAAGTTCAACGAGTATGTCACTTCCTATCCTAATGAAAAGAATATTGAGGCCGCGCTCTACTGGCTCGCATACACGCAACACAAATTAGGCCGTTATGACCAGTCACGCTCGACGATCGATCGGTTGCTCCAGAAATATCCGGATACGAGCTGGAAAGACGATGCGCGCGTGCTGCTCGTACAAGCGCCCGGTGCTTATGCGATCTCTTCAGCGGATTTCGCATCAGCCGTAAGAGCGACAACAGCGGCCTCCGTGGCTGCGGCTCAGGAATCGCTGACTTACACGGGTTTTGCGCCGATCTCTCCAATGGCCATTACGCCAGCGACTGCACAGGGTATTGGCACGCCAACAGTGTGGAGAGCGGACGAATTTGGCGTGAGCAGTTCCGAGAACGACGACGATCCGTGTGAATTCAAGATCGTCGTGCTCCAGGCTTTGTTTCAAACCGACCTGCAACGCGGAATCATGGCCGCCACCGAATGGCTCAAACCCGGTTCGACGCAAACAGTGCGTTGCAAGAGTGCGGCGCTGACCCTGCTCGGTCGCAATGGCGGCAAGGCCGTAACGCCCGTAATCCTCGGCGTCGCGCGGAGTGAGCCGGATCTGAAACTGCGCGCTCGCGCGATCTCTACTCTCGGCGCTACCAACGACGACAGCGTGGTCGATGCCTTGCGCGAATTCGCGCTCAATTCTCAGGAGAACGACATCGTCGAAGCCTCGTTGTATGCGTTGAGCAAACACACCGGCGACCGCGCGGTCACCGTGCTCACGGACATCGCTATCAGCGGCAAACTGCCGTCACAGCGAAAGGTCGCAATCTCGAGCATCGCCAGCCGTGCGGGTGAGCCGGCCGTCGATGCCCTCTTCAGGATCTACGACGCGGATCAGAGTATCGAGATTCGCAAAGCAGTCATCTCTGGTTTCGCGAATCGGAAGAGCGAACGCGCCGGCAATCGCCTGCTTGAAATCGCGCGCGGGTCAGACAATATCGAACTGCGCAAAGCAGCCATCAGCGCGATCTCGCGGCGTGGTGGAGACAAGGCGATCGAGTTTCTGCTTAGTTTGTACGAGACCGAGAAAAACGAAGACGTGAAAGATCAGATCATCAACTCGCTTGGCTCCGGCAACAGCTTGTTTACAAACATAGATTGGGCCAAGCCCGGACAGGCGATCGTCGGATCGGGCAGCAGGATGAGCGACCAGCGCGTGATCCGAAAGTTGATTGAGGTCGCGCGCAGTCCGCAGGCGCCTATGGAACGTCGCAAACGCGCGATTGGCTGGTTGAGCCGGAGCAAGGATCCGGAAGTGCTGAAGTTTTTGGAAGAGCTGTTGAAACAGTAGACCAGTTAGACAGGATTTCAGGATTAACATGATGTTGAGAATCATATTAGTGCTTGTGTTGTGCGGCGGGGTCGTGCTGGGGCAGGGGAGAAGTTTTATCCCGGTTGAGGGCGCGAACCTGAAAGCGAAGATCGACGGCGCCATCGTTGCCGGCAAGGCAGCAGATACACCGCAGGGCCGGTTTTGGGTGGGCTACCAGTTTGAGGTGAGACCAGGCGTCGCCGTCGATTTCGAGATCGTCGATAGCGCGGGCGGCGTCTACATGTCGATGGACGGAACATCGATGATGTTCGACGCCCGACATGAAACCCGCGAGCTGGGCCTGTTCCTGCTTTACGACACGCAGCGCGAGGGCTTCACGCGCGCCGAAGTCTACAATCTTCGCCGGCAACACGAGTTCAGCAACTATCCGGTTTACTGGGCAGGACGCGTCAGCAACGAGGAAAGTCTGAACTACCTGAAGTCGATCGTCGACTCACCCGCGCCCGAACTGAACCGGCTCTCGGAACGCGCCACGTTCGCGATTGCTTTGCACGACGACGCGCGTGTCGATGCGATGCTGACGGAAATGATTCGCCGTCCCGTCGCCGATCCGATGCGTACTCGAGCTATCTACTGGCTCGGAAATACGCCGGAGACTCAGGCGAAGAACACGCTCTTCACTGAGATAGTTCGCAATACGCAGGAAAGTACGGAAGCACGGAACAACGCGATGTCAGCGCTCGCGCAAAGTCGTTCCGCCGCCGCGCTCCCGGCGTTGCAAAACCTGTTCGAGACGATGACCACGCGCGAACTCAAGCGACGCGCGCTCACCGGCATCGCTCGCAATGACAATAGTGACGCCGCCGCAACCTACCTCATTCGAGTCGCTGAAAATGAAAAGGACATGGAGCTGCGTAAGAGCGCTGTTTCAAACCTGGGCCGGATTGCCGGGCAGAAGAGTTTGGGCGCGCTCACCAGCACCGTCGACGGCGATACGGAAGTGGAACTTCAGAAACAGGCAGTGGTTGCGATTGGGCGCCGCGCGAAGGATGAAGCGATTCCGATTCTGATTCGCACAGCTCGGAATCATCCAAAGATGGCAGTGCGAAAAGCTGCGATTCAAGTGCTCGGTCAAACTGGCGACGAACGCGCTGTTGCGTTCTTCAGGGAACTTTTGAGCAAGGACTGAACGACATCACAACCTTGCCTGAAAACTAGTACACAAAAAAGCACAAAGAACACAAAAATTTTTCTAATTGATTTTGTGATCTATGTGCTTCTTTGTGACTACTTCATCCGAACGCGCACTTTGTTCGTGTTCTTTCCACGCAAGGTGGCACTCACAAAGATCGGCTGGTTCGATGGCGTGTTGTCAGGCAGCCTGACAACGATCTGCGTCAACCAGTCGAACCCCGGAACCTGTCCGACAAACTCCACCGCGAGCGGATAAATATTCAGCCCCGCATCTTCAGCTCTTGCGGTCACCGCGGAGGCATTCTCACCCGGCAGTAATTTCAGGTTCATGCCAAACAACATCAGACGCGTGCGATGATCGGCGCTGAAGTTGAAAAGGTTTGTGAGCGCAAACGGGTCGCGTACCTTCGTCACCGAATCAAGCGCAATCGCGATATCCGAAGGCTCCTCGCTGAGCAGAATGGGCTCGGTGAATTGCACTCGAAACAACGAGCCCGAGCCTCGCGCGAGATAGTAGAGACTTCCGTCAGTACTGACTTTCAGATCAACCGGTTGTGAAACGCCGCTCGCAAACGGCGCCGCTGTTCTGCTCGCCGGATCAAACGATCGAATCCACCCGCTGCACAGGTCCGCGAAAAAGTATCTCCCGACAAAGCTGGGCGGAAACTGAACCGTCGCCGGATTGTAAAAAGCGCCGCCCGCGATCGCGCAGCCGGTTGTCGGGCTGATTCCATGCACGTATGAGAATAATGGCGAACGAAATCCCGGCAGGGTTGTCGCGCCTTCGCTTTCGGGCCAACCGTAATTCGAGCCGGCGATGCCGTCGTTGATCTCTTCCCACGCACTCGCGCCCACGTCGTTGATAAACATGCGGCCGGTTCCGGGTTGAAATGTAAACGTAAACGGATTGCGCAGGCCGAGCGCCCAGATGGATCGATTGTTCCCCGTCGTCGTGTTAAAGAACGGATTGTCAGTGGGAATGGTACCGTTTGAATTGATGCGCAAAACTTTCCCGAGCATGTTGTTGAACGACTGCGCGTTTGAAGTGGTAGCGTTCTCGCCGACTGCGATGTACAGCCTTCCGTCCGGTCCAAAATGAATCGCGCCGCCGTTGTGATTCGTCGCGGACGACAGGTTGTCGAGTTCGAGAATGACGACTTCACTGCCGGGTACTGCCACGTCACCGTTCGCGGTAAAACGACTCACGCGGTTGTGCCTCGGGGTCGAAGGCACCGTGTAATAAAGGTAGAGAAAATTATTGGTGGCGAAGTTTGGATCGAACGCAATGCCGAGCAACCCGCGTTCACCTGACGGATCGACATTCAATGTCACAAACGGAGTAGCCAGCAGCGTGCCATTTTTAATCACGCGCAACGCTCCACCCTGTTGGCAGATGAAGATGCGGCCGTCGGGAGCAATCTCCATCGCCGTCGGATTCGAGAGTCCGGAAATCTGTGTTTCAGTGAACCCTACGGGCAGAGTTGCGGCGTAAGCCGTAGAGAATGCGACAAACAGCAGCAGCGTTGCTGCAAAGGACGAGAGCAGTTTTAGCATTATGAAAACTCCGGGGGGAGGGACGGAAATGATAGCACTGCCCGCTACCAAAAAGCACAAAGACACAAATGTTTTTCATTGCTCCGTACGAGCAAAATGTTTATAGCACTGAGTTTCCCTGGTTACTCGCTCCGTCAGGAGCGGAATGTAAATTGGGACTAGATAGCACATGGCGCTCCGCTGGAACGCAGGAGCCATAAAAAGGTGTCGGCTATAAACATCGTGCCCCCTCTGGAGCACTTCGCTTACGACGTCATCGACAGTTCGGCCACGATTTCTTTGACGGCCTGGCGGGCGACTTCCACTTCTTCCGGTTTGAATGAGATCGCGCCGACTACCGCATGACCACCGCCGCCGTAGCGTTCGCAAATTTTTGCGATGTTGTGAGTGCGTGGTCGTGGCGCCCAGGGATTTGAGCCCACGGAGATCTTCGTGCGTTGCGCGCCGCGCGTGAGTGCGACTGAGTAAGTAGCCTCGGGATGCAGGTAATACGGAATGAACTTGTTGAAACCCTCGTAGCCTTCGTCGATCAGGTCAAACTGGACCACGCCCCTCGCCGACTTCGCTTTTCCTCTGATCGTTTCGAGCGTCTCGAGATGTTGTCTCAGTATCGGCTGGAAACGGCGTTGCACCTCCGCGCCGGTCGCGACTTCTTCGAGCGATTGCGTCGTCAGTTCACGAATGATTCTCTCGATAAATGTGTCGTCAGGATCGGCTTCGATAACCTGCATCAACTGTAATGCGGGTTCTTTCAACTCCACGCATTGCGCCGGCGATTCATAAAGCGCTCCGTCGATGACGTGCGCCCAGTGGACGAGGGTTCCAATCGGCTCGGGGTTGAATCCGAATCGTTCGTGCGCGACGTCGGCGATGAACTCCGTACACGACTTCCGCGACGGATCGAGAAATTTTTGGCCGGATTTATCCGCGCGAAAGTGCGCTTCGTCTTCGGGAGTCAGAAACGCCGACTCGTGATGATCGAACCACCATGTCAGTTTTTCAGACGCCGCATACTTGAAATCGACGATCGCATTCTCGTCCGAATCAAACATGGCGAGGTCAAACAAGTTGCCGGGCCGGTGCAGCAACCCAGTGTAATTGACTTCGGCGTTGGGATGGATGCGTTCTTTATAAAAGCGCGTGAAGGTCGCTGCGGAAGCGACGCCGTCGAAGCAGTGACCGTGATACAGGAGGCGAAGAGATCTATTTTCCATTTGTCATTTTCGATTTTTCATTTGTCATTGCCGGAAAGGAGTACCGTAGCTCGTCAGCCAGAGAGAAATTTCTTTCAAATGGCAAATCAGAAATGGAAAATGACAAATGGAAAATCCTCAGTTCTTACTCGGCGCAACCGCGCTCGCCGGCGCCGCGCCAAGTTTCGTCGCTATAAACTTATCAACTTCTTCTTCGATCAGTTCACCATTCACAACCCACGCCTTCTCAACCAGCAGATCGCCCGTGGCGTTGACCTTGTCAGGTTCGATAAAGATGTTCCAGGGCGAACCCCAGTTGCGTTTATCGCCGGTGAGTTGCCGGTACTCGTAATGCGGCGTTTTCTGCTTGTCTTCCTTCGATTCTGACTCGGTGACGACCGGATACGGTGGACCATCCTTGCCAAAGTAGTTGCGCACGTCGTCACGCGAAGCGTATTCGCTGACACCGATGACCTGAAATCCCTGTTCCTTGTACTTCTCGTACAACTTCGCCGCGATCGGCGCCTCGTGACGCCAGTTGCCGCACCACGGCGCGAAGTAAACAATCATCACCAGTTTCTTGCCCTCGATTAGCTTGCGCAGGTCTTCGCGTTCATCACTTTTCAGGCTCGGGAGCGTCCAGTTTTTGTAATTCACCGTCTTCTCAACCAGCGGCGAATACTCGTGACCGGATTGCGCGAATGCGGCCCCTTGCGAAATAAGCAAAGCGAAAATGGCGAGGAACAACTGTTTCTTCATGGTACTACTCCCGTCGAAATTGCGTGATAGTTAATTTAATTGGCGCTGGCGGTGGCCGGTGTTTCGGCGAGCAAAGGCTTGACCGCGGCTTCCCATCCGGCTTTGTCTCGGGCCCCGATGATCTTCTGACGAATGCGCCCCTGGCGATCGATCAGATAAGTTGTTGGTAACACTGACTGCTGGAATTGTACCTTCGCATCACTGCCGCCCAGCAACACCTGGTATTCAAACTTCGCGACTTCTTCCTGGTATGCGTTGACGCCGTCGATACTATCGTCAAGCGACGCGCCGACAATCTTCAAACCCTGCGATTGCAGTTCGTTCTGCAACGCGTTCAGCGCCGGGATCTCTTCACGACACGGAATGCAGTAAGTGGCCCAGAAGTTGAGGAGTACGACCTGGCCCTGCAACTCCTTCAGACGAAACGGCTGGCCTGCAAGTGTTTGAAATTCCACGTCGGGTACGGGTTCAAAGTTCGCATTCGGGGCGGCTGCCGGCGTCGCCGGAGCTTTGGTTTCTCCAAGCGATAACCAGCCTTCGACGTTTGGGATCCAGGTCAGCGCTTTCGAGCTTGCGAGCAATGTCGATTGCCCGCTCATCACGAGCACGCCAACGACGATCAGCACCACGCCGGAAACAACTTCAACTTTGTGCAAGTGTCTGCGGAAGTTTTTATAGAAGCTAAGAAACTGATTGATTCCCAGGCCCGTGAGAAGAAACGGAACGGCAAGTCCAGCGGAGTAGAAAGCGGAAAGCACTAAGCCGCTGCGCCAGCCGCCGCTTGTCGCAGCCAAACCGATGATGCCGCCGAGGATTGGACCGATGCACGGAGTCCAGCCGGCGGCGAAAGCCATGCCCAACGCTGCCGAACCGAACATGCCGCGTGGCTTATCGTCTGAGAAGAAGCGTGTGTCTTTGTAGAGTGCACCGATCTTCAGCAGCCCGATCAGTTGCAAACCAAAAGCGATGATTACGAGCCCGCCGATGATTCGTACCCAGGGATTACTGGTGATAGCAGCGCCGACTAATCCGGCCGTGGTACCGAGAATCAGAAAGATGACGGACAAGCCTGCGTTGAAGGCGAGTGAGTTGAGGATCACCGCGCGCTTGTTGCTGACGCCTTCCTTCAATCCTTCGATACTGACGCCGGAGATTAGCGAGATATAACCGGGCACGAGCGGGAGCACGCACGGCGAGAGAAACGAGAGTATGCCCGCCGCAAACGAGATCCCGATACGAAATAATGTAATGCCTTGATCGTCCATGACTTATATTGCCGAATTCCTCCCTGGAGTGCGGTGACTTGTCACCGCTTTGGCCAAAGCGCCGCCAAGGCGGCGCACTCCAAAGCGATTACTCTTCCATCAATTTCTTAATCAACTCGCCGAGGAGCGCGATCTCTTCTTCGTCTGCGCCGAGCGAGATGTAACGCACCACGCCTTTCCGGTCGATCAAAAACGACGTGGGTATCGAAAAGACTCCGTAGTTAAGCGCGTTTGTGTCTGAATCGGCAACTACCGAGCCGTACGGCAAGCCATTCCGTTTTATGAAATCGCGGAGATAAACAAGCTCCTCGGGCGGTTTCAAAGGTTTCTGATCGCCGTGTCCATAGTACTTCGTCACGCCCAGGATCACGAGTCCCTTGCTGTTGTATGCGCCATGCCAACGCGTCAGGTTCGGGAGCGTGTAACGACATGGACCACACCACGTCGCCCAGAAATCGAGTAAGACTACCTTGCCGCGAAGGTCCGCCAGTTTCACCGGCGCCTGCGCGATCCACTCTTTTCCAACGAGATCAGGCAGGACAGGTGCTGAAGTCCAGCTATCGTCGAAAAGTTTGTCCGGATCGAACGATTCGTCGAGCCGCATTAAACGATAAGTTGTCTCTTTATAGAGATTCGCCGACGGCAAACGGATCGCAAACCGTCTCAAGTCGACCCACGTCTTGAGCGCCAGATCCTTTTGCTGGGTTTTCAAGTAAGCATCGGCAAGGAGAACTCCCGACTTCAGCAAAATCTCATCGCGCCGGAAGACTTCAGTCTTATTAGTCTCGGCGAAGGTGGTTGCCGCCGCGAGCATTTGCTTCGCGTGCGTAGTCATCGACGCGTAGTCTTTGGCGCGGAAGTAAGCATCGGTGAGAACAAGCTCCATCCGGTAACGATCGTCGGCACTTTTCGGCTGGTGACGCGCGTAAGCTTCGACAGCCGCTTTCGCTTCCGGTAGTAAGTTTTTTTTGACTGCGTAAAGCACCACGACGTTGCGCGCAGCTTGTGCCTTTTGTCCGTCGGGATCGTCCTTCAGGAAAACGCGCATGGTTGAAAGCGCGGCGTCGGCATCACCCGCCACATGATGCAGCATGCCGAGGTAATAGAGATCGTCGCCGGCAAGCGGTGAGCGCGACTGTAGCGTGGCCGCGTTTCGGATCGCGAGTTCCTTCTGCTCCTGTCTGGTTTGCGCTTCGAGCTTTGGATCGTATGGCCGCTTTTGCTTATTGAACTCCTGATACCTGCGTCCGAGATAGCCGTTCGCATCTTCAAACAACTCCTGCGCCGGACGCTTATCAACGTCCGTTTTAGGCACGAGCCCCTGCGCAAAGCTGTGCGTAAGCGCCGAGATTGCGACCAAAATTATAAAAACCGCGGATCTAATAACTGACCTCATTTCAGGGAAGTCACGGGGTTGTCCCGTTGAGCCTCACGCTTGTAGCTAAAGGGAGCAAGCAAGGGAGAAGTTACGCCTTCGACGATTGCTTCGGAAATCAACTCTGCGGTTATCGGCGCGAGTAGGATTCCGTTTCGGTAATGCCCGGTTGCATAAAACAGCCCGTCAATTTCATCACAAGGGCCGAGGACAGGCAAACCGTCAGCAGAGCGCGGCCTCAAGCCCGCCCACTTGTCGATAATCGGCAACTTCGAAATCTGCGGCGAGATCTCCTGAGCGTGTTCGAGAATCAAGTCGATACCGCTCTCGGTGACCAATCGGTCGAAGCCGACGTCTTCGCTCGTCGAACCGGCCAGCAGACGGCCGTCGCGTCGAGGCACGATGTAACCGCGATGCGTACAGATCACGTGTCGCGTCAACTGCGGTGTGGCTTCGAAGCAGACCATCTGGCCGCGCACCGGTTCGATCCGGGGATCGGACACCCAGCCGGATACTTGATAAAGCTGGACCATGTTCCTGCGGCGACCACCACTGTCCCGCAACTGAAAATACCGCGTGTCGTCTCAACGCCGGTCACGCGGTTCCCTTCGACGATCAACGATTCGAGCAGTTGTTCTCGTGAAAATATCGACGCCAAAGATTCTCTAACCCTCGGCTAAGGCGCCGAGAAAACGCCGATTCTCGACTTGAATGTCTTTCGGAAATCGCAACGCGCCGAGCGTTGCGGGCGAGATGCAGGCTTCCAGTTCACGTGCTTCGGCGGCGCTGAGAGCCTCAACCGCAAGACCCGCATGTGTTTGCCAGTCGTACTGCTGCTTGATCCGTTCCAGTTCGCGTTCGTCGAGAGCGAGGTAGAGCGTTCCGGTCGTGTCGAGTTCGACGTCGATTCCCGTCTCTTCTAATAAAGCAGCGGCGAACGATGGATAAAGATCGCGGCTGTGGCAGGCGAGTTTGAAAAAGTCGTCAGGGGCGTCGGCCTCGACTTGAGGAAGCAGCATTCCAGCGGCGGCAAATGACGCTGCATCGTGCCGATCTCCGTCTGTTCGAGTACACAAACATCGCGCAGGCCGCGCAGCTTCAACGCTCGTGCGATGCTTAGACCAATAACGCCGCCGCCGACAACGACAACATCTGCGGAATCGATCTGATTCGATCCCATGTTATGCTTGGCGCGCATGCATCCTATCACACTGATTCCAGGCGACGGCATCGGCCCCGAAGTAGCTTCAAACGTAGTGCGAATCATCGAAGCGTCAGGCGTTGAGATCCAATGGGAAACTCATTACGCGGGCGCGCAGGCCCTCGAGAAATTCGGCGAAACTCTGCCACAGGACTTACTCGACTCGATTCTCCGGAACAAGGTAGCGCTCAAGGGCCCGATCACTACTCCGATTGGCAAAGGATTTACGTCGGTCAACGTCGGACTGCGCAAGACCCTCGATCTTTACGCGAACCTGCGCCCGGTTCGTGCGTTACCGAATGTGCCGTGTCGTTATCCGGAACTCGATCTCGTAGTGGTGCGAGAAAATACGGAGAGTCTCTACGCGGGTCTTGAACACGTCGTCGTTCCGGGCGTCGTGGAGAGTTTGAAGATCATCACTGAAAAGGCTTCCACGCGCATCGCGCGCTTCGCTTTCGAGTACGCTACACGCGAATCGCGGAAGAAAATCACCGCGGTCCATAAAGCAAACATCATGAAGCTTTCGGACGGTCTTTTTCTCGACTGTTTTCGCAAAGTGAGTGAGGGCTATCCGGACATCATCGCCGACGACAAGATTGTCGATAACGCATGTATGCAACTAGTGATGAGACCCGAGCAGTTTGACATCATGCTGCTTGAAAATCTTTACGGCGATATCGTTTCGGATCTGTGCGCCGGGCTGGTTGGAGGTTTGGGTCTGGTGCCGGGAGCAAATATCGGCGAGAAGGGCGCGGTGTTTGAGGCGGTACATGGTTCGGCGCCTGATATCGCCGGCCAGGGCATCGCAAACCCGACCGCTCTTCTGCAGTCAGGTATTTTGATGTTGCGTTACATAGGAGAACGTGAGGCTGCCGATCGAATTGAAAACGCGATGTTCGGCGTTTTTGTGGAGGGGAAAGTACGGACGAGGGATATTGGAGGGACAGCGAAGACGGCTGAGTTTGCGGATGCGATCATTCAGAAGATGCAGTGATTTTCCATTTGTCATTTTCCATTTGCCATTTGTCATTTAGGAGGAAACCAAAGAACGCTCCTGCCTCCGCAATGACAAATGAGAAATGGAAAATGACAAATGGAAAATAGTTTTTTTTCCTACCCTCGCATCAGCTCCTCAATCTCCTCCACCTGCTTCGGCACCTTACTCGTCAACACTCTCGGTCCATTATTAGTACACAACACATCATCCTCAATCCGCACCCCAATCCCCGAATACTTCTCAGGTACGTCCTTCGTCTCAGGCGAGATATAAAGACCCGGCTCAACCGTCATTATCACACCCGGTTCGAGCGCGCGTGACTCCTGCCCATACCAGTAACGGCCCACGTCGTGCACGTCGATCCCGATCATGTGTCCGAGTCCGTGCATGTAAAAATTTTCGTACTTCTTCTCCTTGATCAGCTCTTCGGGCTTGCCCTCGAGCAGTCCGAGCTGAACCATGCCTTCCGTTAAAACTTCGATCGAGTGTTGCTTCAACTGTTCGTGCGTCACACCCGGCCGCACCATCTGCACGCACGACATCTGCGCCTTCAACACGAGATCGTAGATCTCACGCTGCGCCGCCGAAAAGCGTCCGTTAATCGGATAAGTGCGTGTGATATCCGAAGCGTAGCCTTTGTACTCAGCACCGGCGTCGACTAACAGCAGATCACCGTCATGAAGTTCGCCGTCGTTGTTGATGTAATGAAGCACAGTCGCATTTGGACCAGCGCCGACGATGGACGTGTAAGCCGGCGCCGCCGCGCCATGCCGCCGGAAAACCTGCTCGATAAGCGCTTCCACCTGGTATTCCCGCATGCCCGGTTCCACAGCCTTCATCGCTTCGACGTGCGCTTCCGCGGCGATGTCGGCGGCAGCCTGCATGATCTCGATTTCTTCGGCGCTCTTCAGCACGCGCAGCTCGTGAACGATCGTGGCCGGATCGACGATCGTCTGCGGCGGGTGGACCGGCTTTCGGTTCCAGCCGCGCATCCGCACGAGTTCCTTAACGATCGTGTCGTCGAGTTCACGATCAACGCCGAACCTGTAATAAAGGATCTCCGCGCCATCGAGAAACTCGTTGAGTTTCGCTTCAAACTCCTCGACCGGAAAAGCTTCACCCGCGCCAAACTCACTTTTCGCACCTTCAACACCCGCGCGCCGCCCGTCCCAGATCTCTCTTTCCGGATCGCGCGGCCGTACAAACAACGTGTACTTCGGCTCAGTTTCCGATCTGATCACGGCGAGCGAGTCCGGTTCCTCAAAACCCGTCAGGTAGAAAAAGTCGGAATCCTGGCGAAAACGATAATGGGTGTCGTTCGAGCGTCTCGTGTCATGCGCGCCGGGAATGATGGCCACGGATTTCGGCGCCATGCGCCGCATAAACTCCTCGAGCTGGGGTTTGATCATCGAAACTTCTCCTCGTAGCAAGTTGTCGTTTGGAGATTTGGCATTGTACCCGACTGTCAACTAGATGGATAATCAAGCCTCGGCAATGACCACCCAAACTCTTTCACCAGCAGAAACGCGCAAAGTCGTCTCGTATAACCCATCGACGGGCGACGAGATCGGACGCGTGCCCCTCATGAATGCGTCTGACGTGGGCCGAGCCGTGGATCGAGCGCGTGCAGCACAGACCAACTGGTCCAAACTCTCGTATCATCAACGCGCTCAGTTCATTCTACGTGCACGCGAACTCGTGCTCGACCAACTCGAAGATATCGCTCGCCTGATCTCGACCGAAACCGGGAAGCCCGCCGCCGAAGCAATCTCAATGGAGATCGTGCCGACGCTCGATCTCATGCATTACTTCGCTCAGCACACACAGCAACTCCTCGACCGTCAGAAGATCGACATCGGCCAGTATAATCTCATGGCCCGTTCGTCTTACATCGTCTACAAACCACTGGGCGTTGTGGGAATCATCTCGCCATGGAATTTCCCATGGGCCACGCCGCTCGACGAAGTTGTCATGGCGCTGATGGCCGGAAATTCCGTGGTCCTGAAACCCAGCGAGCTAACTCCGCTCACGGCCCTGAAGATCGGAACTATCTTCAAACAAGCTGAACTCCCTGACGGCTTGCTGGAGATTGTCACAGGCGACGGCTCCACCGGCGCGGCACTCGTCGAGGCAGGCGTCAACAAGATCATGTTCACCGGCAGTGTGAATACGGGAAAGCGCGTCGCTGAAGCCGCCGCGAAACACCTGACGCCCGTTGTGCTCGAGCTCGGCGGTAAAGATCCGATGATCGTTCTCGAAGACGCAAAACTCGAGAACGCCGCGCGCGCGGCGATCTGGGGAGCATTCTGTAATTCAGGTCAGGCCTGCGCTTCGATCGAACGTTGCTACGTTCATGAATCGGTGGCGCAGGAGTTTGTCGATCTTGTCGTCAGGGAAACCCGGTTGCTCAAGCAGAACACAGCCGCGGCGGAACCCGTCGACATCGGAGCGATGACGAACGAACGGCAGCTGGAGATCGTCGAGGATCATGTCAGCGATGCAATTGAACGCGGCGCGCAAATTCGCACGGGCGGTCATCGCCTGGACACGCGCGGCTGGTTTCATCAGCCGACGGTCGTTACCGGGGTCGATCACTCGATGAAGATCATGAGCGACGAAACATTCGGTCCCGTCCTCCCGATCATGACTTTCAAAACCGACGCAGAAGCGATTCGACTCGCCAATGACAGCATCTACGGGCTGACGGCGAGCGTGTTCACCAGCGACATCGAACGCGGGCGTCGCATAGCTGAGCAGATCGACGCGGGAACGGTGATGGTCAACGAAGTGGTTTACACGCACGCGGTCGCGCAAACGCCGTGGGGCGGGGTGAAGCAGAGCGGCTATGGCCGCACTCACGGACGTCTCGGGCTACTCGAACTCGTCACACATCAACATATTCACGTCAACGCGATGCCTGCGTTCGCCGATGTCTGGTGGTTCCCGTACACAAAGCAGGCGGGCGAGCTTTTTCGTGGTTTCGCCAGGCGCTTCACAACCGGATCTGTTCTGAATTCCTCACTACTTTTGCCTAAAATTGTGCGACGCTTGTTTGAGCGCCGTTAGCTATTCTTCATCCGGAAAATCTCTGGTATACTCCGCGGCCTCCCAACTACTACCTCAATTCGTAAATAACAAGCCCTGAAGTACTGGAGGACTGTTCGTGAAAAAGACCCATTCCTTACTAATGATTGCAATACTCTGCACAGTTGGCTTACTCCCAATGATGGCGCAAGCACAGAGCGATGTCGCGTTGCGTCAACGGGCCGAAGTTAGCAATGCAGTCCACTTTGACAAAACAACCAAACCTCTTCGCGAAATGTTTGACACCGGTGAGCGCCCTGGCCCCGCGCGTGGCGGGAAAGATTTCGAGCCAGGCCGCCCGCAACCCGTCGGCAACCGCCAGGAGACCTTCAACGATCCGCTAGCTGACAAGAGTGTGGGCTCACCATCCGCGCTTGCTGAACCCAAAGCTTCCACCAATGGCGTACCCGTCGACCCAGCGGCTCGCGTAGCGCCGCCGGACACAACGGGCGACGTTGGTCCCAATCACTATGTGCAATGGGTTAACCTTCGCTATTCGGTCTATACATTGACGCGAGGCGCGAACAACGAGATCAATGCTTTCAACCTGGTGCCTGGATTTCCCAAAAATGGCAACGTTGTTTGGCAGGGTTTTGGTGGCCGCTGCCAGACAGACAACGACGGCGATCCGATCGTCCAGTACGATCAGTTGGCCGATCGTTGGATATTGACGCAGTTTGCGGTTTCGGGCACTCCGTATACTCAGTGTGTGGCCGTTTCGACCAGTCCGGATCCGACGGGCACGTACTTCCGGTACGCGTTCTCGTATAGCCGGAGTTTCAACGACTATCCAAAGATGGGCGTTTGGCCGGATGGCTATTACATCACCTATAACATGTTCAGGAACGGCGCCTCATTCACCGGCAACACCGTATGCGCCCTCGAACGCGACAAGATGCTGATCGGCGCTGCAGCGCGTCAGATTTGTGCTAACACCACCGGCGGTCATAGCCTGGAACCGGCGGATCTTGAAGGCACGACATTGCCGCCGGCAGGTTCACCAAATCTGCTGATGAGTATCGGTACTTCTACCGTTCAATTCTGGAGAATGGCAGTGAACTGGACAGCCGGCACAGGATCACTGACGGGACCGACCACCGTTGCCGGAGTTGCTGCGTTCAGCAGAGCGTGCGGTGGAGGCGCCTGCATCGTGCAACCGGGAACAACCACTCGGCTCGATTCACTTGCTGACCGTCTGATGTACCGGTTGAGCTATCGCCGCTTCGCGACACACGAATCGCTGGTGATCAACCACTCGGTAACGAGTGGCACGGGCGTCGGGATTCGCTGGTATGAGTTGCGCAATGCAGTGGGGCAGAGTTTTGCCACGGCGAATCCTGTTGTTCATCAACAGGGCACATTCGCGCCCAGCAACGATTTTCGCTGGATGGGAAGCGCTGCGATCGACAAGACAGGCGGCATCGCCATCGGCTACAACATCTCGAGCGCCACGATCGTGCCGAGTATTCGCTATGCGTATCGTGGACCCGCGGATCCGCTCGGAACCCTGGGCAACGAGACCAATGCATTGACCGGAGCCGGAATTGCAAACCGGAAACCTGACACGATGGGGCGATTACAGCACCCTGAGCGTCGATCCGGTTGATGGATGCACCATGGTTTTCACGACCCAGTTCCAACCTGCTAACGGCAGCTTCAACTGGACGACATATATCCACAGCTTCAAGCTGTCGACTTGTCTCTAGTCAGTTTCCGTAACAGCGGGGACAAGCCCCTCTTCCTGACCTGTTCTTTTTTCAGAGACGTGTTCTTCTTCAGACACTCGTTGTGTTAAAGAGCTAGTAAAAGAAACAAGTTCTGAGGGAGAGAACAAGTTCTTATGGAAAGAACAAGTCAGGAAGGGTGGCTTGCCCTCGCTTCTTATCTGCCTTAGTATCCCGCGACGTGGCTTTCTGGAAGAACTACATGCACCGGCGGGAACGCTGGTATCACCAACGCGACAACAATCGTCTTGTCCGCCCTTTTGACTGGGGTTTGTCGTACATCTTCGACCACGTAAACGGCGACGATCCGCGCGATCTACTTCGTCATCACACCGATCGCGTCATGCAGGCAAGCGAGGATTTCTATGCACTGCCGCCGATTACCGACTACCGACTCGACGGCGATCAACTAACCTGGACAAGCTCGGTACACACGCCTTCACCCGAAAACAACATCGCCCGCGCGCGGTTCTTTCCCGAGAAAAATCGGAGCGGAAACCGCGCAATGCCGTCGTCGTCCTGCCGCAGTGGAACGCGCAACCGGAAAGCCACGTTGAAGCCTGCCGCATCTTCAACATGATCGGAATGGCGGCGCTGCGCCTGACGCTTCCCTATCACCAGCAACGAAAGCCCGCGGAACTCGAACGCGCGGATCATCTCGTCAGCACCAATATCGGGCGCACGATTCAATCGATGCGACAAGCCGTGCTCGACACGCGCGCGGCGGTGCGCTGGTTGAAACAGCAGGGATATGAACGGGTTGGAATTCTCGGCACGAGTGTCGGCTCGTGCATCGCGTTTCTGGCGTTTGCTCACGAGCCCGATCTCAAGGCGGGTGCTTTTAATCACGTCTCCGGCTATGTCGCGGATGTGGTTTGGCACGGACTCTCGACCACGCACGTGCGCGCCGGTCTTGCGGATCACGTAACGCTCGAAGAACTTCGCACTTACTGGGCGCCGATAAGTCCCGCTTCCTTTTATGTCTCGCGTAGCGCAAATGGGACACGGCCGATGCGGTTTATCATCGCTCGCTACGATCTGACTTTTCCGATCGACCTCTCGCACGACGCGATCGCAGAAGCACGTCGCCACAACCTGCCGCTCGACGTCGTCTGGCTCCCTGCGGTCACTACACGACCGGCGAACTGCCGTGGAAAGCGATCGACGCCTGGAAGATCGCAACCTTCTTCCGCAAACAATTCAAAACAACTACTCCCTCGCAAAGGCGCAAAGGCGCAAAGAAAACCGTTTAGAAACGCGGCAGCGCTTTGCAGCTTTGCGCCTTTGCGTGAGAGATCTTCATTTCGCCAGCGGAAACACCGGCTCGATATCCACCGGCACATCTTCAACTTGTCGAGCGCCTGCTGCATCGGCGGCCTGATCACCGCAAACTTATCCAGAATCGCTTTTGCCTTATCGTAAGAACCTTCAGCCTCCAGCGTCAGCAACTCGCGCGTCAGCTTCGTCACTGCTTCTTTGATCTTCGCATGATCGATGCTGAACGTTCCCTTCGCTTCGTTGAACTTTATCGCGCCTTCGTCAGTCAGATAATTGAACTGCATCGCGACGCCGCGTCCGTGCGCCTCGGTTATTCCAAACCGCACCGAACGAAACATGCTCGCGAGGTAAGTCGTGTAAAGCGTGCGCTCCATGCTCTTCTCGATGATGCCTCGATCGATCATGTACTGGAGCGCCCACAGTCCGGTCATGTCGGCTTTTGCTTCTTCGATCGCCGAGTAAAGCTCCTTCAACTGCTTCCGCACTGTCGTTTCCTGGCCGTTGACCGTGATGTTGTGTGGTCCAAGCCCGTGCATCAGCTCGTGACAAAGTATGTGTGTAAAGAACGACTCGAAGGCGAGCGCCGATTGCTCGGCCGGATCCAGCACCACGCGCGAGATCGGAATCAACGTTTTATTGAACTTCGCGTCCTGCACGTTCTTCAGCATGACGCGCTTGGAGCCCTTTTCCTTCACTACGCGCTCGTCGTTCGGAAGATTGAACGCAGCCGTTTGCACGCCGCTGTTTCCCTCGCCGGAACCGAAGACTTCATTTACGACTCGAATTGGCGAGGCCGCGCCGAGCTTCGGATTTCGATAACGCGGATCGATCGGAAGATTGTTTTCCAGCTCCTGCAAATGACCGCTGAACTTCGCGAGCTTTGCCGTCTCAGCGTCGTCGCGCAGTGTTACGTACGCTTCGAACGCAGCTTTGTAACTGAACAACTCGTCTTCGTAAGTTTCGTATGGTCCAATCGTGACGTCGATCGGAGAGTCGAGTTCCATCCACGCGACGTCGCTGTCGTAGTAGTCGTCCGAACCAAATGCGTCCGCGCGTTTGCTCAGAAAGTTTTTGAGTGTGGCGTTGGTGGTTAGCGCAGCGGCTTCGCGCAGCAACGCCGCCGCCGGTGCCAGATATTCTTTGTAAGCCTGCGCTGTAAGGAACGATCGTCAGCTTCTTGTCTGGTCCACGTCGAATCAGGTGAAAGAAGCCGGTGGCCTTTTGTTTATCCGCTTCCGAGAGCGTTTGCAGCCAGGAGTTAAACTCCTCTTTCGTCATGTCGTCAGGATAGTAGCTGGCGTGGGGCGGCTTTTCGTGCGGCACGCCTTCAATGAAAGGCTCCTTGTTGTCGAGTCGCGACCATGGACCATCGTTGATGTAGAAGTAATGAAGCCGTTGTCGGCCCGCAGGCGTCTTGTCAGCCTGAAGTTTCTTCTCGAGTGCCTCGTTGCCACTCCAAACCTGTCGCAGGAACAACGGATCGAGCAGCTTCGCCGCCGCGATAATCTTTTCGAGCGCTTGCCGGTCCTTCGGCGTGAGCTTCGAGGTATCGGCGGTCAGAGTAGTCGGCGCAAAGCGCGCGATCTTGCGCGCCAGTTCCGGATCGCCTGCTGGTGTTTTTTGTGCAGTCAAAGTAGTCGAGATCAATGCCATTGCTAAAACGATAGAGACAGCAAGTTTCAATCGCATCATACTTTCTTCCTTTGTGCTTTTGTGTTCCGTGGCTACTTCGAGAGATCTTGACAAACGATGCTGAGCGCAACTCCGGCAACGTCAATCCTGACAACTCGACCGCCTCTGCTTCCGTGATCGCTCCGCAGTTGATCGCGCGCAGAAAATAGTTGAGCAGTCCCTGGCCAGTGGCCGCATCGTCAAACACGTCGCCGACCAAGGTCGCCTTCGCCGCCTTCTCGACAAAATTCTTCAAACGCTCCGAAGCGGCTTCGAGGCTTTCGAGAAAGAACGCATAAACAGCGGCGTAACGCGTGGGAAGTTGGGCCGGGTGAAGATCCCATCCCTGGTAAAAAGCATTCGTCAACGAATGCTGAATGTGATCGTAATGAAGTTTCCACGCTCGATGGACCACTTCGCGGTTCTCTTCGATCTGCTCCGGCGTCAGGGGCGCGCCGCCTTCGGTAAAACGATGTGGAGCAACCGGCATGATGTTTGTCGCGCCATCGGAAAGCCAGATGCCGGTGCCGGCAAACGAAACCTGCATCATGTTTTTTGCGAAGTCGCAGGCGGGATGCAGCATGTGCTGGTGCGCGGCGGTGATGTTGCAGCCGGCGGTGTAATCGTAAGTGCCAAAATGCGCGGCGACACAACGTCCTTCAGCGGCAGCAAGCAAAAGCGGAAGATTGATCTGTCCCTGGTGATTGATGATCGATTGCGTGGTTTCGATCATCATCTCAAACTTCAAACTTCCCGCAGGCAGTCCAGTCTGCTTCTTCGAGTTGCGCGAGCAACGATGCGAGTGTCGACACTTGTTCGGGGATCGTGATCTTCGGGAGCGTCACGACGAAGTTTTCAGGCAAGACGTCCGTTATTAAGTTCGACGAGACGTGGAAACAAAAATATCGAGCGTGCGGAAGCTGCGCGCGCGCAACTCTTCGTTGAACGGCTTGATGCGAATGCCGATGAACGGCGGCAGCGTGCCGTTCTTACTTCCCTC
This sequence comes from uncultured Acidobacteriota bacterium, assembly GCA_963750925.1. Taxonomy (GTDB): domain Bacteria; phylum Acidobacteriota; class Blastocatellia; order Pyrinomonadales; family Pyrinomonadaceae; genus PSRF01. The sequence continues at coordinate 1,910,073 of CAVVSJ010000001.1, read as the reverse complement.
GGCAATTTCTGCCGCCGCGGAAACAGCGTGACCGTCTTCCTCGTCATCGGGCCGATTTCCGTAACCGTCTTCAAAGTCGATGCGAAAGTCTTCAACCGGCTCGCGCTGAAGTTTCTCGACGACTCGTGCGATAGATCGTGTACGCGAGCCACGCGGCCTTCTTCTCTTTGCGCGCCTGCTCCGGTTCGTTTTTTAAGAAGTGAAACGAGTTCGGTAGCTTCGTCAAACGATTCCGGCAGTTCATTCGAGCCGGGCAAGATCGATGGCTCTGGCAAACGTGAGAAAGTCGGGAGCAAACTGATCCAACGAACGTTGCGCGAGCGAGCCGAGTCGTTTTGCCGAGTCAGATTTGAACAGATGCGCGCCGCCGTAGACCGTGTGTACTGGTTGGCGACGGCCGGTTTCGCCCGGGTAATGTCGCGCGAATTCTTCGTTTGCCTGCGCAAGCGGTCTGTAAGATCAGTTAGAGACTCGTCTGAAAGAGAAGAGTTCATGGACTATCCTCGAATGATTGTGCCGATTCTGATAGAACCATAGTGCGGAAGCTGTCGGTCGATAGTCTAACAGACCCGCACGAAATAGTTTATTGACACAGCCTCGCAGGCTTCGCTATGTTGCTTGTGAGCCGTCCTCGCGGGTTCAGCCCCGATTCTTCACCTCAATCGCAACAAACTAATCTTCGTAGCTTGGAGAAGTCTTATGAAAAAACTCGTGCTTGTTCTGGGCTGCGCTGCGGTCCTTCTCTTCCATCCGGCAGGAGCAAAGCCGCAAGACCAACAAGCCTATCAAGCACGGCGGCAAAATCGAGACGAAATACGACGGCTTTAACTATGAAACCGTCATGCGGCTGCGAAAGATGAAGGTTAACTGCGACGGGTTTAAAGACAAGTTCAAAGATGCCTGCGTGAGTATCGAAGTCGCGTTGCACTGTCCCGGAACCCAGCTCAACTACGTTCGCCACGTCACGTTGCAAGTTGTGTTCGAGAACAAAGATTGGGTTCACTTCCACGCGCCCGATCAGAGAGACCTCTCGGTAGTGACCGACACCGAAACGCTGAGGCTTGGCAAAATGACGCCGGTGAGCAAAGGCGAACCGGGCACGTGGGATACGAAAGTGGAAACTCTGGAAGCAAAAATTCCTTACGCAGATGTTCAAGAAAATCGCGCTGTCGCAGTCAGTTGAGATTCAGGTGGGAAGAGCCAGTTGAACTGCGCGAAAAGAATCGCGCGGCGTTGAGAGATCTGGATAGCCGTGTGATCTCCGGCGGAGACAGAGTCCGGTTTCGAGATCGACTCAGAAGTAACTTTAACAGCGTCTGGCCGCACATCTGCCACAACTTGATCGCTTCCACCGGTCGCACCAACATCAGAATCTGCAACAACAGACTGTCGTGGATCCAAAGAATCAAGACCAGTTCCACCAACACAAACGACAATCAACGAACCGGCGAAGCCCGAGTTGTCGCGCAATCAGAAAACCAGCCAGCGCACAAGAAGATCGCCGAATGAGTTCACGATTGTGTCGCCCTGATAGCCCAGCGCCGCAGTTGCGGTGCGATACCTGTCGATGACGAAACTGCTGTTCTCAAAAACCTCCCACGCGCTCTCCAATAAGAGCGCCAGCCAAAGCTGCCAGCCGGCAGTGAAGTCGCTTAAACAACAGCGCAATCAGCCAGAAGAACAGGAAACCGTGCAGCACGTGTGTGAAGCTGTATGGATCGAGTAGCTGCTGCGAGTTATTGGCGCTGCACGTGTCGCTGGTCCAGATTTCAAACTGCCCGCACGCGCAAAGGAACAATCGTCCCTGCACGCGCAGCAACACGATCATCAGGAGGACAACTAATCCCGCCGCCGCGATCTGCCACGCCCTGCGATCTGATTCTGTTGTCATTCGGGACAGAAGTTAACATAGACTCCTAATGTTCTGTCCAAAATGTGGAAAAGGCGAGCAACCGGTAAGTCTCAAAACGCACAAGAACACAAAGTGAATTTTTTAAGCTAGTGATTTATGTGCTTCTTCGTGGTTAAGTAAAAACAAGGGCCGTCAACCGGACGGCCCTCTTCAGTAGGTCTGGAGTGTGATATAGCGAGGATTCTTCCAGACACCGAAAAACACTCTTGAGGAGTCTCTACTTATCTATGACAAAAAAGTAGAAGGTGTTACTGCGGATTATTTAGCCGGCACCGGCTACATCGGTTGAAGTTGATACGTGACGCCGTTGATCACTGCCGGGACGCCGGGAAAAAACCTGTAGATAAATCGCTTCTCGCTCGTGCCGCCGTGTTTTGGGCTGGACGGAATGCCGAAGAACTTCGCGCACGCAATGGAGGCTTCGCCCAGTTTCGCTTTCGGGCCGAAGTCGAGGACCCCCGACGCTTCCAGGATCTTGCCGGTCTTAGTGTCCTCGACCGTAGCTTTGCAACCAAGCACGACGCCGATGGCCTGCGCACGCCAGTGTCCGGGGAGCACGATGTAGGGCACGCTCGCCGCATCGACGTACACGAGGGGATCGATGCGAGCGAATGTGGGCCAGCGATAACTCGTCGCACTCACGAAAGCGCCCGGAGCGGGGCCGTTCTCATCCTGCTTGATCGGCGTTCCATCCTTTCTGCCCGTGTCAGTGACGATACCAAACCAATTTCCGGGGCCACCGGCATTGGCAAGAAAGTCGAGCGGCGCAGGCGTGAACCCCTTTGGCGCATAGACGGGAATGCCGTCCGTTTGACCGTTGGCACCGTCGGCGTCGATCGTCATGCCGGCGAGCGGGGTTGTGTAACTGCCGTCAGGGTTTCGTTTTGGAAGAGGGACGTTTGGCATCTCAGTTTTCCTTTGATCGAGTTTGACTACTGCTCCGTTTAGTTTGTTATGCGTTTTGAGTTCAAAACGTTTTGATCTTTTCGAGTTAACCTCCGGCGAGCTTTGAAAAGATTTAGTCAAGTTATATTAGTTCTCAGCGCTTCAGAAATATGGTTGGAACTTCAGGATTTTGTGGCGTTCCGTCTCACTTTGGCAATTAATCGAACCTGAAGTAACCGCGAGCGCTTTCGGCGCATCAGAGGTCTCGTCGTAAAGATTTTTTGCACCTCGCGACGACTCACTTCAACCCCTTAAGGAGATTACTCAATGCGAGACAAGACAGAATCATTCACACCCGAAGACTCCGAGCGGAGCCTGCCATTCTTTGCGCGTTTCCTCGAAGGCCAGGACAGCCGGCAAGGTAGCCGCATGACCCTCAAATACCCATCCGACAGGGATGAGATCGATTACCGACTCGAGTACACGTCGGGCAACAACGATCACGCACCGCATAAATAAACAGACCGTTTCACACGATCACCGAATAGCCGGTCGGACGTGGAGCATATTTGTTCTCGCGTCCGCCCGGCTCTCCGCCTCCGACACATGACTCCAACAGCAACGCGCGACGCCGTTCTGCTGCTGACGCACAGTGGCGATTTCTACACCGTCGATCTCGTTTCACAGGCTCTCGCGCGCAGGGGCGCCCGACCCATTCGTTTCAACACCGACCTCTTTCCGTCATCCGTAAAACTTTCGGCCCGCGCGGGTGACGAGCGCGTTGCAAATCTTTACACCGAGGCCGGAGAGCAGATTTGCACCACGGAGGTGCTCGCCGTCTGGGCGCGCAAGCTCTGGTCGCCGCGTATGGCCGCCGACCTTGACGAGCGCTATCGCCAAATGTGCATCGGGGAGTCTGCCGCCGCGCTTGAAGGCTTTCTCGACGCGCTCCACGACGCACATTGGGTCAACGACCTTCAGCAACAACGCACCGCCGAGAACAAGCAGCGACAACTCCGAGTGGCCGCGCGCGCCGGCTTGCGTGTCCCGCGCACACTCGTCACCAACGACCCCGCAGCGGCGCGCCAGTTCTTCGCAGAAACTGAAGGCGAAACCGTGGCGAAGCTTCTTCGCCCGCTCGACGTCAGCATGGATGCCGCTCAGCCCTTCGTCTACACGAGCCGCGTTCGTGAAGAAGACCTGGCGTGCGCCAAGTCACTGCGTCATAGCCCGATGGTCTTCCAGGAGTTGATTCCGAAAGCGCGAGAATTACGCGTCGCGTGTGTGGCGGGTGAAGCATTCGCGGGCGCGCTCGACGCGAGCGGCACGTCGCGCGGGCTTACGGACTGGCGCCGCGCAGCACCCGATGAATGTCAATGGCAAAAGGCAGAGCTTCCGTCTGAAGTATTAAGTGGTTTGCAAACATTGATGTCGGAACTCGGGCTCGTCTTCGGCGCTGTCGATTTAATCTGCACGCCTTCGGGCGAATACGTGTTTCTCGAAGTTAATCCGTCCGGCGAGTGGGGCATGCTCGAACGCGACCTGGGCCTTCCCATCTCGGAGGCCATCGCCGGCGCGCTACTCGAAGAGAAGAGCTACTAATGTCCATTCTCATCATCACACGCAGCGACGACAATGAGAGCGTCGAGCTGGTGGCCCAGGCAATTACGCGCATGGGCGGCCGCGCGATCCGCTTCGACACGGACCGCTACCCGACCGAGATACGGCTGACGGCTTACCACGGCGCATCCGGCTCAGTGGGCGACGAGCGTCTCACGCTTACGAACGAGGAGGGCGAGTTTGATCTGCGGGAGGTCACAGCCGTGTGGCACCGCCGTCTCAACTTCGGCGCGCGTCTTCCGGCGTCCCTCGAAGCGCAACTGCGCCACGCGTCCCTCGGCGAGGCGAGTGCTGCCGCTCACGGTATGCTCGCCAGTCTCAAAGCTTTCCGCATGGACCACGTGCGTCACATCCGTCACGCTGAGAACAAGCAGCTACAGCTACAGGTCGCGCGTGAACTCGGGCTCGACACACCGCGCACGCTGACGACGAACGATCCTGCCGCGGTCGGTACGTTCGCAAAGAGTTGCGAGGGCGGTATGGTCACGAAGATGCTTTCTTCCTTCGCGGTCTACGACGAAGGGAGAGAACTCGTCGTCTTCACCAACCCCGTGAAACCCGAAGATCTCGCAGACCTTTCCGGCCTGAGCTTATGCCCTGTAACTTTTCAAGAACTGCTTCCCAAGTCGCTGGAGCTTCGCGTGACGGTAGTCGGCCAGCGCGTGATGTCCGCCTCTCTCGACTCAAAAGTCTCTGCCCGCGCGGTTCATGACTGGCGTCGCGACGGCGTCCGCATGCTTCAAGACTGGCAGCCTTATCAACTTCCGCGTGAGGTCGAAGAAAAAATCCTGCGCCTCATGGATTACTTCTCGTTGAACTACGGCGCCATCGACATTATCCTCACACCCGACGGGCGGCACGTCTTTCTCGAACTCAACCCGGCGGGCGAATTCTTCTGGCTCGAACAAACCCCCGGCCTGCCGATCTCTCAGGCCATCGCCGACCTCCTCCTCGGCCACTCCCCGCGCCGGGCGTCCGCTCTTTAGCGTCCTTGTCTTGAGGCATCGTCGCGTCCTTTTACCTGGTAACGCAGCTCAACCATGCCGCTCTTGTAGGCTTTGACCTCTACAAGATGGAGGGCGACATCTCTGTCGAGCTTCTCGAAGAATGGGATTCCATCACCGATCAAGATCGGCAGGATCGAATATCGAACGTCGTCCGCAAGCCCGAGACGAAGGCATTCGGCGGAGACGATGGCACCTCCCACAAACCAGATGCTCCGGAACGTGGGCCGCAGGCGCCCATTCACGAGCTCAGCTAGATCGCCTGAGTAGAACTCGACGTTATTCCGAGTCCGTGGCAGCTCGCGACTCGTTAGCACAAAGGTGGGTTTGTCTCCGTACGACCATCCGAGCCCTTGCGCTTCAAAACGGAGCGCGGTCTCATAGGTTCGCGACCCCATGACGTAGCAGTCGATCGTCTCGAGAAACGTCTCAACGAATGCTGGATCCATCGTGTAGCCATCTACGAATTCATCCGAGGTTTCGAGCCAATCGACGTCCCCATTCTTTCGGGCAATGAAACCGTCGAGGCTCGCCGCCATGTGAATCGTTACACGAGAATCAGCATTTGCCATCGTGTTGCCTCACGTAATTTACGAAGCTAGCGTGGAAAGAAACAAAAGGCCGCTGAGTTTAGCGAACTTCGTCATATCGTGGTAGCGCATACGGGACAATCTTCAACTTTTGCTGACGCCAACGACAGAAATTCTCAGTTTCTTGCAACAGTTGCGGGCAGCGCTTTAGTCTGGCCAGTCCCAATCGGCCTTTAACGATGCTATTGCTAACCTTCCTTCGTTGGAGGTAACGAGCGATCAACAATTGACGCAAGCAGCTTCGGACTAGCGTGGAAACTCGTTTGTCGTAGGGCATTAATGGTCGCAGTTAGATTGATTAGTCCGCGCTCATGTGCAGCTACCAAAACCCCAAGTGTTCCGATCGGTTTTAGGTCACGGTTCTCAGCTTCTTGCCGTCCACGGCGTTCGTCCATGAGCACTGCGTCCGCATGAACAGTTAAGGCAAGCGAGATCGCATCGCGCTCCCCTACGTGAAGGCGAGTTAAACTTGCATCATCGATAGGAGTAGCGGGCAACACCTCAACCCATTCAGGCAGGTTCGTTGCCCAGTTGCGAACAAGTTGCGGCGTCTCGATCGCACTGAGTTCATCGAGTACCGATTCGGGAATCAGAACCAGGCCATACAAGTTCGGGAGAAGATTGATTTGATGGATGAGAACCAGATAATTGAGCGGTGAGGTATCGGCAACAACCATTTGATCATTTAATTTGCTGCGAGATCTCCATATCGCGTTCAAGATCTGCTTCGGTGTAGTCAAGGTGGGCACCAGCTTGCTTCAAAAACGCATCGGTTTCCCAACGCGAATTGAAGCCCAGCAAGTGCTGCACCTCGGAGTGGCTCAACTTGCCGTCTCGATAACCTTGTGCAGCCAACGCTTCGAGAGCGATGCGCGAAAGGTCATCATCAGGCCCCGCCAAGCTCCTGGCAATCTCCTTTGGCACCTCAATAGCGACATTCATGAACTTAACATTACCTCGCCGGTAATCTATCACACACGCCAAGCCACAACATAGCTGGACGGCGAAACCTACTGGAGCGAATGGAAGCCGCAAACTGTTGAGAAGAGTGTGGTAAGCAGAGGGCTCTACGCCCTATAAGCGCACCCCCTCAAAGTTAACTGTGGCTGCCAAGCCAAGCCCGGCAAGGAGCAAGCCTTGACTTTGACAATCGTGCGGTCAGGAGTTCTGAAACGGTACGAAGCCATCGGTTAACCACTGCGTCAACGTCGGATCGGCTTACCGAAATGAGTGACAGGATTGCAGCGCCGAATGGATCCTCGGCCCCAATTACTGTCTGCGCCGTGCCGCGAAGACCATAGTGTGCACACAGATTACGAATTTGCCGCGAGCGCACGACGCTACGCTCGGCTTCTGACATCGGCGGCAATATCTGTGGGATTGAAACTTCCAATGTCTTGCCGGCATGATAGGCAGTCAGAAACTGAAATCGAAGAAGAAGGTTTGACTTCACCCCGAGGAGTCGCGGTAATACGTAAAGAGCAGCATTGATATGAGCCAGTGCCATAACCACTGCTCCGACAAAGCACACTTCCTTTGGGCGAAAGCTGTCGAGCGCTAGCCGATATACATTAGCTCCAATGAAGTCGTTGTGACTTACGCGAAGGTCGCGTATGTCGGGAGCCTCCGGTTGAAGCTCAACATGCTTACCCAATTGATGCAGGAAACTCGCAAGTTGGCTCAAATACATGCCAACTTCACGTGAAAACGTGAAACTTCGTTCACCGAGCCTTTCCAGATCCTTTGGTGAAAAGGCCTTAAGTTCGTCAAGAGTGATGCCCATCGCGGGTAAAACCGTATGTGTTGAGGCAATCAGGTTTTCACCTACAAAGAAGATACCTAGATCCGGTTGAAAGCGTTGAACGAGAGAACGAATTGGGCCTCGATGCGGCTCGCGAAACCATTCGACACTCTTAGAATGCGCGAGTTCCAAAATCTCTACCAATCCGTCCGCACCGCCGTCCGTATCATCAAAGAGCTTTATACGTGCACGAGTCTTCGTAACGGCGCGCCCGAAACGTGAAAAGAGCGACGTGGGAAGAGGCTGCAAACTTGATTGCCGCGGTGCATTGGATAGGTAGTGAAAGCTCTCCTCGGTAACTAACCCCATGAGCGGCATTGTAGGAAAAATCAGACTCCCCGCGTCAGGATGTCCCGTCGGCCCAAACATGGCTCTGAGCAAATCATTCAAGTCTCGCGCGATCAGCGTGAGTTCAACGTCTTCTGCATCAGTGAGTTTTAAAGTCGTCGTGACCATCGCTCAAGTTTCGGATTCTTGCACTTGTTACACCGCCTGGCAAAAGAAAAGGCCGCTGAGTTTAATCAAGCGACCTTCGTCATATCGTGGTAGCGCATACGGGACTCGAACCCGTGATCTCTGCCTTGAGAGGGCAGCGTGTTAACCAACTACACCAATGCGCCGCAGCGGATTCGGATTATAGGTGGGCGGCGGAGGGGTTCGCAAGCCGGCCTCAAAGTCTGCCTCATAGTTGGCCACGAAAAGGCACAAAGATCAAAAAGGGATTTTTGAAGGCATTTGTGATTTATGTGCTTCTTTGTGGCTGATTATGGCGTGGGGGTGGCGCCCAGCAGCCGCTTGCTCTCCTGCAAACGAGCGTCACTTTCCTTCTCCCTTTCCTGAATAACTGCCATCAATTCCATAAACCGCGCGTTGAATGTCTTTTCATCCCTGATCTCTTCGTCATGGACCAGCCGGATCTGCGATCGCAACAGCTCATCCACTTCAAGATCTTTTCTGAGACTTGTAGCTACCTGAGTCATCAATTTGCGATCGTTTTCATTACTGGTGAGTCCGCTGGCCTGTTCCAACTTTTCCGCCGCCGCCGTACCCAATCTCGAACTTTCGTCGAGCAGTTTTATTAACTCGTCCGCCTGCGTCCGCAGCCACGCTCGGTTCGAAGGAAATTTAGATCGGCTCTCGGGGTTGAAGGCCTTGCCATACTGCGCGCCCCACTGGCCCGCCACATCTGACTGCTGCTTGAGCAGTTCATTCGCTTCTCTCCAATGGACTTTTGCCTGCTCCGCGTTGGAAGTCGATTTACAACCACCGGCAACTATAACCAAAAGGATCAATAGTATTGTTTTCATCTGCTGAGCACCGATAGATATGCGCGCCATGGTCCAACGGCCTCTCCATACTGCTTCGCCATCACTCGAACGACCTGCGCAATGTGACTAAGATCATGGGCCACCCACGTCGCGAGCAACTGGCTGAGCGTCACCACGCCGAGCTCCGGATGCATCCCGCGTTTCGACAACAACTCCGGCGTCAAATTCATCTTCCCCAACTGCCCCAAACTCTCTCCGCGCGCGCGCTCAAACGTCGCCAGCAGATCGTTTAGCGATTTACCTTTCGACTGTTCAAACATCGCGATGCGATCGAACGGCTCAAAAGGGCGCTGCTCACCGTGCTCGAGGATCATCTTCGCGCGTGGAATCCAGTCAGTCTCCTCGCCGTGTATGAGATGGCCCAGAATATCAAATGGACTCCAGGTATCCGGCCCTTCGTTTGAAAGTACCAATTCATCAGGCAAGTCTCGCAACAACGAATTCAACGTCGCGGGCGTGCGGCCCAGTACGTCTTTAGCGTGATCCAGTTGAAACTCCATACTCCGAAACTACCACGGTTTCCATCACTTAATCTACGACCAATTTGCTATACTGCACGCGCTTGAGCGCAAGCTAATCCCCACGAAGCTATTCATTTGGAGCATGGCATGAACATTGTTGTGTTGCGGGAGACACAGGACGGTGAGGCACGTGTCGCGCTCATGCCCGAGTCAGTCAAAAAACTGGTCGCGCTCGGGGCTGCCGTTCTCGTCGAAACCCGCGCAGGTCTCAGTGCGGCGCGTACCGACGACGACTATCGAGACGCAGGCGCGGAAGTCAGTTCCGATCGGGAGTCGCTCCTGAGCAACACGGACGTGCTGGCCGCAGTAAATCGACCTGGTCCAACCGATTTCGCGCGGCTGAAAAGAGGCGCGGTCGTGATCGGGTTTCTACGTCCACTCGACGAACCCGCCGCTCTGCTGCCCGCAGTCGATCGCGGCATAACGACGTTTTCCGTCGAACTGGTTCCGCGAATCACGCGCGCACAGGCGATGGACGCGCTATCGTCTATGGCGACTGTCGCGGGTTACAAAGCAGTGCTGATCGGCGCCGCGCACATCCCGCGAATGTTTCCCTTACTAATGACGGCTGCCGGAACGGTGCCGCCTGCGCGCGTGTTGGTTTTAGGCGCAGGTGTTGCCGGACTACAAGCGATCGCGACCGCGCGACGTTTGGGCGCGGTCGTCGAAGGTTACGACGTGCGCGCCGCCGCGGGTGAACAGGTCAAATCACTCGGAGCAAAGTTTTTGGAAGTAGATCTCGGTGGAATAAAAACTGAGGACGCGGGCGGCTATGCAGTTGAGCTATCTGATGAGGCGATGAATCGTGGACGCGCTTTGATAGCGGAACACGCAAGAGAAGCCGACGTCATTATCACGACCGCGCAGGTGCCCGGCCGCCGCGCCCCGCTCTTGATTACAAAAGAAGCGGTCGAGGGCATGAAGCGCGGCTCGATCATCGTCGACCTTGCCGGTGCTACCGGCGGGAACTGCGCGTTAAGCCAGGCGGATGTAACCGTCGAACGTGACGGCGTAACGATCATGGCGCCAACTAATCTCCCCGCGACAGTACCGGTTCACGCCAGCCAGCTTTACTCGCGCAACATAACTTCGTTTCTGACGCCGCTGATTAAAGACGGACAGTTGTTGATCGACATGAAGGACGACGTAGTTGGACCATCGTGCGTGACGCACAACGGCGAAGTCGTGAACCAACGCGTTGCGGCCGCGTTACAAGCTCAACCAGGCTAGGAGCAATTTCGATGTCAGCAGAAACTCTGATCTCCGCGCTTTACGTTTTTGCGCTCGCAGCCTTTCTCGGTTACCAGGTTATCTCACGCGTACCGCCGCTGCTGCACACACCATTGATGTCGGCGACGAACGCGATTTCGGGCATTTCTCTCGTGGGTTCGATCGTCACGGCAGGCGCGCAGTACAACACAGTCAGCACGATCCTCGGTTTTATCGCAGTCGTTTGTTCGACGACAAATGTTGTCGGCGGGTTTGTGATCACTGATCGGATGCTGCGGATGTTTAAGCGGAAGGATATTGCAAAAAAGGATTGAGTTTTGTACTTCGTACTTTGTGCTTTGTCGGATTCCGCGACAAAGTACTAAGAACTGAAGCACAAAGCTCCTCTAAGTTAACACGTGCAACTCTACTTCATCGAACTCAGCTACCTGCTCGCTTCAATCTTCTTCATCCTCGGATTGAAGGGACTGAGCCACCCTGAATCCGCGAAACGCGGAATGCATCTCGCCGAGTTTGGCATGTTGATGGCCATCATCGGCACGCTGATGCATCACGAGATTGTCAGTTACACGTGGATTCTCGCCGGACTCGCAGTCGGCTCAGTAGTCGGACTGGCAATGGGTTTGTGGGTGCCGATGACGGCGATGCCGCAACGAACCGCGCTCTCACACGCCTTCGGAGCTTTCGCCGCCGCGCTCGTCGGCATTTCGGAATATTACAAACATGGCGGACACGTCGAGCCGATTACGATGGGCGCACTCGGCTTCGAAGTGATGCTCGGCGCACTCACCACGACGGGCAGCCTGCTCGCGTTTGCAAAACTTCAGGGTCTCGTGCGCGGCACACCCATGACTTACAAGGGCCAGAATATTTTCAACATGGCCCTGCTCGCCGTCACGATCGGCATCTTTATCTATCTCATCATCGTACCCGGCTCGATGCCCCTCTTTTTCACGATGGTCGCCCTCGCCTTTATCTTCGGACTACTGCTCGTAATGCCGATCGGCTCCGCTGACATGCCCGTGGTGATGTCATTATTAAACTCGTATGCGGGTCTCGCGTCAGCCGCGACCGGATTTGTGCTCTCGAACAAAGTGCTGATCATCGCCGGCACACTCGATGGCTTCTCCGGTTTCATACTCTCGATACTGATGTGCCGCGCGATGAATCGTTCGATGACAAACGTCTTGTTCGGCGCGTTTGGCAGCGCCGCAACAGCCGAAGGCGGCGCGGAGCAACAGGGCTCGATGCGCGAAGTTGGACTCGAAGACATCGCCACGCAGCTCGCCTATGCCAACAAAGTCGTATTCGTTCCCGGCTATGGATTGGCAACCGCCCAGGCCCAACACGCCGTGCGCGAACTCGCCGACGTGCTCGAAAAACGCGGTGTCACAGTGAAGTACGGCATTCACCCCGTCGCCGGACGCATGCCCGGTCACATGAACGTTTTGCTCGCCGAAGCGAACGTTCCGTATTCATCGTTGTATGAGTTGGAACAGATCAATCCCGAGTTTTCGTCAACTGACGTCTCCGTCGTGATCGGTGCCAACGACGTCGTCAATCCGGACGCTCGCGACAATCCGTCGAGCCCAATCGCCGGCATGCCGATCCTGGAAGTCGATCGCTCGAAGTCAGTCGTGGTTTTAAAGCGCGGTCAGGGCAGAGGCTTCTCCGGCCTCGAGAACCCTTTGTTTTTTAAGCCGGTAACAGGCATGCTTTACGGCGACGCCAAAGACACGCTGACGCGGCTGGTGCAAGCCGTGCAACACGCGTAAGCTTGCACGCGTTTTCGCGCATCAAACAGTTTCCCCAAAACGATCTCGCGATAAAAATCGATTTTTACTGGAGAGTACATGCGAAGATTCTTAACCGCCCTCGTATTGGCGAGTTTGCTCGTCACCACGTTTCCCGCAACTTACGCGCAACGCGCTGCCGACAAATCAAAAAAGGGAGCGGCGAATGTAAGCGCGCAACGCGCCGTCGATGCCATTTCCGCGGACCAGATCCGAGACTACCTGACGTTCATCGCCTCCGACGAAATGGAGGGCCGCGACACGCCTTCACGTGGACTCGACACCACCGCCAAATTTCTGGCGATGAATCTTTCGCGTTGGGGATTCAAACCCGCGGGCGACAATGGCACTTTCTTTCAACGGATCGATTTGCAACGCAATCGCGCCGACAGTGGACAAACAAAAGTTGAATTCAACGGGCGTGCGTTGGCTGCCGGCACCGATTACTTGCCGGCGGGCGGCTCGGGCAATGTGAGCGGGCAGATTGTTTTTGCGGGCTCGGGTGGTTTGTAAAGTCGAAAGATATCGACGCCTACAAAGGTATCGATCCGGCGGGCAAAATCGCGGTCGTCATCGGCGCGCCGAACATGCAACCGCGCGGCGTCACGCGGGCTGACTACGGCAAGGCGGGCGAAGACTCGATGAACCCGGTTGACTATGCGCGCAACAAGGGCGTGGTCGGTCTGATCTATGTTCCCGATTTTAATTACCTCGCAAACTGGCAGCGCAATCGAGCACGACTGATGGAGCGAGGCTCAACCGTAGTCGCGAAGTTTCAAACTCAAACCGACGTCGTCGCCCCTGCCTTCGATCGTGATCTCTCCTGAAACCGCTAACGCGATCTTCGCCGGTGAAGGTCAATCCGCAGCGGCGCTCGTCAATGCAGCTTACGGAACGAGCTATCCGGCCTCGTTTGTAATGAGGGATCAAAAACGGATCACGATGAACGTCGCGAGTAACAGCGAGATCATCCCGACGCAGAACGTTGTCGCCGTTTGGGAAGGCGGCGATCCGGTGTTGAAAGCGGAGTACGTTGCACTCGGCGCGCACTACGACCACGTCGGCAGTGGTTGTCTGCCAAACGGCGCCGACACGATCTGCAATGGCGCTGACGACGATGCCTCGGGCACGACCGCCCTCCTGGGAATGGCGGAAGCACTCGCCAAAGCGCCGACTCGTCCGAAGCGTTCAGTTTTGTTTGTCTGGCATTGCGGCGAGGAGAAAGGGCTGTGGGGCTCGCGTTATTTCATTGAATATCCGACCGTCGCGCTCAATCAGATCGTTGCGCAAATCAATATCGACATGATCGGACGCAGCAAAAAAGAAGGCGACACGAATTCTCGTAATAAGGATTTGACCGGACCCGATGCCGTTTACCTGATCGGTTCGACGATGATGAGCACGGAACTCGGCGAACTGGTCAACAACGTCAACAAGTCGTTTTTGAACCTGACTTACGACACGCGTTACGACGATCCGAACGATCCGAATCGCTTCTTCTTCCGCAGCGATCACTATCAACTACGCTCGCAAGGGTATTCCGATCATCTTCTACTTTGACGGCGTGCACCAGGACTATCACGGCGTGGGCGACACGGCCGATAAGATCGATTACCAGAAGATGGAAAAGATCACTCGGACCATCTACATGACGCTTTGGGAGATCGCGAATCGTCCGGCGCGGCTCAAAGTAGACAAGCCGCTCCCGGCGCAAATCAGCGGGCGTTAGACTCGGCCGCGTTCCGCAACTAACTTGCGATATGCTTCGGCGCGTGAGAGTCGCAACTCACGCGCCGCTTTCTTTAGCGCGGCGCGGTGGTCCAACCCTTCCTGCTCGAACTGAGCAACTAAGGCTGCGATACTTTGCTGCTCGAGCGTGTCGTCTGCCGTGTTGTTAATCACCTTCCGATCAATCAGCACGACGATCTCGCCGCGAGCTTCTTCAACAGCGTAGTGATTGGCAAGTTCACTCAATCTTCCCCGCTTGATCTGTTCGTGCAGCTTCGTCAGCTCTCGCGCCACGACAGCTTCACGTTCACCGAGAATCTCGTGAGCATCTTTCAGCGTCGCCCCTAGTCGATGCGGCCCTTCGTAGAAGATCAACGTACCCGGAACGTTTCGTAACTCACTCAAACGTGTACGCCGGGCATTTGGACGTGACGGCAGAAAGCCGGCGAAAAAAAATTCATCGGTCGGCAGTCCGGCTGCGATTAGTGCTGAGATCAGCGCGCTTGGACCAGGGATGGGAACAACCGTTACTTCGTTTTCGATTGCCGCGCGCACAAGTCTGTAACCCGGATCGCTGATCGAGGGCGTGCCGGCGTCCGAAACGACCGCGACGTCACTCCCCTGGTTCAACAGCTCGACGAGATCCGCGGCGCGTTGCTGTTCGTTGTGTTCGTGATAGCTGATGGTCTTGGTATCGATGCCGTAGTGCTGCAAAAGCTTGCGCGTGTGACGCGTGTCTTCACATGCGATCAAGCTGACGTCTCTCAAAACCTGTAGCGCGCGGTGAGTAATGTCAGCAAGATTGCCGATGGGAGTCGCTACCAGATAAAGAGTGCCGGGCATGCAGACAGGATTAACACAATACGATCCTGTCTGAAAAGAAAAGGCCCCGGTTGGACCGGAGCCTTCGGAGGGTTAACAAGCAGGTAACCAGCGGAAATCAGATGCAGGGTGTTACCGAGGGAATGGAATTCGTCTCAACCAATCATTGTCGCGATTATCGCGATTGTCGCGGTTGCGGTCGTTACGGCGCCAATCATCATCTCGTCCGGAACGTCCGTCTCGGCCGCCGAAGCCGCCGTTATATCTAAAGCCGTACGACGTTGCTGATGTATCGCAGCTCCTGCTGGATCTGCGACCACTGTGACACCATGCCGCCGTCATACCAACGCGGACGAGCAACGCGGTCTATTTGCTGAGCTTCTTCAAGTACACGACGCGCCTCGTCGGCACTGCGATTCAGATCACGGCCGTTGCCGACTCGCGATTTCAGATCGCCAACCGCCTCGCGAAACTGATGTACTTGTTCGTTGATTTGATCTTCTCGCCGTGAGCCGTTGGCCCGGCTTCGATCAAGGGCACGATCCATGTCGCGCTCAAAATCTTTTGCTAAACGATCCAGCCGGTGCACTGAGTCGCGCACTCCGCGATCGTCGTAGCGACCACGATTGTTATCCGGATAACGATCCTGGCGTCCCCATTGAGCGTTCGCTGCAACGGGCAAGCAGAACGCCAGAATCCCCGCAGCAATTATTGAAAATTTCAGTGTGTGTCGGTTCGTCATTTTCTTTCTGTCTCCTCAGTATCACTTCGACCCGGGCGTCTTCGGCAAGTACCGTGCCCGTTCTGAAGAATTCGATTTTTGCGGGGAAAAGCAGCGAAGGATTGCGGAAAGCCACAGGGCGCAACGCCAAAACGTGCAGCCGTTACCGGAAAACGTCGTGAGCGTTAGCGACGCTGATCGAGGAGGATGGCGATGTGGCGGCGAATGTCTGACTCGTGTACGAACACGCGTTTACTGTCGATGGATTTCCACGCTGGCGCGCCGGTGCTCGACTTTGCCAACAACAACTCTTCGTTCGCAGCACGAATTCCCATGTGACGAATATTCGCGCAGGCGAGACCGCCCCCACGCACGAAACCGTCACGCGGCGTCCTGGGCCATCCGGCTTCAACGTAGAGAGTGCGAACTCCGTTTGTGAGTGTGAGTAGATGTCCGACCATCGTCGAGGATCCGGTGGCAAAGCGATGACCGTCGACCCTGGCAATCTGAATACTCCCGCCGGCGCGATTTGCGTCACCGGCCGCAGTGGTAAATTCCGAGACAAGCCAATCGACTCCCGCCTTGCGAAGAAGGTCGTTTGAGTTTTTGAGTGCGATGTACTCGGCAACTTCTTTACGACCCGCAAGACGAGCCTGCCGCTCGGCTTCGGATAAAGCTGCTGCCCATGCTTCGTCCAGTTCGCTCATATTAGCGCGCCGATGGTATCATGAGCGCCGAATCGTTCCCCCCACAACCCTGATGCGGAACCTATCGACATGACCCCATCATATCGAGTCTTAAAACGACTTGCGACGCTAATTGTAGCGTTCGGCTTATTCCTTCAGCTTAGCGCAAATCCGCTCGCTCAAACGGGCAAACTCCCAAAACCCGAGAGTTATGTAAGCGATTTCGCGGGAGTTATTGATACCCAAACAAAGACGCGGCTTGAAAACATACTCCAAAAGCTGAAAGAGAAAAGCAATGTCGAGTTGTACGTCGCCACGGTTGACACGACCGGCGCACAGGAGATTTCACTCTTCTCGCAACAGCTTGCACGCGAATGGAACATCGGCGCGAAGACTTCGCGGACGAAAAGTTTGCTGCTCGTGATTTCAGCGGCATCGAAAACGTCGTTCACGCAGTTTAGCCGCACCGCTCAGACGAGTTTGCCCGAAGGTGTTTTGGGTGAGATGGCTTATCGCATGCAGAGCCCTTTGAGCGAAGGTCGTTTCGCGGAAGCAGTCGATAACGGAGTACGCGTCTTTGTAACCGGCCTTGCGGAAAAGGTTGGTTTTAATGCCGCGGAACTCGAGGAGACGCCCCCGGCAAGCAACAGTGCTGAAGCCACGAGCGACACGGGACAGACGGTTTTGGCCAGCGCGAAGAGTACGCCGACAACGCGGCCGAGAGTCGTGAGTGAATCGTCCAAACCGAAACCTGAAGCAACGCCTGAAGCGACGCCGCCAACCGAGCCGCCGCGAACGGAGCCAAACCCAACTGAAACGCCCGCTGAACCCGCGCCATCGGAGTCTCCAAAGAACGAACCAACACCCGCCGAGTCTCCGAAAACCGAGCCGACGCCAAGTGAATCTCCAAAGACCGAGACTTCAAACACAGGACGCCGGAAGGCAAGCGCCACCGCAAAAGTAAACACTCCGGTTAAAACAAAGACTGCCGCTGAGATCGCTGAAGAAGAGGCAGATGAATCGGAAGAAGTCGAACTGACGCTGACACTTCCTTTGGCCAAGCGCGCCGTTAAGCTGAAAGAGTTTCTCGACACTCATCCCGAATCGAAATCGAGAGGACGCGCGACTGAACTGCTCATCAGCACACATGCCGCGCTCGGCGATCAGCGTTTGAAAAACGGCGACATCGCGGGGGGAACTGAACAACTACTGCGTGCCATCGATGAAGCAGACACGAGCATCTCGGACCAACTCTTTACCGGCGTGATCTCGCAAATCCCGAATAACCTTTACCTTCGTGGCGAGCGTGCGGCTGCATTCAAAGCTGCGCAAAATGTGGAGACGAAGTTTGGCATCGATCCAAAACGCTTGATCTCGGTCGCCGGTTTTTACCTGGGAATCGAACACGCAAGTGAACTGATTCGCGTTACCGAGGCTGCGATTAAGCTTGCGCCTGACCTTGCCGAAGCACACCGCCTGCTCGCGGTTGGACTGCACATCTCTTTACGACTCGACGACGCAATCGCGGAATACAAACGGACGCTCGAACTGGATCCGGCGTCGAAAGTTTCGCGGGGCAGTCTCGCCGATCTTTATCGCGCTTCCGGCAAGGCGGAAGAAGCACTCGCGCTTTACAACGAACAACTCGCCGCGGATCCAAAAGACAAAGCGGCGCTTGCAGGAAAAGTAATATCGCTATTCGAACTCGGTCGCCAGAACGAAGCGAATGCGGCGCTCGAGGCCGCACTCACGGACGAACCGCGTAATCTTCCCTTCCTCGCAGGCGCGGCATACTGGCTCGTCGCGCACGACAACAACGAGAAGGCTTTCGAACTCGCGCGCAAAGCAACGCCGTCGAATCGCGTTACACGTGGGCTCAGATCGCTCTCGCACGTTCGCTGCTGAATTTGAAACGCCCGCTCGATGCGGAACGTGCGCTGCGCTACGCGCGTCAGTTCGGCAAGTTTCCGACTATGACGTATGAGCTCGCGAACGTGTTGGCGTCAATGGGACTCTACGAAGAAGCGGTCGAGGTTCTGCGCGAATCGTTCACGATAAAAGACGGTCAGATTCAAACTCAACTTGCCGGTCGCGTACCCGCGAGCGAGGCCACTTTTGTCGAGCTGCTTGCGCCTGAGCGACGTGCCGGCATTTATCAACGCACTCCCGCGGACAAGCCCGCGAACGGGAAAACATTAAAGGCGCTCCTCGCCCTCAACATCGCGCTCACACCACACTGACGGCGCGAAGATCGATGAAACGGCGGCAGTCGCGGCAGCACAGGATTTCGCAGCCGGTAACGACGGCATGCGCGCGTTTCGCCAGATGTATGCCGCAAGCCGTTTGCTGCGTTATGGAGTAGGCATGTCAACGGCATTGGACCTCGTCGCCGCCGCGAGAAGAGCTTCGGACGACGCTCTCAAAGTTTCGGGTCTGACGATGGCGGTGCAGGCTGATGAATTCAGAGACTTGCGCGCGCGCTCGATCGCAGTGGGTAAGGTGCCTGACGTTGCCGATGCTCCGCACGAAGTGCTGGCAAATATTTTGAAGGGTCGCCTGGAAGATCTTCACGGGTGGGCTTTGTTCAATCAGGAAAAGTATTCACAGGCAATCACACACTTGAAGCAGGCCGCGGAAATTCTTCCGGTTGAAACTCCCGCGTGGCGAAGCGCGCTGTGGCATCTTGGCGCCGCGCTCGAACAGTCAGGCCAAAGACAACAAGCGCTCGATTCGTACATCAAGAGCTATCGTGCCGGACCGAGCGAGGCTGTCCGCCGATCAGTGATCGAACAACTTTATCGCCGCGTCAACGGTTCTCTTGATGGACTCGAAGAGCGGCTTGGAGGATCAACCGCAACCACCAGCACCGCTCCACCGGTTGAAACTGCTAAACCCGAAACTACCGAACCTGCCAAACCGGAGAGTTCGCCGTCTCCGGCACCTGATATGCCGACGCCGACCGCGGCGAATCCGACATCCGAAACAACTCAGCCAATGTCGGACGAGGCGCTCAAAGACGCAGCGTCACGTTTGCGCGCGAACGTAAAGATTACCGGACGTATTGTGGATTCAAGCAGGGCGGGAATCTCGAACGTGGTGGTTGTGTTGATTAGCCCGTCAGGCACGGTGCTGGCCGCAACTTCTGACAACGACGGCTATTACTCGTTCACCGTCGCGCCCTCGCAAAAGAGTTATCGAGTAATCCCTTCGAAGGATGGTTACACGTTCGCTCCCATCGATCGGGCGTTTGCCGGATTGTATGTGGATCAGAAGGATATCGACTTCGTGGGGAGTAAACCTTAGTTCCACGGATTACGCAGATCGGAGAATCCGCGTAATCCGTGGAGATGGTGTTTTACTTGTTGTTGCTGTTGTCAGTTGAAGGACCAACCGGTTTTCCTTCGGCGTCGTACACTTCAACCTTTCCATACTTCGCCAGAATTTCCCGAGCCTTCGCCGCATCACCTACTGCAACTACCTGCAAGCGACCCAGGTCGAGATATTTCTTCGCCGCATTCTGCACGTCCGCGGCAGTGATGGCCGCGACTTTTTGCGGGTAGGTGTCCCAGTAATCAGCAGGAAGATTGTAGAGCTTCTGCGTGATGATGTTCTGGAGCAGCGAATTCGGCTGTTCCAGCGAGAGCGCAAAGCTTCCGATGATTGCACGCTTCGCGTTCTCGAGTTCTTCAGCAGGCACCGGTGTATCACGCAGACGATTGAGCTCGTACATAAACTCTTTCATCGCGCCTTCAGTAACATCGGTTCTGACTTCCGAGCTCGAAACCCACGTGCCTTTGAATCTTGAACCGCCAAAACTGCTGTAGGCCCCGTACGTATAGCCCTTGTCCTCTCGCAGGTTCAGGAACAGTCGTCCTGATGGACCACCGCCGAGAACGCGGTCGGCCATGAGCACTGAAAAGTAGTCAGGACTCGTGCGCTCGATACCGAGCGTGCCGAGCTGTAACACCGTCTGCACCGAGCCCGGACGATCGATCAAATAGATCTTCGCATCGGATTGCGCGGGAGCAGGTGGAATCGTCGTCGTGGGTACGTCGCCTTTCTGCCAATCGCCAAATGCTTTCTCGAGCTTCGGCATGATGTCTTTCATCGTGACGTCGCCGACGATCGCGAGAATCGCATTGTTCGGACGATAGTAAGTGGCGTGGAACTCGGCAAGGTCCCTGGTTGAAAGTTTCTTGATCGATTCTACCGGAGTCGCAACCAGCGACGCCGGATGGCTGGTGCCATAGATCGCGCGGCTGAATTGCTCCTGGGCCAGAAACTGCGGAATCGATCGCTGAAACTGGAGTTGGGCCAACATGCGTGTTTTGTACTTATCGACTTCAGCCTGCGGGAACGTCGGATTTCGAATCACGTCCGCAAACAGTTCGAGTGTCTGGTCCAGGTTCTCGACCAGTCCGCCGGTGCTGACAACACTCGTCATCGCCGAGAGGCCTGAGCTTGCACCCAACGTCGCGCCAAGGGCATCGATCTGCTCGGCGATGTCCTTGCTCGAGCGTTTCGCCGTTCCTTCACGCATCAGCGTGGCCGTAGAGCTGGCGAGCCCACGATAGTCAGCCTTGTCGGAAAGTCCGCCACTCAACACCACCAACTGCATGTTGAAAGTCGGCACTTTATGCGACGGGAGCAGCACCACCTGCAAACCGTTCTTGAGCGTGGCTTCCTCGGCGCGAGGGAGTTTTACTTTCAGGACTTCCCTGTTCACAGGCGCTTTGCCTTTGATGACCGCGCCTTTTGTCGTTTGTGGTTGCTGAACGGCCGGCGCGCCGCCCTGGCCCAAAGCCAATGACGACACGAGCACAATCAGCATCAGTGCGACGATAACGTTGCTTCTATTCTTTATGATTCTCATTGGTATAACTCCTTTACTTTACCGACGCGCCGGTCGCGGTCTTCGGCTTCGCCTTCGGCATTGTGATTACAACCGTGCGGTTAGTGTCGGCCAGGTATTTATTGGCGACCCGCTGCACGTCTTCCTTTGTGACTGCGGCGACCTTGTCGAGCCGGACGTTGATCAGTTGCGGCTCGTTGTAATAGACCGTGTACTGGCCAAGGGTAATAGCGCGAGAGATCGAGCTCTGCAAAGCGTTGATCAGGTTTCGTCGCGTGGTGTTCTTTGCTTTCTGAAGTTCCCAATCCTCAATGGGCTCTTTCTTCAGTCGATCGATCTCTGCGTAGATGGCAGCTTCGACGTCTTCTGTTTTAATTCCCGGACGAAGAGTGGCGTTGCTGTAGAAAGCGCCGACGCCGCGCTTCTCATCCATGAAACCGCCGACGTTCGTGACCATCTCTTTTTCCTTCACGAGCTTTTGATAGAGACGCGAACTCTGGCCGCTCTGCAACACCGCTCCCAAAACCTGCAACGCGTAAAAGTCAGCCGTGTTGCCGGCGACTGCTTTGTACGCGAGGTCCACGCGAGGCGCGCGAGCGAGCATGTCGTCAACGGTTGCGCGTCGTTCTGCTTTCTGCGGCGGCTCGGTCATGTCCACTGCCGGCGGATCGGGCTGGCGTGGAATGCTCTCAAAGCTGCTCTTGATCTTTGCGAGTGCTTCGGGCGTCTTGAAGTCGCCAACAAGAACCAGCACCGCGTTGTTTGGCGCGTAATACATTTTGAAGAACTCGGATACGTCTTCGACAGTCGCGGCGCTCAGATCTTCCATCGAACCGATCACGGAATGTTTGTAAGCGAAGTTGTCGTAGAGCAGCTCCTGCTGGATCTCGCCGCTCTTGCCATACGCCTGGTTGTCGACACCCAATCGTCGTTCTTCCTGAACGGCGTTGCGCTGGTTGTCGAGGTTGTCTTTCGTGATCTCCAAACTCTTCATGCGATCGGCTTCGAGAAAGAGCGCGAGATCGAGTTGGTTGGCGGGCAGAACTTCGAAGTAGTTTGTGCGATCTTCGTTGGTGGTACCGTTCATGTTACCGCCGTTATTGAAGACGAGCATGAAGTGTTCACCCGATCCGACATTCTCGGAGCCTTTGAACATCATGTGTTCAAAGAGATGCGCAAAACCGGTGCGACCCTTGCGTTCGTTGCGCGAACCAACGTTGTAGGTTATTGAAATCGCCACTACGGGTGCGGAATGATCCTCAACCGTGATCACTCGCAGGCCGTTCTTTAAAATGGTCTCCTTGAAATCGACTCGCACGTTGCGAGGTGCCTGTGCCTGGGCTGACACAATTGCGAGCGCGCAGACAAAGAGTGGGAACAAAAACTTAGAGACGCGTCTCATGAATCAAAACTCCTTTGAATGTGGATGATGCTCGACCGAGCAGAATTCCGGGGCTAACCGCGTGGCAGGGACTTTATGCGCTCGCAATTACAGAGTCAAGTGAACCCTGGAGTGCGGCGGCCTGGCGCCGCTTTGGCCCTCGACTAAGATATCCAGGCCAAAGCGGCAGACCGGCACCACACTCCAAAACTACGGCCAACCGCCTGTGGGTTCTTACCATCCAAAGTCCTCGCGGCGTATAATCGTCCGAACCAAAAGCCATGAAAAGAATCAAGCTCATATTCCCCGGCGTTATGGCCGTTTTAGCGGTGCTCACGCTGGCCCTCTCGGGAAAGTCGCAACAGCCCGCGCCTCAGCAAGCCGCCAGTCGTTTTGATGTGACGCACTACCGTATCGAGGCTCAGATCATCCCTGACCAGCACATGCTTCGCGCCGGCGCAGATGTCACGTTTGTGCCCCTCGATGCGACGCGTTCCGTCGTTTTCGAGCTCAATGGTTCCTTGAAAGTCGAGAGCATCGAGAAAGACGGCAAGGTCCTGACGGGAGTGGTTCAGGATAACGTAGGCGTCGGTTCTCTGGGACCGAGTGTCCGCATCGACCTGGGTGAGATAGTTCCGGCGAATAAACCCGTAACACTCAGAATTCGCTGGAGCGGCGCGCTGCTCAACCCGGAAGGCGGACCGCTCGCCACGAAGAGATTGGCCTACGTTGGGCAGGAAGGTTCTTACCTGATGTATGCCTCGCGCTGGTTTCCTTTTCATGACTATGCCGCGGACAGATCGACGTCCGACATCACTTTTATCGTGCCTTCAGGTTTGCAGGTTGCCGGCACGAGCGACGATCCGGTAGTCGCGCAACCGGCGCCGAAAGAGGGCGCTGTTCGTTATCGTTTTGTGCATCGCCAGCCGGTATTGATTGGAAATTTCGCCGCCGGACAATACATCAACAGAAACCTGCGCTACAGCAATTACGATCTTCAGTTGTATGCGATGCCGGGAAGCGAAAAACGGCTCGAACAGTTTGCTGAGCTTACGGGCCGCGTGCTCGAGTTTTACACCAAGCGTTACGGTGCGCCGCTTTTTGGCAACCGGCTCGTCGTGGTCCAGATCGACGATGAGAGTTTAGACACCTACTCGGGACCGGGAATGATCTTCCTTTCCTCGAAGATGTTTGACACGACACGCCCTGTGCCCGAAGAGAAGATCCAGCGCGAGATTGCTTATCAATGGTGGGGACAGAGCGTCGGACTCAAATCGTTTGACGATGCGTGGCTTTCACAGGGACTTGCCGAATGGAGCGCGTTTGCTTTTCGCGAAAGCACTTTGAGCGCCGGCGGTCTCGATTCGGCTCAACGTGAACAACAAGAACGGGCGCTCACGTTTGAACAGACAGCATCGATTGCGCGTGCCCCGTCTGCGCTTGACGATCAATCGGCAGCGTACCAGTCGATCGTTTTCTACAAAGGATCGATGGTCTTCCGCATGTTGCGCGAGACGATCGGAAGAGAGAACTTCGACCGGCTGCTCGCCACGTTCCTCGAAACTTATAAGGGCAAAAACGCTTCGATCGATGACTTTGAAAAACTCGCCACGAAGATCTCGCAGGACAACCTGCGCTACTTCTTCGCGCAGTGGGTCGAGGGAACGGGCGTTCCGGAGTTCACAGTCGATTATCAAATCATCCGCACGCGCGCGGGTAAGTTTCGCACTCGCGGGACGGTCAAACAGAACCTCGAAACGTTGAAGATGCCGGTCGAGCTGCTGTTACGCGCCGAGGCCGATAATCAACAAAAGATCGTTCGTATTGAAGGGCGTAGTGAAGACTTCGACTTCGAGTCGAATGGCCAGCCAATTGAGGTAGTGGTCGATCCGAACAACAAGATCCTGCGCATGTCAGACGACCTGCGGGTTTCGATTATCGCGCGTCGCGGAATCGAGCAGATGAAGGAAGGGATCTATGCGGAAGCGCAACAGCAGTTTGAAGCGGCGCTGAAGCTCGATCGGTCCAACTCGTGGGTCTATTACAATCTCGGTCTGCTGTTCCTCGAACAGCGCAACTGGCAGCAGGCGCTCGACAACCTGGAGGCTTCGCTGATCGGTAATTTGAAGCCGTCGTGGATCGAAGTGTGGGCCCATATCAAACGGGGCAACGCTTACGATGCAAAAGGCGAGCGCACTCGAGCGGTGGCGGAGTATAACAAGGCAGTGCAGTCAGGGATCGATTACGACAACGCACAGGCCATCGCGAAGAAATATCTGGCGGCGCCATACGATCCGAAAGCAGCGCAAACCGCGGAAGCCGTTTCCCCCGGGAATTAAGAGCGGGGGCAAGCCACCCTTCCTGACTTGTTCTTTTTCTTCGCTCTCGAAAAAGGGACGGGTTAGGAAGGATAGTCAGAAACTTTCCACACTTGTTCTTTTTCGGCCTCGAAAAAGGACAGGTTGGGAGAAGGAACAAGTCAGGAAGGGTGGCTTGCCCCCGCTTCTGCTAAACCGCGACGATCGCGATCTTGTTCTTCTCAGCTAAACGGATCATCTCGTCTCGATCGAACATCAGCGTCTTCCCCGCAGTGATTGAAAGACAAGTGGCGCCGGCCTCAATCATCGTCTCGATTGTCGGAACCCCAACCACCGGCACATCAAACCGCATATCCTGATTCGGCTTCGCGACTTTCACCACAGTCAGGCGGCCCCTGACTAACCGCCCGGCTCGCCGGATTGTTTCATCCGTGCCTTCCATTGCTTCAATCGCTACGCAGGCTTTACCGCGCACGACGATCGTCTGACCGAGGTCGAGTCGCGCGAGTTCGCGCGCGATCTCCAAACCATATTCAATATCTTCCCGTTCCTGTTTGGAAGGTTCACGCCGCGTGAGCGTGCCGCTTCGTGGCAGCGACTCCTGCAAAAAACAGGTCGAGTCAACCAGCTCAATACCCTCGCTTTGCAGTTCCGAAGCAATCGCTCCGATCAATGCATCCGTATTGCGGCGCGGGAGTCTCAAAAGCACTTTCAACATTCGCGCATCGGGCACCGCGCGGCTGAAGATCTGCACGTGCTTTACCTGGCCGGCCATGATCGCTTTTTCCACTCCTTCTTCCTTGAAGAAGCGGATCATGCGGCCGAGCTGGCCAATGCCTACCCACTTCACGCAGCTCGGCGCGTTGGTCCATCTCAGGGTCAGTTTCTTCGCGAATCGCGGCGACGACGAGAGGCACACCCGCCTGGCGCGCACCGTCCACGACCATGAAGGGAAACTTTCCGTTGCCCGCGATCAATCCGAATTTCATTTGGTGACGCCGCGTGTGGAGCCCTCGATGAAGCTGAAGTAAATCCGAGACTTCAGGAGAGCTAACCTCCTGCTTGATCCTTTCAACAGCCTGGGTGGTGTTGAGTTTTGCGGACAGCAGCAGGTGAAAGGCGTGGTGCAGGGCATCGATCGCCTCGCGTGAATAACCGCGGCGTTTCATGCCCGTGATGTTCAATCCATAACACTTCGCGTGATTGCCGACAGTCAAAGCAAAAGGGAGAGCATCTTTGACTACAACCGAGTAGCCGCCGATGTACGCCTCTTTACCGACACGACAAAATTGATGAACGCCGGAGTAGGCGCCGACGTTAGCCCGATCTTCGATCACGACGTGACCCGCCAGCGTCGCGGCGTTCGCCATGATGACGCCATCGCCAATCAAACAATCGTGAGCAATGTGGGCCTGGGCCATGATCAGGCAGTCGTCGCCCGTCTTTGTCAGCATTCCGCCGCCGGCGGTGCCACGATGAATCGTCACAAACTCACGGATGTTATTGCGCTCGCCGATTCGCGTTTCGGAAGGTTCACCTTTGTACTTCAAATCCTGCGAGGCGAGTCCGATCGAAACAAAGGGATACACGTGAGTGCCGGCGCCGACCGAAGTGCGGCCGTCGATGACGCAATGAGATTCGAGCCTGACTCCGTCGCCGAGCTGAACCTGAGCGCCGATGATGCAGTATGGGCCAATAAAACAATCGTAGCCGATTTGCGCACCCGGGCTCACAACCGCGGTGGGATGAATGGTGGTCGGCTGAGTGGCTGTAGACATCTTAGGTTGCAGTGCCGATTGCCAATTGCCGATTGCCGATTTTGAAAACCATAGCTAATTGCGAAATTGGCAATCCACAATTGGCAATTGGCAATTTCATCCTTCCTGCTCTCTGGGCGCGACGATACTCATAATCTCAGCGTCGGCCGCCAACTGGCCCTCAACCCTGGCTTCACCGCGCATACGCTGGACGCGTGAGCCGATGCGCAGGGCCGTAACTTCGAGAACCAAAGTGTCACCAGGAACAACAGGACGTCGAAAACGCGCTTCTTTGATGCCCGTAAACAGAACCAGTTTCTGGTCGCGATCTTCAATCTCACGCAAAGCCAGCACTGCGCCGACCTGGGCGAGAGCTTCCACTACCAGCACGCCAGGCATGACCGGCGCTCCCGGAAAGTGTCCCTGAAAAAACGACTCGTTGATACTGACTTGTTTTATACCGACGATTCTTACGCGCGGGACAAGCTCAACTATGCGATCGACCAGCAGAAAGGGATAACGATGCGGCAGCAGCTTTTGAATTGCCAGTGAATCGAGAACTGTTTCCATAAAATAAATTGCCAACTTCCGATTGTCGATTTCCGATTATTAATCGGCAATTGGCAATTGGCAATCGGCAATCAAACTGAGTCTGCCGCTTACTGCGGCGGCGTGGCGGTGGTGGCAGTAACGGGATTCTTGCTGTTGAAATCCGTGATAAAAGCGCGCGTGATATCGATGCTTTCGGCGGCGTAGAGCAGCGGCACCTGGGCCCCGTCGATAATCACGTTGATGCCGCGAGCCTTGGCAAAAACTTCCAGCGCTTTACCAATCTCTTCCTGCAACGGCGTAAAGAGCTCCTGCCGGCGGCGATTGTAAGCGGCCTGCGCATCTTCAGCCTTGCGCTGCGTATCTTTCTTCAACTGATCCAGTTGATCGATTTTGGTTTGCAAGCCCCTCTGATCGGGCGGCGTTGCGGTCGCCGGCGCCTCGCGAAGCTTGTTGATTTCCGCTTCAAGGGTCTGCCCCCTCGTCTGCATCTGATTTATCTCGTCTTTTAATTTCTGAAATTCGCCGTTCAGTTTAGTCACTACGGTACTGAACTTGGCGATACCGGTTTTTTGGTCGAGAAAGAGATCAGTGTAGATGATGGCCATCTTGCTCGTCGGCAGCGCAACGGTTGGAGCCGTGGCCTGTGGCGCGGCGGGCGTCGGAGTGGGCTGTGCACCGGGACTTGCCGGAGGTCGCTGTGCGTTGACCGAAGTGGCGAAAGCCACGACGAGCAGGGCGACGACAGTTAAAAGGTGATTTCTCATGATATTTCCGATGCCTACCGCCGATTGCCGATTATCTAGGAGCCTGAGCTTTTCGAATCGGCAATCGGCAATTGGCAATCGGCGAAATTACGGCGTCGGAACTGATGCCGTTGCCGGGTTCTTGCTGTTGAAATCGTTGATGAACGCTCGAGTGATATCTATGGTTTCAGCGGCGTAAACCACGGGCACCTGACTGCCATCGACGATCACCGTGATGCCGCGGGCCTTCGCAAAAGCTTCGAGGGCTTTGCCGATGTCCTGCTGCAACGGGGTGAAAATCTCCTGCCGGCGTTTTGTGTAAGCAGCTTCGGCGTCCTCACCTTTTCGTTTGAAGTCGGTATTCAACTGGGCAAGCTGATCTCGCTTCTGTCGAATCGCATTCGGATCGGCGACGCTCTGAGTGTCGTCGATCTCTTTGGTCAAGGTGGTGATCCGGGTTTGCAACCCCTGCAACTCTGCCTGGCGCGGCTGAAATTCTCGATTGAGTGTGGCAAGCAAACTATTGAATCTGGCAATACCGGTCTTCTGATCCAGAAACAGATCCGAATAGATCAGCGCCATTTTACTATCCGGCACGGCCACTGTTTGCGGAGCGGCGGTCGGCGCCGGTGTTGCTGCGGGCGTCGCGGGTCTTGTTTGTGCCGAGACGCAAAATGCGGCAGTCGTCAGCAACGCGACCGCAGCGAAAGAACGAGCTATCTTCATGACTTTCTTGTAATACTCCTTACGTTGAGGGCGATTGGACAAAGCCTTTAGTTGTTTGTCCAGCCACCAATGGTTGGCTCAAGCGATCAGAAGGTGCGCCCTACGCTAAAGCGGATGACTTTCTTTTTTTCGTTAAAGAAGAACGGAAACCCGTCAATGAATTGGTTCGGCCGGGCATTCGGATTATACGCAAAGATCAAGCGAAACGGTACATTGATGATGGGCACCTGCACCCTGACTTCCATACCCAGGCTGGTTCGGTAATCGCCAATCCCTGCAAACAAACTCTCGGACAGCTTTACCACGCTGTTTGTCTGAGCCTCGCCGCGAAGGAAAACCGGCTGGAAGCCACGAGGCAGCAACGTCAGCGGGTTGATGTCGCCATTCAGCGCACTTTCAAGCTCAGCCTGTGCTCACGATGCGATTGTCGCGGGCAACGAGTGATAGAAACGGCGCCGACGCGGCCAGATTCGGGTTCTTGCAAATCGCCAGCGAACTCAGAGAAATCGCGACTGCACGGTTAAACCTCGGACACGGCAGCAAACCGACGGTCTGCAGGAATGGCTGGTCGGGAAGGAATGCGCTCGAGAAGGCTGGTCAGTCTTCGTTCGTAGATTGAATGCGGTTCCGATATCCGCAAAACCCGCGAGACTGACCGTGTCGCCGATAATGGGTATGCGGTACTCGAAGTTGCCGAGTAGTCTGCGTATCGCCGCCGACGGAAGTGAATGATCGTGGCAGCGCCGCGACTGTTGGCTGCCGCCGCTGCCGGTAAACACGCCCAAACTCGCTGCGTTCTGTAAACCCGGAATCTCGATCGGATCTCCGACTGAATTCTCGGCGAAAACGACGCCTTGAGAAGTGATAAACGTATCGACCGGAGCGATCGGGCTGATCGAACGCACGTTGTAACCACGAATCGTGAACTCGTCGCCGAGGAAGAATCGTTCGAAGATCGGCACGCCGCCCACAAAGGCGAGTGAGTTTGCATTTTTCACCTTATCAGTCGTGGCAAAGCTGCCGACTGTTCCCGCGATGATTCGGAAGCCGAAAACTTCGGGCGTTCCGATCTCTTGCGACGCACCGGGAAGAACTGCGTGTAAGACATCGTCGGCTGATAGGTGCGAACGTCTCCGCCCAGACCCGCAAGCGCAATCGCGGCGGAAATCTCACGACCGCTCGTCGGATCGACGCTCGCGTTACGAGTGTCGTAAGAGAAGGTCAGACGTGCCGCGGCTGGTCAGGATATTTGGCTGACTATAAATGACGGGAATGAACGCCGCCGGATTGTTTGGATCCGGTGTTGACTTCCGGATCCTTCACGCTCGACAGCGACAACTGATACGACGCACCGACACGTGAAAACTGCGTAAACCGTCGCTTCCGGTAAAACTCGGAAAGTGGCGCGCTGACGTAGAGCGATCCGCCGTAAGAGTCTCTCGTGAAGAGATTCTCTTCGTCTATATCGTTGAAATTGAACTGCGATCCGAACAGATCTTCCTGGGCGTTGATGTTCTGCGACAGGAACGTTCCCTCGCCAAAAAACTTCTGCGAGAACGCAAAGATCGAGAAGCCGGCGCTGATCGGTCTGTCGCGGATGTAGGGTTCAGTAAATGAAAACTGGAACGAGCGCTGTCGATTGCCTGCCGCGAGGTTGAATGAAAGCACTTCGCCGCGTCCGAGCAGGTTGTTTGTCGAGTACTCCAGACCGAAGAACGAACCGCCGATACCGGAGATACCGCCGTTGAAAGAGATCTGCTGGCGTCCGCGCTCGCTCACTTTCAGAGAGAGATCGACGGTCGCTTCTTCATCGTTCGTGCGGCGGTCAACGTCTTTTCCTTGTCGATCGGATTGAAGTAACCAAGCTGGTTCAACTTGACTACCGAATATTCCCATAAGCATCGTTGTAAATGTCGCCTTCGTTGATGAGCACTTCACGACGCAACACGTTGTCGCGCGTAAACGTGTTTCCGACGAACTCCAGACGGCGCAGCGTAAACTGTTTTCCTTCTTCGATTGTTACGGTGAAGTCGACAATGCCTTCGTTTGGATTCTGAGGATTGTCTTTGAAGGTTGGTACGGGCTCAGCCGTGTACTCGATGAATCCCTGTTGACCGTAAAACTTCTTGAGGTTTTCAAACAGGCCCTTGCTGACTTTTTCGCCGTTGGCGATATCGCCCTTGTTAAGACCGATTACTGCCCTGATTTGGTCCTCGGAAAAGATGGAGTTGCCTTCGACTTTGAACTCACCCAGACGATAGACCTTGCCTTCCAATGATCGGAACGGTGACGCGCAGTCCCTCGTCGACGGACGATAAAAACGGCAATGGCAAAATCGGGAAACCGGTGCGGCGACGGCCCACGCTCTCGACTCGAGGCTCACCGTGGCGCGCCTGCAAATAACCTTTCGAACGCATGTAGTTGTCGACCAGTCGCAGGTCGACGTCGAGTTTCTCGCGATCGAGGATGTCAGAACTCTTGAAGCGACTGATCAGCCCGGCTTCTTTTACGTACTTCATGGCGCCGCGCAGTGCACCGTCGCTGAAAACCTGTGTTGCCTTCAAATTGAATGTCGACGACGCGAACGCGGTCACCCTCATCGACCACGAACGTGATCGCGAGAGACGTGGCGGAAACTTCTTCGGTGCGTTCTTCGACCGTCGCATTCGGATGTCCGCCGGCGGAGAGCAACTCCTTCATTACTCGCATCGCGTTGCGGACTTTAACGGGATCGTAAATGCTCTCTTTCGACACGCCGACGCGTCGTTCGCGAAAAGCCTTGAGCACGTCCGACTCCTGCACGCTCTTCAGACCTTCAAACGTGAGGTCACGAATAATCGGCAACTCTTTAACTTCGAAAATGATGTTTACGCCGCCGCGCGGGCCGTTTTCAGTCAGAACACGAGTTGCGGTTTTATCGAAGAAAGTTAGCGACAGGAGTGTCTGGTAATCTCGCTGGACCTGATCGACGTTGTAAGGATCGCCGGGCCGCGTCTGAATGTAATAAAGGATGTCGTCCTTACGCAGACGACGATTGCCGATAATATCGACGCTTTCGACAAGTCGTTGTGTTTGCGGTGCCTGGGTTGATGGTTGCTGGGCTATAACGCGGCCCGGCGTCATGAAAGTTACGGTGAATCCAGCCAATAGGCCCAAAAAGAAGAGCCAAAACGCGCGATATGAGTGCATAGGCACCAATTCCCTCAATAGTTCTTACCGGGCCTCAGAAACTTCGGGGAGCTTTTGAGTGCTGGACTGGCTTGAAACAGCAGCTTTGATTCACTGTCACAACAGCCAGTTGCCAGCTTTTGAGTAGCAAAGTGGCGCATTATAAGGCAATATAAGTGGAAAGTCCAAAACAGAGGATTGACACAAAGCGCACCAAAGCCGCAGGCTTGTCAGGCGCTTTGATACAAAGCGGTGCCAATGTGCACTCTGCACTTCAATGGAGTCTCGCTAGTGAATCAGCAACGCGTCGTCCGCGGTCTCTATGCCGATCGGGCGGAAATCGAGTTCCTGCCCACTTAGAAAGATCTCAACCTTGTCGCGCCTGCGAGCTGACCCTGAATCAATGCCTCAGACAGGGGATCTTCAACATATTTCTGCAAGCGCGCGCCGGATAGGTCGAGCGCCGTAGAGCCGATCCGCGCAGGTCTTATCGACGATCCAACGTTTGGCCTCGTCCGTCAGCTTGACCTCAAACCCGTGCCGGGTCATCGTCTTGTTGATCTGATCGAGTTGCAACTGGACGACTTCGAGAAGTTCATGGTCGAGCAACTGGTCGAAGATAATGATCTCGTCGAGACGATTGATAAACTCCGGATTGAAAGTCTGCCGCACTGACGACATCACCATCTCTTCCATCTTTTCACGTGTGGCATCGGTATTAGCCTGGAAGCCCGAGCGTGCCCTTCTTCTGAATAAAGCGGGCGCCGATGTTGGAAGTCATGATTATGATCGCGTTCTTGAAATCGACAGTATTGCCGAGCGCGTCGGTCAGTATTCCGTCTTCAAACACCTGAAGCAGGATGTTGAAGATGTCCGGATGCGCCTTTTCAATCTCGTCAAACAACAGCACTGAGTATGGCGCACGCTTGATGCGCTCGGTTAGCTGACCACCTTCTTCGTGGCCGACATATCCCGGCGGTGAACCGATCAGCTTGGAGACTGAATGCTTCTCCATGAACTCCGACATGTCGAAACGAATCAGTGCACGTTCACTGCTGAACAAAAACTGCGCAAGCGATCGAGCAACTTCAGTTTTACCGACACCGGTTGGACCAAGAAACAGGAACGAACCGACCGGACGCAACGGATTCTTCAGTCCGGCACGCGAGCGCCGGATGGCTCGAGCGAGCGCGGATATCGCCGGGCGCTGAGAAATAACGCGTTTATGAAGCTCGATTTCGATCCGCAGAAGTTTCTGCGTCTCTTCTTCCTTGAGCGAGTTAACCGGAATGCCGGTCCAGCGAGCGATTACATCTTCTACGTCGTCACGCGTCACTTCCGCTGAAACCAGGTTGTCTTCCTGGTAGGAGCGCATGCTCGTGTCGCCGTAAGATCGCGACCAGTCGTTCAACTCGTTCCAATCGGCGAGATTACCCTGCTCACGTCTGACGCGGAGCTTCACGCGCGCGCCGGCTTCGTCGATCACGTCGATCGCTTTGTCCGGCAGGAAACGATCGGGAATGTAACGATGCGACTGATAAACGGCGGCGTGCAGCGCCTCGTCCGTGTAACGAACCTGGTGAAAACTCTCGTAACGCTCACGCACGCCGTCGAGAATGCTGACTGCTTCGGCTTCGGAAGGAGGCGGAACTTTCACTGCCTGGAAGCGACGCTCGAGCGAGCGATCCTTTTCGATCGACTTGCGAAACTCAGCCGGCGTGGTTGCGCCGATACATTGAATCTCGCCACGTGACAACGCGGGCTTCAGAATGTTTGCTGCGTCGAGTGAACCTTCCGCCGATCCTGCGCCGACGAGTGTGTGCAGCTCGTCGATAAAAACGATGTACTGCGGATTCTCAACCAGCTCGCGCATGATCTGTTTCAGACGCTCTTCAAACTGGCCGCGATACTTCGTACCGGCAACTATCAGCGAGAGGTCGAGGGAAAGAATTCGTTTGTGTTCGAGGAACGAAGGCACATCGCCGCGCACGATTCTTTGCGCAAGACCTTCGACGATCGCCGTCTTGCCGACGCCCGGCTCACCGATCAGTACCGGATTGTTCTTCGTCCGGCGGCAAAGGATCTGAACCACGCGCTCGATCTCGGCTTCGCGGCCGATCAAAGGATCCAGCTTGTCGTTCGAAGCGTCATCCGTCAGGTCGCGTGAAAATTCAACAAGGTGGGGAGTGTCCTTTTTTTGAGAAGTTCGCGCATCGACGCCCGATTGCCGGGCAATCTCGTCGCGCACAGCGTTCAAGCGCAGCCCGCGCTCGTAAAGAATCTCGGCCGCCATCGAACGCTCTTCACGCAGGAGACCGAGCAGGAGGTGTTCAGTCCCGATGTGACGGTGCTGTAGGCGATCGCTTTCTTCGTGGGCGTAAGCGAGAACGTGCTTCGTTTCGGGTGCGAGTGGCAGTTCGACGGAGGTCGAAATCTTTTCACGAAGGAGGGTGCGGCCTTCGATTTCCTTGCGAATCGACTCAATCGACACTTGCGCACGCGGAAAAAAACGCCCGGTCAGCGTTTTGTCCTCGCGCATCAGACCCAACAGAAGGTGCTCCGGTTCAATAGCTGGAGCGCCGAATTGGGAGGCCTCGTAGCGCGCAAAAAAGATAACTCGGCGCGCCTTTTCAGTATAGCGTTCGAACATCTTGGTCTCGGTAGAACGTCCTTATGATTACCTTAGCCGCCGATAATGATGGTCAGCAACTTGGGCGGCATTATAACCCATGAATGAGGACTCACGGAACTTTGTCTTCTGTTCATACTCTAAAAGTTGCAACGCAGACGCTTTTTCAGATGACAATCCACGGATTACACGGATTTGCAGCGCCCACCTTCAAGAACCAATATTCGATCGCACATCCGGGCCAGGTTTGCGCTGTGTGTTGCTATAACTGCGACTGCTGAGTGTTTGTGAGCATAAGCTACCAGGGCGTTGCCTATCCCCTCGCTGATCGCCGCATCGAGATTTCCGGTGGGTTCATCGGCTAATAACAGTTTTGGCTCAGTGATCAACGCCCTCGCGACCGCCACGCGCTGCTGCTCACCGCCGGAAAGATGCGAAACGGGATGCTCCGCACGCGTTTCAAGCCCCGCGTCTCTCAAAAGATTCCTTGCGCGGTCAAACGCATGCTCCTTCCTTTGCCTCGCAATCAGCAAAGGCAGGGCGACGTTTTCAATTGCCGAGAGGTCAGGCAACAGGTAGTGAAACTGGAAAACAAATCCGATGTCCTGCCGCCGGCCGTTCAGGCCTGCGAACGTAATTGTTCCGTGATCGGGTTCTTCGAGACCGCCGAGCAGATGAAGCAAGGTCGATTTTCCCGAGCCCGAAGCTCCGGTGATCGCGATGCTTTCACCGGCATTCGCAGCAAACGTCACGTCGCGGAGGACTTCGAGGCGTTCGCCGTTTGGAGCGATAAAACTCTTGCGCAGATCGACAACGCTGATCATGAGTCGGTCCTCATGAATCACGGAGCGCCTCGACTGGTCTCATCCTCGCCGCTGCACGCGCCGGATAAATCGTAGCGACGACGCTCAGCAGGAAAGCGATGAGAGCGGCAGAGATTATTTCACCCGCGTTGGTTATCAGCGGCACATTGCTGATTGAATAAACGTCCGCGGGCAGGCTCACGAGTTTAAAATAGTTTCCGATAAAGCACGCGATGAGACCCAGCATGACGCCCGCGATCGCGCCGGCAAGTCCGACGACAGCGCCTTCGATAATAAACAGCAGCATCACTCCGCGACGCGTGGCGCCGAGTGCGCCGAGGATCGCAATGTCACGACGTCGTTCCACGACAACAAGCACGAGCATCGTGGTTATATTCAACGCCGCAATCGCGATGATTAGACCAATGATGAACAGGCCCATGCGGCGTTCGAGCGCGAGCGCCGCGAACAACGGCTGATTCGCCTGCTGCCAGTCGATCGTTGTGTAACCGGCGCCGAGAGTTTTTGAAATATCTGCTGAGACTTGTTTGACGTTATCGGCGTCGCTCACCTGCAAACTCATTACTGACGCGGCGTGAGTGGTTCCCGCGAGCGCGGTTGCAGTTTCAAACGCGACGTAGATCCATGAGGAGTCATATTCAAACAAGCCGGAGCGAAAGATGCCGGCGACTCGCAAACGGCGTGTGGTGGAGCTTGCCGCATCGCTCGCAGGAATGATGTTGAAAACGTCTCCGGTGGAAACTCCGATCCGGGTGGCGAGTTCGGCGCCCAGCACCGCGGCGGGAACGGTTGTTGAAGTCTCGAACAGTGGTCCAAGGGAACCTTCGGTTAACCACTGACGCGCCTGGGCTGACTGGCCGCCGTCTTGTTCAATCCCTCTCAGGATCCCGTAAGCAGTGTCTTTTGGTCCGCGAGCAAGTGCGCCGTCGTAAGTGGTTGGTGATGCGCTCGTGACGCCGTTGACCTGGCGCAAGCGGTTTGCGAGTTCCGAGTAGTTGTCGATCGGACGGCCGTCCGAGCGCAACACGTTGATGTGCGCCGTGCCTTCCAGGATCTTTTCGCCGCATCTCGTCGCGAAAGCCGTTTGATAAAGCAAACGCCACAATCAAAGCGGCAACGCCCATGCAGATGCCGAGTATCGCGGCGACGGAAGTCACACGCGCGAGCCTGCGCTTATGACGCGAGCGAAGATAGCGAAACGCGAGAAAAACTTCGTACGGCATCTGATTTCAGGCCACACAAAAACATTTTTGTGAATTATGTGCTTCTTTGTGGCTAGTTATTCTAAGGTTTCCCTGGCGCGCATTTCTTCGTGTCTTCCGGTCTGTTCTCCGGTAACAACCGGCTCAAATTCGGATTGTCACGCGCCTCCGGATCGCCACGCCGGCTGATCTCGTAAATCGTGTCTTTCACGTGACGAAAACTGAAATGCTTCTCCAACTCCACGATCGTCGGAATCTCGTCGCGTTGCCAGCCACACGGTAACCACCAGCGCGGATCGGCGTCGATAAACACACGCCGCCCATGATCCAAATGATTCTGAATTATCGAAAACAACTTATCACCGGGCCAGCCGCCGCCCGTGCCAATCGACTTCCAGCGTCCCACACCAATTGACGCCCAGTAATTCACCGCAATCGTCTGCGCACCGGAGATCATGATCGCGTCGAGGGGCACCGCTTCCAGCCTGTGCCTGTACTCCCTGCTCATCGCTCTTCGTTCGATGAATTCGTAACTTATCGGCCGCATGTAAATAAACAGGATGACGGCGAGAAGCGCGATAATGCCGGTGCAAACGAGAAACGCGCGCTGCTCAGTTCCCAAACGCTTCTGAGCAGTCCGCAACATCCATAAAGCGCCAAGCGGCACAATTCCGGGGAGTCCGGTGAGAAAATAACGCCAGTTAACCGTGGTGCTGTAGTTAAAAAACAGGAGAAGGTTTGCGAAAAAGGCGACCAGCCACAACATCAGCATCGGCGAAAGACCACGCTTGCGCCACTCGAATAAGGGCGCGAATGGAATCGTCAAAAACACAAGCGGCGCGCTGATGAAGTAGAGCAGGACATACGGCTTGAGATTCGCGAGCACGACCGGATGACGCGATGACTCTTCACGCATCGATTCGCGCCAACCGTACCAGACCCAGCGGTAATGAGGATCGGTGATGAACCAGTAAGCGAACCACCCAAATGCAAGTAACACAAACACCGCGCACGACGCCGCAACGTACAGGATTTCTCGTCGTTGAAACTTCCATCCCAGTGCGAAAGGCGCAAGCACCAGCCACGGCGCAAAGAACGCGATCGTCTCGCGTAAGTTAACGCCGAGCCCCATCAACGCCGCGCCCGCGAGCACCAGCCAGAACTTCCTCTGCTGCACGCCGCGCAAGTGAAGTATCAACGCAGTCGCGAGGAGCAGGACCGAGGGAACGTCGGTCATCACCTGTCCGCCGTAAAGAACAAAGACCGGCGAAAACACGATCAACAAGGCGGCGGTTGTCGCCGTGTAAAGGGAACCGCCGAGATCACGTGTGAGTTTCCAGCAAGCGATTACGGCAAGTGGCGACTGGGCCACCACTGCGTATTTGAAAATCAGGTAGGCATTCTGCGGTTCGAGGTCGAAGAGCGCGCGCCCAACCAGAAACAATGCATGATTGCTGAAGATAAAAAGATTGCGGCCGAGGGCCATCGAAGACGGGTATCCGGCGAGGGAAAGTATCGTGTAGTCCATGCCGTCCCAGTCGCCGACGAAAGGATCGACAAAATAGAGAACGAGAACGAGTGCTATCAGCGCCGGTGGCAACCACCATCGCCATGCACGCCAAAACATGCATTGGTATTTGAGTATCGGAAAACTGTCAGGCGTGTTTGTCGTCAGGGATATTTGGGTCAACGAGTTGAGCTTCGACCGGACCATCCGGCCGCTTAACCATCTTTACGCGATTGCCCTGCGCATTGTACTCAACTTCGTCCATGATGTTGTAGATGAGGAGCACGCCACGGCCTGACGTTCTGAACAGGTTTTTCGGATCACAGGGATCCGGAATCTCGCGAATATCGAAGCCTTCACCTTCGTCTTCAACCGTGAACGAAGCCTCTTTTGGCGATAACTCGGCGGTGATCTTCAGCAACTTATTGGGATCGTTTTTGTTTCCGTGTTTGACTGCGTTTACAAAAGCTTCGTCAAGCGCGACGAACAGATTCGATCGATCGGGCCGGATCAAACCGAGCTTTGCCACACGTTCCTGGAGATACTCCAGCACACTGTTCATCAACGCGAGGTCACTCGGAAGTTCAAACTCGATCTTTTCGTGAGCGTGGGCAAGGACATTCGGGTCGTCAGCGTAGCGCGATTTTTGAGAGAGGGTTTGCTCGACGATTTCCCGCAATTCCTCTCGGTTGTATGGAAGCCGGAGGTAGTTGGCGGCGCCCATTTTAAACGCCCTGACTTCATCGTCCGTGAGATCGCTGATTATGAGATCGAAACTGTCGAGGTCGTCGCGACGGACCGCCTTCGCGCGTTTGCTGGTCATCACTACTTCATGACCCAAACGTCCGAGAGCTTGCTCGAGAACATGCAACTCATCGTTGTTATCCACGATGAGAATCCGCCGTTTTTGCATTCAGCTCCAATCTTATCGAGTGGTTCGAGGAGAGAACTCTTGCCGCCTGTACGAAAATCTTTCGCCCGGCGTTCAAAATATATCAGAAAGTCGCGAGGGGCTATAGGATTTGGCGGGTTTGCACGGCGCTGGTAATCCTGTTAAATCATGTAGCCGTGTCAGACGATGGCTAAATCCGGAAAGTTACAGACGCTCCTTGAGTATTCGGCGGCGAAGTCCGTCCTCGCAGGTTTTGGCCTTTTGCCTGCGCCGGCGGCGATGTTT
Organism: uncultured Acidobacteriota bacterium; assembly: GCA_963750925.1. GTDB lineage: Bacteria > Acidobacteriota > Blastocatellia > Pyrinomonadales > Pyrinomonadaceae > PSRF01. Next base: position 1,870,596 of record CAVVSJ010000001.1, on the reverse strand, counting down.
CTGGGCCGCGGGATGAGCAGGATCGCTTACGTCCTGGCGAACGATTTACGGCGAACCGGCGCCACAAATCTTCGTCTCGCGTTTCCTGAAAAGAGCGAAGAAGAACGCGCGCGTCTGCTGCGCGAATGTTTCGACAACCTCGGACGCGTGCTCGGGCTGTTTAGTCAGTTTTCTTCGAGGTCTCAGGAAGAATTGAAGCGATTGATCGAGCCCCAGGGGTTTGAGCACCTCATCGCCGTCCAAAAAACCCATGGCAACAAACTGATTTTTTTCACGGCCCATCTTGGCGCCTGGGAGTTGACGAGTTTTGGACTGTCGGTTTTTGATCATCCTTTTGCGTTTCTCGTACGACGGATCGACAATCCGCGAATCGAGCAACTCGTGGATCGCGTACGCACGAAGTTTGGCAATCAAACTGTCGACAAGCTTTCGGCGGCGCGTTCGATGCTCAAGATTGTTCGCTCCGGTGAAAGCCCTCTCGGACTGCTTCCGGACCTCAACACGCTCGACGATGAAGCGATCTTTGTCGACTTTTTCGGCGTTCCGGCCGCGACGAATTTCGTAGTCGCCAAACTCGCTTTGCGGACCAACACGCCGCTCGTTCCCGTCTTCGCACCGTGGAACGAGGAAAAGAAAAAGTTTCAACTCATCGTCGAACCACCGCTCTGGATCGAACCCTCGGGCGACGAGGAAGCCGACGTGCGCCGCCTGACCACGGCGCTTTCCAAAGTGATCGAGAACCAGATCAGGCGTTATCCGGGCCAATGGTTGTGGATTCACAAACGCTGGAAAACGCGCCCGCCCGGCGAGCCCGCCATCTACTGAGACTTTCCCGTAACGGCGGGAAACTTCTATACTCCACACGCTCATGCAGGCTTCCGTCGAACAACAATTCTCCCACTCGCGTGTCAATCGCGCGTATGAATTCGCCGACCTGTCTGAGTATTCGTTCAAAGATCGTTTTCTGATTCGCGCCGCGGACCTCGTTTTCTACCTGCTCATCAACCTCATCGGACTGACGGCCCGGTTTGAAGTCGTCGGCTGGGAGAATCACGAGAAGGTTGAAAAGGAAGGCGGCCTGCCGATTTATGTCTTCTGGCACGACCGCATTTTTCTGACGACTTACTGGTGGCGCAAACGTCGCATCGTGGTGATGACGTCGCGCAGCTTTGATGGCGAATACATCGCACGCTTTATTCAGCGTTTCGGCTACGGCGCGGTGCGCGGCTCGAGCACGCGCGGAGGCGTTGGCGCGATTGTCGAAATGGCGCGCTTGATGCGCGCGGGATGCACGACGGCATTCACGATCGATGGTCCAAAAGGTCCGCGTTACATTGCCAAAATGGGCGCCGTGCTGTTGGCGAAAAAGTCGGGTCACCCGATCCTTCCGGTCACGATGGCGCTCACGCGTTACTGGACGACTCCGAGCTGGGATTTTTTTCAGATTCCCAAGCCATTTACACGCGCGAGAGTTTATGTGGCGCCGCCGATTTATGTTCCCGCGGACGCCGACGAGAAAATGCTGGCCGCCAAACGCGATGAACTGCAGCAGGCACTTGACCATCTGAACCGGCTATCCACGGAATTCACAGCTTAGGGCTTTGTACTTTGATTGATTCTAATGCCGCATAATCTATGAACAGCCCGGACGCCGAAGCAATGAGTGCAAAGCACGAAGCACAAAGTACAAAGCACAACAGCGGCTATGTCGCCCTGATCGGCCGCCCAAACGCCGGCAAATCAACCCTGCTGAACCGGCTCGTGGGTCAGAAGATCGCCGCCGTTTCCGACAAACCTCAAACCACACGCTTCAAAATTCAGGGCGTTATCACTAAACCTGAAGGCCAGGTGGTCCTGGTCGATACGCCGGGCGTGCATCAGCCCGGTTATGAACTCAATCGCCGCATGATGTCGGCGGTTCAGGATGCGTTGATGGGCGTCGATCTCGTTTGCATGATCCGAGACGCTTCAGTTTCCACCGGCAACGGCGATCGTTTCGTCCTCGAACTCGTCCGGCGGTCGGAAAAACCAGCCCTGCTGCTGCTGAACAAGATCGACAAGCTCGAAGATAAATCTGCCCTATTGCCGTTGATGGATTGGTACCGCAAAGAATACGAATGGCGCGAGATCATTCCCATTTCAGCGCTCAAGAACGAGATGACTGACGTGCTGATCGATACGTGTCTACAACATCTTCCGGAAGGCGAACCGATCTTTTCCGAAGACGAGCTGACCGATCAATCGCTGCGCGTACTCGTTTCCGAGATCGTGCGCGAGAAAGTTTTGCACGCGACGGCTGACGAGATTCCGTACGTGACGGCTGTCGTTACCGAACGGTTTGAGGAAGTGCGTGAAGACTTTAGCAGAATCTATTGCGTCATCGTCGTCGAAAGAGCTTCGCAAAAGAAGATCATCATCGGGCGCGGCGCCGCCCGTTTGAAAGACATCGGCACCCGCGCACGCAAAGAGATCGAGAGCCTGGTGGGCCATCGTGTTCACCTCGAGCTCTTTGTCAAAGTCGAAGAAGACTGGCGCAACAAGGAACAACTGCTGGACGAATACGGATTGAGTGGAAATTGAGCACTCCAAAAGAAAAACAGGGATGGCATGCGCTTGACGTCGATCTCGAGCCTGACGCTCGCGAAGCGGTGGAGTACGCTCTGATGGAAGCCGGCGCGCTCGGAACGGAAACCAACGAGCACGTCGACGGTCTAACTCGCATCACTGCCTACTTCGACGACTTGCCGAACCGTGAACGAGTTCGTACCGAGCTATTCGAAGCGCTGCGTATCTACGAACTTCCCTCGTCGTCTGTGCGCGACATGAATGTTCGCGACGTAGCTGAACGCGATTGGCTCGCGGAATGGAAGCAAAACTGGCAGCCTGTCGTAGCGGGACGTTTCATCATCGCGCCGCCCTGGTCCAAACTCGACGACGTTCACGATCGAATCGTGATTCGTATCGAACCCGGCATGGCTTTCGGTACCGGGACACACGAGACCACTCGTCTCTGCCTTCAGGCGATCGAGAAATACTTCACCGGCGGGAGTTTTCTCGACGTCGGAACCGGCACGGGAATTCTCGCGATTGCCGCGGCCAGGCTTTCTCCTGAAGCACGCATCGAGGCGTGCGATACGGACGAAGCCGCTATCGCCATCGCGCGAGAAAACGCCGAAGCGAATGATGTTTTGGATCGGATAGATTTCCGAGTCGGCTCGGTTGACCAGGCTTCGGCTTCCGCTGATCTCGTGTGCGCAAATCTCACCGCCGACGTCATCAACAGTATGCTGCCGGCACTCGTCGGCGTGACGTGTGGCAAGCTGGTTCTTTCGGGCATCCTCGACACGCAGATCGAGATGGTCCAGGCGCATCTGCTCGAGTGCGGCATCTCTGACGTGGAGATTGCGCAGGACGGTGAATGGGTTTCAATGATCGTCGTTTGAGCGCCAATGACTCGTCGAAGATTCCATGCCCTGCCGAGTGCTTTTAATTTCACGAATCAAACTGTAACCCTCGGGATGGACGAAGCGCGTCATCTGCGCGACGTGTTGCGCCTGAAGAACGGCGATGAAGTTTACGTGTTCGACGGGAGCGGGCGTGAGTTTCGCTGTGTGCTCTTGAACTCGAAACGTGATGAAGCGGAACTTGAGATCGAGGCCGAGGTTGAACCCGCAAAACCTGAGTCACACTTGCAGCTTAAATTGGGCGTGGCTCTGTTGAAGGGTGAGAAGTTTGACCTCGTGGTCCAGAAGGCGACCGAACTCGGCGTGAAACAGGTGACACCGCTAATCACGCGTTATGCGGACATACACTTGCGCGATCAGACTGACGCAGCGAAACGTGTGGCGCGCTGGCAGCGCATCGCGCTCGAAGCTGCAAAACAATCCGGCCGAGCGTTTGTGCCGGAGATCAGTGAGCCGGCGCCATTCGCTGTGTTTGTGGGCACAAATGATTCCGATCTTTGTCTGATGTTTTCAGAACGCGATGGAACGTCGTTAAGCAGTCTGACTACGAATCCGGCGCCACAAAGTGTAAGCGCGCTTGTTGGCTCCGAAGGCGGCTGGTCCGACGAAGAGATCGAACAAGCTCGCACACAAAACGCTCACGTCATAACACTCGGCGGCCGCATCCTCCGCGCCGAAACCGCCGCCATAACAGCGACCGCACTCCTGCAACACCTCTTCGGCGATCTCAAATAGCACCACAAAGAGGCACATAAATCATAAGCATTTCAGGTAAATCATTTGTAGTTTTTGTGCCTCCTGGTGGCTTGCAGAGGTTGACCATCGCGACCATGAGGCTCAAAATGGAACAAAGAAACCAAGAGGGTCGTTTGAATCCTCAAGCCTAACCAGAGGAACCTTCGCAGATGGCAATCAACAGAGACGGTGCAGTTGAGAGCGCACGTAAAGACCTGGCAAAGCGGCTGAACATCGATGCCGCCGATATCAAGGAAAGCTCAGTTGAGGATTCTGACTTTCCCGACATGGCGCTCGGCGCTCCCGAAGAGGACGAAATGAGCGGCCAGATGATCACGCCGGGCTGGCGCATTCGTCTCGACGCCCAGGGAAAAAGCTACGAATATCGCGCCGATAAAAACCAGGTGCGACTCTATAAGTTTAAGGGCAGGAATTATCGAATTTGAGGTACCACCATGAACCGCAATAACATTTTCATTCATATCGCCCTGGCACTTGTTCTGATTCTTGTGGCCGCTTTCGCGGGTCAACTCAGCCGCTGGCGGAAACAATGGAAAGCCCAGGTGAGGATCGTGCCTGTCGAGAAAAAACAGGCGGGCACGGCGGAAGAGATCGCCTTGAGTGAAGCCCGCAGCTTTGGCAGACCGGAAGTCCTCGTAAAGTTCAAACCCGGCGTCACTCAGGAAGCCATCGCGAGGATTACGTCCACTTTTAACGATCGCGTCGAAGACCGCATCGAGAATGCTCCCGGCTGGGAATCGATTGACGACCTCGACGATGCGAATGCGGATGCAATCGTCGCCAAGTACAGCTCGCTCCCTGAAGTTGAATACGCTGAACAAAATTACGAGATCAGTCTTGATTCGGTAGACAATCCGATTCTTCCGCACGATCCGCAGTTCAACGATCAATGGGCGCTCGCGAACTCGGGACAAAGAGGCGGCAAGCAGGGCGCGGACATCAGCGCCACGCTCGCATGGTCCATCAGCACGGGCACTGACAACGTGGTAGTTGCCGTGCTGGATAGCGGCGTTGATTACACCCATGAGGATCTCGCTTCAAACATGTGGGTGCGTCCCGCGTCGATGGCCCCATACCAGGACAATGAACTGGGAACGATTGATGACGTCAATGGCTACAACGCGATCGACAGCGCTTCCGATCCGATGGACGACAACGGCCACGGCACGCATTGCGCGGGCATCATCGGCGCGGAAGGTGAAAATAACCTCGGCATCGCGGGCGTGAACTGGAAAGTTCAGATCATGCCGCTCAAGTTTATGAACGCGGGCGGTTTCGGCACTACCAAGGATGCGATCGAAGCAATCAACTACGTTATCGACCGGAAGAAAGCGGGCGTGAACGTTCGTATCATCAGTGCGAGTTGGGGTTCAACTCAGAAGTCACGAGCGCTCGGGGAAGTTATTCGCAAGGCTTACGAGAACGACATTCTGTTTGTCGCGGCTGCCGGAAACGCGAGTACAAACAATGATCGTGCGCCGCACTACCCCTCGAGTTACGACGTGCCGAACGTGGTTAGCGTCGCCGCCATGGATCGTCACGATCAACTTGCAAAGTTTTCAAACTACGGTGAGAAGAGCGTTGCGATCGCGGCGCCGGGCGTGGAGATTCTGAGCACGTGGCTGGGAAATCAGTATGAAGAGAAATCGGGAACGTCGATGGCCACGCCGGTGGTTGCCGGTGTTGCCGCACTGATACTCGCGGAGAGCCCGCGTCTGTCGGTCGACGATCTTCGCAAGAAGCTCATGGATGCTACCGATCCGATTGTCGCGCTGAAAGGCAAGACTGTCAGCGGCGGCCGGATCAACGCTGCGAAGGCGTTGGAGTAAACAAACTAGAACCAGGGACAGAAACAGAACAAGTAAGGAAGACTATTTTCCATTTATCATTTTCCATTTTCCATCTGTCATTTAGTGAACCAGAGGTTCGGTATTAATCAATGATGAGAAATGGAAAATGACAAATGGAAAATAGTCTTTCCTGACTTGTTCTATTTGTTGAACCTGGTTCTATCTATTGGGGTCCTGCCAGCTTCTTCTTTCCTTCGAGCGCCTCTTTATACGCCCCGCCGCGCACGTCGCCGAGCTTAATCGCTTCATCAAACTGCTTCGCAGCCTCGGCAGGATTCTCAAGAAACGCATTAATCCGGCCCATCGACTCGTGCGCCCGCGACATGATCGCCTTGTCAGTTTCCGGCGACGAGGCCGCCACCGCTAGTCGATAGTGGCCCAGAGCGCGATTAAGTCGTTCCGCCTGCACCTGCTCGTCCGTCGCATCCATCGCCGCGAGACTCGCCGTTTGTCCGAGCGCGAAAAAGATACGTGGCTCGCGTGGGTACTCCTTCAGCATCTCCCGCAAACGATTCTCGGCTCCGTTGTAATCCTTGCTCCGTAAAGTGTCTTCAATCCACCCCAGATCTTTAACGAGCGCCGACTCGCGTCCGGTGCCTGACTCCGAATTCGAGTTCACTTCCAACTGCGACTTCCGCGCTGCCGTACGCGCCTCTCGCGCCGCAATTGCTCTTTGCAACGCGTCAGCATACTCAGCCGGACGACGAGATTCACGCACCGGATCGAAGGAATTGATCATGTCCGGAAAGAAGTTTGCGAGATCGAATCCGGCGCTTTCTATTCCCTTCAACTGATCGGCAAAGTAGAACGAGAGTACCGCGCCTTTTTCATATTCTTCCGCGAGACGCGCGGTCGTCTCATCCTGGATCAACTTCATTTCAGCCTGCGCGGTTTTTCCCAGCGCCGCGCGATCGGCGTCAGTCTTCACGGTCGCCTGCGCGCCGCGCACGTCGCGCGTAAGCACCTCGAGCTTTCTCATCTCTTCGTAACGCGCGTCAGCCGCGGTCACGAGTGATCGGCTCACACTTAAAAACACGTCCGGGCTAACCTGCGCGCCCGCTTTCTGCCGTTCAGTCAAAATCTGCTTGATCTGCTCGCGACGGGCAGCGATGTCTCTGTTAAATCGCAACACGAGTGCGTCGATCACGTATTGCAGATACGCGCGACGCAGTTCCGACGAAGCCGGGTCGGTTCCCTCGGGCACGACCGCGTAGTAATCGTCGGCGATGATGCGAAAGTTGATTGCGCCACGGGCAGCCAGCAGATCGGGCAGGATAAAAAAGCGACGCTCTTTTTGCCGATAGGTGTAAGTCTTGTTCTTGTTGTCCTTCTTCGACGAAGAACTTTTAACTTCCACGCGCTCGGTCGAAGTTGTTATCGGTCTCGTGTGGAGATATGTCAGGAGGGAACGCACCATTTCGGTAGTCGGCGCGCGCAGCCGATCGCCTTCCGCCTGGTAAGCGCGAACGTAATCCACCATCCGCTCATCGATTCCTGAACGGCGATAAAACTCCTGCACGAGCGGCGCAAAGTCGAGCACTTCCAAAAGACCGGCGGGCATGTCTTCGGAACGTTCCGGCGCATCAAAACTCGGCGGTGAACCAAGCGCGAGCGCGAGCGAAACGTAACGTGCGGCCTGATCCGCAGCGGTAGCCGGAGCGGGAAGTTTATTTCGCTCGTAGAAATTGCGCAGTCGATCTCGCAGGGCCGGATCCAGGTTAGCCAGGTCCTTGCGTAACCGGACGCGAAAACTCGAGGGCGCTCTACCAGGCTGTACAGGATCGAGTCCGGCGGCCTCCAGTGCAGCCATCACGAGGATGAGTCGCTGGTCTGCCTGAAAATCCACGCCATACTCGGAAACTTCAAACGCCGCACCCTGACGTTGTTGCACGGGCGCGGGTGGCCTCGGCTGCGGCGCAGGAGTCGGAGCAGTTGTTTGTGACAGAACGGCTCCGGGAGCCAGAACTATGGCGAGCAAGGTAAGTAAGTAGTGCTTCATAACTAGACTGAGTTTGATGTGATTAAAGGTTAATCCGCCGCCCGTGTCTGGGTCTTGCGACGGTGAAAAGCACGCAACGCCCGTAATGTTAGCGGATAAGCCAGGAGCGAACAAACCACTGAGAGGGCCATCGCGCCCACCGAAAAGGGCCATACGATGCTCCAGCTCTGGAGAAACAGTTCCCGGTAGTAATCGCCGGAAAAGATCCGTGGATTCTTTAGCAGCTCGAGTCCTTCGGCGGGGATCTCCAAAGGACGGCCGAGAAGAAACGCACCGACCGAGTAAGAAGCGATGATTATCGGCACGAGTGTCAGGAAAGGGTTGTTGAGAAATGTGCCGGTATAGATGGCTACTTTATTGAACCGAAAAATGAAGGCGACGGCGGTCGCCATAATGGTGTGAAGACCCAGGAACGGCGAAAAGGCGATGAAGACGCCGATTGAGAAAGCAAGCGCCGTCCGCTCGGGTGGATCATCGATCGCAAGCAGACGGCGAAATGCGGTACGGAACATTTGTACTTAGTACTTTGTACTTGGGTCTTTGGCCTTAGGTCTTTGGACTTGCTCAGATCCGAAAGCCCAAAGACCTAAGACCCAAAACCAAAGTACAAAGTACTAAGCACCAAGTACGCTATTGAAAACTCTTCAACGCCTCCGCCTCATCATCGTAAGCGTCGAAGACGGTGAGCAGTTTTGTAATCACCAGCAAATTCTGAACTCGATCCGTCAGTTTCAGCAGTTTAAGCTGACCTCCGGTCCGCTTGACGGTCGTGTAGCTTGCAATCAACTCGCCGATACCGGTCGAGTCGATATACTTCACACCCGCGAGATTCAGCAAAAGTTTAGTCTTGCCAGTCTCAGCCAATTTTCTAGTCGCATCCCGTAACGCAATACTTCCTTCACCGAGTCGGACTTCACCACTCAGATCGAGAATGGTGACGTCTCCCGCTTGTCTTTCCTTCACATCGAGCTCAGCCATTGCTTTCTCCGTTCAGCTTCCAACAAGGATTTCGTGCGTTTATTTGAAGCTGTTGAGGGCTTCTGCTTCATTCTCGTAAACGTCGAACACGGTCAGGAGCTTGGTGATGGTCAAAAGATCCCGAAGTTTTTGTGTGAGATTGAGCAGTTTGAGCTGGCCTCCTTCTTTCCCGATAGCGGTATAGCTGGAGACGAGTTCACCAATGCCGCTGGAATCGATGTAGCCGACGCCCGCGAGGTTCAACAGAATGCGCTTCTTACCTTCTTCGAGTAAACGCCGGATGGCAGTACGCAGTGCGACGCTTCCCTCACCAATAGTTATCTTCCCGCTCATGTCAAGAACGGTTACATCTCCGGCTTGACGCTCGTTGATATTCAACTCAGCCATTTCAGAAATCTCCTTTATGCAATTGCGATTAACGTCGCTTGAGCATGCGCACTGTTGTACCACCGCCGGGTCTAATCGACCAATCGACTTCGTCCATAAAACTGCGCATGAAAAAGATGCCCCGACCCGAGGTTTTTAAGATGTTCTCTTGTGCAGTTGGATCTGGGACTTCCTCGGGGTTGAACCCGGGCCCCTGGTCGTGCACGCTGATCTCGACAGCGTCAGGCGAGCTCTTCAAAATGATATCGACGACCTTACCTTCATCCTGACGATTGCCATGGAGCACTGCGTTCGTGACGGCCTCGCGCACGGCCATGTCGATACCAAACGCTGCGTCATCGCTGATGCCTGAACGGCCTACAAAATCAGCAACCGCAGCGGCCGCGGCGGCAACCGTGTCAATACGGCTGGGCAAACTTAGCTCGGTCGTCTCTACGGTCACAACTCGTGTGCATGACCTCTCCGAAAGCCACTGCGCGAGGACTCTGGCTGCTTTCTATACCTCAGACACTTATCAGGAGTTCGAGGGTGTAACATGGTGGATGTCCGTGTGTCAAGAATTACCGCTGCTGTGAGGCGATGCGGGACAGGTCAGATAAGAAAGCCGAGACTTTTCAAAGTTCGATCAAGTTCTTCCAAATCGAGTGGCTTGCTTAGATATGAATTGCAGCCGGTTTCGAAGGCGGCTTCCTGCATACCGTAAACGTCGTACGCCGTGATGGCAACAATCGGCGTCTGCTCGCCGTTTACCTCGGATTTGCGAATCTTTTTGATAGTCTCCAAACCATCAAGAACCGGCATGTTCAAATCTATCACGAGCAGGTTGGGACGATAGCGACGCGCAATTTCCACGGCTTCTCCACCGTCTTCAGCTTCCAAAACGCGATAGCCTTTCAATTCAAAGGCGCGCTTAAGCATAATGCGGGTATCGAGAGAATCTTCAGCGACCAGGACCGTTGGATAAAGTAATGCTGCCGACACAGAATTCACCTCGGGCACAAAACGCCGTCAGTTGCCAATTGTCAGAGGGGGAATCCCGCTCGAGGGAAGAATGCACGCGGGATGGCTAACTTATAACACAATCCAGGGCGATGTGTCCTAAAGCGCACAAAAGGTGACAATGAACATAAAACCAGCACGTTTGCTCGACGGCAGGTTGCGTTTGCCCGGAGACAAGTCGATTTCCCACCGGGCTGCGCTGATCGCCGCGCTCGCGTCCGGTCGTTCAGAGATCTCAAATTTTTCCACCGCGCGTGATTGCGCTTCCACGATCGCGTGTTTGCAACAGCTCGGGATTTCGATCGAACAACAGGACGGCAAACTGATTTTTGCAGGCGATCAAAAACCAGTTTCGCCTGAGCAACCACTAGACTGCGGTAATAGCGGCTCAACGCTGCGGATCCTTACCGGTGTTTTAGCCGGACAAGGGATCAGCGCGGAATTGATCGGAGACGAGTCGTTGAGCTCGCGGCCAATGCGGAGAATTATCGAGCCGCTCGAGTTGATGGGAGCAAAGATTCAGGCAACGGACGGCAAAGCGCCGTTGAGGATTCGTGGAACAAACAATCCTGCGCCGATCAATTACAAGCTTCCCGTGGCGAGTGCTCAGGTTAAATCGGCAATTTTGTTTGCGGGACTGAACGCAAAAGGTAGAACGACAGTGATTGAGCCTCGTCGTTTCTCGCGATCACACCGAACGACTCTTCAACGGTTTTGGCGTACCTGTAATAACGACTTCGGATCTCTCCATCACGCTCGATGGACCGGCACGCTTTAACGGTGGCCCGATAACGATTCCGGGTGACGTTTCTTCAGCAGCTTACTTCGTGGCCGCCGCCGGCCTGTTGCCTGACTCGACTCTGACGATCGAAGCAGTCGGCTTGAATCCGACTCGCGCCGCTTTCCTTTCCGTACTCACTTCATGGGGCGCGAATATCTCGACTTCCGATTTACAAACCGAACGCAACGAGCCCTACGGAACGATCGACGTGCATGGTGGAATCAGCGCGAGTGCCGGCGAGCAGCAACGAACATTAAGCCGTTCGCTGATCCCATCCCTGATCGACGAACTTCCCTTACTTGCAGTCGTCGGTTCGCAGATCTCAGGTGGTATTCGTATCAGTGATGCGGGCGAGCTCAGACTGAAAGAGAGCGATCGGCTCGCGGTCACCGCACAAATCTGCGCGCGATGGGCGCGGAAGTTGAGGAGTTTGACGACGGCCTGTCGGTTTCTGGTCCAACTCAATTGCGCGCCGCTCAAATCGATTCGCATGGCGACCACCGGATCGCGATGGCATTCTCGATTGCCGCCCTCCTCGCTGACGGCGAGACCGAGATCGCCGGCTCGGAGTGCGTTTCGATTTCCTTTCCGGAGTTTTATGGATTGCTCAACTCGCTGGCCGTGAGATGAGACCAATAGTGATTACAGGTTTTATGGGTTGTGGCAAAACGAGAGTGGCTCGCGAACTCGCGCGTCGCCTCAATCTCGCCATGGTTGACCTCGACGAAAGCATTACCCAACGCCTGGGAAGAACTCCGGCGCAACTGATTATCGAAGACGGCGAGGCGGCATTTCGTGCGATCGAGTCGGAGGTGCTTCGCGAGCTTTTGGACACCAGGGCAGCGGACGTCATTGCACTCGGAGGCGGAGCCTGGATTGAAGAGTCGAATCGCGATCTGATTGATCAGTACGGTTGTTTGAGTGTATGGCTGGATGCGCCATTTGAAGTTTGCTGGGGCAGAATCGAGGCGTCCGGCGATGATCGGCCGCTCGGAAAAACGAGAGAACAGGCCGCCGCGCTTTACGAGCGACGCCGGCCTGTTTACGAGTTGGCGAAACTACACATCCAGGTTGAATCCGATGGAACGATTGAGGAGTTAATCGCCGTTCTTACAAGATTTCAGGATTTAACAAGATTTGCATGATTCTGAAAAAATCCTGCTAATCCTGAAAATCCTGAAATCATGCTCAAACCTGTCTTAGAACTTGTACTTCAAAGCAAACTGCATCTGCCTCGAAGAACCAGAGTCGCCCGTCGGAAACCGCGTATTTATGATCTGACCGAGCGTTGGCCCAACTACTCTTAGCGGCTGACCGAAATTCGCATGGTTGAACACATCAAAAACTTCCCAGCGAAATTCGATTAGCTGAGTCTCCGTTAACTTCGTCCGCTTAATAACCGAGAAGTCGGTGTTGTGAAATCCTGGTCCAATCACTACATTCCGGCCAAGATTTCCAAAACGTCCCACCGGTACTACAAACGGCGACGGATCAAACCAACGCTCCGGCGTGCCGAGAATCTCGACTGGCCCAGTCACGTCCGGTCGGACCGTATTATTCGTTCCGGTGAACAAAGCGTTATTGACCACGATATTCACGGGATTGCCGCTTTGCGATTGAACGATCGTCGAAAGCTGCCAGCCTTCCACGAGTTGATTTCCGCGGAACGGCAACTCGTACAACCCACTGATCACAAACCGGTGCCGCGCATCGAAATCCGAAAGACCGCGACTGCCGCGCAAGTTGTAACTGTCCTGCACGACCACGCCCTGGCTGTTCAATGAGTTGTAATCGATCGACTTCGAGAACGTGTACGACGCGTTGAACTGCAACCCGCGCGACAAACGTTTCGTGCCCGTAAGCCAGAGCGCGTTGTAGCTTGAATTTCCCGTGCTTTCGATCTGCACGATGTTGTTCAAAGCCGCGCCCGGACGAATCGGGCTCGATGCTGAGAGCGTGGTAAACGGACGGACGCCGTTTATCGGCTGGTTGATGTTGCGCGAGATCCGCAGGTGCGTTCCTTTCGTGCCGAAGTAGCCGATCGTCACACCCAGATCCCTGCCCAACTCACGTTGAATATTCAGGTTCCAGGATTGGACGTAAGCATTGTCGAAATTTCTGTCGACGGTGTTCGGCGCCAGACCGACGAGTCCGGCAGTCGGTTCGGCATCGGAGAAATGAATCAGCCCCTGGAACGTGAGGGGCCGCGCGAGCGGAGGATTTGAAGTGAGTGGAGTCACGACATTCGTGACCGGTTGATCGGTAAGGATCGCATAGGCTGCGCGCACCGACGTCTTACCGTCGTTGAACGGATCCCACGCGATGCCGAGCCGCGGTTGAAAGTTCCTGTTGTTTTGATGATAGACGTCGTCAAAACCCGATCCGACCTGACGCAGTGATGCGGTTTCCGGCTCGAAAACGACAAAGCGGTTGTAGCGCTCGGTCGGCGTCATGTTCCAGTCGTAGCGTAATCCCAACTCCAGCGTCAGGTTTGGCCGCACCTTGTAGTTGTCCTGCACGTAGAGTCCAAAATTGTTCTGGATGATCGCGCTCGAACGATCGCCGATGATCACGCTGAACGAGTTGGCGTTGCCGGCGATGAAGCTGTTGACGTTGGGAAACGTAAATGTGCCGGTATCGAGCGTGAAGTTGTTGTTGTAAAACCGTCGCCCTTCACCGCCAAACTTGAACGAGTGGTTTCCGCGCAAATAATTGAGCGTGTCGGATACGACGACGGTCGTGTCGGCACGGCCCTGCGGAAAGCCTGCGGGTCCACCGATGTTGAAGTTGAAGCCGGTGATACTTATTTGCGGTAGGCCGATCTCCTGATTGATGCCGTTGTTGATTCCGAAGTCGGCGGGATTGACCTGCAAGTTGGGAGTAAACGTGATGTTAATGCGATTGAAGCCCAGACGCGCTTCGTTCGTGAGATTTGGACCAAAGATGTGCGTTTCATTCAAGGTGAATATTTGGCGCCGCGACTGGCGTGTATCGCCAAATCCGGGAAGCGTGTTTCCCTGGAGGTTTGGCTCACCACGTCTATCACGCTGAAATGCGTAGTAACCATGCAGACGATCTTTGGAGCTGAAGTTGTGACTCACGTCGCCGGTCCACTGATCGATATCGACGGGCGCCGTATCCGAACCTGCAAATCTTCCGGTCGGGATACCGTTAACGAGCTCGACACTCGTCGCGCGTGGGATCAGCGGCAGCAGTTGAAGCACCGTCGCATCCGTGACCAGCGCGCGTTGTGCATCTGTCAAAGTATTGCTGGTGAGCGTTAGCCCCTGTCGCTGGCGAAGACCTTCGTAGCTGAAAAAGAAGAAGGTCTGATTTTTGCCGTCGTATGAGAAGACTGGTCCACCTTCGCCAAACCGCGGCAACTTCACCGGGCCGCCTATGTTGAGTCCAAACTGGTTGCGCTTGAATGGAGGCGGTTTCGCTGACCGGTCGAAGAAATTACGCGCGTCGAGCGCTTCATTGCGGAGGAACTCAAACAACTCTCCGTGATACTCGTTCGTGCCGGAGCGTGTCGCAATGTTTACGATCGCGCCGGAGTTTCGACCGTACTCAGCGCTGAAAGTGGAATTATCCACCTTGAATTCCTGCACGGTGTTGATGGAGGGTTGAAACGTGATCTGGTTTTGGACCATGTCGTTGAGATTGATCCCGTTAATCATGAAGTTAACTGTGTCTTCACGACCGCCCGCGGTATTGAATGCAAACGATCCCTGGCCGCGGAGGGGCGCTGTCAGAAAACCGTTTTGCGGCGGCGTCACGGAACCGGGGATAAGCAGGCCGAGATCGACGAAGTGGCGGCCGTTGAGTGGAATCTCCTGGACCGTTCGCTGGTTGATAACCGTACCGACTGAAGTTGTGGCAGTCTCGATCACCGGCACATCCGAAGAGATCGAAACCTGCTCGGTGATCGCGCCGACTTCCATCTGAAAATTCTGAACGACCGTTTTTGCAACTTCCAGTGTCACCTGGTCCGCGACCTGGGTCTTGAAGCCCTGGATTCTTACCTCGACGGCGTAGAGTCCGACCGGTAAAGCTGCGAGCTGATAATTCCCATCGTTGTCGGTTTGGGTCGTGCGTTCAGAAGAGGTGCTTCTGTTTCTGGCGACGACGGTTGCGTTCGGTAGCACAGCACCTTTCGAATCGGTAACCGTGCCTTGAAGCATTGCGGTTGACTGGGCCAATGCTGTGGGAGTCGCAGGGAGAGCGGCTACCAGCATCAAGAACGGAAGGAACCATGCGATTCTTTTGCTTAGCATAAAACCTCCTGACATCACTGGCGGGCTTTGTTGTTAACAGGGAGGAGCAAAAAGACCGTAAGCAACGAGAATGCCGCGCAAGGTGATCGAGTGCCTCAGGATTTCCCCAGCAAATCAGATCACTTTGTGGGCCTGCGATCCAAAAACCACAAGCCCCATCCGAAAACACAGTAACGTTAGTTGTCGGAAAGCGGGGCAAGCCCCTCTTCCTGACTTGTTCTTCTCCTCACTTCCGACTTGTTCTCAGACCGATGAAAGAACAAGTCAGGAAGGTGGCTTGCCCCCGCTTCTTATTTCTCAACACCTACCAACTGATCAAAAACTCACGCAGCATTCCATACATCTCGTCGAACGACGCTGCACAAAACAGCATCGACTGAAAGTGAGTTGGGTCGTAAACATGATTCGCCGCCGCTTCCAAATCCAAAGGCCGCAGCTCAGCTTTGTGCATCTCAGCCAGCTCACCGGCCGAGGACAACAAACCGGTTCCATAAGCCTTGATCCGGCCATCTTCACGCAAGACGCCAAACTCGATTGTGAACCAGTAAACACGGGCCAGCCGGTCCAGCTCGCTCGTGACTTTTGTTCGCTTAACTGCTTCGCCAAAGAGCCGGTTGAGTTCCGCCAGACGCGTGCTTGCCAGCGTCACCGCATGACCGATGATCTCGTGGGCCACGTCGGGCTCCGGCGTGTAAAGCGGTGTGGAATGATGACGAATGTACTGCGTTGAAAGAAAAACACCTCGCGCCAGCGACTCGAGAAAAACGCGCGGCTCAACCAATCCGGCGACCGGCTCCAACCGGAAGCCGCTGATAGCTTCAACCTTGCGGCTGACTTCGTCGAGTTGCGGAATACGATCGCTATCGAAGTCGAGACGTTCAATACAATCGAGATACTCGGCGCACGCATGTTCACGATGCGCAGGGCCAAGCGCTTTCCAGATTGTTTGCCAAACGCCGTGTTCGAGTTCGGTGTAAGGAGCGGCAGGAATCGGTGAGCCGGGTTTGTAGGTCATGGCGATCTGCGCGATCGCGTTGCGCCGGGCGCGATATTCGGGGTCGCGAAAGCCCGGATGGTCCGGATCGAGCTGGACTAACGCGTTGCGATCGAGAATCTCCTGGTCCTGGTTTGCAGTGACCATGCGCATATCGACATGATCGAGTAAGGGTTGAGTTTCAGTTGCGGTGATCATTTCTGTTACCTCTCAATTCAGGGCCGGGGTGTTTCGGAAATAAAAACGGCCACCAATCCTCGTGGGATTGATGGCCGGTTTAGGAAACTTGTCTTAGGTGCTACATCGTCGACGCACGCTGACAGCCCATCGCCTGACCGTCCCTCCCACAGGAGAGCGGGCCGTAATAGTAATAATAGCGATAGGAGTTCAGGTGCATAACGACTCGACTGGGAGAATACGCGGGGAGGGCTTGAATCGTCAAGGGTGAATTATTTTTCCATTTGTCATCTTGGAGTGCGGCGGCTTGACGCCGCTTTGTTCCGAATATGTGTGTTCGACGACAAAGCGGCGTCAAGCCGCCGCACTCCAAAATGGAAAATATCTTTTACTAAAACTTCAGCGCCTGCCTCGCCCCAAAAAACCCTTCCCACGCATCGCCTTTCTTCTTCAGCAGCTCGGGCACATTCGTAATCGTAAAGTCAGTGATCTTCACACCTTTCTCGATCTGTTTCCAGGTTAACGGCATCGACACGGTCGCGTGCGGTTTTGCACGCGCCGTAAATGCCGCGGCGAGGCTCTTGCCTCTCGCGTTCTGCATCCAGTCGACATAAACCTGCGTGCTCTTTCGTTTCGCGATCGTTCTCTCGACCGTGGCGATCTGCGGCGCACGCCCTGCCACCTCGGTGGCGAAGAGACGCGCAAACTCCGCAACCTTGTCGTATTCGTTTGCCGGCTTCAGCGGCACGTAAATATGAACGCCTGACGATCCGGAAGTTTTTGGAAACGCTTCGAGGCCTATCTCATCCGCAACTTCCTTCACCAGCAACGCAACCTTGAGCACGTTCTCCCATGGCGCACGCTTCGGATCGAGATCGATTGCGATCCAGTCAGGCTTGTCGAGTTTCTTGATCGTCGAATGCCACGGGTGCTGTTCGATGTTGCCGAGATTTACGAAATGAAGTAACGATGCTGTCGTCGAATAGACGCCGTAATCAAGTTGGCGTCCTTCCTGGTTCGTGAGTGTCGCGGTCTTTATAAACTCCGGCGCGCTGTCGAGGTCCTGCTGAAAAAACATCGGAGCATTTATGCCGCGAGGGTAGCGTTGCAGTATCGCCGGCCGGTCACGCAGAAACGGCATGATGTAATCCGCGACCTTCAAATAGTAGCTGAGCAGATCAAACTTCGTAAGCTTTTCGTCGGGCCAGTAAATGCGGTCCAAACTCGTAACCGAAACCTGCTCGCGTCCAATCTGCAGCAGCAGGTCGCCTTTCGGCCGGTCCAGGCTGAGAAACTCTTCGACCGTGATTACTGTTCCGCCCTTTTGACGCGTTCGTTTCACCATAATTCAAACGTAAAACTATCTGCAGAACTTCACAATGCAACCGGCACACAGTTGGCCTAGTTTCAGACTCGGACCATCGGCTTTTGGGGGATCTACAATGAGAATAATAACCATCAGTCTGCTGTTGATCGCAAGCCTGGCTCCGGTATCTTTGTCGGGGGCGGCGGCAACGGTAACTTATAATCTCGACTCCGGCCAAAGCAAATTCATGGCCCACGCAAACGCCGGCGGGCTGCTTTGGTTCAAAGGACATAATCATCATCTTGCAGCGCGCGAGTTTACGGGACGAGTTGAGATCACTCCGAACACGATTACACCCGCATCGCTTCGCCTCGTGGTAAAAGCCGCTTCGTTGCACGAAACCGGCGCCGACTTCACCGAGCCGCAAAAAGAGATCATCAACAAAGAGTTGCGCGAGATCGTGCTGCATCCGGACAAGTATCCCGACATCACGTTTCAAAGCACGAATGTGACTGTAAAGACTTCGAGCGCCGATCGTCATGAGGTGAAGATCGACGGTAATCTGACTCTGCACGGAGTTACCAAACGAATCTCGATACCTGCGGTGGTTACGCTGAATGGAAACAATCTTCGCGCTGTTGGTGAGTTCAGTATCGACCGTGACGATTACGGAGTGAAAGCGACGTCAGCGTTCCATGGGTTGGTGCGAGTGAAGAATAAGATTAAGTTTGAGTTTGATATTGTGGGGCGAAGTGGTTAGCTGGTTTTGGGTCTTTGGTCTTTGGGGTCTTTGGCTTAACTCGGGTCGAAGACCAAAGACCTAAGACCAAAAACCCAAGACCTAAGACTCCCCATACCCCTCCGGATGGGCCAACATCCACTTCCACGCTGACTCGACGATCTTCTCGAGGTCCTGAAAACGCGGCTGCCATCCGAGTTCACTCTTGATCTTATCCGAGCTCGCGATCAAAACAGCCGGGTCACCCGCCCGTCGAGGTCCCATGCGAACCGGAATCTCTCTGCCGGTCACGCGACGTGCGGTATCGATAACGTCACGCACGCTGTAACCATCGCCGCCACACCCGAGGTTGTAAATTGCACTTCGGTCACTTAATACGTCGAGGGCGAGAATGTGCGCGCGCGCCAGATCGATCACGTGGATATAGTCGCGAATGCAGGTTCCGTCCGGAGTCGGATAGTCGTCTCCGTAAATCTCGACGTGAGTGCGTTTGCTTGTCGCGGCCTGCAACGTGATCGGAATGATGTGACTCTCGGGATCGTGATCTTCACCACATTGCTCGCTTGCTCCGGCGGCGTTGAAGTAACGCAAAGACGCGTATCGCAGCCCGTGTGCCTGTTCGTACCAGTGCATCGCTCGTTCGAACGCGAGCTTGGTTTCGCCGTAGGGGTTTGTGGGATTGGTGGACGCAGTTTCGAAGATCGGTTGCGCTTCAGGCTCGCCATAAGTCGCGGCGGTGGAGGAAAAGACGATCTTCTTCACGCCGGAATCGACCATCGTGTCGAGCAACACGAGCCCGGCGACGACGTTGTTGTGGTAATACTTCCCGGGTTTCTCACACGACTCGCCGACCAGTGAGTATGCGGCCATGTGAATCACTGCTTCTATGCGATTGTCTTTGAGTGTTTGTCGAAGACGGTCAGCGTCGAGCAAGTCTCCGTCAACAAATTCAGCTCCCGCAACAACCGCCTGGCGATGTCCCTTGACGAGGTTGTCGTAAACAACAACGTGGTGACCATCGCTCACCAACTCTTCACTTACTACGCTTCCGATGTAGCCCGCGCCACCCGTGACAAGCACACGCATAGAAACACCCCTTGAATTTCTAACTGTTAAATCCTGAATCTGTTAAGTGATGGCAACGTTGGGCTGAGGCGCTGCCGCATCGGCCTGAATTGATTCCGTCGGAACCCAGTAAAGAATACGCCCGCAATTGTCGCAGGTGAGGATCTCCTCACCGCGCCGGATTTCAGACATAACCTGTGGGCGAAGCGACATGAAGCACGCGGTACACGAACGATTGCGCGCTTCCGCAACGGCAACGCCATCCCGGATGCGAGCCTTGATTCTGGAGTAAAGCGCGCTCATCGCTTTTGGCAGGTTTGCAAAAACTTCCTCTCGCTCCTTGCGCGCTACGGTCAGGCGTTCCGCAATCGATCCCGACTGGTCGTCAAACGCTTTCAGACGAGCTTCACGATCAGAGTTCAAACTGGCAATCTCAGCGGCTCGTTCATTCAAAGCGGCTTCCGATTGTTCGAGAGTTTCGAGTTGCTCGAGGATTTGGGTCTCCAAAGCCGAAATCTGTTTACGAGCGGCATCGGCTTCGCGAATCGCGGCAGTGTATTCATCCTGCTTCTTCGACGACATCAGATTTCGCTCGGCACGCTCGGCGCGGCCTCTTTGGTCGACCACTTCGTTTTCCAAACGCGCGCGTGTGTGTTTGGCCTCATCGCGCCGGCTTTCAAGCGCCCTAATTTCAAAGGCGCGCTGATCGAACTCTCCTTCGATCTCGGCGCGCCTTTCAGGTATCGCTTCTTGGTCTTTTTCTAGTTTCCGTATACTGGTATCAAGATTCTGCAAAGCGATTAACTGCTGCAATTCCGCTTTCACTCTATGCACTCCTCAAAAGATCAGGGCTGATTATGACGGTTACCATCGGATTCGGATCATCACACAACCAATACGTTTGACGCAAGTCAGCCACAAGAAAGCACAAAAAACACAGCACTCATTAAAAAAGGTCCGTGATTTTTGTGCCTCTTTGTGGCTCTTCAATTTGGATCGGTTAAATCGGACGGCGCACCGGTCTCGACACACGCACGCGTGGCATTGCGATATTGATCGACGGCATCGCGATGTCGATTTCCGGAATCTGGATCCGCGGTATCACGATGCGACGTCCAATCGTCGGCGTGCCCATCGTCCCTGAAAAACCACCGCCTTCTCTCGGCATTACGCGAATTGTTTGTTGCGACTTGTTACGAATAACGGTAAGTGCAACTTCGCCTTCTTTCTTGCGATTGATTACTCGTGAAACATCACCCGGCGAATCAACTGCTTCGCCGTCGATCGCCGTGATGACGTCGCCTGCCCTGACGCCTGCTTTTGCCGCTGGTCCATCGTCGCTTACGGAAGTTACCAGGACGCCCTTTCCGCCGGTGATGCCAAAATAGTCGGCGAGCTGTTTGGTCAGTTCCATCGTGCTCACGCCAATTCTACGGCTGTTGCTGAGCATGAACTTCAGGTCCGCGCTGTTGCCAAAGTTGTCTCGGCCGAAGCCCGGTTGTTCAAACTTAAACGTCTTCGGATCCGGTCCTTCCCATTTCCATGGCTCTTGATGAGCGGAGAGCAGATCGCGGACCATGCTGGAGTTATTGCGTTTGCCGATCGTTGCGGTGACTTCCTGTTCGGCGCCGCCACGGCTCAGAGCGACCCTGACGTTGTGGTCAGGCGCCATCTCTGAAACGAGCCGGTTCAGCTTGCGCACGCTTGAAACATTCTCG
The DNA here is from genome assembly GCA_963750925.1 of uncultured Acidobacteriota bacterium. Classification (GTDB taxonomy): domain Bacteria; phylum Acidobacteriota; class Blastocatellia; order Pyrinomonadales; family Pyrinomonadaceae; genus PSRF01. The sequence continues at coordinate 1,849,106 of CAVVSJ010000001.1, read as the reverse complement.
CCGTCGATGCGAAGGATGACGTCGTCTTTTCGCAAACCAGCCTTTTCAGCCGGACTGTCTTTGATTACCTGGGTGACGCCGACGCCACGCACCTGGTTCAGATTATAGCGACCCATGTTTTCCCGGTTGATGTCTTCAGCATAGACACCCAGAAAACCGCCGCCATCAACAAGAATCGAAAAGTGGCGTTCAAAAGGTTCGTCAGGAGGGGCTGGCGATGAAGGTGGCGGCGCGGGTTGCTGGGCGAGTGTGATACCCGCGACCAAAATAATTACGGCCGGGAGACCAAATAAGTATTTTGTTTTCATGCAGAAATTTCCTCCGGAAGAGTTTTCGACTTACACGCGAATTTCTCCGCGCGGTTCCAAAAAAATTTAACCGGAATCTCGGATAGTGCGGCGGAAATTCAAAGCGGGATTTAATGCACGCCGAGTGGTCTGTATACGTCCTTATGTCCGTTTAACTCGTACGCGATCTTTCCTTCGGTGTGAGCGAGGTCGAGGTGAGCAACCGCTTCCGAAACAGACAAAAAGCGATGAACGTCGTCAGCGCTGGGAAACATCTTCAACGCTACATCCCATGCGGTCACGCCGGTTTTGCCAAGGAGGGAAATCACCTGTGATTGCCGTTCCTGAAACGCCCGGAAGTAGCGATGAAAGAGTTCCTCATAGTCGTTTATCGGATCGCCGTGCCCGCCGTACACGAGCGTGGGCGAGTAAGAACGCAGTCGCGCCAAACTGACGAGATATTCCGAGAGGGAAGGAAAACGTCTCGATGGATCGATCGGATCGGGCGAGAGCACCGGATTCGGAGTAATTCGCTTTAACACGCAATCGCCGGCGATTATCGTGCGATCGGCTTCGCGCAGAAACGAGCAGGAGCCGGGTGTGTGACCAGGCGTGTGAAGAATGCGAAGACTTCCCGATTCAAACTCGAGTTCCGCCTCGTCCCAAAGCGACTTGTATTCATCGTCGCCGAAGGAGTCGGCATACTTGCGCATACGAGCGTACATGCCGCGCATGCGCTCGATCTCGTCGTCAGGAACACCGGCACGCACAAGCAACGTCGCGATGGTCTTCATACTCGAGACGGCTGTGACGATGGCCAGTCTCCCAGTTGTGAACAAACACTTCGGCGTTCTTCGCCTCATCACGCACGGACCGGGCGAGGCCGCAATGATCCTCGTGTGCGTGAGTCAGCACGATGCGACGAATGTCTGAAACCAGAAAACCGGCTTTGCGCAATCCCGCGCGCAGCGCCTCGGCCGCCTCTTTAGTCTTTGGCCCCGTGTCGATGATGGTCAACGGATCTTCGGCGATCAGATAGACGTTCACGGGGCCGATGTAAAACGGCGTGGGGACTGAAATAGGGACGACGCGCATTTACCTGCTTTTGCTGTCTGTGTCTTTGTGGCTAGTAAATGTACTTGTTGGCGGCGATCAGATCGTCGGCGATTCTTTGTCGAGCTACGATCGTGTTCATCGGCTGCAACTTCGTGAACCGGCGCAGCGCGGCCAACAACGTTCGCAATTCATCGCCTTCGGACATTCCCGCAAGTGTAGTTTTCGCTTTTGCTTCGATACGTATGACCGCGTCATTGCAGAACACACGCGTCATGTCGAGATAACGCGCGGCCGCGGCCTCGCTCTGCGACGCAGCCAGTTTCCGCGCACGCAGGATGGCACTTTCCATCGCATACGTGTCCATGATGATGTCGGCTATGCCCATCAGAATTTCCTGCTGCTCGCCGAGCTTCATCATGTACTTTTGCGCGGCCGTGCCGAGAGTCATGAGGGCGACTTTCTTGGCGTTGGTAGTAAGCTTTTGTTCGACGGCAAGTAACGTGTCGTCGTCGTCAAAACCACCCATTTGCGGTGAAAGCACTTCATCCATGAGGGCCTGTGCGGCGGGCAGTAACGGCAAGTTGCCGCTCAGCGCGCTCTTCATCAGGCGGCCGGGAATCAGCATGCGATTGATTTCGTTTGTGCCTTCAAAGATACGATTGATACGTGAGTCGCGATAAGCACGTTCGGCCGGATAATCGGCGGAGTAACCATAGCCGCCGTAGATCTGGACCATCTCGTCAACTACGAAATCGCAATACTCCGAAAGCGCGACCTTGATGATCGAACATTCCGCGGCATACTCCTCGATCGCTCGCAGACGTGCGTCCATGTCTTTCGAATCAACAGCTCCGAGGCGCGCTTCGATCATGCCCGAGCGTGCGATAGATCATCGACTCGCCGACCCACGTGCGAATAGCCTGTTCGGCAAGTTTCGCCTTGATCGCGCCGAACGAAGAAATTGATTTTCCAAACTGGTGACGCTCGTTTGCGTAACGGACCGACTCATGGACCATCAACTTCATCCCACCGACGCACATGGCGCCGAGTTTGAATCGTCCGATGTTCAGCACGTTGAAGGCGATCTTGTGACCTTTGCCGACCTCGCCGAGCAGGTTCTCGACCGGAGTACGCACATCGGAAAGCACGAGCGCGGTCGTGCTCGAACCCTTGATACCCATTTTGTGCTCTTCAGCGCCCGAGGTCAGTCCCGGCTGCCGCTCGACAATGAACGCGCTGAACTTGTCGCCATCGACTTTGGCAAACACGATAAAGATGTCGGCGAATCCACCGTTCGTGATCCACATCTTCTCGCCGTTGAGAATGTATTCCGTGCCGTCTTCGCTCAAACGCGCCGTCGCCTTTGCCGCCATCGCATCGGAACCTGAACCCGCTTCGGTCAGTGCGTAAGCCGTGATCAACTCGCCGGACGCGATCTTCGGCAGATACTTTTGTTTCGCCGCATCAGTGGCGAAATAGATGATGGGCATCAGGCCGATGCCGCTTTCCGCGCCGAGTGTGGTAGCGAAGGAAGCCGAGCGTCCGATGTTCTCGCCGACCAGCGCGCCGCTCGTTTGATCGAGACCGAGCCCGCCATACTCTTCGGGAATATTTGCGCCGATCAACCCGAGGTCAGCCGCCTTTCCGACGAGTTCACGTGCGAGTTTCCAATCATGCTTCTCGAGTTCGTCGATGCGCGGCGAAACCTCGTTATCGATAAACTGCCGCGTCGTGTCGGCAATCATACGATGTTCTTCGGTAAAGTCTTCGGGCGTAAAGATCTCCTCCGGACTACGCTCCTCAATCAGGAACGCACCGCCTTTGACAAGCTGTTTTTGTTCGGCTACGGCTGACATTTTGCTCTACCTCCTCTATCTGCTCTATTCAGGTACCTGGGTTTTGATTGCTTCAGGCATTGAGTCGCGAGTCTCGGAATAAGTCTCGAGTATCCTCATCAAATCCAATTCATCTTTCTTTCGCTTTGTGGCCCTGCGCTGCGCATCCCTACCAGGCCCAGATCTTTGCCGCGCACCACATCGGCCAGCGAGGCAACGGGCACTTTCTGACCGAGCACTTCAAGAACATTGGCTCGCGTCAGAAAATCCTGGTAACGCGGATCAAGACTAAGCTGAATACGCAGGTCGCTGCCCGCCATCTTCGCGTTGAGCGAATGCGGAAACTCCTCAACTGCAAAGCCCGCCGCAATCAACTCGTTACGAATTGCTTGCAACTGCGTCGAGACTACAACGATGTCCGCATCGAGTGTGTAAACCGGCTCCACATAACAATTGACTGCCAGGCCTCCAATCAAACACCATGGCCCATGTTTGTCGAGAATCGCGACCAGAATAGCGAAATCGCTGCTCCCACTTCCGGTTACTGACTCGAAAACTTCAGACGCTGTCATGGCTGTTACAGTCGTTCAAAAATTCCCGCGGCGCCCATGCCGCCGCCGACACACATCGTTACCATTCCGTATCGTCCGTTGCGGCGTTCCAGTTCGCGCAGGATGCTGGCGGTGAGCTTTGCCCCCGTGCAGCCGAGCGGGTGGCCCAACGCGATCGCGCCACCGTTGACGTTAACTTTTTCCGGATCCAGTCCCAAAGTCTTGATGACTGCGAGTGATTGCGCTGCAAAAGCTTCGTTCAACTCGATCACATCGATATCCGCGAGTGTTAGACCCGCCAGTTTCAAAGCCTTCGGAATCGCGAACACCGGTCCGATGCCCATCTCCTCCGGCGGACAACCGGCAGTCGCATAAGCAACAAACCGCGCCATCGGTTTCGCGCCCAACTCACGCGCGCGCGAGTCGGACATGACAATCGCCGCCGCAGCGCCGTCTGACATCTGCGACGCGTTGCCCGCGGTGATCGTACCTTTCATGTGAAACGCAGGCTTCAGTTTTGCAAGACCTTCGGCTGACGTATCGCGCCTCACACCTTCATCTTTGTCAAACACGACTTCGCGTCGCTGCTTCTTTCCTTTTTCATCCAACTCTTCGAGAACGACGTTCAGCGCCACAGTCTCGTCGGTAAACTTCCCCGCATCCAATGCCGCCGCCGCGCGTGTGTGGGAACGCAGCGCAAATTCATCCTGCTCCTCGCGACTGACTTCATACTTGCGCGCAACGTTCTCGGTGGCGAGTCCCATGTTCAGATAAAAATCGGGATAGTGGTCGACGAGATAGGGATTAGGACGAATGATGTGGCCGCCCATCGGAATCATCGACATCGTTTCCAAACCGCCGGCGACGATCACTTCCGCGCCGCCGCTCCTGATTCGATCGGCCGCCATCGCAATCGACTGCAACCCCGACGAACAAAAACGATTGATCGTCATCGCGCTCGTTTCGACCGGCAAGCCGGCGCGAATTGCCGCTGCACGCGCGACATTCATGCCCTGTTCGGCTTCGGGCATCGCGCACCCCATGATCACGTCTTCGATTTCGGAAGTCGAAAGACCGGGGACGCGCGCAACTGCCTCCTTGATCACCGTCGCGCCCATTTCATCCGGGCGCGTCGTGCGCAAAGTTCCTTTGGGAGCCTTGCCGACCGCCGTGCGAATTGCTGATACGATTACTGCGTCTCTCATATTGCTACCTTTAAGCCCTTTCCTCAATGGCTTTCCCGGTTTTTAACATGTGCGCGATGCGCTCCTGCGTCTTGCGTTTGCCCACGAGTGATAGAAACGCCTCACGCTCGAGGTCCAGGAGATACTGTTCAGAGACTCGCGTTGGGTGATTAAGATCGCCGCCGGTTAAAATGCGCGCTAGCTGCGTGCCGATCTCGGCGTCGTGATCTGAAATATATCCCGCGCGCTTCATCTGGTGAATACCGAGTTTCAAAGTGGCGAGCGCCGAATTGCCCAACGCCAGAATGTCCTGGCGTTGCTGCGGCTCAACATAGCCAGTCGCGGCCAGTGATAACACTTCTTTTTTGGCGTCGGCAATCAAGCGATCGACGTTCATCGAGATCGTGTCGTCGGAAGATAGGAACCCGAGCGATCTTGCTTCCTCCGCTGATGTAGCAACCTTGGCAAGTGCAATCGTCTCGAATGCGCGCTTCACAAATGGAAACGGATCTGCGTCGTCGACGCCTTTCGGAATCGAATCGAGGACGCGCAACAACATCTCCTTCGTGCCGCCGCCCGCGGGAATAATTCCGACGCCGACCTCGACGAGTCCTATGTAAGTCTCTGCCGCCGCCCTTACTCGATCGGCATGCAGCACCATTTCACATCCACCGCCAAACACCATCTGAAAAGGCGCGACCACGACGGGCTTTGGCGAGTAACGCAAACTCATCGTCGCGTTCTGAAATACACGCGCCATCATGTCGAGCTCGTCCCAGTTTTCTTCCTGCGCTTCCATCAACATCAGCATGATGTTCGCGCCGACGCAGAAGTTTCGCACCCTGATTGCCCACGACGAGTCCGACAAAATTCTTTTCAACTTCCGCAAGCGAATACTTCAACATCTGAAGCGTGTCGCCGCCGATAGCGTTCATCTTCGAGTGAAACTCGAGACACGCAACACCGTCGCCGATATCGATCAGCGAAGCACCCGCGTTTTTCTTGATAACGTCTTTCTGATCTTTGATCGACTTGAGGATCAGAACCCCTGGCGGATCGCTGAGCGGAACGTATTTGCCCGCCGCGAAATCAAAGTAAAACTGTTGCGCGTTCTCTTTTTTGTAGAAGGAAGTGGCGCCAACAGCCAGCATCTGTTCGACGTTCGCGGGAACCGTCATCCCCTCTTCTTTCATCCGCGCCACAGACTTCTCGACGCCGATCGCATCCCAAACTTCAAACGGCCCCAACTCCCAGCCAAAACCCCAGCGCATCGCGCGATCGACTTCGACTACGTTGTCCGCGATTTCGGGAATGCGTTTGGCTGCGTACGTGAGCGTGCGTGAAATCGTCTTCCACAAAAATGCCCCCGCGCGATCTTTACCCCACGTCAGAGCCTTGATGCGCTCGGGTACGGTCTTCAATGTTCTTCGCCATGTCGAGCGAAGGCAGTTTGACCTTTTCAGAAGGGCGATAATCGAGCGTTGCGGTGTCGAGCGTCCAGATTTCGCGTTTATCGCCTTCGCCTTTTTGCTTCTTGTAAAACCCGGCCTTGGTCTTGTTGCCCAGCAGGCCGCGTTGGACCATCTTTGCGAGCACTTCAGGCACGACAAACATCTCGCGCTCTTCGTCTTCAGGCAGAGCCTCGAAAAGGTTCTTGATGACGTGAGTAAAGACGTCGAGACCGACGAGATCGAAAGTTCGAAAAGTTGCGCTCTTCGGGCGACCTACGGCTGGACCAGTCATCTTGTCGACTTCTTCGATCGAGTAACCGTCGTCGAGCATCGTCTTGATCGTGTAGAGCGCGCCGAAAGTTCCGATGCGATTGGCGATAAAGTTTGGACGGTCCTTCGCAGGCACCACACCTTTGCCGAGACGTTGATCGAGAAAGCCGTAGAGAAAACAGGAGACTTCCGGCTTGGTCCATTCAGTGCGAATGATTTCGACGAGATGCAGGTAACGCGGCGGATTGAAAAAGTGAACGCCGAGGAAATGTTGCTTGAAGTCGTCAGAGCGGCCTTCGGCGAGTAGGTGAATCGGAATGCCGCTCGTGTTTGAAGCGACGATCGAACCGGGCCGGCGATGTTGTTCGACGCGCTCGTAGAGCGAACGTTTGATGTCGAGGTTTTCGACGACAGCTTCGATGATCAGATCGCAATCTTTGATTTTGGCGAGGTCGTCGTCGAAATTTCCCGCGGTGACGAGTGACGCGAAGTCGGGCGTAAAGAACGCCGCGGGCTTCGCTTTGACGGCAGCTTCGAGTCCGCTGCGAGCGATGCGATTGCGCACCTGCGGGCTCTCGAGCGTCAGCCCCTTGCCTGTTCTTCGGGAGTCAACTCGCGCGGCGGAGATGTCCAGCAGCAACGTCGGCACCCCGGCGTTGGCGAGATGCGCGGCAATCTGCGCCCCCATGGTTCCAGCTCCAAGCACCGCCGCCTTCTCAATCCTCATCGCTCTCCCACTCCTCTATCAGACAATCCCGCCAGTTTAAGGTCCGGACATGATACTGAATGAATGCTCATTCAGCAAGAGTTCGCCACGAACAGCCAGGGAAGACGTTGTGTGGGTTCCGGCATTAAATGAAATTTGTCCGGCATAAAGTGAAATTCGTCCGGCATAAAATGAAATTTGTCCGGCATAAAATGAAATTGCGCGACGACCTCGTAGAAAGGGCCAGTAAAAACGTAATCCTATGATTTCGGTAGGCTTTAAGCGCGTTAGCAAAAAACGTCCGTGTCGGATTTGTGGCAAACCGACTTATTGTGGCTTCTCAAGGGACGAAGGTACTTCCATCTGCATGCGCATCAGTGCGGGATCTCGCGGGCTGTCCCGCAACGGTGGAAACATACACGTCCATCCCGAGATTCCATTCATCACGATTCGACCAAGAATCCAGAGGCCCATGAGCCAATCAATTCCGCTGGCTTCTCTTGAAATCAGAGACGCTGTTTTTCGGGAATTGATACGGATCTCTCCAGCTTCGAATTACAGGCAGGAACTTGTCACCTGCCCAGGAGGGTTGCTGTCACGAGGACTGCTTGAGGAACACGCAACCAGCTACGGAGCACTGCCTCGAACAAAACGGGAGCGCGCAACACTTGCTGGTATTTTGAATGATTATGTGAGCGCCCGCTTCCCCGCATACGCCCAATCTCATTCAGGAGCAGGCGTGGTAGGCATACCAGGATTCTGGCAGGAACTATCTGGCGTGGTCCACATTTGGAAACCGCGCAACTACCTGATGCCGCTTCTGGTAATACCGTATAAAGACGCAAACGGACTGATTCAAGCCTGCCAAATCAGATTACACGCAAATGATATTTCGTCTGATGAGAATAGATACTGTTGGCTTTCATCACCACAAGAACGACATGGCACCAGCTCTGGAACACCAATACATTTCACTTTTGTTAAAGAGAAGCTTCCTCCAGGCGAAACGGTGCTTATCACTGAAGGAGCGTTGAAGGCTGACACCGTAGTACGATTCAGACCGAACGCCACGTGTGATCGCCACATCGGGAGTAACCTGCTCTCACAGTGAACTCGTCAAAGCAGCCAGACCTTATACCGCGCTGATTGCCTTTGACGCAGATTACAGAACGAATCCCGCGGTGTGTCGACAGCTCGCCAGATTGATCGTCACAGCGGCTAAACGATTCCAGAGAACTGCAAATACGCAGCACAACAAACGTCCTTTGCTGGAATGGACCCAAGGGAATTGATGATGCAATACGAGCAAATGTAAGACTCAGAAGTCTTACGATTTCTGAATGGTACGCGACTCTTAGAAATGAACCTCTCGACGAAGTAAACAGATTTTGGAGCGAGATCGGTTTCAAACCTTAGCCAGTCATAACTGTCGGTTCACCCGAATCACTCACCAACCGCTAAACAAAAATGAGCGTTAGTGCTCCTTGTTTTTTCATTCTTTAGAAAGCAGGAAACTCAAATGCATTTTCTCTTAGGATTCCTTTTGGGATACTACACACGCAATAAACCATTATTGGCAGCGACGCTTACGATCATTGCCCTCCTCTTTTTTATAGTGTTGCCCGCAATTGCTCTTTCAGGGCTCGCCTTATCAGTTAGACGTGAACGACTCTCACGACCCCCACAAACACGTGTCCCTCAGCTTGTTGGTCTCGATTACAAGACCGCCGAAACCACACTGCACAATTCGAAGCTCAACATCCGTGTCTTGGCCCATCGTTACGATCCCCCAGTTGAACCACGCAAAATCGTGTTTCAAACGCCCCAACCTGGTGAATCGGTAGACTGCGGAACTGTTGTTGGAATAGTGATTAGCAAAGAAGACCCTTACAAGAAACCGCATTCTCCCTGAATTTGGATTCTAGATGAAGTGCGATTTGCGGAGAGTCAGATACGGTTGAGGATTGATTTGTTTTGGGCAAAGATTTTGTGACGACGAAAAGCGCGCCGTAACTCAACAGATATTCAGGAGAGCATCTCAGGACGGTCTTTTTATCACGGCAATCGCTTTACCATTAATATGGAAATCGTCGTCTGGGTGAAGGTATATCGGAGCATAATCAAAAGATGAGTCAGCCATGAGCACGATCTGACCGTTGGCGCGATCGTCAATGAACCGTTTGATTGTGGCTCTATCATCAATCACTGCCAGGACTACATCACCGCTGCTCACGCTTCTCTTCTGGCTGTCGACGATTACAAAATCACCATCCTCAATCTTTCGCCCGTCAATTTCTGCTCGGTTCATTGAGGCGCCGTCGGCCTTAACCGCATAAAGACCACTGGGTTTTGATCTGCCAATTAACTTGCTCGAGATGCGCAAAAAGCCCTGATAGTTCTGTTCTGCAAAAAGGCTTGCCGGACCACAATTCGCGGTGCCGATGATCGGAATGGAGAAAAGGCGAGAGGCCGTTTTCAGCAGTCCCTTAGCCCAGTCCGGCTCAAGAGACGTTCTGTTCATAATTCCTCTGCCTCGATCAATGCTCAAAAATCCCTTCTTTTGCAGTTGAAGAAGATGGTGCTTGATTTTTTGCGGGGATTCGTCAGGCGCTCCGATCAACTGCGCCATCTGGCGCAAACTTAACGTCGCTAGGTTCTTGGTTTTCGAAAGGCGAAGTAGTTTTTCCTGGAGGGAGTGCACGCCGCAGTGTAGCATCGGACCTCGATAAATAAAACATTTCTAGTAAGTCCATAATACTTGACACCCGGTATGGACAGACGTTAATAATCTACGCTGTTGTCAGTGTCGCGGTGTAGAAACACGAAGAGCATTCATCACCGCATTTCTTATTCGACTGATGGTGCTCACTTAGAAAGGAACCTATGGCACGGAAAATCTTTTTCAGTTTCCACTACGAGCGGGACGCATGGCGCGCAGCCCAGGTGCGTAACTGTGATCTAATCCCCAACGAGGATGAGTACGGCTTTGTCGATGCTGTTGAATGGGAGAAGATCGAGCGCGAGGGTGATGCCGCGATCGAGCGATGGATCGCAGGAGAGATGAGTGATACTAGTGTTACCGTCGTACTCATGGGCGCGGAGACAGCTAGCCGCAAGTGGGTACGTCACGAAATTATGGAGAGCTGGAAGAGAGGAAACGCAATTCTAGGCCTCACTATCCACAACATTAAAGATCAAGATCGCAACACCGATTCGCCAGGCGAGAATCCACTCGATCACTTTCAATTGTCGGACGGCCGGCTTCTATCCGAAGTTTGTGAAACTTACGACTGGGTGAGCGATGACGGACGAAACAACCTCGGCACCTGGGCGGAAGAAGCGTACATAGCCCGTAAGAAGATTGGATCGGATCTTGAACTTACCGAGGTTGCCAGTGTCGCGGCGGCTGCGGGGGTAGTGGCTTCTGCGGTAACGGTCAAATCTCGCGGATTTGTTCCACGCGCGCCGTGGTCCGCCAATAATGCTGAATGACGACCACAAAGCGTGGCTGTGTCAAGCTTATCCTCGGCTCTCATCTGCGTCAGACGAAATATCGGGCGTGGTGGATTTCACGGGAACTTACAACGGAGAGAGCGGCCACTTTCAAGTTCTCTACGGTGACTCCGAAGATGAAGTGGGAGGACTGCGACTCACAGGGAGTTTTGCGGTACGGCTCAAACCTCGAAACGACACATCTTTATCCAAACTTCCCGCTCTGTATGTCTTGGACGTTAAGCCAATCGATGACCGGCATTTCAGTCAGATTGATCAGAGCGCATGCCTGTGCAGTCCGTTTGAGGAAGAGGAATTTCTTGTCGGCGGGTTAGCCTTCATTGCATTCTTTGAGCAGTTAATAATCCCATTCTTGTATGGACAGGAATTCTTTTCGCGTTATCGACGGTGGCCCTGGGGAGAATACGCCCACGGCGCCGTCGGTCTGCTCGAAGCGTATGCCGACATCCGCGATCCATTGCGAGCAGAGGAGTGCTGGAACAAACTCAGGCATGACACGAAGGCTTGGCCCGGTATCTCCTCTGTGCTTGAGCAACTCTCAGAGGTCAGCGAACGGATCCGGTGCTTTTGTCCACGAAAGGACCAGATGCGACGGTGTCACCCGAGAGCCCTCGAGGGACTAAGGCAACTAAGACGGCACCTTAATGCGCAACGGCAATCGTTCGCCCGGCTGATTGGGGCTGCTCCATCGCAACGAGAGTTGCGGAAACAGTACTCAGAAATAGACGAACAGCCGACGTGCGAGCGACGAGTTTTCGATGCCTAACGACGAGAACAAGCGCAAACATCTCGAGATGATACAAGGGATCATCAACAGGATGGCCGGCAACCTGTTCTACCTGCGCGGCTGGACCATCACGCTGGTCACCGGTCTATTTGCCCTTTCCGCATCTCAGGGAGCCGGTAAGGGTTACTTTTGGCTGGCCTACCTTCTACTTCTTATCTTTTGGGTACTTGATGGCTACTTCCTTTCGGAGGAGCGCCTGTTCCGCAGCCTGTACGACGACGTCAGACAACGCAGCGAAGACGAGATTGACTTCTCAATGCGTACGGACAAATACAAGAAGAACTGGAAGAGTCGCCCGTATGGGGCGATGTTCTCAGCAACGCTGCTGTGGTTCTATGTGCCGTTGGCCCTTGCGATGCTGGTGGTAATAAAAGTAATCAATCCATAACGTCCGACACCACGACTTCCACAATCGCTAAAGGAGAGAACCAGTGTCACTTCAGGCCTTTGTTGTTTATCCCAAAAGAGGGGAACCGATCACCGTCAACTTTCGTCGGTTCGAAATCACAGCTAATAGGCTTGTCTTATATGATAAGCACGATTCCCTCGCGGGGGACCGCTTCATTATGTTAGAAAATGTCGCGGCATTGGTGCCGGTCAACCCGCGCCGAACTGATGGACGTTTTCGAGTAACACTTAGAAGTGGCAGGTCTTTCGAGGTCTGCGCTGATAGTTTCAAAACCGATGATCCGCAAGTCTTAAGGTTCTTTTATCGACCGTATGACCAAGAGAAAGAAATCAAGGAAATCTATGTCGCGGTCGCCGAACTGGTCGCCATCTTTCCCATTAGTTACGACGTGTGGTGAACAACTGTTACTCGCCAGATAGTGCGCACTTACCCTTGATCTCAATTTCGTAGGCGGGTTGGTTCACGTACTCCTTCTTCCGTTTGCCGCGGAAGTGTACGTTCAAAGACGCTCCTTCGAAACTAAGTTGGAGACTCCAACACCTGTACTACAGAACCGCTCAATTTAAGCATTGTAACGGCGCATATCCAGGCGATCGCTAAAAACTTTTCAGGCTGAGCCCCATACTGCCGAAACAGGTCTGGCAAGATCGATTTCTTAATGGAAAAGGGAGAATTTTGCCCGGCAGTATAATGCTCAATCAGCGCTTTATTGAGTTCCCGCGACTCAGTACCGGGATTCTCGTTTAGGAGTATGCGCCTAGCGCGTTTTTCTGCCAGTTCATCGGCGCTAGTACCCCCAAAGTTGATCTCAAAAGTCGGAACAAAGTCTGTTTGCTCAATCTCAAATTCTAAATCCCATTGAGGTCTGCCCTGTTCAGTGATTTGGGTCCGATTAATGAGCTTACACTGGGCCACATCAAAGCCGTAGCCCAAGTAGATCCTGGCTCCAATAGAAAGATTGCTTAGATCTGGGCCATCGGTAGGGTCGTCCGGTTCAACACTCATTGATATTTCCCGTGTACCCCAACGGCACTTTAGAACAGGAACAAAGAGCCACTGTGACGTATTTACGGGAATAATGAATGCAAGGTGCGAACGGTTAATGGTATGCGCATTCGTGGGTTCTGCGGTTTCACGGAACCTACCAATCTTCTTTAGAAACGCCCGACAGACGCCTTCAGAGCCATACTTGGTAAAATCCAGATATCCGATCGTCGGGGCCAATCCTGGAACTTCGGTATTGTCAAAACGCACCGGAAGTAAATAGGCTTTAGCTTCTTTAAGGGCTCTGGCTTGAGCGTTTTTCCTCTCATGCGAGGTCCACACCTTTTCGGCGTACGCGTTCGAAACCAAAGTTATGCAATAGCCCGCCTGATTTTGATAGATGTCGGATAGTCGTTCGTACAAGTCTTCGCCCCAAAGCATGGCATCTTCGTACTCATCAAAAAATACTTTGAGTCCGGCCTTTCGTAAGCAATCGGCAATTGCACGAGCTTCCGCGCGTTGTTCTCCAGCAAATGAGATGGCAACATCGTAGTTCATAAACGTCTCAGTTCTCGTCTTGGTCGATCGCAAACTATACTAAATCAGCCTTACGTGCCATAACAGGGAATCGCAGAGAGGAGCCGTCAGCAAATGAATACGAGCATTGAATACCCTCAGTCCCGGACTGGCAGATCAGAATGCAATCTGTGCAAGGGTGTTCCCGTTTTATGAAAGACGTGGGCTGGATAAGAATTTGGATGTTTCTGGAAATATTGTGGAGCTACTGAAATGGACCTGCGCGAAATGTGGCTATACGATGCTATTCGATTTAACCATCGCCAGGAACGTTCTATACAACGACGATCAAGTTAGAGAGGCCCGACAACTGAGAACTTGAATGGCCTATCAAAGCATCTTGCACTTTCGGCTACGCGTCATTACCGGGAACCCATAACAATTCACATCGAGGCGGTCAGGTCAGAAGGGATCTTCAATTAGTACATCCGTGGCACGGGCACGCCCATTCGGATTGATGAAGTCTAGACCCACACCGATTCCAATACGTGAGCGGCGGCCGTCAGTCTGCGTCAGAATGATGAAGCGATCGTGCGGTAGGACGGATCGCACCCGTTCAATCTCGTAATCAATGTCTAGGTTTGGAAAGTCGTGAGCAAGTCGACTAAACATATCGTGTTGCTCCCGAGAGGTTCGATAGGTTGGTTGTCTACCGGGCTGAATATCCGCAGCTAGTGTTGATACATTCACCCGTGTTCTGCCTTGGGGCGAGGGCACGATTCGATTCAAATATGATCTTAGCCGAGCCTCATGATGATTCGAGCGTAGATATCTATCGTTAATATCGACCGCACTCAAAACCGAGTCGAACAGATCCCCATAGAGCTCTGACTCGTTCACTAGTTCACCTTCTTGAATGTGGTGAACTCTAACACCAGCGGGCGGCGCCAAATCGAGCGCTCTGATGGCTCGAACTGAAATTGATTTTGTGACGTCAGTCGAACAGGACGATTTCCTGCGAAAAGTTGTCTGTTGGATTTTGAGTTATAGCGATTGGAAATGGCCGAACAACGCCATCTAAATCTCGGCGCTCAATTTGTAACCCAATACTTGAACCTTCTAGTAGGGCGTAGGTAAGTGATCTCCAAAACGCAAGATTTCTGCCGGATGGAACGATTAGATTTGTAGTGCTTTCGAACCTCAGGTGCAGAGTGTCGCTCGAAAACGCGTGGCCTAAGTGATATTGAGATGATGTGCCGAGACATCGCGTCTCACCCCACGGTGTAGTGTGTCCGGATTGGTTTTGTGAACCTCGACCGCGGCGCGTACGTAGTGGAGGCGCGTGAACCCCGCAGCGTTCACATAACCAGAACCCATCAGGATCTTCACCACTATTTAGTGCCACTAATTGACCCTCGCGACGGTAAGCAAAATGGATCTGTGGGAGCCCATGCGCTTCAATCGTTTGCTCAGTACCTTGTCCTTCTGCAAGTAAGAACGACCGAGCACGATTAGCGCCGTAGTCAACATGAAGCCCAGCCTCACGTAAACCCGCGGTGAGGTCGGTGGTAAAGCCATCAGGATCGATGTATCTGTAAGTAGTGCCAGGCGAGATGTCACTACAAACTCTGCACGCACCGGCAATAGGTAACCCACCACGCTCCGATCGCTGTAAGTCTCGACATGTGTGGCAAATGCGATAATCGAAATTGTTGAGTTCTTGTTCTATTGTTACCCCCACACTTTTCCAAATGTGTTTGTCAGCTACAACCTCGGCGCCCGGTGCGTATTCAACGATGGCGATCTTCTTGTCACGCTCTAGTCGCAACGATTTATCTGCATAGCGATTCCCCCGGTACTGACGGTCCTCGGGAAGGCGGAGGTTCACGACATCAATTGGGAATGAGTAACTCGGAATGATTCCCTCTCGGCACAGAAAGTCTATGAGCGGCTCATCGAGCAGACGTTGGCGTAGACCATTGAATTGTCGGCGCATCTTTTCCGATGATTGCTGTTCGGTACGATCGTGCGACGTATTGGCGATTTGTGTGTAATGGTCGCGGAGACGTTCATATTCAGCGATCCATCGTTCAAATTTCTCGCAACGATCGTGTAAGGCATCGCTCAGGCGGCCCAGACAAACTTCAGGATTGTCATCAGTCGCATCTGGATTGTCTACGTTAAATTGATTGATGCCCCTAACAAGCTCCTGGTGGAAATTCGTATTCCATCCGGACATAAAATCGATATGTCGGCCATTAGGTGAATTAGGAGCGAAGAAAGCACCGCTACTAAGCAGTTCACTTCGACCCAAGCGAGCTAAGTAGCGGAGGAAGTCACCCAACAAAATCGCGTTCAAGTGCCTACCTGATATCACCCGATTGGTTGTCGAAAGACTCGGTACAGAAACCTCACCGGCGATAATTTCGGCAGGATTTGCGAAATAAAGGCGATCATGCGGGCGAGCAGCCGCATACGTAAGAATGAAAGCAGCCCCGCCGGCGCGTCTGCCAGCTCTTCCCGCTCTCTGACGGTAATTTGCGACTGTTGGTGGAACGTTATTAAGAACAACAGTTTGTAATTCCCCAACGTCGACTCCCAGTTCAAACGTTGTCGAACAACTGAGCACATTGATGTCTCCGTCAATGAATTGATCTTGATATTTTCGTCCCAAGCCTGGTTGAAGTTGAGCTGTATGCTCTTCGACCCGCATCCCGTAATGGGATTACGGCTGAAGATGACTCGGTAATGATCGTCAGAAGCTGTTACGTTCGGGTCGCAAACGCGCAGTGTGCCCATGCAACCACGAGACGGGCAGATCCTTAGATTCTCCGAAATCAAGCGCCGTGATAATTTCAGGCATCCATCACAGCGATACCACGCGTGATCTGTTACGAAGATTAGACGAGCCACATTTATTTGATACGAAGTGTTTCCAGTGCCAACAAAGACACTTTGCCCATGCAGCCAATCCCATACTGCCTGAAGTCCATTCCTAACATTTAGGACCTCAGCAGATCGTCCGGTTGCTTGTAGCAGTCGCTGCACATAATCAAACCGTCCTTGTTGATTGCTGCTACCAACCCAATTCCGTTCGAAATTACTTGCATTCGCCTCCGTTAGCCGATAACGAATGGTCGCCGTATTCCGTCCAAAGGCTTCATCGTTTGCCATAACATCTAACGGCATAGTCACGGCTTTATCTAGTCTCATTGAATCGAGTAAAGCTTGTACTACCGTCATCATCTCAGTAGGCGAGATGTCAAACTGCGACGACAATGCCTCCGCTGTTTCACTTGAAGCAAAATGAACGTCACACCCAACCAAGCCTAAGGCCCATAGAGAATGTCTAGGATCTGTACGAGCGCAAAACTCCGCAGTAATTCTGGCGCGAGCGTCTGCCATGCGTCTGCGTCGTTCGGCTGGTGTAGCATGGTGATTATCGTCTCCATAGATCCCATATTCTCCAGCTAATGCCACACAGCGTTCAGCTAATTCTTCGATATCAGGAATTCTCCCTAAACCGTTTAGTTCTTGTGCGGCACGTGCAATCAGATGTCGGTATAGGGAGTCATTAACCGTGGCCTGCAGATACGCTGCATAGCGCGCGGCACCTTGCCGGCTGTCTGCAAAGGTGAGCAGCTTTCGACCCTCTCCGGCCTTGGATCTAACAATTGGCTCAGAACTCGGTGGCGTTTTCCGATAGCAGCTCCTCTGTTAGAACAGCAAGAGGTGCGCTTCGCGCTACCCGCACTGACGTTACGATCTCCCCAGGAGTGCGAGCCTTGCATCTCGCACAAGTTGACATGGTTTCGCGCGCATTGCCCCTTGCGTCGGTGATTGTATAGAGAGTCACTACTTGGGATTGTTGCAGACAGGTGCAGTCAGCACTTTCGTGCCGACATATCAGGCAAATCTGAAGTGCTGACGTGTCGGATTCTTCGCTTTCAGCATTATCGCTGTCCGGATCTGGCTGAACGGTTAAGGAGCGCCACGTAAAATACCGTTGGCCGTTGAGATCGTCTTCATAGCGACCCTCGCTCATCCATAAATGTTCGCGTTGGAACCCCCGCATATATGGTTGGCCGCAGTTACGACAAACTGCGAGTTCAAAAACTGCCGCGCCACAATCATTACAACGTTCTCGCTTCTCAAGAAAGAGTCGGCTCCAACCCTCATTTGGTCCAACTGGATCAGGGCAACGCGGATTTATGCAAAGCCACGCGCCTTGAGGTCCTCTTGCAAAAAGATGGAAGCGCGCGGGAAGTAGGGGCGTCGTATCAATAGACTCGCGCGCTAGGGCACCTAAGTTCTACAAGGGAACAAACCGCCTCTGTATTACGACTGTTCTGGTCCTCTCCAAATATGTGTCGTGCCACATCGTCCAACTCGATGGGACGATCTTGCATGAGCGCGCGAAGCTCGATGAGATGGCGGTTTGTTTTAAGAACAGCCCATATAAACCGCGCGACGTCACCATCGGCAGTTTCACCGAGCGCGACCCGGATGCGATCACTGGATACCAATCCAGACGCTTCAAAGACCTGCGCAACTTCACGCACAAGATCGACACTGCGGATATTCTCCCGCGATGAGGATTCCCGTAACCTCTCAACCAACTGTTGCGCCTTCAATGCTTCCGCAGTCTCTATATATGCCTCCACCGCGGGTGAAGAGTCTTCTGTTGTGTTCGTGTCATTGATAAGGAATGTCTCGCCGAAGATGACGTCCTCAGCCAAAAATTCTTCCCCAAACAGACGTGCGGCAAAACTCGCGGCAGCATTTACATCATCACGGGTTAGGGTTGCGCTTGTTGCGATGCATCGCAACTCCCCTCGTCGTTTATTCAGGCGATGCTTTAATCTTCGTAACAACATCGATACTTCAATACCTTGTGCGCCTGCATAAGTGTGGGCTTCATCCAGACATACAAAACGCCACAATCCAGATTCAAAAATGGGCGAATCCTCAGGACGCAGCAAGAGGTATTCAAGCATCGCGTAATTGGTGATCAGGATTTGCGGCGGACTTGGCGAACGTCCACGATAGCCTCGAATAACTTCTCGTGACACTACTTCATTCATTGGTGCATCAGGAGATTTTGCCCGTCCTCTAGCTTCGTCGATTTCGAGTTCACTCGTGTACCTCCCAAACGTGATCGACGTTCCTCGTAACAATCTACGAAGCCGCAATAGTTGATCATTTACTAGCGCGTTCATGGGGTAAATGATTAGCGCTCGAACGCCAGGTGCTGGATTGCTAAGAAGATCATGCAAGATTGGGATCAAGAAACATTCTGTTTTGCCGCTCCCAGTACCGGATGCAATTACAGCGTTGCGATGGTGAGAAATGATTCTTCGAATCGCTGCTTCTTGATGTACATAAAGCT
Source organism: uncultured Acidobacteriota bacterium (assembly GCA_963750925.1). Classification (GTDB taxonomy): domain Bacteria; phylum Acidobacteriota; class Blastocatellia; order Pyrinomonadales; family Pyrinomonadaceae; genus PSRF01. The sequence goes on along the minus strand of CAVVSJ010000001.1, from coordinate 1,830,168 downwards.
CGCGATCAGGCGGTAAGGGTCGGTCTCTGGATGGACTAATGTCATCACGCAGGCGAGACAAACTCTCATTTACAACGCCAGCAACGGATAAGGCTCGTAATGTTAGACCTTTGCCGTAAGGTGGATTTAATTCAAGGAATGGCCCACGGAAGAGTACGCCAGGAGCTTCGAAGCTGCGACGAATCGCGGTCGCTAATACTGGATTACTGCGGCCTACATCAAACGTTGTGAGAAGGTAACGAATGAAACTATCGCGAAGACTTTCGGTCACATGAATTGCATCCATGATTTACCCCGCTGACTAGGTTTTGGTTAGCGCCAATACAAGGGTATACGGCGACTGATTGGAATGAAGAATTGCACTCTCTCATACCGTTCAAAGTAGAACTTCGCTGTTCGGACAGAAGTATTGTTGATGTGTTTTTCCGTGAAATGCTCTAGCACGCCTAGCCCATAGTTCGGGTGGATAACTGCTTGGCCCTGAGGAATTCTGCTTATCACTGCCCCACCGCTTTGACCATTTTGTCCATTTTGTTCTTTGAGAACTCTTATCAGCGGCAAATCATATTGCTCGTCATCGACGAGTACCTTCATCGATACTGGTACTTCGAGTTTCCGACTACTTCTGACAAGTTCCGAAAAGGTCGCCAGTGAAAACTGTAGACGTCCATCATTGTCGAACTGACCAGATTGCTTTTTTTCGCCGTCTACGTAAATCTCATAAACCGCCGCCGGTACAGCTTCAACGTGCAACTGCGATGAAAACGTTAGCGCAACATCAGGTACAACAGTGGCAGCTTTGGACCATAGGGGCATTCCATTCGTCGAAGAGATTCCAGCCCGAAGAACAAAGGGTCGCCACCTTAGAGGAATATTGAACTTTTCGAAACAGAGTTCTGCTTTGAAGTCTGTCTCCTGATACGACCACAATATTTGATAACGGCCTTTACCTAACGATTGGACCTTTCCGTTGTCACCTCTCAGCGCAGAGCATTCCGGGCATATGATTTCGAGCAAAGGCGCCTTCTCGGAGGTGAACAAAGTCGTCTTCAGTTCGTCTTCTGAAGGAAGCAAACGAACAGAAGGCAAAATGAAAAATTCGACCGGCTCGTAGCCTGCATTCTGTATTCCATACAATAACTTTATTCTGAAGCGACCACTCAACCCTGTCGGCAAAACCTCGCTCAAGCGCACGCGAATCTCCAGCTTTTCCGGAGACCAGCATGCTTGGCCATCATCAATTAGCTTATTGAGATCAAATTGATAGAGCTTTGGTCCATCCGTATCGGATAAAGCCCTGCACTGAATTCGAATATGTTGTTTTTCTTCTTGGCGCTTAAACGTAATGATGAGATCAGGCGGTTCGGTTATGAACGCAGGTATACCTCCCGGATCATCAGCTATTGGCAAAAGCGGACCAGTTAGATGTAGCGAATGTCGTAATTCTAAAGCGGTGGGTATAGCTTCCAAAACTTCATCTTCATTGTTGAGGATGGACACAGGTGGATTGAGAATCACTGAAATTCCTACATATTCTTCAAAACCTCTTGGCGAATGCCAGCGGTACATTGGTTGGACATCACCAAGCGCGTCCCGGAGACGTAGGTTCTGGCGCAGCAGCACTAGACACTCACCAGCTGGAAGACCTCGTTCAGCATCTATCTGCAATCCTATAGTTGCGCTTGCATTAGGACGGAAAAACAGCGCTCGGTCAGAGAGTGGGGCTATGTACCAAGGTCGTAACCAATTACCATCTTCATCAATCAAACCGAACTTCAGTCGACTCTTGTTAGACCAATTGATTAGCGTGTACGAAACATAAGTTGGTTGAATTTCCCACCCATCACCTGTGAAACATGCTTGCACGGAAGCCAATTTCTCTTTGGCGGCAAGCGCAACGGGCCGTAAAGGGCCAACAACTCGCTGTTTCGGAACATAAATTCTCAATTCTCGGTGTTTAACGTCCCATTGCCATCGTGGTGAGGTAAATAGCGAATGAAGGGAAAAGCCACCCGCAAGAGACTCCTCCGTAATCTGCATCTGTCGCCAAATCTCTTGCTGGATGGGATAGTCGCGAAGCAGCAATTCAATCTCATCAGCATGGAACTCACCGATCTTGTGAAGATAGGCAGCTTCACATAAATCTCGGACCAACCCTCCAGCAATTCGGCGCGATTGCACGTCACTGACAAACCGCACTAAGGGTTTAGTGGCGTGCGCTAAAGAGGTAGCACCTGGCAAGTGGAAGTCGAGTTGTTGAAGCTCCATTTCTGCGATTGCGTCCCAACCTACCTCCTGATCAAGCTTGCGCAGGAACCGAGCCATTTCCGGTACACATGTTTGCGGTATTACGGCGTGGTAGAGAACCGGCGTCACACACGAGTAGCCACCTTCGGGAAAATGAAGAGTATTTAGTAACGAACGTGCTTCTTTGAAGCGAGAGCGGCAAACAGCCTGACTGTTCTGATCATTAGGTAGTCCAATCTCTTTGAGAAAGCAGTCCCAAAAGCCATGTTCAGAAATATCGTGGTGCCGAGCACACAGGACCATTAAAACAAATAGAGTCCTTGGAGGTACAAAACTCACCCTATTCCACTGTCCGCGCACAGTTCTGCGCGCCGCAAGCATGTGTCTCGTGTAGTAAGTGGAATTGAAAAGGCGCGATTCCCCAATGAAGATGACTTTCTTTAAAGCCTTCTCCAACTCCTTTTCTGCCTTTACTAACGTTCTGAGATCACCTAATGCCATGCGGTCATTAATGATTGGTTTTGAGGACAAAACATTACGGCGACTTGAAGCTTCAAGTCCGCCAGGTTCGCCGACAGCTTCAGGACGTCCCTGAATAGAAAGAACCCCGGCTTACATAATTATCGAGGCTAGAGGGCAACCGGGGTTGGCCGGCAATTGAAGACCAAATCTATTGTGCGTCTATATTTAAGCACAACGGAATTCGTTAGGATTCTAGTCGCGGGCGCACCCGCGCGTCCAAACTCCTAATCGGGAGACATTGCTAAAAGGCCGTTAAATTCAAGAAAAGTACATTCAGGCCCACGTCGAAAGGCCAGAAGCACCGCCTATAAGGGGATTGTTAAGGCACGTCCAATTTGTTTTCTGAGACCGACCGGATGCCAGTCGGTCTACCGGCAATAAAAATGCCGCCCCGTCCAGTCCACAGGACACTCTGTCCTTATCTGTGGTACTGAACGGAACGGCAACTTTCTCAGCTTTTGAACCTATGGCTTCAATGGCGATCTCGACAGTAACCTCACTCAAGTCACAGTCCGATCTTGGCTCTCATTTTGTCAAAGCCACCGCCATACAACGGCCGGTTCTCAAGTCAATTCCTAGTTTTACTTTTAGTGCCCTTGCGTGACTTGCGTGGACGGCCCACCTTTCGCTCCTTAACGGCGTCAAGGTCTTTCGGATCGATCAGCCACTCATGCCCGACTTTCATTGCCTTCAACCGCTTTGCCCTAATCATCGCACGCACTCTGTTCGCGGTTACGCCTAACCGCCTCGCTGCCTCAGTCGTGCTGATGATCTTCATGGCCCAAGTATAACATTCTGGAAAATTATGCCGGGCTCGGCATAATTTCTATTGACAAGTGAAAATTTTGTTTCTATAGTCGCCGCACCCACCAAAAGAGCGGGCTGGCCGTCGCTGTGAACGACAACCAGCCCTTACACAGCCGACTCCTAACCTGGTTAAGAGAGAGGAATCGACCATGCCGGATAATACTATCACGGACACTCACGCGAAGGGTGAAACCCCTTACGCCATCGTAAAACTAACCCCTAGTGACCTTGAGCCGAAAGATTGGGCATTCCTGCGGGAGTGGGCCAACAGGCTTGGCGTGTCGCTTGAAGTCTTATTACATCGCATTCTCGTTGCAGCAGTCATAGGCCAGCTTTACGCAGAGAAGATTCCTGAGATTTGAGAAAGTCTCATGCGTATGCCCAGCAACGCATGAGGCCCGGAGCGTCGAGCGCTGGTGACCTCACCACATAGTGACCTCACCACATAACATGCACCGACGCTCCAAAGTGAGCGTTACCGAACCGAGAGGGGGCAAAGGGTCGGTGACGCTTTGAGGGCGCTACGGGTAGGTGGGTACTTGTAGCGCCCTTGCTATTCGATTCAACCGAGCGTTTCTTTACTATGGGAACAAAACCTCGCCACCGACCACAGTATCTACCAAGCAAGCTGCGCCAGATCCGCGACCATCTGCGAGCTAGCCAGTCAGTCATGGCAAATCTTCTCGATAACGAGTTGACTGCGGCGCGAGTAAGCGAATACGAACACGACATACGCGAACCAAGCCTGTTCACCTTACTCCGTTACGCGCAAGTCGCCAGAGTCCTTGTTGACGATATAATCGACGACCACAGCAAGTTAGTTTTCGGTAGGCGCAAGCGACTTAGACGAGCGGAAAATGAACACCGCCCGAACACCGCTTAAGTTGCTCGAAAAGGTCAGGATTTGAGAAGCTTTCGTGCAAGCAGAATTAATGGATGTTCTCACACGATGCCGTGGGACACTTGGATTGGCAAACCGGGTTCATCGAGAACACGAAAATAGCCGCGATGTACTGACAAGCAGTGCGTGCAGTGAACTCTCACGGTATGTATCCAGGTACTTGAAGCGACAGAGGTGATAGTTTCTTTTGCATCTCGTCAGTGCATTCTTTGAGGACCACCCTCCGAAGATTATAAGTCAACCACTTTGGGTCCTGTCGTTCGCTAAACATCTTCTGCATGCATTGAGCTATTACCTCAAACAGCCATTTGGGCAATCTGTCCAGTGATATCACCGCTGTGGCGAAATTAGCTGGAGCAATACCGCCGTCCAAATAGGAATTGAGCCCAGGGTCCAATCGGCCAATGTGATAATAAAGAAGCAAGAAACCCTCCAGAGCAAGATCTAGCCGGCCGATCCGAAGGAGGTCATGAATCACGTCTAAGTTGTGCGTTTGCATCGTTGCGCTTTGGCGCGGTTTTGTACCCCGCCAAATACGCGATTCTTGCAACCGAGACGTTCAGCGCTTTCGCTATCAAAGGAAACCTTTTGGAAAGAACCCGTGAGCCTTGTTCATATCTTACCCATTGTCGTGTGGAAACCTTTGCGGCTAGAGCTGCCCGTTCTTGAGTAAATCCTCTCATTATTCTTTGCGCACGCAAAAAGCGACCAAAGGTTTTCCAGTTCTCGGCTAGTACCTCTCTCTCGTCAGCCGTTAATTCCTTTCTGGGCATCACTTATTCCTCCGTGTGACGTTGCACGTCAAAGCCTCTTTGTTTTCCTCTTCAGTGGATTCGGATCAGAAATCTGTCACAAGTTATGTCACATCCTCAAGTAATTTCTGACGTCTCCGGTTTGAAAGTCGGAATAGCATGTCGGCCACCGTCAGAAAGGAGCGGCCACCAGCGCAGAAATGGGAAGCGGAGAGTTTTCGGCAGCGCAATACAATCATCTGATGAAGGATGAACCGCGAATGCCAGTCAGAAAAATCCCTCGGTTCGGAGCGCAGAAAAATATCGGCAAGTTCTCAAGCGTTAAGACGGGCCGAGTAGCATGGTTTGAATCACTTCTCGAGCGCGACTACATGTACTTGCTCGATTACGAACTCGCGATCAGTTATTGGATCGAACAACCGTTGAAGATCCGCTTCGGCGACAATGGCAGAACCTGCTCTTACACGCCGGATTTCGAAGTTCATCGGCACTCCAAAAAACAGATTGTAGAGGTCAAGACCAAGGAACAAGTCGATAGTGGTGAGTGGGACGCTCTATTCAGTACCGCCTCGTTGATCTGTGAGCAGGAAGGTTATGAATTCTCTGTGGTTACGGATGAATTCATTCGCCAACAACCACGGCTCGAGAACGTGAAGACCTTGTGGAAGTACGCGCGGACACCCATTCGAGCCAGGCATCAAATTCTCTGCATTGAATTCTTTCGAGAGAAACAAATTGCAGAGATAGAACTAAGCGAACTGATTCAATTCTTTAGAGTGCAGCATGTACCTGTGCAGACGATATACGCACTGTTGTTTTGGAGCGTTCTAAATTTCGACGTAACGCAACCGCTCAATGGCGCAAGCCTTATCACGCTTCCGTCAGCCGAAATTTCTGCAACCACAAACTTGAGGCTTTCTTGAAATGTCACAACATCGATTAAGTCGAAACATGCAATTTAGATTGCGCGGCAGAGAATTCGTCATTGAAAAGCGTCTACCTGACGGAAGAATCAGAATCAAAGACATCATTACAGACGAAAGATCCGCTCTGCCGGAACAAGAATTGGTTGAAGCGGTTTTTGAAAATAACGCGGAGTTACTTGGACAGAATCGTAATCAGGACGTACTTCAGCGACGTTTGAGCAAGACAGGCGTTTGCGACATCGCTTGTCTTAGCGAGAATGATCCCAGGCGATTAGAACTCGATCGACGCTTTTCGTACGTCCGAGCCGTAATGTTGGCTCGATTGGACAAACAGACTCCGGAAACTCTCGCGCCCCTTATCAGCAAAGTTGCCGCCCGCCTTAACGAGCCTAAGCCACCATCGGTTATCACTGTTTGGAGATGGTGGCGTTCCTACACCGATTCGGGTCAGGACGTCAGGTCTCTTGTACCAGCCATTCAGGCACGAGGAAACCGAAACCGGCGCTTCTTCGGTCGTCAAGCAAAAGAAGGCGAACTCAAAAACAACCCTGAAGCACAAAAGCGATCCGCAAAGATTGCTGAATTACTCAACCAGGCAATCGACGAAGTTTATTTGAAGGATCAACGTTTCACGGTGCAGGCTGTCTACGATGCCTTGCTGGTTAAGATCGATGACGCCAATCAGTTCCGAGATTCCGATGACCAACTCCCAGAACCAAAAAGAAGCGGTGTTTATGAAGCGATCGCAAAACTTGACGACTATGAAGTTATCGAAGCTCGCTTCGGCAAAAAGATTGCTGATGAAAAGTTCCGCGCCGTTCTCCAAGGACCACGACCAACCAGACCACTTGAAAGAGTCGAATGCGATCACACGATCCTTGATCTCTTTGTCATCGATCCAATGATGATGTTGCCCATTGGGAGGGCTTACCTCACCTGGATGATGTGCGTTTTTACGAAGATGGTTCTTGGGTTCTATATCAGCTTCAACCCTCCAAGCTATCTGACAGTCATGGAATGCTTGAAGCATGCGATCCGATCAAAAACTTATCTCAGGAAAAAATTTCCCAATATCAGAAACGATTGGAATCCTTACGGCATTCCAGAAGTTCTCGTTGTGGATAACGCGCGTGAGTTCCACGGACGAAATCTGGAAGATGCCTGCCATCAACTAGGTATCGTTCTGCAGTTCAGCCAGAAAGGTAAACCGTGGTTGAGACCAACAATTGAGAGAAGCTTTCGCACTCTTGCCACGCAACTGCTTCATCAACTGCCCGGAACTACATTTTCTAACATCTTCGACAGAGCCGACTATGAACCCGGCAAAACTGCAATCGTCACACCTGACACTCTCGACGAAATAATGCACAAGTGGATCGCTGATGTATATCAAGTTTCGCCGCATCGTGGGATTAGAGATATTCCAGCTTTGCGATGGGAGAAAGGTATTGCTGAATGGCCGCCGGCCTTACCTGTCAACAATGAGTTGTTAGACGTGGCGCTGGGTTACACAGAAGAGCGAGTAGTTTCAGCCAGAGGAATTGAGTTAGACAATCTCTTCTACAACGACGACGAATTGGCGTTGGTCCGTCGCGGACTTGATTCCGAAAAGAAGGTCATTATCAAACGCAATCCCTCAGACCTTTCGCTGATTCACGTTTATGACCAAAAGCACAACACATATCTTCCGGTGCCGGCGGTGGATCAGAAGTACACGAAGGGACTGACGCTCTATCAGCACAACGTCATTAGTCGCTACGTCCGCAATGAACTCAAACGTAAGGTCGACCTACTTTCCCTCGCTCGCGCCAAACAGGAAATCCAGGAGATTGTGGAACGCGAGTGGGCTTCAGCTAAATCTAAGAAGAAAACACGGAAACGATTGGCGCGTTATCTCGGCGAAGGCGTGCAGCAGCGGGAGAGCATAGAACGTTCGCTCTCACAAGACAAAGGAGATGGCCCTCGACTCATTCCGAGTTCAGTACCCCATCTTTTACTTCCACCGTTGAATGGGGAACCGCCTGAAGAACCGACTGACGCTTGTGCTCCGTCGAACGTGGAGTCGGCGCACGTCAAAAAACGAAAGCCAAAGTTAAAGCTGGTTGCCTCAAAGAAGACAGCGGACGTCACACAGGTCGAGGGAGCCAGCAGCAATCTGAGAGACTTCAAAGACAAAACCAAGAAGAAGGGTCCTGCGACTAACTCGGCGTCTTCCACCAGAAAGAATCGAACTACTCAGCAGGCATCTAGCCCGGAAGAGTTAGATATGACCGGTTGGAGTGGGGACTACAACCTTCCCAAGTAGGAGATATCGCATGTCTAAAACACGAGGCCATTCTGATCGCACAAAATACAAGAAAATGCCGATCGAAGACAGAATGCAACTGATCGAAACTCTATACGTTCACTTTCCGCGAAATGAAGTTGCGCTCAAATCTATTCACTCCTGCCACAAACATGCGAAGCGTTCCAAAGAATCTGAAGGAATCCTGATACAAGGAAACACCGGGGCTGGCAAAACTACATTGGTCAAACTTTATATGAAGGATTATCCGCGGAAACACACTGCGGAGAAGACAATGGTTCCCGTGCTATACGCAAGCGTTCCGGTTCCAGCCACCTGCAAAAGCCTTGTCACAGCACTTCTTACTGCGATTGGCGACCCCGCCGCTGAAAAGGGTTCTCAAATATCACAAACTTTCCGTTTAAAAAGATATCTCGATGCGTGTTGTGTGGAGCTGTTAATTCTGGATGAGTTTCAGCACTTTCAAGACCGTGATTCCCACAGAGTCTTAAAAACTGTATCCGACTGGCTCAAGTTGCTGATGGATGAAACCGGAGTCCCGATCGTTCTGACGGGGCTGCCGTACTCACACACAATTCTTGATGCAGACGGAAATGAACAGTTGCAACGGCGGTTCGGAGTTCGGATCGAACTCGAAGCGTTTCGTTACAACACATCTAAAGAGCGACAGGACTTCCGACGTTTTCTAAAGGTAATCGACGAGAAGTTACCGTTGGCTGAAAAATCTGACTTGGCGGATTCAAATATAGCCCTCTGTATCTTTGAAGCGACAAACGGCGTAGTTGCACACGTTATGAAATTAGTCCGACAGGCGACCGGAATTGCAGTGGAGTCGTGTCGGGAAAAGCTGACGATGGAAATTCTGGCTCTCGCATATGAGCAGCGATTGGCCGCAAACAACCCAGGTAAGCCAAATCCTTTCGGTGCCGTGGCGTTATTTGCTTGATCAAAACATTAGCGACCTGAATTAGCGTCTACGGTGAGTAATAGAAGAAGTGAAGGAATTTCGATTAATAAAAGGTTCGAGAGATCAAGAGACTCGCAGTCTCGTAGTTCGCAGTCAACCCAAAAGCGATGAAAGTTTCTTCGGCTTCCTCTTACGTCTCACTGAACTTAACGCTTATACATCACACGGTCTAATACCGAAATTAGCGCGCCTCGACGGAAAAGTTTTCCTCTGTAACCACATTTGGGATGAGCACAATAGTAAATACGATGGACTTATTCAGTTGACGAGGATTACTCGCAATGAACTGAAGCAACTCCTATACACGCCCGCTACCAAACGCTCTGAGGTCATGATATTAGGTCGGAGCGTACCGTACAGCCTTATGGGAGCGCCGCGTCCCAAAGTGTGCCCAGCATGTCTCGCACAGTCGCCGTATTGTCGCAAACAATGGGAACTTGCATTCTTCACTTGCTGCGCTATTCATAATCGAATGCTCCTACAGGAGTGCCCTGAATGTCGGAGGCCAATCAGGTGGCATCGACTGCGCGTATGTTACTGCCCTTGCGGCGCAGATTGGCGTCGAGCACGTACTCCAAGCTTATCTGAATCAGATACTGGTTTGGCCCAACTTCTACATGAAGCGTTTGGCTTAATCCCACGTTCTGTTAAGGACACAAACAATCTGCTTTGGAGCCTTGACTTCAACTCTTTGATGAGTGGGCTACTCGTAATTGCAAGCTTGGACGGAAGTCCACGTCCAATCGCTTTTGATAAGACGAACAGCGTAATCCATCGGAAACTGTCCAGCGCATTCGCGGTTTTTGACAACTGGCCGAATGGTTTCCATACCTTTGTTGACCGGCACTTCAGCCAAGCGTCCCAACGGAAAACAGGCTCCGTGCCGCGTTTAAACTTTTCGAGCACCGACTCTATTCTCTCCCAACCGGGATTAAACATCTTCTGGGCCAAGAGTTCGATAATTATTTTTTGGATCACTGGGATCATCAATACCGCACTGCGCAGTGGCTCAGAAGAAAGAGTACGGGCCGGTACGTAACAAAAATGGCTACCCAGCAGATTCTTAAAGTTGATCTTCCCGTAATCGATCAACTGATATCCAGCGGTATGCTAAGAGGCGTTATAAGAGCAACTGGTAAGCGAAGGGATTTCATCCTGGAAGCAGAAAGCGTTGAGAGACTTAGACAAGAGTGGGCTCAAAGTGTCTCATTACCTCACGCTTCAAAATACCTGGGTATCAGACCGCCACAAACGCTAATGTTAGTCAGGCACTCGTTGCTGACTGGTACCAACATCCTGTCAGGAGATAGCGGGCAACTCTGGCGTTTCGACATGGCTCAACTTGACAAGTTGCTTTCAAACGTTTTTGCACGCGCGAAGAGAGTGCCTTCCGTGTCTGTCGATCTAATGTGGCGATTTAGAAGTCTAGTCGACGCTCTATGTATTTGGTTAGTATCCACGTCCTGGGGAATACACACGCTGATTGACGACATTTTAAGTGGCGTAGTAGTTCCGCGGTGCCGCTATATTAAAAAACCGACGCTCAATGATCTTTACTTTTCTCGCGACGAGATCAAACGTTACATTCGCACCAAACTTGACGAACAATCAACTGAGCCGATAAGACTCGCTGAAGGAACAACGGAGCGTCTCTTCAAATCTTCAACTCTTTATTTCCTGGCGCAGAAAGGATTTATCAAGACAGAAAGAAGCAGTGTACAAGGCGTCCAATGCCATGTGATTACCGCAAAAGCAATCCTGGCATTCAAATCACATTACGTCGGGGCGGACGAATTATTGCGTGAAATACGCACCTCAGGAGCAAGTCTGGTGCGAGCCCTTAAGTATCGAAAAGTTTTTCCAGTGTCGGGAAGGTCAGTCGACGGCGGCCCACTCTACATCTATAAACGGGAAGATGTGCTCCATCTTAAGCTGAAGAAAAAAGGATCACATATTGTCGATTCTCGAGAGGCAGCAGAGATACTTTCAGTGAAAAAGAAAGCAGTAGTGCAGCTGGTTAAGAATGGAGTGCTTATACCCTATTCTGAACCTCCCGAAAGAGCGGGAGAATACCACTTTAATCGATCTTTAATCGAAAGATTCGTCGGCCGGTTCACCGATTTAACTAACCTCATATCGCCGACCGTCGCTGCTAAGATTCTTCAAATAAACCCAAGCAGCATTTCCTGCCAATGGATAAAAAACGGCTATTTGAAATACCAAATCTCACGCGATAGAAAGAAGCGCTTTCTGGTCAGGTCCGAGGTTGAACACATTGCCTCTTTTATGAACTCGATCGTGACAAGGCCAGAGGCAGCAATAATGCTTGGGGTATCCCGAGAGTACATCAAGACCATCTTGCGCAGAGAATGGCTCAAGCCTATAAATAATCCATATCCGTTAGCTTTCCCACACATCATCTACTCGCGAAGCGATTTTGAAACACTCAGACGCTATTATCGTGATGCTGGTCGAAACGCGAACGGCGTTCGAGGGACGTTCTCCATTAGAAAACAAAATCTCCTTCTCGCCTCACGCTTGCCAGTAACTCAGTAACATCAGCTCGATTCCCTCCGCAGATTAAGTCAACGATGAATAAGTATCCTCTTGGAGAAATGCAGCGGTCTGCATTCTTCCGGCCTTAGACGCCGTCTTTTAAAACTTCCTGTCTGCAACAGTCCCTAAGTGAAATTGCTAATTACCCCGAAGCCTGAAAAGGATGAGGGGTTCATAAGCTATCTATTGCGCCTCACAGAGGCGAACGGTTACGACACGCCATCGTGGATACTTTCCCTGAGCGGAATTGATTACATGGAACTTCAATGGAAGTTCACCTTCGTGTTCAGTTGCTCAGAGGGACTCAAGAAATTAGCCAAGCTCACCGGAAACGCACTATCGGATCTAATTGGACTTCTCTATCTCCCTGCACCTTCACCGAAGCACACGACCTGCGACGTCGATTACAATTTTTACGGAGCCTTCTTCAACCGCTCTATCATCCGACCTCATTGCCCTAAAGTCTGCGTTAAGTGCCTGAATGAATCCGGCTACTGTCGTCGCGTTTGGGATTGCTCACTTGTAACCGTATGTCCCATCCACGAATGTTTGCTTCTTGATACTTGTCCAAAATGCAAAAGGCGTCTCAAAGCCATTAGGAATCGGCTGAGAGTCTGCGCCTGCGGATGTGATTGGAGTGAGCTACAGCCAGATTTTAGGCGTGAGCATGAGGTCGCAGTATCGCGACGCATTTATCAGCTCTGCGGCCTTCTGCCACTGGACCATCACTCCAAAGAGCGACTTAATCCGTTACAGAGTCTTGCCCTTCAAGAGTTTGTTGTCGTCCTCGCATTTATCGCCGGCCTTGAATGCTGAAATGTCATGGGCCACGGGAAGACCTTCAAAATCAATAAAGCTACGGAATGACGATCTTCATACGTACATCACGAAAGCGTATCAGGTATTCGAAAACTGGCCGCATAACTTTCATCAGTTTCTCGATAAGAAATCAAAAGGAGACGTACGTTTCAATCCACGCGATGGAAAACTTGATACGGCATTGAAAGAAGAATTCGGCGCCCTGTTCAAACAGCTATATGGCGATCTCCGAGGATCTCAATTCGATTTTCTGCGCGAGGCTTTTGCACAATTCCTAAACAACAGATTGAGGGCGCAGTATGAGAATGTAGTTGGATTCTTTTCAGTTCCCGAATCCGACGACGACCAATACATTACCGTCACAGAAGCTCGACGGTTGCTGAAGATCAGTCATGATTCACTTTTAAATCTCGTGAAGACTGGAGAAATCGCATTCGCCACAAGAAGCCAAAACAGGACTCTGCATTATCTTCTACGACTAGCCGACGTTGAAAGCGTCAAAATCAAATATGCGCAGGCGTTAGGTTCACGAGAGCTAGCGGAAGAACTGGGAGTCGATCACAATGTTATCAGCCGCCTAATTGAAGAAGGACAGTTGCGCAAGAAACCAAGAAGAACAATCGATGCTTACCACACGCCAAAGTTTGATATTGACACAGCGAGAAGGTTATTGCGTAAGCATAATATAGGCGAGCACTGCTGCTTGCATGCAGCAAAGACGAACTCTACATTAATAACTTATGTTTTATGAGTTGGTTCAGAGACGGTTTTCAAAATGAGCAATGGTGAAACTCCTAATTGGAAGGATCTGATCATCGAGCGCAGTGCTCATCCATTACCACTCGCCGAGGATCGGTATCGTGCTTGGGTGACTGGCAGGCAGATCTTTGTCAGTTCGTTGATGGATCAGGAGATGACACCATATCGTAACGCTGTCCGTGCCCATTTACACGCGATAGGTGCGAGCCCCGTCATGTGGGAGGAAATCACACCGCGCGACGAAGGTCCTCAGCGCGCTTATCTAAACGGCGTGGATCGATCCAGCGTGTTCCTGTTGATTCTGGGCAGCCGATATGGCGTCACTGATCAAACTGGCTATTCACCTACTCATCAAGAAGGAAACCGGGCAGCTGAAAAGAGACTTCCGAGGCTGCTTTTTGAGCTAGCTTCTCTGAAGGACTCTGAGCGAGACGGACGACTCAATGACTGGTTGAAATCTCTTCATCATGAGATTTCGGGAGCGTCTTTTACTAACGATTCCGATCTTGTGGCTCAGCTCGACGCCAGGTTGCGAGAAATGGCTGCTCAGACTGAACGATTGTGGATAAAGCTCGGCCGCATTGTATTCCCTGGCACTGTCAATAGTCGCTTCGACAACAGGGGGGATGCAGAGATTACAGTAGCGGCACGAGTGACTGATGGTGACGTCAGGCGTGCGCTGTTGGACGCGGGCGTATCCTATGGTTCCCGCACGCGTGCTGAACGGATAACTTGGTCTAACAACAGCTTTCCAATCCAGATTGAATCTGTTTCTGTTCATGCTCAGTATTCCGGGGAAGAAGAAGTTGAAATCGTATGTAAAAGTTCTCGGAATCGATCCAATTCTGTTCACACGATGCTGGCATCATTCGGCAATCTCAGTGCAGCTCAAATGGCTGAACTTTGGGCGCGACGGGCAATTCTTGGTCAGGAATACACTGAACCTGGCAGACGCGGGATTGACATGAATGGAGCGTTTAGTGAGCCAGAGACAGAGACATTACCAGAAATCTTACAGAACTATTCTGCCAGTGGTTGGCTTGCAGAAGGTTTGGTCAAGCTTTACGCCGTCGAGGAAGTCAGCCGTCGCTATGAAGGACATTTCTCACGTCTCGAAGTTGGTCCAGCTACTGCTACTCACGTGCGAGTCAAAGGAGGATTCAGGTTTGGCTCAGCAATGGGTGTAAGGGCTGAAGAAGTCAATGTAGATGGAAGTGTCCCACTGAGACTCTAATAAAAGATAATTTAGCGTCATTGAACGACCACACTGAAACAACCGGCAGACGATGTTGTGCTTCTTTCACTCCTCGAATTCTCGTTCCGCTTCAGATTGTTGCTGATGCCAATTAGCCCACTGTCTACGCTCGTCCTCAAAAATAACGCGATCGACCATTTGCGACCGGAGCCCTTGCACTTCGTCGTCAGGATCAGGAGTCAAGATCAGTCGCCAGGCGTGTTCGGCTGTGAAACGCCGAATCAATTCCGTCTCGGGTTGTGTCATCCTCTCACCGCGCTGTCGCGCTCGTGGTGCGCCGATATGAGTAAACAGTAAGTGTTCTGGATCCAGCGGAAGAAAGATCTCGGTTCCGGGACTTCCCCATCCACCATTAAAATTGTAATCCTGCAGACTGTTGAAATTCAGTCGGACAACTGGGTTGTCACTGGTGATCCAAGTTAATCCTTTTGCCGGCGCCAGGATGGTCCAACCATGGTGCCATAAAACTGGAACATTTTTTGTCAGATGACGTCGAATCGTCCAATGCCAAAAACGCCGACCGCGAAGAATTGCTGCTGCGCTTGTCCTCCGCCCGAAGGCTCCCGTTCCAACCTGATTTTTAACGGGAGTCCTTCACGTTGTTCAATAGGTAGCGACTTCAATTTCGCTAGCCGCTTTAACACCCGTTAACTTTCACGCCGCCGGAGGAGTATTCAATCCTGTGGTGGCTCATTCGCCGAGTTCAGCATCCAGCGATCGCAAATACACATTGAGCAGCTCGATGTCTGTCCGCAATCTGCTTCAATCACACAAACCTCGGTGACGCTGAAACCAACATATTCTGATCTGTTTCGCTTCATTCATTTTCTCCTTCTTCCGTGTGCACATTGTGTGCGCCAGCCTGCGGCAGTGATTACGGCTGGCACGCGAATTCACTGCAATACTTGGACCAGGCCGATGTGCGCACGCTGCGTTAACCCGACGGTCCCACGGAGCCTGTGTCATTTATTCAGGTGCAGCACCTCCGTTCGATGAGAGTGCCAGCGTTCATAGTGAATTCGACCAAGATCCAGTCACATTTGTAGGACAGAGCGACGAACACGATCAGCACGGCTACGGTGCATAGCCATCACTAACTAATTGTTGGCAAAGAAAACTTCGGATTCGACTGGTCGAGGACGTGAATCGAAATATTGCCTCCGCAGAACTGAAGAACCAAGTCAGTCAAATCGTGTAGCGCTGTATGCAAGTCTACCTGCGTGAACGGTGGTGACATCATGTCCACGTTGATTGCCACCGCGTTAGTCTCAGGACGAATTTTGCTGAAATCTGCATTTCGCCACGTCCATCTTCTGCACATGATACGTTTGGTAGGCGCTGAGTAGTAAATCACCTCACCGACAGTTGGATGCTCAATTTTTGAAGGCTTGAACAGCGGCGCGAACGTTTCGTCTCCAACGGCAAAGCCGAGTCGCAAATCGTCACCACCCAATGCTCCAAGATCATCACCACCACAGGGCACGATCCAACGCAGACTAATGATGTTGAATATGTCGACGATGTTCGAGATCGGCCTTGAAGCCTTTCCACGACGAATTTGCTCATATAGAAAGCGAAATGCTTGGAGTAAATTTGTCCGGGTCAGATCCAAATCTGCGATAGACTTCGTCCCAAACCGATAGCCGCTCCTGTTCGGAGACCGACAAGCTACGATTCGCATCTGCTGCGGCACATGATAGTAGGCGGTGGAGTTCCGGCTCGAAACGGTGATTGTTAACGTCTGTAGCTATCAATACGCCGCGTGTGAAGGTGGGAAAAATCTCAAATATTTTATTTTCCACTTCGTAGATCATAGTCCTTATTCTCCTCTCAGGTTTTTGGGGTAGAACCTTGATCCGAGCGGCACCGGACCCGCCCAATCACCGCATACGACAATTGTTGCTCTGAGACCGTCCAGCAACTCTTTCAGCACGGGGCGTTCAAGCCTGTGCCCGCTCATCAGATCTGCGACAACGCGCTCAATCAAATCGCAACTCTGAAACATGAAGTCGAGTCGATTGATGTCGGACTTGCGATCAATACAGAACCACGAGTCATATTGTTGAAACTCCTGTTCACTTATGATGTGGCGTTTCCCGTGTTCTTGAATGTATTGAGCAAACAGTGATTTTCCGTCCGGGACAGCTTCATACATTGATTGCTTATGCAATTCGTGGTACCTCGCGTCAGCGGCTGCCCAAATGTTGCGTGGCGTTTTTTTGAACTTATCGTCAGTGACGGCCTTGAAAACCAGAAGGAAATCTTCCAACGCTGTCCGAAAGACGTCTTGTCTTTCACGAATCCAAAATCCGGAGAAAGCCGTCGGCATGTCGTTTCTTATTGCATTATCATAGAGCGTCGGGCACGGTTGAAAATCGATTCCATAAAGGAACAGCGCTCCACACCCTCGACGAAGCCGTGAAGCCAAGTCGGTCCAGCGTGCGGCTGCATTGATATCTGCCGCTCGCGTTGCCTCCTTCAAACAAAAAGCATTTAAAACCAATTGAGTGATAAACATATGATGGCTAAGAAACCAACGTTTGAGGCCGATCCACTTCTCGGTGTTGGTAGGCGTATCGCGATCTGCTAATCGGTTGCCAGTGCTCGCGCAAATGTCAATTAGACTCCAAACCGACGACAAGCGATCGAACAAAGCTTCTTGTTCGCTCACGTCAAGTGACAACGCGTGGTGAGGTGCGTGCCCCGTTGAACTAAGGATGATTCGAGACTGGGTCTGTCGATATTCCGTTATGTTCATACAAATCCTCCGGCAGGCTTACATTCAACATGTATGCCGCAACTAACCATCAACTCTGCACCGTGTCCAGCGATCCCGATAATTACTTTAGATAACTACACTTAATCAGAATTCGGAGTGCGTTACGATGAGGGGGGGCGTACTACACGCGTAACGCGCGCCTTACGAACGAAGAGTGAAACTTACGGAGAAGAAAGGGTTCTCGAGGACAGAAGTATGGGTCGGCTTACGGAATCACTATTGAGCTTACACGCTGACGATCTGCACGCACGGTGTTTTTTTGGCGAGACCACTGAATGAGCTGGCGGCCAGCGCGCTCGATGGTTTCGTCATCTTTGGAAAATGTGAGGCGAACCATTCGCTCGCGCCATCCGATGTGAGTATAGAACGCAGTACCAGGCACCACTGCAACGCCAGCTTCCGTCAGTAGCGCTTGGGCAAAATCTTCAGACGAGTCGAATCCGAAATCACCGATATTAGCAAGGACATAATACGTACCTTCAGGCATGAAGAAATCAACGTTCGCTTCAGTTAGGGCACCGGTTAGTAGCTTTCGCCTTCGTGCGTACGTCTCCTTGAGTCCTACGAAATAGGAGTCAGGCAATGTCAAACCTGCGATGCTTCCATCTTGAAACGGCGTCGGAACAGTTCCGGTCAGAAAATCATGAACCCTTCTGATTGCAAGTGTCAGTTCTGGATTTGCAATCGCCCAACCAACGCGCCAGCCGGTGGCGGCGTAAGCTTTTGACATGCCATTTACCACGACAGCGAGGTCACTCATCCCATCTAGGCTGACTAGTGATTCGTGGCAGTGATCATCGAAAGTTATATGTTGATATATCTCGTCTACGATTACGTAGCAGCCGAATTCCTGGCATAGGTTTGAGATGCCTTTGAGTTCTTCAGCGGTGAAAACCCTGCCACTCGGATTGTTCGGCGTATTAATGATTATCGCTTTGGTCCTATTCGTAAATAGTGTCCGAAGCCTCTCGAGGTCGATCCGGTAAGTTGGAGGCTCCAGCGTAAACAGTTTTGCCTTTGCTCCCACGAGAATTAGCTGAGGAAAGTAGTTTTCATACCATGGCTCGAAGAGAATTACTTCATCGCCTGAATTAACAATGGCGAGCAGTGTGGCGATCATTGCCTCAGTCGTGCCGCACGTAACTGTCACATTCGCATCACCACTGATCGGCAATCCGTTGAAGCGCGTGGTGTATTCCGCTATTGCATTTCTTAGTTTGGGATCTCCTCGCATGTCAGCGTAGAAGTTCCGATGTCCCTTTATTGAAGATATGGCGACATCCATCATTTCCGCGGGAGGGTCTTCCGTGGGGAATCCTTGGGCCAGATTCAGAGCTTGATGTTCCGCAGCCTTAATGGACATTCTGCGCGTGATGCACTCCCCAAACAGATTGACTTTATCGGACAATGAAGTGTTCTTGCTTGCCATTTCAATTTTCCCTTCTGCCCAAGGCTGGCTGCCTGCAGGACGACAACTCGGCATTTCACGCGGCGCTCTTGGCGTACTCAGGGTATTTAGTCGGCTGGTCACGATGGAGAGCCTCTCGTCCGGCTATCATCCGCAATATCCTGGGCCATCTTTCCTTTGCATAACTCTCTGGCATGAGATGGAGAACTCTTGCGGGACGATCTGTTTCGAAGAAAGTCTGGACTGCGCGGGTCGGATTTGTTGTTGCGTGAAAGACACGTTTGCCAGTTGCGCTTAATGACATGTTTGCTGCAAGACACCCTTCGATTTGATCCATTATGAACATATCAGCTTCAACATGAGCTCTGTCCTTAGGTGAGAGTTCTGATAATGTGGAGAGTACGGTGTCCAGGCTATTGTTGTTCCACACTGGTTTCGACGAGTCAAGGGCGCCGAACCCTCGGTTTAAGTCAACTGTTGAAGTTGAAATGTCTCGATGCTCGGGGCCGCTCAGCCACTCGTTAACGATGTCAGTAGTTATTTCGCGACTTATCCGAGACTCGTCTTGATGGTCCGCGAACAACCTCTGTTCGCGCTCTTGTGCCTCGCTGATGGCGTAGAAGAGGAACCCCTTCCCTGTGTTTGGATCGCCCACAAAGTCCCGGCCTCCATAATCGCTAAGGGCTTCCACAGCTACCTTGAGAGCGTTCGGTTCAAAGCGCCAACCACGATTCGCAGCATGCATAATGAGAATCTTCTTTCGCTCTTCTAAGTCCTTTGGGAACTGCATTGGAAACCTGCGCAAGTAGTCCCGTAAAGGTTCGAACATTTGTCCGACTTCCGCAGCAGTATTACGTGCGAACAGCCAGAGAATCTTTCCTTTGAATCCTTTTTCCAGATTATTATTAATTCGCGCTGCCCTCTCTAGAGAATGTCTGACTACGCGCATGTAGCGTTCCCATTCCGCGGCAATGCCCGGTTCCATGTCGCCCGTACGACGGAAAACAAGGTCATCGGCCCGAATTACGACCACGCAAGGATTTCGGGCGTTGCTATAAGCCGTATTTAGTATGCCGTTTAAATCTTTTACCCAGCCCAGAGGATCTTTCTCAGGGCCAAGCTGCATAGGCAGGCTTACTGTGGTATTTCCAAGCGCCTTCGCGATCGTTTCGCAAAGAACGCTTTTGCCGGAACCTGGCTCTCCTTCGAACAGCAAGCTGGTCACGAAAGACTGACGAAGGGACGGCGGTAATTTGTCATAGACGCCTTGGCGCCACAAGAAATACGGATTAATTAGTTTGGCGATAGCGAGAAGGGTATCGTCTATCCCCGCCAGCACACCTTGCATATATCTACTAAGCTCAAAGTTTCGAAGCTTGGTCGCTACGTCGAGCTTCTGCACCACATCTGCTTTTTCCGTAAGAAGGTGATGGGTAGATAAAGCATTTCTCACGAGGTTAGGCAAAAACGACCATAGCCCGTCACTCTTCGGATAGACGTCATCCCCATTTTTTTCGAATCGCATTTACAAGCGAGATCGTATCGCTGTTCGGCTTTCCATCAGCTTCTAAGACCCAAGCGCTAATGCCCATTACACAAGCCGTAGGCCATTGCTCTTTTATTCGGTAATAGAGTTCACTGGTTTTTTTGAACTGTTCCAGTTTCTCGCTATCAGAATCGCCGTCAAGCAAAAAGTCTAGTGTGATTACAGCAGGTCTAACCGCACCACCACTCAGAAGTTGTTGAAGTGCAGAAGAGCTGGGTACAATAACGACGCTCTCAACCTCGTCACATTCGGAAGCTTCTCGCAGAATTCTTGACGCTATGGTCCATTCATCTTCGACAATCAATAAGTCCGCTGAAACAGCAGTAACAGGTTGAGTAGAAACATTAACAAAACTGAAGCCGCCATCAATGATGAAATTCGAAACGCTCTGATCATGACGAGCATGAATAGCAACGTCCCTCAACTCTTCTAACTCGTATTCATCGGCACATGCGACGATGCAGCTTTTTAGTTTGCGCATAATCCTCTAATTCCCCATCGATAGATTCGACTGCCTCATCGTTACACCATGATGGCCGGTAAAACAAACGATACTTCCACCCCTCTTGGTGCAGATGTGTTATCAATTCTAAAATGTCGTTCGTCTTCGTATTGATGCGCTCCTAGTTGAGACAACGCGTACTCCAAGAAATAAAATCCCAAGCCAGTGTGTCCTTCTCGCGGTCTCTTGCGAATACTCTTTCCGGCGGTTCTTACGATGTATTCTGGGATATGCCTACCGGCGTTCCAGACTGAAATTTGTACGCTTGTTTTCGAATTGCGATGGTCGGACTTCACAGGCCGCCAAATCACTCGATATTGTCTTGCGTCAGATGAGACATTATTCTCGCGATCCGCTTCAGTTGCGTTTGAGAGTAACTGGTCCAGCAGAAATTCACATATCTCTCGATTTATTCCTGTGAGAACGTGGTCGGAGCCTTGAATCTGCAAATCCATTTTACCGGCGCCAGAATCTACTGAGGAATACACCGCATGCAGATCAGTAAACAGAGCCTCAAATTGTTGAGACGTGAACCGCCACGGATCCAGACTTAGGTGTTCTGGATTATTCATTTTTAGATGGAAGAAATTCCTAAACGCTGTGGTGTATTTTCCAGATTGATTCAGTAAGCGTTCAGCATAGGAGGCGATTGCCCGAATATGAGTTTGCTGGTCTCGCGCTGTGTACTGCAGCTCGTCGGCGATGTCTTTCAGAGGAGTGACTATTAAAGGCTCGAACTTATTCCTGACATCATGAGCAGTCAGTAGTGACAACCCTTGGATAAAATACAGCGAGTGTTCTCGCTCATAGGAGATGAGCTTTTTGTGCTCACAATCAGCATCGATGAGGCGTTCTATATAGTTGTGGAGTTGCTTTGAAAAGACCTTACTAGACACATCCCATCCGACGGATCGCTTGAATTGGGAGTATTGGAATTCTTGATCATCATCAGCGTTCTTGCGTAGCTTAAACCGATAGAACAACACCAAATAACCCTTGCCTTGTTGAGGAAGAGAAAATGACATCAGCAGAACAGAGTTCGACTCTCTCGCTCCGTTAGTTGGTAGTGACAGCAATCGTTCGCACTCAGGATCCTGATCGGAGAACCACAACGCCCCAACCTCAAAGGGCCTTGCCGAGAACACCGACTCGATTGTTGTTGTAATGTGACTGGCGTTAGTTCGAGTGATTGTCTCCATTTCATCTGCCGTCTTGTAGCGTTCGTAGGCAACGGGATCACCTTGCGGATCCTCGAATGCTGCGATTGCTGCAGATGCAGACGTAAAAACATGCATGATGTTCAGAATTCGAAGAAGAGATGGATCGTTCCAGTCAGAGGCGTCCTTACGTGACAAAGCCATTCGGGCGAGATCAAAACCGGCTTCGTGCAAGCGGCTTCTCACCTGCAACATGTTGATTACATTGCCGAACTTTAAATCGTCATCCTCGGTAAACCCGCCTTTTTCATCATCGAACATTTTTGCCACGTACACTATTCCTTGAAACTCGCTGTTGTGTATTAGCGGTCGCGCGAGCGCTGACATTTCGTACTCGGGCAACTGAATTTCGCCGGCTATGCCGTCTGCGACCAAAGACTCATACAATTTTAGGAGCAGTTGCTCTTTTTCAATTGCACTAACAGGTTGAACCAACACGAATTCAACCAAGTCAAGAAGCTGCCCGTGGCGCAATTCAGCTCTTTCAACATACTTCCACATATACGGCTCATGCCGATTCGTTTTGAAGCGCCCCGTTTCCATATCTACCCAAATAGAATTTGGAAAGTCGGACCAATTCTTCTGTGTAAGAGCGCGATAAGTTGTCGAGGAACTGTTATCGCTATTGACCGAGTAAGGGATGGGCATAAGAGTGAGCAGGAAGTTCGTCAAGAGAAAGCTTTGGAAGATTAAGGTCTCCGAATCGTAACGGCTCGCGAAGTCACGTTCTAAGAAGCAACTGCTGTTAGTGTCAATCCACTCAAGCCATAGATCCTTCAAATCGCGGAAACCTGCATACGTAATGTTGAAGGTTGACGCGTTGGCTAATGCCAACTGATCGCTCTCATCAAAAACGTCTCTTATCTGGTATGCTCCACTTTGACTGCCAAAATACGCGCCCATGTACCTGAAAAGGTTAGGCGCTGTCTTCAGTAGCTTTACTTTCTTCAATTCGCTTAAAACGTGATTTACGTCGCACGGCCTCACAAGTGGGTTAAAATGTGTGCCGACATAGTAGAAACTCTCATTGAAACTCTTGAATTGAAGAACGCTAGCAACAACATCGGCGTTGGAGCCGTTTGACATAATTCTTTGTGTATCAGCCACGAGCTGACGATACATATGTCCAACTAGGCGTTCGTATCTATTCATGTGTTTTGTTATTTGATGGCAATGACGGCAGTTTCGACCGACTCCGTTGAAAGCGGAACGTCCCAATTATCCAAGTCCCCTTTGAACGAGACATGTGTGAAGCCAGATGCTTCAAGCAATCTTTTGAAAGTTTCATGATCGAACATGCGCAGCGTATAGGACCGGCTATAGATTTGTTTCTTGTTTTTTTGAACAATGTCCCATCGTCCCGAAATGGTGCCCGATTGTCGATCGAGTCTTTCGTTAACGAAGAGCGTTGAGCCATCCCTGAGATGCCGAGTGACACGCTCGTCTCGCATGCCTCTTATTCTTCTCTCATAGTTGTAGTCGAGATGTATTAGGAGCCGCCCACCAGCCTTTAAAAGTCGGCAGAATTCCTTCAAGACCTGCAGATCTTCTTCAACAGTCTTAAAGAAACCAAACGATGTGAACATATTGATGGCGACGTCAAACTGATCTGAATCAAGGGGAAGCTCGCGCATGTCACCCTTCAGAAATTGCAGACGATTATGATTGAGTTTAGACCGCTGCATTTCTTGACGCGCCAAGCTGAGATATCGATCATTTAGGTCCACGCCAGTAACTTTGATTCCTCTCTGTGCCAGAGCGATTGAATGGCGACCATAGCCACAAGGACAATCTAAAAGAGTGTTGCCTGCCTTGAGCCCCAGCGCGCCCATAATAAAGGCAACCTCTCGTTCAGTTCTTTCCCGCAGTGACATTGATCGACGAAGATAGGGGCCCAGTTTGCTGTCGTCGCCCAACATATAGTGGGCGCCGAAGAATCCGCCTTGGTCGCCGGAGACCCACCATTCATCACATACCACCATCATTACTACCTCCCGTATTCAAGAATCGCGCGTCAGCTCGCAGAGTTGTATCAAATTCCTTCCTATCAAAGTCGTGATATCGATCCAGTATCAATTCTGTAGTGGCACCCATCAGACGTGAGAAGTCTACTGTCATGAGTTGTAATTACTAATGTCTTTCCCGCCTCCGCTAGTTTCTGAAAAATTGCGGTCAATATCTTAAGGTTGCCTTCGTCTAATCCGCTCGTAGGTTCATCAGCTAAAATTACTCCAGCTCCACTAAAGACCGCCATCTGCAAAGCCACAGTCTGGGATTGACCTCCGGAAAGTTTCCCGGCTTCCTGAACCCAAATCCGATCATTGCCATCAACAAGGTTTGCCAGTCCGAGTGTGGCCAAACGGGAACGAAGAGATCTTAGAGCTGCTTTTGGCGTTGTTAATCTCAATATTGTGCAAGTGTCTCCGTTGACCGCGATAAGATTTTCATAGACGCTCATCTCTTCGGCGATAGAGCGTGTTGGGTTCTGGGTTAATAAATAGGTCGCCCGCTTGTGCGCTGGCAGGAGCGTTACATCCTTGCCGTCTATCGTCAGTCGCCCGTTTTGACCCGATAGGGTGCCACTGATCAAACTTAACAGACTTGATTTTCCACACCCGTTCGACCCCCAGACGATGTTTATGCCTGGAGGGAACTGCACAGTCAGTCCCTCGAATACAGTTCTCTTTTCATAACCGAGTTCATACGCGAGAGTTACGTCTGACAGCGTGACGCCCTGTGTAGGTTCATCTGTGAGTGCCTTTGGTGACAACTTATGTTTGCCGAAGCTGAATTTCGCAACGCTTAGAAGCAGTGTGATTCCCAAAAATAATTTCCAGTACGATGGGTTAGGAGTTTTCGAAATTACAGTCAGGACAAAGATCTGAAAGAAGATTGACCCGACAACCGCCTTAAAAGCGACTGAATGAATTACAGTGTGGAACCAATATCGCGTGGCACTCGACTTCGTTCCGCCATGCTGTTTTTCTCTGACGCGACTCGAAATGAACGACACGATTTCGATTAGTCGATCGACAACGAGAAATGAGCTAAGGCCTGTCACCAGAAACTCAAACCCGCCGCCTGCGCGCGTTACTCCTTGCTGGTGAGCATAGATACCAGCGCCAAGTCCGACGACGATCCCTGTGAAACAGAACCCAAGCCACATCAAGAGTTTCGGGTTGTAGCGTGGGTTCGGCGCCGGCGCTCCGCCTACAAGTCTGACGGTAGTTCCTACATTTGATTTGTAAAACAGTTCACTGGCACCCGCAGTGGCAACTGCAGCAATGATGGGAATTGGGGAAATTGCAAGAAACGACGAGAAGAGGCGAGTGCCATTTAATACTAGTGATTCACCGATCAGTATTACCGACAACGCATGCATTATCAATGAATAAAGAACGCCCGCGAGTATGGCATTGATCTTGAATTGCATTATCAGCGACCACACAACTGTGTATCCGATTACCGCGGTCAGAACCGCAGCGGTGATAGACAGCGCGTAGGAATGCGTCTGTATCCACAGCCAGCCGCACGCGATTGCGCTCATCACCGCCGTTCCGTCGATGCTCACGTCAATGACCTTGAAATGTTTGTAGAGGAGGCCGACCCCCAGCACGAATGGGAACCAGATCAGACCATCGACGAAACCGATGCGAATGATTTCAGCAAAACCGTCCATTCGATTTAACCCTCAACTAGGGGATTTACTATGACCGCGCCGTTCTTAAGCTCGGGTGAAATCGTGATCTTAAGATCTCTAGCTGCGGTTTCATTCAAATAGAGACTCGCCTTCTCAAGGCGAATGATTGGCAAGTCCTGGGCTTTTGATTTTCCTTGACCGATTTCTGCTATGGTGTTTCCGACTTGCTCGCCTACGAGTCGATAATCGACGGAGACAGCAGCCAACACGCCGCTTTTTTGCACTGTGCCGTCGTCCAAAGAAACAGTGGGGACATTACTTCCCTTAGCCAACTCAACTATCGTTGCAGCCTTGGCAACCGCATACTTATCTAATGGGATGATCATTACCTCCGCACCCTTCAGCAAGAGATCTCGACTCACCCGGCTGACGTCCTCTGGTCCTGTAAGTATCCCCTTGAGTGCCGAAATCCCGTTTGCTTCGACGGCGTTGATCACGCCTTGTGCGGTCGCTTTCGAATTCAGTTCGGAAAGGTTATAAAGCACACCTACCCTTTTGACGCCGGGCTTGATCGACATAATCGTTTTTACCAGTAGCCCAGAACTGTCCTCTTTCGGAGAGTCGGAAATGATCGCGACTGGCTTTGAACGCGGCGGGTCAAGACCTATCGAGACCAGACTTTCCACGATCTTTGGATCAGAGATAGCCGACGCGATCACTATAGGTAACTGATCCTTGAATTGTGGTCCGAAAGCCGTGTTGGTTAACTGCGTGCCGACTGTTACGAGATAATCTGGCCTCGACAGTAGGGCGCTCTTTATAACGGTTTCGAATTTGGCCGGATCGCCTTCCGCGCTGAGCATTCTTAAATCGATATCGCCCTGGAATTTGCTTTTGATTCCTGCCTCTAAGCGATCGAAGGCGTCAATGGTTACGGGTATCACGACTGCGACCGTCCCTCTCTTTGTAGTTGACGTTGGAGTTTTGGTGCAGCAGATGGCTAATGTGGCCAGTAGCACTGCAATCCCAATCGCGATTATTTGGAAGCGAACTATGCTTTTCATCTTGTCTCTCCTCTAAGCTTGTTCTAACGCAGCGAAAAGCCGCAAAAACTGAGCCAACAAAAGTGGCCAGCTGAGTCGAGGAAGTTAACTTGGATAATCCCAAGGAGTTAGACGCTCCTACAATCTATTCGCAAGCTGTGTTAGCGTAAGACGTTTTCGTAAGGTTCTACTTATGGTTGTAAGGTAAAACTGACCAAACGTACTTGCTTTTCCATGGGTAGTAAGTGTATAAATTCGGTGATTGGTGGATCTGTGAGAGCAGGTCTGGGGCGGTTGCATAAAGCAACTCATCAGAAGCGGGTGTCGGCTCCAATTACCCCGCTGCGCAAGGCGCTAAGGTACCCTTGTTGCTGTTAAACCCTTTAGAACTTTAAGACAATTGAGTCGTCTTTAGTCTACTTGGAAATCAACCCCTCCATTCTTTGGAGGGGTTTTTCATAGAGGGGGCAGTACAATGGAAACAACCGCGCATCTCTTCTCTCCTAAGCTATCCACCGCCGAACATGAACGTCTATATCCAGCTCTCGCTGGACGCTACCAGAACTCCAACGGTATTTCGGGCTCCGAGTTAGGATTGTTTATCCGGCGCCATTTGGAGAATCCGGATCTAAAGGGCCGCTTCGGAGGTTTGAAGTCGTTCATTTCGCAATACTTTCCGTCCCAAATTGTGTGGAGTGGCCGCAAGGGTCTCGACGATTTATATAATATCTCGTTTTCTACGGATAATATAAAAGGACCTCACGAGCCTTGGTTGGTGGTGCCATATGAACCAAGCGCGACTCTGTGGTCAGCAGTGACAAATCCGTCCGTTCCTGTCCAATTCGCTTTATCTACGAAAGATGATTGCCTGCTCCAGGCTTGGCCGGGTACCCCAGTTGGCGAATTTACGTCTGTCGAGAAACTGAGTCGATGGGACTACCAGACGATTGGTGCTGAGTTCATGTCGAACTTGGAAAACCTTACCAGCCAAGACCGGGAGTCTGCCATGCAGAGTCTTGCTTCCATCTCACAATTCACTAGAGTACTGCGACAATTGGGTTATCTAGTCGCATGGGAGGAGTTTCGCGTTGAACAGGCTATTCGCCTTTTCGGGAATCGAATTGGGCAGGCGGGTGCTCGAACCGAGGCCGTCACACGCTGGATTGAGGTACTCCGAAAGTCGCATGAGCTAGCCCGAGTGCAACGAGAGCGAAAACCCTCTTTGGCTCCTGCTCGGCAAAATAATCGATTGCAACGCCGTAATACTGCCTTGAAAGGATCACCAAGTGCTCGTGCTGTGGCGAAAGAGACGATGGATTTCCTCTCAGACTCGGAGATCGAGGAACTCAGGCTACCGTTAAGATCGATCATGCTTGCGCTCAAATCGCTTGCTGCACAGGATTAGGCAATGGCAATTGTCATTACCATCCCACCGGAGAACTATGTCTCGCTTAAGGAAGATCTGGATAGACTCGCGCCGTTTGACTGGGAAACCAGAGGATTGATACATGTCTTTCCTGTTAAAGGTGATCCTAGAAAAGTCGCGGATCAGCTTGACGAATACTGCCAGAACCACGGTCTAAGTACTATCCTGGTACCGAAGCGTGTGCACTGCGAGGAACCAAGGCTTTCTGAAGCTGGATATAAGGTATTAAAACTTCCGTCCATCAATTTCCTCCTTCATGGCCCCGGATTACGAGATCAACTGAAAGAGTTAGGTCTGGACTGGCGCAGTTGGGTGCTCTCGAGGCTAAACCAATATGCACTTAGCACTGTAGGTAATGCGGAAATCGATAGATGGCTTCACCAGTTCGAGTTTCTGGGCACTCATCGGACAGTCGGCGAGCATCTTCTACAATTACTGGATTTGGTTCCGCTTCCGGAGGTGGGCGACGCGTTAACTCATAATGTAGACTTTTTTGGTTCTGACATTATGATAGCCTTCAATTTTGACAAATGGGGCAAGAGTTGGGGAACTATAAGCAATTTGATAGGAAAGATAAGCCCTGGCGTGCCATTGATCCCGATCACTGACGCTATTGAACGAGGCGGTACCTTCCGCCAAATCCGTCTTGTGGAGGATGGGCTTTTTTCTGGTACGGAGGCGCGAGCTGTGCTTGACAGCCTCCGAGGCACCCGACCAGCTGGACGAAGTGAAAAGGTCCCGAAACTAAATGATCCGGCGCTCCTCTCACAAGTACGCCTGCAAATTCAATTTAGTGTAATTTGTGACTTCGGCGAAAGAATACTGCGCAAATATTTGGCGTCAAATGCGCTCAACAATGTCCAAATTAATTCGTCGGCGGCGCGAACAATGCGAGTGTTATTGAAGTCCGACGGGCCGCATTTGTCGAATGAAGAATTAAGTCAAATGGACGATGTTACATTTCGCGATGAGCTTCGAACTCGGGTGGTTCCGTTCGCCTTCCAAGACAGACAGGGGTGGAAAGACGAACCGGCGCGTGATAGAGCCCAATCATTTTGTGAAAATGTGGGAGAGCAATTATGGCGGGCTTATATCGAGAAAAAGCAGTTCGGCAGTTCCTCGTGGCCCGATGACCGAATCAAACTATGTGCTCTCGGAATGGAGGGCTTGGGCTTGACGGTTGCCTTTCCGCACTCCGTCCCGAAGGCGACGCTCCCAGTCTTTTGGGCAAGAGGGCACGTTACTTTTAATGGCAAGTCAATTGATTGGATGCCCCTATTGCCGAATAGTGACGGATAGGGTAAGAACGACGTAGCGTAAATGTAGACGTTCTTCTCAATGTTATCAAAAGAGTTTTACTAGGCTTACCAGGACGTAACTTTCACTCGGCGATTACCGTGACTGGTTTGGTTCGGTCGCTTCATGATCTGATGTTCGCTGAATTTGCTATTCCGCATTTAGGCCTGCTAGTGTCATCGTCGCCCGGAAACCTCTAGTTTTCAATCGTCGAGTTTTTAAGGAGGGTTACACCTTCGAGGCCAAGATTATCTTCTCTTAGGACCGCTCTTCGGCGCTTGCACCAGATCAATTAACTTTCGGAGGCTCGATACCAAAATATTGCGCGACCCGCAAGAGGCGTTTTTATTCGAGCCGTTCTGATCCTGCAGTGAGCAAAGTGGAGGGTCCAATCTGAGTCGGCTCAAATTCGTAATCGCAGGTATCTTTCTCTATTAAATATCCAGATTCCGGATTCCTCGTCCGAGAATGATAGGCTTCTTCTCTTTTTATAGTCACTCCAGAGAAATCGATAACCGGAGAATTTCTTGATACTGTCGGAACAGGTCGCCAATGCGGAACGAGTCGAACATTAGGAACAACTCTCCAGATGCCAAATCCGAATTGGTGCCATGAAAATGGAGTGCAAGGTTACTTCCATACAGAGCAATTGAATTCTCAGGATCAAGTGTTTGAAAGAGGGTCTTCGGTGATACGACACTAACACTAACCCCGAGACGTGAGTGTACCTCCATCTCTCGCAAGTACTTACTGCAAACCGCAAACTCCAGACCTAATTCAAATGGACAAATAGCAATCCTGAGAGGAATTGTAGATGGACGTTGGCGCTGAATCTTGCGTATTTGACTAACCAGGTATTCTTCCCCTTCTCGAGAAAGCCAGTATGCCAACTCGCTGGGCCAAGTGATGCTCTTCACGGTTGTAAAGGGAGCTTGCTGATAGAGCGCTGCATCTCTCGAAAAGTCCCAATAAGGAATTTGAAAGATCGGTGAGTGCCTCGGGAAGTAAAAGGACGTGTCGGTTCTGTGCATCAAAAATTCCGTGACACTGCTTCTGACGTTATACCCATTAAGAGTTTGTTTATCGATCTTTGACCAAGTCGACTCTACTTCTATCTCAATTTCAATTCTTGATGGAACACGATTTGGATCTCTCCACTCAAAAGGAATTCGAGCCTTTTGAACGCTGCCTTTCGTCTTCGCGAAGACGGAGAGGTCTAGATTATGAATGGTGAGCATCACTTTCTTTCTATTCCCGGAAACAACTGTTTCTGGCTGTGACAACGAAAGTGCTGGAGGCCAAGTTAATTCTAATGAAATTGGATCCTTATAGGTTGGAGGAAGCGCATACATGGACGGATCCAAACCGACTGTTATGCAAGCGCGTCCAAATCTCGAGTCCAGCTTCCATGAAATCTCTAGATACGAGTATGTCCCTTCATCAACTATGGCTGTATTTTCAGATAAGACTGTCAGCAACTATGAGGGCCTCCAGAGGATTGGTTGATAGTCGGTGAGTTCTGGCAGCCTTATACAGCTATGGACCGCGCCGACGCAAGGATTCGGAAGTGAAATTGGAAGGAGCTCAAAAATAAATTGAATGTCTCAACAAATGGAATTAAGTAGGTGTGTAACGAAGTCTTGTTTTGAGTTGCCAGCTTGGGTGATGCTTTGTTGGAGGTGTGAGAAGTGAAGAATTAGCTCCAGTTCCTGGGTCGGATTGAATAGACGGTGGGCTCCTAATGATTTAGGAACCAACCGGCCCACGAGTAACAGCACATGGCGTATATGCAATGGTAAGGAATGGGAAAGAATGTAAAAACCTTTGATTTCCTTGGTGGCTGCAACTGTGGAAGGGCAAGCACTTATGTTTTGCCGGTCGTCTAATTCGTAATGCGCAGAGTTACAGGTCTGTTCTCTTAGTCCCGATCGAACCTGACCTGATGAAGAGCGGTGAGAAAATTTCACGTTATGCCGGAAAACTGTAGGAAAATTTCACGTTATGCCGGACAAGAATTTCATTTAATGCCGGAACTGTCCTCGTAAGTTATTGATTCCACTAATAGGCGGATTTCACTTTATGACGGAACCCACACTGGTGATAGCTGTGGGTTCCGTCATAAAGTGAATTTCGTTGGTCATAAAGTGAGGTTGGTAGGTCATAACATAAAATGACTTTCTGGTCGTCTTCTGAACCGGAGGTCAATGGTCAATTCCAAAGCGCTTCTCGTTGTTTCTGACACTTGAATGATTTCTTTGCCGCGACGAGAAGCAATTCCTTTCCGGAAGTTCCCCCAAGTCTAACAAGAACCGCATCCGCATCTAGCGTAAAGTCGTGGCCGAGTGAAATCCACCCGAAGATGCCCGACAAGCACTCGAGAAGTTACTGCGCGAGTTGATGCATCTCAATCCCAGCGCGGCCCGCAGTCTGGAAGAAGGGATGGAAATGACTTTGACTATGCATCGATTTGGGTCTGCCGGAGTCGCTACGCCGCTGGTTGTCTTCCACGAACATTATCGAATCAGTTTTTCTGGAGTTGAAGACTCCTACGCACGGGTGAAGCGTTGGCGTGCCGGTGATCACTTGCAGCGCTGGGTTGCCTCCGTCTTGCGCAAAGTCGAAAGCAGATTTCGCCGCATCAAAGGTTACAAAGAATTGCCGCCGCTGAATCGCCATCCGAGCGATAACGGGTCGTCGCGCCGGTCTCAGCGGCTGAAGCGAACGTAATAGGGAAGCACGGAGCCGTCAGCGTTGTGATTGTAGCCTGCGCCGACCCATTGCATTTGATCGGCGCCGGATCGTCGCGCTGTGTGGTAATGGCCATAATTGTTTTGGCTCATGTCACTCAGGCGAGGGTAGTAAATTACAAAATCGCCCCAGACGCCGACACCGCTGCTCGCGTTGAACGTGCCGCCGCCGAAGGCGACGATCATTCCCAACTGCCCTTCGGCATTGGTTTCGAAGTAGGGATAGGCGAAGGCGAAGTCGGGATTCCAGATTTGCACTTGACTTTGCAGGGCCCAGGTATCCGTTCTGATCTGTGCGATTTGGACATGGGGCTGCGGGAAGCCGCCTCCACTTGAAGCATTCCAGGCAAAATAGACAGTGTTGCCACGGACAGCAGCAGCCCGGATATAGGTTTTCCAGAAGGCATCCTGTAACCAATCGGTTCCGTTGGCGGCAATCGAGGAGATGTTACTGTTGGGCCACGAATTGATAGGCACATCCCTCCAACTGTAAAATCCATCAGCGTCGAACATGCTGTAGACCTTTAGCGTGCTGTTGTTCACGTGGCCGGCCCAAAACACGCCATTACTGCCATTCTGGCTCACGTGCGACCAAAAAGCACTTGTGCTGGCAGTGAACTGGAAATTCACGGTTCCCATGGCGCGGAGTTCCTGTAAAGGAACGCGGACAACATAGCGATTGGCGCCGCCACCGACGCTGCTGCTCCAGTAGAGGAACGAGTCCCCGAAGCTCATGTCGTTGTAGTCGAGTGCGCCACTGGAGGCAAATGTGTCGTTGGTGAAGTCCCAGTAGGTCCATGCGGTGCCGTTGGAGTTGCGCACCGCGTCGGTGGTTTGAACGGCGATCCTGATGGCATTGCGTCCGCCACTGGAACTGTATTGGAGGAGCCAGACAAAGAGGTCGTATCGCGGAACATACGTCAGAACCTGGTCGCAGCAAAAACCACCATAGTCTTCGGGAAAAATGGTAGTGGGATTGACGGTGGTGAACGTCGCTCCCCCGTCCTCTGATAGGGACATCCAGAAATTGCCCGTAGTCATGACTGTCTGGCCATTTTCGGCGACACTGGGCTCAGGATTGAAGACATGGGCTGAGGGAGTGGCGTCGCCGTTCTCATGGTATTCGCGAAAGAACAGTGGCGCCTGGGAGTCGCCGCTTCCGGCAGGGTCCTTTGGCTTTAGGGCACGAGCCAAATACTGCTTGCTGTTGGGCGTGATGTTGCCGCGGTCGGGGCCTTTGGTGACAAAATGGGGCGGTTCTTCGTTGAAGAGGCGTCTAAGATCAGGT
Source organism: uncultured Acidobacteriota bacterium (assembly GCA_963750925.1). Lineage (GTDB taxonomy): Bacteria > Acidobacteriota > Blastocatellia > Pyrinomonadales > Pyrinomonadaceae > PSRF01. Next base: position 1,796,460 of record CAVVSJ010000001.1, on the reverse strand, counting down.
TTAGCAGCAGGGTATTTGCCGCCTTCGGCCCTTTTCGGACCGACGTTTCCGGTCTTGAGTTCGACTTTGCCTTCGACGAGGGTTTCCTCGCCTTTTGGCCTCTTCTTCCACCACAGCAGCCACAGTACCAACGCTAATACCAACGCAAAGACAATCAACGCAATGAGCGTTTTCGATTTAGTCATGACTAAACCCCTTTCATCGTCTTGTTTGGCGGGTCCGGTTCAGTGTTGCTATTGGCGTCCTTGATCGATCTTCTTCCGTTCCGGCCCCGTGGGAACAGTTTGAGGATTCGGCTCCACATTAAGTGGCCGCCTGAGGTCCTGTTTGACCGCAGGATACTTTCCACCTTCGACGCGTTTGGGTTTCACCTGTCCTGATTTCTGGTTGGCTTCGGATTCTTTGCTTTGAGGCTCCATCGTCCCCCTCTTAGGGCCCGTGGGAACAGAAACGGGTTTTTCTTCAACGTTGAGAGGTTTTTTGAGGTCAGGCTGAACCGCGGGATATTTTCCGCCTTCGGCCTGTTTCGGCTCCGCCTGGCCGCTCTTCAGCTGCTGACGAGCTTCGGTCTTCTCGGGTGGTGCAGGCACGGACTGATTGCACGCGTTGGAGACAGCTAGAAGAAAGACGATAATCATCGCCTGCGCGGTTGGCTTCACGAGCCTTCTCCAGTGGATCACGAGCATTGCCTTACAACCTTCCCTGGAATTCAAGCCGCGCCGCGCAGACTGAATCACAATTCGTTGAGATCTTTTCACCGACCCATAACAATGTCAAGCTGCTGCGGCGCGTGCAAGCTGGACTTCGCCTCCAAGCCCAAGCTCACGGAAAGTGTTGAGTGCGCGGGCCGAATAACGCGCGACTCGTACAGAGATTCCAGCGCCGGAAGCTTTCGTGCAAGCCCTCTCGGTCAGACTAGCCGAAAACTCATGCTTGTCCGAAAAGTCAGCGTTTTGAGAAACTATTCGTGCACGCCAGATAAACTACTAATGAATGTACTCACGCGATTGCGTGGCGCACTTGCTAAGCAAACCTCGTTAATCGAGAAAATAGCAGGGACCTGGGGGCAAATGCCTAAACATTACCGTTGGAATTTCACACATGGTGGCCGAAGAAAGTGTGACTGCAAAGCTGTGGGAATACAAGCCGTAAATAACAATTGACGTTATTCTACCGTTCGGGAATTGCGAAAACACGATAGCCACTGACCAATTGGGTAGAGATTCAACAATCGCAATCGGCCAATCAAGAATCGGCAATAACCTTGGGTCCGGGGGAAGGGGAAAGGAATGAATCCTCATTTCATCTTAGGAATGACTATGATATAAAGAATGCATTCCGCTGGCCCATTAAAGACACTAAGGCGAGAGTTCCTCCTCGGACTGGGTTCGCTCGCACTCTGTCAAAGTTGTAAACCCGACTGGCAGTTTCGCTCCGATCCAAACGTCTTTGATCTTGGACCATACCTGGTGGGCCATGCGATCCTCGGGGTCACACCCGACACTGCAGCATTGCCTCTCCCTGCCTCAATTCGTCCTTCAACGACCATTACGTCGTGCAAAGACTCCCGGATTGCGATCTCTCCGACGTCCCCAGTGAAGGTTGCGGTGTACTACCCGTCCGAATCAACCGCTAATAGTGTGGGACAACCAATCAGGATTAACTTTGGCGACAAACAGAAATTTCCTTATCAGGAAAAACTCCAGTTCCCGTTAATGCTTTATCTTCACGCGCGACGCCTCCCAGTCTGCCCAGAGGCTCTTCCACAGGGCGCGGCTCCGGAACTGGTAGACATCAGTCAGGACTTTCTCCGTTTGGAAACTGTCTTCAGATATGTCGCCTCTCACGGATGTGTAGTGATGGCTCCTGATCTAAGCAGCCTTACCTATTCAGCCAACCCTCTTGAAGATCGCGCAGCCGTCCTCGCTGCGCTCTATCAACACGCAAAGGCGCTACCAAGTTACGTTCGCGCGCGCCTCAACTATGACGTCATCATTCTCGCCGGGCACTCGACTGGTGGTGGCGCGGCCCTTCATGCTCGGACCAGCGCTTTAGCATCCGGAATTCCAGTTCCGGTCGCTCTTGGTGTTCTCGCTCCAGCGGTTAGCGGTGCTGGTGTGCCGGCGGGAACAACAACATCACTCGGTGCCTCGATAGCGCCGGCCGCGTTGCTGATCATCAAGGGCACGGTTGATACACAGGTGGGTAACGATCCAGTAAACGTCTATCAGGCAGCAAAGGCACCCAAAGGGTTGGTTACTATTCCGGGAGCCAATCACTTCGGTTACACGGATATCTGCTCACCCAATAACAACGCCTGTGCCGCCGACGATTCATCCGGAACAATTCTGCGTATCTCGCAACAGGTCACGGCAGGAGGCTTCCTCGCAGCGCTTATGCGTGCCTTTGCGTGGGGAGATTTTCTTTCGCTACCCTACCTTCGTGGCGACACACCAAACAAAAATGCGTTCGCAGTTCCCGGAGTTACAGTCGAAAGAGTGGGGCTATGATCCTTTGCCTACAGGGACCACGCGCTGGCCGTATTGATAAAAGCGGAAGGGTGCGAGCGGCAGGGCAATACGTGCGGCCGCTCTGCGGCAAACATAGCCACCACTTGGCGTTTGGTAGTGCCGTGAATGCGAGTGTCGGCCCAGTTTGTCTCCAGCGATCGAGATAAGCTTGTGCTGCTGCCAGACTCTCGAAGCGTTATCCTTTGAGTGGGGTGCGCTTGGCATGGCCCACGCTTGCTCCCACCTTTCGTCATGAGTATCCTCTGAGGTATGTGAAAGAACTGAAAACCAACTGCCAAACAAGAAGCCGTCTTGAGCAGCGAAGAAGGATCTCTTACTACGGTGACTCGGATTCAAAAGCGCGGTACTGAACTCCGACCAGTTGACTGGTGATGCTTGAGCAAGGCGTGACATCGTCTGGAATTCCATCACGTGCTCAATTTGGTCGTCTGGCAGTAGACGGATAACGCCGATTCCGTTGGACCGCGAGAAAGCGAGAGCGCCGCTTTGAAGAGCACCGCTGGTAACCATCGTGCCTTTCGTATTGTCAGCTCCGATCTGGTTTGGTTTGGAGTGGAATTCCTCCAAATCACGCACAGGAATTGCCCCTTTGTAGTCCTTACACTCAAACACCCAAAGATGATGGTTGGGCGATCACGGTCTGGAATGAAAACCTCGATGGAAACGTCTGTGGCAATCTCGGAGTTCCGGTCCCGCGAATAGTATCCCTTGTTCTTGAAGACCTTCGCGTGCTTCGGAGAAGCGCCAAGGCGGTCGTTCTCTAACAAGCCGCTCAATGCAGCATAGACGCGATTTTCAAAAGCTGAACTTTGCCTGTGGTGCCCATATGTGTCTTAGCGAACGATAGGATTTTTTTCCGCAGTCTCGCCACCTGTCAAGGTGGAGTAACCCGCGAGGCTGGAAGGAATGTTGAGGTTATGGTGCGACTGTAAGCGGGTAGTAAGCGGGTTGAGAGTCTTGAATTCAATTTGTTTCTGATTTACCTTATCACTCCTGATACTGTCGATCTCAATCGGACTTGCAACTCAACAATCCATTGATGAACACATTAGACGAAGTCAAACAGAAAGCGGCCGCGACTTATAGAAACTGATGAAAGTTATGCGGCCAGTTTTCGAATACCCGTCGACCTTGGTCCAGATTCCGTCAACAAGACGAACGCGCATTATTGAATGCTCGCAGAAGCTACCTCACCGAGGAGCAGCGCATCACCTTCGGCATCACTGAGACAGAAGAGGTCTCAAGCAACGCCGAATCTTTAGATGAACCGAGCCTAGCTAGGAGACTCGGAAGCACCACGCCGTTGAGTTCGCAGGACTACTTAGCCACCAATGCTGAGTCTTGAAGCGAGCTTAGCCAGTTTTTCAGATATGTGAAGCTTGCTGTCAATAAATTGGTAAGCCATTAGTGTGGTACCCACGTAGACAACAAATTTCACAACATAGTACTCGTAGGTCTTACTGTATCCGCAATATGGGCAACGAGACGCCATAACACTCACCTTCTATGAGAAATCTCATAGTCCTTTTCCGAAAAATTTGAGTCATGCCTTAGTTCGTTAAGTTGAACCGTAGACAACTCGAATTCGTCAGATGGAGTGTTACAAAAAGGAAATGAAGTTGATTTCCAAATGGTGAAGAGCTGGAAGCGGAATGTGTGCCTTGTTGTTGGAGGGGGCCTCGTGAAATTCGACGCAAGAACGTCTTGATGGTCTGAAACTGTTGCAAAATCTGCGATTTAATTCCTTGAATTACATTTTGGATTTCACTTAGTCGGCCATTGGGGTTTGAAAGACTTAAGTCCCTAAAAAAACAAGGAGCAGATACAAAGAAAACCGTTTCGTTAAGACTTCTCTCAGTATTCCTAAAATACCGCCTCATCCAAAGGTCTAAGAGCATGATGACACATAAGTCAATCACGCAAATCAGATACATCGGATGAAAGAGAAACTTAGACATTATTGCTAACTCTAGGTGGTCTATTTTACTCCCAAGTAATTGCCAGATACAAATCTTAATTTGCCAAACCTCCCAATAAGAGAACGGCACAAATCAAATGTCAGATATCCAAACCTCCTCACCAGAGACGGAAAAGAACCAGGTCACGCCTCAAGTGACCAGGAGCAGGAGATTCCGACCGCACCAGCGTTAGAAACTCCTCCCGTTGACCCGAGACAGCTCCCACAGAGCCAGGTCAACACGAACCACCACCAACTCCCCCAGGCTTTGTCCCCAAAGATAAGTTTGTAGCGTCAGCCGACAAACCCATCCTGAACGCTGAACGAGTCAAGGTGCGTGATGCTCGAATTGAATTAACAAAACAAGACACCCCCGCACGACGAAAGCTATCTACTGTTAATTTGACGGACTAGATCCAGCATTGTCTCATTTACCAATCCAAAGAAGCGAGAGTAGCGCAAACTCTTCGGGCGCCTTTCCCAATGGATCTCTGGACTCCCCTGAATCTCACATGCCGAATTGAAGTTTGTCAGGGGGACCACGTCCCCTGTTGGCGATCGCCTTGGTGACAAGACTCGACTTCATATAGCTACCTAATCGTAAGGACATGAACGCTGTCGAAGCCGACGAAAACTAGGCGGTGAGGAAAATTTCAAGTTATGACCGAAATCTGTAGGAAAATTTCACGTTATGCCCGACAAGAATTTCATTTAATGACCGAATCGTCCATCTAAGTTATTGATTCCACTAACAGGCCGATTTCACTTTATGACCGAACCTACAGGTGGTGGTTACCGGCCCAAGCGGGTTGCTGTCACAAGGACTGCTTGAGGAACATGCAACCAGCTACGGAGCACTGCCTCGAACAAAACGGGAGCGCGCAACATTTGTTGGTATCTTGAATGATTATGTGAACGCCCGCTTCCCCGCATACGCCCAATCTCTCATTCAGGAGCAGGCGTGGTAGCGTACCAGGATTCTGCAGGAACTATCTCGCATGGTCCACATTTGGAAACCGCGCAACTACCTGATGCCGCTTCTGGTAATACCATATAACGACGCAAACGGATTGATTCAAGCCTGCCAAATCAGATTACATTTGACACTCACTGGTTTAGATACTATTGTCAGCCTGCCTCGCGTAACCCGTTTTTCCTCGCCTATGGTTCCAACCCCTAGGCCTCAGCCAAACTATAGGAGCAAGAAAATGAAAAGAACAATTCAGCTTATCGCCTTGCTTTTCCTCGCCGTCGGAATGGAGATCACCGCTAACGCGCAGACTGCGTCCCCCGCACAACTGGTTGCGGCCAGTCGGGCGGCACGAATCAGAGTTAATCCCGCAGAATACTTTTCGATAACGCAAGGTACGGAAACCTTTAGCGCCGCTCCGGCAGTCGGATGGGAGAATATCCCGCCTATTGCGATGCGAAATGGCGTGACTATCGGGTTCGCTTACTTTTCTACCGAAGACCCGAAAATACCAAAGGGCTATTACACCCTTAGGGCCTTTGCTGATGTTAAGGAAATTGGCACGGTGGCGGCCAGAGTTCAGCTCATCGCTCGAAACGGAAAAGTGGTAGCAGAAATCCCGGCGCGGGCCGACGTTTTCTCTTTGACTGTTCCGCCGAACAGTGCGAAAAAAGTAGTCCTTACCACTGACGCCGGCCGGCACGTTGCTGAGGGACCGTCAACACTACTTCCCCAGGGTAGGATTATCTGCTTCTGCTGTTCGAACGGGGAGTGTGTCTGTTTTAGGGCTTTCGCAGGTCACTTGGCGCCATTCATATAACGCGACTCAACGTCGGTGCCGCGCGCCCAAAACGCACCGGCCAACAGCACCAGTTGAGAAAGTGGACATCGTCGTGGTGCTACAAGCAAGGAGAGGAGCCAAATCCTGGCTCCTCTCTTTCTTCCCGGCAAATGCTTTGAGCGTTGTCACTCGTTTTTGGACAATCTTAAGTGCCGCGCCTGCGGCAATGGACACCTTATATATAGAGGATGCGCTGACGCTAGTGAACAAAAAGTAACCAATAACACTTCTAGTTTTCGTCGGTGTTACTCGTCATTAGATCCAGTATCCGGGCGACTTATGGCAGGTCTTCGGAGGAGACTAATTCAAAACGATCATTTGAGAAAATTTCAAGTTATGCCGGAATCGTCTGCGTAAGTTTTGATTCCACTAATAAGCCAATTTCACTTTATGACCGAACCCACATTGTTGCGGCGCCGGCAAACCGGCTGCTTGTTTCGTCGTCCTACTGCTCGCGTGCTGGCACGAATGCTCAATCAATTCTTGCGCGTTTGACGCGGCTTTTCACCAAACCAGTACCAGGTCGGTTCCGGCACACTGCCATAACCACGCAGCAGATCGTCGATCGGTTTATTCACCGGCACATGCCGCTCTGGAACTCTTGCGCCCGCCTCAATCAATACTTTGATGATGGCAGCATAAACCTTCGGGTCTCTGACGTGAGCCGCAGACATTTCCCAGTTCCACCATAAGTATTCTTTACTTCAAGCGGCGCGTTCCGTTTCAGCAGGAACTTGATTGTCTCAAGCTGACCACCAATCGCGGCACAATGCATTGGCGTCTGTCCGTCACCGTCATATCCGCTGAAATCGAAATCTTTGTCCAGCAGAAACTCCACGACATTCAGCCGCCCCCAGGTGCACGCAAGTTTAAGAGCCGATCGCAACCGTTTTCGACTCGTCTTCCTTTTCAAACTGCCATCAGCGTTGAAGAATTCTTTAACGACGTCCAGACGGCCTACTCCGGCCGCGCCTTCGAGGTTTAACTGCGCACCACGATCGGCTAAAAACGCGGCAGCTTCAGCACGTCCATTTGCCAAACATCCCATCACGGCATTCTGACGATTACCTGCACTGGTCTCGTGATCGATGTCTGCACCATGGTCCAACAGGATCTGCATGAGAGGATTTTGCACCCCAGCCCTAAAAGGGTGAACACTCGTGGCAACCAGCCCCAACGTAGTCGCTCCTCCACCATACACGTCTGCCTCTGCATTAACATCAGCCCCGGCGTTCAATAAGACCAGGGCAATCTCAACTATGTTTTTCGGCGTCTTCTGACGATATCCCTCAATTCCATTTGCCGACACGTAATGGAGCAATGTTGCCTTGTGCTCGCGCGTCGAACGTGAGTGGATCAGCTGAGGTTCTTCTCGCAACAGCTGCTTGAGAGTCTTGACGTCGCCGTTGCAAATCGCGTCAGCTGCAGCTTCAAAGTTTGTGACGAGTGAACTCTTGCGTGAGAGCTCGTCGAGATGTTTAGTGAATTTGTTCCAACTCCCAAATCCGTGTGATCCAGCAATGACAAATTGTGCGTCTGCAAGTCGACACTGTGGGCTATCCTCGTTCGATAACTTGCGTTGCGCGAATGCTTCGACCTGTTCGGTCCAGCGCCGGATTGCGAGCGGCTCTTTGCGCCCAAACTTGAGACCGCTTCGTTTGACGAGCATTTTCACCCATGCCTCAGCCCAGTCGCCGATCGCATTCGGATCAACCAACTTGCAGGCTTTGACTAAATCCCTGGCGAGTTTTTTGTAGCGTTCGGGATTAGGTCGCAGTGGAAGTGGAAGCGCGTCTTGTGCGTTGGGAAACATAGGTCAGACTCGCGTTAGAACTTCTGCGCGGCGGTTTACTTCTCCCCAGTTCACATTCTGCATAAATGCGTCTACGTACTTCGCCGCAGCCGCGCCGTAGTCCATGTGGTATGCATGTTCGTACATGTCCAGTACCAGCAATGGCCGGCCCATCGGAACGTTGTGCATGTGGTCCCACGACCAGTAATTATGGAATTCACCGGTGTGCGCGTTTTGCGCAAAGATTACCCATCCTGAACCACCGCCGAGAGCATTCGCCGTTTTCCTGAACTCATCTTCCCACTGCTCATAGCTGCCAAACCATTGTTTGATGATGTCGAGTGCCTTGCCGCCGGGTTTCGGATCACCGCCGAGATTTGCGAAGTACAATTCGTGAAGAACTACGGATCCGCTACGGACCAACTCTTCGCGTTTGAGATCTCCATACATATATGCGGGAAGATCTTTTTCCTTGAGCATCGCTGCGAGTCTTTGCTCGACCGCGTTGAGCGCCTTCACAGCCCCACCGTAATTGTTCTCCCAATGAGAACGGATGAGTTTTTCAGAGAGCCCTTTGAGTTTTGCCGGATCGAAGGGCAACGGACGAGGTTGATGTTGAGCGCGAAATGCGCGCGCCGGCGTTGTATCAGCAATTGGACCCTGGCTTCCAGTTACGAGTTCACCGGACGCGGTCACTAATCCCAAACCCGCAGCACCCGTCGCAATTCTCGTTATCGCTTCTCTTCTTGATAGACCTTCCATCACCTTACTCCTCACACATCGTTTAAGATCCTAGCCGCCCAGCAGCGTCCACGCGAGACCGATAAGACCACCCGCGAGCACTACCCACAGTACCTCCGCTTTGAAGCGGTAAAGCGCTACAAACGAACCGATTCCGATCAGCATAGCAAACCAATTTGTCCCTTGAGCCAAACCGCGCGGCCAGATCACTGCCGCGCCAAAGACGATCGCGAGGTTCAGCACCACTCCTACCACCGCTGCGGTGACGCCGGATAGCGCACCCGTCAGGTTTTTGTTCCCGCGCAGCACCTCGATATAAGGTGCGCCGAGAAAGATAAAAAGGAAACAGGGCAGGAACGTCGCGTAAGTGGTCACCACCGCGCCCAAAATTGCGCTGGTTGTTTGGTCGATACCCTGCGGGTTGTTCCACCCGGCCATAAAGCCAACAAATTGCAGGACCATGATGAGCGGTCCCGGCGTCGTCTCGGCGAGGGCGAGGCCATCCACTGCCTGTGTATGTGTGATCCAGCCGTAAGAGCCGGCCGCGGCTTGCGTGACGTAGGCGAGTACAGCGTAAGCGCCACCGAACGTGACAAGTGCCGCTTGTGTGAAGAATCGGTACTCCTGCGCGTGCAGGCTCTCCCATCCGCGCCACATGACCAGTGCAGCGAGAGGCAGCAACCACAATGTGAGACCGAGCAGGAGAATTTTTATGCTACGAACGCGAGAAGGAAGCGTGTGCGCTGGCGGCGGCGCGTGGTCGTCGATGACGAGCCGCAGGGAGTCCACTACCTCCACGTCTCCTTCTGTTTTCGCCCCCGCCTCTTTGGTTCCGGCTGCAAATGTTCGTGGCCAGAACCGCGCACCCGCGAGTCCGACCAGCGCTGCGGCCACCACGATGAGGGGGAAAGGGACGCGAATGAAGTAGATGGCGATAAAAGCTGCTGCCGCAATGACGAAATGGGCGCGCCTTTTGAGCGCTCTGCCACCGATCTTCAACACGGCTTCAACCACGATAGCTACGACAACCGGCTTGAAACCCGCGAGCACCCCGGCGACCGCCGGCACGTTGCCATACGCCGCGTAGATGTAAGAGAGCGCAAGCAGGATGAAGATTGAGGGTATGACAAAGAAGGCACCGGCGACGATGCCTCCCCACGTGCGGTGCAACAGCCAACCGATGTAAATCGCAAGCTGCTGCGCTTCGGGGCCGGGGAGCAACATGCAGTAATTGAGCGCATGCAGGAATCTCTCTTCACTGATCCATCGCCGCCGCTCAACCAATTCGCGGTGCATGATCGCGATCTGCCCTGCCGGTCCACCAAAAGATATAAAACCCAACTTCACCCAGAAGCGAAATGCCTCTCCGAAAGCAATGGTTCGTCGAGCGTTTTCCAACTCAATACCTTGACTGGCGGTTGTCTTAATCACGTGCAGATGCTAGCTCACCTGCGCGCGGATACTCAGGCGAAGGCACACGTACTTCGGAATTCCCGTATTTAAGATATAGAGCCGGGATGACAATCATGTTGAGAAACGTAGACGTAACAATGCCGCCGAGGATCACGATCGCCATCGGCTGCTGAATCTCCTTACCGGGTTGGCCCACACCGAGTGCGAGCGGAATCAAACCAACGCCGGTGACCAGTGCGGTCATGAGAATAGGACTCAGCCGCTCCATCGAACCCTGCACGATTGCATCGCGAAAGGCGACACCTTCTTCCGTCATTAAATGAGAGTAATGACTGATCAGCATGATGCCGTTGCGCGTGGCGATACCGAATAATGTGATGAAGCCGACGAGTGAAGCAATCGACAGTGTTCCTCCCGATATGAAAACCATCACTACTCCACCAATCAGCGCGAGCGGAAGATTCGCCATCACGAGAAACGCAGAACGAACAGACTTCAATGCGATGTAAAGCAGGAGGAAGATGCCGGCGATCGCAACCGTCGAGAGCAGCAGGATTTGGCGTGAGGCCTTTTCCTGTGACTCAAACTGCCCGCCATATTGGATAAAGTAACCTTGAGGCAGTTGAACTTTCTGATTGATTGCTGTGCGCACGTCTTCGATGACACTGCCGAGATCGCGATCGGCCACGTTTGCCTGGACGATGATGCGCCGCTGCACGTTCTCACGATTGATTGTGTTTGGTCCCTGATCCACGCGGACCTCAGCCACTTGAGCAATCGGCACTTTCAGACCCGTAGGCGTGTCGATCAGTGTTCCACTGATGCTCTCTACCGATTGTCTTGCTGAATCATCGAATCGGACCAGCACATCGTAAGTTCGTTGCTCTTCCAGGACTTGCGAAACCACATGACCATTGAAAGCAGTGTCAACCGTCTCCGCGAGTGTTTCGGCGCTCAGTCCAACTGCCGCCGCTGCCGGCCGATTCATGTTGATCTGAACCTGCGGCACTCCGACCTGCGGTTCGACCAGCAGATCGACGATGCCCGGCACAGCGGCCATAGCATCTTTAATTTCGCCCGCTTTGTTTCGCAATGTGGCCAGGTCAGGCCCGAACAGTTTTATCGCGATTTGAGCGCGTGTGCCCGAGAGCAGGTGATCGATGCGATGCGAAATAGGTTGGCCCACTTCGGCAGTTACTCCGGGAAGACGAGCGAGCTTTTGCCGCACCTCATCCATCATCTCCGCGTGCGGCCGATCACCCTCTTTGGTAACCACTTCGATCTCGCTCGTGTTTACTCCAGCCGCATGTTCGTCGAGCTCCGCTCGACCAGTGCGCCGTGTAGTCGAGACTACTTCAGGAACTTCGTGTATCGCTGCTTCAATGATCTTTCCAATGCGATTTGACTCCTGCAACGAACTGCCTGGCGGCAGACTCGCATTTATGTTGAGTGCGCCCTCGTTAAACGGAGGCAGAAACTCTCGACCCATGAACGGAAACAGCAGCACGGCGATCAGAAGCATCACAGCCGAGCCGCCGATAATCTTGTACGGATGCCGCAACGTCCAATTCAAAATGGTTGCATAGCGTCGCTTCAACCATGCCACGAGCCGCGAATCGTGCTCGTCTGTCAATCAACTTCGAATGACCGAGCAGGTAATAGCAGAGCACTGGCGTAACGGCGAGCGCCACAAACAGCGACGCAGTGATTGAAATGATGTAAGCAAAGGCGAGCGGCGCAAACATTCTGCCTTCAAAACCGGCGAGGCTAAAGAGGGGCAGAAACACGAGAATGATGATCAACGTCGCAAAGAGGATCGAATTCCTGATTTCGCTCGACGCTTTAAAGATTACTCTTGTAACTGGCTCAGGTGTCGCGGAATGTGCGTTTTGTTTCAACCGCCGGAACACATTCTCGACGTCGATGATCGCGTCGTCCACGAGTGCGCCGATTGCGATCGCCAGCCCGCCGAGTGTCATCGTGTTGATCGTAATGTCGAAGTAGCTCATCACGATGATCGCTGTTACGAGCGATAAGGGAATGGCCGTGAGACTGATAAACGTTGTCCGAAAGTTCCACAGGAAGAGGAACAGAATGACAGTCACCATCAACCCGCCTTCGATAAGCGAGCGATTGACGTTTCCGATAGCACGTTTGATGAAATCCGCTTGCTGAAATGCTTTCGTGTCGATGGTGACATCGGTGGGCAGAGTCGGCTTAAGACTGGCGAGCGTCTGCTCGATCTGTTCCGTCAGCTCGAGCGTGTTTGCGTTGGGTTGTTTCTGAATCGTGGCTACGACAGCAGGCTGCATATTGTAGCTGCCGTCGCCTCGCTTCAATGCCGCACCTTCTTGTACTGTCGCGATGTTCTTCAGAAGAATTGGCGCGCCTTCGCGAACTGTGACAACTGAGTTTGCGAGATCCTCAGTCGAGTAAACGCGGGCCCGCCCGCGGATGAGAAACTCTTCATTAGGCCGCTCGAGAAAGCCGCCCGAAGCATTTGCATTCGAGGCGCCGACAGCTTCAGTGACTTGTTCGAGGGTGAGTTTGTAGTCGGCGAGTTTTGCGGGATCGACCAACACCTGATACTGCTTGGTATCGCCGCCAATGATCATCACCTGAGAAACGCCTGAAACCCCGAGCAATCGCGGCCGCACAACCCAATCAGCAATCGAGCGCAGTTCCATCGGCGACGTTGTCTTGCTGGTCATCGAGATCAGCATGATCTCGCCCATCGTCGATGAAATTGGTCCAAGCACGGGAGGTGGAACTCCAGCCGGCAGACGCACCTGTTGGAGCTTCTCAGTAACAAGTTGGCGCGCGCGATAGATGTCCGTGTCAAATTCAAACTCTACGAAAACGATTGAGATTCCGATCGCGGAGTTTGAGCGCACACGGAACACGCCGGCCGTTCCGTTCATCGCAGCCTCAATCGGCAACGTAACCAGCGACTCGACTTCTTCCGGCGCGAGTCCGTGAGATTCCGTCAGGATTGTGACTGTCGGAGCAGTGAGATCCGGAAAGACGTCGACGTGAGCACGATAAGTAACAATCCCGCCGTAAATGAGCAGCGCACCGGCTGCGATTAGGACCAGAAGGCGATTGCGTAGCGCCCATTCGATAATTCTGTTAAGCACTCGGGCGTCTCCTTCTATGTCTCGTGCGTGTGGGCACCAGCTTCGGCCGGTTGCAGCTCCTGGAGTTTCAACTGATATGCCCCTTGCGTGACAACACGTTCGCCTTTGTTCAAACCCGAAAGCACCGCCACCTTGCCGCCCAGTTCATCTCCAACAGTCACTTCACGTCGTTCAAACTCTTCACCTGAGAGCAACACGTAAACGATCTTCTTGCCCTCGTGCTCGAGCACGGCCTCTTTCGGAATCATCATCGCCGTGACCTGCTCACCAGCGTCCAGGCGAACGTTGGCCTGCATGCCGAGACGCAAAGCACGCCCGTCGTTTGGCAGTTGAAAGATCACCTTCGTAGCGCGTGTTTGTTCGTCGATGACTGCGCCGATGTCGACCACGGTCCCATTGAATTCCTGATCGGGATAAGCAGGCGTGGTGAACGTCGCCGATACGTTTCCGGCTAATCGACTCAGGTCTTTCTCAAATACTGGAGCCTCAACCCAGACTGTGTTGAGATTGCTGATCTCGACAATCGCTTCTCCGGGTGCGACCTGTTCTCCGATCGATTTATTTACTTTCGTGACATAGCCGCTCAGTGGCGCGCGAACCGTGTAGCTCGCATTCGCACTGCCTACGCCGGCTCTTGTACGTTCGGCTATGGCCGGGTTATTCAACGCTTCTAAACGTTTCACTGACGCATCGTATGCTGCTTTTGCAGCTCTTAGATCAGCATCCGCAGCTTGCATTTGGCGTTCGGAGAATGCTTTGCGCTCGTAGAGGCGTTGGGCCCGCGCAGCCTCTTTAGTTGCGAGATCGAGGCGAACACGCGCCGCCTCAACTTCACCTGACGCCGTACGCCGATCTGCCTCGAGGCGAGCGTTTTCCAGACTTAGCGAGGCGGCCGCTGCTCGCACTTGTGCTTGTTCCGCTGAAGTGGCGACTTGTTGAATGACGGCGATCGTTTGACCCTGCGCGACGTGTTGGCCCACGCGTGGCAGATTTCTATTCGAAACTATTCCACCAACGGGCGGCGCAACTACTGCTTGACTGTTTGCAGCCGGAATCACTCGACCAGTTGCAGTGATTTGGCGCGCGACGGTCTGCTCTTCGACGAGTGCGAGTTTCATCCGGATCAGCCACTGTTGCTCCATAAGAAACGTGACTTTTCCGGTGGTCGCTGCCGCCGCCGCAGGCGCTTCAGTCTTCACTTCTTTCGCCGGACGCAGCCAGAGTATTGCGGCGAATACGACGAGCAACGCAAGAGCACCGACGACTGCGACAATTACGATTTGCCTGCGTCGTTGAGCGCCACTGTGGACGCTACTCAATGTTTGATCGTCGTTAGGTGTAGGTGTGCTCATATCTTGATGTCCGTGCCCGTCGCTAGTTCGAGTTGAAAGATGCTCGTGTAGTAATCAAAAATGGCGCGATAGTAGTTGGCGCGAACTTCAGTTCTCGTCTTTTGCGCTTCAATCAATGTAATCAACTCGGTCGCGCCCTCCTGGTAAGCGCCGAGTTGAATCTCACGCGATTCGTCGGCCTGCTTCAGAAGCCCGGCTTCATATGCTCTCACTTGTTCACGCGCGCTCTCGTAAGCTCGATACGCCGCTTCAACTTCGGCCAGGGTCCTGTTGCGGACGAGATTCAGATTTGTCTCTGAAACCTTTTGCTTCGGCTTCGGCTCGCGCAATTCCAGATTGATTCCGGTTACCAATCGGCAGCGGCACCGTGACGCCGGCGAGTACCGTGTTATCCACACCGACTCGTTTGTAACCTACGTATGGAGTGACTTCGCCCTTCGCTTCGGAGCGCTCCAGTTTGATTGAGACTCCAGCCAACGCAAGCTGAGCCTCAGCGACTTTTATTTCGGGTCGGTTAACTAATGCAGTTTCTTTTAACTGCGCCAGGTTCAGATCAACTGGCGGCACTTGCAGACGATTACTTGTCTCAACTCTAAAAGCCCGTTCGAAATCTCGTTCCCCGATCAACTCAAGTAGTCGAATCCTGGTCCTGCGCAAAGCGAGTTCTGCATTTGCAACTGCGAAGTCAAACTTTGTTCGCTCTAAACGGACCTTAATAAGATCTCCTTCGGCTATATATCCTTCTTCGAAGCGAACAGTGTTGAACTTGACGAGTCCTTCAAAGTTGTCCCGGTTCTCTTGTTCGATATCGAGTAGCACACGCGCCAGCACCGACTCGTAGTAGGTTCGCTTTACGTCGAAGAGCTGACGTCGCAGCACTTCTGTTAAGCGTGCTTCTGAAACTGAAACAGTTCGTTCGGCAACCTCCATGCGCAAAGCTTTTCTGTTTCCTAACTCGATCGGTTGCGTTACCGAGATACCATACTCGTGTAGCCGGTTGGCAGGAGTTTCACCGGAGAGCCGCAGGTTCTCGGCACTAATGGTTACACCCGGTCTTGGTCTAAGTCGTGCACCTATCCGCTCCGCTTCCGCAACACCGATTTCGAGACGTGCAGCCTCAACCGCAAGGTTCTTCCGTAGGAATTGTTCGGTTGCCGTTTCAAGTGAAAGGTAGTCAGGCGAAACCGTGGAGGAGGTTTGAGCGAACAGTGTAAAAGGCATCGACAACGCCAACAGCAAACACGTAATCACACGAAGTTTCTTCACAATCAGTTCACTCCACCTTGAAGTCTTTTAACGACATCCGTTCATCCAGCTTTTCGTTTTTGACCTGAAACTCGATGTCGTAATCACCGCGATTCGGAATAGATACGTCCGCTACATAAATGCCGGTGACTTTTCCAACGCGCGCCTTTGTCTGCATCATTTCGTTGCCGTCTTTAGCGCGGGTAACAAGTGTGACTTCCGCTTTCTCTACAGGCGTGCCATCAGAGAGATCCGTCAAGTGAATGAGAAATTGACTCGATTTCCCCGCCTTCAACGGATCGTGTTCGAAGAAATTTTCAATACGTTCAGTGAACTCCGTCCGTGAGAGTGCTTCCTCTTCATGCTCTTCAACCGTCGGTTGTGTACGACTGCACCCGAGCTGAAGCAGAAAGATTGCCAATACCAGGAGCAGCGCTGTCCGACTACTTACGGTAGTTTTTGAGAGCTCAGGAATGTATCGATGAAAGTTGTACATTTGTTTAGGCGAGAAGCTGAATTAACGACTCCACCGTGCGGTGAAATGCGAGTGGGAAAAAGTATGTTGAGATAAACAAGGAACCGGCAAACAAGAGGCTAAAACCTATGGCGACCTGCCGGGCACTAACAGGTCCCGAAGTAATCGAAGTTTTGTCATCTTCAGATTCAATCAACCGCGATACTCGGGAGTGAAAACTTGACATGTCTTCGGCTATGAAGCTCGAAGCTGTAACTGGTGTCGGGGAGGTCCGTCGACGCAGCTTCACTAATGCGGAAGCAATGTCCAGGGGTGCCTTTGTTCGTGACGCGGCAACTTCATCACATAGCCGTTCGACCTCTAATCCACGCCAGGTCAGTAACCGGCGAGTGAGAACGAAAGCCAGTGATGCGTAAGTGCAAAAGGACAGTGCTAGCTTGATCAGGTTGTCGCGTCGTTCGTGGTGCGCCGCTTCATGTTCGAGTAAGCCGATCAGTTCTGACGCGTTCAAGGTGCGTAATAGACCTGTGGAGACAATCAGTTTTGAACGAGTGAATCCCCACACGAATGAAAACGGATAGTCACTCATTACTAATCCGACCTTAAAACCATATCGTTGCGCTGTCTCTTCGACTCTGGCGATCTGATGCGGCGCCGCGGGTTCGGCATTCATTTGCAGTCTGCTTATCAGTTGGGCCACACGCATGTAGCTCTGCCAGCCCGACCATGCAGTGAACAACCCCGCACCGGCAGCGAAGAGTAACATCATGTATGCAAGCGTTGGTTCTACTTTTGCGGTGAGATCTCCAAGCAAGTGCAATTCGTGTGGAGGGCTGTGAGCAGCGTTGAATGCATCAGGCATCCAGAACTCGGGAAGAAAAGCAGCCGCCACGATCCACAGGGCCAAAACGGGTGGAAGTATCAAAGCCCAGGTATAGAGGCGGATCAAAGTACTGGGTCGCAGTTTGTAGGATCGTTGTTGGACCAACAACTTTGCCGCGCCGGCAACCGCAAAGCACACAATGGCGAACATCGTGGAAAGAAGTACAAAGTTTTCGACGACAGAAATAACCAAGTGAACCTTCAATTTCGCCTATTTCCGAAACCCACCCTTACTCCGTTTTTCACGTATCATCGCTTCCAACTGGTCCAACGTATGTTCGTTCTCGCCGACCAGATCAACAAACGCCGATAGCGCGGGCGTGCGGTAGTGATTCAACAAAGCACCTAAAACTTCCTGCGCCATGCCACGTTCAAATTCTTCTCGCGAGTAACGCGCCGAATAGACAAATGCTTTCCCTTGCTTCTCGCGACTTAAATAACCTTTGCGGAACATTCGATCCAACGTCGTCAGCACGGTTGTGTGTGCGATATTCCGTCGTTTCCGCAGCTCGTCCTCTACTTCGGTAACGGAGCGTTCCGACTGCTTCCACAGAATCTCCATCACGGCAGATTCCAATTCACCCAGGACGTGGGCGGCCCCATTTGCACCTGGCTTGAATCCACGCAAGGCGATTTTTGGACGAATGCGTTGCACTAAGGTCTACTCTCTGGTTCTGGACGTAGGTCGCGGAGTATAAAGTGACAAACAACTACCGTCAATAGTCGGACAAGGGCCGTCTACCGATTTCAATAGTGCGATTTGTCTGGGAACGCATTGAATCAGACTTTCAGGATTGCGAACATGGTACCGAAGATGGCGGGCGCTATACGTTGCGAACTCAGATTAGATCTAAAGGACATTTCAGCGGAAAACGTCGAAGTAAGGTGTGACTTGAGAAAATTTTAGGTTATGCCGGAAAACTGTAGGAAATTCGGTCATAACTTGAAATTTTCCTGACGACCCCTGTTTTTTGTCAGTATTCAGGACGCCAACGCACTTCTTCCTCACCCTTGCCCCTTTATCGAATCATCGCTCCAAGAACAGTGGTCCTAACGATCAGACCCTCGCTAGTTCCTGCGGCTGCCCTCAAATGATTAGTTACCACCGCGTTTGTTGTTGAAATGTTTTCAAAGTCTCTACATAAGAGTTTGAGAGGATTAATCTGAGCTCCTCCCGTGGCGGGGCAACTCGCATTACAGAAGCCCGCCAAGGTGTGTCCAAAACCTCTCACGCAATCTCGTAAACGCCGCCGACGCGCACTCTGACCTGCCGACGTGGAATGCGCACGATGCCAGTTGACGGTGCATCAATTCGTCTCTCGCCGAAGCCGGTCGAGCCGAGAAATTTTTTGGACCTGGGATCGGTGTGTATCGATCGGTGGGTCTCAATTTAGCAGAACACTCAATTGCCATGGCTAACATTACAGTTCAAGTTTGGGATGCGACTGGAAACAAGCGACAGACTGTCGACCTTCCCGACGATGTGCCTGTTGAACGAATACTCGTCGCATTAACTGACAAGATGAATCTGCCGGCTAAGCATCCCGACGGCCGCACACTCGTCTACAAGTTCCATCACCAGACCGCAGGACAGTTGCGCGATACGCAATCACTGCGTGCGGCCGGCGTGAAGGGTAACGATGTCCTGAGGCTCTATCACGAGATGATCGCGGGTCAAGACTAACATGTCCACGCACGCTACAACCCAATTGCTAGCCGACGATCGCTTTGACCGTTTCCGGCGCATCGAGTGGTGGGAGCAGTCGAAACTGAGTGCGGCGAAGATCTTAGTCATCGGCGCGGGTGCGCTCGGCAACGAAGTTCTGAAGAATCTCGCGCTGCTCGGTGCAGGAAACATCTTCGTTGCCGACCTCGATATCGTGGAGGAGTCGAATCTCTCTCGCTCCATTCTCTACCGCGAAGCTCACGCCGGGCGTCCGAAGTCAGAAGTCGCGGTGTCTGCAGCCCGCGACATTTACCCGTCTCTTAGCGCATCGCACTTTCACGGGAATGTCATCTTCGATCTTGGTCTCGGCGTTTACCGCTGGGCAGACTTAGTCATCGGCGGCCTCGACAATCGGGAAGCGCGATTGCACGTGAATCGGTGTTGCTACAAGGTCAACCGGCCCTGGATCGACGCTGCTACCGAAGAACTGCGAGGCACTGTCCGCACCTTCGTCCCTGATGGCCCTTGTTACGAATGCACAATGACTAAGGCTGACTGGGCCGCGCTCAAGGAGCGGCGTGGTTGTGCTGGGATGCGGCGCGAAGGAGTTATCACCGAGCGTGTCGCGACGACGCCGATTACCGCGTCTGTCATCGGTGCACTCCAATGCCAGGAGGCGCTGAAGCTGATTCATGGTCTCGATGGTTTGGCAGGCAAGGGCGCTATCTTCGATGGCCTGATCAATGATTTTTACCTGTGCCCCTATCAATACAACGAAGAGTGCAACAGCCACGAGCCGTTTGCAGAAGTTATTTCGCTGGACGACTCGGTCCTCGATTTCACGCCGCGGAAACTGCTGGCTTGTGCGCAAGAGAAACTCGGTGAAGGCGCGATACTCGAACTCAC
Organism: uncultured Acidobacteriota bacterium; assembly: GCA_963750925.1. GTDB lineage: Bacteria > Acidobacteriota > Blastocatellia > Pyrinomonadales > Pyrinomonadaceae > PSRF01. The sequence goes on along the minus strand of CAVVSJ010000001.1, from coordinate 1,776,552 downwards.
GCATGAGCTTCTCCTGGCATTCGAATGCTCTCGCTGCGAGAAGAAGCAGCCTGTTTATAAACCTCTCGCACGCGTTTCTGAACTCGACGCAACTTGCTCCCAGTGCGGCGAGGTCCGGCGGCCGCTCATCACGCAATCAATTTACGGAACCGAGGATTTCCTGGATCGCCCGTTGTTCAAGCTCGGCGTCCCATTGTTCGACATTGTAACTGCGCGTCACGGCATGACGACCGTGGGGTTCGAGTTTGCAGGTGACGCACAGGCGGTCTTAGGCGAGTTGTGGCGTGCAGACGAAAGATAAAACTGTCAAGGAGGCCATCTTGAGTACAGCCGTAGCAGAACAACCAATTATCGATACGAACCAGGTAGAAATCGATTCGTGGCGCGAGAAGCCCTTTCCGGCTGGGCGCGTGTTCCGCGTTTCCATTGCCGAAGATGCTTACCTGAGCATGTGGAAGCACGCGCGCGAAACACTGATCCAGGGCGATTTGATCAGCGAAGTCGGAGGCATCCTCGTCGGCAACATCTTCCGCGATGACTCTGGCCCGTATCTTGAAATCACGGCAGCGATCATGCCGAACACACGCGAAGCGAAAACACCGAAGTCGCGTTTACCCCGGAAACGTGGGCACAGGTGAATGAAGTGAAAGACACCTTGTATCCGGATGAGCGCATCGTGGGCTGGTATCACACGCACCCGCGCTTTCGGCATTTTTCTGTCTGATCGCGACAAGTTCATCCATCGCCATTCATTCCCCCAACCCTGGGCGGCAGCGTTTGTCATCGATCCGGTGCAAGACCTCGAAGGCCTCTTCCTCTGGAGCAACGGCGAACCGCGCGAAGCAGCGGAGTACTGGATAGGCTCAGAGCGAAAACTGCACTCGCCAAGGCAGATAGAGGAAGGAGAAAGCCGCGAACCAGACAAAGCACAGATGCCGATCGGGTCGCGCACAACTTATCTCTTATCGCTCACCCTCATGCTCGCGACCCTGGTAGCCGCCGGTGCGCTCTACTATCGAACCGAACTGCGTCGTGCGCGGGAGACCGCGTTGATTGTGCGTGGGCTGAACTCGCAGCAACAGGAAATAGATCGCGCCCAGCAAAGCGTTGTTCTCTTGCAACAGTACTTGAGCTTGACTGCCCAGGATAACACCGCCCAAAAAGATCAAGTCAACAACTCTATCAAGCAACTGGAGTCTGGGCTGCTTCTCGTGAAGACGCTCACCAGGAGAATGCAGAGCCGGATTGATGCGCTTGAAAACAAGCGAACAACAGACGCCAGCCAACAGTCGCCTCCAGAGGCGGGCAGTGAAAGTGAAAGGAAGCCATGACCCCGGAAATAGTTGAAACGATTTCCATCACCAGAGAAGAACTTCTGGATACCAGGATCGACGAACGGCTGGCCCAACAGCGAAATGTTGGACCAGGCACCATCACTCCGATTGCCGAAGAAGGCCGCTTTCGACGGTTCTTCTTCTCGACCTGGTTTTACCTGGCTGTGGCTGGTTTTATCGGCGCACTCATTGGTTGGGCCATCATCGAGCCCTCTGTTTCAGACGGGATCGTGTTTACCGGTCGAGTGCAGCAGGCTGCTTCGGAAGAGTTTCAGAGCGAACTTTCGACGTATGGTGATTTCCGGCGTACCAGTGATTGTCCACACGGATAACACCACCGTTCGCGGCGGTGAGAAGAACCAGATCAGCTATACGGTCGACGACTTGCGCGTGGACAGCATCGTGAAGTTGATAGGCGAATCGGGTCAAGCCCCTGATGGAACTTATTTTGTTGGGGCGACGGCTTTGGTCATCGAACCCCCCGACACCGATGCTCCTTCAACGATAGACGTCGCGGCTCTTACGTCAAGCTATGCGTCCTCGAGCTTCTTGTTTCTCCCTATAGTCGGCGCGTTTGTTGGGCTCCTGGTCGGATGTGTTGAAGGTGTGATCTGTCGCACCGTTCGAAGGGCCGTCCGATGTGGCTTGTTTGGCCTGTTTGCAGGGGCAATCGGCGGCGGCATTTCACTAATTGGTGCTGAGATTGTTTACGGACGCCATGACGGCGATTAGTAGAAGACCCGCTACGCGAGTGGCGGTACCTTTACGCTTCAGATGTTCAGCCGCGGTCTGGCGTGGATGCTTGTAGGCACTGGTATGGGTCTCGGCCAGGGGATCGCCCTCAAGTCGCGTCGCCTGCTGCTGAACGGATTTATTGGTGGCATGCTTGGAGGTTTGCTCGGTGGTCTGCTGTTCGATCCGATTACTCTACTCCTGTCCGATCCCGCTCACCTGAGCGGAGCGGAGAGTAGCCGCGCAATCGGCGTTGCCATTATCGGAGCGGCAGTCGGGTTAATGATCGGTATCACCGACATGCTGACGCGGAGTGCCTGGCTTCGCGTTATAGCTGGCCCACTACGCGGTAAGGAGTTCAGCTTTTATCAAGCACCGATTCGGCTTGGTAGTTCTCCGAAGAATGAGATCTACCTGTTCAAAGACCCGAAGATCGATCCTGTCCACGCTCACATCAATAAGCTGCGCGACACATTCGAGATCGAAGACAACGAATCCGCAACGGGCACACTCATCAACGGCCAGCGCGTCAAGCGGAAGCGACTATTCGATGGCGACAAGATTCAAATCGGCGACTCAGAGTTTGTTTACACGACACGCGACAAGAATTGACGACTAGTGTCGAATCACTCCGAAAGGCACGGGAGAGCATCATGGAAAGCGTAACCAGAACATTGCCGGAACCTGTAATGTTGCGTGCGAATCGTAAGGTCATCGCAGAGCGATGCAGCATTTGCAATAACGGATTCAAACTAGCTGAAGAAACGTACTCGTGTCCGTCTTGCTCCGGCTACCATCACGCCGCCTGTTGGCAAACTCACCGAGCCTGTTCCACTCAGAATAGCGTCCCCGCGACCACTTCCGGTGTCGATGCCCAAACACCAATATGCGAAACACAGATAACGATCGCTCCTGTGCCTGAGGTTGCTGCGGGTGAGCGCAGGTGCCCCAACTGTGCAAGAGCGATCAGGAGTGAAGCACTGAAGTGTCGCTTCTGCAGCCACGTCTTCGACCAGGAATACGCTCAGACGATGGGGGAAATACCACCGGAATTGGCACAGGAAATCGAAAGTTACGCTAACCGGTCTCTGACAAAGAGCATCGTGGGTCTCTTCATCTGTGCTCCTATTCTTGGACCGATGGCTATTTCAAATGGGAGAGATGCGCGCCGGCTACTCGACGATTATCCGTCTTACCGGGCCCAGACCTACGCGGGAGGTAAAGCTCTGGCAGGAATCATTATCGGCGTGATCGAAATATTTATTTTCGTGGTGGGATTCTTTTCCACGGTCGGTGGAGGTCGGTGATGAATCTGGCAGCAGATCATAGAGTCACTTGTGTGTATTGCCTCTTAATCGTCGATGAACTCGACCTGACTAACTGTCATGGTTGCTCGGCTCCTCACCATCAGGACTGTTGGGTTGAATTGGGTGGATGCTCAGCTTATGGCTGCTCACAGATGGTCGAGACGAAGAAGGCGGACGATCAGATAGTCACTTACTGGGGAGCGACGGATAAGAAGTGTCCGGTTTGCGCCGAAGTCATACCGGTGACGGAACTCGAATGTGAGTTTTGTCGCACCTCTTTCGAGGATATCCGCCCGTTGAAGCGCGAAGACCTCTTGAAGCCGGAGGAGGAGGAGTGGATAAAAAGTTATCGGAAGGGCGCCGTTTGGCTCATCTTCTTTAGCGCCATCGGTTGTACCAGCCCGATTAGTTTTCTCATTGGAATAATTTGGTATTTGACAAAAAAAGAACGGCTCAAGCTGGTACCGGCGACGCGTGGTTTGGTCTTGATCGCACTTGGTATCAACGTGATGTACGCCCTTGTGCTGCCACTCGGCTGGCTCGTCTTCAGTCTCAAAAGAATCGAGTAGAGGTTCACATGAGTACAAGAATTCGCAGGTTGCAGGCTGAATATGAACGTCTCAAAGTAATTTTCGACGGTCACCCACACATCTCCATCACCGAAACATCGGGCCGTCCGCCGGATCGATATGTTGTCGAATATCGGGTGAAAGGTCTTGTCGAGACGAACGGCGAAGTTGGTGTGAGCGAGGTCCACCGCGCCGAAATCTCGCTCGGTTCAAATTTCCCGCGCGAAATGCCGCGGTGCGTCATGCTCACGCCTGTCTTTCACCCTAACATCGATCACCTGGCGATTTGCACTGAGGATATTGGCGCTGCCGGGCAGACACTCGATCAAACCATCATCTTCATCGGTGAGATGATCTTGTTTCAAACCTACAACCTGCAAAGCCCGCGCAACGGTGACGCCGCACGATGGACCAAAGAGAACGTCGAACAGTTGCCGTTGGACCATGTGGACCTGGTACCGCCGGTATTGCTTCGGGCGGGTCTTGAGGTCGAGGTGGCGGTCGCGGCAGCCGCTGCAATGGAAGAGCTCGCGTTAGAAACACCGCTGCTGAGTGAATCCGAATTTAATGTGGCGCCGGCAGTCACGACCACTCAAGACACGAGTTCTTTGTCGCAGTGTGCGAATTGCAGCCAGACTTTGGAGCTTGACCACTGCACAAATCGTCACCTGATATGCACTGATTGCCGGCTGACGTGCGGCAATTGCCTGAGCAGTGTGTGCTGTTTGTGCGTGGTGCGGACATGCGCGAACTGCCAGCAGATATGCTGCGAAGATTGCGCTGTCCCGTGCAGCCATTGCACTGCCTGGGAATGCCTCAACCACGTCAGACAGTGCAGCAGTTGCTTGCATTGGAAATGTCTTGCCCACATTCAAGAGACAGGCCAGTGTGAAGCGTGTGCGCGGACACCCGAGTTCACTGGCGCGGCAACGCTAGGAGTGTGAATGATGCTTGCTAAGTTCAAGGAGATCTTATGAGTGCTGTTGTGACAAGTGAGAACGCTTCGCGCGTGTTTCCGATGGTGGGGCCGGATATGCACGCGCCGGCGAATGAAGACGAAACGCCATCGCAACCTTCGCCCGCTCAACAAACAGTCAGCGCGTTGCTCGCGCTTGGCCGGCGACAGTTGAACCCAATGCAACGATGGAGCGGTATCGGCCTCGCTCCGGTAGGTCGCGCCGGTCGGCTGTTCCGGTTTCATCGGCTGGCAGTTGAGGCGGAGATAGATGGCCGCTTCAAACGCGCCGATTTCTTCTGGCGCGAAACTTACCGTCAGGTGAAACGGGCGTCGTTAGACTCGTCGTTTTGGCCCGCAGTCTTCGAAAGTGTTTCCGTTCCAGCAGTCGCTCCCTCCGTAGACTTGTCACACATCGTTGTAAGAGAAGTCGTCATTGACACGCATCACGCCTGGATGCGGTCCTATCTGGAACAAACGCCGGAGCCGGACGCGAACAGCCGCGCCTTTTTGCATCTCCGTTACGTGAAGGATTATGTAGATATCATCGATCTTGATATGCCTGCTAAACAAGCATTGATTGGATCGGCGACACTGCTGGAAATAAAGGCAAGGGAGCGTTCGCACGAATGGAAAATGGCTGAGGATCTCGCACGCGACCTGCTGAGTCGCTTTCCTGAAGAAACCCTTTATCAAGATGCGGCAGCTGCAACCTACGTCACACAAGCACTCGGCACGTTGAAGAACGAGCGATCGTGCTTCACACAATCTTAAAGAATGCGGCACGCCTGGCTCGCTTTATCTACAAGTTAAAGAAATTACGACTTGATTACCCGCACAACTTATTCATCTTCGAGTGCGTCGCTCAATTGCATTATCTTCGCGCAAAGAAACTTGCGTCAGCGGGACAGTTGGCTGAAGCACTCGTCGACATACAAGCGGCACTTACTCACAACCCCGAATATCCAGAGGCGGAAGAGACGCGCGCGCAACTTCGAAAGCGAAATGCAGCAAATACGCATTCAAATGGCCGCGCCGGTGGAGGAACGCGCGGCCCTTTCAAAACGAAAACTAAAGACTATGCAAAAGGAGGCTGCCAAGGGCTTCCGTTTCACTGAAAGTTATAAACGCTCAGACGAGGCACGGACAGTGGAAGAAGATCTCAGAGTCGCGCATAGCCGGCGCGTTTGGGAGAGTGTTGGTCTCGAACCACTCGCGCGCATAGACCATCGCCCATTAGCGCTGACCGACGCTTTCGACACTGATTTCCCATTCGCCTCCCGCCGAACCCGCCGGAATTCCTGCGGCGTGGGAACTGGCCTCAAGCGACAACCCTCACTTGTACTCTCTCGAAGCTGAGCGCGTCTTAGCTTATCTCAACAAGCGACTCTACAAGGACACCAACGGTGTTGAAGTTGATGGTGAAGACGTCAGCGAGCCGGGTGGAGTCAGCAATGATCCGGCGCCGTTCCAGCCGAGTGCGCCGCGTCGTAGTAGCGAGCCCTTTTTCTACTGGCTCTTCAGTAGACAGGATAAGTTGCTCAAAGTTCAGTGCCTGGCTGCGATCGTGTTGGTGTTAATCGGTGCGAGGTTCGCGCTGGTTGAATTTTCGCATCGCAGGGCGCGTGACCTCGCGTATCAACAGATTCATGAGGCGCGACTGAAACAAGACTATACCGGCATGCTCGATGCCGCCGAACATTTTTTGGATCAGCCCGTCATCGGAAGAGATGTGAGGAAAACTGAAGTCGAAGGGCTTTACAGCGAAGCGCTTCTCCGCTGGTTCATGCTTGAGCAACAGGCGGATAACGACTCCGTGCGTCTGGAGCGTTACCGGCGATTGCTCAACCCCGCTGCAAATTAGGGCCAGTTGATAGGCCGGCACGAAAGGAACAGTTATGAGAAAGGCTTTTAGAATCGGAAGCGTCACCCTGATCTTCATCGGCCTGTTGAGCATTGCCGCTCTCTACTTACCTGTTAAGGAGAGCAGCACACAGGCTACGCCGCTATTCGCTTCCTTTCCGGTAAATGAATCGCGCGTTATCAGCTTTTCTCCGGAAGAAGAACTTGAAGAAACTACCGATGAATCGTCAGTGAAAGATCGCCAACGGCAGCGGTTCGATCAACTGCGCGATTGGTGCTTACTGACGATCATCTCGGAGTCGGGTTTGTCGCCGAAGGAAGTTGCGGAAACCATCTACGATCTGCCCGCGATCCGCGAGGAGACTTTTCGCCGCGTCGCAAATTTCGAACATGGTGAAATACGTTCGCGCGTTATAGGCAACGGCAAAGTAGTGGCACTAATTCCGGCGAACCTCGAGGGTGAGGCAGACACGCCCCGAGCATCTGCTGCGAAGCGGGATAACCTGGCCCGTATTGCCGATGAGCAGCGTAAAAATCTTGGCACCCTGCCCGAAGAATTCATCGTTTTCCAGTACACACTGACGCCTGCGGAGAATTCTGTCCGCATCACCAGGCGCGACAGTCTTCCGGGGAACGATTTGTTCACACCGCTTTATGGTTATCACGAAAGTGAAATCAGGAACCTCGATGACCTCCGCACTTTCATGGCGAACACAGACGACCTGACGTTCGCTTCGAAGTCGGCAAATGCTCTCAAAGTAGGAGGACGTAAGCGTTTGCGCGAGATTGGAAGCGGCGAACTGCCTTATGGGCGGATCGGCGTAGAAGAGGTGGCCGCCATCTGGCGCGGCCAACAGGGCATGAAAGAGTTTCAGGGCTGCGGCTTCTCGCTCGACCCAAGACTTGACATGAAAAAGATGGCGGGCGCATTTGAATCCGAGCTCACAAATCTCTTACCTAGCGAGGTTGTGTGGAAGGCGCGTAGCATTCTCGACCGCAAGCCTAACACGCAGGAGGAGGCGCGCATCAACGAGTTTGAGTTCGCTCTAACTTTGTACTCCGCCTGTGATAAATCTCTCAAGCCTTCCGACTGTGTCAAGGGCCTGCACTATCTGATGCGGGAGAACAGCTATCAGGCAGCGCGGTATGACGGACAACACCTGGCGGGAACTGAGACAGGCATGGTCCTGTTCTACACCGATCTGGTCATGAAGCTCTGGGCATTCGACCTGGCAAAAAGCTCACCAGGCCACGACCGTATCCCCGGTTTCCCCACTTCTGGGATACAAGTTTCCAATATTCACAAGGGTGAACTCGAGCGCGCGCCGGAATCACGCCTCTGGCTTGGTACTCTTACACCAGGATTCCAGATCGCCGACGAAGCGCAAAGCCTGGTTTTCGCGCGCAACGCCACACGGGTCTTCGCTCACGCGACCGACATGCTAACGGGCGGCGACAGTTTTACGGAGCCGGAGCCGAACATCTTCAATAGAATTTTTATCAACTGGTGGAACGATCATTACGAAGAGATCGCGCGGTATGAGCCACAGTACGAACGTCTGAACGAAATCGTGAAATGGAGCGTCTTAATCAACTGGCTAAGCGAAGAGGAACAAACGAGCCAGTTGGGTTTTCTTGCTGATAACGCCCCCGGCGCTGTGACTGTTACACGCGTCAACTATTTCACGGACTGGAAGGACAAACATCCTGAACTCACGTTCCGTCAGTGGGACAAGATCAAATTCGATGGGCAAGCCGACGCTCGTGGCGAAAATGAATCGCTGGACCTCATAACCTCGGAGCTGTTTCCGGTGTTCGGCGGAATAATCTGGCAAGGTGGCGTGTCACTTGCGAATCGAACTGCGATGAGAGAGGCGGCGGTAAATGCCGGGCGGCTTAGACTGGTCTCGCCTGCTGCACGTCGCGCAGGGATGGACAGCATCCGCACCGATCTTGCCGCGGGACGTTTGCGAACTCTCGATGCTACCGAATTCACGTTCAAGAACTTTTCCAACGAAGCCGTTTCCACACTCGCTAAAGCAAAGCCGAGCGCGAAGCTGACGAACGCTTACGGTGAATTGCAGAACGTCGGTTTCGACCGGACCATCCGTAGCACATCGCAAGGCTTTTTGATGCGTACCCGGGCTGAGGGTGGACGAGTTCTCGGCGAGGTAGGCGATCTCCGGATCGTCAAACGTCCCGGCGGCTACAATGTTAATTGGAAAAGCCGGGACATTGATCTCGGTCAACGCCTCGGACGTCGTCTCAGCACGAACAAAAATCCAGTTGAGCTACTTGCCAAACATACTGAAGTTGAAACAGCAATCGTTGTAGACGGCAAAATGTATCTGGTAAAGATTCGCGGCACGGACGGCTGGATCAAGTTGTCGGTGAGGGAGTCTGAATCCGCGACCATTGGCCAGGGATTTCAAGCGCGTGTGGCGGGTATAGGCGCTGACGCGAAGCCTGTTGATATCGCCTGGGTAGAGAGCAAAGCGGTAGAAGCCGAACTCCGAAGCAGCGGTTACATCAAAATCAATCCTACGAAGAGTGACGGGGTGGTAATGGAGTGCTGCGCTCATACGCCGCCGAAAGCTTCGAAAGAGTTCTTCGTCGAGCGCGGCGACTTGAAAGTAAAAGCTTTTCGTAGCGAGGTTGATGATGTTTACATCCGCCTCGAAGATATTCCCGCCAACTTGCGTGCTGACCCAGCGCGACTCGTCGGACGTGGCTTGGGCGCCGACGACCTCCGTGTCGCGCGCAATCTTGAGGCGGGGCAGTATCGCGAGCTGGCTAACAGCCTGGCGCGCGACCCGGTTGCATTTCGCAACCAGGTTAATCAAATCATGGTCGATGGACTCGAGCGCACCAATCGACTGATCGCTCAGGGACAGTACCAACAGGCACTCCAACAAACCCGGCGGATGATCGACGTTCACGGGAGAGTACCTGAGCTGACCTATCGTGAAGCGTTGTTGGAGGCAGGCTCTTTGAGGGCTAACAAGGCTGCCGAGGCCTTGAACACGAGTCTCCGCCGCCCTCTTCAGAATCCGGAGAAGTTTTTCAACGAGGTTGAGTTTCGACTTCAGAACACCGCGAGTGTGGAAGGGCAAGCGAATCTTCGCCGCATTGCCGATTTCGCGGACTGGAACCAGTATAGCCGGAAATCGGGCGAGATAATTTCCTTCACGAAGAACGAGCAGTTGCATCTGGGTCTGCGTACACCGTCGCTCCCGAAGGGGCAAGCTGTAAGTGCGAACGATCTGCAACGGGCGGTATCGCGCGGTGACCCAATCTACCTTCCAGACTCGCCGGCTTTTGCAAATCTTGAAGTCTTCACCCCACAAGGCGAAGCCTCGCTGCGCCAGTTGCTCTCTCTCCGTCGCATTGAGGTGATAAAAGTTCCGATCAATGATGTCAGTCATTTTCGTCCGACCGCACTGCAAGAGTTCAACAGCAATTCAACATGGAGTCTGGCGAATGCCAACCCCGTCGCAACAGCCGTGCGGCATTACATTTGGTATGACTCCGAGCGTTGTGACAGTGAGGATGAAAAGTGCTACGTCTACATTGTCAGACCCACGCCCTGATAACGGACGTTGAGATCGTGTGATCGTGTGACGTAATGCGAGCAATATCTGACGACTTATTCGAACAAGCCGAAGCCGCCTTCGAATGCGGCGACTTTGAGAACGCGAGAGAGGTGTATCGACAAGTCCTGCTCGATCATCTCGCGTCAGGCCTTGACCCAACGTCGCTGTCGGTGGTGGCGCTTGAACGCATGGCGGATATAGCCTACCTGTTTGGTGAGGAGGAAAAAGCCGAGCAATTCTTCGCCGCGATTCGCGGAGTATACAAGCAATCCGGAGATATTTACGGAGCCGACCTTATCTCGTTGAAGATTGCTTCGATTGCAATTACGCGCGGTCTGTTTAGGGTCGCGTGCGAGACGCTCGCCGATTTAAGTGGGCGCCCAAAGAGTGGGCCGCATGAACTCGACGCTGCCTTCGAATTCGCCAGCATTGACGCGTGGGAATCGAACTGGTGGTGGCCCAACACAGACGTCGACGCTTATCCCATCTTTTTTGTGAGCCTTTATCTTGCGGCTGGGTGCATCGCGGCCGGGGAAGGTCAGTATGAGCGAGCGATAGCACTGCTGAAACGAGGATTGGTGCAAGCGCAGTTGGACGCCGCGGCCCAGGACGCTGATCTTCCGCTTACTCTTTGTTTAGCTGCCGCATATCTCGAAAGAGGAGATCTCCTCAGCGCCTCGCTGGCCGTAAAGATGCCGCCCGACTCAATCAGCGAAGCGCGTCACCGCGGTTATGAGGTGCAAGGGTTGGAGATCCAGGCGAAAATTGATCTCTTGCGCGGCGACCTGGGCCAGGCCAAGGAGAAACTTGAGCGCGTACTTGAAATTTGCAGTTCGGGTAACTTCAAGCGTGCACACGCGAAGGCGGCACTCAATCTTGCCTACATCTTGATCTCATTGAACCAAACGGCTCGGGCGGCGGAACTATGTCACGTGGTCAGCGAGTTTGCCGCGAGACGAAGGGAGGAGGAACTACAAACCCGCGCTGAGTTTCTGATCGGGTTCGCGGCAGAGCGTGGCCAATCACTCGTCCCAGGAGTGTCCATCGGACATTCGGCTACGGACATGCAAGATGCGGCAGTCCTTTCTGAAACACCGGCAACTCTAAGTCCATTTGACCTGCCTGCTTCACCCAACTTTCTCACCTTATTCGAGGAACGTGCGTTCGGTTTTTACTGGTACCTGGGTCGCTGTGACTGGGCCGCAGCGCGAGCGTGTTTGAGCGAGATGGAGATGACGTTCCTTGAGTCAGACCCACCTACAGATTCGCTCATCATTCACCTGCGACTCACCGCACTCGACTGTATGGTGGCCTACTATGAAGGGAATTTTTCGTTAGCACGCGACGGCTTCGAAAAAGTGATCGAGGTCACCCGGCAGATGGATCTTAAACCGGAACTCTGGCAGTACCTGCGTTTTCTGGAATGGTGTCATACTCGACTCGGAGACGTTGCGGAAGCAGAGCAGATCGCACGCGAGGCGAACAAGATCAATCGAACACTCGCCAACACCCTCGAGGGCAGTCAGCGAGCTTTATATCAACTCAACAAGTGGACTGAGGAAGAGACGTATCTGGCCGGCGAGTTAAATCAACTGGCCCAGATGAAGCGAACGATACATTCGGCCACCGGATTCGCGCGACTCTACGCGCCGTGGCGGCGGCTCAAGCTTACGGCGCGGCTTGCGATGCTGCTTGATCAATTGGACTTGTATAAAGCCGACGTTATGCAGCGAAGCGTCGAAAATGTCGCGGGTAGCTGGCGTGATGCTGCCACTTCCAAATTCGCCACACTGCTCCACCTGTTGCGTCACCCGCGCAGACGGAAAACCGTTTCGTTTTTTGTCTTACCTGATCGAACTTTGATTGCACGCTCGGGTTGGCTGAGTCTCGATTTCGCGCTCATCGGTACGACGCGGCTTCAACTGCGCGAATTGACGAGCAAGTATCACCAAGCGGTGAATGAGGGTCAGAGAATAAGCGCTTCCCGTGCATTAAGAGCCATCGGCGAAGCGCTGCAACTGCCCGCGTTGGTTGCGGACTTACCTACGCACACTCGTTCCCTCACCTTTGTAGGTGACGACGTTTTGCACGGGATCTCCTTCGCCGCGGTCCAATACGAGCGTGAGGGACGTACTAAGTACCTCGTCGAGGATTTCGCAGTTACGGTCGCAAACGAATGGCGCCCGAAGGCGCGACCGTCTTCGAAGGCGAGCGACGTGCTTGCCGTGTCAGTGCCGCACGGTGCTCCAGGACTCGATCCATTACCCGGCTCTGATACCGAAAGGAAGCAGGTAATCAAATGGTTCACGTCAATGGGTGTCGGAGAAATCGAATGCAAGGCGGAAAAACGCGCGATCCTGAACCGCCTGACGAAAGCTCGTTTCTTCCATATCGCATGTCACGGTGAGTTTTGTACTGAGGCGCCATCTGATTCCGGACTGTTGATTGTATCGCAGGAAGGCGAAGTCGACCGCATAAGCTTGCGCGAGTTGTCTCATCTGGACCTATCTGGTCTGGAACTGGCGATTCTTTCGAGCTGTTGGTCGGCAAACAATTTCATTCTGCCGGGCCGCTGGATCATCAGTTTGCCTGAGACGTTCTTGCGGGCAGGCACACGCACCGTGATTGGCAGTCTATGGCCACTCGACGATGAGTTGGCAGAACGCTTTATGGATAAGTTATATGAAGCGCTTGCAGCCGGAGCGTCGAGAGATGAGGCACTGAGACAGGTTCAGTTGGCCTGCATTCGCGGCGAGTTCGGAGCTGAATTCCGTGACCCATCTTACTGGGCTGCGGTTGTTCTTCATGGATCGACAGGGCCGCTCCCACTTCGCTCCTCAAGAGTTTCCAGATAGCGTGGCCAGTGGGTCAGCGAAGACAGTGTAGGCCAGCCATGTCGGATCTCCCTCGGGTCGGGTCGCCAAACGTGCCTGGCGTGCCGCCTCGCCGATCGGCGTACCCTGAAGCAGCCGATTATAAAAAGCCTGTGCAAAGTCGTAAGCTGGCTTATCGTAGACAGACCAGTAGGCGCCGATGAACGCACCGGCCCCCGCACGCAGGAAGTGACTGGCCCACCCACCCACGTCCGTGAGAGACATACCCGCGCGTCCGATTTGGCAAGCGTTCAAAAAAACAATAGGGTGTGAACGTCCCAGATTCCGTACGACACCGCTAAGGTCTTCGGGCGTCAAATCTCCCCCTTGCTCCAAAATGATCGCCGACCTGTTGGGGTCGGCGTCACGAAAAATGCCATGACCGCTGAAATGCAAGCCGTCATAGTCGCCACTCGCGAGCGCGGTTCGCACATCCAGGAACGTCGCGGGGATCGTCGTGATTTGTCCGCCTGTTGAAAGAGACAGCATGTAGTCGCGCTCAGCCTGTGCGTAGCGAAGTCCGGAATTTTGAGGAACCACCACCCCAACATTCTGGAGCGACAACTTTGGTTTGCGCGGTACTCCAGGCAGCCAGCGCGTGATGTTAAAAGCTTCAGCGAAGAAAGGTCCCTCTACTACTCTCCCATCTTCTTCGCCCGACATCTTGCATAGTTCCCACGGTACCCATGGTTCTTCAGATTGGACCTCAACCGAGATGATGTTTCCGCGTAGTTTCCAGATGTCAGCCCGCAAGTTTTCCGGTATGAGTGTTTCGAACAGAGTTGTCCCTTTAGCCGCCATGCGAGCCTGGGCAATGCTATTTTCTTTGGCGCTTCCCAGACGCAAACTCTCAATGTCTTTAAAGAACTCCTGAAAATAACGAAACGGATCAACGCGTAGAGATACGGGTCCGTACTTTTTGAAATTCAAACCAAGCCTGGCATCCGCTGCTGTCAACCACAGGCTGATCGCCGGGGCGCCATTAACTGTTTCTTCCAAAATTAGCAGGGACAGGTCGGGCGAACGAACAGTTACCGGCGCTACCGGCTGATCGTTACTCAATTGGGCAACAGTAACGCCAGTACCCGCTTTTACAACGTTCGGAGATACTGAGACTACGCCGAGGGGCTGGCCCTTATGAAAGGCGAGGACGCGGACGAGGCCCAGCCCTTCTGTGACAGCCTTGAGTTTGAATTGTAACGGTAACGTCTCTATCTCACCGGAGACGGTCAATCGACCTTCACCTCTTTCCTCAAGGAGGAACCCGAGTTTGGTCTGTATCACGACATCGACCACCTCGCCCTTAGCCAGGGGAATCGGCAATGCATCGTGCGTGAAACCCGGTGAAATATGGACCAGCAGTGAGACCGTCTCACCTATAACGATCCTTTCAGGGAGTTCTGCCACGAGCGATGCGGTGCTAGTCGAGTCTGGTGGTTTGAGGTTGCGTCTAGCGCCTCGCATGACGCGCGGACGATACGTGGAATCGAAGAAACCGATGAGATTGCCGTCTTCGATGATAACGCAACGCGCCGAAACGTCTTCCCTGGTCTTGCTGCCTTCAAACACGGGAGTTGTCCGACGGTGTGCTAAACGCAATGCCGTGCCGAGTGTTTCCGACTCCCTATGTGTTTCGACCAAAGCAAGGAACTCTTGTATCTGGAACAGGAAGTAGAGACTCGGCTCTCGCACTATGACGTGCGTTGCGTCGACATGAGTAACGAGATTTACGCTTTTCGCCACCGACCACTCAGCGCGGAGCAGAATGAAAGATCTGTTCGCGAGTTTATCTAGGGTAGTGCCCATTCGGGGGAGTTTCAGGCGGTGATATTCAGTTCAATTTGAGAGGTAGTCCAGCCGCGACTTGGATACGCAACTGGGCTGAGGTTTCGCATCGTTGGTCTCTCATCGCTGATAGCGTCGAGTAGTAGATTTAATTCGGACGGTACACCAGTTCGATCTTTTGCTTCGCGCTTTCCTCCATCCAGGCTCGGCATTTGTAGCCAACGAAAGTTTGCACTGCCCAAGCTTGCAAAGACCTTCAAAATGTCTCGACCTTCTGTGGATCCGTCAGGAAGATCCGCAAGGAGCGGGACCAACTCTTCACAACCTGGCTCTAACTCAACAAACCACAGCGGCGGCACTGGGTGGACCTGAATAATTCCCCAATCCGGTTGCAAATCAAGGACGGCGACGTTCAGCAAACCATCCGATAGATTCTTAATCCTAAAGAATACCCAGTCGGCCACTTTGACTGCCGGCGTTTTATTTTTTGAAGCGAAAGGTATCGGGGCCGGCTTCTCACCATACTCAAACTCATTTTGATAACCAACCCACTCGACCAACAGCTTTCGTGCCAGCGGTGATTGCGTGTCGTGATTGTCGAGTTCCTGAATGACGTGATACTTCGCGAGGTGTTCGAGCCGGTTTGTAATTGTAGTGCTCGCCGTATCAGTGATAGGGACGTTGAAAGTCAGGTTCTTGCCCGAAGAATCCAGGATCTCAAGTTCGTCATCTTTGCTCAGTGCAACCTGGTAACTAGCCGGTTTCTTTTCATCGACGAGATTCAACCAGTCACTACGTTCAATGGCGTCCCGAATCAAACCGCGCATTCTCTGATGTTTCTTCAATGCTCCTGTTTTACCCGACTCGTTGAGCAGTCTTACGTTTTTCACTAGTTGAATTGAACCAGGATTGATTAACACCGCCTGGTCGCCCTGTTGGACCATATCTACGCTTGCTGGAGTGCCGGTAAATTTGGCCCACGAATCAGTTGCTCCTAGATTATCAATCCTGGCAACACCGAGACGCTCTGGATCACGTTTGGTTAGTGAATGGATTGCGAACTCCGAACCACGGCGCATGCCCTGAGCCTGACCTGCATTCAGCAGGACCCGGCTCTTACCCGGATCCACCGCCATGACGACCGCGGTGTACGAAGCAGGAATCCGGTCCATACCAAAAACAATTCGGTTACCGTCACCCTCGAGATGGGGCGTTTGGTTCGCAAAGTGACTATGAACCTTTGCCACGATGCGATCGTGGAGTTGTTTGTAAGTCAGATTAAGGCCAAGTTCACCGACAGAATTAAGAAACCAGTAAGTCAGAGCGCCATTACTCTCAACACCATCGAACGGATACTCGTAAGCCAGCTCTGATGGCCCACAGGCTGACAGCACTATTGCTCCTTCAGAGGCGGGCAACCATGGCGCGCCACTCAAACCACGCGATTTTTCCCCTCCTGTCTGGCGCCAGGCTTCGGTCAACTCGTCAATACTTCCAACTAAACTATCTGTGATTCGCGGGGTTGTATCTACTGATCCCAAGCCACGGATCCTGGCATCTGGGCCACGCGTCATGCCGGCTGAGTGACATGAATCGAGGATCATCGTCACTAAAAGCTTCCGTTCCGCCATCGAGCGCAACAACTTCGCCATCTCGATATCGCGCACATACCGGGCTTCGGAATGGCCGATATTCGTTGGTACCAGCGATTCGTCGAGGCCGTTCGATTTAAGCTCCGGCACGAGACTCTTTACTAATCCGCCGTGTCCTGAATAATGAATGTAGACTTGATCGCCAGCCTTGGCTTTGCGCGTCAGTGTTTGAAAGCCAGCAATTATATTCTCGTACGTCGGCCACAATTTGCGTGACTCAGCAGGTTTACTTGAACCGTTATCAGTGGCCGTGAGTTTGATAATGTTTCTACCTGGCACGCCAAGCGTGGTGAGCAGAAATCTCTCGACGTGGTTGATGTCTCGCACACATCCGGAAAGATCTCGGTAGTAGCAACCGTCCGGAAGTTCGTTCTCAAGATACTTATCGATGCCGATCAACAGTGCATGGAACTTTGAGGTTGCGCTTGATGGGTAAGGCATAAAACCCTCTCACCGGGCCAAAGTTTACAAGATGGTAAAAAGAAATATTCCGAGGTCGTCGATGCGTTTATCGTCTGTGATTCCTTTTACGACTAAACGATAATCGCCGGGAACCAGAGCATCGGCAGGAACCCTGACAATGAGTACTTTCCGGTTTTCCACATCGACCGGGATACGGTCGTTTAGAGTGAACAGAGTCGAATCAGGTTCTCTTATAAGAGTCGTTTGATAGTTAGAATAAGAAGCCACTTCAATCGGCAGCCGGATCTGCACCACACCAACGTCTTTCCGCACAGCTAATCGCGGTTCGGGTGTACTTGCCTGAGGCTCGGAGCGCAATCTGAGGGCGGGAAGTACGATCGGGAAGTCAGACTCCGTGCCGGCACTCTGGCCGGGTGCATTTAGTGCGGCCACGGTCCGTTCTAGTGAATTCGCTCGCATGATCCAGACACCAACGACCACTGCCACGACCACGGTAGCGGCGATGGGTAAGGCCCAACCAGACTGAAGATAGCGTGGGATGGGACTTGGTGCGGGTGTGGCTTGTTTCCGGGCGGTATCAGAATACCTCTTAAGACCCGTAAATATTTCCCAGCGCTGAGTCTGTTCAGGAGTTAACAATAACCGCTGCGCAAAGCTCTCAGCATCGTCTGGAGGAAGAATCTTGAAAACGTAATCCTCCAGCAACTCCTCCTCAGTCATCCTAACGTCTTGAAAAAAGGCAGGATCTGTAAAAATTCTCTCCTCAATGAACTGACGTTCATCGTCGTTTAGCTGCCCTAACAGGTAGCGTCGGATCCGTTCCTGCTCATCTTCGTGTTGTGCATTCATTCTGATTCCGCTCATTTGCCGCCTTCATTAAGTATGAGTTCGGCGAGAATTCATTGCACCAAAGCAACGATATCCATGCATTTTTTTATACATTGCTGGAGGGACGCCCTGATCCTGAATGCCTTTACCCGCAAGCTGCCGACGTCGATGCCCATTTCCACTGCAATCTCCCGGCGGAAGTCAATCTTGGCTCGTTTTTCGTGTTGATAGTAATTGATGATGAGTTCACGATTCTCGGGCAACAATTCTTGAATGCACTTCTCCAGACATTCGAACTTTTGATCAATTTCATGAGAATTGTTGGATTGATGGTTGTTATACGTAGATAAGCGAGAGTCCAATTGCGATTCTCTGCGCAGGTTATCTTGGCGACGCCGTTCCTGCAGCATTTTTTTGGCCACACCGTAGAAATAGAGCGCAGGATCACCTGAGTAGTCGATCATTAATTCCGATACCTTCCTCGTGACCCTGTTAAAAGCCTCGTCCGCCAGATCCTCAGCATCCGAACACTCATTCCAAACAAACAGCTGCACCAGGCTCTGACGAATGTGTTCGTACTTCTCGCCTGGGACTTCCCCATTCGAACCGAGCCAGGTCATCAAATCATCGAACGCTTCTTTTGTAAGGATTCGCTGTTTACGCATTCTTCAATCCAGGCGAGTCCTCGAGTTCGGCTGTGTCTGAGCGTGATGTCGCAATCTTCGTCTGAGATAAAAGGCGCCTATGACCACAACAACTAATACTCCCATCGTTACTCCGAGTTTCACTGACACTAATGAGCGATCCGTCTCACGCCTTATACTTCCGGCATGTTCACCCTGGATTACAAATGCGGCCCAGTAGAACGGATGGCGCCATCGTTGGTGTTTCGACATCTTCTCCTTCGCCTCACGGAGAGCTGCCGATGGCGACATGCCCTGGTTGAGCATTGCGTTATAGAACTGACGCATCAGCTCGGTGGTTGCGTTATCGTCCACTTTCCAGAGACTGGCGACAATACTATGGGCTCCAGCATACATGAATGCTCGCCCCAAACCGATGAAGCCCTCGCCCTTAACGTTTTTTCCCAGCGCCGTGCTACATGCACTCAACACCACCAACCTAGCGGATAGTTTTAGACTGTAGATATCGTGAAGTTGAATAAAGCCTTCTTCAGGAGCGCCCTCCCTATTAACCATCGACAACACGATCCCGGAAAGTTCGGGGTGCTCACTATCAACAACGCCGTGCGTGGCAAAATGCACAATCTGAAAACGTCCCAGATCTTTACTCATCAGCCGTGCGCGGTTCGCGTCAAAACCACTAGCCACCATACCCTGGTCGCGGGAAAGAAGCTCCATAATCACGTCACTTTCGAGCTTAGTTGAAGGTAATCGGGAATGAACTCTTTCCTGGTTTTCAAGTGAGACGAAGCGCGCTTCTTGTCTAACACGAGGATCAGTATCGACGAAGACCGGATCAGCGAATACAGCCACTATTTTGTCAGGCGTTAGTGAGGAACGTTTTTCCTGTCGCAATGAATAAAGAGTAGAAGCGGAAGGTAGACTAATGATTTCATGTCCAAGGATCAATGGACCAGGCTCGTTTGAAACGTTGCTGTTTGCGGCAGCGGGCTCTGGCAGAGCTTCGAACGGGATGTATTGCAGCGCGCCATCCGCGACGAGCAGCAATCGCTTTCCGGAAATCTGGCTGACCACTGGACCGAGTAAGATATTGCTTAGTGAAGCTGCCTGCTTCCAATACCCAGCATCGGCATCGAAAACTCTCTTCTCGTAAACCGCCATGTCTTCTTCCTCGATCCATTGGCGAGCGGTTATTAGTTCATAGAGTTTTTTGGTGGTGGCTTCGAGTTCCGCACGTTTGGGCAATTCATAAACTTGAAGCGAGTTGTTGCTGACCAGCCATAAGTAACTCTTCTCCTCGCCCAGGAGATACTCGAGCAACACGGTTTGATCGTCCAGCAATTTTGTCTGAATCTCTCTCGTATCAGGCAAATCTTGTTGCGTCAACTCAGCATAACGCGGACTTTGCGCCCGGATCTGCGCTTCTACTTCCGAATACTCGTTTGTTAAGCGGCGGAGCTCCTTCTCCAGTTCCTTGGCTTCGCTTTCTGTGCGTTGATTGTTTTTCAAGCGCAAATAATACTTTGCCCGTGCACCGAGTTGCTGTCGCAACTCACGTTCGCGCGAGAGCAATTCGTCTGAAACACCTTCCCGAATATCGATCCGGGCTTCATTAAGTATTTCGCGCAGCGAGCGGGCTCGCGTACTCTCGCTTGCTTCGAAAGCAACTGCGAGAAGTTGTTGGTCAGAGTTCTGCTTGTGAAGTTGAATCAAGGAATCGATATAGAACGCATAGTACTCCTGCATCAACGCAAAATAGGAGTAGCGCATTTCATACCGGGCAAGGCTCAACCGAAGAGATTCAACAATTTTCATTGCCTCTCTGATTTCGACGACTGCGTTGTCGAGCCGACCCGAACTCCTTTCGGCCCGCGCGATATTGAATCGCGTTGTTGCTTCACCGGCGCGGTCATCGCCGGCACGGTTGAATGATAATGCCTGACGAAAGTAGTTTTTTGCCGCCGAGGTTTGCTGTGATGACTGATGTATAAGACCGATACTGTTTAGCGTTTGAGCCTGACCCCGCCGATCGCCGATCTGACGGTAAAGGCCCAACACATTCGTCAACAGGTTTAGCGCTTTGGCGCGCTGACCCTGGCTGTCGAGAATGGTTGCAACACCTTTTTGAGCATAAGCTTGTAAGCGTCGATTAAGGACCTCGCGACTCAGCGCGACACTTCGCTGGTAGTGTTGCAGCGCAGTCGGCAGATCAGTCATCGCTCGATACACCCGGCCTACGTAAACTGCCGCGAGGGCCTCAAACTCGCGATGTCCGATTCCCTGAAATAACTGCAAGGCTTGTTCGTAATTATCCAATGCCGATTTGAGATCGTTTGATTCTTCGTAAACCCGACCAAGGCCATTCAGGGCGGCCGCCTGTCCCTGGCGGTCGCCAATGAGTTGAAAAAAACGCATCGCTTCGCTGTGGGTGTCCAGCGCGAGTTGGCGTTCGCCGACGAATGAGTGGATTCCGCCAAGCGCCGTTTTAGTCAATGCTTCCCCACGGCGTTCGTCAGTCACTTTCCACAGCGGTAGAGATTTTTGATAGTGTGCCGCCGCAGCCTCGGCGTCACCCATGTCGTAATACACGTAACCGATATTCAATTCCACCAGCGCTTGGCCGCGCCGATCACCGGCAGCAACCCACAATGTGAGTGCCTTGTTGAAGAAATCCATAGATTTCTTCAACTCGCCGAGAGAGTAGTAGGCTTCGCCAAGATTATTTAGAGTGGTTGCTTCAAGCCGCCGCAGCGTATTTGTCGCCTCAGAATCCGGCACTCGGCCGCGAAGCTCTAGCGTCTTGTTGAAGTAAGGGATCGCTCGAGAATACTGACTCAAATAAATATGAACGTACCCGATGCCGTTGAGGGCCACGATCTCACGAACTCGATCCTTGTGTGCCTTGGCGTTTTGTCGAGCTTGATCAAAGGAGGCGATGGCCTCCTTGTACTCGCTTAGAATGAAGTGGATTTCAGCTGATGCTTAGCAGCGCGATGGTGGCTTCGGGTCGATATGTGTTGCTTTGCAAAGCAGCAAAAGCTTCAGCGTATTTCTGTGTTGCAGCTCGCAGATCTTTTTCATTCCACTGGGCCCGCAAACGTTCAGCTTCGTTAAAAGCGGCATCAGCTTTTTACCATGCTGAAGTCTTCTGTTGTCGTTGGTCGGGAAGCCTGGAGTTTCAATTCATAGGGTAGTGCCAACGCTCTCTTTGTCAAATGGCGTGATAGTCAGATAATAGGGGCTGGCACCGTCCGTTATGAATCTTAATACCAAGTCTTCGTATCTTCCGGTCCGTGTCTCAACAATCCGCTGGCCGTTAGAGTTGTTTAAGCTAACGCGAAGGATCGGGTCGCCGTCTCGATGCAGACGCAGCTCAACGTATTCTCCAGCCGCTAAATCCAAACGATGGGTTTCGCCTGTCTCCTTCACGTGAAGGTCCATCAACTCGGAGGCAGGTTTCGCCGAAAGAACTCGTTCGGCGGGTGAGGTCGAGGTGCTACTGACAGTCAGATGGACACTAACGAGCAGGGCACTCGTTAGCAGTACGGCTCGTGAAGTTTGACAGAATTCGTAGCGAAAGCGGTTGAAGACCATTCGTTCAGTAGTGAGTTTATGCGACAAACACCTGTAGCTCCCGAAGGAGCGACGGTTAGGTGGAAACAGTTGAGAAATCTTAGGGAGATTGACTGGGTAATTCGGGTTCAGAGCACAGAAGTGTAAGCGCTTCCGTTGTGAACCAGCCCATCTGGACGCCGATTACTTAACATGATCACGGACGAGAATTCAACGTGCGCGGTAGGTGGAGGCTAAGAGGTGAGGCTTAGGTTTGTGCCGCCGCAAAGATCAATATCGCTTCACGACGGCCTGAGAGCGCTATCTGGACTTCACTGGGTCTTTCTGCCTGAGACTGCACCTAACCGCTGAACGTTTGCTGGCGCCTTTGCCTGACACGTCGCCACCGCCTCGGGTTTTGGTATCGCACCTTTGCCTGATACGTCGCCACCGCCTCGCGGTGTCGCGCCTTTGCCTGACACGTCGCCGCCGCCTCTGGGTTTTGGTGTCGCGCCTTTGCCTGACACGTCGCCGCCGCCTCTGGGTTTTGGTGTCGCGCCTTTGCCTGACACGTCGCCGCCGCCCCTTGGCGTGTATGTTTTCTTAGTCGCCTTCTTCGTGGTCATTAAGTTCTCCTTTTGGTCTATCGCCGTTTTGTTCTTCAACAATGTATGTAGTTACTGACCAAAACATTGCACGTATTGAGAGAAAGCGTTTTATTAAACTCTTGGCTGGTGGCATGATTGCCGGCATTCCTGGAACGACGATCACTGCGGAGCCCAAGGGTTACAAGCAAGAAGCCTACAGAAACTTGTGATACAGTTCCGGCCAGTCGCCGCCCCGCCCGAACGTACGTAATAGTGAGGAACAAATGGCAACATCAGTCCAACTCACGCCCGCTGATATGGTTGGCAAGGGGGCGTTTCGGTAGCAGTATGGCGTGCTGATAACGGCCTCACAAATCGATCCCCTGCTCCTTCCCTTTCTCGATGCAATCAACGCGAGCGAGGAAGCAGCGGCCCTGGCGCGTCTCAACGCCGAACAGATCGAACCAACCATTCGCCGAGTCTTAGGGTACAAACTGCGGTTCTATCGCCCGAAAGGCGAACAAAATCTGCAGCGTCCCGATTTTGAAGAGATTTATAACGATATTCAACTGCGTCTGATCGAGCGGCTGCGAGCTTTCAAAGAAAACCCGGCTCGAAACCGGATCATGAACCTGCGCGGTTACGTGGCAACCGTGACGCGCAACACCTCCGACGACTACATGCGACAGCGTTACCCGCTGCGCCGGAGTTTAAGAGACAAAGTTCGCCGCCACCTGCTCGGCAACGCGGACTTCTCCTGGTGGGAAGATACCGCTGAACACACTTGGCTCGCCGGTCTTTCCGGCTGGCAGAACCTGGACCGTGCTTTAAGAGAAACTACGCTTAGCGAGTTGCAGGAGCAGTTGAAACTGCAATGGCAGTCGGTAGATGCACAGCGCGTCGAACTCCATGAGCTACTGACAACCATCTTCAGAGTCGCGAACGCGCCGCTCGATATCGATCAGCTTACAGAACTGATTGCTGGTTTTTGGAGGATCGAAGATCACGTAGCCGAAGCGCTCGATGGAAACATGCACTCCTCACTGAGCGAGCAACTGGCGGCAGACCTCGACCCGGCGATAATCATTGAACGGCGCCAGTGGTTGCAAATCCTTTGGCGCGAGATCCGTGAGTTGCCGCTCCGCCAGCGCCTCGCGTTACTACTTAATTTAAGGAACCCGCACGGGATTAACGTTATCACGCTATTGCCGGCGACCGAGGTCGCCACGTTTGAACAGATTGCAGAGACCCTGGAGATTTCGGCGGCTGAGTTCGAGCAACTCTGGGCTCAATTACCACTTGACGATCTGCGTATTGCCGACTATCTCGGAGCAACGCGCCAGCAGGTAATCAATCTGCGGAAGACAGCGCGCGAACGCTTGCTCAAGCGCATGAGCCGTCTAAGGGTGAGTTGAGAGCTGACATGACACAACACCCGACAAAAGCGGAATTGAATGACTATCGCGACCGCGTGTTGGCTCCGGCCGTCTTCCTCGACGTTCACCAGCATGTCACCACGTGTCCCCGTTGTTCCGCTCAATGCAACTCATCTGAGGATCTTGCGCGAGACCTTCAGGATCTGAATTCAGCATTGCTGTATGCGCCGGATGACACGCCCTATCACCTTTCCGCGGCCGAGGTCAGCGCTTACGCTCAGGGCACGTTAGCTGAGATCGATTTGGAGATCGCCGAAAGTCATTTGGAGACTTGCTCGACGTGTCTTGGTGAGGTGCAACGGCAGGCGGAAAATGAGCGTGTTTTAGCGACCAACGTGAAGCGAGTGGCGTTCAGGCCGCGAGCGTTGTTGAGCCGCCGGCAGCCCTGGCGCGTGGCTGCGGTCGTCTTGCTGGGCGCTATGCTGATCTTCCTGACGGTAATGTTGCTTCGAAGCAGGCTTGGGCAAAACAAGCAGCAGGCAGTTGACCCAAACAACATGAGCAGTCCGGGGAGTTCACCGGCCCAGGTTGTACAAGGCCCAAGTCCGGTTGAGCCAATGTCGGACGGTCAGTTGGTACTGGTTTTGAATGACGGTAACCAGAAAGTTACGCTGGACCAGCAGGGTACATTGGCAGGTCTTGAGGAATTACCATCAACCGTCAAACAGAAAATTCAAACGGTGCTGCAAACGGGCAAACTCGAGGCCCCTCCAGCTCTGGCCCAACTCCGCAGCCGGCCAGGCAATCAGCGCGGCGACTCCGGCAATGGGTTACCGTTTCGATTGATCGCCCCGCTGCGTCAAATGGCACGCAGCGATCATCCCACGTTTCGCTGGCAAGCGCTTGCCGGCGCTCAAAGTTATACGGTGACAGTCACCGATGCCGATCTAAATGAGATTGAGACCAGCCCGCCGCTCAGCACAACTGAGTGGCGGATCACAAAGCAATTAAAAGAAGGCGAGATCTATTCCTGGCAGGTGACTGCGCTGAAAGACGGCGCCAGGATCACCTCGCCTGTGTTGCCCGCACCCCAGGCGAAGTTCAAAGTCATCGACCGCGAAACAGCAAAGATGTTGGATCAGGCGCAGCTTGCCTATCCGAATTCTCATCTCACACTGGGCGTACTCTACGCAGAAGCAGGACTCCTCGACGAGGCAGAGCAGGAGCTAAAAGCCCTCGCTGCCGATAACCCGGACGCCCGGATTACAGTCAAGCTGCTTCAGCAAATAAACGCGCTGCGAGCAGCGCGGAATCCTCGGTCCAGCCGCCGTTAATTGTGCTCTCTTTGTGCAACCTCTGTGTTCTCCGTGGTTCCACTTTCACGGGGTAGCGTCCAAAGACATCGCACCGGGATTTAATTGTCGTCACCAATCAGAATGAAGCCGGCCCAGTAGACCGGGTGATTGTAAGAACTGCGGAATACCTTCAGCGCCGCCTGCCTGAGTGCCTCCGACTTAGTCATTGTTGTTTTGCCTGCACCCCGCTTACGCAACCAGTTGCTGTGAAACTCGATCATCAACTCAGAACTACGTGCAGAATCAACTTTCCACTGACTTACGATGGCCGATGGAGAGCCGGCGACGAACAGAGCCCACGACATGCCGATTATGCCTTCTCCCGCTGCTATGTGACCGCGCGCTGTTTCACATGCCGACAGAACCGCGAGTTCAGCGTTGAGATCGAGCTTCATCAGCTCCGACGCCTCCAGTAGACCATCCTCATTCTGATCGTTTTCAGTGCGCGAAAGGAGGATGTGCGAATAAAGAGGATTGCGGTCGTCCAGGATTGCATGCGTGGCGAAGTGCAGGACCTTGTACTTATCCGCTTCCGTTTTCATCGTCGCTTCCTGCGCGTGCTGGCCGATCAGCACCAGGCTGCCCGGACCATACAATCGGCCCAGGAAGTTGACTTCTTTTTCGGCATCCGGCAAAGGACCGAGCGGCTCATCACGACGAGCGACGCGGACCTTCGCTACCGTATAGCCGTTCAACGTAGGATTACCCATGGCCAGCAGTGTCGACTTTGTGTCCGCGCGCGCGTTGGTGGGGCGATGATGCTTCCTGATCGCGTCCGACTTTCTCTCCATCTCGCGGAGAACGCTTAACGAGGGCACATAACTTACGGCGTATTGTTCCAGGAGATAACCCCGCTCGCCCTGGTGCAAAGCCTGGAATGGTACGTTCCAAAGTGCGCCGTCCGGCACGATGCGCAGTCTTCGCACGCCTCGCAACTGTCCCTCGGCCGGCTTGATCAGAAGATCGTAAAGCCGGCGTGCCGGCTGCTTAACGGTCAAATCACGCTCAGCCACCAGTCGCAGAAACGACGCCACCATTTGCGCCAGTTCCGTGCTTTTAACGGTCAACGTGTGAACTGTCAGCTCGAGCAGTTTTTGAGCGTGCATTTTTAGCAGGCTTTCTGAGGACAAACAGGTAAGACTTGTCTTCCGTGACTACGTATTCAAGGATCGCCGTCTGATGATCCGGCAACAAAGCCGCCGCTTCGTCAAGTGTAAGCACTTGAGTTTCGCCGCGTTGCACCTTGAGCTCAGGATGTGCGGCATACAAGCCTTCTTGAAATGCTTCATACTCGAGACGCATCTTATCGAGCTGTGCCTGAATTTCGGCGATTTGCGCCTCGGGAGGTTTGACTTGCCTCTTCGCACGCGCCAACTGTGTATTGAGCGTCGCTATTTCGTTGCTCAACTCGCGATCGCGTTTGAGTTCGTCGCTCGTCATGGCCTTGGTGATGTTAGCTCGTCCACTACTCAGCACGTCGAGCAAGACACGGCCTTTGGCCCGTTCCGCGTAACTGAGAGCTTGAGCCGTATCGTTCTGGGCCAACGCGAGTTGGACCATGGCCTGATACGGAGCGATTTTACCCTCGAAGAAGCGTTGCTGTTCTCGTTCACCACCCGCGACCTGGCTTCGCAGTTTTTCAATCGTGGCAATTGATTCGAGAAAAAGCTCGCGCGCCCGGTCTGTTTGATTAAGTGCGAGATGTGCTTTGCCGGAGATGGTCTTTGCGCTCAACAAAACATCCGGAACGCCGCGTTGCTCAGCGAGGGAAGCAGAACGCGAAGCATATTCGAGAGCCTCCTGGTATTGGCCGAGTCGCAGGTACGACTGACCGATGTTGTGCAACATCTCACTCTGCAGTTGGAGATGGCCCAATTCCTCCGCCGGTTTCAGAGCTTTCTGCTCGTAGGCCAGCGCCTGCGTGTAATCTTCCTTCATCTGGTAAACGATGCCGATGTAGTGCCAGGCCTCGACAACGCCCAACTTATCACCCATCGCCTCCATAATCGCTGCGCCCTGCTTCAGGTTGTCCAGCGCTTGCGCGTACTGGCCCAGTTGTGAATAAACCAGACCGATATTATTCAGGTTGCGCGCGGAGCCGAGTTTGTCGCCCAACTCCTGCTTGATCTTAAGAGCCTGCTGAACGTATTCCAGGGCTTGCAGGTAGTTACCCTGCGTGAAATACAGGTTGCCGATATTATTGAGCGTGGCGGACAAGCCGGCCCTATTTCCTACTTCCTCGGATAACTTCAGACTACGCTGATAATTCTCGAGCGCGCGTACCTTGTCGCCTTGAAAGAGATAGACATTCCCGATATTGCTCCACTCGCGAGCGATATCAAGCTTGTTTCCAAGCTCCTCTTTGATCTTCAGGTTTCGCTGAAACAAACTGAGCGCTTTCGGATAGTCGCTCTGCCGAAAATACAAGACACCCATACTATTGAGAGCATCCCCGATGGCCGCTTTGTCCCCCAGCTCTTCTCCAAGCTTCAAAGATTGTTCGTAGTGTTCGAGTGCCTGCTTGTTATCACCGCGCGCGAGCGCGACATCACCCTTGACGCGATATATCACGGACATTCCTCGCTTATCACTGATCTGCTGCGCAATGTTCAAAGTCAGATCGCAGATCATCAAAGCTTCTGTCTGCTTGCCTCCCGCGAGCAATTCTCTCGCTTTTCTAGCCAAAGCCCTGACCAGGTCGGTTGTCACTAATTCAGGCCGAGTCTTCAGGAGCGTGCTGAACTCTTCCGGCGTTCGAACGGCAACCAACGTTTCTGCAAACTCATCCTCACGCGTCATGTACTTCCAAATTTTCCAAACGCCCGCGTCTTTAACGAGGTGGACGGTTCTGATCAATTGCAGAGGACTCGGCGACGCGCCGGCCTGCTTACCGACAACGCTTAACTCGGCGACCAACTGCACGGTTGCATTGTTTGTTTCGACAGTAATCTTGTCCAACTGAAGGTTTTTCAGTTCGATCTTCTGATGAGTGTCGAAAACCTGTTGCATGGTCTGCCTGCCCGTTACGAAATCGGGCGACTTCGGTCCCCACAACGCCATCACACCTGTCAGATCTTTTTGTTGGAAGGCAGCGAAGAGTTGATCGACAACGCGCCGTACATCTGCGTTCTCATCATTCTGTGCAATGACAGGAGCGGGCAGAGTGGCGAATAAACAACCTATCAGAATTAATACAATGGGGAGTTTCGGTTTGGGCCTGGTGAGTGTCATGTATTTACTCTCTTTCTAACCTCGGTCAAATGAAGGCAGGCAATTTACACGGCGAGGTTTGTAGTTTGTTCTGATTTTTTTGAAAAGCTCTGGGGAGAGGAGGTCGGGTTTTGGTGCGGCCCATTATCGGTAACTGGCCCGCGTCACGCAACAATAATCTTACGCGTTGCCTTAAAGTCAGAGAGACATGGTTGGATCGGGGTAGTTATCGCAAGCTTCCCATCAGCTTAAAAAATTTTTGTTCGGTAGGAATAAAAACGAACTCTTCGCGTCTAGTTAAGGCAGGTGCCCAGAATCCCATTTAAAGACTCGCTAAAGAGTCGCCGCAGTCCACTAGTGAAACCACATCGATGCCTTAACCCTTAGGCACAAGGAGTAAAAAAATGCAGCGCCTTAAAAATTTTGCACTTCCCTCTCTCATCATCGCTCTGCTCGTGTTTCCCTTTACGAGTTCGAGTCAAAACCAGGAACCGTCGCCTGAGTCATCACCATTCAAAACGGCGCAAGCTGTTGGACCGCAAGGTCCAGCGACACCGCAAGCCAGGTTTCTAAAAACCAGGAAGCCGATTCCGAACCGCTATATCGTCGTGCTCGAAGACGACGTTGTTCCCGACAACGCCTCACTTGAAGCTCGGCGAGAACGAGTAGCCGCAATAGCCAGGGGGCACGCACAAACTCACCGCGGCACCGTCGATTTTATTTATGAAACCGCGTTGAAAGGATATGCGATCGAACTTCCGAATGAAGCTGCTGCACGTGCACTCAGCAACTCTCCGCAGGTCAAGTCGGTTGAAGAAGATGGATATGGTGAATGGGCCCAGGCTCCGGCATCCCCGCAGCCAAGTCCTCCGTGGGGTCTCGATGCCCTCGATGGGACTATTCCTGCGCAGGCACCCAACTTCTCGACCGGTAAAAACAATGGCTCCTACTTTTTCGGTGCGGATGGCACTGGCGTCACGGCCTACATTCTTGATTCGGGCATTAACACGTCGCACCAGGAATTCATGACGCCGGTCTTCTCGCGGGCCGGTATAGCGGCTGACTGTTTCACCTTTGTGAACTGCGTATCAGGACAGCAAACCGTTTTCTTTAACCAGCAAGCGTGCGTTTTTCCGGTGCCGAACCCGTCCAATAACGATTGTTTGGGACATGGCACACATGTAGCGGGCACCGTTGGCGGTAATACATACGGTGTCGCCAAAAATGTAACGATTCGGTCGGTGAAAGTTGGAAGTACCAACGGCCCCATAACCAGTGCCGTCATTGCCGGAGTGAATTGGATGACGGGTAACCATCAGGCAAATCCTTCCACCCCGGTAGTCGCCAACATGAGCCTTCAAGTTGCCACTGGGCAGGGGCTGGAGGCAGCAGTGCAAAATGCCATGAACCAGGGTGTTACGGTCGTAGTAGCGGCGGGCAACAACAATTCGAATGCTAACGTTGGAGCTCCCGCGAACGTCGCCGACGTACTAACGGTTGGCGCCGTTGATTGGAACGGTGTCCGCTCGCCAGTGTCAAACTGGGGTCCTCGCGTGGATCTTTTTGCGCCCGGCGTTCAGGTGGTATCTGCATCCAACGGCAATATATGTAATGGGGGTAACAGCAATAGCGCGTTTTGTCTGCTTTCGGGAACCTCACATGCCGCTCCGCATGTGACTGGAGCCGTGGCGATGTATCTGCAATTCCGGCAGGGTCAAGTTAACTGCAACACTTTTCCCATCAATGGAACCGCCTTCGGCTTAAACGCGAATTTCTCAACCTGTCCTGATAGAGTGTCTCGGTTCATCGCCGCCAACGCTAATCTGAACAAGCTGAGCAACATCAACGGACCCAATCCTGCTACCGATGTGTCCGCCAACAGGTTCCTGTGGACCGCTGCTATTCCAACCAATGCTAATCCGATTGACAACCAGCGGTTCTTTGTCTGGACGCATTACCCGGATTTTCTAAACCGAGCTGAAGCGGATGAAGGCGGGCTCGCCCACTGGACCAACAATATTACTGGACCATGCGGCACAGGCGTCAACACCAATAACGCCTGTACGCGCGAGTGGCGCTATCACACGTCGCGTGCGTTTTTCGTTTTCCAGTTTCCATCATTGTTCAATTCCCAAACGGGTGGTACGACAGACAACACCGAATTCGTGCGACAGGCTTACAGGACATACCTGCGACGCGAACCTGATGCTGCCGGTCTCCAACATTGGGTTAATGACTTGAATACTCTTTATGGGAATCCGGCAAGCTACGACGGTGTGAACCATCTGATCGATGCGTTTCTTGTTTCACCGGAGTACCGCCGGCGATTTGGTCAACCATAGAACTCGGTTTTGGAGAGGATGGTGGGACGACTCAGTACTTTTTTGTAACTGGGAAGTCCCGCCATCGAATCGCAAGGCCCGTTGACAAGCGATCACCGGGGAAGTAAAAAACTCACGCTCATCCTCACCAACCACCACACCTCAAATCCGTATTCAATCCGCGGCAGTCCGTGTTTTAATTCTTCGCAGTTTTTCTTCAGCCTTCGGAGCAATCAAAAGGAGTTGACGATGAACGCGATCCCCCAGGATCTGAAATTCGGTCTTCGTATGCTCGTGCGAAAGCCGTTGTTGACGATCGGAATCTCACTTTCCCTGGCACTCGGAATCGGAGCCAACAGTGCCGTCTTTAGTCTCGTCGACGCAATCCTCTTCAGATCCTTAAACGTCGCAAATTCAGAGCGTCTTGTTTCGCTCTACACGAGCGATTACTCCGGGCCGCAATATGGCGCCTCGTCATATCCTGATTTCGTCGACTTCAGCGCAAAAACCGACGTCTTCGAAAACCTGACAGCATTTACCGAGATCTCCACGATGTTGCGGTCCGAACAACAGTCAGAGCGCGCTTTCGGAGTGATGGTTAATGAAAACTATTTTGATCTACTCGGCGTTCGAGCTTCGCTCGGTCGTACCTTTCGAGCCGAGGATCAATCGGCGCCGGCACTGGTCATCAGTCATGACTTCTGGCAGCGGCGGTTTGGCGGCGATCCTTCGCTGCTCGGAAAGACTGTCTTCCTGAACAACAACAGCTTCACAGTCATCGGTATCACGCCACCGAGTTTTACCGGCATCGATCTAGGTCGCTCGCCTGAGATCTTCGTCCCGATGCATATGTTCAAAGAACTCGGCTTCGGACCTGACTTCACGGCTAATCGTGGCGCGCGCCAGTTTTCGATAATAGGACGATTGAAACCGGACATCTCAGCGGAACAGGCTCAGGCCGGCTTGAGTTTACTCGCACAGCAATTCGCCGCCGCGTATCCCGATAATTGGAAAGAACGCAACCAGCAACCACGAAAGATTACGGTTGTGCCGGAACGTTATGCGCGGGTGCCGCCGGAAGTAAAGAGTGTGCTGATGGGATTGGCAGGTCTGTTTGCCGCCCTGGTGGGACTCGTCTTGTTAATCGCATGCAGCAACATTTCCAACATGCTGCTGGCCCGCGCCACCGCACGGCAAAAAGAGATGGCCGTCCGCGCGGCTATGGGAGCAAGTCGCGCACGCATCATCCGGCAGCTTCTTACTGAGAGCTTTCAGTTGTCGTTAATTGGAAGCATTCTCGGGATCCTGCTTGCACCGGTATGCATCAAGTTGCTGACTGCAGCGTTTTTACCTGCGTCGACGAACGGGCTTCCAATCGACATCACCGTCAACCAACGCGTGATCCTCCTGACGCTCGCCATTGGACTCATCGCAGGCCTGATCTTTGGATTGATGCCCGCGCTGCATGCGAGCAGGGC
The DNA here is from genome assembly GCA_963750925.1 of uncultured Acidobacteriota bacterium. Lineage (GTDB taxonomy): Bacteria > Acidobacteriota > Blastocatellia > Pyrinomonadales > Pyrinomonadaceae > PSRF01. Next base: position 1,744,115 of record CAVVSJ010000001.1, on the reverse strand, counting down.
CGATCTGTCGTTAGCGATGAAAGACGAGACGCCGGCGTTGCAAACCGGCCGGCAAAGATTTGGGATCAGAAATCTGTTTGTGATCTCGCAGATCTCAGCGTCGTTGTTGTTACTGATCGTTGCGGGCTTGTTTGTTCGAAGCTTGCAGAAAGCACAACAACTGGATATCGGCTACGACATCAATCACGTTCTCACGGTCAGGCCCGAACCGGAGTTTTTCGACAGACCCGATCCGGCGTCGCGCCTCGAACTCTGCAATCAGGTGCTTGAGCGTGTCAGAGTTTTGCCGGGGGTGGAGGGTGCGAGTTTCGCTGATTTCGTTCCGTCTGGCGGAGGACTGCGCAAAACCACGATCCGCGTGGAGAATTACACACCGCGTGCCGGCGAAGGGATGGAGGCGGGGAACGGCGTTATCACAACCGATTACTTCAAAACAATGGGGATGACTTTGGTGGCGGGGCGCGAATTCACAGATCAGGACAAAGAAGGGACATCGCGTACGGTGATCGTCAATGAGACGTTGGCCCGCCGTTACTGGCCCGGTCAGGAGGCACTCGGCAAGCACATCACGGTTGTGGGCAGCGAGAGAGGGCCGTTGAAGGTTGTAGGTGTTGTTAAAGACGCCACTACTCACATATATCAAAAAGAGGCGTCGCCTTTCTTCTATGTTCCGTCGCTACAGAACCCAACGCCCGGAGGAATGGTCCTTCACGTGCGAACGAAGGGAGATCCGATGGCAATCTTCCCGCCTGTACGTGGCGCGATCAACTCGTTGGTGCCGAACGCGAAACTATTCCAGGTACGACCGCTCTCGGATTTCATGCAGGACTCGTTAATCATGCTGCGCGTTGTTTCGGCACTCACAGGCGTTTTTGGATTTCTTGCATTGGTGCTGGCACTCGTCGGAGTGTTTTCCGTGATCAGCTACTCGACGAGTCGTCGTACACGCGAGATCGGCATTCGTCTGGCACTCGGCGCACAGCGTGTTGACATACTCAGAATGATAATGAAGGAAGCGCTCTTCATTGTTGTTATCGGCGTCGTGGTGGGCTTGCTGATGGCCTTTGCGTCCGGCCGGCTGATCGCGTCGTTACTGTTTGCGAACAGCGGTGCGGAGCTGTCGATCTATGTCTCAATCGCTCTGCTGCTGATGGCGATTGCGATGCTGGCGTGTTTCATTCCAGCGTACAAAGCGACCAGGGTTGACCCGAATGAAGCGTTGAGACACGAGTAGAGTCGAGCAAAAACTACTTGCACAAGAAGTGCGCTTCACATGATTTATATGATCATCTTGTAATCATGTCTAATCCTGTAAATCCTGTAAAAAATGACCTTCGTTGCCTTTGCGGGAAACGCTATTTCACAGGATTACATGATTAGCAGGATTAACAAGATTTTTTGTGCAAAGCGCACGTCAGATGAATACAGCCGACGAGCAGCGGAAAGTGCGTTCCTACTGCATCGTTAAAAAAAGAACTTAACTCCCGCCTGCACTAATCGGGGACTGCTAGGCAGTATGCCGCGCGAGCGATCGACGATGTAGGTTCGATCAAAGAGGTTCTTTACTGTTACGAAGAATGTCGAGCGCAGTGCTTCAGCCCTGTAGTTGAAAGTGCTATTCCAAACCATATAACTCGAAATGGCGCCGCGCTGGCCGTTTGCTGGTGGATTAACTGTATTCAGGTCGTCCCCAAACTGCCGCCCGACATAAACGCCCTCGATAAAAGTATCGACGCCTTTTGCATGAGAGTATCCAAGATTTAGGTTTAAGAGATGCTCGGGGGCATACGGAAGGCGATTTCCAGTGATACTTACATTACCGAAACCGCCCACGCTGCTGAAACGCATGCCGGTAAATTTCGCAGTCGGCAAATACGTGAATGCCGTTCGCAGGTATACGTTGTGACGCGACCTGAGAATTGATCCTGTATCGAGACGTCCCGTGAGTTCGAGTCCCTGGTGAAGTGTTTCGCCGCCGTTCGTAAGCGTTGAGCCAACACCACCGGCAAGACTGGCCGGCACTATCTGGTTCTCGTAATCCATGCGAAACCATGTCGCGTCGAGTTGGACACCCCTCACAAGCAGACTGCGGATTCCGACTTCGTAATTCCAACTCAACTCCGAATCCAGATCTATCGTGCCGCCCGTCGTGTTGTTGACGACGTCCTCGGTGCGCGGAGGCGCAAACCCTCTATGCACCCCCGCGAACGCCGTGATCTTGCTTGTCGGGTGATAGGAGACCCCGATGCCCGGGACCACTTGAGTCAATTCGGTGCGGCCAGTTACGCCGGCGCCGCCGTTAGCTAAACGATTCGTACGGTGAAATTTGATGTGTTCGACGCGAACACCGGGAGTGATGGTCCAGTCACGGAGTAAGAATCGATTTTGGATAAAGGCGGAATAGGCCGAGTTCTTACGTTCGTTATTTTCAACTACGACGCCAGCCCGTGCGTTTGGCGTGTCGCCATTTTGTTGCTGGCGATCTTGTGTTTCAAAGTGAATCCGTCCTCCAAAATCAGCTTCGTTACTAATGCTCAGAAACGTGAATTTAGTACGCACGCGCGACTCTACTCCGCGCACATAGTACTTGCGAAGTCTTCCTTGATTACCGCAGGTCGTGCTGAGATCGGCCATGCTCGTGCAATCCGGATCGCCACCAGCCAACGTGTTGAGCCGGTTCGGGCGTTCGCCGGAATTGCTCGATTGTCTCCACCAGTCGCGGTAGAAAATTGAGCCGTAAAGATTCGTGGTCAGCGTCGTCTCATTATTGAAAATGTAGGCGTGGGTAGCCGAAGCGCCGAAACGATCGCCATCGAAGAAATCATTTCTGAAGATGCTCTGCCGCGGATTGGCCCGAAACTCTGCTTCTGTAAGACCAGAGTAAGTGAGGTTAGAACGTTCTCCGTAGTAGTTGGTCTTTAAGGTCAGCGCATGCTTCATACCGAATGCGGTGACTGATTTGAAGTTAAGATCGTTTATACCGGATCGCTGATCCTGGCGCGCCAACTCGCCCTGTTTACGCGTGTAGTCAAACAGCAGACCTGTATTCTTCCATGTTCCACCATAGTTGATATGACCGTTGAAATAGTCACGGTTGCCGCCCATGAGGGTCAGAAAACCGGAAGCATTAACCGGCGGAGCGGGCGTGACGTAGTTGATGACGCCACCAACTGTGGTTGGTCCATAAAGGATCTGTCCCGACCCTTTAACGATTTCAATACTCTCAAAGCGATCGACTGGAGGATGGTAGTACGACGCGTTATCCCCATAGGGCGCATAGGTCAACGGGATACCATCCTCAAGCAAAAGAATCTTTGTCGAGCGAGTCGGATTCAGACCGCGTATACCGATGTTTGGACGCAGACCAAAGCCCTCTTCGTCGCGTACGACAAGGCCTGAGACCTTGCGCAACGCTTCGGAGGAACTCAAAGCACGACTAGACTCCAGCGTCTTGTTATCTATGATGTCGACTGCTCCCGGAGTACGTTCGATGACTTCGCCGCTTGCCAGCAGGTGGCTGGAAGTTACTACCACTGTTTCCGCGAGTGAAGAGAGACGAAGCGTTAGATCGCGAGCGCCAATTTCGCCGGACTTTAGGACAATAGTTTCATCCACAACTGAGAATCCCCTGGCGACCGCCGTCAACTGGTACTCACCTGGCGCAAGCTGATCAAATCGATAGGAACCAGAAGCATCCGTGACGAGCGCGCGCTCCTTACCGGCGCCCTTATTACGCAGAATGATTTGCGCCCCTGTGATCGTGGCGCCATCCTGGTCCAACACGCGTCCAGCCACTGAAGCACCAGTTGATTGGGCCAATGTCGCCGGCGTCGTGACCAGCAACAAGACCATTGCGCCTAAGAGGACTTGGAAGCGGGGTCGCATGTAATGCTCCTTCTCGAGATCTGTTAACGGTGAAGGTTCAACGAGAAATCCTTATCTGAAAATGGTTTTCAATTTCATTCAGTAGGGAAGGGGACTATACTGTCTTGGAGATTCGGGGTCAAGGCAGAGGGTAATCATCAGAAGATCATTGTCTGGTTACATTAACACTACAGTCCCGCTCGTCACGTAGTCTGACCGTTTCGTCACAAACTTTACGTCAGCTCTTGACCTGTCATTTAAAAGACGTCTCATCGCTCGAATTCGATGTACCTCAATTAACCAAGGAGACTGTCATGACCCTTCACCCGTTTGTCCACAATATATCTTTGCAACTCACTAGCTGGAAAACCTGGGCGGGCGTGTTTGCTCTCCTGCTTCTTATCTCTTCTTCAACTCCAGCGCAGGTACCTGCGGGCGTTACCGCTTTAAAAATCAACTCCGCCGTGCTCGGAGAAGAGAGAACGATCCTGGTGCGCGTGCCTGCCGGATACGAGACGAACAAACTCCGCTATCCGGTGCTTTACATGACCGATGGGAATGCCCACATAGGTCACACCAGCAGCACAGTCGAGTTTCTGGCGCGAAACGGGCGTATGTCCGAGTTAATCGTGGTCGGAATAAACAATACTGACCGTACCCGCGATCTGAGTCCTACACACGTAACAACAACAGTTGCCGGCGGTAACAGCGCGCTTCAATTTCCAACCAGCGGCGGCGCCGATAAGTTTTTGAAGTTCATTGAAACGGAACTGATCCCCGATATCGAAAAGCGCTACCGCGTGCAACCGTATCGGATCCTCGCGGGGCATTCGTTGGGCGGTCTGTTTGCGATTCACGCGATGGTTTCGCGGCCGGAACTCTTTCAGTCTTACGTGGCTGTCAGTCCGGCGTTGCAGTGGGACAATCAGGTGGCAGTCAAGCGCGCCGAGGATTTCTTCAAGGCTCGAAAAGAGTGGCAGGCTACGCTATTCATGACCCTCGGCCGTGAGCCGGGACCGATTGAAGATGGGTTCTATCAACTAAAACAAGTACTCGAAAAGAACCAGACGAAGGGCTTCGAATGGGACGCTCAGGTGCTCGACGATGAGGATCACGGATCAGTCGTTTTGCGTAGTCACTATCTTGGGATGCGCAAAGTCTTCGATGGCTGGCAAGTGCCTCGAGATCCGGACTCAGGTCAAGTTGCCGGAGATTTCAAGGGCGTTGAGGAGCACTATCAGAAGCTCTCCCAGAAATTCCGGTACACCATTCCCGTACCTGAACCTCTGATCAACCAGGTGGGATATCAATCACTCTTTGCGGATCGTTTTGATGAGGCTATCGCGATCTTTAAGACTAACGTCGAACGTTATCCGGAGTCAGCGAATGTTTATGACAGCCTCGCCGAAGCGTACGAAAGAAGTGGGAAGCTTGAACTAGCAGCGCCACTTTATGAAAAAGCGCAAACGTTAGGGCAGCAGAATCAGGATCCCAACCTCGCAGTCTATAAAGCAAACTTCGAAAGAGTAAGCGAGAAATTAAAACAGGCCGGGGCCAAGAAAAACCCGTAACTTTCGCGCGCTTTGCCGCAAAGTCTATAATCAGTCACAAAGAAGCACATAAATCACAAAGACTCGGAAATTATCTTTGTGTATTGTGTGCTTTTTTGTGATCTGAATGGGAGGAGAAACTTATGGCGACCCAAGCGGCAGCGGCAAATGACGAGCAAGCAATTCGTGACATGGTTGATAACTGGCTCGAGGCCAGTAAGCGGCAGGATCTGACAACCCTGCTCAGTTACCTCGACGACGATGTTCTCTTTATAACTCCGGGCAGGGAACCGTTTGGCAAGGAAGAGTTCGCGGCAAGTAATAGCGAAGTCCCGGGCTTTCGGATGGAAGCGGATATTGACATCAGGGAACTAAAAGTGATTGGCGAATGGGCCTGGATGCGTAGCTTTCTGAAAGTATCCTTTACTCAGGGTGAGGGAGATGCGACGAAACTTTCAGGGCATATTCTTACGATTCTTCGGAAATCCGCCGACGGGAACTGGGTTATTCATCGCGATGCAAATTTTGTAATGCCTGAGTCTGCAAAATGATCGAAGCTAGAGAATGGGTGACTCCGCGTGATTAGAAGAACCGGTAGTGGCCCATGATGGGCCAGGTGAACAGCACATCTTCGATACGTGTGCCGGCGCCGATGTTGTGAACGATCAGATAGCGATCTTTAGAGTCTGACAACATGTTCGTCACGATCCCGATGTGATCGATACCGCTCGTCAACTTCCAGGCGACGACGTCACCCGGCTGATAATCCATGGCGGTGTTGCTAACGGGTAACGACTTTCCCCGGCGCGCGAAATAAGTCATCAAGTTCAAAACGCGGCGATGATCGATATTTCGGTCCGGGTTAATCGCGCCCCATTTGTTCGAATACTCAGAGCGCGCCGCTTTCATATCTTCGTGAACCTCTTTCTGAAGATCGACACCGGCTTTTCGAAACGCACGGACCACGACGTCCGAACAAACACCAGTTCTTTCGGGCACGTCGCCGCCGGGGTAATCGAGGGCCACGTATGATGGGTCGTAACCCGTCGTCACCCCGGCCTGGGCAATTGCGCCGTCAAGCATTTGTTTGAGCTGCGGTGAGGCGCCATCGGGAAGCGGTTTGACATTGGGCGTGGGCGGCACCGCAGGTCCGCGATGGAGGACCTGTGACTGCCGTTGACAGCCGCATGCGGCTAACACGCAGATCAGAAGTAACAGTCTTGCGTTTGGTAAACAATTATGTTTTACATGGGCCATCGATTCAGTTTCCCGCTACAGACTTGGGCTTGATCCACTTACATTGATTTTTATGACCCCGACCATTCCGTTGATGAGCATCGGTACCTTATTATGGGGCAATCGACGGCTGGGCGTTTGCTAATCGTCTCCTATACCGAAAGAGACGAAATCGTTTGTTTGATTAGTGCAAGAGAGGTGACCGCCTCTGAAAGAAAAGCTTATGAAGAAGGATGAATCAGGAGACGAGCTGCGGCCTGAATATGATCTATCGGCGCTTCGGGTCCGTAAGCTTGGACCTGGGCGGAAGAGTTTCGGCGACGTGATTAAACTCGACCCTGATGTCGCGGGCGCGTTTCCGAACGCGGATGCGGTAAATGAGGCGTTACGCTTCCTCATAAGAGTAACGAAAGAAAATCGAAACGATCTCCAGTCACGGAACCGCGACTCATAAAGTCAGGCCACGAAAAAGCACAAAGAACACAAAAGGAACTTTATGTGCTTTTGGCTGATTTCCCGCTGGTCTAGCGCTTAAGCCCATTCGTCTCAGAATAAATACCGTTCACGTATTATTTATTGCCTTCCATCATTTCACGCTTTAGCATGCGCCGCCAAAAGGAGACCCTATGAAACTCAGAAATCTTTTGATCCTCTGTTGCCTGCTCTTGTCCGCAGCTTCAACGTTTGCCCAATCAACGCCGGAAAAGTCGCCCGACGTCGCGACTGAAGTGCGCAACGGCTTTAATCAAGTCAACGACTGGGTGACGAAAGCCGCCGAACTGGTCCCGGCAGACAAGTACAACTATAAACCTGTGGATACGGTGCGCACTTTCGGCCAAATGATCGCGCATATCACCGATTCTTATAACTATTTCTGCGCCCGCGGCGTGGGCAACAAAGTCGAATGGTCGGAAGCAGTCGAAAAAGGAAGCACCGAAAAAGACACGCTACTTCCCAAACTAAAAGAAGCGGTCGGGAAATGTAACACCGCCTACAGTTCCGGCAACGCTGAGCTTAGACCATTGTTTACCAACATCGGCCACACGAGTCTGCACTACGGCAACCTCATCACCTACATACGGATGATGGGCTTAAAGCCACCGTCAAGCTAAGCTTTTGAGTTTATGACTTTGGCCTGGTACGGCGAGTCTTTCGCCTGATGCCTTCGTACTTCACGGTACCCGGGAGTTTCGAAGGCAGTTCCAGGTCGTCGTCGACGATATCTTCCAGGTGAACTCCGGCAAGGTGCGCGTATTTCAAAAGTGTCGTGAGAGGCGGTTCGTTTCTGCCGGTTTCGTATTTTGAAATATTCGTATAGTCAACTTCATTCTCGAGGCCGAGGCGCCGGTGCATCTCAGGTTGTGAAAAGCCAAGCTTTAGGCGAATCTCCCTGAGCTTTTCCGCAAGGCGCACCGGCCTGGGCCGCGAACTCTTCCCCATCAGAAGTGATCTCCTGACAAGGATCGGATTGTGATCTTGACGCTATGTATGAATATACATACACTAAGGTGCCGTTTACGTTTCGCCGCGAACAGGAAGTTTCCATGTTCAACGGCGATGCTCATCTCTCGAGTAGAAGCGATGGTGAGCTACGCATTTGGCCGTCGTAAGATTTCAAAGAGAAAAACGAGTCAGAGAATAGCAGAACGACCTTCCTCGTTCATACATTCTTTAGATGGGCCCTAAAATCATGATGCCTCTTACTCACACCTCACGGTTCCGCCAATCAGAATCACACATCATTTCAATCCGGACGAAATCACCGCAGTGCGCTGACCGCCCCGCAGTTTTGTAGCGAAACATATTGCTGAAATTGACGTCTGGCACGGGCCTCCAGCCCAGACAACGGGAGTGAACCAGTGCCGACAGGCCGCCGTGGGATAAGGCACGGCGGCCTATTCAGGATACTGGACCACACGGTCCTGTCCAAAAACATCTATTTCAGGAAATTTCTTGACAGTGTTTGGTGATCGGTGATACATCACACGACGCATTAGACCAACCTCGCTTGCTCTCAAGTCGTTACGATTGAGTTTCTCCAAGTGTGTAAAGCTTGGAAACTCACAAGTCCAGATCTGCGAGAGAACTTCCACTCCCAACTCTCTCATTTGGCTATTAGTCTGGTTCGCAAATGTGGGCCATAAAGAGCCTGCATTCTACCAACTACTCTCTCGAGCCATCAGGTTACCCGGGGTCAGCTAAATACAAGGCGGTACGAGCTACAAAATCTCGACGCTAACTCCGTATCTAAACGGGGTAAGTGTCTGCGTTGGCCCAACCTACCCGCTTGGTCCAGCGTAGCAATACCAACCTGCGGACACCTCATGAGGAGATCGCCTATGAAGATCAAGGCACTGAAGCTATTGACGTTAGCTTTTCTGCTAATAGCTTGCGCGCTTCCTGTGCTCTTTCTAAGCGGCAAAGCGTCGTCTGAACCCGACCCGTCAAACGCCGGTCTGGGCCTGGGCAGTTTTGAGACGTTCAATGCCAATTACAAAGATTGGGAAGCTCAATATTTGAAAAACGGCGGGGACCAGAACATGGTCCTTGCAATGGGCTGGTTCAAGGGTCTTTCAACTGGTAATTCCTACGCCAGTGGCCTGGCCAAATTCAATCTCGTTGACGGAGTTGTCTCAGTCAACATCAACGGACTCTCCAAAGACGAAAGCTGGGACCTTTGGATGGTCGACAGCGCTGCCGGTAGCAGCATCGCGCTTGAAAATGACGACAACATAGTGCGACTCGGCAGTTTCAAGCATGAAGGCAAGGTCGCCAGTTTTGAAGCTAACCTGGGCAAGGACGCCTTCACGACCTTCAACATGGACCTGATCATTGTCACTAAGGCTGGACAAAATCCAATCGAAGACAGAACACTGATCGGGACCATGTCGCTTTTCCATCGCGTCTATCACAGCAAACAACAAGGCCAGTTTGGCGTCCTGACGGATGCGGATCCGATTCCTCCAGCGCCTGACACGCGGGGAGTAGTTCAGCGTGTAGTTGACGCAATAAGCCCGACTGCCTCAGCGCAAATCGGACCGATTCCCAACCCCACAACCGCGCTGGAACAATCCATCACACGTGGGCGGCTGAGTTTCTTTAACGAAACCTTTAACGGCAACGGCCGGACTTGCGGAACCTGTCACCGAGAGAATGGCAACCTCACCATCGACCCCGAATTCATCGATGATCTGGCGCCCAATGACCCGCTCTTCGTCGCAGAGTTTGTTCCGGCTCTCGCTAACAACTTCGAAAACCCGGTGTTGATGCGCAAGTTTGGGTTGATACTCGAAAACCCGGACGGGTTTGACAACCTGCCGAGCAAATTCGCAATGCGCGGCGTGCCTCATACCCTGGCGCTGTTGCAAAACACGCTGACTCCGGCGCCCCCAGTCCCCGGCGCCACGCCACTTCCTGACGGGAGCATTCCCGCGCAGGACGGAACAAGCACGCCACCAAACGAGCGAACCGGTTGGGGCGGCGACGGCGCACCGGGAACGGGAACTCTTCGTGAGTTCATCATCGGCGCGGTCGTTCAGCACTATCCAAAGACCTTGAACCGCCAGGCGCCCGGCGATTTTCGTCTACCGACGACCGGCGAGCTTGACGATCTCGAGGCGTTTCAAAAATCTCTCGGCCGCAGGGCGGATCTGGATTTGGCTGCTCTGCAACCAAAGCTGAGAAACGAAGTCGCACGCAAAGGCGTGGAGATTTTTAACAATGGCGGATCGGTTTTAGGTGGATCCGACGTGGGTGCAGGCAAGTGTTTCTTCTGTCACCTGAACGCCGGCGCCAGCGACTTCTTCTTCCCCGGAGCAAATGCAAACTTCAACACAAACGTCGAAGGCTTGCCCGCACAACCGGCGGATCTCGTCGTGCCTGCGCAGCTCAACCCGCAAGACGGTGGGTTTGGTCGCACAGGTATTTCTCCAACCGGTGGTTTTGGTAACGGCTCGTTCAATACGCCCGTGCTGGTTGAGGCGGCGGACACAGGTCCCTTCTTCCACAACAACTCGATCGAAACGATCGAGGGCGCTGTTGATTTTTATAACAGCAGGGCCTTCAATGAAGCTCCGGGCTTCGGTGCTTTGATTGGTGGAATAAGACTCGAAGCCACGGAAGTTGTTGCGGTCGCAGCAATGCTCCGCGTCATCAACGTGTTGGAAAACGAGCGGTCGGCGAGAGACTTGATCGAACGCATCAAGATAGCGACAAGTCAGGCTCAGGCTTTGGAACTGTCTAAACTCGCGGTTGCTGAAATCAACGACGCGTTTGACGTTCTTCGGGCCGGCGGGTTGCACCGCAGGGCGCAGAAGGAATTTACCGAAGCGCTGGGCAACGCTCAAAAGGCCGGCACTGCCACAAGTGCAAGTCAGAGGATCTCGGAGGCCAATAAGGCTTTGGGTAATCTGACTATGGCAAAGGCAGACATCATCGACCCGTAACGGGGTTAATTTACTCGTCAAACAGATGCAGGTGGTGGAACTTAGCCCGTCGCCTGCATCTTTTGCATCGCGCAGAGACGAACACAAACGATTCAGGGAGGAGTAAAAATGAAGCGTAGCCTGGTGTTGTCCTTCACGCTTTTGATCGCGCTGGCGGGATGCAGCAGCGGGGAGAAAGCGCGCGAGGAACTGGCGCTTATGAGCATCGAGTATACCGATGCTGCTTTTATCGATAACGCACGGCACGGCAACGCCGATGCGGTAAAACTGTTTTTGGAAAGCGGCATGGATCCGGAAGTCAAAACTCGCGACGGACAAACGCCATTGATGGTGGCCGCACTCGGAAACAAGATCGACGTCGTGAAGTTGCTCCTCGAACACGGCGCCGACGTAAATACAAAGAGCAAATACGAGGGCACGGCGTTGATGTCGGCGGCTTGGAAGGGCAACGGCGAAGTCGTCGATCTGCTGCTCGCCGAAAACCCGGATCTGACTATCAAAGACAATCGCGGAATGACAGCGTTAATGTTCGCTGCGTGGGAAAACCACACTGGAATCGTCAAAGCTCTTTTGAGTAAAGGCGCTGAAGTGGACGCTAGAGACTCGAATGGCTGGACGGCACTCATGCGCGCAGCTTTTAAGGGTCATTCAGAACCCGTGCTTGCTTTGATTGAGAAAGGCGCGGACGTAAATGCGCGGTCCAACAGCGGAGATAATGCTTTGACCAGCGCGGCGGAAGGTGGTCATGCCGCGATAATAAAAGTCTTACTGGACCACGGCGCGGATTTAAATGCACAGAATACGAACGGGAAGACAGCGTTGAATCTCGCCGAGGCTCAAGGCAAGACTGAAGTTGTTCAACTATTAAAGGATCGAGGCGCCGCTCGCTAACTACTCCGCGTTTGGAGTGCGGCGGCTTGACGCCGCTCTGGTCTTGATCTCGGTTCAGGAAAGAATAGCGGCGTCAAGCCGCCGCACTCCAAGTTTAAGCTCTTCCATCCCGTACGCTACTCCGGCCCACCCTGACACTGCGCACAAAAATAAACTATCCGCTCACGCTCCTCATCAACGGTGCTGTGCGTGCGTTGCCCCAATTGCCTGATCGCTTCGCCGCAACGCAAACAAGGCAGATTCGTGCGCCGGAAGACCAGATGGCGAGTGCCGTACTCGCGACCCACCTGATAGACGAGGGATGAATCCGTTCGCATGCGCTCACGATCTTCGTCGCTTGCCGTCGCCGAGGACAGATATGATCTTTTCGACAGGTCAGGCACAGTGCGCTCCAGACACTTCAGATCTTTCTTACTCAAGTCGCCGACCAACCGCCACGGATTGATCCTGCACGCGAACAGAATTTCCGCGCGAAGATAGTTGCCGAGTCCGGCAACTATTTGCTGGTTTAGCAGCGCGGCGCCGATCGGCACGTGGCTGTGCTCTTCTGAGAGTAAGCGCCGCCTGAATTCCTTCACGTCGAATTTTCCTTTGTACGGCAGCACGTCTGGTCCAAGTGTGTCGAGAAACTCGACCTGGCTGTACGGATCGCCGTGACCGACGTTGAAGATCGGCGCCGAATAGAGAATTGCCGCGCCGCCGTCAACCACAATGCGTGCCCGTTCACGACGATCGATTTCCGGCGGAGGATCGGGCGTGAAGACTTGCCAACGCCCCCACATCATCAGGTGCGAATGAAAGTAGAAGTTGTCGTTAATGTGGCCGACGAGATGTTTGCCGTGTGAGACGACGCGCGTGACGCGTTTACCTATTAGCTGATTAGCGTGCTGTTCGAGCCACTTGCGCGCGTTTTGTGTGCGCGCGGTGAAATGCGTGATGCGTCTTCCGCTTAAGACTTCATTGACGGAATCTGCGTACTTTCGAACCTCTGGTCCCTCTGGCACCGCTTCAAACTCCGCTTCAGTAATTCGTCAGGATCTCTTCCGGTCTGAAACCCATCTTTTCCAGGCGTTCGCGGGTTTGTTCGATCATCTCTTTGGAACCACAAATCAGCGCCACCGGCGACGAAAGATCCGGCAGCACGTGGTCCAACAACGACTGCACGTACCCGGTTGGACCGGACCAATCGTGCCCGTCAGGACGCGAGACCACCTGGCGCAACTCGACGCCGGATCGTTGCCAGTCTTCAGTCTCGTCGCGATAACAAAAATCGTCCGGCGTCCGCGCGCCGTAAAGGACCACCAGTTGGCCGAAGTCGTCCTTTCTATTCAAAACATGACGCAACGCCGAACGGAGGGGCGCGACGCCCGTTCCCATCGCCACAAAGACGAGGTCACGTCCTTTCATTTCGTCGAGGCGGAAACCGTGGCCGGCGATTCCGAGCAGTTCGATCTCGTCGCCGACGTTCATATCGTAAATCAGGCAGCTCGCGCCCACTTTGTATTTGACGAGCACTTCCAGATCCGGGTCCTCGGGCGCGCTCGCGAACGCAAAATAAGCGGGCTGTTCGCCGTTGATTTTAAGTATCGCGACCTGGCCCGGCGTGAAATTGATCGTTTCCTTGCAGCGGAGATCAAAGGCCCGTGTGAGTCGCGCCTGTTCGCGAACTCCTGTGATAACGAGAGGTGGCATGCGCCGGAGTGTAACAAATCGGTCTTCAGATTCTCACGGTGAGTGATACAATCTCCGCCCCATGAAATACCATCGCGTCATCGGCGCCGCCCTAATGCTGATCGCGCTCTGCGCGGTAGCCGTCCAGGCACAATCCGGAAGACGACAGACAAAACCGCCGCCGGCCGCGCCGGTTCCGACACCCACTCCCGAACCGACGCCAACGCCAAAAAAAGAGGACAAGGAACCCGGGCTGCATTTTTTCCTCGGCGCCGATCGCAACAGCCATACATACGCGTCGTTCCCGATGTACTTCTACGACGCGATACTGCGCGGTTGTGCGGAACGCCTGCACGGCGCCGCAACCGTCAATGTGAGTGACCAGGATTTGAGTCGCGGTGATGCGATCAAGAAAGCCAAAGCAGAATCGGGGTCTTACGTGATCCTCTTGAGCTTGACGCTCGACGCGATGAGCCGGTCGTACGACGATCTTGATGTCAACTACGTGGTGTTTGCGCCGGGCGACGCGAAGGTTGTGACTTCCGGCCGGAGTTATTTGAATGGGCAGCGTAGTGGTCCGGTCGTTGTGGGTCCCAGACGTGGCTCAACCAGCGCCCTCTATCGTGAGCAGATGCTGCGCCAGGCGGGTGAAGATGCTGCAGAGAATATTGAAAGCGGTGCATCGGAACGTACCGGTGGTGAGATAGGTCTTTGTGCTTTGGTCTTTGTGCTTTGTTCAAGGCCAAAGACCTAAAACCAAAGACCAAGAACCAAGAACCAAGCTCTACTCCTGGTAAAGCTTTTCAATCACATCCCTATACTTCTCATCTATCACTCGTCTTTTAACCTTCAGCGTCGGGGTAAGCTCGCCACCCTCGATCGTGAATTCGTTTTCGAGCAGGGCCACTTTCTTGATTCGCTCGTACCGCGCGAGGTTGGGTGTTAAGCCGTCAATCTGCCGTTGAAGAAGATCGATGATGCGCGGGTGACGGCAGAGTTCGCTGCGACTCTTTACTTCAATTCCCTTTAACTTGCAGTACGACTCGAGCTGTTCCCAAACAGGCACGATCAACGCCGCCGCAAACTTCCTCTCCGCGCCAATCAAAACAACCTGGTTCACAAATCGAGAACCTTTGATCGCCTGCTCGATCGGTTGCGGTGAGATGTACTTCCCGCCAGACGTCTTGAACAACTCCTTCTTCCGATCGGTGATGCGCAGGAACCCATCCTCCTCGAGCGTGCCGATGTCGCCCGTCTTGAACCACCCATCGCTGGTAAACACCGCGCTCGTCTCTTCGGGCTTGTTGTAATAACCCTGCATGATGTTTGGACCACGCACCTCGATCTCGCCGTCTTCCGCGATCCGTATCTCGACGTTCGGGATGGCCGTGCCGACTGTCCCAATGCGGTTGTCTTCTATCGTGCTGGTAGTGATTACGGGCGAGGTCTCCGTCAGTCCATAACCCTGCACGATGGGAATTCCCACGCCGATGTAGATGGTTTGCAGATCTTCAGGAAGCGCGGCGCCGCCTGACACCAGCAGACGAATTCTTCCACCAAAGGCTTTGTGCCACTTCGCAAACACCAGCTTCGAAGCAATTGCGTGCTTGAGTTTGAGACTTGCAGGCGCCGGTTTATGCGCAAGGGTATATTTCGCGTACTCACGTGCGACGGAGACGGACCACGCAAGCATCGTCTCGCTGAACTTGCCGGCCTCGGCCGCTCGTTCCTGGATGCGCTGATAGATTTTTTCAAAGATACGCGGCACGCCTACAAGCACCGTCGGTCGAACCTCGCGCAGGTTTGGTCCAATTGTCAGCAACGACTCCGCGAAATAGACGGCCATGCCGCGATGCAGATACATGTACATCGCCTGTCGTTCGAAAACATGCGAGAGCGGCAACACCGATAACGCCGTGTCGTGCTCTCCGAAAGAAAGGTGACCGGACGAATCAATCAGGTTTGAAACCAGATTCGAATGCGTGAGCATCACGCCCTTTGGCTCGCCGGTTGTGCCCGACGTGTAAATAATCGTGGCGAGATCGTCCGGCGAGGTTTGGACCGAGGAGCGCGCGATATGCCCGGCGTCCCGTTCTTCAAGCTCGCGTCCTTTTTCTTCGAGCTGAGCAAGTGTCAGACCTTCCGACGGTGTTACGCCATCAGCCTCGAAAAAGATCACGTGCTGAATTTCAGGACATTCTCCCAGCACGTCTTTCAGTTCAAGAAACTTTTCGCGATTGGCGAGGAACAGAACGGACGAGCCCGGAGTCGTTCAAAATGTAACGCACTTGCGAAGGCGTCAGCGTCGGATAGATCGGCACGTCGACTGTACGCGCGAATATCGAACCGGCGTCCGTCAACGTCCATTCAACCCGGCTCTCGGACAACAGCGCCACGCGATCGCCGGGCTTTACGCCGAGCGCATGCAAACCGGCGGCGATAAGCGTCGCACGCTGTAGGATCTCGGCGGAAGAAAGCGACTTCCAACGATCGCCGCTCTTGTAATTCAACGTGTCCGGACGTTTGTGCGCGCGCGCAACTCTGTTGAAGACGTCGACGAGCGTGGCGGGTTCGTCCGCCGCAGAAGGCTGACGCGCCGGCGTGGCCTGCTGGTCCATGTACTCGGCCGCACGCTTCACGACGTCTTCACTCCGTTGAGAAAAATGTCCAACACCTGATCGGCCATCGGTCCAAGCTTGTAACGGCGTTTGGAAAGAATCCAGTTGGTGGCCATTTCGTCGAGCGCTCCGAACAGGATCTTCGACACGACCTTCGCGTTAAGATCCGCCCGAAAGAGTCCAGCCCGCTGGCCCTCTTCAAATGTCGCGCGTATCAACGAAAGATACTCGGCAAAACCGGCGGCTGAAAACTCTTCCATGAATTTTGTCGAGCCTCGCAGCTCCACCTGAAACACGACCGCCAGATCGCGATCGGCGCCGAGCCGCTCGAGATGCAAAAAAGCGATTTGCCGCAACTTCTCGCGCGGGTCGGAAGACTGCTCTGACTTGTTTTCTTCGCCGCGTCGAGCGCTTCTTCAACGCTGCGATCGAAGATGGAATGGAGTATGTCCTCTTTGCTTTTAAAGTAAAGATAGACTGTGCCGTCGGCGACGCCGGCTTCGCGTGCGATGTCGGCGACTTTGGAATTGAAGTAACCATTATGCGCAAACACCCTGGTAGCGGCGCGCAGGATTGCTTCGCGCTTATCTCCGCCGGGTTACGAACGGTGTTTAGTGAACGAGCAGTACGCATGCAGGTAAAATGAATGAATCCTCACTCAGTATCGATTTAGCCTAGTCTGTAACCTGACTTTTCGCAAGAGCGATTAGTCCCGATCTTCCATCAGACTGGGTTCGTTGTCGTTTCGCGGAAACTCGAAGCCCTTTAACCGGAACTCCTGGGTGGGATAGGGAATCCTGATGGCTCGCTCGCGGAAAAGCTCCGCGATGCGATAGTTGATGTCGCTGCGGATCTGCACGTGACGGCGTGGCTGGTTGGTCCAAACAAGCAGCCTGAAATCGAGTGAGTATTCGCCAAACTTGAGAAACTGCACACGTGGCGGCGGATCGTTCAGGACGGTCGGAATGTTTTTAGCCGCATCGACGAGCGTGTCGGTGACGAGCTGAATGTCTGAATCGTCCGCGACACCTACGGGAATCGCGATGCGCGCGCGTGGATCGCCGTACGACCAGTTAATAACGCGTTGACTCACCAGTTTTGAATTGGGAACGATGATCGCAATGCGATCGTTCGTGGTGACGATCGTCGTGCGCAAGTTAATACTTTGCACGTCGCCTTCGTCATCGCCAATCGTGACGCGATCGCCGACGCGAATCGGTCGCTCGAATAGAAGAATAAAACCGGAAGCAATGTCCGCTGCAAGATATTGCAGACCAAAACCGATGCCGACTGACAAAGCAGTAAAGATGACGGCGATGGACGTGAGATCGATAGCAAAAGCCTGCTTCAATGCCACGAGGGCTCCAATCACGATCGCACAATATTTAGCCAGCCTTGCGATCGTGTAACGCAGACCCGGATCGATGTGACGGCGATTCGCCATGCGCCGTTCGAGCAGGAGGCTCGAATAGCGCGCGATGAAGATCGTGAGGAGCAGGACCACCAGCCCAACGATTACACTCGAAACGGAGACCGTTATTCTGCCGAAAGTGAACTCTCGCGTCAGATAGCTCCAGACGCGGGCAATGAGATTTAGGGAGTCCTCCCAGACGAGTAAGCTAGCGATAAAAATAGACATGCGCGAACAGCATAGCGATCCATGTGTTGCAAAACGTTGTATCCGTAAGTTGTTTCTGGAACGACTGGCACGCGGTCGCGATAGTTGCCGCAGGAAAGTTTCGTTGACAGCGTTAGAACGTCTAACTAAGATGGGCGCGACCATTAGCAGAGTCCCTTCTTGCTAACCGATCCATAATTTTGAACCCTTTAAGTTTCAACCAGAAACCCAACCAAACATTTAATTTTAGGAGACCTGTATGCCGACCCCTATATCTGGCAACTCCCCTCGAATCGTATCTTTCGCACTTAGTCTCATTCTTACGCTTCTGATTGCTCCATCTGTTCTTGCGCAGATCATTACCGCCTCCATTCAGGGCACCGTCACCGATGCGAATGGAGCAGTTGTTTCCGGAGCCGACGTCGAAATAAAAAACATCGCAACCAATAATTTGAGAAACCTGACCACGGACGAAGACGGGCGCTACAACATCCAACAACTTCAACCGGGTGACTATTCCGTCACGGTTTCCAAGCCGGGGTTTGCCACTCACGTGCTCGAGAGAATTCCCCTCACGGTCGGCGCGACCATTACCCAAAATTTCGAGCTCAAAGTCTCCAGCGTCGCTGAACGCGTCACGGTCGAAGCTACTCAAACCGTCGATACTGTAAAGAGCGGAGTCACCACCACGCTGAACGAAACCGCGGTAAGCACCACGCCAATCCTCGGACGAAAGTTTGAAGATCTACTGACGCTCACGCCCGGCGTCAGCATCACGCAAGGACCAGACGGCGACGAGATCAACTTCTCCGGTCAACGTGGAATCTTCAACAACGTCAGTCTCGACGGCGGCGATTACAACAACGGGTTCTTCGGCGAACAACTCGGCGGCCAACGGGCGGCGATCGACATCACGCTCGAAGCGGTGAAGGAGTTTCAGGTGATTGCGACCGGCGCGAACGCCGAGTTTGGACGCACGGCCGGCGGCGTCATCAACGTCATCACCAAGTCAGGCACAAACGATATTCACGGCAGCGCCTTTTATTTCCAGCGGCTGGAAGCCCTGACTGCGAACACGTCCGACGGCAAACCGCTCGAGGGTTTTCACCGCGAACAATACGGCGCCACCATCGGTGGTCCATTCAGCAAAGACAGGGCGTTTTACTTTTTCGCGTTTGAAGGCATTCGCGAAAACCTCGAGCGCGCGAACCTGAGTGAAGTCATCGGCGCGACACCATGCCCGATCGCAGCGCCGACGATTATTGCCAATGAGTCGTTAATCAACGGCAATGAAGACTGCCAGCGACTCGCACTTATCAACTTCATGCGCGCCACGCGCAATCAGGAAGAAGGACTGCCGATCCAGCACAAGATCAACAACCAGGCGTTCTTCTCCCGCGTCGATTTTGATTTCAACAGTGCGAACCACCTTTCGGTGTCGTACAACTTCGACCACTCGGAAAACACCAACCAGACCTTCGACGTCAACACTTACGGCAATTCGGCAAACGGTATAGAAGGCCCATCTAAAATCAACGTCATTCGCGCGAACCTGTTCACCACCGTCTCGCCGACAAAACTAAACGAGGCCCACTTCTCATACGCGCGTGAATTGCGGCCCCGCTCGGCGGTCGCTTCAAACATTCCCGCCGACACGGCAATGGGCTTCGCTACCACGTTCAGATTCGGCAATCCGTTCTTCCTCGAACCGGCAGTTGACGAACTACTCTGGCGCACCCAGGTCAAAGACAACTTCTCGATTATCACCGGCAACCACACAATCAAGGTCGGCGGCGAATGGCTGCACACGTTGAACGACCAGGTGTTCCGTGGTTTCTTCACCGGTCGTTACATTTTCGACAGTGTCACCGGATTTTTGCGTTATGCGTCACCGGAGGCGGCGGGCGGCTTTGGACCACGCACGGTCGGCTGTGCCGATGGAACGTTTGTGACCGCTCCCGCCACCTGTCCCGGCGGCTTAACCAATGGTGGACCACTGCTTCTGTATTTGCAGGGCGCGGGTTTGACTGGCCCGGCGACTGACGCCGCCGGTTTTTCCAAGATCGCGAACGAAGACATCGCTCTCTTCGCCCAGGACTCGTGGAAGATCTGGCCCAACTTTACGCTTAACTACGGTCTGCGTTGGGAAGCACAACTCCTTCCGGAGATGACGGTCGATCCAAGCCAGACAGCGTACGGAATCTTTCTCGACGATCCGCGCTTTCCGTCTGACGGAACTTTGCCGGATCAGACGAAGCAGTTTCAGCCGCGTCTTGGTTTCGCGTGGGACATTTCGAAAGAAGGAAAATCCGTTTTGCGCGCCAGCGCAGGCATCTATTACGCGCGCCAAAACATGCTCTCGCAGGTTGGTTCGATCACGACCAACGGCGTCCAGCAACAGACGATCTTTCGAAACACCGCAATTAACGCCCTCGGCGCGCCGGCGCCGGTTTGGCCCAACGTAATCACGCCGCCTGCAACCGTGGACCCATGCGTCGATGGCGGAGTCAGCAATCCATTCCCATGCTTCTCGGGAGTGCGCATCTTCAGTCGCGATTACCAGAACCCGCGCATTTACACGGCTAACGTCGGGTTCGAACAGGAGATCGCCAACGATTGGTCGCTCTATCTTGACTACACTCACTCGAAAGCCGTGCATCTCACGCGCTTCCTGAACGTCAATCGCAACAACTTTTTCAGGCCGTTCCTCGATGAGGTGATGGTGACGAGTTCGGTGGGCAAGTCGGCGTACGATGGTTTCACTGCCGGCATGAGGAAACGCTTCAGCAGGCGTTACCAACTGGAATGGAACTACACGCTGGCAAAAGATCAGGACGACGACTCCAACGAACGCGATCCGTTTACCGACCGCGCGTTTGACATCAACAACCTGCAACTCGATTACGCGCTATCCGATCGCGACATCCGTCACAAGTTCAATTTCTTTACCTTCATCGAAATGGGTTGGGGTTTCGAAGGAAACTTCCGCGTGCAGGGACGCACGGCCCAGCCGATCACACCGGGCGGTGTGCGCACCGCGACGAATCGCAACACGGCGCGCAAAGACAACAAGTATTTCTCGTTTGACTGGCGCCTTCAACGCCCGTTCAGGCTCAACGAACGCTTCGCGATCATTCCGGTCGTCGAGATGTTCAATACCTTCAACAACGCGAATAACATCAACCCGCTCGTCACACCAGGACTCTTTAACTTTGACGGGTTCCTGCGGCAAGGCGTGGGCGATCCGCGCCAGGTGCAACTGGCGGTGAAGTTCACCTTCTAGTAATACGCCGAACGTGTTCGCAACTCTTAACGCCGAACGTGTTCGCTAATTTCAGCCCAGGGTTGCTTCAACCCTGGGATCACCATTTTCATGTGGTTTCCAACCCTGAAAGGGTTCGCGCAATTAAACCCTTTCAGGGTTTACGTTTCTTTGGGCTCGATCCCGGGGTTGTCGCGCCGACGCGCTCCAACCCCGGGCTAAAATTAGCGAACGCCTTCGGCGTACTGGTGGGCGAACGCCTTCAGCGTATTTTTTTTCAAACTAAACTTGCGCGAAGAAGTCGGCAAGTTTCTGCTGGTCCAACCGGCCTTCCGTTCGCAGTCCACTACAGACGTCGATTCCAAACGGCTGCACTTCACGAATCGCAGCGGCAACGTTTTGAGGGTTTAGTCCGCCGGCGAGATAAAGCGGCACGTCAATCGCTTCTCTGATCCGCCGGCTCAACCTCCAATCGTGTGTTCTGCCGGTGCCGCCCAGCTCCTTGATCGCGAGCGATTGATTTCCCGAATCCAACAAAACCGCGTCCACGAGCGGCGCAACGGCAATCGCTTCGTCGACAGATTCATCACCGGTCACGTGCACCACCTGCACGATCGAAACTCCGGGCAACGCCTCGCGCAACTGCTTGTGCGCGCCCGCCGGCAGTCGATCGCAAAGCTGAATCGTGTTCACTCGCAAACGTCGCTGCTGATCGATAATGGCCGTCGCATCCTCCAGGCACGTGAGTAAAAACGAGCTGACTCCGGGAGGAACGGTCGTGGCTATCTCGGCAATGAGAGGCTCGGGAATCGGACCAGGACCGCTCGGCATCGCAGACACGAGTCCGATCGCGGAAGCACCGTGCTCAATCGCCAGCCACGCTTCCGCGATACTCTGGATACAACAAATCTTCACACGAGGTGTAGTCGTCGGTTTCACTTCACAACTTTTACAACAGGTAGCTCCATGGACGCTACGCCTCACCGCGACCGAGTTTCCCGCAAAGAACTTCAGGCTACTTTGAGCAACCTCGCCGCATCATAGGCTCCGTCACTCAGATTCTTCGCGCGGTCTCCTCCGCATCGTCTGAGCAGCTTTACAAAAGAGATCACGCCTCGGTCTCGCTTCGAAATCAAAGTGCGGGCTGAATTTTTACGGCGTCGTCGCCGTAACGTCTTGAAGTGTGCCTGCGCAACGAAGCGCCCGAACTGCAAAGGAGAATTCTATGTACCCACTGCGTTTGCCTGCGTCGTGCCGGCTGCTTTGTCTATTCCTACTTACCACGCTCGGGGTCGCGCCAGGTTCAGCTCAAACCGGCGCTGCATCCACTGACGGTTGGGTAGTGCTCCCTGTTAGCGAATACACCGCGTTGAAGCGCGCGGCTTCTCCGGCTGAACCGGAACCTGCTGCGCCTCCGGTCGAAGCGACGCTCAGTCGCATTGACTACGATCTGAAAGTTGACGGCGATCTCGCTACGGGCGAGGCGCGGCTTACGGTCGACGTGATCAAAAACGGTTGGGTGCGCGTGGCGATGCCCGACGGCTTGATGGTCCGTGATGCGAAGCTTGACGGACGTCCGGTCAATCTCGCGATGAACCCGACCGACAAGGGCCCGGGGCGCGCTGATCTTTTGTTATCAAAAACCGGACGTTCGATCCTGACGTTGAAGATTGTCGCGCCCGTCACGACCGTTGCGGGAACAGACATTCTTCACCTGCCGGTCAGCAATTCCGCGGTTTCACACGCGACGATCGAATTGGTGCGACAGGATGTTGACGTACGCATCACCGGCGGGCTGCTGCTCGAGCATTCAGATGGACCGGGTGGAAGTCGCTGGGTCGCGAATGGACATGGCGGCGAGCCGCTCACGTTTGCATGGCGCCGCAAAGTTGACGAAGTACGTTCGAACCAACCTTTGCGCCTGCGCGGTTCGGTCACGCAGCTTGTCGGTCTTGGAGAGGACGCAACTCAAATTAACGCCGAGGTTCAGATTGAAGTCGTACAGGGTCTGGCTGATGACGTGCGCGTGAAACTGCCTGAACAGTTGACTGTAAACCAGGTGTCGGGCGCCACAGTCGCCGATTGGGACGTTAGCGGAAATGAGTTGAAAGTCTCGTTTATCGAACCGGTGCAGAAGACTGCGCGATTTACGTTGACGCGGCGAGTTGCGGCTGCCGCGCTCGGGCAAGTTTGACATTCCCCTCATTCGACTTCCGGGCGCGGAGCGCGAAACCGGAGGCGTGGGAGTCGAAGTGCTTGGCGCCGGTGAAATAAAAGCGCGGCAACCAAATGGAATGGAAGATGCCGAAGCCGGCGAGCTGGGCCAACTCATTGCCAACCGCCAGTCGCCGTCGCTCATCGCGTTCCGTCTTCAACCCGCGGCCGGAACATCTATTCGCACGCTTTCACTCGACGTTGCCCGTTACACACCGCAGGCCGTGCTCACCGCAAACATCGAGGAAGCCCAGTACAACACGCTGATCTCCGCGGACGGAAAAATCCTGGTCCAATCGCGCTTTGCAGTGCGAAACAATCAGCGAAACTTTCTGAAACTCACGCTGCCCGCCAACGCCGTGCTTTGGAGCGCATCGGTAGCAGGCCGCCCGATCAGACCAGGACGCGCACCCGATGGTTCACTCCTGCTCCCGCTCGAAAAGACTCGTTCGGGGGATGAAGCCCCCGCGTTCGTAGTTGAAATCTCTTATCTCGATCGGGGTGCTTCATGGACCGACAAGGGACGCGCGCGCGTGTCTCTCGTCGCAGTCGATCTTCCGATCTCGAAATCGCATTTGCTGCTGCATCATCCGCCGCTATTTCGTTTGACGCCGGTTCCCGGAGCTTCGGGCAGTTTCCGCGTCGCTACTTACACGCCACCGGAATCTCCGGCCCTTCGTTCTGAAGCAAAGGCATCTTCAACTTCACAACAACAGGCTGAAGGCGAGATCCCCTCCGATCACTCTGAAACGAAGCAGCTCGTGGCAAAACTTCGCGAGTCGAAACAGAGCGGGCGGCCGGCACGAAATCGCCCGTTGCGCGTTGTCTTTCCACACTTTGGCCCTTCGATCTTTTTGATCTCGGAGTTGACCGGCGAGAACCAGACACCTGCAGTTGAGTTTGACTTTCAACGCGACAGAAAGAGAGGCGAGAAATGAAAGCAGTAATTCTGATTCTATTCTTATCGATCGTGGCCGTGGGCCAGCGAAACACACCGGTCGGCGCACCGCTGCCGCAGACGGGAACAGCCGGCACCGTGACGCTCTCACTCAGCGAGTACAACCGTCTTCTCGAACTCGCCACGCGTAAACACAAGACGCCCGACGGCGTGCCGCTTCCGTTTGTCCTCTCACACTCGGTTTTCAAACTGCGCGTCGAGAAGCAAACCCTCGTCGGCACAGTCGAGATCGACGGCTCGCTCCTGGAAAAAGGGCCTGTCAAAACCCCGCTAACCACGGGCCTCACGGTTCTCGAAGCGAAACAGTCGGGCACGGCGTTGCCGTTGTTACAGGAAGGACCAAACCACTCCGCGATCCTGATTGGTCCAGGTCCATTCGCGGTTTCTCTCGGCGTCGCATCTCCTTTGACGATCGAAGCCGGCCGGGCATCGTTTACCTTGCCTGTGCCGCTTGCGAGCAGCGCCATCCTGAGTTTGGACTTGCCGGGAAATCATGCGAACGTGCGCGTCGAGCCGGGTCTCGTAACGAGTGTCACGAATGTAAATGGACACACGCTCATCGAAGCGTCGCTCGAACCCGGCAAGCCTGCGCGTGTCTGGTGGACCACGAGGGAAGTTGCCGCGCCCGTTGCGCAACGCGAGGTCCGTTTTCTTTCAGACGTAAAGCAGGTGATTTCGGTCGGCGATTCGCAGTTACGCGTGACCGCGCTTTGCGACCTGACTGTGATCCAGGGCGAAGCCGCCGAGTTTAAGTTGCCGCTGCCCGCCGGTTATGAATTGACGACTGCATCTGGAAACACGCTCGAGTCGCACGACGTTTCAGGAAATGTGCTGACGTTGCGTGTTCACGATCCCGCACGTCGTAATCATCAGTTTCTGATCGCACTTGAACGCGCGAATAAAGAAACAAAGGTTGAAGCGCCGTTGCTGGCGTTCTCCGGAGCGCAGCGTGAAACGGGCGAGGTTTTGGTTGAAGGCGTTGGGGCGATGGAGCTACTGGCCGCCGAGTCGGGCGGATTGCGCCGGATGGACGTGCGCGAAGCAGGAGCGATTACACGATCGCTTTCGCACTTCCCACTCCAGGCGGCGTTTCGTTACAACCGCCGCGCTGCCGACGCGCCGAAGTTGCAGCTTTCGTGGACGCAGTTTGGTGAGGCTGACGTGCTTTCGGCAGTTGCCGAACGCGCCACCGTTACGACTTTAACGAACGTCGAAGGTCGATCGCTGACGGAAGTCACGCTCCGGGTTCGTAACCACGCGCAACCGTTTATGAAGATCGAATTGCCAAGCGGCGCACAATTACTTTCCGCGGAAGTCGAAGGCGAGAGAGTGAAGCCTGTGCAGGGCACTGACGGCAGTCGTGTTCCGCTCCTGCGTGCGGGACTTGATTCTTCGAAAGCTTACACGGTGTCGTTTGTCTATTTGAGTTCGGGATCGCGGTTCGCGAAAAGTGGTTCGTATGACATGGGCCTGCCGCGACTCGATGTTCCGGTCAATTTTTTGACGTGGGAAGTCTCGCTGCCTGAACGTCTCGAAGTGAAGCAATTCGGTGGAAACGCGCTCGCGGCGGAACTCTTTCCGGCGGCTGCGCAGAACGCTTTGGTGGGTGGTTACGAGATTGACGGCGTCACTTCAGATACCTGGACCACGACCGACCTCAGTTCGCTCGAACCGGGACAGCTTGGCGGCATCATTGTCGATCCTCAAGGCGCCGTTGTTGCGGGGGCTGAAGTAACCGTGAGCAATACACAAACAGGAGCTTCTATGACTACGAGATCTGACGGTGAAGGCCACTGGGTGATCGCCGGGATGCAGCCTGGACCAGTCAGGGTGTTGATCTCTTCGCCGGGGTTCAAAAGAGTGCAACAAGATCTCGAGTTGCAGGCGTCGCGTCCTGCTCGCATGGGGACCACGCTTGACCCTGCTTCTGTCACCGAAACGGTGACGGTGACGGGCAGTGGCGAATCGTTGAACACTGACAGCCGAAAAATCGAAGAGATGGCACGCAGAAATCAACTGGCTGTGTTAACCGCACCATCGCAAAACGTCTTCAACCTGCAACGCCGCGTTGCGGGCATTCTTCCGGTCCGCATCGAAGTGCCGCGCAGTGGTAAGTCGTATCGCTTCGTGCGGCCGCTGGTGCTGGATGAGGAGACGCGGATCACGTTCAACTACAAGTCTAAATAATTCTGCTCCGGAGGAGCAGCATATTTATAGACGTAATCGAATAGTTACATGGCGCTCCTATGGGAGCGCAATGTTTCTGACTGGGAACTATAAACATTTCGTCCCTACGGGACGAGAAAAATTATGCCGCGTACCAGAGCACTGCGAAGAAGTGACACGTCGTTCCTGCGATCACGAAGAGGTGCCAGATGAAATGGTTATAGCGAATGCGGTGCGCGGCGAAGAACGCAAGGCCGCCTGTGTACGCAAGACCCCCCGCGAGAATTAGGAGGATGCCGGGGACGGGCACGAGCGCGAGTATCGGTTTCGTCGCCACTACCGCCAGCCAACCCATCACGACATATAGTCCAATGGTGATCCGCGAATGACGTGTGCCCGCAATGATCTTGAGCGTGATACCGGCGAGCGCGAGTGTCCACACGATTGCCAGCAAAGTCCAACCCCATGGACCGCGCAGAACGCCGAGTGAGAACGGCGTGTACGTGCCTGCGATTAACAAAAAGATCGCGGTGTGGTCCACGAGACGAAACATCTGTTTCGCTCGCTCGTGCGTCAGCGAATGATAAAGCGTCGAGGCGAGGTAAAGAATCACCATCGTCGCGCCAAACACGCTGACGCCCACGATGAACGAAGCATCGCCCGCCCGCATCGCCGAGAGCACGAGAATCGGAGCAGCGACAATCGCGAGAATCAGGCCCAGGCCATGACTAATACTGTTGGCAACCTCTTCACTCATGCCGCGACATTTTACACCTAAGCATAAAATACAACTATGGAGTGCGCCGACTTGTCGGCGCTTTAGTACCAAAGCGGTGCCGGGGCACCGCACTCCAAGATTGCCTCTTTCCGGCGCGGTCGTGATATTGTTCGCGCCGAATGGATCAACTTTTTGGCCTGTTCCTTGTGTTGGTCGTGATTGCAGTGCTTGTTTCTGCGATCGCGTTGCCCATCGTTGCTCTCGTACTCACGTTAAGCTACCGGAAAAGAATCGCGCGGCTCGAAGCGCGTATCGATGAGCTTCAGGCGACGCTCGGAAATCGTCCCTCAACGGCAGCACACGAAGCACCGCCGCCGGAGCCAACCACACCACCGCCGCCGGCAAGCGCACCCGCATTCAGCGCCAATAACATCGAATCGATCATCGGCCGCCGTTGGGTCGGTTGGGTGGCAATCTCTCTCATACTCTTTGCCACCGCGTTTTTTCTAAAGTACGCCTTCGACAATCGCTGGATCGGCGAGCTCGGGCGAGTCGCAATCGGCATAACGTTCGGTATCGGCATGGGTCTCGCCGGCTACCGATATCATCAACGCGGTTGGCGCGTCTTTTCACAGATCCTGACCGCGGGCGGGATCATCCTCCTGTATCTCTCGACCTACGCAGCCTTCGGTTATTACCAGCTCATCGGTCAAAAAACTGCTTTCGTCTATCTCATTATCTTAGTCGCCCAAGCGGCCGCACTCGCGCTCGTTTACAACGCTCCCGCGATTGCGATCATGGCTTTGGTCGGCGGTTTTCTCACGCCGCTATTGCTCCACTCCGATCGAGATCAATATCGATCGTTCTTCGTGTACCTCGCGATCCTCGACGTAGGCGCACTGGCCCTGCTCAAACGCTGGCGCGGGCTCAGCGCAATTGCTTACTTCGGCACGCAACTGCTCTTCTGGATCTGGTACACGGAAAACTATCAGCCGGAGAAACGCACGGCCGTTATAGTCTTTCAAACGGTCATCTTTCTTCTCTTCCTATTGGCCCACCTCGGCAGAGATATGGTCAGGCGCGAATCGTCGAGCACGGAAGACTCACTGCTGCTGTTCCTGAATCCGTTTGTCTTCTTCGCAACTGTTTACAGCCTGCTCAATCCCACACATCACAACTGGATGGGCCTGTTTGCGATTGGCCTGGCTATGCTTTATGCGGGCGCGGCGAAATTGCTGCACAGCTACTCGCCCAAAAACTGCCGCCGCGAGATTCTGTTGCTGATCGCCGTTGCGCTGACGTTTTTAACGATCGCGATTCCGATCCAGTTGAGTTCAAACTGGATCACGATCGCGTGGGCCGTCGAGGGCATCGCAATTCTGTGGGTGGGTTTCGAAGTTCGTTCCGCAAGACTTCGAGCACAAGCACTCACGCTCTTCGGACTCGCGTTCTTCAGGATTCTTATCTGGGACGCTCCTTACGGACAGCGTCCCGCGTTCATTCCGATTTTCAACCGCTACTTCATTTCGTCGCTCATCGTGATCGCGTTTTTTATCGGCGCAATCTATCTCTACCAGAGAGCGATTAAGAAAGGACTGATCGAACCAACTGTGACGAGGCTTGTTATCGGTTTAGCAGCCGGGGTCGCGTTTTGGTACTTGATATCCGTTGAGACCCACACCTTCTTTGTCACCGGCGCGCTCGCCCAAACGGATCCCGCTGAAGTCGCGCATCAGCACTGGTTGGGCCAGATGGCATTGTCGGTCGTGTGGGCAGCTTACGCCGGAGCGCTCGCTGCCGCGGGATTTGTTTGGCGCGCCGCACCGCTTCGCTGGGCAGCGCTCGTACTTTTTGCGCTAACGATCGTCAAGGCGATGCTGATCGACCTCGCGGAGCTGCAGCAGTTTTATCGCATCATTGTGTTCTTCGTGCTCGGAATTTTGCTGCTGCTCGTCGCCTGGGCTTATCACAAGGCCTTTCACTCGCGCGAGTCGCCGAAATAAGCTGTCGTAAGGTTTGCATCACTTGGCGGGTGGTGACATAAGAGTTGATCATCGAGCGAAAACTCAAAACAATTATCCGTTCCGCAGTGGGACTCGCGCGCAGCGTGTTTGATACGCGCGCGCAGATGCGGGCGGCGTTTGCACCGTTTTACAAGGAGAATCGCTGGGGTGATTCGGAGTCTGTTTCGGGTCCGGGTTCGAATCTCGCACGAACCGAGAAGCTCCGAAGTGAATTGCCCGCTTTGTTTGAAGAGATCGGCGCACGCACGTTGCTCGATGCTCCGTGCGGTGATTTCAACTGGATGAAGGAGTTGAATCTGGACGTCGAGCAATACATCGGCATCGACATCATCCTCGAGCTGATTTCGCGGAATCAGAGTCTCTACGGAAACGAGCGCAGGCAGTTTCGGCTGCTCGATTTAACACGCGACGAACTGCCACGCGTCGACGTGATTCTCTGTCGCGACTGCTTCATTCATTTCTCGTACAAACACATCGCCGCCGCGATCAAAAACTTCAAGCGCAGCCGATCGACATACCTTCTTACAAATACTTACCCCGGCTGGCGGGAAAACATGAACATTTGCACAGGCGACTTTCGCCACCTCAACCTGTCCTTGCCACCCTTCAACTTCCCGCCACCGCTGAAGCAGATTGACGAAAAGCTACCCGAGGAACAAGCGGAGTTTTTCTGCAAGACACTCGGATTGTGGAAGCTTGCGGATCTCCGTAGTGCTGTTTGAATTAACGCCGGAGCAGTGAACGCGCCAACGCGCCGGCGAGCGGCAGGTTCAGCAATCGTTCCCGTAAGCGAAAGGTGTGCGAGTTTCGAAGAACCTGGTAACGTTGCTCGTAATGCATCGATAATTGTTTGAGATAAGAAGCCTCCGCACGCCCCTCCGCATCGAGATCACGCACGTGCGTTTCAGCAAACTCACGAATGACTTCACGATACACGTCGACGATCTGATCGATGGCTGCTTCACGACCAGCGTCGCTGCGGATACGTCGCGAGACCTCGGCTGCGTCCTGCGCGTCATAGCGCGCGATCTCGCGCTCCAGCGCCTCTGAGTTGACTCGCTCCTGCAACGTGCGAACGCCAAAGTTTAAACGACGCAAGCGGTCCATCTCACCGCTGGTAACCATTGGACCAGCGCCAACCTTGTCACAAAGCACAACCGCGGTTCCAACGGCGATCGCCTCGAGCGCGCAACGTGCTTTAGCAAACACGATGTCGTACTGGCCCAACACATCCTGCGGACGAAGCGCTACGTTACCGGCATCAGCGCCAATCACGTCGAGCGCCAATCCTCTCCTTTGACATGCTTGACGCACTGCTCCGACATGCGTCGATTCACTCGCGCCGTTACTGAAAATAAGCGCCCGCTCAGGCATCGTCGGCAACGGCCCGCGCGGAAGAAACTGATCCAGGTCGACCGAGTTGAGAATTACCGAAACGCGTTCTTCCGGCGCGGCATGTTCGCACACGAGGCGATCGCGGCAAGTGTCATCCACGGCCACGAAGCGCAGAATGCGTGGATGTTTCGGCGGCGTTTCTTCCCATGGCAACCAGCCATGACAGAAGAAGACCGCGGGCGTGTTTGGAAAACGAAGTAGCGCGGTCATCGTTTCGACGTGATGTTGCCCGTGAATCACGTCGGGCGGTGAGGCAAGTGCGTCGAGGTTATCGATCACAGGCACGGTTGCGTTGCGCAGTTCGAGCGCCGCCTCGCCAAGTTCCGGACTGTAAACGATCGGCGTGTGTCCGAGACGAAGCAGACTTGTGGCCAGCTCGCAAACGTAGAGTTCCGAACCTGTACGCCCGCGAAGGAAGTGGTTAGTGATTAAGACGCGCAGCGCACCCAACGTTCTTTTCTTTCCACTTTCTCTCGAATCGCGCTTGCCAGCGGGAGCATGTGCTCGCGATAACGGATTACCTTTTGATAACGGCCGGCGGCCACAAGCTTCTCGCCATAGAGTTCGTAAAAGAGAGGCTCATCAGCGTCCCATTCCGTTCCTGAAAAGTTTCCCACCGGTCTCACACACTCGACACGAAACGCGTCCAGCGGCACACCTTCGATTATATATCTGAGTTTGTGTTTGAGCGCGGGCCTGGCGTCGAGGACATCGAGCATCGACGCGCTCAACACAGCATCGGCTTTGCCCGCTAACTGGGGCTCAGAAAGCTTCTTCACACCCTGAAACGGCGCGCCGTTGAGCGCCGCTTCGACGTCCCCCGCAAGCTTTGGAGAGTACATCAGCGCCGCTTTTACTTTACGGTCGAATGCGGCGTCGTCGAGTTGAAGACGAATCGAATCAGCCGGACCTTCGTCGGGTGATCCCACCACGAGAAAGTCGAAGTTTGCAACGCGATGATTGTAACTACGCTCTGCAAGTTCAACAGCCGCCCCGATCATTATGCGGCAGATATCATGGGTAACACTGTAAGCTTCAGCCGCATCGCCTAACACATACTCGATCTGCTCGTCGGCAAACGCCTGGGCCAACTCCTCGACGAATCCGGCAAACAGTTTGTAATCTCCGTCGAGGATCGCCGAGTAAACTTCGAGATCGGTAAGTCGACCATAAATCGCGCCTCGCGTTGCGCCAACTCGATCGAGAACTTCAGTGGTTCGGTGCAAACGCGGCTCATTCGATCGTCCGCTGCCGTCAGTCAAAATACATGTGTATGGCCGAGCTTGTTCCAACCATCCGTGTATGCGTAGTTCGTGACTGGGATGCGCCACGACAAGTGCGGCGCGAGTGGAATTTTGGGGAAAGGGCATTCGCCTCTTACGATGCTGGACAGGATGCGGGAACGCCAAAGAATAATAGAAATCCAGCACCGGTCAAAGGAAAATGTTCGCGCGCTACTTCTTTACGCTTTCATTTAGGAACTTAACTGCCGCTTCGAGAATCTCGTCGCGTTTATCAACCAGGCCGCGAATCGTCGGCGCTACACGGATATTTGGTTGTATGCCGACTCTTTGCAGTTGACGTCCGTCGGCGTGACGCACGTTGTGTCCGGTAAAACTCACCGCCAGATTACCGGGCAGGACCATAAACGTTACGTCGCCGTTTGCGCCCGCGGTCGGCGTGCCGATGAACGTGACGTCGGTGGCGGCTTCGAAAAACATGCACGTGTGCTCGGCCTGGCTAATCGCGTCTTCGTTGATCAGCATCACGACTTTGCCTTTGTAAAGCTCACCCTGGCGATCCGGAATCTTCTGCGAAAACGAAAAGCTCGGACTCTCGGCATACTCTGACTGACTTAGCGTGGTTGCCTCCAGCAGCGGCCTTGAAAACAACGCCGCCACGACGTTCCCTTTGTCTGTGAGCCGCGGAGCAATGGACCACGCGGTTCCGTTCGGATAACCACGCATGTCGAAAATAAGCGCGGGTGTGTTTTTGATTGTTTCGAACATCTTGTCAACTTCCGCGCCCTGCAGCCGCGCGAGATCCACATAGCCATAGCCGCTCGGCAATACCTGAACGATCGGCGTACCGCGTTGCCCCTCCGCAAACAGCTTCGGGTCCGTTGTCAAAATCGATCGAGGCAGTTCGACGTCGCGCACTTCACCGCCGAGCCCGCGCACACTCAACTTCACAGTCGTGTCTTTGGGACCGATCAGCAAGCGCGCGTGAACGCCTCTCATCAACCACTGTGGCGTCGAGGTCGCAATATAACGCGATAAAAACTCGCGCCGCTTCTCCACCGGCTCGCCGTCAACTGTCAGGATCGTGTCACCAACTTTGATCGGCAACTTCTCATCAAGAACTTTCGTCACGACAGACTTTTCTTCCACATAACGAACGAGGACCGCCGGTTGAAACGTGCCGAGCTTTTCACTCGCGGCGTTTGTATTGCGAACGCCACCGTGCGAATCACGCATTTCAGTAACCAGTTCGCGCACCGTCAGTTGATAGTCAGCGGCGTTAGCGTTTGCTTCAAACTTCGGGATATAGCGTTGCAACACGGTTGCCCATGAGTCGCCAATCAAATGCTTGTAAGGAAAGAAATAGTTGACTACGGTCCAGTAACGAAACAAGGCAAGCAGGCGATATTCCGCGTTTGGAAACTCCATGTCCGCGTACGGCTTATCTTTCTGATCGATTTGCGACACGACACCGGATCCGGCTCGCGAGACGGCTGGACCAGTTTTGTTTCGGACCAGCGCGATCGCTTCTTTTATGGCCGCGTCAGTTGGCGTTGTTTTAGGAAGAACCACGTCGGGCTGAAGATCTATCGATCCGTTTGGACTGACCAGTTCCTGCGTGCGCATTCGCACTTTGATCTTTTCCGGCAGATCGATCGTGAACAAGCCGGCGCCGGCTTCCGGTGCGTGTTCGCCGTCTTGTATCACTAGCGCGCGGCTGGCGGACTGCAGACCGCCCAGCGCCTCCGCGAACGAAGGAGAGTTTTGATTGATGATAAAAGCCATCGGCGGCGTCCTGGTTTTTGATCGTCCCTGGATCGTCTGTGGCGTTGCGTTGACAAAGGCCGAATAGTAAAACTCCGCCCCTCCCGCGGTTTGACTGGCGTAGCCGTTGTGCATGCGATACCGCGGTGCAGCAAGGACCGCTTTTGTATCGAGCATGGACGTCAGAGCCTGGCGTAGGAAGAGATTAAAAAAATATGACTCGAAGTCGGTGATCTTTGTGGCGCTGCGTGCGTCGACGATAATTGCGGTTGCACCTGGTAGAGCTTGATCGATGTTTGTGACGAAACGGTTTAAGGCGGACGTTTCCTTCGTAACTGTTTTTGCGATCCCGGCGGCATCAATTATGAGGACGCCGTTCTCCGTCCGAACGTGCTTCGCGTCAGTTCCGGAAGGTTCTTTCGCTGCATCACTCTTAGTTTCCGCCTCGAGTTCCGCGCGAGTGCTTTTATCGTGGAGCGCTGCAAGCATCTGGTTTACGGCGGTCTGATATTCCTGAGGCGTTTTGGCCGCATTGACCTTCGGAATCGTTTCAATCAGCGCGCGGTCCCAATCGATATCGTGATACGCCAGGACGGGATGAAAAAACTTCACCGCTCCCCAGACTTTTGCCAAACCCGCCAGTCGCGCCACCCGCGCTTCGTCCACCGGCCGTGAAGAATTCTGCGCACTCGCGTTCCGAGAAACGACCGCCGCCACGATCGCGCATGAGAGGAAAGCCGCCAGGATCTTTTGAGTCTTCATTTCGCACCTCGGAGGAAAACAGAGTAGAACTAAATGAGAAGTTGAGTAACGTCCAGCTTTATTACCACCCGAAGGTCAAAATCACAACGATTTTACCAATCACTCTGCCTTATGTGTTTCGAGCCGCTCCTTAAACTGGTCGATGAGTGATCAACTATCGTTACACGTTGTTGCCGATGCGGCCCTCACAACCGTACCGCACAGTTTTTGGCGAAGAATGTTTAACGAGTCTCAAAGAAAACGTCAGGCAAGACTTCTCAGACTTGCGAGAAAAGTTCACCGAACAGTCGGAGCGATGCTGTTTGCGTTCTTCTTTTTCGTAGCCTGCACGGGTCTGCTGTTGGGTTGGAAGAAACACAGTGGCGGCATCATTTTGCCTGAGTCGTATCAGGGTAAATCCACCAACCAGCAAGACTGGCTTCCAATCCATGTTTTGCAAGACAGGGCTCGGCAAGTTATGACTGAGCATTTCTCACCGGACGTCTCGCTCGAGTTGGACCGCATCGACATCAGGCCCGACAAGGGAATGGTGAAGTTTGTTTTCCTGGAAGGTTATTGGGGGGTGCAGCTTGACTGCACGACCGGTGAGTTGTTGCACCTGGAGAGACGCCGATCGGATTTCATAGAAAACCTCCACGACGGGTCATATCTAGACTACGTCTTCGGCACAAACTACGGTCAGATAAAGCTCGTCTACACTTCGATCATGGGCACGGCTTTATTGATCTTCACGATCAGTGGTTTCTGGCTCTGGTACGGTCCAAAGCGCTACCGCGCTCATAGCAAGTATCACAAGCACGACGTGTGAGTGGCTGTAAAGTAAAGAAGGGTAAGTGGGTCCATCAGCGCTATCGTAGCGCCAACTTTCAATTCTTTTCGAGGCTTGAGTCAGGTTGCAGGGATCTTAGGTGCTGAAGAAAGGAACTGACGTCAACCTCATCGCCATAGAGCCGCTCGCACAAACGTGCCTTGATTTCGATTTCGGTGAGCCCCTCTGGGAAAGATGCCAACACAATCGCTTTGGCAACATCAAACATTCGACTTCCCATCAAGATGCGCTCCGCCCCGGAACGCTCCAATAACCTGCGGCGCACAAGTTCGGCAATCTGCGGGTCGGTATCATTCATGACTTCGCAGAACCTCCATCAACAATGCCTTCAGCCCAAGGTCCTCAGCGCGGCTATACAAGTAGGGCATATCGCAGTCGACCGTCAACAGATTCTTAACATCGCGCAGTTGCAATTCTGATTTTGAATCTCTGGCCCAGTGTAGTTTCGAAAGAATTAAATCTTCCCGACTGACAATCCAGGTTTCAAAGTCTCCCAGCGATAATAGCCTGCGTCTCGCAAATTCCTGCTGACGGTATTGACTCCTTTTCAGAACGATGCAGTCGAGCTTGATCACCGTCTCGTTGTGAACAAGGTTAAACACCGACCGTTCCGCGATAGCTCTCGCGACCGCGTGACGGTCCACGTAATACTCTGTCTCAAACATGCTGATCAAAAGGTCGATTTGCTCGGATGCGAGTTCAACCACCAAATCAATGTCGCGAGTCATACGAGGCTGCGCATAATAATTCATCGCCATTGAGCCAGTTAACATAAATGCGACTCCGCCTGATGTGAGCCGTTGAGAAACATCACGCAGAACATCGAGTTCGGTTTGAATCATGCACAGAGGATTATAGTTTGGCGCAGCAAGACCATGCACCTCCGGTATAGGGGCGTTGTTAAAGACATCAGGCTTCTTTGACGTGAACAGAAGCTGTGACTTGAACCAATTCTTTGCCGCCCCTGGAATCAATTAGTTGCCGCAAGTTCAATCAAAATCCAGAGATTTCGCATCCCAGCCTTGTCTAGATTTCGTGTTTTGGAACCGTTAAATCGCCGAAAGTGCAAAATTGGAAAAACGGCCGCGGTGCCAGCATTCCCCCTGGACCGCGCTGTGGCATGCCACATTGAACTGTTTGCCCTGCCGGCATAGAAAACCGATGTGACAAAGTACCTCAAGCGAATAACATGCGCGGCTCTCGCTTTCGCCATCGGAGTTACCGCTACATGGATTACGGTTGCGGTTCGTCACCGCTCCCGGAACACTCCGACCGTTATCTCAAACAACCAGGAAACCCAGCGATTGCCTGTCCCACCGAGCAGAGTGTGGCCGCAACCGCGACCACTCGATCGTGAGCTTATTGATGCCGAGAGGCTCGCGTACCAGAAATATCTCGTTAAGCGATTCTATAAGACAATAAAGGTCAGTGATTGGCATGAAGCAAGGGATCGCGCACCGACTTCGGAAATGAGCTACGCAACTCTCCTCCACAACGGAAAGGTGCTGACGACATTCGACCAGGGGCTTTATCATCCGATGGGCAACTCAACAACATTCGGTCTGTTTACACTGCTTGGCGTTTATACAAAACAGGTGATAGTTGCTCAGTCCATCTGGAGAGGTGGCTCGTACTGGATCGTTAACTTGGCGCCCCGCGTTCAGGTGATCTATAGCAGCGGCGACTGGGGCATCGGCGACGACGAGATTTTCGCCGTCGATGTGGATCATGATGGCGTGCAAGAGATTCTCCAATCAGTGACTGCTTTTTACGATCTTCAGGATAAGCTGCCAATCTCGCGGATACCTTTGCCAGAAGTTATCTTTAGATACGATGCCCGGACGGGCAAGTACTTACCAGCAAACACTCTCCATAAAGACTATTTGCTGAGAGAGGTTGCAGCTTCTAAGGAGAAAATAAGCGCACCTTCAAAATATAACTTCGATCATTTTGGCTGAAGTACTAAATGTGGTTTTGCGCTTTGTCTATGCTGGAGAAGAGGAGGAGGGATGGGCGCTCTACGACAAGGTTTACGAACTCTCTGACAAAGAAGAGGTCAGGGCCCGAGTACTGACGCTTTTGAAAGATGAGCCGGTGTACCAGTTCATTTGCAACAACAAGCGTCAGATCATCATCGACGATCTGGTCATTGCTCGGGAGCGTTGTATTCCTCGTCCGTGACGGGTTTGAGCCAAACCACACCGCCAGCCCCTTTATCATTGGTGATCGTCCAGAGTTTTTCTGCCCCGCTCGTATTTATCGCCGCTGTTAGCAATCGGCGTCGCGGTTTTCCCTTCCACATCCTTGACCCCTCTTTGCTTCCGTTCTTGCAGCACGGTCATGAAAGTATTGATGCCGTTCAGACTGCGCGGAAAACCGCAGTACGCATACATTTGAACGAGAACGTCTTTGATCTCATTGACGGTGAGGCCGCCATCGAGCCCGCTGTTCAGAGCCGTTCGCAAATTTTCCAGATCGCCTGTGGCTGTCAAGGCGGAGATCATCACGATGTTTTGCTGCCGCGCATCCAGCGCGCGATCTTTAATTGTTTGTGCGTTCATATTAACTGAACCTAATAACGAAAGACCTAGGGCGATCGCTAATTGAACTCTTAACCGTTTCATATTGATCTCACTCCGTTCCCAATACCTGATGCAGAATTTCAACGAAACGAAACACCCGTAATCTCTCTACACAAGTTTAGAAATCTATCCTGCAACTGCACATTATCGGCTTCAGGGTTGTGGCCGGTTTCTTTCTTATGATGGAAATAAAGCCCGCTTACCCTTGCCTTTTCATCGTTGCTGACTGCAAGCCACACCTGCGTCTCGTATCCCTTTGTCAGATCATCTGGCGCGCCTGGCCCACCCATCTTTGTAGGAACCCATCCCGGATCAACTGCATTCGCATAAACCTCTGGCCACTTTCGTGCTACCGCCATGCACAGCATCAACACATGCAGCTTCGAATCAGAATAGGTGACGCGGCTGACGCTGGTTTCTAAACTCTCCAGCCTTGCGCTTCCACCGAGATGCATGCCAGAACTCAGGTAGATCAATCGTCGCGGTCTTTCTATGAGACAGGTAAGAATGTAAGGCGCCAACGTGTTGACCTTAAAAATTTCTTCAGCCGATGCCTGGTAGACTCCGGCGTTATGAATCACTGCGTCGAAGTTTCCCAAAGCATTCACTTTTGCAGCTAGCTGTTTTGTCTCCAGGATGTTGCCAAGGTCGGCTGTTAGCACAGTTTCCGCACCGGGCACTTTGTCCAAAGCCTCTTGCCGCCGCTTTTTATTGCGCGCATGAAGTACAACCTCATGCCGTTGGCCGACTAGTGCAGTTGCTGTCAACTGCCCCAGACCATCTGCCGAACCGGTGATGAAGATTCTTGCCATATGCGACTAATGTGAATCCTCCAACATGTCTACGATTCTAATCGCGTCTGATACCCACATCGCAGGGTTCTTGCTCGACCTATTGGATATTGCTCATAACGGAGAGGTCCCCGTCAGCACATTGTTAGGGTGCCGTTTGTCGGTTACGGAAAAGTGTGTGATTCCTGCTAATTGTGAGGTTTTTAGACTTGGCGAGAACAATCAACGTTGGCGGTAATATTTGCTCGGAGTCAAATCATTAAGTTGCTGGAGCTGGCAAGTTAATGGTTCAAGTCACAGAAAAGCGGAAAGTTGTTTCTGGAACATTGAATTGCCGGAAGTGGAAACTGGAACTTAACTACCGCGATCGTGAGATCGAATGCCCCGGGCACTGGGGCGGCGTCTCGCGCGCCCTAAAACATTCTATAGAAGAGACGTATTCCGACGATCTTCATCTCGCCGCCTTCACGAATCACCGCGTAATCATCGATCTGATAATACGGATAATCCGGACGCAGCACGTTTCCTCGGCTGTACGACGTGAGAGGTTTGACGACCTCGGTGGGCGTTTCGAGCTCTTTCAGAAAGAGATGCTCTTTCATTTCGCGAATCAGATCAGCAAATGCAGCGTGCTGTGCTGCGAGTTGATTTATGTGAGCGCGAAGCTGTTCCACGTCGCGGCTGCGTTGAGCGGCATAAGCTGGAAGTTGTTCGGGCGCGGTT
Organism: uncultured Acidobacteriota bacterium; assembly: GCA_963750925.1. Classification (GTDB taxonomy): domain Bacteria; phylum Acidobacteriota; class Blastocatellia; order Pyrinomonadales; family Pyrinomonadaceae; genus PSRF01. The sequence continues at coordinate 1,704,793 of CAVVSJ010000001.1, read as the reverse complement.
GGTCTTTTCCGGTCGAAGATCGATCTTATTTCCGGAGGAAGGAGCAACGCTGCTTCAGCGGTACCCTTAGGATTGGCCAGTGGCAGCAGCATGAAAAAGATCTGCGTCTCACTCTTGTAAATGCTGAGTAGCGTGGCATCGTCGGCCGCTTCGACGGCAACGTCTCCAAGCTGGCTCTCGGCAATCGCAATGGCACGTCGACGCGCCGGGTCTTTTGTGAAGGTAGCCTCAAAGGCGCGTTCGAAGTTGAAATCCTCGGCAAATAGTCGTCGAAACTCCGTTACCACTTCATACGCTTCGAGAACTTCGCGAGGCTGCTTCATAAGTTTCGATGTCTGCTGGCCATACGCGTCTGCGACAGCAGCGACGATCAACAAACTAATGGTGAAACAGGTCTTCATCATTTTCAAACTGACCTAAACGCGCTGCATGAGTTTCTTCTTCAAGTCAACGTATCCTTCTTCGCCGGCGACTAAGTCGCTGAGCAGGCGCTTGACGCCACGACCCCGCGCGAATTCTATCACCCGGAAGGCTATTGGAGGCTATTGAGTTGCCGGAGCGGCCAAAATTAATGGTTCAAGTTACAGCAGCAGCAGTTGTCGTAAGGGAAAGGAAGAATGGCGGAGGGGACAGGACTCGAACCTGCATAGCCTTTCGGCCGGCGGTTTTCAAGACCGCTGCACTACCATTATGCGACCCCTCCGCGTTGGTGGCTCAAAGAATATAGCGCAGCTGACCGTTTGCCGTTCAAACCGAGCGGAATTGCACACGATGACACGGATCGTGCACGATCCCTCGTAATGCGCGTCACCATCGGCCAGATCAACACCACCAACGGCGACTTCGAAGGCAACACCGCCCGCATCATTCGCGCTATCGAACAGGCAAAACAGGAAAACTCAGACCTCGTCGTTCTTCCCGAAACCTGTATCCAGGGCTATACGTCGCTCGACTGGTTTCTCGATCGCGACGTCCAGCGCTGCGCACTCGAACCGCTGAAAAAATCATCGCCGCCACCGAAGGACATCACCGCGATCGTCGGCACCGTGCGACCATCAGGCTTAACTACCGGACGCCGTCTCTACAACTCCGCCGCCATCATTCGCAACCAGGAACTGCTCGGCTTCGCGGATAAGACACTCCTGCCCGAGTACGACGTCTTCGACGATCCGCGCTACTTCCAACCCAGTCTCGAAAGACATCTGTTCTCACTTCCGGAACACAAACTCGGCGTCGCCGTTTGCGAAGACTTCTGGAACGACAAAACGTTCTGGCGGGAACGTCTCTACGCAAACGATCCCGCAGACGAACTGATCGAGCTCGGCGCGGAAGTGCTCGATCTCGATCAACGCGTCGCCTTTCAACAAAGGCAAGATGGGCCAGCGCTGCGCGATGGTTTCGCATCGCGCGATGACCGCAAAGATACCGATCGTGTTTGTGAATCTCGTCGGCGGCAACGACGGAATAATCTTCGACGGCGCCAGCATCGTCGCCGATGCACACGGAAAAATTATTCTTCAGGCACCGCCGTTCGAAGAGTTCATCGGCACTGTCGATCTCGATTGCGACGTCGCCGACGATCGCTGTCTGCCCGGCGACGACGTCGAAACTATTCACGATGCGCTCGTGCTCGGCATTCGCGACTACGCGAGCAAGAATGGATTCAAACGCGCCGTGCTCGGACTGTCGGGCGGAATCGATTCGGCCGTCGTCGCCGCGCTCGCTTGCGAGGCAATCGGCGCGGAAAACGTTTTGAGCGTGATGATGCCGTCGCCTTATTCGTCGCGTTCGAGTGTTGACGATTCGGTCGAACTTGGCCGGCGTCTCGGCATGCCGGTCATCGAGCATCCGATCTCCGACGCTTACGAAGTGTTGCTCAAGGAGATGAAACTGCCTGCGCCTTCGGTCGAGAAGCAGATCCACCGCTGCGGAGAATCTTCAGTCGCGTCTGCGCGGCAATATCCTGATGACGATCTCGAATGCCGAAGGTCGCCTGCTGCTTTCAACCGGCAACAAGTCGGAACTCGCGCTCGGCTATTGCACTCTCTACGGCGACACGAACGGCGGACTCGCAGTGATTGGCGACGTGTTGAAGACCGAAGTCTATGCGCTCGCGAATTATCTGAACAAAGACGAAGAACTTATTCCGCAAACGATCGTCGACAAGCGTCCCTCGGCGGAACTCGCGCCGGGCCAGTTTGACGATCAATCACTTCCGCCCTACGACCAGCTCGATCGCGTGCTGCGTCTTGTACTTCGAACAGAAAGCAACGCCGAATGAGATCGTCGAAACGGGATTTGAACCCGGCTTCGTGCGCGATATTCTCAACCGCGTCGAGTCGCCGGCGAATGAATTCAAGCGCCGGCAACTGCCGCCGACGCTGATCATCTCGCGAAATGCGATCGGCATTGGCCGCCGCCGTCCGGTGACGCATCATTACCGGCGAGAACGTTTGAACTGTTAACAAAGGAGGCCATGGTGCCGCCCAAACACAAAGACGCAATCACGTTTGGTTTGTGTGTTTGTGTGTTTGCTGATTAGTCACAGCACGGCCCTCGCCCAACTCTCTCGGCCACAAACCGAATCCGAAGCACTCTCAGCGATCAAGCTCGCAACTAATCCAACCCTGAAACTCACGGCCGCCGAAGATTTCGTCGCGGCGTTTCCAAACAGCGGAGCACGTCTCAGTGTCGCCGAAACGATCGCCGCGGAGATCCTGAAGATCCGCAACGGCGCGGTTGCGCTCGCGCTGCTGGAACGAGCGCAGGCTGTCTTTACCACTGAGCCGGAGCAAGAGATGTTCAAGTCAGTCTCGGTTGAAGTTTATTCAATCAATAAACGTCATGAGGCCGCCTTCGCGCTCGCAGCCGAACTCCTTGCGAAAGATCCGGAGAACCTCAACGTCCTTATAGCGATGGCTTCGATTGCGGTCGACGAAAGCGTAAAAGCAAATCGGAAACTTGTAGAGCTGGGATTGCAGTACGCACTCAAAGCGACCGAGATTGTCGAAGCCGGTAAAAAGCCTGTCCGTGTCAACGATGAAAGATGGGCCACCTACAAAAACAACCTCGCGCTGCTTTATCGCAACGCCGCCTTTCTTTACCTCGTCCTTCACAACACACGCGAAGCAAAAGTGCGCGCCGTTAAAGCCACACAACTGATGCCGTATGAGCCTTCCAACTTTTATGCCCTGGGAAAAGTCATCGACTTCGATTACTCGATACAGTCGCAGCAATACGAGGCGATGGCCGAAGGTGACGCAAAGCGCGAAGCGCAACGGAAGTTGAATGTGCTTTTAGACGAAGTGATTGACGCGTTCGCGCGCGCGGTGGGTATTGCCACCGGCGTCTCGCGTCACCAGGATCTCGTGCGTGTGCTCGTCCCGCCGTTGACCAGTTACTACATGACGCGGCACAAATCGACTGAAGGACTAAGGCAGTTGATCAGCAAGTATCGAGTAAACGTTGACTGATTAGAGAGTAGCGATCGAGAACAGCAGGTTAAGACAGATTTGCAGGATTTACAAGATTCACGCGTAGCTGGCGTAGACTGATTTTACTTTGTCGATGAACTCGCGGCGGTCGACGAGGTAGTAGAGTTTCAGCTGGCCGGAACCTGCCACTTCGTCGAGCAGCTTTTCGAGAATCTCAAACTGATCCGTGGTGGAAATGTTGTGCGCCTCGAGATAACCGCCTCTGCGCAGGCGCCGGATCAGTTCCAGTAACGTCAGTCGGCCCTCGAGCGTCCGGCCGCCGTGCTCGTGCGAACGGCTCACCAGATACTGGACCAGCAGGCTCTCATTGTAGAGCGACGGCGTGAGAAACAGTCGCGAGCCGTCACGCTCCCAACCGTCTTCCAAACGCGACGACGGGCGCACGGCCCGCAATCCCTCAAACAACTCGCTCCACTTCTCTTTTGGTGCTTTTCGTTCAAGATACGCACGCGTCGCTTCGAAAAGCCACGCCGGATCAGCAAGATCGAGCGTGATTTTCAAGGTGTCGAGCCAGTCGAAAAAAGCACTGCGGCGATCCGACTTTGACTCGATCACCGCGAACTGATCCTTCTTTTTCTCCAGGCTCTTGATGAGTTTACGGCGCGGCGTGTCAGTGATTTTGCCGCCTTCGATCGCGTAGGTGTCCAGACGAGCGTGCCAGCGTTTCGCGGCGTTGCAATACGGACAGCGCGGATGTTTCTCGTCACTGTCGAAAAACGGCCGCACTGCTTTTCGTGAAGTCAGCTCGGCAACGGTTGGCGTGTAGCGTTTGATCTCGGAATAAGCGGAGCGCGGCGCGAGACCGATCTGCTTTGTGAAGATGTCGAAGATACACGCGAGACATACCAGCGTCGTGTATTCGGTGACGGTACCTGGAGGGAAGCCACTGAGATCTAGTTCTTTCATAGCCACAAGAAGGCACAAAAATTACAACTGAGAAGAAGTTAAAGAAACTAAGGTGGGGCGGAGATCTTCGTCGGTGTGGCCCAGGGCGAGATCGAGTTCTGTCTCGACGTTGCCGGTTGCGGAGCGCAGCGACTTGAAGTCAAAAAGTTCGTGGTCCAGGAGCTGTGATGGAGCCACGTTGCCAAGAGCGTTGAGCATCGAGGCACGGATGTGAGGGATTTCCTTTTCGAGTTCGCCGATCAGGTTTTTAATGCGCGCGCGCTTGAGATTGCTTTGTGAGCCGCAGAGATCGCAGGGAATGATCGGAAACTCTCGCTCCGCCGCGAATTCGGCAATATCGCTTTCCGAACAGTAAGCGAGGGGCCTAATCACAGTGTTGCGGCCGTCAGTGGATCGAAGTTTCGGCGGCATCGCTTTCAAAGAACCGACATAAAACAGGTTCAATAAAAGCGTCGTGATTATGTCGTCCGCATGATGCCCGAGCGCGATTTTATTGCAGCGTTCCTCGACAGCGATGTTGTAAATAATCCCGCGACGCAGGCGCGAACAGACGGAGCAATACGTCTTACCTTCGGGAACAATCCGCTTGACGATCGAATACGTGTCGCGCTCGACGATGCGAAACGGAACATCGCGCCCGCTCAGGTAAGCGGGCAAAACGTCCGCCGGAAATCCCGGTTGTTTCTGGTCCAGGTTCACTGCGAGCAACTCAAAACGCACGGGCGCGCGTTGCTGAACGTCAAGCAGGAGGTCCAGCAGGGTGTGACTGTCCTTCCCACCTGAAAGACAGACCATCACGCGGTCGCCATCGTCGATCATTCCGAAGTCGGCAATCGCTTCGCCCATCCGGCGCAGTAATTTGGTTCTAGTCTTGCTGTCGGTCGCCATTTTTGACTCTCAGAATGCCATGAATTGTAATTTTGTTACAAAGCTAGACACCGGAACCCTACTTTGTCTATCATAGTGAGCCCGCTTCTGTGCGGCGTCATTCGTTACTAGCTATCTACGCTAGGAAATCCACGACAAAAGGCAAGCGCGTCGTTTCGTTGCTTCAAGGTCCCCGGCCGGTGACTAAACTTCCGCGCCCCCATATTTACGGAGGTATAAAATGCTCAGGATAGGAAAGAATGCCAAAGATCAGGAAGATAACGACCACTCAAACCACAAGCCTGAGGTTCCTGATTACTCTACTGCCAAGACCTACCCCTCCTATCAGGGAACAGGTCCAGTTGAAGCAAAACCACCCGCAGCGGCCGAGGCTACAGCAGGCGCATCGCGCGCAATGACTGAGAGCGAATCGCTGGCTCGCGACATTAAAGAAGGCACGCTCAGCGGTTTCGTAGGCGGCGGTACGGTTGTCACCGGCGAAGCTAATTTTAAGGCCATGATGCGAGTGGACGGCCACCTGTCAGGCCGCGTCAGCTCCACGAGCGGCACGCTCATCGTGGGCGCAAACGGAAAAGTTGACGCGAATATCGAAGTTGCGGTGGCCGTGATTCATGGGACCATCAACGGCGACATCATCGCGACTCAGCGTTTGGAACTCGGACGCGCCGCGAAAGTAAACGGCAACATTCAAACACCTTCCTTGATCATCGAGCAGGGCGCGATGTTTGAGGGCAGTTGCAAAATGGTGCAGATGACTGCGGCAGTCGATAAAAGCAAGAAAGACCGCAGGGACGAGCCCCTCGACACGTCCAAGATGCAGCCGATTCGCGCGGACGCTAAGCCCACAGAGATTCCGGCAGTCTCAAACGTGGTCAGCTAGACCAAATTTCAGTTTTGTTTTCGTAAGGGGTGGCGCTCCGTCGTCACCCCTTTCTCTTTTGACAGGACCCCCGAATTAACGGGATTATTCAGCCCTCATGCATAAGAAAACCATTCCCCTTATTCTGATCTGTTTTATCGCTCTGACTCCTTTAACTACTGCACAGCAGCGTGGCCGAAAGACGGCGATGCGCGGTTCAATTCCGCCCGAAATTCTGCTGACGATCGTGAAAGCGGAAGACGAACGCCGCTGGGATGACGATCTAATTAAGCTCACCGGGGATTCAAATCCGGCCATCCGCCAGCGTGCGGCACTCGCTGCCGGACGAATCGGAAGTGAAGACTCAGTTGCCGCGCTCACGAGTCTGCTGGAAAGAGATATTGATACCAGTTTGCGTTCGACTGCCGCGTTTGCGCTCGGAGAAACTGAACTGATTAGCGCCGCGGATCCCCTGATTCGCATACTGAAGAACACGAACGAGAACGCGGAAATACGAGCGCGGGCAGTTGAAGCGTTGGGCAAAATCGCCGGCGCACTGCCGCGTGAACAGGAAGCACGACAACGCGAGCTCGGCGCTGTGATCATCGACGTTCTCGAGTTTGAAGCAGCAAGACGATCCGCGCCGGACAATCAGACAATTCTCCTGGGGTTGACCGCCGCTTTGCGTTCACGGCCGGCCAACGCCGGTCCAACGCTCGCGAAGTTTTTGACTTACTCGAATTCGCGTGTGCGATCCGACGCGGCAAACGCACTCGCACGCTTGCGGCTTAAAGACGGCAACGAACAGTTACGAAAGTTGTTGACTACGGATATCGACGCAAACGTTCGCGCAAATGCCGCACGCGTGCTCGGAGCGACTGAAGACAAGCCGGCGTTTGACTCGCTTCTTGCTCGCGCCACGGCCGATCGTGATTCGCGCGTCAGAGTCAGTGCGATCCGTGCGCTCGCCTCGCTGAAAGACGCACGCGCCGCGGAAACCTTGCTCAAACGTGGTGAAGCACTAACGCAAATAACGACCAACGCCACCTCTCCCGAAATGAACGAAGTGCTCGAGATCGCAACATCGCTCGGACGCCTGCTCGCCCAGACGGAACATCAAGGCGCCACCAAATGGCTACGAAACGGGATGGAAGATCTAAATCACCGAGCGCCGGAAGTTGAGCAGGCGTTTGTACGCATCGCACCCGCAACTTATCTCGCCGGCTTCGGAACCGCGGATGAGGCAAAGCGAAAAGTGCAGGAGACGATCCTGCTGGATTGGCGCGCGGCGTCGGGAGTCGCGGCAGGACTCGGCGAGATCGCGGCTTTGCCTGAGTCAGTTAAGAACAAGCCGGAACTCGCTGCCGCTGCCGAAGCTCTGCTGCGCGCGATGCTCGATTACCGCAACTCCGGATTAACTATCAACACCCTCGTGGCCGTCCACTCCGAATACGCTATCCCGGACGTGTTGCGCGCCTTCGCCGCGTTCAAACCGCAGGATCTCGGCACGATTGCACGCGCGCACCTGAATGAAACGGACGTCGTAATCCGCGGCACAGCGGCGGATCTCCTCGGCGATCTTCCGCCTTCGGAAGAAAACGCTCGCGCCCTCGCCGCTGCTTGGCCGAAGACTGCCAACGATCTGCTCAACGATGCCGCACTCTCGATCCTCGACTCACTTGGGAAACAAAAGACCGCAGCCGCCAACGACCTCATCCAGGGCGCGCTGAAATCCGGCGATCATCTCATCCGGCGCCGCGCCGTCGCAGTCTTAAAAGCTAATGGAGTTGGCGACTTTTCTTCCCAAATCGGAAGAGTTCAGACGCGAAATACAGATGCTGATTACGAGCGCGCGCTCGGCCGGATCGGACGTAGTGTCCGAGCCGTCGTGACTACGAGCAAGGGTTCGTTTACTATGGACTTGCTCCCTGACGCAGCCCCACTGACAGTAGACAATTTCGTTCAGCTTGCCCAACGCGGGTACTATCGCAACGTCACCATTCACCGGGTGGTGCCGAATTTTGTGATTCAGGACGGCGATCCTCGCGGCGATGGCAACGGCGGACCCGGATACCAGATTCGCTGCGAAATTAACCAGGTTGCGTACGACCGGGCGGCAGTGGGCATGGCGCTTTCCGGCAAGGACACGGGCGGCTCGCAATGGTTCGTGACCCACGCGCCGCAGCCGCATCTCGACGGTGGTTACACGGTCTTTGGACGCGTGGTGCTGGGAATGGATGTAGTCGATCGAATCGTGCGTGGCGACGTGATCCAGTCGATCACGATCAGGGAAGGCCGTTCTCGTGGAGTGCGGTGACTTGTCACTGCTTTTGATTCGTGATGAATGGTTTTAATTGGGACAAAGCGGCGACAAGTCGCCGCACTCCAAAGCTTTTGCTGTTGTGTGTGCTGGTTGAGCGTGTGCGCCGAACTCAACGCACAAACGCCGTCGAAACCCGCCGAAAGACACTTTTACAAGATCGACTTGAAGGTCGACTTCGATCGTCTTACTTACACCGGCGTCGAAAGAGTCCGCTGGATAAATCGCGGCGAAAAGCCGACGTCAGATCATCTACTTTCATCTTTACCCAAACCTCCGCTCGGGCGATCAGCAGTTTCTGACCACTCCTCCGACGGCGGAATCTGATGAACCCCGGATCGACATTCTCGAAGTGCGGGCGCGGCGCAGACGATGCTCCGCTCTACTCTTCACTAGACGATCAGGGAACGACGCTTCGCGTAAATCTGCGCGAGTCAGTTGCGCCTGAAGCGTCGACCGAAGTCGTTATCAAGTTCAAAGGTTCAGTTCCGGAGATCGACCGCGACGAAACGAGCCTGACGACGCACGTCGTCAAACAAGTCAGCGCCGCGTTGCGCAGCGACCGCGAAACGCGTCGTGCCCGCGATATCAACTTTCGCTGTCGTGGCGTGATGCTGCTCGGCACCGCTTATCCCGTGCTCGCCGTGCATGACGGCGACGAGTGGCGCCGTAAGCTGGAGCCGTCTGTCGGAGATTTTGTTTTTAACGAGGCAGCGGATTACGAAGTCACGATCGCGACGAATGCGGGCGTCGAAGTTTTTACTTCCGGCACTGAAACGGGAAATACAATCAATAAAGAGCAAACGTTTACAGCTTCGGCCGTGCGCGATTTCGCGATTCTTGCTCGGACGCGGTTTGCGCAGCGAACATACCGAAGTCGAGGGCGATCAACGTCCGTTCGATTTATCTCGCGGAACATGAACGCGTTGGGAAGCGCGCGCTCGTCGTCGCGGCGAATGCGTTGCGCGTGTTTACGAAACTCTTTGGACCATTGCCTTTCAAAACCGTCAGTATCGCGGAAGCGCCGCTTGTGGCCGGACTCGGGAGTAGTGAATTCTCGGGTCTCAACGTTATCGCGAGTGCTTACTTCGTCGACTTCGACTCTCCCACGGTGCGCAACCTTCCGGAAATCATTCGCGAGCAACGACCGTCGGTCGAGGAAAGTCTCGAATGGACCGTCGCTCATCTCGTTGCGCATCAATGGTGGGGCGCGGCCGTCGGAAACGATCCCGCGCGCGAACCTTTGCTCGACGAAGCGCTCTCATCCTGGTCTTCACTGCTCTATTACAAGCGCACTTACGGTGACGAAAAGGCAACGCAGTTTTGAACGATCAAGTACGCGGCGTCTATCGTCTGTATCGGACGTTTGGCGGCGACGACATGGACGCCAATCGTCCCTCACGCGACTACCGCAACACGTTTCAGTACTCCGCGATCGTGAGCGCCAAAGGCTCTCTGATGTTTGTCGACCTCCAGCAAACGCTCGGCGAGGAGAAGATCTTCGCCGCCCTCCGAAATTACTACCAGACACACCTCTACGAAATCGCTCAACTCGAAGATCTGCGCATCGCCCTCGTCGCGGAAGCTCCGGTTGAACAAAGACGACTGATTGGACGTACATTCACCCGCTGGCTAGCCGCGAAACGAGGCGACGAAGATATCGCGCCTCCGGATCAGGAGTTGGCCGCAACGTTAGGAATCCCCGCAAAACAAACTCCCCAAAAGTCGGGTGACAACCCGTTCAATGCAGTCGCGAAAGTAGGGAAGTTTTTTTGGCAGCAGGTGACACGAATTCGCTGAAGAAAAAGATCATTTGCGTTTGTCATTGTCCATTTCTCATTTTTCATTGGGGAACGCGGAGCATCTGTGAATGACAAATGAAAAACGGCAAATGGCAAATGACAAATCGCTCGGGCTTCAAAACCTCGACCGTTTGGGATGGGTCATGGACGATCTGTTCCGAATTCCCGTGCTTGGCTGGCGCTTCGGACTCGACGCTCTAATCGGACTCGTGCCCGGGCTCGGCGACACAAGCACCTCACTCGTCTCGTTCTATATCCTCGCCGCAGCCGTTCGCTATCGCGTTCCGAAGATCACGATGCTGCGCATGGGACTGAATATCGGATTGACTACCTGTTTGGTTCGCTTCCAGTGGTTGGTGATGTTGCGGACGCGTGGTGGAAGTCGAATCAGAAGAATCTCGAACTGCTGAAGAAACGCGCCACGGTTTCGACTGACGAAGCACGCGCCGGACGTGCCAGTGACTGGATTTTTGTTGGTGGAATTATGGTTGGGCTGGCAGCGCTGGCGATCGCCAGCGCCGTCGTCAGTTTTTATCTTTTGACACGATTCATAGGTCTATTTAGCTGATACAGCTTCCGCCGTCATAACCCTCTCTAAAGCGGACTTCAAGCATGTCGAGGCCACGTTCTCCCGCCGCAAAACTCTTCAGTTTTCCTTCAGCGTCAAACAGGTAATACGCCGGCACGAATCCCTGATCGTTCTGAAACGCGTCTCTAAGCTTGTGATCGTTATCGACCGCCACCGGCTCCGTAATGTCATACTTGCCGATGAGATCGCGCACCTGCTCAACGTCGGTGTCCGCTTCATAGCGCGGCATGTGAATGCCAATCACGCGCAGTCCCTGCTCTCGCTTCTCATCACGCCACTGGGCCACGCGCGGCAGATTGTCTTTGCAGATTCCGCAACTCGCCGACCAGAAATGAACGAGCGTCGGATGTCCCGACAACTTCCGCTTCCGCGTGCGCCTGCGTACCGCCAAACCATTCCGTTGCCCCTTCAAAGCTGGGCAACTTTGTTCCAATTCTCATTGCCATTGTTTTATGTTCCCAATCTTAAAAGTGCGCCTCCCTGGAGTGCGGTGACTTGACGGCGCTTTGATTAAAGCGCCGTCAAACCGGCGCACTCCAGGGAGTTGTTATTTTAGTTGAGCGTCTTCTGACCTGGCTTCCATTCAGCCTGGCAAAGACCGCCGGTTTGCAACGCCTGGATCACTCTCAGCGTTTCTTCCGCCGAACGGCCAACGTTGAGATCGTGTACGACCTTGTAACGAAGAATGCCTTCCGGATCGATCACGAAAAGACCGCGCAGCGCGATGCCGCGGCTTTCAATCAACACGCCGTAGTCGCTCGCAACTTTCTTCGTCGCGTCAGCGGCCAACGGGTATTTCAAACCTTCAACGCCGCCTTTGTCGCGAGGCGTATTCAACCACGCGCGGTGCGAAAAGACCGAGTCAGTCGAAATACCGATGATGTCGGCGCCGATGTCCACGAAATCCTGATAGCGATCGCTAAACGTCGTCAATTCGGTTGGGCAAACAAAAGTGAAATCCAATGGATAGAAAACGAGTACGAGCCACTTGCCACGGTAATCGGCAAGCTTAACCGTCTCGTTGAGCTTTTCAATGTTCTTCGTCGAGGCCATATCAAAATCCGGCGCGGGCTGGCCCACCATCGCCTTCTCTACTGCTACTGCTGATGCTGCTGTCATGTATCCTCCAAGTTAGTTGAAATATTTACTATTAAGACCAAACGGAACCTATTCAGGCCCGCAACACTCCGGACAACGTCCCCGCAGGGTTAAGTGAACTGATGCAGGCTGGAACCGTGATTTTTTCGCCGCCGCCTGCATGAGGTTAGCCGCGTCCGGTAAATCAAAATCGACCAGCTTACCGCAATCGTTGCAGATGGCGTGGTCGTGGCGATGTGTTTCGCGATCGTAGCGGCTGGCGCTATCGCCAAAATTTATTTCGAGCACGAGGCCGGCATCTTTCAGGTAGCGCAACGAGTTATAGACGGTTGCGTAACTGATACTAGGCAGTCGCCGGCGGGCAGCTTCGAAAGATTTCGCTGGCGGTTGGGTGGTCATCACGCTCCTGGATAACCTGAAAAACCGCTTCCCGCTGCGGTGTCAACTTTTGCTTTACGTCTTTCACAGTGGACTTAGACTAATTCTAATTCCAGATATTGTCAAGCCTTCCTCGCAAAGGCGCAAAGACGCAAAGAAAACTCTTCGAGACGCGGCAGCGCTTTGCGCCTTTGCGAGGTGAGCCTGCTTTTTTGGCTGAACTTAAACCTTCGGATGATCCTTTACGAAGCGTACGATCTTATCTACATAGCTTTCAAACGGCGGGCAGGTGATTCCGTGTGGCGCGAGAAGAGCTCGCGCCTCGCTCGAATCGTAAAGCTGTTTCACGAAGAAGTAAGGCACGGCGTGATGCGGCAGACCCGTGATCTTTGGTGAGGGCGGCAGCATTAGAAAGAAATAGACCCATGACGTCGGCGCGGTGACGCGCGACTGGTGACCGTCAATCGACCGTGCAATCGAATTGAACAACTCGTTGGTCGTGAGTGGAGCAGGATCGGCGAGCTGCAACGTCTTGCCAATCGCGCGCTCTTCAAATGCGAGCGCCGCCATCGCGTCGACGACAAAGTCTACCGGGACCAGGTTCAGGCTAACATCGTGATTACCGATGTTGACGAGCGAAAGCATCCTGGGCCAACGGAGTAGATAGTGAATCAAATAATAAACGCCGTCGTATTTTCCCGTTTCGCCGTTTCGCGAATCACCGCAGACAACCGCCGGGCGGTGAATCGTGATTGGCAACTCGTTCTTTGCTGAATCAACTTCCAGCTCGGCGAGATACTTCGACTCCTCGTAAAAGTTTCGATACCCGGCGTCGTGTCTCAACTCCGACTCGAGAATCAAGCCTTCGCGTTTACCGGCAACGTAGCAGGTAGACACGTGATGGAAGTGACGCAAGTGCGGCATTGAACGCGCGACCTGGAGCACGTTGCGTGTGCCGCCCGGATTGACGCGAAGAGCGAGCTCACGAGGAACTGCCAAATCGTAGATTGCCGCGAGGTGAAACACGCGCGTCGTTCGGTGTTGGACCAGCTCGCGATCCGCAGGTTTCAAGGCAAGTCCCGGTTCGCTGATGTCTCCTTCAACTATTTGAAAATCGGCGACGCTCTTTCCGGTGAGTTGCGATATTCGCGCAATCTCATCCCTGGCTCTCGTGTTGAGCATCGGCTGCACGAGTAAAATGAAGTCGCATTCCCTGCAGGCGAGCCGTTCGAGCAAACGATTTGCGATAAACCCGGGAAAACCTGTTATGAATAGTGTTTCTCTATCCGGCATTTAATTACCCCGAGTATAATCCAGGTCCTGAAACTCCAACCACGCTCTGAAAGGTCAACGAAATGAACGCTCGTTTGATGTTTCCACGCCGCATCGCGCTGGCTTTAGCTCTCCTGCTGACGGCGATCTTTTCACTCGCCGCACAACAGAAGACCGATTGCGAGAATGTAAAGGTGACGCTCCTCCAGGTTAACGACGTCTACCAGTTTGCCCCGGTGGACCAGGGTACCAAAGGCGGGCTCGGCCGCGTTCTCACTCTCAAAAAATCCATTCAGCAGGACAATCCGAATACGCTTCTGCTCATGGCCGGCGACACGATCTCGCCGTCTGTCGAATCCATTACGTACAAAGGCGCGCAAATGATCGAAGCGTGGAATGCCGCGGGTCTGGACTATGCGACTTTCGGCAATCACGAGTTTGATTTCGGACCGGACGTGCTGAAAGAAAGAATTAAAGAGTCGAAGTTTGGCTGGGTCGCGGCGAATGTCGTCGATAAGACTACAAACAAACCGTTTGGCGACGTTCCGCCTTTTGTGATCCGCGAGTTTGGCGGTGTGAAAGTTGGAATCTTTGGCCTGGTCCTGCCGGAAACAAAAACAACTTCGCGGCCCGGTAACAACGTCGAGTTTCGCAGCCCCTGCGATACGGCGAAAGAGATCGTCTCTCAACTTCATGCGCAGGGTGTGAAAGTCGTAGTCGCTTTAACTCATCTCTCAATGCGAGAAGACAAAGAGGTCGCTCGTTGCGCCGACGTGGACGTGATCATCGGCGGCCACGAACACACACTTCTCGAATCGCATGCCGGGTCGGCGCCCATCTTCAAGATGACTGCCGACGCGCGCGAGATGGGTCGCATTGATCTGAACATTTCGAAGGCGACCGGCGAACTCGAAAGTATCGATTGGAAAGTTATTCCGGTAGACAGCACCACAAAGGAGGCGCCCGAATTCGCGGCGGTTTATCGCAAGTATGCCGGGCTGCTGGCTGAGTTAGCGAAACCGGTCGGACGTACGAGCGTGATGCTCGACGCGCGGCAGTCTCGAAAGCCGTACTCGCGAGACGAATGTCGGAAACTTTATCGCGGATGCATTTCGCAAAGCGACACTCGCGGACGTTGGGCTTTTGAATGGCGGCTCGATCCGTGCCGACGCGCTGATCTCACCGGGACGATTGTCGATGAGAGATCTGCTCGCGATTCTTCCTTTTAAAAACAAACTGGTTAAGATCGAAGTGACCGGCGCGACGTTGCGAGCGGCGCTCGAACACGGCGTCAGTCGCACTGCGGTGGGTGCTGAACCGGGAGGCTTTCCCCAGGTTTCCGGCATTCAGTTTTCTTTCGACGCAACGCGAAAACCCGGCGCGCGCCTCGTCGAAGTAAAGGTAGATGGACAACCGCTTGACGATGCGAGAAAATACACGTTGACCACCTCGAGCTTTGTGGCGCTCGACGGCGGCGACGGCTACGCGATGTTCAAGGACGCGACCGTAATCATTCCGCCGGACCGTGTACCGGTGGATTTTGAAGCTTTAAGGAAAGCAGTGAGCACGGGCCGCGCGATTGCGCCGAAAGTTGAGGGACGCATAAAACGTCTCGATACGGCGCAGAAGTCGGGGTCAAACTGCAACTAACGATCAGCGGGGGCAAGCACCCTTCCTTACTGGTTCCAGCTCAGTTTCTAATGGCTGTTAGTTTTTAACTTCTTGTTTTATGGACACGCATGACGACATCGCCGCAGCAAGACGCTTACGAAGCCAATCAACTTTTCCATGAGGCTTATGAAGCTCAGCTTGCGCACGATTATGAACGGGCGATCGAACTTTACAAACGATCGATCGAGACTTATCCAACGGCCGAAGCGCACACTTTTCTAGGTTGGGTTTACAGTTTTCAGAAACGCTATGACGAGGCGATTGCAGAGTGTCTCGAGGCTATTCACGTTGATGATACGCTCGGTAATCCATATAACGACATTGGGAGTTATTTGCTGGCGAAAGGCGATGCTTATGGCTCGGTGAGGTGGTTCAAACGCGCGCTGCTGGCGCCTCGCTACGAGTCGTATGCTTTTCCGCATTTCAATCTCGGGCGAGTTTATGAAACCCGGCGGAGATTTCTGGATGCCGCGAGACACTATGGACTCGCGCTCGAGGAAAAGCCTGACTTCACGGAAGCCGCAATGGCGCTGAGGAGGATGCAGGCGAGATTGAATTGAGGCGAGTTCTATTTTCGTGGATTTTCCATATCCTTGTCGTTTACGAATCACGACAACTGAGTTATGGAAGAATGCAATGGAAATCTCATCTTTGACCACGATCGCCATCTTGTTCCCTTGTCATCAACCGCAACGTAGATCACTTCCGCTTCAGTCACGCGCACCCGTTCGCTCTTTCCCAGACTTCCACTTCCACGATCACACGAACCGTAATCGAAGTTGTGCCGACACGCATTGTCTCCGCGTAGAAACTCACCAGGTCTCCAACAAAAACTGGCTTGTGAAAAATCACTTCCTTCATTGCGACAGTGACGAAGCGTTCCATTCGCGTGTGGCGATGAGCTTCGATCGCGCCCGCAGTGTCGATGTAACTCAGGATAACGCCACCAAAGATCGTTCCGCGCGAGTTTGTGTCACGCGGCAATAGCGTGATCCGTATTGCGGGGTCTGTGTACTCGTGCATGGGCCTATCCTAAAGCGGAACAAACAATCACACAACGGTGTCTAAGCTCGGGTCTATTCCCCGTCAACACTGGACCTGACAGAAAGGTCGTGAGGTGATGATCTTTTTTCCGCTTTGTTTAGACTCGCTCGTCCTGATCACTCTGCTTCAGGAACAAACAGGGGCGTTTGATGACCTTGGAACATTGTTACTTGGAGGCGTTGCTGCTGCAGTCGTGTTCGCGCTGGGATTCACCTTTGTACGCATGCGGCTCCGCGAAAAGAAACCACCGACGTCGAGTTTTATCAGCATCAGTTCACCAAAGGAAACTGACCAATAATCACGGAGCGCCGAGTTGCCGTGTGATCCAGTTTGTAATCGCGCTTTTAAGCTCGTCCAGTTGATCGTCGAAAAAGTGTCCCGCGCCCGGCACGACCACCAACTCGAGGGGCATGCTTTTCTCCAGCTCCGCGACGAGTTCACGCAAGCGATTGACGTCGCCAAACTCGTCATTTTCGCCATGGACCAGCAGCAGAGGCTTGCGACAGTCTGAAAGAAAACTGAAATCGTACTTCTGAAGCGGCGTGCCGATGCCGATTAAATACGCAACGCGTGGATCGTCGATACCGACGTCCAGCCCGACCCGCGCGCCGAAGGAAAACCCACAAACGGTTATGCGTTGGCCCGGATAATTGCGTGAGAGATAGTCGAGCCCTGCACGTGCGTCGTCCTGCTCTCCCCGTCCTTCGTCGTGTTCACCGGTGCTTTGACCGACGCTGCGAAAGTTGATTCTCAGAGTTGTGAGGCCGGCATCGTTCAGAGCAGCGGCGGCGCGAAACACAACTTTATTGTGCATCGTGCCGCCGCCGAGTGGATGTGGATGTAGCACGAGGGCCACGCCTTTAGGCGAACCACCTCGAGGCTCTTTCAGAATTGCTTCTAACTGCCCGTGCTCAACTGGAATGAAAAGATTGCCGGCTGGATACATCAGAGAGTCCGTTTGTCAGTAGTCAGGTGTCGATGATCTTGATTAAATGGCACTAAGACGAAGAACGAGTGACGACCGGCCACTGACAAACGCCGAGTAACTAACCCTCGAGGCTCTCGGCCTCTGATTCAGCTCCAGACTCCGCCAATCCCTGGGAACCCATTGCTTCTGACGATTCGTAGCTCTGTTCAGCCGGGGTAGCTGACGCTGTCGACTTGCTGGTCCTCTTTCCACCTTTTTTACCACCGCCCTTTTTGGTAGTTTTCTTCGCTGCTTTTTTGGTGGACTTGGTTGACTTCTTTGCTGCTTTTTTACCACTACTCTTCTTCGACGACTTCTTCGTCGACTTGCTGGCGGCCTTGGTCGACTTCTTTCCGCCTCCGCGTTTAGCGGCACTCTTCTTGGTTCCCTTGCCGCCGCCTTTACGCGTTCCTCTCGACTTCTTGCTTCCTTTTTTGGCTGCCATCTCTGTCGCTCCTTATTAGTGGTCTGAGTTTGGCTCAACGTAGCAAAATAATTGGAGACTGTCCACGATGTTTTCATCCACACACTGCTATGGAATCGCGAGGCATAAAATTGGATCAAAAATCACCAGTTGTGTAGACACACATCTACTCTTTCAGCTACATTAAACTCGCTCTCCATACATCACGCGGTAATAATTAAAACTGCGGAAAGGCTGCCTCGATGCGAGATTCTTACTCATCATGCATTGGTGCCGGTTATCAGGCCTCGCTCCAATATCTGAGCCAGTTTTTGTCGAGCCAGGCAAACTATTCCTCGGGCATTTCGCCCGACAGCGAAGTCCTACAGACAGAGGCCCGGGAACGGCGTTCTGCCTTGGTGGTGGACGATGTCGCGGACGTGACGGAAATGCTGGCCGTGGTCCTGACCCATGCAGGTTATTCCGTTGTCACAGCCGCTTCGGCTCCTGCGGCCTTGAGGGCCGCGCGCGAGCGGCAGTTTGACGTCATCATCTCCGATATCGGCATGCCGGAGATGAACGGTTACCAGTTGGCCCGTGAGATGAGGTTATTGCCGGGTTACCAGACGGTTCCGATGGTGGCCGTGACGGGCTACTCCATGTTCGACGACAAGGAACGCTCCACCAAAGCCGGGTTCAACGCTCACATGACCAAGCCGATCGATCCTCGAGCGCTACTCGACCTGATCGATCAACTGTGAGCTTAGCGACGATCGACAGTTGAACGATTTGATGACGACTCCCACCGGCATACTCTCCAGGTTTAAGTCCGAGTCAGCTATCAGAATCCTCCAGTTTTTAGCCGGCGTAATCGCCATCGGCCTTATTTTTTGGCAGCTTCAGTTTTCAACCACGGCGATCTGCTGTGGCGACTTCGACGGTTACTATCACATCAAGTGGACCCGCGAACTCTGGGAAGGAATGAAAACCAGGGTCTTTCCGCCCGCATTTCCGTGGCTCCCGCTCACAACACTCAATCCCAAAGACTATGTGGACCACCACCTGCTGTTCCACATATTTCAGATTCCGTTTGCGGCAATGTCAGACCCGCGTCTGGGAGCAAAGATCGCCTCGGCTTTGTTCGGCGGACTCGCTTTACTTTCCTGTTATTGGCTGGTGCTTCGCTACCGTATTCGTTATCCGCTCGTGTGGCTGATTGCCCTGCTCACTTGTTCCACGCCTTTTCTGTTTCGTATGAATATGGCGAAGGCGCCGCCGTTTGCGATTATTTACCTCATCATCGCGATTCACTTGTTCTTTAGGCGAAAATACTGGCCATTACTGCCGCTCTCGCTTGTTTTTACGTGGACCTACGATCTGTTTGTCCTCCTCCTCATGGCGACTGTTTTCTGGATGGTGACAATTGCCGTTGCGGAGAAGAAGTTCGAGTGGCGCCCGCTTGTGTACGTGGTGATCGGATGTGCCGCGGGGCTCGTGATCAATCCTTACTTCCCACACAACCTGCAACTGCTTTACGAGCACATGGTAATCAAGCTGAAGGCATCAGACTTCGATACCAAAGTGGGCTCGGAATGGTATCCGTACGATTCGTGGGAGTTTCTTATTAATTCGGCTGTGGCCTGCATCGCCATGCTGGTGGGTTACATCGCGTTTGAGCCTTCGGAACGCAGCCGCGCTCACTACCCGATTTTTTTCCTGCTGCTTGCAACTGCGTTGATGATTATGACTGCGCGTTGGAAGAGAATCGCGGAGTATTGGCCGCCGTTCGCAGTCCTGTTTGCCGCTTTTGCATGCGGGCCGTGGTTGGAAGGTTTTCGTTCATATCTCACGCGTCTGCCGGCTGACGTACTGGAAGAACTAAAACCATTTCTCGATCGCGAGGCTGTGCCTGTGCCCGACAAAGAAAGCCATTCGCGCGACTTGTACAGGACCGCCGCCGTAGCAACCATCTCACTTGTACTGTGCATATTTCTATTCTTCACTCTGCGATCGACCGCAAAGGAGATTGGACAGAGCGAACATCACGATTTTTATCGCGCCGGGCTAGCTTGGATGAAAGCAAATGTCCCGCCGGGCCAGGTGGTTTTCAATACTGATTGGGACGACTTCCCACGTCTTTTCTATTACGATCCGTCGCATTACTACGTCTCAGGTCTCGATCCCAGTTATCTCTTTGACAAGGATCCGGAGCTCTCTCGACTCTACGATCGCATCACGCTCGGCCGTGAAGAAAATCCCGGACCGCTGATTCGCGATCGCTTCGGCGCGCGCTACGTGTTTTCCGATAACAATCATCACGACTTCTTCGATCACGCGCGCTCGAGCGGTTGGTTTGATATTGTTTACGAGGATACGCAGTGCACGATCATGTATATTCGCGATGAGAAGATTGGACCTGTTGAAGAGATTTTGGAGGCGCCGTTGGATGAGTAAAACGCTATTGAGTATTGGTCCTATAGTTCTTCTCCTGCTTATCACGGGTTGCGGTGGTGGTGCTCCGGCTCCGGGGAATTCAAATACTGTTTCATCGGCGTCGCCCACCGCATCTGCATCGATCCAGCCATCGCCGGTCACCGAGTTTGACAGAGATCTCCAATACATTCGGAACGGCGGCTTCAACTACATCTGGATCTTCTCGCGTAAAGACGGTAAGCCGCTTGAGCCGGCTGACAGTGATTTTCTGAGATTGAATGCGCCGCAGGTTGTCGATTGGGTTACTACGGACGGACGGCGAAAGGTGATCGCTGGAACGAATTTCAATCTTGAAGAGGGGAATTTAGAGAAGTTGAAGACGAGGTTTGTCGCGGAAGACTACACAGGGAAATAAAGAGATTTTCCATTTGTCATTTTCCATTTCTCATTTTTTCATTTATCCGGACGCTCCGCGTTTCGCAATAGCAAATGAGAAATGGAAAATGACAAATGGAAAATAGTCAGGGCTTTAACACCAGCTTGCCAAACTGCGCCCGACTCTCCATCAGCTCATGCGCCTGACGCGCCTCACTCAACGGCAACACCCGATCAACCACCGCACGAATCTTTCCCGCCGCTACAAACTTCATCGCTTCCAGCAGTTCCGCCTTCGAACCCATGAACGATCCGAGCAACGTCAAGTGTCGAAAGAACACCTGTCGCAAGTCAGTGCGCGCGTCAAAGCCGCTCGTCGCGCCACACGTCACCAACCGGCCATTGTTTTTTAACGCCGCAATCGATCCCGGCCACGTCTCCGCGCCCGTGTGCTCGACGACTACGTCCACGCCTCTACGATCAGTCAGCCGTCTGACTTCCTTAGGCCAATCGTCGCGCGTGTAGTTGATAGTTTCATCAGCGCCCAGCTCACGCGCCTTCGCAAGCTTTTCATCAGAGCTTGCCGTGGTAATCACTCGTGCTCCACGGAGCTTCGCAATCTGAATCGCGATTGAACCAACGCCACTTCCAGCCGCGTGTACAAGCACGTCTTCACCGGGTTGCACCGCTGCACGTGTAACCAGCATGTGCCATGCAGTGACAGTAACGAGCGGCAACGCCGCCGCCTTTTCCCAGCTCAGTCCCGTCGGCTTCGGGATAATATTCACACCCGGAACAGCCACGAGCTCTGCGTAACCACCGTTTCTGCGGTATCCAACCATGTCATACTCGCGGCAAAGATTGTCCTGTCCGCTCAGACAAGCAACGCAGTGCCCACAGGAAACACCAGGGTGGACCATCACCTCCTCACCAGGTTGAACCCACGTGACGAGCTCACCAACTTCCATCACGACACCGGCAATATCGTTTCCCAGGATATGAGGAAGTGGAATCTCGATCCCCGGCATACCGCGCCGGACGAAGATATCGAGATGGTTTAATGCACAGGCCTTTACTTCGAGCAACACTTCATTCGCGCGAATCTCAGGCGCGGGAACATCAGTGTACTCGAGCACTTCCGGCCCGCCATGCTGTTTGAAAATCGTGGCTTTCACGAAACGACCTTGCCTACCTCTCTCTTCGCCTGCCAATACCAATATCCAGCGTCAGGATGATTCGGATCGAGAAGAAACGCTTTGTGCCAGTAGTCCGCGGCCCGTTCAAACCGGCTATCTCTCCACTCGATTGTCCCAATATTATAGTGCCATTCCGCCAGATCATGAGTTATCCGCTCAGCTACCCGGTAGTGCCGCCGGCTTAGCATTCGCTTTGCAACGAAGAAAGCGTAACGATCCGCCATCTCTTCGCCAAAGTCATCTTTAGTCTTTTCATGCCTGTCGAAAATGTAGCCTCTTTGCGCAATGATGTGATGTCCGACTTCGTGTGCGAGAGTGCGAGCGATATGCAGGGTGATTACCGGCGACAACCAGAAGATGCGGGGAATGCCGAGGTAAAGACTCCTGACATAAAGCGCGATAGTCGCCGGCGAGCCGCTGCTTTGAAAGAGGTATTGCCCTGAGACGATGTGGTCTTCCTCGTGCGCTTTGTGATGCCAATCGGGAGAATTTTTAGTCGGTGGGCCAATCTCTTCCTGTAACACAAGCCTTTCGATTCCATATAAATCGGCGGGATCGATCCAACTTAAACACCTGCGAACATGCCGGAGCAGTCCGATGCGGCGTTTAGTGGTCCGATTGATGATCTTCATGGGGCGGCTTGTTCACGCGCATGATACGAAGAACGCGTGAGCGGGCTCGACTCGACGTGGTGAAATCCAATCGTCATCCCGATCTCACGCCACTTCGCAAACTCTTCGGGAGTGACGTACCGCTCGACCGGTAAACGTCGCGCGTGCGGCTGGAGATACTGGCCGATCGTCATGATGTCGCATGACACCGAACGCAGGTCGTGCATGAGATTGACGACTTCCTCAAACGTCTCGCCGAGTCCGACCATGATTCCGCTCTTGGTCAACATCCCGCGGTCTTCTCGATCGCGCCTGGTAGCGGCGCGCCGCAGCAATTCCAACGACTGCTCGTAAACCGCGTCGGGCCGCACACGTCGATAAAGCCGCGCGATGGTTTCGGTGTTGTGGTTGAGAACGTCCGGTTGAGCGTCGAGCACTGTGTTTAGTGCCGCTTCGTCGCCGTTGAAGTCCGGAATTAAAACCTCGATCCGGCAATCGGGATTCAAAGCGCGCACCTGACGAATGGTCTCCGCCCAGTGGGCGGCGCCGCCGTCCGCCAGATCGTCGCGGTTGACTGAAGTGATGACGGCGTGAGCAAGATTCAAGTGATTCACAGCTTCCGCCACGTGACGCGGCTCCTGCGCGTCCAACGAACCGGGCTGTCCTTTGCCGACCGCGCAAAAACCGCAGTGACGAGTGCAAGTATCGCCGCCGAGCATGAACGTGGCCGTGCGATCCGACCAGCACTCAAAGATGTTCGGGCAACGCGCTTCCTGGCAGACAGTGTGCAGGTTGAGACCTTCGATCAACTGCAACACGTTGTTTTGATTGGTTGGATCGCCCAGTCGAATGCGAAGCCATTCAGGCTTCGGCTGACGGACTTTCTGATTGTTACTGATTACACGAAGTTCGCGGGCCAATTGATTACCTCTGGAAGGATTCTACACGCAGACGCCGCGCGACCGGAAATCGCCCTTGTCGGCGGGTCGTTAACGCGATATAAGCAGGCAGCGAATCCCAAAGGAGATTGAAAATGAAACCCCTACTCTTCGCCTGCTGCTTCGTCCTCTTAACCGCGATTTCCGCTCAACCAGCTAACGCCGATGTCGCAAAGCCAAGACCATCCGAAAAACCCGGGAAGATCGTGCTCCATACAAGTTTGGAGATCGCCACTGACGCCAAAGCTTACGAGGCTCGTCTCCAGATTTCGGAATCGAGCTTGAAGAGTTTTCGGGCAGCGTTGGACGTCCGCGCAGACGACAATACGACTATCGCCGCGAGTATCGGTCAAAGTCCTACCCGAACGATCATCGCCGGAATGCTGATGTTTCTTTCCGTGTCGATTGCCGGCATCCTGTTTGCCCGTTCGTCTTTTAGCCGAACTCAGAAAGCGGCCGGCGCGGTGATTCTCGTAGCAGCCATGATTGGCGCCGCGGCGATCATCACGCGCGGCAACGCCGGACCTCCGGGATCTTATCGCTGGAGAAATCTGCCGCAGGCGCTTGCGCAAGGAAAATCAACCGCGGGCGGTGTCGATATCGAGATCGTGCCGGACGATGCGATGACCAGCACAAACATGCGGCTCATCCTGCCGCTCAAAAAGCAAAACAGCAGCGGCGAGGAATAGGTGCAAAACGCAGTTGAGATAAGTCGCTGGCCGGTTGCCGGACGGTCGCCAATCGTGATGAAGGCGAAAGCCTTTGTCGCGATGCTGGTGGTGTGTACGCTCACGGCCGCGGCTTTTGCGAGCTGGCTGCCGCTGCAAGTGTCTGTCGTGACGGTGTTTCTCTTTGCCGGGCCGCATAACTGGTTTGAGTTGCGTTACTTCCTGATGCGGCTCCCGGTTCGTTTTGGAAAATCACGCAACTTCTTTCTTACGGCCTTCGCCGGCTTGATTCTTCTCACGCTCACCTACGTCTCGCTTCCCATTATCTACAACACGACTTCGTGGTCGGGGGAAGCATGGTCCATCGTCATCGGCGGCTGGAACACTCTTTTGCTCATTTGGCTGGTTGTGCTCGTTTGGCTGCGCGCGAAGCAGAAACCAAAAGCAAACCGGACGTGGGTAATCCCCGCCGCCCTGGCGCTTTGTTCTCTGAACTGGCTCGGACCTGACTTTTTCAGTCTCGCAATTGTTTACATTCACCCGCTCGTAGCCCTCTGGTTTTTGGACCGGCATCTCAAACGCACCCGTCCGCTCTGGCTGCGTGCTTATCGACGATGTCTCTGTCTCTTGCCCCTGGTCCTTGCCGCAATGATCTGGCAACTCTCTCAAACGTCGTCACTCGCCGGCGATAACGGACTTTTCTGGCGCATAACTCAACACTCGGGAGCAGAGATGTTGCCGCAGGTGTCGAGTCACCTGCTCGTTTCGGTCCACCTGTTCCTGGAGCTGTTGCACTACGGGGTCTGGATCATCGCATTGCCGTTGCTTGGACCACTCACCAAAGCAAGGTTTTGGGATCCGAAAACAGTTCCCGTCGCGTGCCATCCAAAAGGATTTCCACGACTCATCGCGGGCGTGTTCATTGTTGCGCTCATTGCTGTCGTTGCGCTTTGGTCCGGCTTTTCCATCGATTATGCGATCGCGCGTGACGTCTACTTCACCGTTGCGATCGCGCACGTGCTTGCCGAAGCGCCGTTTCTGCTGAGGATGATTTAGTGTCGCCCGCCGAACTATGGCGCTTCCTGCCGCTTGGTTACCTGTTCACAATTGCGATCGAGATCCCGATTCTTTTAGTTGGACTCTCCCGGCATCACCCGCTTAGACGTCGTCTTCTCGCCGGGATCTGGTTAACTGCATGCACCTATCCGATCGTATCGCTCGTGTTGCCGCTGCTTTTAATTGATCGATCACGCGCGCTGTTTCTGCTCGTGGCGGAGGTGTTTGCGCCCGTCGCTGAATGTGTGTTGTTCCGGCTGGCGTTTGGGAAGGAATCAAAGTGGCGGGACTTTGCCGCGATCGTGATCGCAAACCTCGCCTCGTTCCTCGCCGGCGAGCTACTGAATGCTTACGAATGGTTCGGTCTGTTGTAAGGGTGGTCCTACAACAGTTCTCGTAACAGCTCCGGGTCGATGTTACCGCCCGAGAGCACCACGCCGACGCGCTTCGCATCCGCGGGCAGCTTTTGAAACATAACCGCGGCGGCAGCGGTCACGCCCGAAGTCTCGACTAACAGCTTCATTCGGAACAGCACGAAACGCAGTGTCGCAACGATCTCCTCGTCCGTGACTGTCAACACGTCGTCGGCAAATTTCTGCACGATTGGAAACGTCAACTTGCCCGGAATCTGCACGCGTAGACCATCGGCAATCGTCGGAGGCGGCGGAATCGTTACCCGCTCGCCTTTGATAAACGACTGGCGTGTGTCGTCGGCAGTGACAGGTTCAACTGGATAGCACCTAATTTTCGAGTTCATCGCCTTTGCCGCGACGGCCACACCTGCAAACAGACCGCCGCCGCTGCACGGCGCAAGCACACAGTCGAGATCAGGCACTTCCTCCAACAGCTCGAGCCCGCACGTTCCCTGGCCGGCAAGAATAAAATAATCATCGTAAGGCGGAACCATTACTAACCGTTCGCGTTCGGCTAGATCGAGCGCGAATGCCTCGCGGTCCTGTTTGTGGCGATCGTAAAAAACGACTTCCGCGCCATAGTCTCGCGTGGCCGCAACCTTCGCTGCCGGAGCGTCCTCGGGCATCGCAACGAGAACGCGAATTCCTGCTTCGCGTCCGGCAAGCGCCACGGCCTGCGCGTGATTGCCGGAAGAGAAAGCAACGATACCCTGCTCCCTCTCCGCTGGGGTCAGAGCCTGAATCCTGTTGGTGGCGCCGCGAATCTTGAAAGCTCCGGCGCGTTGAAAGTTTTCACACTTGAAAAAAACTTCCTTGCCGCACGCCTGGTTAAACTGGCGTGATGTGATTACAGGTGTGCGGTGAATGCGCGTACTGATTCGTTCGCGCGCCGCCTGGATCAGCTCGATGTTTAGCATGTTAGACCACGGATAAGCACGGTGTGTTTGAGTAAGAAAAAACTTCGGCGAAATTGGCAGCGATGCGTTCCTCTACGACGCTCAATTCAGTTTCGCGGCCCAGCAACTCTTCCATCGACGTTACGGGCTCGCCTTCGCACGCGATTATGAGATCAAAATAACGGAGGTCGGTGTTTACGTTGAGGGCGAAACCGTGAGTTGTCACCCAGCGCGCAATGTGAACTCCGATTGCCGCCACCTTGCCGCGGTGCGTGTGAACACCCGTCAGACCCTCAATTCGAAACGCCTCGATACTAAAATCCGACATCGTTCGGATCAAAACCTCTTCCAGGTCGCGAACATAACGATGCACATCTTCACGATCCGGACTGAGGTTGATGATCGGATAACCCACCAACTGGCCCAGACCGTGATAAGTCACTTTCCCGCCACGATTCGTCTCGAAGAGGGTAACGCTGCGTCGCCTGAGTTCGTCTTCGTCCAGCAGAATGGCTGAACTGTCGCCACGACGCCCGATCGTCAGCGTGTGAGGATGTTCGAGCAGCAGCAGCGTGTCAGGCTGGAGGCCGGCTTTAACCGCTGATTCCGTTTCCTTCTGTATCGCGAGGCCTGATTCGTAGTCGACGCGCCCCAGACATTGGACCAAAAGCTTTCTTGCCTTCATCATACAGCCATGCAACCAGACGATGTCTTTCGGCGTCATTCTATCAGCCGCGTCGGTCTTTGGTACAATTACGCGTCCCCAATCGCTTGTGAATCAGAACCGTAGAAGGAGAACCACACTTGAAACGAATCGCCATCACTTTACTGACTGTAGTACTTCTAACTCCCTCTACAGCGTTCACTCAAACACGCAGAAGAACGGCGTCCCGCCCAAAGACCCCTCCGGCCCAGGCCGTATCACAGGTGCGCACGACCGGCGCCACTCAAGTCGCGGATCAGATCAAGCATTTGACGAGATTTGTTTACCTGCTGGGCGGCGTCACGAGTGGCATCAACGCGGCGGATGAAGCTGCCCGGAGAAATGAAGCGCCACCGGCTGTCGTGCAACAAACCCAGCAGAGCAAGGCGCGGGTGAGGTCGAGTATCCAGGACTTCCGCGTGCGCTTCGATAAACTCGAGACTGATTTTCGCGCCACGCCGGAACTTCAGCCTTACTACATCAAGCTCGCCGGCGTCGCGGCAGGCGCCGCCACTGCCGAAGAACAGGCAGCAGCCAACCAATTCGACGCCGCCGGCAGAACGTTATTGAATGTGATCAGTCGATTAGCTGACGTGCTGGTGATAATGAGGCAATAGGTCCTATAAGACGTATAGGACCTATTCTGACTAATTCGCGGGTTGTTTCTTCGGGTAGTACCCTTGCCGTGCGCGGACGCGCACGTCGTTGCGCGCAGGAACCTTAACCTGAATCTTTCGAAACATACTTGCCGGTGCGGTGGAGTCGCCGTAGTACTGAAGCAGATACTGTCCGCGCAGTTCTGCTGCGACCTGCCGAAACACTCGTTCAAGATCCTGATCCGAATCCGGAACGAACGCGGTTCCGCCGGTAGCTTCCGCAATGGTTTCCATACCACGCTCCGCGCGCATCGCCATCACATTTAGCTTTATCGAAGGACCGCCGGGATTTACTGAATAGAAGATCGCGTCCGCCTGCTGCACTGTTTTTTGTACGTACGCAACCGCTAATTGATGCCCCTGTTGCAAAGCAGCCCGAGTCCCCGGAGGCGCCTCTTGCCCACTCAACGCGGCACGTGCTTCCGCGATCGATAACGCTTTGGTCTGTTCGCTGAAGTTATCGTCACCATCTGACAGTACGACGATCACACGTCGAAAATTACTGGGCGCACTCTCCATCAAATACTTCGACGCTGCCACAACGGAGTCATAAAAGGCTGTGGGAACATTTGCTACCGCCGGCGGAATTTCCAGGATTTTCGCCGTAGACGCTTCACCGGAGGCGAGTGGTTGGATCAGCGCCGGTGTCGCACTGATGGTAAAAATCGCAGCTCGGTCGGTTGGCTTCATCACCAGCTTCAGAAATGTTGCGGCGGCATTCTTCTGTGAAGCAAAGAAACCTTTTTGACCGGTACTGCTGGAGACGTCAAACAATATGGCGATCGCCAGGGGCACTTGCTGCGGGTCACCAATACTAGTGATCTCCTGTGGCTTACCTTCTTCTTCCAAACGGAAGTCAGTAAGCGTTAGACCTTTAACAGCCTCGCCCTGCTGGTCCGTCACCGACACCGGCACCATGATCAGGTTGGAAGTGGTTTTAATAACGTCGAGCACTTCCTGTTCGGGCGGCTTTGGAGTCGGCGTGGGTTTAGGTTTCCACAACGGCGGCGGGGGCGGCAGGTCTTTAACGGTTTGCGCCTGCGTGGTTGGTGCAGACAGAAAAATGGCCAGCACTCCGATCAGGAATGCCGGCCCTATGAATTTTTTCTCTACCCCCAGAATCATCATTGACACCCTTCGAGTCTGTATCATGCCGCCAGATTAGCTGGACTGCATGTTGTTTACTATCCTACCGCTTTTCTAACGGCATGATCCACGACTCTTTGGTGTCCTGTCGCGTCCGCGGAGTTGCACCGTGCAAACACCCGCTCGGCGCGTTTAGTTGCCGGAACCCGAAGTACCCGGATTCATCGTCGGCGTTGGAGAAGTCAGGCCCTTGTTCACAAGCAGCTTGATCTCGACGCGTCGATTTTGCGCACGGCCATCACGCGTTTCGTTTTCCGCCACCGGGTTCATCTCACCAAATCCGTACGGCGTAACGATCCGGCGTAGCGGAATGTTGTGATTCTCAACCAGGTAACGAATGACGGCATCAGCACGACGCTGGCTCAATGCACGATTGAGGTTGACGCTTCCACGTGAATCAGCATAACCCTGAACCTCAAGGACATAGCCCTTGGCGTTCAATGCCTTGCTGGCAATGTCGTCAAGCGTTGTTTTCGAGTCAGGGGTAAGCGTCGCGCTGCCTGACTTGAAGTTCACAGCAGCGGTTTGCTGCGGGGCGTAATCGTCGAGAGCCGAGATACGCTCGTTGGTGGCGTTAACGCCGGCGACAGCGGCATCAGCCGTTGCCTGGGCTGCTTTCGCACCACCTCGCGCTGCGTTCGAGACGGCAGCGAGTTCATCCAACTGGCCGGAAAGCCGCTGCGCGTTGGCTTCCACCTGGCTGAGCTTGGTTTCGGTGTCGGTCGCTCTCTCTTCAAGCGGCGCTGCTCGCGATTCAACCGCGCGCGCAACGCGCATGTCTGATTCGTTGAACCGGATCTTCTCGGCATCGAGTTCACCGGTACCATTTCCACGACCTTCGATTTCGACGTTCAAGCCACGAAGGATGCTGGTCAGTGCGTAGTTAGTGCCACCGCGCAGGAACCCACCTTTGGTCTTCACGCTGGTCCTATCGTTCAGGCGGACAACCGTATCGACGCCGTTCATGTCACGAACGGTGAACGTATCGGCATCACGCCGGGTAACGACGCCTTTAAGCTTCATCTTCTGACCGCTGGCGACAGTGCGCGAGCCGGCCGGGTTGGTTGTATCCTGGGCCACGATTGGGGAGGCGGAGAAGACTAATAGGCAGGTAGTAAGCACTGCCGGGGCAAACATTTTATGTTTAGTGAATACCATCGATTTATCTCCTTAGAAACAGTAACAAGTTAACGCGTTTCTTGAATGCGCGTCTTCTTTCAGAATACCAATGGCGAGTCCTCGCTCCTCGCCTCCCGCGCGTCAAAATTTTGCGGATGACATCTCTTAGATCTTCGCCGAAATTAAGTCAATAGCCTTCGTATTTCTTCATCTAATCACCACTGTATCGCAATAAGAGCACGCTTATAAGCAAAAAATCCGTGTTGTTCTTGAAGCATTCGCGAGAAAGTCGCGACATCTATGGAGTGCGGCGGCTTGACGCCGCTTTGCTCTCGACACCCAGTTGAGAACAAAGCGGCGTCAAGCCGCCGCACTCCCAAAAAGCCTTATTACGGTAGTTAAACTGAGAAATCTCCTGTCTCCAACTGCTCTTTGACGAACGCCAGAAAGCGTTCGGCATCAGCGCCGTCAATCACCCGGTGGTCGAAGCTCAGCGCGAAATAAGCCATCCAGCGAATACCGATAAAGTCGTCGCCGTCCGGTGTCGTCATTACTTTGGCCCGTTTCTCGATCTTGCCGACGCCGAGAATCGCGAGCTGCGGTTGATTGATGATGGGAGTGCCGAATAGACCACCAAACACACCTGGATTCGTGATCGTAAACGTTCCGCCCGTTACTTCATCCGGTTTGAGTTGCTTGGTCCGTGCGCGATCCGCAAGGTCGTTTGCGGCGCGGGCCAGTCCGGAAATGCTCAAGTCGTCAGCGCGTTTGATCACCGGAACGATCAAGCCCCAGTCGAGCGCAACGGCCATCCCTAAATTGATGTCCTGCTTGTAAATGATTTGCTCACCACTTACCTGCGCGTTGAAGATTGGAAACTTGCGCAAGCCCTTGTTCACCGCTTCGAAGATAAACGGCATGAACGTGAGCTTGGTCCCTGTGCGTTCGTAAAACGCGTCGCGATGCTGATCGCGAAGCCGCGCGACACGCGTCATGTCGATCTCGTAAATAGTGGTGACGTGGGCCGAGGTTCGCCGGGACAGGACCATGTGCTCGGCGATCTTTTTCCGCATCACGGTCATCTGCTCGACGCGATCTCCCACCTGCGGTTTCGTCGGAGGTGGAGGCGCAACTGGTTCGGGTTGTGGAGCAGGCGCAGGTGCACGAGCCGGCGCTGGCGCAGAAGCAGGCGGCGCTGTTGTTCCGGATTCGATAAAACTCAGGATGTCGTTTTTTGTAACGCGGCCACTTAGACCAGTGCCTTCGAGTTGGGAAATATCGACATTGTGCTCCTGCGCGATCTTTCGGACAAGTGGACTCGACTTGGTCCGTCGTAGTTCTTCCGCGCTCGGTATAGCGCCATCATCTTTTTTACTGCTCGGTTCCGGCGGTGCGGCAGGTTTGGCCTGGACCGGCGGAGTTGCAGGCGCGGATGGTGGAGCTGGCGCAGGCGGCGGAGGCGCAGGTGTTTCCTCTCGCGGTGCTGGTGGAGGTGCGGCAGGTTTTTCCGCTACCTGCGGCGGCGTTGCAGCGACTGGTTTCGCGGGGGCTTCGGCGTCGGCCGACGACTGATCGCCGTCGAGCACCGCGACGACGGTATTAACTTCGACCGTCTCGCCTTCCTTGAATCTAACGTCCGTTAATATTCCCGCAGCCGGCGACGGAATCTCTGCATCAACCTTGTCCGTCGAGATCTCGAACAGCGGTTCATCACGCTCGACATGCTCGCCGACCTTTTTTAGCCATTTCGTAATCGTTCCCTCCGCAATGGACTCACCCATCTGCGGCATCACCACTTCAGTGCTCATCTCGTCTCCAGGTTTGTCTGAATCTGAAATCTCAATATGCCGCCAGCTTCCGCGCCGCATCAACCACGTCTTTCGTCTGTGGCAAATAGTAGTCTTCGAGCGGCGGCGAATACGGCACCGGCGTGTCGATCGATGCGAGACGAACTACCGGCGCGTCCAACCACTCAAACGCTTCTTCCCCGAGCATCGCCGCTATTTCGCCGCCGATGCCTCCCGTACGCGAGGCTTCGTGCAACACGATCGCTTTGCTGGTCTTCTTTACGCTTGCGAGTATCGCCGGCTTGTCGAGCGGCGCGAGCGTTCGCAAATCCAGTATCTTCGACGTCCAATCCTTCTTTCTCGAGTTCTTCGGCTGCATCGAGAGCAGTCAGGACCATCGCTCCGAAAGTTATGATCGTTAGGTCGCGCCCGGCGCGCGCGACACGCGCCTTACCAATCTCGACGATGTAATCGTCCGACGGCAGTTCTTCGCGCAGGCGAGGCAGGCGATAGAGTTTTTTGTGCTCGAAGTAGAGCACCGGATCGGGATCGCGAATAGCGGCTTTGATCAAACCTTTGGCGTCATAGGCGGTCGAGGGTTCGACGATCTTCAGTCCCGCGGTATTCAGAAAAAACGCTTCGGCGTTCAGGGAATGA
Organism: uncultured Acidobacteriota bacterium; assembly: GCA_963750925.1. Taxonomy (GTDB): domain Bacteria; phylum Acidobacteriota; class Blastocatellia; order Pyrinomonadales; family Pyrinomonadaceae; genus PSRF01. The sequence goes on along the minus strand of CAVVSJ010000001.1, from coordinate 1,672,448 downwards.
AACGGTCCCGAACGCACGCCGGAGCCACATGGACCACGAAACACCGCCGGTATTCCCGCGCCCCAGCGATAGCGGCACTTCGCGGCGTAGTTAGTCAGCAGATCGAAGCCGGCGGAAATGAAGTCGATAAACTGAAACTCCGCAACCGGCCGCATGCCCATCAACGCCGCGCCACATGCTGCTCCGACAATCGCGCCTTCCGAGATCGGCGTATCGATCACGCGCTCTTTGCCAAACTCGTCGATCAGTCCATCGGTGACTTTAAATGCGCCGCCGTACGCGCCGACGTCCTCGCCGATCACGAACACGGTCGGATCGCGTTCCATCTCTTCCCAGATTCCCTGGCGTATCGCTTCGACGAGCGTGGCCTGCCCGCCACGTTCGGGGCGCGCTGATTTATGTTCTTTTTTGACGGCTGTGGACATGGTTAGAGACTCAGGCTGACTTGTCGAATATATGCGGTTGGATTATCGGCGACTGGGATTTACGAAGCAGTCTTTCTCGTTTGGGATCTATGAAGGCGTCCAGTCCTTCGAGGGGAATGCTCCTAACAAGACTTCAGACGTGGCCCGGCAAGACCATAGCTCTGACGCTTATGGCTCGATCCTCGAAACGAATCTCTACCGGACCAACTATGTCCACTTCCAGTAGTGTTTCGTCAGCCAATTTTACGGTTCGCTTCCCACGTACCGGCAGGTCAAGACGGCGCTTTGACCTCTTCATTTATAACGAGGTCCTATGCGCCACTATCGACGAGCGCCCTGATTGTAACTCTTCTTATTTCCTCCTCCGGCAAGATGCCGCGGTCGTGAAGGCCATAAGATCATCTTCGCTTGTTAGCTCAATGTCTGCATGGACATATCCCATCTCTTTTCCTCCGGTAAGTGAGGTACCATTCGGTACGTCGATAATTGTAATTCGCTGGTTTTAGCGTCATTTAACCCTCCAAAACTTTCGGTCTAAACGCCGGCGGCACGACGTTGTTATCAAAAACTCCGTACGCCGCCTGCTCGCTATCGGGCATCGGTGAAGACTCAGCCCAGGCGCAATCCTCGTCGATCTCTCTGGCAACATCCGCCACGATCTCATCGAGCTTCTCTTTTGCCGCCAGACCACATTCCAGCAAATACCGCTCGTAACGATCGACCGGATCGTTGTTCTTTTCCCACCACTCAACCTCGCCCGCCGTTACGTAACGCTGATCGTCGTGCTCCGCATGTCCTTTGCGGCGATACGTCTTCGCTTCAATCAACACCGCGCCGCCGCCGCGTCGCGCATACTCCGCGGCCTGTCTCGTGACTTCATAACACGCTACCACGTCATTGCCGTCGACGATGTAAGCCGGTATTCCATAACCGGCGGCTTTCTCAGCCAGGTCCTTGACTGCTGTTTGCAAACTCGTCGGCGTCGAATAAGCGTAATGATTGTGCTCCGCGACGACGATCAACGGCAGACGCTGCACGGCGGCGAAGTTCAGTCCCTCATGAAACGCGCCCGTGCTCATGCCGCCGTCGCCGATATAGGCCACGGCTACAAACTTCTTCTTCTGCATGCGGCCGCCGAGCAGGACACCGGTCATGACCGGGATCATGTCGCCCAGGTGAGAAATTGGACCAATAAATCCCTTCTCCATATCGCCAAAATGGATGTTGAGATCTCTGCCGCCCGATGGTCCCCACGCCTTCGCCATGTACTGCGCGAAGATCTCACGCGGTTTGATTCCTTTTACGAGCACTGCTCCAAGATCTCTGATCAAAGGCGTAATGAAATCCTGTGGCTGGAGCGCGTACGCGGTGCCGACAGCCGTCGCTTCCTGGCCCAAAGAGCGAAACACGCCACCGACAACTTTTGTCTGGCGATAGAGATTCACGAGCCGTTCTTCGACGAGGCGCGTGAGTTTTAAGTAGCGGTAGAGCTCGAGATGCTGCTCGGGTTTAAGCGTCGTCTCGGTCGCGCAGCTCAGTGGCTTACCGTCGACTGCTTTGCGGGGCGCATGTTTTGTATTAACGCGCATCTGAAAACGCGGCCGCGGGACTCGCCGGCGCCGGCGTTTATCGCGTTCTGAATTTGCTGATTGTTCTGATTGATCCATGTGACTGAAAGGAAGTTAGACAGAACTCAAATATGCACAGCCAGATCGTGAACACCTTCCGCGGCTTCCATCACGGCTTCGGAGATCGTCGGATGCGCGTGCATCGTCCTTCCCAGCTCATCCGCGGTTGATTCAAGCTGCATCGCCACACACGCTTCGGCAATCAATTCCGTCGCATGTGGGCCAATGATGTGTACTCCGAGAATCTCGTCGTACTTCTTCTCGCTGACGATCTTAACAAAGCCCTCTTCTTCGCCGATGATGCGGGCTTTTCCTGACGCCGAGAATGGAAACCTTCCGACTTTGACGTCGTAGCCCTGCTCCTTCGCTTTTGCTTCCGTGAATCCGACTGAAGCGACTTCCGGATCGCAGTAGGTGCAGTTTGGCACGAGACGCAGATTGATCGGACGCACGTCTTTGCGTCCGGCGAGATGCTCGACCGCGACAATGCCTTCCTTCGACGCCAGGTGGGCCAACAAAGGAGTCGGCACGACGTCGCCGATTGCGTAAACACCTTTTTCCGCAGTCTGTTGAAACTCGTCGACGAGAACAAAGCCTCGCTCGACTTTGATCTTCGAACCTTCGAGCCCGAGACCTTCCGTGTAAGGCATGCGACCGACCGCAACCAACAACATCTCTGCCTCTAAACTGACTGCCTCGCCCTTCGAAGTCTTACCGGTAACACGAACACCTGTCTCGGTCTTCTCGAGCTTCTCCAGCTTCGTGTCGACCTGCGATTTAATCCCGCGTTTGCGAAAACTTTTCTCAAGCTCTTTCGAAACTTCTTCATCTTCGAGGGGCACCAGCCGCGGCATCAGCTCAACCAGAGTCGTCTCGGCGCCAAACCGCGAATAGACTGAAGCAAACTCAACCCCAACCGCGCCCGCGCCCATCACGATCAACGACTTCGGAACATCCTTCAACTCAAGGATGTGATCGCTATTGACGACCTTGTTGCCGTCAGTTTCAAATCCCGGAATGGGCCGCACTACCGATCCGGTCGCGATGATGATGTTTTTAGTCTGGATGGTCTGCTTTTTTCCCTCGGCGTCAGTGACTTCAACTTTTCCGGGAAGCGCGAGTTTGCCGGTGCCCTTGAAGACAGTGACCTTGTTCTTCTTCATCAGATACTCGATGCCCTTCGAGTTTTTCAGCACCACCTTGTCTTTTCTCTTCTGCACATCCGCAAAAGCGAGCTGAATTCCCGAAGCCTGCACGCCAAAGTCAGCCGCGTGCTGCATCTGTTCGTAGACGTGGGCCGACATCAACATCTGTTTCGTGGGAATACAACCACGAAGCGTACACGTGCCGCCGAGGCGATTGTCCTTTTCGATAATCGCGGCCTTTAATCCCAACTGTCCCGCGCGAATCGCGGCCACGTAGCCGCCTGGTCCACTGCCGATAATCGTTACGTCAAACTGTTCGTTCGCCAATTTTGTAGGTTTCCCCTCATCAGACCGGTCATGAAAATGGTAAAAGACCGGGCATTATAATCATTTGCAGTCACTAACCAAAAAGCATCCACGGATACACAGAAAACCTGTGCAATCCGTGGATGCTTGTAACCGGCAAACCGCTCTTAGAACTCGAAGCGGGCGGCAAACTGAATCTGACGCTCACGGAAGAGCGTGCTGTCCGCACCCGTGGTAGATCCAAACGGCGCGTTAAACGTCAGCGTATTGCCCGAAAGGTTATAAAGGGTCGTGTTAACAACCGTCACTTGCGTTCGATTGAACACGTTAAAGCCCTCGGCCAACAACTCCAGTCGCGTACCTTCCGTGATAGCGAACCGGCGCGAAAGACGCATGTCCACGTACCAAATTTTTGGCTGCTTGAAGAAGTTGCGAGGCACCTGGGCAAAGCGGTTCGCACCGCCCGATCCATTCGCTCCGCCTGCGGGTGTCGAACCGCTCAAGCCAAAGCTCGCCGGCGCGATGTTTCCGCTGATGTTTCCCGTAAACCTCTGACCCGAGAACGCGTTCAGAATGGGCGCGATGGTCCAGCCGTTAAAAATGTGTTTGCCAACTCCGTCGTCGAATGGGTTGGGACTATAGACGACGCTCGCCACAAACTTGTGCCTGCGATCGAAGGCCGATAACGCATCTTCGGCCGGTTGATCGAAGGCATTGAAGGGTACGTTGTTGGCGGTAAAGGTCTGTGAAGTTTGCCCGTTGTCGGATGCACGAGACAACGTGTAGTTCGTTTGGAACTGCAAACCTTCTGTAAGTCGACGATTCGCTTGCAGGACGAACGCATGATACTTGGAGTAGACGTCGCTGCGAATCTCCGTGAGCTGGGCAAACGCAGTGTTCGGTCGTGGTCCAACAAAGATCGGTGTCAGGTAAGTCGAACCGGCAAACGGTCCGCCGACAACGTTGAGCGCAACCAAACGCCGTGGTTGCGGAAGATTCGTATCGACGAAGTTCGGCAGCGAATTGCCAAAGCTTCCCAGATACGACGCGGAGACGACGGTGTTTCTCGCAATCTCACGCTCGAGGATGAAGTCCCACTGGTGAATCTGCGGAAGCTGGAAATCCTCGTCGAAATACTGCACCGCGCCCACCGGCGGGTTTGAAGCGGGGAGCAGATTGGGATAGATGGGTAACAGTGAGCACTGGTCGGGCGTCAAGCCGGAACAAGCGGCCGGCAAACTGCCCGCGCTGGTTGTAAACTGGCGTTGACCTCGATCGACACCCACGCCGGTGTTGACGAGCGCGTTGTAAACAGTCGAATTGATCACGCGACCGTAATAAAGTCCCCAGCCGCCGCGAACACTTGTTTTGCCGTCTCCCGATACGTCTAAGGCAAAACCGACGCGTGGTCCAAAGTTGTTCCGGTCGTCAACTTTGTTATTTGTTTGCGGGATCGCCGGATTGACGTTGATCGGATCCGGATTGAGCTGGTACTCGTAACGCAAACCGAGATTCAAGGTGAATCGCGGAGTTACGCGCCAGTCGTCCTGAATAAAGTAGTTGAGATCCGTCGTCTTCATCGTCAGGCCCAACACTCCGAAGCCCTGCGTGAAACTACCCGCGTAGCATTTGCCGGCGCGACGTGACGGCGCGACCGGCGGAATTGGCGTAGCCGGCGTGTTGGCGCAGAAACCGAGGAGGGGATTCGCCCCGGTCGGCGTGAGGTTACGGATGGCCCCGTTGGTTTGGAAGTTGACGTAGTCGATGATGAAGTCGTTCAGGCCGTTTGTGCCTGTGTAACTGAATTCACCACCGAGAAAACGCAGGTTGTTGATGATGTCTTTGACAAAGTTGACGTCGCCGCCCCACTTGAACGTGTGATTGCCGGTGGTCATGGTCACCGTGTCGGCAAACTGCCAGCGCCGTTCATCCGGAAACGCAGCGCGCTCGAGAAACTCCGGCATTCCAAAAGAAAAACCGTTCTGAATAAAGGTCTGCGGCGACCTGCCGCCGGCGGCGTTGGTCGGCTCGCCCGGTGCGGGTGGCTGGCTGAACTGGGTTTCGTTGTCACGTCCCCACTGAAAGCGAAACTCATTCAGGAGTGTCGGCGTCAGAGTCGAAGCGAGTTTCACGTTGACTGCGTCGATCGCGACAAAGTCGTCACCGAAATTATCGATGGCGCGAGTGTTTGTCGCCTGTGTTTGAACGCCGGCCGGTGATTCCCATCGCAGGCGATTGTAGCTGACGGTCAACGTGTTCTGGTCATTGATTACCCAATCCACCTTCGGCAGGAAAAGCTTCTGGTCGCCGGTGCGCGGAACTGGTCCGGTAAGACTATTGAGAAAGGCGAGACTGCTGTCGATTTGAGCGTTGGTGAGTCCGCGAGCGGTGAGATTGCCCCGGTTCACCGTATTCAAAAATCCGCTCTGCGAAAAGATCGCGAGGCCCGGAAAGTCGCGTTTCTGCTGATCGTAGCTAAAGAAGAAGAACGCTTTGTTTTTGACAATTGGTCCGCCGATCGTGCCGCCAAACTGGTGCCGCACGTCCTCGGGTTTGTAACCAACCAGCACGAAGCCGGGGCCACTTGGATTCGGTATCGAACGCGTCGCGAGCGGATTGCGCGCGCCCCACTTGTTGTTGCGCTGGTAATAGAACACGCCGCCGTGAAAATCGTTTGTGCCGCTCTTTGTGATGGCGTTGACCACGCCGCCCGCGGAACGGCCATACTCGGCTGAGTAGCTCGAAGTATTAACCTGAAACTCGCGAATAGCAGCCTGGCTGATCGAATAGCTGATGCGTGTGCGGCCGCGTTCTTCGGCGAAGAACGCCTGGTTATTGTCGCCGCCGTCAATCGTGTTGTTGTTCAGCAAGCCGGAGATGCCGCGGAAGCTGATCAATCCGAATGTTCCGTCAGGCACCGCGCCCGGGGTCAACAACGCAAAGTTGGACCAGCGCCGGCCGTTGATTGGAAGCTCGTTGATTGAAGTTTGATTGATGTTGGTCGAGAAGTCCTGTTGCGTGGTGTTGATGACGGGCGCTTCGGCGCTCACGTCCACGGTACCCGTTACAGGTCCCACTGAAAGCGCCACTTCCAGCCCGGTCTCGCGACCGACCTCAACCACTACATTCTCCTGAGTCATCGGGCTGAAGCCTGACGAGTTGATTGTCACCGCATACCGGCCCGGCTGCAGGTTGGCCACTTTGAAGCGACCGCTGTCGTCAGTCGTGGCCGACTCTTCCTTATTGGTATCGACGTTTCGCACAGTCACCGAAGCGCCCGGCACGACTTCTTTGGCCGGATTAGTAACGACGCCTCCAATCGAGCCGGTGGTCGTCGATTGCGCGAAAGCGACAGCGCTGAGAGCCACCACCAAAAGGCATGCAAACGAGAGCTTTAGGATTTTAGACATACTGGGGAACTCCTTGAGCAATGAGTTAAGTAAATGCGCCTCTGCCGCTCGGGCTGCGCCGGTGTTTAGCCAGTTTTGAGTACCTAAATTCAATTCAAGATTGTAGGAGGATACGAATTAAGAGTGACTTCTACCATGCTTAACTTGCTTTCGGCAAGTCGTTCTCAAAATTGAGGCTATTAAATTTTTATGAAGCGTTTTCGGAGCGATCTGAGTAGCAAAAAAACAACCGGGCAGACCCAAAGAGTTGGGGCTGCCCGGTTTGTTCAGGGAAGCTGCTGCTTCGTCGTTAAAACTCAAAGCGAACGGCCAACTGAATCTGACGTTCGCGGAAGAAGAAGCCGTTCGACAGATCGCTTGCCGTACCAAACGTCGGATCAAAAGTGGCGATCACGTTACCGCCCGAAGCCGAGAGTGAATAAATCCGGTTGTTGACTCCCGTCACCTGCGTGCGATTGAAAATGTTAAAGCCTTCGGCAAGCAGTTCGATCTTGGCGTTCTCTTTGATAGTAAAGCGTCGCGAGAGACGAAGATCTACATACTTGATCGACGGAGTATGGAAAGCGTTGTTTGGCGTCAGGCCGAAACGAAGCGATCCATTCGAACCGTTGATGCCGCCGGCCTGGCTCGCGCCGAAAGTCGAACCGGTAGCAACACTGGTCGCGCCGGTGGACGGAGGCGTAAAGGCGTTGGTTACCGCGGTGTAGCGGAATCCCGAGAACATATTGACGATCGGTGCGATCGTCCATCCGTTCAGGATCGCTCTTCCGGCTCCGTTGAGTCCTTTGAAGTCGGTGTTGTAAACAACGCTGGCAACAAACTTGTGACGTCGATCGAAAGGCGAGAGACCGTCGTCACCTGACGCATCGAACGGATCGAACAGAGCGGAAAATCCGGGGGTAAAAGTATTCGAACTCTGCGATCCTCCGTTGTCCTGCGCTCTCGACAACGTGTAACTGCTCTGGAACTGCAGGCCGTTGGTCAAACGACGATTAGCCTGCAGGACGAGAGCGTGATACTTGGTCGAAACGCTGTCGCGAATTTCGAGAATGTTGCCGAAATTCGTGTTTGGTCTCGTCCCACGATAGTAAGGAAATACCCAGGTCTGGCCGGCGAATGGTCCATCCACGACACTGACTCTTCCCTGGGCCGTCGGCGGATTCAGGTTGGTATCGACGAACGTAGTTAAGTGATTTCCGAAGCTGAACAGGTAGCTCGCGGAAAGCACCGTGTTTCGCGCGACTTCGCGTTCGATAATGATGTCGCCCTGATGAATGAGCGGGTTTTGGAAACCTTCTCTGAAGTAATTGACCGCGGCCGTTCCCGGAGGCGCACTCGCCAGGATGTTTGGGAAAATCGGCGCTGCCGGGTTACCCAGAGGAACGCTCGGCGCCGTTGGGCAAGCCGTATTCTGGGGCGTGCCGGGCGTTGGAGTCGCAGGACAAGCCGGCGCCACTGAACTGACAGCCTGACCGGTGCTGAGACCCGTATTGATCAGCGAATTGATGATGATCGTGCCGTTAATACGTCCGTAGTAAATGCCGTACCCACCGCGGACGCTCGTCTTGCCGTCGCCGCTGGCATCCACCGCAAAACCGATTCGCGGACCAAAATTATTCTTGTCCGCGGGCTTGTTGCCGGTTTGCGGCAGGGCCGGATTCACGAGAAACGGCTCCGGAAACTGTTCATAGTCCCAGCGGAGTCCGAGGTTAAGCGTGAGCCGCGGGGTAACGCGCCAGTCGTCCTGAGCAAAGAACGCCCAGTCGATCGTTTCCAACTGGAACCGCGGTTGACCAAACCCCTGATTGAAGTTGGCGGTGTAGCATTTGCCGGCAGTTCGGGTTCCGGTGGCGCACAATACGCCGGCCGTCCGCAACGCTCCATTTGTATTGAAGTTTGTGTAGTCGACGATAAAGTCGTTGATATTGCCGTAAGTGTAAGAACCGGCTCCGGTGAAGAGATTATCGTCGATATCTCTCACGTGGTTGATGTCCGTGCCAAACTTGAAGGTATGGTTGCCGGTCGAGTAGGTAATCGAATCGGCAAACTGGAAACGTCTCTCATCAGGTAGAGCAACACGATCCAGCGATGTCGCTTTGCCGAACGTGATTCCGTTCGTCAACGCTACCTGCGGTGAAAATCCATTAGCCGTCGTCGGCTGACCCGGTAAAGGTGGTTGGGCGAATTGCGCGTTGAGCTCGTCGGCCCACTGGAAGCGAAACTCATTGATGAGCGAGGGCGAAATCGTCGAAGCTAAACGCAGATTGATTGAATCGGTCTCGACGAAGTCGTCGCCGAAGCCGGCGCGATCGCGCGTGACTGTCGCTCCGGTCTGAACTCCGGCAGGCGATTTCCAACGCAAGCGATTGTAGGTGGCGGTGAATTGATTGCTCCCGTTAATCTGCCAGTCGATCTTCGGCAGGAACAACCGTTGATCGCCGCGACGCGGCACTTCGCCGGTCAGGTCGTTTATAAAGCCCAACGCCGAATCGATCTGCGGGGTCGTCAAACCTCTCGCCAGAAGCGTGGTGCGGTTGACCGTGTTGAGATACCCGGGAGTAGCTGAACACCGCGACGCCCGGGAAGTTTCGTTTCTGCTCGTCGTAGCTGAAGAAGAAGAACAGCTTGTCTCTGACGATGGGACCACCGAGGGTGCCGCCGAACTGGTAGCGATTATCTTCCGGCTTGAACGCAACACGCGTCGAGACTCCGTTAACCAACTGACTGATAAAGGTGTTCGGGTTGCGCGCACCCCATTTGTTGTTGCGGTTGTATAAAAACGCAGAACCGTGAAACTCGTTGGTGCCGGACTTCGTGACCGCGTTGATAACGCCGCCCGCGGAACGTCCGTACTCAGCCGCGAAGTTTGAAGTGTTGACCTGAAACTCACGAATCGCAGCCTGGCTGATCGAATATGCACTGCGCGTGCGGCCCCGCTCTTCCGAGAAGAAGCCCTGGTTGTTGTCGCCACCGTCAACGGTGCTGTTGTTCAGCAACCCGGAGATACCGCGAAAACTGATCAGGCCGAAGTTGCCGTCAGGAACCGCGCCCGGCGTCAGGATTGCGAAGTTGGACCAGCGACGACCGTTGACCGGCAGTTCGTTGATCGAGGTCTGGTTAAGGTTGGTGGAGAAGTCCGGCTGGATGGTGTTGACGGCCGGCGCTTCGGCGGTGACATCAACCGTGCCGGTTACAGGTCCAACCGCGAGGGCGACTTCAATCGTCGTCTCACGTCCGATTTCGACAGTCACAGTTGTCGACCGTCATGGGACTGAAGCCGGATGAGCTTACCGTAACTGAATAAAGACCCGGCTGCAGGTTTGGCACCTTGAAGCGTCCGGTGTCGTCAGTTGTGCTCGTATCTTCCTTATTGGTTCCGAGGTTCTTCACGGTGACGGCAGCACCGGCAACGACTTCTTTCGCCGGATTGTTGACGACGCCTCCGATGGAGCCGGTGGTGGTCGACTGCGCAAGAGCGACAGTGCTGAGCGCGAGCACCAACAAGCATACAAAAGAGAGCTTTACTATTTTCGACATTTAGGGGAACTCCTTAAGCAGTGATTAACGTTGAATGCGCCTCAGCCCTGCGGCTGCGCCGGTGTGTTAGCCAGTTGAAAGTAACAAAATTCAATTCGAGAAAGATGATTGCGAACTGCGGTGAACAACGTAAGACGCGACTTCTATCACGCCCAGCTTACCTTCGCAAGGCTAAGTCATCATTGAACCTATTAAATCTCTGTGACGCATTATTTAGTCGCGCGAAAAGTCATTGAGCGAAAATTCGCAATATCCGTGCCGAATAGAGACTTAGCACCTGCGCACGGGACGAAAGCGATGTATGCCAATACTTAACTCAGAGAGAACGATTCGGGAGAGGGCACGACATCAACGGGATTTTGGATTTCATCGGAAATTCGGGATTTGGATTTGGGTCTTCGGACCTGGATTTAACATCGAAACCCAAGACCCAAGACCCAAGTACCCAAGACCCAAGACCCTTGTGACGCTGTTAGACCCGCTCGACGATCATCGCGATACCCTGGCCGCCGCCGATACATGCGGTCGCCAAACCATAGCGACCTCCGCGTCGATGCAGTTCGTGCAGCACTGTCAGAACCAGACGCGTTCCGGTAGCTCCCAGTGGATGCCCGAGCGCGATCGCGCCGCCGTTGACGTTAGTCCGCGTGCGATCAAGTCCCAACTCTTTTTCAACCGCCAGATACTGCGCCGCAAATGCCTCGTTCACTTCCACAAGATCGATATCGTTCAGCGACAATCCGGCTTTCTCGAGTGCGGCTCGAGTTGCAGGCACCGGACCGATTCCCATGATGTCCGGCTCGACGCCCGCATAAGCCCAACTCACGATCCGGCCCATCGGCGATAAATCCTTCTGCTTTACAAAATCCTCGCCAGCGATAACGAGCGCCGCCGCGCCGTCCACAATACCGGATGCATTTCCCGCGGTTACAAATCCGTCCTTTGCAAACGCCGGTTTGAGTTTGGCAAGTCCCTCGAGTGTGGTTTCAGGTCGCGGATGATCGTCTACTTTGACCTGCACACTTCCTTTGCGCGCCGGCACTTCAACCGGAACGATCTCTTCCGCAAAAATGCCCGCGTCTGTTGCGCGCTTCGCTTCCTGCTGCGATCGAAGCGCGTACTTATCCTGCTCCTCGCGCGAGATCTCAAACTTGCGCGCTAAATTTTCCGCCGTCCCGGCCATTGGCGTGTTGCAGTAAGTATCCAGCAACGCCACCATCAAGCTGTCTTCCAGTTTGCCCTGGCCGAGCGCAAAGCCTGAACGCGCGCCGCGAATGACGTGCGGCGCCTGTGACATCGATTCCATTCCGCCAACCAAACAAGTTCGCGCTTCGCCAAGCTGAATCATCTGCGCGCCGGAAATTATCGACTGAATACCACTGCCGCAGAGTCGATTAACCGTCAACGCCGGCCGCTCGAAAGGCACTCCAGCCTTGAGCGCGACGTGCCGCGCGCCATAAATCGCGTCACCTGAAGTCTGCAATGCGTTACCCATCACTGCGTGGTCGATCTCGTCGGGGCTGACCCCGGTGGCTTCGAGCGCACCGCGCGCTGCAACCGCCCCAAGATCGATCGCCGAAACATCTTTCAGCGCGCCGACATACTCGCCCATCGGCGTGCGCTTTCCTCCCAGAATAAAAACGTCCTTACTCATTTCCGTATCCCCTGTTATGAATTTCCCACCCAACAAAAACCTTGAAGACTAGCAAAGACTGAGGGCCTCAAGCAACTGCGGCAATTACGCACCGGCAACGAACCGATGTTCCCGCAAATATCGATGGAGTAGCTCTTCGAGAAACCCTTCGTAAGTAAAAGTGGCGAGATCGTAAGTAGGTCGAATTTTGTAAAGAATCGGAAGCGAAACTCGCCACGCCATCCATTGCCGTGGCACGTCGGAAAGTTCCCAGCGTCGCCGGAGAAAGGTTTCCACAACCTGAATCTCGGCTTCGGTCAACGTGCTCAAACTGGCAGTGAAATCCACCGGCTTAAAGGATCGGCGCAAGCGCCGGATCGCTGACCGGACTCGCAAACACTTCCGCAAACGCCGGCGCCTCTGCTTCACGTTCACGAACGACAACCGTGCCGGCCACCATGTCGCCCACGCGTTGATCCCGCGCACGTCGAAAACACGGCGATCAGTCCGATTGAGTAAAACGGAAATGGCAGCATGTCCAAGGTGCGGAGCAGGTTTCGCACCGCGGCTTCCCAAAATGTGATCGGGCGGCCGTCTTCACGAATAACTCTCAACTTCAACCATCGCTTGCCCGGAGTTTGTCCGTTCCAAATCCACTCGAAGAAGGCGAAGTAACTCGAGAAGATTAGAAACAGCAAGAGGACCATGAGCGCGTAGACCCACTTCGGCGCGCTCGACATCAGTAGTTCGATGACTTGAAAAGTTTGCGAGTATGAGCGAAGCGATTGCGATAACCGCGAGCGCCAGCCATTGAATCGTGTGGTCTATCGCGCAGGCAAGAAACCGGTTTCCGATCGACGCGAGCGCGAAGTGCAACGGCACACGCTCAGGCGTTTCGATGATCAGGATGTCTTCGGTTGCCAGTGTTGCAGACATGCAGTGAGCTGAAGTTACAAACCCTTAACACGCACGAAGCGGCGCTTTCCGACCTGGATCAAAAACGACTGATCCGGTGTGATACTGACTTCGAAATCAGTTTGCGTCCGCCGTTCACCTTCGACGTAAACTCCGCCCTGTTCGATGAGCCGTCGCGCCTCCGCCATCGATGAAACGAGCGCGAGTTCCACCAGCAGCTTCGGCAACTTCCACGTTCCGGACGCCAACTCCCGCTCCTCAATGACATCCGGCGTCTGCTTATTCCGAAACATCGCCGTAAACTCTTCTTCCGCTTTGCGCGCGTCAGCTTCGGAATAAAAATCAGCCACGATCCGCTTCGCCAGATCCGCTTTGATGTCGCGCGGATTGCGCCCGCCTCCATTTGTGTTTTCACGAAGCGAAGCTATTGCCGCTAGGCGCCAGATCGGTGCAGAGCTCGTAGTAGCGCCACATCAGATCATCCGAGATCGACATGACCTTGCCGAAGATCTCCTGCGGCGGCTCGTTGATGCCGATGTAGTTGCCCAAACTCTTCGACATCTTTTGCACGCCGTCAGTTCCTTCGAGCAGCGGCGTGATCATCGCGACCTGCGATTCCTGTCCATACTCTCGTTGCAGGTTGCGGCCCATCAGCAGGTTGAACTTCTGATCCGTTCCGCCCAGCTCGACGTCAGCTTCGAGCGCGACGGAGTCGTAAGCCATCACGAGCGGATACATAACTTCGTGCAGCGCGAGCGGTCGATTCGCTTCGAGTCGTTGTTGAAAATCGTCGCGCTCGAGTATCTGTCGCACTGTGACGTGGGCTGCGAGCCGCAGGAAACCTGCCGAACCGAGCGTGTCCATCCAGCGTGAGTTGAAATCGATGACTGTTTTTTCCGGATCGAGCAGCTTGAAGATCTGTTGCTTGTAAGTTTCGGCGTTGGCGTTGATCTCATCGCGCGTGAGCTGGGGGCGCGTGGCGTTTTTGCCCGGAAGGGTCGCCGATCATGCCGGTGAAGTCGCCGATCAGAAAAATCGCGATGTGGCCCAGCTCCTGAAAAGCGCGGAGCTTGCGAATTACGACTGTGTGGCCCAGATGAATATCGGGAGCGGTCGGATCGGCCCCAAGCTTCACGCGCAGCGGCTTGCCGGTTTTGGCCGACTTCTCGAGCTTCGCACGCAGTTCGGCCTCGCGAATGATCTCGGTGGTCCCTTTGCCGAGATAAGCGAGTTGTTCGTCGATGTTCATCGGGGTACTCATCAGATCGATAGAGTAGCTCAACTATCGAAGGGTGCGCTATCCTCGTTTTCAAAGCGAGTGTCACAAATGATAACTGAAACAATCGAGACAAATCCTCTGAGTAACTGCCGGCTGGCTTTCATTGGTTGCGGCGTGATGGCCGAAGCCATCATTGCGGGACTGCTGCGCAAAAAACTGGTTGCTCCCGAACAGATTGTCGGGAGTCATCCGCGCGTGGCCCGGCGCGAAGAGATGCACGTGAAGTATGGCGTCGAGATGTTTGAACAAAACCGCGAGGCCGTCTGGCAGACCTATCCTGAAGGCCCGGATGACAGCTCCATGCTTGTACTCGCCGTGAAGCCGCAACGTTTGCACAGCGTGCTCGAAGAACTCAAAGGGCTCAGTTCACCAGGAACAACTCGTTGTTTCGATCGTCGCGGGCGCGAAGATCGAAACAATCGCGGAAGAACTCTTGCATGCCTCGTCGTGCGCACGATGCCAAACACGCCGGCACAAATTGGCGAAGGCGTAACTGCATGGACCGCGAGCGCGGAAGTGAATGAGAAGCAGGAGAGCCAGGTTTGCGCGATGCTCGAAGCGCTCGGCAAAGCTGTTCGTGTCGAGAACGAACGTCAAATCGATATGGCAACTGCTTTGAGTGCCACCGGACCAACGTACATCTTTCTGATGATGGAGGCGCTGATCGATGCCGGCGTCCACATGGGATTTTCGAGACACGTGGCCCAGGAGCTGGTGCATCAGATGATGCTGGGAGCGGTTTTGTTTGCAAGAGAGTCGCACAAGCATCCGGCGGAGTTGCGGAACATGGTGACGTCACCGGGCGGCACTTCGGCGGAAGCGATCTATCAGATGGAGAAAGGCGGTTTGCGGACGGTGCTGTCGAAAGCTGTTTGGGCGGCGTACCAGCGGGCGGAATCGTTGGGCTGAAAGATAGTTAGAGCAAGATTACTGGATTATCAAGATTGACAGGATTCATCTTGATAATCATGAAAATCCTGAAATCTTGTACCTATTACCCTCGCCACCGCTTCCACATAAAGTTTGTGTTCCTGTTCGAGGATTCGCGCGGAGAGTGTCTCCACCGTATCCCCTTCCATCACAGGCACGGCACGCTGCGCGATGATTGGTCCACCATCAAGCGTCTCGTCAACGAATGAACCGTGCAGCCGCTCACTTTCACGCCATGCTCGAGCGCCTGTCGTTGCGCATCAAGTCCCGGAAACGCGGGCAAAAGACTCGGATGTATGTTGACTATCCGTTCCTCGAAACGCCTCGATGAAACACGGCGACAACAGACGCATGTATCCGGCAAGACAAACAAGATCCACCCGATGCTCGCGCAGGACGGAAATCATCTCCCGCTCGTGCTCTTCACGATTGCGGCCACGGCGTTCAACGACCCGCGCTTCGATGCCCGCGCTCTTTCGCGATTGCCAGACCGGGAGCACCGGGTTTGTCGCTGAGCACGACCGCGATCTCGGCATTTGGGATTGCTCCCGCCGCGATCGCGTCGCTCAACGCAAGCATGTTTGATCCACGACCGGAAATCAGAATCGCAATTCTTTTCTTCCCGAAGCCGTTCAGATCGATACCTCACGATTCCCGCTCACGACGCTTCCGATCTCGTAACACGTTTCGTCACGCTCAACGCAAGTGCGTCTCGATGGCTGCGACGTCCTCACCCGCGCAAACGATCACCATCCCGATACCCATATTGAACGTGCGATACATCTCCGCTTTCGGAAACGTTCCCGAGCCGGCGCAGCAACTCGAACAACGGCGGTATGGTCCATGAACCCTTGTCGATCTTTACCGCCGTGCCCTCCGGAAGAATGCGTGGAATGTTGTCGGTAAGTCCGCCCCCTGTGATGTGGGCCAACCCTTTGATCGATCCCTTATCGAGCAGGCCATCGAGCGGTTTCAGATAACTGAGATGCGGCAACAGCAGCGCCTCACCCGCCGTCATCCCCAGTTCCGGCAGCTTGTGTGTCGGGTTTGTAGCCCGCTACTTCGAAAAATAGTTTGCGAGCGAGCGAGTAGCCATTCGTGTGCAGTCCGGCCGAAGGCAGCGCCAGCAAAACGTCGCCCGGAGCGATGCGTCTTTGCCGTCGATGACCTTTTCGCGATCGACTACGCCGACGATGAAACCCGCGATATCGTATTCGCCGTCCTGGTAAAAACCCGGCATCTCCGCCGTTTCACCACCCAGCAACACGCAACCATTTTCACGGCAACCATTCGTCACCCCTTCGACGATGCCGGCGACAACATCCGGCGATAACTTTCCGGTGGCGATGTAGTCCAAAAAGAAAAGCGGGCGCGCGCCCTGGACCAGGATGTCGTTGACACAGTGATTGACGAGATCTCGCCCGACCGTGTTGTGCACACCCGTCGCGAAAGCGATCTTGAGTTTTGTGCCGACGCCGTCCGCTGAGGCGACGAGCACCGGCTGCGCAAGATTCGGAAACGCGCCGTCAAACATGCCGCCAAAACTTCCGATTTCCGAAAGCGTGCGCTGGTTGAAAGTCCGGCGCGCGAGTTCTTTGATCTTGTCAGTGGCGCGAGTCGCGGCGTCGATATCAACGCCGGCGTCGCTGTATGAGATGGGCTTGGGCATTTGGTTGTGCTTGGTGCTTTGTACTTCGTGCTTTGTGCTTGGTGCTTTGTGCTTGGTGCCTTCTACGACTCAAATACAAAGTACAAAACACAAAGCACCAAGTACCAAAGGCTCACTTCTGCTCACTCTTCCTGGTTGTCCGTGGTGGTGGACCGAAGTCGCCGTAAGCAATAAAACCGGAACGAGATGAATCATCTTTCTGCGCGGTCCGGCCGGCCCAGAGATCCTCGGTGGTTTCCTTCGCCGCTTTAACTATCACTTCATTTTCTTTGCCGCGCGTCGTGATCGTGATCTCGCCCTGCAAGTCAGTGCGATAGAGTTTCACGTTTGCGCGCGCGCAAGCGATCGAGCACTGCCTGAGACGGATGACCATAACGGTTCCATGCGCCACACGAGACGATCGCGATCTCGGGCTTTACTCGATTCAGAAAATCCGCGGACGAAGCGTACTTCGATCCGTGATGCGAAACTTTCAGCACCTTGGCTTGCAGATCCAACTCTTTCGTAAGCAACCGATGCTCGGTCTGACTCTTCGGCGTCGCCCGCCAACAACATCGAAAACGATCCGTAATCCAAACGCGCCACGATCGAGTTTGCGTTTGCCTCGTTCCCGCCAGTACCCATCTTGTCTTTCGCAAACAACGGTTCCGAGGGCGCGAGGATCGTCAACAAAGCGCCGCCGCCGAGATCGTACTTCGTCCCGGCTGCGCGGTCCCATATTGAGCGCCACTCGTCTTCACTGCTTCTTTGTAGTCGTCATAAAACTTCGTGAGGGATAGCACGGCTTCGCTGCTTTGGTGTTCGCGGCCTTCGTGTTCGCTGGTTTCCTGGCAGCCGGTCTGCTTTGGCGCGGGGGCAAGCTCTGCGGGCACACTCGGCGGTTGGCCGTTATCGATTACATTTAAAACCTTGACTGCTTTGAAAACTTCAGCGGCGCCACCCATGTGATCCGGATGCGGATGCGTGGCGATGAAATAATCGAGCTGCTGAATGTTGTGACGCTTCAGTGCCTCGACCACAGTTTTGCCTTTTGTCGTATCGCCGGCGTCGATCAGCACAGTCTTGCCTGTCGGTGAAGAGATCAGATCGAATCGCCATTGATTGGGCCAACATCGAGGATACGAATCGTCAGTTCGCCGCCGGACGCCGGCGGTGGCTGCGTTCTCCACCACGGCAAGACGTACCGCCACGCCGCATAGCCGCCAACAACGGCTACCGCCAGAAGAACTGCAATCGCACAACCACAGCCTCTGGTCGCTCGTCCCATTATCTTCTGTAAGATCACGCGTCGGAACAGTGGGGCATCGACCTGATTCGCCACGCGCAGCACGACCGGCATCACGGAATAATCGCCCCGGGCATACGCTTCGAAAGCCTCCTTCGCTTTCACCACTTCCCAGATCGATTCACGAGAGACAACCTGCTCCAGCATCAAGCACCAGTCGCTCTCCATCCTTTGGTTTGAACTTGATCGGAGTTTTGAAAGTCAAACTCTTCGTTGTGTATGCCGGTATCGAGAAGCCTTCAGTCCGGTTGACTAATGGTTTGCGGCTGATTCTGAGGAGTCGATCGTACGCGAGCGAGTATCTCAGGCCAATCATTTTGAACTCTGAACTATTCGCGAGAGAGAGTTTCAGGAAGTATCCCTTTTCAGATTTAACGAGTGAGGCTTCGTGAACATTCAGCGGCAGCTCGAGTACCTGGAAAACTTCGATCGGGACGATCCTGTGTTTGCGCTGAAACACTTTCCTCGCAAAGGCGCAAAGGCGCAAAGGCGGCGCCGAAATCCCTTTGCGCCTTTGCGTCACTGGCGAGGATATTCTGCTGACGCTCCCAATGTGGAGACGATATAAATAAGTAGCAACATATCAGCTTTCAGCACTCACCGATTCATGTTCGCGTTCCCACATACGTCTCCGCTTCTCGCGTGATCCGCGTCGGATACTTCCCATTCCAGCAAGCGACACACGATGCATCCGCACTCAATCCCGTCGCCGCGATCATTCCCTCAAGCGACAGATACCCGAGCGAGTCGGCCTCGATAAACTTTCGTATCTCTTCAACGGTCATCTTCGCCGCAATGAGTTCCGATTTGTTTGGTGTATCGACGCCGTAGTAACACGGACTGATCGTCGGCGGACAACTGATGCGCACGTGGATCTCTTTCGCGCCCGCCTCGCGAACCATGCGCACGATCTTTTTCGACGTCGTGCCACGCACGATCGAATCGTCGATCAAAACCACGCGCTTGCCGTTGATCAGATCGCGCACGGGATTGAGTTTGATGCGAACTCCAAACGAACGAATCGACTGTCGCGGCTCGATGAACGTGCGTCCAACATAGTGGTTTCGCACCAGACCAAAACGAAAACTCAAACCGCTTTCCGCCGCATAACCAATCGACGCTGCGACGCCCGAGTCAGGCACGGGCACTACGATGTCAGCATCCGCAGGTTGCTCGACAGCAAGCCGCCGGCCCATCTTGTGTCGCGATTCGTTGATCGACTTGCCGTAGATCAATGAATCAGGCCGCGCAAAATAGACGTGCTCGAAGAGACACATCGAATGCTTCTGCGGCGGCAACGGATGCGACGATCGCAAACCGTCCTGATCGATCACGATCATCTCGCCCGGTTCGACGTCGCGAACGTATTGAGCGTCGATCAGATCAAACGCGCACGTTTCCGAAGCGACTACCCACGCATCGCCGAGACGGCCCAAAGCGAGCGGACGAAAGCCGCGAGCTGTCGCGAATGACGATCAACTCCGAAGGCGTCAGAAAGAGCATCGAAAATGCGCCTTCAGTTTCGCGCAAAACTTGCGGTATCGCTTCGCGCACCGGCAAACGCGAACGCGCCACGCCGTGAAGCACCACTTCAGTGTCGGAAGTTGAAGAAAAGATCGCGCCGTCGCGTTCGAGTCGTTGTCGCTCTTCGCGCGCGAACGGAAGATTTCCGTTGTGACAAACTGCGATCTGCCCGTGCTGGCAAGTGACCAGAAACGGCTGCGCTTCGAGAATCGAGACTTCGCCGGCGGTTGAATAACGCACGTGGCCGATCGCGCTCGAGCCGCGCAGGCGATCCAGATGCGTTTGATTGAACGCTTCGGAGACGTGACCCATGGCGCGTTCGAGTCGCAGCTCGGAGCCATCCGAAGCGACGATGCCGCACGATTCCTGGCCGCGATGCTGAAGCGCGTACAAACCCAGGTAAGTCAATCGCGCGGCTTCCGGATGTCCGTAGATTCCGAAGACGCCACACTCTTCACGCAGCTTGTTGATCTCGATTTCAGTCAATTGAGTTGTCCTGATTTATGCGGTTACGGGATAACTTACTAATGATACCAACATTCGCCCAATTTCACAAGCTACAAACGGGTCACACAAAGCACAAAGTATCTTCGGATTTTTAGGTTGCCTGCTCAATTGTGCGCTTTGTGCCTCTTTTGTGACTGTTCGATTTGGTTATGATGGCCGCCGATGCGATCTCGTTCGTTTGGCGCTTGCTTTTGGTCGCCGTGAGCGCGACTCGCGAGACCAATATGCAACGCCCGGCGCCGCAATTGTATCGCCGCTATTGCGTCTCGTGTCATGGCAATGACGGCAAGGCGAAGACTTCGAAGGGTAAGTTTAGCCACGCGCGCGATCTGTCCGATCCACAGTGGCAGGCTGAAGTCAGCGACGAACGCATCTTCAACTCGATCATGAATGGACGAAACGTGCGCGGCAACATGCCGGCGTTTGCCGACAAGCTCAAAGAAAAAGAGATCGAACTCGCTGGTCGATTTCGTTCGCGGTCTGAAAGGACAGCAGCAGTAGCAATTGATGCGGTCTTCAAGATTTCCCGCATTGAAGTCCGCCGCCACGTTTCGCGGTCTCGCAATCCTGGCTTTACAAGTGGCTTTGATTGTTTTGCTGGTCGGCGCGGGCTGGTTGATCTATCGACAACTTCCGGCCAGCGCCTCCGATGTCAGATCCGATCAGGCAAACGACGACTTTACAGATCGTTATCCGGCAGCCGCCGGAGAGTGTTGGTCCGTCGCTCGATGTGGCTGTGAGTCTTTATCCGGTTGATATTGTCGCCGTGCGTCACGAGTTCTTCACCGAGCCACGCGCAGGCAAACGCTTTGAAGACTTTCTGAAGGAACGTATGAAAGGCCGCTCGCCAGTCAACGCTCGTTTGGATAAACAGGGACAGGGAGCGGTGATGCTCGCGCCGGGCAGTTGGTGGTTGCACGCCACGCTTTCAGGCGACGAGCAACTCGAGTGGCGCTTGCCGGTAACAGTCGGCGGACCGAAGCAGACCATCGAACTCACGCCGCAAAATGCGTACACGCGGAGCAAGACGTTTTAGTCAGTTAATCAATGCTCGCCCTCCGCGTCGAAAAGAAAACGCCTTTCACTTCAGAAGATTGAAGAAACCCGGATCGCCCTGACGAGGCGCTCGTGCGTGTGCTCCTGTCAGGCATTTGCAACACCGATCTGGAGATCGCGCGTGGGTATGCGGGTTTCAATGGAACGATCGGACACGAGTTTGTCGGCGTCGTCGAAGACAGCACTGATCGCGCACTCGTTGGCCAGCGCGTTGTTGGCGAGATAAATGCAGGCTGCGGCAAGCTGCGAACTCTGCCGCGCCGGCGACTCAAGACATTGCCCTTTGCGAACCGTGCTCGGCATCCGTCGGACGTGACGGCGCGCACGCTGAGTTTCTTCAGACTTCCCGACCGAGAATCTGTTTCCCGTTCCGAAGGACGTTCCTGACGAACACGCAGTCTTCACTGAACCGCTTGCCGCTGCCTGCGGAATTCTCGAACGCGTATCGATCTGCGAGATCCGATCGCGTGGCAGTCATTGGCGACGGCAAACTCGGACTGCTCTGCGCGCAAGTGCTCGCACTCACCGGCGCGTCGCTGCTTCTGATCGGAAAGCATTCTTCCAAACTGCGAATCGCAGAAAGACGCGGCATCGAAACCGCCACTCCCAAAGCAAGCAGCCAAACGGAAGCGGCAGTTTGACGTCGTCGTGGAAGCTTCAGGCGCCGCAACGGGATTTGGCCTCGCACTCGATCTGCTCCGTCCAAAGGGCCAACTGGTTCTGAAGTCGACTTTTCACGGAAAAACGGAACTGGACGCCGCGCGGATCGTCGTTGATGAGATTTCGATCGTCGGTTCGCGTTGTGGACGCTTTCACCCCGGCTCTCGACTTGTTGAAAAAAGCTGCAATCGACGTCGATAGCCTTATCAGTGAAGAGTATCCACTGTCGAATGGCGTTCATGCGATGCGCCGCGCCGCCGCGCGCGGCGTGTTGAAGGTGCTTTTGCGGCCATAAGCAGACACTATGAGCGGGAGCAAGCCACCTTCCTTACTTGTTATTTCCTCTGATCATTTCGGTCTGCACAACTAAACCAGTACACCATTCCTGCTCACTGCAGAACATGAAGAATGGCTTGCCCCGCTCATGCTTCCAGGTTCACACCTTCTTTTTGCTCCCCGACACCCCTTTCGCTATACTCTAGCCCCTTTCCCTGGGGCGCGGATCTCCGGCTTATCAAGAAGGTGGTGAAATATGTTTGACGTCTCTAAAAACAACACGACAGAACAGGAACGAACGATTCTGCGCAAGCTGCGCGTTTGGATCGCCGCGCTGGCCGTCGCTTGTTTACTCGCCGGCATCGGCATCGGAGCGATGTTGTCCGGCCGGACCAACGTCGCGCAGCCCGAAATGCAGATTGCGCGCGCGCCCGAAGCGCTTGTCCGCCTCGTTTGCCGAGATTGCGCGTCGTGTTGAGCCTGCCGTCGTCAACATCGAAACCACCCAGGCGCAGCCGGAGTCGAGCGAAAAGGAAGAAGACAAAGAAGACCAATCGCCAAGCAATCCGCTGCTCGATATGTTCCGCCGCCAGCAGCGACGTCCGACCGCGCGGAGTTGGCAGCGGCTTCATCGTCAGTCCCAAGGGCTACATTCTGACGAACTATCACGTGATCGAAGACGCCAGCGCGGATCACTGTCGGCTTGCAGTCGGGTGAGAAGTATCGCGGCACGGTCGTCGGCGTCGACTCCGAAACCGACGTCGCCGTGATCAAGATCGAAGCGCCGAAGGATCTTCCGACCGTCACGCTTGGCGATTCCAACGCAGCGCAGGTCGGCGATTGGGTGCTGGCGATGGGTTCGCCTTTCGGCCTGGACCAAACCGTCACCGCCGGAATCATTTCCAAGAAGGAACGAGAGAGTCCCGTACTTCAACGTGTTCCAACGCTTTCTGCAAACTGACGCCGCCATCAATCGTGGCAACAGTGGTGGACCACTCGTCAACATGCGCGGCGAAGTTATCGGCATGAATTCGCAAATCGCGACTTCGACCGGCGACTACAACGGCATCGGATTCGCCCTGCCTGCAAACGAAACCAATTTCGTCTACAAACAATTGATCGCGCAGGGCAAAGTTAAGCGCGGATATCTCGGGATCACTCTGGAATCCGTGCATGAAGAGTTTGCGAAAGTTTATGGTCTATCGGAAGCAAAGGGCGCGATCATCACTTCCGTCACGCCGACTGAAAACGGCCAAACGACTCCGGCAGCGAAAGCCGGTCTGCAGGCAAGCGACATCATCGTTGAGTTTGAAGGCGCTCCGGTTATCAACGCGCAGGATCTGATTCAACGTGTTGCAAGCACGCCGGTGGGCCAGCAGGTCACACTCGCGTTTTCTGCGAGACGTCAACGGCAAACTCGAGAAGAAGAACTGTCAGCGTCGCGTTGGGTGAACGACCTACATCAAGCACGCGCGAGTGGATTGCACCAGCCAAAGGCGACTCCAAAGACGCCAATCCACGCGGCAACGCGCTGCATCTCGGCATCACGCTCGCGGAACTGACGCCGCAACTGATCGCCGACCGTCACCTGACCGGCGTTCAGGGTCTCTACGTTAAAGAGATCGATCCGAACGGACTGATCGCCGAGATTCGCGTTCCGCCTACCGGTCGCGCCGCGCTATGCCGAAGGCGACGTGATCAATCGCATCAATCGCACTGCCGGTAACTTCACTCGCAGATTTTCAACGCGTGTTGAGTGGACTCAAACCCGGCGATCCGATCGTTCTGAATGTGACCAGGATCAGAGAGATCCAGAAGGGCGATCGACTGCTACCGCTGATCGTGCAGTTCACTTATCAATAATGACATTGCCGATTGGCAATTGCCGATTGCCAATTGTAGGTTTGGAAGCTCACATGCAATCGGCAATTGGCAATCGACAATCGGCAATAATCAATATGGCTCAGGCAAAGAAGGCAATCTCAAAAACCAGCGGCAAACTCGCGGCGCGCAATGCGGCACGCGCCGCAGTCAAAACCTATCAAAACTACATCGACGGAAAGTGGGTCGCCAGCCAGTCGGGCGAGATGTTTGAAAACATCAACCCCGCCGACAATCGCGACATCGTCGGACGCTTTCCGCTCTCCACCAGCGACGACGTAAACGCCGCGGTCAATGCCGCGCAGGACGCCTTCGATCGCTGGCGCAACACGCCTGCCCCCAAACGCGCTGAACTGCTGTTTCGTCTCGGCGAGATCCTGATCCGCAACAAGGAACAATTCACCGCGGACATGACGCGCGAGATGGGCAAGGTTCTGAAAGAAGCCGGCGGCGACGTTCAGGAAGCAATTGACTGCACTTACTACACCGCCGGCGAAGGACGGCGACTTCACGGGTTCACCACGCCCGCTGAGATGCGCGACAAGTTTGCGATGTGCGTGCGCCAGCCGGTTGGTCTTCTGCGGTTTGATCACGCCGTGGAATTTTCCGATGGCGATTCCGTCGTGGAAACTGATTCCCGCACTGATCTGCGGCAATACCGTCGTCATCAAACCCGCCGAAGACACGCCGCTTTCGACTTACAATCTGGTCAAGGCGTGTGAAGAAGCGGGAATTCCGCCGGGTGTTGTGAATCTCGTCACCGGCTATGGCGAAACCGTCGGCGCGGCAATGACCAACCATCCGGCGCTGCGTTTGATCTCGTTTACCGGATCCACTGAAACCGGTCGCATCGTCGCTTCCGCCTGCGCCGAACGCAACGCGATCTGCTCGCTCGAGATGGGCGGCAAGAATGCCATCATCGTGATGGACGATGCCGATATCGATTTAGCTGTTGAAGGCGCCGTCTGGGGCGCCTTTGGTACGTCAGGGCAACGTTGCACTGCTTCGTCGCGCTTGATGGTTCACAAAAAAGTCTACAAGCAGTTTGTGACGAAGCTGGTCGAGAATACGAAGGCGCTTGCGCGTCGGAAACGGCGCCGATCCGAAGACTGATGTTGGTCCGGTTATCAACGCCGACGCCGTCGAGAAGATCATGAGTTACATCCGCATCGGACGTAACGACGACGGCGCAAAGCTGGCTTGCGGCGGCAAACGTCTCACGCGAGGCGATTATGCCAATGGTCATTTCATCGAGCCGACAGTCTTCACTGATGCCGCTCCCGATATGCGCATTTCGCAGGAAGAGATCTTTGGACCAGTGACGACCGTCATTCCGGCAAACTCACTCGAGGACGCAATTCAGATCGCAAACGGAGTTCGTTATGGACTGTCCGCCGCGATCTACACGCAAAACGTCAATCGCGCCTTCAAAGCGATGAACGAAATGTACACCGGCATCTTTTATGTGAATGCCTCGACGATCGGCGCTGAAGTGCATCTGCCGTTCGGCGGCACCAAAGCGACCGGCAATGGTCATCGCGAAGCAGGCACTCAGGTGCTGGATATCTTCTCTGAATGGAAGTCGATCTATGTCGACTTCAGCGGCAAGCTGCAACGCGCGCAGATTGACCAGGTTGAGTCGCCGCAATGACAGCATCTGCAAAAACGAACTTCGCTCTTACAAGCATTTAACAAATCGCGTTACTACCGGAGAATAAAACTGTGATCGTTGGTCTGCCCAAAGAAATCAAAGACAATGAATATCGAGTTGGACTAACGCCTGCCGGTGTACGCGCGCTCAAGGATGCGGGTCACGAAATCAGGGTCGAGGTAGATGCGGGCGCAGGTTCCGGCTTTGAAGATTCACTCTACGAACGCGCCGGCGCCACGATCATCGCTTCCGCCGACGACGTCTGGGCCAGCGCCGACATGATCGTAAAAGTGAAAGAACCGATCGCGCCCGAGTATCCGCGCATGCGCGAAGGTCAACTGCTCTTCACTTATCTGCATCTCGCTCCGGATCGTCGAACTCACTCAAGAGTTGCTGAAACGAAAAGTCACCGGCATCGCTTACGAAACGATCACCGATCGACGCGGCACCTTGCCGTTGTTGACGCCAATGTCGGAAGTCGCGGGACGCATGGCGATCCAGGTCGGCGCGCACTATCTCGAGAAGATGAGTGGCGGACGCGGAATTCTGCTGGGCGGCGTTCCGGGTGTGCCGGCAGCGCGAGTTGTGATTATCGGCGGCGGCGTGGTCGGCACGAATGCCGCGAAGATCGCAGTCGGCATGGGCGCGCACGTCACCATCATCGACAACAATCTCGATCGATTGCGCGAACTCGACGACATTTTCCTCTCGAAGATCTCAACGCTCGCGTCCAGCGCCTACATGATCCACGATGCGATCTCGCAAGCTGATCTGATCGTCGGCGCCGTGCTGGTGCCCGGCGCTGCCGCGCCAAAACTTGTCACGCAGAAACATGCTGAAGGAAGTTCCGAACGGCGCAGTGATCGTTGACGTGGCAGTCGATCAGGGTGGCTGCATCGAGACTACGCACCCGACCACGCATTCGAATCCGACCTACTACGTTGAAGGTGTGCTGCACTACTGCGTCGCAAACATGCCGGGCGCAGTGCCACGCACTTCAACGTTTGCACTGACCAATGCAACGCTGCCTTACGCTCTGAAACTCGCAAACAAAGGTTTCCTTGAAGCGATCACACAGCGATCCCGGTTTGAAGGAAGGCGTGAACACCTACGCCGGCCACTGCACTTACGAAGCAGTCGCCTCAGCCCAGGGAATTCTTACACCGTTGATACGCTGATTCAGTAACAGGAATTAATCACGGATTACCGGATTAATCCGTGTAAGTCTGTGGATGGTTTTGAGCATAAGTCTTCAGGCGAGACGGGCTTGGCGAGAAACGCATTCACTTGCTCGGATTCGTCGGTTGAGTTTCTGCGGATCCAGGGCGCTGAGCAAGATTACCGGCAGGTGAGCCAGCTGCTGGCTGTTCCTCACGAAACGGCACAACTCATATCCATCGAGGTTCGGCATTAGAGCATCAGTGACCATCACGTCCACGTCGCGACTCAGCAGAAACTTCATCGCCTCCAGACCATCTCCCGCGGACAAAACCGCGTAGCCCGCACGTTGGAGCACCACCTCGAGGTATCGTCGCAGCGCCGGATCGTCTTCGACCAGCAGCACACACCGACTCTCCTCGGACGGTAACGCCGAGTGCAGTCCATTGCCTGATGATATTTCGAGGTCGTCCAATCCGATCATGGCTGTGGGCTAAAGACTTTCGAGGCCGTGAGGGCTCTAAAGGTCGCTGAGCCAGGGTGACTCGCCAAATGCAGATTAGACCGCCCGAATGTGCTTGTCAATGTTTTGCACATTTGGAGTGCGGCGGCTTGACGCCGCTTTTGTCTTGATCTTCGGTCCCGGAAAGAAAAGCGGCGTCAAGCCGCCGCACTCCAAAGGATGTGCTTTTAGTGGCTATCGAGGAAAGTGCGCTGCCAGAGTTCGAGCCCAAGGAGCTGGAAAACCTGTAAGTTGTAGTCCTCGCGGCCGGAAAAGTTCGCCTCCAGTACCCGGTTTACTTCCTTCGGACGGAAGATCCCGCGGCGTTTCACGGTCTCCTCCGATAACAGGTCGCTGATCATCGGACGTAGGGGGCCGCGCAGCCACGAACGTATCGGTGCTCCAAACCCGGCCTTTTTTCGCCAGACCACGTCTTTCGGCAACACCGATTCGAGGGCTCGTTTCAGCACGTACTTCCGTTTCAGTCCGCGCAGCTTTAGCCGCGGCGGCATGCGCGCGGCCATTTCGATCATCTCGCGATTCAGAAACGGCACCCGCACCTCGAGATTCGCCGCCATCGACGTTTTGTCAGTGGTCAGCAGATTCAGGCACGGCAGAAACGTTTTAAGATCGACGTAGAGAAGCTGATTCAACGGCGCGGCCTCGCGCGGCGCGGGCGAAGTAAGCGCGATGAGCGGCGTAGGGATCGTATTCGCGTCGTGATGCGTGCGCCACTCGTCGGAGTAGAGGCGTCGCTTTGTTTCATTCGTGAAGTAAGTTCCGTAACCGAGGTAACGATCTTCGAAGTCGAGCGCGGCGCTGCGTGCAAACTTTTTCGCGTTTCGGAGTGGCGCAGTCAGTTTACCCGGCAAACCACCGGGCAATGCGCCCGCGACTGTGTTCATCAATGGGCGGCGCAGCATGTTTGGCACGGGATCAAACGCCGACGCGATCTTCATCGCCATCTGGCGCGGATAGCCCGCGAAACACCTCGTCGCCGCCCATGCCTGAAAGCATCACGGTCAGCGTTTCGCGCGCCGCATCTCGAAACGAGATAACTCGGAATCGCCATATCGATCGGCGGCTCTTCCATGTGATAGACCAGCTTCGGCAACAGATCCGCCACCGATGGTTTCAACATGATCTCGTGATAGTCAGTCTGCAATTGCTCGTTGACGCGGCGCGCCCAGCGCACGTCGTCGGGAATGATGTCGTAGCGCAGATCCTCGCTCTCGATGCCGACGGTGTAAGTGCTGATTGGGCGTCCGTTGCTGTGACGTTTCATCATCGCGACGATTCCGGAGGAGTCGATGCCGCCGGAGAGAAACGAGCCGAGCGGCACGTCGGCCACCATCTCCATCTTCACGACGCGATCGAGTGTGTCGAGCACGCGTTCGCGCCACCATTCTTCGTTTTTGCCTTCTTCGATGGTGTCGAACGAAATGTCCCACCACTGCGTGAGTTTGATCTCGTCGTCGTGAAAGTGAAGCAGATGTCCGGGCGGGACCGTCTTCACGTTTGCAAACAAGGTGTTTGGATCCGGCGACCAGAGAAAAGTTAGAAACTGGTGCAGCCCCTCGGGATTGATCTCCGCCTTCAGCAAACGCGATGGCGAGAATTGCTTTTATCTCGGAACCGAAGACAAAAGCAGCGGGCGCACCGGCGCGAGCGGGAATGAAGGCGTAGTAAAGAGGCTTGATGCCGACGTGATCGCGGACGAGCGTGAGTGTGCGATCTTTGTTGTCCCAAACGGCGAAGGCAAACATGCCGTTGAGACGCGTCAACTGCCTGCCAGCCCCATTCGCCGATGGCGGCGAGTAAAACTTCAGCATCACTGTCCGTGCGAAAGTTATGACCCAGCGAACGCAGTTGTTCGCGCAGTTCGCGATAGTTGTAAATCTCGCCATTGAACGTGAGGACGTAGCGGCCATCATGCGACAACATCGGCTCGTGACCGCCGGGACTTGTATCGATGATGGCGAGGCGGCGGTGGCCCAGGCAGGCGCGCCGGCCGTCGGAATCGATCGGCTCCGAAACCCAAACTCCCTGATCGTCTCGCCCGCGATGCTCAACACTCTCGAGCATCGGGCCAATGAGTCTCTCCGGTTCTAAACTAACAATCCCCGCGATCCCACACATTGCTTTTTGTGCTTTTTGTGCTTCCTTGTGGCTTAGATCTCAAACGATTGATGCTCACGAAGTGAATCAAGCACGCGAAACGTGGCGCGCGTCGTCGCCGCCAGATCATCGAGCGCGATCGGCGCCCTGCCACCTGCAAGCACGCTCGCGCAGAACTCTCGCACCTGCCTCTGCTGACCTTTGTCCTGCGCTTTTAACGTCAACTGTTCTTCGCGTCCGTCTTTGTAAATCGTGGCGCGTCGAAAGTCGTCGAGCACAAAAACCTTTCCGTCGCCGAAGATCTCCACGCGCTCTTTCGCCAAGCCTTTGTCGCCCTCGCTCAGGTACGCGACGCTGCCGTTCGATCCGTCGGCGAAGCGCAGCGTGATGAAAACCGAATCGGCATCGACGATCCTGCTCGACTTCGCACTGACGCACTCAGCAAACACAAACACCGGCGGCGCTCCGGTTAAAAACTGCATCAGATCGACGAAATGACAAACCTCTCCGACGATGCGTCCGCCGCCTTCCTCCGCGTTTTGCGTCCAGTGCTCTTTCGGAATGCGGCCCGCGTTGACGCGATAGAGTATTGAAAGCGGAGTTTCTCGATCGGCAAAAACTTCCTTCGCGCGTTGTGCATGCGGCGAAAACCGGCGATTGAAGCCGACCATCAACTTGCCCGTCGATCTTCCTGCCGCTTCGAGAACTGAGTCCAACTGTTCGTCGTTCAAAGCAAGCGGCTTCTCGACAAACACGTGCTTTCCGCGTTCGAGCGCCTTGCGCGCGAGTTCGGCGTGCAAATCGTGTCGTGTGCCGATTACGATCAGGTTCACGCCCTCATCTTCAAGCACCTCGTCCGCGCTCGAAACCGCATAGGCGAATCCAAATCTCTTGCCAACGTCGTGGGCCGAAACACCCGAAGCCGTGGCTATCGAACGAAATCCAACACCTTCGATTTTGAAGTGAGGCAACAACATTGCGGGGACGTAGCCGCCGGCGCCTATCACTCCCAGGCCAATCGCCTTTTCTGATTTGCGGCTCGCGGGCGCCGCGCTCAAATTCACTTGCCGCACGATCTCGCTTTGCGGATCGTAGTTGAGCAGCACACCGAGATACGGCTCCTGCGTGTCGCCCGAGATCAACTGGTAAGCGCGATCCGCTTCGGCGATTGGAAAGCGATGTGTCGTCAACCGTTCGACGTCTACGCGCCCGTCGCCGATGAGTTCGAGAAAGCTTTCAATGTTTCGCTTCTCGGTCCAGCGAACGTACGGGAGTGGATAATCGCGTCCGCGCTCTTCGTAATCAGGATCGTAACGGCCTGGCCCATACGACATCGAAATGATCAGTTTCAACTCGCGACTAAAAAACGGTTGACGCGGAACCTGCATGCCCGTCATGCCGACGACAATCACACGACCTTTCAAACGCGAGACACGCGCCGCGAGCTCAATCGGCTGATTTGAATCCGTCGCGGCCGTGATCAGAACTGCGTCGGCGCCGTGTCCATGCGTCCACGTCTCGATCTCTTTCGACGCGGCTTCGCTGGAGACCGACGCACGGTCAGCGCCCATCTCGAGCGCGAGCGATACTCGCGACTGGTCCAGGTCCAGTCCAAACACTCGGCACCCATTCGCCTTGAGAAGTTGAACCGTAAGCTGGCCCACCAGGCCCAACCCGATAACGACTACCGACTCACCGAGAGTCGGCTCAGCCAACCGAACACCCTGAAGCGCAATCGCGCCGAGCGTTCCATACGCTCCCGACTCAAAACTCACACTCTCGGGAAGATGCACGCAGAGATTCTTTGGGACCGACAACACTTCCGCGTGAGAAGCGAAACCCACGCCCGCGCACGCAACGCGCTCTCCAACCTGAAACTCCGTCACGTCGTCTGCGACTACCGCAACGATTCCAGCCGCGCTGTAACCGAGCGCCTGCGACGCGGCCATTTTGTCGCGAACCGACGCAAACGTGTTCAGCAAACCTTCATTCTTAACTTTGTTAACGACGGCCTTGACGAGATCCGGTCTTTGTCGCGCCTCCTGGACCATGCCCTTGCTCACAAGCTCGACCGCAGCGCGCTCGGTGCCCGCGCTGATCAAAGACGCGGCAGTGCGCACCAGCACCCGGCCTTTCTGCAGGGCCGGCACCGGCACTTCACCGACAAACGGGCGGCCAGTCTTTCGGTTTTGGAGAACTTGTTTCATTGGTGCTTTGGCCTTGGGTCTTTGGTCTTGGGTCTTAGGGCTTTGGTTGAATCAAAGACCTAAGACCAAAAACCAAAGACCTAATCAACATCTTTCTTCACCAGGACCTGCTCAATCAACCCACTCACCCATTCAGCCCGCGCGTCCCACGTTCCCGAAGCGACCGCCGCTTGCCGTCGCGCCGCGGCAGCAGCATCATTCTCGTGGAGCGCTTCTTCAACCAAACGCAAAAAGTCGTCACGCGTGCGCGCGATCCTCAGCACGTCGCGCATGGGCTCGTACTCCGGCAACGGCGATATCACCACCGGTTTACCCGTCGCTAGATATTCACGAACCTTGATCGCCGAGCCATAACTCGTAAAAGACTGCTCAGTTTCCCACGGTAAAACACAAACGTCGAATCCGGCGGCATAGTTTGGCAGGTCCGCGTACGCAACGGGCGGGAGAAAATGCGTATTCGGCAACGCTTCGATCTCGAGTCCGCGCGAGAGATTGCCGATAAAGATCCATTGCCACTCCGGACGCTCCCGCGCAGCGCGTTTGATCAATTCCTGATCGACGAGCCACGGTTCGATCGCGCCAAAGTAGCCCAAACGCGGTCGCGGAATCTTCGCGATCTCAGGCGCGACCGTCACCGCCCCATTGCCGACGCGCACCCAGTGATCATAATCGACACCCTGTTCGAGCAGGTACGAACGTTCACATCCGCGCGTGGCCTCGGTAAAAAGTTTTCGTCCCGAATAGAAAACAATATCGGCGTCGTCGATAGCCTGTTCGTGAAGACCGCGTATCAGCGCCGGATCGGTAGCATGATCCATCGTGTTCGCATCATACTTGTCCGACACATGATAGACCACCGCGGATTCGTCGAGCGTGCCGATCACGTCGGCCGCGGTTGGAATGGCAATCCAGAGTATGGGATTTGTCAGACCTCGGCTGCGTGCGAGACTTTTGATCTGCGTGCTTAACAAACGCCGGTTGATTGTGCGCGCAGTGGCGCCAAAGAACGGCAAGCTCGCGGGGGAAACAACTGTGATACCGTCGTCAGTTTGGCGGGCAAGTTTTGAATAACTTCCGAGCTTGCGTTTGATTCGAGGCAGCAGATCCTTATGGGCCAACGCGGGCAGGCCCATCGAGATCGAGTTGACGAAGATTACTTTATTCCCCGCGCGCGCAAACTTGCGCATCAGGTGGGCTTTGGAGTGTGGGTGGTGATACCACCAGTCTTCACCGCCAAAGCAGATTATCGATCGATCGTGCAACATGCGAACAAGACTCAGAAGATTCTACAGAATTTAGCAGATTAATCTTGAAAATCCGGTAAATCTTGTAATCCTGTCTAAAATGACCTCCCTTACCCGACCCCTCCCCTGGCTCCTGGCCCTTGCGACGGTGCTCATCTATCTCATCTTCCCAACCCGTGTCTACTACTGGGACGGCATCGCCTTCGCTCAGGCAATCGAAGACGCACCAACCCTGAGTCCGTCTTTGGTTCATCCCAACCATCTCATCTACAACTTCGCCGGCTATGTCTTTTATAAACTTCTCCGCATCTTCGGACTTGAGCTGCGAGCTGTAACGGCGCTGCAAATTCTAAACAGCGTGCTCAGCGCGGCGTGTGCGGGCGTGTTGTTCGTTATCTTGAGAGACAGCTTGCATTCACTCTATCTCGCAACCTGTCTCACCGTGCTGTTTGCTTTCTCGGCGACGTGGTGGAAGTTTTCGACGGACGCAAATGCTTACATTCCGAGTGTCTTCTTTCTCCTGATCTGCTTTTACCTGATTGTGCCGGGGAAAGTCGTGCCGGGAAAAGTCCTGCCGGGAAAAAAATCGAGGCCGCTGCTTTTGGCCCTCGTGTTCTTCGTCGCTATGGCCTTTCATCAACTGGCCCTTGTGATGTTTCCCGTCCTGGCGCTCGGAGTCTATCTTCAGGATGGGCCATTCACGCTGAAGCGACGCGCGTTGAATGTAATCGTCTTTACCGTCGTGTCGGCGGCGCTGATCGTCACGAGCTATGCGTACCTGTTTTATCTCGCTTCGGGCACGTTCGACATCTACCGGTTCGTGCGTTGGACCGCATCATTTTCGCCTGACGCTGAAACGACGTTCAACTTCTGGTCCAACCTGCAATACTCGCTACGGGGTCAGGTCCGGTTGTTCTTCGGAGGCAGATTCAACTTACTCAGAGGTCTGGTAAACCCACTTATCGTCATCCTGATCACCGCGCTCGCAGGCGTCGTAGCTTTGTTGATCTTCGACACGTTGCGAAACTTCAAACGGCTCGTGCGGATGCGCTGGACTAAAGAACTCCATCTCGAGACGCGTCAAAAGTCGGTGCTCCTGCTTTCGCTTTTATGGGCGGCGGTTTATCTGGTGTTCCTGTTTGTCTGGCTGCCGCAGAATACGTTTTACCGTTTGTTCTACCTGCCTGCGTTGATTCTGCTGTTTGGTCTCGGGCTCGCATCGTTCAGGTGTGAGGGAAAATCGCGCCGATTCACCGCCGTGTTTGTAATCGCAGTCGTCCTTGCGAACTTTCTTTTCCTAATCTACCCGTATTCGCACGTGGAAAAATATCCGCCACTCGCGTTTGCGCTGCAGATGAACCGCGAATGGCCGCCCGGCACGACAGTCTATTACGGCGCTGTAAATTCCGACGCCGGGCTGGTCCGTTATTTCACTCCCTCGACGCATTGGAAACTGTTGCCCTCGTCCGCGGCTTCCCTGGAAACCGGCGAGCACGTCTGGCTCGAAACCACCGCCATCGATCGCCTCACCTCAACCCCGGAGGGCGCACGCTGGCTCGAAGCAAACACACAAAAAGAATCCCAAAGAGAACTAAACGACGGCGCCTACAAGATCCGCTTCATCCAGCTAACGCCTGCAGTGAAACTGAACTACACAAATTAACTCTTCTCCTTCACACGCGCGACGCACAAACCGGAAACACCAAACGGCAGGTTCATGTACCGCAGGATCCAACTCTCGGCGCCAAGCACACGCCCGAATACTCCATTCAACGCGGACACGTTGATATTGTTCTCCGTATCGGATTTTATTCCAGTCAACTGCATGAGCTTCCGGATCACGAGGATTGGCAGAAAGAAGGTGATATTGGCGTAAGTCGTGCGCTCGATCTCGAAGCCGGCCTGCTCGAGCACCTGTCGCAATTGCGGCAAACGATAACGCCGTCGATGGTTGCTGACCTCATCCTGCAAACCCCAAAGGAACATAAACGTCGGCACAAACAACAACACTCGTCCGCCCGGACGCAGCACACGCCGCATCTCGCTTAGTCCGGCGAGGTCGTCGTCCATGTGTTCGACGACGTCCAGGGCCGTCACGAGGTCAAACGTGCCGTCTTCGTAGGGAAGCGCTTCACCTGCGCCAAGCCTCACCTTGTCGAGTCCGCGTTCGCGGCAAAACGCAAGCGCGTCTTCCGAAACGTCCACGCCCTCGGCGTCGCCGTATTTCGACAGCATTAGCAGATTCGCACCCGTGCCGCACCCTACGTCGAGAATACGCGGGCGACGGTCGGTAACGCGGCGGCAAATGTTCTCGACGAACTCGGAGAGGATTTTGCGGCGCCCGATGTGCCACCAGTGTGATTGCTCCACGCGAAAGAGAATCGGATACGTGTGCTCCATCATCTCGCGCGGGAGTGGATTAGAAATGCTTTTTACCTCTGAGTTGAACAATGCTTTTAATCCCGGCGCCTGCAAAAACGATCAAAATTCCATGCATCGGCAAAACGTAACGTATCTCAGTGTGCCCCGACGTGCCCGGAACCAAATAATACAGCACGGTGACAAACAACAACGCCGCGATCCTCCAATCCTTGCGCGCCGCGACAAAAATTCCAAACGCCGCGAGCGGCAGAAACAGGTATCGCGCGACACTCTGAATCATACCCAACACGTTTACGCCGAGCGCAACTACTCCTCCCTGCCAACTCACCGGCAGGCATTTTTTACTCGTAACGTTGATCCCGCTCGACGCGGAGTAAGGCACCGGATCGCCGGCGACCTTCAGCATTCCCCACATTCGCCCAAACATCACACCCAGGTACCAGATTGGGTGCTGCCGGATAAAGGCAAGCGCTTCACGCGTGCGTTCGCGATCGCGTCGAATGCCGTCGGGAAATTGAAGATCAAAATAAGCGTCAGCCGGGATTCCCATTTTGAGCCGCTCGTGTTCGAGAAGTTTATCGTCGCCAAAAGCAAACCCATTACTGCGGCCGAGTTCGGTTTCGCCGAGTCCTTCCCAAAGGTTCACTCCTATCGTTCCACCGGTGGGCGTGAAATCGGGAAATACCACGTAATTGCGTATCACGATCGGAGAAATGAGAACTACAGTCCCGAACAACGCCGCCGCGCCTGTCTTCAACTTCAACGGCCACGCTGCACGCACCAGGACGAGCAACGCCACCGCCCAACCTACGCACAAGTACAAAGGGTTCACGCGAAACCAACACGCAACGCCGAGCAGCAAACCCGCGGCGAGCGCATGCCAAACACTCTTGCGTTGCAGCGCCAGCAGCAGCAACCAGTTGCCGCCAAGCACAAACCACGTGGCCGGGATATCAGCCGAAGGATAAGCAGCGTACATCGCGAAGAGCGGCGAGAGTGCGAGGATGAAACTACTCGCCACCGCGGCGCGCCAGCCAAAAGCGCTGAACGCAATGCCTGCGATCAGCACAAACGACAAGATCAGATCGAGTAACCACAGGACCAGTTGAACGGAATAAGCCGAGTGTTCACCGGTGACTTTGTAGATCGACGCTACGAGTGCGGGAAACGCGGGGGGATACTGGACCAGGTCTGTGCGAGTGGGATCGTCGATCCAGAAAAGCCGCTGGCGTCCGTCGAGAATGTTGCGCGTCTGACGATCGAATTTGGCGTACGAACCGGCCTGAAACCATGCCGCATCGTGCAGATGCGCACGCATGAATTGCAACGTGAGAACACGCACGCTAATGGCGATTAGAGCCACAAAGAAGCACATAAAGCACAAACGTTTCAGGGAATTCATTTTTGTTCCTGGTGCTTTTTTGTGGTCTGAGCCGTCAGTCATGTCAGAGATTGGTAAGCGTCGAGCACGCGGCGAGCGTTGTGCACCCATGTGTGATCGCGTTCGGCAACCGATCTGGCGTTCGCGCCCAGCCGCGCGCGCAGTTCACCTGATTCAATTAACTTGCCAATCGCCGTGGTCAGCTCCTCGACGTTTCCCGGTTCAACCAGCAACGCCGTCTCCTGATCTTTCAGCACGTCGCCGATCTGGCCCAAACGGCTCGCGACGATCGCCTTTCCCATCGCCATGTACTCAAAAATCTTCGTCGGCGAACCGAAGAAGTCGCTGCCGTCGGCAAGCGGAACATGCGGCGCGACAAGTAGGTCGCAAGCATCCAGCAACGCCGGCACGCGATTGTGGGCCACTGGACCAGTGAAGATCACTCTGCCGGTCTGTGTCTCCGCTGCCAACTGCTTCTCGACCTCAGTATGCAAACTCCCGCTTCCAACCAGAAGAAACCGCACGGGCACGTGAACCGGAATCGACTTGATTGCCGCGGCGAGTTTTTCCACGCCGTGCCACGGCCCGAAAGTTCCCACAAACCCGGCGACGACTTCGGCGTCTCTAATTCCTAATTCGTTACGTGCATCGGCGCCACCCGCTCCCGGCCGAAACCGCTGCACGTCAACCCCGTTCGGATTGACAATGATCTTTTCGGGAGCGACTCCGCGTGCCTCAAGGTTCCGGCGCTCGACCTCCGCGACGACAAAAATACGGGCCGCACCGTCAAGGTTCAAACGTTCGTATCGCTCCAACAGATCGAGTCTCCCGACACGAT
Organism: uncultured Acidobacteriota bacterium; assembly: GCA_963750925.1. Classification (GTDB taxonomy): domain Bacteria; phylum Acidobacteriota; class Blastocatellia; order Pyrinomonadales; family Pyrinomonadaceae; genus PSRF01. Next base: position 1,634,901 of record CAVVSJ010000001.1, on the reverse strand, counting down.
CCCAATGACGGCCCGCCCAAACTTCCGAACCGTTGTACTCGAGAAAGAGCGGCCGCTTCGTCTGCACTGCCGCCGCAACTCCCACCCAGCTAAACCGCGCATACCGCTGGTAAATAAAATCCGGTTGCGCTCGCTCGATCAGGGGCACCGCGCCGCGTGTAAAAACGAGATTATTGTGAATATCGAATAGCGCGCGCGTTCCCCCGCCGGGCTGTGGCGGAATGACGGTAAACCGATCTTCAGCATGGTCCAGGCCCGCAATCAAGTCGTTACTGATCACTCCAACTTTAACGCCGAGCGATTCGAGCGCCTCGACAACACCCTTGATGTGACTCGCGGCGCCGCCTGCCTGTGTGCCCGGCCCCGGCGTCGATCGAAGATATACAACTCGCGGGTGTGTGCGATTCGGGATTGCGGCGTAGTCGTTTTCCGATCGATAGGTTGCCTGTTCGAGTCGTTGCAGTTCACGGCGAGACTGCACCACGTCGCTCGCGCCGGTTAGTGTTTCTCTACTTAGCCTGACAGGAGCACCCAGCAGCAGATTCGAACGAGATCTTCGCAACAGCCCGTCGTGCGCGTCGAGCATCAGCACTTCGCTGGCGCCGGCGAGCGCGCCAAAAACCATGAAGAGATTTTGACCTCGTTGCCACGGCAGCCGTTCGGTGGCGATGGCGAGTACGTCAGGACGCCGGGCGCGCAGAGATTTCAGACGTTTGATGTGATTGCCGGTTTCAAACTCGGCGCGCGAGATCGTCTCGATCGAGCAGTCAGGATAGAGCTGGACCAGCTTGTGTTGCCAGCGAGACAAGTCGCCGCTGAGCGCCAGCAGAACGACTTTCATCCGCGCATGCTCCCGAGCATGAAGACTTCGGTAAAAGTTCTCCCGGTGCTCGCGTGAAAGTGTAAAGCGACGAGGGTGAAGATCGCCGTGTAACTGATCGTCGAGGCGATGGCGGCGCCCTGCGCGCCAAACCGCGGCACGAGTGTGAATACGAGAATCAGATTGAGGGCCAGGGTTATAACCCAGTAAATCGGAATCGCGCGTGGCAGACCAAGAGCGTTGAAGTGCTGGACCAGGACCGATTCCAATCCCATGAGATAAACACCGGGCAAAAGGATCAGCAGCAGCCACGTGGCATCGCTAAACGCCGAGCCGTAGATGTAAGGCAGCAACAAACTGAATGGAACTGCCGCCACGCAACACAGGAACATAATGACGGTCGTGTAACGAGTGACGACGCAGGTAGTCTCGCCGCGTGTGTCCTGTTCCGCGGTTATGCGCGGGAAAAGCAAAGTTGCGATCACGCCGGGCAGCAGCAATAACAACAAACCAAACTGTGAAGCGACACTGTAAACACCGGCCTCTTCCGGCCCGCGAAAATGATTGACGACGAAGAGGTCAGCGCGAAGCATGATCACGCCGGCCAGAATTGAAATATGAAACTTCAATCCATAACGAATCATGCGCTGCAGCAAGTCTATGTCCGCCCGCCACTTACCGGCACCGAGCCTCTTTGCTGAAATTGCCAGCAGCAGGGCGACGACGAGACCGACGACAACGCTGGTGGCCGTGTTCACAATCACGAGCGTCTGGAGCCCGCGACCGAGCACGATCAGCACTACAAGGGCGTTGATAAGCACAAACGACTGTCCGGCGAGATCCAGCAAATTGAACTGGCGCACCTTACCGACCGCGAGCAGCATGTTCAAACCAATCAAGGCGAGCAGTTGATAAGGTATCGAAAACGCGGCGACGCGAATTAGATCGGGTGGAACAAAACCAAAAAGGTCGGGACGATAGGATGCTACGGTGCTGAGTCCTAGCGCCAGGAGGGAACCGACAATCATGACAAAGATGAGCGAGTTGATCGCGGTGGCGCGGAAATGTGCTTGGTCCTGCGCGATGAAATAGGTGTTTGACGAAGGAAGACCAAAGCTCCCGAGCTGAACGATCGTTGCGACGGAGACGTTGATGACCGCGAGTTCGCCGACACCTCTCGCTCCAAGCCAGTGGGCGACGATGATGCCTGCCGCGACGCTGTTGAGGACCATGAGGAGACGGGTGATGAAGGTCCAGGCGATGTGGGATGAGAAGCGGGAACTATTTTCCATTTGTCATTTGCCATTTTCCATTCGCGGATTCAACTTGGAAGTGCAACAGATCGTTGTTTGAAAAATACTTCGTTTGGGGTCCGGTAACCAAGCGTCTTGCGAGGCCGATTATTTAATAAGTCTTCCACCTGTTGCAGGTCTTGGTTTGTGATCCTGGCAAATTCATACTTCTTGGGAAAGTACTGGCGTATGAGACCGTTAGTATTCTCATTGAGGCCACGTTCCCAACTGGCATAAGGATGCGCGAAATAGAGACGTGCTTGCAGGCCGGCGGCGATCTGTTCGTGCTGGCAAAACTCTTTGCCGTTGTCGACTGTGATGGTATGGACCTTAGCGGCCAGTGGCCGTAACAGGGCCACCGTTGTCTGCCGCATTTCTTCCGCTGCTTTAGTAGCCAGCTTGCGCAGGCGAGTCAGCTTCGATTTACGCTCGACCATGCTGAGGATGCCGCCTTTATGACGGGCGCCCACGATGGTGTCAGCCTCCCAATCACCGAACCGGCCTTTGCGAGTCACGATCTTAGGTCGCTTATCAATGCTGATGCGATTGGGTATTTGGCCCCGTCGAATATAGCCGCTATAACGTTTGCGCTGCTTCTTTTGGCTACGTAAATGTTGATGCAGCGTGCCGCCGCGCCGCTTGTTGGCATAGACGTACAGGTAGATGCATTCATGGCTGACGGTTGGTTGGTTCGCCAGTTTTAAGCGCCCGGCGATTTGCTCCGGACTCCACTGCTGCTGCAAGAGGCGCTCAACCAGTTGCCACGTCTGCCAGCTAATCCGCGAACGATAAGCTTCGCATTGACGGTCGTAGGCCAGTTCATCTGCCTGATAAGGGCGATAGCCCTTCAGGCCGCGGTTGCGACTCAGTTCACGTGAGATGGTGCTCTTGTGGTAACCAATGTTCGCGGCGATCTCAGTTTGGTTATGTCCCTCTTTCATCAGGGCATATATCTGGTATCGTTGCTCGCGGGTAAGCTGTGTGTAGCTCATTTGTGTGCTTCTTTGACTTGGTGGTTGAAAAGCACGCTTACGCTACCGCAGCTTGCTCTTAACCACCAATTTCAAAGTTGCACTTCAAGTTGAATCCACCATTTGCCATTTTGGAGTGCGGCGGCTTGACGCCGCTTTAACCTCGGACACACACATTCGAGAACAAAGCGGCGTCAAGCCGCCGCACTCCAAAATGACAAATGGAAAATGTTCTTTTACTCAATCCAGCGTTCGTACCAGAGACTCAAATTCAATAAGGCCCACAAATGAAACCCCCAATCTTTACTCTTCGATCGATGCTCCTCCAACATGCGTCCGACAAAGTTGTAATCCAAAAGATCCCGCCGACGCATAGGCGAATTGATCAGATGATCGTCAATCCATGAACCCAATCCATCTCTGAACCACTCACGCACCGGCGCACCAAACCCGCGTTTGCGTTCGTAGAGCAGATCGTGCGGCAGGATCTCTTCGAGCGAGCGTTTGAGAATGTGCTTGCCGCTCACGCCCTCGACTTTCAAAGAGCGCGGCAACCCGAGCGCATACTCCACGAGATGATGGTCCAGAAACGGCACGCGCGCCTCGACACTCGTCGCCATCGTGATCTTATCGACGCGCATCAGGAGCAGCTCAGGCAGTCGCAGTTTCAACTCGAGGTAAGTCATGCGCGCCAGAAAATCCGACGCCGGCCGCTCCTCTTCAATGTGCTTGAGATACGACTCGACCACTCTCAACGACGAGAGTCCATTCAATCGCTCACGCACCTGGCCCGAAAGTACGCGTGGCTTAAACGTTTCGTCGTAAACAACCACGCCGCCCCAGAATAACGGTTCGTCAGCCCCGAGCCTGCGAATCAACTCGATCGCCGCGCGCTTCCTGCCAGTCGCTTCGAGCGCAGGTCTTGAAAGACTCGAGATCGCGCGGCGGAAAGAGAGCGGCAACGATTCCGCGTGTCGCCAGAAGTTTTCGTAAATCCGCAGGTGGCGCACGTAGTTGTCATAACCACTGAAGATCTCATCGGAGCCTTCGCCGACCTGGACCACGATCGTTCCCGAATCGCGCGCAAGTTTTGAAACGTAGTAGAGCGGCACGCAAACCGGATCGGCAATCGGTTCGTCCTGGTGAAAAACCATCGCCGGCAGAAAATCGTGCATGTCTTTCTCGGAGATGATCACCTCGTGATGATTAGTGCCAAACTGTTTCGCGATGCGTCGCGCGGGTTCGAGCTCGTTGAGATATTCAGCATCGCGAAATCCCACCGTGAAAGTCTCGACCGGACGCGACATCTGTTCCGACATGAGCGCGACGTTCGCAGACGAATCAACGCCGCCCGAGAGAAACACTCCGAAAGGCACGTCTGACATCATTCGCTTACGAATCGAATCGCGCAGCAAACGCAGAATCTCAGCCCGATGCTCCTGCTCGCTGCCTGAGACCATCTGCGCTGGAGGAAGTGCGTCCCAGTAACGTTGCATGTTGAGTGTGCCGTCGCGTTTCAACATCAAGATGTGGCCGGCTGGGATTTTGTGAATGTCGCGAAAGAGCGTCGTTGGCGCGGGCGTCGTCAGAAAAGTCAGGTAGTGATAGAGCGACTGTTCGTCGATGTCGGGCGTCACCGCGGGATGCTGGAGGATGGCTTTGATCTCGGACGCAAAAATGAAGCGCCCGTCTTTGTGATAGAAGTAAAGCGGTTTAACTCCGATGCGATCGCGCACGAGCACGAGTTGCTCTTTGTTGGCGTCCCAGAGCGCGATGCCGTAATCACCTTCGATGTCGTGAATGAAGTCGAGCCCGCGTTCTTCGTAGAGGTGAAGAATAGTTTCGGAATCGGTGCGTGAGGAGTATTTGTGTCCGCGTTTTTCAAGCTCGGCGCGCAGGAGCGCATGATTGTAGATTTCGCCATTAAAGACCAGCCAAGTGCGATCGTCGCAGCCGTGCATGGGCTGATGCCCGGCGGCGGAAAGATCGATGATCGAGAGACGGCGAAAGCCGAAGCCGCCGCGCCGTTCGTCAAAGATCAACTCGCCTGCGTCGTCTGGTCCGCGATGAGTCATCTCGTCGCGCATACGGGCGATCAGCGAAGGCTCAACTGAACCTTCGTTCGCGCCATATTCCCAGACTCCGCAAATTCCGCACATAATTACTCGTCAATCTTGTCAATCATGTAAATCTTGTAATCCTGTACCAGCTTGCCCGCTCGGCCCGAAATACGCCAGCAGGCTGAAACAGCATCACTCATCTCACCATAATCGCGAGAAACAGGCTGACTCTCCAAGGTCGGCTCGAGTTCAGAATTCAGTAGGGTAACAACCAACTTCACATCACTCGCGTGCGCTTCAACCGCGGCGCCACGCACGCGCACCTCGATCCGCGGCGCAAAATGAAATCGCACTTCGTAAACATGCTCGCCCTCACCCAAAAACTCATCACGCATCAACCACGAACGCTCACGTTTGTTGAATGTAATCGAGCGGCGATGAATTACGGGTGAGTAACCATAATGCTCGGCCACAACCTTATCCAAGTCATCACCGGTCTTCCACTCGAGCACTCGCGGCCGTGCTTCGTTACCAATCACAAACGGGGTGTCGCGGTTCGTCGTGTTCTGTTCCTTCCCATCGATCACAACTGTCGAATGAACCGCCGTGGAGCGAAACTCGTGTCGCTTCTGCAAATCGGCCGAGTAAACATACGTGCCCGGATCGACGATGAATGCCTGCCCACCGGCCGACACTTCAATGCTCAAAGCATCATTATGCCCATGCGAACCACGTCCATCGATGCCGGCGTGACTGGCGTTGAAGTTGAGATAGAGATCGCTGTAGCGCATGACGTAAATTCCTGCGTCCGCAAATGCCCTGGAAACCGCATACTCCGTCGACGAACTCATCTCCTGAAAAGTCTTCACACCTTCTTCGCCCACTAACCAGAACAACTCTTCCGGCGGCTCCATGCCCTCGATCTTCAAGCCCGGATCGTTGAAGACGACCGCGCCAATCGCGAGCAGATAAGCATGATCGTCGGCACGCCGTCGGCGAATCGGCAAAACCTGCCCGCTGTCAGTGTCACCTATCAACGGAGCGCACCCGTCAGGACGCAGGTAACAGCGAAGATAGATCAACATCCGGTGAAGCCTGGACCAATACTTCTCCTCGATTTCCGCACCATTCGAGCGGCACAGGAGAAAGGAATAAAGAAACAGTTCGAGTACCAAGCGGTGATACCCGGTCGACGATTCAAAATCAGCGCCGTCCGCCAGCACTTGCTTCTCCATTTCACGAAGCACTTGCCTCAAACCAAAATCACGCCAGCTTTCGGCGTCGCAGTAATCCGGCAACATAAGTCCCAGCCACAACAAGCCGGCGACATCAGACAGGTAATGATTGCTCGTGGCGATGTAGGAAAACTCGAGATTGTGCCGGATGTAGTCGCCGTGTAACTGAAACAACCATTCCAGACGCTTAACGAAATCCGGATTCAACTGCGGCGACTTACGAAAAATCTCAAACGCAGCCAGCAGATTCATCACTCTCAACGCGACTTCCATTGCACACGTCCAGTTAGGACCACGACCGTAAGGGTTTTGCTGGTCCCAACTCTGCAGTTGCGAAAAGAATTCGGCGCTGTAACGTTCGTCTCTGGTTAAAGCGTAAGCACGAGCGAGGGTGACAAAGTGGCCCAGGCGGTTCAACTCCCAAAGCACTCGAACGTCTGAACCGTCACCACGTATCAACGTAATGTCGTGGTGATAATCGAGAGGCCAAACATAGTTTGAGAGCGGATCAAGTCTCCATTGAATCTCCTGGCCGAAACATTTTTCGCCAAAGCCCAGTAAAGGCCAGCAGTGGTCTTCAACTATGCGGTTGGCGGATGCGATCAACTCGGCAGTTTGCGACGGAAAAAGAGCACGATGAACGCCGGCGTTCGCGTCATAACCAAACCCGCTGAAAAACTTTCCTTCACGATCTTCACGGGCGGACCGCAGCAACTCCTCATCGCTCAAACGGAAAATCGGAGTGGCGGCCAAACCGTCCGCATTCTTCACGAAGATTGCGCGCTCTTTGCGAATCCGACGCGACACACGCGCGCGCCGAATCGCCTCGAGCGCCACCGTCGTCAGTCGAATATCTCCACGAAGTGCGCGTTTGATTTTTTTCAGGACTGCCATCAGGCGTGTTGGAATTCTTCAAGCGCATCGAGAATGCGCTCTGACGTGCGGCCGTCCCAGAGAGGCGGTTGCTTAGCGGCTTTCTTTGCTGAACCATTCAAGGCCGCATTCGCTTCGGCGACGATGCGCGACGTGTCAGTGCCGACTACGACATTTGTTCCCATCTCGACGGTGATCGGGCGTTCGGTATTCTCACGGAGGGTGAGGCAGGGGATGCCGAGCGCCGTGGTCTCTTCCTGAATGCCGCCGGAGTCAGTCAAAACCAGACGTGCGCCGCTCGTAAGATTCAGGAAATCCAGGTAACCAAGCGGATCGAGCAGGCGCAGATCTTTTATCGACTCGACGCGTTCACTCAATCCAAGCTCCGCGATTGTCTTTCGTGTTCGCGGATGGACCGGAAAGACAATCGGCAACTTCGACGCGATCGCTTCGAGCGCCGAAAGTATTCGCTCAAACGATTCGCGCAGATCGACATTCGAGGGACGGTGCAGTGTCAGCAATGCGTAGTTGACACCCGTTAAGCCGAGTTGCTCTTGTGTGTGCAGGCGTTGCGCGACTTCAAGGTTTTTCCGGAGTGAATCGATCATGACATTGCCGACGAAACGAATTCGCTCACGCGGAATTCCTTCGGCGAGAAGATTCTCGTCAGCATCCGGCGAGGGGGTAAAAAGCAGATCGGCTATTTGATCCGTCAACAGCCGGTTGATCTCTTCCGGCATGGATCGATCGCGGCTGCGCAATCCCGCTTCGACGTGGGCCACCTTGATACCGAGCTTCACGCACACCAGCGTACACGCAATCGTCGAGTTAACGTCGCCTACAACCAATACCCAATCGGGTTTTTCATGCAGCACGACGGGTTCGAAGCGTTCCATGACCGCCGCCGTCTGCACGGCATGCGAACCGGAACCAACGCCGAGATGTGTGTCAGGTTGAGGGAGTTCGAGATCGCGAAAGAACGAATCAGACATTGCTGAATCGTAGTGTTGTCCGGTGTGTACAACGAGCGGCAGGAACTTCTCCGGGCGCTTCTTCATCGCGGCCACGATAGGCGCCACCTTCATGAAGTTGGGCCGCGCGCCGACGACGTTGATGACTTTCAGCATTTGGGTTTTTGGTCTTTGGTTTTTGGCTTTTGGTAGGACCGATCAAGACCCAAGGCCTAAGACCCAAGACCATCGCTACAATCTAATCACCCGCGCGCGACTCTCGCGTCGCACGTCGCCGTTCAACGCATTTCTCGTGTCGACGATGAGAGATGCGAGTGAACAAACGCGCTTATAATCGATTTCACTGTGGTCCGTGACGATGATTACACAATCGGCGGCATGCAGTTCGTCGTTCGTCAGCGGCACTGATGTCAACGGTTCGCCGACTGCATCAGTGTGGGCGTCGTCAAAGCGAACTTCCGCGACAAACGGATCGTGATATCTCACGTTTGCGCCTTTCGCCCGCAATCGATCGATGATCGAAAGCGCCGGACTCTCGCGCACGTCGTTGACGTCTTTCTTATAAGCGACGCCAAGCAGCAAGACGGTTGAACCCTTCATCGCTTTGCGCTCGTCGTTCAATCCATCGGCAACGAGTTGGACCACGTGCTCGGGCATGCGCGAATTCACTTCCTCCGCAAGGCTGATGAAACGTGAGTCAAAACCATGCTGGCGCGCTTTCCACGACAGGTAATGCGGATCGAGTGGAATGCAATGTCCACCGATGCCGGGCCCGGGATAAAAAGGCATGAACCCGAACGGCTTCGTCGCGGCCGCGCGAATCACTTCCCATGTGTCGATATTGAGCGCGTAACAAAGCCGCGCCATTTCGTTCGCCATGCCGATGTTCACTGCGCGAAACGTGTTTTCGAGCAACTTTGCCGCTTCTGCCACGCGCGCGGAACTCACGGCGTGAACGTCGTTGACGATCTGCGAATACAGGTGTGCCGCGACCGCGGTTGAATCTTCAGTAACACCACCGACAACCTTCGGAATGTTGTGCGTCAAAAATTTCGGGTTGCCGGGATCGACGCGTTCAGGCGAGAACGCGAGCAGGAAATCTTCGTCGAGTTTAAGGCCCTTGTGCTCAAACATCGGGAGGAGCACTTCATCGGTCGTGCCCGGATAAGTGGTCGACTCGAGAATGATCAGGTGGCCGCGGCGCAAACGTTTCGAGATCTCTTCAGCGGCGGCAAGGATGTAAGAGACGTCCGGTTCCTTGGTTTTGCGGAGGGGCGTCGGAACACAAATTATGATCGCGTCGCACTCGCCGAGATGATCAAAATCCGTGGTGGCGCGCAGGCGTTTTGCGTCAACAGCCTCTTTCACTTTGCGCGAAGGCACGTCGCCGATGTAAGAGCTGCCGGCGTTGATCTGCCTGGCCTTTATTTCGTCCACTTCAAAACCAGTGCCGGTGAACCCCTTCGAGGTAAACTCAACCAGCAGCGGCAGACCGACGTACCCCAGGCCAATGACGCCGACGTGGGCTTTCTTGTTTGTTATTAAATTTATCAGCTCGTTCTTCATGTTTGTGCGGTGTTCCCCGGAACCCGCACAGACTAGGTGAGCGCGTCGAGGAGTGTCAAGCACACGGTTTTCTACAGAAAGTTTCCTCGCAAAGGCGCAAAGGCGCAAAGTCAGCAATTGAGAATAATTAACTGAGATCTTCTTAGCGTCTTTGCGAGGAAACTTCCTTTTTTCTTGACACGCGCTCTTTGTCCCACTATACCCACTCGGACCATGAGCAAAGAAGCCCCCGCAAAACTCATCCGTGAATTGAGCCTGCTCGATGCGACGATGATCGTCGTCGGATCGATGATTGGATCGGGAATATTTATCACGTCCGCGGAGTCGTCGCGCCTGGTAGGTTCTCCGGGATGGCTGCTTGCGGCGTGGGCGCTCGCCGGCGTGCTGACAATCACGGGCGCGCTCTGTTGCGCGGAACTCGCCGCGATGTGGCCGCGCGCTGGCGGCCAATACGTGTTCCTGAGAGAAGCGTTTGGACCGTCCACCGGTTTTCTTTTTGGCTGGGGACTGTTTTTGATCATTCAGACCGGAACGATCGCCGCCGTAGCGGTTGCTTTCGCCAATTTTACCGGCGTACTCACCGACGTGATTTCAGGAGATCGATATCTGATCGCGCCGCTCGTGCTGATTAAACCGTTCACGATCAGTCAACTGTCATTCAACGGCTATGCGTTGAGTTTATCCACCCAGCAACTGCTCGCGGTCGTGATGATCCTATTTCTGACGTTTATCAACACGCTCGGGCTTCAAACAGGCAAGGTCATTCAAAACACGTTTACGTTTACAAAGACCGCCGCGTTGGTAGGTTTGATCTTGATCGGGCTGTTTCTTGGTTGGAATCGAAACAGCGCCGCGTTTACGTCGTCGTGGTGGGCGTCCTGGGAGAACGGCTGGAAGCCTTCGGCGTCGCAAGTCTGGTTTGAACCTGCGGGCGAGGGATTGCTGGTGCTCGCGTTGCTGATGATGCTCGGGCGCGCGATGGTTGGACCACTATTCGCGCAATCGGCATGGAACAACGTCACTTTCACGGCGGGCGAAATTCGCGATCCGGGTAAGAATTTGCCACGCGCATTGTTGTTGGGTTGCGGTCTGGTGGTCACTCTGTACCTGCTCGCGAACCTTGCTTACGTCGTCACCCTCCCGCTCGCCGAGATTCAGAACGCGCCGCAGAATCGTGTAGCGACTGCGTTGATGTACGCGGTGCTTGGTCCAAGCGGCACGATCATCATGGCGATCGCGATAATGATCTCCACGTTTGGCTGCAATAATGGTTTGATACTGGCGGGAGCGCGTGTTTACTACGCGATGGCACGCGATGGGCTGTTCTTCAAACGTGTGGACACCCTTAACGCGCATCATGTGCCGGCGGTCGCGCTTGTCGCGCAGGGAGTGTGGGCGTCGTTCCTCGTACTGCCGCGAACAGTGACGATGAACCGGCAAACAGGTGCTTACACGTTTGGGAACGTCTACACACAACTGCTCGAATATATCGTCTCGGCGGATTTGGTCTTTTATGTGTTGATGGTAGGAGCCGTAATCGTTATGCGCCGCAAAGCGCCGGACCTTGAGCGCCCGTACCGGACGGTTGGGTATCCCATCGTGCCGTTGATTTACATCGTTCTTGCCATGCTCTTTATTATCGACCTGGCGATCCTCGCGCCGTCGACGTCAGGGATGGGATATTTGCTAGTGGCGACAGGGATTCCTGTGTATCTGGTATGGAGAGGTAAACGTTAGACAAGATTTACAGGATTAACAGGATAAATCTTGCCAATCTTGTCAATCCTGTAATCCTGGTCTAACTACTTCACCCACTCCTCGGCGATCTCCGTCTCAACCTTAACCGGCACGGTCTTGAGATACTCCTGTCCGGCGGCGCACATGACGCGTTCAACCGTTGCCGCCACACTCTCGGCTTCATCAGCATCTGCCTCGACCACGATCTCATCGTGAATAATGTTAACGATCTTTGCATTCGTCTCTCGCAACTCGTCCTTCATCAATCGCAGCGCGCGTTTCAGAATGTCAGCGCTCGTACCCTGGATCGGCGTGTTCTTGCCGTTGCGCTGTGTCATCGAGATCTGTTGTCGATCGTTTTCATCATAACGGAAGCGCACGAGACGCCCGGAGGCGGTGCGCGCCTGGCGCTCGCTCACCGCTCTGTTGGCCGCTTCGCGAAGATAAGTATCGAGTTGACGATAGGTTCCAAAGTAGCGCCGCAAAACATTCTCCGCATCAGGCACGCTCAGTCCGGTCATGAGCGCAAAACGCTGTGCCCCGATCCCGTAGACCACGCCAAAGTTGAGTCGCTTGGCAAAATCGCGTTGCTCTTTCGTGACCTGATCCACTGAAGTGTTGAAGACCTGCGACGCCGTAACACGATGAAGATCGGCGCCTGAGTTGAATGCTTCAATAAAGCCGCGATCGCCCGAAAATTCGGCCAGAATCCGCAACTCGATCTGCGAATAGTCGGCAATGATCAACTTACGTCCATCCGGGTAACCACTGAAACAGCGCCGGTACTCAACCGCGTGCGGCACTTGTTGAATATTCGGATTGGTGCACGCGAACCGGCCCGTCGGCGCGCCAATCTGCCGAAAGTCGGCGTGCAGGCGTTTGGTTACGGGATTGATCAACTCAATCATGTTCTCGCCGTAACTCGTCAGCGCTTTCTGCACGGTGCGATATTCGAGCAGGGTTCCGATGATGGGATACTGCGCGGCGAGTGGCTGCATTTTCCAGTTTCGCGTGGACTCAGGTACGGGAATGCCGAGGCGGTTAAGCGCCTGCGTCAATTGCTGGTGAGAATCGAGATTGATGTCATTGCGCTGTGGTCCACCAAACAAAGAACCCTGCGACGACTCTTCCGCCAACACTTCCTGCAACTGTTCTGCGAGCTCGATGCGTCGCTTCTCGACAATCCCGAGTTGCTCGAGCCAGCGTTCCTTCTGCATGTAGAAACCCGCCAGCTCGATGTCGACGACCGGCATCACGCATTCAAACTCGAGCTGCGCACACTTCACCAGCGATTCAGATTTCAATCGCTCGATCAACTTCTCTCTGAGGGGCAAAAGAACCGCAGCGTCACGGGCGGCATATTCCAACTGCGCCTCCGACAACTCGAAGTTCCAGTTGCTCAAACGCTCTGACTTGTCTACAGCTTCGTTGAGATACCGGCTTGCAACCGTTTCGAGCCCGTGGCGCTCTTCGATATCACCGGCGCTGACGATTTGACTCGCGAGGAGGGTATCGAACAGTCCGCCCAGATCGACGCCGAGATTGTGCTTGAGAAACTTCGCGTCAAACTTCGCGTTGTGCGCGATCTTGATCGGCCGTGGAGCTGACAGCATTTGCCGGAGCGGAGCCAGGCTTCGCTTTTCGTCGCGTCACCATTCGCGAAATGATCGAGGTCGAGGATAAAAACTCGATCGGGCGTGGCGAGTTGGATTAGTCGTAAGCGAGAGGTGAAAGGATCGAGCTCGGTTGTTTCCGTGTCCAACCCGACCACGGGTTGCGTCGCGAGGATTTCGATTGCTTTCCGCAGTTCATCGGCGGTCTTGATTACCTGATAGTTCATTAAAATTATAGCGCCATCAATCTCTTCAACATCAAAATCTGTCCTTTATGCTGCGCTTCGTGATCCACTAAATGATGCAGAATCCAGCGCAGGTTATGCTCCGTGGGTTTATCCGGCCGTTGAAAATGAATTATGCGTTCGAGATCTTTATCGTTGTATGAGAAAAGCAGGTCGCGGGTTTGATTGCGTACCTTTTCAAGCTCACTCAGGCAAAACTCCGTCGTGTAACCCTTGCGAGCGACCGTTTCAACATCGTCGAGCACGTCCCAGTAAGGCGCATTTTTATCTTCTTCGGTGAGTTGATGTCCGTTCACAACCATCTGCATCCAGAACCATTCGGCTTCGCCGATGTGCAGCACGAGACCGCCGATCGAGTGCGCTCCCAGGAACGCTGGCTTGCCGATCAGATCGTCAGGAATGCCTTTCACCGCGTCCACAACCTGGCTGCGCACTTCCTCCATTCCGCTGAGGTAATAACCGATGCCGGTTGATAAACCGGGATGAGGAGTTAAGACTCTGGGTCTCATCGTTTCAGATCCTTCCTGTTCTCAGGCCTCTTGAATTAACGTCGACTGCGGGTGCGGCCTGACAAAAATCAACAGCAGGGCCGCCGCCGTTGCGCCGATAAAAGCGCTGAAGAGAAATGCCGTCGCCGGTCCTTTCCAATCCCAAATCATACCCATCAACAGCGAAGCAGGAAACACTGTCACACCGAAAGCGAGATTGTACAATCCGTACGCCGTTCCTCGTTGTTCCGGTCGCACGAGATCCGCGACGAGCGCCTTCTCCGCCCCTTCCACCATTCCGAAATAGATGCCGTAGACGAGAAAAAGAATCCAGAGTGAGGCTTCGCTGGTGGCGAAAGCAAACCCTGCGTAAACCGCCGCGTACAAAACCCAACCGGAAACAATGAGTCGCTTGCGTCCCAGGCGATCGGAAAGATCGCCGCCCAGTAACGAGCTCAACACCTTCGTGCCGTGGTGCGCCGCCCAAAGCAATGGAACCATCGCAATCGAAACTCCCGCATCCATCGCGCGCAGGATCAGAAAACTATCAGAAGAATTTGAAAGCGTGAACAGAGCGAGAACAAGAAGGAATCTTTTGAAATTACTGTCAAAGCCGCGCAGGGTCAGTTTTGGCAGTTGCGAGCGATCAGGCCGGCGCACCGGCGACTCACGCATAAAAAACACCGCGACTATCACTGCCATCAGCGCCGGTATCGAAGCCACCAGGAAGATCCACTTAAACTCAGCCAGGGTCGGCGACCTGGCGTTCACGACGAAAATCACGACGAGCAGGTATCCCAGCAGGGGACCAATCACGGCGCCGCCGTGGTCCATGGCTCTATGAAAACCAAACGCGAGCCCGCGTTGTTCGATCCTGACTGTGTCGGCAATCATCGCGTCTCGCGGGGCCGTCCTCAGACCTTTGCCGACGCGATCCGTCAACCTTATCGCAAGCACTTGCGTCCACGTGGTGGCGAAGGCGAGGAGAGGTCGGACGACTGAGGCAATTGAGTAACCGGCAACCACGAGCGCTTTGCGTTTTCCCAGTCGATCGCTGAGATAGCCTGCGAAGAGTTTGAGCAGGCTCGAGATCGATTCCGCCAGTCCCTCGATCATGCCGATGGCCCACGCTGATGCGCCCAAACTCGTCGCCAGAAAAACGGGCAGGAGCGGATAGATTATTTCGCTGGAAGCATCATTAAGCAGGCTCACCAGACCAATCGCGAGAACATTTCGCGGCAGCCCGCGATAGCGCCCCCACAAACCGGAGATGCGTTTGGAACGTTTTGATTCTGTCGTCACTCGAAGCTGTTCGGCTGGGTCTGGGTCGAGGTCAATCTCGGGCATTAATATGGTGGTTTAGACGTTAGCTTATTCGATTTCGCCAACTGTTCGGCTCTTTGCGGTGATGTTGTATCGCTGCAATGATCAATACATCACTTCGCACTTCGTAAATCACACTATATGGAAAACGATTAACGCGGCAACGACGCACACGCGACGAAAGGAATGACCAAGCCTCAGGATAATGACTGATACGCGACAAGGTTCGTTTAAGCTCCGATTCAAACTCAAGACCTAGCCCATCGCGCTCCCGATCATAATAAGCAATGATTTCTCTGATCTCAGATCGCGCGGGAGTGAGGAATTGAATTTTCATCGAGCGTCTTACTCGTCAGTTTCGCTGAACACCTCATCTGCACTAACCCCGCCAAGCTCACCACGATCAAAAGCGTCCAAACGATCGTGAGCTTCTTTCGCCCAAAGTTCGTCTAAAGCAGGATCGGAAGGCTGAAAAGTTGCCAGCAACTGTTCGATCAATTCCGCGCGCTCTTCAAGAGGCAGTTCTAGCGCTTGTCGAAGTATTTGTTTATGAGTCGTAGACACTGGATCCCCTTCCTTTCAATGTTTGTCCCTCTGATAAGCGGCGCGGACGATGGTCTTGATGTTTCCGCGGACGTGAAAATCGCCCTCGATCTGAACGCTCAGCGGATCACAGGCGGCAACAAAATCTTCGAGAATGATGTTGATGACGTGCTCGTGAAAAATCTTTACGTTTCGAAAGGAGTTTATATAAAGCTTCAGGCTTTTTAACTCGATGCAGCGCTCGTTCGGAACATACTCGAGCCGAATTGTGGCAAAGTCGGGAAAGTCAGAAAACGGACAGATCGCCGTGAACTCCGTAATCTCAAAATTGATTTTGATCTCGCTGCCGGGAAACTCGTAAGCGAACGTGTCGAGCGGATAGAGATTCATCTCCGTGCGAGGCGTCGATTGAATGTCGAGGCATTGCTGATTCATCGCGCGGGATCTTAACCGACAAAAGTCAACGCCACAAAGAGGCGCACAAGTCATAGGAAATGTGCTTTTTGTGCCTTCTTGTGGCTAGTAAGCTGGGGCGCGATCCTTGTGTCCCATGTCGAAGAACTTGATCAGCAGGAGTCCGGCAATGAATCCGCCGATATGAGCGGCGTAAGCCACGCCTCCCTGTTGCGAACCACCGCCCAGCATTCCGAGTCCGCTGACTAACTGGAACACGAACCACAACCCGATGGCGACATACGCGGGCACAGGCATGAAAATACGAAACAGCAGCACAGTCACGCGGCGCGATGGATGGAGCAAAATGTAACCGCCTAACACTCCCGAGATGGCGCCTGAAGCACCGAGACTCGGAACCAGCATACCGCTTTGCTGCGAAGCAAACGCCGCGGTCGTGAACACGTGGGCCAACGACGCGATTACGCCACACAGGAGATAGAAAATGATGTATCTGATGTGGCCCAGGCGATCTTCGATGTTGTCGCCGAAGATCCACAGGAAGAGCATGTTTCCAGCGATGTGTGCTATACCGCCGTGCATAAACATCGACGTAAACAGTGTCAGGTAAACCGAACCAGGCGTCTCACCCAAACCCGGAACCAACAGGCGCTGGCCCGTTACCGGATGCTCGAGCACACGGCTTGGCGTAACGATATCGGTGCCATTGATAATCTCTAACGGTACGGTTGAGAACGAGTAAGTAAACTGATCGTTGCTTCCGATTCCCTGTAGAACAACAAACACAAAAATGTTCAAGGCGATGAGCGCGTAATTAACAAACGGCGTAATTTGGCGCCCGGTGTTGTCGTCATACAGCGGAAAAACCATGGTCCTGTTACCTCATGCCGGGAAAATTAGGGGCCATTTTAACGCGCGCCGTATGCGTAGATTGTGGCGTGGCTGTTACTAAAAAGTTAATCCATGCCGCGGTCGGCAACCGGCACCGCGCCATGAACGAGCGAAGGCTCGTGTGGCTTCAACAATTCGTATCCTTCTGAACGTGCAACGTACGTCGCCGCCGTCAGATCACCTGTGACGTTGAGCGTCGTGCGACACATGTCGAGTATGCGATCAACGCCGAGAATAATCGCGATTAGCGCGGGGTTAATGCCAATCGTTACGAGCACGCCGATGATGAACGGGATCGAGCCGGACGGAACTCCCGCCGTGCCGATGCCGCCGAGTATCGCGAGATAGACCACCATCAACTGTTGGCCCAGGGTTAGATCGACACCCGCGAGCTGGGCCAGAAACAGTACCGTGACTCCTTCGTACAGCGCGGTGCCGTTCTGATTAGCAGTTGCGCCCACGGTCAGCACGAAGCTGTTGATCTGCGGCGGCACTCCGAGATTCCGCTCTGAAACTCGAAGCGCTGTCGGCAGCGTCGCGTTTGACGACGACGTCGAAAACGCCGTGAGGATCACCGTTTTAACTCGTCTGAAAAATTCAATCGGAGAGATTCGCGAAAGAAAATAGAGCGAGAGGGAATACACCCCAAACATCTGCAGCGACAAACCGAGCAGCACAGTCACGACAAACCACGCGAGCGCCTGAAGCAGATCGAGACCAAACCGCGCGGTGTTATTGAACAGCAAACATGCCACTGCATACGGCGCAAACTTCATGATCATCTCGATGATCTTCGCTGTGATCTCATAAAGACCCTGGAGCACGCTTAGAAACGGCGCGGTTACGTTCGTGGGCAGGAGGGTGATAGCGATTCCAATCACGACGGCAAAAAACATGACGTGAAGCATGTTTGGATCTTCTTTGCCGCCGATCGCGTAGAAGGGGTTCTTCGGCACGATCGTTTCTACCACTGACATCAGAGGCTTCGACGTGCTGCTCGCCTGTTTCGCGGCTTCGACGGTCTTTGTCGCGTCAGTTGCATAGCGTTGCTGTAAAGCGGCTGAAGTATTCGGATCGACTCGCTTGCCTGGTTGAATTGTGTTGGCGAGAGTAATGCCGATCGCGACGGAGATCGCAGAGATCACGAGACAGTAACCAAACGATTTCAAACCAACGCGTCCGAGTTTGCGTATGTCGCCAATACCCGCAACTCCAACGACGAGAGACGAGAAGACGAGGACGACAACGATCATCAGGAGCAGTCGCAGAAACAGTTGGCCCACGGGTTGAGTGATATTGTCCACCACCCAAACCACGCGCGGGTGATCGCCTCCCATGAGGCGATTCACCAAAACTCCCGCAATCACGCCGATGGCCAGTCCGATCAGGATCTTATTATGGAGCGCAAGCCCTTTCGGCTTGTCAGGCGTGTCTGAGTCGAGGTCGGTTGCTATCTCGCGCTCGAAGGCATCGCGCGCCAGTCGATCACGTTCATTTTTGTCTTCAGGCATGGTTCAGGTCTGACTCCGTGGGATGACGAGCAAGAGCCTAACGGCCCCAGCGCAATTTGTCGCGCAGCACGTCGAAATAGTTTCGATTGCTTGGCTGAATGAGATTGAATGGCGTGTCGCTTTTTCGAATCAGCACGCGATCGCCGACTTTCAAAGGAAAACCAACCTGACCGTCGAGCGTCAATGCCACTTCTTCATGGTCCGTCTTTAACAGCAACTGGATCTCCGCATTATCAGGCACGACGATCGGACGGTTGGAGAGAGTAAACGGGCAGATCGGAGTGACGACCACGGCGTTCATCGAAGGGAAGATTACCGGCCCACCGGCGGAGAGATTGTAGGCTGTCGATCCCGTGGGCGTTGAGACTATCAGGCCGTCGGCACGAAAGGAGTTAACAAACTGACCGTTGAAATGCGCTTCGATCTCGATGATTCGCGCGAGGGCGGATTTGTTTATAACGACGTCGTTGAGAACACGATTGGTTGTCAACGTAACCTGATCGCGCAGCAATTCAACCGCCAGCATCACGCGTTTATCCAGCCGGTAATTTCCCGACAGGATCGACTCGAGGGCGGTGTAAAGCTCCTCGATGCGAAACTCGGCGAGATAGCCGAGTCCGCCGTAGTTGATACCGAGAACGGGAACTTGATGATCGCCAATCATTCGTGCGGTCGCGATCATGGTCCCATCTCCGCCGAGAACAAGCATCAGATCCACTTCGCCCGCGAGTTTGTCACTCGCAATCTGCGGGACGGGGCAGCCTGTTTGATGTTCGATCCGCTCGCGCTCGAGTTCTGGTCCACCGGCGATCTCGATGCCTCGCTCCGCCAGCCACACTACGAGCTCGCAGATAGTCTTCAGGGCTTCGGGTTGATGCGGTTTAAGGACTATGCCGATCCGCGTGATTGACGACATTGGTTTGAAGTGGGAAGCGCTTAAAAACGGGTGGATGATACCTTATACAGCGCGAGAAATTCCACGTTACCTTCGGCGCCCTGGATCGGCGACTCGATCATATTCAAAAGCTCGAGGCCCAGGGCGCGCGCGTGATCGTTCACTTCGTCGACCACTCGCAAACGCTTCGCAGGGTCGCGCACAACGCCGCCGCTTCCAACCTCACCTCGACCAACTTCAAACTGTGGCTTGATAAGTGTGACGATCAAACCGTCGTCGACGAGAAGCGGAACGACCGCCGGGAGAACTTTGGTCGCAGAGATGAAAGAGACGTCCATAACTGCCAGATCAAACTTCTCACCGAAATCCTCCGGCTGCAAATATCGCGCGTTGACGCCTTCGCGCACTTCGATGCGCGGATCGTTTCGGAGCCGCCAGTCGATCTGATTATGGCCCACGTCAATCGCGACGACTTTCGCCGCGCCGTGCTGCAAAAGACAATCCGTAAAGCCGCCGGTTGAAGCGCCGACGTCTAGACAATTAAGACCGTTGACGTCGATCTGAAATTCACGCAACGCCGCTTCGAGTTTCAGACCGCCTCGCCCGACGTAACGAGTAGCCGGATCGTCTCCGCCTTTGACGCGAATTGAAGAGTTTGGATCAATCTGGTGGGAAGGTTTTTCTACGCGCTGTTCGTCGACGAGCACAATGCCCGCCATGATCATCGCCTGTGCTTTCGTGCGCGACTCGGCCAGGCCTCTATCGACGAGCAGTTTGTCTATCCGCTCACGCTTCACGCTACAGGATTAGCATGATTTTAAGATCCTGCCTAAGCCTGGCGACGGGAAGCCGCCGTGACCGCGCGTGGTGTGTCAGTCAAATGAAGCTCGCCAGCGCAATCATGACAAAGCCAGACGAGAATGTGGGGCGCGTCGGACCAAAAGAATGAACTCACTTTGCCCGCAACTTGCACCGCCTGATCGACGCGCAATCGTTGTAAAGCCTGGACATAAAAAGCGCCGTTGTAGAACTCTCCGTCCACGCCTTCATCCCGGTGAATACACTCCCGCTCACGAAACATCTGCCTGGTCATGATGATTCCCATATTTCCTCGCGCCATCGCGCGAAATACAGCCGTTAATTAATGTCGGGTATAAAATATGTGAGTTTGAAAAAAACAGGGCGAACTAACCTGATGGAGTCAGATGATGCCACTCGATCAGGATTACGTCAATACATGTTGATCGATGGCTGACAAGTTATGGTTTTCTGCGGCCTTCGAAGATCTCGTCGAGGTTTGAGAGGTCGCGATGGTTGTAGCGTTCGAGGCGGCGTCGCTCACGTCTCTGCGCCCGGCGCGCGCGTCGTTCCTGCCATTCGTCGTAAAGAACGGCGGAGCGAATTCTGTCCAGTTCTTCATCTTCATCCAGCCGCGGTCCGTCGCGTGGTTCGGCAGGTTCAGATCTCGCGACTGTGCGGCGCCTCCCGACAGTTTCTTTCTTCGGGCTCTCCGGCACCGGCTCCTCTTCAACGTCCTCGACGATGGGCGATTCAACTGGTGACGCGACTGTTGACTCGAGCGGTGACTCGATTGGCAGAGGCTCGGGTTCAGTCTCGGCAGCGGCGACTGGAGCGGCAACAACATCTACTTCCGAGACTTGAGTAGTCTGTGGCGGTAAGTTTCGCAGTTTCAGATAAGACGCAAGGAGTGCGGAAGCCGCCCCCAGCATCATCGCAATCGCAAACGCGCCACCGAGAAACCACTGTTTGCGACGGCGCACCCTGGTGTTGATCACTTCGAGGGGCACAACGGGGCGTGCAGACTGCACCGTCTGCTCGTCGTCAAAATGCGGCTCCGCCGTGGCAGCAAAATCCTCAACTGAACTATCGAAAGTGTCTTCTTTCATCTCTTAATTGCAAACAAGCGTTATCGCCGGGTGTGCTAAAAGCGTCGTTGCTGCAATCACGAGGCCACGCGGATTAAGCGGTTTTTACGAGGGTCATGGAGGGGAAGTAGACGAAAATCTTCCGATATCGTGCACTAAAATAACGCGCTGCGTAAGAACAGGCGGGGGCAAGCCTCCCTTGACTTGTTCTGGTCGGCAGCCTAAAAAATTTACGCACAAAGACCAGAAGGAATTCCTGTTTGTGATTTATGTGCTTTTTTGTGGCTGAATTTATCGGATGGCTTTGGCGCGCCGGTCGTCGAGAACCTCGACACTCTCTCGCACGCGATTGTAGATGCCGTCCGTGTCCAATCCGTACTTCGCGAGCAGGAGTTTTGCGTCACCATGCGTGATGAGGCGATCCGGTATTCCCATGCGGACTACGCGAACTTTGTCCTGCAAACCGTTCTCTTCGAGCAACTCCAGCACCGCCGATCCAAAGCCACCGGCGAGGTACGCTTCTTCGACGGTCACGATCAGCCGTTTGGTCCGGGCGAGCGCGAGCAGTAAAGATGTGTCGAGTGGTTTGACGAATCTTGCGTTAACGACTGTCGTTTCGATGCGGTCCTTTGCGAGCCGATCAGCGGCTGCGAGTGACGGATGGACCATTGCGCCATAGGCAACGATCGCGACCTCACCACCATCGCGAAGTATTTCCCCTTTGCCGATCTCGAGCAGCTCAGGTTCACGATCGATCACGGCTCCGACTCCGTTGCCGCGCGGGTAACGCATGGCGGCAGGCCCGTTGTGCTCGATCATCGTGAACAACATATCGCGCATCTCGCCTTCGTCTTTTGGCGCCATCACGACGATGTTCGGCACCCCGCGCAGGTACGCGATATCGAGCAGGCCGTGATGTGTTTGTCCGTCACCACCGGCGACGCCGCCGCGATCGAGACAAAACTTGACGTTGAGATCCTGGATACAAACGTCGTGAACGAGTTGATCGAAACCGCGCTGTAGGAAGGTTGAGTAAATGGCGCAAACAGGCACCAGCCCTTCGCAGGACATACCGGCGGCGAACGTGACGCAGTGTTGCTCGGCGATACCGACGTCAAAAGAACGATCGGGAAACTTCTCGAGCGGAGTGCAAATGCCGGTGCCGTCGGGCATCGCGGCAGTTAACGCCACGATCTTCGAATTCTTCTCCATCAACTGCGCGAGCGTGTCGCCAAAAACGGCCGTGTAGGTAGGCGCTTTTGCGGACGTCTTGTGTAGCGTGCCAGTCGCCAGGTCGAAAGGTCCGGTAGCGTGCCAGCGATAGTAATCAGGCTCGGTTTGAGGAAACCCTTTTCCCTTCGTCGTCAGAGCGTGCACTATCACCGGGCCATCTTTAATCTGCTTCGCTTCTTCAAATGCCGCGACGAGGGCTCGCGGATTATGACCGTCGACGTAGCCGATGTATTTGAATCCGAGCTCACTGACGAGTGCGCCGGGCAACACGGCCGCCGCAATCACGTCTTTCATCGTCTTGGCGGCTTGATGCAGTCGTTCACCAACTGACGGAATCGATAATAGCTTCTCCTCCACTTCGTCTTTGAAGCGGTGATAACCGTGTGCGCCGCGAATGCGATTGAGGTAACCGGTCAACGCTCCGACCGCGGGCGCGATCGACATTTCGTTATCGTTGAGAACAACGATCAGGCGGCTCTTCAAATGGCCTGCCTGGTTGATCGCTTCCATGGCCATACCGCCGGCGAGCGAGGCGTCGCCAATTAATGCGACGACATGGTGATCTTCGCCCTTTCGATCACGCGCTATCGCCATTCCGAGAGCAGCGGACAGAGACGTGGAAGCGTGTCCGGCGCCGAAAGTGTCGTACTCCGATTCGTCTCGTCGTAAAAAACCACTGATGCCGCCGTATTGTTTGATCGTGGGAAGCTGTTCGCGCCGTCCTGTCAGGATCTTGTGCGCGTAGGCCTGATGTCCGACGTCCCAAACGAGTCGATCGCGAGGCGTGTCAAAGGCATAGTGAAGAGCCACGGCGAGTTCAACGGCGCCGAGGGATGCGCCCGTATGGCCGCCGACCCGAGACATCGTCTCGAGAATATATGCGCGGATCTCGTCTGCAACAGTACGTAATTGTTCGGCTGGCAGAGCACGGAGATCGGCCGGTGAGTTGATACTTTCAAGAACCGTCATCGTGGCCGCATTGTACTCCAATCGCTAACTTTTGCTACCCCCAGTTTTCCTTCCCGCGAAGGAATTCGGCGAGTAACTTGGCATTGTAAAGTACTCTGTCGAGTCGCGAGTGTCAACAAAAAAGACTCGCCTGCACCTTACCTTGACAATCTGCGTCTCACGACTAGAATGGGTTTTCGCCTGAATCAGGCACGGAGATGTGGCCGAGTGGCTGAAGGCGGCGGTTTGCTAAACCGTTAAGGGTCAAAAGCCCTTCACAGGTTCGAATCCTGTCATCTCCGCCAGCAATTATGTGACGAGTGACAAACTGTCACTCGTCAATTTCTTTAAACCTCATGTCTGTTCGCGTACGCTTCGCTCCATCGCCTACCGGCTACCTGCATATCGGCGCCGCTCGTTCCGCTCTCTTCAACTGGCTCTATGCGCGAAAAGTTGGCGGCAAGTTTTTGTTGCGCATTGAAGACACCGATCTGCAACGATCAACGGAGGAATCCACACGCTCCATCATCGAAGGACTCGAATGGCTTGGACTCGATTACGACGAAGACCTGGTTTTTCAGTCGGCGAATGCTCCGCAGCATCGCGCCGCCGCTAACCGTCTGGTCGAAGAAGGCAAGGCCTATCGCGACTTCAATCCGAAAGAGCAGCGCGACGATAAAGACGTAAAGCAAGGCGTCGCCGAACGCGCGCGCGCGCAAACCGCTGAAGGAGTGGACCCGCGCAGCAATCCCTATCGCGATCTGCCGAAAGAAGAATCCGATCGACGCGCGGCCGCAGGTGAACCGTTTGCCGTGCGTTTGAAAGTGGCGAGTGAGGGACAGACGAAGTTTGACGACATCGTTTATGGCACTCAGGAGCGCAGTTACGCCGAGATCGAAGACTTCGTGCTGCTGCGTTCTGACGGTCATCCGCTTTACAACCTCTCGGTCGTGATCGACGACATCTCGATGGGCATCACTCATGTGATCCGCGGGCAGGACCATCTCACCAACACACACAAGCAGGTATTGCTGTACGAAGCGCTCGGCGCCTCGGTGCCGCGCTTCGCGCACTTGCCCCTCATACTCGCACCCAACAAGGGAAAGCTTTCGAAACGCAAGCACGGCGAGGTTGTTTCGCTGACTACGTACCGCGACCGCGGCTTCGTGCCCGCAGCGTTTCGCAACTTCCTGGCCCTCCTCGGTTGGGCGCCGCCGGAAGGAAAAGAAGT
Organism: uncultured Acidobacteriota bacterium; assembly: GCA_963750925.1. Taxonomy (GTDB): domain Bacteria; phylum Acidobacteriota; class Blastocatellia; order Pyrinomonadales; family Pyrinomonadaceae; genus PSRF01. The sequence goes on along the minus strand of CAVVSJ010000001.1, from coordinate 1,610,155 downwards.
GCTGAGCAAAGAGGAGCTGGTGGAATACTTCTCGCTCGAAGGCATCGGCCGGGCAAACGCGATCTTCAACTTTCAGGAGAACGATCCGCGCCACTGGACTGACGATAAAGCACTCTGGATGAACTCGGAGTACATTCGCACGATGCCCCTCGACAAGTTGCTGCCGATGGTGAAAACAGAACTTCGCGCAAACAAGCTTTGGCGCGAGGAGTATGATGACGACGACCGCGCGTGGTTCAGTAAGACCGTGGACCTGATTCGCCAGCGCTATTTCACGCTCAAGGATTTTTCCGCACAGGGCCGCGCATACTTTTCCGATGACTTCGATTTTGATGAGGCGGCAGTCAACAAAAACTTGCGCAAGGAACCGCGTTTGCGCGAGTTGCTGAACGGCCTTGCGGCCAAACTCGAACTCGTTGAGCCGTTCAACGCGGAGACTTCTGAAGCGGCGTTACGCGATTTTGCGGACGAGGCCGGCGTGAAGGCAGGTTTGTTGATAAACGGAGCGCGGACGATGTTAACGGGCCAGGCCGTTGGTCCATCGATGTTCGAGATCTTCGACGTGCTCGGTCGCGATGCGTCCGTACAGCGTTTGAAAAGTGGCATCCCGTGGTAATTGCCCGTGGTAATGGAGGAATGGATGAATAGATTGATTGTGCTGGTTTTCGTTGGCGTGATTACTTGCCTGGCTGCTGTCGCTCAAAACACAAATTCTTCAACTACCCCGGATCGGCCTCGAAGCACTACAAACACAAATCAATCCAAGCCACCGGCTGAACCGCAGCCGCAACCGACAAAACGACCGGCTGCTTCGTCACAACAGACACCTGGCGCGGATGGCGTGGTCGCCGCCTTCAACAGCTTGCTCGACGGCATCCGCCACGCAAACGTCGGTGAAGTGATGGAAGTCTACTGGAAATCTTCGAACCTCAATCTCTTCAACTACAACGGCACGGTCACCAAAGGCTGGGAGCAGGTTCGTAAAAATCGGGAAAGCTCGTATCCGGAAATCAAGGAGGTGAAGCTCGAGGTGCGCGACGTCGCGGTCACAATGCTCGGAAGAGATGGCGCGACAGTCACTTGCCTTTGGACGCAGTCACAAAACTATAAAGGAACCCCGGAAACTGTTTCCGGTCGCATGACGCTCGTCTTCAAGCGCATCGGCACGGCGTGGAAGGCCATCCACCTGCACTCGTCACCCGACAATCCAAACCCGGCGGTGCTGCCACCTTCCGAGCAACGTCCCGCGACCGCGCCGTCGCCGAGTCCAACGCCAAATGCGATTCCAAGTCCGACTCCGCCTGCGCAATAAATCTCGTCTTCAGACAGTGAAAAAGCCGTCCACGATCTGAGACCGTGGACGGCTTCGGTGAACTGTTGGGATTGGCCTGTGGCTGACTGTGTGTCTTCCAGAAAGGAGGAGCACTGTGCAGTGAGACTACTGAACCTTAATCCTAACGGTTATCTGGTTCAGAGGTCAGGCCGCAGCCACCTCACTGTGATTAGAACTCATATATTTTTGAAATCACCTCCTTTCCAGTGTTGCGGGAAATCATAAAACAGCAAGCGCCCGAGCGTCAACCGCATTTTTAAAAATTTTCAAGCCTCAAACGCCAGCTCGCCGCCGCAATAAACTCGTGACACATGATCGACCCCGAAAAAATACGCAAGCTCACGGTAATCGGAACAATCGTAGACCACAAAATCAGCGATCTTGCCGGGCTCGAGTGATCCGATTTCGTGGCCGCGGTTCAAACTGTAAGCAGCGTTAATCGTAGCTGCTGAGATAGCTTCAGCCGGTATCATTTTCATGTGGGTTGCTGCGAGCGACAGGATCATCGGCATCGACGGCGTTGGCGAAGAACCCGGGTTGAAATCAGTCGCCAGCACGATAGCAAGACCGGCATCGATCATTTCTCGCGCGGCGGGATAACGAGACGATCCGAGCGCATACACTGAGCCGGGCAGTAACACAGGTTGCACTGCGCCACGCTTCAATGCCGCGATGCCAGCGGCGTCCGTGTGTTCGAGATGATCGGCGGTGACTGTGCCGAGTTCCGCAGCGAGTTGTGCGCCGCCGGAAAGCGAGAGTTGATCGGCGTGCATTCGCAGACCGAGTCCATGACAACGTGCGGCCGACAAAATCTTCCACGACTCGTCAGTAGTGAAAACTTTTTCTTCACAAAACACGTCGCAAAACTCCGCCAGCTTTTTGTTCGCAACTGCCGGCAACATCTCTTCAATTAATAACGAAACATACTCATCACGTCGCGAGCGATACTCCGGCGGGATGCTGTGTGCGCCGAGAAACGTCGGCACATAGCGTAGAAACGTTTCGTCGCCGAGTCGCTTGATGACCCGCAGGATTTTCAATTCGTCTTCGAGCGACAATCCGTATCCTGACTTCGCTTCGACCGTCGTTGTACCCAAACGCAGAAACCAATCGGTGTAGCGCAAGGCTGCAGCAATCAGTCCGTCTTCGTGACTCGCACGCGTTGCGTTCACCGTGGATTGAATCCCGCCGCCGCGCGCCGCGATTTCCTGATACGTCGCGCCCCTCGCACGTTCTTCAAATTCGTCGACGCGTGTGCCTGCAAAAACCGGATGTGTATGCGCGTCAACAAAGCCAGGCAACACGGCGCTTACGTTTGCATCGACGACGGTGGTGTCGCTATCGATCAGCGGTTCGATCTCCGCCGTTGGTCCAACTCTCTCGATCACCCCGTCGCGCACGAATAGCCCGCCGCCTTTAATGATGCCCAGCTCGCGCAGTTCATCGCCGGCACGAGGGCGCGCTGGCCCAGCCATCGTGACGAGCTGCGCGCAGTTGAGAACGGCAAGTGACTCAGGCACGTTGTTTTCTCTTGCCCAGGAAATAGACGGCGAGACCGACGGCATTCGCCAGCACCACCGTCACGATGATCTTGAAAGCAAAGGTGACGTGGCTCTCGACGTCGATGATCGGAACAATCGTGAAGCAGATGTAGACGACCGAAACGAGAAAGCCCGACGCACAGGCGAGCTTGAGCCACCACGGCGCTCTCACACCAAACGCTTTCATGCCGAACAGTGGAATCGCAAACAGGACGAGGTAAGTAGTCGCATAGAATACGCCGCCGGCATTGTCGAGGAGCTGAAAGGCTTCCTGCACGCCGACGCCCGTCAAACTCAGCAAGCCCAGCACCAGGGTCACGGCGCCGACAAACAGAATCGAGTTAACCGGGGTCTTGTATTTCGGATGGAGCCGCGTGAACCACTGCGGCAAGAGCCTGTCCCAGCCGGCCACCATCGGCAAACGCGTGTTGCCGGCGAAGTAAATACTCATCAGCGCGATCTGGCGAACGACGACGCCGAGAATCGCGATCGAAACAATCTTCCCCACCCAGCCGAACGATCCGAACCCAATCGAAAGCACCTGGGGAATCGGGCCAATCAGATCCACGTGATCGGGGGAAACAAAAGCAAGCACCGAACTCGTTCCGAGAATGAACATGAGCGCGATGATGGGCGCGGCGATTACGACTGAGCGTCCGATGTTCTTTCCGGGCGATCGTGTTTCGCCCGCGAGAATCGCGATGTACTCAAATCCTGTCAGAGCACCGAGCGCAAGCTTGCTGCCGACGTTCACGTTGTAAGCGGAGAAAGTCGGAAACTGAATCGTAAATGGTTGATACTCTCCGATCGATCCGCGCACGAGACCAAAGAGAGGCAACAGGATCAGGGCAGCGAAAGTGATCAGGAGCATCAATCCGCCCGCGTTGTGAACCCACTTTCCGAGGCCGAGGCCGCGCGTCGCGGCAAGGATCATCGCGATCACAAGCAGACTGCTGATTACCGTAATTACCGGCGTGTTTTCGCGCATCCAGGCGAATCGTGGTCCAAGCGCGTAAGAGATATTCGTAGTGACCACCAAACCGATGCCCGCAAGGATCGAGATGGCAAATACCCACAGGTTCCAGGCGACCATGAAGGCGACGAAGTCGTTGAAAGCCAGTTTGGCCCACTGGTAAAGACCGCCTTCGAGTGGGGCAAGACGATTGAGAAAGATTACGGCCGCGGCGAGCGGCAGGTAAAAAGTGACGATCGCGAGAAGCCAGAAGACGTTCTGTTCACTACCGAGTTTCGCGGCCCAGCCGACCCAGATTGTTCCCACCACAAACACCACCTGGGTCAAAACGAGATCGAAGAGCCGCAGCTCCTTTTTGAAGACTGCACTGCGAGCCTCGACGTCTCGCTCGATCTCGGCGATGCTGCTGTTCTGTTCAGTGTTCATCTGAAGCGCGCGTCAGCCATTGGGCCACATCCCGGCGCATTGCGGGAACGATCTCGTGCTCGGCGTCATAAGTCTTAAACACAACCGAGCGCGCTCGCGTAGCTAGCTGTCGTTCATAATCGCGGACGCGTTCCGGTGGATAGAACTCATCGCGCGTGCCTGCGAGATGCAGGACGTCGCTGCGTCCCGGACCATACGTGGGGCTCGTGTCCCAATCGCCCGGAAGGCCGCCGCAGATCCCGATCACGCCACGCAACGCTTCGGGATAAGTGAAAGCAAAACGGTAGTTCAGCGCACACGACTGAGAAAAGCCGAGCAGGAAAACACGCGCCGGATCGGCGACGCCTTCCACAGTCAACGTCTCGATCAGATCGAGCAACGCCTGATGATGAATTGCGACTGATTCGTCGCTACGAAAGTTTGTCAGCCATCCGAAACCAAAACGGAGTGGTCCATTGCGCTCGCGCGGCTCTCTGATGTGCTGATGAAAGCCCTGCAAAGAGACAATCGCGAAGTTATCCGGCGCGAGCTGTTGCGCTTCACGCATCATCTGCTGCTTGTTCGCGCCGTAACCGTGCAGCGCGATCAAGAGGGGCGCTGGTGACGGAGTGGCGGGCCGCAAGTCGTAGTAGAGCTTGATGCGCGCCTCGAGAGTGCGGTCGAGTTTAGGTTCCACAGATTACGCAGATTACACTGATTTTGCTAGGATGGCTCCACAAACTTTCTCGAGAGGTGTCAGTGATGAAATTTCCGGGCGGAATGAATATTCAGGCGATGATGAAGCAGGCGCAGGTGATGCAGGAGAAGATGCAGAAAGAGATGGAAGAGCTGCGCGTGGAAGCTTCAGCGGGCGGTGGCGTTGTCTCCGTGCAGATGAAAGGCAATCATGAACTCGTGGCTCTTAAGATCGATCCCGAAGCGGTCAAGGACGGTGACGTCGAGATGCTTCAGGACATGATCCTGGCTGCCGCGAACGAAGCGAACCGGAAAGTGGATGAAGCGATGAAGGGCAAGCTCGGTGGAATGCTGCCGCCAGGGCTCGGAGGGTTGTTCGGTTAATGCTGGAGTACGCCGAACCAGTCACCAGGCTGATTGACGAACTGAAGCGCCTGCCGAGTATTGGCCACAAGTCAGCGCAGCGGCTGGCGTTTCACGTTATGCGTGCGCCGGAAGCTGATCTGGAGCGACTGATTGCGGCGCTCAGGGAAGTTAAGGAAAAGATCGTTCTTTGTTCGGTCTGCAATAATCTTACGGAGATCAATCCGTGTCGTTTCTGCGCCTCTCCAACGAGGGATCACTCGGTGATTTGCGTGGTGGAAGAGCCGCACAGCCTGGTGGCGGTTGAAAAAACGCGCAGCTTCAAGGGTGTGTATCACGTGCTTCACGGAAGTCTTTCGCCGATCCGTCATATTGGACCAAGCGAGTTGCAGTTGGCGAATCTCTTACCGCGGTTGAAACCTGAAAATAACGAGGGCGTGGCGGTGAAGGAAGTAATTCTGGCGACGAATCCGAACACGGAAGGCGAAGCGACTGCAAACTATATCAGCCGGTTGCTCAAGCCACTCGGGTTAAGGGTTACCAGAATCGCGATGGGCATGCCGGTAGGTAGCGACCTTGAGTATGTGGATGAGGTGACGATGGATAAGGCGCTTGCTAATAGGCACGAGATCTAATTCCGTAGCGGCGGGGGCAAGCCACCCTTCCTGACTTGTTCTAATTTCCATTTGTCATTTTCCATTTACCATTTTTCATTTATTCAGAAGCGGCCGCGAAGCGTCCTCGTAAATGGTGGATTCAACTTGAAGTGCAACTTTGAAATTGGTGGTTAAGAGCAAGCTGCGGTAGCGTAAGCGTGCTTTTCAACCACCAAGTCAAAGAAGCACACAAATGAGCTACACACAGCTTACCCGCGAGCAACGATACCAGATATATGCCCTGATGAAAGAGGGACATAACCAAACTGAGATCGCCGCGAACATTGGTTACCACAAGAGCACCATCTCACGTGAACTGAGTCGCAACCGCGGCCTGAAGGGCTATCGCCCTTATCAGGCAGATGAACTGGCCTACGACCGTCAATGCGAAGCTTATCGTTCGCGGATTAGCTGGCAGACGTGGCAACTGGTTGAGCGCCTCTTGCAGCAGCAGTGGAGTCCGGAGCAAATCGCCGGGCGCTTAAAACTGGCGAACCAACCAACCGTCAGCCATGAATGCATCTACCTGTACGTCTATGCCAACAAGCGGCGCGGCGGCACGCTGCATCAACATTTACGTAGCCAAAAGAAGCAGCGCAAACGTTATAGCGGCTATATTCGACGGGGCCAAATACCCAATCGCATCAGCATTGATAAGCGACCTAAGATCGTGACTCGCAAAGGCCGGTTCGGTGATTGGGAGGCTGACACCATCGTGGGCGCCCGTCATAAAGGCGGCATCCTCAGCATGGTCGAGCGTAAATCGAAGCTGACTCGCCTGCGCAAGCTGGCTACTAAAGCAGCGGAAGAAATGCGGCAGACAACGGTGGCCCTGTTACGGCCACTGGCCGCTAAGGTCCATACCATCACAGTCGACAACGGCAAAGAGTTTTGCCAGCACGAACAGATCGCCGCCGGCCTGCAAGCACGTCTCTATTTCGCGCATCCTTATGCCAGTTGGGAACGTGGCCTCAATGAGAATACTAACGGTCTCATACGCCAGTACTTTCCCAAGAAGTATGAATTTGCCAGGATCACAAACCAAGACCTGCAACAGGTGGAAGACTTATTAAATAATCGGCCTCGCAAGACGCTTGGTTACCGGACCCCAAACGAAGTATTTTTCAAACAACGATCTGTTGCACTTCCAAGTTGAATCCGCGAATGACAAATGAAAAATGGAAAATGACAAATGGAAAATAGTTTTTTTCTTCAGAACCGTACCTGCTCGGCCGGAACTTTCGCCTTACACTCCGGACACACCTGCTCACTCTCATACATCCGCACATCGAAGTCGACCAACGACTTCACTGGTCCATCTTCGATCTCACTCGGAGCCGAATCGAAACGCACGATCGCGCCGCAGCCGATCATTCTCGCGCCGAGTGTCTTCACGAGCCTAATCGTCTCTTCAATCGCCTTTCCACTGCGGATGATGTCGTCGACGATGATGCACGGATTCACTTCGCCCTGATTCACATACTGGCGAAACATGCGTTCGCCCTTTTCCTGCTCAGCCCAGTAGATCTGCTCGGCGCTGAGCGCATCTCGCACGCCAAACGCCACCGGAATTCCACCCGAACTCGGACTGATAATCGAAACTTTTGGTAACTGGCTGGAGATGTCTTTCTCGAGCCGAAACTTTCGACTAAGCGCCACCGCCAGTACGCGAGCCGTGTCGTAGTAGCGAAAGGCCAAAGGCATTTGAAAATAGTGTGGCGAGTGTTTTCCGTTTGGATAGATAAAGTGGCCTTCGCGAAAGGCGCCGGTGCGGGTCAGAATCTGCATCACGGCATCTTGAGAAGGAATCAGCTCGACCATGCGGTTCTCCTCTATTGTACTTACTGCTTTTGTCTGGTGGTGCGGTCGAGAGCATACATCAATTCAATCGATTTTCGCAGCACGCTCTATCAACAGTTTCTGATCTCGCGGCAACCCCTCAGGTAACGACCCGACATAGAACCACTCAGCACGTTCAACTTCCATCGCCCGCGGTTTAAATGAACCACCGGGGCGACAACGAAACAGCACCTCAACCTGCTTTGGTTTCTTAAAAGCTCTTGACGCAAAAATCTCAACATTGTCGACTTCAAGACCGATCTCTTCGCGCAACTCGCGCCGGAGCGCGTCGAGTGGCTGTTCACCGTTTTCCAGAAAACCTCCAGGCAAACCCCAGCCGCTGCCGGCTCGAAAACGGTGCTTGAGTAAAAGCACCTGGCCTTCGTCGTTGAAGATCAGAGCGCCGGCCGTCACGGTAAATCGCGTATGCGTCAACCGCATACTCCAGCGACGCATTCGCCCCGGCAACGATCGCCAAACTCTCCCGATGAGATTCTTCAACACTCCGTGCCAGCATACACATGTTTTTCAAATCGCGTGCTTTCCGCGTCTTCGTGTACAATGCGCAGCGATCATGTCAGCAACCGAGACCATCGCCGTCCCCAAACGGATCACGAATGCTCAGACCGTTTGCAACGAGAAAAACGAAAAGGGAAAGCTGTGCAACGGCCACTTGAAGCAGTTGAGAACCGCAGGCGAAGCCGCCGAAATTCACCTGCGCGGTGACGACGTGCTTTTCAAATGCCAGACGTGTGGAACACTGTACATGGGTCCACCGTTGGGCCATGTTCGCGATCCGAATAAGCAGCACCGGTTTGTAGAGGCTGAGTTGCAGGCGTTGCTGCAGGCCGCCGGAGGAACTCTTCCGGTTATCAAGAAGGACGATCGCGGCGTGTTCGTGATGGTTGAAACGGCTGCGGAGAGTCATGCTGCGAAACCTGCTCCGGCGAAAGCCGCGGCTCCAGCCGCGCCAAAAGCAGCGGCGCCGGCAGCCGCGAAACCTGCCGCACCGGCAGCGCCCAAACCGGCGACGGAACACAAAGTGGGCGCGCAGCCAAACCGCGAACTATTCCGGCGTTCCACGTATGCGGGAGTTAAGGATACCGGACCAGTTGCGGGTGAGACTTTTGAACAGAAGGTTGCGAGGTTGAAGGCGGTCTCAGCCGGCGCGAAACAACGCGCGGAAGAAGGCGGAGGCGAACCTGAACCTGCCACCGCCGCAGCAGCGGTTCCTGAAGTGTTGACTACGCTCGCGCCCGACCAGGAAGTGCCGCCACCCGCAGCACCGACCGTGGCGCCCGCACCGGCAGGGGAAGCACACAAGCCAACGGGCAACGCCGATCGCACGATGATGAAACGATCGACCTACGGCGGCGTCGTCGACACCGGGCCGGTTCCCGGCGAAACCTTCCAGCAAAAAGTCGCACGCTTAGCCGCCGTTGCTGCTGCCGCAAAACAGCGCGCCGAAGGCGGGTAAAAGAACCACCTCCTAGCTCTGAGTGATGACCAGACCTTCGCGGGCAAGCTTCCAGTCGAGGACCTCGGCGCCTTCCTCAGCTGCGAGTGCGGCTTCAACATCTGCACGCCGTCCGGCCGCGCATAGAAATGCGATGCAACCACCGCCGCCTGCGCCGCAGACTTTGGCGGCTTCGGCCCCGTTAGCCAGTGCTTTCTCGACCAGCATGTCCATTTGAGGTGTGGTGATGGTGGGCGCCAGTCGTTTGCGGTTGGGATACGCCTGCTTCATCGTCGCCGCAACTTTCTCCCAGTCGTCCGCGAGGAGCGCTTCACGCATGCTGCGCGCCGAGTCGCGAATCCCTTCGAAGAGTTCAAACAACTCCGGATCGCCGTCAATGTGGCGTTTGTAAACTTCCCAGTTGTTGATGCCTGATAGTCTCGGCTCGCCCGTGTAGCAGATTGCGATTCGCTGTTCGAGCTCTTCGATGTTTACGTCGAGGGCTTCCCTTTCGATTCCGTCGGCATTGAAGTGTACGCACGAAACAGAGCCGTGCAGCGGCGGATAATAATCCTGAAAACCCGCCGGCACTTTTATCACCGTGGATTCAACATTGGCCGCGATCGTCACAAACTTTCGTTCGTCGTAACGATTCCCAACCAACCGGTTCAACGCACCAATCAATGCGATCGCGAGTGCAGACGAACCTCCCAGGCCGGCGCCCGCGGGAACGCTGCTCTCCGCAACGAGGTGAAATCCCGTGGTCGGCTTAAAAAAATGTACGAGTTTTGAAACGAGTTCCAGGCGCTCCTCCTGCAACAGGCCATCGAGCGCCGAGAGAGTAGTTTCAAAAGAGACTCCGCGATCCCGAGATTCGAGAATTATTCGTTCGTCGTCACGCGTCTCGATCCGGCATTTGGCATGAAGTGAAAGTGCGAAGTTAACCGTCGTAGCACCAGGGTGAAAAAGATAAAGAGGCCAGATATCGATGGTGCCGCCGGCCAAGTCGACACGCGGAGGTGCGGAAGATTCAATAATCATTGCGAATTGCCGATTGCCAATTGCCGATTGGAATCAGATAACGTGACGCAAATTAACAATTCACCCCACCCTTTGCAAATTGGCAATCGGCAATGGAAAATCGGCAATCAATCCGCGTCGCTTTCTCGTTTCTTCGGATCGCCGTGACGGTGCTGTTTAAACGGGATGTGTTCCTGAAACTCGTGCCGCAGATCCTGAAGCTTCTCGGTTGCGGCGTGTTCGAGTTCCTGTAGTCGTTCCGGATTTGCTTCTTCAACTTTTGGAGAGAGCCAGAATCGTTCGGTGAGATAAAAGGCCACAATACCCACGATGACGATGATCAGCAGGTATTTCCCCAGCCGCTGGAAGTCGCCAATCAGGTTCATCACCGCGCCGCTGAAAAAATATCCGGCGCCTGCCAACACGAAAACCCACAGCAAACAACTCGCAAACGAAAGCGCAAGGAACCGCAGATAAGGCATTCGCCCTACGCCATAAAAGACGCAGGCGGCCCAGCGCAGTCCGTAAATGTACTTGGAAAGAAAGATCGAGAGTGGCCCAAACTTGTTCGTTAACCTCTCGAGCCTCGGTTTTGCGGCCTTGTAAAAACGAACTTCCCTGACGCCCTCACAAAATCCACGACCGGTGAAATATGCGAGGTTGTCGCTGAGGCATCCCGCCAAAGTCCCCCAGATCAGAACCCGCGCAAAGCTATAGCTACCAAAGAATCCGCTGTGAGCAAGCACGCCTGCCAGCAGGAGCGTGATGTCTCCCTCCAGCATGACGAGAATGAAAACTGCGTAAACCCCGTACTGGTATAAAAGTTCGTAGAGAAAGTCGAGGTGCATGAAAAAACTCTCGAACTGTAAACGCTAGGGAAACAGATTTATGTCCGCTGGCGGCTGACAGAATAAACTGGAGGGCTCATTGTTGACTACTGTTCGGGTTCTTCTTCCTGCGGGGGCTTCACCACCAGCACCGGACAGGGAGCATGCCGGACCACGGATTCCGCCGTCGATCCGAAGAGGATTCGTCCCAAACCCGTGCGTCCATGTGATGAGATGACTATCAAGTCTACACCGCGCTCCTTTGCCACCCGGACGATCTCCGAAGCTGCCTCGCCATGAACCACCACTTCCTCGACGTCGAGACCGGAACACTCGTCGCATTCGGCCAGCTTCGGCAATTCACGCTCGGCTGAATCTTCGAGTTGCTCGGTGATGTCGGCGATTGGCAAAGGCTCCGTCATGCCCGAATAACCGACGGTCGGCACAATCGGCTCGATGACGTTGATGCAGATGATCGACGCGTCAAACGTACGCGCCAGCGAAGCGGCATAGGAGAGAGCGTAATTGCCACATTCACTGAAATCGGTCGGTAGTAGTATGGAGCGGATCTGCATCTCTTGGCCTTTGGCTTTAGGTCTTGGGTCTTTGCAGGCATCTTCGGCAAAGACCGAAGACCAAAGACCTAAAACTATACTTGGCGTGATGATACTCCCAGAACCATTTGTTTGACAGCCCCTGAGCCCTCGACTATTCTTCGCCCACACAGTTCTTTGGGTTCCAGGCCCGACTTATTACCATGACGACTCCGCGATCAAACTTCATCGGAATTTATATTACCGGTACACGTGTGCGCGCCGCTCTAATCGACGATCAGGGCTCAATCATTGAAGGGAAGCTCGGCGATATCGCTCCGAAAACAATTGTCCCGCAACTCGCGACGATCGTCGACGAGCTGCGTGCGAAAGCGGGAACGGTGAACGCCATCGGACTCGCGATTCCGGGCCTGGTGAATCGACAGACTGACCGCGTCGTCGCGCCGAGAGACATTCCTTCACAACTCGTTGAAGATCTGCACGGTCAATTGACGCGAGCCACCGGTTTGCGTGTGGAGATCGAAAACGACGCGAACGCCGCTGCGTATGGCGAGTACAGGATCGGCGCCGGTCGTGGCAGTCGAAACCTTTTCTACATGATGATCGGAAACGGAATCGGCGGCGCGATTATTGTCGACGGAAAACTTTGGACCGGCGCTTCCGGCTTTGCCGGTGAAGTCGGTCACATCACGATCGACGCCGAAGGTTACCAGTGCGTTTGTGGAAACACCGGCTGTCTCGAGACGGTCGCCTCCGCGCCCAGCATCGTGCGACGAGCTCGCGAACGTCTCAACCGCGATTCAACTTCGTCTCTATCAAGGCTCGCGCTAAACAAATCGTTTACGGCTGAAGATGTCGCGCACCAGGCGAACGAAGGCGACGATTTTGCCCTCATGATGATCGAGCGAACCGGAAAATACATCGGCACGGGCGTCGCCAGCGTAATAAATCTGCTGAATATCGAGCGTATTGTGCTCGGCGGCGGCGTTATGGACGCCGGCGCCTTGATCCTCAACCCCATCATCCACGAAGCAAAACGCCGCGCGTTTCAGCCCTGTTTTGAAGCGACGGAAATCGTAGCCGCCAAACTCGGTCTCGACGCCGCCCCCCTCGGCGCCGCACTACTCGCCCGCGATGCCGCCACGGATTAACTTCTACTTTTCGTGGCCCAATTTGAAAAATTCAATCCATTTGGTAAAGTACCGCGTTACACTTTGCAATAACATTCACGAGTGCGAAAGGTTTGGGGGCTTTGTGTCCGCCGATCTACTGGTTTGACTAACGCCCGACACGATTAAAAACCGCGGCGATGCCACAGATCTTCCATCACAGCACTAACGCGCTGGCAAAGATCACGATTTACGGCGCTCTCTTCATTGTTGTCGCTGCCTTGTGGGTGGCCGTCGAACTAAACCGCTCGTCGTGGAACACGGGCCAATGGGTCGAACGGCAGCAACCGGTTCAATTCAGTCATAAACATCACGTCGGCGACGACGGCATCGATTGCCGCTACTGCCACACGTCAGTTGAAACGTCCGCTTCCGCGGGTATGCCTTCAACCTCGACGTGCATGAGCTGTCACAAACAGATCTGGGCCGACAGTCCATACCTCGAAACAGTTCGCGCCAGTTTCCGCACCGGCAAGCCGATCGAGTGGATTCGAGTTCACGATCTGCCTGACTACTCCTATTTCAATCACAGCATTCACGTAAAAAAGGGCGTCGGTTGTTCGACCTGCCACGGACGTGTCGACGACATGCCGATCGCTTACCAGGCAGCGTCACTACAGATGGAGTGGTGTTTGGAATGTCATCGCAAGCCGGAGCGATTCGTTCGTCCGGTTAAAGAAATTTTCAATATGGAGTGGCGCCCGGAGAACAAGACCCACGAGGAACTCCAGGAGGGCACACGGCTCAAGGGCGAATACAAGATTCAGGGATTTGAGATTCTGACAAGTTGTTCCACTTGTCACCGTTAGGTAGAGATGAGCGATAGCGACCGTCATATAAACTTCAAGTTGATGCGCGATCACATCCTGTCATTGCAGGATGGTCAAACAGAACGCACGGGAAAGAAGTATTGGCGCAGCCTTGATGAATTGGCTGACACGCCGCAGTTCCGAGAATTTGTGGCGCGTGAGTTTCCGCAGCAGGCGGAAGAGTGGAACGATCCAATCGAACGCCGCACGTTCATCAAGTTGATGGGCGCATCGCTGGCCCTCGCTGGTTTGACGGGTTGCGTCTTTCAACCACCGGAAAAGATCGTTCCTTACGTTGCTCAGCCTGAAGATCACGTTCCCGGTAAAGCGCTATTCTTCGCGACCGCCGCGCCCTTGCTCGGAGCAGCGACCCCGATTCTCGTGCGCAGCAACGAAGGTCGCCCCACGAAGATCGAAGGCAATCCGGATCATCCGAATAACCGTCCGACAGATTTTCCGGCTGAGGATCCGATTCGCGACCCGCGCGGTTCGAGTGCAACCGACATCTTTGCGCAAGCCTCGATTCTGAGTCTTTACGATCCCGATCGGTCACAAACACTGACTTATCGCGAGGACATTCGCACCTGGACGGCGTTTGTCGGCGAGATGCGTTCGGTGCTTGATGAACAGCGTCCGAAGGGAGGCGCGGGCATTCGCTTTCTTACTGAAAGCGTCATCTCGCCAACACTCGGCGCACAGATGAAAGCGACTCTGGCTGCTCTGCCGCAAGCGAAGTGGCACCAGTACGAACCGACAAATCACGACAATGCACGCGCCGGGGCGGTTGCTGCCTTTGGTCAACCGATCCATACGACTTATCGCTTCGACCTGGCCCAGCGGATTCTTTCGCTTGATGCCGACTTCCTTTCGCCTGTTTTTACCGGTTACCTGCGTTACTCGCGTGAATTCATTGCGCGACGCAGGGTTACCGAAAGCAACCGCGAAATGAATCGTCTCTACGTGGTCGAGACTACGCCGTCAAACACGGGCGCGATGGCTGACCACGCGTGGCAAGTCAAACCAAGCGAGCTCGAAGCGATCGCGAGGGCGATCGTGGCCGGAGTCAATCCGCAAACCGGCGCCGCGACAGTAAACCTGCCATGGATTGAACCGCTCGTTCGTGATCTGCAACAACACCGCGGCGCAAGCATCGTGGTCGCGGGCGACAACCAGCCGCCGATGATTCATGCGATCGCGCACGCGATGAACGACGCGCTCGGGAATGTCGGAAAAACCGTCTTCTACACGGATCCGCTGCAAGCTAATTCAGTCGATCAACGACAGTCGCTGCAGGAGCTTGTCAACGATATCGACGGCGGCCGCGTTGAGCTGCTCGTGATCATTGGCGGCAATCCGGTTTACAACACACCCGCGGATCTGAAGCTGAACTTCGAACGTCTGAAGAAGGTGAAACTGCGCGTTCACCTCAGCGAGTACAAAGACGAGACGTCCGAGCTGTGTCACTGGCACGTGCCCGCTGCGCACTATCTCGAATCGTGGGGCGACACGCGTTCATACGACGGCACCGTCACGATCGTGCAGCCGCTGATCGAGCCGCTTTACGACGGCAAAACGCCGTACGAGATCCTCGCGTTGTTTTCGGAACAGTACGATCGCAAGCCTTATGAGATCGTGAAGAGTTTTTGGCAGACGGATAGAGCAGGCGCAACGGCGGGCAGCAACCAGACCCAGACGGCGACAACTTCGGGTAATCAAACACCAGCACAAGCTGGACAAGCACCGGCGGCCCCTGCACCCTCGCCCTCGCCTTCACAGGACTTTGAAACGTGGTGGCGCCAAACCCTGCACGACGGCTTTATTTCAAACTCGGCGTTTCGGGCTAAAACCGTTTCTTTGAATTCCGGATGGGCCGGCCAGTCTGTTACCCCCGCGCCGCAACAACAGGGCGCAGGCACGTTCGAACTGGTCTTCCGTCCCGATCCTTCAGTCTATGACGGCCGCTTCGCAAACAATGGCTGGCTCCAGGAACTTCCGAAGCCGTTGACCAAACTTACCTGGGACAACGTCGCCGTAGTCAGTCCCAATTCGGCTCAGCAACTCGTCGGACAGACGTACAACCGCGGCGCAGTGAAAGGCCGTGAGCATTACGTGCCCGTCGTCGAGCTTACCAACCAGCAGGGACAAAAGGTTCAGGCGCCGGTTTGGATCATGCCGGGTCAGCCTGACGGCGTGGTCACGATCCATCTTGGTTACGGGCGTCGTTTGGCTGGTCGCGTTGGCAGTGGAACGCAGAACCAGCAGGTGGGCTTTGATGCGTACACGTTGCGAAATTCGTTTGAGCCCTGGTACATGACCGGCGTGCAAGTGCGGCCGACGGCTGCGCAGTATGAGCTCGCGACCACGCAACTCCATTTCAACCTCGAAGATCCGGAGTTCAGCCATGAAGAGCGCGACATAGTTCGCTCTGAAACGCTCGAACACTTTCTGAGCGGCGACAAGCATCACGAGAAACACGAACATCCTTCGCTCTACCCGGAATTTCCCTATGACAACCAGGCCGAAAACGCGCCCAACTATGCCTGGGGAATGGCGATCGATCTGAATAACTGTATCGGGTGCAACGCGTGCACGATCGCCTGCCAGTCAGAAAACAATATTCCGATCGTCGGTAAGAATGAGGTTGCGCGTAGTCGCGAAATGCACTGGATTCGCATCGACACTTACTTCAGAGGCTTCGATCCCAATCACCCTGACGGCGTCAACTTCATGCCGGTGCCCTGCATGCACTGCGAGAACGCGCCGTGCGAGCCTGTTTGTCCGGTCCATGCGACGGTACACAGCGCCGAAGGTTTGAACGACATGGTTTACAACCGCTGCGTCGGTACCAAGTATTGTTCAAACAACTGCCCGTACAAAGTCCGGCGCTTCAATTTCTTCCTGTACCAGGACTGGGACACGCCGACTTATCAATTGATGCGCAATCCTGACGTGTCAATTCGCAGCCGCGGTGTGATGGAGAAGTGTACCTACTGCGTGCAGCGCATTCAGTACGCGAAGATTCAGTCGGAACTGGAAGATCGAAAAGTGCGAGACGGCGAGATTCAGACGGCGTGCCAGGCTGTTTGCCCGACCGAAGCGATCGTTTTTGGCGACATAAACGATCCGAATAGTCGCGTGTCGAAGTTGAAACAAAGCGAGCGTAATTATTCGGTGCTCGGCGAATTGAACACGAAGCCGCGTACGACTTATTTGTCACAATTGAAGAACCCTAATCCGGAGATTGCACAGACTCAGAAACATTAACTGTGGACGAAGAGTTAAATGTCAGACGAGCCGAAAGAGCCACATAAGCCATACACCGAAGGTCCGATGCATACGACCATGCCGGTTATCGATCCCGGGCTGACGTTTGCTTCGGTGACCGACAAGATCAGCTCGATCGTCCTGAAGCGCAAGACCTCCCTCGCGTGGTTTTTCGGTTTTGCGATCTCGTTTGCACTCTTCCAGTTAATGCTGCTGGCGATCACGAACCTGCTTTTTGTCGGTATCGGATTGTGGGGCGTCAACGTGCCCGTCGCCTGGGGCGTAGACATTCTCAACTTCGTCTGGTGGATCGGAATCGGTCACGCCGGCACGCTGATCTCGGCGATCCTGTTACTGCTGCGCCAACGCTGGCGCACGTCAATCAACCGCTTCGCCGAAGCGATGACGCTTTTCGCAGTGGCCCAGGCCGGCATGTATCCGATTTTCCACCTCGGGCGCCCGTGGCTGATGTACTGGCTGTTTCCCTATCCGAACACGATGGGAATCTGGCCGCAGTTTCGCAGCCCGCTGATGTGGGACGTGTTTGCGGTTTCGACTTACGCGACCGTCTCAGCGATGTTCTGGTTTGTCGGACTAATTCCCGACTTCGCCACACTCCGCGACCGCGCGCGTAGTAAACCGTTTCAGATTCTTTACGGCATGCTCGCCATGGGCTGGCGCGGTTCCGCCCGTCACTGGCATCGCTACGAGATGGCTTACCTGCTGCTCGCAGGTCTGGCCACGCCACTGGTGTTATCAGTTCACACTATCGTCAGTTTCGACTTCGCCGTCGGCATCATTCCCGGCTGGCACGCCACGATCTTCCCACCCTACTTCGTCGCGGGCGCGATTTACGCGGGCTTCGCGATGGTGTTGCTGCTGACGATTCCGCTCCGGCGTTTTTACGGCCTCGAAGGCTTCATCACCATGCGCCACATGCACAACATGGCGAAAGTGATGCTCGCAACCGGATTGATTGTGGGCTACGGCTACATCATGGAAGCGTTCTTTGGCTGGTACAGCGGCAACAAGTACGAACGATTCATGATCTGGAACCGCATGCACGGGCCTTACTCGCTCTACTACTGGGCGCTGATTCTGTGCAACATCATCACGCCGCAGTTTTTGTGGTCCAAGAAGATCCGTTCAAACCTGCTCGCGCTCTGGATAATCTCGTTCATCGTCAGTATCGGCATGTGGCTGGAGCGCTTCGTGATCGTCGTCACCAGCTTGCATCGCGACTATTTGCCGTCGTCATGGGGAATGTACCAGCCGACGCAATGGGACTGGGCGATGTTCATCGGCACTATCGGGTTCTTCTTTACGCTCCTGTTTCTGTTTATTCGCTTCCTGCCGATGATCTCGATCTTTGAGATGCGAACGATCCTGCCCGAAGCGGAGGTGGAGGAATAGTTGGAACTCGAGGGCACACATCCGGCACTCCATCGACGACACGCGCCGCCGCTGTATGGCGTGATGGCGGAGTTTGAGAATCCGACGGACCTGGTTGCGGCCGCGCGTCACGTTTACTCGGTCGGATACCGGCGCATCAACGGTTATTCGCCGTATCCGATCGAAGAGTTGTCGGAGGCGATTGGTTTTACGCACACGAGTTTGCCGTTGATAGTTTTTATCGGCGGCGTGCTGGGTGGAATAGCGGGATTTGGTATGCAGTACTGGATCGAAGTGATCGATTACCCGATCAACGTGGGCGGGAAGCCATACAACAGTTGGCCGGCGTTCATACCCATTACGTTTGAATGCATCGTGCTGGCCGCGGCGTTTTCGGCAGTGCTCGGAATGCTTGTGCTGAACCGTCTGCCCCAACCGTATCATCCGGTTTTCAACGTGCCGAATTTTGCGATGGCAACGCGTGATCGATTCTTTCTGGCTGTTGAAGCGAATGATCCGAAGTTTGACCATGCAGAAGTAGTGACGTTACTGAAGAGTTTGAATGCGCTGGAAGTTAACGATGTCGAAGTTTAGGAAAGCCGTCAGGACAGGTCTGACTTTGCGCCTTTGCGCCTTTGCGAGGAAATTGCCCCTGCTGGTCTTATTGCCAGGCTTACTTGTGGTGGGCGGCTGCCGCCGCGACATGCAGGACCAACCCAAGATGAAGCCTTTTCGCGGCACAACATTCTTCGGCGACGGACTTTCCAGCCGGCCGCCGATCGAAGGAACAGTCGCGCGCGGTTTCCTGCGTACAGACACTGCTTACTTCACCGGAAAGAAAACTACATCACCCACGGCCGCCCCATCGCCAGGCACACAACCGATCGCAGGCACGCAGGGAGCCGCGACCGATTATCCCGACGACGTCGATACTTTTCCGTTTCAAATCACCAAAGAGATTGTACAGCGCGGGCGCGAACGCTACGACATCTTCTGCAGCGTCTGTCATGGCCTGACGGGTAACGGCGACGGCATGATCGTGCGTCGCGGTTTCCGCCGTGCCGCGTCATTCAACGACGATCGTCTGCGACAAGCGCCCGTCGGACATTTCTTTGACGCGATTACAAACGGCTGGGGGGCGATGCCGTCCTATTCATCGCAAATTCCCGTACAGGATCGCTGGGCCATCATCGCTTACATCCGAGCATTACAGGCGAGCCAGCAAAACACGACGACGCCCTCGGGTCTCCCAACTCCAGCGCCTTCGCCCACTGCAACGCCGGCGACAGGAGGACACGAATGATTCAAACATTCAATCCTCCAAATATGTCCGACTTGCAAAAGCGTGCGCTGATCGTCGGCGTCGTATTGTTCGTCGCTCTGTTAACAGCGATCTTTATTGATAAGGACCAGTTCTTCCAGGCTTATCTGATTGGTTGGACCTTCTGGACCGGAATCGCGGTGGGCTCGCTTGCCCTGCTGATGCTGCAACACCTGACCGGCGGCGGTTGGGGATTCGTAATCCGGCGCGTACTCGAAGCTGCGACCAGGACCCTCCCGTTGATGGCCGTTTTGTTTGTACCGATCCTTATCGGATCACACTCCATTTATCATCACTGGACCGATCCCGTGGAGCGGGCTAAACATCCGGTAGTCGAGTTCAAAACTCCATACCTGAATCTTCCGTTTTTTACGATTCGCGCGATCGTCTATTTCGCCGTTTTGCTGGTGCTGATGTTCTTTTTTAACAAATGGTCGCTGGCGCAGGATCGCACCGCGGATAATCGCTACACAAAGAACATGCGGGTTTTGAGCGGGCCGGGAATGGTGTTGCTGATCTTCACACTGACCTTCGCGTCCGTCGATTGGTACATGTCACTCGAACCGGAATGGTTTTCGACCATCTACGGTTTCATCTTCGTGGCCTCGTGGAGCTTGAGCGCCCTCGCGTTTGTGATCGCTATGATGGCCTGGCTCACGAAAGAAGAACCGATGAAGCGAATCGTGGCGCCGCTGCACTTCCACGATCTCGGGAAACTGCTCCTCGCGCTCGTGATGCTGTGGGCCTACTTTGCCTTCTCGCAATACCTGATTATCTGGTCCGGAAACCTGCCCGAAGAGATTGGCTGGTACATCAACCGCATTCACGGCCTTTGGGGCGCGATCGTGATCTCAATCGGGTTACTCCATTTCGCGGCGCCGTTCCTGTTCCTGCTCTCGCGCAGACTGAAGCGCGACCCGCGAAAACTGGTTTTGATTGCCGTCCTGATACTGCTGATGCGCATGGTGGATCTGCTCTGGATGCTCGTTCCCGCATTCGAAGGGCCGCACAAGTGGATCGGGCTGGACGCGATAGCGTTAGCCGCTTTTGGCGGCGTGTGGCTGGCGTTCTTCACCTGGCAACTGGGTAAGCGGTCGTTGATTCCGATCAACGATCCGCAGTTTGAGTCGGTGAGGGAGCAGATGCACGCGGGACACTAATTTGCATTATGGCTGAGAAACACAGAGGCAACGGTCACAAAACAGAGACGCCGGACGTTTCGCACATTCGTAACGTCGAAGTCACGCATGAAACGAGCGACGTCAACGTCCGCGGCGTGGCGACGTTTGTCGTCGTATTGACGGTAGCCACGATCCTGGTCTCTATCGGGATGTGGTTGCTGTTTGGCTACTTCGACGCGCAGGAGGCAAAAGAGCGCGGGCCTGGTCCAATGGCTTTGACTCAGGCTGAGCGACTGCCTCCCGAGCCGCGTCTCCAGGCAGCGCCGGGATTCGCCGTCACCCTCGAAGACGGCCAAAGAATGAATCTCGAAAAGGGCGCGCCGCAAAGTGAGTATCGGGCGTTGCGGCAACAGTGGGAAGAGAACCTTAAAACGGGATTGAAAGATCAGTCGGGCAATACTGTTGGTATACCCATCGAAGCGGCGATCGACAAGGTTGTTTCGGGTGAAGGACTGCCGTCGCGTGCGAAAGGGCCGGCCGGGAAACTACAGGACTACGCGATCAGCATGCCGACCGCGGCAAGCTCGGGTAGGGAAGTTGAGAAGAGGCTGCAATGACAAGGAACGCAGATTCAGGCGTCACCTTGGAGTGCGGCGGCCCGGCGCCGCTTTGGTCGCGGGAGCTGGAGGAAAGCGGCGCCAGGCCGCCGCACTCCAAGGGGGCGTCCATTTCTACGAGATTCGTATTTCTCGTGGCGTGGGTTTTTATCGCCGCGTCATCAGCACTCGCACAGGCGCCGCCGGGACCGAGTTCACCGCTTTACGGTGCACGACCTGAGACTGGCAATCCTTCTACCGGTCTCCCTCCTGCACTGGCTGACGTTCGGATCGAACAAAAACTGGACCAGCAGTTGCCGCTCGACCTCGTCTTTCGTGATGAGTCAGGGCAGCAGGTAAAACTTGGACAGTACTTCGGTACGAAACCCGTGGTGCTCTCGCTCGTCTACTACGACTGCCCGATGCTCTGCACGCAAGTATTGAATGGGATGGTGACGTCGTTTCGCGTGCTTCCGTTTCAAATCGGTAAAGAGTTTGACGTCGTGACGGTGAGTTTCGATCCGCGCGAGACAAGCGAGCTCGCGACGAACAAGAAAAAGGTTTACGTCAACTATCTGCCGGAAAGAATGCGAGCGGGCGCGAGCAGCGGTTGGCACTTTTTAACGGGCGACGCCGCAAACATCGAAAAACTTACCCAGGCAGTTGGGTTTCATTATCACTACGACGAAGCGACGAAACAGTTTGCCCACGCCAGCGCGATCATGCTGACAACGCCGCAGGGCAAACTTTCGCGCTACTTTTACGGCATCGATTATCCGGCGCGCTACCTGCGCCTCGGTCTGATCGAGTCATCGGAAAACAAGATCGGCTCGCCGGTGGACCAACTACTACTCTACTGTTACCACTACGATCCCGCGACCGGTAAGTACGGAGCGGCGGTCATGAGAATCGTACGAGTCGCCGGCGTCATCACCCTGCTTGGAATTTTGGCTATGTTGTTTTTGCTAAGGCCACGCAGTCCGCGAGTGTTGAAGACTGGGGGCGCAGCTTAAGTAAAATGCAGTCCTGGATTCAGTTAGTGCCTGATAGTGCTTCGACTTTCTCCTGGCAAGTCGATGCGCTCTTTTTTTATCTCTCGGGCGTGACCCTCTTTTTTTCGTTACTGATTTCTTCGGTTCTTATCTTCTTTGTAATTCGCTATCGTCGTCGCAGTCCCTACGAGATACCGCGTCCGGTGGCGGGTTCGCATAAGCTGGAAACGCTCTGGACCGTCATTCCTTTCGTGATCGCAATGACGATGTTTGGCTGGGGCGCAAAAGTTTATTTCGAACAGTACAAACCGCCCGCAAATGCGATCGAAGTTTACGTTGTCGGAAAGCAGTGGATGTGGAAACTGCAACACGCCACCGGACAGCGTGAGATTAACGAACTGCACGTGCCTGTCGGGCGGAAGATCAAGTTGATCATGACGTCTGAGGACGTTATTCACGACTTCTTCGTGCCCGCGTTTCGCACGAAAACTGACGTCGTTCCCGGCAGGTACACGACGTTGTGGTTCGAGGCTACAACGCCGGGTCGATATCACCTGTTCTGCGCGGAGTATTGCGGCATGAACCACTCCGGTATGACGGGTACGGTCGTCGTCATGGAACCGAGAGAATTTGATAACTGGCTAAGCGGAAATACAGGCGGCGCAACGCCTGCGGCCGCCGGGCAGCAGTTGTATCAAACGCTCGGCTGCGCTTCGTGTCACGGAGCCAGCGGCGAAGGCGGACGCGGACCAACTCTCGCCGGTGCTTTTGGACGGGAGACGCCTTTGCAAACCGGGGAAACCGTTCGCGCTGACGAAGCTTACATTCGCGAATCTATTCTCAACCCACAGGCAAAGTTGGTAGTTGGATTTGGACCAATCATGCCGACGTTTCAGGGACAGATTAGCGAAGACCAGCTAGTGCAGTTGATTGCGTACATAAAATCGATGCAGGCAGGCAGCCAAACACCTACTACGGCGCCGAGTCCTGCGAGCAGCGGATCACCGGCAAGTGGGCCCTCGCCGACGAGAAACGTGAGGTAGTTGGGTCGAACAGAAATATGCAACCAATAGAGTCATTTGAAGTACCAGCTCCACCGAAGGTCAACTATATCAACGCCCAGTACGGGTTGAAGTCGTGGTTGTTGACCAGGGATCACAAGCGCATCGCGCTGCTATACCTCGGGTCTATCACTTTCTTTTTCTTTATCGGTGGGCTTTATGCGTTGATGATTCGCCTCGAGCTGCTGACTCCGCAAGGCGACTTCATGGAGTCGACCACGTACAACAAGGTCTTCACGCAACACGGAATCATAATGATCTTTTTCTTTCTGATTCCGTCGATCCCTGCGACCCTGGGAAACTTTCTCATTCCCATGATGATCGGCGCGAAGGATCTCGCGTTTCCGCGGATCAATCTTTTGAGTTGGTATGTTTACCTGCTGGGTGGACTGATAACTATTTACGCCCTCCTCGCCGGCGGCGTGGACACCGGATGGACGTTCTACACGCCTTTCAGTACCACCTTCTCTAATTCTTATGTAGTGGCGACCGGTTTAGGCATCTTTATCAACGGCTTCTCTTCGATCCTGACCGGGCTCAATTTCATCGTCACTATTCATACAATGCGAGCGCCGGGCATGACGTGGTTTCGCATGCCCCTCTTTCTCTGGTCACATTACGCAACCAGCCTGATCATGATCCTGGGCACCCCCGTAATTGCGATCACGATCCTGCTGCTCGCTTTTGAACGGTTGGCGCGTGTCGGAATTTTTGATCCGGCATTGGGCGGCGATCCGGTTTTGTTTCAGCACCTTTTCTGGTTCTACTCGCACCCGGCTGTCTACATCATGGTCCTGCCGTCGATGGGTGTGGTCAGCGAGTTGATCGCAAACTTCTCGCGTAAGAACATCTTCGGTTACAGCTTCGTTGCGTTTTCCAGTCTCGCAATTGCGGTGTTTGGTTTTCTAGTTTGGGGACACCATTTATTTGTTACTCCTCAATCCGTCTACGCTGCCATGATCTTTTCGTTTCTGAGTTTCGCGGTAGCTATACCCTCGGCAATCAAAGTCTTCAACTGGACGGCGACGCTTTATAAATCATCGATCTCCTACGACACGCCGATGCTTTATGCACTCGGTTTCATTGGACTGTTCACCGTCGGCGGTATGACCGGACTGTTTCTCGCTTCGCTCGCTGTTGACGTTCACGTAAGTGACACATACTTCGTTGTGGCGCACTTCCACTACATCATGGTGGGTGGCGCCTTGATGGGATACCTCGGTGGGCTTCACTACTGGTGGCCCAAGATCTCGGGACGCATGTATCCGGAAGGCTGGGGAAGATTCAGCGCGCTCGTGATCTTTGTCGGTTTCAACCTGACGTTCCTGCCGCAGTTCGTTGTCGGATACCTCGGAATGCCGCGCAGGTATCACGCGTATCCGCCGGAGTTTCAGGTGTTCAACGTGCTCTCGACCGCGGGCGCATCGATTCTCGGTTTCGGCATGTTGATACCTGCGATTTACTTTGTCTGGTCCATGCGCTACGGCCGCCACGCTGAAGCGAATCCGTGGCACCTGCCGGGACTCGAATGGCGCACGCAGTCGCCGCCGCCTACTGAGAACTTCGAAGTGACCCCGATTGTGACCTGGGAAGCTTACGAATTTGCGCCGGCGGAAGAGACTGAGGTTGTCGGTAAGTTTCGACCTGAGATGGAACGTATTTGAAGATGGCCACTCACGCAACAACAAACGAAGTCCACGGCCACCCGGCGTTGCAGCACCATTTCGAGAACATGGAGCAGCAGCGCGAAGCGGGCACGCTCGGCATGTGGGTCTTTCTCGTCACCGAGCTGATGTTTTTTGGTGGCATGTTTCTGGCCTACACGCTTTATCGATCGGCGTTTCCGGCTGCGTTTGCGTCAGCCAGTAACCACCTCGATATCACGCTCGGCGCGGTAAACACAGGCGTGCTGATCCTGAGTAGTTTCACGATGGCGCTCGCGGTTTATTTCACGCAGGTTGGCAACCGGCGCCCGCAAGTTCTTTGTCTGATACTTACATTGATTCTGGGTCTGGCATTTCTTGGCGTGAAGGCCGTCGAGTATCACGACAAGTATACGGACCACTTGATTCCGGGTCGTTTGATTCCCGGGAATCCGTTCAATCCCGCGGTCCAGGAAGAAGGAAAACCGCTCGATCATCACAAGCTGCACCTGCTGCCGGGGGCGACCCTCAGACAGGTCGAGATGTTTTACTGGATCTACTTTGCGATGACCGGGATGCACGCGTTGCACATGATTATCGGCGCGGGACTGCTGACGTATCTGATTATCTTTTCACTGAGGGGGCGCTTCGATCCTGAGTATCACAGTCCGGTGGAGGTGATTGGGCTCTACTGGCACTTCGTCGATATCGTTTGGATTTTCCTGTTTCCGTTGCTTTACTTGCTGGGCCGCCACTTCGAGCACGGATAGGACACGGTAATGAGCGAACACATAGTTTCAGTCAGAGTTTACTTAACGATTTTCCTGGCGTTGCTGGTGGGAACGTTTTTGACGGTGATGGCGGCGTTTTATGACTTTCCGGGCCGGCTGAATACGATCGTGGCCATGACCATCGCCACCGCGAAGGCAACTGTCGTCGTGCTCTATTTCATGCACGTGCGCTACAGCTCCCGCCTGGTCTGGGTAATTGTGGGATCAGCGTTATTCTGGATGGGAATCCTGTTCGCGTTTACATTCAGCGACTACCTGACACGCGGCTGGATTCGGCCCACCTATTAACGCTTCACTCGCCAGGTTGCAGCGTTGTTTCCCGCACCACGATCAAGCGCTTACACGATGGGCAGTTCAGACGAATGGTGGCGTCTGACGTTTTAATTGGCGCGCTGCAATAGGGACAATCGCCGCCGACCTCGGCATGCTGGAAGAGGTCGCGCATCATGAATACCGGCAACACTAAACCGGCAATGAGCAGTGGGATTCCGAAGATGAGGCCGATGGTGGCGCCCTGACCGAGAGTCAGGCTGATGACGAGGCCGGCAATAAAAAGGATTAGGCCGAGCGCAACGCTGAACGAGAAACTGTAGGCACTATCAAACGTACGGCCTGATTTCGCAACGTCTGGTCGATTAGCGTCCATCTAAAACCTCCTTGGATACGCGATTTTTCGGGAGATGACTTCGGGTTCGGTTAGTAGTGACTTTTACTCCGGCGCGATGAGGATTGTCAATGTCCCTTCTGCGTTATCAATGTTCAATCCGGAAGCATATCTATGACGTCATTCGAAACTTTTCTTAAGCTGTACGATGAAGAATCATGGGCGGCCACGCTGACAACCTTGTTGCGTTCGATTCACGAGGTCGATCGCAACGCGACTCAGATCTGGTTTTCCTTTTACCCGCTCTCGTTGTTTCAGGCGCTCGAGGAGGCTGAAGATCCGGAAAAGCTTGCCCGGCAGTTGCTGATGCAGGGCAAATATTATTTGAAGGATCAGATCGACTCGTCGCACACGTTTCTTTACGGTCATCGTTACTGGCCGGAAGTGAAGAGCGCCGTGCAAAAACACGCACGTGAGTTTTCGGGCAGCGGATCGCACGCACTGTCTGATCAGATCCTGTCGGTTGCACAGGCGGTAGCGAAACAGTTGAAGGCGGATCCTTCACTGCTCATCGGCATCACGGCGGTGGCGTTTATGACGATCAGGCAAGCGGGACTGGAGGAGTTTGAAAAAGCGCCGGGCCGGATGTTGATTGATAAGAACCACGCGCGAAAGTCGCCGGGGGAAGTGTTGCGGGAACGTGCAGTGGATGACAGCCAGGGCTTCTTGTCTTTTCTCAAGACTGTGGATAAGAAGTGGACCATCACGTACGACGAGAACGACGAGAACGCGAAGTATCGCATGAATCATGTTCAGGATCTGGCGTGGGGGGCGGCCGACGATCGTTCGCGCAACTGGCGCGAGATCGATGCGCGAAGAGTTGAAGGGCCGATTCCGGTCGAATGTCGTTCGGCATCGTGCGGGACGTGCTGGGTTGGAATTCTCGGTGGTGCGGAGAAGCTTTCGGACGTCGCTGCTCGTGAAGGAAAGAAGATAAAAGAGTTTGGCTACATCGACACGGTCGAGGCCAAGCCACTCATCCGCCTCGCCTGCCAGGCCCAGGCGCTCGGCGCCGTCTCGATCGTTATCCCACCATGGAATGGCGTGTTTGGAAAGTATTTGAAGGGGCTAAGGGACGGTTCGTGAGTTAAAAGTTAAAAGCAATCAAGCTGCTACGCTTGGTTCGGGAACTTCAAACCCCTCTTCCTTTAAGCCATCGATATGAAATTGGATAGCTTCGCGCAGGTTCGCTTCGGCTTCTTCAGCGGTATTCCCAGTCGATCCACAACCAGGCAAATCAGGCGAGTAGGCTGAATAACCTTTGCTCGTTTTTTCAACGACTATTGAATACTTCTCCATGGCTTTAATCCTGCCTGTTTCAATATGTTCCTCAGAGTTCCAACGGCCAAATCATCACCCCGATTCCCCGGGATCGTAATCACACCCTTTTTTGTCGGGTGTTTGTATTGATGATGACTGCCACGAGTTCTTACCAGATACCACCCGTCTCGCTCAATCACGCGGATGAGGTCGCGTACTTTCACTGGCGTAACGATAGTCTCTCGTAGTCAACCGGTCAACTCTGCATCGGGAAGTGAAACATGTTATCTTCCACCGCGAAGCGTAGCTCCACGACTTGATGCCCGGACCTAATCCTAAAGCGCTCAGCACCAACACTACATCTCTACTCTTTGTTTTTGCGGCGGCATTTATCTGGAGTTCGGGCGGCTTGTTTATCAAGTGGACCACGCTCTCCGGACTCGAGCTTTCGTTTTGCCGCTCATTCTTTGCCCTGCTTACCGTTGCATTCTTCACGAGGCACGAAGGGTTTGGGCTGAACGGGCTGATGCTGTTTGCGTCTGTTCTTTACGCGGTTCTGCTCGTACTTTTTGTGCTTGCTACGAAACAGACAACGGCGGCAAACGCGATCTTTTTGCAATACACCGCGCCCGTTTACCTTCTGATCCTCGAGCCGCTGATCTACAAAGAAAAGTTTCGTTCCCGCGATCTGATCACCGTACTGATATGCCTTGGCGGGATGGCGTTGTTTTTTGTGGGCCAGCTTCGGCCGCAGGATGTCGCCGGCAACTTTATGGCCCTCGCTTCCGGGTTCTGCCTTGCGCTTTATTTTCTCCTGCTGCGTCACCCGCGGGCACGGGAAGTTAATCGCGCTTCGTCGGTAATCTACGGCAACCTGCTGGTGGTGATTCTGACGGCCCCGTGGGGACTGGCGGCGCTTCCGAGCATTACCATGCACGATGCAATGGCTGTCATGTATCTCGGAGTGGTCCAACTCGGAGTTGCTTACACACTCTTTACGGTCGGAATGGCGCGCGGAGTGAGGTCGGTGGACGCAGGGATCATCTGCTACATCGAACCCGTGCTCAATCCGGTGTGGGTATTTCTTGTACTGAGCGAAAAACCTTCAGGCTGGGCCATGCTGGGTGGAACGATAATCGTCGTTGCGGTTATCGGTCACATGCTGCTCGACGCGCGATCAAAACGAAAGCCCGCCGAGCCGCCGCTCGAAATCGCACACGGTTAATCGCCGAAAGCGCTGTTCACAACAAAATCAATTCCAGGCAGAACTTCAGACCTCATGTGATCGTCGTTTTCAAGAACAATACTCTGCTCGTACCGATCGCCTTTCAAAACACGCACCTCGATAATCCGCAACGTTTCATCGACGAGCCAGAGCTCTTTAACGCCGAGGGCAGCATACGTATCGGCTTTAGTATTGCGATCATAGATTGCGGAACCCGGTGATATCACTTCGATTACAAGGTCGGCGGTGGTCATGTACTGCGGATATCTGGGATCAGATCGGGCTCGAGTGTCAGCCGCCACGTAAAACAAGTCAGGTTCAAGCCAGCTATTAGGTCCCCTCATAATCCCCGCACGCGGAATGTAGAGCGTTCCTTTATCACCAGTCTTACTTAAATGATCGTTGAGAAGGCGGTTCAGCCTACTAGCGGTGTTGTTGTGCAAATACCCAGGAGTGGGTGTCATGTAGAGGACTCCTGCGATTAACTCCAGCTTCGAACGGTCGGGCGGCTCAGGAAGTTCCCAAAACTCCTCGAGCGTATAGGTCTTCACTAATGGTGATGTGCTTACCCAGGCCATGTCGTAACTCCGATGAGGATTTAGTGCTGAGGATTATAGCATCCATCGCGCGCGGCTGTTGTAATAACTCGGCGAGCGATCAGGATAACGCGTTTTGTAGCGACGATATTTCGCCAACAACTTTCGGTAGCGCGCGTCGGAAGACCGCAGCGGTTTGTGTGGAATCGCGCGCAGATGATCTTCGATCTTACTCATCTTCCGCGCGGAAAAACGCCAATCGTAGTTTCCCAGATCGTAAAGACTCGTCAGTCCATACCCTTTGAGCCGCCCGGAAAAGTCCACATACGGATCGAAATAACTCCACGCCAGATCCCGCAGCGATCGAAATACCGGCTTACGCCCGTGCAAACCAACGTCGCGCGAACGACCAATCGAGCCCCAGCGCCCGTTCTCCCGGAAAACAAAAATCACATGGTCCAGGAGATCCTGCGACTCGAGATCCAGGAGCAGTGGCGGAAACCCGTGTTGCTCAAGAATAACCGCGGCGCCCACCGCAGCTTCAAGACAGTGCGCCTCGTTTTGTTTGACGAGTTGACGAAACGAACGCATCGAGCTTCCGCCGACCTCCCAGTTGTAAGGCATTTGACTGAAAAACCGCTGCACTTTGGCCGGTGCGTTGAGCCGCTGCACCAGTTTCCACTCGGCCGGGCTGAAGCTTTTTTGGTCGGGAATCATCACGAAACAGTCGACTTTGTTCGTCAAAGCAACAAAAACCTCAACCTGCACTTGCCTGATTCAATCGCAAATGTCAGACTTATCAGCCACTAATAAACTCCGAACAGTCGGCAGTGGTATTAGCATCTTCATTTATCCATAGAAATAATTTCCAGCAATGAACCAGCAGGCTACAGCTTCACAGAAAACCCGCGCCGAACAAGAAACCGAAAATGAGGCAAACCGTTTGAGAGAGCAAGTGGAATCCGCTTTGGCGGCCGTTGCTTCGCGTGCACCCGAGGACGTCGATACGCTGCAAACAGCAGCCGACCGCATCGAGCGGGCCGCTCGCGATCTCTCGGACGCGTTGCGCCAGCTCGCGCAGCAGCGCAGGACCGAGGAAGACTAACTTTCGCGTGGTCCAAATTCAATCGCTCTACAGAAATTTTTTGCCTTTGATTGGAGACAACTTTTAATGGCTTCCATTCGCACGGAAGGAACAACTGAACATTTAGGCCACAAGAATACCGCACTCGAGTTAGACAGCTACGGCATCAAGGAAGCCGCTCGCGTTTACTGGAACCTGACCACACCCGAGCTCTACGAAGAGATCGCTCGCCGCAAGGAAGGCGTCCTGTCGAGTTACGGCGCCATCATCGTCGATACCGGCGAACACACCGGACGCGCAGCGAAAGACAAAGCGATTGTGCGGGAGCCCGGCAGCGAAGATAAAGTTTTTTGGGGTGACGTAAACAAAGATTTCTCGCCGGAAAAATTCAATGCACTAAAAGAACGCATGATGGCCCATGCCAAGGGCCGCGAACTTTTTGTGCAGGACACTTTTGTCGGCGCCGATCCAAAGTACCGGCTGCCGATCAGAGTCGTCAGCGAACTGGCGTGGCATTCTCTCTTCGCGCGCACGATGTTCATCAGCAACACTGGGGAAACAACGGCGCACGATCCGGAGTTTACCATCATCAACTTCCCGAGCTTTCAAGCCGATCCGCAGCGCGATGGCACCCGGTCGCCGACTTTTATCCTGATGGATTTCAGCCAGCGACTCGTTTTGATTGGCGGCACATCCTACGCCGGCGAAACAAAGAAAAGCGCTTTCACGATTATGAATTACCTGCTGCCGCAGCGGGGCGTGATGAGCATGCACTGCTCCGCGAACGTCGGCGCGCAGGGCGACGTTGCGATCTTTTTCGGTCTCTCAGGAACCGGCAAAACAACTCTCTCCGCCGACCCTGAACGCCGCCTGATTGGCGACGACGAGCACGGTTGGTCCGACGATGGAGTTTTCAACTTCGAAGGCGGTTGCTACGCGAAGGTGATCAAGCTCTCGGCCGAAGCCGAGCCGGACATTTATCGCACGACGAAGATGTTTGGCACGATTCTCGAAAACGTCGTGTACGATTCAACGACGCGTCTGATCAATCTCGACGATGCACGCAAGACGGAGAACACGCGCGCCTCGTATCCGCTCACCAGCATCGACAACATCATGCCGGAAGGACGCGCCGGTCACCCACGCAACATCATCATGCTGACCGCCGACGCTTTCGGCGTTCTGCCGCCGGTGGCGCGTCTGTCGCCGGAACAGGCGATGTATCACTTTCTCTCGGGCTACACCGCGAAAGTTGCCGGCACGGAAAAAGGCATTAAAGAACCCGAGGCGACTTTCTCCACCTGCTTTGGCGCGCCGTTCATGGTCCTGCATCCCGGTGTTTATGCCGATCTCCTCGGCAAACAGATGGCGAGGCACAATGCAGCGTGCTGGCTGGTTAACACCGGCTGGAGCGGTGGGCCTTACGGCGTCGGACAGCGAATGAAGATCGCTTACACCCGTGCCATGATCCGCGCGATCCTCAACGGCGAACTGGCAAAAACCGAAACCACAGTTGATCCGATCTTCGGCGTGAATATCCCCGTGTCGTGTCCGGATGTGCCTGATGAAGTGCTGCAACCACGCAACACATGGGAAGACAAAGAAGCTTACGATCGGCAGGCGAAGGATCTCGCCCGCCGGTTTAATGAAAACTTCAAAAAGTATGAAGCAGGTGTTTCCGAAGCGGTGAGGGCGGTGGCGCCTAAAGCTTAGCCGTCATCTGTTTCTAACCCGGCGGCCACTTCAGATCTCGGCCGGCGAGCACATGCACGTGCAAGTGAAACACTGACTGTCCCGCGCCCGCGCCTGTATTAATCACTGTGCGATAGCCGTTGTCCCCATGACCCTGGTCGTTGGCGACGCGCGCTCCGACGCGCAGCAGGTGGCCCAACAGGCTTTCTTCTTTCTGTGAAGCATCGTCGAGCGATTCAATATGTTCGCGCGGAATCACCAGCATATGCATGGGCGCCTGCGGATTGATATCGCGAAGCACAACGCAGCTTTCATCCTGATGCACAAACTCACCGGGAACCTCTCCCGCGATGATGCTGCAAAACAAACAATTCTCTTCTGACATGTTCCTCCTAGCTGACTCTACACCGGCTCGAGCACTTGAGCCGCAGTGACAGGCGCAATGATGCGTTCGATGTCGGCACCTACCGCGCGCAATTTTGCTTCAATCTTCTCGTAACCACGATCGATGTGGTAAACGCGATCGATCAACGTCTCGTCGCTCGCGATCAGTCCCGCAAGCACAAGCGATGCCGACGCACGCAGATCCGATGCGATCACTCTAGCGCCGGTCAACGAGGTTGGTCCATCGACGATCGCCGACCGGCCGTCGATCTGAATCTGAGCTCCCATGCGTTGCAGTTCCGACGCATGCATGAAACGGTTCTCGAAAACAGTTTCGATTATCTCTGAACGTCCCTGCGCCTGCGTCATCAGCACCATGTATTGGGCCTGCATGTCCGTGGGAAACTCGGGATAAGGAGCGGTAGAGACGTCGCCTGCCTTTAATCCCTCCGGACAACTGACTTCCAACGTCGTCGGGTTGACTTCTTTTATCTCCACTCCGACTGTTCGCAATCTTGAAATGACGCTGGTTAAGTGATCGGGCCGACAGTCTTTGATCTCGAGCTGCCCGCAGGTAAGCGCTGCGGCGACAATGAACGTGCCGGTTTCGATTCGATCGGGAATGATGGTGTGCTCCGCGCCGCCGAGTGAGTCTACTCCTTCGATTTGGATCGTCTCTGATCCGGCGCCGTTCACGCGCGCTCCCATCTTGTTTAGCAAGTCAGCCAGATCGACGATCTCCGGTTCGCGGGCGGCGTTGCGGAGGGTTGTAGTTCCGCGCGCCAGAGTCGCGGCCATCATCAGGTTTTCCGTTCCGGTGACGGTGACTTTGGGGAAGTGAATGTCGGCGGCGTGCAGGCGTCCATCAGCCGGCGTGCGCGCAACAACATTTCCCGCTTCGAGTTTTACATCCGCGCCAAACTTTTCAAATCCGGCGAGATGCAGATCGATGGGCCGTGTGCCGATAGCGCAACCACCGGGCAGTGAAACCTTTGCTTCGCCGAAGCGCGCGAGCAATGGTCCAAGCGCAAGCACTGAGGCGCGCATGGTTTTGACGAGCTCGTAAGGCGCTTCGAAGAGTTCCACGTGCGCCGCGGTGATCTTGTGCGTTCTGAGTTCAGGCGTCAGGACCGTCGCGCCGATGTCTTCGAGCAAACGCCGCTGCGTGATGATGTCGCGAACATACGGAATGTTGTGAAGTGTGACGGTTTCTGAAGTCAGGAGCGCCGCGGCCATGCATGGCAGCGCCGAGTTCTTGGCGCCGCTGATTGCAACCCTGCCGTGAAGAGCCCGGCCGCCGGAGATACGAAATTTGTCCACGATGCCGGACAGATTAAATGAAATTCGGGGTATTTTCCATCCAGCGAGTCATTTTCCATCTGTCATTTTCCATTTCTCATTTTTCATTTACCGGACGCCTCCGCGTTTCGCTTCTGAATAAACGGCAAATGAGAAATGGAAAATGACAAATGGAAAATAATCCTTCCGCCCAACCAAAAGCGCGACGAAGAATTCCTCCTCGTCGCGCCTTTGCACCACCCTCTTGCTCGAACACCTTAGTCGTTGGCAGTAATCCTCTTGAGATGAACTCCGCCATTCGTAGTCATTGCTTTGACCATCGGGCCGCCGGAACCAAGATTCAGCGCGATCTGTTTTGTAAGCTTGCCTTGCACCGTCACCGGAAAATCTACATTGACGCCTCCGTTGACGGTTCCAGCCTGAAGATTGGCCGAGTAATTCTCCGGCAAAGACATGATCACGCCGCCATTGGTCGTGCTCACATCCAAACTCTCTCCATCCCAGCGATCACCGCTCAGTTCAATAACCAATCCGCCATTCGTCGTCGATCCGCGGACGGCGCCGCCAACTCTTTTCAGCACCACACCACCATTCACGGCGGTAAAATCGATCTTGCCATGCACCTCGTTGATCACGATCCCGCCATTCTGTGTTTCCAGTGATAGATCGGCACGACGCGGAACAAATACTTCGTAACTTACGTCCCAGTGATAATCCCTGCGACTTTCAGGACCACTCGCAAAAATCTTTGAGCCACCGGTTTCGATTCTGATTTGCCGTCCCAGCGACTGGGCTTCTTCGGCAGTGGGCGCGCCGGTTTGAACACGCGCACGCACGAGGACCTGATTCTGATCCCAACCTTTTACTGAAACGCCGCCGTTCGTTCTGCCGTCAACGGCGATTGGCGCACCGCTCATCGCGAGGGTTTGCTCACGAATTTCGCAATTGCCGACGAGCCTGTCGTTGTACCGGTTATTCTCACGACAGGAGAGCGAGCCCCTGCTCTGGGCAAAAACGGCAACCCCGGCGAAGGTCACCAATGCAGCTATCAACACACTACGGCTTAAAAACCTCATCATCATGTCGGTCTCCTTATGTCTGGGGTTGTCTTTTTTTAGCGCGTATCGCGGCTCTGAACGGTAAACACCACAAGCGAGACCGATGTGACAGCTAATTGAACGAAGCACAAAGAGGTGCATAAATCACAAAATACTACTTCTTTGTCAGTACAACGATGCGAGGAATGCCTTGTAGATCGGGACGAATCTCCAGCAAATCCCAAATGTCCCGGTTGATCAATTCCGGTATGACGTGTCCCTGGTCAAACCCGATTTCCATGATCATGTGTCCGCCCTTTTTAAGAAACGCCGGCGATTCCACGAGCAAGCGGCGGATCACAATCAATCCGTCCGGTCCCGCCGATAGCGCCATCAACGGCTCGTGATCGCGAACTTCAACCTGAAGGCCGTCGATCATCGCCGCCGCCACGTACGGTGGATTCGAGACAACGAGATCAAACTGCTCCTGAGCCGGATCAAGTGAAGCAAAGCAATCGGAAACGGCGAATCGAATTCGATTCGAAACCGCGAGGTTTTCAGCATTCAGCCTCGCTATCTCGAGTGCGGCTGCTGATTTATCTAAACCAATGGCACGCGCGTCTTCGACCTCGCACAATAGAGTTACCGCGATACATCCCGATCCTGTTCCGACATCGCAAATCGACGGCGCTCCACTCCCGGCGATTTCGAGCGCGGCTTCGACTAGTATTTCTGTTTCAGGACGCGGAATCAGAACGTCAGGCGTGACGCGAAACTCACGTCCAAAAAAATCCTGAACACCGACGATGTATTGCAGAGGCTCTCTATTCGCTCTGCGTTGGACGAATTCCTGAAACTGGACCAGCGAATCTTCGCTGAGTTGATCTTCAGCGTGACTGATGAGGAAAGTTCGATCCTTACCGATTACGGCCGAAAGCAGCGATCCCGCTTCGCGACGTGCTTCCGCCACCCCCGCATCGCGCAAAACGTTCGCGCCGGTGGTGAGTGCTTTTCCGATCGAAGTGCTCATTACTCGTTACTATGCCATTATGTCTTTTCGGAAGTAACTACCGATTCAGCGTTTTTATCTTGCATAAGAACGAGTCTCGTTCCTCCCGTGACGTCATGGACCCCCGGCGGCTAACAGCTTCGGGGGTTCTGGCGTAAATGGAGGAGAGTTAAACAACGTTTGCGGTGAGAGGCGAACATGGGAACGCTTTCAAAAAGCTGTTTGTTATTTGCCCTGAACTGGCTTGACGCACAACTGACACTGGTGTGGATTCGCTTAAATGTCGCCACCGAAGGAAACGCTTTGATGGCCCGAATCCTGGAACACGGGGATCTGGCTTTTCTCGGTGTCAAAATCGCCGTCGGCGGTTTCGCTGCTTACATTCTCTTTCGCTGCTCTCACCTGCCCATTGCCAAACATGGTCTAACCGCCGTACTCGGAATCTACGTTCTCCTGATGCTGGTACACGCCGCGACCGGATGTGTCGCGCTTGGCTGGCACGCTCCGCTTATCGTGATTAATTACCTGTCGGCGCTACCCAACACGTTGTTCATTTGAAACGCCGCTCCTCGTAGTCCTGAAAACGAAACCCGCCCTGGCGCTTCTGCGTTGTATAATTAGCTCGCAACGGCGCCCGTTCCGAGAGCATCCTAAAAACCTATGTTTTACCCGACTCAGAATAAGTAGAGAGGAAAGAAGTTTTATGTACAGACTTTCCGCCCGTCAAATTTTATTAATCGCCCTTATCTCAGGATTGTTCGCGGCTGGAATGGTGATGATCGTCGATCGCGTGTCGAACCGCTTTCAGCCCTCGGAGGCTGCTTTCACGGAAACTCCGCCGGCCGGTATCAACGATCCGTCCACTTCGACTGACGAACAAAACAATATCGACGTTTATCGCGCGTTGAGCCCCGGCGTCGTCTTCATTCATTCAACTTCATACGCACGCGATTTCTTCGGATATGTCGAACCGCAGGAAGGCTCAGGTTCCGGTTCGATATTGGACCAGCAGGGCAACATTCTGACTAATTATCACGTTATCGCCGGAGCGCAAAAGCTTTCCGTCAGCATGGGCGGAAAGAAAGATTATGCGGCGACAATTGTCGGCGGCGATCCTGACACGGATCTCGCCGTTATCCGCCTGACTGAAAAACCCGCTGGACCACTAACCGTGATTCCGATGGGTGATTCCGATAAGCTCGTCGTGGGCCAGAAAGTTCTCGCGATCGGTAATCCGTTTGGTCTCGATCGAACACTCACGACCGGGGTCATCAGCGGACTCCAACGACCGATTCGTGCACGAAACAACCGATTAATTGAAGGCGCCATTCAAACGGATGCTTCAATCAACCCGGGCAACTCCGGTGGACCACTGCTCGATTCGCGTGGACGCATGATCGGTATTAACTCGCAAATCCTGTCGCCATCAGGCAGCTCCGCCGGCGTCGGTTTCGCAGTGCCGGTCAGCATCGCGAAACGTATTGTGCCTCAGTTGCTGCAAAACGGGCAGGTACGTCGTCCAAAACTCGGCATCAACACGCGTGACGTGGAAACCATTAAAAGCCAGGTAGACCTGCCGGTTTCTGATGGAGTGCTGATCATCCAGGTCGCGCGCGGTAGCGGCGCGGCAAATGCCGGTCTTCGCGGAATGCAGCAGACGGAGATGGGCGACATCGAGTTGGGCGATATTATTGTAGGGATCAACAACGACAAGGTGGCGAATTCCGACGATCTATTTCGAGTACTCGACAAACATCAGATTGGCGAAACGGTTCAAGTTCACATCTGGCGAAACGGCAGAAGGACGTCGGTGCCCGTGCGCTTGATGGAGTCGCCTGACTCGCGACGCTGACGCTGATGAAACTTCGCTTCTATGAACCAGACGACCCACTTCTTCAACCTGGGGTATGGCTGGCTTTGTAAACACTGCAGCGCGGAGGCCGCAGAACGAAAGCACTATCAACACCATCACGGCGAGCGCCAGCCTTTAGCGTTCGCCAGGTGGGTTGAAGAGCAAACCTTCTGCGGCTTGAAGTGCCCGCGGTGCAGTATCGAAGAGTACGTGAAGAAACCGCAAAATCGTCCCTAATTTTTTAGCGTTTTCTGGTTTGTGTTCTTTGTGCCTTTCGTGGCTAACTTCCAAACTCGCTTTCGTAATCTCTCAAGCTGCGAGTGATCACATCCAGCGCCTCCAGTCGATCGTAAACATCCGCAATCTCGACGTTTTTCTCTTCATCGCTTGGCAGTTGTTTGTAGCTGAGAAAGTAGTGTCGTAAGCGATCGATCAAGCCGCCGGGAACCTCGTCTATCTCATTGATTCCGCCATAAACCAGATCCGATTCGAGCACGGCGATGATCTTGTCGTCAGCCTGGCGCCCGTCGATCATCCGCAGTCCGCCAATCGGTCTCGCGTGTACGAAGAACCCGCCGTGCGCAAACGTCTTCTCTGAAAGCACGCAAATGTCCATCGGATCTTTGTCGCCTTCGATGCCGGTATAGCCGGTGCGCTGCTCACACAGTTCCGCCACTTCGGGTCCGCAGAACGTTTGGGGAATGAAGCCATAGAGCGTCGGAGACATGGATGAGAACCGCTGTGGACGATCGACGCGCAGGTGTCCCGACCATTTGTCCAGTTCGTATTTAACCGCATCAGTGGGCACGATCTCGATGTAAGCGTTGATTAGTTCAGGCGTTCTCGGCCCGGGCGTTACGCCATGCCAGGGATGGGCCTGGAATAGTTGTTTGTTCATTGGGCGATGATAAAATGGGCACTGTCCGAAACCAAACACGCTATGGCAGCGAGTGCCGAGATCATCACCAAACCTGTAGCCGGCGCAATCTCCCTGCGCTGGATTATCGGCGCGCGCGACGACCTCGTGTGGTTTATCGGATCGGTGCTTTCGAGTTACACATTACTTTTTCTGTACGTGACAGGAATCGTTCCGCTGATTCCGATGGTCGCGCTCTGGGCCATCCTGATCGACGCGCCGCACGTCTTCGGCACCTTCTCGCGCACCTACTTCGATCGAACCGAGAGACATAACCGCGCGCGCCTCCTCTGGGGCTCGCTGCTCTTCTTTGCGATTGGACCAGTGATGGTGCTTGCGGGGGCGGGATTTGTATTCCTGTTTGTGGCCGCGCTGTGGGCTTACTATCACCTCGTAAAGCAACACTACGGGTTCATGGTGCTCTACAAGAAGAAGAACGGTGATCTTGCGCGTGTCGATAACGTGCTCGATCGGTTGTTGCTGCTGTTTGCTTTTAACTATCCGTTCGTCGAGTTCATCGCGCGCGATCCGGAAGCGATGGCGCGCGTGCCTGCGCTATTGCATGGCGGCGTGAGTGTTTTTTCGAAGTTGTTGCTTGCCGGCACGCTACTCCTGTTCGTGGTCTGGCTGGGACGGCAGGTTCAGCGTGCGGTGCTTGGCGAGCCGTTAAACGTTCCGAAGTATCTTTTGCTGGCCGCGGCGATTCCGATGCACTGGATCGTCCTGTTGACGCCGATGCCGCACAAGCCGATCGCAATCGTCGCGATACTGACGATCTATCACAATTTTCAGTATCACCGGCTGATCTGGTTTCACAATCAGAAGTACAAGTCGCGTGAGAAGTACGGTGCCGCGGAAGTGATTAGTCGCAAGTTGATTTACTACATCGCTTTCGGAGTTTTGTTTGGCGTGATCTACCAGGGACCAAGACAAGTACTCAATTACTTCGGCCGGTTCGACCAATCGCTGGCGACACAGTTAGGCGTCTCATTCCTCTGGGGTTACGCGTTTATTCACTATTACCTGGACTCAAAGATCTGGCGCGTGCGGAAAGATCCGGCTTTAGGCAAGTCACTCAACATGTAAACAAGATTACAGGATTTTCAAGATTATCAAGATTGAGATGTAAATCTTGTCAATCCTGAAAATCCTGTAATCTTGTACTCACCTAATCCTCCCCATGCTCATCCCCATTGTAATGAAGCACCGTCGATTCCTCGTCCATCACCGTTTCCAAATGCACGGGCCGGCCCCAAAGCGTATGCACGTGCTCGAGCGCCTTGCGCGCATATCTCATGTCGAGCTCCGTACCCTCGTACCGGTGCTTCAGATAAAGCTCGCGGTTACCATTGTAGTCACCATCTTCAACCTGCAAATACGGAAACCCGAAATTGGTCATGCTTGAAACGAGCTGATCACGCACTTTCTCCCAACGCTTCTCGGTGATCGTCCATTCCTCTTCTTCGACCAGCTCGAACACAAACAAGTCGAGCTCTTCACACAACTCTTCAGTCAGATAGTTGCGTAAAAACGAGACGTCGTTCTCGAGTTCCCGAACTTCAAAGATCTTGTCGTGCCCTTCGTTACCGCGGCGGCCAAACTTTTCGCGCTCTTCCTTTGAAGGCTCATTCCAGCGGCGCTCGATGTCTTCGTAGATCTTGTAACCGAGGTAATAAGGATTCAACTGTCCCTTCTGCGGCGACACGACGCCCGAATGAAGATTTGCAAACTCGATATGCTCGTTGTCGCTGAGATCCAACTCACGCATGATCCGCGCGTGCCAAATGCTCGCCCAGCCCTCGTTCATGATCTTCGTCTGCATCTGCGGCACGAAGTACTCCATCTCCTCATGGACCATCGCGATCGCATCGCGCTGCCAGGCGGCGAGCGAAGGTGAGTGCTTCATCATGTAGAAGAGCAGATCCTTTTCGGGAAGACGTTCCCGAGGCCCGTTCGAATCTTCGTGAACATTGCCGGCCGGTTTTTCCTGCGCTCGGCTTTTATCGAGAGCCCAGAGGTCGTCGTATGGCCCATCCTTCGGCCGGTGCTCCGCGCGCCGTTTTTCTTCGGCCACCGAGATCTCTCGTTTGATAAAGAAATACGGATCGATGTGTTCTTCAATAGCCAGCACCGCATCGAGAAATCGCTCCACCGTCTTTCGTCCGTGCCGGAACTCATACTCCATCATTCTCTGCGCGTGTGTAGACACGCTCTCGACC
This sequence comes from uncultured Acidobacteriota bacterium, assembly GCA_963750925.1. GTDB lineage: Bacteria > Acidobacteriota > Blastocatellia > Pyrinomonadales > Pyrinomonadaceae > PSRF01. The sequence continues at coordinate 1,569,156 of CAVVSJ010000001.1, read as the reverse complement.
ATGCGCCTGTTGGTCTTCGAAAAGTAGGAGTTGTTTTTGAAGAAATCCACGTGCCCGAGCACGTGGGCAATCACCATCTTGTTTTGAATCGGACTGTTCGTCTCCAACAGAAAGCCATAGGCGGGATTGGTGTTAATGACGACTTCGTAGATCTTCGACAGTCCGAAGTCGTACATCGTTTTCATGCGGTGGTAAGTTTTGCCGAACGTCCAGTGCGAATAGCGGCCGGGCAAAGCGTAGGATCCGACCTCGTACATGACGGTTGCAGGCACGATCTCGAAATTGGTCGGATACGGATCCAGACCAAACCCGCGAGCCACTTCCCAGATCTGCTCGACGGCTTTCTCGAGATTTTTAATTTCTTTGTCTTCCATGATTACAGGTCTTGGGTCTTTGGCTTTCGGTCTTGGAAGACCTAAGCCCAAAGTCCAAAGACCAACCCTAAGCTGGAGTTTCTACTCCTCTCCGCCCAAAAAACTGTTTCAGCGCCGGATACACGTCTTCCTTGTCGTCGATTCGCACACCGACGAAACGATCTTTGTTTTGCAAACGGTCACTGAAGATCGAAAGCAACGCGCCGGATGAACGCCGGTAACTCGACGAGCCTTCTTCACCAATCTCGCCGTAGCCAAACAGATTGCAGGTGGCGATCAGTTCGTCTGCCAGCTTCACCGCTTCTTCGTTGTCGGAGTAATAGTTGTCGCCGTCCGAAAAGTGAAACGGATAGATGTTCCAATCCGCCGGCCGGTAGCGTTGCTTGATGACCTCGAGTGCGAGTTGATAAGCGGAAGAAACGACGGTGCCGCCCGACTCGCCCTGCGTGAAAAACTGTTCCTCGCTGACTTCCTTCGCTTCCGTGTGATGCGAGATAAAAACGATGTCGACGTTGTCGTACTTCGTCCTCAAAAATCGGACCATCCAGAAATAAAAACTCCGCGCGATATATTTCTTGAACTCACCCATCGAGCCGGAGACGTCGATCATCGCGATGACGACCGCGTTCGACTCGTAGCGCATCACTTCTTCCCACGTTTTGAATCTCAGGTCTTCTTTCTTGATGTCCCCGAAGCGCGCGTTTCCTTCCCGCGCATTGCGACGAATGTTTTCGAGGATCATCCGGCGCTTATCAAGATTGGCGATCACTCCGGTGCGACGGATCTCATTGAACTGCGTCTTCCGTGACTGCACCGCCTTCTTCGCTTTTTCTTCGAGGTAAGGCAGTTGGAGATCTTCGAAGATCAACGCGGCGAGTTCGTCGATGTTTACTTCGGCTTCGTAATAATCGGCGCCCGATTCCTGTCCGGCTTGTCCGGACCCCTGCCCGCCGCCGGGACGACTCTCGCGCCCGATCACGTCGCCGACGCGAGTCTTCCCGTCGCCCTGGCCCACGTGTTTGGCTTTTTGATAGTTGAAACGAAACTTGTATTCGTCGAGCGCTTTGATCGGCACCTTCACGGTGCGTTTTCCATCGGAGAGGATGATGGCTTCATTGGAGACGATCGATCCGAGGTTTTTGCGGATAGCTTCCTTGACGCGATCCTTGTGGCGCTCCTGATCGATGATGCCCTTGCGTTGTAATGACCAGTCGTTGCGTTGTATGGACATAAATACTCCATCCACCAAACTACACAGAGTTCGCTTTACAGAAATCGATTACTACATTCGTAAACGCCTCCGGGTATTCTTCGTGTGGCAAGTGGCCGCAATTCAAAAATACGATCAAACGCGATCCGGGAATTTCCGCGTGGAGACGTTCACCGTCGGCAAGTGGAATCTCCCGATCGTTTTCGCCCCAAAGCAGGAGAGTGGGTTTGCCGATTAGATGCGCATCCCGCGAAATGCGTTCAGCGTCCCAGCGACGCACCGTGCGGATGATCGCGCGTTGCGTACCCGCTGCACGCAGCGGCAGATGACGCGCATCGACGCGTCTTTCGTCGAGCACCCACGCGTGACGATCGTAAACTCGTTTCATGCGCCGGCGCAGCAAGCGACGTGATCCGATCAGCAAGGGCGACACGACGTCGCCAAACACAGGCGAACCAAACACGCGCATCAGCTTGAACGCGAGCGGTCGATTGTTGCTTACCGTACCGACCAGGACCAGCTTTTCAACTCGGTCGCCGTAGTCTAAAGCACACGTTGCGGCAACCGCACCACCGTAAGAACTGCCGAGAAAGATCGCTCGCGAGATACCAAGCCGGTCGAGCAGTCGCATCAATAGTTTTGCCTGCCCGGGAATCGTGTACTCGCCGCTTTTTGGCTTCGCGGAGTAACCATAGCCCAGCATATCGACGGCGATCACGCGATAACCCGCGTCCGCGAAGCGTAAAAAAACCTTGCTCCAGACCAGCGTCGACGATGCGAAACCATGGATCAGAACGAGCGCGGGTGCATCCGGATCGCCTGCTTCCTGGTAGTGGACGCGAATACCGTCCACGTCGATAAATCGTGAATGTTCGGAATGAAAAACGATGTCACGATTCTTGTTCCAATCAGCATCGCGTGGGCGCGTGAGCAGCTTACCGGTTACCGCAAGTGTGAGCTGCTGTTGCTGAGCCGGCAAGCCAATATCGTTTCTTCATCGCTGCTTATTATAACGCCCGCGTACGTACGCGGCGTTCTTTGAGTGCGGCGGCTGCGCCGCTTTTTAGTTTAATCGGCGTGATCGATAACAAAGCGCCGCCAGGCCGCCGCACTCCAGGTAACTACCTGGAAGCAACGTTCCTACGTACGTCAGCAACTCGTTTGCACAAACCGGACAATAGCCATGCTCTTTCACGAGCCGATCGACGACTTCGTTGATCCTTCGCAATTGATCCGGATCGGGAGTCTTCGTCGAAGTCGTTATCTTTACCACGTCTTTCAGGTCGGCAAAGATCTTCTTTTCAATCGCTTCCTTCAGACGCTCGTGCGAGTTGTACTCGAACGGTTTTCCTTTGCGAGCATAAGACGAGATGCGGATCAGTATCTCCTGCCGGAAAGTATTCTTCGCGTTCTCTGAAATACCAATCTGCTCCTCGATCGAACGCATCAACTGTTCGTCCGGCTCCATCTCCTCTTCGGTAATCGGATCCTTGATTCGTTCCTTGTTACAGAATGCTTCGACGTTGTCGAGATAGTTGTTGCACATTGTGCGCGCCATCTCTTCAAACGAATAGACAAAAGCTCGCTGCACTTCAATCTTCGCGAGCTCGTCGTATTCTTTGCGCGACTGCGAAATGTGGTTCAAGTATCTTTCGCGCTGCTCGCTGCTGATGCCGGTATGCTGTTCGAAGCCGTCTTTAATCGCGCGCAATGCGTCGATCGGGTTGATACAGGTCACGCCGTCACGTACGAGAGCGCTCGAAAGACGATTGATGATGTAACGCGGCGAGATTCCATCCATGCCTTCGCGGATGGTTTCCTCTTTCAGCTCGCGCACGTCTTTCGACTTGTACCCTTCGACGTCTTCGCCGTCGTAAAGCTTCATCTTCTTTACGATGTCGACGTTTTGTCGCTTGGGTTCTTCCAGGCGAGTCATGACGGCAAACATCGCGGCGACTTTTAACGTGTGAGGCGCAAGATGAACGTTTCGCAGCGCTTCTGACTGGTGCAGAAGCTTGTCGTAAATTCGTTCCTCCTGCGAGACGCGCAGGTTGTAAGGCACCCTCACGAGGATGATGCGATCCTGAAGCGCTTCCGATTTGCGGTTGCCGGCAAACGCGATGTACTCGTTCTCGTTTGTATGCGAGAGGATCACTTCGTCCGCGTAGATCATCGCGAAGCGGCCCGTCTTGATGCTCTGTTCCTGTGAAAGCGTGAGCAGGCTGTAGAGAAACTTCTCATCAACCTTCAACATCTCCACGAATTCCATCAACCCGCGGTTAGCGATATTCAACTCGCCGTCAAAGCGGTAAGCGCGCGGATCCGACTCGACGCCAACCTCGCCGATCGTCGAAAGATCGATCGAACCTGTCAGCTCAGTTATGTCCTGTGACTTCGGATCGCTCGGCGAGAACGTGCCGATACCCACGCGTTCCTTCTCGGAGAACGCCACGCGGTGAACTTTCACGTCTTCGTGACGGCCGCCGTAAGTGCGTTCAAGCGAGTAACGACATTGAGGACACAGATCGCCTTCGATATAGATCCCGTAATGCTTTTCGACTTCGGCGCGGAGCTGGTGCGGAATGAGATGCAGCGGTTCTTCATGCATCGGGCAGTCTTTGATCGCGTAAACTGCTCCCTCTTCGATCCTGGTCCAATCCTCGAGACCGCGCTTGAGCATGTTGACGATGGTCGACTTACCGCCACCGACAGGACCCATGAGCAGCAGGATGCGCTTGCGCACTTCCAGACGCTGTGCAGCGGATTTGAAATACTCGACAATTTTCGCTATGGGTTCTTCAATGCCAAAGAGTTCACCGGCAAAGAACTTGTAGGAAGGAATCTCGTGCTGAGTGCCCTCGTTGAGCCGCTCCACACCTGCGGCATGAACCATGTCGTTGATGCGAGCGTGTGAAAGCTGAGCTATGCGTGGATTCTGGGCTACCAGTTCGAAGTAGTCTCTGAAAGAACCTTCCCAACGCAGCGCTTCGTGTTCACGGCGCAGATCTTCCAAACGTTTGCTGATGTTGAATTGTTTGTTGCCATCCTGCTCTTGCATAGCCTTTGAAACCTCTTCGGCTTTCGCGCATTGGACAGCGTGTGGGGAGAGGCCACGCTATTGTAAACAACCGCTTTCGTCGTCGGGGAAACTGCGGTCTTCTGTTTCGTCTAAATGCTTCGTGATACGCCTCACGCGCGCGTAAGCGTGAGCTACGTCCTCGAGGCATCTCTTCTCAATGATCGATTTCAACTGAAGTCCGGTAGGGAAACACTTTTTGGAAGCGAACTGCACGCGCGCTTCCGTGGGCGGAAGTATAGCACAGAGGTTAAGTCGTGAAGTAGATGGTTATTTTCAGCCCCGAGTTCCGTTCAGAGTTCAACGTCTAGGCTGAGATTTGGTTTGGTCACAAGCTAAACGTTGAACTCTGAGCCGCCGATTACAACTCGCGGATGCAGACTTTTTGCAGTCGCATCATATTGACCTACCGCAATCAGTTGCTCGCCGGTATCGCACATCTTCACGTTCTCGCCATCGGCCCAGTCAGCTTCCGCCACCTTCACCTCTCTTCCGTGATTGGCCCGTAGCACGTCGTCGGCGCTTAGATGTACGAAAGGCAGGCGCGAGAGCGCCGCTCCGGGCGGCAGTAAAACTTCGCCCAGCGACTCTTCGGCAAAATGGATCTTCAACTGATCGAGCGTGATCGCCTGAGTGATGTCGAGGTCTCCCACACGCGTGCGTCTCAGCTCCGCCAAATGCGCGCCAACGGACAGACGCTTGCCGAAATCCTGTGCGAGTGTTCTGACATACGTGCCTGAAGAACAGGAAACTCGCGCATGAAAATCGAAGGTGCCGTCGAGATTGTCTTTTATTAACTGGCCCTCGGGTTTGATAGCTTCAAACTCGTGAATACAAACGTGGATCGGCCGGCGCTCGACCTCTTCACCGCGCCGCGCCAGTTCGTAGAGCTTCTTTCCGCCGATCTTCTTCGCTGAATACATAGGCGGTACTTGATCGATGTTCCCACGGAGAGTTTGGAGTGCGCTCTCGATCTCCTGTTCGTCCCAGTTTCCATGTCGCTGATTTAATTCTTCTGGACCAGTGATCGGAGTGCCGGTGCGATCCCCGGTGTCGGTTGAGTATCCGAGACGAATAATTGCTTCGTACTCCTTGTCAACGCCGCTCAGGAATTGAGCGAGGCGTGTCGCCTTGCCGAGGAGAACCACAAGCACGCCGGTGGCGAAAGGGTCGAGTGTTCCGGTGTGGCCGATGCGCCGCTCGTGAAGAATGTGTCGCGCGCGCGCAACGACGTCGTGCGATGTAAGCCCAGAGGGCTTGTCGATTACTAAAGACGCCATCCATGCAGGTCATTCTCGCGCAGAAGGCGCAAAGACGCAAAGTGAAATGTCGAGAGATATCTCCTTTGAGTCTTTGCGTCCTTTGCGGGAGAATGCTTTCGTGACCACTGACGAACTTCGCCGTCGCACCTTTGCTCGCGCTGTCAAACTCCTGGCGGCGAAGCCTCGCTCCATCGCCGAGTTGCGCGAACGTTTACTGCAGGGCAAGGACGCCGACGAAGGCATCGTGGACGTCGTTATTTCACGACTACGTGAATATGGCTATCTGGACGACGAACGGTTTGCGTTTAGTTACGCGTCCTACAAGGTCAAACAAAAACCGATCGGGCGCCGGCGTCTCGAGCGTGACCTGAAAATGAAAAAGGTGACGAATGGCGTGGCGAACGACGCCCTTGAGTTGGTCTACGCGGAAACTTCTGAAGAGCAGTTGATCGACCAGGCGATCGCCAAGCGACTGCGAATCCGTGGCCGCCCGAAAAACCGCGCCGAAGCCAAGAGCCTGTTCGATCATCTGCTGCGGCAGGGCTTTCCGTTCGAGCTGGTGAGCGACAAAGTTCGCTCATTGGCGAGCGATTTCACGGAAGATACGGATGTCAGGTAAACTCGATTCAATTATGACTGGTAACGAAATTCGCGAAGCTTTTTTGAAGTACTTTGAGGAGCACGGGCACACGCCGCGTGCGCTCCTCTCCGCTTTTGCCTGCCAATGACCCGACATTGCTGTTTACAAACGCGGGCATGAATCAGTTTAAGGACGTGTTTTTAGGTGCGGAGAAACGCGAGTACGTGCGCGCCGCCTCGTCGCAGAAGTGCGTTCGCGCCGGCGGAAAGCATAACGATCTGGACGAGGTCGGGAAAACCGCCCGGCATCATACGTTCTTCGAGATGCTCGGCAATTTTTCGTTTGGCGACTACTTCAAGGAAGACGCGATCAAGTTTGCCTGGGAGCTGCTGGTTGATGTTTTCAAACTGGATCCGGCGAGATTGTGGTTTACGGTTTACGAAGGCGACGAGGAAGTTCCGCCTGATGAAGACGCGGAAAAATTCTGGGAACAGGTGGGCGCGCCGCGCGAGCGGATCCTGCGCTTCGGGCGCAACGACAACTTCTGGCAGATGGGTGAAACTGGACCGTGTGGTCCATGCAGCGAGATTCATTACTACATGGGGCCGAGCCCGGACGATCCGGAGAACTCCGCGGCAAACGTTAATGGTCCGGGCGATACGATCATGGAGATCTGGAACCTGGTCTTCATGCAGTTTGATCGGAGTGAAGTCGAGCCCGGGAAATACAAACTCGATCCGCTTCCCGCGCCGTCGGTCGATACGGGCGCCGGACTCGAACGTCTCGCCGTCGTGTTGCAGGGAGTGAAGTCAAACTACGACACCGACCTGATTCGTCCGATCATCGAATTTCACCGCGAAGCTCGCCGATCGCCACTACGAGCCGGAGACGAAGGAAGGGTTTGCGATGCGCGTGATCGCAGACCACGCGCGCACCGCTGCCTTCTCGATTGCCGACGGAATTCTGCCCGGCAACGAAGGTCGCAATTACGTTTTGCGCAAGATCATGCGGCGGGCGATTTACCAGGGTCATCACACGCTCGGCTTCGAGGGTCCCTTCTTCAACAAGGTCGCAAACTTCGTCGTCGATTCAATGAAGGAGGCGTTTCCGGAGCTCGAGGTACAGAGGGACTTCATCGAAAAGATGGTGAGCCTGGAAGAAGAGCGTTTCCGCTCCACGTTGACCGTGGGATTGAACAAGCTCGATGAAGTGTTTGCCTCGACCAAAGGCGCAATGCCTGAATACAAGCAGCTCGCCCGGCTCTACGACACGTTCGGCACACCGCGAGATTTGATCCGCGTCGGGTTGGAAGAACGCGGTTTCGTCGTCGATGAAGAGGAATTCAACAGCGCGTTCGATGCGTCGCTCCAGGAGCTCCAGCAAACCGCCGGCCCCGAAAAAGGTGAGACGAAAGCGAAAGCTAATCCGGTCTACGCCAATGTCGCGGCACGTTTGGGCAGGTCTGTTTTTAAAGGATACGAAACGACGAAAGTTGACGATTCCAAGGTCGTGGCGGTTATCAAGGGCGATGAAGTCGAATCGCTAAACGAAAACGACGAGGGCGAGATTGTTCTCGATCGAACACCGTTTTACGCCGAAAGTGGTGGGCAGGTTGGCGACTCCGGCTTGCTGCTTGGTCCTACAGGCGAGTTGGCAACTGTAGTTGACACTTTTTCACCCGCGCAGGGATTGATCGTGCACAAGGTGAAGGTCGAAAAGGGAAGTGTTAAAGTCGGAGATTTGGTGTCGGCTGAAGTCGATAGTGAAAACCGTGACGCGACGCGGCGAAATCACACCGCGACTCACCTGATGCATGCGGCGCTGCGCGAAGTTCTGGGAACACACGTCAAACAGGCAGGCTCCATCGTGGCGCCGAACTATCTGCGTTTCGACTTCTCGCATTACCAGCCGTTAACCGCGGCAGAAAAAGAAGAGATCGAACGACTCGTCAATTACCACATCCTGCGCAACGAGCGTGTACAAACGGACGAAATGGCTATTGAAGAAGCCATGCACTCCGGTGCGATGGCGCTGTTTGGAGAAAAGTACGGCGAAAAGGTTCGCGTGCTCTCAATCAACGGCGCTGGAAGGAATTTTCTCCAGGGAACTCTGTGGCGGCACGCACGTTCGCGCGACCGGCGACATCGGTCTATTCAAAATCACCAGTGACGAATCGATCGCATCGGGTGTTCGGCGCATTCGGGCAATCACGGGCATGGATGCTTACGAACGCTTTCGTGAAGCTGAGGCTTTAGTGGACGGTCTCAGTAGCGGACTTCGAACTTCGCGTACTGACCTTGCCGGCACCGTTTCGCGTCTTCAGGATGAGTTGAAAAAAGCAAGACGCGAGGCGGACGAGTTGCGCCTGAAGATCGCGACTGGCGCAACCGGAGCGTCCACGAATGGCGACGAGTCGCGTGAAGTTGCGGGCATAAAAGTCCTGGCACGCGAAGCAAGTGGTCTCGATGCGGCCGCCATGCGACAGCTTTCCGATACGTTGCTCGCTCGCATAAAGTCGGGCGTGGTGGTTCTCGGGCGTAGCGGCGACGGAAAAGTTTCGCTCATCGTCCGCACTTCGGCTGACCTGACCGGCAAGGTGCCGGCCGGACAAGTGATCAAAGAGCTGGCCCCACTTGTCGGAGGCCGCGGCGGCGGCAAAGCCGACATGGCCGAAGGCGGCGGGAACCAGCCCGAGAACCTCGCAGCCGCCCTCCAGAAAAGCTACGAGGTCGTCGAACGCCTGATTAATAAATGACAGGATTACAGGATTAGTAGGATTGAGATGAAATCCTGAAAAAGTCCTGTAATCCTGTACCTGTTACATGGTTCTTTGTTTATCTGTGAGGGTAATGTTCATCTTCTCAAGGGTGACCTTGTTGAGCGTGCCTGTCACCTTCAGCCCTTCCGCCTGTTGATACTTGCGCAGTCCATCCCGCGTCGCATCGTCAAGCTTGCCGAGCTGTTCACCCGCGTAAAAGCCGCGTTCTTTTAGGATCGCCTGGGCCTGGTTGATTTGGTCTTTAGTGGCGCGAAAGATCGGGCCGCGTTTCGAGCCCTGTTTCGTGCCGGTTGTGGATGAGGAAGTTGAGTTCTGAGCCAGAACCGTGGTGCTGAACACACACAACAGTAGCAGTGTGAGCGTAAGGATACTCTTCATTTGTTTTCGTCCTTTTGTGAGGCGCGCAGAGCGCGCGGTTAATGGTTAATTCGTGAGGTACTTCCGAAAAACGGCGCTATCTTAGCATCGCTGTCAAGAGCCTCCACCGTCTCTTGTGGCCAACTTTGTTGGCAAGTGTTCAACTTTCGTGTTAGTATCCCAGTCGACTCCCCTCACGGGTCTCGCCCCAAACTCAGTCGGAAATCGACGAATACATGCGAAATTTACTTCTTCTTACAGTAATCATAGCGGCTTCGGCCATTTCTGCTGTCGCGCAGACTTCGGGTTATCAGGTCGACAATTTCGACTTCGCGAACGCCGTTAGAATCGAAACGCCTAAGGTTGACCCTCCGAGGAAGCCGGCCGCGGGTCCAAAGCGTCTTACGCACTCAAGAAACTACACCCATTCACCCGCCCCCGGTGCTCTCGTACATCTAACCAGCCAGACTTTCAATCCATCACTCGGCGGATTCACCACCGGCAACTCTGACGTCGATAACTTCATAGTCGAATCCGGCAAACGCAATTCAGTCGACCCGCTCCTGCTCTATTCGATCATGCACCAGGAGTCGAGTTTCAAACAGCGTGCACTGTCTCATAAAGGCGCCCGCGGCCTGATGCAGTTAATGCCGCCGACGGCGAGCCGCTTTGGCGTTACAAACATCTGGGATCCGAAACAGAACATCGAGGGTGGCGCACGGTACATGAGGTTTCTGCTGGATCTATTTTCAGGCGACGTGCGACTCGCCCTGGCCGGGTATAACGCAGGCGAAGGCGCCGTGATGAAGTATGGATATCGCGTGCCGCCTTACAACGAAACGCAGGAATACGTTCGTCGCATCGGCAAGCGCTACAGCCTGATTCGAGATCCCCAGGCGGCTATCAATGCGAGCACGCTGCCGAGCGGCCAACTCGCTGCGGCACAACAGAAAGATCCGACCCCGCTCACCATGTATGAACGAAGCGTGTTCATGACGCGCCTCCCGGACGGTCGCCTACAACTCGTCAGCCAGTAAACCTTATACTCATCAAGTGGATCTCGAGGCGGAACCTCAAACGGTCTCCGCCTCGTTTTGTATTTATGTGTGCTTAGGTAGAATGTCCAAAACTGAGTGAGGCCAAACCCATGACATGTTCCAGTTGCGGAGCATACGTTACCCCCAGCGTCCGTTTTTGTTCTAACTGCGGCGCTGCGACTGGAGACCCCGAAGCGACCAGGATCGCTCGCTTGCAATCGCGTGCGCTGGAATTCAACGGCGATCAGGATCTCGAGCACACGATCTTTACCGTGCGCCCGACGCTGATCTTCATCAAAGCCGGTTATGCCCTCGCGGTGCTGGGCGGAATAGCCCTCGTTTTTCTTCTTGCCTGGATGGGCGTGCCGGCGTGGATCTCCATTCCACTTGCCCTCGCCCTCCTGCTCATCCCTGCTTACTACCACGTCCGGCGTCACATGATTCGCTACACAGTGACTGACTCGAAACTGCAAATCGATACCGGGCTGATTGCACGCACTACCCGGAATATTCCGCTAAGCAAAGTCCAGGACGTTACCGTTTCGGCCAGCATTCCCCAACGTTTGCTCGGCTTTGGCGACATCATCGTCGACAACGCGAGCGAGATGGGCGGGTCCACGGTCATGCATAACATCAGCAGTCCACGGCACTACGCTGACCTTCTTTTGCGTGAATTGAGACGCTGGCATTAAACTCTACGACGTGCTGCTAAACGCTTTGAGGGAACATCATAGCCCTGAGCGGTTTCTAAACAGAGTTTGCACTAGCCGCACCAGGAGTCGTCTTGCGCTTATTCAAAGTAATCATCTTCTTTGTTTTGTTGACGGTATTTACCGGCTCGGCCAAATCCCAGTCTGAAGCCATCTCCGAACCACAAAAGGTCACAAACTTCAGGCAGTCAGGACAGCCTGCGCCCTCGTCAGCATTGAAAGACGAAGGACTTCTGACGCCCGAAGCCGGCTCGCGCCTGTTGAAACCTCGGAGATCCAGTACGTGGGCAACGGTGGCGCTCGCGTCACGGTCGATAAAGTACGTTTCCGGCAGGATGCAGATGCCTATGAGTTATTGAGCCTCGTTTTCGCGGCCGCGCGAGCCAGGAACTCGAGTTTGGAAATGGGACCGAACTACGGCACCGTGGGTTTCTCCAGTGACGATGCCATAGCCTTTTTCAAGGGAACTCATTTCATCCGGCTGCGCAATTTCAAAAACGCAAATGGGGCGAGCCTGAACGCATTTGCCCAGGAGTTGAGTAAAACTCTGGAGAACGGCGAGGGCGACATTCCACCGCTCGTAAAGCACCTGCCAAATCCGGAAGAGGCGCAACGGAAAGCGATTTATCTAAATACTTTCACCGATCTCAACCCGTTCGGCCTTCAGCAACCGGTGCTTTCCGCGATCGCTTCTGGTGGAAACGCTGATGCGGTGCTGGCTGGTTATGGTCCAAGCAAGGTGCTAATCGTGGAGTTCAACACTCCACAACTCGCTACCGAGAACGACCAGCGAATCATTGCTCGAATTCATGAACTCTGGAAACTCGGACAACCCGCGCCGACAGCATATCGCCGCATAGGAAACTACTCCGTCTTCGTCTTCGACGCGCCCGAAGAGCAAACGGCCAAGCAGCTAATCGACCAGGTCAAATACGAGCAGGTGGTCCAATGGTTGGGTGAGAATCCCAATATCTACAAGGAAGCAGAGAAGCGTTATATCAATACGACGCTTGGCGTTCTCGTGGCTGTAATTAAAGCTTCCGGATACGCGCTCGTGGCTTGTTTGGGTTTGGGTGCACTGTTTGGCGGATTATTGTTTAGCTACCGGCGCGCGCAACAAAAGAGCGAGACAGCCTATTCCGATGCGGGTGGGATGCTGCGGCTTAACCTCGACGAACTGACTCCTGAAACAAATGCTTCGAGATTGCTCCGCGAACGAAACTAATTCAAACCAGAAAATCAAAAAACAAAAAGCGCGGATGACTCATGGTCATTCGCGCTTCTTCGTTAATCAAGCCAAAAAAATCGCGGGCTGCTGATTTTTCCTGGAGGGCTCCCCCAAGCCCCGTCAAGACGTCAATCAGCAGCTCCGCTATTATTGCTCTTCGACTGCGTCACAAGCGCCACTCCGTTCCCCCAAAAGAGTCAAACGCTTGCTTCTAAATCTGTGAGAGGATGCCTCCCCCAAAGCCTCCACTCACCGCAGTTATTAGAGCCTGACCCGATTTACCCTTATCTACCCTTCTTGTTCTGTTTCCTCTCTTGGCAACGACCGTGCCAGCGGGGCATAGGACCACGGTCAGATCCTGGTGTGCGCATTTTTGCTGGGGTTTTGGTTTTTGGAAGTGACAACTTTGTACGGAAGAGAACACACTCTCATCACGCCTTGTACACGTTCGATACAATACTGACAGTACAATCGAACGATAATCGCTCGGTCTCACTCCGGCAGGGTTTTGATCAGCTCATCGACTTCGTGTGAAGTGTTATACAAGTGTGGAGCGAGACGCAGGCGATCACCGCGTGGAGCAGTGACGATGTTCCTGGTCAGGAGGTGGTGATACAGCGCCATCGCAGATCTTCCGCCACGATGCCGGATACAAACGATCTGAGACTTTTCACCCGGTGCGCGCGAGCTTACGACCTCGTAATTCGTGCGCTTCAGAGTCTCGCATAAATAGTCCGTCAATTCTTCGAGGTAGGCCGCGATATTCGCTACGCCAAACCGGTTGAGAAGCTCGAGGCTGGCTTTGAGTCCATGCACCAGGGCCGTCGGTCCCGTACCCGTCTCCCACGCGAGCGTTCCCCTGTTCCAGCCTTGATCGAAGTTGAGATAGTCGTCAGGATTCGGAACACTTACCCAGCCGACGAGCGTGGGCTCAATCCTCTCTCGGGCCCGATCGGAAAGATATAAATACCCGACGCCTTCGGGACCCAACAGCCACTTATGACTCGCGCCGGCAGCAACGTCCACGTACTCCGCTTCCACGTTCGTCGGCACCACCCCGAGTGCCTGAATTGAGTCCACAACGAACAAGGCATCGTGTTGTCGAGCTGCTCGTCCCAAACGTGCGAGATCGACGCGGAAACCGGACGCAAACTGTACATGACTAATCGCCACGATGCGCGTGTGTTGATCTATCAGACCTTCCAACTCCGCCTGGTCGATGCGACCCTGACGTTCTTCACACATCCGCACCTCGACCCCAAACGCGTCGCGGATTCGCAGCCACGGATAGATGTTTGAAGGAAACTCACGACTGAAGGTGACGATGTTATCGCCTGGTTTCCACTTGAGCCCGTTCGCAACCGTCGAAAGAGCGTCGGAAGTGTTGCGCACAAACGCGACTTGCTCCGGCCGCGCGCCGAGCAGCCCGGCGAGTAACCGGCGCGCCTCTTCTTTCACGGCAAGCCAACTGCGGAAGTTGATGGATCCGTTCTCGTGAACGTCTTTGAGTTGCGCCTCAATCGCCTGAATCGTTGTCGTCGGAGGTGGGGAAATTGCAGCGTGGTTGAAATAGATTGCACGCTCAGTTACGGGAAATAGCGCACGAGCTTCAGGAGTCATGATCGATACTCGAAATCACGGAGCATAAGGACGCCCGTAGAACTCTTTGTATAACCAGCCAAGCACACGTGCCTCGGCAGTGCAGAGTGTCTCGATCCAGCAGTTGAAAAGGAATTCGGTTCGACCGCGCTCGAAAGGAATCTTCTCCGCTTGCTGGACGATGGATCCTCCGCTCCGCAAATCGAGTTTGTAAGCTTCGGCGGTTGTTTCAGTGGCCTTGGAAGCTGTGTCGAGTGCTCCGAGTAACTGTCCAATCCAATCGTGAAGCGCACGTTCGGTGGCATTGTCGGCAAGAGCTTGAATTATTCCAATGGCCAGGCGGTCTTCCGCCTGCTTGAACACAAAGACTTCTTCACCCTGCGCCTTGCTGTGATTCTGCTTCCACTGAAAAACTTCTTCGACCGAAGGATGGCGGACGATCGCAACGCGCTGATCGTAATTGAGAAACCACTCAATCACGTCCGGAACTGAATCCACATCAATCTCGCCGGACGGGTGTCGTTGCAACGGCGGCTGGTTCAGATCGCCTTCGGTACTCATCGTTTTACGGTCTCAGACAAAGGCGTTCTCAAGCTAAACGATGCGCGGATCTCGCCAACCACGTCTCCAGGCCGATTGACGACGGGGAAAAACGCGTAACGAGCGACAGCATCCAGCGACTCATCTCGCAAAACGCCGAGTTGACGCAAGGTTTCGATCACGACTGTTGGCCGCGCGCGTTTGTCGTCGCCGTCTTCGATCTTGATTGCAAGACCAAGTCCTTTTGGCCACTCTTCAGACGGTTTTATACCGGCGGTGTAGACTCCCTCGGCGCCTACTTTCGAGATCAGAAGCCCCGGCGCGGCCCGCATGATTTCCGTGTCGAGTCGATCAGAAGTTCCTCCGATTAGCTCCGGATAAGCAGTCATGACTCGAACAATGCGTTCGCAAGCGGCGCGAGTCGCTTTGTCGAAACTCGGTGGCGGCGAAACAAGTCTCGCGTAAGCCAGCGCCATCGCTTTGACAGTGATGCCGAACACGGGAACAGCGCATCCGTCGATTCCTACGGACATATCGGTAACCGCCACATCCGAGAACTGCGCCATCGTTTCCGCAATCGCTTGTTGCACTGGATTCTCGGCGCTGTTGTAGTCCTCGACGGGGGCGCCAAGGTGTTTTGCCAGCGCGAGCATTCCCGCGTGCTTGCCGGAGCAGTTGTTGTGCAGGACGTTTGGAGCCTGGCCGATCAGGCGCAGCTTTCCAGCGGCCTCGAGGCTGTACGGCTCATGAATGCCGCACTTCAAAGCGTCAGGGCCAACACCAATCTTCTCCAGCATCGAGGCGGCAAGTTTTGTGTGAATCGGTTCGCCGTTGTGGGAGGCGCACGCCAAAAGCCACCTCCTCGTCAGTGAAGCCGAATTTTTCCGCGGCGCCGGAAACAACAAGCGGAAGCGCCTGGAAAGGCTTCGCCGAGGAGCGCAGGAACGTTACATTCTCCGGCGAGCCCAGGTAACGAACGATGTTTCCGTCAGGTTCGACCACGACGATGTGTCCGCGATGCCGCGATTCAGTGATCGCTCCGCGTCTGACTTCAACAAGTGGTTCGGCGATGGGTATCTGTTGGTTTGTTGACTGTTGAGCTGACATTTTTGAGCGGATGTTAACACGCAAAACCATCCACGGATTACACAGAAAAGAAACTGTGAAATCCGGGATGGCTACTAGCCGGCGTTGGAAATTGAAGAGTTAGTGCTTGACGGTATGGGCCGCGCGTTTCCTGCCACCAAGACTCAGCACCGTTAACTTTACCGTCCGGCGGCCGAAGCGCATTGCTTCGCGAGAGGTTGGTATCCAGATGTCAATCCGTTTGCCGCGCACAAGCGTGCCGGTGTCTGCGACGAGATACTCACCACTGTAATTTCCTGCATCGAGTCTCACTCGTGAGCCGAGCGGCAAGTGTCTTGGGTCCGCGGCTATCAGGCCTTTTGCAACCATGCGCCCGCTCGCGGTTCGCCCGCGCAAGCTGTATGCGGTGGCGACGTACGGCGCCGGCGCTACGGCGTAAGTTTCTTCAGCGGCGATCGCTTCACCGACCTTGCCTGCCGAAGAACGAGTTTCAAGCGCAACTGAAGCCGGTGCTTCAGCGGTTGATTGAACTGGTTTAGTTGTTGGTTGTTGGGTTTGGGAAGAAAGAGTCTCCGCCGAAAGAGTTCTGGCAGAAAAAATCAAAGAACCACTCAGAAGTGCGGTAGCAATCAGCGCACTTCCGCTGAAGATTGAATAAGCTTTCAATTCGGGTCTCCTGTCCGACGTTGTTCCTAACTCTTCAGCGTCCTGCGCGAGTCCGTTCTTTCCTATGACTCGTCCCCTGGCTCTAGGAGTCTGATTAAGTCAGCCGAGGTTGGGGGCTTGCATCCTTGATGCGGTGCGCTGAGAGTCCTGTATTAGATAAAGCGAAAAGCGGGTCTTACTTCCAGTAAATGTCCGCGATTCCCTTGGAGGCTAGCACACGGTTCTAACAGGGTTCAACCGTGACGAGGGCGTGATAGTTGTGAGAAAAATAACAACGACCGGCGTAATTGGTGAAATATTGAAACTTAGAAAAAATCGATACAGTCACATCGACAGAGGAAATTTGCCCGGAAATTAGAGTTTTAGGAAGTTTTCGACGACGTGCTGACCTTCCGGGTGATTCTCGTCAAACAGCTCGGGATGAAACTGAACGCCGTATAAACGACGGCCTTTCTGCTGCATCGCCTGGATGGGACATGTGTCGTTGGACGCGGTTGCGCGAAAGCCATCCGGCAGTTCCTTCACTTCGTCACAGTGGTTATGCCAAACCGTAATCTCTGACGGCAGTCCTTTGAACAAGCCTTCGCCCGTGTTTTCGATCGGCAGGAAACCGCGCTCACGTTTTGCGCCATTGTAACCTTCGCCCGGCTCGAGTCGTTCCATTAATCCAACCTTCGCGCCGTACGCCAAAGCGATCTGCTGGTGACCACCACAAATGCCGAGGATTGGTTGGCTCGCCTGTTTGATCACGGCGAACACACCCGCGAGCGACTCCGGCGTGTACATCTCCCATGGATGACTTTGGCCGCTAAGAATTATGTGGGAAGGTCGAAGACTGCGAACGCGTTCCAGCGACACGGTATGGAACGGCTCGATCAGGATTTCGAGACCCGGGATCAGCCGGCCAAGCACCGCGCGCACTTCACGCGGACTCGCTCCCTGACCGTCGATAGTGTTGTCTACGAGATAAATTAACAAGCTACTTCAAACAGTAGAGCTTCCCATTGAAAGCGCCGATGTAAATTCGTCCGCCGAGAATCGCGGGCGTTGCGTTGATATTATCACCAATCTTCAACTGGCTGATCGGTTGTCCATCAGCAGCCGACACTGAATGTATCCAACCCGCCTTATCGCCAAATACCAAACGCCCGTCGACGAGGGGTGACGTTCCCCAGATCGCGGCCTTTGCGCGATAGCGCCAAACGACTTCGCCCGTGTCTGCCGTGAGGCAATAGAGATAACCGTTGCTCGAGCCGATATGAACTCTTCCATTCGCCACGATCGGACTCGCCCAGAAGCCGCTCTTCTCCTTGCCCGTGCCGCCGAGGGCCCGGTACTTCCAAACGAGCTCGCCGTTGTTCTGGCGAAAAGCGTAGACGTAGCCATTCTCCGCGGCTGTGTAAACCATGCCTTCGTAAACGGCGGGTGTGGAGTCGGAATCAGCGCCGATACGGGCCTTCCAAACTGTTGAGCCGTCCGCAAGGTTAAGACAATAGAGATCGCCCTGCTCCGTTCCGATGTACGCGCGCCCGTCGACGACGGAAAAGCTTCCTTCCATCGAACCGAGTCTCCCCGTTTTGTAGATGAGCGCGCCGTCTTCCAGATTGAGACTGTAAAAGAACCCGTCCTCCCCACCGAAATAAACTCGGCCCTCGATCACCGCAACCGAGCAATCCACTTCGAAACCAGTCTTGAACTTCCAGATAAGCTTCCCGTCGCGAGCGTCGATGCAATAAATGTAATAATCGAGACCGCTCGCGATTAGCCTGTTGCCCACGATCGTCGGTGTGGCTTTAAGACTGTCGCCGGTCTTGTACTTCCAAACCAGGCTTCCGTCCTTCGCATCCAGACAATAGAGATAACCGTCAGCCGATCCGAAATAGACGTGCTGCTCGTCGACGGATGGCTGACCCGGCCAGCTCGAGCCGCCCCACGGATCTTTGTGCAGTCTCCCCGTTATGAACTTTGTTTCAAACTCCCAAACGACTTCCAGCGGCCCATCAGACCACGGTCCTGTACCGTAAAAACTACGGGACGTATTTCCCAGCCACATTGGAACAGACTTCGGAGGTTCTGGAGGAGGCGGAGGTTTAACCGCCGTGGGCGTAATCGCCTTCCCGCTACAACCGGCGAGTAAAAGCAGAGCTAAAATGAGGAGGGAGATTCTTAACACCGGTAAGTCCCTGTCTAATGCTGTAACCACTCGCCTGAATAGACTACTTCAGCGCTTCCGGTGATCACAACCTGGTCGTCGGCTCGCCATTGAATTCTGACTTCGCCGCCTTCCATCAACACTCGGACGTCGCGATCCGCCTTCTCGTTGATCATCGCCGCGACGGCGCCCGCGCACGAGCACGTTCCGGAAGCCGTCGTTTCCCCTACACCACGTTCCCAGATCCGCAACTCGATCAAAGCCCGCTCGATCACTTTCACGAAAACAACGTTCGTACGATCGGGAAAGTCAGCATGGACTTCGATTGCTTTACCGAGGCGTCGCCAGTCGAGTTCGTCGAAGTCGTTTACAAAAATGCAGCAGTTGGGATTTCCCATCTGCATCGCCGTCACAGGCAAATGCACTTCGTCGACGAACAGTGAATAGCCGATCACTTTGTCGAGCGGCGGAGTGATCGACATCGGAATGGAGGCCGTGTCGAACTTAGGCTGGCCCAACTCTGATTCAAACACGAACTTGCCCGGGCCGGGCTGTCCGCGGGGAAAGTATCGCTTTAACCCTGTTCGCGTGCTCAGACGCAATTCGTCCCCTGACCAGAGGCCTTGGTAGTAAAGGTAAGCAACGGCGCAACGCGTTCCGTTTCCGGAAAGCCCTGCTTCGCTTCCGTCCGGATTGAATATCCGGCAGTTGAAATCGGCCGCGTCCGTATCGGATTTGGCGATGATGGCGATACCGTCGCCGCCCGCGCCGTAATGTCTGTTGCAGATCCGGCGTGCGAATTCACCGAGATCGGCGACTCCGCTTAACTGTTCTGATTCAATGACGAGATAGTCGTTTCCCAGGCCGTGAAACTTCGTGAATTGTGGGTGCATCGCGAATCGTATCAGGCTCTCGCAAAGAGCTTCTTGGTTCGATCGGTTAAGGCAGGTTCGATACTCAGCAGCCGTTCAAAAACGGTCAACTGGCCGCGATGATACATTTCATGACTCATCGCGAACGTTAAAAAGGCAGTCTTCGAAGTTTGCTGACCGTTGAGACTGGTCATCGTTTCGTCAAACTTGTCGCCGTACGAACTCATGCAAGCGTCAGCTTCATCCATGCTCGTGCGAAGCAACTCGAGCAGGCCGGTTTTATCCGTGACGTCATTAAGACCGGCGGCGTATTCCTGCGCATGTGCCGCAAACGATTGCCGCATCAGGTTTGTATCGGCGCGACAGGTTTCGCCGACGAGGATCTTTTGCGCTCCGATTATGTGTTGCAACAACTCCGCGATGCTGCGTGTTTCCGGTGTAGCGCGAAACGAAAACTGATCCTCGGGAATCTTTTCAACCTCGTGAATCAATCCGGCTCTCGCATCTTTCCAAAGCGCGATAATGGTTTGTGATGACATAGGGGTTTCTCCCTCGAAATGTGATTTACTCGGGCTTGCCGGTGAACGACGCAAGCAAAACCGTAATCGGATCGATGCAGGCGTAGCGCGGATCGAAGTCTCTCGGATAGTTGTTGACCATGATTGAAAACGCGAGTTTCTCCCCCGCGGCAGTCGTAAGATATCCGCCGAGACTCGCCGCTGAACTCAACGATCCGGTCTTCGCTCGCACATTATTCGCCGCCGCCGTGCCACGCATTCTATTTCGCAAGGTTCCATCTACGCCGGCTACCGGCAATGCGTCACGAAAAACATTCGCGTAGCGGTGTTTGCTCATGAAGGTCAACAATTGCACCGACGCTTCTGCCGTAATCATGTCGCTGCGCGACAAACCGGAACCATCGTCGAGCACTAAAGCTTCCGGTCTGATGCCGGCCATCTTCAAAAAAACCTTGACCGCCTCGAGACCGAGACTTTCCGAGGTCCGGCCAAGAATCGAACCGTTCGTGATGAGCGGCGGCGGTGAAACTTTTCCAAGCGTGCGCAAAATCAGTTCGGTGTAAAGATTCTGGCTCGGCTTCAACGTCTGCGCGGCGATCAAACTCAACGGCGGCGATTGTAACGTCGTGATCTCATTTTGAAATGGAGATGACTCACCCGTAGCCAAGGCCTTTGTAATCAACGATGGTTGAGTTGTTTCGCCTGTCGTTCGCGATTTACCGGTGATGACGACGCCTTTTTGCGCGAGCGACGTGCGGAGCAGGTAAACAAAGAGCAGCGCCGGATGCGAAATGCCGATGCCTCCCGTGTAGCCTCTGTCGTCGAGCGGAATGCTGCCGGTGATCGTAATCGTGTTTTCACCCAGGCCACGATTAATCGAGATTTCCCGTCTCGCATCTTTCGTCGACGTCGTAACTCTGTTCACGATCGTCAGGAGAGGATCGGGCGGGCCGGTTGTAATCAATGCCGGTTGGCCTACCGCAAGCCCCGGTTTCACAAAAAGATCGAGCGCGTTGTCGTTGACACTCAGCGGCGTGACTTCGGCGCCGTAGTACCAGGTTAGATCTTCCCACTCCCAACCGGAGCCGTACTTTGGTCCAACAAAGTAGCTCTCGTCGCCGACCAGATCGCCTTCAACACGTTTGACGCCCGCGGTGACGATGCGGTTCGCGAGATCGTCGATGCCCTTGAAGTAGTCGCCGTTATTAAAACGTGCAGCGATCGACGGATCGCCACGTCCGTAAATCGTCAGGTCCCCGCGAATGGTGCCCGAGGCATCCGGCCGGGTCGCAGCGTAGACGGAAGTTATGAAGCGATAGTCAGGCGACAAACGATCGAGCGCCGCCGCGACTGTGTAGAGCTTCATGTTTGAAGCGGGCCGCATCAGTTTTTCCGCGTTCTCTTCGAAAAGCACTCGTCCGGTGTCGAGTGAGACTGCTTTTAAGCCGATCATCGTGGGCGACAGCTCAGGTTTCGCGAGTATCTCAGAAATTTTCGCTCGCAACTCCGCGAGTGATCCCGCGGGCGCAACTCTTACCGGAGAGGCGAGCGGCGTCGGAGAAGGCTGAGGTGCAACAGCGCCCGGCGATGGACCTGGCTGC
This sequence comes from uncultured Acidobacteriota bacterium, assembly GCA_963750925.1. Classification (GTDB taxonomy): domain Bacteria; phylum Acidobacteriota; class Blastocatellia; order Pyrinomonadales; family Pyrinomonadaceae; genus PSRF01. The sequence continues at coordinate 1,547,509 of CAVVSJ010000001.1, read as the reverse complement.
ACCACCGGCGTTGGCTGCTGAGCGTCCGTGCGGCGCTCGCGTTGCGCAAACGTGGCAGGCGGCAGTCCCGCGCAGAGAATCGACAACAGGACCAGGTAAGCTATTCGTGTCTTCTTCATAAACTATTTTGACCGGTGCGCTATTTGGCCTGGCGCACCTGGGCCATCAGTTCGACAAACCGCGCGTCATCGCGAAGCGACGCCCAGTTTGGATCACTCTCGAAACAGGGCCGATTCGCATTTCCAAGCGATATCGATCGCTGGAGCCATTCGAAGGCATCTCCAGGCAATCCTTCCAGCGCATAAACCGAACCGATTGAGTAACTGATATCCGCGTCAACCTCGCCGTTTCGCTTCACTGCGGGAGTTAGTTGCGCGAGGGCCTCATCATGCTTGCCCTGCGCGCTCAGAAACATCGCCATAAACGGGCGTATGCCGTGCATGTTCGGATGCTTATCGACGACGTCCTTCATCATTTCCGCAGCCGCATCGGTTTGTCCAGTGTAATACAAAGCAAGGGCGCGAAACGTTCGCACGAGAGGATTGTCGGGTTCACCGGCATTGTCCAACTGGCGAAACGTCTCATCAAAGTGGCCCATGTACATGTGAACGAGCGCGCGGCTGTAACTCGCCACCACGTGCGCCGCCGGATCGAGACGAACCAGACGATCGTAACTGCGCAAGGCCCTGCCATACTCGCCGTCTAAACGATGCAGGAGGGCTTTCACGAAGTGGACCACCGGCTCATCCGGCGCTTCAGCGCGAGCCCGGTTGACCTCATCGCGCGCTTTCTGTTTTTGGCCGCGCCACAGGTAGACAAAAACCATCAACATGCGCGCTTCAAACAGGTTCGGATCGATCGCGAGTGCTTTCGTGAATGCGACTTCGGCGGCCTCGTAATCTTCCGAGCCGCCAAAGCCTTTGAAAACCCGGTTGACATAGCACGCGCCCAGTCCATCATGGGCGAGGGCAAAGTTTGGATCGAGTTGAATTGCACGTTCGAAATGGGCGATCGCCTCGTCGCAATCCTCCTGCGACAGACTGCGAAAGATGAAACGCGCAAACAGATCGCGGCCACGCAGGTATTGCTCGTAGGCCGCGGGATTCTGCGTGGAAGCCTTCGCGATTCCCACCTGCTCGGCTGGACTCAGCTCGACGCTCAAACCCTCGACGATTCGTCGCGCAATCGTATCCTGAATCACGATGATGTCCGACGCCGCCGTGTCGATACGATCGCTCCACAACAACTCGCCGGACTCAACGTCGATCAATTGCGCGGTCACACGGAATCGTTCCCCCGCGTGAATAAATCCCGCGGTCAGCACGGCACTGACAGCCAGCTCTTTTCCAATCTCGCGCGGATCGCGCTGCTGGCCCTGGTATCTCGCAATCACTGACGAGGGCCGAACCACGAGTGAGCGGACGCGTGCGAGCTCGGTTATCACTGCATCCGCGAGCGAGAACTCGTAAAAACTCGCCCCCGGATCATTACTCAAATTTCGAAAGCAGAGTATGGCCAAACTCTTCTTCTCCCGATCGGCAATTGTCGTGAACGGAGTTTCGTGAATGCCCTGCTTCGAAGACGTCAGGTTTGGCGACGTGGTTGGCGCGTCGGTTCTCGTGATCGACTTCAGCCAGCGAACCGCGCGCGAAACGGGATTGGCGCCGCTTAAGTGACGAGGCGGTTCGGGAGTTACCCCCTCGTAACCGGCCGCCGGGGCATCGAGTTCCTGAAGGACCAGGCGCAGCTCGTTGCGAAAGTCTTCCATATTTTGAAAACGGTCTCTGGGCTCTTTCGCGAGTGCGCGATCGAGGATCTGCTGCAAACGCGGCGGAATCGGACTCGTCCGCAACTCCGAAATCGGACGCGGCGGATCGTGCAGCACTGCGTGACGCACGTCGATCGTCGTCTTCCCACGAAAAGGCCAGGTGCCGGTCAGCATTTCGTAAAGCAGAACGCCGAGCGAAAAAATATCCGCGCGCTTATCAACGCGCTCGCCGCGCGCCTGTTCCGGCGCCGCATAGGTCGCGGTGCCATAAGGCACACCGACTTCGGTGAGTTCCGTGCGATGAATGCCTGACGTTGCAGCTTCGGTGTCGTCGAGAAGTTTCGCGAGTCCGAAATCAAGCACCTTCACCTGGCCCGTAGACGTGACCATCACGTTTCCCGACTTGATGTCGCGATGAATGATGCCGCGATTGTGTGCGGCGGCAAGTGCGTCAGCTACCTGCAGACCGATCAGCAGCGTCGTTTTCAACTCGAGTGGGCGGCCCGCGACGAGTTGGCGGACGTTCTTGCCGTCGACAAACTGCATCGCGATGAAATGAACGCCGTCCACTTCGTCGAGATCAAAGATGGTGCAGATGTTCGGATGGTCCAATGAGGAGGCAAGCCGCGCTTCGCGTTCGAATCGTTTGAGATTTGCTTGTTTCGCGCTCAGCTCGGGCGGTATGACTTTTATGACAACCGGACGGCCCAGCTTGACGTCGGTCGCTTTGTAAACGGCGCCCTGCCCGCCGACGCCGAGTTTGTCGGTAATGCGATAATTTCGAAGGGTCCTGCCAATCATTCTTCGAAGGTCGCCAACAATTCATCTGCCGTTGCAGTAGCTGTTCCGACTTTCCCAACCACAATCCCGGCTGCATGATTTGCGAATGCAGCCGCCTCGAGCATCGTTGCGCCCGCGGACAATGCCCCGGCAAGAGCGGCGATGACAGTGTCTCCAGCGCCCGTGACATCATAGACCTCGCGCGCCGCTGTCTTGACGTAAACCGGTTCGCCGTTTCCTTCCAGCAACATCATTCCCCGATCACCCCTTGTTATCAGCACGGCGTCGCAGCCGAGCTTCTCTCGAATCACCTTCGCGGCGTGATGTGATCCGTCGTCGGAGTGGTCCTCCGTGTCGCTCATTCGCAACGCTTCGAAATGGTTGGGCGTGACGAGCGTAGCTGGGCGATATGAGTTGAAGTTGCGCAGCTTGGGATCGATCAGAACGGGAACCTGCTCGTAAGCGATCGGAAGAATCTGGCTGAGGATGCGGGGCGTTACGACGCCCTTGTCGTAATCGGAAACAACAAAAGCATCGGCTTCCCGCAACGCGTTCTTCAAATGTGAAACGATCTTGTCTTCGAGCCCGGCGTTTACCGGGACGCGCGATTCGCGATCGGCTCTCACCACGAGCTGGCTGTGCGCCACGATGCGCGTTTTGGTCGTCGACGGGCGTGTTTCGTCAACTATCAAACCCTGGCTTTCAGTTCCGAGTTCACGCAAACCAGTGCGGAGTCGTTCACCTGGACCATCATTCCCGATCACGCCGACAACCGTTCCGCGCGCGCCGAGTGCAACCAGGTTCGCGAGGACGTTTGCAGCGCCGCCGAGATGCACGGTCTCTCTGCGCACATCGACAACCGGAACAGGCGCCTCGGGGGAAATGCGAGTGACGTCGCCCCAGACAAACTCGTCGAGCATTACGTCGCCCAGGACCACGACGTTACGCTCCCGGAGCGCCTGAAGTATTTCCGAAGCACGGGTTTTTGATAGTTGGGCCATTTAACTCCCACTTAATTCATTACACGATCGATCGCGGCGGCAACTCTTGTTACAGGCACGCGCAGGATACATTCCGGCTGCGCAAACTTCTCGCAAAAATATCCGTGACAGGGCTGACACGACATCTCTTCGAATACGACTTCCGCGGCCGCGAGATTCCACGGACGCCAGTGCGCGATGTTGGACGATCCGAAAACAACCACGCTTGGCGTTCCGACCGCGGCTGCTATGTGCGCAATGCCGCTGTCGTTGCCGACAAAAATTTGCGACCTCGAAGCGAGAGCCGTCACCTCCGGCAGCGACAAGTCAAACGTTACGATCCGGACCGACGCTTCCGACTGCAAACTGTCCAGCACCGCGCTTTCGTTCGATGCTGCAATTGCCACCGGAGCGAAACCTCGGCCGGCCAGAAACTCCGCGACACGCGCGAAATTTTCCGTAGACCACTGCTTGGTCGCGAACGCAGCCGCGGGATGAATCAACGCGAGTTTTCGATCACTCAGTCCGGCGGCGCTTAGTCGTTGACTTACAACTTCGGACGCCTCGTGCGAAACACCCAATTGCGTGCGCGGACGATCGGTGACGGGAACACCGGTCCAACCGAGTAACGCGAGTTGTTGCTCGACGGAGTGTGTCTTTTGCTGGCCCCACAATAACAAAGGCGACGGAGCCTGGTGATTGTGAAGTTGCGCGTATTGATAAGTCTTGAATCCGACGCGATGACGCGCCCCAGTCGCTCGCGTTAAAAAGGTCGCCGTAGTTCCGCCGTGCAGGTTGTAAACCACGTCGTAACCAGCGGATCTCAACTCTTTGGCAACGCGTGCTCGCGCCATGAGCCCGCCGCGTTCCAACACGACTACGTTGTTGACGTACGGATGGTTATCAAGCAAAGGCGCGACCCAGTCTTCAACCAGTATGTCGACCTGAACATGGGGCAGAAATCGCTTGAGGGCAAAAACTGAAGGCGTCGCCAGGACCGTGTCGCCGATCGATCGCAGCCGCACCAACAGGACCTTTCGCACTTCACGCCAGTCCCAGCGAGACGGCGCGAGTGGTTGCGCCGCATCCTGACCCTCGGCAATGTCGCGCAGGCTGTTCATTTGTGGACTTTGTGCCTTTGTGGCCGCTCTCATTCTTCGATGGTCGCCTCGTCGATGAGCATTACCGGGATGTCATCGCGGATGGGATAGACACGTTTACATTCGACGCACTTCAGTGCGTTCCCATCAGACTTCAACTCAACTTTTGCCTTACAAGCCGGACACGCGAGTATTTCCAAAAGTTCCTGACTAACTGCCATTGGGCCTGACCTTTCTCAGCGGCAATTCCTGCGGGAAATGCTGAAAGCTTACCATAAAGGATGCCTCGCTGGAGTGTGGCGGCCTGGCGCCGCTTTCATCCACGCTTGCGAAGTCGAATGAAAAGCGGCGCCAAGCCGCCGCACTCCAGCGAGGCGTCCTTTAGTCTGGTTGCTGGATTGCTTTTGCTGTGCTATCGATAAACCGATGTCACTCGAATTCGCACTGCAATACGCCTGCCCCCTGCGCGCAAACTATTCCGAACAACACCTGCGCCAGTGGGGACGGTTGAGCAGTTTGCACGCGAAGCTCACGACCGGCGATGCGAGCGCGCCGTCAGTGGATAAACTTCAGTGGGTTGAAAACGCGAGCGCCGAGATTGAACGAATGCAGGAAGTAACAAGCGTTTGCGCTCAGTGTCCGGCGTGCCTGCCGGTGGATACCGCAGGCGAAGGAGAGTCGGTTGGTTGTTTGGGACGCATTAACTACCCGGTCGAAGCGCAGTTTGAAAAGTTTCTGGCGGATCGCGTTCAGCTTTCGCTCGACACGCTCGACAAAGAAGACCAGCCGCGTCTGCTTCGGATCCTTGTCGATCCGGAATCGCCTTTTGACGGCGAGGCGACGAAAGAGTTGCGCCGGGTTGTAACCGATGAGGGTCTACGATTTTTTGAATTGCGCATTCCGATTACGCTCACGCGCGATGCTTCAAGACTCACCACCGACAACATCTTCGATCTGCTGGCCGGGTTTCGCTCGGAAGATAGCGACGCCACCACCTACACTCGCGAGCTTCCTTTTGAAGCCGCTGCCGACTACTACGACTTTCTCGACCTTGTGCTGCGTAGTGAACTAACTCAATCGGAAGTTGCACGCCTAACTGCCCGCAGCCGAAACTACAATCAGTTTCTGCGCCTGCTTACCGCGATCGAAAAAGCCGAAGCACTCAATACCCGTGTTTTGATTGATTAAGACGATCTTCCTCGCAAAGGCGCAAAGGCGCAAAGAAAGCCCTTAGAAACGCGATAGCGCTTTGCGCCTTTGCGTCTTTGCGAGGAAAGATCGTCTTAAGGCTTTATTGTTTACGTTCGTCGAGAAGTCGAAGCGTATCGAGTATGAGGTTTGTGTTGCTCAGTGACTGTATTCGGACAGGAAACTGTTCCGCGGTTTTCTGAAATTCAAATGTCCCGCTCGAAATCTCGACCACACGTTGAAACCCTGAGTCGGCAATCTCGCCGTCACACGCCGCATCGACGATACGTCCCTCGTTAAAATTGACCGTGCCCTGGTTTTTCGCGCCGCTAATCGTCAGGACGCCATTCAACCTCGCATTCTCTATTACCTGGACGGCGTCAAATACGCTGATGGCGCTGAGATCGCCCGCGAGGGTGAAGTGTTTGCGTTCGAAGTTGGCTTCAGGCCCGGGCGTCGGCTTCAGATCGGGTCTACGGGCACGGCGGATTGCTTCGAGACCACCGGCGATATTTATTCGTTCATCGTGTTGCTTTGCTTCGAGAAGACGGTCGTGGGCGGTGTCGAAATCTTCCCGCTCGATGTAGAGACTTGCGAGTGCAAGACACTGACGGGCAGCTTCCTCCGCCTGCTTGCTGGACGCACAGATTTCGCGCAGTCGCTCGCGCAATTTGATCGAACGAGAGTTCAGTTCGAGGGCAGTTCGCAGTCGTTTTATCGCACGATCCGGCGCCTGGTACTTTACGAAAAGCTCTGCATCGAGCAGGGCTGCCTCGACCTCCCCAACATGTTCAGCTTGTGAGTCTGTAACCGCCATCTGTCGGGAGTTTATCACAAGCCATTTGCGGCCATGCGACACGAAATCGTGCGTAAGAGGGTCCATTTTAACTACGAAATGCGCGTTACAAGGTGGGAAGTCCTCATGGCATGCAACCTGCGAGGCAGCCCATTCGTACGACCCTCATCAGAGGAATTGGAAGGCGAAAGACAATGAATCGATGGATGAAAAGACGAATTGAACGCTCGCGAGCACGCTGCGAGCGGGTTGAGAGCAATAAGGACGAAGAGAAAGCTAACGGCGCCCCCCGAACCAGCAAGCCAAACCGGCCCACGCAAAACACGCGTTCGACTGACGCCCACAAGCAAGCCTCGTAACCGGCCAGAATACAGGATCACAAGATTCGTGCTTCACACGTACCTGGCAATCCTGTAATCACGTGGTTGTTCCTGGCGTATCAGAACTCCAATCTCAGGCCTACGCGAATCTGCCGCGGTCGCATCGTCCGTGTCGCCAGTAAAAACGAGTCGAGAAATGCCTGACGCTGCTCGTCTGAAGCACCTGACGATAGCGCGTTGAAGTTGATGAACTCTGATCCGAAGCTGAAGATTGTTTTATTCAGCACGTTAGCAAATTCAATCGCCGGCCGAAAAAGCACACGCTCTGTTAGCCGAAACTCTCGCGTCACGTTCAAGTCAAACACAAACTGATCCGGCCCACGCCCGAGATTCCGTGGCAAGTTTCCCACTTCGCCAATCCGAGGCACACTAAACGCCCGAACCACCGCGGGATTGACCGGCTCACCCGGAGCACGCCAACGAAGCAAACGAAGATCGCCGGAATAGTTAGGACGATCGTTTGAGACGTCGTCAAGATTACGATCGACGCCGCCGAGTGAAATGTTGAATGGAGCGCCTGACGCGACACGCATTACCGGCGACAACTGCAACGTGCCAAGAAACGGCGGCAGACTAAAACTTCCCGAAAAGACGAAACGATGACGCCTATCGAGCAGGCTGCGCGCACGTTCCGACCGAAAGTCTGCGGGAACGAGTGCGTCGGAAGTGTTGACCACTCCATTGTCGATCAAACTCGAATGTGTGTAACCGGCGCGAAACGCGAAGCCGGATTCGTATCGCTTCCGCAACTCAATTGTGAGACCGCGATAGAAGCTGTTACCCGCGGAGATGAGTTGCTCGATCTCACCGCTCGCGGGATCCGGACGCAGATGATTGATTGCCGCCAGCGCCGCTTCGATCATCGTCGTTGATGTTGCACTGTTGAGATTCATCACTGAAATGGGGACGCCAAATTCGTTTGTGCGAATCACGGTATTTGTATTCGGAGTTCCGTAAGTAAATCGAACCAGTTCGCCGGCGTTTGCAGCGTTGTGGAGCGGGCGAGTCGAACTCGCTGCGTTCGTGAAGTTTGCAAAATCACGCGAGGCCAGAAATTCAGAAAAGTTTCTGTAGCCTGAGGGAAGTACGGGAGCGTTGGAGTTGAACTCCCGCCACAGATGTATTCCGCGCGTGAACGTGAAGTTTGCTTCCAGGGAAAATCCGCGACCGAGATCGCGCTCGACACCGGCATTGAGCTGATAACTCTCCGGAATTTTCAGTGCGGGATCGAGACGGCGTGAGAAGTCCGTATTCAGCACGCCAAACTCGCGCACGAGCTTCGAATTCAAATTCAATGTTTCAGGAAAACGGAGATTGGCAGCGATGAAAGCACGTCGCTGTTCGGCCGCCATCAGTTTTCCTGACGAGGGATCGCGAAGGAGGTTGGTGTCGAAAAAAAGTTGCTGCTTTCCGAGCGCAAAATCGTCGATCGTGCGCAGCAAGGGGCGGTTGAAAAAGATGCCGCTGCCGAAGCGGACCACGAGTTTGCCTGACGCGAGCGGGCTGTAAGCAACTGAGAGCCTCGGCCCGAAATTGTTCGGATCGTGAAGAATCGATTCGTATTCGTACCGAAGGCCATAACTCAAAAGCAATTGTGGAATGACCTGCCATTCGTCATGCACAAAAATACCGGTGTAAAGGTTTTGCTGCGTGGAGGAACTCTGAAAGTTCTGTCTGAAGCGGCCTGGCAAGCCCTCCAGAAAATCACCTGCACTCGCGAAGTTGAAAGTACCGGTGAGATCCGAAAGATCAATAAACGTGGAACGCACGTGATGAAGATCGACTCCGAGTTTGAGCGAATGATTACCCCTTACAAATGACGCGATATCCTGCAACTGCAAACGCTTTTCGCGCCTATCGCTGCCACCTGAAGTCGATGAACCTGCGATCAAAGTCCCCGAACGTCTCTCCGGATCTCCCGAAAGTAAGGGATCTTCAGGCTGATGAGCACGACGGGCGTGTTACCGCCGCGGGCTTCGAAAGCGGGCGCGAGACCCGAGTATTGAAAACGAAGCTGATTTACAAGCCGCTCCGAAAAGACAAATGTGTCGGAAAGCGAGATCGCGTCTGAATCACGTCTTCGCGCCTGAACAGCATCAGCCAGACGATTACCGCCGCCTGACTGCCGCAGGTTGACCAGCCGTCCGGCCTGATAGACCACCGAGGCGTGGTGCATTGGTCCAAACTGATGATCGACTCGCGCAGTGATGCTAGTGTTAACGGCCGGCGTATTTATCGACGAGATGAACGGCGCAACTTCGGTCGCGAGTGTTGGCGCGGCGGCGTCTTCGAGCCGGCTGCGTTCGGGATGCGTCGGCGGCGGAAGTGCAAACCTCCTGTTCTGTTTTGAGGGAACAAGGGTATCGATGAGCGCACTGTCCAGCACCTTTCCCCGCTCGTAAGAGACAAAGAAGACTGATGGGACAAGGCGGAGTGGTCCACCCAAAGTAAATCCTGCAACGTGCTCCTGAAGCGGCAACCGTGCCAGGCCAAGCGAGTTATTTTTGAACGTGTTTGCGTTCAGAGCTTCATCCCTGAAGAAGTAAAAAGCCGCGCCCGTGAAACTCCTGCGAACCGCTGCGAGTACGAAGATTCACGCGGCCTCCCGAAGCGCGGCCGTACTCCGCTGAGAACTGATTCGTGATCACCTGCACTTCGGCAACCGCTTCGAGCGAGGGCTGGAAACGTTCGCGAGCGGCGCGATCGTCGTTGTTGTCGAGTCCGTCAATCGTGAGGTTGTTGGAATAAGCCGGAGCGCCGGCGAGAGAAAAGGTGCCGGCTTCTTCGGGTGTGTTGGCGTGATTGACGTTGCGATCTTCGGCGAGATCTCGCGTCGAGAGTGGTTCTTCCGTAACTCCCGGAAGTGTAAAGATCAGGTCCAGAACCGAGCGCGTCGGGATTGGCAACGACTCCGTTTCACGCGACGTGAGAGTTGCGCCAACGACAGTTCGTTTCGTATCGATCACCGGTGTATCCATCGCGGCAATCACAACCGGCTCAACCAGGATCTCCGAGGGAATCAGCGTCGCGTCAAACTGCAAACTCTGCCCGGAGACGGTCGCGACGTTCTTTGTCTCCTGCGTCGCGAACCCCGGAGAGATGACGCGAATTCCGTAAGTTCCGGGCTCGAGTTGGATTAGGCGATAGCGACCGACAGCATCAGTCGTAGTCGTTCGTGTAACTCCGGTCTTGATTAGTTTTGCTTCAACTTTGGCGCCGGATATCACAGCGGAGTTTTGATCCGTGACCCGACCGGAGATTACAACCGTATCGAGATCCTGGAAGTTGAAAGTGAATAGAAGGATAGTGAGAAGTGTGAGACGTGAGGTCATCTTTGTTACTCCTGAGTTAGTGAGGTTGATACTGCAGCCCGACTTTAGCACAAATGTATTAGACAGGATTACAGGATTTACATGATGAACAGGATGATCCTGTTCGTTACGTGCGGGAGCTACGGCGTCGCAGGGCAGCGGCACGCGTCATCGGTACGAGGGCATCGCTGCCTTCAGGCGCTGCGTCGAAATTCGTCAGCTCCTCAGCATGCGACTGCAGATATTGGAAGAACCGCTCAAACTCATGCTGCATCGCGTCCATCTTCTCGCGCATGTTCAGAATGATCTCGACGCCTGCGAGATTCACTCCAAGATCGCGAGTCAAAGAAAGAATCAGCTCCAATCGTTCCAGATCCGGATCCGTGTAAAGCCGCGTGTTCCCTTCCGACCGCGAAGGCTTCAACAACCCCTCGCGTTCGTAAAGTCGCAGCGTCTGCGGGTGAATGCCATACTGCTCCGCTACAGCGCTGATCGTGTACGTTTTCGGCTTCCTGGTCACTCCAACCCCATCTCCACACGCGGGTTCGTCGTGTTCAACTTCGAATACTCCCGCAACAGTTCCTTCGTCTCTTCCGAGATCACTTTTGGCAAAGTTACCTGCACTTCGACAAACTGATGTCCCTTCGCACCGGGGTTTCTCAGCGACGGCGCGCCGCGCTCTCGCAAACGAAACTTCTGGCCCGATTGCGTGCCCGGCGGAATGCGCAGTTGAGTCTTTCCGTCAACCGTCGGCACTTCGATTTTTGCGCCAAGCGCTGCTTCCGGCACGGTGATCGGAACGGTGACGTAGATGTTGTCGCCCTTCCGAGTGAAATACTTGTGCTCGCCGACATTCGTGATGATGTGAAGATCACCCGCCGGCGCGCCGAGACGGCCCCCCTCGCCTTTGCCGGGAATTCTCACGCGCGAACCGGTTTCGACGCCGGCTGGAATACGAACCTTCACCGTCTCGGATTTCGGCGTCGTTCCCTTGCCATGACAAAGTGAACACGGCGAACGCCGTCGACCCGTACCACCGCAATCAGGACACTCCTGCGCGAAACGCAAGCGACCACCGGCTCTTTGCACCTGACCCGATCCTTTGCAGGTAGAACAAACAACCACTGGTCCACCAATGTCTCCCGCGCCGTTGCAGCGCGAACACTGTTCCGAACGATTGACCGTGATGTTTGTAGTCAATCCTTTGATGGCTTCTTCAAACGAGAGACTCAGCGGCATCTCGATGTCCGCGCCACGCTGCGGCTGCGGGCGTGGTGGTTCTTTCTCTCTCGTCGCGCCGCCGCCAAACAGGTCCGCAAAGATATCGCGGAAACTGCTGCCTCCACCTCCACCGCCAGCTGGTGATGCGCTGCCCCAATCAAAACCGGTGAAGTCAAAACCCGGAGATGTGCGGCCGCCGGATGGACCAGCGCCTCTCGCCGCGGCGTCCGCGAGATTTTCAGAGTACTGCCCAAAGCGATCGTAAACGCTTCTCTTCTTTGGATCCGAGAGCACGTCGTGCGCTTCCGACATGAGTTTGAAGCGTTCCTCGGCGGCTTTATCACCCGGATTCACGTCAGGGTGATACTTGCGCGCCAAACGCCGGTAAGCCTTCTTGATCTCATCGGGCTTGGCGTCGCGCTTGATGCCGAGTATTTCGTAATAGTCCTGCTTAGCCATCTGATTATTGCCGATTGCCGATTGCCGATTGCCGATTTGAAGAAAAGGCGGAGTGTAAACGCTATCTCCGCCTCTCTCAATCGGCAATTGGCAATCGGAAATCGGCAATTCCCTTACTTGTTTTCGTCTACATCCACGTATTCGGCATCGATGACGTTGTCGTCACCCGAAGCCGCCCGAGGATGAAGCACCCGCTGCCGACGCTTGATCACCGCCAGCTTCCGCTCCCGGCGGCGGCGCCTGCTGGTAAAGCGCCTCGGCCAGTTTGTGAGACGCAGTTTGCAATTGATTGAAAGCGTTCGTTCAGTCTTTCAACTCCGCCTTCAGCCAAAGCTTTCTTCGCTTCGGCAATTGCCGACTCAACGTCAGCAGCAACTGCTCCGACTTTCTCGCGATTGTCGGCGAGCGTCTTCTCCATCTGGTAGACGAGCCCATCGAGACGATTGCGAGCTTCGATCTCCTCACGCTTGCGAGCGTCGTCAGCAGAATGCGACTCGGCATCCTTCATCATCTTGTCGATTTCATCCTTCGACAAACCGGAAGAAGCCGTGATCGTGATCTTCTGCTCACGACCCGTTCCCATGTCCTTCGCCGAAACGTTCACGATGCCGTTAGCGTCGAGGTCAAAAGTAACTTCCACCTGCGGCATGCCACGCGGCGCCGGTGGAATACCGACGAGGTGAAACTTGCCGAGCGTGCGATTGTCGCCGGCCATCGGCCGCTCACCCTGAAGCACGTGAACTTCAACCGACGTCTGATTGTCCGAAGCAGTTGAAAAGATCTCCGACTTCCGCGTTGGGATCGTCGTGTTTCTTTCAATCAGCTTAGTGAACACTCCACCAAGCGTCTCGATACCGAGGCTGAGCGGCGTAACGTCGAGCAACAGAATGTCGGTCTTCTCACCTGAAAGAACGCCGGCCTGCACGGCCGCACCGATTGCCACCACTTCGTCAGGGTTCACGCTCTTGTTTGGCTCCTTGCCAAACATCTCCTTGACGATCTCCTGAACCTTCGGAATACGCGTCGAACCGCCGACCAGCACGACTTCGTCGATCTTCTTCGCATCAAGGCCCGCATCTTTCAATGCCGGTTCAACCGGACCTCGGAGTCGCGACAGGATCGGATCGACCAACTGCTCGAAACGCGCGCGAGTCAGTTTCATCGCGAGGTGCTTCGGACCTGACTGATCCGCAGTCACGAACGGCAGATTGACTTCCGTTTCCATCGTGCTGGAAAGCTCAATCTTTGCCTTCTCCGCAGCTTCCTTCAGACGCTGCAACGCCATCTTGTCGTTCGAAAGATCGATACCCTGATCCTTCTTGAACTCCTCGATGATCCACTCGATCAGCCGTTCGTCGATATCGTCACCGCCAAGGTGCGTATCGCCGTTTGTCGACTTCACTTCGACAACGCCTTCACCGACCTCGAGGATCGACACGTCAAACGTGCCGCCGCCGAAGTCGAACACTGCGATCGTCTCGTCTTTCTTTTTATCGAGACCGTAAGCAAGCGCTGCCGCCGTCGGCTCGTTCACGATACGCATCACTTCGAGACCGGCAATCCTGCCGGCGTCTTTCGTCGCCTGGCGTTGCGAGTCGTTGAAGTAAGCGGGAACGGTGATTACGGCCTTGTCGACTTTCTGACCGAGATAGTCTTCAGCTGACTGCTTCATCTTCTGCAGGATGATCGCCGAGATCTCCGGTGGGCTCCATTCTTTGCCGCCCGCCGCGATTCGCACGTCGCCGCCGCTGCCCGCGCCCTGAACTTTGTATGGAACCTGTTTGATTTCTTCAGTAACTTCGTTGTAGCGACGTCCCATAAATCGCTTGATTGAATAGACTGTGTTTTCGGGATTGGTTACCGCCTGGCGTTTGGCAACCTGACCAACAAGGCGACTGCCGTCTTTGGTGAAAGCCACGACCGATGGCGTGGTGCGGCCACCTTCGGAGTTAGTGATTACGGTTGGCTCGCCACCTTCCATCACCGCCACGACCGAGTTGGTTGTTCCCAGGTCAATTCCAATAATCTTGCTCATCTTCTTTTAGTCTCCAAAACCTTCCTTGATTAAATCTTTGGACCCGCGCTAACCGCGCTCGGCTCTGCATGAGGTGACACTCACCTTGAACGCTCGGTCAATATAATACCTGAGTGCGTTGTTGTCAACTTTATTTGAGTGTGTTTGCTGTCGCTAGCGGCGGTCTTCGTTGACGAGTTTGGAGACGAAAAAGACGTAGTGGGCGCCGGAAAGAACCGCGAAGGCGAAGACTGTCGTGTAGATGGTGGGCAGGTAGTAGCCGGTGCCGTAAGGGACGCTGGCGGCGAACATGATGGCCGCTATGGCCACGATCTGGACGGTGGTGTTGATTTTCCCCAGCATCGAGGGACGAAAGCCACGGAACCCGGTCACGATGTTGATGGCCGCCGCTCCGACAAGGATGAAAACGTCGCGGCTGATCACAGCTACAGTCACCCAAAAAGGTACCGGCAGGTGTGGCGGCAATGGCTGCGGGAAAACAGCCCTCATCGACAAAACGACGAAAGCAGTGACCAGCATCAGCTTGTCAGCGATTGGGTCGAGAATGGTTCCGAGTTGCGACTTCTGATTAAAACGCCGGGCGAGCAGGCCGTCCAAACCGTCGGTGACTCCGGCGAGGACAAAAACCGCGAGGGCGAGTACGAATCGTTGGTAAAAAAGCAGCGAGACGAAAACCGGAATCAAAACCATCCGGAAGACCGTCAAAAGATTGGGAACAGTAACGATTCGTGAAGACATAACAGGATGTTCAGTCCTGTCGCGCTTCGCAGTTCCAGCAAAGAGATTTCAGGAGGGCATCCGTATCTGATGGGTAACACCACGGTTCCCAAACCACGATTGACGTAAATCTGCGTATTTCCCTGGCGTCCGAGGCCTTTCAGCAGACGTCTGCGCGGTCGTCCGGACGCGTTGCGCTCACCACGAATAGCCACTTGTCCGCCGTGTGTATGGCCGCTCAGCACCAGATCAACGGAAGCCCGTGCAGCGCGCCGCAAAATAATCGGATTGTGGGCCAGCAGGAGTTTCATCTCATCCCGACGTGCGCCCGCCAGGGCCAGGGACAAGTCTTCGAGGCCGACCATCGTGTCGTCCACGCCTGCCAGCCAGAACGCCTCGCCATTCTGTTCGAAGCGCATGCCTTCATTTATCAGGACGGTGATCCCTTCAGCGCGAAAGAGATCGGTTATCAGAGCGGCATCGGTCCAGTGGTCGTGATTACCCAATACCGCATAAACGCCGTGGCGCGCCTCTAAACGTCCCAACATTTCCGCGCATGGCGCCGCGTAATGTCGCTCTTTGGAGATGTAATCGCCGGTGAGTGCAATGATGTCGGGCTTGAGCCTGTTTGCAGTATCGACGGCCTGCTCGATCTGTTCGCGGCTTGAAAAAGGACCGTGATGAATATCGGAAAGCTGGACTATGCGAAATCCGTCAAACGTCTTTCGGCAACCGGTTTAACTGTATTCGCTGGTGCTCGATGCTGAGCATGTAGGGCTCTGTGAGTGCAGCACGAGCAACATGCGTCAGGCTGAGTGCGAGAGAACGCAACGGAGTGTCTGGTCGTTTGGAACCGCCATAAGGCGAGACACGTCCGCGTTGGTTCCATCGAATAGGAGTCGCCATATTTTTGAAGTTTATTGGACGCAGCCTGCCGGGGCAGCGCCTAAGTGGGGCGCATTATAGATACCTCCGTTCGATGACGCAACTCTGAAACACCACTTCGAAGCGCGCTTGATTCGTAAGATGTGCCATAATCGGCCCACATCGGTCCAAAAACCTAATGAAACGCGCCACCTTTGCAGTCTCGCTCCTAATAGCTTTTCTGTTTTTTCTGTTCGCCGTCCCGAAAACTTCGGCCGCTGAGGAACCGTCGGGCGGAGCCGGGCACGGCCTCGATCCGGCTGTTCTGATCGGGGTGGCGGTGATGCTGCTGGTTGCGAAGCTGGCGGGCGAGGTATTTGAACGTCTGCGTCAGCCCGCGGTTTTGGGTGAACTGTTTGCCGGCGTCCTGCTGGGGAACCTCGTGTTGCTTGGTTTCACCGGAGCGGAACCACTCAAAACCAACGCAACGATCGCGGCCCTCGCGGAACTCGGCGTAATCATCCTGTTGTTTGAAGTCGGTCTCGAGTCTGACCTGGGCGAGATGATTGAAGTCGGATGGTCGTCGCTGCTGGTAGCGGTTCTGGGTGTAGTCGCTCCGTTTTTTCTCGGCTGGGGAGTGTCCGCCTATTTCATTCCCGATGAACCACGATTGGTCCACATCTTCATCGGCGCAACTCTTTGCGCCACGAGTGTAGGAATCACGGCGCGAGTCTTCAAAGACCTTAACAAGCTCGCGACGCGTGAAGCGCGAATTATTCTCGGCGCAGCCGTGATAGACGACGTGCTCGGACTGCTGATCCTCGCGGTGGTCGCGGGCGCGATCAAAGCTGCGGGTACCGGCGGCGCCCTCTCAATAATCGATGTTGGTCTTATCGCCCTGAAGTCACTCGCATTTTTAGTCGGTTCTATCGCAATTGGACACTTGCTCGTACCGCGCCTGCTGCGAGGCGCAGGTCGTTTGGAAACGCGTGGCGTGTTACTAACACTGCAATCGCGTGTTGCCTGCTGCTTTCGTGGGCTGCGGCACAAGTCGGACTCGCGCCGATCGTTGGAGCTTTCGCGGCGGGATTGATCCTGGACGAGGTCCACTACAAACCAGCGGCCGGGCGAAAGGAACGCGATCTCAGCGATCTTTTGCAACCGGTAAGCACAGTGCTCGTGCCGATATTCTTCGTGCTGATGGGACTGAAAGTTGACCTGCGACTTTTTACTCGACTCGACATTCTGGGGTTTGCGCTCGTGCTTACGTTAGCCGCCGTGATCGGCAAACAAGTTTGCGCGCTCGGTGTGGTTGAGCGCGGGATCAACCGTTTGGCCGTTGGCCTGGGAATGATTCCTCGTGGCGAAGTCGGCCTGATCTTCGCCGGAATCGGCGCCACGCTGATGTTGCCGTCGGCAACGGGAGTTAACGAGCCCGTGATCAGTTCGGCGACTTTCGGCGCAGTGGTTATCATGGTTATCATTACGACACTGATAACACCGCTTGCATTGAAGTGGTCCTTAGGCGGCAAAAGCTCGGGCAAAGGGAAGGATCAGGGACATGGGAACAAAGAAAGATCAGCATAAAGTCGGCACGCCCTCAAAACCCCGCGGACAGCAAACCGGATTTGCGGGTAATCCGGATCAGAATCGCGAAGAGATGAAAAAGACGCCGGCGTTGCGTGGACGTCGCAAAAATGCGAACCGGATGTTTGGCGACGCCTCGGAGCAACATGTTGCCGGCAACCCGGCTACGCCCAGCACTAACGCACCCTCGACAGTTGTTAACGTGGGTTCAAAGGGCCGTAAGAAGCACACCGCTTGATTTCGTGCCTCCTCGGCGGCCAACTAAATCACGGGATTCGTGTCTGTATCACCGATGGAGACAGAACGCGATAGTGATCCACTGCAGCGATAGCGATCTAATCTCACGCGCCCAGGCAAACGACCTCGAGGCTTTCTGCCTGCTCGCCGAACGCTACGCGCGCCGTATCCATCTGCTTGCCTTTCACTATTGCCGCAATGCCCAGGATGCCGAAGACCTTTCGCAGGAAGTTTGGTTGAAGGCGTATCAGGCGGTGCGGTCTTTCGATCTGATTCCTCTTTTTACACGTGGTTACGCCGGATCACCATCAATGCTTTTCTCAATCACCGGCGTTCGAGTTTCTTCCGTCGGCAGGGTCAAACTACTATGGTCCAACTGCTGGGCATTGAGACGGAAGCGCCACTCGAATCGCAGTCAGCATCGCCTGAGAATATTTATAACAAGTTACTTTTTGAGAGTGTCGTCAGCGCCCTGGATGAGTTGACGCCATCGCAGCGCCTCGCCTTTCTGCTCCGTCATTACGAAGGAATGTCTTACGAAGAAATTGCTAACGCGATGAATTGTTCAGTTGGCACAGTCAAGAAAGGTGTGTGGCGCGCAATCGGAAAATTGCGCGCACGGCTTTCGCCCGACACCGTCGCTTCGGAAGCGCTTACCAGCCTGGCGAATGAATACTGATCGGAGTTTTTTTGAAAATGCACAATTGCACGCAAACGAAAGAACAAATAACCGAGTTCGTCCTGGACGGCGCCGAGCGACCGGACGAGCGGTTGTCTCGCGAGCTTCGCCACTGTGCTGAGTGCCGCGCTGAATTTGAATCCCTCGACGCAACTCTGCGCATTACCAGACGATTGCGAGAGGCAGTTGCGCCCGCGGAAAGTTATTGGCCCGGCTACCACACACGGCTCCGGCAGAAACTGGTGAGTAGCGTCGAGGCTGAAACTCGCAGGCCATCGTGGTTCGCGCGATTTTTAAAGTCGTCAGTGCCTGTGCCTGTTCCCGTGGCGGCCGTGCTGATTTTGCTCTGCGCGGTCCTTTTTACCCTTGCGATCAAAACTCCCGAACCAACAAATCGCGCCCACATCCATCAGTTGTTTATGTTCAAAAGGAAGTGCCGGTCGTCCAGGAGAAAATCGTTACGCGAGTTGTTTATCGCGAACGACGATCGCCGCAGCGAACTTCGAAGCGGCAGTTAAATGTTGACGGAACGTTCGCGAAATCTCAAAAGGCTCGCAGCCCAGAGACTCCACCCACGCTTGCAGGATTCAAACCGACGGAGGAAGTGAAACTCACTGTCATCAAGGGAAGGTCCCCATATGAGAAATAGGTTCTGGATTCTCCTCCTTCTCGTTCACTGTTTTGCGGCTGTCGCTTCAGCACAGAGTTCCGCTAAGCGACAGGTGGTCCTGCAAGTTTCAAACGGCGGTTTTGTTGCTTTTCGGAGTGAGACTTCAACGCCGGGCAGCAAGCCTTCGTCCGACGCCGGCTCGCTCGCCGCACTCCTGAATTCCCAAGCATTCACCGGGGAAGATCGAATCATTCACCGCGTTTTAACCGACGCGCAGCAGAACGTTGTCTTTGGTTACGATCTTCGCGTGAGCGCTGATCCGATTACGAAAAAGTTTAGCGTGACCGTTTTACCTGCCGACGAAGCGTTTCGACGAACATTTTTAAAAGACTCAACCCCGTCGCGATCCAATGGCACGTTCGCTACGTTTCCAAACTCGACGACGCCACAAACACTCGACGATGGCGACGCCGTTTCGCTCGAGCTTCTTGTCAACCAGGAATCGGGCGTGAAGATCGTCGACGTTGTGAGCGTCACTTTCGATCGCGCTATTCTGCGTGAAAATCATTACGAGTCACTGCCAAAGGATTTCACGCTTGATGCTGTTGCGCTCGCGATCAGGAATTATCAACTTTCGATCAATGGAACGGTCGTGGGTAAAAGCAAATCGAGTATCGGCTGTAACGGCTCGTTGCTGTGGTTCTACATTCCGGAGCGCGGTCGTTTTATTTTTTCCCTCGTTCCGCGCGATGGATATGACTTCGAAAAGATCGCCGTTCTCAATGAAAACAAGATCGAGTTCACCGTCAACGGCGAACGCTATGAATGGGCTTCGTCCGATTCGATTCTCCCGCACGGAGGCACCTGGAATTTGTGGGTCCTGCACGACACCAATTACACGCCTCTGTTTGGCGCGGAGCCCCGTGTTCCGAAGACAGCCGTAAAGAAAGGTTCGAGTGTTTTTGAAAAACTCGAAGGCGCGCTTGCAAGTCAGGGCGCCACGCTGACCGTCGGCGGCCTGGACATTGGTCGCAAGCGCGAGCCGGCTGCGATGGACGTTCCGAGACGCGTGATGATTGGCGGCGCGGACAGCATGGAGAACCTTTTACCTAAAAGTCCTTAGATTCCGTCTCCCACTTCCTGACAGTAACTAACGTGTAACTCCAGCCAATGCACTCGGGCTGAGATGGGATACGTGTGTTCAAAAACGAAGGAGATAAATATGAACAAGTTTGGCGTGGCAATAATGATCGTGTTTGTGGTTTCGTCAGCAGCATTATCGCAATCGCAGGAGTTGCCGAAGTTTGAAGTGGCGGCTGAATTCACGACACTCGAACGCGAGAGTTTCAACGGCCGGAGGACCGAACCCGGGATTGGCGGCCGGTTTACTTTCAACCTCAACGAAAATTTCGCGCTCGAGACCGCGGGTTATTTCTTCCCCAAGCGGTGTTTCAGTTGTCGAAACAACGGTCGTATCACGGAGGTGGTGGGCGGCGTAAAAGTGGGGAAACGGTTTGAGAAGTGGGGGATTTTCGCGAAAGCTCGACCGGGTGTGGTGAGTTTCAGCGAGGGCGAATTCAATATCGTTTCAGCGCCGCCAGTCACGGGCGCGCCGCCTCAGTTTCAGGGCGAAATAAATCGCATCAACAGTTTCGCGGTCGACTTGGGCGGCGTGGTCGAGTTTTATCCTTCGAACCGTATCGTGACTCGGTTCGATGCGGGCGACACGATCCTTCACTTTGGATCTCGAAGACTTAATTTCCTTGGACTCGATCAGACGTCGGCGCCTATCCTGGTGCCGTTTACGAGACCGGGAAGGACCACGCACAATTTTCAGTTTATGGCGAGTGTGGGGTTTCGTTTCTGAATGAAGAAAAGCTTCTCTCGCAAAGGCGCAGAGACGCAAAGCGCTGCCGCGTTTCTAAAAGGGCTTTCTTTGCGTCTTTGCGCCTTTGCGAGGAAAAGTCTTACTCAACCAACCACGTGTCACCGCTATTGATCAGCTTCTCCAAACTTCCGGGACCTGACTTCGCGACGGCGGCGTCGATCTGGTCCATCATCATGTCTTCGTAAGTGGGTCGCTCGATCGCGCGGAAGATGCCGACCGGTTGCGGGAAGTCCGGTTGCTCCATTCGCGCCAGCATGAAGGCCACGGAAGGATCCTGCAGGTAGATATCGTGTACGAGCAGGTCGTTTTCGGTGATGCCGTTTTCACCGATGGTCACGACTTCCGGATGCGCGCCGTTCATGCGAATGCCGCGATTGCGTTCCTTGCCGAAAATCATCGGCTTGCCGTGCTCGAGGTAAAGCACGCGATCGGAACGAACGCCGCGTTCGGCAAAATAATCGAAGGCGTGGTCGTTGAAGATGTTGCAGTTTTGGTAGACCTCGATAAACGAGATGCCTTTGTGCTTCGCCGCTGCTTCTACCATCCCGCCGAGGTGCTTGACGTCGATGTCGATCGAACGCGCGACGAAAGTCGACTCGCTCGCGATCGCGAGGGATAACGGATTGATCGGATAGTCGATCGTGCCGGAAGGCGTGGACTTTGTCTTTTTGCCGAACTCGGACGTCGGACTGTATTGACCCTTCGTCAAACCATAAATCCGGTTGTTGAAGAGAATGTAATTGACGTCGAGATTACGCCGGATCGCGTGAATAAAATGATTGCCGCCGATCGAGAGAGCGTCTCCGTCGCCGGTGATCACCCAAACGCTGAGATCCGGATTCGCACACTTGATTCCGGTTGCCACCGCCGGCGCGCGGCCATGAATGCTATGGAAGCCATAGGTATTCATGTAGTAAGGAAAACGCGACGAGCAGCCGATGCCCGACACGAAAACGATCTTCTCGCGCGGAATGCCGAGTTCGGGCATCACTTTTTGCACGTTGTTAAGAATCGCGTAGTCGCCGCAGCCCGGGCACCAACGCACTTCCTGATCGGAAACAAAGTCGGCCTTCTTCAACTGTCCCGGGGGCGGTGCAATTCTGCCTGAAACGGCCGAGCCCGCCTCGCTTTCCGCCGATACCACCTCGGGAACCGGCTGGTTTCCGTTACCATTCCCGCTATGTCCGTTACGCTCTGTACTCATTATTTCTCCTGACTTGGGCCACTAAAATGCACAAATGTTTTCGTGCTACTGAATTGATTTACTCTGTCTCACCGCTTCTTGCAGCTCGAGATACTTTGTTCTTACGTAAGGATCGAGCTTTGAAGCGTAGTCTGCAGTTAGCTTTTTAATCTTTATCAGCTCCTGTACATCAGCCAGATCTTTCAACCTGTCCGCGGCCGAGATTCCTGACGCAAGTTTTAATTCGATCAACTTTTCGAGAGTTACGAATTTGATTCCATCGATCTCGGTTGATGCCTCTGAGGGGTTTGGCATGCTTACCGGCTTTGGCTTTCCGTCACCCGGATACTCGCCGGTAGTCATCACTTCGATACTTACACCATCCGTTGTCGATCTCAGCCTCTTCCTTGCTCCGGGAAAGGCAGGCACATAACCGAGGCCTACCAACTCTTCGTGAAATTTCTGGAGTCCCTCAGCCGTCATAACCAGATCGATGTCTTCAGTAAAACGCGGATACCCATGGGCCAACAAAGCCACCGCACCAATGACCACGTAATTGATGCCTCGCTCCTCCAGATCAGTCGAGAGACGCGAGAGAGTTTTATTCACCGTTCCTTCACCCACAAAATAGCGCAACCCTTCCGCGTAGATTTCAGCAATCGACTGCTTCCGTTCCAGACCTGTCGGCTGCGTGACCATAAGTCTAAGCGTTGAAAATCCTCTCGAGCGAAAGGCTAAACCCCGGCAGTAGATCCTGGGCCTCCAGGAAATCTGACCCTGAAAAAGTTGTAGTGTCTGACTGTGATCGGTAGACGGTTACGGTGCTGTGCTCCAAGTCTACGACCCAGACTTGCTTCGTTCCGAAGCTAAACAAGCGCGAGATTCTTTCGCTTATTTTGCCGGGACGGTATCCCGGACTGAAGACTTCGACCGCAAGGTCTGGAGGACCTTGCCAATAACCTTTGACGTCACCCGCCTGTTCGAGCCGCTCTTTCGAGATGAAAGAAATGTCTGGTCCTAAAACGGTGTCTGGATTCCAAGTCAGTTGGAATCCGACGTCACCGATAAAAACTTCACCTAAATCATTTTCCACAACAAACCGCGCGAGTTGTGCACCAAGGCGCGTAGCACTCCGGCCGTGAGGTAGCTTCGGAAGCGGCATTTTTCTAAGTTCTCCATCGATGAGTTCAGCGCGATAGTATCCACGAGGAAGCTGCATCAACTCCTCCGCGGTCATTAACGCTGTTGAGGTAGTACTCATCTCTTTACTCCTGCCTGCTGGTGCGTGCTGTGAGGAACGCGCCTGCATCACAAATACTCTTCAACCTTTCTGACAATTTCCCGAATCTGGAACGGGCGGCCTTTGACCTTCGAGAAGGGCACCGCGTCCACCAGGTATCGCGCACGGATCATGGTGCAGAGTTGCCCTAGATTCATTTCCGGTACGATCACGGTTTCAAATCCGGCCAGAACGTCGCCGAGGTTCCGCGGGAACGGATTCAGATGACGCAGGTGCGCCGCCGAAACACTCTTGCCCTCGCTCTGCATTTTCTCAACCGCGGACGCGATCGAGCCGTAGGTCGATCCCCAGCCAAGCACCAGGACTTTCCCCGTCGCTTCTCCCATCACTTCCACGAGCGGGATGTCAGCGGCGACGCGATCGATTTTCTCCTGCCGCAGCTTGACCATGAGATGGTGGTTCTCCGGATCGTAATTGACGTTACCGGTGATGTGCTGCTTCTCGATACCGCCGATGCGATGCTCGAGTCCCGGAGTTCCGGGAAGTGCATACGGGCGCGCGAGTGTTTCCGGATCGCGTGAATAAGGCATGAACGTCGCCGGATCCGTCGCAAACGTAACGTCGATCTTCGGCAGCGCGTCGATCGAGGGGATTGCCCACGGCTCGGCGCCGTTCGCGAGATAACCGTCCGAAAGATAAAAGACCGGCGACATGTACTTGAACGCAAGTCGCACCGCTTCGATCGCCATGTGGAAACAGTCGGCCGGTGTCGCCGGTGCAATTACAATCGCCGGACACTCACCATTCCGTCCCCAAACTGCCTGAAACAGATCCGCCTGTTCCGTCTTCGTCGGCAATCCCGTCGATGGTCCACCACGTTGCACGTTGACGATCACGAGCGGCAACTCCGTCATGACTGCGAGACCGATCGCTTCCTGTTTCAGTGCCACACCCGGGCCCGACGTGCCGGTCAATCCGATCTGTCCCGCAAAGCTTGCTCCAATCGCGGCGCAAACGGCGGCGATCTCGTCCTCGGCCTGAAATGTTTTGACCCCAAAAGCCTTGTGACGCGATAGCTCGTGCAAAATGTCTGACGCCGGTGTGATCGGGTATGAACCGTAGAACAACGGCCGGCCGCAAAGCTGCGATGCCGCGATGAACCCAATCGCGGTCGCCTCGTTACCGGTTAACTTTCGATACTTACCCGGGGCGATCTGCGCTTTTTTGATCGTGTAATGAGTAGTGAAAACTTCCGTCGTATCCGCGAAGTTGTAACCAGTTCTCAGCGCGATCTCATTCGCTTTCGCCAGTTCAGGACTGTTCTTGAACTTGGCACTGATCCAGTTGAGCGTGTTTTCCATCGGACGGTCGTAAAGCCAGTAGAGCACGCCGAGCGCGAAGAAGTTTTTCGAGCGATCGATCTCTTTTCGCGAGAGCTCGACGTTGCCCTTCAGGGCGTTCATGTTCAGCGTCGAGATCGGTAGTTTGTGTACGCGATAACCCGCGAGCGAATTGTCGTCGAGCGGGTTGGTGGCGTAATTGGCGTACTTCAAATTTTCAGGCGTGAAGCCGTCGGTGTTGATGATCAGCGTGCCGCCCTCTTCCAGATCCGGAAGATTTACTTTCAACGCCGCCGGGTTCATTGCCACGAGAACGTTCGGTTGATCGCCCGGCGTCTTGATGTCCTGGCTGGAAAAGTTCAACTGGAATCCGCTAACGCCCGGCAAGCTGCCCGCTGGAGCGCGAATCTCGGCCGGAAAGTCCGGGAGGGTCGAGATATCGTTGCCGACCACGGCCGAAGTGTTCGTGAACTGGGTGCCCGTCAACTGCATTCCGTCGCCCGAGTCACCCGCAAAGCGAATGGTTACCGTCTCGACCTCTTCCAGATGTTTCTCGGTCTGCGAAACAGGGGGTTCTATAACAGTGCTCATTTGATTGTTGTAAAGCCTTTCAGAAAAGTGATCGTCGCCGTATGACAGTATAGGTCATCTGGGGCGCAGAAGTCCTATCAGACTATTTTAATCCTGCGAGCTCATTTTCGTATGGAGACATCGCCGCCAACTTAGAAATGATCTCGGGAAGAACGCTCAGCGTTGTATCAATCTCCGCGTCGGTGTTGTATCTCCCGAGTGAGAAACGAATCGAGCCCTGTGCCGCCGTGTACGGCACATTCATGGCGCGCAGGGTTGGTGATGATTCGTGGGTGGTGGAATGACATGCCGAGCCGGTCGAAACGCAGATACCCGCTTGATCGAGATGCGTCAGAATACTCTGTCCGTCCACATATTCAAAAGAGATATTCGCGGTGTTTGGCAAACGTTTGGAACGATCCGGACTACCGTTCAGCCGCGCGTTGGGAATGTGTTTGAGGATCTCATCTTCCAGACGATTGCGCAGACTCTCGATATGCGCGTGACCGTCGTCTTCGAGTGCAAGACGACACGCCGCGCCCAGGCCGACGATATTCGGAACGGCAGAAGTGCCGGCGCGGCGCCCCTGTTCCTGGGCGCCTCCGACGATCAACGGCGAGAGCGAAATTCCCTTGCGAACATAAAGCGCGCCGATGCCTTGGGGCGCGTGTAGTTTATGACCGGACAGCGCAAACAGATCGACCGTCCGTGCTCTTCAAATCGATGGGAACCTTGCCGACAGCCTGCACGCCGTCAACGTGAAAAGCCGCGGTGGAGTTTTCGCGCACGAGGCGGCCTATGTCTTCGATTGGAAAGAGGACTCCGGTTTCGTTGTTTGCGAGCATGACTGAAACGAGCGCGGTGTCAGGCCGCAAGCGCGTTTCGTAAACTTTCGAGATCGAGTTCGCCGTGGTGGCCCACGCCCAACCACGTGACTTCATAACCGTCGGTCTCGAGCAGACGGCAGAGATTTCGCACCGCCTCATGCTCGACGGCAGTCGTGATGATGTGCTTCTTTGCCGGTTGTGTTGCGAGCACACCGCGGATGGCCCAGTTATCCGATTCGGAACCACACGAGGTGAACACGATCTCGCTGGTGTCGGCGGCGCCGATCAGTCTTGCGACTTCCTCGCGCGACTGCTCAATCGCACGCTTCATCTCACGACCAGGCGTGTGGGCCGAAGACGGGTTACCAAAGAACTCGCCGAGATACGGCTGCATTGCGTCGAGTACTTCAGGCGCGACGCGCGTCGTTGCGTTGTTATCGAGGTAGATCATTTTGGGCCTTTGTACTTGGGGTTTGGTGCTTTGGACTTTGGGCTTTGGTCTTGGGTCTTTGACTCGAGGCACAAAGAACAAAGCACAAAGAACTAAGCACAAACCTCAAGCATCTCCTGAATCAATTGATGACACGATCCGCAGCCGCCGCCGGCGTTGCAGGCTTGCGTTACTTCAACAACTGTCGTTAAGCCGCGCGTTTGAATCTCGCGCTCGATCGTCCGTTCCGAGACAAAGAAGCAGGTGCAGATCAACGCTTCGTCGCCTGCCCAATCGTCGCGGGCGGCGTTGCTGTAATCACGAATCGCATCAAGTAACGCCTCGCACGCCAATGCCAAACATCGCTCATCCATCCCGTTCGAGCCGAGCTATTAAGGCCTGCGGCTCGTGGCCAATCGCCGCGGCTTCAGCCGTCGTAACACCGGTAACCAGTTCAGTCAACAAGGACGCTGCCGCGACTAAATCACTGCAACCCGCGGCCTTGAATCTCGCCTGTGAGACGGCATGAGCCTCGTCAACCTGTATCGAGAACCGCACGTGCGCGCCGCAAGTCAACGAGGCTGAGCGCCCGGTAAAGCTCGGCTCATCCGCGTCGCCAACGTTACGTGGATTGAAGAAATGATCTGCGACTTCCCTGTGCAACATCCCTGAAAAAACTTTTCCTCGCAAAGACGCAAAGGCCGCAAAGAGATTTCTATTTAACCACACCACACAGAGATCACGGAGTTGCACAGAGTATCTCAATCGGCTACGCTTCTTCGTTCTCAATTTCCTGTTTACTTACGACATATATGACACAACTAAATGAACAACTGATTCTCGATGGTTTGAGGCAAATTCAGGATCCGGATCTGCACAAAGATATAGTGACGCTCGGGTTTATCAGAGACCTTCGCATCGACGGTGGCCACGTCGCCTTTCGCATCGTGTTGACGACTCCCGCCTGTCCCGTGAAAGCCGAAATGGAAAGCGCCGCTAAGGAAATTGTAAGCGCCCTTCCGGGAGTCACCTCTGTGGCCGTAACGATGGACGCCGAAGTGCCGAAAGGACGCGGTCTCGGTGAGAAGCTCGTGATTGAAGGCGTGCGAAATATCGTCGCCGTTTCCTCCGGCAAAGGCGGCGTCGGCAAGTCGACCGTGGCGGTTAACCTTGCTGTTTCACTTGCTCTCGACGGCGCGCGCGTCGGTTTGATGGACGCTGATGTTTACGGTCCAAACGTTCCGATCATGCTCGGCGCCAGTGACGCGCGACCGGAAGTTGAGGGCAACAAGCTCATTCCGATCGAAGCATTCGGCGTGAAGTTTATGTCGATGGCGTTGTTACAGCCCGGCGATAAACCAATGATCGTGCGTGGACCGATTCTGCATGGCCTCGTGAAGCAATTTTTGTCGGACGTGAAATGGGGCGAGCTCGATTATCTGATCGTCGATATGCCGCCGGGCACGGGAGACGTTCAGTTGTCCCTCGCCCAACTGGTTCCGGTCCAGGGAGCGGTGCTGGTGACGACGCCGCAGGACGTGGCGATCGCCGACGTGCGCCGTGCTTTGCGAATGTTTGAAACCGTTGCGATACCGGTGCTCGGTATCGTCGAGAACATGAGCTACTTCATCGCTCCAGACACAGGCACGCGCTACAACATTTTCGGCGAAGGCGGCGGACAAAAACTCGCGGCCAGATATAGCGTTCCTTTCCTCGGCGCCGTTCCCCTCGGTATCGAAGTTCGTGAAGGTGGCGACAAGGGCGTGCCGGTTGTCGTCAGTCACCCGGATTCACCGCAGTCGCAGGCGTTTCGACACGTGTCGGAGGAAGTGGCGCGCCAGGTGTCGATTGAAGCAATGAAACCCGAACTTGTCGTTTTGGGGAAAGGGCAATAAGATAAGGGCGTCTTTGGTCTTTGGTTTTGGGTCTTCACTTCAAAGCCAAAAACCAAAGTCCAAAGACCGGAAATCGAATTACTGAAAGAATGAGGATTGAGAGAAATGTCAGCAACTACAGCGCCTACCGTGACACTCAACGTCAGCGAATCGGCCGCAGGTGAGATCAAGAAATTTATGGCGAGTGAAGAGGGCCTACCCGAGACCGCAGGGCTCCGCGTGCGAGTTGTGCCGGGGGGTTGCTCTGGTTTTCAGTACAGCCTGAATATTGAAGAACAATCGCGCGAAGGCGATTTTATTATCGACGAGAAAGGCGTGCGCATGTTTGTTGACATGTTCAGCGCGCAGTATCTCAACGGCGTCGAGATCGACTACGTTTCCGGCGTGATGGGTTCCGGGTTCGCTTTCAAGAATCCGAATTCGACCGGCAGTTGCGGATGCGGCACTTCGTTTACCGTATAACAGTAAGCAGCACGGTTTTTGAACGGGAGACGGGAGCAATCTCGTCTCCTGTTTCTGTTTAAATCAATGACATAATCATTTGACAGGATTTCAGGATTTTTCATGATTTACAGGATTTATTCGGCCGAGAAAAATGAGGATATTCAGAAGGCGCGGGGCTTGTTCGAGGAGTATGCGTCGGGAATCGGCATCAGTCTCTGTTTTCAGAATTTCGATCAGGAACTGAAGAAATTGCCGGGAGACTACGCGCCGCCCCATGGCCGCTTGTTACTGGCGGTAGATGACGAGCAGCTCGCGGGCTGCATTGCGTTGCGAAAGCTCGAGCCTGGCGTGTGTGAGATGAAGCGTCTGTTTATTCGTCCGGCATATCGCGGCAAGGGTTTGGGAAGAGTCCTCGTACACTCGATCATCGAAGAAGCGCGCGGGCTCGGATATAAACGAATGCGGCTTGACACTCTGCCCGGAAGGATGGACCAGGCGATTGCGCTTTACGAGTCAATCGGCTTCGTGGAGATTGGCCCCTACTGTGAGAACCCCGTCGAAGATGCTAAGTTTATGGAGTTAAATCTCGAACCAGGTAACCAGGAGCAAACCATACATGCCTAAGATTCAAGCGGAAACCGCCACCGGTCTCGTCGAAACTGAACCACCTGCCGGAAAGAAACTCGTACTCGCACTCGAAGACGCAGGCGTCGATATTCTTCACCGCTGCGGCGGCAATGCGCGCTGCACGACTTGCCGCGTCGAGATTCTCGAAGGTGAACCCGGCGAAATGGGCGAACTCGAACAAAACCGTCTCGCGGTTGAAGCAGAACTCGCGCCCAACGTTCGTCTCTCGTGCCAGATCCGCGTCAACAGCGATCTGAAAGTGCGTGTGATCAACCAGGCGAGTGTGCGCGGCATGGATGCAGGCCCAAGGCCGTTTGATGAATGACGCGTTGCGTCGCCGCTGGTCTAAGGTGTAATCTTCGCCCGTAATTCCAGGACGCACATCACGGAGGGACGTATGCTAATTGAGTCAACTGCTCATCTCCCCATCAGTCTGGCTATGCTCGACGGAGTTTTCAATGCTCCGGACAGCGGTGAACTGGCCCGAATCCTTATGCGGTGGTTTCACTTCGTCGCCGGTGTCACCTGGATTGGGCTGCTTTACTTTTTCAACCTCGTAAACGTTCCCGTCCAAAAAGGCCTCGACGCCGAAACGAAGAAGAAGGTAAATCCCGAGCTCCTCGGTCGCGCGCTTTGGTGGTTTCGCTGGGGCGCAGTCGTAACGGTGCTCGCCGGTCTAATGTATTTCGCGATGGTCATCCTCAAAGCTGACGTCACGAACGCAAATACTCTCGGCAACGGCAGCATAAACATCTGGTACGTGCTGATCATGTGGATGCTGTACCCGATCGTTCTTTTCGCGATCGAGTTTTTGCTCATCAAGAAGGTTCCGGCGGTAACAAAAGACGGCCGCGTGTTTGCGGTTGTCATGTTCCTGCTGACTGCGTTGTTTACTTACGGGATTGTCGCCTTCTTTACGTCGGCACTCAGCGTCGGCACTGAAAGCTACGCCAGCAACAAATCGTATTCAATCGGAATCGGCGGCGCTTACGGATTCCTGATGATGCTCAACGTCTGGGGAATCATCTGGCCCAACAACAAGCGCATCCTTGCGGCCACCGCGGGAACCGGTCCGGCCGCTCCGCCCGAACTCGCTCGCCAGGCTTTTATCGCTTCGAGAACAAACGCATGGCTGTCTCTGCCGATGCTGCTTTTTATGGGCACATCGCACGGAGATTGGGTCGTTTTCGGAAAGTAAATCTCATTTCTGATTGCCGATTGCCGATTTGAATTCGGCAATCGGCAATTGGGAAATCGGCAATGCAATACTAAATCACCAGCCTCACAACCGATTCGCCACACTCGCCCTCCATAGTTCTCATCTTCCCCAACTCTTTCGAATTTGGAGGTTCTGTATGAGTTCAACCGGCTCTTATAAAGCACGTCAGTTCAACCTCAGCGGCCTTAAAGGCATTTCAGATAAAACCCTGGAAGTTCACTTCAAACTCTACGAAGGCTACGTTAAAGAAACCAATAACCTGACCGAGAAGATCACCGGATTCATCAAGGACGGCAACGTCGATCAGGAAGAGATGCCGGCCTATTCCGAACTGACTCGACGTCTCGGCTTCGAGTACAACGGCATGGTCCTGCACGAATATTATTTCGACAACCTGAAGAGCGGCGGCGGCACAGGCGATCCCGTGAAGGCGTCGCAATTTGTGAAGGCCGCGGAAGCGACGTTTGGAAGTTACGACATTTGGAAGGCCGACTTTGTCGGAATCGGAAAGATGCGCGGGGTCGGTTGGGCCATCTGCTATCAGAACCCCGCGAACGGACGAATTTCAAATCACTGGATCACGTTGCACGAGACCGGCAACGTCGCGGGCTTCGTGCCGATCCTGGTGATGGACGTTTGGGAACACGCGTTTCTGCTCGACTACAAACCCGCCGAGCGACCGAAATATATCGAAGCGTTCTTCTCAAACATTGCCTGGGACATCGTCGAGAATCGCGTCAAGGGCAATCCACAGATCGCACAGAAATCTGCCTAATCTGTGATGTATTACTTCTGCGGCAGCGGTGGTTTGCTGATGTTGCAATCCACCGATAGCGACCGCAGGAAATTCAACAAGTCTTCACGCTGCTCGGGAAGAGGTTTGCTTGGCTTGAGGTTCTTCTTATCGAGATGCTCGTTTGGCTTCCCTCCGGCCAGCATGATGTCGACCGCCTCTTCCAGCGTCTTCGCACTGCCGTCATGAAAGTACGGCGCTGACTTCGCAATATCTCTCAGTGTCGGCGTCTTGAAGGCGCCTGTATCTGCCGGATTCTTGGTAACTGTAAACCGGCCCACATCCGGTTTTTCCTGGTCCATCCCGATGCCGACGTTGTGATACTGCTGATCGGTAAACAAAACTCCGTCGTGACAGTTATTGCACGCTATCGCCTGAAAAATATTCCAGCCTCGAATCGCGCTCTGACTAAGTGCACTCTGGTCGCCCGCTCTCCAACGGTCCCACGGCGTGTTACCGCTGGTGATCGTTCGCTCATACGCGGAGATGGCTTTCATCATGTTGTCGGCCGTCGCGTCGCTCTGAAACACTTTTTGAAACTGCGACTTGTAACCCTGTAATGCATTTATCCTCGCCACGACCTCGTTGGCTTTATCGCCGACGCCCATATTTCCACCAACCCACGCCGCCATCGCCTGCTTCTCGAGAGATGGACTGCGGCCATCCCAGTAAAACTCTTTGTGATACCCGATGTTCCAAAGCGTTGGGCTGCTTCGTGGAAGTTGCTTGTTACCGGCGCCAATCGCTTTGGGTAATCCGTCCGTCAATCCCTTCTCGCAAACGTGACATGAATAGCACGACCTTGAACCGTCGATGCTGAGTCGTTCATCGAAAAATAACTGCCGGCCCAGGGCTACCTTTTCGGGCGTCATGGGATTATCGGGAGGAATCACCATCGCTTTGTAAGTTGCGAGTCCGGCCGGGAGTGGCTGAATCTCAGGGTTAAAATTCTCGGCGTCCCATCCTTCCGGCTTTGTATTTTTCTGGCAGGCGACGATGAATGTAAGCGCAAGAAGCAGCAGGCCGATCGTGATCAAAACGAAGCGAAGTTTTCTGGTACTCATAGTCGAGGCACGAAGAAGTCGCCTTTCATTTGGAATTAGCCGGCCGAGATTAGCTGGTCCATCCCGGATTCTGACATCTGTCTCGTCGAAATGTCTAGATGGTTTCTCTTTCACGAGGATAAATGTGTATCCTGCAAACCGGCATGAGCGCTCACAAAGAAAGATTTTTGAGGTTGGCAATCGTCGTTCTCCTGTTTTCGGCATGCGGAAACAACGACAATTCACACACGACGGCGACGACGGTTGTTTCACCGCCACCGCGACAGGTGCTGCGCGCGGAGTCGAGACCGGCGACGCAAGTGACTGCTAAACCGGACGATCCGAAATTGAAAGTGGACATGAGTAAACCTTTACTCGTATTCAACGTTCCGAACGGAAAGACGTATCGCGAGGGCGAGGAAGTTGTAATCGACTTCGCGCTCGCGAATGCGAAGTTAAAGGGTGACGGTGGCGACCATCGCGTTCGCTACTTTATCGACGACGAAGAGATGAAGTGGATCGATCGTTGGGAACAAGTCGTGCTGACGGGTTGGACTCCCGGCAAGCACACGATCCGGATCGAGCTGATAGGCCCTGACGGTTGGCCCTATCGCAACGGCGACTACAACGTCGTAACGCGTGAGATCACGGTAGTTAAATGAATCAACGCGAACGATTGTTCAAGGAGTTAGTGGACGACGCGGCAAGCTGCACGCTTTGTCCCGCGATGTGTGGGCGGAGTGCGGTGTTGAGTGAGCTGAACGGATCCGTCGATGCCCGCGTGATGTTTATCGGCGAGGCGCCGGGCCGGAAAGGAGCAGACCGCACTCGCGTTCCTTTTTCCGGTGACCAGTCAGGCGCAAACTTCGATCGCTTTCTGAGTTCGATCAAACTCACGCGCCAGGAGATCTTTATCACGAGTGCGGCGTTGTGTAATCCGCGTTCGGAGTCAGGCGCCAATCGCAAACCCGCGCAGAAAGAGCTCGCGAATTGTTCGAGTTTTCTGCGCCGGACGATCGAGTTGATCAATCCGCGCGTGATCGTGACGCTCGGATCGGTTGCGCTCGAGGCGTTGAAGCGGATTCAATATCACGAATTGAATTTGAAGGAATCCGCTTCACGAATACACTCGTGGAACGATCGCGTGCTCGTGCCGATCTATCATCCGAGTCCCCAGGTGCTGGCATCGCACCGGCGAGAGGCGGAACAGTTGCGGGATTACAAGGTGGTTCAAAGGGCCATTCACAGTTTATGAAAGAGACAATGTCGGAGTATGCAGCGGTTCGAGATGGTGGCGCCGGAGTGATCGGCCTCTCGACGCGCGGACGAATACGTGTCACCGGCTCGGAAGCGATCCTGTTTCTCAACGGTCTGGTCAGTAACGACATGAAGACACTCGCGGAGCATCGCTGGATGCCGGCAGTGTTTCCAACCGTTCAAGGCCGGTTGATCGGCGCTGTACGAATCGTTCGCGGGAAAAACACGGATGCGAAAAATCCTGCGTTTCTGATCGACACGGCCGCCGAGTCGCACGATGCCGTCGTGAAAACCATTTCGAGATTCACGCTTGCGGGCGACTTTCACGTTGCCGATGTAACTGCTGAAACGGCCTTGCTCTCGATCCAGGGGAAACGCGCTGTCGAAGTGATTGAGAAGATCTTTGAAACGCAGGTTTCCGATCAGCCACGCAACGGCGCCGTGGAAATCGAATGGCAAAACACACGCGCCACCATCATCCGAGCTACACACACGGGCGAAGATGGGTTTGATGTCTTTGTGGCTTCAACACACGTCTCTCAACTTCGCGAAGCCTTCGAAAACGCAGGCGCGATATCCGTCGGCGACGAGACGTTTGAAATTTTAAGAATCGAAGCCGGTGAGGCTCGTCACGGGCGCGACATGGATGAAACCAACGTCGTTTTGGAAACAAATCTTGACGACGCCGTGAGTTATTCCAAAGGCTGCTACATCGGGCAGGAAATCATCGTGCGAATAAAGCACCGCGGGCACGTCGCGAAAAAACTGGCCGGCCTGCGTCTTGATTCAGATCGAAAGATTGAAGCTGGAACGGTAATCAAGTCCGCGGACAGCCAGGAAATCGGGAAAGTGACCTCGGCAACGTTTTCGCCGAAGCTGGGCACGACTATCGCACTCGGCTACGTGAGATACGAGCATCTCGAACCAGGCACGAACGTGCTTGTCGATGACGGGATCAAGGCGACTGTCACAGAGCTTCCTTTTGTGCGCGGCAGTTGGTATCAGAATAATGGCTGAAGATCTTGATTTCCCACAGGCGCAACTCGCCTACTCCATCATCGAGAACCTCATCGAGCACACGCGCATCGTCAGTGACCTGATTGCCGTGATGGCCCAGGTGCTCGACGAAGACACAACGAAGGCGCTGACGCAGACTCCGACGTGGACCGCGTATCTCGATAGCCGGCGGACGCTGGAGAAGACTAAGGCTGATGTGGAGAAGTTTGCGGAAATACTGAAGAACTTAAAACCGGAAGATGATGCTGGAACAAGATTACAGGATTTTCAAGATTGACAGGATAATCTTGTAAATCTTGAAAATCCTGTAATCCTGTCTAACAAGTCTAACGGATCATCATGATCACCTGACGTTCGCGTCCACCATCAAACTCACACAAAAAGATCCCCTGCCAGCGTCCCAGCAACAACTTTCCATCCTGAAAAGGAATCGTCGCCGATGAACCCGTCAAACTCGCTTTGATGTGCGCGTCTGAATTTTCTTCACCGTGCCGGAAATCCATGCCGTGTTGCGGGATCAAAGTACGCAGTGCGTGAAGCATGTCTCGCGGGACATCGGGGTCGGCGTTTTCGTTGATGGTCAGACCGGCGGTGGTGTGTTGCACGTAAAGCACGACGATGCCCTCGCGCTGGCCTGACTCTTTGAGTTTTTCGCGGACGAGATCGGTAAACTCAACCAGCTCTTCACGCTGATGAGATTTTACTTTGAGAACATACATCGCGACTTACTGCTTGCCGGAAGCTTTGCGTTTCAGCAACGCCCAGCCGGTGGGAAGCACTGCGGCCGCAAGGGCAATCTTGATAATGTCGCCTGCCAGGAACGGCCAAACGGCGAGCTTGAACGCTGCTACAGGCGGCGTGTTGGTTAGTATGGCAAACCACGCCCAACCGCCGAGAAGGATGATGGCGGAACCAAAAAACATCGCCGCCGCGGCGGTCAAATAGCGTTTGTCCCACCCGTTTTCGGCAAACGCGCCGGTGATGAAAGCCGCGGCCGGAAACGCGACGAGGTAGCCGCCCGTTGGTCCAAGAAAACGTACGATGCCCGATCCGCCCCCGGCAAAAAACGGCAAGCCGAGCGCACCCTCGATCAGGTAGGCAATCACGGCCGCCGCGCCCAAACGCGATCCGAGCAAAGCACCGGTTAAAAGCACTGCGAAACTCTGCCCCGTGATCGGCACTGGTCCAATCTGAATTGCAAACTGCGCCGACGCGGCGATGAACAAACTGAAAACGATGACCAGCCCCGCG
Source organism: uncultured Acidobacteriota bacterium (assembly GCA_963750925.1). Lineage (GTDB taxonomy): Bacteria > Acidobacteriota > Blastocatellia > Pyrinomonadales > Pyrinomonadaceae > PSRF01. The sequence continues at coordinate 1,511,773 of CAVVSJ010000001.1, read as the reverse complement.
GTGCGTGTCGAATCGAGCGGCGCGAGCGCCGCCCCCATTAAAGTGTCAGCTTTAGCGTATGAGTTCATGATCTTTGTGCTTTGTACTTTGTGCTTAGTACTTGGTGCTTTGAAGGCGCCAAGTACAAAGTACAAAGCACCAAGCTCCTAAATCCTAATCTCCCACCGCCGTCTTCATAACCTCAGCTTCTCTCGTCGTCGGCTCGAGCGCCGTCGTGCCGATCCGCATTCCGTGGAACGAACGCCAGACGAAAAACACCGAGATGAGGAAAAAGATGAGCGCCAGTATTTGCGTCAGCGTCGATCCGTTACGGGCGGTCAAACTAACCGCCAGCTCGACGGCAAGCAGCCCAAAGAGCGTCGTAAATTTGATCACCGGATTCATCGCGACCGACGAAGTGTCCTTGAACGGATCGCCGACCGTGTCGCCGACGACTGTCGCATCATGAAGCGCAGTGCCCTTCATCTTCAGATCTACTTCGACGACTTTCTTCGCGTTGTCCCAGGCGCCACCCGCGTTTGCCATAAAGATCGCCTGGTACAAACCAAAGATCGCGATCGAGATCAGGTAACCGATGAAAAAGAACGGCTCCACAAACGCGAACGCAAGCGTCGAGAAGAACACAGTCATGAAGATATTGAACATGCCTTTCTGCGCATACTGCGTACAGATCTGCACGACCTTCTTGCTGTCTTCGACCGAAGCTTTTTCGACGCCTTCGAGTCGTATGTTCGCTTTGATGAACTCAACTGCACGATACGCGCCCGTGGTAACAGCCTGTATCGAAGCACCGGTGAACCAGTAAATAACCGCGCCGCCCGTAATTAGTCCGAGCAGAAACGGCGCGTGAAGCAATGACAAGCTCTCTACGTTTACGCGCAAGCCGTCCGTGAGCGCCATGATGATCGAGAAGATCATTGTCGTGGCGCCGACTACGGCTGTTCCGATTAAGACCGGTTTCGCCGTAGCTTTGAACGTGTTGCCCGCGCCGTCGTTCTCTTCCAGCAGGTGCTTGGCGCGCGCGAAGTTGACGTTGACGTTGTGGTCCCTCTTAAGTTCCGCTTCGACATCCGGAATCTGCTCGATCAGCGAAAGTTCGTAAACTGACTGCGCATTGTCTGTCACCGGACCATAAGAATCGACCGCGATCGTTACTGGTCCCATGCCGAGGAACCCGAACGCCACGAGGCCGAAACCAAACACGGGCGCCGCGACAGGATCGACCATCAACGCACCCAAACCCAGGCCCGCTTCAGTGCCGAGGTTGGTGAAAAAGTAGGCGATCGCCATAAGACCAACGATACTGATGCCCAGCCAGTAACCGGAGAAGTTGCCGGCCACCAGTCCCGAAAGGATGTTCAGCGACGGACCGCCTTCTCGCGAAGAGGTGACCACTTCACTCACGTGGCGCGACTCAGTTGACGTAAAGATCTTGACCAGTTCCGGTATGAGCGCACCTGCAATTGTTCCGCAGGAGATGATGATCGCGAGCTTCCACCAGAGCGTGGGATTTCCGCTGAGCGTCGGAATCGTAAACCAGGAAACGACGAACGTGATCACCACCGAAACAATCGAGGTGATCCAGACAAGCCAGGTTAACGGCGCCTCGAAATTCATTGAGTCGGCGTTGCGGTAACGAGCCTTCGCGATTGCGTCGTTGATGAAGTACGAAAGCGCGCTGGCGACGATCATCATGACGCGCATGACGAAGATCCAGACGAGCAGTTGCACCTGCACGGTGGTGTTGGTAACACCCAGCAGGATGAACGTGATGAGCGCCACGCCCGTGACACCGTAAGTTTCAAAACCGTCGGCGCTTGGTCCAACCGAGTCGCCCGCGTTGTCGCCGGTGCAGTCGGCAATAACGCCGGGGTTGCGCGCGTCGTCTTCCTTGATCTTGAAGACGATCTTCATCAGGTCGGAACCGATATCGGCAATCTTCGTGAAAATACCGCCGGCGATACGCAGCGCGGCCGCGCCGAGTGATTCACCGATCGCAAAGCCGATGAAACACGGTCCCGCGTAATCCCCCGGAATAAACAACAGAATACAGAGCATGATCAGCAACTCGACGCTGATCAGCATCATGCCGATACTCATGCCCGCTTTTAACGGAATCGCGTAGAGCGGAAACGGCTTGCCTTCGAGACTCGCGAACGCGGTGCGCGAATTCGCGAACGTATTCACGCGTATGCCGAACCATGCGACACCGTAACTTCCGGCGATACCTATCAAACTGAACAACAGAATGATTCCTACGCGGAACGGTTCCATCCCCGAGAGTACGCCGAAGTAAAGCACGATGATGACGGCGATAAACGCCTCGAGAATCAGGATGAACTTGCCCTGGGTGATGAGATAAGTCTTGCAGGTGGTGTAGATCAATTCCGAGATCTCGCGCATTGCACGGTGTACGGGCAGTCTCTGGAGGTTCATGTACATCACCAGGCCGAACACAAGGCCGAGAACACAAACCACGATGCCGCCGAGCAGAAGGTTATGGCCGCTGATCCCGTTCAGAAAGGTAACCTGCGTCAGGTCCGGGAGCTGCAGATTCGCTTCCCCACCCGGCTGGTGAGATTGCGCGTAGGTTGGGAGTGCAAAGACTAAGGTCGAAATGGCGGCGGCCACACAAATTGCGGCGCGCCGAAGTACATTTTCCACTTTAAGATCCTTTCCGATTCTTCTAGAAGATGGCGAGATACGCTACGAAAACGCGTATTATCCACAGATTACACAGATTTTTCAAAGAGCGGCTCTTGAATCTGTTTAATTTGCGGATGGTTTCGAGTTCCCAGCCAGCGCCGAATTGAGTCGAGCATGATAACAATCGCGGCAAACATTATGATCGCGGTGAGGCCGGTGTTGATGAAGCCCTGAACCGACGTTTCCGGCTTTTGCGCCAGGGGCCAGAAAATGTCCGTGATGGATTTGAACCCGGCGACGAGGGTTGTAGTGCTCACAAACGCGAGCGGCACGAGTGTGACCCAGGCATATTTGGCCTTACCCGTATTGATCAGAATCGTCGTCGCGACACAGAGGGCGACGGCCGCAAGTAGTTGATTTGCAATACCAAACATCGGCCAGATCGTCGAGATAGACCCTGACCAGATGAACGCAGCCCATGCGGAAACTACGAGCAACGAAGTAATGATCGAACCCGGCAGCCACGTCGGCTCCTCGAGTTTCTTGTAAAAACGCCCGCCAAATTCACCTACTAAAAATCTCGCGACACGCGTTCCGGTATCGATCGTCGTAAGAATAAAGAGCGCTTCAAACATGATGGCGAAGTGATACCAGTACTTCATCAGCCCGCCGAGACCCGGTATGCCCGCGAAAATTTTCGCGATGCCGAGGGCGAGGGTGACGGCGCCGCCGGTGCGTCCGCGAAGGTTTTTCTCGCCTGATTCCTCTTCGAGTCGATCGATCTCCTGCGGTTGAAGATTGAACCCTTCCGCCGTGTGCGTATCGACCATGCGAACGTATGCCGCTTTCTGTTCGTCGGTCCGTTGGGCGGTGTTGATGGCGAAGTAGTCTCCCGGAAACAGCGACGCAGCCGCGATCAGAGCGACGATGCCGACGATGCCCTCCATCAACATGCTGCCGTAACCGATCATGCGCGTGTCAGTTTCTTTCGCGATCATCTTCGGTGTCGTGCCCGAAGAGATGAGGGCGTGGAAACCTGAGATTGCTCCGCACGCGATCGTGATGAAGACAAACGGGTAAAGTTTGCCGGGAATGACTGGTCCGCCGCCGGCTGTAAAAGGTGTAAACGCCGGCATATTGAGATTCGGATGAACCAGGATAACGCCGACAATCAGGAACGCGATTGTTCCGATCTTTAAATAGGAAGACAAGTAGTCGCGCGGGCAGAGCAGCATCCAGACGGGAAGGACCGAGGCGATGAAGCCGTACGCGGCCATGATCACTATCAGGCTGTTGCGTGAGAGCGTGAAGGCTTCGGCAAGCGGTGATTCTGCGATACGCCCGCCCAGCCAAACGGCAAACAGCAACCCGATGATGCCGATAATGCTTGCCTCCGCGATCTTCCCTTTGCGGAAGCGATACATGTACAAACCCATGAACAGGGCCAAAGGAATCGTGAACGCGACGGTGAAAGTTCCCCAGGGCGATTCCGCAAGAGCATTGACGACGACCAGGCCAAGTCCCGCGAGAGCAATCACGACGATAAAGAGAATTGCTACGCCCGCTACGAGTCCTGAGAGTGGGCTGATCTCCGTGCGCGCCATCTCCGCGAGTGACTTACCATTGCGGCGGACGCTGCCCGCCAGGATCATGAAGTCGTGTACGGCGCCGCCGATACAAACGCCGATGACGAGCCACAGGAGTCCGGGCAAAAATCCAAACTGCGCCGCGAGGACGGGACCGATCAACGGACCGGCGCCGGAAATCGCGGCGAAGTGATGACCAAACAGAACCCATTTGTTTGTGGGATAATAATTGTGACCGTCGAACATTGTCTGCGACGGCACCGGGCGCGAATCGTCAAGCGCGAGGACTTTCGCGGCAATGAAGGCCGAGTAGTAGCGATATGAGATCGCGATTACGCAAAGTGCGCCGATAATTATTGGAAGCGCGTTCATTTTGTTTTGCCGTTAAAGATTTTCCCTCGCAAAGACGCAAAGGCGCAAAGAAAAACCTCCTCGAAACGCGGTAGCGCTTTGCGCCCTTTGCGCCTTTGCGAGAGAAATCCTCCTAACGAGGTACTACTATTCCGAGGCTTTCTTGTTTCCGCTGCCAAGCCCGATGCCCACGGCGGCGCCGATCAAACCCGCGATGACGATCAGTAAACCATACAAGGTCTGCGTATGCTTCTCCGCTCCGGCATCGAACGCCTCCGCCAAAAGCTCGCGTGGCGCGACGTCGTGCGGAATCACAAACAGACCCACCGCAACTAAAAAGAAGCAGAGCGCAGCAAACTTCAGCCCGGCCGGAGTGCGCGACGGCCGCCCCAGCTTCTGCCCGACACCGCTGCGCGTGTATCCGTAAGCAAAATAGACTGACAATCCCAGCGCCAGCCAGCCGACAAAGCGCCAGTAAGAACCTTCCGGTAGAAAATAGATCAGCAGCGCGCACGAGAGCGCGCCCAGTCCGGGCAGTAAATACGGACCAAACGGAACTCGGAACGGTCTGTGTCGTCCCGGATCGCGGTAACGCAAAACCATCACGCCCACGCAAACGAGAATGAACGCGAAAAGCGTCCCGATGTTCGTCAGGCTCACCATCTCGTCAACAGTCGCAAACGCCGCGATGCCGCCGACGGCAACTCCGGTAAGGATCGTGGTGACGTGTGGTGTTTTGAATCTTGGATGAACACTCGCAAACCATGACGGCAGCAGTCCATCTCGAGCCATTGAAAAGAAGATGCGCGGCTGTCCGAGTTGAAACACGAGCAGCACCGCCGTGTGCGCGATCACGGATCCAAAGGCAATCACAGTGTTTTGCCACAACGCCTGCGGCGCTACGGTTTCGAGAGCCATCGTGAGCGACTCGCCCCGCTGCGCACTGGTCCAGCTGCGAACAGTTTCCCAGGGCACCATTCCCGTAAACACCGCCGCTACGAGCACGTAAAGAATGGTGCAAATTATCAGCGATGCGATAATCCCGATAGGCAGATCTCTGGCGGGATTCTTTGTTTCCTCCGCAACCGTGCTGACCGCGTCAAAACCGATGTAAGCAAAGAAAACTACGGCGGCGCCCGTAAATGTTCCAAACCATCCCTGCGGCTGGAAAGGCTGCCAATTCTCGGTCATCTGCGCGGGCGAAACGTAGTAAAGAGCCAGGCCGATGAAGAACAAGAGGACGAGGATCTTGATGAACACCATGATCGCGTTGAACTGCGACGACTCCTTGATGCCCCAGACGAGCACGATCGTGATTAGCGCGACGATCCCAAACGCGAAAAGGTTGAAAACTATCGGAATGCCGAAGATCTGCGGCGCTGTCGCAAGCGTTTCTTCGGTTGCGGTGCGATAGTTTGAGGTCAGCCAGTCAGGGACATGAATACCGAGATTGCGCAGGAGACGATTAAAAAATTCGGCCCAGCTAATTGCAACCGCAACGTTGCCAATCGCGTATTCGATAATCAGGTCCCAACCGATGATCCACGCGATTAGTTCGCCGAGCGTGGCGTAAGAGTAGGTATAGGCAGAACCCGAGATCGGGACCATTGAGGCGAGTTCGGCATAACAGAGCGCCGTGAAGCCGCAGACGATCGCGGTGATAATGAACGACAACATGAGCGACGGACCCGCGCCCGCGCGTTCGGCTGTGCCGGAAGCGGCAGTGCCGACGGTCGCGAATATTCCGGCGCCGATGATTGCTCCAATCCCGATGAGAGTTACGCTGAAAGCGGTGAGCGAGCGTTTCAGCGAAAACTGTGGACCGCCGACGCCGGCCAGAATTTTGTCAAGGTTCTTGGTACGGAAAATTCCACGAAGCAAGGTGTCGCCTCCGGGATCGGATTTCGATAAATGTTACTTGCTGAAGGAAAGCTTGCGGAGTTTGGCATGGAAGTCGTTATCTTGTAAATCCTGCAATCCTGTCTTAGTGTCTGAAAATGTTTCCTTTTAGAAACATCCTCTTTCCTACTGACTTTTCCGCACATGCTCATGAAGCCCTGAAGTACGCGTCCGCTTTTGCGCGACACGGCGGCGGTCGAGTTGTCCTCTTCAACGCGCAGGACGGAAAGAATTCCGCAAATGTCGTGGACCGGATCAACGAGCTGGTTTCGGATCCGCTGCTGAGTGATATCGACGCTGAACCGATGTTGGTTGAAGGCGAGCCGAAGGTCGAGATTACTCAGGCGGCGCTTGATCACGAGATCGATCTCATCACCGTTGTGATGCGGGACCGCAATCGATTTTCGCGTGCTTTTGTCGCTTCGATCGCCGAAGAGATCGTCGCGGAGTCGCCGTGCGCAGTACTTGCGATTCGCCCGCCACAACGCGATTTTGTGGAGGAACATGGAGAACTCCGGCTCAACCGCATTCTGCTCGCGACGAACTTTCGTCCGTCTTCCGCGGCCGCAACCCAACTCGCCACGCAGATCTCGAATCAGCTCGGCGCCGAGCTTCACGCTGTTTACGTGATCGGCGATTACTTCGAACAGTTTTCGATGATGTTTCCGGAAGGCGGGCTCGCCGCACTGACACGGCTGCGCGGCTACGTGCAGGAGCGCATGGGCCAGCTTTCACGCAGCGACGGCGCGAGCGCAACAACACACATCGTCGAAGGCAGGCCGTACCAGGAAATCGTCAAAGTGGCAGATGAGATCGAGGCGGATTTGATCGTGATCGGCGCGGCCGTACACGGTTCGCTGTTTGGAAATAGTCAGGTGTTGGGATCGGAGATCGAGCGGGTAATCAGAAACGCTCCGTGTCCGGTGCTGTGTGTTCCCGCGTCGAAGGTTCTAACGCCGCTGCCGGCGCTCGTGACTCAAGCCATACCGACTTGAATCAGCGTTGTAAGGTTCTCTTCTGGACAGGTTTTCCTTCCTTCTGCCACAACTGAAAACCGCCCAGCAAAGCTGCCGCGTTCTCTATTCCTTGTGATTTGAGTGTGACCACCGCACCGGCGGACGTATGTTCGGCGTGTCAAGAACAGTAAGTCACGATTGTCTTATCGCGCGGCAACTCCTTTACACGATTCGCGACTTCGCCTGCGGGGATTAAATGCGCGCCGGGAATGTGCCCCATGTCGTACGCATCCTGGTTACGTACGTCGACGACAAACGCCGTTCCGTCCTTGATCATTTGCTCGAGTTCACTCGTCGTGACACGTCGGGCGCCATCAGTGGTGGCTGCATGTGCCGCCTCAGGGGAAGGCGTGGCTTTGGTAATCACCGGCGTTTCTACCGCGTTACAGGAAGCGAGAATGGCGGTCGCCGTGAGAATTATGGCGTACACAAATTTAAGCTGCATTAAACGAACCTCCGAATCGAGACACGAACAGGCCTAATGTGTGATGCCGCGTGAGATTTGTCAATGTCGCGCGCACGCGGAAATGTTATAGTGCGCCTGAGCCCAGGAGCCTGCTTATGATGGAACCCTCGGCCCCTGTTCAGTGGGCCAAGGTAATCGACCATACACGCTGTATCGGATGTCATGCTTGCACGACGGCATGCAAGTCTGAAAACCTCGTACCGCTCTCCGTCACCCGCACCTACGTCAAACACGTTGACATCGGGACGTTTCCACAAGCGCGCCGCGCGCACCAGGTGACGCGGTGCAACCAGTGTGCTCACGCGCCGTGTGTAACCGCATGCCCGACTGCCGCGATGTTCAAAAGAGCTGACGGTATTGTGGATTTTGACAAGTCGATTTGCATCGGCTGCAAAGCGTGCATGGCCGCTTGCCCATACGACGCGATCTTCATCAATCCCGAAGATCACTCGGCGGAGAAGTGCAACTTCTGCGCGCATCGCATCGACATGCAGCTCGAACCGGCGTGCGTGGTTGTTTGTCCAACGCAGGCGATTCTTGTCGGCGACATGAACGACTCGGATTCTTACGTTGCGCAAATCATCAATCGCGATACGGTTGCGGTGAGACGTCCTGAGAAAGAGACGTTGCCCAAACTTTTTTACAAAGGCGCGCATCAGGCGACGCTCGATCCGCTCGCCGCGAAACGACCCGAAGGCGGGCTCTTCATGTGGAGTGAGCAACAGCAGGGCGCCGGATTCGTTGTTTCGGGCAATCCGAATTTCAGCAACTCTTCGGCGGCGGCGTTGCTGTCATACGACGTCGCCCATTCGATTCCGTGGGACTGGCGCGTCAGTCTTTATACGTGGACCAAGGGGATCGCCTCGGGTGTTTATATCGTTGCAGCGTTACTCGTTCTGCTGGGCGTGATCAGCTCGAATAACTCCATCTGGTTGTGGGCGACGCCAATCATCTCGGGCGGGTTTCTTGCCGTCACGGGCGGTTTGCTGCTCTGGGACCTCGAACATCCGGAACGTTTTTATCTAATTTTTACACGTCCGCAGTGGCGCAGTTGGCTCGTGAAGGGCGCATTTATCATCGCGGGTTACACGCTCGTCCTCGCGGCGCATTTTGTAGCGAGTTGGGTTGGTTCGAGAACGTTGCAGACGTGGCTGATGATTCCGGGTATTCCCCTCTCGATCCTGACGGCTGTTTACACTGCATATCTTTTTGCCCAGGCGAAGGCGCGCGACATGTGGCAAAACCCGCTTCTGCCGCCGCATCTTTTCTTTCAGTCAATATTGTTGGGTGCGGCGATTCTGTTGCCGCTTGTCGTGTTGTTTTGGGGCGCGACTACCAGTGACCACTTACTAGCGTTTCTGGACGTCATACGGCGGGAAGTACTTTGGCTCATGTGGACGCTCGCTCTCTCCAGCATGATTCATTTGCTGATGGTTTGGGGTGAAGTTTCGCTTACACATCCGACGGCGCACTCGCGTCTGGCAATTTGGGAGATGGTGCAGGGGCGTTACAAAAGTGAATTTTGGGTCGGCACAATTCTCTCGTTGCTCGGCGGTCTGCTGCCATTGCTCGCACTGCTGAGCGTATTAAACCTTTCCTTCGGCGTCGCCGGCGCCCCGCTCGCCCTGATCGGTTTAATGCTCTTCGAACACGCGTACGTGCAGGCCGGACAATCAGTGCCGCTGGCGTGAAAAGTAGGTCAGCAAGCCAATAATGTTAGACTGAAAACAAGGTCAAGAGAGGACTTGTAACCGCAATTCCAGGCTTAGAAGTGATGAACCGGCTACTTTCCAGAAAAAGCAATGACTGGCGTGAGTTACTTTTCGTGCCAAGAATTTCCCTCGCAAAGGCGCAAAGGCGCAAAGAAAGACCCTAGAACCGCGGTAGCGCTTTGCGCCTTTGCGCCTTTGCGAGGAGATCTTCCAGGTAACGTACTTTCCTACAAAAGCTCCACAAGGACAGACCGCACTTGAGCAGGCCAAACAAACCAGACAAAGAGACGTTTTACCCGGGACCGAGTCGGAATCATCTGGCGGCGTTTCCGCCTAAGGAACGCTGGGATGATTGGACCGAGCTTGATTCGCGCGCGTGGCCGCGGCGAAAGGAGCGACACTATTCGCTCATCCCTACAACCTGCTTCAATTGCGAATCGGCGTGTGGGCTGCTCGCTTACATAGACAAAGTTTCCGGGGAAGTTCAGAAGTTTGAGGGCAATCCTGAACATCCGGGCTCGCGCGGTCGCAACTGCGCCAAAGGTCCGGCGACACTCAATCAGGTCACCGATCCCGATCGCATTCTCTATCCACTCAAACGCGCAGGAAAACGCGGCGAGGGGAAATGGGAACGCACCACCTGGGACGAAGCACTCAACACCATCGCCACACGCATTCGCAACGCGATTGTTGAAAATCGGCGCCAGGAGATCATGTATCACGTCGGCCGCCCCGGTGAAGACGGTTTCACCGAACGCATTCTCGCCGCCTGGGGCATCGACGGTCACAACTCACACACAAACATTTGCTCTTCGGGCAGTCGCGAAGGTTATCAACTCTGGATGGGTCTCGATCGTCCCAGCCCGGATCATGCAAACGCAAAAGTCATCCTCCTGATCAGCGCGCATCTCGAGTCGGGCCATTACTTCAATCCACACGCGCAACGCGTCATCGACGGCAAAGCAAACGGCGCGAAGCTGATCGTCTTTGACACGCGTCTTTCAAACACCGCGACACATGCCGACTACTGGGTGTCGCCTTATCCAGGTTCGGAAGCCGCGATCCTGCTCGCGATTGCAAACTACCTGGTGCAAAACAATCTCTACGATCGGGAGTTTGTCGAGCGCTGGTGGAACTGGAAAGAGTTTCTCGTCGCCGAACATTCCGACAAACCGTCGACGTTCGAAACTTTCGAAGAGCTGCTGAAAGAGATTTACGCGGAGTACACGTTTGAATTCGCGGCGGCGGAATCGGGTGTGGACGCCCGGATGATCGAAGAGATCGCCAAAGTGGTCGCTACTGCCGGAACGCGTTTCTCGTCACACAACTGGCGCAGCGTTGCCTCAGGTGTCAGCGGCGGCTGGGCCGTCGCGCGTTGTCTTTTCATGTTGAATGCCCTCCTCGGCGCAATCGCGACGGAAGGCGGCGTTTATCCGAATGCGTGGAACAAGTTTGTACCGCGCCCGATCTACACACCGCCGCATCCGAAGATGTGGAACGAAACGACGTGGCCGCGCGAGTACCCATTGTCGATGAATGAAATGTCGTTTCTGCTGCCGCACTTTCTGAAAGACGGCCGCGCCAAGCTCGACGTCTACTTCACGCGCGTATACAACCCTGTATGGACCAACCCCGACGGCTTTTCGTGGATCGAGATGTTGACCGATCCGGATCTTGTTGGCTGCTACGTCGCGCTGACGCCCACGTGGAACGAAACCGCATACTACGCAGACTACATTTTGCCGATGGGCGTTGGCTCTGAGCGCCACGATTTGCACTCGTACGAAACGCACGATGCGCAATGGCTCGGGTTTCGCCAGCCGGTGATGAAAGCCGCGCGCGAACGCGGCGGCGAAACGATTGACGATACGCGCCAGGTCAATCCGGGCGAGGTTTGGGAGGAAAACGAGTTCTGGCTTGAATTGACATGGCGCATCGATCCGGATGGAAGCCTCGGGATTCGACAGTACGTGGAGTCGAAAAAGAAACCCGGAACACGTCTCGGCGTCGACGAATATTACGAATGGATCTTTGACAACTCAGTTCCCGGTCTGCCGGAACGCGCAGCGGCGGAGAACTTGACGCCGCTCGAATTCATGCGACGGTACGGCGCGTTTGAAGTGAAGCAGAAGATCGGAAAGATTTACGACGAAACAGTTGGACCAGAAGAGCTGGCAGACTTGCAGGAAGATCGTTTCGGAAGAGTTTTTAGTAGCGCGCCAAAGCCCGCTGGTCCAAACATCGTCCCGCTCCCGTTGCCCGACGGCGACGAACACGGGCGACGCCTCGCCGGCATCAAGGTCGACGGAACAATCAAGCGCGGCTTCCCAACGCCGAGCGGAAAGCTCGAGTTTTATTCGACAACGCTGAAGAGCTGGGGCTGGCCCGAGCTCGCCCTCCCCGTTTACTTCAAGAGTCACGTTCACAAGGATAATCTCGCGGAAGATCAGACGATTTTGATCTCGACGTTTCGCCTCGCGGTGCAAATTCACACGCGCAGCGCGAACGCGAAGTGGCTCGACGAAATCGCGCACACAAATCCGCTTTGGATTCACCCCAGCCATGCGGCTAAGCTCGGCGTACGCACCGGGGATCTCGTTCGCGTCGAAACAGAGATTGGTTACTACGTTGTCGCTGCGTGGGTGACGGAAGGAATTCGACCGGGCATCGTGGCGTGCAGTCATCACATGGGCCGTTGGAAATTGACTGATGAAGGTCAACGGCAGTTGATGGCGACGGTGAAGTTGGACCACAACGGCACCGAGTGGGCGTTGAAGCGCGAGAAAGGAATTGCGCCGTACAAATCAGAGGATCCTGACACGTTGCGGATCTGGTGGAAGGATGCGGGCGTTCATCAGAACATGACGTTTCCCGTTCATCCGGATCCGATCTCAGGGATGCACTGCTGGCACCAGGCGGTTCGTGTGCGTGCGGCTGAGCCTGGGGATCGGCCGGGTGACATTTTTGTCGATACGCAGAAGTCGCGCGAAGTGTATAAGAAGTGGCTGGCGATGACGCGTCCGGCGGACAAATATTCGCCTGACGGCACGCGCCGACCTTACTGGATGCTGCGTCCATTGAAACCGGCGCGCGAGTTCTATAAATTGCCCTAGCGTGGACTTTGGTTTTTGGTCTTTGGACTTTGAACATCAAACCCAAGACCAAAGACCAAAGACCCAAGACCCAAGTACAAAGCACCAAGCACCATGTACTTCAAGCAATTTTATCTCGCCTGTTTAGCCCACGCGTCGTACCTGATCGGTTCGGATGGCGAAGCCGTGATTGTCGATCCGCAACGTGACGTCGACGCGTATCTCGCCGAGGCCTCGGCGCAGGGCTTTCAGATCAAATACGTGATCGAAACGCACCTTCACGCCGACTTCGTCAGCGGCCACCAGGAAATCGCTGCGCGCACGGGCGCTCAGATCGTCTTCGGTGAAAAAGCCGGCGCCGCGTTCGAGCATCGCGCCGTGCGCCACGGAGAAGAAATCCGCGTCGGAAGAGTTACGCTGCGCTTTATCGAAACGCCGGGCCACACGCCTGAAGGCATTTGCGTTCTCGTCACCGACACCGAATTCCCCGATCAACCACAAAAACTCTTAACCGGCGACACCCTCTTTATCGGCGATGTCGGTCGCCCGGATCTGGCCGGCGGCAAAGGCTACACGCCGCAGATGATGGCCGAGATGATGTACGACAGCCTGCACGGAAAATTGCTCAAGCTGCCGGATGAAGTTGAAGTTTACCCGGCGCATGGCGCAGGCTCGATGTGCGGGCGAAACATGTCGAAAGAAACTTCCTCGACCATCGGCGAGCAGCGCAAGTTCAACTACGCGTTGAAGCCGATGAGCAAAGACGAGTTTGTAAGACTGATGACTGCCGACCTTCCGGAAGCGCCGAGTTACTTCCCCAGGGACGCAGAGATCAATCGATCGGGCGCGCGCGAACTTTCTGATCTTCAACCTCCGTCAGCGTTGTCTCCAAAACAGGTTGACGAACTGCGCCGGCAGGACCACGTTCTACTTGACGTGAGATCGGCCGGAGACTTTGGCGCCGCGCACATACCCGGCTCGATCAATATCGGACTCGGCGGGCAATTTGCGATCTGGGCCGGCAGCTTGATTCCGTTGAACGCGCCAATCATCCTGGTTGCCGACACGAACGCGCAGGTTGACGAGTCGGTGGTCCGTCTGGCGCGTGTCGGGATTGAGAACGTCAAAGGGTATCTGGATGGCGGAGTGCAAAGCTGGCAACAGGCTGGATATTCGGTCAACACAATTCCGCAGGTTAGCGTGGCCCAGTTGAAAGAACAGATGGCAAACGGCGAACTGCAAATCGTCGACGTGAGACGCCAGGCGGAGTATGTAAACGGGCATGTGCCACGCGCTCTGAATGCGCCGCTCGCGAGCCTGGACAAGAGTCTTGGTCCCCTCCCACTCGAGAAAGACAAGCTGACGGCAGTGATTTGCGCGGGCGGCTATCGATCGAGTGCGGCGGCGAGTTTGCTGCAAAAACAGGGCTTTTCAAATCTCCTCAACGTCGCCGGTGGCACCGGAGCCTGGGTTAACGCCGGTTATCCCGTCGAATAAATTTACAGGAATACAAGATTCTCAGGATTTGCAGGATGCTTTCAGCAAAGTTTTCCTGTAGATCTATGCGCCATTGATGCTGGGATTCATTGAACCATCGACAGAGAAGCTGCTGATTGGCATCGCCTGGATAGTGGTCGCGACCATTCATGGCTACGGAGCCGCATGGCTGGCGATCTGGATGCTGTTTCATCCCTACAAGCCTGTCAAACTGTTCGGCATGACCATCTGGCCGCAGGGCATGATTCCTCGCCATCGTGAAAAGTTGGCCCAATCGATCGGCAACGCCGTCGGCAACGAACTCGTTTCACAACAAACTGTTTTCGATGCGATGTTTGAAACGAGTTTCTTTCAGCGCAAGGTGGAAGACTTCGTCGGCTCTTACACAAACGATCTGCTCGCGCGTGTGTATCCGTCGTTTCTCGAAGCACTCCCGTCGCAGGCGCGCGCGCCGATACTCGATACGATCTCCGCGATTCAGTATCGGCTCGCCGAGTACATCGCCGAGATGCTGAAGAGTGAGGAAACTTCCGAGGCCATCGAAAGCTTTGTCGATAAGCAGGTGGATCAGTTACTCGAGCGTCGCCTCGGCGATATGGTCAGCGACGTCTCACTCGATCGCGCCCTTGGCTTTGTCGAGCAGGGTGTGCAACGACTGCTGACAACTGATGGTTTCGAAACAAAAGTGCGCGACTTTGTTTCTGAACGTCTGGACGAACTCTCGCAGAGCAACGCCACACTCGCGGAGACGTTCACGCCCGAAACGATCGCGTTCATCAAGGATCGCATCGATCAGCAGGTGCCGCCGATCGTTCATCACCTCGCTGAAATCGCAACCAGCCAAACAACACGTAAACAGATTGGCGCGTTCATCAAGCTGGAAGTCGACGAGTATTACGAACAACTCTCGCTCTTCAAAAAGATCTTCATCTCCCGCGACCGCATCCACCGCGAAGTTGACGAACTCGTCAACAAGACCCTGCCCAAACGCGTCGAAGAATATCTTGCGCGGTCCGGCCTTTGAACAGGAAGCGGAAGCGTTTCTGAATTCGACGATCGACAATGTGATGGCGCGTCCGTTGAACGAGCTCATCGGACAATTGGATGCGATAAGGTTTGGCGATTTGAAGTCGCAGATCAGCGACCGTTTCATCGAGATCTTCGCAGTGAAGCTTTGTCAAACTCACTTTCCACGCACTTCTCAGACGCCCTCGATCGGCTTCGCCCGCAAACGCTCGGGTCGGTGATGCAACAGATCGATTCCGATTCCGCCGATCACGCCAAGCGATTTCTGACGAGGAGTCTGCTGAACCTGCTGTCTCGCGAGGACACGGCGCGCACCATCAATGCGATATTGAGCGCGCAAATCGAGCGTCTGTTGATTGCGCCGATTGGAAGGCTCGGCGATCATGTTTCGCCAGGGTGCAATGGAGCGCGCGAGTTGGGCTTTGGTGGAGCGAATCACCGAGGCTGCGCGTGAGCGTTTGCCGGTAGCGATCGCCGAGTTTGACGTCGGCGGGCTGGTGCGCAAGAAGGTGTCTGATTATCCGCTGGAAAAGCTGGAAGAGCTGGTGCTTTCGGTCGCACAGCAACATCTCAAAACGATTGAACTCTTCGGCGCAGTGATTGGCTTTTTGATAGGTGTCGGGCAGGCAATCTATTTTTGGTTTACTTACGTTCCCGGCAGATAAATGGCACGGATTACACGGATGAAACGGATTCAGCGAGAAAAATCCGTAAGTGCTTTCTTAGCTAATCCGGTCTTCGCTGGAGGAGAATTCCAGAATGTATTGCGCAAACTGCGGCACACCGCTAACCCAAGGCCTGAGCTACTGCAACCGCTGCGGAATCAACTTGAAAGAGCGCAGCGGAAACAAAGACCGGCGCGATCAGCCGCCTTTCTTACCGCCATCACCCTCATCGGCACTTGGCGGCTT
The DNA here is from genome assembly GCA_963750925.1 of uncultured Acidobacteriota bacterium. Lineage (GTDB taxonomy): Bacteria > Acidobacteriota > Blastocatellia > Pyrinomonadales > Pyrinomonadaceae > PSRF01. The sequence goes on along the minus strand of CAVVSJ010000001.1, from coordinate 1,495,571 downwards.
CTCGAATCATGCTCGGCGGCGCCGTGGTCCTGCGCAAGGAAGCCCGTCGTCACCCAGGAACTTATCGGCGTCTTTATGTTGTTCATGTTTTTGATCATCAGCAGTAACTGAACTCATGCTGATTAGAAATCTCTCGAAGCTCTTCGGCACGAACTGAACGCACAACGAAATATCAACCTCAGCAACCGCAACAATGCCGACACCGCACGACTTGCGTCTGCCGCAGGGGACGCCGCTCGGCGAACCAGTTTCAAGTGTCACTGAAAACACCACTCGCACGCTCGAGTATGCGCGCCGCGAACAATAGACAGATTGAGGAGGAGAATCCGATGAAAAAGCTCGCGTGGTTGGTTTTGTTGCTGGCGTTTGCGGTGACGGGTTGTCATCACCGCATGCGCAACGAGGTTCAGGGTTCAGGTAAGCGGGTTGTGCAAAAACGCGAAATCGCGGCATTCACTTCACTCTCCACCGAAGGCGCTTTTAATATCGAGATCACCTGTCAAAAAGAGCCGAGCCTGGAAGTCGAGGGCGACGATAACGTCCTTCCATTCGTCACGGCCGAAATCGGCAACGGCGTGCTGCAGACTCAAAAATAGAAAGAGCTACTCGGTTGACGACCCGGTGAAAGTTAAGATCTACGGTTCCCAATCTCGAAGGGTCTTTCAGTTTCAGGCGCAGGGAAGATCGAGATCAAAGGAATGAATAACGAGAAGTTTGAGATCGACTCCGAGGGCGCACCGTCGATTACAGTTTCACGGGACACCAAGATGATCGATATCGACACCAGCGGCGCCGGCAAGATCGACACGCAGAAACTGCGCGCAACGCGGGCCGTGGTCGAGAGCAATGGTGTTTCGAAAGTCGATCTTGACGTGTCGGAGCAACTCGACGTGACGGTCTCCGGTCCTTCGTCTGTCACGTACAGAGGCGATCCGGTTGTGAATAAGACGATCAATGGACCGGGGAAGGTTGAGAGGAGAGGCGGCGAGGGCGCGTAAGGAAATATTCGCCATTGCGGAGTGCGGCGGATTGACGCCGATTTAGTCTCGAACACACACAGTCGAGAACAAAGCGGCGTCAAGCCGCCGCACTTCAAAAATAATCCGCTCTTTTCTGTTGACATTACACTCACTAGTGAATAACTATTTGCGCCATCATCGAAAGGAGCTTAGTTCCCTAATGACCTACGTAGTTGTTGAATTATGCGTCGATTGCAAGTACACCGACTGCGCAGCTGTTTGTCCTGTTGAAGCATTTCACGAGTTAACCGATCGCCTTTACATCAACGCCGATACTTGCATCGACTGTGATGCGTGTGTTCCCGAATGTCCTGTGGAAGCAATTTTTGCCGATACCAACGTGCCTGAAAATTACGCTCACTGGACCCAGATCAATATAGACGAAGCTCCAAAGTATCCGATTATCAGTCAGAAAATTCCTGCCCTTCATGGACCGACTTGTACCGGCCCGGAAGAGTGAAGACGCAGTCGCCACAGTAGTTTCCCGCAAAGACGCAAAGAGAGAGTTAAAGTCCAGTGACTTACTTTGCGTCTTTGCGCTGCGCACAAAAATAAAAATGTCAAGAATTGAATGTCATTTGAGAGCTGCACTTATCCTCATTCTCATCTTTGGCACATCCGCCTTCGCTCAGTCCGGCAGGAGGAGCAAAACACCGCCGCCCGCGCCAACTCCCATCACCTGAAGAAAAACCATCGCCGTCTCCCACACCTTTGTTGCCGTCGAGATCACATGGTTACGGCCGAGAAAGATGAAGACTATCGATGCACCTCTGACGGCACTCTCGCGCATCTACTGGACAGGGCGGAAGTTGGCGGTTTCAGTCCGAAAGAGGTCGACACAAAAGCGGTGATCACCGCAAAGCCCGATCCGAAATACACACGTGAAGCACGGCGAGTGGGAGTTCAGGGGGTGGTGGTGCTCAAAGTGTTGCTGCTCGCGGATGGCAAACTCGATCGAGTCAGGGTTGTGAGACGTTTGCCCTACGGCTTGACGGAAAACGCCATTCGCGCTGCGTGCGAAATCAAATTCAAACCCGCGATCAAAGCGGGACAGCCGGTCTCCCAGTGGGTGACGCTTGAATATGGTTTCAGGCTCGCCGAATCCTCCATCTTTGGGCCGTAAGATTATGAAGCGTTTTACTTTTACCCTCGCCGCAAGCCTGTGCTTTTTAGTACTGGCCTCCCATCACAACCGTTGTTGCGAAAGACACCTGGATCAGCGTCCGCACTAAAAACTTTTTCATCGTCGGGAACGGCAGTGAAAAAGACGTCAAGCGCGTGGCGCCGAAACTCGAACAGTTTCGAGAAGTCTTCACGCATCTCTTTCCGCGAATGAAGTTCAACACGCCCGTGCCGACGACGGTTGTTGCCTTCAAGAGCGACAGCTCTTACGGGCCGTTCAAACTGCGCGCAAACAACGCGGGCTATTTTCAACCCGGGCTCCGACGTCAATTACATCGCGTTAACTACCGAAACGAGAGGGCAGCAGGACGCGTTTTCGATCATCTTTCACGAGTACACACATCTGCTCGTCGAAAACACATTCGATTCCGCTCCGGTATGGTTCAACGAAGGACTTGCCGAATACTACAGTTCGTTCAGCATCACCGACGATCAAAAGATCGTGCTCGGAAGTCCGATCGCCAATCACGTCTTTCTGCTTCGCGACAACAAGATGCTGCCGTTGCGCACGTTGTTCGAAGTTGATTACAAGTCGCCACAGTACAACGAAACAAACAAGCAGAGCATTTTTTACGCGCAATCGTGGGCGCTCATGCACTACCTGATTCTCGGCAGACAGGGCAAAGCGGACCAGTTGGGCAAGTTTATCGAACTGCTCCACTCGAAGGTGCCGATGGAGCGAGCGTTTCAACAGGCGTTCGACATGACCTTTGAAGCGATGGAAAAGGAGCTGCGGAATTACATCAAGCAGGATCGCTACCCCGTTGTCAAAGGTCACTTCGAACGAAAGCTCGAGCTCGACACAACGTTGACCACGACGACATTATCTGAAGCCGAAGCGCAGGCATATCCTCGGCGATCTGCTGCTTCACAGCAATCGCCAGGATGCTTACACGTATCTTCAGAAAGCCTTGAAGCTCGATCCGAATCTGCCGATGGCCCATGCGTCGCTGGGTATGGCCTACTTTCGCGAAGGCAAGCTAAAAGAGGCGTATGCGAGTCTCGAGCGTGCTGTTGCAGCAAACTCTCAAAACTACCTGGCCCATTATTATTACGCTTTCACTTTGAGCCGGTCGTCAGGTGCGAATGAAGGGCAAGCAATTGCGGGATACCCGGCTGAAACTGCCGCGAAGATACGCGAGCATGTGCAAAAAGCGATCGCGCTGCGGCCTGACTTTCCCGAGTCGTACAATCTGCTCGCGTTTGTGAGTCTTGTAACCGGTGAGAATATCGACGAGGCGATCACGTCGCTGAAGAAACTTCTCAGTTCGTCACCCGGCCGTCATGACTTCATGTACATGCTGGGCCAACTTTACCTGCACAAGGGTGATTATAAAGCCGCGCGTGAGATGCTGGAGCAGGTGGCGAATTCAAACGCCGACGAAGAGGCGCGCCGTCATTCTGAATCGCTTTTGAATCAGCTCAGCGCTGTCGAGCAACAAAGAGCGCAGCAGAAAGCGTTCGACGAAGAAGCGAAACGAGCTGCGACATCTGAACGCGGTTCGCCGGCCGTATTCAATACCGACTCGGTTCAGACTTCGCCCGCAGCTCCGGACGATCCTTCACAATACTTGCGCGAAGTGCTCAGAAAACCTGATGCCGGCGAGACGCAGTTGCAGGGCAAGCTGGTAAAAATCGAATGCGAACCAAAAGGGCTTGTATTCGTGGTGCAGACGGCGACGGGGTTACTGAGACTTCGAACCACGAGTTTCGACGAAATCGTGCTCACCACCTACGATCCAAAGATCCAGGGCGAGATCTACCTGCGGCGCGAGGAAGCCGGAGAGTGCCGTGGTGATTTGTTTTCTTCCTAACAAAGACAAGCGCGTTAAGGTCGATGGCGTGTTGAAGTCGATCGAGTTTGTGCCGGAAGACTTCAAACTGAAACCATAACTTAAAACACCTTAGACAGGACTTTTCCTGCCTTCCCCGCGGTCCCACCCGGAAATCCGCTCTTTCACGGCCTCCGTATATTCAGCGTGTTCTAACAAATCAGTTCCAACAAGGAAGGTACTGCCGTGAAAAGAGTATTCGTCATGGTGCTGCTTGCCGTGGCATCAATCACACTTGCGAGCCAACACGCTCAGGCTCAAATGAATTCAATGGATGACAACCCGATGGTTGGCGGCGCTGCGATGTTCAAGTCGAAAGACATCGTCGACAATGCGGTCAACTCAGCGGACCACACAACGCTCGTTGCCGCGGTAAAAGCTGCGGGACTCGTCGAAACGTTGAAGGGCAAGGGACCGTTCACCGTGTTTGCACCGGTCAACACTGCTTTCGAGAAACTGCCCGCGGGCACAGTCGATACGCTCCTCAAGCCGGAAAATAAAGGGATGCTGACAAACATCCTGACTCGTATCACGTGCTGCCGGGAAGATTTGATTCCAATGCAATCGCGAAAAAGATCAAGGCGGGAAATGGAAAGGCGGGGCTGAAGTCAGTCAACGGCGGAACACTGACGGCGTGGATAGATGGCGACGCCTTAGTTCTGACTGATGAAAAAGGCGGGCAGTCGAGAGTCACGATCGCGAATGTGTATCAATCAAATGGTGTGATCCACGTCGTGGATACCGTTCTGCTTCCCAGGTAAACAAAAACAGAAATCCACAGATTACACGGAAGTGTCTGTGTAATCTGCTGGATTGAAAAGTTCTAGCGTTGCTGCTGTTCCGTTGCGATGTTGCGACGCGCGCCGTTCAACTGCTTCATCAAGTCCTCAACCGCTGCTTCAAGTTGTCGATCACGTCCGGCGAGTGTGTCTTCCGGTTTGTTATCGATCAGCATGTCCGGCTGCACACCGTAGTTTTCCATGTTCGTGCGTTTCGGATCCGCAAGAAACACACCAACTCCAGGCGTGCGAACGGTTGAGCCATCAATCAAGCTGTAACTACCCGTTCCAATCACAGCGCCCATCGTGGGCGTGCCGACCACTTTGCCCAACCCGAGCGCACGGAACCCCGCCGGAAACATTTCCGCATTGGACGCCGAGCGCCAGTTTTGCAAAACGATCTTCGGACCGAAGAACCCTGCAAACGGACGAGTCGTGGCTTCAGTGCCACGCGGCTGCCACACCTGATACTGGCGTTGGACCAGGATCGCAAGCAGTTCCTGCTCGATGTTGCCGCCGCCGTTCCAACGTTGATCGATGACGAGCGCTTCCTTGTTGCGATACTCCCGAATCTCTTTTTCAAATCTTCTGAGAGACGGTTGATTCATCGCCTGGATGTGCAGGTAGCCGATGCGGCCGCCGGAAAGTTCATCGACTTTCTTGCGCCTTTCGTTGACCCAACGCTCGTAACGCAACTGGCTGTAAGCGTTTCCGGAGATTGCTTCGATACGCGTGGTCCAGGCGCCGTCTTCCGCCGGTTTCGAGTTGAATGTAACGTTCACCTTGCGATTGAGACGCATGTTCAGGAGCGACCAGTAATCGTCACCCGCTTTAACGGGCTTGCCGTCAATCGCGAGCAGGTAGTCGCCGACTTTCACGCGCACCCAGTCTTTATCAGCCGGACCTTCTTCGTAGATGTGCGTGACGCGATAACGACCGGCCGCGCTATCAGGCTCGAGCTCGATCCCGAGATGCGACGTGGAAACCCCGCCGGCGGCTGGTCCACGCGGCGGCGGCGCCGCGCCCGTGTGTGAAGCATTCAACTCACCAATCATCTCGTTGATGATGTTGAGCAATTCCTGGCGGTCGCCGACGTATTCCACGAGCGGACGATATTTCGCGCGCATCGCATCCCAATCCATTCCGTGCATGTTCGGATCGTAGAAACGATACTTCATCGTTCGCCAGCCATCGTCAAACATCTCGGCCCATTCCGCCGGACGATCGATTTGAACGCGGACGTTGAAATTGATCCGTCTTCGTAGTCGCCTCACGCGCGGTTCCGGCGGCTGCTGCTGCCGCGCTGCTCCAGCTCCTGCGCCGCCGTGCTGCCGCCAACGGCACCGAATAAATCGCGTTCCGCTCACGGAAAAAGAGCGTGCGGCCATCGCGTGAAATATTCAGATCGGAAACTCCGCCGCCAAAACCTCCACCGCCGCCTGGACCATCGCCGCCCTCGTTTGGCGGTTGTCCCGCGGTAATTCTCGTCAAACGGCGGCCGTCATCCTGAATCGAATAAATCACGGGAACGGTCGCCAGGCCCGCCGGTTCAGTGGTGACGAAAACAATCGTGCGGCTGTCAGGTGCGACAGCGAAATTCGGAATCGGGAAAGGCATGCGTGTGACCTGCCGGGTGCGACGTTTGAGTCCGGCCCAGTCGACTTTGATCTCGCGTGGTGGTCGATTAGCCGGCTGGACCACGACGTGCGGCCGGTGCTGCGCCCTCGGCGGCGCCTTCCGCGGCCGGTGGCGCAGGCGCTTCTGCTTCGCGTTCCTCCGGATCGTCAGGATCCTTCTCCTGTCGCTCGAGCAACACTGAGTAGATTTGAACTGAGTTTGGCGTGTTTCCCGTCGTCGATTCGACGCGTAAAAAGAAGAGCTTCCTGCCGTCCGGTGCAAACCGCGGTCCGGCATCGTTGCCTGAATCAAAGGTTACTTTGTGCGGCTCTTTCTCTTCGCCTGATGACGCAACCATGTAGATGTCTGTCGTGCGCGAAATGTCAGGCTTTGAATAGGCGATCCACTTTCCATCCGGCGACCAAACCGGCGCGCTGAATCCGCCGTATCGAGAGGTATCGAGAACCGTCACTTGCTTTGTCGCGACCATGAGCTTGCGCAGTTTATCGTCAGACGACGAAAACGCAATGTCTTTCGAATCGGGCGACCAGTTGTAACCCAGTTTCAGCGCGTCGATGTCAGTGACCTTTGCGCCGGAGCTGAACCGTCAACGGGCACTACGTAAAGCTCTTCACGTCCACTTTGATCCGAAACATAAGAAATCCACTTGCCATCAGGCGAATAGCCAATGTTTCGATCGCGGGCGGAACCATCAGTCACCTGCTTGAGATCGCCTTCTTCAACTGGCGCAGTAAAGATCTCGCCATGAATCGAAAACGCAATCGCGTCGTGACGACGGCGCGAGATCGTAATCGTCAGCCTGCGAATTGAACGACTGCACTTCCGCCAAGTTTTCCTGTGTCTCGGCAGTCGATGTTCAAGCTTGATCGGCGTTGCGCGTTTCGAGTTGACGTCAAATTTCCAAATGCCGAAATCGTGCTCGAAGACAATCACGCTTTCCATCGGAACTGATTGCGGGCCAGCGCACGTCGCCGGCTTTGAAGGTCGTAACGCGATCTGCCTTACCGCCGCTTTCGGAAACGCGCCATATGTTTGTAAGACCGTTGCCGTCGCGATCGCTCACGAAGTAAATGAAACCGTCGCGTCCCCACATGGGCCACGAATCGAGGCCATCGAAGTCAGTGATCTGGGTAAACTTCTTCGCGCCGACGTCCATTATCATGATGTCGCTCTGATACGAGCCGCGATAAAACTTGCGCCAGTAAGCCTGCGACTTCTGGTTATAGGCGAGACGTTGTCCGTCAGGTGAATAAGAACCCTCACTCCCATGTCAGTCCCGGCTTTCCACCGGCATGCCGCCCTCGAGACTTACGAGGTAAAGCTGCGGCATGAAGTCTTCACCACGATTGCTGCTGAAGAGTACGTTAGCGCGAATCGGAGGACCATCCCAGCACGGTGTCGTCGGCGGAGTGTGTGGTTAGCTGTTTCGCATTACCGCCGCCGGCGGGGATAGATAAAGACGTCGAGATTTCCGTTACGGTCACTCGAGAAGGCTATCCACTTTCCGTCCGGAGAGAAACGCCCGTAGACGTCTCGCGCGCGGTTGACGGTCAACCGCTGGACGTTCTGACCATTTTCATCAGCGGTCCAAATGTCTCCGAGATAACTGAAGACGATGCGGCCGTTGTGATAATGAGGGTAGCGCACCAGCCGCGCCTCGCGGCCGAATGCGGAGATGGTAGTGAGCAGAAACAGTGCTGCGGCAAAGAGAGTGGTTGTCTTTTTCATGGCTCCTGACCTGTGTTCTAAAGGAATGGGACTAATTGGTTAACGACGCGGAGGCGGGATTATATCATCGCGCGAAATGGCCTTTGGACTTGGGTTTTTGGTCTTTAATTCACTGTTTGTGGCATCATTAAGCGCGTGAGTGGGATTACCTGCCGAAAAATGGACGCGGCTGATGTGCGTGACGCGTTCGAGATGTTGACCGACTTTCTGCGCGAGGATGAGCATTACCTCGCGAGCAGCCAGGCGTATGGCGATCTCGGGCTACAGGGTTTGAATAACGCGCTCGATCTGTTTCTGGAGCATCCCGAGCTGGGATTTGTCTGGATGGCTTACGACGAGCGCGGCGTCGCGGGAATCTGCGTGGTATGTTTCGCGATCTCGACGTCGATGGGCTCAGTGGTGGCGAAGCTCGACGACGTTTCCGTAAAACCGGACCGCCGCGGGCGGGCGTCGGCACAGAACTACTCAACCAGCTGAAAGATCAACTGCGAAAAGAAGCCGTCACAAGAATCGACGTCGCCGTGCATCTCGAAAACCCGCAAGCGCGCAGCTTCTACGAAAAACAGGCTTCATCCGGCTAAACGAAGAACGCCTTTCCTGCCTGATTTAATTAGCCACAAAGAAGCACATAAATCATAAATGTCATTTTCAGTTGCTGCGTTTTGTGCCTCTTTGTGGCTGAACTGCCTATTATCGTGGCAGATTTGCGATCTCCTCAAAGTACTTCGCAAACGCTACCATCCCGCCTGAGGCTTGCTGCCAATCGAAATTCTCATTCGGCGCGTGATAACCGTGCTCCGGCAGTGACAAACCCAGGAACAGCACCGGACACCTCAAAACTTTCTCAATACTCGTCATCGCGCCAATCGTCCCACCATCACGAACAAAAACCGCTTCACGTCCAAACGCAAACTTTACCGCGCGCTTCAAAGCCTTCGGTAACTCACCTTCGAGCACCGTTCGAAACGCAGGCGCCGCATGTTCGAAATGGACCTGCACGTCCGGATTTTTTTCCTTCACCGCGGCCGCAATCAGTTTCTTGATCTTTGCCGGATCCTGAACCGGCACTAGGCGGCACGAAGCCTTCAGCTCCGCTCGTGGCGGCACGATCGATTTCAAGCCCGGCCCCTGGTACCCACCGACAATTCCGTGAACTTCGAGTGTCGGCATACCCCAGATTCGTTTCATCACTTCGAGCGGATCTTCCGATCGCATCTTCTTCAAGTGGTGCGCTTTCTTGAACGCTCTGGTGGTGAAGCCGCAGTTTACCCAGTCCTGCAGTTCCTGTTTGGACGGCGGAATCACGTCGTCGTAGAAGCCTTTGATTTTAATTTTGCCGGTCCGCACGTCGTAGATGTCGCAAACCACCTGCATCAACTCGGCAATCGGATTTCGCGACGCGCCGCCCGTCTCGCCCGAGTGTGTATCGACTGTCCCTGTTTCGAGCCGCAGAATAAAACCGAGCAGCCCGCGCAGTCCCGCCGAACTCGCGGGACGATTCCTCGAGACCCAGACCGTGTCAGAAACAACGACCGAATCCGTGCGCAAGCTGGGCGCAGCCTTCGTAATGATCTTCTCGAAATTCGGACTCCCGATCTCCTCTTCAAACTCCCAGAGAAAACGGATGTTCACCGGGACATCGGCCTCGATTGCGGCGCGAGCGCCAAACAGAGCCGTGAGTGCGGGCCCTTTATCGTCAGTGGTTCCGCGGCCGTAGTAAGTGTCGCCCTTTTTTGTAAACACAAACGGTTCCGTGTCCCATGGCTCCGTTTCCTTCGAGGCGGGCTGAACGTCGATGTGGTTATAGACAGTGACTGTCGGCAACTTATTGTCATTGCCAAATACGCCATGAACGACCGGATTTCCTTTGTCCGCGCGGTAGACTTCGGCGCGTCCGCCAAAGTTTTCGATCGTCTCAACGGTCAGCTCAACGCCTTTTTTTATGTCGTCTAAGTGGTTTGGATCGACGGAGACAGTGGGAGTTTCGACAAAACGCTGCAAGAGCGTCTCATACTCCTCCCGGTGCGATTGTGCGAAAGACAAAAGATTATCCCTTTTTAAGCGTAGTGGGCATTCAAAATCCTCCGTCGAAATGTCTGTGGGAAAGCTTGCGGGCCATAATATACGAAAAACTTTCCTCGCAAAGGCGCAAAGACGCAAAGGCAGATTAAGAGTTCCCTTTGCGTCTTTGCGCCTTTGCGAGGAAAGCTTGTCAATTTGTGGGCGACGAAAGTTCTAATAGCGGCATCTACATGCCTACGGCGATTTAAGAAAACTTCGTTTGACGCCCTGCGTACATTCAAAAGCTCCGCTGCTTCGTGTTATTCTGGCGTCCCCGTGTTTCCAACCGGAACCCGGCGCTCGAGTCAGCAACAAGCGATATACAGGTTTTAGGAGGGTTGCGTGAGAAAAAGCTCTTTTGCCCCGGGAATTTTATTCCTCGTTTTTGCCCTGGCACTCCCTGCATTGATTATTGCCCAGCAAACCCGATCCGCCCGGAGGACAACCACTCCCGACCGACTTCCGCAAACGGGACCACGAATGGCAAGGCGGACTCCATCGATGCCGGCGATTAAAAGCGATCTTGCCGAAGCCCTGTCAGTGATCCAGTCGAATCACATTGACGGCAAAAAACTGGATTACAACGCAATCTTCAAATCGTCGATCAGCGGCATGTTGAGCGTTCTGGATCCGCACTCGACCTATTTCGATCCGGTTGAATACGCTTCTTTCCGCACCGAACAACGTTCGGAATACTTCGGCATTGGCGCCACCATCGAAGATCTTCGCGAAGGCGCTGACGTCAATACTTTCATTCGCGCCACCTTCCCGGAATCACCGGCCGCACGCGCCGGACTGCGATTCGGCGATCGCATTCTGGCGGTCGACGGAAATTCGATGAAGGGCAAGACCTATCCGGAAGTGCGGAAGTTTTTGCTCGGACCGCGCGGAACCACGGTCAAAGTTACAGTTGAACGTCCGGCGACGAAACAACCTGAAACGGTTAGCATCGTTCGCGACGCTGTTTCGCTGCCTTCGATTGCGCAAGCCTACATGCTTCGACCGGGCGTCGGTTACGTCGCCATGACCGGCGGGTTCAACCTGACCACGGCAGACGAGTTTGAGCAGGCGCTCAAATACCTGCACGGCAAAGGCATGAACATGCTGGTGCTGGACCTGCGCGGCAATCGCGGCGGGCTGCTGATTCAAGCCGTTCGTGTTGCAAACACTTTCCTGCAACGCGGACAGATGATCGTCTCGCAGAAGGGTCGATTCCGCGACAGTTCACAATCGTATGCGGCGGTGAATCAAAATCCTGACAACGTAGCGGTCGTCGTCCTCGTCAACGGCGACACGGCGTCGGCGGCTGAAATCGTCGCGGGTGCGCTCCAGGATCACGATCGCGCGCTGATCGTCGGCGAAACGACATTCGGCAAGGGACTCGTACAGTTTCCCTTCCAGTTGGATTACGACTCGGCTTTGTTGTTGACGATCGCAAAATACTTCACGCCATCCGGACGCCTGATTCAGCGCGATTATTCCGGCGGCGGTTTTTACAACTACTACTTCCCGGGCGGCCTCGCGGCTGACAAGAACAATCAGCCCAATCCGCAGCAAACCGGTCCGGAAAGCCACACGGATACCGGACGCGCCGTTTACGGTGGCGGCGGTATCGCCCCGGATGAAACAGTGAAACCGGGCACGATCACCGCCGCTGAGCGACACCTGCGCGACATTCTGTTTGCATTTTCACTCGAGCTGACGACCGGACGAGTGCGCGGGTTTCGAGAAGTACAAGGTTCAAACGGCGATCGACTTCGATCACGAACTCGTCAGCGAGGACTATCCGGTTTCTGACCCTCTCTTCAAAGAGTTGAAGAAATTCGCCGCCGCCAAACCGATGTTCAAAGTCACGCCAGACCAGCTCGATAAGTGCGCGCACCTATGCCGAAAGACAGTTGCGCTACAACGTGCTGTCAGCCGCCTACGGCTTCCGGACCGCGACCCAGGTCTTCAACGACGCCGATCCGCAGATCGCGCGCGCCGTCGATGCAATGCCACGCGCTCGCGAGCTCGCGCAGGCAGCCAGCAGAGCACGCGGCCGCGGCTAACCGGAAAATGCCATCCACAGATTGCCCGGAACCGGTGTAATCTGTGGATGGCCTTCATGCAAACCCTCGTTATCATCAATCCACTCGCCGCCAAAGCGCGGCGTTCCTGGCCCACAATTCAGAAACAGCTCGACGCCGCTCGCGTTGAGTATCAAACCTACGAAACCAACTCTGCCGGCGATGCGACGAGCCGCACGCGCGCCGCGCTGCGTTCCGGCGTCGAGACGATCGTCGTAGTCGGTGGCGACGGTACGCTCAGCGAAGTCGCGGAAGGCTTCTTCGAGTTTGACGACGATTTAGCCAAACCTCCCGCGCCAATCAATCCTGCCGCGAATCTTGCGCTTCTACCCACCGGCACCGGCGACGATTTCGCACGTGGACTCCGTGGCCATCGCGCGCCTTTGCAACACTGGATCGATACCGTGCTCTCGTTTCATCGCGGCGAGAGGCGAGACGCGAAATATCGACGTGCTCTACGGGCGTTGTAACAACTTCGAAAAGCCGTTCATCTGTATCAACGCTTCGACGATGGGCATCGGCGGTGAAACGGCAGGCCGCGTCGCGGCGCAGGGAAAGTTTATGCGCAACTTCTCAGGCGAGTTTCGATTTGTATTCGCGGCTGTCGGCGCTTTGGCCGCCTGGCGCGAGCGTCGCGTGCGCATCACGGTTGATGGTGAAACTGCGATGGATGGTCCAATGAACCTGGTAGCTGTCGCAAATGGTCTTTACGCGGGCGGCGGGATGATGCTCTCGCCGTGGGCCAATATCGACGACGGCAAGCTGGACGTGATCACGGCTTCGGGTCTCAATCGCGCAAACGTCGTGACGGAGCTTTCACGCATACACACGGGAGGTCACGTCAGGAATTCGAAAGTCGCAATCGCGCAGGGCACCATGGTGAATATCGAAACGTTTCTGGTGCAGGATGCGATGCCGCTTGAAGCTGATGGAAACGTGCGGGGAGTGACGCCGGTGCAGTTTCAGTTGTTGCCGGGTGCGTTGAAGTTTATTTGGCCCAATCGTTCTCAAAAGCCTGAATCTTTGCGAGGCGGCGGCGATGGCGTTCTTCGCCGCTGAAACGCGCCGCCACAAAAGCGCGAACGATTTCGAGCGCTAGCTCCACTCCAACTACCCTCGCCCCGAGACACAGGACGTTACAGTCGTCATGCTCGCGTGACTGGTGCGCTGAATACGTGTCGCCGCAAAGGGCCGCGCGGATGCCGCGAAATTTGTTGGCGGCGACGGCAGCGCCGACGCCACTGCCGCAGATCAGTATCCCAATCTCAGCCGCGCCGTTTTGCACGGCTTCACCAACCTGTTTTGCGTAGTCAGGATAATCGTCCGGAACGGAGCCGTCGTGAGTGCCGAAGTCGAGCAATTCGTGCCCGGCGTCCCGCAGTTCTTCAGTCACACGCTCGTTGAGTGGATAGCCGCCATGATCCGCGCCGATAGCAATTCTCATCCTGTCAATCATGAAAATTCTGTAATCTTGTCATAACAGCCCTTGCGCATGCTTCACGACGTTATCAACATTGAATCCCAACTCTCGCAACGCAATCTCTCCCGGCGCTGACGCGCCAAAACGTTCGAGACAAATCACATCGCCCGTTGGGCCAACATATCGATCCCAACCCTGTCGCACACCTGCTTCAACCGCCAGCCGCGCCGTGATCGAAGGCGGCAAAACCTCGTCGCGATACTCCCGCGACTGCTCTTCAAACAACTCCATGCAGGGCATCGACACGACTCGCGTGGGAATACCTTCCGCCTCCAACTTCTCGCGCGCTTCAAGCGCGACGGAGACCTCCGAACCCGTAGCGATCAGGATCAGTTTCGGCGTCGTTTCCGAATCCGCGAGAACGTAAGCCCCTTTGCGCAATCCATCCGCTTTCGCAAACTGCTTGCGATCGATCACGGGAACCTTCTGCCGCGTCAACGCGAGCGCCGTCGGAGCGTGACGGCGCAAAATCGCGATTCGCCACGCCTCACTAACTTCCGCCGGATCCGCCGGACGAATCACGAACAGATGCGGAATTGCGCGGAGCGCCGCCAGGTGTTCGATCGGCTGGTGCGTTGGACCATCTTCACCCAGACCGACCGAGTCGTGAGTGAAAACATAAATCACCTGAACTTCCGAAAGAGCCGCCAGACGGATCGCGGGCCGCATGTAATCCGAGAACGTCATGAACGTTCCGCCATACGGAATCAAGCCGCCATTCAAAGACATGCCCGTGAGCGTCGCGCCCATCGCATGCTCACGCACGCCGAAGTGCAGTATTCGCCCGTCGTAAGCATTCGCCGCAAAGCTGCCACCCTCCTTGATATCGGTGTTGTTTGAAACGCCGAGATCCGCCGAACCACCAATCAGCGCCGGCAGCACCGGCGCGAGCGCGTTTATCACTTCACCACTCGCAACACGCGTCGCCACAGGCTTTGCATCTTCAAACTTCGGCAACGAATCTTCCCAACCGGCAGGTAACTCGCCACTCATCGTCGCCCGCCACGTCTTGCTTTCGTCCGAATGCGTCTGTTCGTAACTTTCGACGAGGGCGCGCCAATCCGTCTCGAGTTGCTCGCCACGATCGACAGCCTCGCGGAAATGCGAAAGCGCTTCCTCCGGAATGTAAAACTGCTTGTCTTCCGGCCAGCCGAGATGTCGCTTCGTTTCGCGCACCGCATCCTCACCAGGCGCGTCGCTGTGCGCTTTGCGCGTGCCCTGGGTCGGCATGCCAAATCCAATCACCGTCTTGACGGAGATCAGGCTTGGTTTGTCTTTCACTGACTGCGCCTCGCGAATGGCGGCTTCGATGTCTTCGAGCTTGTTGCCGTCGTCGACTGTCGACGTGTGCCAGCCGTACGATTTGAAACGCTTCGGCACGTCTTCGCTAAACGCGAGACTCGTGAAACCCTCAATCGTCACGTTGTTGTCGTCGTAGAGATAGATCAGTTTGCCGAGCTTGAGATGACCGGCGAGCGACGCTGATTCGGCAGCCACACCTTCCATCAGATCGCCGTCTGAAACGATCGCGTAAACATAGTGATCGATAAGTGGAAACCCGTCTTTGTTGAACTTTGCCGCGAGATGAGCGGCGCCCATCGCCATCCCCACGCCGTTTGCAAAGCCCTGACCCAGCGGGCCCGTCGTGATCTCCACACCCGGCGTTAGACCATACTCAGGATGGCCAGGTGTCTTCGAGCCCCACTGCCGAAAGTTTTTCAACTCGTCAAGAGGAAGATCGTAACCGGTCAGGTGAAGCAGCGAGTAGAGCAACATCGAACCGTGACCCGCTGAGAGCAGAAAGCGATCTCGATTCTCCCACTTCGGATTTCGCGGATTGTGTTGCAGGAAACGAGTCCACAAAACGTACGCCATCGGCGCGGCGCCGAGTGGCAAACCCGGATGACCGGAATTCGCCTTCTGCACCGCGTCGAGCGATAGCGTGCGAATAGTGTTGATGCAGAGTTGATCGAGTTCGGGAGTGATGTTGGAGTTTTCTTTCTGCACGGGCGCGCTCATTTGTTGGTTTCCTGTTCGAAGAATTTTGTCCTGCCTTTGCGCCTTTGCGCCTTTGCGAGGAACTGATTTAACGGTCATTAAGTCGTTCATAGAGATCAACCTGACGTGCGAGCGCCTGCTGGTAACGAGCATGTCGCGTCATGTCAGGCTCGAACACTCCGTCAACTGAAATTGAATCTTCTGCGATGCCTATTTTGCCCACCGCTTCCAGCGCAAGCAAGGCAGCGCCGCGAATCGATGCTTCCGGAGTTCCGCCGGCGACGAGCGGCCGCCCCAAAACATCCGCGATGATTTGCGTCCAAACGGGAGACGACCGGAGCGCGTTACCCGATGCGACGATCGTCGCGCCCGGCGCAATGCGATCGAGCGCGCGTGCAACTAACGCAAAGCGATATGCAATCGACTCGAGCACTGCACGCAGTATTTCAACGGGCGTGGTTTGGTGTCGAAGTCCAAAAATGCCGCCACGCGCATCGGCTGACCAGCCGGTGCTTCGTTCGCCTGACCAGAACGGCAGGATCGTGAGTCCGTGAGCATCGGGTTCGAGTGACGCTAATTCTTTCTCCAAGCTCGCGCGATCGTTATCGAGGTTCAACGATTCTCTCAGCCACTGGACCACGCCGCCGCCGTCTGACAAAGCGCCTCCGATTACCACGCGACGCCGGCAGACTCGATAACTCCAAAGCGCAGGCGCAACTTCCGCCGGCGGTTCACCTGCAAACACGACGCGCATCGCGCCTGACGTGCCGATCATCAACGCGACTTTTTCTTTTGTACTACAGCCCGCGCCGATGTTGTTGGCCGCGCCGTCTCCGACAATCGTTACCAGGCGAGCCTGCGCGAGAGCGGGCCAGCGCGATGCGAAAACATCAGAAAGACGTAAGTTTATTTCTGTTTTGATCTGCGGCAACGTTTCGGGTGAGATTCCGAGTGACGAGATAAAATCGTGATCCCAATCACGGTTTCGCTGGTTAAACAGCCCGGTGGCCGACGCCATCGAGACGCTCGTGGCCGGATCTCCAAATAATCGCAGGCAGAGATACTCGGCAAATCCCATCCACGAACGAGTGTTGGTAAATGCCTCGCGGTGCTCGTTTTTCAACCACTGCAACTTCGCGGGCCAGTAGCTCGCGTGAAAGCGACAACCGGTGCGTGCGTGAATTTCCAGCTCATTAAATTGCGAACGTAAATCTTTCGCTGCCGCGGAAGCGCGAGTGTCGGCCCAGGTCATTAGGGCGGTGGTCCTGCGCCCGTCTGCATCAACGCCGATCAGGCTGTGCCAGAAAGTTGAGATCGCGATTAACTCGATCGGTCCACCGGAGTAAACGCCTGCAAGCAACTGATCAATGTTTTGGATAACTTCGGTGACGAGAATGTCGGGATCGAGTTCGCCGAAGTCCGCGCCGGTTGCGACGTAACGGCCGCTTTTGCCCCGAGCGCCGGGAATTTCCAGCCCGTGCTCGTCAAACAAGGCGACGCGCACGCCGGACGTGCCGACGTCAATGCTGAGTAAAGAGGGGTGGTGTCTTAATTTCAAAACTCTGAGTCCTCTGCGTACCTCTGTGGTCTCTGCGTAAATTGCATTCCAGGCATATTAAACGCAGAGAGCACAGAGGTCCGCAGAGAACACGGAGAACAGTCGTTCAAATTAAGCCACCACTTAAAGAGGGAGGCTGTGCCTACCATCACATGATTCAACAGGATTCACAGGATATCATGCAAATCACGGCAATCCTGTAATAGAATCCCAAACGTGCGTTATCTTTTAATCGCCGCCGCCCTCCACATCGCACTGACGACCACGATCTTCTTCATTGGTCATTATCAGCTTCTGCCAAACACGTTCGACCAAAACGGCATCGGCGTGAGCTTCGCAATCGACGGCGCAACGTATCAAAAAATCGGGTCCGTGCTCGTCAACGACTGGCAGGCTTACGGCTTCCGCATCTGGCTACAAGCGAAAGTGCCTTTTCACTCGAAGCTTTACTCGCTGACGTTCGCGACGTTTGGAAGGCTTCTGGGCCATAACATCCTCGCCGCCGAAGCGTTGAACCTGCTCTACTATCTCGGCATCCTGAGCTGCATCTACTATTTAGGCCGTGAGATTTTCAACGCCCGCACCGGCCTCATCGCCGCCGCGCTTGTAGGACTGTGGCCCTCATTCCTGCTTCACTCGACGCAACTTATCCGCGATCCACTCGCGATTCTCTCTTTTCTAGTGTTAATGATCCTACTCGTGTTGCTGTTGACGCGTGAGTTGCGATGGCCCAAAGCGATCGGACTCGCGATCGCGGGCGCGCTCGTGGTTACGGTGTTTTGGATCACGCGCGGCAACATGTGGAACATCGTCATTGTCGCAGTCTTTCTGGGTATCTTGATGCTCGTCGTGCGCATGATGCGGGAAGACCGGTTCATGGCCGGCAACACGATCGTGATACTCGCGATCGTTGCAGCCACTCTCCTCGTTCCAAATCGACTCGAAAGCACGACGTTGCCCGGCATTAAACCACCGGCCACGCACCTCGCAATACCCTCTTCATCCGTGCTGAGGGAGTCGCGTGGAGTTGGGTCGAGAGTGATCAGCCAGATCGCGGACCGCCGCGCCGGCTTTCGGTTTTCAAGCTCACGCGCGTCAGACATCGACTCGGAGGTGCGATTCGCGAGTGTAGGCGACATGCTCAGGTTTCTTCCACGCGCTGCTGTAATCGGTTTCTTCGCGCCGTTTCCAAACATGTGGGTGCAAGCGGGAAGCTTCGGTTTCGCCGGGCGTCTCTTAAGCGGGCTGGAAACACTCGCGATGTATTTTCTTTATCTTGCCGTGGGATTTTGCCTGTGGCGGGAACGCCATAACACGCGCATGTGGTTGCTGTTTCTGGTTGCGGCTGTCGGGCTTATCGCGTTGGGCCTGGTGGTAGTAAATGCCGGCGCGCTTTATCGAATACGTTACGTGTTCTGGATCATGCTCATCGTAATCGCCGTCCAGGGGCTTTCTCACTTGACCGTCTTGCGCACAAAGCTGATGAAGTCGTGAATGTCGTCTTCAGTGGTATCAAACGACGTCATCAATCTCACTTCCGAGATCTCTTCATTCCACACGTAGAAAAAGTATTTCTTCTGAAGTTGTGGGATGTACTTGCGCGGCACGATGGCGAAGACGCCGTTTGCTTCAACCGGCTGCGTCAACTTTATCGCCGGCACTTTCGCGAGTTCGCTTCCGAGGATTTGCGCCATCCGGTTTGAATGCGCGGCGCTTCGCTTCCACAAATCATTTGTTAATAACGCTTCAAATTGCGCGGAGACGTATCGCATCTTCGACGGCAGGTGCATGCCCTGCTTTCGTATGTACTTGAAATCGCCCGCGCGGTTCTTATCAAAAAAGATCACCGCCTCGCCGTACATCATTCCGTTTTTTGTGCCGCCGAACGAGAGCACGTCGACGCCGGCGTCAGCCGTGATCTCTTTCAGACTCGCTTGAAGACTGACGGCCGCATTCGAAATACGCGCGCCGTCAACGTGAAGCAACATGCCGTTGTCGTGCGCAAAATTTGCGAGCGCCTTCAGCTCTTTCTTCGTATAAACCGTGCCCATTTCTGTGGCCTGCGAGACGGAGATCACGCCGGGCTGCACGTGATGTTCGTTGCCGAACGTGTGCAGGAGCGGTTGCAGTTGTTCGAGGCGGAGTTTTCCGTCGGCAGTCGGGAGTGAGAGCAGTTTGCACCCGGTGAACTTTTCCGGCGCGCCGCATTCGTCGACGTTCACGTGCGCAGTCTCAGCGCAAATAATTGCCTGGTACGATTTCGTGATCGCTTTTAGTCCGAGGACGTTTGCGCCAGTGCCGCCGAAAACAAAATAAACTGCGATGTCGCGGCCAAAGTGTTTCTGAAACAACTTCACGGCGCGCGCCGTGATCGGATCGTCGCCGTAGGCAATGACGTGACCATCGTTCGCCGCACTGATGGCATCGATCACTTCCGGATGGATACCGGCGTTGTTGTCGCTCGCGAAACTTCGTCTCGTCATACTTTGCCTGCTTTGAAATCGCGCGCGATCTCGCGGGCGGCATTTGCGCCGGGCAGACCCGTCAAGCCGCCGCCGGGATGCGTGCCGGCGCCGCAAAGATAAACGCGTTTCAGCGGCGTTCGATATTGCGCCCAGCCAATCAACGGCCGGAAAGTAAAAAACTGATCGAGCGTCTGTTCGCCGTGATGAATGTGACCGCCGCTGAGTCCGTAAGTCTGTTCCAGATCGTGTGGTGTGATTACCTGTCCGGCAATTACCAGATCGCGCAGCCCCGGAGCGTACGCTGCTAACTTGCCGATCACGTTATCGGCAAACTCCTCACTCCGAGTGGTCCAATCGCCTTCTTTCAACTTGTAAGGCGCAAACTGCACGTGAATCGACATGACGTGTTGACCGGCCGGCGCAAGCGAGGGATCGCCGAGTGACGGAATGTTGATGTCGAGATAGGGATCAGGCGAGAACTCGCCGTATTTCGAAGCATCGAAGGCACGCTCGAGATAATCGATTTCCGGTCCGATGTGAATGCGTCCGGATAGTTTGGACTCGCTATCCACGCCGCGAAATTCCGGTAACGCCGAAAGCGCGAGATTGATCTTCGCAACCACACCTGGGGCGCGATAATTTCGGATCTTCAAAAGGAAGTTCGGATCGAGATCGACCGGATCGACGAGCTTCAAAAATGTCGTGCGCGGATCGGCGTTCGAAACAACGGCGCGCGTTTCGATCTCCTCACCGCCCTCGAGCACCACTTTCGGTTTGTCCCCATCAAGGCCTCGAATTCCCGAAACGCCGGCGCTCGTGCGTATCTCTGCGCCAGCGGCCATGGCTGCGTTCGCCAATGCCTCGGATAAAGCACCAAGCCCACCCTTCGGATAAGAAGCTGATCCAATCGCGCTTCCATCCATCGCCGCTTGCCAGAGTAGACCGAGACTCGTTCCCGCCGACCATGGACCGGCAAACGCGCCATAAATTCCACGCGCAGCGATAGTGGCGCGCAGGAGTTCCGTTTCAAACCACTCGCTCACGAGATCCGCGACCGCCATTGGTCCCCAACGCAGCAGCCGGTATTCATCTTTTTTGCCGAGTCCGCGAAAGGCCAATCCGACCTTGCCGAGTTGCCATAAGTCGCCCGGTGTTGGTTGATCGATGGACGGCGGCGTCATCGAAATCAACGGCGCCAGCACTCGACCGATGCGCGCAAAACTGTTTACAAACTCCGGATAACTCTTCGCATCGTTTTTCGAAAACTTTTCAATCTCCCCCGCGGTTCGCGCGACGTCGTCGTAGATGCAGAGCGATCGGCCGTCAGGCGAAAGCGCGAGGACACGCGCTTCAGGCGTGATCATTTCCAGCCCGTGGCGTGAGAGATTCAGATCCTCAACAACCTGCGCCGCGAGAGGGCCGGTGGCGTGGTCCAACACCGAACACCGAAAGCCGGGATGCAGTTCTTCAGTGACGGCTCCGCCACCCACAATCTCGCGCCGCTCCAGGACAAGCGTCTTCAGGCCACCCTTCGCGAGATAGCACGCGGCCACCAGACCGTTGTGCCCACCGCCGATAATCGTGACGTCGTAAGTCATTTTCTAATTGCCAATTGGCGATTGCCGATTTGTAAAACCATCACCTCACCACGAAATCGGCAATTGGCAATCGGCAATGACTAAAGATCTTTCAGCATTTGCAGCGCCGCGTTTCGCCCTGGCGCGCCCATGATCCCGCCACCGGGATGCGTGGCGGAGCCGCACATGTACAGGTTCTTGATCGGCGTTCGATACTGCGCCCAACCCGGCGCAGGCCGCAGGAAGAAGAGCTGTTCGAGAGTGAGTTCGCCCTGAAAAATGTTTCCTTCCGATAGTCCAAACTCTCGCTCGAGATCGAGCGGAGTCACCACTTGCCGATCGCGAATCAAGTCCTTGATGTTAGGCGCATGCTCCGCAATTGTATCGACTACCGTATCGCCAAACTCCTCGCGTTTCTCGTCCCAGTTTCCTTCTTTCAAGTTGTAAGGCGCGTACTGCACAAAACACGACATCACGTGTTTTCCCGGCGGCGCCACGGAAGGATCGGTGAGGCTCGGTATCACCATGTCAATGTAAGGGCGACGCGAAAAACGTCCATACTTCGCCTCGTCATACGCGCGCTCCATGTAATCGACACTCGGCGAAATCGAAATCGCGCCCCGGAGATGCGCGCCTGGACCAGGCATCGCCTTGAAATCCGGCAAACCGTCGAGCGCGAGATTTACTTTCCCCGACGAGCCGCGATACTTGTAGCGTTTTAGATCCGTGCAAAAATCGTCCGGTAACAACTCTTCGCCAATCATCTTCATGAACGTCAAACGCGGATCGACGCTCGACGAAACCACGTCAGCACGAATCTCGTCGCCATTCGTGAGCACGACGCCGGTGGCCCGTCCATTCTTAACGAGAATTTTTTCGATCGACGCTTCGGTGCGGATCTCAACGCCCGCTTCGCGTGCAGCGTCGCCAATCGCATTCGAGATCGCGCCTGTTCCACCGCGCGCAAAACCCCACGAACGAAACGCGCCGTCGATCTCGCCCATGTAGTGATGCAACAGCACGTACGCTGTTCCCGGCGAACGCACGCCGAGAAACGTGCCGATGATTCCCGAGGCTGACATCGTCGCTTTGAGCACGTCAGTTTCAAACCACTGATCGAGAAAGTCGACGGCGCTCATCGTCATCAACTGCACCTGGTTGTACTTGTCTTCGTCCGGAAGTTTTTGAAAACGACGGCCCAGGAACGCGAGGTTCTTCCAACCTTTCGGATCGAGTGTGGTCGGATCGGGAGGCGTCATGCTCATGATGGGTTTGACGAAGTGGGCCATCTCGATCATGGCCTTTCCGTATTCATCGTAAGCTTCGGCGTCGAGTCGCGAGTGGCGCGCGATCTCGCGGCGCGTGCGTGCGTGGTCGTTGACGCGCCAGAGATAATCGCCGTTCGGCATGGGTGTAAACGTGCCGTCGAGCGGAAGAATTTCGAGACCGTGGCGCGGCAAGTCGAGCTCGCGAATAATCTCGGGTCTTAACAGAGAGACGACGTAGGAGCAGACGGAAAACTTGAAGCCGGGAAAGACTTCTTCCGTTACGGCGGCGCCGCCGAGCACGTGTCGACGCTCGAGCACGAGCACCTTTTTTCCTGCGCGCGCGAGATAGGCGGCGTTCACCAGACCGTTATGGCCGCCGCCGATCACGACGACGTCGTATTTTTGCGTCATGCGTTTGTTCGGGTTTGTGAAACAACAAAAAGAAGCACTCTTGCTGCAAGCGCGTTAGCATACTTATAATCGCTCGCCCTGACAAACAGGGACCTTAAAAACACATGCCCATCGGAACCGCTTTTCACGAACGTACATTTCCGCTCTGCGAAAGTCTTAGTTATCGCGAGTGGTCCGGTTATTACGCCGTCAGTTCTTACGAGCCTCATCACGAACATGAATACAACGCGATCCGCAATGCAGCCGCGTTAATCGATATCTCGCCTTTATTTAAATACCGGCTCACCGGGAAAGACGCGACGCGGCTCGTCGATCGCATCATCACTCGCGACATGCGCAAAGTTTCGGTGGGCCAGGTGGTCTATACGCCGTGGTGTGATGAACGCGGCAAAGTGATCGACGACGGCACCGTGTCGCGTCTCGAGGAGAATGTTTATCGCTGGACGGCTGCGGATCCGAGTCTGCGATGGTTTACGCAGAACGCCACGGGCATGGACGTTCAGATCGACGACATCTCGGAAAGCGTGTCGGCGCTCGCACTTCAGGGACCAACGTCAGGCCGGCTGCTCAAGAGTCTCGTCACAGATGCCGATATCGCGAACCTGAAATATTTCCGCGTCACCAAAGGCAGGATCGCGGGTGTTCCCGTCGAGATTTCGCGTACGGGTTACACCGGAGATCTCGGGTACGAGATCTGGATTGCGTCAGATCAGGCGGTGAAGGTTTGGGACGCGTTAATGGACGGCGGAAAAGCTTTCGATATTCATCCCGCCGGAATGCTGGCGCTCGACGTAGCGCGGGTTGAAGCGGGACTGCTGCTGATCGAGGTCGATTTCAACAGCAGCAAGAAAGCGCTTGTCGACGAACAGCGCTACTCACCGTATGAAATGGGTCTCGGGCGTCTCGTCAATCTCGACAAGAATCGCTTCGTGGGCCAAGCGGCGCTGATCGAAGAACACAAACGCGGTCACGCGCGCGAAATTGTCGGACTCGAGATCGACTGGCCCGAAGTTGAAAGTCTGTATGAGGCAGTTGGTTTGCCCCCGGCGGTTTCGCCCATCGCGTCGCGAGTCGCCGTGCCGGTCTTCAAGGAAGGGATTCAGGTCGGCAAAGCGACGACTACAACGTGGTCGCCGACGTTGAAAAAGATGATCGCGCTCGCTACGGTGCGACGCGAGTACACGCGACCGGGCACGCGCCTCCAATTTGAGATCACTGTTGAAGCGGTCAGAAACCAGGTGCGCGCGACGGTCGTCAAAATGCCGTTCTTCAATCCGAAACGCAAGACGGCAACGCCGGTTGTTTAATCCATGGATTCCTCACTCAAGGAGATCGTCGATCAATACAACCCGGCTCTTCCTCTCGATCATGCTTTAACAATTCCCGCCTCCTGGTACACGAACAAAAGCTTTTACGAACTCGAACTGAAAACCGTCTTCTCGCGTTCATGGCAACTCGTTGCGCGTCTGGACCAGGTGAGTCAACCCGGCCAGTACGTCACCAGCGACATCGCCGGTGAGCCAATCGTGGTCGTGCGCGGAAACGACGGCATGCTGCGCGCGTTCTTCAACGTCTGTCGTCATCACGCGGCCGCGGTGATGACCGAGCCCGAAGGCAAAGCAGCGCAGCTTCGTTGCCCGTATCATGGCTGGACCTACTCGCTTGCAGGAGAGTTGAAAGGTACGCCGGATTTCTCAGATGTGTGCGACTTTGATCGTGCTCGCAACGGGCTCGTGCCGATCGAGTTGGCCGAATGGGAAAGCTGGGTTTTCGTAAACCTCAACCACGGCGCGTCGTTAACGGATTTTCTCGGCGATGATCTGGAGGAACAAATTAAGCCGTTGCAACTCGAGAGTCTGCACTGGTTTGAGCGACGCCATTACAGCTTCGACTGCAATTGGAAAGTCTTTGTCGACAACTATCTCGACGGCGGTTATCACGTGCCTTACCTGCACAAAGGTCTCGACAGCGTGCTCGACTATTCGAGCTACATGATTGAAAACGGCAGGCATCATTGTTTGCAGTGGAGCCCGATCGTGAGTGAAGGCGCCGAGGCGCAAACCGGCGCCGTCCGCAAAGGCGATCGCGCGCTGTATTACTGGATTTATCCAAACTTCATGATTAACTGGTACGACGGCGTGATGGATACGAACCTCGTTGTGCCGCGCGGCGTGGACCAGACGGAAGTTATTTTTGATTTTTACTTTCCTGACGTTGTGAGCGACCAGGCGCGCGAGCGGAACCGCGCGAGTGTTGAAGTGGGCCAACGTATTCAGGACGAGGATGTAGCGATCTGCAAGTCAGTGCAACGGGGGCTGAATTCCCGGGCGTATAACGCGGGAAGGCTCTCAGTTAGGCGTGAAGCGGGCGAGCATCTGTTTCATCGTTTGCTGCATGCGGACGTGAGCGCCGGCTAAGACATTTCCTCGCCCCGCGCAAAGACGCAAAGGTTTATCTAAGTTTTTCTTTGCGCCTTTGCGTCTTTGCGAGGAAAGCTCTTAAACAACATGAAGACTCACGGTCATCTGCTACGCGTACTCGGAGTTGGCTTTGGACTTGCGGTGATCATCGGCAACACGATCGGCGCGGGTATATTTCGTGCGCCGGGAACGATAGCGGAACAGTTGCCGAGTCCCACGTTTTTTCTTCTCATCTGGCTCGCAGGTGGTCTATACGCATTGCTCGGCGCAATCTCGCTCGCCGAACTCGGCACCATGATCCCTCGCTCAGGCGGCCAGTACGTCTTCTCCCGTTACGCACTCGGCGAATACGCGGGCTTTATCGTCGGCTGGAGTGATTGGATCTCATCGTGTGGCTCAACCGCCGCCGTCGCCCTCCTGATCGGCACTTTTTCCGAAGCGCTCGTGCCCCCGCTAAACGGACGCGCCCAGGCCATCGCCACCGCCGTCACGATTCTCTTTGCCCTCCTGCAATGGCGTGGAATCGTCTGGGGCAGCACGATTCAAAACCTGACGAGCTTACTCAAAGCACTCGCCTTTCTCGTTTTGATTGTTGCCGCTTTTATTCTCGGCAACGGCGGTGCACTCACAAGCACGCAACTCGAAACAAATTCCACCGTCACGATCTCCACCATCATCATTTCTCTTCAGGCTGCGATCTACACTTACGACGGATGGAGCGGCGTGATCTATTTCTCCGAAGAAGTGCGCGAGCCTGCGCGTGATATTCCGCGTGCGCTACTGGGTGGCGTGCTAACCGTTACCGCGATTTACCTGCTGGTAAACGTTGCCCTCCTCTACGTTCTGCCGATTTCTCAAATAGCGGGAAAGGAGTTTGCGGCAGGCGCGGCAGCAAACGTGATCTTTGGCGTGCATGGCGACACCATCTTCCGCTGTCTCACTGTCGTCTCGATGTTAAGCGGCATCAACGCTCTTCACCTGATGGCGACGCGCGTTCTCTTCGCGATGAGCCGCGACGGACTATTCACGAAGAAAGCCGCCGCGGTGAACGAAGGCGGCACTCCAAACGTCGCGCTCTCCCTCAGCGCGCTCGTCGCGGTGCTGTTTATCATCCTCGGCCAGCGCTTTGAACGCGTGATCACAGTCCTCGCATTCTTCTTTGTCGCCAACTACATCCTGTCGTTCATTTCACTTTTCGTACTGCGTCATCGCGAACCTGAAAAACCGCGACCGTATCGCGCCTGGGGATACCCGATCACGCCCGGTTTAGCCCTCCTCGGATCATTGCTCTTTCTCGCGGGCGCGATCGCGGCGGATACCAGAAACAGCGTCTACGCATTGCTGTTGCTGGCCGTGAGTTATCCACTTTTTCGGCGTTTTGAAGTTACTCAGGTGAGACGACAACCTTCGTTGTCAACTTCAAGCGTGCGCACGGTCGATTCGATCTTGTACGCGCGAAAACAACTCGCGAGTCGCTCGCCAATCTCTTCATCGTGAGCATCAACCAAAGCAACGATGCTTGGACCAGCGCCGCTCAACGCGATACCGAGCAGGCCTTCCATTTGCGGGAGCGCAAGGGCTTCCGCAAGTCCCGGCACGAGTGATTCGCGCTGCGGCTGGTGTAAACGATCGTGCATGGCTTCCCAAAACAGATCGTATCTCCGCTGGGCGACTGCCGCGGTAAACAACGCCGTTCTTTGTAAATTGTGAACGGCATCAACACGACTGACGGTGCGTGGGAGCGCCGCGCGTGCGACGTGTGTAGGCAGTTGCGAGTGGGGCGAAACTACTACGACGCGAACCTCCTGCGGCCATTCAAATCGTGCGGACACTACGGCTTCGTCGCTGCAAGTACAGCTCGCCAGAAAACCTCCAAACAACGAGGCGGAAACGTTGTCCGGATGTCCTTCAAACTCCGTCGCGTAATTAAGAATCGTTTGATCCGTTATATCACTACCGGTAATCAAGCCGCCGAGCTTTATGCCCGCAATGATCGCAGCGGCGCTGCTGCCGAGGCCGCTCGCGAGGGGAATTTCGTTGTGCACTTCCAGCTCGACAGGCGGGAGGGTGAGTCGTTCACGTTGCGCGGCAAACGCCATCGCGCGATAGATCAGGTTTACGGAATTTCGCGGGAGGGCTTCGTTCTCTTTCGCCCCGGTGGTCGTGACGCGACACTGTTCCGCGCTGCCCGGAACGGCTTTGGCGCGCACTGTCAGATACAACTTCAACGCGAGACCAAAGCAATCGAAGCCGGCGCCCAGGTTTGAAGTCGAGGCCGGTATGCGAAGTTGAAGAGAGTCGTTGCTCATTGTTCTTCCAGAACTCTCGCAAGCGCCTCGCGCGTCGCTTCCACACGCACGGGCGTATTGCCGAAACTCCCACGGATTTGAGTACCATCCGGCGCTTTCAGTGTTCCGGCGTGATACTGCATCACGTAGTCAGCATCTTTCAGCACATGCCCGGTCAAAACGGCGACGACGCTTTCGTCGTCTTTGATCTGCCCCTCCCCGACGAGTTTACGGATCCCGGCAACTGTCGTCGCCGATGCCGGCTCACAACCGATCCCATCGCGGCCGACGATGGCTTTCGCGTCGGCAATCTCCTGCTCTGTTACGGTTATCACGTTGCCGCCGGTTTCGCGCACGGCACGCAACGCTTTCCGCCACGAGACAGGAGCGCCGATCTTGATCGCGGACGCGAGCGTTTTCGGATGTTGCTCGTTGACGAGATCCGCATCGTCGTCTGTATGTTCGTTGAAGTAACGCGCAAACGGCGCGGCGCCCGTCGCCTGCACCACCGTGATCCGAGGTTGCCGATCGATCAAGCCGCTTTCCAGTAGTTCACGAAAACCTTTGCCAAACGCCGAGCTGTTGCCGAGATTTCCCCCAGGCAGGATTAAATGATCGGGTACGCGCCATTCGAGTTGCTCCGCGAGTTCGAACGCGACGGTCTTCTGGCCTTCGATTCGAAACGGATTAATCGAGTTGACGAGATAGACGGATTTGTCTTCGGCGAGCTCGCGGATCACGCTCATGCACGAGTCGAAGTTGCCTTCGATCTCGAGCACTTTCGCGCCGTAGTCCAAAGCCTGGGCCAGCTTTGCATGACTCACCTGACCACTCGGGACGATGATCGCGCACGTCAGATTCGCGCGCGCCGCGTAGGCCGCCAAACTCGCCGCGGTATTGCCGGTGCTCGCACACATGACGAGACGCGCACCAAGTTTTCGCGCCTGCGTGACGGCGGCTGTCATGCCGGTGTCTTTGAAAGAGCCGGTTGGGTTGTTCCCTTGATGTTTCATCCGCAGGCGCTGGAGGCGACAGTAACTAGCCGAGCGCGGCGCGTCGTAAAGCGGAGTGTTTCCTTCGCCGAGCGAGACGATCTCCGTTTGCTGATCGAATGGTAGAAATTCTCGAAAACGCCAGACGCCGCTCCGATCGCGCGGATCGTGTGAACTCAAACGCGCGCGCCATAGCTCGCGCAAAGCAGTTGGATCATCCGCGCTGTCATTTGCGCGTTCGACGTCAAGCAATCCACCGCAACGTGAACACACGTACAAACGATCGTTAAGTTGATACTCGGCGTCACAGTCCGGTGCTATACAGCGCTGCAGAAATCGAGACATGACGCCAGTGTAAGTTCAGCGCATAAAAAAGCACAAAAGGCACAACTGATATGTGCCTTCTGTGCCTTTGTGGCTAAAAATTTTTGGTCGCCGTTCTAGAAACTAAATCGAACCTGCGCGTCGATGCGTCGATTGTACGCGGCGCCGGCGCCACCGAAGCCACCAAACCCACCCGCCGTTGAAATTGACCGGCCAAACAACGCCGATCCCAGGTTTCCGACCGGATTGCCGAGGTTCGTGTGATTCAGCAGGTTGTTGAAGTTGAGCGAGAACGTCAGGTTGTAGCGACCACCGCCGCCTCCGCCGAAACCACCACCGCCTGGTCCACCAAAACCACCACGGCCGCCGCCGCCGCCGCCGCCGCCCGGTCCGCCGCCGCCGGGCCCACCCGGACCTCTTCCCATCGCACCGCCCATGACTGCGCGCTGACCGTCATTACCCTGACCGCCCTGACCCTGACGTTGCGCATTTGAGCCGCCTTCGGAACCAAACGACCACGTCTTGCTGACGCGCAGGTTGACAGTCGTCGAACCCGGGCCTTCGCCGAAGTAGCGCGGAATCATCACGTCGCCAGGCGCGAAAGTAAGTTTGAAGTTTCCGTAGGGCGTGCATCGGATATTGTCATCCGAACAATTCGCACCTGCCGGCGCCAGGGTCGGACGTTCCGTATTCACCGTGTCGCCGTTGATGTCGCGGCCCAAAGTTATATTGAACGGACGGCCCGATTGCACGATCACGAAGGGATTCAAACTAATTCCCCAGGGCGCGCGGATGTTACCCGTCATCACAAAGCGATGCCGGATGTCGCCTGACGCGCGTCCGTATTCGGTGCTGAAGTCGTAGGGATTTGCGGGAAGACTTCCCGTTCCATCGGCATCGCTGTTTGCTTTCGCCAGAACGTAGTAAGCGTTCATCGTAATGTCGCGGGTAAATCGGCTATTGAAGTTGACGATGAACTGGTTCTGGTTGTAGCGACCGCTCGACTCGTACGCGAAGACGTTGCAAAGAGGCGAAGGATTGATGTCCGGGGGAATGAAATCCGAGCAATCGAGTGGTCGGACACCACTGGCCGGGACGCCCGGAATAAAAGTTCCAGGCAACGGCGCGTTGAGTGGCCGCGTGCGCAGCACGTGCAGAGTGCGAATATTGATGTAGCTGGCGGCTATCGTGAGATTGCGCGGCAACTGACGCTCGACACTGAACACTGACTGCAGCGTGTAAGGCGCCTGCAAACCCTCGTCAAGCCGGTAAACCGATCCGGGGACGGAAAATGCGACGAGGGTTTCCGGCGTGGGGATAAGGGGAAAAAGTCAGGGTTTTGCACCGTGAACTGTTGCTGATTGACTCCGTTCAGCCTGAGGGTCTGCATCGTCAAATTCTCGTTGACGCGTTCGTAAAAAACTCCGTAACCGCCGCGGATGACGGTCTTGGCCTGCTGTCCACCCGGCGACCAGGCGAAGCCAAGACGCGGCGCGAAGTTGAAATTGCTGTCGATGTTTGACTGGTTCTCGTAACGCAGACCCATACTCAGAGTCAGGTTTGGACGTACCTTCCAATCGTCCTGGAGAAAACCGCCGAAGTCCCACTGGCTGACTTTCGTCTCGGGATTTCCGGAAGAAAGGCGAAACTGGCTAGCGCCTCCGCCAAGTAGACGAATCTGCGCCGGACTTAATCCCTGCTCGAGTCCCTCCAGCGTTATCTGATATCTCTCAATACTGCTGAGCCCCAGGTCGCCGCCAAAGAACGTGTACGTGCCGCCGAAATTCCCCGGCGAAAACTGATTGATCCTTACTCCACGCAAACGAACGCCAGTCTTCAAAGCATGTGAAGCCATCGCGAACGAAGTGTTATTTGTCAGCTCCCATGAATTGTTGGTGCTGTGCGACTGGCCCACCTGCGATCCGCCGCCCGTGAAAGCTTCCTGGACGTCAAGCGTGGGAATCGAGTTGTCGGCGTCCTGTGAATTGGTTTGATGTTCAAACTGAAAACGCGTCTCGTTGACGATTGTCTTGTTGATGATCGAGGTTTCAGTAAGCTGAATGCTCTGTTCGCTGTTCTGCGTGTCGTAGGCACGTGAAGGCAATGAAAAGCCGCCGACACCGGTTACGCGACTATTCTTCGCGTAGTTATAACGGGCGACAAGGGTATTGTTCGCGTTGATCTGGTAATCGATCCTGGGACTGAACGACGTGCGGCGGCTCGGAATGGCAACGGTTTCATTAAAACCGACAATATTATTATTCGCGTCGAGAACGGTGGCGACGATGAGCGTTTCGTCGTTTACGTCGCGCTTGTCGAAGTCGACGAAGAACGACGCTTTTCGCTTCAGCAGCGGTCCACCGAAGTTGCCGCCGTACTGTCGTGTCTGGATTGGGGGGCGTGTCGGCGCAAACGGGTTGCGTGAATTCAAAGCGTCGTCATTGAAGTTGAACGAAGCCTGACCGCGATAGCGATCGGTGCCCGGGCGGGTAAGAATCTCGATACGGCCAAAACCCAGGCGATCGTATTCAGCGGAAAACGGATTCGAGTTGATGCGTACTTCGCGAATCGAAGCGCGCGGCGGCAGGCGTCCACCGGTAAATCCGTCGACGAAGATCTGCCCGCCGTTTGGACCAGCGGAGGGACCAGCTAAAGCCTGCAGGGCGGCGGCGAGATCGTCCGGATCGTCCGGCAACGACTCGAGATCCTCACCTTTCAACACGACCGCGCCGGCGTTGTTCTCAGGTTCAGTGCTCAACTCGCGGTTGTCGGCGGCGATCGTTACTTTCTGTTCTTCAATCGCAACTTTCAGAGTGATATCAAACTGTTGCGCCTTGCCGGCGACGACTTCCACGTCGGCAGTTTCAGCCATCGCGAAGCCTGCATTGACGGCACGAACCGTGTACTTGCCGGGCGCGAGACCGTTGATAGTGTAAGCGCCGCCTTCATTGGTGACCGCTGTCTTTTCCACGCCTTTGCCGTCGATAGCCGATACACTGGCGCCGACAATTGCGCCGCCTAATTCGTCGAGTACCTGACCTCTTAAGGAGCCCACGCGCTGCTGTGCAGCTAAAAGTCCGGGGAGACTTGCGCATAGGGCGATAACCAACACGATTTTCTTCATTCCGAAGCTCCTTCGACGGCTTTGCTATTTGGCGGATAGAGAATGCTACGCCCCAGCTTGGGAAGGGATTGTAACTAAATCGGGCGTAAAGAGTCTGTCAATGGATTGTAAAGTTTTGTCAGTTATGTGAACTTTGTGATTGACACTTCTTTACGCACCAAAATCGCCGATTCATGTAAATTGGCAATCGGCAATTGCCAATCGGCAATCCCCCTGTTATGTCTTACAATCTTGCTGAGCAATCAATGGAACGCGTTCTGGTTATTGACGACGACGTCGGCCTTTGTGAACTGGTTGGAGAATACCTTCAGCCCGAAGGCTACGCGGTCGAGGCTATTCATAACGGCGAGCGCGGGATCGATCGGGCCCTTTCAGACGAACACGATCTGGTGGTGCTCGACGTAATGTTACCTGGCACGAACGGCTTCGATGTGCTGCGGAAGATTCGTGCACGTTCTCGTATTCCTGTTCTCATGCTGACAGCCCGTGGCGACGACGTCGATCGCATCGTCGGACTCGAAATCGGCGCAGACGATTACCTCCCAAAGCCTTTTAACCCCCGCGAACTCGTCGCTCGCATTCGTGCCGTTTTGCGGCGAGCCCAGCCCGTTGAGTCAACTACTTCAGCGCGCGAAACCATTCATGTCGGCGACATCGAGATGGACATTAACACGCGCAACGTCCGCCGCTCGGGAGAGGTAGTTGAACTCACCGGAGTTGAATACGACCTGTTGGAGATACTGCTGCGCAGCGCCGGTCAGATCGTGAAGCGAGAAGATCTGGTAAAGGAAGTTTTAGGGCGCGAACTATCGCCTTTCGATCGCAGCATCGACATGCACGTCAGCAACCTGCGCAAGAAGTTGGGCCACCAACTGAACGGCCTCGAAAGGATCAAAACGATCCGCGGCGTGGGCTACATTTACGGCGCCTCTTCAGAGTAACCCGAATGAAGATCACTTTTCGCAGCTTATATCTGAAAATCTTCATCTGGTTCTGGGTCGCGATGATCATCATCAACGTCGCGCTGTTTGCGGCGTTTGCTCTCATGCGTCCGACTCCGACCGGAAGATCCTGGCGCGATCTCACCCAGGTTGGTCCAAACGCGCAAAAGGCGGCGGAGACGTTCGAACAGTCAGGCCCGGCGGCTTTGACGACCGCGCTTCAGGCCACGGAAAAAAATTCAGGCGTCAGTGCTACATTTTTTGATGAAAGCGGCAAAGAACTTTCCGGACGCACAGTTCCCGCCGGCGCCGGCGAACT
Organism: uncultured Acidobacteriota bacterium; assembly: GCA_963750925.1. Classification (GTDB taxonomy): domain Bacteria; phylum Acidobacteriota; class Blastocatellia; order Pyrinomonadales; family Pyrinomonadaceae; genus PSRF01. The sequence continues at coordinate 1,462,098 of CAVVSJ010000001.1, read as the reverse complement.
GATCGCGAAGGCTGCGCAGAGCCGCGAGATCGAGTTCAACTTCGCCGGGCGAAACACGCTCGTAGCGCGTCCCGTCGTGAGTTCGAAAGGCCAGCGCTACACGTACGTCGCTTACATCCCACGCCCGCCTTTTCAGCCGATCTGGTGGGGGTCTTGGTGTGCGGCTCCTCGTCATCCTCGTGATCGGCGGAATTTTTTGTTACTGGCTGGCGCGTTATCTCACCACTCCCCTGCTGAAACTTCGCACGACGACAAACGAGTTGGCCGAAGGCAATCTAAGTGCTCGCGTCGGTACCAAACTCGCGAAACGCCGTGACGAAGTAGGACAACTCGGCCGTGATTTCAACCTGATGGCCGAACGTTTGGAGTCGATGGTTAAAGCTCAACAACGACTGCTCGGCGACATTTCGCACGAACTGCGTTCGCCTCTCGCGCGTCTCGGAGTCGCGCTTGGTTTGGCGAGGCAACGTTCCGGCGCTGAAGCAAACGGCGCACTCGATCGTATCGAGCGTGAATCAGACAACCTCAACGAGATGATCAGCCAGTTGCTTACGTTGACGCGTCTCGAAAGCGGGACGGACGGGCGTAAGCGAACTGACGTCGATCTGGCGGCGCTCGTGCGTGAAGTTGCCGACGACGCGGACTTTGAAGCTCGCAGTCTGAATCGCGCGGTGCAGGTAGTTTCTGCTGAGAAATGTTCGATCAAGGGCGTCGAGGAGTTACTGCGCAGTGCGGTTGAGAACGTGGTGCGCAACGCCGTGCGTTACACGCGCGAGGGAACGTCGGTTGAGGTTGCGCTGCGCAAACAGAATGGCGGAGGGGACAACTTCGCCGTGATCAGCGTCAGAGATCGCGGCAACGGTGTGCCGGAAGAAGCACTCGAGAAGATCTTTCGGCCGTTCTATCGCACGGAAGATGCGCGTGATCGACAGAGTGGCGGCGGCACGGGTCTCGGTCTTGCAATTACCGAACGCGCAGTGCGTATGCACGGCGGTTCGGTGCAGGCTGCAAATGCTGCCGATGGCGGGTTGTCAGTCGAGATGCGTTTGCAAATGGAGACAGGATTGCCGGATTAAATCATGTAAATCATGCTAATCCTGAAATCTTGGCTCGCTTGCGTCTCTTCCTTCGCGCCAATTGTATTTCCACAAACCTAATCATCAAGATCCAGATCAATGCCGCTGAAAATCCCGCGATAACGTCGGTCGTGTGGTGTACGCCGAGGTAGATTCGCGAGAAGCCGATCAGCAGAAACATCGCCGAAGCGACGATCCATACGATGACGCGCAGACGTTTCTGCCTGATTCGCGCGGTGACGATTGCAGCCAGGGCGCCAAAAAAACAACAGCTCATCAGCGAGTGGCCGCTTGGAAAACTGTAGGTCGGAGGCGGCAGTAGATCGTAAAACGGAATGGGACGCGCGCGTTGGAACGTGAGCTTGAGAGTTGTATTCAACAGCGCCGCGCCGATCATCGTGAGTGGGAAGAGTTTTGCTTCGTGACCCCACTTCTTCGCCGCGAACCAAACGACGACGATTGCAGTGCCGATAGTTAGTGAGATTGTCGATCCGGCAACGGAGAAGCCACGCATCAGCGTCGTCATGGCGGGCGAAGCAAGCTGGTGGGCCGCAGCCCGCGTGGCTTCGTCAAACTGGCGCGTCTCACCTTCGAGCACCTCGTCCGCAAGCCAGCCGAAAAATACGAGCGCGCCGATCGCGGCCACCAGGCCAAGCAAAAGTGATAGACTAAGAAACTCAAACGAACGTTTCTTGTTCGCGGACATCGTGTTCTTTAGTATAAACGAGTCAAGCTTATTAGACAGGATTACAGGATTTTCAAGATTTACATGTTAATCATGAATATCCTGTAATCCTGTCTAACGACCCATTCGCTTCGTGGCCCATTTTCCTCGACGAAAGTTTCTCAAAACCATCGGAAGCGCTGCCGTCGCGAGCGCTCTTCCGAACGTCATTCTTAGTGCTCAGTCGCAAAAACCAACTGTCGCTGTTTTCCGGGAGCCGGAATTTCGTTCGGTCGGTTTCAGGGACATCACTCTCGACGATCTGCAACAAGCACTGCGGAATTTCACAGTTAGTCTTCTCAACGAGCGCGATTTAATCGCACAGCTCGACGTCAAGCGTTTCGATCTTCTCGTCACGCCTTACGGTTCAGCGTTTCCGAAGCGCGCCTGGAATACGATCTTTAAATATCTGCGGGCGGGCGGAAACTGGCTTAACACCGGCGGTGTCCCGCTTTCCGTTCCTGTGGTGCGCAGAGGATCCGGCTGGATAATCGAACCCGTCCAAACTACTTATCACAAACAACTCGGCATCACTCATTGGTTTCCCGTCGATGCAGCTAAAGTCTCGACGTACAGTGGGAGCAATCTCGAGAAAGGATTCAAAGCGGACCAGATTTACGAGTTGTACGTCCGTCTCAGTTCAACAAGCAACGAACCTGACGAAGCCGGCAGCGATGGACCACATGAAGGCGTCGTTCAACCATTAGTGCTCGGAATGAATCGTGACGGACGGCCCATCGCCGCGCCCGTGATTCAGATCGATCGTTTACTCGCCGACTTCGCCGGGGGGCGCTGGGTGTTTGCAAACTTCGACGGCAGCCTCGACGCAAACGCTCTTCGCCTGCTTGCTGAACGAGCGGCTCATGGCGCGCATCGTTTTGAAGTGCGGAGTGAACTTGCCTGTTATCGCCCGGGCGAAATCCCGTCGTTGTCCGTTCGATTACACCGTCCGAAGGGCGACCTGGAAAAGCTTGCGCGTAAAGAATGTGTGGTGGAGGTGCGGGATACTGCTGACCGGGTCGTTTCTCGATCAAACCTATCGCTCAACATCGAAAACACCGTCGCGACCGGCGCCGCCAAACTCTCCGACACGGCTGCAAGCCTCGCCCCCGGCCTTTATAAGCTACACGCGCGAACGACTCTCAATTCAAACGTCGAACTCACCCACACGAGCGGCTTCTGGATCTACGACGAAGCGTTAATGACGCGAGCCAGGCCACTCACAGTCGATAAGCATTTCTTTTATCGCGACGGCCGCGTCTTTCCTGTCACGGGCGCGACTTACATGGCGTCGGACGTTCATCGACGGTTCCTTCTCGATCCGAATCCACTTGTCTGGGACAACGACTTTCGCGAGATGAAAGCCGCCGGCGTCAACATGGTGCGCACGGGGATTTGGACGGCCTGGAAGAAGTACATGCCCGAACCTGGCCGGATGAATGTAGTGACGATGCGAGCTTTCGATGCGTTTCTTTTGACGGCTCGTAAATACGACATCCCCGTTATCTTCACGTTCTTCGCTTTTCTGCCTGAAACGTGGGGTGGCGAGAACGCTTATCTCGACCCGCGATCGATCAAAGCGCAGCAACAGTTCATTTCTGCTTTTACCGAGCGTTGTCGTCGCGTGGACGATGTGATCTGGGACTTCATCAACGAGCCTTCATTCGGTTCCTACAAGTACATCTGGAGTTGCCGGCCAAACTACGACGAACACGAACGCGCCGCCTGGAAAAAGTGGCTGCGAGATCGCTATCCCGCCGCGACTGATGAAGAACATGCATCGCATCTGCAAACAATCTGGCGTACGACTGCTGCCGACTTGCTGGAACTTCCAAAGATCACGGATTTCGAAAGTGTTCACCTGATTGACGAACGCCGGCCGCTGAAGACACTTGATTACCGTCTCTTCGCGCAGGACATGTTTATTCGTTGGGTTCGTCAAATGACGATCGCGATCAGGAGTAACGGCAACTCAAAACAACTGATCACGGTGGGCCAGGATGAAAATGGACTTGGCGACAGTCCAAACATGCAATTCTTCGCGCGCGAGATCGATTTCACGTCGCTGCACAACTGGTGGAACAACGACGATCTGGTTTGGGACAGCGTGCTCGCGAAGACGCCGTCGAAGTTAAGCTTGATGGAAGAGACCGGGGTCATGTTTTACGAGCGTTCCGACGGCGGGCGGTGGCGCAGCGAGGAAGAAGTAAGCCGGCTGCTCGAGCGTAAGCTGGCGCTTTCGTTTGCAGCCGACGGCGCCGGTTTTATCGAGTGGATCTGGAACACAAATCCTTACATGAACTCCACGAATGAAGTCGGCATCGGCTTTTATCGTGTCGATGGAACAGCGAAGCCGGAGCTCGAGCCTTTTCTTGGAATCGCGAAGTTCATGGGCCAACACGGGCATCTTTTGCAGGGTCGCGGCTCTGAACAGGCGGCGATGGTGATTCCACATTCGCAGATGTTTACACCGCGCAGCTTTGCGCATGAAGCGACGCGCAGGTGTGTGCGGGCGATGTATTACCACTGCGGCACTCCGATGCAGGCGGTTAGTGAGTACACGATCGAGGAGTATGCGGGACAAGCGAAACTGATCGTCGTTCCGTCGCCGGGTGTGCTGACTCAGAAGTGTTGGGACACGCTCGTCGCCGAAGCGACACGAGGAGCAGTCGTTGCGATCTCGGGAGTGATCGACGTGGACGAACACGCACTTCCGGCCGCGAGGTTTCCTGAATTGCGTGTGCGGTTGGGGCCCATTGCGGAATCCGAAGCCATCACCATCGGGATGCGAGATTATCTCGTGCGGTACGACGGCGAGAAGATGCAGCGAATTGAAAAAGCGGTTGTCGAAGACTCGTCGGCTCGGCTGATAACTCGCAGACTCGGATCGGGACGCATCGTATGGTGTCCGTTGCCCCTCGAACTCGGCGACTCGATGACGGCGCTCACTGCGTTTTACCGGCTGGCGCTCGCTGAAGCGCGCATTGCTCCGGTCTTCGCAGTAACGCCGCGAACACCGGCGGTCCTGGTGCTGCCGTCAGTCTTCAACGATGTCGTGCTTTATACATTCGTTTCGGAGATAGATCGCGACACGCGAATGCAGGTCACCCACCTGGAGTCAAAAACACGGTTCAGCGTTCTGGTCGCGGGAAATCGGACCGCGATGGTCCTTCTCGAACGCAAAACGGGAAGGATCGTTGGACGATCTGAATGAGGAAAGGTTTCCTCGCAAAGACGCAAAGGCGCAAAGCGCTGCCGCGTTTCTAAGGGTTCTCTTTGCGCCTTTGCGCCTTTGCGAGGACAGATCTTTAGCTGATGACAAAACTAACCAGTTTCGCGGGGGCCTTAATTTTAATCGCGGCAAGCCTGCACCTGGGCCAGTCGGGCGTTAACAACAGCCAGCTCGTCTGGGCGGATGAGTTCGATTACAGCGGACTGCCCGATCCGGCGAAGTGGTCCTATGACGTCGGCGGACACGGCTGGGGCAACAAGGAGTTGCAATACTACACAGACCGGCGCAAGGAAAATGCGCGTGTCGAGAATGGTCGTCTTGTTATCGAGGCTCGCAGGGACGCGTGGGAAGGTCACGAATACACGTCGGCGCGCCTCGTGTCGAAAGGCAAAGGTGATTGGACTTACGGTCGCTTCGAAGTAAAAGCAAAGTTACCGTCTGGTCGCGGCACCTGGCCGGCGATCTGGATGCTGCCGAGCAGCAAAGATTACGGCGGTTGGCCCAGCGGCGGCGAGATCGACATCATGGAGCACATCGGATCGGATCCGGATGTGGTCCATGCGTCAGTGCATACAAAGTCGTACTACCATTCGATCGGCACACAGAAGACTGCCAAAATAAACGTTCGCGACGCGCGCACGGAGTTCAACGTCTACGCCGTTGAATGGACTCCCGAAGAGATTCGCGCGTTTGTGAACGAGCAGCACTACTTCACCTTTAAAAATGAACGCCTCACGAATCCGTCGGCCGGCTTCAGGCAATGGCCGTTTGACAAACCCTTTCACCTCATCCTAAACATCGCGGTGGGCGGCACGTGGGGCGGCGCGAAGGGAGTCGATCGAAAGATCTGGCCGCAGCGAATGGAAGTCGACTACGTGCGAATTTATCAACTTAAAAAGTAAGCAAAGGATCTCTCATGGTGAAATACCTGTTGGCAGTACTCGTTTCTTTCCTGTTCCTGGTCCAGGTTCCGGCACAGACGCCGCAAACTTCCGCCGCCGCTGACTACAACAGCATTTTCAAGGCGTTGAAGTGGCGCTCGATTGGTCCATTTCGCGGCGGCCGTTCGGTTGCGAGTTGCGGCGTGATCGGCGATCCGAAAACGTACTACATGGGAACCACCGGCGGCGGGCTCTGGAAAACGGAGGACATGGGAGTTAGCTGGCGAAACATTTCCGACGGCTACTTCAAGACGGGCTCGGTTGGCGCTGTCGCCGTTGCTGAGAGCGATTCGAACGTTGTTTATGTGGGCATGGGTGAACATGCGGTGCGCGGCGTGATGACGCACCACGGCGACGGCGTCTACAAATCAACCGACGCCGGAAAAACGTGGAAGAAGATTGGATTGGAAACATCGCAACACATTTCGCGCATCGTGGTCGATCCGAAGAATCCCAACATAGTTTTCGTGGCTGCGCAGGGCGCGTTGTACAGCAAGTCGAAGGAGCGAGGTCTTTTTAAATCGATTGACGGCGGAGCGACGTGGAAGAATGTTTTGTATGTTGACGACAAGACCGGCGCCGCCGAGTTGTCGATGGACATGAACAATCCGCGGATACTTTACGCCGCGATGTGGGAGCATGGCCGGCTGCCTTGGAAGGTGATCAGCGGCGGGCCCGGCAGCGGTCTTTATAAATCCACTGACAGCGGCGAGACATGGGAAAAGTTGAAAGACGGTTTGCCCGAAGAGATGGGCAAGATGTCGATCGCGGTGAGCCGTTCGAATCCGGAAAAAGTTTATGCGTTGATCGAAAGCGACTCGGACAAAGAAGCGGGGGGACTGTTTGTCTCGACTAACAGCGGGAAGAAGTGGAGCCGCATCACAAACGATCATCGCCTGATCCAGCGGGCCTGGTACTACATCGAGTTGTTCATCGACCCAAAAAACGACGACACCATTTACGTTTTGAGCGCACCGGCTTTGCGCTCGACCGATGGGGGCAAGACCTGGGAAACGTTATCGGGCACGCACGGCGATTTTCACGATCTGTGGATCAATCCCGACAATCCAAACAACTTCGTCATCTCCAACGACGGTGGTGCGGCGATAACTTTCAACGCCGGGAAGACGTGGAGCACGCAAAGCAACATGCCGACGGCGCAGTTTTATCGCATCAACGTCGACAACCAGTTTCCGTATCGCATTTACGGAGGACAACAGGACAACACGTCGGTGTCGATTGCGAGTCGTGAGTTAGGCGCTGGTGGCATTACGACGGCGAGCTGGACATCGTCGGCGGGCGGTGAGAGTGCGTTTGTTGCGTTCAATCCCGACGATCCGAAATTCGCGCTTGGAGGTAGTTATCAGGGGACGATCGAAGTGCTCGACGTGAGTGCGAGGGCGGGAACAAACGTCATGGCGGCGCCGATTCAGTATCTCGGCATGGACGCGAAGGACCTGAAGTATCGTTATAACTGGAACGCGCCAATCATCTGGAGCCGGCACGAACCGAACACTTACTATCACGCGGCGCAATACGTGCTGAAGACGAGCGACATGGGCCAGTCGTGGAAGGAGATCTCGCCTGACCTCACGCGCAACGAAAAAGAGAAGCAGGGCAAGGGGGGTGGTCCATACACGAATGAAGCCGTCGGGGCGGAAAATTACGGCACGCTGAGCTACATTCTGGAGTCGCCTCATGAAAAGGGAGTGATCTGGAGCGGCAGTGACGACGGGCTTGTTCACCTGACGAGAGACGGTGGCGCGAACTGGAAAAATGTAACACCGCGCGGTCTGCCGGAGTGTTTGATCAATGCGATCGAGGTATCGCCGCACGACAAAGCGACTGCTTACATTGCCACGACGCGCTACAAGTTCAACGATCACGCGCCCGCTTTGTATAAGACAACCGATTACGGAAATACATGGACCAGAATCAACAACGGGATCGCCGCGAATGCGTTCACGCGCGTGGTGCGTGAGGACGACGTGCGCAGAGATCTTTTGTATGCGGGCACTGAGCTGGGTGTCTTTATATCCTGGAACGGCGGGAAGGACTGGTCGCCGTTTCAGCTCAATCTACCGGTGACGCCGATCACGGATCTGCGTGTGCACAAAGGCAACTTGATCGCGGCGACGTCAGGTCGATCGTTTTGGATACTGGACGATTTGAGCCTGATTCGGCAGTACCGGAGAGACGCCTTTACGATCTACCGGCCGGATGGTGTGTATGTTGTCAATGGGTCGAGTGAGCTTGATCGAACGGATGATGAGTTTACGGGAGCAGACACCTATCGTGGCGTGAATCCGGCGACGGGAGTGGTTGTTTACTATCAACTACCGGAGCTGAAGAAGACTGACGAGATAACGATGGAGATCAAAGACGCCTCGGGAAATACGATTCGTAGTTTTAGTTCAAAGGCGGATGAGAAGTTTGTGAAATACGATGGTGGTCCTGGACCCGATCCCGTGCTGCCGAAGGCGAAGGGAATGAACCGATTTGTATGGGATAGGCGTTATGCGACGATGCCGGGCGTGCCTGGAGTTTATATCGAGAGCAGTTATTCGGGGCATAAAGCGATACCCGGGAAGTACAAGATCGATCTGAAGATGGGAGGGCAAACCGTCTCGACGGAAGCTGAGATTCTTGCGAATCCCCTTTACCCGACGACGCCTGCGATTTACAGCCAGTACCATCAGACGATGCTCTCGATGGAGACTGAGTTGACGACGATGCACCGGATGATCAACAGCCTCTACGAGAAACAGAAGCAGTTGGCGTCGTTGCTTGGCTCGCTGCCCGCGGGGGAGAAATACAGCGCGATCAAAAAGGATGGCGAGGCGTTGTTGAAGAAGATGAAGGCGTGGGACGAGGACATGGTCCAGCGCAAGTCGAAGGCTTATGACGACGTGGAAAACTTCCCGAACAAGTTTACGGCGAATTATATGTTTCTGATCAATCAGACGGAGAGCGACATTCCACGCGTGAATCAGCCGTCGCTGGATCGGATGAGGGAGTTGAACGGGCTGTGGGCCACGTTGAAGGGCCGGGGGAATGAGCTGCTGAACGTTGATATTCCCAGCTTTAATAAACGGCTCTGGGACGCGGGACTGGGGGCGATCTGGAAAGACAGTTGAGCTTAAGCGTATAGGTTCAACAGCCGCTGGAGTTTGTCTTTCTCGTCTTTGAAAAAGTCATAGGTATAAGTCTGCTCGGAGTCAGCGATATCGTCGATTGCAAGCCGGTATTCCATCGCTTCAATGACGGTCACGATGCGGTCCAGATACCAGCGAATGTCGGCGCGCTCTTGCGGTAATAGCTCGATGACCTTTCGTAGGTCATCAAAAGAAGTTTCCAGGAAATCATGTCCCTGCGAAACTATCTTCAGCTCCTCGTACATGTCAATTTTTTCCTGCCGGAGCCATCCGTTGCTTCTATTCAGAAAGGCGCCGGAGCATTTGGCGACGCCGCGATGGTCCGTCTCAGCTACAAGGAAATGCGCTAGCTTTTGAATCTTCGCTGGTTTTTTCTGGGCGGCTTCCAGTACAACCCTGTTTACTTCGCCTTGAAACAGATTACTGAAGGCGGACGGATTAACCTTTACCTACGTTCCTTTCAGGATTCTGTGATTCACGCCTCCTTGCTTACTAGAGCATAAGACCTGGGTTTTGAAGCGCTCTAAATAAATCAGCGTAGCCTCAATACTTGCGATCCGTTTCTTGACACCTGAAAACTATGAACATAGACTTCGTGCGATTCGCACAGCCTCCGATTGTCAACAAATCTGAAATGCACCAGGATTGTGCACCTGTGTACGTTGAGTTAACTAAATAAGCTGATGATTGAAGAGTGGGGCAAGCTCATTCCTGACGACCTCATTACAGGATTCAAAGGCGAACAGGTTCCAATCATTTTTATTGGCTCCGGCTTCGGCAAGGAGGCCATTCCGCCTCTAGCCACCGGTGGCCAGCTGGAAAGTCAATTGAGGACTGACCTCAACATTGACGATACAGGCGAAGGGTTGGCCGAGTTACTCCAGTACCTACAAAACAAGTCAGTCGGAGCAAAGCGAGTCGTCGTAACTTGGCTCAAGCAACATCTTCTCCACGGTGTGAGTATGCCGGGAGGGGCTCATAGAATGTTACTCGGATTACCCTGTCGCGAATTCTTAACAACTAACTATGATTCGCTTTTGATAGAGGCCAGCAGGCGTATTCCTAACTACACGCTCACTCCGATTGATGATCCCGGCACTTACGAGTCCTATAAAGCTGATGCAAGAGTGAGGGAGAATGAAGCGATACTATGTAGATTGCACGGAGCTTTTGAATCGGAGGATCGGTTGGTTGCGACTACCGACGACTACATAAAAAATTATGTTGCCAATGATCGGCATTGGCGGGATATTGTACAAACGATTCTGCGAAATCGTACCCTTGTGTTCATTGGATACAGCTTGCGTGACTTCACAACCTGGTCCTCCTATATATCCATCTTCTCCAAATGGCGAGGTTCTATGCCACCTCATGTCATGGTTTCCCCAGTGTCTTCATCGCATATCACTACGTTTTGGGGAAACTATGGAATTCAATATGTGCCCCTCAAGGCATTCCAATTCTTGATTGGACTTCATGATCGACTTGGTTCGCTCGAAACAGATGAAGTTATGGCAGTTGCCGCAGCGGCTGCCTGTTTGGAAGAAACCTGTGAAGACGCCGCACCGAGAATTGAAAAGTTTCAACGGGATTTCGGATACAGCCAGCTTTTGATGGCTGCTTTAAGGATTGTGGAGGGCGATAGGTAATGTTCGATCGCAAGGATCTAAGAGAGCAGATTCTCCGTTTTGTCGATAGATGGGTTACTGAGGAAGAAATTGTTATTGGCGTGTTGCGGTATGGTGCCCATATTCCTCATATCTATCAGAACGCGTGCGGGAAGGTTCATCAGAAGCCCAAAAAAATTAACTTAATTCTGAGCCACATGCTTAGGTTTTTCCCACCTGACTTCTATCGTAAGAATAGGTTCTTGATTCTGGATGATACAGTTTACGAGGGCGTCGAAATGAAGTTACTGCTCTCTACATTGATCGATGAATTCCAGATTCCAAGAGAGCGAGTGAGGACCGCTACGCTGGTGGCTCACGAGCAATCCGACTATGAACCAGACTGTCCCCAACCCACTCTGCGATTACCGGACACAGAGTATGTCGCCTGGAAAGAAGAATTGGCTTCTCTGGTCCGACGGGATATGCGGCCTACTGAGAGGGATCACCCGCTTTACTATTTTGAAGGTGGCGATTTACCGCTAGGAAATTTCTTATCTCTTTTGCAAGAGTTTGGACACGTCCACCCAGTTGGAAGTGATTGGGACGCTCCAGTTCTCCGAGTGAGTTTGACAGTAGATCCAGTTTTGCTGAGCGACGTTCAGCAAATAACCGGTGTTGACCTAGAACCTGTTTTCAAAGTTCGACTCTACTGGCAGCAGACTAATGAAGGCTGTCAACTCACAGCTGCACCCATGGTATTTAACAAACTGGACGTCCAAAGTTTCATTGGTGATGGTGCCCAGCAACTCGCAACTTTAGTTGGGTTGGAGAAGAGCTTCTTTAACAGGATTTATGACACTCATCTAGAGAGCACACGGGGACAGGTTCTTTTTTATTTCGTGGGGAGGTCCATCGCGGGCCTCTTCCTTCAGCGGCTTTTGAACAAAGTCATTCCGAGACTACATCAGATGGGTTGTAATCCAACTTGTATGCGCCCCGAGAGTGTTGACGGCGCTGTCAGCTATGTTTTCCCAAAAGAATATATTGAATTCTACGATACACAGTTCCAGATAATAGAAGGGATTGTGGGAGCAGCCGATGCTGCCGACCAATTACCATTCGTTGAAGAAGTGGCAAGAGATAGCTTCTCTCCGGTCCGAGCAAGCAAGGACCCATTGCTTCCGGACATGTATGAAATATTGGAGTTCATGACTCGGCAATCCAATCCGGCAGTTTGGGACGGCGCGCGATGGACTCCCAATAAGGCTTTCTTGAAAGGCACCTCTCACAGGGAGTTAGTCAAACACTTTGGAGACGAAATTTTCATCTCGGCCGCGCTTGATGAGTTGCTTGATTCGGGACTATTGCGAGCGAAAGACATCTCAATCAACTCTGATCAGACGAGTTTCGAAAGGGAATTCTTTCCTGGTGGCGAATACAATGCCGTTCAGGTGAGCCGCATTGCCGACAGTTGGCGTTATCAAAGCCTAGCTTCACCCTTTGATCCGCAGCTGGCAACGGAGGACGCGCTTGATCTCTGGGGACCTTACTAATAAGCAGAAACTTGGACTAGAAGAGCGAACCGCTTTCCTCATCAATTTCACCGGAGTTGAGGTTCAGAAGGCACTCTCGTGTGCGGGCGAAGGAGTTTCAACACGAAAGCTATATAAGATCCTGGCGAATACGATTATCGATTGGCATTGGTTATCGCATGATGATCCTATCCGATTTGCATTTCGAGGAGTCGGCGAGCTTGTTTGGGTGCCGCACAGATTCGGATCGCTTGGACTCGTCGCCCCTAGTATCGAATACAATTCCAACATCCAGCTGACCTATGGCCTGTTCGCAAATATGTTGGACCTATTTGCGTCGAAGGAGTACGCAAAGTGGGGATACCGAGAAATAAAAAAGATAAATGATCAGAGGCACATTCTATTCGCTAACTATTTGCCGTATGAACTTCTACAGAAGTCCAAAGTTGAACAACAGGAAAGATTCTTCTGGGCAGAGTTAGTGAAGACCTATTGCCGGCTTCCAGACCGTACACTCGATGCTCTTGCCTCTTGTCGCAACAGAACGACTACGACACATAGCTTACTTATTCAGTTGGTCAACTGGAAGCGCTACATGGGCACCGCTTTCGACATGCTCCAGCAAGTGAACATAGTTTCGATGGATGACGACACGCGAACCAGCGTGCGCGAACATATCGAGGCAGCCAGAGCTTGTCTGAAGCAATATTTTGTTAAGATTGATCACTTCGAGACCCTATCCACTCACCTGTCCTTGATCAAGGAGTTAGCTCAAGACAGCGAGCTTCAGCCTTTTATTCCGTGTCTTAACGAAACTACCGACGGTCCCATTAGGATGGATCAAAAATGTGAGATCCTCGTCGAGCTTTCAAAATATTTGAGTGCGCTACACGCTGTCTGCGGGGAGTTCAGAAAACAGATTCGAATCGATGATGACAGTGAACGCCCTGACTTAATCAACCTAACCAAAAATCTTAGTATACTGGGAGAAATACTTCCCTCGGGGCATGGTCTGCTTGACCACAAGCGATGGGTCATTCCGTTCCTCCAGCCAAATGAACGAGAAATCGCGGTTCTGTGTTTGTCGTTAATAGATGAAGTCTTTGGAATATTTGAAGGGCGGCTTAGTATCCAAATTCTTCGACCGACGCCCCACTATAAGGACATCCTACACAAGCAGTATCCGTTCCCACGCGGACACTTTACAAAAGGAAATTAGGAAAAGAAATTAAGTATTCGGAAACCGCAACAGATCGCTTCCCGTTTGGCGTGTAAGTGTCCCGCAATCATGACCACGAATTAATAAAGATTTGGGGGTTGTGGGTTAACAGATATTCCCTGGCGTCAGATCACCCAGAGCGTCATGTGGTCGTTCTTCGTTGTACTCCTTCAGCCATTGCTCAGTTTGTTGTCGCACTTCATCCAGGCTTTGAAATACAAACATGTCGAGCACCGCTTCGCGGTAGCTGCGATTGAAGCGCTCGATGAAACCATTTTGCATGGGCTTTCCCGGTTTGATGAACTCGAGCATTACGCCATGTTGCTCAGCCCAGTCAGCGAGCGTGACGGAAATCAGTTCTGGTCCATTACCAGTCTCAGTTTGAGCGGATAGCCGCACACAGCGGCTATCCGCTCAAGCGTTCGTACCACGCGCGCTGCGGGTAAGTTGAAGTCCACTTCGATCGCCAACACCTCGCGATTGAAATCATCGACCACGTTGAAGGTGCGAAAGCGTCGATCACCCCACAACGCGTCGCTCATAAAGTCCGCTGACCAACACTCGTTCATCGTTTGACTCACTGACAGCGGCGCCGGATTTCTATTTGGCAGTCGTCGCTTGCCTAGGCGTCGTTTGTTCAATTTCAGACTGCAATACACGCGATAGACTCGTTTGTGATTCCATCCGTAACCCAATCGCCGCGAGCGCTTGAACAACTTTGGAAATCCCCTAGCCTGCCGCATCCTGGCGTTGGACCGCTCGTATCGTTACCGACCGCAACCGAATCGTGATGGTGAAGTGATCAAGTTGCTGCTGGAGTTGGCCCATGGCAGACCGGAGCAGAATTGCCGGCAATCAACTTCCTTTTAACCGCCGGCTTTACAGCTTTTTTGTGAGCACTTCTTTCAAGATCCGATGTTCTAAAGATAACAAACGTTTGATCACTCGAGTTCGTATACGTCCACCATGGTATTCCGTGTAGGAGGCCGTCTGCTGTCAATTTAATGTTGGAATTTGTTGGGTATTGGCAGCAGACTCATAATCCGAAAGAGGCTTGAACACCGAGTTGCGCTGAGTTATATGGAGTAGCCAAATGGATAAATTCCCGTTGCTCTGTTACTCCATATCACTCCATCTAGACAGGTAGTCGCTACAGTTTTCGCTACACTCCGCTATACCTTTGCAACCTTTACGCTCACTAAAGAATTGCAATACGCCGTTTTCAAAACCTACTTGCAGAACTTTATTCGTGAGAGTTGAGTACCGCATTTTAAATCTCGAAATCGTCCAATAATTGGTGATGCGTCATTGCGATATGCCCAGGCTATCCGACGGGACCAAAGTGGCAAGATTCGTGACGTGACCAATTCTGTTATTTCGGTATCATTCAACTCAGTTGCGAACTAAGTGGCTCTGAAGGTCACTTAATAATACTTCACACAACCACTTCGATATCGGGATCAACTGTCTGCATCGAATCCACGCCTCATAACCGCTCGCCACGACCAGTGACCTCTCGACAAGATCCTGAGGTTTTTGGTGGAGGAGAAGAATAGTGTTACTACGGCTCTGGTCAAGCCACGTGTCGAATCGGAAGTTGATCGCTGAATCTCCCCATCCATAACCTGACATTATCATTAGATCACATTGACGAAGCAGTTGGTGAAAGCGAAAGTGCATGTCGGCGTAAATCCCACGCTGATAGGCCACAGCTTTATTAATACCGGACAAGAACGACGGCCCGCGAAAAACCGGATTGAGTTGCTTTGCTTGGCCATCCAGGATGTGTTCAAGATCAGTTCCGAGAAAAATGGCGGGTTGTGATCTTCCATTCACTAAGAACGAATACCAATTCACAGATCCATGCAACTTGAGCAGCCTGACTTTGGAGTGATCCGTGTCATACACCCCGTCAGCATACCAGCGCACGTCGCCGTCGCGCTCGCCGAACCCGTCAACGAAGTCCACCCCCTTTTCCATGAGGAACTGCTCAACCAGTGTGTCATGATTAAGCGTGACGATATTCAATTGCTCAATGCAGCTGGCAGTCGCTAGTTCGTGGATAAGGTCAAACCCTGCAATGACCCTTGGTCTAAGCTCTCCGGCTACAACTGCCTCAATAAAGGAACATGCCTGCACAGCGAGAGACCCGAGGTTGCTCATTCTTGCCATGATACTGCCACCCACCAATAGTCCACGCGACTTGCGCTCGATGATCTCCATCAATGGCGTGACCAGAGAGTTATCAACCAGCCCGTTGCCCCAAAGACCGATCTGTTGACAGAGAAAGAAAAGATCTTCGTACGTCGTAGCGCCGCGAAAGATGGCTCCGGAGCTGCGTTTATCTGCCGGTGAATAGCCGACACGCTTAATGTCGCGTTCATCGTGTCTCCTCAACAACCGCAGGAGCTGACGAATTCGTGGTGTAATATCCGCCGATCGCAGCTGGGGATCGAGTTGATGGCCGGAACTGAAATGGATGTAGCTATCCTGGTGATAGGCGCAACGGAAAATCGAACGGGTTAACCGATCTACAGTGGGCAGGCCTGAGGGCACGGAGACTCCAGCACCAAGAAAGAGAATCAGTTTCATAGAGTCTTATTTTCTTTTTGTCGTCAAACCCGGCCACAGGCTCACAAGCTGACCTTCGCGCTGGTCCCCACTCTGCAATCGCGAATGCAAAAGCTTGGCATACGCATTTCTAGCACTGCGAGCTTGGCCTATTTCCGTTATTTCGCTACCTGTCAGAATGAGGCGGCGAATATGTATCCTTGGGTCGCGGAATGACGAAGGATTGCGGAGAGTTCAGCGACGCATTTCAAGCGAACGGCGGAGATGGCGTCTCTTTTATTTTCTTTTTGTCGTCAAATCGCGCCAAGACTCCCGAAGCTACGGGTACGCCCGCTTTGGGCCCGCGTGATCATCTCTTGATGAGCTCATCGATCAGTGTCTTCGCGCCGCCCATGGCCAGGGCGCCGGCGTTGACGAAGAGTATTCCGGCGTATTTGACGCTCGATCCAAGTCCGTAGGGCCAAGTGCTCATTCCATAAACCGCTTCGCGCTGTTTGCTGTAGTAGTCGTAGTCCTTGCCTACCGAGTTGCGATCAGACGAGGGCAGGCTCGAATCGTTGCTGCGGTTGCGCAGCTCCGCCAGCCGTTCGTCCAACTCAACTTGCTGGGCGACCTTGTAATCGCCGAGTCTTCCGCTGATGTCGGCCGACGGAGCCAGCACCACAATCAACGAGAGAGCGAAGGGCCAGGCGATCCAGAACAATCGAAACCCTCTGACCACAAGGATCGTCCCTTCCCAGGGAAAGTTCACTATGTAGATGGCAATTAAGACCCCAACGATGAGAGTTACCGAGCCAAACTTCACCAGCGCCTCACCCAGAAAACGCATGCCTCCACCATCCATTGGGCGCGGAGTAATCGAGCTCCAGGTGTGGCGCCCTGACAAAAGCCCTGACCGTTTCCAATATGGCGTAAATTGCCAAAGCCGCCATGCCGCAGATAAAGCCCAATATAAAGAACGCAACGTAAATCGCAATCCGCGCTCGCCCGCCGTAAGCAGCAGGCACTCCAAACAAATAACCCATCCCGCAGTTAACCACTCCAAAAAATATTCCCGCCAGTACAAAATCCCTATCGCTCAGACGCTTGCGAAGCGTTCGATGGTAGGTCTGCTTGCCGCGGCTGAAAGGCTTGCCACGCTGGCGCAGCCGGCCATCCATCTGCGGAAACAGCCTGCGCAACGTGTCTGTGGCGTAGTAAAGCGACAGTAGGCTGGTCGTGATCATCACGCTGAGTAGCCAGCCCCAGTTCGCGAAAAATGCTCATGCCGGCGGTTAGAGACATGGCGATGAGGACAACAGCGCCCAAGCCAACCGAAATCGCGACTTTCGAAACTAATGGACCAGGACCGGGCAAGCGAACAGCCGCGGTTTCGTAAAAGGGCTGAAACTTGCGCGGCCGGCTCTCGCCACGAAGCGTTTTACCTTCGTCTCGTTTCGAACCTACTTCATGTAGTAAATGATTGCTCACAGTGACCCCTGGTGGTGTTTCTGAAATTTAGAAAATTGCCCGCCGGTTGGTTTCAAGGAATCTGCGGATACTCAAAGCTCGATGCGTGAGTTTGCCGGGAGACGTAGTGAGACATCCGCTGCGGCTGAATAGTAAATCGCGGAGCGTGAATAGTAAATAGCGAAGAGAACCGGCCGACAGCACCCAAGCAACACCGTTGGGGCGGGTACTAGAACGATGGACAATGAAATGTCGACCGCCGCCCGCGAGCTGTTTGCTGCTTACATTCCAAATGGCGGCATGGCAAGTTATGACAATCTACTGAAGGACTATAAAAAGCCCGAGGACATCATCGGCGAGAACGGGCTGCTGAAGCAATTTAACGAAGCAGTTGTGGGAGCGGGCCATGGCCGCAGAGTTGAACGGACCACGTGGGTTACGAAAAGCACGACACGGCTGCCTTGTAGAACTCAATTGTGCTGATCACTTTTATCTCCAACGATACTCGCTGGAAATATTTACCTGCTCTTGGCCCACATTACCCGCTGGGCATTCTGAATAACCACAGGCGCATAACGTCTCAAGTCTCAAGCTGAAAAGACATAGATTCAATGATCTGAGACACTCGTGCGCGACTTTCTTGCTGGCGAGGAATATAAAAATTCGAACAATAATGGATATTCTTGGCCACAGCAATTTCAACCTCACAATCAACACCTATTCACACGTGATGCCTGAGATGTTGACTGATGCGGCAGAGGCAATGAACAGCTTCATACCTGAGTCAAATGTCGGGACTTCATAGCGGGTTGCTGTCAACGCTGCTGTCAAACGCCTGTTCCAGGATTGTAGACCACAACTTCGTGGTCCTAACTGTTGTAATTATTGGTGGAGCCGAGGGGGATCGAACCCCTGACCTCATGACTGCCAGTCATGCGCTCTCCCAGCTGAGCTACGGCCCCATTTCGAGAGTGGGTGGTCAGTTAACTGACCGATGCAGACTAGCCTAGCGTTTTGGATTCAGTCAAGCAACGAGGTGATTCTGAGTGATTGCATTTACTCTTGTGGCCAAATTGTGACTACGCGAACTCAACCCCGCTGCTTGAACAGCTTCGCGCTTGTTTCGCTCGATGGGGCTACGTTCAAGGAAAAAGCCATCAATTGTCATTGTCAATCGGGGCGATTAGCGATTAGTTTGCATTGATGAGAAATTTACGATAAAAGTCTTTCTGTTCTTGACATTGATCCTCTCAACTTTCAAAGGAACATCC
Source organism: uncultured Acidobacteriota bacterium (assembly GCA_963750925.1). Lineage (GTDB taxonomy): Bacteria > Acidobacteriota > Blastocatellia > Pyrinomonadales > Pyrinomonadaceae > PSRF01. The sequence goes on along the minus strand of CAVVSJ010000001.1, from coordinate 1,443,318 downwards.
GTGGAGACACGGGTCTCACCTCAAGCCCTGATGCACGCCAAAAATTAATTCAGGCTCACCATAATTGAGCGAGAGGCTGATTTCCTAAGTCCCCCGGAACTATCTTATGGATATTATGCTACCGCATCGATACGACCGGTACCGGCTGCTTGGCCTATTGTTTGAACACCTGACGCACCACGCGACGCAAAAAGCTCTTGGCGATAAGCTTAAGCTCAACCAATCAACAATTTCGAGATCATTCACACTTCAGGGTTTAGAAGAAAAAGGTCTTTTGCAGCATACTTTGAAGAAGCGGACTTTAATGACGTTCGCGTCCAAAGCATTGAGTTTAGGCTACCGCGAGATTTCTTTGTTATTGTGGCTAGCCACCGGAAATGGCTTCAAACCATTGAGCGATAGCGAGATTGCTGAGCACTGTCTCCAACCAACAAGAGAGCAACTGGAGGAGTCAGTCGTTTTTCAAAAGAGTCCTAATTCAGCATATTGGGCAGCAATTGACTGGTTGAAAGCGGTAATTTCCCACCACGATACAGATTCCTCGGTATATGAGTTGAAAACATGGATGACTCATGGAAATTCGCTGAAGAGCCGTTTGGGGTTCTACCACAAGCTTCTTGAAATCGAGGCTCGACCGGGACAGAGGCTACTGGTTTCGAAATTTCCTTCAATCTTAACTTCATCAGACGTGGACAAATTTGACGAAGAGTTGCTAAGACTGCCAAAGGCTGATGCTCTTCTATTAAGGGGTATTCTCGCACGACGTCATGAAATCTTTATACGGAACCTGGAAACATACGGGGAAAGAGCGATTCATTCCATCAGTAGTCTTCAGCGGTTTGTGAGCCACGAGTTCGATCATCCAGTCGATTTGCAAGAGCGACGAAATAGAGTTAAGAATCTGATAGCTCAGTTGAATGACTTTAAAAAATTCCGGGTGGGATTAGCTGAGGTTGAACCAGAAATTGAAATCGCTATTAAGAGCACCGAAGCTGCGATGATTCGAGGAACCGCGAGGCAACTTTCGAATCATCCCATGACATTATATTGTGGTCCTAATTATTTATTTTGGATCGATAAAGAAGGACAAGAACCATGTGGGGTCTTGGCCTTTTTCCTGGACTTTGAAGATGAATGGCGCAAGCTTCAACAAACCGGCAAGACTGATAGCGACTATGTCGTCGAAAAGTTAAAGGCGATAATCACTGACGCCGAAGCCAACGATCACACTCTTCCTAAGACCCAGTAAAAATCTAGACTCCTGATATTCCTCTCTTTGCTCACTAAGGAGTCAGATCCATGAATCTGCATAAAGATTGTCGTTATGCCACGATCATTGTGCGTTCAGGGAATAACGTTGATTTGGAAAATCATCTTATGGTCTATTGTGAGGTGCGGTAAGTTTCTCCCCTTGGTAAAAGCCAGTTACTCGTAGCTAAAACTGGAGAGACGGAGCGAAGTCGGTGGATTGGTCGTCTTAGCGACTTCGCCCCTTCAAACTAGACACGAAACTCCCTAGTTACTAGGGATTTATGGTCCGTTTTCTACGCACTCTTTGTGCGTTGGCGAAGGAGAATAACACAATGAAAGGAAGACCGCTATCGGATACCATTGACAATCTCCCACTTATGGGCCCCATGTGGGGCCGAAAATCAAACGTTCCATCTTTGCCTGCCTGCAACAACACCTCCTCTACCAATCAACTCGTCAACGACAGAAATCGATCGATTTCAATTCGAGAATCTGGACGTAACCTGCCCGCCCAGTTTTTCTGGAGCTGGCTAAGCGGAGTTCAACTGCAGGAGTCGACGTCCTTCCAACGCACACCGCTCGTTCACGTACTTGATTCGGTGGGAGGCTTCCTGGGTGCAATGGTTATCGGGCACCTTGCCTTAAAATCCGGCGGATTGTGGGTCCTTCTGGTTCTGCCCGCCATGCTCATCGCTTTGGGCCGTGCAAGAAAAATGCACATGACGATCGTCCATCAGGCTGTTCATGATCAGCTCTTCCAAATCAAGAACGCCAAACTGCGAAAGGCTGCCAACCGTGTTGTTGCGGACTTGTTTGGAGTATTGATTTGGATTCCCGACTTCCCAGCATACCGTGGATCCCACGCAGTTTCTCATCACAACCCCCGCGAAACGGCCACTCCAAAAGATTCGGATGGCAGAGAAGTATTTACCTTGGGTATGTCTCGGAGTGAAAAGGCCCGCCTTCACTCATCGACGGAATCCGTCGATCCAGAAACGGCAACCCCATTGGACCAAGACGGTAAAGAAGTTTTCTCGATGGGGTTCCTGCCAGGCAAACCTCGAGAACACTACTGGCGGCTGATGTGGCGCTTAATCCGTTCACCGAAATTCTATGTCGCCGATTTCGTTAAGCGGTTTCGCTACAGTTTGTTTGAAGCGCCAAGCTATCGCCGGCTCGCCTCCTTTATATTTGTTTCCGGAATTCTCGGCGTCGCCGCGATGTATTCCGCTTGGCCAACACTTCTGTTGCTGTATGTGCTTCCGGTTTTTCCCCTTTTCCGGCTGAGTGGTCTTCTTCAGGTGTTGTCCGAACACTTTTGGGGAACGCACATGGATTTGATTGGCGACAAGGAAAGAATTTCTTTGGTCTGCCAGGGAAGGTTCCTCTTTGACCCAAGACCAGATAAAGACCTCCCCTTTTCTATACGTGTCCGCGCAACTTTCAAGTGGTGGCTGCGGATTCCGTATCACTTGCTGGTACGGATTTGCGTACTATGCGGAGATCTTCAAGTTCATAATGATCACCATTTCCACTCGCGTTCACCCGAGTGGGCAGACGCTATAGGAGCGAGCAGCAGACACATTAGGCAAGATAAGGAAGGCCTATATACACATGCCTGGTCACTAGGTGAAGCTCTGGATCGCGTGTTTAATGCGATGGCCAGCGCACCGCCTCTTGACCGGAACTGGCTAAAAGAGCTAGAGGATTGACGGGCGCTTACGCCCGTCATTTCCGCTAACAAGCGAATAGCCTGAAGTACACTTGTTTCGAAACCGTCGATTCGGCCTCGACTAAACCGGAGGGGAAGATACATGCACGAAGATTCGAAAAACACCAAGTCGGATCGCATCACTCGCGATACAGCGCTTGAGACCAAAGCTGTCCACGGAGGGGTACCGAGGCCAAGAGTGGGGGGCTCAGCCGCTATCCCCATTTTCCAATCGACGGTTTTCGAGTATAAGCCGTTAGCCAGCTATCACGACATCGAATATCCGAGATTCAATAGCCTGCCAAATCAAACAGCTTTGGCAAAAAAATTGGCGTTATTAGAGAACGGGGAAGACGCTCTTGTAACAGCAAGTGGAATGGCTGCCATTACAACAGCGCTCCTTACAGTTTTAGGCGAAGGAAGTCATTGCCTCATCCAAGAATGCGTCTATGGAGGTACTCACAACTTTCTCACTGAGGACATCGGCAATTTTGGCATCACCTTCGACTTCATTGATGCTAACAAACCAGACGAGTGGGAAAATAAATTACGGCCTAACACAAACGCCATTTATGTTGAGGCAATGACCAATCCGCTACTTCAGGTGGCGGACCACAGGGCCGTGATCAAGTTTGCCCAAAACCACGGCCTGGTCTCATTGATCGACAATACATTTGCGACACCCGTGAACTTTCGTCCGCTGGAATTGGGCTACGATCTAAGTCTACATAGCGCTACGAAGTACTTGAACGGACACTCAGATCTCGTGGCTGGAACAGTTATAGGTACCCACACGCTAATCGAGAAGATTCGACATCGTCTTAATCACTTGGGTGGATGTCTGGATCCACATGCGTGTTTTCTGCTCGATCGTGGCATCAAAACTTTGGTCCTGCGAGTCCGAGAGCAAAGTGCAAGCGCGCTCAAGATTGCCGGTTTTTTGAAGGATCATCCCAAAATTGCCTGTGTGAATTATCCCGGGTTAGAGTCTCATCCTCATCACGACATCGCTCGTGATTTGTTCGCGGGCTTTGGCGGCATGCTTTCCTTTGAGCTCTCAGGCGGTGCACATGCTGCCGAGCAATTCGTTAATGGAGTAAGGATACCGATTCACGCGGCGAGCTTGGGTGGCGTCGAAACTTTAGTGACGCGCCCTGCCACCACTTCTCATTCTGGAATGTCGAGCGAAGAACGAGCTAGGCTGGGAATTAGCGACGGTTTGATCCGTTACTCGGTCGGTATCGAAGCCGTCGATGAATTACTACAGGATCTCAATGACGTTCTCAGCAGTATTACAGATTAGCTTATGAATGAGACACAAATAATTGAAGAGATCCACAAGCTTGAGGAGAAGCTCAGGCAGATCGACAAGGCTTATGCCGTCTTCTCACCAAAAGAAAATGTTCCGGATTCTCTTAAGAAAGAAAAATTTGAAATCGAAAAGCAGATCTTAGGCTTAAGGAGGTCGCTTTTAGCGCTTTCTGACAGAGTTTCGGAGGCTCTTTCTGTAGCCGAGCCAGGCAATGCCGTTTTTGTAATTATGCCCTTCAAAGATCCTTTCAATGAGTACTATGAGAAGATCATAAAACCAGCAATTCTGGAACTGAATTACGACGTCATTAGGTCCGATGAGATCTACAGTCCATCATCATTCATTCAGACAATTTGGAGCAGCATAATCAGTGCTGAATTAGTCATCGCGGAACTAACGGACATGAATCCCAACGTTTTGTATGAGCTGGGACTTTGCCATGCCATTAACAAAACGGTGATTATTACAGCACAGTCTATGGAGAACATTCCTGCTGATCTGAGACATATCAATTGCATTATTTACAACACCAGAAAAGCTGATTGGGTCGCCGAATTGACGGCTAGCCTACAAAAGATGGTCCTGTACGTTGATAAACATGCGAGCAGGCCCAGCTACTTGACGCCCATCGCGACTATAGAAAACACATTGTTTCTGGAAACTGTTGTTCAAGACCGGGACAGGCTCGGTGATGAGGTGGAGACACTAAAACGCGAAAGCGTTTCATACAAGAGAAGCGTGGCTGACCTCATCACGAGGAAGACTGAGCTGGAAAGGATAAATGCAAATTTAGCCAAGCGTGATGAAACAGAGATAACTCTTAACCCTGATCCTGAAACCGGTATTTCAACTTATGCTTACACCATCAGGGAGACCGGTATTTTAATTGATCTGGTTAAAGTCGAAGCTGGAACTTTCATTCATGGGTTTGGAGACCATCAAGAAGAATTATTTTTAGACACTTTTTACATTAGTCGTCTGTCGATTACGAATTCACAGTTTGCAATCTTTTTGAATCATGTCGGAAATCGGACTGAAGAGAGCGTGCCCTGGCTCAACCTCGAAGGGATTTCTCCATGTGATAAATGCAGGATTTATTTGGACGGAAAGGAATTCAAGGTTGAAGAGGGTTACGAAGATCATCCAGTTACTTACGTGAACTATTATGGCGCGGACGCGTTTTGCCATTGGGCTGACGGAGAGTTACCGACCGAGGAACAATGGGAAAAGGCTGTTAGGGGCACAGACGGACGAAGCTACCCGTGGGGAAACGAACCGCCAAATCCGGAATTCGCGAACTTTTCTGAAAACGGTTGGCTTCGTGACGTGCCACCGATTGAAGTATACAAAAGGCCAAAAGGAAGGAGTCCTTTTGGTCTAATTCAAGGGATAGGCAATGTCTGGCACTGGACGCGGTCATACTATAGCGATCGGAATTCGCAAGCCGTTAGAGGCGGGTCATTTCTAGACTTTAGGATAGGTCATCGCACTGTCTACAGATTTGTGGTCCAGCCCAATGGTCCCGATTTTTCACAAGGATTTTTATTCGCAAAACGCTTTCTCTAGTCACGAGACCAAATTAGGGAAGCATGGCGAAAGCAGTGACGATTTCGGCCAAGAAGAAAGTTCTGAAGTCTACGTTCTTTGTATCACATTGCACTCGAAAATAAGGAGAATCATGACTAAGAAATTTATAGCAGTCCTCAACAAATCTGCGGATCCTCAGCGACTCTTAAACGCCCTGGGTCACATCAGTGTAGGTTTAGCTGGTAATACATCTCAGGCACGTGAGATGGGATTTATCTCGTATTTTGACGCTGAGCAAAACGAATACCCTAATATTAGCCAGTACCCATTCATAGTACTGAAGGGAAATGGTTCTAAGATCAAGCAGTTTAGACGAGACCTAATTAGCAACAATATCCCTTATTCGTGTTTTCTCGATACGATGACGAGCGGCGGATCCGATTTCCAAGTTGAAACGACAAAAAGTAAACGAGCTGAAGAACTGGAGATTTTCGCGATTGTGACTTTTGGGGAACGTTTTGTGTTAGATCCGCTAACCAAGAAGTTCTCGGTGTGGACGATGAAGTCGGATGGGTCTGACTAACTGATACTATTGATAATTGCCGTGCGTGGTTTATTAGATGGGGCCTTATCTTTCCAGTTGACGCAGTTGTGGCCAAATTGTGGCGGTAGAAAACCGATACCATCCGTCACGCTAGACCAACCAAATGTAACACAACGGGAAATGGCCCAAAATCCTCGCTGGCTGCAACCTCTTTAATTGTTATTGATTAGCAAAACGGTAGGCTTAGGACTGCCAGTCATGCGCTCTCCCAGCTGAGCTACGGCCCCAATCGAGAGTGGGTGTCAGTTAACTGACCGATGCAGACTAGCCTAGCGTTTTGGATTCAGTCAAGCAACGGCAGCGACTCTACCAAAGCCTTGCAGCTCAGTGATAGGCTATCGTTCGATACTCAATTTGCAGCGGCAGTTCTTTTCCATTTTGTGCGGATCGCACCCGGTGGGTTCGCTTGATCCAGTTTCCGCGGGAGTCGTATTCAACGATCACTCTTTCTCGTAGCGACCCGTCCGGGTTGAAAACTAAAGTCTCTTTCGGCTGGTCTTTTCCCTTGTAGATGTAGACCACTTTGCCCGTAACGTATCCTTCCGTATTCGCATCCGTCTCGACGTAAGATCCAATGGTTTCGAGTTCCACTAACTTGCCCTTCTTGTCGTACGTGTATCGCACCTTGTAGGTGAGAAGATCGCCATCGTACCTGGTGCGTTCCGTTGGTTTGCCGTCGGCGGCGATCGCATTCTTTATTCGCGATGAGATGGAGCCGTCAGGGTTGTAGATGGTCTGCGACATCAACCGGCCCTGCTCGTCGTAGGCGTTTTCGTTACGGCTGATGAGTGAAGTTTTGTGATAGAGCTCTTCCGCTATTTTCTTTCCGTTTGCGTCGTACTTGTAAAGATATTTCTCGTCCGCAACAGAACCGGTTGGTTGAATGATCTTGTATTCAACTCGATTGCCCTTCGCGTCGAGCGCGTAAACGTGTTTGCGCGCGGTGCTGAGGCCGGGTGTGTAGTCTTCGTAACCGATGCGCCGGCCTTCCGAGTCGTAGGTGTAAACGAGCGTCTGCGCCACTGAGCCGTCACGATTGAAGTCAACACATTTCATTCTGTTGCCACGCGTGTCGTAAGTGACCGCCTGCACAGGCATCCGCGGACCTTCGGCGTTCCTGCCGTCTTTGGCAGTGAACTCCGCCACTTCAGTTTTGACGCTCTGAACCGATCCAAACAGCCCCTCTTGTTCGCTGTCAGGTTTCGTTTGCGCGTTAACGCTTGCGCAAAACGCTACGGCAAAAATTACCATCAGAATTCTTTTCATACTATCTCTTCCACCACGATCTCTTCTGCTTGAACAGCTCGGTTGATAGTTTTTCGGCCTCGAATTTGTTGAATGGCGAACCCAAAAACCGCTCCGTTAAAGCGAAGAGTAAAGGCTCGGCGGCCGCGCCGACGATTGAATCCGCCGGCGAGTTACCAAGCACGGTTTTTTCTTCCGGCTGCAAATCACCTTCGTCGACGACGATGCCCTCATCAGGATCATAAACAAACGCACGTTGCAGGTTAGCACTGGAGTAAAGTGCATAAGCTACCAGGCCGGTTGTTTCATCCAACTCCCAAAACAACACTTGTGCATCCGGAAAAACAGACAGGCAGTGACGCACCAAAGGTTTTTCCAAATCCTGGACCAGCCCGTAAAGATCGGGATGCCCGGAAAACAAAGCCGCCCCCTCATACGAACCAACACAGAACCATCCCGACGGCGGTTCGAGACCAGCATCAAACTGCGATGGCTGTGACTCAGCGTCGAACTTCCAATCAAGTGCGGAGAGGAGTTCCCGCGCGCGCTTCCCGTCGTGATCCGGGAACGTTCCCAGAAATCCCTCCTCGCGTTTGTTGATAAAAACGCATGCCGTGGTCCAACTCATGTCAATCCTCGTTTACTGCCACCAGTCCGTTAAGACCTCCTGCGCCGGCAGGCGCGTGCCATCCGGCAATGTCGTTCCACCGCTTGTGCCTCGTACGGTTCCGCCACCCTGAAGAATTTCAGGATAACCAGTCCTTTGGTTCGTCGTGTAACGCGCGCCCGCACCAAACTTCGACTCGATCAGTCGAATATCACCAAACAACGTGCGCGTTATGAGGTCAACTCTGACTCGCGTCGAAGCCGTCTCAATCGTCACCTGGCGTGCGACAACAACTTCACCACGGAAGAGCGCCTGCGTCTCCGACAACAGCTCGCCGACCTGCGAGCGTGAGGCCGGCAGATTAGTGTTATTCGCGGCATTATTTGGCAGACTCCGGTAACGATAGGCGCCGTGCCCGACACCTGCCAACGTAAACAGCGCCGAAACACCCGCTGCCCACCGGTCGCGCTCATTATCGGCGAGCATTATCTCCGACGCATCCATGCCGAGTGAGATCGTTGCGGCGATACCGCCGGCAATCGCGATTCCAGTTGTCGCTGCGACACCGAAGGCCCAGGCAATGCCCAGACCGAGACCCATCACGCCGAGCGCCGCTATTGGAGAGAGCAGCAGTCCGATGATGAAGCCCTTGATCGCACCGCGCACACCACCGCGAATCGCTCCCGTAACCATTCCCGCGAGCGAGCCCATGATGGCAGTGACCGCCATCGTCGACCCAAGCGTCATGTGACCGCTCGGATCGGAACGGTTCACCGGATCCGCATTCGCGTACAGGTACTTGTGCAGCGACAGCGGATCGAATTGAACACCCTCGAACGTATCCGCATTGATGAACCGTCCGGTCGATGGGTCCATGTACCTCGCGCGGAGGTAGTAGAAGCCCAGATCGAAATCGAACTGTTCGCCCGAATAGAGATAGTTGTTGGGAGTTGATCCGGTCCGGCCGATCAGATTGCCGAAACCATCGTACGTGAAAGTGTCGGTTATCGCTCCAGCCGCATTCGACAAGTGGCGAACTGAACCACTGCCATCGTAGCCGTAGAAACTTACCTCTCGCTGGCCGTTAATCAGTTGCCGCTGGCTGATGAGGTCGTGCCCGTAAGTGTACTGGCGTGTGACCTGTCCGCCCTGAAGTTCTTCGACCACCTGCGCAAACCCGGTCGGTGTGTTGGTATCGACGAGATATTTCGTAGTGACACCACCCACGGTCTTCGACACACGGTTGCCGTCGCCGTCATAGCCGATGGAGATCGAGCCGCCGTTCGCACTCGTCAGACGATCTTCGAAGTCGTACGCGTAAGTCCGGCCACCGGAAGAAGTCGTGTTTCCGTTGGGGTCGTACGTATCCGTGGTAAGGCGATCATTAGCATCGTAGGTTACGGCGGTCGAGTTGATTCCCGGGACCGTTGAACTGCGTGACAGGCGATTGCTAACGGAGTCGTGTGTGTAGCTGATGGCGCCGTTAACTGCCGTATCACCACTGATAGTTTCACTCGTCAGACGATAGAGCGAGTCGTAAGTGTAATTGACCGTACGTCCATCAGCTTCCGTGACTGACGTGCGATTGCCGGCGGCTCCGAGCGTATAGGTATAGCTCGCGAGCGTCACAGCTTTGGCGGCAGTTACTTGAGTGAGCCGGTTTAGCGTGTTGTACGTGTAAGTCGATTGCACGCCGTTCGGCAACAGAGTGCTCGCGAGATTCCCGTTCGGATCGTACGTGTACGTCGTCGTGCCGGCAGCGAGACGGTTGTCCTTAACTGTAGCCAGTCGATTCAACACATCGTAGCTGTAGTCAATGCTGACACCTTCGGCATTGGACGAACGCACCGTCAACAGATTGCTCGCGTCATCGTACGTGTAGTTCAAAGTGCCCTGAGGAGTTATCTTACTCTTCAACCGATCGCGGGCGTCGTAGCTGTAAGTGGTGGAACCTGAAGCGTCCGTCATCGTGGCCCGCCGCCCGGTTGCAGTGTAGGTGTAGGTCACGGCCGGCTCACCCAAGCTCGGATCGGGTGTTTTGGTCAACAAGCGGTTCATTGCGTTGTAGGTGAACGCAGTCTGTTTACCGCGAAAATCAACGCGCGCCGTCAGATTGCCTGCGTTGTCGTAGGTAAACGTTTCCGCACCGCCAAGCGGGAGCCTTCGTTTAGTGCGACGGCCCATGCGGTCATACTCAAAGCGGGTCGTGTGATTGTTCGCATCGGTCTGCGAAAGCAGATTACCCAGCTCGTCGTAGGTATAAGTAGTCGCTTTCCCGAGCGCGTCCGTAACCTTCAACAACTTCCCACGCTTGTCGTACTCAAACTGAGTAGTCTTGCCGGCTTGATCCGTCTGTGATGTCGCAAGCCCGGCGTCGTTGTACGTCGTGGTGACGAAGCTGTTGTCAGGGAAGATCGTCTTAGTGCGGCGCCGATTCTGATCGTACTCGAAGCGGAGCGTCTGGTCCTTTGGATCGGTGGCTGTGATCTGGTTGCCACCGGCATCGAAGGTGAACGACGTCACGTGGTTCTCAGCGTCCGTGATCCTGGTGCGTTGTCCAGCGGCGTCGTACTCAAAGCGTGTCTCATGACCGAGCGAGTCGATGGTTGTGATTACCTGGCCCAGCGAGTCATAGACGCTACGCTCAAACTTGCCGTCAGGATGCGTCGTCTTCGTGAGCCGGCCCACTTCATCGTAGGTAAATGAGGTAGTACGGCCCGCGCGATCGACGCTCGTGAGACGCCGGCCTTCGGCGTCGTAAGTCGACTTCTCTTCCGTACCATCAGGATAGACGGTGCGGGTAAGCCGGTTCATCTCGTCATATTCGTAGGTGGTGCGGCGGTTGAGCTGATCGAAGGCTTCGATCGGTTTGCCAACCGCGTTGTAGACGGCACGGGTCGACGTGCCGTCCGGGTACGTAGTCCGTGTCAGACGATTCTGTCGATCGTATTCGTAAGTATTTGTGAGCGCTTCAGAAACGCCGTTGACTACTCGCGTGAGGGATTCGCTGAGACGATTGCCGTTAGCGTCGTAAGTGTAAATCGTGACAGTACCAGTCGGGTCAGTTCGCTTCGTCAGATTACCGGCAGCGTTGTACTCGAAGGCAACTGTGTGGCCCAATTCGTTAGTACGCGAAGTTTCCTGTCCCTTTGTGTTGTAAGTAACGACGGTTGTCTTCCCAAGCGGATCTTTAACATTCGTTAAGTTTCCGTTGTTGTCGTAGGTGTAGGTGGTCACGTGATTCTGTGGGTTCGTGATCGTCAACACCTGGCCGCGAGTGTTGTAAGTGAAGCGAGTGATCTGACCGAGCAGATCGGTGACACTCGTCTTGTTTCCCGAGGCATCGTAAGTGAAAGTTGTCGTCTTACCAGCCGCATTTGTTTCGCTGAGCTGCTGATCGCGGCTGTCGTAGGTGCGGATAGTCACGGCGCCTGTCGGATCGGTGACGCGAACCACCTGGCCGCGCTGGTTGTACTCGTAAACCGTGGTCCGTCCGAGCCGATCGGTCATGAGTTCTCGACGCGTGTTGAGATCGTGTGAGAACTCGATGACCTTGCCAAATGCGTCGATCTGCCGGAGCAGCCGGCCCTGATCGTCATACTCGTTGCGCAACGGCTGAAGACCGCGAGGATCTTTAACTGTCAGCAGGCCGTGCGTTGAGTTGTAAGTGTAAGTGGTCTCGTTCAACTCGCGGTCGCGAGAAGTTACCAGATCGCCACGCGCATCGTAGCTATAGACCAGCGTCGAACCAGCGGGATCAGTAATCTGCGTGATGCGCCCCTGGGTGTCACGTGTGAACGTTATGCTCTTGCCGCTGGTATGCGTGATGCCGTTGCTGGTGATCGTCAGCGTGTTGCCGGCGAGATCGGACATCTGCTCGAGACCGTTGCGCTGGTCGATCAGCAACGACTCGCCGCTACGTAACGTGAGTTGGTATTTGCTGAAGTCCTTATGCTCGAGTTCGCTCCAATCCAACAGATCTGCCGGACCTGGGAAACTGGCGGCCACGAAGACCGTTGGGTCGCCGACGGGCGCGAGCGTCGCAGTGGTTCCCGGTAACGCGCGGAAACCGATAGTTGTCTCGCGTGGCGGGAAGACCTGGCTGCACTGCGGCGTGAGAATCGTCTCGAATTTGTAGACAGTGTTATCCGGCATCGTGATCGTCACGATGTGGGGCTTCGTCTGTTGAATGCAGTAATTCGGGAGGAAGCCACCGCTGACGGTCGTCTGCCAGCCCTCACCTGCGAGGCCGCTCTCCTGTAGCCGAATGTTACGGAGCCCCAGGTTCCAACCGACTCCGAAGTCACCTCTACGCTTGTCGCGGCTGTCGTAAGTGCGGATCACATCGATGGGAATACCGGCGACCGGCACAGTGAGATCGAGGAACGACAACGAGAAGTTTCCAACCTTCTGTTCGCCCTCTGCCACTGCCGTCAACGTTCTTGTGGTCGTTTGGCCGGCAGCGTTGGTCGCAACCAGTCGAACGGTGTAAATGCCGTTCAGCAGCACTGTCGGATCGAACGATCCGATCACGCCGTTGGTTACCGGCGTGCTACTCGAATTAAGCGTGATCCACGTTGGGGCCACGCCGTCCTCGTTGAGGCTGTACTCGAGCCGCCAGTTGCTGCCCTCACTGATCGTGCCGATGAAGTCAGTGCGAGTGGTGATTGTCGCGCCGTCGGCCGGACTGCTGATAGCCACAGCGGGTGGCGGTGTTTGCGTGATGGTCACGTCATCGGAAGCCGAGAGGGCTGTGTCAGTCGCAGTCAGACGCAGGACATAGGTGCCCGCTGCGCTGAATGAAGCCGTCGTCTGCAAGGCTGATGGCGTCGAGAAGGTGACGGTGCCGGGTCCGGAGATCCTGGTCCAACTAAACGAGAGCGTGCTGTCGATCGGTAAGCCGTCGTCAGTAGCAGTGCCACTGAGATTGACGGTGGTCGGATGGGCCACGGTCTGATCCGCTCCGGCATTCACTGCCGGTGCTTTGTTTGTTCCGTTGAGTGTGACGCGTACATCGTCACTGCCTGACAACGCTGAGTCGTTTGCCGTCAGACGCAGGATGTAGACGCCTGCTTCGCTGAAGGTTGCATTTGTTGTTAGCGCGGCCGGACTGCTGAAAGTTACAGTGCCCGGGCCACTGACTTTGGACCAGAGATAAGTTAGAGAACTGCCCGGCGGCAGACCATCATCGTTCACCGTGCCAATCAAAGTTGCAGAAGTCGCGGGTGGATTGATGATCTGATCCGCGCCTGCATTCACTTCCGGCGCCGCGTTTGGCGGAACCGGATTGACGACGATCGTAATCGTGTCGCTGGTGGTGTATTCACCGTCATCAGCAGTCAACGACAGCACGTAAGTGCCTTCGATACTGAACGTGGCGGTTGTATTCAGGAGAGCGGCGCCCGCAAAAGTCACCGTGCCGGGACCGCTGACCTTGCTCCACTTCGAGGTAACCGTGGCGCCGGTGGGTTTCCCGTCGTCAGACACACTACCGCCCAGAGAAGCTGGCGCAGGCAGGGTGACTGTTTGATCCGCTCCCGCGTTGACAACCGGAGCGAGGTTCGCCGCTTCAACAGTGATCGTTACGTCGTCGCTGCTGCTCAGCTCGGAATCATTAGCTGTCAGACGCAGCACGTACACGCCGGCCTCGGCAAAAGTCGCCGACGTTGAAGCTGCGTTTGCATTCGCGAAGATGACCGCGCCCGGCCCGGAAACCCTGGACCACGTCGTGGTTAGCAGGCCGTCTGCCGGCAGACCGTCGTCAGTGACCAGCCCGGTAAGTTTGACACCCGCGCCCGTCACCGGTCGCAACGAGAGCGCGTCGAAATACGCATCGTTGGTTGTGCCGGTGCGTCGCGTGGCGATGAGACGGATGCGAATCCAGCCGGTGCCGGCTGGAACGATCCGCGTGTCTTCAAGCAACTGCCAACCGTTGGTTGAAGCAACCTCGCCCGAGTCGAGCCGAGCGATCATCGTCGTGTTTGTCGCGTTGCGATACTCGAAAATGACGCGCGCCGTATCCGGAAGACTCTCGGCGCGTGATCGCACGAATGCTTTCCACGCAAATGCCTGTGTCCCGGCGGCAATCGTCGCGGCGAACGCAGAGAGGTCTACGTCCTGACGCAGTTCGGCGGATGCCGTTTCACCGGCATAGAAGAAGTGGTCGCCGTTCACGCTTTCCGGGAAACCGTTTGCGCCGGAAGCCGCGCGCGTCCAACTCGTACCGGCTGCTTCGATCCAACCACGAATTTCACCATTGACGAGTGGCTCATCGTTGCCGGGGTTCTGAACGCGATTCGCATTCAGTTCGGTCGACTGGTTCGCTCCTGCCTCGACGAGCGGCGCCTGGTTTGGCGCGGCCGGATTGGCGGTGACGGTCAAAGTATCCGTGCCGGTGAGTTCCGTGTCGCTCGCGGCGAGTTGCAGAACGTAAGTACCTGCCTGGCTGAACGTCGCGGTAGTAACCGCAGCCGCGGCGTTTGCAAAAGTAGTCGTGCCTGGACCGCTAAGCTGAGACCACGTCACAGTCACAGCGCTTCCGAGTGGCAGACCATCGTCGGCAACGGCGCCGTTGAGACGCGCGGTGCCGGGAAGTGTGATCGCAATATCGGCGCCTGCATTCACTTCCGGCGCACGGTTGGGTGGCGTAACGGTAACGACCACTTCGTCGCTTGTCGTAAGCGCGGTGTCGGTGGCGGTGAGACGCAATACGTACGTTCCCGCTTCACTGAATGTCGCGGTGGTCGAGGGTGAAGACGGACTGGCGAATGAAACGAGCCCGGGCCCGTTCACCATGGCCCACGTTGAAGTGACAGTTGCGTTGCGCGGCAGACCGTCGTCGGTCACTGTACCGTTAAGTGTTGCAGTGCCATTCACGGCGACTGCCTGGTCCTCGCCGGCGCTGACAACCGGCGCCTGATTCTGGTTAAGAATCGTGAGCGTGTAACTCTGCGTGTCGAAGGCTCCGTGTACATCCTGAGCGCGAATAGCAACAGGGTGATCGCCAACGTCGCGTGATGTAACGGGGTACGTGATCAGACCGGTCGTCGCGTTGATAGTCATTCCGAGGGGCGCTGTCGTAAGCGAGTAGGTAATCGCATCGCCGTCAGGATCGACTGCTTCAACATCGTAGGTGTATGCGGCTTGTGCAAGTGAAAGGTTGCGGAAGCCGCTGTATTTCACCTGTTCCTGCGAATAGTTGTAAAAGCCAAAGAGGCCATTTGTGTAAGTGGAATCGTTGACCGTGAAATCGGCGAGCACCGTTGCGCCCTGCTTAACCGTGATCCTGATCTCGCCGTTTCGGAACTGAAGTGTGAACTGATAGTCAGTAAAGCTCACCCACGGAACAGTGTTGTGGAAGAGCTGGCGCACACGAGTGCCGTTGCCGGCGGTAGGCCAGAAGTCCGCGCCCGTTAACGTCGAGCTTGCGTTGACAACCTTGAGCGTCATCCCGCGCTCGGAGAATCCCCAGCGGATCGTTCTGGTCCGCCTTCTTCCAGTCGAACAGGTAAAAGTGTTCGGAGTTTTGATAGCCGAAAACGAAACCGATGTAGTCGTCATCAGCGGTGGTGTTGACACGCCACGTTCCGTCCATTTGTCCATTGGTGAAATTGAAGTCGCTCAGGAGAATGGCGGCGTCGGCGTTGACGGTTTGCGTGACGCTGTTGTTCGGCAGATCTTTTTGCCAGACGGCGTCGGGTTGCGAGTTCAGCTCGTATTGCTTCGTGGTCCATGGTCCGAGATTGACCAGAGCCCCGCTGCCGGTCGGCACTGCGCCAAGCGACAGTTCGATCGTTGGTTCGCTGGTGATATCCGGCGCCCGGTTTGGCCGAGGCAGAACTATGATCGAAACGTCGTCGAACGCGCCTTTTTGCGTATCGGAGGCTTCGAGTCGCAACACATACGTGCCCGCAACGCTGAATGACGCCGTCGTCGCGAGTTGGTTTGCATTGCCGAAAGTGACGAGACCGGGACCACTCAGCTTGGACCATGTAGTCGTGAGCGTGCTTCCCAGTGGCAAACCATCATCAGTAGCCGTGCCGCTTAGATTTGCCACGGCAGGCAGAGCGATGGTCTGGTCTGCGCCCGCGTTAACGACTGGGGCCTGGTTGCCGGGGATAACAGTGACGACAAGTGTGTCGCTGCCGGTGTGTACCGAATCGCCGGCTGTCATGCGTAATGTGTAGGTGCCCGGCGTGCTGAAGGTGACGTTACTGATCACCGAATCAGGCTGCGAGAAAGTAACGGTGCCCGGACCGGAAACTTTCGACCACGCCGTGGTCAGACGCTTGTTGCTCGGCAGCGCATCGTCACACACATTCGCACGCAGTGCTGTCTGCAATGTGCCGTTAATAGTTTGATCCGGACCAGCATCGATTCCCGGCGCCACATTTGTTGGAGTTTCCAGCGGGAAGCCGACTGTTCCGATCGACAGATCGTAAAGAATCGGGCTCTCACCACTCGTCGCACGGTCAAACCTGACGGTGATCCTGACGAAACGTCCGTTTGGAACTACCGGATCATCGCCGTTTGAAACGACCACAGGCGTGCCATAGGTGACATTGTTTTCACTGGTCGCGACAGAAACCGTGATCAGGCCATTACTACAAACCTGTGCGGTCCAACCAATGCGACCCCACTCAGCGCCCGCGATCTGGCTGTCAAAAACCGCCGACCACGTGCCGGTATCCGGCGCTCCGGTCAGCGTGCTGCCGGTCATGTCGCTGTAGTTGTACGGATTGCCGCCGAGGAACGGCGTAGTGAACTCTACCGCACCAACGCGCGTGACGCCGTCGCCGCCGATCGGACCAAGTGCCGGATTGATGCGCGAGACGGTCCCGCTGTTGTAGTTTGTCGCCCAGATCTTGCCGTCGCCGTCAACAGCCACGCCGGTTGGACCACTGCCCACCGTGATCGTGCCGATATAAATACCATCGGCCCTCATGTGACCAACCGTATTTGTATTTAGCGAATGAGCAATCCAGACGTGATCGTTGCGATCGACGACGCAGCCTTGCGCCCACGGCGATCCCTGGTTGAAGGAAGCCAGCAGTGTGCCGTTCGCGGCAAATTTACGAATCGTGCCGTTACCAAAAGAGGTGTTGTAGACGTTGCCCTGGCTGTCGATACATAGCCCGTAACTCGGGTGACTGTAGCCGCGCCAGTTAACTCCGTTCGGACCATTGAGCGGGTTCGCTGTATCCCAGCGCAGCATCGGGTTTGCCGACCAGATCACGTTGTTCCGATCGATCAAGCCACCATAGCCACCGAAGCCTACCGAGTTTTCAGATCGCGTGATCGCGCCAGTGACGCCGTCGAGCAGATCGAACCGTTGACCGCTGGTGCCGCTCACCCAGATGTCGTTGTCCTTCGTTATAGAAACGTGCCGCGTGCCAAACGAGTTGACCCTGGTGTAGTGCAGGATGCACTCATCCTGCGCCGTGGAAACGCCGCCGTTGGTATTGGCGTTGTTCAGGTTGGTCCATGGGCGAATGTTGTTGAAGCCGGTTGACGTATCGATGACGCCATTGCCATTGCGATCGACACACTGTCCGTTTTCAACCAGTCCGATATGTACGACGCTGTTGCCGGCTCGGTTTGTGGCCCAGACGTTGCCGTTCTGATCGACAGTGGTGCGCGACGGATCGCGTGGCTGACCGTTCGGTGAAGTGAAGTATTCACCGATTATCTGTCCCGTCTCGGTGTTGATCTTGACGACCGTGCCCTTCGTAGACACAGCCACCCAGATAAATTTGAAGCTGCGACTTGTTTCGTCGAGTTGCAACTGATCGGCCGGGTTGTGCGTGAGGTTGATCATGCCGCCCTGATTGAAGTCGGCATTGAGCGTGTAGACGCGGGAAGCGTGTGGACGCGGATTGACGACGATGGTCGCTTCGTCCTGGGCCGCGAATTGACTATCGGTGGCCGTCAGCCTCAACACATAAGTACCGGGCAAACTGAACGTGGCCTGGCTTACAGGCGTCTCGGGACTACTGAGAGTTACCGTACCCGGACCCGAAACTTTGGTCCACGCAACTTCAATCACGCTGCCAACGGGCAGGCCGTCGTCAGTCGCCGTTCCATTGAGCGTTGCCGATTGCAGGAAGGTCAGTTGCTGATCCGGACCAGCATTGACAACGGGCGGAGTGTTCGCCGGCAGCACCGTGATGGTGCACTCGTCGCTGACACTGAAGCGCGAATCGTCCGCAGTCAGGCGAAGTACATAAGTTCCCTCAACGCTGAACAGTGCCGTAGTTAGCGGTGATGCAGCATTAGCGAATGTAACTGTGCCGGGCCCTGAGACTTTGGTCCAACTCGTAGTCAAAGTGCTGCCAAAAGGCCAGCCGTCATCAGTTGCTGTTCCGTTCAGGGTGGCGGCAGCGGGCAAGCGCAGCGCCTGGTCTGGTCCGGCATTCACAACCGGCGGCTGATTTTCCGGGTGGACTGTGATAACGACGTCATCGCTGACGGTGAATTCCGTGTCGTCCGCGGTCAGGCGCAAACTGTAATTGCCTGGAGTTGCGAAGGTAACGATTGTCGACAGGTCGTGAACGTCCGCGAAAGTGACTGCGCCTGGGCCATTTACGACACTCCACGTTCTGGTCACAGTCGACCCGCGTGGCAATGCGTCGTCAGCCACAACACCGGCCATCATTGCGGTGTGTGGAAGCTCGATGGTTTGGTCCGGCCCCGCATTTACCTCCGGTGGCTGATTACGCGGAACGACTTCAACCGTCATCTCGTCGAAGACGGTGAGCAGTGAGTCATTTGCCGTGAGGCGGAGCACATAGATGCCCGGCTCGGTGAAAGTCGCGGAAGTAACCGGACTGCCGGGATTGGCAAAAGTGACTGGTCCCGGACCTGAAATTTTGGTCCATGCAGTGACAAGCGTGCTCGAGATCGGCAATCCATCGTCGGTCGCTATGCCGTTCAGACTAAGTGTGTCAGTGGGAAGCGTGATGGTCTGGTCCGGTCCCGCATCGACTGTGGGAGGACGATTAACCGGAGGCGGCGCGACGTCGCTGTAAGTAATTTGAAGGACGCCGTTTCCATCGATAAGGAGCCGATCGCAGGTGACGGTACCGCGAATGCGTCCAGTGCCGGGAATACTGACCATCCCTTGCGGGTTACGCACGATGCCGTAGAGCACCGCATTGCCGGAAACGCTGACCGTTCCCTGGGCCACCTGCAGCAACAGCCGTGTTGGATCGTCCGGCGCGCCCACGGAAGAGCCGACGAGAGTCACATTCGTCTTCACCGTAAGCTTGACTGGACCAACCACCTGCAACTCACTGCCGCCCTCGAGCAACAACTCCTCGAGGTTATAGACGGTGGGCACAGTCGAACCTTCCACGCCAAGAACGAAAGCAGTACGACCGCTCGCCGAGAACTTGCCGTAGGTACCGGGTGGAACCACGACTGCACCGGCTTTGCCTGAAATGCTGAGATGACGCAGCGTTGCCGGATCACCAATCGACTGATCGGCAATCGTCAACGAAACATCGCGCGTGCCGTTGGGTGCAGGCGGCAGAGCGATCGGCATCAGACTGATCGGATTCGTACGCGTGATGACGTGTCGCAAGTGAGCATTGTTGCTGATCGTTATCGAGTAGCCGGTGGGCTGGGTGCTCTCCACACCGGGAATCACACCGCTGAATGTCGGGTTGCCGCTACCGATCGTTACGGCTGGCGTGCCGGGAACGAGCAGGTCGGACGTGATGATATCAGTGCCGTCCAGTGCGAGATTCTCGGGAAGGAGTTGCCAGAGCGCGCCTTCGACACGACCGCTAAGTAGTTGCGGTGCATGTCGTACGACCGCGATCTTGTCGTAGAACTGTTTTACGCCCTCGATTTGAGAAAGAGCCGCGGATGAAAAACTGATTTGTTTCCAGCTCGAGACCTGTGCGATTTGCCCGGCTTCAAAGTTCGAACCGTTCCAACTAACGCGCAGCAACACGCCCGGCGATCCCTGCGCGATCAGGATGTCGCCAATCATGTCCGTAAAAGCATCGTCGGGTGCGCCCCAGATCTTGTTTCCGGCCGGATCGATACCGTAGAAATTTTCGTGCGCGGGAATTATGCGGATGTCCTGCGGCGAGACGTCGATTGGATAGCTGGTCGATGCGCCCTGCGCGTCGATCGCAAAGATCGTGTTCTGCGTTTTACCGCCCGCCAGGATCTTCCCAGCCCATGGACCATAGTTGGCAACATCGTTCGGAACTGTTGTAACGCCTTCCAGCGGGGTGTTGAGATTGGCGATGCGTGTAGACACGCCCCCCGAAGTAATGCGCCATACTCCGCCCGTTGAAGTCACAACGATCAGGTCGCCGCCAAACACGCCCGTGCGATCGATGAGCAAACCGCCGTCTAACCCGGTCTCCTCCGCAAGTGTGACCCACGGATTTTGCACTGTGGCACCGTCAGCAGCGATACGAGCAATGACACCCGGCACACCGGTCCCGCTGAACAACTCGCCGGGATTGAAACCCCCAAGACTCATGCCCGTGCCGTCGTCACGAGCAGTTGTGATCTTTAGACCACCAGTGAGGCCGGCGACGTTCGAGTAGGGCCGGTGCGTCCCGTCTGCATCGAGCGACTCGAAATTGTTGGGCATGCCGCTCGGGTTATTGGACGAGACAACGATTTTGCGCAACGGCTGATGATGCTCGATGCCGGCGTGTCCGGTGAATGAGGTGCTGAGTGGCGTCAGCACGACGTTGAAGTCTTCAGTCGCAGGCTCGACCGGTGCTACGGTCGCGGCGATCGTTGGGGGGTCCACCTTCGGCTTTTTTGGAATGGAAAGCAACCAGCCGGGGCTGTTGGGCCATGCGAATGCAAAGCCCGGTTTCGGAGCCGCGAGGACGGGAGGCGCAAGCGTCTGCATCACTAGAACGTAAATCAGCAGCCAGGCAATAACGCGTTGCGCAACGACAGCAGACGGGAGAAGGGTACTTGTTCTCTCACGGGTGGGGGACATTTCGGGCTCCTTTATGGCTCAGGCGCGGGTCGGGGTGCGCGCCGAGGTGAACTTGTTTGGTTTGTGCTCTAAAACTTCAAAAACTGAGTGCTAATGGACCACCGAGTTTGGTGGAGTTTTCCGGATCTGCTGAAAGGCTCAAAGTGCCGGTGCCGCTGGTGATTGCTGCGAACTGTCCCGCGCCACTTTGCACGGTAAGTTGGACCGAACTCGCAGCAGTGGCGATGCCATTCGCATCGAGTGTCAGCGTCCCCCCGGAAAAACTTCCGGTTAGCGTGCCGGTTTCACTCGAAGTGGCGTCGGCATTCGCGGGTAGGACCGTTAACTTCCACGTGCCGCCGGTGATGTTGCCATCTTCGTGCCTGACGGTGAGGCTTAGCATGCCGGGCAGTTCACCAGTTGCGTTGAGATTGAACGTGACGCTTCCATTTTCGGCTGAAGCGGTTTGACTGCCGCTCACGCTGTCGTTGTAGGTTGTGGCGCTTTGACTCGAGAGCAGCATCACCAGTGAAAGCAGGAAAGTGCAAAGCAGATACTTCATACAATTCTCCTCAGGCGGGTGGATTCACTCGGCAAACTTGAAACGTGTCGGTAAATAAATACGGTTGTAGGTAGTAGAAAACTCGCGGAGTTCCCACCGGGTTCACTAACCAGCAGTCAAAAGTCTTAACGGGAGTGTAGACTTTGACAGGCGGTCCCAAGCTTGGAAGAAGACTCAGGATCGAGATGTATCACGGATTCAGACAACTCTTGTGAGGCGGGACTTCTTCTGGGTAGAGAGTGTCTTGATTCGACGAATGTTTGACCAACTGCCGCTCAGTACGTCATCAGCGTTGAGGACCTTAGAGTAGTTACAAATCTGTGTCAACAGAAACTTCGTATGTTTTAAAAAGTATTTATTGGCGCTTTTTTAGATCGTTGGCGGATCTTTCGTTATTGCAGGTGAGCTGCGCTTAAAGACGGTGGGTTATCTCTACTTTTATCGTTCATGCGGGTGAAGTTTATTCACTCAAAAAGTTGTAACTGATGAATCCGCTTGCTTTCACAGCCTCGCCGGAGATCCGGTAGGGAGAGTGTCGCGACAGGCACGCCGCTCTCAACGAAGACTCCCGCAACAATGGGTGGCCCTCGATAGGTTTGGCCCAGATCACATCGCCTTGTTCATCAATCACGATCTCAACCTGAACCACTCCCGAAATCTTTTGCCTTTTGGCTTCTTCCGGGTAAGTAGGTTTTGGCAGACTAATAGCTTTGCCACACAGCTGTCCGATAACGTTCATTCCGGCTTTCACTTCTGGTTTCGTCCGGTCGGGCGTGTTGCATTCACAGATTTTTTGCGACTGCTGTTCGTTACAAACTGGAGAAGTTGCCTTCTTGAACGTCGCTGATGAGCCGGCAACTTGCGGACCGGACTGCTGGTGGGGCACGGGTGCAAATGCCAGATACGCTACCACCAGAAAACCGATTGGCCTCAATATATGATTCATGGCGACTGCGTGAGGAAGTCTTCAATCAAACGGCGATCGTTATCTTCTTTGATTCTCGTGAACAGTCTTGTTCCGAGTTTTCTGATCGTCGCTGGTTTGTCGAATGGAAGGCGATCGTACATCTGTCCGCCGTTAAAGTGACAGGGCATGCACTTCGATTGAAAGATCGGTTTTAACTGAATATCAAAATCAACTCGCGTCTTTGCGGCTGACGGTGTCGAGCCAGAGGTAACGGCGACGACGTTCGGCATGCGAGCCGACTTCACCGTGCCGCCCGACTCAACCAGCAACAGTCCACATGCAATCAAAATCAGCACCGATCGCATAGCGTAATCATACGCCGGTGCAGAGCTTTCCACAAAAATTTCGCAGTGGTTCGTCGTGTCTTAAATTGCAGCGGTTTTCTTTGCGGTCTCTGCGTATCTCTGCGATCTTAGCGTTGAATAGCAATTAAACGCAGAGCGCGCTGAGATACGCAGAGACCGCAGAGAAAAGATTTCAAATTAAGACACCACCCAGTGGTTCGATTTGCTATTTGCGCCACTTCTTACGGCAAGATCGCGATCTTAAAGAGTCTGGTTTCGTAGAATTTCCCGTAGTCTTCCGCTTTCACAACTTGACCGTCGCCAAAGTATCTCGACCCGAGCGCCCAAACGAAATCGCAGTCCTGCGGAACGCCGTACTTCGGATGCGTCTCACCCGGCGGCTTCCCGCGTCGCACCTGAATCAATCGCATAGGCAAATTCAGGAATATACTCTGCCTTTGCCTCAGCGTCCTTTTGTCGAGAACGCAGATCTTAAACTGATGCGAGACATACAACGTGTCAGACGTTGCGAGCAGACTGACGGCACGCTGACGGTTGTATTCTAAGTTCGGTCCCGTAACCGGTCTTGAATCCCTGGTCATGTACGTCAGAGTGCCTGGAAGCTCGATAGTTAGCTTATCGCTCGGATTGGCAAGATTGATGCGCGAGATCATCAACGCGGATCCGTCCGGTTTGGAATGCGCGGAAAAGATAAGGGGCTCCGCAGGATCAACCAGGATCGCGTCTCCTCTTCCAGTGCCGGGAAGCGCTACCGCGATCTCGTTGTTATTCCTCAGATCGTCGCCAATGATCCCTCCCTCAACACAGATCACCATTGCTGCTCCCGGACGTATGTCCATGGGAGAGATCGCGTCCGGGGCCACCCAGGGCGGTGCTCCGGGTACACGACCTGGCCGATACGCATTGAAGAAGTCCACGATGCGATAGTACTCCTGGCGCAGCGGAGATAAGGACCAACCATCCTGTCTGTAGCTGTACTTGAAAGCCCATGTCGGGTGTTCTTTCATTCCCAGCGTGAAGAATGTCGAGTGATTGGGGGAACCCTTGAGGTTAGTAACAATGTCGTACTCGAACACTTCCTTAATGGGCAATCCTGGTTTGGGTTGCAACGCGTGGTCAAAAACGCTCAAGTGTTCATTAAGGATGGCCACCACCTGGTTTGACAAAACCGCAACGCTGTTTGGGCAGGAGAAAATATTCTTCCTGCGCTCTACAATCGCCTGCCCAACGATCTGAAGACTGTTAGCGTCAATCTTTAAGATTTTCGCGTTGGGCAGGTCTGGATTGGCTATCGGAAGGTAGATCGAGGCCCCGTCTTTACCGGGTACTGCATCGCCCAGATACGCGCCGTTCAAATCTTTCTGAATTTTATAGCGAAGCGAAAAGTCGTAAGCGTAGTACTCGTACGTTTCCTTTTCGGAAAAGTCTTCGATGTGGAATACTCGTGGCCCTTCGTGTCTGATACGGATCCGCGTTTTCTGGACCTCACTGCCCGGTGAGATTTCGATGCCGTGCGGCAAAGAGAAATCAACGTCGACGGGTAATTCACCCACGCCATGCGCATAGATAGAAAGCGGCGGCGTGTTGTATCTAATCTGTATAGGTTGCGCCGGATCATACTTCTTCTCAACATCGGCCGGATCGGTCGCATCAGGTGAACGCAGCCAAAGTGTGTAGGGAGTGGCATTGCGGAGTTGCAACCTTATGCCGTTGCCCAACTCCATTGGAAACCTCTCGATCAGACCGAGAGCGACGACATCTTCCAGCTTGCCCGGCATTTCAGTGATGGACACTCCGCCTTGTGCGTTCGGAGTGAGACGCTTGAAGCTAATAGATTGGTATGAGAAGCCTCGGCTGGATAGTGTCACTTCAAGCACATACTCGTGCTTCACGCCAGGCCCTCGCTTTGCGAGAAGGCGCAGGGTGGCGGTGGGCGACTCGGCATCGTTGTATCGTAAGTCAACAGGCTCTGACCGCCTGGGAGTCGGGCCGGTTGGTATAGGCGAAGTGAGTTGCACGAAGCCGCCGGTTGCACTGAAAGGCCCAAGGCCGGCCTTGAAACACGTTTCGTTCATTGGCACCAATTGCATGCCTGTATTGTTGATGAACATCAGCTCGCGCTTCTTGTTGAGGACTGGTGTCAGGGGTTTGGATGGAAGGCCGCTGAGGTAGTCGGGTAGAAAGAGATCTTCGGTGGCGCCGGTCAAGGTGCGTGTCTCGCCAGTTGGATCAATCATCCACAGCCGTGGTGATTCTCCTCCACGAAAAGCAACCACTTCCCCTTCCTTTATATCGACACCATGGCCGCACCTGGACCAACGATCATTCAGGGTGCTATAGACAAGATCCTGCGGGATCCTGCTCGCGTCCTGCGGCGGGGCCAGATTGGTGGAAGGCAGTACATTTCTTAGCCCATAATCGGCGAGTGAGGCCAGGGACGGAACAGCAGTGGGGCTTAAAACTACCAACACACGTCCGAACGGAACCAACACGCCCTGCTTGACCATCGATGCTCCCTGATCATCAACCGCACTCGCGGCTTTGTAAGGTTCAAGCTGGCCGTCTTTAAGTTCAAAACGAAACATTTGACCGGTATCACGGTTCAGGGCAAACAACGCGTCGTCGAAAGTCAGCAGCCGGTACCCGGTCAACCGTTCCAGAGAAAACTCATTTCGATATTCGGCTTTTTTGGTGGTGCTATCGAAGCCGATCGAAAACGCGCTACGAAGTTTCCCGTGTGGAAACAAACTCTCCACTGCTACATAAGCTCGATTGCGTGATACGACGAAATCAAAAACCGGCGAGCTACCCATAATCGGTTTGAGATCGAGCGGCGGAATCTCGTCGAGTGTGCCATTGGATCTATACAGTGCGACTTGCAGATCATTCTGGCCTGTCTGCCGTAGGACGACGAATTTGTCACCTAAAGCCGCGATTGCCAGCCACGCCCTGGGCGTATCCGTATTAGCTTTGGTGAATCTCAACTCGTCGATTCCATCAAACTGATCTTCTGTTCCGACTTCGGCAAGCCAAAGTCCGTCGGTGGTCAGCAGCGCCATCTTTGGAGCAGCAACTGCGAGGCCGAGTGGCTTGCCCGTGAAGTTAGATTTCTGGACCATCTTCACCCAGGGAACCACCGTGTATGTTACTTCGCGTGCTTTCTCCATCTTCCTCTGGATTTCGAGATAGAGGTTAGCCGTGATTTGAGTCTCAATCTCGGTGTTGCGCGCATTGGAGCGCACGACTCCCGTACCTTGAGCGTAGCCACTCAAAGTCTTATCGGTTAAGCGGAATTCCCGGAACGCGCCCGGGGCCGTAATGCTGACCTTGTTCACGCCCCACGCCGCCCAATCGAGTTCGACAAGTCCGAAAGGCAAGACGCGAGACGGGCGCGCATTCAGGTACCCCTGCTTAGCTGCAGTGGCGATATCGATCGAAATCATTCGAGCCACCTGGGCGTTTGGCTTACCTGGCGGGCCCGCTACTTCCGCCTGCAGCATGAAGGTCATCGAGCCCACCGCTTTGATCACAAACGAACCTTTTGAGATTTTGAAATTCGAGGTTTCGCTAAGGGCCCATTCCGTATTACCACCCGGTAATGGACCACGTATTACGGCGCTCACACCGTTCTTGATTTCCCACTTGATTGTCACATCAGCCATCGGTTCGATCGCGGTGGGGCTGTCGTGAGTTGTTGTGAACGAAACCTGCGGCGTCCAATCAATCTCTTCAGCCTTGAGCTCGAGCTTAGCGTCTACACGTGGGTTCGTGTCGTATTCGTAACCATAAGGAAGGTTCATGCTGACGCGGCGAGTGGCGGGATCAAGAGGAATGAGAATAGTAAAGTCAGCGTCGGCCGCCAGGATCATCGGGGTTATGTCGGCGCCACACTTGTCCACGTCGTTAAAGAGCATAAGAGTGACAAAGTGGCCCGTGGTCTCCGGCTCAACCCACACAGACGTCTTGCCGGCCGTGCCTTTCACGTACGCATCCACATTCGTTACCGGCGGGTAATTACCGGGAGCTGCTGCAGCAGCTTTACGGACATCCGCGGACACCAGCACCTTGGGGAGAGTAAGTTCCAGCTTCAGGGGTTTATCCAGCGCAGCTCCGCTGGTGTTCTTCACTTTTATGGCTAACTGGTTCGCCGTAAAACTCTCTACTGTGAGGGTAAGCAGTTGATCGTCGGCCATCGTATTTCTCCTTGGGGGTTAGTGATCACGAGGTCTTCGTCATAGTTTGTAATCAAGTTGGCAAACGAACACGGGACGATCCGGCATCGGCTCGATTGGCTGCGCCGCTCCGTGGAGCTTCAACGGAGCATCGCCCGGCATCAACGTCTGCACCAGCATGATCTGAATGTTCTGCGCCTGATCAGTGCTGAGACGGATTAGTTTTGTCTGCCGCTGTTTGCTGCTCGAGGTCTCAATACCGTGCGGTAGAGCGAAATTGAAGTTCACATTAATTGATCCCAGAGTCTCAACTTTGCCGTCAAACTTGAGAACAAAATCAGGGACGTCATGATTAATCGGAAAGAAAGCCTCGGCCAGAATGTAGGTTGGTCCTCCCGCAAGCACGGGATTAGGCTTCAGCCGGAATTTTTCGGAGGCATTGACGATCACAAACCTCAAGTGCTCGTCAAAGCGGGCGGGTCGCGGCACCTCAATGATGCCGGCAGTTGAATGCTGCGTGCTGCTGCCCATCACTTCTTCGTTGGCGAAAAGGAGCGCGTTTCGAGGGTCCAACCCGGAGACACGTCTCCAGCAAGAGCTTGCAGTTGATAGATCCGGGCCGGAGAAAGTTACTTCAAGCAGGTAGTCCACATCGGGACGCGATTGCGGGCGACGGGCCAACTGGCGCCGCAAAGTGACGGGCGCAGGGTTGGCTTCGTTGTAGCTGATATCGACGTCAAACTGCGGCTGCGCTCGCGTGGGCAAAGGCGAGATTTCCCTTGGACCAGTTGTACTGATTTCAGCGACGCCCAGCTTGCGGTACTTCTCCTCTATTGGCCCAAGAGCGCCCTGGTATTTGATCGTGAACTTTCGCTTCTTATTGAAATAGGGAGACAGCGGCTCTGTGGGAAAGTTCAAAACATAGTCGCGCGAGAACAGTGATTCCGACCCGACCGCGAGCGTGTACGTCTCTCCGTCAGGTTGAATGACCCACACACGCGGTGAATCGCCGTCGCGGAACGCGGCTACAGCACGCGGTTTGACATCGAGGTCATGACCGCATCGCGCCCAGTAATTTTTTTGCGGGTTATAGACCAGGTCCTGAGGGATGTTGTTCGCATCCGTCGAGGTTGTGCTCTCATAACCGAGGACGTTGTGCAGATCGTGTTTGTCGAGTGAATCCAACGAAGGAACAGCAGTCGGATTCAACACGACGAGCACGCGTCCCATGGGCACGATGAGTCCATCGCGGATCATCGATTTATCCTGCTCGCCCTGTTTCGTCACTGCGGCGGCCGCTTCCATCGGAGGTCCTAACTTGCCAGCATTCGTGAGCTCGAAGCGAAACATGCGGCCTGACTCACGATTCAACGCGTAGAGAGCATCGTCGAAAGTCACAAGCCGGTATCCGGTTAAGTTTTCGAGTAGCGGTTCAGTTCGAAACTCCGCTTTCCCGGTATTACTGTCGAAGCCGACCGAGTACGCGCGCCGGCCACTTGGAGCTTCCGCGACGACGTAGGCGCGTCCGCCAAACCCGACGAAATCAAACACGGATCTTGTATGCGTCGCCACCGGGCGCAGATCGGGGTGAAGAGTAACGGGCGGAATAACGTCGGGACTTCCATCGATAGTGTAAGGCGCTACTTCGAAATCAAAGGTGGAAGCGGGACGCCGCAGGCAGACAAACCTGTTGTCCAATGCCGTCACCGCAGCCCATTCGAGCGGGGTTGCGTCAGTCTTCTTGACGAACATCAGTTTCTTCAACGCAAATGACGGATCGATCTTGCCGACGTCGGCGATGAACAAACCTTCCATCGTAAGCAAGGCAATCTTTGGAGCGAGCACCGCCAGGCCTAACAGGTGTCCGGCGATGTCGGGCTTTGTCATGTGTTGCCAGGAAACAACGAGGACCGACTTCGTTCGAGTCTCTGGTTTGGCTTCGATGAGAACTGTTTCGGTGCCCGCCTTACTGGCACTGAAGCGCATGACACCGTACCCTTCATACGAGCCGCCAAAAGTCTGCTGCGTTAGCTTGATAACGCGGGTCGTATCGCCGGCGGTGATTACTACCTGAGGCACGCCCCACGCCGCCCAATCCATCTCGATAACGCCGTACGGCAGAACCTTACCGTGGCGTGGGCCAAGGTAAATATGTTTCTTGTTTGACGTATCGAGTGTGAGCATCTTCACGACTCGCAGATTTGGTTCGTTGTTCGGACGTGTTACTTCAGCCTCCAGGAGGTAATTCATCAAGCCGACGACGCGGACTGTCAGAAAGCCTTCGGCGATCTTGAAATCCGCATCGGGCGCTGAACTCAGCGACAACTCGGAATTGTCGCCAGGCAGTGGGCCACGCAGAGTTGCGCTCACGCCGTTCTTAACGCGCCAACGAATCCTCACCAACTCTCCCGCCTGAATCATCGTCGGGTTGGATTCATCCGCATAAAGACGAACGTCCGGAGGATCGACTATGGGAGTCGATTTAAGTTCCAGCTTGCCGTCAATCCGATTCTGCGGATCGCCATGTGTGTAGCTGTACAGCAGATCGATGTTGTCGCGTTTGGATTCCGGGTTGAGTGGAATGCGAATGATCGATTCAGCGCCTGCCGGAAACTTGATCGGAGGGTTAAACTCAGCGCCGGTTTTTTGGTCCTGATCGTTGATGAGCACGATGACGAGCGTTGAGTCGGAGGATTCGCGCCTGGCCCAGACGGACCATCCGTCCGGACAAGTCACCACGCCGTCGAGTCGCATTGCGCCAGGCGGCGACTGGTTTTTTGCCGACTTAACCGCGGCGTCCTTCACCGCCGTGCTCATCAGGTACATCGGTGGATAAATCTCTATCGCGAAAGAGTCATCCAGAGAAGTGCCCCCCGTGTTTTTTACTTTTATTGTTAACTCATGGGCCGAAAAACTTTGGACCGTGAATTCGAGTAGTGCTGGCATCTCTGTTTCCTATTCTTCGTTCAGCAGCAGCAAACGTCCCTCGGCTGCTACTACCGGCTCATCGCCGAAATACCGGGGATCGACGGCCACCACAACAGCCGCTTTTTCATTGGTTAGCGGACCGGAGAAATTCCAGGTTCCCTTGTTGCCCGCAGGCGTAGGCACGGCAAGTTTATCTGCCGGTACCAGGACCGGACCGACACGAAACGATGCTTCCATTTGCGCAACCGTCTTGTTCAGCTCCGGATGCGCGAGCGTGATTGTTTTTGCAGGCACAAGCCCGCATGCAGCTTGTACCGAGCCCCACGGATCCATCAGCAGCGTTATCCGTTCGGGGGTGCTGAAGCCAACTCGCAGCCCGTGTGTGTTCGGATCCCCAATGTAATCCGACGCCTTCACTTTGTCCGACAATTGAGGAACGACGATCCGGTTGTAAGCACCTTCGTTAAAGTAACCAACAAGTCCGTCCTCCACACTGTGTGCGTATCCGAGATTGATGCGTACTCGAAGCGCATCAAGCTTTTGGTCTCCGCTGCCCGGGCGTTGTGCAGGGGCAACATGTGGATCGCCCCAGGCTTTGCCGAATAACTCCAACCCGACACTCGCACTCACGAGAGCGAGCGGACGGCCAACCAGAATCGTGTCGCGACGCGCGCTCGACGGTCGAATGCGTTTGAGCGCGTTATCGATCAGATTCAGAAGTTCAAGCAGTCGCGGTCTTGATGCAGGAGTAGTTTCGACAAGCGACTCGGCAAACGCTTTCAGGGTTGGATTGCTGACCCCTGTGATAGCTACACCACCGGCGCCCGCCTCCCAACTGATACGCAATCCGCGTTGGTCTTTTACGATCACGAGATGGCCCATCAATTCGCCCTTGCGGTCGCAGAGTACGAGTGCCTGGTCGAGCGGGTTATAAAAAATCCAACCGCAGATCGAGCTGAGTGCCGGTTCACTGTTCGCGGGCTCACTGCTCAGCAGCGGTGAAGCGGAAGTTGAGACGAGCCGGCTGGAGCACGCGCGGCGGCATCGCGAACACCGTCGGGTCATCGTGCCAGCGCATGCGAGGATGAAAGACCTGACCTGTGGAGCTGGCGCCCGCGGCCGTCCGGCCAAGTAAGTCTGCGTACTGTCCAAAATCGTCGACGAGCCACAACTCATCGATGCGCATCGCGCCGGCGCGAATGAGCGAGAAAGGAACTACGGAGGTAGTTTGCGATGTTAGAGCAGGTGGCGCGAGTCGTTCACCGGTCACAGCGCTATCGGCGGGAACGTCGAGTTGTGTTCTGACGTCGTTTTCCAGTGCCGTTAATCTCGCAAACGTATCCGCATTGTCGCTCCTCAGCCAGGGACGAGTAGGGTCGGGCGTGATACGCGGAAGAGTAATGTCGCGCCGCAACAACGCCTGGTGAAAACCGGCGAGCGCCTGGCCCATCAAGCCTCCACGAGGCAGTTGCCGGAGCGTCTCACTCCAGACGATTTCATATCGTTTCAGAATCTCGATAACTGCCGGCGGAAAAGTTGAATCTTTCTGTGCGCCGCCGTTGCTTCTTGATTCGAGCAGTTTACGTAACGTGTCGACTGGCTCTTTGAACAGTCGATCATCAATCGGGCTGAGCAGGCTGCGCCCACGCACGGTATATCCCTGCTGCGGAATCGACTTTCGATCCAAAGGCACGAAGTCAGCCTGACCAAAGTTCCAGGCTGGTCCAAACGGCTGTTCCGTTGTCGACGACTGCGCGGTCGGAAACCAGGTGATTTGCCAATCCAGAAATAGTGGCGACCAGGGTTGTTTCACCCATAAATCGACTAGACGATGCGGCCGAATATTCAATGCCTCCGGCTCGAGCGTGATTTGGTCATGAGGCGGGTTGGCTTTTCCATCCCACGTCACGTCATGGACCAGTCGATCAGTCCATTCAGACCACGCAGTCTCGTCAACAAAAGTTTTTGTAGCGGGCAAAGTTTTTTCGGCCAGGTGGCGGATCGCCTGCTCGACGATCGATGCTTCGTTGAGCAATCCGTTCAAGACCGGGGGACACGCCGGAAGGTACCGTCTGCGCTGCGGCGGCAATGTCGGCGACGCCTGTTGCGCTGTTGAATGTGCTGGGTTGTCCGTTCTTCACAGCGACTTTGGCGCCCGTGACGATCTGTTCCGGCAAACGGCAGGGAAGCTGGCGCGGAAACTGATGTTTACTTGGCGAGCCGCAATTCTTGACGACGATCACCGGATCGGCCGGTAACCAGAAGCGTGGCGCAGGATCGTATTTGAGTTCGAGTTCGTCCTGCGGCAGTTTACTTATCAACTCCGCCGGCAGAGGTCGAAGTCGATCAAGCAGTCCATTGACTTTGTTGCGAAGAGCGATAACGTCACTAAGTAAGGTTCGGCATTCTTTTTCTTCGGGGTCGAGTTGACGCACGCGAAACTGCTTCGACTTCTGAACTAACTTCCACCAGCGCGCATACAACTCCTGTTGCAAGGCGGATAGCTCCCGGCTCGCGGTATCCGCGTCAGCCTGAGCCTGGTTGAGTTCTTTAAGTTTCGCGAGCTGCTCCGGAGTTGGTTCGATTGAGGTTTCCGCTGCCGTTTTGTTTGCGTCAGCAGGAAACACCGCTTTATCGTTTGCCTTAGGACGTATGTACCAGATCTTTCCGGCTTCACTCGTCGCAAACCAATTTTGATGGACGGTCATGTCGCGCGAGGACGACATTCCAACTTTTCACAAGCGTTTCCGCTTCGCGATAGATAACAGCCTCGAGAGCTTTCCATAGATTCGGCTGCTCTTTCGCGAGACTCGACGGCTGTTGCTCGCCGCTATATTCACTCGACACGAGCGACACCAAGGCGTCCTCCGCATTGTTGCCGACGCCGACCTTAAAAGACGGTTTGGCTTTTCCCAGCGCCCCGCCAACCAACGGCGAACCCGGATAACCCAGCATCGTGCCTTTATGAGTTTCTCCGCTCCAGTAATTGACATGGGCCACCATGCCATGGAAAACCGAGCGCCGCTTGAGCAGGGTGACAGGCGCCGCCGAGGTCGCATCAATGGACCATCCCGGCGGATCGATCAGCCAACCCAGCAGTTTGTTTGTCTCGTCTCGTCGCTCGACTATTTTTGCAGCCGGCGATGAAAGTGGTTCGTTCTGCGGGTCACGATACCAGCCGAGTACGGCGTAAGTGAGAGTTGTCTTTGTATCGATGGCGGGTGAGCGAAGATCCTCGAGTTTGTCGTGCCATGAAAATATGTTGCGATTCTCGGCGATGTATGCCGTGAATGTCGGCGAGCCCGTGTAAGCGTTGCCGATTGCCGTGATCGTGTGCCGGTCTCCGGTAAACTTCGCACTCGCGAACTCTTCGAGAGGAACTACTTTGCCGAAACCCTTGCTAACTAATTTGTTACCGTCCGGAATTAAGAGATTAGTTGATGAACTCTCATTTACTACACCGCCGTCGACGAACCACGCTCTCGTTGTCAGCGTTGTGTCGCGCCGAGCGAAGCGAACGATCAACCAGTGATCGGGTAAAGCAGGAAAATCCATTAACCCCGGTGTGTAGGCGTGTCGCAAACCCGCGGGCAGTACCCAGTGCAAATAGACGCCGCGGTCCTGTTCCTCCGGCAATGCCCCTGTGTTTGTAGCCGCGTCCAAAACGAGTGTCTCAGCAGGGTCGCCCTGAAACTCCCGCCTTGCGCCATAAAACGGTTTTGGCCCAGGCGGTCGCAGGAGTCCGACGAGAGGTTGATAGTCATACTGTAATGGTGACCAACGACCAGCGTTGGCGACGTACTGGTTCTCGGGAGTTTTGACAACGCCGCTCCTCTTAATGACGATGTCGTCGATAACCAGTGCTTGCACCTTGATCGGCACAAGTAAGTGCTGCGAGTCCATAAGAACTCCCTCAAAAGTTGACTTTTACCCTGCTCACTAAATCCACTTGATGGATTGCTCTTCAGGTCTGCGGATCATCTGCGTAGCAAACTCCGCGGAGCCCGCGCTGGTCATTTGTTCTCCAAGTTTCGCGACCGCAACGACGCCGGGAGATCCGTCGCGAAGGAAGTTGTTTTGAACATCAACAGTTTGATTAGTCTTCTTCACCTTCAACTTCCCATCGCTCCCGACACCAAACGTGAGACCTTCGCGCGGCTCGCGAAATGTCACTTCATTGATCAGGCCACGCGCGAGACAAAACAGGACCCCATCCGCAATCTGATCGAAACGAAGAATCTGCGGGAGGTTCGGATCTGTGGTCGCGGTCGTCTTTGCCGTGACTTCAACACCCGGCCAACCGGTCACGATTCGCGAACGCAACAGAAATCCCGACTTCGGAATACTCATGTAGCTCTCATCCGGATCCCACGTCGGGTTCTTGCCCTGTAATCGCAGCCGGTGCTGGTAGACGATCCTCGACAACGTATTCTGCAAATCAGTTCGCAACGCCTTTCGCTCTTCGACAACGTCGCGCATGGCGATACTGAACGCTCCATCGACGAGCGCGTCCACCCAGTTATCGTCAAGATGGAAGAAGCGGATCGATTCGGGTGGAAGGAGAGACTGATGCGGAACGAGGTAATGAAACGGCACGGGATACAACAACACGAGACGCGCAATCCACTCGACCAACTCATCAGTAATGTTGACTTGCTCGATCCCCTCGTCTCCTGAGATTGGTTTTGCAAAAGAAGAGCGATGTAGTTTGAGAAACTCTTCAATCTCCCTGGCAAACTCGGCAACATTCTGCCGGCCCTCAACAAATAGCCGCAGACCTTTCACAAACGCCGGCGATGAGAGCGCGAGTAGCCTGCCAAGTTCCCAGGAGGATGCATAAGACACATCCAGGATGCCTTTGCCCGTGTCAAAAATCATTGCCGCATCGGCACGCTCAAAGACTGTTTGCGTAAGACGGTTTCTCGCTTGCGGCGCTAACGGTCCACGATACCAGGCGAACGTCGGCGTGCTATCCACCGGTTTGTAATCGAGTGGCACGTAACCACGCTTGAGCGCCTTGTCGACATACTCTTCGCCCGTAGTTCCGGGCAACGTGATGCCAAAGACAGTCGAGTTATTTTTCAGTTGCTGCATCAATCCGCCGAATGTGTCGTGCCCATTCGGATCGTTGACGAAGGTCCAATTTCCAAGTGTGATGAGGCGTACTCGCGACGCCGGTTGAGAAGTAGTCGCCGGCGTGTCGAGCAGATTGGTCCAGCCTTCGAGCGAGATTAAGTAAACGGTATTCGCGCCTAGCGGCGGAAACCGGTTAGCGACGAGCACTGAGAATTCACCGTCGGCAACCAGTTGAAGCGGCACTTTGTCGGCAACGTCGACCTTGCGAATGTGAGCGAGAAACGGGAGTTCTTTTCGAGTCGGGCAGATTTTGCGGAAGGTATCAAGATTTAAATCGAGCAGCCGCACCGGTGTGTTGGCGTCTTCAGTGCGCTTGAATTGCGGCACCAGGACTGGTCCAGCTTCATCAGATCGCCACCATTCGCTGCTCGAGCGCGGCACAAGATCGGCGACAGTTCCGGTCTTGAATACGACTTTCCCATCGAGGTTGTCCTGCTCCGAAACTACAAGCAGAGCGAGCCATGGTTCGCCGGCATTGCCGGGTCTTCTTTCCCACGGCAGGTTGCGAGTGCCGAGCACCAGGTGCGGCAGAGTGTTTCTGTAATCGGCGACACCACCCCGGGGCGGGAAATAGGCCTGGATTTCATCTGCCTCGATCGCATAACGAGGCGCCAGGATTTCGAATTTCTGATCTCGATAATAATGCCGCGCCGGATCGCCTTCGAGGTTCACAGTCTGTTGCAGAACTAAGCGGTAAGACCCTGCCGGCAAAGGCGCTTCGTAGTTGTCGTAGAAGGTTATGTCAGTCGCCATTTTGTGTTTTAGAGTTAAGCAGCAACTGCGCCGCCCAGCGGATCGGCTTGTAATTCTCTGAAACGGACTTCAGCAGGAGCTTGCCACGTTAGTGCGAAGCCGGCGGCGGCGAGTGCGGCGGCAACCTGCTTCTGGTTGTCCTGGCCGGCAACAACCGTTGATCGAATGTCACGACTGATAGTGGCGCGCGGAATCTCCTGTGATGTAGTCGACCTCGGAACCATGAGCACCTCGAGCTGATGCCAGTCCAGCGGCGGCGGCACAGATGCGTTTCCGAGTTTCCCGCGTGGCGGCTTGAGTTTCTTGATCCCGGTGACACAGCCTTCGATCAGTTTCGCGCTTGGTTCCGAGGGTCTCAGATTCGGCTTCGCGGGATCCCAAAGAGCCGCGGGCAAGGCGCTGATCTCTTCTTCCATGGTCCATCCCTTCAACTCCGTGGGACGAGCCTGCCCGGAAACCTGATCCTCGACGATCGGTGACATTGAGCACCGAGTCGATTGTCTTACCCATCGGATGGACGCTGAGCTTTGGCTTGTTTGTGCGGAGCAGTCCCTTGACCAATCCTTTGCTTTCGAGCGCTAACGGCTCGCTGACCATCACCGACTTGCCACTGACGCTCGGCGGCTGAACACCTTCCGGCGGACTGTTGGTCTTGACTGTACCGACGTTAACGTTTGACACCGGGACAACAGTAGCCGCGGCCAGTTCCAATTCATCTGCGCGCACGATCCAAACCTCGTCGTCGCGTTTGTCCTTAGGCTGATCGCGACGTGAGTTTGGAAGGTTGCTGAGGTTGTTGCGTCCTCCGACGAGAGTTGGTTGAACCACCGGAAACGCAGTCACAGGATCGTTGACGGCTGCTGTGTCGCTGCCGCCCATGTTGAGGAAGTTGTGACAGAACTGCTGCCACGAACTGACCAACTCGGGTTTCTTTTGCTTCTCACCAAAATCAATGTCAAACGAGATGACGCTCAGATCGATGTGCGCAATGCCGCCGACCGGCGGTCCCCACAACCGAATACTCGCGCCAATCGATATCTTCAGCGAAGTGATCCACAACGCAACTTCAACTCGCAACGAGATACCGAGCTCAGCTTCAAAATAGAGTGGCTGCCAATTAACGATGACGTCGAGATACGCCGTGAACCACGCCGAGACGCGACCCGACTGGAAAATCGCCTCCATCTTCGCGCCCAGCATTCCACACGAAGGCGTGATGGCGAGGTACATCGAGCCTTTCATCGTCAGGTTGTTGTTGACTCGCCAGTTCAGGCCGAGCCGCGGAACGATTGGATAATGCGCCGGACGAACAAAGCGCGGGTGATAACCACCGAATGTAATGACCCAGTCGCCCTTGTGTTCTCCGTCAAACCAAATGAAAAGGGCGAACCCGCCGGTCAGTTTGCAGTCCTTATTGATGATCCACGAATTACTTGTCAGTAGCGCCTGTAACTGAAAAGTCCCTTCGCTCGGTTTGAGCGACATCAGCATCTGCATCTCGACGTAACAGATCGGCGCCGTCTTCGGATCGCGCGGATGCCGGAAACGCGCGAGACCGAGCATCGAGAGTTCAATGTCTTTATCGCTCCACTGCACGACGATCAGCGCGAAACAGTCGATAATGCCGCCGACCGTGAAGCGCACGCCGCCGCAGGCAAACTGCTGGCCCGCTTCCCCTACAACGTGGTCTTTCATCTTCTCCAGCATTGAGACTGGATCTTCCAGCGGCTTGCCTAACTGATTACGTATGTCGAGGCTCTTGTCATCCTCCTGGTATCCGCCTTCACCCATGACGATTTTGACGAGGGGAAAATCGGCGACCTCCTCGATTCGCGGGACTTTCAACCGGCGGTTGTAGCCATAGCCCAATGCAATTCCGGTAAATTGAATCGGCCCGAATGTTGGACCACACCCTGCCGCCGCATTCAACACGGCGTAGACGAAAAACGTCTTCTCCGAGCGCAGGACGTACAACTTGTCGTCTACATCGCTGATGGTGTAGCGCGCGTTGTCGTTTGCATAGAGTTCCCACTCGCCTGTCGCATTACCTTTTTTGATCGGGGTCGACTCAGCCGGCGTGATCTTTTTGTCGTTCAGTTTGTCTTTGAGTTTCTTGGGAACGGTGCCGTCGTTCAGTTCCTTGACGGCTTCCTTGTCGCGCGAAATGTCGAGAATGCTCAGGCTGCCGTAGAAACCCATTGCAGAGAACGACGCTTTGGGAAAATCGACCGTGAGCATTCCGGCATACTCAATTCCGCTTTTGAAGAAACTACCGGAGACGACGAGCTTGCCGATCTTGACCGAGACGTCCAATCCATCAAAGCCCCATTTGAGCGCGGAAGCATCATTCAACTGAAAGATTAGTTTCCCGCCGATCAAGCCGAGCTCAAAAACCTGAAACCGTAATCCGGCGGTGATTGAAACAGTCAACAGCGCGGTGTCCGGCAGGCCGTTAGCGAGCTCGAGATTCTCGACGCCCTTCAGAGAGATTCCGATTCGTCGCAGGTAGAAAGGGCCCTTTGAACGATTGATCTCAATGAACGCCGTCTTGCCGCGGTTTCCTTTTTCGTCGTAAAGCTGAACGTCGAGTGTGCCTTTGCTGTCTTTGGTGAGCGGCGTGAGATAGCCGAAGGAAAGTGAAAACTTGTCTTTCTTTTTAGCGCTGAGCCGGGTCTTTACTTTTTTCTCCGCGGATTTGTCAGGGACTACTTCGGCATCCCAGTCGTAGCCCAGGACGTTCCGTAACCCGAACATGATGTCATCGTCCTTGGCCTTCTTGGCTTCCTTTTCTTCCGGTTTGCCTAACGAGAGACGCAGGTCCTTCAGCTTCACGCCGACGCCGATCGAGAACCGCTCGTACCACTCCTTACTGACGTTGGCGTCTTCAGCAGACCCACTTAACGCAAGGCGTATCTCGACAGCGCCGAGTCCGAAGTGGCCGAGGAAACCTTGCAGAAAAGTTAGTCCATCTTTGGTGGCGCCCTTGATATCAATACCGAGACTGACAAGATCGGCGCGGAACGACCACGAGAAAACCTCGTTCTGATTGCCGATCAGCGGAGTTGTAGCCACTCGTTTGAAGGGCAGGACGCGAATGCCGGGAATGGGAACGCGGGGTTTCTGTTGCGATGTGGTTAACGGAAGCAGGCGTCGATACCAATTGTCGTCGAGAGTTTCGTCGCTAAACCACTTGCCGAGATGCAGAAACACTTCGACCGTGCTCTTTTTCTCAGGTTCAGGTTTGGGTTCCGCGCCGAATTCTTCTTCTTCATCGTCGTCCCAGAAGATGCGCCGGTCTCTGGCAAAATTGTTTTGGTCGACGATTATCTGCGCGATCTCGTCGTAACTTTTCTCCTTATTGTCCTTATCTTTTTTGGGCGGCGTGTCAGGCGGAACAGTTTTCAGCGGGATGTTGTATAGGAGACCGGCCAGTCCGAAGAAACTCTTGTTGGCCTCTGTTTCAGAAGTTTGTGAAGCAAGCGATACGGCAATGCGAGGCTCTTTATCGGTCTTCGCATTAGTTCCTTTCACGTAGACCGGGTATCCATCGAGTTCAGCGAAGACCCTGTTGATGACATCCCACGCGGTCAACCCTTTTGCGACCTGGAATTTGTACTCGGAGTCAGGACGACCAGTAGCTTTCATGAAGCCCAGCGACTCGAGCATGTGACCGAGTTTGCGCTGACCGGCATTTGGTCCTGAACCGTCCTTCTCAGGTGTCTTGATATTGTGGATGCTGTCGAGAAGCTTGATTGTGTCTTCGAATTCTTTTAGTGATTTGGCAAGGTCGTTTTTGATCTCTTTTGTCGTCTGCTTGAGAACGAGGTCCTCCATGCCCGCGGGACCGTCAACCTTTTCCAGCAGCAACGGACCGATCGGCACGTTCAACAGTTGGGTACATTCGAGCGATTCGCAGAAGGATTCGCTGAATTCTTTCCAACCCTCGAATATCTCCCAACCCGAAGCAGGAGATTGTGCGTTATCCCTGGTTCGCTTTTGAATCTGGATAACCGGAGGGTCGTAGGCGTTTTCAAGCTTATAAAACTCGCCGACGTCCGTAACATATTTCGATCCGAATTGCGCGCGGACATTGAACCGCACGCCGAGGAGTTCTTTCGTCCCATCTTTTCCGATAGGACTGCCGTCCGAATGAGAAATAGCTACGCCGGCATTGAGCGAATACGTGCGATACGTCTCGGTAGCCGGTTCTGAGTTGGGGATTTCGTAGAAAGGAGCATAAAACTCGACGTCGGCCTGGATGGCATTACTTTCAGTTATCCAGAAACGCGCGCGTCGTCTCATTCCCGCGCCAAACATGAACACTTCTTTCTTGTTTATCAGGTGTCTGGAAATGCCAACGGAGAGAGTGTTGAATAGACTACGCGGCCGGCCCTCCTTAGTTTTCAAAGCTTCTTTGATCGACTCGGACAGGCCAATCATGTCGTTCGTGAACTCTTTGCCGAGCACGTCGATCGACGCCAGCACCGGTTCTGAAATGGCGACAAAGTCGCTGCTATGATTGGCCAGCTCGCCAAATAATGCCGTTAACAACCAGTCGCGGAAGCGAACGCTATCCCATGCGGCGGCTGGGCTCGCTGCCCATTTCGGATTTAATTTTGATTCGCGCAGCGCGCGGTCTTCAGTGGCGGTACCTTCCGTGAGCCAGTAAGCCTGTCCCGAGTCAGCCTTTTGAGGAGGCGATTTCAGCACGTAAAAACCGGTGATCAATAAGAGAAGATCTTTGGTCGAAGGAGATTTGATCTCGGCCACGAATGAACCTCAACGATAAGCTATGAAGAGCGGCGTACGAACTACACCCCAGGATAAAACGGGAGACTTGTTGCCTTAGGAACTTAGCGAGAAAAGCGGGATGGGCTCTTGACTAGATTGGCCCTACTGAACGCGCGCGAGTATACGAGCAGAATTAAATTGCCGCAATAGAAAGTTGGAACGCTTAGCAACACTTCCGCAACAGCTTATCCACTCCCTCCGCAACCCTTCCGTCTCTAACCGTACCGAGTTGGCACACGCCACTAGCGTTAAATCTCATCTGAACAAGCAGGGAGAATTACCGGTGAAATTACTGAAGAACCCGCTCACCGCCAGGACTGATTCGGAGTTTGAGCGGCGCGTCGTGCAACTCGTCGTCATCGCCCAGGCCCTCGCAAGCGAAATTGATGCTCTCCGATCCGAACTTTCCGGAGATCGAATCGCTAATCGAGCTAAGGAGTTTGACCTCGGCCGCAGCGGAATCGATTTCTACAAAGAGATCGCACGCTACGAAATCGACTTAATCATGAGTGCAGTGAAGCAATGCAGCGGTAACCAGGCTCGTGCCGCCCGGCTGTTGGGTTTGAAGTCGACGACACTGCACGCCAAGATGAAGCACTACGGGCTCAACGCAGCACGCCAGTCACGAATAAGCACGAAAAATAATTAGCGGATCTTTCGCGTGGCCGCGAAGAGTGCGAGGGCGGCGCCGCCTACAAACAACAACGCGCCGCCAACAACACGCGCCTGGTCGGGAAGCTGGCGAATGCCGGTTTCAGTGATAACGACTGCTGACTTGGGTTCGACGTATAGCGCCCGGTATGTAATCACGCCACCTGCGGTAGCAACGAGGATGCCGACTATGAGGAGCAGGATTTTCATTTCCCTTTGAATGCTGCTTTGCGCTTCTCGAGAAACGCGCTCACGCCTTCGTCTTTATCTTCAGTCGAGAAGCAAAGCGCAAACAGATCCACTTCACGCCGCAAGCCTTCGTCGAGATTCGAACGCGAGGCAAGTTTGACTGCCTCTTTCGCAAGTTGCAACGCGATGGGACTCTTTTCGGAAATACGTTTTGCGATCTCCATTGTCTTCGCTTCGAGCTGCTCGGCCGGCACGACGTGATTCACCAGTCCGATCTCAAATGCAGTGCGGGCGTCTACGATTTCTCCGGTGAGGATCATCTCCATAGCTTTTCCCTCACCAACCAAACGTGTCAAACGCTGCGTACCTCCGCCACCCGGAATGATGCCGAGGTTGATCTCAGGTTGACCAAACGACGCCGTCTCACTCGCGATGCGAATGTCGCACGCGAGCGCGAGCTCACAACCACCGCCGAGACAATAACCATTGATCATCGCGATCACGGGTTTGGGAAAACTATCGATCGCGGTAAACAACGAACGCCCCATCATCACGTCGCGCTGTGTGATCGACGTGCGTCCCGCAAACTCAGCAATATCCGCGCCCGCGATAAACGCTTTGTCACCCGCTCCAGTGAAAACCACCACGCCAACAGAGCTATCCGCGCGAAGCTCTTCGAGGAGGGCCGCGCCTTCTTCACGAGTCTTGATATTCAGCGCGTTTCTCTTGTCAGGACGATTGATCGTGATGATGGCGACGCGATCGCGTTTTTCGAGCAGCAGTGTCTCGTACGTTTGCGGCATTAATAGCTCCAGTTAAATTGTGATGAATGTAAAAACTTATTCGGAAGGGGAATTTTCAGGATCGCTGGTCACTGGTTGCTCGTCGGCCACCCACGACACGAATAGACGCAGCCAGTTTTCGGTGGGTTCAGCAATCTGCACGCCTACTCGCGCCGTGCCGTAAATGGCAGGTGCAACTCTTACAACCAACGCCGTCGCTTCGATTGGCGTGCCGTCCGGACGGTGCGCGCGAATGTATAAACGCTCGCCGCGATTGACCTTCTGGTTCAAATGAAAGAGCGCGCCTGAAGTGGAGATGTCGTCTGTTTCAGTCGGCTCGCTCCAGGCAGAACCGTCTTCCGCACGACCGGAAATCACGATCGGAAGTCGTAACGACATCCGTAAAGCAAAACGTCTCTCTTCATTGTTGTAGGGCGTACTCATTTTTTAAGCAGCACCGTTCCAATCGTAAAACCCCTCGCCGGTCTTCTTTCCTAATTTGCCTTCCCTGACCATTTGTCGCAAAACCTCGGGCGGTCTGAACGCTTCGGAGCCGAGTTCGCGATGCAGATACTCGGCGATGTTCAAGCGCACGTCGAGACCTACCAGATCAGTTAACTTCAAAGGTCCCATCGGGTGGTTATAGCCAAGTTCCATCGCCTTGTCGATGTCCTGCGCGCTCGCCACGCCCTGTTCAAACATCCTCATCGCTTCAAGACCAAGCACAACTCCCAATCGACTCGAAGCAAAACCAGGAACGTCTTTAACAACGATCGGCTCTTTCCGCATCCTGCGACCAACACTCGTCACTATACTTACAGTGCCGGCGCCCGTCTTTTCGCCAACCACGATTTCAACCAGCCGCATGATATGGACCGGGTTGAAAAAGTGCATACCGATAACGGCCGCGGGGCGTTTCGAAGAACCGGCTATCTCGGTAATGGACAGCGACGAAGTATTGCTCGCAAAAATGAAGGGGTGGTCAGATGCGGATTCGAGTCTCCGAAGAATGTCCTTTTTAAGTTCCAGCTTCTCCGGCGCCGCCTCGATTATAAGATCTCCTGCCGCACACTCTTCCAGGTTTGTGGTTCCGCGAATATGCTGCAAAGTGCTTTCGCGATCTGCTTCCGTCAACTTGCCGCGCTGAATTCCTTTGGCAAGGTTGGTCTCGATCGCTTTCACTCCGCGCGCCAGCGACTCACGATCCACGTCGTTGAGCAGAACCCGAAATCCCGACGCTGCGGCAACCTGGGCAATGCCGTGGCCCATTGTGCCGGCGCCGATCACGGCAATAGTTTCAATCGTTTCCGAACCGCTTTCTGGGCTGCTCATCTTGCGGAGAACCGGGCTAAAGCGCTTCCAAACACCAGAAGCCACACGGTTCGACTACCCCAATATCCGTAGTTATACTATACGCTCAACCGAAAAGGCTATACTGTCGTGCTTTCGACACCAATTATTGACTGCTAATAGCTTACCCCCTTCATGTAGGAGAAACGGACCTCAAGGAATGGCTAACGAAACAATTAAAAGAGAAGTGGTCATCATCGGATCCGGCCCGGCCGGTCTAACCGCTGCGATTTACACGGCGCGCGCCAGCCTGAAACCGCTGCTGATCGATGCTCCCGTCGACGCGCAGAAGCAGACCGCGCCAGGCGGACAATTGATGATCACGACTGACGTCGAAAACTATCCGGGCTTCGCAAAAGGAATCCAGGGTCCTGAACTGATGCACGAGTTTCGACAGCAGGCAGAACGGTTTGGGACAGAGTTTATGGAGGCGTGGATTACCGAAGTTGATCTCAGCGAGCGTCCGTTTCAGATCTACACTGAGACGCAAACCATTTCGACGGAGACTTTGATCATCGCTTCGGGCGCGT
Source organism: uncultured Acidobacteriota bacterium (assembly GCA_963750925.1). GTDB lineage: Bacteria > Acidobacteriota > Blastocatellia > Pyrinomonadales > Pyrinomonadaceae > PSRF01. The sequence goes on along the minus strand of CAVVSJ010000001.1, from coordinate 1,398,990 downwards.
CGGCAAAGTGGCTCGGTATTCCCGGTGAAGCAAAAGTGCCCGACGGTTTTGGAGGCAACGGAGTTTCGGCATGTGCGACGTGTGATGGTCCCCTCCCCGCATTTCGTAACAAGACACTCGTCGTCGTAGGCGGCGGTGATACGGCGATGGAGGAAGCCACGTTTCTGACGCGTTACGCCGCGAAGGTTTACGTCGTTCATCGTCGCGACAAGTTGCGGGCGTCGAAGATCATGCAGGACAAGGCGTTCAGAAACGAGAAGATCGAGTTTGTCTGGAACAGCGCCGTTGAGGAGATTCTGGGAACGCAGGAAGACGGCGTGAACGGCGTTCGTCTTCGAAACCTGCAAACGGGAGAGGAACAGATCTTCGACTGCGCCGGCGTGTTTGTGGCCATCGGTCATAAGCCCAACACTGACTTGTTCAAAGGCCAATTGGATATGGATGATGTCGGCTACCTCAAAACCTCAGGACATTCGACCGCGACAAATATTCCCGGTGTCTTTGCATGTGGCGATGTGCAGGATTCGGTTTACCGTCAGGCGATCACCGCTGCCGGAACGGGTTGCATGTCGGCGATAGATGCGGAACGTTTTCTGGACCACTTGCCGGTGGCGATGCCGAGTGGCGATGAGGTCACGGATGAGGGAGAAACAGTCACGCCGGATCATCAGGCGATTATCACGCCGGATGGTCACATGATTTCGAACAAGACCGAGGTGTCAGTCGCCGAAGAGTAGTTAGCTACAAAGAAGCACACAAAGCACAAATGCCTCAGAAGTTTTTGTCCTTTTTGTGGCCTGTCTTATCAGAGGAGGACGATTGAATCGTCTTTTTCGCGGCGTGGGATCGTAGCGGGTTGCGCAACCGGGACTTGGATAGCGTTCTCGTTGTGCGGGCAAGGCTCGCAATAAGCCCCCAGCCGTTTTCTGCGATCCTCACATTCATTACACTTTAACGCCAAACCGAGTTGTCGCAGCGACTCAAGCAGCGGTAACAAAAGCATTCCGCGTTCAGTCAACTCATACTCGATGTGCGGAGGATTGCCGCCAAAGTCCGTGCGCTTCACGAAACGATCTTTCTCCATGTCGCGCAAGCGGCCCACGAGTGTGCGGCTGCTAATCGGAAACAGACTGTTCAGCAGCTCCATCGTTCGCTTTGGACCAGCCAGCAACTCTCTGACTACAAGCATCGTCCACTTATCTCCGAGGATTTGCAGTGCCCCGGTGATTGGACAGCCATCGAGTTCGCGTCGTTTCATTTTTGAACTACGGTCTCAGGTTAATGTTGTAGGTCTTGATTTTTGAGTTAAGAGTTGTCGCGTTCATGCCGAGCAGACGTGCCGCTCGCGATTGATGACCACCCGTTTGCTCCAGCGCTCGCCTGATTAGATCGATTTCAAAGCGACGGACTTCTTCATAAAAGTTTATGCCGCGTCCGATATCGCCGACCGCGGCGTTACTTGCCCCATCGTGATGACTGGAGGCGACAGACTTCGGATCGCTGATCTCTGTGCGCAGGCATTCTTTCGTGATCTCGTCGCCCGGGGCAATCACGACCGCGCGCTCGATTGTGTTCTCGAGTTCACGGACGTTGCCGGGCCACGAGTACGATTCGAGCATCGCCAGGACCTCCGGCGCCAGTTGCTCGGATACGTTGCGAGCATTCTCTTCGTTGTACTTTCGAATGAAGTGTTGGGCCAGGGCCAGGATGTCTTCGAGGCGATCGCGCAACGGCGGTAACTCGATCGGGACGACGGCTAGACGATAGTAAAGATCTTCGCGAAAGCTGCCTTGTCGCACCGCTTCTTTCAGATCGATGTTGGTCGCCGCGATGATACGAACGTCAACTCGGCGCGGCGTCGTATCGCCGAGCGGAGTGAACTCGCGCTCCTGGATAACACGCAGCAGTCGCACCTGCGTTTCGGGTGGAATGTCGCCAATCTCGTCGAGAAAGATCGATCCGCCGTCGGCGACTTCAAACAAGCCTTTTTTTGCGGCAACTGCGCCGGTGAAAGCGCCCCGAGTGTGGCCAAACAATTCCGACTCGAGCAACTCTGAAGGAATATTCGAACTATTCACCGTCACAAAAGGCCGGCCCGCACGCAAGCTGGCTTCGTGAATGGCTTTTGCGATCAACTCTTTGCCGGTGCCGCTTTCGCCGGTTATCAAAACCGTGGAGCGCGCCGGCGCAACCTGTTCAACCAACCGAAAAACTTCCTGCATCAGGTCGGAGCGCCCGACGATCTCGCCCCGATCGACTGCTTTACTCATCGCGCGACGCAGGGTGCGTCGCTCTTCTTCCTTGCGACGTCGCTTGATACCGGCGGCGATCGTGGCGGTGATCTGTTCGTTCTGAAACGGCTTTCGAATGCAACCAAACGCGCCACGCTCCCAGGCTGCGATGGCAGTGTCAAAAGTGGCGTACGCAGTAATCATCAGGATCACCGCATCCGAGTCCATCTTCAGAAACTCTTCGAGCGCGCGCAGTCCGCCGATGCCGGGCATCGACACGTCGAGGAGGACGACGTCAAACGCTCGCCGTCCATAAGCTTCGAGACCTTCTTCGCCCGTCTTCGCGAGATCGACGCGATAGCCTTCGGCGGTGAGAAGTGTTTCGAGCACCTCACGCATGATCTCCTCGTCGTCGACGACGAGCACTGATCCTTTTCTCGAGTTTCGTTTTTCTGTTTTCATCACAAGACGCGCTAGTTTAGCGACTTCACATCTTAAAACAAAGAGGCCCCTGCAGCCTGCTCCGTAGGAGCAAGATATTTATAGATCCATCGCGCAAGAAAAAGCGCTCCAGGGGAGCGCCATGTCGCTCCTCCAGAGCGAAATGATTTGTCAGCACAGCTATAAATATTTTGCTCCTCTGGAGCAAAGAACCTTAATCCCCGACGGCTTGAAGACGCGCGCGAACGCGTGCGGTCGGTAAGGTAATGCGGAACGTTGTGCCTTGTCCGGGTGTACTGTCGACGCTGATTCGGCCGGCGTGTTCCTGGATGATTCCATACGACACGGCGAGACCGAGCCCGGTTCCCTGCCCAACACCTTTGGTGGTGTAGAACGGATCGTAAATCTTGGCTACGTTCTCGGGCGCGATTCCGATTCCCGTGTCGGAGATTTCGGCGACGAGAGAGCCGTCTTCAGCAGTGCCGGTAGAAACGATGATCTTTCCGCCATCGGGAATTGCATCGCGCGCGTTGAGAATCAGGTTCGTGAACACCTGCTGGAGCTTGCCGGCGTTTGCGTAAGCTTCCGGCGCGTCTCTTTCGTAAGAGCGAACGATCTCGATTTGACTACGACGAAGTTGCGGTTCGAGTAGTTGCAACGTGTCGTCGAGCACGCGCGCCACGTTGATATCCGCAAACTCCGTCGCATTGCCCGTGCGTGAAAAGTTGAGCAGGTTATTGACGATGTTTGTCGCACGCTCTGCCTGAGTTCTGACCTTCTGCAGGAGCGCGTGCTTCGGATCATTTTCGTTGAGCATGCCCAGGAGCATCTGCGTGTAAGACGAAACGCCGGTTAAAGGCGTGTTCACTTCATGAGCGACACCCGCGGCCAGCAGACCGATCGACGAAAGCTTCTCACGCTGTTGCAACTGCTCTTCGAGACTGATTCGCGCAGTCACATCTTCCAGCACGACAAGCGCGCCGGTTTGTCCCTGCCCATCCTGAAGCGGAGCGAGCGCGATATTCAGCACGAGGGTGCGGTTCCCGCGCGTTGCGGTATGGAGCTTATAAATGTTGCGGATCTCTCTGAGACGCCAGCCGTCCTTGCCCAACACCTGCTTCAACGTATCGGCAAAGTCTTCCGAGAAAAGATCCTCGACACGCCTGCCCACTGCCGCATCACGACGAAGATCGAGAATGTGTTCGAGGGCCGAATTCAAACGCGTGACGCGACCATCGAGATCCACCGCCAGCAACCCGACGTTGATCGATTCGATAATCGACTCGTTGAATTCCTTCAACAGTTTCAACTCGGAAGCGCGTTCCTGCTGGTCTTTGTAAAGCAGGCCGTTTTCGATCGCGACCGCGACGTAGCCGGAGACGGTCCGAAGAATCTCGACGTCTTCAGACGAAAGCAGCGCCCCACCGACCGATCGGCCCAGGCCAATCACTGCGACCATTCGTCCACGAACAACGCAGGGAACAAAATAGTGAAGCGCGCGTCTCACCGACCCCGACGCGTCAGAAGCCAGATCATCTGCTCGAACAACGCCAGTCTCCGCGGAACGCACGCGTATCATCTCGCGAAAATCCTGCGGCACAACAACCGGCGCGGGCAGTCCCGCGGCGCGCGCTACGACATAACCCGATGTCGAATTCCGCGACTCGATAAAGATCGCCACACGCTCGACGTTCATTACTTCCTGAAGCCGGCTCACTAATGAATCGAGGAGGGGATCGAGTGCCGTCGTCGCGGAAAGCGTCCGTCCAAAATCAAGCAGGCTGTTTCGCAGGTCGTAGCGCTCACCGTAGAACACGCGATCGACCTGCTCCTGCAAAAAGCTTTTCACTGGACCGGCGACCATCACGATCGCGGCCATCGCCAGCACCGCGGCCACCACACGCAACGTGATCTCGCCGGACGAAACTGCCTGGTCCGATCCGAACGCATAGAGACCACCCGTGTAGACCACGACGCCGATGAGGAGGGAAATCGAGAGCGTAGTCAGCGCGTAAACAAAAACGCGACGGACCACCAGCTCAACGTCCATCAGCCGATAGCGCAGTACCGAATATCCGAACGCGAGGGGAATCGCGACGAGCGGCACGACGGCGATGTCAGTCAACCAGCGATCAGTAGCGGCACCGAATAGATAAACAACACCATAAAGAAGCGTGAATGGCGCGACCGACAGCAGCGCTCCCCACACAACCCACTTCATCTGCTGGCGAACGAGCGCGTTCTTCGCGGTAAGATACGTTCTGACAAGCAGGACCGCGCTGGCCACGAGAGCAGCCACGAAATGGAAAAAGCTGAGCCGGTAGAAAAGTTCGACAAACGACTCCGAAACGCCCGTCAGGTTGGTACCAACTACACGCAACGCACCGCTGACAAGTGAGAAGACGGCGAGGGGCATAAAAACGATCGCCGCTATGAAAAGCAGAATGAATGCCGGTACGTATAACCACGCTGCTTTCCATCGATTCTTCGCAAACAGTTGCTGCCGCGACGGGTAAAGCATGCAGAAGTGCAGAAACAAGGGCGCAAAAATTATGAATGCAGCATTCCTCAGAAACGCAATCGCGAGATCGAGATCGCGATACGTGCCCGTGGGCGTGTAGAAATGGAAAACAAAAGCCGCGAGACAGAGCGTCGCGAAGTGCAGCACAAACGGCGCTCGTCCGCCCTGTTTGAAGAGAACGAAGAAACCGACAAACAGGTAGACCAGCCCGATGATGTTTATGTAGATAACGCGCGGCGTCCACTTATGAATGGCGCCGAGTTTATCGAGGTCCGCCCAGTAAGGGTTCTCGGAGTAAGCAGGACGCTTGGTGAGATAGTGGATCTGGCCGCCGACCTTAGCCTCGTCGAGATAGATTTGGACGTCGCGAGCGAACGAGATTTGTTCAGCCTTGACGCCGTTCAGACTGACGCCAAGCAGCACGTCGCCGGGCAACAGCCAGGCTCGTTCCGCCGCTGATCCCCGCTCGATCGTTTTGGCGACGATTCCCTCACTCGTATCAACCCACTCAACACCGTCCCACGCCGGCGTCTCATGCCTGACGCGCTGAAGGAAATTAAGGACACCGGCACTGATCAATAGCGCTGCGCCAATGAGCAGAAACCATGTCCTGGTTGTTAGTACTGATCCCTTCACCGCAACTCCCACCAACATCCCAGTTCTTTCGAACTGGCTGATCCGGCTTTTTTAGGCAAGGAATGTTCCGAGTCTACTTTTAGCCTCCACTGATTTCAGGCAAAACCAAATCAATTGGAGATTTAGCAAATCTTTGAACCAATTAGCGTTAGGTCCAGATTTGTGAGTCAACGATCCACGTTTGGATCTATCCAACTTTTCGGAATTTCCGAGAATTTGGAAGATCTTTGTTGGTTATCGAAGGGAGCAGATCAGCGTGATGAGAGGGAAAGTTAGCGGCCTGCTCACTTCATCTCGTGCCGCTAAAACCTGACTGAGATTCCACCGCGAACAGACCGCCGGCTGGTGCCGACGAAGGTCAGGATCTCTCCGTTGTCAGTACTCGTTTGCACGTCGAGCAAGTTGCGCGCGTCGAGAATCGCTTCCGCGCGAACGGGCAAACCGAAACTCGGCAAGTCCTGTGTGACCTGAATACTCAACGAAGGATCGTAAACACCTAACCGACCGGCAAAAGGATCGATTGCAAATACCGTCGCTTCCGGAGAGAAGCGCAACACTGTTCGCACCTGGGTGCCGGTGCGGAAGCCTGCCGTCAACTGCAATGCCCCGGTTTGGAAGAGTCCGCTTTCAAAAAGCTCCGCCGGAGTTGAGAAGCTCGAAGCCGATAATTGCTGGCCACGTCCGAACGCGTAGCCGGCGGAAGCGGTCCAAACTCGATTCAAACGCCGCGTGTAAACCACGCGTATTCCGCGTGAAGATCCCTGCTGGTTCGCGACGTTCATAAACGCATCGCCCGCACGTCCTGGAAAAGCGCTCGCCGGTCCACTCAACAAACCGACTCCGCGACCGCTCGTCGTATCGAAGAACGCGGTTGCTTCAACGTTCGAGTTGTTGTCGAGCACTCTCTCCACGCCAAACTCGAGCCGGTGGCCGCGTTCAAGGACTGCTTCGCCGTCAATAAACGCAACCGGCCGCACGGCCTGGCTACGAAACACGACCTGCTCGTTTTCAAACCTCGCAACACTCTGAATGCCGTCCTCTTCGCCGCCGGAAGCAAACGCTGCCTTCACGCGTGTTCGCGCGTTCGCGTCGAATTGAACGCCGAATCGTGGACTGAAAGCGTGGGCTCCACCTGCGCCGATAAAACGCGAATAGTCGAGTCCCATCACGATCACGATTCCGTCGCGCACGATCCACTCATCGACGGCGCGCAACGAAAGTTGACCGTGTAGAGTTGCTCGATCGTCCAGCCGGTTTGTCCAAACTGGCGTTTCAAAACGCACGCCCGAGGCGGTTACGCCGACGCGATGACGATTGCCGATGCGGAAACGTGTGGTTGCTTCAATGCGTTCGGGAGCGTCGGCCGTGCCTGTTTGACCTGAGAAGATGAGTTCGACGTCGTCTGAAACGGGAGTAGCGACTGCGAAATTGAGTCCGGCGTAGGAAGATGAAAAACCGTTGTTGGCAAAGTAAGTTTCCAACACGCCGCGCGGTCTAACTTTGGAATCCGGATTTGTTTCGGCAGGAATTTCCGGTGCGGTTTCCATCGGCAAGGTTTCAGCCGGTTGCTCCGCCGCTTCCGTCACCGCTGCGATAGTTGAGTCTTCGCCTTCCTGAACCTGAAAAATTGAGCGTTGCGCTTGCTTCGATCGCAGCGTCCACTTCACGTCTTCGCGATCGCGCCGGCGTTCCGGGAGGGTGTTGCCGTATCCGACCGGTTCCAGGTTGAACTTGTATACGAGCTCCTGCGACGGCTTCACGTCTACCTGGGTGAAGGCCACTTCGCTGAATCCATTCGCGATCGCTTTGATTCCATATCGCCCTGGTAAAACTTTCGCGATGAAGTTTCCTTCCCGATCAGTTCTCGCCTCTTTGACCGTCTTCACACCTTCCCGCACTAAAGACACAAGGGCGCCCGCCAGTGGATTTCCACGGTTATCGCGAACGGTTCCAGTGATGGTAGCTAGTGACTTATTTGATCCTGCGGCAAGCGTGTCGACCGACAATAACGACACGAGCGCGAGCAGAGACAAACTAAAAGCAAATGCTCTTCTCATGCGAAGACCTCCGCGTCCAAAATCCTTGGAAGCTGTGAAAGGCCAAACTGGTTCAGGCGAGGAGACTTACCGGAACCCCAAAACAGGGGGTCATTGTCTTCCAGGCGGCAAATCGCTGTCAAGTAAATGGCTCCTCAAATGGCCGGTTTGCCCCGGCTTTTGGGGCGTGCTAGGATTCACTCCCCCTATTCAACCCGCGGTGCAGATCGCCTGTTTTTAGGTCTCCAGAGATGATAGACGAAGTTAAATCTACAAAACTCCCCAACGGGATTGTCGTCCTGACGGAACACATGCCCGGCCTGAGATCCGTGACGGCTGGGATTTGGGTCCGTCGGGGCTCGCGTCATGAAACCGCCGAGCTAAACGGGATCTGCCACTTTATCGAGCACGCCGTTTTCAAGGGCACTCGCCACCGAACCGCTCGAGATATTGCCGTTGAAACCGATCGTCTGGGGGGGAACCTGGATGCCTATACGACCCATGAGATGACGGGTTTTACCACAAAGGTTGCGGACACAGCCCTTTCGCACGCGATTGATTTGATCGCCGATCTGGTTTCGCACCCGCTTTTCGAACAGGAAGACCTTGAACGCGAGCAAAAGGTGATCCTCGAAGAGATGAAAATGGTCGAGGACACGCCCGACGAACTCCTGGGAGAGCTATTCAACGCTGCTTATTTCCCAAATCAACCGCTTGGACGTCCGATTGAAGGCACGCGAGAAACCGTTTCGACTTTTGATCACAAGGTGACGGTCGCGTTTCACGCACGAGAGTTTTCGTACAGTAATCTCGTCGTGGCAGCGGCAGGAAATGTCGATCACTCGCGTCTGGTCGAGCTCGTGGGCGTTGCGTTTGACGGGTGCGAAAGCGGCGCCGCCGTGCGACCACAGGGAGTTGAGGGCGGACGCCCGCGTCCCGCGGCCCCGATCCTGATCGAACAGAAGAGTGAGTTGGAACAGGCGCACCTCGTACTTGCAACGCCGTGGCCCTCTGCTCTCGACGAGGATCGTTACGCGGCAAGTTTGTTGGCATCGGTGATTGGCGGCGGAACGTCGAGCCGGCTTTGGCAGAAGGTTCGTGAAGAGCGCGGTCTCGCTTATTCAGTGGGCGCCGCCGGGAGCGCGTTTTCGGACGTCGGTGTTTTCAATGTGTATGCGGGAACGTCGCCCGAGTATCTCGATGAAGTTTTAGAACTCTCGCTTGGCGAGTTGCGAGAAGTTGTTCGCAACAGCGTTTCCGAAGAAGAGTTGCGTATCGCGCAGGACCAGGCCATCTCCTCGATCCTGCTCAGTCTCGAATCGTCGAGCGCGCGCGCCGGCACACTCGCACGACAGGAGATCATTCACGGACGCCGGATCTCACCCGATGAAGTGATCGAAAAAATTCGCAATACGAGTCTTGATGAAGTTCAGGAAGTCGCGCGCACGTATTTCAAATCGGAAACACTGGCGCTCGGCGCACTCGGAAATCTCAACGGCTTCGACGTCGATCGTTCGCGTCTTTCTATTTAATAAAACTACCTACAAAGATCCCGCGGCTCTGATATAGTGTGTGCCACTTTCGGTTTCACCTTCTATCTTGTGTCTTGTGTGCTTTTTTGTGGCTGAATGAAATTTACTGTTCTTGGCAGCGGATCGTCTGGTAACGCGGTGCTGATCGTTGCGGGCAACACGCGCGTGCTCGTCGATGCGGGAATGAGCGCCAAAGAAATTGCGCGCCGTCTTTCCATTGTGGGCGAGGATGCACAGCGTCTCGACGCCGTACTCGTCACACACGAACACGGAGATCATGCCGGCGGTTTGCGCGTGCTGCTCGGCTCAGTCGATTGTCCCGTCTATATCTCGGCGAAAACGCTCGACGCTTACGTCAGCGAACGATTCAACGTCGCTAATGAAGAGCCGCGCCGGCGTTCAAAAGCCCTCCGCGATCGGGTTGAGATGATCGAGTCGAGTAAAGACTTTCGCATCGGCGAGATCGACTTTCATCCCTTCACGATTCCACACGATGCGGTCGACAATTTTGGTTTTACGGCCACGCACCACGGCGTAAAGATCGCGACCGTGATGGATTTTGGCCACATCACTACACTCGTTACCGAGCGTCTTCGTGGTTGCGCCGCTATCGTGATCGAGTCCAATCACAGCCGAGACATGCTCAAAGCCTGCGACAACTATCCGTGGGATCTCAAGCAACGCATTCTCTCGCGTCTCGGACATCTCTCGAATGAAGACCTGGCCGATTGGATTCGGAAGGGTTTTGACGGTTGCGCCAAGCACCTGGTGCTGGCCCATCTTTCACAACGAGCAAACAATCCATACCTGGCGAAGATCAACGCCGAAGTCGCGCTGCAGGAGCGCGCGCCCTTATTTGTCGGTTACACTGAAGTCAGTCTTTCCTATCCCAAGGAGCCAACGCCCTGGATAGAAGTATGAGCGGAAAGAGTAGCCTTCGACTTTACCTGTCGGTATCTCTCGTCATCTCTTTACAAATCGTTGCGGTATCGGCCTGCCGCCAGGATGCGGATCGTGGTCGTGTGCCGTCGGAAGTGCAGGAAGTGGTAGCGAACGTCGGCGAGAAGATCGTTCAGGAACGTTACGAACAGATCTATAACGAGTCGTCAGATCTTTGGAAGAAGGATGTAACGCTCGAACAGTCAAACGAAGTTTTCAAGACCTTGCGAACAAAGCTCGGGAAAGTAGAAACTCGCGCTCTCCACTCCGCGAACGAACAGCAGAACTCCGGCGGTACATTAAAAGGACATGTTTTTATTCTGATGTATGAAACGCGGTTCGAGCGCGGCGACGGCATGGAGACTTTTACACTTATCGAAGAGAATGGTCAGTGGCGTCTGGCGCGCTATTTTGTAAACTCGACGGCACTGAAATAAAGGCAGGTCTTTGGCTTTGGGTCTTCAGTCTTGACGAAAATCAAAGACCTAAGACCAAAGACCCAACGAACAAATGATCGATCGCTACACTTTGCCCGAAATGGGCGCGCTCTGGTCAGAGCAGAACAAGTTTCAGAAATGGCTGGACGTGGAAATCGCGGTCTGCGAAGTCCATGCCGATATGGGCACGATTCCGCGTGACGCGCTCGAGGAGATCAAGGCGCGCGCCAGGTTCTCAGTGCAGCGCATCTATGAGATTGAAAAGACTACGAATCACGACGTCATCGCGTTTACGACAAACCTCGCGGAGTCGATCGGCGAAGCAAGTCGGTTCGTGCATTATGGTCTAACTTCGTCGGACGTCGTCGATACCGCGAACGCTCTTCTGCTGCGTGATTCCGCGGACATCCTGCTGAAAAAAGTCGACAGCTTGATTGAGATTCTGAAACGCCGTGCGTTTGAGTTTAAGTCGACGCCCCAGGTCGGGCGCACGCATGGTATTCACGCCGAGCCGACTTCATTCGGATTAACTTTCGCGCTGTGGTTTGACGAGATGCGCCGCAATCGCGAACGTCTGCTGCGCTCGCGCGAGGCTGTTGCGGTTGGAAAGATAAGCGGTGCTGTCGGTGCATTCGCTCATCTCGATCCGTCGGTTGAAGAAAGCGTTTGTACCCGGCTTGGATTGAAGGCGGCGCCGGTTTCAACACAGGTCATCCAGCGAGATATCTACGCCGAATATTTGACGACACTCGCGATCATCGCTTCTTCGCTCGAGAAGTTTGCTCTCAACGTTCGCCACTGGCAGCGCACCGAAGTTCGCGAAGCACAGGAGCGTTTCACGAAGGGTCAAAAAGGATCGAGCGCGATGCCTCACAAGCGCAATCCGATTATTTCGGAACGCATCTGCGGCATCGCGAGAGTGATTCGGGCAAACAGCGTCGTCGGGCTCGAGAATGTTGCGCTCTGGCACGAACGCGACATTTCACATTCGTCGGCGGAACGCGTGGTGCTGCCTGACTCGAGCACCGCCCTCGACTACATTTTACAAAAGGCAATCGGATTGATTGATGGTCTGGTTGTCTACCCCGAACGCATGCTCGAAAATCTCAACGCGACAAAAGGGCTGATCTTCAGCGGGCAATTGTTATTGGCGCTAACAAATAAGGGACTGTCGCGCGAGCAGGCTTACGATCTGGTGCAGCGAAATGCGATGCGAGTTTGGGATGAGGATCGAGACTTTCGTGAGCTTGTGAAAGCTGACGACGAGATCAAGTCACAGATGTCGGTGGAGGAGATTGATCGCGTCTTTTCGCTCGAGCATTACCTTCGAAATATCGATGCGATCTTTGAACGAGTGTTTAGTTAGACAGGATTTACATGATTTTCAGGATTTACAAGATTCATGCAAAATCTTGAGAATCTTGAAAATCCTGAAATCCTGTCTAACTGATTCCTACTTGGCTGAAAACTTCTCCGCGAAATTACCGATCAAAGGCAGTTTGAAATATTGGCTTTGAAAAGCCTTGATCAGGCAGAACACAAAGGCAATCAGGATACCGATATAGAAAACAAACATCAGCAAACCAAGCACGATACTGACGAGCGAAGCCATCACCTCGGAAACCTGGGCCAGAACGACCGCGATGACAACCCAGACGATCCAAAGACCGATGCCGAGTATGAGAGCTGCCGCATTCAACAAAATCGATTGCATTGCGTGAAACCGAACCAGGCGACTGTCCTTTTCGATCAGGAAGAAAATCAGCCCCGAAAGCCATCCAAAAACGTACGACAGCAACGCTGCAATGTTTTCATCGAGCCCTGTACTTGATTTGGTGGTTTGAACGGGCGGCGGGTTTTGCATTATAAGTTTCTCCTGTTCGACGGCATTAAGCGGTAGCTACGAGCCGGAGATATTATTCCAACAACTGCTTTTTAAGCAATGTATTGTTGATCTTAGCGCAGCAGGTACGAAATGAAAGCTAAAGTGTACGTAAACTTGAAATCCGGGGTGCTTGACCCGCAGGGAAAAGCCATCCAGCATTCGATTGAGCTGCTCGGTTTTTCAGGTATCTCCGACGTCCGGCAGGGTAAGTATTTCGAAATTTCCCTCGACGGATCACTGGACAATCAGCGCGCTCTCGAATCAGTCGAGAAGATGGCGCGCGAGGTCTTGTCCAATCCAATAATTGAAGACTATCGCGTGGAGATGGAAGCGTGAAATTCGGAGTTATTGTTTTTCCGGGATCGAATTGCGACCACGATGCCTATCACGTGATCTCCAAACACGTGGGCCAGCCGGTCGATTTCATCTGGCATCGCGAGACCGATCTATCTACTTACGACGCGGTGATTCTTCCCGGAGGTTTTTCTTACGGAGATTATCTCCGCGCCGGTGCCCTGGCTCGCTTTTCACCGGTGATGAATTCGGTCAAAAAATTTGCGGAAAGCGGCCGATTTGTCCTGGGTATTTGTAACGGGTTCCAGATCCTCTGCGAAGCTGGGCTGCTTCCGGGGGCGTTGATTCGCAATCGAGATCTGCACTTCATCTGCGAACACATTCACGTGCGTGTCGAAACGTCTGACAGTCCTTTTACAAATGAAATGCAGGCGGGTACCGTGCTTCGGATTCCAATCGCACATGCGGAAGGAAACTACATCTGCGACGATTCCACGCTTGCGGAACTCCAGCAGGAAAACCGGATCGTGTTTCGTTACTGCGAGAAAGACGGCGCTGTCACCAACGCAGCTAATCCAAACGGATCGCGTGATAACATCGCCGGAATCTGTAATCGCGCGCGGAACGTGCTGGGGTTAATGCCGCATCCGGAACGTGCCTGCGAAGACCTGCTCGGATCGAGTGATGGCCGAGACATTTTCCGTTCACTCGCGGCAACTCTTGCAGCCGCGGTTTAATCTGCTAGCCAATATGAAACGCATACTACCGTTTATCATCATTCTCGCCGTTCTCGGTGTGGCACTGGGCAGCGCGTGGTACCTGACTCGAACGACACCCCCGTCGCCCGGTGGAGTAACAAGTGAAGCAACACCCCAACCGGCGTCTCCTGCAACTGGTTCACAAGCGCCAACGCCGCAGCCTGTTGCCAATAGAGGCATTCCGGGCGCCGAGCCTGCGCACACACTCGGACCAGCAAACGCACCGGCGCAGATCGAAGAGTTTGGCGACTTTCAGTGCCCGCCTTGCGCCCTGTTTCATCCGGTACTCGAACAGATGGAGGCCGAGTTTGGCGACAAATTGCGAGTGACGTTTCGTCACTATCCTCTTCCAAATCACCAGCACGCCATGGCCGCGGCTTCATCCGCGGAAGCTGCCGGACTCCAGGGCAAGTTTTGGCAAATGCACGCGCTGATCTACGAACATCAAAACGAGTGGAAAGAACAGTTTGACGCGCGGCCGATTTTTGAAGGTTACGCGAGACAGATCGGTGTGGATGTCGATCGATTTAAGCGCGACGTCGGGAGCACTCTCGTGGCCCAACGAATATTCCAGGACAGTAAAAGAGGTCAGTCCATGGGCGTAAAGGGCACTCCAACCGTGTTTCTAAACGGCCGCGAGGTGCCGTTCGAGTCTCTTGCACCCGAGAGACTTCGCGGCTTGATCAAAAAGGAGATCGACGCGAAATGATTGCCGATCTCCAATTGCCGATTGCCGATTAGATTGGAGGCCCTACCCAATTGGCAATTGGCAATCGAAAATCGGCAATCCTCTACTCCACTGTCGCGCTGCTCTCTCTCCTGGGCATTGCTGACGCCCTTTACCTCACGATCGAACACGTCACCGGAAAAACTGTGCAGTGCACGATCACCTCCGGGTGCTCGGAAGTCTTAAGCAGCTCCTACGCCGTTGTCGCAGGGATACCGTTGGCTGCCATAGGCGCGGCCGCGTATTTCACCGTTTTTAGTCTCGCCACGCTTGCAGCGTTTGGATATCGCTTTGCTGCTACTTTGCTGACTCCGCTCGTTATTGGCATGTTTCTCTTCAGTTTGTGGCTGATCTATTTGCAGGCTTTCGTGATCCGAGAGTTCTGCCAGTATTGTTTACTTTCAGCAACCATAACTTTCGGGCTTCTAGTGGTCGTCCTGTTGGCGCGTCGAATCAAATCCGTGTAAGGTTATTCCCTTCAAATAAGACTAAAGGTGGTGTGATGGCTCAGCAGCAATCGTCAGTCTCGGACATTTTTCGCCGGGCGCAGGCACTGCGCAGTGAACATTCGGACTGGTCGTACAAACAGATCGGCGAGCAATTGGTGAAGGACTTTTCAGGAGGACCATTTCCGTCGCTGCACAACCTGACGATTCCCGAGCAGGACGCGCGCGCGCCTGAAGAAGACTGGACGGCGGGGCTGCCGATCGTTCGGCGCGGAATTCAGTTTCAGGATTGGAACGAAGTGGTTGCCGGCATACTGCTGAGTCTTGAACAAACAGAAAACTACGAGCTCGCGCGAGGTGCGGAGGGCAGCCACGACGACTGGCACGATCGGAGCGTAGGCATTGATGAGGCGACGGCGAAAGGCGTGGGCAAGTGGATGCCGGAGGAGTTGATCGCGCTGGCGGAGAGGAAAGGGAGAAAGTGAGATCTTTTCCTTTGTACTATTGATTTTCGGGACGCCGCGGGCTTCTGGATAAATGACAGATAAAATGGCAAATACAAATGGAAAATAACCCCGCTTTTCTTATGAGTTTTCTGAACAACCTATTCCAGGACCCCAAGTACCAGACCACCGATCCGCGCAAAGCGGAAGAGGTCGAGGATTCCGAGATCATCATCAGTCCTGACACGCGGCGCGAGAATCGAATGCCGCCCGGCCAGTCGCGAACAAAAAAGTGGCCCGTGCTCGACGCACACGGAACACCCGATATCGATCTCGCCACCTGGTCTTTTGAAGTTGATGGTCTCGTCGAGCATCCGCGGAAATGGTCGCTCGATGAATTTATGCAACTCGGGGCCGTGCGCGTTTATTCTGACTTCCATTGCGTGACGCGCTGGTCGCGGCTCGACAACGTTTGGAGCGGTATTTCGACGCGCGAGGTCGCGCGACTGGCAGGCGTCAAACCCGAAGCGAATTTTGTTTTAGCACTCGCTTACGATTACGGTTGGACCACAAACGTTCCGATCGAATACTTCATGAACGAAGACTCCCTTTTCGCATGGTCTCACGATGGCCAGCCAATCCCACCCGAACACGGCGGGCCAGTGCGTTTGATCATTCCGCAACTCTACGCGTGGAAGTCGGCGAAATGGGTCAAAGGCGTTCGCTTCCTTGAACAGGATCAAGCGGGTTTCTGGGAAGAGGGTGGCTACCACATGCGCGGCGTGCCCTGGGGACCTGGTGACGGCGAGAGATTCCGCTGGTCGTGAAGTAAATGTCTGAAAGACCAGCAACACCTTCCATCCCTAAAGATGCCGCGGCAATAATTCTTCTACGGCAAAATACCGATCCCGCGAACCCCGAGGTTTACTGGGTCAAACGCAGCGATAAACTCGCGTTTTTGGGTGGTTTTCATGCGTTTCCCGGCGGACAGATCGACGCCGCGGATGCGGAAGTAGTCGTCAGAAATGCGCCGAATCCGGAAACGGCGGCAATGATCAGCGGCGCCGCGCGTGAGTTGTTTGAAGAGTTGGGAGTGCTTGTTGCTCGCGGTGGTGAAACGCTGACTAAGGGCCAGAGAGTTTCAGTACTCGAAGATCTCGAGTCGGGACGCATGACGTGGCCTGGCCTCCTGGACCACTACAACCTGCATCTCGACGCTGACGATTTTACGTTTGTCGGCCGTTGGGTCACACCACCTTTTAACGTCAGGCGTTTTGATACCTGGTTCTTCCTGGTCCACTGCCCGCCGAAACAAGAGCCAAACGTAATCGCGGGTGAACTGGCGAGCGGCGAATGGTTGCCGGCGCAAGCCGCTTACGATCGCTGGATGCAGGACCACGTTGTCGCCGTACCGCCGACGCTGCACGCGTTGCGAACGTTGGCCAGCGGCATCGGTCCCAATCTCGTCGAGCGTTTCTTGTCTATCCGCGAAGCGCATGGCCAGCCCGAACGCCGCATCACGTTTCGTCCGAATTACATCTGCTTTCCGGTCCGCACGCCGACGCGACCACCCGCAACACACACGTGCTGCTATCTGGTCCACAACTCAAAAGAGATTTTGATCTTCGATCCCGGCTCGCCTTACGAGGACGAACAGGCGGCGCTCGCTGCGTGTGTCGACGACATGATCTCGGAGGGCAGGAAAGTGCGCGAAATAATCCTGACGCACTTGCACCCGGATCACATCGGTGGCGTAAACGCGCTGAAGCAACATCTCGGAGGCGCTGTTCCTGTTACAGCCCATTCACAAACCGCCGAAGCGTTAACCGACGTTCGCGTCGATCGTTTCATCGAGGACAATGACGTAATAACTCTTGAAGGCGAACCGGAGATTCAACTCCGCGCTTTGCATACGCCCGGACACGCGCTCGGCCACTTGTGCTTTCACGATGAAAAACGTGGGGTGCTGCTGACCGGTGACAACATCGTCGGACTCGGCTCCGTGCTCATCGATCCGCCGCAGGGCAACATGCGCGACTATCTCGACTCACTCGAGCGCATGCGTTCGCTTCCAAATCTCGCCGTGCTCCTGGGCGGACACGGCCCGGCGATCGCCACGCCTTACCAGAAGATCGACGAATACATTTCGCATCGCCTGGAGCGTGAACAAAATATTCTTGAAGCCTTTCGCGCCGGCGCCACCACTCCCCAGGAAATCGTGGCCAGGGTTTACACTGACGTATCGCCGAAGGCTCACGCGATGGCCGAACGCGCCGTCCTCGCGCACCTCGAAAAACTTCGCGACGAAGGCCGGCTTTAAATTTTTATTTTTTGTGCTGTTTGTGCCTCTTTGTGGCTCCGAGTAGAATCTTCAAACTCAAATATGGATTACCCAAGAACCCTTCGCGAACTCAGGGCGGCCAGATATCAAACCCACTCGGTCAAAGACGAGCTGCGCCGCAATCTAATTAAAAAACTACGTGCGGGCGAAAAGCTTTTCCCGGGTATCGTAGGTTATGAAGAAACCGTCATCCCGCAGCTCATAAATGCCATTCTTTCGCGCCATAACATCATCCTGCTCGGCCTGCGCGGCCAGGCAAAAAGTCGCATCATCAGGCTGCTGACGGAGCTTCTCGACGAGCGTATTCCGATCATTGCCGGATCCGAAGTCAACGACGATCCGTTTCGTCCGATCTCCGCGTACGGACGCCAGACGATCGAGCAGCACGGCGAGGCGACGGCCATTGACTGGGTCGGCCGCGACGCTCGTTTTGTAGAAAAGCTCGCGACTCCGGACGTCACGGTCGCCGACATCATCGGCGACGTCGATCCGATCAAAGCTGCTAAAGGCGGCCACTTGCTCAGCGACGAGTTGACGATTCACTACGGCCTGCTGCCGCGCGCGAATCGCGGCATCTTCGCCATCAACGAGCTGCCCGATCTCGCTGGAAAAATTCAGGTAGGTCTTTTCAACATCATGCAGGAAGGCGACGTGCAGATAAAAGGTTATCCGGTGCGTCTGCCGCTGGACGTGATGCTGATGTTTTCCGCAAACCCGGAAGACTACACCGCACGCGGAAAGATCATCACGCCGCTAAAAGATCGCATCGGCGCCGAGATCACAACCCACTACCCGAAAGAGTTGCCGGCGGCGATCGAGATCACACGTCAGGAAGCCTGGACCAACCGCTTTGATACCCACGAGCTGATCATTCCGGAGTTTATTCGCGAAGTGATCGAGCAGATCGCTTTTGAAGCACGTGAAGACAATCACGTTGACAAGCATTCCGGTGTTTCGCAGCGAATGCCGATCACGGTGATGGAGTCGGCCGTGTCCAACGCCGAACGACGCGCCCTCCTGACGGGCGACGAGGTGATCGTGCCTCGTATCGCGGACATCTATGCCGCCATACCTTCGATCACGGGAAAGATGGAACTCGAATACGAAGGCGAGCAACTCGGCGCGAATCGCATCGCTCGCGATCTGATCAAGCGGGCCGCCGGTGAGATCTTCGAGGGCTACTTTGTCGGCATCGATTTTTCGCGAACCGTGCAGTGGTTTGACGAGGGAAACAAACTCTTACTCGCCGACACAGTCTCGACCGCGGAATGTATAAATTTGATCGAGGCTGTTCCCGAGCTACTCGAAACAGCTTTGATCCCATTCGATTTCAACCGATCGGACACGGCCCGGCTCGTCTCCGCCTGCGAGCTCGTGCTCGAGGGTCTCTACGCGGAAAACAAGATCACGCGTAACGAAGAAGGCAGTTACGCCGCGGTCACGAAGGCGAAGAAAGATCGGCGCGGTATGATCTACGACGATCTGACGGAAACCGGTAAGTACAGTTAACCGGCAATTGGCATTCGGCAATGAAGTATCGTTATTCAAAATTCAACGGCTTCGATGTCTTCTCCATCAACCTCGGTGAATTGATGGACAGCATGTCTGATGCGCTGCTCGATTCCGGTTACGACGACGACTATTACTGGACGCGTCAACGAAAACCCGCCGACACCTCGCTCGATGCCCTGCGCCGCGCGCTCCTCCAGGCGCTCATGGAAAAAGGCCTCGTCAACGAACAACAGATCCGCGAGATGCTGGCCCAAAACGAGGGCAAGTTTAAGGGCTCACTGCTCGAAGAACTCCTGAATCAACTCATCGAGCGTCTCGTCGAAGAAGGCTACCTGACGCTTCACCAGGAACAACCACAGTCCGGCGAACGCCAGCAACAGCGGCATGGACCAGGTGAAGTCTCCGAGCCGTTGCCTCGCGACGTTCGTTTTGAGGTTACGGAAAAAGGCCTCGACTTCCTTGGTTACAAAACGCTGCGCAACCTGCTCGGAAGTTTCGGCAAAAGCGCTGCCGGACGGCACGACACCGTTTATCTCTCGACCGGCGTTGAAGCGGCCGCTGCGAGCAAGCGTTATGAGTTTGGCGATACGATAAATCTCGACGTCAACACGACGCTGCTGTCTGCAATTCAACGCGAAGGGTTGAGTGTGCCGCTGAATCTGGAGTACCAGGATCTTTACGTTCATCAATGTGACTATCAATCGTCGTGCGCGACGGTCGTCATGCTCGATTGTTCACACTCGATGATTCTTTATGGTGAGGATCGATTCACGCCGGCGAAGAAAGTTGCGCTCGCCATGTCGCACCTGATTCGGACACAGTATCCCGGCGATTCGCTGAAAGTGGTCCTGTTTCACGACGCCGCTGAAGAATTGCCGCTCGCAAAACTCGCGACGACTCAGGTCGGCCCCTATCACACCAACACTGCCGAAGGTCTGCGGCTCGCGCGCCGGCTGCTCCAGGCGCAACGTAAAGAGATGAAGCAGATCGTGATGGTTACCGACGGTAAGCCTACGGCCTGTTTCGTACAGACTTCGCAAGCCGGAACAACTAAAAAGACTAACCGGCCCGAGCGGAATGCCGGTCCCACGCGTCGCCTCTACAAAAACTCGATGGGCGGCGATCCATTCGTCATGGCTGAGACTTTCAAAGAAGTACAGGCATGCCGCAAAGCCGGTATAATGATCAATACCTTCATGCTGGCCAGCGACTATTACCTGGTCGACTTTGTAAAGCAGATGTCTGCAATGACAAACGGCAAAGCGTATTTTGCCAATCCCGGCAATCTTTCGCAGTTTGTACTAATAGATTTTCTACGCAGAAGGACCCGACGAGTCAGATAACCCTAACGAGTTCAGGCCGCGAAAAAGCACAAGAACACAAAGGAATTCTGAGCATTTGTGATTTATGTGCTTCTTTGTGGCTGTGTTTCCATGCACGAATCGAATCGATCTCCGGGAGGGACAAATCCGTCATCGCGCGGTAAGCGCGTTTTCCTGCCCTACCTGATCCTCCTGCTCGGGTTCTGTTTCACCCTCCTCGTCTACCACTACTTTTCCAAGCTCACGCACGAACAGGATCGGATGCGATTCGGCCGCGCGGTCCAACAAATCGAGGACCAGGTTCAACTCCGGATCGCGACCTCGATCACGCTGCTACGCGCTGCCACCGGCCTCTTCGCCGCGAGTGACGCAGTTGACGCCGCGGAGTTTGAACGTTTTGTGCAACAGATAGAACTGGACAAAAACTATAAAGGCGTGCTCGGGATAGGTTTTGCGCGACGGTTTACTGCCGCGGAAAAAGCCGGCGTCATTGCGAAGATGCGACGAGAAGGCGTGAGCAACTTTGATGTTCATCCAAAAGATCCGCCACGCAACGAATATATCGCAATCCTCTATCTCCAACCGGGAACACCGCCAAACAAACTCGCCATTGGCTATGACATGTTTACGGACCTCGTGCGCCGCACCGCGATGGAGACGGCGCGCGACACGGGAGTGCCCGCTGCTTCCGGACGCGTACACCTGGTCCAGGAACAAGTAATCGAACCCCGCCAGCCGGGTTTTCTGATCTATGTTCCGATCTACAGGAAAAACGCTTCCGTCAAGACGCCGGAAGAGAGACGCGAGGCGCTGGTCGGATACGTTTACAGTCCCTATCGCATCGACGACTTCCTGGCACCGATAACGGAGGAGAATCAGTACGACGTCAGCTTTCAAGTCTATGACGGCGCCGCCAAAAGAACGGACAATCTGCTTAGCGCGCCCACCGGCGACACTGCCGCCGAGCCGATCTTCACGGATACTAAACCGCTGGAGTTTGCGGGCCACACGTGGACGTTGGCCTACGCGACCAAGCCTTCTTTCGAGAAGGGTTCGGGTAGATCGCTGCTGAAGTACACGCTGATCATCGGCGGCCTGCTTAGTCTTCTGTTTTTCGCGGTCACTCGCGCCGAGATAAGCGCCCGGTCGCGCGCGGAACGTTCCGCCAAGGACGTCAGACAGTCAGAAGCGACCATTAGAAAAACGCTGACCGAACGCGAACATGCTCAACAGGCGCTGGGTAAAGCAGCCGAGGCTCTGAACGAAGCGAATCAACGCGCCCTTTTGGAATACGAGCGTCTGGTCGAAAGAATCAAGGCACTGGCCCAGGCACTCGGCACCGCGCGCGAGCTGACTGCGATTTATCGCGCGCTACGCGAGTTTACAAACGTCACCATTCCCTGCAATGGCTTCTTTGTCTCACTCTACGATCCGGTTCGTGACGTTCGCACGGCTTGTTACGGTTGGGCCGACAATCAGGAACTGGACGTTTCGGAATTGCCGCCGATGTCCGTGACTACCACTGGACCTAACAGTCGCGCCGTGCGTACCGGCGAAGTGATTATCACCAACGACTACATGCGCTCACAGCGAGGTCATCCCGGGGTTATTGTCGGGCCGGATAATGGTTTGCGACCGGAGGCGTCAATGGCGGTTCCGATGGCCGTGATGGGAAGGATCATCGGAACGATTGAAGTGCAGAGTTACAAGCCAAATGTTTACCGCCCTGAGCACGTGACGGCGATGAGCATGGCGGCGAACCTCACCGCGGTCGCGATCGAAAACGTTCGACTGTTGAAACTTGAACGCACGGCGCGAGAAGCGGCGGAAGAGTCGAACCGATTGAAGGACGAGTTTCTCGCGACGGTTTCACATGAGCTGCGAACTCCTTTGACGGCGATACTCGGCTGGTCCAGGATGCTCGAAGGCGGCACGCTTGATGAGGCAGTCACCCAGCAGGCAGTGGAAACCATCGGGCGCAATGCAAAAGCTCAGGCTCAGATCGTGGACGACATTCTCGACGTCTCACGCATCATCACCGGCAACCTCTATCTCGACCTGCAGCCGCTCGAGGTTGTGCCCGTAGTTGAGAATGCGATCAATGTGGTCCGTCCGACCGCGGATGCGAAGGGAATCAGGATCGAGACTTATTTCGACTCGGCGCCGGCAGTCATTTCGGGCGATGCAAACCGGTTGCAGCAGGTGGTGTGGAACCTGTTGTCCAATGCGATTAAGTTTACCGAGACTGGCGGGCGTGTTTGTGTGAAAGTGTTTCAATCGGGCCGCGTAGTAGAGATGAGTGTTTCAGATACCGGCCCGGGCATCGACAAGGAATTTCTGCCTTTTGTCTTCGATCGCTTTCGACAGGCAGACAGCACCACGACGCGACATCACGGCGGACTCGGTCTCGGTTTGGCGATCGCGCGGCACCTGGTGGAAATCCATGGCGGCACCGTTAAGGCGGAGAGTGCGGGCCAGGGCCAGGGCGCAACGTTCAGGATCAGGCTGCCGCTGGCCGAGGCCACAAGCGCCGCAAATGATTTTGACAGGCCAGGCCAGGTTAGTCTCGATCGATCGCCGCAACTATTGTCTGGTCTAAATGTCTTACTGGTTGACGACGATTCAGACACGCTCTCGTTGATGGCAACAGCTTTGACACGAAGGCAGGCTAACGTTACCGCCGTATCCTCGGCCGGCGAGGCTATTCAGGCAATCACTCGCAACCGCCCCGACGTGCTTGTGTCTGACATTGCGATGCCTGACCAAGACGGCTACGGTTTGATTGAAATGATCCGAAAGCTGGAGAACGGCGAGTCGCCCAAAATTCCGGCGGTTGCCATCACGGCTTATGCAAAAGAGGAGGATCGCGAGCGCGCACTGTCGTCAGGTTTCCAGATTTACCTGGCCAAACCTGTAGAATTAACGGAATTGATTTCGGTGGTTGCGCGCGCGGCGCGAAGGGACTTCTAAAGTATGACGCACATTCGTATTGACGATTTTCAGATGGCCTACACGGACGCGGGCATCGGCCGGCCCATCGTGCTCATTCACGGGTATCCGTTTAATCGGACGTTGTGGAACGAACAAGTGGCGGCGTTGAGTAGCAGCTATCGCGTGATTGTGCCGGACCTGCGGGGCTTCGGAGAGAGTGAAGCTTCTGAGGGGATTGCCACGATGAACCGGATGGCCCAGGACGTGGCGGAGTTGATGGACCATCTCGAGATTCCACAGGCAGTGATTGGTGGACTATCGATGGGCGGCTACGTTGCGCTCGCGTTCTACAAGCAGTTTCCTTCGCGGGTTCTCGCCCTGGTCCTTGCCGATACGCGCGCGCAGGCCGACACGGAAGAGGCAAAACAAACACGCGCGCAACACGCGGAAAAAGCTCTTGCCGAAGGCATGGCCGGAATAGCCGATGCGATGTTGCCAAAACTCCTGACACCCGACACCGTGAGCAAGCATCCGGAGATCGTGAAACGCGTTCGCGATATGATGTTGAAAACAAAACCCGAAGGCGCCGCCGCTGCTTTGCGTGGGATGGCGGAACGCGACGATCAAACGGCGCTGCTTTCAAACATCACGGCGCCGACGTTGATTCTCGTTGGAGCCGAGGATGCGATAACGCCCGCGGCTGACAGTGAGAAAATGCACGAAGCGATTTCCACTTCGAGTTTCGTGGCGCTCGAAAACGCCGGTCACGTTTCAAACCTCGAGCAAACGGAGGAGTTCAATCAAACGTTGATGGCTTTTCTCAATGAGTACGTCGACTAAGCAATGGCCGGCCACAAGAAATTTACGATCGAAGAGCGTGTGCGCTGGGGCGACGTTGATGCCGCGCGGATTATTTTCTACGGCGCTTATATCCATTTCTTCGAGTTTGCGGAAACAGAACTCTTTCGCGAAGTGGGACTCCATTACGGAGTCATGTTCGACGAGTTGAAGATTTGGTTGCCGCGCGTGCATCTCGAATGCGACTTTCGTCGTGTGGCGCGGTTGGACGATCTGTTGGAAGTCAGCGTTTACGTAGGCCGCGTCGGTAACAAATCGATGCGGCTGAATTTTGAAGTACGTCGAAAGGGGTCGGAAGAGTTGATCGCGACGGCGCATTTTGTGCTCGCAGCGGTCAATCAAAACACGTTTGAGACTGTCCCGATTCCTTTGGAATTACGCGAGAAGCTCGCGCCCTACACGGCAAACGAAACATGAGTTCTCTTTTAGAAAATCCGGGCACAATTGGTCTCGATGAAACTCTGATCGATCGAGATCCAATCGGACAGTTTCAACGCTGGTTCAACGATGCAATTGCCGCGAACGTTTCGATGCCCGAGGCTATGACACTCGCGACCGCGACGCCTGACGGCAGACCGTCGGCGCGCATGGTGTTGCTCAAGCAGGTGGACCAGAACGGGTTTGTGTTTTTTACGAATTATCAAAGCGCCAAGGCGCAACAACTCGATGCAAATCCGCGGGCGGCTTTGGTCTTCCACTGGAACCAGCTCGAGCGGCAGGTGCGCGTGGAAGGCACAGTGACGAGAACCTCGGCTGAAGAATCGCGCGAGTATTTTCAAACCAGGCCGCGGGAGAGTCAGATCGGCGCGTGGGCCTCGTCGCAGAGCCAGGTGATAAGTGGCCGCGAGGTTCTGGAAGAGCGCGCAAAAGAATTAGAGGGTTTGTATTGTGATAAAGAGATCGATTGTCCCGAGTATTGGGGCGGTTACCGTTTGACGCCGGAACGAATCGAGTTTTGGAAAGGACGCGTGGGCCGCTTGCACGATCGAATCCTGTACCAGCGCGATTCCGGCGGCGCATGGACCATCAGCCGCCTCGCTCCCTGAGCCACAAAGAAGCACAAAAACTACAGCTGTTAAAGAAAAATCTTTTTGTGTTCTTTGTGGCTTAGACAGGACGGAACAGTCTTCTCACCAGATTTCTTTTCAACTCGACATAATCCTGGTCGCCGGCGACGAGCTCCCCGAGAATGCCTTTCAAGCCACGATGCCCGCGCGCAAATTGGATCAAGCGCTCTGTAAATGGAGCGCCCCAAAAGTGTCCGTAAAAACGGCGTCGCATTTGTGCAGCGCGACGGAGTTGAGCGCCAAAGTCTTTACGCCAGAGGTTTTTCGTACGACGCGACCGAGCCGTTGAAATAGGCCTCGGCGAATAGCTCCGCCGAGCGCAACGCATAATAAATTCCTTCACCCGTAACCGGATCAGCAAAGCCGGCAGCGTCGCCCAGCAACGCCCAATCCTCGCCGGAAGCTTTTCTTTTGTCCCAACTCGTTGGCGCCAGACCCGGAATTCGCGCCGCGTAGCGCTCCGCAGTGTCGCGCAAATGATTTTGAATGCGTTCGCGTTTCGCGTCGTTCTCGTGGCTCTGCCAAAACTTGACCTTCGCGCCTTCGCCCTGGTGGTAGTAATCGATCATGAAGCGCCACAGGAGGGCGTCGAGTGGTTGGTGTTCGAAAGTATCCTGCGTTGTAGCGATGCCGAATGAGATGTGATCGGGACGTGGGAAGGCCCATGCGTAACCAACCCAGCCGGGGAGAAAGGCGACGACGGTTGCCGCGACGCTGTTGGCAGGTAAAGGTGCGCGATAACCAAAGGCCACTTCCATGTCCGACGGCGGCAATGGTCCAGCAAGCATCTTCGCGATTCCGCTGTTTGCTCCGTCTGCTCCGACCAACACGGAGCCGGTCCACTGCGAACCCGCGTCACTACTGAGCTGCCAACCACCGTCGATCTTTTTCGTCTTTCGCGCGGAAATCTTTTCCGTGATGATATGCGCTCCCGCATCACGCGCGCGGTCGCGCAGGTAGCAATCGAAGACCACGCGGGAATAGATCGCAAAGGGCTCGTCCAGGGGAAGGTGAAGCCGTCTACCCGATGGAGCGTACATGTCGAGTTCATTGATGACGCGGCCGGCGGCGTTCAACAAATGTGGCCACGCCTTGAGGGCCTTGGTGGTAACTCCGCCGCCACAGGCCTTCGGCTCGCCTTCCGGCCGGCCGTCAAAGAGTGCGACGTTAGCGCCGTTCTTTGCCAGTAACTCCGCCGCGAAAGACCCGGCCGGGCCTGCGCCCACAATTAATAGATCGAACTGCTTCATTGATCCTTGATACGAGCAATTTGTGACATGCTTCTCCGAGAAGTAGAATACTAGTCGTTCCCTCCAAACAACGAAAGACGTGCGCTATGACGACCCAGAGCAGTCTAGTATTTTCCGGCATTGCACCGCATCCGCCAATCATGGTGCCGGAGGTTGGCGGCGAGTCGGTCGATAGTGTCGTGGATTCGATTGCGGCCATGGCCGAACTCACCAGGCGGCTCATCGATAGCGGCGCCGAGTCAGTCATCGTGATCTCGCCGCACGCTCCACTCGAAGCAGACTCTTTTGTCGCCTATGACGGACCGGAAGTCTACGGAGATTTCTCAAACTTTCGCGCGCCTCAGACGCATTTTGCTCTCAGCGTCGACGAAGATCTTTTAGCAGCAATCAAGAACGCCGCGGCCGCGGAAGATTATGATGTCTTTACGTTGCCTGAGCACGATTTGGATCACGGCACTGCCGTACCGCTTTATTTTCTTTTGCAAAACGGATGGAGCGGAAAAGTGGTGACGCTCGGTTACAGCTTTCTCTCAAACGAGGATCACCTGCGGTTTGGAGCGTGTATCAGGAACGCTGTCGAGCATGTTGGTCGTCGAACTGCGTTT
Organism: uncultured Acidobacteriota bacterium; assembly: GCA_963750925.1. Classification (GTDB taxonomy): domain Bacteria; phylum Acidobacteriota; class Blastocatellia; order Pyrinomonadales; family Pyrinomonadaceae; genus PSRF01. The sequence continues at coordinate 1,371,778 of CAVVSJ010000001.1, read as the reverse complement.
ATTGCCAGTGGTGATTTGAGTCACCGGCTCAAACCGCAGGCGCCTGCCGGCTACAACCCGCAGGCACACGTGTTTGACGAGCAGGTGGTGGAGGCGCTCAACGAAAATAATCCGCGGCGAATTGTTGAGATCGATCATGAGTTACGCAGACTCGCCGGCGAGTGTGGCTATCGATCGATGCTGGTGGCTATTGGCGCCGGCTCCGATCTTCCTGCGTCGTGCGAAGTGTTGAACTACGAAGCGCCTTTCGGTGTCGGGTATCTCGTGGCCCAGTTGACCATGCAGGAGTCGACAGACGATGAGATTGAGATTCCGAAGCTGGCGCGGCAATCGGTGGAAGCGTTTGTCCGTTCCGGAAAAATTTTGACCGCTACGGCCGACCCGGGCGGACTTTTAGGTGCGCGCGCGCCCTGCTTTGTTTCGCTAAAAACTTTGGACGGCGAACTGCGCGGTTGCATCGGCACGATCGAGCCGGTGCGAGAAACTCTCACGGAGGAGATTGTTGCCAACGCAATCAGTGCAGCGACAAATGACCCTCGCTTCGACCCCGTGACGGAAGACGAACTCGGGAACCTGCGCTATTCAGTTGACGTGCTTTTTCCTGCTGAGCCAACCGTCATGAAGGACTTGGATCCGGCAGTTTTCGGGGTGATCGTCGAAGATGAAAGCGGATCGCGGCGGGGGCTGTTGCTTCCGGACATTGCGGGAATTGACGACGCGGAACAGCAGGTTGAGATTGCGGCGAGGAAAGCCGGGATTCAGCGGGGTGAGCCGGTCAGGCTGTTTCGGTTTAGGGTTGAACGGTTCAGGGAGCACCAGATTACATGATTATCAGGATTAACATGATGACTGCTAATCCTGAAATTCTGTAATCCTGTATCTAGACGTCGAGATTGCGCACGTCGAGCGCGTTGTCTTCGATGAACTTCCGTCGCGGCTCGACCGCATCACCCATCAGAACAGTAAAGATTTGGTCGGTTTCCACCGCATCGTCGACCCTTACTTCCAGCAACGTGCGCTTGTCGGGATTCATGGTCGTTTCCCAAAGCTGTTCCGGGTTCATCTCACCCAATCCTTTGTAACGCTGAATCGTGAGATCTTTTTTGGCAGCCGCCAGGACTTTTTCCAGGAGGGCTTCTCGCGTCGGCACTTCCTCGCTCGTTCCGTTTTCACCTGAGACAAACGGCGCTGCCAGATCGTCCTCGAGGGCTTTATAGAGATCGACCGCTTGCTGAAACTCTACGTAACTGGCGAAGTTCCAGTCGATAACGAGATTTATACCGGAGGCGGAAACGGTCTCAATCTCCCAAAGCCCATGCTCTTCATCAGTGGTCAGTTCAGTCTTGTAGCCAGCTTTATGCAAAGCTCCCTCGATTTTCGCCATCAGCTCGCCGTCCTGGAAGACCTTGCGCATAGTCAAACCTTCCTTACGCAGGACTCCTTTTCGGCCCGTCAACGATTCGAGGAGGATATTCAACAACTGCGGGTCGCCCCCAAGACGCCGCATGACTCTCTCAGAGTAACGTTTAAAATCCACCATCCTCTCCAGCGACTTTGCGAGCGCCTTGCCTTCAATCGGCTCCCCGGCTCCGGCGGATTTCACGCTCATATCATTTGTCGCCTGCCGCATCAGGTATCGAATCATCGTACTCTCGTCTTTTATGTACTCTTCTTTCTTACCGCGTTTTACCTTAAACAACGGGGGCTGGGCGATATAGACGTAACCGCTTTCAACAAGGGCCGGCATCTGGCGATAGAAGAAGGTCAGAAGCAGGGTGCGAATGTGTGAACCGTCCACGTCCGCATCCGTCATCAGGATGATCTTGTGATAACGGAGCTTGCTGAGATCGAAGTCGTCTTTGCCGATACCGGTGCCGAGGGCTGTGATCAGCGACTTGATCTCGCTGTGACCCAGCATCTTGTCAAAACGCGCTTTCTCGACGTTGAGGATCTTGCCCTTGAGAGGCAGGATGGCCTGATTTCTCCGGTCGCGTCCCTGTTTCGCTGAACCGCCCGCGGAATCACCCTCGACGATGTAGATTTCCGAGAGAGCGGGATCACGCTCCTGGCAATCGGCAAGTTTGCCGGGCAACATCGTGGAACCCATTGCGCCTTTGCGAACTATCTCGCGGGCTTTGCGGGCCGCTTCGCGCGCCCGGGCGGCATCGAGTGCCTTCCCGACAATCTTTCGCGCTACAGGCGGATTCTGCTCAAAAAATTCCGTCAGCCGATCGTTCAGGAACGACTCGACGGCGCCCTTCACGTCGGAATTAAGCTTGCCCTTTGTTTGGCCTTCAAACTGCGGCTGAGGCAGCTTTACTGAAATTACCGCGACCAGGCCTTCGCGCACGTCGTCGCCAGTGAGGGAGCTTTTGAAATTCTTTGCCAAGCCCGACGATTGAGCGTACGCATTGATGGTTCTCGTAAAGGCCGAACGGAATCCGGAAAGATGCGTGCCGCCATCTACCGTGTTGATGTTGTTGGCAAACGAATAGACCTTCTCGTCGTAGCCGTCGTTGTATTGAATGGCGACTTCGATGGAGAGAGTGTCACCCTCGCGCTCGAAGTAGATGGGCTTGTCGTGCAGCGCGGATTTATTCTTGTTGAGGTGCTTGACGAACTCCGCAATCCCGCCTTTGTAGTAAAACTCATGCGAACGCTCCGGCTCCTCACGTTCGTCTTTGATCGTGATCCGGATTCCTTTGTTCAGAAAAGCCTTCTCACGAAGCCGCTCTGACAACTTGTCAAAACTGAATGCGCTTTCGGTGAAGATCTGCGTGTCAGGCTTGAAGGTGACTTTAGTACCGCGCCTGCGCGTTTTTCCGGTCTGCTTGAGTGGAGCAACCGGAATTCCTCGCGCATATTCCTGCTCGTAAGTTTTTCCGTCACGCCAGATCTCGAGATGCAGTTTTTCGGAAAGGAAGTTCACGCACGAAACACCGACACCGTGCAGACCACCGGAAACCTTGTAAGCGTTTGAATCAAATTTGCCGCCGGCGTGAAGCTTGGTCATCACGACTTCAGCAGCGGATCTTTTTTCTTTCTTGATTTCGTCTACTGGAATACCGCGGCCGTTATCGATAACCGTGATGGAGTTATCAAGATGAATATTTACTTCAATCGTATCGCAATAGCCGGCCAGCGCCTCATCAATCGAATTGTCGACCACTTCATAAACGATATGGTGGAGACCGATTTCTCCTGTCGATCCGATATACATGGCGGGCCTCTTACGAACCGCGTCGCGGCCTTCTAAAATTGTGATCGATGATGAATCGTAAGCCATACTTTTCTTCTGCGTTGCATTAGATTCTGCTGTTACCAATAGATTCTCCTAAACAGTTATCAAACACGTGGTCCACCGATCGCGAGCGAGCTTTCAACGTTACCGTCACAGACTTTTCCGTCCTCGATTTCGTAAACATTTGCCTTCGAAAAGAAACCTTCGACGTGGTTGCGCTTTGAAGTTGTGATGAAGGTCTGAGTGCGATTTTCAAGATACTCCAGAAGGCGTCCTATCCTTCGCTCGTCCAGTTCCGCGTCGACATCGTCTATCACGAAAACCGGCTGATCATTCGACGTGAGATTATACAATGAAATCGCCGCTAAGTCTAATAATAACAATGCGCTACGTTGCTGTCCGGAGCTACCGTAAACTCTGATTTCGCGGCCCTCCAGAAGAATCTCCAAATCGTCCCGGTGAGGCCCGATAAGAGCGTGTCCGGCAGATACTTCGGAGGTGAGTCGTAAGTCCAGTCTGGACCGCAATAAGGTCTCGTAATCCGCTAAGTCGCCTTTACCGTCGAGGGATGAAACATAACGAGTGCTGACGTCGCGTCGCTCAAAAAGTTGACGCTCGAGGGCGGCGTTGAGTGCCGCTGCATAATCTTCTCGCTCACGATGAATGCCGGCGCCCAGTTGAATTAATTGATCGTTCCAGGGACCAACGAGATCTTTAGTCTTCTCAACGCTGAAGTTTCCTTCGTTGGCGAGCTGTAGCAGCCTGTTCTTTTGTTTGATGACTTTACTGTAATCGGAAATCGTCTTCAGGTAGGAGGGCTTCAACGACGAGATACCCCGATCGAGAAAGCGCCGGCGCGCATCAGGCGCACCTCGCACAACGTCCAGATCCGCGGCCGTAAAAGAAAAGATTTGAAGATGGGTTAGATACCTTGTGAGTGTTTCTCTTTTTGAGTTGACGAAGATCGTTTTCGAGTTGTCGTGAAGCGTGACTTGTAAATCTCTTTCGAGATCGGCTCCGGCCGTAACAGTTCCTCTTACGACTGCTATTTCTTCACCAAACCTGATTGCTTCCTGAAGTCTTTGTGTGCGAAACGACTTGGTCCTGGCGAGGAGATAGATTGATTCGAGCCAGTTGGTTTTACCCTGCCCGTTGTTGCCGTAAATAATATTCAGCCGCGGGCCCCACTCAATCCTCCCACTCAGATTTCGAAAGTTAGTCGCTTCAATTGCAGCGAGCCGCATGCAGCGATATTAGCAGATTGTTTTTCGCTTAGCCGTGCGAATGGTTCTATGGATCTGCTTTGGCTGTTGATGACCGGATTGATGGGAAATGAACGGGAGGAGTTAGGTTCTACTACCGTAATCACTTGAACCTGGCAAAGTGTCCTCAATCAGAAACAGATCGAACAGAGGTGAGTACAGTTATAGACAGCCAGGGAAAGCTGAAGTTGTTATTGCTGAGTCCTTCATCTGGAATGGCTATTGCTGTTGATACTGCCCGTCCACATCGTCACAAAGGAGCAATTAATGTTGTACCTCCCACGACTCTCCGTAAGCGCCGGAAATGAATGCGTTCCTGGCGCCAGACTGCGACAACCCTCATAAACCTATAGCTCACTATCGATCCGATGGCACTTTTCTGCCGATTGGGACGCTCTCATCGCCCTCTACTCTAAACCGACCCGGCCGGCCCTTCTGGCCGTCTTCATGAAAGGAAAATTTTGATGATATACCTACGCAACAAAGGCAGATTCTCACTATTCGCGTTGCTGTTGGTGGTGGCATTCTTCGGAAATTTGTCTTTTAGCTCGGCTCGTCCTGATCCTCAGCCATTACCGACGCCAACCTTCGTCGGAGGGTGGGGTACCAACGCCGATCTGGCGTTGAATATTCCGGCGGATCTTAGCAATGCGACCGCGATTGCTGCCGGTTGGTCTTACAGTCTGGCGCTGAAGTCTGACGGTACTGTCGTTGGCTGGGGTCATGGATTTGGCGCAGAGACACCACCTCCCGGCTTAAGCGGTGTTGTGGCGATTTCGGCGGGAGGACAGAACTTTCTCTTTACAGGTGCCCATGCTCTCGCTTTGAAATCTGACAGCACGATCGTGGGTTGGGGCGCTGATGGCTTCGGGCAAGCAAGCGGTGGCGCCCTTCTAAGCGGCGTGATTGCTATTGCGGCCGGGGGCACTCACAGCCTGGCGCTGAAATCTGATGGCACGGTTGTGGGCTGGGGCAATAACGACTCTGGCCAGGCTACGCCTCCTGCCGGTCTTAGCAGTGTGATCGCGATAGCCGCTCGGTTGAACCGTAGTGTCGCTCTAAAGTCAGATGGGACTGTAGTGGAATGGGGCGATGTTGAAAATGACCAGGTGGATATGCCTGCTGGACTAAACGGGGTGATTGCGATTGATGCGGGTCGCTCTTACACGCTGGCGCTGAAGTCTGACGGTACTGTGGTCGCCTGGGGCAGTGATCTTTTTGGCTTTGGTGTTTTGAATGTTCCTGCTGGTCTCAGCGGGGTTATTGCCATTTCCGCTGGGTTCGATCACAACCTCGCGCTCAAGTTTGATGGCACAATCACCGGTTGGGGGACTAACTTCTTTTGCGAGTCAACGCCTCCGAGTTGCATCGGTAGTGTAAAGGCGATTTCCGCAGGCTTGCTTCACAACCTTGTATTACAGGGTCAACCATGTGTTCAAGACGGATGCTCGCCACAGCAGTGCGATCAGATCGGTTGTTCACCGCAGACTCGTGTTGTTCAACTTCTTAATCAAGTGCAGAACCTTAGGTTTGTTGGAGTGCTGACGCCCGACCAGTCAAACACCATCATCAATAAGCTCTTTGAGGTTCTTAACAAGCTCAATCAAGGGAAGAACGGCGCTGCGTGTAATCAGATGGGCGCCGTCATCAACCAACTCGACAGCTTCATAAAATCCGGAGCTCTCACTCCTTCACAAGGGCAGACTCTTATTGATTCGGCGCTTTCCGTAAAAACCAGCATAGGTTGTTAGTTGCGCACGACTGCTGAGCGTGGAGCATCGCCCCTCCACTTCGGCATGCCTGAATAAATCAAGATTGATGAAGGTTATACCCACGCATTTCAGTGTGGACTTGAAGCGCATGGTCCTATCGGTGTTCGCCGTTCTTACCGTCAGATACGCATCGGCATCACGACGTATTTATACTCGTAATCACCATTGTCTGACGGATGTAGTTCCGCTTGTGAGTTGCCGTCTTTGAACTCAAACGCGACTTTCGCATCACCCACGACGTTGAGGAATTCCTGAAGGTACTGCGCGTTGAAACCGATATCGGTTACATCGCCGGAGTAGTCGGTCTGGATTGTTTCGTTGGCCTCGCCTTCCTCGGCGTTTTGAGAACTGATCACCAGTTGATTTGGCTCGAGATGAAAACGAATCGCGTGCGATCTTTCATCAGCCATCAACGCCACACGCCGGATCGCCAGGTTGAGCAAACTACTGTTGAACTCAACTGACTTGTCGTTGTTCTTCGGCATCACCATTTCGTAGTTTGGAAACTGCCCATACAACATTCGCGAAATCAACAGCCGTGGTCCAATCTGGAAATAGATGTGATTCTCATCCATTCCCAAACTGATATCTTCATCAAAACCTGCTGTCAGCTTAGTCAACTCGGCCAACGTCTTGCGCGGAATGAGAGTGTCGATTGTTTCTTTCGCGCCGTTTCTCGCAATGTTTTTCTTCTCGACGAAAGCAAGGCGATGACCGTCAGTCGTAACCATTCGTGCGCCCGTATCGTCTAAAACAAACTTGGCGCCTGAGAGTGTATAACGTGATTCTTCCTGAGTGATAGCGAAAATTGTTCGATCGATGAAGGTCTTGATGACGCCGGCGGGAAGTTTCGTTGGCGCTGACTTGAAAGCGGGAACTTCAGGAAATGCATCTCTCGCGACGCCAACCATTTTGAACCGCGCGCGATCGCATTTCACTGTTACCCACTCGTTGTCTTCCTTTTTGAAATTCACGGGCGCGTCAGGTAGGAGTCGCGCGATTTCAAAAAGTTTTCTTGCCTGAACACACATCGAACCCGGCGTCGTGATCTCTTCCGCATCCAGTTCGCAACGGATCGTTACGTCGAGGTCCGTGCCGGTGATTCTGATTGTGCTTTCGCCTACCGATTCGATGAGTATATTTGAAAGCACCGGAATAGTGTTTTTCTTCTCGACGACGCCCTGGACAAAGCCGAGTTCTTTTTGCAGGTTCTGCTTGCTGACTACGAATTGCATTGCCATCACTCCTTCAAACTATCCACAAACCACTTCGCGATTCTTCTAAAGCTAGATCAAATTAAATTAAAAAGATCTAGTAGTAGCAGTAGGTGCCTGTGGATCTGTGAATAAGTACCTAAGTCTAAGTCGTCAAAAAACTTGCGACGCTTGCTGCCCTGTGGAAACCTGTTCAAATTCCACTCGCAGTTTCGGAAAAAATTAGAAGACGTGAACATTACCACATTTCCACAAAACGTTCGTGGTGGACTGTGAAAAAAGTCGGAACTGTAAACCTATTTTTGCAGCGACTCCGAGAGTTCGGTGATGAGTCGTTGTAGAGTTTCGTCGGTCGTAACCAGCGATTCAATTTTTTCTACCGAGTGAATAACGGTGGTGTGATGCTTGCCGCCGAACGCGCGCCCAATCTCCGGATAACTATGTTTCGTCAGGTGCTTGCAGAGGTACATCGCAACCTGTCGCGGATGCGAAATTTGTCGCGCGTTGTTTTTGGAAATCAATTCCTCGCCCGTCAACTTGTAGGTTGAAGCGACCAGTTTCTGGATCTGTTGAATCGTCACCACACCGGATTCTTCTTCTTTGGCAATGTTCCGGATCGCATCCTGGGCCAGGCTCTTGGAGATCGGTTCTCCTCGAAGTGATGAGATCGCGATCAAACGAACTAAAGATCCCTCGAGTTCACGAATGTTGCTCTTTACACGGCCAGCGATAAACATCGCCACATCGTCAGGAATCGGAACGCCGATCAGATCACCCTTTCTCTTCAGGATCGCGATCTTCGTTTCCAGATCGGGAGGCTCGATGTCAGCAATCAAGCCCCACTCGAAGCGAGAGTGTAGACGTTCTTCGAGGGTCGGTATTTCGCGCGGCGGACAATCGGAGCTGATGACGATCTGTTTCTGCTGATCGTAAAGAGCGTTGAAGGTGTGAAAAAATTCTTCCTGCGTGCGTTCCTTGCCGGCCATGAACTGCACGTCGTCGATCAGCAGCACGTCAACCGATCGATACTTCTCACGGAAGCTCTGCGTCTTGTCGTAACGAATCGCGTTGATCAGATCGTTCATGAAACGCTCTGAAGAGAGGTAGCAGAGTTTCAGATGTGGATTGCGAGCTTTGATTGCGTGTCCGCACGCGTGCATCAGGTGAGTTTTGCCGAGTCCCACTCCGCCGTACAGGTAGAGTGGGTTGTAGGTTCTTCCCGGTGCTTCGGCGACGGCGAGTGACGCAGCGTGCGCAAACTGATTGCACGAGCCCACAACAAAACTCTCGTAGGTGTACTTTGAACTCAGCGAAGGTTCTGCCGGTGGCGGATCAACTACGGTAACGACGGTGTTTGGAGCAGCCTGTACTGCAGCACCGGCGCCGACCGCCATTGTCTGTGTGTTGGAAGCCGCGAGCGGGAGTTGTTCAGGAACCCAGTCGGGACCCTGACCTACAACCCATCCGACGGAATAACCGGATAAACGAACTTCGTTTAGAGACTCGGCGAGTACTCGTCCGTAGTTGCTCATGACCCAATCTTTGACCAGCTCGTTTGGCGCACGTAAATGAAGCACGTGCTGCGAGCTATCAAGGCTTTCGAACCGGATTGGATTAAACCAGGTATCGAGAGCCTGTTGATTGAGTCGGCCTTTTAGCGAGTGAAGAATCCTGCCCCAAACGTTAGCCTCAACAGAAGTGTTCATCTAAAAACCGCGAAGGGTAGGCCGTCAATTTGACTAAAGGCCCGCAATAGAACCGTACGCTAGCAGCGCATCGCTATTCGCAGAACTCTAACCCAATCCTATCCCGTTATTCCTTAATCGAAGTGCCCGAGAGTGCGTCATAAAGATCTTTTCCACAACGTTTTCCACAGCAAGTGGAAAAAACACGACGTGTTAAAGTATTGCTTTAAAGTCTTTTAATATCAATTGTTTACGGGGCGGCGTCTCTCGAAGCCTGCGGAGACTAACATAGAACTTTCGCAATGATCAAGGGCGAAAAATAATAAAACAACGCACATTGTTCGCCCTTTCCCCGCCGGCGCGCGTGCTTTAGAAAAGTCCCGTTCTGGTACACGTCAATGTTTAACGTCCCCTTCGCAAGGGTAGAGTCAGTACGTACGTGGTTCAGTTTGAATTTAACGCCGAAGGAGTTGGCTAATTTCAGCCCACGGTTGCTTAAACCCTGGGATCGAGGATAAGTAGACCTTAAACCCTGTATAAGGGTTTATCACCGGCGAACCCCCTTCAGGGTGGGACCCGATGGAAAATGATGATCCCGGGGTTGTCGCTGCTCCAACCCCGGGCTGAAATTAGCGAACGCCTTCAGCGTAATTAAACTGAACCAGCACCTATGGCCCCGGTTTCTTGACATAAACACAGGCCGCGATTAGTCTTAGGGTTTTCGTTTAAAGGAGAATTCATTTCTATGTCGAAGCGGACCTTCCAACCCAACAACAGACGACGCGCCAAGACGCATGGCTTTCGAGCGCGCATGGCCACCAAGAATGGCCGTCTTGTGTTGAAGCGACGTCGCGCTAAAGGAAGAAAGCGCCTGACTCCTGCTCATTATTGAGATGTTCATTTTCTCTGCTAATGCATGCGGAAGTATTTGCGGGATACCGGAGAATTCCAACACGTCTACCGGAACGGCAAGCGGTATGAAGGCGTATTCATCACCGCCTTCGTTATTGAAAATCAGGAACTGAACCATCGGCTGGGAGTCACCGCTTCCAAAAAAGCCGTCGGTAAAGCCGTGCAGCGAAATCGCGCGAAGCGATTGTTGCGCGAGACGTTTCGATCAAACGAAACGTTGTTGCGCGAACTCGGCAGAAATTACGATTGGGTGTTGAACGCGAAGGCCGCGGTCTTGAGTCAAAAGATGGTGGCGCCATCCCAGGAGTTGAAGGGAATAATTGAAAAGGTCGGAAGGTTGGAAACGCGCGGACCCGTTAAGTAAGTGATGGTTGTGTGAAGAGCGTTCTGATCTCATTACTCAAAGTTTATAAGTTGGCGATTTCACCGCTTCTACCCCCGTCGTGCAGATTCATTCCCACATGCTCGGAATACGCTGTTGACGCGATCTCCCGCTACGGAGCCTGGCGCGGAAGCGGGATGGCTTTACGTCGATTGCTCCGTTGTCACCCGTTCAATCCGGGTGGATATGATCCGGTTAAGTAAACCACAGGGTGACACAGTTATAACGGGGTCCTGTACCTCTTCCACCGATGCAACAAAAACGACTCTTACTAGCATTAATACTCTCCTCGACGATTCTGTTTTTGTGGAGTTACTTCTCTCCGATTCCGCCTCCGCCCAATCAAAATCCCGGTGCGACACCTTCGCCGGCAGCTAGTCCCGGCGCGATAGTTGAAACTACGCCAGGAAATATTCAACCGGCTCCGGCCATCCCTGCGCCAACGCCAAACGCCAACGCGGCGCCAAAGCGAATCGTTACGGTAACAACTCCACTGTATGACGTTAAGTTTGACACGCTCGGCGCGGAACCGATCAGTTGGATCATAAAAAAGAATAAGCACAGCGGCGCCGAAATCTACTCGGTCGCCGGACACAAACGAGACCGGATACCGCTCGAACTCATCTCAGCCGAAGGCCTGAACCGGCAACCACGTATCGTGCCGCTGCAATTGCAGACCGGCGACTCCGCACTCGATACCGCGCTCAGTTCCACCACATACAGAGTGGAAGGCGTAGACCAGCCGGACGGCGACGTAAATTTAAATCTCGGACCCAATGAGAAGAAAGAAGTGACGTTTGTCGTCCAAGAGAGCGGTGTCGAGGTAAGAAAACGTATCGTCTTCGACGCGGAACGTTATGAAACGGATTTGGCTGTTCTGGTCAAGCGTGGCGATCAGGTCGTGCCACAGGTCAAACTCACGATCGGTCCGAGTATCGGCGATCAGGGCGTCGGTGAGCACACGTTTTATTCGGTTGCGCCGGAAGCGGTTGCTCAGGTCGGCGACAACCTCGAGCGATATCTTGCGGCCAATATCAACGGCAACACGAGCAGCCCCGATCGACTTAGTTTGAATGGTCCAATCGACTGGGCCGGCGTGGCGGATACATATTTCGGCATGGTGGCGGTGCCGATCCGGAAAACGGAAGGATTGGAGTACAGGACCGTCGCTTACGAACATAAGCACAACGGCGGATCTCCGGAGAAGAGATATCTAATCACCGCGTTCGTTCCGATCCCGTCTGACGGTTCGCGCACGATCATCTACTCGGGTCCAAAGGATCACTACCTGCTTACGGCAGGCAGCCGCGACATCTCGGCCGTGGTCCAACGTCCGATCGATCTCGATGGTCTGATTGACTACGGATTTCTCGGTTCCGTCTCGAGGCCGTTAGCGGTTCCGATTCTCCAGGCGATCACCTATCTCCACAATCTGACGGGCAGTTATGGCGTCGCGATCATTCTTTTCACGATCGTGATTTATTCGCTCTTCTTCCCGCTGAAATGGCGCTCTTCGAAGGCGATGAAGAAAGCTCAGAAGCTCGCGCCGAAAATGAAGGAGCTGCAGGAGAAGATCAAGGGGATGAAGCAGAACGATCCCCGCCTCAAAGAATTACAGATGGACCAGTTGCGGCTGATGAAGGAAGGCAATCCGCTGGGTGGTTGCTTGCCGTTGCTGATCCAGATGCCTTTCCTGTTTGCACTCTACCGCGCGATTACGATCTCGCTCGATTTTCGGCAGGCGAGTTTTCTCTGGATACCTGATCTCTCGGCCGCGGAACCATATCTCATTCACATCCTGCCGATCCTGATGACCGGCACGATGGTGGTGCTGCAACTCGTCACGCCGGCGCCGTCCGCTGATCCCCTGCAGCGAAAAATGATGGCGATCGGAATGCCGCTGTTTATGTTGTACGTGTTGTGGAGTGCTCCGTCGGGCTTAGTTTTATACTGGCTGGTTGGTAATATCGTTGGGTTCTCGCAGCAGTTCCTGATAAACCATTTGACCAAGTCGGATGACCAGGAGGTCCCGGAACCGCCGCCGGCTAAGGGACCATCAGGACGAAAAAAAAAGGTTGACGCTACGGCCAGTTAATAAAGGATCAAGTTGATGACTGAGGTTTCTCAACAAGCAGCGGAATATCTCGAGAACGTTTTTGAAATGACCGGTCTCCAATTGCGGGTTGGAGTTAAGCAGGGCATTGCAGGCGAAGTGCTCGACATCGAAGGGAAAGATGCCGAGCTGCTTCAGGCCCAAACCGGCGAACTGCTCGAGGCGCTGCAACACCTGCTGAACCAGGTTTTTGGAAGAAGTCTGACCGCCGGCGCGCGTATTGTTTGTGACGTCAATGGGTTTCGCGCGACTCGTGAGGCCGAGCTCCAGGCGATGGCAAATCATGCCGCCAATCGTGTGCGACAAACCGGAATGCCTTTCACGTTTGAGCCGATGAGCGCGAACGAAAGACGGATCATTCACCTGACTCTGGCCGACAGTCCCGACTTGTTTACTGAGTCGATCGGCGAAGGATCTGATCGCAAGTTGAGAATTGGTCCAAAGAGTTCTACCCGCAAAGACACGTAGCCGCCTTGGAGTGCGCCGACTTGTCGGCGCTTTGGTACCAAAGCGGTGTCTGGGCACTGCACTCCAAACAGGCACCAATGCCCCCGCCTAAATTCGTCCGCGGTTTCAATGACTACCATCGTTGCATTATCGACACCGAGGGGCCGTGGGGCCCTCGCCGTGATTCGTCTCAGTGGGCCGAACGCGATCGCGATCGCCCGGCAGATGGGCGGGCCCGATGAGTTTGAATCAAGACGAGCGATGCTCACTAAACTGCGCCGGCCGAAAGGCGATGAGATCCTGGACCAAGCGCTTTTGACTTACTTCGTTGCGCCTCATTCGCTGACGGGTGAAAACGTAGTTGAGATCAGTTGTCATGGATCGCCGGCGGTGGTGCGAAGCATCATCGACACGACACTGGAGTTAGGCGCCGTGCTCGCTGGACCAGGAGAGTTCACGCTCCGCGCGTTGTCGAACGGGAAAATCAACCTGGCCCAGGCTGAAGCGATTCGCGATCTGATTGCGGCGCAAACGGACGCCGCCGTCAAACAAGCATCGCGCCAGATGGATGGAGAGTTATCGACTGCGCTTGGTCCATTCAAGGAAAAGCTCGTCGAGGTGATTGTCGTTTTAGAGTCGGCGTTGGAGTTTGTCGAAGACGACCTTCCGGCGCCACGCGTCAACGAACTCGAAAATGAGCTGGCTGCGGTTAGTGCCGGCATTGAGAAACTCGCGCGGAGTTACAGCGCCGGACGATTAATCCAGGAGGGCATCAAGGTGGCGATCATCGGATGCCCGAACGTCGGTAAGTCCAGTCTTTTCAATAGCTTAGTGGAACGCGAGCGGGCTATTGTCACTGATATCCCCGGTACGACGCGCGACACGCTTTCGGAGACGATTGATCTCGAAGGAATACCGGTAGTGCTTACGGATACCGCCGGCGTTCGCGAGACGACTGACGGCATCGAGACGTTGGGCATCGAGCGAACGCACCAGGCCATCGGAGATTCCGATCTCGTGTTAGTCGTGCTGGATGGATCGAGTGAACCTGGACCATCCGATCGCGACTTACTAAACAAGACTGCGAGTGCGCGACGGCTGGTAGTAAAGAACAAGAGTGATCTGGCGTCGTTCCACAGTTCATCGTGTTGTCTTGAAGCGCCGCAAACGATTAATGTATCGGCAAGAACCGGTGAGGGTTTGTCCGCGCTGCGGGCCGCGATACTTTCAAGCTTGAGCAGCGACGGAATCGAACAGGATGGTTTGTTGATAACAAACGCGCGGCACTATGATCTATTGTGCAGCGCGCAACGTGAGATCGAGGACGCGCGAAGTGCTCTGAGCGAAAGACGAAGCGAAGAGCTGGTGCTCGCGCCCTTGCACAATGCGCTACGGTTCCTTGGACAGATTACGGGTGAGACTACGACCGAGGATATTCTATCGGAGATATTCGCAACGTTTTGTATTGGGAAGTAAGTGATGTCATTTGACGAAGTTTTTGATGTGATCGTAATCGGCGCCGGCCATGCCGGGTGCGAGGCCGCGTCCGCGTCCGCACGTCTCGGGGCGGAAACCGGCCTGATCACGCTGAATCTCGATCTCGTCGGTCAAATGTCGTGTAATCCCGCTATTGGCGGAATCGCGAAGGGCCATCTCGTTCGTGAGATCGATGCACTCGGCGGCATCATGGGGCGCGTGATCGATCGCACGGGGATACAATTCCGGCTGCTCAATCGTTCGCGTGGGCCGGCTGTCCAGTCTCCTCGGGCTCAGGCGGATCGCATGAAATACCGCAGCGAGATGCGCCGTACACTCGAAGCCACCTCCAATCTACACTTGCGCCAGGGAAAAGTTGTCGACTTTGTGATTGATCACGGAAAACTGGCGGGCGTTGTGCTCGAAGACGGCAGAAGATTTGGCGCTCAGGCTGTCGTCGTTGCGACTGGAACTTTCCTTAATGGACTGATCCATACAGGCCGGCGAACCTACTCCGGCGGCCGCGCAGGTGAGCCCGCCGCCATCGAGCTCTCCGAAACATTGAAGCGACTCGGATTTCCGGTTGGCCGTTTGAAAACAGGCACGCCGCCGCGACTTGATGGAAGAACCATCGACTGGAATGCGTTCGAGGCGCAACCCGGCGACCGCACGCCAATCCCTTTTTCATTTTCGACCGATCGTCTCGAGCAGGAGCAGATCAACTGCTACATCGGATACACGACGAGCCAGGTGCACGACGCGATTCGCGCGAATATCGCCGAGTCGCCACTCTACTCCGGAAAGATTCGGGGTGTCGGCCCGCGTTATTGTCCATCTATAGAGGACAAGGTTGTTAAGTTTTCGGACAAATCTCGCCACCAACTCTTTCTCGAGCCCGAGGGGCACGATACAAACGAAGTTTATTTGAACGGCTTCTCGACGTCGTTACCCGCGGAGTTGCAGCAGGAACTCGTGAGAATGATTCCGGGCTTGGAGGAGGCGAGGATCATCCGGCCGGGTTACGCGATCGAATACGACTTCGTCGATCCGAGAGAACTGGGTCCGGACCTGCAGACGTCCAGGCTTCCCGGGCTATTTCATGCCGGCCAGATCAACGGAACCACCGGTTATGAAGAAGCTGCGTGTCAGGGATTGCTGGCGGGAATAAACGCCGCGCTCTACACACAGAAACGCGAGTCGATACGGCTGCGTCGCGAAGAGTCTTATATAGGAGTGCTCGTTGAGGATCTGATCAAACAGGGCGTCGACGAGCCGTACCGGATATTTACTTCGCGCGCCGAGTACCGGCTGGCATTGCGATATGACAATGCCGACGAAAGACTGGAGCGATATGGCAGGGAACTCGGCCTTGTCGGCGATTCGGATTGGGAGAGGTTCAACGCGCGGCAAGCTCGTCTCGCAGCGTTGAGGACGGCGTTGGACGGCACGCGTTTGCGACGAGCCGACGCGCAACACGCGGCGGTATCCGTGCTCATCGGTGCGGATCTTGGTGATTCGATTTCGCTCACGCAACTGGCGAAACGGCCGAAGGTCAACGCGGAATTGATCATGTCACTGTTGCCGACCGCCTTGGGCTCCGTTGCCAGAGCCGGATCTAAACACCGTGCTCGCCGACTCGCTTTACGAAGGCTATCTCGACTCCCACAAATTAACGATCAACCGTCTATATCAACATGACGCGCTAAAGATCCCTCCCGCGACGCCGTTCAAAACCATCAGCGGCCTCTCAAACGAGGTTGTGGAGCGTCTCGACCGTGCCCGGCCACAGACATTCGGAGAAGCCCGCCGCCTGCCCGGCTTGACGCCCGGAGCACTTTCGACCCTGCTCGTTTTCCTGTCCGCGCAACAAAAAAGCGCATAAAGTCGGCAAGAGACAATGTTTCACGTGTCCCATTCTGCGCAATGGGACACGTGAAACATGTCTTTGGTGGCTCGTTTCGGGGGATTGTGGTAGTTTTAGCCGACTAAATCATGCCTATGGAATCACTTAATGGCTAAATCGATAGCCGTCGCGAATCAAAAAGGCGGAGTCGGAAAAACTACCACTGCGGTTAACCTGGCGGCGATTATCGCTAATTGGGGCAATCGCGTCCTTTTAGTTGACGCCGATCCGCAGGGAAACGCGACTTCGGGAATCGGGGTTCAACGGGGAAGTTTTCGACGAAGTCTGTATCACAGCATTGTCCTTGATGAGCCTGTTTCCGGGATTGTCCTCAAGACCCAGATCCCGACGCTCGACGTTGTTCCGGCCAACAAGGATCTCGCGGGCGCCGAAATCGAAGCTCGTGGATATCGAGCAGAGGGAATTCCGTCTCAAGCGCGCACTCGAAAGTGTTGAAGCTAATTACGACTACGTCATCATCGATTGTCCGCCATCGCTCGGGCTGCTGACGCTCAACGCCCTCACGGCCGCCAAGTCGTTATTAGTTCCGATTCAATGTGAATACTACGCGCTCGAGGGTGTGACCGAACTGTTTGACACCCTGGCGCGCATTCGGCGGCTTCATAATCCCGGGCTGATGATCGAGGGATTACTGCTCACGATGTATGACGAGCGCACAAATTTATCCGCAGCCGTAGCGGCTGACCTCCGCGACTTCTACGGGCTGCAGGTCTTTCAGGTGGTGATCCCGAGAAATGTCCGGCTTGCGGAGGCGCCGAGTTACGGTAAACCAATCATCAGTTACGACGCGCACTCCAAGGGGGCCGAGGCTTACTCACAATTAGCGAGGGAGATTATTGATGAACAGAAAAGCGCTGGGTCGAGGGCTGGGGGCTCTTCTATCGTCTGACCGCACGATCGATCTCGGGCCGGAACCCTCCGAGGTGGACATCGATTCAATCGTGCCCGGATCGATGCAGCCTCGCACTCACTTTGACGAGGCAAGTTTGGAAAGCTTGGCCGAGTCGATACGAGCCCACGGGGTCGTTCAGCCGTTATTGGTAAGACGTCGTGACACCGACTACGAATTGATCGCCGGCGAGCGTCGCTGGCGAGCTGCTAGGCTGGCCGGACTTACGCGCGTTCCGGTTGTGATCAAGGAAGTGCCTGACGAAAATCTCCTCGAGATCGCTCTAATCGAAAACATACAGCGCGAAAATCTCAATCCGATTGAAGAAGCCCAAGCCTACAAAAAGCTTATCGAAACAGTCGGGCTAACCCAGGAAGCCCTCGCCTCACGAGTCGGGCGTGATCGATCTTACATCACAAACTATCTACGACTACTGCGGCTCCCAGAAGATCTTCAGCAACTCGTTATGGAAGGCCGGCTCTCGACTGGACACGCACGGACCCTGCTCGCGTTGACTCATCCCGATCTACAGCGACGAGTCGCCAGGCAGATCATCGACGGCGGTCTCTCGGTTCGAGCGACGGAAAATCTGGTTCATAGGCAGACGGCAGAGAAGCCATCTAAAAGTGAATCTGCCCAGCCGACGATAGACCCAAACATCCGAGCCGCCGAGACGAAGTTGCGTAGAGCCTTAGGAACTCAGGTCCGGATAATTCAAAACAGCGAGGGAAAGGGAAAGGTTGAAATCAGCTTTTTCAGCACTCAGGACTTGGATCGCATTTACAACCTGCTCTCAGCACCGCCCCAGCTTTAAAATGTACATTCAAGCGTTTTGTGCTTGGTTTTTGGTCTTGGGTCTTTGGTCTTAACCAGATTCTAAGAGCTGAGAATCAAGACCTAAAACCAAACCCCCAAAGCACAAAGGCAACCAGCGGTATAATGTAAAATAACCGCTTACAAACTTACAAATTAGTCTCTAATGAGCTTGAGAATTGCAGCGAGCATAAGGCAGGCGGTAAAAAAGATCGCGCACGTGAGTGCGATTACCCGCTGAACGCCGAGATGAAAGTCCTGTTCTTCCTGGCGGGTTAGATGAAAGACTTTCAATCGCCAATCACGAGGATAGGATCTGACTGGCTTCACCAACACCACAAACCAGCAAGCCGTAGTCAGTACAATCAGGAACACCCAAAACATAAGTCTTACCCAAAACATAAGTTTACTTAGCCAAGCCTACGAGCATAATTTTACCAATAGATTGGTGGTTCAGAATAGTTGGCGCCCTTGCCCCTTCGGTTGACCCGCCCTAAGCGCCAATGTTAGACTCGCGCGCTTTTCGGCAGCAAAAATAGTTAACAGAGGAATCGAATGATTCTCGCAGAGACCTCAATTCAGTTGGTTCCTGATGGTACGTTACTGCTCCACCTGCTTATGGTAGGCATAATGGTATTCATCCTGAACCGGACTCTGCTCAAACCGATAAATCAAATATTGGTTGAGCGAGACAAACAGATCACGGGTCGCCGCACGGAAGCGCAGATGCTCGCCGCGGAGACACAGGAGAAGCTGAGAAAATATAATGAGGCATTGCGGGACGCGAGAGCCGAAGGATACCGGCTACTTGAAAAGGAGCGCTCCGAAGGCCTCAAACAGAAAGACGAAAAGCTGAGACTCTATCGTGAGGAGATGTCGCGAGAGGTTGCCACTCAACTCGAAGCCACCCGACGGCAGGAGCAAGACGTCAGGGCAGAGCTCGAGGAGCAGGCAGCCGCGATCAGTGGCGTGATAAGTTCTCAGGTGCTGCGACGGCCGCAGTAGCCAAAACTCAGCGAAGAATTTCCTTAAAATTATGCTGTTACTAGCGACTGATGGATGGATGGAGTGGTTGAACTACCCAGGCCTCGAAGCCTGGAAGTTTATAAATCTCGCTATCTTTACTGCTGCCGGGATCTATGTCTTGCGGCGTCCAATCAACCAGGCACTGCTGGCGAGACGTGAGTCGATCGAACAGGAACTCGTCGCTGCTCAAACCGAACACGCTCAGGCTCAGGCTAAAGTTGCCGAAGCCGATTCTTTACTCGGCCGGTTGGACCAGGACATCCGCGTGGTCCACGAACAGGCGCGCCAGGAAGCGGAAGCGGAACGAAAGCGATTGGCGGCTTCTACTGAACGGGAACTGGAGAAGGTCAAACAGCAGGCCCAGCGCGAAATAGAGCGAGCGGACAAACTTGCGCGGAAGGGACTTCGCCAGCACCTCGCCAGACGAAGTGTCGAACTGGCCCGCGAATCGGTTCGCAATCAAATGAGGCCGGAAGACGACGCGTTTTTACTAAAGGAGAGTATCGGTCAATTGAGGAGGACCACGGTTTGAGCCTGCAAACGGTTGCACGCCGCTACGCTGCGGCCCTCGCCGACGTTGCGATCGAACGGCGTGAAGAACGCGAAGTACAGAATGAGTTGGACGCCTGGGCTTCGATGATCGAAGCCAACTCGCAATTGAAAGAAGTCTTTGCTAATCCCACCGTCGCTTACGATCAAAAACGCAAAGTTCTCGAGGAGTTGATCTCGCGCACCGGCGTGAGAGAAACAACCGCGAGCTTTCTGCGCGTGTTGCTGAGGAATCAGCGCCTCTCCGAGTTGCGAGAAATAGCAGCGCGTTATGGTTACGTGCTCGACGAACGTGGCGGCATGGTTGCCGCTGACGTGACGACGGCCAGACCGATTCCGGAAGATCTGAGAAATGCGTTGCACGAATCGCTGACTGTGGCGACCGGTCGCAAGGTTCGCCTGAGCTTCACGACTGATGAAGCGATAATCGGTGGTTTGGTCGCACGTATCGGCTCAACCATCTTTGACGGCTCGGTGCAAAGCCACCTCGAGCGATTGTCTGAGAGTTTGGCGGGGCGCTGAGTTCTCAGCGGACCCCACCCGTGTTTAGAGGAAACCATGGAACCAATTAGACCAAGCGAAATCAACGAGATTATTCGCAGGCAGATCGAAAACTTCGAAACGGGCGTCACCGTCAGTGAAGTTGGAACAGTCATAAAGCTGGGCGACGGCATTGCCGAGCTGCACGGCCTCGAGAAAGTAATGGCCGGTGAGTTGCTCGAATTTCCGCATGACGTTCGCGGTCTCGCACTGAATCTCGAGGAAGATAAAGTCGGCGCGGTGTTGTTCGGCGACTTTCAAAAAATCCGCGAAGGCGATCTCGTGAAGCGCACCGGTCGCATCATGCAGGTGCCGGTCGGCGATGCACTCATCGGGCGTGTGGTCGACGTGCTCGGGAACCCGATCGACGATGCTGGTCCAATTGATACGGAACACTTCTATCCGGTAGAACGCATCGCTCCCGGCGTGGTCGATCGCCAGCCCGTGAAGGAACCACTTCAGACCGGCCTCAAAGCAATCGATGCGATGGTGCCGATTGGCCGTGGACAGCGCGAGCTGATCATCGGCGACCGTCAGACCGGTAAAACTGCCGTTGCCGTAGACACGATCATCAACCAGAAGGGCAAAGACGTAATTTGTATTTACGTCGCGATTGGCCAGAAGGCCTCGACAGTGGCCCAGGTGGTTAAGACGTTACACGACTTCGGCGCGATGGACTACACCATCGTGATCAAGGCCACTGCATCCGACCCGGCGGCGATGCAGTTTCTCGCGCCTTACTCCGGCGCCGCGATGGGCGAGTTCTTCCGCGATAGCGGTCGCCACGCCCTCACGATCTACGACGATCTTTCCAAACAGGCGGCAGCGTATCGCGAGATTTCGTTGTTGCTGCGACGTCCTCCTGGCCGCGAAGCTTACCCGGGCGACGTCTTCTATCTACACTCGCGTCTCCTGGAGCGGGCCGCGAAGCTTTCCGACGTGAAAGGCGGCGGTTCGTTGACGAGTCTGCCGATCATCGAGACGCAGGCCGGCGACATCTCCGCGTATATTCCAACAAACGTAATCTCGATCACCGACGGGCAGATCTTCCTTGAAGCCGATCTTTTTAACAGCGGCTTTCGTCCGGCGATCAACGTCGGCAACAGCGTTTCGCGCGTAGGTGGATCAGCGCAGATCAAAGCGATGAAGCAAGTGGCCGGAACGCTTCGTCTCGACCTGGCGCAGTTTCGCGAGCTACAGGCGTTCGCGCAGTTTGGTTCTGACCTCGACAAAGCCACGCAGGCGCAGTTGGCCCGCGGACAAAGGCTGACTGAGATACTGAAACAACCACAGTACCAGCCGATGGACGTTGCAAACCAGGTGCTCGGGATCTGGGCCGCTACCAACGGTTACACTGACGACATTGCGATCGAGGATATCCGTCGCTTTGAAACCAACCTGCTTAAGTTTGTCGAAAACTCGCATCCGGGTCTGCTCAACGACATCCGCGAGAAGAAGTCGCTGACCGATGAGATTAAGGCCGGTTTGAAACAGGTGCTCGAAGACTTCAAGGCCGACTGGAGTAAGCAGTCTGCAGATCTTGCAGTTCCTCCGGCGAGAACGACATCGACCGCCGCCGCGCAACCAGCGGGCTGAAAAGTTAAGCAATGCCGAATCTTCTGGACATTCGCCGGCGCATCAAGTCGGTAAAGAACACGCAGCAGATCACTAAAGCCATGAAAATGGTTTCTGCCGCGAAGCTGAAACGCGCACAGGATCGCGTTGTGACCGCGCGTCCGTTTGCAAACAAGATGACGGAGGTTCTCGGGCAGCTCGCGAAGCGCACGGATGAAGACTTCCATCACCCGCTACTCGATCTGCGCGGCGATCAGCGTTACCTGCTGGTCCTGATTACTGCCGACAAGGGATTGTGCGGCGCGTTCAATACCAACCTGACGAAAGCGGGGCAGGCTTTCATTAGAGAGAATCCGGAGAAGAACGTCGAGATCGTGGCGATCGGCCGCAAGGGCCGCGACTTCTTTCGCAATCGACATGCGACGATTGCCAGTGAATACCTGGGATTAACCGGAAGGGGCCGCGTTGAGTTTTCCGAAGCGCTCGACGTGGCGCGGTCCATCATCAAGCAGTACACCGAAGACGAGGGAATCGACAAAGTTTTTCTCATCTACAACGAGTTTAAGTCTGTGCTTTCGCAGCGCGTAGTTCTTGAGCAGTTGTTGCCGGTCTCGCGTGCAAAAGAGGAAGAGCCGGAGGTTAAGTCGCAACAACCGGTAACACTCGTCGACTACATCTACGAACAACCACCCGAGGAAATGTTCGGCCAACTGCTGCCGCGTTTGATTGAGACTCAGATCTTTCGCGCGTTGCTGGAGTCAGTGGCCTCTGAACAGGGCGCGCGCATGACGGCGATGGATTCCGCTTCGAAGAACGCGAGCGAGTTGATCGACAGTTTGACGCTCAACATGAATCGCATCCGTCAGGCAGCGATCACCAACGAGATAATCGAAGTAGTTTCAGGTGCCGCCGCGCTTTAGTCGTGGTCCGATTTCTCAGTCGTTACCTTCCGCTGATCGCGTGGCTGGGATTTATTTCCTTCGCTTCGTCCGACAGCTTTTCGCACGGAAACACCTCTCGCATTATTGGACCACTAATCCTCTGGTTATTTCCAAACACCAGTCAAGAGAGTCTTGCCGTCGTCCACCTGATCACCAGAAAGGCCGCACATTTTACTGAGTACGCCATCCTGGGCTTTCTTGCCGCGCGTGCTTTCAGGACTTCACCGCGGCCGGCCATCCGCGACCGGTGGTTTTTAATCTCGGCCACGATCGTGGTGGTTTATGCGCTGATGGATGAGTATCACCAGAGTTTTGTCCCCACGCGTACAGCATCGGTTTTCGACAGTTTCATTGATATGGCTGGCGGCCTGACAGCCTTGATCATCATTCGCTGGTTTAGAGGAAGGAAGAGAGAATAGAACAGGTCAGGAAGGGGGCTTGCCCCCGCTCGGGGAATCTCCGAAAGCGGGGGCAAGCCCCCCTTCCTGACTGCGCTATGGTTTGATTCGCGATGGCCTGATCGATTTTGACCTTCCCAGCGTATAATCTCCGCTAGTTTCAATCTTTCCTGCAGGAAGGCAAAAAATGGGAATACTTGATCGACTCAGCCCCAGTTCACAGTTCATCGAGGTAATCGAGTGGCTCGACGACTCTCATAACACGCTAATGTACCGGTTTCCGGTCAAGGACCAGGAAATCAAGAACGGAGCGCAACTAATCGTGCGCGAGTCGCAGGCCGCGGTTTTTGTGTACGAAGGCCAGATCGCCGATCAGTTCCCGCCGGGTCGATACACGATCGACGGCGGCAACACGCCGATCCTCTCAAAGTTAGGCGCCTGGAAATACGGTTTTAATTCACCGTTCAAAGCTGAAGTTTACTTCGTCAACACCAGGCAGTTCACGGATCTGAAATGGGGAACGCCGAACCCCGTAATGATGCGCGACACTGATTTCGGCATGGTCCGTCTGCGTGCCTTCGGGATCTACTCGATGCGCGTCGTTGATCCCCAGGCGTTCATTAAAGAGATCGCAGGGACGAATGCGCATTTCATTACGGAAGATATCGAGGGCCAACTGAAACGCACCCTCGTCGGCGGCTTTAGTGATGCGCTTGGCGAATCAAAAATCGCCGCGCTCGATCTCGCTTCAAATTACGACGAGCTCAGCAAGTTTACGCGCATTAAGCTAAACGAAGAGTTCAAGACCTTCGGGCTGGAGTTAACAAAGTTCGTCATCGAGAATATTTCCCTTCCGCAGGAAGTCGAAGCCGCGATGGACAAACGCACTTCGATGGGCGTCATCGGCGACGTCGGACGTTACGCGCAGTTTCAGGCTGCTGATGCGATGCGCGATGCGGCGCAGAACCCCGGCGGGGGCGCAGGCGCAGGCATGGGTCTTGGCGCCGGCTTCGCGATGGGTAATGCGATGGCGGGTGCGCTCACGGATGCGATGAAGCCGTCGAAGGAAGGCAGCGGCAGCGGTGGCGGCGGCGGCACTGCGTCGGCCGGCGTTGCGTGTCCGCAGTGTGGTCATCCGAATGCGCCTAACGCTAAGTTCTGTGTGGAGTGTGGCGCGAAGCAGGGTAAAGCGACCTGCGCCAACTGTCAGGCGGAATTGAATCCCGGCGCGAAATTCTGCAACGAGTGCGGTCAGAAGGTCTAAGCACGAGGTCGCATGTTTAGAACCCTCACGCGTCCACGCCGCGTAGTCATCACCGGAATGGGATGTGTCACGCCACTCGGTATTGGACGCGACGCGTATTGGAATGGACTAATCGGCGGCAAGAGCGGCGTTCGGAAGATCGAAGCGTTTGATCCTTCGAGTTTTCCTGTTCAGATCGCCGCCGAAGTTCCTTCGTTCGACTGGCAGGCACAACTCAATCCAAAAGACCGCAAGCACGTTCCGCGCACGGTTCCGCTCGCCCTCGCCGCCGCGCGCGAAGCACTGGAAGACGCTAAACTTTTTCCCAACGATCTATCGCTCAACGAACGTCGCGCGATCGGTGTAGAGCTCGGAACCGGCGGCGGCGGTCTCGCCTTTACCGAACAGCAATACGAATACTGGTATGTTGGACCAACGAGCAAAGCGAGTGTCTACACGATTCCCGCGTCGACTCATGGTGGTCTGTCAAGCGAGTTGTCGATGGCGTTTGGCCTGCGTGGTTTGTCGCACATTATTTCGACGGGTTGCACGAGTTCGACGGACGCGATGTCGTATGCTGCCCAACACATCGCACTCGGTCGCCAGGACGTGATGCTTTCGGGCGGCGTTGACGCCCCAATTGCTCCGGGTATTCTCGCGGCGTTCAATCTCATGACTGTCCTCACGAGTGATTGGAACGATGAACCGCATCGTGCGTCGCGGCCTTTTTCACGCAACCGATCGGGCATTGTGCTTGGCGAGGGAGCGTGGATCTACGTGCTCGAGGAATACAGGCGCGCGATGGACCGCGGCGCGCGTATCTACGCGGAGATTACGGGTTACGGCGCTACGTGTGATGCTTATCATCGTGTGCGTCTGGCAGAAGACGGCGACGAACCCGCGCGCGCGATGCGTCTGGCGCTCGAAGATGCCGGCTGCGAGGCGAAAGACGTCGATTACGTTAATCTTCACGGAACGTCGACGCTCCTGAACGATCGCATCGAGACGAGTGCGTTGAAGCTTGCGTTTGACGGGCAGGCGGCGCGAATACCGATGTCCGCAACGAAGTCGCAGATTGGTCACCCACAGGGCGCGAGCGGCGCCGCTGGTTTGGGCGCGGCGCTCTGTGCAATGCACACAAACAAGATCCCGCCTACGATCAACCTTGACGAACCTGACCCTGATTGTGATCTCGACTACGTCCCCAATGAAGCTCGCGAAGCAGATGTAAGAATTGCCCTCTGCAACTGTATCGGCTTTGGTTCGAAAAACAGTGCCCTCGTAGTACAGAAGATTGCACGCTAGTCAGCGTTCATTCATGCTCGATAAATTCAAACGCCGCAGTTACGAACTCGAATACATCGATACCGGTGATTACACGCCGGCGGAGTATGAATCGTGTATCGGTGAGTTGCAGTTTGTAAATCGCTGGATGGGAGACGCGCACAGTTTGCGTGCGACGCTTTTTCGTGAAATCGAAGCTGAGTCGCTGAAGCATTTTTCTGTTCTTGACGTCGGCGCGGGTTCAGGTGAGTTGTTGCGTGTCGCGGCGAGTTGGGCCAGGCAAAGCGGACGGTCTTTGAGTGCAGTTGGTGTCGAGCTGAATGAGCGTTCCGCAGAGTCGATCAACGAAGAGTCAGCACGGTTTGATGAGATCAGATCGGTGCGTGGCGATGCTCTGAGACTCCCGTTTTCCGATTCGGAGTTTGACTATGTGATCTGCTCGCTCTTCACGCATCACTTTGTCGACGAACAGGTGATTCAAATCCTGGGTGAGATGAGCCGCGTTGCAAAACGACGGATCTTTGTGATCGATCTGCACCGGCATCCGATCGCTTATTTTCTTTACACGACTCTGGGCAAGTTGGTTTTGCACAATCGTTTGCTTCGTCATGATGGTGCGCTCTCGATACTGCGGAGCTTTAAGGCGGGCGAGTTGCGTGAGTTGGCCCAACGCGCCGGGCTGATGGACGTCAGGATCGAACGTCACTTTCCGTATCGTCTGGTGTTGAGCGCCGCGGCGCGCGACGCAACACAGATGCGAGATCTTTGGAGTGCGGCGGCTTGACGCCGCTTTAATTTCGATAACGCCCGATCAAGGATAAAGCGGCGTCAAGCCGCCGCACTCCAAAGATGCCATCGCATACACACACTTACGACGTGATCATCGCCGGCGCCGGGCCTGCGGGATCGAGTGCGGCGATACATCTCGCGCGCAACGGCGTCCGCGTGCTTCTCGTCGAGCAGAAGAAATTTCCGCGACCAAAACTGTGCGGCGAGTTTATTTCTCCGGAGTGTCAGAGACACTTTCAAAACCTCGGCGTCGCCGAAGCGATGAAATCCTCCGGTCCAACCTCACTTACCGAGACGGTTTTTTACTCGATCAAAGGTCAACATCTCACGATTCCCAGCGATTGGTTTGGCGGATCAGTCGCACTCGGTTTGAGCCGTGCCGTGATGGACAACGTATTGCTTCGCCGCGCTCAGGATTGTGGCGTCACCGTCCTCGAAGGCGCGAGCATCGGCGAGCCCCTCCTCGAGAGCGGAAGAGTGCGTGGCGTGAAGTTGAAGCTCGACGGCCGCGAGCAGGAGTTTCAAGCTCCCTTAACGATCGACGCAACCGGACGCGCCCGCATCCTCACGCGAAAGCTCCAGACCGGCGACAAGAAGTCAAAACCAAAACTAATCGCGTTCAAAGTACACCTGCGGAATACGCGCGTCGCTCCAAACGCGTGTGAGATCTATTTCTACCCGGACGGCTATGGCGGGTTGAGCACTGTTGAAGGCGGCATCAGCAATCTTTGCTTCATCGTCTCCGCCGCCCAGGTGAAACGCCATCATTCAAATCCCGAAACCGTGATGCGCGAGACGGTGATGAAAAACCAGCGCGCCGCTTACACGCTCGAACACGCGCAACCCGAATCCGAGTGGTTGAGCGCATCGTGGGAACGCTTTGGCCGGCAGCTTCCGAGTCCGGCTCAAGGCCTGCTTGCCATCGGCGACTCGGCGGCTTTTATTGATCCTTTTACCGGCAGCGGGATGTTGATCGCCTTTGAGAGTGGTGAATTAGCGGCTGACGTAATCACACGCCACAGCGACGCATTGACGAGTGACGCGCTGCTCTCCGAGTACGCAGCGGAGTACATCCAAAAGTTTGACTCACGGCTGCGCATAAGTGGATGGTTGCGGCGAGCCGCTTTCAAACCGCGTCTCGCCGGACTCGGTATTGCCCTCTGCGGCGTCAGTGAACAGTTTCGAAGTCGCATCGTGCGCGCGACACGTTCGCCGAATCGCGATAATCACCGCCCCTTGCGCGCTGGTTAAACTGCTTGCCTCGTTGACTCTTTTAGAGTAAAAAGGCTGAGCCAGTGCTGGTCTCTCTGTCATCGTTGCTATCTCAGGGCTCATGACAACGACGCAAGACACTCCCAAGCGCCGTCAGCCAAATCGGAGACGAATCTCCGAATCTCGTCCACTGGTTAAGCGAATTTAAAACGTTCTTACTGACTGCGCGAACTCCAGAGCCGCGAAAAACTAGTTAAGGAGAAACCGACGATGTTGCTATCGTTCAAGCCCCGGCTTAGCGGATTTTTTCAACTCCCCTTGCTGCTGATGGTCCTGTTTGTATGCGCGCCCGCGGCCTTCGGTCAGGCACAGTCAAACGCTGCCGACATACAAGGCACCGTCAAAGACGCGACGGGCGCGGTGGTCGCCAACGCTACCGTGACCGCACGCAACCCGGGAACAAGCTTCTCGCGCAACTCAACCAGTAACGACGAAGGCTTCTATCGCATCATCAACGTGCCACCCGGCGATTACGAGATAACCGTCGAAGCCACCAATTTCAAGAAAGCAGTGTTGCCAAGAGTCACGGTCACGATCGGCCAGGCCGCCGTGGTGGACATCACGCTCGAACCGGGGCAAATCACTGAGAGCGTTACCATTTCCGATGCGACTTCCGAGATCGTGGAAACGTCGAAGACCGCCGTTGCGACTACCATCGATCAGCAGCGCATCAACAACCTTCCGATCAACGAACGCAACTACTTATCGTTTGCGCTCACGACCTCAACCGTTGGACGCGACAACGGCCGGCCAATTGGACCAGCACCAACGACGGGTTTGAACT
This sequence comes from uncultured Acidobacteriota bacterium, assembly GCA_963750925.1. Taxonomy (GTDB): domain Bacteria; phylum Acidobacteriota; class Blastocatellia; order Pyrinomonadales; family Pyrinomonadaceae; genus PSRF01. The sequence continues at coordinate 1,343,247 of CAVVSJ010000001.1, read as the reverse complement.
TTGGCGGTCAACGCGGACGCTCGAACCTGGTGCAGGTCGACGGCGCCGACAACACCGACAACTCCGTCAACGCATCGCGTTCCACCGTAAGCCAGGAAGCGGTGCAGGAGTTTCAGGTCGTGACGAATTCGTTCGCGGCGGAGTTTGGTCGTTCGGCCGGCGGCGTGGTCAACGTCGTGACGAAGTCAGGCACGAACGAGTTGCACGGCAACATATTTGGATTTCTGCGCCACCGGAGTTTTCAGGCGCGCAACGCTTTCGCGCCGATCGAGGATCCGCCGTTCACGCGCACCCAATACGGATTTACTATCGGTGGTCCATTCGCGAAGGGCCGCACGTTCTTCTTCTTCGCCTTCGAACAAAGAAGGCGACAGGAGTCAGGCTTCTTCACCAGCAACGTGGCCCAGGGATTAACCGGTTCGGCCACGATTCCCGTAATCCCCGGTCTTAATCCGATCGCCCGCACTTTCAACAACATCACGCCGCAACAGGCGACGTTCATAAACGGCCTGGTGGCGCAAGGTACCGCGCAGTCGGTCTGCGGAGCGCGCGCTTATGCCTTCCTCGCTTCAAGCGGCGGCACGACGGCGTTGACCGGATCGAATCCGCTGATCTCACCAAACGATGGAAGTTTGTGCCCGGCAATCAGTCCCATACTTCCAGGCGCGATCGGACCACGTTTTATTCTCTCGGGCGCGCCGGTGCCCCTCGGTACGACCAGCGCCGCGGGCGAATTCATTGCTTTCAGACCGCTGAACAGTCTGCAAAGGGTCTTTCCGATTACGGACGACACCACGTTCAACTCGTTCCGGCTGGACCACCTGATCACGCAGAGCCATCAGTTCACTTTCCGCTTCGGATACAACCCGAGCGAAATCACCGGTATCCAGGTGGAGTCGCAAAATCAGTCGCTCGGCCAGAACGATTTCTCGCGCACGGGTATTCAAACGCTGCGCGACTTTTCTGCCGTCACAACTTTAACCTCTACTCTTTCCACCAACGTCGTAAACGAAGCCCGATTTAACTTCGGCGAGCGTCGCGCTACTTTCAAATCTCAAAATGGGGAAGCGGTAGCTTTCAATATCTCCGGCACGGCCTTCATCGGTCGCGAGCTTTTCTCGCCCGTGCTTCGCACCGAGACGCGTTACGAGTTTACTGACAACATAAACCTCGTTGCCGGAAATCACAGCTTCAAGTTTGGCGGCGACATCGCTTTCGTTCGCATTCCCGAAGCGATTTTCGAATTGAACTTCGCCGGTCTCTTCAACTTCGGCGGACTCGCCGCGTCCACGCTCAATCCTGCATTCGTCGGGCTGCCCGACTTTACGCCCGTGCAGCAGTACGGTCTTGGCTTTCCAGCCAACTTTATTCAGGGCTTTGGAAATCCGGTCAGCAGCATCGGCAACAAACCGATGGCTTTCTTTGCACAGGATTCGTGGAAAGTGCGTAACAACCTGACGCTGAACTACGGCGTGCGTTACGACTACGAGTTGACGGAACAAATCCCGACACTCCCGCTTCGCGATCCACTCTCGGGAATCACGCTCACTGCGGAACAGGTTCTTGCCGCGCAGGATGCGATGGGCATACAGCAAGGCTTTCCGCGCGATAAGAACAACTGGGCGCCGCGTCTGGCGGTTGCATGGGATCCGTGGGGCGATGGCAAGACTTCTGTTCGGGCCGCGTTCGGAATCTTCTACGACCATCCATTGCTCGCGATTTCGTTCAACTCCGACATCGCGGACGCAGTGCAACAGCAGCAGGGCATTCTGACGCCCGGCAGTCCGTTGCCGACGGCTTTGCTCAACGCCGTGCAGGTATTCCAGGGCACGGTTTGTCCTCCGGGTGGACCAGTGACGCCGATTTGCGGTCCCGGTGTTGTTACGCCGGGCGTTGCCGCGGGCGCGCAATATCAATTTGGTCGCCAGCGTTTCAACGATCAAACGTTCCCGGGCTTTGGACCAGTGCTGCCGTTCACGCTCCACGTGCAGAAAGACTTTGAATACGCTTACGCAAACCAGGGCAATTTCACGATCGAGCGCGAATTGACCAAGGACATGACGATTTCGGGAAGTTACATCTACGTCGGCGCGCGTCACCTGCCGCATCCACTCGACATCAACGCGCCACGCACCGATCTGCAGATTCAAAACTTCGCGCGTTGGGCGGGTCGTAACCCGTTGAGCACAACTGAAGCAATAGCCTTCTCGATTCCGAGCGTGAGCACGCCGGCAATTCCTTTCTTCCCGTGTCCCGGTGGCGTGCCGCTCCAGTGCTTCAACCAGGTTACGCCGGCGGGAGTCCCGGTCCCGTTTGGCACGCAGGGCCAGACCTTTGCGGTCATCGTTCCGGGAATGATCGCGGCGCCGATAACCAATCTAGGCAGCCGGATCGTTAACGCTGGTATCGCCAACTTCTTCCGGCCGAGCGCGCCAAACTATTTCCTGGCCCAGGCGCTTTCAGGCGGGCTCGTAACCCCGGCAGTGCTGAATGGCGCGCTGACCGGTTCATTGCGAACTCCCGGAACGATTTCCCCGTTTGGCTCGATCAACGCGCAAACGTCTGACGGCAATTCGAGCTACAACGCGTTGAATGTGGACGTGAAGAAACGCTTCTCGAATCACTTCCAGTTCCTCGCGTCGTACACCTGGTCACACTCGATCGACGATTCGTCCGACCTGCAAACGCTCTTGCTGCCGCAGGACAATCGAAACTTCGGCGCGGAGCGTGCGGATTCGCTCTTCGATCAACGTCACCGGTTTGTATTCAGTGCGGTGATCGCTTCGCCGAGCAGTTGGAATCAGGGCGGCGGCTTTAATCGCTTCCTGTCAAACTTCACGGTCGCGCCGATCTTCGAATTTTCGTCCGGCCGTCCATTCAACATCCTGAGCAACCAGGACACGAACAACGACCAGTCAAACCAGACCGATCGCCCGTCAGTGCTGGCCGATGGAACGCTCTGCGTTCCCGGCACGTCTGGCTGTGCGCGGCTTGATCACGAGACGGCGTGTTCACGAGTGGAAGTCTGGGGCGCAACTTCGGTCTGACACACAACTTCATGTCAGTTGGATCTGCGCGTGGCAAAGTTGTTGCCGCTCGGCGAGCGCTTCAGGCTGGAGTTGATTGCGGAAGGCTTCAATCTCTTCAACCGCTTCAACGAAGCCGCCGCCTCGCCGTTTATCGACGACGTTCGAGCCTTCAATCAGCGCGCCGACAACGGACGTTATTTCAGCCGCCCGACAGCAGCTTTCGACCCGCGGCAGTTCCAGTTTGGGTTGAAGCTGAACTTCTAGGTAGTTCCGACAAGAGCGAAGAGGAGATGCGCGAAGAAGAGATGAAAGTCTCTTCTTCGCGTCTTTGCGTCTCTGCGGGAAACGCACCAACGCCTTCGCGCATCCGAAGGTTTGTTCAACGGAACGATCCGGTAGTTCTGAGCTTTCAAACCAACCCTCTCCCGAATACAATCGTGCGCACTATGAGTAGATTTACGCTTTCGACGGTTTTTCAGCGTCGCTGTGCGTGATTTCGCTGGCAACTCTCGTGATTCAGGCCCAAACATACCCGGCCCAGGCGCACAGGCAAAACGACCACGAAAACCACCACGCAACCGGTTCCGACCCGTTGCTGCGGCCCGAGCCCGACCGTCGCCAACCGCTCGCCAAACCAGCTCGAGCGATTCGCTGCTCGACGTTCAGCCGGTCAAACCGGTCGTGAACACCGTCGGCGCGGCCGACACGAAGCACGCTTATCTTCTGCTCGAACAGAAGCAGTTTGCGGCGGCGGCGAAGGCAGCGAAAGACCTCGACAGCTCCGCATCCGAACGATCCCGAAGCGTGGAAGATCGCGGGATTTGCCGAGCTGAACCTGAAACAGTACGCCGAGGCGGCAAAGGATCTCGAGAAAGCGGTCGAGTTGCAGCGCCGTTTCAAAACAGCAGGATCCGAATACCGAGAGCGCGCTCGGCCAGGCATACGTGCTTTCCGAAAAATATCAGGAAGCGTTGCCGCTGTTGATGGCCGCCACGACGCAACACGAGTAAACCCGACGCGTTGATGATCTATTACCGCGGCATCGCCGAATACAAAACGGGCAAAACCGCCGAGGCTGAAAAGAGTTTCAACTCCGTCGTCAAACTCAATCCAAAAGATTCGTTGTCGCTCTTTTACCTCGCGCAGATCGCGCTCGCCAAAAACGATCTTGACGGCGCGATCTCGACATCTCAATCGAGCGACTGTAAACGACGCGCGTATGACCGGCGCATGGACGCTTTTGACGTCGGCTTACCTGCGGCGCGCAGCAACCAGTCACGATCCCGCAAAAGCCGAAGCCGATTACCTCAACGCCGTTCGCGCGGGCGAAGCATTGATCAAACTCCGCACTGATGCGGAAGCGGTCACGCTCTTTGGCCAGGCATTGATTGGTTCGAAGCAATATGCGCGAGCCGCCGGCGCGCTCGAACGCGCCACGGCAGCACAGGACGCAAGCGGCGTCACGTTTTATCTTTTAGGCGTGGCCCATTCGCGCGCGGCGAATTTCCCGAAAGCGATCGCCGCACTCGAAACGGCCGCGAAGAAATCGCCCGACGACGTGAACATTTATCGTGAGCTTGGTTACGCCTACGAAGTCACGAAGCAATATGCAAAAGCACTGGCGGCTTATCAGAAGGGCGCGGCGCTTGCCCCCAACGATCCTGATTTCAAAGAGTCGATCGAACGCGTGAAGCCGTTTGCAAAATAGTTATTTGACCTGGTACTTTGTTCCACTACTGCAAAGCACAAAGTACTAAGCACAAATGAACAGATGATGGCAGCAACTGCGCGAGCCTTCGCGACCTACTCTCTAGTGCCGTATCTCGGCATCCTGTTTTGTCCGGGCGCGGTGGTGGTGGGAACCGTCGGCGTGTCAGGTCTTATCGTTCGCCGACAAGTGAGCGGCCGCACGCGTTTGTTACGTAAGCACTGTCGTCGGACTTGTGATCGCTTGTTGCTCAGTTGTTGCTCTGGTGGATTCTTTACCAGGTGCCGACGTGGGCGCACGCTCAGTGAATTCATAGCTAAGGAGAATGATATGAGAATCATTTTCAGTCTGCTCCTGCTCGGAGCGTTGCTTACCGGCGCATTTGCGCAACGTCCACGCACGATGGAACAAGAGCAGACAAAAGCGCCGGTGCCCAGCCGCACCGAAAACCGTCAAGGCCAAATATGAAGGCGGCATTTTTGGCTACACGAAGACGATGGAAGGCACGTTGACCTTCGACGACGAGAACAACCGCCTGTCTTCAAAGATAAAAAACCGCCGAAAGAGATTCACATTCCGTACGACGCGATCACGTCTGCTTTTGCCGACACGCAAAAACGCCGGCCCGCCGCGGCGACGGTCGCCAGCCACATCCCCGTCGATCTTCACGCTGCCGGCGCAGTTTATTAAAAAAAAAGTGCGCTACCTGACGTTGCAATACAACGATCCTGATTCGAAGGTCGCCGGCATCACCAGCTTCAAGCTCGAGAACAAGGAACTGCTGGCGTCGGTTCTTGCGACACTCGCAAACAAGGCTGGGATGACGCAGCGCGGTGATATCTACGTCAAGAAGCCTCAAGACGATTCGACCAAGTAGCGGCTTAGTGGATGCGGTCCATAAGCTTTTTAACGGTGGTCCAGTTTCGAGTGGTGCCCGACACACCCAACTGCTTCTCGATGAAGTTATTCGGAAAACCAAACATGCCGTTTTTCTTTCTGCGAGAAACGATGAATGCCGCGCGACCCTGAAGAGCAATCACTTCAACGTTCTCCTTCTCCGAAGTAAGCGGCAGCTTCGGTGCGGCGGGTGGTTCGGACGATAGGAAAGTAACAAACAGCATCACGTCCTGATCTGCCTCGACGCGTTTGAACGGCTCCTCCTCAACCATCGCCGCAAGATCGGCAGCGCTTACAATCGACACCCCCACTTCATAGCCCAACGAGTTCTTCAGATGAGTTTCTATTTTTGACCTTAGTGATGTGATGTTTTTCCGGCGTGACTCGAAAATGACATTGCCGCTCTGAATATAAGTCTCGACATTCGTGAAACCCATCGACTCAAACATGCCGCGCAGAGTTTCCATCTTGATGATGTTCCTGCCGCCGACATTAATTGCCCGCAGAAATGTTACGTATTTAGTCATTCCAGTAGTTCGCCCTGCTTTAGCCGCAGTTCAATCGTTTTTACATTCGCGAAATCCGCGAGTGGATTGCCGGTCAGTACGAGAAAGCTCGCTTCGTAGCCATCTTTAAGATAACCGATCTTGCGCTTCGGAAAGATTGTAGCCGCAGTCGTTTCACACCACATCTTCAGCAACTCGAGGTTACTGAATGCTTGTAGCTTCGCAAGACTCAACGCTTCCCCGAGCGACGTCCCGCGAAAGTTGTCGCTGCCGATCGCGATCGGCACTTTGTGTTTTTGCAATACGCGCAGATTTTGGACCAGCATCCCTCGAACCGCGAGACGATCTCGCTCCGGAAAGCGATCGCTAAAAGTTTCTTCTACCATTTCGCCAATCGTGGTCACGACGACAATTCCCTTCGCGCCGGCGAGCTTCGCATCGTTCTCCGAAATTTGATACTGAGCGAGATTTTGATAACTCTTAACGTCGTTTCGATCCGGTCTGAAACCCGGCAGGTGATTGATCTCGTCCACACCCGCCAGCACGGCCACGTGAAAATCGTGCGCCGATTCAACGTGAGTCGACACACGCAACCCATCGCGGTGAGCTATTCGCACAATCTTCGGCAGAATGGCCGGATCGAGACCTTTCCAATCGTCGTAGGCTTTATCGTCTTTGCGTTTCAGATACTCTTCCGAGTACATCAGGTAAGTCTTGATAAAATCAGGCTTGCCGCTCTTTATGATGGGCCACTTGCGCGCGAGATCGGCGTTGTTGTCGATAACGTAATAAAAACCGCCTTCGCCGTCGCCGGGTTTGAAGCCTCGCTGCGGCGTCACAATATCGATCGGATGACCGCCGGTGCTTGTTAAGCCGCCGTTTGAGAGTATGCCGTCGACTGTGTTGGAACGATTGATCCGGGAGGCGGTGGGCTCTTTTGATCTGAGCAGGCTGTTTGGATTCTTGACGTAGAAGATGCCGGCGTCGAGATACATCTTGTTCATTCGCGCAAACCGCTCGTCGCTGGACCAGTCCAGGTTGTGATTGTGAGCCTCACCAAACGGCGGGACCACAAACTTCCCGCTCAAATCAAAAACGCGTTCCACGTTGGGCGGACGTTTGCTCGTCAGCCTGTTGCCATCCGAATAAAACGTCTTCCTGACAAACTTCTGCCTGTCGAACCAGTTCCCATTCGCGAATTCGTAAGTGTGAACTGGTGCGGGAACTCGTGCAGTGGTGCAGAGCGCGGCGAGCAGAATTATCAGGACGACTACGGCTTTCATGATTCTCCTTCGGTTGTGTGAGTGCTCAACAGAAATAACACCGCGGAACGCCTAATCACCGCAGGATTTTTACAGCAGCCGCATCTGTTGAACTCCGCTCGCGCGCGACGTAATCATAAGTGCGCGACAGAGTTTGAGATTGTGAGCGGCATCGTCGAGCGCTCCGTTTGATTGTTTCAGCGCCGCCACGAATTCCTGCTCCGCCTGCTTGAGTAAACCGAGTTGCGCAAGCATCACGCCGAGATTATTCCGGCTGGCTGGCACGTGCCTCCCCTCGCGCGCAGCCGCATTCCGAAACAGCTCGGCGGCTTTCTTAAACTCGCTCGCCTTCGCTTCGAGCACCCCAAGCTTGTAGATGGCAGGCCCAAATTCGTTATGCGAAGCCGCGATCGCCTGCCCATAGGCTTCGCGCGCATCGGCAATCTTTCCCTGATCTTCGAGAGCGACACCCAGAGCATACGACGCTCTCGGATAGTTCCCAGCCTTCAACTCGATCGCGCGCCGGTAAAAGACGATCGCTTCCTCGGTTTGCCAGAGTTCGTAATGACAAACTGCGATGTTGAAGATCGCGCGCGCATACGCTTCACCTGCGTGAGCCGGAACCTTGCCGTAGTCTTCGATCGCGGCCCGGTAGTTTTCCTGGACCACAAACGCATCGGCACGTTTCATGAGCGACTTGATTTCTGCCTGCTGCGCATTCAGGACGGCGGCACTCGAAGCCAAAATAACCGTTGCGAATAAGAATTGTTTGAGTTTCATAGCGCACCTCCAATGTTTTCTATCTGAAGGTGCAGTTTGAAACAGATGTGGACCAGCGGTCTTCCAGTTTCTTGCTAGCTTTGACTTTTCTTGCTGTAGAGATCGCCTTTTTCGTGGCTTATGTTTGAAGGGTTAAGCGGTAGGAATGTGGCGTGGTGCCGGTAAGTTTGCGGAAGAGTCGCGTGAAATGGCTTTGATGGCTAAAACCCGAACGCAGCCCGACTTCGATCAGCGGCAAGTCGTTTTTTGCGAGCAAAGCTTTGGCTCGCTCTACACGAAACTTGATCAGGTACTGGTGCGGCGTCGTGCCGGTAGTTCGCTTAAACTCGCGCGCGAAGTGAAAGCTACTCATGCCCGCGACGTGAGCCAGCTCATTCAACTTTAAGTCTTTGCTGTAGTTATCGGCGATGAAGTCAGTAACCAGGCGCAACTTCGCCGGCGATAAGCCCCCCGTGAAAGTTACCGATCGCGGCGTGGTAACTGAGTAATACCTGAGCAGGTGAACCGCGAGCACATTCGCGAGCGACTCCGCATAAAGCCGGCCGCTCAATCCTTCCGAATCCAGCTCGCCAAGCAGGGCCATGCCGATGCTGCTGATTACCTTGTCGGCACGCGTGTATCGTTCGGCAATTTCAAAACTTCCCGCAAGTTGCGTGTCCGCGGCAGCTTTTGTGATCAGTAGCGGCTCGACGTAAAGCGCAAGATGCTCGGAGTTTCCTTCGAGGGCCGCCTGATGTTCGAGCCCGGAAGGCAACACGCAGATATTCCCCCGTCTTTCCGTACCTCGAACACCGATGCCGCTCGACGTGATCAACTCACCCTTGCAACCGTCAGTCAGTGAAAGCAGGACCACGTGTTTGCGATGACGATGGGCAGGGAGTTCGCCGGGACGGAGTTGGCAGTGTTCGAGCTTGATGCCGTCCCAGGCAGCTTTGCGTTTCTGCACGACAGCAGACGTCTGATTTAGGTTGACGCCGTCCATAAGTTGTCAGAATCAAGCCTGCGCGCGACCGCGCGACCGAGTCTTTTCCAGGGACAAAAGCGGAGCACCGGCGGCGGTGGCGTATCTGCTCAAGCGTTCTCGAATAGCCTCGCGGGCGCGTTTGAACGCGCTCTGATCGCCATAGAGTTGATAGGCCCAGTTGGCGCCTAACTCGAGCGAGTTGAATTCAAAAGCGAGTTGTTTGGCATCGATTTCATTGTTGAGATGTCCGGCTTTTTGAGCTTCGACGATTGCGTTGCGCAAAGCCGTAAGCCACTCCTTCATGATCTCTGCGATGCGATCGCGAACAGGACCAGGACGGCTGTCAAACTCGGCTGCCGCAGCGGCGAAGAAACAGCCGCCGCGAAACACGCCGCTCTGAACGTAAGAAAGCCAGATATCGCACAGTTTGCATAGACGCAACAGACCCTGTGCGGAGTCGAAGGCAGGTTTGATGACTTCGCGAATAAAGATGGCGCGCGCCGCTTCGACGGTAGCGACTTGCAGATCTTCTTTGGAGCCGAAGTGTGCAAAAAGGCCGCTTTTGCTCATCGAGAGTTCCAGGGCCAGACGACCAATGGTCAATCCTTCGAGACCTTCGGCGGAAGCGATGTGCACGGCAGTTTCGAGAATTGCCTTACGCGTACGTTCGCCCTGGGCCTTCCGGCCCGTCGCCGCCACAATCCTCGCCGCTTGTCGCAATTGAGCCTTGGTCACGGGGGAGAGTATATAGCACGAACGTTCGTTTTAGAACAAGACTTTTAAATCAATCCCGGATTATTCGCGGAGACCGTTCCAAACCATGCGGTGAAATAGATCGTCCATCGCTGCCGGTTTTTCTCGCATGCCTCGATCGAGCCACCATGACAGCAGCGACAACAATGCACCCGCGTGCGCAAACGCGATCGCCGGACGCTCCTCGGCAGCAATCGCTTTCGCGCGCGGCAGTTCCGCGAGCCGCTGCTCGATGCCGTGCGCAAAGTGCCCGCGTGCGAGCTCCATGTTCTCCTGATACTTACCCGATTTCATTAAAGCCTTGAAGAATACTTGCGCATCCGCGAGATGAGCGAAGAACTCCTTCACCGGAAAGACACGATCCGATTTGTCTCCATGCGCCGAGAGCGCTGTGGCGAGGGCTTCAAAGAATTCCTCCGCATCGCTCATCAACAGATCGTCCTTGTCGCTGTAGTGCATGTAAAAAGTTGAACGACTGACGTGCGCGCGGTCCAACACGTCCTGCACCGTGATCGTCTCAAACGGCTTCTCCTGCATGAGCGCGATCAGTGCATCGCCGAGCGCATCACGTGTGCGCCTGACGCGAGCATCGGTTTTCTTTTTAGACGGCGCGAGACGCAGATGGTCGTCGTTGTTGGACATTCATCACCTCTTTGTTCGATAACAGCGTGAGTTCTCATCGTAGCGCTGGACAGACGCTACAGTGATCTGAGAAATACTCCCAACTTATGATCTCATTGCATCAAGTCTCCAAAACCTACGAAACACCCGCCGGAAAATTTTCCGCTCTGAAGGACATCGATCTCGAGATTCGTTCGGGCGAGTTTGTCGGAGTCGTCGGCAAATCCGGGAGCGGAAAATCGACTCTCCTGAACATGGTCGCCGGGATCGATCGCCCATCGTCAGGCTCCGTGGACGTTGCCGGCACTGCCATTCACGCCTTGAGCGAAAACAAGCTCGCGGTCTGGCGTGGTCGAAATGTCGGCTTTGTCTTCCAGTTCTTTCAACTTCTGCCCACGCTCACGGCCGCGGAAAACGTAATGCTGCCGATGGATTTTTGCAAAAGCTTTCCCTTTCGCGAGCGTCGCCAACGCGCCCTCGCCCTGCTCGAGCGGGTGGCGGTTGGACCACATGCGGACAAGTTGCCCGCCACGCTTTCAGGCGGCGAACAGCAGCGCGTCGCCATCGCGCGAGCGCTCGCAAACGAACCTGCCCTGGTGCTCGCGGACGAGCCAACCGGCAATCTCGATTCAACTACCGCCACAGCGATTCTCGATCTTTTTCGCGATATGGCAAACCACGGGACGACCGTCGTCATTGCCACGCACGAAGCAGACATCGCGCGCGTTATCGATCGCAGAATAGAGATTTCAGACGGAGTCCTTCGTCGACAATGAACACACTCTGGCGCAAAGCAGTTCGAGACTTCTGGCATGAACGCGCGCGTACGGCGCTCGTGGTGCTTGCGATTGCGCTCGGCATCTCGGCGTTTGCCGCGGTGCTTTCTTCATACGCGATTCTCACGCGTGAGCTCGATCTTGGGTATCTCGCGACTAATCCCGCCTCGGCGGTGATTCGCGTTGACAGGATCGACGACGATCTCGTCAAAGCTATCCTGCAAAATCCGGAAGTGAGCGACGCAGAGCCACGCCGGACCATCAACGGCCAGATCAAAGCAGGACCAGTGCAGTGGCGTAATCTGATTCTGTTTGTAGTGCACGATTACGGCAACATTCGTGTCGACAAGCTCGTGCCTGAGAAGGGCGCGTGGCCACCCGCCACCGGCGAAATGCTGATCGAGCGCGATGCTTTCCAGGTTGCAAGAGCAAACATCGGCGATGCGGTAACGGTGAAAACTGTAAACGGCGTCGAACAGCCCCTCGTGATCAGCGGTCGCGTTCACGACGTAGGTCAGGCGCAGGCGCGCATGGAGAACATCGTCTACGGTTACATCAATCTCGCCACCCTGGTCCAACTCGGCGAAGAACCATATCTCAACCAGTTGAACATTCTCGTCGCGCGGAACAGGTTTGACGAGGATCACATCAAGCGCGTCGTGGCGGGCGTGGAAGAGTTGATCAAGAGCCGCGGGCGCGAAGTACGACGCATCGAGATACCGTCGCCCGGCAAACATCCGCATTCTGACCTGACGGGTATTTTGCTTTTGGCGATGTCGAGTTTCGGACTGTTTGTGCTCGTGCTGAGCGGGATCCTGGTTATCAATCTGCTGACGGCGATGATGGCGTCGCAAGTACGCCAGATCGGAGTAATGAAGGCGATCGGCGGGACGCGCCGGCAGATCGCGGGAATTTATTTCGGACAAGCATTGTTTCTCGGAATCGCTGCCGTCATCGTTTCGGTGCCTCTCGGAATAATCGGCAGCCGCGCGCTGTGTCGTTACATGGCGATGTTTCTCAACTTTGACATCAATAGTTTTGCGGTGCCGGTGTGGGTTTATCTGCTCGTGGCGGTGATTGGAATTGCGGCGCCGTTGATTGCGGCGGCTTATCCGGTTTGGAACGGCACCGCGGCGCCGGTTAGGGTGGCGCTTTCGGATTTTGGGCTGTCGCAAACAACATTCGGCGCCAGCCGTTTCGATCGTGCATTAACACGCGTCGGCGGCACGTTTAGTTTGATCGTCTTTGCGATCCGGAATAGTTTTCGACGACGCGCGCGGCTCGCGTTAACTTTATTGACGCTTGCGGCCGGAGGATTGTTCTTCCTCGCGGCGCTGAACGTGCGCGCGTCGATAGTCAACACCCTAGACCACATGTTTGCCGCGCGAAAGTTTGACCTCACCCTCTCGTTTTCGAATCCATACGAACTGGCGAAGATCGAGAAAGCGATCAGCAACACGCCCGGGGTTGCTCGCGCTGAAGGTTGGTTTATAACGGAAGCTTCAATCGCAGGGCAGACTGCCTCTGTCGCAGATGCACACTCCGATGGTCCACACGCCGCCGCCGCCGAGGTTAATCGTTTTACTATCGTTGCTTTGCCTTCTCAAACACAGCTTCTGGATCTGGAGATTATCGAAGGCAGAAATCTCACTGCGTCTGACACGAACGCGATCGTGGTGAATAACGCGCTCGCCGGTCGTGAAGCAAAGATGCGCGTCGGCGAGATGGTCGTTCTGCGAATAGGATCGGCAGAGTCAACGTGGCAGGTCGTCGGACTCGCGAGAGAAGCCTTCTCCCCGGCCGTCGCTTACATCCCGCAGAGTTTTATTCAAGAACGCAATCCGGGAATGGTAAACAACCTCCGGCTTGCGCTCGATAAATCTGATCCGGATTCGATCAGTGCGGTTAAAGCCGATCTGGATCGCAACCTCGAGGGTCAGGGCGTGCGGGCGCGTGGCAGCGTCAGTAAAGCAGAAAACCGTTTTGGCTTCGATCAGCACATGCTGATGATTTACGTGTTTCTGATCGTGATGTCTGTGATCGTGGGCGGCGTCGGTGGATTGGGACTGATGACGACGATGAGTCTCAACGTTTTCGAGCGGCGACGCGAAATGGGCGTGATGCGCGCACTCGGCGCGACGCCGAAGATCGTTTGGTTGATGATAGTTGCGGAGGGAGTTGTGATTGGCTTGCTGAGTTGGACCATCGCCGCCCTCCTCGCCTGGCCCGTCAGTAAAGTCATCGGGGATTTCATGGTTAAAGTAATGTTCCGAAGCGGTCTCGATTTTACTTTTGAACCCTTGGGGCTTGCGATTTGGATGATTGTCTCGATTGTATTGAGCGCGGCGGCGAGTTTTTTGCCGGCGTGGAAGGCGTCGCGGGTGACGGTGCGTGAGGCGCTGGCGTATGAGTGAGGGTTTTTTCCTCGCAAAGGCGCAAAGGACGCAAAGGCAGAGAGAGACTTTCAGGAAAACCTTTGCGCCTTTGCGTCTTTGCGAGGAAGTTCTATCCAGTTCGATTCAGAATGTAATCCGCTATCCGGCGCAGGACGTCGGTCGGACGATCGATCTGGTCCAACGCGGCGCGCGCATCACGATGAGCCTGGACGGCGGCGGCTCTTGTCTTAGCCATTCCATACAAAGCTGGATAGGTCGCCTTGTTTGACTGCGCATCCTTACCCGGCGTCTTGCCGAGATCTTCGGCGGTCGCAGTAACGTCGAGAAAATCGTCCGTGATTTGAAACAGCAAACCGAGATGTGAAGCGTAGCGACTCACAGCCGCAAGTTCATCATCACTCGCCCGTCCGATTATCGCCCCACAACGTGCGGCAGCCACGATCAAAGCACCGGTTTTGAGCTGGTGGATCCTGCCGAGCTGCGCGGCGTTCACTTCCCGCGTTTCAGCTTCCATGTCGAGGGCCTGTCCCGCGATCATTCCTTCGGGCGTGGCCGCGCCGCGGGCCAGTTCCGCAATGAGCGCGATACGCGTTTCCGCGTCGAGTTGATCGTCTTCCGCTATGGTTTGAAAAGCCAGGGCTTGAAGTGCGTCGCCGGCGAGGATGGCTGTCGCTTCGTCGAAGTGCACGTGACAGGTTGGTCTGCCACGCCGGAGATCATCGTCATCCATCGCGGGCAGATCGTCGTGAATGAGCGAATAAGTGTGGACCATCTCGAGCGCGCACGCGCTTCGGATCAATGCGTTGAGCGTGGCGCCGAACGCCTCACCCGTTGCCAGCAACAACGCCGGTCGAAAACGCTTGCCGCCCGCAAACATGCTCCAGCGTATTGCCTGATGAATTTTCTGCGGGGCGAGATCTGACGGCGGCAGAAGACTGTTTAGTTCGACTTCAACCAGGGCTCGGCTGCCCGCTAATAACGTATCGAGATCGAGAGAGTTAGGGCTGAAGACTTCAGTTGGCATTTTCACCTTCGGCGGAGCCGGCGTCAGGCGTTTCTTTGTACGGGCTCGTTACCGGTCGGCCCTGATTGTCGCGCAATAACACTTCAATGCGGCGCTCAGCCTGGCTTAGACGTTCCTGGCACTCGCGCGAGAGGCGAACGCCCTGCTCAAACAACTCGAGACTCTTCTCGAGCGGTAAGTTGCCGTCTTCCAACTGCCGGACGATCTGTTCGAGAGCTTCGAGCGAAGTCTCAAATGTCCGGCCCTGTTCCTGACCATTTTTCATCTGGGCGGCCTCGATTTTTATTTACTCCAGCGCTAGCGATTCCGTGGACGGCGACGCGAAAGTTTCTTCAGGAGGGGACTGTTCACCTCGGTACTTCCAATCGCCGGCATTTCTTTCATCACGCTATCGACGATGCGGTGGACCACCACGTTGTCTTTGTATTCCGTCACCTTCCATCGTTCCGCGTCCCGCCGCATCGTGAGCTCGATTTTATGTCCGGCCATTGAGCCGGTTGCCTTCGCGAGATCACCTTCGCTCGTGACCGTCATTAGAGACTGAACGGCGCCGAGAATGGTTATGAAAGATCGTTGCTCGGGCGCCGCCGCAAACTGTTTCATCACATTCCAGATTTCGTCGTGAACAGTCTGCTTAATGCGAGGCAACAGCGCCGGCATCACGCTCTCAACCCGTTGTTGGGCCGAGTTGTTGAGCGAGAGTCCGTAACGACCGGCGGCTTTTTCACTGAGGGTCGCGACCATGTTTTTAGTGATCTCTTCGTGGTCAACTCGCTTTTGAAATTCGATGTTGTCGTTGCGCTGCGCGGCATCAAGGATTAGCGCCAGCGTGTAAGTGGGAGTCGCCTGGTATTTGCGCCACCAGAGAAAGCCGCCTACCGCCGCGATAACGAGAATAACTAAAACCAGACCCGCGAGAATGCCTAACACTTTCGGCCAGCGGCGCGACTTAGCGTGACCGCGCGGCGCTGGTCCACCTTTAGGCTCCAGACTTATTACTATGCGCTGCCGTGCCATCGCGTTTATTCCGTGGTCTCGATCGATTCTACCCGCGCGTTCAGTTTTCCCTTTGCCAGCCGGACGCTCATCGCGTCGCCCGGCGTAACTGACGCCGCATCGCGCAACAGTTTTCCGGACGCATCCTGCGCTATCGCATAGCCTCGTTGCAACACTCCAAGCGGCGAGAGCGCGTCAAGCGAGGCGGCTGCGAGCGCTAACCGTTCGCGACCGTCCTGCACTTTGATCTCCATCGCCGAGTTGCACGCATCTGAAGCTGCGTTGAAGCGCGAGCGTGCCGCAGTCAGTTGCGATTTTACTTCGTCAAAAGCCTGCGACAGGGCTTGTTCCTGAACTCTCGAACGAAGATCGACGATGCGGAAACGCGTCAAACGCACAAGTTGCCTGCCAAGATTTGCGAGCGCCGAACAGATCTGATCTTCACGCGCCGCGACTATCTCGGCGGCGGCTGAGGGCGTCGCGGCGCGTACGTCGGCGGCAAAGTCGGCAATCGTGAAATCAGTCTCATGGCCCACCGCGGAAATCACGGGAATGGTCGACTTGCGAATCGCACGCGCGACTTCTTCCTGATTGAAAGCCCAAAGATCTTCAGTTGACCCGCCGCCGCGGCCCACGATCAAAACGTCCACGAGATCGGCTTCACGACCTTCGGCGAGCGCGCGTTCGTGATACTGATTTATAAACCGGATGGCGCGCGCGATGTCAGGACCAGCCAGATCACCCTGCACGCGCGCCGGTGAAAAGAGAACGTGAACTGTGCGCGTGCGTCGCGAGATGACGTTGAGAATGTCGCGAATGGCGGCGCCCGTCGGCGACGTCACGATACCGACGCGACGCGGGAAAACAGGGAGCGGTCGTTTTAGTTCTTTCGCAAACAGACCTTCCGCTTGCAAACGGTCGCGCAGTTGTTCGAAGGCAATCCGCAAAGCACCGGCGCCGACCGGATCGAGCGCGTCGACGACGAGTTCATACTCACCGCGCGGCGCATAGAGCGAAAGTTTTCCACGAGCGCGAACTTTCAAACCATTCGCTGGTCGAAAACGAATGCGAGTATTTGCCGAGCGAAAACACTTGGCGCGCAGTTGGGCGTTTTCGTCTTTAAGCGTGAAATACCAGTGCCCGGACGAGTGATCTTTGAAGTTGGAGATTTCGCCTTCCACCCACACCGACGCGAAGCGCGACTCGAGCGTGATCCTGATCGAGTTCGTTAGTTGAGAGACGGTTAATGGCTTACGTTCGGTTTCGTCGAAAAGGGCGTTGAAAAGGGGTTGGTTCATCTACGGGTTTTACAAGAGCAGATTACGGTGTGTTCTCCACGCCGACGACCGGGCTCAGTCTCACGGAAGCGCCGTCGCGGTTTGTGCGAACGCGCACGCGCGGCGAAGCGGAAACTGAATTCGACGCGTAGGTGATTGTGTACGCCGATCGCAACTGTGCGACGACGTCGTCGTAAGCTTTTTGCAGGTCAGCCAGATGCCGAATCGGGTAGTAAATGCCGCCGGAAGCCGCGGCGATTTTGCGTCCTTCCTCTTCCGCGCGCGTCGTCAGCGTCAGGTAGCGTGTGCGCAGCGGATCGATCGTGATCTCAGGCTTAGGCACGCTCGATTCTGGTATCAATCCTGAAGGCACATACAAAGGATAAACGAGCGCGCCCGATTCGAGGAGGGCTTCCAGGATCGCCGGAAACGGCAAAAACGATTTGTTGTCGTCGCCGTCAGACATCACGACGATGGCCGTGCGTTCGCCGCGAAGATGTTTAAGCGGCTCGCTCAAAACGTACCCGAGCGCATCGTAAAGCGCGGTGCCGCCGCCTGCGTCAATCTCGTCCAACTTACGCGAGAGCATTTGCCGGTCAGTGCTGAAATCCGAGATGACCTGAATGTCATCGCGAAAACTGATTATCGAAATTCGATCCTGTGGACTCGTCGTGCGCAGGAAATCGCGTGCGGCCTTGCGAATAAAATCCATTCGTTCCTCGACGCTGCCGGAAACGTCCAGCAACAACACGAGGTTGAAAGGCTCATTAGCGGGAGAAACATTCGTGACGCGGCGTTCGATACCGTTCTCCCAAACGGTGAAGTCTGACTCGCGCATGCCGCCGATCGCGCGTCCATTTCGATCGGTGACGCTCGCGTTGAATCGCATCAACTGCGGCGCAACCGCACTTACGATTCGTCCCGGCGGCGAACGCTTCACGAGCGAGGGTTCTTTTTCCGGCGGCGGGAGTGTCTTCGCGTAGTCGCCAAACATCTTTGGCGCCACTTTGCGAATTGCCTGGACGAGTTCGCTGTCGCCGCTGCGAACGATCGCGCGCGCGGCTTCCGTGAGGGGCCGTTCGCGCAGATCGGCCGGCGCTTCCGCGGGATCGATGTTTAAGAGAACGACACCGCGTTGTGTGCGAAAGTCGAGAGCGACAAGCTCCTCTTTGTCCGAGTCTTTTTCACCGAGACGTCCGGAGAGTTTGAAGGCGCCGCCCGCCTTCTCTTTGACTTCGGGCAGTTCGACGTCGCTCATGTAACGCGGCCGGCTTGCTTCCCAAACGAAGTTAAACTTTAGGGCTTCAAGCGGAACGTCGGCGTGGATCGTGCCGGTGTCGGTTTTTACGACTGCCGATTCCAAACTCCCGATGACATCGACGGCGCCTGCCTGGCCTTCGACGTCGACCTTCGAGCGCGTGGGAATCGTCACGGAGAGATCGATGCGATTCTTTTCGCCACGCGGTCGTACCACGATCAGGATGTTTGCGCCTTTGGCTTCAACTTTGACGTCTTCGGCTTCGATCACAGCACCGCTGGATCTGGCCTCGATGACTACTTTTTTCTGGTATTCCGCGGACGCGACAACGCTGACTCTTCCGTCGAGATTTTTGACTGAAAGAGAAACTTTCTCCGGCGTTTCGAGTTCCTGCTTGAAGCCCTGGGCAAAGGCTGGAACGCACAAACTTAGAAACAAAAACAAAAGCTGGGCGAGGCGATTAGTAAACAACATTGCCGACAGATCTTGCCCACACGCGCCCCAGTGGTCAAGCGCGGATGCCTCAAAAGTCATTTCCCCCGATACGCCACAAAGAAGCACAAAATGCACAGACATTTTTACTAATCAATTTGTGACTTATGTGCCTCTTTATGCCTTTTGAACTGTGTGTATCTGTGGCGTTTAGGCTATCATGTGGCGACAGTGGCACAGTCAGAGCCCTCCAGAGATTCCCGACTGTATATTCACAACCTCGTCAAGCGAGATCCGCTTGCCGGGCTGGCTGAAGACGTGCGAAAGGGTTTGTCGGCCTCCCAGAAGCGGTTTTTACCAAAGTATTTTTATGACGAACTCGGCTCGCAGCTCTTCGAAGCGATCTGCCTGCTGCCCGAATACTATTTGACGCGGGCGGAAAACGAGATTCTGAAGCGCTACGCAGACGAGATCGTCGGTTCGGTCGAAGGCCAGACAACCCTGCTGGAGATGGGCAGTGGCAGCGCTTCCAAGACGCGGCTCATCATCGAAGCCCTGCTGCGACGGCAGTCGGAGTTGTTGTTTATGCCGGTTGACATCTCGGCCACGGCGCTCGAGAGCAGTTCGCGAATCCTGCTCCAGTCGTATCCGCGACTGCGAATCGAGGCATACGCCGCCGATTACTTCGCCGGTCTTGCGGAACTCGGCAAAAAGCCGCGCACGCGCACGCTCGCACTTTTCCTCGGTTCAAACATCAGCAATTTCGATCGCGAAGAGGCACTTCGCTTTCTCCGCGCCATGCGGAGCGTTCTGCACACGGGCGACGCCCTGTTGCTCGGCGCGGATCTAAAAAAGAGCCCGCGATTTTAGAGGCGGCTTACAACGACGCCCTCGGAGTGACTTCGGCTTTCAACTTAAACGTGCTCGCACGAATCAACCGCGAGCTTGGCGGCAGTTTTGACCTGCGTTCGTTCCAACACCGGGCTTTTTACAACGACGAAGCGGGCCGCATAGAGATCTACATCGAGAGCCTGATCGATCAGCGCGTGTCCATCGAGAAACTCGAGCTGGAAATCGACTTTGCCGCCGGCGAATTGATTCACACTGAAAACTCATACAAGTACGACATGGCCGGCATCGCGCAACTTGCCGCCGCCACCGGCTTCGCAAGTTCACGTACATGGCTCGACTCACAGGAACGATTTAGCAGTAATCTGTTGCTCGCCAAGTGATCCGGATAGATGAACGATGCCGCCGATAACGCCCTTGTTCATTTCAACGACGTCGGCTTTTCAATCCAAAATCTCAACATACTTTCCGACCTGAATCTGACGGTCGAGCGAGGCGAGACACTCGTTTTGCTCGGCGAATCGGGCTGCGGCAAGACGACGACGTTGAAGCTCGTCAACCGTTTGTTAACACCGTCAACCGGTGTCGTTACGGTTGAGGGAAAAGCGACGACTGACTGGGATCCGATCGCTTTGCGCAGACGCATCGGCTACGTGATCCAGGAAGGCGGGCTCTTTCCACACTTCACGATCGAGCGAAACGTTGGTCTTGTGCCCGCGCTTTCGGGTTGGGATCGTGAACGCACGAGCGAACGTGTGCGGGAGTTGTTGAAGCTGGTCGGCCTGGCGCCGGATCGGTTTGCGGGACGGTACCCGCACGAGTTGTCAGGCGGTCAACGTCAGCGCGTCGGTGTTGCTCGTGCGCTCGCGGCTGATCCGCCGTTGCTGCTGCTCGACGAGCCTTTCGGCGCACTCGATCCCCTCACGCGCGCGAGTTTGCAACGCGAATTTGCCGAGTTGACTACACGGCTCGACAAGACTGCGATTCTCGTCACTCACGACGTGCGTGAGGCGTTGATACTTGCGCGCCGCATCGGCCTCATGCACAAGGGCCGCCTGGTCCTGCTCGAAACTCCCGAACGTTTTCTCGTTTCCGATCACCCGCAGGTTCGCGCCTACATCGAGACGCTCGACTTCAAAGTCGGAGGTTCGCAGTGAACTTCTGGCAATTTTTACAACTTAACTGGGCCGAGCTGTTGGTGCTGGTTAGAGAGCACGTCGTGCTCGTATTCATCGCGATTATCACGGCGGTGATCATCGGCGTGCCGACCGGAATTGCCCTAACGCGCTACCGGGCGTTGCGTGGTCCAGTGCTGGGACTCGCGAACGTGATGCAGACGATTCCGAGTCTCGCACTCTTCGGCTTTTTGATTCCCATTCCGTTCATCGGCGGCATCGGCGCACGAACGGCGCTCGTGGCTCTCGTGCTCTATTCCCTTTTGCCAATCATTCGTAACACAGTCACGGGGATTCTTGGCGTTGACCCGAATGTCAGAGAAGCGGCGGTGGCGATGGGCATGACGGGCAGCCAGATCCTGCGGCAGGTTGAACTTCCGCTGGCGATGGGTGTGATCGTCACGGGCATTCGCGTCGCGACGGTGATCTCGGTTGGAGTGACGACGATCGCCGCAGCGGTGGGCGCCGGCGGACTCGGGGTCTACATCTTTCGCGGTCTGCGGCAATACGACAACAACCTGTTACTTGCGGGCGCCTTATCGGCGGCGTTACTGGCGCTCGCGGCGGATTTCCTCCTGGGCCTTGTCGAACGCCGCTTTCATTTCACCGCCAAACGCAGGAGGGCAGGTTCAGTAAAGCAAATACTTGCACTGAGCGCCGGGGCGCTGTTCCTGGTTCTCCTCGGTCTTTGGCTTTCGGGCGGCGGCAAGGAATCAGAATCGACGAGCGCCGCGCGAGTGGTGATTGGGTCGAAAGATTTCACAGAGTCGTCACTGCTGGCTGAGATTGTCGCGCAGATGCTCGAGACACGAGGCGTTTCAGTTGAGCGACGTTATGAACTTGGCGGAAATCTTCCGCACGAAGCCCTTGTCACCGGCACGCTCGATCTCTATCCCGAATACACCGGAACGTCTTACACCGCGATACTTCATCACGCGCCGATAAACGATGCGCGCGCGGTTTACGACAAGGTAAAGCAGGATTACGCGACGCAGTTCAAGGTCGCGGTCAGCGAGCCTCTGGGTTTTGAAAACACGTTTGCGATCCTCGTGCGGGGCGCTGAAGCGAGAAAACTGAACCTGCGAACGATCTCGGATGCGGCACAACAGACGCCAATGTGGCGCGCGGGTTTCGGCCAGGATTTCATGTCGCGTGCCGATGGTTACCCGGGGTTTTCAAAAGCGTATGGGTTGAAGTTTGCCGAAGTTCGCGAGATGGATTTATCGCTGACTTACATCGCGCTCGCGGCAAACCAGGTCGATCTGATCGCCGCCAATTCGACGGAAGGCCGGATTACGGCGCTCGATCTCGTGCAACTCACGGACGATCGCCGGTATTTCCCTCCGTATGAAGCTGTTTATCTCGTGCGGCAGGATTCGTTAACGCGTGCGCCGGCGTTGCAGGAAGTGCTGACTAAGTTGGCAAATGCGATTACGACAGACGAGATGCGGCGGCTGAATTTTGAGATTGACGGTAACAAACGCGATCCGAAGGAAGTGGTGAAAGAGTGGTTGGTTGGGAGAGGTTTATGATCCACAGACTGCACAGGGCTTGTGCAATCTGTGGATGCACTATTCGATTGTGAGTGTGCAAAGACCCTGGGACGCCCTTGCTAAGCTAGATCAGTCCGCATTGCCGCCGCCTCCATGGTTAACCGGAGTTTCCGCAGCGACGAGTGCGTCATCCTCAGTGGTTTCATCCGGATTTGCTTCCGGCTCATTACCGCCGCCCTGGTTGACCGGCTTTTCGGCTGGGACTGGATCGTTGATTGTGTCTGACATTGTTTGATCTCCTTGCAATGATTGGGAGTTGAGCCAGGTGGATCAACTTGTTAACGAAAATAAACCTGAATATCAGGCCGTACAGCATATTGTCTGAAAGCGTCGGCACCCCACTGTTGCTCTAGCCGGGACCGTACGTTCGCGGCATTGCGTAAGGTTTCCTCTGATTTACTTTTATCTCCTAACTGTCCGTTAGCGCGTGAGGCAATGGCCCATGCACGCCATTCCGATTCCAATTGCTCCCGGCGTGCGAATCTCTCCTGCGCCTGCGTCGCAAGCGTGAGGGCATTTTGCGAGTCCTTCACGGTCAGCGCGGCCTCCGCACAACGCAGAATCGCGCGCGAATGTGAATCAAAGTTACTGGCGTTTTCGGTGGCGTTGATGGCGTCGTCACATAATTTTTTGGCAGCCTGTTTTCCACCTGAAGCTGCCTTCATCAAGCCGAGAAAGTACTGGGCTTCGATGAGCACATCAGAGCGGGGCTGGGCAGTGCCGAAGGCTTCGTTGGCCGACGCCAGTGCCTGAGCGAGATTTCCTTCAGCGAAACTCAGTTCGGATTTTATGAGATGAAGCTCGGGCACCACTTGCAAATAGCTACCCTTTGACTCGGCAGTGATTTTGAAGAGTTCGTCCAGCAACTGTCTGGCCTCGCCAAATCGGCCCAGCCGCACCAGGAGCTTGGCGCGATTAGTGTTTGTAAAAACGACGGAAAAATCGTCTTTTACCGATTGATAGCTTTTGAGCGCGCGGTCGTAGTGTTCCAACGCAGTGGGATATCTTTCTTCATCAGAGCGAAGCAATCCGAATTCGAATTCGGCGTCCGCCCGGGCCGGTTCGCTGTTGTTCTGCTGCGCCATCTCCGCTTTTTGACTCAGAATCTGTTGCGCCGCGCCATAGTCGCCCTTGCGACGATAGCCTCGAGCCAGTTGAGTCATGCAGATGCTGACGCTGCGTGGGAAATTTTCATTCTGAAAAAATCCCATCGCCGTTCGGACCATATTCAGACCCTCGTCGATTCGTGAGGTTCGAATATACAAACTACCGAGATTCGAGAGCCCTCGTGCTTCACGCATGCGGCCTTTGTTGGTACGCGCCAACTGGACAGCCTGGCTGAAATAGTATTCCGCCCTTACGTCGTCCCCCTGACTTGAAAACGAGTTGCCGAGTTCGAGTAAACCGGCGGTGGCGAGGTTTTCGAGCTGTTTTCCCTGCGCAAACTCGACCGCCTGCTTCGCGAAACGTTCCGCTTCAGGGACTAAACCGCGTTGCGAATAGAAATAGCTCAAATCGATCAATGCCGTAATCTGTTGCGCTTCATTGCCGATGGTTCTGGAGGCGTCGAGAGATTGCTGAAACAGCGTCTTCGCTTCCTCGTATTTGCCCGCCTCGCGCAGGAGAATCCCTCTCTGCCGCAGGACCTCGATAATTCCTTCCTCGTTACTGGCGGCGCGGTACAATCGTTCCGCTTCGTTAAACATCGCCGCGGCCTTGTCTCGCTCTTCGTTGCGGCGATAAATAATGCCCGCTCGAAGATAGCCGGTCGCATATTGCTGCTTATTCAGCTCGATGGCTTTCAAATAATTCTCGAGGGCTAGCTTAGTCTGGCCGTCGTTCTCGTAGGCGTAACCGAGATCGACGTAAACCGCTCCTTCTTCAGGCGAGAGCCTGGCAAGCTCGGTGTAAGCCTTAATCGCGTCAGCAAACCGTCTCGTCACACTTGCCAGAACCGCGTCCAAATACAAAGCATCCTGCGGTGAAAGTGACGAACGATCGGTAAGACTCGAAACTGCCAGCAACTCATCTTTTGCGCGGTCCGTATAGTCGAGCTCAGCCCATGCCTGGGCCAGACGCGCCCGAGCTAAAGCAAAGCCTTTATCAACTTCGACTGCCTGTGTCAGGGCTTTGCTCGCCTGATAATAAGCGCCGTTCCTAAGGCTGTCGGTTCCCTGAACGTACCAGGGGACTGCTGCGGCAGCCGGCTGGTAATACGTGCGTGGCCAGAAGTAGATAATGGCCCAGATGAGCAGGCCTGCGCCTATGAACGCCGGGATCACGGAGGCAAGTGAAAAGCGCTGCCTGCGCAGAGACATCGTTAGCGTCGTGAACGTCCGGTTTGCTTTCTTGAATCCCTCGGTTGGCCGGCCTGACTTGCTCGATACCGGCACGCCGTTGCCGCTCAAAGTTGCTGCCGCTGTTTTCAAGTCCTGCAGAAACTCAGCGGCCGATTGATAACGCGCGTCAACTTTTTTCTCGAGCGCCTTCAACGTGACCCGATCGAGCGACGGCGGCACATGTGGATTTATCTTCGACGGCGCTTGCGGTGTCACGTGAATAATCTGTGCGCCGATCTCTAAAACACTGCCGCCGGAAAACGCTGACTGGCCGGTCAAACACTCATATAGCAACGCTCCAAGCGCAAAGAGGTCGCTGCGGCCGTCGATTGGCTTTCCCGTCGCCTGTTCCGGTGAAAGATAGAGCGGCGTTCCGACGATCACGTCGCTGCGAGTTTGCGTTGCATAGATGGTCCGGGCGTCGAGGTCCACACCGCTGGTGTTCGGTTCAAACAGATGCTTCACCAGGCCGAAGTCGAGCACCTTAACCTGGCCACGCTGGTTGACGAAGACGTTCGATGGCTTGATGTCGCGGTGGACAATCCCATGGTCGTGGGCCTCGCCGAGTGCTTCAGCGATTGAAGAAACAATCTCCACGGATCGCCGCAGCGTTAGACCTTCCTCGAGCATATCGCTCAACGACTTGCCTTTGACAAACTCCATCACGATAAAAGGCTGACCGGCATCTGTTTCGCCGTAGTCATGGACCATCGCGATGTTTGGATGGCTCAGGGCGGAGACGGCGCGTGCCTCCCGAATGAAGCGCGCGCGGTAGTGATGGTCGGTGGAAGTCAGAAACTTGATCGCGACGTGCCGCGCGAGGTGAAGGTCCTCGGCGAGATAGACCACGCCCATTCCCCCTTCACCGAGTTTTTCGATAATTCGATAATGGGAAACCGTCTGGCCGATCATGCTCGCAAGGATTCCATCAGGTTGAGAAAGGAAGAAATGAAAACAGAGAGGTTCCAAGGGTCGGGAACTGCTCTGGGCAGATGTTACAGTGAGGGCATTGTGCGCTAAAGACTTAGTAAATTCAAGACAATTTGAGGTATCGGTTCATTTTGAAATTACGCCGAAGGCGTTGGCTAATTCGAGCCCGGGGTTGCTTCAACCCTGGGATCATCATTTCCATGTGGTTTCAACCCTGAAAGGGTTCGCCCGATAAACCCTTTTCAGGGTTTTTAGGTCTACTTATCCTCAATCCCAGGGTTGAAGCAACCCTGGGCTCGAATTAGCCAACACCTTCGGTGTAAATCCCGTTAATTCGGCCTACAGAGTGGTCGCCCGGATCTTGGCCTCTTGTGCCTCACGAAACTCGTGCAACTTCTGGCGCAGCTCAGGCCGGGTATTGGCCAGGATCGCGACGGCGAATAATGCCGCATTTACAGCGCCAGGCTTACCGATCGCGAGGGTTGCCACCGGGATTCCACCCGGCATTTGCACTGTAGCCAGGAGCGAATCGAGGCCGTTCAGGGCGTCGCTCCGCATCGGCACGCCTAAAACGGGCAAAGTGGTGTGGGCGGCAAGCACGCCCGCGAGATGGGCGGCGCCCCCCGCGGCGGC
This sequence comes from uncultured Acidobacteriota bacterium, assembly GCA_963750925.1. GTDB lineage: Bacteria > Acidobacteriota > Blastocatellia > Pyrinomonadales > Pyrinomonadaceae > PSRF01. The sequence continues at coordinate 1,317,089 of CAVVSJ010000001.1, read as the reverse complement.
GATCACAACTTCCAGCCCGCGAGTTTCAGCGGTTGAGCCAAACTCAGCCGCCAAAGACGGCGAGCGGTGAGCCGAGATGACGCGGCACTCGTGCGCGATGCCAAACTGCGATAGCGTGTCGTCCGTGTGGCGCATGGTGTCCCAATCAGACTGGCTGCCCATAATCACCGCAACCAAAGGATTCTCGTCGCCATTCCTGTCAGCTTTTTTCTTCTTATTAGCGGATTTTTTCGCCATCTTTATTCTCCCTGATCCAGCGAGAAACCGCGTTCGCCGTCAAAAGTGTAAAGACCTTCAGTCTTAATGAAATCGTAGCCGTGTTCAGCGATACGGCCAAGCAGCGACACGATCTGGGCGTGTGCGACTTTGCCGCCGTCTGCTGCCGGTAGGAAACGACAGCGCCAGTGATCGGAACAAAAAGTTTCCGTATGACCACCGGGCCAAACTTTTACACCGCGATTACTGATCATCGTTAACTTAACGCCCTCGCCATTGACCTTGCTGAGCGCGTCGCCGAGATCGTTCGCGGAGCCCCGCGTCCAATCTAGAAAAACGTCAACGCCGACGAGTTCTTTCCGCGGCGCCGGCTTCTCTTTATCGAAACGGCCGCCGACCGACTCGTTGCTCTTCCGATACTTCATGGGCTTCAGAATCTGCGGCGTCTGGCCCAACCTCTCGATCACGGCTTCGGCAAATTCCTTCGTGCCGACTTTCTGCTTACTCACTTTTTCGTCGTAGATGTCGTAGGTGTGTATGCCGTCTTCGATGGCCCGCAGCCAGCCATTATGCACGCGCTCGGCGTGTTCCGTTAACCCGACATGGACCAACATCATCACGGCGCCAAGCAACAGTCCCGACGGGTTCGCAAGGTTCTGTCCGGCGCGCCGTGGCGCTGATCCATGGATCGCCTCAAACATCGAAAGGTGTTCGCCGATATTTGCCGAACCCGCCAGTCCGACCGATCCCGCGATCTGCGCGGCCACATCCGAAAGGACGTCGCCATACAAATTCGGCATTACGACAACGTCAAAAGCCTCCGGCGTGTCCGCGAGTTTCGCGGCGCCGATGTCTACAATCCAGTGCTCGTTTTGAATTTCGGGATACTCGACGGCGATTTCGTCAAACACTTTATGAAACAGACCATCGGTCAGTTTCATGATGTTGTCTTTCGTGAAGCACGTCACCTTTTTGCGGTTGTTGCGGCGCGCATACTCAAACGCGTAACGAACAATCTTTTCCGATCCCGGACGCGAAATCAGTTTCAAACACTGCACCACCTGGTTTGTTTGGCGATGCTCGATACCGGCGTAGAGATCTTCTTCATTCTCACGCACGACGACGACGTCCATCACCGGATGTTTCGTATCGACAAAAGGGTGATAGGAAACGCACGGGCGCACGTTGGCGTAGAGTCCCATCACCTTGCGCACAGTCACATTCAAACTCTTGTAGCCACCACCCTGCGGCGTGGTAATCGGGGCCTTGAGAAATACCTTCGTCCGTCGTAACGACTCCCACGAACTCGGCTCGATGCCCGACGAGTTTCCGGCGAGATAAACCTTCTCGCCGATATCGATAGTCTCAAATTCCAGGGGCGCTTCGGAGGCTTCCAAAATGCGCAGCGTGGCCGCCATAATTTCCGGCCCGATGCCGTCGCCGTTGGCCACAGTGATAGGGATTCGTGTCGACATTTTCCAACCTTTCGCGGTGATTTTCGTTAATGCACAGATTACACGGATTATACCGAATCTGTGTAATCTGTGGCTTAAACGTCAAAATTATCCTTGACGCGTTTCTCGGGGCTCCTGCATACTTTTGCGTACCAGTTACCTGCTCTCGCGCATCAATGGTGATTGCGCCTGCCCGTGATCGTAAGGCGACGAGGTTCGGCTGATAGAGAGTGAGGCAGTTGTCAACCAGTTAGAAGCCGCTCTCGAGTTTTTTAGAGCATCGGGTTCGTCGCAGCTCGCCGAAAGTATCGGTCGTCCCCCCCGAACTGGATCAGCGAATTCCAGCAAGCCCGCGCTTCCCTTCAGATTAAGGATAGTTAGAATGGCTACAAAACTTTACGTTGGAAATCTCTCGTTTCGAACTACAAGCGAGGAACTGCGCGAGGCTTTCGCAGCAGTAGGAACAGTGGAATCAGCTTCGGTGATTGAAGATCGGGAAACAGGACGATCACGCGGCTTTGCTTTTGTGGAGATGGCAACCCCTGAAGAGGCAGCAGCAGCTATCGAGGCTTTCAACGGCAAGGATTTTGGCGGACGCAATTTAACCGTCAACGAAGCCAAGCCGAGAACGGATCGCGGCGGCGGCGGTGGTGGCGGCCGTGGCGGTTATGGTGGTGGACGCGGCGGCGGCGGTGGCGGTCGTGGTGGTTACGGCGGTGGTGGCGGCCGTGATCGCGACAACGATCGTTTTGAACGCGAACCACGCTGGTAAACTTTACATTCCCTCTAAAATTGCAGGGGCGGCACTCAGTGGCCGCCCCTTTTGTGATCTAAAAGTCCCCGAAATTGATCAATTCCGCGCCGTCGGCGTGACTTTCAGCGACAGCTTCAGACCGCCGCGCATCACTTCGATTACATATTCCTGACCCGCTCTCATTTCGCCCAGCGCGTACGTGTAATCGTAAACATTTTTGATGTCACGAGTTCCGATCTTCACGATGCGATCGCCCGCCTTCAGTCCACCCTTCGCAGCGGGTGAGTCGTCGCGAACACCGTCGATCAACATCCCGTCAGTACTGTCGGCGTAGTTTGGAATCGTTCCCAGGTAGACTCGGAAGCCTCCGGTACGGGGCGCTGTGTCTGATTTCGCTGTGGCGTACGTCAAGCGTTTTTCAGCACTATCGACGTCTCGAACGATGCGCGCCACCAGGTTTAGGATACGCGCCTCGTCATCGTAGTTGATCTTCTCGAACGTGTCGGATGGTTTGTGATAGTCGCTGTGCGCTCCGGTGAAGAAGAAGAGCACGGGAATCTTTTTGATGTAGAACGACGAGTGATCGCTTGGTCCAAAACCGTCTTCGGTAAGCGTCAGCTCAAATGTTCCGCGAGGATCGACAGTCATGATCGGACGGCCGTTTGCCGATACAACTACCGGCACTCCGCGCGCCGGCGACGATCCGGTATTCGCAGTTACATTCATCGACTCGGAGGCGTTTGCCTGCTGAATGATGTTGCGCCATTCAGTTGCCGTTCCCACGCCACTGATCGAGAGTTTGCGGTCTCGCATCCGACCGATCATGTCCATGTTGATCATCGCGATGGTGTTGGCGAGCGGCATTACCGGATGATTGACGTAGTAGTTTGAGCCGAGCAGTCCTTCTTCTTCACCACCGAACGCGATGAAGATAATGGTGCGTTTTAGAGCCGGCCGTTGGGCGCTGAAGATACGAGCCAGCTCCATCATGCCCGCGGTGCCCGAGGCGTTGTCGTCCGCGCCGTGATGTATCTCGCCCGATTGAGGCGCAAGACTCCCACTGCCTTCACCGCCACGACCAAGATGATCGTAGTGTGCACCGATCACGATATGCTCATTTTTGAGAACCGGATCGGAGCCTTCAAGCACGCCGATGACGTTGTAGGCGGGAACTTCTTTGCGAACGACGTCGGTAACGAGATTGATCTCGCCAGTCAGAGCTTTGTTGCTCCCCGGCATTTTGGCAGCTTGTTCGATCGCCGAAAGTGACGTGTTCGAGAGTGCAAGAATTCGATCGACAGCCTGCCGCGATACAACGGCGACAGGCAATCCTGCTTCGCCGCCGGTGTTGTCGTACGTGAGTCTCGTAAGCCGATCCTGATTGAATGCGGCGTCGCGCGCGACGACGAGCAATGCTTTCGCGCCCGCATTGCGAGCAGCGATCGCTTTCCAGCGTACGCCTTCGAACCTTGCAAACCGGCCGTGCGGGTTATCGCCATCAGGCGTGCCCTGAAGTGCGATTGCGATTTTTCCCGATGCGTTTGCTCCGGCGTAGTCGTCGTGGTTTAACTCGGAAGCCGTAATTCCAAAGCCGACGAAAACGACTCCAGCTTTGACTTTCGCATTCGAGGAAAAGCCGAGCGGTACCCAATCAACCCCTGTTTTTAGTGAGCCTTCGGAAGCAAACGAGAGCGTGTTTCCCTTCCCGAGCTGAACGCCTGCCACGTACGGAAAGCTTTGCAGGTACTTCGTCGTCTGGGACCGCAGGCCGATTCGCGCAAATTCTTCCGCGATGTAGCGAGCGGCCTCGTTTGCTCCGGCAGTACCGCTGCGCCGGCCGTCTAATGCGTCGGAAGCGAGATGACTCACGTGTTGTTTCAGTCGCGCCGGACTCGGATTGAGATCCGATTGCTGAGCAACGACGGCCGCCGCCGCCGCCAGCAGCACAGCCCCGAGTAGAGATATTTTCTTCTTCATAAATGCCTTCTAGTGACTTCTGTGTCTTCTTGTGGCTTTACTCAACCCAATCCGCGATGAACACATTCGTCTCACCCTGAGTCTTTGCATTGCGATTGGAAGCAAAAACCAACTTCTTTCCATCGGGAGAAAACATCGGGAAGCCGTCGAACGTGTCGTTGAAAGTGATGCGCTCCAGACCGGTGCCATCGACATTGATCTTGTAGAGATCGAAATTTCTTCCGCGTGGAGCGTGGAGGTCGGAAGCAAAGATGATTCGTTTGCCGTCAGGGAAAAAGTATGGTCCAAAGTTGGCATTGCCGTTGTTTGTGACCTGGCGCTTGTTTGAGCCATCGGCATTCATCACCCAGATCTCGAGGACGGTCGGACGAATCAGATTTTGTTTCAGCAGGCCGGTGTAGTCAGCCTTCTGCTGTTCAGTTTTTGGATGATGCGCGCGGTAGACGATCTGCTTTCCGTCGTAGGACCAGAATGGTCCACCATCGTATCCGAGCTCGTTAGTCAGGCGGCGCACGTTTTTACCGTCGGCATCCATCGAGTAGATATCGAGATCGCCGTCGCGCATTGAAGTGAAAACAAGTTTCTTCCCGTCGCGCGTGATCGTTGTTTCGGCGTCGTAGCCGGGTGTGCTTGTCAGTTGCTTCGGATTCGAGCCGTCAGGGTTGGCCGTGAAGACGTCAAACGACGAATACACCGCCCAAACATAACCTTTGGAGAAGTCAGGCTTTGGCGGACACTGCTTGTCGCCGAGATGCGTCGAGGAATAAAGAATACGTTTCGCGCCCGGGTAGAAGTAAGAACAGGTCGTGCGGCCGTCGCCATTCGAGACCATCTTCAGGTTCGAGCCGTCGACATTCATCGTGTAGATCTGATCGCAGCCGCGGCCATCACGTGTCGATTGAAAGATCAGTTGCTTGCCGTCCGAAGAGAAGTACGCTTCAGCGTTTTCACCGCCGAATGTTAACTGCTTGATATTGCGGAGATGCTTTTCGGCGGGCAGAACGAGCTGGTTTTCCTGGGTATTACCCGGAAGGAGCGCAACTACCAATAACATGAGAGGGATAAGTGGTTTCATACGGCTGTTTTTGACAGGATTACAGGATTTTCAAGATTTAGAGGAAGCGCGTGACGGCGTCGCAGGATTAACAGGATCAGGGCTGCGAGTCCGATGACGATGCTAATCAACTGCGAAGTCGAAAGACCGGTCAGAGTTGTAAGTCCGAGGATGTCGCCGCGAGGATCGTCGCGAACGAATTCGATTGCAAAGCGAATGACGGAATAGAGCAGTGCGTAAGTAAGAATGACCTGGCCGCTGAAACGTTTGCGTTTGTGCAGCCAGAGTAGAAAGACAAAGACGAGCAACATCGCAAACGATTCATAAAGCTGCGTCGGATGAAGGTGCGCGTCGATGGGCACGCCGGTGATTTCGTGGCCCAACTCTGAAAACTTCACACCCCACGGAAGCGTCGTCGGTTTGCCCCAGCAACAGCCAGCGGCGAAACAACCCTGGCGTCCAAAAAAATTCCCGAGGGCGATTCCGGGGGCGCAGGCGTCCGCCGTTTTCCACCACGGCAGTTGATAACGCTTCATCAGCAGATAGCCCGCGATCACGGCGCCGAGAAGTCCGCCGTAAAAAACACCGCCCGAACGAAGGAAGTCCAACGAAAGCAGTTGCAGTGGATTTTCGCGATACTCGGGCTCGACAAAGAGCATCAGGACCTTGGAGCCGACGAGTGAAGCGAGCAACATCCAAAGACTGAGATCGTAAATCCGCTGGCGCGGCAAACCATCACGCTCGGCTAGTTTAACCGTGACGAAGATCGCGCAGAGAAACGCGATGGCGAGAAACACGCCGTAAGTGTTGATGGGGAAATTGCCGATGCGAATGAGTTCAGGGTACATGTTTCTGGGGGCTTTGGTTTTTGGTCTCTGGTCTCAGTACTTAGTTTAGTAACTTGCACGAAAGACCAAAAACCAAAGACCCAAGTCCAAAGCACTAAGTTCTACGGTGACGCCATCACCGCCTTCTTCCTATGACTGAAAACTATGTCGTACGCCAGCAGCAGAGCGCCAATCGTGATGCTTGCGTCGGCGACATTGAAGGTTGGCCAATGATAATCGCCGGCGTGCAGGACGATGAAATCGACAACGTAACCGAGGCGGGCGCGATCGGTCAGGTTACCCAGGATTCCGGCGAGCAAAAGCGCACAGGCGCCGAGCACGCGATCGTCGTTTCGCGGTGTTCGCATGAAGTAATAAAAGACCGCGATCGCCGCGAGCACTGCCAGGACCACAAAAAACCAGCGGCCAAACGCACCGCCCTCCTGCAACTGACCAAATGCGATGCCGGTATTTTCAGTGTACGCAAACTGAAAAAATCCGGGGATAACGACGCGCTCATCGCCGAAGCGAAGCGCCCTGACGGCCCACGCCTTCGACGCCTGGTCAGCCATGTAAATGCCGAACGCCGCCAGCAGATAGCCTGCGCGCCACGCGAAGCGCGTGCGAAGGCCGCTCGTTTTGTCGTTAACGCTCGCGTCCACCCTAAACCCTAACAACCGGTACAGATGTCGAAGAGCGGGGGCAAGCCCCCCTTCCTGACCTGTTCAGTTTCAATCTGCACAGTTCCCATTCAGTCTGTTTGAATCCCATCAGAAGAACAGAACAACTCAGAGAACAGAACAGGTTAGGAAGGGTGGCTTGCCCCCGCTGTTCGAAGTGCGGGGGCAAGCCCCTCTTCCTGACCTGTGCTTTCTCCTGCAAATTCTTTTCTCCCGCAAACTTTCTTCCTCATCTGCTCAGTTTGCAACCTGTTCAATTTCCCCGAGTGCAGCGACGCAACGCTCGCAGACCGTCGGATAAGTTTCTGATCTCTCCAACGCGCGTCGAATAGTTCCAGCAGCGCTCACACTTCCTTCCATCCGCGGGCGAGATCGCGATCGAAATGCCCTCTGCCGCCTCTCGAAGCTCCACCTGCGAGACGATGAACAAATAACGCAGGTCGTTCTGATGCTTTTGCAGCAACTCGAGCGTGCTTCCCGAAGCCTGAAGTATCACTTTCGCTTCCAGCGAACTCCCGATCAGCTTACTTACGCGTCCTTCTTCAAGCGCGCGCAGCACATCGTCGCGAACGGCAAACAGTCGCTCCCAATCTGCCGCCAACGCATTGTCGACTACATCATCCGCCTGCGGGAACTCCGCCAGATGAATCGACGACTCAACCCGGTTCGGTAAGTTCTCCCAGATCTCGTCCGCGGTAAACACGAGGATTGGCCCAAGCATCCGCGCGAGTGCATCGCCGATCCGCAGCAACACTGTTTGCGCCGATCGTCGAGCTTTGTTGCGCGGGGCAAACGTGTAGAGTCGATCCTTGATGATGTCGAAGTAGCGCGCGGAAAGCGTTACCGTGGTGAAGTTAAATAACGCACGGTAGACGGAATGAAACTCGTAAGCGCGATAAGCCGCGAGTACTTCCGTCACCACTCGATTTAGCTCAGCCAGCGCCCAGCGATCGATCTCTTCCAGTTCCGCAAACGGCACACTGTCGCGTTCCGGATCGAAACCGTCAAGATTCCCGAGCGCAAAGCGCGCCGTGTTTCGTAACTTTCGATAACCGTCGGTAACGCGTTGCAGGATCTCGTCAGACGCGCGCATGTCGTCGAAGTAGTTGGTCGACGCACACCACAGCCGAATGATCTCAGCGCCGGATTGCTTGATGACTTTTTCCGGTTCCACTGCGTTTCCGGCTGACTTGTGCATCGCGCGCCCCTGCGCGTCGAGCGTCCAACCGTGCGTGATCACGGTTCTGTACGGTGCGCGATCGTGAGCGGCAACTCCGACCATCAACGACGAATTGAACCAACCGCGAAATTGATCGCCGCCTTCGAGGTAAACATCCGCAGGCCAGCGCAACTCCTCGCGATTCTCGAGCACCGCGATGGACGAAGTGCCACTGTCAAACCAAACGTCGAGAATGTCACTCTCCTTGGTCCACTCCTGCGCGCCGCAACCCTTGCACGCGTATCCTTCGGGCAACAGATCTCGAGCCTCGCGCGTGTACCAGGCATCACCCGACTCTTTCTCGAAAATGTCGGCGACGTGATTGATTATCTCCGGATCCGCAACGGCTTCAGTGCACGTCGCGCAATAGAAAACCGGGATGTTTACACCCCAAACGCGTTGTCGCGAAACGCACCAGTCAGGACGGCCCTTGAGCATGTTGCGCATGCGATCGACGCCCCACCCGGGAATCCATTTCACGCGTTCGATCTCTTCAAGCGCGGCCGCACGCAGCGATGCGTTGTCCGAAGGATTATCAGTGAAATTACTTCGATCGCGCCCGTCTTCATCCTTCTCGACCAGGTCTTTGTGCGCACGGTCCATGGAGATGAACCACTGCGGCGTCGCGCGAAAGATCACCGGATTCTTACAGCGCCAGCAATGTGGGTATCGATGTTCGTATTTTTCACTGAACAGCAGCACGCCTCTTTCGCGCATGAACTCCACGATCGGATCGTTTGCATCAAACACGCGCTGTCCCGCGAAGTGTTCGACTTCAGGCGTAAAGCGTCCGGCGTTATCAACCGGGCAATAGATCTCCAAACCGTAACGCTTGCCGATCACGAAGTCGTCGTGACCATGGCCCGGCGCGGTATGGACACAACCCGTACCAGCTTTGCTGTCGCCCGATTTTCTTGCTTCGCTGACGTCGAGCTGAGTTTCAGCGTCGGCCTCGCCGCCGAGTGTCACGTGGTCGCCAACCATCAACAGCGAAGGGCGATCGAGCCACGCATGACGAGCCTCGAGACGGTCCAACTTCGAACCCGGAAAACGCGCGATTACATTTGGCCTACCTAAATCACACTTCGCCGCGACCGCTTCGACCAGCTCACTCGCAACGATGTAAACCTCGTCGCCGTGTTCAAACGCGGAGTATTCAAAGTCAGGATGAACTGCGATCCCGAGATTCGCGGGCAGCGTCCAGGGCGTCGTGGTCCAGATCACGACAAAAACTTTCCGCCCCGCCAGTGCCGGATCGATCGTCGCCGGATCACTCTTCAGCGGAAACTTCACGTAGACCGAAGGACTCGTGTGCTGGTGATACTCGACTTCCGCTTCCGCGAGGGCCGTTTGATCCTTGATACACCAGTAAACCGGACGCGCTCCTTTGTAGACAAAACCACGCTCGACGAAACGCGCAAACATCCGCGCCGTTTCCGCTTCGTAGTGGTTCGACATCGTGAGATACGGATTGTCCCACTCGCCCAGAATTCCGAGTCGTTTGAAATCGCGCGTCTGGCTCTTCAAAGCGTTCTCGGCATGTTCGCGACATGCGCGTCGAAAACTCTGAACACTCAGATCGTTCTTCTTCTTGCCTTTTTTCTCCAGGCCACGCTCGACGTGCGTTTCGATCGGCAGACCGTGACAGTCGTAGCCGGGAACGTACGGCGCGTCATAGCCCATCATCGTGCGCGACTTGACGACGAAGTCCTTCAGGATCTTATTCATCGCGGTGCCGAGATGGATGTCGGCATTCGCATAAGGTGGCCCATCGTGAAGAATAAACTTCTCGCGGCCCTCGCGCGCGCGGCGGATCAGGCGATAGAGATCGAGCCTGGACCACTTCTCCAAACGCGCGGGTTCGCTTTGCGTAAGATTAGCCTTCTGCGAGAAGCCGGTCTTCGGCAGATTGACGGTCTTTTTCAGATCGAGTGGGGTTTCAGTGGACATAAGCGTAAGTGCCAAATAGTAACAAAGCGTTGGACAGGATTACAGGATGGACAGGATTTACACGACTTGATCCTGTAAATCCGGAAAATCCTGAAATCTTGTACTTAAAAAACCAAAAAACCCGAGCCATCAAGGATGAGCTCAGGTTCTTCGAATCGGCTGTAGTCTTAATCACCCGATGAACATCTCATCCTCTGCGTAAGTTTGATTTATGGGTTTCGGCATTGGCGCTACGAGGACCTCGAGGCCACGGCGGAAACCCGCCATAATCGCAGCCAGCTCGCGCGCCGGTTCGATGACCCGCCCCTGAATAAAATCAGTTGTCATCGCAACCTGCCGTTGCGTCCGATCGATTGTGCGACTCACCAACTCTACTTTATCTCGCGCCTCGACAGCCGTATCGCTAACGAGAGCCCGCAATTCAGCGACTTCACCCTTGATCATCCCCAGCGACTCGGCGAAATGCTGCGTTGCCGTCGAGAGATGACCCGAAACCGCGGTGAACTGTTCCGCGATGAGTTTTCCCTGCACTGCCATCAACTTGCCCTGCTCGCTCATCGCGGTAACGCGCTCGAGCAGGGGTTCCATCTTCTGCTCCATCCGATTCACAGTCTTAACCGCGCGGCTGACAATGACCGCTATCGCAATCATCGCGATAGCGATCACGAGGAACGAAGCAGCAATGATCACCATGATCCAGAACATTGGATCGTTGGTGCTCATTTGCAGAAGTGCTGGTAGGTACATTTGCAGTTACGACCTAGTTTGTCTTGTCTCCAAAGTTTGGAGCTTCGAGGCGACCCGACATCTCAGTCTTCCGCTTCTCTTCCTGGTAAGCCTTCTTGCCAGCGTCGATGGCCGCAGCCACGGTTCCCGTTTGACGCGATGCAGCTTCACGCGCTGTTTGGGCCACTTCCCCAACTCTCTCCGCTGCTTGCGAATAAAGTTCAGAGGCGCGACCGCGTGTTGCTTCGTGATATTCGCCGGCACGGTCACCTAATTGCTGAGCAGCTTCGCGTGAACGATCGATGCCTTTGCGAGTTGCGTCGGCAATGTCGCCGCGCAGTTCGTGTCCTGACTTGGGCGCAAAAAGCAGCGCCAGAACGGCACCGATACCGCCGCCGATCAACAGGTATGTCAGCTTGTTTGAGACGCTGTCGCTGCTATCTCTCCGATAATCGTCTTGTCCCATTTTCTGGGTCCTTTCTTTGAAAGCGAAGCCCAATTACTTCGCTGGTTTACTAAAATTACAAGGGATATTACGGCGTTGGACTATAACATTGCCGATTTCCGATTGCCAATGATCTCACCAATTTCCTCACGATTGTCCGTTGTACTGCTCCAACTTTCGGTAGAGCGTCTTGCGCCCGATGCCGAGCGCGCGGGCGGCGTGCGACTTGTCGCCTTCGGTGTAGTCGAGCGTGGCTTCGATTGCCTGGCGTTCAATTTCGTCCATTGACGAGGGGACGGTGATCTCAAAAGTAGTGGTACGGCCTTCGCTGGCGGCTTTCGCACGCTCGACCTTGATTCGATCACGCTCCTGCAGAGCAATCCTGGTGATCGCGTCTGGAAGATCTTCGAGTTCGATCTGGCGGCCTGAAGCGATGATCACCGCGCGCTCGATCGCATTCTCGAGCTCACGAACGTTGCCGGGCCAGTCGTAAGTAATCAACGCCTGTAACGCATCTTTGGAAATGCCGGAGATGAAGCGGCCGGTCTTCTGTTTGTAGTGTTCGAGAAAGTGGATCACAAGCGGGTGAATGTCTTCGGGTCGTTCGCGCAGAGACGGCAACCTGATCGGAAACACCGATAGACGGTAGAAAAGATCCTGTCGAAAACTGCCCAACTCCACCGCGCGTTTCAAATCGACATTCGACGCCGCCAACACACGAACATCCGTTTTGATCACTTCATTGCCGCCGACACGCGTCAGTTCTCCATCCTGCAACACGCGCAACAGTTTTACCTGGGCCGAAAGACTCATCTCGCCGACTTCGTCGAGAAAGAGCGTGCCGCCATTCGCCTCTTCAAATCGTCCGCGACGCAGTGCACGCGCGTCGGTAAAGGCGCCTTTTTCGTGACCAAACAGTTCCGACTCGAGCAGCGTTTCCGGAATCGCGCCGCAGTTGAGTTTGACATACGGCTGATCTTCGCGGCCGGAGTTGAAGTGGATCAGATTTGCGAGCAGTTCTTTGCCGGTGCCTGACTCACCTTCGATCAAAACGGTCGTTTGCGTGTCGGCAACACTCAACGCAAGTTCGATCGCACGCCGGATCGCAGGCGTTTGACCAATGATGCGTTCTTCGCCGTAACGTTCATGCAGCGCGCTTCGCAGGTGCATGACCTCCGCCGACAACTGATCGCGTTCGAGCGCCGTACCGATCTGATCCGCGATGCCTTCGACGAGTGCTACTTCGTGATCCTCGAAACCAGCTCGCGCTTCACTCCAAACGAGTCCGAGTAAGCCAAACGTTTGTCCACCAACCCTCACTGGCGCGACGAGTGCGGCACGACCACCGAGCAGCGAATTGAAAGCGAGACGAATCGGAAACGGCAGATCCGTCTCCAGCAAACGCAGCGTCTTGCCCTGGGCCAACACTTCAACCATCGCCGGAAACGCAGTCAGGTCCAGTGATTTTCCGTGCGCATCGAAAAGACCCTGAAGAGGTTCGATTGACGCCTCGGGCGCGGCTTTGAATGCCGCGAGACTGATACGGCTGGCGACCGGATCGAGCACGCCGAGGGCGGCATAGTCTGCATGAACAAGCGCGATGGCGCGTTCGAGCACGAGCGACGAAACCTCGCCAAAATCCGAGCGTGCGTTCAGCGCATTAGCGATTGACAGGAGCGCGCGTTTTGTTTCTGCTTCACGTTCCTTGTCGGTGTAGAGTCGCGTGTATTGATAACCGATCGCGATCTGTCCGGCGATCGCCTGTAGAAACGAGACTTCATCCTCAAGCCATTCGCGCGGGGTCCGCGTTGTGTGCAGCCCGACGAGTCCGAGAACGTCTTCGCCGAGGGTTACGGGAACGACGAGCAACGAACGCGTTCCGAGACTGGCTGCAAGAAAGCGAACTTTCTGGTCCAGGCCGGCGGCGGAAATGTCGTCAAGCCGGATTGGCTTTCGGATATCCACGTGTTCGGAGAGTTGTTTTAGATCGATCGGGATTACTGTCCCCAGACTTGAAGGCACGTCGTTCGAGGCGCGCCATTCATGACTGATGCGGAGCTCGCTTGCGGACTTCAACTGGATCACGTCGCAGCGATCGACGTTCATCATGCGGCCCAGCTCAGAGACGATTACAGTGAGGAAGCGATCGAGATTGATCGCGTTTGGCAGAGTCATCGCGAGGCGATTGATGATCCCCTCGCGCGCCTCATGCATTTTGATCTTGCTTTCGAGGGAAAGAGATTGAGCTGTGTTAGACATCTTTACCGACGGAGAGCATAGACGAAGGCCGAGGGAAGTTGCAAAAGACCTAAAGCCACCGAGAGGCACATAAATCATAAATTTATCAGTAAAATCGTTTGTGCTTTTTGTGCTTCCCTGTGGCTCACGTTTATAATCCGTCAATGCCGATTTACGAGTATGAATGCCGGAAGTGCCACGCCCATATCGAGGTCTTCCAAAAAATCAGTGACAAGCCGCCTGCCAAATGCACCAAGTGCGGCGGCAAGCTGGAGCGGAAGATTTCAGCGCCCGCGATCCAGTTCAAAGGTTCAGGCTGGTACGTGACTGATTACGCGAGCAAGACAACGAAAGGCGACAAGCCTGAATCGGAGTCGGTATCCGAAAGCAAATCGGACAAACCCGACAAGACGGAAAAGACCGAGAAGAAGACTAAAGAGAGCTCCCCCGCGAAGAAGGCTTCAGAAAAGACTTCGTCCTCTAAAGTACCAGGCGGCGATTAGGCCCCAAGATTTGAAACATGCGTTCGTCAAGGTCCTCAGAAATACAGACTCGTTTCAAACTGCTGTTTACGGTAATCGTAACCGCGTTATTGTGCGTTTCGATCCTGGCCCAATCCGGTAACCGCCCACACGCGAACGCTTCCGGCGGCGTGATGGTTGGCGTGGTTGCGCGGCGCGACGACAGCAGGACCAAGCCGATCACGAGCAAGGAAATTTCGGTTTACGACAACGGCTCCGAGCAATCAATTCGAAATTTCACTCCCGATCCTTCCCCGGCCCATATCGTTCTCCTGGTTGATAATTCGTTATCGATTCGCGCGGACGTCGAGAAGCTCGAGCAGGCGGCGCGTGAGTTTGCTTACGAGATTTACGAAGGCGACAAGCTGTTGATCGTCGGTTACGACGAACAGGCGGAGATCGTTTCTGACTGGACCGACGATGCGAAAGGGATCGAAGCCTCGTTGAAGCTGTTCCGCAAAAAGGGCAGCCACACCTGTTTGACGCGATTCGCGCGGTTATTGAAGAAGCGTTGCGACCGGTGACGGGACAGAAGCGGATCATCGTCGTGATCAGCGACGGACTCGACCGTGGCAGCAAGGCGACGTTTGAACAGACGCTTGCGGAGTTGCAGGCGGAGAACATCATGGTCTACGCCGTGCAGGCTGTCGATCGAACTCGCGGCGCGATCCGGCGCGACGTGCCAAAACCGAAAGTGGTGATCGACAAGCTTGCGGAAGCGAACCGGCGGACAGATCTTTTCGATCGACGAGCCGAAAGTGGCGGCGAAAGCAATCTGCGACGAGCTGCGACAGAATCGTTACGTGCTTTCGTATGTTCCGTCGAGTGCGCCGTTTGGGCAGGCGCGCAGTTTGTTAGTGTTGGGTAACCAGGGGATCACGGTGAGAGCAAAGTCGATGCAGCAGCCGAATTAAGCCACAAAAGGCACAAAAAGCACAAAACGATTGGGGATATCATTTTGTGAGTTTTGTGCCTTTTGTAGCTAGCGTCGTGAGTAATAGTAAAAGAGCCCGGCCATGATCAGCACGATGAGCGTCTCCATGAAGATGAAGAAGCTCAGCACAAAAGTTCCATCTTCGAGAAACGAATCAGAGTAAGCGATGTAAGTGCCGATCAGGAGACCGCCCGCCACCCAGATCAACTGACGTTTCCTGTCCCACACCGTTTATTTCTCTCTTAACAATCCGGACAGCCAGTGCATCAGGTTCAACGCGTATTGCCGGTTGTCGTTGCCGGGAACGTTCATTCCCATGCGGCGATTTTCCGGACTCCGAGACCTGGGCCGAAAGCATTGCGGCTTCACCCTGGACCACTACGCGGCCCTTGCCGAATTTCAGTGCGACTGCCTGGGCGCGTCCGGCGGCTGAGACGGAGGTTTTCGCTTCGCGGTTTGGAGCGTCTGTGGCGGTGTCGGCTAACTTGAGGATGGCGATGCTGTCGTCTGGTCCTTTGAGTGACTGACCGGTAAAACTGCGGAATATTTGACTCGCTCAGTGTCGCCACGTCCCTCGGTGATGGGATGGGTGGCGAGAAGTTTGTTTTCTCGAGAGAAGATCAGGTGTGAAGGCGTGCCCGCGACGGAATTTTCCGGATCGGACGTGTAGCCTTTGCTCATATCCACGCCGAAACGGCTCGCGAGTGCGGCGGCCGCGCCGCCAAAAGGAGCATGGTCCGCGATCAGAAGCAACGCGCCGCCTGACTTTACCCAATCGTGCACGGCCTGAATTTCTTCATCGGTGAATGCTGATTTATCGGCGCCTTCGTCGTCGTCTTCTTCAGCGCCGAGGGCGTTGGAGATCACGAGGATCTTGTAAGCTGCCGAGTGTGGTTTTGTGAAACGGCTGACGATTGCGAATGACGCGATAGCCGTCGTTCATCAGCAGATCGACGAAAGGTTTGTAGCGGCCTTCGGTTGTGTGAAAGTTATGATGAGCTTCATCAAACATCACCCGCGGGCCTTCTTTTTTGTACGCCGGATTCTCGATGGAAGTGTTGAATTCCGGATCGGGCTGTTGCTGGGCCACGACGCCGAGGGCCAACACAAGAATCGCGCAGATGGTGACGAGGAGTTTCATAAAGTAAGAGAAAAACTTTCCTCGCAAAGGCGCAAAGACGCAAAGAAGAAATACTTGGCGCCTTTGCGCCTTTGCGAGGAACTCTTAAAGCCTCGATCTTAGTTTCGCCAATCGCTCCGCCGCGTGATTAAGCGTTTCGTCTTTCTTACAAAAACAGAATCTCACCTGCTGCGCGCCATGCGCCGGCACACTGTAAAAACTCGATCCCGGCACACACGCGACCCCGATTTCCCTGATCAAATGTCGCGTGAACTCTACGTCGTCGGAAAACCCAAACGCCGAGATGTCAGTCATGATGTAGTAAGCGCCGTCGGGAACGAATGTCTTGAATCCCGACTGCTCCAGCACCGGCAACAAGCAGGTCTCGACGCGCCTGATAGTCCTTCTGTAACGTGTCGTAATATTCCTGCGGCAATGACAACGCATACGCGCCGGCGGCCTGAAGCGGCGCCGCGGCGCCAACCGTCAGAAAGTCGTGGACTTTGCGAATCGCGCCCGTGATCTCCGGCGGCGCGATGCAGTAACCAACGCGCCAGCCAGTGACGGAATAGGTCTTTGACATCGAGTTGACGATGACTGTTCGTTCTCTCATGCCGTCGAGTTGGGCCATCGAGATGTGTTTGATCTCGGCGCCATCGCGCGGATAAAGAATGTGTTCGTAGATCTCGTCCGTGAAGCAAAGCGCGTCAAACTCCTGGCAAAGCCCGGCGATGAACTCCATCTCTTCGCGGGTAAACACTTTGCCGGTCGGATTATTCGGATTGCAAACGATGATCGCCTTCGTCTTTTTATTGAATGTTGCCCGCAGCTCGTCGCGATCGAAGTTCCAATCAGGCGCGCGCAACGGCACGTACCGCGGGTGTGCGTCGGAGAGTATCGCGTCGGGCGCGTAGTTTTCGTAGAAAGGTTCGAAGACGATAACTTCCTCGCCCGGATCGACAGTCGCCATCATCGCCGCGATCATGCCTTCAGTTGAACCGCAGGTGACGGTGATCTCTGTTTCGGGATCGATCTCGATGCCGAGATACGAGTGTGTCTTGCGCGGCGATTGCGTCGCGAAAGTCTTTTGAACCCCAGGTGATCGCATACTGATTCACGTCGCTGTCGATCGCTTCCATCGCGTTGCGCTTGATGTCTTCGGGCGCGGAAAAATCAGGGAAGCCCTGCGACAGATTCACGGCTCCATACTTCAACGCCTCGCGAGTCATTTCACGAATCACTGACTCGGTAAACAAGCTCGCCTTTTGCGACACGTGGCGATTCTTTGAGGGTGATGGTGTGGTCATAGTTTTAGACACGGAAAGGCACAAAGTATACAGAACGTGCCCGGCAAAGCAATTTTAGGGAATGATTTGTTCGCCGGCGGCTTCGCGTTTGAGTTGGTCGAGGATGGAACGAATCGCCGCCGCATAGCTCCCGTTGGGCGCGAGCTGGAGATACTTTTCATACGCCGCGACAGCTTCTTTTGGCTTCTCGGTTCTTTCGTAAGCCGCGCCGAGCATTTGATAAATGACGGGCTCGCTGTCGGACAGTTGCGCGAGCGCTTTTCGATACTCAACAACGGCTTCCGCAAACTTACCTTTGTCTTCGTAAAGTTTGGCGAGGCCGACGTAGGCTTCGGGCTGGGTACCGCCGCCTTCGCGGATGGCGCGTCGAAAGGAACGGACTGCCTCGTCCTCGAAAGCTTCTTCGCGATAGATGCGTCCTTCAACTGCTGAAGCTTCGGGGTACGATGGTCTGGTTCGTCGTGCAGCGTCGATCGCGGCGTGCGCTTCCTTAAACTCGTTGAGATCCAGAAGAACGCGCGCGAGTCCGACGTTAGCTGCAGGGAATGCGGGTCGCAGTTTCAATGCTTCGCGGTAGACATCGGCAGCTTTTCGGCGCGCCGCATCGTCGCGAGCTTTCTCACGCGCGGTTTCCGCCTGTTGAAACAGAAGTTCAGCCTGATCGATAGTCGGAACGAGTTTGACTGCGAGACTCCGGCGGCCGGGAAGTAACGCCGTCGTCGTTTCCTTGAAACCGTCTGCGCGTACGCGAATCGAATGACGGCCCGGCGAGACTTTGGTAAGCGAGAGTTTTCCGGAGGCGTCCGTGGTGCCGCGTCTGATGTCGTCGATCCAGACTATGGCGTTGGGCTCGGTGGTGATTACGAGCGGTTGTTGGGCGCTAATCGAGAAGGGGATTAAAAGAAGAAAAGCCGATAATAAAAAAGCTTTCATGGCTTTGATTGAAACTCGCGTTTGGAATTTAAACGCGCGTTTGGACAATTAAATTTACATTACAAGATTTCATTTCAAGATTTTTACATTTCAAGATTTACCGCTTTCAGGCTCTACATGTAAATCATGAAAATCCTGTAAATCCTGTCTGAAACCTACTCCTCGCTTCCAGTCCCGCTAACCCTTCGTTTACGCACCCCCGGATTGCTTTCAACCGCACGTGAACCAACCTCACTGCGAAACTTCCCGTTTTGATCATAAAGCCGCAGGTACTGCAATCGATTTCGCACCACGCCCTGAATGTAACCGCGCGTTTCTTTGAACGGAACCGCTTCGGCCCATTCGTCGATCTCAAATGGCAGCGACGCCTTCCACTGGACCGCGCGTCCGGGTCCGGCATTGTAAGCGGCCGCAACATATTCGATCCGCCCAAACTTATCTATCTGATCGCGCAGGTAAGCAGTGCCGAGTTGAATATTCAAACGCGGTTCGTAGAGCGATTCGACCGTTATCTCACGGCCCACGCCGTATTTCCTCGCTGTAAGCCGGCCTGTCGGCACGAGCACCTGCATCAATCCGTAAGCATTCGCGCTCGAACGCGCGCGCGCGGTGAAGATCGTTTCCTGTCGTATCAAGCCCGCGACCTGGTACGGATCGAGATTTCGCGCTTTCGATTCCTGAACGATGATGTCCCAGTAAGCCAGCGGGTAAAAAACGTCCCACTGCTCGGGCGTCATCTCTTCCGGTTTCATCTGCGAATAGTCCGGAAAGCTGTGACGAAGCGTATTCAACGCGCGTACGTTGTCGTCGTCAGAACGATAAATCTTCGCGATAGCGAGGTTTACTTTTGGACTATCCGGCGCTTTCTCGCCCGCCCTGGTCAACTCCCGGATGGCCCACTCGTCGAGGCCGATGTTTGATAACTGATCCGCCTTGATGATGCGTGTCTCTTCTTCCGTCCCCGCTGTTTCTTCCGCGACGGTGACGGTCTTCAGATTGGCGGCGGCGCGAGCGACGATTGAATCCGCTGGAAAACTCTTCGCCGGAGTCGTTCGGCTAATAATGTCCAATCGTAGCTTGGCGAGATAGCCGTACCAGTTGGCGTCGTAGCGCTCCTGCATCGCTTCGTAAAGCGCTCGGGCTTCGGCGAGTTTGCCGGCTTTTTCGGAATCGCGGCCGGCCCAGTAGCCTGCGCGTCCACGGTTGTCCGTGTTCTTATCGGCGTAGAACGCGAGATGCTCGGTGAGCATTCGCGAAGATTCGTTGTAGTTCTTTGCTTCGTGTGCTTCCCACGCGAGGTCGAATTGCGCCTGGGCCACCTCGATCGAACTCGCGAAGCCATTGACGGCGGCGCGCAGGAAATAAGAAGCGTCCGCCTGGCTCTTTGCTTCCTTTGCTATCTGGCCCACTGCGACGAAGGCTCTCGGGGTGAAGTTGCTATTGGGAAAGTTGCGTCGCATTTCTTCGGCGGTGGCGCGCGCCTGTTCCCACTGACGCGCCCGCGCGTATGTTTGCGCGAGATAGAAAAGCGCTTCAGCACGCGTTTCGCCCGCCGAGGTCGGAATCGCCGTCAGGGCTGCAACAGCTTCCGGAGTTTTTCGCACACTGTAGGCAGCGATACCGCGGCGAAGCTGGTTTTCGATTGTGGCGGTTGCGGGAAACTTCGCGAACACGTCCGTGTACGCCGCCAGCGCATTGGTAAACTTTTTCGACGTGAAGAGTCGATCGGCTCGCGTGATCCCTTCTTCGACGCTGGCCGGCGAGAGAGTTGAACCGAGCCTTGTGATTGCGGTTGCAGCGTCAGCGCTTTCAGCCGATTCGGGAGCGAAGAAATAAAGCCGGCGATACGACGCGAGAGCTCCGTTTTGATTGCCCGTTTGCTCGTAAGCTTTCGCCGTAACCAGCAACGCTCCGGCATCGTTTGCTTGCGCGAGGTCTTTCAGCAGGAGGGGAACGGCCGCCGTGTCGCCGCTCTTTGTCATCAAGTCAGCCGCTCGAAGTGCCGCGTCACGCGCGCGTAACGACGAGGGATAGTCCTGAATCAATTGCTGGTAAACAGCGCGCGCTTCCTGGGTTTTTCCGGCCTGTTCGAGCGCGCTTGCCCGCATGGAGAGCGCGTAATCGGAAATCGACGTGTGTTCGCCAATTACTCTGGTATCCAGCAGCGAAGCGGCGCCCGTGAAGTCTCTGTTGTTGTGCTTGATTCTCGCGCGGAGGATGCGTGCGAGGGCGGCTGTTCGGGAACGCGGAAACTGATTCTCGATCCCGAGAACAACGTCTTCGGACGGGAGCACGTCTTTGCGCGTCATGCTGCGCAGGTTATCGAGAGCTTTTTGTTCTCCGGGAGTTTGCGGCCTGGTAAGACAGCTCGCGCTCATCAGAAACGGGAGCGAGACGACAGCGAGGAGGGCAACACCGATGAAGATAAGGAGTAAGCGATGTTTAGACACGGGAAACACTGAGCTTAGTACTTTGTACCTGGTTTTTGGTTTTGGGCCTTTGGTCTTACTACAGGCACACAAAATACCAAGTACAAAGCACTAAGCACAAAGACCTAAAACCAAAAACCAAAGACCGCTACGCGTTAACTGTTGCGCCCGGATAGTTCGATCCGAGCTTCGATGCGTCACCCTCGGCAAGGGTGTTCACGAGTTCGCCGTGGAAATAGTCGTAACGAGAAGCCACCTCCGCTTTGACGCGCTTATCATACATCTCCCGCGACCGATCGATGTATTCGCGCAAACGATCGTACAAATCGTGTTCGGATCGGCCTTCCGCAACCTTCTGCTCGTTGTACAACTTAATCTCCGAAATCAAGAGACGCGCAAAGCGGCGAGCATCGTTGTGTAAACGTCGCTCTTCCTCGCCCGAGACTTCAACCGGCAATTCCGAATCCTGCCCATAACGCCGGCGCGTCGAACCCGCTGGTGTCGGTTCCGCCGGAGCGGACCACGACGGCTCTTCACTAAGGCCGGCTGCTTCCGCCGGAGTATCTTCGAAACTTGCGACCGCTTCCTCAACGGGGACAGCCTCAACCACCGGCTCGGGTTCCACGGGCACGGGTTCATAAGTCTGAATCGTGTCGGCTCCGGAAAACTCCGGCTCAGCAGCGCTCGAAGGTGCTTCGGCTGCGTATTCGCTCGCCGGTTCATAGCTCGGCGCTTCATACGAAGGCTGCGGCTCTTCAACCAAAGCAGGCGCCGGGGCCGGAGCTTCTTCCACAACTTTCTTCGTAGCGGTACGAGCAACCGACAAGAGTTCCACCGCCATACCCGAAACAGTCACGAGCGTTTCGAGAGCCTCGAGATTGATCGACTCCGAATCCAAACCGGCCGAGTCAGCATAAAGAACGGCTACGGCTCGTCCACGTGCGATGAGTGGAATCGCCACGATGCGTTGCGCCGGCTCTTCGCCGAGCCGGTTCAGCAACAGTTCATCTTCCGAATGCGAGCCTGGACCACCGCTCCACGTCGCCAAACCTTTCGCCGCACTGCCGACAACAGTGTCCGCGGATAGTGGCAGGGAAATCTGTTGAATAGCGTCGTCGCCCACGGTGCCTTCGAAACCTCGAGCACGCCAGCCCGTTGCCTGTTCACCTTTTATGACGAAGAAAGCCACCCGCGGCGCAAACGAAGAAGCACGATTAACGAGCGCCCTGAGAATGTCGGCCTGTGATTTCTGCTCGTTTATCTCGGCAATCGCCGCCTTGACGATGGCCATGTCGCTGGAAGCCTTCGCTCGTGACGACTCGGAAGCGGCCAGTTCGACGCCGCGTTCGTGAGCAGCGTGCAAATGTTCGGTGATGGAGGCGACCAGACTGCCTTCCATCTGCACATCAGCCTGGCGGTCAAGAAAAGTCGTAAGCGACTCATTGAGCAGACTTTGCAGGGTGGTTATCTCCTGTTTGACCGCACTCAGGCGACTTTCGAGATAACTCTCGATCTCACGCCGCAAACTATCTTCCAGATGTCCGTTGACCACAGCTCGCTCCTCCGTGTCGTGGTGTTATTTTGGTGAACCTCAAGGTCTTCAGGTAGGTAATTTTTAACCCAAGGTTGATTAACTGCAATGGAGAGTCTCGCAGGGGCTGCAAGAACTCTGGGTCTGATTATGAACGGCTGGTATTCAGCTAGTCAAGAAATCGTTTTTTCGCCGCCCTTGGAGTGCGGTGCCCTGGCACCGCTTTGGTGCCAAAGCGCCGACAAGCCGGCGCACTCCAGGGAGCGCCCGCTTGACGGAAACGGTCAGGGACGCTAGAACAGTCAGGAAGTGGAGCCGCCCGCTGATTTCCGGAACGATCGAATATGCCACCTACCATACTTATTGCGGAGGACTACGACGACAATCGCGAACTTCTTCGATTGGTGTTGGCGGGCGCAAATTACGACGTGCGAGAGGCCAGAAACGGGCGTGAATGCGTCGAGTTGGCCTGCGAAAATCCGCCCGACCTGATCATGGTGGACCTTTCCATGCCGGGATTGGACGGCTGGGAAGTGTTCAAAGCGCTCAAAGCCAACTCGTCCACGGCCCATATCCCGTGTGTCGCGGTCACCGCTCACGCGGATCAGGACCGCGCTCGGGCTCTGCAATCCGGGTTCAGCGATTTTGTGGGAAAGCCTTTCAGGACAGAAGAACTACTGCTGACCGTGGCGCGGCTGGTCCGAAAAGAAATATAGCCCTACTTCAGCTCGCGATACACGACGCCGCCCTTCATCACAAATCGGACCTTTCGAAAAACCCCGACATCCTTCGTGGGATCACCCTCGACGGCAATCAGGTCCGCCAGCAAGCCCGGCTTTACAGATCCGATCTTGTCAGACATGTGCAGCACGCGGGCATTCACTGACGTCGCCGCTCGCGCTGCATCAATCGGCGCCATGCCAAAGTTAACCATAGTCTCCAACTCACGCGCGCTGGTTCCGTGAGCAAAAACTCCTACGTCGCTGCCGCTGGCTATTGTTACGCCCGCTTCGAGCGCTGCCCGGAACACCGCGCGTTTGCGTTCGGTGTTTACTCCGGCGATCGACAACGTCGGACAAAACGCCACGCCGCGTTCCTTCATCAGGCGAAACACTTCCGGCGTGCCGCCATCTCCGTGTTCAATTGTTTCGACCCCGGCGAGCGTCGCTCGTCGCATTCCTTCAGCGGTGGTGGCGTGAGCGCAAACGGGAATATTCGCGCTCTTTGCCGTCTCGACGACCAGCTTGAGCTCGTCGAGTGAAAACGTCGGCGCTGCTCCCGACTTACCCCAGCGATAGTCGGCGTAGATCTTGATCCAATCGGCGCCATGACCGATCTGATCTCGAACGACGCGCGTCAAACTATCAACGCCATCCGCCTCTTCGGCGCCCTGCGGCACCCGCCACTCCGACGCGTAACCCTTTGGTCCATAACTGCCGGTGGCGACAATCGCACGCGTCGTGACGAGCATTCGCGGTCCCGGAATGATCCCCTGCTCGATTGCCTGTTTCAATCCGACGTCGGCATAGCCCGCACCCTCAGTTCCGAGATCGCGTATCGTCGTGAAGCCAGATTGAAGCGTGTCTCGCAGATGGTTGGTTGCGCGTGCGACGCGCAGACTCAACGACTCACGCGCGACCTGATCGTTCCAAACAGTTTCCGTATAAGGATGCAGCAGCACGTGCGAATGCGCTTCGATCAAGCCCGGCATCAGAGTCAGGCCGGGCAGATCGATGCGTCTTACGGATTTGTCGACAACGATACTGCTTGCCGGCCCTGTCTCGACGATCTTCTCGCCACGCACAAGCACCGCCCAGTTGGCATGAAGCTGCTCGGATTGACCGTCAAATACGTGCGCGGGCTTGAGTAAATATTCGACCTCGACCGGATTTCGCGGCGGCGTTTGCGGCGTTTGCGCGAGAGAAACCGAGACCGCGAGACAGAGCAGAAGCAGAAGCGAGCAACGGATCACGATCATTTCTCCGAAACTACGACCTGTTGAATTGTCGGCGGAAGTTGATGCATCGTGCTGCGCGAGAACCCCGCGTTGGCAAACATTCGTTCCAACTCAGAAAACGTATAAGCATCTCCGGCAGGAGTGCTGGTCAACATCGTCATGCTGAAGCCTGCTGATTCCGGTGGCGTCACCCGATCTTCGTTGGGAACAAACTCAAGGGTCACTGCCCGGCCACCGTCCGCGAGTGCTGCCCGTACCTTCCGCAACAACGTTTCGCAAGTCGGCGGATCGAAGTGATGCAGGAAATTGGTCAACAGCACTAAATCGTAACCGCTGCCAAACTCGACTTCGAACGCGCTGCCTTCGATCGTTTGATACCGATCGGCGATGCCCGCTTTCTGTGCATTCTCTTTCGCGACTTCAAGCACTGCCTTCCAGTCGAGCGCGGTGATCTCGGCTTGCGGATTGTTTGTCGCGAACGCGATGCCGAATAGTCCGTGACCGGCGGCGATGTCGAGCACTTTCAGTTTCCGATCGGCGTTTGGATCGACCAGTTTCGCCAGCAGTTGCGACGCAAGGGCCATCAACGGCGCCATACCGCGGGCGAAGTTGACCCAGACGGGATTCTCGGCGCCGACAGTGCCGTCGTTTTCCATCACCGTTCCACCTTTTCGCACTGCTGCGGCGATGTGCTTCGCACCATCGGTGAGCGTCGGCGAACACATAAACTCTGTCGCGCCGCCGATATATGCCGGTGAACGTTTGTCGAGGAACGTGGCGGAATCCAGTGTGAGGGCGTAACGACCGTCGTGCTTAGTGAGAAAACCCATGATCGTCAGGAAGTCGCAAAGTATGCGCATCCCTTTTTCCGAAGTCTGACATCGCTTCGCGATCTCGGGCGCGGTTGTGTTGCCTTCGGCAATTGCCGTGAACACTTCAAGCTCGATACCGGCTTTCAGCGCTTCGGTCTGCTGGTGCGCGCTCATGGTCTGGAAAAATAGCTGTGGTGATGGTTGCTGGGCTGCGGAAGTAGACATGAAAATTCCCTCTCCTTGAGTTCGTGTAGTGTGTATTTATCGGCGGAGCATCCTATCGAATCGGCTCACGCAAAACCATCTCGGCAACTGTCGCGGCCATCTGCGCCGCGGCCGGATGAGTTCGGTGTAAACCGGCAATTTGGAGGAGCGCTTCTCCGGTCCGCGAAAACATCCGGAACAGATCGCCTTCCTCGGCGCGAGTCTCTCTGACTATCTGTGACCACTCGGTTCCGTTGGCCCAGCGCGACCGCTGCTCCGGCGGCGGAAAAGTTTAACTCGGGCGACGGTTCGAGACCCTGTTTCCATTCTTCAGCAGACACTTTGAAGCCGATGTCTTCGAAACGTGCTAACGACGTAACGATGTCGTCGTCCAACTCGAGTTCGCCGTAGTCGCGTTCCTCGTCGGCAGTCAGCGCCGCCATGATGCCCGCCAACTGTTTTGGCTCGACCGAATTGAATAGACCATTCTCGAGGGCTTCGCCGACGAGCAAGGGCCGGTCGATGTGCAAATCCGCAAGCCAGCGTCCACGGTCGGTGACCTTTTGCGCGTTGTAATCGAGATAGCCAAACACGGCGAGCACTTTCGCGCGTTGCTCAAAGGGCAGCCAAACTTCTTCACGCAACGCTTCGATCCGGCGCGTGGCGCGTTGGAAGTCTTCCGCGGTTGAGTGCAGTTCCCAGATGACCTCCGTGCACCTCGCTCGATCGGACCAGCGATGTCCGGCGGCAAAAGATTCTCGATCGTGTCGTCGATAATCTTTAACGCATCAGTCTCTTCCGCATAAGCGTCACGAAGCCTGGGTTCAGGAAGGGTGAGTTCTCTGCCACGTTCGCGAATCTCCGCAAACGCCTTTTCGATATCATCATCGCGCAGGCGGTAAACCGGGGAATACACACGTCCAATTCGCTCTTGAGGAAAACTCGCGCTGGTGCCATCTTCACGAAAGCCGCGAATGCTTCCGTCGCGCTTTTCAATCACCATCACGAGCCTTCGGCCTGCGCGACCCACACCCACGATTCGTCCCGGTCTGACAACTTCGTCGAGCCAGCGATGAAAGACTTCCGCGCGCGTCTGCGGCTTTGCTTCCTGCAAACGCGCTCGGGCGCCGACGAGTCGTTCCAAGCCAAGCACTACCGCCATCGGCATGTCGCAAGCCGCTTCTTTCAGCGCGCGGCGGATCTTCTGTTCGCTTTCTTCGCGGCTGCGTTCGAGTTGGACCAGCTGGTGAGCCGAGTCACGATAAGCAAAGCTTCGCTCGGCGATCTCGCGCACCGAGTTAAAACTTCCGTAAGCGTCGAGCAGATTCAAAAGTGTCGTATAGGTGGCGCGAAACTGGCTGACGAGCGGATCCGGTGAGGCTTTTAATAGTTGTGCGATGCGTTGCGGATCCTGATGCAGTCCGGGCGCGGCGACAACGAAACCGACGTTATCGCGACCACGACGACCGGCACGTCCCGTCATCTGCTGAAGTTCCGATGCTGATAACGGCCGCCACCCGCTACCCGTGCGCGCGTCGGCGCCGGTCAGCACGACGCTGCGAGCGGGAAAGTCGACGCCGGCTGCGACTGTCGCAGTCGCGAAGATCGCGTCGAGTAATCCGGCGCTCATCAGTTTTTCGATCACGAGTTTCCAGGCTGGAATGTGTCCGGCATGATGCGACGCGACGCCGCCGCGGATGATCGTATCCCAGTGACGATGACCGCGCACTTCGGCATGTTCTTCGACAAACGCGCGCATGAAGTCGCGGCGCGCTTCGCGACGAGTGTCGTTTGGATCGCGACGCGCAAGTGCGGCTTCGGACGCAGCCTGATCGCAACGTCGTCTCGTCGGCAGGAAGACGATCGCGGGCAGCAGGTTGTAAGCGTCGAGTGCCGTGAGCAGCGTAGCCGGCGGCATCTCAGGCATGCGCAGTTTCATCGTTTAGCGTTCTCTGTAGCGAGAACGATGACGCTCACGCTCTTCCTTCTCTTGTTCGATCATCTGAGCGATCTCGTGGTTCAACTTGCCGGCCTCATTCAATAACGGCAGCAGGCGTTTGTCCGGCAGCAGCACCGCCGAACGCAAAGGCACCGGCCGCGTTCCTGGTCCACTGATGACTCCGCAGCGCACGCCACGAACTTCTTCAAGCCACAAAGCAAACTCATCAGCGTTTCCGATCGTCGCCGACAAGAGCAGGAGTCGAATCCTGGGCGGCGTGAGAATGATCGCTTCTTCCCAAACGTGACCGCGATCTTCGTCCGCGAGATAGTGTGCTTCGTCGAGCACGACCAGGTCGGCACTAACTTCGTTTCCGCCGCGCAACGAGTCGAACAGTTGATTGCGATAGATCTCGGTGGTGCCGACTATGAGCGGAGCGTCTGAATTCTCTTTCCTGTCGCCGGTGAGAATGCCCACGCGCTGGGCGCCAAACTCGTCGATAAATTCCTGATACTTGGAATTCGTGAGCGCCTTCAAAGGCGACGTGTACCAGGCGCGACGCCCGTTCCCCAGCAGCCGCCGGATCTCTTCGCGTGCGATCCACGTTTTGCCGCTGCCCGTCGGCGCCGTCACCAGCACATCCTCGTATTCAAGCGCCGCAAGAGCTTCGAGTTGAAAAGGATCCGGTTTGAATGGCTTCGAAGATGGTGTGCCGATTCCTTCGAGAAGTCGTTTTACTTCTCTCGATTGAGGAGGCGTCGCCCTCACCGAACGGCTTTCATCCGGCTTCTGAGCCGGCCTTTCAGGCGCATTTCGCCCTCGGGGCTTACGTTTGTCCCAGCCTTTTCGACCATTTCGGCGCATTGGGAACTGATTCTAACTGCGTGATCCCTGCTCTGCGAAGTGCTAAGGCCGACTCGGAGAGTTACAATCTGTCTCGCAACGCGTCGTCAGCCACAGGCGTCTAAAGGCACTGAACTAAAAATGCTTTAAGACGTTACAGGATCACAGGATTGCACGATGTCAGAGTTGTTCGAAAAGTTTGAAGTTAATCGCGACCCGCGCTGGATAGTTTTATCAAAGCTCGCCGGCGCTTCGCTCGTGCTCCACCTGATATTCCTGTGGATGGCTTTCTATGTTCCGGCCTTTCGCGACACGATCAACATCGCCGCCCTGATTGCCAACACCAAATTCGTAGAAAGGGATTACGAGGCGACTCAGATTGCCGACGACGTGCAGTTGGTGCAGTTGAGTGAAAAGTTTCGTTACCCGGAAGGATACTTCGCGCCTGATGGTCAGGTCGCGGCAGAACTTCCCGCTCAGGCTCCAGTCGCCTCGCAATTTGCGCCGAAGATAATCTCGCAGGCGGGATCGGAGAAGAATGTGGATCCCGAAGCCTCGCCCTCGCCGAGTCCGGCAGCGAGCGCTTCTCCGAGTGCGAGTCCGTCTGCATCGCCTTCAAGCGCGATCGCGTCCGCGTCTCCAGCACCTTCGACTCCAAGTCCGAGCAGCAGTCCGATGACTGTTGACGAGGCGCAAAAGCAACTCGAGAAGACTGCCGAGCAAAACAACGTGCCTCTGCCGGACGAAAATCAGATCAATAAAAAAGTTCTGAAGGACTTCGCCGCGTATGCAAACGATCTGAAGAACCAGGGCAAGCTGGATTTAAACAAGCCGTTTGAGATCGTCATCGAAGCGGAGTTGGACGCAGAGGGAAAACTACAAAACGCGCGCTTCACCAAGAAGACGGGTGACGAGAATCTCGTCGACCTGTTTGGCAAAATGATCGCGGCGCTAAACGACAGCGGGTTCCTGACGTACCTGCAACCGATCAGTAAAGACAATCCGGGCTCGACGGTGCGGATCACGGTGAAGCAGGGCGAGAAGGAAGTGCTTGCGTCAGTTGAGTCGGAAGCATCGTCGCCTGAGCGCGCCGAGTCGCTCGCGAGAGCGTTGAACAATCTGCTCTATTTCGGGGCTGGGTCCAGGGCCGGAAAAGACGAAGAAGTGTTGATGAAGAACACTAATGCAACGCCGGACGGCAAGAAGGTTGTGGTTAACTTCTCAATGCCGCGGCAGAGTGTGGTAGACATGATTAAGAAGCAACTTGAACCCGGCGCATAGCCTTTGCGACTTTTAGGGAAACTTTGTTTAATTAGTAATTATCTTTTTGGAGTCTCCTGTTTGATATGAGTTTCGATAAATTCCTGACTAAAGTTTTTGGCAGCAGTAATCAGCGGTTCCTGAAATCCATCATTCCGCTGGTAGACAAAATCAACTCACTCGAACCCTCGATGCAGGCGCTTTCCGACGATGAGTTGCGTGCGCGTACCGCGACTTTCAAAGAGCGTGTGCGGCGCGCTGTTGGCAACCCGACTGACAAAGAGGAACGTAAGCGACTCGAACGCACCGCTCTCGACGAGATTTTGCCGGAGGCGTTTGCGGTTGTGAGAGAGGCGAGCGTGCGCACCACCAGTATGCGCCACTTCGACGTGCAGTTGATCGGCGGCATTGTCCTACACCAGGGCAAGATCGCTGAGATGCGCACGGGCGAGGGAAAAACGCTCGTGGCGACCCTGCCTTCCTATTTGAATGCACTAACGGGCCGTGGCGGCGTTCACGTTATAACCGTCAACGATTATCTCGCTTCACGCGACGCCGAGTGGATGGGCCAGATCCATCGTTTCCTCGGTCTTGAAGTCGGCTGTATCCAGAACGACATGGACGACTTCGAGCGGCAGGCTGCCTATGCCGCCGATATAACGTACGGCACAAACAACGAATTTGGCTTCGATTACCTGCGCGACAATATGAAGTTTGACCTTGCGACGTGCGTGCAGCGCGGTCACTACTTCGCCATCGTCGACGAGGTCGACTCGATCCTGATTGACGAAGCCCGAACGCCGTTGATTATATCCGGTCCATCCGACGAAGCTACCGATAAGTACAAAAACGCCGACGCGATCATTCCACACCTGAAAAAAGGTGAGGACGTCGACGGCAAAAAGACCGGCGATTACGTAGTCGACGAAAAAGCGCACACGGCCGTGTTAACGGAAGAGGGCGTCGATAAAGCAGAGCGACTCCTGGAGTCGGGAACCTCTACGATCCTTCAAACATGGAGTTGCTGCACTGCGTCGAACAGGCGTTGAAAGCACACACGCTTTACAGGTTGGACCATCAGTATGTTGTCCAGGAGGGCGAAGTAATTATCGTCGACGACTTCACCGGGCGTTTGATGAAGGGGCGTCGCTGGTCTGATGGACTGCACCAGGCAGTTGAAGCAAAAGAAGGCGTCGAGATCGAAAAGGAAAATCAAACTCTCGCGACGATTACGCTTCAGAACTACTTCCGGCTTTACGAAAAACTCTCGGGCATGACCGGTACCGCTGAAACCGAGGCGGCGGAGTTTGCCTCGACTTACAAGCTCGACGTGATCGTTATACCTACGCACATGCCGATGGTTCGTACTGACTTTTCGGACGTGATTTATCGCACCCTCCCTGAGAAGTGGGATGCCGTTATCGAAGAGATCAAGGAATGTCACACGAAGGGTCAACCGACTCTCGTCGGCACGGTTTCCGTCGAAAATTCGGAACTCATCGCCCGGCGCCTCTTGAAAGAAAAGGTTCCGCATAACGTGCTGAATGCTAAGTATCACGAGCGCGAGGCGGAGATCGTCGCGCAGGCGGGACGGAAAGGAATGGTCACGATCGCGACGAACATGGCGGGCCGCGGTACTGACATCCTGCTGGGCGGCAACCCCGACTTCATGGCGCGTGAGTTTTTGAAGAAAGAGGAGATCGATCCGGACGAAGCAACCGAAGATCAGTGGCGCGTTGCGTTTGCGCAGGCAAAGCAAATCGTCGAAGAAGAGCACCAGAAAGTAGTGGAACTGGGTGGCCTTCACATTATCGGTACCGAACGTCACGAATCGCGTCGCATCGACAATCAGCTACGCGGACGCGCAGGCCGCCAGGGCGATCCGGGATCGTCGCGGTTTTTCCTGTCGCTCGAAGACGATCTGATGCGCATCTTCGCCGGCGACAAGGTGAAGGCTCTGATGCAACGTCTCGGCATGGAGAAGGGTGTCGCGATCGAGTCGAAGATGGTTTCGAAGCGAATCGCGGCGGCGCAGAAGTCTGTTGAAGGTCGAAACTTCGAAGCACGCAAACACCTGCTCGAGTATGACGACGTGATGAACAAGCAGCGCGAGACGATTTACGGTCTGCGTCGTCAATTGATGGAAGAGCCTGATCAGCGTGATTACCTGATGGGCGATCCGCCGCAAGCGGGTGTTGCTTACGATCTGTTGTCGGATTTGACGAAGCAGTATCTCAATCCGGATGTGTCGCAGGATGCATGGGACGTCGACAACTACAAGATCCAGATCAAGACCATCTACGACTTCGACGCGGACAGGGAGCGGCTCGACATTCCCAACATGACTACGGATGAAGTAGTTGCCGCGATTTGGGAACGCCTCAAGGTCAAGTACGAAGGAAAGGAACAGGAGATTGGTCCGGAAGCGATGCGCACTTATGAGCGCATCATCATGCTCAACATTATCGACGCACAGTGGAAGGACCACCTGCTTTCCCTCGACCACTTGAAACAGGGAATAGGCCTTGTCGGTTATGGTCAAAAGGATCCGCTCGTCGAATACAAGAAGCAGAGTTTCGACCTGTTTCAGGAGATGCTTGACCGCATCGACACCACTACGATCCGATCTCTATTCAACCTGCAAGTCGTTTCTGAACGACCTCCCGAAGACTTGCGGCAGAGACGCATGGCGAGACGGCCTGCGTCGTTGAGATTTACCGGACCGAATCAAGGCGCTGCTCCCGCCGGAGAAGACGACGGCAAAATAAAAACCGTTATCAGAGAGCAGCCGAAGGTGGGGCGCAACGAACCCTGTCCGTGTGGATCGGGGAAGAAGTATAAGAAGTGCCACGGAATTAACGGCTGATACAATCATCTCCGTTGACCTCGGAAATCACATCCACCAATCCCGTCGTTCAGGCGATCATCAGTGGCAGTGCGCCGCAGCCGGCCCGGCTGGCAGCGGCGCGCGGCATGCTGCCCCTGCAACAAAGTGATCTGCTCGAAGTTCTTGTTGCCCTCACTGCGAGCGACGACGCGCAGATTGCTTCAGCCGCAAGCGAAACACTTAAAGCCGAAACGCCTGAAGATCTTCTGCTGGCGGCTACCGCAACCGATACCGCGCCCAACGTTCTGGCCTACCTGGCCACACAACCTGACGGTACACGAGAGATTTACGAGGCAACGATCCTCAACACTCGAACTCCGGACCAGGCACTGGCAAAACTCGCCGCAACCACCTCGAACGGTTCGCTTTTGGAGTTCATCACCATCAATCAGCAGCGATTGGTCCGTTGTCCTGAGATCATCGACGCGATTCTCAGGAATCCTGCACGCGGCGGGGAAGCCGAGCGACGCGCCCGCGAAACGCGCGAGGAATTTTTCGAAAAAGAACGCGGAGCGCGCCAGATAGCCGACGAGCTCAGAGCACGTGGCCAAACCGCCGCGGCTGAGTTTTTCGAAACGGCTGAATTGACGACGCCCGCAGGTGAACTCAGCTTCGACGATGCCTGGTTGATCGCTAAGCACATCGAAGTTTCTGACGCGGATCTCGACGACTCGTGGTTACCGTCCGAACGCTTTGAAGATATGGTTGCGGAGAGTGAGGCTGAAAAAGCCGCGAACGTTCAGCGCGTCATCGATAATGAGCGCCGCGAGGGCAAGGAAGTCAATCCTGAGAGAGTTTCATTGATTCGGAAGATTATGTTCATGAATACGAAGGACAGGATGAAACTGGCGATGAAGGGCGACCGCGAAGCTCGCAGTATTCTCATCCGCGATTCAAACAAGGTGGTCTGTTCTGCGGTGGTTAAAAACCCCCGTATCAGTGAGCAGGAGATCGAGAATGTTGCGTCGATGCGAACGGTGGCTGATGAAGTGCTCCGTCTAATCGCGATGAACCGCGCGTGGGCTCGGTCCTATCCGATAATTCACAATCTCGCCCGAAACCCGCGCACGCCCGTTCCGACGGTGATCAACCTCCTGCCGCGAATTCGAACTAAAGATCTTCAGGCTCTGTGTCAGAACAGAAATGTTTCGGAGGGGGTACGCCGTCAGGCTTACCGGCTCCAGCAAGCTCGTTCCGGGGAGTAATTCCCCGGCAGAATTGAACAGTTCGTGAGATTTACCACCGCACCGGAGCCCCACCTGTCACGAGGGTTTTTCAAAATAGTTAAAATTGTGCTTGACAGGTCACGTCTCAATCGTATAATTTCGCACACTCAAGATTGCAAGGGTTATTGGATTTCCCCTTTTGAAGTTGCTGGCAGTAGTTTGGATGGTGCGACTAGTTTTTTAATTCGGCCTTATCTACCCCGCTAGCGCGCCGCCGGAATGAATCGTTATTGTTTAGCGATTCTCATACATTGCACAGCCACCCTGTTTGCCCGAACCTGCCCTTTACGCTTTTGCCCCGTTAGTTCTACGAATTGGCGGGGCTCCTCTCTGTTCAGCTTCGGATTAAGTTTTTACTGATTTCTCGAGAACTCCTGCCGCCTCTTCCTGCGGCTGCAAGGCCGATTTAGTCGCGGTTTCCTTGCCGCACATTTGCGCGAAGAGTTGTTCGTACTTATCCACGACTGTGTCCCAGTCGTAATGACTCTGAATGCGCTGTTGCGCTCGGTTTCGATAAGCCTGAACGAGCGATCCATCACGCAGGACTCGCTGTAGCTTCTCCGTCAGATCGAATTCATCGATATACGGCACGCCTGCATCCCCGACGACCTCGATGTTTTCCGGCGTTGCAAGCGTAAGCACACAATTACCGTAACCCATCGCTTCGAGTAGCGCTGGGTGCGTCCCGCCGACTTCCGTTGCGTGAACATAGCAATAGGCGTTTTGCTGGAGCGCGCGATAATCCTGACCGAAAACAAAGCCGGTGAAGATAATCCGTTTGTCGCCGCGCGCCGACGCTTTCAGGCTTCGGATGTACTGTTCGGCGTAAGGTGCATCACCGACAATCAGGAGTTTGTAAGCGGTTCGAACCTTCTTAAAAGCTTCAATCACCAGGTGAGCATTGTTTTCCGGTTCCAGACGCGACACGTACAGCACGTACCGGTTTGGCTCAACACGCCATTTGCGAACCGCAGCCCGATCAGGACGTCGTTCCACTTCACTGCCGTAGGCGATCATGGTCGATGTTGCATTGTGACGTGCGAGGTAGTAGTCCTGAATTACCTGCGCATCCGTAACCATCTCGTTCGGCAAAAGGGTCGACAGGTATTCGGCAACTCGATAGTATCGCCGCGCCAACCAGCCCCATTTTTTACGCTTATATTCGAGCCCATCGACGTTGATCGCCACGGGCGTTCCGGTAAGCCTGAGGATGGGGCTAAAAGGAGCGTTGGCGCAGTTACAAATCAGCGCCGCGTCGTAACGGCCCGAGACGGCGTGAACGGCTGAAAGAAAAGTATGAACGACAGTGTCGAAATACTTGTGCCGGATCGTCGGCAGGACCTTCAAGCGAACACCGTGATATTCCAACTGTCTTGGCGAAACGTAGTGCGCACGGCAATACACGGTTACATCATGGCCACGGGCCACGAGCCGCGTGGAGAGGTGCTCCGCGAAGGTTTCGAATCCGCCGTAGCTGGCCGGAATTCCCCTGGTTCCGAGAATCGCTATACGCATCGGTTGAAGTTTAACGTATCGCGCCCGCTGGTGTTTGCATGACTACTTCTTCGTAGACCTTGAGAGTTTTGCGTGCGGTTTCCTGCCAGTCAAAAGTGTTGGCCCGCTGTTGACCTTTCAAGCTCAACTGCTGACGAAGTTCCGAATTGTTCAGCAGTCGTTTGAGGGCTGCGGCGATCGCATCAACATCGAAAGGATCGACTGTCAACGCAGCGTCACCCACCACTTCCGGCAAACTCGTTTTGTTACCGACAATCACAGGAGCGCCACACTTCATGGCCTCCAGCGGCGGCAAACCGAACCCTTCGAAGTAAGACGGATACACGAAGCAAATTGCGCCTGAGTATAGTGCTGGAAGTTCGGTCTCCGGAACATATCCAGTCAAAATCACCGCGTCCCTCACACCCGCTTCGTCGATGGCCCGCAATGTCTCGTCGTAAAGCCATGCGCACTTTCCTACCAGCACGAGTTTGGGCAGCGTATCTGCTGTGTTATTGCTTCGCAATGAGGCGAAGGCCTTGATGAGTCGGCCCAAGTTCTTGCGAGGCTGAATAGAACCTACTGACAAAATATATTCCCCGTCTATCCCATAAGTGTGTCGCACGCGTTGAAGTTCGCTGGTGTCGGTGACTGGGGCGAAATGGTCCGGAGCGGCGAGAGGGATAGCTTTAACGCGTTCCGCGTCGATGCCGTAGGTTTCCACGATGTTGCGGCGCGTGTGTTCGGAAAGAGAGAGTATGCGCGCGGCTCGCCGGGCGGAATGCCGCACAGTCAGACGCAACTGCGTGCGGCTTCGTCGATTGAATGTTTGCGGCAAATGTTCGAATGAAAGATCGTGAATGCTGACCACAACCGGACAGGGACAAAAAGGCGGCGCGGTGAACTGAACATGCAGCACATCGACGGGATTTTTACGCAGTTCGGCGCTGAGCGTAAGAGGAATCCTGATTAACGGTGTATGAGGAAGAGTGGAACGGACCTTGAAATTGGACCAACGACGGCCGAAGCGATCGCGTGCTTCGTCCGTCGTTACGTAGATAGTGTAGTTGTTGACGCTGTCGATCTGCGCCAGCGCCTCAATCAGATTAACGGCGTAGCTTTCGTTGCCGCCCAGCTTCGCCCCAACCGAATGAGCATCGATTGCGATCCGCAATCGGTTTCTCCCGTCATCGTCCCATGCCGGCTGGCCGGGTTAGCGCCGGCGGTTGACTATTTTTTACCCGCTGCGGAGGCTTGGGCATCACCGCTCTGAGTGCCTCGCGTATCGCGCTCACGGATGCGTGCGGCCTTGCCTCGAAGTCCGCGAAGGTAATAGAGCTTGGCTCTTCGGACGCGACCACGTTTTACAAGATCTATGTGATCGATGATGGTTGCGTGCAGTGGGAAAATTCTCTCCACGCCGACGCCGAAACTCGTTTTGCGCACGGTGATTGTTTCACGCGCACCGCCATGTTTGCGAGCGATCACAACGCCTTCAAAAGCCTGCAATCTTTCCTTGGTCTCGGATTCCTTAATGCGCACGTGTACACGGACCGTATCGCCTGGCTGAAACTGTGGAATGTTATTACGCAGTTGGGTCTCTTCTACCTTATCCAATCGATTCATTGCTCGATGCTCCTCTTTTCAATTCAACTATTTCAGCAGATCAGGACGCATACGCCTTGTTTTCGCGATTGCTGCTT
This sequence comes from uncultured Acidobacteriota bacterium, assembly GCA_963750925.1. Taxonomy (GTDB): domain Bacteria; phylum Acidobacteriota; class Blastocatellia; order Pyrinomonadales; family Pyrinomonadaceae; genus PSRF01. The sequence goes on along the minus strand of CAVVSJ010000001.1, from coordinate 1,280,449 downwards.
CCTTACGCCAGCGCTCGATCTCCGCATGATTCCCACTCAGCAAAACTTCAGGAACCTTCATTCCCCTGAACTCCGGCGGCCGGGTGTACTGGGGATGGTCCAGCAACCCATCAGAAAAAGACTCGTTAAGCGCTGATGTCTCACTCCCGAGCGCTCCCGGAACCAGTCGCACTACCGCGTCGATCAGTACCATCGCCGCCGGTTCACCGCCGGACAGCACGTAATCACCGATCGAGATCTCCTCTGTCGCCAATGCGTCAGCAACTCTTTCGTCGACGCCTTCGTAGCGCCCGCAGAGCAGGACCACCTGGGCTGCGTTCTCTGAAATATCCTGGGCCAACGCCTGCGAAAAGACGCGGCCCTGGGCCGACAACAAAATCACTCGCGTCTTTGGCGGGAAATCCTCTTTGCGCGACGCCCCGGTTAATGCTTCAACACCGGCGAAGATCGGATCGGGCTTGAGAATCATGCCGTCGCCGCCGCCAAACGGACGGTCGTCCACGACGTGGTGCCTGTCAGTGGTCCACTGCCGCAGATCGTGCGCCTTGACGTCGACCAGTCCGGCATTACGCGCCCGCCTCAAAATCCCACAATCGATCGCCTCGGTAAAAAACTCGGGAAAGATCGTGATGATATCGAAGCGTAGCATTCGTTTAGGTGCCAATCAAAGATCTACAAATCCAAAAGCCCTTCCGGTGGATCAACTACGATTGTCTTTCCCACCGGGTCTATTTCAACAACAATCGAATCGGCGAGCGGTATCAACCGTTCTTTGTCGTTTTCATCGACAATGAGAAGGATCTCAACGCCGCCCGTCTTAATCACCGACTTAACCTTGCCGATACTCTCGCCGCCGACTTTGACGACGCATCCTTCCAATTCCCAATCGTAATAATGATCTTCGGGAAGCTCGACGCGCTCAGATTCCGGAACAGCGAATTCAACACCCACCAGCTCTTTGGCGGTTTCAACGTCGTCGTAACCGGCCAACTTCAGTATCACTCGATCGTTTTGAAACCAGTAACTTTCGAGTTTTCCCGATTCTTTGTTCGCCACCTGGCGAAACAAGCACGACCTCTTCGAGGTCTTCAAACCGGTCCGGAAAATCCGTCAGCAGCTCCGCAACGATTTCGCCCTTCAGGCCGCGTGGTCTAACTGCTCGAGCGATAACCACTAACTCGCTCGAACCCGCGTCGTCTTCCTGCATTACTCGACAATTTCCAGAAGGTAGCGCCGGTTCGTTTTGGTTCCCGCGATCCGGGCGAGTGATCGCAGAGAGCGTATGGTTCGCCCCTGCTTGCCGATGATCTTTCCCACATCGGTTGGCGCAACTCGCACCTCGATGAGAGTTGTACCATTGCGCTGTTCGACCTCGCGAATGTCAACATTATCGCTATCGTCGACCAGCGATTTCACGATCATCTCAATAGCGTCTCGCATAATGTTGCACTAACCAACAGTAGCCTAATTAGTCAAACTCAGGCTTGGCTTCCGCTTGCGCCTTTTCCGCTTTTGAACTCGCTTTGATCAGACGGCTAACTGTATCGGTCGGCTGTGCGCCCTTTTCGATCCAGTAGTTGACCCGGATCAGGTTGAGCTTGATCTCAGCCGGATTTCTCGTGGGGTTGTAAGTGCCGAGATTTTCCAGGTAAGCGCCGTCGCGTTTGGATTGTTTCTCTTTCACCACCACGCGATACGAGGGGCTCTTCTTCGCGCCAGTGCGCATCAACTTAATCGCTAACAATTCGTTCCTCCTTTAGAAGCGCTACCGTTGGGCGGATCGCTATCTTCTCTTCTTTCGTTTCTTTTTCAACTTCTTCCGCGATGGTCCAGCCGGCAATTGCGGCATTGAGGGCATCGACGGCATCTCATCTGCGTCACCAGCAAACCCGGCCATGTCAGGCATGCCGGTCATCTTTCTCAACATCTTGCTTTTTATGCCGCCGCCGCCAAAGAGACCGGAACTGGAAAGTTGCCGCATCATCTGACGCATCTCAACATATTGCTTGATGATCTGATTAACGCTCGCTACGTCTGTCCCCGACCGCGAGCGATACGTCGCCGGCGATTCGCGTTCAGGATGCGATGATCGTTTCGTTCCTCCCATGTCATCGAGTCGATGATGGCTTCGGTGCGTTTCAGCTCCTTTTCCATCAGCTTCGACTGCTCTTCATCCAGTTGCGGCATTCCGATACCGCCGAGAAGCTGGTCCGGGAGTAGCTTCATTATCTTTGAGAAAGAGCCGAGCTTTTTAACCTGGCGCAGTTGCGAACGAAAGTCGTCGAGTGTGAATTCGTTCTTCTGTATCTTCTTGAGCTGCTGCTCTGCTTCTTCCTGATCTACCTTCGACTGAACTTCCTCGATGAGCGATAACACATCGCCCATTCCGAGAATTCGCTGCGCGACTCGATCAGGATAGAAAGGCTCAAGTGCATCGTAACGCTCGCCGACGCCGACAAATTTCACCGGCTGCCCGGTAACTTGTTTGATCGACAATGCAGCGCCGCCACGAGCGTCGCCGTCCATCTTGGTCAGGATAACTCCCGTAATTCCCACGCGCCGGTGAAACTCTTCAGCGGAACGAACCGCGTCCTGACCCGTCATTGCGTCAGCAACAAAAAGGATTTCTACAGGATGTGTCTCCCTTTTTATGCTGACCAACTCTTCCATCAACTCATCGTCAATGTGAAGTCGGCCTGCGGTGTCGATCAGAAGCGTATCGAAGCCTGTTTGCTGCGCGTGCTTTTGGGCTTCGCGCACAAGCGTCATGGGATCGTCTGATTGAGGATATTCAAAGATCTGCTGACCGGTCGCTTTCGCGATAACTTTCAACTGCTCACGCGCAGCCGGCCTGTAAACGTCTACTGAAAGCAGCAAAGGCTTTCGATCCTGGTTAGCAGCCAGCCAACGCGCGATTTTTCCGGTAGAGGTGGTTTTGCCCGAGCCTTGCAGGCCCACCACCATCACCGTGTTTGGTGTCTGTTTAGTAAAGACGAGACGCGATGACTGACCTCCGAGCAACTCCACCAGTTTGTCGAAAACTATTTTGACGACCTGCTCGGACGGCTTGAGTTCCTGCCAAACCTGCTGCCCCTCGGCCTTTTGCTGTACCGAAGCTATAAAATCTTTGGCGACTTTATAGTTGACGTCGGCCTCTAAAAGCGCCAGACGAATCTCCCGCAGCGCAGCGTTGACGTGCTCCTTTGTCAGCACGCCCTCGCCCCGCAAATTCTTTAGCGTGCGTTTTAATTTATCCGAGAGCGACTCAAACATATAACTCTAGGCGAAGTTCCGCGCTGCAAACGGAAACGGAAATGATAGCGACCGACCTTTGGGGTGTCAAGGCGAAGCCTGGTTAATACTGCGTATAACCTGTGTATTTTGAGAATTTACTTCCGCCGCCGCCATTTGGGAGCCGGCGAGCGCCTGTCGTCCTGTGTGTAAATTCACTTTTGTGTTCGGAAGAAAACTGTACGCCAATCGTGTCATGTGTTAAATTCAACACGAATAAAAAACGGTTGCGCGGCAAAACTGTAGGTGGAAATAGTTTTGACACCGTCCCTCCCATAAACAGCATCATGAAAACTCGGCTTGATTGATCTTTTATAGGTACTAAATGGATAAACGTGTCGGTCGCAGTCTCCCTGGCCGCGATCTGGAAAATGCCCCTACAGAGCGAGGTGTGGTCGATCTCGCTGATGCTCGCGTGAGAATTCGCTCACGAGTGAAGCCGACTACCGAGTCGTTAATGCGCGAACTGGATGAAGTGCGTTCGCTGCTCGACCAGGGTCTTTCTACCGAAGCTAAAGATCGGCTCGCGCTGCTCATTTCAAACGCACGCAATAGTCCCACAATTCTGGCACTCGCCAGATGTGCGCTTTCAACCGCGCTCGAGCAACAAGGTCATTATCGCGACTCCTGGCGGCTGTTTCGATGTACGAAGCTCCGGAGTCGCGCGTCAAACTTGACGATCAAACGGTGAGTTACCTCCGAGTTCAGATTGGGCTTGGATACAACTACAACGGCGACCATCCCAAGGCCATCGCGATGCTCAAGTCGACTTTGCGCGACTACGCCGAAAGCGGTGGCGTGAACCTGGGCCACATTTACGCCGCACTCTCCCGTACTTATCGAACGATCAGCGAATACCCGATCGCCCGTGATTACGCTCAAAGGGCCTTGGATTATTACCGTCAAAGCGGCGAATGGCGCGGACTTGCCGAATCGTATTTCGGCGTTGGCGTTGCCGACATCCAGGAGGGTCATTACGAAGCGGGACTTGAAAACCTCGAACAGGCGCTCAAACTGATTGGCGATCGGCCCGCGGCTTATGTCCTGGGCAGAACTTACGCAAACATGGCAGGTGCCTGTTGGTTCCTCAAACGGCCGCAGGAGGGAATCGATCATTTAAAGAAGGCGATTACCTATTACGAGCGGACCGATCATAAGACCAACGCCGCGGATGGTTATAACAACCTCGGTATCAATCTAATATTGATCGGACAGTGGGACCGGGCCCAGGAAGCACTGGAGCGCGCACTTGCGCTCGCGACCGAAGTGGATGAGCGGGGCGCTAAAGTGCCGATGATCCTGGATTCGTTAGGCGAACTGCACATGCTGCGCGGCAATCTCGACGAAGCGAAGAACTATCTCAGCCGAGCCGTCGGCCTCGCGACCGAGAACGGAAATAAGTGGTACGCCGGTCAGGCTCTGAGAACGCTTGGACGTTGCTACGTCGCTATTGCTGATCCCGATAAAGCGTTGGCCAAAGCCAGTGAAGCACTCACGCTTGCGGAGAATATCGGCGATCGTCAGGCGATCTGTGAGTCGCGCTTGATTGCAGCGGAAGCGCATCTGTTAAAGCATGAGTTGGATGAGTGCAGCCGGGAGTTGCAGTGCGTTAGTGCCCAAACGACCGATTCTGCCACCGACTTAGGTTTCACGGGCGAGGCACACAGGCTAAACGGAATGCTGAACATGGCCCGCAACGACGCTGCGGCTGCCGCTCAGCATTTTGGCAGCAGCGTTTCTATATTCGACATGCTTGGAGATCGCTATCGCGCTGCTCGCGCTCACCTCGAGTTGGGCCGAGCCTATTCGACGATGTTGCCGGATCGGGCAGGTGAACACCTGAGCCGAGCGCTAAATACGTTTCGAGATCTGGGAGCGAAGCTCGATCTTTCGCGCGCCGAGGAAGAGTTGAGAGATCTGTCTCGTGCGACTCCCGAGCGCCTTCAAGGTCAATCGGCATTGACCCAATTGTTAACGCTGCGTCTTGCCGAGGCGGTTGCATCGCGGGAGTTGTTGTTGCGTGAACTCGCCGCGGTAATGCGTCAGGAAACTGGTGCTCAGCGCGTGGTAATTACCGAACGTGGTGAGCGTGGCCAACCGAGAGTTGTAATTGCAATGGGTTGCACGCCGGCTGAGAGCGTCAAAATTGCAGTGGAACTCGATGCTGTCGACGACGCGTCCCGCGATCGTTACTGCCGTAAGCACGATGCGGAAGTAATCATACTTAGCTCCTCGAATGCTCCGGAGGCGAAGATGTATTTGGCGCCGCGGAACCGCGCAGCCTTGCCAAAGGGAGTGGCGCTTGAACCGCTTCTGCGTGTCGTGGAGTTGGGCATGGACGTCTGCGCGTTACGTGCTGGTGCTCAGAAGAGTGGCACTAATGAACACTCTGATGAATTAACCGGAACGAGCTTGATGCCCGGGTTCATCCACTCGAGCCCCGCGATGACGCAGTTGGTTGAAGAGGTTCATAAGATTCGATCTTCGGACGTGACTGTCCTCGTAACCGGCGAATCGGGCACCGGCAAGGAGTTGGTGGCCCGCGCCATCCATGCGATCTCTTCGCGTCGCGCGAAAGTGTTTGTGCCATTCAACTGTACCGCCGTGCCAAAGGAATTGTCGGAAGGCTACCTCTTCGGTTACCGGCGCGGGGCATTCACGGGCGCTGTCAACGATTCTCACGGCGTGATTCGAACTGCTGCGGGCGGTACGCTCTTCCTGGACGAAATCGGAGATCTTCCGCTCGACGTACAACCAAAATTGCTGCGGTTTTTGCAGGAAGGTGAGATTCAGCCCCTGGGTGAACAACGTCCGAGCAAAGTTGACGTGCGTATCATTGCGGCAACTAACACCGATCTCGAGGAAATGGTGGCGCAGGGTCGTTTCAGGGAAGACCTTTATTACCGGCTCAACGTTATTCGCTTACGTGTTCCGCCTTTGCGTGAACGCCGGTCGGAGATACCGACAATCGTCAACTATTACGTGAATCATTACTCGGCGAAGTTTGGCCGCAAGGACATACAGATTACGCCGCAGGCAGTTGACCTGTTGATGGTAAGCGATTGGCCCGGAAACGTGAGGCAGCTTTGCAATGAGATTCAGCGCACCGTTGCTCGTGCCGAAGATGGGACCATCATCACGCCGGAACAGCTTTCGCCGGAACTAAAGCGAACCTCATCTCCGACGACGCCTTCAGCGGCAGCTTCGATTACTTCGATACCTTCGCCGGGATTGCAAAGTACAGGTGGCACTCTGGCGGAAGCGCTCGCGGAAGTTGAGCGCCGGATGATTGCCGATGCATTACGCCGCCATAGCGGGAACATTTCTCGCGCCGCACGTGAGCTTGGATTAACGCGTCGCGGTCTCTACCTAAAACTCGAACGCCACGACCTCAGCGCCAGCGCCTAAACCATTTTGCGCTGTGCGATCTCCTGCGCAATGCTCGAGATCTTGTTGATGTCGAACGGCTTCGCCACTACCCAGTCAGCCTTTACCGCATTTCTCGTCTGAACGCTTATCGCGTCGGCCCAACCGCTGATAATCGCGATAGGCATAGTTTGCGAGCGCTCTCTAATCTCTGTCACCAACTCCCAGCCCGCTCATGTCAGGCATGCCGATATCGGTGAAGACCGCGTCAAACCGGCCTTCATATTGATCGTAAAGAGCCAGCGCAATTTCGCCGCTTTGTGCCGACACAACTTCGCATCCGTCCGCCTCCAGCGCCTCGATCAGGACCTCACGCACGTGTGTTTCGTCGTCAACTACCAACACGCGAACTTTCTCGTCCGAAGGCGACACAACGGAATCTGGCACATTGCTGCCGACGTCATTCGACATGGCTGGGACCTTTGGCAGTGAAATCTTAAAGGTCGTGCCACGGCCCTGTTCGCTATCCACCTCGATTGAGCCCTCGTGCCGGCGAATGATACCGAAACTCACCGCCAGGCCCATTCCCGTGCCGGCTTTGCCTTTGGTTGTGAAGAACGGATCGAAGAGACGCTGCTTCACTTCCGGTCCCATACCGGTACCGGTGTCAGTGATATAGACGACCACGCGGTCTCGATTTTCCTGGGTGGTGACCCGCACTTCACCGCCGGATGGCATCGCGTCGATAGCGTTGTAAATCATGTTGACGAGCACTTCGCGGAGTTCGACCGGGTCACCTTTAACGTGCGCTTTGCAATCGGCGTGGAGAGCAAAACGGATCGGAGCAAATTCGGACCGCGCTTCCCAGCGAGGCCGTGTCATCTCGCAGGCATCCTTGAGCAGTTCTGCAACCGAGATCGTTTCGAACTCGCGACTCGGACGCTGCCGGGCGAAATCCTGGATACGGCGAATTATGTGGGCACCGTCTTCAGCGCTTTTGATGATCAGTTCGAGGCCCGCCTCGATTTTGGCGGGATCGTTACTGTTACGAAGGATTAGCTGCGCGCGGCCAAGAATGCCGGTGAGGGTGTTGTTCACGTTGTGAGCGACGCCGAATGACAATTCACCGAGGGCGGCCATTTTCTGGGCGTGAATTTCCTGTTCGCGTTGGGCTTCGTAGCGGGTGTGAGCCTCGGCGATGGTTTCAAGGCACTTGCGCAGGCGTTCGCGGGTGGCGTGTTGTTGGGAGTTGGCGAGCAACTGGTTAGCCTGCGCCCCAATCTCCCGCCGCTCATCGTCGGCGAGCTGTTCACACATCTCCTCGATAAGGATCAGCAGCGCCCTGCCTGCGCCCTCCCGGTCACCACATCTTTCCGCTACGCGTCTTGCCCGTTCGATAATCGGTTTGGCATCTTGTCGATGACCCAAACGGCATAGAATCAGCCCTTGGGTAGTCAGAGCCTCAGCCAGGAGTGCATCTTCACCACTACCCTCCAGCGTCTCCACCGCAAGTTTAATCGACCGCTCTGCCAACTCATAGTTTCCTGAGACCAAATAGAGTTGGGCTAATGTCTCATCAACTTGGGCGCAGCCAATTGTATCCCTGAGCCCATTGAATAGGTTTCGAGCGCGTTCAAGATGGGTTAGAGACTCTTCGAATCTTTGGAGACTTAGTAAAAGGTATCCACGGTTGTTTTCTACGGCAGCGCGTAGCGCAGATTCCCCACTTGTTCGAACTGTGCGTGAAGCTTCTTGATAGTGGCTTAGCGCTTGGTCGAAGTAATCCTTTCGACCCTCGGCAACTCCGAACTCCTTTAGTGTGTTGGCCATCTCAGTCTGAAACCGTCCCTTAGTCCAGGGATTTGTAATTGTTCAAAAACCGGGACTTTTTCAAGAACGCTAAGCGCTTCATGTAATCGACCCGAATGGCGTTCTACAATCGCCAGCCTAATAAGTGCCACCGCACGCAGTTCGTTGTTATCCTCGGTAAGGCTCTCCAACACATGATTGCAAAGTTGAATGAGCGATATCGAATAATCCTTGATGGTAATAGCAGCATCCGAGTTCAATGCGAGCTTCTACTGCTCTGATCTTTTCGCCTAAGTGGTCGAACAGAGCGATAGCCCCGCTGATTAACGCTTCGGCGAGTCTTTGTCCCCCCACAATTCGCTTTGCTCTAGCGACTGCGTCACTCAGCGATCCAGTTGTTAAGAGTAGCTCAGCCGCGGCCAAACGTTCCAAGCCACTTTGATTGGGCCACTGCCCGAAGGTCCACCAAGGTTCGAGAACGCTACACCCAGCGTCATAATCTCCAATTTCGATTTTTTCTCGCGCAATAGTACAACATGTCAAAACACGTTCGCTCAGTTCCAGAGTCTCCAGCCGGAATCCATCGACCAAACCAAGATTTTTTGAGGTGGCCACGTTTACCATGTGTGTTCAACTCATAAGCGGTGTGTACCGTATATGCACTGCTACGGCCCTATACATAGCTCTGAAACGGCGTACATACTTGCTCTATATTAATTTCTCAAGGGAATCAACATGATTAATGAAAGCGCTTCGATCTTGTGTACTCACTAACCAAAGTCCTGATATTCAGACGTTTTGTTCCTTCCAATTTTTTCTCCACTTAAGTTGAGCTAGGAGTAAGACTTAATGCTTACATTCGATGGTTAAATTCCCTGGCACGCTCTTTGAGAAGTATCAATTTGAAATTAAATTGTTAGTTAAGGTCGGACAAAGAAGGGCTCAGCAGATAATGTCTTTCGCCGACCACCGCCCTGACGTTATTCACCAGGAGAAGTTATGAAAAGACTAAAATTTGCCATTTGCGCCTCTGTGTTGCTCTTGGTTGTATCAACCAGCGCCTTTCCAAAGACCGGAACCATTTCAACCACTAGGACCGGTACGATATCAACTACTCGAACGGGTACCATTTCAACCACGCGAAGCGGAACTATTTCAACCACTCGGATGGGCGCGATTTCAACGCCTTCAATGTCAAGCAGCCGAGGTGGAGTGATTGAGAGTGCTGAGCGGTTTTGGCTGTTGGAGCTTCTATTAATCGTTTACATGCACTGGTAACCCGATTGTCAACTTGAATCCTTATCAGTCAAAACGCGCTCTTTTGTCTCGGTAAATAAGTCAGGTTGCAGCATCTTAGCCGTCAATCAACCCTAACTGAACGTGCGGCAATCGACATGCCGCAGAAAGGTCTTGTCTATCATGTGCAAAGCCACGAATTCAACTGAGGGTACCCATATCAAGGGATTCAGCCTGTTAAGAGGGTTTATTTTCCCGTCGGATTAAATCCGAATGTAAGCGCCTCACTCAGGGCATCTTGTAGATATGATCTTGGCCAAGGATGCCTCAAGCCTAAGTTGGAGTGCGCTTTGTTGGGTGGTGGCAAATAGGGTCTTTAGTTTTTCCGTAATTTGAACCCTCTCTGTTGCCTCTAAATGATCACACAACTCCTCAAACATGACCAAGAGAGCACGTCCAGCTCCTTCGCTATCCCCGCACCTCTCTGCGACTTTGTACGCTGCCTCAAAGCTCCTTTTGGAGTTGGCCAACTCTTGGAGCCTGCTCCTAACGACCCCATTCGTTATCAATGCTTCGGCCAGCAACGCTTCCTCGTCTGTAAGTTCGAGGACCGTGACCGCTCGCTCTATTAGTTCATGTGCTTGAGCATATCTTTGCGTTTCAATATAAAGTCGGGCCAGTGTTTCCTCTACCTGCGCTCCTCGAACGTGATCCGAAAAAACATTAAAAAGGTTGCGGGATCGTAAAAGATGTCTTTCCGACTCTTGGTGTGCGCCAAGGCTCAATAGCATGAGTCCTATATTGTTCTCGACCACTGCAACGTATCGGTAATGGCCAACGGCTTCGAACTCATAAAGCGCCTTTAGGTAAAAACGCTGTGCGTCTTCAAAGTAGAGTGTAATCCCTTCAGCGATAGCTAAATCCTTATAGGTTGAGGCCAACTCCAGATGGTGACGACCAGTAGCCCATGGCCCAGAAAGCTTAACTATAGGCGTAGCCTCCATCAATCTGGCGAGGGCGTCTTTTATTCGTCCGGAGTGTCGTTCCAGGCTTGCAAGCCTTATCAACGTAAGGCTACGAAGTTCCCAATTTCTGTCTGATAGATCACCGCTCACCTTGATCAAAGTTGAGCGTCCTATATCAAATAGACCCTGGCGGTAGTAGCAGAGCGCTAACTCGATTCTACTCTCCGCGGCTTGTGTTCGAAACCCTAACTGTTCAAAAAGCGCGATCGAACCATTAAGCAATTCCTCGCCATGTTTTTGACCTCGCCGTAATTGCTTTGTGCTGGCCACACATCCTGCAAGTTCTCCGGCAGTTAATAAAAGATCAGCGCAAGACCGCTGGTTCAAACCATCGAGCTTAGGCCAGTTCCCGAATGACCACCAAGGTTCAAGAACTCTACAGGCAGCCTCGTAGTTGCCAACGTCAATTTGCTCACGAACAATGGCACAATAAACCTGTACTTGCTCGCTTAATGTCAATTCAAGTGAAGGAACAAGGCCGGGCAATGCCGATAAAGAAGACCAGTTGTTAACGTGTTTATTAGATTGATTCTGAAGAGTTGAAAAACATGAGCGGTCATAGATCTGCTTGATCCTTTGACAGGCGGCAAACCACTGATGCATTGAAAGGTAATCGGTTTTCAATTCTTCGGCCCGCCTTAGCTCACGTTCGGCACTTTTCCAGTCCCATTCGAAACGTAGCTTCACTCGTGGATCTGATTCGCGCAACGGCCGAAGGTCATTATCAAGTCGACAGGCTGATTCGTTCTCGGACCAACGCAAGGCGTCCTCGGGGGGCAGATAGTTCGTCGCGAGGCGGAGGTAACAATCAACAATGCCGGCGTAGGCCAGGGCATAATTAGGATCCAACTCGATTGCTCGACGAAAGTGCCCAATCGCTGTTTCAATCCCATCCCTCGTATATTGGCTCCAGTGATAACGCCCTTCCAGGTAAGCCTCGTAGGCCTTGCTATTCTCCGTGTAGCGAGTCGCAACGCTGGTTTCTTCGTTATCCGCCCTGTTTAGATTGAAGGTGGCCAACACCTGACGTGTGATCATGCCCGGGATTTCAAGAATATTTTTGGTGTTCGCGTCAAAACTATCGCCCCATAACTGCCAGTTATTAGTGAGATCCACCAACTCCACAATTACCGCGATTCCGTTGGGCTGCGGGTTGAATTTTCCTAGTAGTACGACGTTTGCCCCAAGTTTCATTGCCACTTGATGTGGGTCGACGTCGTTGGATTTGTAGCGGAATACAGTACTGCGCGATATCACTCGCAATTTAGGCATTCGAGACAGACTGTTGATAAGGTTGTCCGTAACAGCGTCGGCAAGGTAATCCAGTTCGTGGTTTCCCGTGGCGTTGAGGAAGGGCATAACCGCGATCACCACTGTTCTCGCAGGTGCTTCATTACTTTGCGTTTCTGGTACGGAACTCTCATCTGACCTAATAACCCTCACCGGTGCTGCGAAACGATAACCACGTCGTGTAACTGTCTCGATGTATTTGGGCCCCACACGTTCGTTACCTAAAGCTCGTCGAAGGGTGAAAATGTTCTGCGTGAGGTTCGACTCCTCGACGAAAGTATCGGGCCAAACTTCCTTCAGCAATTCGTCTTTCTCCACCAACTGTCCCGCGTTCTGAATGAGCGTGAGAAGGATGTCGGTGGCTTTTGGTGTCAGTGAGATTGTTTCACCTGCCCTGGTGAGCACACGTCGATTGGGGTCGAGTCGATATGGGCCAAATTCGTAATAGAGATTAGTTTGATATATTTCCATCTTCACTTGGTTGTTGACGTGCAATCTGAGCAATGCACTTCTTTACTCGCACGGACAAAGCGGTCTGTTGAGTCGCGGCAAACAACCTTCCCAACTTGTCAGCAATTTGGATCTTTTCCCCGTCCTCTAACCGATCGCCCATTTCCTCAAACATAATCAATAAAGCGCGACCGGCTCCTTCGTTGTCGCGGCATCTCTCTGCGACTCTATAAGCCGCCTCAAAACTGGTTTTTGCTTTGCTGTACCGGAATTGCCGGCAGGCTATGACCCCGTTCGTCGTCAGAGCCTCTGCCAGGAAGGCCTCACCGTCAGTATGTTCAAAAGTCTCGACAGCTCTCTCAATCACTTCTTGCGCCAGCCCGAATTGCTTTGTCTCGGTATATAGCCGGGCCAATGTCTCATTTACCTGCGCACTTCGAACGCTATCGGAAAGGGCTTCGAATAACCTGTGTGAGCGCAGCAGGTGTTTTTCCGACTCCTCATGAAACCCTAAATTTAGAAGCAAAAAGCCGAGATTGTTTTCGACTGCCGCGACAAAGCGGTGGTGGCCCAGAACTTCGGATTGATAGAGAGCTCGTAGGAAGTGAACCTTGGCCTCATCCGAGTAATTCTGATTACCCTCGGAAAATGCCAGTTCCTTGAGTGTCGTAGCTAAGTCGTGGTGGCAACGGTTGGTTATCAGGTGTCTCTCAACGTCGAGGTTTGTCGCCTCACGAAGTTTGATTAGCGAATCCCTCAAACGTCCCGAATCTCTTTCAACCACTCCCCACATGACCAGGCAAAAGGTCCTAACCTCTAACTCATCCTCCGGCAACTCGGAATATGCTGTGGATAGTGCTTCTCGGGCTATATCGAAAAGGCCTTGTCGATAGTAACAACGTGCTAATTCGACTCGAGCTTCACCGGAGCGACCCTTTATCCCCAGTTGTTCAAAAAGGGCCACTGCCCCATTGAGAAGCGCTTCCGCATGTCTGTGGCCGTGAACCGTTTTGTTCGTGCCCGCGATGCATCCAAAGAGAGTGCCCAAAGTGAAGAGCAGGTCCGCAGCGGCGTAGGGATTCAAAGTATCAAGCTTCGGCCATCTCCCTGCCGTGGACCACTGTCGAAGAATCAAATTGGCTGCCTCATAATTTCCGATTGCAAGCTGATCCCGCGCGACAGAACACAGGATCTGAACCTCCTCGGTCGGCGTCAGCTTTACAGATCGTATCTGCGGTACCAACCTCGACCCTGAGTCCACACCCGTTCTCAGCCTTTTGGCGGACATCGACTGCCGGTAGAGTTGTCTGCTTATGTTATAGGCGGCATACCACTGGGGCGCAGAGGGATAAGCCGTTTTGAGTTCGTTTGCGCGCCGGATTTCGCGTTCTACACCTTTCCAATCCCATTCAAAACGCAGTTTGATCCGATCGGATTCAGCGAGAGTGCCGTCAGGCTTAGATGTCATCGCGCTTGTGGACCGTGGGATGTCGTCCTCGGGGGGGAGGTAGTTGGTGGCGAGTCGGAGATAGCAATCGACGATGCCGGCGTAGGCGAGGGCGTAGTTGGGGTCGAGTTCGATGGCCTCGCGAAAGTGTTTGATTGCCTTCTCGATACCCTTGCGGGTGTAGCGACTCCAGTGGTAACGGCCCTCGAGATACGATTGATGAGCCTCTGCGTTCTCCGTATACCGCGCAGTGACTCTCTTCTCTTCCTCACCCGTTAACTGTAATTTCAGCGCAGCCAGCAACTGTCGCGTGATCGCAGCCTGAATCTCGAGCAGATCCTTTCTCGCGAATCAAAACTCTCGCCCCACAACTGCCACCCATTCGAAACGTCAACCAACTCAACCGCAATCCCTACACCCGCGGCCCGGCTGTTGATCGTCCCCACTAAGACCGCCGTAGCCCCCAAATCCCTGCCGACCTGTTGCGGATCTATATCCCTGGTTCGGAAACGAAAGACGGTGCTCCGCGACATCACGCGGAGCTTCGACACACGCGAGAGGTTGTTGATGATGTTGTCTGTGACACCCTCAGCGAGATATTCCAGCTCCTCATTACCCGTGTTGTTAAAGAAGGGCAGGACCGCAACCACCGGTCGTGGCGAAGCCGCCGGATCATCATCTTCAGACTCCGTCGCCTGATTACCATCAACCATTCTGACAGTCGCGATGAATCGATAACCACGCCGCACAACGGTCTCGATGTACTTTGGCCCAGGACGTTCATCACCCAAGACTCTTCTTAACGTAAAAATGTTCTGCGTGAGATTGGAATCCTCAACAAATGTGTCGGGCCAAACCCGCTTCAGCAGCTCATCCTTTTCCACCAACTCACCGGCATTCGTGACAAGCATCGTGAGGATCTCGGTGGCTTTTGGCGCGAGTGAAATCGTTTCCCCGTCGCGCGTGAGCACGCGGCGAATCGTGTCGAGACGATATGGTCCAAATTCGTAGCAGCCGTTGTTATGAGGCATAAGGACCTTGAGAACAACTTAATAACTCTTTGATATTGTTCTAAGGATTTCTCTTTGTAGAGTGAGTATAGTCCGCACGTCGTCAAGCGCACCCCTTGCCATTCAACGTGTTGCGCGATTTTAAGAGCAACTGATAAGAATGGCAAGATCGAGAAGTTCTCGCGTTGCGTTTAGTTCGGCCCAGTTGAGAGAGGGGGCAAAATCAACTGGCGGACATGTGGGTGTCCTCAGCCGAACTTGGGATCCTCACCCCAACGACCTTCGCTGATCCTTGTGCCTCATGGCGGCTTCGCCCAGCAAGGCTGGCCCTGAGGCGCAAGGCGGTGAAGCAATCAAAATATCAAGCTCCGGTAACATAAGCCGCTCGGCGTCCGATCGATCTTTGTCCATCATGTTCCTACGCTGGTATCCTCTTCTGCTTTCGCATGTCCGAAGAGAATTCCAAACTCAAGGAACAAGTCCGCGCCTTCTGGCAGGAACACCCGTGCGGGACCAAGTTTGCCGATGCTGAACCTGGTTCCCGCAGGTTTTATGAACTCGTCGAAGAGCACCGGTATACAAAGGAGTGGCACATTCCAGCGGCCGCCGGCTTTGCCCACTCGAAGAACCTGCGCGTGCTCGAATCGGATGTGGACTCGGAACTGACGGAGCACAGTTTGCAAAGGCGGGCGCAATTTATACCGGCATCGATCTAACCGACGCCGCGGTCGATCTGGCAAAGCAACGCTTCGCTTTATTTCAACTGCCCGGCGCCTTCCGTGTCGCCGACGCAGAACGCCTCGATTTTCCCGACGATTCATTTGACCTGGTCTACTCTCACGGCGTGCTTCATCACACGCCCAACACGGCCGGCGCCGTCCGCGAGATCCATCGAGTTTTGCGTCCCGGTGGACAAGCCATGGTCATGCTCTACCATCGCGACTCCTACAATTACCGCGTCAATATTTCCATGCTTCGCCGCGCCGGCGTACATCTCTTGAAGTGGAACGCGGGTTTACGACTCGTTCACTCCTTAACAGGTGAACCGGAAGAGTCGCTCCGAGAACATGCGAAACAGTTACGAGCACAACGCGACTATCTGAACTCCGAAGAATTCCTGAGCCGCAACACCGATGGCGCCGGCAATCCACTCGCGCGGGTTTATTCCCGCGCGGAAGCACGCGAGCTTTTCAAAGACTTTTCCCGCGTCGAAATGCGAACCTATTTTTTAAACAAGCGCTGGATCCCTCTGCTCGGCTCAATTCTTCCACGCTCGCTGGAATCAAAAATGGCGTCGAGATGGGGCTGGCATCTGTGGGTTTATGCTACAAAGAAACAATGAAGAATCTTCTCATCACCGGCGGTGCGGGTTTCATCGGCTCGCATCTAGTCGATCGACTCCTGGCGACAGACGTCGAACGCGTTACCGTCGTTGACGATTTCAACACCTTCTACGATCCTGCGATTAAGCGCGCGAACATCAGCGCTCACATCGCAGATCCACGATACAAGATCGCCGAAGCCGACATTCGCGATCAGGCGACACTCGAACAGTTATTCCAAACCAACGACTTCGATTGCGTGGTGCATCTTGCAGCCCGTGCCGGCGTTAGACCATCGCTTTCCGAACCTCAGCTTTACGCGGAAACAAACATCAACGGCACCTTAAACCTGCTGGAGCTGGCGCGCCGTAAAAACATCAAGCAATTTGTATCCGGGTCCTCGTCCTCCGTTTATGGAATAAACGCAAAGGTGCCGTTCAGCGAAGACGATCCGATCCGCCAACCCATCTCGCCATACGCCGCCACCAAGGGCGCGGGCGAACTTCTTTGTCATACTTACTCGCATCTCTACGGATTGCGTTGCGTCTGCCTGCGTTTTTTCACGGTCTATGGACCACGACAACGCCCAGATCTCGCGATTCACAAATTCGCCAAACTGATTAGCGCGCGCAAACCGATCCCGGTCTTCGGCGACGGCACCACCCGGCGCGATTACACTTATGTTGACGACATCATCCAGGGCGTCATGGCCGCCATCGATTACGACAAGAGCGACTACGAAGTAATTAATCTCGGTGAATCGCGAACCGTCGAACTCCGTGAATTGATCTCATTACTCGAAAAAGAGCTCGACATGCACGCCGTTATCGATCGCCAGCCGCCACAACCCGGCGACGTTCCCCAAACTTTTGCCGATATTTCAAAGGCCCGGGCATTGCTCGGCTACAATCCGCAGACACAGATCGAGGAGGGTTTACACCGCTTTATCGAGTGGTTTCAGACGAGAGCGCAGTGAAAAACTGTTAGAATGCCGGAGCGGCGCACCGCCATGGAGGCGCCCGGTTTAAGGATCGTCCCTACGCTGCAATTCATGAAGATTCTCGACGAACAGGAACAGTTGAAAAACCTCGAGCCGGCGCGTCCACTGAACGCCAGCCCTGAAGTGTCAGTCTTTCTCCCTGTCTTCAACGAGGAGCCTAATCTGCTGCCGCTGCACGCAAAGCTCGACGAAGCGCTCAAGTCTCTCGGGCGTTCGGCGGAGATCGTTTACGTTGACGACGGCTCTACGGATGGAAGTCTCAGAATCCTGCGCGAGATCGCCCAACTCGATCCACGTGTGCGCGTAGTTGCCCTCCGCCGAAACTATGGTCAAACCGCGGCCATGGCGGCGGGCATCGATGCAGCCAAAGGACAGGTGCTGATTCCGATGGATGCCGATATGCAAAACGATCCGGCTGACATCGTTCGTCTGTTGCAGAAACTGGACGAGGGCTACGACGTTGTTTCCGGCTGGCGCAAGAATCGCAAAGACAAGATGATCACGCGCAAGATTCCCTCGATGCTCGCGAACCGCTTGATTTCATGGATTGGCGGCGTCCCACTTCACGATTACGGTTGCTCGCTGAAAGCTTACCGGCGTGAGTCGTTGCAGGACGTTCGACTCTACGGCGAGATGCACCGCTTTATCCCGATCTACGCGGCCTGGGCCGGCGCTCGCGTTACCGAAATACCCGTGGAACATCACGCGCGCACGATGGGCAAATCGAAGTACGGGCTGTCGAGAACGATCAAAGTTATTTTCGACCTGATGACGATCAAGTTTATGGCGTCGTATCAGACCAAACCGATCTACGTCTTTGGCTCGTTTGGAATGCTGGCGTTTGCGATCTCTCTTTTAGGTGGACTGTACGCGGTTTTTCTGAAGATCTTTCACAAGGCAGACTTCGTGCAAACGCCTCTGCCGATTCTCAGCATCGTTATGTTTGCGGTGGGAGTGCAGTTCCTGCTGATGGGACTGCTTGCCGAGATGCTTGTGCGTACGTATCACGAGTCGCAGGCGAAAGCGATTTACGCAGTGCGCGAGCGGTTGGGATTTAACGAGTAACACCAACATGTGCGGAATTACCGGTTGGGCCAACTTCGATACTCACAAGCCGCCTCCTGACGGCGCCCGCGAACTGCTTCACGCCATGTGTGAACGCATGGTCCATCGCGGCCCGGATTCCGAAGGATTGTTTACTACGAGCGGCGCCGCGCTTGGCATGCGCAGGCTCGCGATCATCGACCTGGTCACAGGTGAACAGCCCGTCTTCAATGAAGATCGGAGTGTTGCGGTCGTTCTCAACGGTGAGATCTATAACTACCGCGAGCTGCGCGCGGATCTCGAGAGACGTGGACACTCTTTTCGCAGCACCTCTGACACCGAAGTTCTTCCGCATCTCTACGAAGAGTTTGGCGATCAAATGGTTCGCGAGCTCAACGGCATGTTTGCGTTCGCTTTGTGGGACAGCAGACGCCGCCGGCTGCTGCTCGCTCGCGATCGTTTTGGCGAAAAACCGCTTTACTGGGGCGTTTTTGATAACACATTAGTCTTCGCTTCCGAGCCGAAAGTTTTGCTGGCCCACCCGAGCGTGAAACCGGCGCTCAATCTACAGGCGCTACGGCATTACCTGTCGTTTGACTACGTGCCGGCACCGCTCTCGATCTACGAAGGCATCAACAAACTTCCCGCGGCGCACAAGCTCGTGCTTGAAGATGGACGAGTTTGCATCGAACGATATTGGCAACTGAGTTACAAAGTATCCGAACCCATTCCATCCGAGATCGAAGCCGCCGAGCATTTGCAGGATCTGCTGGCCGACGCCGTGCGGATGCGTCTGGTTTCCGACGTTCCCCTGGGTGTGCTTTTATCCGGCGGCGTTGACTCATCGAGTGTTGCCGCGCTTGCAGTTCGTGCTTCGTCCGAAGCCGTGAAGACGTTTTCGATTTCGTTTGCCGAAGCTTCGTTTGACGAGTCGGCCTACGCGCGCAGCGTCGCAAAGTTTCTCGGCACGGATCATCACGAAGAGCGCCTCAGTTCGAATCTTGCGGCAAACCTCGTGAGCGAAATCGGCGCATGGATGGACGAGCCTTTTAGTGACCCTTCGCTCGTTCCCACTTATCTGCTCTCGCGTTTCACTCGAAAGCACGTGACGGTGGCGCTCGGCGGTGACGGCGGTGACGAACTCTTCGCGGGTTATCAGATGTATGCGGGCCTGCGCTGGGCCGAGTTTTACAAACGACTGCCTCACGCCTTGCGTGCGCGTGTGGTCGAACCTCTCGTCCGCTTGTTGCCAGTGAAGACAAAGAACCTGTCCTTCGATTACAAGGCGCTTCGATTTGTAACCGGCGCGAAGTACGACCCTGTCGCGAGGCATCACATCTGGTTTGGATCGTTTACACCCGACGAGCAGGCCAACTTGCTGACGCCGGAAGTCTTAGCCGCAACGGATGGTGAGATCTATGCCGCCGCACGGCAGATCGCGGAGGAGTGTGACAGCCAGGATCCTGTTACGCGGATGCAGAGCGTCGATACACGTCTTTATCTCGCGGAAGACATTTTGACGAAAGTCGATCGCGCGAGCATGGCGGTTTCGCTTGAAGTGCGCGCGCCGTTTTTGGATCCACGCGTCGCGGAATTCGCCGCCTCGCTTCCGGCCAACTACAAATTGCGTGGTCAGAAAACCAAATACATTCTGAAAAAGGCCGTTAACGAGTTGCTGCCTCCGTTTGTGACGCGGCGAGGCAAAAAAGGTTTTGGAGTTCCCGTTGCGGAATGGCTCAAGGAAAAGCTGCGACCGCTGGCGAGAGATCTCTTATCGCCCGAACGCGTTCGCCGCGCGGGTGTCTTCAATCCAGATTACGTCGCGCGTTTGCAGGACGAACATGAACGAGGCATCGCGAATCACCGCAAGCTGCTGTGGACGTTATTGATGTTTGAGCTTTGGCACGAGAGCTTTGTCGAAACGCCGCGCCGGATCGAGACTTCTGTCGGAAGCAGGCAAGGCTAACTGATCGGGTCAAGCGTGAACGAATCAAGCCGTCTTATTCAAACTGCACATGACGAACTTTTTTCCTGGTGCCAACGACACGATTTCGCCGGGCACGATCCTTTCGACGCGTTGAATAGCCAGGTCTTTCAAGCGACGCCCCTCGCACAGTCCCGCAACGCCCGTTTCATCTGGACACAACTGGTAAAAAGATCTCCTTTTGATCTTCGCAGCGTCGCGCGTGTGCCGGCCGAGCGAAACGCGAAGGGGATTGCTTTGTTTGCGCTTGCGCAACTGGCGAAGTACAGGCGTGACGGGAAAGCGGAGTCAAAGAGGCAGGCGGAGAGTTTTCTGTCGCAACTGCTTTCGATGCGCATTGAGGGTTATGCCGGTGCGTGTTGGGGATATAACTTCGACTGGCAAAGCCGGAATTTTTTTGCGCCGAGAGGGATGCCGACGATTGTGCCGACTGCGTTTGCGGCGCGGGCGTTGATCGAAGCGACACACGATTCATCGAATGAGTATTTACGAGCGGCGCGAAGTGTTTGCGATTTTATATTGCAGGATCTGCCGCGAACGGTTGAAACCGAGAGTGAGCTTTGTTTCAGCTACGCGCCAAACACGAACACACGTATCTTCAATGCGAGTTTGCTGGCGGCGGAAGTGCTCGCTAGTGTTGGTAATTTAACCGGTGAGCGCGAACTCATTGTGGCTGCCGAGCGCGCGGCTCGTTATGTAATCAACAATCAACGTGCTGACGGTTCATGGACGTACGGCGCCGATCCGAAACAATCGTGGATCGATAATTTTCATACCGCTTACGTGCTCTTTTCGCTAAAGCGACTCGGATTGGAGTTTCAACCGGCCGTCGAGCGCGGCTATCAATATCTGGAAGAACAACTTCTTTCTTGCGGAGGGTTGGCCGAAATACTACCATGACCAGCCTTATCCCGCGGATGCACACGCCGCAGCCAGCGCCATTGTTACTTTCATCGAGTTGCGCGAACTCGACGGCGACGCTGTAAAACTGGCCCAGAATGTTGCGTCCTGGACGATCCGAAACCTGCGGGACGATCGCGGCTTCTTTTATTATCAACGACGACGTTTTCATACGGTGCGCAAACCATACATGCGCTGGACTCAGGCCTGGATGCTTTATGCGCTCGCGCGTTTGCTCGAAGTGTGCGACTAATCGATGCCGATTTCTCCTGATGTAATCCTCGGACGCGACGTGCGGATCTTTCAACCGGATCTGGTGAACCTGTACGGCTGCTCGATCGGCGACGAGACAAAGGTCGGAGCATTTGTCGAGATCCAAAAAAATGCGAGCATCGGCGCACGCTGCAAAATTTCATCGCACAGTTTCGTGTGTGAAGGCGTCACTATCGAAGACGAGTGTTTTATCGGTCATGGAGTAATGTTTACGAATGACGTCTATCCGAGTGCCGTTAGCGCCGATGGAGCACTGCAAACCGAAGCTGACTGGCAAGTCGTGAAGACGACCGTCAGGAAACGCGCAAGCATCGGAAGCAACGCGACGATTCTCGCCGGCGTAACGATCGGCGAAGGCGCCTTGATTGGAGCGGGCGCGGTTGTAACAAAAGATGTTCCCGACTTCGCGATCGTCGCCGGTGTGCCGGCGCGTGTGATCGGCGACGTTCGAAAAAAGAGATGATCAAAGTTGGCGTAATCGGATACGGCTACTGGGGCCCTAACCTGGTGCGAAATTTCATGGCGGCGCCCGGCTCCGCGGTGTCGCGCGTTTGTGATCTGCGTGGCGAACGCCTGTCGTCTTTGGGCAAGCTCTATCCGGCATTAAAGACGTGCAACGACTCAACCGCTCTGATCAACGATCCGGAGATCGACGCGGTTGTGATCGCCACGCCGGTTTCTTCACATTTCGATCTCGCGATGGCGGCGTTGCAAGCCGGCAAGCACGTGCTTGTCGAAAAACCCCTCGCCGCACAATCCGATCATGCGCGAAGGCTCGTGGATGAAGCCGCCCGGCGCAACCTCGTTCTGCTCGTGGACCATACCTTCGTTTACACCGACGCCGTACGCAAGATTCGCGAATTGATCGCCTCAGGCGAACTGGGCCAGATTTATTACTACGACGCCGTGCGCGTTAACCTCGGTCTTTTTCAACATGACGTCAACGTGATCTGGGACCTCGCGATTCACGATCTTTCGATCATGGACTACGTGCTTCCGGCGAAACCCGTCGCGATCTCCGCCACCGGAATCAGTCACGTGCCTGGCCAGCCTGAAAACGTCGCCTACATCACGCTCTTCTTCCCAAGCGCTCAGATCGCACACGTTCATGTGAATTGGCTTACGCCGGTAAAGGTTCGTCACACGTTGATCGGCGGCAGTGAAAAGATGATCTTGTACGACGATCTCGAGCCGAGCGAGAAACTGAAGGTTTACGACAAGGGCATCAGCGTCGCGCCTGGTCCGGAAGACGTCTATCGCCTGTTGGTGAGTTATCGCTCGGGCGACATGTGGGCGCCGCGGCTCGACAATACCGAAGCGTTACAGACCGAGGCGCTTCATTTCATTGACTGCATCGAAAACAACAAAACGCCGGAGACCGATGGATTAGCAGGCCTGCGCATGGTGAATATGATTGAAGCAGCCGAAACGTCGCTGCGGGAGCGAGGCAAGTTGGTGGAGATTCAATGGTGATCGCCAATGCGCCTCTGGATTGATCTGGCAAACTCTCCTCACGTTCCCTTTTTCAAAGCCCTCGTGGATCGCTTCACGGCCCACGGACATGAGATCGAGATCACTGCGCGCGACTTCGCCGAAACTGTTCCGCTCGCGCAAGCGGCAGGTTTTAAGGCGCAGGTGGTGGGCGTTCATGGCGGGCGCGCTGTGTCAGCAAAGGCCGGAACGCTCATGAGTCGGGCGTGGGCGCTTGCCGGATGGGCGCGCGGGCGTCACTTCGATCTCGCCGTCAGTCACAATTCGTATTCACAAATCCTCGCGGCGCGTGCGTTAAGAATAAAAACGATCACGTTGATGGACTACGAATACCAGCCCGCGAACCATCTCGCGTTTCGTTTTTCGTCACGCGTGATCGTGCCGGCAAGTTTTCCGGTGAAGCGTCTGCGTCATTACGGCGCGCACGTGGGAAGAGTGCGCCGGTATCAAGGCACAAAGGAAGATGTGTATCTCGCGGGCTTCAAACCTGACCCGCGCTTTAGCGAGCAGTTGTGTGAGCTTGGCGTGAGCCCCGATAATGTGCTGGTCCTGATGAGGCCACCGGCACACGATGCTCTGTATCATCGATTTCAAAACACGTTGTTTGACGATGCGCTCGCGATGTTGCTCGCGAATGAGAACGTTCGAGTAGTGCTGCTGCCGCGCAACGACGCGCAACGAGCAGCATACGCGGCAACGAATCGCGATCGGTTGATCGTTCCGATTGCTCCATTGAATGGTGCGAATTTAATCGCCGCGAGTGACCTTGTGATCAGTGCGGGTGGAACAATCAATCGCGAAGCAGCAGCTCTCGGAGTTCCGGCGGTGAGTATTTACGCGGGCCAGTGGGCGGCAGTTGATGAAGAACTGGTCCAGGAGGGCAGGTTGCGCAGGATTTCGAACACGGCTGAGCTGCACGACTTGCCGGTGCAGAAAAAGCAGACGGCCAATCCGCGACGATACGTCGACGTAATCGACGAAGTCGTGCGATTAATACTAGAGTAAACGTGCGAGCAGAACGAACCAGGCCATTGACGATCGATGCGAGTGTCGTGCGTGTTCCCGGACGCGCACCGCGCTGGATTGTGCCTTCGGTCAAGGTCGGTCTGGTGATTGTCGATGCACTCGCAGCGGCGACCTCTTTTATGGTCGCGTTTTATGTTCGCGAGAGGATTTCGGTATTCGCGCCAGACGGTGGTCTGGCGTGGAGCGAACGCTTTGCGCCTTACGGCGCGCTGCTACTGTTTGTTGTCGGAATTCGCCTCCTGAGTTTTCGTTATTACGATCTCTACCGTGTGCGAGGTGAATTTTCTTTTGTAGACGACGCCATTCGCATATTCAAAGCCACCGCGGTCGGTTCGTTGCTGATTGTCGCAGCGGCGTTTCTTTATCGCGGCGGTTTTGAGTTTCGAGCGTTCTCATACGCGCGCAGTGTGTTTGTAGCCGATTTTTTCTTTGTACTTGTGGTCGTCGGCCTGATCAGACTGTTGATGCGATCGGCGCAAACGTTTGTTCGCCAACGCCAGATCAACCTGATACCGACGCTTGTAGTGGGGCGGGGTCCGGAAGCTTCGTTGTTTATCAGAGAAATGCGCGAGCGGCCGGCGCTTGGTTATCGCGTGATCGGTCTGGTGGATACCGAACCGAGCGCGCTAACCGGTGGCCTGATGACGTACGAAGATGTTCCGGTGATCGGCAATCTCGAATCGCTGCCGGAAGTGATTCGCGACTCGGGCGCGAATGAAGTGATCATTGCCGACCCGCAAGTGAATGGCGACGCGCTCTTTGAAGTAATGATGCGCTGCGGACGCCGGCGCGGTGTTGAGTTTCGCATCGCACCCAGTTTGTTCAACTGCCTGCCGCGCAAGACCGAGATCGATCAAATCGGCGTGATGCCGATGATACGGCTCTTTCGCGAACCACTCTCAAGCAGCGCGCGGATCCTGAAGCGCACGGTGGATCTGATCATCGCCGCACTCGCGATTGCTCTCTTGTTTCCGCTCTGGGTGCTCATCGCGCTGCTGATCAAGCTCGATTCGAAGGGGCCTGTTTTCTATACGCAGGAGCGAGTCGGCATGGACGGCCGTCTCTTTCTGCTCTACAAATTTCGCACGATGAAGGCCGGCGCCGATCCGGAACTTCATCGTGAGTATCAACGCGCTTTCATCGCCGGTCGCGCTGAAGCAAATCTCGGTAACGATGAGAAACCGACTTACAAGCTGCTCGCCGATCCGCGTATCACGCGGGTAGGAAAAATATTGAGACGAACGAGTCTTGATGAAGTGCCGCAGTTGTTGAACGTTCTTTTAGGCGATATGAGTCTGGTTGGACCACGCCCGCCGATTCCGTACGAAGTCGAGGCTTATGAGTTGTGGCACCGCAAGCGGCTCGACATGAAACCCGGGCTAACCGGTCTGTGGCAGGTATCCGGAAGAAACCGTCTGCCGTTTGAAGAGATGGTGCGGCTCGACCTTTTTTATATAGAGAACTGGTCGCTGCTGCTGGATTTAAAATCATCCTCCGCACAGGCTTCGTGATGCTTGGCGGTGAGGGACATTGATCCATTTGGAGTGCGGCGGCTTGACGCCGCTTTAGTCCCGAGCACACACACTCGAGAACAAAGCGGCGTCAAGCCGCCGCACTCCAAAATGGAAAGTGCTACGGCGCCAGCCCTGCAAGCGCGATCTCCAACAACAAGATCTTCTTGATTCCCCGGTAAAGCGGCTCAATCTCACAGTTTTCCGTCAGCGCATGTGTGTCGCTGCACGGACCGGCACCCGTCGAGATCGAGGTGATTCCCTGCAGGAGCGCGGCGCTCGAGTTGTTTGAACCCGCGTTTCCGATCGGCGGATCAAACCCCATCGCGCGGTGAACGGCTTCCGTCATCTTCACCAAATGTGACTCGCGATTGCCCGGCAGCACCGCCGCCGGCGACGACGAGATCACATCAGTCTTCACCGTCATGCCCACGCGTTTTGCTTCCTCGTCAAGAATCGCCGCGATCTTCTTCTCCAGATCGGCGATAACGTTGTTGTCGGTCGAACGCAGGTCAACCGAAAACCACGCATCCGCAGCTTTTGCGTTTACCACTTCCGATCCACCAAGCATGCCGATGTTCAAATTTGACGACGGACTCGTGGGAACATTCAACTCGTAAATGCGTGCAATAGCTCGCGCCATCGGGAGGGTCGCAGAGTAGGGCGGCGTTCGGGAACGCGTATGGCCGCCTGGTCCAATGAAGTGATGGCGGTACCAGTTGATCCCGATGCCGGCGTACGTGAAACCTTCATAACCGCCGTCGAGCGCAATGTAGTAGTCCACCTTTCCTTTGTTGTCTTTCGTATACTGCTTCGCGCCTGTCATGCCGGCTTCCTCGTCGGTTGTGAACAGGAAAACGAGATCGCCTTTTGTTTTGATTTTGGCGGCATCAAGCGCGCGAATCGTTGCGAGCAACGCTTCGATGTTTCGCGTGTCGTCGCCGACGCCCGGTGCATAAACACGCCCATCCCGGACAGTCGCCTTGATCTTTAGTCCGGGTTGAAAAACTGTGTCCAGGTGCGCGTCGAAAACTGTGACTGGACCACCGCCGGCGCCTTTGCGCGTCGCGATCAGATTGCCGGCAGTGTCGTAACGAATGTTGAGCTGGTGTTTGCGAAGCAGGCTCTCGATAAATTTGGCCCGCTCCTGTTCCTGTTTGGAAGGCGCATTGATCTCGGTAATCGCGATCCATTCGCGCAGAATTCCGTCGTGGTTCTGGTCGATGTAATCGAATGCCGCCCGCACACGCGCATCGTCCTGAATTGTTTTGACTTGTTCGGCGAGCGACTGCGATTGTGTCGTGATTGCCGGCAACGCGATTAACAGGATTAGCAGAATGACGCGCATGGAATTCCTTTTTCGATGGAATACTTTCCGATGGATTAATAGACCAGCAGCATTCTAATATGCCTATGATGCAGATTTCGAATAGCCTCGAGCGAGGCGTGATCGCGTGCCTGTTTCTAATCGCGGTGTTCGCGCCTCACTCGATCGCGATAACACAGGCGGCATGGCTCCTGGGCATGGCGCTCTGGGTCGCGCGTTTTGCTTTTTATCCTCGCCCCGTCCTCTTCCGTTCACCCGTCGATTACGCCTTATTTGGATTCTTCGTGCTCAGCGGAATCTCGGCAGTCTTCTCTTATAGTCCAGTGACTTCGATCGGAAAGATGCGCGCGGCGAGTTTGTTTACGATTGTGTACCTGGTAGCGCAAAACATTGGTTCGTTGAACTGGTGCGGTTGCTGGCGATCGCGTTGATCGCTTCGTGCATGATCAACGTGTTGTGGACGGCGGGACAGTTCGCGGTTGGAAGAGGCGTGAAAGTTGAGGACGTTAAGCCGGAGAGTCCACTTTCGAAAGCAATGTTTCGCACCAGAACCGTCAACCAGCCAACACCGGTGATTAGAGGCGACACGATCTGGAGCGTCGATGGCCGGCGGATCGGTACGCCGGAAGAGCTTGCCTCCGCACTCGCCGCGGGTCCGACCGCGGCGAAAATCAGGATCTACCGTATCGAGTGGATGCCCGAACTCGAAGTCCCGCGCGCACAACTACTGCCGGGCACGGACGCATTACAGCAACTCGGGATCAGCGGCTGGTCGCGCGGCCGCGACTGGCGCGCCACCGGTTTCTTCAATCATTGGGTGACTTATTCCGAAGTGCTGCAACTAATCGCATCGCTGGCGTTGGGAATATTCCTGGCGCTCAAGTCGAAAAAGACTTCGTTGGGTTTATTCCTGGTGGTTGCGATCGCGGGGTTGATGTTTGCCCTCGGAATGACTGTAACGCGGGCGTCGTGGATCGGGTTTGCCGTTTCCGCTCTGGTGATGTTGTTGTTGAGTTCCTCGCGCCGTACGATCCTGATCGTGGGCGCCTGTGCGATACCCTTAGTGCTCGGCGGCGTTTTGCTTCTACAGCAAAGACGCAGCATCGGCTTTATCGACAAAAACGATCAATCGACGAGCTGGCGCGAGATGGTTTGGAAGGAAGGTTTGCAACTACTCGTCAGCAACCCGCGACATCTTCTTGTCGGCATCGGGCCTGACTCGATCAAGAGTCACTGGCGCGAGTGGGGGTTGTTTGACAACGGGCGCCAGCCAATTGGCCACATGCATTCCAATCCGCTTCAGATTGCGCTCGAACGTGGTCTGCCGGCGTTGATAGTCTGGTTGATTCTGATTGGTCTATACGCGCGAATGCTCTGGCGAATAATTCGTCGCGAAGCTCCGTCTGAAGATAGCGGAGACTTTTCGAGGGGACTGGCACTGGGCGCGTTAGGCGGCCTGGCGGGCTTCTTCACGAGCGGCCTTGTTCATTACAACTGGGGCGACTCTGAAGTCGTGACCGTCTTCTATTTCATCATGGGTTTGTGTCTCGTGGTTGATAGAACCCATCAACTGGCGACTCGTTCAATCACGGTCTGACGGATGCTGGTAGCGCTCTATGTCGTCGCCGTCATAGGAGCCTTTATGGAAGCAGTTTGAACATTCGACCACGTAAGTAGCTTTAATCTTCGCCTCACCTCGGGAGAGGTCGGGAAAAAGAACCTGTTTGGCCTCGCAGTGCTCGCAGGTGAAACGAAGATACCACTCTCCGGGGGTAAGTGTGCGCATGCTCTTAAGTCCTCTGATTTACGACACGGGCGAGAGGAACGGGGTTTACAAGTAACTCTTTTTATAAAGCGAGTGGTGATTGTCCGTCAAGAGAATTGATCGTTTTCATTTTGGAGTGCGGCGGCTTGACGCCGCTTTCGTCTCGAACGCACACACTCGAGAAACAAAGCGGCGTCAAGCCGCCGCACTCCAAAAATAAAGCTACCTTCTGCCGCCTACAGAAACGATTCGCTCAATCAGTTTCGGATCGTCCGGCAGCAGCCCTGCCTTCGGCAACCGCGGCGTCAACGTGATCCAGTTTCGATCCATCGCGAACACTTTCCGAAACAACGGCAACGACTCGTCCACGCGGCCCATGTTCACTAAAGCCACCGCGTGCCAGTAGATCATCTCGGCATTGTCGGGCACCAGCTTTTCCGCCGCGGAGTACTCTCGCAACGCGCCTTCGTTGTCTTTCTTCTCAACTGCGAGATCGCCTGCGTTCATGTGGTTATAGGCGCGTTGCAGTTTCACCAGGCGGCGAAGTTCTTTTAACGGTTCGGGACTGTCGTCAACTCGCAAATCGAAAGTGCGATCTTTCCAGGCTTGTCCGGTCGGTTTTCCGGTGACGACGATCAGTGCCGCTGACTGTCGCCCGCGAATATCACCGCCCTCTGCCTGTGCCGCATCCAGCGCCGCCAGCATTCGTTCGGCCAGGTCCCCTTTCGTCGCTTCAAACGCGCGCGCCATCGCCGGCCAAACTTTGTCGTTGAGCATCAGGTTGGCCTGCACCGAAAAATTCTTGCCCACGATGTGGCCGGCGGCCTGAATATCGTTCTTGCCGGTCCATGCGTCCACACGTCCCTGGGCATCGATCATTGCGACTTGCCTGACTTCTCTTCCTTCATCCTTCGCCAGCAACTCTTTCAACGTATCAGGCGCGCTTTTGCCGCCGCGCATCAACTCGAGACCATTCTTTCCATAACTCGGATCGACAAACGATTGCGTCGCGATTGCTCCGACACCCGCTTCAGCCCATGCGACGATAGGACCAACCGAAAACCAGTGTGACTGCACCGCCACACCCAACTCGCCCGTGTCAGGATCGCGCGCAACGATCGAGTAAGTGTGAACCGGTCGCAAAGGCGCCGGAGAATCTGACGCGGAGCCGGGCGCCGGCGGTTTCGAGAAAATGAACGTCAGCACTATCAAAAGCACCACGGCGACACGTCTCATTGCTAAATCTCCTCTAGCTCGGGCTCCGGCCTATGAAACAAACGGATAGAACGGCGTGTTACGAAAAATCCAGAACGATAGTACGACGAAAAACAGTGCATAGATATAAGGAGCGGGCAAAGCATTCAGCGGCGGCACGTCACCACGCATCACGATCACCGTGTAGCGAATAAACGCGAAGAGCATAAACGGAATCGCGATTAGAAAGAGTGGATTAAGCATGAACGCCGTCAGAAAGTGTCCATGCAGGATCGCGTGCAGCGCGCGGGTCGTGCCGCAGCCCGGGCAAGTGAAACCAGTAAAGAAGCGAAAGAGACAAATCGGAAAGAAGCCTGACTTGCCGGGCTCAAACACAAACAGGTAAGCAGCGCCGGCAGCCAGCACCGACCAGATGGCGATGACTGTGGAACGACGATACATCAACTCGAAAGCCATGAAACGATTATTGCCTCGAGGGCCGTCGGAGTAAAACGTGAGGACCGTGTTTTCGGAGAACGTGCTGACGGATCGAGACTCTTAGAACCAGCCCTTCTTGTTTTGCACGTATGTTCTGACAAAGTCTTCGTCTGACTTGGTCAGATAGATGATGCCCTCGATGATGCTGAGAATGTTTGTGAGACCACAGGTCAGTACGCCAAGCACGAGCTGGATCACGCCTTCAGTGGTGTAACCGAGAATAAATTTGTGAACGCCGAGCCAGCCGACGAGAATCGCGCAGATACCGGCGGTGATCTTCTTGTCCGCTCCGAGTGCTTTCCAATCGGTGATCGCTCCAGGATGAACAGACTGCATGGGTTGATACCCGGTGCTGACGACGGGCGTGAGGGGCGACTGGCAGTTCGTACAAAACTGCGCCAGGTCATCGTTGATGGCGCCGCATTTCGTGCAGTATCTGGTCATCTTATTGAGCTCTCCAACGTGCTTGCTGGCACAGGGCTGAGCGAGTCAGCCCTGCCGCATAAATCGAAATCGGATCGGTAAACAATTGAATGGGCGAGCGAGCGTTAGACGTTACTCATGCTCATCCCGACGCCCATGATCACCCAGAACAAGACGTAGCAGATTGTTCCGGCCAGGCCTAAACCAATGGCGATGTAGCTGAACATCTTTGCCTTTTTAGAGGCATCAAGTGCGCCTGCTGTATCGCCGGCAGCAACCTTGCCATTTACCTGAGCCGCGAAAATAACGGCGACGATACCGAGCGGTAGGCAACAGAAAAGCGAGATGATGGCCATGACCAGGTAATTAGGAACGCTGGCAGGCGCGCCCGAGCTGGGCGGGGGAGTCCATTCTTGAGACATTCAGTTTCTCCTGCAGACTAATTTTGAAAGATTCCGGATAGATTCAGAATTGGGGTTCGAGCAGGGTTAACCAGGGTAACCTCCTGGTCCACCGCCGGTATAAGGTGGAGGCGGAGGCATTGCGCCGCCTTTTCGTTTCTCGAAAAGTGGAACAGCGATCAGCCCGCCGATGATTGCAAAGATGAATAGCAACACTGCCATGATGAGTGCGTTGATAATAATCGGACCGATTGCGTTGCCGGCTGCCTCAAACTGTTCGCGAATCATTTCGGCCTGGCGCGGATCGACGTTTTCCAGAAGGCCGACCATCATGTTTCTCATCGTCGGACCCATGGCATAAGCAACCGGTATCCCGAGAATCACGGAAATCACTGCGCCGACGAGGCCGGCCAGTGCCCCCAGGATCGCTCCATCGCCCGCATTGGCAGGTGTCGGCGAGTTTTTCACGTAAAGATACGTGGCCAGCATGCCCCCTAAAATGGCCCAGAGGCAGCAGCAAATATTCACCGCGCTGACGAAGGGTATGACGGAGAGTATGCCTAAAACGACTCCGCCAATCAGGGCAGGCTTAACTTTATTATTCATTGAACTTGTACTCGTCCATTTTTAAAGTTGAGAACAAACCGAGTCCGGATCTTTGGATTTCAGGGATGGCACGAAGCGCCCTGAATAACTAACAAAGAGGGCGGGGATTGTCAATAAATTTGCGGGATATTTGTTCGCCGGTTCAGCGCGCTACTTCGATGCGGTCACCGGGCTGAAGTTTGGGATCCTCCACCGCTCCTGACTTGATCTGCTTGATGTTGTATCTAATCGTTACCAGCCGGCCGTCAGAACCTTCGCGCGAGATTTCAACGTGGTTTTCCTTACGAGTCGTGCCACCGGCGGCGAGGATCGCCTGAAGCAAGCGTGATCCCGGTTTGGAAAGTTTTCTGCCCGGGATGACTGACGCGTCCGCCGATATAATAAAACTCCTGCGGACGGCTGTTACCGTGATCACGTCGCCCGATTGAACGTTCAGATTGAGAGTCGCCGGATCGCTCAGGTCGTGAGGCTGTCCGGTCGCTCCCGCGCGCATGATCACGACGCGCGCCCCGTCGTTTCTCAATTGTGATTCAGCCAAAACGACGTAAAGCGGAACCTTTCGCGCCGCAGAAACCGCGTGCCGGGTTGACGACGAGGCCGGTCACCGTCACGGAATGGCTGAGATACTGGCGCACGCCGACCGAAACTTTGGCGTTCTCTTCCAGCGCTCGTCTTTTTAGTTCCGCGTGCGATTACGTTTTGAATCTCTTCCGTAGTCAGGCCGGCAACTGAAATACTTCCGCCGGCGACAGGCAGGTCGATTACGCCTCCACCGACAACCGTGAACAAGGTGATTTGTTATTCGCCGCATTTAGCAGGCGAATGTCGAGCACGTCGCCAACGCCCACGCGGTAAATTTCAGTTAACTGGCGCTCGGGCGCGGCTGCGCCGGAAGTCATTGACCGGCGCTTAACGGGCAGAACGCCGGCAGTTTCCTGGGCGGATGCAGATACAAAGGAAACAAGGACGAATGAAGCAAAAATGGCGACTGAGATTATGCTTTTCATAAGCTGGGGCAGATGCTGTTGCAGATTCAGACTGCTCGATGAGCTAAATGTCTAATCGTGACGGTTTTCCGGTTTGCCATCGAGAGGCATAACTCACGAACGCCCTTTATAAAGCCTTCTGGTATAGTCACCGTTTCGATCCGGGCAGAGTTTTCATGTACGAATTTGCAGTAACACCAGCAGTCACAAACATTCGCCGCCGAGGGGTCGAGATCTCCGAGGTCGCGCCCGACAGCCTGGGCGCCGAAATGGATCTCGAAACCGGCGACCGGATAATAAAGGTAAATGGGCGAGTCGTTCGCGACTATCTCGATTTTCGTTTTCAAACCTGCCGGTGAGACAGAGCTTGTGCTCGAGGTGCGCAAGAAAAGCGGCGAGGATTGGGAAGTCGAACTCGAACGCGCCGAAGGAGAAGATTTCGGACTCGCCTTCGAACAGATCGTTCCACGTCAGTGTGCCAACGAGTGCATCTTCTGTTTCTGTAACGGCAATCCTGCTGATGCCAGACCGTCGCTCTTTATAAAGGACGAAGACGTTCGTCTCTCTTTCCTCTACGGCAACTACACGACGCTGACGTCCATCACCGAAGATGAAATGCAGCCGCATCGTCGAACAGCGACTCGTCGCCGCAATACGTTTCCGTGCATGCGACGGATCTCGACGTTCGTGCATACATGCTTGGCGTCGACAAAGCAGCGCGCAGACATTTCCACAAAACTTAAACGACTGCTCGATGCCGGCATTGAAGTACACGCCCAGGTTGTGTTGTGTCCGGATATCAATGACAAAGAAGTGCTCGAAAAAACGATCCTTGATCTCGCTGCTGAGTATCCGCGAATCACAAGCGTGGCGATCGTGCCGCTTGGTCTTACTCGTTACAACACTGACGCGCGACTCACGCGAGTCACGCCGGAGTTTTGCCGCGACGTGATCGATCAAGTCGTTCCATTCAAAAACAACTGCACGCAAAACTCGGAACCAACTTCGCATTGCTCGGTGATGAGATCTACTTGCGCGCGGGTACGACGCATTCCGGGAAGATCACATTACGGCGACTATCCACAGATTGAAGACGGAGTCGGCATGGTGCGATCTTTCGCAAACGAGTTTGCCACACTCATGCGACGACTCGAACGCGACGAGTGGACCAGCTTAAGCAAAACGCTCCGCGCACGATCTTCACCGGAACGCTCTTCGCTCCCGAGCTGAAGAAAATTGATCGATAAGCTGAATGCGCGATTTGGAACGCGGCTGATCGTTGAGCCACTCGAGAACAGTTACTTCGGCGGCGACGTTTCTGTTGCGGGTCTGCTCACGGGCCAGGATCTTTTAAAGGCGCGTGAACGAGTAGCGGGTGAGTTTGTCTTAATACCGAGACAGATGCTGAAGAGTGATGAAGCGATCATGCTGGATGGAATGAACATCGCTGAAGTGTCGCGCGCGATGGGCCAACCTGTTCACGCCGTCAACCTGCAAGAGTTAGCGGCGCTGCTACAGAACCGTGCGCTGGTAATCACAACAACTCAACGCATGCGCGAGAGCGTGCTCAACGACAGCACGACGGAAAAGATTCTTGATGTTGGCTGTGGTCAGAACAAATTTCCCGGCGCGATCGGCATCGATGCGAACCCGTTGAGCCATGCAGACGTCATTCACGATCTCGGAACGTTCCCTTATCCGTTCAGCAACGATCAGTTTGAAGAGATCATTTGCCGGCACGTTATCGAGCATGTTCCGGATGTGCTTGGTTTCGTCACAGAGCTGCACCGCATCACGAAGCCGGGCGGCAGATTGAAGATCGTTACTCCACACTATTCGAATCCTGATTGGGCTACCGATCCGACTCATCGAAATCATTTCAACAGTTATTCATTCACGTGCTTCATTCCTTCGCGTGCGCCGTTTCCGTTTTACACCTCAGCAGAACTCAAACCGATCAAAACTCATGTGAGTCTCGCAAATCTGTGGCGCGCGTTGGGTTTTGAGTTTGTCGTGAATCTCGACCAGCGATGGCCGTCGTTTCGCTTCACGCGAAAGTTTTGGGAGTTTTATCTGTCGACGATCTTTCGAGGTAAGGAACTCTATTTCGAACTCGAGGTAGTTAAGTAGGACCTGAGCGGTCCCATAAGGACCGACTGGTCTGACAAAGCGCCTCACCTTAAAAACAAAAATCGCCAGACATGTTCCAATAATTTGAATAGTAATCCAGAAAACTGTAAGTCTGTGCGCGCCTTCGCTTCACGGAATGAGCACCAAACTGCAGCTTTTTGCCCGGCGGCCAGTTGGCTCAAGTAATTGCTTCTAGTTTGCTGCAACACTAGCTCATTTCGACTTGAGCGGGCACTCCTATTCTTACCAGACAAAGTAGTTGGTTCGGCTTCTTTCACTTAGAACAAGGTGCTGGGCAAGGCCTTCCTTTGCCAGGCATCGGGGCTAAAACCATTTTGGAGGATTACGTGATGAGAAACGGTTTACAGAAGTACCTTCTAGTACTCCTGACCGTTGGTCTTTGCGCGCTCCCGGCGTTCGGACAAGGCGGCCCGACAGGTTCTCTGTCGGGCACTGTGACTTGACCCGAAGGGCGCGGTGGTAGCCGGTGCTACCGTGACCGTGAAAAACACTGCTACCAATCAGGAG
The DNA here is from genome assembly GCA_963750925.1 of uncultured Acidobacteriota bacterium. Classification (GTDB taxonomy): domain Bacteria; phylum Acidobacteriota; class Blastocatellia; order Pyrinomonadales; family Pyrinomonadaceae; genus PSRF01. Next base: position 1,245,116 of record CAVVSJ010000001.1, on the reverse strand, counting down.
TTTTCCACGCAGACCAACAATGACGGAGCTTACAGTATTCCGGCGCTGTCGTCGGGAATGTACACGGCCACGATACTGCCGCAGGTTTCAAACAGGCTGCGGTAACCGACATTAAGATAGACGTCGGCAAGGCCTCTACTATTAACGTCGAACTTGAAATTGGATCGGCAAATGAAACTGTCACGGTCGTCGGCGGCGGCGAATTGCTGCAAACGCAATCAGCCACAGTCGGCACCACTCTGACCGGACGACAGATCAGCGATTTGCCGACGGCTTCGCGCGACGCTCTCGACCTGGTTCTGGCTATGCCAGGCACGGCCACCCCCGGACGGCCCCGCACTTCATCCGTCAACGGCCTGCCTAAGGGTGCTCTCAACATCACTCTTGACGGAATCAACGTGCAAGACAACCTGCTCAAATCGAGCGACGGTTTCTTCACTTACATCAGACCACGAACCGATGCTATCAGCGAGGTAACCGTTTCCACTTCCACTCCCGGCGCCGAAAGCTCGGCAGAGGGTGCAGTGCAAATCAAGTTTGTTACGCAGGGCGGTTCCAACCAGTATCACGGCGGCGTATATTGGTATCATCGCAACCCCGCACTCAACGCAAACTACTGGTTCAACAATCGCGACCTTGCGCCAGACCCGGTAACGCTAAAGGCGCCGCAGCAGCGCATCCTTCTGAACCAGCCAGGCGGCAAGATTGGTGGTCCAATCAGCATCCCCGGCTTGTTCAGCGGTAAGGACAAAGCGTTCTTCTTCGTTCAACTACGAAGAGTATCGCCTGCCTGAAAAGAGCTCGCCGCGCACGCGCACCATTCTGAATCCATTGGCCCAACAGGGCATTCATCGCTTTACCACCACTAACGCAACTTACGCCGGCGCTCCGCCGGCAAACGTAACCTGCGTACCGACTCCGCCGAACTTCACTTGCTCGGTCAACGTGTTGACTCTGGCGGCCAACGCCAGGATTGGTAAATACGTTCGATCCGACCATCAGCACGTTGCTTGACTGACATCCGCAGTTCATTGGCGGGTGTCAATGCGATCTTCGTGCAAACATCAAACCCGAACCTGCAGCAGGCGACCTTCTTTAATCCAGGTGGCCAGACTCGCAAGTTCCCGACAGTTCGTTTTGACTTCAATGTCACGAAAGACCATCACATCGAGAACATCTGGAACTATCAACAGTTCCGATCGTCAGGTTGACTTTCTTAACAACGTCGATCCGGCGTTCCCGGGCTTCCCGAATTTCGGCAGCCAGGATTCGAACCGTTTCTCAAACTCCACCGCCTGGCGTTGGACCATCTCGCAAAACATCGTCAACGAAGCTCGCTTCGGATTGACTGGAGGAAGCTCGCTGTTCCGCCCGCAGGTTAACTCCGGGACAGTTTGAAAACCAGGGTGGCGTTGTCCTGGGAATCGCCGCGGCAGGCATTTCAACCGCGTACAGTCGTGACTGCTCCGTCACGTCGCAACTCACCGGTCAAACAGTTCTCTGACACGCTGAGCTGGATCAAGGGCAATCACTCGCTCAACGTTTGGCAGCACTGTGACGAGAATTAATTACTGGGCACAAAACCAGACTGTTGTTCCGACGGTTGGTTTTGGTATCAGCGGCACGTTGGCGGGTGACGCCACCGCGTTCGGCGCGTTCTCGTCGCTTCAGCCAACAGTTAGTCAACAGGCTGCCGCAGCGGCGCTTTATGCAACCCTGGTCGGCAGAATTAACGCGATCACCGCTAACGTTCGTTTGGACGAAGAGACAGGAAGTATGAGTATCTCGGGTGATCTCATTACCCGCACGCAACTGACTGAGTATGGTTTCTTTGCTCAGGACACCTGGCGCTTCCGTCCAAACCTTACGCTAACCGGCGGTCTGCGCTGGGAAGTTCAAGGTCCGTTCCAGCCTCTGAACGATAGCCTTTCGAGGCTTGAATCGTTCGACAGTATTTATGGCGAGTCAGGTGCAGGCAATCTCTTCATGCCAGGCACCCTGACTGGCGCGCCAACGAGATTCGTCCAGTTCTCACAGGGTGAAAAGACCTTCGATACCGAATATGGCAATTTTGCACCGAGCGTTGGCATCAGCTGGAGTCCAAACACGGGCAGCGAGTGGTTTCATGCACAAGCTGCTTGGAAACTCGGGCCAGACTGTTCTTCGCGGTGGTTTCTCGGTGGCCTTCGTCCGCGAAGGTACGAGTGCCTTCACCAGCCTTTTCAACTCCAATCCAGGCGGAACGTTGTCGGCCAACCAGAGCACCGGCGGAACGCCGTTCCCGCTTAGCTTTGGAAACCTGTTCCGAAACGGCTTGCCGGCACCGCCGCCTCAAACAGCGACCCGGTACCGGGTATCGTTGCCGATCGAGCCGGTTTATCCGAACGCCGGAACATCACCGATCCGGCTAACACCTTCTCGCCGACCATGAAGACGGGTTTCGTCAGATCGTGGACGTTCAGCATACAGCGCGAACTCACTTCAAACATGGTGGTCGAAGTGCGTTATGTCGGTAATCGCGGAAGGATCTCTGGCGTCAGGTCAACCTGAATGAGACAAACGTCTTTGAGAATGGTTTCCTCAACGAGTTCAGATCTCGCCCAGCAAAACCTGCTCGCTAACATGGCAAGCCGGTCGTGGTGCTCCAGTTCCGTTATCCAAGGACCTGGAACAGAACACCTTCCCGCTTGCCAGAACATGCTCGGATTTCTCAGCCGGCAAGCTGCCGTGCGAACGCCGGCTAACCTGCCTTAACATCGCAGCGTGCAATACTGTTCGTACAGCGGCAACGCTTCTGGGCCAACGCGACGTTCACCACGGCGCTGAATCCATTGAGCGTCCAATCCACTCGGTTTCGCGGGAGTCATCAGCTGGAACGGCAAACGAGAGTATATTCAATCCAAATCGGATCGCAGCCGGTCTCCCGAGTAACTTCTTCGTTGTCAATCCAGGAAAACGCGGCGGCGCGTTCCTGTTTACCAATGAGGGAGAGACCACTTCGATGGAATGACGATCGAATTCCGCCGGCGCTTTGCCAAAGGTTTGTTGGTGCAATCGAGCTATACCTTCGCGAAAGCACTTTCAAACATGTACGCCAACAATGACGATCTCTTCGATCAGCCGGCGACGCTTCGCCGAACTCGACATATGCGCCGTGGCGTAACACCCTTCGACATTACCCAGGCCTTCAAGACCAACTTCATCTACGAACTCCCCGTGGGACGTGGTCACCACTTCTTCAGTGGCGCCAGTGGTTGGGTCGACAAGCTTGTCGGTGGCTGGGGCTTCAACGGCAACATCCGTATCCAGAGCGGTTCACCCTTCTCGTTGGGTAACGTGCAACTGGTCGGAATGACTGCCAAAGACCTTCAGGAAGCAATTGGTGTTTATCGCGATCAGGCTGATGCCGACGGCGTCAATCGCGGTAACGTTTGGGTGTTGCCTTTGGACATCCGTGAGAACACCTTCAAGGCGTTCAATACGGCGTTTCGGTTCCGGCACGACTGGCCAATCTACACGCAGGGCGCACCGACCGGACGTTACATCGCACCTGCGGGTCTCGGCTGCCTGCAGGGTATTTGTGGGCGAGTGCGGCTTTAACAACCTCGTACTCAAAGGACCGGCGTTCTTCCGTTCAGACTTGAGTATCGTCAAGAGAATCAAGTTCACGGAGAACACCAACCTCGAACTGCGCGGAGAGATGTTGAATGCATTCAACAACATCAACTTCCTCGTTGGTAACGCGTCCAATGACATCAACACACTCGCGGGATTCGGAGCGGCCACCTTTGGTCGTTTCACGAACGCCTATCAGGACATTTCGACCACCAACGATCCAGGTGGCCGTCTGGTCCAGTTGGTAGTCCGATTCAACTTCTAAACAAGGAAGTTGTGATCGCTTACGATGAGGAGAGCGGGACAGCCTGCTCTCCTCATTTTTTCGAATGCCGCGGCATCGTGACTTGTGCAAAGTCTTTGTGACAAAATACCCCGCTAACTGTTCGTTTGTTTCGCAATAAATCCAATCATTCCTAATCGAGGTAGTCGAAATGAGGAGAGTACTCTTTAGCAGCTTTTTGCTTGTCCTCTGTGCCTGTTCCGCGTTCGCTCAAAAAACAAAATCCTGGACCGAGTTGGTCGGAAAAGGAAGCAGCGAAGATTCTGAACGATTCGCCATGGGGTCAAACCCAAATCGAAGGAGAAGAATCGAGACGCCCGAACAAACGAGTGCGATTACGGCAGGTAGCAGCGCCAGCGTCGAGCACACCGAACAGCTCTCGTCGTCGAATGATGCGAAGCCGCCTAGAGTCAGGCCAGCCGAAGGCCGACACCACCGTTATCAAATACCGGCTGCGCTTTCTTTCCGCCAAGCCGGTGCGCGGCGCGTTCGCACGCATTCTTGTTGCTGAAGAAAGCCAGAAGTCGATGAGAAATCTCTCGACGCAGTTACAGGGCTTTGTCGATCGCGACTTTGGTGATTACGTTGTTGTGGCTGTAACTGCCGAAGCTGCCGATCGAGAAGCTCGTCGGTCCAGACGATGCAGTTTTTGACCACTGCAACGGCCGACGCTCTCAAGGACAAGGTTTACCTCGAGCGAAAAGACGGGAAAAGTCTCCTGCTCGCCGATTATCGACCGCCGGGACCGGATGGCATGGGAGCCAAATTCGTCTTCATGCGAAATCTCGAAGGCCAGCCATTTTTGACTGCCGAAAGCGACAACGTCCGTTTCTTCGCTCAGTTCAATGAGAAGACTGAAACTAAACGTCAAGTACAAAGTGTCTGACATGATGTACGACGGGAAACTGGAGTATTGAGTTGAAAAAACCATTCATCTTAATCCTGGTGACAATCCTCACCGGAGTAGCCGTAGCACAGGACAAGGAACCTTGGCCCAGGTGGGACAAAGGCAAAGTCCGAGAAGATGTTGAACTCTTCTGCCTGGGCTCAAACACAAACTGACACCGACACGTCGCAGATGACCTATTCTCCGACCACCGCCGGCGGTTCTTCCGCGATCGGACAGTCGACATCCGGCACCGCCAACTCCACGAGTACCGGCCAGTCGGTTCAGGGCCGCCGCGTGGACCAGGCAGCGACCAACCAGGCGATGAACGTCAACTATCACGTTCGTTTCCTCTCGGCCAAACCCATTCGCCAGGCTTTCGCGCGAATGATCGAAATTCAGGAGAAAGATGCGAAATCAGTTCGCGAGCAGCTTGGACCATTCGTCGAACGCGATTTCAGCGAATTCATCGTCGTGTCCGTCGCGGTTGATGCCAGCGATGGCCGGTTTTCCGGGCCAGTGCTGCAGGTGATGTCCAGCGCGACTGCGGGAACGCTCAAGAACCAGGCTTATCTCGAACGCAGCGACGGCAAGCGGCTATTCGTTGCAGACTATAAGCCGCCAATCAACGACGGTCTCGGGGCGAAGTTTATCTTTCCTCGTATGGTCGATGGCCAGCCTTTCCTGAGCGAGACCGGCGACGTTCGTTTCTACTCGCAGTTCAGCGAGCGAATCACCATCAACACGAAATACAAGTTGAAGGACATGGTCTACGAAGGCAAACTGGAATACTGATAACTAAAGAAAGTTCTCCCCGCAAAATATTTACCTCGTTTGCGAAAGGCCCAGGAAAATGAACAAGGGTGTTCGCGTTGGTCTCTTGCTTCTGCTGCTCGCCGTGGTCGCTACGGACACGGTGAGCGTGCAGAAGCCGGCGAAAGTCCTGGAAGGAATGGTCCAGGAGTGATGCCGAAAAAATCCTCAACAACTCGGCATGGGGTACAGCTCCAGGTTGATACCGATACCTCGGAAATGTTTTTTCAACCGACCACCGATGCACGCACGTCAGGTGGCAGAGCTCCGAATGCAGGCTCACGATTGGAGCAGGGCGCTACCAACCAGGCCACCAGCCTGACCTATGGCATCCGGTTCTTTTCAGCACGACCTGTACGCCAGGCTTTCGTCCGCATGATTCAGTTGCGACAGAAGAATCTCGAAGCTGACGTAATCAGCCGGATGAACAACTTCGCCGAGCTTCCATCGAACGACTCGATCATCATCGCCGTGACTATCGAAGGCACTGACAAGCGTTCTTTAGGTAAAGTGATGCAGATTGTCGAAAGCGCAGCGACCGGAACACTCAAAAACAACACCTATCTCGAGCGCAACGACGGCAAAAGAGTTTTCCTCGAACAGTATGTGCCGCCCGGCAAAGACGGCTTTGGCGCGCGTTTCATCTTTCCGCGCATGGTCGATGAGCGTCCCTTCCTGACAACGGAGTCAACCGACGTCCGGTTTGTTTCCGAGTTTGGCACGAGCATAAAACTAAACATGCGCTTCAAGCTTGCCAACATGATGGTCGACGGCAAGCTGGAATACTGATTAGCCACAAAGAAGCAACTTGGAGTGCGGCGACTTGTCGCCGCTTTTAGCCAAAGCGCTGACAAGTCAGCGCACTCCAAATTTTCACCTGCCCCACATTAATATCCGACGAACTTTCGCGTCCTGTAAATCGCGTAATCCTGTAAACTAACCGGGAATAGAGCTTCCCTGATGTCCACATTGTCGCCAGGTCATCTTGCTCTCGCTCCGCTGGGCGCCGGCGATCTCATCGATCGCGCCGTCAGGCTCTATCGTCGTCACCTCTTCGTTTTAATCAGGACCGCGGCGCCGCCGTGCATCATCGTTGCCGCGGGTTGGATTCTGTTTTCGATCAGTATCCGGCGCATTTTTGTCGCCGATCGATCTGACGATCTGGTTTTCTACGTCGTCGTTTGGTTACTGTCGATCGCGATGATGCTGGGCGGGTATCTCTTCACCGTCGTGGTGATGGGAGGCGCGACGCGTACACTTGTGGCCCATCTGCTCCGTAACGATCCCGTTACTGCTCGCGCCACCTATGCCGCGGTGCGATCCCGATTCTGGGGACTTCTTTCCGCCTCGCTCATCGTCCTGCTCTGGATCTTTGCTTCTCTGATTGCGGCTTCTTCCGGTGGGCAAATGGCGATGTTTGTTTTTGGACTTGCCGCGTTGGCGCTGATCAACATCGCTCCCGCATGGTTGCCGATTACGATCGCAGTGATCGGTGCGATTGTTACCACCGTGTTCTCGCTCTGGCTTTTCTTTTTCGTCGTGGGAAGCGTGGCCTATGTTCCCCAGGTGATGCTGGTGGAGGGTAAAGGCGTTATCGACGCCGTCGGACGCAGCTTTTCGCTCGCGCGAGGCAACGTGCGCCGTCTGATGGCGATGACACTGTTTACCACCTTTGCCACTTATTCCGCGTTGATGATTCTCGCGGCGCCTCTCGCATGGTACGGTTACTTCAGCGGCGTTGAACTCCAGAATCCTTCCCAGTGGCCCGTGTGGTTTGCGATCGCTTACAGCGTGCTTGGTCCATTGAGTTCAATCCTGCTTACTCCGGTCTGGATGCTGGGTCTTTCTTTACTTTACGTCGACGAACGAGTCAGGCACGAAGGTTATGACATCGAGTTGATGGCGGCGCGGCAACTCGGCGAACTTCCCGACATCAACGTCTCGTCACCACTCGGGACTGCGCTTCATTCAGAACGTAAAGACGCCGCCTCCGCCACCGCAGGCATCCGGCAGCGTTCTGAATCTCAGTTGATCTTATCGATGCTTCAGCTCTCAATAAATGCGTTTCGCCGCACGGCTGCCTTGCTGGTAGTGATCTGTTTTGTCTGCTCCGGCCAAGCTGTTGCGATTCCGATAGCCGACTATCAGCAGCGTTTGAACGACGCGATCGCGTCGCTCGAAGCGTTTGATCAAATCGAAGACGATAACTACACGGAGTTGCGGCATCGAGTTTGTCGCAGCCATTGAAGATGTTCGCACGACGTTGCCCGAGCGCCAGACAGTCGAGTCTGGATCGGAAGTTTACGAGGTCGACAATTCTTCATTACACAAAGCACTCGACGAACTCAAACAAACAGCCGGCCCAGACCGATCTCGAAAGCTGGAGCAACTGCTGCTGACCCTCTGAAGCGCTCGAACAACGTGTGGAAGAACGGCAGCAGCCCGGCGCGCCTGCCGAAAACAAAGAGCAAGCGAAAGCAAAACTTGAAAGTATTCTCGCGCGGCCTGAATACGTCAGCCAGGCGAAAGGCCCAAATGCCCTCACTCGTATACTCCAGGATTTTTTCCGCTGGCTGGAAAATCTTCTTCCCAAGCCGAAAGGGGCGCCGGCTGGTGGTCCAGGCTGGCTCACTCAGATCGCGCAAATCCTCGTCCTGCTGATTGCGTTGTTTGTGATTGGTTATGTCATAAAGATTCTGCTGACGCACTTCAGGCGTTCGGGAAAGATCAAGACCAGTAAGAAACGAGAACCAAGAATCGTTCTCGGCGAACGGCTCGAACCGGAAGACACCGCGACCGACCTGCTTTCCGAAGCAGAGGCACTCGCGCTGCGCGGCGAGTTGCGCGCGGCGATACGCAAGGCTTACATCGCGCTGCTGGTCGAACTCGGCGATCGCAAATTGATTAGCCTGGCCCAACACAAAACCAACCGCGACTATCTGAATTCACTGCGAAATCTTCCGCCGCTTCATTCGCAGGATGCGAGGACTGACGGAGAGTTTCGAACGCCACTGGTACGGCTTTGCCGAAGCAACGCCAAAGACTGGCAGGATTTTCGCGCGGGCTATCTCGCCGCCCTGCAATCGAAGAATCAACTCCACGATGCGCCAGCGACTCACCATCATTCTGACCCTTCTGGTTATCATCGGAGTGCTGGTGCTGCTCAATTCGCTTACATACGTGAAGGAGGACAAGCCCCAGGACTTTGAACTGGCTCCTAATCGCTCCACCTACCATTCCGGACCCACCGGCACGCGCGCGCTGCATGATTTTCTAAACGAGTCGGGCTACAAAGTTATTCGCTGGCGCGAAACACCGGAAAGCTGGCCGAGATCAGGCACGATGATTAAAACGTTTGTCGTAGTGGGCCGAACTCAACTTCCTTTTACGGACGACGAAGCAAGAGCGCTCCGCAACTGGATTGCTTTGGGCGGACGCCTGGTTCTCATCGATCGTGAGCCTGATAGTGCAGATCATGCCGAAGTCGAGCGGTTGGAGTATCGGCACGACCGAGTTTGACTTACCGACGCTCGACGTGAATCCGGCCGATGCGGCGCAGATGACCGAGAATGTAACCGCGCTCCACCCGGTGCAGCCGACGCCGCTGACACAGAGCATCGAGTCAGTAATGCCGTCTCGCTTTGCTTCGCGGTTCACGATCGTGCCGCCCGCGGGCGAAGACGCGAAAGATTACGATTTATCCGAGGGGCATGACGCACTGGAATATTCGATCTCCGGCACCGGTAGTTCACATCGCCGATAACAATGGCGCATTGCTGGTGGATTACGCTTACGGCGCGGGCAGAATCGTCGTGCTGAGCGATCCTTACATCGTCTGTAACGGCGGCATCAGGCTTAACGATAATTTACAACTCGCGCTCAACACGCTCGGCGGCGCCTGATGGACTGATCGCCTTCGACGAATATCATCAGGGCCGTGGCATTACTCGGAACGCGTTTGCCAGCTACTTCGCAGGCACTCCGGTTCTGGCTATCGGAGCACAGCTTATCCTCCTGGTGCTGCTGATCCTTTGGACCAACGGGCGCCGCTTTGGGCGTCCATTCCGTTGCCCCAAGTCGATCGTCGTTCGAGTCTGGAATTTGTGGCGTCGATGGCGGAGTTGCAGGAACGTTCGCGTGCTTTCGATCTGGCGATTGAAAACATCTACACGCGCACGCGTCGTGTTCTCGCTCGACATGCGGGACTCGATTACAACAGCCCGCGATCCGAAATCGCCGCGCGCATCGCCTCTCGCTCCACTATCGACGCGCACAAGCTCGAGACGCTGATGCGCCAGTGTGAAGCAGGCCATCAACGGCGAACCGCTCAATTGGCGGCAGTCGATCGATCTGGTGAGACGATTGCGCGAGGTCGAAACACAGTTAGGTCTGCGCATGCGTTCACGCGAAGTGCGACAAGCCACCGAAAACATCTGACGAAATGGAGACGGAAACCCACAAACATGCCTGAGACCGTTGCCGCAACTGTCGAACACATTCAAAACGAGCTGCGCAAAGTTATCGTCGGCCAGGACGACGCGATCGAGCAGATCCTGATCGCTTTGCTCGCCGAGGGACACGCGCTTGTCGAAGGCGTGCCCGGCACAGCGAAAACCCTGACCGTCAAAACCCTGTCGCGCATAATCAATGCGAGCTTCAGTCGCATCCAGTTTACGCCCGACCTGATGCCGTCCGACATCACCGGCACGAACGTCTTCAATATCGCGGACCTCGAATTTCAACCTGCGGCGTGGTCCAATTTTTACGGATATCCTGCTCGCCGACGAAATCAATCGCACGCCGCCAAAAACGCAGGCGGCATTGCTCGAAGCGATGGAAGAACGCCAGGTGACGATCGACGGCGACGCGTACCCGCTTCCGCCGATCTTTACCGTGCTGGCCACCGAGAACCCGATCGAATACGAAGGAACTTATCCGCTGCCTGAAGCTCAGCTCGATCGCTTTCAACTAAAGATCGTGTTGGGTTATCCGAGTGAAGAGCACGAGCGCGAAGTGGTGGCGCGCTGGGACGCCGGTTTCAATTCGAAGCGACTGGACCAGGTTGACATAAAAGCCGCTCGACGATCCGGACGCGATCCTTCGTTGCCGCGCTGAAGTTGCGCGCGCACGAATGGAGCCGGGTGTTCAGCACTACGCCGTCGATCTCGTACGCCGCACGCGCGCGCATCCGTTCATTCATTACGGCGCGAGCCCGCGAGCATCGGTGGCGCTGCTGCTTTGTTCGAAAGCACTCGCGGCGATCCGCGGGCGTGAATTCGTGACGCCCGACGACGTGCGCGACGTTGCCCTGCCGGTTCTTCGTCATCGTTTGACTCTGCGCGCCGAAGCCGAGCTCGATGGTGTCACGCCGGATTCCGTGATTACGGACATTTTGAAGTCCGTGGAAGTTCCGCGATAGCTTTGGAGTGCGCGGCTGGCGCCGCTTAGTATCGATTGCGTGATTGAACAAATCGGCGCCAGGCCGCCGCACTCCAAGGAGTACTTTGCGCTTCGTTTTTACCAGGTTCTTCTACTTTCTTGTCGCACTCGCTTTCGTTCCGCTGTTGTTGTCGTGGGAACGTCCGTGGCTGCGCTGGGTGGCGCTTGCCTACAACGTTCTGCTGCTCGCTGCGGCGATCGTCGAAGTCATGATTCTGCGGGCTTCCGAACGGTGTGACGATCTCTCGAGAGTTCGGCGGCCGCTTCGCGATGGGAGCGGAGACGGAAGTCAGAATTCACATTCAAAACGCTTCGAATCGATCTGTCTCATCGTCGTAAAAGACGAGTTTCCGCCGCAGATGATTTTGAATGGCATGCGTGAAGGACACATGCGAGTTGACGCACAAACTACGGCCACGCTCATCTATGCAGTTAAACCACCACGGCGCGGCCGGTTTGAGTTTGGACAAACAGTTTTGCGTTTTCGATCGCGGTTCAGGCTCGTCTGGTGCCAGATCGACGTGGTGGAACCTGTGAGCGTCAAAGTTTATCCGAACATGCGGCGTGCGCGTGAAGCGGAGTTGAAAGCGCTCGGCGCGCGCTCAGTTGTTTCTTCACATCGAAAACTTCGTGGCGCGGCGAGGGTCGCGAATTTGAATCAATGCGCGACTATGTTCGCGGCGACGAGCTGCGGCACATTTCGTGGACTGCGACCGCGCGACGCGGAAAACTCACCACGCGCCAGTATCAGATCGAACGCGATCAAACAATTCTCATCGCCATCGACGCCGGGCGCCTGATGACCGCGCGTATCGAACAGGAAACAAAACTCGATTCAGCAGTACACGCAACGCTCGCCCTGTTTTCCGCCGCCGCGCGCGCCGGCGACAACGCGGGCCTCGTCGTGTTTGGTCGCAGAATAAAGAGTTACCTGCCGCCAGGTCGTGGGCGCGATCACATCGAGGCGGCGCTCGAGGCACTGCACGCGGTCGAGCCCGAAATGATCGAGCCTTCTTATCCGCACGCATTCGAGTTTATTGCAGCAAACAGCAAGCGACGCGCGTTGGTGGTTGTTGTTGACCGATCTGGTTGACGAAGAAGGTTCGAAAGAGTTGCTGACTTCGCTTCACATTCTGCGCCCGCGACATTTACCGCTGGTCGTGACGATCGCAGACCGCGACTTGAAAGCGGTGGTTCGCCAAAGCCCATCGTCAGTTCGTGATCGTGTTTACGCAATCCGTTGCCGAAGAGATCATTCATCATCGTGAAGCGGCGCTGCGTTTAGTTGAATCGCTTGGAGGCTTGGCGCTTGACGTTACGGCCGCCGCGCTCGCGCCTGCGTTGCTGGAAACGTATTTACGAGTGAAAGAACGCGGGCTCTTGTGAGTTTTATGAACGCTCGTGGCCCACAAACAGCAGGTAGGAATAAAGCGCGATACCCGTGATCGCGGCGATGCTGTATTTGATTCGCGGATCGATAGGCGCGGGCGAAATAAATCCTTCGATTGTTCCGGCCATCACCAGCAGGAGTGCGACTCCCATCATCAGCCGCACCGCCTCCATGCCCCGCGTCCGCAATGCGTCCGCGCGTGTAAGATTACCGGGCATGAGTATCGCGCTTCCGATCAAAAGTCCGGCGCCGCCGGCGATAAAGATGCACGACAGCTCAACCACGCCGTGCGCCACCATGAACGTGACGAGATCGTTTCCGAAACCGGCGCGGTAAGTTAGTGCGAGCACGGAAGCGATATTGGCGCCGTTGAAAGCAAGATAGAACAACGTTCCGATCCCGCAATGTCGCGCCAAAGGCGAAAGTGTAGATCGTGACCTGGATATTGTGAGTCATGATCTGGCTTGCGCCCTGCTGGTTGGATTCGTTCAGTCGATTCCCACCAGGGCGTTTTTGTTTCGATGTAAAGCTCGCGAAAGGCCGGATCGACGCCGACGACTTCCGAAAACTCCGGATCGTAACGCGTGCCGATAAAGCCGAAGACCGCAAAAATCGCAAACACGGAAAATGAAACGAGCGTGTAGCGCCAGGTGCGTCGAAAGGTTTGCGGCAGCTCGTGGGTAAAGAAGAGACGAATTCGTTTAGCGCCCTGTGCGTCGGCGCGATAGATGCGGCCGTGAGCGCGAATGACAAGACTGTTTAGATAGTTAACCAGGCGTGGGTCACGTGACTCGGCGCGAGCGATGGCGAGATCCGAAGCGGTGCGACGGTAAATACTTCCAAGCTCACGAACTTCCTCACGCTTCAAACGGCGCAACGAAGCAGTGTCAAGCAACTTGAGAAGGTCCTCGAGTCGTTGCCAGGCGTGCTTGCGCTGATTGATGAAGCGGTCGGTAGGCACGTTAGGTACTGGTTTAGTTTCAAATTAAAGCCGAGACTTGTTGGGTACTGATTCAGTTTGGATTTAACGCCTTCGGCGTAATTTCAAACTCAACCAGTACCCCACATTAAGAAGATACAAGATTTGCGGGCTCTACAGGATATTATTTAACGGAAGAGAACAGGTCAGGAAGGGTGGCTTGCCCCCGCTCTTACCTGGAAATGTGAGGCGCGCGTATGGTTCCCCTGGTCGAATGTGTTCCAAACTTCAGCGAGGGACGAAATCCGGAAACGGTGCGTTCGATTGCGGAAGCGATCGCCGCGGTCGAGACGGCGTGTGTGCTCGATACGCATATCGACCCCGATCACAATCGCTCGGTGATCACTTTTGTCGCTTCGCCGGAAAGAGTCGTCGCCGCGGCAGTGAATGCGGTCAGACGCGCCGCGGAATTGATCGACATGCGCGCGCACCAGGGCGAGCATCCGCGGCTCGGCGCGACGGACGTGCTTCCGTTTGTTCCCGTGCGTGGCGTGACGATGGACGAGTGCGTCAGTCTCGCTCACGCAGTGGGAAAGTTAATCGCCGAAGAACTCCGAATCCCGGTGTATTTCTACGAACGAGCCGCGCGACGCGCCGATCGAGTGAACCTGGAAGACGTGCGTCGTGGCGCGCTCGAACTGCTGCGGGAACAGATCACGACTAATCCGGAACGTGCGCCGGATGAAGGGTTGGCCCAGGTTCATGAGTCGGCCGGCGCGATTGCGGTCGGCGCGCGCGAGTTTCTCATCGCTTTCAATGTCATTCTTCGCAGCAGCGACATCGCCGTCGCGCGTCAAATCGCGCGAACGATCAGGGCTCGGAATAATGGTTTGCCTTTTGTGAAAGCGCTTGGATTTCGTTTGCACACACGCGCGCTGGTCCAAGTGTCGATGAATCTTGTTAATTATGAGGTGACGGGGATGGCTGCGGCTTACGATGCGGTGCAACGTGAGGCCGGCCTGCTGGACGTGGAGATCGAAAGCGTGGAAATTGTTGGTCTCGTGCCGCGAAACGCTCTCGATCGTGAGGCAGCTTACTTCACTAAGATTGAAAACTTTTCTGAGGCGAAGATTCTCGAGCACCAGATCAGCCAGTGCCGGTCTGAGTAGACGAGCCAAGCTTGATCAGCGCCCGGCGAAGTTTCTCATGCTTCTGCATCAGTTTCAGATACGTCACTTCTTCACGCGCAAATTTCGCTCGAACAATACGCGCCAGGTCTCGTTTTTCCTCAGTTGTCCAGCGATTCACATTCGGTATCAGCGACAACACCAGCTCCAGATCGCTTTTGCCGCCCTCCTTTACTCGCTGCACTTTGAAGCCAATCTTGCGCACCTGAAAACGATCCCAGTCACCCCGCCGCGCTTCGTTCAACTCGAGAATCATCGGACTCCGCGCGAGTTTCCTGAGGATCGAAGCCGGTGTGCGATAGCCTTTGCGCTCAGCCACCTTCCGTTCTTCTTTCAGTGCGAGTTGCAGCGCTTCTGTTTGAAGCGGACGAAAACCGAGCTTGCGATAAAACCAGAACGCGCCCGACTCGATGCCCTCCTCGTTCTCATATCCGATTTGATACGGATCGAGCGAGAAGGCGTTGACGCCGGTGAAATGGCGCATCACGTTTAGTGTCCGTGCGTAGAGCCAGGCGGTTTCACCTTCACGAAACGTGTAATACAAATTGAAGCCGCTCTCCATCCGTTCGAAAAGCGAGATGCCTTCGAAGTAACCGATCGGCACTCCGTTTTTGTAAATCATCGCCGCGTGGCAAGCGCGCAACGGCAAACGTTTTTCCGCGGGCAAACCCATGAGAAAAAGTTCGACTCCGCGGCCTATCTCCACCTTGTAAACGTGCAAGGGGTCGCCGTGAGTAAATCCGTAAAGTTCGCGATAACGGATCGTGGAAGCTTCGCGGGCCATATCGAGCGCACGTTCACCTTCATTCAGTGACAACTTTTGCCACGGTGGCGACGGCTCGGCGAGTTCTTTCAGCAGATTGACTTCGCGACGTTGAATCAATGGACCACGATGGTAAAAGAGTTGATTTCGCGCGGTCCGCATGCCTGTTCGTGTTGCGACGAAGTTTGGTGTCCAACTGACGTAGAGTTTTTGCGAGTCGTACAGCTCCGCTCGATCCTGTTCAGATCGCGGTAGCTCTTTCAGTCGATCAAACAACCACTTCAGCTCCGGTTGCCGGCCGCGAGCAGCGGCGAGCCATTCGCGGTAAGGAACGTTTGCTTCGACGAACGCATCTTCTTCGAGCAGGGGCAAAAACATCGGCCAGATCTCGGCGAGGCGGTTCTCGTCTTCAAACCACTCCCAGTCGATTTCCACTTCCGATGAGTGTCGCTCGAGCAGCCAGCGAACGATGTAGAAGCTGAAGGTGTCGATAACCGAAGTTCCGGCAATTCCTGAGACTTCCGGATGTTGTAACGCAGACAGATCTACGTTGCGTTCACTGAGAGATAAAACTCGCTTTGCGAAACCCCGAAGTTCGCTTTCCGTCGCGCGCGCAAGCGACGCGTTTTGAGGATATGCCCGGAGAAAAAGAAGTATCTCGTGGTAACGAAAAAGAGCATCGGTATCGTTAAGCCGCTGTCGAGAGAGTTTCTCAATCAGGTCTTCAATCCGGCGCGCCGTGCCGTGAGCAAATTGAGTTTTTAACTCGTCGAGTTGATCGATGAGGCGGGTTGTGTTGGGGCGAGGCACGATAGTTTTGTTAACTGACGCTATGCTCGGCGAATAAACTTCGCGGCTATCCAGCCCAGCAACACCAGCACGGAAAGGATGATCCAGTTGTAACGATCGCCGTACGTGACACCCGGGAAGTGGTTGCTAATCATAATAAACACGACCGGCACGGCCATGAACGTGTTTTGCTTGGACCGCAGCTTTGCCTGCGCTGAGAGTCGTTCATCAGGTTTACGACCTTCGTTGAGCGCCGCGATCATCTTTTTTTGCGCAGGCAGAATGTGCATCCAAACATTCGCCGCCATGATCGTGCCGAAGATTGCACCGAGGTGAATGTAAGCAGCACGCGCACTAAATACCCTTGTCAATCCAAAAGCTACCGCAACCACGAGCACGTAAGCCACTGCCGCAAACAGCTTCTCATTCCGGCCCAACGGCGAGAGCATCATCATGTCGTAAACAAATCCACACGCAAAGATCGCCGCGAGGCCAAGGCCCACGGCCGCGCCGAGACTGATGTCAAATACGTCGGGATCGATCAACGCGCCGCCGCCGAGATAAAAAATTAGGACCAGCAGCGCGAAACCGCTGAGCCACGTTATGCCTGCTTCCCAGCGGAACCAGTGCAACGTGCGTGATGCGAGGTCGGGTATTTTGCGTTTTTCGACGGCGTAGAAGCCACCGCTATGGACCATCCAGATTTGAGGTGTCACGCCTGTATTCGCCACGGCCTTTTCTTCTTCCGTCAGGCGCGCGTCGAGCCAGGTGAAGTAGTAAGTTGTGCCCACCCACATGATGCCGGCGAAGACGTGTATCCAGCGAAATAGCAGGTTGAGCCACTCACTCAGCGTGGGATCGATGGATCATTTGCTTTGTTCGTAAATGCTAGCTGCCGCGATAGGTCGAATAACCGAAAGGACTGATCAGCAGTGGAACGTGATAATGCTGGGATCCGTCGTCCACATTGAAAACCACCGTCACCTGGGGATAGAAACAGTTGACGCTAAGCGATGAGAAATATGGTTCAGTCTCAAAAACCAGGCGGTAGGTACCATTGGACACCGGACGATCGACGAGGAAGAACGGCTTCACTCGGCCGTCCTCGTCGGTCCATGCGTGGCTCAACTCCGTCCAACTCTCGTCATTGTTTTGCATTTCCAGGCAAACAGCGACGCCACTCGCGGGTGCTCCCCGGGAAGTGTCGAGGATGTGGGTTGAGATGGTACTCATGTCGGGCTAAGTGTACCAAACAACGCATTAAGGACCACTCAATAATTTCCTGATTCGAAGCTCGGTGATTTTACTCTGCTCCGCGGCGGCAGTCTGCAACTCATCCGCGACACTGTTTTCAAGTCTTTCGCGCAAGGCTGCGAGCATCTCTTCCGAGGTTTTGCCAGTCGCGCAAATGATGAAAATAAATCCAAATTTCTGCTCGTAAGCACGGTTGAGTTCGGCCAGTGAGTCGACTGTTTCGGCCGCTGCGTTGCTCACGCCGGACTGCTCCTGGCCGGACCATTTTTGTGACTGCGCGGAAACGTGGTCGGCGGCCTTCTTCTCTCCAATCTTGGGATGACTGCGAAACGCCTCGAGCCACTCGTCAGGTTTTAAGCTCCACCAGATTTCCTTCGCCCTCGCGATCAACGTCTCCGGATCGGGATAAGGACGGCTATTTACTACTTCCTGCGCCCAACGTTTTGAGCCACAACATTGCAGCAACTCGTTCACTGCTTCTTCAGCAGACAAGCCGTTCAACCATTCGAGTTTTGTGCTCATCGTCTTACTCGGCGAGCGTTCCGTAGACGCGCAGGCGGCTGACACCGCCATCAGGGAAAATGTTGAAGCGAAGGTGTGATGCGACGCCGAAGTTCAGCAACTCCTCGTCGTAAAAGTGGCGTGTGTGTGCCTGCAGTTTTGTGCGCGGCAGCACCGTGGACCATGCGGTGGACAGGGCGGTCAGATCGTCAGTTGCGAGACCTTCGGCGTTGCAGGCTTCGAGTGAGCAGCTCTCGGGAAAATTGCCTTTGAAGTGCGCAGTGTCGACTTCAACACGATGGATCTGTCCTGGCCTGCCGAGTTTGATGATGGCCCAATCATGTCCTGGACCACGACGCCTTTTTGTTTCCCAACCGTCACTCATGTCAGCAGCGCGTCCCGGCATGATCAAGTTGTGCCGGTGACCAAAAAACATGTCGCTACAGGAAAGTACGAGCGCGCCGTTTTCCGCGGCCGCAAGATCGATGTGGCCGGCGCGTTTGAGTTGTTCCCAGTCAGGCGCGACTTCGCCATAGACTCGCAAACCGCGCCACGCCGCCATCGGGATAAATTTTGAAACGAAGATGTGTGATGCGTTCGTCGTAGTGAATGGGAAAAGGATTCTGACTGTCGCCGGCCAAAGGCATCTGAGGCAGAAGCGGAACCCACGAAACAGCTTCGCTGAGCAACTCTTCTTCGGTCGGAAGTTCGGAGAAAACGGCGCCTTCGAGAGAGCAATGTTCCGGGTAGTTGCCGCGAAAGTAACTGGTGTCCACTACGACGCCACGAACGATGCCGGGAAGTCCGAGACGAATGATGCACCAGTCGAAGCCGGGCGTGCGCCGCCGCCGGCTCTCCCATCCATCCATCCACTTGCCACGATCGGTGTACTTGCCTTCGATGAAGACGGGCGTGGTGGGTTTTAAGAGGTTCTCTTTCGGCGCGAAGAAATCATCGTTAGCCACGAGGACCGCGCCGCCAAGCCGCTCAGACGCGAGATCGATCAAGTCAGTAAAGTTCATGTAAACGACAGCGCTTCTAGTGCTCCGGCGGAGCACGATGTTTATAGTTTGTTAGTTTTCAAAAGGTTTGCGCTCCAGCGGAGCGCGATGTATTTCGAATTACATGTCGCTCCTGACGGAGCGACGATCGTGTTTGTTGTTCGTGGCTATAAACATCCTGCTCCTACGGAGCAAAGACATAAGCTTTTGTGGTCTATCCCTGTCTCAGCAGCATGTGGCCGAGTGGGTCCACGGAAAAGTGTCCGCCATCATATATCTTTTTTCCACGAAGAAAAGTTTTCCGCACTACGCCTTTTAGTGTCTGGCCCTGGTATGGCGTGATCTTGTGGCGATGATGCAGCGTCGCGGCGTCAACCGTGAACTCCTCATCGGGGCGCCACACAACGATGTCCGCATCGAATCCAGTGGCGATCGCGCCCTTTCGTGACTCGAGCGACACCTGCTTCGAGGGATTCATGCAAAGCCACCTGGTCACGTCCTGCATATCGAACCCGCGCCGGCGCGCTTCGGTCCAAACAACCGGCAGTCGCAGTTGCAGCGAGGCGATCCCACCCCACGCGTTCATGAAGTCGCCGCTATCGCGCAGCTTCATGTCTCCCGGGCACGGAGAGTGATCGGAAACGATCATATCGATCGTCCCATCGGCCAAACCTTCCCAAAGCTTTTCACGATTCGCCCGCTCGCGAATTGGTGGACAACACTTAAACTCGGTTGCGCCTTCAGGTATTTCTTCGGCGGCAAAGTTGAGATAGTGCGGACAAGTTTCAGCCGTGATCTTTACGCCTTCTGCCTGCGCGGCGCGCAAGAGCGGCACCGCCTCCGCTGACGAAAGATGAACGATGTGAACACGCGTGCCGAACTCCCGACTCAATCGAATCATCATCGCCACTGCTTCATTCTCGGCGGCGCGCGGGCGTGAAGCGAGAAACGCTTCGTAGCTCGCCGGCGCATCGCTCGTTGTCTTGATTGGACCAGGCAGCTCAGCATGAACGATTAGCAGTGCGTCCGAGTCTCGTGAGTTCGGGCATCGCTTCGCGCAAGTCGTCCTCGGTTACGTGTGGAAACTCATCGACGCCCGAAGGCACCAGAAAACATTTGAAACCCGACTACTCCCGCTTCGAGCATTGTTCGCGAGTTCGCCCGTATTCCCGGGCACGACGCCTCCCCAAAACCCGACGTCAACAAAACAATTGTTCCGCGCGGTCTCCAGTTTCGTGTTGAAGTTTGAAAGCGTGGTTGTGGCAGGGATGGAGTTGAGCGGCATATCGATCAGCGTTGTCACGCCGCCCGCGGCCGCCGCTCGTGTGGCCGTGTCGAAACCTTCCCAATCGGAGCGCCCGGGCGAGTTGATGTGAACGTGAGTATCCACGAGCCCGGGCATGATGACGCAATCGTCGTCGACGTCGATCACCTCGCAATTGCTACCACGCTGCTCAAACTCAGTCGACAGAAACGATTCGACCCGCCTTGATAGAAATGGAGCGCGCGGCAATCGCGTTTGGCAACACCACGCTGAGGCCCGCGAATAATGAGATCCGGAACCGGCATGTCTGCTATTCAAAAGACGGCGGTGGCGGCGGCAGATTTGACTCGATGTCGCTCGGATTACTCAACCCAAACACCTGTTGATAAGCAATCGCGATCGCGCCGTAAGAGATTGGAAACACCAGGAAGATGCCGATGTAACACAGCAGGATTCCGCCCAGGCTCAACAGAGCCGTGAGCATCACCAGGCCGAACAACCGCCAAAAGTTTGCCATTGCGGCCTTGAAGCTCAGCTTGACGGCGTCGACACCCTGCAACTTTCGATCGACGATAAGCGGATAGGCAAAACGTAAATCCGATCGAGCCGATGATGATGATCACGAGCATCACGAGCCAGAAAAGAGCGAACATCACCATCACCCCAAACATCGCCGCCGGATCCGGATCCTGTCCCTGTGCCGCTATCGACGAGAAGATGATGCCGACATAAAAGATAATGTATGCAGGAATCACGATCGCCAAGATGGGAAGCACATGAAGCAACGTAGCGACCACACTTGGACCAAAGTAGTCGAAGCCTTTGAACAGGTTTCCGAACTCAATCGGCTCGCCGCGCAGGCGTTTGAAAAACGTCAGGTACAGACCGCACATCATGGGCCCCAGGAGAATTCCCATTGGTACCGCCGATCCGATCATGACGCCGATCAGACACATGCCTACAAACAACCAGTACTGATCTTTCACCAGCCGCCCAGGCAGCCTTAACACATTCGACGGGTTCGACTACATTTCGATTGAAGGGGATATCGCGTGTTGTCATTTTACTTTTCCTGCACGGTTTTAGGGTTGAGGCCGGACTATCTGTGGGGCCACGCGGCCGCGCCGGCCTTGGACCATCCGGACGAATGATCGTCGAAAAGCGACGCTGCGTAAACGGAGTTGAGTAGTTGCCGCCGTATGGCGAACGAAAACGCGAAGACGTTAACGGCACGAAGGTGTAGTGGGGTTGTCCGGGATTTTGAAACCAGAAGCCGGTGTTCTTGAATCGAAGCCGTCGCAGCCGTGTCATATGCGCCACGGTCGCGAGCGTCACTCTTCCGTTGAACATCACGCCTTCGCCGCGATGTTCACTCCACCAATCAAAATTGTCGTCGCGTTTTTTGTGACAGTCAGAGATCGATCCGTTTACGATCTTGCGGCATGAACCCACAGATTGCCCGCTGAAGGTTACTTTCCCGTCTCGAACGGTGATCTCGTCTCTGTTGGGCGTGACGTCGATTCGATAGTTTCCTTCGTCGGCGATCACGATCGACGTTGATCCACCTGCGAGTGTGATTCTCGGAGCTTGCTTGCGATCGAATCGCGCCACGTCGAGAATGGCGGCGCCACGCGACAGCTTGAGCGAGATCGATTCGTTCGACAATTGATCAAACAGGATTTCCGAATCCCCGGCGATCCGGAGTGTCATGTCGGGCAGCATCGCCAGTTCCGCAAAACTATGCTCGGCGGTCCGCAGTTTGTCGCCGGTTTCGAGTTGCGACTTTTCCATGAGTGGCTGCCACTCGTTGGCGTCTCGACTAAACTCAACGCCCGGCTCCACAAAACCGACCGACCCCGGCTTGGCGGAAACAACGAGGGCGCTGGCGATGTTTTGTTCTTCCTCGTCCGCCAGGTTCATCACCGTTTCGTATCCTTGTTTGCGATTTTTGGCCCACGGTGATTCGTTCTTCAACGATCGATTCGCCTGCACCAGCGTGTCGGCACGCTCGCGTCCCCACGCGTCGAAGTTGTCCTGGGTCTTCGAATCGATTTCCACGATCGTCAGACCCTCGCGCGAAGCCGTCGCTTTTCGTTTCTCTTTGACGTGACGTCCGTTGATCACCGCCTCGCCCTTGCGCACGATCAAGTCGGTTCGTCCGCCCGCCATCACGTTGATGCGGAATATGCCCGGTTCAGTGATTAATACTTCGGCATTAGGAGTGATCAGCCTGATCATCTCGTAACGTTGACTGAGCGACTCGTAAAAGTACCAATTGCCTTCTCCGTCTTTCGACAAAATCTCGGCGCTGAACGCTCCCTGGTTCAGTTTTAACTTCATCCTGTCGTGTGGAGCGCTCAAGATCTGGCACTCGGAGTCTCCACCAACACGCAGGTAGTTTCCGGGTTGCAGCAATACTTCGGCATGCGCATCCACACCGGTCCGGAGAACGTCGCCCTCTTCCAACTTCAGCCCCGCCTCGAGATCAAACTTTCCATCGTTTCGCTGATACGTCACCGCGCCTTTGACGGCATTGGCGCGAATGCCGCTGACAAAACCTTCGAAGCTCTCTTGTAGTTGTCCATGCGTCGAGGCTGGAACCGAAACAAGGCTCGCGAACGCGATCAACGTCAGAAATCGAAAGGTCGTCCAGGGGTGAATCATGAAGGGATTAAGACTTTAACGTGCTCAGAAAATCGATGAGTAAGTTCTTAGCTACCTGTAAACGGTAGTTTGCGGTTGATCTAATATCATCGATGGGGGAAATCTCCTGCAACAAGGTTGCGCAAGCATTCTTTATAACCTGCTCGTCGTTCGATTGTCCTCGCAGTACGGTCTCCGTTTGGATGCAACGCACGACTATCGGAGCGACACTTCCCACGGCAATTCTGACGTTCGCGATCTCGATCCTGTTCGATCTTCCAACCGCGGCAAAACATACTTTCGAGATCGCCTGGGCTTTTCTCGTGCCGACTTTCCGATAGTAGTGAGTCAATCCGGCGGTATTGCGCGGCAATCGAATTCGCGCGAGCAGTTCATCGGTGGCAATATGCATCTGTTTGTAGCCGGTGTGAAAGCCCTGATACGGAAGCCAGCGTGAACCGCTCGTCGACATCAACTCAATCTCCGCATCGTAGGCGAGCAACGCCGGAGGTGAGTCCGCCGCCGGTGATGCGTTGATTATGTTACCGCCGAGGGTGCCTCGGTTCTGAATTGCGAGCCCGCCCGTTTCGCTTGCGGCCTGACAAAGCATCGGGAACTCGCGCCGCAAAACGTCGTTAGCCTGGACCTCGGTGTAAGTAGTGAGGGCGCCGAGAGTGACGTGTGTGTCAGTCACCTCGATGCCGCGCAATTCTTTCAATCCCCAGATGTTGATGTAATTGCGATGCGGGAGCCTTCCGGCTTCGAGCAGGACCATCAGATCCGTGCCGCCGGCGAAAGGCTTCCAAATTCCCGGTTCGCGCCCGAGCAGCGCGAGAGTATCCGCGAGCGATGCAGGGGTGGTTAACTGGTAGTTTGGAACAAACGCTCTCATTTCAAATTGGATACGGATATTCGGGAGACTACTTCTGATATGCGCGAACTACCGACTCGAAGATCTTCATGTAGCCCGTGCAGCGACAAAGATTGCCGGCGAGGCCAGTGCGAATGTCATTTTCCGTCGGTGCAGCGTTTCGCGCCAGCAGATCGACAGCAGCGAGAACCATTCCCGGAGTACAGATGCCACATTGAGCACCACCGTGGTCGATGAATGCCTGTTGCACCGCGTGCAGTTGACCGTTTACCGCAACTCCCTCGATCGTCGTCACTTCCGAACCGGCAACCTGCGCCACAGGCACCAAACAACTATTCGCGATCTGTCCATCAATAATCACCGTACACGCGCCACACTCACCCTCCCCGCACCCCTCCTTGGTGCCGGTAAGCTGCAACTCCGCTCGCAGCACATCCAGCAGCCGCGCGATGGGAAACACCTCCACCCTCCGCGACTCACCGTTAACTTTAAACTCGATTGCCTGGGGTTTGGACATCCTCTGGGAAGTTAGCGTCACCTGCCGTCATGGTCGTTTGCTTGCGTGATGCTGGGTGCAAGCATACCATGTACTGCATGTTGGATTGGAGCAATTGCCCGGAAGTAGAGCGGGTGGAAGGCAAGGTCAGCGGCGCCTGGGTTTTCAAGGACACTCGTGTTCCCGTAAAGGCCCTCTTTGAAAACCTGGAAACCGGCGCGACCATTGATCAATTCCTGGCGTGGTTCCCGGGCGTCACCCGAGACCAGGCATTAGCTGTCCTCACTCATGCCGAGCAAAGCCTGGCACAAGTTTAAGAGTATCTCACGCCGCGAAAATGCGAATCCTTTTTGATCAGGGCAACAGTGTGTTGCGTAACTGCGGGCTGGCCGCAGCGCGGCCAAATGTTTATAGCTTTGATCAAAAGGATTATGCGCTCCAGCGGAGCGCGATGTGGGGCGTCAAGAACATGGGACTCCTCCGGAGTCCGCAGCGGTCATTCCTGGGACTATAAACATTTGGTCCCTCCGGGACCAAGACTTATTTCTGATCGGGGCACACCGTACCACCCGGAGAGGTGGCCATTACTTGACGAACGGATCGATCAATCGCTCGGGCATGAGCGGGATGTGGGTGAAGCTGACGCCGGTGGCGTTTTCGATGGCGTTCAGGATTGCCGGAGCGGCGCCGTCCATCGGGAGTTCTCCGATGCCCTTCGCGCCGCCTGGTCCATAGGCGTACGGCGTCTCCTCAAAGTACACGCGAATCGGCGGAATGTCCGCGGGCGTCGGAATGATGTAATTGGTCATCTGGTTGTTTGCCATCCGCCCATCCTTCCACACGACGTTTTCAAACAACGTGAACCCGATCGCCTGCGCCACGCCGCCTTCGATCTGTCCAGCCGCGAGTACCGGATTCAGAACACGCCCGACTTCCTGTAACGCAACAAAATCTTCAACACGCGCTTCGTATGTCAGTTCGTCGAACGAAACTTCCGCCACATAAACTGCCCACGCGTAAGCGCCGTACGCATCACCCTGATACTTTTCGTCGTCCCAGTGAACATTCGGCGGCGGTTGGTATGTTGCAGACGTTTTTAATGGTCCAAACTTCGCGATGTATTCAGAACACGCTTGCTTAAACTCCGCGCGGCCGTAGCTTGCCGGTAACAAACCGCTGCCGATCAACGTCTGTTTCAAACCCGTGACCGCAGACTCGACTAGTTTCCCAACGACCATCGAAGTGCGTGATGCGACGGTTGGGCCACTGTTGGGCACGTGGCCCGTATCAGGTTGCACGATCTCGATCGAATCGTAATCGAGACCGAGCGTTTCGGATGCTATCTGAGAAAAGATCGTGTTCGTTCCCTGGCCGATCTCGGTGCTGGCCGCGAGTATTCGCACAATGCCATCGGCCGTCGCTTCAGCAGAGACGACGGACTGCAGGTAAACCTCGCCTGAGCCGGTGAAGCCGGCGCCGTGCATGAAAGTCGCAAAACCAATCCCGCGCTTCTTCGAGAAGGGGCCATTGGAGGCGACATTGTAGCGGGCAAAGCTTTGACGTTTTGCATGGTAATCGCTGAGTTGCAGCGCTCGCGTAAGCAAGTGGTCCATGTCGACGCGTTCACGGATCGTCTGGCTGGTTGCGGTGGTTTCACCCTCGTGTATGAAGTTGCGGCGGCGGAACTCTTCCGGCGTGAGCCCAACTGCGCGCGCGACTGTGTCCATCTGACGCTCGAGCGCGAAGATGCTTTGCGGCGCACCGAAACCTCGGAAGGCGCCGTGAGGCGGAACGTTTGTAGCAACTGCGCGACTGTGAATCCGCACGTTCGGACAAACGTATGGACCAGCGGCGTGGATTGTTCCGCGTGAAAGCACCACGGGCGAAAGCGTGCAGTACGCGCCGCCGTCGATCACGAAGTCGATCTCCATCGCGACGAGTTTGCCGTCATTGGTCACCGCGGTTTTGTGATGCGTGCGCGAGGGATGGCGCTTGGTGGTTGCGACCATGTCTTCCGCGCGATCGTAGATAAGCTTGACCGGCTTGCCCGATTTCAATGCGAGGAGGGCGGCGTGTCCGGCTATCAGCGACGGGTATTCTTCCTTGCCGCCAAACCCGCCGCCAGTTTCCGTCTGAATGATCCGGATCTTTTCTTCCGGTAAGTCAAACAACTTCACGAGCGCTTTGTGAACGTAGTAGGGACACTGCATCGAGCCCCAGACGGTAACGCCGTCTTCAGGATTTGCAATCGCAATCGCGCCGTTGTTCTCGATGTAGAGTTGTTCCTGCGCGCCGGTTTCGTATTCGCCTTCGACGATGACGTCGGCGTTGGACCACGCTTCGTCGACGTTGCCTTTATCGACCAGAAACTTTTTGAAGACGTTGTCTTCACCCCAGACGATCTCTTTCCGCGCGAGTGAATCTTCGAGCGTAAAGATTGCCGGTTGTTCCGCGATCTCGATCCGGACGTTACGGCGCGCTTCTTCAAGCAGATACTTGTCATGGTGCGCGAGGAGGACGACAGGCTCTTCCGGATGATTTACAAACTCAGCAGCGAGATACGGTTGATCGTTCAGAAGCAACGCAACGTAATTCGCGCCGGGAACGTCTTTAGCCGTGACAATCGTGAACTCATCCCACGGAATGTCGCCCTCGAAGGAGATATTCGTAATGCGGCCGCGGGCGACGGGGCTGCGCACGGTGACACCGTGAAGCATGTCCGGAAACGACAGGTCGTCGATGTAAAGCGCCTGGCCGGTAACTTTCTGGCGGCCTTCTTTGCGCGGGTAAGGTTTGCCAATGATTGACATGATTCTCAGGATTTACGGTTTGACGATGACCAGAGGGTTTGCCTCGAGTTCGCGCCGATAGAAAACGCGTGGGCGTTGCACGGTGCGTATTTCGCCTTCGACAAACGCGACTTCGATACCGACGCCGCGACTCTGGGTCATCTTCTCTTCCTGCATCTGCGGCACGCGCTCGGTCGCGAAGTTGAGCCACTCGCGCGCGATTACCAGGCCGTCTTTGGGCGCGCTGTCGGCGACGGGCGTTTTCAAACCTTCCTCGACAAGCGCATACGTCAGATAACCGTGGCCAAGCTGCGCGGCTTCGAGCGCTGCCTGAAAACTCTGTGCGGCAGTCAGAATATACATGCCTTTTTCGTAAGCAAGTTGGGCCAGTCCCTTCGAATTCATCGGACCGCGTCTCTTCTCTTCAGCTTCGAGCGCCTGCCCCGAGTTGCACGCATCGATAATCAGCAGGAGGTGGCCCGCGTCCAGATCCTCGACCGCGTCCTGAAGCTCGACATCTGAGATACTGTGCGCAAGCATCGTCTTCAAGCCCTGCTCCGTTAACCTGGTGCGCTCACCTGTGTAACCAAGATCGTGTGGTATCAGATAGAAGCGCTGCGCCTGCGCGGTGCCATGCCCGGCGAAATAGATCACAACAGTGTCTTCGGGCTCAGCGCGTTTCAACGCGTCGAGTGGTCCAGCCTTCAGCGTCGGCGGTCCGGGTTCGCCGGCGAGTCGCTTTATTGCGGCGAGAATGTTTGCCTTGGTCGCGTCCTGATCGAGCAACTGAATAACTTCAACGCGCTCAAAGCCACCCAACTGCGTCTGCCGGCGACGCATTTCATCTCCGAAGCTGCGCGCGTCGGCCGTCGCATACTTCAAGTTGTATTGCGAATTCGTATACTCGTTGACGCCGACCGCAATGATATAAGCCGTGCCTTTGCGTTTAAGACTCTCGGCGCCCGTAAACACGAGCGGCGCATCTTTGCTTTTAACGTTGTCGCGATTGAAAGCGTATGCAACGAGGCGATTTGGACCAGCCGTAACGGTGATCTCCTGTTCGAGAGAAACGCCGGCCTGCCCTTTGAGAACGTCTCCATGCCAAACCTTCACGAGCGATCCGTTTCGAAACAGACGCACATCCTGCGCGCCCGTGCCCTGCGGATTCTCCTTGTCGGCCGGCGCGTCGCTTATGTCGATTTTTACTTTCACCGTCCGCGTTGCGATCGAGGATTCCGGCGCAGGTCCCACGAGTGACAATTTAACTACTGGCTGCCGGCGATCTTTCTTCGACACGTCCTGAGCCACGCGTGGACGCTTTCCGGCAAACACGTCGGCGAGAAGTCCCGGATAGTAAAACTCATTGAAGAACCATTCGATTGGAGCAACGTTGAAAGTTTCCTGGTTGTAGCGCCAGAGGATCTGGTTCCAGGAAACGGGCGTGCCGTCGAACAAACCTTGCGGCGTGACGACCATCCATTCGCTGCCGTCGTCGAGCGAGATCAACGTCAGTAGATGTTCACCGGTTTTTGTGTCCCAAAGAAATGTGCTGCCGTCATCACTTGCGGAGGCGAGCAGGCGCCCGTCGGGTGTGAAATCGATCGATTCGATACCTGACGTGTGACCTGTGAGGGTGCGCAGTTCGGTTCGATTGGCAACGTCCCAGATCTTGATCGTGTTATCGCTGCCACCCGACGCGAGCATTTTTCCATCACGACTAAACGCGACCTTGCTCACGCCGCGGCCATGTCCCTTGATGGCCCCAAGCTCGCGCCCGCTTGCAACGTCCCAGAACTGCACCTGGCCCACCACCTCAACTTTAAAGTCCTTCATCATATCCGCGGGATCGATCGGCTTCGAACCCTTCTGGCCCTTCGGTGGCTTGCCGCTCATGGCGGCGCCCATCATCGCGCCGATATCGATGTTTGCCTTTGACGCGAAACCGCCCGTCGCGAGAACTTTTCCATCGTTACTGAACGCGAGTGACGACGCGGTGCGCCCTGGTGTGCCGGCGTTCATGGAGCCGAGCATATTCGTCATCATCGCGCTGATGTCGGCCATGTTCGGCATTGTGGGCATCTGGCCGGGTTTGATATTAGGAGCCGTGAATGCGCCCATCGGCGAGGATGTAAGATCGCGAACCTTCGCGCCTGACTGAACATCCCAAAGCGAAATCTGGCCCATCGCGCCAATCGTTCCAATCATGCGACCATCAGCACTGAAAGCCGCCTCCATTGGAATGTCATTCGAGACGAGTGAACGGAGTTCACGACCGGTCTTGACGTCCCAAAGTTTTACCTGGCTGCCACGCGTGAATGATCCGGGCGTGACTTTTTGATCGTCACTTGCACCATACACGACGGCGAGCATCGTTCCGTCAGGACTAAAGCGACTTTTCGTCACTGTTCCCACTTCACCGGCAGGCATGAGATCAAACAACTGTTTGCCCCCAGGCGTTTCGACGAGGGTAAGCTTGTTACTGGTGGGCCGGACCAGCACCAGCAAACGCCCATCGGGGCTGGCAATTCCATACGTCTTTTCGGTTGTGTCGGGAGCGGTACGCACGCCGCGTCCGGTGCGCAAATCCCAGCGCGTGCGTCCACCAGAGGTAAGCTCGTTGCCGTCTTTGCTGAATGAGACGTCGTAGGCCGTGTTAGTTCGGCCATTGAGGGTCGAGAGCCGTTTGCCGGTTTCCGTTTCCCAGACGATCGTGTCGGTACCGAAACCGCCGGTGGAGAGGCGTTTTCCGTCATCACTGAATGCGAGGAATGCATCGCCGGTCGGGTAAGTTATGCCTGCGGGCACTTTTAGCGACGGCAGCTCCCGGCCGCTCGTGAGGTCCCAGAGTTTTACCGTGTAGTTGTCCGAGAGCGCGAGCATCCGGCCATCGCGACTAAACTGCACCTGGCAAAACTCTTTCGTAGTTGGTCCAAGATTGCGATCTTTTTTCGTTGTCAGATTCCAAAATTTGAACTGCTTGTCGTGGACGCCGGCAGCAAGCAGGTGACCTTCGGAATTGACTGCAAGCTGCAAACTGTCAACCCGGTCTTCCGGCAGCTTCACGCGACGAACTTCACGACCACTCGCCAGATCCAGGGTTCTGATCTGCGTGTCCTCATCTTCCATAAGCAGGAAGAGTTGATTGCCGTCCGGTGACAGCGTTATTCCGACAGCGCCGGTTGGTCCTGCTGTCGTCGGCATCCCCAACTCGATACTGCTCAACTCACGTCCCGTCGAAATATCCCAAAGCCTGATCGCATCGCTGACGGTTACCACCTTGTTGTCCGACGTGAAGCCGATGAAGTAGACACCCATCACGCCCATAAAAGAACCTTGCACGCTGCTGACGAGTTTTTGCAATTCACGTCCACTCAAAAGGTCCCACACGGTTACCGAGTTGTCACCGCCGGAAGCAGCTACCAGACGACCGTCACGACTGAACGCAACGGCCGGCGCGATTCCGACTGTGGTTTGCCCGCTGCTCGTCAGATCGCGCAGCTTGCGATTGGTCGCGGTTTCCCAGAGTTTGATCGTATTGCTGCGATATGTGCCGGTGGCGAGTAACCGCCCATCGGGGCTGAAGACCATGCGCGTCGCGCCGAAGAAGTTGTTGTAGCCGGTTTGGAGAACGAGCTCAGGCTTGGCTTCTCTCGCTCGTTGATCGGCCTGACTTGTGGTCGTGGAGCCGGTGCTTTCGATTCCGAGCCCGCGTTTGTCTGTGGGACTCGGACTCGGAGACGGCGTTTGGGCCAGGACCGCAGGCGCGAAAAGCACCATGATCAGCAACATCTTTGGAGTGCGCTGACTTGTCAGCGCTTTGGACATAGCGGCGACGAGTCGCCGCACTCCAAAGATATAGTGGTTCTTTTTGTTACTCATATAAACCCTTTGTTAGAGCCGAGTGCTCCAGCAGCAACAACCCGATGGCAATTAAGGCGAGCAAATACATTACGGGGTGAATGTCTTTCCGGCGGCCGACTACCAGATAAAGCCCCACGTGCGAAATGAATCCCCAGAGTATTCCCTGGGTTATCGAGAAGGTCAGTGGGATGAGGATTATAGTCAAAAACGCGGGCAGACCCTCCTCAATTTTGCCAAAATCGATCTGGTTGACGCTTTTGAACATCGCGGCACCGACCAGCAACAGCACGGGCGCGGTCGCGTAGGCCGGAACCATCGCCGCCAACGGCGCAATAAACAAGCACGGCAGAAAGCAGAGCGCGGTAAAAACCGAGGTCAAACCCGTGCGCCCGCCGCTATTGATGCCCGCGATACTCTCGATGTAGGCAGTTCCGGACGAGGTGCCGGCCAGACCGGCGCCGAACGTCGCAATCGAATCGACTATCAGTCCCTGACGGAGGTTACGCGGATTTCCGTTTTCGTCGAGTAGATCGGCTGCATGCGCAACGCCGATGAACGTCGAGATGGAGTCAAAGAGATCGGTAAAAAGAATTGCGATGATTGCGGGCAGTAAAGAGAGTTTTAATGCGCCGAAGATGTCAGCTTTAAGAAAGACGGTTTGGAAGTCAGGTGCGCTGAAGAAGCTTTCGGGGGCTTTGACCTGTCCTGTGGCCCACGCCGGCGAGAGTTACAAAGAAAATGCCGGCCAGAAACGCGAGCGCGCTACGGCGCGTCATGAGAAAGATGGTTACGAGTAATCCGAGGATGGCGAGCAGTGTTTGGAAATTGAGTGTTCCGAGTTTTACGAAGGTGACCGGATCTGAAGTAATGAGTCCGGCGTTTTTGAGTCCGATGAACGTGAGAAAGATTCCAATGCCGGCGGCGGTTCCAATTCGCAACTCGGAAGGAATCGCTTTTGCGATCGTTTCGCGAATCGGCGTGATGGAGATCAGGAGAAAGAGCACGCCTGCCCAGAAGACTATTCCGAGCGCCGTTTGCCACCACACTCCCTGCGTGAGAATGATCGTGAACGTGAAGAACGCGTTGATGCCCATGCCGGGCGCAACGGCAAACGGAAGTTTTGCGTAAACGCCCATCAGCAGCGTCATCACAAAACAGACCAGGACGGTCGCGGTCAGCACACCGCTGAAAGCCATGCCTGTTCCCGGTGTCGAGAGAATGGTAGGGTTCACCACGACGATATAGGCCATGGTGAAGAAGGTTGTAACTCCGGCGATTGCTTCGGTGCGAAGATGCATTTAGACAGGATTACAGGATTTACAAGACCGACAGGATAGCAAAAAACCATCCCACCAAATCACGTAAATCCTGGTAACCCCGTCAGCCCGGCCAGGAGTTCCCCAACTTCTGCCGGCCGATTTCGTCGTGCTGTTTGTTTAGCCTGCGGAGATTACAACGATCTTTTTCTTCGTTCCCGCGAGAGCCTTGCCGTTGCGATCCGCATTTGTCTTGACTGCCGCGAGCGTCGTCGTGTCGCCGCCCATCTGCGCCTGCGCAAAGAAGTACTCATCGTCATAGCGTTCGAAGACGAGTTTGGCGTCGTCCGAGGCGTTTCCGTGTACACCTGTCGTCATGATCATCACGCTCGCGCGCCCGTCAGTGCGCCGTATCTGAAGGATCTTTCGATCCGACGTCGGGTTGAGCACTGTGATCGCGTATTTACCCGCGGGCAGTTTTGTCTTGCCTACCGTGAATGCAAAAGGAATTTTGGCGAGCACTCTTTGGCCGCCGGCAGTTTGCGCGCGTGCCCCGGCCGTGAGAGCGCCGCAGAGAATGATGAGCGCGAGGGGAATGTAGAGATGTTTCTTCATGATGTGCCTCCCTTATTGATTGGCAGTATTGCCTACACTTACTAACGCGGAGGTTTCAGCCGGATTCCCTCACGAAGGTCCAGGATTTTGTTGTAAACTCGGCGACTATTAGAGATGAAGTCGTCTGAAGACATAACGCGGCTCCTCGTCAACTGGGGCACCGGCGACCAGGCAGCACTCGAAGAATTGATGCCGCTTGTTTACAGCGAACTGCGCCGTCTAGCCGGAAACTACCTGCGTCGCGAACGCGCCGAACACACGCTGCAACCGACCGCGCTCGTCAACGAGGCATATCTCAAGCTGGTCGATCAAAAGAATGCGAAGTGGCAAAACCGCGCACATTTTTTCGGAATCGCCGCGCAGTTGATGCGACGGATCCTCGTGGACCACGCCCGCCAGCATCAGGCGGTGAAGCGTGGCGGGCCGGAGCAACAAAGGATCTCGATCACAAACGCGGAACGGCTGGTGGAGCAACCGGAAGTCGACCTGCTCGCGTTGAACGAGGCACTTGATGAACTCGCCAGAATGGACCCACAGCAGGGCCGGATCGTCGAGTTGAAGTTCTTCGGCGGCCTTTCAATCGAGGAAATCGCGGAAGTACTTTCCATTGGTCATGCTACGGTCGAGCGCGACTGGAAAATGGCCCGCGCCTGGCTTCGCCGGCAGTTGGCGTGAGGGATTTCGGGAGGATTGTACGCGTCTTAAGTAGCAGGAGAATTGCCAATTTCCAATTGCCGATTGCCAATTGGGTTTTTCGATCGGCAATCGGCAATTGACAATCGAAAATACCAAATGACTCCCGACCGCTGGCAACAAGTAAAAGAAATCTTCAACTCGGCGATCGCCTACAGGCCGGAGGAGCGCAGCTCGTTCATCAACCAGGCGTGTTCGGGTGACGAGTTTTTGCGAAGTGAAGTTGAGTCGCTGATTGCTTCGCACGAGCAGGAGGGAAGTTTTATTGACCGGCCTGCGTTTGAAGCAGTTGCGTCCTTACTTGCGGGCGAAAGAGCCGAACTGACGTCGGGCCAGGTTATCGATTCCTACGAGGTGCTCGCGTTTATAAGCCGCGGGGGAATGGGCGAAGTTTACCTCGCCGAAGATAAGCGACTCGGCCGGAAAGTCGCTTTGAAACTGCTGCCGGCTTCATTCACGACCGAC
The DNA here is from genome assembly GCA_963750925.1 of uncultured Acidobacteriota bacterium. Taxonomy (GTDB): domain Bacteria; phylum Acidobacteriota; class Blastocatellia; order Pyrinomonadales; family Pyrinomonadaceae; genus PSRF01. The sequence goes on along the minus strand of CAVVSJ010000001.1, from coordinate 1,211,323 downwards.
GACGATCGACTCCGCCGCTTCGAGCAGGAAGCTCGCGCCGCTTCAGCCCTCAATCATCCAAACATCATCACGATCTATGAGATTCGGCAGGCGGCCGGGGCTCACGTCATCGCCACCGAGTTTGTCGAAGGCGAAACACTGCGACAGCGTTTGAGTCGAGCGCCGCTCACGATATCGGAGGCGATAAACATCGCGATCCAGATTGCCGATGCACTTTCCGCCGCACACAAAGCCGGCATCATTCATCGCGACATCAAACCGGAAAACATCATGCTCCGGCCCGACGGCTACGTGAAGGTGCTCGACTTCGGACTCGCAAAACTCAGCGAAGAGACGTCGCCCGCCGTTGCTGCTGAAGCGCCGACGATTCAGGTGCGCACGGGTTCGGGCATCGTCATCGGAACTGCCGGATACATGTCGCCCGAACAGGCGCGCGGGCTTGGCGTCGACAATCGTTCCGACATCTTCAGTCTTGGCGCGGTCATTTACGAGATGTTGGCGCGGCGCAAGCCGTTTGAAGGCGATACGCCAAGCGACACGCTCGCCGCGATCCTCAAGACTGAACCGCCGCCACTTGCGCGTGTCGCGCAGGGTGTTCCGGCCGAACTGGTGCGCATCGTGACGAAGTCGCTGCGCAAGGATCGCGAAGAACGCTACCAGGTCGTGAAAGACCTGTGGCTCGATCTCAAAGCGCTCAGGCAGGAACTCGAGTTTCAGGACAAACTCGATCGCTCAGTTGCTGCCGAAGGTAACGCGGAAGCGGCGACAACGATCCTTCCCGGTGAACCGACCGCGACATTCTCCGGACCACGACCGACCGTAGAGCGCAGCGCGATCAGTAATATCAGCGAATCGATCAGCAGCGAGATCAAGCGACACAAAGTCGGCGCGGCGCTCATGTTCGCTGCGCTCCTGCTCATCGTTGCAGCGGGTGGGCTTGGAATTTACTGGTGGCTCAATCGCGAGACTTCGGTCGCGCACTTCTCAGACGTCAGGCTCACGCGTTTGACCAACTCCGGCAACGCCATCGACGCGACTATCTCGCCGGACGGCAAATACATCGTCTACGTGTTGAGCGAGCGGGGCGTGCAGAGTCTTTACATTCGACAGGTGAGCACGGCAAACGACAAGCTGATTGTTCCGGGTGCGCCCGTCGGATATTTCGGAGTGACATTTTCACCGGATGGGACCGAACTCTTCTACGTGTTAAAGGCCAATCTCGACGCAGGCACGCTTTACCGCATTCCTGTGTTGGGCGGCGCTCCGATCAAGGTGCTCGAGCGGCTTGATGGCCCAGTCAGCTTTTCACCCGACGGCAAACAGTTTGTCTTTCTGCGTGGAAACTATCCAAACCAGGGCGAGAGTGCGTTAGTGATAGCGAATATTGATGGGACTGGAGAGCGCAGGCTCGCAGTTAAAAAGAGTCCGGAGCAATTCACGCCCCTATTTTTCACTGGTCCATCATGGTCTCCGGATGGAAAGATCATTGCCTCGACTGTTGCGACGATCGGCGGTGGAAGCAAAGTGGTCGGCTTTTCGGTGGAAGACGGCAGCGAGCGAGATCTTTCCCCGCACTCCTGGACATTTTCCGCGCGCGTGCAGTGGTTGCCGGACATGTCCGGACTGCTTGTGGTGGCAGGAGAAAATCCGGCCGCGGCGCTGCTTTGGATCATAAACTATCCCGACGGCAGCGTCAGACGCGTAACAAACGATCTCAATTCCTATCGCGCCATCGGCCTGACTCAGGACGGCAAAAAACTGGCGACGGTCCAGTCGAGTGGAATGATAAATCTTTGGATCGCGCCTGAAGGCGATGCCTCGAGAGCGGTTCGACTGCCGACGGGAAATGTCAGCAACTTCTTTTCGTTGACCGGGAACAATGTTTCGTGGACGCCTGATGGAAGGATCGCATTTGTTTCCAACGAAGGCGGCACCGCGGACATCTGGCTCGCGAAACCCGATGGCAGCAGTCGCAAACAGTTGACGGCGAATGGCGCAACAAACGTTTCGCCGGTGGTTACTGCCGATGGCCGCTACGTCGTGTTTGTGTCATGGCAGCAGGGGAGGAGAAGTCTATGGCGTGTTAATCTCGACGGCAGTAATCCGGTGCGATTGACTTCGGGTTTCTCTGATGCTTTTCCGGCAGTTTCGCCGGACAGTCGCTGGATTATCTACACCGCTCTCGACGGACATAAACCCACGCTCTGGAAGATTTCGATTGACGGCGGAACGCCGGTGAAGGTTAGCGATCACGTGGCTACGACATCGGCTGTATCGCCGGACGGGCGCTGGATTTCTTTCACTTACCCCGAGTCGCCCGATCCACTCGCTCCTCCAAATCGTCTCGCCGTAATTCCGTTCGAGGGCGGCGCCGAGGTCAACACTTTCAAGATACCCGGCTCGGGTACCGTTTCAAACGTCCATCACTGGTCGCCGGACGGCAAATCGCTGCTGTACACAGTGACTACAAACAGCGTGACGAACATTTGGAGCCAGCCGATTGACGGTGGTCCAGCGAAGCAGGTAACGAATTTTACCGACTTGTTAATGACCGGTTTTGCGTGGTCACATGACGGCAAGCAACTCGTGTGTACGCGTGGAACGCTCGTCCGGGACGCGATCCTTGTGACCGACCTGAAGTAAGTTTGGAGACCAAAACAAAATGGACTTGCGCGTATTGCTGACAACCTTCGGAATTATTTTTCTCGCGGAGATGGGCGACAAGACTCAACTGGCCGCGATGACGATGTCTGCGCAGACGAAACGACCCTGGGCGGTATTCCTGGGCGCGAGTCTCGCACTCGCGGCGGTGTCAGCGCTTGGAGTTTTGGTCGGGAGCGTGATTGGGGATTATGTTCCGCTGGTTTGGGTGAAGCGCGTGGCGGCGATGGCTTTTATTGTGATTGGAGTGTTGATGCTGGCGGGAAAGTTTTGATTTTGGAGTGCGGCGGCTTGACGCCGCTTTAGTCTCGAACACACACTCGAGAACAAAGCGGCGTCAAGCCGCCGCACTCCAAATAGAATAGCTTTCTTTCTAATGCCCCAGACTCCCCACATCGAACGCCACTTCACGTCGAGTGAAGTCGTTCGCGATATCGTCATCGGAATGGCTGATGGTTTGACGGTGCCATTTGCGCTTGCTGCCGGACTGAGCGGAGCGATCGATCACATGGCCATCATCGTTACCGCCGGTCTCGCCGAAATCGCCGCCGGCTCGATCGCGATGGGTCTCGGCGGTTACATGGCCGCCAAGAGCGATGCCGAACACTACGCCAAGGAACGCGAACGCGAGAAACGCGAAGTCGCCGAGATTCCTCACGAAGAGATGCGTGAAGTGGCGGAAGTTTTTGCGGCTTATGGGTTGAACGAAGAGGAGACGTGGCCGCTCGTTCAGGCACTCAAGCGCCAACCAAAAAATTGGGTCGACTTTATGATGCGGTTCGAGTTGGGCCTTGAAAGGCCAAACCCGCGTCGCGCGCTTACGAGCGCACTCACGATCGCCGGAGCGTACGTTGCCGGTGGTCTAGTCCCACTCTCGCCGTATTTCTTTTCAAGCACGACGGAGATCGCTTTGTTGTATTCGGTGGGATTGACGCTCGCGGCGTTGTTGATCTTTGGATTTGTAAAAGGGCGCTTTACTGGAACTCGTCCGGTAAAAAGCGCCCTGCAAACTGCTTTGATCGGAAGCGCCGCGGCGGGCGCGGCGTACGGGATCGCGAGATTGATTGGCGGATAGTTTGAGCAAGATTTCAGGATTTTCAAGATTTACATGATTCCTGTAAATCCTGTAAATCTTGAAAATCCTGAAATCTTGTACTACTTGTTCATCAGCCGTTACTTCTTCGCCAGCACCACAGGCGCATTCTCCGCCGCGCGGATGCTCTCGAAAAACTTCCTAACCGATTCGTAATCAGCAGGAGCAATCGTCGTCGCCTGCTGCGAGAGCCGCCGCTTGAAGACAAGCTCGTTATTTATTACTTCATAACTCGTGACATAAGAACCAAACGGAGTGTCGAGTTTCACCTCGTCCGGAACTTCATCAACCGCAAAGCCCGCGGGCAGTTGCACCCTGACAGTCTCGGAATACGAATTCGCCCGCAGCACAACCGGATGCTTGCGATTAGTCGCCGTCAACGAAAGACCCTCGCGACGCGACGCGACAGCGGGTTTGAAAACGAGCAGTCGCCCCTGCATCAACTGACCGTATTGCGCGGCGCTGAACTCCACGTTCAACGTGAAGCGCCCGTCGGTCGAGTTATCAGCCGGCTCCATTTTATTCAAACGTGCCGAGGTCACGCCGTTAGTTAGCCAGCGCTCGATCATTCCGGTGTATTCCGGTTTGGATAGTCTGCGAAACTCAGAACGGAAAGTGACCGCGGTTTGGCCGTTCGCCTGTTCAAGAATCTTACCGGCAATACCGCCGTCGCTGAGCAACTCCAACGTCGCGGTGCGTTCGAGTTGGTTCATCTCGGGTGGTGTGACGGGCATTTTCGCGAGTTCGGTTTCGGTCTTTGAGTTGATCAGGGCGAGACTGCCTTGCAGGTAAAAAGGCAGGTCGCCGATCGGTGTTTGTTCGTCGGTCGGATCGAAGATAAGCAGGCGTCCGAGTGTTGGATGCTTGATGATCGTGCTTGCCTGAGTTGCATCGCTGACCCTTACCGCGATGATGCAGTGATTGAACTGTTGCGGCGAAGGCCAGGCCGCGCGCACGTAATACGGATCGCCGGAGTAAATGCTCACGGGAACGGCTTCGATACCGACAACCTTGAGCATCGCGCGCATCAGATTCGCTTTGTCTTTACAGTCGCCATACGACTTCGCAAAAACTTCCGTCGCAGCGTGTGGACGATAACCACCGCCGCGGCCAAGTCCGGTTTGAATTGAGATGTACTGAATGTTCTGCACATACTGAGCAATCGCGCGAATCTTGTCGTACTCGGTTTTGGCGAGCGCTGTTAGTTCATAAGCTTTCCGCGCGAGCGCGTCGTTTACTCCAACCTGCGGATCGCTGAGCTCAGTAAGCCACGTTGCCACTTCACCCCAGCTCGAAAACGTTTTGATCGACACCGATTGACCGTTGGCGGGCGGGAAATAACTAACTGCTAAACGCGGAACGAGATGGCTCAAACTCGGACTCAGCGGTTCATCTGCGATCGGGGGGAGGTTTGTGAGTTCCCATGAATAACTCGTGCCGTTTACCTTCGCCTCAACCTTCGGATGATTAAAGGTCACGGCTTCCGCGCGCCAGCCTTCCGGAAGGGTCAGGGTGTAGCGCGAACTGATTACGGGCAGAGATACCTGGAAGGCCCAGTCAGCCTGGCTAAAAACCGATCGGTCTTCAAGCGTGTAGCTGTAGGCGAAAACGCAGCCCGCATCCGCCTCGGTAACCGCCGAGATCTTTCGCAGGCGATATTCGTTATAGACGTCGTTGAGATCGCCTGCGATATCGAGTGAATCGTCTTTGCCGTAACGCCTGGGTTCGGCCCCGGGCCGAATCAGCCACGCGCGAAATTCTTTCACTTTGCCGATCTCGGGAATGTAGCCGACCTGGCCCACGGCGAATCCGCGTCCTTCACGGCGCAGAATTCGAACCGCGTAGTTATAGACCTCGTTCAGCCGCCCGTCCGGAGCAATCGTGGTTGACGACTCGTCGACAAGCACGACCGCCGGCACGTCTTTCTCGTAGGAGGGAATTTTGAGCTCCGCGGCCTGTTTCACCCATTGGGGAATTTCATCGCCCGGCGCGGCGCTGGCGGGCGCCGCGAGCGTCAACAAAGCGACGACTGTGATCAGTAAGACTTTCATTTAATCTCCAGTAAGCAGCTACTTGGTCGCGGCTTGTCTCAACGCGATGGTGTGATTGTCCTGCTTGTGCATCGTGTCGAAGTAGTTTTTGAGTTGTGTATACGACTCAACCGGGAAGAGAACATTCCCACCCTTGCCAAAAAAGAAGTTGCGTTTGTAAACGAGGAGGGCGCCGTCAGTGCTCGTGGCGAGGCTGGGCTTGTACTCGGAAATCGCGCCGCCGGTGAATGGAGTCGGAGCGTCGGCGTTGTCGAGTGAATAGCCTTTCGGCAGGTTGATTTCCACCTGATCTTCTTCGGACCACGGATAGTGGAAGTAGACAGGATACTTTCGCTGCGCTGTGGCGAACATTGGCGAGACGCCGTGCTGGAAGAATGCCGGCTGTAGGAAAAGGCGTTTGCCGGTGCGTTGCGCATAACCGGGGAACCGCACGTGGTACGTATAGATGAGAGGCTTCACGTGGTCCGTAACGTTCTCGATCTTGATGTCCGAGATTTCCGCCGCGCTCATCTTTGCTTTGATCTCTTCCTTTAACTTCTCCTCGCGCTGCGTCTCTGACTCTTCGTCGATGTCTTCCTTGCGTTCAATTGCGACGTGACCGGTAAACTCGAGTCGAATATCGCCCTCGAGAGTGCCGTCCTCACTCAACGTCAGTTTGGCAACTCTCTTAGTCAGCGATTTCTCGGGCGATGTTATCGGAGTATCGACCCACACCGGTTCTTTTGGATCGGTGATCAACGACTGCTGACCTTCCTGCTGCCAGAGCAGCATTCCAAAAGGAACGTAGTTGTAACCAGGCTTGAAAAATCTCCAGCTGCCGCCGACGTTAACCGCGATGTATCGGGGATCGACGAAGTAGGCGTTGGGTAAGGCTTTATCGAAAAAGAGGTCGCCGCGATCGGGCGCCAACACGATACGCGCATCGTAGCCGGCGGCATTGGCGAGCGCTGCGAACAGAAGATCGATATCGCCTCCCTTGCCGACGCCTCGTTTCAGTGTGTCGGACGGACTCTTGTTGTCTTTGACTTTGGCGCGTTCCTCGAGCGTGAGTCCCGTCGCATCGTTGCTCGCGTTCTTAATTTTGGTTCGGCAAAAGTCAAAAAGGCGTTCGAGTTTTTCGTCGTCAGTCTTTGCATCGGCGATGAGTGATGCGGCCATCTGTTTGACTTCGTCGTTCGCTTTGATCAGCGACTTGTTGCGCTCGTAATAATCCTTGCCGAGGTCGGACCAGTACTTCTCGGGTTTGATCTTGTCGAGGTTGCCGCGGTGATAGTAGACCAGCATCCACGTCTTCACCTGGTCTTCGGGAGGCATGCGCGACTCTTCATGGACCGCGGGCATGCCGGTCAGCGTGGTCGAATAAAACCCGCCCTTCTCCTTGACCCAGGTCGTTGGTGGACCATGCAGGGTAATGGAGTTGAAAGTGGCGCCGACGTACTGCATCGGTTTAATCGAATACTGCACGCGCTGCACTGGAATCTCGCGCTGAAACTGCAAACGAATGTAATTGGCGTCGGTGTTGGATCTGATCTCGCGCCAGCGATACTCGATGATGCAGCCGGGTTCGACAGCGGGCATCGCGAAGGACCGTGCTTTAACTTTCAGGCCGCTGATCTTGACGATTGTGCGTTCGAAGATGTCTTCCTTCTTCAGTTCGACGATTGAGCCGTCGGGCTTAATCGTGCGAGCGGCGATATCTTTAATCTTGGTTTCACCGCCGAGGATGTTCCCGAAAGGAAGGTCGATCTTGCTTTGCGACTCGCGGCCGCGCTCGGTAAACACTTTGACGCGCAGGTAATGATTGAAAATGAGGTCGCCTTCCGGGTTGTCGTCAATTCTGACCTCCCAAAACAGGCCTTCGGCGTCAGCGTCTTTCTCGACCGTGGAGCTTTTCAGGGCGAGATGAGCGGGATCGATGGGCTTCCATTCTTCGCCGGAGGCGTGGATGGATACCGGAATCATGGCAAAAAAGCACAGTAATAACCAGATCAGGGGAAAATAGCGGGAGGGGATTCTCATTGAAACTTGCCTTTCGTAGAACGTCGGTAGACCAGTTGATTCAGATCACGACTCTGAGGTGGAAAAGTTCCGAGGGTGCCCGGAGGATTCCGAGTGCGGCTCGGATTTTACCCGAAAATTTGCCGGGCGTTCAACTAAACTTGGCGTGGGCAAAGAGCGTTACGTATAATTCTCGGCAGCTTCATTATCCCAGCAATCAAACAACTATCAGCAGTACCAGGAGGAAAGTAATGGTTAGCAAACTACAACGCTCTGATTCGGTCGACCGGATCGTGGAGCTTCTTGGGCCGAATGCATCTGAACTTCTGGAGCACTCGTCAAAAACAATTTCAAAAGATCAGTTGAATCTTCCTGGTCCCGACTTCGTCGACCGTGTTTGGGGGATCTCCGATCGTCGAGGCGGCGTGATGCGTTCGTTGCAAACGTTGTTTGATTACGGCAGGTTGCGTGGCACGGGCTACCTTTCGATTCTTCCGGTGGACCAGGGAATCGAACACTCCGCGGGCGCTTCATTCGCGCCCAATCCGCAGTACTTCGATCCGGAGAACATCATAAAACTCGCGATCGAGGGCGGCTGCAACGCGGTGGCTTCGACGTTTGGCGTGCTCGGCGCGGTCGGTCGGAAGTACGCTCACAGAATTCCGTTCATCGTCAAAATCAATCACAACGAACTGCTGACCCTGCCGAATAAGTTTGACCAGGTGTTGTTTGGAACAGTGAAGGAAGCACACAACCTTGGGGCAGTTGCGATTGGCGCTACCATATACTTTGGCTCTGACGAGTCAACGCGGCAGATCACCGAGATTAGCGAGGCATTTGCCGAAGCTCACGACCTGGGAATGGCTTGTATTCTCTGGTGCTACCTGCGCAATCCAAAATTCAAAACGCCGGAAGGCGACATGCACGCCGCCGCCGATCTGACCAGCCAGGCAAATCATCTCGGCGTAACGATTCAGGCTGACATCATCAAGCAGAAACTGCCCGAGCGAAACGGCGGCTACAAAGCGGTGGAAGCTGCTTTAGGCGGTTCTTACGGAAAGACCCACAAGCTCGTTTATGAAAACCTCACCAGCGATAATCCGATCGATATGGTCAGATACCAGGTGGCCAATTGCTACATGGGTCGCGCCGGGTTGATCAACTCCGGCGGTGAATCGAAGGGCACGAGCGACCTCGCGGAAGCAGTTCGCACTGCGGTCATCAACAAACGCGGTGGCGGAATGGGTCTGATCTCAGGCCGCAAGGCGTTTCAACGTCCGATGAGCGAGGGCATTCAATTGCTGAACGCGATTCAGGATGTTTATCTCGCCAAAGAGATCACGATCGCGTAAAGATCTCCGCGCAAGGCGTCAAGAGAGAGCGGATTATTTTCCATTTGTCATTTTCCATTTGCCAGTTGTCATTTACCGGACGCTTCCGCGATTCCCCAATGACAAATGAAAAATGGAAGATGACAAATGGAAAATAATCCGCTCTCTGCCGCCTTTGCGAGGAAACAATCCGCTCCGTCTCCTGGTCCGTATATTCCCCGGAACCCGTGCAACCTGAACGCGCACAAGACAACGACGACGTCGATCTGATTAAGGCAATCGCCGCCCGGGACGAGGCGGCCCTGGCGCTGCTCTATGATCGCTACCGGGTCGTCGTGTTTGGACTGCTGATGCGTATATTGAACAACCGTGAAGAGGCGGAAGACGTGTTGCAGGAAGTGTTTTTGCAGGTTTGGCGAAAAGCAGCCGACTTCGACGAGAATCGCGGACGCCCGTTCACCTGGTTGGTTACACTCGGTCGCAGCCGCGGCATAGATCGCCTGCGCTCACTTGCCACACGCGAACGCATAACCGAAGTCGGCGCAAGAGAAGTTTCAGAACCCGTCTCTGACGCTGCCGGCGATACGTTCAAGTCAGAACAGCGCGGCCTGGTTAACAACGCACTCGCGCAACTGCCCGAGGAACAAAAGCGGCCATTGATGCTTGCGTATTTCGACGGCCTCACTCAATCGGAGATCGCGACCAATCTTGGTGCGCCGTTGGGAACGGTCAAGACTCGCATGCGTACAGGTTTGACGAAACTGCGCGAACTGCTGGCCGGCCAGGGCGAGAGTTTTGGATTTTAAGTCACGATGATGGTCCACGAAGACTATAAGGAGTTGATTCCCGCGCACGCGCTCTCAACGCTCGACGCGGCGGAAGCGCGCGCGCTGAATGAACATCTGTCTGAGTGTGACGAGTGCCGGATGGAATTGCAGGAATGGGAGGCGACAGCGGCGGCGATGGCAGTTAGCGCGAAACCGATGGAGCCATCGCCGGAAGTTCGCGAGCGAATCATGAGCGAGGCGCGCAAGGATCTGGAGCCGCCCGAAGTGATTCCTTTCCGGGCGGCGACGCGCAACGTCTGGACGTCGTTTGGCTCACTCGGCTCCATGGCGGCGGTGATCCTGTTGGCAGTGCTGATTGTGTGGCTGGTGGTTCTCTGGAGAGAGAATCGGGCGACGCGCGCCGAGCTTAGGGCGATGACGACGCGGTTGGAGACGACCCGAAAAGATCTCGAGCGGACGAACGAGTTTTTCCAACTCGTAAATACGCCCGGCGCCGAAGTGCATGAACTTCGTGGAACTGATAAGGCCGCGGGCGCGAATGCCAAGCTGGCTTTTGACAAGGCGGGACATGCTCTATTGATCGCGCATGGTCTGCCCGGAGTTCCGGCGGGTAAAGAATATCAACTATGGTTTATCGTATCGGGCAAGCCGCCCATGCCGGGCAAATCCTTTGCGCCGGACCACGCCGGCGGCGCGACTATGAAGGATTCGCTTCCGGCTGAAGCTTTGAATCAGGTTGCGATTTTCGCGATCACGCTTGAGCCTGCGGGTGGAATGCCGGCGCCGACCGGACCGATGTACCTCTCATTCAATCCGCCGCGGTACCAGTGACTATCTACTGGTTTCCAAAAGCTGCTAAACTCACCAAAAAATCAGGCAGGGTAGATGGGCACTATGGACAAGAGCGAGCGGAAGAAACAACCACCTCCAGTCGATAATTCAGTCTCGGATTCCACCGGGCAGTATGATCTGCGCTTCGTTTTGTGGCGTCAGTTCTGTTCCGAGTATCAGATTCCGGTCGACACCTTGCCGAGCCAGTTGGACGACGGTCAGAAAGATCTGTGGGAAGAGATGAAGGCTCGGCGACTTAAGTGAGAGCGGCGAATCCCGTCAGAAAAGGATTGGTCAATCGTTCTTCGCCGATCGTCGTCACTGGTCCATGTCCGGAGTAGACCTCCACATCATCGGGAAGCGTCATTAGCTTGTTTTTGATCGAACTCAGCAACTGCTGCATAGATCCGCCAGGTAGATCTGTCCTGCCAATCGAACCCGCAAACAACACGTCGCCGACAAACACTTTTCGTTCCCCCGGCTCATAAAGCACAACGTGGCCGGGCGTGTGACCCGGGCAGTGAAGTATTTCGAACTCCAGCTTGCCTACCGAATATTTCTGACCGTCATTCCAATACTCGTCGACAGGCGGCGGCGCTTCAAAAGCAAACCCAAGCGCCTGCCACTGCGCGCGCGGAATACCGATCCACGCGGGCTGCTCCGGGAGTGCCTGGTACATGAACTCATCGCCTTCGTGCAGGTTGATTTTTGCCTCCGGCTTCAACTTCTTGAGCGCCGCGACAGCGCCGACGTGATCGAGATGCGCGTGCGTTAGCGCAATGGCCTGAAGCGTCAAACCATGCCGCTCCAAAGTCTCGACAATGCGTTCAGCTTCGTCTCCCGGATCGATGCAGATTGCCTGTTTTGTCGTCTCGCAGCCGAGAATGCGCGTGTGCTGCTGAAAGGCCGTGACCGTGATTTCTTCGATAATCATTTGCTTTGTATACTTAACACAATGGCTGTAAGCACTCAATCCGCACCACTCGCGACCGTCATCGATTCGTTGACTACTGAAGGTGCGCCCGAACTGACCGAACATCTTGAAGGCGGCGCCCTGAAGTGTTATGCCTGCGGTCATCGCTGCCTGATCAAGCTCGGCAAACGAGGCATCTGCAAGGTCCGGTTTAACGAAGAAGGGCATTTGCGCGTGCCGACAAACTACGTCGCCGCCCTCGCATGTGACCCGACGGAGAAAAAACCGTTCTTTCACGTCCTGCCGGGATCGGACACTTTGACGTTCGGGATGTTGGGTTGCGACCTGCACTGTGGTTACTGTCAAAACTGGCTGACGTCGCAGGCGCTGCGCGACGACTCAGCCGGAACGAGTCCCACGCCGGTTACCGCAGATCGTCTCGTCGCGATGGCGAAAGCTTACGGCGCGGCGATGGTCGGCAGCAGTTACAACGAACCGTTGATTACTGCGGAGTGGGCGGTCGACGTTTTCAAACGCGCGAAACCCGCCGGCTTTCGCACCGCCTTTATTTCAAACGGCAACGCCACTCCACAAGTGCTCGATTACCTGCGGCCCTGGACTGACTGCTACAAGATTGATTTGAAGTCGATGAACGACCGGAACTACCGGCAATTGGGCGGCGTGGTCGATAACATTCTCGAGACGGTGAAGATGGTCCACGAACGTGGTTTCTGGGAAGAGATCGTCACCCTTGTGATTCCGGGCTTCAACGATTCCGAAAGCGATCTGCGCCGCGCGGCGGAGTTTATTGCTTCGGTTTCGCCGGACATACCCTGGCACGTGACCGCGTTTCACCAGGACTACAAGATGACTGACAATTCAAACACGACCGCCGAGCAATTGATGCGAGCTTGTGAGATTGGTCGTGAAGCGGGATTGAATTACATCTACGCGGGAAATCTTCCGGGAAGAGTTGGTCGCTGGGAAAACACCCATTGCCCGTCGTGTGACGAGTTGCTGGTTGAGCGCTTCGGCTACCTGATTCGACAGGTAAAAGTTACGAAAGAAGGTCGTTGTCCGAAGTGCTCAACCGTGATTCCCGGAATATGGAACTAAGCATATGCCATTTGTCATTTTCCATTTGCCATTGCCGTTGGAGCGCGGAGCGTCATAAATGAAAAATGAGAAATGGAAAATGACAAATGGCAAATCGCAAGCTCAGGGCGTTGGACTTGCCGCGACGCTTGCAGCAGGACTCGGCGAAGGTGACGGCGATGCGACCGCCGCAGGCGTTGTCACCTTCGTGGCCTGCGATGCGATCACTTGCCACCTGCCGTTGCGTCGCGCGTAGACGTCCAGAAAACGATACTCGCCGCTGATATCGATCGGCCGTTTCATATTCGGCTCTTTATACTTTCCGTTCTTCATATTGCTGCGGCCGGTGATGAAAGCGGAATCGGCGCTCATCACGGTGACTTTTGTGTCCAGCATCTCCCACGAGTCAGCGCTGATGGCTTTCGTCTCGACGAGACGAAGTTCGTCGGCCTTGTTTGCGGTTGTCCCATCCGGATAAACAAGCACGGCGTCGTCCGCGACTATCCGCCTGATGATTTCCGGATCGTAATTTTGCGATACCGTCATCCACTCGCGTGCGAGCTTTTGCACTTCAGCTTCTATCGCAACAGGATCAAACGTCTCTTTTGCAGGACTGGCACTCGTCGCCGCGGAATTAAGGTTAGTCTCGACCGCAGGCTGACAGCCGCTCAAAACCAACATCAGCAAGCTTACGAACACCGCACATGCGCTTCTGTTCATTGAATCTCAAACTCCTTTGTTTCACGATGGGTGGCGGTTACGTCAAAAGCACTCAGCTTCTACGCGAATCTTCCTGCCGAGTCAACTTTTTGGAGATTCCGTTCAGATATTGACAGCGATCGTTTATTGGGATTATTGTTCGGGGCATAAGCAAAAATCCGGGGTAATTGATGTAGTTTTCATAATGAGCCCCGGCGGTATTTTTCCTTCCTGGTAGTTGTGAACAAAGAACTTTTTTGTGGAAAGGAGTAACCATGACTCGCCTTTTGAGATCCTCAAAATTCTGGTTACTAGACCGAGTTTTGCTTGTGGTCGTTATTACTTTAACCATTGCCGCAGCGGCAACGGCTCAAACCACCCGAAACCGCCCCGGAACTGCACCTGAAGCCGACCCCGTCTTTCTCGATTATCGAGGCGTCAAGATCGGCTGGGTAGCCGACGACGTGCGGAAGAAGCTGGGCAATCCCGCCAACAAGGGAGAGGAACAGGACTTCTACGTGTTTGGTGAGAAAGAGACCTGTCAGGTCATGTATGACAAGGCAACTCGCCAGGTAACTGCCATTTCAGTCGACTTTATGAGTGGCGCATCCGAAGTTATTACTCCACAACAGGTGTTTGGATCTGACTTTGATCCGAAGCCTGATGGCTCGAAGTATAAACTCGTGCGTTATCCGAAAGCCGGATACTGGGTTTCATACAGCCGGACTGCGGGTGATACCCCGATCATTACAGTGACGATTCAGAAGCTTCCGCAGTGACCCTGGCAGAAAATATCAAGCAACGGGCGCTCTACGAGGGGTTCAGCAAAGTTGGGATTGTCGCGGCCTCAGCGCTTGCGGAGGAAGGCCGTCGATTGCAGGAATGGCTTGCGCACGGTTATCACGGCGAGATGCGTTGGATGTCGCGCGACGTCGAGAAGCGGATTAATCCGGTTGAGATTTTTCCTCCCGCCAGAGCCGTCGTAGTTGTCGCCCTTAACTACTTTACGCCTCACCAGCATCAACAAAACTCCGGTCTGGGAAAAGTCTCCCGCTACGCGTGGGGAGACGACTATCACGATGTCATGAAGGAAAAACTCCAGTCACTGCTTTCGTGGATCCGAGAACAGGAGCCGCGAGCCGAAGGAAAGATCTGTGTAGACATACAGCCGACGATGGATAAAGCGTGGGCCGTGCGTGCCGGTCTCGGCTGGCTGGGCAAACACTCAAACGTGATCACGCCGGAGCATGGTTCATGGATCTTCATCGGCGAGTTGCTGCTGAACCTCGAACTTGACTGCGACACGGAGCGAGTCGAAGACCATTGCGGCACTTGCACTCTCTGCATCGATGCATGTCCGACCGCTGCGATTACCGAACCATACGTCGTCGATTCCAACAAGTGCATCTCTTATGCGACGATCGAACTGCGTGCGCCGGAGTTGCCGGATGAGTTTGATAATAAGCTTTCAGGCTGGCTGTATGGCTGCGACATCTGCCAGGACGTTTGCCCGTGGAACCGGTTTGAAGAGCCGACCGCGGAAATCCGATTTGACGCACGATCGGGAAACGTCAACGCCAAACTCGACGAGATCCTCGAACTTACACCCGAAACTTATGCGGCGCGTTTTCGTGGCAGCGCGATGAAGCGCGCCAAGCTTTCGGGCCTGCAACGCAACGCTCGAGCGCTACAGGATTCCTGTGAACAAACCACCTAATCCCTCCTTCGCCGAAGAGATCAAAACAAGTTTCGCCAAACAAACGATCATGAATCTGATCGGAGCTGAGCTGGCTCGGGTCGAGCCGGGCGTCGTCGAAATCGCGCTCCCGTTTCGAGCAGATCTGGCCCAGCAACATGGCTACCTCCATGCAGGTATAGTCGCTACGATTGCCGACTCCGCGTGTGGCTACGCTGCGTATAGCCTCATGCCGCCAAACTCGGAGGTGCTCAGCGTCGAGTTCAAAGTCAATCTGTTGCGGCCGGCAAAGGGTGAACGGTTCGTGGCTGTTGCGGAAGTGGTTAAGAGCGGCAGGACGTTGACCGTCGTTCGCGCCGATGTCTTTGGAATAGGCGGGGACGAGCGTGAGCTGATCGCAACGATGCTCGGCACGATGATTTGTTTGGTGTAAGCGGATGTCTCCCGGTGGGGTGAACTTTGCCCCACGATCGCCAGCGGGTATCATTGCGTCAATGGAACCCCTGCGTGATTCATACGGCCGGCCCATTCGCGACCTCCGCGTCTCGTTGACGGACCGCTGCAACTTTCGTTGTTTCTATTGCCTGCCGCACGGCGAGCCACCCATTGCCCCAAAAGAGCAGATGCTCTCGTACGAAGAGATTGAATACGTTTGCGAGATCTTTGTGGAGCTCGGCATCGAGAAGATTCGGTTGACCGGCGGCGAGCCGATGTTACGACGCGACATCGAAACAATTATTCGTAAGCTCACGCGTCTGAAGACCTCAGGACTTCAGGATCTTGCACTCACGACAAATGGTTATTACTTGCCTGATCGTGCGCGGAGTTTGAAGGAAGCCGGACTCGATCGCGTCACGATTAGTCTGGATAGTTTGAAGCGAGACGTTTTCAAACGAATGACCGGCGTGGACGTGTTGGACAAGGTGCTGGCCGGGATCGCGCGCTGCGAAAGAGGCAGGACTCGAACCGATCAAGATCAACGCGGTGATCGTGCGGGGGCACAACGAAGATGAAGTCGCCGACTTCGCGGCGTTCGCTCGTGAGTATGACGTGAAGATGCGCTACATCGAGTTTATGCCGCTCGATTCGGGGCACGAGTGGTCGCGCGAAGACGTGGTTTCAGGGAAAGAGATTCGCGATCGAATCAGCGAACGCTTTCCGCTCGTTCGAGTGGAAGTGGCCCGAGGTTCCGACACTTCCTCGCGATATCGTTTTGCTGATGGAGCGCCAGGCGAGATCGGAATCATCGCGCCGGTCACTGAGCCATTTTGCGGCGCGTGCTCGCGCATTCGGTTAACGGCTGACGGGCAGATACGCACGTGTCTGTTTTCAACCGTCGAACACTCGTTGCGCGATGTGATTCGCAACGGCGTTTCGCGAGAAGAGATCATCGATTACATTTACGCGGTGATTCTCAAAAAGGAACCACGCCACTTCATCAACGATCCGGGTTTCGTCACCCCCTCACGGACGATGAGTTTTATAGGTGGGTAGGCTGCATCATGAGCACTAAAGTCGAAGCAACAATTGACGACCTCCTCAAGGTCAAGCAAAAAGCAGAAATTGTAAACGGAGAAATCATCCTCATGTCTCCAACAGGCAGTCACCCGGGTTATGCGGGCGACGCAACGTTTTCCTCACTCTTCGAATACAGCAAGCGTAAAAAGTATGGGCGTGCTGTCGGCGATAACAAAGCTTTTGTTGTAAATCTTCCTCATCGTAAATCATTCAGTCCGGATGCGGCTTTCTACGTTGGCGTGGATTCCGGGATGAAGTTTTACGAAGGTGCGCCGGTGTTTGCCGTCGAGGTTCGTAGCGAAGGTGATTATGGACCCGGGGCCGAACGAAAGATGGCGGCAAAACGTGCTGATTACTTCGCTGCGGGAACGCTCGTCGTGTGGGACGTTGATTTGTTGAGCGACGAGGTGGTGCGAGTTTATCGGGCGAGTGATCCGGAGAAAGCGACTATTTCCCGGCGAGGCCAAACGGCGGAAGCCGAACCGGCAGTTCCAGGATGGACCATGCCCGTCGACGATCTGTTTCCCGATGAATGTAATTGGATTAGTTGTTACGAACTTACAATCCCGAGATTTGAAAACACTCACAGTAAACACTCATGAGCACTAAAGTCGAAGCCACAATCGAAGATCTCTACAAAGTCGAGGGCAAGGCTGAGCTCGTCAACGGAGAGATTGTACTACATGCCGCCTACCGGAGGCTTTCCTCACCTATGCTGCCCGGGAAATTTTTTTTCTTACGGGCTTACGAAAAGACAATCAGGAACGGCTATGCGATTGGTGATAACGCTGCCTTTATTGTCAATCTGCCGCATCGCAAATCCTTTAGTCCTGATGCGGGATTTTATATCGGCGACATCACTATGAAGTTCTTCGAGGGCGCACCGTGTTTGCCGTTGAGGTTCGTAGCGAAAGTGACTATGGACCAGGCGCTGAACGAAAGATGGCGGCGAAACGTGCTGATTACTTCGCCGCAGGTACTCTCGTCGTTTGGGACGTCGATCTGTTGAGTGACGATGTGGTGCGAGTTTATCGGGCGAGCGATCCGGAGAAAGCCAACCATCTATCGTGCGAGGCCAAACGGCGGAAGCAGAACCGGCAGTTCCAGGCTGGACCATGCCTGTGGACGATCTGTTTCCGGCGGGGTTAATTAGACTTTAGCCGTTTCCTCAATCTCTTTCACAGCCTGCAGCGTTGAATACAACGCGCCCTGAACTCACGAACACGGCGAAAGAGGCAACCGCGAGTGCGCCTCGCCTTAAATACTGACGGCGAGTTAGTGCCAATACCTATTGACCTCTGCGTCGAGAATTATTCGGTCTCGGAGTTGGCGCCGGAGTTGCGGCTTGCGAAGTTGTATCTTCCGGGGGGCGCACCGGCATTTCACCTTTTGCGAAATCGCGGCAACAGTTCATCGCGCATCGCCAACTGGTAAACGGACCACGCCACCATCATCGCATCCTTCTTCACGTCTTCTTCGAGAATGCGTTCGTACGTGTCGAGATTGGTGTGCCAGGTATGCGTGCCATATTCGATCGGATCCTGGCCCATGCCGATCCCCGGCAGACCGGCCTGATTGAATGCCGTGTTGTCAGAGCCGCCCAGTCGCCGGCTGCGCGACGTTACTGCGCCCACTACGCCATCGTCTTTAAACGGCGCGAGAATCTCGCGCAGGATGTTTGCAGTTTCAGGTGGTCCAAACACCGAAGCGCCGCGCACGCGGCCCGTGCCGGAGTCGATATTGAAATAGCCGCCAAACTTTTCGTAACCGGGTTTCGGATTCTCAAACGATACCAAAATGCTGTTTGACGTAAGCAATTGAACCGAGCAATCCCTGCTCTTCACCGCTCCAGAGTGCGACGCGAATTGTCCGGCGCGGCTTAACGCCTAGTGTTTTTAGAATTCGAGCCGCTTCCATCATGATCGTGCAGCCGATGGCGTTGTCAGTGGCGCCTGTTGCTGCATGCCACGAATCGAGATGGCCGCCGAGCATGATCACTTCGTCAGCTTTGTCGGTGCCGCGAATCTCGCCAATCGTGTTGTAGGAAGTACTGCCCTCAGGATAGACGCGATTGACGATGTTGAACTCCAGCACGACTTCCGTGCCGTCATTGAGAATGCGTGTGATGCGTCCAAAATCTTCGTTACTCATTACCACTGTCGGCATCACTTTGTTAACGTCGAACGAGCTGTTATTGAAGGCGCGAATCTGACGGAATTCGCGACCCGCATCGTTGACTCTGATCTGCAGCGCCGTTGTCTTTTAGAAAGGCGTCGAGCTGTTGCTGCGATCTGGCGATTGGTAAGCGGGCGCGGCGCGTTTGGCGGCAGGCGTGGGCGTTGGCGATGGAGTCGGGAAAGCAAATGGCCGCGCGTTTGGCCCATAGCGTTGCTGCAGCCTGCTCGTCGCTGGTCCTTTTTGGCGGCGGATTCAGATTGACAGCTATTGACGCCGCTCTTCCGACCAGTACAATTCGTCCGCGCACTTGTGTTTTGTGGTTTCCGAAAAACATCGTGAGCTGTTCCTGCGTTGGCGCGTTCCGGCAGGACCAGGTGGTACGCCTTTGCCTGCACCGTTCCTTTCGTGCTCGGAGTCCATGCCAGCACCTCGCAAACGAGCGGATCTTTCACCGGCGAGATCAGATGCGCGGTCAAACGCTCATTCGACCAGCCCGGATGCTTGAAATCCCATGGCTCGAGGTGCGCGTTCTCGATACCCCATGCAGTCATCTGCTTGACGGCCCACTCCGCAGCGGCTTTGTGGTTGGGTGAACCAGTGAGTCGTGGGCCATAAACGTCCGTAAACATGTGCATGGTCTTCATGATTTGCGAACGTTCCATCGCTTCTTTACGGATGCGGCCCAACATATCGCCGCCATTCTGAGCGGCGACAGGCAGCGAGAGCATCGAGAAGATCATTAACAAGGCGACAACGCGTCGTTTCAGCATGTTGTTGTATCTCCGGGAGATCGGTTGGGTTGGATTACCAGCGGCGAAGATTATAGACTACATCGCTATAAATCGGAGAATGTCTTCTATGAGTGCAGGAATCAAACCAAAGCCAGCGATATGTCAGAAAGCAGTTCACTGCCAAACTCCCGCCGCGTTTACGTCAACGGCAACGCTGCCGGGCGTGCGCGTGCCGTTTCGGGAAATTGCGCAAAGCCCTTCGCGTAATTTCGACGGCACATTGACCTCCAATCCGCCGGTTCGTGTTTACGACACGAGTGGACCATGGGGCGATAGCGATCTTGATTGCGACGTGCGCGAAGGATTACCACAACTGCGGCGAGAATGGATTCTTGGAGCGTGGCGACGTCGAAGAGTACGAAGGTCGTGAGCCACAGCCGATCGACGATGGCTATCTCACTTTTGACGCCGCAAAACGCGCGCGTGTGAAAGACGTTGGGCAGGCTGGAAGATTTTCCGACCATGCGTCGCACAGTGCTTGCGAGCCAGACCGGTTCGTGTGTTACGCAGCTTCACTACGCGCGCCGCGGAATCATTACTCCCGAAATGGAGTTCATTGCGATCCGCGAAAACCTCGGACGTGAAGCGGCGCTGGACAACAGCGCCGCACCGCGTGATTCGCTTCTGCATCAACACAAGGGCCAATCGTTTGGAGCAGCGATCCCGCAGTATGTGACCCCTGAATTCGTGCGCGCTGAAGTGGCGCGCGGGCGCGCGATCATTCCGGCGAACATCAACCATCCTGAATCCGAGCCCATGATCATCGGGCGCAACTTCCTGGTTAAGATCAACGCAAACATCGGCAACTCCGCAGTGGCTTCTTCGATAGACGAAGAAGTCGACAAGATGCGTTGGTCCATCCGTTGCGGTTCGGACACGGTGATGGATCTCTCCACCGGAAAAAACATCCACGCCACGCGCGAATGGATCATTCGCAACTCGCCGGTACCGATCGGCACTGTGCCGATTTACCAGGCGCTGGAAAAAGTCGGCGGCAAGGCTGAAGAACTCACGTGGGAGATCTTTCGCGACACGCTGATCGAGCAGGCGGAGCAGGGTGTTGATTACTTTACGATTCACGCGGGCGTGCGTCTGCCTTACATTCCTTTAACCGCACGGAGAACGACGGGAATTGTGAGTCGTGGCGGTTCGATCATGGCGAAGTGGTGCCTGGCCCATCACGAAGAGAGTTTTCTTTACACGCGCTTTCGCGAGATTTGCGAAATCATGGCCGCGTATGACGTTTCGTTTTCTCTCGGCGATGGACTGCGCCCGGGTTCGATTGCAGACGCCAACGATGAAGCACAGTTTGCCGAGCTGGAAACGCTTGGTGAGTTGACGAAGATCGCCTGGGAGCACGATTGCCAGGTGATGATCGAAGGACCAGGTCACGTGCCGATGCACCTGATCAAGGAAAACATGGACAAGCAGCTCGAGACTTGTCATGAAGCGCCTTTCTACACGCTTGGACCACTAACGACCGACATCGCGCCCGGATACGATCACATCACGTCCGCGATAGGCGCGGCGATGATTGGCTGGTTTGGGACGGCGATGCTCTGTTACGTCACTCCAAAGGAACATCTCGGGCTGCCGAACAAAAAGGACGTGAAGGATGGCGTAATCGCTTACAAGCTCGCGGCGCATGCCGCAGATTTAGCGAAGGGACATCCGGGCGCGCAGTATCGCGACAATGCGTTATCGAAAGCGCGTTTTGAATTTCGTTGGGAAGACCAGTTCAACCTGTCACTCGATCCGGAAGTAGCGCGCGAGTACCACGACGAGACGCTGCCGCAGGAAGGGGCGAAGCTGGCCCACTTCTGTTCGATGTGTGGTCCTCATTTCTGTTCCATGAAGATCACGCAGGACGTGCGGGAGTATGCAGCGCAGAAACAGGTTGATGAGATCAGAGGCTTTAGCTCTGGGTATGAGCGAGAAAGCTGAAGAGTTTATGACTTCCGGCGGTGAGATTTATCAGGGAACGAATCCTTCCAAACCCTAGTCATCTGTACCTACGTCCTCACGTCACTTTGGAGATCGCGTAGCTGTGCGAAAATACACATAGCATCGGACGATATCGACGATCGAGGGGGAAGGAAATGAAGTTAAAGCCAGTAAATTCGGAAATGCTGCTTGCACGCAGGCTATGATGAAAAGTCGCGCATCTTGAAAGTTGTGTTCAAAACCGGTGGCACATATCGGTACAAGGAAGTTCCGCGACGTAAATACGACGAGTTGATGAGCGCCGAGTCCATAGGTCAATACATGCACAAACACATCATTGGTCGCCACGATTACGATCGCGTCTCACAGGGAGTAAACGTCAGTTCCGCGTCAGTTCCACGGCTTTCAGTAGTCGCGCAACTCCACGATTGATGTGCGCGCCCAAAGCGACCAGCCCGAGCACGACTATCGAGTAACAACTCACCGTCGATATCAGAAGCAGCAGGTGCAGGCGGTTGGAAAGGTCAGCCATCATCAGGAAGCTGACGATGAAGGCCGCTTCCACAATGAAAGCGCCGAAGAACGCCACTCTGAAATTTCGTTCACTCCGATCGATACGCGCAAGGGCCGCCGCCCTGACGCCGTCAAGATCCACTGTCTGCGCCATTTTGAAATCTCCTCTGCTAAAGTCTGCCTGTCTGCACCAGGTAAATCAGCACGATTACGATCGCGATAAACTCCACCACCGCGAAAATGATGATCGCTTTCCTGAAGCGCCGGTGAGCTTCCGAAGGTTCTTCTTCTGAGTTCATTTTTTACTCCTGAAGTTCGTCGCAAAGATTCAAGTCCATACGCCAGCCGCGATTTTACTGTCCCCACCGGAATGTCCAACACCGCGAATAGGTTCGAATGAATAATCAACTGTGGTATTTTGGCCCCGTCCGCCCAGTCATTTCTTTAATCAGCGAGGTCGATAATGCGTTTTGCCCTTTTACTTATCCTGATAATTCCGCAACTCACTTACGCGCAACGACGAGTCGCTACCGGCGCCGTGCCGCCGGCGCAATTTGCCGATCCACAGCGTAAGCAAAAACTCGCCGCTGCATTTCCTGAGATCGAACGAAGCTTCAAGAGTTTTGTCGAAAGACAACAAATGCCGGGCGCAGTGATGGGCGTGATTATCGACGGCGAACTCGCACTCGTAAAAGTTCACGGCGTTCGTGAGAAAGCCGGCGACGCGCCAGTCACGCCCGATACCGTTTTCCGCATCGCCTCGATGACCAAGAGTTTCACCGCGATGGCCATTCTCAAGCTGCGCGACGAAGGCAAGCTTTCGCTGGAAGATCCGGTTTCGAAGTACGTTCCTGAACTTGCGAATCTCGCCTATCCAACCGCGGATTCGCAAATGCTCAACGTTCGTCATCTGCTGACTCACTCCGAAGGCTTTCCAGAAGACAATCCGTGGGGCGACCGGCAGTTGGCCCAAAGCGACAAGACGATGCGCGAGTGGATGCGCACCGGCATTCCGTTTTCAACTTCCCCGGGCACGGCATTCGAATACTCGAACTACGGTTTTGCTATTCTCGGCCAGATCATCGCCAAAGCTTCAGGCCAGCCCTACGATCAGTATGTTCAGGACAAGATTCTGAAGCCGCTCGGAATGAACTCTTCGACGTTTGAAATGTCATCCGTGCCACGCAATCGGATCGCACTCGGCTATCGCCGGGAAAACGACGCACTCAAACCCGAACCAATCCTCGCGCATGGCTCGTTTGGAGCAATGGGCGGACTCTGGACGAGCGCGCCCGACCTCGCGCGCTACGTAGCATTTCTCATGTCGGCTTTTCCGCCGCGCGACGAGCCCGAAAGTGGACCAGTAAAACGGAGCAGCGCACGCGAGATGCAGCAGGTTTGGCGTTTCTCGCCGGCCTCGGCGTTTCGCCCAACGGTTGATGCGCCGCTACAGCTTGGTTCGGGCGGATATGGTTACGGTCTCGGAATATCGGCGGATTGTCGTTTCGCTCACTCGGTCAGTCACGGCGGTGGGCTGCCGGGTTACGGCTCGTTGATGCGCTGGTTGCCGGAACACGGCGTCGGTCTGATCGCCATGAGCAACCTGACTTACGGCGGATTTAATGGATTCTTCAACGAAGCACTGTCAGCCCTTCATCGCACGGGCGCTTTGCAGCCACGCGTAGCGCGACCGTCGCAGGCGTTGTTGACTGCCCAGTCCGATATCT
The DNA here is from genome assembly GCA_963750925.1 of uncultured Acidobacteriota bacterium. Taxonomy (GTDB): domain Bacteria; phylum Acidobacteriota; class Blastocatellia; order Pyrinomonadales; family Pyrinomonadaceae; genus PSRF01. The sequence continues at coordinate 1,187,496 of CAVVSJ010000001.1, read as the reverse complement.
CGCAACTGATCATCAAGTGGGACGATGCACTTGCGAACCGCATCGCCGCCGACAATCTCTTTCTCGACGTTGCCGCCGACGTGCGCAAGAGCCGTTGGGCTTCTTTGGCTGAACAACATGGCACGTGCCGGCCCGCGACTACGATCGATGCGGAAAATGCTTTGCGGGGCGAGTGGAAAATGACGTGCGATCGCGGCTGGTTAAATGTCTTCATCACTCTCGCGCCGACGACGCCGCCAAAAGTTCAGCAGATCAACATCACTCCGGTGATGCCGCTCGACTCCGAGATGACAAAAGTGGCGGACACGATCGTGAAGCTGCTGGGTTCCTGGGATGCGAAAGCCTTCGAGGCAATCGCCGCGCCTGCATTGAATACTGAACGCGTGCGCCGCCAGTTTACCGCGGCTTCGGCGTGGGGAGTTTGCAAGGTTGGAGAACCGCTAAGCGGAAACGGCACGCGCAATAGTTCTGTCCGGCTTGTTTGCGACAATGGACCAATCGTAGCGCGAATAACTCTCGACGCGACGACGCATCGCTTGACGAATCTGGACCTGGTCCCATTGCGCGAGCAACGTTGCGTGCCTTAAATCATTCCGGCTTTGCGTTGCATCTCTTTCAGCGTCTCGGGAATAAACGACGTGATTTGATAGGTCTCCTCACGACCGTCGGCGAAGCTCTGATAGAGATTGAAATCGGGAAGGGACAAACAGCTTAGCGGCGATTGGTTGTTGTAGCCGGTGTCGAGGCCCACCGCGCTGTGTGAGATGTAAATTCCGTGGCGGCCCAGCCTGCCCCGCAAGGGCAAAAGGGGCGTCGGCGTATGTCCAAAGACGCAGGGTTTGCCGCGATAGTTTTTGTAAAAATCCATGTCGCGCATCCATAGAAGCGACGTCTGCGAGTCTCGCTGGGATGTTTGCCTTCGTCAAGTCCGGCGTGAACATAAATGGCGTGCGCGTCTTCGTAGTAATAAGGCAGGTCCTGCATAAACGCGAGGTGCTCGCGGGGAAAGGCTAGTTCAAAAATTAACCGCAACTCTTCCAGATCCTTTTCACTATTAGCCTTTACCATTCGTCCGGTGTACTGCTCAAACGTCCGTTCGCCGCCGACTACGGCCGTGAGCCAAAGATTGCTGCGGCCCTCGAGAAAGTCGAGCAACATCTGCTCGTGATTTCCGCGCAGGCAGATAACTCTCTCCGGATTTTCGCGACAAAGTTTAAGAATGTGATTGACGCAGCCCGGCGCATCGGCGCCACGATCGATCAGATCGCCGAGAAAAACGAGCGTGTCGTTTTCCGGATCGCGCGGCAGCATGTCGAGCAGGTTGAGGAGCTGCGCGCAACGGCCATGTATGTCTCCCACGACATAAGTTCTCATGCGGTCTGTTCCCCTGGTTGTTCACGTTGACTTTTGATGCGAGTCATGAATTCGACGAAGCGTGGATCCTCGTGCATGTCTGTCCAGTTTGGATCAGACTCAAACCATTTGTAATTTTCGTTTCCGAGACTGATTGCAGTCTGTAACCATCGCAATGCTTCAACCTGACGGCCCTGCAAAAGATAAGCAGACGCGAGCCAGTAGGAAATATCGTAATCAGCCTCGGCTACCTGCCTGACTTTCGGCGTCAGTTGCTCATTGGCTTTCGTGTGCTGACCCTGTGCGCTCAGGCAGATGGCGAGGATCGGACGCACGCCGTCCATCTGCGGATGTTTTTGCAGCACCTGCTGGAGAATTTCAACTGCCGTTTCTATCTCGCCGCGATAAAAAAGCACACGAGCGCGGAACACTTTGATCATCGGATGCTCAGGCTCGAGTTCAGCTCCCTGGTCGAGCTCGCGCGCCGCCTGTTCATACTGCTGCTGGTACATGAAAATACGAGCGCGATTGTAACTGGCGAGCACGCGCTCGCCCGGATTCAAACGCACCATTCGATCAAAACTTCGCAGCGCCCTTTCATAATCGCCGTCGAGACGCGCTACCACGCCACGCACAAACTGCACACCCGGATCGTTCGGATATTCATCACGCAGCGCGTCAACTTCGGCGCGCGCTTTCTGCTTCTGCCCGCCGGTGAGATAGATGAACACCATCTGCATGCGCGCTTCGAGCAGCTTTGGATCCAACGCGAGTGCTTTGCGAAAAGCATTCTTCGCTTTGTCATGGTCGCCGGCCTGGCCCAGGCCTTTCAAAACACGATTCACGTAGCAACTGCCGAGCGCGGAGTAGGCGAGTGAGAAGTTTGGATCGATCTCGATCGCGCGGCGAAAGTGTTCGATACCGGCATCCAGATGCTCGCGCTGGATGGTGTGGTAAATGAACGTGGCCAGGCAATCGCGCCCGCGCAGGTATTCTTCAGTCGCCACGGCATCAGCGGTGGTTTTGCGTGCCAGCTCGTCTTTTTCATCCGAGGTCAACTCGAGCCGCAGTCCTTGAACGATGCGCTGCACGATCGTGTCCTGCACGCCGATGATGTCGCTTGCATCGGCATCAATGCGCTCACTCCAGAGAATTTCACTCGTGCGAACGTCGAGCAATTGCGCCGTGACGCGCAACCGTTCGGCGGCGCGCAGAAAAGTGGCGGTGAGAATTGCGTCAACGCTTAGATCGCGTCCTGCTTCGGCGGCGTCAACGGTCTTATTCTGATACTTCACAATCACTGACGACGGCCGGACCACGAGCGAACGAACACGCGCCAGTTCAGTTATCACTGCATCGGCGAGTGAAAACTGGTAGAAGTCGATCTCGCGATCGTTCCCGACGTTTTTGAACGGAAGTATCGCGACGCTTTTACGATCCCGATCTCCCAAACTCGTCATTGGACTAGCCTCACCGGTGCGTCCCGGCGATCGCGACGTGGATTTCTCGGCGGGCTTGTTGCCGGTCAGCCATCGCAGTGCGCGCGTGACCGGGCTTTCCTGCTTCAAGTGTTTGGGAGCAACCGGCGTCGTGCTTTCATCAAGACCGGGCAGAGAATCGCTGCCAAGCTCGCGAATGATCGACCGCAAATCGTCCGCGAAATACGAGATCTTTTGATAACGATTGCGAGGATCCTTGGCCAGTGCTTTGTCGAGAACGGATTGCAGACGCGCAGGCACGCGGCCGGGTCTGACTTTCGCGAGCGGCGCAGGCTCTTCATTCAACACGGCGTGGCGCACATCGACCGCGGTTTGACCCTGAAACGGCCAGGTGCCGGTCAGCATCTCGTAAAGCAAAACGCCGGTGGAAAAAATGTCGGCGCGTGAATCGACGCGATCTCCGCGTGCTTGTTCCGGCGCCGCGTAAGTTGCTGTCCCGTAGGGCACGCCGACTTCAGTGATCTCGGTGTGGTGAATTCCGGAAGTGCGCGCGGCGTCTTCGTCGAGCAGCTTTGCGAGGCCGAAATCGAGTACTTTCACCTGACCGCTCGGCGTCACCATCACATTACCGGCTTTGATGTCGCGATGGATGATACCGCGCGCGTGAGCGGCGGCGAGTGCGTCCGCGGTTTGCAACGTGATCGACAACGCGCTTTCCAATGACAAAGGGCGGCCGTTGACGAGTTGTCTTACGTTACGCCCCTCGATGTACTGCATCGCGATGAAGTGGATGCCGTTGATCTCGTTGAGATCGAAGATAGTGCAAATGTTCGGGTGGTCCAGAGCGGAAGCAAGCCGCGCTTCGCGTTCGAAACGTTTGAGATTTGCTTCGCGTGCGGTGAGCTCGGCGGGCAGAACTTTGATCACGAGCGTGCGGCCGAGTTTCGAATCAATGGCTTTATAGACAGTGCCCTGTCCGCCCTCACCGAGCTTCTCGAGGATTTTGTAATTGCCCAGCGTCGAGCCGATCATAGAAACAATCTTTCCCGCAAAGGCGCCAAGCCGCAAAGAAGAAACTGGTGTTTACTTTGCGTCTTTGCACCTTTGCGGGAAAAACACTCCCACAGAAAACCTATTCTGTCACGCCCATCTGCCAGAGCATAAATGCGTAATCAAACGCCGTTTCGCGTAAAGCATCGTAGCGTCCGGAGGCGCCACCGTGACCCGCGCCGAAGTTTACTTTCAAAAGCAGCGGGTTCGAGTCGGTCTTCAGCGCGCGCATTTTGGCGACGAGTTTCGCGCCCTCCCAATATGGCACCTGGCTGTCATTCAACGAAACCTTAACGAGCATTGCGGGATAATTCCTTTTCCCGATGTTGTCGTAAGGCGAATACTGCTTCATGTATGCGTAAGCAGCTTTGTCATTAGGATTGCCCCACTCGATGTACTCACTCGTCGTGAGCGGTAAGCTGGCGTCGAGCATCGTGTTCAGCACGTCCACAAAGGGCACTTGCGAAACAACTGCCTTGAACAGATCCGGTCTCATGTTTGAAACCGCTCCGACCAGCAAACCGCCCGCGCTGCCACCCTGGATCACAAGTCGATCCTTTGAAGTATATTTCTTTTCGATCAACGTTTCGGCACAGGCGATGAAATCCGTAAAGGTATTTATCTTGTTCATCATCCTGCCGGCCTGACGCCACTCTTCGCCCATCTCGCCACCGCCGCGAATGTGTCCGATGACGAAGATAACTCCGCGATCGAGCAGGCTGAGCCGCTTCGAAGAGAAAGTCGGCGGAATCGAAGCGCCGTATGAACCGTATCCGTAAAGCAGGAGGGGAGCGGAGCCGTCGAGCTTAACTCCTTTTCGATAGACCATCGACATTGGGATCTTCGTTCCGTCTGAAGCGGTGGCAAACACACGTTCCGCCTGGTAGTTTGTCCGGTCGAACCCGCCGGGTACTTCAGTCTGCTTCAGCAGGGTCGCTTTACCCGTGTTCATGTCGTAGTCAAACACGGAATTCGGCGTGACGAGCGAGTCATAGGTGTACCTGACCAGGTTGGTATTGAACTCGCGATTGTAGTTTAGCTCGGCGGAGTAGACCGGCTCGGGAAATTTCACGCGATGTCGCTTGTCGCTTTTGAAGTCGACGACTTCGAGTTGCTGTAGTCCATTTTCCCATTCCGACAAAACCGCGTGATCGGCGAAGAGACTGATGCTCTCGATCTTCACCGCAGGTTTATGCGCGACAAACTCTTTCCAGTTTTTTTCAGACGGATCGCTCACCGGCGCGGTGACGATGCGGAAATTTTTCGCGCCTTTGTTTGAACGGATGTAGAAGAGGTTGTTGCGATGATTGACGTCGTACTCGTGGTCCGGCTGTCGCGGCAGAATTACTTTCAACGAAGCGTTTGGCTCCGTCGCCGGAAGATAGCGGGCCTCGGTCGACGTCTTGCTGAACGATTCGAGAAAGATCACTTTGTTGTCGCGTGAACGGCTGGTGCCGATGTCAAACAGCTCATCTTTTTCTTCGTAGAGTAATTCATTCTTCGGATTTCCAACCACGTGGCGGAAAAACTTGTCGCTGCGTTTCGTTACCTGATCTTCAGTCACGTAAAACAACGTCTTGTTATCGGTGGCCCAGACGACGCTGTTCACACGCTCGATTCGTTCGGGAAAGAGTTCGCCCGTACGGAGATCCTTGATGTGAAGCGTAAACTGGCGATAACCGGTGTTGTCGGTTGTGTAGGCGAGCAGGTTGCCGTCGTCGCTCGGCACAAAGGCGTCGACGCTCATGAATTTCTGGCCTTTGGCCAGTTCGTTCTGATCGAGCACGATTTCTTCCGGCGCCTCGACACTGCCCTTCCGGCGGCAATAGATCGGATACTGTTTTCCCTCTTCCGTTCTCGTGTAATAGAAATAATTTCCCCAGCGATAAGGCACGTCGCTGTCAGTCTGTTTTATGTGACTGAGCATTTCCTTATAGAGCTGTTCCTGGAGCGCCGCGGTGGGCTTCATGACGGTTTCGGCGTAGGTATTTTCAGTCTGAAGATGCGCGAGCACATCGGGATTATTTTTTTCGCGCAGCCAGAAATATTCGTCGACGAGCGTCTCGCCGTGGATATTTGTCGTCTTTGTTTTCTTTTCTGCCATTGGTGGTTGAGGCGCGCCGGCTCCTCCATTTTTTTGTGCTGAAGTGTTGTTAATGATTGGGAGACTGCATAAACCGAAGAGCATAAGCAGAAAAAGGAAACGGATCTGGGTTCTCATCAAGCACATCCTCGAAAAACGCAGCTTTGTCTTAAGGCGAGACAACTCTAAGGCAATGTAGCCGGCGCACGGCCGGCTAGTCGTGAACCGTTCAACCTCGGGGGGGATCACCCCAACCCGAGGCAATGTATTTACCGTCCTCGACGATACATGGCACGGTTGGGTCGCCGCCGGAGTAGGAGAACATTTCCGCCCTGCGGGCGCGGTCGTTCTGGGCGTCGTAGTCAAGATAGGGAATGCCTTTGGAGTCGTAGTGGTCGCGTGCCTGCTGGCAATAAGGACATCCTGGCTTGGTATAAATCACTAAGGCCAAATCAATTACCCCCCGCATTTAGTTTGAAGAGAAGCGGCGAGCGATTATACTGCCGCTGCCTATGAGTGAACAAAGCGCGTCGGATTCCTGCTCGATCCTTACGAGAAGCTAATCAGGCTCGAAATAATGGGCAGCGAAGTGAGCGTGCCGGAGAAGAACCGCCTGTTGCGCTGTTTTCAATACCTCTCAATCAATACAATCTCTTACGGCGATTTTTGCTGGAATGGCGAGTGTACAAACTGCCAGATTTGGTATCACCTCAAAGGACAAAACGAGCAGAGCGACCGGCCGGCGCTCTCGTGTCGTTTAGAGTGTGAAGAGGGTATGGTGATTACTAAACTCAGCCGCTTCATCGAACTCGAGGGCATCACCAAGTAGAGCCACAAAGAGGCACACAAAGCACAAAGACCGAAGCACAAAGACCCAAATACCAAAGACCAAAGTCCAAAGCCGCTAGTATTTCGGCACGCTCGGATCCACTTCATTCGACCAGCCGAGAATCCCGCCTTTCAGGTTCATCAGCTTGCCCTTAAATCCGGAGCGCTGAAGCGCCTCGATTGCCCGTGCGCTGCGGCCGCCGCCTTTGCAATGCACGACGGTTTCGCGGTTCGGATCGATCTCGTCCATCCGCGTCAACACTTGCGCGAGCGGTATATGAACGGCATTCGGTATCCGCGCAATCGCCAGTTCGTAGTCCTCACGGACGTCGATGAGTTGAATGTCGTCGCCCTGATCGAGGCGCTGTTTCAGTTCTGTTGAGGTGATCTCTTCCATGAAAGTATCTTACACTCTGAGCACGTAATCCCTCAAAACGAAAGGCCGGATAATGAGATTCGAGTTCTACACAGACGCCCTCGAGAACGTTCCGAAATTGTCGGTCGATGGAACCGTGGGAAACAGCATTCACTTCTCGCACTGGCAGGGAAACGAAACGCCGGCGGAATTGAAGGCTGACACTTCAACCGAAATCGCCCTGAATCTTGTAGCGTCGCCAAACCGGGCAGCGCTCACGAACAATATCGACCTGGTTACAAACAATCACTTCGATACTGACGGCGTCCTTTCCTGTTGGACCGTGCTGACCGGTGAACGCGCCCTCGAGCATCGAGAGCTGCTGATCGCTGCCGCGGAAGCAGGGGATTTTTCGGAATATTCGAGTGACGACGGCGTGCGCGTGAGCATAGCGATACAGGGCGCCGATCAGGCGAGTCCGAATAATGACGACAGTTCACCACTCGCGCGATTGCTCGCCGGCGAAGAAGTTGCCGACGATGCTCGAGCTTACGAATTCGTGCTGCCTGAAGTGGAACGTTTGCTCACAAACATCAACAATTATGAATCTCTCTGGCGCGCGGGCTGGGAGCGTGTCGCGGCGGCGGTGGAGAGTTTTGAACGGGGCAAGTCAACCGTAACCGAACATCCGGAGGCAAAGATCTCCCTCGTCACACTTGCTCCGGAACTATTCGACGGCGTGGGTTTTAGTCCAACTAAACATTCCGCGCCCTACACCGCAATCTCGAAATTCGCAAAGGGCGAGTTGTTTCTCATCGCGATTCCAGCGAGCGGTGGGTGGTTTTATCGTCTCGATTATCCCTACTACTCGTGGGCCGAAACCGTGGTGCGGCCAATCGTACCGCGCCGCGATTTAACCGGCGTGTTGCAGATGCTCAACGCTAAGGAGCGTAACCCGCAGGGGAGTTGGAAAACTGACGATCGCGAAATGACTTCCGCCGTGAAGTTTCTCGACAACAACGGAACGCTCGTCGCCTCGGCGCTGGCTCCCGACTACGTTGTTTCAGTTTTACAAACCACTGGCTCCCTCGCCGCCAGTACCGTTTGATAAGCGAAAACGATGCACGACGTAATCATCATCGGCGCCGGACCGGCAGGACTTTCCACCGCGTTCTGGTGCGATGAGTTGGGCCTTGATACGCTCGTGCTCGAACAGGCGGAACACGTCGGCGGGCAGCTCCACCGCGTCCATAACCCAATCGAGAATTATTTAGGACTGAAGACACGCAACGGCCGGGAACTACTCGAGCTCTTTGCCACAGGCGTCGATGGCGCCGAATTCGATCTCTGGACCGGGGCGTCAATCGACTCGATCGATTTGAAGGCCAAACGGATTTCTTTGCAGAGCGGAGAGAATCTCCAGTCGATCGCGATCGTCATAGCAACCGGCGTCAGGCCGAGAGGGTTGGGAGTTCCGGGTGAGAAAGAGTTTGTGGGTAAGGGAATGATAGAATCCGCTGCCCGCGATCGAGAGCTTTTTGCCAGAAGAGACGTTTGCGTAGTGGGCGGAGGCGATGCTGCGGTCGAGAACGCGCTGCTGCTGGCGGAGGTTTGTCCCACTGTGACGCTCGTGCATCGTGGCAAAAGACTGCGCGCCCGGCGGGAGTTTGTAGAACGTCTTCAGCCAAACCACTGCGTGACTGTTTTTACCGAGTCTGTTTTGACTCGTATCATCGGTGAGGATGAAGTGGTTGCAGTCGAGATTCTGCGCAAGCAGGCGCTGAAACCTTTTCAACTTGCGGTGCGCGGCGTGCTCATTAGAATCGGCGTCGAACCGAATAGCGAGTTGTTCAAAGATCAGCTCGAAACAGACGAAAAAGGCTTTATCGCGGTTAACAGTCAACAGGAAACGAGCGTGCCGATGGTGTTTGCGGCCGGCGATGTTTCGAATCCGATTGCGCCGACGATCAGCGGCGCTACCGGTGCGGGCGCCACGGCGGCAAAGGTTATCGCCGCCCGCTTCAATACACGAAAAGCATGACTGAGTTGGAGAGCGAAATCGAACGTGGTTATCTCAATGCGCACGTTTCCGCGTATCCGATCGAGTACATCGCCGGCATCGATCTCTACAACGCCGGTGAATTTCACGCAGCTCACGACGCGTGGGAAGAACGTTGGATGGGCGAGGTTGGACCACAGGAAAAACTCTTTCTCCAGGCGATGATCCAGTCCGCGGTTGCGTTTCATCATCTCGACATCGGCCGGCCCGGCGCAGCGCGGCAAATGTACCTGCGTGCGAAAGAAAAGTTTGCGCGGCTCGGCGTCAGTGTTTTTATGTCTCTGGATCTCGACGAATATCAAACGCAGCTCGACGCCGCGCTCTCGTGGCTGTTGAGCGCGCCCGATCCGAGGGAGTTGGACCAGCCGCGGATTACGCCGCCGAAGATCCGTCTGCTGGAAACGATCGATGATTTTGATTAGAAAGGTTAAAACACCCTGAACTTTGCACGACTCGTTTTGCTTGCCTGCTGGTTTGGCGCGGCGCTTTTCTTTAGCGCCGTGGTCGCGCCGGCCGCTTTCGGCGTGTTGAGATCTTTTAGCTTGCCGAACGCGAATGAAATTGCCGGCGCGATCGTGACGCGCTCGCTTTCAGTAGTTAACGTCGCAGGGTTCGTGATCGCGCTGTTGCTGCTTTTGACGTTATTGCTGCGACGCGCTTCTTCAGGGCGCGTGAGTTTTATCCTGGAGTGTGTTTGTTTAGCCGTGATCGCGCTCGCGACAGGCGTGGGGCACTGGGTGATTGCCGCCCGCATGCGCGCGTTGCGAGCTGCGATGGAGTTGCCGATCGATCAGATTGCCGCCGACGATGCGAGGCGTATCGCTTTCGGTAGCTTGCATGGGTATTCGGTCAACGCGCTGGGCCTTGCTATGATTGCTGCTCTCGTGGTGCTGGTCCTGATGGCGCGAAGCCTGCGAAATTGAAACTCAGATTGGATTAACCCGGTGGAAATTATTGAAGACATTGACGGTTGGCGACGGCGTTTCGAGTCGTGGCGGCCGAGCGGCGGAAACGACGATCTCGGTTCGGATTACCCTTTTGTGCAAAACCGCCGCGCGCCATTCGTACCTGCGCGGCGCGCGCTTCCGATGCTGAACCTGGCGTTGATTTCGTCGGCCGGCGCATATATCGACGGCACGTCGCCGTTTGACACGAGTTCTTCGAGCGGGGACGTTAGCTTCCGAGAGATTCCGCTTGAAGTTGAAGAATCGGATCTTCGATTTGCCGCGCGAGGGTATGATCCGTCGGCGGTCCAAAAAGACGTAAATGCGCAACTACCTGTCACACGCCTGCTCGAGTTTGAACAGAACGGCATCATCGGGCAGTTGAATCCGGTGTACTGGAGTTTTTGTGGCTACATTCCGGATGCAGGCAACGTAGCGGACGAGCTTGCGCCAAAGCTGGTCGAGCGCGTGCGGCGTTATGAAGTGCAGGCGGCGCTTTTAGTTCCGGCGTCGGCATTGTGTCATCAGTCCGTTGGTCTGGTGGCGCGTGCGCTCGAGTTCGCAGGTGTTCCGACGATGACTCTCGCTGTACTGAAGGACGTGGTCGAAGCTGTTCGTCCGCCGCGAGTTGCTTTCTACGATGGTGAACTCGGCACAGTCAGTGGCATGCCGGAGTGGCCGGAGCACCAGCGCCGCATACTCGACGAAGCACTGCGTCTCATCGAGCCGATGGACCAGGCAGGAATTCGCAAGCTCGTCGTTACGTTGCAGTCCGCGGTTCAAAAGTCACGTGGCGAGCGGTAACCGATTCTAAATGTCTCTCCGAAAGAGTCTCGCCCTTCTCGTTGTCCTTATCGTCGCGGCTGCGCTTGTTTATCTACTTATCGCCCCGGTGCCGATTGCGCCTGCAGCCTGGACACCTCCTGCCGATCCGGGACTTGCTGGTCCATACGAACAGAACACACGTTTATCCCCGGTCCAGCGATTGTCGTTGGGCGACGGTCACGCTCCCGAGGACGTTGCGCTTGACCCGGAAGGAAGGATCTATGCCGGTTTTGAAGATGGACGGATCATGGTCCTTCAACCCGACGGTACTCAGCCGCGTCTCTTCGCGAACACCGGTGGCCGGCCGTTGGGATTGATCTTCGACCAGGCGGGAAATCTCATCGTCGCGGACGCGATCAAAGGATTGCTGTCGATCGGTAAAAGCGGAGAAGTGAAGGTGCTCGCCACTGAGGCGGACGGCGCGAAGTTTGGCTGTCTCAACGATCTCGACGTGGGCGCCGACGGCACGATCTATTTCACCGAGGCGTCGCACAAGTTTCCGATGTCGAAGCACGTTCAGGACTTGATGGAGCATCAGCCCAACGGGAGGCTGCTCGCGCTTGATCCACAGACACAAAAACCGACAACGCTGCTGCGAGGTTTGTACTTCGCAAACGGAGTCGCCGTGAGCTCGGATCAATCGTTTGTGCTCGTGGCGGAAACTGGAAAGTATCGCGTGCGCCGTGTCTGGTTGAAAGAGCCGAAAATGGGCCAGACGGATGTCTTCATCGACAATCTTCCGGGTTTCCCGGACGGCATTTCCGCTAACGGGCGCGACAAGTTTTGGCTGGCTCTGGTCACGCCCCGCCAGGCTATCTTCGACAAAATGCTTCCTTATCCCACCGTGCGAAAGATGGTGTTGCGTTTACCGAAGTTTCTTCAGCCCGCTCCGCAGCGTTACTCCTTCGTACTCGGTCTCGATCAAAACGCTCGCGTCGTCGACAACCTCCAGAACAACGCCCCAGACTGCTACGCCCAAATCGCAAACGTCGTCGAACGCAACGGGACGCTTTACTTCGGCAGCATCGGCGAAGACACGATTGGTCGCTTCACCCTGCGCTAATCCCGCCACAAAGCACTATAGAGCACAAGAAATTCATGTTAATCCTGATAATCATGTAATCCAGCAATGCAGGTCATTTTATAAACTTACAGGAGTACAAGATTCCCAAGAATCGTTGGACTTTGCACATAAAGCCCGAGTTTTTGTGCAGAATATTTATTTTTTTGTGCGGCAAAGTTGCTACTCAATCAGCTTCTAGCGGTTCTTGCGGCGGCGGTCCATTCTCGTGAGTTAAACGCAAATGCCCGATGATGTGTGTCGGATCTGGCGGCTTATCTTTATCGTCAAGGTGAGGAAAATATTTGGCGTGTATTTCGGGCAAATAGAGAGAGGCAGAAACCACAAATTCAACGGGAACCGCTACCCTAAAATCCGCCAGTATCTCTCGGTATGTATCCGGTAAGTCTTTGGCGATTTGTTTATAGGCGTCGCTATACGGCGTCGTAAGCTCTAGCCTCTGATTTGAATCGCGGTATCCACTTCTGGTCGGAAAGATATAGATAACCTTATCGTCGGGGATGAACGTTTCAGCCACTCTACCGATGTAAACCTTGTTATTGGTGAGAGTCAGCATCACCAGTTTTTGTTGCTCAATAGATCGGTAGAGAGTGAGTTCGAGCGGGCCGCCGTAGTCCCTGATAATCCTTGCGTTTTCTGCATCGGCAGCTTGGTCCTCATACCAAAAGTCTTCAATCCAATTCAGCGGGAGCCACCCAACAGCACCTATTACAAATGACAGGACGGCTGTGCCTGTGTAAGGCCACGGAACTTGCAACCACTCCCACCAGACGGGCAAGCACAACGCGTCTGTCCAACAGGGATGGATCGGTGGCAAGCGAGCGATGACAAACGCAATAACGAGGCTGGCTAATCCCGCTAAGGACGCATGGACCAGCAAACGATCTTTCTCTGCTCGCTTAGTGTGCCACCGCGTGCGATACCAATTTCTTATGAATACAAACCCACCCAACAAGGGGAGGAGTAAGAGAGGTAAGTTGTAAGGCATTGAGGATGCCTGTTGCTAACGGTTCTGATTCTGATTCTGACCTTCAGGACGCGCAGGCTTCTCAGTCGCTGGCGGTGGCGGAGGAGTAGTTGGCGCACTTGGTCGCCCCAACTCGCTATCGATTAGCCGATCAATATCCGCATAGGCGCGCCCCGCCTTCGTGAACTTCACATGTGGCGGCGGTGGTACTTGGATTGGTTTTGGGCTGCTCATCTTCTGCTCCTGACAGATATACGTATTTTACCGATGCAACGTTTCGAGGTTATGTCAGATGCTTGTCCAGACCGTGTAGATCGCCGACAGTTACCCCTTCAAATATATACGCGCAAAAAGGGGCAATTTTGAGTGTTTTGCAGCGAAAAAAGGGCCGTTGACGGTGTGCCCCTTTCAGCCGTAAGACTACCTTAGTCGGTAAGGTTTGTCCATAAAAACCAAAAGCCCGAGACTCTGGGCTTCCCGACCTCTCAGTTTCTCACCCGCGGCACGGGCAATATCCTAGTTGTGCCTCATGGAATCTAAACCCCCACGTTTCCCATTCCCAGTCGCAGTCGTAGCAGATGTACCCTGCGCACTCCACGTTGTCATCGAGCGGGCCACCGCAACCCGGACACGAACGTCCTTGCCGGCAATCTTGGAGTATTCGTGTTCGCCCCGTTTTTGAATCGTCTTTAGGCATTTTCAATCTCCGCTTCGCCTCTCGTTAACAACGGCGCTAGCGAACCTAAGATCCGAGTAGCGCCCTCGAAAGCGTCACTGGTCCTTTGCCTGCCCTCTCGGATCGATAACGCTTACGTGGGGCGTCGTGCCGCGATGTGGGGTCACACCATGCGGTGAGGCCGCATGCCACGACGCCCCGAGCCTGATGCGTTGCTGGGGCTAAACGCGTAAGGCCGTCTTAAATCTCAGGAATTTCTCTACGTAAAGTTGGCCAATGATTGCGGCAACTAGAATGCGATGTAATAAGACTCCCACCGTACGTTAGATTGTTGGCCCACTCCTGTAGGAATACCCAATCTCTCCGTTCAAGGTCGCTAGGAGGTTGATAAGGGGTTTCGCCCCTTCGCGTGAGGCTCCGTGGGAATATTATCCGGCAGGGTCGGCCCCATGCATGCGTGGGCTACATTAGCTATCGAGATTGGGGGTAGCGCAGCGATCTTAAAAAGCAGTTTAGCAGGCTGATTTGGCCGCTTTTGGTTTTTAAAGCGCACCCGACTTTTTGTGCAGCCCCCACAATCCCTTACCGTTTTTGCAGATCGGGCTTTATGTGCAAAGCCATTCGTTGGGCTTTGCCCTAAAAGTCGATTCTGAGCCAAAAGTAAAAATCTTGACCCAAAAGTCACTTAGCACCCTTGCGAGCTTTACGTGGTCGCCCCGGCTTACGATTCTTTACAGCGTCAAGGTCTTTCGGATCGATCAGCCACGCATTGCCGACTTTCGTAGCCTTTAGACGCCCACTGTCTATCAGCGCTCGCACTCTGCTGGCATTTACGCCTAGCCTTTTCGCCGCCTCAGTCGTGCACTCGCCTCAACAGTTCCCGGCCACGGCTCGCCTCTTCTAAGATTGTCGATAAAAAGGGCACGCGCTGCTTTTAGCCTGCCTAGATGGGCTTTGGCTTCCCTTAATCTTACGATCCGCCTCATTCAGCGCGGCTTCCCAGCCTCGTATGTTTTTAGGCTTTTTGTCTAAAATAGTTCTTGCCTTGAAGTTGGGCATTTCTTATAATCCTTTCCTCATGACTGGTGATTCCTACAAACAAGCTCTTCAGGCAGCTAAAGAAGAACTGGCTAAGCTGATGGTTCAAAAAGACGAGATAGACAAGCGCGTCGCCCGTCTTCGCCAAACTATAGTCAGCCTTGCGGCGTTGAACGAAGAGATCAATCCCGAGGATGGCGAGGTGTACGTGCCCAGTCCGTTTCAACGGAGCAGTCAGATAGCCGTTCAGGGTATCGCTAGTTTGTTTGGCAAGGGTATGGGCTTTACGGACGCGGTACGAGAGGTTATGAAGGGCGCAGATCAACCCATGTCGGCAATGGATGTTCGTGACGGACTTCTTAGAATGGGGATCGATCTCGAATCTAAGTACACAAACCCGCTCGCCGTTGTCGCCAAGACACTGCACCGCCTGAGAGAAGGCGGCGAAGTACGTTCGGCGACTAGAGCAAGGCAAAAAAGCCTATCAATGGATCAAAACAGACGAAGAGAAACTGCGTGAGTGGGCGAGCCCCAAACGCGAGAAGAAGAGTTAATAAGTTGTTGAGAGTTCTTTGAGAGTTTATTAACGGAGAGGTGGGCGAGTGGTTTATGCCACTGGTTTCCCAAACCAGCGGGGGTCTCCGGTCGAAGGAAGTGCCCCCCGTGGGTTCGAATCCCACCCTCTCCGCCAATTTTGCAGTCCCGGTGAGTGTTTCAGCACCCACCGGAACATTCAACCACACAGTCGAAGCTATGCGGCCTAAGCAACCAAGATTATATGCTTCCGCTGTGTTTATTCCAAGAGAGGAAAACACATCATGGAAGCGCGAGAAATCAAAGGCTTGAAATAGCCGCTAGGGCTAGACTTGTACGTGAAGGCGAGCTTTGGCTCGTTCCTTCGCAAGCGGGCAAAGGCAAATACGTAGTTGATGCCGACGCCAAGCAATGCACCTGCCCAGACTTTGAGGCAAGACAGCAAACTTGCAAACATTTGTTCGCGGTTTCGTTCACCATTCAGCGCGAATACACCGATGACGGCCAGACTCAGACACTTACCGAAACTCTCGTTGTAAAGAAAACCTACAGGCAAGCATGGACTAGCTACAACAAAGCGCAGAGTTGCGAAAAGGAAAAGTTTGTTGAGTTGCTTGCTGAGTTGTGCAAGGGCGTAGAAGAACCAGAGCAGAAAATGGGCCGGCCCAGGTTGCCGCTTGCTGACATTATTTTCGCCAGCGCGTTCAAGGTTTACTCCAGCGTTTCCGGTCGCCGCTTCATGTCTGACTTGCGCGATGCTCAGAACAAGGGCCATCTGTCGAAGGCCGCGCATTACAACTCGATCTCGCGCTATTTGGAAAATCGCCTCACTGACACCTTTGCTCCAGTCGCCTTGATCGAAGAAAGCAGTCTGCCGCTGCAAGCTATTGAGTCTGACTTTGCCGTTGACTCGTCTGGCTTCTCTACTTGTCGTTTCTATAAATGGGTTGATGCCAAGTACAAGGATAAAGGGTTGATGACTAAACGCGATTGGGTCAAAGTGCATTTGATGTGCGGCGTTAAAACGAACATCGTCACGGCGGTTGAGATTTCGGATCGCTTCGCGGGTGATAGCCCGTTTTTCAAAGGGCTCGTTGAAACCACAGGCCGCAACTTCGCGATGGCAGAAGTCTCGGCCGATAAGGCGTACTTGTCGGCGGCAAATCTGCAAACGGTGGTGGACCATCACGCCATGCCGTACATTCCGTTCAAGAGTAACAGCGCGGCGGAGTGGGGTGCGGGACTCAGAACACAGCGAGCGAACGACAAGAAGAAGCAATGGAAACGTAAGAGCACTCTTTGGCGACGGATGTATCACTACTACGAGTTCAACCAAGACGTGGTTTCTCCAGCAGTACCACAAGCGCAGCAACGTCGAATCGACGTTCTGCATGATCAAGGCGAAGTTTGGCGACGCTCTCAGAAGTAAAACCGAAGTCGCGCAAGTCAACGAAGCTCTCTGTAAGGTTCTTTGTCACAATATCTGCTGTCTCATTCAGTCAATCTTTGAACTTGGCATTGAGCCAACGTTTTGGGCCTCCGAAACGGCTGATTAGTTTGCCAGTTAACCCCTCTCAACCCGATAATCACCGCCAAAGGAGACTCAGCCAAATGCAGCGTTTCGGCAGTGACCCGCAAATGATTCGCGTCAATGACAACCTGTACTCGCTCACCCAACGGATAGACGGGCTTGACCGCTCCGTTAACGAGCTTCAGTTTCTGATCGGCAAACTGAGTGAGCAGATGGACGCTCAGGGCCAGTTGTTAGAAGCTGTGGCTCGAAAGCTGGGTATCGAGAACACTGGTGATAAGCCCGCATAGTCTCCGCCATCTCCAGCGCCGCATGTTGCTCCAAGTCGCCAAGCGGTTCTATCAAGGCCACGATCTGTTTAGCTGTGTTGATAACCTGTTCTATGTCTTTCATTGCTCTCCTCCCTGACTGATGCGATTTGAGTGTTTGACCCAAAAGTCGGGTTTCTGACTCATAAGTCACCCTAGAAATCGATTTAGGGCAAGGCCTTTTTCGTTGGGTACGCAATAGCCACTGTATATCTCTGTGCCACAAGGCTTTCGCGGATCTCAGTGAAAACCCTAGGGAAATTGTCTGATCCAAGGGTCTGCTTACTGGGTATGCAGAAATTGCGGTTAGCAGGTGTGCGAGACAGATAACATCGAGCGGCTGCAAGTTGAACTAAATAAGGCGCTTATCGTCAGAATTGCTGCTATCAAAAACGCGGCACGAGGGTTGTAGAAACAAATAGCGTCCGGAACCGGTGTGGGAGTGCTTCGGACGCGGCAGAACCCCCTCTCTTTGGAGCAGAAAAAACGACATGATCAATCTGTTATCAGCGGCGACAGCAGTGCCTCAGAATGCCTTCAAGACCACCGAACTGGTGGGAAGCCTCATGCATAAACTTTCCCCCGAACTTATCAACACAATCAGTGCCCTCGGGGTCGACCAGCGATACTCAACACTCGAAAATTATCCGGAGTTTCTTTGCGGCAAATCAAAACTACCGACCAGCTCCACAACTGAACTCGGCGTTGGAGCCACCACACGCTGCATCAAGGAGTGGGGCGGCGATCCGACCCGGATCGGCCTGCTCGTTGCGGCCACAAACACACCTGACCAGATGCTGCCGTGCCTGGCGTCAGAGATCATGGGCAAGACTCACGGCTTGCTCTCAAGATCGCTGCGAACCGTCAGCATGCAGGCACAAGGCTGTTCCGTGTTGCTCAAGTCGATCGAAGTGGCCCAATGGTACCTGGCGGCCAACCCGGGAAAACTCGCGATCGTTGTGATGGCCGAATCTCACACGCCCTACGTCGCGCCCTTGTTGCGGGAAGAATATTCCGGGTATCGCGAAATCATCAGGTTGAAGAAAGACGGACGAATTGATGCCGATCAGTTTGAACAGCAAAGATTGGACACAACCTTCGTCATCCAGTCGATGCTTTTCGGCGACGGCGCCGTGGCGTTGCTCGTAGGCAGTGAAGAAGGAAAGCCGGCGTTTGGACCAATCTCTCACCTGACCAACGATCAGCCCAACGACATGAACCTGCTCACGATGGTCAGCAACAGCTCGCATCCGTTCCTGAAAGGCCGACCGCAGTATTTCATGCAGCCAAGCGTTCCCAACCGCGGCACACATTACGCGGTCACGACGGTCAAGAACGTTCTCCAGCATCCCGATTCGCCGGTTTCTGATATGACGCAAGTGGACGATTGCTTAATCCACACCGGCAGCAAAAAAATTCTCGACGGCGTTTGTTCTCAACTCGATTTGCAACCGGATTCCGCTAAAGTGGATCGCTCCTACAAGGTGCTTGAACGCTACGGCAATCTTTCGAGCGCGTCGACCGGTTTTATGTTGGCGGAAAAGCATGAATGGTCCGGTCCGGCAATGGTGGTGGGCTTTGGCGTAGGATTTACCGCGAGCGCCGGAATCATGAATTTCAACTAAGACTGGGGTTACGCAGTCACATCCTGAAGCTCACGATTCCTGGTCAGCGTGTTCAACGTCGATCCGACCTGGCTGAAATCAAACGGCTTCCCGATGATCGCGTCTACCAGATCTTCTTCGCCTGCCGGTGGCGGTGTAGTTGGCCCATAACCCGTCACGAGTATGATCTTAACGGACGGCCAGTCTTTTCGGATCAATCTCGCAGTTTCCCAACCATCCATCTCGGGCATTGCAAGGTCGGTAAAAACGATATCAAACTGGCCGCGACGCAAGCTTTGCACGGCTTCCTGGCCACTGCCGGCTAGTTCGACTTTGTGATTCACCGCGAGAAGCATTTCCGCGAGTGTCTCTCGCACGGGCGCCTCATCGTCCACCACGAGAATTTTGAGACTCGGTGCTTCAACATTCACCACGGTCAAAACCTCCAACGACGGCTCATCAATCGCCGCCGGAAGATCGATCGTGAAGTCAGTCCCTTTGCCAGGCTGAGAGATCACACTGATTGAGCCCGAGTGCCGTTCGATAATGCTGTAGCTTACTGACAGGCCGAGGCCGGTTCCGTGTGCGCCCTTCGTTGAAAAGAACGGCTCAAAGATCTTCTGGCGAACATCTTCCTGCATACCCATGCCGCTGTCGCTGAAGTTCAACTGCAACCGGCCGTCTTTGTGGCGACAAGTTATCAATAGGCGTCCGCCCTTCGGCATGGCATCGACGGCGTTGACGATCATATTGACAAAAACTTCGCGCAGTTCGGAGGCGCTGCCATAAGTGTTCTGTCCGGGCTCCGTGTCGAGTTTGACTTCGTATTCAAGTGCGCGAAGTCGCGCTTCATTTTGCCAGCGAGTCCTGGTTATCTCGACCGCATCGTTAAGCAGACTGCCGACGTCAACCAGTTCAAATTCTTTCACCGGCGACTTGCGTGCAAAGGTTTGGATACGTCGCACTGTTGCAGCCGCATCTTCCGCGGCTGTTTGAATGATGTCGAGATTACGAACGAGAGCCTGATCGTCGATCTGGCGGCGCAGCAGTTGGGCGCGTCCAAGGATTGCGGCGAGTGAGTTATTGAAGTCGTGGGCCACACCCGAAGCCAGTTGGCCCAGGGCGCGCAGCTTATCAGCGCGCGCGGCGCGTTCGCGTTCTTCCTTCTGCTCAGTAATGTCGCGCGCGATCCCAAGAACGCCGGTGGTCCGTCCTTCGACGACGAGCGGGGAATTGTCGACGCGGGCATAGCGCAGTTGTCCGTCGTAAGAGAAATAGCGCATTTCGTAAGTTTGCGGTTCGCCTGTCAAGGCCGCGTCGAGCTTCTCTCTGACGAGTTGCCGGTCGGCTTCATAGACCATTCCCAGCAACGGACGACCGATAAAATTGCTGCGCTGGTAGCCGAGGCCTTTCAATGTAGCGGTGTTGCACCACTTGAAATTCCCATCCGGATCGACGGCGTAGATCGATTCGCGAGCACTCTCGAGAATATTCGTCAGCAACGACTGGTGCTCGCGCGCCACCGCCTGAACTTTCCGCAGATCGGAAAGATCACGCGCGGTGCAAACTACGGCAATCGCTTTGTTATTTTCGTCGAGCACCGGTTCAACTGAGACGAGTAAAGGCCGGTTGGGCCGGTTTGGAGTGATCTCAATCGTAACGCTGCGTCCTGTTTCCAGAGCTTTCTCGACGACGCACGCTTCCTCTTCTTCACTCGTTCGCAAAATGTCGCAGCACTGGCGTCCAAGCAGCAGTCTCGGGTGAACGGCCTCCATCGCAGCACCCGCGCGGTTCACGCGTTTCAACTCGCCGGCACGGTCGAAGATAAAGATGCCGTCAGACATTGCGTCAAACGTCGTTTCCCACTCCGTTTTTCCACGCGCGACCATTTCGAACAACTCAGCCTGCGCGATACCGATCGACAGTCGTTCCGTAAGAGCTTCGACAAGCGCGACTTCGTCCTCGGTCCAGAATCGCTTCCGATCTGTTTGATGGATACAGAGAACGCCGCGAAATTGTCCTTTGACGATCAACGGATAGTTGATCTGCGATCGAATCTCGAGACGCTCGGAATCACGGCGAACGTAGTCGGTCAGCGCCGTCGATTCGTCGTCAAAGTTGAGCGCGTCGTCGATGAAGAGCGGCTGGCTGGTTGTAGAAAGCCTACGACCGATCGGATCGTCATAGTTGTCCTGGACGTGCTTAATGCTTTTCACGTCCGGCGCGAGATACTCGTGTTCGAGCGGGGAGTCAACACCTTCGCTGTTTGTCAGGAACAGGTGAACTCGCGACGCTCCGAGTGCGCGTCCGACTTCGACCGTCGCCGTGCTGAGAACTTCAGGCAAACTCAGCGACGCACGAATTGCCATCGTCAAACGGTTGACGAGGGCTTCGCGGGTCGAGGTCGTTTCCGCCTTCTGGTAAAGCTCCGCTTGCCGGATCGCGATTCCTGTTTGATCCGCGACGGCTTTGGCTAAGGCAATGTCTGCTTCACTCCATTGCCTGATATGCCTCGTGGTCGAGAGCGCGAACGCGGCGGGTACGTCGTCCCCAACCCTGATCGCCACATACATGATCGACTGCACATTGGCTTTCGAAAGAATGTTTTCGTAAAGCTCGGTGATACGTTTGTCGTTGGCGGCATCGCTGAACGCGAGCACCCCGGTTTTATCGAGCGCCTGGATCAGCGATTGAAGATGCGTCAAGGCAAAGTCTGACGCGGCGGGCTTGACGCCAACCGCATGATACTCGGCTACGTTCGTCGCACACTTCGCGCGGTCGTCTCTCATGAAAAGCGAACAGCGATCGACGTCGAGATGTGTGCCCAGTTCTTTTACCGCGGTCCGGTAAATTTCATGACTGTCCAGCGAGCAGCGTATCGCCTGAGAAATGCGATGCGTCATAGCTTCGCGTTCAGCCTGCTGGGCCAAGGCTTCTTCCGCCAGCAGACGCGCTTTCGACGCCGCCTCCGAATGCTTTCGCTCCGTGAGATCGCGCGCGATTCCCTGTACACCGATCGGCTTGCCGTCTCTGAATATCAAACGCGTACTGACTTCGAGCCGCACACGGCGTCCGGATTTCGAGATGATGTCGATTTCGTAAACAGTTGAGACTTTCTCGCTTGCCTTGCGCGCGATCATCTCACGCGCCAGGTTCAGATACTCGGGCGCAATCACATCGGCGACGTTCATCGTCGCGACTTCCGCGCGCGAGTAGCCCGTGATTCGTTCGCCGCTGCGATTCAGTGACGTGAAATTTCCCTGGAGATCATGAGTGTAGATGATGTCGTTGGCGTTCTCGAAGAGTTCGCGATAGCGTTCTTCGCTCTCTCTGATCGACATTTCCGCGCGGCGATTGTCAGTGATGTCAGTAGCAACGCCGATGACACCCAGGACGTTTTCATGTTCGTCAGTCAGCGGCGAGTAGCGAACGTCAAAGATCAGCGGACCGACATTGACGGACGAAGTAAACGATTCGCCTGTCAAAGCACGCCTGATGTTTTCACCGACTTGAGGTGAGTCGGCATAAGCTTCAAAAACTGACTGGCCCACGAGTTCGCCAGGCTCGAGTGACAGACTCTTCAATCCCTCACCTTCGCAGAGCGTGAAGATTCCATTCTTGTCGGTCGCAAAAAGAATGAGCGCCGCGCTTGCGACTACAGTTCGCAAACGCTTTTCCGCTTTCCTGAGTGCCTCGCGCGCCTGCTTCTTTTCAGTAACGTCTCTGAATACAGCCAGCACCGCCGACTTACCTTCGGACGTAAAAGGCAGGCCCGTAACTTCGACGTCGATCTCCGTTCCATCAAGGCGAAGACATTTTTGTTCGGCGAGAGTCGAGGGCCGCTGAACCTTCTGTATGTAGTCGACGCGTTCCCGCACGTGGTCGTGATAATCAGGATGGACCACGTCTGAGAATAGACTTGCCGATCAGGTCCTGCGCGCTGTTTGCGCCCCACAGAGTTACTGCCGCGGGATTGACGTAAATAAATTTGCCTTCGCGATGAACGACGATGGCGTCAGGAGAGAGTTCAACGAGCCGGCGATAACGTTCCTCGCTCTCCTTCAGCGCTTCTTCGGCGTTCTTCTGGTCCGTGATATCTCTGACAACTCCGCGAACACCGATCGGTTGCGCACGACGATCACGTTCGACCGTTATCATTCCCTCGAGGCATCGCGATACGCCGCGCACATCCTCCAGTCGATAAGTCGATCGAAGGGGCAGGTTCTCGGTATGGATTCGTGTTTGAGCGATGTCACGTGAGGACGACTCCGCATCGATTATCTCGCTGAGGTGTTTGCCGATGATCTCAGCCGCGGGACGTCCATAGAACCGGGCACCAGCATCGTTGATGCTGGTGATGTAACCTTCCATGTCGCGGGTGTAAATGATGTCGGCGGCCTGCTCGACAATCTCGCGATAATGTTTTTCAATGCGATGGCGTTCGACGAGTCGCGCCACCTTCACCAGCAGTTCTTCATTTCGAAACGGAAGGTCGAGATAGTCGTCAGCTCCTGCGTGCAAGCCTTCGATTCCGGCGTCGTCTGAGGTTATGAGACCGCTGATCAGGAGAACTGGAACGTAGGCGGTGCGCGGGTCTTCCTTCAGCCGGCGGCAGAGTTCGAGGCCGCCAATGACCGGCATCACGACGTCGCTGACCACGACGTCAGGATCAAACGATAGGGCCAGATCGATAGCTTCCGCGCCGTCGGCGCGGTCAAGACCTCGTAACCTTCGAGTTCGAGAAGGTCCACCAGAAGATCGAGGATTTTCCGATCGTCATCGACGATCAGGACTCTGCCCCGGTCTGAGGTGCTGATGCTCATGTAATCGGTATCCGGACGTTTGAGTAAGACCTCGGGAGGAACAAATTGGAGAATTTATTGCGGAGTTCTTACATGTGCCCAGGCGGACAAACGGGCAGAGGGAGTATAACAGGTTTAACGGAAGTTTGTCAGCCACAATAAGGCACATTAAATCACAAATAAAGAGCCAACGGCTGATTTCTTTATCTGTGATTTATGTGCCTTATTGATGGCTATGGACCGCGTTTGCGGAGCGGGTTCGGCGCCGAGGTCTTGGCGAAGTAGCCCGAGCGGTAGTTCAGCTTGAGGTTTTGCTGCCGCAGGGCCGGATTCACTAACTGAATTTCGATCGTCGATATGAGCCATCGCGGGCTTTGTTGCTCGGCGAATAGGCCACGAGATACTGCTCGCGGAGGTCTCTCTGAATCTGCGCAAATGCGTCCTGCAGGTCTCGCTCGTGACGCGGAAAATACGCTCGCCCGCCGGTCTGCTCGGCAATCTTTTTCAATGCGCCTTCGTTGACGTTGAACGTGTAACGGTCGCCGATTCCGATCGCGTAGATGAGCGCGTCAGCTTTCTGCGCGCGTTCAATCGCGTCGTGCATCTTCATGCGGCTGCTGGTGTCGACGCCGTCAGTCAACAGGATGATTGCGCGTCGCGTGTGTTCCGCGGAAGTGCTGATCAACTCTTCCGAAGTGGCCCAAACGGCGTCCCAGATTGCGGTTGAACCGGCGAGACTCTGGTTGGTGCCCGAGATTGGCGGTGTGCCATTCACGACCACGCCGCCTCCGATGTAACCTGACGGTGGAATAAACTCGACGCGGTCGATCGCTCGTCGCAGCCGTTCGATATTTCCGGAGAAGCCCTGCTCCGAACGTGGTCTCACCGGTAAACGAAAGCACGGCGGCTTCGTCTTTGTTTGCCCGCATAACGTTTTCAAGAAATGCGCGTGCAGCCTCTTTCTCATCCGGGAGCGTGCGTTCTTCAGAGGCGCTCGTATCGATCAGTATTGCAAGTGAGAGCGGCAGATCGATGTTCGTTTGAAAAGTAAAAATCTCCTGCGGCTGGCCGTCTTCAAAAACGCGGATGTCTTCGGCTTTCAGATCGCTGATGAATCGTTTGTTTTGTCGGCAGCGGTGAAAAAGATGTTGGTGAGATTGGTTTCCACTTTCACCACTTCGTCCGAGTCCTGCGGCAACTCTTCGCGCGTGCGTGGTGTGGGCGAGGGTGATGCGTTTGGATCGGCGCCGCGCCATATTCGTCTCGTTTTTCGCAAACAGACTCTGGCTCGCCACTCCCGCACAAAGGAGCACGAAAACGAAAAGCAATAAAATTACCGGGCGGCTCATTTCGCGATATTGCATCATTACTTCCAACTTCCTATGGCGTTACGCTGTCGGCGATGGCTTTGTAGCCTCGCTTCGTTCTCACTTTCAAATCCCCTCGTCGCTCGGCAAGCTTCACATCGATCTTTCTGAACGTTCCGTCATAACTCTTGTTCGTCGGATTGTACGTGACGAGATACTGCGCGCGAAGTTCTTTCGAGATTCTCGTAAAGGAACGCTCGAGCGAAAGCATGTCGCCGGTGAAAAAAGCCATCCCACCAGTTTCCTCGGAAAGCGTTTGCAGATTCCGATCCTTTTTGTCGGCCACTTGTCCTGCTTCAACTCCCGGTACGGTCGACGAGAAATCCGGCCTTCGTCGAGATCGCAAAGATCGTCGTTTCGGTTCGTTGCGCGATATCGATCGCGTCGCGAATGTTTGCACGGCTGTAAGTGTCTTCACCATCGGTAACAACCAGCAACACGCGACGGCCCGGAACTGAGCGCATCTTCTCATCACAGAACTGCCAGATCGCATCGTAAAGAGCAGTTTGTGTTCCCATCTTCTTCACGCTGTAGACGGCCTTGTCGAGAAGATCGAGTTTGTCGGTGAAGTCCTGTCGCAGATTGATCTCGTCGTCGAAGGTCGCAAACAACACGCGATCTTTGCGCGGCTTGATCACGGTTTGAATAAAGTTCATCGCCGACTCCTGCTGAAACTTCAGTTTGCCGGCAGTTGACGGCGACGTGTCCATCAACACTGCGACGTACAGCGGCGTCGTTTGCGCGAGATCATCGGAGAAAGTTTCGATCGTCTGCGGCACTTTGTCTTCGAGAATGACGAAGTCTTCCTTTGTCAGTCCGGGAACAAACTGCCCTTTCTTGTCGGTTACCGTGATCGGCAGACGCACGCGGCGAATGGGAATTCGCACCGTTCGCTCCGGATCTTCGGGAGGGCGTCGGAGAAGGTCTCGGGTTCTGCGCTAACGGACAATGGCGGCGCCGCAACGATAATAAAAGCCGCCGACAAATATTTGAATAAAAATCGTGTTAGAGCTGCTGACATGCTATATGGATTATAGTTCGGGAGCTGACCGGAGTCTGCTGGATACCGGCGGTTCGATGCCTTCGAACCCGAACTTGTTGCCCTTTCTGTTGGAGTCTAATCTGCTGCTGAGTGGTACAATGCGCAACTGTTCTCGGCCCAAGTTAGTCGCGCAGGTATTTTCACCTTCATGCCCGACAGCCCGAACAACTCAGATTCAGCCAATATCAACTCACTGCCTCAGTACATCGCCCATTATCGCATCTTACGCAGACTCGGCAAGGGTGGCATGGGCGAAGTGTTGCTCGGTGAAGACACCAAACAGCACGGCCGCAAAGTCGCGCTCAAGGTTTTGCCGCAGGAACTCACCAGATCAGAGAGCCGTCTGCGGCGTTTCAAACAGGAAGCGCGCGCGGTTCTCGCGCTCAATCATCCAAATATTCTCACCGTCTTTGAAATCGGCGAATCTGATGGCAGCTACTACATCGCGACTGAATACATCGAAGGCGAAACTCTGCGTCACTGTCTCTGGCGTGGTCCATTGAAGCTCGACGAAACACTTGGCGTCGCTATACAGGTAGCGATGGCCCTCGAAGCCGCGCACGCAGAAGGCATCGTCCATCGCGACATCAAACCCGAGAACATCATGTTGCGGCAGGATAAATTTGTTCGCGATCGGTTTGTGAAAGTGCTCGACTTTGGACTCGCAAAACTAACCGATCGAGAAACGTCCGGCTCCGATCCTGAAGCCGTGACGATTCCGATTACGGAAACCAATCCCGGCGCGATCATGGGCACCACCGGATACATGTCGCCGGAACAGGCGCAGGGCGAAAGCATCGATGCGCGTACGGACATTTTTAGTTTGGGCGTGGTCCTTTACGAAATGGTTGCCGGACAGCCGCCATTTAAAGGAAAGACTGACAGCCACACGCGCGTTTCGATCATCGATCACGAACCGGTTCCGTTGTTTCAGCATGTTTCCGACGTGCCTCGCCAACTCGAACGAATCGTCGCGAAAGCCCTCGCGAAAGATCGTCTCAAGCGTTATCAAACGATCACCGATCTCAAACTCGATCTCGAACAACTCAGAGACGAGCTTCATACTTCGGAAAGCACCGAAGTCACGAAGATGCCGTAGCGCCGCGCATGACGGAAACCGATCCTTCTGTCACAGCCCACGGTGACCAGATCGCATGTCGACACCATTGCGGATAGTACGAACCCGTTCACGGCAGCGCCGGCGATCAGTCCACGCGAAAAACGCACGAGATGGATGGCGTATGGTGTGGCCGGACTGCTCGCGCGTTGATCATCGCCGTCGCCTTGATCTGTTCGCTTCGCCGCCGCCGCCGATAAACTCCGTCGCGATTCTTCCTTTTGTTAACGACAGTAAAGATCCGAATGCAGAGTATTTGTCTGACGGTTTGACCGAAAGCATCATCAACAGCCTTTCACAACTTCCTAATCTCAAAGTGATGTCGCGTAACGCGGCTTTCCGTTTCAAGGGTTCGAATCTCGATCGCGGTCGAGGCGGGTCGAAATCTGAACGTCGGCGCAGTCCTGACCGGCCGCCTTGTTGAAAGTTCGACGAACAATTTGTCATCAAAACGGAACTGATAAAAGTCGAGGATGGATCACAGCTTTGGGGCGAGGAGTACAACAGCAGTCTTGCCGACATTTTCGCCGTGCAGGACGAAGTGTCAAAAAGATCTCGCAGAGTTTGCGTTTGCGATTGTCGGGAGAGGACGAAGAAAAACTGGCGAAGCGTTACACGAAAGACGCCGAGGCGTACCAGCTTTATCTGAAAGGAAGATATTTCTGGAACAGACGAAACGAAGAGGGTTTTCGCAATGGGATCGAGTATCTTCAAACGCGCCGAAGAAAAGGATCCGACTTTTGCGCTCGCTTTTTCCGGACTCGCCGATTCATACGCGCTCCTTTGTGATATCGGCGTCGTGAGGCCCGTCGACGAAATGCCGAAAGCAAAAGCAGCCGCGCAAAAAGCTGTGGATGCAGATCCGACACTGGCCGAAGCTTACACTTCGCGCGCGTTTGTGAGTTTGGCTTACGACTGGGACTGGCTTGGAGCGCAGAATGATTTTCAGCAGGCGCTCAAGCTGAATCCAAAATACCCGACGGCCCATCAGTGGTATGCTTCATACCTCATGCAGATGGGAAAGTTCAGTCTCGCAAAGGCTGAGATCGAGGAAGCTCAAAAACTCGATCCGCTTTCGCCCATCATCAGCTCCAACGCCGGGCTCTATTCCTATTACCAACACAACTACGACGACGCGATCGCGAAATACAAATTAACGTTGCACAGCGATCCGGATTTCTGGGTTGCACGTCACTACCTCGGACTCGCTTACGTGCAAAAGGGAATGTACGACGAGGCGATTGCCGAACTACGGAAGCTGATCAAAGCGCCGGAGAGTGGTCCACTTCCGGCTCAGGTTATTGAAGCTGAAAGCGAAGCCGCAGCGTCGCTGGGCTTTGCGTATGGAATGGCGGGCAGGCAAAAGGAGGCGCGCGCGATCCTCGATCAACTCGAAGCTCTAGTCGAAACGCCGCTACGTTACGCCGCTTTACTTTGCGAACATCTACGCGGGTTTGAAAGACAACGACAAGGCGATCGAGTATCTGAACAAAGCTTTTGAGGCGCGGCATCCGGGTCTCGTTCTGATCCGCATCGAGCCGATGTTTGATGGGTTGCGATCGGACGAGCGGTTCAAGCAGTTGACGAAGCGTTTCGAACCTATTCCGTGAGAAGATTTCCTCGCAAAGGCGCAACGTCGCAAAGTTAATCCGGTACTTTTCTTACTTTGCGTCTTTGCGCCTTTGCGAGGAAAATCATCCTCAACTCCATCAACAATGCCGACAACTCAGCAGGCAAAGGGCACTCAAACTTCACGACTTCCTTTGTCTTGGGATGTGTGAAGGCGAGTTTCTCAGCGTGTAGAAACTGGCGTTTGAGACTGCGAACGCGAGCGCGCAAGCGTGGGTCCAGGATCGTGTTGTCGCGTCCGGCGCCGTACGTTTCGTCGCCGACGACAGGATGTTTCAACCAGGCGAGATGAACGCGAATCTGATGAGTTCGTCCGGTTTTCAGTTCCACGTCGAGAAGCGTGAATCGTGCGTACGAACGCCGCACTCGAAAGAGCGTCAACGCACTGCGACCGCCTCGCACGACAGCCATGCGTGTGCGGTTTGCACGGTCGCGCGCGAGCGGTTGATCGATTCGTCCGCTGTCGTTGAGCACGCGTCCATGGACCAAAGCGACATACGATTTAAAAACCGTGCGATCGCGAAACTGATCGGAAAGGTTTTCGAGAGCCGCCTCGGTTTTGGCCACGACCAACAGGCCGGACGTATCGCGGTCGAGACGATGAACGATACCGGGCCGCACGCCTGTGCCGGCATCGGGCAGTTGTTGAAAGTGATAAGCAAGTGCGTTCGCAAGCGTTCCCGAAGGTGTTCCTGCCGCCGGATGGACCACGAGCCCGGGCGGTTTATTCACCACCAGCAGCACGTCGTCTTCATAAACTATGTCGAGCGGAATGTTTTCGGGAGTGAAGCCTCCCGTTGCGGGAGCAGCGAGCTCTACTTCGATCTCATCGTTCTCACGGAGTTTGTAAGAAGGCTTGGCGGGCTTCCCGTTTACTAATGCCTCTTCGCTTTCGATCAAACGCTGCAGACGCGCCCGGCTCCATCCTTCGATCTGCGAAGCAAGGTACGCGTCGAGACGTGCGCCGGCGTGATCCGGTCCAATCTTGAAAGTGACGGCATCATCCATTCCGGCGTTCGAAGTCTTTCATGAACGACACGAGCGCCTCTACACCTTCACGGGGGAAGGCGTTATAGATCGACGCTCGTATGCCGCCCACCGATCGATGCCCTTTCAATCCGTCGAGTCCCTGCGCGGTCGACTCACTCACAAACTTCTTCTCGAGATCTTCGCTCGGCAGACGAAATGTTACGTTCATTGTTGACCGGCAGTCGATATCCGCATGGCCGCGATAGAAATCAGTGGCGTCGATCGTGTCGTAGATCAACTGCGCCTTCGCTTCGTTCTCCCGCTCCATTGCGGAGAGGCCGCCTTTCTCCTGGAGCCATTTGCAAACAAGACTGAGAATGTAAATCCCCCACGTATTTGGCGTGTTGTAGAGCGACTTGTTTTCGACGTGTGTGCGGTAGTCAAGCATAGTAGCGAGACCTTCGGGCATACGCTGTAGCAAGTCGTCCCGGAGAATCACGACAGTAACGCCGCTTGGTCCCATGTTCTTCTGCGCCCCGGCGTAAATCATGCCGTATTTATTCACGTCGATAACGGTCGAAAGAATGTTTGACGAGGCATCCGCAACGAGCGGAACGTCGCCGACATTCGGCTCGCGATTCCACACGCACACCTTCGATAGTTTCGTTACTCGTGATGTGAACGTAGGCCGCATGTGGAGTCAGACTCATCTCCTCGCGCGACGGCACGCGCGTGAAACCTCCGTCGGCCATCGTTGCAGCGACATTCACGCCGCCGACCTTCTTTGCTTCCTTGAGCGCCTTCTTTCCCCAGCTCCCGGTGATGATGTAATCGGCACTGCCGTCCGCGGGAAGAAAATTCATCGGCACCATTGAAAACTGCAAACTCGCGCCGCCCTGCAAAAACAGGACCTGATAGTTGCTCGGAATGTTCAGGAGTTCGCGCAGGCCCGACTCTGCTCTGCCGATGATCTCGTCAAAAGTTTTCGAGCGGTGGCTGATTTCCATCACAGACATGCCGACGCCCGGCAGGCTCAACATATCGCGTTGCGCTTCTTCCAAAACAGGCACCGGCAAAACCGCCGGGCCGGCGCTGAAATTAAAAATTCGTTCCGTCATCTCCCTCTCCCTCTATTCTTCAAAACGCGAACGTAAAGCACTAGCAGCAACTTTAGTCACCACTGAGCGAGGCACAAACCGCTCGGCCGCAACCGTAAACCAGTTGGCCCAACCTGAGATCACCGTCGTCTTTTGCCGCGACAACGCGCGCAACGCAGTTTCAACCACTTCTTCCGGAGTTTGAGCTATACGCATCGGCGGACGATCGATTCCGGCGGTTTCGAAAAAGTTTGTTTCCGTCACACCCGGGCACAATGCCATCACGTGGATTCCGTGAGCGCGGTTTTCTTCAGCCAGCGCTTCTGAAAACGAGAGCACAAACGCTTTCGTCGCGGCGTACGTAGCCATGAACGGCACTGCCTGGAACCCGGCGGTTGAGGCCACGTTGATGATTGCGCCGCTTTTTCTTTCGCGCATCGGGATGAGAAAGCGATACGTCAGGTCGACCAGGGACCGAATGTTGAGCTGGATCATCTCGAGTTCGCGGTCGAGATCGAGTTTGGTGAAGTCGCCCATCGAGCCGAACCCGGCGTTGTTGATGAGCATGTCGATTTCGAGGTCGCGCTTCCGCGTTTCCTCGAGCAGTTGCACCCCTGCGTCAGGCTGTTGCAGATCGAGCGCCAAATACTGCGCGCGGATACTCGTCAAACGCCCAAGCTCGTTGCACAACGCGATCAACTTGTCTTCAGAGCGAGCGACGAGAAAGACGTTTCGTCCTCGTGCCGCGAGTTTTCTGGCAAAGGCCGCTCCGATTCCAGACGATGCACCAGTGATGAGGGTCGTGTTCATTAGAAACAAGGATCAGAGAACCAGATCACTTTAAGGCAAGCAGATCGAGTTCGATGATATCCGCATTGCCTGCTTCCAATTTCTTGAGGGTTTCTGTTGACGGCGCATTATCCAGGTTGATTCGCGCGACTGCGGCAGCAGCGCCTTCGAATACAATATTTTCCATCTCCTGGACGTTGATCTGTTCTGCTTTGATCGCATCGAGCACACCGGCAAGCACGCCCGGCCGATCGTGATGACGGATCACCAGGCGATGTGTCGCCGGCGTTTGGCGCGCGAGATTCACAACGTTCGGCACCTTCCCGGTCTGTTTGAACTCCTTCACGATTCGCACAGTCTCGTCGGCGATTGCTTCCTGCGCCTGATCGGTCGAAGCGCCGACATGATGCGTGCCGTAGAGTCCTTCTTCTTTCACGATGTCGTCCTGAAACTCGCCGGTGCTGCCGGTCGGTTCAATCGCGAAGACATCGAGACCGGCTCGAATGCCACGACTTCTCATCACCTCGACGAGTGCTGCCTGGTCCACCACTTCGCCGCGCGCCGTGTTGATGAAATACGCACCCTCCTGCATGGCGTTGAAAAAATCCGCGCCGAGCATTTTCTTCGTTTCAGGGTTCAGGGCAAGATGAACACTGACAATGTCCGCGGCAGCGGCCACCGTTTTGGGCGACTCTTTTAATTCCACGCCGAGAAGCGCCGCGCGTTCCGTAGTCAAGCTTCTGCTCCACGCGACGACGGGCATGCCAAACGCGCGCGCACGCGGAATCATCTCCTGGCCGATTTTGCCGACGCCGATGAGTCCGAGCGTGCGGCCAAACAGTCCGCGCGCTTTCGAAAACTCTTTCTTATTCCACTCTCCGCGTCGCAACGCGATCACGTTATCGGCAACGCGCCGATCGAGCGCAAGGATCAGGGCGAAGGCAAGCTCCGCGACGGCGATGGAATTTTTTCCGGGACAATTCGCAACGTAGATCCCGCGCTTCGAAGCGGCCACAACGTCGATGGTGTTGTAACCGGCGCCGGCGCGGACGACGAGTTTCACCGGACCCGCATCAAGCATGGGCTCGGTAACCTTCGTGCCTCTAACCACGAGGACGTCCGGCGTCTCGTTTTTAATCGCCTCGACCAGCGACTCGTCTTTGACGTCCGGCTGGTAAGAGATCTCGCAGCCGAGCGCCTGCAAACCGTCCCGGCCCGATTGTTCGAATTTGTCTGCTATTAGAACTCGCATGGCGCTAGTGCCTTGTCGATTGTCTATTGTCTTAGTGCTTTGTGCTTTAGTTCTTGGTTCAAGACAAAGACCAAGGCACAAAGCGCAAAGCTCAAATCGTATGTATCAACAACCCATCCCTCAACTTCGGCTCGAACCACGTCGACTTCGGGGGCATGATCTCGTTTGCGTCAGAGACCATCAACAGTTCTTCTACCGTCGTCGGGTGAAGTGAAAACGCAACCGCCGCCTTGCCTTCATCTACCAGACGCTCGAGTTCTTTCGTTCCGCGAAGACCGCCGATGAAATCCACGCGCTTGTCCGTGCGAACATCTTTGATACCCAGAATAGGATCGAGCAAACGATCCTGAAGAACACTGACGTCCAGTTGGGCCACCGTGCCGACAGGCAAAGTTGCGGCGGGCGAGAGTTGCAGGCCGTACCACTTACCGTCGAGATACATGCTCCAATGCCCGCGCTTCGGCGGCTCCGGACTCGCGTTCTCCGTCAACGTAAACTGGCTGCGGATCTCATCGAGAAACGCTTCTTGAGAAAGTCCGTTCAGATCGTGAACGGTGCGGTTGTAAGCGAGTATTCTCACTTGCGAATCCGGAAAGATCACGGTGAGAAAATAGTTGTAGTCTTCCTTGCCTGTGTGCGCGAAGCTCTGCTCCTTTAACTCCGCGCGCGCCCGGCTCGCACTCGCCGCACGATGATGACCGTCGGCAATGTAAAGCAATGGAACCGACTCAAAGCTTTTAACGAGCGAGTCCGTTTCGTCGAGACGCCAGATCGTATGACGCACGCCGTCTGCTGCCGTCAGGTCATACAAAGGCGCGGCAGTTACCGCAGCGGAAACCTGTTCGTCAATTTCCGCGCGGCGCCGGTAAGTTAGAAACACTGGTCCGGTTTGCGCGCGCAACATGAGCATGTGACGCGTGCGATCGTCCTCTTTGTCGCGGCGTGTGCGTTCGTGTTTGCGAATCGTGCTGTTGTCGTATTCGTCAATCGAACAACAAGCCACGATCCCGATCTGCTCGTGTCCGCCCATGATGAGGCGATACAAGTAGAGACTCGGCTCGGCTTCCTTTTCGAGTGGACACTCGGCAATCAGTTTTTCAAAGTTCTCAACTGCTTTGCGATAAACGGCGTCGCTATAAATATCGGTGCCGGGAGGTAGATCGATTTCCGGGCGTGAAACATGCAGGAAACTCAACGGATTTCCGTCGGCAAGAGCCCGCGCCTCATCCGTGTTGACCACGTCGTAAGGCACACTCGCAACCAGTTCGGCTCGCTCAGCTTGCGGACGCAATGCTCGAAAGGGACGTATGACCGCCACAGATCCTCCTGAATGCGTTTGCGGATTGTTGAAAGGCTTATGGCAGGTTATGACAGGATTACAAGATTTACAAGTTGGTACAGGATTACCATGAAGGCCGCGATTTACATGTAAATCTTGTGAATCCTGAAATCATGTACAATCGCGTGAACGATGCCCAGGTTAGCGCGGCTTATCTTAAAAATCGCCCATAAATTTGCCAGGCAACCGGCGGAAGCATGGCTGCTTTGCCGGATGGCGTGGTGGGTCGCTGTGCTTTCAGTCGTCGCGCGCTTTTATTCATTGCCGCGCGCACTTCAGATCGTAGCGGGCAATGCGAACCACAAAGCGCCTTTGAGAAATGCGAACCAGGAAGAACTAGCGTGCGCGATCGATCTACTGCTTTCCGCTGACGTCTTTGTGTTCAAACCTATCTGCTGGAAGCGAGCGGCCGTGCTTCGCCGTTACCTGTTGCGCACTGGAATACCGGCACGCATCGTCTTCGGCGTGCGTAATGACAACAGCGGCAAGGTCGACGGACATGCATGGCTCGAAGCAGAAGGACAACCGATCCTCGAAAACTCACCGCCCGAGTACGTCGTCACCTACAGCTTTCCTTAACAGCAATAAAAAAGGAGAGGCGTTGATCGCCTCTCCCTACAATTAACCTTCAATCCGAATGTTACGGCAGCGCTTCGATGTTGAAATAAAACTTGAAGCTTCCTGTTTGCTGAATGCCGAGCAGGAATCGAACATCGATACTGGCGCCGTTCGCGAGCGGGGTCGCGAGCGTAACTGTTCCAGCGGACATCGACGAATTGAAGCCGCCGCCGTTTGGTTGTGACGGAGGTTGTTCAAGCGTGGTGCCCTGGACAGTCACGTTGCTCGTGCCGCTGCCGCATGGTGCACGATCAACTGTGACCACGACCGCGGTGGAAGTTCTCGGACGCAGATCGGCAATGCCGCTTGGCGCCGGGAACGTTGTCAGGTCGATCACGCGGAAACGCAACCGGGTAACGTTTCCACCCGTGTTGTTTGTAATCGTCCTGCGAAGATCCAAAGTTCCGAACGTGGAGTTATTCGCGGGATCGGAAGTGAAATCACGAACGCGGTTGGGCGGCGACGCTCCAGAGACGCAGGGGTCGAGGAAGTTCGTGGCAAAACTGGCGTTGCGTTGAATCGGTGAACTCAGATTTTCCGGTCCAGGAGCGCCCAGGCGCTGGCCTGCGCCGGCCGACGTGCCGTTGGTATCGACGAAGATGAAGTCGGCGGCGTTGTTGTTAGTGTCCTTCGGCGTGCTTATCGGGCAAACACCAAAAGTTGTGATCGAGCCGCTCTTACCGCAGTCGTCGCGATAGAACGAGTAGTCGATTGAAAACGGAGTCAGCGCCGGATAACCGGTGCCTTCTTTGTAGAGTGTGTTCGCTTCAGACGTCGAGCCGACAGCGTCCAGGCGATTCGCAAGGACGAAGTTGAGCGCAACACTCGTATTGAAGATGGCGATACCTGCGTTATCAGGAATGTCCGTGGTATAGGTCGCATCGCCAGTCGCGGTAGTTCCGTTGCCGGCCGGATAGGACGCGAGACTATAGCCAACGCTGTTCACGCAAAGGTAATGGCCTCTGTTGGGGATAACCGTACCGTTAGGAATAACGCAACGAGCTACGCCGTTCGACGCTGCCACGGCATAACCAGTTCCGCCGCCGGCGACGGTATGGTCGGCGCCACTGTTGTTGTAGATCTCGATGAACTCATCATTCGCGCCGTTCGGACCACGGACGCGGAACTCAGAAATGATCAACTGGGCGGCCGCAACCTGGGCCAGACCAAGCAGCATAACGACGACGCCCGTTGAGACAAGGGAAAGCCGGAAAGACTTAGACATGCCTATATTCTCCTTTAAGGTGGGCCCACGAGTATTCAGTGTGGCGGGAAACCCTAACATGCTTTTTTGAAGAGAGTCAACGAAATTTAACAACGGTTAAGCCGCCAGATTGGCCGCTTTAAGAACTCATCTCGTTACTTTTCAACTGGTTGCGACTTCTGTACGGTAGCGAACACCGGCGACGGCGTCCCAGTTGACGAAGATCAGGTACATCACGAGCTGGTGAGGAAAGAAGATGTTCATCAGAAAGAGTGTCGAAAGGTGAAAAATTATACCGCCGCCGAGGATCCACCAACGAGCCCGCCGCCAGAAGACGGCGAGCGGAAAGAGCAGCTCCCAGATCAGCACGAGGGCGACGGCAAACGGCAGGTAAGCCTTCACCTGCGGTAACCAGAACGCGAATCGAAAAGCTGTGTCGTGCAGGTTGTCGAGAGAGTGAAAGATGGCGAGCGCCGGCAGGTTGTCCTGGCTGAGATACTTCAATCCCGCCACCCGCAGTTTGATCAGTGCCGAACTGAAATAGACCCACGCCATCAACAACTGCATCAGCAGAATCGGATAAGCATAGGCAAACCACGGTCGTGCTTTTTTACTTTTCCGTAACCGGGCGTCGATTGAAAACGCGTCTGCGCAGGGCGTGAACGCCAGCACCGCGAGATAGTAAACAGACAACATTTCGTCGTGATTGAAATGTCCAAAGCTGCGGAGCAGGCCCTGGTAAAAAAGGACCAGGAGGAAAGACGTCTTTGTCGAGATCGTGGACAGCAAACCGGTGGTGCTGAACAACAGCGAGACGACGATCGCGATTTTCAACATCACCATTCCCGACGGCGTTTGTAGTTGATCGTAGAAGCTCCACGGCAGAAACTTCATCGCGCCCGTTGGCCGCAGGATCGTGACGGGCAGTGAACCGAGTGCGGAGAAGGAAGTGACGAGCACTGAAATCAGGAATGTGCCGTGTACGATTGAACGTACGACGCCGAGTGCGAAGGCGCTCTGCGGCACAACGCGATTTACAATTCCCTGCGCCACGATTCGATGAACTTGTCGTAATCAGAGTAACGGCCACTCTCCCAGCGATACATATCGAGTCGAATGGCCTTCAGACGCTGTGTTGAGGATTCCGGAAGTTTTTTGTTGTAGAGATCACCCCAGGCTTGTAACAGATCAGGCAAACGCGCACCGGGCGGAAGGTTTTCGACTCCGCCCCAGCCTCGCACGAGTTCTTCGTTTTGAGGGTGAAGCGATGTGAGTTTGAAACTCTGGTTTCCCACCGTGGCGTTCACCATGGTCCAGGTGCGGCTGTACAACGCATTCGTGAGTTTGATTGGCCGAATCTCGATCGTCTCACCCGTCACGGTTTCGCCGCGGAGGATGCAAAAAGAGCGGCCGCGTTCGAGATCGCCGCCGGCCATCATCACGTTCCACGCCGCGATCGGATAAAGATTTCGAACAGAGAGGAAGGCCCAGAAAAGCGGCAGGAATATCGCGAGTGTGAGAACGGCGTATTTCGCGATCAGGCGTCGCTCACCTGGCGCTGACGAGTTTGTAAGTTTGGAAATTATCAACGATTCTTTCCACGCTGACTGTGGCTTTGTCGAGCGCGACTTCGTAACTTGAGGTGATATCGGCAGCGATCTCTTTCGTCGACTTGCCCTGTTCCAGACCTTTCCATACGACCATCGCGGTCTCATTCAGTTGGTAGTATTTCTTTGTATTGAGATCGACGAGTATTCCCTCACCGCTGTCAAAATCGGTTACCACCACGTGTTTTCCCGGAGTTAGATTCATGATTGTTCACCCGATTGCATTATTCGTTTTTCTTCGAGCAGGCGATACGGCTGCATGGCCCAACGGTCTGCCATTTCGCGGATAAGATCGGAAGCGAGCTTTTGTTTCGCTTCGGCATCGCTAACAAAATCGCGTGTCCGAGAAGCCTCTTTCGAATAGATCCGGCTTCCGCGCTCGATCTTTTCCATCTCTACATTCGAGGGACTGACGTTGAAGAAGTTCAACACCCTCGAGATAACAGGCACGGACAGTTGCGTGTAATTAAGCAACAGGGCGGCACCGTTCGCAAGGCGAGTCGCTTTTGAATAGAGACTTCCAATCGTTCGTGCGCACAGTTCCTCGAGTTGCATTTCGGCCACTTCGCTCGCGGAGGTGTTGGTTATCGAAGCGAGCACGCGGCGGTCCTGATCCACGAGCCACGGTGGAACATCTTTTACATTTGAAACGATCGTTTCTACCGGATCGCGATAAAGAAAGATCCACGGAACACGCGGCCAGATGCGTGTGATGCGGTCGATTTGATCGAAACTGGAACATGCGAACTTTATAAAGAGGTGCTGCTCGGTTCCGGTTCGTCGTTGGCCCAGGGCATGAACCGCGGCGCGCAGGAAAACTGAATAGAGGGACTCTTTGACACGAGCGGGGGCAAGCCCCTCTTCCTGACTTGTTCCTTTCTCGGCGCGCCCGTCTTCCTGACTTGTTCCTTTCTCCAGACTTGTTCCTTTCTCCTGGCTGGGTTCTTTACCGTCGACGTCTGTGATGAATCGGGCGATGAGTTTGTCGATCACGTTTGCTTCCGAAAGGACGATCGAGTTTTCAAGCGCGCCACAGGCGTTGGCGACGACGGTTGATCCGCAACGCGAGGAGTGAAAAATGAAACCCGTTGGCGGAATGCTGTCGAATTCTTTTTCGAGTTGAAGCAGTGCGTCAAATTCAGTGAAAACTTCGCCGCGGTTTCCATTCTCGGCTTTAACCCGATCGACGGTCTGTTGAAAAAATGGCTCACTCAGACTTACGTCCGGCATCTCCATCCAGCGCAAACCCGGCCGCCCACCCTCGACGACGGCATCCACCGGCAACCACCCTTTAAGATGGTTAACCATTTGTGCTTTCTGTGCCTCTTTGTGGCCGCCACGGAATTTTCCCGAAGCTCTGGAGGCAAAACAAACACGGCGATCCGGTGTAGACATCGGGCGTCGATGCTTTCGCACGCAGCTCGACGAGCGCATCCTTGCGACGCTGTAATTGCGCGCTCGCGAGCGCGAGAAACTTCGCATAAGCAGAGGCAAACGACTCGACATTCAGATCCGCAATCACGTCACTCGTCTCCACTCCTCCACGAAAACCGGAAAGATTGCAGCAGAGCGAAAGCCTTCCGCGATAATCGACATTCATGCTCCGGCCCGCGAGGGGCGCGCAGGGCGGACGCTGCTCGTCGATGTTGTAGTAACCGACGTCGATGCCGATCTCCATCTTGAAAATGCGCGCAAGAATCGCAATCTCCTCATTGGCTACACGCTGCTCGTCGAGACTTAGCGCCGAGTCGTCCGCCAACGCGTGTGACGTCGGCATAATGTGTACGAAGTGCAGCGAAGCAGCACCCATGCGGGCGGCGAAGATGGCGATCTGTTCGAGTTGGTCCAACAGAGTCGCGACGGATCACGATCTTGATTCCAAACGGCAGTTTCGAGATGTAGCAGCGCGAAAATGCGCGGACGAGTCGATCGAAAGATCCTTTGCCCCGCCAGTGATCGTGAGTTTCGCGAGTGACGCCGTCGAGGCTGAATGCAACGTGTGAGATAGAGGCGCGATTCGCTTGCAACGCGGGCCAGACGCGCTCGAAGTGCCAGCCGTTGGTCACAAAACTGACAGTCAAACCCGCGTCGCCGATTGTTCGCAGTGTCTCAGCAAACGCGGGATGAAGCGTCGGTTCGCCGCCGGTAAAGTTTATTCTTGTGATATTCGCCTCGGCGCGCGCTTCGGCGACCACTCGCTTCAAAAGATCGACTGAAAAGAATTCGGCGTGCGAACTGTAGAGATTCTCGTCGGCGCGAAAACAGTAGCTGCAATGGAGATTGCAGATGTTCGCCAACTCCACGCTCAATCGCTGTGGTCCATAATCGCCGTTGTACGTGGTCTCGGTTTCCATCACTCACGCTCTGTGTAATTCGACAACAACTCGGAAGCATGGCCCGGCTGAAGTAAATCGCGACCGGCCAGGAGATTGTAAGCGCGGGTTTGTCGCGCAAGCTTCGAGAGAACTTTCAGATTCGCGCCGGCGATCGAGGTGTCGTAAGTGGCCCACGGACACGCGCGCACCAGTCGCGTCATTGCTTCCGCTTGCGTTAACGCGTGTAAACGGCTCGTCTCTTCGGCGTTGAGTCTGACAAAAAGCAACAGTTCCGGCACTGTTTGCGGCCGGCGTGATGATCCGATCACCAGCTCCGGATCGAAGCACGCCTTCACTTTTGTCGCAGGAGAGAAGCCCGGGATCTCGGCGGCCACGGCGGTCGCGCTTGTGACGGCAAAAAAGCTGCGAAACGCCCGTGCTTCAACTTCCCCGTCAACTAAACTCAAAAGCAGCTCGTCATCGGAAAGATAAGGCCAGCCGGCGAGGGCGAGTTGGAGCGCAAGTGTCGACTTCCCGCTTCCGGATGGTCCAATTATGACTACTCCCTTTTCACTGCCGGGATGAACTACGCCCGCGCTGTGCAGATCAAA
Source organism: uncultured Acidobacteriota bacterium (assembly GCA_963750925.1). Classification (GTDB taxonomy): domain Bacteria; phylum Acidobacteriota; class Blastocatellia; order Pyrinomonadales; family Pyrinomonadaceae; genus PSRF01. The sequence goes on along the minus strand of CAVVSJ010000001.1, from coordinate 1,147,063 downwards.
TAATCCATAGCGTCGCAGTGCGGCACAGACTGCGAACGACGCTGCTCTCGCCAGTTCCGGATCGCCTGGACCAGGCAATTCGTCGAGAAAAATATCGACTCTTACCGGATCGCCGTTCTGAAGATGGATCACGGAGTTTTGAAGCGCGAGATAGAAATCGGCGCCGTCGGTGTAACACTGTCCACCCTCAGCTATTTCAAATTGATTCAGCTCGCCGCGCATTTGCGGACGCTCAGCGCCGCAAAAGAACCTGATGCGAATGTCGGGTGATTGTTGGCTGGAGGAGACGGGAGTTAGTTGCCAGCCGGCGAAGAGTCGTTCAAGCAGTTGGCCCAGCCGGAGATCTGAGCTCTCGATAAATAGCAACCGACCGGCGACCGCGTAAAAACTCTCGGACGCCGGCCGGTCAGAGACCTGAATAACTTCCATGAAAACCGGAAATTCTTGTTAGTTGGTCGCGCCGCTGGTCGCTGCCTGGAAGAATGTCGTTGCTTCGAGCACATCGACAGGAACCGAGATTGCCGGTTCGACAAACGCCTTCTTACCTTCGTTGCCTTCCGCCGTGATGTTCCCGAGTTCTTCGTTGATAATTTCGTTTTGCTTGGACAAGGTTAAGCCGCCTCCTCGAGTCAGTTGTTGGTTAAATATATGGTCTTGCTCGACTCGTGGCAACAGAAAAGTAGGACCACGCGCCGTTGAAGCCGATCAAAAAACCTTCAAGGATTCTGCTGAGTCGTCTTTGCCGGCTCAGTCAGAACCAAACGCAAAGCTCGTTTTTCGGCGCGTGTCAGATCGGCTCTGACGAAGAGCCGAATGTTCGGGGACAGTTGCCTCACTGCATCTTCCACCGGGAGCTTTGAGATTTCCGCATCCACTGGAGAAAAACTCTGGCTCTGAATATCAACCGGGATGCCGATTTCTTCTCCAATCTTGAGAAGCACGAGTGGCAAAGGTTGTTTCTTTGCCTTCACAGTCAAATTGTTGTTTTGAAAAGACACGCGAAGAGGTTGCTCTTCGGCTTTCGTCTTCGCTTCATCCGTCTCTTTTTCGACGCCTTCTTCAGTGTCGCCCTCAACCAGAAACGACTGCGTCGATCCTGTTACCACCGCGGTCGCCGGCGGCTCTCCCTGGTTCGCATCGTAAAAGAAAATCCCGAGCGCCTTCGGCGGCGACGTCGATCCGGTGTCGATCTCGTAATCGACATAAACTGTCGGCGACATCAACTGCAACGCAGGCTCGAGTGTGAGTTCACTAAACTCCAGCGAGATCAATTCGTTCTGCCGGTCCGGTCCCAGGAATATCGGAATCTTCAATCGCTTCGACAATTCCTGGGCCACCTCGGACATTTTTGCCTTCTCGGCCTTTAGCGAAAGATTCAGGATGGGCCGAGTCTTCACCGTCAGCACGTAAGAAGGTTTCGCGGGTTTCGCTTCTTTTGGAGCCTGCTTCGACTCGCCTTCAGCCGTCGCCGATTTTTGCGCAAGAGCAGTCGTATATGTGCCGAGGCAAAGCAAAACAGCCAAGGCCGTCCCCTTCGCATAGTGAAAGAAAACTGTGCGTTTCAAACTTTTGATTACCTTTGTCCTTGCGTGATGAGCAGCGTTGCCCAGGCGACTGACCCGCGCCTCAATTAGCGTGAAACTAACACGTGCAAAAAAATCCGTCAAATTTTCGTACGAAGTAGACGAAACGGTCGGAGAAGGTAATAAACGAAGCTCATGCCCGAGGGAATTGCATGCGAGCCGAGATCTCCGTCGGTAGGACGGAACATATAAATAAGGTAACGAGCACGCGCGCTCAGTGTTTTTCGTACGCCTATGTTGTACCTGAAAATCTCACGCGACGTGGCCGGAACGTGAGTCGTACCGTTGAAAAGATGTTCGACGACGTTCGCGGCGAGAGTGTCCAAACGTTCATCCGACTCGCAGCGACGCTTCACTTCCTCGGGCAAAGGCGCGTCGAGAAGTTTACCGGCAAGATGCAAACCGAGCAGAAACATGCGTTCGCTGTCGGTGTTCGCGGCGCGTTTTAGTAAAGCGGTCCAGTTGAAACTGTGCCGCGTGATCAGCTCCGCAACGTCGCAGATCCAGTTGAGCCGTTCCCACAAATGCCGCGAGCCATGCACACACAGCGAGAACAACAGGTCGTCCGCGGAGAGCGTTTTTAGCTCGGTTCCGTTGACGTCGATGGTCACGAGATCGCGCCAGAGTTTGTCGGGATTCACGGACGACGCAAAAAGATGCGGCGCCACCTCCCAGTGCAGCTCGACAATCAGTCGATGATTGTCACGCGAAAACTGCATGTTGTGTTGCGTGCGCAGCAGCAGTTCCTGTTGCGTGAGTGAGAGTGATTTGGAGGGAGTGTAGCCTTCGGCAAGCAGAATTTCTCTTGCCTTCAGGACGTCGGTCTTTTTCACGATCACGTCCAGATCGACAAAGCGCCGCAGCGCGAGATTCTCCCAGGCGAAGAGACCAAGCACCGGGCCTTTATAAGGAATCGCATCGATGCCTGATTCCGCAAATAAAGTGACCAGCCGGCAAAGCTCGGCAGTGAGAACTGTGTTGCGCGCGGAATTCTCGAGATAGTGTTGTTTAAGCCGGCGCAGGATTTCAGCCGGTACCAGGTCCGCCGCATGCCGCTCGAGTTGAAGATAAAGCAGAGGAACAACTGCATGCCGCCGCGCGAGTAGAAACAAATACTCCCAATCAACTTCTCGCGCCGCACGCTCGCGCAGGCGCGCCACCGGCGGCCTCGTCCGCGCCACACACAACAACAACTCATCTTCTAAACGCATTGCCACAAAGAGGCACATAAAGCACAAAAACAGCTAACCATAAAACAAATCACAAAGGTAAAGTAGTTCCTCTCGCTGAAAATTTTTGTGAGTTATGTGCCTTTTTGTGGCCGCTAATCGTTTACTTTGAGTACGGCGAGGAACGCTTCCTGTGGGATCTCGACGCGGCCAACTTTCTTCATGCGCTTCTTGCCTTCTTTCTGCTTCTCCAGCAGCTTTCGCTTACGCGTGATGTCGCCGCCGTAACACTTCGCGATAACGTTTTTCCCGAGCGCCTTCACCGTCTCCCGCGCGATCACCTTGTTCCCAATCGCGGCTTGAATCGGAACTTCAAACAGTTGTCTCGGAATCAACTGCTTCATCTTCTCTGCAAGTGCACGGCCCTTCGCTTGAGCCGTGCTCCGGTGCAAAATCAGCGACAGCGCATCAACCGGTTCGTCGGCAACCAGCACGTCGAGCTTCACGAGATCACTTTCCCAGTATCCTGCCAGGTTGTAATCGAGAGAAGCATAACCGCGCGAGACTGACTTTAACCGGTCGTAGAAGTCGAGCACGATCTCGTTCAGCGGCAACTCATAAGTGAGCATGACGCGATTCGATGTGATGTACTCAAAACCTTTTTGCGTCCCTCGTTTTTCTTCAAGCAGGGAAAGGATACCGCCGAGATGTTCGTCGGGGGTCAGGATGACAGCGCGAATGACAGGCTCTTCAATCTTCGTGATACGCCCCGGGTCGGGCATTTTCGCTGGAGAATCAATCTCCGAGATTTGTCCGTCAGTGGTCGTCACAATGTAACGCACGCCCGGAGCCGTAGTGATCAGATCGAGATTAAACTCGCGCTCCAAACGTTCCTGCACGATCTCCATGTGCAGCAGTCCGAGAAACCCGCAGCGAAAACCAAAGCCAAGCGCGGTCGACGACTCAGGCTCGTAAAAGAACGACGCATCGTTCAAGCGCAGCTTGTCGAGCGCGTCTCGCAACTCTTCATACTGATTCGTGTCCACCGGATACAAACCGGCAAACACCATCGGCTTGATCTCCTGATAACCCGGAAACGGCTCTTTCGTCGGCCGTGCAGCTTCGGTGACTGTGTCGCCAATCTGAACGTCGGCGACAGCCTTGATCGATGCAGTCAGAAAACCCACTTCGCCGGGACCAAGCTCGTTGATCGGCGTGGGCGTCGGTCGATTCACGCCGATGGTTTCAACCTGGTAGTCGCGACCTACGTTAAAGAATCGAATCTTCATGCCGGGGCGGATCGTGCCGTCGATAACACGAAACAGGACAATCACGCCGCGGTACGAGTCGTACCAGGAGTCGAAGATTAGTGCCATGAGCGGTGCGGTGGGATCGCCCTTTGGCGGCGGCACGTAGCGAACGATCGCTTCGAGCACGTCGGCGACGCCTTCGCCGGTCTTTGCGCTCGTGAGGATCGCGTTGTGTGTTTCCAGGCCAATGAAGTGTTCAATTTGTTCGATTGCCTTCTCAGGTTCGGCGCCGGGCAGATCGATCTTATTGATAACCGGGATCAGCTCGAGACTGTTTTCGATCGCGAGGTACGTGTTTGCGAGCGTTTGCGCTTCGACACCCTGCGAAGCATCGACGATGAGCAACGCGCCTTCACACGCCGAGAGCGACCGCGACACTTCGTACGAGAAATCGACGTGACCGGGAGTGTCGATCAAATTTAGCACGTAGTTTTGTCCGTCTTTCGCCTTGTAATCCAGCCGCACCGCGTGAGCTTTGATCGTGATGCCGCGTTCGCGTTCGAGGTCCATGTTATCCAGGACCTGGTTTTCCATCTCACGGGCAGACAGAGCTCCAGTTAACTCGAGCAGGCGATCGGCGAGCGTCGACTTGCCGTGATCGATGTGAGCGATGATCGAAAAATTGCGAATGCGAGAAAGATCCATTTGATGATATTTACTCGGGGAAATTCGAGTTAACGTATGCGCGCGCTTTCTCGGCGGTATTGAGTGACAGAATAAAATCGGTGTTGCTGATGGCCCAGGTGACGTGCTCTTCGACAAACGCCTCGTGGGCGGCACCTCGAGTAAAGTCATCCTCCATCAGGCCGAGTCTAACGCTGACACGCTGAAGAAGCTCGGGATCGCCCGTCATCATGGCTGCTTGATACAACTTGTGCTTGTCGTCATTAGACATCGAAGCGGCTGCACTCGAGATAGAAGAAGACGAGTTGTCGTTCGAGTTCAGGTTGTCGTCTGAATTTGTATTCGCGTTGGAATTGCGATTCGTGGTGACGTTGTAATTGGAGTTGCGATAGGTTGAAGCCGGTCTGCGCATGCTGAGGAAATAAATAAGCCCGCCTGCGATTGCCACCACGATTAGCCCCAAACATCCGGCGCCACCACAACCGAGAGCAATCTTCTGGTTTCGATTCATGTTTTTGCCTCTTTAGCGCGACTTATACGAGCTTACTTAAACTGTCTTCATCCAGGATATGCAGCGTTGGAGATGTTCGTGCATGGCATCAGCGCCGGCCTTTTGAATATCGCCGTGTCCGGGCAGCACCCACTCAAACCGGTAACTCAAAAGCCTTTCCATCGAGCGAGTCTGTTCAGGCCATGAATACCACGCGACACTCCGAAAAGCCGTCAGCGTTTGTCGCCGCGGCGACCATGCCAGGTGATCGCCGGTGAACAGAAACTTCTTACGGTAAAGAAAAACTACGTGTCCCCGAGTATGTCCCGGCGTCGGAATGACGAGCAAATCATCGTCGAGCGGCACCGGCTCCGCGCCTTCAATTACGTGCTCCAGGCCGAGACGCTCGGCGCCGTCGTCAACGTGCATCACTCTCTCACAATCAAATCTCTCACGAAACAGACGGTGATCGGCAACGTCGTCTTTGTGAGTCAGCAGCATCCGGCTGACGCCGCCCATCGCATCGATTCGCTTGATCAACTGGCTCGCAAATCTCGGCGAGTCGATCAGGATATTGCCGCCTTCGCTCGCCGGACGCTTGATGAGATAGCTCCAGGCTCCGAAGCTCGATTCCGAAGTAAAGCCGCAGAAATAAACGTTGTCTTCAAGCGGTAACGGAAAAGCGTCAATTCCAAGGTGAGCATCGTGTGATTGAATTGAGCCAATCGAACCGGTAGGACAAGCCACGAGCGCCATCATCGCGCGTTGGATTTCGGCGCCGGTTTCGGGTTGGTGATGAACGCTGTTCTGCTTGCCATGATCGCGAAACATGGCAGGCGCCAACTGGCTGCACGTATCGCAGTCGATGCAGGTGGAATCTACGAAGAAATCCCCGGGAACGTTTTCGGGCAAGCGTTGTTGCAGGTTGGCCATTTTCTTTGGTTCTTTGTGCCAAGTACAAAGTACCAAGTACTAAGTCGAAAGGCCAAAGACCCAAGGCCTGAGATTGCGAATTCAAATATTAAACTCATTAATCAACCGGTGCAGGTAAGACCGGCTGATGCCCAACCGCTTCGCCGCGGCGACCTTGTTATTCCCTTCCAACTGCAAAGCACTCACGATCATCCGGCGCTTTACCGCCTCAACCGCGCCTTCGAGTGTGCTTTCATCGCCTGGTGTCGTGCCTGGAAGGGCACGCAACATTTTTTCAGGGACAAACTCGAGTCCGAGCGTGGTCGTGCTGCTCAGCACTACGAGCCGCTCCATCAGATTTTCCAGTTCGCGCACGTTCCCCGGCCAGTCGTAATCCAAAAGCACTTCAACCAGCCCCGGCTCCAGTTCGGGCGTTGGCTGACCATACTTCTGCGCCGACTTCGCCGCAAAGTGCGCTGCGAGAATCGCAATATCATCCGGACGCTCACGCAATGACGGCAGGTGCAGCGGCACAACGTTCAATCGGAAATACAGGTCCTGCCGAAATCTGCCGGCAGCGACTTCTTTCTCCAGGTCGCGATTGCTCGCCGCGATCAAGCGGATGTCGACCGTCAACGTCTTCGTGCCGCCGACTCGTTCAAACTCCCGCTCCTGCAACACGCGCAAAAGTTTAACCTGGACCGCCGCACTCAGATCGCCGATTTCGTCGAGAAACAGCGTCCCTCCGTTCGCCAGTTCAAAACGCCCTTTGTGCATTTGCGAGGCTGAAGTGAACGCACCCTTTTCATGACCAAACAATTCCGACTCGATGAGCGCCTCGGGCAGCGCGGCACAACTCACCGCGACAAACGGACCAGTCGCGCGCGGGCTTTCCTGATGAATTGCCCTGGCAAGCATCTCCTTGCCGGTGCCGTTTTCACCACTCAACAACACCGTCGCACTCGTCGCCGCCACTGATCTCGCCTGCTTGAGCACTCTTTCCAGTGCCTGGCTCATGCCCATCAGGTGCGCAAAACCGGGCGGCCGCGACAACTCATCGCGCAGCATCCGGTTTTCGATCTCCAACTGCCGCATTCGCGCTGCCTGGTTCACGATGTGCAACAACTCGGCAGGATCGAGCGGCTTTTCAAAAAATCCATACGCGCCACGCTTCACGGCTTCGAGCGCCGCGCGTTTTGAGTCGCTGCCTGTAATGACGACAACCTGAAGCGGCGGATCCTGTGCGCGGGCGATGTCGATCAGCGCCAGACCCTCGGCAATGTCGCCGACGTTGGGCGGCAGGTGAAGATCGCTTACCACGACCTCGATCGGTTCTTCATTGATTAGACTGCACGCCTCGTCTCGAGACGACGCCTGCAACACTTGATAGTCAGAAGTTAAAGCCCAATAGAGACCACTGCGCACCGCGTCGTCATCGTCGACGACGAGCACAGTACCTTTAGGCTGGGGTTGACTGCTCATCTCTCGAAATCGGCTTTCCCAACAAACAGACTGGACCGCACACGTTCGCCTTTTACGAAACACCTGGGCAGTACTGCTGGAGGAACGGGCGTAACTGGTATGTATTTGCGGAAGGGCTTGCCGCGGCTCCCATTCTTAATTACGCCTGTCGGTGTGGGATTGATGGTAGCACGACGCGAAATGTCGTTCCAGCGCCTTCGACTGAGTCTACGTCAATCGTCCCCGCGCTAGCTTGTATTACTTCGCGGCAAGTGTAGAGTCCGAGACCGATTCCGGTTCTCTTGGTGGTGGCGAACGGGCGAAACAGACGGTTCTCGATAAAAGTTCGACTCATGCCGCGTCCTGTGTCGCTAATGGAAAACGTCGGCGCGCCGTTGGGCGTGTGACCTGCTTCGACTGTGAGGGTCCCGCCGCGGTCGACCATGGCTTCGAGTGCATTCAAAACGAGGTTCTCAATCACTTCTTCAATACGAGCCGGGTCGCACAAGGCATAGAGATTTTGCGGGAGCCGGATGACGATCTTGTGTTTACCTCGCGTGGGCTCGGCCGTCATCGCGACCACGCGTTGCAGGATTGGAACGAGATCGACGTTCGTCGGACGCTTGTGTTCGCCGCTCAAGCTTGTCAACGGGCGCGCGAGCCGCGTCACGATGGCCTTGAGTTTGTCAGTCGCACTCGTGAGACCTTTCAAAGCGTCGGTACGAAACTGCGGGTTGTCGAAATGCCGTTCCATGTTGCCCACGGTCAGGGACAAACCCTCGATCGCGTTTTTCAAGTCATGAGTCAGCATGGCCGAGAGACGAACGAACGATTCAAACTGGCGCGACTCTTCCTCGCGTGCAATCTGAGCGCGCAAGCGCTCGGTCACGACGTTGATGTTGTCGGCGAGTCCGCGTGCGTCGTCACTCGACTGCAGGATGATGCGACGGTCCAACTCGCCTTTTGCGATCGCCGAAAGATCTTCAGTGACGCGCACCATGCCTTTTGATCGGTCCTGCACGTGACGTTCGAGAATAAACGCGGCGGCGAGCGCAATTAACAGTGCTCCAAGCAGACCGCGCATGCCCCAGGTGTGAGCACTTGAAGTGAAATCGGAACGATTGCGCGCAACCACGAGCGCGACATTCAAGTTGGGGAGCGGCGCGTAAGCAGCGACATAACTCGAACTGTTTAAGCCAAATTCATGTACGCCGCTATAGTTAGCCGTCACTTCGTTCGCGATCGACTCCAAACCGGGGAAGGCTTCGCTCACCGCCTTCGACTTAAGTGTACGATCTGCGTGATAAACGATCCTTTGCGCACGATCCATTGCCAACACCATCGACCGTGGATCCTCTCCGTTTCGGGCTTTTGATTCCAAAGCTCGAGCGGTGGCTGAGAAAACGGATTCGAGATCCAGAATGCCTACCAGCGCGCCCAGATGATTCGTGTTCGTTTCGTCGAACACCGGGGTGGTGTATTCAAAAGTTGTAGAAGATCCTTCGACTGGACGATCCAGCAGGACGTTTCCGGTGAGTACCCAAACGCGCGGATCCGGATGCGGCAGGGTCGTAGGCCGTGTGGCTTCGGAGTTTGGCGCCCACGCGTTCCATTCAGTGTCGGCGGTTCGAAAAGAAACTACGCGGCGCTCACGATCGAATAGGGTCAGACTCTGGAAGTTTCGATCGAGATCGAGTGGTGAAGTCGAATTACTCTCGGTCTTGTGGGAAGCCGCACTCTGCACGTTTTGAGATCGTGCGAGACGGAGAATGGTGCTTCCCTTCGCGCGCAGTAGTTCGTCAACACTGACGTTGAAAGAATTCAGATCGTTCTGAACTATCGAGCTAAGGGTTGAATCAGCCGCCCGCATGCCGTTCCAGTAATTAAGACCAGCGAGGAGCAGGAGCGGAATCGCGCAAAAAACGAAGTAGGTGAGAAAAGGTTTCGGGCGGATCATAGAATTGCCAATTGGCGATTGCCAATTTCCAATTGCGTTGGGATATTAAACACCAAATCGCCAATCGGCAATTGGCAATCGGAAATGACCTTAGGCTGGTTGTCTACCGAACTCTTTCAAAAGTGGCGCGAGCATTTCGATGATTTGATCGTGAGAAACGCCGTTGCTGGCTACCAGTCCGTTACGATTCTGAACGTCCGGAACGTTGTAGTTTAACGGCTCACCAAAGAGGTCGGTGATACGTCCGCCCGCTTCGGTCAAGATCAGTTCCGGGGCACAAGTATCCCATTGTTTTGTGCGCGGCGAAAGGTGGATATAAACGTCACACTGTTGCTCGATCAGCAATCCGATCTTTATTCCAACCGAGCCACGCTGAACTTCCTTACGAAAGCCCAGCCGCGCAATGACCTTGCTCATCCGTGGACTGCGATGGGAACGGCTGACGGCGATTCGCATACTCGATAACGCTCGGTGATCGGAAACCTTCGCCCGCTCCGGCATAAATTGTGGACGTTCGATCCACGTTCCTTCGTTACTCACGGCGCGATAAAGGAGCCCGGGGAGCGGCTGATAAACCACTCCAACCACGCAATTACCGTTTTCAGTCAAACCGATCTGGACGGCGAAGTCGCCATTCCCGTCGATGAATCCATTCGTGCCGTCGAGTGGATCGACCATCCAGACACGCGACTTTCCCAGCCGGCGTTCTGTGTCCACTGACTCTTCCGCCAGAATTCCATCATCCGGAAACTCACGTTGCAAACGGCTGACGATCAACTCGTTGGCGATGCGGTCGGCTTGCGTAACGGGCTCGGTATCGTCGGCGTGACTCTTCTGTTCGATCTTGAGAGGGCCTTCGTAGTGGTCGAGAATCGCGGCGCCGGCCGTGCGTGCCAATTCGCAGGCGACGCGGAGTTCGTGTTCGTAAGTAGGGTGCTGGGTCATGCGATTCGCGCGGCTTCGCGGATGGCCTCAACCGTCAGATCGATGTCTGACTTTGTCGTGCGGAAGTTTGTTATGCAAGCGCGCAGGGCGAAGTGTCCGTTGACGGTTGCATTTGAAAGGTACGCTCGCCCGCCTTTTTGCACGAGGGCCATGATGCGTTCGTTGAGTCGATCGAGTTCGGTCTCGGAAGTTTTCTCAGCGGGAAGATAACGAAAGCAACAGATGCTCAACTCAACCGGCGCGAGCAGTTCGAAGTCGCCCGCGTTGTCGACCAGTTCGCCGAGATACTCGGCGAGGGAAATATCATCGCTAATTGCAGCGGCGAGACGGCGGCTGCCGTAGTATTGCAACGTCAACCACACCTTGAGCGCGCGAAAACGGCGCGAAAGCTCGACGCCGTAATCCCAGAACGCGAAAGCTTCTTCGTCGCTGTAGCCGTGAGTCTTGATGTAATCGGCGTCTTCGGTGCTGAACGCGTTCATGGCGGCGGCAGGGTCGCGAAACAAAAGACATCCCGCATCAACCGGAACGTAAAGCCACTTGTGCGGATCGAGCGAAACTGAATCAGCGCGTTCGAGTCCGGCGAAGAGATGCTTCTTTCGCTCGTCGAGGACGCCGGGCGCGCCGTACGCGCCATCAACGTGAAACCAGAGTTTGAACTCAGCGGCAACGGCGGCAATCTCGGCGAGCGGATCGACGACGCCGGTGTTGACCGTGCCCGCGCTGCCGACAATACAAAAAGGCCGCAAGCCTTCCTGAAGATCGATCTCGATGCTACGGCGCAGTGAATCGATGCGCATGCGCTGCCGATCGTCGCAGGTGACCACGCGCACGTGATCGCGACCGAGACCGAGAATGTCCGCGGCTTTGGCGATCGACATGTGAACTTCTTCGGAGGCGTAGACAGTCATCGGCGGTCCGGAATTCCAGAGCCCTTTTCGTGACGTCTCGGCGCCGGATTTTTGGCGGCTCGCGATCAGGAGGGCGATCATGTTTGCCATCGATCCGCCGCTCGTCAGTAAACCTTTTGCATCGCGATCGTAGCCAATCAACGCGCCGAGCCAGCGAACGACCATGCGCTCGATCTCGGTGCCTGCCGGGCCGGAGCGCCAGCAAGTGATATTTGCATTGAGTGCGGAAGCAATCAGGTCGCCGTAAGCGCCGATTGGCGTCGAGGGCGAAGCGACGTAACCGAAGAATCTCGGATGACCGTTGTGCCGGCTGAGATCCATGATCGTTCGGCACTCGTCGATGAGCTGGTCGAGAGGAACGCCTTCGGATGAGAGTTCGGCGTCGATCGATTGCATTGTTTTGCCGGCGTAATTTTCAGCACGAACGGGGCGCTGCGAGATTGTAGTGAGGTACTCGAAGACCAGTTTTGTAGCCTTCGAAGATATTTCGTCCAGAGCTTCTTCGGAGACGTCGAGAGAGGAGTGCGTTCGCAGCGACATGGCGAGCCACAAGCTAACATATTTGGTTCAGAGTCGATAATTAGCCACAAAGAAGCACATAAATCACAAATGCCTCAGAAAAAAACCTTTGTGTTATTTGTGCTTTTTCGTGGCAGGCAATAACATCGGCGCAATGTCACTCCACGCAACGACCGAAGGCACGGAACGTTATCGCAAACGGTTTGAAGGCCGCGCCGCGCAGAACCATTTTCGCGAGCAACATGGCCTCGTAATGTCGTCACTCGGCATCGGCACGTATCTCGGCAATGCCGATGCGGACACTGACTCGCGCTACGCGAGCGCCGTCGTCCGCTCTGTTCAACTCGGATCTAATGTGATCGACAGCGCGGCAAACTACCGTTTTCAAAGAAGTGAACGCTCAATCGGCCAGGCGTTGAAAACACTCGCGGCTGAGCACGGAATCTCACGCGATGAACTCGTCATCTGCACCAAAGGCGGCTATCTTCCTTTTGACGGAGCGCCGCCGGGAAACGTTCGTGAATACATAGATGAGACCTTCGTCAAACCCGGTATCGCTTCGTTTGAAGATATCGTTGGCGGAAGTCATTGCATGACTCCGGCGTACCTGCAAAACCAGCTCGACCAGTCGCTGCGAAACATGGAACTCGAAGTGTGTGGACGTCTATTACATTCACAATCCCGAATCTCAGTTGGGCCATGTTTCGGAAACGGACTTTTACGCGCGTCTCAAGCTGGCGTTTGAACGTCTCGAACAGAACCGCCACGAAGGTAAACTGGCGCATTACGGCGTCGCGACCTGGAATGGATTTCGTGTTCAGGCGGAATCCGAAGATCATCATTCACTCGTGCGAATGGTTGAGGTCGCGCGTGAAGCCGGCGGCGGCGATCATGGATTTCACTTTATTCAACTGCCGTTCAATCTGGCGATGCCGGAAGCTCTAACACTTCCGAATGAATCGATCGACGGCGAGCAGGCATCAATCATTGAGGCGGCGCAGCAACTCGGCGTCACGGTTGTTGCGAGCGCATCGATGTTGCAGGGGCGCGTGGCGCGTGGACTTCCGGACCAGGTGCGACAGGCGCTCGGATCTTTATCAACCGACGCGCAGACGGCGTTGCAGTTTGTTCGATCCACTCCCGGCATCACGACCGCGCTTGTCGGCATGAGCCGGGTAGAACACGTCGAAGAGAATCTGGCGCTCGCGGAAGTCGAACCGGTTGGACCGGAAGGTTTCTCGCGACTGTTTGGCTGAGCGCCACCTTGGAGTGCGGCGGCCTGGCGCCGCTTTGTTATCCATAACGTCCGATCGAGGGTAAAGCGGCGCCAGGCCGCCGCACTCCAAAAATGAACCGCTACAAATCTTTCTCTGAATTCTGGCCGTTCTACGTCGCGGAACACAGTCGCCCCGCGACTCGCGTGCTCCACCTGATCGGCACGACCGCCGGCCTCGCATTGCTGACCTATCTCGTAGCGACGGGAAGGTGGTGGCTGTTCTTCCTCGGCTTTATTCCCGGTTACGGCTGCGCCTGGCTCGCGCATTTTCTGATCGAGAAAAACCGGCCGGCCACGTTCAAATATCCGCTCTGGTCGTTCATGGGCGACTACAAAATGATCGCGTTGATGCTGACTGGAAGAATGGAAGCGGAAGTTCAAAAGCTGAATAGAAACCTTGCGCGGTAACATCCCCATCCCTGAAATTCCCTACGGCGAAGATCTTTGGCTGATGGTGCTTGTCACTTCGGTCCGTGAGCGTCGCACGCAACAGGGCCGCCTCTTCTGCGACGCGTCGGCGCGTAACGGCACCGGCACGATCGCTCTCAAGATCTGGGGCGAGACCCTCGAAACTCAGAAAGAGATCAAGCCGGGTCTGTGGGGAGTCACCGGAAAACTCGAGACGTACCAGGACCGCCCGCAGTTTGTCGTCACCGAGTACCGGCCCATCACGCTCGAGCAGTATCGCGTCTATCAATCCGACGAGCCACGGCTGCCACGCGCTTACACCTTCGACATCGAAACACTCACTCTTCCCGATTTCCGCGAACGTATCGGACCACAACTCGAACGTCTCATGCGGCTCGGCAACATGCGCGTCGAACAACAGCAGCGCTATCTCGACGACATCGCCGCCGAAGAAGAACGCTGCTACGCACTCGGAGCGCTGAATGCAACGTCAGGCCGGGTTCTCTCGATTGCTCTTCATGTCGGTCCGATTTCGGGTCTGGAGTTTTCCGAGCTCGGACCTGAATCAAGCGAGCACGTGTTTGGCATCGACAAAGACGGCTACGAGCAGGAAGAGAAGAAAGCACTACAGGATTTCGTCAGTTTCATGAAGGATTTCGATCCTGATTGCGACGAGCTTGTCGGCCATAACATCATCGGGTTCGATCTGCCGTTTATTTTTCAGCGCTGCCTGGCGCATTCGATCAAGGTGCGGCCGTTTGTGAATCTTGGTGAATACAACGTCCGCGGCGTTTTTGACACGATGCATCGCTGGTGGCTGGGCGCCAAACGTCACGTCAGTCTCGACGATATTGCCTGGGCACTCGGAATCGACTCCAGCAAGACCGCGGAAGTCGAGGGAAGCAAAGTTTACGATCTCTATCAGGCCGGAAAACTCGATCTCATCCGCGAATACAACCTCAACGACGTACGCGTGACGCGGAAAGTTTACGAGCGGATGGTTGCGAGTTTTGGAAGATAGCTTTCCTCGCAAAGGCGCAAAGACGCAAAGAAGACGGTCATGCCAGGTTAAGTTTTTCTTTGCGTCCTTTGCGCCTTTGCGAGGACATCATCTTGGGGTTTAGCGCGCCGGGACAACAAAATGATGGATACAGGCGAAAGTCAGTGATAGAATCCCGCGCATGGAACTGGTTTTCCCCGTGTCGATGCTGGCTGTGGGCCTCGCCGTCGGCACTTTCTCCCTCTGGTTCGTCACTCGCACCAAACTAAAATACGAATTCGACCGCGGCCGCGCCGATGGTGAAACCGAACGCGCCACACTCACAGAGCGACTCGCCCGCAAGGAAGATCAGTTACGCGAGCTTCGCGACGCCCTCGATCGCGAGTCGGACGAGAGCAATCACCTGCGCGCGGAGAATGCACGCACGCTTGCGAGTCTCTCCGCTCTGCAAACACGTCTCGAGGAAGAACGGAAGGCGAGCCAGGAGAAGCTGGTCCTTTTAAGCAACGCCGAAGAGAAGCTTGCCGACGCGTTCAAGGCGCTCTCAGCTGACGCCCTGCGAAACAACAACCGTTCATTTCTCGATCTCGCCCGGCAAAATCTCGAAACGTTTCAGCAAACTGCCAAGGGCGATCTCGAACGACGCCAGATGGCCATTGGCGATCTGATCAAGCCGCTCAAAGAGTCACTCGAAAGAGTCGACGGCAAGATCGGCGAGCTCGAAAAGAATCGCGTGGGCGCGTATTCCGAGTTGCGCGAGCAGGTTAAAACCCTCGCACAGTCGCACTTACAGCTTCAGTCAGAGACCAGCAACCTGGTGAAAGCCCTGCGTGTGCCGCATATTCGCGGGCGCTGGGGAGAGATTCAACTGCGACGCGTGGTCGAGATGGCCGGCATGCTCCAGTACTGCGATTTCATCGAGCAGGGTACAGTCGCGACTGAAGAAAGCCGCATCAGGCCGGACGTCATCGTACGTCTCCCAGGCAATCGCACGATCGTGGTCGATTCGAAAGTTCCTTTCGACGCTTTCTACGAATCCATCTCGACCACGGACGAAGACGTGCGCGCTATCAAGCTCAAGGACCATGCGCGTCTGGTGAGAACTCACATCACCGCGCTCAGCCGGAAGTCTTACTGGGAAACCGTGCAGCCAACGCCGGAGTTTGTGCTCCTGTTTCTGCCCGGTGAAAACTTCTACAGCGCCGCACTCGAACACGATCCCAAGCTGATCGAAGACGGCGTCAACCAGGGAGTGATCATCGCCACTCCAACCACGCTGATTGCCTTGCTCAAAGCCGTCTCTTACGGTTGGCGCCAGGAACAGATGGCCGATAACGCGCAGGAAGTGAGCAACCTGGCAAAGACCCTCTACGATCGTTTGCGCGTGTTCACGGGCCACTTTGACGACATCGGAAGAAACCTCGATCGCGCCCTCGAGTCGTACAATAAGGGCGTGCGTTCCCTCGAATCGCGCGTTCTCGTCACCGCGCGGCGGTTCAAGGAGCGTGGAGCAATTGCCGGTGAAGAGATCGAAACACTCGAACCAATCGATAAGGCGGCCCGGGCGTTAAGTCTCGACGACGGCGGTATCTTTCCCGAAACGCTCACCACCGTGGACGACGATTTTCCCCTCCTCAAAGCTCAAACCGCCGGACAATAACTTTGGAGTGCGGCGACTTGTCGCCGCTTTTGCCGGCTTGCCGTTATCGATGAACAAAGCGGCGCACTCCAGGGATGACAGCCGAAAATAATCTGTGTAATCTGCGCGTACTGCTGTGAACGAAATCTGGTTAGGCCCCCTCCTCAACAACAATCGAGCGCTGCTGATCGAGCGTTGCGCTAAGTTCGTCGCCAACAATCAAAGCGACGCGTTTATCTATCTCTCAGCCTCGTATCCTCTCCTCGAAGTCGTTACACAACGCGTGCTCGACGGTAATCGCAATCGCGGCGTTTGGGGTGAACTCCCGGTCCACCTTTTCCGTGGGCTTGTGCGGCGCATTCTCTATTCCGCAGTAGATGAAACCGGCGAGGGCCTGCCGCCGAGAATCCCGATCGATCAAGACGAGTTGCCGTTGAAGCGAAGTTTGATTTCCCAGGTGCTGCTTCAGTTGCTGGCGACAAACCGGCTGAAAGCATTTGCGCCACTCGCAACTCGCGACGGATGCGTGAACAGTGTCACCACCCTGATCGGCGAGATCGAGCGCGCCGCCAGAACGCCCGCCGAACTCACCGAAATCATCACTGCTCGTGCGCGTGACATCGAAAAAGGGTCCATCACTCAGCCCCGCGGCATTACGCAAGTCGATTTCGACAACGAAGTCGCGCTTATTTATTCGACCTACAGCGAGCTGCTGAATCAGAACCAGTTTACTGAAGAGGATGCGGATCAACTTCGCGCGCTCTGGGTATTGCGCGGCATGATTGACGGCAAAAGCGTGCGCGTGCCGTGGCTGTCGCGCGTGCAGTTGCTCGTGATCGATGGGTTCTTCGATTTCACCCCCGTGCAGGGAGAACTCCTGCGGAATCTGATCCCGCATTTTCCGGAAACGATCGTCAACCTGAATTCAGACGACAGTAATCGCGAGATTTTCATTCCGTTTCAGGAGACGATTGGCCAGCTCCAGAGCATGGCGAAGTTTGACATCGTTCCGGTGCGGGATTACACGGCGACGAACGGCATCCTGTCAGAGCTTCGTGAAAACCTCTTCAACCCTTTGAAATCCGAAGAGGCGTCACAGGAGCCGGAGTTCCTTACGCGAGACATTCGCTATCTCGAGTGTGGCGATCGCGATACCGAGATCCGCACGATCGCGCGTGAAGTTAAGCGGCTGGTTTTGACTGAGAACTACGATCTCGCCGACATTGCGCTCGTCGTCCGCGAACGCTCAAAGTATGGGTCAACAATTTCACGCGTGCTTCTCGAAGAATCGCTGCCGTGCAATCTCGAGCTGCGCGTCGAGGCTGGTGACGTTCCTGCCAACCGCGCGGCGTTGAAGCTGTTGTCTTTGCTCGAAGGTCTTTCGTCCGAAGCGGTGCCTTCAACACGCATCGCCGAAGTTGCGGATCTGATCAAGTCCGAATACTTCCGTCTGAGCGACGCTGAAGTACGCATTTTGTCGAATCGTTTTGATGAGCGGCACGCTGACTTGCTGCGACCGGAAGTGCAGACGCTCACGCCCGAAAACCTCGATCGTTTGAAACTTCGCTACCGGATCGGCTTTTGGGACGCCGACGCGCTCGAGAATGCATTTGCCTACGTCGGCAGCGATCTCAGCGTGGGCGCCTGGCTCGCGCGCGCTCACAAACTGTTCACCGATCTTCCGGGTGCCGCTGCCACCAAAGAGATTCTCAACATCGATCCCGGCGCGCACGATCGTGATGCGGACATCGCCGACAATCTGGAAAACGCGGAAACGGCAAAGCTCGACGAAAAAGGCGTCGAGAAGAAACGCCGCCCGTCGCGTGACATTCATCCGGCGGCACTCGCGTGGACGTCGCTCGTGGTCCAACGATTCGCGGAGCTGCTTCATGCGGTGCCTCGCGAGGGCAAACCCACCGAGCTGCGCACGGAGTTGATGAAGTTGCTCGATCGTTTTGGCTTTCGCGATCAAATCGCGGAGCCGGCCCGCAGAGCGACTGACGAACGCGAGCTGCCGCAAACCATGCTCAACTTTAACGCGCTCGAGGGCTTGCGTCGCGCGTTCGTCGCGGCGATCAAGAGCATCGAGCTGGGCGCCAAAGGCGTCCTCGTCACGCGACTCTCCACCTTTCTTCAGGAGGTGCGCCGCTCGCTCGGTTCTCAGTCGCAGATCTTCGGGGCGCCCGATCGAAACGGTTTGCGTGTGCTTGAAGCAACCGACGTCCGCGGTCTGAGATTTCGAGCCGTTTTCATGGCGGGTCTTATCGAAGGCGGGTTCCCGTTGACCGCGGGTCGCGACTGGATTTACCCGCACGAGGAACGCGATCGGCTGCGCGAGTACGGCCTGACGCTCGAAGACATTTCTCCAAACACGCTTCTCAAAGAAGAGCACTATTTTTATCAGGTAGCCTGTCGCGCCACCGATCGTCTGTACCTCACGCGCCCGCTTTTACTCGGCGACGATTCGGAAACCGTGGCTTCTTATTACATCGACGAACTGCGCCGCGCGATCGCGCCGTTCTGGTTTGAAACCGAGACCGTCCGGCGCGATTACGACGGCAAGCACATCGAAGACGTCTCGACGACGTCCGAGATGAAGGTCGGACTCGTGCGGCAACAGGAGCGCCATCTGCATCGTGGCAAGAAAGAGGGCCTCTTGCCGCAACCGCGCATCACGAGACTGCTGACGCTCGCGCGCAACGACGGCTTTCTCAGTGACTCCGCTTTGAAACGCATCGAGATCGAGCGCGCCCGCGCCGGTCCGCGTTTTGGACCTTACGACGGCGAGATCACCGATCCCGATCTGTTGCGGCTATTGGGCAATAAGTTTGGGCCTGATTTCATCCACAGCGCCAGCGGTCTCAGCGTCTACGGAAACTGTCCTTATCGTTTCTATGCTCAACGCGTGTTGCGTCTCGAACCGCGTGGCGAAGCCGCACTCGATCTTCAGGCAATCGACGCCGGTAAGTTGTTGCACGACATTCTCCGGCGTTTCTTTGAACGGCACCGGCGCGAGCCGTTGCACAAACTCGATCGAAAGAAACTGCAAATGGAGCTCGCGGCGATTGCCGACAGCGTGTTTGACGAACATGAACGCGTGGTGCCGCCGCTCAACAAGCAGATCTGGAAGATCGATCGCGAGATCCGCAAGATCCTTCTGGACCAGGTGCTGTTGTACGAGCTCGAGGTTCAGGAGGAAGCGGAAGGTCAACAGGTGCTGCCGACGTATTTCGAAGTTGCGTTTGGCGGCGCGCGGTCGGCGGCGAAAGATCCCGGCTCGACGGATGAACCGCTCGAACTGTCGCGCGAAACGTTTGTCGGCGAAGAGAAGATCAAGATCAGCGGGCAGATCGATCGCGTTGACGTGGCGCGCGACAATACGATCGTCGCTTACGATTACAAACTGTCAACTGGTGCGAGTCGCAGCGACATCACTTCGGGAAGAAGTTTGCAACTGCCGATTTATCTCGAAGCGCTCGAGAAGTTGATCCTGCCCGACCAGCCGATTGCAGGCGGCGGCTACTACGTGATTCGCGGCGCGCAGGACCGTCGCAACAAAGGTCTGTATCGCGCGAGCCAGTTGGATTACCTGCGTTTGCGTGCGAAGAACTCTGTTTTTTCCGACGAGGACTGGCAAAGGATTAGAGCGGAAGTAGTCGCAAGGATCTGGGACTTTCTCGACGGCATGCGTGCCGGCAGGTTTATCGTCGACCCTTCCGAACGTCAGAAAACCTGCCGCTTCTGCGACTACGGATCGGTCTGTCGCTACGATCGCGATCGCATCGAGAGGAAGAAGAAGCCACAAAGAGGCACATAACTCACAAAAATGGCTGAAGAGGTTCGCGTATTACTTCCCGAGCAGGCAGCCGCCGCATACGAGATTAAAAAACATATCTCGGTGACGGCAGGGCCGGGCTCCGGCAAAACGACGGTCCTCGTCGAGCGCTACATCCATATCCTCCGCGAACACGATCTCTCCATCGATCAGATCGTTGCGATCACTTTCACAAATCGCGCGGCCAACGAGATGCGCGAACGCCTGCGTCGTGAGCTCAATCACATGCTGCGTATCGCGGACGACATTGAGCGGCGTCGCTGGTTGAACTACAAACGCACGCTCGACGGCGCAGTGATCACAACCATTCACGGTTTCTGCGCGCGGCTGTTGCGTGAGTTTCCGATCGAAGCGCGCGTCGATCCACAGTTTCTACTGCTCGACGAACATCGTGCGGCGATGATGCTCGAGTTGATCGTCGAAGAAGTTCTCTCGGAATTCATCAGCAACGGCCATATCGAGATCTCACGTTTGACACTCGGCGTGGGCCGCAGCCGGCTGGCCGCGGCACTCACTCAACTCTATCGCGACGCACGTGGCCAGGGTCTCTCGCTCGAAGAACTCGCCGTCGCAACCGCGCGCGTACACGCAACCGAAGAAGATCACGCGCGCGCGTTGGAAGAACTCGATCGCTTGATGGCGGATTTTCTCGGCGTGCGGCGCACGACGAAAGCCGCGATGACGAATCAGGCCGAAGTCGTTTCCGCGTGGGCCCAGGCGCAGAAGTTACTCAAAAAAATTCCCGCACACGAGACTCTCGCCGACTATTGCCGCTTCGTGGAAAACTTTCGCGCGCACCGGCCGCAAGCGCGCGCGCCTGTTGCCGATCAAGTGAGAGCGCTCGACATCCTTCTTTGGGAAAAGAATCTTCAGGGACGCGTGCCGCAGGTTTGCCTCGATCTGTTTGCTCGTCAGTATGCGCTGGAGATGGTGAATCTTTTGCTGCGCGTGGACCAGCGGTTCAACGAAGAGAAGCAAAAGATTTCGGCGCTCGATTTTGACGACCTCGAGCTGCGCACGCTCTCGCTTCTGGAACGACCTGAGGTCATCGCGCGCACTTCCGAACGCTACAGATTCTTTCTCGTCGACGAATTTCAGGATACGAACGCCGTGCAGCGCGTGTTGCTCGAAGCGGCTGGCGCTCGCAAAAGGCCGCCGGCCCGCGAATCTGTTCATCGTCGGCGATCGCAAGCAGTCGATCTACGGTTTTCGAGGCGCGGACGTCGACGTGTTTCGCCAGATGACGACCACGCTGCTGAGCGCGCGTGGCGAAGAAAAACCGTTGCAATTGAACTTCCGCAGTCAACCGCCGTTGATTGCGTTTTTCAATTATCTCTTTGCTCGTTTGTTCCAGGTGCCTGACGACGTTCCATCCAGTGAATACAAGAACCTGGACCAGTTGGGCTATGTGAAACATGAAAGGAGCGAGCCGAAACGCGAGCTGCGTGATGCAGGTCCCCTCGTCGAGTGTTTGATCTCCACGAAGCCTTCGCTCGAAGACGATCCGCGAGCCGAACAGGATTCGCGTGTGCTCGACGCGCAGCAAGTCGCGCGGCGCATACTCACGCTCACTCGCGCCGAGTCGCCGAAAGTGAAATATGGCGATATCGCGTTACTGTTTCGCGCGATGACGCAGGTGCAGATTTATGAGTCAGTCTTCCGCCGCGCAAACATTCCATATCAAACGGTGCTGGGGCGCGGATTTTACGAACGCGAAGAGATCACTGACCTGATCCAACTGCTGCGATTTCTCGATAATAAGACTGACGAGATCGCGCTCGCCGCGGTCTTGCACTCACCGCTCTGCGGTCTGTCTGACAACGCTTTGCTGGCATTGCGGTGCGCGCCGCTGCTCGACGAAGTCGAGGTCGATCCAGCACGCGGTTTCTCGGCCACGCGACCTCTCTACTCGGCCTTGCGCCGCCACGCCGAGATCGCATTTATCAGTGAAGACGAGCACGAGCTTCTGGATCGAGCGTGGCGTCTGATCAGCCAGCTCGTCGAGCGACGGCATCACTATGCAATTCAGGATCTGCTCCGGTTCGCGGTTGCGGAGTCGGAGTACATGACCGTGACCGCCGCAAACTTCGACGGCGCACAACGTCTCGCAAACGTCGAACGCTTGTTCACGCTTGCCGCGCGCTTCGAGAGTTCCGGAACACATCTGATTCGCGACTTTGTGCGGTACGTGGAAGAGTTTGAGGCGATCGGCAGCCGGGAAAGCGAAGGGCAGATCGATCAGGCCGCCGACGCGGTGCGCCTGATGACGATTCACCAGGCTAAGGGTCTGGAGTTTCCGGTCGTGATCATTCCCGATCTGCAACGACTCTCGCGCGTCGGCACGGATACATGGGTGCTGCTCGATCGTCATCTGGGACTGACGTTGAAAGTGCCCGATGGGCGCGGCAGTCTGGTGGCAGGCTGCACATTCAGCAACTTCGAAAAACGGCACGCGTGGCGTGAACAGTTTGAAAGCATGCGCCTGCTGTACGTGGCTGCGTCGCGTGCCGAAGATCGTTTGATACTGTCAGGCGTGACGGAAGAGCTTGCGAACCTGAACACCAGAAACGATTCGTGGATGAGATGGATCTGGCAATCACTCGATCTTGAAGGTCAATCGTCGAGTGGTGTCGTTGAAGTTGCACCGGACGTGGAGTTGCAACTCACGATCAACCTCCCCGAAGAGCCGGTTGAGGATTACGTTGAATCCGACGAAGTGCCGCAAACAAAGATTCACTCGGCCGACTCGTTGCAGGAAGCGTTTGCGTTGATCCGCACGCTTGGCCCACAGAATCGCGATGCGATTCATCGATTCAGTGTCACGCAACTGATCAACTACCGTCGCTGCCCGCGCCAGTACTACTTCGATCGCGTGTTGCAACTGCCTTCGCGTGACGAGATGGCCGTCTGGAACAACGCCGACGCGCCTGAGCCACCTTCGAACCTGACGGCAACCTTGAAGGGCGCGGTGATTCATCGTTTCTGCGAACGTTACACGTTGGACCAAAGCGCCGAGGAATGTCTGCGCCGCAGTTTTGATGAGGTCGTGCGTTTGCGCCAGGCGCAGCTCGCGGATCGTTTTGTCGAGATCGATCCTGAAGTAGCGTTCAAAGACCTGTTGCCGCTCGCGAAAAACTACCTGGCGAGCGAGGTTTTCAAGCGCGTGGAAACGGCGCCTAAGGTTTTGCACGATGACGCGCAGCAGCCGGCGGGTGAAAGTGGACTCTGGAGCGAACTCCGTTTTCGTTTGCGACGCCCGTTGGGAGTGTTGAATGGTGTGATTGATAAATTGCTGATCACTCGTTCTGCTGAAGGCGACGTGGAGATCGAGATAATCGACTTCAAAACAAATCGCATCACCGGAACGAAGCCTGCCGTTTCGGTCGAGCCCGCGCCGCGCCCGCCCCGGAAGGAGCCGCAGTTTGCGTTTGATTTTGAAGCGCCCCGCGAAACTGAAGCCGTCCACACCGCTGCTGAAGATTACGAACTGCAAATGCAGGCGTACGCGCTCGCCGTGCGCGAACTGCTTCCGTCACTCGCGGGTAGCAGGATGCGCGTCACGCTTCATTTTCTCGAACCGAACATCGAGGTCCATCTGGCTGACGAGCTTCTCGACCCCGCTCGTTGCGCAAACGCGATTGACGAAGCGATGCAGCGCACGATTTACTCTTCCGACCCGGCGAACTTCCCGGTGAAGACCGCGCCTCACTGCCGCATGTGCAACTTCTTACGCGTCTGCAATGCGGGCAAAGAATGGGTGCGGGACAATCCTGTGTAGTCTGTATAATCTTCGGACCATGACCACAATCAAATCTTTCGATGGCGGCGAGTTCGACGCTTACCTGGCCCTGCCCGCGAGCGGTTATGGACCAGGCATTGTCGTAATCCAGGAGATCTTCGGCATCAACGATTACGTCCGCAGCGTTGCTGACTGGTACGCGGCGCACGGGTTTGTCGCGCTTGCGCCGGATCTGTTCTGGCGTATGGAGCGTAACGTTGAACTCACCGATAAAGGTGATGACTGGAATAAGGCCCTCGCCTTTTATATGAAGATTGACGAGGCGAAGGCCGTTGAAGATTGCGCGGCGGCGTTGGAGTTCCTGCGTCGCAGCAGTGCGTGCAGCGGACGTGCCGGCGCGGTTGGTTTTTGCATGGGCGGGAATCTCGCGTATTTGCTGTCTGTGCGTTTCAAACCGGATTGCGCGGTTGGTTATTACGGCGTGAGTATCGAGAAGAATTTGGATGAGGCAAAGAATCTCAACAGTCCTTTGCTGCTGCACGTCGCCGAGCACGACAAATTCTGTCCGCCGGAAGCGCAGGCGCAAATTCATGCGGCGCTCGATCTGAATCCGCTCGTGACGATTCACGACTATCCGGGCATGGACCACGCGTTCGGGCGGACCGGCGGCGAACACTTTGACGCCGCCGCCGCGGAGTTAGCTGATCTCCGTAGTCTCGAATTCTTTGTCAGCCACCTCGCGGGCGCCGGGCTGGCGAGCGCGCAACAGACTCTGTCGTCTCGCTGGGACGATCATGTGAAGTTTGAGTTTGCAACGCGAAACACGGATCACACACTCGAAACGATGGTGGCGGATGCTTACGTGAACCACGTGCCGGTGATGACCGGCGGCGTGGGCCATGAAGAGCTGCGCGAGTTTTATTCAAAACGTTTCATTCCCCAAATGCCGCCGGACACGGCCATGACCCCCGTTTCGCGCACGGTCGGCGTAGATCGGATAGTCGACGAGATGGTTTTTGAGTTTACTCAC
This sequence comes from uncultured Acidobacteriota bacterium, assembly GCA_963750925.1. Lineage (GTDB taxonomy): Bacteria > Acidobacteriota > Blastocatellia > Pyrinomonadales > Pyrinomonadaceae > PSRF01. The sequence goes on along the minus strand of CAVVSJ010000001.1, from coordinate 1,122,255 downwards.
ACGAGTAAAATGGACTGGATGCTGCCGGGCGTCGAACCCACGGGCAAGCACGTCAAAGTAGCGCTTGTCGTGATCGTTCATTTCCGCGACGGCAAGCTGGCCCACGAGCACATCTATTGGGACCAGGCCTCTGTCCTCGCCCAGCTCGGATTGATTGATTCGCGCACGTTGCCCGTCGCGGGCGTCGAGAGCGCCGAGAAAGTTTTGAATCCGAAACTACCGTCGAATGAACTTATGAAATGATCATTTTCCATTTGTCATTCGACATTTTTCATTTGTCATTGCTCCGTTTCGCCCGAGTGGTCTTGAGGGAGGCAGTGAAGATTTTGCTCAAGCTGTTGGTCTCTTCAACGATGTCAGTGAGTCGTTCCTCTCTAAGAAGTTGGCTTAACTTTATTATGCGAAGCCAGATTGACGTCTCATTCAACTCCTTCAATACGATGCGCAACTTGTGGACGAAATCCGCGTGGCTTTCAGCACCTCGGGCTTCGCCGTAATTCGGAGCGGGTGAAGTCCCAGCGCGCAAAATCTGGCCGGCAATATGTTTTCCTGCAGGTGTCTTCGGCAAGCTAGCTGAGAGTTTAATGATACGAACAGCGAAGTTGATCAAGCGCTCTTCTAATGCATCAGCAAGAGACGGCGAAGTTTGATGAGACATGCTCGGTGAGGTCCTTATAGTAGTGATTGTGAGGGCATTTCGAAACAAAACGAGTATAAATGGCAAATGGAAAATGACAAATGACAAATGGAAATAGGAATGATTTAGACCACGCTGAACAACGCGCGCCTCCCACTAGCCGTCTGCGCCGCGATCTTGGCACTCTCGAATCCTATGCCACTGTTATAGGCATTCTGATCGGCGCCGGGATTTTTCAGGTCACGAGCCAGGCATGGGCGCTCACTGGTCCAAGCGTCATTCTCGGATATCTCATTCTCACGCCCGCGATTCTTGCGACTTCGATTCCCTACGCGGCTTACTTATCGACGCCGCTCGGTCGTGAACCGGGTGGCGAGTATCTTCATATCTCACGAACCCTCAACGGCTTTCGGCTTGCCTACGTCGGCGCGTGGCTGAAGATTATTTCTTACATCGGAGCGGGCGCGTATCTTGCCAATGCGATGGCCGGCTATTTGATTGCTCTGAGCGGCAACCGCATTGAGCAAAGATTTCGTCTGCCGCTCGCCCTCACGGCCCTCGTGATCTTCTATGCGATTCATGTGATCGGCATTCGCTGGTTCGGACGCATCCAGGTGGTGATGTCAGCGTTGAAGTGCCTGGCGCTGCTCGTGCTGATCGTGCCGGGATTGTTTGTACTTCAGCCGGCCAACTACACACCGTTTTTCACCCAGGGCTGGAACGGTTTCGGCCTGAGTTTGTTGCCTCTCTTCTTCGCCTATGCAGGCTTCGAATCGATCGCGCAGACGGCGGGTGAAGTGAAAGACAGCACACGCCGTCTTCCGAAAATTCTGCTGAAGGGAATTATTGTCACCGCACTTTTCTACGTGTTTACTTCGATAGTTTCGTTTGGCGTCTTGCCCGGTGAACGACTGCAGGCGAGCAGCGCGCCGATGGCTGAAGTCGCGTCGATCTATTTGCCGGCGGGCGCAGCGACGTTTGTCACGATAGGCGCAATCGCGGCGATCATGACGGCGCTGAATGGGACGATCTTCGTTCCTTCACGGCTCGCGATCATGTTTGTCGAAGACGGTCTCGCGCCGCGCTGGCTTGGCTTTATCAACAAAGCAACAGCAACTCCCAGCCGCGGTCTTACGTTGACGCTGATCTGTTGCGCGATTTTGTTGGTGAGCGGACAGCTTGCGCTCGCGTTGAACGTTGCGGTATTCGCACTCGTCGTGCTTTATTTCATTCATAGCTTAGTATTTCTGTTCCTGCCACGTCTGAATCCGGGTCTCGCGGGTGAGATTGAGATCAACCTGCCGCGCCGTTTGCAAAAAGCGGCGGCGATTCTCTCGATTCTCTCGATGGGAGTCATGATTCTGATTCAGTTGCGTCAGGACGCGGAAGTGCTCACCACGCAAACGCTGAGCGAACGAATTAGCGGGCAGACGTTGACGAGTGTTGAGTTGATATTGGTTTGGGGAGTTGTAGGCGCGGTGCTTTATCAGATCGCGCGTATGCAGCGGAAGACGAATGGAGATTGAGGGCAAACGAGTGCTGGTCACGGGAGCTGGTCGCGGACTCGGGCGCGCGCTCGTCGAAGCGTTTGTCGAGGCGGGCGCAAGCGAAGTGCTTGCGGGAGTTCGAAAGCGGGAAGATCACGATGCTGTGCGATCTGAACGTGTAACGCCGGTGCAGTTGGATGTAACAAGCGATGCGGACGTCGAGACTCTCGCGCGAATGGGCGCGATCGACATTCTCGTAAACAACGCCGGCCTCGCTGGTTTTGGTAATCCCCTAACGATGAGTTTTGCGGCCGCTGAAGAAGAGATCGCGGTGAACTATCTGGGCGTGCTGCGCGTGACGCGTGCGGTCGCTCCGGGAATGATCGCGAGGCACGACGGCATGATCGTCAATGTGGCCACGGCTTTTGCGAAAGTGAATCTGCCGATCGTCGGAACCTATTGCGCCACGAAGGCGGCGTTGCTGTCGTTGGGCCAGGCACTGCGTGCGTATCTCGCCGGCGAAGGCGTCCGCGTGATCACGGTGTTGCCGACGACGATCGACACTGACATGAGTCGCGGGGCTGATGTTCCGAAGATGGCGAAGGAGTTTGTCGCGGCTGAGATCCTCGAGGTGATTCGTGAAGAGCGACACGATCCGCCGATCGGCGATGAAGCTAAAGGCGTGCTGGATGGGTTATCAAAAGATGCTGTTGGATTAGAGAAGATGTTGTCTCAGGTTAAGACATGATTTCAGGATTTTCATGATTAACAAGAATCATGTAAATCCTGTAAATCATGAAATCCTGTCAAAACTTATGTTGCGTCACCGTGAACAATTTCCAACCCTCGCCTCGGGCATTCATCTGCTCAGTCACAGCCTTGGTCCGGTGCCTCGTGCCGCGCGCGATTCAATGATCGCGTACTTCGACGCGTGGGAACATCACACCAGCGAAGATGCATGGGCGACGAGCTGGTGGACCCTCTCGCGACGCGTAGGAGATCGTATTGCGGGCATACTCGGCGGCGCTCCGGGTTCAGTCCAGATCCAGCCCAACGCTTCGATCGCCCTTGCAACTGTCGCGTCATGCTTCGACTTTAAGAGTGGTCCAAAGCGAAAGGTGATCACGACCGACGCTCGACTTCCCGTCGATGGAGTATTTCTGGGACGCACAGCGGCAGATCGGAGCCACAGTCGAAGTTGTGCCCTCCGACGACGGCATTTCGATACCACTCGAACGCATCCTCGACGCGATCGATAGCGAAACCTGTCTCGTCGCGCTTGCGCACACTTCTTATTGCAGTTCCTACCGTGTCGATGCGCGCGCGATTGTCGATCGTGCTCATGAAAAAGGCGCCGTTGTTTTGCTCGACGTTTACCAGTCAGCCGGTGTGGTGCAACTCGAGGCGGCGGACTGGAACGTTGATTTCCTGATCGGAGGAACAATCAAGTGGCTTTGCGGTGGCCCATCCTGCGGATATTTATACGTTCGTCCTGATTTGCAGAAAGATTTGAGACCACGGCTGACGGGTTGGGTTGCGCACGATTCTCCTTTCGACTTCGCGCACGCGCCGATGCGCTATGCGAAATCGGTGAGACGCTTTGCGCAAGGCACGCCCAGCATCCCTGCGCTTTACTCCGCGATGCCCGGGCTCGAGATCATCGAGGAAGTCGGCGTTGCAAACATCGCGGCTGAATCGCAACGCCGAACACAGGCGCTCATCGATTTCGCGCGCGCACGCGATTGGACCATCAACACGCCGCTCGAAAAGGATCGCCGCGGCGGCTCGGTAATGATCGGGGTGGACGACGCCCGCGCCATGGTTGAAAACTTAGCCGAACGAAAAGTGTTTGCTGATTGGCGCCCGAGCGCAGGTCTGCGCATGTCGCCGCATTTCTTCAACACTGACGAGGAGATCGACGAAGCTCTGCACATCCTGGCGTCGCTAATCAAGTAATGAGCAAATTAACCGTCAACTCACCCGCACCCGATTTCACGTTGAAAGACGCTAACGGCAACGATTGGCGACTTGCGGACCATCGTGGAAAAGTTGTCGTGCTGCTGTTTTACCCGGGCGATGAAACACCGATTTGCACGCGGCAGATGTGTTCGGTGCGCGATCGTTGGGACGACTACGTCGCGACGGGCGCGGAAGTTGTCGGCATTTCTTCTGACTCGGTCGAGTCACACCGGAAATTCGCCGCGCACCACAGTCTTCCGCTTCCCCTCCTTTCGGATTCGGAAGGCGTCGCCGCTAAACTCTATGGCGCACACTCGTTGATCCCGGGCAAGGTGGCCCGCTCTGTTTTTGTGATCGATGCGCGCGGGATTGTGCGTCACAGCGACGTACGCCCGCTTGGCTTATTTAAGCCGAAGGATGATGCTACGATTGCAGCAATTCGCGCGGCGCAAAAAGGTTGAGTATAAGGAGGCACGAATGGCTGACAACATCAAATGCTCTCATTGCGGCGAGAAACGCCCGGGACTCGGATTCGCACCATTCCCAAACGCCTTGGGGCAACGTATAGCGGCCGAGATCTGCCAGCCGTGTTGGAGTGGCTGGCTGCAAAAGCAAACACAGATCATCAATCACTACGGTCTCGATCTCACCAATCCCGACGCGCAAAATTTCCTCTTCGACAACATCAAGGGATATCTCTTCGGCGACGCACCAAAAGTTGCCGAAATCGACACAACAAAAGAAGGAAGTGTTAAGTGGTAGTCTGCGCGCAGGTTCTGTAATTCCACGATTTTCAGCGGCCCCTTGTTTGCTACCTCTCCCTCGGTACGTATGTTTTTGAACCACATTTCTGTTCAGTTCAAGGGAGGTTTGTGCAAACAATGAGACGCAGAATAACAGGACTCTTAACTCTGGCCGCGTTTTCCGTGCTGATTGCCGGATGTGATAACACGGCGAACAATAATAGGACCGTAAACGGCAATGGCAACGTCAACGCAACGCCTGCAATTAGTCCGACGCCCGGAACCGTCTCGAACGCAAACACCAACACCCGCACGCCGCCAACTCGCGAGGAGTATGAACGCGACAAGGAGAGATATTCGCGTGAAGCTAAAGAGTCGGGCCGCACCGTCGGTACGGGTGTTAACGACGGCTGGCTTTGGGTGAAAACCCGGTTTGAATTGGCTACCGCCGACGACCTGCGCGACTCGACGATCAATGTTGACGTCGATAAAGGTGTCGTAACGCTGTCCGGTACAGTGGCGACCGCGGCGCAGAAATCTCGTGCTGAGACTGTGGCAAAAGCGGTTGAGGGTGTGACCAGCGTGAGGAACCAGTTGAAGGTTGGCGCCGACAACGCGAACGCTAATGCGAACGCCAACGGAAACGCGAACTCCAACACGCGGCGTCGAGCGACGAATCGGTAACGATCTACACTCGGGATCGATCGGTCAGACAGGATTACATGATTTGCAGGATTTACATGTTAATCATGAAAATCCGGAAATCCTGTCTGACCCCGCTTCCCCTTCCGCCCTCTCTTAAGCTAAGCTTTCGCTCTCATTCCTAAAACGGAACCTGCTGGTTGCTTCTTAACCAGCGCTTGCTTTCGCAAAATCAAACGATGGGGATTTGGTTACCTATGCCAAAAGTCCGTTCAGGCCTTCTTGTCGCGGTGCTGGCGCTTTTGTTTGCGCCGCTGTCTCTTAACCCGATCGCAAACGCGCAACGCAGCGCGATCGACACCTACGCCATCACAAACGCACGCATCGTCACCGTGTCAGGATCTGTGATCGAGCGCGGAACAGTCGTCGTTCGCAACGGCCTGATCGCCGCTGTGGGCGCAAACGTCAACGCGCCTCCGGATGCGCGTGTGATCGACGGCGCCGGACTGACTGTTTATCCCGGCCTGATCGACTCCTACACAAACCTGGCTCTTCCCGAAGCAGCCGCTTCACCTTCACCCGGTGGCGGAGGCGGTGGCGGTTTTTTCCTCGTGCAACCGGCGAGACCGGCGAGTGGTCCAAACTCCACTCAACCCGCCGGTCTGCAACCGGAAGTGATGGTCGAAGACGTCATTCGCCCGGGCGGTAACGAAATCGAGTCGTCACGGAGTGCCGGGATCACAACTGCCTTGACGTCTCCCCGCTCCGGTATCTGGATGGGCCAATCGGCTTTGATCAATCTTTCGGGCGACACGCCGCAGCAGATGATTGTGCGTTCGCCGGTGGCGATGCACGTCAGCTTCACGCCGTTGCGCGGGACCTACCCCGGTTCACTCCTGGGTGTGTTTGCAACTCTGCGACAGATGATGCTCGACGCTCAACGCTATCGCGATGCGATGGCGATTTACGATCGCGCGCCGCGCGGCACCCGGCGGCCTGAAACCGATCGCTCGCTCGCGGCGCTCGTTCCCGTAGTTGACGGACGGATGCCCGTCGTAATGCTGGCAAACAGCGAACGAGAGATCAGCCGCGCGCTCGATCTCGCTTCGGAGTTCAAGCTGAAACTGATCGTCGCCGGCGGTCGTGAAGCCGATCGAGTTGCCGATCGTTTAGCGAAACAGAACGTCCCGGTTTTGTTGTCACTCAACCTCCCGAGACGGACGACGGCCGCGATGCCTGAAGCCGATCCCGAGCCCCTCCGCGTGCTGCGCGAAAGAGTAGAAGCACAGCAAACAGCGGGCAAACTCGCGAAAGCCGGCGTTCGCTTCGCCTTTCAGTCAGGTTCGTTGACAAACATTTCGGATTTGCTCGTCAACGCAGGACGAGTTATCGAAAACGGACTTCAGGCGACTGACGCGTTGCGCGCGTTTACGATTTCGCCGGCGCAGATTTTTGGCGTGGAGAGCCAGCTCGGCTCGATCGAGACCGGGAAGATCGCGAATCTCACAGTCACGCGCGGCGACTTGTTTGATCGAAACAGCCGGGTCGCACACGTTTTCATTGATGGACGTCCGGTCGATCTGCGGCCGGCGCCCGGCGGTGGTCCAGCGCGCACAAATCTAAGCGGTCAATGGACAGTCAACGTCAACCTGGGCCAGGGTGACCGGGCCATCACTTTGACGTTGCAGCAGGAAGGAGATCGTCTCACCGGCTCGATCGCGGGCGTGCTCGGCGCGGGCGAGATCTCAAACGCTTCCGTGGCGCCGGGCGGTGAAGTTCGCTTTACGGCCGCATTGAATATCGAGGGACAAACTAAGGAAGCAACGTTTACCGGCAGGTTCGCGAACAATGAGATCCGCGGCAACGTTGCGATTGTCGGTTCGTCGCCGGGAACATTTACGGCCACGCGATCCGGCCAGCCAAACTGATTCGTTGTTGAACTGGACGCCTCCTTTGGAGTGCGGCGGCCCGGCGCCGCTTTGTTATTCGATTACCGTGATCGAGAGAAAAAGCGGCGACAGGCCGCCGCACTCCAGGGAGGCTCACGAAAGGGAAGACACCATGAAACAATTCATCGCCAGGCTTCTGTTTCTAACAATTATCGCCACGCTCCCGGTTAGCGCCGCGCGCGCGCAACGACAAACCACGTCGCCGGAAACACTCATCAGAAACGCCACCGTGCTTACCGTTACGCGCGGCACGCTAACAAACACGGACGTGCTGCTGCGAAACGGCAAGATCGCGGGTGTCGGTAAAAACCTGAACGCGTCGGCGAATGCGCGCATCATCGATGGCGCCGGGAAGTTTGTAATGCCCGGCATCATCGACTGCCACTCGCATTCGATGCTCGACACGATCAACGAGGGCACGCTCGCGGTCACGTCGATGGTTCGAACTGAAGACGTTCTGAATCCGACCGACGTCGATCTTTACCGTGAGCTGGCGGGCGGGGTTACTACTCTGAATCTGTTGCACGGCTCAGCGAATCCGATTGGCGGGCTCAATACAGTCGTGAAGATCAAGTATGGGCGCCCGGCGAGCGAGTTTCTTTTTCCCGGGGCGATGCCGGGGATCAAGTTTGCGCTTGGTGAAAACGTGAAACGATCGAGTTCGCCGAATCAGCCCGGCGTCACGCGGCGCTATCCAAACACGCGCATGGGCGTCGAGGAAGTTATCCGCGACGCGTTCACGCGCGCACGTGACTACAAGAGAGCGTGGGATGAGTATCGTTCGGCGGCTGGAAAGGACAAGAACCTCATCGCGCCGCGCCGCGACCTGCAACTCGAGCCCCTCGTCGAGATCCTCGAGGGCAAACGCTACGTTCACGCACACTGCTACATCGCGAGCGAGATCCTAATGCTGATCAGCCTGGCGGACGAGTTTGGTTTCAAGATCAAAACTTTTCAGCACGTGCTCGAAGGCTACAAGGTCGCCAAAGAGATCGCTGCGCACGGCGCCGGCGCTTCAATCTTTGCCGACTCATGGGGCTACAAGATCGAAGCTTATGATGCGATCCCGTATAACGCCGCGATCATGACGCGCGCGGGCGTAGTTGTTTCGATGAACTCCGACTCCGACGAACGAGCGCGCCGCATGAACATCGAAGCCGCGAAAGCAATGCACTGGGGCGACCTCACCGAAGAACAGGCGCTCAAACTCATCACCCTCAATCCCGCAATCCAACTCGGTATCCAGGATCGTGTCGGCTCGATCGAAGTCGGCAAGGATGCAGACGTCGCGATCTGGAACGGCCACCCGTTCAGTGTCTATTCACGCGTCGATACGACTTTCGTTGACGGCGTCGTTTACTTCGATCGCCAGCAGGACATTGCACGACGAGCCGACCTCTCGAAAGAGCGCGCCGCTTTGGAACAAGCCGATCCGAATAAACCTCCGGCACAGGGCCAATCGCCGCAGACGCCGCGGCGGCGCCCGCGCGCACACGAGCATGGCGAAGACGATGTCGAGGAAGAGAAGCCGTAACAACCTAACGGAGAGATTGAGATGATCAAAGTTTTAGTCGCAGTTTTGATTTGCGCTTGCTCGGTGTTGGCCCAGCAGATCGGAAATCCCACGACGCAGCAGGGCGTGATTCCGCCGCGCGGCACTTTTGCGATTCGCAACGCGCGCATCATTACGGTTAGTGGTCCTGAGATCGAAAACGGCACAGTCGTGATTCGTGACAGGAAAATCGAAGCCGTCGGCGCGAATGTGTCCGTGCCTGCGGGCGCGCAAACGATCGACGGTAGCGGTCTGTGGGTCTATCCCGGGATGATCGACGCCGGCACAAACATGGGGCTCGTCGAAGTTCCGCAGGGCGCAAACGGCACGGTTGATACTTCCGAAGTCGGCGAACTAAATCCCAATGCCAAAGCGATCACAGCGGTTAACCCGCACAGCGCTCACATAGCCGTGACGCGCGTCGAAGGTGTGACGAGCACGCTCACCGCGCCTACCGGTGGTCTAATCTCGGGCCAGGCGACGTTGATCAACCTGCTCGGCACCGCGCCGAAAGAGATGGCGATCGTCCCGCACGCGGCGCTAGTGATCAACTATCCGCGTCTTGGCTTTGGCGGCGGTGGTTTCGGCGGTTTCCAGGCGCCTCCGAATCTGGCGGAGACGTTGACTGCCAACGAGCGGCAAGTTGAGCAGATTCGAAAAATTCTGCGCGACGCTGAAGCGTATGGTCGTGCCCAGGACGCTTACGCCAAAGACAAATCGCTGCCGCGTCCGGATCGCAACGTCGTGCTCGAGCCGCTCGTGCCGTACGTTCGTGGCGAGCAGCCGGTCATCTTTCGCGCGGATCGCGAAGCCGAAATTCGCGGCGCTATCCGGTTCGCGGAAGAGATGAAGTTGAAGCCGATCATTCTCGGCGGCAACGACGCATGGAAGATCGCGTCGTTTCTGAAAGAGAAGAACGTGCCGGTGATTTTGACGGGCATTTTTTCTCTCCCGAGCCGTGAAGACGACGCTTACGACTCGCTTTTTGAGAATCCCGCGAAACTTCAGGCGGCCGGCGTGCGTTTCTGCATTTCCACCGGAGATAGCGGGCCGGAAGTCAGAAATCTTCCGCAATACGCAGGCATGGCGGCGGCTTTCGGACTTTCAAAAGCCGACGCGGTGAAGGCAGTCACGCTTTATCCTGCGCAAATACTGAACGTCGCGGACCGTTTAGGGTCGATCGAGGTCGGGAAAATGGCGAATCTCGTCGTCACCGACGGCGATCTTCTCGAAATTCGGTCTCGCATACGATATTTGGTAATAGACGGACGTCCGGTGGTGTTAAGCAGTAGGCACACAGAATTGAACGAAGCATTCAAAGACCGGAAGTAGGATCAAACCATCCGCGTATCGTGTAGGTATGTGGATGAGTCTTCGAGGAGGAGTCCCCTTTGTTTAGCAGCAACCCATCACGCATCGTCGCCCTGCTCTTCGCCGTCGTTATGCTTTCGAGCACGGTGTATTCGCAAACAAAACTCCTGCGGTTTCCCGACATTCGGGGCGATCGCGTTGTTTTCACTTACGCGGGCGACCTTTGGACCGCGCCTTCGAGCGGCGGTTCGGCCTTGCGTCTGACTTCGCATGCCGGTGTGGAGGTGTTTGGGAAATTCTCTCCGGACGGAAAGTGGATTGCTTTCACCGGCCAGTACGACGGCGACGAGCAGGTTTACGTCGTTCCTACTTCCGGCGGCGAGCCACGCCAATTGACGTTCTATCCTGCGCGTGGACCGCTTGCGCCGCGCTGGGGCTGGGACAACCAGGTGTTTGGCTGGACCAAAGACAGCAAACAGATCATTTTCCGATCTCTGCGCGACTCATGGTCGCTACCGATCGCAAAGCTCTACACGGTTTCGGTTGACGGCGGTGCGGCAAAAGCTTTTCCCATGCCCACCGCGGGTTCCGGCGACTTGTCGCCGAACAACGACGAGATCGTTTACTCGCCTCAGTCGCGCGATTTCAGGACCGAGAAACGTTACGGCGGCGGCCAGGCGAATCAACTCTACATCTTCAACCTGAAGAGCAATGCAGCGAAACGCATCAGCGAAGGACCACGCGCCACGCGCGATGCGATGTGGATCGGCGACACGATCTTCTTCAACTCCGATCGCGACGGGCATTTCAATCTTTATGCTTACAACGTTCCCAGCGGCAAGACGACGCGCGTCACGAGCAGCGAGCCGTGGGACGTGCGTTGGCCCAGTTCCGATAACGACGGTCAGATCGTTTATGAGTTGAACGGCGAACTCCAGGTGCTCGACGCTCGGAGTAAAAAGAGCACGCCGATATCGATCAACGTTCCTGACGAAGGTAACGCACGGCGTCCGAGTCGAGTGGCTGCGGGGAACTTGATCGAAAATGTTGGTTTGAGTCCGAAAGGTGAGCGCGCGCTGTTTGCGGCACGTGGCGACATCTTCAGTGCTCCGGTTGAAAAAGGTCCAACGCGAAACCTGACTCACTCGTCGGGAGCGCATGACAAGTGGCCCAGTTGGTCGCCCGATGGTTCGCAGATCGCGTTCATCTCCGACACGAGCGGCGAAGAAGAACTCTATCTGGTGCCGCAGGATGGTTCGAAGCCTGCCGAGCAGATCACCCGCGGCGGCACGGCGATGCGTTATCAGCCCGAGTGGGCGCCTGATGGAAAACGGATCGCATTCAGCGACAAAGACGGTAAGTTATTTGTGCTTACCTTAGCTGACCGCAAGATTGTGGAGATTACGGATGCATCGCGTGGTCAGATTCGCGATCACACGTGGTCGCCGAGAGGAAACTTCCTCGCCTTCACGATGGTGAATCAGAATCTGCTGGCCTCGGTGTTTGTTTGGAGTGCGACTGACGGACAACTGCGACGTGTCACCGACGATTACTTCAATTCCTACAATCCCGCGTGGGATCCGCAGGGCAATTATCTTTACTTCCTGAGCGATCGGGAATTTGCGCCACAGCTTTCCAACATCGAATTCAACTTCGCGACGAATCGTCCGACTTACATCTACGCGCTCGCCTTGCGTAAAGACGTGAAGCACCCGTTTCCGCCCGAGAGCGACGAAGTGACGGTGGCGAAAACCGAAGAGCCGAAGCCGGCTACATCTCCGGCTGCTTCTCCCGCGGCTGAGAAACCTGCCGAAACGCCGTCGCCGGCAGCGGAAGCTCCAAAACCCGAAGCAGCACCAAAACCGCCGGCGACCTTAAACATCGACTTCGACGGAATCGCGGAACGAGTCGCGCGCGTTCCTGTCGGCGCCGATAACTACGGCGGACTCTCTGCGAAGACCGGACATCTGCTTTACGGAATCGGCGGTGCGGGTTATTACGGCCGTCAGGGCGATCGAACCACTACGTTGAAGATCTACTCGTTGAAAGACCGTAAAGAAACGACTTTGGCCGAAGATATCCGTGGATACATTCTTGCGGACGATGGTTCGAAAGTACTCGTGGCCCAGGGGCCCGGCTACAACCTTTACGAAGCGACGCCGGTTGGCGAAAGAACGCGCAAAGCAGTCGCCACGTCAGGTTTGTATGTGGATCGCGTGCCGGTTGAAGAGTGGAATCAAATCTTCAACGAAGTTTGGCGCCGCTATCGCGATTGGTTCTACGTTTCAAACATGCATGGCTACGATTGGGTGGCACTGCGTGAGCAGTACAAGCCCCTCCTCAAATACGTCGCGCATCGTTCGGATTTGAACTACGTCATCAGCGAGATGATCGCCGAGCTAACGGTGCAGCATGCGTACATCGACGGCGGTGATTTTCAGATTCCGCCGCGGCCGCGTTCGGGTCTGCCGGGCGCGCGTTTTGAGTTGGACCAGCAGGCCGGTCGCTATCGCATCGCGAGAATCTTTGGCGGTGAAAACTCCGAGGATATTTATCGATCGCCGTTGACGGAAGTTGGTGTCAACGCGAGTGTCGGCGACTACGTTCTCGCTATCGACGGTGTTGAGTTGACGGCGACGGACGATCCTTATCGTCTGCTTCGAAACAAGTCGGACAATCCTGTCCAGCTCACACTCAACAAGACTCCGACGATGCAAGGCTCGCGGACGGTTTCATATCGGCCGATCACGGACGAACAGAATCTGATCTATCTCGATTGGGTCGAGGGAAACCGTGAGAAGGTGAGCAAAGCGACCAACGGGCGCGTCGGTTATTTGCACGTGCCTGACATGGGCGCGAACGGAATTCGGGAGTTTATCAAGTGGTACTATCCCCAACTGCGTAAGGAAGCGTTGATCGTCGACGTTCGTGCGAATGGCGGCGGCAACGTGTCGCGCATGTTGATTGAACGTTTGCGCCGCAAAGTTTTGGCGTTGAACTATTCGAGGACCAACGACGACGCCAACACTTATCCTGATGGCGCCTTTATTGGCCCAATGGTTGCGCTGCTCGATCAGAATTCCTCGTCGGATGGCGACATCTTTCCGGCGATGTTCCGCGAGGCGGGGCTTGGACCATTGATCGGCAAACGTTCGTGGGGCGGCGTAGTCGGCATTACAAACCGCGGTCAATTGATCGACGGCGGCGTTGTTAACGTGCCGGAGTCGGGCTTTGCGAGTAAGAATGGCGAGTGGATTATTGAGGGCTACGGCGTCGATCCGGACATCGAAGTCGATAACGATCCGCAGTCAGTAATCGCGGGCAAGGATCCGCAACTCGAGCGCGCGATTGCGGAGATCATGACGAATCTGAAACAACCCGTGAAGCTTCCCGGCAAGCCCGCGCCACCGGTGAAGACGATCAACAACCGTCACACCTCAAAAGCCACCGAACAGGGCCGCAATTGAGTTAAAGAGATCGACAGGATTAGCGGGATCGTTATTCTGCTAATCCTGTCAATCCTGCAAACAGATCTTCAACTGAAACTTCCCAGCCTTCCAGGACGCGCGACTTGGCGTAGCCTCCACGCGAGAATCGCCATCCTTCCCAAACGGGTGTTTCCTCGCGCTCAGTCGCGTAACGCACTTCGATAGTTTGGGTCACAGGATCCACCAGCCACAATTCGCGAACGCCAAGTGCAAGATAGGTGTCGGCTTTTGTCGTGCGGTCGTAGACGCTTGTGCTTCGTGAGAGATATTCAAAGACGATGTCGGCTGAGGTGCGTCTGGGCCCCATCTGTTTGCGCAGTTCTTTTGACACGTACATCATGTCCGGCTCGAGATATGTGGAGCCTTCAGCGCGAACGTAGATTGGTTCGGGCGGATGGTGAACAATGCCTTTGATGTTGTTATCTGTGAGGAACCTGACCAGAACGCTGTTCAGATAACCATCGAGGTCCCCGTGAGGCGGGTTCGGTGGCGGCACCATAAAAAGATATCCTCCAATGAGGTTGTAGCGCGCGTGGTCCTCTCGTTCAGGAAGTGCCCAAAATTCCTCGAGGGTGTAGCGTCGCTGGAGTGGTGAGAAATTGACTTCGACAGATGGTATTTCTAACGCTTGCATATCTCTGCCTCCAATTGATGGCAATGGTAACATGCTGTGTTTACTCCTTTACAACTAACTTCTCCGGCGGCAGCATCGCCGCTGCTCCCTTGTGTTGCCAGCAACGAATCGGACCACGTACGCGACGCGAACACGGCATGCCTTTCTTTGTGCGTGCGCCACAGGTGTAGAACTGTTCGATGGGTGCCGGCGATTGCGTAGGTGAGGCGCTCTGCGATGGACTCGTGATGGTTCGCTGAATTACGAGCGGTGGCGGTTCGCGTCTACAACCGCGTCCGATAAGTAAACCAAAAACTAACAGAGCGAGAGTTGCTGACGTTCGTTGCAGCCAGTGCGTTTTCGTAAACCGCGACGAGCACTTGTCGCAGAATTTTCGGCTGGTCCAGGCGCGCCAACGCAGACGCACGATCTTCTCACCGCATTCGGCACAGAAATTCGGACGATAATTTGTGAGGAGCGACAAAGTTGTGTGAGGTTCCCTTTCGTAATGAACCCCTGCATTATAGGCTATTCCCGCCAAAAGCAACCGATTTGAGCCGGCCCGCGTCCGAATTCAGCACGTTTGAAAAAGTGTTCGCGCGCGGGCATACTTTGCAGGCCTAATTCCATGCATTACAAAAAATACTTCTACCAAATTCTGTTTTTAGCAATTTTGGCGGTGCTCACGGTATCGCCGGCGAGCGCCCAGGAGGTTGACGACGTCGTTCGCACCGAGACGTCACTCGTGCAGTTGAATATCGGTGTGGTCGATAAACAGGGACGCGCGGTGACGTCGCTGACCAGGAACGACTTCGTCGTTTACGAAGACGGAGTCAAACAGTCGATTCAGCTTTTTGAACCGGTAGACGCGCCGTTCAGTCTCGTGCTGATGCTCGACATGTCAGGCTCGACGATCAACTTCCGCCAGCAATTGAAACTCGCGAGCCAGCGTTTTCTTGATGCACTCGGGCCTGACGATCGCGTGTCGGTTATTCAGTTTAATGCCGAAGTTAAATCGCTCACCGGATTTACGACCGATCGCCAGAAGACCGGGTATGCGATCGAGATCGCGAACGGCGCCGGCGAGACTTACTTTTATAAGGCGCTGAGATATGCGTTGAAGGAGTTGGAGAAGGAAGGAAAGCGCCGCAAAGCCATCGTGGTCCTGACTGACGGGCTCGACACGCAATTGCGCAATTCGGATCGCGCGAGCTTATCGAAAGTGCAAACCGACGAAGAAGCGCTCGCCACGATCCAGCCGCACGCAAGCGCCGATTTGAATAACGTGCTCGCTTCGGCGGATCGACAGGGAGTGACGATCTATCCGCTCGCGCTGCCTTCCGGCGATCCGAAGCGATTGCCGATGCCGACGCCAAACATTATCGGCATCTATGCGGCAGCCCGGACGCGTTTACAGTCTCTCGCCGATCGTACGGGAGGACGGTTGAACGAAATCAATCGGCTGCAATACATGGCGCAACTCTATCGCGAGGTGGCGGCAAACCTACGTACGCTCTACACGGTTAGCTATCAGCCGCCCGGCGACCGTCCGCGTGGTAAGTGGCACGAAATAAAGGTTGAAGTAGCGCAATCGGATCTGACGGCGCGCACGAAACCGGGTTACTACGCGCGTTGAGTTGAGCGCGTTTTACTATTTTCGCGTCACCATTTATATTACAGGCTTCGCACCCGTAGCTCAGTTGGATAGAGTACCTGACTACGAATCAGGGGGTCGCATGTTCGAATCATGCCGGGTGCACCATTGGAATCAATAAGTTAGGGCGTCGCCGTTGGACGCCCTTTCTTAATTTGTGTGCCTATAGTGTGCCAGCTTTTGAAAAGGTCTTAGCCGTACAACATTCTCTCGATGCAGGCTGTGGCTTCTGACTGCATTCCGGGGGCCACGTGCGAGTAGACATCGAGTGTGAGCATAGTCGAACTATGGCCGAGTCGTTCCGCCACGACTTTGGGATGCGTACCCGCTTGAAGTAACAAACTGGCGCATGTGTGCCGCAAGCAATAGAGTGAAAGGTTAGAGGGCAACTTGGCCGTTTGGAGCGCAGGCTTAAAATGTCTTCTTACGAGGTTCTTACGCATCATGGGCGCACCTTCGCTGTTTGCGAATACCAGATCAGTTCTAATGCCCAGCTTTAAGAGAGCTTCAGCCTGATTTGCTCGGTGAGCCTTAAGCTGTTCTACGAGAGTCGTAGGGAGCGGCACAGTGCGGCGTGAACCTTTCGTCTTGGTCTCAGCGAAGTAGAAACCGCCCGTTGTGTGCCATTGCAAGGTCCTTTGAATCATTGCGGTCGCCCAATATCTGTCCACTTCAAACCAAGGGCTTCTGACCGTCTTGCCCCAGTGGTCAAAAGGAAAGCAAACAGGCAAGCGTGTTTGCTAGGTACAGCTAACAGGCGAGTGGCTTCTTCCTTACTCAGTGATTGCATCTCTCGTGCTTTGTGATGTGGCAGTTCTACTGAATCGCAAGGATTTGAATGGATCAGGTGCCACTTAACAGCCTGCGAGAGTGCACTTCTCAAAGGAGCGTGTATATGTCGCGCTGTCGAGGTAGGCTGAGAGCCGTAATACTTCTGAATGTCTTCCGCTCGCAGTTGTGAAAGCCGCGTTTTGCCTAGCTTTGTAATGATGCGATCTAACAGCCATTCATAGTTCGCAAAGGTCTGTTCGCTGACTCGCGGTTTAGCGATAGTTTTCAGCCATGTGCCAAGGTATGAACTGCACCCTTGACTGACACAAAAAGTTAAGCACATATCCCTAACGGGAAGGAGGCTTAACGATGACCAAGAAGGGCGCAGGGGCCGCCAAGACGGCGACGCTCAAACGGCGCACATTCACGCGCGAATTCAAACTGCAAGTCATCCGCGAAGTCGAGGCCGGCAAGACCCAGGCGCAAGTGGCCCGCGATTATCAACTCAGTGACAACACGATCTCGAAGTGGCGCCGCGAGCTGCGCAAATATAAGGAGCGCGCGTTTGCCGGTCGCGGTCACGCCTACACCGATGAAGCGCGCGTCAACGAACTGGAACGCATGGTGGGCCGGCTCACCATGGAGAACGACTTTTTAAAAAAGCTTTTGCAGAAACTGGAAACCGAGAACTGAACCGGCGACAGGCGCAACAACAATTCATGACGCTACTGCAAAAAGAACTGGAAGAGAGACCGACCGCCGAGCGAGCCCTCAGGTCGCTCGGCGAGGCGGTCGGGCTCTCGCGTTCGACTATCTTTCGCCACCTGCATTCGTCCGCTGCAAGTGCGTTGCACCACGAGGTCGCGTTGCGCGGGCAGATTCAGAGCGTGGCCCTGGAGATGCGCGCTTACGGTTACCGACCGATCACCAAAGAACTGCAGCGCCGCGGAGTGCTAGTCAATCACAAGCGCGTTTTGCGCTTGCTGCGCCAAGACAATCTGCTCTGCCTGCGGCGGCAAGCGTTTGTGCGCACCACCGATTCCAATCACTCGTTACCGGTTTATCCCAACCTGGCGCGCGGGTTGGTACTTTCAAACATCAATCAACTCTGGGTCTCAGACATTACTTACATCCGACTGCGGCGCGAGTTTGTTTATCTCGCGGTCATCCTCGACGCTTACAGTCGGCGCTGCATCGGCTGGGCCCTCTCGCGTCACATCGACACGCAACTGACGCTCAAGGCTTTGCGCATGGCCTTGGCAAACCGCACCGTGCCACCGGGCTTGGTCCATCATTCCGATCGCGGCGTGCAATATGCGGCCGCAGATTACGTCGCGCTTTTGCAAGAACATAAGATCAAGATCAGCATGAGCCGCACCGGCAATCCCTATGACAACGCCAAGGCCGAACGGTTCATGCGCACGCTCAAGTACGAAGAGGTTTACTTGAATGACTACGACACGCTGGCTGAGGTGCTAGCCTCGGTCCAGCATTTCATCGAAGCGGTCTATAATCGGAAGCGACTTCATTCGGCCATCGGCTATCGGCCGCCAGCCGAGTTTGAAGCTTCGCTTTCACCACCAATACTTTCTTAACTGTTTGTGTCATTTCAGGGGTGCACTACAGTATTCCCCGAGAGAAACCTTTGTTTGAAAGGTCGGAATGCCTAAATCTTTCTTGGTCAAGGCATCATTTAACCACTTCTGAGCGTCACTCTTTGTGCCGCGAACAGTTTGATTTTGGTATTGCCGCTTACCCTCGGACGTGCGCCCAAGGAAAATCCGCACTACCCAAACCCGGTCACCTCGCTTGATTATTTGTCCGGCCATTATTTGCCCTTCTTTCTAGGTTTGCGCTCGACCTTTACGTCACCCACCAGGTTGAGAGAGGGGATCGCGGGATAGCACGCGGCGCACAATAGACCACTATAGCCAGCGAAGTCCTTAAAGAATTCTCAAAGACTCTCAATAGTTATTAGTGCCCAACTTGGACATTAAATGCCCCGGTCCCCCACAAGCCATCAAGGCATTTGGCGACCGGGGCCACTAAAGGTCCGGCTGCTTTGCCAGGCTCTGCCGAACCACTTGAGAATTAGCTCAGGGCATTGCCACTCTACGGGCAGCCGAACCTTGAGCGGTACTCGGTTGAGGACAGGAAGGCGTTAATGCTGTCGTTGTAGCATTGCGTGCTACAGCTCGGACACTCGAAGTAAGACGTGCTAGCGCTGACGCAACTGTTCAGGCCGTTCAGCCAGAAATTGTAGCCAGGGCTATCCGGCGCGCGTTGCAGATAGATCCAATAGTCAAGCGCGACGAAGTCATCATCGTTGTATAGTTCAAAGGGAAAGTCGCCCACAAGCGGCAGCCCGAAGGTACGCGACTGTTGCCGGAACTCCGCCTTGTCCCACATGCGACGCGACATTTTTACACGCTCCGTGTTGTAGCAGGCAAAGTTGCCTGCATGTAGGCAAGAGTTGAGAGGGGCCACGTCATTTGCCAACTCGAAACCCGTCGGCTCGCGGAAGAGGAAGTCCCTGTACTGTTGCTGGACGAAGAACATAGGTTCATCAATCGGGTTAGGGCCGCAAATCGGAGGTGGTGGGTCACAGTTGTAACACGGATCGATTGGCTCTATCGGAGCTATTTGGGCAAAGGCCATTTGAGTCACACAGAGACACAAAGCCAGGACGAAAAGCAAAGATA
This sequence comes from uncultured Acidobacteriota bacterium, assembly GCA_963750925.1. Classification (GTDB taxonomy): domain Bacteria; phylum Acidobacteriota; class Blastocatellia; order Pyrinomonadales; family Pyrinomonadaceae; genus PSRF01. Next base: position 1,102,747 of record CAVVSJ010000001.1, on the reverse strand, counting down.
TATATCTTTTCATTGGAACTCCTTTTGGTGAGTTAGCCTAAGACGCTAACGTGAAGAATGAGGTCGCCTGCGCCAACGACCGCCAATAACTCTAGGCGTCACAAGACTCGCGACCGCACTAATCGCAAACCTTATAGGCAGAACGCGATGAGATTTTGCTTTTGATAATCAAGCCGGAGCGATTGAAAGTCCACTACTGAGAAGTAATACGAGGAAGCGAAAAGCGCATTCGACCTGATTATTAAAATTGTTGAGACTCTTACCCCTTGCTTAACCGACTTGCGCCTACTTTCGCTTCCCAGGGAAGTCTCTACGGACTTCCTCGTCGGTAAGTGTTCGACAAGCCTTACCACCACAGCATGTGGGACACCATGGGACGCAGCATGATTGTTCACCGCCACTAAGACAGGGAGCGACGCTTGCCGGTGAAGCCGAACACTTTGTTGAAGCGTCGACAGAAGTCGTCGTTGGGACGGTCACGGATTCCCGCTTTTAGCGATAACAGCGGCTGAGGTTGGGGTGGACGCTTTGCTAACAGGTATCAGCAAAGCGGCAACAGCAATCGCGGCCACGACTGCCAGGGACAGGCCAATAGCTTTCAGATTTTTCATGTCTTTCTCCGTTGTGTTAGGGTTTACCAATGCGACAAACGCAATGGCCTAGTTCAAATGTCAAAAAACTCTACATCCAAGAAATAAGATCCCGGCGGATTGCTTCTTGTTTCGCAGTCTGCCTTTAATTCACGCGATGTCCAACCACAGCTCGCGATCATCGTACAGGATGTTTTTAACCGGGACGCCCGCGAGTCTCGCATAGCCCCACAGTGCAGGAACAAGTAGATCATCCTCGTCATTCTCATACGCGAGGATCTCTGCGCCAGTCTTTGCGCCGACTTTCCGAGCGATCTCATCCGGCGTCAACCGCTCGCGGATCGTTTTCAGTTTTTCCGGTATGCGTTTCGGAAACGGCGGCAGGTTTGAATTGTCGATCTCTATAGGCATGACATTGGTCCTATTGCCTCCGTCGACGACGACGCACTGGCGTCCGCTCTTTGAGTAAGTCTTTGTGCCTTGTGTTTAGCATGTGGGTCAACGCCTGGTACGAAATGCCGAGAACACGAGCGGCGTGAGTAATGCTGCCCTTCGTAACTTCAAGGGAATTCTTTACTAGATCGTGCTCAACTGAGTGTATTTCTTCAGTTATGTTCCGCCCGGAAAAAAGACTTCCTTTTTCGTTTACTACCAATTGTTCTCCTATTTCCTGAAAGGCGGTTAGTGCGGCCTGTCCCGCACGATTGAGAGAGCCGATCTGCTGAGATGCATCAATAGCCCGACGAAAAGCTGAGAGTGCCATGCCGTAGTTTTTAAGTCGTGCTAAAGCCGTTCCGTGTGCTGTTAGCGCCTCAGCTAGCAGCAACTGCATATCGCTCTTTTCCAGAGTTCGCACGGACGAACGTGCAACTTTTTCAGCCTCAGCGTTACGTCCCTCGTGGAGAAACACTCGGGCTCGAGTCTCATCAACTTGCGCTACTGCGGTTTTATCTTTGAGACTGGTGAAAATGCGCCTAGCGCGGTCAAGGTGCTCGTGTGCTTCTGCCCAGCGGTTTACGTTGAAGTAGATCATGCCAAGGTTGTTTTCAACATTGGCCCGATAACTTCGATGTTCTGCTTGTTCAAAGTAATAACTTGCGGCGGCGTATTCAACTAAAGCGCGATCAAGATAGTCTCCCGCCTCCGACTCCCAAAGATCTTTAAGGGCATCTCCGAGAGTCTGGTGATAACAACCTTTGAGCATGTAGCTGCTGATTTGCTCGATCAGCGCGGCGTTCTCCGTGAGGACTCGCAGCGCTTCCGTGAGACGCCCCGAGTCGATTTCCACGATGGCCGAGCGAATCATGGCCTTTGCCTTCAACTCGCTATCACCGGGCAATTGCGCGAGCGCCAGTTTAAGAAGATCGGACGCGTTGCTGTAATCGCCAGTACGCCAGTAACAGAGAGCCAGTTCAATTTGTGCCTCTGCTATTTTCTTTCGATAACGTTGCAATTCGAAAATCGCGAGGCTTTCGCTGATTAGATTTTTGGCGGTCTCTTGTGCGTCCGCAATTTGACTGCTACTCCCGATTATTCCGGTTAGCACTCCTGCCCGCAAAAGAATCTCGGCAGCAGTCGCTCGTTCCAACCCGGTGAGATCTGGACGCTCGCCGATACGCGGCCAATAACCGCTAAGCAGTTCGCGCGCTTCGTCATACTCACCTCTTTTCTCAAAGTCCTTGGCGAGTTCACAGCATAGCTCCGCACGGCCTCCCACACTGAGGTTTGGATTTACTAATTCGCGCAAGAGTGAGGTTCTCAATGTCATGTGAGAACTTAATTTAAATTGATCGCAAGGAAAGCACTGCGCGCAAATCTTACGCATTCACTCATCCTCTTGCAAGAAAAGTTGCGGTGGTCTAGGGTGCGATACAAAAGGCTTTGCATTATTGTCAAAGATGCAAAAGCGCTTGTATTTTTTTTAGGAGGACACCCAACAGTGAATAGTTTACGCCGGACCTGCGCTGTCGTGAGCCTGAGCTTGGCGCTCGCTGTTTCTGCAACTGCCGGCACAATACACTCTCCGGGCGTGGTAGCACCGCCGCCGCCGCCGCCGAGTCAAACATCAACGTCAATATCAACCTCTATCGCATCGACGGTGATCTTGACGATCCTTGGTTTGATTCCGTAGACCGTCGTTCTACTCGATCAAAGGATGCAACTCGCATTCTGAGTGCGAGTAAGCGGAAGTGTGTCTCACGATATACAGAATCTTGCATAGTTTTAGTCTTGCAGCTGCCTCTTCAGCGGCAGTTATAAAGCCGCTTGTTTCGATTGCCTCGCACCTCGCCCAGAGTGTGGGGCCGGGGGCGTCGTAGATCTTGGTGAGGGGGCCAAGGGACGCCCCTTCTTTTTGATCATCATGCTGACTGCCGAGCACTGGGAAACCGTCTTTGAAGTTTATGCAGGGCATCCGGTTGATGCGTGGCTTCTCGCGCTTCAACTCACAGAGCTAAAGCACTCACTCAAGCGTGGACGCAAAGGTGTTGCGGACGCTATCGAAGGGCTTGACCTGGCGCTTGAAATTATTTACCTACACACGGAGTTTCATAAGGTGGGTTACAAGTTGTATCGGCAGAGACTTGAGGGCACCATGAAACCTAAACAGGAAGAAAAACTTCGTGAGCTTGGCGTGAAGATCTGATGGTCCAAATACACGCCTATGAGGCCCGCGAAGTGCGCTACTGAAAAGGGGGATAAGTAGCGCCCGGCGCCCTTTTCTCCTCACCTTATGTGTGTGTTGGCGCACATACAGCAATGATAGAGTTTTCCTACCAGGCTCCTCATCGAGCCCCTCAACCGACATTGAGGACATAGGGCGCTGCTGTGCTGAAACAGGGTAGCGCCCTATACTTTGCCCCTTCACCTAGTGGTAATTCTGATCGTGCATTTTCCGTCAGCGGGAATGTTCACCTGCTCCGTCTGGTTAGTGTTGTTGTCCCTCACTTCCACGGTCACAATCTTCTTATCCTTGTTGCCGTACTTGCCATCCTTCCCCGAAAACGTCTTCCCGTCAAACGCGATCTCAACTGAGCCGCCCTTGATAATGATGTCGCTTCCAGTGTCGCTCATTGTGAGAATCTCCTTTTGAAGTTGAGGTTTTGAGAATAGGGGAATGAGCGGCCTTATATCACTTAACGCGAAGATTTGGGAAGGCACTTGCTTAGACAGCACGGATCGTAATGCTCTATTCTGTCCTCACATGACTCAACCCTCAAAGGAGAAATACAATATGAAACGCTTAGCATTAGCAATCGCGCTCGCATGTGTGCTGTCAGGTTCTGCCCTCGCGGGAGATATGCATAGTACTGACGCGCCAGTGCCGGGTGAGATACACACTCCTGGCGCAGCCCCACCGGGTGACATTCCTAGTACCGACGCACCAGCACCGGGCGACATGGGAAGTGGTGGCTTGGCAGCCCAAGCCCTATTGACGATCCTCGATCTCGTGTTCTAGTTCCGGTCGAATCGCTTTCGAAATTGAATTGTTGGTGATATGCCTTCGGCGGTAAGGTAGGAAGTGTGTCCAGAACCGCAGAATACCTCGCCTTCGATCCCAGCAACCTTCCCAATAGAGCACTATCTTGGGACGGGGCGATTTGCCTAGCTGTCGGCGTTCACGTCGAGACATAAAATCATACCTTGTACAAGGCAAAATCCCAGTGTGCCAGGAGTGTGCCAACTCAGTGAAACTGCGCGATACTGTGAGGCACTGAGGAATTAGAGATCAGCGAGAAATACTAATGAATCAGTACAGGAAAGAACTGAGCGAAACTGAGGGGAATAACTCAATTAAGACTACGAATCAGGGGGTCGCATGTTCGAATCATGCCGGGTGCACCATCAGGATCAATAAGTTAGGGCGTCCACCTTGGACGCCCTTTCTCATTTTGTGTGCCTATTAGTCAGCCTCCGCTTGCCGCCCTTCCTCCTGAAACGTTTTCTTCCGCTTTCGCATAACCATTAAAGGGACCTTAATCCCCGAATTCTTATTGAAACTCACACTCAGTGTGACTGGAGAACTCCCACTTCTAAAATCCTTCCTCAAAGAGGTCAAAAAGCATGGTTACTAAAAAGAAAGCCCCCTCGAAATCCAAGCGAACCGGTGCAACAAAAGCTACTGATCAAGTGGATAAAGCAGCCAATCCCGCAGCAACTTCCGAAATTCCCGAGCAAGTGCGGGACCTTTCTCAAGGAGACATCGGTTCCCAGGGGATTCGTTAACCCAAAGGAGATGGCGCTGCCGGATCTGCGAAAGCGCGTGAACGAGATCAATCTCAGGCCCACCGTCCCGCTGGAACAACTCTTGGCCAGCGTGAACCGCATCAAGCCGGCGGCCCTCCCCATTGAGAAGTTACCGGAAGACATCAAAGAGTCTGTTCCCCGCACTAAAACCGCAGGATTCGACGTTTTCACGGGATCAAAATCCCGCTTTACTGGTTCCCGTTTCCCTGGCTGAGTTCTGCCTGTGCAGATCGCTTCGGATACATGTCTTCCGCGGCCACGCGAGCGGCAACGAAGCTGCCATTCAATGTCACGAACGCAGGCGCTCCTCGGCGACCTCGGCAACATGATGGGAGACCCCGGCCGTGATCCCAATCCTGCGTCTCACAATCCGGCTGACGCAGGCGTGTCTTCAATACCGGCAGGCTTCACTTATTTCGGTCAGTTCGTGGACCATGACATCACGTTCGACGTCTCGTCGACTCTCGATGCCGACACCGATGCGAATACGATCAATAACATGCGAAGTCCGTCTCTCGATCTGGATTCCGTATACGGCCGAGGACCTGGCTTAGACCCTTTCCTCTACGTATTTCCTACCTCTGGTCCACCCAGCGCTATCAAGCTGCAAAGGGGCACGAACACCGCTGTTGGCCCAGGCGGCCCCAGCAATAACGGCAACCCAAGCGGGCATGGTCCAACAAACTAACTGGGATGTGCCGCGCATATCAGGTACGAACACCGCCGTGATCGGCGATCCACGCAACGACGAAAACCTGATCATCGTGCAGTTCCAGCACGCTATGCTGCGTTTCCATAACGCCGTGGTTGATCTGTTGCTGGCGGCCTCGTTCGAGGGCGACATCTTCGGAGAGGCCAAACGAATTGTGACGCATCACTACCAATGGGCCGTCGTGCATGACTTTCTGGAAAGAATTTGCGGAGTTGCTGCGGTGAACAACGCGATGGCGAGCGTAATTGTCCGCATCGGTAGCCCGTTCCGAATGCCCGTCGAGTTTGCCGTGGCAGCGTACCGGTTCGGCCACAGTATGATCCGCGATACGTACTGGGTGAATTTCAACTTCCCCAACGCCTCACTGGGACAGGTGTTTGAGTTCAATCGCAATCCACGGCTTGCCGGTCTTTTCCAACTGGGTCGTTGACTTCAACGCGTTCTTTGATACTGGTGTGCCGGTGCCGATTCACAATAAGGCGCGGAAAATCGATAGCTTCATGGCTAACGGATTAGAGTCGCTGCCGGGCTTCACAGGAATGATGGCGATTCTCGCGACGCGTAACCTCCGGCGAGCTCTGGCGCTCGGTCTGCCGAGTGGACAAGGCATGGCCAACTCGTTCGGCATCACTCCGATGACCGCGGCGCAGTTGACCTCAGGGTTGCCGGCGGCGGAAGTGGCCGTGCTGAATTCCAGCAGCGGTTTACTATTGAACAGGACGCCGCTCGTGGTATTACGTGCTTCGCGAGGCTGCGGTGCTCGGGGGCGGAAATCAGTTGGGCCCGGTAGGCGCCAGAATCGTAGCGGAGACGTTTGTTCGGATTTTGAAACGGGACGCGTCATCGTACCTGAACGTCGATGGTGGGTTCACGCCGATACTTCCTTCAGCTACACCCGGCAACTTTACGGTGGCCGATCTCGTGGCTTTCGCGGGTGTTACTCAACCGTAGAGTAATGTTGAATTAATTGACGGACGCCGGCGATCAAGTTCCTTTGATTGCCGGCTTCGTTTTGTGTGCCTACAGTGCGACAGATGTTGCTAAACCTGGTGGACAATGCAGTAAAATTTACGCCTAAAAGTGGAGCCGGCGCGAAGTTTCTCGCCCGTATTCCATACCGGAATGGTAATTGAATCTTTTCCGAGAGGTCGACGGTTTTACCGGGCGTTTACCCTCAATCTGATAATTTCGGTGAATGAAAGTCATGCGCGCTGTTGGGTTTTTTGTCGTTTTATCGGTGCTGGCCGTAATGGCAGTGCTAATGCGTGGTTCGCTGGTGGAGACGTCGACCGCTTCTGCGTCTCAACCGATGACGGCCTTTTCAGGCGGCACGTTCGAAGCATCCGGCGTGGCTCACGTGCCCGGCACTGAATCAGTGTTGTTTGTTGACGATGGCAGGCCGAACGAAGTGTTCCTCATGCATCTTGGCGAGGATCGCAAACAGGCCGGCGCGATCAAGTCAGTCAATCTTGCGACGAGTATCATCGATCTCGAAGGTATGACTACTGACGGAACGTACTTCTACGTTGTAGGATCGCAGTCGAAATCAAAGGGCGCCGATCTCGCCGGTCTTGCACGCTTCAAATTCGACGCTACGCGCCAGCAGGCAACAGGCACTGAGGCTGCTTCGGGTTTGAAGAAGTTTCTGGCAGATAACGTGGCCGAACTGGCCGGCATGGAGAACACTAAATACAACGATGGCGGAATTAACGTGGAGGGCATCGCGTGGGACCCGCGCGGCAAGAGGCTACTGCTGGGTTTGCGTTCGCCTGTTGTCGACGGTCAGGCGCTCGTCGTGCCGCTGAAGCTGCGCAACCCCGAGGCGACGTTCTCGTTTGAGAACCTCGAAGTTGAAGGTCGCAAGGCGATCAGACTGTCGCTCGGCGGCGCCGGCATCAGAAGTATCGAGTATGACGAAGCCCGAAAGGCGTTTCACCTCATTACCGGCGCGGGACCGAACTCTGAAAAGATGGACTTCAAGATTTACGAGTGGGGCGGCGAGGGCGAGTCGCCGGCGTTGCGCGAGACGCAAACGTTCGAGCGTCGTCTCAAGCCCGAAGGGATCACTCGTGTTTCGACCGGCACTAAAGATTTTATCTTCATCGTGTTCGATACCAGCGGCTACGCCGCAACTGAGTAGACCACAATCACATGCGTAGTATCTGTCGAACGGTCAGTACGACGTCCGTCGCACTCATAGTCTTTTGTGCGACCATCTCGGCCCAGCAGACTACGGACAACGCAGAGTTGCCGAGGTTCCAGCAAGTGAGCGAGAGGCTGTATCGCGGTGCTCAACCACGCGACGGCGGCATTCGCAAACTTCGCGAACTCGGAATCAACACTGTGATCAATCTGCGCGGCACAAGCGATCGCACGAGGGCACAGGAAGCGGAGGCGCGTGCAGCGGGATTGAATTACTACAATGTCGCACTCCCAAATTGGGGGCGGCCTCCCTACACAAGAGTCGCCCGCATTCTCGAGATCATAGCCGCGCCCGAAAGTGGCCGAGTCTTTATCCACTGCAAGGATGGAGTGGATCGCACCGGGACGATCGTTGCCCTCCATCGCATAACGCATGAAGGTTGGAAGACCGGCGACGCGCTTGCAGAGGCGGAACGTAACGGTATGCGGCGGATACAGTTTTGGATGCGCGACTATGCCGAGGATTACGGACATCACGTCAACAAGTTGGGACCGGAAACAGCGGCCAAGTTCGAAGGTTTTGACGAAAACCTGGGCGATCATGTCGGCGTCGGAATGCGGGTTTTAGAAAGGGAAGCATTCCGAGCGCGGAAAGCCAGCGGCCGCTTTTGGCGTTGGCTGGACGAACTCTTCTGATTACCTCCCTGCTATAATTAGCCACCAAGAAGCTCATTGATCACAAAGGATCAAATATTCTTTTGTGTTCTTTGTGCCCGTTTGTGGCCCAAGGGAACTGCCTGTGTACAGCGTAAGAGAACGCAGAATTGAAAAAGTAAGACAGCGTTTGCTGCGAAAGAGCATGCCGCGAGTGCTGGTCTCGCTGCTTCTCTCTTTAACCGCGCTCGCCGGATTCCTGACGTCCGTTCTTCTTCTGCGCGCCGGTGTTTCCTGGATGTGGCTGCGTTATCCCGTCGCCATACTCTTTGCATACCTGACTTTTCTGATGCTGTTGGCGCTGTGGCTAAGGGTCCGGCGGCATGGCCCGGATATTGATTTATCGGGCTTTGATTGGGTTCCCTCTGGTCCATCCGGATCGGGCGGCGGAGGGAGCTCTCCCTTTGAAGGCGGGGCCGATTTTCACGGCGGCGGCGCTGGCGGTAGTTGGACCCAAGCCTCATCTTCATCCACTCCGGCATTACCATGCAGTGATTCTTCTCCATCCTCCGAACCTTCTTTTGGTCTAAGTTTGGATCTCGAGGAGGGATGGCTGCTGGTGTTGGCGATCGTTGCGATAATCGGCGGGCTTATCGCGTCTCTTTACGTGGTCTACATCGCTCCCGTTCTGCTTGCCGAAATCCTGGTGGATGGCGTTCTCGTAGCCGGGTTATACAAACGCGTAAAGCGAATTGAGCAAAGGCATTGGTTGCGCGCGGCTGTGCGTCGAACGATTTTGCCGGCGCTCTTAGTCGCCTTGTTCTTTGCGGTTGCTGGTTACGCATTACAAAGCGCGGTTCCGGAAGCGCGAAAAATGGGAGATGTGTGGCGTGAGGTGAGGGAGTAGATCCTCTCGACACCTCAAACTAATCCTGACGATAAATTCGGCGATGAACTACGCACAAGACGCAACCCCGGGCTGGCTACTATCAACCGTAATCGTCATTCTGTTTTTCTCCAGCGCGCACTCAGTTGCAGTCGCCCAAAATACTTCGCCCGAGAAACTCGCTCGCTCGGTTACGATTTATCGCGACACGTACGGTGTGCCACACGTCTTTGGACGCACGGATGCCAGCACCGTCTTCGGCTTTGCTTATGCGCAGGCTGAGGACAATTTCTGGCGCGTCGAAGAAAACTTTATCCACGCGCTCGGGCGAGCTTCCGAGTTGTATGGCGAGAAGAGTCTGGACGAGGATCGGCTTAACAAAGCCCTCGAAATTCCCAGACTCGCCCGCGAGGAATACGCTCGACTCGACCCGCGTATGCGTTCGCTGTGCGATGCTTTCGCAGCCGGCTTCAACTACTACATCGCGCACCATCCTGAATCACGCCCGCGACTGCTCACGAAAATAGAGCCGTGGTACACGCTCGCTTTTATTCGTTACAACTATTACCAGAACGGATTTGCTCGAGACCCAGCCTTACGACCGGGACAGTTTCAAACTGCCGCGAACGACGAAGATCTAAAAGCACATACCGGATCGAATGGCTGGGTTGTTGGACCATCAAGGAGTGCGAGCGGCCATGCGATGCTGTTCATCAATCCTCACCTGCCGTTTTTTGGGCCGGGCCAGGTCTATGAAGGTCACGTTCACAGTGAAGAAGGTTGGAATTTCACCGGCTACACACGCTTCGGATTTCCATTCCCGTACGTCGGTCACAACGAGAACGGCGGTTGGGTCAGCACTGACAACGCCGCAGATCTGACTGACGTCTATATCGAAACGTTCGACGATCCTGTTCGTCCACTCGCCTACAAGTATGGGAATGGATATCGGATGGCAAAGGAACACGTCGAAGAGATTCGCGTCAAGACCGCCGCCGGCTTGGAGACGCGGCGCTTCACCATGCGCAAGACGCATCATGGTCCAATACTTGCGGCGCGCGACGGCAAGCTGCTTGCGATTCGCATGGCGAAGTTTGAATCGGATGGCTGGCTGCGCGAGTGGTACGACATGACACGCGCGAAATCACTCGCGGCGCTCAAGCGCGCGATGACGCCGCTGAATATGCTTTTCGGCAACGTGATGTATGCCGACCGGCAGGGAAACACCTGGTATCTCTACAACGGCGCCGTCCCACGGCGTGATCCTCGTTTTGACTGGACCAGGCCGGTGGATGGAAGCGATCCGGCTACGGAATGGCGCGGATATCACACGATGGAGGAGTTGCCACAGCTCACGAATCCGGCAACCGGCTGGATGCAAAACTGTAATACGACACCGTTTCTGTTGACGAGTGAGGGCAATCCCGATAAGAAGCAGTTTCCGAAGTACATGGTCCAGGAAGGCGACAATCCCCGCGGCGCTATCTCGCGACAGATCCTTTCAAGCAAAGCGACCTTCACTTTCGACGAGTGGCGAAAGTTTGCGTTTGACACGCGCGTGATGAATGCCGGCACACTCTTGCCGCAATTGCTCGCAGCTCTGAAAGAACAGCTCGCCGATGCGCGGCTTCGTGAAGTGCACGACGAATTGGCTCGTTGGGACCAGCGGAGCGCGAACGACTCAGTCGCCATGACGCTCTTCAGTCTTTGGCATGAGCGTGTGTTGAGAGATCGGAGATCGACTGGGGGCGCGAATCAGTTAACAGCACTCACCGATGTTCTCAATACACTTGAACGTGATTTCGGCACCTGGCGAGTTGCCTGGGGCGAGTTAACTCGCCTGCAACGTATTGATGAAAGAAACAATGAGGAGTTTCAGGATTCAAAGCCGAGTTTGCCAGTGAGCGGGGTGAACGGCAATGATGGAGCTGTGTTCACGTTTCATGCCGCACGAATGCGTGGGCAAAAGCGGCGCTACGGCGTTGCCGGTGGAAGCTACATCAGCGTGGTCGAGTTTGGACCACGTGTTCGCGCCCTCTCGATCCACACGTTTGGCGCGAGCGGAGATCCGAAGAGTAGTCATTACATGGACCAGGCCGTTCTTTATGCGCGCCGAGAATTTAAGCCGGCCTGGTTAACTCTCGAAGACATCCGCGCCAACCTCGAGGCCTCATACCGTCCGGGCGAGGAAAGGCCTGCGCGGATTTCCAATTGATACTCCTGCCATTGACGCAATCCGAGTGGTTGACGTACAAGTGGTCCTGCACCTCGCACCTGATTGGACCAAACCAGCTTCAAACGTGATCACGGGACACTTCCTCAAGGAGGAGCTATGTTGAAACGACTCTTCTCGATCGGACTAGCGGTTCTGTTATTCCACGCAGGTAATTCACTGCTTCTAAACGATATCGTCAAGGCCGGTCAGGGTGATGCTGCCTCACAAAAAGTTAAGACCGACGTAGCCAAGCGCGGCACCGGCCCAAAAGCGAAGGTAAACGTCAAACTCAAAGATAAGACAAAACTGAAAGGCTACATTAACCAGACAGGTGGCGACTCCTTCACGCTCGCCGATTCAGAGACGGGGCAAATGAGAACGTTGGCCTATGCGGAAGTCTCTGAGGTTAAGAAATCCGGTGGCCTATCCCTTTTGACCAAGATTGGGATCGCCGTGGGCATCTTTGTCGGTGTTTTCGCGATCCTTTTTGCGATCGGCTGTAGCCAGGACGACTTGGTCTGCTGAACCAAAAAGGCATTTTTGCACAGTGCTTTTTTCTAATGCCTGAAGTGTGCTCAACACTCCGAAGTCCTGGTCCAAAGTGCAAATATTTGGACCAGCAAAACTCACAGAACCTTTCCGCTGATTTTTAAGTATTAGACCAGCAGTCTTCCCCAAACAATTAGCCACACCTTTATTCCGAAATATCGGAATGCCTACCACATTTTGGATGAAGAGGAGACCACCACTATGAAGCAGAGATTTTCTGTCATCGTTACCTTACTGCTGAGCACGCTCTTGTTCGTGACATCAGTTAACGCACAGCAACCGAACGCATCGCAGCGTTCATATCAACAAGCGCGCCGCGCGCTCGACGACAGCATCGAGGCGCACGGCGGACTCGAAGCACTCCGCGCCGTCAAAGACTTCACTCTTAAAGAGAAAGGCAAAATTCACGCGCGCTATCAAAGCCCTACGGCTGAACTTCCGTTTGCTACCGGGAACGTCAGAGGAAACGCTCGTCATCGATACCGAGCGTGGATTTGTCTTCAATGATTTGAAGACTGCCAATGCAGGCTTCAACAACTGGATACGCACCGTCGTCAAAGGCGCCGAAGGCCAGACCTTCGATATGTGGTCCAAAACGTCCACGCCGATCGTCAATGCATCCGTAAACAACTTTCGCGGACAGATTCGACGCCTGCCTCCGTTCGTACTGCTCGAGGCGTTGGACCGCGCACAAACTCTCCGCTATTTGGGTGAAGATGAAGTCGGCGGCAAGCGCCAGAAAGTGATCAGCGTCATCCGTCCTGACGGCCAGCAGTTGGCGCTTTCGTTTGATGCCCAAACAAATTTGTTGACGAAGTACGACTATCTCTACGCCGATCCAATCACGGGCGACTCCGCGATTGCGCAGACGTATACGAACTATCGCACGGTGGGTAAGTTGAAACTGATCTACTAAACCCGGCTGCGAATGGAACGATTCCCATCGCGCAGGATGCGACGGTTAGTTTCAGCGAGAGGCTGCAGCAGTTGGGGCTTGGAAGTTGAAAAAATTTACGGCGTACACGGTCGCGCGACGACACCACAGGAGCTGAAGACGTCGGTCGAGAGACGACGTGCGTCGGAGCTGAAGTAGCTTGTTACGTTCACTGCGAAAGTAAAGCCGCCGAAAAGACGACGACCAGCAGCAGTGCAAAAGCACCGGCGAGTGCGCGTCCCCAATGTGACGTGTGCTGCTCTTTCTGCGGCTGCTGGTCGTGCGCGATCTGATCGTGCAGCCAGATCATGTGCGTGTATGCCTGCATCTCGTCTAATCGCGAATGAACGGGCACGTGAAATCGATTATGAAAAGGATTGTGATAAGGGTCGTTGATCGACTTCGGCTTCATGATTGTTGCTCCTCGCCATGATTCGCTGATTGACTCAGCGCGGCGTTGCAGCCGCAGGAGCAACGCCCATGCCGATCCGTTTTTGGGCGCGGAACGGGAGGTGGGAGCACGATTCGGTGCACATTTCCGTGGGTTGCTACACGAACTGGAGCAAACGCGAAAAATCTTCCTCGCAAAGACGCAAAGGCGAAAAGCCGCAAACTAAATCTTAGGTTGTCTTTGCGCCCTTTTCGCCTTTGCGTGCAAACGAAGCTGAACTCCACGGACAGGCCATGGTCCAAGTCTGCTAAGTCAACAAATTTCATTTGACAGCTTTTTCAATTATCAGTAAGGTATCGCCTACTCCAGCCCAAGAAATACCTCCCGCCCGACAAAAGTATTGCGTCAGTGTTGCAATTCCCCCGGTGTACCTCTCTCTCAGAGGGCGCTTATGCATCGATCTGTTTTACCTCTGTCGATTTAAGGAGACTCACATCATGAAGTGTCGTTTTGTCGATCGCAGCGTCGCGATCGCGATCCTCGTTTTACCCTTTTTGCTTGCCGCGCCAGGCGTTTTTGCGCAACGAAGTAGCAATCCTCCAGTGAAGGAGTTGCCTGTGAAGGAACTGCTCAGGCTGCCCGGTAAATTGTTGAGCGAACCAATCCCCTCGCGTCCGAGTGGTCAATTGGGATTGACTGGTTACCGAATAGAAGAAGTACAACTGCCTGCCAACTTGACGGTTGATCTGCGTGGTCAGCAGGTTGCGGTTGATAAAGCATGGCGAGTGACCGTGAATGGTGGTCCATTCCCTGTGCGCGCGCTTCCGGCAGTTATTTGGATTGACGATCAAGTTGTCGGCATCGGTATTGAAAACGAAACCCTCTCGCAGATCACGGCCATCACTTTTGACGGCTCGCTGATTCGCGAAGGCAGCGTGGTTTCAATCTCCTACGGCGAAGATAAAGACGCTCGCGTCCAACTTTCACAACGGCTGCAGTTGAAACGCCAGGGAGAAAACCAATGATAACCACAGCCAAAAACCATATCTTTGCTCTGTCTATCGCATTTCTTTTTATTGTTGTCCCCGCAATTTCGTCGGCGTCCGCGCAAGTACCGGATCCCGGCACGCCCGGCCCGTTGACCGTCGCACGTGAAGAGTACGATTTTGGCGATACGGCGTTTGCGCCGACTGACTTTCCTGGTCCAGTCGAATTGCGCGCGTCGATTACTTATCCGGCGAACCTGCCGGGAGGACCTTATCCGGTAATCCTGTTGCTGCACGGACGTCACGCCACCTGCTTTATTGGCGGAACGCAACTGCTGCAATGGCCTTGTACGTCGCAAAACAGCCAGTCGATCCCGAGTTACAGAGGATACGATTACGTTTCGGACGTTTTGGCGAGTCACGGTTACGTCGTGGTGTCAGTGAGCGCAAACGGAATCAACGCTGTCGATAACACTGTGTTCGACCTCGGCGCATTGGCGCGCGCAGAGTTGCTTCAAAGACATCTCGACCTGCTGAGAATTTTCAACCTCAGGGGCGGCGCACCTGTCGGAACCAAGTTTGTCGGCAAATTGAATCTGAGTCAGGTTGGGACGATGGGCCACTCGCGCGGCGGTGAAGGTGTCGTGCGGCAATTCATTTTGAACAACGCTTTGGGTAAGCCTTACGGTATCAAAGCCGTCTTCCCGCTCGCGCCTGTCGACTTCAGCCGGTTCACCGTAAACAACGCTGCTCTTAACGTTCTCCTGCCTTACTGCGACGGCGACGTGAGCGATCTGCAGGGTGTTCACTTCTATGATGATGCGCGTTACAACGTGCCGGGCGATACAGCTCCCAAGCACTATGTTCTCGTCATGGGCGCGAATCACAATTTTTACAATACGGTTTGGTCGCCTTCGAGTGCGATTCCCGGCGGGTTCGACGATTGGGACTTGTTTGTAACGGGCGGTCGTTCCGACCCACACTGTGGCACGAAAAGGGGGAGTCAAAAATTGACTGAAGCGCAGCAACGAGGCACCGGATTGGCCTACATGACGGCGTTCTTCCGTGCTTATGTTGGAGGAGAAACTCAATTCCTCCCGATCCTGACGGGTGATGCTCCGCCGCCCGCTTCAGCTCAAACAAACAATCTCTTTGTTTCTTATCATGCGCCGGATCTTCCGGACCTGCGATTGGATGTGAACAGGTTGCTGAACAACACTAATCTCACGGTCAACACGATCGGCGGCGCAGTGGCGCAAACTAATCTCACGCCATTTGAGTTATGTGGTGGAGAGCAACCGCAACCCGCGTTTTGTCAGCCGGAACATGTCAATTCACGACAGCCGCATACGACGCCGAGCGCACGTTCCCCGGCGCGCGGATTGAGCCAGCTCAAGACAGGTTGGAACAACTTCAACGGCAACTTCACAAACGAGTTGCCGCCAGCGCTCGGCAACGTCTCCGGTTTTCAGGCGCTTCAATTTCGCGTCAGCGTAAACTTCGCCGATCCGCGTAACGTTGCCGATCTGGCCCAGGACTTTCGAGTGGTTCTGACAGACTCCGCGGGCGCGACTTCGTCGGTGCGAGTCAGCGACGTTTCGTCAGCGCTCTACTTTCCGCCGGGAGCGGTTGGACCAGTGCCGAAAAACGTACTGAACACGGTTCGCATACCGTTGACTGCTTTCGGCGGAGTCAACCGCAACAGCATTCGCTCGGTACAGTTTTCCTTTGACGAGCGTCTTGCGGGAGGCGTGTTGGTTGCCGATGTCGCGTTCGCTTCAGCGCCACGCTAATCGGTCGTTTATTGGAAAGGGGTGGCGCGCGCACAGTGCCACCCCCGACCAAAAATGAACGCCTCAGAAGAACAAGTCAGGAAGGGTGGCTTGCCCCCGCTTCTACAACTCCCAACCCAACTCTTTCACTGCTCTTAAAAACTTCTCTTCATCATCAGGCCACCACCAATCACGATCAACAGGCAACGGTTCACTTGCGCCAAGATAAAACGCTCGAAAGCTGGTCCATTCATAATCTCTCGCAGATGCGGCTAAGAGAGCCTTAACCGGATTGGCATGAATGTAGTCAATCTTTTGCCTGATCATCCAAAGACTCCACAGCGGCATGGCTTTGAAACTCTCCTGCCAGACTTGATGCGTCGAACCATCTGTATCCGAGTGTCTTCGCTGAAGCCGTCTATCGTTAGTTATTTTGATTATTTTTCTGGCGGTGAGGCTTTTCAACACGCCCGCAAATCCTCTGATGTTCCCGTCTCGCGGGTTAACAATCGCATGAAAGTGATCGGGCATGATGACGAAGGCTATTAGCTTGCACGGCCAATCGCGCAATAGATCTGCTAATACATGGAGAAATGCTTTACAACATTTTTCATGCTTGAAAATGGGGACGCGGTGCCGAACGTTGCCGGTTAGGAAGTGCAAAGCGCCAGGAAGGTTTACGTTGGACCATTTCTTTGTCATGAGGAGAGCTCCGTGAGTTAGCTCGACTTTTGGCCCAGAGGATACATTCACTGAACGGCGGGGGCAAGCCACCCTTCCTGACCTGTTCTATTCCTCAGCGTTCATTCCTTCAGAGGTTTTCCAGAATAGACAACAGCCTGAAGAAAAGAACAAGTCAGGAAGGTTGGCTTGCCCCCGCTTCCAGCTTATCGTAGAGTCTCCGCCCACAATGCCTAAATTAAAACTCGCACTCTCAGCAGTCGCCGTCCTTGTAATGTTGGCTTTAATTGCTAACGCAACTACGCAAACCCCATCGCTCTCAAACATCGCGTGGATCGCGGGAGACTGGCAGACACCAGCGGGCGGGAGAGCTCAGGTTGAGGAGCACTGGACGCAGGTCGCGGGCGGCTCGATGATGGGAATGAGCCGGACTGTCGCCGGAGAAAAGACCGTCGAGTTTGAGTATCTTCGAATCGAACAGCGTCCGGATGGGATCTATTACGTTGCACATCCAAAGGCGCGTTGTCCCGCAACAGATTTCAAACTAACCCGCGCTTCCGGAACCGAAGCCGTCTTCGAAAACCCACAACACGACTTCCCGAAACGAGTCATCTATCGCAAAGGCGCCGACGATTCGTTGACCGCAACGGTTGATGGCGGCGAAGGCAGTAAAGCACAGTCTTTCGCTTTCAAACGGATGAAGTAGTTAGACTCCGAGGATTGCTTTCGCGATCGTGAAGTAAATAATCAATCCAGTGGCGTCGACAAGCGTCGTGATCAGCGGCGCCGAAAGCACCGCCGGATCGACACCAAAACGCTGGGCCAGGATCGGAACCAACGAACCCACCGTCGTGGACCACACACAGATCGCAAACATCGTTACTGCCACGGTGAGCGCGAGTGTGAGTGGCACTTGCCAAAGCAGCGCCTGACCAAACGCGATCGGTGCCACCATCAAACCCACCAGCATTCCGGTCGTCGCCTCGCGCAAAGCAACACGCCACGCCTGATGCACGCCAAGTTCACCCAGCGCGAGACTCCGAATCACCGTCATCACAGTTTGCGCCCCAGCGTTTCCACCCGTACCAATCAAAAGCGGAATAAAAAACGCGAGCGCCACTACCGCCGCCAGTTCGCTTTCAAAACGATGCAACACGGCGCTCGTGAGCGTGCCGGCGACAAACAGAAGCAGCAGCCATCCAATTCGCTTTCGCACTACGCGCAAAATCGGATTGTCGAAGTAAGGCTTGTCCATCGCGCCCGGTTCGACCGCCGCCATGCGCAGCAGATCTTCCGTCTGCTCTTCAACGAGCACGTCGAGCACGTCGTCGACGGTCACGAAACCGACCACGCTTCCATCCTGTTCGAGGACGGGCACCGCGAGTAAATTGTATTTTGCGATCTTCTGCGCCACTGCTTCCTGATCGTCGAGCGCGTTTACCGTAACCGGCTTGCGACGGACGATCTCGAGGAGCGAGCGATCGAGTTCGGCCATCACCAGATCGCGCAGCGAAACCGCGCCCAGCAAACGGTCCGTCTCCGGGTCCATGATGTAGCACGCGTAGATCGATTCCTTTTCACGTGCGACCGCGCGAATGTGTCTCAGCGCGTCGCCGACAGTCATGCCCGGATCGAGCCGCACGAATTCCGTCGTCATGATTCCGCCGGCGGTGTGGTCCGGATACTGGAGCAGGTCTTCCAACTCAGCGCGCACTTCACGACTGAACTTCGGCAGAATTCGATGCCGTTCGTGCAATCCCATTTTCTGAACGACGTCGGTGCGCTCGTCGGCGGAGAGACCTTCGAGAATGGCAGCGCTGCGGGCAGGCTCGAGATGTTCGACAATCGCGGCGCGCCGCCGCATGGTGGGCTGGTCGTAGAGTTCGATACATTTCGGGAGCGGCAGCATCGAAACAATGCTGGCCGCTTCCGAGAGATTGAGTTGGTTCAGTAACTCGGCGAGATCTTCAGGCGGCAGATCGGCAACTTCCGACCCGATCCCAACAAAGCTTTCGTCCAGCCGAAGCTGAATGCGTTCCAGCAACTGCTGGAGATCTTTTGAGGTGGGCATGGGACCACAAAATGTAAAACTTCAACTAGACCTGTGTACTGATCACTTCTTCATCAGTTTTGTTGAGAACAGCCTGGGCCGCGGCCAGCCGCGCCACCGGAACGCGAAATGGTGAACAACTCACGTAGTCGAGCCCGATCTGATTGCAAAATGCGATCGACTGCGGATCACCACCATGCTCGCCGCAAATGCCGACCTTGAGATTGGGTTTCACACTACGTCCACGCTCGGCGCCGATACGCACGAGTTGGCCCACACCGTCGCGATCGAGCACCTGAAACGGATCGTCCTTGATGATCTTTCGTTCGATGTAGTTGGGCAGAAAACGACTCGAGTCGTCGCGGCTCAACCCAAACGTGGTTTGCGTAAGATCGTTTGTGCCGAACGAGAAAAACTGCGCGTGTTGCGCGATTCGATCGGCCATCAACGCCGCACGCGGCAATTCGATCATGGTACCGACCAGATACTCGATCGTCATGCCGTGCTCGCCCATCACCTGTCGCGCGACCTCGTGAATCAGTTCTGCCTGCTGCCGGAGTTCTTCACTCAGCGAGACGAGCGGCACCATGATTTCCAGCTCAACTTTCTTTCGCTCGCCCTGTACCTTGCAAGCGGCTTCGAAGATCGCGCGACACTGCATTCTCGTCACTTCAGGGAACAGCAGTCCGAGACGGCAGCCGCGAAAACCGAGCATCGGATTTGCTTCACGGATTCGATTGACCTGTCGCAACAATGCTCGTTTGTGATCGATCTCGTCGAGCACGTGGTCCATTTCGTTCAACGAGCCGGTGCCCTTCAACTTCATCTTCAGTTCGGCGAGCTCGCTGCTGAGCTCTTCGCCGTTCGGTAGAAATTCATGAAGCGGCGGATCGAGGAGACGAATCGTCACCGGCAATCCGGCCATCTCGCGAAAGATCCCGATGAAGTCGCCGCGTTGGAGGGGCAGGAGTTTTTCCAGCGCCTTCTCACGCGCGCCCACCCCTTCCGAAAGGATCATTTCGCGCATCGCGGCGAGACGCTTGTCGCCGAAGAACATGTGCTCGGTCCGGCAGAGTCCGATACCTTCCGCGCCAAACTGCCGCGCGGTTTTTGCGTCGAGCGGCGTGTCGGCGTTTGCACGCACGCGCAGGCGGCGAAACTTATCGGCCCACGTCATGAGCTTGAAAAAATCGTTGTCGAGTGTGGGCTGAATCGTCGGCACCTGGCCGAGAAATACGCGCCCGGTCGAACCGTCAACCGTAATCCATTCACCTTTTGTGACGACGGTGCCGTCAACCGTGAACTGCTGCTGACCGTAATCGATATTCAACGCGTTCGCGCCGCTGACGCAGGTCTTGCCCATGCCGCGTGCGACGACGGCGGCGTGACTCGTCATGCCGCCACGTGCGGTGACGATTGCCTGCGCGGCAACCATGCCGTGAAAGTCGTCAGGACTCGTCTCCATACGGACGAGCACCACGCGCGCACCGTCGCGCGCCATCTCTTCCGCTTCGTCAGGACTAAAGACAACCTGGCCCTGTGCCGCGCCCGGACTTGCCGGCAGTCCGGTTGCGAGCACGGTCGCATTCGTTTTTGGATCGACAGTTGGATGGAGAAGTTGATCGAGCTGTTCGGGAGTGACGCGTTTGACCGCGGTGGCTTTGTCGATCACTTTTTCGTAAACCATCTCGACGGCGATGCGAACGGCGGCGGCGCCACTGCGTTTGCCGGTGCGCGTTTGCAACATCCAGAGTTTGCCGCGTTCGATCGTAAACTCGCAGTCCTGCATATCGCCGTAATGCTTTTCGAGCAGACCGGCTATCGAAGCAAACTGATCGTAAACTTCAGGCAGCTCTTTTTTCAGTTCATTGATCGGATGCGGCGTCCGATGCCGGCGACAACGTCTTCGCCCTGCGCGTTCAGCAGGTACTCCCCGTAAAGCTCTTTTTTTCCTGTCGACGGATTGCGCGTGAAGGCCACCCCGGTGCCGCTGCCGGCGCCCATGTTTCCAAACACCATCGCCTGCACGTTGACGGCCGTGCCGAGAGAGTCGGGGATGCGATTGACGCGTCGATAGTCGATGGCGCGACGGCCCATCCACGAGTTGAAGACGGCGGCAATCGCGACGCGCAGTTGTTCGTATGGATCTTCGGGAATGGCGTGTTGTTCCGTGAGGATGATCTGTTTTTCGGCGGCGATGATCTCGCGCAGGTGATCGGGTTTTAGATCCGTGTCGCGCCCGCCCTGTGTTTGCGCCTTGAAACGATCGAGCACTCGTTCAAACTTCTCGTGAGCGACGCCCATCACGATCTCGCCAAACAAACCCGCAAACCTGCGATACGCATCAAGGGCGAAACGCAGATCGCCGGTCTGCTCAGCCAGGCCCTGCACCGTCTCTTCGTTCAAACCGAGGTTCAGCACTGTGTCCATCATGCCCGGCATTGAGAACGCCGCGCCTGAGCGAACCGAAACGAGGAGTGGATTTTTCGGATCGCCGAAACGTTTCCCGACCTTCTCTTCGATCTTCTTCAGACCTTCCTTCACCTGGTCCCACAACCCTTCGGGAAAGATTTATCGTTTTCAAAGAACGCATTGCAGGCTTCGGTGGTGACGATGAGGCCCGGCGGCACGGGCAATCCGGCGTGCGTCATCTCGCAAAGCCCGGCGCCCTTTCCGCCAAGCAGCGCTTTGTCGTCTCCGGGCCCTTCTTCGAAAAGATAGACCCACTTATGTGTTTTTGGTTCAGTTGTTTCCGAGGCTTCTTCAGTTACAGTGCTCATTGCAGACAAGACTCTCTTAGATTGGTGATTGAACAAGAATTGGAACGACTTTCCAGTCTTGGCAAGTTATCGCATTTCCGAGTGTCTAAGGGAAGCGGCACAGTAACCGACCGATCTTGTAACTTTTGTGAATTTGTCAACTAAACTCGTATCTTTGATTGACAGAGACTCGATCGCTGCCGTTTAAGTTTACTAAAGCTTGTAGTCCTGTGCGATCAATGTGGTCAGGTTTCCTGGTGCGTAGCGACGGAAGTCAAACGTGGTGACAGGAGCGACGCCGAGGCTCGAAGACGTCAGAAAGATCTCGTCCGCATCCGTGAGATCGTTCATCTCGTAAATGCCCTCCAGCAGCGGTATGAAATTGTTTGTTGGCGATCTCGATCACGCATTCGCGCGTGATGCCGGCGAGAGCGCCGGTACTCAACGTCGGCGTGTGCAGCGTGCCGTTTTTGGCCCAGAACAGGTTTGCTGTAGTTGCGGAAACAATCTCACCGCGTTCATTCAGCACGACAGCTTCGTCAAAGTCGCGGCTCTGGGCTTCTTCCCACGAGAGCACGTGATCGAGGTAGTTCAAACTCTTGATTCCGGATAAGCGGCGAGACGGTGTTCACGCGATAAGGCGAGACGGCGAGCGACAATCCGTTTGGTGAAACCTTCTGCGGTTCGCCGGTCATGATCAAAAGATCCGTCTTCTTCCCGCCGGGCACTTTTGCTCTCCAAACGTCGCGCCCACTGCGCGCGAGCATTATCACTCGCGCGCGACCTTCTTCGACCTGGTTGACCGCGATCAACTTTTTGAGGGCATCGCCGACACCTTTTTCAGTGCAACCGGTGTAGTCGATGTCGAGTTTTTTGGCGTGTGAGGTGAGTCGTTGCCAGTGTTTGGACCAGAGAAATGGCTGTGAGTTGTGGATTGCGAGAGTAGTGAAGACGCCGCGTCCGTAAAGCATCGCGGAGGAAACCGGCGCGACGCGGGCTTTCGTCGCCTCTACCATGGTCTTGTTGAGGTAGATGACGGGATGCATTAGGAGTCGTTAGGCAAAGAACACATTATGAATAATGAACAAGTTAGGAAGGGTGGCTTGCCCCGCCCTAAGTTCCCAGAGCGGGGCAAGCCCCTCTTCCTGACTGTTCTACTCTTCGTCTCACAAAAACAATCATGCGACTACTTCGGCCTGAAGTTTCTGAGAGAGAGAGGTGCGCCACGTGTCTTCCAGTTCAGATAGATTTGCACTGATGGCTTCAGCATCGTTGACGGCGATAGTTAAGCGATTTCCACCAACGCGGCCGAGGATCAGAAAAGGGACACTGTTTCGAGCGGCGATTTCCCGAAGCGCATCGGCGTCAGAAGACGCGAAGGTGACGATTATTCGCGACGGCGATTCACTGAAGAGGAGTGTTGTCGCGTCAAGCTGCTCGGTCAAATTCACATTCGCGCCAATTGCTTCGCGACCCAGCGACGAGAAACACGACTCGGCAAGCGCAACGGCGATTCCACCATCGGAGCAGTCGTGCGCTGAAAGCAGCAACCCGGCTTCGGCGGCTTCGAGACAAGTCTTCTGGACTCCGCGCTCACGTTCGAGATCCAACTTCGGCACCTGTCCCGCCGCGGCGATCTCGGCAGTCGTGACACCTGTAATACTGACTGCATACTCGCTCATCGACAAGTCGTCCTGCGTCGTGCCGATGAGGGCAATCAGATCGCCATCCTTCTTGAAACCCGGCGACACCGCGCGCCGCACGTCTTCGATCAATCCGACCATTCCGATCACGGGCGTCGGCAAAATCCCGCGCCCTTCCGTCTCGTTGTAAAAAGAGACGTTGCCGGAAACGACAGGCGTGTCGAAGGCGCGGCAAGCTTCGGCCATTCCGTCGATAACTTCCGAGAACGACCACATCACTTCCGGGCGCTCCGGCGAAGCGAAGTTCAGACAGTTAGTGATCGCGATGGGGCGGGCGCCGACACACACGACGTTGCGCGCTGCTTCGGCGACGATCAGTTTCGCGCCCTCGCGTGGATTCGCGGCGCAGTAACGTCCATTCCCGTCGAGTGTCATCGCGAGCGCTCTTCGAGTCTCTTTGATTCGAACCATCGCGGCGTCAGCGCCGGGCAGGATCGCGGTGTTGGTACGGACCATGTGGTCGTACTGGCGATAAACCCACTGCTTCGAGGCGATGTTGCCGGAGGAGAGGAGCGTTAGGAGATCGGTTGTGTGATCTTTGTGCTTTGTGCTTTGTGCTTTGGTCTTTGGTCTTTGGTCTTGACCGCTTCGAGCCGGCGCACTCATAGGGCGTTCGTAACGCGGCGCCTCGTCGGTCAACGCTTCGACACGGAATGTCTGCGACTGTCTCGCCGTGGTGAACCACCTGCATGCGTCCTGTATCACGCACGCGGCCAATGACGACAGCGTCAAGGTCCCACTTGCGAAAGATGTCGACGACCTCACGTTCGCGGCCTGAATGGGCCACGATCAACATGCGCTCCTGCGATTCAGAAAGCAGCATCTCGTAGGCCGTCATGTTCTGTTCGCGTTGCGGGACGAGCGAGAGATCAAGTTCGATCCCGGTGCCTGCGCGTGCGGCCATTTCGCATGACGACGAGGTCAGACCCGCTGCGCCCATGTCCTGTATTCCCGCCACCGCACCACTCCGCATCGCCTCCAGACACGCTTCGAGCAGCAGTTTTTCAAGAAAAGGATCGCCGACCTGAACGGTCGGACGTTTCTCGAGAGCCTCTTCGTCAAACTCCGCCGAAGCCATCGTCGCGCCGTGAATACCGTCGCGTCCGGTTTTCGCGCCGACGTAAAGCACCGGATTTCCGATTCCCGTCGCTTTGCCGAAGAAGATCTGATCGTGCCGCACGAGACCGAGTGCAAAAGCGTTGACGAGAGGATTGAAGGAGTAGGCATCATCAAACGCGACTTCACCGCCGACAGTCGCGACGCCAAACGCGTTCCCGTAGTGCGCGATACCCGCAACTACGCCGGCGAGCAGTGATCGATTGCGGCGCCCGTGTTGCGAATGGTCCAGCGATCCGAAACGCAAACTATTCATCGAAGCAACCGGACGAGCGCCCATCGTGAAGATGTCGCGCAGAATTCCGCCGACGCCGGTTGCCGCACCCTGAAAAGGTTCGATAAACGACGGGTGATTATGCGATTCGATCTTGAACGCCGCGCACCAGCCGTCGCCAAGATCCACGACGCCCGCGTTCTCGCCGGGCGGAACGATCACGCGCGAACCCGTAGTCGGCAATCTTTTTAAGTGAATGCGGGAAGATTTGTACGAGCAGTGTTCGGACCACATGACCGAAAAGATCCCGAGTTCCGCAAAACTCGGTTCACGGCCAAGCAGTTCCTTTATTCGCTCGAATTCTTGCGTTGTGAGGTTATGGGCGGCGATAACATCGGGAGTAATCATTAGGAGGTTTGAACCTGTACTGTGTACTTTGTATTTTGTGCTTTGTATTTTGTGCTTTGCCCTTTGATTTGAAACGCACTAGTACAAAGAACCAAGTACCAAGCACCAAGTACAAAGTACGAAGATCTACTGCCCATCGCTTTTCTTCACTACCTTTTCGATTGCTTCGCGCAGCTCCGCTGTATTGATGCGTCCGACGTGCTTGTAAACAACTTCGCCCTTTTCGTTGTAGAGAAAAGTTGCGGGCAGGCTGCCTTGCCATCTCGGATCCACGAAGTTGATGGCGGGTTCGGGATCGGGAACATTGAGCAGGTAAGCCGGCATCTTCGCCTTCATCAAGTCGAGAAACTTCGGCACCTCATTTTTGATCTCACTCATATCGTCGAGTGAGACGGTTACAAACTCGAGCGAGCGAGATCGATAATCCTCGTCTATCTTCACCAGGTCGGGAAACTCGTCGCGGCACGGGTCGCAGAAGGTGGCCCAAAAGTTTACGAGCAACGGCTGTTGCCTTTGGGTGATTAAACTCTTGAGCGCCTCGGTATCGATCGCCTCGACAACGGTCACGGGTTGCCGGGGTTTCGCGACGCGGCCCCTTTTCTTCTGGGCCGGCGTCGCGAGACTCCCGATGAAAATGCAGAGCGCGATTAAGATAATCGCTTTCGAAAAACGCATTGCTTAGGCTCTTTTGATAGTGCAGCCAAAAGCTTTGGCTTCGGTTTTTTCAACTGCCTTACCGGCAAGTGCTGCTTCGATAGCATTACGCAGGTCGCTGGTTTCGACCTGGGCCGCGTTGCGTGAATTGTCGATGCGTCCGTGATAGACGAGTTTGTTGTTCGCGTCGAGGAAGTAAGCTTCCGGCGTGACGGTCGCGCCCAGTTTGTCGGCGATCTTGTTCCCTGGATCTTTCAGGATCGGGAAGCTGAGTTTGTTTTCGCCGGCATGTGCTTTTACTGCGGCTGCGTCCTCGGCGACGTTGGAGTTGATGCCGATCACGGCGATGCCCTTGGCTTTGTATTCCTGGGCCAGTTTTTCCATGCGCTCGTTGTAAGCGTTGGAAACCGGACACTGGACGGCGACGAACAGCAGCACGGTGCCATTTTTTCCGGCCAGCGACTTGAGCGAGCGTTCCTTGTTGTCGGCGTCAGGAAGGGTAAAGTCTTCGATGGTAGCGCCAATCGCAGGCGGCGCGGGAATCTCACCCTCGGCACGCGCGCCGGCGGCAAAAACGGCGCCTGCAATCACAAAGAGCGACGCCAGTAGGATCGACAAATTTCTCGTCTTCATTTACAAAAATCTCCTTTAACGCAACTAAGGTGTAGAGTTCGAAGATTATCAGGCGAGCAGAGGTGTGGCAAGCGACGAAGCAACACGGATTACACAGATTACAGGGAAGTGAAATCGGTGTAATCTGTGCAATCTGTGGAGAGTTTAACCGTCAACGCGTTGCCAGTTCCGGTCCGAATGGATGCCGACGAGCATTACACCGGCCGCGGCGTCACGATCGCCTTTCTCGATTCAGGCTTCTATGCTCATAAAGACCTGACTGAACCAAAAAATCGCATCGTCGCCTATCACAGCATCTTCGACACCTACGACGATCCCGCACTCTTGAACAAGCCCGACGCTTTCAGTTGGCACGGCATGATGACGTCGGTCGTTGCGGCCGGTAACGGCCATCTTTCCGACGGTCTTTATCGAAGCATTGCGCCGGAAGCGAAGGTGGTGCTCGTCAAGATCGGGAAGTCAGGCCGGATTCCGGAAAGCAATATCGAAACGGGTTTGCGTTGGATTTTTGGAAACAGGGACAAGTACGGAATTAAGATCGTCAATATCTCCGCGGGCGGAGACTTTGAACAATCTTATCTGCACAATTCCCTGTGCCAGTTAGTCGAGGAGGTTGTGAAGGCGGGGATGACGGTGGTGTGCGCGGTGGGTAATGCGGGGCTCGCGCCGGGGCATCCGGTTTTACCGCCTGCGAGTGCTCCGTCGTCGATCGCAGTCGGCGGGCTTGACGATCAGAACTCACTCGATCGAGCACGCCGCGGAATGTATCGTTCGTCGTATGGTCCAACCATCGACGGTCTGCAAAAACCGGAAGTGATCGCGCCGGGTATCTGGGTTGCGGGGCCGATCCTGCCCCACACGCCCACTGCCGACGAAGCTCATCTTTACGCCAAGCTCGACGCTGCCGCGGACGCGGAGCTTCGCAACATCATCCTCTCGCACGAAGGCGTGGACAAAGATCTCGACGAAGCTCGCGACTTGCCCGTTTCACTCCTGCGCCAGTTGATTACGATCAAGCTGCGCGAAGGCAACGTGATCAATCAGCATTACAAATTCGTCGATGGAACCTCTTTCGCGGCGCCGATCGTTTCTTCGATCGCGGCGTGCATGCTGGAGGCGAATCCGAAACTGACGCCACAACAGATAAAGAGAATTTTGATTGAAACCGCTGAACGAGTCTCCGGGGTGGAAGTTGAAAGACAGGGCTGGGGCGTCGTCGCGCCACGCAAAGCGATCGAGCTCGCTTTACGCCAGCGCGTCTGAAGCCACAAAGAGGCACATAATTCACAAATGCTTCTGATGAGTTTGTGACTTATGTGCTTCTTTGTGGCTTTGTAATTTGTGTGCCTCTTTGTGGCAGGCTGGACACTCGTAACGAGCGTGTGCAACAATTCGCCCACCTAAAAATCCTACCGCAAGAAGATTGGAGAGTGTTTGAGTTAGTATGTCTGAGAACGAAACCGCAATAAGCGAAGGCGCGGAAGTCAATGCAACCGAGACCGCGCCCGAAGCAAGCAACGAAGAGATTACCTATCACGCAGTGGAGAAAGATGGAGTAGTAACGGCGATCTGGGAGATGCAGGGTCGAAAGCATCTTCGCACAATTGATCCGCGTTCACGCCAGGGGCAGGACATCCTTCGTCTTTACACCACCGAGCATCACGAAGAGGCCGCTGGCGAAGCCGCCGGTTCGTGACAGCTTCAGGGTTAGTTCTTCACTGAAGACGATCCCAGATCCGTAATTTCGTTTGAATACTTTAGACGCCGACTTCAAGAGATTGGATTAATTCCAAAGATTTGAAGAGGCACGCCTGAGTTTCTCTGTCTGCCGTAGCACCTCGCGATAACGCCGACCGCATAATCTCTGCGTCAATTTACACTTATTACTCTTTTGCCCACTCGCTAACCGTCGCGGAATGTAGGTTGCCTGTTCGGAACCGCCGCAAGGCACCTTCAAGACAGTCAAGAGGTTCGGACGAACCTCGACCACACCCAGGGTTATCACCAAGCCGTGCCAAAAGGAGACAACTGATGACTAAAGCCACAAAACTCTTTCTGCTGTTCGCAGCTTTGCTCACGTTTCTTACCGTTCCTGCTCTAGCTCAGACTTCCGGATCGATTTCCGGTGAGGTCAAAGACGAAAAGCAAGCAGTTGTTACCAATGCGACGGTGACAGTGCGAAACGTAAAAACAAATGAATCGCGAACCACTGTGACCGACGGAGACGGTCGTTATCGCTTTACCGGCATGCCGGTCGGCGATTATGAAGTCTCTGTCGAGTCCACTGGTTTCGCCAAGTATGTGCAGTCAGGAATCAGCCTTGTGCTGAACCAGGCGGCAACCGTCGACGTGGCGCTGAAAACCGGCGGCGTCGCGGAGATCGTTAACGTAGTCGAAAACGCTTCGATTCTTAATACAACGACTACTGAAGTCGGCACGCGTTTCGACAACAGACGTCTGGCGGAACTGCCGATCGCCACGAATCGCAACGTTTACAACATTGCGCTTTCGGCGCCCGGAGTCAGCCAGTTGCAATCGAACCAGTCCGGTTTCACGAATGGCATTAACTATTCGTCAAACGGCGGCCGTTTGCGTTCGAACAACTTCCTGCTCGACGGCCAGGACAACAACGACTTTGGCGTCGGCGGCGGCGTGGTCCAACTCAACAATCCTGACCTGATTCAGGAAGTAAGACTGGTGACGAATCAGTTCAGCGCGGAATACGGCCGCAACAGCAGTTCCGTTTTCAACGCGATCACGAAGAGTGGATCAAACGAGTTTCATGGTTCTGCTTTCTGGTTCCATAACAACAATCACCTGAACGCGTGCAGCAACCTCAACAAGAATGGCGGCTTCTGCAACAAGGCTTCCGCGGATCCGTCGCGCCAGATCGCGCCGTTCCGAGTTGAGAACCAGGCAGGCTTCACCGTTGGCGGCCCGCTGCATCTGCCGAGCTTCGGCGAAGGTGGTGCAAGCACCATCAGCGGCACCGACCGCACGTTCTTCTTCTTCGCATTGCAGCGCTGGTGGGATCGACGTTTGGGCCAGGGCGTAACGATTCAGGGTGTGCCGACTGAAGCCGGACGACAGCTTCTCCAGCAGCAAGTTGGAAATCGTCCGCAAATTCAGGCTCTCCTGGGTTTCCTGCCGGCGGCACAAGCACCGAATGGAACAACCCGCCCGTTTACGGTCAATGGACAAACTTTCAACGTGCCACTCGGATCGCTGACTGGTTCGAGCTCGTTTGTTTTCAACGACTGGCAGCAGTCAATTCGCGTCGACCATCGTTTGAGCGATAACCACACGCTCAATGGTCGTTACATTTACCAGGATCAGGACACGGTCGGCGCCGGTCAATCGACGCCGTCGGGTTATGAATCGGCAAACGTTTCGCGCAATCAGGGCGTGAATCTCGCCCTCAACAGCATTCTCGGTTCGAAGATGGTTAACGAACTGCGTTTGGCTTATCTGCGTGCCGCCAGCGCGACAGTCGCCGCGGATCTGAGAGCCGAAGCGATTCCGTCAATCCAGATTACCGACCTCGGCATGACGGGCCTGAATGCGGGCGCCACGCGCACCGCTATTGGTTTGGCAGCTAACCTGCCGCAGACCTCTTTCCGCAACACTTTCCAGATCCAGAACAACCTGTCGTACACGACCGGTAATCACGGCTGGAAATTCGGCGTCGATATCCATCGCAGCCAGTTGCACCAACTCTTCAAACCGACGACGCGCGGTCACCTCGTTTACACCGATCTGAACAACTTCGTGAACGATCTCGCGAACGTGCAAATCAATAGAGACCTGCCGGGCGTCGCTCGCGTTCTGCATCTCGACTGGCACGACTTCTATTTCTATGGCCAGGACGAGTGGAAGGTTAAACCCAACTTGACCCTTACGCTCGGACTGCGTTACGAGAATGCGGGCCAGCCGATTCAGGATCTCGTTGAGTTCAACGAGCCGGTATTGGCCGCGTCCGGCAACGATCCGCGCTTCAAGGTAAACCCAATCCCCGGACGCGATAAGAACAACTGGCAGCCGCGTCTCGGCTTCAACTGGAACCCGCGCACCAGCAACGACGGCATCATGGGTTTCATCACCGGCGGCGACAAGCTAGTCATCCGCGGCGGATACACCCGCACGCACGATTACGCCTACACCAACATCGCGCTGAACATCTGGAGTTCGTTCCCGTTTGTCGCGGCGTTCAATGTGCACGAACGTGCCGAATGCGTTCGCTACGTTCCAGACCCTTCCCGTGAACCCGGCTATCTTCACGCGTACGCAAGTCACGCCTGATTTCGCATCGCCGGTTTACGATTCGTTCAGCTTTGAACTGCAGCGTGAAGTCACTCGCGACCTGGTGTTCCGCGTTGGTTATGTCGGTTCCAAAGGTACCGGGCTCTTCGAGAGCATCGACGGCAATCCGGTGCGCTTCAGAACGACCGACCCGACACTGGCCGATCCGGCTATCCGAACCGATCCACTTGACTGGACCAATTCGTCTGCGCGCAAACTCAGGCTCATCCATCTATCACTCGATGCAAGCCAGCATGGAAAAACGGCTGAGCCGCGGCGTCAGCGCCGGTGTCCACTTCACCTGGAGCTCTTTCATCGACAGCATGTCGGAGATCTTCAACAACTCGAACGCGGAAATCGCGCTCGCGCAGGATCCCTTCAACCGCCGGCTCGATCGAGCGAAGATCGTCCTACGACCGTCCGCTTCGTCTCGCAGGTAACTTCGTTTACGAGTTGCCGTTCTTCAGCGAACAGAAAGGCTTTAGCCGGACACGTGCTGGGCGGATGGCAGCTTAACTCAAACTTCAACTTCCAGAGCGGTGCGCCGTTCTCGCCGTTGAATCCGAGTGACCTCTCCGGAACGCTGGGCGGCCTTGCGTCAGCCATCGGTATTGCGACTCGTCCGAACGTCGATCACCAATCTCGATGTTTCGAACATGAGCGTTGAGGAGTTGTTCGCGCTTCGCGGCACGGTCAGCACCGCCATCCGGCAACGCTCTCTTCAGAGTCGCTGCAGAACGGACGAGCGCGTCGGCAATGCGGGACGCAACATCCTCCGCGCCGACGGTCTCAACAACGTCGACTTCGGTCTACTGAAGAACACGAGAATCGGTGAAAATCAGCGCCTACAACTTCGCGCTGACTTCTTCAACTTCACCAACACTCGCGACTTCGGAACTCCGAACTCAGTTGTTACGGCTCCGGGCTTCCTGAGACAGTGGGATACGGACGGTGGTAATCGCCGTATCATCGTCGGCATCAGGTATGTCTTCTAATTACTCTCCCCACTGTCGGCTTCTGCTGGTAGCAATCAAATTGGCTGGGCCGCGGGAATCTCCCTCGGCCCGGCTTCTTTGTTTCCGGCGACGATAGTATTATTACAACCCCGCCATTAATTTCCTCGAGGAGTAGCTGCGATGAGATACTTCAGTCTGGCTCTCTTACTCGCACTGGCCGCGACAGTCTCCAGGGCGCAATCAGTTTCGAGTGCATCGGATCCCTCCAGTGCGGAAGTGACCCGTCATAGTTGGAGCAAGGAACGGATCGGATGGGAAAGAGATCCGTTCGGTGGTGCCAATTGAAAACTTCGACGAAGTCAGGGCGCGCACCAGAAACGAGAAACGAATCGAAGACGCCAAGCGCGGCAATTCCGCCGAGATCGACAAGATAAAGAGAGAAGCAAAGGCCGACGCCGCAAACATCGCCGCGAAACATCAAAAAGACGCGTTCTCGCTACGTTTTTGTTTACAAAGCAACGGTAAAAAATTCCAGTAACAAAGCGATCAAATCCGTCGACTGGGACTATGTCTTCTTCGAGCGCGGCACGGAAACCGAGATCGGACGGCAGCAATTCACGAGTGAGGAGAAGATTGGCCCGGGCAAGACAAAAGAACTGATAGTTACCATCACCAAGCCGCCTACCACAAACGATCAGTTTGACTGCACTCAACAATAACGAACGTGGATCGTCTCGAACAGTCGCGTGATCATCGTGCGTATCGATTATGCGGATGGCACAAGCTGGCAGCTGCCGTAAAGTCATGATCAGGCGGTCATCACCCGAAGAAGCAGCAACGCTGACGCAAATCGCGCTTGATGCGAAGCGTTACTGGGGATATCCCGAGCACTGGATCCGCATTGGGAAGCGGACCTCACCATCTCATCCGATTTCATTCGCGATAATCACGTTTATGTCGCTGAGGAAACGGCGAGATACGCGGGTTCTACGCGCTTTGCTGTCGCAGGGCAATAAGGCGGAGCTGGAACACATGTGGGTGACGCCAGCGTCTATCGGTACAGGCATCGGCAAGGAACTCTTTCTCGATGCGATGGAGCGAGCCGCGGCGCTGAGGTCGGAGCGGTCGAGATTTCAGCCGATCCGAATGCGGCAGGTTTTTACAGACGCATGGGCGCGATGCAGATCGGTGAAACCGATTCGGTCGTCGACGGCCACGTGCGGAAGTTGCCACGGATGAAGATCGAGCCACAAAAAGGCACAGAAGGCACACACGATTAAGAAGAGAACAACTAGAAAGAGAAAGACTAGCTAGGAAGAGCAAGAAACTAGGAAGATAAAGGAACTAGGAAGATAAAGGAACTAGGAAGATAAAGGAACTAGGAAGATAAAAGAACTAGCCAGGAAGGGAAAAGAAACTAGGTAGAGAAAAGAAGTAGAAAGAGAAAAGAAGTAGGTAGAGAAAGAACAAGTAGAAACAGAGGAAAGAACAAGTCAGGAAGAAAGAACAAGTCAGGAAGGGTGGCTTGCCCCCGCCTGCCGATTCTCCAGAGCGGGGGCAAGCCCCTCTTCCTGACTTGTTCTCTTCAAAAGGCCCGTGTTAATTGTCGGGTCTGTCTGGTTTCCCGGGTTTTGGTGATTCGCTTCGCGGCGACTCCGATTTAGGTGACTCCGAGCGTGGTGATTCGGACCGCGGTGATTCTTGTCGTGGCGACTCTTGCCGCGACGGTTCCGATCGTGGCGACTCAGAACGCGGCGACTCTTGCCGCGGTGACTCCGAACGGGATGGCTCAGAACGCGGTGCTTCTGATCGCGGTGCCTCCGGTTTGGGCGACTCAAATCGTGGCTGCGAACGCGGTGCGTCCGATTTCGGTGCCTCGGAACGCGGCTCAGAGCGTGGCTCAGAGCGCGGTGTTTCCGGTCGTTCCCACTTCGGCTGCACCTTTGGCGACTCTCTCGGATCGGAACGCGGCTCCGGCGGTGGCGTCGTAGATTTCGGTTCCGAACGCGGTTCCGAACGCGGGGCGGGCGGCTCAGGCGGCGCAGGTCGTGGGCCATCTTCGATCCCCACGCGGCCCCGCTCGCGCTTTTCAACTCCATCCGGCATCGTCGGTCGCACCACACGTCCCGGACCATCAGGTCGCGGCTGCCGCGGCGTCTCCGGCTCCGGACTCACAACCGCGCCGGTCGGCCGTGTCTCGGTTACCGGATTCGCAGTTGTTGTATTTGGTTCGCGATTTGGTTCGCGGGGTTCCGCGGTTCTGGGTTCTCGACCGCGAAACACACGCGAGCGTCGTAGTTCTTCGTCGAGGGCTACGCCGGGCGTCCGTTCACCTGCGCCTGTGCGACGCTCCGGAAGCTGAATCACCGGAACACGGCGAACCGGACGCCCAGGAGTCATTTCGCCTTCATTGCCTGGTCCATTGCTCGCGAACCCACCACGCCGCGGCAACTCACCGTTTTGCGGCGCCGTGTCGACGACTCTGCGTGCAACTGCCTCATCATTTATGGCGCGCCCTCGTCCGTCGGGATCTCCAAACTCTCTTCGCGGAACACGCGTCACGCCTCGCCAGCTCTTGTTTTCGTCATAACGCCTGTCGTTGCGTCCGCCGCCGCCATCATTATTGCCGCCGCCGTGCCCGCCGCCGCCATAACCCGGGCGGCGATCGTAGTGACGATACCGCCGCGAATGCGGATCTCGGTGGTAGTAAGACAACGGATACCAGCAAATGTCGTTTCCGAACGAGACATTGAAGACAAACGCGACCAGCGCAGGCCGCCACCAACTCCGTTTGCGATGAAATTTACTGCGCGGCACCCACGCCCAATAGTTGTTGTGGTAAACCCAGCGGCCGTAGTGATATGGCGCCCAACCCCACGGCTCGTATCCGACCCACGTCCAGCCATACGGCGGACACCCACGTCCAATGACCGTAACGATACGGCGCCCAATCGCTGTAAGCCCGCAAGACCGGCATGACGCGGTCGCCAGATCCAGCCGAAGTCGTCCGTGTAGCGTCCAGTCGCCATAGGCGTCCAGTTCTTCCGCGCCCCAAACGTACTCGTCGTAATACTTATCGTCGTGACGAGACGCTGGGCGAGATAGCGCTCGCGTTCGGTTATCCAATCGTCGATGGCGTCGTGTGGGCATGGTAGCCAGGAATTCCCAATCGCCTGCGTTGTCCCCGGTGATCACTAGCTCGGCGGAACGACCGTCGCGCAGCGCAAAGCCGGAAGTGTCTGAATAAATTCGGGCGCTGCCGCCGTCGCGCACAGTCAAACGAACGCGCCCTTCGCGCGGCACGTCGATCCGGTAAAGACCAGTCTTTTCCGCGGCGAGCGTAGTTTTCGGAGCGTCGATTTCGAAGTATTCGCGTTCGCGGTCAAACTTCGCGAGTCGAACGCATGGCCGTTCCTTCGACTACGCTGAGCGCGATTCCCTCGTCGCGCAAGGTGACGATACGCAGGACCGTGTTCGCGCTGAGTCGCACGAAGTTGCGCGCATCGATCTGGTATTTCGAGCCGGCTGTCTTTATCCGTGGCGACAGTGTCGCCTTCGACGAGCGGATAATTCAGGCGGGCGCGTTCCCAGTCCTGATTGCCGTTGCGTTTCAGGTTAACTTCGCCGTCGATCAAACTGATGCGCACGACGCGAGCTTTAACGTCGTATTCGTCGGGTTCATCGTCATTGTCGGCGCGGGCGGTTACGGTGATTGAGAAACAGGATGAGTAAAAGTGAAAGGAGAAGGCTGACGTTAGGTCGGGAGACTCTCATTGTTATTGCTCCTTCTTGATCTGAAGTGCGGTTGTTGCGTTGAGGCTGAGCAAAGCGTATGCCCGCAAGAGGCTTTAACAGGCGAATGCGAGTGAATTGAGGATTCTCAAAGCACGTGTAGCGGATAGCGAAGTGCAGGATTCGAGTCTTGAGAAAGCTCAAATTTTAGATGGGCCAATCACGTGAAGTTTATCTACAATTCGAACGCGTGTTGTTTGCCTGAGACAGTGCACGCTTGACACCATATGGTGCGACTCACTTCTACGAACCTGGATCGTTTTTACGATGTCGATCGTTATCGGCGCCGGCATCAATGGCGCCGGGATCGCGCGCGATGCCGCGATGCGCGGGCTGAAAGTTTTACTGGTGGACAAAGGCGACTTCGGCGGCGGCACCAGCAGCGCTTCGACGCGACTCATTCATGGCGGCTTGCGATATCTCGAGCATTTCGAGTTTGGCCTTGTTCGCGAGTCTCTTCGTGAACGTGAAACGCTGCTGCGAATCGCGCCACACCTCGTACGGCCGCTGCCGATCACGATTCCGATTTACAAACGAGAGCAAGCGCGGACCGTGGACGATTCGCGCCGGCATGATTGCTTACGACCTGCTCTCGTTTGGCAAGTCGCTGCCGCGTCATCGGATGCTTTCACGCGCGGAAACGCTGAAAGATTCGCCGGGACTGAATCCGAAGGTTTGCTCGGCGTCCGCACTTTACTTCGACGCGCAAGTTGAATTTGCTGAGCGGCTCGTTTTGGAGAACGTGCTTGCCGCACGCGAGCACGGCGCTGAAGTTTTGACCATACACGCCGTGACGAAGATTGTTGGCTGAAGGCGGCACAGTTTCAGGGGTCGAGTTTGTCTCTGAAGGTGGAAACGAATTTAACGGCGCACGCGCGCAGTGGTCGATAAATGCGGCCGGGCCCTGGGTCGATCAGTTGCTCGAACGAGCGCCTGTCGAAAGTCAACGTTGATTGGCGGGACAAAAGGAAGTCACATCGTTGTGCCGCCATTTGCCGGGCGCTTCGTCAACCGCGATCTATCTGGAAGCGCAGAGTGATCGCCGGCCGTTCTTCATCATTCCCTGGAACGGAAACTATCTGATCGGAACCACTGACGTTCGCTTCGAAGATGACCCGGATCAGGTCCGCAGCGAACTTTGGGAAATTGACTATCTGCTCGCCGAGACAAATCTTGCGTTTCCCGCCGCACGACTTACGCGCGAACATATTCTCTTTACCTATTCAGGCGTGCGGCCGCTTCCACGCACCGAGAATCAAGACGAGCAAAACATCACGCGCCGGCATTTCATTCGCGAACATCCGCGAATTCAAAAATCTGTTTTCGATTGTGGGCGGTAAACTTACGACGTATCGCAGTCTTGGCGGAAGAGTGCGTTGATCTGATTTTTCGAAAACTGGGAAGACAATCGCCGTCCTGTGTCACTGCAAAAGAGTTGCTGCCGGGCGCGGTGAAGTCGAGCCAGGAATTTCCGTGAGTTCAGTGGCGACACGCAACATCGACTCCCGCGCGAATCGTTTTTGCAGCATGCGCGCCAGGGGCTTGCTGAGTTTGACGAGCGGATGCCGTGGCTGCGAAAACGCCAGGATGTCGTACCAGACGGAATCGTCCGCAAGCCACTCGATCATAAAACGCTCTTCTCCACGTTCGACATGATCCGGCAACGTGCCGTAAGCAAACCCAAAACGCCTCGGCTCCTCGATCACGTAAACCACACGACACGCACTCAGCGACCACGTTCCAAACGCGCGCGCCTTTACCGCGACTATCGCGCCCACCTCAACCGCCACGCCGCGCGGCACGATCGTCACCCAACCAAGATCAAATTGTCGCCAGCTCTTCAGCACTTCAACGGCGCGCTTGAAAGTCGCTTCGCCATGGCCCAGTTGAATCCGGTTGTGATCGATTGTGTATCCGGCGGGAGGAGTTGAGTTTGTCGCGCCTACTTCAGGATAAGTAAACTCTAAATTGCGTTGGCTGGAAATGAAGCTTGCGACTTCGCGCTCAGACGGCTCGCTAATCCTGAACATCCTGTAATCCTGTCGACGACTTCTATACGAGCGCGAGGATGATGCCGATCGTAGGCCGAACGTAAATGCACGTCGGTGATGTGCGTGTAGATCTGCGTCGTCGATATATCGCTGTGGCCGAGCAGCGCCTGCACGGAACGCGAGTCAGCGCCGTGCTGCAACAGATGAGTCGCGAAACTGTGACGCAGCGTGTGTGGCGAAACGTCTTTGATCCCCGCCTTTTCAGCGTGACGCTTGATCATGGACCATGCGAATTGTCGCGTGAACGGCCGCCCACGATGCAGAAAAACATTTGGGCGACGACTGCTTTCCGTAACCTGCTTTCACCGCCGATACTGTTGCAACCAGTGAATCAGCACTCTTGCCGAGCGGCACGCGCCGTTCTTTATTGCCTTTGCCGTGACACACGACGAGCCCCGCAAGCAGATCGACGTCGGCGTGCTTCAACCCGCACCATCTCCGAGACGCGCAGTCCCGTCGCATACATCATTTCCAGCACCGCGCGATCGCGAATGCCTTCTTCAGTGGCGATGTCAGGCGCTGCAAGTAAACGATTGATCTCTTCTTCGGTGAGAAACTTCGGCAGGTAACTAAAACGCTGCGGCGTATCGAGATCCTCCGCCGGATGCGTCTTGATATGACCATCCAGCATCAGAAACTTGAAAAAACCGCGCGTCGCGCTGACTGCCCGCGCGATTGAAGTCGGCGCGAGTCCTTCACGCGAAAGACTCGCGATCCACTTTCGCAGGTCGGCGCGCGTGAGTTCCGTGACTGCCTTTTCTATTCGATGTTGGCCCAGGCTTTGTAGTCGGTTCGAGATCGCGTCTGTAGCTCTCGAGCGTGTGGCGCGCAAGTCCCTTCTCGACCTGGATGTAAGTTAGGAATTCTTTGGTGAAGTCGCGGTCCACAGCCGCAGATTACACTAAAATCGGCGTAATCTGTGGATTATTCATATCGCAGGCACTCGATCGGATCGAGTCGTGAGGCTTTGCGCGCGGGCCAAACTCCGAAGATCAGCCCAACGCCGATCGAAACCGTCAGACCGGTAACAACCGCCCAGGTCGGAATCGACGCAGGCATACTCGGAATCAGTAACATCAGTAACTGGCTGATGCCCACCGCCAGCAAGACGCCGAGCGCGCCGCCGAGAAAAGTCAGCATCATCGCTTCAAAAAGAAACTGCCGCACGATGTCTCTACGCCGCGCGCCAATCGCTTTGCGCACGCCAATCTCTTTCGTGCGTTCCGTGACGCTCACCAGCATGATATTCATCACGCCGATGCCGCCGACCAGTAGTCCCAAACTCGAGATCGCGATCGCGATCAATCCGACCATCGCGGTGATGCTGTCAAACTGTTCGATAAACTTGTCGGCGGTCTTGATGTCGAAGTTATTTGGATCGCCAAACTTCACCTGGCGGCGGCGGCGCAGAATCTCTTCAGACTGGGTCAGTGCTTCGCTAACCTGGCCCGAGCGGCCGCGAATAACCATCAACAGATAACCCTTGGCCGGTGCGACTTTTGCGCGGTGCGAAACGGAATGTAGACGGCGTTGTCTTCTTCGTTCTCGCCGAAGAACCCGGCTTTGCGTTTTTCGAGCACGCCGATGATCTCGAAGTTGTAACCGCCCATGCGCACCTGCGTGCCGGCGATCTGATTCGAACCGGGAAAGAGCGCATCCGCCGCATTCACGCCGATCACCATCACGTTCGCGCGTTGCTGATCGTCGGATTCGGTGATGAAGCGTCCTTCTTTCAATGCGATGTTCGTGATGTCGCGTCGTAGTTTGGAGAAACGCCCTGCGTATTGCCCCAGCGATAGTTGCGTCCCTGGTAAGTGATGTTGTCGTCAAATGGCCCACCGCCGTAACCGACGTTGGGAGCGATGTGGGCCACGTCTTCAACCGCGGTAGCCTGTGCTTTGATTGTTTCCGCATCGGCGACTGTGAGCGGTTTGCGTAGGCGTTCGGAGCGATCTTCGCTCGTGCGTGGACCAGTCGAGAGATGGAACGCGTAGATGTTGTTTGTTCCATACTCCTCAATCATCGCGACGATGTTTTGACGCATGCCGGTGAGCAGCGAAGCGATGCAGATCGCGTCATGACGCCGATAACGATTCCGAGCACGGTCAGAAAACTGCGAAACTTGTGACCGCGCACGCTGTCGAGCGCCATCGCCAACGTCTCGCGCAACATGCCTTTTGGAAGTCGAAGTTTCATTATTATTCGTCGCTTGCGTCAGGGCCAGGATCGGATCGAGTCTGGCAGCCTTAAACGCCGGATAAATGCCGGCAATCATTCCGATCGCGGTCGAGACGATGAGCGCGAGCAGAATGTAGCCGATGGTGATCGTCATCGTGATCGATGCCAGCGTCGTGATCAATGTAGTGATGCCCCAGGCCACGAGCAGATCCGATCACTCCGCCGAGCGCGCAAAGAATTCCTGACTCAATCAGAAACTGAAGCAGGATCTGGCGTCGTGTTGCCCCGACGGCTTTTCTCAGTCCAACCTCAAAAGTTCTTTCAGTGACGCTCACCAGCATGATGTTCATCACCACGATGCCGCCGACGAACAAAGTGATGATCGTGATGGGAATGACAACCATGGCGATGGTGCCGGTAAACTCGTCGATCTGATTGTTCAACTCTTCAACGTTGACGAGACCGAAGTCGTCTTCTTCGTTGCCGTTGAGACGATGCTTTATTCGCATCGCTACGCGCGCGTCTTCGATCGCGTTATGAAAAGTTTCGCGCGTACGGGCCTTTCCGTGAATCTGTAGACCGTTGCGGCCGAAGATCTGCAAGTGAGTCGTGACCGGAATGTAGATGTGGCGGTCAAAAGAGTCGCCGAAGAAAGCGCCGCGCTTCTCCTCGACGCCGACAACGCGCATCGGCAAGCCGCGAACCTTCAACGTCTTTCCGATCGGATCGGTGTTTGGAAAAAACTTCTCTCTGATGTCGCCGCCGAGGACGACAACCATCGCCGAGCGTTTCACTTCGTCATCCGAGATGAAGCGTCCCAGTTCGATAGTCTTGTCTTCGATATCGACCATGTTTGCCGATGACCCGAAGACCTGCGCGCCCGGAAACTCGATCCCATCCTGCTTGAGATCCGTGCCGCTGCCGACCTGCGCGCCAACTTCAGAGCACGAGGGGCAATGATCGCGCACCCACTCGTAGTCGTCCCAATTCAGTCGCTTGTTGCGTCGATTTCGGCGCTCAAACTCTTCGTCATCCATGTCGCCGGAGAAAGCCATTCGGGCGATCATGAAGTGGTTGCTTCCGAGCACCTTGGTCATTTTTTCGATGACGTAGGTATTGAGACCGCTGATCGACGCGCCGACCGTGACCACCGAAGCAACGCCGATGATGATGCCGATCAGAGTCAGAAAAGCGCGCAGTTTGTGCGCAAAGATCGACTGCAGGGCGATCTTCAGGGCATCGGAGTAAAAAGAAATTATTGCTCTCATAACAATAGAGTCGGGGCGGTATACGCGCGCCAAAAGCCGTGAAGTTCGATCAGAAAACCCCACAGAATCCAAGGGTTAAGACGCCCGGAAACGGACTTGTATTAACAGTGAGTGGATTTGACCAGGGCTTTAGAGCGACTTGGTTGGAGGTTTAGCGCGACTTTTCTGAATGGTTTGTGCGCTTTGTGCCTTTTGTGGTTAAAGGTTTCAGGCGTTTCGCATCTGCTTGATCAGCGATTCCATGTGGCTGAGATAGCTTTTCCAGGGCGCTGCGGCCCGCGGCCGTCAGTTTATATTCGGTTTTTGGCAGTCGTCCTTCGAAGTATTTGGAGCAGGAGATGTATCCCGCCTCTTCGAGTTTGCGTGCATGAACGCTGAGATTGCCGTCAGTGGTATTCATCAGGTTCTTGAGGTCGCTGAACGTCAGCGACTCGTTCGCGGCGAGGGCGCTGATGATTCCGAGACGCAGACGCTCGTGAATCAGACGATCGAGATTCGGCGCGGCACTCTTTTGCTTCGAACTTGCCGCGCGCGCATCGGGAGCGTCCGAATCCTGTTTACGTAAACTTTCCTGTTTTGCTGTTGACTGCTTAGCCACCGTATTTCCTCACAATAATTGCGCCAAAGACCAAATGTAGCCCGCCAAAGCCGGCGGCCATGAACCAGTTGGCCCAACGCTGGCGGGCTGAAAAGCGCGACCGCGCCCAGACCCATAAAACAAAAACCCATCGCGGGCACTGCTCGGACCGAGAACATGCCGCCCGTGATCACGCCTGTGCCGTAAAGCAACAGCCAAACGCCGGGAATCGCGCTTGTCAGTCCGGCGCGAACAAGCACGATCGTCAGCAAACCGCCGGCGATTATCGGAGGCGACAGGCTGAACACCGCTTTACGACCGGGGCCGGAAACCAGCGGTATCCGCGACTGCGCGCGCTTTGCGATCCATCGACCAACCGGCGATCAGGAGCGAGATCAAACCTTCCGCGAGCCAGATAGCGAGCCACAAATTGAAGGTTGGTTGCTGCGCGGCGAGGACACTCGCCAGGAGGGCCGTGACGCCGATTGCCATTTCGCCGCGACCGGAGATACCGGTAAACGGCGTGGCGCGTTCCATGGTTTCGCGGATATAGCGAAGATTGTCCATGGCGCGGTCGTGCAGCGCAGGTGGTTGGTTTCGGTTGTGGAACAAGCCGCATGGGTTCCATGACGAGGATGGTAAGGTGCGTGGCGAGTATTGCTGTCAAGTACTTTGCGAGGTAAAGACGCTCCTCGCAAGACGCAAAGGCGCAAAGAGAACATGCTGCGAACTGCCTGAACTGGTTTGCTTTGCGCCTTTGCGCCTTTGCGGGAACTTCTTTATACGGACTTCAGCGCTTCGGCGACGATCTCCGCCTGCTCTTTCTGATGAATGCTGTACGAGCCGGTCGCGGGGCTCGCGGACGCGCTGCGCCCGACATACTCCGGACGCTCGCAACGCCGGCAGCAGATTCTCCAGCCGCTCCTGCACAAACGTCCAGCCACCCATGTTCTGCGGCTCCTCCTGCGCCCAAACCAGTTGCTTCGCGTTTGGATACTTCGCGAGCGTTTCGCGAATGCTCTTTACGGGGAAAGGATAAAACTGCTCCAGCCGCACGATCGCCACGCTTCGATTCTCACGTCTTCTTTCGCGCGTCAGCGAGATCGTAATAGACCTTTCCACTGCAAAGAACAACCTTCTTCACTGCATCGCGATCGCTGATCTCCGCATCGTCAATCAGCGGCTGAAAACCACCCGTCGCCAGCTCGTCGATAGTCGACGACGCCGCCGGCAAACGAAGCAGGCTCTTCGGCGTCATGACGACGAGCGGGCGCTCCATTCCCGGCCGCACCTGCCGCCGCAGCAAATGAAAGTACTGCGCCGGCGTGGTCGGATAACAAACCTGAAGATTGTTTTCCGCACACAGTTGCAGGTATCTCTCGAGACGCGCGCTGGAATGCTCCGGTCCCTGTCCCTCGTAACCATGCGGCAGCAGCATCACCACACGCGAAGTCTGCTTCCACTTGTCTTCCGAAGCTGCGATGTACTGGTCGATGATCGTCTGCGCGCCGTTTCCAAAATCACCAAACTGCGCTTCCCACAAAACGAGCGCATCCTTTGCGACCACCGAATAGCCGTACTCAAAACCGAGCACGCCTTCTTCCGATAACGAACTGTCAAACACTTCAAATCGCGCATTCGGATTTGACTCGGAACGCAGCTCTGACAGCGGCGCCCATGCTTTTCCGGTTTGCGTGTCGAACAAAACAGCGTGACGCTGGCTGAACGTTCCGCGACCGGAATCCTGTCCACTCAAACGCACGCGATTGCCTTCGAGCACGAGCGATCCAAACGCCACCGCTTCAGC
This sequence comes from uncultured Acidobacteriota bacterium, assembly GCA_963750925.1. GTDB lineage: Bacteria > Acidobacteriota > Blastocatellia > Pyrinomonadales > Pyrinomonadaceae > PSRF01. Next base: position 1,059,525 of record CAVVSJ010000001.1, on the reverse strand, counting down.
AAAAGCCCAATCAAGCGGCGCACTTCCGTCGCCCATCTTCGCACGCCGCGCGAGTTGGCCCACCATCTTCGGATTTACGTGGAATCCTTCGGGCACGACGGCGATCTTGTGCGCGATATTTTTGATCGTCTCCGCCGTCACTCCGGTCGAAACCACTTCCGAGCCGTCGAGCTCTTCCACGCGCACATGCGGCTGCCTCGGTTCTTCGGTCACTTTTCGTTTCGCATTTTCCAGCGCTTCTTCGTAACGACGGACGCGTTCGTCAATCAGGTTCTTGACTTCTTCTTCGGTAATCACGCCTTCCTTGATCAAACGCTTCGCATAGATCGTGCGTACGCCGGGATGCGCTTTGACGCGCGCGTACATCAGCGGTTGCGTGTAGCTGGGTTCGTCGGTTTCGTTATGGCCAAGGCGGCGGAACCCGATCAGATCGAGCACGACGTCTTTGTTGAACTCCTGCCGGTAGTCGAGCGCGATCTGCAAAACGCGATAAGCCGCTTCCGGATCGTCGCCGTTGATGTGGAAAATCGGCAACTGAGTCATTCGCGCGACGTCAGTTGAATAGATAGTTGATCGGCCTGCTTCCGGCGAAGTCGTGAAACCGATCTGATTGTTGATGATGATGTGAATCGTGCCGCCCGTGCGATAACCTTTCAGGCCCGCGAGGTTCAGCGTCTCCATCACGATACCCTGGCCCGCGAAAGCGGCGTCGCCGTGAAGTAAAACCGGCAACGCAAGATCGATAACCTGCTCGCGTGTGGCGTCTCGGCGACTCTGAGTCTCGTCCTGTATGGCCCGGACCATTCCCTCGACAACGGGATCGACCGCTTCGAGATGGCTCGGGTTTGGCGAAAGCGACAACCGGACTTTGCGACCATCGTCGAGAACACGTTCACCCGTTGCGCCCTGATGGTATTTCACGTCACCTTCGTCAGCCGGAAACTCCGGATGAACCGAGCCTTCGAACGCGGCGAATATCCGTTCACACAAATTTCCGATCACATTCGCGAGCACGTTCAAACGGCCGCGATGGGCCATGCCGAAAACTATGTCTTCAACACCTCGAGCCGCGGCGCCGTCGATCAACCCGTCGAGCACCGGAATAACCGTTTCGCAGCCTTCGAGCGAGAATCGTTTCTGCCCGAGATACTTGGTGTGCAGAAATCGCTCAAACTGTTCGGCGGAGATCAGTTTCCAAAGCAGACGCTTCTTCACTTCAACCGGAAGCGGCTGCGGCTCGACAAACTCGCGTCGGATCTGTTCGCGAATCCACTGCTTCTCTTCTTTACTTTGAATGTGGCGATACTCGATGCCGACCTTGCCGCAGTAAGCACGTTGCAGAATATCGAGAATCTCGCGCAACGTGGCGCTTTCGCGATTTGCAAGGCCGTCAGTGATGAAAACTCGATCGAGATCCCAGATCGTCAGGCCATAGGTTTCGATGTCGAGCTCAGGGTGATAGAGAAGCGGCAACGCGTGAAGCGGATCGGTGTCGGCTATCAGGTGTCCACGCACTCGGTAAGCATTGATGAGCTCGATGACACGCGCCTCTTTGATCGTCTGCTCGCGAACTTGATCTTCGGAAAGAAAGAATGGGTTGCGATCCACGTTCCATCGCAACGGTGCGTGCGGAATGCCGAGGTCTGCAAAAATGTTCTTGTAAAAATCGTGCTTGCCGATGATGAACTCGTGCACGCGGGCAAGAAAAGCGCCCGACTCCGCGCCCTGAATGATCCGGTGATCGTATGTGCTGCTGATCGAAATCGCCTTGCTGATTCCGAGTTGCGAAAGCGCCTCGGGCGCCATCGCCTGATATTCCGCCGGAAATTCAATCGCGCCGGTGGCGACGATTACTGACTGGCCTTCCATCAGTCTTGGAATCGAAGCCACGGTCCCGATCGTTCCGGGATTGGTTAACGAAATTGTCGTTCCCTGGAAATCAGGGATCTGTAGTTTTCCGTCACGCGCTCGCTTAACGACGTCGTCGTAAGCGGCGAGAAACTCGGAAAAGCTAAGTTTGTTTGCGTCCTTGATGTTCGGGACCAGGAGCGTGCGCGTGCCGTCTTTTTTAGTCTACGTCGATTGCGACGCCAAGGTTGACGCTCGTGCGTTTTAACCTCATGGCGGAGCCGTCGATCTCGGCAAAGCCGTCGTTGAGTTGCGGAAACGTGTCGAGCGCGCGGATAACGGCCCAGGCGATCAAGTGTGTGTACGAAGCTTTTCCGCTGATCCTTTTCGGCGAGATGTTGATTGATGATCCGGCGATTCTCGTCGAGCAGCTTCACCGGAATTCTGCGTTCGGAAGTCGCGGTCGGCACGGAGAGACTGCGTTCCATGTTTTCCACGATCTTCAGCGCCGGACCGCGGAGGGGAACGGCGTCGCCGGCGCTCTCCGGTGCGGGTGCAGGAGCCGGCTTTGGTTCGGGAGCCGGTGCCGCCGCACTCGCTTGCGGCGTGGCGACGGCGCGAGCGTCTCCGTCGGTTACGGTCACTGCCGGCATTGCGCCGTTGCCGTCGGTGATAAGTTCACTGAAATATGAGCGCCAGGAGTCGTCAACCAGCTCAGGATTGCTGCGGAACCGCTGCAGCAGTCCCTCGACGTAGGTGGCGTTGGCGCCGAATTCCTCGGCAATTAATTGCGATAAATCGGGTTTGTTTTGTTGGCTCAAGCTTGCTGTTTACCTCGGAAGATTAAGACTAGCCACAAAGGCACCAAAGCGCAAACCTGCCAGCTTTCTTCGCGCTATTTTTCGATCAGGAACAGGAACTCCCGGTTAGGCTCCTCCGCGTCGCGCACCCATTCGTGCGTCCAGCGCATTCCGCCCATGACGTTTCGCTTGTAGTCGACTTCCATCACGTCGATTATCTTTCCCGCGCCGCTAATGACTTCGTTCAGCTCCTCGGCCGTGGCTCGGCCGCCGGAACTGTAAGACAAAATGATGTGCCTTGTTTTGGTTTGGCGCAACAGCCGTTCGATAGCTTCCAGCACGATAAAACGGCCTGCATCGTTCTTACGAAACTCCTCAAACACTGACGCACTCAACGAATCGCTGGTATCCGCGCGACGCCGTGCTTTACCAAACAGCGCCGGGTTATCGAAGAGACAGATCGAACTCCAGAGATGATAGTAAGAGGCGTAGCGGACGCGTGAAGGCGGCATCTTGTCGTTGTTAGACCCGTACGGCGGATCGTAGTAGGCGAGATCGGCGTCGATGGAAGACACGACGTCAAACACGTCGGCTTGAAAGATCTCGTGCTCGAGCGTCCTGGGGACGATTTTGGGAACTCGGAGTTTCATCTCGCGATACGAGCGAGGCGACCAGTCGCTCAGGTAAGAAGCGAAGTGGCCCATGGTGTTATCCACTTCATCCATCGCGAGGATCAGACTTGTAAGCGCCACTGCCTTTTCGTGTTTGCTCAGAGACAGTCGTTCGATTTCCGCGCGTATGCCGTCGAGTTTGAGAGTGTTCTGCGTTTGCCATGGGTTCTTCAACGTGCTCGACGAAGAGGGATTTGCGTCGCCGCCGTAGTGCTCCGTAAACCAGCCGTGCCGGCCAGGTACAGCATTTAAGTCAGCGATGAGTTCTTTATAATGCTCACCCGGAAACGGACTCAACAGATAGCACTCGCCAAACACTCTCGACCAGACCGCGACGTCGTTGGCGATCACTCGGTAACCTGACTGCGCGAATGCCTGCGACACACGCGTCGTGCCGGAGAATCCGTCAAAAACTGTTTGAGGTTTCACTTTTGCGGCCAGGTGGAGGATGTGAGGCAAAAGCTTCAGCTTTGAGCCTGCGTACTTGATGCCTTCAGTTTGTGGTGCGGTAAGCATCGTCGTTCTCGAAATTATTTCGTGCTGATGTTATCGTAGCGGTAACGCCAGCTACCCGCACCAGTTACAAATGGAAGCACGCGAGCCGCGAACGCGAGCCAGGACAATTATAGTTTTTTCGATGCTCTTCGCCGTCTTCGGCGCGGTCATCGTGTTTGCCTTCTTGGCAACGTTTCTCGCCCGGTGACGACCGTATACTGGTGTTCGACATGCCGAAAAGAAGCTCGAGCCGCACAATCCCGATCCGGATTTATCGCCCGAAGGTGTCGAACGAGCGCAGGAAATCGCGCGTGTGTTTGGCGACTCGGGTGTAAATGCGATCTACGCGACGCAGTTTAAACGCACGCAGCAGACGGTCAAGCCACTGGCGGATCGAACGCGGCGGTGCCGGTGACTTTGCTCGATGCAAATCAAACGGACGAACTCGTCAGACGAATACAGACGGATCATCGCGGACAAACAGTTTTCATTGCCGGACACAACAACTCGGTTCCGGCAATCGTGTCTGCGCTAAGCGGTGAGACTTATCCGCTAATACCGGAAAGTGAATACGACAATTTGTTCATCGTGACGATCTACCGGTTTGGTAAAGCAAAAGTGTTGAAGCTGAAGTACGGAGCACAAGCACGCAGGGTGTCGGCACGGGAACGATGGTGCCGCTAGATAAACTAAATCCTGATCGAACTTTCCAAACACCATGAAGAAAAAGAAAACGCAAAAGAGCAAAGCAGACGTCGGAAGGCGAAACTTTGTAAAACTCCTGCCGGCGCTGGGCGCAGCAGGCCTTGCAGCTTCGAATTTACCGCTCGACGCTCTTGGCGCAAACTGCGTCGCCGACACCGCCTCCTTCACCGAGCCCATCTCCAACCCCTGCGCCGCGCATCACCAAAGAGATGATGCACCAGGCGGAAAAACTCATCGGCATCGAGTTCACTGACGCGCAGGAAGCCATGGCGCTCGGCGGTGTTAATCGAAATCTCGACTCGTATGAAACCATCCGCAAGATCGATATCCCGCTCGATACCGAACCGGCCATCGCCTTCCATCCCGACGCGAGCGCAGAAAAGAACTCTACGTCGCGAAGACCAAGTTTCGCTTTGGCAAAGTTGAGTTGCCGCAGTTCAAGACTGTCGAAGATCTGGCGTTTGCCACCGTTCCTCAATTGGCTGAGTTGATTCGCACGCGCAAGATCTCGTCGACCGAACTCACAAAGATGTATCTCGGCGCGGTTGAAGAAGTATGGTCCAAAGCTCTTCTGCGTCGTCACGCTCACGGAAGACCTCGCGCTGAAGCAGGCCGCTGCCGCAGACGCGGAAATAAAGCGCGGAAAATATCGCGGGCCACTTCACGGAATCCCCTGGGGCGCGAAAGATCTGTTCGCCACGAAGGGAATCAAGACGACGTGGGGAGCCGAGCCTTATCGCGATCAGGTGATCGACTACGACTCGACGGTCGTCGAAAGACTGAACGAGGCCGGCGCGGTGCTGGTCGCAAAGTTGTCAATGGGCGCACTTGCACAGGGAGCAAGATGGTTTGCCGGAGTTACGCGAAATCCCTGGCAACCGGACGAAGCACAAACAGGGCTCGAGTGGTTCATCTGCTGGTCCAGCGTCGGCTATCGCCGCGGGTCTGGTTGGTTTCTCGATCGGAACGGAAACGCTCGGGCTCGATCGTTTCTCCGTCGTCGCGGTGTGGTGTTACCGGACTGCGTCCGACCTACGGCAGAGTGAGTCGTTACGGAGCGATGGGTTTGAGTTGGACCATGGACAAGATTGGCCCGATGTGCCGCGGAGTTGAAGATTGTGCAGCGGCGCTTCACGCGATCTACGGGCCTGACGGCAAAGATATAACGGTGGGCGATGCGCCGTTCAACTGGAACCCTGATACGAATATCAGCACGCTGAGAATTGGTTATCTGAAAACGGAGTTTGACGGTCCAGCCACGCCGCCGACGAACGAGCAACAACGCACGCAGGCCGAACAACGCCGCGCTGTCTACAAAACCGCGCTCGAAGTGCTGGAGAAAGCGGGCGCGAAATTGATGCCGATCGAGCTGCCGAAATTCTCGGCGGGCGCATTGAGATTTATCTTGTCAGCAGAAGCAGCGACGGCGTTTGACGACATCACTCGCGATGGCCGCGTCAACCAATTGTCAGGACAATCGCCGAACGATTGGCCCAACACGTTCCGCACTTCGCGCTTCATTCCGGCGGTGGAGTACCTCAGGGCACAACGTGCGCGCACGCTGCTGATGCATGAGATGGAGAAGTTGATGTCGCAGTGGGATGTGTTTGTCAGTCCAGCGCCGGGAAGCGCCAGTCTGCTGGTAACAAATCTGACTGGTCATCCGGCCGTCGTGTTGCCGTGTGGGTTCGTAAACAATCTGCCGGTGGCGATCATGTTTACCGGAGGTGTTTACGATGAGGTGTCGCCGCTGCGGAGTGGCGCTGGCGTTTGAGCGGGCGACGAAGTGGCACACGATGCACCCGAAGATGGATTGGGCCACGGATTAGGCACAGAGAGCACAGATCCGAATTAGCATAGGGTTAGGGAGGTTGATTTGGAAGGTTGAGCCGTGGCCGGGTTGGCTGGTTACGGTTACTGAACCGCCTGCCTCTTCAATTGCTGTTTTTACAGCGTCGAGGCCGACACCGCGACCGGAGATCTCCGAAACTTCGGCGGCGGTTGAGAAGCCCGGGCTAAAGATCTGCGATCAATCGATGCCGGATCGATCCCGCGTCCATCGTCCGTCACTGTAATTCTGGTTTGACCTTCAGACGTTGCGACTTCGATCGACGATCTTTCCACGCGGATTTTTGCCAAGTCTCGACACGTTCCTCGCTCGCTTCGATCCCGTGATCGACTGCGTTGCGGACCAGGTGAACGAGCGGATCCGCGAATATTGTGCACAATGTCTCATCCAATTTCAGAGTCTCACCGCGCACTTCGAACTCTACTTCCTTGCCGGTTAGCAAGGGCCGCTGAGCTCGTCCAGCGCGCAATGCCTGCTCAACACGTCGCCAGACCGAAACTGCCGGCGTTGTAGCAAGCTCCGCCGACAACTTTTCGAAAGCACGCTCGAGGGCTTCGAGTTCGTTGGTTGCGTTTGCGGACTGGAATAAAGCCTGGTGTAGCGATCTCTTCAACTGTGACGCCATGAATGTTCCGGTAGATCCGCTTCAGCTCTGTGCCGCGTAGAGAATTCTAAAATTGACTTTTCCCGGTTGCTCGTTGTCGACCCTCGGCAGTCGTCGAAATCACTTCGCCGGTTTTACTCAACGTCTCTTTCAAACTCTGAAACTCTCGATCGAAATCGGCGACGTCAAAACTTGCCTGCACCAGAAAAAGCCTCGCGCCTTCTGCGAGTCGATTGCTGCACAGTGTGTTTTTGTTCCTGCCTCAAGTGAACTCCACACGTCAGCCGGAATCGCGATCGCTCAGTGAGATCGTCCGCGGCGCCGGTGCGCATCGAGTGCAGCACGTTCTCAAATTCATGTGCGGCGGCAGCAAGACTGTTCAAGCCATTCGCGGAAGCATTCGCTTTCAGATTGTGAACGTTGCGGAAGAGGGCGTCGAGGATTTTGCGCGTGGGTGGGCCGTCAGCGGCCTGGCGCAGTTCTGCCATGTCGGTGAATATTTGTTCAACTTTCGGATCGGTGTTCATGCGTGATGATCCGCGGTTTAAGAATCTTCAGACTCGGGCTGAACATTCTTTTGCGGTTGCTGCTTCGTCCAGGTCGCGTTTGATGGCGTCGAGAATGCCGTTGATGAACTGTGTGGCTTCGTAGGTCGAAAAGCGGCGCGCGATTTCGAGCGCTTCGTTAATGGCGACTGTGCGTGGAGTTGGTTCGTAAAGAAACTCGTAAACTGCGAGGCGCAGGATATTGCGGTCGACGACCGCCATGCGTGAGATGCGCCAGTGTTCGGCGCGCGAGCGTATGCGCTCGTCGAGTAGTTCGAGGTTTGAAAGCGTTCGTGAGCGCGAGGCGCGTAGCGAATTCCCGGGCTGTCTCGATCGAGATCAGATTCCCCAAGCTCAGCCCAATAGCTTCGGACCACATCGTCCGCAGGCATTTCGGCAACGTCAGCCGCAAAGAGCATTTGCAAGGCACATTCACGTGCCTTACGTCGCGAACCCATAAAGTATTACCAAGAACTGTTATCAGCCACAAAGATGCACAAAATTCACAAAAGGATTTTTTCTAATCATGAAGCCTGATTGATTTGGTTCATGCTTTTGCCTTTGGTGCTTCATGTGGCCTCACTCGAATGCTTCCTTGTAAAGATTTACTAACTCCACCGCCGTCATGGCGGCTTCAAAACCCTTGTTACCCAATTTCACGCCCGGCACGATCGATCGCCTGATCGACCGTGTCGGCGGTAACGATGCCGAATACGACCGGCAGCCTGTTGTCAAACCTGCGTGAGAAATACCACGCGCCACTTCACTCGCGATGTAATCGAAATGCGGAGTTTGTCCACGAATGATCGTGCCGAGACAAATGATCGCATCAAACTTGCGCGACTGTGCGAGTCGCAACGCCAGCAACGGAATCTCGAACGCGCCGGGCACGCGATACAAATCAACGTTCGCTTCCTTCGCGCCCAATCGCTTGAGACCATCGAGAGCGCCTTCGACCAGTCGTGCAGAGATCAATTCATTCCAACGGCTCGCCACGATTGCGAAGCGAAAAGCTTCAGCGTTAAGACGCCCTTCGTGGACAGTAGGCTGCAATCGATTCGACTCCGCGAGCTGAATAGTCAATACGTTTTGCAGTATAGGAGATGCTCGGAGGCGCATCAAGTTGATGAATTCGGCCGATTGCGATCGAGTTCAAGGTGATGGAGACGATTGTCAATACCGTGTAAGTCCTGGTTAATTCCACGCACTGAGTTGTTGAGTTCCAGGATCATGGTGCGGAGGTGTTGCTGCCCTTCCTCCAATCGTTGCTGACCAGTCTCCAGCGATTGATAACTGATATACAGTCGTTGGTGACTTATCTGCAGCTGACCAATGTCAGCTATTACTCTTTGGAATTTGTCTTCGACTTTTTGTTCGAAGCTCGAGAATCTTTGTTCGAGGCCCGAGAATTTTTGTTCGAGGCCCGTGAATCTTTGCTCGAAACTGGAGAATTTTTGTTCGAGGCCCGAGAATCTTTGCTCGAAACTGGAGAATTTTTGTTCGAGGCCCAAGAATCTTTGTTCGAAGCTCGAGAATCTTTGTTCGAGGCTCGAGAATTTCTGTTCGTGGCTTGAAAGTCGCGACTCAATTTTCCCTACTCGCATTTCAAGTTTCTCGAATCGAATTTCGAGTTTCTCGAAACGGACTTCAAGTTTATCGATACGACCTTGCAGGCCCTGAACAGTCGTGAGGATCAGATCCAGCTTTTCGCTGTCGCTCTGTGGTAATTTCTTTGTGAGGTCTTCGCTCATTCCTTCTCCCTTCAGAGAGTATTCTATCATCGTGAGGTCACTGAAGCGATGAACTATCTCTTGTCCGAAAACGGCTATTTTTTGTCGAATTCTGGCTATTACTAAATCAAATTCATTGGCGTTGGGTTCTTCGCGTCCTTCGTGTAGTCGTAAAACCCTCTTCCCGACTTCCGTCCATACAATCCCGCCAGCACCATGCGCTTCAATAGCGGCGGAGGAGCAAAGCGCTTCTCGCGAAACTCATTGAACATGATCTCGGCGATGTAATACGTCGTATCGAGCCCGACAAAATCTCCGAGCGTGAATGGACCCATCGGATAACCACAACCCAGCTTCATCGCGTTATCAATATCAACGATCGACCCGACGCCTTCTTCCAAAGCTCGAATCGAATCGAGCATGTACGGCACCAGCAAACGATTGACGATGAAACCAGTCTTATCGCCGGCGCGCACCGGAACCTTTCCGAGCTTCTTTCCAAACTCCACTGCCTGTTCGTAAACGTCTTCATCAGTCAGGATCGTCTTCACTACCTCGACCAGCTTCATCAAGCGGCACCGGATTGAAGAAGTGCATTCCGATAAAACGGCGCTGGCGCTCAGCGGAAGTCGCAGTCATCATCTCCGTAATCGATAACGACGACGTATTCGAAGCAAAGATCGTTTCCGGTTTGCAGATCTCGTCCAACTGTCGGTAAGTGCTGCGCTTCTCTTCGAGGTTCTCGATAATTGCTTCGATGATGATGTCGCAATCCGCAAGGTCCGCGAATGAAGTAGTGCCTGACAAACGCCCGCGAATTTCGCGTTGCTGATCCGACGTGATCGTTCCTTTTTCTGCAAACTTCGCCAACGACTTCTCGATCCCGCGCAAATCCTTTGTTAATCAGATCGTCTGAAACTTCCTTTACCACAGTCTCAAATCCGGCACTCGCCGCAACCTGCGCAATGCCCGCACCCATCAGTCCACATCCCAAAACTCCAACTTTCCTGATTTCCATTTGTCTCTCCTGAATTTAATTGGTCTTTGGTCTTGTTCCTGGCATCCAAGACCTAATCCGACGCTACTGCGTGGTATAAGTTTTTGCAGCGCCTTTCAACCACTCGTTATATTCCTTTTGCCATTCTTTGTACTCAGTCAACCAGCTTCTGGTCCAACTGTGCGGGCTGTCTGGTCCCGTATCAGGCATCGGACTTGCCGACGCGGCCGCATTCGCAAGTTTTGAAAGAATAACGACCGAGCTGGTTTCTCAACTCAGCCGCTCGCTCATCGGGAGCCGGCGCCTGCATCGCTCTTTGCGTTACAACTGGCGATGTCGCTCGAGCTCGTTATTATGAATCACCGCGGAAACCTTTTCCTGAACCTGATTCATTGCGCTGACATAGTTCAGGAAAATCAGCGTGTTCGCACTCGGCAACGCGTCGAGCGGCGACTGGAACCGGACGATTGAAGTTTCGCACAACTTTGTAAAACCCGAGGACAACTACCGACAGCGCCAGAATCTGCAACACGCGCCAGGTGTTTGTGATCCGTCGCGCGCACACCGGGCCGCCGGTAGTCAACGCCGAGCGCGAGTACTGCGCCTGACAACAGCCCGCCCAGATGCGCCGCATTATCGATGAATCCGCTCCCGACAAAACCGATAAACAGATTGATAAAGATGATCGGCAGCATGCCTGTGCCAAACGCGCGCTTGAAACCTTCAGGAAGTTCGTCGACGAAACTTGATACCGAAGACGAAAAGAACGCCGACCAGTCCAAACAAAGCACCCGACGCGCCCGCCGAAGGGACGTCTTCCGCCTTGAAAATAAAACGTGCGAAAGGACTCGGTTGCAAGTTGCGGACGCACTGTCAGATAACTCGCCATCAGGCCGCCGATTCCAGTCAGCACCCAAAACACGACAAACTTTGCCGAACCGTAAAGTTTCTCCACGAATGGTCCAACCATCATCAGGCTGTACATGTTCACCAGCAGATGAATCAGGTTGACGTGAATAAACATCGGCGCGATGAAACGCCACCATTGGTAGTTGGGCGCGTTGACCAGGTAATTCAGTTTTGCGCCGTAAGCGATCAGCACGGGTTCGGGAAAGCCCTGCCACAGAACCGTCGAGGTCAAGCCCGCTCGACTCCCACATCAAAAGAAAGATGAAGAGATTCGCGACCAGAAAAATGATCGTGAATTTGTACGGGACGATTTAAAATCGCGCGGGCGAACCTGATCGTTTCTCGATCGACTGGACGATGTCCGACGGCAGGTGTTGGCTGGTTGGAGGTTGGCGCTCCGCAGACAGCGCATTGAGTTTCACCTGCGCCGACGATTGCCCCGCAACTACGGCACATTGTTGGCCGGCCGGGGTTAGTTTGGTTTGACTGGCGTTCTGACAATACGCTGCAGACTAACAAGCGTGATGCTCCACGTGCAAAGCATCACGCTGATAAAAGCAATGTCGACGTTAGAATCTCAGCTCAGCCCATCTTCTCCAGCAGACTGACCAGATCGTCGGCGTGCTCCTCTTCGACTGCGAGGATGCCTTCAAGCATGCGTCTTGAAGTCGGATCGTCGTTGCCGAAGTAAGTGATCATCTCGCGATAACTATCGATCGCGATACGCTCGGCGACGAGATCTTCCTTGATCATGTCCGTGAGCGTAGTGCCCTCGACGTATTCCGCGTGGCTGCGCATCAGCAGGCCTTCGGGATTGAAGATTCGGTTCGCCCTTTAACTGAACGATGCGTTGTGCGATCTGATCGGCGTGTCCCTGCTCTTCGTTCGCATGCTCGAGAAACTCCGCGGCCACGCCTTCAGCGTTGATACCGGAGGCCATGAAATAATGCCGTTTATACCGCAGCACACAAACGATCTCGGTCGCCAGCGCTTCGTTCAAGAGCTTCACCACTGTTTCGCGATCCGCGGTGTAACCTTCGGTCACAGCTCCATTCTCGATGTGCTGTCGGGCGCGTTCGCGCAAAGTTTTAATGTCAGTGAGAAATGGTTTATTAGCCATGAGCCTCACTCCTTGATTATGAATTTAGGGGAGCGACGATATTACATATCGCAGGAGAGCAGCGGATTGTCGACGCTTTAGCTTAAACAGCGGTGCACAAGTGAATCCGAACACCAGTGGAGGCTCCAATTTTAACCGTCTGCGGTGCAGTTTGCCTTGCAGCTTCACTTCGCTCGGCGCATTTGCATCGCTCGTCACTTCAACCGGCACCTGCCAAACGAGCGTTTTGATCCGGCAAGTCCCCGTATTGTCTTCACGACAGTAAAACAAGCGTGACCTGGGCGCGAATGGTTGCTGGGCCAGCGGAAGTTGCGTTTAGCGGAATGCGAAGCGGGAGCTTGAGATCCTTTGTCGAGCGTGCAGCCGACCTTTTCATCAATCGCCAAACTCTTGCCGCCTCGACCGAAATCTTGTAGCGCTGCGGCGCCATGCGGATTGAGATGATAGCCGGCGGGCAGTTCCACATCGATTTGCAGAGAAGCCACCGGCGCCGGCGCGAAGTTTTTGCGCAGCGACCTTGATCTCTTCCGCGTTTGGGCCGGTTGCGCTTTCGAGAGCCTGCATGTTCTTCGCCGGAGGAGTGAGACCGTTGATACGAAGCGTGCTGGCGCGTTTCGTTTTTAGATCCACGACACGAATTGCATGGTTGTTCGTGTCCGCGATGTAAAGCTTATCGTTCGCGAGCGCCAGGCCGCCGGGTTCATAAAACGAAGCTGACGTTCCGTCCTGTCTGGCCGGGCTTGCCTGTTCCAAACAGACGTAGTGACGGTTTCCTTCTTCGGATCGAGTTGCTTGATCTTGTGGTTGTACGTGTCGGCGATCAGAAGTTTGTCGCCGAAAGAGAGCACACCCGAGCGGATGCTGAAGGCGCACTTCATCACCTGAACCGTCCACGTCGCCAAACTCAAACAGATCTCCGCCGACGATCGTCTCCACGGTGCCGCCCGCGATGTCGATGCGCGCGAATGATGTTCGACTCACTATCAGCAATGTAAAGATTCTTCCCGTCAGTCGCGATGCCGGAAGGTTGTGCGAAGCCTGACTGGAGCAATGGACCATCGAGACGTGCTTCACGACCAGAGCCCGCGAAAGTCGAGACTTCATTCTTGTCGAGATCCAGCTTCCAGATCTGGTGTGGACCAGCCATGGCGATGTAGAGCACGCGCCCAACCAGTTGCAGATCCCAGGGCGAATTCAATGCAACTGAGCGGCCTGGTCCTGTTTTGAAATATTCGCGCGATTGCTGGCCGGTGCCGGCAATTGTCTCAACGGTGCGCGATTTCAGATCGACTCGTCGAAGAAGATGGTTTTCTGTGTCGGCAACGTAAAGATTATCGCCCGCGAGAGCCATACCCTGAGGACGATAAAACGCGCTTTATCGAATGGACCATCCGCGGCGCCGTCATCGCCAGTGCCGACAGTCTCGACGAGCGTGCCGTCAAGTTTCGTGATAACGATTCGATTGTGGTTTGAGTCGGCGATGAACAGTCGATCGCGATTTGCGTCTGCAAGAATCTTGCCGGGAAAAGCGAGTGGCAGATCGCCGACTTTGGCTCGTTCGAGGACGAGTTTGAGAGGTTCTTCGTTTAGTTCGCCCTTCTTGCGAAACTCCTCGACAGTTTTGGCGATCGCCTGATCGATGACGTCGTAGTTGCCCTCTCCTGAAACGCCTCCGATGACGTAACCCGCGGGATCGATCAGCACCTGTGTGGGCCATGCGCGCACGCCGTAGCTTTGCCAGACCGCGTATTCCGAGTCGTTGTAAACCGGATGCTCGATCTCGTAACGAAGAATGATGCGCCTGATGTTCTCCGTCTCTTTTTCATTCTGAAACTTCGCGGAGTGAACGCCGATCACGACCAGTTGATTGGCGTACTTCTCTTCGAGTTTCTTTAGATCGGGAATGATGTGAATACAGTTGATGCAGCCGTAGGTCCAGAAGTCAAGCAAGACTACTTTTCCTTTCAGGGCAGCGAGTGACAGCGGTTTGTCGGTGTTCAGCCAGCCCTGACCGCCTGTGATTTCCGGAGCACGCACGCGAGCTTTTTCTTGTACAGACATGACTACACCTTGGGATATTAGACGTTAGAAACATCTATTAGAAACGCAGATTTCATGGATTTACGCGGATAGGTTCTTCGGGTCCTGTTCCAGTAGCTGGTCCACGCGATCGATTGCTCGTCGCAAATGTGGAATAGTAATCGATCCGCCGACCACCAGCGCGACGTTGAAAGCATCGAGAAACTCTGCGCGATTCACGCCGATCTGCACACATTGCTTGATGTGATACGTGATGCAGTCGTCGCAGCGAAGCACGGTTGAGGCGACCAGGCCCATCAGTTCCTTCGTGCGTCTTGTCGAGCGCGCCGTCTTCGTAAGCTTGTGTATCAAGCGCGAAGAAACGTTTGATGCCCAGGTGATCGCTGCCGAGCAGTTTTTCATTCATCGCCGCGCGATAACGATCAAACTCGTCCATTGATTGAGACCTTTCAAGTGGAAATGGAGTGAGCATTGTATCAGAGCGGGGGCAAGCCGCCCTTCCTGACTTGTCCTGTTTGTTTGATATCTTTTGTAAATTACGGATCTCAAAAAAGAACCGGTCAGGAAGCGTGGCTTGCCCCCGCCGCGTCGTTGTAACCTTTAGCTCGCGTGAACACACAAGCATTCACAACTCTGGAGTACCAGCACCTGCTGGAGTTAATAAAACGAAACGCGCAAACCGAACCGGGACAGCGGCGCGTCGAGACGCTTTCGCCTATCGACGACGTGGCTCAATTGCGTCGCGAACTTTCCGCGCTGGCGGAGTGCGTGACGTTGAGAAATCGTGGCGTCAACTGGTACTTCAGCGGATTGACCGATCCTGCGGAGGCGATCGGCGCGATTGCGTGTTGAAGGCGCGAGCCTTGATCCGTTGCCGATCCTGCAAACAGCTCGTTTGTGCGAACAGGCAATGTCAGCGCGCGATGCGATCCTTGCCGAGCGCGAGAACGCTCCGGTGCTGTGGCAGTTGGTTGAAAACTTGCCGCGAGATCTCAACACAGCTGGTGGCGCGTGTCACCAACAAGATTCTGCCGAGTGGAGAACTCGACGATCGCGCCAGTCCGGAACTCGCGAGTATTCGTCACGAGATCAACGTGCTGCGTTCGCGTATCACGCGATCGCTCGAAGGCCTGATGCGCCGTTCGGCTGAGGCGATTCAGGATGAGCTCGTGACGATACGTAACGATCGTTTCGTAATTCCGGTTAAAGCGGATCATCGCGGAAGAGTGCAGGGCGTTGCGCACGGTTACTCGTCTTCAGGCGCGACCGCCTTTATTGAACCACTCGAGACAATCGAAGCAAATAACGAATTGCAGGGATTGCATGAGAGTGAGGTTCGCGAGATCGCGCGGATTCTGTCCGGCTTGTCGGAAGAGCTGCGCGCGCAGTTGCCGGCGATCGAGATGGCGGCGGCAGCCGTGGCTGAACTGGATTTTATTAACGCGCGCGCCGTCTTTCATCAGAGATTCAATTGCGTGATTCCTGAAATACAAATGGCCCAAGACGACATTATTCGAGTGGTAAATTAGAACTGGTCGATGCGCGTCATCCTTTGCTCGAGGAGAACCTGCGGGCGACTGGAGGATGCGGTCGTTCCTGTCTCCTTCGCACTGGATGAAAACAAGAATGCGATGGTGATCTCCGGCGCAAATGCCGGCGGAAAGACCGTGGTTTGAAGACCACGGGCCTGCTCGCTCTTGATGGCCCTGTCGGGTATTTCTGTGCCGGCGAAGTCTGCGCGATTTCCGTTCTATGCGTCAGTGCTTGCGGACATCGGCGATCATCAATCGACTCGCTGCAAATCTTTCGACGTTTACTTCACACGTGGCCAACATCGCACGCATGATCGAACTCTGCGAAGCGCCGGCGCTAGTGCTGCTTGATGAAGTCGGAACTGGAACTGACCCGGAGGAAGGATCGGCGCTGGGAGTTGCCGTGGTCGATCACTTCCGCAGAGCTGTGCGGCGCGCACGTTATCGCCACGACACACTACAGCGGTCTGAAAATGTATGCGGGGAATGAAGAGGGCGTCTCAACGCGAGTGTTGAGTTTGACGAAAAGACTTTGCGGCCCACCTATCGCTTGCTTGTTGGGGTTGCAGGTGCTTCTTCGGGACTGGAGATCGCGCGCAGGTTCGGCGTGCCCGGGCCGAATTGTCGAGAACTGCGATGAGATCAGTTAACAGATTCATCGCTTGCAGGCGTCGGAGTATTTGCGTCGAATCAAGAGAGAATCTGAAGATGCCGAAGCTTTGCGTCATCGCGCTTGGAGGAAGAGCGAACTGCGGTCGCGGAAAAATTCGCATCGCTCGACAAAGAAGCCGCGAAACGAGAGCGGAACGGCAAGCGACGTTTGATCAAACCGTTCAGCGCACGTCGCCGATGTTGAAAAGCGCGCGCGCGAGTTGGTTGCGAGAATTGAGGACCGCAGCTGAGCGTGTGAGAGTTGAGCGAGAGGCGCAACGGCAGGTTGCAGAAATGAAGCGGACGCGCGCGCGAAGTTTCGCATCGTGCGCGAAGCAAGCGTGGTCCAACCGCAGGAGCCGCAGATGAAGGGTGCTATTGAAGAAGATGTCCCAGAGTATGTAACTGCTGCGCCGCGTGAGATTGTTGTAGGCGACAAAGTCAAGCTTCGTTCGTTCGGTTCTGTTGGTATCGTCGATCAGATCAAGGACGGTTTGCGGAAGTGCGAGTGAAGTCGTTGAGATTCAGGGAAAAGCTCGATCAACTCGAACTGGTTGAGGCAAAGTCAACTCCAAAACCACAAACAGGGTAAATTGGAAAAGTTGCAACGATCCGCGGAATGCTGAGATTCATTTGCTCGGACGCGGAACAGAAAGCGCAGTCGGAGTTGAATGTGATCGGGCAAACGACTGACGAAGCAGTCGATGCAGTTGATAAGTTTCTTGATGAAGCATCGCTTGCGAGTTTGAGTCAAGTACGAATTGTTCACGGTCATGGCACTGGCGCGTTGCGACGCGCGATTGGAGGTTGCTGAATGGCCATCCCCACGTCGCACGTTTCCTCGCCGCCCCTCCAGATCAGGGCGGTGCTGGTGCAACCGTAGTCGAGTTGAGACAATAGGCAGCGAGGCCACCAAAAGGCACAAAGAACACATGGAAACTTTCTGATGCATTTGTGCTTTTATATGCGCCTCTTCGTGGCTTAAACCATGCGTTACCCCCAAACATTCATCGACGATCTCAAACGACAGGCAGACATCGTCCGGGTTATCCAGGATTACGTGCAGCTCAAGAAGAAGGGCGCAAACTGGATGGCGTGCTGCCCGTTTCATAAAGAGAAGACGCCGTCGTTCTCCGTCAGTCCAGCGAAGGAGATCTTCTACTGTTTTGGTTGTCACAAAGGTGGCTCGGTCTTTAACTTCGTCATGGAGGTCGAGCGTGTTCCTTTTCCCGAAGCAATCAAGATCGTTGCCGATAAAGTCGGGATGCCGCTGCCGAAAATGGTGGACGACGGCCGCTTCGAAGCACGGCGGCAGGAATCGGACCTTGTCATCCAACTCAACTCCTGGGCCATGGAATGGTGGCAACAGCAACTCGAAACCGGGCAATGAAGGCCGCATTGCGCGCGAGTATCTAAAGGAGCGAGAACTCACCGAAGAAACGCAAAAAGCTTTCCGGCTCGGATACGCCCCGGATAGTTGGGAAGCACTTTCAATTTTTTTGCGACACAAAGGTGCCACTCAGGAACATATTGATCGAAGTGGACTGGTTGTCAGAAAAGAGGAGGGCGGCGGTTCTTATGATCGATTTCGCGGTCGATTGATGTTTCCTGTGCTCGACGTGCAGGGCCGGCCCATCGCTTTTGGCGGACGCACGTTGAAGAACGAAGATGCGAAGTACATCAATTCACCTGAAACTGCTGCTTATGTAAAAGGTCGAAATCTGTTTGGCCTCAATCTCACGCGCGATGATATCCGCCGCCAGGGCTTCGCGATTTTAGTCGAAGGATTTCTCGATCTGATCGTGCCTTATCAGTTTGGAGTGCGAAATGTTGTTGCGAGTTTGGGAACAGCGTTGACGCCGGATCAGGTGAAGCTTCTAAGTAGGTTTGCGCGCAAAGTTGTAGTCAACTATGATGGCGACCGCGCCGGCATACAGGCGGCAAAGAAAGTCGATCGAAATTCTCCTCGCCGAGGATCTTGAAGTTAAGGTATTGGTTCTTCCCGACAATGCAGATCCCGATGAGTACATCCGGAAGTTTGGCGTAACGGAATATCAACGACAAAGGGCGCAGGCACAACCACACATACAATTCGTAATCGAAAGCGCTTTACGCGACCGTAATCTTCACCGGCCCGCGGAAAAGGCTGAAGCCGTCGAAGAAGTTCTTCCCTACATACGGGCAGTCAACAGTCGGATTCAAAAGCGCGAGTATTTCGATATGGCGATGGATGCGCTCGGTATCGATCGAGAGAACGTCAACACTTCAACGTGGCGACGCGAGTTATGGCAGATGGTTCGTGACAATCGGAACGTTCGGACCAACACCGTGCAGGCATTGACAAGACGAAGCGAAGCCACTGCCGCAGAACAGCGTTTGCTTGGCCTGCTGTTTGCAGACGCAAACTTGCGACGCGAAGTACTGCCGATGCTGAAAGAGGAAGATTATGAAGACCTCGCGACGGCGCCGCTCTTCAAAGCCCTATTTGAGCTCGAGCGCGAAGGTGCTGAGATCGATTTTGACAACCTGAGCCGAAAAACCGAGGGCGACGAGTTTGCCGCCCAGATGATTCCGATGGTCCTGATGAACTCTTCCCTGCATGGCTCAAATGAGCATTACGAAGCCGAACAATGTGTTTCCACTTTCAGACTAATGAAGCTCGAACAGCGCATTGAAGAATTGAGAAGAGAATTGGCCATAGCCGAACGAGAACAGGACAGCGAGAGAGTTTCCAAACTCTCGGCGGAACAAATCCAGCTCTCGGCGCAGCGGCAGTCGATGCTGCATCCTCAAGCCGAAGCGGCCTCACGTATCAGGTAGCAATTCGGAGCAATAAAAGTGAGTATCGAAGACAAGGATCGCGATGACGTAATGGAGCGGCTGCTCGAACTGGGCGGCGACAAGAAATACCTTACGTTTGACGACCTCAACCGCGAATTGCCCGACAATGTCGTGTCTCCTGACGACATTGAAGACGTCCTGCAAAAGTTGGAAGGCTCGAACATTCCTGTTGCCGATTCCGATGAACGACTACTCGAACAAGCTGCCGCAACTGTAACGGACGAAGACGAAGAATCCCTCGACGAAGACATCGAACTCGACCTCTCCGCCGGCGCCCTCGAAAAAACCAACGATCCAGTTCGACTCTACCTTCGCGAAATGGGAGTGGTCCCACTGCTCACGCGTGAAGGCGAAGTCGCGATTGCGAAGCGAATTGAGCGAGGTCAATTAAAGACTCAGAAAGCGATCGCGCGTTCTCCGATTGCGGTTCGCGAGGTGCTGAGGATCGGCGAGGATTTAGAGGCCGGCAAAATAAATATTCGCGACACCGTAACCTTCTCCGAACAGGCAGAACTAACCGGCGACGAAGACAAAGCCGAAGAATATCGCGCCTGGACCATCGAGGGAATTCAGAACATCAACAAGCTTTGCAGACTCGGTCTGAAGGAGCTTGAAAAGCTGCGAGAGGAGCAAAAGGTAACGCGCGGAAAAAGAGCAAAAAACTTAACGCGCCTCAAACGAAGAGTCGCGCGGATTCGACTCGAAATAGCGCAGGAAATCGGCCGTCTCAATCTCACCGAACGCGCTCGCCAGCGTCTGATCAACTCGATTCGAGCAGTGCAAAAAACAGTGCGTGAAGCGGAGCGCGAGATTGACAGTGCAACTGAAAAGCTCAGCAAAAGCGACTCAAGCCTGAAGAGCAAAGCGAATTGAAACGCCGCATACTGACGCGCGAAAGCGTCTGTTGCAGATCGAGATCGACCATCACTTTGTCAGTCCGATCGAGATCAAGAGATCACTTCAGGCGATCGTGATCGGCGAGCAGCAGACGGGACAGGCCAAGCGCGAACTGGTTGAAGCAAACCTGCGACTGGTCGTTTCAATTGCGAAGAAATATACGAATCGCGGGCTTCAGTTCCTGGATCTCATTCAGGAAGGCAACATCGGTTTGATGAAGGCAGTGGACAAGTTTGAATGGCGGCGCGGTTACAAGTTTTCCACTTATGCGACGTGGTGGATACGCCAGGCGATCACGCGCGCCATTGCCGATCAGGCGCGCACGATTCGTATTCCGGTACACATGATCGAGACGATCAATAAGTTGATTCGTACGTCTCGATCGCTGGTCCAGGAGTTGGGCCGTGAGCCGACGAGTGAAGAGATCGCGCGCAAGATGGATATTCCGGTTTCGAAAGTTCGCAAAGTATTGAAGATTGCTCAGGAGCCGATCTCTCTGGAGACTCCGATCGGAGAGGAAGAGGATTCACACCTCGGCGATTTCATCGAAGACAAATCGATCCTGAATCCGGCGGACGCTGTGGTTGCGTCAAACCTGCGCGAGATCACGGACGAGGTTTTGGCGACGCTCACGCCGCGCGAGGAAAAAGTGATCAAGATGAGATTTGGTCTTGGAACTACCGGATCGGAACATACGCTGGAAGAAGTGGGCCAGCACTTTGCGGTCACACGCGAACGTATTCGTCAGATCGAAGCGAAAGCCTTACGCAAACTTCGCCACCCCTCACGCTCGCGAAAGCTGAAAGCATTCCTCGACGGCGCGCCCACGATAGAAATTCAGCCACAATGAAGGCACAAAAGTCACAAATACAAGCATCAAGTACATAGCGTGCATTTCTGTGCCTTTTTGTGGCTCGTTATTTGAAGCGAGGAATGCAGTGCTCTTAACTGTGTGATCGAATTCGTAGTTGTAGGTGTAACCGGGAAACTCGATCGGGCGAACGAATTGAACTCTCACTTCAAGACGGTTATCGCGCTGCACGGTGTGATGACAGCATTCGCAGGCATGTCGTATTCGGGCGCGCTCTTCATTAGTTGTTCGGTCGTCCATGAAGGAGTATAGCCCTGGGCTGCCGCTACGTCAGCGTAGTGCTGCATCAGATCTTTGTACGCCTTTGCCTGGAACGCAACCGGGACGTAGAGATATCCGGCATAAGCGCAGGAACCGAGGATGCGCCATCACGATGACAAACTTCAAGGTTGCACTGCCGCGTTCACCTGATCGTCTGCATTCTGCATTAGTGGAAACTCTCTTTCTGTCTCTCAATTGCCTTAATCCAGCTTGCAGCGAAAGACGCAATGATTTCGCACTGATAAGCCGGCCTTCAACGATCCTCGGCCGGCCTATCCCTTCGAGCAACACCCAATTGATTTGACCATCGACGCTTTTTTTATCGTGCTGAAGAGCGCGAATGATCTGGTTGATATCGAGATTGTCAGCACGCGGTAGTGGTCCACAAAGATGCACCGCGTCGCGAAGTAGATTTCAACTCCCCGGAGTCGATGAGACCCAGGTTTCGGGAAAGTTCTCCGGCAACTAACATTCCATAACCGACCGCCTCGCCGTGTCGAAACATGCGATAGTCCGTGATTGTCTCCAACGCATGCGCGGTCGTATGTCCGAAGTTCAACACGCGGCGAGACTTTGTATCGGATCGGCTGGTCGATTCACGTTCATCGTTCGCAACGATCGAAGCTTTGAAACCGCAATGAGCCGCAATCAGTTCTTCAAACTCCGAACGTCAGCAGAAAATCGCGATTGTTGTTGATCTTTTGCAGGCAATTCACTGTCATGTCGAAAAGCGATTTGTCGGCGATGAGCGATTGTTTCACCATCTCGCAGAAACCCGACACCAGCTCGCGCTGAGGTAAAGACGTCAATGTTTCAGTATCGATGAAGACTGAGGAAGGCTGATGAAAAGCGCCCACGAGATTCTTCCCCACGGGAAGATTGATCCCGGTCTTGCCGCCGACTGACGAATCGATCTGAGACAGCAGCGTCGTGGGAACCTGCGCGAGCGGCACGCCGCGCAAGTAAATCGCAGCGCTGAAACCGGCAAGATCGCCGACGACCCCACCTCCGAGCGCGACTACCAAGTCGTTTCTTTCAAAGCGGTTTTCGCTGAGGAAAGTGACCGCTTTCTCCAGAATTCGGAACGACTTATAACGTTCTCCTTCCGGCATCAGCCACTGAAAATCTTGAAGCCTTCGGCTTTCAGAGAACGCACAACCTCCCGGCCGTACAAGTCAAAGACACGCTTGTTGGAAATGATTCCAACTCGACGCGGAGCCTTTAGCGGAAGCAACTCACCAAGCTGTCCGCCTGATACCTCTGCCGATATTGATTTCACTTCTTCGAGCTTCTTGGTTTAAGTGAGATTTCGAGCCGGTGCATTGGGGCAGTAGTTCCAGGGAATTCGGGTAGCATGTGTTATAAAAAGCGAATGGGCGCGACATACGTGGGAGTGCGTCGCGCCCATCCATATTCGTGGTTACTGTCCTCACCCCAGCAACCACTTGAGACGGAGGATCCACCAACCGTCTCTCTTGCCCCACAATATACATCGCAACGCCTGTGCCGTGCAAGAGCCTTTTTGTTGAGGCGAATGCTGATCCTGCTTGTTTGCTTGGGAAGACTGCAATAGTTGCGGTAATCGAAGGCGCTCATGAGGCGCTCGCGGGCGAGAAATGCAGTGTAGATTTTTCACGGGTCAGCGTGTAGAAATTTCACGAGCGCGCAGCGCCTGCGCCGATCTCCCGTCTCGATGGCCGTCGGCGATTTTCTGTGCATAGCCTTCGATCTTGAACTGGTTCTCGCCCTCGATCATGACTCTCGCGAGCGGCTCCGTCCCGGAATACCGGAGCAGCAGCCGGCCCTTCTGCGAGAGCAGTTCCTCAACCTCGTCCACTGCGGCTCTGACGGAGGCGAGTTCAGCAAAAGGAACCTTCTCCCGAACGCGGACATTCAGCAGAATCTGCGGGTATCTGTTTGAACCCTAGCGCCATTTCCGCAAGCGTTTTTTCGCGACTCGCGCAGCGCCCGAAGCAGGCAAAGCGCGGTGATCATGCCGTCGCCTGCCAGGCTCAGTTCCGGCAGAATAATGTGACCTGATTGCTCGCCGCCGAGACTCGCATTCAGTCGCAGCAATTCTTCCAGAACATACTTGTCGCCCACGTCTGTGCGTACGAGTCGTATTCCCGCGGAACGAAATGCGATTTCAAGTCCGATATTGCTCATTACGGTTGCGACCACGATGTCGTCTTTCAACTGCCCGTGCGACTGAAGATGCGTCGCGAGCGCCCATAGCGTCGCGTCACCATCGACGAAATTTCCCTCACTATCGACAAAGAGCGCTCGGTCTGCATCGCCATCGAAAGCCACGCCGAGATCCGCGCGTTCGTTCACCACTCTCTCTTCGCAGCGATTCGATGTGGAGCGATCCGCAATCGCGGTTGATGTTTCGACCATCCGGACTGGCATTTATCGCGATCACTTTTGCGCCGAGCCGTGAGAACAAAGCGGGCGCCAACATCGAACTCGCTCCGTTTGCGCAGTCGACAACTATCGTGAGACCTTGCAAGCTTAATCCTTTTCCGATCTTGCGAAGCGAGAAATGTCAGATACTCCTGTCGAAGTATCTCTTCGAGCTTCGGTGAAAACGAGTCGCGGTCGGTTTTGGATGCAGTGCGGCTATCGCGATGTTATGCAAAGACGTCCGACTCGATCAGACGCTCAACTGAGTCGTCCATCTTTTGTCCTGACGGCGCGAAGATCTTGATTCCGTTGTCCTGGTAGGGATTGTGAGAGGCACTGATCACGACGCCGGCGGCCGCTTGCAGTTGCGCGAGTTAGAAAGCGACGCCGGGAGTTGTGATGACACCCGCGGAGAGACATTTTGCGCCCGCTCTGGTTGCGCCGTAGATGAGCGCTCGCTCGATCGATTCGCCGGATTCGCGCGTGTCTCTACCGATGACGATCTCCGGCGCCTCACCAGTCTTTCGCGAGATGCGAAGCTAGGGAGAAACCGATTGCACTTACCGTCGAGGGGTCGAGCGGAAACTGTCCAGCTTCACCTCGAATGCCGTCAGTACCAAAAAGAGCTTTCATCAGGATGAACGGTTCCTGAGTGATTCGCGCTATTTCAAGGGTACAAATTTCGAAGCGTTGAACAGATTTCAAAGAACACTTTTCCTTTCAACGCCTCCGGCAACTCGAGTCGCGGCTCGAGAGTTTGTCCAGCTGTGTCCAGGACGATCTTCAGGTCTTCAGCTTTCAATGAGTCGATAAGACATACTTGCCACGCCAAGCAATGTAACAGACGTCGTGGCGGGTTGAACTTTGCCGCCCTCTGACGTGCTGACATTCACACCGGAAAAGTTTTTCTCCTTTCGCACTTCGCCGATCTCCACCTGGACATTCACTACAGGCTCGAGCAGATCGACCTTCGGATCGGGAACGTCGATGGCAGATGTTTGAGGCAGTGAAACTTTCTTTGTGTCCGGCGAGCCAGATCGCTTTCAGTCATCACTTTCTGAAGCGCGTTGACGCGACTCGCCGGCCCACGCACGACCACGCTGCCCTTGCTCGGATAAACCCCATAAACCTCAAAACCGTCGGCAGGTTTGCCTTCGAGCTTTGGCTCAACTGCAATCTGGCGCTCCACGATCGGCTTCGAGACGAATCGGAATCGCGCTTGGCTGAAAGCCGTCAACCTTGATGCCTTGCGGCAGCGAGATCTGAGCCTTGTCGGCGAGTCGCAAGACTCGTTCGCCCGCGCGTTGGTCGCTGATATCGACCGTCGCAACCAGATCGAGAGACGTCAGATCGTCCAGCTTGTTTCGGCTGCCGGTCAGCATCACGTCGACTGTGCGCGGTGGATCGTTACTGATTTCCAACGACTGAGGCCTGATGAAGTTGAGTTGAACGTTGACGTGCGCTGTGACAGGTTCGTTTTGTCCAGTTACTAACAGCCAGAGAACGAGTGCGATCGCGAGTGAGAGAAGTTTCAGGCTCCAGTCTTCCAGGAAGATCCGGCGCAGCAACTTTTCGACACGGTTCGGCGCCGGCGTGGGTTCGGAGGTGGTAACTTCGTCTATGTCTTGAAACGGCATTGCGGTTTATCAGACGTATCAGATCGGGCGCAATCTCTTCAGCGTCAGCTTCGGCTTCCGAGCGTTTCTTCCTTTCTCTTTTTTGGGTGGAACTTCCAACGCCTCGAAGATCGCCTCGCGAAGCTTCGTTGCATCGAGGCCGCGCCTGATCTCGCCTCTCTTCACGAACGAAATCAAACCCGTCTCTTCCGACACGACCACGGCAACCGCGTCAGTATCTTCAGTCACGCCAATCGCCGCGCGATGGCGCGTTCCGAGATCTCTCGAAAGACGTGGGTTTAGTGTCAAAGGAAGAAAGCACGAAGCTGCCGCGATACGGTGGCGTCGCACGACGACCGCGCCATCATGAAGCGGACTCGCCGTGTTGAAAATACTGACCAGCAAGTCGTAACTGAGCTCCGCGTCGAGTTGAACACCGCCATCGGTCACGTTCTTCAAACCGACATTGCGTTCGATAACGATCAGCGCGCCGGTCTTTGTTGAAGCGAGCGTCGTCGCTGCCAGAATAACTTCGTCGTAAATTCCTTCGCCAAACTGTCCCCGATGCCTTGAAAACGGCATGCGAAAACGGTTTCCGAAAGTGATTAACGCCTGGCGAATTTCCGATTGGAACAGGACGATGATCGCGATACCGATGTAGAGCAGTCCGTTGCTGAGTACGAACTCGAGTGTTGCAAGATCTTGTTTTACGGAAAGCCAGTAGAGAAAAACGAGGGCAGCAATTCCCGGCGGCCATGGGAGCGGCGCGAGTTCCGCGCAGGAGTTTCAAGACCGCATACACCAGCAAAAAGACGAAAACTATGTCCGCGACGTTGCGCGGTTCAATCACTCGTCTTAGATACTCGGTGTATGGCAGTAGCAGTAACATCTCGACTGTTCAAAACTGTAAGCCCGCGGTTCTCGGCGTAGCGACAGCAACTTCTTTTCTCCAGAAACATTCGAAGAACTCCGCTTGGATTATCGCGGAAAAATGCGACGCTGGCAATGTATACAGAAATCCATCCACAGATTACACAGATTGTTTATCATACAAATCTGTGTAATCTGTGGATGGCTTTTATGCCGTTTTTTGCGTTTGAATTTGCCGCTTTGAAGGAAACCGACCAGTTCGCCGACTTTTCCGACCACGGCCACCGATCCGATCCCGTTTCGCTTCATCAATTCCTGCGCGTAATCGAGAGTTGCGTTTGGTTCGACGAAGAACCGTGGCGCGATAGGTCGCATGACGTCGCGGGCGCGTGTGAGGTGCCAGCGTTCGCGTGGCAACGACTTTGAGATCTTCCAACGACAACATGCCGTGAAGTCGCTGGTTCTCAGCCACTGGAAAAGCGACTTGCCTGTGCAGCGGCAAGATAGAGTCGATCAAATGACTGATAAGCAGATCCGGTTCGATTGAGAATGGCGCCGACATCGCCTCGCTGACGATATTGCGAATCCGCCGCGAACGTGCTTCACGACGCTGTAAGCAGCGTCGAAAAGAAACAAGCCAACCAGCACCGACCAGAAACCCATGAAGTAAGATCGGAAAGTTGGCGCGATGGCCATGTAGACACCGAAGATGATCAGAATCGCGGCGATCAACATGCCGCAAATTCCCGCGAGTCGTGTCGCTTCTTTGATGTCACCAGTGCGACGCCAGAGGATGGCGCGAAGCACGCGGCCTCCGTCGAGGGGATATCCCGGAAAGAGATTGAAAACCGCAAGCAGCAAATTGCCTGCGCAAAGCAGCAGCAACACGCCACCCGCCGTCGGATAACCCGAACAGCATCGCCGGAAGCATCAGCACAAAGCTGATAGCCGCAAACAGAAAACTCGCGGCTGGACCAGCAACCGCAATCCGAAACTCCGCGCGCGGACTTTCCGGTTCATTGCGAAGTCGCGCGAGACCGCCGAACGGATGCAGGACGATCTCTTCGATCTCGATTCCTTCAGCGCGACCCATCAGTGCATGTGAGAGTTCGTGGCCCAGCACGGAAAGAAACAGACCGACAGTTGTAACTACTGCGAGAATCCATGCGGCCGCGACGCTGACGGGAAGCAGTTTCACCTGGCCCACCCACATTCCACCGCGAGCGAGGTTCATGGCGATCAACCAAACGCTCAGCAGGAAAACTACAAACCAGCGATAGTCGAAACGCACCGGGATCCCGAAGATGTGCGCAACCGTGATCTGGCGTTTGTAGATTTCCAATATATTCGATTCAAATCCTATCAATTCCAAATCCTGTAAATCTTCTGCTCAGACTTCGAACGCGGTCGCTTCGGTATCGATTAATGGATGGGGTTCCGTGCGTGCTACGCGCCGGAGCAGCAGTGGCTCATCATAAAGCTGAGACAAGCCGCGCACGATCGCAAACCGTGGATCTTCGGCAACTCTTACGCGAGAGTCCGAGTTCTTTTTGCAGATAACTCGGCAGTCCTTCCAACGAGGCGCCGCCGCCAGTCAGGATCAGGCCGCGATCGAAAATGTCGCCTGCGACTTCGGGTGATAGATCCGCGAGCAGCGTCCGCACTTCCTCCGCAATCTCGACGGATTATCGGCAACGTGATCGCGTAAACTTCAGCACGCAGTGATATCGACAGCGCCGGGACTGCCGGTCTGCACGTCGCGGCCACGCACGTTGACCTTTTTGTCCGGATCCTCGGGTTCGATCGCAGAGCTGAGCTCGAGTTTCAATCGTTCGGCTGTTTGCACCCCGATCGTTAGACCGCGGTGACGTCGCAAACGATCCATGATTGCGAGATCGATATCGGAACTGCCGATTCTTTCCGCACGTGAAGCGATGATCGATCCGCTGATAATCGCGGCGACGTTCGTCGTGCCGCCGCCGATGTCCACGACCGCCGCCGCATGTTCATCGTTTATCGGAACTCCGGCGCCGATCGCAGCCGCCTGGCCTTCTTCAATCATGTAAACGCGACTGATGCGTGCCTCTTCAGCAGCGGCGAGAAGCGCGCGTTGCTCGACCTGCGTCACTTCGGAGAGCACGCTCATGATTGCGCGGCGGCTGAAGTGAGAAATACCGCTTCGAGCTTCTCTGACGAAGTGGTCCAGCATCGTGCGCGTTCGTTCGAAGTCAGCAACCACGCCGTCGACCAACGGAGCGATCACGGTAATGTCGCGAGCTTCACGGCCCTGCATCTTGTGCGCTTCGTTGCCGACCGCGATAACTTCACCCGTCACCTTGTTAACCGCGACTACGGACGGCTCATCGACGACTACACCGCGACCGCGCACGGCGATGATCGTGCTCGCCGAACCCATGTCGATCGCCATCGAATCGGAAACGAGGTTTCTGCAGGGCGTTGAGGCCGAGAAAGCGTTTTGGTTTTACCGATGAAAGACATAAGAAAGAATAAAGGTCCTTTACTTAGGACCTGTCTAGACCTATTTCTATTAAGGAAACTGTGGCTAAAAAGCGATCCGCTTGCTCGCTGCCAGTCAACTTCCCAAAGATTCACAGGCTGCTGCCGGTTCTTGACCATGATCGGCTCGCGCGGCTTCAACTTGTAGCGGCTGTGGGCCGCCTTGGCGGTGGCATCGCTGATCAGAATCTCGCCGCCGCGCGCATTTGATTCCAGTCGCGACGAAGTGTTCACAGTATCGCCGATGGCCGTGTATTCCGAACGCCGATCGGATCCGATGTAACCGACAATCGCTTCTCCAGTATGAAGTCCCATTCCGACGCCAATCTCCGAAAACCCCTCGTCGCGCAGTTCCCGATTGATTCCCATGAGCCGCCGCTGCATCGCAACCGCGGCGTTCAGTGCATTGGATGCATCATCGGGCGTTGCGGTAGGCGCGCCAAAAAGCGCCATCAAACCGTCGCCTAAATATTTATCGAGTGTTCCGCCGTGGGCGAAGATGATGTCAGTCATCGCTGAAAAATAGCGATTGAGCAAACTGACGATCTTTTCCGGCGGCGCGTGTTCGGAGATGCGTGTGAAACCGCGAATGTCTGCAAACAAGATCGTGATGGTCTGACTGACGCCGCCGAGCTTGAACGACTCGGGATTCTCCAGCATCTGCTTCACCACGTACTCCGGCAAAAACCGGCTGTAGTTGGCACGCGCCACTTCTTCGCGCGCCAGACGTTCGTGAGCACGCGCGTTTTCAACGGCAATCGCGGTTTGGGCCGCGACCGCGCTGATCAGTTCGAGATCGTCAGGCTTAAACGCCGCAAACGGATCGAGTCGATCGGCATACAGCGCGCCGTGAACACGCGACTCAGCCACGAGCGGCGCACAGATCGTGGACCGCACACCTTGCGAAACGATCGAATCGACACCCGCAAACTGTTCGTCTGATGCTGCATCCTGCGACAAGAGCGCCACGCGATCCTTCATGACTTTTCGCGTGATGGTGCGACCGATCGAGAGTTTGCGTGCGTGTGCCTCGAGCTTGTTATCGCGTGCGCGCATCGCGATCGGCGATCAGGTTCGCATCTTCGCCCGCGTCCTGCTCCGCAAGCAGTGCAACCACGCGATCTGCCGGAGTCGATCTGAAAATGATGTCGGTGGCTTTTTCAAAAATGGCGTTCAGATCGAAGACCGACCCGAGTGTCTTACTCATTTCATAAAGCGCGCTCAGAATGTTTGCCTTGCGCTGAAGTGTTTCGAGCACCTTGTCTCGCTGCGGCGAGGCGGCACTTCGTCTTTCGAACCGAAGCACGGTCGACATCACGTCGTTTGCCGAGATCAGCAACTGCGTGTGACCGAGCGGCTTGTCGTCGTAGCGAACGTCAGTGGTCCGTTCTTCGGCCGGTTGTTCGAAACGCAACGTGCTCGCGCCGATCGTTATGCGATCGCCGGTTTTGAGTTGATGTTCGAAGCTGCGGCTCACCGTTTATGAAGACCTTGTTCGCGCTGCGACGAAGCTGGCCGTTGATCACTGCTCCGTCGACGATCGTGAACGTGCCGTTTTCAGATTGATTGATGTGTGCGTGGTAACGTGAAGCGCGTGGATCATCAAGCACTACCGAGTTGTCGGGTGCGCGGCCAATCGTGCAAGCGACTTGAGGCGGAAACTAAATTGCCATTGGCGACCACTTGCGTCGGTGATTTTTAGATGAGCCATGGCCCGGCGATCCTAACAGTAGAATCTTGAAGCTGACAACAGCGGTTACGCCGAAGGCGTTGGCTAATTTCAGTCCAGGGTTGCTTCAACCCTGGGTTACTCATAGCCAAGCGTAATGAACTCTGAAAGAAGTTAAATTGAGAACAGGCCTAACGCTTTCAGCGTTCATTAATTCCCTAAATTTTATAATCCCAGGGTTGAAGCAACCTCGGGCTGAAATTAGCCAACGCCTTCGGCGTACTTCCAAAGCCTTTCCACTGGAGCGCGCTTCCGTTATTATGCGACGCGCACCTCAGCACGCCCGGAAGGAGCAATCCTCGATGCGTTTCCCCGCTCGTTACATACCTGCGGTCCTGCTTTCGCTTTTAGCTTTTTCAGTCTCCCACTATGCCCAATCCACTACCAAACAAACCAGCAAAACTTCCGCCGGAACAGTCTCCGGACGAGTGACGATCAAAGAGAAGGGTGCTGCGGGAGTGTTGGTTGGACTCCGCAAGGCCGAGCAGTTCAATCCACTCGAACCGTACCTGAAAGCCACCACCGATCACGACGGCTTCTATCGCATCACGAATGTTGCCGTGGGGAGCTATGAAGTTATGCCCTCGGCGCCTGCTTACGTGATGGTCGGAGCAGGCACCGCGAGGGCCAAACACGTGATCGTCAACGAGGATGAAGAGGTCAGCGACATCAACTTCTCGCTCGTTCGCGGAGGGGTCATCACCGGCAAGGTGACAGACGCGGATGGACGACCGGTCATTCAGCAACAAATCCAACTGTTTCGCGTCGAAGCTCTCAGCCAGCCGCAAACACCCGAGCGTCCCGTCTTTCCTGCGACCGTAGGGCAAACTGACGATCGCGGTATATATCGCATGTTTGGACTGATGCCGGGTCGTTACAAAGTCGGTTCTGGTCGAAGTGACGGCGCTTTCATGAGTCCGGTCGCACCGCGCGGCGCAAGTTACCGGCAGGTTTTTCACCCCGATGCAACTGACCCGGCCAAGGCGACGATCATCGACGTCACGGAGGGAAGTGAAGCGACTAACGTCGACATCACTCTTGGTCGCACCATGCAATTGTTTTCGATGAGCGGACGCGTGGTGGATGCCGAGAAAGAATTGCCGGCTCCCAACATACGATTCGGGCCTGCAACGTAACATGGGCCAGAGGTTTGAGTTTGTGAACACCTCGAGCATTTCAAACGCACAGGGCGACTTCTTTATTGAAGGATTGAGTCCGGGTAAGTACAGCGTTTTCCTGGTTCCAAACCAGAAACTCGACCTGCGTGTGGAAACATCAAGCTTTGACATCACGGACCATGACCTGAGCGGCGTAACTATCCGGCTCATAAAAGGCGTGATACTCACCGGCGTGATCACATTCGAGGGTGAAGACAAGCCGGCCCTGGAAAAACTCTCGGACATGCAGTTACGAGCTTTTGTCATGGGGCCGGGCGGATACGGAATGTCCCAATCGGCCGTATCGCCGATCTCGCCCGACGGAAGCTTTAAACTGGGTGGTTTGGGAGCGGGAACGGTGAATCTCACACTCGGTACGTCGATGGGACCACCGCCGAGAGGATTCAACATCACACGCGTCGAGCGCGACGGCATCGTGTTTCCACGCGGAATCGAGATTAAAGACGGCGAAACCTTAACCGGGCTCCGCGTAATCGTTTCTCATGGGAACGCAAGCCTGCGCGGCTTCGTCAAACTCGAGAACGGCTCACTCCCTGAAGGCGCAAGAATTTTGGTGCGCATCAACAAACCCGGCGACACGACGACCGTCATGATACCGCCGCCGGTTGATGCACGCGGCTACTTCCTGATGGAAGGACTCGTCCCCGGCGTCTACGAACTTACAGTCACGATTTTGGGCGCGCCTCCCGGGCCTCGGCCGGTCAAGCGCGAAGTCACCGTGCAGGCCGGTGTGGTGGCTGATGTAATGATCACCGTCGATATGACAACAACAATCCCGAGACCTTGAATCAATCATGAGAAATGCGACTGTCAGGGCTGGTCTACTCACGGCTTTAATTCTCGCGCTGTACTCAGTTGCGTATAGCCAGGCGCAGCAGCCTCCCGCCACGCCGAAAACTGCGGATGAGCGTGCAACGGGATCGATCACCGGAAAAGTCGTGAACGAGAGCGGGCAGCCGATGCCGGGCGCCGCACTGTTTCTACGGCGAATCAATACCGTGACCAGTGGAAGAACGTCGACTGCCGACACCGAAGGCAATTTTGTCATCAGTAGTCTCGACGCGGGGCTTTACGCGATCATGGCGAACACACCTGCTTACATAGCACCGCCAACCGATCCGGACGCGCCTGTTTACCACCGGATCGGCGACAACGTAAGAGTTGAACTGGTTCGTGGAGGAGTAGTAACCGGATCGGTGACCAATGCGGCGGGAGAGCCCGTGATTGCCGTTCGCGTGCGGGCGCACATGGTTCGCGATGCCAAAGGGCAGGTTCCCAGGATGCCGTCGTTCGGACTAAGCGAACAGTCTACTGACGATCGCGGCATCTATCGAATCTATGGACTTGCTCCCGGAACGTATGTCGTAAATGCGGGTGGATCGGGCGCCGGGCTGGGGTTTCAACTGACTCCTTACGAATCAGACGCGCCGACGTATGCACCCTCTTCAACACGCGACACTGCCGCGGAAGTTACGGTGAGGAGTGGCGAAGAAAGTAATGTTGATATCCGTTACCGAGGTGAGCCGGGTTATATCATCAGCGGGAATGTAAAAATCACGGGCACGGCCAGCGCGACCGTAACGCTTACGCCCGCAGGCGCACGCATGATGCCGATCGCGAACGCATTTCAGGTTCCGGGAAGGGGTGGCTTTGCTTTCAGTGGAATAAGTGACGGTGAATACGATCTCGTTGCGCAGGAAATGCTTCTCGTAAACGCGGCAAGTATCACCGCAATGCCGCAACTCGCATTGTCAGAGACGCGGCGCGTTGTGGTGAAAGGCGCAAATGTAACCGGGATCGAACTGATACCAAGACCGCTCGCGTCGGTAAGCGGCCGCATCGTGCTCGAGCCTTCGAAGGCTGAGGAATGCCAGGGCAAGCGTCCGCCGTTGCTCGCGGAAACTCTGGTCCACTTCAGGCGTCCTGAAAAGGAAGTGGATAAAGAGGAGTCAATGACGCTGAGAATGCTCGGAAATTCAGGCTCGCCAGATACGAACGGCGCTTTCATGGTCCGCAATCTCATACCGGGCCGGTATCTCTTTGAGCCGCGGTTTTATGCTCGTTACTGGTATCTTGACTCGATCAGCAGAAGCGGTGTGGCGCCGGCTACGCCGGCAGCAAAACCGGCTTCCCGAATTGATGCGGTAGCAAACTGGACCACGGTGAAATCGGGTGAGCAGGTGACGACCCTGACAATCACGATCGCCGCCGGCGCAGCATCGGTTCGGGGTCGTCTTGCCGCCGCGGAACCTCCCGCGGGCGTGAGTGTCTACCTGGTTCCCGCGGAAGCGGACAAGGCTGAAGATGTTTTGCGTTACTTCGTTACGGAGATCGCTGCTGACGGAACGTTTGCGCTCAACAATCTGCCGCCCGGGCGATACCTCGCTTTTGCACATGCCGGAGACGCACAGATCAGCACTCTCGCAAAACTCCGGCTTCCCGAATCAGCAACTGCGCGAACTAAACTTCGCCGCACGGCGGAGTCGCAAAAGAGTGAGCTTGAACTAAAGCCCTGCCAGAATCTCACGGGCTATGAGTTGGGGTCGAAGTAATCGGGACAAAGAAGAACATAAATCAAGTAGTGGGGTTAAAGTGTGTTGCTGAGGAAATGTAACACCTTCCAAACGGCCCACTGTTTTTACTCAAACGGGGTCCCGGAGGGACCAAATGTTTATAGCTCTCAGCATCCCCGGTCGCGGGCTCCGGAGGAGTCCCATGTTTTTGAAACGCCACATTGCGCTCCGCTGGAGCGCATAATCTTTTTCCTTCCAAGCTATAAACATTTGGCCGCGCTGCGGCCCGCCAACAGTTACCCACACACTATTACCCCACTACGATAAATCATGGGTTCTTGTGCTTTTGTGGCGATCCCGCTTCGCGGTCAAAACCTTGACCTTTCGCAAGATAGCTTGCTAGACTCCAATTACTTACCAGATAGGGCTCCGACGCAATCTGCGTCCTCGGAAATTCCCCAAGACCCGCGCGTGCGGCGCAGTCTGATATTTTTCAATTCGATGGAGGTGCATGGTGGGCTTCAAAGTCGGCCAGAAAGTCGTTTACCCGAATCATGGAATCGGGACCATCGAGCAAATAGAACAGAAGCAAATAGGCTCGTCGCTCCTACCTTTTTATACGCTTCGTCTTGCTGCTAATAACTCCCTGGTCTTAGTTCCCGTATCCAATGCTTCAGAAGTTGGCCTGCGATCCCCAATCACTTCGGGCGAATGTGACATGCTTTTCAAAGCACTAGCAGATGATTTTTCTTCCCCCGCTAATGATTGGAAGGACCGCTTCAAGGAATTCTCGGAAAAAATGCGCACCGGCGACATCTTCGAGGTTGCCGATGTTCTCAAGCATTTAACATATTTGAGTACTCTTAAGCCTCTCTCTTTTCGCGAACAACGGATGCTCGAACGTTCACGTTATCTTGTAGTGTCGGAGTTGGCGGCTGTATGTCGCCAGCCGGAGTGCAATATCGAACCCCGCGTCGATCAGGCACTTTCCCGCGCCAACACCAAGCACGATCGACGCCCTGCCCGAGCCCGTGCCGCAGGCGCCACCGCCGGACACTAACCCCGGGTAGAACAATAGCGAAAGACATTTTCCATTTGTCATTTGTCATTTTCCATTTATTCAGAAGCGGACCTCGGAGCGTCTGGTAAATGAGAAATGGAAAATGACAAATGGAAAATGATCTGTTCCCCGCTTACGTCCCAGATCGCCAATCTGCCTCAGGCACCGGTCCATGCTATGATTTCGCCTTCACACGCTAATGGACGAGCTGCCAAGTATCTGCCTGAGTCTAGTGTTCGCTGAAAGCGATGCGGCGGCGTCCTACTCCACGGGCACAATCATCATAAAACTCGTTTCCGTTCTCCTGCTGGTCGCGGCGAACGGATTTTTCGTGGCCGCGGAGTTTGCCCTCGTCGGCGTGCGGTCGTCACGTATAGAAACTCTCGCCAATGCCGGAAACCGTGCAGCCAAGCGGGTGATGGCGCTGTTGAAGAATCTCAACGCATACTTGTCTGCCTGCCAGTTGGGGATCACGCTCGCGTCTCTTGCGCTCGGCTGGATCGGCGAACCAGCGATTGCACGCCTGCTCGCGAGCCCGTTGTCATCGGTGCCGGAATCGTGGCGACACGTCGTTTCTTTCCTGATCGCATTTTCGATTATGACTTCCCTGCACATCGTGATTGGTGAGCAGGCGCCCAAGCTCATGGGGCTTGCCGTCGCCGAAAAAGTGGCGCTCGCGATTGCGCTTCCCCTACAACTCTTCTATCGCATTTTTAGTTTACCGATACGCGCACTTGATTGGGCCAGCGTCCGTACTGTTCAACTCATGGGTATCAAGGCGACCGCGGAACACGCGTCAACCTACACGGAAGAAGAGCTGCGACGTCTTGTCGATATCTCGCGCGAGAGCGGGCACCTGCGCGCTGAAGAGCGCCGCTTGATCCATCGCGTGTTTGAGTTTTCCGACACACTTGTGCGCGAGGCGATGGTGCCTCGTACGGAGATGGCGGCGATTCCGAGTACCTGCAATCTCGAAGAGATCACGAAGGCTTTCGATCAGCATCGTTATTCGCGTTTGCCTGTGTATCGAGAGTCGCTCGACGACGTGTGTGGATTCATTCATAGCAAAGATGTGATGCCCTATCTGCTGCATCCGGAAAAGTTCAAGCTCGAAGACGTTTTACAGCCGCCCTTGTACGTTGTAGATACTGCTCGTCTGGAGCACGTTCTCCGCCAGATGCAAAAGGCGAAGATGCATTTCGGATTTGTCATCGACGAACACGGCGGACTCGAAGGTGTCATCACGCTCGAAGATCTGCTTGAAGAGATCGTCGGAGACATCTCGGATGAACACGACGAGGAAGTGAACGAGCAGATTACTGAGATTGACAAGAGTAATTATGTGCTTGACGGCGGGTTGGCGGTGCGCGACTTAAACCGCCGTTTGAAACTCTCGGTCCCTGAATCGGAAGCCTATACGACAATCGGCGGCTTTCTGATGACGCGGGCCGGACATGTTTTGAAGCCTGGAGAAGTTGTGCAACACGACGGACTCGTTTTTCAGGTCGAGCGTGTTGAGAAGCGCCGCGTAATGCGCGTGAAACTCGAGATTACTAAAACTGATGGTGAAGGGGAGCTAAAGGATGAGCTGGATCGAGCACATTCTGGCACGTGAAATACTGGACTCACGTGGCAATCCGACGGTCGAGGCGGAAGTGACGCTCGCCGATGGTGAAATGGGACGCGCCGCGGTTCCTTCGGGAGCCTCAACCGGCGAGAACGAGGCCGTCGAACTGCGAGACGGAGACAAGAAAAGATACGGCGGCAAAGGTGTTCTGAAGGCAGTTCAGAACGTCAACGATGTCATCGCTCCAGCTCTACAGGGGTTCGACGCACTCGATCAGGCTGAAGTCGATAAGGCCCTAATCGAGTTGGACGGCACGCCCAATAAATTGAGACTCGGCGCGAATGCGTTGCTGGCAGTTTCAATGGCTACGGCGCGCGCAGCGGCGGCTCAGTTGGAACTGCCGCTCTACCGTTACCTCGGTGGTCCAAACGCGCGCACCCTCCCCGTGCCGATGATGAATATCGTCAACGGCGGCGCACACGCGGATAACAATGTCGATTTCCAGGAGTTCATGGTTGTGCCTGCGGGAGCGACGACTTTTGGAGAAGCGTTGCGTGTCGGCGCCGAAGTTTTTCATCACTTGAAATCGGTGTTGAAGGGCAAGGGATTAGCAACGAGCGTCGGCGACGAAGGTGGGTTTGCTCCGAATCTACGTTCAAACGAAGAAGCGGTCGAAATTATTCTCGAGTCGATCGTGAAGGCGGGCTACAAGCCCGGAGCGGATTGCCTGCTCGCGCTCGATCCGGCAGCGAGTGAGTTTTACGACGGCAAAAGATATGTCTTCAAAAAGAGTGACAAGCGAAAGCTGAGCAGCGAAGAGATGGTTGCGTACTGGAAGAGCTGGTGTAATCAGTATCCCATCATTTCGATTGAAGACGGCATGGCGGAAAACGATTGGACCGGCTGGAAACTGCTGACTGACGAGGTCGGCGCAAACGTCCAACTCGTTGGCGACGATCTGTTTGTAACCAACACCGCGTTTCTGCAAAAAGGAATCGACCTCGGAGTCGCGAATTCCATCCTGATCAAAGTCAACCAGATCGGCACGTTGACCGAAACGCTCGATTGCATCGAGCTGGCCCAACGAAATCGGCGCACGACGATCATCTCGCATCGATCGGGTGAAACCGAAGATCCGTTTATCGCCGATCTCGCAGTTGCCACTAATGCGGGGCAGATCAAAACGGGCTCCCTCTCGCGAACCGATCGCACCGCAAAGTACAATCAACTGTTGCGCATCGAGGAAGATCTAAGAGGCGCCGCGCGCTTTCCGGGTCGAAAGGCTTTTCATCAAACGCCACCAAAAGGCACACAAAACACAAAAGCAGTTGCTCAGCGGAAGGGTTAATTCGATACTCGCGTTGGCAAGAAGGATTTCATTTGTGTAGTTTGTGCTTTTTTGTGGCTGATACTGATCTGAGGAGTGAGGCGTGAAACGTCCGCTGGCGCTGGTGATTATCGATGGCTGGGGTTACTCCGCGTCGCGCGAGGGCAATGCCATCGCGCTGGCTGAGACACCTTTTTACGACGAGCTTTGCGAGAAGTATCCGAGCACCTTGCTCGAGGCACACGGATCTCGCGTCGGGCTGCCTGCCGGCGTCATGGGCAACTCCGAAGTCGGACATTTGAACATCGGCTCGGGCCGTGTCATTCGCATGGACGTGTCTCTCGTGGACCACGAGATCGAAACCGGCGAGTTCTACCGGAACAACGTGCTTGCCACTGCGATGGACGGAGCGCGAACGCGTGGCAAGGCGTTGCACTTGATGGGCCTGATCTCCGACGGCCAGGTTCATTCTTCTCTGACTCACCTTTACGCCCTGCTGAGAATGGCGAAAGAGCACGGCCTGGAACGCGTCTTTGTTCATTGCTTTCTCGACGGACGTGATACGCCGCCGTCCTCCGCCACTGAGTACGTCGCGGCCCTGCAGCGCAGGATGGTCGAGATCGGATGCGGCGAGATCGCCACGGTTGTCGGGCGTTACTACGCCATGGATCGAGACAAGCGCTGGGAGCGAACGCAGCGTGCCTATGATCTGTTGACGAAAGCCGCCGGTGTACTGACGAACGATCCGCTTACCGCGATCAACGAGTCGTACCAGCGTGGCGTCACAGATGAATTCGTGGAGCCGATTACTATTGTGCGAAGTGATGGGAGTGCGGTCGCCACGATTAGAGATGACGACGCGGTAATCTTTTTTAACTTCCGGCCCGATCGCGCACGTCAGTTAACCAGGGCTTTGATGGTGCCAAATTTCAACGAGTTTCCGATTTCAAATCGACCGCGAGTTGAGTTTGTCTGTTTCACGATGTACGACAACACTTTCAATCTTCCGGTCGCATTTCCCCCAAGACATCATCACAACGTACTGGCCGAGGTTTGGGGCAACACGCGCGTGCGGAATTTCCGTCTCGCTGAAACCGAGAAATACGCGCACGTGACTTACTTCTTCAACGGCGGCGTCGAGAAAGAGTATCCGTGCGAACAACGGCTGCTGGTACCGTCGCCGAAGATCGCGACTTACGATCTGCAACCGGAGATGTCGGCTTTCAAACTCACCGATAAAGTCCTGCGGGCCGTGGACGAAGGAGAGACGGACGTTTTCGTGATCAACTTCGCCAATCCTGACATGGTGGGCCATACAGGCAAACTGCAAAAAACGATCGAAGCCTGTAACTACGTCGACACGTGTCTCGGTTGGATCACCAGGCGCATGCGCGAAGCTCGCGGCATCACGCTGATCACCGCCGATCATGGCAATGCCGAACAGATGATGGATCCAATAACGGGGCAGCCGCACACCGCGCACACCACGAATCCCGTTCCGTTTCATTTGATCGACGAGGAATCGCTGGGAGTAAAACTCCGGAGCGGCGGTGCGCTCGAAGACGTTGCGCCGACGATGCTTGGCCTGCTGAGTGCGGAAAAGCCGTCTGACATGACGGGCCGGGATTTACGAGAAGGTTAGTTTGAAGTGCAGCAATTCGATCCGCGCAACATACTCGTCATCGATTTTGGTCAGCTCGGAGATGTCGTAATGAGCTTGCCCGCGTTGCGGGCGATCCGTTCACGATTTCCGTATGCGCGAATTACCGTCGCAGTCGGTAAGCCCGGCGGAGAAATAATCAAGCTTTCGGGTTACGCGAACGAGGTGCTCGAAATCGATCGAGTTGCCCTACGCGACGGCGCCACCCTCGTTTCGATCGGTCGGATCATCAAGCTGGTTTCAAATGTGCGGAAGGCAAAGTTTGACTTTGTCATTGATCTGCACAGTTACTACGAAACAAACATTCTCGGCTTTCTCTCGGGGGCGCCCCACCGGCTTTACTCACGCCGCTCGAATCGTTCCATTGATTACCTCGCCAACTTCAAACCACGACCCGCGAAAGAAGCACACAGCACGCACCTAGTCGATCGTTATCTCGACCTGCTCAAACCGCTCGGTATCGAAAATCAACCGCGAACGCCCGTTTTGAAGACTGATCCTGCCGCTGACTTTGCGGTCGAGGCGCTGCTAAAAAAACAGAAAGCACAGTCAGGCCAACTCCTGGTGGGACTTTTCCCGGGGGCGGGGCACGCCTGCCGGATCTGGCCCACGGAACATTTTGCCGACCTTTCGGACCATCTCATCCGTAACGACCGTGTCCGTATCGTCGTGTTTGCAGGGCCCGAGGAAAGGGAAAAAGTCGCGGAGATGCGGCCAGTTTTTCCATCAAGCACCATTTTCTTCGACCGTTTGACCATTCCTCAACTCGCGTCCGCGCAGGCTCGGCTGACCCTCTTTGTCTCAAACGACACAGGCCCCGTACACATCGCGGCAGCCGTCGGAACGCCCGTTATTGTTATCCTCGATCGGCCTGATCCGCATAGTTTCACCCCCACCGGAGACCACACGCGGGTGATTGTCGGAAAGTCGATAACCGACATTCCCGTCGCCGAAGTTTACGGCGCCGCCCACGAACTCCTCGGCGCCAGCCGCACGGACCGATTGTTGGCCAATAGATTGCTGTAGACAAACATCGTTTAACTTCGGTAGTATGGCTAGGGCCGTTGGGCGTCCCTGACGGAAGTAAAGGTTTGACCTGCCCGCCTCACTACTAAATCTTTCCAAAGTTGGCCTGCCTCAGCGAATTATGGAGAAAAAAATGTTCAGAATGTCTACCAGATTATGTTTGATCACCCTCTGCGTCATGGTTTTGTGCGCGGCGGCAAATGCTCAATCCAGCTTGACAGCGAAAGCCGCGAATGCCCCGGCAGTGTCTACCGCAGTTGAAAGTGATAGATCCCGCGACGGCTTAATTGGTCCGGTGCGGCGCGTCCGGACCGAACTTGCCAAACTCTCGACCGCGGATGGTCGCCAGGCTGAGAGCAAACACGTGGTTGTCGAGATCGTTGCTTACGACATCAAGGGCCACAAGGTTGAGAACCAGTATTTCCCGATCGCCGGAGCCACACTTACCGGCAAGGAAGTTTATAAATACGACGAAAAGGGAAATATCAGCGAGATGACCATGCTCAACGCTGACGGAACGTTGGCGAGCAAGGAAATTTACAAATACGAATTCGACTTCGCGGGCAATTGGAACAAGATGACGACGTCGGTTGCCGTGGTTGATGCTCGCGGCGTTACTTTCGAGCCGACCGAAGTGACCTACCGTTCCATCATGTACTACCTCGACGAGAACATGGTGAGGATGGTCACGCCGGGAGCGAATACGGCAGCTACTACGCCTCAGCCGGTGGCGCCTGCTCCAACGACTTCAAACACCAGACCAAACAGCAAGCGCGATAACAAAAAGACTACTGGTCCGGAATTACCAACGGCTTCAGCCTCCGCCACGAAACTCGCGTCCGGTCCGGTTGAGATCAGGGTTCCCTCCGTCAGTCCTGATGCGGAAGTTCCCCTCGTCAAACTGGATTCCGAACCGCCGCCGAGTTCGGCGCCGAAGCCGATTCTCAAGCCCATTTCGGGCGGCGTTCTCAACGGAACCGCGATCAATCTGCCGCCTCCGATTTATCCCGAAGCTGCAAAACGAATGCGGACTTCCGGCGTGGTTACAGTCGACGTGGTCCTGGATGAGACAGGCAAAGTAGTTGCGGCGAATGCGACGAGTGGTCCAACTATCCTGCGCGACGCCGCGGTTCAGGCAGCACTCAAAGCGAAGTTTTCCCCCACTAAGCTTTCCGGTCAACCGGTAAAAGTTTCCGGCGTGATTAACTACAAGTTCGCGCTGGTTCCGTAACCTTCCTTCAATGGCGCGCTGGTTGTCCCGGCGCGCCATTCTCCCCTACTTTTCCAACCTATGTTCTCTAGAAGGGACTAGTTCTCATGGCATTAACCGGACACCTCAGCGACCTTTCACTTTCTGAGCTAATAGAGTTTTTCTGCAATCAACGAAAGAGCGGCCGTCTCAAAGTTCTGTACCCGCAGGGTGCCGGATATTTTTATCTTCAGGCAGGCTCAGTAGTGGACGCACGCATTGGCGTCCTGCACGGTATCGACGCGGTCTACTATGCTCTGACGCTTCCGAATGCGGAGTTTGAGTTTAGCGTCGATGCCGAGGCCGGTAACCGGACCATCAACCAACCCTGGACGCAAGTGGTGCTCGAAGGACTGCGTCGGCTTGACGAAAACATTGCGCCGGGAGTCGCGTTTCCTGCTGAGTTCGTGCCGGAGCCTGATGATCTCCAGGGCACGGCGGTCGAAGCAAGTTCCGCTGAAGTTGAAAAATCATTTGCGCCGGCGTTTCTGTCGTTTGGCAAAGAATCCGGGAATCGACGCAAGCCGCTCTTTATCGGAGCGATTGCTTTTGCCGTCGTGGCGAGTGTTGCGGTGATTGGAGTGCCCGCAGGCTGGTATGGCACGAAGAAGGTTGTACAACCGGCGCCGCCGGTGAGTCCGGCGCCTGCTGTTGCGGAGACCACTCAACCGGTAACTCCGGCGCAACCGCAGCCGTCCGAAGCCGAAGCGGTACCGGAAACGGAAGACGCCGCT
Source organism: uncultured Acidobacteriota bacterium (assembly GCA_963750925.1). Classification (GTDB taxonomy): domain Bacteria; phylum Acidobacteriota; class Blastocatellia; order Pyrinomonadales; family Pyrinomonadaceae; genus PSRF01. The sequence continues at coordinate 1,016,710 of CAVVSJ010000001.1, read as the reverse complement.
GCTTTAGCCGCAAAACGTCAGCGTGAAAAGGAACGAAAAGCTCGCGAAGCAAAGAACGCAGAGAATGCGGGAACTGTCGCGCCAGCGGCTGAGACACTCAAGCCCGGTGCGAAGCGAGTCGTAGTTACGGTTACTTACGATGAGTCTGGAAGAGTGACGCAGGCGTCAGGCGGTGATGCCAACGCACTGAGAATCGCGCGACAGAAGCGCTTTCCTCCAGGGAAGGCCGGGTCGGCGACAGTCTCGATTCCGATCAACTAACTCAGCCACAAAGCGGGGGCAAGCCCCCTTCCTGACCTGTTCTATTCAACCTATTCAAACCTGACTTTAGTTAACTATGCTTGGAAGTAACAGGTCAGGAAGGGTGGCTTGCCCCCGCTTGCGGTTAAGTTTGGCTTCCAACCATACCAAGGATCACCAGCAGCCCGCGCTTTAAGCCCTTGTCTCGATCGCGCGGGTCGTACCATTCGTCGAGGGTGTGAGATAAACCGGAGGCGCCGCCAGCGCCGAGTGTGATTGCCGGAATACCAAGCGAAATCGGCAGGTTTGAATCTGTTGACGCCTGATCAAGCACGGGCGCGAATCCGAGCATTCGCGTCGCTTCGATGGCGAGTTCCACGAGTGGTGAATCGACGGGTGTTTGTCCTGTTGGCCGCTCGCCGATCAGATCTACTTTGAGTTTCAACTCCGGATCGCCCGCACGTCTCTGCGCGTTCTCCTCGTCAGCAGCATCTCGCATCGCACGTCGAAAAAAAGCATCCAGCCGCCGCAGTTCAGCTTCCGCCGCGGAGCGTAGATCCACTTCCATCGTCGCTTTACCCGGAATGGCGTTGACGCTCGTGCCGCCTTCAACACGACCGACATTGAAAGTAGTTCGCGGATCTTTCGGCGCCGGATAACCGGCGAGCCGCGCGATCGCGCGACCAAGCGCGTGCACCGGGTTGGGCACTCCGAAATCACCCCACGAGTGGCCGCCTGGTCCAACGAGTTCGACTCGGTAACGGCGGGATCCGAGTGCTCGATTTGTAATTCGTTCGACACCTGGACCATCGAAACTAATAAACGCATCAACCCTCGACGCCCAGCGTCCTTTAGTCAACAAATACCGCACGCCGCGCAGATTTCCTTCGCCCTCTTCGCCGACGGTTCCCACAAAGAGAATCGAACCTTCGGTTTGAATCCGTTCTGTTTTAATTGCGGCGGCAAGTGTGATTAAAGCAGCGAGCCCGCATCCATCGTCGGCGATTCCGGGCGCGAGCAGTCTGTTACCTTGCGTGACGACGGTGAAATCAGTGTCACTGGAAAACACCGTGTCGAGGTGAGCACTCACAACCAGGAGAGGCGCCGGCGAATTCCCTTTGATCAGCCCGAGACAGTTTCCCTCTTCGTCAATCTCAACCTGAGTCAAACCAAGTTCGGAAAACTTTCTACTGAGATACTCCGCGCGTTCGCGTTCACCAAACGGACTCGCCGGAATCGAACAGATACGGATCTGTTCTTCGGTAATCGCATTCGCGTTTGTTTCGAATGAGCGAAGCGCACGCGCTACTTCCGGTGACGAAAGCACTTGCCCGAGGGTGGATGAGGAGGAGGGTTTTATTGCGGAAGGCATGGAATGTGGTGCTTGGAGCTTTGTACTTGGTACTTGGGTTTTGGGCCTTTGGTCTTGGTTCTTTTATGCTTCAAAGCACAAAGTACAAAGCACAAAGCCCAGGTTTAAACCAACTTCATAATCTCATTCTCTTCAAGCACGCACGTTGCCGCCTTGGCGTGCTCGTAGATACGGTTGACGCGAGTCTCGCTCGCCTCCAGCCCGCGTTTTTCGAGCCAGTAGATGACGTTTGATTTGCCGCTCATTGGACCAATCTCGATCACCTGTTCGAGACCGAATTCGCCCGCCGGAACTCCCGAATAAACGATATCAGCCAAACGATGATCGCCTTTCTTATAACTCTTGATCACCGCGGCTGCATGAACGCCGGTCGCAGTTCTAAATGCGTCCCTGCCAAAAACCGGATAGTTTGACGGCACGCTCCATCCGCACGCGCGCGCGGCCGTTTGGCAGTATTCACCCAAACGCGAAAGGTCGTTATTGATCCAGCCCATCAGCTTCAGATTCACGAGCAACTGATCGAGCGGCGTGTTGCCGACGCGTTCCCCCATTCCAAGCGCCGATCCGTGAATTTGATCCGCGCCACCCTGGATTGCCGCGATCGAATTGATAACTCCGAGCCCGCGATCCTGATGACCGTGCCAGTCGAGTCTGATGTTGCCGCCCTGCTCTTCGATGATGCTCTTCACGAAACTCACCACGGCGCGGGCGCCATCGGGCGTCGAGTGTCCGACCGTGTCACAAACACAAACGGCTTTTGCTCCACAACGAATCGCCGTCGTGTAAAGGGCACGTATAACTTCGGGTTTGGCGCGTGTTGTGTCTTCGGTGACGTACATCACCGGCAGGCCTTCGGCCACTGCAAACGACACTGCATCTTCAGTCATTTGCAGAAGCTTCTCGAGTGTCCAGTCTTCCGCAAAAAAACGGACTGACGACGAGCCGATAAACGTACACGCCTCGATCGGTATACCTGCGCGTTGTGAGATCTCGACGATGGGCGTGATGTCGTTGCGATGTGTGCGCGCGGCGCAGTTTGGTCTGATTTTGAGCTTCTTCTCGGCAATCTCGCGGGCCAGACGTTCGACTCCGGCTGCGTGTGTGCCGCCCGCGCCGGGCAGTCCGATGTCGGCGGTATCGATACGGAGTGCTTCCATCAAGTGAAGCAGCTCGAGCTTCTGTTCAACTGCCGGTTCTGAAACCGAGGGGGACTGCAATCCGTCGCGCAACGTTTCGTCGTCGACGCCGATATGACGATTAGGCGCCTTGAGAGATGGGTCAATGGTGTTCCAGTCGTAAACTAATTCATCGATTGTCACTAAAGCCTCCAAATGCTTTCGGTCGACAATGAATGGGATGACCGTCGATTACAGCAACGGCAGAATTGAATGTCAAGATGAGGCTTATCAGGCAAATGGTTCTTGCTATTGAGTTGCGTCTGAGCTAGTTTCTGCCTGTTTCCATGGGCCTGCCGAGCTTCGCAGCATCACGTCGTTTTCAAATCTTCCGGGTCTAAGGACTAAGCATAGTTGGGCATCGATAAGGAACCATTTGATGAGTTACTTGATTGGCTGGACAGCGATCGCGAAACTGCCGGCCGAAAATATGTGACCATCCGCTCCGGATTGGTAAGGATCTTTGTGTCTCACGGCATCAGCGATGGAGCGTTTTATGCCGATGTGACGATCGACCGCGTCGTCAAGCGACTCCCCGAGATCAGGCCCACTTTCGTCGGCGAACCGGCACGTTATTTCAGTGGCGTTGCTCGCAAGGTATTGCTCGAAGCAATGCGTAAAGACAAGGTGGTGACTGACGTTATCCCCGAGCGCATCACGGAAGATGAAAAGGACAGCGATCTCTCTGATTGCCTGAAACTGTGTTTACGGCAGTTGCCGGACGACCGCAAGGAACTGATTCTCGATTATCATTTGCACCAGGGGCGCGCCAAAGTCGAGCATCACCGTCAAATGGCTGCTGAGCTTTCAATCTCGGAGGGAGCTTTGCGAACTCGCGCGCACCATTTGCGCGTCAGCCTTGAAAAATGTGTGCTCGAGTGTGTCGAAAATCGTGCAGAGAAACAAAAGCGGCCCCGGCTGTCATAATTGTTAGCGGCATCTGTTAGTGCAGTAAGTTTGACCCTCAGGAGTGTGAATCATAGTAGCGAACGAGAAAAATGAAGTGCGCCGATATCTGCTTGGCCAATTGCGAGATGCAGATGAAGAGCGAGTGGAGCTGCGGCTCCTGACGGAACCCTCATTTATCGAGGAATTTGACGCAATGGTCGAGGAGATTACGGATGAGTACGTTGGCGGCGAACTCAAACCGGAAGAGCGAGGTCGAGTTGAGCATTATTTTCTGAGGTCAGCAGAGAGAAGAAACAAGGCCAAAGTTGCGGCGGCCTTGAACGAGATTGCCCTCGCCGAAAAAGGAGAAGAGCCGGTTGAGACCCCTGCGCGTGCTGAGGCTAAACAGACGCTCACCGATCGCTTACGTTCGTTCTGGAACACTCAGGGTTTTGCGTTTCGCTCCGCCACGGCGCTGGCGACTTTGCTCGTCGTTGCCGGACTTGTGTTTCTAATCATACCGGGAAGGTCGGGGCCGCAGACCTATCAGTCGATCCAACTGGCGATGACAAATTCGGAGCGTGGCTTGAGTGGTGAGACAAAGCGCGTGAAGCTTGCGCCCGAAACGGACGGTTTGAGAATCGTTCTCAATCTTCCGGAAGAATCGCCGCCGGCGAACAAGTATCGAGTTGAGTCAGTTGATGACAAGGGCGCCAAAAGGGAATTGGAGATCGTGGAACAGAATGCACAGAGTGTCACGGTTATAGCCCCGACTTCCGATTTCCCGCCCGGGCGTTATGGGTTGCAACTCTCGGTGCTGGATGCGAATGAGACGCCACAACGTTTACCTGGAACCTACCGCTTCGACGTCGAGTGACGCCACAAAAAGGCACACAATTCACGAGCATTTTCATTTGAAATGCAGGACACTCTCTTTCCTGATCACTTGTGATCTTTGTGCCTTTTTGTGGCTGGAAGTTTACTGGGTGCGACGTCGCCAGAAGCCCCAGCCGATCCCGGCGAATAAAGCCAGCATCAATCCGCTTCCGACAATTGTCTGGACAGTTTGCGAGGCGCCGTGAGGTGGCGGGAGTTCGATGTGCTGTTTGTACTCGCCCTGCAAAGTGAAAGCTGCCCAGTAATGTGGCGCCTGCCAGGGTGAACTCAGGCGGAGAGTGTTCTGTGCGGCACGCAGGGCTGCTGCCGGAGTCATGTGTTTGTGCAGCATGTTTTCATAGAAGTTTTTCATCAACTCCGCCGTCGCTTCATCGTCAACACTCCATAAACTTGCCGCCACACTCGACGCCCCCGCGTGCATGAAGCCTCGGGTGAGTCCAATCAAACCCTCGCCCCGGATGTCTTTGCCGAGCGCCGTGCGACATGCGCTCAGCACAACGAGATCGACGGGCGCGCGAAGATTGTAGATGTCCTGCACGGTGATGAATCCGTTCAGCTCACGCTGGTTGGCATCCACTGTCGAAAGAAAGAAACCGGGTTTGGGATTGAGCACGCCGTGCGTCGCGAGATGCAGGATTGCATACTTCGACAAATCCGTCTTCTCAAACGTTTCGCGCGACGCGTTCAGTCCCGTCGCAATCAACGATTGTGCGCCCGCGATACGTTTGAGCGTGTCCAACTCCAACTTTGCATAAAGAAGCGTTTCCGCGGTCGCCGGATCGATCGTGTCGCCCGTCAGCTCGATGTCTCGTAACGTACTTTGCAGTGGCTCACTCGACGGCGCAGCTCCGCGCTTTAACGAGAAAACAGGATCTCCAAACGCTGCGAGGACTCTATTTCGCGGCGGACGCAGTCCTCGCTCGTGACGCAACTGCCCGAGGATCGACGCCGATGGCACATTTACAATTTCGTGGTTTGCGATCAACGGTTCACGATCGCCGCCCGGGTTTGGCAGTAGTTGAAACGGAATGTAGTTCAGTGCCCGATCGGCAACCACGATCAATCGTCGAGCCTTCAATTCACTTGCGAACGGCGCAAGGATCATTTGCGCTAAATCCGACGTCGCCTGCTTCAAGCGGCTATTCGTCCCCTGGTCGGGCCGTTTTGACAACAGGTCATAAACCGTCTGCGCGGAGTCGAGAATCAACGCTTCCTTCTGCAACGGAAACACCTTCGCGCTGTTGCGCGTGACGACCCACGCATAGCTCGCATCCTCGGAAAGAATGTACTCGACGAGTGCGGTGTCATCGTCTTCAATCACCAGCCTTTGAATGTCTGAAAGTGAGTAGGTGGCTGGTTGGCTGAGTTGATTGAACGCAGGATAGAACTTGCGAATCTTTTCCTCGACCGCTCTTTGTTGCTCGCGCAACTGGGCCAGTGAGGTCTCGAGATCGTTGAGATCTTTTTCCTCGTAGGGTTTCGATAACAGCGAGATTCGTCCGTCGATCTTCGCGCGTATCAAATGGCGAAGCTCTTTTTCCCGTTTCGCGAGTTGCGGATCCGTTCGCGCGAGCAGGTTGGTTTGCGTGTCGCGTAAAAACTGCGCGAGCGATCGTGCTCGCGCGGCTTCGCTCGCCTCGAAAGCGCGAACGTCCCAGCCCTGCGATGGCTGGAGTTCGTGTTTGCGGAGCAGGCAATCGACGTAAGTCGCATAACGTTTGTACACGCCGGCGGACATAGCGGAGGAAACCTCGCGGCCAATCGAAACGCTGCGAATCTCTTCGGTGTTTTCGATCGACTTCCTGAGGTAGTCTTCAGCCTTGTCGAGGTTTCCGTTTTTCAATTCCAGACGCCCGATCGCGAAATATAGTGCGGCCTCGCTTACGCGGTCCCTGACACTACGATATGGCTCCAGCGCGCGCAGATAACGCACCTGCGCCTGCGCCGTTTTGCCCTGCTGCTCGTACACCTGTCCGATCAACGCCTGCACTCGTGCTGCTTCGATAACATTCTTGCCCTCTTCGTAGATCGTCAAAGTTGGTTCCAAGTATTGAAGAGCTGAAGCATATTCACCTTTCGACAGTTGCACCTGGGCGAGATATTCGTGGCAGAGGGCGATATCAGTTGGCACTTTCCCATCGAAGCTCGCGAGCGCTTGCTTGAGATTCGCCAGCGCCTCGTCTTCCTTGCCGTTCAGAAAGTGGACGTAACCGAGAAACATTACCATCCGGTTAACAGCCCGTCTTTCGTCTGTTTGCCGGTAATAATCAAGGGCACGTTGATACTGCGTGACCGCGCCATCAAACATTCCGTTTTCAGTAAAGAAATCCGCAAAGCCGGCGGCGATTTTGCCCAAATGGAGGGGAGAGTTTTGGTCTTTGAAAAGGGTTTGCGCATGCGTCAGATAAGACATTGCAATGGGCCACTCGCCTTTCTTGGCTGAGATGTAACCCAACATGATCAAAATATCGGCTTGTTTGAGCAGGTCATTTTGCTGGCGCCACGCCTTGAGCGATTGTTCGTAATTCTTTTTTGCGTCAACCAGATTGCCGAGAGCGAACTGATACCGCGCGATCGCCGCGAGAGCCGTTGCGACGCCGGCGCGGTCGCCGAGAGCGGTCCAAAGATTGAGAGACTGGCGAGCGGTTTCGAGAGCGAGGGAATGGTCCTTCTGATTTTGCTCCGCGCTTAGCTCGAGTAGATGTTGCGCCTGGAGGGCTGTTTGTTCGGCAGAGTTAGTAGCAAGTGAACTCGACGCAGGACACACTAAGAGAAGACACACCAGCACAACCTGGCAGGACGCTCTTTGCGAAGACCACATCATGCGCGAGTTCACTTGCTCAACCTATCGAACCGGCTCTGCCCGGTAAACTGAACTAGGCAGAGGTTGTAGGGAGAAATGCGTCTCCCACCGAGAAGTCCTCAGGTGGAGCGGCCTCCTTGACCCTGACGAATCTGCTTCTCGTGTCGCGCGGGTAATTCTTGATCGTAGGACACCCGCAATCACCGCCCGTCGCATCCTTCGGATCGGTTTTACTCCTGCCTTCCTGGTCAAGCGCTTCCCCGACAACAGCGGATTTCGCTTGCCCGTAAACCAGGCTGAACTTGTCTTCCAGCAGGGCCTGCGACGCCGTAATCTTACCCCGGCTTTCGATTTCTTCACGGCTCGCGAGACGTTTTGTCTTCTCGAAATACCTCTCGAGAAAATCGAGCCAGGAAGGTTTCAGCAAGCTCAACTTGTATTTACGATACTCGTTGAGGATCGCGCGATCGTCAGAAGGCGCAGTCCACGGAAAGTAAATCGAAAGCCCGCGCGCATATTGGTACTCCGGCCCGGCAAACTCGGAGCAAACGATAACATTGCCTTCCGGTTCCTGAGGATCCGGAGGAGCCGGTTGCGGTCCGTCGAGATTAGACGAATTCGGCCGTGGTTCTTTCTCCAGCAACGTCAGCATTGCGTCGCAGGCGACGCGTATTTTCTGCATCGCTGAAGTGACTTCAACCGGTGGATCGAGATTGGAAAACTCATCTATCAAATTCTGCAAACAGAAACAGAAGTCGGCAAGGTCGGTGTACATTTCCTTGTAAAAACTCTGGGACTTCCAGTGAGCCAGCAGAATCAGACTTCTGGCCAACGGATCGACATCGACCCCCTCTTTCAGCGCTTCCGACAGGGCCTTGAACCCGGTTTCCAGCTTGGGCATTTTGCTCAGGTCGCACATGCACAGATCGAAGGGATAACCTGCCAGCAGAAAGTCAGTACTGTTATGCAGACAGTAGAAGAAAATCTTGACGAGAGTCTCTTTAAGATCCAGCTCCTGCCCCGGATTGTTCTCCCTGGCCTCCTTAAGGCTTTGCAGATCCTTGAAGAGACGAACGAGTATCTGTCGATAGGGCCAGCTCCCGACAAACGCAGTGCCCTGCGATGCGATCATGTAATTGGCTGTGTCCTTCAGTTCGTAAGCGACCTCGAGCGAGCTCACCGAACAGCTATGAAAACCCACCAGATCAAACTTTGCGTTCTTAGCCTGAACGGTTTTTGTGAAGGTTTCCAACTCTTCCCGAAGGCCGCCCAGCTTCAACGAATGCTCGGTAGCGTTTTCGTCATATAGAAACACATCATTACCCACGACCACCCCGTGTCCGAGAATGAAAAGCAGGTAATGTCTCGCCGGGTACTCTCTCGCGCAAAACTCCAGGAAGCTGCGCAGGCCTTGCCTCGGTCCCATCTCCTCGTGCGGGGCGTTCGGATCGGGCGCCGTTGCGGTACCGGTGGCCACCATCATCCCCGTCCCCGCATTTCCTCCTCCGGTTCCGTTAGTTTCAGCGACAGCCACTGTGCCATTTGGTGGTAACGGCGCCTTGTACTCCGGCATGAATCTTTTGATCTCGTCGCGAATCTTCTCTTTGTTTCGCGCCTGCTCCTCACCCCATAACTTGTCCTCAATCAGGTTACGTACGAAAGAGTCTTCGGCGTCAAAGCCAATCTTGGCGATGCCGGGATTCTTGATTTTGTTGATGAGATTTACGTCGAATACGTGAGTCGGTGTTTCCTTAGTGTAAGGATCAAACTGCACGATCACGTTGGCATCCGGATGATATCCTGCCGCCTTTATCGCCTTGAGCTGGGAGACGACGCTGATCGCGAGCGGATTATCGCTCGCTAGATAAAACATCACGGTGCATTCTCTGGTGACTGGTGTGGTCGATTCTTCTGACATGGTAAATCCTCCTTGGGAGTTGAGGCTTTTTCAAAGACTGGCCGTTTCAGTTAGTTATGACAAATCCGGCGCAAAACATGTCTTGAAGGCGAAAGACATGCGGGTCGGCATGATGAGAGGTGGCAAAGATTAGCACTTAACGAGGGTTTTGACGAAGCACTTCGCTATGTTATAGCCTCTCACGCAATTCAGCTTCGCTTTGCCTGTCAGTCCAGAGGGCAGGAACCAAGAATCGGTGGCACTCAAGACAATCGCCCTGGGGTCTGATCGCGCAGCCAAGATCATGGCTGTCCGCGCCAGCATCGTCCGTGTTGCCGCCATCGATCCGGACTGGGCTAATGCCAACGTCGTAGCACGCCGCGTCGAAACGAACCTTCCCGCGATGCCGCTCACCGACTGGCAACTCATGCAAGGTGCTCGCGAACGCGCTTTGGCCGCCCGCGACTCGCTCCACAGCCGCCGTTTGGAAGCTGATATTTACGTCGGGCTCGAAGGCGGTTTTCACTCCGTTTCCATTGAGGGTGAGTGGCACACGTTTCTGCGCGGCTGGGCTTACGCCACTGACGGAGAGCGCAGTGCTTTCGGCGCGGCGCCGTCGATTTCCGTCCCGCCGCATATCGTCAAAAGCGTGGTCGAAGGCCGAAAGGAACTCGGAACCGTGATCGATGAAGTTACCGGAGGCAGAGATATTCGCAGTAAGCAGGGCGCGTGGGGCGTGTTGTCGCGCGACCTGGTGACGCGTTCCATGAGTTTTGAAATCGCGCTGATTGCGGCCTTTGCACCTTTTTACAATCCTAAACTTTACAGTTGATGAGATCAGAATGGATGAACTAGTCGCCCAGGTTAATCATGAAGAACCGCCCCCACACTCGCGAGCGAATGCAGGTTGGGTAGAAGTGATTGCCGGATCGATGTTTTCCGGGAAATCGGAAGAGCTGATTCGCCGTTTGCGGCGCGCGAAGATTGCGCGGCAAAAAGTGCAGGTCTTCAAACCGCAAATCGATTCGCGTTTTTCGGAGAATCAGATCGTCTCGCATTCGGAAATGCGTCACGAGTCAGCCAATAGTCGTTCCGCCGAGGAAGTGCTCGCGAAGGTTGATGCCGACACGGAAGTGGTGGGTATCGATGAGGGGCAGTTTTTTGACAATGAACTCGTCAACGTGGCGAACACGCTCGCTTCGAGAGGCGTGCGTGTAATCATCGCCGGACTCGATCAGGACTACACCGGAAAGCCCTGGGAACCGATGCCGCAGCTTTTGGCGATCGCAGAGTACATCACGAAGACGCATGCCATCTGTATGAAGTGTGGGCAGCCTGCAAACTACTCACAGCGCACGTTTGAATCTGAAGAACGCGTTGCTGTGGGCGCCTCGGACAAGTATGAAGCGCGTTGCCGGATGTGTTTTGTGCCGCACGCCGACGCGCCAACAGTGCATTCATAACTAGCCCACAAAAAGGCACACAAAGCACAAATAAAAAAAGCAAAGAAGCTGAATCAGATCTTCATTTGGGTTCTTTATGCTTTTTGTGGATGGTTTTAGTGTTTCTTCAGACTGCACTGGCGCATACAGTTTTCGAGGCTCATGCGGATCTGATGGGCTCGACTGCGAAAAGCTCCCTCGCTGATTTTGAGCTCCCCGGCCATCCGTTTGTGATGCTGTACTTTTTCGTGACCGTCGTAGAGGTAGTAATCCAGGATTAAGTCACGCTTGTGGCCTGGCAAACTGTCGAGACAGTGTGCCAGACAGTCGTGCTCCTCAACCGGCTCGACTTGAGGCTCGACTCGTATGTCGAGAAGAGGGACGGCGATCTCTTTTCGCCGCCCGCTCTCACGAATCACGTTGCGCGCCACGCCGTGGAAATAACAGGCCGGTTCTCCAGTGTAGCTTCCCCTGATTTGCGGGAGGCGCGACATCACTCGATTGATCGTTTCGTCCGCCAGGTCTTCCGCGTCGTTGAAGCCTTTCGAGACGAATATCCTCACGAGCCCGGCGCGAATGGTTTCGTATCGTTTCCCGCCGGCCTCCCGATCCGCACCAAGCCAATCGAGTAGAGAATCGAATTGTTCCTGCGTGATAGTCACGTACATAAATTTGGGGCTAAGTTCTGCCCTGGCGGCTCACGTCCATTTCAAACTTCACTCGAATCGACGCGTTGTTGGCTCCATCAATCATCGCGTTGACAAACTGGCTCAGCGGAGACAACAACTCCCTCGAGTCTCCGACGACCTCCGGGATTTGTGCGGCCGTGGATACGCTCAGCGGCAGCACCGGAGCAGTCGCCAAAACGCAGGCGGCAACATCGATACGCCCGTTGCCGTAGCGTGAATGCCAACCCCCAGCCGGCGGCGGGTTTCTCCGCGCGGCGTCAATGACAATTGTCCGAAGCTCGTCAATCGGGAGAGGCGTGTTTGCGGCTTGCATCGTCAAGGCTACAAGGCCGGTAACGTGAGGCGCAGCCATGCTCGTTCCCGACATCGGCACCGTGCCGTCTTCGGTTCTCGACGCGGCAGCGAGAATGTCCTGGCCCGGCGCGCTGACTTCCGGTTTTTGTTTTCCGTCGCGAGTGGGTCCCTCAGAACTGAAGCCGGCAATATCTCTTTGCATCACGGTTGGCTGGTAGGCGCCGACAATGATGGTGTTCCTGCCACATGAAATCGATCCGATCGTGTGAGTCGCATCGTCGTCCGCGGCAATGAATCTCGATTGATTGCGATCGATCGTGCCGTTTGGCCGGCGTCGATCGTCGTCGCGCTCGATCCATGCGTGGAAGTTTACGGGCGCTCCTGAAGTGCCGAGCTCGATCTTCCACACGCCGATGGGAAGTCGTGGGCCGATGAAGATGTTGACTACATTATCGCCGTTCAAGGAGTCGTTGGCCCGATGGATGAACTCCCCGACCGCCACGCCCGATGCGTCTCTGATTACGCGTGGGTTGTCGCCGGGACGGAGGGGACCAATGGGTTGTCCTCCCGGAAAAACGAGGGTGGCTTCGACCTGGGAATTGCCGCTATACCAGACCTCCACTTCGTTTGAAGTTGTGTCGGTCGAGAACTTTTCCCATCCGAGAGTGCGCGGATTCCCCGCCGTAATCGTGCCGGCGGCATGACTTCGTCTCGTATGAGAATTGCCCGCCGAAATGACGATCGCACGGCCCGGCACATTCAATAGTTCATCAAACCATCTTTCAACCGGTGTCGATCCATCATGCGGGCCGCCGTGTGTGCCGAGACTCAAATTGACGACTGCCGGTCGTCCGAGTTGCGTCGCTTTGTCAAAGATGTATTTCACTGCGTCCATCAGGCGACGTGAGTTTCCAAACGACTCATCCGGGCGCAACGCTTCAGACGCAAGTTCAACAAAGATTAGGTCGGCTTTGGGCGCTACGCCCGGAGCTCCGGTTCCTCTGCCATTGCCGGCAGCCGTGTCCATGACGTGGGTTCCGTGTGCTTCTTCCTCAGGATCGTATGAAAGAAACGCATACGGATCATCGCTTCTCAGAGCTTCATTGATGTGGTCGGAGTTGAATTCGCGTCCATAGGGATAACCCGCTGGTGACATCGAATTTTGAGATCCCTGCTGATCCCAGAGAAACAAGAGACGCGTTCGTCCATCAGGGTTGCGGAAATTTCGATGAACGTAGTCACAGCCAAAATCGACAACGCCCACGATTACTCCAGAGCCGTCGGGCACTCTTGAGCCGGGCGGTAAAGCGTTGCGAATCGCCTTTTGCGTACCGCGAATTTCGGGCACCGAAAAACGGAGGTTTGGCTGGACCCTCGTGGCGCCCTTCAAGCTTTGCACGTTCGGGTGCTCCTTAACCGCCTCGATTTTGTCGACTTCGCACGTGCCCGTGATGATGTTGCCCACGGCTTGCACGATCTCGAGTCCCGGCACCGGCTGGTTCGGATCCTTGAGCACGGCGCTGACGTCGACTCGCAACGTGCCATCGTCCGCTTCCTGCACGAGGGCTCGATCAATTCGGCCTGACTGGGCGGCAGTGATGACGTGGCGGAGTTGCGGATCCAGGTCTGTTTTTACGTTCTGCTCTTCGACGGTGAAAGCGAAGGGCTCATCCGCGTTTGCGCCCGCCGTGAGTTCGTTGTTGGTGTTTTCAGATTTTTCGTTTTTCATTTGGGCTTTCCTTTCAAGCTACGTTTTGAGGATTTTTAGTGCGGTGGCCACCGAGTAAGGCAGTGGCGTTTCGCCGCTCTTCAACTCTGCAACCGTCCCACTGCCACCGTCTTCCAGCACGGTGCGGGCATTCTTCACCTTTTGGTCAAGTGCTTCGTGGCCTCGCAGCGCGTTAACTTTGTGCTGTTCGGCTGCCTCGGCCTTGAGTCTGTGTGTCTCGATCTGCGCCTTCAGCGATTGCTCATTTTGCTGAGCGGGAAGACGTCCGAAGTAATAGCCAATGATGACAAAGAGGATCGGCTCGAGGCGGGCAACGATGGTGGCGTCCGCCAGTGGTTTGATCCTCCCGATCAACGCGAGTGCGTATAGCAGAACAAACGCGACCGCCAGCAAAACCATCACCCAACTCCTCAGCGAGTCCGATAGATCTCCTGCTGCAATCCTGCTCAGCATGTCTTTTGTCATCCAGTGTGCTCCTCCAGCGAGAAATTCGTTGCAAGAAACCGGCTGGCGCTATATAAAGGGGGCCGCATTCTTACGCGAGTTGCTGAGTCCAGGTCATCACTCGTGGGCATGAGGTTCTTACGCCAGCCGATTTAGTCTTCACTAAATAACGCACTGGATCTGTTCGAGAGCTATCACCCTGAGCGGACTCGTCTCTTCAACTAGCGTGTTTCGTCGTCACAACTATCTCCCCGAGTTTTTGAACCTTACCCCCGAGGATTCATGACTTCTAACCCCGTACCTGAAATCACCGGCTTACTTGTTGATTGGAGCAACGGCGATAGAGCCGCTCTGGAACGCCTCCTGCCACTCGTCGAGAACGAGTTGCGCCGCATTGCACACATCCACATGCGACGTGAGAACCGCAATCACACGCTTCAAACTACGGCGCTTGTTAACGAAGCCTATCTAAAACTCATTGATCAGAATAAGACTCGCTGGCAGAACCGCGCTCACTTTTTCGGCATTGCGGCGACCATCATGCGTCGCATCCTGCTGAACTACGCGCGCGACCAGAACCGCGCTAAACGAGGCGGGAAGGTCAGTCACGTTCCGATTGATGAAGCTGCCGTCGTGTCGATGGAACGGAGTGAGGAACTGATCGCGCTTGACGAAGCGTTAGAGCGTTTGGCGGCGCTCGATCCGCGCAAGGCTCGCGTGGTCGAGCTGAGATATTTCGGCGGTTTGGAAGTCGAGGAGATTGCGGAAGTTTTGAAAGTTTCGCCGATCACGGTGATGCGTGATTGGAGGTTTGCAAAGGCCTGGCTGTCGCGAGAGATCGAGCATGGGAAATAGAAATTTCAATCAGGTCGAAAGCGTTTTTCATGTTGCATTGGGTCTGCCGCCCGATCAGCGCGGAGCTTATCTCGCGCAAGCCTGCGCCGGCAACAACTCACTGTATGCGGAAGTTTGTTCCCTCGTATCCGCGTCGGAGACAAGCAACGACTTCATGGCTGAACCCGCTTTGAACCTGGGGTTGAATGTTCTCTCGGCCATCGACGTCGAATCCATGACGGGAAAGACGATTGGTTCGTACCGGGTCCTATCAAGACTCGGAAAAGGAGGGATGGGAGAGGTTTACCTTGCCGAAGACACGCTCCTGGGCAGGAAGGTTGCGCTGAAGTTTCTCTCGCAGGAGTTGGTCGGCGACAACTGGGCCAAGCGCCAGCTCATTAAAGAAGCGCAGGCCGTGGCGATGCTCGACCATCCGAATATCTGTTCAGTCTATGACTTTGAAGAATCGGGTGAGCACAACTTCATAGTCATGCAGTTTATCGAGGGAGAAACTCTCGCCGATCTGATCAGGCAGAAAAAGATCGAGGCGGATCGTGTGCGTGAACTCACCCGTCAGATTGCCGCGGCACTCGCGGAAGCCCACGCACACGGAATTATCCATCGCGACGTAAAACCGCGAAACATCATGGTGACTCGAGATGGGCAGGCGAAGGTTCTGGACTTCGGCCTCGCGAAGACGATCAAGCAAAAAGATGAACGTGAATTGGCTGAGAAGAGCACCAGCCACCTCGCGCGAAACGGCATTCTCGCCGGGACCGTGTCTTACATGTCGCCGGAGCAATTGCGTGGTGAACGGCTGGATTTCCGCAGTGATATTTTCAGTTTGGGAGCGGTGATTTATGAAGTGATCGGAGGCCGGCATCCCTTCCTTCGCGCGAGCGAGGCTGAGACTATCTCCGCCATCCTCACCAGCGATCCGCCGCCGATAAAACACGCGAACGGATTTGAAAAGGTAGTAAGGCAATGTCTCGCAAAGGATCGTGAGAAACGTTATCAATCGGCAAGCGAGTTGCTCCTCGAACTCAGCAATTCGACGATGACGCCGCGGAAGTTTGACCAGTTCTTCCGTCCCCCAACTATTTTGTCGGCCGCACTGGTTTTGATCCTGCTCACCACCGTGGTTACGTTTCTATATCTCAACCGCCCAAGAGCGATTTCCGCGTCGTCTGCGAACACTCAGCCCATTCCGAACTCGTATGTTTATTCACTCGCGGTCATGCCGATTACGAGTAGCAACCCGTTGAAGAGCGGCGACTACCTGACGGAGGGTCTCACGGACAGCTTGATCGCAAAGTTTTCGTCGCTCCAACAAGTACGGGTCATTCCTTACGAGGCTATTTCGGGTTACAGGGACAAAACGATCGATCCGAAAAGTGTAGGCACAGAGCTCAAGGTCGATGCACTACTCTTCGGGCACATCGTTCAGCAGGGAAACAAGCAAATCCTGCAAAGTCGATTGATCAAAGTGTCCGACGGTTCTGAAATCCCGATCAGCGAGATGGAGATAAAGTGGCGCACGATTCTGGAAGTGCCGGATGAGCTGGCAAAGAGCGTTACCCGAATCCTCGAACTCCGGTTCCAGGACGAAAAAAAGTTTTTCGAAACCCATGGAACACTCAGCCCGGAAGCGTTCCGGCACTACATGCAGGGGCGCTACTTCTGGAGGATGAGGGACAAGGACAATCTCAAGAAAGCCATCCATCACTTTCAGGAAGCGACCAGGCTGGACCTCACATACGCGCGGGCCCATGCAGGACTTGCCGACTCCTACGTGTTGCTCAACGTCGTAGCGTTTGGAGAAACGCCCACGGATGAGGCGATGTCAAAAGCTGCATACGAAGCGCGCGAAGCGCTGATGATCAACCCGACCTTACCGGAAGCTCACACCTCACTCGGTGTGATTAATCTCCGCTATGCATGGAAGTGGACCGAGGCCGAGCAGAATTTCAAACAGGCAATGCTGCGCGACGACGCTTACGCTCCGGCTCACTACTGGTATTCGCAGTTGCTGCTAGTTACGCACCGTTGGGAGGAAGCAGTAGCTGAAAGTGAAAAGGCCAAACGACTCGATCCGTTTTCCCATCCGACGGTGATGAACTTTTGTCGCACCCTCTCTCTTTCGCGCCGGTATGAGAGGGCGCTCGCCTGCTACGATGAGTTGGTTGCGGAGAATTCAAAGTTTGATCACGGAAAGTATCTTCGTGCGCTCGTGCTGCAGCGTAGTGGGAGATACGACAGAGCGTTGGCGGAGCTTGAAAGTGTGTATTCGCGCAATCGCGCTTTAGCAGCAGCCGCGCTCGGATACGCGTATGGCAGGGCGGGCAGAGTTGATCAGGCGCGCAGAGTTTTGGACGAAATGAAAGAACGGTCCAAACTTAAATATGTGCCGCCGTTCGAATTCGCAATCGTTTACATCGGCCTGGGTGATAAAGACAACGCTTTCGAGTCATTGAAGGCCGCGGAAGCGGAAAGATTTGCTACGCTGATCTACATCGGAATAGACCCGATTTTCGCCGCACTTCACGATGACCCGCGGTACATCGCACTTTTACAGCGCCTCAACTTGCCGTCGCCATTGCCCTTGTGATTTCTCCGAGTTCTTTGGTATTAGCCGACGCCTCAAGATCTGAATCTCCCTGCGGATCAAGCAACCTGGTGAGAAGTGACGACAACTCCGGAGGAGTATTGCGTCTATAGCCGTGAGCTTTTGCTGGTTCATCCCGCTCCGTCAGGAGCGGAATGTAAATTGAGGCTCGAAAACACATGGCGCTCCGCTGGAGCGCAGAGGCCTTAAGCTGTCGGCTATAGACATCGTGCTCCCCTGGAGCACTCGCTCATCATTAAGTAAACCACCTTTCCGGGCATCGCCCGGTGAACAAAAGCTTTAGTTCCAAACGCCGCCTAAACGAAAGAAATCCTTGAGTGTGAATGTTTCCAGTGAGGCGATTTCGCCGTGAATGATTCGGGCCATGGCTTTGTGTCCTCGAAGGAAGTTATTGCGCCGGCGGCGCATTCAATTGTTGATGGAATCAGGGAGAGAGCCAATTCGCTTTTTGTCGTGTTCCAATACTCAACGCACCAAACGTGGTCCAGACAATCATTGCCGATCACAAGGCAACGAAAAATTAGTTGACTGCCGTCTCATCCCCGCAAGAAGTCGTCTTCCTAACGTTCCTCTATCCGCAAGCTGCCCGTCTCCCAGTATCGCGGGCGTTTCGAACCCAGGGTGTTCCCCTTCTGATCAAATGCGGTCTCCCCGC
Source organism: uncultured Acidobacteriota bacterium (assembly GCA_963750925.1). Classification (GTDB taxonomy): domain Bacteria; phylum Acidobacteriota; class Blastocatellia; order Pyrinomonadales; family Pyrinomonadaceae; genus PSRF01. The sequence goes on along the minus strand of CAVVSJ010000001.1, from coordinate 998,725 downwards.
GGTCTATCGTTAATTCGGCTTGCGCTGCTCTACGGCCAGGCTGTCTTCAGGAGTACGACAATGAAGCCAAAACACTTGATCACACTAGCTGTCCTCTGTCTTTCAATCACCATTCCCTTGGGACTCTTCTTCATCGTGCTGGGCCAAAATTCCGCACCGAGTGCGCCGGGTCCGAAACAGGACAGCCCGCCCCTTACTTCCAACTACCGTCTCTCCGGGCCATACACGCACGGTAATCTCACGGTGTTTCTCGTTCACGGGAAGGACACAACCACCCGCACCTTTCTGACTCTCCAGGAGGCGCTGGCCCAGAAGAAAGTACGGGTTTACGAGACTAAGAACGTGAACGAACTCGCCATCAGGAATTTATCGAATCAGGATATCTACGTGCAGTCCGGCGACATTGTCCGCGGCGGTGAACAGGACCGCATGATCTCAGTCGATTTCATCGTGCCGCCGAGATCGGGCCGCATGCCGATTGCCGCGTTCTGCGTGGAGTCAGGCCGCTGGAACAAGCGTGGAACCGAAGCGGCCGAGTCGTTCAGCAGCTCGGAGAATACGGTCGCGTTGAAGGATCTGAAACTTGCCGCGAAGAGTTCAAACTCACAACAAGCGGTTTGGGAAAACGTGAGGATCGCCCAGGATAAGTTGAGCAACAACGTGGGCGGGAGCGTCAATTCAACAACCTCATCGTCGAGTTTTGAATTGTCCGTCGAAGACTCGAAAGTGAAGGAAACCACGGGGGCTTACATCAACACACTTGCCGGAATACTGAAAAACAAGACCGACGTCATCGGTTACGTTTTCGCCATCAACGGAAAGATCAACAGCGCCGACATCTATGCGTCGCGCGGGCTGTTTGCAAAGCTCTGGCCCAAACTTCTCAAGGCGAGCGCCGTGGAAGCAGTTGCCGAGTTAAACAAGGATCTCGAAGTAAAGCCGGTGGCGGATGAGATGATTCACACGTTTCTGGCGGAGTCGGAGCAGGCGAAGCCGGCGACGAAAGAGGTTACGCCGCGCGTCAGGATGGTTACGAGGGAAGACGAGAAAAATGTGCTCTTCGAAACTCAGGATCGCCGCGACAAGGACGCCTGGGTTCATAGAAACTATATTCGGAAGCAGTAAAGGCTGGAACCACCTTTGGCGAGCGACTGTTCACAACTGTCGCTCGCCATTGTATGAGGCATGCAACATGGCATGGGGTGAGGGAATTCGGTCGCGCGTGGGGTGTTTATTTAAAATTGCGACGCTTTAATAGATATGACTCCAGGGTCGCAAACATTTCCAGATTTTTTGAAGATCTTCCTCACCAGGCGCAAAGCGCAAAGAAAGTTCTTCGAAATGCGTCAACGCTTTGCGGTCTTTGCGCCTTTGCGAGGAAACTTTCTTCTATTCCGTGGTGACGCGGAAGTAGTAGTTGTCAATGAATTCGTCTTCGCCGGAATCCAAAACCCCACTCAGCTGGACCTTATAGTCTCCGGGACTGAGGATCTCTCCCGTAATCGTGAATGGAACGATGTGATGATCGCCTTTCGCTTCCATCTTCAGATCATCCTCCGTTTGCAACTCCTCGCTTTCTCTGAACAACTGCGACTTGTAGTTCTGAAAACTCGGATTTGCCAGTTCCAACTCGAGTTTGACGTTAACGCCGCGCGGCGGAACCGTGACGCGCTGAGTTGTGCCTGACGATCTCTTTAAACCCGGTGTCAGGGAAACTACGAGGACCTGCTGGGAATTTTCCTGAGCGGTAAGTCCTGAGGTTCTCTTCGACGCAAGCCAGGACAGGAAAACGATTCCCGCAAACACGACGATGAGCGCCGAGAAAGCAAGCGCGGGTCTTCTTTGGAAAGCACTCAGATAGGAGGAAAGCGATTTTCTCGCCGGCGCGGGAGCTGGTTGTCTGACGTGGCCTGCTGCTTCTGAAACGTTTTCGCGCGCCACGGGAGCTGACGGGGAGTTCAGGTATCTTTTTAGCAGCTTGCCAAAGCGTAAATTCTTTTGCCGTTCAGCGGTTATGAGAAAGTGTGTCTCAAACTGATCCCGTTCTGCTCCCGATAAACCGCCCGCCACATATTGATCGATCAAATCTTCTTCGACGATTAAAAGCTCTTCATAAACATCCGGCTCACACAAAATTTTTTCTTCCAGTGCCACTCGACCATCTGCTTCGAGCGTGCCCAGCAGATAGCTTCTCAGCTCTTCTTTATCCAAATTCGAGTTCAATTTTTTCTCCGGGAGGATGCCGCTCCTAATTCTAATGACTAAAAAGTGCCGGGTATTTCAGAACCTGATCGCTCGACACATTTTTCCACACATTCCTGGAGCCCCTTCCGAATGCGATAGGCCCTGATTCTCAAAGCGTTCGGGGCCATGCCCAGCTTCTCCGCCAAAAGTTTTCGTTGTTCGATCTTTGCCCTGCCTTCCGCCTGATAGTACTGCAAAAGCAGTTCCCGGTTCTCAACACTCAACAACTCGATGCAGTGTTCGAGACAGCGGAACTCCAACTCGATTCTATCGGAATCATCGGGTTCCACCGGAGGAGGGTGAGGCGTTCGTTTCCGCAGCGACTCCATCAGCACCATGTTCGCCACACCGTAAAAGTAGCGCGACCGATCGCCTTTGAAGTCTTTCCCGATTTCGTTCAGCTTGCCGGTGACCCGGTTGATTGTTTCGTCGGCGAGGTCTTCCGCGGCGACGCATCCGCGACCGATGAAGATCCTTATGAGACGCTGGCGGATCTCTTCATACTTGATCCCGGCTCGTTCGCGATCCGAATCAAGCCAATCAAGTAAAGCGTCGAAAGATTCCTGCGACAGGACCCAGTTTTTGTTCATTGGCGTCGTCGCCGGATAACAAAAATCGAGGCTAGCAGCAGCAATCCGCCGATGGTCCCCGCCAGAGCGATTTGATTTCTGTTGGGAAAGGGTTGAGTAAACTTTTCGTGCCCGGTGTATTGTCCCTGAATCACAAAGCCGGCCCAGTAGTAAGGCGACTGCCAGCGCTTCTGTCGCGAGAGGGCCAGTTGCGCTTCTCTCAGCGCGGCCGCCGGCGACAAGCCTTTCTTGAACATCGCCTCATAGAAGTGTTTCATCAATTCGGCTGTGGCATCGTCGTCGACTTTCCAAAGCGAAGCGATGACGCCTGACGCGCCCGCGTACATGAAACCTCTCGTCAGCCCGATCAGCCCTTCACCTCTGACGTCTTTTCCGAGTGCCGTGCTACACGCGCTCAACACGACGAGATCCGCCGGAAGTTTCAAGTTGTAAATATCGTGGAGCCGCAGAAAGCCATTCTGTGAACGCCCTTCGCTGTCGAACAGGGAGAGAACGATTCCGGACAACTCCGGACGTTCGCTGTTGACGATGCCGTGCGTTGCGAAATGCACGATTCGATACGAGCCCAGTTCCGATCCCATAACTCGCTCGCGGTTCGCAGCAAAGCCAACTGCTTTTAATCCCGTGCGCCACGGGGCGAAGCCAATGATCTCGTTTGCTTCGGCGCCTGATGCGTGCAGCCTGGGAATCTGTACGCCATCCGGTGAGATGCCAACGTCTCTCAACGCCTGGTGAACCTCGGTAGTTGTAGTGACGACCTTGTTTCCCGAGCCCGATTTCACTCGCGGATCGTCGGCTTCGAACACAGGGTCGGCGAGCACTGCAACTGAGTTTATTCCGCGTTTGCGAGCAGCCGACTCCGCCTGGAGAACGGCGAGCGTCGATACGGAAGGCGAATAGACGATCTCGTGCCGGTCGATCAGCGTCGTTTGCGCATCGGGGTGGCTGAGCAGTTGAAAAGGAATGTACTGGAGCGCACCGTCGGCGACTATCACCAGTCTTTTTTTATCGAGCTTTCCGGTTAGTGGTCCAAGGACCAGTTTGCTGAGAAGCGCGGCTTCGTGAGGAATTTGCGCGTCGGCTTTTGCCTGGCGCTCGACGCGCGCGGATGCCGGTTCGCCGTAGATGAACTGGGCCGATGTAATGAGTTTGTAGAGTCGTTGCGAGGAGGCTTCGATCTCGGACCGTGAGGGCAATTCGAAACTGTCGTACGCGGTTTTTGTTATCACCCAAACGTAACTACGATCGTCGCCGAGCACGAACTCGAGCACAACCGTGTCGTGGTCCAACAAGCGTTGTTGAGTGTCTTTGAGAGTTAATAGTTGCGGGAGCGCAAGGGAGTTGCGATTTGGACTGTTCTGTTTGATCTGATCGCGGACTTTGGCGAGTTCGACGACCAGGCTGTCGAGCTCTTTGTTTATTCGAGCGGCTGCTTCAGCTTGTTTGGCGGTGAGGAGTTGGACGTGAAGCTGCGCTTTTGTGTTGAGCGCTTCGTTGAGCTCGCGCTCTTTTGAGAGGAGCGTGGGATCTACGCCCTGCCGGATATCCGAGTTTGCTTCGAGAAGCTGTTCGAGAAAAGTTCTCGCTCGTGCTTTCTCGCTGCCTGCGAATGCGTCAGCATCGAGTTGGAGTTGCGGATTCTGTTTGTGCAACAGCATGAGGATGTCGATATAAAGATCGTAGGTGTTGCGAACCGTAGCGAAATAACTGGTGCGCAAGTCCTGACTTGAAACGTTGGTGCGCTGTGATTCGACAATCGCGAGGGCTGCTTCGATCTGTCGTCGAGCTTCTTCGAAGTTTCCGCGGTCCCTTTCGAGATGGGCCAGGTTGTAGCGCGTGAGCGCCTCGCCCTGCGGATCGGACGACACGCGGTTCTGTTGCAAAGCGCGACGGTAGTGCAGCAACGCTTGATCGATTTGTTTGAGTTGCTGGTAGACGCGCCCGAGGTAGTTTCGAGTGTAAGCCTCGTCGCGCTGGTCCTGGCCCGATTTCGTGAGTCGTAAAGCCTCTTTCAGCGACTGCAGAGCTTTGCCTGTTTCGCCGAGCGCATTGTAAACGAGCCCGAGGGCGCGCAGCGTGGCGGACTGCATGCGCGGCATGTTGATCTCCTGAAACAAGACGAGCGCCTCGTTGAGATACTGAAGCGCCGGTTCCTGTTCATTTAGAGAATGATGAATTTTGCCGAGCTCGAGCTTTCCTTCAGCGGTGCCCCATTTTTTGTCGTTGCGCTCCATGAGGTTCGTGCCCTCGGCCATGTACTGAAGCGCCTGGCGTTTATCGCCCATCGCGAAGTGAATCGAACCGATTCCGCCGAGGATGGATGCCTGAGCAGTTTGATCTCCGATGCGTTCCGCGACTTTTTTTGCACTCTCATACAATTCGAACGCCTTCTGGTTATTCCCGAGCTTGCGCTCGATATTGCCCATGACGATCAGTGCTTGCGTCTCGACGCCCAGGTCCCTTGCCTGTTGCGCCATCGAGAGAGCTTCAGCGTATGAGCGGACGGCGTTCTCCGGTTGTCCAGCGTTTTGGAAGTAATAACCGAGAGCGATTAGGGCCACAGCCTGCCCGCGCTGGTTATCCAACTCACGCCAGATTGCGAGCGATCGTTGCTGGTGTTCCCGCGCAATATCGAGCTCGCCGAGGCCGTAGAGCGCTTCGCCTAAATTACTGAGAGCTTCGGCTTCAATTTCGCGGTTACGAAGCTGCTTGCCAAGCTTTAATGCGACGAGGGAATTGCGTTGCGCGTCTTTGTTGTTGCCTGCGACAAAATAAAGATAGGCTAGGTCGTTGAATATTCGAGCGCGCTCTAATAAGTCGCCCGTCTTTTTAGTCAAAGCAAGCGCCTGTTCGAAACAACTTTTGGCGGCGGAGGTATTGCCGAGTAGGTGAAGAATTTCTCCGGCGTTTCGGAGTGAGGTGGTGGCCGGCTTGAGATGGGCGGCGGTTAAAAAGAGCTTTGCGGCTTCGCGATACTTCTCTACAGCTTTGTAATTAGCGGCGGCGTTTTGTTCGGAGCGAAGCTTTTGTGCTTCGGCGAGAGCGTTTTCGGCTGCGCTGCCTGGTTCAGCGCCTTTTATTTCAGACAGGGGAGAACTGACTGCGAGGAGCAGGACGAGTACAAACAATGCACGGTTGTGTAATCGAGTAAAACTCATCGATCCATAACCCTCAATGCAGTCGAAGAATTTTCTGGCTCTCTATTGCTTCACGTCGATTCTTAATACACTCGTCAGGAAGAAACACGATTGGAGGATTCCTCATGCTGTGTATACGGTTTCGGGACGAGCCCATGCGGTCACTCATCATCCGGTCATTCAGCATGCGATCGGCCATCATGCGATCGGCCATCATGCGATGATTCGCCATGTTGCCTTCGGCCAACTGCGGATCCGTTACCACCTCGGCCGTCATTTCACTCGCCACGCCGCGCGGTAATCGTCGCGTCAGTCGCGTGTAGGCTTTTAGAAAACTTCCCCAGCCCTTGCCGTTTGTGTCGCCGATAAAATCGAGGTTCCAGTAACTTGGCGCGACTTCCGACCACGGGAAATACATCGAAACGCCATACGAGTATTGATAAGCAGGGCCGCTGTAGCACGACCTGAGCACAAACTCAGATTCAATAAACTTCTTCACTACACGGCATTGCCGCGCCACGGTTTTGGAATCGACGCGACTTTCGAGGCAGTCGCAAAAGTCGTAGACGTCCACGTATTGTTCGCCGTTGTAAGACTGCGCTTCCCAGTGGGCCAAAAGAAGCGAATTCTGAAACCTCCGGCGTTTTCGAGACGTGCGTCCGCTGGATTTGCTCCCGCCCTCGGTCAGTAACTCGCGTTCCATCAACCCGGCGAGCTTATTGATCTCACGCTGGAGCTTTTCCACTTTTTTCAAACTCAACGCCGACTGTGTTACGGAGAGTCCGGCCATCCAGTAGGTCGCGTAATAGTTGACGTACTCCTCGACGATGGCTTTCGCCGCTTCCTCGGTTGCAGATGGTTTTTCGGAGTCAACAAACTCGCGGCACAAACGCTCCAGGATCTCTCGATAAGGCCAACCCGAAGTGGGACTAAAACTCTCGCTCCCGACTACAACCTCCGCGACTCCTCTGAGCTCGTAACAGATCTCCGCCATGCTCATCAGACAGTTATCCATGCCGATGATGTCGATTAACTTTCCACCGCGATCCTTCTTGACGCGCTTGAATACCTGTTTGAGCTCGTTGAAAGTGAGCGAGCGGGCGCTGCTCTCGTCTTTGAGCAAGTAGTCGCGTTCGGTTCCGCCGGCATGTCCCGAGAGGACCACCATGTAGCGCTCTGCGGGATATTTCTCCACACAGAAACTGATGAAGTTATACAGGGTCACGGGTGAACCGGTGTCGGTATCGTCGGTCACAACGCTGTTGCTCCTGGATCCCGTCAGGCTGGCCTTCTCGAGCGGCTGACTCGCCTTTCGCACCGATCGTCGCAGCTTTGCGAGAGAGGCCGCTTTCCGGCTCTCTTTCCTGAAGTTAACTTCTCCTTTTCCCTTGTGATAACGGGCGCGATCGATGATGTCGCAGTAAAGGCTCACGCCTTTCTCGCTGCGATTGATTTGATAGCGATGCGACGGCAGATACGGGTCGCTCGGATCAAACTGGGCCACCACGTTGATTTCCCTGCAAAGCGTCGCGTGTTTCATTTCAGTCAGAGCAAACATGCATTCAGTTGTCAGGTTGTTGTCGCCGGCCAGGTAAACCATTACCGTCCATGTGGCTTTTTTCTTTGCCATGACTCGGGACCTCCATTGGGAGTGGAACTGAAAAATTCAGGACCTGGGGTCTGAAAACGCTTGTTGGAAGGTGTTCAATCAGGAATACCCTCGCAACTTACATGGTTTAATGTTGTAAAGCGTTTCCGAGTCACGGCTCTGGAAACTCCGATGGGTCGTAAGGACTTACTGAGAGCCGTTAAACTTGCAGAGACTTAGCCTATCTTCGGTAGGGATGTCAATAATAAAACCCGGTGGGGGCAATTTGCCGCGGAAGGTTCTACGAAATTATGCAATTAATATTGCAATTGACAACTTATGCAATTGATAGTGCAATCGAAAAATAATTTCAGTGCGTGATCTTCATTGAATACAGAATTCCGTACATCGCGTTTTTGTGTTCGTCAAACGACTTGCCGTTGGTCGCAAGCATAAGGTTGATGCCCTGCAACTGGCCCGTGTACTTCCGGAATGCCTGCCAGTGAAGCCGCCGGAAATCGTCAGGCTTTTCAGGGTTTGCCTCACGATATTGAACGCCTTTTAAGCCGTCGATCTCGACCCACTTTACTTCGTCTACTTCGCCATTCTTGGCGCGATCCTTTGCCTGATCGTAAGTCGCTTGTATCGCGCTGTCGGCGGGAAAGCTTTCGGGCATCGGGGAGATGCTGACGATCAACGAAGCCGCGTCGCCACCACCCGGCGAGCGCACCATAAACGACTTCGACTCATTCTCCTCTTCGGTCCATTTGGACGGTACGGTCCAGGACATTCCCTGCCGCTCCCATTTCATTTCCTGGCCACCCGCCAGTGCCGCAGCCTGTTCGGCCGTGGCCTGACCGCGCTCCGCCACTCCACCGCCCGCAGAAGTGGAACCGGATGGACCAGCGGTCGAACTTCCTTTTTTGAATCTTTCGGAAAGGTTGCAAAGGGAAAGAGCCAGGGCAATTAGCAGCACGAGGAGAATATTTTTCATTTGGGGACTTCTATTCTAAAACGCCCGGCGAAGTCAATATGTCGAAAGCAGCATGATGTGACTGGACCATCCCCTGTTTCAGCCTTGCCCATCGTCGTGCTATCCTATCTGCCTTCCCTCTCAACCCCCGGTTAACTAATGTCGCGCGCAAGCGCGAACTCTTCGGAGAATGCCACTATGAAAAACACCGACGTCAGACCGGCGGTTCTACTTGTTTCGTTAGCGATTCTGATCGTATCGAGCGCCTGTTCACGTGGGACAACCGTGAATGCCAACCTGAACACCAATATCAACACCAACGTCAACGCTAACGCTACCGGCGCAAACATCAACGCCGCCACCGCGCCTTCAACCATCGCCGCACGCGAACCGGAAACCTACAAGGCGACCCTCGTCTTTACGGCTGAAACTGAAGGCGGCGATAAGACTATCGGTATTCCGACACTGTCCGCTGAAGTTGCCCGCAACGGCGCCGACCGCCGGCTCTCGTTCAAACTGCCTGACGGCTCCGATCTCGTTTACCTGGAACGCGGAGGCGTTCAATACGGTATCGCTCCGGCACGCAAGCAATACGCGGAGCTGACTCCGGAAGCGACCGGTTTTCAGTTGCAAAAACTAATGACGCCCGGTCAACTCGTGGCCTATCTCGACAGGCTTAAGGGCATTGAAGCAGTCGGCGAGGAGCAAGTTAAAGGCAGAACGGCAATGAAGTATCGTTACGCGCGAGCGGGTCAAACAAATACTTCCGCTGGTGAAGTCAGAACTGAATCTTTTGTCTTCGTCGACAAAGAAACGGGATTGCCTTTGCGTGCCGAACTTTTTAGCGAAGCGAGTGGCAATGTCCAGGGAGTAAAAGGCGCGAAGGTCGTGGCGGAAATGCAGAACATTTCGACGAATGTCGATCCGAGTCTTTTTGAAATACCAACTGGAATGAACAAGGTTTCCGAAGCCCAGGTACGGGCCCAGGTGGATGCAGTTGCAAACACGGTCGCCGCAGTGCTCAGGACGCTGCTGTCGAATATGAACAGCGCGCCGCCGCCTCCGTCGCCCTCGCCGTCGGTAACGGTGTCGCCGGCAGTCAGTCCGTCACCAAGATAGTAAAGGTAAACAAATGAAATACGTGGGCATTCTCGTTTTGGGTCTTTTGCTTGGCGCCGGCGTCGCGATCTTTTTTCTTGGCGCGCCGCCGGCGAAGTCTGCGCCGGGCCAAGCAGTGAAAGCACCGGACCAGGGCGGTAGCCCGCCCGGAACGGTGGTCATCTCGATGGAGCAGAGTTTTATGGACGCGGTGCTTTCAACGACCTTCAGCGGTCTTGGAACGCCGACGTTTCAGTTGGGCCGGATGCACGGTGAAGAACGAATCGAGCCGGCGCTTTTTCAGGGGGGGTGCGCAAATACGATCACGCTATTGCCTGAAGGCAGTGGAGTGAAGACCGGGGTAGAGTTTCGCAATGGGACGATCAACGCGCCGATGGCGTTCACGGGAAGTTACAACCTCGCCGGCTGCATGCAGTTCAAAGGCTGGGCGCAGACCACCATCAAATTATCTTTCGATCAGGAAAAGCAGACTGTCTATGGCATCGTCAATGTGGAGGGCGTGAATCTCGAAGGAATGAACCCGATCGCAAATAACTTTGTGACTGTGTTTGTGCAGAGCGCGATCAATCAGAAGGTGAATCCACTCATACTCATGACCGAGCCGCAGCTTTCGTTGATGATTCCGGTGAAGGCGAGTAATGGGACTGTTAAGGCGCGGGCAAAAGACGTGCGCGCGGAGGTCCTCGACGGTTCGTTGAGATTGTATTTGACCTACGAATTCACCGGGTTGAAAGACCAGGCAGGTTAAAAATTACCCTGGTTTATGTGCCTCTTTGTGGCTCATATTTGTGAGATAAGAGCGGGGGCAAGACCTTCCTGACTTGTTCTATTCAGCGTTCAATGAGGAACAAGGTAAGTTGAAATAGAACAAGTCAGGAAGGGTGGCTTGCCCCCGCTTAATCCGTCGCTGGAGTGGCGCCCGCCGCTGCCAGCATTCGCTGCCGCTCGAAATGTCCCGCGATCTCTTCCGCGGTTTTGCGTCCCACAAACGGAGTCAATTCCGATACTCCGGCACGTGAAATACGTTGAATCGATCCAAAGTGTCGCAGGAGTCTGCCTTTCCGCTTATCACCCACACCGGGAATCGCCGTGAGTTCAGAAGTGAAATCGCGCAACTCGCGACGCTTGCGGTGATAAGTGACTGCGAACCGGTGCGTCTCGTCGCGCACCATTTGCAACAGACGAAGTATCAACGAGTGGGAGTCGAGATAAATCGGTTCGTCCTCGCGACCCTTCATCAAGAGATATGCAACGTCGTTGTGCCGTTGAGGAGGTTTGACGATACCAACCATCGGAATCGCTTCCAGTCCAAGCTCACTCATCGCACTCGCCGCGGCATTCAATTGCGCTTTACCACCGTCGATCATGATCAGATCGGGTAAGGGTTTTCCTTCTTCGAGCAGCCTGCGATAACGGCGCGTAACCACTTCGCGCATCGAAGCCACATCGTTCGCGCCTTCGACGCCTCGAATCCTGAACTTGCGATACTCAGCGCGATTCATCTTTCCGTTGTCGCAAACAACCATGCCCGCGACGTTTTCCGCGCCCTGGATGTGCGAGATGTCAAACGACTCGATCCGTCCCGGAAAGTGCGGCAGCTCCAAAGTCTCCTGAAGCTCTTCGAGCACACGCTTCATGTCGGGTTTGAGAATGCGGAAGCGTTGTTCAAACGCGAGCTTGGCATTCTTATCGACCAGGTCGATCATGTCGCGCTTTTCACCACGCTGCGGATCGTAAATCTTTACCCGACGTCCTTTCCGTTTACTGAGCGCTTTTTCGAGCAACTCGCGATCGTGAAAATCAACCGGCACATGAATCTCGCGTGGAACGTAATCGGAGGCGTAGTATTGCGCGAGCACCTCGCTGAGAAACTCAGCCGGATCGAAAGCATCTTCCGGCAAGTCTTCCCAGAAAAATTCTCGGCGGCCGACGATATTCCCTTCGCGCATCGTAAACAGTTGCAAGGCGAGCTTGGATCCTTCGCGGTAGTAACCAAAAATATCCACATCACTTTCGGAAGTGGTCGCCATCTTCTGTTGTTCCGAAAGCCTGATCACGGTTTTGCGCAGGTCGCGATACTTCGCCGCCAACTCGTAACGCATCCCTTCGGAGGCGTCGTGCATACGAGACTCGAGTGCGTCGGCCAGCTCAGTGTTTCGCCCTTCGAGCAGCAACCTGACGTCGCGCACGGCTTCCTGATACTGTTCCGGCGTACAAAGTCCCTTGACGCACGGTCCGAGGCAGCGTTTGATGTGATACTCGAGACACGGCCGCGGCGCCTTGCCGTCGATCTCGATGTCGCACGTTCGCAGTTGAAACGTTCTGTTGATTAGATCGATGGTCCTGCGCGCGAGGCTGGCGGGCAGGAATGGCCCAAAATAAAGTGCGCCGTCGCGTTGGACACGCCGCGTAATCACAACTTTCGGAAACGGCTCGTTGATAGTCAGCTTCAGATGCGGGTACGACTTATCGTCCTGAAGTTTGATGTTGTAACGAGGCTTGTGCTGTTTGACGAGTGAGGCTTCGAGAATGAGCGCCTCGACTTCATTGTCGGTAACGATAAACTCGAGATCCGCAATCTGGCCGACGAGCGCGTCGGTTTTACGGTCAAACGGCCGCGCGCGAAAGTAAGAACGGACGCGGCTGCGCAGGTTCTTCGCCTTGCCGACATAGATCACCTTTCCCGCCGCATCTTTGTGAAGATACACGCCGGGCGATGATGGAATTTCTTTGAGTTTCTCTTCTATGGGCACGATGTTGAGATGCCGGTCACGTCTATTTTAGCTTACGAAAATGCATTTTCCACTTAGCCTGCCCGCCAACAAACCGTACGACGCCGTAGGGTTCGGACTCAACGCCGTCGATCATCTGATCGTCGTGCCTGAGTATCCGGCCTTTGACACCAAAATGCGTCTGCTTGAACACACGCTTTCCGCAGGTGGCCAAACCGCGACGGCCATGGTTGCGTTGCGCCGGCTCGGGATGAAAACTGCCTACGCCGGACGTTTCGGGTCTGATTCAGAGGGCGCGTTTGGACTCCAGACCTTGAAAGACGACGACGTGAATGTCGACTTTGCCGAGGTCATTGAAGGTGCAAGAAATCAGCTCGCGTTCATCACGATCGATGTGCGCAGCGGTGAACGCACCATCGTTTGGGATCGCGACGATCGGCTTGCTTATCAACCTCACGAAGCACCGGTTGAGTTTGGCTCGATGGGAAGAATTCTGCATCTCGACGCGCACGATCCGCCGGCGTGTGTTCGCCTGGCGCAAGCTGCGCGGGAAAGCGGCACGATCGTCTCCGCCGACATCGACAATGTTTACAGCGGCTTGCCCGAGTTGCTGCCCTTGATCGACATACTGATCGGTTCGAAAGAGTTTCCGGAACGAGTCACTGGTGTCGCCGATGAACGCGAGGCGCTCATTGAGCTAAAGGCTCGATACGGATGTGCGGTCGTTGGGATGACGATCGGCGCCGCGGGCGCAGTGGTCTATTGCGACGGAAGTTTTATTGAATCGCCGGGTTTTGAAGCACGCGGCGGTTGCCGCGACACGACTGGCGCCGGTGACGCGTTTCACGCCGGCTTTCTCTACGGACTGCTTAACTACGAAGATATCGAAACGAGTTTGCGATTAGGCAATGCCGTCGCCGCGATGAAGTGCAGCGCCCTCGGCGCGCGCACCGCGTTGCCGACGAAGTCTGAACTGGAAGACTTTCTCTCGCAAAGCCGCAAAGGCGCAAAGTAAGATCCTGAAAGCTCTCTTTGCGCCTTTGCGCCTTTGCGAGGGAGTGATATAAAACTCTTCGCACGCCACCAGATCCGAATCCGCATTCTTATCAACTGAGAGGAACAATGAAACTCCTTTTACTCGTCATCAGTGTTCTGCTCCTGAGTTTGATTCCGGCGCCGCAGAATGCCCAAACCGCCGACATCGTTTTCACAAACGGCAACGTCTACACCGCGAACGACAAACAGTCCACGGCCGAGGCGATCGCCGTCAAGGCGGACCGCATCGTCTTTGTCGGATCAAACGCGGACGCGAAAAAATTTGTGGGCCAAAGCACGCGTGTTGTCGATCTGAAGGGCAGCACTGTTCTGCCGGGTTTCACTGATTCGCACCAGCATCTTTCCGGCGTCGGCCAACGCGAGATGACGTTGAATCTCGAAGGCACGACGAGCCTCGAAGACTTTCTCGCGAAAGTGAAAGCCCGCGTCGATCAGGCAAAGCCGGGTGAATGGGTGACCGGACGCGGCTGGATCGAGACGCACTGGAAGCCGCCCGTGTTTCCGACGCGCTGGGACCTCGACAAAGTCGCGCCGAACAATCCTGTGATCCTCGGACGTGCCGACGGGCACGGCGCGGTTGCAAACAGTGCGGCACTGAAGTTAGCCGGCGTGGACAAGACCACTGCGAATCCGTTTGGCGGCGAGATCTCGAAAGACAAACAGAGCGGCGAGCCCAATGGGATGTTGCTCGACAACGCGCAGGGCCTCGTGCGGCGTCGCGTGCCGCCGACCACCCCGGCAGACGCCGAGCGCGCGGTGGAGCTTGGAGTAAAAAGAAATATCGAACTTGGCTGGACGCAGATTCAGGACGCGGGCGGCAGTTACGCTGACGTGGAAATTTTCAAGAAGCTTTATGAAGCCGGCACGATCAAGCTGCGCATTTACAAAGCCGTTCATGGTCCAGGGCCAAGCGCAACGCGTCTGCTCAACGAAGGCGCAACGATCGGTGCTTACGGAAATCGATTTACGTTCAGGACGATCAAGGTAGTTTCTGACGGCGCGCTTGGTTCACGTGGCGCGGCGCTGCTGGCTCCGTATTCCGACGCTGCCGACACTTCCGGTTTTCTAACAGTGAAAGCGGAAGAGTTGCGTCCGATGTTGCTCGAGTCGTTGCGCAAGGGAATCCAGGTCGAGACTCATGCGATTGGGGATCTCGCGAATCGATTTATTCTCGACGAGTATGAAGCAGCGTTGAAAGCTGTGCCCGCGGGTGAAAGAAAGGTTGCCGATCCGCGTTGGCGAGTAGAGCACGCGCAGATCGTGAATCCCGCCGATATTCCGCGTTTCGCGAAGCTCGGGATCATTCCGTCGATGCAGCCGTCACACGCGATCGGGGATCTTTTCTTTGCGCCGAGCCGTGTCGGCGTGAATCGCCTGGCCGGTTCGTATGCGTGGGAGAGTTTCATCAAATCGGGCGTGGTCGTGCCGGGGGGATCTGATGCGCCGGTCGAACGCGGTGAGCCGATGATCGAGTTTTACGCGGCTGTCGCTCGGAAGGACCAGAAGGGTTTTTCGGGCGAAGGCTGGCATCCGGAGGAAGCCGTGACGCGCGAGCAGGCGTTGAAGATGTTTACGCTCTGGCCCGCGTATGCGGCGTTTGAAGACAAACTGCGCGGCACGATCGAAGTTGGGAAACTGGCTGACTTAACCATTCTTTCCGCCGACATCATGAAGATCCCCGTCGCGGAGATCCTGAAGACACGTTGCGTGATGACGGTAATCAACGGCGAGATCCTTCACGAAGCAAAGAGTTGATCGGAATGAGCCACTCGCGCATCATTGCTTTAGTCACGGCTGTGTTGTTCCTGCTCGGCGCAGTCGCGCACGGGCAGCAACGTGTAGAGCTGTCTCTCATCGTCACCGACAAGTCGAAGAAATCAGTCAACGCGATCGACAAGAGTGAAGTTCGTGTGAGCGAAGACAAAGTTGAACAGACCGTGCTCAGCGTGGAGCCCGATACTCGGCCGATCGATTACGGACTGCTGCTCGACGCGTCAAACTCTTTGCGTACATTGTTCGCCTCATCTTTCGAAGCGGCAAAACTGCTCGTCAACAACCGCCGGTCTGAAGACGAGATTTTTATCGAAAGTTTCATCAGCAGCGACAAGATCGAAAAAGTCCGGGATTTCACTGCCGATAACAGTGCTTTGCTTGCAGCACTCAGTTCCATCAAATTGGACGGTGGGCGGTCCGCGGTCATAGATGCTGTCTACATCGGCGCAGAGCACATTGCGCGGAGCAAATCGAACGACCGGCGCAAGGCCCTGGTTATCATCACCGACGGCGAGGATAGAAGCAGCGTGCAAACCCTGGAGAAGCTGATCAAACTTTTACGTGAAACGCGTGTTCAGGTTTTTGCAATCGGACTCGTTAGCGAACTCGATCAGGATAGCGGTATGCGTACGAGCCCTCGCGATAAAGCCGAAAAATTGCTGACCACCATCGCCGAGGAAAGCGGAGGACGCGCGTTTTTCCCGCGCGACAAGAACGAGCTGACCGCCGCGGCCAATCAGATCGCCGGCGATCTGAGATCGCAGTTTCGTATCACTTACCAATCGTCCAATGCGAAGAAAGGCTTTCGCAAAGTTGAAGTCAAGCTGAACTCTTCAAGCGGTGAAAAACGCAACGCGATTGTGCCGCGCGGTTACTACGCCGGATCAGACGGTCCGTAATACGGAGATCCCCATGAAACATCAACATCCTCCGACGCCGCGCAGAGACTTCCTCGCGCAAGCAGGAAAAGGTCTGGGCCTGGCGGCGCTCTCTTTCCCCACTATCGGAGCGCTCGCGAAAGAGATCGAAGCCGCGTCGCGAAATATTGCTCACCTCACGCCGGAACAGGTGGCAATGGATGAAGACTACTGGTCCGTCATTCAAAACTCATTCACCGTCACACGCGGCATCGTCAACCTGAATAACGGTGGTGTCTCGCCGAGCCCGCGCATCGTTACCGAAGCACTCGTCCGCTACATCTGGCAACAGGAAGATGCGACCGCGTACACGATGTGGCAAATTCTCGAGCCGCAGTCAGAAACAATTCGCACCGGACTTGCCGAAATGTTTGGCTGCGATCGCGAAGAGATCGCGATCACGCGCAACGCCTCGGAGTCGCTCGAGATCCTGCTCATGGGAATGGACTTCAAACCCGGCGACGAGATCCTCACGACGACGCAGGACTATCCACGCATGTTGACCACGCTGCGCCAGCGTGAACGGCGTGAAGGTCTCGTGCTCAAACTCGTAAAGATCCCGATTCCTCCAAAGAACCTCAACGAGATAACCGCCGCTTTCGAACGCGGCATCACGAGTCGCACCCGGCTCATGCTCGTTTCGCACCAGGTGAACATAACCGGCCAAATCACACCCGTAAAAGCGATCTGCGAAATGGCGCGCGCCAAAGGCATCGAGACAATCGTGGACGGCGCGCATTCGTTTGCCCAGTTTGACTTCAAACATAAAGATCTTGGTTGCGACTACTTCGGCACCAGCCTCCACAAATGGCTCTACGCTCCCAAAGGTTCGGGACTGCTTTTTGTTAAGCGCGACAAGATTGAGAAGCTCTGGCCGTTGATGGCGGCGGAGTCGAAGCAAAGCAACGACATTCGCAAGTTTGAAGAGGTCGGCACACATTCAGCCGCGCCGCGTCTCGCGATTGGAGAAGCGTTGGTCTTTCACTCCGGGCTTGGAGGGAAGCGCAAGGAAGCCAGGCTCCGGTATCTCTCGCGTTACTGGATGAATCGTCTCAAAGGCATTCCGAAAGTCAGTTTCAACACTTCCTTTGATCCGAATCAATCGTGTGCGATTGCGAACGTGAATATCGAAGGAATCGATCCCACCGCGATCGGGAGTTACCTGTTCAGCAAGCATCGCATTTTCACCACGCCGATCGTGCACGAGGAGTTCAAAGGCATCCGCATCACGCCAAACGTCTACACCACGCTCGGCGAGCTCGATCGCTTCTGCAACGTCATGGAGTCAATCGCTCGCAAAGGCCTGCCCGCATAACTCGAACTGGAACCGTACCCATCGTGCAGCCGTAAAGCAGATGGTGCTAGAATGCCATTTGAGTTGGAGGATCAGATTTATCATGCAGGAACATCGAGACCCGGTTAAGGACGTTGCCAACGCAGTTTGCGACGGTTTGCGCCAAATCGGCGACTTTTCATACGCGATCTTGCCGAAAGACATGGCGCACGCGCTCGGCGATATGAAGAAGGCTGTGCTGAGCCAGGTCCGGTGCGCAGTCGATTGGGAGCTGGGCTGGATCGACGATCGAGTTGCCGGTGGCGACAGGCTGCGTGAAGAGTGGCGCGAAAAGTGTCGCCGGGAAAACGCTACGACCGGACCGACGGTTTAGTTTAGGAAACGGGCAATCAAATGGAAGTCTTACTCGCAGAGGAATACGGGTTCTGTTTCGGCGTCGAACGCGCGGTTGAGATGGTCGAAGAGGCCGTCGAAGAGGGCGCGCGCCCGATTCGTTCGCTCGGACCATTGATTCACAACGCGCAGGAGATGGAACGTCTCGGCACGCGCGGTGTATCGACTATCGACTCACCCGAACAGGTCGACGCGAATGAGATCGCCGTTATTCGCGCGCATGGCGTAACCCCGGAAGTGCAACGCGATCTTGAAAGTCGCGCAGCCAAAGTGATCGATGCGACGTGCCCGTTTGTGACCCGCGTCCAGCATTTGGCCGAGCGCGCGGCAAGCCAGGGACGTGATGTGGTAGTTGCGGGTAATCCGGATCATCCGGAAATGATCGGCGTGGTTGGTTACGCGCCAAACAATACTTACGTTGTGCGAGATGCTGGGGAAGTCGCCGCGCTTCCTCGTTTGCGCTCGCCGCTCGTTGTTTCGCAAACCACGATCAAGCTGCAAACGTTTCTCGAAGTCGCCGAAGCGGTGCGTGGGAACGCTGACGCTGAACCGCAGGTGATCAATACGATCTGTTCCGCCACTCGCGATCGTCAGGACGCAGCGCGCGCCCTCGCCGGCCAGGTCGATGCGTTCTACATCATCGGCGGACGACACTCTTCAAACAGCGTCAAGTTGCTTGCGGTTTGCCAGGAACAGTGTCCGAAGAGTTTTCTGATCGAAACTCCTGCTGAGATAAATCCGGCTGATCTGGAGAACGTGAAGAAAGTAGGCGTGACGGCGGGCGCTTCAACTCCAAACTGGCTAATCGATCAAGTCGTCGAACGACTCAATCAACTCGGATAGTAGCCTTGTGGCTACTACATTTCGTCTGCCTGGTCCAGCACAATCACGATCTGGCGGGCTTCCTCTGAACCATACTCGACAACCTGACGCCGCAAGGCGGCGCGTGCTGTTTCCGCATCGACCGGATCGTTAAGCAAACTGGCGAGCACGGAGATCGGGCACCGCGCGAGCGCCTCGTTCGCCAACTCGCGTGTGATCACGTCTTCGGAGCGCGCGAGTTCGCAGATTTCGCTCGGTGGGAATCGCGAAGTTAGCGCGTCGGCGAGTGTGTCTATTCGTCGATAGTCTTTTTGCTGTTCGGCGCGGCGCACGAGTTGTGCGAAGACTTCGGCTGACTCGGTTTTTTCCAGAAGAACGGCAGCGCACGTGTCGGCGACCGATCTCAGTTTCCCGCCCGTTTCGGCATCGAGTGTGTTTGATTTCTCCGCTGCACGATCGTCGAGTGCGGCAAGAAAGCGGCTGAGCTCGAGATCGGCACGCGCGTCATAGTGAAAATTACGCGCGGTGGGTGTTCCATTTGCCGCTGCCTGCAAAGCGCGCTCGACAAGACCGCGTGTTGCGGGACGGAGTTCAGACCAGACTGTGGCAATACGGCCACCAAAATCATCGATGATTAAGGGGGAAGGCAACTATCAAAAATCCCTTCGAGAGTGGAATCGATTAGAACGGCGTACTATGCCACAAGAAAGCGCAAAAAGCACAAGCGGATTTATTAAAGCATTTATGACTCATAGACTCTGTACGCTAGCTTGCCGCGTTGTGATCTTTGATCTCCGCGATCGTCGGAAAAGGTATCTTCACTATCTGACCATTGGCACATTCCATCTTTACGCTGGGTGTGGTGAGAGCCTGGGTGGTCTTCATACTTCGAACTGTACCTCGCACTCGCCGGCCGTCTACAGTAATGATCTCGACATTATCCTTGCCATATAAGGGTTGTAGAGCGGCCAGTGCCTTGGTTATTTCCACAGTTTACGTCCTTCCTGAGACCTCGTTTACGTACCTTCAACAATTTCGCAATCAATTATTGCCCTTTACGCCGCAGGAAGTCTATCGAGCCTGGGGAAAAGCACTCGCTTGCAACCGGAAAACATTATTTGGCGTATACAGCGTGGCCGTGTATTCTTCGGCTAACGCAAAGAACAGGTGAGTCTCCTATGACGCAGAATTCAGAAGCCTCAATTCCGATCTCAGCACCGACTCAAACGATCTGCTCAAACTGCCGTTCGGCGATGCCGTCTGACCTGCGTTTCTGCCGCAATTGTGGTTTTCGACTCGCAAACGGGATGGGCGGCTATACCGCACCGCCTGTGCAAAGTGCTGACCTGGCCACGGCGGGAACCTCGACTGTCACGGCGAAAAGAAAACGTCGCATCAGCGGGATGTCGTGGATCTTCATTGGTCTGCTTATCTTTTTTGTCGGCGCTGCTGCTTTCACGGCGCTAGTGGCGCCGATGCGGCAAAGCGGAAGTAGCATGAGCAGAGCGCCTGTTAGCAAGTCGTATATCGGTATCGATGAAGTAAATAAGGTTGAAGAGGGCGTGATTCTCAACGCGGTGAGTGTGCCGGGTGGACCTGCTGACAAAGCCGGACTCATCGGCGGCGACATGATTTTGACTTTCGACGGTCAACCCATTTCACAGCGAAGACGATATGGATGAGGCACTGACGAAGACGCCGGTGGGCAAAACCGTTGATATCCAATACCTGAGAGACCGCGAAACGAAGACGGCCAAGCTGGCGACGATTTCAAACGAAGAGTACCGGCGATTGGGAAGAGATTTTGAACGTCGTCCGGAAGGGCGAGGGCAGTTTGGTTACGAAGACGGTGATGCGGAACGGGTCAAAGTCCCCGGGATGGACATCTACGGAGTGAAACTGGGAACGATTTTGCGAAGCCGTCCCGCTGACATCGCAGGCATAAAAGACAACGACATCGTGATTGAGTTTGACGGTATTCCGATTCGCACCAGTGATGAGTTTCTGATGCGCGTACGCCGAGCGCTACCTTACAGCACGGTTAAAGTGGTTGTTATGCGTGGTGAGACGGAGCCGTTGGAGAAGTTGGAAATACCGGTGAAGATGGGCCGTCAGTAGAAAAGCTTCGAGTTTGGAGTGCGGCGGCTTGACGCCGCTTTAGTCTCGAACACACGCACGCGAGAACAAAGCGGCGTCAAGCCGCCGCACTCCAAAAAAATAGTCACCCTCTCCCCAGGTATTCCCTCATTCGCGCTTCCATCTCGAGTCTGAATTCGTCTCGCTCCTCGGCGCTTTCATCAGGTTCAAAAGTCTCAAACAACGCATACTGTGTTTGCGATAGGAGACGCAGTTCCCACGCTTCACGGCCGTTATGTGAAGGTCGCGAAAACCACAGGGCGTCAAACGCGGCCTCCTTCACCTGAACACCCTCGAGCAGTTCCGGGTGATGGGTTTTGAGCACCGTAAAAGTCGTCGGCTCCAGGAGCGCGCTTTTCAACTCCCAACCATGTCTCTGATACGTATCTCGCAGCTCTAAAAACAAATCCGCACTCTTCATAAACGCTCCGGCCGGAGCCTAGCATAGTTCCTCTCCGGTTGACCGGCTTAATCAGCCGCCACTATCATCTTTTCACGTTTAGGAGGGGTCGTCTGCGACTCACTTTCATGTTGTGCGGCATCGATGTTTTTGCCAAGCCTGATTTTGCTCGTGCTTACTCCGATGATTGCCAGCGGGGCGATGCCCGTACCGGGAAACATGTCAACTCAGCTAATGACTTCAAACTCCACTCGCGATTCTAAAAACCTCAAAGAATCAACTCCTTTCTATGAAGCGCTCGCGAAAGCGTTCAAGAAGCGGAAAATCAAGATCGAGAATGTTTGTCCTCCATCCGATCCGGTAGCGCGCCGCATCCTCGAAGAGTATGGAGCCGTGTTCGTAGCCGGTAAGAAAGTTACACCGCCGCCGGTCTGCGTTTTCACCAACGAAGAACAAGTCACAAAATTTCAGGACGACGCCGGTTTTGAAGCGGAGGTGATCGGCTACGACGAAGTCGAACTCCAACCTGAAGCGCTCAAGCAATTAAACAAGGCTCGCCAGGAAGCACAAAAAGAAGGTCTCGACATTACTCCGCGCGACGGCGCCGAAGCAGCACGTCGCAACTACGACGACAGCGTTCGTTTGTGGAATTCCCGTTTTGAACCCGCGCTCGACTACTGGCTCGCGCAAGGACGTCTGACGCAGGACGAGGTTACTCGCCTCCGAAGCTTGCCGCTGTCACAACAAGTTGCCGAAGTGCTGGAGCTGGAGAAGAACGGAATTTACTTCAGCAAGGATCTTTCAAAGTCGATCCTCTATTCGATTGCCGCGCCGGGCACGTCGCAACACATCGCGATGCTCGCGTTTGACGTCAACGAGTTTGGGAATCCACGCGTGCGCGAGATCATGGCGAAGTATGGCTGGTTTCAAACCGTGCTCAGCGATCTGCCTCACTTCACCTTTCTTGGCCTAAAAGAGAAAGACCTGCCGAAGCATGGTCTGCGCAGTCTCGAAATAAATGGACAAGTATTCTGGATTCCGAACGTCGCGTCGGTTCATCCGGGATTGGATAAATAAAGGACTTCGGTCTTTGGTCTTTGGTTTTTCTAAGACCGAAGACCAAAGACCAAAGCCCCACAAATTATTTCTCCCTGGACACTGAAGGTGCTAAACTACGCGGCACCCGAGATCGCTTGGGCTCGGACTCTTTCCCCCAAACCAACCAAAAGCGAAGTTCCTGGCGGACCTTTTCATCCCGAAGGAAGGTCGATATGGATGTCCCCCAATTTATCGCTGGCAGATTCAGAATAGAACGTGAAATCGGAACCGGCGGCATGGGCGCTGTTTACCTTGCCACGCACCTCGGACTGGACCGTCCCGTTGCCGTCAAGATTATCAAACGCGAATTTGCGGCCGACGCCGACGTTGCCGATCGCTTTCTGCGAGAAGCGCGAACCATGGCGAAGCTTCGCCATCCGAACGCGGCGACGATCTTCGACGCCGGAAACCTTCCTGATGGTCGTCACTACATTGTGATGGAGTTTGTCGAAGGAGAAACTCTTTCGCAGGCGCTCGCTCGCGAAGGACGTTTTCCCGCGTCGAGGGCAGTCAACATTGCAACGCAGATTTGCGACGTGCTCGAAGAAGCACACCGGATCGGAATTATTCATCGCGATTTAAAACCTTCAAACATCCTGCTCGGTAAACGAGGCGTTTGCGTGCTCGATTTTGGTGTCGCCAAAGTTTTGGCCTCGTCGGCGGAAGCGACTTTCACGCACGCGAGCACCGGATCGGGCCAGTTGATCGGAACACCGCGTTACATGTCGCCGGAACAATGTTTGGGCCAGCGAGTCGGGGCACGCAGCGATCTCTACAGTCTCGGTGTGCTCGTTTACGAGATGCTCGCCGGTCGACCTCCATTCATCGATCCATTGCAATCGGCCCTTCTCGTGAAACAGGCAACCGCGCCCGCGCCGCCCCTGCCGCGTCTGCGACAGGACATTCCACGCCCGCTCGCGCTCGCGGTGCACAGCCTGCTCGCGAAGCGTCCCGAAGATCGACCGCGAACCGCAGCGCTTGCGAAATCCCTTTTAGAACGCAGCCTCGTGCAGACCGACCGTACTTTGCCCGACGTTGAACCACTCTCGGCAATGGTCGCGGCGGCTGATGCAGGACGCAGTCTGCTGTTTCGTGTCGGCGCGCCATTTGTTCTGGTCACAACTTTCGGTGCCCTGCTTGCGTGGGGTTACACGGGGCAGGGTGCGCCGGGACCTCGTCTTCCGAGTACAGCGCTTCCCGTTGCGGCCGCACAGGTGCAGATGAAGCCGGCTTCGTGGCGCGATAACGCCGCTCCTACCGGAGGCATTGCGGTATCGCGTGAGACGCCGCCGGTGGTGGACCGGCTCTCAATGGACCAGGCACGCAAGATCGCATCACGATTTGTTACCGGAGCCGTGGGAGCCGTCGAGATCGTCGACACTGACGCCGGACGTGCAATCGTGGTTGTGAACAGTCAACGACGTGCGGGTAAGACAAGCTTCATGGTTCTTCAAAAGCGCAACGGCAAGTATCGTCTCAGCAGTCAGGGACGGCTGGACACGGACGGCTTTAGTCATGCCAGTTGGAGCACCGAGTTGATCGATGCTGATGAAGACGGTTACGAGGAGTTGCTCTTCAGCGGTAAAGACTCGAGTGAAAGTCGAAACCTGAGACGCCTTGTTCTCTTTGTTCCCAATGACAAACGCACCTACTCGATGCAGATGACAGGTGAAACTACATCGCGCGGCACACCCCAAATTCAGTGGCTGTCAAACGCCACCGGAACCGATGCCGCGGCCTATCGAACCGCCCTCCGTCAAAAAGCGAAGTGGATTACCAGGAAGAAGGTAGAGTAATCCTGTAAATCGTTAAAATCCTGTATTCTTGTACGGAACTGTCACCCCTGTGTACAAATTGTTCCTGTTCAAGATAACCTTTTCCCCACGACAAACATCAATCTGCAGCAATGGAGTTATCTGTGAAACGAAGTTTGCTTGTCTTTCTGCTTCTCTTAACACTGTTAACGCCCTCGAGCGTGTCGGCCCGGATCGTGACGCAGCAACGCGCGCCACGACCGACGACAACCGCGCCCGCAGCCGCGCCGGCTCGTCTACCCGAAGCGAAGTTAATCAGCCACGTACTTCCAAATGGCCTGGAAATAATCATTCTCGAAGATCACTCCATCCCGCTCGTCACGATCGAACTGGCGGTTAAAAACGGGTCTTACACCGAACCGCCCGAATTAAATGGTCTGTCGCACTTGTACGAGCACATGTTCTTCAAGCAGAACCGCGCGATTGCGAACGCCGAAGACTACCTGCGGACGATCGGACAGATGGGTATCGCGTACAACGGCACCACGCGCGAGGAGGTAGTCGATTACTACTTCACCACCACCAGCCCGAACCTGCGCACGGCGATGCAGTTTATGAAAGACGCCACGCGTTATCCGCTCTTTGACGAGCGTGAGTTTGTGCGTGAGAAGCAGGTGGTTATTGGCGAGATCGATCGCAACGAGTCGAACCCGTTTTTCTACTTGAGCAAGGAGATGAACAACCGGCTCTTCTCCAAATACACGAGTCGCAAAAATCCTTTGGGTAACCGGCAGACCGTCTCCGCGGCGACGACGGACATGATGCGTTTGATCCAGCAGCGCTACTATGTTCCAAACAACTCAGCGCTCGTTTTGACCGGCGACGTGAACCCGCAGGAAGCACTGAAGATGGCGCAGGAGTTTTATGGCGATTGGCCGAAGCGTGAAAAGGATCCGTTTGTGGAGTTTCCGCTCGTGGAACATCCACCACTTCCGAAAAGCGAAGGCGTAGTGATCCTGCAGCCGGTGCAGAATGTGATTTTCAACATCAGTTGGCATGGACCATCGATCGGAAAAGATAATCCCGCCACCTACGCGGCGGACGTGTTTTCCTTCATTCTGCGGCAGCCGAATTCACGGTTTCAAAGAAACCTCGTCGATACGGGTCTGGTGACCGGCGTCGATTTGAGTTACTACACGCAACGCAACGTCGGCCCAATTGCGCTCATCGCGCAAACAACTCCCGACAAAGCACGCGCGGCAATTAAAGCGCTTTACGAGGAAGTGTCCCACTTCAACGACAAGGATTATTACACCGACGAACAACTCGAAAGCGCGAAAGCCCTGCTCGAAGCTGACGATCTCTATTCACGCGAAAAATTGAGCGATTACACACACACGCTGAGTTTCTGGTGGGCTTCAACCGGACTCGATTACTTTCGCGGTTATCTGCCCCGTTTGCGCGCCACGTCGCGCGCCGACATCAGCCGTTACATCACGACATACATCCAGGGCAAGCCCCACATCGGTCTCGCTTTGATGTCGAACGAAGCGCAAACAAGAATCAAAATCCAACCGGAAGAGTTAATGGGACAGTGAATAAAGACATGATCATCAGTAAAAACCCGGGTCTGTTTAGTCGCCCAAAGTGGGCTCGCCGTCTGGCCACCTGCCTGCTCATCGCAATCGTCGTCGTTACCGGAACGGAATCTTCTCAAGCTCAGCAACAAGCCAGGCCGCAGGTTCAGCAAACGGCGCAAAGCGTCGTCGCCAAGCAGGCGGCGCTCGTCACTGAATTCGACGTCAACGGTCTCAAAGTGCTTTTGAAACGACGCGAAGGCAGCTTGACCGTGGCTGCCGGATTGTTTATTCGCGGCGGCGCGGCAAACATAACCGCCCAAAACGCCGGTATCGAAACACTCATGCTCAGCGCTGCGACTGAAGCGACCACCAACTTCCCGCGCGCGCGCATGCGCACTGAGCTTTCGCGCATGGGATCGGTGATCGGCAGCAGCTCAAACAACGACTACTCCGTGCTTTCACTCGCGACGACGCGAATGCACTTTGATCGCTCGTGGCAGATCTTTACCGACGTTGCCCTGCGGCCGTCTTTTACCAAGGAAGATGTGTCGCTGGTCCAGGAGAGAATCGTAGTTTCACTCAGCGACGACACTGATAATCCTGACGTGTATCTCCAGAAATTGCAGGAACGCGTCGCTTACGCCGGTCATCCTTATCTCAACAACACGAGCGGCACGCCTGAGACAGTTGCGAAGCTGACGCCCGAAGACCTGCGCCGTTATCACACGAAGTTGATGGAAACTTCGCGGTTGTTGCTGGTGATCGTCGGTGATCTGAATCCGGCTGAAGTTAAGGAACTCATTGCTGCGAGCTTCGGCAAACTGCCGCGTGGAAATTACAAAGCGGAGGTCTTGCCGCAGCTTGCGTTTGACAAGTCGTCAGTCGAGATCACTCCACGTGACCTGCCGACAAACTACGTTCAGGGTTTGTTTGCCGCTCCATCGCTGACGTCGCCCGACATCTACGCGATGCGCGTGGCGAGTTCGATGTTGCGTGATCGTGTGTTTGAGGAAGTGCGTGTGAAGCGAAATCTTTCGTACGCGCCGGACGCATTTTTGCGAACGCAGGCGGCGAATGTTGGCGGTCTTTACGTGACGGCGGTCGATGCGAATCAATCGATACGAGTGATGTTGAGCGAGATCGCGCGCTTGCAGAATGAGCCGGTGGGCGCCGACGACATTCACGGCGTCATCGCGCAATACCTGACCAGTTATTATTTGGGACAGGAGACGAATGCGGCGCAGGCGGGAGAGTTGGCGCAGTATGAATTGATTGGCGGCGGTTGGCGCAATTCGATCGACTTTCTGGACAAACTATCGGCGGTGACACCCGCGGACATTCAGCGAGTGGCGCAGAAGTACATGCGGAATATTCGGTTTGTGGTGCTGGGGAATCCGAAGAGCGTGGATACGATTGTGTTTACCGGGCAGGCGGCGGGGGAGTGAAAGAATTAGTCTTCCTAGAGCGGGGGCAAGCCCTCCTTCCTGACTTGTTCTTTTCGGCGTCTTCTTTGTCCCTTGGAATAGCACAACTAACTTGTTCTTGCCGCTGACTTGTTCTTCCGGTCTTGAACACCGCCGAATAGAATAAGTCAGGAAGGGTGGCTTGCCCCCGCTCTACGAAATCACATGGTCTCGCGCAAATAGCGCTCGTAAAGTTTCGCATCCAACCGCTGCAGCATCCGCGCCTGACTCGCCGCCATGCTCTGATTTCCACTCTCGAAATACGCAATCGCGAGGTTGTAAAAAGTCTCCGCCGAGTCAGGCCGCAATCGCGCCGCTTCGCTGTACGACTCGATCGCCTCACGCAAACGGCCTGAGTAGTAGTAAGCATCGCCTAGTTTGTTGTGAATCTCTGCATCCGCCGGCTTGAGTTGCAGCGCTTGCGAGTAAGCACGAATCGCTTCCTGAATCTTGCCCTGCTTCACTTTGCAGTACCCGACCTGAACCCACGCCTCCGCACGCTTGGGATTCTTATTCGCGGCATTTTCAAAATACCCAACGGCGTTGTCGTAGTTTCCGAGCCAAAGTGAATCGAGCCCCGAGCGATAAAGCGACTCTGCCGCGTCGCCCTTGTTCTTTACCGCCAGCTCCGAAAGTGGCTGGAGCTTGCCCGCACGCAACTCTCCGACTCTCGCCGCCGCAATCGCGAGGTTAATGTTCTGACCATTCGTCACCTTAACCGTGACGACGCCTAAAACCTGCCCGCGCAAATTGAAAACCGGACTGCCGCTATTCCCATGTGAGATTGGAGCAGTGATCTGAATGATTCGATAACTGTTTGGCACTTCACGCACCGCCGACACGATACCGTCGCTGACGGAACCTTCGAGCTTCAGCGGATTTCCGATCACGAAGATCGGCTCACCTTCATCCGGCAACTCGCTCGCGAGTTCGCTGCTTCTCACCGGCTGCGGCGGCATATCCACGCTCAACAACGCCAGGTCACCCTCTTCGTCGACGGCAATCGTTCCGTTCACCGGAAAAACTTTTCCTTTACCGTCGAGAGTTTTGACCTCGGCGCGAACAGAGCCGCGTACCACGTGAAGGTTCGTCACGACCTGGCCCGGCCGCAGGAAGAAACCACTGCCTGTCATCAACGCTTCGCCACTCGCGTCGTATGTCGCGATCGCGACTACAGAAGGTTTGACGCGTTTGACGAGGGTGGGAAGACTCTCCTGTGCGTGCGCCACCGAGGCGAGGAGGAAGACTAAGGCAATCGGGAAGAGACGGGGGTAGATACTCTTAATCATGTCGTTAACACTCTCAGGTTAAAACGGAGACTTCGGCCGGTGATGGGGCTCACGGGCAGGGGATCTCTGTAACTGAAAAGATGTGCGGCTCGAATTTCAGCCTGTCGGGAGACATGAAGTCGCCGGTGCAACTTCAGTGGGGGACATATTATCTTAGATTGTTCTTAGATGGTAGTTTTTTGTGAGACATTTGACACAAAGGGGCCGCCCTTTCGAACGGCCCCAAAAACCAGCAAATTCGCAGGTTTAACTACTATGGAACGATGTGAATGTGTGCGACCGCAGGTCCGGCCGGCATTTCAGCGTCCGCTCCTTCCATAGTCACGACCAAACCAAAGTCGGTCAACGTTGTTTCCGACTTAATTTCGGCCTCATTACGTCCAGGCGTATTCACCACCTGGCCGAGTTTGACAAACTTGTTGTCAGGCGAGACGGCCCACAGGACGAATTTCTGATCCGCGGGCGCATCCTTCAATTCGTGGAAACGCATTTTGACTTCAGTGGGACCGTCTTTGCGCGGCGTGATGAAAACATTGGCGCGCGCTCCGGTCAGTGCTCCCGTAAAGTCTACTTTGATTTTGGTGTCATCTCCCTTTTTATAAGAAGGGATATTCAGCATTGGCGCGGTATAGGTAGTTGCAACCGTGCCCGTTGTGACTGTTGCACCCGGAGTTGTGACTGTTGCACCCGGAGTGACTGTCGCACTCGGAGTCGTAACGGTCGCACCCGGTGTCACGACTGCCGTGCTTGGATTGGAGGGAGCAGTTGTTGCCGCAACTCTTTCTCCCGAAGCACTGGACAACGGAATAACGGCCAGGCCTTCCGGCACCGCGCTACGGAACAGGACCTGGGTGTTTGCATCATAGGCCGTCAACGTTGGTTCATTTGAAGCGATCAGCATGAACCTCGAAAGCGGTGTTGTGGTTGCGAGCGTGCCAACGCCGTTTGAAATCGCCACGGGGCCGAGGGAAGTGACTGCACCTTTGTCGTCAACCGCATAAAGATTAAGCGACGTCACCTCTGCGGGAACGTTTGTAAGATTGAGTTTGATCCTGGTGCCGTCGTCGTCACGAAGAATCGTGGCCATGCCTTTCGCGCCCGTGATATTGACCGGGGTAAGGTTCAGCGTAATTTCTTTCTTCGCAGGATACTCAATGATTGTGTAGGTTCCGTCCGGATTTTGAACTGTCTTGGTAACGGTCGTAGTTGTCGTTTGTGCCAGAGCGATCGAAGTGATTGCGAGAGTCAGCATCACAGCCCCTAAAACGCTCAAAACGTGCTTGCTCATCAGTTGTACCTCCCTTGTTTAACTAATCGCGATTAATTTCGACTCGGGGGAACTAATGTCGGGGAGACGCGCACAGGCGTATGTAACTGGTGTTTTGGGCAACACTTATGCCAACTCGATACTGCCCATTAAAGGCGAAAACGCAGGTAATGAGGCGGATTTGTGCGAAATAGAACAATACACACGGCTGTACGGCTATGGCTTTTAGAAAAGACCTTGGAGTGCGGCGGCCTGACGCCGCTTTGGTTTTCGATCACGAGATCGGGGCGAAAAGCGGCGCCAGGCCGCCGCACTCCAAGGTTAATAGGCTTTTAGTTCAGCGATGGCTTTCGCCACGTCCGCGACTTGCGGGAGGATCGCATCCTCGAGCTGCGGCGCGTAGGCGACAAACGAATCGAGCGCGCAAACGCGCTTGACCGGCGCATCGAGATACTCAAACAACTCATCCGTGATGCGCGCCGCTATCTCCGCGCCATACCCAAACGAGAGCGAGTCTTCGTGCGCGACGATCACGCGATTCGTCTTCTTCACGCTTTCGGCGATCGCATCCCAGTCAAACGGAACGAGACTGCGCAGGTCGATGATCTCGACACTCACACCTTCCTGGTCCATCTGTTTCGCCGCGACGAGTGAACGCTGCACGAGTGCGCCGTATGTAATGATCGACAGATCCTTACCCTCGCGAACTTTCTTCGCCTTGCCGAACGGAATCATGAAGTCGTCAGCCGGATACTGCGATTTGTTGTAAGCCTGGCGGTACAGATGTTTGTGTTCGAGAAACAGCACCGGGTCGTCACATCGAATCGCGGTGCGAAGCAGGCCGTTTGCGTCGAGTGCATTCGAGGGATAGACGACGCGCAGTCCGGGAATCTGTGTGAACGTCGAGACGCCCGATTGCGAGTGATAAATCGCGCCGCCTTTGAGATAGCCGCCGATCGGAACGCGCATCACTATCGGTGATTTCCAATCGTTACCGGAACGCCAGCGCATCAACGCCAGCTCGTTGCGAATCTGGTGCATGGCGGGCCAGATGTAGTCAAAAAACTGAATCTCGACCACCGGCTTCAAGCCGCGCGTCGCCATGCCGATCGCGCGGCCGACGATGTTGGCTTCGGCGAGCGGTGAATTGAAAACACGATCGCCACCGAATTTCCGCTGCAAGTTGGCAGTGACTTTGAAAACGCCGCCCTTGCCTTTGACGCTTTCGAGATATTGTTCGCGCGAACAGTCAGCCACGTCTTCACCGAAAACGACGATTCGCGGGTCGCGCGCCATTTCCGTGTGCAAACAACGATTGATCAGGTCGACCATCGTTCCGGCATTGCCCGAAAGCTGCACGGCGTCTTCCGTGTCAAACTCTTTCGCGCAGGGATCGACGTCCGGCGAGAAGATGTACTGCATCGCGGTTTCCACCGGCGGTTGTGCGCTTGCGAGGGCCTGATCGGCGGCTTCGTTTACTTCTCGATCGACTTGGTCCTTGATCTTTTGCAGCCCGTCCTGATCGATCACTCCTTCGTCGATCAGGAGCGCGCCAAAACGTTTCACCGGATCGCGTTCGGCGTCGCTCGCGCGTTCCTCATCGGGGCGATAGAGTTTTTCGTCGTCCGAAAGCGAATGCGAGTAAGGGCGGATCACCTTGGCATGGACGAAGGCGGGACCTTGTCGTTGCCGGCAATAATCAACGGCGCGTCGCATCGTTTCGAGTGACTCAATCGGATCGGTGCCGTCGCATCTTTGTACGTAAAGCGAGGGAAAATTCTCGACCAGTTTTGAAATGTCACCGCCGGCAGTCTGCACTTCGACCGGAACGCTGATCGCGTATCCGTTATCTTCCAGCATGAAGACTACGGGCAACTTCAAATTACATGCGGTGTTGAGCGCTTCCCAAAACTCACCTTCGCTGCTGGTGCCGTCGCCGAGCGAAACGTACGTCACTTCGTCTGCCTGAAAGCTGCTGATCCGCTTTTGCAACTCCGGCATCAGACTGCCGCGATAACTCGTCTCGGCACAACCAACGGCCTGCAACAACTGCGTACCTGTAGGCGACGATTGGGAAACGATGTTGAGTTTCTTGTGACCCCAGTGGGAAGGCATCTGGCGCCCGTGTGAGTTTGGATCGTTCTCAGCGCCGACGGCTGAAAGGAACTGCTCGAGCGGCGTCATGCCGAGTTGCAGACAGAGCGCGCGGTCGCGATAGTACGGATAGAACCAGTCGTAACCAGGCTTCAACACCACGCCCGCCGCGACGAGCACCGCCTCATGACCCGCGCCGCTGATCTGAAAAAAGATCTTGTTCTGTCCCTTGAGCTGAATCTCTTTGTCGTCGATGCGTCGCGAGAGATACATCGTGCGATACATCTCGAGCAAAAGCTTGTGATCCGGCAGATCGACTTCGTGTTCCGGAATATCAGGTTGTGATGATTCGCTCTTGCGGACCAGCTTCAATACTTTCATATCAGTGTTCATAAACTCAGAGTAGCCACAAAAAGGAAAAGAGAAACACAAAAGGAAAAGAGCCTTTTCACCGACTCAAGCGCCCACAAAACAGCACAGGAAACATAACTGAATGACTTGTGCCTTTTGTGCCTTTTCGTGGCGCTATTTTCCGATGATCAGTTTGGCGATCGTCTGCAGTTGCATGTTCGAAGTGCCCTCGTAAATCGCGCCGATCTTCGAATCGCGCCAGTATTTCTCAACCGGATAATCTTTCACGTATCCATAACCGCCGTACAGCTCGATCGCTTTCGAACTCACGCGCTCAGCCACTCGCGACGAGTAAAGTTTTGCCATCGCCGCTTCTTTGACGAAGTTGATGCCCGCATCCTTCATGCGCGCCGCGTTGTAGACCATCAGCCGCGCGGCTTCCAGTTCCGTGGCCATCTCGGCGAGTTGAAATTGAACTCCCTGAAACTGATTGATCGACTTCCCAAACTGCTGGCGCTCGGTCGTGTAGAGCAACGCACTCTCGAGGGCGCCCGCCGCGATACCAATCATCTGCGCGCCGATGCCGATGCGTCCTTCATTCAGTGTTTCGATCGAAATTTTGTATCCCTTGCCGGCTTCGCCGAGCACGTTTTCTTTCGGCACCTTGCAGTCTTCGAGGATCAGCTCGACGGTTGACGACGCGCGGATGCCGAGCTTGTTCTCCTTCTTTCCGATCGAGAAACCCGGAAAACTTTTTTCGACTATGAAAGCAGTGATGCCGCGATATCCGGCTTCGGGATTTGCATTCGCAAAGAGCACAAAAATGTCGGCTTCAATGCCGTTGGTGATCCAAAGCTTTTGGCCGTTCAAAACATAGTGATCGTCTTTTTCAACGGCGCGCGTCTGCATCGCAAACGCGTCCGAACCCGATCCCGGTTCACTCAACGCGTACGCCCCGACTGTGTCGGCGGCCAGCTTGGTCAGGTATTTCTTCTTCTGTTCCGGCGTGCCCCAGCGAATGAAAGCGTTGTTAACGAGCGTGTTTTGCACGTCAACAAAAACGCCAACCGAGGCGTCGACTCGCGACAACTCTTCGACCGCAAGAATCGCGGTAAAGAAATTCGCCCCCGCCCCGCCGTAGTCTTCGGGAGTTTCGATTCCCATCAACCCGAGATCGAAACATTGGCTGATGATCGCGGGATCGAGCTTGGCGACTTCGTCCATGTGCTCGACGCGCGGACGGAGTTCGCCTTCGGCAAACTCACGCACGCTGGCGCGAAACATTGTCTCGTCTTCGGAAAGTGTGGTGAGTGGACTACCTGAAAGTGGCGCAACGGCTGCTTGAGATTGACTCATCGTTTGGTGCTCGTTTTTACGGTGTCGAATGGAACGTAGCATCATAAACCAAGCTACAAACGCGCACAAAAGGCGGTGAGAAAGATCTTCCTCGTAAACGCGCAAAGGCGCCAGGAGTTAACGCGTTTCCAAGAGCTTTTCTTTGCGTCTTTGCGCCTTTGCGAGGAAGATCTTCTCACCGCCTGTGTGTTACCGTACGGCGATGCCGAGCGTTGAGCGCAAAAGATTTGCGCCACTGGGAATTGTCTTTGGTCTGCTGGGGCTGCTCCTGTTTGGATACTTTGTGAGCCGGGCAGGCGTCGGTTTAATTGTCTCGCGAATTCAAGAGCTGGGCGCGGGTTTTCTCCTCATTCTTGCCGTTTCCAGCCTGCGTTACGTCGTTCGCGCGCTTGCATGGACACGCTGTATCGAAGCTCCTCATCGACTGCCTTTCCGCGACGCCTTTGCCGCGAGGATCATGGGCGACGCGCTCGGAAACGTCATTCCATTTGTCAGTGTGGCGGTAAGTGAACCGTCAAAGGCCGTCTTTGTTAAAGATCGAGTGCCTGTGATTGTCGGGCTTGCGGGTCTGGCGATCGAGAATATTTTTTACGCGCTCTCGGTTTCACTTTTCATCTTCGCAGGCACGACGACTCTACTGCTCAGTTTTTCACTGCCGAAGCCGCTGCGTTATGCAAGCATCGGCGCACTCGTAACGACAGTCGTAGTCGTGCCGCTCGCGTACCTGGTGATCAGAAAGCAAACAAGATTTCTGAGTGCGGCGTTGAGGGTTTTGACTAATCGCGGAGTCGCGCCGAAGTTTTTCATGAAGCTGATGCCGCGGGCACAATCGCTGGAAGATCGCGTTTACGGATTTTATGAAAAAAGCCAGCGCAGTTTTATATCGATTTTTCTGCTCGACTTGTGTTTTCACCTGGCAGGGGTGCTCGAAGTGTTCATCACGCTTTCGTTCATCAGCCCGATTCCGCCGACGCTCACGCAGGCTTTTATTCTCGAGTCGGTAAATCGAATCATCAACGTGGCGTTCAAGTTTATTCCCCTCCGAGCGGGAGTGGATGAAGGTGGAACCGGCCAGGTGTCGCGGGTGCTGGGGTTTGCGAGAGGGATCGGCGAGACGCTCGCGATCGTGAGAAAGGGCCGCGACATTTTCTGGAGCGCTATCGGTATCGCGCTGATCTGGAAAAGAGGTTTCTCGCTGCGAAGTTTGTCGGAGCAGTAAAAACTTTCCTCGCAAAGGCGCAAAGACGCAAAGAAATCTCCTAATGATCTCCTTTGCGTCTTTGCGCCTTTGAGAGGAAGGTTTTAGTCGTACGCGAGCGCATTAACCGGATCGAGATTAGACGCCCGCCACGCCGGATACAACGCGCCCAAAATGCCGCCGACAAGCCCGATCGCGGCCGCCACGAGCGCCCACGTCCAGCTATATTCGAACACGAGTCCATACACCTGGTGAATCAGGTATCCCGCGATAATTGAAATCACAAAACCTGCGATCAGCCCGATGATGCTGATCAAAATCGCTTCCTTCTCGATGATGCCCACGATGTAGCCACGCGACGCGCCCATCGCTTTCAAAATTCCGATCTCGCGCGTGCGTTCGGTGATGGTCGTGTACATCGCCAGCATCACGACGAGTGAACTCACCACGGCCGCAAGTCCAACGAGCACACGCAGAAAAACCCCAAGATAGGGAATGCTTTTCTCAAAACTCGTAAACACTTCACGCGTCGGCTGGATCGTGTTGCCGGGCAACTCCTGATCGATGCGCTGGGCCACTTCCTGAAGCTGATCCGGATTGTCGAGTTTCAGAAAAATAAACGTGCACTTGTCCTGCGCTTCAAGCACTTGTTGCATCCCCTCGAGCGACATCTTCACGCGCGCGCCGGATTCAGGTTTATAAATTCCCGCGATCCGATACTCCTGCGGCCCGAGAGGTTTGATCGTGTCGCCGACCCGATGATTGTTACTCCGCGCCTTAACCTCGTCGATCACCACTTCGTTGGCGTTTTGCGGCCCGCGCCCTTCGACCATGTTGATGCCGTTCATCGTCGCGTAAGCGTCCCAATCGACGCCGTCGATCTGCTCGATGCCGATGCCTTTCGAGCCCTGGGAGAAATGCCGGATCACCGGCAACGCCTGCTGAACACCTTCGATCGTCTTCAACCGATCGACGTATCTCGTGTCGAGGTTCGCGGTCATCGCAGTTAACTGGACTGCTCCGGGTCGCATAAAGATCAGTTCCGCGCGGACGTTCGTCGCCCGTCGTTGCAGGTCATTTGACATACCACGGGCGAGGCCGGTGAACAGCATCACGAGGCTTACTCCGAGCGCGATTCCCGCGACGCTGACGAGCGTTCGAATCGGTCTTTGACGAATGTTCGAGGTGACTAAGTTATCCATAAAGGCTATTACCATAAAGCATTTTGGTCTAAGCTAACAACGACAAGGTACGGGGACTGAGTTGAAGCCTCCAGTTTTGTGAAACCCTGACACACCGAACGTTTATGAAAAATCGAAACGCATCATCGCTGCTCTATTCCCTCGCCACGCTCGTCATCATGCTCGCCCTCGTTCTGGTGGGCCGGAGCGTTGCGCCGGACCGGGTTCAAATAACGATTCTCGGCACCACGGACCTGCACGGAAACATCAACCCGATCGACTACTACACAAACAAGTCTGACAATCGCGGTCTGGCGAAAGTCGCCACACTGATCAAACGAGTGCGCAAAGAGCAGCCCAACGTGTTACTCGTCGATTCGGGCGATACCATCCAGGGCTCGCCGCTCGAGTCGTTTCACAGTCGCAAAAACAATCAACCGCCGGATCCGATGATGCTCGTAATGAGCTCACTCGACTTACGACGCGATGGCGGTTGGAAATCACGAGTACAATTTCGGTCTCAAAGTGTTGGAGAAGGCGCGAAAAGAAGCCGGCTTCCCCTGGCTTTCCGCCAATACTTACGACATAGCGACGAAGAAACCTCATTACAAACCCTACATCGTTAAAGAAGTAGCTGGCGTAAAAATCGGAATCATTGGGTTGACGACGCCGGGCGTGCCGTATTGGGATAACCCGCCAAACTACGCGGGTCTGGAGTTTCATGAACCCGTGGCTGAAGCTCGCAAATGGGTTCCGATCGTTCGCGAACAGGAGAAGGCTGACGTTGTCGTGATCGCGATGCACATGGGTCTCGGTGAAGACTTGGCTACCGGTGAAGTCAGGCCGGGGCAACTGCCGCACGAGAACGAGGCGATTTCGATTGCGAAAGAAGTTCCGGGCGTGGACGTCATCTTCATGGGCCATACGCATCGCGAAGTTCCTTCGCTTTACCTCAACGGCGTTCTGCTGACTCAGGCGAATCACTGGGGACGTCACCTGGCCCGCGCTGATCTTTACTTGCAGCGATCCGGATCCGGCTGGCGCGTTTATGCAAAGTCAGCGCGGACGATCGCGGCCGACGATCGAGTGGAGCCCGATCCGGAAGTGGTGAAACTCGTCGAACCTTACGATCGGGAAACGCAGGCCTGGCTTTCGCGTGTTATCGGCGAGTCGCCGGAAGAGTTAACTGCGCGTGAAGCGCGTTTTAGCGATACGGCGATTCTCGACCTGATTCAGAAGGTGCAACTCGAAGCAGGCAAAGCGGACGTGTCGATGGTTGCGAGTTTTAATTCGGAAGCGCGGATCGCAAAAGGACCAGTGAGCGTGCGTGATATTGCCGGACTTTACGTTTACGAAAACACGCTCGCCGTGCTCGAAGTTACCGGTCAGCAGCTCAAAGAAGCCCTGGAACATTCTGCTAAGTACTACAAACCTTACGTCGCCGGCAAAACTCCCAGGGAATTGATCGACGAAAAAATTCCCGCTTACAACTTCGACATCGCCGAGGGTGTTACCTACGATCTCGACATTACAAAGCCCATCGGGCAGCGAATTCAAAACCTGCGTTTTCGCGGACAACCACTCGCGCCGTCGAAGAAGCTTCGCCTCGCGACAAACAATTATCGCGTGAACGGCGGCGGCGGTTACGTGATGTACAAGAATGCGCCGGTGGTCTATCGCTCGAGCGAAGAAATTCGCGAACTGATCATCGATTGGGTCGAGCGAAACAAGACCGTTCCCGCCACTCCGAACAACAACTGGCGTCTCCTGCCCTAACAAAACGGGGCCGGATTACATAGTTAGCAGGAGATCCTGTTTCCACCTGTAATCCTGTAAACTGTGTGCCGCAATGCCTCCTCGTCTCGCAGCCATCTCGGGCAAACTCAAGGGAGCGATCTTCGCAATCAATGAAGAAGCGATGATCATTGGGCGCGAGACGGGTGCAAATCTCTGCCTCGCCGACGCGTCGGTCTCACGCCGTCACTCCAAAATCGAAAAAGCAGAAGACGGCTTTGTGATCACGGATCTCGAGAGTCTCAACGGCACTTTCGTTAATGACGTGCCGGTGAAAACCCGGCGTCTGGACCACGGCGATCGCGTTCGCATTGGCGACTCGCAATTTCTTTTTCTCACTCACGAAGGTGAAGCGACTTCGAAATCGAGTGACGTGAAGCTCGACGAAGCGCACGTCGTCAGTGGATCGACCGTGCAGATCCGTTTTGACGACGCGCTCTACCTGATGGCTCGCGATATGAGCGCGCTGACGAAGGTCAGCACGACGATCAACTCGATTCGCGGGCTCGACGATCTGCTCGAACGTTTGCTCGAGCTGTTGTTTGAAGTCGTTCCCGCGCAGCGTGGCGCGATTCTTCTGACGA
This sequence comes from uncultured Acidobacteriota bacterium, assembly GCA_963750925.1. GTDB lineage: Bacteria > Acidobacteriota > Blastocatellia > Pyrinomonadales > Pyrinomonadaceae > PSRF01. Next base: position 960,542 of record CAVVSJ010000001.1, on the reverse strand, counting down.
ACGAAGGCTCTTTTGAAACGAGCCTTGTTTTCGGTCTTGATCGGGTGCGTGGGAAGGATCAGGCGGTTAACGTCAGCAGAACGATCGTCAGGCAGGTGTTAAGAGACGGCGTCGCTCTTTTATCTACCGACGCCGCCGCGGAATCGACGCTTGCGACTGAAAGTTTGATCTCTGCGCGCTCACACTCGGTGATGTGTGTGCCGCTCGTCAACCTCAATCGAACGCTCGGCGTTTTGTATCTCGACACAACTTATGCGCGTGATCAGTTCAGCCGCGAACATTTGCAACTCGTTGCCGCGATCGCTGGTATCGCCGCGGTGGCAATCGAAAACGCGCGGCAGTTTGAATGGCTTGAAACTGAGAACGAGCGCCTGCTCGCGGATGTAAATATCGAGCACAACATGGTCGGCGAAGGCGCGGCGATGCAGCGCGTCTATCACTTCATTTCGAAAGTGGCGCCTAAGGATTCGACCGTTTTGATCTGCGGCGAGAGCGGCACCGGCAAGGAACTGGCCGCGCGTGCTATTCATCGCAACAGCAAGCGCGCGCAGAAACCGTTCATGGCAGTCAACTGTGCCGCGCTCAACGAGTCGCTGCTCGAAAGTGAATTGTTTGGTCACGAAAAAGGCTCGTTCACGGGCGCATTCGCGCAGAAAAAGGGCCGGCTCGAAATTGCCGACGGTGGCACCGTTTTTCTCGACGAGATCGGTGAACTGACTCAGCCGCTGCAAGTTAAGCTTCTGCGTGTGTTGCAGGAAAGAGAGTTTGAGCGCGTTGGAGGAACGGTGACGATCAAGGTGGACCTGCGTTTGATCACCGCGACGAATAAGAACCTCGAAGAAGCAATTGAAACGGGGGAGTTTCGCCAGGATCTTTACTATCGCCTCAACGTCGTTTCGCTCGAGATGCCGCCGCTGCGCGAACGACCGGAAGACATCATGCTGATCGCGAATTATTTTGCTGACAAGTATGGCGCGCGTTGTAATCGAAAGTTGAAAGGTTTCACGGCTGAAGCACGCGCGTGTTTGACTGCTTACGACTGGCCCGGAAATGTCCGTGAACTTGAAAACGCGATCGAGCGCGCGGTGGTCCTGGGCACGACGGACCTGATCCTGCCCGAGGATTTACCGGAAGTTGTGTTGGAGAGTGAACTCTCGCCGACTTCGACGCTCCGTTATCATGAGGCCGTAACGCAAACCAAAAAAGAGATCATTCTGCGCGCGATCGAAGAAGCAAAAGGCAACTACACCGAAGCGGCGAAACTGCTTGGAGTTCATCCAAACTATCTGCACCGGCTCATTCGTAATCTGAACCTGCGCGCACAATTGAAGAAATTCTCTGCGTGATATTTTTCGGAAAATTACCTCTATTAATCATTTCCTTCGCTTGAACAAAAAACGGTGGATAAGTATGCGTATAGGCTGAGCGCGAGAAGAGTGGCTTTACCCTTGACTTAGGGACGCTGCCGCACTAGAATCCGCCCTGCTTATTTTCGCCGCAATCCGCAAACTTTTCGGAGTACGATCGCCTTTCCGAAAAGATGCGGTCCAATCAAAGAGTCGCCCGAGGCAGTTCTCGCTGGATTTACCAATCCTTTACTTTGGTTTCTAGCTAAGACTTGGTAGGAGACTCCTCAGAAGCCTGGTCCCTCGCAAGCTCAGGTTATCTGTCAAACCAACGCCCCTGAGAAGTGGCTGTTCATTCGTTGCGATCAAGGGGTTACCCGTGTCCTTCAACTTAGAGCTTTCTTACCGGATATTGAAGCGCGGTAAAACCCGAAGTTTCAGCCCAGTCTATAACTTCCCTTTAAACCCGATTAACGACAACAAAGGAGTTTTCCGATGTCCCCTAGTAAATACCTCGCGCGTTATCTCAGTTCCCGCAAAGATTCGAAAATAACTAAAACAAAAAGACAAGTTGCTCCATTGTTGATCGCGAGTGTTGCCGTATTGGCAGCAGTCATTTTTTCGGTCTCGGTTGAGTCGAGAAGAGGTGGATGGTTATGGTCGGCGCAACCCGGCAATCCTCCGGCTACCGATAGCAGCGCCGCTAACGTGGCGAGCAAGTCAGATACGCAATCAAACTCCCTCAATTCTTCTTTGGGATCCAGTCCCCGACTTGCCGGCCCAGCCAGTCTCTTAGTACCGACCGTCACTTCGACCAAGACGGACCTGTTGCTCACCGATGTTGATGGTGACACCAAGGCCGATCCGGGCGACACGCTGAAATATACCGTCGGCATAACCGCCGCGGGCGAGACTGCCACAGGCGTTACATTCTCCGACACCGTGGATCCAAATACCGCCCTGGTCAACGGGACGATATTTACGACCCCAGTCGCGCGACCGGATAGCTATTTGGCATCCGGTAACATCAGGATCACTGTCGCGGCCCCGGGCGTACTCGCAAACGATTCCGACGCCGACGACGCGGTTCAGGCTGTTGACCCTGCGCTCACCGCAACCGCGGGTACCTTCCTGAGTGCCCAGGGCGGAAATGTGACTCTCAGTGCAGACGGCTCCTTCACTTACAATCCTGCTCCCGGGTTTGAAGGAAGCGACAGTTTCACTTACACGTTGAACGATGGTGAAGGTCCAAGCGATACGAGCACAGTCTCGATCACCGTCAGCGGAATGATTTGGTTTATCAATAACAACGCTCCTTCCTGCCTTACGCTTGCGGCAGGATGCGGCCGTCTTACAAATCCATTCTCGACGCTGGCCGCCTTCGCAGCGCTTAACAACGGTACCGGCAACAATCCGGCGGCGAATGACAACATCTTTGTTTACGAAAGCGCGACCGATTACGTCGGCCCTGTGACCTTGCTCAATGGCCAGAAGTTCATCGGCCAGGACGCTACGGACACACTCTCGAGCATTTCAGGAGTCGTGCCCCCGGCGGGCAGCGATGCTTTACCGGCAACAAGTCCGGGCGCACCGATCGTCAATATCACCAGCGCTGCACTCGCGATTACTGTTGGTCAAAGCAACACTCTGCGCGGATTTACGGGCGGCAATTCGACGGGTGACATCAACGGTACCGGCTTCGCCACATTGAACGTCTCCGACGTTACGCTAAATGGCACCGGCCGAACCCTGAATCTTACGACCGGTACTCTGAACGGCTCGTTTGCAAGTATCTCTTCCACGAACAGCGCCACTACGGGTCTAAGCCTGACGGGCGTCGCCGGAAGTTTGACGACCGGCTCGACGACGATCACGAACCCGACCCAGGGCGGTATCGCCGTCAATGGATCCAGTCTTGTGCTGAGTTTCGCTAACACGTCGGTAACCGGTTCGGGTGGCACGGCCGTCAGCCTGACGACAAACACCGGCGCGACCACGTTCGGTAGTCTTGATATTTCGCCCGACGCGAATCAGCGAGGTTTGTTGGCGACGGACAACACGCAAACGATCACAATACCGAGCGGCACCATCATCACCACCGGTGCGGCCGGCGTTGAAATTAGTCGCGCCACCAGTACCACTCCCTTGTCGGTTGCGCTGACAAGAGTTTCCACTACGGGTGGACCTAATGGCATTTTCCTGAAAAACACCTCCGGCAGTTTCTCGGTTAACGGTGACGGAGCGAATACCTCCCTGGGCGGCAACGCTACAGCCGGCATCATCTCCGGAATGACAGGCGCTGACAGCACCACAGCCGGTATCGGCGTCTATGCTGAAAATGTTCAGAACCTGACGCTGCGCCGCATGACGATCAACGGCACGAACCAGAACTATGGTATCCGTGGTCTTGCGGTTAACAACTTCACGCTCGAGCATTCGACTGTCAACGGCACAAACGGAAACAATCCTGCTCCCGCCGTTCCGAACGGCGCGGGCGAAGGCAGCATCTACTTCGGTAATGACAGTTTGACGGGTATCACCGGTACGGGCACGTTCACGAACCTTATCGTCGCAGGTGGTCGTGCACGCAACATGTCAGTGATCAATATCTCAGGCACGCTCAACCGCCTGACGGTTACCGGCTCCCAGTTCGGTCTGAACCAGAGCTTTATCGATGCGAGTGACAGCTTGTCAGTTGAGTCGCGGAATGCCGGAACGGTCTTGAACGCGACAATCAGAGGCAATACCTTCACTGGCGCTCCTGGTGACCTGGTTGAGTTCGTTGCCAACAGCCAGAGCACGATGGACCTGATCATGGGTGGCGCAGCAGTGGGCCAGCCGAACACGCTTTCAAACAATCACCCGAACAACAACGTGGGTGGCGGCGGCGTGACCATCGCGTCGGGCGGAACGTTGACCTTCAACGTTTCGAACAACACGATGCGTGACGCAAACGGCAGCGCCATCACATTGCAGATGGCGACGCCGGGCGCGGGTTCACCATTGCTCCGCTCCGTCAACGGCACCTTCAACGCAAACACGATCGGCGTGGCCGGTGTGCCGAACTCCGGTTCGGCGACCGCCAACGGTATTTTTACGTCGTTCGCGGATAACCTGACGGCGCCAAGAAGTCAGGCCACCGTCGCGATCACCAACAACATAATCCGTCGTTACAACGGCATCGCCGGCATCTCCGCTGACAACACCGGTGGCGCATACGACGTGAACCTGACCATCACCGGCAACACGACGGCTGAGCCGGGTGCGGGCGCGTTTGGCGGCCTTGTCCTTGGTGCAGGTGCACCGGCCTCGACAGACGACATCGATGTCTGTGCGAACATTACAGGAAATAATTTCAGTGCGGGTTCACCCAGTTCACCCGATGTGTTTCTCGCGGTGAGCTCAGGCGCGTCTTCGCTCCGGTTGCCTGGTCTGACCACTCCGGCGACGCAAGCGGGCGTCATAGCATTCGTCATTGCCAACAACAACGTTGCTGGCACAACGGTCGATGCGATTGCCGATGCGCCGGCAACTTTCGCCGCGAACTACCTCGGCGGCGCGGCTTGCACAACGCCGGCTGCTGGTCCAATTACAGCAACAGCAGAATCATCCTCCAGTCTGAAGTCTGACGGCCTCAGCACTGAAAGCCAGAAGGCGGACACCGACGAACAACCGGATACCACCCTCTGGGCCAGCAGTGGTGAGAGCAAGAGCTCACAGACTGTTCTGAAGCTCACGCAATCGGAAGTCTCCGCAATGGTCCAGGCCGCAATCGCGAGATGGGCCGAGGCTGGTCTCTCCGCGAAGAACGTCGCGAAGCTCCAGTCACTATCATTCGAAATTGCGGATCTGCCGGATGGCCAACTGGCAACTGCCAACTCTTCCAGGATTGTGCTGGACGAGACAGCGGCTGGTTACGGTTGGTTCTTCGACGCGACACCGTCCAGCGACAAGAAGTTCGACCTTTTGGTTCCAAATCAGGAACTCCAGGCGACGGAAAGCAGCGAAGCCTTCGGTCGTATCGACTTGTTGACTGTGATCATGCGCCAGCTTGGTACGCAGTTCACCCATGGCAAGTCCGCAGTCAAGGGACCGCAGTCATGGTTGATGGAGGGCACGCTCGGCACAGGCACGAGGCGTGCTCCTGCATTCAAGGTGGGTGAGATCGGCAAGGTGAAGTCAGCTCCAGCCGCGACAGTAGCTAAGCAAGTGCGCGCTACTGAAGCTAAGAAGAGCGACGTGAGTTATCAGCAAGTCGCTTCGGTTAACAAGTCACGCAACTCGCGCATCGTGAGGAATCACGCGATGCGAGCGGCGCCGGCTTCATTCGTCGACGTGATGCTCAATATCGGAGATCTTCCGGCCGGCAAGACCGTTACGATTACTTTCAACGTAACCGTCGATAATCCGTACCTGGGAGCGACAAACCAGGTCTCCAACCAGGGCACGGTCTCAGGCACCAACTTTACCAACGTGCTCACAGACGATCCGGACGTGGGCGGCCTGGCCGACCCAACCCTGACGATGATTGATCAGCCCAACGTGACCGTGGCGGTTTCACCCGCCTCGGTTTTGGAGGACGGCTCAGACAACCTCGTCTACACGTTTACGCGCGAAGGTTCGACGGCTGCCAACCTGACGGTGAACTTCAGCGTCGGCGGTACGGCCACCTTCAACACCGACTACACACAAACGGGGGCGGCCACATTCAACGCCACCTCCGGCACGGTGACCATCCCTATCGGCAGCTCGACAGCTACCGTAACGCTCGATCCGACGACGGACACTACTGTCGAACCGAACGAGACGGCAATTCTGACTGTCGTTGCAGGCGTGAGCTATGACATCGGCACGCCAGCCTCGGCGTCCGGGACAATCACCAACGACGACACCGACGTTACAGTGGCTGTGTCGCCGTCCTCGGTGGAAGAGGACGGGGCGGCAAACCTCGTCTACACGTTCACGCGTAATGGCGTGACCACCGGCCCGCTCACAGTCAACTTCTCGGTTGGCGGAACGGCGACCTTCAGCACCGACTACACGCAAACCGGCGCGGCGACGTTTACCGCCACCGACGGTACCGTGACGTTTGCTGCTGGCAACACCACCACGACCGTGACGGTTGATCCGTCAACCGACAATGTGGTCGAACCCAACGAGACAGTGACCCTGACCCTGGCGGCAGGGACAGGCTACAACGTGGCCATTCCCGACACCGCCACCGGCACGATCACCAACGACGATGCAGAGGTGACGTTAGCAGTGGCGCCGTCCACGGTGGAGGAGGACGGGGTACCGAACCTCGTTTACACCTTCACCCGCACCGGTGATACCACCGGCGCGCTGGTGGTGAACTTCACGATCGGCGGAACGGCCGACGCTGCCACCGACTACACGCAGACGGGTGCAACCACGTTCACCCCGCCCAACGGCACGGTGACATTCGCAGCCGGCAACTCCACCGCAACGGTGACGGTTGACCCGACGGCGGATGCGGCGGCCGAGGCGAACGAGACGGTCATCTTTACCCTGGCTGCGGGTGCCGACTACAACATCGGCACGCCCAGCATGGCCACGGGCACCATTAATAACGACGACACCACCGTATCAGTGGCGGTGTCTCCATTAGCGGCGGAGGAGGACGGGGCGACAAACCTCGTCTACACGTTCACCCGTAGCGATTCCAGCGGTGAGCTAACGGTCAACTTCTCGGTCAACGGAACGGCCACCTTCAGCACCGACTACACGCAGACGGGCGCGGCGACCTTTACTCCGCCCACCGGCACGGTGACGTTTGCTGATGGCAGCTTGACGGCCACGGTGACCATTGATCCATCGGCCGACACCACGGTCGAACCCGACGAGACGGTGATTCTGACGGTAGCCGCAGGCACGGGCTACACCGTCGGCGTCCCCGCTTCGGCGACGGGAACAATCACCAACGACGACACGGACGTCTCAGTAGCAGTATCCCCGTTGTCGACCACCGAGGACGGTGCGGGGAACCTCGTCTACACGTTCACGCGTACCGGCGTTACTACCGGCGCGCTAACGGTCAACTTCTCGATCAACGGAACGGCCACCTTCAACACTGACTACGCCCAGACCGGTGCAACTACGTTCACCCCGCCCGCGGGCACGGTGGACTTCGCAGCCGGCAGTTCGACGGCGACCGTGACGATCGATCCGACGGCAGACAACACAGTCGAACCCGACGAGACGGTGATTTTGACCGTGACGACGGGCACAGGCTACAACGTCGGCGCGCCCAGCGCGGCCACCGGCACCATCACCAACGACGATTCATCCGTTTCAGTAGCGGTGGCTCCGTCGACGGTGGATGAGGATGGTGCAACCAACCTCGTCTATACCTTCACCCGCACCGGCTCAACCGCCGCCGGGCTGACTGTGAACTTCTCGATCAACGGGACGGCCACTTTCAACACCGACTACACGCAGACCGGTGCAACCACGTTCACCCCGCCCACGGGCACGGTGGATTTCGCAGCCGGCAGCTCGACCGCGACTGTGACGATTGACCCGTCGGCGGATGCGACAACTGAAGCGGATGAGACGGTGATCCTGACCGTTGCGGCCGGCACCGGCTATGAGGTCGGCGCTCCCGACTCGGCCACAGGCACCATCAACAACGACGATAACGCCGTGTCAGTGGCGGTGTCGCCGTTAGCGGCGAATGAGGATGGGGCGACTAATCTCGTCTACACCTTTACTCGTGGCGATTCCAACGGTGAACTCACCGTCAACTTCTCGATCAACGGAACGGCCACCTTCAGCACCGACTACACGCAGACGGGCGCGGCGACCTTTACTCCGCCCGCCGGCACGGTGACGTTTGCTGACGGCAGCTTGACGGCGACGGTGACCATTGACCCGTCGGCCGACCTCACGGTCGAGCCCGACGAGACAGTGATCCTGACGGTGACCGCAGGCGCGGGCTACACCGTCGGCGTCCCGGCTTCAGCGACGGGAACAATCACCAACGACGACACGGACGTCTCGGTAGCAGTGTCCCCGTTGTCGACCACCGAGGACGGTGCGGGGAACCTCGTCTACATGTTCACGCGTACCGGCTCCACCACCAGCGCTCTAACGGTGAACTTCTCGATCAACGGAACGGCCGCCTTCGGCACCGATTACACGCAGACTGGCGCGGCCGGCTTTACACCGCCCACGGGCACGGTGACCTTCATGGCCGGCAGTTCGACGGCGATCGTGACGGTTGACCCGACGGCTGACGGCGCGGCCGAACTCGACGAGACGGTGATCCTCACCGTAACGGCGGGCACAGGCTACAACGTCGGTGCGCCCAGCTCGGCCACCGGCACCATCACCAACGACGACACGGAAGTCTCGGTAGCCGTGGCTCCGACCTCGGCGCTTGAGGATGGTCCGACCAACATGGTCTTCACCTTCACGCGGACCGGCATCATTTCGGGCCCGCTGACGGTGAACTTCTCGGTCGGTGGGACGGCTGCTTACGCACCTCCTGGCGGCGATTACCAGACGGACAATCCGCTCACGTTCTCAACCACTTCCGGCACGGTGACATTCCTCGCCGGCAGCTCGACGGCAACCGTAACGGCTGACCCGTTCGGAGACGCGGATTTGGAGGCTAACGAGACGATAATCCTGACGGTGACCGCAGGCGCGGGCTACACCGTTGGTTCACCCAACTCGGCCACAGGCACCATCTTGAACGACGACAACCAGCCACCGACTATCGTGGTTGGTTACGGCCAGTGCGGCGGCGGTTCAACCGGCACTATGAACCTCCTCGTCAATGACGTGGAGACGCCGGCAGGTAGCCTGATTCTGACGGCCACCTCGTCCAACACCGCGGTGGTACCGCTCGCCAACATCACGTTCGGAGGCAGCGGGGCTAACCGCACGGTAACGATCAGCCCGATAATGAAGAGTACCGTTATGTTCTCGGACGTCACCATCACGGTGTTCGACGGTACCTTCACGAGCTCGATCAATATCAGAGTCATCGTCGGCACCAACAAGACAGAGACGATCAACATCGGAACCACCACCGTGGGCACCGATATGATCTTCGGTGGTAACGGCGACGACACGATCAACTCCGGCGCCGGCAACGACCTGATCTGCGGCGGCAACGGCGGTGGTGCAGTCAACGCCGGTCTCGGCGACGACACGGTCGACGGCGGCAACGGGAACGACACTCTCCGGGGTGGGGACGGTAACGACCTCATCTTCGGCGGGGGCGGTAATGACACCCTTGAGGGCGGCAACGACAACGACACGATCGACGGCGGGTCTGGTACCGACATTCTCCGGGGTGAGAGCGGTAACGACACGCTGACCGGCGGGTCGGGACCCGACTCCTTCAACGGCGGGCCTGGTAACGACACGGCGACCGACTTCAATGCCGGCATGGGCGACACCAAGGATATATCGGTGGAAATCGCCTCGCTGTTCGGAGCAACAAACGATTGGGGTGGGGTGTTTGCTTACCTCGCCTCACCACCTCGGGGGTGGATCAGCCCATTCTCGGGAACTGTGTACTCTTCGTCTCGTTACTTCGCGATTGGCGATGGTCCATTCATCGGCAACAAGCAGTAACTACTTAACTTGACCCTGAAAATCCGTGTAATCCGTGGCAGGTTTGCCGCGGATTACACGGATTACTACTGATTATGACTGCCGAATTAACTGAAAAAGAATTCTCCAAACACGTAAACACGAAGTTCCGCGTCGCCGGCGAACAGCCGATCGAGCTTGAGTTGACTGATGTTAAAGGCTATCTGGGCAAGTCGAACGAGCAAACAGGAATGGAACGCTTTTCGGCATTCTTTCGTGGGCCGGCGGATCGTCCCCTCATGCAGCAGACGTACTCGATCGAGCACGAACAGATGGGGACTTTTGATCTATTTCTGGTGCCGTTGAGCCGCGATGAGAGCGGGTTTCGGTATGAGGCGGTCTTCAATTACTTCAAGCCTTTAGCCGTTGATTAAGGTCGCCATTCCATGTGTTTATAGGCGCCGAAGTCTTCGATCTTCTTGAAGCCCAGCCGTTCATAAAAACGGTCAGCGTTGTTGTTGAGCACGAAGACCATGTGACGCAGCGCCTTGCCTGCACTTTGAGCCTCGGTTTTTAACCTCTCCAGTAGCGCTGTTCCCACGCCCCGATTCTGAAACTCAGGCAAGAGAGCGATGTCGAGGAGACGGATCTGTTCCTCGTCAGCGCCGATCCAGATGCGTCCGGCGCGTTGCCGATCGATCACGATCACGCGATAGTCCGCATCGGGAAATCTCGTCTCGTATTCCTTGCGCTGCATGTTTAATTGCCAGCGAAGAAACATCTCTCTCTGGCCTTCGGCCCACTCAGCTTGCGCGAGTTCATCTGCACGCGTGCTTGCATAGACCTCGAGCAAAAACTCGTTGTCGCTCTCCGAAACCGGACGCAGTTCTACTGTGCCACCGTCGGAGAGTTGAAAACTTTCACTCCACTTCATGGGCGGACAATAACACAGGTTCCAACGTTCATTGCGCCGGAATCCGCGGCGAAATTACTAGCCGAGGTGATTGACGATGGCCGTTTGCAGGAACTTACGACCATCTTTCGACTGGCTCAGAAAAAGGTCGAAGCTGCCCAGCTTGCTGTGATTCAGATTGTGAATACGTGCCGTGGACGGCAATTGCGTGGTCGCGTGAAAACGCATTGAAAAGCAATCTGTGCGGGCGACTTTTCCAGTGGTGATGCCGCGTGAGGCTGGCGAGACATTCTCGAGAGCCATTAGCTTTAAACCAACCATTTGCTTGCCGACACGAACGTGGAAGACGTCTCCAACATACGGTTCAAACATTTCGCGGCGGTAAGTGTGGGCCGGGGTTGAGTCGGCGGAGTTATTGGACCACAGGGAGTTTTGGCCGAGAACAAACGTGCTGGGCTTTAACACGAGAGCAGCAGACACTACGGCGCCCGCTGTCAAAAACCTACGACGTGAAACAGACATTTTTATCGATTCTCCTTAGGCAGGAATTGTTGTGGATGATTAGGCGGGTGGAGCCTGCTGGTAGAGCGTGAGATTGGGGGCGGCTGGAACCAGGTGGTCCAACCGTTAGCCAGTGTATGGAGTCGAGCGGTGTTTTGACAACAATTATTTAGAGGTGAGGTTGCGTTTTCCGTGTTATGGGTCGCGGAGATCTTAAAGCTTGAAATTATCAGGGTCAGCGGTTAGAATCTCCGCCGCTTCAGGCACTACTTAGCCCCACAAGCGGGATTCCAAGGTTCTTCAGCTTGCATTTCACGACTTTTTGAGCCGTTCCTTCGGCAAAAATTTTACCCGAGAAACCTACTACTGCCGAAACCGGTAACAAACAGTTCTCCCTACGATCAAACCTACGAGGAGTGATTATGGCCGAACCCTTTTTATCTGAAATAAGAATCATGAGCTTTGTCTTTGCCCCCAAGGGCTGGGCTCTTTGCAATGGACAACTCCTACCCATAAACCAAAACCAGGCGCTCTTTTCATTGCTGGGTACTACTTTTGGCGGCGATGGGCGCGTCAATTTTGCGCTTCCGGATGTGCGAGGACGAACTCCTATCCACGTCGGAGGCGGACACACGCTGGGCGAAAGAGGCGGCGAACAAGCCCACACTTTGTCGATTGCGGAACTGCCGGAGCATACGCATCTTGCTATTGGCTCAGCCAATGCAGCCGACACTGGAGCTCCTAGCAATGCCACCCTGCTGGGCATTATTAACAACGTTTACGGTCCTCCGACAAATCTGGTGGCTATGTCACCTGGGGAGATTTCAAACGTTGGTGGTAGTCAGGCGCACCTGAACATGCAGCCTTTTCTAACGCTGTCGTTCTGCATTGCCCTTCAGGGTATTTTCCCTTCCCCTAACTAAAAGGAGCACAAGATGGCACAACCATATGTCGGAGAAATCAGAATGTTCGCTGGAAACTTCGCTCCAGCGGGCTGGATGTTTTGTGAAGGACAACTCCTCCCCATCTCCGAAAACGAGACTTTGTTTCAGTTAATTGGCACCACGTACGGCGGTGACGGCGAGTCAACATTTGCCTTGCCTGATTTGCGCGGACGTATCCCGATTCATCAGGGCAATGGCTTTATTCTTGCCGAGACAGGTGGGGCAGAGGAAATTACGCTTACCGTCAATCAGATACCGTCCCACACCCACCCAATGTTGGCGTCGATCGACATTCCTACGGTCAATACACCGCAGAACAACTTGACGGGACAGGCAGCAGCCAAGATTTATCGTGGCGGCGGCCCCGGCAACCCGCTGGCGCCGCAGGCCGTGGGGCCAGTCGGTGGATCGCAGCCGCACACGAACTTCCAGCCTTACCTGTGTGTCGATTTCATTATTTCACTTTTCGGACTCTTCCCGAGTCCGACCTGATCGATGAGGTTGTACCTCGTCGCATGTGAGTAATCGAAATCAAAGATACACTTGTTAAGTCATCTCAAGGAGATTGTTTATGGCAGATCCATTTGTTGCTGAGATACGAATTTTTCCGTTCAACTTTGCGCCGAAAGGTTGGGCCTGGTGCAATGGCCAGCTCCTGCCGATATCGCAAAACACTGCTCTCTTCTCCCTTTTAGGAACTACTTACGGAGGAGACGGCAAAAGCACTTTTGCATTACCTGATCTTGAAGGTAGAGCGCCCATGCATCCCGGCCAGGGACCAGGTCTTTCGCTTCACGATCTGGGAGAAACGGGTGGCAGTGAAACAGTGTCGCTGCTCGAGAGTGAAATCCCGGCCCATAGCCATGCGATGTTTGCTCAAAATACGCCTACGGGCCAGGTAGCCGATCCGACCGGAGCTACGTTTGCACGTCCGGCCAGCGGCAATCTTTTTACCGCTACCCTGAATCCCCAGGCGGCGATGGCGCCAAATGCGTTGGCGCCGGCCGGTGGCGACCAGCCTCATAACAACATGCAGCCGTACCTTACGTTCTATTTCAATATCGCGCTGCAGGGAGTCTTCCCGCCACGCACGTAGGTCCAGGTACAATTTGGTCATTTAAAGGGTGGTCCTTCATGGGCCACCCTAACTTTTTGTGCGCTTTTCCGCCTTTTGGTGGCTCAGGCCGAACAGAAAAGCGTTGACTCTGAGTCGGCCCTTAGACTAGAGTCGGCTTTGTCTGCTCGTTTCCGCAACGCTCATCAATCCTGCGTTGCTTGGTTCGTCATTAGAAAATCTCCGATTTGCTTAACTACTCGCACAAGTGTGTTTACTCCGCTTCGTCACTCAATTACCTAAATAGAGGACTCAGATGAACTCAACATTTGCAGATCGCTATACCACCGCGAAAACCTTTATCGCGTGTCTCATCATTTCGTTGATGATACTGGGGCCGCTGGCCCCTCTTTCTTTGGCTTCTCCGAGTTCCTCTTCACGCGCGGAGGCGAGCACGAATGCTGCGCCCGCGCCTGTTCCGGCCAACCCTGCGCCCGTGGCGGCGCCACTTGTACCTGACATTACCGCAACCAAGGTCGACTCGTTCCCCGATGTGGACGGCGATGGAAAAGCCGCGCCGGGTGAGACAATCACTTACGACGTCAACATAACCAACAACGGCACTGACGCCTCCGACGTCAACTTCCTGGATCAGATCGATTCGAATACAACGCTGGTCGGCGGTTCTTTGAAAGTTTCTCCCCTCGCGTTCGCGGATAGTTTCGTCGCCGCGCAAAACACTCCACTCAGCGTCGGCGCGCCTGGAGTGCTCACGAATGACACCGGTCTGCCTGCGCCTACGGCTGTCGCGATCGTCGCCGGTGCGACGACACAGGGCGGAACCGTCACGCTGAACACCGACGGTAGTTTTACTTACACGCCACCCGCTGCCTTTGCCGGAACCGACACCTTCACCTACACCGTCACCAACGGCTTCACACCAAACGATACGGCGCCGGTAACGATCACTGTTGATGCTGCGCCAACCGTAACCAATACCAGTCCTGTAAATAACGCTTCGAATCAGCCGCTTAATTCAGACATCTTGATAACGTTTAGCGAGCCGGTTAACGTTACCGGCGAATGGTTCCAGATCGTTTGTACAACAAGCGGCACGCGCACTGTCGCCGACACCGTCGTAACCAGTGGTCCAACTACTTTCACGATTAATCCGAACACCGATTTCACCCAAAACGAGACGTGCACGGTTACGGTGTTTGCTGCACAAGTTTCCGATCAGGACGCAAACGATCCGCCTGACAACATGAACGCGGATTTCGTCTTCAGCTTTGAAACGCAGGACGCTGCTCCGAGTGTTACCGCCACCACGCCCACCAACGGCGCGGCCAACCAGCTAACCAATACCGACATCACCGTCACTTTCAGTGAGCCGGTCGACGTCACTGGAAACTGGTTCCAGATTGTCTGCACTACCAGCGGCACGCGTAATCCTGCCGATACGGTAGTGACGGGTGGCCCAACGACTTTCACCATCAATCCGAACGCGGATTTTTCCGCCGCCGAGACTTGTACGGTCACGATCTTCGCCGCACAGGTTGCGGACCAGGATGCAGCCGATCCGCCCGACAACATGGCGGCTAATTTCGTATTTAATTTCTCGACGGAAGCAGCTCCGACCGTTAATGCGACTACGCCGGCTAACGGTGCGACCGGCGTCGCCGCGAACACGGATGTCACGATCACGTTCAGTGAGCCGGTGGACGTCACTGGAAACTGGTTCCAGATCGTAGGCGCGACCAGTGGTACGCGTAACGTTGCGGATACAGTAGTGACCGGTGGTCCAACCACGTTCACGATCAATCCAAACGTTGATTTTGCGAGCGGTGAATTAGTAACGGTGACTGTCTTTGCCGCACAGGTAGCAGATCAGGATACGGGCGATCCGCCGGACAACATGGCGGCGAACTTCGTCTTCAGCTTCACTATCGATCAGGCGCCGTCTGTCACGGCGACGATACCGGCGAACGGCGCGACGAACGTGGCGCTTGCTTCGGACATCTCGATCACATTCAGTGAGCCCGTGAATGTAACCGGCAACTGGTTCCAGATCGTTTGCCCAACCACCGGCACTCGCAATGTCGCCGATACGGTAGTAAGCGGTGGTCCAACTACTTTCACGATCAATCCAACCGCGGATTTCACTTTCAACGAGACCTGTACGGTCACGGTTTTCGCGGCGCAGATTTCAGACCAGGACAGCGGTGATCCGCCGGACAACATGGCGGCGAACTTCGTCTTCAGTTTCACGACTATCGACGCAGCGCCGACTGTTACCGCCACCACGCCGATTAACGGCGCGACTAATCAAGCCGCGAACACGAACATCGACGTCACGTTCAATGAGCCGGTGAATGTCACCGGCAACTGGTTCCAGATTGTTTGTACGGCCAGCGGAACGCGTTTACCTGCCGCGACGGTTGTGACCGGCGGTCCAACCACTTTCACGATCAACCCGACCGTTGATTTCACGGGGGGCGAAACTTGTACCGTCACGATCGTCGCCGCTCAGGTTGCCGATCAGGACACCAACGATCCGCCGGACAACATGGCGGCAAACTTCGTCTTCAGTTTTACGATCGACGCCCCGCCGGCAGTCACGACCACAGTGCCGACGAACGGTGCGACTCAGATTGCAGCCAACACGAATATCACGATCAACTTCAATGAGAACGTGAATATTGTCGACTCGACTGCGTTCATAGTCGAATGCCCAACGGGTTCGCCGGTGACCTTCACGGTTACACCTGCTGCACCCGGTGGCGTTAACAGTTTCACGCTCGACCCGACAGCAGATTTACCTTTCGGCACAACCTGCACTGTGACGGTGGTCGCGTCGAAGGTGACCGACGTGGATGCCGGCGATCCGCCGGACAACATGGCGGCAAACTTTGTCTTCAGCTTTACGACCGATCAGGCGCCGTCAGTTACCACGACCGTACCCACAAATAACGCGGTAGACGTTCCCCAAAATACGACGATCACGATCAATTTCAGTGAGAACGTCAATGTGTCGGCCAACGCAGTAACGATCAATTGCGGCAGCTCATTTACTTTGCCCGCCGCGCCACAAAACAACGTAAGCTCAATCGTGCTTACCCCGCCCTCCCTGCTTGCCGCGGGCAGCAACTGCACAGTAACGGTTGAGAATACGCTGATTGCAGACGCAGACACCGCCGATCCGCCGGACAACATGGTTGCCGATTTCGTCTTCAGCTTCAGAGTGAAGCCCGACGCTGTCAACGATACTTATCCGCAAACCCTCGTCGGTAATATCTCGACGAATTCTTTCCTGATTCCGTTCAGCGTTATTGCCAACGACGTTTCCGCGAACCCGGTCACGGTTACCGCTGTCCAGGCGCAAACGTCGGTCGTGTCGAACACGATCACTACGACGTCCGCGAACGGCGGCAACATCGTGATGACGGCTAGCGGCGCTGACATGGGCAAGTTCACTTACGATCCGCCCGCGGGCTTCGAAGGAAATGACACTTTCACTTACACGATCAGCCGCGTCGATGGTGGTGGCAGTGACACAGCAACTGTCACGATGCCCATCAGCGGCATGGTCTGGTTCATCAACAACCAGGCTGCTGCCTGCGTTGTAGCGGGTTGCGGTCGACTGTCGAACCCATTCTCGACGCTTGCTGCGTTCAATACTCTAAACAACGGCACCGGAAACAATCCGGCAGCCAACGACAACATCTTCATCTTCACCGGTAGCGGCAACTACACCGGACCGTTGACCCTGCTGAACAATCAGAGAGTGATTGGTCAGGGTGCGACGTCAAGTGTGACGGCGATCACCGGCTTGACGCCGCCGAGCGCGAGTCCTTCGTTCCCCGCAACAGGTGGAGCCAGGCCAACCATCACTACAGTCGCCACAAGCGGCAACAATGGCATCAACCTCGCCTCGGGTAACCAGCTCTTTGGTTTGGCTTTCAGTAACACTGACGGCGCCGCGATTCGAGGAACAGTCAATATCGGCACGTCGTCTATGAACGGTATCGGCATCACCAACACTGGTGGCGGCGGCATCATCCTGACGGGCGGCGGCACCATCACGATCACAGGCACCAATACGATCGTGACCACGACCGCAACGGCGCTCCAGGTCAGCAACACGAACATCGGGGCGAGCGGGATCACGTTCCAGAGTATTTCCTCGAGCGGCGGCAGCAGCACGGGAATTATTCTAGACAACACCGGCAGCGCCGGCGGGTTGACAGTAACCGGTGACGGCGCGAACACCGCGGTTGGCGGTAACGCCACGGGCGGTACGATCGCGAATAAATCCGGCGCCGATAACAGCACGACCACCGGTATCGGAATTTATTTGAACAACACGGCGAACGTAGTCCTGCGCCGCATGACCATCAACGGCACCAACCAGAACTTCGGTATTCGTGGTTTCGCCGTCAACAACTTCACGCTCGAGTTTTCAACCGTCAACGGCACGAACGGCAACAACGTCGCTCCCGCAGTTCCGAACGGCGCGGGCGAAGGAAGTATCTACTTCGGTAATGACGTTTCGACGGGTATCACCGGCACGGGCACGTTCACGAACCTTATCGTCGCAGGTGGTCGTGCACGCAACATGTCAGTCATCAATATCTCGGGCACACTCAATCGACTCGTGGTTACCGGATCGAATTTTGGCCTGAACCAGAGCTTCATCGATGCGAGTGACAGCTTGTCAGTTGAATCGCGCAACGCCGGCACGGTCTTGAACGCGACAATCAGAGGCAATACCTTCACGGGCGCTCCTGGTGACCTGGTCGAGTTTGTTGCCAACAGCCAGAGCACGATGGACCTGATCATGGGCGGCCCTGCGGCAGGTCAGCCGAACGCGCTTTCAAACAACCACCCGAACAACAACGTGGGTGGCGGCGGCGTGACGATCGCATCGGGCGGCACGTTGACCTTCAACGTTTCCAACAACACGATGCGTGACGCAAATGGCAGCGCCATCACATTGCAGATGGCGACACCGGGCGCAGGCTCACCATTGCTCCGCTCCGTCAACGGCACCTTCAACGCAAACACGATCGGTGTGGTTGCTGTTGCGAACTCCGGTTCCGCGACTGCCAACGGCATCTTCCTGTCGTTTGCAGACAACCTGACGGCGCCAAGAAGTCAGGCCACCGTTGCGATCACCAACAACATAATCCGTCGTTACAACGGCATCGCCGGCATCTCCGCTGACAACACCGGTGGCGCATACGACGTAAACCTGACAATTACAGGTAACACGACGACTAATCCGGGTGCGGGCGCGTTTGGCGGTCTCGTGCTCGGTGCAGGTGCACCGGCATCGACAGACGATATCGACGTCTGTGCGACCATCACCGGTAACGACTTCAGCGCCGGCGCTCCTGCTGGTGGCACCGACATATTCCTGGCAGTGAGCTCAGGTGCTTCTTCGCTCCGGCTGCCCGGCCTGACCACTCCGGCGACGCAAGGCGGCGTTACATCATTCGTCCTCGCCAACAACAACGTTGGCGGAACGAGCGTCGATGCGATTGCCGATGCGCCGGCAACTTTCGCCGCGAACTATCTCGGTGGCGCTGCTTGTACTTCGCCGTCCGCAATGGTCCTGCCGCTTAAGTCGACCGAGCGCGATCAGTTCGCATTCAAACCCGAAGTAAATCGCACTGCGCCGCGGACGCTTTCGCATCACGCGAAGTTCACGAAACGCGATACCGTCGCCGCGCCTGCCGTTACGTCGAGTGATACGGCCCGAAACTCGGCTGTCAACTCAACTGTGACTTCACCGGCAGTCAGTAAGCCGGCAGTCAAAAATCCGAGTGGGAACAAGATTGTGAGCGTCAAACAAGCCAACGCCGTGCAGGACAAGACACGCCGCGGCGTTACTGTGAAGCCACGAGTTGCTCCGCTCTCCGGTGAAACGGTGAGCCATTCGGTTGGCACGCTCCTGGCCGGCAAGAGCGTCAGGATTCAGTTCCAGGTAACGGTCAACAGTCCGTATCTTGGTGGTCCAACAGTCTCGAACCAGGGTACGGTTTCCGGTTCCAACTTCTCTGAACGTTCTAACAGACGATCCTGCGGTGGCCGGAACAGACAATCCGACGGAGACGCCGATCCTGCTCACGCCGAACGCGTCCGTGGCTGACGCACAGGCCAACGAGCCGGCGACCGGCTCCGCGCCGATGCTGTTCGTGGTTTCGCTGTCAGCCCCAGCGCCGGCGGCCGGAGCTTCGGTTCATTACGCGACTGCCGACCAGCCGGCCGGTCCGGGCCATGCCGTTGCGGGAGTCGATTACGAGGCAGTACCACTCACGCCTCTTAATTTCGCCGGTGGCGAGCAATTCAAGACAGTTGTCGTCAACATTCTCGCCGATGCAGACGGGGCGGAGGGTGATGAGACCTTCCTGTTCAACCTGTCGGATGCGGCCAACGCGATAATTGAAGACGCGCAGGCTATAGGAACAATCAAACAAGGAAACGCTGTCGGTACCTTCCTGATTACCGAGTTCCGTACTTCAGGACCGACCGGAGCAGGCGACGACTTCGTCGAGGTTTACAACAACACCGACTCGCCACTGACGATTGCGGCCTCTGATGCATCCGCGGGTTACGGATTATTCAAGAAGGGCGCTAATTGCAGTGCGACGCCGATTCTCATCGGGGTGATTCCAAACGGCACGGTCATACCTGCTCGCGGGCATTACCTGTTTGTCGGCTCTGCTTACAGTTTGACCAACTATGGTGGAACCGGAGCGGCGGCGGGCAATCTAACGATGTCGGAGGATATCGGGGATGACACAAACTTCGGTATATTCACTACCTCCTCGGTTGCGAATATCTCGTCGATAACACGTCTCGATGCGGTCGGCTTGTCCGGCCAACTCGGCGCCAATTGTCTCCTCTTGAGTGAAGGGGAGACGATAACGCCACCCCCCGCCAGCGTGCTGGAGTACAGTTTCCATCGTGACCAGTGCGGCAAGAAAGGCAATCCGGCCATCTTTGGTCCATGTCCAAGCAATGGGTTCCCGGTGGACACAAACGATAACCTCGACGATTTCGTCTATGCCGATACTTCAGGCACGGTAACACCACTCGGCCAGCGTCTTGGAGCGCCGGGTCCTGAAAATATCAGTAGCCCGGTTGTGCGTAACAGCACGATCACTTCGCTGCTACTTGATTCGAATTTCGGAGGGCCGGCGCCGCCCAACAGAGTCCGAGACCTGACACCGGGCACGAACGCCGCGAATGGAACGCTATCGGTCAGACGACGCTTCGTGAACAACACGGGCGCTCCGGTGACGCGATTGCGGTTCAGGTTGGTGGATATCAGTTCGTTGGCGGTGCCGGGAGGTATCGCGGATCTGAGGGCGTTGACTTCGAGTAACGTGACTGTCAACGGAGTGACGGACGCAGGAACGTGTCTGGCTTCGAACGGAGTTGCCACTACGCCGTGCTCGATAACGGTTTTGGGAACGACGCTCGAACAACCGCCTGCTCAACCGCTGGGCGGCGCGCTCAACAGCTCGATGTCGGCAGGCACGATAACCCTGGCGACGCCATTGGCTCCGGGAGCGAGCATCAACCTGCAATTCCTGCTTGGAGTGCAGCAGACAGGCTCGTTCAAGTTCTTCTTCAATATCGAAGCACTACCGTAACGCCGGGCAAACGCGGGCAAAAAAATCCACAGATTACGCAGAGTCCATTCTGTGTAATCTGTGGATTTTGTCTGTACTGGTTTAGTTTTACATTTACGCTGAAGGCGTTCACTAATTTCAGCCCAGGGTTGGAGCGTCCGCGACAACCCTGGGACTATCATGCCATGTGGTTTCAACCCTGAAAGGGTTCGCGTGTGATAACCCTTTCAGGGTTTGATAATGCGGGCTATGACACCCAGGGTTGAAGCAACCCTGGGCTAAAATTAGCGAACGCCTTCGGCCTATTAAATCAATTTTCAAATGAACCAATACCGATTTGTCTTAGCCTTTGACTGTTAGCGGCTCGGGCTCCTGAGTACGTCCTGAGTCAACCATAATCCGTGACGGCGCCGGGGGCGGATTCGCGACGAGGACTTCGAGCGCCGCGTCGATCACTTCCGAAATTCCCGACACAAATACGAGCTGCAAATCCTTTTTGACGTCTTCAGGAATGTCGTCCACGTCCGCTTCGTTCCGGTGTGGCAGCAGAATGCGCCGTATTCCCGCACGATGCGCCGCGAGGACTTTCTCTTTTACACCGCCGATCGGAAAGACCAGTCCCGACAATGTGATCTCACCTGTCATTGCCGTATCGGGCCTGACTCGTCTGCCTGTGTACAACGACGCGAGGGCCGAAGTGATCGTCACCCCGGCGCTTGGTCCATCCTTCGGAATCGCTCCCGCCGGTACGTGCAGGTGAACTCCAAACTCCTTGAAGATCTCCGGGTCGATACCAAACTCCGCCGCGTGTGACCACAGGTACGACTGGGCCGCACGCGCCGATTCCTGCATCACTTCGCCAAGCTGGCCCGTGATCGTGAGTCCGCGACCGCCGGGAAGCAGAGTGGCTTCGATGAATAAGACTTCGCCACCCATTTCCGTCCACGCCATGCCCGTTGCCACACCTGCGGGCAGTTCCTTCCGCGCTTCTTCCGGATAAAACCGTGGTGGTCCAAGATACTCCCGCACCTCGGCGGCGGTGACCGTGACCGATTCAGCTTGCGCCTGGGCGATCTTCAGCGCCACTTTTCGCGCGATGCTGCCGATGTTTCTCTCCAACTGGCGCACGCCGGCTTCGCGCGTGTAACGCGCCGCAATCAGCTCGATCGTATCGTCGGCGATCTTGAGTTGCGCGCTGTTGAGCCCGTTTTCGGTCGTCTGTCTCGGGATCAGGTAGCGGCGCGCGATTTCGAGTTTTTCGCGATCGCTGTAGCCGGCGAGTCCGATGATCTCCATGCGATCACGCAGCGGCGCCGGAATCGGCCCAAGCTGGTTGGCTGTCGCGATGAAAAAGATCTTCGACAAATCGAACGGCAGATCGAGATAGTGATCGCGGAAGGAGTTGTTTTGTTGCGGATCGAGAATCTCGAGCAATGCCGCGGCCGGATCGCCGCGATAGTCGTTACCGAGTTTGTCGATCTCGTCGAGCATCAGCACCGGGTTGTTCACGCCCGCGCGCCGGATTGATTGGATTATCCGGCCCGGCATGGCGCCGATGTACGTGCGCCGGTGTCCACGCAATTCCGCTTCATCGCGCACGCCGCCGAGCGACATTCTTTCAAACTGGCGGCCGAGCGCTCGCGCGATCGATCTACCAAGCGACGTTTTGCCGACACCCGGGGGGCCGACAAACAAAAGAATCGGGCTCTTCGTGTCAGGCCTGAGTTTTATCACGGCGAGAAACTCGAGGATTCTCTCCTTAACGTCTTCAAGCCCGTAGTGATCTTCGTCGAGAATGCGGCGCGCTTCCGTCAGGTCCAGCTTGTCTTCGGAAGACTTCAGCCACGGCAACTCCAGGATAAACTCGAGATACGTACGAATGACGTGATAGTCAGGCGCAGCCGGCGGCAGTCGTTGCAGCCGTTTCAACTCACGATCAGCCTCGGCTCGTACTTCATCCGGAAGCTCAGCCTTTTCGAGACGTTCACGCAGCAGTTCGGTTTCCGCGGCCTCACCGGTTTCGTCTTCGCCCAGCTCTTTCTGAATCGCGCGCATCTGCTGTCGCAGCACGTAATCACGCTGGGCTTTGTCCATCTCAACCTGCGCTTCAGAGGCGATCTTCGTTCGCAGTTGCAGTATCTCGAGCTCACGCGCGAGATTTGTGTGGGCCAGTCGGACCAGTTCGTCAGCAGTATTAGCTTCGAGCATCTTCTGCTCTTCCTCGACGCCGAGAGTGAGGATTGAGGCCAGAAAATACGAGAGCCGGATTGGCTCAACTGAACCAAGCACCGCGATTTTGACTTCGGGAGGCACATTCGGCAGTAGCGTCAAAGCCTCCTGGATCATTTGCTGAAGATTTCGTTTCGCCGCTTCCACCTGTTCCGGATCGACAGTCCGAGGGTCGGGCAAAATCTCTACTTTCGCACGCAGAAAAGGTTCTTCCTGAGTCCATCCGACCACTCGGATGCGTTCGGTACCCTGCGCGATGATTCGCATTCCGTCGCCGGAACGCTCCATCCGTTTGATCATCACGAGCGTGCCCACTTCGTAAAGATCCTGAGACTTCGCATCGGTGTCGTCTGAACGATCGGGACGAACAGTGATGCAGGCGAGCAGCTTCTCCGGCGTTGAAAGTGCGGCTTCAACGGCGGCGAGTGAACGCGGGCGGCCCACGCCCAGAGGAATAACTGTTTCCGGGAAGAGTGTCAGATTCTGAAGGGCGAGTACCGCGACCTCGAATGGTTCGCCGGCAGGCTGAGCTGAGAATCTGAAATCTTCGCTCGTCGGTGCTTGTTGACCGGCAGCAGGTGTTTCGACGGCTGGCGGCGCGTTTTCTAAAGATTCCGGCATGAGATTAATCCTGCTCCCTACGCACGTTGATGATCAGAAATCCGTCTGTGTAATCCTGTTTGATAGTGGCGCCTTCGATCGGCGCCGGAAACTGGATCGACTTTTCAAAACGGCTGTAGGTGATTTCCATCTGCTGGTAAACGGAGCCTTCGCGGTAATGCGTGTCGCGACGACAGCCACGAATACTTAGAAGCGAGTCGCGTATTTCTATCTCCAGCTCATCAGAACAAATGCCGGCCAGGTCCAACTTGACGACCCAGCCGTCCGCGACGCGAAAAACATCCGCGGCTGGGTTCCAAAGACGGCCAGACGGCACCACCCGCCGATCCGTTCGGATCAGCGAGAAATCACGATTCGTGTTTCGCATGGCAAGAGAATAAGTGAAAACGGGGATCGAGAAAAGGGGAGGTGATAATTAACGATTTCCGATTGCCAATTGCCGATTGTAATCATTGATTAATCGGCAATTGGCAGTTGGATAATCGGAATACTAGCCAAAGATGCGATTCCAGAAGGAAGAACCCTTCGAAATCTCTTCGATGGCTTCGGCGAGCTCTCGGTCCTGACGGGTTTCGACAGCAACGTCGGCCATGGAGATCATTCCCACGAGGTAGCCATTCTCGTTAGTGACGGGAATGCGTCGTACCTGTTTGTCTCCCATTTTCTGAAGCACATCGACAACGCGGTCGTTCGGCCTGGCGGTGTGAATATCAACCGACATAATCTCTTCGGCACGAACACTTGCGCAATCTTTATTGTCGGCAACAGCACGCACGACGATATCGCGGTCAGTGATTAAGCCGATTAATTTACCGCGCATGTAATTGCGGCCTTCATATTTTCTTGCCGTACCTTCACCTTCGGTTCGGCCGTTGCCGCCCTGCTGCACGTCATACTGAACTACCGGTATCACGCCTGTATCTTCCTGTTTCATCATCAACGAGACTTCCGGAACGGTCGTGTCACGCGTGGCCACTGCCAGATCGCGAGTCATGATGTCGCGGCAGCGGAGTCGTGAACGATCGGACGCGTAGTAATCTCGCGGTGTCCCGGTGCGGGACGAAAGATCGCCGCGCACGTCGTGAAGCGAACTGCGTCTGTTCTCCTCGTTGAAGCGATCGCGATAGTCGCCGCCGCCGTAGCGTGGTTCGTCGTAGTCATATTCCGCGCGTTCGCCAAATCTGCCGCCGCGGTTATAGTCAGGCCGCCGTTGTTCAGTCTCGAAGTGACGACGGGCTCTGAATGGTTCGTCGTAAGCGCCCGAGATTTTCGCGTCTCATGCGCTCTTCGCGGGCGTAATAGTCCCGCTCGTCATCCTGCTCATTTCTATATCTGGCCATTGCTTCCCTCCTTACCAAGGTACATAAATTGTCGAGCCTGTTATCAGGCGACTCGATTCAGGGGCTCGGGGGTAAGGGAACTGCTTATCGCAAAATCGTCTCCACTTCGGCAATCACCTGCACCCGCGAAGTTATATCAAGGGAGCCAACTTCGATGGGTGTAGCGACTGAATCTCTTTTCATCATCATCGCCTCAGCCTGATAAAGAGGCTGCGGCGGTCTTGGTTGAAAACCTTCTTCCTGCACTTCGACAATCCGCACGACTCGGCCGCCCAGCGCCTGCGCGATCACCTGGGCCTTGCTCATCGCCTCTTTTGTTGCTTCGCCAAGCGCGCGATCGCGTGCAGGACGATCCTGTCGCAGAGTGAAAGCGATACCCGCCACGTCGTTTGAGCCTGCTTGTGCGGCCGCGTCGATAACGTTTCCGAGTTTTGTCAGTTCACTCGTCGTGACGGTGACGCTGTTGCGTGCTTCGTAACCCGTGATCGTGGGCGGTTGTCCTTCTTTGTAAACTCGCTGCGGCTGAAGACTGTAGCCACTTGTTTTGATTTCGGCGCCCGCTCCCGCAGCGGCTTTCAAAGCACGAATCACTGCGTCGGTCTTCGTCGCGTTTTCCTGTTGCGCATCGATCGCGCGGCGGTTTTGTGTAACTACCGAGACGGTAACGATCGCGGTGTCAGGTTGGGCCTGAACTATTGAATCACCGGCGACCATCACCCGTGTGAAGCGGCGATTATCGTTGCTGCCGGGAGTGGCCACAGCTTGATCGACAGGTTGCATCGACTTGGCCTCGAAGGGAGTTCCTTCCATAAAAGTTGTCATCACATCTTTCGTTTCGCCAACAGCTTCGACACTCGTCGACACCTTGAACCACGCGTGACTCTGAAAATTTCGTGCGTTCAGAATTAAATACTTCGCCTCGCCGGCGACGATCAACCAGCCGCCTTCTTCGACGGTCTTCTGTAGTTTTCCTCGAATGGTTATTTCTTTGGCCTGGATAATGTTGACGGCTCCGAGAACAAGAGCCATAACGCCGGTCAGCAGTAGTAGTCGCTTCATAATCTCTCCTCTTTTGGTCCTAGAATCTCACAGCCTGGAGAGAGTTGAAACTGGCCGCGGAGATAGAGAACGCACGAGCGACAAAAACTTGCTGACGACTTCTGATTCTGGTTCGGCAAAACGTGTTTTGTTACCATCCATTCATGCAATCATTCGATACTGAGGCAGACGACGCAACACCGTCCGCCGGCCCCAGCCAAACTTTAGTTGTGGGCGGAATTGATGACTTGCGGCCGGGCGCCTGCATCCGAGTCGCACTGCCCAATGGCGACGAGCTAGCCGTGTACAACGTTGGTGGCGAATACTATGCCATCGACAATTTCTGTCCACACAAAGGAGCGCCGTTATCTGAGGGAGCGTTGTGCGGGCATATTGTTGAGTGTGGCTGGCATGGATGGCAGTTTGATGTCAGGAGTGGGGAATGTTTGACGGTGCGGGAGGAGATTCGGAGTTATCGGGTGAGGGTGGAAGAGGGATTTATAAAAGTGGAGCTTGAGTAGCCTCCTTGGAGTGCGGCGGCCTGGCGCCGCTTTTAACCTCGATTGAGCACGACCGATAACAAAGCGGCGTCAGGCCGCCGCACTCCAAGGAGGCGCTCAAAAATTACCCGTCGTTCCCAATTGCCTCAACCGGACAACAACACATCGCCTCGTCACACATCGCCTTTTCTTCCTCAGTCTCGGGCTGCTTGTAGACAAACGAGTAGCTGTTCTCGTCTGACCGCTTGAAATTCTCCGGCGCCGTATCGCGGCAAACGTCGCAATCGATGCACGAGATGTCCACGTAATACGACCCGTGGACGTTCTCTTTTACTTTTTCGTTTTTATCAGACACGCCAAATCTTGCGGATCAGGGATGGGTCATATCCTTCGCATTCACCCACTGGTCGAATTCTTCACGCGTCAGATAACCCAGCTCCAATGCCGAGTCGCGCAAACTGATCTTCTTTTTGTGAGCGTTCTTTGCAATCTGGGCGGCCTTGTCGTAACCGATGTGAGGATTCAAAGCAGTGACAAGCATCAGGGAGTTTCTTAAATGTCCGTCGATCTGTTCCCGGTTGAGTTGAATTCCATCAATACAATACTCGACAAAACTGTGTACTGCGTCGTGCAGGAGTCTGACTGAGTGCAGAAAGTTATGAATCATCACGGGTTTGAAAACATTCAACTCGAAATTGCCCTGTGATCCGCCAAAACTGGTCGCGAGATCGTTCGCAAAAACCTGTACCGCGACCATCGTCAACGCTTCGCTCTGCGTCGGGTTCACTTTTCCCGGCATGATCGACGACCCCGGTTCGTTTTCCGGAAGTATCAATTCACCCAAGCCGCAGCGCGGACCCGAAGCCAGCCAGCGCACGTCGTTCGCGATCTTCATCAACGACCCCGCGAGAGTTTTAAGCGCGCCGCTCGCAAAGACGAGTTCGTCGTGCGCGGAGAGTGCGGCAAACTTGTTCGGGTGCGACGCAAAAGGCAAACCCGTCAACTCGGCAATCTTCTTCGCCGCGCGTTCGCCGAATTCAGGGTGCGAATTCAATCCGGTCCCGACTGCCGTTCCCCCGATCGCCAGATCGAGCAAACCCGGCATTGCGGCTTTCATCCGCTCGATATCACGTTGAACGAGATTCGCCCAGCCGCCCATTTCCTGATCGACAGTCAAAGGTGTCGCATCCTGGAGATGCGTTCTGCCGATCTTTACGACTCCGGCAAACTCTTTTGCCTTCGCATCGATCGCGTCGTGCAGCTCCTGAATTCGCGGGATCAGTTTGTTCAACTGTTCCGCGGCGGCGATATACATAGCCGTCGGAAACGTGTCGTTTGACGACTGCGACATGTTGACGTCGTCATTCGGATGGACCGGCTTTTTGCTTCCCAATTCGCCGCCTGCGAGTTGGATCGCACGGTTGGAGATCACCTCGTTGGCGTTCATGTTTGTTTGGGTGCCGCTGCCCGTCTGCCAAACGCGCAAAGGGAAGTGGTCGTCCAAACGCCCGGCGATAACTTCATCGCACGCCTTCACGATCAACTCTGCTTTGTCGGGCTGAAGTTTGCCGAGATCTTTGTTAACAAGTGCGGCGGCTTTCTTGAGAACGCCGAGCGCGCGAATCATCTCGCGTGGCATTCGATCGTCGCCGATATTGAAGTGGTGGAGGGACCGTTGAGTTTGAGCACCCCAGTAACGATCAGAGGGCACCTCGATTTCACCCATCGAGTCGGTTTCTATCCTGTTAACCATCGCCGCGAGCGATCTTGCCATAAAAAAGCACAAAAAGCACAAACGATTAAGCGGTTAGCTCAATCTTTTGTGCTCCTTCGTGCTTTGTTTGGGACTAGCTAACGGCCAATCGCGTCGCCGACGTCTTCAATTGCTTCGCCGACTTTCCTGCGAGCCTTGCCGAAACCTTCTTGTACTGTACCGCCCGCGCGGTCCGCGCGACCCTCGTTTTCGAGTTCACGGTCATCGATGGCGTCGCCGACTGTCTCTTTCACATTGCCCTTAGCCTGATCCCATTTTCCTTCCATCTCATCTCTGTTTGGTAAACCCATGTTTCATACCCTCCTTATGTTTTGCGTAAAACGTTATTCAGTTCGAACGTGCTCGCCGCCAAGCTCGGTTAGTAAGTCTTCGAGCCGGTCGACTTCCTCATCAGATCGCGCTTCCACGCCGATCAGAATTCCGCCACCCTTGAGCCCCGATTCGTAAACTTTGGCGCGATACTCAGGAATTCCCGCGCCGATCAAGGCCCCAATCAATCCTCCCGTCGCACCACCTGCACCAGCACCCGCGAGCGCCGCGGCGATTGGCCCCGCAATCACCAGGTTGATTCCCGGCAGGAACAGGGTCGTACCCACGGCGGCAATCGCCGCAATGACTGCGCCTATAGTTCCGCCAACCGCGCTGCCGATACCCAGTCCGTCGGCTGCGTGCGTGCGAGTTTGAAGAGCAAATTCTTTGGATCGAGTAGCGTCTGACATGAGCACGCTGATGTCGTCGCGCGTGAAACCACGCTTCATAACCGCATCAACTGCGGATTCGGCGGCAACCTTGCTCGTAAAAAGTCCTGTCACTAATTTTGGCTTCGCCATACAATCCTCCCAACAAACAGTCTCTATCGATATTGCGACGGCAACATTTGTGCCGACTGGAAATACTTGGATTTTCCCGTTTATTCGGCACGTTGACCCATCGGCTGTTTGACTTTCGTACGGACCCGAACATTGAACATCCTCCAAATCAGTTCAGCTTCGTCTTTCGGCGGCGGCGAGCGTTACGTTGCCGATCTCACGAACTCCCTCACCGCACGCGGTCACAAACTTTACGCTGCCCTGCGATCGCGCTCGCCTCTAATTCGTCACTTGCAACTCCCCTCGGATCGAATCCTGATCCTGCCCTTACGAAACTCACTCGACGTGCCGAGCGCGCACGAGCTCGATCGATTTGTGCGCCGCCAGAAGATTGACTTAGTTCACGCGCACATGGCGCGCGACTATTCACTCGCGTCGTATGCCGCGCGTCGCAATCGTCAAACAAAATTCGTTGCGACACGTCACGTGCTGTTTCAGCTCAATCGACTGCATCGCCACACACTTTCGCCGGCGACGCGAGTCATCGCCGTTTCCGAAGCAGTTGCAAAGGAACTGCGCGCACAGCGAATCCTCAATGAAAAACAGATTGCGGTAATTCCAAACGGCATCGACGTCGATCGCTTCACGAGTGCATGCGCGGGATTTGATCGGGCGCAGTTTTTGCGCGGCATGGGCCTGGCGGCCGATTGCCTGCTCGTCGGAAGTATTGGTGAGTTAAGAACGCTGAAACGTCATGACGACTTCATACGCTCGGCGGCGCTGGTTGCGAAGAAGTTTCCCGAGACTCAATTTGTGTTAGCCGGAGTTGACACATCCGCGTCGGGCGAAGTTCGCAAGCAACTGGAGAAACTGGTTATCGAGCTGGATTTGAAGGATTCGTTTTACTTCCTGGGCTGGTTGGATGATGCGGAGAAACTGCTTTGCGCGATGGACGTTTTTGTCTCCGCGTCGGAAACGGAATCTTTCGGGCTTGTGATTGCGGAAGCGATGGCGGCGGCGACACCCGTTGTTGCCACCGAGACTGAAGGAGCGCAGGAAATCGTCGAAGATCAGAAAACAGGGGTGCTCGTGCCGATTGCTCACCCGGAACGAATCGCGGAAGCAGTAATTCACCTGCTGGGCCACGCCGAACAGCGCCGCACAATGGGCGCGCACGCACAGGAAGCCGCGATCACGAGATTCAGTCTAAAGCGAATGGTGGACGAGATTGAGCGGATCTACCGGGAGTGATGTTTCCTCGCAAAGACGCAAAGGCGCAAAGGCAGAAATTAGCAGTGACTTTCTTTGCGCCTTTGCGCCTTTGCGAGGAAACTCTCTATTCCAATCGATCGATCTTTGCGGCGAGTATGAAATCGCTCTCGGTCAGCCCATCGATCTTGTGGTCCAGATCGTGATCTCCGCCTGTCCCCAACCGAAACAGATATCCGGATGATGCCCCTGCTCTTCCGCAAGATCGCCGACGCGATTTACAAACACCTGCGCCTCGCGAAAGTCCTTGAATCGATAACCCTTTTTGAGGTGATGCTCGTTAACTACTTCCCAACCGTCGAGCTCTTTGAGAAGTTTGTCGATTTCTTCGCTCGGGAGCGGCGGTACGCCTCCGCGACATGGAACACAATCTTTAAGTGAGAGTCCGCTCATAAATTTTCCAGCGCTTTCTTAAGCATTGCTATTTGACCGGCGTGATACAGATCGTGCTGCACGCCGCCATGAAGAGTTACATAAACGCTCGAGTACGAGGTGTTTGAGTTTTTGATTATCGGTTCATTCAGGCGAGCATCGTCGACGCTTGCGATAGCGTTCAGCAGTTCAAGGTGATTTTGGACCAACTTCTGTTTCGTATTCTCCCAGGCTGCATCGCTCGTGTCGTCGATCGGCTGCCAGTCTTCTTCATTCGTAAGCTGCGCAGGATCGCCTTCGAGCCGTCGCTTGCAGGCACGTTCCCACGCGGCGATGTGGAGCGTAAGTTCCCAGATCGAATGAGCGCCGGGAATCGGGTGCGCGGCGGCGTGCTGGGCGGTAACGCCTTCGAGTATCGACAGCACTGATGGTCCATGCCACGCTTCTCCATCAAAGGCGCGGCGAAATTGATCGCGAATACGTTCGACTTCAGTCGTCGCTCGTTGTTCCTGCGGCGTCATCTTTGTTTTGATTTCCTCCGGTGCTCGAGATTCTACAATTTCCCTTGATTGCGTGATAGGCTACGTCTCAACTGTTCAAATCTCAACTGTGCGAAACGACGACAAACAAAACGCTGCGCTGAAGCAGGTAGCAATCTACTGCGACGGATCGAGTCTGGGCAACGGGCAGGCTGCAAGCCGTGCGGCGGCGGTTGCCCTCCTGGGCTACAAAGGAATTTGGAAAGCGGTAGGCGAGTATCTCGGCCAGGCGACAAACCAGCAGGCAGAAATTGCCGCTGCCGCGGTGGGGCTAGAGTCATTGCGGCAGCCCTGTCGAGTGCGTGTCTATACTGATTCGCGATACGTGGTCGAAACGATGAGTGGCCGCTTTCGACGCAAGGCGAATCTGCCGTGGTGGGAACGTCTCGATCGCGCGGCATCGGTGCACAAAGTACATTGGGAATGGCTACGCGGACACGCCGGACACCTGCTTCAGGAAGCAGCGGACAACGCGGCGCGACGGATCGCCGCCGCGGGAGAGGTGGACGAGTCGATCCTGCGCGACGCGGAGGACAAAGTGGGTGTCGTTGAGCCGGACGAGTTGACGTAATTTTTCCGATTTGGATTGCGGCGGCTCGACGCCGCTTTAGTCTCGAACACACACTCTCGAGAATAAAGCGGCGTCAAGCCGCCGCACTCCAAAATGGGAACCTCAACTCGCTTTCCCGAGCATTGATCTTTATAATTTCGCCTCCCCTTTTATCGATTCTGTCGCCCAGGACTGGTGCTATTGCCTCGCTTGTTGTCTAAAACTAAAGTCGCGCCGATGTGGCCGGCCATTTACCTCGCTATTTACCTCCTCGGCGCGTCCTTCGCCGCGCACGCCCAGGATCCATATCGCGGCTGGCAGTGGCAAAACCCCCTCCCGCAGGGAAATTCAATCAACGCAATCAGATTTGCTCCGGATAAGAGTCGTGGATGGGCCATCGGCACGAACGGTGTTGTGCTGGCGACCAAGAACGGCGGCTTTGAGTGGGAAGAGCAACTTAGTCCGGCGCAGACCACGCTCTACGGCATGTACGTCAAAGACCGTTCACGCGTGGTGATTACCGGTGCGCGCGGCGTTGTTCTCACTACCACAAACGGAGGCGGCCGTTGGGTGCTGCGCCCGAGTGGAGTTCGCGATCATCTTTTTGCCGTAACTTTTGCGCCAAAGAATCACTTGATCGGGTGGGCTGTCGGTACGTTCGGTTCGGTCATCGCCACCGTCGATGGCGGTAAGACGTGGAAACCCCAGACGAGCCATACCTCGGCTCATCTGTTTTCAGTCGCATTCGCGGATGAAAAAAAGGGCATCGCGGTCGGGGCCCGTGGAACGATACTCGTTACGTCTGACGGCGGCTCGGAATGGAAACAGATCGAAAAACTCACTGACTTCGCGCTTACGGGCGTTACGTTCACCACTGAAAAGAAAGCTACGGCGGTTGGTTATCGTGGATCGATTCTTCAAACGGAAGACGCCGGCCAAACGTGGACCGTCAAAGACGCGCTAATCACGACCGATCTTTACACAGTCTATTTTACCGACGAACTGCACGGTTGGGCCGCAGGCGAAAATGGCGTCGTGTTGACTACGGGAGACGGCGGAAACATCTGGCTCCCGGTAAACGTGCGTACCGGCCCGAGGCTCTCGACGGTGTTTTTCTCCGACGAGTCGCTCGGCTGGGCCGCGGGCGCCGACGGGCTCGTCGTGCGTAGTGATGACGGCGGTTTATCGTGGCACAGGCTTACCGACGGCGGGCGCGACGATATCGCAAACATTTTCTTTCTCGACAACTCTCACGGTTGGGCCGTCGGCGAGCGTGGCAAGATCCTGTTTACAACTTCAGGCGGCAAGAATTGGACCAGCCGGCCTTCGGGTTCAACTGCGAAGCTCAACGCCATCAGCTTCACCAGCGAGCGCTCCGGTTGGGTTGTGGGCGACAAGGGCACGATTCTTCATTCAACCAACGGCGGTGTAACCTGGGCCACCATTTCGAGTCCGGCGAAAGAAGATCTCTTTCGGCGTTTCGTTTGTATTGAACGAAGAGGGCTGGGTAGTCGGCGCGCGCGGCGCAATCTGGCATACGAAAGACGAAGGAGCTAGCTGGGAGTTTCAACATTCAAACTCGCTGAACTGGCTCGAGGACGTGAAGTTTGTTAGTCCGTTGCACGGTGTTGCGGTAGGTTCCGGCGGCACGATCCTGCGCACTGAAGACGGCGGTAAAAACTGGAGACGCGTCGATCGCAATCTCAAGGAATGGCTCTATGCGGTCGCGTTTTCCGACACGCAACGTGGTTACATCGTTGGTGCGCGTGGACTCGTGATGCGAACTGACGACGGCGGTGAAACGTGGAAGGATCTCGAGACCGGCGTCAATGGAAACCTGTTTGGAGTTGCGCTTGCGAATCGCAACGACGTGCTGGTTGTAGGCGAGCAGGGAAGCATTATTCACAGCGCGGACGGCGGTCAGACGTGGGAAGTGCAGCCGACGATCACGAGTGCGTCGTTGTTTTCGATTGCTTATCGCGGAGGCACGAACGTTTGGGTTGCGGGACGTGGCGGAGCGATTCTGAGGCGAGTTGATCCGATTGCGACGGTGAGTATTCCGGTTACGAAGCTGCCGCCGATTTTGAAGGGTGGATCGGAGAAGCCGGAGGAAACGATTGATAAGGATGATATTCCGCGCTGGACGCCGCCGAAGAAGCCGGATAAGCCTTAGATAGGGTTGGATTGGTTAAGGAACAGGTGGTCGGTTAGAGCAAGATAATACAAGATTATTTCCAAATATTGCTCTTTATATTGTAGATTTGTCGGGTGTTGTTTAGCGTAGGATAGCGGTGTAGAGGCAATGATGTCACCCATCCAAGCAAGTGTTCCGACCGTTCTAACCAGAATACTTTCGTAAGATTTTACATGATTACAGGATGTGACGTTGCAGATTGACCACTCGGGATGATCATCTCAGAATCTTGCTAATATTGAATTGATCTTGTAAGCTTGCTCTACACTGGAATCCTACGCCTAATTGATTCTATCGTCTTACTATCATTACGCCGCACATCAACAATCTCACCACGAAACGTCTTCAACATCTGCTGAACTAACGGATCGCTTTCAGCCCTCTCGCGTAGACGCTGCTTCTCCAACCGCGCTTCGTCTTCACGACTGAGCGGTTCGCCGCCGGCAGCCGGATCCTTCACGATGATGCTCACCCCAATCTCTTTGCCGGTCACCTCAAGGCACGCATCACGGATAAACTTCACGTTCTCGGGCTTCGAAAGCGTGTCGCGGAAGTGGCGTGCATCAGGCGCAAACTCGACGTAAAGTTCGTTTTCATCCACCGTTGCGACCTGTGCCGCGTCGAGTGCCGTCACCAGCAACATCTTGCGCTGGTTTTCGAGGGCGCTTTTCACCTATCAATCGTTGAGCTTCTACCGGGTACAGGTGCCGTGCTTCGGGTGGGCGTTGGTGCGGACGCAACAGCGGTGGCGGTAAACGACGATGCCGCGGGTTTCGCAGTCACCGGCGGAGTCACTTTGGGGGGCGTTCGTACTCCCTCCAGAACCGGACGGCGTTCTCGAAGACGAAGTTGGTTCGCCGCCGCCGAGATTTGTTTCCAACGCCGCGAGACGTTGAATGATCTCGCCGATCGTCTCGACACCGCGCAGCTCCATCAGTTTTACGATTCCGATTTCCAACTGATAACGAGGCTGCGTGGCCGCGCGAAGTTTTGTTTCCGTTTCAGCCAGCGAGTGAAAGAAGCGAACCAGATCCGATTCTGAAAACAACTCCGCCTGCCGCTTCAGTTCCTGCGGTTCACAAACAGCCGACTCCAGCAACTCTTCATTGCCGGAAACTTTAGTGACCAGCAGATCGCGGAAGTGCGCGAGGAGATCGCGACAGAAGTTTCGCAAATCATGACCACGCATCACGATGTCGTCGACAGCGGCGAGCGACTCGGCCGGTTTGTTCATCGCGATACTATCGACGATGCGTTTGAGTGTGTCGGCGCCCGCGACGCCGAGCGCCATCTCCACGTCCTCTTTGGCGATCTTGTCCCCTGCGAAACTGATCACCTGGTCCAGGGCGGATTGCGCGTCGCGCATCGAGCCCTCGCCCGTGCGCGCGATCTCGCGCAAAGCGTCGTCAGGAATGGAAATCTTTTCAGCCTTCGCGAT
This sequence comes from uncultured Acidobacteriota bacterium, assembly GCA_963750925.1. Classification (GTDB taxonomy): domain Bacteria; phylum Acidobacteriota; class Blastocatellia; order Pyrinomonadales; family Pyrinomonadaceae; genus PSRF01. The sequence continues at coordinate 924,906 of CAVVSJ010000001.1, read as the reverse complement.
CAGTTTGAGACGCTCGAGAATTTTTGCGGTCGCGATCGTGCGAAACTCAAACTGCTGGCAGCGCGAAAGGATTGTTTCCGGAACCTTGTGACGTTCAGTGGTCGCCATGATGAAGACGACGCGCGGCGGAGGCTCTTCCAAAGTCTTCAGAAGCGCATTGAAAGCCGCGCCCGAAAGCATGTGGACTTCGTCGATAATAAAGACTTTATAACGATCGCGGGCCGGCGCGATGCCAACGCTCGCGATGATCGCATCGCGAACGTTGTCGACGCCGGTGTTTGACGCGGCATCGATCTCCTGCACGTCGATGGAGCGGCTCTCCGTAATCTCACGACACGATGAACATTGGTCGGGATCGTCGGAGCGGCAGGGCCTGGGCGTCGGCTGCGTCGCTTTGTGACAATTCAAAGCTTTCGCAAGCAGCCGCGCGCTCGTTGTTTTGCCGACACCGCGAGCGCCCGAAAACAGGTATGCGTGATGAAGCCGTTGATGCTCGATCGCGTTTCGTAATGTGCGTGTGATTGGTTCCTGGCCTGTTACTTCGTCAAAGGTCTGCGGACGCCACTTTCGGGCAATTACTTGGTAGGCCATTGTGTAGTTTTCGTGCTGAGAGAGATGTTCTGAGAAATTGGCCAGACCCCGGACTTTCCCGCAACACACGCTGCCGTTGCTACCGTTGCTCCGTTCCCGGCCTGGCGGGGTTCACAAGGCTAGCGTTGTGCGGAGCCCGGGATCTGATAACTCATTGCCGATTGGCAATTGCCGATTTCCAATTTAATACCCGACTACCCGATTCAAAATCGGCAATCGGCAATCGCAAATCGGCAATCCTAAATCTCTGTCTTGCGATGCGCGAACATCCGCAGCAAAGCGTTGATGCCGAGATGAAGCAATGCGTACGCGATTATCGCAACTACGATGGGAAGCAGCAACGTATGCCCGCCGTCAGTGCGAGGGCTTGCCACAATCCCGCGAAACGGTTCGTAAAACGGACTGCTGGCCGCGACGATAAATCGTACGAACCCCGCCGTGCTGCGCGCTGCCAGCAAAGCCAGCAGGAATCGCATTCCCATGAGCGCGTAGATTACCCAGAAAATGTAATCGACAACCTGGGAAACACGCGCGAGCGATCTTGATCGCCCGACTTCACGTTCAGTGTCAATGACCTCGTTAACCGCTTTCGAACGAAACTCGCCTGCGACGTGATCTATCTGACGCGATTCGTCGACCGTCGTTTTCGTTGCGGCGCGTTCACCAATTTCTGCCTGAACCTCGCCTTCAACCTGACTCTTTACCGAGTCGTGTTGCGCGGCGCGGCGTGCTTCATCAATGGCCAGCTTGTCGTCACTCATCAATTTACCCCGAGCTCCTGGTGTTGGTGGCGGGGGTGGTCGGGGGACGAGACTTACTGGCGGAGAGGGTGGGATTCGAACCCACGGAACGGTTTCCCGTTCACAGCATTTCCAGTGCTGCCAGTTCAACCACTCCTGCACCTCTCCAATTTGCCAAAATGGCCAATTTTCAAATGGAAATCGGCAATCGGCAATATTGCTGGCGGAGAGGGTGGGATTCGAACCCACGGTGGGCGTTAACCCACTCCGGTTTTCGAGACCGGTGCACTAATCCACTATGCGACCTCTCCGTCTCTTATTCGTTTCTTCGACTCCGGAAAAACTCCTGCATCAGCGCGCGGCATTCCGGCTCGAGCACGCCCGCAGTTACCTCAATCCGGTGATTCAAAAAATCCGTGTCGCAAATTCGAAAGCGACTTATTACCGCGCCTGCCCGCTCATCGGGTGCTCCATATATCAAACGCCTGACGCGCGCCTGGATCAAAGCGCCTGCGCACATCGCGCAGGGTTCAATCGTCGAGTAAACGTCAACGCCGGTCAGCCGGTAATTGCCGATTTGACTGGCGGCTTCGCGAAGAGCAACGATTTCAGCGTGGGCTGTGGGATCGCAGTCGGTACGCGTTCGGTTGCCTGAAACGGCGACGAGCTTATTTTCGCTGACGATACAAGTGCCGATAGGCACTTCGCCGTTTGCCTGGGCTTCTCGCGCAGCAGCCAGTGCCTGCCGCATCCACTGTTCGTCAAAATCGGTTGACAACGAACGGCCACTATAGGGCGCGTGCTGAAACAGTGTCAAGCAAGTGCCAATTGCCGATTTCCGATTGCCGAAATCGTCAATTGGAAATTGGCAATCGGCAATTAGCAACTCGCATGCTATTATCAGTTTCCGGAGTTCCGCGCCCCAGTCTGGCCGGCGCACTCCACGCGATTTCTTTCATGTCCACCGAAGCAAGCCAAAGAGGAAGTGGTCCATTACCGACAGACAGGGTGACCGGGCGTATCAGAACCCCGCCCGCTGAACCGTTGCCCGATACCTCGCCACAATCTCCAGCCGCACTCATGCGCCGCATGTCACCGGCGGAATTCAACACCGCGATGATCCATTTCTATCGCGGCGAAGTGCAACGTTCAAATACCTGGCGAAATCGACTGGATACCACTACAAACTGGGCCGTCATCACGGCCGGCGCGACGCTTTCATTCGTCTTCAGCTCGCCCTATAACCCCCATTTCGTGATTCCGATCAACTCGATACTCGTGGCGATCTTCCTGTTGATGGAAGCGCGGCGCTATCGTTACTACGAGATCTGGTCAAGCCGCGTACGCATTCTGGAAACGGGCTACTTTGCCAGCATCCTGATGCCGGACAACAGACCCCTCGACGAAGGATGGGCGGAACATCTCGCGGCTGATTTGACTACACCGCACTTCACGATCACGGAGTGGGAAGCCGTCGGACGTCGTTTGCGCCGCAACTATCTGTGGATTTTTGCCCTGCTTGCGTTGAGCTGGAACCTGAAAGTCTACTTATCGCCACTCCCCGCGCGCGACTTCGACGCTTTTATCGAAAGAGCAACCGTCGGAGTCGTTCCCGGTTGGATCGTATTTGTCATCGGAATAGTGTTCAATGCCGCTGTGGCTGTTTTCGCGATTGGAACCGTGCGGCTGCGCGAAGCTACGGGCGAAGTGCTGCCGAAACACGAATTCTCTTTACAACCACTGAAACGAATGACGAGTTGGACTGCCGCAACCACCAGACGAACCACCGTACGCGCAAAACGCGCGCGTCAACGCGTGCGCAGTGGCGCCGCAACCACGTCAGAGTTCAAGAAGATCGACATCTCCGAAACACCCGATAAACGAGCTGAGGTTCGTTAGCGAGTTTATGCTTCAGCTCAACGGTCAACAACTCACTCTCCAGCAAATCGTAGACGTCGCGCAGGGCCGGGAACAGGTAGTGCTCGGGGCCGAGGCGCGCGCGCGCGTCGAACAGGCGCGTGAAGTGGTCCAGAACATTGTTGCGGAAGGACGCACGGTTTATGGAGTGAACACAGGGTTCGGAAAGCTGTCGGACGTAAGTATCGACCGCTCTGACCTGATGCAGTTGCAACTCAACCTCGTGCGCAGTCACTCATGTGGCCTGGGTGAACCGCTGCCCGAGGCTGAGGCGCGTGCGATGCTGCTTCTGCGCGCGAACGTATTGGCGGGAGGTTTCAGCGGCGCGCGAGCCCTCGTGATCGAAACGTTGATCGCGATGCTCGAACACGGTATCACTCCGGTCATTCCGGAGAAGGGAAGCGTCGGCGCGAGCGGCGATCTGGCGCCACTCGCCCATCTTGCTCTCGCCGCGATCGGCGAAGGCGAAGTCTTTTATCACAGCGAACTCTTAACCGCCGCCGAAGCGCTCCAGCGTAGCCACATCTCGCCTCTGCAATTGGAAGTGAAGGAAGGCCTGGCGCTTCTGAACGGCACTCAGGCGATGGGCGCAGTCGGCGCGCTTGCGCTTCATCGCGCCCAACGACTCGTGCGTCTCGCAGACGTTGCGGGCGCAATGACGCTCGAGGCTTTGAAAGGCACGCCCGTCGCGTTTGATGAACGCATTCATGCCGCGCGTCCTCATCCCGGCCAGGTGGCGGTCGCGGCTCACCTGCGAGAGTTGATGCACGAGAGTGAGATTCGTGAATCGCATCTCAACAACGATCCGCGTGTGCAGGACGCTTACAGTTTGCGTTGCATGCCGCAGGTTCACGGCGCGATTCGAAGTGCATTGGACCACGCGCGGCAAGTCGTCGAAATCGAGAGTGGCAGCGCGACCGACAATCCTTTGGTATTTTCCGAGACCGGGGAAGTGTTGTCGGGCGGAAACTTTCACGGCGCGCCGCTCGCACTGGTTTTTGACTACGCCGCAATTGCTTTGACAGACTTGATGAGTATCACTGAGCGGCGCATCGATCGGCTGGTAAATCCCGATTCAAACGAAGAACTGCCGCCGTTTCTGACGACGCAGCCGGGGATCTCGTCCGGGTTCATGATGATGCAGGTGACGGCCGTCGCGCTTCTGAACGAAGCGAAAGTGCTGGCCCATCCGGCGAGCATTGACAACGTTCCGACTGACGGCGGGAAAGAGGATCACGTGTCGATGGGAATGACTTCGGCGACGAAGTTGAGAGCGATTGTGAAACTTGCGGAGATGGCGACGGCAATCGAGTTGATGACAGCCGCCCAGGGTCTCGAGTTTCACGCGCCGCTCGCTCCGGGTCGCGGAGTGAAACAGGCGTATGACGTCGTTCGCGGGCTTGTTGCGCCGTTGACGATCGATCGATCGATGTCGGGCGACATTGAGAAAATTACGGCGGCGATCAGGAGTGGTGCGTTTGCGGCGCTATAGTTTTTCCTCGCAAAGGCGCAAAGACGCAAAGTTAAATTGAATCAACTTGGCGCCTTTGCGCCTTTGCGAGGAAATTCTTGTTGAGGGAGGAATGTAATGGCAAACGGAATGGACGATCGCAGAAAAAGTATCGAGGAAGAGTATTTTCATCGCAAAAACCAGGAAGCGATTGAGAAGCTGCGCGCGAAGATGAAGGTGGCCGAAGACGCCAAAGCCGCGGGTCTTTCGTCGATGAAGTGTCCGCGTTGTAATGGGAGTTTGAAAGAGAGCAACTTCGAAGGCGTCATGATTGACACCTGCGAGAACTGCAGCGGTGTGTGGCTCGACCCCGGTGAGTTTGGACAACTCGTGCAGAAGGAAGGAAAAGCCGGGTGGTTTAGCCGCTTTTGGAACGCGCAGGACTAATGGAAAACAGAGTGGTCCGCGCGCCGCGCGGTGCTGAGTTAAGTTGCAAGGGCTGGCACCAGGAAGCGGCGCTGCGCTGTCTGATGAACAATCTCGATCCGGAAGTCGCCGAGAAACCGGAGCAACTGATCGTCTATGGCGGCGCCGGCAAGGCAGCGCGCAATTGGGCCGCCTTCGACGCCATCGTGCGCGAGTTGCGCGAACTGGAAAACGACGAGACGCTTCTCGTCCAATCAGGCAAGCCCGTCGCGGTTTTTCGCACTCACGAGTACGCGCCGCGCGTGCTGATCGCGAATTCAAATCTCGTCGGCGCGTGGGCCAACTGGGAACACTTTCACGAACTCGAACGTCGCGGCCTGATGATGTACGGGCAGATGACCGCAGGCAGTTGGATCTACATCGGTACGCAGGGCATCGTGCAGGGCACGTTCGAGACGTTTGCCGCGATGGCGGACAGACAGTTTGGCGGCGATCTCTCCGGAAAACTTGTTGTTTCAGGCGGCATGGGCGGCATGGGCGGTGCGCAGCCTCTCGCGGCGACTCTGAACGGCGCGGTTTTTCTGGGAATCGACGTCGATCCCGTTCGCATCGAGCGTCGTGTTCGTAACGGTTACTGCGATCGCATCGCGATGACGCTCGACGAAGCACTCGACATCTGCGAAGACGCGCAGGATCAGAAACGGGCAATCTCCGTCGGCCTCGTTGGTAATTGTGCGGAGGTGTTGCCGGAGCTGGTGCGGCGTGGAGTAAAAGTTGATGCCGTAACGGATCAAACGAGCGCTCACGATCCGTTGAACGGTTACGTGCCCGCGGGTCACACGCTCGACGAAGCTGCCGAGCTACGCGAAAAAGATCCGGCCGCGTATGTTCAAGCGTCGATGGAGTCGATGGCGCGGCACGTCGAAGCGATGCTTGCACTCAAACGCGCGGGCGCAGTTGCTTTTGATTACGGCAACAACATTCGCAAGCAGGCACTCGACGCGGGCTGCACGGACGCGTTCGAGATACCCGGGTTTGTTCCCGAGTACATTCGGCCGCTTTTCTGTGAGGGAAAAGGACCGTTTCGCTGGGTGGCGCTTTCCGGCGATCCGGAAGATATTCGCAAGACTGACGACCTCGCCCTCGAGATGTTTCCCGAAGATCGCACGTTGAATCGCTGGCTGCGCCTGGCGCGCGATCGTGTTCATTTCCAGGGCCTACCTGCGCGTATCTGCTGGCTGGGTTATGGCGAACGGGCGGAGATGGGCGAGGCGATCAACGATCTGGTCAAACGTGGCGATCTGAAGGCGCCGATCGCGATTGGCCGCGATCATCTCGACACGGGATCGGTGGCGTCGCCGTTTCGCGAAACGGAAGCGATGAAAGACGGATCGGATGCGGTTGCGGATTGGCCCATCCTCAACGCTCTGCTAAACACCGCGAGCGGCGCGAGTTGGGTTTCGTTTCATCATGGCGGCGGAGTTGGGATTGGTTATTCTTTACATGCAGGACAGGTGTCGGTTGCTGATGGGACTGATGAAGCGGCGAAGCGTCTCAATCGTGTGTTGACGAACGATCCGGGACTTGGTGTAGCGCGGCATGTCGATGCGGGTTACGAGGAAGCGGAGCAGACGGCGCGAGAAAAAGAGATCAGTATTCCGTTGTTGAGCGCGTGATTTTCCTCGCAAGACGCAAAGGCGCAAAGAAGACGCGGAGGAATTTGAGTTTTTCTTTGCCTCTTTGCGCCTTTGCGAGAAATTCTTATATGCGATTCACGAATAACATTTCCAGAGCAGTTTTCCTCTCTCTCTTACTTTGCGTCTCCGCATTCGCAAAGGCGCGTGTCGAGACGGTTCGCTTCCAAAGCAAACTCGTCAACACGACACTTCCGTACAACGTAATTCTTCCCACCGACTACGACACTTCGCGAACCACGCGTTATCCCGTTCTCTACCTGCTGCATGGTCTAACCGGTCACTACTCCGATTGGGTCAGGCGTTCCAACATCGCCGATTACGCGTCCGAGTATCGCCTGATCGTCGTCACCCCCGAAGGCAACGACAGTTGGTACACAGACAGCGCCATGATCCCGACAGACAAGTATGAGAGTTATATTCTTCAGGAACTGATTCCAGACGTGCAGCAGCGTTATCGCACGATCGAGGCGCGTTATGGGCGCTCGATCGCGGGACTATCGATGGGTGGTTATGGCGCGATCAAATTTGGCTTGAAGTCGCCAGGGACTTTCGTTTTTGCGGCTTCGATGAGTGGTGCTTTCCCCGCGGCGCGATTTACTGAACAGGAATTCGGCGCCGCAGGTTGGGGAGATTCGCTGAAACTCTTTGGTCCAGCGGGCAGCAACACACGTCTTGCCAACGACCTTTTCGAACTCGTCGGAAAGTTGCCGCCCGATCGTGTCCGTTCGCTGCCTTACTTTTACTTTGACTGCGGCACGGAAGATTCGCCTTTGCTCTTTCCGTCCAATCGCGAACTCGCTGGTCTGATGGTCGAAAAGAAAATACCGCACGAGTTTCGACAACTGCCCGGCGATCATTCATGGGCTTACTGGGATCGGCAAGTTCGCGAGGTTCTAAAAATAGCAGCGCAAAAAATGCGACTACCTCCAACAAAGGCGACGGGAGCTTCACGTGCTTAACTTTGCAACTGGTATTGCCCGCGAGGCCGGTAGCCTCCTGATCCAACATCTCGGCGTGGCGAAGATCAGCACGAAGGGCGACATCAATCTTGTTACCGAGGCCGACATTGCGGCTGAAAATCTGATCATCGAGAGGATTCGTTCTTACTTTCCACAACACGGGATTCTCGCGGAGGAGTCAGGCGAGGCTGTGCTGGTGGGCGGCAGACGGAGTGATTGGAAGTGGATCATCGATCCGCTCGACGGCACGACAAACTACGCACACGGCTATCCCTGTTTCTGCGTTTCGATCGCGTTGGAACATAACGGCGAGCTCGAAATGGGCGTGATTTACGATCCGATGCGAGACGAAATGTTTACCGCTGAACGAGGGCAGGGCGCAACGCTCAACGATCGCAAGATCCTTGTGTCGGAAGTTGAGGAGTTGAGTGGCGCGATGTTGTGTACGGGTTTTCCGTATAACGTGCGCGAACGTCCCGACTTCGCGCGGGAGTTTACAAACTTCACTCTCGCGGCGCAGGCAGTCAGGCGCGATGGTTCGGCGGCGCTCGATCTCGCGTACGTGGCGTGTGGCCGTTTCGATGGATTCTGGGAGGATGGTCTAAGTCCGTGGGACATCGCGGCGGGGGCGTTGTTGATCCGTGAAGCGCGCGGTCGCGTTACGAACTTCAAGGATGAGCCGTTGAATATTTACACAGAGCAGGTTCTGGCGACGAATGGGCTGGTGCATGAAGCGATGATGCGCGTGTTGGGATGAGTATTATCTTTGGAGTGCGGCGGCTTGACGCCGCTTTGTTCGGAAGGGTGTGTGTTCGAGACTAAAGCGGCGTCAAGCCGCCGCACTCCAAAATGGAAAATGATTTGATCGCCCAATCAAAGCGCCGACGCAATCACCTGCGCCAATCGCTCACTCTCCCGACGCGCGCATGCCCGCGTCTCCTCGTCCGCGCATTGCTCCGCGTGATAAAGCGGATGATAAGTGACAACTACTTTCCCCGGTCGCGGAAAGCGCCAGCCCCTGGGCCACACGCGATTGCCGCCCTTGATCGTTACCGGAAGTATCGGCACCTGTGCTTCGAGGGCCAGCCGCACAGCGCCGGCTTTGAACCGGTCGAGTGAGCCAGTCACCGTGCTGCGTCCACCTTCAGGAAAAATAACCACCGCGCCACCGTCACGCAGCCATTGCAGTGAGCGACGAATCGCCGCCGGATCGCTGCCTTCAAGCGCAAGCGGCCATGCGCCAAACCACGTGAGAAATTTCCCGACGATGGGCCAGCGAAAAGCCGCGCTCCACGCGAGATAACGCGTGGGCCGTTTGATTCTGAGCGAAAGCCAGAATGGATCGAGGTAAGTTTGATGATTGGCGGCGATGATCACGCCACCATGTTCCGGCACGTTCTCCGTCCCACGAAACTCAATCTTCCACAACAGCCGGCTCAGAAACGCAACGATGGGCCGGATTAATTCGAGCGCCCATTGCGGGAACATCGAACGGCTGCTCAGTGCTCGAGGTTCGTTCTTCTTGATCGGAAATGTGCCGTTGGTACTCAAGATCGCTTTAACTCGCTTCGGGCTATCTTACAACGGCCATTCCTTATCAATGAACTCGACATGAATACGCGAAACGCCGTCCGCTCCCATCGTTCGAGAGCGAATGGCTGCATGTGCGGTAATGCCTTGTTGTGTGTTTGTGAGCCGGATGAAGCGGCCTTCGGGAATTTGTAGAGTGGTAAAGAGAGTTGCCGTGCGAGCACTGATGTTTTCTGTGACCGTATCTTCGCTTTCGACGATCTCACCGTCCGGGTTTACTGTGTCGACTCGCATCTCAACGGGAATAGTGTGCCTGGTATAACTGCCCTCCTCCTCGGACAGCACGAGTCTCACCATCTCTTCACCGGCAGGCACAGTCTGGAAAGGTGTAGTAGAGATCTCATAGCGCTTCCACGGCTCTTTCTCATAACTGGCGGGCGCGCGTTTTCCGATGAAGGCCACGCCGACATCGAAAACTGTTTGCTTACCTTCAACTCTCGGTCTCATGTATCGCACGACGGCCCAGATCCGGTATTGATCCTCCACGTGATCAAACACGCGCAACTGTCGCGGCATCGGGATCGTCATGTATAACAAGCGGCCCTTTTCGGTCGGACGTTTGAGACTAAAACCGGCTCCGAAAGGAGTCACATTCGCGAGTCTGGTCACCTCGGTCCAACTAAAATCGGGCGTTTCACGCCCCTGAATCCGCACCGGCAGATGCAGTGACAATCGTTCTCGAATTCGTTTCCAATTTCGCTCTTCACTCATGGGAGCCGACGAAGGTTGGGAAGCGACAAAAAACGCCGGGAGTGCCTACACAAAGCTATTGATTTTATTAGAGTTTTCGCCTATTTCGCGATTGCCAATTACAGTCAAAAAAGGCTAAAATACGGGCTACTTTGACGTACATGCTTCACCCGTTTTCTTTCCCTGAAAAAGCGCCAAACTCAAGCTCGGTATCTCTTCAGCGGGGCTGACTGCGTGGCGGATTGTACTGGAAAGGCTAGTAGATGGAAACAACTTCTGAACGCAATCATATAAACATCGAAGACGAGATGCGGCGATCGTATCTCGACTACGCTATGTCGGTAATCATCGGCCGCGCGTTGCCGGATATTCGTGACGGTTTGAAGCCGGTCCACCGGCGCGTGTTGTGGGCCATGCATGAGCTCGGCAACACTTACAACAAGCCGTACAAGAAGAGCGCGCGCATCGTCGGTGACGTCATCGGTAAGTATCACCCGCATGGCGACATGCCGGTCTACGACACGATCGTGCGTCTGGCCCAGGACTTTTCCATGCGTTACCCGTTGATCGACGGGCAGGGAAATTTCGGCTCAGTAGACGGCGATGCAGCGGCGGCGATGCGTTACACGGAAATACGCATGGCGCGTTTGGCGAATGAAATCCTCGCCGATATCGAGAAAGAGACAGTCACATTTCAGCCCAACTATGACGAGTCGCTGAGTGAGCCGACCGTTTTACCGGCGCGCGTTCCGAACCTGCTGATCAACGGTTCTGACGGAATCGCCGTGGGTATGGCGACAAAGATTCCGCCTCACAACATCACCGAGATCGTCGATGCGACTTTGGCCCTGCTGGCGAAACCGGAGTTGGAAGTTCAGGACCTCACGAAAATCGTTACGGGTCCGGATTTTCCGACCGGCGGATTTATTTACGGCCGCGAGGAAATTCGAAAGTCGTATGTCGACGGCCGCGGCGTTTTGCAGTTGCGCGCACGCGCGGGAATCGATCGCATCGGACGCGGCGCACAGGAACGCGACGCGATCGTGATTACCGAGATTCCTTTCCAGGTCAACAAGGCGCGTTTGATCGAACGCATCGCCGAGTTGATCAACGAAAAGAAGATCGACGGTATTTCCGATCTGCGTGATGAGTCAGACCGCACCGGGATGCGCATCGTGGTTGAGTTGAAGCGTGATGCGGTGCCGCAGGTCGTGCTGAATAAGTTGTACAAGTTGACGCCGATGCAGTCGTCGTTTGGTGTCATCAATCTGGCGATCGTGAATGGCCAGCCTCGAGTTTTGAATCTCAAGCAGATGCTCGAGGCGTTTATCGAGTTTCGTCGTGAAGTGGTCCGCAAGCGGACTGAATACGAGCTCCGCAAAGCCAAGGCGCGCGCGCACATACTCGAAGGACTCACGAAAGCAATCGATGCGCTCGATTACATCGTTACCCTGATTCGCAATTCGCGCTCGGTCGATGAGGCGCGGCAGTGGCTGACGGGCAAGTTGAAAACGACGAGCGAGGTGACGACCTGGAAGGGTGTTCCTTCCGATGTTCAACTCAAGACGTATCTCGCGAAGTTGCAGAAAGCGATGACTGAGCTCGCCTTCTCTGAGATCCAGGCGCAGGCGATTCTCGACCTCCAACTGCGACGTATCTCGGCGCTCGAGCGTCAGAAAATCACCGATGAATACGAACAGATAATCAAGCTCATCGCGGAACTCGAAGAGATTCTCGGCAACGAGAGATCTCTGCGACGCGTGATTGCGAAAGAGCTCGAAGAAGTCAAAAAAGATTTTGGCGACGGGCGGCGAACAGAGATCGTTGACGAAGGTGTCGAACTTTCGATCGAGGATCTCATCGCCGACGAAGACGTTGCGATCACTGTCACTAACAGTGGTTATATCAAACGAACGCCGATCACGACTTACTCGCGTCAGGGACGCGGCGGCAAAGGCCGTTTTGGCGCTGCCGCAAAGAACGGCGATTTCGTCGAGCACCTTTTTATCGCCACGACTCATGCCTACCTGATGATCTTCACGGACGACGGCATGGTCTACAAAATAAAAGTACACGAAGTGCCTGACGCCGCGGCTTCGGCTCGGGGCAAGGCCGTCGTGAATCTCATCAACATACCTTCGGATCGCAGGCTCGCGGGGGTGGTTCCGGTGCGGGAGTTTGCCGAAGGACGCTACGTCGTCATGGTCACTCGCAAAGGCGTGATCAAGAAGACGTCGCTGGCCGACTTCCAGAACATTCGCACCAACGGCATCATCGCGATCAACGTAGACGAAGGCGATCAGTTGCTTGACGTGATTTTGACTGACGGCACTAAACGCATATTCATCGCCACGCACAACGGACTTGCCATTCGCTTTGACGAGAAGAATGCGCGTCCGATGGGCCGGGCCACTCGCGGGACGCGTGGTATCGAGTTGCGCCAGGATGATTACGTGGTATCGGTTTGCGCGGTCTCCGCCGAGGACACCGAGCGAATGTTGTCGGTCTCAGAACAGGGCTACGGCAAGCAGACGCCGATCACCACCTACAGACTCCAGTCACGCGGCGGTAAGGGCGTCATCAATATGAAGACGACCGATAAGACAGGGAAAGTGGTGGCGGTGTTCCCGGTAGAAGACGAGTCGGAGATAATGATCATTACCCAACAAGGGAAGCTCATTCGACTCGAAGCTGACCATATCCGGAAGACCGGCCGCAGCGCGCAGGGCGTGCGCCTCATCAAGACAGATGCGAACGACAAGGTGACGAGCGCCTCGCTCGTCGAAGCCGCCGCCGAAGAAGAAACAGAGGACGCGCCACAATAAGGCACAAAAAGCACTACTGATCAGAAACAACAACGGCGCCCAAAACTCGAAAAGAGTTGGGCGCCGTTGCTTATTATTTTGTGAGTTTGTGCTTCTTTGTGGCGTGACTATTCTGTGCCGGTTTGGGGCGTTACCCACTCTTCCCCGTTTTCGAAGATCTCTTTTTTCCAGATGGGCACAGTACGTTTGAGCTCTTTGATGGCCCATTCGCAAGCCTGGAACGCGGCCTGTCGGTGTGGCGCGCTCGCCGCAATCACGACGCTCGTTTCCCCAATATCGAGGCGTCCGGTTCGATGCACAATCCCGAGGTGAGCAATCTCGAAACGTTTATGAGCTTCAGCACCCAGGCGCTGCATTTCAATCAAAGCCATCTGATCGTACGCTTCGTAAACCAGGTAAAGAGTACGTTTGCCGTTTGTCCATTCGCGCGCGTATCCATCGAGCGTCACGGTGGCCCCACACTCGGGCAGGACCACGCGTCTGGCAACCTGGCCCACGTCGATCGGCTCCGTGGTCAACTCAAAAAAATCCAACGGACACCGGTAGTCGCAACTGGATCCGCCACTCACCGGCGGAAACACAGCTAACTCATCGTTCTCCGCAAGCAAAGTGTCGGGCGTGGCGTATTCCTGGTTCACGGCAAACAACAATGAGCGTCCAAAGCGTTCAAGCTGGGAAAATCTCTCGACCAGTTTCTGGAAAGCACTCGACACAGTTGCGGGCGCAGCGAGGGAGAGCTCGAGTGGATTCGAATCCACTACGTCACGCGCGGCGCCAAAAAACAGAACGCGAATACTGACCTGCGCTTCCGGCGAATTACTCATTCCAACTCAATCCTTCTGCCGCTGTGCCCGTTACTTTTCGCGAGTTCGTGTATCCGCGCGCGTTCTTCATAACCCTTCACCGCGATCGTTAACATGGCGCGCAGGCGTTCCAAACGCTGCGAGGTTGAACGGAGTTCCAGCAGTTCCTGTTTTACGTCCGCTTCGATCTCCATGGCCGCGGCGACGAGAAAAGACAGACGCTGCGGCTCAGTGTCTGAAATGTCAGGCAAAGCAGCGCGCTCGTCGTTGATGGTGCGCACGGCCTGCGCGATACGGGTGAAAGTCTCCGCCACTTCTTTCGCAGAACCTTCGAGATGCGCCTCGTCTTCTTCATCGTCTTCGAAGTAAGTCACCTGGACCACGAGGTATGGATCGCCGCGCTCTACGTACGACTCGATGCGATATCTGATCACGCCAATGGTGAGGATGTTGGAACGGCCGTCGGGAAAACTCTGTGTCTCAGTGACTTCAGCGACACAGCCTACGTGACCCGTGGGCGGAATTTCGTTTCCGGAACTGCTGGGATCAAAGTAAGCCAGGCCAAACAGATTCTTTGACACACGAATGTCGGAAAGCATCTGGCGATAGCGTGGCTCGAAGATGTGTAACGGCAGAGGTACGCCGGGAAACAGGACCACTGGGAGGGGGAACAATGGGAGATCGCGCACTCCAAGCACTTTGTCGTTTGCTTCGCTCATTCTGGTTTGATTTGTTTACGGGATGGATTATGGCAGAGAGCCCGAGCATTTACCATTTTGGAGTGCGGCGGCTTGACGCCGCTTTTGTCTCGAACACACGCATTCGAGAACAAAGTGGCGTCAAGCCGCCGCCTCCAAAATAAATCGGCCCCCGCTTCTGTGTTGGGCAACGTCAGCGGGGGCCCTCGAGCACACCGTCCGATGAAGAGGGTTTCATCTCCGGTGTCGTACGGATGCCAAAGGGAGTGGCATCCGGATTCGTCAAAGAATGTGTGCGAACAATTCCAGCCTGTGAACAGGAGTCAGTTTGCAGATACTCGCAAGCATGTCCTCGAGTTCGAAGGGCTTCGCAAAAAATCCGTCCGCGCCGGAAGCAAAACATTTTCTACGCACTTCCGGTTCGCTGTTTGAACTCATGATCAGCACGCGCGACTGTGGCAGATGGCCTTTAATGAATTCGAGCAGTCGCAGTCCGGTTGCCGGCGAATCTCTCTCGGGCGGCATTTGTAAATCGAGTATCGAAATATCCGGCTTGTAAAAGGTCGCGCGCCGAATAGCGGTCTGCATGTCGTTTGCGGTTACCACGTCGTACTCGTCACACAAGGTCCAATAAAGTTGCTGTGTAATCGCTGCATCATCGTCAACGATCAAAATCCTGGGCTTCATCTAAGGGCGATTTCCTACCTTCCTCGCTTGTATGGTCTGCAAGGGCTGTACCGTGTGCGGATCGAGGTGCGCAGACCGGAAACAAAGAGGATTTCGCGGTTGCAATGATTTTTGCGTGTAGCCGGATGTAAACACCTGGGCTTCAGGCGTTCACAATCGTAGACAGAATGATATGACTATGGCTTGTCGGTTTTGGGAGGCTTCACTGGCGGCTCTGGTTCGTCGTCTCCGTCTACTTCGTCGATGACCTTCAGCTCAGCGCTAAACTTCTGATAACCGCGGAATCGAACATCGTTACGACTCTGAAGCACAAACTTTGGATTGATCGTGGTCAGGAGAATTTCTGAATGCGTCGGCAGCAAATACTTTCGTTCATTGATCGACACCCAGTCGTAGTCGATCAAACTGCTTGCAGCCGTAATCGGAAAGTCAGCCGGGATCTCGGTGGCAATCTGTTCGAAACGCAGCACGCGATCAAGCTCGCGATCGATCCAGAGACGGCCACGCGAACCGACGACGGCGCGTGCGCCCGTGTCGGCGAGGCTCAGCGTCAGTTGTGAAAAGTCTTTCTTGATCACGTACTCGTAGACGACAGTCCTTCGAGTCTGAACAACATCTGTATCGACCATCCGAAATTCTGTTTTCGACTCCGGTTTGAACACATCCGCGAGCGCCGAGATATATTCCACGCCGCTGGACGACGCGCCCTTCGGAGCCTGCTTGCTGTAGTCGCGGCTGGCTTTCACGTCTTCGGCGGCGGGCATTCCGTTGATCGTGAGAATCTTGTACTCCTCGCCGACATTTGCGCGGTAACCCACCGCGATCGTGAGATTGTCCTGCGGGATCCAGTTTGCGGTCGTGCCGTATGCGACGGAGCGTTTGATGATTTGCTTGACGAGGAAGTCGGGCATCGCACCGGCGGCGGCGAGCGTCACGTTGCGCGTGCGTTCGAGAAGTTCGTTACCTTCAGTTTCTGAGGGAAGTGCTGATGCAGTTGGATTTACACGACGGCGTTCAGCTTCTTCGAGCGTACGCCGCAGCAGGGGATCGTTACCGCTCTTAGTGGCAACGACGGAGCGCATGCCGTCTGTTAACGGGAAGCCGATGCCGCGCTTTCGGATCTGGTCGATGATCTCGTCGCGCATACCCGGATTGCGTGGAAGTTGATAGAGCAGGCTAACGACTTCTTTACTGGTGAGTGGCGCGTCCTGCGCAGAAAGTGGAGAGCAGGAAACCAGAAGGATTACGAGTGCAAAGTAGATCTTGGTAATGCGGTACATCGGTTGAGAAACTACCACGAGCGAAAGCTTCCTCGCAAAGGCGCAAACACGCAAAGGAAATCTCTCTTAATTCTTTCTTTGCGTCTTTGCGCCTTTGCGAGGAAATTCATTCAATCGCTACACAGTTCACTGATGGCCTGCTTCAGAATCTCCGCGCAACGCTCGAGTTCAGCCATCGGCACGAATTCCCCCGTGCGATGGGCTTCGCGAATGTCCCCGGGACCAATCACAACGGATTCACTTCCGAGCGCCATCATCTGAGCCGCCTCAGTTCCGAAAGCTACAGTGCCTGACTCAATCCCCGTCGCCTTTTCTATCAACTTGATCAACGGCGACTCCGGCGCAGTCTCAAATCCTGAATCCGCGCGACTCGCATCCACCTCGCACTGAAAGTCAGGATCAGCCTGCATCTCTTCCTCGATAGCGGAGTTAAACAAATTGAGAACGTGCTCTGACGGTTGCGTGGGAATGGGCCGCCACTCGAGTGTGAAGCGACACTCGCCGGCGAGGACATTCTTCGCTGAGCCGCCATGAATCAATCCGATATTGAGTGTCGTGAACGGCGGATCAAAAGCGGCGTGTTGATCCTTCCGAAGTTGCACTCCGATCGCTTCGAGACGATTGATGAGCCGCGCGGCGCGAAATACCGCCGACGCCCCGAGTGACGGATAAGCGCTGTGAGCTTCGCGTCCTTTCACGATCACTTCCGCGAGCGAATACCCCTTTCCCGCGCGAATCGGTTTGAGCGACGTCGGTTCGCCGACGATGCTATACCGCACGCGCAAAGGTTTCGCCTGGGCCAGGTGCTTTGCCCCGCGCAAGCCGATCTCTTCATCCGCAGTGAATATCAGCGCAAGTGGTTTTTGCAGTTGCGCTAGCTCGACACTTTCGAGGGCGGTGAGGGCAGCGGCGATAAATCCTTTTGTGTCACACGAGCCGCGTCCGAAGAGTTTGTCGCCGCGCTCGGTGAGATTTGTGGCTTCAGTCCAATTCGGATCGTAAGGGACAGTGTCCGTATGGCCCACGAGAGCGAGTTCGACGTCGGCGACATCAGCGCCCGTCGTCGCGATCAGGTTCAACTTCTCGAGGCCGTGTTCGTCGCGATAAGGAAAACGTCGTGTCACGAGCTGCATCGCCGCGCAGCGACGTTCGAGGTATTCGATAATCTCCGTGTTCGATCGCGAAGAAACGGAATCGATCCGAACAAGTTGTGCGAGGGTCTCTTTTATCGGTGTCATCGGTTGGTAAAGTTATTAATAATCGCTTCCTGATCTATGTGACGTCCGTTTTCAACAATCTGTTTTCCGCCGACAACCACGTCGCGAACGGCCGCACGCGAAAGTGAGAACACGATGTTCGGCAAAAGATCGTCTGCCGATGCTCCGGCTATCGAGGGATCGTTAAGATCAACGGTGAAGAAGTCAGCCGGCGCTCCCCGTTCCAGCTTTCCGCCCTGAAATCCGATACTCATAGCACCGTTGATCGTCGCGCAATCAAAGAGGCGGCGCGCGAGAGCGGCAGTGCTCGTGTCCTCGAGCGGCGCAAGCACGTTTCGCGCTGTTTGCTGAAGACGCAGGTGATACTCGAGCTCGCGCGCGTCTTCAAGTAGATCGATCTGTACCTGGCTATCACTTCCGAGCGCCACTCGCACGCCGGCATCGAAATAAGCATCAACAGGCACGACGCCGTCGCCGAGATTTCGCTCCGTCGTCGGACATGCGCACACTAAAGCACCGGCGCGCGCGAGGGCACCAATGGCTTTCGGCGTAACGTGAATTGCATGAACGGCGGTGAAACGTTTGCTCAGCAGGCCTTCCGTTTCCAGCAGCGCCACCGGCGAGCGGCCATACTCCTCGATACACGTTTCAACTTCCGCCGGTTGTTCCGCGACATGCATGTGAACCGGCAGGCCGCGCTCGTTTGCAAACGCAACGATCGTTTTCAAGTAGTCGAGGGGAACAGCGCGAACGCTGTGCGGCGCAACACCGGCCCACGCCATTCCGTCTTTTAACTCGGGCGCGCCGAGCAACTGTTCGAGATGTTGTAAATAGATCTCAGGCGACGCTTCGATAAAGCGAACCTGCTGCGGATCGGGTTCGCGCTCGTAACCCGCGCGCGCATACGCAACGCGCAGGAGTGCGATGCGAATGCCGGCGTCTCGCGCCGCTCGGATCACTTCACGTTCGAGCAGGTTCGGATCCGAATAGGACGAGCCGTCAGGTGTGTGATGAATGTAGTGAAACTCACCGACCGCGGTAATGCCCGTCAACGCCATCTCGAGAAACGCCATGCGTGAAGCGGCGTAGATATCCTCCGGCTTGAGCCTGTTTGCGGCGGCGTACATCTGCTCGCGCCAGGTCCAGAAACTGTCGGTTGTGTGTTGCGACCGGTGCTCCGTTCGCCCACGAATCACACGCTGAAACGCGTGCGAGTGAGCATTGATGAGGCCGGGGAGTAAGGCGCGGCCCGGTAATCGAACCGGGTCTATGGCGCTGCCAGGACTTGTAAAATGATCAATCTTGCCCTCGTCGTCACAAACTATCGCGGTGTCGCTGAGAAACTTACCCTCGTAATAAACGAGTTCCGGAAGAAAGGTGCTCAGGATGTTTTCCCTCAAGGATTTCATTTGCCGCAGTGCGGTATCGGTGTACAATGCGCCACTACTCGAATGTCGGACGGTATTGTAAAGGATTTCGAACCTCAAACCTCGTTAAGTAATCAGGACTGGGTTTTTCCTACTTCAAAGCGACGCTAGTTCACCGCTCTTTAAATTTGGCCTGACCGTGACCACGGATCTTTACGCCGTGTGTGCTCCCATCCGGAAAGGATTCCTGTGACAGACTTCCTTGTTTTACTAAGAGACGCGCCCGTCATCATAGGCGACAAGTTCGCAAAGCTTCCGCTCTCGTTGAAATACCTGGCGATTGCGTTGATTGTCTGCGCTATTGCGGGGCTTTATATCCGGAAGTATGCGTTGCGCGAGGATCTGGTTACACGTCAAATTGCTGGTTACGACGATAACAATCTGGAAGCTCTTTGGTTCTCACCTAGTGGTGATCTGATTGCCATCAAGTCATCTCCCAAGCGTACACGCTACTTTGAATTTGACGTTTTGGTCTGGGGTCCAGACGGCTCGGGACCGGTCCGCAGCGAGTTCCATGGGGAGGCCATAATTGAACGTTGGACTTACGCCTCGGACCCTCAAGACAGCACAGACCCGCGGACTAACGAACGCCTGAACCTGAAGTCATTGAGTCCTTTGGATCTCGCAGGGAGATCTGATGGGGAGGCTAACAGTAAAGTAGCGATATCCCGAGACGGGCAACGAGTTGCTTTCCTATACATGGGCAATCTGATTGTCGCCCACCCGGAAGGCCCAATTGTGTGGCCTGATACACTCCAACTCGAAGGGGTCTCGGGACTAGCATTTACCGACAGCGCCATGATAGCCGTGGCTTACACAGACGGAAAAATTGAGTTTCGTGATCGCCAGTACTCGATTGTCGGTAGTGCACTCACAAAACTTAACACTCCAACAATAATGAAACCATTCGGGAACTTTTTAGCGGTGGTTTCAGCAATCAATGCGGGCGTCGTCGTTCTCGATATGAGAGCGCTGACGAAAGACGCACCGCCGCATGGTTATCCTCCCACTTCGCTCGACCGCTTTACACTAGCCGTATCCGACACAGGCCGTCTGGGAGTGTCTACCGGCAGTCACATGATTTTTCTCACTCAGCCAGACGGTACTGGGGACGTGAGTATTCAACTCGAAGCACCTAGACCAGTTGTAGCGTTGTCCTTCTACAACAACAACAGTCTATTGGTTGGGGGATATGGGAACATTTATTTGCTGACGGAAGGAGAGAGCACAAGATATGTGGCGTCGCCGTCCGAATATATCCACCACATCGTTTCTAATGAAGACGCTATCGCTTACGTGGATGAAAAGGGCGTAGTGCTTTTGTCCTACAACACAATCCGGGTCTTAAGAACGAGTGGCAAGATTGCCATAGCAATTACCGCCTATGTGTTGCTCGGTCTGCTTGGTCTCTATCTCTATGATTTAAAAACCACCAGAGGCAAAAAAGCAGTTCCGATTGAGAAGCCAGCCAGTTCCGCTTTCCTTTCACTGCCGAAAGAACTCCCGCCAGACTTGATCGAAGCAGCCACCCTCGGCGAATGCGTTCTCTACGCAGGCGCGGGCCTAGGTGCGCAAAGCGGACTCCCAATGTGGAAAGACTTCGTTCATCTCCTTCTCGCCTGGGCCGCGGACAGGAAAATCATCAGAGATGACGAAGTCAATGTTTACGCCGCCGAAATCGACATAGGTTACACCGATCAGGTTGCCGACAGCATAATCAGCCGTGTTGGAACGGGTGATGAACTGGTCCATCTCAACGCTTTCATACGCAAAACCTTTTCGCGCTCAGTCACGCCCTCCGCCGTTCACAACCTGCTGGGAAAGATCAGTTTCTCTGCCGTGCTTACAGCCAACTTCGACGATCTGCTGGAGCACGCTCTCCCGATCTACAGCAAGCAGATCTACACGCCAAACGATGCCGAAGCACTCCTCGGAGCTTTAACTACGCGGGCTCATTTCATTCTTAAGCTGTACGGAACCCTCCAGCGCCCCGAGACGGTGATTGTAGCCCCTGCTCAATATGAAAATGCGGTCGCCGGCAACCGTCTATTCTCACAGTTCATGCAGACGCTCTTCGTCTCCCGCACTTTGTTGTTTATCGGTTCCAGTCTTGAAGGTATTGAAGCGTACCTAAAGGGCATCAGCCTACCCAAAGAGATCGGACGCAAACATTACGCATTAGTAGCCGTTGATGGAAACACCTGGCGCGCAAAAGCCGATTTTCTCGATCGGCGTTACGGGATTAAAGTTCTTCCTTACACGCCGACTCAAAACTTTCCGCAACCAAAAGAGTTTCTGGAAATGTTGGTAGCCAGGGTCGAACAGCATCCGGTGCGGCACGTTGAAGTAAAGACCGCGAGGTCGAGGTTGAAACGGCTGTCGCTTGAAAACATCGGTCCTTTCGATAGCCTGAATCTTGAGTTTGATCCCGACATGCAGATTCTTCTCGGCGATAACGGAGTTGGAAAGTCGACCATTCTGAAAGCGATGGCAATTGCACTTTGCGGTGAAGAGGGGCGGCCTTACGCCGATCGGCTTCTCAAAGCCGGCAAGCTCTCGGGATCAATCATTTTGGAGACTGATAATAAGACGAATTACGTCACGAACATCGTACGCAATCCAAGTACCGGCGAGGTCGAGATGATCTCAAACACCGCGCGACCTCTTGAAGCCGAAGGCTGGCTGGCCCTCGGGTTTCCTCCATTGCGGACCACCAGTTGGACTCCGCTGAAGGGACCTGACACCGACTTCAAGATCAAATCGCGCCCTGTGTCCGATGATCTTTTGCCATTAGTGAAAGGCGATGTCGATCCCCGTATCGACAAGCTAAAGCAGTGGATCGTTAATCTCGACTATTTGAGTATCAAGGGCTCGACGGATGATTCTTCCGCGGACGGTCGTTATCGAATGCTCGTGGAGAAGCTTTTCGCCGTTATTGCCAGCGTAATGGAAGGCATAGAACTCAAGTATGTAGGTGTCCAGGCAAAAACAAACAGAGTGCTGCTCCAGACGCCCGATGGAAATAACGTGCCTCTTGAAGGTTTGAGTCAGGGCACGATTTCTTTGATTGGCTGGATCGGCATCCTTATGCAACGTCTTTATGAGGTCTTCGATCAAGACGAGGACCCGACCCAACGATATGCGCTGGTGTTAATGGATGAGATCGACGCGCACCTGCATCCGCTCTGGCAGCGAACCCTGGTTGGTCACTTGAAGAAAGTCTTTCCCAATGCACAGTTCATTGCCACCACGCATTCACCGTTGGTGATTGGCGGAATGCCTGCGACGCAGGTATCTCGCTTTGGAAGAGACGAGAACGGCAAACTCGAAGTTTTACTAGTGCCGCCCGACGCTACCTTCGGCTACACGGACCAGCTACTGACGAGTATGTTGTTTGGGTTGCGAACGACACTTGATCAGACGACTCAGGAAAAGATGGCCCTTTACTACAGGCTCTATGAAATGAAGGACCATGGCGGACGTCATGAAGAATTTGAACAACTCAAGCAGGAACTTATGGTGCGCGTTCCGCCGCAGTCAGACAGCTATCAGCAGAAGCACGACGAACAAATGTCGATGGCTGAGATGCTGCACGACTTAGGCAATAAGCTTGAACAAGTTTCACCGCGATCAGGAGATGTGCTCCTCAAACGTGCAGACAATCTCAAGAAGAACCTAACGGGAGGAACTGAAGTATGATCCACGTTAATTTTGACCCTCACAAACTCCCACAGGAGTGGATTCAGGAAGCAAAGGCCGCACAACTTGAGGTAATCGATCAGTGGGAAAACTGGCGAGCGACCGTTTGGGACAAGTGGAAGAAAACCAGAGAAGGGAAACGTCCGGAATTCTCGCCGGAATGGGACAACGAGGTTTGGAAGAAACTGAGAGATTGGTTACTCGACAACGTCTTCAACAATAAATGTGCCTATTGTGAAACTCCGACGGTAGGATTTCCGGGAGACGCCGAACACTTTCGACCCAAGGGAAGCGTCAGAGTCAAACTTGATACAAAGGGCACCGAGGTTGTTACGATTGTCGACGAAGATGGCGAAGAAGTTCCTCATCCCGGCTATTTCTGGTTGGCTTACCATTGGAAGAATCTCTTGCCTTCTTGCGAAATGTGTAATCGGGGCGAAGGTAAGAGAGATCTTTTCCCCGTTCGCAAGCATGTGGCGGTTAGGCGGCTGAGTGTAGACGAGGTCGACAAACTGCTGCAAAAAATTACCAAGAGCCAGAAAGCAGAGGACATCTTTTATCTCGAACCGGAGGATCTGGATAAATTGGAAGGTCCTCTCCTTCTGCATCCTTACGACGACGAACCTAAGGAGCATATTTATTTTAAGAACGATGGTGAGGCATCTGAGTGGCGTAACAGCGAGAAAGGACGCGAATCGATTAGGACTTACAACCTAAACGAAACGAACCGAAAGAAAGCTCGCAATCGTGAGCAGCTAAATGGCTTTAGATACTACAAAGACGAAGTGGTTTCGGCTATACCGGATATGGAGAGAGCCAGGAATGCTGCGCAACGTGTAAAGGCCGAGTACTACAAAGGAGAAAAACCTTACGCTGCAGCAGTTTTTGATTTTATTCACATGTACCTGGATAACAGTCCTGTCGATCCCGACATATTGACAAAAGAATAGCACTATCTTTCACACTTTACTTGCCAGCACCTCGTGCACGGCGGTACAACCCTAGGTTCGCCTTACGCAGTGTCGTACTTATTGAAGATGAGCAGTTCGCTAATCTTTCCCCGGCCAGCGCCAACCGAATTGATATTACGATTTGCCTCTACTTCGACCATCGTATATTTGCTTTTATCAGAATAGAGCTTCCTGATGAAGGGAGTTGCTGAATTGCTTAAAAGCAACTTACATCCCCTCCTATGTAAGTCGTCGCAAACCTCTTTCAAACGGTATTGTTCTTCCCGATCAAAACTGTTTAGGTTGTAGCCTGTGAACGAGGATGTCTCTGAAACGGGATCATAAGGAGGGTCGAGATAGATGAAGTCTCCTCGGCTGGCGCCGTTTAAAGCGTCCGCAAAATCGTCGTTTGAGATCTGAATATTCGCTTGGTTCAGATATGTACTCACCGCCTTGATGACAACGTCATTCACGATTGTCGGGTCGCTGTAACGTCCAAACGGTACGTTGAATTGCCCCTGACTGTTGACTCTAAAGAGGCCGTTGAAACAAGTCTTGTTGAGGTAAATTATTCTCGCCGCGCGCTCTACTCGCGAAAGATTGATCAGCCCAGGATCTCGATCCTGCGAACGTAAATAATAATAGTGCTTTACATTAACTGGGTGAGCACGAGCGGTTGCGATCAATTGTTCTGGGTGGGTCTTAATGATCTCATAGCAGTTTACAAGTTCTTCGTTTGCGTCATTAATTAACGCTATCTGCGGTTGAAGTTCAAACAACACTGCGCCGGCACCAACGAATGGTTCGAAGTAGATCTTGAATTTCCGCGGGATCAGTTCACGGATCTTCGGGATAAGTTGCCGCTTTCCCCCCGCCCATTTCAGGAATGGCTGTACGAGTTCGTTATATTTGATTTGTTTGCGATTTTTACTTGCGGGGATGGCTACGCTTTTACTCATAGATAGTTCGCGCTCTTCTCCATAAACGTCGAGTAGCAAGTCGGCTACGGAGAATACATTAGATCGGATCGCAGTCAACCCAATTTATTATCCGTACACCTGCTTATGTTGGCCCAAGAGAAAAGCGGAGCTGGAATTGAACCACTTAAGCTGACTTCCGCGTAAATGCAGGAGAAACAGGTGAAGGCTCGGCAGTTCGAATGATATCTGTCGAGCAAACATACGGAACGTGACGCGTGGGGAAGACTGTACGAGTTCTAGGTTGTGCGCGATATTCAATTGGAAAGTGCCAAATGTTGAATTTGTCGGATGGCATTGTGTCGTAACAGAGATCGTCCCACCCTAACATCTGGGCCAAGCGTTCGATGGCTAATCGTTTTCCGGGGTGCAGTGGAATTCGTGGATTAAGCCAACGGGCATGAGCCGCGTTTACAGCGCCCGTAAGGAGATCGGCTACCTGGACGCCTACGCAGTCATGGGAGTTGACCTTTTGGACACCAGTGAGTCTACCAGCAGAAGCGAGCTGTCCAAGCATATTGTTTCCAATTTTCTCAACCACTTCGTCTCGCTTCGCATAACTATCAGAGCGGTTATCAATGAAAATCTCTGCAGGTAGATTCGCCCGCCTCGCAATGTGCCGCAACAAATAGGTATACGTTTGATAAAAAGCGCCTTCTTTTGAAATCAACGGAGAGTGCCAATTCCTGAAGAGCCTGGTGTTCACGACAATGGCATCGAATGAGGCTGTTTGTGAGCGAAGGATCGACTTGAGTGCGTCAATGGCAAAATTGATGGAACCGTGGCTATTTCTGATCTTCTTCCACTTTGCTTCACCCACCACACCATGACTCTTTAGCTTGGACTCAGTGTAGGTTTCGAATGTATCTTGATGATCGGCGTCGAAAGAAATGACACCAATTGCATAGCAATCCGCTTTGCCGTCAATTCCGCTCTCATCCGCAAAAGCTATTCTCTTCATTTTACTCGCATTTTACTATGGAATGTCTTGCTTACCGAGGTCATAAACGGCAGCTTAAGCATTCCGGGCCTCTGTGCGCCTGACTTTGCGCCAGAGTGACGTGCCGTAGACTTTCGAAAGTCGCAACGGGCGATAGGCATAGTAGAGCGAATGAAGAGGAGCGGGCAGCGCGAGTGCCTGCCAGTCGGACAAAGTCGGCACGAAGATGGCGCGCAGCGCGGAGAGAAGAGCGTCGCGCTTGCGGTCCATTACGCGCAGGTTGTACAGATTCGTTTCGGTGGAATCCGCTGGTCCATAAGTGACAAAGATCTGCTCGCGGATTCTTTTGGCCATGCGTTGCATGTCTCGATCCGGATCGACGGTGGCCATTATGTGCGCCGGGATTTTTACGTCAGAAAACTGCTGGACGAGACGCAGGCCGAGCGCAAAGATTCGCGTTGCACGTGCTTTCGCGGCGTGATCGACGATGATTTCCCAATCCAAAGCCGGCGCTGCGCGTAACGTTTCGGCAAGTGAAACGATCCATTCCACACGCCGCCAAAGGTGCTTTGCGCCATGCATTGACTGGTAGAGGATCGAATCTTCGACGCCGAAAGTTTCCGCCGCTGTCCCGGCAAGGGATACGGTTTGTAATCGCGATAAAACTTCTTCAGCCCTGACTTTGAAGACAAAACTTCCGGGCGCGAGCTCCCAGTGAAGATCAACCACCGTGAACCATTCGTCGCGCATGAACTGTATCTCGCAATTGGAATTGAGATGCGACGACAACTGCGTGCGGGTTAACTTCGGACTCATCTCGTAACCGAGAGACTCGAGTAACACCCGCGCCCGATCGAAATCTCGACGATGAATCAACACGTCGATATCGCCTGCCTGGCGCAGTGAGATCTCGCCGTAAGCCATCTGGGCGAGCAATGGTCCTTTAAAGAGAGCGACGGCGATTTCGTTCTCTTTGAAGCTTTTGTAGACGCGCAACTGTTTCGCGATCAGGTGGAGTACGTTTTGCGAGTTTGCGACCGTCTCGCGTTTCAAGCGCGAAAGAATTTGTACGGGCACCAGTCCAGCAACACTGAGGAGACTTTTATGCAGAAGCGGGAGCAGTCCGTGTGCGTAAGCCGTGGTTAACACGTAATCCCAGTCGAGTGTTTCGTTCAGAAACGGACGTACGTCATCGCGGCGTGCGACGCAAAGGAGCAACTCGTTTTCCGGATTTCGATTCATCTTTGCACTGCGGCAACTTGTCACAGCCCTGGAGTGCGGCGGCCTGGCGCCGCTTTCTCCAACATCTCGCCATCAAATACCAAAGCGGCGTCAGGCCGCCGCACTCCAAGGGCGTAGAGACCACATTGTTCCAGCAGTTGATCGTGACTGCCGGATTCGACGATGCGTCCGCGGTCCATCACGTGAATCACGTCGGCGTGCATCGCGGTAGTAAATCTATGTGTGATGATGATCGACGTGCGGCCACGTGCGAGTTCGCGGAATCGTTCGAGCCAGTCAGCCTCGGCCCACGGATCGAGCGCGCTCGTCGGTTCGTCAAGAATAATAATCGGCGCGCGGCGCAAAAACGCACGCGCGAGGGCGATGCGTTGCCACTCGCCGACACTTAATTCCGTGCCACCGGCAAACCAGCGACCGAGCAGTGTCTGCTCCTGTTGCGGCAGCCGCGCAACGATCTCTTCAGCGCCCGCGGCCTTCAGCGCCGTTCGAATTTCCCTGTCTGACGGTTCGAACTTCAGATCTCCGTACGAAATATTCTCGCGCACCGTATTGTTGTAATGAACCGGCTGCTGGAACAAGACAGTGATCAGTCGTCGCAAATCATCCGTGGCAATCTGTTTCAAATCGCGGCCGTCAATTTCGATCTTTCCGGCGGCCGGATCGTAAAAGCGGCAGAGAAGTTTCAGGAGCGTGCTTTTTCCCGCGCCGTTCGGACCGACGATCGCGACTATCTTTCCACTCGGAATCGTGAGGGTGAAATCGTCGAGGGCTTTGCCGGTCGCGTCAGGATAACTAAACGACACGCCTCGGAAAGTAATACCCGCTTCGACGTCCGAAACTTTGCTCGTGCCGGCCGTTTGGACTAAAGGTTGAAGACTTAAAAACTCGAACAGGTTTCCGAGAAAAAGACTGTTGCCGTAAAGCTGTCCCGCGTTTTCAAGCAGCGTGCGCATCAGGCCCTGGCCCTGATTGAACGCGGCATAAATCAGGGCGAGCTCTCCGAGCGTCACTAATCCGTGCAACGCTTTCCAAACCATCCAGCCGATAGCGACGCCCGCAATCATCAGGGCGATCAAACTTGCGCCGAGCTCCGCGAGACCTTGTTTGCGCGTTAGTTGCAATCGTTCGCCACGCAAACGCCGGCGCAGGTTCTGATAGTTTGACTGGAAGTGTTTACCTAATCCGAAGAGCCTGATCTCCGCGGCTGCTTCCGCGGTCGTCATGATCCAATCGTAATACCACGCGCGCCGATCGTCGCCCGTGGTCCGTTGCCGCCACTGGTATTCGGCGAGCGCATAATGAACCACGACGTAAAACGCCGGCAGGGTACTGAGCAAAAGCGCGAGCGCCAACCATGGCCCAAGCGGAATCAGGATCGCACCCATCGCGATGAGCGTGATGCCGTTTTGCAGCAGGGCGCCGAGATTCCCGAGCAGAGCGACGGGACGATAACGCGCCTCTGCTCGCGCGCGATGCAGATGATCGTAGTAATCGGAGAGTTCGTAGAATGCGAGATCCGCGGTGACGGACTTTTCGTGAATCAGCGCAGTGATGTGGTCTTGTAATAACTCGGCCTGGACAGTTCGTACCCAGTTAATTCCATTCCGAACAACTTCCATCAACAGCAGGATGCCGCCGAGCAGCAGCAACACCTGCAACACGCGACTGACGCTGGGCCAGGAGCCGCCGTCGCGGCCGGCGGCGACGACTCCGTCGACGACCAGTTTCGTAAGATAGACGGTGGCGGCGGGAAGCAGTCCCTGCACGATCAGGAGGACAATCCAGGCAATGGTCCAGGGTCGCGCCACTTCCCAGACAAGTTTCAGGGCGCGTGGAAGGTAGGGCAGTTGCGCCAGCGCCTTGCGTAGTTTTGTCCCGAGAATGTTGACTGAACTGAACATGGCCACAAAAAAGCACAAACAGTAAGAAGGTCTTTGTTCTTTGGTCTTGGGTCTTAGAAAAGACCCAAAACCCAAGACCCAAAACCTAAGACCAAAGACCAAAGACCAAAGCACTAAGCCCGAATCTTGTCCAATTGCGCTGACGAAAGAGGCACGCCGAAGAAAGTAGACTGTTTAAAACTCGCCTTCGTCGTCTCGTCTGTCCCAAATATCTCCGTATTCCAACGCCAGACGTAATCGTCAGTCACAAACTTCGCCGAGAGCTGTAGCTCGATACGGTCGCCTTCGTCGATCTCGACCGGCTCGGAAAACGGAAAGAAGCCATTGCCGTAGATCAACTCGGGCGCGCCCGGATGATTCGTGAAACCAATGCCGTCCGCCAACTCTGTATCAAACCACACGGCGACGCCATGCGCCGTGCCCTTTCGCGCGGCACGCCACGAAATTCCTGCTTGCGCATCAGGGCTTTCCACTTCGTGGTAATCGATCCCCGTCCAACTCACCGGTTCCACCAGCAACTGTTCAGGCTCAATGCGCGTCTTGCGCCAACGATTCGTGACAAAGCGTGTTCCCGCGGACAGATCCAGGCCGAATTTATTTTTGCGCCACGGGCCAACCAACTCCTCATAACGATTCGAAGCTTCGACGATCGCTGCCCAAAGAATGTCGCGTTTTGGAATGAGCACTCCGCCACGCGCCAGCAGTCGCGCGCGAGCATCGATAATCGATGGGATGTGTTGTTGAAACCATGGCAGCACGCCGCGCAAATCTGAAACGATAATGGTCGCAGGCTCCGCAACGCTGACTGCCGTCGAAAAGTCTTCGATAAACTCAATGCGATCCGCAAATCCGTTTGCCGCGGCGACTTCACGCGCGAGCGCGATCACATTATCAGGTTCCACCGCGTACACGCGTCGCGCGCCAAGCTTGCACGCAAGGAGGGCAAACACGCCTGGTCCGCTGCCGAGATCCATCACGACCGAATCGGGCTTTACAGTGTGTCGCAGCGCCGCGGCGTAAGCGTCCATGCGCGGTGAGTCGGCAAGCATCTGGCCATAAAAATGGACGCTATACATGAAGACCACACTCGTTCGATTCGAAGTCGTTGAGAATCGTATCGCAGAGGTCGCCGATGCGCGCCGGATCCGTGTGCGGCGTTACCCGTCGCAACGGAACGTTGTTTAAAACGCGAGTGAGTAATTCAAACTCACGCGCGCGCATCTGCCTGTCCATCAGCTTCGTCGCATAAGTGTTTGCAACGAGGGACATCAAGCCTTCAGCGCGATCGAGCGGCTCGACAAACGGCGCCACCGCCTCATCACTACGCGCGTTGAGTTGATAGATCGCGGTGAGCGGCAATGGTTGCTGTTGAAACTGCTCGGGCCTCTCCGTGAGATCGAGATAACGCTTGTTCCAGTTGGGCGTGAGTTTGGGCAGGTGCGTTTCAGCTCCATATAGCGCTTTGACGGAAGCCGGCCACAAACGAATACACGGATAAGCAGGACGAACGAGAAAGTGATCCTGGCGATCGTCGAGTGTCACGACGTCTTCGGCGAGAATGCTGAAGCCGCGTTCAGAAAATGCGGCAGCGGTTGTTGACTTGCCAGATCCCGCGGGTCCCAGGATCGCGATCGCGCGATCCTCGATCGCGATCGCGCTTGCGTGCAAACAAACGAGTCCTCGCAGCAGGAGGGCAAAACCCATTACAGGACCGAGAAGATATGTCGCCGTATCTTCGAGAGTGAGCGGTTCCGCCCACCTGGCCCAGATCTCGGTGCCTGAGTGATCGACTACAAACTCTGTCCTGTCAGCATAAACAAACCGGTAATACCGGCCTTCCAGCACACGAAAGACGCGCAAAGCGGGATTGCCGCACTCGTCCTGGTAATCGGCTACGTAGGAAGTTTCGACTTGTGTGGCGCTCACTTCCGAAAGCCACTCGGGCAGCGAGCCGAAAGAGATGCGAACGTCGTCTGCAGCGACGGGTGAGGCAGGAACGCCGGGGATTATTCTATCGGCGACAACTCCGAGGCCATAGATCGAGCACCGATAATCCATGAATTGCGACGCGGGTTTAAGTTCCGGTCTTTGGACCAGCTGCGGAGCCGCCGCCGCCGTCAAGGTCGCCTTTTGGACCGAGGTTTTTCGTGATCTCGCGAATGTTTCCGTAAACGATTACTTCCGGCTTGTGATAGGGCTTTTTGATCCGCGGCCCTCGATCCTGTTCTTCGGTTTGCGGTTTACGTTCCATCATCGTCTCCATTCAGGCAGTCTGGGCGATTGAGGTCTTCGTCACAGCGCGATTTTGTTTGCCGGGGTTTCCGATGCTCGTCGATCTATTGACTGGGAGTTCGTGAGCCAATAGTTCAACGCGAATACTCGGAGACTGGCCCAAAGGCCGTCGGAAGTCTGTTCATCCGCTATCGATGGCCGAAGATTCAGGTTAACAAAATCTTTTAGCTGCGGATTGACCTCAATACTGTCGAGCCATCTTACACTAGCGTCCCTTGCGAGTTGAAGAGCAGGATCGCCCGCGAGCCCCTGCTTCGGACGATTGAGTACGGAACCAGGTAATTGATCCTTCATTGCGAGACGGAGAATGTGTTTGTTAACGCACCACGGAACCGCGGGGATGGCGAGCAGGTATTCAACCAAACGTAGATCGATTAACGGGTGGCGCATCTCGAGATGTAACCTGGTAGCGCCCGCGTCGTAACCCTCGAACAGCGATGCCCATACCGCGGAACTCAACGCGTGTGTAGCCGATGGACGTGTTTCACTGTAATCCGTATCCCTCTGCGAAGAATGTTTCCAGCGTTCGCGCAAGTTGATTCTTTGCGCGAACGATTCCTCGATCCACGCCGGATAAAAACTCTCCACCTGCTTTCCGAAAACTCGCTTCAGCCGCGTGCGGAAACCGACGGGCGGTAGACCTCTCTGTGTCCACACATACCAGCTCATACCGGCGGCGAGATCTTTCAACTTCAGGTTTTTTGCAGCCGAAGTGAAATGCGCGTTGGGTGGCTCGTTCATGAACGCGTCACCGTCCCAACCGGTTAGCGCAACCCGGCTGCAATGCGCGCATAGTCGCAGGAGATCGTTGAACTGTCCGGTTAGCGGCGACAAAAGAAACGGCTCAGGCTGGTCCAGGTCGCCGGCGAACTGTTCGTCAAAGAGGGAATACTTGTCGGCGTTGACGTGAGTGATCGGAATTCCGATATGCTCAGCGGCTGCTCTCGAGTAATAGTGCTCCTGATCGGGGATCAGCTTTTTATAAACGACCGTGTATGCGTGCAGAATTGAATCCGGTTGCAGAAGATCACGGGTGATGGCCGCGATGGCGGTTGAGTCGAGACCGCCGCTCATCGATACGGCGACGCGATTTGTTCGCAGGCGATCTTCAATCGCGTCGGACAAGAGTTCGGTAAACTGTTCGACAAACGACTCACTGTCGCTGAAACTTATCTGCTTCTCTGTTGTGGGAGTCCAGTAGCGCCGAACGGTAACTGATCCGTCTGAGACAGTGAGACTGTGAGCTCCCGGAAGCCGGAAGATGTCGCGAAACGTTGTAGTCGAAAGATCCTGGTTGACGCCGAACAGCAGGTAGTCGCCGATCGCCACTTCATTCAGATCGTCCGAGACTTCTTCGTCGAGACGCAGCGCGTTCAGCGTGTTGCTGAAAAGAAACTTGTGCGACGTGCGCGCGTAGAAGAACGGTTTGACGCCGAAGTGATCGCGGGCACAGAAGAGGCGTCTTGCACGGCCGTCCCAGATCGCGAAGGCAAAGTCGCCAATCAGGTGTTTTACACACTCTTCGTTCCATGCTTCAAACGCGTAAAGAATCAGTTCGGCGTCGTTTGGGATGCGTTCGGAGGTGATTGACCGTTGCAGTTTAGTTTCAAGTTTGCTGACTAATTCCTGGCGTGCATCGATGCGAGCATCCGCGGTGAGCCAAACCTCGCCGTCAAACGACAAGGGTTGGATCTCCGTTTCCGCCTCCAGCGTTGTGCGGAGCATCGTGTGGCCCAGGCCGGCGCTGGTGTGAGTCCGGAATTGCTGAGTGTCCGGACCGCGAAACGCCACGAAGTCAGTCATGCGCGCAAGCAGATCGCGATCGACCGGCGCGCCGTCGAGATTAACGATTCCAACTATTCCGCTCATGCGTTGCTTGAAATTTCAACGAGTCCCTGATTGATTAAATTTTCGACGAGAGCGAGTAGATCGCGACGCAGCACGGGGGCGTCCACGTCGTATTCACTAACGAGTCGATCGTAAGCCGCTTCGATCGAGTCAGAGGTTGTAAGGACGGACAAAAAATGCGTGCCTACTTCGTCGAGGCCGAAGTACCGTTCACTATCGAGATTTAGAATTACCGACTCTTCCTGGAGGTTGGAGATCAGCACGTCGTCCGGGATCTTCACGCGATCCGAGAAGGAGATTGGCATGCGGCGCATTCTAACACGCATGGTTGCGCGCAAACGTATTTCGGGGCAATCTGTCGCCACAACTTTTGCCACTAAAATGTACATAAAGCACAAAATCACATTCTTTTTAAAGCAGGTTTTTCTCTATTGTTTGTGCTTTTTGTGCTCCTTTGTGACTGCAGTAGTGGCTCACGGTCAAACTGAACCCGATCTCACCAGGCAACCGACGCTCTACGTCGTCGCTTATTCTCATCTCGACACGCAATGGCGCTGGGAGTATCCCCGCGTCATCGACGACTACATTCCCAAGACGATGCACGACAATTTCGTGCTGCTCGATAAGTATCCAAACTACGTCTTCAATTTCAGCGGCTCGAATCGCTATCGCATGATGAAGGAATACTGGCCCGCGGATTATGCGCGCGTGAAGCAGTATGTCGACGCCGGTCGCTGGTTTCCGGCAGGCTCATCGGTGGAAGAAGGCGATGTCAACGTGCCGTCAGCGGAGTCGATCATCCGTCAAATACTTTACGGCAACCGGTTTTTCAAACGTGAGTTTGGCAGGACGAGTGCGGAGTACATGCTGCCTGACTGTTTTGGTTTTCCTGCATCGCTGCCGAGCATACTCGCGCACGCCGGTTTGAGAGGATTCTCGACACAAAAACTCACCTGGAATTCGGCGGCGCGTGTTGGCGGCCGAGGTTCGATTCAGGAAACGCCCAGAGGTATTCCGTGGAACGTCGGCTACTGGCAGGGCCCTGATGGCCGCGGCATCGTTGCGGCACTGAATCCCGGCAGCTACGGCGGTCAGGTGCGTGAAGACATCAGCAAGAGCCCGATCATCACGAATCCGAATGCG
Organism: uncultured Acidobacteriota bacterium; assembly: GCA_963750925.1. Lineage (GTDB taxonomy): Bacteria > Acidobacteriota > Blastocatellia > Pyrinomonadales > Pyrinomonadaceae > PSRF01. Next base: position 890,917 of record CAVVSJ010000001.1, on the reverse strand, counting down.
CGCAACAATCCGGTCGATTGGCCGAGACGCGTCGAACGCAACGGCAAGGTAAGTGGACTGTTTACTGATTATCACTACTACGGCACGGGCGATACCGGCGGCGCTCCACATGAAGACTCCGTGCGCATGATGGAAGCAATCGTCACGCGGAACCCGTCCCTTCTGCCGGCGCCGGTTCCTGCCGTCGGCGATGGACCACTGAAGGTTGTGCCTGCGACCGCGGAGCAGATGTTTCTGAATATTCGTCCCGAGCAGATCAAGGGTTTGCCGCGTTACGAAGGCGACTTGCTGCTGACGGATCATTCCGCCGGTTCACTCACCTCGCAGAGTTATCAGAAACGCTGGAACCGAAAGAATGAGTTGCTCGCCGACGCCGCGGAGAAAGCATCGGTGGGCGCTGCGTGGCTCGGCAGTCGTGTGTATCCGCAGGAGCGTCTGAACAATGCGTGGACACTCGTGATGGGTGGCCAGTTTCACGACATCCTGCCCGGCACTTCGACGCCGAAGGCGTTTGAGTTTTCGTGGAACGACGACGTGATTGCGATGAACCAGTTTGCGAGTGTACTGACGAGCGCGACTGAAGGCATCGCGGGGGCTCTGAACACGCAAACCGCCGGACACGCGATCGTCGTTTACAATCCGCTGAATATCGATCGTGAAGACGTGGTGGAAGCGACGGTTTCGTTTGCGGGTGGACCGGCGAAGGCGGTGCGCGTGCGTGGACCTGACGGACGCGAAGTTCCGGCGCAGGTTGTCGGCGTGCAGGGCGAGGCGACGAAACTGTTGTTTGTAGCGAAAGCGCCGTCTGTTGGTTATGCCGTTTACGACGTCGAGGCAAACGCCGGCGCGCCGCCTCCTGCGACGTTGAAAGTTACTGAAGCGTCTTTGGAGAATCATCGATACCGCGTCACTCTCAACCCCGAAGGCGACATTGCCGGTATTTTTGACAAGCGACTCAATCGCGAGCTGCTCGACGCGCCCCTTCGTCTCGCGATCAAGCACGACACCCCGGCGCAATGGTCTGCCTGGAACATGGATTGGACCGATCAGCAGAAACCGCCGCGCGCGCATGTCGGCGGCGCTGCAAAGTTTCGCGTGGTTGAAGATGGCCCAGTCCGCGTGGCGGTTGAAGTGGTGCGCGAAACGGAAGGCTCGAAGTTTCAGCAAACGGTTCGCTTATCCACCGGCGACGCGGGAAACCGAGTCGAGTTTAGCAACGTGATCGACTGGAAGACCGGTAACGCAAATCTCAAGGCTACGTTCCCACTCGCGGCGGCCAATCCAAACGCTACTTACAATTGGGACATCGGCACGATCGAACGAGGAAACAATGACGAGCGGAAGTTTGAGGTGCCGTCGCACCAATGGTTCGATCTCACCGATCGCAGCGGAACGTTTGGCGTCACGATTCTTTCCGACTGCAAGTACGGCTCTGACAAACCGGATGACAAAACGTTGCGTTTGACTCTTTTGCGTACGCCCGGAATCGGACCGCGAGCGGGTTATGCGGATCAGTCGACACAGGACTGGGGTCGTCACGAGATCGTTTACGGACTCGCGGCGCACGGAGGCAACTGGCGTCGCGAACAGACCGACTGGCACGCGCAACGTTTGAATCAACCATTGATCGCGTTTGAGAGTTCGAAGCACGCGGGGCGATTGGGAAAGACGTTGTCGATTCTGCGTCTAAACAATGATCGCGTGCGTGTGCTCGCGTTGAAAAAGGCGGAAGACAACGATGAAATAATCGTGCGAATCGTTGAGCTTGACGGGAAGCCGGCGCCGGATGTTCGTATGACATTTGCCGCGCCGGTGATCGCGGCGCGTGAGGTGAACGGCCAGGAGTTGCCGGTCGGAAGCGCGTCGATCGATAAGGGTCAACTGGTCACGAGTCTGGGCCGATTTCAGCCGCGCACGTTTGCGGTCAGGTTGGCCCAACCATCGGGAAGGCTCACTCCGCCGGTCTCGCAGGCCATCGACTTGCCCTACGATCTCGCGGTGGCCAACCGTGACGGCGAAAGGATGAAGTTCGGTTTTGACGGTGAAGGATATGCGTTGCCGGCGGAAATGCTTCCGCCAGAAGTCGCGTATGCGGGGATCGTGTTTCGTTTGGCGCCGGCTGATAAGGCGAATGCCGTCGTCGCACGCGGTCAGACGATCGCGTTGCCCGCGGGTGTGCGAAGGCTGTATGTCCTCGCGGCGTCGGCGGCGGGCGATCAGGATGTGGAGTTTCGTGCAGGCGTCGAACCGGTGAAATTGCGGATTCAGAGTTGGAGCGGCTTTATCGGTCAGTGGGACAATCGCGAATGGAAACCGACGGAAACAAAGCTGCAACCGCGCACGCCGCCACCCGACATTCCGCCTGATATCGCGGCGCTGTTGCAACGTCCCAGAACCAGGCTCGATCAGTATGGCGCGATGACGGGTATCACGCCCGGATTCATCAAGCGCGCGCCGCTCGCCTGGTTCGTATCGCATCGACATACCGCGGCGGGGATCAACGAGGCTTACGCCTATTCATATCTCTTTGCCTACACAATCGAGTTGCCGCCGAATACTAAGTCAGTGACACTGCCGAATAACGATCAGGTCCGCATCATGGCGATCACGGGCTCAAACGAAGTCACCAGACTAACTCCGGCGCACGCGCTTTACGACACGCTGGAAAGGTAACAATGCTCGCGCTGAAGTTATCCAAAATTCGAAAATCGTTTGGTCCAACTGTGGCGCTCGACGGCGTTGATCTGGAGCTTCGTAAAGGTGAAGTACACGCGCTCATCGGTGAGAATGGCGCCGGCAAAAGCACCCTCATGAATGTGATTGCCGGCTCTGTGCAATCCGATCAGGGCACGATGGAGATCGACGGGAAAGTTTACTCGCCGTCAAATCCCCTCGACGCACGCACGCACGGCATCGCTTTAATCCACCAGGAACTCTCGCTCTGCCCGCATCTCAGCGTGGCGGAGAATGTTCTCATGGGAATCGAGCCGTCACGTCTCGGCTGGCTCGAGCGCGACAAGCTCATGACGCGAACAAACGAGGTGCTGAAAACTTTTCATCATGCAGACATTCGCCCGGAAAAACGCGTCGGCGATCTCTCGGTTGCGGCGCGGCAAATTGTAGAGATCTCTCGAGCGATTGCGGCGCGTGCGCGCATCATCCTGATGGACGAGCCGACCAGCAGTTTGCAACGCGAAGACGTGGAGCATCTTTTCACACTCATCCGGAAACTCACCTCCGAAGGGATCTCGGTGGTTTATATCAGCCACTTCCTTGAAGAAGTGCGCCAGATTTCAGACCGTTACACCGTACTGAGAGACGGGCACAGCGTCGCCGCGGGAGAGATTTCCAATGCCGGCGACGACGAACTGATCGCGAAGATGGTGGGTCGCGCAAAACAAAATCTGTTTCCGGTTCGTCCGGCAGCGACCGCGCCGCGAGAAACGATTCTCGACGTGAAAAACCTCGCCGCCCCGCCGTTGCTGAAGAGCGCGAGTTTCGATCTGCGTCGTGGCGAGATTCTTGGCATCGCGGGTTTGATGGGTTCCGGCCGCACTCCCCTCCTGCGCGCGATCTTCGGGCTCGAGCGCGCTGCGAGCGGCTCGATTGAAGTGAATAAAAGATCGCTCCCGCAGGGGCGCAATACTCCGGCGATGCGGCTCGTGGAAGGTCTCGGATATCTCAGCGAAGATCGCAAGGGTGAAGGCCTGACACTGAATCAGTCGATCGCGGACAATGTGACGGTGACGCGGTTTGGCTCGTGCTCGCGATTAGGCTGGCTCGATCTCAGCGCGCAACGCAAACAGGCCGAGAAGCTCGTCAACGCGCTAAAGATCAGGGCTCGCGGCACGCAACAGGAAGTCGGATCTCTATCGGGCGGGAACCAGCAAAAGATTATCGTCGCCCGGCTCCTGCATCAGGACGCGGACGTGTTGTTGCTGGATGAGCCGACGCGAGGCATCGACATCGGCAGCAAGGCACAGGTTTACGAAACGATCGCGGCTTGTGCGGCGCAGAATAAGGCGGTATTGATGGTGAGTTCATATTTGCCTGAATTGTTTGGCATGTGTGATCGACTTGGGGTGATGAGTCGTGGCCGGCTTTCAGACGTGAGATCGATCGAAGAGTGGACGCCGGAGACTGTGTTGCAAGCGGCGATCGGGTCCACGGATTTGGAGTGCGGCGGCTTGACGCCGCTTTAACCTCGATCGGGCGTTATCGAGAACAAAGCGGCGTCAAGCCGCCGCAGTCCAAGGATTACATGAAACTTTAACCAATGCTCACTGAGAACAGCGCCAGCCGCACTTTTCGAGCACCGGGGCGAGTCAATCTTATCGGTGAGCACACCGATTACAACGACGGCTTCGTGATGCCCGTCGCCATCGATCTCTCGACCTGGGTTCAGGTCGCGCCTCTCGAACCGCGCCAGCTTCAGATTCACTCTGAAAATTTCAACGAAGAAGTCGAGATCGATCTTAACGATCAAAACCTCGTCGCGCGTGGTCACTGGAGCGACTACCCGATCGGCGTTGCGGTGATACTGGAACGCGCCGGGCATCGTTTACGCGGAGCGAGGCTGCGAATTCGTGGAGAGGTTCCGATTGGCTCGGGTTTGAGTTCTTCGGCTGCGATTGAAGTGGCGACCGCATGTGCCCTCATCGCCAATAGCGTTTGAAGATCGAAGAACGAGAGATCGCCTTACTCTGCCAGCGTGCCGAAAACGAGTTTGTGGGCGCGCGTGTGGGGATCATGGACCAGTTTGTTTCGCTTTTCGGGCAGGCGCAGAGGGCGCTGCTGCTGGATTGCCGTTCGCTCGATTTCCGGTTGCTGCCGGTGCCCGACAATGTTCGGTTGATAATTTGCAACACGATGGTGAAGCACGAGCTGGCGTCGAGCGCATACAATGAGCGGCGCGCGCAGTGTGAAGCGGGCGTGGAACACTTCCGGAAGTTTTTGCCGCACGTAATCGCGTTGCGGGACGTTACGATCGACGACTTCGAACAATATGGCGGCGATCTTTCCGAGGTGGTTTACCGGCGTTGCCGTCACGTGATCACGGAAAATGCGCGTGTTTTGGCGGCCGGTGACGCGCTCGAGCGTGGCGATTTAAGTGAGTTTGGGAAATTGATGGCCGCGTCGCATCGCAGTCTGCGTGATGATTATGAAGTTAGTTCCGCGGAGCTGGATTTGATGGTTGAACTCGCGGCGAGCTTCGCGGGCGTGTACGGCGCGCGCATGACGGGCGGCGGATTTGGCGGTTGCACGGTCAACCTCGTCGCGACTGAACACGATGAACAATTTCGGAAATACATTGCTGAAAGTTACGAGCGCGAAACAAAACTGAAGCCGGAAGTTTATATCTGCAACGCTTCGAATGGAGCAGAGGAAGTTTTAAATACATTATGAAACTAATCATACTCGCCGCGGGTTACGCCACGCGTCTTTATCCTTTAACACTCAATCAACCAAAACCCCTCTTACCCGTAGCGGGCAAGCCGATGCTCGAACACGTTTTGGACAACATCGCCACCGTGCGTTCGATCGATCAGGCTTATGTTGTGACGAACGCAAAGTTTGCGGGCCATTTTGAAAAGTGGGCCGCAGGCTACTCTCGTCCAAACCTCAACTTCGGTTTTACGATCGTCAACGATCAAAGCACTGACGACTCAAACAAACTCGGCGCGATCGGCGACATGCATCTCGTCATGACGACGCAACAGATCGACGACGACATCATCGTGGTCGGCGGCGACAATCTCTTCAGCAACGATCTCGCCGACTTCGGAGTTTATTGTGAACAGAAGAAGTCGCCGGTAACGGCTGTTTACGACGTCGGCGATCTGGAGGAGATCAAGAAGTACAATTCGATCGAGATCGACGAAGACAATCGCATCACCTACTTTGAAGAGAAACCGAAAGTCCCCAAAAGCACCCTCACGGGCATTGCGCTTTACTATTATCCGAAGTCGTCACTGCCGTTGATTCACCAGTACATCAGCGAAGGCAACAATCCGGACCAGCCGGGCCGCCTGGTCCAATGGCTGTACACGCGCGTTCCGTTCTACGTGTGGAAGGTGCCGGGTCTCTGGTATGACATCGGCTCGATTGAAACTTTGGAAGAAGCGAATCAAGTTTTCGGTAAACTGTGAATATAACCAAAAGACATTTTGGTAAGCTGGCAAGCGGCGCCGAAGTTCACCTTTACACGTTCACGAATCACGACGGGCTTGAAGTCTCGATCACAAATTACGGTGGCGCGATCACGTCGCTCAAAGTTCCCGATCGCAACGGTGTTTTGGGAGATATCGTGCTTGGCTTCGAGACGCTCGATGCCTACGTCGCCAATCCTCAATACTTTGGCGCGCTGATTGGCCGTCACGCGAACCGCATCGGCAAAGGCAAGTTTTCCCTGAACGGCGTCGCTTATCAACTGCCGCAAAACAACGGCGCGAATCATCTTCACGGCGGTTTCGATGGTTTCGATAAACGCCTTTGGAGCGCGGCCGAAGGTGCGACGGGTTTGCATTTAAGTTATTTGAGTGAAGACGGCGAAGAGAACTATCCGGGAAACCTGCGTGCGGAAGTCGATTACAAGTTGCTTGATAACGAGCTGAGCATCGAATACCGCGCGACCTGCGATACCGATACGATCGTGAATCTCACCAACCACTCTTACTTCAATTTGCGGGACGAAGGCTCGATCCTGGACCATGAGTTGACGTTGCATGCCGCGAGCTTTACGCCTGTCACCAGCGATCTGATTCCGCTTGGCGACATTAGACCGGTGGAAGCAACGCCGATGGATTTCCGCACCGGCAGAACAATCGGTTCCGGGATCGATCAACCGTACGATCAGCTCGGCTTTACCGGTGGTTACGATCACAATTTTGTCCTCGACGATGCGGATGGCTCGTTGAAGTTGGCGGCGCGTCTTTATGAGGCGACGACGGGACGTGTCCTCGAGATATTGACGACGCAACCGGGTATTCAGTTTTATTCCGGCAATTTCCTTGACGGGAGTCTTGTTGGGAAAAATGGAGTCGCCTATCAAAGGTATACCGGACTCTGTTTAGAGCCGCAGCACTTTCCCGACGCTCCAAATCAGCCGAACTTTCCGTCGACAGTGCTCCGCGCCGGGGAAGAATATAAACAGGCGACGGTGTTTCGTTTCTCGACCAGGTAAACCAGCCCCAGATGATACTGATACTCATATTGATGAGCTTGTTACTGACCGATGCGAGAGTTGTGTTTGAGCACAACAGTAACAGTGCCGCGAATCGGGAGTTCAAGTTCAAGAGTATTCCTTCGCCTGTGAAAGACGATGCAGCGTCAAAGGCAAAGCTGACGTTGATCGACGGAGACCTGGACCAGGGCGCCGCGGAGCTTGACGCGCTCGTCGATGGACGGCTGCCGCGGGATGAAGATGATCCGAGCGCAAACGTTTTCTTCAGGGCAGGAAGCTCCGGCGGTCGCTTTCGCATGGACTTCGGTGCGCCGATCGATATGGCGCGGGTCAACACTTATTCGTGGCACCCAAACTCGCGTGGTCCACAGTTGTACAAGCTATATGCGGCGGATGGATCGGAGCCGAACTTGAACCTGGATCCGAAGCGTGGAGTGGATCCGGCAAGTTGCGGCTGGAAGCTAATCGCGCTCGTGAGCACACTCTCGGATCACGGCGAGGAAGGTGGACAGTACGCCGCGAATGTCACGGGTTTGGATAAGCACCGGTACTTGCTTTTTGATTGTTATGTTACTGAGTTGCACGATAACTGGGGGAATACGTTTTATAGTGAGATTGATGTTGTTGGGAAGAAGTGAGTATTTTCCATTTGTCATTTTTCATTTGTCATTCGCGGATTCAACTTGGAAGTGCAACAGATCGTTGTTTGAAAAATACTTCGTTTGGGGTCCGGTAACCAAGCGTCTTGCGAGGCCGGTTGTTTAATAAGTCTTCCACCTGTTGCAGGTCTTGGTCTGTGATCCTGGCGAATTCATACTTCTTGGGAAAGTACTGGCGTACGAGACCGTTGGTGTTCTCATTTAGGCCTCGTTCCCAGCTGGCATAAGGATGCGCGAAGTAAATGCGGGCTTGGAGGCCGGCGGCGATCAGCTCGTGCTCACAAAACTCTTTACCATTGTCGACCGTGATGGTGTGCACCTTAGCAGCCAGCGGCGCTAACAGCTCGATACTGTTGTCCTTCATTTCGGCAGCTGCTTTAGTGGCCAGCTTGCGCAGGCGAGTCAGCTTCGATTTACGCTCGACGGCGCTGAGGATGCCGCCTTTATGTCGGGCACCAATGATGGTGTCAGCCTCCCAGTCGCCGAACCGGCCTTTGCGAGCCACGATCTTAGGTCGCTTATCAATGCTGGTGCGGTTGGGGATTTGGCCCCGGCGGATATATCCGCTATAACGTTTGCGCTGCTTCTTTTGGCTGCGCAAATGTCGATGCAGCGTGCCGCCGCGCCGCTTCTCAGCATAGACGTACAGGTAGATGCATTCATGGCTGACGGTGGGCTGTTGCTCCAGCTTTAGGCGCCCGGCGATTTGCTCCGGACTCCACTCCTGGCGCAAGAGCCGCTCGACCTGTTGCCAAGTCTGCCAGGCAATACGCGAACGATAAGCTTCGCATTGCCGGTCGTAAGCCAGTTCATCTGCCTGATAAGGGCGATAGCCCTTCTGCCCGCGGTTGCGTCGCAACTCGCGCGAGATGGTGCTCTTATGGCAACCAAGCATCAGCGGCGATCTGAGTTTGGTTATGTCCGGCTTTCTTCAAGGCGTATATCTGGTATCTTTGTTCCCGGGTAAGCTGCGTATAGTTCATTTGTGTGCTTCTTTGACTTGGCGGTTGAAAAGCACGCTCACGCTATCGCAGCTTGCTCTTAACCACTAATTTCAAAGTTGCACTTCAAGTTGAATCCACCATTTGTCATTTGTCATTTGCCATTTCTCATTTGCCATTTTCAGGACGCTGCCGCGTTTCGCTTCTGAAAAATGACAAATGGAAAATGTCAAATGACAAATGGAAAATGCTCTTTTTCAAACGCGCCTATCGCATCCTCATGCCGGAGTGTAAGCCCGATATCGTCGAGTCCTTCCAACAAACAGTGCCGTTGAAACTCGCTCACCTCGAAACGTATCGATAACCCGCTCTCATCTTCAATCGTTTGCCGTTCCAGATCGACAGTCAGTTGCGTTCGGCGCATCGAGCTCTTCAACCTGCGAATCACTCAACGCAATCGGCAGCATCCCATTCTTAAAACAGTTGTTTGCGAAGATGTCTGCAAACGACGGCGCGATGATTACGCGAAAGCCGTACTCGCCGAGCGCCCACGGCGCGTGTTCGCGCGATGAGCCGCAACCGAAATTCTTGTCCGCCACGAGGATCGACGCTCCCTCGATAGCGTGGCTCGTTGAGCACAAAAGACGGATTGATTTGGCCGTCAGGCAAATAACGCCAGTCGTTGAAGAGAAACTCCCGAAACCGGTCCGCTCGATCCGTTTCAAAAACTGCTTCGGAATAATCTGATCCGTATCGACGTTGGCGCGCTCGAGTGGAGCAACCAGCCCGGTGTGTTTCGGGAAGGCTTTCATTGAGCTTGACGTATTCAGTACTTCGTTTCTACCCTAAAGTAAAAACTCAAAGCACAAATAAAGTTACTCTAAACTCCCACTCCCGCACGTCTGTGAAGTGGCCCTTGATCGCTGCCGCCGCCGCCATCATCGGACTAACGAGATGCGTGCGCCCGCCGCGTCCCTGGCGTCCTTCGAAATTTCGATTGCTCGTCGAAGCGCAACGTTCGCCAGGCTGCAGGACGTCGGCGTTCATTCCCAAACACATCGAGCATCCTGCTTCACGCCACTCGAAACCCGCTTCACTGAAAATGCGATCGAGTCCCTCACGTTCCGCGGCTCGTTTTACTTCCTGCGAACCCGGCACCACCATCGCGCTGACCGACGAATTGATCCGATAACCTTTCACCACGCGCGCCGCCGCACGCAAATCTTCCAGTCGCGCGTTTGTACACGAGCCGATAAACGCACGATCGATCGAGATGTCCTGGATGTTTGTGCGCGGTTTGAGCGCCATGTATTCGAGCGCGCGCTCCGCTGCCGCGTCCGAGGGTCATTCGGGATCAGCATAGCTCGTGACGGGAACGACCATGCCGGGACTCGTTCCCCACGTCACAAACGGTTCGAGCCGTGACGCGTCGATGTCTACCATCGCGATCAAATACGGCATCGTCGTCGCTCTTCAATGTTCGCCAGTAACTGACCGCCTTTTCCCAGTCGTCGCCGGTGGGCGCAAACCGCCGGCCTTTCAGATAAGCGAAAGTTGTTTCATCCGGAGCGATCATGCCCGCGCGCGCGCCCGCTTCGATGCTCATGTTGCAAAGCGTCATTCGACCTTCCATCGAAAGGGCGCGAACCGCTTCGCCCGCGTATTCGATCACGTAACCTGTCGCGCCGTCCGTGCCGATCTTTCCGATCATTCCGAGCGCGAGATCTTTCGCCGTTACGCCTTCGGGCAACGATGCCCGAAATTTGCACTTTCATCGTCAGCGGTTTGTTTTGCGGGAGACATTGCGTCGCGAGCACGTGCTCGACTTCACTCGTGCCGATGCCGAATGCGAGTGCGCCAAACGCGCCGTGTGTGCTCGTGTGACTATCGCCGCAGACGATCGTCATGCCGGGTTGAGTCAGACCAAGCTCCGGACCGATGACGTGAACGATGCCTTGTTCGGGTGAGTGAATATCGAAGAGTTGAATGCCAAACTCTTTGCAGTTTCGCCGGAGGGCTTCAACCTGGTTCGCGGCGATCGCATCCGCTATCGGGAGACTGCGATCGGTGGTCGGAACGTTGTGATCGACGGTGCCGAAAGTAAGATCCGGCCGCCTCACTTTTCGCCCGGCCTGGCGCAGACCGTCAAATGCCTGCGGAGACGTCACCTCGTGGATGAGATGAAGATCGATGTAGAGCAGTGTGGGTTCGCCATGCGCTTCACGAACGACGTGTGCGCGCCAGAGTTTGTCGAATAAGGTTGTCATGCTTTCAATTATGGACTTGGGTTTTATGGTCTTTGAAGCCTTTGGTTTTTGCCGTCTTCGGCCTTCGGTGAAACCCTAAGACCAAAGACCCAAGACCAAAGCCCTAAGACCTAAACAGCGTGATAGGCGTGACGCATGTCCGCGATCTCCGTTACTGCTTCGCAGATCACTTCGCCCATCTCTTCCGTCTTGACCACATAGCCGCCGGTTCCTGCAGCAATGTCGGGTGTGCGATAGCCGGCTTCGAGCACGTGCTCGATTGCGAGTTCGATGTCCGCGCTTCCTGTTCGAGATTTAACGAGTGACGCAGCATCATCGCCGCGGATGCGATTGCGCCGCACGGATTTGCGATGCCTTGACCCGCGATGTCGGGAGCGGAGCCGTGTACGGGCTCGTAAAGTCCGACTTCGCCTCCGATGCTCGCAGACGCCAGCATGCCAAGCGAGCCGGTGATGACTGCCGCTTCGTCGGAAAGAATGTCGCCAAAAAGATTCTCGGTTAACAACACATCGAAACGCCGCGGATTCGCGATCAGGTGCATCGCGCACGCATCGACGTAGAGATGGTCCAGCGTAACGTCAGGATATTTCTGCGACACGCGAGTGACTGTTTGCCGCCAGAGTTGCGACGTCTCCAGCACGTTGGCTTTATCAACCGAAGTCACTTTGCCGCGGCGCTTGCGTGCGGCTTCAAATGCGACTTTCGCGATGCGTTCGATCTCTTCGACTGAATAACGCATCGTGTTGCAGGCAGTCGTGCCGGAGAAACCTCTCGGTTCGCCGAAGTAAAGACCGCCGAGCAATTCGCGAACGATGAGTATGTCAGCGCCGCAAGCGACTTCCGTTCGCAAAGGCGAGCAGCCCGCGATAGCGGGATAGGAGATCGCGGGTCGAAGGTTCGCATAACCACCGAGTGCGCTTCGTATCAGAAGCAATCCTGCTTCCGGCCTTTGATTCGGCGGCACGCGATCATACTCGGGCGATCCGACAGCTCCGAGCAACACCGCATCTGAGCGAGACACGCATCGAGTGTTCTTCGCGGCAGCGGCGATCCGTTTTTTTGATCGCGACACCGCCGATGTCATGTTCCTCAAACTCGAATCGGTATCCGTGAATGGCTGCGATCGTTTGCAGCACTCGCACCGCTTGCGCGGTTACTTCCGGTCCAATCCCGTCGCCGGGAAGAGTTGTAATTCTGGCTTTCATTTAATAAACCTCAAGCTGCCGCGCTAACTGTGTTCTCAGCCCGCGCACGCGCCGCGTTGCTCAACAGGGAAATCAGATCCTGATCGTAAATCCGTTTCTTGCGATCCGCCAGGTCTGTAAAACTTCTGTAGGCCGAATCGAGCTCGGCGGAAGTAATATCGTAACCAAGCTCCATGTATCGCAACGATAGCGCATGGCGTCCGGAATGTTTGCCGAGCACAAGGGAGTTTGCCGGCACGCCGACTGATTCCGGCGTCATGATCTCATAGCAGAGCGGATTGTTAATTACACCGTGCTGGTGAATGCCCGCTTCGTGCGCAAAAGCGTTCCGGCCGACAATCGCCTTGTTCGGCTGCACCTCAAATCCGACGATGCTCGAGAGCAGTTGACTGGCGGCATAAAGCTCCTCGGTCCTGACGCCCGTGTCAAACGGCAGACGATCGGCGCGCACGTGCAGCGCCATCACTATCTCTTCGAGCGACGCATTCCCGGCACGCTCGCCGATGCCGTTGATGGTGCACTCAACCTGCCGCGCACCTGCTTCGATCGCGGCGAGAGTGTTTGCCACGGCGAGACCGAGATCGTTGTGACAATGCACGCTGATAATCACGTCTCGATCTCTGACGACGCGTTCATTCACTTGTTGGACCAGCCGCGCCATTTCGATTGGTGTCGTATAGCCGACAGTGTCGGGCACGTTGAGCACTGAAGCACCCGCATCGACTGCAACGTCAAGCACTTCGCATAAATAATCGACGTCGCTGCGCGTGGCGTCTTCAGCGGAAAACTCAACTTCCGCGGCATAGTAACGCGCCTGTCGCACGGCGGCGCGAGTCATCTCGATTACTTCGGTTCGAGTCTTTTTCAGTTTGTGTTCGAGATGAATGTCAGACGTCGCGACAAACGTGTGAATCCGAGGATGCTGTGCGTACTTCAAAGCTTCCGCGGCGCGCGCGACGTCCTGTTCCGCCGTGCGGCAGAGCGCCGCAACCTTCACTTTCCGGCACTCGGCGGCGACAGCCTTGACCGCTATAAAGTCTCCTTCAGAGGCGATCGGAAAACCCGCTTCGATGATGTCAACGCCGAGTTCCTGTAACTTCTTTGCCATCCTGACCTTCTCGGCCAGGTTCATCGAGCAGCCGGGCGATTGTTCGCCGTCGCGCAAAGTTGTATCGAAGACGCTGACTCTGTTTTGTGGCATTGGGGTTCCTCTCCTGTGGGCAAGCAGGCGATGATGCTACGGAGGGTTGGGCCAAGTGTCAAAGCTATAATCTTTATAAGAACATAAAAAGAAGTAATGCAGGCCGCAGCGCGGCCACATGTTTATAGCTTGGAATTGGAATCTAAGGCGCTCCAGCGGAGCGCGATGTTATGCGTCAAACACATGGGACTCCTACGGAGCCCGTAAGCTGTGATTCCTGAGCGCTATAAACATTAGGTCCCTCCGGGACCAAGACTCATTCTTTCCCGCGCGGACTCATTCTTTCCCGCGCGGACTCATTCTTTCCCGCGCGGACTCATTCTTTCCCGCGCGGACTCATTCTTTCCCGCGCGGACTCATTCTTTCCCGCGCGGATTTTTGTGTAACCCCCGAGACTTTTGCTATTCTTAGCCCGGTTGTCAGGTTTCGGCCTACCACCCCTCACAAATCCAGGACAGGAAAGACGAATATGCAGGAAAAAGAATTCATCGCCCTCGTTGATCGGCTGGAGTCGTACGCTCATGAGAATCCCGGGACGTACAAACTGCGGGTCGCCCTTCTCGCCGCGCTCGGTTATCTCTTTCTCTTTGGGATTATGGGAGCGGTGCTGCTGATCGTTTTGGGGTTTGTTTATGCGGGCAAAATCAATTACCTCGTCATCAAGATCCTGATCATTCCGCTTGGCCTGGCTGCGATTGTCGTTCGCTCCCTGTGGATAACTTTTCCGCGACCCGAAGGACACGAGCTGAAGTATGACGACGCTCCGCGGTTCTTTGATCTGCTCAGGGAAGTGCGCACCGCCACCGATGGCCCGACCCTGCACAAAGTTCTTCTGACGGACGATTACAACGCCGGTATCGTGCAGCGGCCCCGTTTGGGCGTGCTTGGCTGGCGCGAAAACTATTTGCTCGTCGGCTTACCTCTGCTTCGTGCGCTATCCCCTACCGACGTTCGGGCAGTGATGGCGCACGAGTTTGGTCACCTTTCCGGAAATCACGGAAAGTTTTCCAGTTGGATCTATGGCGTCCGTCAAACATGGACGCAGATCATGGAGAACGTGCAGCAGCACGGACGGCACGGCGCGGGCATTTTCAAACGTTTCTTTGATTGGTACGCCCCGTACTTCGGCGCCTACTCGTTTGTGCTCGCGCGCGCGCAGGAGTATGAAGCAGATCGCTGCTCGGTCGGGTTGGTGGGTAAGGAGAACGCCGCGCGCGCTCTCGTCAAACTTGAGCTTAAAGAGAGAGCGCTGAACGAAGATTTCTGGCCCGGATTTTACAAGCGAGCAGACAAACAGGCTGACCCTCCCGGCGAGACTTTTTCCGAGATGCTTCAGTCGCTGCACGAACCGCTCGCTCCCGATCGCGCGAAGTTGTGGTTTGTACAATCGCTGAACAGACGTCATCGCTACGACGATACGCATCCCGCCCTGGCGGATCGTCTCGAGTCGATGGGCTTTAGCGGCGTGCGTAAAGATGCAGACTTCACGACGCTTGCCGCCGCCGATGATGACGTTCGCGGCGATCAGTATTTTCTTGCGAACCTGCCCGCCGGCTTTGTCGAAGGAAAGGACCGCTGGTGGAAAGAGCAACTCGCAACGGGTTGGGCCGAGCGTCACAAGTTTGTATTGGAAGCGGAGAAGAAACTCGCCGAATTCGAGGAGAAGGTCAAGACTACGGAATTGACGGTCGAAGAGCGTTGGGAACGTGCAAGCTTCATGGCCGGCACGCAGGGAAACGTCGCGGCGATTCCGTTTCTCAACGACGTCCTCGCTTTAATGCCTGAACACGCCGCTGCGAATTACACGCTTGGTCAGGCCCTCCTCGAGCAGGGCGACGAAGCGGGCATCAAGAAGATCGAAGCCGCGATGGAGAAGGACGTGCATGGTATTCCCGCCGGCTGTGAAACGATCTACTACTTTCTGACAACTCGCGAACGAACTGAAGAAGCGGAAAAGTACCGGCAATGTATTGCCGATTATTACGAGCAACTGGCACTTGCGACAGAAGAGCGCAATAACATCACCACGAAGGATCAGTTTACCGAGCATGGTTTGGACCAGGCCGCGGTGGAAGCTTTGCGTGCGCAGCTCGAGAGTGTTCCGGATCTTGCGTCAGCTCACCTGGTGAAGAAGGTGGTCCAACATTTTCCGGAAGACCCGAGCTACGTGCTCGGCGTGATCGCGAAACATGCCTGGTACAGTACGCAGAGCAATAAACGCGACCAGGAGCTGATCGAGGTGCTGGCCAGCACCATCACTTATCCTGGTTTCACTTACATCATCGCGATGGAGCGCGATTTCAAGGGCCTGAGAAAGATCTTCAAACGCATTCCCGGATCTGAGATTTTCAACGCGCGCCACTAAGAAGCATAAAAACACACAGGGATTTGCTAATCGGTTTGTGACTTATGAGCCTCTGTGGCAAAGTACGACCGAGATGCACCCAAACACGCTGCGCAACAAACTCTCGGGCGTGATCGCGTTTCCAGTCACGCCGTTCAGGGAAAATCTTTCCCTCGATTTACCCGGACTACATCACAACCTCACGAAATTGCTCGAGTACCCGATCTCCGCGATCGTGGCCGCCGGCGGCACCGGCGAAATGTACTCGCTGACGCCTGCCGAATATGCGCGCGTGATCGAACTCACGACACACGCCGTCGAGGATCGTGTTCCCGTGATCGCAGGTGTTGGATTCGGACAGCGTCTTGCAGTCGAGATGGCCCAGGCGGCGGAAAAAGCCGGAGCTGACGGCATACTTGCTTTTCCTCCGTATTACCCGCACGCTGACGACGAAGGCTTGGTCGAGTATTACCGGGCCATCGGCGCAGCGACTCGTCTGGGTATGCTGATCTATAGCCGGGATTGGGCCAGTTTTACTCCATCGATGGTCGAGCGGCTCACGGCGATTTCGTCACTCGTGGCGTGGAAAGACGGACAAGGCGACATCCGCCGGTTACAGGCGATCATGAATCGCGTCGGCGATCGTTTGCACTGGGTTGGCGGCGCCGGCGACGACATGGTTGCCGCGTACTACAGCATCGGAATCAAAACTTTTAGTTCGAGCATTGCGACTGTTGCGCCCCTGCTATCTTTGAAGGTTCAGGAACTTGCGGAGGCCGCGGACAGTGAGGCGCTTTTGGAGCTGCTCGACCGCTGCGTGATACCACTCTATGCATTACGTGCTCGCCGCAGGGGTTATGAAGTTTCAGCCATGAAAGTGATGATGGATATGGTTGGACTCAACGGCGGCCCTGTGCGTCCACCGCTCGTGAGCGTGAGTGCGGAAGAAGAAGACGAACTGCGCGCCATACTCGCTACGTGGGAAAAATTCCTGTAAAGGTGGTTTTGTAACGGCAATCGAACATCGGCAATCGCAAATATGAAAGTCTCCCTCTTCGTCACTTGTCTCGTCGATCAACTCTGGACCAGCATCGGCGTGAGCAGTGTCGAGGTGTTGCGGAAGGTTGGATGTGAGGTTGAGTTTGACCAGCGGCAAACATGCTGTGCCCAGCCCGCTTACAATACCGGTTATCTCAACGAAGCGCGGCAGGTGGCCCAGCGCTTTATCAGCATCTTTGAAGAGAGCAAGGCAGACGCGATCGTGAGTCCGTCGGGATCGTGTACCGCGATGGTGCGTCACTATCCCGAGTTGTTTGCGCACGATCCGTCATGGCTGAAACGCGCGCAATCGGTTGCGGCAAAGACACACGAGTTGAGTGCCTTTTTAATTCGCGTGCTTAAAGTCGAAGATGTCGGCGCGTCATGGTCCGGAAAGCTGACGTGGCACGACGCCTGTCACGGTTTGCGTGATCTAAATCTCAGGAGCGAACCGAGAACCCTGATTCGAAACGTGCGTGGGGCTGAGTTTGTCGAACTGGAAAACGCGGATGCGTGTTGTGGTTTTGGCGGCACTTTCTCGGTGAAGTATCCGGAGATCTCGGTCGCGATACTGGATGAAAAGATTGAAGCGATTGAGCGAGCAGGCGTTCAGGCCGTGGTTTCAGGCGACGCGAGCTGCCTGATGCAAATTGGCGGACGTCTTTCGCGCAAAGGATCGACAGTGCGTCCGATGCATATCGCAGAGTTGTTGGCGAGCAAATGAACTCCCTGAGCAGCGAAACTTTTCGTGAGAACGCGAAAGCCGCCCTGGCCGATACGCAACTGCGCGGCGCCCTAAAACACGCGACGTCGTTGTTTGGCGAGCGTCGCAGGGAAGCCGCCGCGGGTCTCGCCAACTGGGAAGACTTGCGCACCCACGCGCGCGCGATTAAAGACGACGTGTTGCTGCATCTCGATCGTTACCTTGAAGAGTTTGTCGGAAACGCGGAGAGTCGTGGCGCAAAAGTTCACTGGGCCCGCGATGCTGCTGAAGCAAATGCGATCATTTGCGGGCTTGCGATTGAGCGTCAGGCGCGCGTCATCGTCAAAAGCAAGAGCATGACGACCGAAGAGACGCATTTGAACGATGCGCTCGAAGCTGCCGGAATGCAGGTTGTCGAGACGGATCTCGGCGAGTACATAATCCAGCTTGCCGCGGAGGTGCCTTCGCACATCCTCGCGCCCGCGATTCATAAGACGAAGGGACAGGTCGCGGAACTGTTTACCGCGAAGTTGGGTATGGCGCCTACGGATGACGTGGCCCAACTCACGAGTATGGCGCGTGCTACCCTGCGCGATCGTTTTGCGGCGGCGGACGTAGGCATCAGCGGCGTCAACTTCGGTATTGCCGAAACCGGCACGATCGTGATTATCGAAAACGAAGGCAACATACGTTTGACGACGAGTTTGCCGCGCACGCACGTCGCGGTGATGGGGATTGAAAAGATCCTGCCGCGGTTCGCCGATCTCGATGTGTTTCTGAAACTGCTGCCTCGCTCCGGAACCGGACAGAAGCTGAGCACTTACCAGTCATTTATTACCGGCGTTAAGCGAGACGCGAATGATGAAGGACCGGATGAGTTGCACATCGTGCTGCTCGACAACGGCCGTTCACGGATGTTGGCCCATCCGGTCACGCGGCAATCGCTTGCGTGTATTCGCTGCGGCGCGTGTTTGAATGCTTGTCCGGTTTACCAGCAGATTGGAGGTCACGCGTACGGGTCAGTTTATCCGGGTCCGATTGGCGCAGTGATCACGCCGCAGTTGATGGGGATCGAGAAGACTTCGCAACTGCCGTACGCTTCGAGTTTGTGTGGCGCGTGTCGTGAAGTTTGTCCGGTGAAGATCGACATACCGCGATTGTTGCTGCACCTTCGCGGAGAGATTAGTGAGCAAAAGCGAAATCCGCGCAGAACGTTTGGTCTTCAAGCTGTGGGCCAGGGTGATGCTGAATCCGTCGTTGTACAGGCTGAGCGCAGTAGCAGGTCGCATAGTGCAGCGCGTGTTTCCGATTTCAAAAGCATGGTCGAATGGTCGCGATTTGCGCCCGATCGAGTCGAAGAGTTTTCACGAGCTTTGGTCCAATGAATAATCCCGCCCGCGAAGCCATTCTCGGATCCATTCGCTCGCACCTTGCCGCCAGTGCGCCTTTCGACGAACGGGAACATACAGTTCATCCTGAAAATTCTGTAATCCTGTCTAACGGACACCACCCATCGCTTTCACCCCTCGACTCATTCAAGCAAAACCTTGAAGCAGTCGACGGTCACTGCGTCATCGCCGAAAACGAAACCCAAATCGCACTCGCGCTAACCGAAATCATCAGCAACCTTCGTGGCAAACACATTGCCATTTCCGATCACCCTGAAGTCGAACGCTTGCTCTACCTGACGGACCTCGAAATCGAAGAACTGGGCATCGCTCCCAGTGCCTCCGACATTTTCCGTTTCGACATCGGGATCACATCTGCCCAGGCCGCTATCGCTGAAACCGGTACACTTGTTCTCAACAGCGAAAACGAACGTCATCGACTGGTTTCGCTCGTGCCGCCGGTGCATATCGCAATCGTCGATGCTTCCAGGGTCTGTGCGACGCTGGGCGAAGCATTGTCACTCCTGCGGCAAAGTAAAGAAGTCAGTCCGGCGGTGACATTCGTTACCGGACCATCGCGGACGGCGGATATCGAGCTGACCCTCGCGATCGGAGTTCATGGACCACAGGAGTTGTATGTGATCGTCAACAGCTTAAGCTAATGCAGATCATCTCCTTCGCAACGGAAGATACAAACTGGCAAACGCCGCGCATGGGAATCCTGCTTCATGCCGGCGGTTACGACACCGGTTACCGGCTGGATTGTGAAAAGTTGTTTGAAAAAGACGAGCGACCCGCAAATCCGCTTGCCTGGTTCGATATGGATGGTCCATGGTTTCAAAAGGCCCGGGAAACGCACGACACGCTCGTTCGCGACGCACGTGCGCTCGACGAAGCTGCCGCAAAGGGTTGGCTGGTCCGAAGCAGCGATGCTTACTGGTTCGCGCCCGTTCCGCGGCCCGGTAAAATCATCTGCATCGGACTCAACTATCGCGATCATGCAGCCGAGAGCAACCTGCCGATTCCCGAACAGCCGGTAGTGTTTTCAAAGTTTTCGACGGCAGTGATTGCGCCGGGTGAGCCGGTAGTCATTCCGCGCGGAAGTGAGCAAGTCGACTACGAAGCGGAGCTGGCGGTGGTTATCGGCAGGCATGCGAAACATGTCGCGGCAGATCGCGCTTATAATTACGTGCTCGGCTATACGGCTTTCAACGACGTGACTGCGCGCGACTTCCAGTTTGGCGATGGTCAGTGGCAGAGAGGAAAATCATGCGATACGTTTGCGCCGATGGGCCAGACGATTGTCACGACCGACGTCATCACCGATCCGCACAACCTGTCGATCAAGCTCCTGCTAAATGGCGACATGATGCAGGAGTCGAATACGGATCAACTCATCTTCGGTGTGCCGGCATTGATTGAATTTCTTTCCCAATCGATCACACTCGAGCCCGGCGACGTGATCGCAACAGGCACGCCGTCCGGAGTTGGCTTTGCACGCAAACCTACCGTATTTCTTAAGCCTGGCGATGAAATGGAAGTCATGATTGAAGGCATTGGCGGCTTAGGCAATCCGATTATTAGCGAAACAGGATGAACGAGATGCAAAAAATTCTCTTATTGATCTTTACGCTAAGCCTGGCGATTTTGTCTGTGAGTTGCACGAAGGCCGAGGCGCCAACGAAGAAACTCACGATCGCAGTGATTCCGAAAGGCACCACGCACGAGTTTTGGAAGAGCATTCACGCCGGCAGCAACAAGGCCGCGCAGGAGCTCAGGGCGGAGGGAACCGAGATCGAAGTTATCTGGAAAGGCCCTTTGCGCGAGGACGATCGCGAACAGCAGATCCAGGTGGTCGAGGGATTTGCCGCGCAGGGCGTGAACGGTATCGTGCTCGCGCCGCTCGACAACCGCGCCCTCGTTCGACCTGTTGCGGATGCGGAGCGTGCCGGTGTGCCGACCGTGATTATTGATTCGGGTTTGGAGTCGGACGCGATTGTCAGTTTCGTAGCGACCGATAACCGCAAAGGGGGGACGCTTGCGGCGGATCGCATGGGCCAACTCCTGAACGGTAAAGGTAAAGTTCTCGTGCTGCGATATGCCGAGGGTTCCGCGAGTACGAACGAACGTGAAGAAGGTTTTCTCAGTCAAATAAAACAGAAGTTTCCGGACATCGAGCTTGTCTCGATCGATCAATACGCCGGCGCCACGCGCGACACGGCGAAGCGAGCGTCTGAGAATCTCTTGAATCGCTTTGGCGATGAAGTGCAGGGCATCTTTACGCCCAACGAGTCGTCCACTGCGGGAATGCTGCTCGCGCTTCAGGACATCGGCAAAGCGGGCAAGGTCATGTTCGTCGGGTTCGACTCGAGCCAAACGTTTATCGATGCCCTCAACGCGAATCAGTTGCACGGCATCGTGGTCCAGAATCCGTTCAACATGGGCTATCTGGGCGTGCGCACGATGGTTGATAGTCTGCAGGGCAAGCCGGTCAACAAAAAGATCGATACCGGTGTGATGCTGGTGACGAAAGAGAACATGCAGTCGCCCGAAGTGCAGGCGTTGTTGCGTCCGCCGCTTGATCAATACCTGAAGTGAGCTTCCTGTTCCAACGATGATCGCTGAAGCGAAACAGAGCCGGGCTTTTTTCAACTCGAGCCTGCTACACGACTGGTTGAATCGCCTCGGTCCGGTTCTCGGTCTGTTGCTCGTTATCGGTATCTTCTCACTCCTGATGGACACGCCCGCGCGTTTCCTCTCACCAAACAATCTCCGCATCGTTCTCTCGCAAACCGTTATCGTCGCGATTGGCGCGATCGGCATGACCTTGATCATCATCAGCGGTGGGATCGATCTCGCGGTCGGATCGACGATCGCGCTTACGGGTGTCGTGACGGCGCTCGCGATCAACGCCGGCTTGCCTCCTTCGCTTGCTTTGCTTAGCGGCATCGCCGTCGGCGGTCTGGTCGGCGTGGTAAACGGCTTCGTCATCACGCGACTGAAAGTCGTTCCTTTTATTGCCACACTCGGAATGCTCGGCGTCGGGCGAGGTGTGGCGAAGTGGTTGGCGAATCAGCAGACCGTCAACATGCCCGATACGTGGTTGAACGAATTGCTCGTGATGTTTCCAAATCCGTCGTGGCTGCTGGTAGCGCCGGGAGTTTGGATCACGATCGTACTGGCTGTTTGCGCGGCGATTGTGTTGCGCAACACGGTGTTTGGGCGGCGCGTTTTTGCGCTTGGCTCCAACGAGGCGGCGGCGCGTGCATGTGGCATCGCAACGGATCGATTAAAGATTTGGATCTACGGTTTGGCGGGTTTGTTGTTTGGTCTAGCCGGAGTGATGCAGATGTCGCGTTTGCGTCAGGGCGACCCGACGGTGGCGGCCGGATCGGAGTTAGACATCATCGCCGCGGTCGTGATCGGCGGTGGCAGTTTGAACGGCGGCGAGGGCAGCATTCTCGGATCGATGATCGGCGCTTTGATAATGGCGTTTCTGCGGAATGGCTGCCAGCAGGTAGGTTGGCCCAACTACATTCAGGAGATCATTATCGGCGCGATCATCGTTGTGGCGGTTGCGATCGATCGCTGGCGCTCAGCGCGAGCTTAGCCACGAAAAGGCACAAGAGACACAAAGGAGAAATGCATGCGGAGGTTGATAGTAGTTTGTGCTGTTTTGCTTTGGTCGGGAGGTTCGGCATTCGCACAGGACTGCCCGGAGTTGAAGGCTCGGCTTGACCGTGCATCAGCCCGGTTGAACGACTGGCCCGCACTCGCGCGGTATGCCGAAGAGAACAAAAAGATCGGACTACCGGCGAAGAACGAACAACGAGTCGTTTTCATGGGCGATTCGATCACCGACTCCTGGGACGATCCTGCATACGGCGGTTTCTTTTCCGGCAAGCCTTACGTCAATCGCGGAATCAGTGGTCAAACAACACCGCAGATGCTGATACGTTTTCGTCGCGACGTGATCGAACTCAAGCCGAAAGTGGTGGTGATACTCGCAGGGACAAACGACGTGGCCGGAAATAGTGGTCCAACTACGCCCGAGGCAATTCAGGATAATCTAAAATCGATGGCGGAACTCGCGACGGCGCACGGTATTCGCGTCGTGTTGGCTTCAGTGCTTCCCGTGAGCGATTACGAACTCCGCGACGGTAAACCAATCGTTCAGACCGTTCGCCGGCCGCCCGATCAAATCCTGGCCCTTAACAAGTGGATGAAAGAGTTTGCCGCGACGCATCGACACGTTTACCTCGACTACTTCTCAGCGATGGTAGACGGCAAAGGTTTCTTGAAAGACGAGTTGAGTGATGACGGTCTGCATCCGAATTTGCAAGGCTATGTCGTGATGGCGCCTCTTGCGGAAGCCGCGATCGCAGCAAGTTTGAAATCTCGCAAGTTACGCGACTAACGCGGTGGGCAAGTGGCTGTCGACGTTGCAGTTCGCGATAAACTGGTCCAGTTGCTGCCCGCCCAACGGCGTCGAGAACAGGTATCCCTGCCCGTTTTCGCATTCCAACTTTCGCAGCAGCTTCAACTGATCTTCAGTCTCCACACCTTCGGCGACCACGTCCATTCCGAGGTTTTGCGCGAGCGCGACAATCGTGCGAACGATCGCGAGGTTTTCTTCATTCTCCATCATCTGCGTCACAAACGACCGATCGATCTTCAGTGTATCGATCGGAAAACGCTGGAGATAACTCAAACTCGAGTAGCCCGTACCGAAGTCGTCGATGCTCAACTGCACGCCGAGATCTCGCAGTTGCGTCAGCAATCCGACCGCGGCTTCGATGTTGTCGCTGAAAACTGATTCCGTAATCTCGAGTTTCAAACAGCGTGGCGGCAGCTTGAATTCCTGAAGCAGGTTCGCGATGTTTTCAACCAGCCCCGGCTGATTGAATTGCTTCACTGACAAGTTGACGCTGACAAAGAGGGGCGGCGCCGCCGGATACGTATCCTGCCACTCGCGCGCCTGGCGACATGCTGACTCGAGCACCGTCTGTCCAATCGTCAGAATCTGGCCTGTCTCTTCGGCGACCGGAATAAAGTCTGTGGGCGGCACTAATCCAAACTCCGGATGATCCCAGCGGACCAGCGCTTCAAAGCCGATCAGAGTGCGGTTGCCGAGTGAAACGATCGGTTGATAGTCGACGAACAACTCGCCGCGTTCACACGCACGCCGTAAATCCGTTTCCATCTTCAGACGGCTCATCAACTCGCCGTGCATATCGCGCCCAAAAATTTCATGACGTGCTTTGCCGCGCGCTTTCGCGCTGTGCATCGCCGTTTCCGCGTCGCGCAGAATGTTTGAAACGTGTTCGCCGTTATCTGAAGCGAGCGCGATTCCGATACTCAGAGTCGTATAGACTTCCTGGCCCAGGAGGTTGAATGAAATCGAGAGCGCCTGCTGAATTCTCGTCGCCACCGACGCTGCCTCTTCTTCACCTGAAACGTCGTCGAGCAGCACCGCGAATTCATCTCCGCCGACTCGCGCGAGTATGTCGCCCTGCCGCATACAGGTCTTCACTCGGTGCGCAATCTGGATCAGCAACTGATCGGCGCTTGCATTGCCTAGACTATCGTTAACGAGCTTGAAGCGATCGACGTCAAGGAACAACACTGCACACTGGCGCTCTTTGTTGTAATCCCTTCGCGCGATCCGCAGCTTGAGCAGATCGTAAAACCGCGCGCGATTCGGCAAGCCGGTCAGTGTGTCCTGCGTTAACTTCTCTTCCGCCTTTTTGCGATCGCTGATGTCCTGAACCTGGAAAAACAATCTCTTTGTGCCGGTCTCGGAATCTTTCAGCAACGACACGTGCCACTGCACCCAAACCGTATGGCCGTCTTCGTGCAGGTAACGCTTCTCCTGCTCGTGACTTTGAATATAGCCTTCGAGCACGCGCTGAATGCACGACTGCACATGCTTGAGATCTTCGGGATGCGTCAAT
The DNA here is from genome assembly GCA_963750925.1 of uncultured Acidobacteriota bacterium. Lineage (GTDB taxonomy): Bacteria > Acidobacteriota > Blastocatellia > Pyrinomonadales > Pyrinomonadaceae > PSRF01. The sequence continues at coordinate 866,034 of CAVVSJ010000001.1, read as the reverse complement.
CGCTGGAAGCCGGTGGCGCGCAGTTCCTGTTCGGAGTAACCGAGGAGTTTGCAGAGCGCTTCGTTCACCTGAAGCCAACTGCCGTCCATTGAAACCACGGCCATGCCAATCGCGGCGTTGTCGAAGGTTCCATGACTTCCGCGGTAAGCCCTGGCGCTGGTCGATAGCGCGAAGGGAATTGAGTTAGGGGCAAACTGTGGTTCCGCAGCGTCGCCGGCTTTGTTTTGAATTCGTTCCGTCGCGCGGCCTCGTTTCATGCGCTTCTGCTCGTACATCGCCTGGTCCGCTTGTTCAAGCAGTTCTTCGAAACATGTCATGCGCTCAGGTTCGAGGGTGGCGACGCCGATACTGAAGGCGAGCTTATGACCGCGATCTTCGGTGGCATTGTATGCTCTGAGATTCTCGTTGAGCCGCGCGATCGCTTCTTCCTTGCTTGCGTTCAGGTCGGTCACGAGAACCGTGAACTCATCGCCGCCGAGTCTGGCGATGATGTCGGAACTTCTGAACGTGCGATTGAGTATCGCCGCGGTGTTGATGAGCGCGTTGTCGCCTTCGTTATGTCCAAACTCGTCGTTGATCCGTTTCATTCCATCGAGATCGATGAAGAGCAGTAGGAGCGCTTCTTTTTGCCGGCGAGCGAAGTCGAAATAGGGCGCGGCTTGTTTAAGCAAACCGCGGCGGTTGAACAAGCCGGTCAGATCGTCTTTGAGTGAACTGTTGCGAAGAGTTTCTTCGATCTTCTTTCGCTCGGTAATGTCGCGGACCACCTGGACCAGTCCGCCGCCGTCAACGCTGGAGATCGAAATCTCGAGCGGCAACGTGCCGCCGTTGAGTTTCAAACCCATTGCCTCGCCGCGCCATGAACCATCGCGCCAAACAGCGGGCATGATCTGTTCCTTGAGCCGGCTTAATTCCTCGTCGAAGTAAAACATTTCCCAGCTTGCGCCGATCAGTCTTTCCGGATCCGCGTAGCCAAAAATCTTTGCGTAAGCGTCGTTGAGGTAAATACAGGCGCCGCTGTGGTCGATGATGGCCATGCCGTCCATTGACGCCTTCATGGCCGCGGCTTGCTGGGCCAGTGAGTCAGCCGCGCGTTTGCGTTCGGTGATATCGCGGGCAACAACTGATGCGCCGGTAATCGTTTTACCGTCCATGATCGGAGAGATCGTGAGGGAAACGTCAATCGGCGTGCGGCCCTTTTTCAGGTGGACCATCTCGTGTTGCGTGACATTCTCACCCTGCGCAACCTTGTCGAATAAGACGGTAGCTTCCTGGCCTTTGCGGTGATCGAACAGCATTGAGACCGGGGATCCGAGTGCTTCCTTGGCGGTGTATCCGTAAATACCGCGCGCGCCCCGGTTCCAACTCATGATCACGCCTTCAGTGGTTACGCCTATGATCGCATCGCGCGAAACGTCGACGATTCCCTGGAGGCTGGAAAGTTCGTGCTTGACGCCGGTGAGTTGTTCGCGAGTTCCTTTCCAACTCTTCCGGACGATTACGGCCGCAAGCACCTGGGCCACGAACAGAATGAGAACAAGTTCCGTCAACGCGGATCCGAAAAGACCCGGAAAGATGAAGCAGAAGGCGAGCGCACTGGGAATTACGAAGGTAGGGAGGGGCCACAATTGATGGCCGGCGCGGGAGATGAAAGAGGTGCTGTCGAGAAACATTGTTCCTGAACGGACCCAGGGAAACTTCGGTCTGTACCTTTCAAGGTATTTGAATGGGCCTGAAGCGTTTTAATGAGTTGTCAAAACCTGAAGGGCCTATTGCCCGCACACCGGGAAGCCATTCGTGTGCCATCGTGTGTAATTAGGAAAAAGCGAGGTTTAGAGAAAAGAGAGTAGTCAGTTTAACCGGGAGCTACGGCATTCTGACTGAGGAGTTGTTAATTTGATATTGGTGCCGGAGGCGGAGAGGCCGAGTGCCGGGATCAGTATTGACAGGGGCAGGACTGTTCGTTATATATGCTCCACGTTTTCCATATATCGGATTAGACCTACTCTATTTCGATATATTCCTCGACGTGAGCACCGCTCCTCAACACCAAGAGCTCTACTCCCGTTTGAGTTTCGATCCAACTGTTATCTCAGAATATGTTTATAGGTTGGCTTAGCTGATGTCGTCACAACCACCCCAACAACCACCGCCTCAAGCACCGGTTGCAGAAGGTCCCACAAAGTCATGCCGCGGGTGGAAAAGATTGCCGCCTGAGACGCTCAACCCGAAACCAGTGGTAACAAATTCGAGTACGTCAGATCCCCAAGGTTCCCGATGAGTCCGAGAAAAATGCTGCCCGAACAAAAGCTTCCTGGCGAGGTAATCAAAAGCACCAGAATTGTAACCGGGTATGAACTAGCGGCAGGGCTCGGTCTTTTGGCCGTTGCCGTGTTCGTGCCTAGTCTTGCGATGGTTTGGTGGGGAAGACCAACTGGGTTCCCGGAGTTTACTTCAATGATTCTTCTCTGGATCTATATGTTTGCCGTGATTGCCACCTTTTCCATAGTGATTCTATGGGGACTCGGCAGACTCGAACTCCCTGAGAAGTTCATGAATTGGCTGGGAGGAGCGACTATCGGTGAGGTTGCCGGCCTCGTCATATTCGTAGTAAAGCAAATCTTTATCACGTGATATTAATTGATTATTGACGTCTTTTGGAGTAAGGTGAGAGGATATTGAGAGGGTAATTGGAGGTAATAAGGAGGTGCCATGAAGATTCAGTTGGATTTTGATGAACAGGGTGCAAGGACGATTGAGCGTTTGAAGGAGCAAACGGGGGTAAAAACTCACAAGGATCTCTTCAATAATGCCATTACCTTACTGGAGTGGGCGGTGAATCAACGGCAGAAGGGGCGAATCATTACCTCTACGGATGAAGCGGAAGAAAACTTTCGCGAACTACAGATGCCGGTACTGGAATATGCCGCAAATCATAACGAGCCCCAGCCTGTAGGAAATAGCCGTTGAAGCGCGACGTCTAAAAAGTATTGGTGCCGGAGGTCGGACTCGAACCGACATGAGCAGTGAAGCTCGCCAGATTTTGAGTCTGGTGCGTATACCAATTTCGCCACTCCGGCTTGAAGGATGCACATGATAAGGCTGCTTCGGCATGTTGCGCAACAGCCGGAGAACAATCTTCGGGTTGCGGCTCAACCTGGTCCACAGACCACCGCCGCACTTCCAGCCGCCCTGGCTAACTTATTGTAAATAGGACCACTTCGAGCGAACGTAAAAACATGTTTGCCACAAATGGGGCAAAACGGCTAGAATGCCTGCGCCAGGTTTTGGCGCGGGCGTAGCTTGCCCTGACCCTCTTCACCTCACCTGCTGATTGAGCTCTACTAAAATTTCTGCCGCCACGTCCTGCCCTTCAGGAGAGATCAAATGCCGACAACTGTGTCGCCCCGCATACTGATAGTCGACGATGAAATTGAGATAACCGAGATCCTCGCTGACCTGCTCAGCGAGGAGTATGAATGTTACAGGGCAAGCTCGGCGGAAGATGCGCTCGCACGTCTGCGCGACGGCGAGTTTCAGTTAGTCATCAGCGACATCACCATGCCCGGCATGAGCGGCCTGGATATGATTCCTCACGTCAAAGAACTCTCACCGCAGACAGTGGTTGTAATGATCAGTGGTATGCAGACGGTCGAGAGCGCGATCGGTGCGTTACGTCTTGGAGCTTTTGATTACCTGATGAAGCCGTTCGATCTGCGGCAGGTTGAAGCGGTCGTCAAACGCGCGCTCGAGCATTACGAGCTGGTGGTTGCAAAGCAGCGTTACGAAAATCATCTCGAAGAACTCGTCGAACAGCGTACGGCGGAACTCGATCGGGCGTTGAACTCACTCGAAGCCGCGTATCGCTCGACACTAAAAGCACTGACCGCGGCGCTCGAGACAAGAGACTCGGAAACACACGGACATTCGGAACGAGTAGTCACTTACAGTTTAAGACTCGGACGCGAGTACGGGTTGAACCGCGACGAGATGAAGTCGCTCGAGTTTGGATCGTTGCTGCACGACATCGGTAAGATTGGCGTGCCTGATTCTATTTTGCGCAAGCCGGCGAAACTCACCGAGGAAGAATGGGTACGCATGCGCGAGCATCCGCTTCACGGTCAGCAGATCCTGCGTGGTATTGAATTCCTGCAGGGTGCGTCACGCGTGGTGGCCCAACATCATGAGAAGTGGGATGGAACCGGTTACCCGCTTGGTCTACGCAAAGAGAACATCGACATCTGCGCGCGTATCTTTGCAGTGGCCGACGCGTTTGACGCGATCACGAGCGATCGAGTGTATCGTCGTGGCAAGCCGTACGAGGCGGCGGCGCAGGAGTTGGACGATTGGGCCGGCAGGCAATTCGATCCGAAAGTGGTTGAAGCCTTTCATCGAGTGCCGAAGGAAGATTGGGAAGTTTTGCATCGCCAATCGCTCGAGCCAAAGCATGATCAATTCAACGTGGGCCAAGTGGTGCAGATGATGGAATCCCATCTCGAACCCGCGCTTAGCTAGCCACAAAAAGGCACAAAGAACACAAACAAGAAAAGAGTAAGTCTTCATTAGGTCTGAAAGAACCTGATTTATAATTTTGTGTTCTTTGTGCCTTTTTGTGGCTTTAATTGCGGGTGGGGACTACGTAGCCGCGGCGCGCGTGGAGGCTCAGGCCGACTCTGCGTGAAGCTACTTGGATGCGACGGTACTCGCCCGGATTCGCTTCCGCGAGTGGCCGTTTCGGACGGTAAGTGACAACGTATTCAGCACCGATCGCACGCGCTACCTCGTTCGCCTGCGCAAGCATTTCCTCAGTATTAATCGGCAGCAACATTTTGCCGCCTGTCTCATCGGCCACGTTCTTCAACGCCTGCTGACTCTTTCTCACTTCAGCTTCGTATGCTTTGCGCTGCTTGCGCATCGCCGGATCAAACCGAATACCGATGCCAAAAGACGGTGAACGTGTGGCTCCCGGAGGAAGCGTTGGATCGGTCGCCCTAATTGGATCCGAACTCGTTGGACGTTGACCAGTAGAAACCGTCGACGATTTTTTATCGCTCTTCTGTCTGACAAACTCCGTGTAGCTAATGATGTGTACAGTCGCTCTCGCCGCGATCAATTTGCTTATCGCTTCTTCCCGACTCACTTTAGCGCCCGGCGTGTCGACGCCATCGGTGATCATCACCACGTGCCGGCTGCCTTCGGGTCGATCTTTCAGTTGCAGACTCGCGTTTGCAATCGATTCCGAAATCCGCGATCGCTTCGTAGATACAACTTTGTTCTTGATCGTTTTGAGAACAGCGGATTTGTCGGTGGTCCAGGGTTGCAGCAGTTCGGCGGCATTTCCGGATTGCATAACTGCGATCGACGCGCCTTCCTGAAGCCTTCCCACCAATCTCGACGCGACTTCCTTCGTCAGACTCGTACTCTTCGACATCCCGCCCAGCCCGCCTACTTCGCCACCCGTATCCAGCAGGAACAGAACATTTGCCGGAACGTGTCTGACGCTTCTGAGTTGTTGAATGACACCGTCTTCAAGCACGAGAACATCGTCGAGCACAAGGGTCGGATCGTAGTGACCATAGGCATCCACGGCGACGACGGGCAGACGGACCTCTTCAGTAAAAATAGTGACCGCTTCCTGTTCTTTTTCAACGGGAGTTGGCGATGGTTTGGGTGATGGTGTCGGTGATGCTGGGGCGTTGGCGGGTTGTTGACTCGAAACTTGCGGGCCGCTAATCAGGAAAAAAGCGGCAAGAACCAGGAGCCCAACTGTGTATTTGAGCGACGGCATTTTAGAGAATCGGCTCTTTGATGCCCGCAAAACTCTGACGTTGCCTCCGCGGAATCGACGTTAACTCAGGTCGCCTTCCGGGCCTGGGCCTGGACGGCCGTAATCGCCACTGCGTCCACGATGTTGCGCGCCGTGCAGCCGCGCGATAGATCATTAGCCGGCTTATCAAGCCCCTGCAGGATCGGTCCAATAGCGGTCGCGTCGGCGAGTCTCTCGGTCAACTTATAGGCAATGTTTCCCGATTGCAGGTCGGGAAAGATGAGTACGTTTGCACGTCCGGCGACGGCCGAACCGGGCGCCTTTGACTGCGCCACGCCGGGAATCAACGCCGCATCCGCCTGAAGTTCTCCATCGATCAGCAACTCCGGCGCGCGTGCCTTCACCGTGCGCGTTGCTTCCACAACCTTATCGATCAACCGGTGCTTCGCGCTTCCCTTAGTCGAAAACGAAAGGAGCGCGACACGAGGCTCGGCGCCGATCAGTGCCCTGCATGAATCGGCCGCGGCCAGGGCAATTTCCGCCAGCTCCACCGCGCTCGGTTCAATTACGACGCCGCAGTCAGCGTAGATCATCGCGCCGTCTTGTCCGAATTCAGTGTTTCGCAGGGCCATCAGAAAAAAACTGGAAACGAGCTTGAATCCCGATCTGACGCCAATACAATGCAGCGCCGCGCGAACTGTGTGTGACGTCGTGTTTGTAGCGCCGGCAACTGATCCGTCGGCGAGGCCCGAACGCACCATCAAGTTTCCGTAATACAAAGGATCCGACACAAGCGTTCGCGCTTCATCGGGCATCAGGCCTTTCGCTTTTCTCAAGTCGTGAATGAGCGAAACCATCTTGTCGAAATCAGGCGCCCGCTTGTGATCGATGATCGCGATGCCGCCGAGATCGAGACGATTGTCGCTCGCGATCGCGCGGATCGTTTCATCGTCCCCCAACACAGTGATCCGGGCAATCCGCTGGTTAGTCGCTTCGACGGCGGCCACGACTGTGCGTGGATCGTTTCCTTCGGGCAGAACGATATGTTGCGGCCTTGACGCGGCACGCTGGCGAATTCGGTCGAGGATGTCCATAGGACTCAATAGACTCTAGTGTTTACACAGATTACACTGATTGCACAGATCTGTCGAAACACAGTAGGAGGAAGCATGTCCGACTTAAACTTGCGCAGCCGCATGACCAATCTACTGCTGGTGATACCAAATCTTCTAATGCTCTGCGCTCGCTTGATGACCGATGCGAGAGTGCCGGCGAAGGAGCGACTGCTGGTCGCGGGCGCAATTGTTTACGCGTTTGTTCCGCTCGACGTTATTCCGGACATGCTTCCTTTTGTAGGCCAGGTTGACGACGCTTACCTGATCGCGTTGACGCTTTTACGATTGATGACTGTGACGGAGCCTCGTGTGGTTAGAGAACACTGGCGCGGTGGCGGAGACGTCGTCGAGTTAATCGGCGCAACCGCTTTGGTTGCAGCACGCCTGCTGCCGGCGAGAGTTCGACGTGTGCTCACCTCGAAAGTCGAAGCGCCGAAAGCCCCGGACGGACAGAGTGAGACAACTGCAGTGCCGTTGCTGATTGAACGGCCTGTCGTAGAATCCAAAAACGTTTAATTAACCTAAGCAGCGAGCGACCAATCAATCACACCTTCGACGGCGTTTGCGAGGCAGCCGACAAGGTTTGGATTGCTGGTCTTTAATATCCAGTACCTGATATGTTCGGGCGATTTCTCCGTGCCTGTTTCGTCAAAAGCGACGAGAGCGCAGTTCAACGACTTCGAGTGGGTGATTACAAACCATTCACGCGCGAGAGGGAAGTCCTGATTGAATGTGATTAATCTGATGTTCGGATGTCGTGGCGGACGCCAGTCGTCCTGTCCGAAGAGATATACCGACTCCGAAACATCGGCGATCCGCATGTAGCGATCGATGATCGGTTGCAGCGCCGACATCTTTTCAACTCCGGCATAAACTCTTCCGGCACGGTTCGTGCGAAGCAGAATCGCATTCTCAATCATGAGGCACCCGTACTCCACTGATGCGGTGGTAGTGTGACACATGAAACTTTCCCGGTCGACAAAATCGCGCCGGCTGAGACTCGCAATTTCTCCGAGGTTCTCAACCTGCTGAACGCCGGAGAGCTTGAGTGCTTGCTCGAATATCGAAAAGTTTTTCACGGGAGGTCTCCCTGAGTACCTATGCAACGGGATGACGTTTTAAAGGACTAATCCTGCGAGACAGTTACGAATAGTTCGTTAAAGTGTGTGCGTGAGGATATATGAGGTTAAGCTGAGCGAAGTGTCGTCAGGATTTTTTCGTGAATACCACCGAAGCCGCCGTTGGACATGATCGCCACCACGTCGCCCGCACGAAGTTCGGGAATGATATGAGCAACGATTTGATCGGCGTCAGGAAGGGCCAAAGCTGGTTTCCCCTGTTTCGAAATGGCTGCAATTAACGCATCGGTATCAAGCGCCCGTCCCTTTTCGGTGACCCTACCGCTATCAAATACCGCCGCAATCACAACATAGTCAGCCGCGGAGAAAGCCCCGGCATAGTCATCCTGGAAAACGGCCAGCCGGGAGGACCATGAGCGCGGCTCGAAGATGGCGATTAAACGGCGATCACTATATCTCGCGCGGAGGGCCCGGAGAGTTTCTCTAACGGCGGTCGGGTGATGCGCAAAGTCATCGATAACCAGCACGCCACGTTCTTCACCACGTACTTCCGCACGTCGCTTGACGTTTTGAAAACTCGCGAGAGCACCCTGTATCTTTTCTCTGCTGACTCCCCACGCATCCGCCGCGACAATAACCGCCAGGCAGTTCAACATATTGAACTCGCCCACGAGGGGCGTCTGAAACTCTCCCCACGACCGGTTTTCGCAAAACACGTCAAAACTGGAAAGCTTGCCGGTGAAATCGGCGTTGCGTACCTGCCACTTCGCGTTTTCGTCAGTGCCGAATGTCTCAACTTGCGTAAACAAGCGTTCGCCAAACGATTCGACCACTTTCCTTACATTCGGACTATCCCAGCCCGCAATCAGTTTTCCATTCTCAGGCACGAGATTCATGAAACGACGAAAGGCGAGTTTTACTGCGTCTAGATCGGCGTAGATGTCGGCGTGATCGAATTCGATGTTGTTTACGATCGCGAGCTCCGGCAGGTAGTGCATGAACTTCGGACCTTTGTCGAAGTACGCCGTGTCGTATTCATCGGCTTCGACGATGAAGTAATCACTGCCGGTCACGCGAAAGCTCACGCCAAAGTTCTGCGCGACGCCGCCGATCAAAAAGCTCGGATCGAGTCCGCCCTGGTCCATTACCCACGAGGCGATGCTGGTAGTGGTAGTTTTGCCGTGCGTGCCTGCGACCGCAAGTGAATGACGGCCGCGAATAAATTCTTCCTTCACGACTTCCGCCTGCGATCGATAGAGAAGCTTGCGTCTGAGGGTTTCTTCAACTTCGGGATTTCCGCGGGGAATCGCATTGCCGACGATGACGCAGTCCGGAGCGGGCGTGAGGTGCTCGCGTTTGTAACCTTGTGAAACTTTGATGCCGAGCTCCTGGAGCATCGTGGACATCGGCGGATAAACGTTCATGTCCGATCCGGTAACGTGATGATCGCGCGCCTGGAGCATGCCGGCGAGCGAAGCCATTGCGGTTCCACAGATCCCGATGAGGTGATAGTGCATGAGTTACTTCGAGAAGTCGCGCATCTGCTTTTCTTCTTTGGCTAGACCCAGATCGTGGTCCACCATCAACTTCACCAATTCCCTGAACCCGACCTTCGGCTCCCAGCCGAGCTCTTTGCGGGCTTTTGATGAGTCGCCGAGCAGCAGATCCACCTCACTCGGCCGGTAATACCACGGATCGATCTCGACGTGTTCATTCCAGTCGAGATCGAGATAGCTGAAAGTCTCTTCGACAAACTCTTTGACGGAATGAGTCTCGCCGGTTGCGATCACATAGTCGTCACTCTTCTCCGCCTGCATCATCAGCCACATCGCTTCGACGTAGTCTTTGGCGTAGCCCCAGTCGCGTTTGGCGTCGAGGTTTCCGAGAAATAGTTTGTCCTGGAGTCCTAACTTTATTCTGGTCGCGGCGCGTGTGATCTTGCGGGTGACAAATGTTTCCCCACGGCGCTCCGATTCGTGGTTGAAGAGAATGCCGTTGCAGGCAAACATGTCGTAAGCCTCGCGATAATTCACGGTGGCGAAGTACGCAAACACTTTCGCGCAGGCGTACGGCGAGCGTGGATGAAACGGCGTCGTCTCGCGCTGCGGTGTTTCGACGACTTTTCCGTACATCTCCGAAGAAGATGCCTGGTAGAACTTTGGCTTAATGCCGACTTCGCGGATGGCTTCGAGAATTCGCACGGTGCCGAGTGCGGTTACGTCGCTTGTGTATTCAGGAGTGTCGAAACTTACGCGCACGTGCGATTGGGCGCCGAGATTGTAGATCTCGTCCGGAACGACTTTGCGCAGGATTGTATTGAGCGCGCTGGAATCACTCAGATCGCCGTGCAGCAGGAAGAGACGCGTGCCCGATTGGTGCGGATCACGATAGATGTGATCGAGGCGCTGCGTGTTGAAGGACGAAGACCGCCGAATAATTCCGTGCACTTCATAACCCTTCTCCAGTAACAGTTCGGCAAGGTACGAGCCATCCTGGCCGGTAATACCGGTGATTAGTGCTCGTTTAGTCATCGATCCTCCTTCACTACAACCAACATCTTCGCACGGGCTCGAATTCATCAAATGTCTTGAACACTTCGCGCACAAAATCTTTTGCGGTCCATCGTTCGGCGCGCGCGCGACCGTTTTCGATGAGACGGCGGCGCAAATCTTTGTCGTCGTGAAGCGCTTTGATACCCGCCGCTATTTTTGCGGGGTCACGCGGGTCCACCAGCAACGCCGCGTCGCCGAGTTGTTCGCGTGCTCCCGAAACATCCGAAGCGACGACGGGACATCCTAATGCAAATGCTTCAAGTGGCGGTAGATTCTCCGGGCCAAAAAAAGTGACGTAAGCCAGCGCAAACGCGCCGCGATAAAGCGCCACCAGGTTGTCGAGCGGCACGAATCCCAGAAACCGGACATCGATCTCCTGATCCAGGTGCGCGGCGAACCTTTGCAGGTAATCCCGGTTTCCCTTGTCGGATCCGACAAAGACGACCGGCGAGTCCATCCCATGCTCGCGCTTCAACGCCGCCACTGCCAGCAACAGGTTGACGTGATTTTTGTGCGACCAGAATTGCGCGGGATAAAACAGATAATTGTTTTTGAGTTCGTATTTTTTCAGCACTGCTTCAAAGTCGCTCGGGCCGGCTCGGAGTGCAAAAGCCGGTGTCGGGTGGGGAAGAATTTTTATTCGATTAGTTGTGACCTGGTAGAAACGTTCGATCTCAAGGCGGCCCGCATCGGTGCCGGCGATAATGAACGCCGCACGCCGCAGATACTCGCTATAGAAACCCTCGCGCTGTCTCCACGTTCCACCCGAACTCACCTCGGGAAACCACGGTTGCAGCCGGTGCTGCAAATCCCAAACGATAGCCATGTAGGGTATATCAACCTGAACAGCTTCCGCGCCGACGAACCACATAAAATCGACGCCCGCTTCTTTGCATAACTGCTCCAGTCGCGACTGCCGTTTGCGATTCTCGAGAAGTGAATTAAGTCCTCGCTCGGCTCTCGCGAAAACACGTTTGCTTAAACTTCCGGGAAAGCCCACGACCTGGATACGCGGGTTGGTCAGCAGTGCAGAGACACTTTCGGGCCGGCGACAGAAGAGAACAAACGAATGGTGCGTCTCGTCGATGAGATCGAGGAGGGCGCGGAAAATGTCTTCCTGGATCGTGTAGCCGCCACCCACTTCCGGCGAGAAGTCTTCGAGAAATACACCGACCTTCATCTAATGCCTCGAAAGTTCACTTAAGCCACAAGAAGGCACAAAAAGCACAAAAGCATTTTTCTTAATCATTTGTGTTATTTGTGCCTTCTTGTGGCGGCTCTTTTCGTGCGACTGCGACGATGTGCCATGTCTCATCGGAGATGGTTTCGTCGTCAGTAAAACCGGCAAACCATTTGACTGGTGTGAAACCGGTTGTGGTCAACCATGCCGACATCTCCTGAAGCAGAAAGTAACGGTTCACCTGCGTCTCGTTTAGAGTTGTATACGTACCATCTTCTTTGAGCTCGAAGATCGAGTAGGCGACGCGACTGAGTTGATGCGCGACGTCGAGTGTAGTCTCGGAAATACGCAGGATCTGCGAGTTGTCAGTTTGCCAACGTCTGACACGAACCGGATCGTAGTGACGAAGCATTGCCGCCGCGTGCCAGAATTCGAAAACGAAGAGTCCGCCGGGTCGCAGGTGTTTGTGTACGCCGCGAAAGACTTTCTCGAGCGCCTCATTCGTCGCCACATATCCAATGGAATCGAAAAGCGAGTAAACGGCGTCGAACGGGCCGGCGCTCACATCAAGTTGCGTCATGTCCTGGAAAACGAAATCAACTCGCGACGATGCGGCGGAAGCTTTTTGCTTCGCGCGTTCCAGCATGTCGTTTGAATAATCCACAGCGACGATCTCGTAACCACGCTGCTCCAGCAGCAACGCATGAGTGCCGGTGCCGCAGGCTAACTCCAATAAACTGTTGGCTGGTCCAACCGAATACTCGCGCAAGCAGCGATCGACAAAAGCTGCTTCTGCTTCGTACGGTTTATCCGCGTAGAAGAGATCGTAGAGTTGCGCGTGTCTGCCTGAGTATGAAGTCAATGTGTCAATCGTGGCTAGCGGCATAATCAACCGCCTTACTCCGGCTCTTCGAGGCGCTGCTGACGGCGCGGGCTATCTGTTTGATAGTTTCTTCTGAAAGCGAGTAAGTGGAGGGAAGATAGAGACCGTTTTCCCACAAACCGTCCGCAACGGGACATGGCGTCGCGCGAAAATCAGGCCGCTCCTGCAAACATGGTTGCTGGTTCATCGGACAAAAGAACGTGCGCGTGTCGATGTCCGCGGCTCGGAGAGATGTCATCAACTCGTCGCGCGTTATGCCAAACTCCGGCTGGACCACGACGGCGTACATCCAGTAAACGTTCCGCGCCCAGTCAGCCTCGTACGGAAGTTGAAGACCTTCGACATCCTGGAGAAACTTGTTGTAGGTATGGGCCACGCGGCGCTTTTCAGAGATGATTTGCTCGATCTTCGCAAACTGCGCCACGCCCATCGCCGCCTGGTAACCCGTCATACGAAAGTTGAATCCTGCTTCTTCGTGTCGAAAGCGCGGCTTTGTAAAAGCGAGGTTGCGCAGCAGACGCAAACGTTCGGCGAGTCGATCGTCATTCGTCGTCACCATGCCGCCTTCACCTGTCGTTATTACTTTGTTCGCGTAGAAACTGAAGCACGCCATGTCGCCAAAGCTGCCCGTCATGCGGCCGCGACAAGTTGCGCCGTGCGACTCGGCGCAATCTTCGATAACGAGCAGGTTGTGACGCCGCGCGATCTCCATCAGCCGATCCATGTCAACGGGATGACCGTAGAGATGCACGGGGATGATGGCTTTCGTTCTTTCGGTGATTAAATCTTCGAGGAGATCGAGGTCGAGGTTCCAGGTAATGATTTTCGGAGTCCACCGGAACCGGGATCGCGTTGTTATGAATCACGGCAAGCGCGGTGGCGATGTTTGTGCTCGCGCTGATCAGCACTTCATCGCCGGCGCCGAGGTCCGCGGCGGCCACGGCGAGGTGCAGCGCGGTGCTGCCGCTGCTGACGGCGATACCGTGTTTGCAACCGCAGTACTCGGCGAATTCCTGTTCAAAACGTGGAATCGATTCTCCGAACGAGCCCGAGATCTCGCCGCGACGCAGTGCGGCGACGACGGCTTCTATCTCTTCTTCGCCGATTATCGGATCGAAAACTTCGATCATCAGTTGTTGTTGACCTCGACGTTGATTTTATCGTTATCGGCGCCAAGAAAAGGACCTTGTTTGACGCTGATGCATTGCATGTCTTCGATGACGCGGACGGCGTGAGTACCGTGAATCAGGACGATGCCGTCACCGGCGCGCAAAACAACTTCGCGAAACAGTTTGCCGTCTTCGTCAAAAAACTCCACCGCCACCACGCCACGCTGCACGACAAACATCTGTTGCAGATCGTCGATGACGCGGCTGATTGGTTTGTGATAGTGGGGCGGTTCGACAAAACCGGCTTCGTGGGCCAGTAAGCCGAATTGGAATGACGAGTCGGCAGGAGAGAAAAACTTCGTCTCTTTAACTTCCGTGCCGGCCCAGATAATCTCCGCGTATTTTGTGCCGTTGTGTTCGACTGTCTCTACGCCGCTCATGTTGGATGAATATAACCGCTGCCACAAACAGGCACAAGAAAGCACAAAAGCTTAAACCATTTAGCTAACCTATTTGTGATTTTGGCGCCGCTTGCGCGCCAGGAAACCGATGTCGCGAACCACGACCGGACGGCCGGAGATCGAGAGGGTGCGTTCCTCGTCTTCGTCGAAGTGGAAAAGCGTTTCGTAATTTGCCGGAATCGCGTCGACGACCATGGTAGAGCTGACGAATGTCATCGGTTGACTTGACCTGCCTGCAGGCGCGTTTGGAAGTTGACCGGGGCCATGGGCTGCAAGCTCCGTGTCCTGTTTTGTGAAGACCGGCCGATCGACGTTTGCGACCGCTGTGCGGGTGACGTAGACGTAAGTCAGGTCGAGTGCAAAGAGCGCGCGAAGCATTTGCAATGGATCGCCCGCGTACTGCAAAGCGCCCTGTGCAATCGCGAGATCGCGCGACTCGAGCCGCGCTGCGGCTGACGCGAGATCGGCGTGAAAAGAAAGCCCGGCATCGTCAGTTATACTCTCGGCCCGCCGCCGCCATCGCCGGCAGTCTCCGCAATGGACCAATGATGTATCCGGTCCGGCAGCAACAAACGCGTTTCAAAATAACTCGCGCCACACGCGCCGCCAACCTCCAGCACATTCAACGGCCGCTGCGGTTCGACATACGAGAGGACAAACATGTTCTGAACCATCTGGCGGCTCTGAACCGCTGGTCCTGGTCCACTCGCCAACGCGTCTCGGTATCTTCTTGTCTTCTCTTTAACGATTTCGACCAGGCGTGGATCTTCGTAGGAATCCGAATCTCGCAGCGCGCTCTCAAAACTCTCGTACTCACGCATCTCGATCGTGTTTTCACGATGCAAACGCGCAAACAGATTTCTCACTTGATCAACTCCAGGCAAGCAACGGCGCGCTCTCCGGCCGGATAATCCGGCGGATACTCAATCGTCGACTTCGGATCGGAATACTTGCTGGTGTGCACGTCAAAAAACTCACACTCCCTGCAAGCTTCGCGATTGCTTAGTTGCCAGCCGTCAGGATGATACTGGAAGATCGACTTCGTGATGCCGCGACGGTGCGAATGCGCCGAGTAGCGTATCGACAAGCGCGGCATCAAACTGCTGAAACCAACCGTGGTTCTCGTATCGCCCGAACGGAAAAGAGATATAAAGCGAGCCGTCTCTCTTGAGCACGCGCTTGAGCTCTTTCACCGCCAGGACAAACTCGCTCGGATCGCTTCGTTGAGCGATCTCGAGATTTTCGGCGTACATCGTGTTGTCCATGCCGATGTGCTCGATAGTTGAAATGCACGCGACAGAATCGAATCGGTCGTCTCTGAAGTCGAGATCACGCAGATCGCCGAACACGTACGACACGCCGAGTTGCCAGTACGCATGGCCTTCAGGCGCGAGGGTCATGATCGTTGTTTGTTTTTCTTTGAGGGCAGGCGAGGTCAGAACGAAGTCGTAGTTCAAAGCGGAGCCGGCATCGAGAAAACGGTTGCCGCTCGCTTTGCGCACGCGCGAGAGCACCCAAGGAATCTCGATGATGCGCGCGTCGAGTCGATAGCCATATCCCTGCGGCAACGAGCGATTTTCAGCGAAGGTGTCGAGCAGGGAATCATTATTGACGGCTTCGCTCAAAGACTTCTCTCGATACTCGTAATAGCCCTCGCGCCACGGGCGGCGATCCGACTTCAAATACGAAGCAAGCCGTTTGCGCCTGACCACGTCCCAGGCAGTTTTACCGACGCTGCCTTTGATTCGTGAGGCGATATTCAGAACAGATGACATTAGTTTATCGCGAGTTGTTTGACAGATATCGATTCAGGATTTCAGTTAGTTCCTGCATCCTATGATAATAAGAATGTTCAGACAAGGTTCGTTGCTGGCCAGCTTGCGCAATCGCCTCGCGCTCGGCTTTCATGAGCTAAGATAATACTTAACAAGCTCCACACACTCTTCCGTCGAACGATAAGCAGCCACTTCCTTACCAGTCTCAAACAACTCCGGAAGATTTGTTTTCCAATCCGTCAACAACATCGTGCCGACTCCGGTCGCTTCGTACAGTCGCATGTTTGCCGCGTACTGCTCGGCCATATCGATGTGGATATTCAGCGCGATCTTCGAGCGTTGCAGTTGGCGATACATGTCGTAGCCCCAGAGCGGCGGCTTCACACGCCCTCGCAAAGGAGAATCAGCCGGCAGGCTTTCCGCTCCCGCGCCCCAAAATGAGATCGGAACTTTGCGGCAAAGCTCCTCCAGCAAGCTCGAGCCGCTGTTGATGGTCCTTGCCGACCGAACCGATAAACGCAAGTTCGACGTCCTTTGTTTGACGACCCAAGACGATCGAGAATTGTTTGTTCGAAACCGAGGCGCAACAACTCCGATTTCGCGTCCCGCCTTTCGCAGCCGATCGACAAAATGTGGCGCCGCGCTGATGATGAGATCAAACGGCTCGAAGATCCAGGCCGGGCGGTATCGGATAAGCCATCTCTCCGACGAGAAGCCGCGTGTACTCTTTGAGCGTGCGGTGAAAGTGCGCCGGAAGATAAAGCACGTCGCAAATGAAAATGACGTCGGGCTTGAAACTTCGAGCTTGTGCGACCAACACCTCCATCTCCCATTCTGGGAATCGTTCATGCCCGGCAGCTTTTGGTTTGTCTCGCAAACGATCGACGTGGCGCTTCAATCGCTGCTGAACTTTCAGCACCGTCGATCGCTTCGTGTTCGATCTGCAATCCATTCTCGCTGGCCCATGCAATTTGAATCGGAGCTGCGTTGACAATGAACTGCTCCACTTCATGCCCAAGCTTTCTCAGGTTCAACGGCAGCGAATCGGCGCGTCCAAAACCTGTTTCGTAGATAGTTTGAAGTTGTTCGCTGGAAGACTGTTGCGCGAGCTGAGGCTCGTTTTCATAAACAACGACGCAACGATTCCTGGTAATGAGTGTCAAGAATTAGAATCCGCATTGTTATGGAACTTTAGGCTACAAAATCTCGCTAAGCACTAATAATCATTATCCTGTTGGAATTGCCTTAATCAGCTTTCTAATCATGTTTTCTAATCATTTACTGGTTATTTTTCAGCAACTATCAGGTTCCAGCCAAATCGGGGCGCGAGTTGTTTTTTGCAAAGCTGATCGAGAACGTCAACGCGTTTCATTAACCACGGTGGCGAAAATCGCTCTTCAAACGCGACTTGATTGAAGTTCATTCCCAGCAGGTGTGCAACGTGGCCCAGAACCGGCGTTACGTAAACACGCAAAGGCAAACCGAGCAATCCGGTCCAGCAATCATTCACGAAGAAACCGATCGCCATATCGTGCTCGAGAATTCTGAATCCACTCTCTTCGAATAACTGTTCCCACTCTGCCGGCAACTTGAATTGCAAATGCGGAACGCCCGGAACATACGGAATGCCCTGTCGCCTTTTGCTTCCTGATCGAGTGCCTGAAATATCGTTCGAAGATGCTGCGCCGATTGGGAACGATCGAAAAAACAGTCCGCCTTCGTTGAGCAAAGAATGAATGCTGCGGCAATAGACGCGACGGATCTTCGAGATGCTCGATAACGTCGAAAGCTATAGCGAGGTGAAATCCCGATGGTCAGTTTGTCTGACTGGCTCGGTAAAGATTCGTGGAGGACAACGGACCGCGCTCCAATCGTAGGACCGGTAATATCGCTGCATGACAGCCGGATCGAGATCGACTGAAGTAACACAAAAACCGAGGCGGGCGAGTTCGTACGAGTCTCGCAACGAGCCTGCGCCAAAATCGAAAGCGTTGGGAGTGTCGATGTCTTTCCTGATTTGTTCGAGCCTTGAAGAGAAGACGTTCCAACGATACTGGACGTTTCGGGTGTTGCAACCGAAGAGCTTTGAAATGTCTTTGCGGCGGTCGAAGATCAACGGCTGCGAAGAATCAGGCTCTGGGTCGTGAATCGGTACTTCCGCTGGCTTGTCTCATTCGAGTTGACGTCGCTGACGGTCCGAAGAATGCAGCGACTAAAAAAAGGGAAGAAAGACGAGAAACAGGACCAGCCAAACAACGCAGACTGCAAACAGCACCAGCAAGGCCCAGATCAATCTGAGACTGAAGAACAGGATCTTCGTTAGGCAGTTGGCTATCACCGAAGAAGTTTCCCGCAAACGCGCAAAGACGCAAAGGAAAAGTTAGAGAGTTCGAAACTTTGCGCCCCTGCGCTTTCGGGAACTGTTCACGCAGAAACGTTAGCCATCGTCATCGCATTCACAATCAACTCGAGTTGTGCCTCAGAAAGCTCCGGATACATCGGCAGGCTCACCACCTGATTCGCCGCGGTTTCCGTCACGGGCAAGCTGCCCAACGCAATCTGACGATGCTGATAAGCCGGCTGCACGTGTAATGGAACCGGATAGTGAATGCCCGTCGCAATGCCTTCATCCTTGAGTCTCTTCTGCAACGCCTCACGTTCCGCCAGCCTGACGACAAACAAATGCCACACCGGCTCGGCGTTTGGATTAACTGCCTGCGGTCGGAATTCACTCTGCGACAACGACTCGAGATAAAAGTCGGCATGCGCTCGCCGCTTGTCATTCCACTCATCCAGATAACGAAGCTTCACGCGCAGCACCGCAGCTTGCAATCCATCAAGACGGCTGTTCACGCCTTCCATCTTGTGCGTGTACTTTTCCAGCCTGCCATGATTCGCCAGCATCCGGATCTGTTCGATCAACTCTTCGTCCTGGCTAACGACCGCGCCCGCATCGCCGAAAGCACCTAGGTTCTTGCCCGGATAAAAACTGAAAGTCGCGGCATCGCCGATCGAACCCACGCGTTGACCACGCCACCTGTCCGCCGTGCGCCTGGGCGGCATCCTCGACGACTTTCAACACATGTTTGCGCGCGATCTCCATGATCGCGTCCATGTCGCACGACTGCCCGTAGAGATGGACCGGAACGATCGCTCGTGTTCGTGGTGTGATGGCCGCCTCGATCAACGCCGGGTCCATCAGCATCGTGTCGTCGAGCACGTCGATAAAGATCGGTAACGCGCCAGTCATCGAAATCGCTTCAGCAGTCGCGATGAACGTATGCGCGACGGTGATCACTTCGTCGCCTGGGCCAATGCCGAAGGCACGTAACGTCAGGTAGAGAGCATCAGTGCCGTTGCCGACGCCGACGCACGCTTTTGCTTCGCAATACGCCGCGAATTCGTTCTCAAAATTGCGGACTTCTTCGCCGCCGACAAAGGCGCTTTTCGTGATGATGTTTTGAATGGCCGCGTCGATTTCCGGCTTGATGGTTTGATACTGGTCGAACAGACCGACGAGTGGAATATTCTAATTTCATCCGTGGATTCGTTAGTGTGAACGACTAAGGCTGAACTGGGCTCCTGGAATAACCAAACGGCTCCCGAGATACTTGATCGGAGAAACTGCCGAGAGCTTCTCGAGCCTGTTGATGAAATCGCGTGACGACGCGGAAAGATCCTTGCTGAAAAGATCCGGCTGGCCCATCAGGGCGCCGACGAAGTAATCGATAACCAGACCGTTCTTTTTGAGTTCTTTCGCCAATCCCGCTGGGTTCTGGAAACGCCCTTTCGCAGGGTTCACGAACTTGTGCTGGTAATACTTCTTCAAACCGTATATTGAAAGCCGGTTGTAAGTCAAAAGCACCAGATCGCCGCCGGGCTTGAGTATTCTGGCAAACTCAGCGACGGATTCGCGCCAGTTGAAAACGTGCTGGAGCACTCGCGAACAAATGATCAGGTCGAACGAATTGATCCGGGAATCTCGATCCGCGAAGCTTCCTGGCAAAGCATGGCGTCGAATGGAACATTGAGTTTCTCGCGCCGCCTGCGATGGCTTGTTCGAGTTGCTCGGAAGAGATGTCCATGCCGGTGACGTGCGCTGCGTGCGGCGCGTAGATCGGCAACAAGCGCCCATTGCCGATGCCGACGTCGAGAGCGCGATCGTATTTTCTTCCGGCGAGTGCTTTTTCAAGGGCGGCTTTTTCGAGGTTGTCGATCACCTGGCCGCGCGCCGGCTTGAACCAACTGTCGTAGTCGGTCGCGTTCCACGTGTCGCGCTTGAAGCGCGCAAATTCATCTCGATCCTGGTTCACTCTTTCAGTCATTCTCAAACTCCGAAATATTGCTCGAGTGTTTCTTTGTCGTCCGGCCTGATCAGCAATTCGCGTAACTGCGACGGATGAAAAACGTTCATGCCCTGTCCTTCGCTCAGTGTCAACTCGTCGAGTTCTGCCGACAACTCGCCGACAAATGCAAACTCGCGTTTGTTGTTCTGCACAAACTCTCGAAAGAGACCGAAGTTTCGCATCTCGAAATCGATCTCTTCCAGTACTTCGCGCGCGGCTGCCTCCGCGGCCGACTCGCCGTCTTCCATGCTCCCGCCAAACAGACTCCAGTGACCCGGGTAACGTATCGCGGGATTATCGTCGCGTTGCTGCAGCAAGACCTGCCCGCGACTGTTGATCAAAATCGCGCTGACTCCGAGGCCCGACGTCTCGTTCAAACTTTGTTGCAGTTCGATGTAATCCTCGACGTCGGCCGGTTCCGAAAAATCATACCGCATTCCACGCAATAAATAGATCAGCGACTCTCGTTCATTTGCGATTGCTTCGAGATAGTCGCGAAAGATGTGTTCCTTGTTCGCGCCGGCGAACGAAGGAAGATACTCGAGAGCTTCGTGTTTGAAAAATACGCAGCCGGTGGAGTTGATCGCGAGACCGGAGACGTTGTCGTTGTTGTTTCGGTAATCATAAGACATTTGCGTCGAGATTGCGATGAGCGGAGATGGAATACGACTTTCGATCGCGTTGTTTGTTTGGCGTGACGGTCGCGAGCAGGATGAACGCCGGTTCGCGCGATTCGAAGATCTCGCGAGCGCGTGTCAGATCGGTTTCGTCCGTGTAGATATTGTCAGGGCAGAGAACGACGAAATCGTGGTCGATTTGAGCGGCGGCGGTGGCGATTGCGTGTGCGAGACCGAGAGGTTTCTGCTGGTTGGCGGTGGTGACCTCGATGCCGAAGTCGTGAGTGGAGATAAACTCGACGATCTTATCGCCGAGGTGTCCAACGACGACGACGACTTTCGAGACCCCGATCGACTTGAGGGACTCGATCGATCGTTCGAGCAGCGTTCGGCCGTCGATCTCGATCAGCGCCTTGGGCAGGTTGAGATCGCCCATGCGCGATGCTTTGCCGGCCGCAGGAATTATGCCTATTAAACCCATCAGATCATTTTTTCCTCGAAAGGCGCAAAGACGCAAAGGAAGAACAAGATTTAACTTTGCGTCTTTGCGCCTTTGCGAGGAGGCTCTTATAACGTCACCGACTTGCCCGGAAGTCAACGCCGTTTGCGTCGCCTCAAGCACCGCAACGACGTCGCGCGCGTGCTTTGGTCCGGTCAACGGCGGCGTCCCTTTACGCAGACACTCCAGAAAGTGCGCCGCCTCAGTCTTCAACGGTTCCTGAAAAGAAATCCGCGGCAGCCAGATATCGCCAGTCCGGTGAATCAACTGAAAATCGCCGGATTGATCGTAGTCCATTCGTTCGCCAATCTTGGGCACGCGATCGACGCCCTTGTCGAAGATCATGATCTTGTCGTCGCTCACGTCGTCATAAACAACCATCTTGCGGCTACCGACAAGCGTCATCTTGCGAATCTTTCCCGGATCGAGCCAACTCACGTGAATATGACCGGTAACACCATTTGCCCACTTCAACGTCGCAAACACCACGTCTTCAATCCCCGGCTGAATATAACTGACGCCGACCGCCGACACTGACGCCGGCAGCTCCCCATCCATCAGGTACAACAGGATGCTGACGTCGTGCGGCGCAAGGTTCCACCACGCATTTACATCCGAACGAACCTGGCCCAGGTTCAAACGCTGGCTGTAGATGTAATAAAGCTGGCCCAACTCTTTATCGCCCAGCAGTTTCTTCGCATAGCGCACGGCGGCGTTGTAAAGAAACGTGTGGCCCACCATCAGTGTCTTTCCCGAGGCCTCGGCGAGATTCACCAATTCATCGGCGTCTCGAGTGCTCGTGGCGAGCGGCTTCTCGACAAACACGTGCTTGCCGCTTTCGAGCACCTGTTTCGCGAGTGCGTAATGCGACGATGCGGGCGTGGCGATTATCACTGCCTCAACTTCGGAATCGTTCAATACAGCGTCGATGTCGGAGACGACTTCCGAACGCGGAAAGTTAGCGCGTACATAAGCCTGCCGCTCCGGATTGATCTCGGCTACAAACTTTACCCGGCATCCCTGTTGCGACGAGAAGTTTCGCAGCACGTTTGGACCCCAGTAACCGCAACCGAGTTGGGCAATAGTCGTCGTTGTTTCAGGCATTCAGGTTCACTGTCCCAGTCTGTTCGTCACGTTTGCTGATGATTCTTGGTTTGCCGGCGACCACGATCGAATCGTCTTCGACAACTCCGCTCCCGAGGATTGTCCTGATTCCGACGATGCAGCGATTACCGATCCGCGTGCCTTTTGTGATCGTTACTTCCTGACCAATCCATACGTCGTCGCCGATCGAAACCGGACTCGTCGCGGGCTTTGTCTCTTCCATGACTCCCTCGGGATAGCAGTGCTCGATACGTTTGCGACGCTCGCGCCAGTCAGTTCGAATGCGTGTTTGTATCGTAAATGCAAACGCGATAGGAGATCATTCCATACGAACCGATGTCAACCTGCTCTTCGCAACGAATCTCACTGCCGTAAGCGATGCCCGTGTATTTCCCGATCGAGAGTTTGCCGCCGAAACGCACGAGCAAATGAGTAGACATCACGTGCGCGCGCTCGTCCAAACGCAGAGTTCCGTTGTCGATGTAAACCGAGCTGAGCGGCGCTACCGGGCTGTTGATGATGGCCCCTGCGCCGAAGCTTACGGTCGAACCGTTCATTACCAGGAATGAAGTCTTGACGAGTCGACTGTTTTCGCCAAACACGACGTTACAGTTGTCGCCGATCGTTATGTCTGAATCGATCACCGCGCCCGCTTCGACGACGAGCGACGAATCACGTCCAATCGCCATCGCGCCCTGCACCGATCCCGCTTCGCGACTGATGGACAGCTTCGAGGTCGGATGCAGCCGGGGCCGGCCGCGGCCGGATTTCAATGTGCCCAGGATACGTCTGGCGGTTTCACGACCTGACATGATCTTCAGTTAACCGTCCATTCCTGCTCCATCAAAAAGCCCGCATGCGATTGCGGCGGCATTCGCCCGGTCCCAAAGAAATCTCCCGGCTCGATCACAATCGTCACCGCCTGCTGAATCCAATCAAGAATCGCTTCGTTGGAGCGGATGATTAAACTCGCCGTGTAGGTACCCGGCGCAAGCGGAAGTTTTTTGATCTTACAAGTGAAAAAACCGTCGCTGCCGACCGAGTCAAACGGCTCACCTGCAACCTGATTGCTCAGCATGCTAACAAACGTGCCCGAGTTGGAACTAATGCCGATCGCAACCGTTACGTTCTCGACTCTGCGCTCCGTGCTCGAGTAATAAACTCGGAATTCAACCTCCTGGCCCGTAGCCAGATATTCTAGCTCGTTTCCATTTCGATCGAAGCTAACGAAATCCTTGATGCGAACTCTTCCATCACCCTTTCGATCCGTGCGATCGGCGAGCTTGGTCTTCGTGATTTTATGGACCTGGGTCAGATACCTTTGCACGCCTTCTTCGACGTTGCCGAGCGGATATTCAACTTTCCCTTCCCACAACACCATCGCTTTTGTGCAAAGCGACGAGACGGCGGCCATGTTGTGACTTACAAAGATCACCGTGCGGCCCGTGCTCGCAACGTCGCGCATGCGCCCGAGACATTTCTTTTGAAACGCGGCGTCGCCGACGGCGAGCACTTCGTCCACGATCAGTATCTCCGGCTCGAGATGCGCGGCAACGGCGAAAGCGAGCCGCACGTACATGCCGCTGCTGTAACGTTTCACCGGCGTGTCGATAAATTTCTCGACTTCAGCGAAGGCGACGATCTCGTCAAACTTCGACTCGATCTCTTTTCGCGCCATTCCGAGAATTGAGCCGTTGAGGAAAATGTTTTCACGTCCGGTCAGTTCAGCGATGAAAGCCGGTGCCGACCTCGAGCAGGCTGGCGACACGGCCGTAGAGTTCGGCGCGACCGGATGTCGGTTCCGTGATCCGCGAGAGTATCTTGAGTAGTGTTGATTTTCCGGCGCCGTTTCGTCCGATGATGCCGACGACGTCGCCGGCTTCGATTTCAAAACTCACGTCCTTCAGTGCCCAGAGTGCTTGCGGTTCAGGCGCGCGGCGTAGGTATCGTAAAGGCAGGCGCGCGAGGTCCATCACTGCTTCGCGAAGCGTGCTGTACGGAGCGGAGGCGGCGCCTAAATAATAAAGCTTGCTCAGATCTCGAACTCTGATGATTGGTGGCATGCTTTCAGTTACTAGATGATATCCGCGAAGCTGCGTTCAACGCGTCCGAAAGCATAGATCGAATAAATCAGAACCAACACGGTCAGAAAGGCAGCGATGCCGAGAGCGAGCCAGTCAAAGGGTAGTCCAAACAGCGCGGAGCGATAACCTTCGATAATTCCCGACATTGGATTCAACATCAGTATCCAACGATATTTTTGCGGGATCGAAGAAGAAGGAAGAATGACTGATGACACGAACAGCCACAATTGAATGATGAACGGAAGCGCGAAGCGCACGTCGCGATACTTCACGTTCAGCGCGGCGAACCAGGTTCCGACGCCGAGGCCGAACAACGCGGTCAGTAAAATAACCACGGGCAGGAACAGGATGTTGGTCGTGAGGGTGACGCCATAGTAGATCATCATGACGCCCAGGATTCCGAATGCGAGCACGAAGTCGACGAGACCCGCCAGCATTGCGGCCGCCGGAACGATCAAACGAGGAAAGTAAACTTTCGTGATCAGGTTCGCGCTGCCGACGAGACTGTTGCCGCTCGCAGTAATGGAGTTTGCAAAAAACGTCCATGGGACGAGGCCTGCGAGCGCGAAGAGTGGATACGGAATTCCCGCTGACTCGACACCCGCCAGCCTACCGAAGAAGATCGTAAAAATGATCATCATGAAGAGCGGCTGAAGGATGGCCCACGCTGCGCCGAGGGCTGTCTGCTTGTAGCGCACCTTGACGTCACGCCATGTCAGAAAGAAGAGCAACTCACGATAAGCCCAGATGTCTTTGAAGCTGAGTAGGCTCCAACTTTTGCTTGGCTGAATGACGATGAGAGGTTCGCTTGGGAGACGGAAAGTCTGCATAGGATTATCAGAAATACCGGATAAAACTACCTTACTTTGAAAATCATGTAAATCACGTCGGTTTTTGCAGCTGGATGGCCGCAGCGCGGCCAAATGTTTATAGCCTGGAAATTAAAAAGATTACGCGCTCCAGCGGAGCGCGATGTAGCGCG
Source organism: uncultured Acidobacteriota bacterium (assembly GCA_963750925.1). Taxonomy (GTDB): domain Bacteria; phylum Acidobacteriota; class Blastocatellia; order Pyrinomonadales; family Pyrinomonadaceae; genus PSRF01. Next base: position 840,481 of record CAVVSJ010000001.1, on the reverse strand, counting down.
TCAAACATGGGACTCCTACGGAGCCCTCATAGTGGTAATTTCGGAGAGCTATAAACATCTGGTCCCTCCGGGACCCATACACTTTACCCCACTACCGCTTTTGCAGGACGACCACGTCCTGATGTGCGTTCATGCTTTGGGGAAAGTAACCCAGGACTTCAAAGTACTTTCCGAAGTTCTCGAAAACGTAATCCTTTGAGTGATACGTGTTCTGATACCACGCCGGGAACAATCCTTCCTCGTACGAACGTTCAAACACAAAACCCTTGTCGCCGCCATTCTTCAATCCGTTGACCGTTAGCACGAGCAGCGCGCCGGGTTTCGCGATGCGCCGCAACTCTTCAAGCCAGCGAAATTGATAGTCTTCGTCGAGATGAGTGAAGACGGAGATCACGTAGATGAAATCAAACGTCTCCGCCGCATACTCGCTCGGCGGTGTTTCTTCACCGACACTGAACGAAGCGAAGCCGAGATTCTGTTTGCACCATTCGATCGCGTGCGCGTCGATGTCAATGCCCTCGATTTGCGCTCCCGGAGCGAGACTCCTGATGTGAACAAGTGTGCGACCGCAGCCACAACCAAAATCGAGTATGCGTGAAAACGATCCGATCTCACGTCCGACTTTCTGCACTGCCGACTGGATATCCGCGGCGCAGATCTTTCCGATCGTGATGAACTCCTCCGCGTCCGGAGACGCGCCGACGCGATAACGCATCTCGGCAGGCGGTAAGTGGTCTCGCCCGCCGGCGACTCGATCTCTCATATCGGCATGTCGAAACATCAACCACCGGTACAGACGGTTGTTGCGTTGCACCACCCTCAGGATCGCGAATCGAACCCCGTCCGGCAGCGAATGCCACAGTTTCAGTAACAGCCGCACTCAAAATCTCCTGGTCATGGAAACGTATACTCACCGCGATAGAACAGCTTGAGATTTTCGCGGAAGCGTTCGACGCTGTAGAGGTCGTTCAAAAGGTTCCACGCCTGCCGCCAGCAACGTTCGTAAGCGACGGGCTCGTCGAGCCGTTGCAGATCCGTGGTGATCTTCTCCGTGAGAACTTCCCACGACGGATAAACCGTCTCGAGTTTTGCAAACGCGGGTGTGAAGAAACGTTCGTTATAAACCGCGAACGAAACACCGCCGCTAAAAATCGGATCCGAGAAGTAACTGTCCAGTCCTTCACCAAAAGTCAGCGACCACTTCGCACGCCGCGCCACGTCCAGATACTCCTCAAACGAGAGATTTTGAATCACCTGGATCTTCAGCGCCGGAAACGCCTCCCGGATCCGTTGTAAAACTTTTTCTTTGAGCGGATGCGGATCGTGCGACACCATCAAGAGGGATTGTTTCTCTGCATAGCTCGAAAGAGTATAGCGCTCGGGACCGTTGCAGCAGGAAAGTCTATGAAGCGAAACGCCGAGGGCTTCTCTCGTAGCGGCGTTGCTGTAAGCCTCGTGTGCGGTCGTGCACGTTACCCGGCCAAAGCGCGTGAGACGTTTGATGTCCTGCTCTTTGCCGATGTCGATATGCTGGACCATGACGTTGAGATGAACGTCTTTGACTTTCAACTTCGGCGCGTACGACTCGAGCCAATCACTCACGCGGTTAACGGCATACTCGGGAATATGAACCAGCAGGTAATCCAGCTCACCGCAGCGACTCAGCAGCGATTCCAGGTCGAGCAGGTAATTACGGTTCTTGAACCAGGTATATTTCAACAGCGCCGGGTCGCCGGGAACCGTGCAGATCGCGACTTTGGATTCATGAAGATCCCTGAGCGCCAAAGACTCCCGATACGTCCAGGCAATCGATATACATGCCGCCGTTAGGACTATCAAAACCCGGCGTCAGAAACACGATCAGCCGCTTCGCTCCGAAACCCACGGCGCTGGTGATAACGCGGCGCGTTACCTCCCGCTTGATTGTGTATCTTAAAACCCCGAGCTTGTTCCGGAACGACATCAGCCTGGCCGTCTCTCTGCGAGCAGTTTGCGAACCTCCGTCGCATTCTCCAAAACGAGTCGAATGATCGCGCAGACGTCGCGAATGTCATCGGCGGTGACACCCTGACCGGTCGGCAACGTCAGCACACGCTGCTGCCAGGTATTCGGTTTGAGGCAAACTCAAATGCGCGTCCGGATAGAGCGTCCGGTACGGCTCCATCCTGTGACACCCCGGATAAAAATAGCGGCGCGCGAGCACGTTTTCCGCGTGCAGGATCGTCAACAGTTCATCTCGATCGATCCCGGTTTTCGAAGCGTCAATCTCTACGACAACGTACTGGTAGTTCGATCGTTCCTGCTCATCGTAAAGCGCGAAACTCACACCGTCGAGGCCGGCTAATTGATCCTGGTACTGTTTGTAGTGCCCGCGATTAATCGCGATGAACTCGTCCATGCTTTCCATGTTCGTGAGTCCCATCGCGGCGGACACTTCGTTCATCTTGCCATTGACGCCGATGGATTGAGTTTTGTCGTAAGTGGTGAAACCGAAGTTGCGCATCAAGCGCAGCTTTTCGGCGAGTTCGGAATCGTTTGTCGTTACCGCGCCACCTTCGAGTGAGTTGAGAAACTTCGTCGCGTGAAAACTGAAAACTTCCGCGTCGCCAAAACTTCCGATCATCCGTCCGCCGTAAGAACAGCCAAACGCGTGCGCTGAGTCGAACAGCAGTTTCAACCCGCGCCGCCGCGCAATCTCCGTCAAACCGTCGATGTCGCAGGGCCGCCCCCAGAGATGTACGGCGATGATCCCCGTCGTCTTTGCCGTGATCAGCGCTTCAACTTTTTCGCGGATCGAGCGAATGTGTTTGCGGATCGATATCGCAAAAGACGGGCGTGATCTCCTGCCACTGAAGCGCGTGCGCAGTCGCGACAAAGGTGAAAGACGGAACGATGACTTCACCCTGTCAGGCCGAGCGCGCGAATCGCAATCTCGAGTCCGACGGTCGCATTGCACATAGCAACGCAGTGCTCTGCCTTGACCGTTTCGGCGATGCGCTGCTCAAACTCGGTGACGTATGTGCCGCCATTCGTGAGCCAGCGGCGATCGAGTATGTCGTCGATCCGTTCGGTAAACTTCCGGCGGTCGCCGATGTTTGGTTGACCGACGTGGAGGGGATTTTTGAAGGCAGGCGTGCCGCCGAAGAGTGCGAGATCTCGGATGTTTGTTTTTACTGAGTCGCGGTCGTGTGTCGCTGTTGACATAGGTTGAAGCCGGTCTTTGGACTTTGTTCCTGGTGCTTAGTTATGCCCAAGTATCTACGACACACGTCCGATGTGTTCGGTGGTCCATTTCAAATCAGGTTGCACTACTCCCGGCTCTCTGCCGTACGAGCTCACTTCGCGCGCATGCAGATCGAGTATCTCAAACGACACGCTGCTCTCATGTCGGAAAATCACGGAGTTGACCGTCTCTCACCGCGAGTATCACAAAGCGATGCCGTCCGGTGTTGAGTAGATCGCCCGGAACATAGCACGTGCAACGGAAAAGTCCTTCCTGCGTGTAGGCGTCATTGTTTATGACGTCGGGACCGTTGCCGGTCGTGAAGGCGATGATGTCCTGCTCTGTGTACAAGTGTAAAGCGAGATGGAGTTGCACGCCGGGTTGCAGGTTCCAGTATTCGATCTCGATCGCGAACGGCGTCTTTCGCGTGAGAGATGACGAACCATCGTGGGGCCGCACGCGCACGCGATGGAGTCGCACAATCTCATTGCCCGGCGCCGTTTCGGGATCATCCCATGCTTCTTCCAGCCGGCTCGCGCTTCCGGAGGTCAAATAGTCGCTGACGACCGAGCTTGCCGGTCCCTGTTTGATTACTTCGCCCTGGTCCAGCCAGATCGCTCGCTGGCACAAACTCTGAACCGCAACCATGTTGTGACTGACAAACAAGACCGTGCGGCCCTGCGTAGCGACGTTACTCATCTGCCCCAAACACTTTTTTTGAAACTGCGCATCGCCTACCGCGAGCACTTCGTCGACCACGAGTATCTCCGGTTCGAGGTGAGACGCGACCGCAAACGCCAAACGCATGTACATGCCGCTTGAATAACGTTTCACGGGCGTATCGAGAAATCTTTCCAGTTCGGAAAACTCGACGATCTGGTCAAACTTGCGCTCGATCTCGGCGCGTTTCATGCCGAGCACGGCGCCGTTCAGGTAAATATTCTCGCGACCCGTCAGTTCGGGATGAAATCCTGTCCCCACTTCCAGCAAGCTCGCGACACGACCGAATAGTTCAACACGTCCTGACGTCGGTTGCGTGATACGCGAGAGAACCTTCAACAACGTCGATTTGCCTGCGCCATTGCGGCCGATGATCCCGAGCACCTCACCCGGCGCGACTTCGAAGTTTACATTCTGAAGCGCCCAGATCGTTTCGCTCTTCGGCACGCCATTCGTCGAACGCAATCGTTTGAGCGGCGCGCGCACAACCTCCACGACAGATTCCCGCAACGTGCCGTAAGCACTGTCGCGCGACCCGAGCAGGTACTGCTTGCTTAAGTCTTCAACTCGAACGATAGGTTTCATCGGGCCCCGCGCGTTATCTCTTGTAGCACGTGCAAATATAATAGAAGTGGTACACCTGATGTACGGCAATGTCGCTAAGGCTGGCAGGTATCAGTTCCACCGGACAGCGATGGATCACGTTGTGACTTGATAATACTTTCCGAAAGTAAAACCTTTCAACAGCGGTCGCTTGTTCATACAACTGCTCGTCAAGAAAAAGGACGAGCGCGTTTTTCTTCGACACGCGCGCCATCTCTTCAAGCGCAAGCTTCGGATTCGTGAACCCGTTCAGGGCCCCATAGTTCAGAACGATATCAAATGTTTCGTCCGCAAACGGCAGACGCGTCGCGTCGCCGAGGGCGAGCTCGATGGGGACGCCTCGCTCGGCCATCAGCTTTTGCCCTTGCAGCAACATCGTTTCCGAGAGATCGAGACCCGTGTAGTCAGCGTTGAGTTTCATCCAGCCGTGACGATAGAGGGAGTTGCACGTGCCGGTTGAGATGTCGAGAAGCTGTAATCGATCTTTTCGATTTGCGAGATCTGCGAGAACGGTTGCGTGGATCTCCTGAAAGTTCCGGGAGGGTTGGAAGCGCTTCAACATCAGGGAGAGTTTTACGGGAATTGCGAGGATGAGCAGGTAGACGAGATAAGGGTGTTTATAGAGAAAAAAAATGAGGGCGAGGAGGATTGCGAGGAGAAGTAATTGAATGAGGGAGCCTGGGGGCTGGGCTATGGTTAGGATAAAGATTGTCAGGATTGACAGGGTTAAAAGGATGTAGACCAGCCAGCCGTTCCAGTAGGCGAGGGCAGGGCGCGCGGGGAGGGAGAGGAAGGGCATGATGTGCTGGTAGTAGGTGCCGAGCAGGCCGTTGTAAAACTTGTCGCGCAGCTCTTTGTCTTTGTCGCCTAGCGCCGTCTCGAGGTAGAGGCGTGGAATGCCGTTGATGCAGGGATACGCTTGCCCGCAGTTTTTACAGGACCAGAGAGCGGGATCGCTTACCAATTCGCTCTGCCGGCAGTTCGGGCATTGATACCTGGAGAGATTCACGATCGCGTTTCGTCGCGTAGCGCGTAACCGATACCGGTCTGTCCGAATCCGTTGCCGTTGTAGAAGAGATAACTCCGGCCTTCGTAGCGTTGGACGTAACAATACTCCATCATCTCAGAGTCCCAGCCTGTCTCTGAACGTTCGATCCCGACTTCGTCGTCGCGCCTGGTCCAGTTGACACCATCGCTTGATTCAGCATACCCGAGACGATAACTCTGCGTGCGATCGGTGCGGTAGTTGCGCGCGCCGCGATATGAGTAGAGCATCTTGTAAGCGCCGTTTTCCTTATAGACGCAGGGACGACCAATCGCGCCGGTGCGCTCGTCGTAATCGATGCAGGCGCGGCCGGTCTTTCGCCAAACGACACCATCGGCGGATTCAGCATACTTGACGTGATAATGCGGTTCGCCGTTCTCCCACCCCGTACACGAAACGTACCACATACGCCAGCGGCCTTCATCCTCGAGGACACACGGCGCGGTGTTAAAGAATGGTTCGTCGAGAGAGCGATCAAGCAGTGGTCCTTCGGAAATTTTTTGAAAACTACGGCCGCCGTCTTCGCTGACGGCGAGGCCGATCGCGAGATGATAGGGAACCGTGACGCGTGGGCTCCAGCCGATGTAGTAAAGATATTTCCTGTTTTCGTGAGTGACGATCCACGACGGCATGATGCCGCTGTCGTCGAATGTTCCGGGCCTTCCGAGTGGCAGCACGGGCTGGTCGTGAATGTAAAGAACGTTCTCAGGATGCCCGGCTTCGACTTCGATGTAAGACGTCTGTGATTGACCGTTTTGATCCCGGGTGCCGAAATAAATCCGTGCCTCATCGACGACCGGCACGGACGCGTGAGACACCATCCAGTCGTGATTATGATCAGCCACGAAGATGACGCCTTGTTTTATCCACCTCATGCTTTATCGATCGCCACAAAAGAGGCACAAAATCACAAAGAGATTTTCCTAATCATTTGCGCTTCTTTGTGGCTCTTTTTGAGCAGGGTTGCCTTTGTAGACTCCCCAGGCTTCTGTGTCGCGCGTGACCGCGGCTGCCATCGCGATAAACGATCCTTCGGCGATGCGCACGCGATCGCGAATAGTGGCATTCACTCCGAAAAATGAAAACGGCTCGACGACGCAATGTCCCGAGAGCACCACGTGCGATGTGAAAGTCACATGATCCTTGATCACGCTGTGATGGCCGATATGGTTTCCACTCCACAACACGACGTTGTTTCCAATCGACGTGAACGGCTGAATCGTGTTGTCTTCGAGTATGAAACAGTTATCGCCGATCGGAACGCCGGGAAACACCGTCGCCTTCGAGCTCACGTAACTGATCAACTCGTAGCCCTTCTCTTTGATCCGCTGGTAGACAGACTCGCGCAGTCTGTTCATCCGCGCCGGAGACATCGGCGCAAAGAACTTGAACTCCGAAGGCGCATAGCTCTTCTCGACAGTCTCAAATTCGACCACCGGCAGTCCCTCGAAAGTTTTTGTTTCGGGCAGGTATTGCGCGTCCACGCTGAAAGCAACCACATCATGCTCGCTGTCGTGGTCCAGGTAAAACTTCGCGAGCTGAGCGAAATCCTGAACGCCAAAAATGATCACTTTCGCCATTACTTATTCGTGGTAGACGTAAGTCGTATATTCGTAGAGCCCGTAGTCGTTTCGAAAAACAAAATTCCGCGCTACGTCTCTGGTCAGAAACGTCGCGAGAGTATCAAACGGTAAATGAAAAAGATCTTCGCGCTCCCAATCAACGTGCTTGCTCATGACGTTGAAAGCGATCCCGATCGACGCATGCGCAAACACGCGCGTGACCAGACGTTTGAAGTAAGCAAACATCTCGTCAAACGACAACTCACGCTTTTCGGTAAAGACGCCGTTCAGCACCACGTAATCAAAGACCGGCAGGGAAGCGTTCTCCTCAAGCAAGTCGACACAGAAAAACTCATTTGAGGGAAACTTGCTTTGCGCCAAACGAACAAACTTCTCAGACAGATCGAGCCCGAAGTAATCGATGTTCTTCAGTCCGTGCTCGACGATGTACTCGTTGAGGTGCGCCGCGCCGCAACCAAAATCCAGCAGGCTGACCCGGTGATCAGCGCCCGTTTTGATCACGTCGAGCATGACGCGATGACGTTTCGGCACGTCTTCCTGTTTGGGCCAATCGACGCCGAGATGCGAGTCGCCGTGCTGCTCGAGACATGCCTCGTAATGCGAAACGATGCTCAGATACTTCTTTTCCTGCATCTAGCTAAACTCGCCTTTTCGATAAGCAGGGAAGTAGACAACGTCCAGGGTTTGCGTATCCCGCGACACCTCAGTAATATTTCTCACCATTCAAAACTCTGCCGCAGAAATAAACCCGGCGCATGCCGGTGGACCAGCCGCGTTTGAAACGGCTTAACCCGTCTGACTGCGAACTCGAAACCCCCGCGCCCGCGCCCAGGCTGAGCCATCGCAGCCCTTCGTTTTGAAAGTATTCAAGCGCTCGCCAGAAGAGTGCGAACGAAGCCGCCGAATCGTAGCCCGCCTGGCTATAGGCGCCGAGATGGTAATAGGCAACTCTCCGATCCGTGTACCACAAAATCATTCCCACCACTTCGTCACCGTCCGTTGCACGGAACGCTGAAATGCCCGGCACCGCGAGTTGCGCTCGAAATGAAGACTCGGAAAAAGCGAGTAGACCACCAATCGAATGTCGTCGCACGAGGTTAGCATACAGCCCGTTCCACTCATCGGCGAACATCGCCGGATCTTCGCAACGTTCGACTTCGAGCCGCTCGAGAGCTTTCAGCGCTTTGTGACGATGCTGTGCATTGACGAACGATTCCGCCGGTCGCGACAGATCCGTGACCGCGTGTTCCTTGAATGGCTTCATCACTGAGGGGAAACACTTCTGAAGCTGCTCGGCAGTGTATTCACCGAAGGGATCCGTCACGAGCGTGACACTCACGAGCTCATCCCCGATCTCCTCGAGATCCAGATGCAGCTTCGACCAGTCGTCACATGCGAATACCGGATAGCAGCCCATCGCATCTCGGTAAGTTGTTTCGGGAATGGGCCGTTCGAGGAGCCAGCCGCGACAGTGAGGCAAAAAGCGTGGAGTACCAAATTCGGCTAATGAGGCGGCGTAAGCGGGATGCGAATATCCGTTCATGCGTTACTGAACACGACTTGCCACAAAAGTGCCGACTTCCGAACGAAACTTAAAAGCACTCTCTTCCTGGTCAACGCTGGTGACAAAGACCAATATACCGGAAACCGTGTTGCTCGAGCTGAATTTACCCTTGAACATCATCGTTCCGACTTCACGACAGCAGGTTCCGAGCGGCAGTTCCGTTTCACCGGAAAAGCTGACGCGGTTGTTGGTCAGCTCCGACCAAACCGCCGGAATCGGATCGGCGACGGCTTTATCGCCTGGTCCGGTATCGAGCAATTTAAACGTGCCCGCTCCATTTTCCTTCGTCTCAAAGATTACATTTTTCTCGATACCGGCAAGCGTGAACTTCACTCGCCACCGCCCATTGAGTTTTCCAGCAGGCGCGGTTTGAGAAAACCCGATCGCCACAGTCACGAAAATCAAAACCAAAGACGATAACAATTTCATACTTTGACTCTCTCACTCAGTATGTGCCTTTGTGCCTTCTTGTGGCTAAAAAGAAAGGCGGCTAGTCGTTCAGACCAGCCGCCTTATCTTAGGCCAGAAGTACCGTCAAACGTTACGCACCAGGTCCCACAGACAAGCAGCCCACACAACCGTCGGTTCCGTTACCCAGAATCGAGTTGTTGCTGAAGGTGTTGACCACACCGCCGGTGCTAATCAACACGCCATTGCTCGTGTTGCGATCAATCTGGTTCTGATTGAGCGTGACACCGGAAGTGCCGACGTTACCGGCGTTACCGGCACGAACACCGGCGCCGCCGTTCATCGAGATCTGGCTGTCCCAAACAAACACGTTCACGAGCGCCGCACCTGCCGCGTCCGCGAAAACGCCGTTCGTAGTGTTGTTTGAAAACACGCAACTACGCGCCGTCACTCTCGAACCCGATCGGGCGTGCAGCCCGTTACCGTTGCCGGAGAGTCGTACGTTATCGAGCGTCACGTTCACGTTCCCCGCGGAACTTGTCGTGTTAATGCCGTCGAGTGTGTTGTCCCTGATGACAGTATTCCTGACATTCAGGTTCGCTCCGTTAGCGTCGTTGACGGTAATTCCGTTTCCGGTATTGAACCTGAAGATCACGCAATCTTCGACGTTCACTGTCTTAGCGGAAAGCACGTTTATGCCGTTTATGCCGTTACAGAAGCCGTTAATGGAAATGCCTCTGATAGTGATTACGTCAGTGGCGGCCGCGTTGATGGTGATCCCGGTTACGAGGGATGCAAGGATCGAAGCCATTTGTCCGGTGCCGTCGAGGGTAATGGATTTGGTGATTGTCACCGCACCGAAACCACCTGGATCAAGAGCATCGATCTCACCGCAGGCGGCGGTCTTCGAGATAGCGCCTGCCCATGTTTTGCAGGGGGCGGTACGGCTACAGGGATTTACGTCGTCGCCCACGCCGGACACCCATGTTCGGGAGGCCTGTGCCTGAGCAATCGACACAGATGCGAACATGAAGATCGCGAGAGCAAAAACCTTAATAGTGAACCGAAACTTACTCATTTGTAGTCTCCTTTAGTTGAGGGTTTGGGGGTGCCGACAGTAGAACCAGGATCTGTTCGGTTCACTGGCGCGCCGGATTTCCCCGTAGTTGAAAATGAATATGTGCTCATCAAAGCCTTATTAAGTTGCTGACCAGGCTCGTGAAGATTGGCGAGCGGCGTCTTTGATCCTGCTCGACGCCGCCGCCTCGCGCGCACGCCTATTTGAACTTGAAGCTCGCTATATGAACCGTGCCGTCGCGTAACGTAACTGTCAGTTGCCGGCATGTGTTCTTCCAGGAACTCTCCGTCTTCCAGACGTATTTGTATCTATCGGTGGCTGAGTCATAACTGAGTGAGCTGCCACCGGCCGTCTCAGTTTCTTCGACATCGTCGATTGGTGCGCTGGTGTTGCAGTTAATCTGCACCGAGCTTGGTGAGCCCGCCGCAAAAATATTTAGTCCTTGATCTCCACCCAAACTGAATTTAACTGGTGCCGCTTGGCCCGCCTTCATTTCGTTGACGGTAGGCAGGTTATCAATCGGTGAAAAGAACCCGGTGAAGTTATATGGCAAGACTTCTACGGTCCTTACCTCGGTGTCACTGTGTCCGGTCGGATCAGTCACCGTATAAGTTAACGCGTAAAAACCAACCGTGTTGGTATCAACCGAGCCCGTGACAATGATCGACGCGGTCAGGTTGCCCGCACAGCCGTCCGACGCGGTCGCACCCGGATCGGTGAAGACCGTGCCGAAACCAACCTGCATGGGATTGGCGCCATTAAGCGTAATTACCGGCGCGACCGTGTCTTCGACCGTCACTATTCGCGTTACTTCCGACGAGAAGCCGTTGGCGGACGCGGTATAGGTGATCGTGTAAGTTCCGGGCGCGTTTGGATTGACGGTGCCCGTGGTGGTTACGGTGAGCGGGTTACCGCAGACCGTCGCCGTGGCGCCGGGATCCGTGAAGGCATTACCACACTCGAGGGTGATCTGATCGTCACCGTTGAGCGTCAGTGTCGGCGGCACGTTGGAGGTGCCGGGTTGGTCCACTTCGTCCTCGGGGAAGGTGCCCACGATCACGGTCCGAGTGGCCGTTGATTCGCGAGTTCCATCCGTGGAGGTGTAAGTGACGATGTAGGTGCCAGGTACGTTCGGATCAACTGATGTTGCTCCGCCTGGTCCGGAGATTGAAGCGGTAACGGGTTTTGGACCAGCGCACGTGTCGAAAGCGGTTGCGCCGGGATCGACAAACGGCGAGCAGGAGCCCTGTTGAATTCGGTATGGAGTCGCGCCTTCAACAGTGATTGCCGGGCCTTCGGTATCCGACACGATGATCGTGCGATTTGCGGAAACGGAGTTTTCGCCTTCGGTCGCAGTGTAGGTCGCGGTGTAAGTTCCCACGGCCGGCGCGTCAGGATTGAATCCGTCGGAATAGGTAACGGTGACGTCGAGATTCTGGCCGGCGCCATCAATCGCTACTGCCCCCGGATCTCCGAATCGAACACCGCACTCGATCGTCAGCGAATCCGCGTCGACGAGTGAGATTGAAAGCGCGCCGGGATTATCGACCGTTACGAGAAAACTCGCGGCCGCTCCAGTTTGCGCAATACACACGACCGTGGTGCTTCCCACCGGGAAGAACGAGCCGGATGCCGGATTACAGGTAATCGCCGGGATCGTTTCACCGTTTTCTCCCGTCGATGGAGAACCGCAATCTCCCGTTCCGGTCGGAGCCGTGTACGTCACAACAGCACCTGCCTGGCCCGCGTCAGCACTCACCGAAATGTTTTCGGGAACAGTGAGATGGCACGGAGTGTTAACTATTTCCACCGAGGCGGAAGAACTATTGTTATCGACTTCCGGATTTGCTGGATCAGTCGTGCCCGCACTCGCGACCGTCGCGGTGTTGGAGATCACGGTTCCGGGTGGAACAGTTCCAACCTGGTAGGTTCCGAGAAAGAACGCCGTCTCTCCGCGTCCAAGACTGGCGATCGTGCAAACTGTCGAGCCCGTCTCGCCCACATTCGGATTGGTACAGGTAAAGACTGGTCCGGCAAGCTGGTCGAAAGAAATAAAAGTCGTGTTTGCCGGAAGGTCATCGGAAACAGTCACGGCGCTCGACGGGCTTGGTCCGTTGTTGGTGACTTGTAAAGAAAACAGCGCCTGACCGCCCGACGATGCACTGCCGGAGATCGCGCCCACTGAAATCGCCAGGTCCGCTACGGGATTGGCTTCGTCAATTACGGTAAAAAGGTTTACGGCATGAACGCCTCCGCCAAGCGGATCGAAAATGATTGCGCGCCAGTCGCCGAGGTTTGAGTTGGTATTCAAGGTAAATGTCGCGCTTGCATTGGGCGACGCGATCGGAGAGCTCTGAACGGCGATGAAACGTGCGTTGGACCAGATGACTCTCCAGCCGGGAAGCGCATTCGTAAACTTTGCGCAGACTGTGAGGTCCGTATCCTGTACATTGAATACTGTCTTTGGTGTTGTGCAATCAGAAGCGAAGGTCTCAACAGTAACAGGACCACTCTGCATCGGAAGCAGCAGGTTGAAATTTGGCAATCCAACTTTGTGGGGAGCTAAAGTCGAACTATCGATCTTTGTGTTAATGGGACTTTTATTAATTGGCGTTGTGGGAGCAGACGCCGATCCGATAAAAAGTGGAAGGGCCAATAGCGCCCCGAGAACAATGGAAACCGCGAGCAGCACGTAAGAACGTGGTCCATTGCAAAGGGATCCGGGGTTCGAGGGCGAAGCATTTCTCATTCTGGATTTTCTCCTTGAGGGCTGATCAGAAGATGTCTACGCGAAGAGACGGGGTTCCTTGTGCCCGACATTAACGGAAGAACCTGGCGCTGGAGTTGGTCTGCGAAAAGCTAGCAGTTGGCTTTAGCCTGAAAAGGCTCGGATACTAACGAACCGGCTTGTGTTCCCGATCGGTAGTTACAAGAAAATTGCATGGAGTGGAAACTTTGACTACGGTTCCACTAGCTCTGAGCGAGGAGGTCGCATGACCTATGACTCAAAAAAGCGGGGGATGTAATAGTCCATTTTGCCCCAAAGGTCAAATTATATTTTTGTTTCAGTGTCGCCGGGAGTGGTATTTTGGGTTTTTGGACTTTTTGGTCTTAGGTCCTGGGGACCGTGCTTAACCAAAGACCAAGGCCTAAGACCAAAGACCCAAGACCAAATTCAAAATGAAAACTTTCTTCGTCACAGGCGGCGCGGGCTTCATCGGATCTGCGTTTGTCCGGTTGCTGCTTGAAGAGTATGACGACTGCCACGTCGTAAATTTCGACGCGCTGACGTATGCGGGAAATCCTGACAATCTCGAAGGACTCGATTCACGCCGCCACCGGTTTGTTTGCGGAAACATCGCGGACCCCGAAGCAGTGCTTGCGAATCTTGATGAGAACACGGACTTCCTCGTCAACTTCGCCGCCGAGTCGCACGTCGACCGCAGCATCACTTCCGCCGACGAGTTTCTACGCACAAACATCATCGGCACGCAGGTGTTGCTCGACGCGGCGCGCGAGAAACGCGTCAAGCGGTTTGTTCAGATCTCGACCGACGAAGTGATGGGAAGTTTGCCTGAGAACGACGACAGCTTTTTTACCGAAGCTTCGCCGTTTGCTCCGAATAGTCCTTACGCAGCCTCGAAAGCGGCGGCGGAACACCTCGTTCGCGCCGCGCATCACACTTTTGGTCTCGACACGGTCATCACGCGTTGCGGCAACAACTATGGTCCAAGACAGTTTCCCGAAAAGTTTTTGCCGCTCGCGCTCGCCAACGCTATGAACGACGAGCCGATTCCGGTTTACGGCGATGGGCTGAACGTGCGCGACTGGATTTACGTCGAAGATCACTGCCGCGCAATCCTTGCGGCTTTGGAAAAGGGGCGATCGGGCGGCGTTTACAACATCGGCGCGCGCAATGAACGGCGTAACCTCGAGGTCGCTGAGTCGCTGCTTGATGCGCTTGGGAAACCGCGCAGTTTGATTAAGTTCGTCAAGGATCGTCCCGGACACGATCGCCGCTATGCGATCGATCCGTCCCTCGTCGAGTCGGAGCTCGGCTGGCGGCCGCGAGAGACGTGGGCATCAGGTCTTCAGAAAACGATCGACTGGTACCGCGACAACGGACACTGGATTGAAAAGGTTCGAAATCCCGCCTATCGAGACTATTACAAAACGCAGTATGGAACCGAGGTCACTGCCGAGTGAGAGTCTTGATCACAGGAGCGAGCGGACTGGTCGGACGGGCGCTCGTCGAACATTGTGCGTCACGCGACGACGAGGTTTTGAGTTACGATCATAAGGCACTCGATATTGCCGATCGCGATGCGGTCGAGCGGGTGATTGTGGAGCAGCGTCCGGACGCGGTGATCAATTGCGCGGCCTGGACCGACGTCGACGGCTGTGAAAGCGATCCGCGACAGCGCTGAACAGGTAAATGCGCTCGGTCCTGAAAACCTCGCGCGCGCCTGTCGCAATGCTGATGCAGTTTTGATCACGATCTCGACTGACTACGTTTTCGACGGACGAAAAGAAGGTTTTTACACGCAACGCGACCAGCCGCGCCCGATTAGTGTCTATGGACGATTCAAACTCGACGGTGAACGAAGAGCGCAGACCGAGCACGCGCGAACGATCGTGGTGCGCACCGGGTATATCTTTGGCCCGGGCGGCAAGAATTTTCTGAGTAACGTGATTACGCGTGTCGCGCGTGGTGAGAAGTTAAAAGCGATTAGCGATTACTGGGGAACGCCGACTTACGGCCGCGATCTGGCCGCCAGACTGCGCGAACTTGCCGTATTGGATTTGCCGGGCGTTTATCACGTGGTGAGTTCGGGCGACGGAGCAACTTTTGAAACGTTCACGATCGAAGCCTTGCGACTGGCCGGCTTCACCACCGAGTTGCTCGAAGTTGTCGACGGCGATTCACTTGGAAGACCTGCTCCCCGGCCGCGCAATTCGAAACTGAAGTGCCTGTTGTCGGAAGCGATTGGCCTGGCGCCGTTACCGCCCTGGCAGGAAGGACTGGCCCATTTTATTTCTCAAACAGGACCAATGCTGAAATGATCCCCCTCGCAAAGACGCAAAGGCGCAAAGCGCTAACACGTTTCTAAAGGGCTTTCTTTGCGCCTTTGCGCCTTTGCGAGGGAAACTTTCTTCGTCCGAAGATCTGTAACATTTGTGAGTTTTCTGAGCCTTTACGGCTTGCCTAAGACCGAGTCTCTGCTATTATTCTCCCCTCTGTTTTGTGAGTTAGTTATCTATCTGTACTTGAAAGCCGGAACAATATGATGTCGCAAGATAACCGTTTGATGTCGATGCCTGCGGTCGATCGCAGTCTCGACAGGCCGCTCAGCGATATTGGGCAGGTCAGGTCGTATGGCCCTGCCGCCAGCGAGCCCAGCCAGCTTCGCGATTACCTGTTTGTGGTGCTGAAGCGGAAATGGCTGATCCTCAGCCTCTGCCTTGTCGTCACTTCGCTCGTCGCGATTCAGATGTTTCGCCAGCCGTCGATCTACGAGGCGGAAGCGACGATCCGCATCGAGCAGCGATCCAAGAACGTTCTGCAAACACAGAGACTTCGTGCTCAACGCCCAGCCTGACGCGAATTTCTGGGGCACGCAGATCAAGTTGCTGCAAAGCCCGGCGCTCGCCAGGCAAGTGGCTTTGAGTCTGGACCTGCAACACAATCCGACGTTCTTCGGCAGTCAGGCACAGGGCGGAATCTTTACCGCGTTGCGGCGCATGGTCTCCGGCGAAAAGAAACCGGCGGCGTCACAGGCACAGGCTCCCGGCGGTCTTGAAGTTATCGGCGAAGCACAACTCAGAGACGAACCTCTCAGCCCCGAAGAACTTGCCGCTCTCGAGCCATACGAAGACGCGATCGTCGGCGCTGAAAGAGTCGAAGGAATCGTCGGGACAAACCTCTTCAATATCAAATACCGGCACACCGATCCGGAGATGGCCCAGAAAGTGGCCAACGCCCTCGCCGAAGTTTTCCGCGCCAACAACATCGAGCGCGCCACGCAGAATTCGACGCAAAGCCGAAGACCTGCTCGCACGCGAGATTGCCGGCCTTCAGGAGAAGATCCGGCACGACACGGAAGCGTTGTTCAACTACGCGCGCGATAAGGGACTGCCGCCGTCGATGGACAGTGCTCTGAACGTCGAAGCGCAACGTCTGTCAGACCTGAGCCGGCAAGTGCTGGAAGCGGAAAACCCTCGCAAGGAAGCGCAGGCGGTTTATCAGAGCGCCGAAAGACTCGAAGGACCTATTTTCGATTCCCGAGGTTCAGAAGTCGGAACGCATCAGTGAACATTCAGGAACGAATCTCGACGCTTGAAGAGAAGAAGGCGGCGCTCGAAGTCACCTACACAAAGGAGTGGCCCGAAGTCAAAAAAGCGGAGATCGCGATCAAGCGTCTCGAGGACGAATTGGAAAAGGCCGCCGCCGAAGCCATCGGCATGCTGAAAGCCAAGTATGAAGCGGCGCAGGGTCATGAAAACAGTGTCCGCCAGATGTACGTGAGACAGCGCGGCACGACCGACCAGCAAACACGCGATCAGATCGAGATGGCCGCGTACACGCAACGCCTCGAAACCAGCAAACAGTATCTGAACACGCTGCTGCAAAAGCAGCGCGAAGTTCAAATCGCGCAGGGCGACAAGGGCAACGAAGTCAGCATTGAAAACTACAGCCGCGTACCGCGAGCTCCGGTCGGACCAGCGCGACTCAGAAACGTGATGATCGCGTTTGTGTTGTCGCTCGTTGCGGGTATCGGTTTGGCGTTCCTGCTCGACTTCCTCGACGATACGGTCAAGTCGCTCGACGACGTCGATCGGTACATTCACCTGCCGGCTCTCGCGCTGATTCCGGCGAGCCGTGGCGGCGCGCGTTTGAAAGGACTTCCGCAAGCGAAGCCCCGGACCCGCGGAAAGCACTGCCCTGGCAATGATCGACGATGTTCGATCGCCGATTGCCGAGTCGTACCGGCACTTGCGAACGTCGCTGTTGCTTTCGTCAGCGGGCCAACCGCCGAAGACGATCCTGGTCACGTCGAGCCAGCCGTCGGAAGGAAAGACGACTACGGCCATCAATACGGCGTTCATGCTGGCGCAGACGGGCGCTGAAGTTCTTGATTATCGATTGCGACTTGAGACGGCCGCGGTTGCACGCGCAGTTTGAAGTGACGAATTCAAAAGGTCTGACGACCTGGCTCTCGGGTGAAAAGAATCTCGACAACCTGCTTCAGATTCATGCCGAAGACGTCCCAACCTGAAGATTTTGACTTCGGGTCCGGTGCCGCCGAATCCGGCGGAGTTGCTGGGTTCGGAAGAGATGCGCAGACTGCTGGGCCAGTTGAGCGAGCGCTTCGCGCACATCATTATCGATTCGCCTCCGGCGATTTCGTTTACTGATGCTTCGATTCTGTCGACGATGGTCGATGGAGTGATGCTGGTGGTCCATGGCGGCAGGAGTTCGCGAGCGGTGGTGCGCCGGGCCAAACAGCAGTTGCTGGATGTTGGCGCGCACATCTTTGGCGTGGTGCTGAACAACGTGAAGTTCGAGCCGCAGGATTACTATTATTCCGGCTACTACTCGAATTATTACTCGACCGAAGCAGACGGCGGCCGAGGTGCTTCCGCGAGTGAAACCGCCTGATTGACAGAGTTCTTTCCTTGCATAGACGCAAAGGCGCAAAGAAGAAGCCTGGTTGAGTCTGCTTTGCGACCTTTGCGTCTTTGCGAGGAAACCTTCGAAGTTATTCCTTACTCTATGAACGTTCCCTTGTTGGATCTCCAGGCGCAGTATGTCTCGCTTCGAGATAGGCCTGCACCAGGCAATTGAACGCGTGATGGATTCGCAGCGCTTCGTGCTCGGCGACGAAGTGCGCCAGCTTGAAAGCGAAATCGCCGAGTACTGCCAGACCAAACACGCGATTGCCTGCGCCTCCGGTTCGGATGCTTTGCTGCTCGCGCTGATGGCGCTCGATATCAGGCCCGGCGACGAAGTGATCACGACTCCGTTTTCGTTCTTTGCCACCGCCGCTGCGATCACTCGACTCGGCGCGCGCCCGGTTTTCGTCGACATCGATCCGCAAACTTACAATCTCGATACGTCGCGAGTCGCAGACGCCATCACGCCGCGAACCAAAGCAATCATGCCGGTCCATCTTTACGGGCAATGCGCCCACATGGACCCGTTGCTCGAACTCAGCAGTCGTCACGGGATACCGATCGTTGAAGACGCGGCGCAGGCGATTGGTGCGACCGATAAGGAACGCCGCGCAGGCTCGATGGGCCTGGTGGGTTGTTTCAGTTTTTATCCGACAAAGAATCTCGGCGGCGCGGGCGATGGCGGAATGTTGACGACAAACGACGACGAGCTCGCTCAGCGTTTGCGACGGCTTCGCACGCACGGCGGCGCCAACGAATACGAGCACTCCGAAGTCGGAATCAACAGCCGGCTGGATGAATTGCAAGCGGCGGTGCTGCGGGTCAAGTTGCCGCACCTTGATCAATGGTCCGACGAGCGAGCCGGAAAAGCGGACGATCTATTCGCAACTTCTTGAACGATGCGGGAGTGAACTTTGCTTTAATTCCGCCGCACGTGCGACCGGACGGCCGGCATATCTTTCACCAGTACGTGATTCGTGTTCCCGGAAATCGCGACGCTCTTCAGTCGCACTTAAAAAGCCGGGCGTCGGTACGAAGGTTTACTATCCGATTCCGCTTCACCGGCAGGAGTGTTTTCATTATCTTGGTTATAAAGAGGGCGACTTTCCTGAGTCGGAAAAAGCCGCTCGCGAGACTCTCGCGTTGCCTGTTTACCCGGAATTGACCGAAGCGCAACAGGCTTACGTGGTCGAGGCAATCAAGAGTCTTCAGCAATCCGCAGACTGCATGGCACTAAAACTCAGTATCATCACACCCTCATTTAACCAGGGCCGCTTCCTGGAAGAGACGATCCTGTCTGTGCTCAACCAGGGATACCAGCCGCTGGAATACATCGTTATCGACGGCGGCAGCACGGACGAAAGCGTCTCCATCATTCGCCGTTACGAGGACAAGCTGGCTTACTGGGTGAGTGAAAAAGATCGCGGACAAGTGCACGCGATCAACAAGGGTTTGGAAAAAGCGACGGGGGATATTCTCGCGTTCATCAACAGCGACGACGTTTATCTTCCCGGCGCCTTCAACGCCGTGATCAGTCACTTCGAGGAACATCCGCAAAGCGAGTGGGTCTGCGGCGACACGATCATGTTTGGCGACGGGCACGATACGAAGTTGATCAATGCCGTGAGTGCCGCGTTCGGCGGCGCACTGTTTGTCGTGGGCTTATCGCGCTCCGCAGCCCGGACATTTTTGGAAAACCGAACTCGTCCGCTCAGGATTTCAGGAGCGCTGGAACTACGATTTCGATCACGACATGTACGTGCGCCTGCTGCTCGCGGGACATAAGTGCGATTATCTGCCGCTTGCCGATGGCGGCGTACAGGCTGCATGAAGTGAGTAAGACCGTTGCCGAAGGACACCGGCAACTGGAGGAGTTTGATCAGATCGCCGAGTTTTACGAACCTCAACTACAAGGCGTCGATCAGCGCTGGTGCAGAGTCGACGAGATTTCTGCGGCTCTCGTATGCCGCGAGTGAAGCGGGACGCAAATCCGAGGCAGCCAGTTGGCTGATGCGCGCGCTGGCCACGCATCCTGAAGGGCTGTTGAATCGTCCGTTCTGGGGTTGTCTTCGACGCCTCACGGTCAGCAGCAACGGCGGCTAAGATCACGTAGTGTCTAAAATTGCAGCAGTTTTCTCTGCGGTCTCTGCGTATCTCTGAGATCTCGGCGTTGAATAGCAATTAAACGCAGAGCGCGCTGAGATACGCAGAGACCGCAGAGAAAAGATTCAAATTAAGACACCACCTAGATCAAAGCCGCTTGCTTTTATAATCCCGGATAATTTATGTTGCGGCGGGTTTTAGTCTTCCCTCTGGAGATCACTATTAATGTCACAACCGACAAAAGTACTGGTAACGGGCGCAGGCGGTTTTATCGGTCATCATCTGACCAAATATCTCGTCGAGCGCGGCTATTTCGTTCGCGGCGTTGATATCAAAGAACCTGAATACGAGCCAACGGCGGCGAACGAGTTTCTGCTGCTCGATCTTTCACAGGCCGACAACTGTTTGCGTGCCACCAAAGGCATGGACCAGGTCTACGGCCTCGCCGCCAACATGGGCGGCATCGGTTTTATCGAAAACAACAAGGCCGTGATTGTTCGCGACAACACGTTTATCAATCTTCACACGATCGAAGCTGCGAGAATCAACGGAGTCAAGCGTTATCTCTACACTTCGAGCGCCTGTATTTATCCGGGCTACAAACAGAAAGAGACTGACGTCACGCCGCTGCGAGAAGCAGGACGCTTACCCGGCCGATGCTGAAGACGGTTATGGTTGGGAAAAACTCTACATGGAGAGAGTTTGCCGTCACTACACCGAAGACTTCGGACTCGACACGCGCGTCGTAAGATTTCACAACATCTTCGGCCCGCTCGGCACTTACGACGGCGGTACGCGAAAAATCTCCGGCGGCTATCTGCCGCGAAGATCGCGCTGGCGAACGACGGCGACGATATCGAAGTTTGGGGCGACGGTGAACAAACGCGCTCCTATTGTTACATCGACGACTGTGTCGAAGGCATCTATCGCCTGATGCAAAGCGATCATCGCGAACCGATCAATCTCGGGCAGGATCGCATGATCTCGATCAACGAGCTGGTCGACATCGTTTCGAAGATCGCCGGCAAGAAGATTGGCAAACGCTACGATCTTACGAAGCCGCAGGGCGTCCGTGGCCGCAACAGCGACAACACGCGTTTGCGCGAAGTGTTGAATTGGGAACCGTCGATTTCTTTGGAAGAGGGATTGACGATCACTTACCACTGGATCGCCGGGTGAGCTCGAAAAGCAGAGCACTGCCGAGAACGCTCTCGTCACCAGTTAAATTATTCCGGCCTTTAGGAAACGAAGCCGCGCACTTTCCGAGCAGAGAGAGAGTTTGGCCTGATTGTCGGCGGGTGTTTCGGCTGCTCGGCTTTTGGTGGCTCTATCGTGGGAAGTTTCTTCCAGTAGCGTACGCACTGAGATCTGCCGGCTGGGTATCTGCTCATTTTCTGGGCATTGTTGTTCCCGCATCTCCTCGAGTACGCCGCGACAAATCTGGATGAAGCTTGCGGAGGGAATGGCGTACGTTTCCAGCCGCATCATCCTGGCGTTGATCTTTTTTCTGGTGCTTACGCCGATCGGATTGGTGAAACGAGCGATGGGTTGGGATCCGCTTCATCGCCGCGCGGCGGCGGGTGATTCCTTCTGGCTTACCTTATCCGATCACGTAAACCAGCGATCATTACGAGAAGATGTATTAGACAGGATTACAGGATTTTCATGATTTACATGTTAATCCTGAAAATCCTTTAATCTTGGTCCAACAATGTCGAAAGTACAGGTCATCTGTGAGTTTTGGCAGTTCATGCGCGAGAACAAGAAATTGTGGCTCGCGCCGATTGTCATCACGCTCGTGCTGGTTGGCGTGTTGTTGGTGCTGGCCAAAGGTTCCGCAATCGCCCCTTTCATCTACACCCTCTTCTAATTCCAGTGGTAAGCATTCTTGGAATATCGGCGTTCTATCACGATTCCGCCGCTTGTCTGGTCGATCGACGGCGAGATCGTGGCCGCCGCGCAGGAGGAGCGATTCACACGCGTAAAGCACGATCACCGCTTTCCGCTCAACGCGGCGCGTTACTGTTTATCCGAAGCAAACCTCACCGCCGCCGAACTCGACTTCGTCGGTTTTACGACAAGCCGCTACTGAAATTTGATCGCCTGCTCGAAACCTATCTCGACTATTCACCCTCCGGTTTTAGTTCGTTTCTAAAGTCGATGCCGCTTTGGATGAGCGAAAAGCTCTGGATGCCTGACCTCATTCGCACTGAACTGGCGAAAGTCGGCGGCGAAGACGACGAACGCAAAGCGAAAAAGCAAGGCAAGAAATTCAAGTGGAAACTGTTGTTTGGCGACCATCACGAGAGTCATGCCGCGAGCGCGTTTTATCCTTCGCCGTTTGAAGAGGCGGCGATACTCACGATTGACGGTGTCGGCGAGTGGGCCACCAGTTCCACCGGCATTGGAAAAGGCAACGAGCTGACCCTGCTGCAAGAGCTTCGCTATCCAAACAGTTTGGGACTGCTCTACAGCGCGTTCACTTACTACACCGGGTTCAAAGTAAACAGCGGTGAGTACAAAGTGATGGGCCTCGCGCCGTACGGCGAACCGAAATATGTCGACGTGATTAAAGATCAGTCTGCTTGAAGTCCGTGACGACGGCAGTCTGAAACTGAACCAGGACTACTTCAGCTACTCGCAGGGCTTGCGCATGACCAATGGCGCGTTTGACAAACTCTTTGGTGGCCCACCGCGGCAGCCGGAGTCGAATATCACCCAGCGTGAGATGGATCTGGCGCGAAGCATTCAGGTGATCACGGAAGAAGTGATGTTGAAGATGGCCCATTACGTCCAGCGCGAAACAAAAATGAAGCATCTGTGTCTGGCCGGCGGCGTGGCATTGAATTGCGTTGGAATGGAAGAGTCTTGAAAGAAGTTCCATTCGAAGATATCTGGATTCAACCCGCGGCTGGCGATGCGGGTGGCTCGCTCGGCATCGCGCTCGCAATCTGGCACCGTTATTTAGACAAGCCGAGCCGGCCGCCAAACGGCGGAGATGCGATGAAAGGTTCGTATCTTGGACCACGCGACAGTGAAGACGAGATCAAGCGTTACCTCGATTCAAATCGGATTCGCTACACGAAATACTCGCGCGAAGAGCTTCCGGAAAAAGTTGCCGAATTGCTTGCAGAGGGAAAGGTCATCGGTCTGCATCAGGGTCGAATGGAGTTTGGGCCACGCGCGCTCGGCGCCCGCAGCATCATCGGCGACGCGCGGTTGCCGGAGATGCAGTCAGTGATGAATTTGAAGATCAAGTTTCGCGAGAGTTTTCGTCCTTTTGCGCCCAGCGTTTTGCGCGAACACGTTTCGGAGTGGTTTGAACTGGACGTGGACAGTCCGTACATGTCGCTGGTCGCGAAGCGTCAAACGATGTGAGATACCGGCAGTCACGCACGTCGATCGTTCCGCGAGGATCCAAACCGTCACACGCGACACAAATCCGATGTACTGGGACATCATCGAGGCTTTTCGAAAGCGAACCGGCTGTCCCGTGATCGTGAATACGAGCTTCAACGTGAGAGGCGAACCGATCGTTTGCACTCCCGCCGACAGCTATCGCTGTTTTATGCGCACCGAGATGGATCACCTCGTCCTCGAAACATTCTTGCTAAGCGACAAAAAGCCACAAAAGTCACAACATGATTTCTGATTCAGGTTTAATCATTTGTGTTTTATGTGCTTTTTGGTGGCTATCTTGTAATCTGTGCAACCTGTGGCTATGAAAGTCAGTGTAATCGTCCCTGTTCGCGATGAAGAAAATTCCATCCGCGAACTGCTCGACAGCTTGCTCGCGCAAACGCGTCCGCCCGACGAGATCGTGATCACTGACGGCGGTTCAGTTGACGCAACTCCGCAAATAATCGAGGAATATATTCGCAAGGGCGCGCCCGTGCGACTCATGCGCGAGCGTGCTTCGCTGCCCGGACGTGGACGCAACGTCGGCGCTTCCGTAGGCCAGTCACGAATGGCTGGCGTTTACCGATGCGGGTATTCGTCTCGCGAATAACTGGCTGGAAATGCTTGTTGCGAAAGCCGAGGAAGACGGCTCCGATCGACGTCGTTTATGGTTCATGGCAACCGGTGACAGACACGTTTTTCAAACAGTGCGCCGCGATCGCGTATGTGCCGCCGCCGGCGCCACGCGATGGACAGCTCGTGCGCCCGCGCTTCATCGCCTCGACGTTGTTGCGCCGCGATGCGTGGCTGGCGGTCAACGGCTTTCCGGAAGATTTGCGTTCGGCTGAGGATCTCATCTTCATGGACCGTGTTGAGCACGCCGGTTATCGATATGTTTTCGAGCCGGGTGCCGAAGTCCACTGGGATCTCCGGCCGACGCTTGGCGCGACGTTCAAACGTTTCCTCGTTTACTCGCGAAACAACATTCGCGCCGGCCTCTTTCGCCAGTGGCAGGCGACGATATTGATCCGTTATGGTGTCCTCGCGGTGTTGCTCGCCGGCGTTTTGCTTATCGAACCTTCGTGGTTCTGGGCGCCTGTCGCAGCCTGGTTATTTATGTTGGCGGCGCGAGCAGCCGTGGCGATCAGACGGAATCGTGTTTGTTATCCCGCTTCTTTTCTTCACAACATCGTGCGCGGAGTGATGGTGATGTCATTGCTGGCAGTCCTCGATGCGGCTGCGATCATCGGGAGCATCCAATGGCTGTTGCTTGATAGTTTTCGCTGGAGCCGGAAGACTCCGGTGGAGGCCGGCAATGGGGCTTGAAGGCCGTCGAGTCTTGTTCATCTCGTACAACGGAATGCTTGACCCGCTCGGCCAGAGCCAGGTGATCCCGTATCTGAGGGAACTGGCGCAGCAAAGGCGTTCAGGTTTACGCTCCTGAGTTTTGAACGACCGAAAGCTTTCGAGCCGGCGGGTGTTGCGCAGTGTGAAGAGTTACGACAAAAACTGGAGTCGCAGGGAATCGAATGGCACTGGCTGCCTTATCATCAGCGGCCGTCCGTGCCCGCGACGATCTACGACGTACTTGTCGGACTTCGCAAAGCGAGTGCGCTCGTGAAGCGAAACCGGATCGAGATGGTCCATGCGCGCGGGCATATTCCGGCCACGATCGCCCTCGGACTGAAACGACGACTCGGCACAAAGATGATCTTTGACGTGCGCGGATTGATGGCCGAGGAATACGTCGACGCGGAGCACTGGCGTGAGGGAGGTCTGCCGTATCGCATCACAAAGGCGACTGAGCGCCGCATACTCGCGGGCACGGATGCCGTCGTCACGCTCACGGAAAGAATCTGGCCCATCATCAAAGAATGGGAAGGACTGCGCGGTCGCGACGTTCATCACGAGGTGATTCCGTGCTGCGTCGATCTTTCGTTGTTCAAGTTTAGCGATGAGGAGCGTGCGCGGCGCCGTGCGGAATTGAACCTTGGCGATCGGTTCACGATGGTTTACAGCGGCTCGCTCGACGGTTGGTATCTGACCGAAAAGATGGCAGACTTCTTCGCCGCTTTTCTCAAACGAAAGCCTGACGCTCATCTACTCTGGCTCACGACGGGCAGTCACGATCGAGTGAGAGAGTTGATGCGAAATCGAAACGTCGAACCGGGGAATTTCAGCGTGCTTGCCATCGCGTCTGCGGCCGTTCCTTCATACCTTGCGGCGGCGGACGTCGGGACTCGCGTTTATCAAGCGCTGCATTTCCAAAATCGCTTCGTCGCCGACGAAAAACGGCGAATACCTTGCTTGCGGATTGCCGCTCGTAATCAACGCGGGTGTCGGCGATTCCGATTCCCTGATCGACGACTGGAGCGCCGGCGTTTTGATCGAGAACTTTACGGACGAAGAGTATGACGAAGCCGGACGCCATATCGAGGCAATGGTGGCGGGCGCCGGATGTCAGAAAGAATGCCCGTGCGGTAGCGGAACAACTCTTCGACCTGAACGCGATTGGCGCCAAACGATATGCGGCACTTTACGAGAAGGTTTTAGGTTGAACTAGTGAAAAGTCTGGCACTGATTCAGTTTTGAATTTACGCCGAGATTTGTGGATGTAACGCCGAGACTTGTGGATGTAACGCCGAGACTTGTGGATGTAACGCCGAGACTTGTGGATGTAACGCCGAGACTTGTGGATTTAACGCTGAAGGCGTTGGCTAATTTCGAGCCCAGGGTTGCTTCAACCCTGGGATTGAGCATAAGTAAACCTTAAACCCTGAAAGGGTTTATCGCGCAACCTGTCAGGGTTGAAACCACATGGAAATGATGATCCCAGGGTTGAAGCAACCCTGGGCTCGAATTAACCAACGCCTTCGGCGTTAAATCCAACAAGTCACGGTGTAATTTCAAACTGAACCAGTACCAAAGTCTTCCGTGTTTGCGCGGTGGCGGGAAATTCTTATACTACCTCGGCGAAATTTGACTAAAACTATGCGTGTTCTCGCCCTGATGCCCGCGCTTTACAACACGTCCCCAAGCCAGCGTTATCGCCTAGAGCAGTGGGAGCCGCTGCTGCGCGAGCGCGGGGTGGAAATCACCTACGAGCCTTTTGAGGACGAAGAACTGCACGCGCTGCTCTACCAGCCCGGCCTCATGCGAAAAAAACTTCAGTGCGTTACACGTGGACTGAATCGCCGGATGTCTCTGTTGCGAAAGGTCAAAGACTTCGACCTGGTTTACATCCTGCGCGAAGCGGCGTTGCTGGGTCCGCCCGTATTTGAAAACTTGATTCACCAGCGCGGCGTGCCGATAGTTTTCGACTTTGACGACGCGATCTTTGTTTCGTATCGGAGTCCTTCAAACGGTTATCTTAGCTATCTGAAGTTTGCTTCGAAGACGAAGACCATCTGTCGCATCGCGTCGCACGTCATGGTCGGAAATCCTTACCTCGCCGACTATGCGCGACAGGTAAACGATCGTGTCACCGTTATTCCGACGACTATCGACACGGAAAAGTATCAGCCACCGCCGCGGAAAGAACCCGACGGGCCGCCCGTTATCGGCTGGACCGGAAGTTACAGTACGGTCCAACATCTCGACACTCTGAGAGGCGCGCTGAAAAAACTGGCTGAGAAGGAGTCTTTCCGGCTGCGCGTGATCGGCACGCCGGCTTACGAATGCGCGCCAATCGACGTTGAAGCAATGCGCTGGCGGGCCGACACGGAACTGGAAGATCTCGCCGCCATCGACATCGGCGTCATGCCGCTCCCCGACGATCGCTGGAGCAAGGGCAAGTGTGGTCTAAAGGCACTGCAATTTATGGCCCTTGGAATCCCGACGGTCTGTTCGCCCGTCGGCGTTAATACTGACATTATTCAGGACGATCAAAACGGCTTCCTTGCGAGCACGGAAGATGAGTGGGTCGACAAACTCAGTCGTCTGCTGCGTTCGCATGAGCTGCGACGCCGCCTGGGCGACGCCGGCCGTGTCACGATTGAACAAAAGTATTCCGCGATCACGCAGACCCCGAGAGTCTACGATATTTTCAAATCGGTTCTGCGCGACGCGAACGTTCAGGTCGACGCTGTAATGCAATCTCGATCGGCGGCGACCGGGAATAGTTGAAGGCTGGAAGGCGAGGTTTAATTTTTGGAAAAAACTAACGTACTGGTAACTGGCGGCGCAGGTTTTATCGGCTCTCACCTTGTCGATGCTCTCGTGGAACGCGGGGCGATAGGTGCGAGTACTCGACGCGCTCGTGTCTCAGGTTCACGGAGAGAACGCAACTCCCGCTTATCTGAATACCGCGGCGGAGTTTGTGCAGGGTGACGTTTGCGATCGCAAGGTCGTGGATGCGGCGCTCGAAGGCATCGACGTGGTTTTTCACGAGGCCGCCGAAGTAGGCGTGGGCCAATCGATGTACGAGATAGAGCGATACGTGCGCGCGAACGATCTCGGCACGGCCGTCCTGCTCGAAGCCATACTCGCGCGTCGCCCGCAGATCAAAAAACTCGTCGTCGCCTCGTCGATGTCGATCTACGGCGAAGGCGCTTACACGTGCGAGACGTGTGGATCGGTTGCGCCCCAGCTTCGTCCTCCCGCGCAATTGCTCGAGCGGCGTTGGGAAGTTGAGTGCCCGAGGTGTGGTAAAGAGTTGTCACCGGCGCCCACGAATGAAGAGAAGCCGCTCTTTCCCACGTCAGTTTATGCGGTGACGAAACAGGACCAGGAACAGTTTTGTCTCGCCGTGGGCCGGTCGTATGGGATACCGGCGGTTGCCCTGCGTTATTTCAACGTGTACGGAACACGACAGGCGCTTTCGAATCCTTACACGGGCGTGTGCGCGATCTTTTCCGCGCGTTTGCTTAACAAAAACCGCCCGATGATCTTTGAAGACGGCGAACAGTCGCGCGACTTTGTACACGTCAGCGACATCGTGCAGGCCAACTTGCTCGCGCTTGAAACCGATCGCGCCGATTACCAGGCGATTAACGTCGGTACCGGCGTGCCGACTTCGATTCGTACGGTCAGCCGTTTGCTCGCCGAAGGATTGAACCTCGATTTGGAACCCGAGATCGTAGCGAAGTATCGCGAGGGCGATATACGTCACTGCGTCGCCGATATTTCGAAAGCAAAGTCGCTGCTCGGTTATGAGCCGCGAGTTTCACTCGAGCGGGGTATTCCTGAATTGCTTTCATGGGTCCGAGCGCAAGCCGCGCAGGACCAGGTCGCAAGTGCCACTGCTGAACTGGAGAGTCGACAGTTAGTCCGCTATGCACATTATAGGATCGTCAGGATTGGATGAGCAGAACCTAGCAAAGCGCGTTTGTTGGTGCTGGCTTTCGTCGCAGTGTTGCCCTCGTTTCTGAAACGTCCCTGCTATCGCTGGTTCTTTGGTTATCAAATCGGCAAACGAGTTCGAATCGGCTTGAGCATCATCGACGCGCGCGAATGCCGGATCGACGACGACGTGACAGATTGGTCATCTGAACGTCGTGACGCGAGTGCAGAAGATCGTGATCAAGGACCACGTGCGCATCGGACATCTCAATATCATTCGTGGCGGCGACGAGGTAAGTTTGGGACGCTACTGCGAGATAATGCGGATGAACGAGATCAACTCGATCCCCGACCCCGAAGTTGTCAATGAAATCGATCCGGTGTTTATCCTCGGTGATGGCAGCATTGTCACCACGGGACATAAGATCGACTTTACCGATCGAGTCGAGATTGGCCGCCGCGTCATTCTCGGAGGGCGAAATTCGTCGCTCTGGACGCACAATCGCCAACGAACGATTGCCGATCACGATCGGATCGCTTGTTTACATGGGTTCCGAGATCCGCATGGCGCCGGGGAGCGCGATACCGGCGAGATCGATCGTGGGAATCGGCTCCGTGATTACCGCGCAATTGGCGGAAGAGGGTAAACTTATTGCCGGCGTCCCGGCCAAAACCCTGAAGGAATTGAGTTCGGAAGATCAGTTTCTGATTGAACGAAAAACTCGTCCGGATCTTCCGGACGATGTTTAAGTTCCAAACTGCTTTACTGAGTTATGAACATACTGCTTATCGCTCTGACGCTGCTGATTTGCGGCGGTGCGATCTTTTCTGCAGCCCGCGCATGCGCCAGGCGCGCTTGGCTATCTGCGCCCTGGTCTCCATGCCGACACTCATCGTTCTGGCTCGCACCAGGGAAGAGCGGACATTTCTCCTGCGCCTGTTTCTCCTGGCGGTGCTCGTTCGGATCATAGTCGCCACGATCATCTTTACGGCCAACCTGGAAGAGTTCTTTGGAGGCGACGCGAACACCTACGACATCTTTGGCCAGTCGCTGGCCGAATCCTGGCACGGCGACGACTATCACGCTCAGAAGTACTCGAGTTTTACTGCAGTCAGGCGCCAGCGCCTGGGGCATGCTTTATCTCGTCGCCGGAGTTTACGAACTCATCGGCACGAACATGTTTGCGATTCAGTTGATCAATGCGTCAGTGGGAGCGGCGACGGCGGTGGTTGTTTACTACGCAGCGCAAACTCTCTTCAACAACATCTCGCGTGTCACAGCTGGCGGCACTCCTGGTGGCGTTTTTCCCGTCGCTGGTTCTGTGGTCGTCGCAGGCGCTTAAAGACGGGCTGATCATTCTCGCGCTTGCCCTCGCAATCCTCGCCACGCTTCGGCTGATGGAGAAGGTGACCGCCGGGTATGTTTTGGTTTTGATCGCTTGTCTTTTGGCGCTCCTGAGTTTGCGCTTCTATATCTTCTACATGATGACCGCGGCCGTGGCGGGCAGTTTCATCATCGGCATGAAGTCGATGAGCGCGCAGAGTTTCGTGCAGCGGTTTGTGGCCGTGGGTGCAATTGGACTCGCGTTCACGTGGTTTGGGGTGCTGCGTTATGCGAACCTGCAGTTTGATCGATACGCAAATCTACAAATGCTCCAGATGAGCCGCATGGACCAGGCGACCGCCGGATCGGGTTTTGGCAAGGACGTGGACGTGGGCACAACGGAGGGCGCGCTGACCGCTATTCCGCTGGGACTTGTTTACCTGCTGTTTGCGCCATTTCCGTGGCAGTTTACGACGCTTGCGGCAAAGCATCACCTTGCCCGAGATGATCGTCTGGTGGTTCTCGTTTTCCTCTGCTTGTGCTTGGTTTGTGGTACTCGATCAAACATCGTCTGCGGCAAGTGTCTCCGATCGTGATCTTTACCACGATGCTGACGCTCGCTTATTCACTGTTTCAGGGAAACGTCGGCACGGCTTACCGGCAGCGTTCGCAGTTGCTGGTCTTCTACTTCATCTTTGTTGCCGTGGGAGCAATCATTCTCAAGGAGAGATCGGAAGATCGGCGGCGGCAGCAACAACTCGCCAAACAGGAACTGGCGGAGCTTCAGGCAGCGCGCGTCATGGCGCGACGCAAAGCGGCGATTGGGATCGTCGTGAGTTAATTCCGGGCCTGTGCTGTCTCTGGTAAACGTTCTTATGTGTGGAATTGTAGGCATTGTTCGAAACGACGGAAAACCGATTGACGAGCAGTTGCTGTCGCGGATGTGCGAGGCGATCCGGCATCGTGGTCCCGACGAGGACGGTTTTTACGTCAACGGTTCCGTCGGACTCGCGATGCGACGCCTCGCCATCATCGATCTGAAGAGCGGCCAGCAACCCATCCACAATCAGGATCGCAGC
This sequence comes from uncultured Acidobacteriota bacterium, assembly GCA_963750925.1. Taxonomy (GTDB): domain Bacteria; phylum Acidobacteriota; class Blastocatellia; order Pyrinomonadales; family Pyrinomonadaceae; genus PSRF01. The sequence continues at coordinate 809,398 of CAVVSJ010000001.1, read as the reverse complement.
TCGTGGATCGTCTTCAACGGCGAGATCTACAACTATCTCGAACTCCGCGAGAAACTCGAAAAACTCGGCCACACGTTCTACACCAACAGCGACACGGAAGCGATCGTCCACGCTTACGATCAATTTGGAGCTGACTGCCCCAAACATCTGCGCGGCATGTTTGCGTTTGCGATCTGGAACGAGACGAACACAGGAACTGTTTCTCGCGCGCGATCGCGTCGGTAAAAAGCCGTTGCTCTATGCGCATGTAAACGGACAGTTGATCTTCGGTTCGGAATTCAGCGCGCTGCTGCTTCATCCCGACGTCAGTCGCGACATTCAACCCGAAGCGCTCGATTACTATCTCTCGTTCATGTGCATCCCCGCGCCTCTGACTGCTTATCAAAGCGATTCGAAAACTCGAGCCCGGTCACTGGCTGCGCTGGCGCAAAGGCGAGATCGAAACACAGCGTTACTGGCAACCCGACTTCACTAAAGAAGCTCGACATCGGCGAGGAAGAAGCCGGGCGAACGCACCGTCGAGATTCTTCGCGAAGCCGTGCGCGTGCGGCTTGATGTCGGAAGTGCCGCTCGGCGCTTTTCTTTCCGGCGGCATCGATTCGAGCGCCGTCGTGGCTTTGATGAGCCAGGAGTCGAGCGATCGCGTCAAGACGTTTTCGATCGGTTTTGAGGAACAGGATTTCAGCGAGCTTCATCACGCGCGGCGCATCGCGGAACACGTCGGCGCCGAGCATCACGAGTTCATCGTGCGGCCTGATGCGGTTGAGGTCTTGCCGATGCTCGTCGAACATTACGGCGAGCCTTACGCCGATTCATCGGCAGTGCCGACTTACTACGTCGCGAAAGAAACTCGCAAGCACGTCACGGTTGCGCTAAACGGCGACGGCGGCGACGAATCGTTCGCCGGTTACGAGCGATACATCGCGATGGGACTGACGGAAAAGTATCGTCGTGTGCCGTCGTTCCTGCGTGAGTCAGTGATCAAAGAGACTGTGAATCTGATCCCGAGCTTCGCCGACCGGAGCGCAGCCGAGTGAAATCAGCCAAACGCCTGCTCGAAGCAGTTTCACTGCCGCGCGTTGATCGCTACACGCATTGGGTGAGTGTCTTCAACGAACAGACAAAGCAACCGCTCTATTCGGATCTTTTCCGCGAGCAAACGCAGGAGGCCGACGCAACGGGATTGCTCGGCGAATGGTTCAAGCGCGCGAACGGCATCGGCATTCTCGATGCGATGCTGTTGACGGACCAGATGACTTATCTGCCAAACGATCTGCTGGTGAAAGTCGACATCGCGACGATGGCAGTTTCACTCGAAGCGCGTTCGCCGTTTCTCGATCATCACGTGATCGAGTTTGCGGCCAGCCTGCCGCAGAATCTCAAGCTGCGCGGACTGACGAGCAAGTATCTTTTGAAGAAAGTTTTGCGCAAACTACTGCCGAGCGAGAACCTCAATCGCCGCAAGATGGGATTTGGAGTTCCGATCGGTCACTGGTTCCGTGGCAAGATGCAGCCGTTTCTTCGCGAGGTTGTTCTTTCGGAAAAGGCATTGCGGCGAGGTTTGTTCAAGCCGGAAACAGTCAGGCAGTTGATCGAACTGCACACGCGCGGTGAGCGCGATTATTCGCATCAGCTTTGGACTCTCTTGATGCTCGAATTGTGGTTCAATCGGTTTATCGATTCCCACTAAGTATGCAGGCGCCGAAAAAAATCGAAGAGTTTGCAGGTCAATGGATCCTGGCGATGGACCCGCGCGCGGAAAAAGCCGTGCGCGCGTGTGCGGCGTGTGGCTCGACTGACGCGCGCTCGCTTGGCATCAAGAATGAGCTCGACATCCTTTCGTGCAGGAAGTGCGCGAGTGTCTACACGCCGTATTCACCGTGGTATTCGAGCGAGTTTTACTACGACAGTTATTACAAGGAGAGACTTTCGCCGCCGGCGTTTGTGCAAACACGATCTCGAAGAGATCACTGCCGAGTTTGCGCCGTATCGGCAAACAAACCGGTTGCTGGACATCGGTTGCGGCGCGGGTAACCTGCTCCTGGCCGCGCGCAAAAATGGTTGGAATGCGCAGGGACTCGACGTCGCGCCAAACTGCAGTCAAACATGTGCGCGAGCTCGGCTTTGAAGTGTTTCAGGGTGAACTTCAAGCAAGCCAACTTTCCCACCGGACACTTTGACGTGATCACGGCCGCGGAGCTTTTGGAACATCTTCCTGAACCGCGTGCAGCTTCTGGAAGAAGTCGCGCGGGTGCTTCGGCCCGGCGGACTGTTCTGGACCACTACGCCGCATGCGCGTGGTTTGTCGGCTCGTGTGCTTGGGATGAAGTGGCGTTGCATTTGGCCGCCGGAACATCTACAGCTATTCTCAGTCGGTGGTCTAAAGAACCTGCTTCGCGACGTTGGTTTCCGCAACATACGCGTCAGAACGACAGGCGGCAATCCGCTGGAGATCTTTCACGCGATGGGCGGAAAGAAGGACGCTCCAAAAACGGAGGACCAGCATTTCGATCGTGTGCTGACCGGTTACCAGTTGAATGAATCTTTGATGAAGAGCCGCCCGCGCAGAGCGGTGAAAGACATCATCAACGGCTGTTTGAACGTCAGCCGCCTGGGCGACTCGTTGAAAGTTTTTGCCGTACGATAAACGCTTGCGGCTTTAGTGGTGGCTTACTTTGAACGACTGTTCTCCGTGTTCTCTGCGTGCCTCTGTGATCTCTGCGTTTAATATGCCTGGAATGCAATTTACGCAGAGAGCACAGAGTTACGCAGAGGAACGCAGAGTTTGAAATTAAGACACCACCACGGCTTTTGTAGCTTTGCTTCAGGAGGACAAATTGAAGGGTGTAGTGCTAGCCGGTGGCCTGGGGACGCAGACTGCGTCCGCTAACCTCCGTCACAAACAAACATTTGCTGCCGGTTTACAACCAGCCGATGATCTACTACCCCATTCAGACGCTCGTGAATGCGGGTATCACGGACATCATGGTTGTTACGGGAGGCAGTTCCGCCGGCGAGTTTCTGCGCCTGCTCGGCAACGGCAAAGCGTTTGGCCTGAAGCATCTCAACTACGCTTACCAGGAAGGCGAGGGCGGCATCGCGGAGGCGCTTTCACTCGTCGAGCATTTCGCTGCCGACGATCCGGTTTGCGTGGTGCTCGGCGACAACATCATCCAGGGAAACATTCGCGTCTGCCGTCGATGATTATCGCAAGACAGGGCCACGGCGCGAAGATCATGCTGAAGAAAGTTCCCGATCCGCAGCGCTTCGGCGTGCCGCATCTCGACGGCAGTCGTGTTATTCGCATCGATGAGAAACCCGCGAAACCGAAGTCGGATTATGCAGTCATCGGCGTTTACATGTACGACGATGCCGTCTACGACATCATTCGATCTCTGAAACCTTCAGGTCGCGGCGAACTCGAAATCACTGACGTCAACAACGCTTACATCGCCCGTGATGCGATGACGTGGGAAGAGCTCGAAGGCTGGTGGACCGACGCGGGAACGTTTGAGAGTTTGTTGCACGCGTCGAACCTCGTCGCTGAAACAGGAGCCAACAAAATGTATTTCGAACACTCGATGAGGTAGCTGCAAATGCCCGAGAGTTTTAGAGAGGGCGAGATCGAAGGGGTAGTTGTTTGCAAGCTGACGAAAGCAGTGGACTCGCGCGGATGGTTGGCAGAGCTGTTTCGCAAAGACGATCTGGCTGAAGAGTTTTTTCCGGCGATGGCCTATATCTCCTCGACCAATCCCGGCGTCACGCGTGGGCCTCATGAACACGTCGATCAGGCTGACTTGTTCTGTTTCATCGGTCCTTCGAACTTCAAGCTTCGCATGTGGGACAACCGCGAGACATCGGAGACGTTTGGTAGTGTCAGGACGCTCGTCGTGGGCCAGGACAATCCTGCTTCGGTGATCGTTCCGGCGGGAGTCGTGCATGCGTATCAGAATGTCGGCGACGTCGAAGGCATCGTGATCAACTGTCCCAACAGACTCTACCGCGGAGCCGGAAGAAAAGAGGAAGTTGACGAGATCCGGCACGAAAACAATCGTGAGACGAGATTCCGGATGGAAGATTGAAGACCTTGCAGCCACAGAAAATGATTGGAACGCTTTCAATTGACTTTTGATCATGTCTGCCGTGCGTCCCATAAAGGTAATCAGGATCATCGCTCGCCTGAACGTAGGTGGACCAGCGAAGCACGTCGTGTGGTTAACGTCCGGTTTGACGGATGCGGGCTTCGAGACTTTGTTGGTCGCCGGCACGGTTCCTGAAGGCGAAGAAGACATGAGTTACTTCGCGGAGCGAAGCTCGGAGTGACTCCACTGTACATTCCGGAGATGAGCCGCGAAATATCTGTGAACGACGCAGTCACTGTCTGGAAGTTGTTTCGGTTATTTCTGCGCGAGCGGCCTGACATCGTGCACACGCATACCGCCAAAGCGGGAACAGTCGGACGTCTGGCCGGTTTTCTTTATCGTTGGCTGACGCCGGGGAGCTTTAATCGGCAAGCCGCGGCGGTGCAAGTTTGTTCATACGTATCACGGTCACGTTTTTCATAGTTACTATGGACACGCCGCACGCAACTGTTTCTCGCGATCGAGAGGCTGCTGGCGAAGCTCATTACCGATCGTTTGATCGTTGTCAGCAAGCAACAGAGCATTGAGATTGGCGAAAAGTTTCGCGTGGGCCGGCCCGGACAGATCAAAGTGATTCCGCTCGGTTTGGATCTCGACATGTTTGCGGATCATGCGTCGCGGCGCGCGAAGTTTCGTCACGAGCTTTGTATTCCTGACGATGCGATCCTGATTGGAATTGTCGGGCCGGTTGACGGAGATCAAGAACCACGAGATGTTTCTGAATGTGGTGGCGCGGCTGAAAGCAGATCGATCCGGCGTGCCGGCAGACAAGGCGCGGTGCGTTTTATCGTGATCGGCGACGGTTCGCTGCGCGAAAGTCTCGAAAGCGCAAAAACAGGCCCTGGGACTGGATGCAGACGTGATCTTTGTGGGCAGCAGAACAGATCCCGGAGTACTTTTATCCTGCACTCGACGTTGTTGCGCTGACGTCGCTAAACGAAGGCACGCCGCTGACGCTTATCGAAGCGATGGCGAATGCGCGTCCGGTGGTGGCAACGAGTGTCGGCGGCGTGGTCGATCTGTTGGGCGAAGTGGTTGAAGATGGACCATACAAGGTTTGCAAACGCGGGATCAGTGTGCCGGCCGGTGATGAAGAGGCTTTTGTTGCCGCGCTGAGCCGGATCATTCGCGACCGATCGCTGCGGCAGGAGCTGGGCAGCGCGGGCTCGAGTTTGTGGAAGTGAACTATTCGAAAGAGCGTTTGTTCGAAGACATCAAGAGTTTGTACGGCGAATTAATGGACGCCTCCGTGGAGTGCGGCGGCCTGGCGCCGCTTGATCGATAACGGTTGACTCGACGAAAGCGGCGCCATGCCGCCGCACTCCACGGAGGCGTAGAATTTCATAAGGAGCATAACGGTTGCGAGTACTCATCACGGGCGGTGCTGGTTTCATCGGATCCCATTTAACTGACGCTTATCTTCAGCGTGGCGACGAAGTCTACGTCATCGACGATCTCTCCACCGGCTCCATTGAAAACATTCAGCACCTCAAGAGGACATCCGCGTTTTCATTACACGATCGATACTGTTCACAATCATCCGGTAACCGCGGAGCTCGTCGATCAATGTGACGTGATCTTTCACCTTGCAGCGGCGGTCGGCGTGAAGCTCATCGTCGAGAGTCCGGTGCGAACGATCGAGACGAACGTTCGCGGCACCGAAGTGGTTCTTTCGCTCGCCAACAAGAAGAAGAAGAAAGTGCTGATTGCTTCGACTTCCGAAGTGTACGGCCTGAGCTCCGACGTGCCTTTTCGTGAAGACGGCAATCTGGTGATGGGCGCCACGACGAAGGGGCGCTGGAGTTATGCCTGTTCGAAAGCGATCGATGAGTTTTTGGCCCTCGCTTACTGGCGAGAGAAGAAGCTTCCCACGATCGTCGTGCGACTCTTCAATACAGTTGGACCACGGCAAACCGGTCAATACGGAATGGTGATCCCGACGTTTGTGAAGCAGGCACTTGCCGGCAGGCCGATCACGGTTTATGGCGATGGAAAACAGAGCCGGTGTTTTGGTTACGTCGGCGACGTTGTCGGCGCGCTGATCAAGCTGATGGATAACGAAGAGGCGGTCGGGCAGGTTTTCAACATCGGTTCGAACGTTGAGATCTCGATACTCGAGCTCGCGGAGCGAGTGAAGAAGATTACTCAATCCGATTCAGAGATCGTGTTTGTGCCTTACGACCAGGCTTACGAAGAAGGTTTTGAAGACATGCCGCGCCGCGTTCCTGACATCTCCAAGATCAGCGAGTTAGTCGGTTTTCGTCCCGAAATGGCTCTCGACGGCATTCTGGAGACGCGTCGTCGATTATCAAATCGGACGCGCGTCGATCGCACAGACTCCGCGGATTAGTACAGATTACCAAATCCGTGTAATCTGTGTAATCTGCTGGTACAATGCCATACCGATATGCCTTTTAGCCCGCGTACGCTGCTGGCAGTTGCCGCATCTTTTTGTTTAGCGCTGGTACTGACGCCTTTAGTGCGGGCGTCTCGCGCGTCGCTTACGGCTTTGTCGCCATTCCTAAAACCGATCGCTGGCACAAGAAACCAACCGCGATGCTCGGCGGCGCCGCGATCTGGCTTTCGGTAGTCATCACGCTCGCTCGCTGTTCTCGCTTCAGACCATCACTTACGGTCAATACATCCTGCTCGCCAGCACTTTCCTGTTTCTCGTCGGACTTGTTGATGACCTGATTCACATCAAGCCTTATCAAAAACTGATCGGGCAGATCCTCGGATCTGCTTTCGTTGTTTACTACGGCTTAGTCTTGCCATGGACGGGTTCAGTGCTGCTGAACATGGCGCTCGCCATCTTCTGGTTGATCGGAATCACAAACGCCATCAACCTGCTCGACAACATGGACGGTCTTGCGTCCGGAATCGCGATCATCGCCGCCGGATTTCTGGCGCTCAGTTTTGTAACCACCGGACAATACACTGAAGCGTTGATACATGATCGATCTTTGCGGCCGGCATTGCTCGGTTTTCTCGTTTACAACTCCAACCCGGCGTCGATCTTCATGGGCGACTGCGGGTCGATGTTTGTCGGGTTCTTTCTGGCGAGTTCGGCGCTGATCAATGTGAGCGGCGGAAGATCCCGAAGCTTTCTGCCGGTGCTGGCAGTTCCGATTCTCGTTCTCTTCATTCCGATCTTCGACACGACTTTCGTCACGGTGCTGCGCAAGCTCTCAGGTCGTGCTGCTTCGCAGGGCGGGCGCGATCATACGTCGCATCGACTCGTCGCGCTGGGAATGTCAGAGCGCCATGCGGTCCTGATGCTCTACGGATTTGCGGCACTTTCGGGTCTGCTCGCGATTCTCGTGCAACGCGCGCGGCTCGATATCAGTCTCGCAGCGATCGCGGGTTTCACGATCGTGCTGACGCTCGTCGGCGTCTATCTCGCCGGAGTCAAAGTTTACGACCAGAGCGAAGAGGAGCTGGCGCTCAAAGAAAAGCCGCTCTACGCGTTTCTCGTCGATGTTTCCTACAAGCGCCGCATCTTTGAAGTGTTGCTGGATGTGGTGCTGATAATTCTCGCTTACTGGTCTGCGTACGCGATCAATTTTCCTCCGGCAGAGTCCTGCCTGGAACTTGTTTATTCGCACGTTGCCGGTGCTCGTGTTCATCAAGATGTCGGTGTTTCTGGTGATGGGCGTCTACCGCGGGTCTTTGGCGATACACGAGCATGAGTGATCTGATCGTGTTTGCGAAAGCAGTGGTGCTGAGTTCGGTTGCGAGTTTGCTGGTGTTGCTGTTTGCGTTTCGTTTTGAGGGTTTCTCGCGCAAAGTATTCGTGATCGATGCCGTGCTGATGTTTCTGTTTCTGGCTGGGAGCCGGCTGGCGTTCAGGCTTTTTCGACAACTCCTTCCGGCGGTCAGCAAACAGAACGGGCGGCGCGTGTTGATCTATGGAGCGGGCGACGGCGGTGAGCTTTTGTTGCGAGAGTTGCGAAATAATCGTGAGCTGCAACTGTCGCCGATCGGTTTTCTTGATGACGATCCGGCGAAGAGCGGGAAAGTGATTCACGGGTTGCGCGTGTTTGGCGGGAATGGAGATCTGAGTGCGGTCTGTGCTCAGCATGAGATTGATGAAGTGGTTATCTCGAGTATGAAGATGACCGAGGAGCGAGTTCAGGAAGTGTTGCGCTGCTGTTCGGAGAAGACAGATTGCGGTGAAGCGGATGCGCATCACGATGGAGGATTTGTCGTCGAATTAAGACGGAAAGGTTTCGCAAAGACGCAAAGGCGAAAGAAGATTCCGTTCATGAGCATTCTGCCTTTGCGTCTTGCTCCTTTGCGAGGAAGATCTAGAAATGCCGCAGGAATTAATTCAGATAAACGTTCGGAAGCTGCTGGTCAGAATCGTGCTGATCCTGCTGCTGCTCGCGGCGGGAGCTGGGTCTTACTTCGCCGTGCGTTGGTATCTCGGAAATACGCTCGCCGAGTATTTCAATACCGCTGAAAACAATCTCGACGTGGCGCGCATGGCGGCGTCGATGGCGCCGACGATCCACTGACGCACTGGCGTATCGCGCAGGTTTCACAAAAAATCCTGCCCTTGGACCAGCAAGCCCAGGCCATCGCCGAGTACGAAAAAGCGGTGAGTCTCTCGCCTCACGATTATCGCTTCTGGATGTCTTTAGGCACTGCCTACGAGCAGGCCGGCGATGCCGCAAAGGCGGAACAGGCATTGAGACGCGCGGTCGCTCTGGCTCCGGCGTACTCTTATCCACGCTGGTATCTCGGCAACCTGCTGCTCAGAAATGGACGCTACGACGAAGCGTTCGCCGAGTTGCGAATCGCGAGTGAGGCCGATCCGGATCTCCGTGCCACAGCAGTTCAATCTAATCTGGGCAGATCTACAGCAACGATCCTGAAGGACTCAAGAACGCAGTCGGGGAAACGCGCCGGATGCGAAGGCGCAGTTTTGCGCTCTATCTGCTCACGCAAAAGCGCTTTGAAGATGGCTTGCGTCTGTGGAACGACATCAGCAGTCGAAGAGAAGAAAGCAAACCGCGATAGCGGCGAATCGATCATCACGAGTCTTAAAAACGAGTACAAATTTCACGACGCGCTGAAAGTTTGGAACGACATCACGAGCGAGAAATATCACGCGGAAGTGGGCCGCGTTTTCGATGGTAGTTTCGAAGACGCGGTCAGTTATGGTGCGAGACGGTGTTTGGCTGGCAGGTGAAGGGTGCGCCGCAAATGCAGATCGGAATCGATCCCGACATGAGCCACAGCGGCGCAGCGCAGCCTGCGAATGGTGTTTCAGGTGCGCGCCAATCTTGAACCGATCAACGTTTCGCAACTCGTCCCGGTGCAGCCTCAAACTGAATACGATTTTGAATGTTACGTGAGCACTGACAAGCTCGAGACCGGAAGCGCGCCACAGGTTCAAATTCTCGATGCGACGGACAGTACGGTCCTCGCTTCATCCGCAATGGCGCCGGGCGGCACCAACGACTGGAACCGCATCAGTCTATCACTTTCAAGACTGGCGAAAAGACGGAAGCAGTAATTCTCAAGATCGTGCGCATCTCGTGCAGCACTGACGAGACGCCGATCTGTCCGATTTTTGGTTCGGTTTGGTATGACGACTTCAGTATCAAGCGAAGAAACTAGTGTGGTGGTAGCGGAGAGCCGCGGCGCCGCTTGCGCGAGCGAGTTCGCTCGGAGCGCGGCGTCTATCGCATCAGGCACACGCTCGCCAGCAGGTTTGCGTTTCTCGTGATCTGCGTCGCGATCGTGCTTTCGGCGCTCGCCTACGGAACTGTTCACTACTGGGCGCTCGGGTTATTCAATCTCGGCGGACTGACGATCCTTGTTTTATGGGTGCTCGACGCGTGGCGTTTGGGCAACTTGACGAATCAGCCGCAACCTGCTGCAATTCCCTCTGCTCGGCGCGCTCGGACTGGGTCTGATTCAGCTTCTGCCGCTTCGGCGAATACTGTCGCCAGGCTGGCGTTCGTGCCAACACCTTGTCACTGGATCCAAATTCGACGAGGCTCGTGCTGGTCCAACTGGCGACCCTGCTGATCTATTTCTCCGCGACGCTCGTGTTTCGTTGACACGCCGCATCGTCTTCACGTGCTGGTGCGGACGATCATGATCTTTGGTTTTTGTCTGGCGATATTTGGATTGACGCAGTCGTTTACGAGCCCGACAAAGGTCTACTGGATTCGCGAACTCAACCAGAGCACGGCATTCGGTCCTTTCATCAACCGGCACCATTTTGCCGGATACATGGAACTCACGATTGCGCTTGCCGCTCGGATTGCTGTTTGCCGGCGCCGTCGATAAAGAGAAGAGACTGCTCTACCTGTTTGTCGCGGGACTGATGGGCGTGGCGCTGGTGATGACGACTTCGCGCGGCGGCATCGTCAGTCTGGTTGCCGAGATTCTGTTTCTCGATTATCGTCACCGCGATCTGGCGAAAGCAGAGTGACGCAGACGAACGAGATCGAGCCGTTTGAAACGCATCGCCGCGCAGAGTCGGCATGGCGGCGGCACTGCTGGTCAGTCTGTTTCTCGGCGTCATGTTGCTCGGCGGCGAGTTCTCGCTCAATCGTTTTATCGACAGCGTAAACACCGACGATCCGACCACGGGCCGCGCGCACTTCTGGTCAGTCACGCTCGAACATAATCAAAGCGCATCCGTACGTCGGCACGGGACTCGGCGCCTATGGTGTGATCTACACGCGGTATGATACGCGCAACGGTCTGTTTCGACTCGAACAGGCACACAACGATTACCTGCAAGTGCTTTCTGACGGCGGGATTGTCGGCGGTGTGCTGGCGCTCAGCTTTGTCGCGCTGCTGTTTTACAAGGCGACTCGTGCGCGCGAGATCGAGAGACGATTTCCGGCGTGGCGTTGCGCTCGCGTCGTTGAGCGGATGTTTTGCCGTGCTCGTGCACAGTTTTTTCGACTTCACTCTGCACACGACGTCGAACGCGCTGCTGTTCCTCGTGCTCGCGGCGATGGCAACAATGAACGGCCGCGTTGAAGACGCGCCGAGAAAACGCGCCACAGAAGTAGCACAGAAGATCAGCAAAATCATGATTGAATTCATTTGTGAGTTTTGTAGCCTTTTTGATGTCAAATGAAAGGAGATCGCTGCTTTGGACCTCAAACGAGAGCGTCATCCGTTCCCGGTTTGATCCTCGCCGCGGTTTTGCGTCATAACAAAACTGATGCATTGAACCACCGGACCGACGGCAAGTGGCACAACATAGCCGCGGCGACTTTCGTCGAACGCGTGAAAAATGTCGCGCTCGGTCTGGCCAGTCTCGGAGTACGTCCCGGCGACAGGATCGCACTGCTTTCCGAGAATCGCCCGGAATGGTCCATCGTCGATCTCGCGATCCTGAGCCTCGGCGCGATCAACGTTCCGATCTACACGACTCAGGCATTGGACCAGGTTGATTACATTCTTTCCGACTCCGGCGCGCAGAGCGATCTTCATTTCCACTCGCCGGCTCTACAAACACGCGCAGCCAGTTCTCGCCAATCGCGCCACTCGAGCACCTCGTCTTCTTCGAGCCGGAAGTGGCGGAAGACATCGAGCGCGGTCTTGCGTTGAACAAGTTGGAGGAGAAAGGCAAAGCGCTTGCTCAGCAACGGCCCGGCGCATTCGATGCGTACCTGCAAGCCGTCAGACCTGACGATCTCGCGACGATCATCTACACGTCCGGAACCACCGGTGAGCCGAAAGGCGTGATGTTGACGCACAACAACTTCATGTCGAATGTGCATGTCGATTGCGAAAGGCTTGCCGATTGGTCCAACTGACGTCGCGCTGTCGGTGCTTCCCTTGTCGCACATTTTTGAAAGAGACGGGTTCTACGTTTTCTGCTACTGCGGCGTGTCGGTTTATTACTCGGCATCGTTCGATCAGGTTGGCGAAAACCTGCGGGAAGTTGCGCCGACGGTCATGACCGCGGTGCCGCGTCTTGTTTGAGAAGGTCTATCACCGGATCATCAAGAAGGGCATGTCGGAAAAAGGATTCAAGAAATCCGTCTTTCATGCGTTCGCTGGAGGTCGGACAAAAATATGGCGAGCTCAAGGACAAGCGACAGCTGGATCTCGCCGCGACTCGGCGATCAAGCAGAGGCTCGCAAGCAAGTTGGTGTTTTCAAAATGGCGCGAAGGTGTTGGCGGACGTTTGCGATATTTCGTTTCCGGCGGCGCGCCGCTTTCGCCGGCGTTGTCTTATTCGTATCTCGCGGCGGGGATACCGATCCTCCAGGGTTATGGCGCGACCGAGACGTGCATCGTCTCAGCCAATCAGGCCCGGCAACAATCGTGTGGGATCGGTGGGAATACCGTTCGACGGTATCGAGATAAAAATTGCGGACGACGGCGAGATTCTCGTGCGTGGTCCAAACGTGATGCGCGGATACTACGGCCAGCCGGAAGCCACCGCCGCTGTGCTGAAGGATGGATGGTTTTACACGGGCGACGTCGGCCATCTGGAGAAAGACGGACAGCTTTACATCACTGACCGCAAGAAAGATCTCTTCAAACTTTCAAACGGGAAGTATGTCGCGCCACAGTTGATCGAGAGTCTTCTGAAGCAGAGCGAGTTTGTGAGCCAGGTGGTAGTGGTTGGCGCGGGCGAAAGCAACCGGTGGCTTTGATCGTTCCGGATTGGGAAAGTCTTGAATCAGGCTTTGGCTGAAGCGGGCGAGAAAAAGCGCCGAAGGACCGAGACGAGCTGAGTAAGTATCCGGCGGCGGTAAAGATCGTGCAGCGCGACATTGCAAAGCTGACTTCGGAACTGGTTGATTATGAGCGGATACGGCGCGTGGCGCTGCTGCCGAATGAGTTCACCATTGATGGCGGCGAACTGACTCCGACGCTCAAGGTCAAACGCAAGGTAATTGACGAGCGGTTCGGTGAGCTGATCGAGGAACTCTACAACTAAGCTTCGCTACGCACAAAAATCTTGTTACTCCTGATAATCATGTAATCCTGTGAAACGACTTTCCCGCAAAGGCAACCAAGGTCTTTTTAGCCACGCACCTTGATAGTTTGTCCAAGTATTGACTCAGCGAGAATTCGCAGGTCCATCGGGATTTCAGGCGCCTTTAACGCTCCGGTTGCCGGCTGGTGATGCGCCAGGAGCGGCAACTCCGCACTACAAAAATCACATTCTTCGAGGTGCTTCCTCACGTCCCGAATAGCTTCAACCGAGAGGCTTTCACTCCAGTAAGACAGCAGGGTCGCAGAGGCAGGACAAGCTGCCGTTTTTATGAAAGTCGAATGTTGGTTTTGAGGCTTTCATCGTCTTCCCCACGAATTCAGCGTAACAAAACACACAATCACGACCCCCATTCCAGAGCTTTTTACCACTTTTTCTTAGATGATTCGTAATTTTCTCTAGTGTAAAAACATGTTGCCCGTTCTTTAAATTACTGTTACCATGCCTTCGTCAGTCAGGAGCCGAACAGGCTTCTGACGCATCTCCAGGAGCACTCACCGCTTCAGCCGTAACCATCTCGGCATCAATAGAGCTGGCAAACAACTCAGAGCAGATACCAGGGTACACACCCGCCGTTCTCATTAACGAACTCCCAGAAGCGTAGGGCAACACGGACAATCCTGTGAAATCCATAAGCGAAGATCCTGAAAAATTAGCGGACTCCGGAGCGGGCGAAAAACGCCCGATGCCCAGAGAGCGCCGCAACGACCGCAAAGAATGCGAAGTGGGTCGAGAGCCTCCGCTCCTCGGACGTAAACCGTCTGTGGACTGACCTGCACCGCATCGTCTCCCATCATCCGCTTGTCAGGGCGTCGCGCAGTGCCGGCCTGCTGGTTGAAGAAGGCGCCGGCGCCGCCTACACCGATCTTAACGCAGGAACTGTTTGTTCAACTGCTGAGCAAGAACCGTTTCGAACACTATCTCGACACCGGCATGACTGACTACGAGATCGAATGCGAGATCAGCCAGATCGAGTTAACGAATTTACTGACCGCCGAACTTCGCAAGCGACATCCGGAGAGCTATCGGCTCGCGCGTCGCATCTCCACGTTGATCCAGTCGAGCCCAAATTTCCGACGTTTTGATACCAGTGGCATTGACGATGAGCCGCATCGCCGTCTGGCCGATCGCGTTTATGGCCTGAGCGAGTGGAAAGACAACAAATCGCGCCGCGGTTCACACGACGTCGAACAGCGCGTGCAGATCATTCCTGTCCGGCAGAGAGACACGCGCATGGTTGGCTGCACGGGCGATTCACAGATTGTTATCAGCAATGCAGACCTGGAAGATCTGATTGTTTCAGTGCTGGATGCGGTCGATTCGCCGGTTGACGTTCGCACCTTGCGAAGCCTCGTGATGTCGCGTCTGCCGGTCATGGACATCTATCTCGTCCCGCTCGACGGCGACGACAGCGACAACGAGAACGGCAACAGCTACGAGCCTGTCGATAAGCGGGAAAACCCTGAAGAAGGCCTCATGCGGCGCGAGTCGGAGCGAGAGGCGGCGGGTTTTGTCGAGCAGTTTCTGGCAAGTTTGAACGAGGCGGTTCGCGGCAAGGTAAAGCAGTACAACCGCATCATCGGCGTGCTCTGGTACTGCTATTTGAGCCCGGATCACTCGACGCAATTGGAAGTTGCGGCAGTATTAGGCGTTTCTGATTCACTGGTGTCTGACTACCGCAGGCGCATCGAGCAGGAGCTCAGAGCGCTGTCTTTTACTGAGGTTGAAGAGGCCAAGCAGTTTGAGCTGGCGCTAAGGGATCACGTCAAGACACTGATTTTTGACATGGAGGAGAAAGAGGTAGCCGTATAGGATCTTCCGTGTAAATGGGTGTAAGCTGTGGGCGTGTTCACTGGGCTGCTGCGCTAACTGCGTCGCAGCTTCTGTTTTTTGGTAGCATCTGTGCAGCCGAAAGGGCACAAAAAGCACAAAGATTATTGATAAGCTCGTTTGTGTCTTCTGTGCTTTTCCGGATATTAAGCAACTGGACTTGAGGCGATGGAAGTAATCTTTTGGCTGAGTGTGGCGGCGGTGGGGTATGCCTACGTGGGCTATCCGCTGCTCCTGTCCCTTTTGAGTGTGCTCAAACCAAAACCGGTGCGGAGCCAACGAATGGACGCCGTCAGTCACCGTCATCATTGCCGCCTACAACGAAGAGCGCGATCTGGCGGCGAAATTGGAAAACACGCTCGCGCTTGATTATCCCCAATTCACATCTCGAGATCATCGTGACGTCCGACTGTTCGACCGATCGAACAGACGAGATCGCCCGCAGCTTCGCTTCACGCGGGGTTCGGCTGCACCGGCAGCAGGAACGTCACGGAAAGACAGCGGCGCAGAACGCTGCGGTCGAGCAGGCGCGTGGCGACATAATCGTCTTCTCTGACGCGACCACTCATTACAGCCCGGACGTGCTCCGTTTGATGGTGCCCGCGTTTGCGGATGAGAGCGTCGGCTGTGTCACGGGTCGCGTGATTTATCAGGATGAGAAAGATTCGAGCGTCGGCGCGGGTACACAGTCTTACTGGAATTACGAGTTCTTTCTCAAGAAGCACGAAAGCAATGTTTGTTCGCTGATCGGAGTTTGCGGCTGCATGTATGCCGTGAGGAAGTCGGCTTACGTTCCGCTTTATAACGACGCTTGCAGCGACTTCATCATCGCGACGACGATGGTTGAACAGGGGCTCAGGGCGGTCTATGTTCCGGAAGCGGTTTGCACGGAAGAGCCGAATCGCCAGGCGAAGAAAGAGTTGGCGGCGCGAGTCAGGATTATCTCCCAAACTTTCTCGGATCTCTGGCGCAACCGCGGCATGTTGAACCCGTTTCGCAGCGGCTTTTATGCGATCCAGCTTTGGTCGCATAAAGTAATGCGCTACCTGGTGCCGGTGTTTTTGATCGTGATCTTTATTGCGAGTGCGTTTCTGGCGGCGCGGAATGTTTTTTATGGCGCGGTGTTCTTTGCGCAAGTCGCTTTTTACCTGGCGGCGATCGTTTCGTGGGTGCTCGAAAGGGCTGGTTTGCACTTTCGTTTGCTCGCCTTGCCGCAGTATTTCGTGATCACGAACCTGGCGTCGTTGATTGCGTTTGTGAAGTTTGTGAGTGGCGAGACTTATACGAAGTGGGAGCCGAGTCGGGAGCCCGCAAGTGCTCCAGAGGAGCGCAATGTCTATAGTTAGATTCTTTTAGTTAAATTGCGCTCCGTGGGAGCGCCATGTCTATAGGTTAAGTTTGATAGTAATGTGCGCTCCGTAGGAGCGCCATGTGGATGTCGCTCCTACGGAGCGAAAGTGGAATAGAACACTTAGCTATAGACATTTCACTCCTACGGAGCGAAATCAGCAGTTGATAGTTATGAAAAATGCTTTATCGATAGACCTGGAAGACTGGTTTTGTGTTCACAACATGGCCGCCGCGATCAAACGTGACGACTGGGACAAGTGTGATCTGCGGGTGCGCAACAACACGATGCGTATTCTCGACCTGTTGGATCGGCAGAAAGTTCGCGCGACGTTTTTCGTCCTCGGGTGGGTTGCCGATCGTGCACCGGATCTCATACGCGAAGTCGAAAACCGTGGACACGAAATTGGAGTACACGGCTACAACCACCTGCTGTTGACCGAGATCACGCCCGAAGAGTTTGACACCGACTTGCAGAAGGCTCTGGAAGCCATTGCTAAGGCAGGTGTAAAAACCAAGCCGATCGGCTTTCGAGCCCCGTCGTTTTCGATGGTGAACTCCACCAAAGACTGGGCCTTGCCGACCCTCGAAAAGTACGGCTTTCGCTACGATTCTTCAGTTTTCCCGGTCGGCTTTCATCCCGATTACGGAATTGCCGATGCTCCGCTCGTGCCCTACAAAATTACGGAACAGCTCTATGAATTTCCGATGAGCGTGCTGGAAATGTACGGGCGGCGGTTCCCGTTCTGCGGCGGCGGCTATTTTCGGCTGTTTCCTTACGCTTACACGCGATATTGCATGCGAAAAGTGAACGAGCAGGGCCGTTCGGTGGTCTTCTACCTGCACCCCTGGGAACTCGATCCGGAACAACCTCGGATAAAAAACTTGTCCGCTTCGCAGAAGTTTCGCCATTATCGCAATTTAGATCAGACTGAGAGAAGGTTGACGCGGCTCGTCAACGATTTTGAATTTACAACGGTAAGAGAGGTGCTTCAGATTTGAACAACGAGATTCAGGCTCAAAGACAGTTTTGGAACAGCGAAGCTGACGCGTTCCAGCGGATCTATACGCATCGCAAATCGCGGTTTGCCAATGCGCTCGACCAGTATTTCCGCAAGGACATGTACGAGCGTTTCGCCTTTACCATTGAGCACTGCGAACCGATCAAGGACCGGACATTCCTGGACGTCGGCTGCGGAAACGCACTTTATTCGCTCGAACTGGCACGCAGAGGCGCGGCCAAAGTCGTCGGCATCGATATTTCTGAAGTGATGATTGGCCTTTGTAAACAGTCGTGCGAAGACCAGAATCTTACCGACCGCTGCTCGTTTCTTCAGACAGATCTACTCGATTACAACCCTGACTCGAAGTTTGACGTCAGTTTTGGCATCGGGCTCTTCGATTACATCCGCAATCCCCTCCCGGTGCTGAAGAAGATGAGGGAAGTGAGCACCGACAAAGCCATCATGGCGTTTCCAAGACTGTGGACGTGGCGCGCGCCAATACGAAAAGCTCGTCTCGCTCGAAAGGGCTGCGACGTGTTCTTTTACAGCAAAGCGCAGATCGAGAAACTTATGCGCGATGCAGGCTTCAAGCGTCAGGAGATCGTCAAGGTCGGGAAGCTGTACTGCGTCGTAGCTTACGTCTGAGGTTATTTCCGATTGCCAGTTGCCGATTGCCGATTTCCGATTCGGGAAGTTTTCTAATTGGCAATTGGCAATCGTCAATTGGCAATTCATAATGCCGGCTTCCGAAAAAATCGGTCTGTCCTTAACTGCCCGCGCTTTCTGGCTGCTCATCGCGAAAATCCTGGCGTTTGCTTTAAGTATTGCCCTCCCCCTGCTGCTCGTTCGTCGTCTTAGCCAGCAGGAATTCGGACTCTACAAGCAGGCATTTCTCGTGGTAGGTACCGCGCTCGCACTGCTCCCGCTTGGCTTTCAGATGAGCGCGTTCTACTTCCTGCCGCGTGAAAAGGACCGGCAAGGTCCGATCATTCTGAACATCCTGCTTTTCCATCTCGTGATGGGTGCACTCGGCGCATTCGTACTCGTCTTTTTCCCACAACTGCTGACTTACATTTTCCATAGCTCCGAGCTGGTCGGATACGCTCCAATCATCGCCGCCGTCATCTTCTTCTGGGTCGTTTCGTCGTATCTCGAAGTCGTTTCAGTTGCACACCAGGAAGCGCGTCTCTCAACGATCTTCATCATCTCGTCGCAGTTAACGAAGACTTTTTTACTGCTCCTTGCCGCCATCGCCTTTGGATCCATTCGCGCGCTTATTTACGCCGCACTCGTTCAGGGCGTGCTGCAAACGATCATTCTGCTGATCTACCTGCATTCGCGTTTCCCACAGTTCTGGGTGACTTTTGATTGGGCAGTGCTGCGGATGCAGTTGTCGTACGCGTTGCCGTTTGGATTTGCCGGTCTGCTGTTTACGCTCCAGACAGATCTGCCCAACTACTTCGTCTCGAATCAATTTGATCCGGCGACATTTGCGATCTACGCGATTGGCTGCTTCAACATTCCGCTCGTTGGAATCCTGAGCGAGTCCGTTGGCGCTGTGATGATCCCGCAGGTCAGCGTCCTGCAGAAACACGGCGATTACCGGGAGATCATCGCGCTTGCTGCACGAGTGGCGCGCAAGCTGGCGCTCGTTTACCTGGCGCTATACGCATTTTTGATCGTGATGGGCCGCGAGTTTCTTACGGTCCTGTTTACGCCTCAGTATGCTGCGAGTTGGCCCATCTTCGCGATCAACCTGACGCTTCTGCCGCTCAGCATCTTCGTCAGCGATCCGATCATGCGAGCGTTTGCCGAGCATCGCCAGTTTCTTCCGAAGTTGTATCTCGCGTTAATCGTGTTACTCGCGGTTGCATTGTGGCTGGGGACGAGCAGGTTCGGATTGATCTGGGCCATCTCGGTGGTTGTCGGCGTCAGCATCATCGGACGCGCCGCAACCTGGATCAAGATCGGAAGGATTTTGCACATCCGGTGGAGTGACGTAGCGCTTCTGAAAGACGTGGGCAAGATAACGATCGCGGCCGCGAGCGCGGGAATTGTCACGGTGTTCGTGCGGTCGGCGTTAACGGGTTTGCTGCCGTTGAGCATGCTTGTGATTTGCGCCGCCGTGTTTGGTCTGAACTTTCTGGCGGCCATTATTCTAATGGGCCTGCCGACCATCGAAGAGCGGCTCTATCTTAAAAAACTACTGTCACGGTTGTGGCGTCCGATGTTGAAGCCGGCTGCGGAACCGGCAACCAGGAGCTAAAAATTTGGCACTCGCGGAGCAAAAAGCCCGAATATTGACCCGTGCGTTTCAACAGGATGGCGCCCGCGGCGTCCTCGGAGTATTGACGCAGAAATTAAAGGCCACGTGGCGGCGAGG
The DNA here is from genome assembly GCA_963750925.1 of uncultured Acidobacteriota bacterium. Lineage (GTDB taxonomy): Bacteria > Acidobacteriota > Blastocatellia > Pyrinomonadales > Pyrinomonadaceae > PSRF01. The sequence goes on along the minus strand of CAVVSJ010000001.1, from coordinate 789,706 downwards.
CGAGGTCTGGCAACTCGGAAGATTTCTCGGGATGCCGACTGAGATCGTCCGCGTCGACGGGTGCAGATTCACGATCGATAACTCCGTTGTGCCGCAGAACGTGATCGATCTGCTCTTATCGGATCGATACGAAGAGCCCGAGCGGCACGCGTTGAAAGAGTATTTGGATCCAAATGTGCCGGTTGTTGAGCTGGGCGCTTGTATCGGTGTTGTGTCCTGCATTTCAAATCGTTTGCTGCGTCACCCTGAGAAGCACGTGGTGGTCGAAGCGAATCCCGCTTTGCTGCCGATCCTGAAGCACAATCGAGAACGGAATAATTGCGAGTTCAAGATTGTGCACGCGGCCGTTTCGTACGGCGCCGAGACAATCACGTTCAACGTCAACGAGAATATTCTCGCGAGCAGTTTGCACGGCGGCAAGCAGCAGGCGGTTGTCGTTTCCACCGTGACGCTGGAGCAGTTGATTAAGGACCACGGCTTTGAGCGGGCGACGCTCCTGTGCGATATCGAAGGCGGCGAGCTACAACTCGTCGCGAATGAGATAGAGACGCTGAAGAAAAGAGTCGCTACGATCATCATGGAACTTCACGACCGCATCGTTGGCGAAGCCCCGACACGGCAGATGCTGGCGAACCTCGAAGAGGCAGGATTCAAGATCGCCAAACGCGACGGTGACGTCATAGTGTTACAAAACAACGGGATTTCAGGATGAACGGGATGTCGGTTTTTAGCGATGTCCATGAAGCAATATCGCGGCGACTGTTGTTGCCCGCCGGGCGTCTGCGTCGCATGGTCCATCCTGCACGTCGTCAGGCTGAGTCTGCCTATTCGCGTGGCATGTCGGGCCGCAAAGAGTTGCAGCGACTCGGACTTGAAGAGCGGCGTGACTGGGTGCTCAATCGTTTACGACTCGTAGTGCGGCATGCGGCGGAAGAGATTCCTTACTACCGCGAGCTTTTCAGTCGAGTCGATTTCGATCCGAAAGCCGATTTTTCCTTCGACGACTTTGCGAAACTGCCCGTGCTCGAACGCGAAGACATACGTAGCGCGGGCCAAAACCTGATCTCGCCGCGGATCCCGAAAGAACTACTCGTTAAAGACGCCACCGGCGGTTCAACCGGAACACCCACTCAAATTTGGCTTGGACCCGAGGAGATCGGCTGGCGTGAGAGTGGGCTCGAGTACTCGATGCAACGCATCGGTGTTCCGACCGGTGTTTCCACGGCGTTCTTCTGGGGCCACAACCTCGATCCGATCAACCGCGACAGCCTGCGCGATCGCTTTCACGACTTCGAGCAGAATCGACGTTGGTTTGATTGTTTCCGTCTCTCACCCGAGGTCTTCGAGCGTTATCACCGCGAGTTTCAAGAATGGAAGCCGGCCTGTATCGTGGCTTATGCGAGTGCGCTGGGCCACTTCGCACACTACCTGCGCGAGCGTGGTCACAAACCCGACTATCCGGCGCAATGCTTCGTCACCGGTGCGGAGAAGTTGTTGCCGGTCCACCGAGAGACGATTCGAGAAGTCTTCAAACGCCCTGTTCACGAACGATACGGCAGCCGCGACGCCGGCTTGATGGCTTTTCAGTACGACCCTGATCACACGCTCGATTTTGAAGTAGACTGGTCCAACACTCTGATCGAGCCGGAAACGAACGACACGCGGGCCTCGATGCTGATAACAAAACTGCACGCCGATGGAATGCCGATGTTGCGTTATCGAATCGGCGACGTCGCGCGGTTTCCGGAAGGCGCCAGGCCCGGACATCCGGCGTTTGTTCTGCATGAAATCGTCGGGCGTGAGAGCGCGCGGCTCTGGCTCCGGGATGGACGCTGGGTCATGGCTGAAGAGTTTCCGCACATGCTGAAGGATTTCCCGGTGAAGGAGTATATGGTCGTTCAGAAGGCTGATTACTCGGTGCAGCTACGGATTGTGCCGCGAAATGGTTTTTCCGAGGAGAACAAGCAACGAATCCGGGAAACAATGGGTGTAAACTTACCGGGGCTCGAGTTGAGCGTGGTTTTGGTTGACGAGATCCCGCGCACGGCTGCGAATAAGTGGACGCCGGTGGTGAGCGAAGTTTTACACGATTAGCAGGGTTTACATGAGCGGTGGAGAACAGAGAGATTTTGATTCGCGTGTGGCGGCGGTTGATACCGGCGCGATGAATTATGCCCACGTCACGAGCGACACGATCGCCGAGGCGCTGGAGACTGCCGGCCGGCTGCTTGGCTGGAGCGACGGCGAACGTGGTCCACTTGGAAAGAAGATCGAGCCGGGCGCGAAGGTCGTGGTCAAGCCCAACTGGGTGATGCATGAGAATGCCGGGCCATGGGGCATGGCGCCGCTGCTCACACACCAGACGATCGTACAGGCCGCGGCGGAAGCAGCGTTGAGGGCTGGGGCTGCGGAAGTCCTGGTGGGTGACGCGCCGATACAGAGTTGTGACTTTGATCTACTGCTGAAAAATACCGGATTGGATCGGTGGTCCGGTGAGCTTGCTGGTCGTGAACCACGATTCAAAGGCATTCGCGATTTCCGTCGCACGCTCGCCAGGTTTGTTGACGGCGTGAGGATTGCCGATGAGAACGTGCAGTCGGAAGAGAATTTCGTACTCTTCGATCTCGGCGCCGAGAGTTTGTTGGAGCCGATAACCGGCGACAACCAGGCGTTCCGAGTCACTTGTTACGATCCGAGGCTGATGGCGAAGACTCACGCGCCCGGCTGTCATCGTTATCTCATCGCGCGCGAGATTCTGGAAGCCGACGTTATCGTCAACCTGCCCAAACTCAAGACACACCAGAAAGCGGGCATCACCTGCGCACTCAAAAATCTGATCGGCATAAACGGCAACAAGGAGTATCTGCCCCATCATCGCGTCGGCGGCTTTGAACTCGGGGGTGATTGTTATCCCGGCGGCAGCGATCTGAAGCGTGCGCTCGAGTTTGTTCACGATCGCCAGAATATGACGAAGTCGCAAACGGCGGGTCGCATGTGGCGCACGGCGGCAAATCAGATCTACCGGTTGTTGCGTTTGCAGGGCGATCGGTTTGGTATCGAAGGCTCATGGTCCGGCAACGACACGATCTGGCGCACCTGTTTGGATCTCAACCGGATTCTGCTTTACGGAACGCCGCAGGGCACGATGTCAGACGAAGTACAGCGGCGCGTGATTCACATCACCGATGCGATCGTGGCAGGGCAGGGTAATGGACCACTTTCGCCGGAGCCTCTCCCGATGGGTTTGTTGCTCGCGAGTGAAAACGCGGCGGCCATGGATTGGGTCGGGGCTCATTTACTCGGATATCCGCCCGAAAACATTCCAATTGTGCGCGAAGCGCTGGGAACGTTCCGCTGGCCGCTGACTTCATTTTGCAGGGAAGACATTCGACTGTTGGGCGATCTCGGCGAAGGAGTCGCGGATGAGATCCTGCAACGCCGCTCGACTCAACCAATCAATCACCCGATCGGTTGGCAAGCCGTGGCCCATAGCGGAGTTCATGCCTAACGTCTTACAACTACTCGACAGCTTCAACCAGGGAGGTACGGAGTGGCAGACCGTACAGTTGACTCGACTGCTTCACGAGAGCGGGAAGTATCGAATCTTTCTGGCATCGCTGAGCCCCGAAGGACCACTGCGAGCGGAAGTCGAGCGTCTCGGCTTCCATGACATCCCTTCATTTCCGCTACAGAGCTTTTACAACCCCAACGCCATGAAGCAACTCGCGCGGCTTGCTTCGTTGATGCGTAAAAACAAGATCGACCTGGTCCATGCTCACGATTTCTACACCAACATTTTTGGGATTGCCGCCGCCACGCTAGCTCGAGTTCCCGCGCGTATTGCCTCTCGCCGTGAAACGGAGGGTATTCGTTCACCGGCCAAAAGATGGCTCGAACGGCGCGCTTTCAACTCCGCGAATGCGGTAGTCGCGAATGCCGAAGCGATTCGGACCCAACTGATCTCGGAAGGTTTGCCCCCCGCGAAAGTTGTCACGATTCACAACGGACTCAACGTGGACCACGTCACGCCGAAGCCCGATGCGCAGCGCAATGAGTTGCTGGCGAGTTTTGGTCTTCCCAACAGCCGGCGCTTTGTAACGATCGTGGCCAACATGCGGCACGTGATGAAGGACCAGGCGACGTTTTTGCGGGCCGCGCAACTCACACGCGAGGCTGTTCCCGATAGTGCTTTCATACTCGCCGGCGAAGGCGAACAGACTCCGAATCTGCGACAGCTCGCTTCAGATCTCGGCCTGGCGGAGAACGCGTTTTTTATCGGGCGGTGTAATCGAGTCGCCGACCTGCTGGCGATCTCCGACGTGTGCGTGCTGAGCTCAAAGGGCGTGGAAGGGTTTTCGAATTCGATCCTGGAATACATGGCGGCGCGCCGGCCGGTGGTCGCCACCGATATCGGCGGGGCTCGCGAAGCAAGTGGTCGACGGAGAAACCGGGTATATCGTTGCACCGGAAGACTTTAAGACGATGGCGCAGCGGTTGATATCACTTATGAAGTCGCCCGAGAAAGCCCGGATGATGGGTGAGCGCGGCCGCGCGCGCGTCCTGGAGCACTTTTCGTGCGAGGCGCAGTTAGGCCGAGTGGAAAATCTCTATGAAAGACTGCTGTCGTAAGCGGCGGATTGTGAGAAATCCCTGCGGAATACGTGACTCTTTAGTCGTTTACAGTTAGATTAACGGGGTGTCGCGATTGTCTCAAACCGGTGATTATGAAAGCCTGGTTAACCCACGCGGAAAGCGTCAGAGCTTTCAGGAAACCGCGGGGATAACCGTCGCTGACCACTTTCCTGCCGAATCAACACCGGCGGTTCCTGAAGACAAAGACAGTAAGCCGCAAGTGATTGGCGCCGTCGACGAATGGCAGCCCAAGCGCGGTCACGCCTCCACGTTTGTCGCCCTATTTATTTTCAGTATCGTCCTGTACTTCCGTCCTTACGAACTCATTCCAGCGCTCTCGTCATTGACACAGATGGCGTTCGTTTGCGGGATCGTGACGCATTGCCATCTATGTCGTGTCGCAGATGATCACGGAAGGAAATCTCACCGCGCGACCGCGGGAGATCAACTGCATTCTGCTGCTTGCCGTCACCGCGCTTTTGTCCATACCGCTGGCCACGAATCCGGGGGAGGCGTGGGGCGAATTCACCGACGTGCTGCTGAAAGCGATTCTGATATTTATCGTTTTCGTAAACGTTATTCGCACCGAGTCGCGTTTCAAGCTGATCATCTGGCTCGCTTTTGCCGTCAGTATTTACCTGAGCGTTTATGCCGTTAGCGACTACATGAACGGCGTGTTCCGCGAAGGAACCGCGGCCAACAACAACCAGCGCATCGGCGGCGCGATCACGAGGACTATTCGGAAACTCAAACGACCTCGCTCTGCATCTCGTAACGATGGTGCCTCTCGCTATCGGATTTGCGTTTGCTTCAAAAGGCGCGATACGGAAGGTTTTGTATATCGGTCTTGGAGTGCTGTTTGTCGCGGCGATCGTCGTCACGTTTTCGCGCGGCGGCTTTTTAGGTCTGATGATCGCAACGCTCGTCCTCGTGCGAAAGATGGGACGACATAACAAGTTTCTGAGCACCGGGGCCCTGGTTGTCGCGACTGCTCGCATTGCTGACCCTCGCTCCGGCGAGTTATACGGGCAGGCTTTCGACGATTTTCAGCGGCGCATCGTCGGACATCACCGGTTCTTCCAGCCAGCGTACAGAGATTCTCAAACGTTCGATTCTGGGTGACACTGCGTTACCCGTTGTTTGGCGTCGGCCTGGGAAACTTCCATTACAAATCGGTACACGAGCTCGTCACGCACAACGCATACACCCAGGTGTCTTCGGAGATGGGTATTCCGGCGCTCGTGATCTATGTGATGCTGATGGTCTATCCGCTGCGCCGTCTTCGTGAGATTGAAGCGGAAACGTTTGATAAGCCCGACATGCGGAAGTTTCATTACTGGTCCATCGGCATACAAGCAAGCATCGTGGCTTACATGGTGTCGAGCTTTTTCGGCGCCGTCGCGTACCAGTGGTATATCTACTATATTGTCGGCTACGCAGTCGCCATGCGGCGACTCTACTTTCTCACGCAAAATGAACAACGGGGAACATAGCAATTCGCAAACGGAGACGCCTCTGGTCAGCATCGTCATTCCTGCGTATAACGTGGCGAATTATATTGGCGAAGCGCTGAGTTCCGTATTCATACAGGACTTTACGAACTACGAGGTAATCGTAGTCAACGACGGTTCCACCGATACACCCGCACTCGAAAAAGTGCTCGCACCCTATCGCGATCGGATCAACTACATTCAGCAGGACAATCGAGGCATTTCCGCAGCTCGGAACGTGGCTATACGAGCGGCTCGCGGCAAATTGATCGCTTTGCTGGATTCCGACGATGCATGGATGGAAGGCAAGCTCACCGAGCAGCTTGAATTCATGAAGCAGGGCGGCTATGACATGGTTTACGCCGACGCCCTTCTGTTTGGCGATGCACCCTGGCCGGAGGGAACTACGTTTATGGATCGCTCGCCATCGGATGGGCCGGTTACGCTCGAGACTCTGCTGGACATTAAGTGCACGGTAGTTGTGTCAACCGTGATTATGCGAAAGGACCTGGTCGAACAGGCAGGTTACTTTGACGAATCAGATCGAAATATTGTCGAAGACTTTGATCTTTGGCTTCGTCTCGCACGCATAGGCACGCGTATCGGATATCAGAAAAAGATGCTGGCGAAATACCGCTATCGTTCTGACAGCATCTCGGCGAGTCGCATAAAGCTTCACGAAGCGGCGGTAACCGTGTTGGAAAAAACGCGGCGCGGCATGACGTTGAATGCGAGTGAAAAAGAAGCGCTCGATCGAACCGAACAGAAGATTCAGTCGATATTGATGCTGGAACGCAGTAAGAATGCGATCGTAAGCGGTGAGCTCGCGACAGCGCGCGCGATCTTGTCGAAAGCGAGAGAGACAAACAGCAGTTGGAAGATTCCCCTTGCGCTGTTGATGTTGCGAACATTCCCGGGAGTGTTGCAGAGATATTTACAGAAGCGACACAACCCGCCGCAGTGATTCCATTAGTAATTGACGATGTTTTATGATGCGTCTCGAAGTTGTTATTCCGACTTACAATCGTGCCGACCTGCTACCCGTTTGCCTGAAAAGTCTTCTGGTAGCGAAGATTCCTGATGGTTTAACCGTCGGAATAACCGTCGTCGACAACAACTCAAGAGATAAGACGAAACAGGTTGTCGAGAGTTGGCAGACGCACTTTGAAGGACGTCTTCAGTATCTCTTCGAAGAGAAACAAGGCCGGTCCGCGGCTTTGAACAAAGGCATAACCGGCAGCCAAAGCGACCTCGTCGGATTCATCGACGACGACGAGGAGATCGATCAAACGTGGTACCGGGTGGTCCATCACGCTTTCACTTCTTACGACGTGGATTTCATCGGTGGGCCATACATCCCGAACTGGGAGAAAGACCCGCCTGACTGGCTGCCCAACGATCACCAGGGCGTCATTGGCCTGGTCGACGCAGGCAACGAAATAATTCCCTACGACGAAAAATATCCGGGCATTTTGATGGGCGGCAATGCCGTTATCCGGCGTTCGGCAATCGAGAAAGTTGGGCTCTACATGACCTCACTCGGACGCACCGGCGCACGTCTGCTGGCCGGCGAAGACGAGGACATGTACCGCCGCCTGCTCGCGAGCGGCGCGAAAGGTTTATATCTTCCCGATCTGAAGATCTACCATCTCATTCCGGCGGCGCGGCTGACAAAAAAATACTACCGGCAATGGTCCTTCTGGCGCGGCGTTTCGTGCGGTGTCCTCGATCGCACGCAGCCACAGAACGTTTCCTATTTCTGCGGCGTACCGAGATATCTGTTTGGCGACGCGACGCGAGGGATGCTGAGTTGGACCAAAGCGCACTTGCGCGCCAAAGTGGATTCGTCTCGTGCTTTTTCCAACGAACTCGCGGTATGGGATCTGGCGGGTTTCTTCTACGGCAAACATTTCTACAAGACTGAATCAGCGTGATTGTCCGTTAACCCATGTCATCGTCGCCCTCCGAAGCGCCCAGAAAAGTACTGATCGTCGCAGCTTCAATGGACATTGTCGGTGGACAGTCGGTGCAGGCTGTCAGGCTGATCGAACACCTCAAACAGGAACCCGCCATTAAAGTCGATTTTCTTCCGGTGAACCCGCGTTTGCCGGGTGTGTTGCGTAAGCTCCAGTCAATCAAGTATGTCCGCACCGTTACCACGTCGATTCTTTACTGGATAAAGCTGCTGACGACGATTCCGTCGTTTGACGTTGTTCACATCTTCTCAGCTTCGTATCTGTCGTTTCTGATCGCGCCCGCCCCGGCAATTCTTGTCGCGAAGCTATTTGGTAAAAGGATCGTTCTCAACTATCACAGCGGCGAAGCCGAAGACCATCTGCAACGCTGGCCCAGGACCAGCATTCCGCTCTTGAAAATGGCGGACGAGATCATCGTTCCTTCACCGTTTCTCGTCCGGGTGTTTTCAAAGTTTGGGTTACAGGCGAAAGCGATCTTTAACGTGATCGACTTCGATCAGTTGACTTTCCGGCAACGCGGCCAGGTTGCGTCCGAAGTTTCTCTCGAATCGAAATTTCGAGGCGCACTACGGCGTTGACGTGGTGCTGCGCGCGTTTGCGATCATCCGTGAGAGATTTGCCGATGCGACGCTGAAAGTTGCGGGTGATGGCCCGTGCCGCGAAGCGCTGCACCAGCTTGCAGCGGAGTTGAGACTGGCGCAATGTGGAGTTTACAGGGATGGTCGAGCGCGAGCGAATGGCGGAGTTGTACAATGAAGCCGACTGCTTTCTGAACGGCTCAAGGATCGACAATCAGCCGCTTTCGATTCTCGAGTCGTTCGCCAGCGGTTTGCCGGTGGTCAGTACAAATGCGGGTGGCATTCCGGATATGGTTACTGACTGCGTGACCGGGATGATTGTGGAGATGGACGACTATCAAGGTTTAGCGAAACGCGCGATCGACTTGATCGAGCATCCGGAGCTGGCGGAGCGAATTATTTCCGCGGCGCATGAGGAATGCCGTCGCTACACGTGGGATGAAGTCCGTGAGGCGTGGTTGGAAGCGTATTCGAGCCGCGGATTACAGAGATGACGCCGATCGATTTATCGGTTTGTATTTGTACCTACAATCGCCATGAGTTGCTGCGTGACGCTCTCAACACTCTGCTCCGCCAAAATCCCGAAGGTCTCAATTACGAAGTAATCGTTATCGATAACAACTCAACGCCGGAGACCCGAGCGGTCGTCGATGAGTTTGCCGCGAAAGACACGCGAGTTCGTTACATCAGAGAGACGCGACAGGGAAACGCATACGCCAGGAACACCGGAGTCGAGCACGCGCGCGCACCGATCATCGCCTTTCTCGACGACGACGTCACGGTCCGTGACAACTGGTTGGACATCATCAGGCGCACCTTTGAACAAACCAAAGCAGACTTCATCGGCGGAAAGGTTTTACCGCGCTGGGAACAGCCGCCGCCTTCATGGTTGAACGTTAATAACTGGGCGCCCATCGCCGCGCTCGACTACGGCGACTCCTCATTTCTTCTTACCGCTGAAAATCCACTTTGTCTTCTCACCGCCAACATCGCTTTCCGAAGAGATGTGTTTGAACGATTCGGCGGCTTCTCAGCCAACGTGCAGCGCGCGGGAGACAGCATCGGTTCGCTTGAGGACCACGAGTTTCTCACACGCTTATTTCGCGGCGGAGTCGTGGGCCTGTATGTACCGGAGTTGACTGTCGACGCGTTTGTCGGCAGCGAGCGGCTGACAAAGGCGTATCACCGCCGCTGGCACACGGGCCACGGCCACTTCTACGCGATCATGAAAGATCCGGAGTGGGAGCGGTCAAACTTCCGTCTGATCGGAGTGCCGGGTCATCTTTACAGGGAAACGGCGCGAAATGCGCTTCTCTGGTTGTCGAGAATTCTCACTGGAAAAACCGACGCGGCGTTTGCGAATGAGTGCCGTTTGAGGTTCTTTCGGGGGTTTTTGCGGCAAAGAAAGCGCCAACTCTCCGGTTCCGAAGATCCATCCAGCCCAGGAACCAGCAAAATCACGTGAAATTGCGGCTTTGTGCCTCTTAGTCCCGCCTAATCTTGCGGTTAGATTGTAATTCTTTTCACATTAATGGCAGAGTATTTACATGACTGTTCTCACATGTTAGGTTGCGCCCGTCTAAACGTGCGGCGCTTGGACCCCGCCAATCTGTAAAATAATGAAAGGCAATTTGAGCTCGGTAGTTTTTATCTAAGGCATTGCTTCGGGCAATTCCATCCGAACAGATCTCGGAGTTGCCACCCGAATAAAAAGTAAACAAGCCGATAGTCGTTTTATTCACGCTTCTTGAAGTGTGTGCTCAACAAGAGTGTGTCTATGTTCCTAAAACGCTGGATACCCCTGTCGATCCTTCTTGTAGTTTTTTTCAGTGCAACCGCTGTAAGGAGCATCGCCGGCACACGGCTTCGGGTGCTTAGCTGGAACATACAATTTGGTCAGGGCACCGATGGCGTTACGAATTACGATCGTATCGCGACGTGGCTGGCGCGAATGAATCCGGACCTGATCGCGCTTTGCGAAATGCCACCTGACAAAATCTCCACGCTCATCAATTCGTTGAGTCAGAAGACCGGACGCGTATGGCATTCGCACTTTGTTCCGAAGTCTCCGGGCACGCCCGAGGGTAATCTTATTCTTTCGACTTACAGCTTCAGCACACTCGGCTCGCGCTATCTCAGTTACAACCGCTCGATCGCACAGGCCACCATCAACGTCAGCGGACGGAATATCAACTTCTTCGCTACACATCTCGATCACACGTCATCGTCATTGCGTTTGACGGAAGCCGTTGAACTAATTGGTTGGACCGCCGGTTTTGCTGCTCCAAAAATCGTCGCTGGCGATCTGAACGCCGGAAACGATAGCGCCGAGATTCTGCGTTTGTTGGGTGTGTATCGCGATAGTTGGGTAGATGCTTTGAATCTTGGCGCGGCGTTCGGGTATCCCGATAACCCTGCCTGGTTGAACACGAGGACGCGGCGCTGGCGCATCGATTTCATTTTGTATTCGGGTGACACTTCGATCTTCTCGGCGCGCCGCAGTGAGATTCCCGACACGCGCGACCTCGGTAACACGAATGTCGTCAACAGGCTCGGAACACTTGACGACAGGGGTGTCAGGCCTTCGGATCACAATCTCGTGGTTACCGACTTCGACGTTCTGCCGCTTAGCGCGCCCGCGCCGACACCGCCTCCGGCGCCCGTGCTCCTGACGCAGGGAAGCACCGATCGCGCGATAGCGATGCATTCGACATTTTTCACGGATGAGCCTTTTTACGTGCGCACGTCGCCGAATCTGAGTTCCGATCAGCGCACAAGGATCATGCTGTTTGCCACAAACCTGGATTTACTGGCCGGTGAAACTGCGTCGGCCGTGAGTGTTCGCGCAAGAGATTCGCGCGGGATCAATTTTGATCTGGCAGTAGAACAGGTTTTGAAGGTGCAAAATTTTAGTTGGTTATCGACGGTAATCGTTCGTTTGCCCGACGATCGAACGATTAACGGAGACTTGTTCGTAACAGTTGGGATACGAGGAGGAAGTAGTAACACGGCAAAAGTGGGTATTCGTGCCCCATGAACAGGGGTAAGCTGAGCTAGTTATGGCAATTTCGTTACTAAACAGTTACGAACGTCCGGAAATTTTGACAGCTTTCTGTTCTGCGTGTTATCGTTCGAGCAGTCTGACGGTGCGGGTTAGACTCGGTAAGAGGGACAGTAAGACCGAATCTAGATACCCCCAAACTTTCAGGCGGCCCCGGTTAGAACAAAGCACCATCCGTTCTAATCTCCAAGATCTCCGAAAAAGAGATCGCAAACACTAAAACTAGAGCGCTTTTTACGGCAAGCCCGAACCCGGAACTTTGGGTTTTGCGCGGTTTTTGGATTGTGTCCCGGTGTGTGTAATTCGAAACACGAGGGAAGCAATCACAAAGTCAGACCGCATTTTGGGAAATGTCTATCCCTAATTCCTGTCCAATCGCGGACCTAAAAATCAATTCGGGCAAAACACATTCGCGTGTTGTTGCTTTAATCCCCCGTCACAGCCCCCGATTAGCTCAACCCACCCCCGATCCAATCCTGTTCAAAGGAGAAATTTCAAAGTGACTGTTCGACGGACCCTTTTGTTCTACATATTGATCCCCGGTATTATTCTTCTTGCTTCCGCCCGACTTTCATCTGCACAGGAAATCGTTCTTTACGCCTCCCAGGCTCCCGTCAAGGTAGGTAATTGGTCTTCGGTCTCCGATTCCACCGCCGCTGCTGGGGCACGGTTATGGAATCCCGATGCCGGCGTGCCGAAGATCGTGACACCCGCAGCTCACCCCTCGAGCTACGCGGAACTCAGCTTTTCAGCGTCTGCCGGTACGGCCTATCGAATCTGGATTCGTGGCAAGGCCCAGGGTGATTCGCCATATAACGATTCAGTCTTTGTCCAATTCTCCGGCAGTGTGAACAGTAGCGGCAGCGCTGTTTACCGCATCGGCAGTACCTCGGCTACCGAGATAAATCTGGAAGACTGCATGGGTTGCGGCCTGCAAAACTGGGGCTGGCAGGATAACGGCTGGGGCGTGTTTGGACCACAGGTATTCTTCCAAAACTCCGGCACTCAAACAATTCGCATACAGCCGCGAGAAGACGGTTTGTCGATAGACCAGATCGTCATATCGCCCGTGACTTACATGTGGAATACACCGGGCGCCGTCAAGAATGACAACGTGATTCTACCGGCATCCGGCGGCTCCGCACCGGCTCCGACTCCGACGCCAACTCCGATTCCGACCCCAACGCCGACACCGACACCGACTCCCGCGCCATCTTCCACTGACGTTGTTATCTGGGCGGCGAACGTCCCATCGACAAGTGTCCGTGGAAACTGGGTCAAGGAAGCGGTCAGCACAGCCGCGGGTCAAACCGTGCTGCGAAATCCGGATCGTGGCTCCGCAAAAGATTTCGACAGCATCGGCGAGTCCATCCAGCTATTTCGACGTGACTTTTACCGCCGACGCCGGTAAGCCCTATCGCATCTGGTTACGTGGCCTTGCGGACGGCAATTCATGGGCTAACGACTCTGTCTTCGCACAATTTTCCAGCAGTTTGAACATCCTCGGAGCTGCGGCCTATCGCATCGGCACAAGCAGCGCGGTCGAAGTTAATCTTGAAGATTGTTCGGGTTGTGGACTCTCCGGCTGGGGATGGCAGGACGATGGCTGGGGCATCGGCATACTTGGGCCAACGATCTTCTTCCAGACCAGCGGCACTCAAACCCTGAGAATTCAAAGTCGTGAAGATGGTATCGCGATCGACCAGATCGTGCTCTCGTCTTCCGCTTATCTCTACTCGTCGCCGGGTTTTCTGAAAAACGACAACACGATTCTACAAACCACATCCCTGTCGGCGCCGCCGCCACCACCGCCCTCGCCGACTCCAACTCCGACCCCCACTCCAACTCCAACTCCAACTCCAACTCCAACTCCAACTCCGACTCCAACTCCGACTCCGACTCCAACTCCGACTCCGACTCCGGCAAATAAAGCTCCTCAGGTCAGCATTTCAGCGACGCCGACCTCGGGAACCAGTCCGCTGTTTGTGAACTTCTCGTCATCAGCCAGCGACCCGGACGGATTTATCACGAACTACTCGTGGAACTTTGGGGATGGAAACGGTTCGACGATTGTGAATCCGGCCAACACTTATCAGTCGGCCGGCACCTATACGGCTCGCTTAACCGTCACCGATAATGCCGGAGCGACCGCAAGCGCAACGGTCCAGATAAACGTCAGCTCACCAGCACCGCCGCCGACAACCGGGACGATTCGCGTGTTGAGCTGGAATGTCGCATTTGGAAAAGGAACAGATGGTGTACAAAACTGGGATCGCACCGCCAGTTATATCAGGACGATGAATCCCGATCTCGCGGGGCTATGTGAGATGCCGTCGGAGTTTATCGGAACTCTCGTTACCCTGCTCACCCAAAAGACCGGACGAACGTGGTACTGGCACTTTGTTCCGAAATTTACCGGTACGTCCGAGGGCAACCTGATCCTCTCCAAATATCAGTTTTAACAGCACCGGCTCGCGCTTCCTCAGCGTGCAGCGTTCCGTGGCTCAGGCCAACGTCACCATCGCGGGCAGAACTATCAACTTCTTTGCAACGCATCTCGATGCGGACTCCGGCGGCACCAGGTATACGCAAGTTGGAGAACTGATGAGTTGGGCTGCAAATTTCTCTGAATCGCGAATTGTGGTCGGAGACTTCAACGCGGGTCCGGATACGTCCGAGTCTGTTCGCATGACGAGCAGTTACTACGACAGTTGGATGCCTGCGATGGCCGCCGGCACCGCGACAGCTTATCCGGACAATCCCGTTTACCTCCACACGAGAACGCGCCGGGGAAGAATCGACTATGTGTTCTATTCGCGCGGGACGGGCAGCCTGTTCCTGCGCAGCACGCAGATTCCGGATACACGTAATCTGAGTCAGAAGAACGTAGTCGTGGCGCTGGGAACAGCGGATGACTGGGGCGTGAGGCCCTCGGATCACAATCCGATGATTGGGATTTTCGACATCCGCTAAAAGTTCAGGACAGCCACAGATTTCACTGACGATCCTTGTGCGTCTTTGCGAGGAACTTCTTAAGTTCTTAAGGTCGCGCGGCTTTGAAGTTGTCAAAGATGACCGTGCCCGGATTATTCGTTTCGCTCCGCCACGTTCCACCCTTCAATTCAAACAGCACTGAACTCAACGGTACGGCCGCCGTGTTCCACGCCTGAGCATGGAGTTGAGCCCATGCTCCCGGCGCATCTCCGCGTGCGGGCGCCACTTCGAATACAACCTGCCCTGAAACGGCGTTGTGACGGATGCGCCAGTACGCGTGATTGGTCGGATTGTAAGCAACAGTCAGCAGTGTCTGTTTTGCTCCGCCGAGTTTGCTCTGCACGATCAAGTTGCCGGACTCGACATACATCCGGTAACAGTTATCGACGTTTATTCCGATCGTGAAGAACGCGTTCGCGGCAGTGTTTGCTGCCGGGCCCTGCACCAACTGACGTAAGCGTAGCCGCCGACGAAGTTGTGCCCTCCCGCCGATCTGATTCCGTTGTAATGCGAACCATCGGTGTTCTGCTTCAGTGGTCCAATCTGCAATGCCGTTGTCTCCTGCGTTGAGACATTCGGATCTGTAAAGCCACTGAAAAGATTGTTGACTAACCACTTGCCGCTGTCGATTGATCCGTCGTTGAAGTTATCGGCCAGCAACACTGTTTCACCACCCGGCGGTGACGTGAAAGTAAATCCGTTTGTAAGCGTTCCACTCTGACCGTCGGGATTTGTAACTACGACGTTGAAAGTTCCCGCGGAATGAGCGGGCGTAGTAGCCGTAATGGTGCTGCTGTTGACGAAGCCCACACTTGTTGCAGCCGTTCCGCCGATACTCACAGTTGCGCCCGCGACGAATGAACTTCCGTTGATCGTTAC
Organism: uncultured Acidobacteriota bacterium; assembly: GCA_963750925.1. Lineage (GTDB taxonomy): Bacteria > Acidobacteriota > Blastocatellia > Pyrinomonadales > Pyrinomonadaceae > PSRF01. The sequence continues at coordinate 774,096 of CAVVSJ010000001.1, read as the reverse complement.
CGCCGTGCCTCCCGCGGTGCTTCCGGAGTCAGGCTCAATTCCCGAGACACTCGGAGGCGCCGAGGAGGCGTAGATAAAGCCATTGGTTAGCGTGCCGCTTTGCCCGCCGGGATTGGTAACCACGATGTTGACAGCACCGCTCGAATGCGCAGGAGCAACGGCATTAATCGTCGTACTGCCTGCGACAATTGCCGGTGCACTCGTACCGCCGAAAGTCACTGTCGCACCCGTGGCGAAACCGGTGCCTGTAATCGTTACCGATGTACCACCGCTTACCGGTCCTGACGAAGGTGAAACAACGTCCGGATCGGGAGCCGTGTTTGGAGTTGCAGTAAAGAACTCCGACATGTTTGGAGCAGTGGCCGCAGCCCCTGGGAAACTCGTTAGTCCCAAAGCTTCAGCCGTTGTGCGAAGCGTGCTCTGGTGCTGGTAAAGCGTTGTCGATTCAAAGTTCTGTTTTGCTTTGGAGCTGATGACTACGGTGGCGATGTGACCGCCGCCATGCTGAGTGTCACCGTTGACGGATTCGTCGAATGTGATAATGAGCAGTCCGCTCTGCCGGAACGCCGCGCTCGCAATCAACGGATCGATGTTGGTCTTCAACCAGGCATCGGCGGCGGCAAGCTTGTCTGCGTTCGTGCAAGTCTGCATGCCTGCAGCACAATCGTGCGCGTTGTTCTGCTGGTTCGGAATAATGAACGAGTAGTTTGGCAACTGGCTGTTCGCCAGGTCGGTCGAGAAATGCGTGAACGGCACGATGTTATTCGCTTGAGCGGGATTTTCGAGTATGTCGGAGAAGTAGGCAAATGGATTGTGACGTTTGACGTACGGGTACACGTCTCCACCGGTGTATCCGACGGAGGGCAAACTCTGCGCGTACGCTTTCCATGTTTTACCGGCGAAGTTGAGTTGTCGAACTATGTTGTCAGCGGTGACAGTGCCGCTGAAGTTGCTGTCGTTGGTGATGTTTTGTCCGGTCGTTAACCAGAAATAGTCGCCAATCGACGGTTGCGTGTTGGCGAAGTAATTGACCGCCAGTCCATAACGTTCGGCGAGTCTGTTCAGGTACGGCATTGAAGAACTGCCGATGACGTTTTCGAAACTCTGATTCTCCTCGACCACGATAAATACGCGATCGAATAACGGAACACCTGCCTGCGGCGCGTCATAAGTAAACGCACTCGTCTTCGTTCCGCTTTGCCCGTCGGTGTTGGTCACAACCACGTCGACGGTTCCTGCGGCGTGAGCCGGAGTTAACGCCGTAATCGAGTTGGAATTGACGACGGAAACGCTCGACGCGAGACTGCCGCCGATCGTGACTGTCGCGTTAGCTTGAAAACCACTGCCCCCGATCGTGATCGAAGTGCCTCCCGCGGTCGAGCCGGAGTTCGGCGTAACACTGCTGACTACGGGTGCAGGTATTGGTGTAGGTGTAGGTGTAGGTGTAGGTGTAGGTGTAGGTGTAGGTGTAGGTGTAGGTGTAGGTGTAGGTGTTGGTGTGGGTGTCGGGCTACCGCCGGTACCGGATTTCGGCAGAACTGTGCTGTCGTTCTTGAGTGGTCCAGGTGCGGAGTTCATATAAGTATCCGCCGATAGCACGATCTGATCGATCGAAAGCCCATCTTCCCTGACCTGAATTCTGATGGTGTGCGTGCCGGAGTTCTGGAAGCGGATTACTGGTCCAAGCACGCCCACGCCCCAGCCATTGTCCTGCCAGCCCCAACCCTGAACACCGCAGCTGGAACAGTCTTCCAGGTTCATCTCCGTCGCCGCGGTGGTGCCCATTCGGTAAATCGGGTTGCCGCTGCTGTTCACGCTGTCGGAGAATTGAATAAAGACTGAATCGTTACCCCAGAAATCGCTTTGCGCCTTGCCGCGAATCCACAAACGAAAATCAACACCCGCAGGGGCATTGAACGTCATTTCAAAATAGTCAGACGGACTGGCAAGCGCCGTGCTGCGCTTCGGAGCGCCGGCGTCAGGATTCGCCAGCCGGCTTCCACCGGCGGCAGTTCCATCTCCGACGACTGACCACGCCCCAGCCTTTACCGGTGCTTCCGCCGCCCACAGCACAATATCGTCGGCCGATGGCGGAGGTGTTGCCGGTGTAGTTGCACTGGCGACGCCGCTGTACGCTGAAAATCCTGAGGCGTTTAATGCACGCACTCGATAGAAATGGGTGGTCTGCGCACTTACGGTTGAGTCTGAAAAGCTTGCCTGGTTCATTACGGGAGCGGCGATCTCAACCCATCCGCTCGAGCCGTTGGGACTTCGCTCGACGCGATAGCTGGTTTCGTTTGACGTGTCGGTCCAGCTCAGATCAATGCGAGTTGGCGAAACTGCCGAGGCAGTTAGTCCGGTCGGAGTCGAAGGCGCAGTTCCTGTACCGGTTGTCGTGAAACTCCAGGTTGGACCAGAGGCGCTAATGTCGGCCATCGTCTTGCCGACGATTCGCCAAAAATACTGTGTGCCGGGCTCCAGCGTGATCGGCAGTGTGAACTTTTCCACAACTCCGTCATCAGGGGATCCGGTGTCGAGACGCGGCTGGCCCGGTGCAGCGCCGCTTTGATCCGTACTCGCATTTGCAACGAGGAGCGGCGGATTCGACGACGTGCCGAAATAGATGTCGTACTTGTGTGCCCATCGTCCGCCTTCCCAGCGCAGCTGAATCGTAGTGGGCTGAGCCACGGCGGCGTTTGCCGGAAACGGGTTAACCGGTTCTTCCGGACCTAGTGGAACAAAAGGTTTGTTGTCGGTAGTTGAATTCCACTTGCGCTCAAACTGGTTGACAAACCAGTCGAAAAACCAGGATTTGGTAGTGAAGTAATTATGTTCTTCCTGCGAATTCGATGATGGTCCGGTCCAGTTGGACGAGCCAAAGATCGTCATTCCTTTACCGTAAAGGAGCACCGATTTTTGATGATTAAGACCGAGGTGCTTACGCATCTTGATCTGCACGCCGGCCATATACATCCGATCCACGTTCCAGGAGTCCCACTGGCGCGCCGGATTCCGGTATTCGTCAGGTTCATGTATCAGCCGAACGGGAATTCCGCGTTGTACTGCAGCGATCGTCGTATCGGTGTACCTCGAATTGGTGATCCGGTACATGATGATGTCGATCTTCTGAGTTTCCTGATTAAAGTTCAGCGCCGTGCGATTGTAGAAATCCTGGCTATCGCCGATGCTGGGCGGAAAATTGAGTTCGGGATTGATTGCAGACGTCGGGTACTTGCGTGTCAGTGTGGTGATATTTGCGAAGTTAGCGTAATTAACCGTGTCCGTCCAAAGGTCGTCGTACTTTGTCCTGAAGCTATTAAGCAGCGAGACGTCGTCGGTGAAGTAGATGGCTTCATCGATATAGTCGACGTTTGGATTAATCGGCGAGAAGAAAATGCCTGAGTAATTCGCGCCGCTGAATTCCATTTTGTTCTGGCCGTGAAACAGCATCATCTTCCAGTGAAGGATGCCGCCGCCACTCTTGTAACGCATCGGAATTCCCGCGTTTTTAAACTGATTCAGTATCTGCTCGTTCCCGGCGTAGGTGGGATTTGCTCGAGGGTCCATTAGAATGCGGACCGGAACTCCCGCGTTGAATCGATTGATAATCTTGTTCGCGGTCGTGGTGTCCTGCATGAACCAGAAGGCAACGTCGATTCCGACCTGTTCGTTATCGATGAGTTGCCAAAGCGGCGTGATGCAGTCTTCGAAAGCCGAGTCGCAGAGACGCTCCTGCGCCGGCGCCTTACTGGAGAAAAGGACGAGTAGGATGATGGGTATTACGACGTTTGTGATTTTCCCGCGCATAAAAAGAGAACAGCTCCGCAAAGGTTTCGTTGTCTACGCAAACACCAGACGGGAAGAGATTTGCGTGTGTGCGAAAATTAAATCCAAGTTTTAATCGACATTTATAGCAATATGGATCGTTACTTAGGAAGTAACGCGCAAAACAGTCGATGTTTGGGCTAAACTTTACGCGGCACTGCGATGCAAGATGAAGGCCAAGCGTTGAACTCGTTGACCATAAATTTTGCACAGCTTCTGGACGAAGGCCACAACATCAGTCTCAGTTTTAGATTTCCGATCTAAAGTACAGACAGATGAAAACAGAAATTCGCAATAATGATCATTTAGTTAAACGGCTAATCGTGGGAATCTTTCAGACTTGACGAGAATGCAATGAAGTTTTCAGTCATTATCGCGACTTACAACCGCGCCGAGGAACTCGTAAAGACGCTCGAGAGTTTGAAAGGTCTCGAATCGAGCGGCCCGTGGGAAGTGATTATCGTGGACAACAACTCCCGCGATAACACACGGGACGTCGTGCTGGAGCGAGTTGACTCTTTTCCCGTTCCACTCCGTTACGTTCTGGAGAAGGAGCAGGGCCGCTCGGCGGCGCTGAATGCCGGAATCAACCTCGCCCAGGGCGAGATCCTGGCGATCACCGACGACGACGTGCGCGTCGATTCCCGCTGGCTAATCAATGCCGAGCAGGCGCTGCAACGGCTTGACTGCGATTACGTCGGCGGCAAGGCGCTTCCGCTCTGGAGCGGCGACATACCTGACTGGATGCCGAATCGCGGCGGTAAGCATTGGGGAGTGATTGCCCTCCTCGACTATGGACCAGAACCGATCGAGTTTGGCCAGAAAGTGCCTCTCGGCGTAAACATGGTGTTCCGGCGCGAGTGTTTTGATCGCGCAGGGTTGTGGGACAACAGCATTGGACGAAAAGCAGGAACGTTGTTGGGCCAGGAAGTCCGGGAGTGGGCCCAGCGCGGTAAAGCCGCTGGTTTGCGCGGTTTTTATTCACCGGACCTCGTGGTCCACCACGTCATTCCGCAGGATCGTTTGACCAAGAAATACTTTCGGAAATGGTTTTACTGGCACGGTATCAGTCGAGCAATTCTTTACCAGAACAACCGCCTCGACATGGAATCGCCCGAAAGAACGGCGCTCGATTTTTCCCAGGTGCCGCATATCGCGGGCGTGCCGAGGTATCTATACCGCACTTGTATCAAGAAGTTTTTCTCCATCTGGGCCGCAACGATGCGACGCGATGCGATCGCGCGTTTTGAGGACGAACTGTGGATCTGGTTTTTTGCGGGCATTTTGAGGCAGCGTTGGAAAGACCGAAATCTTAACTCTGCTTAAAGGTTTGACGTGTCACAGCCCACACCCACAGTCCCCAAAACCACCAGTCAGGCCCAACTTATCTTCCAAAATGTTTCGGTGAACTACCTGGTCACCGGCACCGAACTGTTGCTCGGGGTCTTCATGCTGCCGTTCAACGTGGCCCACCTGGGCCAATCGGCCTACGGTCTCTGGATTCTCGTCGCTTCCGTCACGGTTTACTTTTCAATGTTTGACATGGGCTACGGCGTGGCCCAGGTGAGGTTTACAGCGAAGTATCGCGCTCAAAGTGACTGGAAGGCGTTGAATCAGATCGCCAGTACCATGTTCTGCATGTTCAGCGGCGTGGGTCTTTTTACTTTTAGTGTCGCGATCCTGATCGCGCTGAATCTCGAAAGGTTTTTTCCGCTCACGCCGGAGCAGGTCCGCACCGGACAGATAGTGCTGCTCTTTATCAGTGCTTACGTCTCGCTGGGATTTCCCTTCAGCGTTTTTGGCGGAATAGTAAACGGCTTTCAGCGCCAGTATTTGAACGGCGCGGTTGCTTTCGTAACTGCCATCACCGTCGCGGCAGTCAATGTAATCGTGTTGCGTTCAGGCTATGGCCTGGCGGAGTTAGTTGCTGCGACCACGGGCGTACGAATTCTCAGCTACCTCGCTTATGCACTGAACGCGTATCGAGTTTTTCCGGCCTTGCGGATCCGCCCGAAGTACTTCCAGCGCGACCGGCTGCGCGAAGTCACGGGATTTAGTTTTTTTATCCTCATTATCGACATCGCCAACAAGATAAACTACTCGACTGACACGATCGTGATTGGCGCTTTCATGGGGACGGCTGCGGTCGCAATCTGGGCGGTGGCCCAGCGCCTGATCGAGATCGTCCAACGAATTACGGACCAGCTCAATAACGTTCTGTTTCCCGTAGTGGTCGATAATTCAACCGTTCAGCGACTCGACCGGCTGCAGAAAATTCTCATCCAGGGCACACGTTTGTCGCTCGGAATGGTCGTACCCCTTGCCACAGTTTTAGGACTGACGGCGCGGCCGCTCGTGATGGTTTGGGTGGGACCCGAATTCTCCGAGAGCGTCAACGTAATCTATATTCTAAGCATCGTCGTCGCGCTGCGCGTGGGTAATGCGACGTCGTCGGTGATTTTGAAAGGTTCGGGCTTTCATAAGTTTCTGGCGTTCTCGAATTTGGGGATGGCGCTCGGAAACCTGGTTTTGAGCGTAGTGCTGGTGCGGATTTACGGCTTGATCGGCGTCGCGGTGGGAACGTTGATACCGATGATTGTGCTTTCGATGTTTGTGGTGTTTCCAGCGGCGTGCCGGCGAGTTGAGTTACCGGTTTTTACGGTGATTCGACGGAGTGTTTGGCCCGCCGTTTGGCCCGCCCTCGTGATGGCGGCTTTTATTGTATTCTTCAAAAGAGGCCGGCCCGAGGGCGATTGGTCCTGGCGGGCGCTCGTGATGCAGGCATTTGTGGCTGCGGCCATCTACGCGTTACTGTTTTTGGTCGCGATCGACCGAAACGAACGCGATTGGTACTTTAACAAGATAAAGGAAGTTTTTAAGCGAGGTTCGGTGAAGACTGCGTCCACCTGACCTCGGCATGCCTTCATGAACGCAATCATTTTAGCTGCCGGAAAAGGAACACGGCTCGACGGCGCGGCGGTGAAACCCAAATGTCTCGTCGAGATTGGGGGAGCAACGCTCCTGCAACGACAGATCGAGGCATTGCGCCGGGCCGACATCAAAAAGATTGTGGTCGTCATTGGCTTCGGCGGTGACAGCATTCGCGAGGAGTGCGGCGGCGACATCAGTTTCGTCGAAAACATTCACTTCGCGGAGACGAGCAGTCTTTATTCCCTGTGGCTGGCGCGCGATCACCTGTCGGAAGGTTTTGTCGTACTCAACTCTGACGTGCTCTTTCATCCGCAGATGCTGGCCAACCTGCTCGAGTCGTCACGCGACGATGCTTTGCTCATCGCAAAGTCGGAAAGTGAGAACACTCCGCTTGGCGACGAGGAGATGAAAGTGAAGCTCAAGGAAGAGCTGGTAGTTGATATCTCCAAAGACATGAATCCGCACGAAGCCGACGGCGAAAACGTCGGAATCGTAAAATTCGGCGCGAGCGGTGCGAAAGCCCTGGTGGGTTACATGGATGAATTGATCGCGACCGGCGCGGTGAAGGATTGGGCGCCGCGCGCGTTTCGTGAGTATGCGCTGCGTCATCCCCTTCATGCGTTGAGCACAAACGGTCTGCCGTGGATCGAGATCGATTTCCCCGAAGACTATCAACGCGCGGTCACGGAAGTTTATCCGAAGATCGAAGCGCTACCGGCCCAGGACGCCAAAAGCGAAAGTTATCATTTAGACAGGATTACATGATTTTCATGATGATTCTGAATCCTGAAATCCTGTCTATTGCCGACAATGAGCCTTAAGCGCGTTATTACCACGGCACGCGGAATCGATAAGCAATGGCAGCGCTGGCGTTCTCCCAATCGACGGCGATTGCTGGTCAACGCCCGGACGGCCATGAATTACGCGACGATTGCGCCGATCGTCGAGCGCATGCAGCGCGACGATCGTCTGGAGTTTTACTTTGCCGCCAGTGAGAGTCCGGAGCTTACCCGCTCGATTTACGCCGACGCCGTTCAGCCCTTCAAACTCATCACGCCGCGACAAGCTTCGCTCATGCAGTTTGATGTTTACCTGGCCGCTGATTTTCTCTGGATGAAACTGCTGCGAGGCACGCGACGCGTGCAGACGTTTCACGGCGTCGCCGGTAAGTATCGAACGGTTTACGACTCGCCCTCGGAGTCGATGCGTAGTTGGGACCGCCTGTTTTTTATTAACGAGCGGCGGCTGCGTCACTTTATTGTTTCTGGCGCGATCGACGAAGGCAGTCAGGCGGCACGTTTGATCGGGATGCCGAAGCTGGATTGTCTCGTCGATGGAAGTTTGCGGAGAGACGAGTTGCTGTCGTCGATGGGAATGGATCCTTCGCGCCGGACGATACTTTACGCGCCGACGTGGTCTGCTCATTCTTCGGTAGTTTCGATGGGCGAGGATCTGGTGCAGGGTCTCGGCGAAGCGGGTTATGCAGTTGTCGTTAAGCTGCACGATCGTTCGCGGGATGCTTTGCAGTTTGTAAATTCGGGCGGTGTTGACTGGGGAGCGCGGCTCGAACCGTTGTTGCGGAGTTTTGGTGGAGTTTTGGCGACGGGAAACAATTCTTCGCCTTATCTGGCTGTTGCTGACGTGATGATCACGGATCACAGTTCGGTGGGGTTTGAGTATTTGTTGCTGGACCGGCCATTGATTCGGATACACGTGCCGGAGTTGATCAAGAATACGGACATCGAACCGAGTTATGTTGATCTGCTGGCGAGCGCGTCGACGAGTGTGACGACGGTTGATGAAACTCTGGCGGCAGTCGAGCGAGGTTTAGCTAATCCGGGAGAGAATTCCGAGACGCGCATCGCGGTGGCGAACGAGATGTTTTACAAACCCGGAACTGCGACAGAGCGGGCCGTGAAAGAGCTTTATGAGTTGATGGAATTGGAAGATCTTCCTCGCAAAGGCGCATAGACGCAAAGTTAGACTTTGAGCTGACGAATCTCTTTGCGCCTTTGCGAGGAAAACTTCTTATGAACCTCGAGAAGCTAAAGAACGCCAGTCTTCATGAGTTGCGCGTACGCGCGGCGCAGAGGGTTGCGGCTTTTAGCGAGCGGCGCGGCTGGTCCAGTCTCGTAAAACTCCCCCACGATCTTGAACCGTTGTTGCGATCGGGCAAAAGACCTGATCCGCCGTTCTTTGATTCCTTTCAAAACTCGGAAGAGACTGCGGCGACGCTGAAAGCGCGTTGGCCTGATACTGCCGAACGGCTCATCGAAAAAGCCGATCGAATCTGTGACGGCAAATTCGATCTCCTCGGTTTCACCAATCTCAGTTTCGGCGATCCAATCGACTGGCACTTTGAACCCATAGCCGGAAAGCGCCTTCCGCTCGTTCACTGGAGCAAGCTCGACTATCTCGACGCCGAGATCGCCGGGGACAAAAAGATCATCTGGGAACTGAATCGTCACCAGTATTTCATGACTCTCGGCCAAGCTTACTGGTTAACCGGCGACGAGCGATACGCGCGTGTCTTTGCAACGCATCTCGAGGCGTGGATGGATGCAAATCCACCGAAGCTCGGCATCAACTGGGCCAGCAGTCTTGAAATTGCCTTTCGATCGATTGCATGGTTGTGGGCTTTTCGCTTCTTTGAATCATCGCCGTCGCTGTCGTCAGAAACAGTCACGCGCGCATTGAGGTTTTTGTATCTCAGCGCGCGGCATCTCGAGACGTATTTGTCGACGTATTTTAGTCCCAACACACATCTGACCGGCGAGGCGCTCGGGCTCTTTTATCTAGGAACGCTATTGCACCGGTTCAAAGAAGCACGATACTGGCAGGAAATCGGCAGCCGTATCCTGATCGATCAGCTTCCCGTGCACGTTAAGCGCGACGGGGTTTATTTCGAGCAGTCGAGTTACTACCATCGCTACACGACCGATTTTTATATTCATTTTCTGCTTCTCGCGCGTGCGAACAAGTTCAGACTTCCAATCGAAGTCGAGGAGACTCTCGTTCTCCTGCTCGATCACCTGATGTACATCACGCGCCCGGATGGAACGACGCCCTTGTTCGGCGATGACGATGGCGGGCGACTGGCGATGCTTGACGTGCGCGTGGCCAATGACTTTCGCGGAACACTCGCAGCTGGCGCTGTCCTGTTCGATCGTGGTGATTACAAGTTTGTCGCCGGTGAGGCGGCGGAAGAAACGCTTTGGTTGACCGGTGTCGCGGGACTGAAGAAGTTTGACTCGATTCCCGCAACGCAGCCTTCCGAAACGTCAAAGGCGTTTCGCGACGGTGGCTACTTCGTCATGCGCGACGGCTGGACGCGCGCGTCAAACTATCTGCTTTTTGATTGCGGCCCACACGGCTCACTGGCCTGCGGTCACGCTCATGCGGACGCTTTATCGATTGAGGTAGCCGCCAACGGCCGCACCACGCTCGTCGATCCGGGCACCTACACCTACACGGGATCGAAAGAACTCCGAGACTGGTTTCGCAGTTCCGAGGCGCATAACACCATCACGCTCGACGGTGAATCTTCGTCTGAACCCGGCTCCGCATTTTCCTGGAAGAGCAAAGCCAACTGTTCGCTTCAGCAGTGGGTCAGTAACGATCGCTTCGACTTCGTTTCAGGTCAGCACGATGGTTTTACGCGTCTCAGCGATCCCACCGTGCTTACCCGCAGCATTCTGTTTCTGAAGGGCGACTACTGGGTCATGAGCGATCGCATGAATTCGGTAGTCGAGCATGGATTAGAAGTGCGTTTTCACTTTGACTCCCCCGTTGACCCGGCTTCAGCCGCCCTTAGCGTTGAGTGTTTTGGCCCCGGGCGCATGATTGAGGAAGAAACTTCCGTTTCGCACTGTTATGGTCAGAGAGAGCGTGCAAAAACTTCGGTTTATGCCACGATCTTAGGCCCCGGCCAGGAAATCATCACTTTTTTACTGCCGCGGACGGCCGGAAACGACTGGCAGGTCGCGGAAATTGCGACGGATGGCGGGCGCGCTTTTGTGGTCTCTGGGGCAAAGAGTCAGGATCTTGTTATCATTCGATCCGCTCAAGGGCTCGAGTGGCTTTGGATTAGATTTGTAAACGGTGAACCAAACGAGATCGTTTCCCCGCGGCATACCCGGGACGAGGCGCGGCAGGAAATTGATGATCCGTTTGTATCGGCCTTAATCGGTAGTATGAAAAATTATGTGCGGCATTAACGGAATTGCGTTCTCAAGCAGGTCGGGGCGAACAGTTTCTCCCGCCCTCCTCGAGGCGATGCGCGACGTCATCACGCATCGCGGTCCCGACGAAGAAGGGATCTTCATCGACCACAACGTTGGTCTCGGCCATCGTCGCTTGAGCATCGTCGACGTCGCTTCCGGTCACCAGCCGATGACCAATGAAGACGCGACACTGCACATCATTTACAACGGCGAGATCTATAACCACGCCGATTATCGCCAGTCCCTCGAAGACAACGGTCACGTTTACCAGACACACTGCGATACCGAAACGATCCTGCATCTTTACGAAGAGCACGGCACGGCCTGCGTCGATTACCTGCGCGGCATGTTTGCGTTTGCGATCTGGGACCAACGCAAGCAGGAGTTGTTTATCGCGCGCGATCGGCTGGGAGTAAAGCCGCTTTATTACGTTCACACGGACGACGGCTCGCTTTACTTCGGTTCGGAAATCAAGACTGCTGCTCGAAGCTCGCGCCGTCAAGCCTGAGATCAACTACGCAGTTCTCTCCGACTATCTGGCCAATCACGCGCCCTCGGGTGAAGAGACACTTTTCCGCGGCGTCAAACGTTTACTGCCCGGACACGTGCTGACGTGGCGTGACGGGAAGTCAACATTCGTCGTTACTGGGACGTCGACTTTTCCAAAGATAACGAAGTTCGCGACGATAAGACGTACATCGATCAATGGTCTGAGCTGTTTCGCGAGTCGGTGCGTTTGCGCCTGATGGCCGATGTTCCGCTCGGAATGTTTCTCTCCGGCGGTATCGATTCATCCGCGATTGCCGCGGTGATGAGCGGCATGGTGAGCGAGCCGATCAAAACGTTTTCCGTGGCGTTCGCGGAGCGTGAAGCAAACGAACTCGAGTATGCGCGGCTCGTCGCGGACGCTTACAAAACGAATCACCACGAGATCACCGTGAGTCCGGAACAGTTTTTCGCGGCCCTCCCGCAGCTCGTCTGGCACGAAGACGAACCGCTCGCGCACCCGTCGAGTGTCGCGCTTTACTTTGTTTCGAAACTCGCTTCAGAGCACGTGAAAGTCGTGCTTACAGGCGAGGGAAGCGATGAGTTGCTGGCCGGTTACGGACGCTATCGCCGCACGATCTGGAACCTTTCGATGGGTCGTAAGTACAACAAGCTGACGCCTTCGATAGCGAGAGATACGATTCGTAAACAGATCGAGCACACGCTGCCGCAGGGACGTATGCGCCAGAAGCTCATGCGCACTTTTCTCGTCCTCTCGCCGGAGCTTGAAAGTATCTACTTCGACAACTTCGCCGTTTTTCCCGCTCCGATGCAGCAGCACATGTTCACACGCGAGACTAACGAGCGGATTCACGGTATCGATCCTTACGTCGAGCTACGACGTTTGCTGGAGCGAACTAAAGATCTCTCCCTCCTCGACGGTTTGCTGTACGCAGATATCAAGACTTACCTGCACGAACTTCTGATGAAACAGGATCAGATGAGCATGGCGGCGTCGATTGAGAGTCGCGTGCCGTTTCTGGACCACAAACTCGTGGAGTTCACCGCGAAGATGCCGGATACGATGAAGTTGCGTGGCGCGACGACAAAGTATGTGCTGCGTGAAAGTATGAAGGGCATTTTGCCGGAGAAGATTCTGTCGCGACGCAAAATGGGATTTCCGGTGCCGATCGGCAGTTGGTTCCGCGGGCCGTTCAAGTCAGTGATTGACGAGTATGTTTTAAGTGAACGAGCGCTCTCGCGAAATATTTTCGCGCCTGATTTCGTGCGGAAGATCGTGTCGTTGCATCACGCCGGCGAGGATCATTCGGAACGATTGTGGGCGCTGCTGAATTTTGAAATGTGGCTGAGAAGATTCTTTGATGCCGAGGAATTGCCGTCTTACGAACCGATGCTCGAGAAGAACCTGGTGGGCGTGTCGTAGTTTTCCGCAAAACACTGCGTCGTTTGCCCGGGGCGGAAAACGTTTTTAATGAAGATTCTATGGCTGAAAACCGAGCTGCTACATCCCGTTGACAAGGGCGGGAAGATTCGTACTTACCACCTGCTGAAACAGCTCAAGCCTGATCATCACATCACCTACCTGACTCTCGACGATGGCGCCGCGCCCCCGGATGCAGTTAACAGCGCGACCGAGTATTGCCACGAACTGATCCGCATTCCCCATCAAACACGAGCAAAGTTTTCCGCCGGTTTTTATGCTGAACTTGCAGTCAACCTGACGTCGCCGCTGCCTTATGCCATCGGAAAATACAAGTCAGCGCCGATGATGAAAGCGATCAGCGAGGTGGGGAGCAAAGATCGTTTTGACGTCATCATCTGCGATTTTCTTGCGCCCGCCGTCAATCTGCCACGCGATCTGAAACTCCCGGTGGTCCTGTTTCAGCACAACGTCGAGGCCGCGATCTGGCAGCGACATTACGAGGTGCAGAAGAATGCGTTGAAACGTCGTTATCTTTACCGGCAGTGGCGAAAGATGCAGCAGTTTGAACGCGAAGCGTGCCACCGGGTCGATTGCGTGATCGCTGTTTCAGAAGCTGATTCGGAGACGATGCAACGCGATTACGGTCTCGCAAAGGTTTACGACATACCGACCGGCGTGGACGTGGATTTTTTCAAACCAACGAGCACCGTCGCTACGCGTCCAAACAGTCTTGTCTTCACCGGTTCGATGGATTGGTTGCCGAACGAAGACGCGATTAACTATTTCACCCAACAGATCCTGCCGCTGATCAGGAAAGCGATTCCCGATGTAAGTATTACTGTAGTTGGCCGCAATCCGTCGCGAAAGTTGCTCGAGCTCGGCGAGCGCGAACGGTCGATCACGGTGACGGGCAGAGTTGAGGATGTGCGTCCTTATATAGAAGGAGCGGCAGCTTACATCGTTCCTTTGCGTATCGGCGGCGGCACGCGTTTGAAGATCTACGAAGCACTGGCGATGGAGAAGCCGACTATCTCGACCACTGTCGGAGCCGAAGGATTGAACATCAACAACGGTGAAGATCTTTTGCTAGCCGACACCCCGGACGATTTTGCAAATGCAGTGGTCCGAGTCTTAAAAGAACCCGGACTGGCGCGGCAGCTTGGCGTGAAGGGTGCTCAAACAGTTCGCGAACGTTATAGCTGGAACAAAGTCGCCGTGGAATTTGACTCTATCTGTCAGCGAGCTCTTATTTAGTGCTTTTTGTGCTTCCTGGTGGCTTATGAAAGGAAAAGGATGAAAATTAGCATTTTCGGATTGGGCTACGTCGGATCGGTTTCCGCGGCCTGTTTCGCAAGGGACGGTCATGAGGTGATCGGCGTCGACGTGAATCCGTTGAAGGTGGAGATTATCAACAGCGGCCGAAGCCCGATTGTCGAGCCGGAGTTGGAGCAGTTGATAACAAACGCCGTGCGCGAGAAGCTTCTGCGGGCGACCACGAAACCGGCTGAAGGAATAGCGAACTCGGACGTTTCACTCGTTTGCGTCGGGACGCCTGGAAACGCGAACGGCAGTCTCGATCTCGCGCATGTCAAAAACGTTTGTCGCGAGATCGGCGTTGCGCTCGCGTCTCACGATCGTTATCACGTGGTGGTGATGCGAAGCACGATGTTGCCCGGCACGATCGAGAAGGAAGTTATACCGGCGCTCGAAGTCTTCTCCGGAAAACGCGCCGGAAAAGATTTCGGCGTTGCGATCAATCCCGAGTTCCTGCGTGAAGGAACTTCCGTACACGACTTTGACAATCCTCCGTTCACACTCATCGGCGCCGACGACGAGCGGGTTTCTCAGCTCGTCGGCCATTTGTATTCGCGTTTGAGCGCCCCCGTACTGACACTCGGAATTAAAGAAGCTGAGATGGTGAAGTATGCGTGCAACTGTTTTCATGGATTGAAAGTGGCGTTTGCCAATGAGATTGGCAACATCTGTAAGGCGCTCGACATCGATAGTCATCGGGTGATGGATGTCTTTTGTCAGGACACCAAGCTCAATCTCTCTCCTTACTATCTGAAGCCGGGGTTCGCGTTTGGCGGGTCATGTTTGCCGAAGGATCTGCGCGCGATTACTTACAAAGCGAAGGAGCTCGACGTTAACGTACCTTTGCTCGGCTCGATCCTGTTGAGCAATCAGCATCAGATCGAACGCGCGATCGAGCTCGTTCTCGGAACCGGGAAAAAGAACATCGGGGTGCTGGGTCTGAGTTTTAAACAGGGCACTGACGATCTGCGCGAGAGTCCGATGGTGACGCTGATCGAGCGATTGATCGGAAAGGGATTAAAGCTTGTGATCTACGATCGCGACGTAGAGCTCGCGCGTGTGTCAGGCGCGAACAAGGAATTCATCGAGCGCGAGATCCCGCATATCTCTTCACTCATGCACGGGAACCTCGACGAGGTGCTGGAAAAGTCGGAAGTGCTTATTATCGGTAAAAAGGAAAATGAGTTTCGTGATCTTGCCACGAAGGTAAAACCGGGATGCGTGGTTATCGATCTGGTTAGAATGTTTGAGAATCGCGCCGAGCAAGCAGGGTACGAGGGAATTTGCTGGTAAATGGAAAATGAGAAATGGCAAATGACAAATGAAAAATTGAAGTAAGCATTTCCATTTATCATTGATCATTTTCCATTTGTCATTTGAATAAATCTGGCCACCTCCCTTTGTGGCTGGATTTGACGCAACGGGGAGCGCGTCATGATCAAGCGGTTATCCGAAGTCCAGGGTCGCAAGGTGTACTGGGGAGTAGCAGCGAGCGTTTTAGTCCTCTACTTACTTCTCACCGCCGGCACTGCCGCGAGCAAACGCCCGTGGAGTGATGAAGGCTGGTTTGCGAGTCCCGCCTACAACCTTATAACCAACGGTCACATGGGCACGTCTGTGCTCGAGAGTGTCGAACCGCGCGGACAGCAAAAAGGCATCGATAAGTACACCTACTGGATCATGCCGCTCGACATCCTGGCCCAGGCAGCCTGGTACAAGATCACAGGTTTTGGTCTGTTTCAGATGCGCATGCTGTCTGCCGCCTGGGGATTGTTGGCCGTTGTCGCGTGGTGGTTCATCGTCTACCGTTTGTCCGGTAATCGAAACATTGCTCTCCTGACCTCATCGATTATTGCGCTCGACTACACGTTTATTACGGGAGCGTCTTTCGGACGCATGGACATGATGTGTGCGGCGCTTAATTTTGCGGGTTTCGCAGCTTACCTGATCTTACGTGAACGAAATTTCACCGCGGCAATACTGGTCAGTCAGACGTTGATCGTTGCGAGTGGACTAACGCATCCGTACGGCTTTTTAGGTCTCGCCGGCCTTCTCTTTCTGACTGTCTATCTCGATCGCGGGCGACTAAAGCTGCGCCATTTTGCGATCGCGCTGATACCTTATGTCGTGGGAGTGCTGGGATGGGGCTTGTACATCCTTCAAAGTCCCGATTTGTTTGTCAGCCAGTTTGTAGGAAACGCAACCGCGGGAGGCAATGAAGGAGGGCGGCTTGAAGGTCTGTTTGCGCCCTGGAGGGCCTTTTATCGGGAGATCACCTGGAGATACATGGTTGCGTTCGGGTTGGGCGGCCATTCCGCCGGAACTCCGGCATTCGCCAAGCTGAAGATATTGATGTTGTTGACGTACGTCGCGGGTGTGATCGGAGCTTTGTTGACTCCGTCGATTCGAAACAATAAAGGTTTCAGAACGATACTTTATTTGTTCGCCATCTACTTTCTCCTTCTGACGATTTTCGATGGTCAGAAATTGGCCTGGTATCTGGTTCACATGATCCCGCTTTATGCGGCTCTTCTGGCGGCGTTTTTGCACTGGCTTTGGATCAGTTCGCGTATGCCAAAGTGGGCCATCGTTGCGCCGATGGGTATTTTTTTATTACTTCAGGTCGGCGGCGTGTTCCACCGGATCAGGCAGAATTCTTATAGTAAGAGTTATCTGCCCGCGATCCAATTTCTGAGGTCCAACGCCGGACCGTCGTCGCTGGTCATGGGTAGTACCGAGCTGGCTTTTGAACTGGGGTTCGATGCGAATCTAGTCGACGATATTCGGTTAGGTTATTACACCGGTAAAAAACCGGATTTTATTGTGGTTGACGAGATCTACGAGGACGCATTTAAAGGAGTCGGGACGCAGGACCAGGTCGTGTATCAACACGTTGTCGATTTGTTGGCCCATCAGTATCGTCCCGTGTATGACCAGGCACATTACAAAATCTATGCACGGAATGAGCTGTTAACCAGTAAGTGACAACCAAAGTTGAAAATTCGCGACACTCAACCCGTCGTATCCGGCGCGTGTTGATGCTTCTCGTTATCGTGATCGGGGCCTGGACTCTGCTCGCCTGGGTTGCTGCCCGGTTCCTCGTCGTCAACGCGCCGCTCGCACATGCCGATGCGATCGTTGTGCTCAGTGGCTCGGCGTGTCTGCTCGAGCGAACAAGGGAAGCCGCCGAACTCTACAATTCGAACGTCGCTTCGCGCGTCGTCCTGACCAACGATAATCTGCAAGGCACGTGGTCCAGCGCCGAACAGCGAAATCCTTTTTTCTACGAACGAGCTCGAGACAATCTCGTTTTAGTCGGCGTGCCACAGCAACGGATCGAAGTGATCTCGACGCCGGTAACCGGCACGTACGATGAAGCTAAAACGGTGCGTGATTACGCGCAAGCGAAGGGGTTTCGTTCGATCCTCGTGGTGACTTCCGGTTATCATTCCCGGCGCGCGTTCTGGACACTCCAGCGCGTTTTTCGTGATTCAAATGTCGAGGTCGGCATGCAAGCTGTGGACACCGGCATCCAAACGCCGTCGCCGCTAACGTGGTGGCTTCAGCCGCGCGGCTGGCAGATGGTGGCGGGAGAATACGTCAAGAGTGTTTACTATCGCTTCAACGTCGGTTAGTTTGGCTTCAATGCCGGAACATGCTGCGCTGAGAAATCGCAGGTCGATTTATCTTTCCGTTATCGCCCTCGTAGCGGTCTTAGTCAGCGGACTCCTGTTTTTACGCGGAAATTCGTTCAACTTTCCGGGATTTAGCACCAGACCCGGAGGTATAACTCAAAAAATCGGCCGGAATGGAGACCTGCAGAGCGCTATCAATCGGGCGCAGCCGGGTGACGTGATCGTCGTCGATGCACAGGCCACTTACACCGGGCCTTTTACGCTCCCCAAAAAATCGGGCAACGAGTTCATCACGATCCAATCGTCGCGTGTGGCGGAACTTCCTGCAGACGTTCGGGTTGGACCAGGTCAGGCTGAACTCTTCGCCAGGCTTCAATCCGCGACTGCCGGTGAGCCGGTAATCAAGACCGCTCCCGGCGCTCATCACTATCGCTTTATCGGCGTAGAAATCTCTACCGCGACGGGCGACACGAAGATGTACGACCTGGTGCAGATTGGCGATACGAAACAGACGAGCGCCCAGGTCCCGGAGCACATCGAGATCGATCGCTCGTACATCCACGGACATCCGACTCAGGAAGTGCAGCGTGGCGTCAGTCTGAATGGTAAGGCGATAAAAGTCAGCAACTCATACATCTCCGAGATCCACGGTCGTGGCTACGACACGCAGGCACTCTGCGGTTGGAATGGACCCGGTCCTTTCGACATCATCAACAACTATCTGGAAGCCGCCGGCGAGAACGTTATGTTTGGCGGCGCCCTCCCCTCGATCCCCGGCCTCGTGCCTTCAGACATCACGATCCGTGACAATGATTTCTTCAAGCCGCTCTCGTGGAAAGTGGGCCATCCGACTTACGCCGGCATTCACTGGTCGATCAAAAACCTGCTCGAGTTCAAGAACGCCAGTGTCGTGACCGTGGAGGGCAACACATTCAAAAACAGTTGGACGGATGCGCAGATTGGTTATGCGATCCTGTTCACGGTGCGGAGTGAAGACGGCAAAGCGCCCTGGGCGACTCTGGAAAATATAACCTTCAAAAACAATATCGTCAGCGACGCCGATCAGTCCCTCCAACTGCTGGGTAACGATTCCGGCCGGTCCAAACAAGCGAAGGGCCTCACAATCACGCATAACCTGTTCACCAACATTAAGAATCGTTTCCTGACTATGTCAGGTTACGAAAACGTCGTCATCGACCACAACACACACTTCCAAAACGGCAACATCATGGCGCTGCACGGGGAGCCTTCGCGGGGGTTTGTTTACACAAACAACATTACCGTTCGGGCGCCCTCGAGCTACGGCATCTTCGGCGACGGAACAGGCGAGGGAACCGCGGCACTCACACGGTTTTTACCCGGCTACAAGATGAGTAGAAACATCATAATCGGGGCTCCAGCTTCACAATATCCGCCCAATAATGCCTACCCTGCAACGCCGGAAAAGGTTGGTTTTCAAGACTTTAACGGCGGTAAATACGGCCTCGCCGCGAAGAGTGCGTACAAAAACACCTCGACGGAAAAGGACGATCCCGGCGTTCATGTTGACCGTCTTCCAAAGCGTTAGAAACAACTTCTTGACATCTAAAGTCAAACACGGTTAAATGCGTTTGGCCGCAAGTAATGGGTCATGATCTTTTGAAACGATTGCACACGATAAAGGCAAAACCACTGCGAAGTGGTGACGCAAAGCCGTGAGTCTCTGGGCCGGTAGTGAAGGCTGGATGATTGTCTGGTTGCCGAAGGGCGGTCGGAAAAGGAACTCGCATTTTCAGTTCCCTTAATCCAATCACAAGGCGACACAGCGTGTGCACTGTCGATCGGATTCGGGGACCTCTCGCTCGGGATCATTCCTTTTCTTGTCCACTCGCCAGCTAATCCTCTCAACCTGAAGTCCTGCCAATCACTTCAAATTTTACCCAAAGACATTTTTTTAAAATTCAGGTCAAGTGTCTCTAACGAGAGAACACCGACTAAAGGCAAAACCACTGTGAAGTGGTGACGCAAAGTCAGGAGTCTCGGTTCGCCCGAGATCGTCCGATTACCGAAGTGAGGCTCAATAATGTACTGGGGCTACCTGAGGACAATTCCTCGAAACACCTGCTTAGTTATTCAATATTTAATTATTGGAATCGTTTTTGTTCTTTCATCGGCCCAGCTAAAAGCCGCGACGATCACCGTACCAGCGGGCGGGAGTCTGCAAAGCGCAATTAACGCAGCCCAGCCAGGCGATACGATCATTCTCGACGCGGGCGCAATCTACCGCGGCGATTTCGTCCTTCCAAACAAGTCAGGCAGCGAGTACATCACCATCCAGAGTTCACGCGTTGCGGAACTTCCGGAAGGTGTTCGTGTTGGACCAGCACAGAGCGCACTCTTCGCCAAATTGCAGTCAGCGTCTTCGGCTTCGCCCATCGTCCGGACAGCCCCCGGCGCGCATCACTTTCGCTTCGTCGGCATCGAGATCGCTACTGCTACCACTGCACTGGTTTACGATCTCGTGCGTTTTGGTGAGTCGACTCAAACCAGCGCTGAGGTGCCCCACGATTTGATTATCGATCGTTCATACATCCACGGACATACGACTCAGGAAGTTCAGCGTGGTGTAACGCTGAACGGCGCTGAAATCAGCGTCCTCAATTCCTACGTATCAGAGATTCACGGCCGCGGTTACGACACGCAGGCGCTCTGCGGCTGGAACGGACCCGGTCCTTTCCACATCATCAACAACTATCTCGAAGGCGCCGGTGAGAACGTGATGTTTGGCGGCGCCCTCCCGTCGATCACAAACCTGGTTCCTTCAAACATCGAGATTCGTCGCAATCATTTCTTCAAGCCGCTCTCGTGGAAAGTGGGCCATCCCACTTACGCCGGCATTCACTGGTCGGTCAAAAACCTGCTCGAGTTCAAGAACGCCCGTAACGTGGTCGTGGACGGCAACGTGCTGGAAAACTGCTGGACCGATGCGCAGATTGGTTATGCGATCCTGTTCACGGTGCGGAGTGAAGACGGCAAAGCGCCCTGGGCGACAGTTGAAAATGTCAGGTTCACAAACAATACGGTTCGAAACAGCGATCAGGCGATGCAGTTATTGGGCACTGATTATCCGAGCCCTTCAGGTCGTGGCAACGGCCTCGTGATCTCGAACAATCTGTTCACCGGCATCGCGAACCGCTTCGTGACGATGACAGGTTTTTACAACGTCACGATGGACCACAACACACATATTCAAAGTGGCAACATCACGGCCCTCTACGGTGAACCTTCAATCGGTTTTGTTTACACGAATAACCTGACTCCGAAATCCGGCTTTGGCATTTTTGGCGACGGCTTCGGCGAAGGAAATTCGGCACTCATAAACTACACGCCTGCAGCGGTCTTCCAGAAGAACCTGCTCGCCGGCGGTGCTTCATCACTTTATCCGGCGGGAAATTACTTTCCATCGTCGATGACCGGAATTCTTGATTCGTCATTCCGCGTAGTGCACAGCTCTTATAAGTCCGCCGGCACAGACGGCAAAGACCTTGGCTGTGACATCGACGCATTGAATGCCGCTCAACAAAACGCAGCTCCTGCTCCCGCGCCAACCCCGACGCCCTCTCCCACTCCCTCGCCTTCGCCGACGCCAAGTCCAACGCCGACTCCGACTCCGGTTTCAGTTCCGAGTGCCGTATCGTTTGTAAAAATCGACACGACAACTCAGGGCAACTGGAAAGGCGTTTACGGAGCTGATGGCTACAACGTCATTAACGACGCCTATAGCGATCCCTGGTACGCACAGGTTACGGCTTTATCAAATACTCCTTATGTCTGGAACGTCAGCACGAGCGAGACGCGTGCGTTGCAGAAGATGACGGCGAGCGGCCGCATCGCCGCGTGCTGGTATGCCGATTCGTTCTTCTCGGTGGATGTAAATCTGACCGACGGCCAAACACATCGCCTGGCGGTCTACGTTTTGGATTGGGATTCGACTACACGCGCGCAGACGATTGACGTCGTCGATGCAGCCACGAATACACTGCTGGATAGTCGCAGCGTTTCATCGTTTGCGGGTGGAAAGTATGTTGTGTGGAACCTTCGCGGTCACGTCAAGATCAATTTGACGCGAACTTCGGGCGGCAATGCTGTCATAAGCGGACTGTTTTTCGATCCATCATCAGCAACACCGACGCCGAGCCCGAGTCCGATGCCGAGCCCGAGTGCGACTCCGACGCCCAGTCCAAGTCCAAATCCGAGTCCGAGCCCGTCACCAAGCCCGAGCCCGACCCCTACGCCTTCTCCGTCGCCGACACCAACTCCGGCGCCGGGTGCGCCGCAGGTTAGCCTGACCGTACCAACAGCCGGTGCGACCTTCGTTGCCGGAACCGACATCACTCTCGCGGCAAACGCCACGGATTCCAATGGTTCGATCACGAAAGTGGAGTTCTATCGCGGTACTACTTTGATCGGAACCGACACCAGCCATCCTTACAGCGTTGTCTGGACCAGTATTCAAAAGGGTACTTACAATCTGACGGCAAAGGCGACGGACAACAGCGGCCTCAGCACCACCTCGGCCGTCGTGACGATCACTGTAACCAATTCGCCCAACGCGGTAAGCAGAGCGAAAGGAAAAGCCAGCAGCCTGGTCCAACAACAGACAGAGGCGCAGGAGTACGCCGGCGCGGCCGATACTGTTTATAGCGAAAACACTGCTCTCGCTTCCGACATAACGACGCTGATTTCCGACATTCAATCAGCTTATACGGAGTTTCAGACCGAGAGGGCGTCGTTTGGCCAGCTCGCCACGTCGATTGACGTTCAGATTAAATCCGCGAGCCTGTTCAGCAAGGCCACCAATGGTCTGGCGTTGAGGGCATCCACGAGTCCGAACATCAGAAACAACCTCATGCGCGTCGCTTCTCACCTCGCCATCGCGGAAGATCTCATGCGCCTTGGGCGCATCACGCAGGCGACGATCGATCAGGCAGCGGCGACTCACACTCGCACCAGTGTGCAGGTGGGCCAGGCCCAGACCGGATACAGTTTGAGTTCGATATCGCCGGTGGCGCCTGCCAGCATCGGATCGATCGCAGGCACTGGAAACCTTCAGCCGATGACTTTGCAAACTCAGTTTGCTGCCCTACTGCCTAACGGAACACTTCCATACGAGGTTGGTGGTCTAAGCGTAACGGTTGGTGGTGTCGCGGTGCCTGTGCTTTATGCATCGCCGTTTGGCATCAAGTTCTACCTGCCCGCAGAGATGGCGCTGGGTACTACGGAAGTTATCGTGTCGTCTCAGGAAGGATACATTTGCCAGGGCACGATTAACATTCAACGAACCGGATCGAGGATCATGACCACGAACGACCAGGACAACGGCGTCGCGGTAGTAACGAACGGTATCAAGGGAACGACGACGATGTTTGACATCCTGACGCCTGAGAACTTCGGTTCAGACAAGCGCACGCGTCTGACGTTCTTTGCTACGGGCATCAGCGGCAGTGCAGTGAACAGCAATAGCAGTAACGATATAAACAACGACGGTATCGTCAGAGCAAATTATGCTGAAGCGATCACTGTCGAGGCGCGAGCGAATAACGGGAAAGTATTTAATCTTCCCGTCGAGTTTGCAGGCGCACAGGGAGTGCTGCCGGGACTGGACCAGATTACTGTGGTCCTTACCGAGGATATGAGGCGCGCTGGATCGGTTCAGTTAACGTTCATCGTTGGCGGCCAGCGAAGCAACGCGCCGACAGTTATGATCAGGTAGATCATGGTCTAACGCTTATGCAAGGGGGCAAGAGGAGCACGATCGGTCAAGAATGGTTGTGCTCCTTTACTCTTGGAATTTGGCCCATCAGCTTATGTCAGCTATCCGACCCTGCGCTGGACTTCCGAAAATCCTTACCCCCCGATCGAAAAAAAGAGTTGATTTTCCCGAACTTCGGCGTTAAAGTTCCGCGCCACTAAGTACTCACTTGCCTGAAGAGGCCAGAAAGGTGGCGTTCCTTACGTACTCATCGAATCTATTCTTCCTCAACTTCCCGTTGACCTTATCGAGTAATGTCTGTCAACGAACAAAAGGCGGCGTTGCCTGGCCCTGAGCTGTGAGGGCAGGTGCACGGTTTGCCTGGCCCTCTTTTCCCACGAAATCCGGTCCGAAGCTGGCAGGGAAGAAGCAAGGAGACTGTCATGAACGATAAGTTTTCTATGCGCGGTAATGGTCTAAGCGCGAAAAGAATCTCGACCTTCAGTTTAGCAGCGATGGTCCTGTTGTTTGCCGTCGTCGGCATTGCTCACACGAAGATGGACCAACAGGGTGGACGCGACGAAGCGCGCGTCGAGCTGAGCGCGAATGGTTTTGCTCCGGCTGAAATTCAGCACTCCCCGGGCACCTTCGCGATCGCGGTCGAGAATAAAACTCCGTCCGAAGAACACACGCTGAGGCTTAAAGCCGAGGATGGTACGGTCCTGCACGAATTTGTGGTCCAAAAGGGCTCGTCGGCATGGTCCGTTAATTTACCAACGGGCAGATACGTACTCACTGAAGTATCTAATCCGCAATGGACCTGTCGCATCGTGGTGCAGTAGGCGTTACCACTGCCGGATAGTTCCTCCATGCGGTCTCTCTAACTCCCACTAGGAGACCTTGTATGTGGCGCCTCATTTCGCTCTTGCTTAGCGCTTTTTGCGCGGCACTAGTAGTTCTTTACATGGCAACGGAGACAACTACCACGCAAGCCGCCAACAACTCGCTTTCATTAAATGGGTCGAGCGGCTATGTCAGTGTCCCGAGCAGTGCGACGATAAATATCAGTGGTCCAATCACGCTCGAAGCGTGGATCAAAGTCAACGCGATCAACGGCAGTTATCAGGACATCGTCTGTCGTGAGAGTTGGGGCCAGGCGGGTACGGGTGGCGGTTACGAATTCGCGATTACAAACAGCGGCAAGCTCCGGCTGGATCTTTACCAGAGTCATAATCAATACACGACAGTAGTCGGCGCGACGACGATTACGACGGGCCAATGGCACCACGTCGCCGGAGTTTTTGATGGCAGCCAGATGCGCGTCTATTACAACGGCGTGCTGGATGGAAGTCTCTCGACCACGAATGGACCAGCAGCCGGGACGAGCGCGCTAAATATCGGGAAGAGTACTTATGCGGGTTATTACTTTGGGGGGTTGATTGACGAAGTTCGCATTTCAGGCGCCGCTCTTTACAGCGCGAATTTCAGCCCCGGACTTGGACCAGCAAACAACACCCGTGGGTTTTGGAAGTTTGACGGGCAGACGGCAACCGATCAATCAGGCAACAATAATCATGGAACTCTCCAGGGCGGTTCCAGCGATTCGACGAATGTGCCTGCTCCGAGCAATAATGCGCCCACGATAAATCTCACCGACCCACTGCACAATACAGCTTTTGCCGCCGGCTCGACCGTGATGATCGACGCCGTCGCATCCGACAACGACGGTTTTGTAGCGAGGGTAGATTTCTTCCAGGGCACAACGCTGCTTGGGAGTGATGCGAGTGGTCCATATTCCTTCGCCTGGAACAACGTCCCCGGGGGGTTGTATTCAGTAACAGCGAAAGCCGTAGACGACGACAGTGCTGTCACTACTTCAACCGCGGTTACGATCAATGTAATCGATTCGAGCGCTCTTCACTCGCTTTCGCTCAACGGGACTAGCGGCTACGTCAGTGTCCCGAATAGTGCGACGATAAATATCAGTGGCCCAATCACGATCGAAGCGTGGATCAAAGTCAACGCGATCAACGGCAGCTATCAGGACATCGTCTGTCGTGAGAGTTGGGGCCAGGCGGGTACGGGTGGCGGTTACGAATTCGCGATCACGAACACGGGCAAGCTCCGGCTGGACCTTTACCAGAGTCATAATCAATACACGACGGTTGTCGGCGCGTCGACGGTTACCACGGGCCAATGGCACCACGTGGCCGGAGTTTTCGACGGCAGCCAGATGCGCGTCTATTACAACGGCGTGCTGGATGGAAGTCTCTCGACCACGAATGGACCAGCAACGGGAACGAGCGCGCTAAACATCGGGAAGAGTACTTATGCCGGCTATTACTTCGGCGGGTTGATCGACGAGGTTCGCATATCGGCCGCGGCTCTTTACAGCGCGAATTTCAGCCCCGGACTTGGACCAGCAAACAACACCCGTGGGTTTTGGAAGTTTGACGGGCAGACGGCAACCGATCAATCAGGCAACAACAATCATGGAACCTTACAGGGCGGCGCGAGTTATTCGAGCGTCGTGCCGCAACAGGGCGGCGGTCAGCGTCCTCTGCCGGTGGCTAATGGTCCATACAATGCACAGATCGGGCAGACGGTTCAGTTAAGCAGCAGTGGATCGTCCGATCCCGGCGGCAGCATTGTCACGTATCGCTGGAACTTCGGCGATGGAACGGTGGCGAATTCCGCCAACCCAACGCATAGCTATGCCGCGCCTGGTCTATACACAGCGACACTGACCGTCACGGATAACAGTGGACTGCTCGCAAGCGCAACTGCGGCGGTAACCATCAGCGGTGGCTCGGATGCGCGTCTGGATCCGGCGAATGAAGTCGGCGGCAGCGGCGAGAACGCTTTATCGCGGAATTTCAATTGGACCCTGCCTCTTGTCAGTCTTCCCGGCAGAGCGGGTTTCGATCTGAACCTGATCCTCTCGTACAACTCTCTCGTCTGGTCCAAAAATGGCAATTACATTTCGTTTGACGACGACAACGGATTTCCTGGTCCCGGCTTTCGTTTAGGCTTTCCGGTCCTTCAGCCGCTCTACTACAACAGTGAGGTTGGTAAATATGCGTTCCTGTTGGTTGGTCCCGACGGTAGCCGGACAGAGTTAAGGCAGGTCGGCTCGTCGACGTTGTACGAGGCTGCGGATTCTTCGCACCTGCTGCTCGACGCCGGCACGATGACACTGCGCACTGCGGAAGGTACGCAGTTGAGCTACCAGCTAATCGCGTATGAATACCAGTGTACGCAGGTCAAGGATAGAAACGGCAATTACCTATCGATCAATTACACGCCGTTCGGTCGCATCGATACGGTTACGGACACGCTCGATCGCCGAATCAAATTCAACTACGACGCGAGTGGCTGGCTAACTTCGATCACACAGGCATGGAACCAGGGAACACCCGCCGCCGTCACGCACGAATGGGCCACCTTTACCTACGGCAATACTGCGATTCAGACGAACTTCGGATCGTTGAGCGTCGTTGGACCATCCGGCGGCACGACGATCAAGACTCTCTCACGCGTCACCTTCGCCAACAATTCACATTACGATTTCAGCTACACGAGTTTCGGTCAGGTGTGGAAGATCAGCTACACGGCCGGCAACGAACTGCTTCACTATCGCGCGTACAATCTTCCTCAAACCGCATCGACTTTACAACACGATTGTCCACGATTCACCGAGCGCAGGGACTGGGCCAGGCACTGGAATGGCGATACGGATGGAACAGCCGCCGCCGGAGAAGAGGCGGTCACGAGTTATGCGGAACCCGTCAGTGCCACCTGGACCATGCCCGGCGGCGCCCAGCAGAGCGGCAAGCGCGCGCAGGTGACACTGCCTGATGGGACGTCGAATAAGATTTACTTCGTTGGCACCGCGGGCACTTCTTCCGGCTGGAGTCGAGGTCTGCCCGCTCTCGTCGAAACGTACGAAGGCAGCACGCTGCGGCGTCAGGTAGTTACTACATATACGCAGGACAACACCTCGGTCGGGTACCAGCTTAATTCGCGCGTCCTCGAAACCAACGTTTACGATCCCGCGGGAAATCGTGCCCGCATCCAGATCGCGTACCAGCAGTTTACGTTTGCAAACGGCACGAGTTGTCATCTGCCGCGAGATGTTTACGAGTATGCCGCCGATGCATCGACGATAATTCGAAGTTCGCGGACGCTATACAACACGAGCACCAGCTATACCGACCGGCGGATTCTTGGTCTTGTTAGTGAAGAGCAACTATACGAAGGTAACGTAAACAGCGGCGGCGTGCTGATGTCGAAAGTCGGATTCGCCTACGACGAATCCGGATCCGTCCAGGGCACGGATGCGCCGGTGCAGCACGACAACACGGCTTATGGTCCAACGTTTGTAGTCGGGCGTGGAAACCTTTCCAGTGTTAAGCGATACGACGTCAGTAACACCTCGCAGTTCACGACGACGAGCAGTAAGTTCAATACAGCGGGTGCCGTTGTCTTATCGCGTGACGCGTCAAATCACGATACTCAGATCAGTTATAGCGACTCGTTCTCGGACAACAATAACTCCCGGAACACACTCGCCTACCCGACGACGATCACCGATGCGGATCTCTACACTGCAACTACAAAATACAATTTTGATCTCGGCGTTGTGACGCGGCGGCAAACGCCGCAACCAAACACGACTCAGAATCTCCCGGGTCCTGAGCAAGCGTTTGCTTACGACCAGCACGGCCGCCTGCTCCAGGTAACCAATCTTGTAAACAACGCCTATACGCGTTTCGAATACGCAAGTAATCAAACGCGAGTCGATGTCTACTCCACCATTCAGGAGGGGCTTGGCGAAGCACACTCGTTCAAGATCAGCGACGGTGCTGGACGTGTAATTGCAACCGCCGCGGACCATCCGGGGAGCGTAGGCGGCTTCAGCGGGCAGAAGCTCGTTTACGACGTGCTCGGCCGCGTGATCAAGACTTCCAATCCGGCGGAGACCAGCGCGAGTGGTTCGCCGTCGCAATGGACCACCGCCGGTGACGACGCGTCCACCGGTTGGCTCTATACGCAACAGACTTATGACTGGAAATCGCGTCCACTCGTCCGGACCAACCCCGATGGGACCACCAAATCCGCTTCCTATACAGGTTGCGGATGTGCCGGCGGCGAGGTCGTTACGCTCGTCGACGAGGGAACTGTCGTCGCGGGCGTTACAAAGAAGCGCCAGCAGAGAACCTACGCAGACGCGCTCGGACGCAAAGTAAAAATAGAGACCATGAATTGGGGCGGCGAAAGTGTCTTCTCCACCACAGTCAACACCTACAATGCTCGCGACCAGTTGTTGGAGATGAAACAGTTTGCGGGCGCGCAAGGCAGCCCCACATTTCAGACGACTACTATTTCGTACGACGGTTATTCGCGTATTCGGGCGAAACACACACCCGAACAGGACGCCAATGCATCTACGACATGGACCTATAATGCGGATGACACGGTAAGTGTGATCACCGATCCGAGGGGGGCCACCTCCACCTTCTCCTACAATGCTCGTGGTTTGGTTGAAACGGCGACCTATGTGTTGAGCGGTAGTCCGACCATTAATCTTTCCTATAATTACGACGCCGCGCGCAATAGAACATCGATGAACGATCCCTCGGGGAGCACTTCGTATTCTTATAATTTGCTCTCCCAACTCACCGCAGAGACCCGCGCGTTCACTGGTCTAAGTGGACAAAGTTTTACGATCGCTTACGCCTACAATCTGGGCGGCGACTTAAAGTCCATTACGTTGCCCACGCAATTCGGTACGAGTATCTCTTATCAACACGACCGCGTTGGCAGATTAAATGGGGTAACTAGTACCGGCTTAAGATATAGCGACACAACGAATACTCTGCAGTACCTCCCAACGCTTGTCTCCAACATTTCATACCGGGCCTGGAACGGCTTGAAGGCTCTGGACGATGGACAAGGAGCCCATATTCAGCTTAACTATGGGGCCAGGTTATCCCCCTCTGCGTACTCAATCAGCAATTTGCAGAACGGGGCTTCCATGTCCTGGGAGTATCAGTATCATCCCGATGGGACCGTAAAGTTTGCTTCAGACCTGACAGACAATCGGTTCGACAGGAAATATGAATACGACCAGGCTGCCAGGCTGGTCGAGGCATATACGGGCAACGAGGCCCGTGGTGGAACCGCGGCTCCGACGCCCGACAGTCCTTACCGGTTGACCAGTTATTTCGACGTTTTTGGGAATCTGGAGCGCCAAACCGGCCGCATCTGGCAAAAGAATTTATCCGGAGATACGTTCAATTACTCTAATAACCGGCGCCAGGGGCTTACCTATGATGCTGCCGGCCGGGTAGTTGCCGATCTTCAGGGCCTCCACGTATTTGACGCGCAGGGACAGAGGTCCCGGGCCACGGCGGGAACAGTGGGCGGCGGGGAAACGGGAAACCCAGAATTATCTGCCGAAGAGCGGCAAACCGTTTATAATGGCGAAGGGCACCCCGCAATCGTTACCTTGACCACCCGGGGAGAAGAACCGATTGGCCCTGGTCCTCAGACCAACATCAGTACTGCTTCAGCAGTGATCTTTTACCTTCGTTCGACCATACTCGACGCCGTTGTCGCTGAACTCGATTCACAAGGCCTTCGCTTTAAGGAGTATTTCTACGCTGGTGGCCAGCGCCTGGCCGAATGGTCCAAAACGTCTACAAATGAACGGATTGAATGGCAACATAAAAACCCGGCCACAGGGGCGTGGGTGTCGGTTTCGGCGGGACCTAATTCCGCTATTCGCACAGAGGTAGATCCGGGCGGCCGTATAACCGGCAATGAGCCCTTCTTTATTCCACCTGAACCAACAGAGCCTTCACCAACTCGCGATACCACATATTTTCTCGAAGGTGGAGCCACAATCGAAGCTGAACTCGGCATGCAGCTCTACGAGGCGCAATACATCAATAAGGTCTTTGGCGATTCAGCCGGCCCAGGGAATGGCCCGTATAGTGGCGAGCGGTGGCGACAGTATAAGCTCGAGCAGGAATTCGAATTGATGATCGGTAACCGCTTCCTGTTTGGAATCGACAAGGTGAACGCCAACGTCCCCGGCAGCTACGAATGGGTCGATCGATGGGAGCAGCAGGATGATGGTTCTACCTGGGTCGATGGTCCTGATGGGCCTACCGTTAACATCCTTCCGCCAGTTAACCGGGGCTATTTCCGGACCGTTCCCGGCGCCTCTCAAACTTCGTCGCAACGAGCACAGTCGCCTAACGGTAGCCCGTTGAAAGTGGCCACAACCGATGATCTCAATGCTCTGCTGAAGAAGTTCTATCAGCAGTATCAGAAAAAACTGGCTCGCTGTATCTGGTCCGTCTTCGCTACTGATAGAAACGGTCAGCTCTCGAATGTAGCCGAAATAATGGCGCCGCAAACGTTGAAAAATGCGCCTGTGAATAACATCGTTCTGGGATACTCCAGTGCACAAATAGGCGGCTACGGCAGAACGGACGGTAAGACAGGAACGATTTACATCGCTACGGATTTACGAGGAGTGCCCCTTAACAATGGCCGGCAGGTCTCGGCCGAGGAGCAATTCTTCAGGACTTACGCCCACGAACTCGGAAATCACCTCAGCTGGCTTTACACGGAGAATCCCGCGGCATTTGGCATTAAAGGAGGAATTCGAGGACAAGCGGTGGCATTCGGTATTTCTACGGGTGAGACCGATGAAGATACGGGAGCTCGATTAGAAGAATGTATCTGGGGAGACGTTAGCTTTTAGCCATGCGAAACGTTCTGGTCCATCGAAACGCAACTATGAAAATCGCTGCAATTACATTTGTAAGCGTCTTCGCCCTCACGTTAGGTGGAATGCAGTTTCTCTCCTACCGTCAAGAAATAACACAGTTCATGGGGTCACGAGCGGAAGAGAGACCCGGCAGCGTGATTAGTGATGCGCCGGAAGTCGAGCTGTGTGACTTGTTGAGAAACCCGCTTGCCTATCGCAGCCGAACGATCAGGATAGAGTCCACAATGGGCAGATTTCGGGATTACGTCACTTACTACGATCCACACTGCGTACCCAAGCACCCACTCATCAGCGTGAAGTTCTCCCCGTCCATAGAGTGGGAGGAGCAGAGTGAGACCGGCAGGAAACTTCAGCAGATCATGACCGGCACTGAGGAAGCGAGTGATGGAAGAGTACATCTGTTCGTCTCCGCAGTCGGACGGTTTGAGCAGATTCCTCGCGACCAGAGAAGCGACTTCACTGAGCTGCAGTACCAATTCACCGTCAATAAGATCGAAAAGCTAAAATAGGTCCGAAAAATCCAGCCGGTCTCATCCTGAGAGGGCGCCCAGCGCCCGAGCAGTAGTTTCGTACTATAAAATACTGGCATCCGCACGCGACCTCGGCTAGAATCCGCAGACACTCGCAATAGCTCTCCATTACTGAAAGAAACGAAGGTCTGCATCGATGAAGAAGACTCTTTTAATCGGCTGTGTAGCTCTGTTGGTAGCCGGCTCCGCTATCGCCCACGCACAGACTGCGGCGCACTGGCCTCAGTGGCGTGGTCCATTTTTCAACGGCATGGCTCGCGGTGATGCTCCAACCACCTGGAGCGACACGAGTAACGTCAAGTGGAAAACTCAAATACCCGGTCGCGGCTTTTCGACGCCCGCTATCTGGGGCGACCGCATCTTCGTCACCACGGCGATACCCACCGGCACACCCGCTCCTGCGCCCAGCCCAACTGAAACGCAGGGGCAGCGAAGAGCAGCGCCGCCGCCCATCGAACATCGATTCGACGTACTCGCTCTCGATCGCAAAACGGGCAAGATTATCTGGCAGAAAACCGCACGCGTCGCGACGCCTCACGAGGGTTATCATCGCGCCTACGGCAGCTTTGCTTCGAACTCACCCGTGACCGACGGCAAGTATGTTTACGCGTCCTTCGGCTCGCGCGGAATTTACTGTTACGACTTCAACGGGAAACTGATCTGGGAAAAAGATCTGAACGTGCAGATGAAGATGCGTCTTGCGTTTGGCGAAGGCTCCGCGCCCTTACTCGTCGGCGATCGTCTGTTTCTCGTTTTCGATCACGAAGCCGAGTCGTTCATGGTTGCACTCGACAAACGCAACGGCAAAGAACTGTGGCGTGCGGCGCGTGATGAACGAAGCTCGTGGAGCACTCCGCTCGCGATTGATCATGGAGGCCGCACGGAGATCGTCGTGAGCGCGACGAACAGAGTTCGCAGTTACGATCCGGCGACAGGCAAAGTGCTCTGGGAATCCGGCGGGTTAGGTGCCAATGCGATCCCGGTGCCGGTTCATCAAAACGGCACCGTGTATGTGATGAGCGGTTATCGTGATCCGAAACTCATGGCCATCAAACTCGGCAAGCAGGGCGACCTGACGGGTTCCGATGCGATCGCCTGGAGTCATACACGAGGCGTTCCCTACACGGCGTCGCCGGTGCTTTTCGACAACAAACTTTACGTCGTGACCGACAACGGCATGGTCAGCGCTTTCAACGCAACGACTGGAGAACCGTACTACACGCAAACTCGTCTGCCGAAGAGTTACAACCTGAAGGCTTCGCCCGTCGGCGCAAATGGGAAGTTGTATCTCGCAACTGAAGACGGCGACGTAGTTGTTTTGAAGATGGGCGAGAAGTTTGAAGTGGTGGCGACTAATACGCTCGCGGATCAGGTGTTTATCGCCACTCCGGTCATAGCCGCGGGCGAGCTGTTTTTGCGGGGACAAAACACGCTCTTCTGCATCAGCGGCAAGTGATAGCAAGCGCCTCTGCCAAAGCCTGATCGCGCAAAGGCGCAAAGGCGCAAAGGCGCAAAGAAAGTCCTTAGAAACGCGGTAGCGCTTTGCGCCTTAGCGCCTTGCGAGGAAACTCTTTTATGTCCCGCGAATTCTGAAACCTCGTACCCTTTAAGCCTTTATAGACACTCGGAGCCGATTTGATATAAGCTCTTATCGCTCTAATTCGTTTAAGGCTTCGTGAGGAAATTGCCCTTTTCTTGCGAATGCCACCAAGGAATATGGAATGAGTGTCCCGGCCACCAAGAAACTGTGGCAAGGTCTTGCCATCAGTTTCGCCATCGCTTTTGCGTACGCCACCGTCCTGGTCAAGCTTTTTCGTGACTGGTGGAACGACGAAAACTACTCCCACGGCCTCTTAATCCCTTTCATTATCGGCTATATCCTTTGGTCTCAGCGGGAAAAACTGGCCCGCATCAACGTGCGACCATCGTTACTCTGGGGCGGCGCCGCAATCCTTTTTGCCCTCTTCGCGCTCTGGGCCGGAGTGGCAGGCGCGGAACTCTACACGCAGAGACTCTCGCTGATCCTGCTGCTGGTCGGAATAACGGTTTATTTCTGGGGAATCACCCTCCTGCGGCTCATGTTGGTGCCCCTCGGTCTGCTGTTTCTGGCGATGCCGATCCCGGCAATTGTCTTCAACAAGATCGCCTTCCCCTTACAGTTGTTTGCTTCACGTTGTGCCGTGTGGTCCATGAGCATGCTGGGAATTCCGGTGCTGCGGCAGGGAAACATCATCGAGTTGAAACCACTCAACTCCTTCGACACTAAGAAACTGGAAGTGGTCGAGGCGTGCAGCGGCATCCGCTCGCTGATGACGCTTTTGACCCTCGCGGTGGTGTTTGCTTACTTCAGTCATACGCCTTCAAGCACTCCACCCGCATCAGGCAAACGGTTTGGTTTGCTCAAGAGTTACTGGTTCTGGCGTGCGGCGATCCTGGTCATTTCGGCAGTTCCGATCGCCATTTTGACTAATGCATTCAGAGTGAGCGGAACCGGCGTACTCGCGCATTATTACGGAACAGCCGTGGCCGATGGTTTCTTCCACTCATTTTCCGGATGGGCCATATATATCGTGGCTTTTATCCTGTTATTCGGTATTGGCATGATTCTTGATCGCTTTAAGCCGGCTCAGGCTGACGGCGAGCAACCAGTCGAAAGGAAATCGCCTGAGTCTGAGACTGCTGTTTCCATCAGTCCGGTAGTTTCAGCCGAAGGCTCCGAGCTATGAAATCTTCTTTGCGTTTCGGCGTGCTACTGGTCCTGATCCTTTTGGTCGGGGTTGTCGTCAATACATGGTCCTACCTCGGCGAAGCGCGTGTCGAACGCAAAGATCTGAAAGACTTTCCCCAAAGTAGTCGGTACCTGGCAAAGAACAGGAATCGATCAAATACTCGACGAAGAAACGCTGAAGGTTTTGCGAGCCAGCGACTACCTGCTGCGGGATTTTCGCAAACCCGATGGGCAGGTCGCGAATCTCTACGTGGGTTACTACGCAACACAACGTTCAGGCGCCACTTATCACAGTCCCTTGAACTGTCTCCCGGGATCGGGATGGACTTTGAGTGAGCCCGGCAAGGCGACGATATCGTTGCCCGATGGTAATAGTTTTGTTGCAAACAAATACGTGATTCAGAATGGGGACTACCGAAGCCTGATGATCTACTGGTATCAGGGAAGTGGACGAAGCGTCGCCAGCGAATACTGGGGCAAGGTCTACACTGTTTTCGATAGTGTTCGCTTGCGAAGATCTGACGGGGCGATGGTTCGTGTAACCGTGCCGATCCGTAATTCAGAGGCAGAAGCGGAACAATGCGGCGATTGATTTTGCGTCGGCTGCTTCCGCGGTATTGCCCGAGTTTGTACCCTAACGTACGTCGATTCAGTGAAGGAAGAATTATAGTTTAGGAAATAATGAGGAATTGACCTTTTTCAGAGATTTGTCTCAGGTTTTAAGGGACTCTCCGGCAATTGCCCGCCGGACGCCTGGCGAATCGAGAGACATTGAATACGGCTGCCCATCTATTCGGGCAGCGGTCATGGAGTGAATTGGAATGAAAAGCGAGTGCCGCGGATACATCTATCACATACGTGTTTTCTGTCTTCTTCTGGCAGCCACAGTTTCTCTCGCCGGCTGCACTAATCCCGAAAAAGCCAAAGCCGAACACGTCGCGACAGGGCGAAGCTTACCTGAAGGATTCAAAGTTTCAGGAAGCTTCACTCGAGTTTCGCAACGCGATCCAGATCGACGATCAGCTCGTCGCCGCCCACTGGGGATTGGCGCGCGCTTTTGAAGGCCTCGAGCGTTTTCCCGAGATGATCGACGCACTGCGCAAGACGATCAGTCTGGATAAAAACAGGGAATATCTCGACGCGCGAATCAAGCTGGGAAACTATTATCTCGCCGGCAGTCGTGGCCGAGCCGACATCGTCGCTGAATCAGAACAGACTGGCGAAGGAGATTCTCGAAAAAGATCCTAATCAGCATCGAAGGCCACATTCTGATGGGTAGTGTGCTCTTTACCCAGAATCAACAGAGATAAGGCGTTTGCCGAGCTGAATCACGCGATCGAGCTAGATCCGCAAAGAGTTGAGTCGTATCTGAGTCTGGCGCGGTTCCATGTTGTTACAAACGAGCACGGGAAGGCAGAGCAACTTTATAAGCAGGCGATTTCAGTAAACGACAATTCACCGGTTGCGCATTCGGAGTATGGCAAGTTTCTGACTCAGACTAACCGCCCGGCAGAGGCTGAAGCCGAGTTGCGCAAAGCAGTCGAAGTTGGACCAACCGATCGCAACGCCCGCTTCATACTCGCGAGTTATTACCTTGTCAACAGGCAGTTCGACAAAGCTGAAGAAGCTTACAAAGGTCTGGCCGCACTGCGAACCCGACAAACCGGAAAGCCAGGCGATGCTTGCCGATTTCTATTCGTCGATCAATCGCACTGACGATGCGGTAAGGATCTACCAGGACATTCTCTCCAAAGTCGCCTGACTTTTTCAGGGCCGTTATCGGCTCGCGGAGATTCTGTTGATGCGCGGCGACATGCAGGGCGCAAACGCGCAGCTCGACGAGGCATTCAAAAAAGACAAGCACGACAGGCAGGCACTCTTGCTCCGCGCCCGAATGCGCGCTCAGAGTGGACAACCTGACGATCTGAAAAGCGCGATCGAAGACCTGAAAGACGTTCTCAGACAGGAGCCAAATTCACGCAGCGGTCTGTATTTCATGGCCCAGGTGAATTCTCACTGGGACTGACTCGACCAGGCTCGCGCTTTCGCAGCCGATCTCGAAAAGAACTATCCGGATTATTTGCCGGCCAAGCTGATGCAATCTTCAGCTTACGCTGGCCAGCGGCGATCAGCAGGAGTGGTCACTCACATTGGCTTCAGACCTGCTTGACCGTCTGGATAAAACTGCTCCCGATCGCGAGAACTCGCCACAGTTGCTCGCGCAGATTCGCGAGAAAGCTCACCTGAGCGCGAGGCACCGCGCAACTTCAGTTGAGAAACGTTGCTGCGGCGCACGCAGGATTTTGAGTTTGCCAGACAGATCGCTCCAAACGATCCGGTCGTTTACAACAGTCTTGCACTCGTCGCCTTGAGTGAAAACAAACCGCAGGACGCCATCGCATTTTTTGAGTCGGCGCTCAGGGTTGACGCCACCAATTTCGACGCGCTCAACGGCCTGATCACTCTGCTACTCAAGAAATCAGCAGATCGACAAGGCCCACGCGGTAATCGATCAGGCACTCAGCGCCTATCCCAACGTTGCCGCATTCCACTTCTTGAAAGCGCAGGCTTATGGCTTCCAGCAGAATGGTCAGAGTGTTCGAGGCCGAGCTGAACAGGGCGCTCGAACTCGATCCGAATTACCTGCCGGCGTATTCGCTCTCGCCGCGCTATACATCAATTCAAAACAGGAAGATCGCGCGATTGCCGAGTACCAGAAGATCAGTGCGCTGCGTCCGGAAAACGCGACGCCTTACATCGCTGATCGGAATGCTCGAGGACCAGAGAAAGAATTTCGACGCGGCGGCGGAAAATTACCGCAAGGCTTTGGAGAAAGATCCGAACGCGGTTATCGCAGCCAATAACCTGGCGTGGCTTTATGCAGTGACCGGAAAAGGCAATCTCGACGAAGCGCTTGAGGTTGGCCCAGGGCGTGGTCCAGAAAAATCCAAACGTGGCGGGATTTGTCGACACGCTCGGATGGGTTCTCTACAAGAAGAATCTTCACACCGCGGCCGTCGAGCAATTGCGAAAGGCCGTGTACATTAACGAAGCAGAAGCTCGCGCGGCGAACGTGCCGCCGAGCGCCAGTTATCACTACCACCTTGGTATGGCATTAAAAGGAAAAGGCGACAAGGAAGAGTCACGGCGTGAACTCGAAACCGCTATTCGACTTTCTGAGAAATCGCCTTCCCGGAGCTCGAAGAGGCAAAGAAAGCGCTGGCTTCGCTTTAGTGATCGAGCGATGAGACCGCACGGGAGCCAGTCCTGTGGCATCTGGATGAGACAACAAATAGGAGTGCGTTATGAGTGCTGACTTCAGACAACGAAAACCGAGTGAGTACTTGAACATTCTGCGGCGACGTAAATGGATGATCATTCTTCCTGCGCTTGCGATCACGACCGCGGTGGCGTGGGTTGTCTATCGCCTGCCGGATGTCTACGAGTCAACGACGCTCATCGTGGTCAGGCCCTCGACGCTCCCCAAATCAGTTGTGCCCAGGTTACGGAAGACAATTTGACGCGGCAGTTGGCGGGTATCGCGCAGGTGGTCACGAGCCGTAGTTCACTCGAGCCGCTTGTGGACAAATACGAGCTTTACAAAACAGAACGACTGCGCGGCGAGCCGATGGAAGGTGTTATCGGACATGATGCGCAGAGACATCGATGTCAAAGTCAACACCAGCTCGCAACGACATCACGAATGGCTTCAACATCAGCTTACAAGTATCGCGATCCCAAGATTGCACAGGCGATTACGTCTGAACTCGCCGGCAAATACATCACGCTCAAACGCAAAACACAGGTTCAACGCGGGCGCGGCGGCAAAGTCGTTTATCGATAACCAGGTGAGCGCGGCAAGAGAAGCCCTCGCCGCCGTTGATAGGCAGCGACTCGACTTCATGTCGAGCCACGTGGGCAACCTGCCGTCGGAAGCCACCGCTCTGTTCAATCAACTCTCCGGTCTGCGCGAAGAACAGAAAGCCCTGATTGCCGAAGTGGGCCGGTTACAGGATCGACGCGCGGCCGCCGCCAACCAGTTGATTCTGATCAAGCAGCAGAATGCTCAGATCATCGAAGACGCTGCCGAGAACCTTACCGATCCGAAAACGACGATGGCGTGGTCGCAATTAGTCACGCGCAAGGCCTCGCTTGAAGGTGAGTTGACCAGGCTGCGCCAGGAATTAAAGAAAAGCATCCTGACGTGATCGCGAAACAGAAAGAAGTTGAGCAGGTCAAAGAACACATGGACCAGATGGTCGCCGACTGGAAAGACAAGATCAAAGCTAAACAGGAACGACTCGAAAAGCGGCCCGATCTGACCGCTAGCAGTGTTGAAGCCGAAATCAAGCTCGCCAAAGGCGAAATCGATCGCCAGCAAAAACTGCTGGCAGAAAACGAGAAACAGATCGCTTCGATCGTCGAGCGCATCAACAAGGTTCCGGGAGTCGAAGTCGCATTGAGCGCAATCGAGCGTGACTATCAAACCAAGAAAGCGGCCTATGATGACCTGCTGGAACAGCAACAGAAGATCGCGTCTTAGCGCAGATGCGACCACGCAGCAACAAGGAGAGGGAATCGAGGTTATCGACGCCGGCTAACCTGCCGTCGAAGCCCGTTGCTCCGAAGCGTTTGATGCTCGGCAGCTCTTGGGCTCGGCGTCGGTCTAGGCCTCGGACTGCTGCTCGTCGGACTGTTTGAAGGACCTCGTCTTCTTACCATTCAAAACACCGAAGATGCCACGACACTACACCGGTTTGCCGGTGCTCCTCGCGGTGCCTGAATTGTTGACTCCTCAGGAAGCGCGTGCGGTGCCCCGCCGTCGCAAATTGTTACTTGCAGCCGGCGTGGTCGCCACCATCGTGAGTATTCCGATGTTGGCGCTGGCATTCAAACTGACGCACGTTTTCGAATTCCTGATGCAGTCATCAGGTCGTTCGTAATGAGCTGGTCGTCAAAACTGGAGGTCCAAGAGAGTGTACGCTGAATTTTACGGTCTAAAAGAGTTGCCATTCGCGCTGACTCCCGACCCGCGCTTCATTTACTTCACTCCGTCGCACACGGAAGTGATGGCCAATCTCCACTACGGCATCGAAAGCGGTAAGGGGCTGGTAGTGGTGACGGGCGAAGTAGGAACCGGCAAGACAACGATCCTGCGCTGGATGATGGAGCGTCTCGATCGAACAGTTCTCGTCGCTTATATCTTCAATCCACGTTTGTCGGTCCCGGAGTTTTACCAGCACGTGGCGACACTGCTCGACGTGCAGAAGTGGGAAACAAAATCGGATTTGTTGCTCGAGCTGGGACGAGCGCTCGAGTCGCGCCACTCGCGCGGGCTGCGCACCGTCCTGATCGTCGACGAAGCGCAGGGCTTGTCGCCCACGTGCTCGAAGAGATTCGCTTACTCTCGAATTTTGAGTCGAATACCGCGAAGCAGTTGCAAATCGTGTTGACTGGTCAACCGGAGCTGCGTGAAGTCCTGAACAATCCGGACCTGCGCCAGTTGAAACAACGCATCGCTTTGCGCTGCGTAATTAAACCGCTGCCGAACGTTGAAGAGACCGATCGTTACATCACTTCGCGTCTGCTGGTGGCGGGCGCGGAACGCACGGATGTTTTTTCGCCTGAAGCCGTCGATTACATCTTTCGTTGTTCCGACGGCATTCCGCGAAACATAAACAATCTTTGCGACAACGCGCTGCTCGCGGGTTATGCCGCTGGCGACACGACGATCGGCCGTTCGATTATCGAAGACGTGGCGGACACGTTTGACATGTTGCCGCGCGCGGATCGTGGACGGCAGATTGGCGAGGAACGTGAAGCGCCCGCGAGAGTGTTTACATCGGCGGGACGAGCTGAGTTGTGGTCCGCGGGAAAGACGACCACCACCACCGATACCGAATGATTGCGCTATCCGTTTAGTTCTTAGTACTTGGAACTTTGTTCTTTGCAGTAGGAGTACGTAGGAACATGCAGAACAAAGTACGAAGAACAAAGTACGAAGTACAAATTGAGAGGTGATTAGATGGGAAGAGTTTTTGATGCCATGCGACGACACAGCGCCACCGACAACGGTAGCGGCGCTGCGCAACCAAAAGGAAATTCAGAGCACCGCGAAGAGAGCCCGAGAGTAACAGGGCTGCCTTCTCCGGAACAGATCGAGGAACAGTTGTTCAGTGGTTCCTCAATCATGTCCCTTCCGGGGAAGCCGGTGCGAAGTTCAGCGTCCACTGCGCACACTGCGGATGTACCCGGCGGGTCGGCACTCCCCGGCGGAAAAGCTTCGCGTGATGCTGGGGCAACTTTGGACGCTGCCGGGGCGACGCGCGCTGGATCATTCGTCAGTTATGACGTATCTCCAGCGCGCGTCGAGCCTCACTTGATCGCGGTGAGCCAACCTCGCTCGGCTTATACCGAGCAGTATCGCGGGCTGCGAACCAAGATCCTGGAGGCCGGCGAACGCCTGCAGATGCGCGCCATCGTCGTCACGAGTGCGGGTATCGCCGAAGGCAAAACACTGACGGCGCTGAATCTCGCCTGGCTGTTGGCCCAAACAGAAGGCATCCGCGCGCTTATCATCGACAGCGACTTGCGACGCCCCTGCGCCACCGATTATCTCGGTATCGAACCGTGCATGGGTCTATCGGAAGTTCTCGGCGGCCAGCTCCGGCTCGAAGATGCGATCGTTCGCCTCGAGCCTGCCGGCCTGCATTTACTACCCGGTGGTCGTCCGAGAGACGACGTGGCGGAGTTGCTCTCTGGTCCAAGTTACGCGCGCATTCTGAGTGAAGTGCGTCGTATGTTCGACTACATCATCATCGATGCGCCGCCCCTCGGAATCTTCACGGACGCGAACGTGTTGATGTCTCGCGCGGACGGCGGTCTCCTCGTTGTTCGAGCCGGCAAAACTCGTTACTCGACAGTTGACAAGCTGCTGGAGCAGATGCCGAAAGAGCGTTTGCTCGGAGTGATTCTGAATCGCACCGAGGAACAGCCGGATCCTTCTTCTTACTACTACCAGCATCGCTATTACAACCGCGAAAGAAGAACAACTGAGCTGAGCCCGATCCCGACTGAAAGACTCGAAGAGGAGGTAGCAATCGTCAATTGAGAGTCTTACGTCTCAACGGAAGAACTCTCCTCCTGATCCTCGCCGAGGCCGCGTTGGTCTATGGCGCGATCATTGGCGCCGTCTACCTGCGCGTCGGCTTTGAAGGCGCGTCCTACGAACTCGTAGAGCGGCACGGTTATTGGAAAGCTGCCGTGGCAGGCTTCTTCTGTCTTGCGGCTTTTTATCTTTTCGACTTGTACGACTTTCTCGTGATGCACGACCGGCGCGAGCTTGTGCTCCGCCTGGTCCAGGCACTCGGCCTGGCGTGGATTGGGCTCGCGTTTTCGTTTTACACGTTCCCCGGCCTGATGCTGGGCCGCGGCATTTCGCTGATTGCTCTGCCGCTCGCGCTCACCCTGATGGTTGGGTGGCGCGTCTCGATTCACTGGTTCCTGGGCCATCCGGATTTTGGCGAACGCATTCTGATCGTGGGTTCGGGCAAAGCCGCGGTGGAGGTGGCCAGGGAAGTTTTGGATCGTCCTGACGCGGGTTACCGCATTGCCGGTTTTGTCGGAACTGACGCCGATCTGCTCGGCAAGAGTTTGATCAATCCGCGCGTCATTGGGCTCACCGAAGAGCTCGACGAGATCGTCAAACGTGAAGGCATCGATCGCATCGTCGTCGCCATGGGCGAGCGTCGCGGACAACTGCCGACAAACAAGCTGCTGCAATTGAGTTTGGCGGGTCACGTGACGATCGAGGAAGGCGCTTCATTTTATGAACGCATCACCGGACGTGTTTCCCTGAGTATGCTGCGTCCGTCATGGCTGATTTTTACGGGTCGTGGACGCCAGGCGAAGATTTCTGAACTCTCGCGGTTCTCCGTTCATTGGTTAGTGGCTCTCATCGGCGCGATTCTCTCGCTTCCGATCGTCATCATCACCGCGATACTGATCAAGCTGGAATCGAAAGGTCCGGTCTTTTACAGGCAGGAACGAGTCGGTAAAAACGGTCGCACGTTTGTGCTGGCAAAATTTCGCTCGATGAGAGTTGACGCCGAAAAGTCGGGACCGGTTTGGGCCAGCAAAGGCGATACGCGCACGACGCGCGTGGGCCGCATCATCCGCAAAATTCGCGTCGACGAGATTCCGCAGTTCTGGAACATCCTTAAAGGCGAGATGAGCTTTGTTGGACCACGCCCGGAACGCCCGCACTTCGTGGCCCAGCTTGCCGAGGAGATTCCTTTTTACGAACAGCGTCACCTGATCGCCCCGGGGCTGACGGGCTGGGCGCAAATCAAGTACCCCTATGGCGCGTCCATCGAAGACGCGCGGCAAAAACTGCAGTATGACCTTTTCTACATCAAGAACCATGGTTTGATTCTCGATGCAATCATTATCTTTGAAACGGTCAAAATAATTCTGTTTGGGCGAGGCGCCCAATAGAGTCCGGTTGGAGGTTGATATGAGAAACAGGATACGAATGACGCTCGCGACGGTAATGCTCTTCGCGTTGACTATTGCCGGTGTGGCGCAAACGCAGACGCCGGCCAGCGATCCGCAGAAGGCGCGGCCCCGCACGACAACGGGCGCGGAAGAGAAGGATAAGAAGGATCAGAAGACGCCGGTGACGGGCGAAAGGCTCGAGCCTGACGACACGTCGCGCACGCCGTCTGATGTTTCACCGGAGATGCAGGCCAACCGGCAGGAACAGCTTTCCGAAGAAGCCGCGGCCGTGAATCCTTATTACAACAACTTCTTCAGCACCTACCGGCTCGGGCCCGAAGATATAATTTCGGTCGAAGTCTTCAACCAGGATCGCTACTCGCGCAAGGGCATTATCGTTCCTCCGAGCGGCCGTGTTTCGCTTTCGCTGATACCCGGCGGCGTTTTCGTCAACGGCAAAACGGTGGACGAAGTCGCCGAGATCATCAAGAAGCGTTACGACGAATACATCA
This sequence comes from uncultured Acidobacteriota bacterium, assembly GCA_963750925.1. Lineage (GTDB taxonomy): Bacteria > Acidobacteriota > Blastocatellia > Pyrinomonadales > Pyrinomonadaceae > PSRF01. The sequence continues at coordinate 730,437 of CAVVSJ010000001.1, read as the reverse complement.
TCGATCCGCAGGTTACCGTCTCGCTCGACAAGGCATCGTCTTATCGTTACAGCGTGATCGGCGACGTGGGCCAACCGGGCATTCGCCTGATGAATCACCGCATGACCGTTACCGAAGCGATTGCCGAGGCGGGCGGCGTGCTGACTACGGGCGACAAGAGCAAGGTGGTCGTGTTGCGGCGGCAATCGAGCGGCGTCCTCGCCCAAATTCCGGTCAACGTCTCGAACATCTATAAAGGCAAGGCTCCGGACAGCACCTATCTCGTGCCGGGCGATCAGATCATAGTGCCGGGAAACAAGATGAAGAAGGTAAAGGAGATACTTAGCTTTACCTCGGTGCTTAGTTTCGCGCGCATCTTTGGTGTTCCCGTTCCCTAACGTGAGCGCCCATGTCGCAACCGGAAACAACAGATCAAGCGACAGCGCACCTCCTTGGAGTGCGGCGGCTTGACGCCGCTTTGGCCTTGATCGCGATATCGATTGAAAAGCGGCGTCAAGCCGCCGCACTCCAAAGTGCGCTGTGTCTGCTGTTCCTGGTCCTTCTGTTCTCACCCTCCGTGTTTGCGCAAAGCGGCACGTGGGCCCGCCAGCAAACCGGCAGCATGGCGTGGCTTCATTCCGTATTCTTCCTGGATCAAAAACGTGGTTGGGTCGTCGGCAGCAAAGGCACTGTGCTGCAGACACTCGACGGCGGTCAAACCTGGAAACCGCGCGCTTCGTCTACGGACGACGTCGTACGCGACATCTTTTTCGTCGACGATCAGAACGGGTGGATGGTCTGCGCCGTCAATGCATATCAACTCAAAACAGTAGAAGATCCGCGCGCCTATTTGATGAAGACTACCGACGGCGGCGCGCATTGGAAACGGATTGAGATCGAGGGATTTGACGTCGACGCCATTCTCGTTCGCGCCTTTTTCAGTCGCAAAGGACGCGGCTGGACGTTTGGCGAAGCAGGTTCCATCTACACCAGCCACGACGCCGGCGAAACGTGGGTGAAACTGAAATCTCCGACGCGCCGTCTCCTGCTTGGCGGTATCTTTGTCGACGAAGATCGGGGTTGGATCGTCGGCGCGGGCGCGACGATCATTCAGACATCCGACGGCGGTGAGACGTGGTACCAGTCAAGCTTGCCGCAGGTGGACAAGTCGGTTCGCTTCACCGCCACCTCGTTTATCGACAATCGCAGAGGATGGGCCGTCGGCAGCGGCGGCAATGTGTATCGTACCCAGAACGGCGGGCGAACCTGGCAACGACAGGAATCGACGGTAACCGTCGATCTGTTTGACGTGAAGTTTGTCGATGCTGCTGAGGGATGGGCCGTTGGCGCGGAGGGAACGATCATTCACACCGCCGACGGCGGCGATCATTGGACCGTGGAACGCAGCGGTACGCAACACCCCCTCGAGCGTGTTTTCTTTACGGATCGCAATCGCGGTTGGGCCGTCGGATTCGGCGGCACGGTCGTCGCCTACCTGCGCAACGAAGTCTCCGCGAATAAGTAAGAGAGTTGTACGGCAATGAAGAATATTCTCCTCCTCCTGATTCTCATCTCGGCATGTAGTGGTTACGCCTTTGCTCAAAACCAAACAGAAGATATAGAAAACACACCCGATCTGATCGTCAGTTTGCGCGAGGAGATTGCCGGCGCCGCGACGCCTTCCGATCGCATTCGTCTGCAACTGAAACTCGCCGATCTGCTCGCCGGTACGGGAAAGAAGACGGAAGCCCTCGCGGAACTGCAACTAATTGCAAATTCAAATGCGTTCGATCCCATTGGTTTTTATAATCTCGGAAACTCGTTTGCGCGACTCGGAGAGTCGGACGCCGCGATCGCGGCTTATCGCACCGCGATCGAGCAACGCAAGGGCAGATACTCGCGCGCCTACAACAATCTCGGCGTGCTTTTGCTGCGCGCGGGAAAATGGGAAGAAGCGCAGGACGCGCTTTTGTCGGCACTGAAGCTCGAGGGTTTTCGTTACGCCGAGGCGAGCTACAACCTGGGTCGAGTTTACTCCGCGCGCGGGCAGAATGATCTGGCATTCCGCGAGTGGCGCCGGGCATTGGTGGTTGATCCCGATCACGACGCCGCCAAACAAGCGCTCGCACGTGTGCGGACTGAGGAACGTATAGTTGTTAAGCCTGCACCAAAGGAAGCCGAGAAGAAGCAGGCGTCTTCCGTTGCCGGTCCAGCCGCATCGACTGCCACGCCCGCGCTCGCACTCGACTCGACGAGTTTTGATTACCTGCAACGTGCGCGTGACGCTTCAGAACGCGGCAAGATGGGTGAAGCGGTGGAGAACTTTCGGCGCGTGCTGAAGCTTCAGGGTGGCTACTTCCCGCCCGCCAATCTCGAACTCGGTTTTGTTCTCGTAAGTCTGAAGCGCCACGACGAAGCACTGGTGGAACTGCTGCAAGTTTCGCAGCGCGATGGCGCTCGTTTTCCCATCAGCTATTTTCACCTGGCGCGATTGTATGAGCTGAAAGGCGATCTGAAACTTGCGGAAGAATCATTTGCAAAGGCGGTTGCGGCGTCGCCAGGGAATGCCCAGTTCCTGCTCGACCTGAGCCGCGTGCGCGAAAAGCTCGGCGACTTCAAAGGCGCGCTCGACGCCATGGAGCAGTTCCTGAAACTAAGCCCCGAAAAGACAGCGTGGTCCAACGACCGCGTCGCGGAACTCCGCCGCAAAGCCGGGAACTAGCCACAAAAGGCACATAAAACACAAACAGAAAATTCTTCTCAACGGGAATTGCATCCTGCCCACTGAGAAAAACTCTTTTTTGTGATTTATGTGCCTTTTTGTGGCCGCATGTGAGGGAAGAGGATGACTTCGCGGATTGACTGTCGATTAGTCAAAAGCATTATGAGGCGATCGATCCCGATACCTATTCCCGCGGCTGGTGGCATCCCGTACGAGAGCGCGCGAATGTAGTCCTCGTCCATCAGCATCGCTTCGTCGTCACCACGCTCCCGCTGCTTGACCTGATCGCTGAAACGTTCGTATTGCTCGACCGGATCGTTCAACTCGGAAAACCCATTCGCCAGCTCCATCCCCACGACGTACAACTCGAACCGTTCCGCGACATGCGGGTTAGCGGGCGATGCTTTCGAGAGCGGCGAGATGGGTTTCGGAAAGTTGGTAATGAAAGTCGGCTGGATCAACGTGTGTTCGACGTGCGTTTCAAAACGCTCGACTACGTTCTCATTCGTAACCTGGTCCGCCGGAACAAATTCAGACAAACTTTCCTGCATTCCGATGCGCCTGAAAGGGGCGGCGAAGTCGATCGTGTGATCGCCATACGGCACATGCGCGTGACCTGTGACTTTGAAAACGACGGCGCGCAACATCTCTTCGCAAAAATCCATCATCGCGTTTACGTCGGCGTAGGCCCAGTAAAACTCGAGCATCGTAAACTCGGGATTGTGCCGCGTCGATATGCCTTCGTTGCGAAAGTTGCGATTGAGCTCGTAGACCTTTTCAAAGCCGCCGACCAAAAGCCGTTTCAGGTACAACTCGGGCGCGATACGCGCGTAAAGATCGATATCGAGTGTGTTGTGATGCGTCTTGAACGGACGCGCCGCCGCACCGGTGGCAATCGGCGTCAACATCGGCGTTTCGACTTCGACATAACCGTGATCTTCCAGAATGCGACGGAACTCCCGGATCGCCGCGGCACGCCTTTCAAAAACTTCGCGCGGTGTAAGCGAATCATCCTTCTCGTGTTTCAAACTTCCCGCGATCAGATCGGCGTAGCGTTGCCGTTGTCGAATTTCCGGATCGTGAATGCCGTGCATCTTGTCGGGCAGCGGTAAGAGTGCTTTCGCCAGAAACTGAAGTTTCTGCACGTGTACCGAAAGCTCTCCAGTCTTGGTGATGAAGAGGAACCCTTCGACGCCGATAAAGTCGCCATGGTCCAGGAGCTGAAAGATAGACCAGCCGTCAGCTTCGCCCCCGGTCGCATCGTTTCGAATTCCGGTGACGTCGGCTTTACGAATGTAGATCTGTAGTCGTGAAACGCCGTCAGACAGGTGGACGAAAGCCGCTTTTCCCATCACGCGCGGCGGGGAAGCGATACGTCCCGCGATCCGGACGGTGAATTTGGTCAACTCATCCTGCGGTTCAAAACCTCGAAACTTCTCGACAATTGCCGTAATCGTGTCTTCTCTGCCGGACTCGACAACTTCGCTGCGTTCGAATTTATTTGGATAGACATTCCCGACAAGCTCGCGCAACGCCTCGAGATGCTCGTGCCGCGCCACAGTTTGATCGTTATCTTCGATAAAGGGTATGGACATAAAGCGGCGATTATACAGGATGACTTCTTGTTAATCCTGTAAATCCTGTAATCTTGCTCGAGTGATCGAGAAGATTCTTAGCCCGGAGAAAATGCTCGGGGAGCGCCAACGTCTGCGCGCCGCGGGCCGGCGTCTCGTTTTTACGAACGGAGTCTTCGACCTGTTGCATGTCGGTCACGTGCGTTATATCGCGCAGGCGCGCGCGCTCGGCGATGCACTCCTGGTCGCGATAAACAGCGATCGAACAGTGCGCGAATTGAAAGGCCCCGATCGACCGGTCTTCGATCAGGTTGAGCGAGCGGAGATAATCGCGGCGCTGCGACATGTCGATTACGTAACGATTTTTGACGACGTGTCGCCGCGAAGTTTGATAGCCAGACTTTTGCCCGACGTGCTGGTGAAGGGCGGTGACTATCAACTCGATCAAATTCACGGGCGCGAGGAAGTCGAAGCCGCCGGAGGTAAAGTTGTCTCATTGCCTTTTGTCGAAGGCGCCTCGACCACAACGCTGATTGAAAAGATGAAAAAATAGAACAGAAGAAAAGCAAATCAAAAAGAGATGAGGAACAGAACAAGAGGGAATAGAACGAGAGGGAATAGAACAAGAGTGAATAGAACAAGTCAGGAAGGGAGGCTTGCCCCCGCTTTCAGACTCATAGAGCGGGGGCAAGCCTCCCTTCCTGACCTGTTCCTCCAAGTTACTGATGGATTCTCCCAGTTACTGATTGTTCCTCCAGGTTACTGATTGTTTCTCCAGTTACTGATTGTTTCTCCAGTCACTGACTGTTTTCACCGATATTGTTAATGAATACGACGCTGCAGCAAACCCTGCGACAGATTACTGAAACGCCCGAGTACCAGAAGCTGCTCACGGAGTTGCGGTCCAACAGGCGTGTGATCTCGATCAGCGGGCTCGTAGCCGGATCGGCGCGCGCGCTTGCAGTCGCTGCTTTACAACGCGATTCGGGAAAAACATTCGCCGTCGTCGCTCAGTCAACTCGCGACCTCGAACCGTGGGAACGCGACCTGCGCTTCTGGCATGCCGCTCTCGCCGGAACGGCAAGTGCCGACGTGCTTGTCTTGCCGGCTTCGGAAATCGATCCGTACGCCGGCGTATCGCCGCACGCGCAGACACTCGAGCGGCGTGCTCTCGCGCTCTGGCAGTTGCGGCAACGCGCTCCCGGATTCGTCTTGCTGACTGCTCGCGCTCTTGCACGCAAAACCGTCAGTCCCGAGGCGATCGCGAAAGCCGGCGTCGTTTTGATCCGTGACGGAGAACACTCTCCGGAAGAGCTTGTCGAAAAGCTTATCGCAACCGGCTACATGCGCGAGGATCCTGTTACCGCAGTCGGCGAGTTCTCGATGCGCGGCGGCATCGTCGACGTGTGGCCGCCGGGCAGAGAAGCGCCTGTTCGTTTGGAGTTTTTCGGCGACACTGTCGACTCGCTGCGGGAATTCGATCCTGAAAATCAACTCTCAACGTCTCAGCTAAAAGCCGTCGAAGTGCCGCCTATGCAGGAGTTTGCCGTGACGGCGGTCGACTTCCAACTCTGGAGCGAAGCTGCGCGTGAACGCTGGAGTGACGAACGTTACGCGCGCTCATTACGAGATCGAACCGCGTTTGCCGACGAAGGCGAAGCGTTTGCGGGCTGGGAATGGTTGATTCCGATCGCGATGAACTGCAACTCCAGTGTCTTCGATCATCTCGGCGATGCTGTGCTGGTTGTTGACGAGCCGGCGGGTATCGAGTCGTACCTGAGTGAATTCTATGAACGCTTGTCAGAACGCTATCGCGAGATCGATCAGGCGGACGACATCGCCCTTGCGCCGGAAGAGCTTTTCCTCACGGCCGAGGAACTGCGGCAGTTTATTCCGACACGCCAGCGAATTGAGTTGCGCACCCTCGGCCGCGCGGCCGCGGAGACGGATCTGAATCTCTCGCTCGAAGCCGAGATGCCGAAAGTTCAGCTCGGCCGTGAAAGAGGCACGCGGCAACCGGTCTTTCTATTTCCGGCAGTGGAAGCGGCGGTTGAATTCGAATGGCAATCGCAATCGACGCTCCGCTATCACGGACGTATCGCGGACCTGGCGGCGGAAGTTACTCGTTCCGGTGAAGAAGGAAAGACGACGCTCTTTGTGATGCCGAGTCTTGGAAACGCCGAACGAATCGTAGAGATTCTCAACGAGTACAACATCCAAACGCGTTTGGCTTTTACCGGAGAAACTTCAGACGCCGGCAGCCTGCGCCCGGTGGTGGTAACGGTGGGCCGTCTCAGCGGCGGTTTTGAATTGGCCCGGTCGCGCTTGATCGTACACGTCGAGGCCGACGTTTTTGACGAGGCGGTTGATGCGGTTGAGCGTAGGCCGGTAGGCGCCGAGAAAACGCAGCGCACTGAAAAGCGCAAACGCAAATCGAAAGCGGCCGCGTTCCTTTCCGATTTCCGCGATCTGAAACCCGGCGACTACGTGGTCCACATCGATCATGGTGTGGCGCGATTCGGCGGCTTGCAAACACTCGATCTTGGACCACGCGCGGGCGAGTTCATGCTGCTCTTTTACGCTGACGAAGCAAAGCTCTTCGTTCCCGTCGAACGAATGGACCTCGTGCAGCGTTACTCGAGTGCCGAAGGTCATCAGCCCCAGCTCGATCGACTCGGCGGTCTCGGTTGGCAAAAGACAAAGGCAAAGGCGAAGCGGGCCATGCGCGACATGGCCGACGAGCTTTTGCGTCTTTACGCGGAACGAAAACTCGTCGGTGGTTACTCGTTCGCGGCCGACACGCCCTGGCAACAGGAGTTTGAGGACGGCTTTCCGTTTGTTCTTACTCCCGACCAGGAAACCGCGATCGAAGAAGTGAAGAAAGACATGGAAGAACCGGTGCCGATGGACCGTTTGCTTTGCGGCGACGTCGGTTACGGCAAAACTGAAGTCGCGATGCGCGCCGCGTTCAAGTCGGTAATGGAAGGTAAGCAGGCGGCGATTCTCACGCCCACGACAGTGCTTGCTTATCAACACTACGACACGTTTCGCAATCGTTTCGCTCCATTCCCGGTGAAGGTTGAACTTCTGTCGCGCTTTCGCTCGGCGAAGGAACAAAAGGAACTGGTGAAGAAAGTCGAGACCGGCGAGATCGACGTGGTTATCGGAACGCATCGTATTCTTTCAAAAGATGTTCAGTTCAAGGATCTGGGACTCGTCGTGGTCGACGAGGAACAGCGTTTCGGAGTCGCGCACAAGGAACGTTTGAAACACCTGAAGAAGCGTGTTGACGTGTTGACACTTTCGGCCACGCCGATTCCACGCACGCTCAATATGTCACTCAGCGGCATGCGCGACATGTCTCTGATCGAAACACCGCCGCGCGACCGTCTCGCGATTCAGACGCAGGTCGTGCAGTTTTCCGAGAGTGTGATCAAGTCGGCAATAGACCTCGAACTGTCTCGCGGCGGCCAGGTCTTCTTCATTCACAATCGCGTGGAGACGATCGACACGATTGCCGCGCTCGTGAAGCGGCTGGTGCCGCAGGCGCGTCTGGCCGTGGGCCACGGGCAGATGAATGAGAAGGAGATGGAGCGAGTGATGCTCGACTTCATCGACTACAAATATGACGTTCTCGTTGCGACCACCATCATCGAAAACGGCATAGACATCCCCCGAGCAAACACCATCATCATAAATCGCGCCGATCACTACGGTCTTTCTCAGCTTTATCAATTGCGTGGGCGTGTGGGGCGCTCGAGCCGCAGGGCTTATGCTTACCTGCTGATCCCGAGCGAACAGGAGCTTTCACCCATCGCCCGTCGACGTTTAGCAGCCATTCGTGAGTTTTCGGATCTGGGCGCGGGATTTCGTATCGCCGCCCTCGACCTCGAACTACGCGGCGCCGGCAACCTTCTTGGCGGCGAACAGTCAGGTCACATGGAAGCGCTTGGGTTCGATCTTTATACCCAGATGCTCGAGCGTACGGTGGCGGAACTTCGCGGCGAAGAAGTTGAAGATGAGACGAGCGTAACGCTTAATCTTGGCGTCGATGTGGCCATTCCGGATGACTATATTTCCGACATGGGGCAGCGCCTGAGAACGTACAAGCGGGTTTCGTCGGCCCGGGATGAAGCGACTCTCTCGAGCATCCGGACTGAGACTGAGGATCGCTACGGGCGGGTTCCCCTCTCAGTCGAACGACTTTTTGCGTATGCTCGTTTGCGGCGGGTGGCGGAGGAAGTCGGGCTGGTTTCGATCGACAAAACACCCGACGGAGTGGCTATTAAATTCAGTGAAAAAGCGAAGATTTCCCCGGAAAAGCTGGGAAATTATATCAGTGAGCATAAGGGAGCCGTCTTCACGCCCAACGGCGTTTTGCGGCTGATTTTGACTGAGGACGAGCAGGACAATGTGCTCGATATAGCTCGCGACGTGTTGCTCCGGCTCCGCGCCAGCGATTAGAATCCGCGCTTTGGTGTTTTGTGCTTGGAACTTTGTACTTTGTTGTGTGGCTCGATTGGAGTTCAATTACTAAGTACCAAGCACAAAGAACAAAGATCCATCTTTAGGAGTACCTTTGTGAAATTAAAATATTTTGTTCTTGCAGCGCTGCTGGTGCTGTCGATTTTTACATTCAACAGCCGTGACGTACTCGCGCAGGAAGGCGAGATGCAGGTCGTCGACGAAGTGATCGCACAGGTCAACGACGACGTCATCACTCTTTCAATGTTGAAGCGCGAGTCGCGTGAACGTGTTGAGGCTTTGAAACAGACCGGCATGACCGAGCAGCAGGCGACCGACGAGGTCAACAAGAAGCAAGCTGAGCTCATTGCCACTCTGATCAACGAGAGATTGCTGCTGCAAAGAGGCAAGGAACTCGACATGGCCGCCGATATCGAGGCGGAAGTGAATCGTCGAATGTTGCAGATCGCGCAGGAGCAGGGAATCAATTCGATCGAGAAGCTCAATCAGGCAATGCAACAGAGCGGGTTGAATCCGGAAGACATTCGTCGCACGATGCGTTCGGAGATGATGAAGCAGGCTGTTCTGCAACAGGAAGTCGACCGGCGTGTCTACCTGGGTTTCTCGTCTGAGGAAGTAAAGAAATACTTCGAGCAGAATCCGGACAAGTTTCGCAAACCGGAAGGCATCAAGCTTTCCGAGATCTATCTGATCACCAAGGGCAAAGACGAAGCAACAGTTAAAGCGCGCGCGCAGGAACTCGTAACGCAGATTCGCGCGGGCGCGGATTTTGGCGCGCTTGCGGCTGCCAATTCCGAGCGTGAAAAGAACGGGCAGCGCACTGCTCCGCAGGATAAAGGTTACGTGGGCGAGTTTGACGTTCCCAACCTCCGTGAAGATCTCCTGGGAGCGTTGAAGGATGTCAAAATTGGTGGCGTCACTGAACCGCTTCGGACCCCTGACGGTTACCAGATCCTGCGTGTAGATGCCCGCCTGCCTGCGGGCAGCACTCCGAGCTTCAACGACAATCGCGTTCGTGAAGCGATGTTGGGTGACCGCCAGCAGAAAGAGCGTGAAGCGTATCTGCAGAACCTGCGTAATGAAGCTTTCATAAAAGTAACTGACACTTATCGCGCCGGTGTCGAGCCGCTTTTGAAAATCAAGGCGCCGTCTGCCGCCAAAGGCGACGAGAAGAACGACAATAAGAAGTCGAAGAAGCCGTAGGCCGTTAGTCCCTCAGAAGATTTCAGAATCCACATGATGACACAGATCATCTCATCACGGATTCTAATCTGTCGTCATTTTAGTGCTCTTGTATTGACCGTCTAAAACCCCCTGGTGTCTGCCCGTCGAAAAACCTCGCATTATCGTTTATAAAAGCGAACGAAAACTCGAGCTCTATTCGGATAAAACTCTGCTGCGGACATATCGTGTGGGACTCGGTTTCAGTCCCATCGCCGATAAAAAGCGCGAAGGTGACGGCGCGACTCCCGAAGGCGACTTTTACATTTTCGTGAAGAACAACAAAAGCGCTTACTATCTATCGCTCGGCGTCAGTTATCCGAACCCCGAAGATGCCGCGCGTGGTTTGCGTGACGGTCTGATCACGAAAGCACAGCACGACGCGATCGTCGAAGCGCACCGGAAAAAGATCGCGCCGCCGCAGTACACAAACCTCGGTGGCCTGATTTACATTCACGGCCACGGCGCCAAAAGCGATTGGACATGGGGCTGCGTGGCGTTGGAAAATGAGCACATGAAGGAGTTGTACGACGCTGTTTCAGTGGGAACGCCGGTTACGATCAAACCATGACGCCCGAAATAAAGCCTTTCAAAATTCGCGACGTCGAGATCAATCCGCCACTCGTTTTATCGCCCATGGCGGGTGTGACGGACGTTTCTTTTCGGCGTTTGTTGAAACGGCGTGGCGGTGTTGGTCTATCGGTTTCGGAGTTTATTTCGGTTGAGGGGTTGACCAGGAACAATCCGAAGTCGAAACGGCAGATGCGTTTCTACGAGGACGAGAGGCCGTTTGCGGTCCAGATCTTTGGCGGGCAGGTGGAACGCATGTGCATGGCTGCCGAGATGGCGGAAGAAATTGGAGCGGACATTCTCGACGTGAATTGTGGTTGTCCGGCGCCGAAGGTCGTCAAGCACGGCGGCGGATCGGGATTACTCAAGGACCATAGCCGCCTCGAACAGATTCTTAAATCGATTAAAAAGGTGATCACGATTCCGCTGACTGTGAAGATCCGTGCGGGCTTCTACGATCACACGATCAATGCCGTCGAGACCGCGAAGCTCGCGGAAGACTGTGGAGTCGAACACATTGCATTGCACGGACGCACAAAGGAACAAGGCTATCGTGGTCTCGCAAACTGGGATCTCGTCAGACAGATCAAGGAAGTCGTGCGCGTGCCGGTGTCGGGTAGTGGCGACGTTACGACGATCGAAGGAGCGTTTGCGAAGTTTCGAGAAACTGGTTGCGACGGCGTTTTGATTGGACGCGGCGCGATGGCGAATCCATGGATCTTCCGTCAGATCGAAGACGCGATGCACGGGCGGCCAATTTTTGATCCGACACTTGCCGACAAACGCGCGATCCTGCATGAATACTTTGACATGCTGCGCGAGGACATGCCGGAGAGGCCGGCGATCAATCGCATGAAGCAGTTGGCGGGGCAGTTTACACGCGGGCTACAAGGTGGAGCGTTGTTTCGCACTTCGATCTTTCACTCGCACACGGTCGAAGAGGTGCTCGATCGGATCGAGGAATACTTTGAAGCGATCGAATCAGGGCGGCCGTATTACGGAGAAGCCGGAGCGCCGATCGAAGAGGCGCCGGAGCTCGATTCCTGCGAGGCCGCAACCGTCGGATGAAGACCGGACTATTTTCCATTTGTCATTTTCCATTTCTCATTTCTCATTTATAGGACGCTGCCGCGTTCTCTGAATAAATGACAAATGGAAAATGGAAAATGACAAATGGAAAATAATCCCTTTCTCTTAAGCCTTCGCGGTCCTCACCGGTTTTCCACTTCCATTATCAAGATTCACCGGCGCCGGATATCCCTTCTGGACCACGGAACTCAGATCGATAACGATCTCCTTCTGGTTCTTTGCCGGCTGTTTCTTTGCGGCAGTTTTCTTTGCCGGCGACGCATCCGGTGACGGCGACGCCGCAGGCGTCTGTTGCGGATTGATCGACATCGCATTCAGCGCGTTGAGAATTTCGGTTCGCTGTTGCTCGGAAAGATCTTCGAGTTTTACGCCATGCGCTTCCAATACGGTTCGCAGATTTTCCTCGGTGTTGGTGTCCTGTGCGTAAACGTCTTTGTAGATATGAAGCTTTCCGTCCTCCAGGACGATCGTTTCGTAGCGCAACTCAACCGGCACGGTCTTGTTCAACTTCACCGTTTTAGTCTGATCTTTTTCCTTCAGATAGTCGGCAATCGTCTTATCTGAGAGATCCGTGTCTGACGCTTTGCTTAGTTGCAGGGCGAAGTCTTTCACCTGGGCATTCGTCAGGCCGACGCAACCGTGCGAAGCAAATTTTCCAATCTTCGAAACAGGCTTGCCGCCGTGAATCAGTGACGGTAAACCAATTGGAATCTTGATTGGACCAAGCGGATTATCCTTGTCGCCCGCCTCAACCGTTTCGCCCGGAGTTACATTCTTCATCTTTGCGACCCACGGCGAATCCGGCGGCGTCCAGGTTGGGTTGAAGATTACCGTCTGCGCTTTGCGCAAACCCTGCGGCAAAGGAAACTCCGGATAGCCGATTCCGACCTGGTACGACTTGACGAGGGTTCCATCCTGGAAGAGGTCCATGCGATAGGCGGGAATGTTGACGACCACGCGCGTATCGCTCGGCACCGCATTTGGTCCTTTCAACATTTCCGGTCCCTGGCCGTTTGACACCGCAGCGTCGGCAGGATCACCTTTGGCCCAGTAGTCGTTGGCGAGTGACGTCAACTGTCTCGCCTTCTCGTCGCCGAGTACTGAGTTGATCTGTTCCGTCGCTCGTGCGCGAGCGTCGCTGGCGTTGCCGTCGAGCTCTTCGGCATTGGCCTCGCGAAGACGTGCTATCTCAGCACCAGACACTCGCTTCAGTGATTCGATCTGATCGTCGGAAAGTTTTAAATTCGACTTCAATTGGGCCACAAACTTTTCGTCAGTGAGCAACGCATCGAGCAGCGGCAAAGTTATAGGCGTCGAGCTTTCACTTGCCTGCGCGGCGGGCGAAGCGGTTGGGCTCGGAGACGCAGCAGGCGGTACGCTCACCGTGTTTGAATTGACGGGCCCGGTGGTGCAGCCGGTGAATAAGAATCCTAAAAAACAAAGAGCCAAAAGTTGTCGAGTCATTTATTCGATCCTCATACTTAAACTAGTCGTTTCGATTGAGTAGAGGTAAATGAGCAACGGGCGTTCCAACGGCTGAGCGCGGATTCACGCGATTTTCTGCATGATTAGCGAACGACCGGCGCGCTATTCCGCCTTGTTCTGTAGCAGCGGGTAGGGATTGATATTCGAGCCTTCCCAGTAACGTTTCGGGTCCGCAACGACGGCTATTGAGAAGTGAAGATGGAAGTTACCCGTCCCCGCATTCCCCGTGTCGCCGACATAAGCGATGACCTGTCCCTGCTTCACGAGATCGCCTTCGGCTAAACCTGCGGCGTAATGAGAAAGATGAGCGTAGTAGAAGACGAGATCCTGGTTTGGTCCAAGCTGGTAGATTGTCGTGCCGCCCTTCTCGCTGTGGAAGAGCTTCAGGATCTTGCCGTCTGCAGCGGCGAGCACAGGCGTCTCCGCGGCAGCCATAATATCGATAGCATCGTGTGTTCGGCCTTCGGATCGAGAGTCGGCATAGGTGTCGAGCAACTGTTCCGGCCGCACCCCTGCAACGGGAATAATCAGATTAAGCTTTCCGACAAAGTTTGACGTTGCGGGCGCTGCCGCAGCAGCGGAATCATGCGCCTCTTCAGTGGGTGTTGGCGTGGTGACGGGTAACGGAGTGCCGATCGCCACAGCTTCCGGAGCGCTTGAAGGAATATCGACGGAGGGAACAAACGGCGTAGTACGAAAACTGATCGCCAGCCACACGAGCGCAACGATCACCAGAAACAGTACGCAAAGAAGAATTCGTAACTTTGCCGGCCCCATGGCCGGATTGGTAACAACTAACGTTCCAAACTAAACCAGGGGCAAAAGTGGCCGGGGAGCTGTGCCGCCGAAAAACCAGCTCGCTCCGACGCGGAGCCGGTGATGCCAGGTGGGCAGTCGTGAAGTGTACAACGCGAATCTTGCCTGTCGTGCTAAAGCGCCGCCAAATGCTTTTCCACCGGTCAGCACCGCTGCGCGTTCAGTTCCGAGACTGATCGCTTCGCCCAGTTCCTCGAAGTGTTTTGTGTGCATCTCGCCGCCTGAATTAAACGCCTTGATGTTGTGCGCCGCGAGACTGCCCTGCTGAAAAGCAAGTTGGGCAGTACCGGCGAGTGTGGGCGTTGCGTCCGGGTACAAAGCGACATCGCCAAGCGCAAAAATGTTCTCGTGTTCCGGCAATTGTAGAGTTGGTTTGACGACGAGCACTCCGCGTTGAGTTTTTTGCACGTCAAGCTGTTCGATGAGGGGATTCATTCTTACGCCGCCGGTCCATACGACTCCCGCGGTCTGCAACGTCTCTCGATTTCCAGCGTGCTCAAACGTCACGCCCTCCGCGGTCACTTGCACCACGCGCGTTTGCGTGTGCACTTCAACATGGGATTCGCGCAAAGCCTCTTCGACGAACTCGCGAATCGGTTCGCCCATGCCGGGCACGACTCTGTCGCCCATTTCCAGCACCAAAACCCTCGGCTCGCCCTGAAGCGCGCGACGCTGGAACGCGTCGAGAAGAAGATCGGCCATCTTCGTCGAGAGTTCACAACCACTGGCGCCCGCGCCAACCACTGCGAAGGTAACGTTGCGACGGACGTCCTGCGGCGCCATTTCGGGCGGAATTCGATCGAGAGTTGCGACCATGCGCTTGCGCAGATCTTCGGCGTGAGCAAGTTTGCGGAAAGGTAAGGAAAACTCTTCCGCGCCTTCGACGCCGACGTAGTTCGTGATTCCGCCGACTGCGAGGACCAGGACGTCGTACTGTAGACTTTTTTCGTAACTCGCTACGTGAACCGTTTGTGATGCGAGGTCAATTCCGGTCACCGCGCTTTGCACCAGCCGGACGTTCTCGTCGAGCAATTCGTCGTATCTCGGCGCGATGTGCCAGGCTTCAACTTCTCCGCTCAGATACTCATAGAGCATCGGGGTGAAAAGGAAATGGTCTATATCGTTGACGAGCGTCACCTCTCCCGATCCGGCGAGTTCGAGAGCCGTAAAGAGCCCGCCGAAGCCGCCTCCGAGAATCACGATTCTGGGTTGAGTCATTTGGCCGCGATAGTACCACAAGGACAATCGCCACAAAGAGGCACAAAATTCACAAAATTACTTCTTCATTGTCGACCGTCAGGGGGATTTGAGGATCCTGATGAGGAGAAATCTGTTTTAAGTGCCTTTTGTACCTTTTGGTGGCGCAACTGGACACTCCTTGAAGCGCATGTTAAATTGAACGCGTTTTTTAAGTTGAGCGGTTGCCGCTTTTAGCGGTTTTTACTGCAGTCTGGGAGGACCATTCAAGCAAGTGGCGTTAGCAAAACAAACCAAGGAACAGATAGTTTCTGATTTCCGCACGCATGAGTCGGACACCGGGTCACCGCAAGTACAGGTCGCGCTTTTGAGCAAGAGAATCAACGAGCTCACCGAGCATTTCAAGACCCACAAAAAGGATAACCATTCGCGACGCGGCCTGCTGAAAATGGTCTCGCAGCGACGGAGTCTGTTGGATTACCTGAAGCGCACCGATATCGAACGCTACCACGAAGTGGTAAATCGCCTCGGTCTGCGACGTTAGAGAGTTAAAAACGAGAGAACTTCGAATCTCTGTTTGGTTAAAGCCCGCGTCTATCGAAGAGCTTGTGGCAGTGCCGAACGTGACGGCGATTGACTGGAAACAAGCAGACGTGTACGGCCCCAGCTTCGAGCATAAGGCGGCATGAGCTTCACGGTTCAAGAGGCTCGTACCGCCTTTTTTATTGCAAAGTTTGCCAAGACCCCGCTCACGTACGCGGTCCAAATATATACACAGCAAGCTAGCTTGCCCGAAAACAGCGTTGGCGCCCAAGTATCGTTGGCGACGCCCGCGACCTGAATTGTTCAGGTGCTTAGTCTAAGGAGAATAGAAAATGCCAGAAAAGAAATACCTTAAAGAATCAATAAAACTCGGCGATAGGGAGCTGACCGTTGAAACCGGTCGCCTCGCCAAACAAGCGGACGGATCGGTTGTGATCCGTTATGGCGACACAATGTTACTCGTCGCAGCCGTTGGTGCTCCCACCGCGCGCGAAGGTGTTGATTTCTTTCCCCTCACGGTGGAATACCGCGAATCAAACTATGCCGCCGGACGCATCCCCGGCAATTACTTCCGCCGTGAAGGCCGTCCCAATGAAAAAGAAGTACTTACCAGCCGCCTGATTGATCGTCCCTGCCGCCCGCTCTTTGCCGAAGGTTACAAGAATGAAACTCAAGTAATCGCCAGTGTCATCTCCGCCGACCCCGACAATAATCCTGATGTTATTGCCATCACAGGCGCATCATGCGCGCTCTATCTATCAGATATTCCGTTTCTAAATCCGATTGCGGGCGTGCGCATCGGTTTGATCGAAGGACGTTACATTGTCAACCCGACTTACGACGAAGTGCGCGAGTCGCGTTTGAACCTGATCGTGGCGGGTACCGAAGAAGCGATCGTGATGGTCGAGGCCGGCGCAAAAGAGGTCTCGGAAGAGATCATGGTTGAAGCGCTGATGTTGGCCCACAAGGAAATCAATCGTCTCTGTCGCTGGCAGAAAGAACTGTACAAAGCCCTGGAAATTCAGAAACGGGCCGTTACGCCCGCTTCGCTCGATGCAGATCTGCAGCGTGACATCGAAGAGAGATACAGCGAACGACTGCGTGAAGCGCTGGATACGACGTCGCAGGAGAAACGCACGAGCTATGCAGCAGTTGACGCGTTGAAAAAAGAGGTTGCCGAGTCTTATCCGGACGATCAGCCCGAGCAACGCGCAATGGCAAAAGTGATCTTTGATCAACTCAAAGAGACTGTTTTCCGCGACGACATCCTGAACAAACGTCGCCGTCCTGATGGCCGAAGATTTTCTGAAATTCGTCCGATTACGTGCGAAGTTGGTTGGTTGCCGCGAGTCCATGGTTCGGCGCTCTTCACGCGCGGCGAGACGCAGGCGCTGGTATCGACAACTCTCGGCACCAAAGAAGACGAGCAGTTCATCGACGATCTGGAGAAGGGCGAAGTTAAACGACGGTTCCTCCTCCACTACAACTTTCCACAGTACTCGGTTGGTGAAGTCGGTCGCTTTGGTTCTTCGAGTCGCCGCGAGATTGGTCACGGAGCCCTGGCCCGTCGCGCGCTCGAGACGGTTTTGCCGGACGACGCTGACTTCCCGTACACCGTGCGCATCGTGTCTGACATAACGGAGTCAAACGGTTCGTCATCCATGGCGACAGTTTGCGGCGGTACTCTTTCGATGATGGATGCGGGAGTGCCTTTGAAAGCGCCTGTCGCGGGTGTCGCGATGGGGCTGGTCATGGAAGGCAACAAGTACGCAATTCTCACCGACATCGCAGGCGCCGAAGATCACTACGGAGACATGGACTTCAAAGTCGCCGGCACGCGCAACGGTATCACCGCCCTCCAGATGGACATCAAGATCGCCGGCATCAACGCGCAGATCATGGCCGAAGCACTCGAGCAGGCAAAGAAAGGCCGGCTGTACATTCTGGGCGCGATGGAGAAAACTCTCGGAGAGCCGCGCGAAACCATTTCCGCTTATGCTCCCAGAATCATTCAAATCAAAATCAATCCGGATAAGATTCGCGACGTCATTGGACCAGGCGGTAAGGTGATTCGATCGCTCGTGGAAGAGACCGGCGCGAAGATCGACGTCTCTGACGATGGGACTATCTCGATTGCAACGGCGAGTGGCGAAGCTGCCGATGCTGCCGTCAATCGCATTCGAGGTCTGACAGCGGAAGCCGAGGTGGGTCAAACTTATCTGGGCACTGTAAACAGAATTGTCGACTTCGGCGCGTTCGTGGAGATCTTCCCGGGCACCGATGGCCTGCTGCACATTTCAGAGATTGCCGATCGTCGTGTGAAAGATGTTCGCGACGAGTTGAAAGAAGGACAGCAGATTCTCGTCAAGTGCATTGGCCGCGAAGGAAACAAGATCAAGCTCTCGCGGAAAGCTGTTCTGCGCGAGGAGAACCGGAAAGCCGAAGCCGCGAGCCCAAGCGACGGCGGCGAGATGTAAAAACTCCCTGGAGTGCGGCGGCCTAGCGCCGCTTTGTCCTTGATCTCTCGATCGAGGCCATAGCGGCGTCAGGCCGCCGCACTCCAGGGAGGCGTCCAGTTTTCAGATCGGCGGTCCAGGATTCAGACGAAAAGGCTATCCAGCGAGTAAATACCTGACTTTTCCGGGCATTTTTAACGGCCCTCGATGTGCTTACCGAATTGCACCTCTATTTGTCCTAAAAACAGCGAGAGGCTACCAACAAGGGGTCGGTCGACCTTTATTACCTTCGAGACGCTCGCTACATCCAGCAAACTTCCAGCAATTACCAGAAAACGATTCGTGCGGCTGGAGTTTTTGGGCTATTAGGCGTGTCCTTTTACTGGAAAGACACCCGATTGCCCCAGTGAAAAATCGTTACGGTATGAACCCAACTTCTGCTCAGTTATCAAACAAAAATACACGTCGTTTGGCCCGTATTCTTACCGCTGCATTCTGTGTGCTCGTAATCCCGGCTCCCGCTTTTGCTGACACGGTCAGAATCAACCAGGTGGTCCAAACTCTGACGAGCTCGAAGGGAACTCCCAACCTCAAGCTCAACACACTTGTGTCGCAGGATCCGGCTCCTAAACAAGATGGACCACGAAGCGAAACCCCGGCCACAAAATCAGATCCGATCACTTCGAGTGTCCTAGTCACCGGTGAGGGACAACAACTCGGAGTCGAGATTGTTGAAGAGGGTGAAATTGAAGGCACGATCTGTGACTGCGGCGAGATACTCATCGCGGCCGCGGATTTTCCAAAGTGGCCGTTCCTATTTCTCGCGGCGGTGCCGCTTGTTTTCATAAGCGATTGCGATGGTTGTAAAGAACCGCCAAACTCGTCGCCGTCGCCGAATCCGCCTTCGAGTCCGCCGAATTCAACTCCAAAGCCGACTCCCGAACCCGCGTCCCTGCTTCTGTTCGGAACGGGACTGCTCGCAGCCGGCGCCGGGTTTAGACGACGACATACAAAAGCTAAACTCGCACAGCAGATCAAAGTGCAGGAGGATGAATAAAATGTCATTACATAGATTCGTCCTCCACAGCGCCGTTAAGATTTCTTTTGTCGCTCTGTTGGCGCTGGTTCTCTTCGCAGTTAATCCGAGTTCCAACGTCTCCGCCAAAACAAAGAAGGCGAAGCACGGCACGATCAAGATTCTTACTACTCCCGGTGGCCTGCTGCTCACGATCGACGGTAAGCCTCGCGGCGAAACGCTTACCGAATATCGCGCGTTCGACCTCGAGCCTGGAGTACACGACGTACGAGTCACTTTGCCAAACGGCCAGTTCTGGATACGTGAAATCGATCTGCCGGCCGGACGCGTCAAATGTGTGGTCGTGAACTACCGTCCGTTGCCGCCCCTGCCGAAGTCTCCGTGTCCGTTCCCGGTGAACATCTCAGCGTCGCAGCAAGTCAGCGAAGGCGAGATCATCAGTTACACAGCGGATGTCGCTTACAGCGGAACAGCTAATTTGAAATACAACTGGAAGGTGACGCCGTCGACTGCTCGCATCATCAGCGGCCAGGTTTCGCCGACACTCAACGTCGATTCGACGGGACTGGGCGGCCAGCGCATCACCGCGACCTTAGTTGCTGACGATGGATCGTCGGATCCGACGTGTGCTCAAAGTGCGCAGGCAGTTTCCACCGTTCGTGCTCTCGAAAAGCGAGTGATGGTTGCAAGTGAGTTTGACGAATGTGTCAATTGTTCTTACGACGATCAAAAAGCGCGTTTAGACAATCTCGCGATCGAGCTTCAGAACGATCCTTCAACTCGCGCTCACATCATCGCGTATGGCGGGCGCACCAGTCCGCGGGGCCAGGTTGAAGTGCTGATGAAACGCGCGCGCGATTACCTGATTTCCGATCGCGGCATTGATGATTCGCGTTTCACGGTCGTCAACGGCGGATTTCGCGAACACGACAGCGTCGAGCTCTGGGTAGTTCCGAGCGGCGCGGCGGTTCCTCGTGCGACGCCCACCGTCCAGGCCGGCGATGTTAAAGCCGCAACACCTGTTCGTCGCAAGCGAAAATAAAATTCACCACAAAGGCACTTTGTTTCGAGTGCCTTTGTGGTTTACATTTAGCCTTCCCCGCGATTAGCCCCCCGGCTCTATTCGTCTCAAAATTTAAAGGAGGCCCTTCATGGCCGAAGAAGGTGGCGGCAGCGGCAGTGTGGGAGTTGTCGCCGTGCTCGTAATATTCGTGCTCGTCATATTGGCACTGGTGTTTGTTTTCAGGGGACGATTGTTTGGCGGTGGGGGACAGCAGAACATCGACGTAAACATTCAAACGCCGAGCAAGTAAACAGCTTTCCCGCAGAGACGCAAAGACGCAAAGGCATTCAGGGATAGCCTGTGCCGGCCTTTGCGTCTTTGCACCTTTGCGGGAAACGTGTTTGTCTTCTATATTCCCGATTTACAAATGCCTGCACCAAACATCGACACTATCGTATCTCTCGCGAAGCGACGCGGCTTCGTTTTCCCTTCATCCGAAGTTTATGGCGGTCTCGGCAGCGCCTGGGATTATGGTCCACTCGGCGTAGAACTCTGCAACAACGTCAAACAGTCGTGGTGGCGCTGGCTCGTTTACGAGCGCGACGATATCGAGGGTATAGATTCTTCGATCATCCTCAATCGTCTTGTTTGGCAATACTCCGGACACGAAGCGACGTTTCACGATCCGCTTGTCGACTGTCGCGAATGCAAGATGCGCATGCGCGCCGACAAGCTCGAAGGATATTTTCCTGAGAGTGGTCCACAAACGGATTTCGACGCCAATGCGCGTCTTCGCGCGGGCATGGTGAAGTGTGCGCATTGCGGCTCGACTAACCTCACCGACGAGCGTTACTTCAACATGATGTTTCGGACCACGCTCGGCGCCATGGCTGACGAAAACGATCCGTCGGCCCTCGCATACTTGCGACCCGAAACAGCGCAGGGAATTTTTATCAACTTCCTGAACGTGCAAACGACGATGCGGCGAAAGATTCCGTTTGGAATTGCGCAGGTGGGAAAATCGTTTCGAAACGAAATCACTCCGGGCAATTTCATTCTGCGCACGCGCGAGTTTGAGCAGATGGAGATGGAGTATTTCGTCAAGCCTGATGCGGAACATTTGAAGCTCGTCGACGAGTGGGTTGACTTGTACCTCGAATGGTTCAAGGGTCTCGGACTCGACGCGGGCAATCTGAAACTGCACGAGGTTCCGAAAGGTGAATTGGCCCACTACTCGAAACGCACGGTCGATATCATGTATCGCTATTTTCCGGAGCGGCCCGAAGAAGAACGGCAGTGGGAAGAGTTGATGGGCATCGCTTATCGCACCGATTTTGATTTGCGATCACATTCGAGCAAGCCGGCTGACGCGGAAGGCAATCGCATCAATCCTGATTCGACAGAGGATCTGTCGTATTTCGATGAGTCGACGAAGCAGCGGTTTTATCCGCATGTCATCGAACCGGCCGCGGGCGTCAATCGCACCGTGCTCGCAGTGTTGATGGATGCTTATTCGGAAAAGACAAACGATAAGGGTGAAACGAGAGTTATCCTGAAACTCAGTCCGCAGCTTGCTCCGATCAAGGCTGCGATCCTGCCGCTCGCCAAGAACAAGCCGGAGATTGTCGGCATGGCGAAAGCGATCAAGCGATCGCTGCAACCGGTGCTGCGAGC
Source organism: uncultured Acidobacteriota bacterium (assembly GCA_963750925.1). GTDB lineage: Bacteria > Acidobacteriota > Blastocatellia > Pyrinomonadales > Pyrinomonadaceae > PSRF01. The sequence goes on along the minus strand of CAVVSJ010000001.1, from coordinate 708,587 downwards.
TGTTTATGACGACACCGGGGGCATCGGGAAGTTGTACGCGCGACAGGATGAGATCGGAACGCCGTTCTGCATCACAGTCGATCACCAGTCGCTCGAGGATGAAGCAGTGACGGTGCGAGATCGGGATACGTGGGAGCAGGAAAGAATCAAGGTTGCAGATCTGGCGGAGCATCTGCAAAGGCGTTTGAAGCCGTATCCGAACCCGGTATCCGAGACGTTGTTGTGAGTTTGTTATGCCTGTAGTAAAGAAGCGGAATCTGCAAACCGAGACTCGCCTGTTACTCGAGTCGGCTGATCCGGTTGAACTACCGCCCGCCGAGATTGACGATCGCGCGGTGCTGGTCCAGTTCGACAAGTTTAAGCCGTACATTCCGGAGTTGTTGGAAGTGCTGCGCGCGGGAACAATCGCTGAACCGGTGCCGGTGATGATCGACGGTTCGACGTTTGCGGTTCACGGTGAGACCCGAACCTTCTGGGTGAAGCTCTGGCACGCAGCGGGAAGTGAGCTCACGAAAATTGATCGCGCCCAGGTGATCAGTTGCCTGCCCTCGACGCGTGGTGTTCAGGTTTTAGTCGAGTCGCCTGAAAACGAATAACCTTGGAGTGCGGCGGCCTGGCGCGGCTTTATTCTCGATTTCGTGATCGAAGGGTAAAAGCGGCGCCAGGCCGCCGCACTCCAAAGAGCCGCCCCCTTCGGAAATGCCTGAGTTACCCGAAAAAGTAATCGCTCTTTCACGCGCTATTCGCGACGCCGGAGGCCGCGCGTTGCTCGTAGGTGGTTGTGTGCGCGATAAGTTGATGAGTATTCCGTCGAAAGATCTGGGATCTCGAAGTTTATAACCTGGGCCCTGAGCGTCTCCGCGAGATCCTCGACCAGTTTGGTTCAGTCAACGTCGTCGGTGAAGCATTCACGGTTTACAAGCTGGGGCGCGATCTGGACGTTTCTTTACCGCGTCGTGAACGCAAGGCCGGACGCGGCCACAAGGCATTTATCATCGAAGGTGATCCATCGATGAGCGTTGTCGATGCAGCGCGCCGGCGAGACTTCACGATCAACGCCATACTCGAAGATCCACTCACCGGTGAACTCATCGATCCGTTTGCAGGGCGTGAAGATATTGCACGACGTACGTTGCGAGCAGTTTCAGCAGCGACGTTTGTGGAAGATAGTCTTCGGGTTTTGCGGGCTGCCCAATTTGCGTCTCGTTTTGAGTTCGACACCGATCCCGCGACGATTGAGTTGTGCCGAAGTATCGATTTGCGCGATCTTCCGGCCGAGCGAATCTGGTTAGAGTTGGAAAAACTTCTGCTTCAGTCTTCACGTCCTTCGGTCGGTCTCGAATGGTTGCGCAGGCTTGGCGTGATCGAGCAGCTTTTTCCTGAGATCCAGAGTTTGATCGGTGTGCCGCAGGATGCGGAATGGCATCCGGAGGGAGATGTGTTTGTACACACGCAGCTTGTGGTCGATCGAGCGCGCGAGTTGATCGACGATCTTCCTTACGCAAGACAAGTGACGGTGATGCTGGCTGCCCTCGCTCATGATTTCGGCAAACCGGCTACAACACAATTCATCGACGGCAGACTTCGTTCGCGCGGGCATGAGGAAGCGGGTGTTGGACCAACTGAGAGTTTTCTCAACCGGATCAATGTGCATACCATCGACGGCTACAACGTGCGCGGCGAGGTGATTGCCCTGGTGCGAGAACATCTGAAGCCGGGTGAGTTTTATAAAAAACGCGACGAAGTGGGCGAGGGCGCTTTTCGACGTCTCGCGCGGCGCTGTGAGCCCGACCTTTTGTATCGCGTGGCGAAGGCCGACTCGCTGGGTCGTAACGCTGACTGGGTGCCGCGCGAAAAGTGGTACGGAGCCGAGGCGCAGGAGTGGTTTCGCGAACGTACCCGGCAGTTGGAAGTTGAATACAAACCACCGGAACCGATTTTACTGGGACGCCATCTGCTCGAGCTGGGAATGGAGGCTGGACCAGGAATAGGAGAGATCACGCGCGCTGTTTACGAGATGCAGTTGGACGGTCGTGTGCGAACTCTCGACGACGCACTCGCCGCGGCGAAAGAGTTAATCAGTCGCTGACGAACTGTGGCTGCTGTTGGGTAACGCAGTGAATGGTTCCCATGCCCCAGACGAGTGGTTCGCAATTGATTGGAATCACGCGACGATCGGGAAAGACTTGTTGGAGAGTTTCGACGGCTCGAACATCGTTTGCGTTACCAAATACGGGAAGAAGCACGACGTTATTGGCGATGTAGAAGTTGGCGTAGCTGGCCGGGAGGCGATCGAGATTTCGATTAGTCGTGCTGGTACCGCCGACGACACCGGGCATTGGCAGAGTCACGATCTCGAATGGCTCGCCGTTAACGTCCGTCATCGATCGCAGACGCTCGAGATTGTCTTGCAGGATTTCATAGTTTGCATCCGCTGGATCGTCTTCAACTGCGCATACGATCGTATTTGGCGCGACAAAGCGTGCGATGTCGTCGATGTGGCCGTCAGTGTCGTCGCCGACAATGCCCTCGCCGAGCCATAAGACCTTGCTCACGCCGAGATATTCTTTTAGATACTGCTCGATCTGTGTGCGGCTTAGTTGCGGATTGCGATTTTCGTTCAGCAAACACTGTTCGCTGGTCAATACACAGCCGGCGCCGTTTACCTCGATCGATCCGCCCTCCATCACGATGCCCGGTGAAAACCGAAGCAGGTTGAGGACAGTTTCCAATTCGCGCGGTATGCGATCGTCCAGCTTCAGTTCTTCGTACTTGTTTCCCCAGGCATTAAAGATCCAATCGTTAAAAGCTCCCTCGCCGCCCGGGCCAAGCAGAAAATTGGGTCCATAGTCGCGAATCCACGAATCGACAGTTTCTACCTGTAGGAAACGTAGATTTCGAACGCTCGCGAAATTGCACCGCCGCAGCACCGCTTGTTTTGTGTCCTCATCGTCGACGAGCAGGTTGACGATTTCGTGCTCGGTGAGCGCGGCGATCATCTGGAGATAAATCTCTTCGACTTCCGCGACTCTGCCGGGCCACGTTTCCGGATCCTTGGGCCACGTCAACCAGGTCGCACTGTGTGGATGCCATTCCGCGGGCATGCGAAAGCCGAGCGCCGCCGGAGTATTTGTTTGTGGTTCACCCATCGATGGTTTGAGACCTGAGCGACTTTAAGCGGAAGTAGCGATAGATTCCGACGAAACTGATCAGCACCCAGAAAACTTCCATCAGCAGAGCGGAAAGATTGAAGTCAAACAGCAGGGAGATGACGATTAAACCCGCGCCGACGGCGTTCAGAACGGAGTAAGAGAGCGCGTCGCTGCTGAGTTTGTTCAATTGCAACATCAGGTAAGTGATCATCAGTATGACCACGCCGATATTTCCGACGAAGTCCAAAGGCCCGTAATTCATAAGGGTTCACCAAATCGAAAGCGCAGTCCCTCGTAAGCGTCGATACGCCGGTCGCGTAGGAAGGGCCAGTTCTGACGTGTCTCCTCGATCTTGGAGAGATCACACTCGACGACAAGCACTTCTTCACTATCGGCGGAGGCTTTGGCGATGATCCGTCCGAAAGGATCCGCCACGAACGACTGGCCCCAGAACGTCAGTTTTCCTTCGTGGCCCACGCGGTTGACCACCACCACGTAAACTCCATTTGCGATCGCGTGACCACGCTGGATAGTTTCCCAGGCCGAGTGCTGCGCCTCGTTCATTTCCGGCTCCTCATCCGGGAGCCAGCCTATCGCCGTCGGGTAGAACAAAAACTGCGCACCGCCGAGGGCAGTCAAACGCGCGGCTTCCGGGAACCACTGGTCCCAACAGACGAGTGTGCCGACCTTGCCGTAGGTTGTGTCGTGACTTTGGAAACCGAGATCGCCGGGAGTGAAATAGAATTTCTCATAGTAGAGAGGATCGTCAGGGATGTGCATCTTGCGATACTTCCCCACAATCTTTCCCGTGGCGTCGATCATGACTGCCGTGTTGTGATAAACGCCGGCGGTTCTTTTTTCGAATAGCGAGGCAATGATCACCACTTTTCGCTGCCGCGCGACTTTGCTCAGAGCCTCCGTCGACGGGCCGGGAATAGTTTCCGCTAACTTGAAAAGCTGAATGTCTTCGGTCTGGCAGAAGTATTGCGACCGAAACAACTCCTGCAGGCAAACGATTTGCGCGCCGCGTTTTGCCGCATCGTTGATGCCCGCGATTGCTTTCTTCATGTTCGTCTCAGGCTTCTGATCGCAACTCATCTGCACCAGACCAACGGTGGTCACGTCGCCTGCTCGGTTTTTCTTAGGCATGTGGCGAGTATAGCAAAGCCTTTTCCACAGATTACACAGATATCTGCGTAATCTGTGCACAGTTCACTTTGGACATTTGGAGTTCGGTCTGGGTAAGATGTGCGGTCATTTTTAGCACCTGATTTGAAAGAGTAACTAAATGATCGAATTTGAACTGACTGATGATCACAAGGCGCTGGTGCAAACAGTGCGTGAATTTGCGCAGAAGGAAGTTGCGCCGCATATCAAGGAATGGGATGAGAAGCAGCATTTTGAGCCGTCGGTGTTGAAGAAGATGGCCGCTTTGAACCTTCTGGGTGTTTGCATTCCGGAGGAGTACGGCGGCGCCGGTTTCGATTACATTTCGTTGGGTCTCGTGTGCGAAGAGCTCGAAGCCGTTGACACGTTCATGCGCGTCGTGATGTCCGTCCACACCGGCCTGAATTCTCTGACTCTTTATACGTGGGGAACTGAAGAACAAAAGCAAAAGTATCTCGCGCCGCAGGCGCGAGGCGAGAAGATCTCGACCTACGGGTTAACAGAACCCGGTGCCGGCTCAGACGTGGTGGGCGCTCGCTCGACGGCGCGACGTGAAGGAAACGAGTGGGTGCTGAACGGCGAGAAAATGTGGATCAGCCTCGCCAATGTCGCCGACAACTTCCTTTTCTTTTGCTGGACAGACGAAGAGAAAAGACGCCGCAGGGATCACACAGGGATGTCGTGTTTTATCGTCGAGCGCAGCATGAAGGGATTCTCATCCGGAACGATCCACGGCAAGCTCGGCATACGCGCAGGCAACACCGGCTACTTTTCTTTGCAGGACGTGCGTGTGCCGCAGGAAAACATGGTCGGCGAAGAAGGTGAAGGTTTCAAGATTGCGATGTTTGCGCTCGAGCAGGGGCGTTACACGGTTGCTTCGGGAGCAACGGGCGTGATTCGCGCCTCGCGCGATGCCTCTGTCGCTTATGCAAACACGCGCGAGACGTTTGGCACTAAGATCGGAAACCATCAACTCGTGAAGCAGAAAATCGCGGAGATGGAAGCCGATTACCAGATGAGCCACCTGCTCTGGCTGCACGCCGGTTACTTGAAAAACGAGGGCAAGCCAAACGCGAAGGCGACGAGTCTAGCGAAGTGGCAAGCCACCACGCGAAGCGAGAAAGCTGCTTCGATGGCAATCGAAGTACATGGCGCCAACGGTTATTCAAACGACTATCCCGTCGAACGTTATCTGCGAAACTGCAAAGCCGCCATCATCTACGAGGGCACACGCGACATTCACACGCTAATGCAGGCGGATTGGGCCCTGGGCCTCAAGAAGGAAAAGGCCGCACGCAGAACGTTGCCACCGTGGAAGAAGTAGCACAAAACGGTAGCCACAAAAAAGCACCAAAGTCACAAATGATCAGGAAGGTCGTTTTACATTCTCTTAAGCATTTGTGACTTGTGCTTTTTTGTGGCAAAGCCGTTATTGGACCAGGAACACGTCCCAGGCCCATTTGCCTACGCTACCCTGAATTGTGTCTCTCACTTTTGCTCTGTACTTGAACTCGTTCCCGTACTGGTCCACCCGTTTTGATTCCCTGAAGTCCAATTCGAAAGCTTTGATATTGAGGGACGGGAGGGTGTGAAGCTCTTCGGGTTCTGAGATGCCGTTGTGGTTTTTGTCCTGCCAGAGTCGAAGGTTGTTGAAGACTGAGTCGCGGCTATCCACCAGGCCGTCCTCGTTGCCTCCATTGCTTTGCTTGTCAAATTCGGCGAGTGCGAGAAAACCATTTTTGTTAGGCGCGTCGGGTTGCGGGGTATAGTCACCAAACAGTTCCGCGCCGTTGTCGATGGTCCCATTGCCGTCGCGATCGAGCGCCAGCCATGCATCGTCTGAATTAGCCCGTGTCCAACCCAGGCGATCTCTTCCACCATTAGTATTCAGATCAAAATCCACCCCTTCAGCAGCGTTCGTGAGAGCAATTCCGTCCCCGGCTATGTCGATGACAATTGGCGAGCCGCCACAATCGCTACACCCCGAACAGGTACAACTAAACGCGTCGATGTCACCGCCAAATCTCAAGCACCGGCTCATAAATGCGAGGCTGCAGGTTTTGGTCGTGGGGCAGCATAAACCCGATCCGTTTGGCGTTGTTCCGACCGGACAAGTTCCGGCAAGGGTGGGCGTGGTGCAGTTGCCTCCGGTGGTCACGCCATTGCACGTGAAATGCTCTGCATTGGCATCGCGCCACATGTTGCCTCCACTCACGCTCACGGAAGCCGAGGCTATCAACAGACTCAGCGAGACATCCGCTTCCGTGCCGCAACTTGTCCCGATTAGGCATGAGGAGAACGCAACTCCGGTAGCCGCGGCGCAGGAAACACTGGTGCCCGTCGATGCGGTGCGACTCTCTGTTTTCTGATCCTTCGTACCGATGTGTGAAAAGAATGGCGTAAAAGTATCCAGTTCACCGCTATCGAACGCGGCAAACTTCTCGACCGTGACGGAGCAGCGGTGCAGGCCGCCGGACAGGGGTGTGCAATTGCCGAAGAATTCCGCCGTGCCCGCGTGCCGTCCGGAGGTGTGCTCGGTAATGTCTCCACTCAGCCAGAAATCCAGCGAAGTCGACCCCGTTGAGGTCGGCTCAATGGTCCCTCCATCACCGGATAAAGCTGCCGCAGACAAGTCGCCGTCATGCGAAGCATCCACAGAAGCCTCCGCCGGTTGCTTGTACGCCGGACGCTTCTCACGCCAAACGCTGCCCATACCATTTACAACCGCATCCCAAAACTCCGGCGTTTCCGGTTGAGAAGCACCCGGCGTTTCACGAAAGAGAGCGAGGGCGCGATACGTGCGCGACCTGCCCTCGAGTTTTACTGTTACCTGGTATGCGATGTACGAGCGGATGTCGTAATACTTCGCTGCTTCGAAATGAAAAACGTCCGCCACGGTCCATAACGGATCAAAGACAGCCGCATACTGGCCGTTCTCCCAGGCAGCTCCAAACGTCGCTTCCTGTGGTCCACCGTCCAGAGCGTGGCCGCCGCGAGTCAAAGAGACAACCTCTCCCGTCGCGAGCGTAACCAGTTCCGTGTAACGCTTGTCCAGGATTTCCGAAACGTCTCCGGAACGAAAGTCGCCAAGCTCAAAGCGCAGATTGGCCTCCGCGCGGAAAGACTTACGGCTCTGCTCGTTTTGAAAGACCTGAGCGGCTGCGTTGTAAATCTCCAGCTTCCGGTAAGTCTCACGCACCAGCTTCTCCTGCTGTGCGGCCGAAGAAGAGAGGGTATTTGCAGAAACCTGGGCCAAGCCAATGCTTCCAAGAGACAAGAGTGAGGAAAGTACTAAAAGAGCAATTCGTTTCATGAGGATCTCCTAATTTGCTGAGGATTGTTTTCCCGTAGCGCGTTGACTCAACTCGCGCTCGACGATTCGTTGAAAGTCCGCAACGCTGAGCGCGCCCCTGATCAACTTGCCATTGACCACGAAACTTGGGGTGCTATCGATGCGAAAAAGCCGTGCGGCTTCCATGTCTTTGACGACTGCGGCCCGTGAGTGTTCCGAACTCCGGCATGCTTGAAACTTTTGGAGCCCAAGACCGAGACTCAAAGCTATTTCGTCGAAGACTGCCGGCGAGAGATTTCGGTAAGCAAAGAGCGCGTCATGATACTGCCAGAATCGATTCTGCTCCCCGGCGCAATAGGCCGCACGCGCCGCCGGCAAAGAGTTGTGATGCCCCTCCAATGGCATGTGCTTGAAAACCAGCCGCACGTCATTCCCGTAGTTTTGCAGCACCTGTTTAAGCGTCGTTTGCACTTCTCTGCAAAACGGGCATTCAAAGTCTGAAAACTCCACAATCGTCACCGCAGCCTTCGGTGGCCCTTTCGCCGGCGAGACGCCGTCATCCATCTCAAGCACGAACGCCGGCGCCGCAAAACTCCACGTGACCGGCCACTTCTTCCGCAGAGCTTCAAGATTCTGGCGGTAATGTTTCATGCGAGCCTGGTTTTCCAGATCGAGACGCAATCTTTCTTTTGCTTCGTCAGGACTCATCGACGCAAAGAACGACGCATTCTGCGTGTAGGCTTCTTCAACCTGCGTGCGCGTCACAATAACTTCAATCGCGGTTAGTTGACGCCGCAACTCCTCGATCGAAACCCCGCGAGCAACAGCTTCGCTCTCGATGATCTTTGCCGTGACCAGGTTCTCGAGTGCGGCTTTTCGGATTGCATAGAGTTGCTGCTGCAACGGATAGATCTGTGTTGCCACCGACTCATCCACTTGCTTGAGCGTGATTTGTTTTCCGTTTACTGACGCCAGCACACTCTCAGGCGTTTGTCCGAGTGCGACGACTCCGAGCAGCAGGATCAAAGTGAGAAACGAGTTGGACCAGACGACAACTCGCAGACGTATTCCTCGTGAGGACTGGAAACACATTCGATTCGACTCCATTTATTCTTTTGTTGGTGGGGCGAACGCAATCTAATCTGAACAAGCTCGGTAGTCAACAACTGTTTCTTGTCGAAACTGGCTATTGTTTGTTGAAAGTGGCTATCGCTTTCTTTTTCTTGATTGCTTTGCTTTCGCGTGTTGCCAAATCAAACGCCTGTAAGCCGTCGGCGTCATACCGTGTATCCGCCGAAAGTCGTGAACAAAGTTGCTATGCGAACCCAAACCAATGAGCTTCACGATCTGCTTCACCGACAAAAATGTCGTTTGCAACATTCTTTCCGCTTTTCGCAGACGAAATTCTTTTAGATATCGTGCCGGTGTCATCCCGGTTTCCGCTTTGAATAGGTGGCGAAAGCGTGACGGAGAAAGACTGATGAGAGCGGCGAGTGTAGCCGTATCCCACGGGCATGAGGTTTCCGTATCGATCTTTGAAATGACCAGTTCTATTCTTCGATCCATAGTGATGAGGACGCTGAAACGAAGTGCGGGCGAGATTACTCTTTGAGGTTTAGTTTGTCTATCGGGCCATCGCCGCATGGCGGTCGCAACTTACAAAATCGCAGTTTGCTCTGCTAGTATGAGCAGGCACTTTTAACCTTACTTCCTGATCAGGAGATCGAAACGAATGGGTGACGACCTGAGAACAGAGCGCGAGCTATCTCTGGATTTTTTGCGCGTATGCGAAGCCGCTGCGATAGCCGCGGCGCGAACAATGGGCCAGGGCGATCGGAAGTTTTCCGATCACGTGGCGGTCGAGGCGATGCGGGAAGTGATGGACACGGTGCCCATGCGCGGGCGCGTCGTAATTGGCGAGGGTGAACGCGACGAAGCGCCGATGCTCTACATAGGCGAGGAAGTCGGCGGCGGCTTTGGCGTAGGCGACGAAATCGCCGAATCCTGTCCCGAGGTTGATATCGCGGTCGATCCGCTCGAGGGCACAAACCTCTGCGCGCTCGGCGCAAACAACGCGATCGCCGTGCTGGCCGCGGCGGAGCGTGGCGGCTTGCTCAACGCGCCGGATATTTACATGGATAAGATCGTCGTCGGTCCATCGTCGCGCGGCGTCGTCGATATCGACGCTCCGGTCAAAGACAACCTGAAGAACATTGCACGCCGGCTGGGCCGCGACATTGAAGACTTAACCGTCATCGTCCTGGATCGTTCGCGTCATAAAAAACTTATTTCAGACGTGAGGGCAGCGGGCGCACGTATTCGCCTGATCTCCGACGGCGATCTTTCGGCGGGAATTTCAGCGGCGGTAGCCGGAACGAATATCCACGCGCTGATGGGCATTGGCGGCGCGCCTGAGGGCGTGATTACAGCGGCGGCAATGAAATGTTTGAATGGCGAAATTCAGGCTCGGCTGGTTTTCGACGCGGACCGGCTTGGAGTTGATAAAGACAAAGTGCCCTCGCGGGACGAAGTGGTAGATCGGCTGGCGACCATGGGGATCAAGGATCCGAGCAAGGTTTACGATACGGACGATCTCGCGCCCGGGAAGAAGATCATTTTCGCGGCCACAGGTGTTACAGATGGCGCATTGTTGAAAGGCGTGCGCTTTTTTGGTTCCGGCAAGCGGACGCATTCCTTAGTGATGACAACCGAATCGCGCCACATTCGTTTTGTCGACACGCTGCACATTGAGGGTGGACCGGATACCGTCATACGTTTTTGAGTCTCAGAAAGTCACACAACTCACAAATAGCATTAACCTTTTGGTTGATCAGTGCCGTTGTGGTCCTGTCAGTGTTCTCACTCATCATCATCGCACCGGTAGCGGCGGCGAGTGGTTACGGTGACCTCGCGCACGGAATCTACGGTGCTTTCGGCGCGTTCTGTCATCAACTGCCTGAGCGTTCATATTTCATCGACGGACACAAGTTGGCCGTTTGCACACGTTGCACCGGCATCTACGGCGGGTTCGTCCTGATGCTATTGTTGTATCCGATCGTTCGTTCTCTCAAAACGACGACGACGCCTCCGCCAAGCTGGCTGATCCTGTCTGCCGTTCCACTCATTATCGATTTCAGCGTCACATTTTTCGGGTTTTGGGAAAACACGCACACGTCGCGCCTATTGACCGGCGCACTCCTGGGTGGCGCTGCGGTTTTCTACGTAATGCCCGGAATTCTTGAAATAAGCCAACGAATAGTCCGTTCAAAGCAGCCCCGCGATGTGTTCACACTCGCCTCTCCGGAACTGATTGCCTCCGCCCACAGCGACTACAGCGCGCCCGAACGCCGGATCTAAGCCCGAACTAGTCAGGAAGGTACACAACAGGCACAGGAATAGAACAAGTCAGGAAGAGGGGCTTGCCCCCGCCCATCCGAACTGCGGGGGCAAGCCACCCTTCCTGACTTGTTCTTTTATAACCTTCTATGTTCCTGGCGGCTTCTCAATTTCTTTTATAACCTGCACGGTTCGCTGGCGGCTTCTCAATCCTCGCTCCGGTAAGGTAGAATCTTGCGCTTTTGTTTGTAGCGCAATTCATGATTTTTCAATCTCCAGCACCGACACCCTGGCCCAGCCCGACGGGCGCTCCGCCGCAAGCCCTTTTTGAGCGCTACTTTCACGACCTCGTTTACAAAACCTGGGGCAACATCAGCCCGCTTTATAAGCTCGACACCTTCGACTGGGTTATCCTGATCGTCTATTTCTCGATCCTGGGAACGCTCGCGATTTACGGTTCTTATCGCATCAAGCAGGTGATCGACTTCTGGCGTTATCGCAAGTTTGTACCGCGTCCGGCCGGAAAATTTTCCGAGGCCGAGCTGCCGCGAATTACGGTTCAGCTTCCGCTCTTCAACGAATTGTACGTTGTCGATCGTTTACTGAAAGCAGTCACCGCGATTGATTACCCACGCGAGAAACTCGAGATTCAGGTGCTCGACGACTCGACTGACGAAACAGTCAAAGTCGCGGAAGCCGTGGTCGCGAAATACAAGGCGCAGGGTTTCGACATCCACTACATCCACCGCGCGGACCGCACCGGATTCAAAGCCGGCGCGCTCGAGAACGGAAACAAAACGGCGAAGGGCGACCTGTTCGCGATCTTCGATGCCGACTTCGTTCCCAAGCCCGACTGTTTGCGCAAGCTCGTCGACTTCTTTACCGATCCGCTTGTCGGTTGCGCGCAGATGCGATGGTCGCACATCAACGGCAAATACAATCTGTTGACCCGTCTGCAAACGATCATGCTCGACGGTCACTTCGTCGTCGAACAGACCACGCGCAACCGCACCGGAGGCTTTTTCAACTTCAACGGCACAGCTGGAATCTGGCGTCGTCAGGCGATCGAGATGAGCGGCGGCTGGCAGCATGACACGCTCACCGAAGATACGGATCTGAGTTTCCGCGCGCAGTTGATGGGCTGGAAATTTGTTTACCTGCTCGACGAAGAAGCGCCCGCGGAAATTCCGGTCGAGATCAACGCCTTCAAGGCGCAACAGCGACGTTGGGCCAAGGGCGTGATGCAGGTTGGACTGAAGCTTTATCCGCGAATCTGGCTGGCGCCGCTCCCGCTTCGCGTGAAGCTCGAGATGTTTTTCCGGCTGACGGGAAACATCAGTTATCCGTTAATGATCGTCGCCAGTTTTTTGCAGTTTCCGCTTTTGCTCGTCCGTTATAACCAACCGTTCTATCACCTGATGGTGCTCGACCTGCCGCTACTGTTTTTCTCTTCGATCTCAGTGGTGCTGTTTTACGGCTCGGCGGTCTGGTATCTCGACGAAAAACGCACGCCGAGGTTGTTGCACCTACCGCTCGTGATGGGTCTTGGTATCGGTTTGGCTTTCTCAAACGCGCGCGCCGTTTTGGAAGCGTTAATGGGTGTGAAGTCGGAATTTGTGCGGACGCCGAAATATCGCGTTGAAGAGGGTACTACTGACGCCACCTGGAAACGGAAGAAGTACAAACGCAAGCGCGGTCTGCTGCCCCTTCTCGAGTTGGGTTTCGCGCTCTATTTCCTGTTGGCTATAGTCTACTCGGCTCGCCTCCACATGTGGGGCACGATACCTTTTCTGCTGCTCTTCTTCTTTGGTTTTGGTTACATGGGCATGATGAGCCTGCTGCAAACCGCGAGCGGAAAACGGTTAAGCGGATTATTTACACGGTTGCAGGACTCTCACGATCTATCTTGATAATCCTGTTAATCCTGCTGTCACCTCTCCAGCGAAGCTCGATCCCACTTAGCTAAGTTAGCGCCGGCCTCGTAAGTGCTCTGCAAAAAATCCATCAACGCAGCGTCCGGATCGGACGCACTTCTCACGTCGTCGTACAACAATAAATATTCAGACAGATCGTTGCTGTAGAACGCCTTTTCCGGGCGGATTTTTGCTGCGCTCAGACCTTCCGGCGCGGGCGCGGTGTAAGAATAGAACGCGGCCTTGCCGAGCGGGCCATGCCCGGGCCACCAGCCGTGACTGATAACTTCGTGTGAATATGCTTCGCGCGTAATCGTGTCGGCGTCGGGTCGCGCCGGCGCCGGCTTTCCTGAAAATCGCGTCACGGCCAGATCGAAACTGCCCCAGAAGAAGTGTACCGGACTGCACTTGCCGATGAAGCGCGAGCGAAACTCCTGCATCACCCGATCCGACGAACGAAGTACGCGCCAGAACCGGTTCACGTATTCACGATCGTAAGAAGCATGTTGCTCATCCTGATCGAAAGGATCGGATCGGGAATCTCAACCGGCATCTTCCAGATCTTCACTTCCATTCCGAGTTCACGCAATGCCTCCATCGTCTCCTGATAAAAAGTCGCGACGGATTTTGGTTTCAACGTCAACTGTCGCCGTCGTTCCGTCGACTGGACGTGATCACGAGCTTGTGATCGATGAAGTCAAACTCCATTTCGAAAAACGTTTCGCCGTAGGGCATCGCGGTTGTTGTTAGGCCGCGAGCCGAAACGTAGAGCGGCACGTTCCACCAGTGGTTAACGAGCGGCGTTTGCGCCAGACGAACTTTGCCGACGATCTGTGTCCACATGTGCAACGTCGCGCACGTGTCCTTCCATTCTTCGAGCGGTAGTGATGGCCATGCTTCAGACATGTGCGACAGGTTAAATCAGTGTGCTGCTTGACAGCAAATTAGGCCGGGCCTATAGTTTTTCAGTCATGTTGAAGGCTTGCGCATGTTGTCTCTGTTGTCAGTGCTGTTATTGCAGCGCGACCGAGAGGCCGTGTGCAGGCCGGATGAGCGGATAGCTCAGCACTGACCAGCAATTTTTCACGGCGAAACCGGTCGCACTTTTAGAAGTGGCGACCGTTTTTGTTTTGGACGACGTTATGCATCTGGATGTTTTGGAAAGTTTTAATGCCGGCGTCGCGCCGGGCACTGTCGAGGCAAACATCGGCAACACGCCGCTTGCTGCGGCTGCGACTCTTTAATGCGGATCTGGCTGACAACGTTCCAGGTTTTCGCAAAAGCCGAACATCTCAATCCCGGCGGCTCGGTTAAAGATCGTGCGGCGCTCTCGATGATTCTCGAAGGTGAAAGAAGCGGCAGGCTGAAACCCGGCATGACGATTCTCGACGCGACCAGCGGAAATACCGGCATCGCGTATGCAATGATCGGCGCCTCGCGTGGATATCCGAGTCAAAGTTTGTTTGCCAAAGAACGCGAGCAGCCCGCGAAAAAGAATCCTGCGGAGTTACGGCGTCGAGATCGTCGAGACCGATCCGATGCTTTCGACTGACGGAGCGCAGGTAATTGCGCGTGAAATCTTTGCCGCCGAGCCGCGAGAAATATTTCTATCCCGATCAGTACAACAACGACGCCAACTGGCTGGCGCACTATGAAACCACCGCAACGAAATCTGGGAACAGACTGAGCGGGCGAGTCACACATTTCGTCACCGGTCTCGGAACATCGGGCACGTTTGTCGGCGTCGTCAGACGTTTGCGTGAACTGAATCCGCGGCTGAAAGCTGTTGCGGTGCAACCTGAATCGCCGTTGCACGGCCTCGAAGGTTTGAAACACATGGCCACCGCTGTTACACCCGGCATCTACGACAAGACGCTTGTAACGTGAGACGCTGGAAGTTGCGACCGAAGATGCGTTATTAATGACGAGGCAGATTAGCCCGTGAAGAAGGATTGCTCGTTGGCCCGAGCTCCGGAGCCAACGTTTTTGCCGCGTGGCGGCTGGCCGCCTCGCTGCGACGGACCAGCCGTGGTGGTGACTGTGCTTTGCGACGGTGGCGAGCGTTACCTCGAGGAAAGTTAACGTGTAATGACTGACGAAACCAAAATGCGCGACATCACCACCAAACTCGTACACGCCGGCGAACGCCAGGCTCAGCCGGAAGCGCAACCTGTCTCCACGCCGATCTACGCCAGTGCGACGTTTCACTTACGACTCGATGCAGGAGATCGACCAGGTCTTTTGCAGGCGAGAAGCAGGGATTCATCTACACGCGTTACGGCAATCCGACGACGGCGGCGCTCGAAGAGGCGATGCGCGTAGTTGAAGAAGGCGCCATTGCTTGCGCGTATGCGACCGGCATGGCGGCGATTCACGCCGCGCTCCTCGCCTGTGATCTGAAAGCAGGTTCGACTGTGCTTGCCTCGCAGGATCTCTACGGCGCGACGACGAGCTTGCTCCACAGCCGTGTTTACCAACTTTGGCGTCAAGACAGTCACCGCCGACTTCAGCGACTTGTCGCACAGTGCGTGAGAAGGCGCGGGAGTTTCGATCCGCAGGTCATGATCGCGGAAACGATCTCAAATCCGCTGCTGAAGGTTTGTGATATCGAAGCCTGCGTCGAGATCGCGCGTGAGAACGGCGCGCGTCTGATCATCGACAACACTTTCGCCTCGCCTTATCTGCTGCCAGCCGTTGAAACTCGGCGCTGACATGGTGGTCCATAGCGCGACGAAGTATCTCGGCGGTCACGCCGACACGATGGGCGGACTCGTCGTTTCACGCGATGAGATGGACGGCGCCGCTCTGGTTAGCGTGATGAAGCTCGTCGGCGGCGTGCTGGGTGTTTGGGACGCACACGAGATTTTGCGCGGCTTGAAAACGTTGGCGGTGCGCATGGATCGTCAGTGTGAAAATGCGCGCACGCTTGCGAGTCACCTGAACGAGCATTCGCGTATTGCTCGCGTTCATTTTCCCGGCGTCGGCGCGCTTGTTTCCGATCGAGCTCGGCGACAACACGCGTGAAGCAGCGTTTCGTTTCATGGACGCGTTGAAGTTGTGTGTGCGTTCGACGAGTCTTGGCGACGTTTTTACGAGTGTGTTGCATCCGGCGACCGCTTCGCACCGCGATCTGACGCCGGCGCAGAAGAAAGGAGCTGGGGATTGTCGATGGACTGGTGCGCATCTCAGTCGGCATCGAGAAGATCGACGACATCATTGCCGATATCGAACAAGCTTTATCGACATGATCACCATTGTTCACGAAACAGCTAAACGAGATTCGTGAGCACGGCATGCGTGACTATCCGTACGAATGCTGTGGCCTGTTGCTGGGTCGTTATCAGGATCGAGGGAAAGTTCGTCAGCGAGACTTATCCGATCTCAAACGCGCGCGAAGAGAGCGCGAAGCGAAACCGATTTCTGATCACGCCCGAAGAGTTGATGCGAGGCGAGCGATACGCGCGTCGACAGAGACCTGGAGGTGGTTGGTTTTTATCACTCACATCCGGATTCGCCGGCAGTGCCGTCGCAATACGATCTCGAGCACGCATGGCCCACGTACTCGTACATCATCGTTTCAACGAGCGCGGGCCAGGCGAACGATCTTTTCTCATGGGAGCAGGAACCCGATCGCTCACGGTTTAATCAGGAAGAGATCATTTTAAAGAGGAATCAGATTTATGCCAGTCACAATTTCAATACCGGCGCCGTTAAGACAGTTTGCCGGAGGACAATCACAGATCGCCGTGGAAGCAAAAACGGCGGGCGAGGCGCTCGATCTGCTCACGTCAACGCACAGCGCGCTGCGACGACATCTCTTCAACGATCAAAACGTGTTGCGCAACTTCGTCAACGTCTATCTCAACGACGAAGACATTCGCCACGCTTCGGGACCGGACACGCCCGTTAAAGACGGCGACACGATCATGATCGTGCCGTCGATCGCCGGCGGCGCCGTGATCGAGTCGGAAGTGGGACAAACGTTGCCGGAGTTGTCGAACGAAGAGATCCTGCGCTACAGCCGCCACCTGATCATGCCGGAGGTCGGCATGCAGGGGCAGCGACGTTTGAAAGCCGCGAGTGTGTTGATGATCGGCACGGGCGGACTCGGCGCGCCCGTGGGAATGTACCTCGCGGCGGCGGGCGTCGGGCGGATCGGCATTGTCGATTTTGACGTGGTGGAAGAATCGAACCTGCAACGACAGATCATTCACGGCACGAAAGATCTCGGGCGGCAAAAAGATCGAGTCTGCGCGCGATCGCCTGCGCGACATCAATCCACACATCGAGATCGAGACTCACGAGTCGCGCCTGACGAGTCAAAACGCAATGCGTCTCTTTCGCAACTACGACATCATCGTGGATGGCACTGACAACTTTCCCACGCGTTATCTCGTCAACGATGCGTGCGTGCTGAGTGGAAAGCCAAATGTTTACGGATCGATCTTCAGGTTTGAAGGACAGGCGAGTGTTTTCTGGGCCGAGAAGGGCGCGTGTTATCGCTGTCTGTATCCCGAACCGCCGCCGCCGGGTCTTGTTCCTTCGTGCGCGGAAGGCGGCGTGCTCGGTGTGTTGCCGGGAATTGTCGGCGCGATTCAGGCGAACGAGACGATCAAGATCATTCTCGGCGCTGAAGAGTTGACTGATCAATCGTTTGCTGCTGTTTGACGCGTGGTCCATGAAGTTTCGCGAGTTCAAACTGCGAAAGGATCCGAAGTGTCCGGTTTGCGGTGAACAGCCGACGATTAAAGAGCTGATCGATTACGAAGAGTTCTGCGGCATGGCAGCGCACCAGCAAACGCCGAAGCCCGAGTCGAAACTCGAAGAGATTTCGGCGATGGAGCTAAACGCGCGTCGTTTGCGTGGAGATAAGATTCAGATCATCGACGTGCGCGAGCCGCACGAATTCGAGATCGCGCGCATCCCGGGAACGAAACTGATCCCGTTGGGCCACGTGGTGAGCCGCATGAACGAGATCGATCCGGAAGTGGAGACGATCGTTCATTGCAAGGGCGGCGTGCGTAGTGCGAAAGCGATCGAGGCGCTGAAACGCGCCGGTTTTCAGGGCCGATTGATCAACTTGAAAGGCGGGATCACGGCGTGGTCGGAAGACGTCGATCCGCGCGTCGCGAAATACTGATTTTGGAGTGCGGCGGCTTGACGCCGCTTTTGTTCTCGAGTGTGTGTTCGAGAAAGCGGCGTCAAGCCGCCGCACTCCAAATTTTCTTAAGGTAGCGTCTTCCTCGCTGACGCGATACTTCTCCTTCTCCTTCTCGCGCTGCAGGAACGGAATTCCTTTCTCCATCCACTCCGGCGCGGGTGCGCCCTTCAGATAGTGATCGAAAAACTCCTGCAGCCGGCGCGTGTAGTCTTTCTGATTGATACGCTTGCGCAGTCCATGCTTCTCGCCGTTGTAGTTGAACATGTACGCCTCTTTGCCGAGACGGCGCAGCGCGAGGAAGTATTCGATGCCCTGGTACCATGGCACCGCATCGTCTTCGTCGTTGTGAAGCATCAGCAGCGGCGTCTCGACGCGATCCGCGCGAAAGATCGGTGAGTTGTCGAGGAAGCGCAGCGGATAGTCCCAAAGACTGCCGCCGATGCGCGACTGCGAACGCTCGTATTGAAATTGCCGCGGCAGACCCGTGCCCCAACGAATCCCGCTATAAGCGCTCGTCATGTTTGCCACGAGCGCGCCGGGCGCGGCGGCTTTGAAACGATTCGTCTGCGTCACCATGTAAGCGATCTGATAACCGCCCCAACTGTGGCCCTGAATACCGATCGCGTTCTTCGTTCACGTAACCCTTATCAACCACGGCCTGAATCCCCGGCAGCACGCATTTCATCGCGCTGTGGCCCGGATATCCGATCGTGTAAACGATGTCGGGCATGAAGACGAGATAACCGTTGCTCACGTAAAGGTCGGCATTGATCGAGGTGCCTGGTCCGGGACTGCGGAACGAATGCAAGCCCTGCGACAGCCGCTCGTAGATGTAGACGATCATCGGATACTTCTTCTTCGGATCGAAGTTATCCGGTTTGAGCAGCAGCCCCTTCAACGGAACGCCGTCCACGTTTTTGAAGCTCACTAACTCGCCGGTGCCCCACTTGTAAGCGGCACGTTGAGCGTCGCCATTGCTCACGCGCTTCAACTCACGAAAGGTGCTGTTTGTGACCCAAACATCGGGAAACTGATCGAAGCGCGACGCCGTCATGATCAGCACGTCGGCGTCTTTTGCTTTTGTGGGATTGCTGAAATCCTTTGCAGCCATCAGCAGTTTTTGCGGCGGCGCGTCGCTGTTGACTTTGTCGCGATAAAAACCCGAATCGCGCGTTTCCTGGTTTTCCGCCTGCAGCAGCATCGGCTTGTCCGGATCGATCCAGCGCTCGCGCGGATCGAGTCGAACATAGCGAAGCACCGTCAACTCTTTGCGGCCCGACGCCGTCGGTGAGATTCTTCGCGCGGCTGCCGTCTGGCGAGACTTGCCAGATGTCGTAACGGTCGTAGATCAAAACGTCGGCGTCGTCTTTGGTCCAACCGGCGATGCCGTACGAACCGGGCGTCGAAGGTGTGTCGTTCTCTTCGTTATAGAAACGCACGGTCAGGGTC
Organism: uncultured Acidobacteriota bacterium; assembly: GCA_963750925.1. Lineage (GTDB taxonomy): Bacteria > Acidobacteriota > Blastocatellia > Pyrinomonadales > Pyrinomonadaceae > PSRF01. The sequence continues at coordinate 689,117 of CAVVSJ010000001.1, read as the reverse complement.
TTGGTGAGATTCGTAATGACGCCGTCGGCGACGGAGTAAGAGTTCCAGTCTTTGCCGTCGAAATAGAGTGCATATTTTGCGTTTGGCGAAAGCGAGACGTTGCCACGCTGTTTCGTCAGCACCGGCTTACGCGAGCCGTCAGATGTTTTGATCAGGTAGTAGTCAGTGAAGCCCGGATCGTAGTCGGATATCGTCCGGTATTTCCGGTTGTCGGAGCCGATCGCGTAGCTGCCGTCGTTCGAGGGTGAAATGTTCTCCATAGATTCGTCGCCGAGTTGAACAAACTGCTTTGAATCAAAATGATAAACGGCGCGATAGGAGCGATTGCGATCCTGCTCAGCGCGGACCTTTTGAATCGACTGCACGTAGTCGTCTTTCCAGTGCCAGAGATCGACCAGGACTCTTTCGTCGGCCGCAATCTCCTCGTCAGGATTTTTTTCCGGCTCAGGCGGCGGTGCGGTTCCGAGGAAAAGACGGCTGCCGTCGAGCGAGAAACTCAGGTTGGCGCGTTCGCTGACGACCATCTCCTTGCGGAAACCGGGTGAGGTGATCGAAACGATCTCGGTGGCTTGCGGATCTTTGCGGTTCCAGTGGTAAACGCGAAACTTCGGCTGCTTCGCTGCGGCGTCCTCTTTGTCGCTGGTGAAGGCGAGCTGCGTTTCGTCTTCGTCCCAGGTGAGTCGTTGATATTTTCCTTTGCCGCTCAGGAGTGTGACTGGTGGACCATCGCTTTCGGTCGTGACTGCGTATACGCCGTTTGTTTCTTCCTTCCGCGAGGAGGTCGTAAACACGAGTGTCTTCGCATCTTTGCTGATCGTGAAATCAAGCGCGTCGCTAAACTTTCGTTCGTTCTTGGTCGAAGTGTTGCGCAGGACGAGCTCGGTGCCGTACTCCTTTTTCCTGCCCCTGCCGGCGGCTGGGCGTCCGGTCGCCTGGGGTGTTGGCTCGGGCGTAGGTTCGGCAGACGGTTCAGCAGTCGGGGTGGGTGTTGGTGCGTGCGGCTCCGGCGAAGGACTCGGCCGTGCATCAGGCGGCGTGCCGGGTTTCTCCTCGGGTTTTGGAGCGGGTTTTTCCCCGGGTTTCGGTTCCATCAGGTAAGCAATAAAACCCGAACCATCTTCGGGCACGCGAAAAGTCTTCACTCGTTCGATTCGTGTGACGGTGCCGTTCGAAAGATCCATGATGCCGAGCGCATTTTTCGGCATCTCCTCCGGTTTTTTCTTATCTTTCTTTGCCTTGTTCAACTCAGCTTTGGTGGGCTCAATTCCGAAGAGGACAAAGCGGCTGTCGGCGGTGAAAACCGGTCGCAGCAGGCGGGCTTGTTCCGCCTGAAACTCGGCGACGTTTGCGCCGGGATCATCCGGCGGCGGCACTGGCGGCCGATAACCTCTCGGCGCGCGCCAGTCGACTCCCGTCACGATGTTTCGCACGACAATCTCGCCGTCGCCATCCTGCGGCGTGTAAGCGTAAGCGACAAACTTACCGTCGCGAGAGATCTGCGAAGCCGCGACTGAACGCCAGGAATCGTAATCCTGATGGGCGAGTGGACGCTTTCCGGGAGCCGTCTGCTGGGCATGGACCATCGTCACCAGCAGGGCGATCGCACAGAGCACGGAGCCGTACACTTTTCCTGAGCGTTTCATGGGGAGTCACCTCGAATTGTCAGAGTTTGGTGCCGAGGAGAGGAGAGTGCCACAGAAGCACAAAAGACACAATAAAAAACCAGTGTCCTTTGTGCGTTCTGTTAGCGATAACTGACTTCAGAAGAACAGCGAATACAGCAGCCGGTTTGGCGAACCGGTTCCCGCATTGGTCACGACGTTGGTCGTCGCACCGTTGACGATCGCGTTGCGAACAGTTGCTGCTGAGGCCGATGGATTTGCCTGTTTGTAAAGCGCTGCCACGCCGGCGACGTGCGGTGAAGCCATTGAAGTTCCACTGATAGTTGCCGTAGCGGTGTTGGAAGTAGCCCAGGCTGACAAGATTCCAGAACCCGGCGCGAAGATATCCAGACAGGAGCCGATGTTCGAGAACGAAGAGCGTGCGTCAGTCGAGGTGGTTGAGCCGACCGTGATTGCGTTGGCTGCACGAGCCGGTGACACGTTGCAAGCGTTGGCGCCGTTGTTGTTGCCGGCGGCAACGGCGATGGCGACTCCGGAATTGGCCAGGTTGTTGACCGCGGTGTCGAGCGCGCTCGAAGCGCCGCCGCCAAGACTCATGTTCGCAACTGCCGGATTCTGTCGATTTAGTCTGACGAAATCAACGCCCGCGATCACGCCTGAATTGGTGCCGGAACCGGAACAATTCAGCACGCGAACTCCGCGAAGGTTAACACTCTTGGCGACGCCAAAAGTTGAACCGCCGATGGTGCCGGCGACGTGAGTGCCGTGACCGTTGCAATCCTGACCGTTACCGCCAAAGGCGTCGAACACGTTAGAGGCGCGTCCGCCAAACTGCGTATGGGCCGTGCGGATACCGGTATCGATCACGTAAGCGAAGACGCCGGCGCCGGTCCAGTTAAATGTGTAGCTGGCATTCAACGGCCGACTACGCTGGTCGATTCGATCCAGGCCCCACGGGGGATTGCTCTGCGTTGCGCTCGTGGTAACCACGCCATCTTCTTCAACATAGGCAACTCTGAAGTCGTTGCTGAGACGTTCGGCGTCTTCTGCGCTCATCTCGACTGCGAAGCCGTTGATCGCATGCTGATAAACGTGTTTGAGTTGGCCTCGGTGAGTTCCTGCCAGTTCTGAGGCGACATAGGGTGCGATGGAGAAGCGACCTCGTTCGCCGATGACGGAGTCATCAAGCACTACGATGTAGCTGTTTTCAATCTTGTGTGAGCTTTTGCGAAGCTTTTCTTTTTTGTCCTGACTGCTCACCGGCGACGAAAAGAAAACAGCGGCGCAAAGTCCGGCTAGAATAAGGAACGCGCTAACTTTCTTCATACTTTTCTCCTCCAGATTGAATGTGGGTTGGTAGGGGTGTGGAGCCGCCCGCAACGGCGAGAAAAACCGCGCGGGAAACACAACGTAGGCTGAGATTTTGAAGACGTAGAGACATAAAGATAGCTAAGGCTTGGGAGGAGGAAGCATGAGCTGGAAATGCGATTTCGGCGGCGAGGCCGCGTCGCACACCAGAACCTGGGTGGAGAACCTAAATGCTTTTCTTTTGGAACGAACGTCTGGACGGAGGACGCGCAGTATAGCACCAATTCCGTTAAGCGCAAGTCAGGATTTGCAAGTAAGCCGTCTGTAGTGCATCATACGCACTGTTAATCCCTCTCTCGCGCATCAACGGTGATGCGCCCCGTGCCTCGGTGAGTTGGCGGCGGCGTTTTAGATGATTCGAGAGCAGGCCTGACCTAAACTACAGAAGCCGCTCATCTTGAGCATCCGAACTCGAGCTTTCGCTGCTACCGTTACAACGGAGCCCACTTCGATTCAAAGCTTCTTTTTGACACTCCTGAGACGCGGGAGAGGAGCATTTACATGTCCATGAAACTTTATGTAGGAAACCTTGCTTTCCAAACCTCCAGCGACGAGCTGCAGCAACTGTTTGCACAGGCAGGCACGGTTGAGTCAGCGTCCGTCGTTGAAGATCGCGAAACCGGACGCTCACGCGGCTTTGGCTTCGTTGAAATGGCTTCGAAAGAAGAAGGTGAAGCGGCTATCTCACAGTTTAACGGCAAGGAATTCAATGGCCGGAATTTGACCGTCAACGAAGCTCGCCCACGCGAAGACCGCGGTAATCGCGGTGGTGGTGGCGGTGGCGGCCGCGGTGGTTTTGGTGGCGGCCGTGGCGGTGGCGGCGGTGGCCGTGGTGGTTACGGCGGCGGCGGTGGCGGCGGCCGTGGCGGTTACGGCGGCGGCGGTGGTGGTGGCGGCAATCGCGAGCCCCGTTGGTAATTGGTTAAATAGGTCCTATAGGTCCTGTGAAGGACTTATAGGACCTATACAAACTCAAGAGGAGAGATCGATGAATAAGCCAGTTTTTACAGTTGGCGAGCGTGTCGAGAAGCTTTGCATTGTTTGTAACGAGGTGCGCGGTCACGTCGTCGTCTCCGTCACGAAGCGTGGACAAGTCTCACGAGTAAGTTGTCCGAAGTGTGGAGAGCGCAGCGCGTTCAAGAGCGGCGTTGCGGCTGACGATGGTGCCAAGCGTTCCGCGGCAAAGCCTGGGGCTCCTTATGATCGTACGCGGACCTACCGCACAGGTCAGGCGATGATGCATCCGACTTTCGGTTTGGGAGAGGTTACGAAAGTAATCGAACCATGCAAAATCGACGTGCTGTTTGCCGATCGCATTCGACGTTTGATTCATTCCCTGCCGGCATCCGAGTAGGGACGGATATTCCCGCAAAGGCGAAGAGTCGCCAAGCCTTCTACAACCATTAAAACCGCTTTGCGTCTTTCGCATTGCGAGAACTGCTCTGAAGCATGAGCACGAAGTCTCCCTTTCGCCGTGTTACTTCCACAGCCCTGTTTCTTTTGCTGGGCCTCTCATTCTCTTCCAATCCGTTTGCCCAGAACGGCAGCGACAGCGCAACTGTTTTGCGCGGCTGGCTCGCACTTGATGCGCCTCCGGGCTGGGAACATCTCGCCACCGACACAATTCAACAGGCAATGCCGGGCTGGAAACGTGATGCGCTTGGGAATCTCGTGTTACGCAAAGGCAGCGGCAGCCCGCGACGTGTGATTGCGTGTGGACTGGATCGTCCTGGTTTCGCCGTCACTGAAATCACTGACGAGGGTTACGTGCGTCTGCGTGAAGCCGGCGCCGTGCGGCTGCATCCCCTCTGGGTTCAGTTTCACGAAGGGCAACGGATCAGGATAATGACCCGCGCCGGCAGTGTTCCCGGCGTGATTATCGTTAAGAGCACACACTTGCAGCGCGGTCGTGTTGCGAATGCGCCGCTCACGACACTCGACGATTTGTGGATCGACGTCGGGGCGACTTCCAAAGCCGAAGTCGAGCGTCTCGGCGTGGAGATGCTGAATCCTGTCGTGCGCGATTCAGTGGCATGGTCGTATGGTGACTTTGTTTCCGGACCGTTTGCAGGCGTGCGTGTCGGGTGCGCCGCCGTCGCGAGCGCGGCGCAGGGAACAGTCAGCAATGGCGAAACGATCTTTCTGCTGACCACTTTGAAGAGCTTTGGACAGGATGGCCTCGAAGCAGTATTGCGAACGCTTGGGCGAGTTGATGAAGTAACACTTGTGGACCAGGCGGCAGACGGCGCAGACACTTCGCAGGGCGTAGTACAGCGCAAAGCGGAGAAGCCGCCGTATCTTCCGGCGTCCACCGGTTTGACTTCACTGACAATACTCGCGCCGAGGGTTCGTTATCCCGGAACTCTCGTCGAGAGTGTTCAGGTTGCCGATGCCGATAAACTGCTGGCCGCCGTGCAAAAGGCGTCGGGCGTTGGTGGTCCAACACGTTGGGTTGCGCTGCCTGCAAGGAGTGTGGAGTCGCCACGCTCCGATCTTCTTTCTCCGACTGCAGACTTATTGAAGTCGCTGGCCGATATCCCTTCTGTCTCAGGACACGAACGTGAAGTTCGCGAAGCAATCAAAGCCGCGCTTCCCGCGTGGGCTCGGTCATCCGCCCGTACCGACGAGGAAGGAAATCTCATACTCGAGGCCGGACCGGATCGCGATCCGCTGATGTTCATAGCGCATCTCGATGAAGTCGGTTTTGAAGTAACCAACATCGCCGCGGATGGCGCCGTTTCGCTGCGCACGCGCGGCGGACTCTTTCCATCGCTTTGGGAAGGACAGCCGGCCCTGCTTCATTTCGACGATGCGGCCAAACGGCCCCTGCGCGGTGTTTTCGTCCCCAGAGAAACGGCAACTGCGAAGCCGCCCGAAGCACTAACGGCGTGGTTCGGCATGGACGCTGCCGCCTTGAAACAACTCGGCGTTACAACCGGGCTGTCAGTCACCGCCGATAAATACGCGACACGCCTCGGCGCCAATCGTTTTACCGCACGCGCACTCGACGATCGAGCAGGTTCGACGGCGCTGATCCTAGCGGCGAGACGACTCCAACCCGCGACTATGAAACGTAAGGTTATCTTTGCGTGGTCAGTGCGCGAGGAGACAGGTTTGGAAGGCGCGATGGCACTCGCGCGGCATTACGGTTCGTCAGTAAAACGCGTGTACAGCGTCGACACATTTGTCTCTTCCGATTCGCCTCTCGAAACGTCGAGATTTGCTCACGCGCCGCTCGGCCGGGGCGCCGTAATTCGTGGACTCGACAACTCTTCCGTCACTCCTCCCGCCGAGTTGGCCCGCATTTTGAACATCGCGCGTGCCCACGGAATTCCATTGCAGGTAGGCGCTACAAATGGCGGTACTGACGGTTCTGACTTCGTTCGCTACGGCGTCTTGCACGCCGGTTTGTCATGGCCGGGCCGGTACAGTCATTCGCCGGTTGAAGTGCTCGACTTGAGAGATCTACAGGCATTGGAACGACTGGTCTACGCAATCGCCGTTGCGCCATGAAAATCCTGCGTCTTCTCTGTTTACTGCTCTTACCCCTGCAAGTTTGTGCTCAAAGAGATCTCACGCGCTACGTTAATCCATTCGTCGGCACCGCCGGTCACGGCCACACATTTCCCGGAGCGATCGTTCCCTACGGCATGGTCCAACTCAGCCCTGACACGAGATTGACCGGCTGGGATGGCTGTTCCGGTTATCACTATTCCGATTCGATCATCTACGGCTTTAGTCATACACACCTCAGCGGCACGGGGATATCCGATTACGGCGATATCCTGTTGATGCCGAACGTAGGCGAGGTCTTCTACAACGCGTTAAATGACGGCCGCCCCGAGAAGGGTTATGCCTCGCGTTTTCAGCATAAAAACGAAAGTGCTTCACCCGGTTACTACTCGGTAAAGCTCGACGACGACAATATCCTCGTTGAACTAACCGCTACCGCCCGCGTCGGAATGCATCGTTACACTTTTCCACGCAACATCGAATCGAACGTCGTCATGGACCTCAGCCACCGCGATAAAGTTATCGATTCCGGTCTTCGCGTTACGGGGCCTGCGACCGCGGTAGGTTGGAGACGCTCGCAAGCATGGGCCAAAGATCAGATTGTTTATTTCGCGCTCGAGTTTTCACAACCTTTTACTGCGTTCGGATTTACATCTGAAGACAAGACTCCCGACCCGTCGCGTGAATCGCGTGGCCGTAATCTCAAGGCATTTTTCCGTTTCGATACGCGCGCCGGTGCGCCTGTACTCGTGAAGGTCGGGATTTCATCCGTCGACACAGATGGAGCGTTGAAGAACCTCACCGCGGAGTTGAACCACTGGGATTTCGAGCGGGTAAGAAGTGCCGCTGTAACTGCCTGGAATACGGAACTCAGCAAGATCACGACGACCGGCGGCACAGACGCGCAGTTAACAAACCTTTACACCAGCCTCTATCACGTAATGACGGCGCCGAATCTTTTCATGGACGTCGACGGCCGTTATCGTGGGCGAGATTTCAGGATTCACAACGCCGCCGGTTTCTCAAACTACACAGTCTTTTCGCTCTGGGACACGTTTCGCGCGGCGCATCCGCTTTACGCCATTGTCGATCAAAAACGCACACGCGATTTCATCAAGACCTTCCTCGTCCAATACGAGCAGGGCGGACGTCTGCCCGTTTGGGAGTTGGCCGCAAACGAAACCGACACGATGATCGGATATCACGCCGTTTCCGTGATCGCCGATGCGGCCGCAAAAGGAATCGACGGCTTCGATTTGAATAAAGCGTTTGCGGCGATGAAGCACAGTGCTGAGTTGAGACACTTCGGACTTGGTCCATACATCGACAAGGGTTTCATCGAGATGGAGGAGGAGCGCGAGTCAGTCTCCAAAGTGCTCGAGTATGCGTACGACGATTGGTGTATTGCCGAGGTGGCCCGGATGCTTGGCAGGACAGACGATTACCAACGATATAGCGCACGTGCACAGTCGTACAAGAACGTCTTCGATCGTGAGTCGGGCTTTATGCGGCCGCGGAGTAACGGCAACTGGCTCGAGCCTTTCGATCCGCGCGAAGTTACGTTTGCGTTTACCGAAGCAAACTCCTGGCAGTACACGTTCTTCGCGCCGCACGATATCGACGGTCTGATTCGATTGATGGGCGGGCGAAAGCAGTTTACCGACAAGCTCGATCAGTTGTTTACCGCTGACAGCAGGACCACCGGGCGTGAACAAGTGGATATCACCGGTCTGATTGGTCAGTACGCACATGGAAACGAACCGAGTCATCACATGGCTTATCTCTACAACTATGCGGGTCAGCCGTGGAAGACTCAGTCGCGCGTGCGACAGATCATGGACCAGTTTTATAAACCCGAGCCGGACGGCTTGATAGGCAATGAAGATTGTGGGCAGATGTCGGCGTGGTACGTGTTGAGCGCCGCCGGATTTTATCCTGTTACTCCGGGTTCGACGGTTTATGCGATTGGCTCGCCACTGTTTCCCGAGATCCGTTTCAAACTCGAGAACGGTCGCACGTTTGCGATCAAGGCGCAGGGCGTTTCTGACGCGAACATTTACATTCAGTCGGCGAACCTGAACGGTAAGCCTTACGCGAAATCGTTCTTTGTTCACGACGACTTGATGGCCGGTGGCGAGTTGGTTTTGCAAATGGGACCAAAACCGAATTTGAGTTGGGGAACCGGGGCAGGAAATGAGCCGGTTTCGCGGATCTCGGCTTCAGAGATCATTCCGGCGCCTGTGATCAAAGCCGCGGGCCGGACGTTTAAAAATCGGCTTGAAGTCAGTATCAGCGGAGCTGACAGCCCCACGAACATTTATTACACGATCGATGGCTCAGAGCCGGATGCCAACTCGCGGAGATTCACATCGCCGTTTGTTATCGAAACAAACACGATCGTCAAGGCACGCGCGATGTCGCGGCAGGGCACAACGCGGAGCCTCGTTACGACCGCCACTTACCATCGCATACCGCACGACTGGACCATCGCGTTGCAGTCAAACTACAGCCCGCAATACACGGGCGGCGGAGACTTTGCGCTGATCGATGGTATTCGCGGAACTACGAATTGGAGCGGCGGTGGGTGGCAGGGATACTGGGGGAAAGACTTCGTCGCCGTCGTCGATCTGGGAAAAATTCAGAAAGTGTCGAAGATCGGCGTGGGATTTTTACAGGATATCGGCTCGTGGATCTGGATGCCGAGCCGCGTTGACCTGGAACTCTCAACCGACGGCAAGACATTTGGTCCCGCCCTTTCGATCGCGAACGAAGTCTCCGATAAGCACGGCGGCGTGGTTACCAGAGACTTCGTCAAAACGATCGCACTTCAAGACGTACGCTACATCCGTTTGCGTGCGGTGAACTTCGGCAAGATCCCTTCATGGCATCCCGGCAGCGGCGGGGACGCGTGGATCTTCGTCGACGAGATCATCGTCGACAACTAACCGTCACCACTGAATCTCAAATTCATATTCCGAAGCGCCGCCGCGTGGATCCCTGATACGGATGACCGCCGTGAAATCGTTTTCACGCGATGGTTGCTGTTCGATAAAAACCTCACCACGCCCACGCTTACTTACCAGCCTGACAGTCGCGCGTCGATTCGGCAGAGAATTCGTGAAATTTGGCTGCGCGTCGTGATACGGCGTACCGCCGATTGTTTCGACGTCGGCCGTACCGCCACGAATTCTGATCCGGACGTCGTCGTCGACGCGACCTCGCCACGTCATGCTTCCGCTGCGTCCACCAGTGTCCGGATACTGTGGGCCTCCGCCTCCGCCGCCCGGGCTGCCGAGTTCGCGGGAAATTTCCGTCATCAACCGTTGAATGTTGTTCCAGTTGTTTCGCTGAAGGTTATAGCGGTCAACGACACTGGCGGCCGTCCGCAGCATTTCGAACGCATCGCGCAGATCTGCGTTCTGGCGCCGGTCGACGACCATCCGGTAGAAGATTTGCGCTGACGCGGCAAACTGCTGCGACGCCATCACCGCCTCGATATCACGGCGCATGTTGCGCGTTCCGTTTACATAGTTGCTGTAGTTTTGATCCGCAAACTCCCCCGCCTCGCGTGACAAACGTCCCGTGAGGTCAGTCAACCGGTTGTTATTGGATTGTCCAAACTGCGAAAAGCCGGTCCCGGCAAACAGCAGGATTGCAAACACGGCCAAAAAGCTTTTGGTAACCATAGATCCCTCCTGAAGTTTCAATATCTTCGGGGAACACACATCGATAATTCCTTCTCGGTGTCCGGATGTCAATGAAAATGTCGGTCGCGCTCAGTAGTCGTCGGCAATCTTGAGTTTTTCAGTTTTGAAGCTATAGATTGTTTTAACGGTTGCCGCGGCTGCGGTTCGTTCAAACCAACCGGCAGAGCACCATGGGTATTGATTGGCAACGCTTACAAGTCCGTGTTTGACTGGGTTTTGATGAACGTAGTTGAGACGCGCCAGGTATGAGGGTTGGAACGTCAGTCTTGTCTCCCAGAAGTTATACCAAACCGGCCTCGCCTCAATTCGATCTTGCGCATTGAGCGCGCGTGCTGTGTTTGAATGTAAGTGATTCAGATAGGCGTTGAGTTGTTCGGAATCGGAAGTTCCACGTGCAATCATGTGGTAGTGGTTTGCAAAAACCGCCCAGGCTTCCAACTGCCAGGCGTACTGCTTTGCGAGAGTCAATAACTCTCTTTCAACCAACGTCAGCTTTTCCGGTGTCGAGAAGAACTTAGTTTTATATAAGGTGGCTCCAGTAATCATATAAATACCGTCGGACCCGAGGCGATGAATTGGAGCGTGAGGCCAATCTTTGTCCATGAGGATTCTCCTTGTGTGTGAGGTAAAGACTTGAGTGATTTAACTCTCGGTGACGAGACCAGTCAAGCGTCTCCTTGGAGTGCGGCGGCCTGGCGCCGCTTTGTTATCGATTTGTGAGTTTAGGGGAAAGCGGCGCCAGGCCGCCGCACTCCAAGGAGACGCTCTATTGCGTGCGCTTTGTTATAATGGGCGGGATTGAAAACAGTTGGGAATGCCCGACAAGGAGTTAAAGGATGAGTTGGAACCAATCTACGTTAATGCCGGCGGATATTCGCGACGTTCGCGTTACCGCTTTTTTGAGCAAAGTCTATGGCTGGATGTTCGCGGGCCTGGTGGTTACGGCGGTAACCGCGCTGGGCGTCGCATCCTCGCCGTTCTTAATAGAGACATTGATTGTTAATCGAATTTTCTTCTGGGGTTTGGTGCTGGGACAGCTTGGCCTCGTGTTCTACCTTTCGGCTCGGGTCGAGAAGATGGCCCCGGCGACTGCCGCCGGACTGTTTCTGCTTTACTCCGCCATGGTAGGCGTCACTACGTCAGTAATCTTCCTGATCTACACGGGCGCATCCATCATGTTGACATTCGTCGTTACGGCGGGAATGTTTGGCGCGATGGCTGTATTTGGCTCGTTGACCAAGAGGAGTCTGGCGGGGTTGGGCCAGTTTATGTTCATGGGACTGATCGGATTGATCCTTGCCTCAATCGTCGGTCTGTTCTGGCAGAACAGCGCCTTGCACTTTGTCATCTCGGTAGTTGGTGTGCTGGTGTTTACCGGACTGACTGCGTGGGATGCGCAACGTTTGAAAGAGATGGCGGTGTCACTGCCTGACGGGCGTGTCGGGTCGTATGCGGTGGTGGGAGCGTTGTCGCTTTACCTCGACTTTATCAACCTCTTCTTCTTCCTGCTGCGGTTCATGGGCGGCCGCAGAGATTAAGAGAGTCTAAGGAGCAGAACAAGTCAGGAAGGGTGGCTTGCCCCCGCTCTCTCGGTAAAGCGGGGGCAAGCCACCCTTCCTGACTTGTTCTGTTTTCTTGACTTAAACTTGCTTAGAGTGATCCACAGATTACACAGATTTGAAACTGCTTAATCTGTGGATTGTTTTGTTTGGGGCCTTAGCTCTTCGGCGTGAAGCCTCGCTTCTTCATCAGCGCGTCAATCTTAGGATCGCGTCCACGGAACGTACGGTAGCCTTCCGCCGGATCGATCGTGTTGCCTACGGAGAAGACATGCTTTCGCAGTCGCTCGGCTACCGCCTTATCATACGGGCCTTTACCTTCCACGAAAGCTCCAAATGCATCCGCGGTGATTACGTCCGACCAGAGATAACTGTAGTAGCCGGCTGAATACGAATCGCCCGAGAAGATGTGCAGGAATTGAGGCGTTCGATGTCGCATCACGATCTCCTTTGGCATGTCGAGTTGCGTAAGAGTTTCGCGCTCGAAGGCGTCGGCGTCGATCTTCTTGTCGCCCGCAAGGTGTAGCTTCATGTCCACGAGGGCGGCCGATAAATACTCCACAGTGGCGAAACCCTGGTTGAATGTTGCGGAACGGGTGATCTTGTCGACCAGAGCCTGCGGGATTGGTTTGCCCGTCTGGTAGTGAAGCGCAAACTTTTGCAGCACCTCGGGTGTCGAGAGCCAGTGTTCGAGCAACTGCGACGGAAACTCGACGTAGTCGCGCGCGACTGCCGTTCCGGCAACTGACGGGTACGTGACGTTTGAATTCAGCCCGTGTAGCGCATGGCCAAACTCATGGAACATCGTGGTCGCGTCATCCCACGATATCAACACCGGTTCGCCGGGCTTGCCTTTGACGAAGTTTGAGTTGTTGGAAACGATAGTGGTGATTTCACCATTGATCCGTTCCTGAGTGCGATACGCGTTCATCCACGCGCCCGAACGTTTGCCTGCCCGCGCATACGGATCGAAATACCACAAGCCGATGTGACGTTTCGAAGTCTTGTCGGTCACTTCCCAAACGCGAACGTCCGGGTGAGCCACAGGAACATTTGTAACTGGCGTGAAGTTGAAGTTGAACAGCTCGCCTGCAACCCAGAAGATGCCTTCGCGGAGTTTCTCGAGCTGTAGATAAGGCTTGACTTCATTCTGGTCCAGGTCAAATTTCGCCTTTCGAACTTTCTCCATGTAGTAACGATAGTCCCACGGTTCGATCTTGATCTTCGCGCCTTCCTTGTCCGCGAGCGCCTGCATATCGGCAACTTCCTCGCGCACACGCGCGACCGCGGGTTTCCAGACCGCTTCCATCAACTCCATTGCGCGTTCGGGTGTTTTGGCCATCGAGTTTTCGAGACGCCAGTGCGCGTGTGTTGGAAATCCCAGGAGTTTCGCGCGTTCGGCGCGGAGTTGCAGGATCTCGGTGATGATGGCGTTGTTGTCATGCGCGCCGCCGTTGTCGCCGCGGTTGACGAACATGCGCCACGCTTTTTCACGCAAGTCGCGGCGATCGGAGTAAGTCAAAAACGGATCGATCGACGAACGCGTGTTCATGATTACCCACGAGCCGGGCTGCTTCTTTGTTTCGGCGGCAGCAGCAGCGGCATCGCGCAACGACTGCGGCAGTCCGGCAAGTTCGTCTTCGCTCTTGAGCACGATGAATTGATCCGTTTCTTCGGCAAGAACGTTCTGACCAAACTTCGTGTAGAGACCGGCGAGTTGTTGGTTGATCTCGGAAAGACGCTTCTTTGACTCGGCGTTCAAGCGCGCGCCGGCGCGAACGAAGTTTGTGTAGTAGAGCCAGGTCACGCGCTGCTTTTCGGGACTCAGCTTCGCTTTTGCAGGCGAGTTGTAAACGGCTTCGATCCGTTTGAAGAGTGCTTCGTTCTGCGTGATTTGATCGTTGAAGGCCGCGAGACGCGGCGCCATTTCGCGCTGGACAGCCTGGTACTCCGGTCCACTCATTGTTGCGCCCCAAACTCCGTAGAGCGTGCCGACGCGGTTCAGCGTACGGCCACTGTGCTCAAGAGCGCCAATCGTGTTTTCGAAGTTAGGCGCTGCCGGATCGGAGGCGATGCGCTGGACCTCGCTGAGTTGTTCGGCCATCGCGGCTTCAAGCGCGGGTTTGAAGAGCGGGATCTGAACGCGGTCGAAGGGCGGTATCCCACCGAACGGGCCTTCCCATTTCGCAATCAGAGGGTTCTCGTCAGTGTTTATATTCATTGCGCTGGACTTAGTGGTATTCACGAAAATCGCAGCGCTGATCGCTGTGGCAACGAGCAGTACAAGACTGCGAATGAGCAAAGCGCGCATGTTTTTGGCATTTCCAATCTATTAAATTTCAGCGACGGTGAACCGCCGAGAGAGTTTACGCAGTGCGTTTAGTATAGCCGCTACGATTTAGTAAGGACAGTGACGACAACCGCTGTCGCAGCAGTAGCCGCGGCGTTGGAGGTAGCCGGCGGTAAAGACCATCGCGCCGTTTTCCATGTAGTAATCTCTGTCTTCAGTCAGCGTGCCTCTGAGTAGCGGAATGTCTATTGGTTGGGCAAGATTCGGGGGCGGGGTCGAGTCAAACAAATCGGGATGAATTAACTGCGCCAATAGTTTGGCGCCTTCGACTACGCGTGGGCCGGGCCGCGCAAACAGTGCGTTTGCGTCAACTGCATAGACGCGGTCGTTACGCACGGCGGGGAGATCGAAGAAGTGTTCGGCGGGTTTCCAGGCGAACACACTCCAGACTTGTTTCATCGTCTGCTGGAGGTTGAAGCCGCAAGGCATGAGCACGAGAACTTCAGGCGCCCAGGCCGCGAGCTCTTCCCACGAGATTCGCACCGACTCGCCTCGTTCCCGGCCCAACTCATCGACGCCGCCCGCTATTTTGACTAACTCCGGAACCCAGTGGCCACTCGCGTAGACCGGATCGAGCCACTCCATACAGAAGACACGTGGACGGCGTGAAACTTTTGCGGTTAAGTTGGTGAGGTTATTTAGCCGGCGCCGGCAGTCGTTTACTAAAGCCTCGGCTTCCGCGCCGCGATCTGTTACTGCGCCGAGGTCCCGAACGTTTTGGAATATCTCTTCGAGCGATTGCGGAGTAAGCCAGAGGATCTCGGGCGTCTTTGGAAGCGCACGAATTACTTGCGTGACTTCATTTCCCGAGGGCGCGCAGACCTGGCAGAGGTTCTGAGTGAGAATCAGGTCGGGCGCGAGTTCGCGCAACAGTTGTTCATCGATCTCGTAAAGACTTTTTCCTTCGCGTATTCGTTCCGCTACTGCTCGATCGATCTCGCTCTGGCTCATTGTCTCGAGTGGCAGCACGTTGCGAACGACGACGGGTTTAGTTTTTATTTCAGGCGGATAGTCGCACTCGTGCGTGATGCCGACGATGGAGTCAGCGAGACCGAGAGCGCAGGCCATTTCGGTTGCTGAAGGAAGAAACGAAACGATGCGGCGCATGCCGCGAAGTGTATCAGTGCAATTAGCTTGCCTCAAAAGATCAAAGCCACAAGAAGGCATAAAAAGCACAAACGACTTTACTAAAGAATTTTTGTGACTTATGTGCCTTCCTGTGTCTAAGTTAGGATAGGACAGTATGTCGCTGATACTCGGAAATGTTTTGCCTGAGCTGGCGGCTGAGTTGGAAAACTTACTCGTCGCGGATGGGGAACCGGAACTGGCGGCGCAAGTGCATTCGCTTGCGCTCGTCGATAGATGCCGCTGCGACGAAAACTGCGCCACGTTTTATTGTGTGCCCAGGCCGAAAGGCGGGTGGGGACCAAATCACCGAAACGTCCTGTTGGACGTCGAAGAGGGGCTAACTGTTCTGGACGTGCTCGACGAGAAGATTGTGTGTGTTGAGATTCTGGACCGCGACGAGATCACGCGGCAGGTATTGAAGCTTTTACCGTGACGCATCGAGGGAGTGTGAGTCGCGTTCGTCGTCGAGTAGCCTGGTCGTGTTCTCTGTAACGCTGGGAGGCTGAGCCATCTTCGCGGTGTCCACTCGAGGGACGGCTAAAGTATCGATGGGCAAGCTCCGGGCCGCGGACAGTTCCGCGTATCGCATGGAGGCAAGGCTCGGTTGTTCTGTCGTGGCAACCTGTGGCTGGTTTGATTGTTTTGACCGCCGCGCTCTTTTCTCCGCAAAGAAGACACCATAAAGCAGCAGGAAGAAACCGAAGAGAAAAGCAAGAAGCGGAATCAGAAGGAGTACGGCGAAATCGTCGTCTACGGCTATCATCAGCAGGACAAACAAAAACAGCGGCAGGCAGGCGAGCATTATCCACGTTGCTCTTCGGACGCTGCAGTGCATTGAGGAAGGTTGACTGGATTGTGCCTGGAGATCACTCTCCACACGGGCTCCGCCGCTCGTCAGTAACTCCTTCACGATACCCAGCGAGAAGCCACAACGCGAGCAGAAGCGCATCTCTTCGGAAATCTGTTGCTGGCTACAGTTTGGACAATACATCGGCGTTGGAGAGAGTACGGCGACTGAGGTAGTTAAGTTCAATCCTGTCTTTTACGGTTCGCCGTCGCCTTTTTTACCCTTCTTCTTCTTTGCGGGTTCGGCTTCACGCGGTCTGACTACCGGCGGAGGCGTTGGTTCAACTTTAGGCGTTGCGGCTTCTGTCTTCGCAGGCGGATTTGCGACTCCGTCGTCTGTCTTTGGTGGCGGCGGCATTGTCTCCTGTTCGAGTTTTGGCTCGGTCGAGCCGGCGGGCAACGTATCCTCATCTTCAATATCCGCGGCCGCGGCAGCGAACTCGGCACGTTCAGCAGCCAACTCCCTTTGCCGCTGCCGGAAAAGTTCGCGCATGTCTTCGGGCATCGAGGGCGCCTTCGGAAACTCTTCCTTAGGTTTATCCTTAAGATAGGTTTTCATGAACTCGACAAACATCGGGAGGGCGCCTTTGCCGCCTGTCATGTCGTTGCCCAATGGTTTCTTCTTACCCGGATAACCCATCCAAACACCGGTCACGTAGGTCGGCGTATAACCGATGAACCACACGTCGGTGTGGTCGTTCACTGTGCCGGTTTTTCCGGCAACCGGATGTGGGAGTGTGCTCGCGGCGGTTGCGGTTCCGCCAGTCACAACACCGCGCATCATCGAAACCATTGTCAGGGCCACGTATTCGTTCATCACCTTGTACGTGGTTCGTTCCCATTCCTCGAGCGCCGCGCCGTCGCGGTCCAGCACTTTGCGAATCAAGTGCGGTTCAACGCGAATGCCCTTGTTTGGAAAAGCCGAGTAAGCGGAGACCATCTGATCGAGAGGCACTTCCGTCGCGCCCAGGGCTGAAGGAAGATATGGAGACATCGGCACTTTGACACCAAACCGCCGAACCATCTGAGCGCCCGTTTGAATACCAACCGTTTGCAGTAAATGCACGGCGGGAATATTCATCGACTTCGCGAGGGCAGTCTTCATCGGCATGTCGCCGGAACCGAGCGAACCATCGTAGTTGTGTGGTTGCCAGTCGTTGATCTTAATAGGCGCTCCACTCACGGGAGTTTCGGGCGTCATGCCCCATTCAACTGCTGCCGTGTAGATGAACGGTTTAAATGCCGAACCGGTTTGTCGATATGCTTGTGTGGCGTTGTTGAATTTGTTGGTGTAGAAATCGTATCCGCCAACCATCGTGACGATTTCGCCGGTCTTTGCGTTGAGCGTCATCATCGCACCCTGGACCGCCGGCACCTGAGACAATTCAACCGTCAAACGACGATTCTTTTCGTCTACTTCCTTGATCTCAAACTCCGCCAGGTGACCGTTCTTAAACTCGTCTTTCGGCTGACGTTTTCCCCATCCCATATCGGCGGCAGTCACGGTTGCAGTGAAATTGCCAAAGCGAACTGTGGCTTCGTTGCGCGGGCGGTCCACTTTCATGATCAGACCCATCAGGTAACGGCCTGGTTCATACTCGTTGCCGTACCAGTCAGGGTGCTTATAGTTTGCAAGTTCCTGTTGTGTTATTGGACCATTGCCACTGTTAGCCGTCGTCGGAATCATTGTGTAGCTGGAGCGCCAGCCACTGTGCGTGCGATCGTATTGCCGCAAACCCGCGCGTACTACTTCAAATGCCCGCTTCTGAGCTTCGACGTTGATCGTGGTGTAGACCGACAGACCACCCTGGGCCACACGTGTGGTGTACTTGTCTTCGAGTTCCTGGCGAATGTACTCGACGGGGTAATCAAAAGGTGATGATTTGCGTTGTGACTGGTAGTAAGCAGTGTCGGCAAGTTGAATCGGTTTTGCTTTCGCGGCATCGGCTTCAGCCTGGCTGACGAAACCGTTTTTAGCCATCAGATCCAGCACCAGGTCGCGACGTTCTTTTGCTTTGGCCGGGTTTGAAGTCGGCGAATAGTCGCTTGGAGCTTTCGGAACTCCGGCAAGGAGTGCTGCTTCGCCGAGCGTCAGATCTTTCGCCTGCTTGCCGAAGTAGGTTTCTGCGCCCGCTTCCATGCCGTACGCGTTCGCACCCAGAAACATGTGGTTTGTGTACAACTCCATGATCTGGTTTTTGGTGTAGTAGCGTTCGATCTGGAGGGCCAGGATCCACTCGTTGACTTTGCGTGTGTACGTTTGTTCCTTCGAGAGAAAAAGATTTTTTGTGAGCTGTTGAGTCAGGGTCGAGCCGCCTTCGATACGGTCGGTGGTGATGTTCTTCCACGCGGCGCCCATGATGCGAATGGGATCGATGCCGATGTGATCGTAAAAACGAACGTCTTCGACGGCGAGAATCGCATTCTTCAGCACCTGGGGAATCTCTTCGTACTTCAGCGGGATCCTTTTCTCGAGCGCAAACTCGCCGATAACTGTCTCGCCGTCGTCAGCATAAACTCTGGTTACAACGCTGGGACGATAGGTCGCGAGGGCTGCGACTTCGGTGGCGGCCCGAGAGTAGTTCAGCTCGTAAGCGGCGATAATGCCGGTCAAACCGCCGGCTGCGAGCGCCAGGAGCAAAATAGTTGGTAACCAAAGCCGTGCCAGCAGGTGTCTACGTTGTTCAGGAGGTGTGTTGATTATTGCTGTAGGCGAGTATTTCGAGTGATTAAAAGTCATTATTAAATGTCTCCAAAAACAAAGTGCCCTGATTCGACGGGTCCGGACAACGTGGATAGCCACAGAAGTGGGAATTATAACCGGAAAGGAGCAGAAACGTCGTCGATGCAGACCGGTTTTAGGATGTGCTTTTGTTGGTTTCCGGTGCCGCGGTTATAATGGCTTCGCTCGCAAAAAAGGGGGCGACAGGCTTCGACAGGAACCTGAACGATCGTCGCGATGCATGCCGGGCTACCTTATGCAGCTCGTTAAAAAGCGTAGGGAAAAAACAATTGCCAATAACAATGAATTGGCTCTCGCTGCCTAATTAAGCACCGAGCGTCTCGCCGCAAGTTGCTCATGCGCGTGGAATGAGATGTCACTCAGATGAGCTGGCCTGCTGCTTCGGTCCGTGGCAGTGGGCGAGATAAAGTCGGGCTAGCTCATGTTGAGGTCTTGTCGCTTCACTGACTCGACATTGAGCGAATTTTTATCAGGTTCGCCTGATAAGAAAGAGAAGCGAATAAGCATGTAGAGTCCTTCGGCGTTGGTTTTTGGATCCGAGTTCAATTCTCGGCGCCTCCACCATAATTAATTATGGGAGTCCTCACTCCCCTTGGATGACCCAGAGACAGCCTATGAGCACGACAACTCACTTGATGACGGCGGAAGAATTAGCGAACTTGCCGGACCACTCACATCGACACGAACTTATAAAAGGAGAACTCCTCACAATGCCTCCTCCAGGCTATCCTCACGGCGCGGTGACTATGAATCTGTCGATACTTCTTGGGAGTTATGTAAAGACGAACAAGCTAGGTGTTGCCGCTGCAGAAATGGGATTCAAGCTCGAGAGCGATCCAGATACGGTACTCGCTCCTGACATTTCTTTCATCGCCGCCGACAGAGTAGGAATTCGCGTAGAAGGATACCGCACTGCGGCGCCAGACCTCGCCGTGGAAGTACTATCACCAAGCGACTCCAAACGTATGGTCGAACGAAAGACCGGACTGTGGCTAAAGCTTGGGACAAAGGCTGTTTGGAACGTAGATCCCAGGATGCGAACGGTAGAAGTAATTCGGGCTGACGGTGAGAGAAAACTCTATCACGACACCGATGAACTCTTCGACGACACTGTTCCCGGTTTCCGTATCAAAGTTTCAGAAATCTTCGCTTAGACCAACGCTCAATTGGATCGAAACCTTCCCATCGGAATCTTCGACAGCGGCGTTGGTGGTCTAACAGTCTATCGAGCCCTTCACGAACGTCTGCCTAACGAACGCTTTGTCTATCTCGGCGACACGGCGCGCGTCCCTTACGGCACGAAATCATTAGCTACCGTCGAACGCTACGCAGTCGAGAATTCGAGATTTCTCGAAGCTCACGGCATCAAGTTACTCGTCGTCGCCTGCAACACCGCTTCCGCTCTCGCGCTCCCAGCCATACGCGCAGCGGTAAAGGTGCCGGTGATGGGTGTGATTGAGCCGGGCTCTCGCGCCGCGGTGGAGATCGCGCAAGGCGCGAACATCGGCATTATCGCCACCGAAGCCACAATTCAAAGCCGCGCCTACGCAAAAGCGATCGCGGCTCTCGGCGCTTCCGGCCAGGTGATCGAAAAAGCCTGCCCGCTATTCGTTTCTCTCGCTGAAGAAGGATGGGCCGAGACGGATGTCGCGCGCGCGGTAGCTCGCGATTATTTAACTGAATTCACCAAAACAACTCTCGCCGCTTTAGTTTTAGGCTGCACTCACTATCCAATCCTGCGCGATGTGATTAGTGAAACAGTCGGCAAAGACGTCCAACTGATCGACTCCGGCGCCGCCACGGCGCACGACGTCGAATCACTACTGGAAAGCTCCGATTTAACAAACGAACACGCCCTGGGACTTTACCAGGAACGACAACTCTGTGATGATTTAGACCACTTTTATGTGACCGATGCTGCCGAGAGATTTGCTAAAGTAGCCGAGCGGTTTTTAGGATCTGCTCCTTCTATTCTCGAGGCCGTTGAGATCTGGGGACACGATGAGCTTCGCACGCACTGACGGACGCGCTTCCGACGAATTGCGCCCGGCCCGAATCACGCCGGGCTTTCTGCCGTACGCGGAAGGTTCCGTGCTGATCGAAATGGGAAATACGCGCGTCGTCTGCGCAGCTTCACTGGAAGATCGCGTGCCGCCATTCCTGCGTAATTCAGGCCAGGGCTGGCTCACCGCCGAATACGCGATGTTGCCGCGCGCGACGCAAACACGCACGGGGCGCGAAATCGGCCGCGGTGGTCCTTCCGGTCGCACACACGAGATACAGAGACTGATCGGCCGTAGCTTGCGTGCTATTGCCGACATGAAGGCACTCGGCGAACGCACGATCACGATCGATTGCGACGTCCTTCAGGCCGACGGCGGCACGCGCACTGCCGCGATCACCGGAGCTTATGTCGCGTTCGCGCTCGCCAGTAAGCACCTGTTAAAGCTGGGTAAAATTTCGAGATCACTTACGACGGATCAGGTCGCGGCGATCAGCGTCGGTATCGTGAACAATACCGCGCTTCTGGACCTTAAATACGACGAAGATTCGCGCGCGGAAGTTGATATGAACGTCGTGTGCACTGGCGACGGACGCTTCATCGAGCTACAGGGAACAGCGGAGCGCGAGCCTTTCAGCCGCGCCCAGATGGATGAGATGGTTGCGCTCGGCGTCCGCGGAATCGAGGCGTTGATCTGCATGCAGAAAGAGGCGATCTCGAGAGGCGCGGCGAGTTAGCAGGAACGCTCAACGGCAACGGGAAAGCTTAAGACGGGCATCTGAAAAACCCGTAGGCCTTGCGATCTTCAACAGGGCAACGAAGGAGACCACCCAGGAAATGCGACGGATTTTGGCTTTTGCTTTGATTTTGATTGGACTGACCGCGCCGGCCGCGTTGGCGCAGCAACTCTATTCGCACGAGAAAGTCGACTACACTTTCGAACTTCCCTCGACCAACTGGAAGGCCATTCTCGAACCCGATGCCGCTCACGAACACCCGGAGTTTGTGTACGGCGATCGGCTGGATGGATTCCTGACCATTCGCAAAGAGACTGTCGATGCCGGTACCTCAGCGTCCGAACTCGCGCGCCGCGATCAGGATCTGAAACTGCGTTTTCTGCCGGGTTTTATCGAAGGCAAAGAAGAACGATTCAACGGCCGTCTCGACGGAGTAGTGATCTCTTACGAATTTGTCCGCACGGGCAAGCCGATGCTGGGCCGCACCTACTACCTACAGGTCGATAATCGCACGATCTATGCGCTGCGGTTCACCGGTCTGCGCGACAAGCTGAGTCGCATACGTAATCAAACCGATCTGATAGCACGCACTTTCAAAACGAAGTAGTTTTGATCCACGGATTGCCGCGCGTAATCCGTGGATACGCGCACATGAAACTACAACTCGCTCCCGGCCTGACAATCAAACCTTCTTTAATCCACGGCAAAGGATGCTTCGCAACCATTCCGTTCCAGAGGCGACGGAAGATTGCTGAATACACCGGCGAGAAAATTTCAAACGCCGAAGCTCGACGACGCAGGCATAGAAAAATGCTACGCATCTGTGAAGTGAATGATCGATGGAGTTTGGACGGCAGCCGCGGAGGAAACGGTACGCATTACATCAATCATTCCTGCGTCCCAAACGCGTTCATGCAGGTTCTTTACGATCACATTCTCTTCATCGCCCTGCGCGACATCGAAGCCGGCGAAGAGATCACAATTGATTACGAATCAACTCTGCATTCCGATGATAAGCGTTGCATCTGCGGCGCGGAAACGTGTCGCGGCACGATCAATCGCGTCTGATTAGCCACAAAGTTAAAGCCACAAAGAGGCACATAAATCACAAATCAGAGTCGGGGCAAAGTAAAACTGAACTTCGAGCCACGCCCTTCTTCCGAGTCGAGATCGACCTGCCCGCCGTGTTGCTCAACAACCTCGCGCACAAACGAAAGCCCGAGCCCGGTTGATTCCTCGTCTTTTTCCTGTCCTTCACGGACCACGCGATAAAACTTATCCCAGACACGCTCTTTCGCCTCGGCCGGAATGCCGTAACCACGATCCTCGACGCAGACTCTCACCGCTTCAGCCTCGAGCGCCGTTGACACCGTCACGGTTGTTCGCTCCGGACTGTATTTGATTGCATTGTTCACGAGATTCTTTACCGCTTGGGTAATCAGGCTCCGGTCTGCTGCTACCGGCGGGATGCGATGTGCGGGTTGTTCGATCAGTCGAATGCGTTTTTTCTTTGCTACCGGTTGCAGGGAAGCAATCGTGTCGCGAACGACTTCGTCGAGACGAAGAGGAATCTTGAGGACCTCCTGCTTGTCTTTACGCTGTAACTGCGTGACGGAAAGAAATGTATTGATCATGCGCGACATACGTTGGGATTCATTGGCGATGATCGATACAAACTCGCGCGCCTGTGCGGGAATGGTCTCGTCAGCAGTCAACAACTCCGCGAAACCGTTAATGCTGGTGAGCGGTGTGCGAAGCTCGTGCGACATCAGCGAGATCATGTCGCTCTTGAGCTTCTCGTATTCTTTCGTCGCAGTCAGGTCTTTAACGTAAACAGCGATGCCGATCGGATCGTTCTTCTCACCTTCGCGCAGCAGTGAGATCCGCAAGTGGAGAATTTGATTTTTCCCGTCGAAGTTGAGTTCGCCTTCATACTCCATGCCGGTCTGCAGAACACGACGAACGGCGATCTCCGGTTCATCAAAAATGTCAGTGCGAAACTTGTGCAAGAAGGCAAACAGATCGAGCTCGAGCGCTTTTTCGGAAGTCAATCCGGCGAGACTCTGTATAGTCGGATTAACGAGCGCAAGCGTTCCGTCGAGATAGGCAATCGCAACTCCGTCGTCGATGTGCGTAAGCGTGCTCGCTTCGCATCGCTGTTCGATTGTCAAAGCTTTCAGCACATTCAGCGCGTCGAGCTTTCGTTTGTTGCCGGTTTGCGAGAAGTAGCTCAGCGATTGTGTTCTCGCGGGATTGCGCCAAAAGCTTTCGCGTTTCAAGTTGCGCGCGAACTGTGAGCCGACGGCCTCTAACAACGGCGAGTCCTCGACCGAATATTCCGAAGCAAGCCGGATCAAAAGCACGCCCGCCGTCTCGCCTTCATGGACGAGAGGGACCGCGACGGTCGATGACTTCTGGCCCTCGGTTGTTTGACTTACTACTTTCCCCTTAGCAGCGGCTTGTTGGCACAACTTAACGCCCTCACGCCAGACCGAAAGCCGTTGCGTTTCATGCGTGGTCGGAGCCTGACCTTTCAAACGCGCCACCGGTTCGAGCGCATCCGACTCGTCATACTGAAACACGAGCGCTTCGTTGAGTGGCAGGACCGTGTTTAGAAGTTTCAAACCGCTGGCGAGTCGCGCATGTGCATTCGCGTCGGAATCAGCGTTGTTTTGCGGCGAGTCAAATAAGGTTCGAGCTAACTGCCGATCGAGAGACCAGAGAACATTTACCTGAGAAAGCAGGAGGGCGAGTCCACCGCTAAAGAGCACGGGGATGAGTAACAGATCGAGACCAAAGACCTGAAAGCCTGCAACGCCGATGATCGTAAAGAAGACCACGCCGGCAAGAATGAAACGCCAGGCACGTCTGAAGCCGAAGCGAGTTATCGATAAACAGAGGATAAGCGAACAGGAAGTCAGACCAGCGGCGACGATCGAGGAATCGACGGGAATATGCGTGATGGATGATGAGGCCGGGAAAACTGCGGAGACGTCGGGCAGCACACCTAAGTGCCAACAGGCATAAGCGCTTAGGCCGGCGAAAAGGCCAAGGCCTGAAGCTGAGATATAGGTAGTGAGAGTTTTTATTCGAATCAAGGTGGTGGAGAGTTAAAGCGAGCGGATTGAAGGCGGAAAAGCCGGTTAGGATTATACAGTGGCAAGCATTGTTAATCCACTTGAAAGTTTTTTGCGCCTTGGAGTGCGGCGGCCTGGCGCCGCTTTGGCCGGTCGATCACGAGATCAAATGACAAAGCGGCGCCAGGCCGCCGCACTCCAAGGGTTCAGAGATGTCTTAAGGCGTCGAGAACGGCGGGTAATTGATCCGGAAAAACGGTGCGGAGATCGAGCAGCACTTTCTCATCGGCGATTCGGCAGATTATAGGTGGTGAGAAAGATCGAAGCTGATGTTCGAGCTGCTGCGCAGATCTTTCAGCATGTGTGACGGCGATCAGTGTCGTGGGCAATGTCGATGTCGGTCCGGCACCGCCCCCGACGGTCGATTCGCCCTGCCGTAGTTCGAGCCTGAGCTGGTCAGAGCCGCCCGCAGCGTCAATCATCGTTTGTGCTCGCTCGAAAAGCTCCTCGGATGTGAGCGCGAGCATTTGCAGCACCGGCACCTCGCTATGGGCCAAATCTTTCTGGTGTGAAACTAGCGTGGCTTCGAGTGCCGCGAGCCTGATCTTGTCGCTGCGCAAAGCACGATAAAGCGGATGTTTTCGCAGGCGGCTCACGATAGACCGTTGACCCACAATCAATCCGGCTTGAACCGATCCGAGAAACTTGTCACCGCTAAATGAAACCACGTCCACGCCCTGCTCGATAAGCTGACGGACAAACGGTTCGTCGTCGATACCGTACTTTCGCAAGTCTCCAAGTTGACCGGAGCCGGCGTCTTCGTACAACGGCAATCCCGCTTCGTGCGCGAGCCGCGAGAGTTCCGAAACATCTGGCGAACTGGCAAATCCAACGATGCGATAGTTGGACGGATGCACGCGCATGATCAATCGCGTGTTTGGATTGATCGCCCGTCGATAATCTTCGAGGTGTGTCCGGTTGGTTGTTCCGACTTCAACCATGCGAGTGCCCGAACTCGCCATCACGTCGGGCACACGAAAGTCGCCGCCAATCTCCACCAGTTCACCTCGCGAAACGATCGTTTCGCCGTCGCCGGCGAGGACAGACAGGATCAGAAGTGCCGCGGCGGCACAATTGTTTACAACGAGGGCGTCTTCCGTTCCGCACAGATCTTTGAGCAGCGACTCGACTCGCCCAGCCCGTCCACCACGCGTGCCGCTCTCGAGGTCGTATTCGACCGAGCAATAGCGCCCGGCATCGACGATCGCGCTGAGTGCAGCTTGAGACAAAGGCGCGCGCCCGAGATTGGTGTGAAGCAAAACGCCGGTCGCGTTAATCACCGGTCTAATGCCTGCTGCGCCTTCACGGCGCACATTTGCATGCATCCGTTTTACAGCTTCTGCCAACAACGTTTCCTCTAAACCATCGCCGTTGGCAAAGGCGTCCGGATCGCTTCTGACTAAGGAACGAATCTCCGCTGTGACTGAACGTGCGATGTTGGTCAACCTCCGAATTCCGACCAGCTCGCGCAGTTCGCGAGCGGCGCCGGTGCGGAGCAACTGGTCTACCGACGGCACGTGACGCAGGTTCGCTGATGCAGCTTTTTCAGGCTTTGACATAAGGTTTGAGGACGTGAGGCTAACACAAGCGACTCTCGGGAATAAAATGTTGACACATTCGTTTTGAACCTCCTAGACTGCTGAAGACGCGTCATTTACCTGCGACGCCGGCCCGCCTCTACTTTCCCTCACCTCAGGAGAATCAAATCTGTGGGAATACGTGATAACAAGCTTCTTAGATCAAGACAACAGGCCCAGGCCAAAAACAAATATGCAGTCGGCGAGCATCAACCTACTCCGGACGAGCAGCTTACACGTTTGGAAGACGACATTCGCCGTTTGCGAGTTGAGTTTGACATCTTTTTTAATGGCGCGGCGAAGCGTCCGCCCTATGACACGAAAGGCCGTGTCGAGACTCTGCTGAAGCGACTCGGAGACGATCGCACGCTAACCTACGCTCAACGATATCGCTATAACTCACTCGCCGCCCGTTACAACGCCTTCCGCGATCTCTGGCGCCGTACGATGCAGGGGCGTGAGGAAGGACGCGATCCTGTGTCGGCCGCACGGGCCCAGGTGAAGAGAGAAGCAACGCCGGCCCCAGTGCAACCAGTTTCTTTTGTTTGCGGCGACGCCCACCGGGAAATCGATGTAGTCAAAAATCTGTACACGTCATTGCTCGAAGCCAAGCGGAGTTGTAGCGAACCAACGGAGGATCTCTCTTTTCCGAAATTCCATCGTTTGATAGCTTCAAAAGCGGACGGACTGAAAGAACAACTCGGTTGTGATCGAGTGTGTTTCTCCGTAATAGTGGAGGGCGGCCACGTTAGTTTTAAGGCAAGAGCGGATCGCGGCGAGGGGTAAGCGAAGGGAAATCCGGGCAACAAAAAAAGCGACCACCCACACATGGTCGCCTTTTTTTCTGTGAGCTTACCGGACCCGTGACCGGAAGCAAGTCAGTGGCTTTGCGGAAGGCAAGCCGGGGAGACACTACGTCTTCGTGACTTTTTCAGCTTGAGGTCCTTTTGGGCCTTGCGTAACCTCAAACTCGACTTCCTGACCCTCTTCGAGAGTCTTGAAGCCATCGCCCTGGATAGCGCTATAGTGAACGAAGATGTCCGAAGAGCCAGGCTGCTCGATGAAACCGTAACCCTTCGAATTGTTAAACCACTTGACCTTACCGGTTATTCTAGACATAACAACGAATCCTCCTAACGATTCGGTAAAACGGACGCAAAAGCAGTAATAGCTTTTACATCTACCTGGTTAATGCTTGTGAGCCGGGTCGCACCTTAGAAGTGGTGCTAGACGGAAACACACAACCAACAAAAAATGCATGATGAAGAGCGCGGGGAGCGCTAATTCAGCATGCACAGACTTACGGGGGCAAAACTAACTAAACTCATTGACTTAAAGCTTGTGGAATCGGGATGCGGGGATCTGAATACTGCCGCCCCTGCATTGAACGACGGCGCATACTAAGCGAAGTATGTCAGATCTGTCAAGAGAGAATTATAATGCTAAGTTAAAGTAAGAGCTTAGGTTAAACGTCCCACCCTGTTTTATTTCATCTTAGTTTGACGCCACGATTGCCGACTTATTGCTCAATAGCAGGTACTGAAGCGGATTCACTGGTTGATCGTTAATGCGAACTTCGTAGTGGAGATGTGGACCGGTAGAACGCCCCGTTGAGCCCACTTTACCCAGCAACTGCGCACGGCTGACGGTCTGATCCAGTTCGACATCGATATGCGAAAGGTGGCCGTACCGGGTGGTCAAGCCGCCGCCGTGATCAACGACGACGAGTTGTCCGTAACCGTTTTGCCATCCCACAAATGAAACCTTGCCGCTTGCGCCGGCAACTACCGGAGCACCCCAGGGCGCTTCAATGTCCTGCCCCGAATGAAACTCATAGCCCGACCCGCCGAACGGATTTCGGCGTCCGCCAAAGCCACCTTCCAGTGTTCCCTCGACCGGCCAAACGGTTGGCGTATAGCCGCGCTGGCGCAGAATGGCTTCGTGCTCTTTCATATCCTCTTCAAGACGACCCATCTTTGAGGCCAGCGTCTCCAATGCCATTTCATCGAGAGGTAACGCAGGTCCGCCGGTTCCGGGCAAGGTCGTGTTAGCGTCGACGACCCCCGATTTCTCAGCCAGTTTCCGCGACGTATCTTCGACTTTTTCCACGCGGTTGTTCAGTTTTTCGAG
Organism: uncultured Acidobacteriota bacterium; assembly: GCA_963750925.1. GTDB lineage: Bacteria > Acidobacteriota > Blastocatellia > Pyrinomonadales > Pyrinomonadaceae > PSRF01. The sequence goes on along the minus strand of CAVVSJ010000001.1, from coordinate 660,698 downwards.
TTCCTGGCGCTGGCGTTCGTTTTCAGCCCGAAGCCTGTTGTTTTCAAACCTTGTTCGCAGGTGGGCCGCTTGCTGGGTGAGTCCGTAAAGTCCGTAAAAGAGACCGACGGCAACCAGCAGCAGGATCATGCAGAAAATACTGACTGATCTCTTTTCGACTCGGAATCTTTGGACGCGGGCTCGGGAACGGGAAGTATGGGCAATAATGAAGGCATAAAATCGGTCTTCTCGGGCCATTTTGATCGTGCTCCTGTTGTTGTGCAGAAAAGAGGGATGCGCAACAACCGAAAGGCACAACTCGCCAAAAAGCGATTTGCGCGAATTAGGGGAAAGTTGTTTTTGCTTACCTGCTTGAAGATGCAGCGGGTGGATTGAAACCTCAAGGTCCCTCCGAGGTGAAATCCAGCCGGCCGGTGCTGCAAGGACCTGACCCTACCACAGGGCTGTGAAGCGTTGCAACTTTGGCGGAAAAATATAAGGAAGGCGCACTGAAAAGAGAATCCACAGATTTACATGGGCAAATATCCCAGTAATCTGTGGATTAGGAAGTTATGGCAAAAGGTTTAGAAGCTATGAGCCAAAAGAACAAGTCAGGAAGGGGGCTTGCCCCGCTCCTAACATCGGGGGCAGCCACCCTTCCTGACTTGTTCTTTTGCCTGACTTGTTCTCCTCGAATACGGCTCAGATGTCGTTAAGGTCGCGACGCTTCCGCGAGCGGTCGCGGAAGATCGCCAGCACAATCATAACCACTAAGGCGATAAAGATGACGATAATGGCGATTTTGACTGCCGCCAGGAGGAAACCCACCAGCGTGATCAGTTGTTTTAGAAGGGCGACTACCAGGAGGATCAAAGCTACGATTGCTCCGAGTCCGCCAAAAGCTCTAGCAGTAATGCCACAACACATAAGTTCAACCCCGTATTAATAATCCGCAGTTAAGATCTTCGTTCAAACGGAAGCGGCGTCACGTCACGGCGTCCGAGCTGTGTAGTTTCACCAGTTCGAAAAGCGGCTGTATCTACCGGCTTTGTCGAGGCGACAACCGACGGCGGCGGACGACGCGAGTCGAAGCGAACGATGCGATCCGACGATTTACCGCGACGAACGTAATCAAACAGCATGTACGCGCCGAGTGCGACCAACGCTACCGGAAGCAATTCTTTGATCGGCAACGTCACCCTCAACAAAGTATGCAACAGAAACAGAGTTCCGATAATGATCAGCGTAGTGCCCCAAGCAAATGGATTGCCGTAAAGACGTCGAGTGATTACGTCGTCTTCGGCGTCCGGCGCTAATCCGGAGCGCATCAATTGCGCTGTTCTGCAAGCATCCACCGCCGCGAACAACCACGTTCCCAGCACTCCCAGAATAAAGAAAAGAACGCCTTGTGTCAGCACCGCCATTTGGAAGAAGCTGGCAAAGATCGCGAAGTGCACGATTGCCTTCGAAGTCTGCCCATTGTACGCGGCGCCCAATCCCGGAACGAACGAGAGCAGAGTCGCGATAAACGGAGAACTCTTTCGTCTCAGGATATTCGTGGGGCTTGCGTTTGAATGATGTCGCAGAAGTTCGACTCCGGCGACAATGCAGTCCTGACAGAAAGGAAAACCACGCACGCGATGGTCGCAAGCCGGGCACAACCAGCGCGCACACTGATTGCACTGAACGACCGCCGGATTCTTAGCATGGTAGCCGCAGTACATCATTTCTTAAAACTATCTCCCTACTGATTGTGCACCCGTTAATTCCGCAAGCTGGAGGCCGGCATCGTAAACACCTCTAATCGAACCATCCGCTGAAACCGTACTGGTCAGAACAAGGATCGCGACGAGCAGCATTGTGGCTACCGTAGCGAGTTGCGGGGAGATGATCGGATCCAGCCATAGGCGGAACCGGGAAGCAGCGCGCACTGTCCAGGGAGCCTTGATCTCCTGTGGGGAGGTGGTTCCCAGAGTCGCCTGGAGAATTCTTTCGTTGAGACCCGCGGGCAGTGGTCGCTCTTCGGAAATGTAGGTGTAGCAGGCTCCGATCGATCTGACTACTTCACCGGGAAGCTCAGTGCAGTTGTCACATAAAGCGGCATGACGTTCCCAACGATGATAAAGATGCGCGGGCAGGAAGCCGTCGAGATAGTCAGTCAGACATTCCTCAAACTCTTCACACTGCATTGCCGTTTCCGGCATCGTTTTTTGGAGAATTCGAGCTTCGAGTTCTCTTGAAGGCGAGGGCACTGTTCCCGTCCGGCATGCCTCAAGCGCACTTCGAACCGCGGAAAGTGTTTCATGACACACGGGGCACTTCATCGCGTGCTCACCCATGAGTCGATTAGTTTCAGGACCGACTATTCCCTCAATGTAGTCAGTCAATAAATTTTCGAAATCCACACAAAGCATCGTTGTTTTCGCTTCCTGCCGCTTTTTTCGTTGCTCGTTCCTTAAGCCTGCCCGCCTCCGGAATGAGCGTTTCAATTATGCCTCACTCATCGCCACAACTTTCATGCGCCGAAGAATCTTTGCCAGCTCGATGCGGCCACGATTGATACGCGACTTCACCGTTCCTTCCGGAATCTTCAGCAAGTCAACAATCTCCTGGTAGCTGAGCTCTTCGATATCTCTCAAAATTACGCACGTGCGTAAATCCGGAGAGAGCTTGTCTATGCCTGCCTGAACCTGAGCGCCCAGCTCGCGTCGCTCCATCTCCTTCTGCACTGAGTTTGTCCGGGTATGAAGGTGATAACTGTGATCGGCGAGATCGTCTGCGAGGTTGTCGTGCGGTGTGCGCTGGCGCTTCCTGTAGTCGTCAATAATCAGGTTGCGCGCGAGCCTCATTAACCAGTTTTGAAGATCACCCTGCTTGGGATCGTACTGATCCAAAGAACGATAAACCCTGACAAAAACTTCCTGAGTCAAATCCTCGGCTGTATCGGCACGCGAAGTGAATCGGTACGCGAGGTTGTAAATGCGGCGGGAATAACTCTGCACAATCTCTTCCCACGCCGCGCCGTCGCCCGCGCGACACCTGCGAACCAACTCGGCTCCTTCACTCAATGCCAAAGCCTTAACAGCTCCCACTGTTTCTTCTCCAGGTACGTACCTGTTGGCTGGAATTCTTCAAAGGCGGCAAAACCCTTGTTCCGAGCGGATTACGACAGGTACTAAACTAAAGTTCAGCCAAAGTTTGCCACAAACCGCGTGATAAGCACAGGTTCTCGGCTATGTCTTTCCCTCCGATACCTTTGATTTTAGCCAAAGCCTTCGGCGTATTCTTGCCCAGATTGCGGACGTGTAGTAGGCTTTCGCACTGGCCCAACATGTTGTGGTTTTGATCTGACCTTACTCGGAATGACAGAGACACGAAGCTATCGTAAATACGTCGAGTTCGCGGCTCTCTGTCTGCTTGCCTCCGTGCTTTTGTGGTGGTTCGGCCGAAACCTGAATTGGGCAGAAGTGCAGCGCGAGCTTAGCAACGCCGATCCATTTCTGCTGGTCATTGCGGTGCTGATCATCAGCATAGCCTACTTTTTCAGGGCATTCCGGTGGGGTGCGTTACTAAAACCACTGAGCGCGGCGCGCTTCTCCGACCTCTTCGCGGCAACGACCATCGGATTCAGCGCAGTATTTCTCGTGGGACGGGCCGGCGAGTTTGTGAGACCGGTTGTGCTTTCGATGCGCGACCCTCGCGTGAGACCAAGCGCTTCACTGGTCACGATCCTGGTTGAACGGCTTTACGATATGACGGCGGTGGCGCTTCTGTTCGCAATCAATCTTTTCTGGTTCAAGCCGCCGTTCGTGGAAGACATCTCTTTTGATCGTGTGCGTATCGCGGGTTATGGGCTTTTCGCCGCGACTGTTCTCGGTATCGGATTTCTTGCGTGGTTTAGAAAGAAGTCGTCAGTCGTGATCGGCGCGTTCGAACGCTTCTTCTCGCGCTGGCGCATCATCCCACAGCGATTGGCAAAACTCGTCTTAAGCATTCTCGAACAACTGGCGCAGGCGCTTCGCGTTCTGGTCAACGCGCGCGAGCTCGCCGAAACCATCGGATGGACCGCCTTGCTCTGGTTCGGCATAGCGGCAGCGAATCTGCTCGTAATGAGGGCGTTCCATCTCCAGGTTGGTTTTTCGGAAACTATCTTTGTCCTCGGTCTTTCATTGCTCGGCTCACTGGTGCCGACTCCCGGCGGCGCTGCCGGGGCGTTTCATGCCGCAACTGCTGCGGGCCTTTTATTTCTCGGCGTGAAAAAAGAGACTGCTGCCGCGCTCTCAATCGTGTTGCACCTGGTTGATTTTGGTCCGGCAGTTCTGTTTGGACTCTTCTACGTTATCCGCGGCGATCTGAGTTTTTCGAAATTGCGCTCGTTGTTTGCGCCGGACTCCGTGGACCATACCATCAAGGATAAAGGGGTCATCTAGTCGAAGGAGACTGAAATGAGATGAAATGTCCATTCTGTGCGTACCTCGAAGATAAAGTTGTGGATTCTCGTGAGTCGCGCGAGGGCGACGCCATTCGCCGCCGAAGAGAATGTCTCAGATGTGAGCGCAGGTTTACGTCTTACGAGCGCATCGACGAGATACCCTACATGGTCGTCAAGAAAGACGGCCGCCGAGAAACTTTCGATCGAAACAAGGTAATGGCGGGTCTGTTGCGAGCATGTGAGAAACGCCCGGTGCCATCGACGAAGCTTGACAGTATCGTCAATGCGATCGAGAAGTATGTGCAGGAATCTCCGGAACGCGAACGTCCCACGAGTAAAATCGGAGAGATGATCATGCGGCGCTTGAAAGAACTGGACAAAGTCGCATATGTTCGCTTTGCATCTGTGTATCTCGAGTTTGAAGACGTATCGGAATTCATGACCGAACTCAAACACCTCGTGCGTACACGGGCCAGCAACGCCGCGGGCAAGAAGTAGTAACTACGAACCGGGGAATCTGTTAATGATCAAACCTATACGTGCGACCGGATTAGAACGGCTGGAGTTGCAGCGACTTCGCGACCGCGTGGGACGGCTGTTTGCCGCTTTACAGGAAGCGACCGAGGCCGAGAATCCTCTTGCCTCGGGAACGTGGGCGCCGCCGGTAGATCTCTGCGAAACTGAAGAGATGATTTCCATCCGCGTCGAGCTTCCGGGCGTGACCGCCGAGCAGATAAAGATCGGTCTCACCAATACCAGACTCAGAATCTGGGGTGAAAAGAAGCGAAGACCGAATCGCCGGCGGATCATTTCGTATCTCTGTTCGGAACGGAGTTTTGGGAAGTTTGGTCGAGTGGTGCATTTGCGCTGGACCGTCAGTATTCGGAATGCATCCGCCGAACTTGACAATGGAATGCTTCATATTCGACTTCCAAAGATTGAAGATCGAAGGGGAGAGGAAGTCCTGGTCACAGTAAAGGACGCGAACTCATGATTTGGCATCGTGAAGGTTACACCCATGGCAATAGTTAAAGAACCGGAGTTTACCGAAGCAATCGACACACCCGACACCGATCAACAACTGCAGATTCCAAATGAACTGCCGGTGTTGCCGCTGCGCGACATCGTGATCTATCCGTTCATGATCGTCCCGCTATTCGTTTCGCGGGAGAAGTCGATCCGTGCGGTGGATGAAGCGCTGGCGGAGAACCGCATGATTCTCCTTGCTTCGCAGAAGGATCTCGACAAGGAAGAGCCGACCGCCGAGGATTTATATGCGGTGGGGACCGCCGCGGTCATCATGCGCATGCTCAAGTTGCCGGATGGCCGCATACGAATACTGGTCCAGGGACTCGCTCGCGCTCAAATCGAATCGGTTGATGCGACTGGCGAGTATCTGCGCTCGCGCGTGAATGTCATGCAGGAAGTTCTACCTCCGGATCGCTCGCTTGAGGTGGAAGCGCTCGTTCGAAATGTTCGTGCATCGATGGAGAAGGCGATCAACCTGGGAAAGAATATTTCTCCCGAAGTGATGGCCATCATCGCCAATCTCGACGACGCGGGACGCCTGGCCGATCTGTCCGCTTCTAATCTCGAGTTGAAGGTTGAAGATGCGCAGTCGGTGCTGGACATTGCAGACACGACCGCCAGACTGCGACGCGTCAACGATCTCCTGAACAAAGAGATTGAAGTGCTCACGGTCCAGCAGGAGATTAATACTCAGGCACGCGCCGATATCGATCGATCACAACGAGAGTTTTACCTGCGACAGCAACTCAAGGCGATCCAGAGTGAACTGGGCGAAGGTAATGAGCTCGCGGAAGAAACCGCGCAGTTCCGAGAAAAGATTGAAGCGGCGAAGATGCCCAAAGCGGCTGAAGATGAAGCGCTGCGACAGCTCAAGAAGCTGGAACGAATGCATCCTGACGCGGCGGAAACGGCGACGTTGCGAAACTGGATGGAGATTATGACGGATCTGCCGTGGTCCAGATCCTCCGTCGACAACCTCGACTTGCAAAAAGCAGAACGCGTTCTCAACGAGGATCACTACGGTCTCGAAAAAGTTAAGGATCGAATTATCGAGGCACTCGCTGTTCGTAAGCTTAAAGAGAAACCCAAAGGGCCGATCCTTTGTCTGGTTGGCCCACCGGGAGTAGGCAAAACGTCGCTCGGGCGTTCGATCGCGCGGGCGCTCGATCGAAAGTTTGTGCGTCTTTCCCTCGGCGGTGTTCACGACGAAGCAGAGATTCGCGGTCATCGTAGAACTTACGTCGGCGCGATGCCTGGCAGAATTATCCAGGCCGTGCAGCAAGCGAGCACAAACAATCCGCTGATCATGCTCGACGAGATTGATAAGGTGGGCGCAGACTTTCGCGGCGATCCGTCGTCAGCACTGCTGGAAGTGCTCGATCCCGAACAAAACAATTCATTCCGCGACAACTATCTCGGAGTCACTTTCGATCTCTCGAATGTGATCTTCATGACCACGGCTAACGTGCTCGACACGATTCAACCCGCATTGCGCGATCGCATGGAGGTCATCCGGCTCGCGGGCTACACGGAAGAGGAAAAACGCGAAATCGCATTGCGCCACCTGTTGCCGAAGCAGATGGAAGAGAACGGGATCACCGGCAAGGATCTTCACCTCTCAAAAACCGCGCTGATTACCATCATTCAGCAATACACGCAGGAGGCCGGTCTGCGTCAGCTCGAACGCGAGATCAGCAGGATCTGCCGCAAGGTGGCCCGCAAGATCGCGGAAGGTCACAAAGGCGGGATTCGAGTCTCTTTGAAAAACGTTCACGAGTTTCTCGGCGCGCCGAAAATCATTCCCGAGGAAGTTCTCAAAAAAGATCAGGTCGGAGTGGCGACCGGTTTGGCGTGGACGGCGGTCGGCGGCGACATTCTCTTTATCGAGGCCCTGAGGATGAAGGGCAAGGGAAACCTTGTGTTGACGGGCCAGCTCGGTGAGGTCATGCGCGAGTCGGCGCAGGCCGCGTATTCGTACGCAAAGTCACGGGCAAAGGAACTCGATATCGCCGAAGAAGACTTCAACAATTACGATCTGCACATACACATCCCCGAGGGCGCCATTCCGAAAGACGGTCCGTCCGCGGGCATCACTCTCGCGACCGCCATGGTATCGGCGCTGTCGACGCGACCTGTCCGCAAAGACGTCGCCATGACGGGCGAAATAACCTTGCGCGGAAACGTGCTTCCGATTGGTGGTGTAAAGGAAAAAGTACTCGCGGCGCGGCGTGCGCGTGTGACTACAATCATCCTGCCGCAACAGAACCGGCGTGATCTTGACGAGGTGCCGAAGGAGCCTTTTAAAGACATTCGCTTTGTGTTTGTTGAAAACATGCGCCAGGTATTTCGCGAGGCGTTGGGTGAGAGAATTGTACCGCCGGCGAGTCCGGGGCCGCGCCCCCAGCGAATGCCGCAAGCCGCAAATGCCCGGCCCGTGTGAGTTTAATGCGGTCAGTTTTCACGATGCTCCTGTGACAACCATGACACGAGCTTGTGGAATCTCAACCGCGATTTACCTTTTTAAAGACATAAGGAGATTTTGAGTGAGTTCAACCAGACGTAGCTACCTTTCTGTTTTCTTTGCAGTTCTTTCCTTGGTTCTCGCTTCCTCGATCTCAGCCTTTAGCCAGGAGATCGAAAAAGCAAATTCGACTTCTGTAACAATCAAAAATTTCGGGCAAATGGACGACCGGTTTTTCCGCGGAGGACAACCGAAGGAAAATGACTATAGCCAACTGGCCGCGCTTGGCATCAAGACCGTGATCGACCTGCGCCAGGATCCGAAGTCTTACGAAAAGCAGAATGTGGAAGCTCTCGGAATGAAGTACGTAAATCTTCCGATGAGCGACAAAGATTATCCGCCAACCGAAAAAATCCAGGAGTTCTTGAAACTCGTTGACGATCCTTCGACCGGTAAGTTTTACGTTCACTGCGCCGGCGGACGACATCGCACGGGAGTTGTGGGCGCTGTCTACCGTTTCAATCACTACAACTGGAACTACGATCAGGTTTACGCCGAGATGAAGAAGTATGACTTCTACACCCGCTGGGGACATGGCGACATGAAGAAGTTTGTTAAAGACTACGCTCAGAAGTTTACGAACACGGCGGAAGCGGTCACGACAGTAACGACGTCGGGCGTTAAGTAATAGCTGGTATGGAGCTGATTATTTTCCATTTGTCATTTTCCATTTTCCATTTTTCATTTATCAGGACGCTCCGCGCTCGCAATGACAAATGGAAAATGGAAAATGACAAATGGAAAATAATCAGCTCCTTTTCTCACTGATACAAATACGAGTAACTCTTCTTCTGATCCCACTCGATCCCCTGAACATTCTGCCCATCAATCGCAAGAATGTCCGCGCTGATCTCGTCGGTGCTGACTGTCGGACTCACGTCAACTGAATACACGATGCTGCCGGGAGAGTCTTCCGTCGCTTCGCGATCCACTGCCCGCAACTCCTTATCAAAGCCGTGCGTCTTGAAAACCTCTCGCAACGCTTTTTGCGTTGACACCACATTCGACGTAGTTACTTTCAGCTCCATCGAGCGAAACACCTGCTCGGGTTCGCGCCACTCCAGCAACCAAAGCACGACAAGAGAGAATAACGTTAAGACGAGTGCGAGATCCCAACGCCCAACTCCGCACGACAAACCGAGGGCAAGACTGATGAGCAGCACCGTGATCTCTTTCGGATCCCGGATGTTTGTTCTGAATCGCACGAGCGAGACGGCGGCGAAAATTCCAAACGCGCGCGCCGCATTGTCGCCGACGATGATCATCAACGCTGCCGCCACAATGGCCAGCAGGATCTGTGTTTGCGAAACGTAAGGATTGCGTTTCAGCGCGAGAATTCGTTTACGCGGTCGAAACGCGAGCGCGGCGCCAAGTAGTGCGGCGAAAAGAAATCTCATCGAGATTCTTCCCATCGTTTGAAGCCACGTGTCACCGCTAAGGTATGCTTCGCTGTGCCTGCCACCGAGCAATCGATCGACAAAAGTTTCGTCCGCTGATGTTTGCTCGCCGGGGGATGCTTGTGGCGCCGGTGCCTGTAGCGTGGGTGAAACTCGTTCACCTGGGACTTCCAACACCGCGTCGGGTGTCGGCGCTCCCCTCAGACTCTCCGGTGTAGCGCGCCGCCCGCCGCCAAGGAAATAGACCGCGAACGCGCTGACCAGTAGTACACCGGCGAAGACCACGACGAGCGTAAGTATTTCCTGTTTTCTTTTATTGTTCCTCATCCAGCTCACTATCAGTTTCTTCCGATTTGCACACTCGGACGCAGACTCACCAGTTCGTTTGTTCGTTCCCTTACAGCACGCGCAAGCAGGTTGATATGATCGGGCCTGTAATTAGCGGCGCGAAATGCATCGCGAAGTTGACGGTCGCTCAGTTGCGATAGCCAACTCGCCATCCACTGGGCGTCCTGAACGTCGATGTCTTTCATGATTCCACGGTTCTTTCCGCCGAAGTGAAGCACGACGCGATCGCCTTTTACCTTCTCGAGGAAGTTCGACTTTGCGTATTTGACCGGGTTGTTACGACTTCTCGTCAGCCGCCAAAAGAGGGGAGTGGTGCTGGCGTGTCCGAAGGTCGCGCCGAGATCGCTGATGATGTAACGAAGTTCGTTACCGTTCTCTCCGTTAATCTGAAGTATTTCGTTGTTGGAATCTTTCAGGTCCCAGTTATTGATCAGGGCCATCATGATCTTCAGACCCTGAAACTCCGGAGTGCCGATGAATGGATTGCTTTTCCACTTCCACTCCGCGGCTCGTTTCCAGTTGTCGGGACGCGCTTCAAATCTGACGTTTGTAAAAGTTCCTTTGCCGGGGATCGTGACGCGCGGCACGAGATAGTTGACTTCAGTTAGATAACCCACTCCCCAGAGCAACCTGATCGCGGAAGTTTCGGCCTGGGCTTCTTTTCCGATCTTGACCACCCACCTGCGCCCCGAGCCGTCGCGAATCTCATACTTCTTCGAGTAACCACCCTTCTCCTCTTTTATAAATGTGATCCGCCGGAGGTCAGGTCGCATCGCGGCGCCGCCTGGTCCAAGAAAAAGATCTCGGGATTGAAATGTCGTTTGGACGTTGCCAGAGAATCGGAGTTCCCTTAAGTACTTCCTTTTTCTTTTTCGTTTTGGCGAGCCCGATATCGAGCGACGTGAGGCAAAGCAGTAGCGCACAAACGATTACCGTTCGAAGCCTTATTGTTTTACTCATTGCTATCTCCGCGGACAGGAACTATCGCGGGGGGCAATTGGGGAAGGGAACTTTCGGAGAGTCAGGATCCGCGGTCTCTGTTATGTAGTCCCGCAGATCCTGAACTGTTTTAACTAGTCACTGCCGGGGCGGCCTATGAAATATGCCTGGCTATCAAACGATTCGCTCCCGCGAGCAAACGATTCGCCGCCCCGAGTAACGGGAAGGTATCTGCCGTCGGGTTGGAGCTCGCGAGCCTTCGTGTTATCGCTCAGATATGCGTCGAGCAACACGTCTCTCAAATAACGTTTTGCATCTGGGTCGACAACAGGCGCGACAACCTCGATGCGATGCTTCAAATTCCGAGTCATCCAGTCGGCGCTGCCGATGAACAGCTGATCGTCACCGCCGTTTGAAAACCAGAAGACGCGGCTATGTTCGAGAAAGCGGCCGACAACACTCCGGACCCGGATGTTCTCCGATAGACCCGGAATGCCCGGACGCAATATGCAAATCCCTCGAACGATCAGGTCCACCTGCACGCCCGCTCGCGAAACTTCGTAGAGCTTCTCGATGATCTGCAAGTCGGCGAGACGATTGAATTTCGCGATGATATGAGCAGGTCGTCCCGCACGCTGATGCTCGATTTCACGGTCGAACAGCGCGTTGAGCTTCTCGCGCAGGTCCACCGGCGCCACCATCAGTTTTCGATAATCGCTCTGCTCGGAGAATCCGGTCAGGTAGTTGAACAGTTCCGTGGCGTCGCGACCAATCGCATCGTCAACGGTAAACATTCCCAGGTCGGTGTAAGTGCACGAAGTGGTGGGATTGTAATTGCCCGATGCGATGTGAACGTAACGTCTGAGCGAGTCGCCTTCACGCCTGACGACGAGCGTCAGCTTGCCGTGAGTCTTGAGGCCCATGATGCCATAGACCACGTGCACACCCGCCTGATCCAGTTTGCGCGCCCACTCGATGTTATGTTCCTCGTCAAAGCGCGCTTTGAGTTCGATCAGCGCAGTGACTTGCTTGCCTTGCTCGGCGGCGCGAATCAAAGCCGGCGGAATCGGCGAGTCAGGACCAGTACGGTAGAGACAGATCTTGATCGCAACGACGTCCGGATCTTCAACCGCCTGATTGATGAATCCGGTTACGCAGTCGTACGAATCGTAAGGATGGTGCAACAAGCGATCCCGCTCTTTAATCGCATCGAAGATCGAGTCGTATTGTTCGTACCATTCCGGCATCGACGGCTTGAAAGCAGTATCCTTCAGGTCAGGTCGCTCGACTGTCGTAAAGCTCCATCAGATCCTGAATGTGAAGCGGACCGTCAAAAACGTAAACGTCCTCAGGTCCGAGATCCAGCGATGCCGTCAGATAATCGATCATCTCCGCCGGCATATCCGGAGAGACTTCCAGGCGCACCGGCGTTCCGAACCGGCGGCGACGCAGTTCCTCCTGGATCAAGCTCAGCAAATCTTCAGCCTCTTCCTCTCTGATTTCGATATCGGCATCGCGCGTTACTCGAAAGCGATGGCATGGACCAGGATTCATGCCGGGAAAGAGTGCCTGGATGTTTGCTTCGATGATCTCTTCGAGCAGCACAAAACGAGTACCCGACGAACCGACGGGCACCAGTCGCGGCACAACCGACGGAACCTTGATTCGCACAAACCGCGATTCGATCCTCTTTCCGCGTCCGGTAAACTTGACTTCACTCGGGGCATGGACCATCAGGCCGATGTTGACGCTGAGCGGAGAGATATATGGAAACGGATGGCTCGGATCGACGGCCAGCGGCGTCAGAATCGGAAAGACCTTTTCCATGAAATAGTCTTTCAGGCTTCCTTTTCATGACGCGACAGAGACTCGTAGGAAACGACCGCAAGACCCGCGTCTTTCAGTTGCGGCATGATCTCTTCGCGCAAACAACGAGCCTGCTCCTTTATCAAGCAGTAAAACTCGTTCTCTCGTCCTCGCCAATTGGTCGGCCGGGGTTAAGCCGTCAGCTGAAACCACGTTGACCTCGTTCTCCAACTCCTCTTTGAGACCGGAAACACGGATCATGAAAAACTCGTCCAGGTTCGAGGAGAAGATCGATAGAAACTTCAATCGCTCCAGCAGCGGGTTACGATCGTCGAGTGCCTCTTCCAGAACTCTCGCGTGAAACTCGAGCAGGCTCAGTTCGCGATTAAAGAAAAACTGGCGACTTCGAAGAGACCGGCGCGACCTCAGCCCGCCTGGGGAATTCATGAACTCTGGTTTCTCTTTTGACGACTGTTGACATAGTTTTTCTGGATCGTTATCGAATTTCGAGAGAGTTATCAACCACTTTCGTGGACCTGCTTTATGATTCCTCAAATCTCAGACACAGGGAGAGCATGCCGTACTCGGAGGTTTTGGCAAGCAGTGTTCCATCGCGAGTTACGAGGGTATTGACTGCGGTAAAGTTGCTCTTTCGGGAAGTTAGCATTTTTTGCGAAACATATTCGAAATGCTGTGTGTACTGATTTCGATGCTTCATGTTTTGATGCAACGGAGTATCCCGGTTGCCATGCGTTAGAACGAGAGCGACCCGTGTGCGTTGAGCAGAGACCGACGGATGAATCAATGGCGCATCAGTCCAACCGTGAAGATGAGTGCATCAGTAGAGTTAGATTTTCAGTGGAAAAATTTACCGTTTGAGCGTCTGTTCAAATCAGGGGTTTCATTTGACACCCTAAAAAATCGTGTGGTAACCTCCAGGGTTGCTTTTGGGCTCCTGAAGTATCCAAATCATAGAGGAGCCATTAGATACCGCACATAAACATGCTCCCGCTTGTGACTCCGCAGAGTCGCTTGAGTGGCCGCTATTTCTTTTGAAGGAGTACGACGATTTGATGTCAGCGAGCTTTCCTCGTTTGATGGCCCGTGTGGCTTTACTAACGGCGCTCGTCGCTTCAGCGGCAAGCTGCTTTCGCACAGATTCCCGTAGCTTCATCTGCGAGAGCAATTCCAACTGAAGTTGAACAGTCAGAAGGGCGAATCACACAGGTCATGACGCGTGCGGAAGATCACTTCCGCAGAGGCAAGCTCAATCTCGAAGACAACAAGCGTGAGCAGGCTCGCGAAGAGTTTGACAAAGCAGTCGATTCAATTCTGGAATCGGGATTTGACGTAAGAGCCAGCCAGCGTTTGCAGACTTACTACCTCGAGTTGGTCGAGCGGATTTATCGCGAAGAAGTTCCGCTCCAGCAGCCCGGCTCAACCAACGTCGTCAACACCCAACTCGTTGCTCAAAACACGCAGGACCCAGGCAAAGACTTCAGCGCCGCCGGCGTCACAGATCGGCTTTCGCGATCAGAAGTTTGAACCTTCGCCACTCGATGAGTTGAGCAAGCTGGTTCTTACCGAACGCGAAAAGGAAGTTTCCGGCGAAGATCTTCTCGCTCTGGAGCAGGCGCAGAAGAACGTCAATTTCACGTTCACTCTTAATCCGTTAATTCAGCAATACATCAATTACTACCAGGGCTCACGTGGTCGAGGGACCATGGAAAACGGACTGCGTCGTTCCGGTCAGTTCATGAAACTTGCGCGCAAGATCTTCGCGGAAGAAGGTGTGCCGCTTGACGTCACGTGGTTGGGTCAGGTCGAGAGCGCGTGGAAAGTTAAAGCCGTTTCGTGGGCGGCAGCTTCGGGATTGTGGCAGTTTATTCCGGGCACCGGTCGCATGTATGGCTTGCGCCAGAATGCTTACATCGACGAGCGCAACAGTATCGAACAAGCGACTCGCGCTTCCGCACGTCACCTGAAAGATCTCGCGAAGCGTTACAACGGCAACTGGGAACTGGCGATGGCCGCCTACAACACGGGCGCCGGCAACATCGATCGCGCTATCTCGCGTGCAGGCAGTGCCAACTTCTGGATGATCTATCCATACATCGCACAGGAAACGCGCAACTACGTTCCAAACATCCTGGCCGTGATCCTGATTGCGAAGAATCCTGAGAAATACGGATTCAAAGGAATCAAGCCGGATGCGCCGATGTCGTATGACGTGGTCCAGGTTCCAACCGCTACGAGTCTTGCAACTGGTTGCCGATGCTACTGACACGCAGCGTCGATCACATTCGTAGTTTGAATCCGGAATTGAAGCGCGACGTGACTCCGCGCGGCGACACCTACAACGTGCGCATGCCGGCCGGCCGTGCGAAACAGTTTGCTTCGCTGATTCAGCGGATTCCGCCTGAGAGACGGGAAACGGCGAGACTGATTTCAGTTGCCCCAGGTGAAGATTGGCAAAGTGTTGCGAGTCGAACCGGCATCAATGTCGCTCAACTCCAGGCCATGAACAGCGGCGTGGATTTGAAGTCGACGACAAAGCTCGTCGCTCCGAATGGCGGCGTCAAACTCACGAAATGGGTCAGATCGACTGTGGCAAAACCTGTTGAAGGCGCTGCGCCTGCTGGAATCGATAAGGTTCGCGCTCGCAAAGGCGACACGATCGCGAGAATCGCGGCCTCACGTAATCTCGATGCCGAACGACGTTGCGCGATTGAACGGTATTTCGGTTGACGCTGAACTTCGTGCCGGTCAGGAAGTGAAGATTCCATCGTCAGCGACTGCACCCTCGCGCCGTCGTTAATTTGCGATAGTCAGGATTCGGCCTTTACAGCCGGACACGGAACAGGCGCGCTATCGAATTTCGATGCGCGCCTTTGTTTTTGACAAGTAGTTCAATCCTCATTCTCAATTAGGAGCCGCCTCACATGCTCTTTCGAACACTCTCCGCAGCCGTCTATGGCATAGACGCCGATCTCGTAGACATCGAAGTCAATCTAACTCCAATCCGTGGCGAGAGCGATCAGGCGCCTCCGGTCACGATTGTCGGACTGCCTGACGCCGCCGTGCGCGAATCGCGCGAACGCATACGCGCGGCAATTCAAAACTGCGGCCACTTTTTTCCCTTTCAAAAGACCACGATCAATCTCGCGCCTGCGGATGTTCGCAAAGAAGGCGCGAGTTTCGATCTGCCGATCGCGCTGGGAATTCTCGGCGCGAACGGCGATCTCGCCGAGGAACACAACCTGATTCACGTGCTCTGCGTCGGCGAGCTTTCGCTCGATGGACGCGTGCGAGCCATCAAAGGCGCGTTGCCGATCGCGATGCTGGCGCGCGAAGGCTCGATTCGTCATTTGATACTGCCTGAAGAGAATGCGAAAGAGGCTGCGGTGGTCGCGGGAGTCAATGTTTATCCGGTTGCCGATCTGCGCAGCGCGGTGAATCTTGTCGCCGAGTTGCGCTCATCTAACTCCGCCGGAGCCGATGAAAGTTGATGTGGCCGAAATACTCGGACGAACAGGAGCACTACAAAGTCGATTTCAAGGAAGTTCGCGGACAGATGTCAGCGAAGCGAGCTCTGGAGATCGCGATTGCCGGTGGTCATAACATTTTGCTCATTGGTCCACCAGGTTCAGGCAAGACGATGCTGGCGAAACGTCTGCCGACGATCATGCCGCCGCTCGAGTTTGAAGCGGCGCTTGAGTTGACGAAGATCCATTCCGTTGCGGGTTTGACTGGCCGTGCCGGACTTGTCACTGAGCGTCCGTTTCGTTCACCGCACCACACGATCAGTGATGCTGGTCTAATCGGCGGTGGCAGTTTGCCGCGACCGGGAGAAGTTTCGCTGGCCCATCAGGGCGTGCTGTTTCTCGACGAGTTGCCGGAATTTGATCGCAGCGTTCTTGGAGGTGCTGCGACAGCCGCTCGAAGATCAACAAGTAACTATCAGCCGCGCTTCGATGTCGTTGACGTTTCCCGCTTCATTCGTTTTGGCAGCCGCAATGAATCCCTGTCCTTGTGGTTTTTGGAATGACCCGACGCGCGAATGTCGTTGTTCGCCGATGCAGATTCAGCGTTACGTCGGACGCATCTCCGGACCACTGCTGGACCGAATCGATATTCACATCGACGTGCCTGCGGTGAAGTTTCGCGAACTCACGGGGAGATGCTCCTCCGGAAACTGACAGCTCCGCCACGATTCGCCAACGAGTTATCAACGCGCGCGAACGGCAACAGCGTCGCTTTGCCAGCGAGAAGATCTTTTCGAACGCGGCCATGACGCCGCGCATGATTCGTGCTCACTGCCAGATCGATTCACACAGCGAAAAGATGCTTGAAGAATGCGATGCGACGCCTGGGCTTCTCCGCCCGTGCCTACGATCGCATCCTCAAAGTCAGCCGCACCATCGCAGATCTGGAAGGCGCGGAGACAATCAGTTCCAATCATGTTTCCGAAGCCGTCGGTTACCGTTCTCTTGATCGCACCTATTGGACCTGAGTATTTCGTGACGGGTAAGCTCGAACCTGTGCTGCTCGGCGCTTGTCAGCACGGCGCGTCTGACCGTATCCTGCAACCCAGCCGTACGAAAGTATTGATTCGGCTGGGTAAATCACTATTTTTAGGGTCGGGTAAGGCAACGACGCGCGCGAAGCGCCGCATCACAAGCCGCGTTGAGGGTACTGGGCCTTCGCACCGCATCCCCACGCGGGCATTCTGAGGAAACAGTGCCGCTCTCTTGAAACTCGCGGAAGCGTGATAATCGTGCCAAACGAGCTGGAAGTTGTGAGATTTCTTCCGAGCTTGCCCGAGACGAACACGTGACCGCAGCCGAAACCGAGACACCGCAAACGACAGATTATGAGCTGGCGCAGAAAGCCGCCCAGGGCGATATGGGAGCTTTCGAAGAGCTTTACCAGCGCCATAATCGTCGCGTTTACTCGCTCTGCCTGAGAATGACCGGCAATGTCTCGGAGGCTGAAGATCTCGCACAGGAGGTCTTCATTCAGCTCTTTCGAAAAATTGGTAGTTTCCGGGGTGAATCTGCCTTTACTACGTGGCTACACCGGCTGACGGTCAATCAGGTGCTGATGCACTTCCGCAAACGCGGAGTGCGTATGGAACAGACGACCGAGGACGGTGAAACGCCTACTCAGATAGTTAAAGGTACGGAAAACCCCAATTCCATGCCCGTAGTTGATCGCATAGCGCTCGATAAGGCTATCGCTCAACTGCCGCCCGGTTATCGGACGGTTTTTACGCTTCACGACATTGAAGGGCACGAACACGAGGAAATTGCCAGGATGCTGGGGTGCTCGGTAGGGACGTCGAAGTCGCAATTACACAAGGCCAGGATGAAATTGCGCGGGCTTCTGAGGCAACAGAATTCGAGTGAATAGCCTCGAAGCAATGAGCCAGCGAAACAGTTTGTCGAATGCCGGGCTTCAACGCAGTCTTCCCTTGATTGATGACAACC
The DNA here is from genome assembly GCA_963750925.1 of uncultured Acidobacteriota bacterium. Classification (GTDB taxonomy): domain Bacteria; phylum Acidobacteriota; class Blastocatellia; order Pyrinomonadales; family Pyrinomonadaceae; genus PSRF01. Next base: position 642,758 of record CAVVSJ010000001.1, on the reverse strand, counting down.
GGAAAAAGGTTCTGTCTCCAGACAGTTTTGATTCGGATTGTGCGCATTCTTAGACAGAACGAAGGTGGTAAGCAATGAACTGCGAGACATGTCAGGAGCTCATCCACGATCTAATCGATGGATCGATTAGTCAGCGGGATGAGCTAACTCTCAATACGCATCTGAAAGAGTGTTTGGATTGCGAAAGCGTTCGTCAGGATCTGGCGTCGATCGTCGGCTTCTGCCGCACTCAACGCGGCCAATACCAGGCGCCGCCAAACGAACAGGCCCTTTGGCTTCGCATTCGAAATGTGGTGGAAACGGAGATCCCACGTGGCTGGTAACCCCACGCCGCGACGTTCCTTCCTCGGCTCGCCTGATGGGACATAGTTGGGAGCTTTCATTCCCGCAGTTGGCAGCGTCGGCCGTAGCGATCGTTTTGTTGGTGTCGCTGGCGACTGTCGTTGGACTTACGTCGTTGGGGAGGATACGCGGTACCAAATCGGCTCCGGTTCAAGCCGAAGCGTCGAATGTAAACGATCGCTGTCCTGGCAACGACGCCAGGTGATCAATTACTGGAACCAGCGAGTTGAACTCAACAAGGCTCGCTGGAGTCCGGAGATGCGCGAGACTTTCGATCGCAACTTGAAAGTCATCGACGATGCTGTCGCCGAATTCACTTAACGAGTTGAATCGAAATCCACATGATGAGATTTCCGAGCAGATGCTGAACGAATCGTTGAACGACAAGCTCGCGCTGCTGAAAGAATTCTCTGATTTGTAATGCCCGGCTGTTGCAGAAATCCCCTGGAATCGGTTTGAGTGTAAACGCCCCACGCTAATGAAAAATAGACTGTTAATTTGGCGCCCATCAGTGCGCGCCGGCTTCCTTGCGGTTGGCGCTCTCCTGGTGCTGACGCTCTTCGTTCACGGTCCGCGCGCAGCAACAACTTTCCAAACGTTATCCGGCTGGAAAAAATGTTCGCATCGAGTTGAAAAACATCTCGGGCACGATCGTTGTCGAGACCTGGAAGAGGGACGAAATTCGTCTTTCCGCGACCATCGAATCGAAAAACGCGCAGGTTATTCCGAGGCAGACCGATCAGAGTCTGGTCGTCGACGTGATGAGCGACAATCGCGGCAAAGGCGATGTCGGCGACATCAATTTCAAACTACAAGTTCCGGTAAATTCAAACGTCGATCTGGAAACTCGTCGCGGCAATATCAGTGTGGCCAACATTCGCAGCGGTCTGGTGCGAGCTCACGTTTCTTCCGAAGGTGATATCGAGCTCACGAATGTCGTTGCATCGCATGTGATCGCCCAAAACGTTATGGGCGACATCTTTTTTGACGGCGAGTTTTCAACGCGGCGGCACTTACGAGTTCAAATCCAACAACGGCAACATCACGATTCGCATTCCCGGAGATTCGGCGTTCCGCTTAGTCGCCGCATCGCCGGCGCGCAAAATCACGCTCGGCGATTTCTGGAACAATGGTTTCAAAACGCAGGACGGAAGAAAGTACGTCGGCGACGTTGGCGACGGCCGCTCGTCTGTATCCGTCACCAACTTCACCGGCCAGATCACGTTTATGCGCAGGTAGCATTGCGCGTTTAAATGGCAGTTAGTCGCTTCGGACGTTGCGCAGGCTGCAACGTCCTTTTTTTGTTTCCGAACGCGTGAACGCGCGTTACTATGAGCGCAATGATCAAATTCAAAACCCTGCTTCTTCTCGTAATTCTGTTTGGTCCTGCAAGCGTCGTCGTTCCTCAAACTGTTTCCGCTCCCCAGATTCAATTGTTGACGCGCACGCACCACGCGTCGCGAAACGCGTCGTTTCTCTTACGGCGGCACGGTGACGGTGATTGGAGCTCCGCGGGGTTCAGTAACTGTCGAGGGTTGGTCGCGAAATGAAGTCGAACTCACCGCGAACATCGAGCTCAAAGGTCCAACCGAGGCTGACCTGGACCAGCTCGCCACGGTGAATAGTTTTGTATTTGACGAAGACCTGAATCACCTCAGCATTCTCACCACCGGCACACACGATCGCATGTACATGAAAAAAACTGCCAAGAACTTTCCGAAGAAGCTTCTAAATTTGCCGTGGAAGATCGACTACCGTTTACGCGTTCCGGTAAATACAGATCTCGAGATCAATGCGGGCCATGGCGCGGTAAAGCTTTCAGGCGTCGAAGGCGCGCAGCGTGTAAGTGCGACCGAGAGTGAAACCGCGTTGACGCTTACCGGCGGAGTCGTTTCCACGACTGTCACCGCCGGCGTCATAACGTTAACTGTACCCTCGCGTAGCTGGCGCGGCGGCGGCGCCGACATTCGCATCGCCTCGGGAACGATAAACGTAGATCTGCCCGCGGGTTTTAGTGGTGACATCGATGCCGAGATTCTGCGCACCGGCAAAGATCGTTAACACTTACGAAGGTCTGGCCGCGCGCGAGAAACCCGGAATTACGGAACGCACCGTGCGCGCGCGTGCCGGTTCTGGCGGAGCTTATTTCAAGTTTACGGTTGGCGACGGAACGGTGAATATTCGGAAGAGCGGGTCTTAGGTTTCGAGTCTTTTGTGCTTTTGTGCGTCGCACCCTTAGAATGACAAACTTCAAGACCTAAGACCGAAACCCCAAAACCAAAAACAAATGAGCATCAAAAGCGACAAGTGGATCCGCATGATGGCGAGCGAGCATGGAATGATCGACCCGTACGAGCCCGGCCAGGTTAAGCAAATAGACGGCAAACGTATCGTCTCGTATGGCACGTCGAGCTATGGTTACGATATTCGTTGCGCGGATGAGTTCAAGCTGTTCACAAACATCAACAGCACGATCGTCGATCCGAAAGAGTTTGACGAGAAAAATTTCGTCGACATCAAGGGCGACTCGGTAATTATTCCGCCGAACAGTTTCGCCCTCGCGCGCACGGTCGAATACTTCCGCATCCCGCGCAACGTGCTCACGATCTGTCTTGGCAAAAGCACCTATGCTCGTTGCGGCATTCTGGTAAACGTCACTCCATTCGAACCGGAGTGGGAAGGTTACGTAACGCTCGAGTTTTCAAACACCACGCCCCTCCCGGCCAAGATCTACGCCAACGAGGGCGTCGCCCAGGTTGTCTTCTTTGAATCCGACGAAGTCTGCGAAACCTCTTATAAAGATCGCGGCGGGAAGTACCAGGGCCAACGCGGCGTAACGCTGCCGAAGATGTAATCCAAACCTCGAGACTGGATTGATGACTCACCTAATCGACGTACTTCGCTTCAAAAAACTGGATCCGCGGGCGGTGTTGCCGAAGAGGGGAAGTGCGCTGGCGGCGGGGTTGGATGTTTGTTCGATTGAAGAGATCGAGTTGGCGCCGAAGCAGCGTGTGATGGCGAAGACGGGTTTGGCCGTGGCGATTCCGCCGGGATTTTACGGACGTGTTGCGCCACGGTCCGGACTCGCATCAAAGAACGGATTGGATGTGCTTGCCGGTGTGATCGACTCCGATTATCGCGGTGAGGTTTGTTGTCTGCTCTACAACACAGGCGAAGATATTATTACGCTCGCTGCGGGAAGCAAGATCTGTCAGTTGATAATCGAACAGATCATTACACCGGAGGCCGCCTGGGCTACGGATCTCGACGAAACCGCGCGAGGCGCGGGCGGATTTGGTTCTACGGGTTAGCAAGAGAGGTACTTAAACAGAAGTGAAGCAACAAAAACATCTTTCAGTTTTATTCGCACTCTTCCTTATCGCATCAACGGCGTTCGGTTTGACGCAGGCGACTGCGCCTGCAACTACGAGCGCGCTCTCGGCAACGGAGCGAAAGCTCGTCGAGAGCATTAACGTTGCATCCATGAAGGAGACTGTAAAGGCCCTCGCGGCCGACGAGATGCAAGGGCGTGGGACCGCGCAACCGGGCGGTGATAAAGCCGCCAAATATCTCGCCGACCGTTTCGCCAAACTCGGATTGAAGCCGCTGGGCGACAACAACACTTATCTGCAAGCGATAAAGTTCAAAGAGACCCTCGTCGCCCCGGAGAGTTCGATCGCCGTTGGCGATAAGACTCTAAAACTCGGCCCGGACTTCTTTGTGATTCCCCCTTTCAGCGGTGACGAGAATGTAAACGCCGGCTTGGTGTTTGCCGGGTATGGCGTCGCTGGTCCAGGTCTCAAGAGAAATGATTTCGCGGGTCTCGATGTGCGCGGAAAAGTTGTCGTGCTTCGTGAAGGTCCGGCTCCGGAAATCAGCAAAGCCGACTGGGCCAGAGGACAGGGCAACATACTACGCGGCCTGATCACCCGCGGCGTCGGGGCCATCGTTTTCATAAACAACTTTACCGAAGAACGTTCGTACAGTGAGTCGGCTGACTACCTGACGCGTCGCCGAGTAGAACCCGAATCGGCACTCGAAATGCCGGAAGTAGTGCCGCCCTTCATCGCCGTCAGCGACGCAGGGGCTGAGAAACTATTTGCCGGCGCCGGAATCACAAAAGCGGAAGCGTTTGCGAAAGCCGAGCGCGAAGATTTCGCGGCGATCGATCTCAAGCAGACGGCGACTGTGACAGTGCGTTTGAAAAAAGCGAAGGGCGTCGGGAGTAACGTCGTTGGATTACTGGAAGGTGCTGATCCGAACCTGAAGTCGCAAGCCCTGGTTTATTCCGCGCATTATGATGCTTACGGTATCACCGCGGACAATCGCATTTATCCCGGCGCGGCCGACAACGGGCTCGGCGTGGCTGAGATGCTGGCCGTTGCCGAAGCCATGTCGAAGGCTGCGACAAAGCCGCGGCGCTCCGTGATCTTTATCGCCGTCACGGGCGAAGAATATGGAGGCTTCGGATCGGATTACTGGGTAAAGAATCCCACCTGGGACATTAAACAGGTCGCCGCAAATCTTAATCTCGACGGCATGGGCACGGAAATATATGGACCAGTTAAAGTGCTGGTTGGTTACGGCCCGGAACACTCAACTCTCGGCACGGTCATGAACGAAGTGGCAGCGGCGAGCGGCCTCCAGGTTATTCCCGACCCGATGCCGGAGGCGAAGGCGTTCTATCGTTCCGATCACTATCTATTCGTCAAGCGCGGCATTCCAGCGCTGATGATCCTCGGTGCTCCCGATGGTCCAATCAAGCCCTGGACGGATCGGTTGAAGAAGTGGTCAAAGACTGATTACCACCAACCTACCGACACGGTACGTCCGGATTGGGACTGGAGTGGCCCTCGTACGATTGCTTCTTTCATGCTGGTGGCGGGCCTGCGCATAGCCAACGACGAGAAGATGCCGTCGTGGTTGCCAGCGTCGGTGTTCAATCGGGAGCGCGGCACCAATTTGCCACCGCCGGTTGAGCCATAAAGGCGACTCTCTCAGACAGAGCCACAAGAAGGCACAAAAGCACAAACGATTTCATTAAAAAGCCTTTGAGGCACAGCTATCCCAAAAGGTCGATTCCGGAGGCCGGGGTCGACCTATTTCCTCCACAGCCGAAAAAAACCTACTTACCTGCCTTTCTACGTCACGGCTTTTGCATACGTATAGTTCAGATCCTGAAAGTGTGCGGCTTTTCCTGATAATTGTTTGAAGGTGAGTCAGCCGTGCGTACCATTTTCAATCTCCCCCACACGGAGATTTCCGCGGGAAGGGCCTACTTAGGGTCGACTACCCGGCGCTTGGCACAATGTTTGTCATGCAGGCCAAAAGTCCGAAGGAGGAGAGAGATGAGAGCAATTAGAAAAACAATTTTCACGGCGTTCCTAATGACGCTTGTTAGTGTTGGGCTAGCCGGCACTGGAATGGCGCAGCTTGTCACTAACAATTCGAACATTCAGGATGTCGTGCGACGAATTCAAACCCGCACGGACTCTCTACAGCGTGCAGTGCAGAATGCTGCTGATCGAAATAACTATCGTGTAGACGACATCAATCGTTTGATTCTGGATTTCGAGAACGCAGCCAATCAACTCGACCGGCGTCTGACCTCGCGTCGCGCAAATTCAAGCGACGCGGAGGTGCTGCTTAATCGTGCCGGACAGATCGATAATTTCTTTGCGAACAACAGGCTCGGAGCAGGATCGCAGCGTGAGTGGCGGACGATTCGCACCGATCTTGAGCTGGTTGCAGCTTTTTACAGTCTTAACTTGCCGTGGAGCGGCTCAGTCAGCGTTGGTGGAAATAACAACACCTTGAACGACATGCAAATGCGGCAGTTGCTTGACAGTATTAACGTTCAGGCAGCAACTTTCAGCCGCAACTTCCGTCAGGATCTCAATCGCGCTCGTTACAACGATCGCTATGCGCTTGACGAAGTTCGCCAGCAGTTAACGCAGTTTGAAACGGCGCTGGCCCAACTGCGGAACCGTATAAACACCCGCCAGTCAACATCGGCGGACGCGCGTAACCTGCTGGAACGTGCAGCATACTTGAATAATTACGTCACCGAACGCCAGCTATCTAATCAGACCGAGAATAACTGGAACATGCTGCGCTCGAATCTGGATCGTGTGGCGAGTGCTTTCAACCTGGCGTGGAACTGGTCCAACACGACGACGCCCGGCGGAAGCTATGGCAACACTGCTGAGTTGACCGGCACCTATCGTCTGAATGCAGGCCGTGGAGACGATGTTCGCAGGGCGGTTGACAACGCTACCAGAAACCTGTCGCTCGCGGAACGACAGCGTGTTTACGACTCGTTGATGAGACGACTCGATCCGCCGCAGATGATCGCAATCGATCGACGTGGAAGTTCGGTAACCATCGCGTCGACGCGAGCTCCACAGATCAACTTCATTGCCGATGGACGCGAACAGGTTGAAACTACACAGCAAGGCCGGAGTGTTCGTGTTCGCGCGAGCTTATCCGGAGATGCGTTGAGCATCACCAGGACCGGCGAGCGTGCAAACGATTTCACCGTCACTTTCGATCCGTCTTCTGATGGCCGCGAATTGCTGGTGACTCGCACGCTTTACACGGAACGTTTGAACCAGGCCGTCACGGTCAGAACCTACTACGATCGAACTTCCGAGGTGGCTCAGTTGAACGTCTACGAGACCAATCCGGAAGGCTCGACCTCGCCTGTTGGAACTGGCGTAACGGGAACTTTCGTTGTTCCTGACGGAACACAGTTGGTTGCGGTGCTGAACAACGATCTTTCGACGCAGAATATTCGCGAAGGTGAACGCTTTACGATGACGGTTCGTTCGCCGGGTCAGTACGAAGGCGCGACGATTGAAGGCTCGGTGCTCAGCGTTAGCCGTGGTGGTCGAATCTCCGGTCGTTCTGAAATGACAATGGACTTCGACACGATCCGTCTGCGAGACGGCCGCAGTTATCGCTTCGCGGGACTTCTCGAAACTGTTCGCACGCCGGACGGCGAAGTCGTCCGCGTCGATAACGAAGGCGCGGTGCGTGATAGTGATCAGACAAACAAAACGGTCACACGCACGGCAATCGGTACCGCAGTTGGGGCAATCATCGGCGCGATTGCGGGTGGTGGTAAAGGTGCGGCGATCGGTGCTGTTCTTGGCGCCGGCGCCGGCGCCGGATCCGTTTACGTTCAGGGCCGAAACGATCTTGAACTGACATCCGGAACTGAAGTAACGCTGAGGGCAACCGGCCCAAGAGGGTAACGGTTATCACCAGCGACTGAAGAAAGGGTGGCCATGCAATGGCCACCCTTTCTTAATTGATGACGATATTGGCGGGTTGCGGCAGGCGTTCGATAGTGAGCGTTAGTTTTTTATCGGATCGTACCGGACGTTTGTCAGGTGTCTGGAAAAAGAGAAAGCCGTGCCGGCGTGAGTCGTCGGAAGATAACGGCGTCTTCAGATCGACCGCATAAGCGCCAAACTCCTTCTCAAACTGCTTTCGCGAGTTTGGATTGTAAGCAAAAACTCCGTTCGCCTTCAGAATTGCCGAAATCGCGCTCTTCGCGGACAGAAATTTCCATTCGCGGTTTTGCTCGTCACGCAAACGAAACCGCGCTCGCTTCACTTCCACGGGTACGCCACTCTGAAAATTCAATTCAACACGCAACGGCAAGACGCCGCTGACCGGCAGGTTCGCCTCGAACAAGTCCTGACTCTCTTCATCCGTGAGCAAAGGCGCGACGCGAATAGTTACACCGCCGGCGTCCGCAGTTCGCGTGTTTGCCGGAAGCGGAGGCAACTCCTTTACAGGTTTGACTTTGAAGAGTGAGCCCGTGCATGACGTGGACAGCAGCGCTGCGACGGCAAGCAGTAAGGGAACGACGACGCGTCGGGTCATGGACTCAATTTAGCACTATGTTACTATCTCGCCAAAATCATGATTAGACCGTTTCGTGGGGTTCACCCGCAGATTCACCCAACCGCGTATGTCGAACCCAGTGCTCAGGTCATCGGGGACGTTCATCTTGGCGAAGAAGCTTCGATCTGGTGCAACTGCACGGTTCGTGGCGACGTTCACTACATACGCATCGGCGATCGCTCGAACATTCAGGACAATTCAGTAATTCACGTCCGGAACGGATCGCATCCGACCATTCTCGAAACTGAAGTTACGGTGGGCCATAGTGTGACGTTGCACGGTTGCTACGTTGAACGAGGTTGCCTGATCGGTATCGGCGCGATTCTGCTCGACGACGTGCGTGTCGGCGAAAAGTCTCTGGTGGCTGCAGGGTCGCTGATTAGTCCCGGCACGGTCATCCCGCCGCGATCCCTCGTGATGGGATTTCCCGCGAAAGTGAAACGCCCTTTGACCGACGAAGAAGTTGCCGGTCTGGATGTATTTTGGAAGAATTACGTTGAGTACACCCATGAATATCGAAAAGAGATGTCGGCTTAAAATTACGGAGAAGGAACTCCCGAATGACGCCCTGGTCCAGGTTGGTTTTCACGATTGCCTTTGCTCTTTGCATTTGCGCCCCAGTCATTGCGCAAACTGACGACAACCCTTTCCTGCTGAAGCAGGGAGACAACGAGTTTGGATTCTGGGGAGGTTTTTCACCCAAAGCGACAACGATATTTGCCGGTTTGCGTGAGGATGAAGCAGAAGATCGAAAATTCTTTCTCGCGGCGTTTCATTATGGACGAACTCTGGCGGCGAATGACAGTCTTGAATTGCAATACACGCTTGATGCAGTTCCACTCGCGGTTGCGACAGGAACAATTGTTAGCCGCACGACGAGTCCCGGTGGTGTAACTACGTTTCAGCGCGAGACTGCTTACGGCGCGGGCGTGACGCCTCTCGGTCTGCAATTCGATTTTGCAAACGGTTCCAAAGTGCATCCGTTTGTTCACGTCAACGGTGGACTGCTTTACTTCAATAAATCGGTGCCCATCGAAGACGCGGGCCAATTCGCATACGTTGGCGAGGCCGGTGGGGGCGTGCGCATCTTTACTTCCGAACGCCGCGCGGTGAACATCGGAGTCAGGTTTCACCACATCTCAAACGGCGATCGTACCGGTTCGAATTGTGGTTTGAATCAGTTTGTGATTTACGCGGGTTTTTCGATCTTCAAATAATGCCTTCGGCGAAGACACAACCAGCGCGCGGCATGCGCGACTTTTTACCCGAGGACGTTCGCAAACGCGAATACGTCATCGGTGTGATCAAAGAAGTGTACGAACGCTATGGCTTTGAACCGCTCGAGACGCCGGCCGCGGAAAATATCGAAACGTTGATGGGCAAGTATGGCGAAGAAGGAAATCAACTCATCTTCAAAATACTGAAGCGTGGAGTTCATGAGGGCAGCGGCGAAGCCGATCTGGCGTTGCGTTACGATCTCACCGTGCCGCTTGCGCGAGTGGTTGCTGAGTATCGCGATAAGCTGCCGAAGTTTTTCAAACGTTATCAAATACAGCCCGTGTGGCGTGCCGACCGGCCTGCGCGTGGAAGGTTTCGAGAGTTTTACCAGTGCGATGTTGACGTGCTCGGATCGCGTTCGGTAATCGTTGAAGCTGAGATTTGCGCGGCGGCGAGTGAGGTTTTGACGAAACTTGGATTCCACGATTTTTGTGTCCGAATCAATCATCGAAAAGCCCTGACTGGAATACTCGCCGTAGCGGGAGTGGCGTTGGAAAAACACGACGCTGCGCTGATCGCACTCGATAAGTTAGACAAAATCGGTAGCGAGGGAGTGCAGAAGGAGTTTGCAGCGCGTGGAATTGAAGACGGAGCCGGCGAACGACTATTAAACTTCTTCTCCGATCTTACTACGCTCGAGCGCGCCGCTGAGATTGTGGCGGAAGATCGCTCGGTGCAGGCATTAAATAAAGCCGTGCTCGGCCGGATTGTTGAGTTTGTGAAGGACAATGAGCTGGGTGCTAAAGGCGTCGATGAGTTGCAGTCGATCGTGGATTTTGTTGAGGCGGCCGGGATTGGAAGTCGCGTCAAGATCGATCCGAGTCTCGCTCGTGGACTTTCGTACTACACCGGCGCGATTATGGAGATCAATGTGAAAGACCTCGCCGGTAGTCTTGGCGGTGGTGGACGTTACGACAACTTAGTCGGGATGTTTTTGGGGCAGGATATTCCCGCTTGTGGCTTCTCGTTAGGGCTTGAAAGAATTCTCGTTGTCATGAGTGAGCGGGGGATGTTTCCTGCGCAACTCGGATTGTCGCCGGCGGATGTGATGGTTGCGATCTGGAATGAAGATTCCATTTCTGACTCCATCGCGCTCGCGCAGGAGTTACGCGCAGCGGGTCTGCGTGTTGATTTGTACCCGGAGGCTGATAAGCTCGGTAAGCAGTTTAAATACGCTTCTTCACTGGGCGTGCCGTTTGTCGCGGTCCTGGGCGAGGCGGAGGCCGCGTTGGGACAGGTGGCGCTCAAGGACATGCGCAGTGGAGAGCAGCGGTCCGTATCCAGGGGCGAAATGGCTGAGCTTGTGAAGCGATCCAGGTCGGAGGTTGATCATGTCGAGTGAGGCTGTGGTGCAAAACTATCTCGATGATGCGCGTTCGGCAATGCGTGCTTACAAGAAACTCGCCGACAAAGCGATCGCGCAAATGAAAGATGAGGAATTTTTCGTCACTCTGGACGAAGAGGCGAATAGTGTTGCCGTCATGATGAAGCACATGGCAGGCAACATGTTCTCTCGTTGGACCGACTTCCTGACTTCCGACGGCGAGAAGCCGAACCGCAATCGCGACATGGAGTTTGTCATCGAGCCGCAAACTACCAAAGACGACGTCATTGCTTACTGGGAGCGTGGCTGGGCTTGTGTGATTGAAGCCCTCGATCCACTCCGTCCGGAAGATTTTGAAAAGACGGTGAAGATTCGGGGCGAGGAGCACACGATCGCACAGGCCATCAATCGCCAACTGATGCACTATGCTTATCATATCGGCCAGATTGTTTTTCTGGCGAAACACTTTCGTTCAGCGGAATGGAAGTCGTTGAGCATTCCGCGAAACCGTTCGGCGGAGTTTAATGCTTACCTGGGAAACAAACCCGGTGTTGCCGATCGTGAGAAGCAGTTTGATGCTGCCGCCGGTTTTTCGCAGGGTGTTGAGACAAAGAAATGAACGCCGCTCTTCATCACGTTAACATTACTGTTCCGAAGTCGGTTGAAGACGCTGCAAAACATTTTTATGGCGTGGTGATGGGATTGCAGGAAGCACCTAAACCGGAATCGTCGCGTGGACGCGGCGGAGCGTGGTACCAGCTTGGACCAGTGCAGCTTCACCTCTCGGTCGAGGAAGTGCTCGGGGAGAATCGCATCAGCAAGCGACACGTTTGTTACACCGTCAGTGATCTTGCCGAAGCCGCGGAGCAATTTCGCAGGGCGGGCGTTGAGATCTTACCCGACGATCTCCCGATGGCTGGTTGGTCGCGTTTCTACGTCCGCGATCCGGGTGGAAATCGTTTGGAGATTGCGGAGTTGTAGACGCTGCAAGCAGTTGGACTAAAGTATGCTGGATAACTTAGGAAATTTGGAACGCACGCACTCTTGCGGCGATCTGCGCGCAACGGATATCGGCAGGGAAGTGGTCCTCATGGGCTGGGTCGCGAAACGTCGAGACTTTGGCGAACTCACGTTTATCGATCTGCGCGATCGTGCCGGAATCACGCAAGTAGTTTTCAACGCCGAACTCGCACCGGAACCGCACGCCAACGCGAAGGAGTTGCGCGGCGAATACGTGATCGCGGTTAGCGGAACTGTCGTCGCGCGCGCCGAGAACACACGAAACCCAAAGCTAGCGACGGGCGATGTTGAAGTTCACGCGCAAAAGTTGTTGATACTCAACGATGCGCGTACGCCTCCATTTCAACTCGACGCTTCGCCCGACGCGCTTGCGAGTGAAGATCTTCGTTTGAAGTACCGTTATCTGGATCTGCGACGTCCGCACTTGCAGGCAAACCTGCACCTGCGTCATCGAGTCTTGAACGAGATTCGACGTTACATGACCGAGCAGGGTTTCACTGAAATCGAAACGCCGATTCTGATCAAGTCGACGCCGGAAGGCGCGCGCGACTACATCGTTCCTTCGCGTATTCAGCCGGGCAAATTTTTCGCCCTACCGCAGTCGCCACAGCTCTTCAAGCAGTTGTGCATGATTGGCGGTATGGACAAGTACTTTCAAATCGCGCACTGCTTTCGCGATGAGGATCTGCGCGCCGATCGACAGCCGGAGTTTACGCAACTCGACGTCGAGATGAGCTTCGCCACGCTCGATCAGGTTTACAACTTGATCGAGGGACTCTTCGCGTCCGTTTTCAAACTCATCAACGTCGATCTGCCCGTACCTTTTCCTCGTTTTACTTTCGCCGACGTGATGAGTCGCTACGGTTCCGACAAACCTGACTTGAGGATCAAAGGCCTTGAGCTGACGGATCTCTCGCGAGCCGTTGAAGGGACCGATTTCCCGCCGTTTGCATCGGCCCTCTCTTCCGGTGGGCACATAAAAGGAATTGTCGTTCCGAGCGGTGCAAACCTCTCGCGTAAGGTGCTCGACGAGTTGCAGGAGTTTACGAAACGTTACGGAGCCGGAGCGCTCGCGTGGCTCAAACTCGGCGACGAGATCACGTCGTCACTCCTGAAAGCGCTTGGAGCTGAAGTTGTAGAACGACTGGCGAACGTTGCCGGCGCGCAAAAAGACGACGCGGTTTTAATCGTTTCCGGCAAGCCGAAGATCGTCGCCGCAAGTTTGGGCGCATTGAGAAATGAAGTGGCGAAACGCGAGAATTTGATCCCGGCGAGTGTGTATGCGCCGCTGTGGGTGACAGACTTTCCGATGTTCGAGTTTCACGAAGAAGACGGCCGTTACTACTCGATGCATCATCCTTTCACGTCACCGGTAGATGAAGATTTGAACCTTCTCGAACGAGCGGTTGAAGGTGGCGAAACCAACCTGCTGGGCCAGATTCGGACCAAGGCTTACGATCCCGTAATCAACGGCGTCGAGATGGCGAGCGGCTCGATTCGTATTCACCGGCGCGATGTGCAGCGTCTTGTTTTCAAAGCACTCGGGATGAGTACCGAAGAAGCGCGCGAGCGATTTGGCTTCTTCCTCGACGCGCTCGAGTATGGGACTCCGCCTCATGGCGGCATCGCGCCGGGAATCGACCGCATGATGATGGTCCTGGCCGGCACTGACAACATGCGCGACGTGATCGCGTTTCCGAAGACCGCGTCCGCGGCCGACCTGATGATCGATGCCCCTGGTGAGGTCGATCCAAAACAGTTGGACGAACTGCATTTACGCGTCGTTAAAGATTGAACATGCCGCCGCTTCAACTCCGTCGCGAACACCTGGACGCCATGGTGGCCCATGCTCGCGAAACGGCCCCGGAAGAGTGCTGTGGACTGATTGGCGGAACCTCTGATACGCGCGCGGTCAGTCTCTACCCGCTTCGCAACGTGACGCCGAATCCCCAGTTGGGTTATGAAGCCGCACCCGAAGACCTGTTTGCCGCGCAGAGACAGATGCGCCAACGCGGCGAGGGTCTCCTCGCTATCTATCATTCGCATCCAAGATCGTACGATCCCATCCCGTCCGAGACCGACGTGCAGCTGGCCTATTATCCGTCAGCCAGGTACCTGATCATCGGACTTGCGGGGAACCAAGCCGTAATCAAGGCGTATTCAATCTCGGAGCGCGAGCACCACTGGAAACAGGTTGAGTATGAGATCGCAGACGAGTAAGATTATTTGCGGAGATGGAGACTAAGAAGACTAAATACGACACGAACCCGCTCGACCCGGATGTTGAACGTAAAGCCGAAGAAAACTGGGGCGATGGCGGCGGTGGCGCAACGACGCAGCAAGTCCAGGGCGCGACTCGGCAGGTAGGCAATTCTCCGAACGACGCTCGCCAGAACGTCTATTCCGAGGCGCCGACGCGTCGTTACGACAATCCACCACTCGAAGCTCCATACCCGTCGGTGTTTGTGCCCCCCACGTATGCTCCGCCGGCGCATTACCAGTCGAAACAGCATATTTACCAACCTCCGGTCAGCAGGGAGCCCAGCTCACGACCCGTTTCAGGAATCGGGATTCCCGAAAAATGGGCGGAGATGTTGCCCTACGCTCCTTTCTACGTTGGCCTTGTGGTGTCGCTGCTCGAACTGTTTTTGGTGCCGCGTAAAGAGGTCAGGGTCCGCTCTCACGCATCACAGGGCCTGGCTCTCCACATTGCTATTCTTATCGTTCATACATTATTTGGCGTGATCAGCACGATTACGGGCAGCTCACTGGGCGGAACGTTTTTCAAGCTGGCGGCCTTTATATTCCTGATTATCTCGATGATTCGAGTTTGGAAGGGCGAGCCCCATCAAATCGCGCCTCTCGCGGAACCCGCAAAGTGGTTTAACGAGCACATCGAGCCTCGCAATCAGGGCTAGCCCCCACAACTGGCATTTTCGTTGCATTACTGACCCGGGACGGATCGGTCAGTCGGCTATTTAGGCGAGATCTCGAGGTAAAACCGATCTTTTCGGGCAGAATCCGCGTTTCGTTTTGGTGCAGGAAACTCGGAAATCGGATGGATTCGGATTTCCGATGCCAATCGGCAAATGTTTACTGGAGGTAACGATGATTAAAAAATCTGTGTTTAGACGACAAGCCTTAATTGCGTGGGTCGCGCTAATTGCAATGTGCGTGATGCCACTATCTGCACTCGCGCAGACGCAAATCAAATATCACAGCAACAAATACAGTGTTCAGGACGATGTGAAGCTGGGACGACAGGCGGCCCAGGAAGCTGAAGGGCAGTTTCCGTTACTGCGCGACGCCGAAGTACAGAACTATGTTGAAGAGGTCGGACGGCGGCTGGTCAATGCGATTCCTTCCCAATTTCAACATCCCGAATTTCAGTATTACTTCAAAGTCGTCAACGCGAGAGACATCAATGCCTTTGCGCTTCCCGGTGGTCCAATGTATGTCAATCGCGGCATGATCGAATCAGCGCGCAGCGAAGGCGAGATGGCCGGCGTGATGGCCCATGAGATCAGTCACGTGGCTTTGAGACACGGAACGGCGCAGGCGACCAAGGGACAGAAGTACGGAACGATTGGAGCCATAGCCGGAATCGCCGGAGCGATCCTGGGTGGTCCGGCGGTGGGCCAGTTGGCCCAGGCGCCATTTGCGGTTTACCTGCTCAAGTTTAGTCGCGAGTATGAAACTGAAGCCGACGTGCTCGGCGCTCAGATCATGGCGCGGGCCGGCTACGATCCGCGCGACCTCGGAAACATGTTTCGCACCATCGAACAGCAGGGCGGCGGGAGCAGCGGCGGATTTTTGAGCAGCCACCCGAGCCCGAGCGATCGTTACGCACGCATCAACCGGGAAGCGCAGCTGTTGCGTGTAACCGGCGGCACGCGCGACTCGAGAGAGTTTGCCAGCGTTCAGCAGCGACTCCGTGGTCAGCAGCGCGCTCCAACGATGGCAGAAATTCAACGCAGCGGGCAGCGTTATCCGGTTGGTGAAACTACCGGTAACTATCCGGAAGATAGAGGCGACTATCCAGCCAACAGGCCGACAGGACGTGTCGAGTATCCCTCGACACGTTACCAGAACGTTTCTATTTTCAACGGTGGCGTGCAGATGAGTGTCCCGAACAACTGGCGGCAACTGGGCGACGGCAGCACGATCTGGTTCGTCCCTGAAGGCGGTTACGGCCAGTACAACGGCCAGCCGGTCTTTACGCACGGTGCAAGTTTTGGCGTGAATCAGTCGAGTAATCGTAATTTGCAACGTTCGACGCAGGATCTGATCAACCAGCTCGGACAGGGAAATAACAACCTGCGGATGAATGGTGGTTTTCAGCGAACGACGCTCTCAGGACGTAATGCCCTGGTATCGACGTTGACGAATGTAAACGAAGCTACCGGACGTCCGGAGATTGTTCGACTCATCACGACTCAACTGCGTGACGGACAGTTGTTCTACATGATCGCGGTGACGCCGCAGAATGAACGCGGTTTCGAGAATGCTTTTAACACCATTCTCCGATCCGTGCGCATCAACGACTAGTGCCGCCTTGGAGTGGACTAGTGCCGCCTTGGAGTGCGGCGGCCTGACGCCGCTTTGGTCTTTGATCACGAATGATCGATAACAAAGCGGCGTCAGGCCGCCGCACTCCAAGGTTTAAAGCTTCTTGGCTTCCTGCCACAACGCTTCCAGCTCATCAATTGACGTCGCATCAAACGCCTGTCCGCGTGCGTGAAGTGCGTTTTCAATGTACCCAAACCGCCGGCGAAACTTTCGGTTCGTCAACTTCAAAGCTGCTTCAGGTTCGACCTGCATGTGACGTGCGATGTTGGTAGCCGCAAACAACAGATCGCCGATCTCTTCTCTGACGCGCGCGTGAGTTGCTTCTTCCTTCAGGTCCGCGTGGTCCTTGATGGCAGTTCGCAACTCTTCGATCTCTTCGTGTAGCTTGTCAAAAATATCGTCTACCGACTTCCAGTCGAAACCCACGCGAGCGGCCTTTGTCGATAACTGATGCGCTTCCATCAGCGCTGGGGCTTTTGACGACACGCCGGTCAGCAGCGAGGTGTTGGTGTTCTCCGTTTTTCCCGCCGCGCGCCGCTCCTCGGCTTTCATCGTTTCCCAGTTCAATAACACTGTCGCGGCGTCGTTGGCGGTAACGTCGCCAAAAACGTGCGGATGCCGCCGGACCATCTTTTCGTGGATTGCTGAAGTGACGTCGTCGATCGTGAATTCACCGCGTTCCTTCGCAACCTGCGCGTAGAAGACGATCTGAAACAGCAGATCACCCAATTCATCGCACAGTTCAGCAGGGCGTCCCTCGCGCGCGTCTTCGACAGCTTCAAATGCTTCGTAAGCTTCTTCGAGCAGCATCGGCGCGAGCGTGGTGTAGGTTTGTTCACGATCCCATGGGCAGCCGTCAGGCGAGCGCAGGCGATCCATCAGCGCGATCAAATCAGAGAATGTAGCCGGCATGGAGGTAGTCTAAACGGAGGTTGCCGAACCACAAAGTCAAACTCTTTCTACGCGTTTTCGTGGCCTTATGTCTTTGTGGTTTAATAACGTCATGGACGAGGAGAAAGCTACATTCAAAGTCACTGATCGACGTCTGTTTAATGCCGACGGCAGTCCCAGAGATCTACCTCCGGACGAGAAACCGGAACCTCAAGTGGTGATGGCCGCTGAGCCTGCGACAGCCGCCGCCACTGCACAGGCAAAACCGGAGGCTGAGGTTCCCGCCGCTGCCGGTGAGACGGCTGCGGCGCCGGATGAGGAAGAGTTCAGCGAAGAAGACCTTGCAGAGGCCCGAGATCCGGCGAGTTTCGTGTCGTTTGTGATGTCGATTGCCTCAAATGCCGCCTCTGCGTTGGGTATGATGGAGCACCCTGTGACGCACCAGCGGGAAGTCGACGTTGAACTCGGAAAGCACTGGATCGACATTCTCGGGATGCTCGAAAAGAAGACCGCAGGCAATCTGACGTCGCAGGAGAGTCGAATGATCGGTGGCCTGCTCACTGACCTGCGTATGCAATACGTTTCCCTGGTCAACTCGCCGCAGCAGGCTCGCAGGTTCACAGGCAGCGACATCACCGGTGGAAGATGAGCTCGTTAAATGAAACTCACCTTCCTCGGTACCGGCACGTCCACCGGAGTTCCTTCAATCGGTTGTGAATGCGAGACCTGCACGTCAGACGATCCTCGTGATAACCGCCTTCGAGTCTCAGTAATCGTCGAACACGCCGGACGAACCGTGCTCGTGGACACGTCCGCCGACTTCAGGCAACAGGCGTTGCGCTTCGGCTTGAAACGTCTGGACGCTGTTCTAATCACACACTGCCATGCGGACCACGTATTTGGTCTCGACGACATCAGACCGCTGAACTTTCGCTTTGGCGCCCTCAACGTTTACGCGAATGACCGCGCGTGGGTTGATATCAAACGTATCTTCAAATACATCTTCGAGCCTTCGCACTTTGGCGGCGGTCTACCCGAAGTGATTGCGAATACGGTAATGAACGGCGCGAGCTTCTGTATCGGCGACGAGCTGGAGATAACGCCGCTCGAGGTGATTCACGGACGCCTGCCGGTGATGGCTTATCGCTTCAACGATTTTGCGTATTTGACCGATCTCAGCGAGATCCCTCGCGACACGCTCAATGCTTTGCAGGGCCTGGACGTCCTCGTTCTCGATTGTTTGCGTTTTCGCGAGCATCCAACTCACCTGTGGGTTGAGAAAGCGCTCGATTATGTGGGCCAACTAAAACCGCGCCGAACTTTCTTTACCCATATCGCGCACGACATCAAACACGAGCGCGACTCACGCAAACTGCCGCAAGGCGTCGAATTTGCTTACGACGGCCTCGTGGTCGATTCATTGCCGATTTGAATTGGAAACTTGCAACAACAATCGGCAATCGGCAATTGGAAATCGCAATTTAACTTATGCGTCTCTTTCACGGAACTGACAACGCGGAGATTCAAAGACCGACAGTGCTCACGCTTGGCGTGTTTGACGGTCTGCATCTCGGTCACCAGTTGATCATGAGCACCGTTGTCGAAAGAGCGCGCGCTACTGGCGCGGTGCCGACTGTCATCACGTTTGATCCGCATCCACGCGCGGTCCTGCATCCCGAATCAGCGCCGCCGTTGCTCCAGACTTTCGACCAGAAGATAGAAGCCTTTGGCGTTCTCGGAATCGAACAGACTATCGTCATCCGCTTCACGAAAGAGTTTTCCGAAATTCGAGCGGCTGATTTTCTGAGCGATGTAGTTGTCGATCGCCTGCACGCGAAGGAAGTTTATCTCGGTAAAGGTTTCGCTTTTGGCCACAACCGTGAAGGAAACATCGAGTTGCTCAAGCGACTCGGCGGCGAGCTCGGTTTTGTTGCCGGCGAAGTGCCGGAAGTTAAGCTTCGTGGTGGGCGTGTAAGTTCCAGCAGGATTCGTCAAGTGCTTGCGTCGGGTCAGGTCAATCTTGCGCGGCGCATGCTGGGCCGTCCTTACGGCGTCGAAGGCCGCGTCGAAAGAGGCTCGGAACGCGGTCATAAGCTGGGTTTTCCCACAGCGAACCTTCACCCACACAACCGCGTCATACCCCGGAATGGTGTTTATGTCACCGGCACATTAATAGAAGGACAATGGCGACGAAGTGTAACGAATGTAGGGCTCAGGCCGACCTTTGGCGACGCGTCGGAACCTTCGGTTGAGACCTTCGTAATGAACTGGGACGGTGATCTTTACGGCGACGTGGTGCGTGTTCGTTTTCTTTATCGCCTTCGTGATGAACGGAAGTTTAGTTCAGTTGAGCAATTAAAATCGCAGATTTGGAGAGACGTCGATCGAGCGAACAGTTACTTCGAACGAGCAGGCACGAAGCACATGCTTTCGGTAATTTAACCTAATGGCAACACAACAAGCGCTGGTTAAGAAAACTGAATCGAACGGAAACGGCCTCGCGCCCGCGAGTTCGCCACGGCAGACTGCTCAGGTCCAACCTCTGACGGAGGAGATGGTTAACGAGCTTTTGCGCGGACGCGGCCTGCGTGGCTGGTTACGTGCGGCGCGGGTCGCCCGTGTGCTGGGACTCTTTTCGCTCTATCTGTTTTTGGATACTTACGATGTACGCGCGGATTTTAGTCGTCGCGTCGTGACTCGTCTGCGAGAGTCCGCGCAATCGCGTGGACGCCGCGCCCGATTAAACGCCTGGATCAAAGCACAACTCTACGCCGCATCCGATCGATTTATGCGTGTGTTGCGGTACATGGTTTTTCGCGGCGCCGAAGGTTCCGCACGGAAGCAGGCTCGACTCGAGCAGCAAGCGGCGTGGATGCGTAAGTCTCTGATAGATCTTGGCCCAACCTTTATCAAGATCGGCCAGTCGTTGGGAACTCGCGCCGATCTGTTGCCGCTCGCATACGTCAAGGAACTGGCAACGTTACAGGACCAGGTGCCCGCGTTTTCAACCGCCGAAGCTTTCGCGATTGTGGAATCGGAACTCGGCCGCAGCATTCGTGAATGCTACGCGGAAATCGACAGCGAACCGATTGCGGCTGCGTCCCTCGGACAGGTTTATCGTGCGCGGCTCGCGACGGGGGAAGAAGTCGCGGTTAAAGTTCAGCGTCCCAATCTCGAGGCACTCATCTCGTTCGACGTTGCAATCCTGTTTCGCCTCGTAAAGCTGACGAATCGGTTCTTCCCGAGAGCAAACGAGAATGCCGATTGGGAAGGAATGCTGCACGAGTTTCACTCGACCATCTTCGAAGAGATGGACTACGTCAAGGAAGGGCGTAACGCGGACAGGTTTCGTTACAACTTCCGCACGTGGCGCGCGATCCGCGTCCCGAAAGTTTACTGGTCACACACGAACACGCGAGTTCTTACCCTCGACTTTATTCGCGGCACGAAAGTCGTCGATATCGAGGGTTTGAAGGCGCACCGGATCTCGCCGGTCAAGGTTAATCGACTCCTGATTCGCGCTTATCTTAAGCAGCTACTCGAAGACGGTTTCTTCCATGCCGATCCGCATCCCGGAAACCTGCTCGTGATGGATAGCGGCCATCTCGCGTTCTTCGATTTTGGAATGGTCGGGCGTATAACTCCGAAACTACAGGCGCAGATGATCGATGCGTTCTTCCACGTGGTCGGTCGCGACGTGCACGGCCTGGGCCAGGACATCATCGATCTAAACTTCCTCAAGCCGGGAGTAGACCCTGAGACTGTTCGTCCCGTCGTCGAGAGTCTCTTCACGCACTATCTCAATCTCAGGCTCGGCGAAGTGAACTTCAAGGAGCTGACGTACGATCTCGCCGAAGTGATCTACGAGTATCCCTTCCGGCTGCCGGCAAACTTTACCTACGTCATGCGTGCGCTGATGACTCTCGAGGGCATCGGTGTTGTGACTGATCCTGGCTTCAGCTTCTTTGAAACAGCAAAGCCGTTCGCGAGGGAGTTCATGCTGAGACGCGAAGGCAAGATGTTTCGAAAACTGATCTTCGACAAACTGACCGGACGCGAGAACGGTGATAGTCGAATTGCCTGGTCCAGAGTGTGGAAGTTGACGAAGATGGCCGCGCAGATGTATCTGGAGAAGTAATAGGTCCTATAGCCTGTATAGGACCTATTGCATAACTACTTTCCTAACTGTCCCCGCACCGCTCCATCGGGGAATTCCGCATTGTGAACATTCACATAGTAGTTGGCCGGGTTCTTGATGATGTCCAGGATCTTTTCACGTTCAAGCGTGGCGCAACTCTTGGACGAGCCGTTTGCCGGAGCCGTCAAGTTCACGACCGGTGGGCCGGCTTTATCGACAGCACCTGAATGTATGTGAGCGGCGTTAGCGGCCGCGATCTTATCTACAGTCAATTCGTAGCAGACCTCGCCCTTTCCCGGATTCAGAGTGAGCGTAGCGGTGCCGGTGCCGTCCGGATCACCTGGACCAGGCACTTCCGCTGCGCCGGTAAGCGTCGTGGTGAGCGGACGTCCACCCTCCTGTTTTTCCTGTGCATTGAGCACAAAGCTCATGCCGCCTACAAAAACAATCAACGCGAGTAAAACGAATGCTGGTTTCATTGACCTCTCCCTTGGTTAGTTGAACTGGACTGAGGGGGGTTCAACTGGAAAGGGTATGACTTACACGATTGGAACGGGTTGAGATTTCCTATTATTTGTGTGACGACAAAAAGAGGTGAGCATTTTGGCCCACCTCTGAACGTGATAAAGCGGCGTCAAGCCGCCGCACTCCAAAATGACCCCTTAAGTTCTTACTTTCCGACGATGGATTTGTCTCCGTTCGGCGCCGGCATATTCAGCCGTTCCTTGAACAAGTTCAGAAGCAGCAACGACCCGATTCCACCTCCTCCATCGGCCCCGCTGCCCGTTGCCATGACGTCAGGCGTGATGCGGACGCCTTTCTCGCCGATGACTTTTAATGTCTCGACTAGTGCGACGCCTTGTGGACCAAGCGCATGGACCTGTTCCTTGTAAGCGACGCCCTGGGCCTCACCCATGAGACGGACTTTCTCGGCTTCGGCTCGTCCAGTTTGCTGGATGTAGTGTGCCTCACCTTCGCCTTCAGCCTTGCGCTGTTCCGCACGCTTGCCGGCGATCTCGACGCCCACCGTCGCAGCCATCAGATCTTTCTGGTTGTCTGCCTGCGACTTTGTCTTCTCGAGTTGAATACGTTTCTCTTCCGCCTCACGCTGAGCGTTGTACATGTTCTGCCGCTGCTCGGCGAGAATCTTCTCGGTCTGCGTTTTCATCAACTCTTCCGGAAGATGAATGTGACAGATGAGTACGTTCACCACGTCGACGTGATACTTGAGCAGGTGCGCGCGCACGCGTGCTTCCGCTCGTTCCTGTTCCTCATGACGGTTTTGCAGGTAAGCCATTGCCGACGATTCGGACGCCTGATTACGGAAGATCGAGTCGATCAAAGGATGCATCACGTTTTGAATCAAACGCTCGATGCCGCCGATCTTTGCGACCATGAAAGGCGCGTCTTCAGGCTTCACGCGAAACACGACACGCACTTCCAACTGCATCGTAAAACCGTCCTTCGAAATTACTTCGAACGGGTTGAACGTGTTCGCGACTTCTCCTGTGGTCCATTCCACCGTTTGATTGGTCGTGGGAATAACGATCGGGGTGATAGCCAGCGTGTTGACGTAGTAACGTCCTGGACCAACGACAGCTTCCTGTATGCCACGAAAACCGTCAGGCACGACGTAAGCTTCATGCGCGCCTTCGTCGAGTCGTCGATCGGCAGGATCGCCGGTCATCAAGTCGGCCTTGATTTGGTCGACTGTGCGCTTGTCGTCCATCATGTCGAGACGAGCCGCTGACTCTTCAACCTGCTCCTTCTCCTCGCGTTCCATTCGCTGGCGAACTTTCTCCGCCATCTCACGCCTGACCTCTTCGGAGGGATCTTTGCCGACGTTCGATACTACCACCGCCACTTCGCCGGGGCGAATTTCCTTTGCTGTTTCAGGAATGACTTTGAACAGGAGGGGATTGATGTAGTAAGTACCAGGCAGTAGGATGTCTTTTTGTGGACCACGCTGACCGCCCTTGCCGATAAATTCGTGGCCATCCTGGAAGTTATCGTGTCCCGTAAACGATTCTGCGACGTAGTCACGCGGATTGAGCGGAGCACCGTCCAAAGCGTCGACGATACCGACAGCGTTCTCGTTGATTACGGTCGCGTCAAAGAGCCGCACGTTGAACAGTCCGGGCTTCGTTTCACTCGATCCTTCGAACGAACCGGACTGCGTCAGGATGCGATAGACGCCGGGGGTGAGGATGTCTACCTGGGGTCCCTTTTGTCCGCCTGAAGCGATGAACTGTTCCGAATCCTGAAAGTTGCGGTGGTCCAGGATTGCTTTACCGAGCAGGCGGCCCGGATCGAGTGGATCACCATCCGCGGCTGTGACTACGCCGACCTTTCCCTGTGGCACCATTGTCGCTTTTGCAACTGAAACGCGGAACAGGTACGGGTGTATGGGCCAGAGACCCGGCGGAAGTGTTCGCAGTTGAATTCCTTTTACTCCGCCGCGTTTGATAAACGCAATCGGGTCCTGGAAGTTGTTATGAGCGTTTTGAGCGCGGTCCGGAGCGAAGATGCGGCCCGGCGGCATCGGTTCGCCGTCTATCGCTTCGATGACTCCCAACTCGTTGGCGCCAATCTCAATAAGGGGCACTTTGCGCACGACTTTTTCAAAAGGAAACTTGATCAAATGCAAGCCCGGCTTTAGCACGTCGGCCTGAATGCCGACTTCGCCTTCCGTGGCCACTACTCTTCCGGGCGGCATTTTTGCTCCTACGTATCTTCGTTCTTTGATCGCGATTTCGCGCGCGCCGACGTTAACGAAGATGCGCTTAACGATCATGAGGAAAAGCATCAGAAGAACAAATGCTCCGAAGAGCATAGGGAACAGAGATGCAGGATCAAAGTTTTGCATGGTATGTCTCTTTCAGTTCAACTGGAGGCAGTTGATGGTTAGTTGTTGTGTGTGTGTTCAAGTTCAGAGTTGGCAGTTGCCAGGGTATGTTTCAAAACGAAGCCGGCGCCTGAAGTTCTGGCGTGTGACGAGAGTACCCAGTACTCGCTATTCAGCAGCTCCTGAAGGTCTCTCGCGGAGAGATCCGCGAGGCTGCCGTCTCGCCACGAGAGCAGCACAAGTTCAATCGCTCTTCCGTATGTCTTTGGATTATCGGAAAGTGCCGCGACGTGCAGCAGTTCTGTCGTGGTGTGTTTGTTGGGAGATTGCTGGAAGGCTCGGATTGCCTGAATCGCGTGTTCGAAAGTTTCCTGATCGACCTGGGCCGCGTCTTCCCGCGGTTGGTCCAGTGTCGCAGCTCTAAGTTGATTAACGCGGAAGTCGGAAAAAAGGCTTTTTGGTTGGGGTGGAGCGGGTAGTGCGACAGGTTGCGATGTATTCGCAGGTTTCTGCCAGAGATAAATGGCGATAGCGATTATTGCTAAGACGAGAACCGAGGTGATGAAGAAGGTGACCATTGCGGTCCGGCGGAGGCTGGGAAACGGGTGCGCCTTGCCGGCGTAATTTGGTTATACGCCTGTGGGCAGGGAAAGTTCAAGGGTTGGGCGGAAATAGAACAAGTCAGAAAGAGGGCAGATTTTCCATTTGTCATTTTCCATTTCCCATTTTTCATTTACCAGAACGCTACCCTCGTTTTCCCAATGACAAATGAAAAATGGAAAATGACAAATGGAAAATCTGCCCTCTTTTCTGACTTGTTCTTTTTACTTCGAGCTCAAAGCGTTGAAGAAGAGCGGGTATGTTGCTTCTGACTGCGCTCGGTACTGCGGGCGGAAGCCGAAGAGAATTATACGTCCCTTTCCCATCTTAACTTCAACCAAAGCCGCTTTGCCTTTGAGCTTCTCGCCACCGAGCAGCCAGCCTGACAGGAGCGGATCTTTATCGACCGGATACGACGCAATCACGTGAACGTTTGCAGCGGGCACAGTCGCCTCGGGATCGTTCGTTACTTCAAACGCCGGTGAATCTTCGGCCCACGCAATCGTCTCCCTCGGCATTCCACTCGCAATCGGATGCGACGTGTCGAGTTCAATCCGCAGAATCGATCCGGGCACGTAGAAATCCGTCCGCGGCAAGCCGGCGACAACATTGCGCACGGGCAACTTAAACTGTTCGATCGCGAAATTAGAAGCGCGATTGAGAAAGACAAGCGTTCCGCCTGTCTCGACAAAATCGCGAAGATGTCTGACGCCGTTTGGTCCAAGGCCACCAGAGACTTCCGGCGGCATGGCGTCGCTGCGAAAGCCTTCGAGAAGAATGCGGGCCGGCTGATCCGGAATCAGGATCGTGTAGTACTTGCCGGTGATGCCGGGTGATGGTTTGAACACAGTCACGCCCGCGCGCAATTCTTTATCGCCAAGCACTCCGTATGAAATGGATTTAGTATCCAGAATCCACCTGGTCCAACCTTCATCATGCGCGGGAACGGACGAGCGATAGATCGCGAACAGGTCCAGCTTTGGTCCGGGCTCGCATTCCACCTTTTCTCCGGCGCTTGCCGCGGTTGACGGTTTATAACTAAACGGCGCGCGTATCGGATGCACCTTAACACCCGTCAATAAAGGCAATGTATGTGCGGTGACATCGTACGGCGGAATCGGATGTCCGGCCTCGTCTCTCAGGTTTGGATAACGCTGAATTTCCAGCATCGCTTTGGCAAACGCGCCGTAAGGCTGGTCCATCCTGACAAGTTTCGTTCCTTCCGGAAACGTTTGTCTGCCGATCCTGAAAGTTGTTCCTTCCTTCGGCAGGGTGGTTTCGACGCCGCCACGCTTCAGAATGTCCATCAGCCGGTTGCACTTCTGCGACGGCTCAATCAGGAATCCGAAAAGCTCGCCCGGTCTGCGCGGCCGCACGGCGTCTTTGCCGACAGAATAAAAGCGGCGCAACCACTGTTCGCGGTTATCCGAAGCGTGTGTCAGTAACAAAAACGACGCGGTCGTCATGTGTTTCGTGATGTCACTCAAGCGCCATTCACCACCACGCCAAACTGGTCCAAACTTCGGCGATTCCTTCTGCGGATCGTAACCTTCACGCGAACGCAGTTCTTCAAACTTCAACGTGATCGGTGTCGCGATTTTCGCGGACGCTGTTTCGGAAAGTATCCGAGCACCGCCATGGTAGTGCGAATACGCGCGCGCCGGCGTCCATGCGTCGTAGGTCGAGTTGGTCGTGATTCCCTGAAATCCCTGGGCGCGCATCTCTTTTGCGATCCAGTTTCCGATCTCCGTATAACCGGCGACGACCGGCTTGGGAACGTTTGGTTCCACTGGCGGCATGTAGGGGGGCAGAAACAATCTCGATCCGAACGCGCCCTGCTGATGAATGTCATGGACGATCTGCGGGCGCCAGACGTTGTGAATTTTATCGACCGTGAGCTGCGTCTCGACCTGTGTGAACGCATACCAGTCGCGATTATTATCGTGGCCCGTGTACTTGTGATAGAGCTCCGGTGGATCGGTGCCTTCGAAAGGCGTGCCGAGGGTTTTGTCGTACCAGTTTTTGACGATATCCACGCCGTTGGGGTTGAGCGAGGGAACCAGGAGGACGATCGTGTTATCGAGAATTTTCTGAATGTCAGGTTCGGTCGACGAAGCAAGCCGGTGAGCGATCAACGTGCTCGAGAGATACGAGCCGACTTCCGTGGAATGAATACCGCACGTGATCAGCACGACTGACTTCCCGCGCGCGATCAAAGCTGCTGCTTTGCGGTCACGCGTCGCAGGTGCGCCGAGTTTGCGCGGATCGGCGAGCTGATCCTGGATTTGTCTGTACTCCTCCAGACGCGCGAGGTTTGCGGGTGAACTGATGGTAGCCATCACGAATGGCTTGTTCATCGAAGTTTGTCCGAGGGTCTCAAAGATCACGCGATCGCTGGCGCGATCGAGACGCTCGAAATAGTCGATCACCTGCGCCCACGACGCGAGTTTGCGATCGTCGCCGGGTGTAAACCCGAGCACTTCGGCTGGCGCCGGGACTGTGGTCTGGCCTGTTGCGAGGGGGGTAAAGCAGGCTAAAAGCAGTAGAAGGACAACTATTCGGATGCGCATCGATTGCAGTTTATCCAAATGATAGAGTTGCCAGCCACTAAAAAGCACTAAGAGGCACATAAGTCAGGAAAAACCTCGAAATGGTTTGTGCTTTTAGTGCTTCTTTGTGGCTTGCCCGAGCGCGGCAAGCCCGTGTAAAGTAGCGGCGTTTCATCAATCCCCGCTCTCTCCCTCGATGTATAAAATTGTGGAGGTCAAACCGGATGTCTTCTGAAAGCGTCGGTGCCAATGAGTTTCCGGATGTTGTCGGAGTCAAGCCAGCTGCAAAAAACGATAATCCTTTGCTCGCAACGTTTAGGCCGTATATCCCGGCAAATGCGCACGTGCGCGAGCTGACGGCGCTCCCTTTAATCGTCGGGACGTTGCTGGGGATGGTTTTTGGAGCTTCGTCGTTGTGGCTGGTTTTGAAAGTTGGACTAACGGTTAGCGCGTCCATTCCGGTCGCGGTGATCTCCATCAGTCTATTCCGCCTACTTGGAAAAGTGGGTGTTCGTGAAGCCACGATTCTTGAAAACAACATCGTGCAAACAGCCGGATCGGCCGGCGAGTCGATCGCGTTTGGCGTCGGCGTAACGATGCCCGCGATCATGATTCTGGGTTTCGATCTCGAATTTACGCGCGTCATGCTCGTGGCGGTGATGGGCGGATTGCTTGGCATCCTGATGATGATTCCCCTCCGCCGCGCGTTGATTGTGCAACAACACGGCATCCTGAAATACCCGGAAGGCACCGCGTGTGCGGAGGTATTGAAGGCGGGCGCCTCGCCCGAGTCGCGAGCCGCGGCAGATCCGGTTTACAAAGCCAGGGCCGCTGAATCAGACGACGCCAATGCGGGCGCTAAGACAATCTTTACCGGTTTCGGAATCGGACTCATTTATCAGGTCGCGATGGCCGCGTTGAAAGGCTGGAAAGACGTGCCGAGTAAAGTGTTTGGCGCGCCCTTCAAAGCCGGCTCACTTGCCGCGGAGATTTCTCCGGCGCTCCTCGGTGTTGGTTACATTATCGGCCCACGCATCGCTTCGATCATGTGTGCGGGCGGTGTGCTTGCCTACCTGGTCTTGATTCCCGCAATCAAGTTCTTTGGAGAGGGATCGACTGCCGCACTCGCTCCTGGAACAGTTCCCATCAGTGAAATGGAGCCGGATGCGATTCGCGGCGCTTACGTGCTCTACATCGGCGCGGGCGCTGTGGCAGCCGGTGGAATCATCAGTCTCGCCCGATCGTTGCCGACGATCTGGCACGGTCTGAAAGGTGGTCTGCGCGATTTACGCGGCGGGCAAGCGGCAGCCGCAAATCTTCCACGAACGGATCAGGACCTCTCGATGAAGATCGTGGTTGGCGGCGTGCTCGCACTGATTGCGATGATCATAATACTGCCGCAACTGCACCTTCAATTTAATATTCTCGGTGCGGTACTCATCATTGCCTTTGGTTTCCTGTTCGTTACTGTTTCTTCGCGTCTGACCGGCGAGATCGGTTCGTCTTCAAATCCGATTTCAGGCATGACGGTCGCAACGCTATTGCTGACATGTTTGATCTTCCTGATTGTCGGTTGGAGTGGGCCAAGCTATTACGTGACCGCGCTCTCGATTGGCGGCATCGTTTGTATCGCTGCTTCAAACGGAGGCACAACTTCGCAGGACCTGAAGACCGGATTCCTGGTAGGCGCAACTCCGAAGTACCAGCAGATCGCGATTCTCATCGGCGCGCTTGCTTCAGCGTTGATTCTCGGACCGATCCTGCTGCGGCTTAACAGTGAGAGCACTGTGTACGTTCCCCAAACCATTTTCAGATCTGTCCAAAATGCGCCACAGGTGGATACCGCCGCCCTCGCCACACTTCCAGTCTTCAATGAGACCAACAGACCCGCCGGAAGTGGAAACCTCAGATTGTTGAGGAGCGAAGCGGGCGCCCCAGTTGCCGGACTTGAACCGGGCGAGTATCTCGTGGACGACTCCGGAAAAGTCGTGCACCGGGTGGAGCGAAGTTTCCCGTCCACGCTGCGGGCCGATATGTCCAACCTTGGACCAGCAGAGAAAGTAAAGAACCAGGGACTTACCGTACCCGATAACAACGAGTACCGGACCTGGCACAAGATCGAAGAGCGAGACGGACCTCCGGGAAAATATCTTGTTGACGCTCAGGGCATCCCCGTCTATTACGTCGACCCGGGAATCAACGGAACGCACCGCACCACGCCTGACGGTTCGTCCGTCACGAAATACGATGCGCCCAAGGCGACGCTGATGTCCTACATCATCAAGGGAATTCTCAATCAACAATTGCCATGGGGACTGGTCCTGCTCGGCGTGATGATCGCAATCGTGCTCGAGATGGCAGGCATTCCATCGCTCGCATTCGCGGTGGGCGTTTATCTTCCGCTCTCGTCGTCTAGTCCGATCTTTCTCGGCGGCATGATTCGTTGGCTGGTCGATAAATACCTGCGCGTCAAATTCCGGAACAGGGAGATGACTGAGGAAGAGTTTGTGGCGGAGACGGACAAGAGCCCCGGCGTCCTGATGGCATCGGGTTACATTGCCGGCGGCGCGCTCGCGGCCGTGTTTATCGCCTTCTTCGCGGGGTTATGGAAAGAGCGAAGCGACCTGATCGAACACTGGTCCAGGGAAAACAATCCGTTCTTTGCCGGACCGTGGGCGAATGCACTGTCGTTGCTGCCTTTCCTGGTGTTGATGATTATTCTTTACCTTGTGGGCCGTGAAGTGATCCTGGCGCCCAAACGCAGGTAATCTTCGCCGAGGTAGTTAACCAGCCAACAAAGGCGCGCTGCTAATCCGGGAGCGCGCCTTTCAACAAACTGAGGTGTCATCCTGATGCTGCGCCGAACCCCAGCTTTTTTCTGTGCATTGTTGATTGCTTTTTTCACTGTCTCCTCGACCGCGCTGGCCCAGCAGCGCACGCCCACCGACACGATGCGGGAGTTTTACCAGATGATGCGCGAGAAGAAGTTTCGCGAAGCATTCGGCATATCGATTTACAGACCGGCGATCGAGGGGCTTTCCGCGCAGGAATACGAAGAGCTCCGGCCTGACTTTGAGAAGATGGCGATCGCCGTCAGCGAACGATTCCCACCAAAAGTCGAGATCACGGGCGAACAGATAAGCGGCGACGCGGCGACGGTGTTTGTAAGGTGCTGGACGCGGACGGCAAGGAAAAGATCGAGCCTGCATCGTTGATCAAAATCGACAACAACTGGATCGTCGGCGACAAGGAAAATCTCGAACTCGTCAAAAAAGAAGGCAAAAAGTTCTTCTTCGAGGCTCGCATCAACGCTCACCATAGCGACGTGCAGGACATGATGACGCGTATCTCACTCGCCCAGGTGGTCTATAGCCAGGGCCATAACGGGCAGTTTGGGAATACCGCGGAACTAGTCACCGCCGGTCTGATCCCAAAGGATATCGAGGGCACCGAATCCACCGGCTATCGATTTCAAGTCATCCGCGCGGCTGACGGCAAATCCTGGTATGCCACCGCCGAACCGGCGCAATACGGGCGCTCAGGGCGGCTTTCGTTCTATCTCGATGCTTCGGGTGTCAGAAGTGGCGACGCCGGCGGCAAGCCACTCGTGGTAAAGAATTAAACTGTTGCGTCCGTGCAAGCAGGTTTCTTAGAATGGCCCTTGCGATCTGCCCCCTCGCTCGCTTCCTTCCTCAAGCGGTCCGTGAATTCTTAGCGGCTAAATATGTCGGAACTGCCCCGGAGAATCGTGTCACGTCTGCGCCGTTTTATTGGCAATCGGCGACGATGTAAACGTGTGCGCACGCGTCTGACGTTTACTCTGAGCTTGTCGGATCCTCGTGTGAATACCAATGGCTCTCGCCGTTTGCCCAGTCTCGAGGGCCATACTTCAGACGTCAGCTTCACGGGTGTCGCGTTGATAGTTCCCGCGATTCGCATCGGAGAACACTACCTGGCAGGCGCTGATCGCAAGTTGCACATTAAGCTGGAACTGCCGAGTGGACCAGTCGAGATGAAAGTCGCCACCGTCAGGTACGAGAGCCTGGAGGACAGCCGCGACGAGACGGGTTACGTCATTGGGGCGCGTATTCTGGAAATGAGCGAGACGGATCGCGCCAGTTTTGAGAAGTACGTGAGGAAGCTCGCGACGAATCAGGGCTAAACGAAACGTAACCATCCGAATGCTGCAGGTACGTGGAAGTTGGGCTCCGGGGTTCTTGTCGGAAGCCATGCCAGGTAACGCTCAGGCGCCTCCGGACCAACGCAGCGAAACAGATTTACCCGCCACAACTCGCCACGCTCCGGCTTAGGAATCACGTCACTCCAGGGAATCGTCATACCTACCAGCAACTGGTCGTTATCGATCCTTGCCGCGGCTGTCATACCTGAAGCGTAATCCCAATCAGTCACTCTTCCGGACGGTGTGAGGGTAATTCCGAGATCGACCCACTCGCCGGTCGGCGCCGCTTCGAATTCAAAGTAGCGGGACTGTTTGACGGATCAGGCGCTAAAAAGATCTCGCAAACGTCGCGATCCCACAGGCCGAGAGTCTTTTTATCTGTTCGCGGATTCTCGCCAACTATCAGGGGCTCTTTTTGGTTGCCGACAAAACGCACGTGAAGCGCCTCGTTGGACCAGCAGATTCGTGCCTCGGCGTGACGCGAAGGCGAAGCCGGCTCGCCGGACCAGTAGTGCGCGATGGTGATTGGTTGGCTCTGTTGCCAGATCTCGTCTTCAAAGCCGGCTGCGGATAGTGCCGGGCTTGTGTACGATGCCGTGATTGTATTTGAATCGTGAGTCATAGCCTGACATGATTTTCATGATTAACATGATTCATGGAAAATCATGATTTCTGTCCCAAACTATTGAGGCAGTCCGCGATTAGTTTCTCGGGATCGTCGTTAAGAAAAACACGGCGTGGTGGAGCGTTTACCAAACCGCTGCAACAGGTATTCAGCCTCGTCGGCAACGCCGCCGGTACCGGTAAAACATCCGATAATCTTTCTCTCGTCATGCGCGATCGTGAATTCGTTAAGCGAACCCATCGCGCCCGCGACAAACAACACGATATCGCACGATCGAACGAGCACCACGTTTCGTCCTTTCAATCCAAATCCGGTGTAGACGATCGTGTCGCAGGCATCGAGCGGTAACTTGTAAACTTCGACGTGCTCGCGTTCGTTACTTGCCGGCGAGACGCCGACGTGAAAAGTGCCTGCGTTATGCGCCGTCTTTCCGACAACGTAAACGATACCCGTAGTCGCGCCGGTAAAAAGCACGACGTCCTTCGTGGCGAGTACCTGCGCCAGTCGCTCAGCTTTGGCGACGAGGCTACTGCCGGTCTCCAGCGGCGAGCTCTCGGGCGCCGCTGAGCCCATGATCCCGACTTTTGTTCGCATCGTCTTTTCACGATCCCACCAGCGCTGAGTCAGAAACCAGGCCACACCCGGCAGCAGAAAAAAGATTCCGATACCCACAGTCACGATACGGGGTGAAATTTGAAACCGATCCAGAAGTTCACCGGTAACGTAGTTTGATGCTGCCATAGTCAAAGTCAATAAAGCCAACTCGGCAGCAAACACGCGTCCGCGAAAATTATCGTCCACTCCGCGTTGCAGCATTACCGTGGAAAACACCCAGAGAATGCTACCGCCGCAATGCGCGATCCCCAGCACAACAAGGGCAAAGATAAAACTCGTGGCGCTGCCAAAAGCCATGTAAAAGACGCCGCCGATCAGAAACGCGATTCCGATCGAGGCTTTCATGCGTCTTTCGCCTTCGCCGGAAATGCGGCGTGCCACGATTGGACCAACAGCGGTGCCGATGCCGCGTGCAGCGAAGAGCACGCCAATTCCGCCCGACGCATCTTTCCCAATGGGAAAAATCCTTTCGCCAAACACTGCGAGCAACGTCAAGATGCCGCCGCCGAGACCCCACGCCGGTTTCACCAGTAACAGCGCGAGCACGCGTGGACGATCCTTCACGTACCTGATGCCATCGATGGTCTCGGTAATTCCGAGCAGCGCGGCCCAACGAGAGTTTTTGTCGTTCCCGTTTCTTACGCTTCGGTACGCGAATCACTCGCGATCAAGGCGGCGGAGAGCAGGTAAGTGGCGCCGTCGAGAATGAACGCGACGTCAGTTCCGAACCAACCCGTGATCAGCCCACCGATTGCCGCCCCGAGCGTGAGCATCACCGACCACGTCACGGAAGAGATCGCGTTTGCCGCGACCAGTTCGCGGTCCTCGACAATCGATGGAATCGCCGCGGTCTTGGCGGGTTCAAAGAACGTCGAAAGTCCTAACTGTAAAACGGTCAACACGTAAAGAAGCCACAGTTGATCCGGGCGACGCACAAACAGGAATCCCAAAACTACTACCGCGCGCAGCAGGTCAGTAACGATCATGATTCGTTGGCGGCTGAAGCGATCGGCGACGACGCCGGAGATCGGTCCGAAGAAAAAACTCGGAACGAAGCGTGCGACCAAAAGCAATCCGACGTCGCGACCCGAACCGGTAAGTTCAAGATGATCGTGTAAAGCGCGATGGTATTGAACCAATCGCCCATCTGGCTCACGACCTGCCCGAGCCACAGTTGTCTGAAGCTGCGATTACGGCGTAGCAGGTCGATGTATCCCACCGGTTTGATCTGGCTTCCATGATTTAGCGGGAGCGAGAATTCGATTTAACTATCGTGCAGATTTTCAAGTCCTGTCAACAGCGGACCGAAATTTTCAATCTGACGCGTCAGATTGGAATGGCGCGAATCGTATGTTGGGAAATCAACGGATTTTTAAGCGGCACGAGAGTTGAAAAGAAGATAGCGCGGCGTAGAAGCCACTGGCTTCGCGGGCTCTCCGCACGGAGTCCGTAGCCGCAAAGTTCTATGACAATGAAGAGTAGTGAAACAGCTCACCCAGCACGGCAGCCCTATCGACAGGGGCTGCCTCTTGCCCAATTCGCCGGAGATGGAGCCGAGTTGCTCCCAGTTCCGTCTTCGGCAAACCACCAATCGGCGGTAGGCGTTTCTCTGCGCGAATCACTGGCGCGCTGGTGGACCACAAATCAGCTCTGGGTCTCATGGACCTTGTTGATTATTCCTCTTACTCTTGAATTGATCTATGGAACGTTTCCCCTTTTCTATCTCGTTCTCGCTCCAATCACCATTCTTGCAACTTATCTGATCTATCGCAGCGCCCGCGCGCGTTTGCAGTCAAAGACAAATGAAATTGAAGCCCTGAGTCAACTTCATCTCGCAACGGCTGAAGCGTTGGCCACCGCCATCGACGCCAAAGATCAAACATCGCATTGTCACGTTCGGCGCGTGCAGATTTACGCAGCCGGCATGGGCGAAGTATTTGGACTTTCCAGCGAAGAAATTGCCGCACTGAAAGCGGGAGCGCTGCTGCACGACATCGGCAAACTCGCCGTGCCGCCGCATATTCTGAACAAGCCCGGACCGCTGACCCACGCCGAGTTTGAGAAGATGAAGATTCACACGGTCGTGGGAGCACAGATCCTCGGGCGTGTAGATTTTCCATATCCCGTAATTCCCATCGTCAGGCATCATCACGAACAATGGGACGGGCGCGGTTATCCCGACAAGCTTCGCGGCGAACAAATTCCCATCACCGCGCGCATAATTTCAGTTGTAGATTGCTTTGACTCGGTTCGTGAGGATCGACCCTTCCGCCGTGGCATGACGCTGGACGAAGCATGCGCCCTGCTTTTGCGGGGTGCGGGTATTCACTTCGATCCGGTCGTCGTAGAACAGTTCATAAAAAACCTACCGCGATTTGACGCGGAAATTGCCACACTTGGCCTGCAGCATCAACCAACTACCTTCTCCAACGAACCGCCGATTCAGCTCAGCGCCGTCGATCTGACGCAAACCCGTGAGCGCGGTTCTTTCATCGCTTACGATCAAATAAAGAAAGCCCATCGCGAAGTTTATGCGCTCTATGAGATCGCACGTACGTTTGGAACTTCTCTAAACGTGGAACACACGCTGGAGATCCTCGTCGATAAAGTGGGCCACGTGGTTTCCTTCGACACGTGTATCGTCTACATCTACGACGAAGAAAAAGGTTACGCGACCGCACGTCACGTCGTCGGCAAAAACGCGCAGAAGCTCGCCGCACGATCGATCGTGCTCGGCGAGGGCGTCACCGGGTTTGCGCTCGCGAATCGCAGTGCCGTTAACCAGCTACATCCGAGTCTTGATTTCACGGACATAAATCCGGAAGCGGGAATCAAGTATCGCTCGATGGCTTCGTTGCCGTTGTTCAAAGACGATCTGCTGCTCGGCGCGCTGTCGGTGTATTCGACTGACCTGGAGCAGTATACGGACGATCACATGCGCTTGTTGGAAACTGTCACCCGGCTTGCCTCCGACGCGCTCGGAAACGCAATGCAACATGCGGAAGCGGAGTCGAATGCGTTGACCGACCCGCTTACGGGACTGCCAAATGCGCGTTACCTGTCTTTGCGTTTTGAAGAAGAAGCTGCGCGGGCGCGCCGCACGGACAGGTATTTCCAGGTCGTCATGCTCGATCTGGACGAGTTCAAGAACGTTAACGACACCTACGGCCACAAGGCCGGCGACAAGATGCTTCGCGAAGTGGCCCACATCATTGAGGGCCAGTTGCGTGAGTATGATTTCCTCGCCCGCTATGGCGGCGATGAATTTGTAGCGCTCGTGCAGGAAGTTGTCGGCGCTCAGGTCGAAGAATTGTGTAACCGCATTGAGAATGCAGTCTCGAAGTTCTCACTTGCCGTCGGTCGAAATCGGTTCGCGCGCGTTGGGATCAGCATCGGAACCGCCACTTTTGGAATCGACGGAGAGACGCTGGACCAACTCGTAATCGCCGCCGATAACGAGATGTATCGCATGAAAGGCACCCACCGCCTGGGACGCACCGCACCCGCCAGTGAGGCCACCGCATCGCTTAACTAAAGCTTTGGAGTGCGGCGGCCTGGCGCCGCTTTCATCCTCGAACACGCGAGCACGGAGAAAAGCGGCGCCAGGCCGCCGCACTCCAAGGTAATAATCTTGACATCTTCCTCACTCATCGCTTTCAATCGAGCAGAGGCGTGTCGCCCACGATGTGCCCTGCTGACGAATGGTTGCTCCCGCCGAAAATCAAAGCGCAACACTACTCATAGTTGACGACGATTCGGCTGTCCGTGAAAGACTTCGCGAAATCTTCGAGACTGCGCAGTATCGTGTTGTAACCGCAACTGAAGCCGCTTCCGCCCTGCGCGTGTTGCGCGGTGTGCGCTGCGATCTGGTTGCCCTCGATCTGGAGATGCCCGGCGTCGATGGCCTCGCACTCTGCAAACTGCTGCGAGCCCAGCCGGCGACAAGCAAGTTACCCATCATCGCGCTCTCGGAAAGCGACGACGAAAGTCGCAAGGTCCAGGCTTTCACCGCCGGCGCCGACGACTACATCACGAAACCTTCCACACCCGGCGAACTGTTGTCGCGCGTCAGTCTTCACGTTCGCACTTCGCAACGCGAGTGGGCGCTGATTGGCAGCAATCGCGAGCTCAGATTCCTTTCCGACATCGGCCGCGGATTATTGCGCGC
The DNA here is from genome assembly GCA_963750925.1 of uncultured Acidobacteriota bacterium. Lineage (GTDB taxonomy): Bacteria > Acidobacteriota > Blastocatellia > Pyrinomonadales > Pyrinomonadaceae > PSRF01. The sequence continues at coordinate 605,700 of CAVVSJ010000001.1, read as the reverse complement.
TCTCGAACCGGAGCAGTTGGTGAGACGCGTGTCAGGCGCGACTTACGAAGCGCTCGACGCCTCTCTTTGCGCCGCGTATGTGACCGTGGGCCGAGACAAACATGCAATGTGTGTGTTTGATCGCGAAGGCACCGCCGACGATCCCACTTTGCTCAACAGCGAAGGCTTGCAGAACTGGTTGCGCTCGGCAGAGTCAGCAAACTCGTGGCTGATCACGGAAAAGAGTTCTTACCTGCTCAAAGACGACATTCACGCAATCGAGTACGTTTCGCCTTTTCGATTTGCAGGCCGCGCGAAGGGCGCGCTGATTGTTGCTTTCGATCTGCGTGAAGAGTGTGGAGAAACTGAGCGTCGTTTGATCGATGCCGCGGCGCAGCAAACATCTCTCGCCGCACACATCTGCTCCCTCTACCAGGCCGCGCGCGATACGTCTTTGAGTCTCGCAAGGGAAGTAGAGAAACGAACGGCGGAGACCGAGGCGCAGAAAAGGTTTATCGAAGCCATCGTCGATAGTTTGCCGTTGTCGCTGTACGCAATCGATCGAGAGTATCGAGTGGTTGCGTGGAACCGCAATCGCGAGCTTGGTGAATTGGGTATTCCGCGTGGCTCGGTGCTCGGCAAGAATGTTTTCGACGTGCTCACGCGGCAGCCGCGGGACATGTTGAAGGAAGAGTTTGAACGCGTGTTCGAGAGCGGTGAGATCGAGCGCATCGAACAGGAAACTCCGTCGCCAAAAGGCGACCTGCGCCACTGGATGATCAGCAAGATTCCGATGTGGGCCGACAATACGGGTCACGTGACTCACGTAATCACCGTGGGCGAAGAGGTGACGGATCGCGTCGAAGCAAATCGCGCGATTGCGCGCGCCGAAAAACTGGCCGCGGTAGGACGACTGGCGGCAGGCGTGGTCCATGAAATAAATAATCCGCTCGCGACGATTTCGGCTTGTGCGGAGTCGCTCGAGGCGCGTGTCAACGAAGGCGAGTTTGACGGTTCAGCCTCGCTCGAAGATCTGCGTGAGTATCTCGGCCTGATTCGCAGTGAAGCGTTCCGCTGCAAGAGCATCACGATGGGGCTGCTCGATTTCAGCCGCACGCGTACGTCAGATCACGTAACGATCAATCTCGCGGACATAATTCGATCGGCCGTTCGCCTGCTCTCCCATCAAAAGCGCAATGCCGCGGTGGATTTCAATCTTGAGATCGCGCACGATTTGCTCCCGGTTTCAGGCGATCCCGGCCAGTTGCAGCAGGCAATAATCGCTTTGGCGACGAACTCGCTGGATGCGATGGGCGAGATCGGCGTATTGACTATTGTTGCGCGAAATGATGAAGACAAAGTCGTGGTGGAAGTGACGGATACGGGCGTCGGCATACCGCCGGAAAATCTGCCGAAGATCTTCGAACCATTCTTCACGACAAAGGAAATTGGACGCGGAACAGGTCTTGGGCTCGCCGTGTGTTATGGTATCTTAACCGAGCATGGCGGTACCCTTGACGTTCAGTCGACCGTAGGAACAGGCACCACTTTCACTATCACCCTTTCCGCAATCAAGCTAAACGAGGAACAGACGGTTTGAGCGAGCAACAGCAGCAGGCACGAATTCTGATCGCAGAAGATGAGGCGAACCTTCGCCTGGTTTTGCAAAAAGAATTAGAGCGGCTCGGCTACCGCGTGCAAGCGGCGCCTGACGGCGAGGCCGCGCTGCGACGACTCGAAGAGAGCAACGTCGACGTTTTGTTGTGTGACATAAACATGCCTCGCATCGATGGCATGGAGTTGCTGCGTCGTGTTCATCAACGTCCCAATCCGCCTGAAGTGATCATGTTGACGGGCCAGGCCACGGTTGAGACTGCCGTGGAGGCGATGAAGCTTGGCGCCTACGATTACCTCACGAAGCCGTACAGCATTACGGAGCTCGACGTTCGCGTGAAGCAGGCTGCTGATAAGCGTCGCTTGCGTGTGGACAATGTGCGTCTGCGTGAGCAGCTTGCGCGACAGTCGGCGCTGCCCGAAATAGTCTCAGTTTCTGAAGCGATGAAAGAGGCGATCCGGTTGATTGAACGCGTGGCTCCTTCGGAGGCGTCGGTGCTGATAACCGGGGAGTCGGGGACCGGAAAAGAACTGGTGGCCCATGCGATTCACCGCCTTTCCAGTCGATCTGAAGCTTCGTTTGTTGATCTCAACTGCGCGGCGTTCCAGGAGTCGTTGCTCGAGTCGGAATTGTTTGGTTACGAAGCTGGAGCGTTTTCCGGAGCCAAGGGCCGAAAGCTTGGTCTAATCGAACTCGCCGATGGCGGCACCTTATTTCTCGACGAAGTGACGGAGCTTCCGGCGCAGCTACAGGCGAAACTTCTGCGCGCGATCGAGACGCGCACGTTCTTCAGAGTGGGCGGCGTTAGAAAAGTGGAAGTGAACGTTCGCATCGTCGCCGCGACAAATCGAAATCTCGACACGGTCGTTAACGACGGGGTGTTTAGATCGGACCTGCTGTATCGCATCAACGGTTTTCAGATCAGCCTCGCGCCGTTGAGGGAACGACCTGAAGACATTCAGCCATTGTCCCGTTACCTGCTCAGACAAATTGCCGGCACACATCCGCCGGAGCTGACCGACGAGGCTTTCACCGCGCTGAAATTGTATAGCTGGCCGGGGAATGTGAGGCAGTTGAAGAACTGTTTGGAGCGCGCGGTGATTCTTTCTAACAATGGTCGAATTACGCTCTCGGAGTTGCCGCCGGAGGTGACCAGGCCCGTGGTTGCGGCGCCTGTCCCCGCGAATGTTGCGCCTTCCGCGGTGCCGGGTGAAGTTCCGGTTCCGGTTGCTGCGTCATCCGCGCCGGGTTCGCTGCGCGAAGTCGAACGTCAACAGATCCTCGCCGCCCTCGAACAGACCGGTTGGCACCGAGGCAAGACCGCCGAGATCCTTGGTATCTCTCCTTCGACACTCTACCGCCGTCTGCGCGATTACGATCTCGAACGTCGCCGTTGAATTGTGCACAAGTCCAGAGTCGAACAGACAAATGAGAGGTTACAGCAAGCGGACTTGCAACCGCCTTCCTGACTTTTGTATCCAGGCTTGCTCTATGGCTAAGCTCCTTTAGTTGTTTCCGATCGATCTTGCCGCGATCGTTTTTGGGAAGTGAGTCGACGAATTCGACCCAGCGTGGATATTTGTACACCGCGATGTGACTCTTCACGAACTGTTTGATCTCTTCCGCAAGTTGATCGCCGGCCGCGAATCCTTCACGCACCACGACAAACGCTTTCGGCTTGACCAGGCCCGCCGCCTCATGGCCCACAACCGCGCACTCCAACACCGCCTCGTGCTGCAACAAACAATTCTCAATCTCCGCCGGCGCCACAAACACACCTGAAACCTTGAGCATGTCGTCAGTGCGCCCGTGATACCAGTAGTAGCCGTTTTCATCGACGTGAAACTGATCTCCGGTAGTACACCAGTCACCCGCAAAAGTTTCTTTCGACTTCTCGTGAGCGTTCCAGTAACAAAGCGCGGCTGAATCGCCTTTGATCTTCAGCGTGCCCATCCCCCCCGTGCTTACTTCCGTGCCTTCCGCATCGACGATCTTTGCTTCGTAGCCGTCCACGATGCGGCCGAGACTTCCGGGCTTGATGTCACCCGGGCGATTCGTGATGTAGATATGAAACATCTCAGCCGACCCGATCCCGTCGCAGATGTCCACGCCAAACGTGCTCATCCAGCGTTCGTAGAGTTCTTTCGGCAAAGCCTCGCCCGCCGAATAGCAGAATCGCAGGCTCGAAAGATCGCCCGCCGAAACGTTTGGGACGTTCAGCATGGAATTGATCATCGTGGGAACGGTGGTCAGAATCGTCGGCTGGTAACGTTTGATTACTTCAAACAATTTTTCAGCCGTCGATCTTTCCGCAAAGAGCGCCGTTGCGCCTCCAACCGCGAAAGGAAACAGCAGGTTGGTTCCGGTGGCATATCCGAAGAAGAGTTTTGGCACTGAAACCGTCAGGTCGCCGGCGTTAACACCCATCGTTGCTTTCGCGAAGACTTCCGTGTTGAACGGCAAGTCGTGCTGAAGATGGACCGCGCCTTTGGGATGACCCGTCGAACCGGAGGTGAAGAGCCAGATCGCGATGTCGTCGCGACGCGTGTCTGCCGGTGAGCATTCGACGGCGCTTTGGTTTACGGATTCGCTGAACCTGGCCCAACGAACGCTTCCGGATTCCGGCGTCTCAAAGTCTTTGCCTGCGACGAGAACGGCGCGCAAGTATCGCGCGCTCCTCGCGGCTTCGATAAACGCCGGCAACACCGATTCATGAACCACAGCGACTTTCGCGCGCGTGTAGTCGAGATAGTATTCATAATCCGCGGCGGGCAGGAGCGGATTAACCATCGTGATCACCGCACCGATACGTGCGGCGCCAAACCACGTCCAGACAAACTCGGGACAATCGGGCAGTACGAGCAACACTCGATCTTCGATTGTCTGCCCCATACTCGCGTAACGCATTGCCTGTTTGGTTCGAGATCTGGGCCACCTCTCCGTAGGTCCACTTGCGATCCTCGAAATACAAACAGACTTTGTTTTCGCGACCTTCCTCCAGATTGTGATAGAGGAAGTAGTCGGCCATGTTGAACCGCTCGGGAAACGAAGGCTGCAAGTTGGTCCTACTCCTTCTATTTTACCTGCGATTGAAACAGACGCTCGAGATACGTAGCGAGCGCCATTTCGTCTTCCGGACTGCTCGAATTGAACTTCAATGCAAAACCGATGTCGGAAGCCTCCGTGACAACCTCGGCCCAAAAGTTAACTTTCTGCTGATCGGTGAGTTCAATCTCGAGCCAGACCAGTTCCTTTACTTCAACCTTGCCGCCCGTCAGCACAAAGCATCCGGTGCGGCTGAGATCGGTTACGGTCGCATTCTCACGAGCAGCAGCGCCTTCCCAGCGGGCCGGTAATTTTACCCGCACACGCGGTGCTGCTCTTCTGTCTTTTTCCATTTACGCGTCCTCTGCTCAGTGGGCAAACGGACAACCACCTTCACCGTGAGCAGTATCGAGATAGGTGCGTGCTTCCCAAAGTTCAGGAAAGAATTTTTTGTCGAGCGTGGTCTTCAGATATCCGATTCCTTCAGAGCCGCCGGTGCCGCGCTTTGCGCCCACCATGCGTTCAACCATCTTGATGTGATGCGAGCGCCAGAGTGAGAAGTATTCGTCGTGTTCGAGAAGTGCTTCCGCGAGTTGAAACTCTTCGTAACGTTCTTCGAAGTGTGTGAGTATTTCGAGTACCGCGCGAGTGCGTTCTTCGTAAGCTTTCTTTTGTTCGGTTGCGCCGGCGTCGGTAATTGTAAGCGGCGCAGTGAAACCACGACGCTGAAGTACGCGATAGAAGGAGTCTGCCAGCGACGGGCTGCTCTAAGCGCGCCCGGAGCCGTTCATAAGCAAACTCATCACTCGAGAACTCTCGCAGGATCGCCGAGTCTTTTAAACCGGAAGAGAATTCGATCTCACGAAACTGCATAGACTGAAAACCACTCGCCGGATTCAGTTGATCACGAAATGCAAGAAAACTTATCGGTGTCATGCGTTCGAGAATGTGAATCTGGTTTACGAGCAGCTTTTCGATCTCCACTACGCGTTGCACAGCGCGCGTTGCAGCCGGTACGCGATCTTCTTCCAGGAGGACGATTGCCGCGTCGATCTCGTGCAGAATCTGTTTGAACCACAGTTCATAAGCCTGATGCACGGTTATGAAGAGCAGTTCGTCGTGGTGCGCGGGCGTTGACAGGCACTCCTGAAGATTTATCAGATCCTGGACACGCAGATATTTGTTGTATGAAAGAGGCGGATTATCGCCGTAGTTCTTGGACATTTAGAATGCCGCTCCCGCCGCTTCATGTTCTCGATAAGCTTCGGAGTCGCCGATCTTTTTCATTTCGCGGATAACAAGTTCCAGTTCATTGTCAGTGGTATAGAAGTGCGGCGAGATGCGAACTCCGGCGCCCGGCCGGTAGTCGAGAATAAACTCGCGACGAATAAGTTCCTTCGCGATTGCTCCGGCGTGTTCATGCGCAATCGTTACCGTTCCTGCGCGTTGCCTGCCGTCTTTCGGACTGGTCACTGTGAAACCCGCTTCTTCCGCCAGACCGATCAAGTAAGCCGTTTGGCGCATACTCTTCTCGCGAATTTTGTCGACGCCGATCTCGTTGATGATCTTGTATCCGGATTGAGCGGCGTAGAGCGCGGGAATCGCGGGCGAACCGTGCAGGAAACGAGTGATGTTTGGGGCGTAGCGAAGTTGAGTGTCGAAAGAAAACGGCGCCTCGTGGGCCATCCATCCGGTTGTTTTTGGCTCGAGTTTAGTCTGCAAGTCGGGTCTGACGTACAAGTAGCCCGCACCTGGACCACCGCAGAGCCATTTCACTGAACCGCCCGTGGCAAAGTCGGCGTTCAGCTCTTTTACATTGAAAGGCACCGTGCCCGCGGACTGGTATGTATCAAGTACCACCATGGCGCCAACTTCGTGTGCTCTTTCGATGATGGCTTTCGCGTCCTGCAAAAACGCGCTCTTGAAAAGTACGTGCGAGAAGGGGACCAGGAGGGTTGTTTCGTCGATCGCCGCCAGCATGCGTTCCAACGGAACTGTGATTCCATCGTCAGACTTTACGATTTCGATTTTGAGCTTTCCATCGCGTGCGTGAGCTTCGTAGACGTACATGACCGATGGAAAGTTGAGTTCCGAGTAAACGATCTTGTTTCGCTGTGGCGTCGGATCGAAACAGGAGAGGATGAGCGACTGGCAGACCGAGACGTTTTGATGCATGACGACGGTGCCCGGGTCCGCGCCGATGATGCGCGCAACTTCATCGCCCACCGTCACAGGCATGTCCCACCAGCCCTCCGCCCATGCGCGCACGCCTCGGCTGGCCCATGTGTCGGCATACTCCTGAAGCCGTTCGTGCGTCGCTCTGGGCATGGCCCCAAGACTGTGCGAGATCAGGTAAACAGTCTTCTCCAGAATCGGAAATTCGCTCCGCCACTTCAACAATTCATCAGACAAGTAAAAGTCCTCCTGCTGGCAGGTAATTTAACCCAGATTACTCATATTCGCGTAATCCGTGTAATCTGTGGACGCGTCATGTGGAAGTTCGCTAATCCCATCAAACATCCGATCCTCGACACCCGCTGGCCTTCTGCCGAAGAGGCCGCGCGTTCTCGACTCTACAGTCCGGTCACCATCGGCAGGCTGGAAGCCCGCAGCCGGACGTGGGTGCCCGCCATGGTGCCCTGGCGTGCGACGGACGATGGCTTTGTTACGAAGCAGAACCTCGACTGGTATCGCCGGTTTGCCGAAGGACGCCCGGGAGTGCTCGTGGTTGAGGCGACCGGGGTGCGCGACATTCCGAGTGGGCCATTGCTTCGCATCGGCGACGATCGTTTTATTCCCGGTTTGCGAAAGCTCGTCGACGTTGTGCGCGAAGCGAGTGACGGACAGACGTTGCTCTTCATTCAAATCATCGATTTTCTTTCAGTGAAACGCCGGCCGGAACGGGCGAAGTATCTGCAACGTTTTTGGAAGATCGACGACTACCACCGGCGTGCCCTTGCAGAAATAACCGATCAACCGGAGTGGATAACGGCGAGCGAATCCGAAGTGCGCGAGTTTATGCAGAATGCCGGCGACGAAGCGTTGCCGCTTGTGCTCAGGCCGCGAGAATTGGAAGCGTTGCAGTTTGGTTATCGCGAACGCGTTACCGACACGCATCTCAAACACATCCGGGATCTGCCTCAAGAGCTTCCGGAGATTTTTGCGGCGGCGGCAATGCGTGCTCGTGAAGCAGGGTTTCATGGAGTTGAGCTTCACTACGCGCACGCTTATACGATGGCAGGTTTTTTGAGTACGCAGAATGATCGCACGGATGGTTACGGCGGGTCGCTAGAGAACCGAGTTCGTTTACCCCTCGAAGTTTATCGCGCGGTTCGAGAACGCGTTGGAGGTGACTACGTTGTCGGTGTGCGGTTTTTGGCTGATGAAGTGATCGCAGGCGGTAGTCGCGTCGGAGATGCCGTTTATTACGCGAAAGAATTTGCAACCGCGGGGTTTGATTTTTTGTCCCTTTCGAAGGGCGGCAAGTTCGAAGATGCGCAACCGCCGAAGGTGGGCCAGGCAGTTTATCCGTACACGGGGCAGAGTGGTTATGAATGTATGCCCACGGTGCTCTCTGACGAGATTGGACCATTCGGACGCAGCGTTCCGCTCGTGGCGACAATCAAACAGGCAGTGAACAACGCCGGGTTTACAACGCCCATAGTTGCGACAGGGGGGATTTCAACGTTTGAGCAGGCCGAAGAAGTTTTGCAGCAGGGTCAGGCCGATATCGTCGGGATGGCTCGACAGGCACTCGCCGATCCCGACTGGTTTCGAAAGGTACTACTGGGCCGTGGTGAGGAAGTGCGCCGCTGTACTTACACAAACTATTGCGAAGCCCTGGACCAGGCGCATCGGCCGGTGACATGCAAGTTATGGGATCGAGTTGCTCTGGATGGGCCGGGAATTGCTACCGTGGATGACGGCAGACGCCGGCTGGAACCGCCTCACTGGGCTGAGTGACTCTTTGCGGCTTCGTATTCTCTGATGAACTCAGGGGCCCGCCGTTTCAGATCGTCATAACTAACGCGCCCGCTACGTGTCATGAGTGTGAAGGCAAGTTCCAACGGGCTCAAATGCATGTATTTCTTTGCGTTTTCAAACCACACCATACTTTCAAACGCCGCTGCCTGATAATCTTCGATCACCGGTCTGCGTTTCGATGCGAAGTTGGTAAGCGCTTCATTTACGTTTGTCGTCTGCTGGAAGGATTCGGCGAGGGCGATCGCGTCTTCCATTGCCAGCTTGGTGCCTGAACCGATTGAGAAGTGCGCCGTGTGCAAGGCGTCTCCGATAAGCACGACATTTTCAAAGAACCAGTTTTTGTTTTTGACGAACAGGAAGTTGATCCACTTTGAATTGTTTGAGAGTAACGGTTGATCGCCGAGGTCCGCTGAGAATACGCGGGCGAGATACGAGCGAGTCTGCTCGTCGGTCATCTCCGCGAATCCTGCTTTGTTCCAGGTGACCGGATCGCATTCGACGATAAAAGTGCTGGTGGATGAATTGAATTTGTATGAGTGTGCTGCAAACACAGCAGCGTCGTCTTCGCGAAACGTCAATGTCAGACCGTGGAATAACCGGTTCGTTCCGTACCAGATATAGCGATTGGTACGAAAGTCGAGTTCAGGTTGCAACTGTTCGGAGTAGCGTTGCCGCACCGTGCTGTTAACTCCATCGGCGGCTAACAGTAAGTCGCAGTCATTGCGCAGCGACTCGATATCGCGGATCTCGGTGCGAAAGTTTATCTCCACTCCCAACTGCGCGGCGCGACGTTGAAGAGTCTTGAGTAACTGCAGTCTCGCTATTCCTGAAAAGCTGTTGCCGTGAATCGAGATCTTTGCGTCGCGATGAACTACGTCGACATTGTCCCAGGCTGCAAAATGCTTTGTGATCTCGGCGTGTGATTCCTCATCGGCCGCGCGCAAATTCGCAAGAGTCTTACCGGAGAAGACAACACCCCAGCCAAACGTGTCGTCTGGTCCATTCCGCTCGTGAATTGCAATCTGGTGCGCGGCACCGGCCTTCTTCATAAGGATCGCGAAGTACAACCCCGCCGGCCCACCACCAATGATGTTGATCTTCATGTCCCTGAGTCTTCCTGCGCGTGGTGGAGAGCTTTATGTAGCAGGTCGGCGACGCCAAGCTTGTCAGCCCAAACGCGCAAATATTCGAGATCCGGGTTTTGGTGAGATGTTCCTAACACTCCTATGACGTCATTCCACTGAGTGGTTGACGTTTCGTGTCCGGCTCGATACCACCGAAGTTTTGCTAAAACAGTGTCTTCAGCGGAAGCAACATAGACGGTCTCGTTTCTGTCGGGCGAAATCAATCTGAGCTGTTTACGACTCAGTTGAGCGAGAGCAAATTCATCCGATCCTGAAACGAAGAAGTCTACCTTAAACACCGAATCGAAATGGATGGCGTTGAATGAACTTTTATGACCGACTGCGTCACGCATTGCGTATTCGTCCACGTAAAAGCTTTTTTGCAGAGCCTCGAATAGCGGGCAGACCTGTTCAGCTTTAATGTCCGCAAGAATGTCGATGTCCGCTGTTGAGCGATACATTCCGTGTATCGAACTGGCAAAAGAACCTACCAGAACGTAATCGATGCCTTCTCGCTCCAGCGTAGCCGTGACCTGCGATAAAACTGACAGGGGAAGATCCATTGCCAATCAATATCCTTCTACCTTTGGATCGAAGCCATAGGCCCGAATTACATCTTCGCGTGGCAATACCCGTGCGATAAATCGACGTCTGATCTCATCAGGAGTGGCTTTGGGAAAGCGATGTTGCAGATCGGCGAGAGTCATCTGGCGCATGGCATCTGTAAGTGCAAACGCCAAAGAGAGTTTTCGTTCAGGCGATAACTTTCGCATCAACTCATAATGTTTGCGCTGGGCGTCAGGAGTAGTATCGGGTGAAAGCGGCTTCATCTTTATGATTTTTTCTCCTTCAGCAGTTGGCTGGCGATCACGAGCTGCTGGATTTCAGAGGTGCCTTCGTAGATGCGCAGCGCTCGAACATCGCGATACAGACGCTCGACTACGCTGCCGCTTACAAGGCCTGAGCCACCGTGAATCTGGACTGCGCTGTCGACGATTCGTCCGGCGGCTTCGGTGGCGAATAGTTTTGCTTCACTCGCTTCGCGTGTCATTCTGCCGTCGCCGGTATCTTTTGCATAAGCAACGCGGTAAACAAGCAGTCGGGCGGCGTCGAGTTCAGTGATCATGTTCGCAAGCATGGCCTGGACCAGTTGATGTTCACACAGCGGGCGTCCGAATTGTTGGCGATGCGATGAATAACGAACTGCTTCGTCCAGTGCGCGCCGGGCCATGCCACACGCTGCTGCTCCGACACTGGCGCGAAACGTGTCGAGTGTTTGCATCGCGAGACCGAAACCGTCGCCTTCCTTTCCAATCATGTCTTCCGCAGGCACGCGACAACCTTTGAAAGCAATCTCCCCGATTGGATGCGGCGCGATCAGGGGCGTGCGCTCAACCACACTGAAACCCTGCATCTTTGAACCCACCACAAACGCCGACAGCATGGCGCGACCATCTTCACGTGTTCCGGTTCGGGCAAAGACGGTGTAGAAATCAGCGATGCCGGCGTTTGAAATAAAACGCTTGCGGCCGTCGATTACATACGTTTCGCCGTCGCGCCGGGCTGTAGTTTGAATAGCGGCAACATCGGAACCTGCCTCAGGCTCGGTTAGTGCGAAAGCCGCGATCGCCTTTCCGCCGGCAGCACGTGAGAGCCAGAAGTCACGCACATGATCGGGCGCTGCGTAGCTGATAGCGTGCGTGCCGAGACCCTGCATGACGAAAGCCAGATCGGCCAGCGAGGAAGAGTAGGCGAGCGCTTCGCGAATCAAACACAACGAGCGGATGTCGAGCTTCGACTCCGCGACGGCGTAGTTCAGTATGCCGGCCTTTGCCAGAAGCAGCCACGAAATCGCGTGCCAGACCCTCGATATCTTCCTCAAAACCTGCGCGCGGTTCTATCTCCTGTTGGACAAACTGCGCGATGCCCTGCGCAAGATTCCGATGCTCGGGAGTAAAGAAGGGAAGTTGGGAGATTAGCTGGTCCATCGTTAGTTAGCGAAACTTCGCCGCCCGCTTAGCCACAAATGCTTCGTACGCTTCACGATAATCGGGGTGCTGCATACAGATCGCCTGGGCCTGGGCCTCGCTTTCGAGTGCAGTTTGCAGATTCATGTCCAACTCTCGATTGAGCATCTCTTTTGTTTTACCGAGTGCGAAGGCCGGGCCGCGTGCCAGTCGTTCAGCGAATTCGCGAGTGGTCGCAATCAGATCTCCGGCGGGCACGACGCGATTGTAGAGTCCGATCCGTTCAGCTTCCGCGGCACTGACGAAGTCGCCCGTGTAAAGCATCTCTGTTGCTTTGGAGAGTCCCACGATACGCGGCAGGAGATATGACGCAGCCATGTCGGTGCCGGCCAGTCCAACCTTAACAAAGAGAAAAGCGATTTTTGCATCCTCGCTCGCGATACGCAGATCTGAAGCAAGCGCGATACAGGCGCCCGCGCCCGCGGTAGTTCCATTCAAACTTGCTATGACGGGCTTGGGCAGCAAGCGAATATTCTGTATAAGCTCACACGTCATGCGTGTAAACTCGAGCAAGCCTTCCATGTCGCGACTGAAGAGCTCGCCGATGATGTCGTGTACGTCTCCACCTGAACAAAACGCACGTCCAGCGCCTGTGATCACGACAACACGAACGTCACTCGCCTCACGCAATGCAGCAAACGTATCCGTGAGCTCGCGATAGACTTCAAACGTGAGCGCATTCAGGCGCTCGGGACGATTGAGGGTGATCGTCGCAACGCCGTGCTCGTCCTGCTCATAAAGAAAGGATGTTGGTTGATTCATGCCGGTAAAATCGCGGTGCCTTCGATCTCAACTTTTGCCGCATCGTCGAGCAGTCCCGCCACCTGGATCAGGACCATTGCCGGAAAGTGTTTTCCCATGTGTTTGCGATAACGTTCGCCGACCTCTCTGGTGCGTTCGCGGTATTCGATCTTGTTAGTCACGTAAACTATCAGCCGCGCCATGTTGGCAGGCTCCCCGCCGGCGGCGTTCAGCACGGCGATCACGTTTTCCAGTGCCCTGTCGAACTGTTCGACAAAATCGTCGCTGACGATCTGTTGATTCTGGTCCCAGGCGATTTGTCCTGCGATAAAAAACAGCTTGCCGCCGGCATCCGCGAGCAGTCCGTTTGAATAGCCGTTCGGAGGACCAAGCGACATCGGGGTTATTAATTTGAAAGTCATGCGGAAACAGGTTAATTGTTGCAGGGTGATTAGGTCAAAAAGGAAAAGGGCCGCCAGTTAAATGACGGCCCTTTAAGATGCACGAGACGTGCTGGTTACAAAAGTTTATCCAGCCGCGATGCGAGTTGTCCGGCAAGATTTCCGTTTGGATCGAGCCCGCCGATTGGTCCACCCGACATGTTTCCTTCTTTGTCGAGAATCACTATCGAGGGAAGCTGGTCCACGCCGAATCTCTTTGAAACCGCCCCATTGTGATCGCGCAGGACGGTAACCTTCAAGCCGTACTTCTGCGAAAAGGCTCGCAATTGGTCGTCACTGGCAAAATTCTTCGACTTCGGATCGTCTGACTCGGTGCTGACCCAGTAAACCACCACCCCACGATCGCTGTACTCGTCCGCGAGCTTCCGAACACCCTGCAATTGTGTCTTTGAAAGCGGCAACCACGAGGCGCCAAACGCGAGCACCACGACCTCACCGCGCAGGCTCTCCGACGTAATCGTTTGGCCGTCAGTCGAACGCAGTGAAAAGTCTACCTGCTGGCTGGGACGGTTTTGGGCAAAAACAGCGCAGCCTGTAAGCACTGTCATCAGCCCGGCAATAACTCGTTTTCGAGTGTTTAGAATCATCTTTCTCCTTTGCCGACCGCCGCTAAAGGCGTTCGACCCGGTGCTTTAGATGAAGGTGTCCGGTGTTTCGTTGGTCTGATTCTTCAGCGGTTCTGGCGCCGGTTCACCCAGAGCATCCTCATGGAGGGCGCGGTAATCATCCCACGTATCCATGTCGCGAGCAACGAAAGGGGAGTCGACCGCGACGCGTTTGAGCTCGGTCGGATGAGCCGTGAAGAACGCCTTCAAGCCGCCGGTCGAACTCAAGGTGAGTAGCTCAGAGCGAAAAGAGAGGTCGACGAGGACTGGATGACCGCCGCGGTTCTGCCAGGCTGGGACTACAATTCGAGCGCCTGCTTTCCACTCCTTGAGGAGAGTAGAAACTACTTTCGCGGGAACAGCGGGATGATCCGCGAGGGCAATGAACGTGGCGGGAACTGTTGAAGGTAGTTCACTCACTCCAGCGGCGATTGAAGCGCCCATCTCGCTATTCGGATCAGGATTGAAAGCGAAATTGACGCGGGCGCGTTCCAGGCGTTTGCGAACTTCAGCCGCACGGTGGCCCAGGACGACGACAATCGTCTCAACACCACCTGCGCGCAGGTATTCGATGCAGCATTCGATTACGGTTTTCTTGCCGAAAGGGAGGAGCGGTTTGAAGGCGCCCATGCGACGCGACTGGCCGGCGGCGAGAAGAATTGCGGCTACCTGAGTCACGGCATCGTGGTTATGTTTGAAGGTCTCGCAGCGCTCGAAGCGTGTATTGCCGCGCCATTTGCTTGCGCCATTGATAAACGAAGTCCGTGTTGTCGAGAGGACGAGCTTTGATATACGCGGCTTCGGCGGCTGCCTGGATCTGCTCCTCGGCAAACGGCTTTCCGATTAACGCGCGCGCCGCTTCCTTGATTTCGACCGGCGACGGTGCGATGCCGCCGAGGACGATGCGCGCGTCTTTCACCCCGCCGTTTTCGGTTTGAATCCAGGTGGCAACGCCGAGAACCGGGAAATCAAATGCGCCCCGTCGACGTAGTTTTTGATAAGAAGCGCGCCAGCCGTTTGTCGGCGGGAGTTGAATATCAACCAGCAATTCGTCAGGACGCTTACGGAGGTAATCGATGCCGTCGTCGTTATACAAACCGGCTGCGTCGACCACGCGTTCCCCGATCGTCGAAGCGAAGCGCAGCCTGGCGCCGATCGCAACCATCACCGGCACCAGATCGGACGACTGCACGGCCCAGCATTTCGAGCTGCCTGGCGCGACCCAGCAGACGTCGCCGTCTTTCTTGAGACAGAAGTTTATGCCTTTGCGCCATTCGTAATTCTGGTCGTAGTAGTTGCAGCGAGTGTCGAGTAGGAGATTGCCGCCGATCGTGCCCATGTTTCTCAAGAGCGGGGTTGAGATTGTGCGAGCGGCTTTCGCAATGACGGGATAGTCGCGATTAATAAGCGGGTGTTCGCAGATGTCGGTAAGCGTTACCGACGCGCCGATGCGAATACCGCTGCTGCCGTCACCTGTGATCTGATTCAGCTCCGCGAGACGCATTACGGAGATTACGGTTGCGGGCGTCTGCTGACGCCGCTTCATATTGGGATACAGATCCGTGCCCCCGGCGACGAACTGGCCCGCTGGTCCAGCCCCGGCCATGATCTTCACCGCCTCCGCGATCGTCTGCGGAGTGTGGTATTCAAATTTGGGCAACCGCATCATGGCTTAGGCGCGTCTCTTCTCCTTCAACTTCAATTCGGGGTGCCGGGCAAGAAAGCCACCGCGCTTCATCTTGTAGCGTCCGGGTTTGAGAATCGCGTCCTCATCAACGCCGGCGGCCAAATCACGTTGGTAGTCTTCCTCTAAAATTTCGATAGTTACATTTTCACCGTCGTCTTCGACAACGTAAAACACAAGAGGTCTATCGGATGATTCTTCGTTCATAAGCTTCACGTTCTGCCCTGGTGGTCTTGCGTGCCGAAATTATTCTCACTTTGTCGATATCTTCGGTGAACACCACTAACAATGATCGTCGAGTGGACAATCCAATTATAGAAAACCGCGTCTCGCTCGTAGAATGACCTGCATCGTAATCTTCCAGAGCATTAGGGTCTGAGAATACCTCTGTCGCTTCATCGAAGGCTACTTTGTGCTTTAAAAAGTTTACCGACGCTTTTTGAGCGTCCCATTCGAATCTCATAGTGAGGATCTGAGTCGAACTAAGCTAAATTCCAGTGATTACATGTTAATCATGTAATTAACGTCTAACACATCTAATAATCCTTTCAATGCTCCTTAAGAATGCACCGCAACGCGCGGCATCTCGCTCCCGTCTCCGCCCTCCGAGGGCGTCAAGACTTTCAACGGCTCAGGCCAGTCAACCGGCGGGACTGAATCCGGGCCGTAGCGTCCATCACGGCCACGCGCTTTGTCTTTCAAGGCGCGCAAAACCTTCTCCGGCGTGATGGGAACTTCGTCGATCCGTACGCCCACCGCATTGTAAACCGCATTGGCTACCGCCGGCGGCACCGGCAGAAGCGGTCCTTGTCCGACTTCCTTTGCGCCATACGGTCCATTCGGATCCGGATCTTCTATCAGGTAAGTCTTTACATCGCACATCTCCATCGTCGTCGGACTCTTGTACTCCAACATCGACGGAAACTTGTGCACCACATTGCGATTCTCCCGATAAACCATCTCCTCCATCAGGATCTCGCCGAGTCCCATGTAAACACTTCCCTCAACCTGGCCCATCACCAGCATCGGGTTGATCGAACGGCCGATATCGTGCGCGATCCAAACGCGCTCCACCACGACGATTCCGGTATCAGGATTCACGTCAACTTCCGCCACAGCCGCGGAGTAGCTGTACGCCGGCGATGGCCCAACTCCCGACCCTTTGAACTTACCCGGCGAACGCGGCGGTGAATAAGATCCAACCGTGCCAATCGTTCCAAACTTCGACTCCGCCAACACAATCGCTTCAGCAAACGAAACACCGACTTCCGGATTCTCAACGTCAAACACGCGCCGCTCCGCGAGCGAAAGATTTTCGATCGGAACGCCAAGCTTCTCAGCCACCGCAATCACCAGCAACTCACGCGCTCGCTCGGCCGCCTGAATTGCAGCGTTGCCGGTCATCAACGTGACGCGACTCGAATAACTCCCGAGGTCCACCGGCGTCAGATCCGTATCAGCCGTAACAATGCGAATGTCGAACGGATCAATTCCCAAAACTTCCGCGACGATGTATGCGAGAATCGAATCCGATCCCTGCCCAATGTCCGTCGAGCCGCACATGACACACACGCCGCCCTGCCGATCGAGACGAAGCTGCACACCCGATTGCGGCATGTTGTTCCAGTAGATCGGCAACCCGGCGCCGCAGATGTACGAACTGCAAGCGATCCCGATGCCTTTGCCAAACGGCAACTTGCGATTATTTTGATCCCACGAAAACCGTTCCTTCCACTGTGAGCCTCCGACAACTTTGTCGATGCAAGTGCCCAACCCCATGCTGCCGATCCGCAGATAATTAGCCGTCACTGAATTAGGCGCGACGAGATGTTTGCGCCGGATCTCGACCGGATCCATGCGCAGTTGTTCGGCGATCTTGTCGAGTTGAACTTCAAGCGCATAGCGTGGCTGTGGCGTGCCGTGCCCACGCTTTGGACCACACGGCGGCTTGTTCGTAAACGTTCGAATACCCTGAAACTTATAGCGCGGCACTTCATACGTAACGGTTTGCAATGCGCCGCTGTAGAACGTGCTCGCCACGCCGTAACTGCCGTATGCACCACCGTCCAGATACGACTGAAAATGCATTGCCGGTGATCGCGCCGTCGTTCTTTACACCGGTCCTGACCTTCATCAATATCGGATGCCGGCCGCGGTGACAGTAAAAAACTTCCTCACGCGTCAACGTCACTTTCACCGGACGTCCGGTAAGCATCGACAGCTTGCAAACTACGACTTCGTGATTGAACGGATCGCTCTTGCCGCCAAACCCGCCACCGTTCGGAGTCGCTATCACACGAATGTGACTCGCCGGCAACCCGAGGACTTTCGCAAGCGCGCGATGAACGTAATGCGGAGTTTGAGTGGAACTCCAAAGCGTGATCTTTCCATCCGAATCGAAGTGAGCAACGGCAGCGTGCTGCTCCATCGGCAAATGCGTGTTGCCTTCGTAAAAGAAAGTGTCTTCACGCACGAGATCGGCTTCGGCAAATCCCTCTTCGACATTGCCGAACTCGAGCGACACTTTCTTATGAACGTTTCCGCTGTCGCCGTATTCGTGAATACGCGGCTCGTCGATCAGCACCGCTTCTTCGATCGTCGAGATCGTGTTGAGCGGTTCATACTCGACTTCGATGAGATTCATCGCATCGAATGCGACGTCTTCATCGATCGCCGCGACCGCCGCGACCGGATCTCCGATGAAGCGCACCTTCTCGACGCAGAGTGCGTGCTCGTCCTGGCTCACGGGCAGGATGCCGTACGGAATCGGAAGGTCTTTTCCCGTGAGCACAGCAAAAACGCCGGGCAGTGCCAGCGCTTTGGAAACGTCGATCCGCTTTATCAACGCGTGCGGAAGATGCGAGCGCAGCAGCTTGCAGAACAACATGCGCGGCAGCACGATATCGTCCGCGAACTTTGTTTGGCCCACACACTTCGCGCGCGCGTCTACCTTGCGAAACGGTTTGCCTACGACGTTGAACTTGTTCTTATCCACTGGTTCCACAGGTTTAATCTAAACCGTATACACTTTCCTTCGGCAGTTCCATCTCTTCACCACGCATGCGAGCAGCGGCAAGTTCCACCGCCTCGTAAATCTTAATATAACCGGTGCAGCGACACAGATTTCCCGAGAGCGCTTCCTGGATCTCAGCGCGCGTCGGCTTCGGCAACTTTTTCAACAACTCCTCGGCAACCAGCAAAAATCCGGGCGAACAATAACCACACTGGGCGGCGCCCAGATCCGCAAACGTCTGTTGCAGCGGATGCAACTCCGCTCCCTCAGCCATTCCCTCGATTGTTTTTACTTCTCGGCCCTCGGCATCAAGGCCGAGCATCAGGCAGGAAAGAATTGAACGCCCGTCGACGAGGACCGCACACGTACCACACTCGCCCAGCTCACAACCATGCTTCGTCCCGGTGAGATTCAGATCCTCCCGCAAAACTTCGAGCAGCGTTTTGTGCGGTGCGAAGGCGACCTCTGTGTGTTCGCCGTTGAGTTTGAAACGGATATGTTTCTTACTGTGGTGCTGCACCGTCTTTCTTCTTCACCTTATTCAAAATCGTGTTGTCGATGAGTCGTGTTTTGCCGACGTATGCCGCGAGGGCGATGAGCGTCGGTCGATCGTCGAGCCTGTCGAGTTTTTCCAGTGTCTCTGCGTCGGCGATGGTCACGTAGTCCAGGCGAGCGCGTGGCTCGGATTCAACTGTCATACGAATCAAGTCGACGAGCCGGTGCGCGTTTCGTTCACCTTCCTTGTAAGCATTCTTGGCCTGAACGAGTGCCTTGTGAATGACCGTCGCCGACTTTTGTTCGTCGGGCGTCAGGTAAAGGTTGCGCGACGAGATCGCGAGCCCGGAGTCCTCGCGCACGATCGGCAGCACAACGATTTCAGTATCGAAAGCGAGATCTTTAACGAGACGACGAATGACGAGCGCCTGTTGCGCGTCCTTCTGACCAAAGAAAGCAAAATCGGGCCGGACGGTGTTCAGTAGAATCGTTACGACAGTCGCCACGCCGCGAAAGTGTCCGGGACGCGATGCGCCTTCGAGCTGTTCCGAAAGACCTTCGACGTTCACGTACGTCGAAAATCCTTTCGGATAAATCTCCTCAACGGGCGGCGCAAAAATGTAATCGACGTTGTAGTCGGTCAGAAGCGCGGTATCTTTGGTCAGGTCACGCGGATAGTGTTCGAAGTCTTCACCTGGTCCAAACTGCGTCGGGTTAACAAAAACCGAGACGACGACCACGTCGCACATTCGTCGCGCTTCGCGCACCAGACTCAGATGACCTTCGTGCAAGGCGCCCATCGTTGGAACCAGTCCCACGGTCCGATCCTGTTCACGGCGGATTTTGCGCGCGACGGAACTCATGCGCTGACGGCGGTTGATGATCTCCATAGTTGAGGTTGGAACTTAGGACTTCTCGGCCTTTGAGTCTCTCGATGGGGTCTCGATATCCAATTCCTCGGCAGTTTCAGCCGGCAGCGCATACGACTCCGCTTCGGAAGGATAAGTGCCGTTTCGCACGTCGTCAGCATATCTGCTGACCGCGTCAGTCATCACTTCGCGCAGGTTTGCATAAGGCCGAACAAAGCGCGCCTGCTTGCCAAAACCGAGACCAAGCATGTCGTGCAGGACCAGCACCTGAATGTCACAGTGAACACCGGCGCCGATTCCGATTGTCGGAATGCTGATGCTTTCAGTGATCATTTTTGCTATCTCGCGAGGAACGACTTCGAGCACGACGGCAAACGCGCCGGCATCTTCCATAGCTTTCGCATCGTCGATCAACTGTTGCGCGGCCTTGGCTGTTTTGCCCTGCACGCGATAAGCGCCAAGCTGATTGATCGATTGCGGCGTGAGACCGATATGGCCCATCACGCTAATCTCTTCGTCGACGAGCCGCTTCACGAGGTGAACTCGTTTATGGCCGCCTTCGAGTTTGATTGCTTCAGCGCCGCCTTCTTTTACCAGCCGCAGCGCATTTCTGACCGCATCGTCGTCGCCCGTGTGGAAAGTTCCATAAGGCATGTCGGCGACCAGCAGCGCGCGTTGAACCGCGCGTCGCACGGCCTTCAAATGGATCAGAATCTCATCGAGAGTCACCGGGACAGTGTTGCCGTAACCCAGAACCACGTTGCCCAGACTATCGCCCACGAGAATGATGTCGATGCCGGCTTCGTCGACGATACGCGCGGTCGGGTAATCGTACGCTGTCAGACATACGAGGCGTTCGCCGCGTTGTTTACTGGATCGCAAAGACGGTGCACTGACCTTTTCCGGCCTTTCAGGTTTCAGATATGGCATTTTTTAGCTCTCTTTACACCACGATGTGTGGACAATTGAATTGCCAGTGAAACAGGAAATTTGGAGATGTCGCGGGCGTGATAACAAGTGGGGGGCATTATAACGGGAAACGTCGGAAGGGGAAAAGGCCGCCACAAAAGGCACACAAAGCACAAAACATTTAATTTGTGCTTTGTGTGCCTTTTGGTGGCGGCGTCCATTTGACGATGGCGGAGTAATCATAGACTTGCGCCAACAATTCACTGACTGACGTCTCCAGCACCGGATGGACGAGATTCGGAACAAGCTCATTCAACGGCACGAGTACAAATCGCCTGTATGCAATGCGCGGATGAGGAACGGTCAGAAACTCACTGTCCACTTTCTTGTCTTTGAATATGAGTAAATCGAGATCGATCGTGCGTGGCCCCATCCGTATATCGCGTGTGCGGCCGAGTGCATATTCGACTCGCAGGAGACGCGCGAGAGTCTGCTCCGCCGAGGGAAGCGTCGAACCGCGAAGCTCCGCAACCATATTCAGGAAAGCAGGTTGCTTCTCGTATTCGACAGGCGGGTTTCGTAAATACTCGACAGTCGAATAACATCCAAACCGGCGTCGAGCATTCCACGTACGGCCAGCAACAGGTATCCGGCACGATCTCCCAGATTGGAACCAAGACCGACGTAAGCGTTTTGTATCATCGAATCAATGACTCAACTTCTCACCTTAATCTGGCTCAAGTGGCGACTCCTGCGCAACTCGCTTCGCTCGTCGAAAGCAGTCGTCAATCGCGTCGCCTCGGTTCTGGGAATGTTGCTGGCGCTTGCGTTGTCGCTCGTCGTCGCTTTAGTTCTTGGGATTGTCGCATACGCATCAGCCAGCCTGATGCGCTCGGCGACGTCCTTCGTCGCTCAGCCTCGCGGGATCTCCCGAGTGCCGCGTCGGCCGAGCTGATCTTCTTCTCGATGTTTGGATTGGTTTACCTGATGTGGGCCACCGTGCCGTTGAGTATCGGCGGGAGCAAACAGTTTGACGCCGGCAAACTGCTGCTGTATCCGATCACTCTGCGCAAGTTGTTTGCGGTTGACTTCATCAGCGAGTTGACGACGCTGCACTCCGTTTTCGCCGTCCCCGCGATGATCGCGATCTGCCTCGGCGTGGGACTGGGTTCGGGCAATCTCACGCCGGCGCTGTTGGCCGCTATGCCCGTGATTCTCTTCGGCGTCGCTGTCTCGAAATGGCTCTCGACGATCATCGGATCGCTGCTGCGTCGCAAACGCGCGCGAGGTGAAACTATCGTCGCGTTGATTGGCGCAGTCGCCGGTTTGGGCGCGGCTGTCGCAGGTCAGGTGGCGCCGATTCTGTTCAGGCACGCGGAGTCGCTTCGATCGTTACGCTGGACACCTCCGGGAGCTGCGGCCTTCCTGCTCGTCGGCAACGAGACAAACGACCCGCTCGCTTACGGTGTCGCATTTCTGACGCTCTGTGCGTATGCCGTCGCTTTGATAATCGCCACCTACTGGATCGCGCGCCGTGCGGCGCTGGGTATCGAGGGACGCCGGAAACGGAAAGCGCAGGTTGCGCAAAACATCAGTGCGGAAGGTTATGCCGGCTGGAACTTCCGTTTGTCCCGGCTGATCTTTCCGCAGTGGTGGAGAAAGAGTTGCGCTACGCGATGCGTAACGCGCAAATGAGAATGATGGCCATGATGCCTTTGTTACTGATCATCATTCGCCTGATTAACTCGCAACGAATGGGTAGCACGGGCTCAAGCGTTGCCGACGATTTATTCGACCTACGGCTCCGGACTGCTTGCCACGGGCGGCGTTCTTTACGTGTTTCTCGTGCTGGCCGGGCATTTCGTGTAACGGGTTTGCTTTTGAAGAAGGCGGCATGCGAACGCTGATTCTCTCTCCGATCGATCGGCGCAAGATCCTGCTCGGCAAAAACATTGTGCTCGCACCGTGTCGCACTCGTGTTCTCCATTGCTTTACTCACTCTCAACGCGATCATCTTTCGCGATATCACGCTTCATGACCTGCTGTTCGTCGCGCTGAGCTTCGTCATTTTCGCCGCAATCATCTCCACCATCGGCAACTGGCTCTCGATTCGTTTTCCGAAACGCATGAGCTTTGGCAAGCGAATGAACGTGTCAGGCGTGGCCGGAATGCTGCTGATCCCAATGATCATCGTGCTCGCAATTCCGCCATTGTTCGCCACTGCTGCCGGTTATGTCTCACAGAGTCTATTGATCATGTACCTGACGCTTGCGATCCTGGCCCTGGTCTCGCTCGGTTTTACTTTCTGGTCCTTAATTTTCACGGACGTTCTCTGGCCCAACGCGAGATTGAGATACTCGAAGTGGTGCGAGAGCCAAGCGACGAATAGCAAAAATCTGTTTTCGCCAGAGACGTGCTACACTACGCCCCGGGTTACTTAATCTTTATTCCAGTGATGCGTGAGCATCCGGGCGGGTTTAGAGCCCCGTCAATACACAAATGGCTCGCAGAAGATTTCGCAGCAACCAGCGTCACGAACCAACCACGGAGCGTTCCTTTCAGGAATACATCCTTTCCACTCCCGCTCCGCAAACTTCGAGAACCGAACTACTCCGGCTCATCCGAGGCGGTGAAGACACGTTTCTCGAACTCAAAGTAAAACTTTCAAATACCGAAAAGATCGCGCAGGAGATCGTCGCCCTCGCAAACACGGGCGGCGGCGTGATCGTGTTTGGAGTCAACGATCAATTGCGAGTGGAAGGCGTTGACGATCCGGAAAGAGTTCAGGAAGACCTCGTGAGGATTTGTCGCGAGGAGATCCATCCTCCCCTCGTTCCGTTTATCGATCGCATCGCGCTCGACAATGGCCGGCGCATCGTGGCCCTCGACATCGAAAGCAAACGGCGTCCTTACCGAACGCGTGACGGCCGTTTTTACCTGCGTATCGGCGCGGAGAAACGCGAAGCTTCGCGCGAAGAGATCTCGGCGCTGCTGGACGAAGCGCGTCCGCTTCGTTACGAAAACGTGCCCGCTCTCGGCGCAACCATGGCAGATATCGACGAGGCCCATCTCTGGACCTATCTGCGCGAGTTTGAAGGCGGCGCGTTTGAAGAAGCCTCGGTTGTTGATTATCCGACCACGAAGTGCTCGAACGCGATCTGTTGCTGGCTACAACCGATGGTCAGGACGTTATGCCGACCGTTGCGGGACTGTTGTTGTTTGGACGAGACGAGCGTGTGGCGGAATTGTTGCCGCGCGCGGCAGTAACAGCGACTCGATTTTCCGGTGACTCATTGCAGTCGCCGGTCGTCGAACGTATCAAGCTGGCGGGAAATCTACTTTCCGTCTACGAAGCATTGAGGCGTTTTCTCAGTCGCTATTGCGACTTGTTGGAATTGCGGCCGCGGAGTGCTGCGTTTGCGGAAGATGAGTCGCCGGTGCCCGCGCGTTCCAGTTATCACCGCGGCGTTGTAGCGGAAGCGATCACAAACCTGCTGGCCCACAGGGATCTCGCGCTGAGAGATCTGCCGAGCCGTCTGCACGTGTTTGATCATTCGCTGGAGTTTGTGAATTCGCGACGCAGTGTGGGATTCTCGCCGGTGGCGCAGAAAGCTATTCGTTACGGCATGCCACAACGTTTGAATCCGCAGCTGGCGGCAGTGCTGACCAATGCAGCGTATGGATTGACAGCGACTCTGCGCGGACTGCCGGCGATACTGCGAGAAGCGAAACGGTTCTCAAACCGCAAAGCGGAAATCGTCTCGTTTAATGACGAGTTTCGCCTGAGGATTTACGGTCAGATGTGAAATTTTGAGACGGGTTAGACAGGATTACAGGATTTTCAAGATTAACAGGATTTATATCATGTCAATCTTGAAAATCCTGTAATCCTGTCTAACCAACCTGTCGAATCATCATCCTCTTAATCACTTCGAGTCTTTCTCCGGCTTGGGCGAGTTGTAGGACTGCCGCGCCTGGACCACGTATTCCTTATCGTCGTAAGTCCCATCGCCATCGACGTCAACCTTACCTTTAACTTGTGCTGCTTGCCGTCGCGCACGTCGCCCGGATTGAACGCGAGACTGTACTGACTGCGCAGCAACGCGTTGATGTTGTTAAGCACCTTCGGCAACTCACCTTCGAACGTCACCGGAAAATAAGCGCCACCTGTTTCCTTCGCGAAGGTTTGCAGCGTGTTGTCCGCCTGCAGCCAGCTCATGCTGCCGGGCATTCCCAGCATACTGTCCGTGGCCGGCAGTTGATCGCCGTATAGTTTCTTGAACATGCCCGCGGTGCCGATGATGTAAACGGGAATCCCGGAATTCTGCAGCACCTTGCGTGCGTCGCCGTAGTTGATCTTGCTGAACGTGTCGATGCCTGACGCCACGAGAACCACAGCGCGCCGTCGGCCCTGAACTGACACCAGACCGGAGTAGTCGGCTTTCTCAGCCTTTGACTCCTCGAGCACGACTGCGTCGCCGCGTCCGCCGACCAGCACAAACTTCAGCGCGTCAAACAAATTCGTCTCGCGAAACGCGGGACTGTTTCTCAACAGCAAACTGATTACCTGCTGCAGCCGACCCGGATCGTTGGTGAAGTCCGTCAAAGGTGTCGGACGAATATCGAAGGCGACGACCGAAACGAAATCGTCAGGCGGCTTGATGAACTGCGAAAGAAACATCGCGGTCGGCCGGATCACTTCGTAAGTGCCCGGCTCGTAACCTCTGGTGGACGCGTATCCGAAGTTCTCCGACCAGCTTGCTGTATTCGACCACCATCGCCACGGTGATCGGCGCTTCGGGTGTCGAGAAGTTTGTGATCGTCCTGCTGCGCGCCGTCAGCAAAGATTGCGAAGTTGGGTTTCTTCAGGTTGGTAACGATCTGGCCGCTCTTCTTGTGATAGACGACCGCGTCGATGTTGACGATCTGAGTCGTGATCGCCACTTTCTCGATGTCCTGGGGTTTGGTCGGGACGATGTCCGGCGGAAGCGGATCCTGCGTCTCGCCTGGTTTCGGTGTTTCGCCTGGGTCGTTTGTTCTTCTTCTCGTTTGTGGTGGGTGGCTGTCGGCGCGACTGCGAACAGCCCGGGCTAACACTCAATCCCACCAGCAGCAATGAAAGAACGATGCTAAAAACTGGATATATTCGATTATATCTCATAGTTTCGACTCCCGAAGGACGTAAAGCGAGGAAGATCGGCGCCTCACCCGGCAAGACCGTTTCCAGTCAGCTAATCCGTCTCCGAAGGTATTCAGTCGGTCTGATGCGGGGGCTTTGACCCGAGTTTACCGCTAACGGCCGCTGGCTTCTGCTTCGATCACGATATCGTAACTGCCGGTATTATCCGCCAAATCGCCTTCGTTGACACCCAGAAACAGCACTCCATCTCGTTGCGCGACAAAATCCCGGCGCGGTCCGATCAGGATGAAGTCATCGTTATCGTCGCCGATGACGGCGATCAGCGCCCCGGTGGCTTCATTTCGCATCAACTTCTCGTTGTCCTGAATCGTGCCGATGCCACCCGGTGTGGAAAAGCGTCCGCGACCAAGCGAAACGCGTCCCGACGCACTGATGCGCAGACGTTGACCTTTCGAACGACAAGACCGCTGTTTGTCCAGCCGTTGTTTGCAGCATCAGCTCGCACGCCAACTTTGATCGTAAAGAAAGTCGGCGTATTGCCGAAGAAACCGGCGGATCGACCGAGCGCGAATCAGTGGGTGTGTTGTCAGGCTGGTTGACGGGATTCGATGGCCGGTTTATAGCCGGGGGATTATTTCGCGCAGTGCTGTCGTCGGTGGTGCTTGGGGAGCCAGGGGTTCGAGTCAAACTCGATCGATTCAACGTCCTCAACATAGACCGTGGTTTGCCCGCGTCTGCCTCTTGCATTTCCACCGATCAAAATAGTGAACTGCTGGTCCTTAAATCCGATCACCTGGCCACGAATAACACTGCCGTCCTTTAAGACGAATGGTGTCGGCGAGTCAACGGCGCGGCCAGTGAAACAAGCAGTAGAGCGGAGAGCAGAAGTCGAAATGTTTTCTTCATAATACTTCTCCCTTTGGGGGCATTCCGTTCACGAGGTTTAACAAGACTCGAATGCTTTTGCAAGTGGGAGAGGCGGGACTGTTCCGTGCGTCGGATGCGAGTGTTCTATGAAAGGTTGCGATGTTTTGGAGTGCGGCGGCTTGACGCCGCTATGGTCTCGATTAAACTTGATCGATAACAAAGCGGCGTCAAGCCGCCGCACTCCAAAGAACATTGATTTTTTCCAAATGGGATTATGTTGCGCGCCGCACTGAGGCACCGGCGCACTTCCTCCAATCGGTTTGTGCTTTATGTGCCTCTTTGTGGCGGCAGTTTCTAAGTTATTAGTTCTGCCGCAGTGGCGCCATCGGGATCGGAATATTGTACGTCGTGGCCCCAACGCCCACGCCTCCCTCGCATGTGTTCGGAGGCACCGTACAAACTCGTCGTGACGATGGACACTCCGCGGCCCAGAACATGTAACCCAACATTCCACTCGTGGTCCCAGCGCCATTCGGCGCCACTGACTGAACATACGTTCCCGTCGAATTGATCAGCGAACTGCTGAAACTCGTACACTCAGGTGCTGCCCTCGATCCGGTAACAATGTACAGCGCGCCCGTAAACTTCGCCGGCGCCAGAGGCAGGATTGGCGGATCAAACTGCGCCTTCCCATCGATGTGTTCCTGCCAGTTAGACTGCGCGTCCGCGGCACTGTTGAATTGCTTGCTCGTAACCATCGCATTCGCGTAATCCAACACGGGCGTCGTAGTGTTCAGCCAGTCGGCAGTTGCCTTGCGCGTTAAAGGAATCAACCAGCGATCGCCGGCGGCGAGGTCTATCGTCAATCGCGCGGCGTGATTAGCTCCGGAAGCGTCGTACGGCAACACCGAACGATAAGCATTGATGAACGCCTGCAAACCTGTCAGGTTCGGGTTCATGTTTTCTTCATAGTCGATCTCGATGCCGACACCCAAACGCTGGGCCGCCTCCGCCGCGTTCAAACCAAGCTGGGTCGCATTAGTTGCGAGAGCCTGGTTCCACGGATCGACATAAGTGATTCCTCCGATGGACAACTGGACACGGATGCCGCGGCTCTTGAAGTAATTGACCACTGCCTGGTTCATCCCGTTGGGTATACCGAGCGTGGTAGCGGAGTCGGTCGTCTTATTCAGCAGCCGCAGCGGATGAACAAAACTCAGGACCACCAGGTTAACGGATGGCCTGCCATCCCCTCGATCGATCAGCCACCGATTGCGAACATCGAAATCGGTCATGTTGCGAACGCTGGCCCACGAACAAAATTCGTTGCCGCAGTGCCATGCTCCATAAACAGAGATGGGCGTAACAGCAGCAGTGGCAACTGTCTTCGGCTTCACTGCAAACACACCGAAGAGCGCGGCAAGGATAAGAAAACTCAGCACAAACATTTGTCTTCGCATCGCGGTTATTCCTCCGTCGAAGGTACGGTTCGAGTGATTGAGGGGGTTAGGTGGAGCGCTTAAAACTTGCTTGTCGTTAGGTCCAGGTCTGTCGAAGCTGAGTGCGGGGTATCATACCAGATATATTGCCGGGCTTTGGTACAAGTTGGGCCGGATTGGCCGTTTATAATAACTGCAGCAACCGGCTCGCCCGGTAAGCGGCATCTCTGGTACATTATGCGGCGAGCTCACTGCCAGAGTATTCCTTCGAGAGCTTTTGCCCAGGTAATCTGATCGCTTCAAAACGCCGTCCTCAGCTATTTTTTTGGTGGAGTAAAATCTTGAATTCCTTTAGCAAACGACTCCTGGTTTCGCTAATCTGCGCCCTCGCTTTCCAACTCGCCTTTATTCCTGCGACGTATGCAGTCGACGGCTGTTCGTCAGCGGGTTTTAAGGTTGCTTCAACCATATATTTGGGCGCTCCTCCGTTCGCCCTCGTGGTAGCGGACTTCAATACTGACGGCCATCTCGATCTCGTCATCGCTCCAAATGACAGCACCAGCGACGTGGTTGTTTTTTACGGCAGGGGAGGAACGGAAAAGTTTGGTCCTCCCACCTATTTCCCAGCCGGCGCCCTTCCGCGGCGATTAGCCAGCGCGGATTTTAACGGCGACGGTAAGCCCGATTTAGCAGTTAGTCACGATGGTTTCGGACAGACCACGAGCAGGATGGCAATCCTGCTCAATGATGGGACCGGCAAATTCGGTGCTCCGAGCATGATCAACATGACGGGCGATCCTCTCCAACCCGTCATTGGCGATCTCAATAACGATGGAAAGCTCGATATAGTCGTCGGACTCTCCACCGGAACCACGATGGCAAAGTCTCGATCCTTTTAGGAAATGGCGCCGGAGGTTTTTCTCAGGCCGCCAACTCGCCGATCCAACCTTCAGCAGCAATCCTTCCGCAGTCGCCATTGGTGATTTCAATGAAGACGGCAAACGCGATATGGCGTTACCGGGCAGCCTGAGCGGAGTAGATATTCTGTCTGGAGACGGCACCGGTGGTTTTGGACCAGCGGTAGTAATACACCGACAAACGGCAGTTCGCTTCTTACTGACCGGTAGGCGACTTCAACGAAGACGCGCATCTCGATCGTGTTGATGGGCAATCGCATGGTGCTGGGAACTGGAACAGGAACTTTTTCGGCGCCCATTGTCGTCGGTGTACCGGGAGACACCAACGTCGCACTCACAGCGAGATGTTAACGACGATGGTAATCTCGATTTGGTGGCGGGCGGGGCAGAGCGGTGTCACGATCGTGTTGGGCAACGGAACGGGAAACCTGGTCCGAGGCAAATCTTATACATCCGGCTTTACTATTTTCGGCGCGGTCTTCTTTTGCTGCGGGCGATTTCAATGAGGACGGAAAAGTAGATCTGGCGGCGTCCATGCCGCGTGGCATTGGCATCCTTGACGGCGACGGTACGGGCGCGTTCAACGATGCGCTGAGTTACCAGACGAGCTTACTCAGCCCGCGTTATCTCGTTGCAGCGGATTTCAACAACGACGGCAAGCAGGACTTTGCCACCGCCAGTCCGGGTTTCCTGCCACAGGGTTCGACAAATGCGGGTCGAAGTGGCGCTGGGCGATGGCAACGGCGGCTTCACGAAGAAATCGATCAGTAATTTCGGAGTATCGACCCTTTCGCGATCGCGACAGCGGATTTCAATAACGACGGCAAATTGGATCTGGCAGTCACCCAGCCTCTAATCGGAAAAATTTCGTTCCTTTTGAATGACGGCACTGGCGGGTTTCCAGACTGATGCGATTCAACGCTCCAAGTGTCCTCTTTGGATTTCAACCCGCCACGATCGAGGCAGGTGATTTCAACAACGACAGTAAGGCTGATCTTGATCTCGATATCGGCCGCAACTCCAACAACTTTCTTGTGCTCCTGGAATGACGGTACCGGCAACTTCACACGTATTTGCGGCGCCCACTCCAGGGCAGTTCAGCTTTTCGATGACCTGGCCATTGGCGATTTTAACGCCGACGGTAAATCGGATTTCGCTGTCGTCAGGAGTGCCGCTAATGTAGTTCATGTCTTGCAGGGAGATGGGACCGGCCACTTTTCGATTACACCACTCTGTCGCATACCGGGAGTACCGGTCTCAGTTGTCGCGAAAGATTTGAATGGCGACGGCAAGCCCGACATTGCAGTCACCATTCGAGTAACTGACAACATTCATAGGCAGTACGGTCGCTTCAGTTTTGATCAATAACGGAGCTCGGGATTTAATGCAGCGTACGAATTATGCGACGGAGGCGGGAGGCATTCTCGGCATCGGCGATTTCAATGGCGATAACCATCCTGACCTGGCTGCGAGCAGTGGCTCTTTCCAGGTGGGCAGTAGTCCCGAGGGCTCGGTATCCTGACCAACAACGGTAATGGAGACTTTCAACGCTCGCGGTCTACTTTCCTACCGGTCCAACATTCTGATCATCTGACCGTCGCTGACTTCAACAACGATGGCAAAGATGATGTTTTAGCCACCCTGGTGTTTGGCAACAACGTTGGCCTCCTGCTGAATAACTTCACGACTTCACAGCCATGCCTGAGCATCAACGACGTAATCGATTACGGAAAACGATGCCGGGACTATCAACGCCGTCTTCACGGTCAAGTTGTCGGCGGCGAGCGCGCAGACTGTGCGCGTCAACTACTTCGCGACACCGATTAATTTCTTCGCTAATTCCGCGGGGACGAGGGGCGTTGATTTCGAGAGCATTCCCGGAACGGTAACTTTTCTTCCCGGTGAGACTACGAAAACTATCAACGTACCGATCAAGGGTGATCTCATTGACGAAGTCGATCAGTTCTTTATCGTCACGCTGACCACGCCGGTGAATGCCGCGATCACCGATGGACGAGGACTCGGAACGATCGTCGATAACGATGCGCCGCCAACTATTTCCATCAACGACGTCTCGGCGGCGGAGGGAACGCAGTCTATACCTCAGCAATCGGCGACTTTCACTGTCTCACTCAGCGTTGCAAGTGAGAAACCGATCAGGGTTGACGTTGCACTTGCACCCGGCACAGCGACGGCAAATAACGACTATTTCAACTTCGCGTTCACGCTCGAATTTCCGATCGGCACTCTCACGAGGACCGTCAATGTTTCATTGATACCGGACCTGGTTTTCGAGCCTAACGAAACGTTCTTCGTCAATCTGAGTAATCCGACCGACGCCACGATCGCGGACGCGCAGGGGCAGGGAACGATTACGAATGACGATCCGCAACCGGCCATCTCGGTTGTCAATGCGTTTCGTACCGAAGGCGCGTCGGGCACGAGTGGCAACGCTCTCATCGATATCAAGCTGTCGAATCCTTCTTCACAAACGATCACAGTTGCCTTTGCTACCGCGAATGGAACTGCGACCGCGGGCACTGATTACGTAGCGACGTCAGGGACCGTCACCTTTAATCCCCTCGAGACGACCAAAACGATCAGCGTCCAGGTGAACGGCGACAATCTCGACGAACTCAACGAAACCATCCTCATGAATTTAACCAGCCCGACTAACGCCACCATCGCTACGCCGCAGGGGGTCGGTACCATCGTGGATGATGATGGTCCAACCGTGAGTATCGGTTCGGCGAGCGCTGCCGAGGGCAACACCGGATTTATAAATCTCGTGTTTACCGTCACTCTTTCAGCTCCGAGTCCGCAGGACATCGGCGTTGACTATGCGACAACCGGTGGGACGGCAACTCCGAATTTCGACTATCAGCAGGTGTTTCCAAATTCGAGGAGTGTGTTTATCCCGGCAGGTGCAAGCTCGGGAACTCTGTCTATTCGAATTTTTCCTGACCTCCAGGTCGAGCCGGATGAGACGGTAATTGTCTCTCTGCTGGGTGCGTTTAATGCGACAGTCGCGGTAGCGCAGGGGACCGGTACGATTGTCAACGACGATGGCCCAGGGAAGCTGAAGTTCAGCGGTCCGACATTTAGTGTAACTGAAGACGCCGGCAGCGCTGTGATTACGGTAAGTCGCATCGACGGCGCCACTGGTTCGGTTTCAGTTGATTATGCAACCAGCAACGGCACCGCAACCGCGGGCTCCGATTACACCGCAACCTCGGGCACACTCCTGTTTGAACAGGGAGAGACGTCGAAGACGTTCTCGATACCGATCGTTAACGACAATCTTCTCGAGGTTGATGAGACGGTAAACCTGACGCTCAGCAATCCGGGCGGCGGCGCGACTCTGCCGGCTCCCGTGACGGCTACGTTGACGCTCAAGAGTCCGCTGTTGATTCTCGTTTTAGACGAGTCTGGACCAGGCTCGCATCAGGCTGCTGCACTGGATTCAGTATTGTTATTGAGAGATCCGTTCCCGGTGCTGCCGACGGTGGAGTTCTTTACTCAGGCGCTTGATCAAAACACGAGAGTCATTTTGTTTGTGACGAATCTTCAACTCGCGCCCACGGACACAGCTTCAGCCGTCACCGTTAATCTGTTTGACAGCGACGGTCAGAGCCATAACGTGGTCGCGGAAGATCTGAGGGTGGTGCCTTTCTCGCCCTTCATGCAGGTAACGTTCAGGCTGCCCGACAATCTGCGTGCGGGTGTGTGTACCGTCAAGGTCAAAGCACACGATCAGGAAAGTAATGCCGGGACGATAAGGATCAAGTAGCGATAAAGAGAGGCACACAAAGGGACAAAGGCGTTAGAGGAGGTTCAGCGAGTCGCATTCATATAGACTTAAGCCTCTGGGGAGGTATCGATGTTTGAATGCGACGAAAAGTGGACGCCAGGTCAGGAGCAGTATCGTGAGTAAGGAAGCAGCCAGGTTTACGATGAACAATACTCGCGAAAGCTGCCACGAAAGAGCAGTTGTCCAAACCAAAGCAGGGCTGATTATCAACAAACTGATAAATAGTCCCAGCATGGCGGCAAATATCAGCTTGCCTGAAAACACCTTGTAAGGCGCAACCGAGAAGTTTTTTCCCTGCAGCAACGCGGACATTGTCAATTTAATGGAATTCAGTGAAAGCAGAATTTGATACGGAAAGATTGCGAGTTGGTTAGGTCGATAGTCAGGCTCTCCCGAAATCCCCGCAAGCGCCTGAACCTTTCTAGCAAAATCGTCGCGGAGTAAAGAACTTTCAAATTCAGCGCTCAGGGTTTCATTCATCACCTTACCGGACGAGTTGGCGTCTTGTTCATTGGCCTGCTCGAGAAACTCCGCAATCGACGCATATTCCAGCGCTCCAATTTCCTTCGTCAGAAGCTTACGAAATCGATCTCGATCCCATCCGTATGAAACCACGGCCTGCAGAATCCATTTACGCACTCTATCGAGTTGACTGGACAGCCGAGCACGTTTGAAATAGACACGAACAGTTATTACCAGCAGGAGCAAAGGGACACTGGCCAGGACGCTATCGGCAGTCAGGTTAAGTTCCGAGGGCATTATAGAATTGAGTAGACGCTCAAACGGACCGCGAAAGAGAAGTACACCTAAGACTAACAAGCTCAGTAAGTGCGGAGACCCGCCGGCCATCGCCTTCAGTGCTTTGGACCAATTGGTGATGTCGAAAACATTGGAGCCGGAAAGCTTTTGCAGTGGCGAGAACGCGCTCTTCAGGTAATCTTCAAATCGTCTCGTGATTTCTTCTTCTGTCTCTACTCCCCATTGCTTCACGATCGTCCTGGACGCGTTTGAGTCTAACTGAACAGAGGTGACCTTTATATTTTGTGTTTCCAGGGCCGATTGAATGTTCGCTGCCGTTTTAGTCGCTTCGTCGTGAGAAGCGTAAGTGAGAAGTGCTGCCTGATAAGCCGCTTCGACACGATCGTCATGCCAGTAATCGACGGACCATCGTTCTGGTGACGCCAGGCTTGGGCGAACGGCTAAAGTGATTCGACTCGACATTTGTGGAGAGAGCCTGGAAGAAGGTTTGGAGAGTCTCTTAACACCACGATGGACCAAGGCTCAAGACGGCTTTGCACAAAAATCTTGTTAATCCTGATAATCATGTAATCCTGTGAAATGACTTCCCGGCAAAGGCAACGCAGGTCATTTTACAGGATTTACAGGATTAGACATGATTTACAAGATGATCATGTAATCCATGTGAAACGCATTCTTGTGCAAAAGCCGCTCAAGACTTTCGCGGCCCCTGAAAAGTCCGAAATCCGGGCGGAGTGAACATGAACGTTCACTCCGCCTCGGAATTGCTTCAAGAGTTCAGATTGGATTGCAGAACATCAACGGCACGTCACCCGTGCCGCCACAAGTTTCAAAACAGGTGTACATGTAAGGATCGTAAGGAGCACAATCCTCATCGTCATACCACCCGTCTCCGTCACTGTCAGGGCGGTCTCTTCCCCATCCGGTCATGGTTGCCGCACCGACGATATTCAGGTAATGCCCGGCGTATGTCTTGTTGGTGACTTTTACCAGATAGGTGCCTGAGTAAACGTATGACAGGTCAGGCAGGCTTGCCTGCAACGACGTTCCACCACTGGCCACGGAAGTCGCGTTAACCGACCCCACCAGAAAGCCGTTACCATCAAAGTAATCGACCTGAGGCATGCCGTAAGTACCGTCAAAGCCCTGGCCGTTGATGGTTCCCGATGACGGAGGAGTCGGTAGAAAGATCGATGCCGGACTTGCCGAGAGCGCGAAACCAAAGTTGCTGCCAAATATGGCTATCCCTTGCAGGCTGGAGCAGGTAAACCCTCGCTCGGGAACCCGAAATTTTCCATCCGCCCCCACGGTACCCCTTGCCGTGTCCGGCACCGGGCCGCAAGCACCGTTAATGCAAGGGTAGATGATCAGGTAGGGCATGTTAGGAGGCCCAGTCAAGTTGCAGTATTGCGTGGCAAACGGGTTGCACCCCGAAAAAACAAGCAGCAGTGAGAACGAAAGCGCAAGAAGTGTTTTTCTCATTGCTTTTCACCTCCTTCGGTGAGGTTGAAGAGTTTGTCCACGGAACCTTTGGTGAAGAACAGTTGTGGCGCCGACGGGTGCAGCCACCCCTTCGGACCGTAAGGCTGGTGCGAGATATTCTTTTGCGCCTTCCACTGCTCCCTGGTCTGACGCTCCTCCATTCTCCTCTGCTTTAACATCTGCGCGATATCGCTGCGCGAGTTCGTTAAAGGATCGTCGGCCGCCACGGAGTAGGCGATAAGAAAGGCTTGCGTCGGTGTGACGCCTTGCGAGTTTGCGTTTCCGAATTGCTCGGGGAGAAGCGTGCTAAGCGTGTTCACGCGATTGCTGACTTCTCCTTCGATCATCGAACGCAGTCCGATTTTCAATCCCGCATCACCCTGCCGGCTCCATTCACGACCGGCTTTCGCCTGCTGAACTAAATCTCTCTTGCTCATGACGCCCCATTTGCCGTCGGCTCGGGAACGGATTTCACCGTTTGCGCCGACCGATGCTTCCGTGGCTTCGTTAATTTCCTCGTCGGTTAGAGTTGCTAATCGATCGACGACTGCTGCCGTCATGTCGGCAGTCAACTCAGTTGCGGTGATGTAGGGCGACTTACCTTTCAGTACATCGCTCTCCGCCTTCGCGAGTTTCTTCTTCATCTCGTCTGACAACTGCAAACCGGAGCGGAAACGAATGAAGTCAGCTACCGAGGCGACCGCTTCATCTGCCTGCTCCGGTCTTGACGCGAATCGAACTTCGCTGCCGACGCCTTTGCGCAATTGATTTTGTAAGTGTTGTTTGTCCTCGGAAGAGGCTTTAGCTGGTCGGCGGGATGAGTACCAACCGGCTATTCCTGCTGTAACAAGGAATGCGAGGATCGTTGCGATAGCGATCAATGGTCTGCGTTTCAGACCTTTAATCAAGCTCATAAAAATCTCCTTTTCAACGGTGACAGAGGGCACACCGCTAGTGCACCACCAATGGTGGGCGACAGGCCAAGTGAAAACTCTTGTGATCAGTCTTGAGTGCTTGCGATGAACCTCATGTGCGTCGGGAGGTGCACAGAGATCGATGGTGCGGCCAGGTTCGAATGTAAAGCGCAGCACTCCTCAGCGCCTTGCAAAGGTTCCCGGATGTTTAGGTTGCGTAACGATCTGAAGGGCTTGGACCGCGAGGCTCGGGCCTTATCAGAGTCAAAAAAAATGTGAGAGCTACTCTGCGTTAGGGGATTGTCAGGACGGGTTACTCTTACATTATAGGTGGGTCTTGTCAATCAAAATTTAGTACGGGTTGCGAGCGCCAGCGACAACCGTTTGGAGTGCGGCGGCTTGACGCCGCTTTTCTTTCCTGGACCAGGATCAAGACCACAGCGGCGTCAAGCTGCCGCACTCCAAATGGCCTCAGCCTTCCAAAAGGCGACGAAGGACTACAGCTCAAAACTCGACGACCGTGGCATCTATCAAGAGTACTTCCGGCAGGCATTTGCTAATGCGTATGCTGACAGGTACAGCGGCCAATAAGTTCGAAAGTAAGTTTGGATCAAATGCAGAATGGCGGAGGTGAATCACACCCTCCGCCATTTTCTTTTTGCGTTGGACCAACTATCAACACCCGGCGAGGCAGTCCTGGAACTGGTTATAGCAGCAAACGGGGTAAGCCGTCCCTTCGTTTATACAGTCTTCGGCATCCGGTACACCCTGATTTCCGAAACACTGAGTTCGCTGCGCGTAGCAGGCATTAACACACGGCGTCTTTGTTAAGCCGCCGCCCGGTGCCACCACCGCCACTTCCCGGGGTGCAGGTTAGATAGCAATTCGTTTCGCCCATCCCGGCGTTGAACTGACATTGGTTCAATGTGACCCCGCAGCCAGCCTGGCATTCCGGAACGCCTCCCCAACCAGCGCCACCAGTCGCAACACAATTCGCGTTGCAAGCATCGCGCGCTATGTCACAGTTTGTGAGTGCGGTGTTATGGTTTGAAGTACAAGTTGCACAGGACACGAAAACTGCCTGAACACTGTTTGGAGGTGGCGCCAAAAACAGGCAACTGACGAAGGTTCCAACGATCACGAACATCAGCGGTAGCCGAAGTCCCCTCTTTCTTCGCATTGTAATGCCTTTCGCTCCCTAAGAGCTTTTGCTTAAATCCGTTGACTACAGGTGAACGGAGCTTGGTGGACCACCGGGCGAGAGTTGTTTTACCGGAAATCCGAGGTGGATTGAGTTTGTTAAAAATTGTGTGATAGAGCGCTTATACGCCTATGGTCCAGCAATAGCAATGTCTTCTGGACGTTAAACCAAAGCCTCACCATGACGAAAGCTCTTTGATGACTTCTGTTGGCTTTTTATCATCACGCAATGCGACAAACTTCGAGTGACGCAGATGATTGCCCCTGGTCCATTCGGTGAATTCGATTTGCGCTACGAGTTTTGGCCGCAGCCACTGGATTGCTTTCATCACGTCAGCGGTTATCGCCTCACCGCGCCGGGCGCTGGAGGGTTCGGGAAGATTCGCGAAGGGACATTCTGAAATTCTGAGACGCGTAAACTTTTGCGCCACCTCGCGACGCAACGCCGGTGTAAAGCCGTTTCTGATCTTGGCGATAAAGATCAGATCGCGTCCTTCGTAGTAGCCGACCAGCAAATACTCAAATCCATTACTGCCCGGCTTGTAACCGCCAATTACAAGTTCCTGGCCTTTGTTGGTCTTGTACTTGGCCCACGCACCGCTTCGCTCGCCGCTTTCGTACCGGCTATCGGCACGTTTTGCGATGACACCTTCGAGACCTGCTTTCTTCGCTGCCGCCACGAGGGCATTCGGAGATGACTCGAACACCGCGGACAAGCGGACCGGATCGCGCCTGCCTTTCATCACGTGCTCTTCCAACAAACGCCGGCGCTCGAGGAGTGGCAGCTTACGCAAATCTTTGCCTTGAAATGCAAGCAGGTCGAAAGCGTAGAAGTAAAGATCAGCCGGCGTGAAGCGGGAGTGCTGTAAAGCCGAGAACGATGGTCTGCCATTGTCGTCCAGTACCACTACCTCGCCATCGACGATCACATTTTCCGGCAGGAAAGAGAACGCGGCCGCAAGCGATGGAAACCATCCGTTCAGCTTATTTCCTCTGCGCGAGAAGATGGTTACGACACGGCGCTTTTTCAACACGAGGGCGCGATAACCGTCGAGCTTGAGTTCGTAGAGCCAGTCGCCTCCGGCAGGCAGATGATTAACAGGTTTCGCCAGCATCGGCTTGATGAAATCCAGCCGCGCCTTGGGCAGGTGTTGCAAGTCAACCTTCATTTTCGATTACTCTGCCAAACAGCGTCAGCAGCCGCCGCGATTTGCGCCATCGTCCGTTTAGTTAGTGCCGATTCGTCGTCACGCTTCTGCGATACGGGCCGGGTGTTTTTATCCGTCTTGATCAGGTGCCACTTGTCCCTCGTATCACTCTCACTTTTGCCTTCCGCAAAACGCTTGATGGTCCATTCACCTTTCAACTTCGTACCGTGTAAATAAAACTTCAGACTTCCTTTGTAATAGTTGCCCTCAATCAGCTCGTAGGTGCCGATGTCCCAGACCATCACAGTCCCGCCGCCATACTGACCCTTCGGTATGATTCCTTCAAAATCAAGATAGTCGATCGGATGATCTTCTGTCGGCATTGCGAGCCGGCGTTCATCTTTTTTGAAGGGTGGTCCTTTCGGAACGGACCACGACTTCAGAACGTCGTGCATCTCGAGTCGAAAGTCATAATGCAAATGACTTGCTGCATGTTTCTGAATGACAAATCGACGACGGCTACCTTGGCCACTGCGCCGCGGTACGTTCGGTTTCGGCTCAGCCGTTTTCCTGAAATCACGTTTTGCAGCGTATGGCTTGAGAGCTTCGCTGCGTTTTGATCTCTGCACGCGTTGCTGGTCGAAGAAGCGTCGCACCTCCGCCGGCAGTCGTTGGACTTTTGTCAGGACTGGTTTGAACAGGTCTCCTTGTTCTTCCGCCCGTTCAATTGCCTGTTCGGGTGTGAAGAACAATGCATCGGCATTCTTGTTTCGTAATGCGTCGGAAAGCTCATCCCACTCCACGGGCGCAGAGACATAGGGGCGATGTGTCTTTGCGCGCAGAGAATAGACGCTCACAGTCGTCTTGTAATCCGTATTCTGACTCCAGTCGATAAAGACCTTTTTTGTTCGAAGTCGTTTTGGCATCTTCCAAGACGAGCCTCGGCTCTCGTTCGGCCATGAGTTCGCGATCCCCTTTGCGAGTGGTTGGTTTGTCGTACGTCACCAGGGAATTCAGTGGCCATAAACCTGGACACCCTTGGACCCGGAAACTTTAACGTACGACTCGAAAGCGAGTTCGCGTAACACTTCGCGGAGGATGAGCGCGACTTGCGCACAATCTAGGATGTTGGCTCCTTCACCGGGATCACAGTCGAAGACGATCGAGGTTGGACGATTTAAGTGCGCGGCTCGATGAAGAAACGGATGCAGTTCAAGGCTTGCGAAATTGGCGGTCCAGACAAGAGTCGGGAGATCGTTGATGAGAATGTAACGGATGTCCGCGCCAGGCGTTTCTCGGCGTGGGACGGATGCAGTCTTCACCCAGTCGGGCGTAAATGCGGGCGCATCCTTCTCGTAAAACGATTCGCCAAACACACCCTCGGGAAAGCGCTTGAGCGTGACGGGCCGATTCTTTAAGTGCGGCCGGAGATATTTGGAGATGCGAGCGTAGTAATCGATTACACGCGCCTTGGTGAATCGAGTCCCGGGATAAAATAATTTATCGAGATTCGAGACGGGAATACGCCTGCGCCCGACGGTTACATGTTCTACTTTTCGCGCCATACCTCTGCGTCGAACACATCTTGGACAGACTATGAGCAGGTTTAGCAGTCAGGTTGAGGACACATTCGAGATGAATCCTCATCACTTTTTATTTTTGTCGTCCCAAATCTTTGGCTCCCAAAGTTCGACCTTGTTTCCATCGGGATCAATGATCCAAAGGAACGCGCCGTTCTCGGCATACTCTGGTCCTTTATGGATCGCAACTCCTCCGGCCTTGAGTTGCTCGATCATTTCGTCCATGTTATCGATTCGATAGTTGATCATGAAGGACGATTCACTTGGGCTGAACCATTTTGTGGTCGGCTCGGCGACGTGCCATACCGTAGCACCCTTATCTTCTGCTTTATCTTCGGCCCACTCGAGAACGCCGCCTCCCCACTCTTCAAGTTTTAGGCCAAGATGCTTTTGGTACCATTCCCGTAGAGCTTTATTGTCAGTTTTCGCTTTAAAGAATACGCCGCCGATTCCTGTTATTTTTGCCATAGCCGTCTCCTAAGGACCTTTCATTTTTTTCCGGTTCGAAGTGACTCCAGTCCACCCCAGGCGCATGGATCCGTACCGCTTTTAAAAGCAGCCCAAGCGAAAATCTCTGTGCTATAGTGCTCGGACCCACTAAAAAGAAGCGGGCCGACTTGTGCTACAACACGAAGCCGACCCTGTACCCTCAACCTTCTAACGAAAGGATGAAGATCATGGCTAATCATAGTAGCGCAACTACGCGCGAACACACATCTCACACAACCAGGACCGCCACTATCATTGATGCTCTGAAACGAAGAGCGCAGTCAGTCTTAAACGACAAATCGATCGATGCTCAGACGCGTGCGATTATCCGTTACGCATTGGAGACAAATGATCCGTGGCTCGCTGAACTCGTGCGCCGTTCCGGCGCAGGTGAAAGCATTGAAACGATCGATTTCTCGCAAACACCCGAAGGCGACGCATAAGACGCAAGTCGGCAGGGAAGCAGCGCCCAGGCTTACCCTTGCAGAACTTAGCGGCTGGATGTTCCGGTCCAGGCAAATAGCAGTTTGAATTTCTGGAAAGATAACTGGGATCGGCGAGAACCTATACGGGTTTTTATGGATCCTGTTTCGGATCTGACAGATCCCTGATGGGATCTCGTAAATCGCTGATGGGATCTGGCAAATCCGAGAAGTGATCTCACGAATCCCTGATCGGATCTGGCAGATCCCTGAAGTGATCTCGTAAATCCCAGATCGGATCTGAGGGTGTAAATAGTTTTGTGTAAATGGTCATTGAGCGACTAACCGGTTAAGGTTGGCCCAGGAGAAAAGATGACCATCGACAACGAGCTGATTGACAATCTGCTGAAGGATTATAAAGAGCCCGAGGATCTGATCGGGGAGAACGGGCTGCTGAAGCAACTCACGAAGCAGTTGCTGGAGCGGGCCATGGCGGCCGAGCTGACCGAGCACGTGGGCTATGAAAAGCACGATGTAGCGGGACACAACAGTGGCAACTCACGCAATGGCAAGTCGGCCAAGACACTCAAGGGCAGCTTTGGCACGATGCCGATCGCGGTCCACGGGATCGTAACGGAACCTTCGCCCCACGCATCATCGAGAAGCATCAGACGCGTTTCACGGGCTTCGACGAGAACATCATTTCGCTGTACGCGCGCGGCTTATCAACGCGGGAGATCCAGCAGCATCTGGAAGAGATTTACCACGTGGAAGTTTCGCCGGCCTTAATCTCGAGCGTAACGGACGCAGTGCTTGACGAAGTCAGGACCTGGCAGAATCGGCAACTCGACGCGGTCTACCCCATCATGTATCTGGATGCCATCCAGTTCAAAGTGCGTGACAGCGGGCACGTCAGAAATAAGGCGATCTACCTGGCGATTGGCATTACTTTGAGTGGGTTGAAAGAAGTGCTGGGCTTGTGGATCGCCCAGACGGAAGGAGCCAAGTTCTGGCTGCAAGTGGTGACTGAACTAAAGAATCGCGGCGTCCAGGACATCTTCATCGCCTGCGTAGACGGACTAAAAGGTTTTCCCGAAGCGATTGAGAGTGTCTTTCCGCAAACCGAAGTGCAGTTATGCATTGTGCATCTGGTGCGGCACTCGCTGAACTATGTGGGCTCAAGACAGCGCAAGCAAGTGGCCGCGGATCTCAAGACCATTTACAGCGCCGCGACCGAAGCGGAGGCGGAACAAAGACTGGCGGAGTTTAGCCTGAAGTGGGATGCGAAGTTCCCGATGATTGCCAAGTCCTGGCGCAGCCACTGGGTGCGCGTGATTCCCTTCTTCGCACATCCACCGGAGATTCGGAAAGCGATCTACACGACCAACGCGATTGAGTCACTCAATATGTCATTGCGCAAAGTGACGAAAACGCGCGGCTCGTTTCCCAACGATGAGGCGGTGTTCAAGCTACTCTATTTGGCGCTGCGCAACATCGCGAAAAACTGGACCAGGTCAATGCCCGACTGGAAACCCGCGCTCAATCGTTTTGCCATCCTCTACGAAAACCGACTACCGGTCGAATAGCCCACCAGCTTGAGGGAATGAAACGGCCAGGCAATAATCCTGGCTATATAACGAATCAAGATGAAAAAGCAGTCTGAGCCTAAAAGAACAAACGATCGTTTACACAAAATATTTGACACTACCGCTATGGCTCCTTTGTTTGCTCTCGCGACTTTTTGAGCGCAGTTTCCTCTCATCGCTCTGACACCTACGGCCTGAGATAGCCACAAATCTGTGGACCACCACACGGCAAATTCTTGGTGAGAGGGCGTTTCATCGTTCGATATGAGAACTCCTTGTTACTAAGTTTGCTAAAACTCTACGATCGTTTTATTCCGTTTCGATCTAAACCACTCGATACAGGTCAGCAAACTATCCGTCCAGTCCTCGTTCGGCGCAAGTGAAACCGGTTGCATCACCCTGATCAACTTTCGGTTCTGCGGCCGCGGCAGAAGCCAAATGCCCAAGGTGTACATGAAGCTGGACCAGTCGTTCGTTGAGGGGTGTAAGGAAACCGCTAAAATATCGAACTCCCCGAACTTGTACGGACGCGTTGGTTCACCACTGGAGTCAACTCCCGTGCGGGTGCGCTGGACCTCCACGACGGCTTTCCCCCTCCTGACGATTGCGACGCCTTTTTCTTTTCGCTGCATCTTCACCTGAATCCCGACTTCACCGTGGCCATCGTCAATCTTGAAGTCGTTCGGCACATCACCCACCAACTCGACGACCTTCCAACCTTCTAAGCGCTGCAGAACGCTGGTGAGAAATTCAACCTCGGTGATGATCCCGCGAATGCCGCGTTGCGTGATGTCGTTCGAACGACTAATAGCTTCGAGAATGACTTCCGCGGTGGTGTTGAGGTTCGTTTCGAGCGGATGGATGGGGATATCCTGCCGTAGGTACGTGAAGATCTCCCTACGTTCCTCTGGCGACAACTCCTCGAGGAGCTTGAGCACGTCGTCTTTTTTCGTCATCCGCCGTTAACGTCCGGCACTCGGGGCGCTTGCACGCCTCATCCAATCCGGGCGAAATTATGATTAAACGATCGGCCTAGTGTAAGCTACGCGACGTCCGCTTTACCAGACCTATGTCAGCTACACCGAACACGCAGCTTTCCCTCACGCCGGACTACGGGCCCGTTTCAGTGCCCGGTTTCACGGCCTACTACACGACGAAGCTCGGGGCCGCGTACCTTGAGGATGCGTCTGCCATTCTCCGAGCTATGCCGTCCGACTCCGTGGACGCGATCATCACCTCACCGCCATATGCGCTCCACTTCAAGAAGGAATATGGCAATGTTGAGAAGGATGCGTACGTAGAGTGGTTTCTCACGTTCGCGCGTGAGTTCTACCGCGTGCTCAAAGACGGCGGCAGCTTTGTCCTTAATATCGGTGGCAGCTATAACAAGGGCCTCCCGACGAGATCGCTCTACCAGTACAAGCTTTTGATCGAGCTGGTTGACACGATCGGTTTCCACTTAGCCCAGGAACTCTATTGGTATAACCCGGCAAAGATGCCGATGCCGGCGGAGTGGGTGACGGTGAGACGTATTCGGGTGAAGGACGCGGTCGAGCATGTGTGGTGGCTCTCAAAAACGCCGTGGCCCAAGGCGAACAACCGCTATGTGCTGAAACCCTATAGTCCCGACATGATAAGGCTCAACAGCCGCGGCGTGAGAGCGACGGTGCGGCCCTCAGGTCACAACATCAAAAAGAGTTTTGATAAGGTTGACCCAGGTGGGGCGATCCCGCCGAACGTTTTTGAGGAAGCGATCGCGGAAGACTTTTTGAAGTTCGGTAACAACGCAGCAAACGACCCTTACACGTTGCGCTGCAAGGAAGCGAATGTGAAGATACACCCGGCCAGGTTCCCGCCGGCATTGCCCGAGTTCTTTATGAAACTACTCACGGATCAGGCCGATGTCGTCGTAGATCCGTTCGCCGGGTCAAATACCACTGGTGCCGTCGCTGAGAGTCTCAACCGCCGATGGATAGCGATCGAGCTGGTTCAAGAGTATTTGGACGCAAGTAAGTTTAGGTTCAAGGACCTACGTCAAGGGTGACCGCTTGCAAGGTGAAGACTGACGCCACCC
Organism: uncultured Acidobacteriota bacterium; assembly: GCA_963750925.1. Classification (GTDB taxonomy): domain Bacteria; phylum Acidobacteriota; class Blastocatellia; order Pyrinomonadales; family Pyrinomonadaceae; genus PSRF01. The sequence continues at coordinate 561,321 of CAVVSJ010000001.1, read as the reverse complement.
GCTTCTCTCACGGTCGCCTCTTATGGATATGGCGTAGGACACACACCTAAAACGAGGCAATTGGATGGTGCTAAAGTCAGAAAATCAAGAGACGAACTCAATGGACTTGAAGAACTGACATCTGACGGCCAAGGTCCGGCCTCGAAGCAGAATGCCCTGAAGAAGGTGTAATCAAGGCTCCTTTGATCCCGCAACGTCATTACACAAGCTCGCACAACAGATGTGAGTTTGGCGAGATTCGATATACAACCCTTGACGTGTTAGCCGGACACTTTCAGGATAGCCAAGCACACAAAACGGGCGACTCAGTTTTTGAGCCGCCCGTAGTGTTTGAATCTTGTGGCTGGGAGGCAGGGACTCGAACCCCGATAGCCAGATCCAGAGTCTGGAGTCCTACCATTGGACGACCTCCCAGCAGAGGAATCTGAATTTACGTATCGAGCCCGCTGTTGTCAACTAAGCCACAGATGCAGCTTCAAAGAAGCACCTAACGCACAAATCCTGAGAAATTCATTTGTGCTTTTTCGTGGCCTTCACTTTGTCTTTTACCCCAGCCACCATGAACTCACCCGCTGCCGCCAGTTTGGCTGCCTCGTCCGGGAGATATTCCCAGTGCCACGTTTCATCCGACACCGTGCGGACAAAACCAAGCTTCGGTCCATTCTTCTTCAGCCACTCATACACCGGGTCTGATCCGTCAACCACATTGTGTTTGGTGTTCAGATCGAAAGCCTGGCCGTGCTGGTGATTTGAAGACCCGGGTTTGGCGGCTTTGTTGCCCTTCTTCTTTTCGAAGAGGTCTCGCAGCACAGCCTGCCGGGCAAACGTCCGAAAAGCGCTGTTGATCGAGAGTTGAATGTTGTCTGCCGCCGCCGCATTTGCCAACTTCAGGTATGCATCGAGGCTATCGAGCGTGATCTGCTCCAGCTCCGCGCCAAAGCCGACGATGTCTACGAGGAGCTTTGCACCAATGAACTTGCCCTGACGCCAACAGGCATTAGGACCTTTCTTGTTGGCCCATTCGTCGGTGAAGTAATGTGCGGAACATCCTTCCCTGAGGTTTGACGCCGCGGTCCAGCCGAGCTCTTCACCGATCTCCATCTCGTTTTCAACAATCTTCAGATCGCTGACTTTTACAAACTTGCCGTCCTTCGATGTCTCGGTAACAGCGACAAACGAACCGGACGGGATCGTGGTGCCTTTCGACGCGAAGTCGGGCGGACCGCCGCGTATGAAGGCTTTAGCGTCCACACACGTCATGTTTTTGCCGTTTGGCTCCAGGTCCCACGTGGCGGGCGCGAGTCCCAGGGTTTCATTCTTGAACCCGCCTTCCAGCATCATCGCGGAGGTCCAGCCCAGCACCTCGCCGCTATCCTTCGACACCGCAAGCACAAAAGTGTGCCGGCCCGAGTCCGCTTTTACGTCCTTCACCGTGATTTCCGTGCGTTGCGGAATGAGCTTCAGGTCGCCGACATTCTTCCCCGGAGGAAGCTCATCGCCCGCCTTGAACTTCTGCTCCCTCAACTTGTCGTCACATACAACTGCTTTGTTCGACTCGACAACAAAAACTTTTCCCAGGTAGCTTTTGAACTTCATAACCTAACTCCTTCATCGGGATTGAAAGCCCAGGCCTTCAATATGTATGACGTAAAGCATGCAAGACGTTCCAGTATGCCCCAACAAAAAGTAATGCTTGAACTCAGGTGGTCTCAAGATGCACAATGGGGCGCGTTGTAGCGAGTTGGCGGCACACCTAACGAACACACGACAATTGCTTTCATCCTTTTATTTCCGACCACAAGCTACGGAGAGTCGATGACCGAACACGACAAGGACGAGCAGCTAGCCCAGTATCGTCTCAAGCTCGAAGAGACGGCAGCCCTCGTGGCTCGCATTCGTCACGAGATCAACAACCCGCTTACGGGCGTGTTGGGCCAGGCACAACTCCTGTTGCGTGAAGAATTGAGCGAACGCTCGCGGAAGCGAGTCAAGACGATTGAAGATCTGGCGATACGATTAAGAGACGTGGTGGCCCAGTTGCGCGAAGTGCAAAAGCCCGGCGGCGATAGCGACGGCGGCTCGACTGATTAGCCGGCCAGTGATTAGCCGGTCAGCCGTTTTACCGATTCTTTCAACATCAAACGCCGGCTGCTGATCGTCGCCATGTGAAATGGGACCACGCAACCGCAACGATCGCAATCGGCATTGTCTCCCATCATACACTTGCCCTTCTGCTCGCCGGTTGGACCATAAGCAAAAGCCTTCAAACGAAACTCACAATTGTCAGTTACCTTTTTGGCTTTGGTGGACCGCATCAGCTCGAGCGTGGAGTCGAGCATGTTGATGTACCCGGGATACTGCTTCTTCAACCTGAGAATCTGATCGATCAGGCGATCGCGTTCGGGCCAGTCGAGCCACAGCGCTTCGTCGAGGCCCGTCACCGGCGTGAAGAAATCGAAGATGATGCCGCCACGAGCGATTGGTCCCCATTCCTTTATTAAGTCCTCGACGCAATCCTTCGTGATGCTGGTCAAGACACATGAGATCTGAATGTTCAGTTCGGGATGTGAAATGACGTTCTGTTTTATTTTTTGATAAATGCCGGGCGCGCGCATTCGCGCAAAAGCTTCCTCAGTGCCGTCGATTGAAATGACCCAGGTGCAGTTGGGCCAATCCGGCAACTCCATCGTTCCATTCGTGACGATGGTGTTGTGTTTGAAATAGGTCCTGCCGGCGTCAATCAGTTGCTTGCGCACCATCGGTTCGCCGCCCACCCACGTACACAACATCATCGGATGGCCGGCAGCCTTCATGTCTTCCAGTTTCTCCAGCCACTTCTCGATCGAAAGCTCTTTTTCGTTGGTGTGATCTTCGGCGAAGAAGTAGCAATGCTCGCAACGCAGGTTGCAGCGGTTGGTGACGTCGATCGAACCGACGGCAAACTTTGGCAGACCAAAGACGAAGAGTTTGGTTATGTCGCGGAGCTTGTTGAGTTTTCGCCTTACATTCATGGAGCGGCCATTATGCATGATTGACATGCAATCATGGAAATCACGTTGGAATCCTTGGAGTGCGGCGGCTTGACGCCGCTTTGGTCTTGATCTCGGCCAGGAAAGAATAGCGGCGTCAAGCCGCCGCACTCCAAGGAGGCGTATTACGATTATGGCGCCTTCGCAGCTTCGGCCGGCTTGCCTTTTATTTTGGTATCGCCGTGAACGAATACGTTGTAGCGATTACCGGCGGGGATAATTGCAGGCTTGCCTTTCTTCAGTCCCCATAACAGGCCAATCGGTCCCAGCAGGACGGTAGTGGCAACCGCGGCGACCGCGACGGTGCCGCCTTTACTGTCGCCGATCTGGCGCTGAACGAAACGCGCCGGAATCCTGTTTCCGTCAGCAGCTAAAACGTCCTGCATGGCCCACTCGAGCTTTCCGGCTTTGCCCCAGTGACCCGCTCTCTTCGCCGTCGTGATCCGCGCTCTCGCACCGGCGTCTTTTTCAAATATAACCACGCCATTGACTGTCACCGGTTTGACGACGACGAAATCGACGAGACTGCCGACTTTGAGCTCTTCTCCCGAAGCGTTGTTAGTGAGTTGTATCTCGATCTCCGTGCCGTCAGGAACGCTCGCTTCCGCAGGCGCTTCCGTACTACCGGCAGTGCTTGCTGGTCCATTGACCATCGCGAGCATAACCGCGTCAGGAACATTCGCGGCCTTGAGCTCCGCCAAAGCAGCAGGACTGGTATCGAAGCTGGTTGCCGACGATTTGATCTTCGCGACGATTACGTCGGCGGCGAGACCGGCCTTCAGCATCTCGAGCACGTCTTTGTTGGTTAGCGAAGTTGCCACAGCCATTTGCGGTTGGGCCGGGCTTGGATCCTGTGAAGAGGGAAGGGCGGTGACAGACATGCTGATCGCGAGCATGAGAATTGAGCACAAGAGTTTTTTCATGGGGGTCTCCTGGTAGCGAACGTGAAACTCCACGGGCCAAGCCCATGGATCGTAAAGGTTAGAAGTCTAAACAGAAAGGGAGAGTTGACCTACGGGATTAGTACAGAAAGTAAACTGGAACAGTTAAAGAATGGTTCGGGTTAAGCCGAAACTGTTTCTTCGTCTTCGATTAGATAAGGACTCGTTTGAACCGGCTTCTCATCACCGTCTTCAGCCAGCACGGCCTGGATGACCGGCAGGCTAAGGGAGTGTTTGGTTGTATTCAACGGCACAGGCTTGCCCGCTGCATACACTTTGTGGCGGCCATGCTCTTCATACCACTCGGCGAGGTTGGCCGTCTTGTGCATGTTCTCGATGATCTGTCTCCAACCCACGCCCGTGTTGTAAGCGCAGAAGGAGATCTCACCTTCCTGAGTGCCGTAAGGAATCACGCACATCTCAGTGCGGCGAAAGTCGTAATTGAAAAGGTCCTGGAACCACATTCCCTCGACACAGAGCACGCGCCAGATGTCTGCGTTGTCGTCTTTCTTCTGCGCCATCCGGTCGTTGCGATCGGAGTTGGAATTGGTTGACGACGGTTTGAACAGATTGACGATCTGTGAAATCGGAAATCCTTCAGGCGCGCGTTCGGCGCTGAAGTTACGCATGATGGCCATGCCGAGCTGGGCGTAGGAAAGTTTCCGACCGCGCGCGGTATCGGTAATCACCGCGACGTCTTTCATAAACTGTTCGTAGTTGAAGAACTCAAACAACGATCTGAATTCGCCGGTTTGTCTGTTCACCACCAGCAGCGTAAAGATGCCGCAATTTGGATGACAGTTACACGACGACCAGCCCCATGGCGCATCGGCGCCCTGCAACATGTCCATCACGCTTGTGAACGCGGAGTAGGACGAAAGCGGGAACCAATCGCGCAGCGGTTGAATGTGACCACCGAGCTGATTCTTGAGATCGTGAGTCATACCGGCGAGCGTGTAACGCCATTTGGTGCGCTGCTCGTCGGAAATATCTTCGTCGCGGCCGGTGAACGAAACCGGTTGAAACGCGATCGTCTGCACCTTGTCGATATTCTTCGCTGCAAACTCGACGATCTGACCGATACCGTCGTTGTTCAGATTGTTGACGATCGTCACGACAAGCGTGACTTTGATTCCGACTTCCGCGAGGTTTTCGATCGCGCGCAACTTCACGTCAAACAGATTGCCGACGCCGCGATGCTTGTTCTTCTCTTCGCTTACTCCGTCAAACTGTAGATACACGCCATGCTGACCGGCAGCCTTGGCGGCTTTGCAGAACTCGATATCTTCGGCGAAACGAATTCCGTTAGTCGCCGCAAGAATTCGATAGAAACCGATCTTCTTTGCGTAGGCGACGGCTTCGAGATAGTACGGCGAAAGCGTCGGCTCGCCGCCGGAGAAGAGAATGATTACCTGTCGCCGTGGTTTGAAGGAGACCGCGCGATCGAGAATCGCTTTAGTGTCTTCAAATGTCGGCTCGTGAACATAACCCACCTGGTTTGCGTCCATGAAGCACGGATTGCACATCATGTTGCAACGGTTAGTCAGGTCGACAGTCAGCACGGCACCGCGGCCAAACTTGATATTTGAAGTTCCGTGACGATGTACGTCTTTGTCTTCAGCGGCGCGGAAGTCGCGGCCAAAGAAGAGCGACTCGATCCTTTCGAGAAACGCCGGATCGGTCGACATCACGTCTTCGAATCGCCCGTGCTTCGGACAATCCTTGCGCATGATGACCTGGCCGTTATCTTCGATAATCTGAGCTTTAATCTCGCCGGGATGCTGGTGCATCAAGGTCTCGAGCGGCACTGCTCCGGTGATCACGGCATTGCGAACTTCTTTTACGCAGGTTGGACAAAGACTGTCGGTTTCGCGTGGGAAACCAAGTGGCGGCGCACTGCGTTCGTAGGATTTTAGAAGCGGGCCGGGCGCCCAGGTTGGACGAATCGACTCACCTTCCGGAAGACGTTGGTTAACAGACTGAAAAGCTTTCCATGCGACGTCCGAGAGACCGGAAATAAAGCGGGAACTCTTGACTCCCGACAACTTACCTTTTTCTGATTCCCCCCGGCGAAACTGATCACTAAACAAAGGCTTTTCGTCTCCTCTTTACCTTAAAAGGCGCAAACCGGCTGCATCATAGACCATGATTTACGCGATCCACAACAGGATTCAAGTGTTTACGGGTTGAGACAACCCGAAAATCCTGTAATCTGTAGCAAAATGGCCATTCATCCGACAGCAATAATCGAGGACGACGTCGAAATCGGCCCCGACTGCGAGATTGGAGCATACTCGGTTATCAAGCGCTTTACGAGGCTCGGCGCCCGAAACCGCGTTTTTGAGCACGTTGTGCTCGGTGGTGAACCGCAGGATGTTAAGTTCAAAAGCGAAACGAGTTATCTCGAAATCGGGGACGACAATCTAATCCGCGAGTTCTGCACGTTTCATCGCGCCAACGGCGAAGGAGCTACGACGCGAATCGGCTCACGCAACTTCTTCATGGTCGGCGTCCACGTTGCCCACAACTGCATAATCGGAGACGACAACATCTTCGCCAACGAGGTTGCTCTGGCCGGGCACATCGTGATCGAGGATCACGTTTTTCTGTCGAACAACGTGGGCGCGCACCAGTTTGTGCGCATGGGACGTTACGCGATGATTGGCGGGAAGTCGAAGATCGTGCAGGATGTGCTGCCTTTCTTTATTACTGACGGCAATCCGGCGCGTGTTCGCGGCGTTAACAGCGTTGGGTTGAGACGTGCCGGTTTTTCCGAGGAAGCAAGACGTACCTTAAAAGAAGCCTACCGGACGCTTTTCAGATCCGCGACGCCGATTCAGGAAGCTTTGAAACAACTCGATCGCGTGGAAGATGAGAACGTTCGACACTTGCTGAACTTCATCAGGAGTTCAAATCGAGGATTTACCACAGGTAAACGCGGATGACTCAGAACAAAAGCAATGCGATGCCGGTGAATCGGCTCGCCGAGATCGTGGCAGGCCGAGTTGTTGGTGATGGGGAGCGGGTGATTGAACGAATAGCGGATCTCGAGAACGCAGGTGAGTCGGAGATTGCTTACGTTGAGGGCGAGAACTTCCTGGCCGCCGCGGCCGCGAGCAAAGCGGCGTGTTTGATAGTTAGCGGTCCTTTAGGCGAGAAGCTTCCTGATCGAACGTTAATCGAAGTCGGGAATCCGAAACTCGCGTTCTCGTTTATCGGCGCGGCACTACATCCTCCGGTTCGCCGCGAACCTGAAATTCACGCGACCGCCGTAGTTGCTGAAACCGCCGACATCGCGTTGACCGCTTACATTGGTCCGAATGTTTCCATCGGTGAATACGCGCACGTCGGCGCTTACACGCGACTCGAGGCCGGCGTCGCGGTTGGTTCAAACGTGACGGTCGGCGACGACTGCGTGCTCCATCCAAACGTCGTTTTGTATGACGGCGTAACGATCGGCACGCGCGTGATACTGCACGCCGGCGTATGCATCGGAGCGGATGGTTTTGGTTACGTTCGCCACGATCACGGTTATCAGAAGTTTCCCCAGGTGGGCACGGTGGTGATCGAAGACGACGTCGAGATCGGCGCGTACACCTGCATCGATCGCGCGGCGCTCGGCCGCACGCGTATCGGACGCGGCACTAAACTCGACAACATGGTCCATGTCGGCCACAACTGCGACATCGGCGAGCGCGTCGTGATCGCGGCGCAGACGGGAATCAGCGGCAGCGTTGTGATCGAAGACGAGGCGGTGATTGGCGGTCAGGTCGGTTTCGGCGACCACACGAGAGTGCAGAAGGGCGCGATCATCGGATCAAAGGCGGGAATTTTACCGGGCAAGATTGTTCGCCCCGGTGTGTGGTGGGGAATTCCAGTGCAACCGCTGGATCAATACAAACGCATGAACGCGCATCTCAATCGCCTGCCGCAAATGCGCGAACAGCTCAAACGCCTCGAAGAGCAAATCGCAGATCTTCAGCGTAAAGCATCGTCAGATTAATCCCTGATGAATTTCAAAATGAGTTCGGCGGCGTTGTTGGAGGCGCCCGGATCTCCGAGTTTGCGGGTGACGTCTCTTAGATCTTCGCGGGCGGCGCGGTTTGTTTCCGGATCGAGAAGTTTCAGGAGTTCGGCGGCGAGACTTTTTCCGGTGAGGTGGTCCTGCATCAGTTCCTTCGCGATCTCTTTTCCCGCCACGAGATTTACCAGGCCGAAATGAGGCACGGTGATCAACCGGCCCAACGCGTGCCAGTTGATGGGTGATTCTTTGTAAACAACGACCATCGGCGTTTCGAGGAGGGTTGCTTCGAGTGTGGCGGTGCCGCTCGCGATAGCCGCGACTGCGGAAGCGGAAAGCGCCTCACGCGTTTGCTGTTCGATTACTTTCACGTCCCGCACTTTCACGTTCCGCACTTTCACGTGGCGCGAGCGTGACGCGATCTCTTCCTTCGTTCTACTCGGCGCAACCACGACGACCGGCTGTACGTCGGGACGCGCGTTTCGAAGCTCGTCAATCGCCTCGAGCATCGGCGGGAGAATTCTTTCCAGCTCTTTTTGCCGGCTGCCGGGCAGAAACGAAATGATGGGCCGCGCCGGATCGAGATCGTTACGCCGGCAAAATTCTTCACGTCCGAAACGCGCGTGGACTTCGCCTGACAACGGATGACCCACAAACTCGACGTGGTCCACACCGTGAGCTTTGTACCAGTCGACTTCAAACGGAAGAATCGAGAGGAGCAGATCTACGTCGCGTTTGATCCGGTTGACGCGACGCGGGCGCCACGCCCAGAGTTGCGGACTGATGTAGTAGATGACTTTCAAACCGCGGCGGTGCAGCGCGGAGGCGAGTCGAAGATTGAACTCAGGCCAGTCGACGAGGACTACTGCATCCGGGGATCGCTGAACAGCGGCGGCTTTAAGTTTACGAAATGCGCTGATGAACCTCGGCAGGACGACGCCGACTTCCACGATGCCCATGATGGCGAGATCGTCAGAGTTGACGACTGTTTCAACTCCCGCGGCGCGCATGAGCGGGCCGGTTGCGCCGAAGCATTGCAACCGGCTTTCTCTTTCACGCAGTGCGTTTACAAGCGCGGCAGCGTGAGCGTCACCCGACGGCTCACCCGCAACGATCATCAACTTGGGCACGGGCGGGATGATAACAAAAAGTTTTCCTCGCAAAGGCGCAAAGGCGCAAAGAAAGCTTTTTAGAAACGCGGCAGCGCTTTGCGCCTTTGCGCCTTTGCGAGGAGAGATCTTCTTAAAGCACAAAACCGGCGTTTCGTGCTAGCATCCACGCGCCCTATGATGCGCTACCTGCCGGCAGCCCTGATACTCCTCCTTGCCTGCCAATTCGTATTTGGACAGCAAACGAATCCGGTCGATCGGAAAGTCGCGAATCCGATGACCGACACGCCCAACGTTAATCCACTAAATACGGATCAACCGGTGCAACGTCGTCCGCCCACACCGGGAGCCGTTCAGGGAACTGCGACCGATCAGATCACCGTCGAATCCACCAGGCAGAGCGCTATAGGTCCTGAAAACGCGCGCGTTGTTCTTTACGAAGGCAATGTCGACATTCGTATCGGCACGTATCGTCTCCAGGCTGACAAGGTCACCGTTTACGAAGCGGAGAACCGCGTAGTCGCCGAAGGCAGCGTCGTGTTTGACCAGGGAGATCAGCAGCGAATTACGGGTTCACGCGGCGAGTGGAACTATCGCACCAAGACGGGATACTTCGTCGATTCAACCGGCTTCACTAACCAAACACAGGACGGCACGCGTATTTATTTCACTGCGGATCGCGTGGAGAGAGTCAGTCTCGACACGATTGTCGCCGAGAATGTGCAGGTAACGGCTTGTGACGAAGACGTTCCGAAGTGGAGCTTTCACGCGAGCCGGACAAAGATAAAAACCGGTGATCGTGTGCGTGTTTATTCGCCAAAGCTGAAGCTGAAGGACATCCCGGTCTTCTTCCTGCCGTACGCTTCGGTGTCCATCAAGCCACGTGACCGCGCCTCGGGATTCCTGACTCCGACTTTCGGCGGCTCCGGAGCAAAGGGCGCGCGTTTGTCGACTGCTTACTACCAGACACTCGGACGCTCGGCCGATGCCACGCTTCGCAGTGATATCTACACTTCGCGAGGACTCGGCTTCGGCCTCGACTTACGTACGCGCGCCAACTCGCGTTCTTATTTCAACGTCGGCTTCTACGCAGTCAAAGATCGCATCTTTGGACCAGAGGCTGACGATGAACATCCGGATCAGGGCGGATCGAGTTTGTACGTCGAAGGCGTTCACTACTTCAAGAACGGATTCATCGCGGCGGCAGACGTAAACATCACTTCAAACCTTGCTTTCCGCCAGGTGTTCTCCGACAACATTCAACAGGCGATCTCGCCGGAAGAAACGTCGCAGGTCTTTATTAATAAGAGTGACGACGAGTACAGCTTCAACTTCCTTGCGCGCACGCAGGTGACTTCGCTGACCAACGCGCGTATCCGTATCCGCCAGTTGCCGAGCGTCAGCATCGACAAGCGTCCCGGCATCGTGAGTTTCTTTAAAAATCTGCCGCTCTACTTTTCTTTCAGCGGATCGGCCGATGGCGTCAGCCGAAAAGAGACGGTTGAAGATGCGGTGCTGTTTGTAGGCGACGTCGGCGGTAATCCGATCATATCGCCGTCGATCGTGCAGCGGCTCGATCTGCATCCGCGTTTTGAGTTGCCGTTGAATTTTGCCGGTTGGTCCGTGACGGCGTCGGGTACAGGTCGCGTGACGTTTTATTCAAACTCACTCGATCCAAACACACGCGATGTTTTGAGCCGGAACATTACACGTTCGTACGGAGAGTTCGAGCTGGACGTGCGGCCGCCGGCGTTCGCGAAAGATTTTCATCGCGGCGGTGGTGAATTCTTCTTCCGCCACGTGATCGAGCCTTACGTTGTCTATCGCAAACTCACGGGCATAAACAATTTCGATCGCATCATTCGTTTCGACTACGTTGACACCGTCGCGGACACGAACGAGATCGAGTTTGGCATCGCGAACCGATTTTTCACACGACGCTCGACTGAAAATGTCAGCGATGTGCCGGTAAACACAAATGGCGACCCGAACCGCCCGTTACTCTCCAGCCAGCCTTACGAAGCGCTGACGGTTACCCTCCGCGGTAAGTACTTTTTCGATCCATTTTTCGGCGGCGCGCTCGTCACGAATCGGCGCAACCAGTTCTATCCGATCAACACGCTTTCGGGGTTTGTTTACGGTGGCGTTCCGCGGCGCTTTTCTCCGGTGAATATCGACGCTCGTTATCGGCCCAGGCGGAGTCTGTTTGTCGATCTGCGAACAGACCTCGACACGCAGGGCGGCGGCATGCGTTCGTTATCAACCACTTTTGGACTCACGCGTTCGCTGATCCAGGTGTTTCAGAGTTTTTATTACACCCGCGCAATCGAGGTAGCGCCGGAGTTGGCAAGACTGGGTGATCCGCGTGGTTTTGAGGCAGGAACGGTGCGCGGCTCGCAATGGAGTCCATCAGTATTTTTAGGAGACCGCGAACAGGGCCTGTTTGGCGGCGCGTCGTTCTTTTTCGACTTCCAGAAGCGGCCCGGACGTGGTGACAGCTCGCTGATCAGCTCGACGATGACACTCGGCCATAGCTGGGACTGTTGCGCCGTGGCGACGCAGTTTTCGAGTTTCAACGTCGGTCTGCGCAAAGAAAACCGGGTGGTTTTCAGCTTCCGTCTGAACGGGATCGGCAGTTTCGGCACCGAGCAGATCGGCCAGCGGGCCCGCTAAACTCCCTCGTAATGTCTTAAATTGCAGCGGTTTTCTCTGCGGGTCTCTGCGTATCTCTGCGATCTCGGCGTTGAATAGCAATTAAAACGCAGAGCGCGCTGAGATACGCAGAGCCCGCAGAGGAAAAAGATTACAAATTAGACACCACCAACTCCTCTAAGATTATGTAATCCGTCGTCTTTTGTGGCATTATTCCCAGAATGCTTTGGGCAACCAGCCCCGGCGGGTGCTGCCTCAAAGCAGCTTGCCCAGGGAAGGCCCCTGACAGGTTTTCTCCTCAATGTGCAAAACCACTGCACGGCCAGTGGTTCTAACGATCCGCAAGGGTCAATCTGATAGTCCTTAACCACAGCAGAAAAGTCGTGAAAAATAATCGTAAGCTCTTAGGTTGTAGTCTGATAGCCGCCATCATACTGTCGGTTTTGGTTTTGCCTTATCCCTCACTGGGTAGCAACAGTTCGAGAGTCGCCGCGAAAGCGCAGGATGAGCCGGTAATGACGGCCCACCAGGTCCAGGGCCAAAGGCCGGACGAACATCTCTCAAAACATTTTCGCAAATACGACCTGCTGCGAATGGACCCAGGCGCCGTCGCCGCCCAGGTGCGAAAAAACGGAAGACTCAGGCTGAAATCCTCCGCTCGTGACTTCGATTTGTACCTGACGCCACACGACATGCGCTCGAGCGATTACGTCGCCCAGGTTATCGATGCGAAGGGGGTTGCACACCCGCTTCCGAAAACTGAAGTGAACACCTTCAAAGGCGACATTAAGGGCCTGCCCGGTGCGCAGGCGCGGTTGTCGCTTAGTGAAAAGGGAATTGAAGGCGCGATTATCACCAAAGAGAAGCGGTACTTTCTGCAGCCGGCGCGCGCGATCTCCAAGGAAGCCGCTGCCGATGAGTTTGTGCTTTACGACGGCGCCGATCTGACAAAAGAGGCCGGCGAATGCGGCGTAACTCTCGCCGACGAAATCGCCGCACAGGAAGAGGCCACCAAAACAGCGGCGGCGGGCGCTGACGTGATCGAAGCGGAAGCGAGTGGACCAGTACCCAGTCTTTCGACTTTAAAGGTCGCTCGCATCTCGACGGACGCTGACGGTGAGTACGTTACCTCTTTCGGTGGCGCATCTCAGGCTAATACGCAGATTGCCAACATCCTCAACTTCGTCGACGGGATCTATCGAGGTCGAAATCGGAATCACATTTCAGATTGTTCGCCAAAACGCCTGGGCCGACTCGGCTTCCGATCCCTATAGCAGCACGGCCCCATCGACTCTGTTCGGCCAGTTCAGAGATCACTGGAACGCGAACTTTCCAAATTCGGGCTCCGATACCCGCAGCATTGCGCACCTGTTCACCGGCAAAGATCTGGATGGTACAACGATTGGAGTCGCTTCATTCGGCGTTGTGTGTCGCACGCCAAACTTTGCGTATGGTCTTTCGCAGCAGTTTCCCCTTGGATCGACCAGTATTACGGCGCGGACAGTTGCTTTGACGGCTCATGAGATCGGGCACAACTTCGGTGCATCTCATACTAACCAGTCCAACAGTGAAGTCCCTGTCGATTTCGAACCTTCGTGCGTGGAAACGATCATGGAGGCGAATATCAACTTCGGCAACAGCTTTTGTCCGTATTCACGGTCTCAGATTGCCGGACAGGCAGCCGGCCATTCGAGCTGCTTAACTGATTTGGCGAGTACGCCGCCAAACTCGCAGGATTGCACGGTCACTCCACTTCCGCCCGGAGGCTTTGCCCTCGGCACTCTTTCCGCGAGTGATTGCCGCTCGCCGTCACGCGGCGTCGAATATTTCGCGGACCGTTATTCATTCAACGGTGTTGCCGGCCAGCGCGTAAATATCAGCCTGGGCCAGAGCACGATGGATTTTGATCCGTATCTCTACCTGATTGCGCCTGACGGATACGTCATCGCACAGGACGACGACGGCAATGGCGGCTTTAATGCGCGCATACCCGCGCCCAACGGCAGTGGTAACTTCACCCTGCCGCAAACCGGCGTTTACATCGTCGAGGCTACTACTTTCCCGCGGCAGCAAACCGGTTCCTACAGCATCAACGTCAATGACGTTTCGTGCCAGATAAACGCCACCGCGAATACTCTGCACTTTCCGGCAGGCGGCGGGAGTGGGACCATCAACGTAACGATTTCAGGCTCAGGCTGCCAAAACGATCCCGGTTACCTGGTGCTCACTTTTCCGAGTTCCGCTTGGGTCACTCCGGAAACCACTTCCGCGAGCGGCAACCGAACGATCAATTTCACTGTTCAATCGAATCCCACTCAGGCAGGCAGACGTGCGTTTCTGCACGTCGGCGGAGTAACGACCGGACCTGATCCAAACGACGTCGCAGGTGGCGTGTCGTTGCCGATTACACAATCAGGCACCGGACCGGATTGCAGCGCCATGCCGATCGGTTTCGGGCAAACGTTGAACGGCAACCTCGCAGCGAGTGATTGTCACTCGCCGGTGCGTGGTCCAAACTTCTTTGCCGATCGTTACACTTTCAACGCGAGTGCGGGACAAAAAGTTACCATCCAGGCAGCCTCCGGGACTATCCGGACACGTTCCTGACTCTGCTTGGTCCAAACGGCCGCGTCCTTCTCGTCGACGACGACAGCGGCGGCGGGACCAACTCGCGAATTCCGGGTGGCAACAGGATCTCACGCTTGGTCTTGCCGGGCACTTACACGATCGAGGTGACGGCATTCGGACCGAGCTCTGACGGGGCGTTATTCACTAACGCTGACGAGTGACTCCGCCGCCGACAGCGTGCAGTTTACGTCGACGAATTACACCGTCAACGAGTCGCAGGCGACCGCGAACCTGACAGTCACCAGAACTGGAAATACAGCCTCCGCGGCGACAGTAAATTTCGCGACGACCGATAACTTTGGCGCGAACTGTATCCTGATTACGGGACAGGCGTCTGCCAAGTGTGACTTCAATACCGCCGGAGGCACGCTGCGTTTTGCCGCCGGGTGAGCGAGCAAAACGATTCCGATCTCGATCATCAACGATGGTTATATCGAAGGATTGGAAGAAACATTTACCGTGACGTTGAGCAATCCGACGGTGACGAGCCTCGGAGCGCCCACGACGGCGACGGTAACGATCTTCGACAACGATCAGGCTCAAACTAATCCGTTTGATAACAACGCTTTCTTCGTGCGGCAACAGTATCTCGACTTCCTGCTGCGCGAGCCGGACACGGGCGGCTTCAACGACTGGCTGAACGTGCTGAACAACTGTCCGCCAAATCAGGGTGGACTCGGATCACTCCCGACCTGCGACCGTGTGCACGTATCGTCAGGCTTCTTCCGCTCGACGGAGTTTGGCGAACGTGGTTACTGGAGCTATCGCTTCTATCACGCGACGCTTGGACGGCGACCGCAGTTTGCGGAGTTTCTGCCTGACATGAGGCGGCTGAGTGGGTCGTTGAGTGCGGCAGAGGAAGCAGCAGCGCGGGCAGCGTTTGTGGCTGACTTCATGCAGCGCTCGGAATTCACGGCGATCTACGGTGGACTGACGAACGCCGCGAATGCGGCGCAGTTTATCGCGAAGCTGGAACAGACAGCGGGCGTGACCTTGCCGGCTACGAATACCACCCTTCCCGGACAGCCGCCGCAGTTTGGACGCGCGGAGTTGATCCAGAAAATGCAGAGTGGTGAGTTTACGGCAGCGCAAACACTGCAAGCCTTCATCGAGCAAAAAGTGGTGTTTGACGCCTTCTTCTTCCGAGCGTTTGTAGCGATGCAGTACTTCGGATACCTGCGGCGGGATCCTGAAGACGCGGGTTACAACGACTGGGTGGACGTGCTGACAAACGGGCGCGGCGCCATCCAGCCGGGCGACTTCCGGCACTTGATCTTCGGGTTTGTCTGGTCCGTTGAATATCGCCAGCGCTTCGGACCATAATGCGATGATCCTTAACTTAAGACCGCAAAAGGCACATAAAGCACAGAACTATCTTCATTTGTGCTCTTTGTGCCTTTTATGGCATTTCCCTGGAGTCCCTTCATGCTCAAATCTCTTTTGAGCTACGTCTGTGCCGGCCTCCTTCTGCTTTCACGCAATCTTTCTCGCCTCACCGTCACGCGCAAAGCAGCAATCGTTTCAGCAAACCAAGTCAGCGCGACCGCGCTTTGTGCCGGGTGAAGTTATCGTGCGTTATCGCACGGAATCGGTGGCCCAAACGAAGACCGGAAGCGCCATGGTTGCGACTCGCGAAGGACGCCGGCTACCGGTGCAAGTCGAACGTTTCGACGGCTCGGATCTGGTGAAAGGGCTGCGCGTTGTGCGCGTGGCTCCGGAAAACACTCTGGACGCCCTTGCCGCCTTGAGAAATCAGCCTGACGTTCTCTACGCCGAACCAAACTACATCATGCGCGCGGCTGTGGTTCCCAATGACGAACACTTTTCAGCCGGCCGGCAGTATGGTCTCGGCAAGATCGGCGCTCAACGGTTTGGGACAACTTCACCACGGGCAGCTCGAACGTCGTCGTCGGCGTGATCGATCAGGGCATCGACATCACGCACCAGGATTTACAACCCAACATCTGGACCAACCCTTCTCCGGGCGCGATACGCGCGGTTTCACCGGCGACCTGCGCGGTTACAACTTCGTCAACAACAACGGCACGGTCTTCAGCAATACCGATCCTGAAACTCACGGCAGCCACGTCGCCGGAATCATCGGCGCGCGCGGCAACAACGCAATCGGCGTGACCGGCGTCAACTGGAACGTCCGATTGATGTCGTTGAAGTTTCTCGATGCGGAAGGTTTTGGCGAAACCGCTTGATGCGATCAGGGCGTGCAACTACGCCAAACAGATGCGCGACCTCTGGGTATCGAGCGGCAACACACAAGGCGCCAACGTGCGCGTGCTGAATGCGAGTTTTGGCGGCTCAGCTTTTGCCCAATCGTTTGTTGATTCAATCAACGCTCTGAATACATCAGGCATTCTTTTCGTCACTGCGGCGGGCAACATCGATAACGGCACGATCGAACCCAACAACGACCTCGTCCCACATTTTCCGGCAAACTTCAACGCGCCGAATATCCTGTCCGTTGCAGCTACCAATCAGGCCGATAATGTTGCGTCGTTTTCACACTTCGGAGCTACCAGCGTTGACCTCGGAGCGCCTGGCGACAGCATTCTGAGCACCACTCCGAATTGCATCAACCCTGGTCCGATTCCCGAACCCTTGTGACCCTTCTTTTCCGGTTAACGCCACAGCGAACCAGGACACTTACACGTTCTTTAGCGGCACGTCGATGGCGACGCCACACGTTGCCGGCGCGGCCGCCCTGCTCTGGGCGCACAATCCAAACCTGACCGTGCAGCAGGTGAAAAATCTGCTGCTCGTAAACGGCGATGTGCAGGCCGCTCTCGTGAATAAATCTTTGAGCGGACGGCGGCTCAACGTGGCGAACAGTTTTCAATCGCTTCAGGAAGCGGATTCGACGGCGCCCGGAACAGTCACCAACCTTCACATCAACTCCCAAACTGGACGCAGCATCAATCTGGGTTGGAATGCTTCCGGCGACGATGGCGCCGGCGGCGGTGCCGCGGCGCTGTATGAAATCAGTTTTGTGGATGGCAGCTCGAGTGCGGTTATTCCGGTCCGAGGAGTTGTGCCCGTTGCGCCGGGCGCAGGCCCAATCGACGACCTTCAACATACCGTTTCGGCACACGACGGGAAGTCTGCGCGTGCGCGCGTTTGACAACAAGGGAAACGAAGGCACGCCGGCGAATCTCCCGGTTAACATTCCCGCTACGGCAGGCGATCCGTACCTGACTATCACCGGCAGCGCCGCCCCGCTTTCAACCGGCGGCTCAGCATATCGACATCGACGGCGACGATCGTTATGTCGATTTCATTTTGCCGAATGGATTCACGTTTCCATTCTTTGGTTCGACGTTCACCGAACTGACGATCTCGTCAAACGGAAATCTTTACTTCTCTCCTCCGCCGAGACGTCTGAATCTTGAGCCGGGGAATCCCGACGACGCCGACGATCCACCGGGTTCGCCGCGGGCCCTCGCCGGCTACAAGATGATTGCCGGTCTTTGGGAAGACATCGACTTGCGTAAATCGAAGCGAGGCGATGCGGGCGTCTATGTTGTGCAGCCCTGCGCCGTCGCAGCTCATCTTTCGCTGGCAGGGTGTGCCATGCAATTTCGACGGCGTCGTATGCACGGGCGGCGCGCCGTCAATTTCGAAATCGAGTTGCGCACTGACGGAACGATCAGGACGCGTTACGGGAGCGGCAACACAAGCATCTTTCCGACTGTCGGTATCAGTGGCGGCGAGCCTGACGCCTACGTCATCACTTCCCATACGTCCGAAGAAACACCGGTGAATTTGACTAACGCTGACCAGGTTCTTTTCGCGCCGCGCGCGGGCGTTACCCAGGTGCAGCCGCAGTCAAGCCTGACGGTGAATGAGAACGCGGGAACCGTAAACGTCGTCGTCACGAGGTTCGACGACTCGGCGGCAGCGACCGTGAACTACTGCGACCAACGACATCTTTGGCGCCAATTGCAGCACGTCCAACGGCCAGGCATCGGCGAATTGTGACTACAACACTGCCGGAAGCACGCTGCGTTTTGCCGCCGGTGAAGCGAGCAAGACGATTCCGATCTCGATCGTCAACGACGGTTATGTTGAGGGAAATGAAACTTTCACGTTGACTCTGAGCAGTCCGACGGGAATGATTTTGGGTACACCCGCGTCAGCCACGATCACAGTCGCGGATAACGATCAGACGGCGACCAATCCGTTTGATACAAACGCTTTCTTCGTGCGGCAACAGTATCTCGACTTCCTGCTGCGTGAACCGGACACAGGCGGCTTTAACGACTGGCTCAACGTGCTGAACAACTGTCCGCCAAATCAGGGTGGACTCGGATCGCTCCCGGGTTGCGACCGTGTGCACGTGTCGTCAGGCTTCTTCCGCTCGACGGAGTTTGGCGAACGTGGTTACTGGAGCTATCGCTTCTATCACGCGACGCTTGGACGGCGACCGCAGTTTGCCGAGTTTGTGCCTGACATGCGACGGCTGAGCGGGTCGCTGAGTGCGGCAGAGGAAGCAGCAGCGCGGGCAGCGTTTGTGGCTGACTTCATGCAGCGCTCGGAATTCACGGCGATCTACGGCGGACTGACGAACGCAGCGAACGCGGCGCAGTTTATCGCGAAGCTGGAACAGACAGCAGGCGTGACCTTGCCGGCGACGAACACCACCCTGCCTGGACAGCCGCCGCAGTTTGGGCGCGCGGAGTTGATCCAGAAAATGCAGAGCGGGCAATTTACGGCAGCGCAGACACTGCAAGCCTTCATCGAGCAGAAAGTGGTGTTTGACGCCTTCTTCTTCCGAGCGTTTGTAGCGATGCAGTACTTCGGGTACCTGCTGCGCGACCCTGAAGACGCGGGTTACAACGACTGGGTGGACGTGCTGACAAACGGGCGCGGCGCCATCCAGCCGGGCGACTTCCGGCACCTGATCTTCGGGTTTGTCTGGTCCGTTGAATATCGCCAGCGCTTCGGACCATAATTCACTCTGCGGTTCTCTGCGGCCCTCTGCGTTAATATGCGCCGCGACTTTTTATAACGCAGAGAGGACGCAGAGGGCCGCAGAGAGATGAGGATTGGACTTGACGGTATCCCCCTGGTTTCGACGAAAACAGGGATCGGACACTACACGCTCGAGCTTTCCCGTGCGCTCGCCCGGCTCGATCCGGGTGACGAGTTTGAGCTGCTATCGCCGGTTCCATTCATCACGCCCCTCGAACAAAACCTCCAAACCTCCGCCAGGTAGAAGCCAGCAGGCGAAGGTCCTGGTGGTTTGTGGGGCTTCCGCTTTACATCCGCCGTCATTCTCTATCGCTTTTTCACGGGACGAATTACGACATACCGTTGTGGAGCGTGTGCCCGACGGTTCTCACGATTCACGACCTCTCCCTTCTTCTTCATCCGCAGACTCACGAAAGCCATCTCGTACGCCGCGCACGTTATCGACTGCCGCTCATGGCCCGCTTCGCGACAAAGATCATCACCGCCACCGAGTTTGTAAAAAAAGAGGTCGCGGAGCATTTGAAAGTCGATCCGGCAAAGATTGTGGTGACGCCGTACGCGCCACGCCGCAACTTTCAACCCCTGCCACCAGCCGAGACTGAACAGACACGAGCGCGTCTCGGCGTCGAAGATGTTTTCATACTCTTCGTCGGAACCATCGAGCCGCGAAAGAACCTCATCACGCTCCTGCGCGCCTTTGCCGAGATTATTCGAAACACAAGCCTGCGTCCCCAACTCGTGATTGCAGGCAAAAAGGGCTGGTTAATGGGTGAAACCCTGAACTACAGCGAAGACCTTAGCGAACGCATAAAATTCACCGGCTACGTGACTGACGACGAATTGTGCGCACTCTATTCGTCCTGTTCGGTTTGTGTTTATCCATCGCTGTACGAGGGATTCGGTTTACCGCCGCTCGAGGCGATGTCATGCGGCGCGCCGGTTATCGCGAGCGACGTTCCGAGTCTTTCGGAAGCAGTGGGAAAGGCGGCGTTCCTGGTTCCACCAACGGGCGTAGAAAACCTGGCGCAGGGACTGGTTGAAATGCTCAGCAACGCGGAGCAGCGGGCTCACTTTTCACGAGCGGGCTTGGAGTGGGCGTCACGATTTACCTGGGAGAAAACCGCGGAGTTGACGCTGGAGGTTTATCGGGAAGTCGACCGCAAAAGAGCCCGCAAAAGCACAAAGCCGCTAAGAAGATTTGATTCTTTTTGCGCCTTTGCGTGGCAAGATTGGTACTTTGTTAGAACTTCTCGCGATACTCAACCGACCAGACGAAGCCGAAGATCAGGTGACGGAAATCGCCCGGCTGGATGTTGCCGCGGCCGTTCGTCAGCACGTCGACCCAGTCGTTGTAACCCGCGTCTTCGGGATCGCGATTCAGGTAGCCAAAATACTGCATCGCTACGAACGACTTAAAGAAGAAAGCGTCAAACACGACTTTCTGCTCGATAAAGGCGCGCAGCGTTTGACCGGCGGTGAACTGGCCACTCTGCATTTTCTGAATCAGCTCGGAACGGCCGAATTGCGGTGGCTGGCCGGGCAGGGTCGTCGCAGTCGCCGGGAGCGTAACACCGGCTTTTTCTTCAAGCTTCGCGATAAACTGCGCCGCGTTGGCGGCAGTCGTCAGTCCACCGTAGATGCTCGTGAACGCCGGACGCGCCATGAAATCCGCGATAAAGGCGGCGCGATTGTTCTCCAACTCGGTTGGCGTTTGGTTACCGTTCAGACGGCGAATATCGGGCTTAAACTGCGCCAGCAGCGGTCGCACGCCAAGTGCGCCGTGGTAGTAGCGATAGATCCAGTATCCGCGTTCGCCAAACTCGGTCGAGCGGAAGAAGCCTGACGACACGTGCACGCGGTCGCAGGCGGGATCGGCGCCGAGCTTGCCCTGGTTCGAGCAGTTGTTCAGCACGTTGAGCCAGTCGTTAAAACCGCCTGTATCCGGCATACGGCCGAGGAAATCGACGTACTGCTGAAACACGAAGTAGTCGTTATCTTCAAACGTCAGCACCTGGTTGGTGCCCGGCCGAAGCCGCAAGGGCTTAACTTTTGTGTTTCCGTAAAATAGCTCGGAGGGTAGATTGGGATCTTCGGTTACGATGCGCAGCGTGGGCGGTGTCTGGGCACAGACCACATTCGATGCGATGACAATAGTAAAAACTATCGCTAATAACTTCATGTCGGCTCCTTGAACGCTTGAATCAAATCGACGGTAAAAATTGTGAGGCGCAGGTTTTATCTTGGGGCGACTATCCGACTCGGGAGTACGCTAAGTCCCAAGCGGGTCTGATTATAGCTACCTGTTCTGTCGCTCGTCAACGAAATGGTAAATTAGGTGGTGTCTTAATTTAAAATCTCTTCTCTGCGTATCTCAGCGCGCTCTGCGTTTTAATTGCTATTCAACGCCGAGATCGCAGAGATACGCAGAGACCGCAGAGAAAACCGCTGCAATTAAGACACTACGCCCTTTGGAGTGCGGTGACTTGTCACGCTTTGATACTAAAGCGCCTGCAAGCCGGCGCACTCCACAAATAGTTCTAACCCGATGCTACCTGCCCCACTACCCCGCTCGAAACTAAGCCTCGCACAGTGGCTGCCGGCGATTGCCGTCGGAATTCTGGGCCTGTGGCAGTTTCACATACCCCAATTCGCCTCATTTTTCGATAAGTTCCCGGGCGATCGGGGAGACGCACGGCTCGTCGCCTACCTCATGGAGCACTGGTACCAGGTGTTTCAGGGCGTCGTAAGCTGGCGCTCGCCGGCGATGTTCTATCCCGTCGAGGGGACGATCGGCTACGCGGATTTGGTGCTCGGCTACGGCATCCTTTACTCCGGTTTTCGGGTGCTGGGTCTTGGGATTTTTGAAGCCGCCGAGCTGACGATAATTCTTTTCAACTTCCTCAACTATCTCGTCTGCTTCATCCTCCTGCACAAAATTTTGCGTTTACATCTCCTCGCGTCAATTGCCGGAGCCGCATTTTTTGCGTTCAACGGTCCGAAGCTCGTTCAGCTGGGTCACCTGCAATTACAGCCGCTCGTGTTTCTGCCCCTCGCGGTGATCTTTATCGTTCTGTTTGTTCGGAAGCGCGCGACGCTAAGTCAGTTACAGGCCTTCGGTTTGATCGCGCTCGCGGCGCTTTCGTTGAGTCTGCAACTACTAACCGGTTTTTATCCCGGCTGGTTTTTCATTTTCTGGGCGGCGTTGTTTTTGTTACTTACCCTCGTTTTCAAAAACACGAGAACCGTGGTTTTGGATCAGTTGCGAAGGTTCTGGCCGGCGGTTGCCGGCAGCGTGGCGGTTTTTGTAGTCGCACTTGTGCCTTTCATCGTGGCATACCTTCCGATCATGAAATCGGTAGGCGGCCGTCCTTACATCGAGATTCAAAATCTAATTCCAACTCCCTGGTCGCTGCTGGCTACGAGCACACGAAACTACCTTTGGGGCGAACTCTCCGCGGCGCTACAGGCCAGGCATCCGATGAGTCCCGAACTTCAGATCAGTATCGGGCTCGTTCCTTCAATTGCGTGGCTGTGTCTGATCGGATTTGCGATCATGTTTGTAATCAGGAAGGACAAACGAACCAACTTCTTATTCATCGCGCAAGTGATCATCGCGACGAGTCTTGTTTATGTGTTGGGCATGAGATACCGGAACGAGTTCAGCCCATGGCAATTCGTTTACTCGTTCGTTCCCGGAGCCCAGGCCATCAGGGGCGTCGCGCGTTATGCGCTCGTGCTTGCCCTCCCCATGGGGATCGCATTTGCTTTTGCGATTCACGTTTTGATCGAGAAGTTTTCAAGACACCGGCACCGACCACTCTTACTCACCGGACTCCTGATCGTGGTTACTTTCGGACTCGCGGAACAATTCGGACGCAAAGAAGGTTTCGACGGATTCTCAATCAGCGCAGAGACTGCATATCTGAACCGCAACGCCCAATCCTTATCCAACAATTGCTCGTCATTTTATGTAGCCGTCAAACCGGCGGCGATTCACAATCAGTTTGAATATCAGATCGATGCCGCTTTCGTGGCGCTCATCAAACGCGTGCCGACGATAAACGGCTATAGCGGTCAACTGCCTCCGAACTGGCATCTCTGGGAAGTGATGGATCCCGCTTATGAAAACAACGTCAAAAGCTGGATCAATCAGCAGCAGATAAAAGGTGAAGTCTGCCGTTTGTTTCTGAACGAAACGAGTGCTGCCGAAGACATCGCCGATCCGCAGGTCTTTATACGGCAGCAGTATCTCGATATCCTGCGGCGTGAACCGGACGCCTCAGGCCTGGAAACGTGGCTTACAAAACTCAGCCAGTGCCCACGGCAGGGCGGGCGCGGATCGGATAAGAACTGCGATCGAGAATTTGTCTCCCTCGCGATCCTCGACTCGAATGAGTTTTCGGAAAGAAGCTACTTTGTTATACGGCTTTACCTCGCGACCCTCGGCCGCCTTCCAACGCAAAGAGAATTCGTCCAGGATCGCGATGCGATCGTCAGCGCTGAAACGGCCGAACTGAAATCACACCAGCAACAATTGATCGACGTTTGGGTTCAGCGACCCGAATTCAAGCGACTCTACGACAGCCTCAGCAACGCCGAATTCGTAGACAAGTTGTTGCAGACTGGCGCAAACTCCTCCGCGAACCGCGCCGAGCTCGTCTCGCGATTGGACGCCCGGCAAATGACGCGCGCGCAAGTGGTGCAGGCCGTCGTCGACGATGCGCAAACAGTGAGCGCGTTCAAAAATCAGGCGTTTGTGCTGATGCAGTATTTCGCAAACTTGAACCGCGACCCGGAGCAGTGGGAGTTTCAAGAACACCTCGACCGGCTGAACGCGACCGGAAACCGTCGCCAACTGGTTTCCGACTTCATCTATTCGGTCGAGTACCGAAAACGCTTTGGCTATGTTAATTAGTAACCCGATGTCCGCCCGGCAACATGATAATTCGCGCTGTCTCTCTGTCGTCGTACCCGTGTACAACGAAGAGGCGACGCTTGACGAGATCGTGCGCAAGCTGCTGACGATTCCTTACCTGCTCGAGATCATTGTCGTGGACGACTGCTCCACGGATCGCAGTGCTGAGATCGCGCGCGCTTTGAGCGAAGAAGATTCGCGCGTGCGTCTCGCGCAGCAGAAGAAAAACGCCGGCAAGACCGCGGCGCTCAAAACCGGTTTCGCGTTGACGCGCGGCGACATCGTGATCGTTCAGGATGCGGATCTGGAGTACGACCCCGACGAGATCCCGCTCGTCATCAGGCCGATTCTGGAGGGACATGCCGACGTGGTTTTTGGTTCACGCTTCCTCGTGCGAAGAGCGACGCGCGTGCTCTATTTCTATCACTACGTCGCGAACAAGTTTCTCACCTTTACTTCAAATGTCTTTACCAATCTCAACATGACCGACATCGAAACCGGTTACAAAGCGTTTCGCGGCGACATCATTCGCAACATGGTGATCACGTCGAGCGGTTTTGGTTTTGAAGTCGAAGCCACGGCGAAGGTGGCGAAGCTTGGTTGTCCCATTTACGAAGTGCCGATCAGTTACTACGGCAGGACGTACAAGGAGGGCAAAAAGATCGGGTTCAAGGATGGCTTGCTGGCATTGTGGCTGATCTTCAGGTTCAACCTGTTCTGCAGTCTGTCTTCCGCCTATCGCCAGTTGCCGGAGCGCCGCCTGATCAGCCAACAGGATTTACATGTCAATCCTGAAAAGTCCTGACAAACATGGTTACGCCGGCAAAGATCTCGAAGCGATGTCTTTCGCCGTCAACTATCACCGCTGGATCCTATCCATCTTCGATCGTTATCTAGGCAAGCGTCTCGTGGAAGTCGGCGCGGGCACGGGTTCGTTCTCGGAGTTGTTGCTCGAACGCCGCCTGGAATCTTTATCTCTCGTCGAACCATCGACGGAGATGTACACCCAACTTCGACGACGCATGGACGAGCTGAGTCCTGCTTTCAATCTAAAAACTTACAACGACATCTTTCACCACGTCGCGTCTGAGATCAGGGCAACTGAAAAACCGGATTCAATCATTTACGTGAACGTCCTCGAACACATTGCCGACGACGTCGCCGAACTCAGCATCATCAACGACGCACTCGATCGCGGCGGACGCGTCTTCATCTTCGTTCCGGCACTGCGTTGGCTGCACGGGAGTTTCGACCGGCAGATCAATCACTTCCGTCGCTACACGCGACCGGAGCTGGAAAAGAAATGCGTAGCGGCCGGATTCAAAGTGATCACGTCAAGCTATTTTGATCTCTTCGGAGTGCTGCCCTGGTGGGTAAAGTACAAACTGCTGCAGTCAAACAGGATGGAACCCAGCGCGGTGAAATTCTACGACCAGCGCGTCGTGCCTTTAGCGAAAACGCTGGAATCTACAATCAAACCACCCCTCGGAAAAAACGTCCTCCTGGTCGCGGAGAAAATTTAGCCCCGCTGATTAATCATTATGTGCTTTTTGGGCCTCTTTGTGGCATGAAGCGACGGCGGCGAGCAGCGCGTTGCGCACGCGGTCGAGTGTGAATCGCGCCAGCACATACCGGCGTCCGAGTTCGCCCATCTCTCTTAACCTGGCTTCGCTGCTTAGCATCTCACTCAATCTGGTGGCAAAGCTTTCGTAGTCGCGATAAATCCCACCCGCGCCGCTCTCCTCCACATGGTCCACCAGCACTTCGCTGACGCCGCTCGAGAGGATCGGTGCGCGCTGGGCCATCGCTTCGAGCGTCACGATGCTGAAACTCTCGTTTCCCGATGGCATGACAAAAATCTTCGCGCCCGCCATCAAGCGAAGTTTTTCTTCGTGGTCCACAAAACCACGAAACTCGATATCAGGATGAACCGGCACAGGGATGTCGTCTTTGCCCGTCAGCAGGAGTCTCAGGTTTGAAGGATGCTGCTTCTTGAACTCGATAAAGTGTTTGAAGAGCTCGACACAGCCTTTGTTCGGATCGATGCGTCCGCAGTAAAGCAGATAAGGAGCGTCGAGTTGCGCGGGCTCGCGGCTCGCCGTGTCGAGCGTCATCGAAACCACTTGTCCCGGCAACTCACCCCAGAGCTTTACCCCGACACGCCGTTCAGCCTCCGTCAACCAAACAATCGATCGCGCCCGGTGTGCGGCATGTTTGAAAGCCGAAAGGTAAGCGGTTTTTTCGTCGTGCAGAGTCGGCGCCAGGAGGGCCGTGTGTTTCGGAACTTCAAAAATCCCGAAGTAGGTCGTGGGATAAAGATAGGTCGTAAAAATGATCGCCTGGTAGTCGGACCAACGCTCTCGCAGAAATCGTAACAGTGCTTCAGCGTACGGCCCCTGTGTTCTGATGAACTCTTCCTGGAGCGCAATACTCCACGGCAGACGACGCGATTTCTTCACGGCTCCAGGCTCACGACTCGCATACTGCTCATAATCGCGGAACAACTTGTGCAGCAGCACCCCCCAGTATCCGGTGCGGCCAATCGTCACGGGAAAGCGATGAATCGAGACGTCTTCGCGCTTCTCAACACCTGCGGGGAGGGCATTCGCCCAGTCCTGAATGTCAATCGCCGTCGTAGTGAGTATGTCGACTTCATAGACGTCCTTCAGCAACGTTGCATAGTGCCACGCAAGCGACTCCGATCCGCCGACGATGCTTTCGTGACAACGTTGGACCACGATGGCGACTTTGTTCATAGCAAGCTCGCTCGTTTCAGAGCGCTCAAAAATCCTTCCGCGATCCGCGTGTTGCTGAACGACTCTTCGTACCTGCGCCGGCCCAGCAATCCCAGCTCAACGCTGAGCGATTCGTCACGGCCCAGGTGATCGATAGAGTGGGCCAGCAGGTACGGATTTCGTTCCTGCCAGACCAATCCGGCTTTGCCGACGGTGGCGGGAATCGCGGACGACGCACACGCGATTATCGGTACCTTCATCGCCATAGCCTCGACAAGCGGAACGCAAAATCCCTCGTGCTCGCTGGTCAGCAGGAAGAAATCCGCGGCCAGGTAATACGACTTGAGTTGTTCGTTGGAAACGCATCCGGTGAAGACGACCGAGCCGCCGAGATTCATGCGAGCGACCGTGTCCCGCAGGTAATGCGAGTAAAGCTCGAGCGGCTTGTCTTCCTTTCCCACGATTAGCAGGCGCGCCTCGGGATTGTACTCACGACGATAGACGGCGAGCGTTTTGATCAAGTCGACATGGCCCTTGTTCGGCGCGACGCGGCCGACCATCAGGATGTTGGTCCAATCGTTTACGTAGCTGTCGAGCACTTCTGCGTCGGGGGCGAGGCGGTCGAGCTTGTCGATGTGATGAAACGGCGCGACGACGAAACACTTCGCCTGGTCCACACCCTCCTGCCGCAGCTCCGACGCGTTGTATTCCGAGTCGGCAAGATAGAGATCACAGTTTGCGTGAGCGATGTCTTTGAGCTGTTCGCGCCCGTGCCGGCAGACGTTCTCGTAATCCAGGCTGAAGTCGGCGAAGAACTCCGGCGGCGTGATGTTGTGGTATTTGACGATCGTTCGGCACTCGATCTGTCGCAGCAGATCGAGACCAAAATTCCAGCCCATCGAGTAGTGATAGATCAGCAGGTCGTCAGGACTCTTGAGAAAGTTTTTGATCTTGTTTGCGGGTTGCGATTCGACTTCCGTCGTCCTGGTCTCGTTTGCAAAGAGGCGAGCGTCATGACCGTGAGCCTTGAGCACGGCCTGCATGCCGTAAAGATCGTTACTGATGGCGTCGGCGTTGGTGAGGAGCGGTGTCAGGAGTGCGATGCGGCGCAATGCTTGGTTTTCTCCTACTGCGCCTTGCGCGCGATCACTGAAAAATCACGAGGTCCGAAAAACCACATATCGAGATGAGCGAGCGCGCCGATTTTACCTGCAAACGGGCTTTGGTCCACCGGGTGAAGAAACTGCAGATCCAGATCGGTGAATCCCTTGTTGCTCAAAAGGAACACGAGTGTCTGCGGGTAAATAGGTTTGTAATGCGTCGGATCAGCGTAGAAATTGCACGCGCCGACGACGAGGTTTTCGGGGCTTGGAGTTTCGAGGATAAGCAAACCGCCGGGTTTTAGTGTTCGCCGGATTTCGTCCAGCAGGCGAATTAGTCTGCCGACGTTGAAGTGCTCGATCAAATGAAAGACGGTGACGAGATCGAGGCTGTTATCGGGCAGTTGGCCCAGGTGGACCATCATCTCGGCTTTGGTGACGTCGAGTCCCTGCTCGCGAGCACTCTCGGCGAGCACTTCGTTAATTTCGACTCCGTGTGGGTGGAAGCCTTGTTTTTGAAGCAGTTGTAGCCAGTCGCCGCGTCCGCTGCCAATGTCGAGGATGTTGCTGTCGGCTTTCAGGTCCTGGAGGAACGGCAGGTAGAACTGCAAGCGTTCTTCAACTTCCTCGGCGCTGCCGCGGAATTTTTCTTCAAAGGCGGCGTAGAAGTTGTCCCACTCGCTCAACTCCGCGAGCGTGCGGCTTTCTTCGTTCGCGAGGTTTCGCGCGAGAGTTTGCACGTCAAGGTTCAGGGTGTTGATCCGGTCCTGAAGATCGTTTCGGGTTTGAGAAAGCGTTTGCGAAACGCCGGTGAGCCGTTCGGAAAGAAGCAGGAGCTCGGCTTCGGTGCGTTGCAGCTTTTGTTGTTGCTCGAGAATGCGGGCGAGGATGGTTTGTAATTCCACTCGCAGGCCATTTATCTCCCCAGGCAATGTTACAAGCGACTCACTCTGCCGCTGCAATTCACTCGTGACGATGCGTTGCGTGTCGTTGACGTGATCGGCAATCGCGAGTTGCTGGGCGACGACGTAGCCCTGAAACTCCCTCTGGCTCCGGATCGTTGCAGGCATTCGCGCCAGTCCGATCAGGATCTGGAGTACATAACCCAGGAGGGGAATGCGCTCGAGCGTGCGAATCGTGGCCGGGATTTTCAAGCCGTCGATTGTGACGCCGCCGAGCTTGCCCTCATCCGAGTATCTGAGACTGGCGAGAATGTCGATCTTGTTGAACGCACCGCTCTGAAGCAGCTTCAGGTTGTGAAGAAAACCGGCCTGGTCTGGTTCGCGTTTGAGGATGGCGCGGTAAGCGTTACGGATGAAATCTCGATCCTGGTATTTGAGCAGATCGTTGACGTGATACGTCTTGTCGCTGTGCGGCACAAACTCCGGCGAGAGAGTTAAGCGAGGGTAATGATTTGTTGGCGGCGACGGTGGCTGAAGAGACTCGTGGGCGAGCGCGTCGAGATTCGGAAATCTCTTCAGCGCCGCTGCCCGGATCGTGTTCATCAGTTGATCGACGTCTAAATCCATAAATTGATTGTTTCCTCGCAAAGGCGCAAAGGAGGCAAACCTTTTCTTTCTTTGCGTCTTTGCGCCTTTGCGAGGAAACGCTACCGCGTTGCGGTCGTGACCCTGTCTCCCATCCCGACTTTCTTCGTCGTCGCGGTGCCGTCGAGGTTTGCGACACCTTCCACCGGCGTCGCGCTCAGGACCTGGAAGAACAAAGCCCCATCCAGCCAGTCGAAGCTGATTGCATCCACGCTGTGCGCCGCCACCGTGATCGAATAATTATCCGGCGCCAGCCAGCAGTTAAACGAAAAACTCGCTTCAACTATCTCGCCCGCTTGCACTGGCCCAATCCCCGCCTGCTGAATATCGGTATTCGTCCCGTAAAGATGTATCCCATGCCGGTTGCGAATCAGAAACCCAAACACCGGCTCCTCGACAGCCTTGTTAAATCGCGTGTACATCCGCAGCAGCACCTGTTCGCCAGTCTCTACCAGTTCGATCTTCTGCCGCGCCGTGTTCAGTAGATCGACTTTTATAATCTCAGCATCACCGTTACCGTGCCGAAAAGTATAACCGGGCCGCCCAACCTGATCTTCGATTGCGAAGACTGCTTCTTCATCAGCCGGCGCCGGCGCAGCGACTTCCGCGTACGCCGTCTCGCGCGCCATGATGATCTTCTGATAGTGGTTCAGGACTTCGACCGGTGGTCCATCAGCCTCCATCTGCCCGCCGTTCAAAAGTATCGCGCGCGTGCAGAGTGCGCGAATCGCACCCGGATCGTGCGACACAAACAAAATCGTCGTTCCATTCGACTGCATCTCCTTGATCCGGCGAGTGCAACGATGCTGGAACACGGCGTCGCCGACGGCGAGCGCTTCGTCGATGATCAGTATTTGCGGGGACACGGCAACCGCGGCGGCAAACGCGAGACGGATGTACATGCCGCTCGAGTAAGTCTTCAGCGGCTGGTAAATAAAGTCGCCGATCTCTGCAAAGTTTGCGATTTCCGGGAGCAGTTGTTCGGTCTCAGACTTTGAGAGTCCCATCAAAGCGGCGTTCATGAAGATGTTTTCGATGCCGGTGAACTCGGCATTGAATCCGGCACCGAGCTCGAGCAGCGCCGCGACGCGTCCTGCGAGCGAAACGCTCCCGTGTGTGGGTTCGAGTGTGCCTGTGATGATTTGCAGGAGCGTCGATTTGCCGGAGCCGTTTGGTCCAATGATGCCGGTGGTGGTGCCTGGCTCTACGTCGAAGTGGATGTTTTTGAGCGCCCAGAATTCGCGATGGGCTTTCCAGCGCCCGCGCGTTATCGTCTCTTTTAATCGATCGGCGGGCCGGTCGTAGATCCGGTATTGCTTGGAGACGGATTCAACACGGATTGCAGGCTGCATAAGTTAGGAATGAAGTCTTAAGCATGTTGACTTGATCTTTGCGCCTTCGCGCCCTGGCGGGAAAGATCTGCTTCTAAAGTCGTCGACGCAAGGTCCGATGCCACCATCTCTTTAATCACGTCCTGAAACGTATAAGTCGGCTCCCAACCCAAAACTTGTCGCGCTTTCGACGCGTCTCCGGTCAGTAGATCGACTTCCGTCGGACGATAATATCTTTCGTCAACTTTGACATACTCACGATAATCCAGGCCCGCTTCGGCAAACGCGATTTCACACAACTCACGGACGCTGTGAGTTTGCCCGGTAGCGATCACGAAATCATCCGGTTCCGACTGCTGAAGCATGGTATGCATGGCGCGCACATAATCTTTTGCATGTCCCCAATCGCGCTTTGCCTCGAGATTTCCGATTCGCAGTTCCGAAGCGAGACCGAGCTTTATCCTCGCCACCGCGCTCGTCGTTTTGCGGCTGACAAACTCGAATCCACGGCGCGGGCTCTCATGATTGAACAGAATTCCGCTGACGCAGAACAGCCCGTAAGCTTCGCGATAGTTTCTCGTTAAATGAAACCCGGCTACTTTGCTGATTCCGTAGGGACTGCGCGGCTGAAACGGCGTACTCTCCTTTTGCGGCACTTCGTTGACGTTGCCGAACATTTCACTCGAACCCGCGAAATAGAATCGGCACTTCGGCCGCAGCTCACGCAACGCCGCCAGTACATAGTGTGTGCCGTTGATGTTCATATTCATCGTGGAAAAGCCGTCCGTGAAGCTTTCCGCGACAAAACTCTGGGCCGCGAGGTGATAGCACTCGTCAAAATCGTGTTTGCTGAAGATGTGGAAGATGCTGGGGTAACTCTCAAGACTCGCCGGGTGCAGCGTGATCCGGTCCAGCAGGTGAGCAATACGGCTGAACCGCGTTTCAGGGGCCTCGAGCGCGACCCGGCGCACCAGTCCATGCACCTCATATCCCAAACCTACGAGATAGTCGGCGAGATAACTGCCATCCTGACCGGTGATTCCCGTAATCAGCGCTCTCTTCGTCACAGTCTTGCCCTCGTGGTGTTGATTTGAACTTGAGTCACGTGATTAGACCCCAAAACTCTCTCGGGCCACAAGAGGCTCCTTCTTGTGGGTGCTTGCGCATGTGAGAGGTTCTGCTTAAAATGGCCGTTCTTTAATCGCCGGTGCCGGCAATAATACTTTCACCTGCGTGCGACGCTGCCCAGCTCCCCGAGGACATCTAATCTGCTCGTATCTGCGTCTTTATTGCGGAGGAATTCGTGAAGCAAGTTTTCTGGTTCTTGTGCGCCTGCATCGCGCCTGTGCTTATCGGTGGCTCGCTTGCCTCTGTCTCGGCCCAAACGGCGAGTCCAACACCGGACCCTTTTGTCGTCCAACTCACTCAAACGCCGAACTTATCTTTCAACGCACTCATCAGCGACGTCAGCGCGAACGGACGCTTCGCGGTTTTTGTTTCGAATGGTGACGTGTCGACTGAGAGGACCGTCAACAGAAACAACGCCGACGGCAACCGCGAGATCTTTCTTTACGATTACGCGCAGCGCCGCATTTTCCAGATTACCGACACGAGGAACGTTGCGAATCCGGCGCCGAGTCCGAGTCCGACTCCGAGCCCAACGCCGACGCCCAGTCCATCGCCAAGCCCGAGTCCAACGCCAACTCCACAGCCAACACCGTCTGACCTGACCCAGGTAAAGATCGAAATCGATAACCGGGGGCCGATGATCTCGCTTGCGCCGGCACTGTCAGGCGGCACACGCACTTACAAGATTGTCTTTAGTTCGAATGCTCCGCATCCGGAATTCTTCGATGGAATTGAACAGGAAGGTATGGCGGCTAACTCCAATTCCGAGATCTGGATCTACACGTTACCGCCCGTGGCGGACGTCGATCTTACTCTGGGCGCCGATTTGCCATTCCAGGATCTGGCAACAGGAATGTTCAGGCGAGTTACAACTACGGACGCCAGCCGCCCGACAAGAGCAGGTTCAGCAACCGCTGCTCCGTTTTTTGCCGACGACAATCGCGAACCGGCGATTTCCGACGATGGCAACGTCATCGCTTTTATCTCTACGAGAGATCTCGTGCCGGGTGTAGGTAACGCGGATGCGAATCCGGAACTCTTCTTTTCTACCACCGTGGCGCCCACCGTTTTCACCCAGGCGACAAAGACACAGGACGCGGTGCCCGGAGTCGGACTGGTCTTTCAGAGTAACCCGTCTCTTTCGGCGAATGGAGGCGTAGTGTCTTTTGTTTCGAGCGGCAATATCGCCTCGAACGACGCAGATAAGTTTAATGCAGACGGGAATGCCGAGGTCTTTATTGCAAGTTTTAGCAGCGGCGCGGTCAGCAACATTCGCCAGGTCACGCGCACGCAAAACAATTTATTCAACTCCGTCATCCTCAGTCCGGGCCGCAGATTGAGTCGCAACGGCGCCTTGATCGCCTTGGAATCCCGCGCGACCGATCCGAAGGCAAATGCCGTAACTACCAATCCGATCGTGGGAATGTTCGTCTACACGGTTGCGACAGACACTTTCGTAGAGGTCGGCACTCGGCCGCCGTTCGACGATATTCTTCGTTTCCCGAGTTTCACTGACTACAACGCATCGCTCGAGCCGTCGAGTCTGGTGTTTGCTTCCCTCGTAAACTTCCGGACTGATGGAACGCTTGTGCCGCAGGCGCAGGCGTCAGAGGGTCTGAATCCAAATAACGCGCCGCAGATTTTCGTGACCCAGATTCCGGCGGCTTCGTCGAATACTTTTACACGTCTTACCAGGACGCCGCCCGTGAACACGTTCGTGAGGCCGATACCGAGTGAAACGCGCAAGCGCATTTTGTTTTCACTCGGAGGCGTTGAATTGGGTGGAGGCAATCCGGATCTCTCGATCGAGCTTTACTATTTGTTGACGCCGCAAGTCACGGCTACTTCTTCGGCGGTACTTTCGTTCTTTACAGGCGCAAGTAACATGCCCGTTGCGGCTGCGACTCCGGTTCCGAGTCCCAGCCCAAGCCCGACACCGACGCCGAGTCCTGTTCCGGGATCGCCCATCGGTTTAGCGCCGGGTGAGTTGAGTATCGTTCGTTCGACTGTCGCGCTTGCTCCTTCTGACGCAACTGCAACCGGAGGGTCTGAAACAAGACGTAGCCCTGCTTTGCCGGTGGAACTCAACGGTGTGTCACTGGGCGTCAACGGCGCCGCCGCCGGACTCTACTTCGTCGGCAATGCCAGTATGCAGATCAACTTCGTCATGCCAGTCGGTGTAGCTCCGGGTCTCGGCAACGTCGTTGTGAACCTGCTCGATAGCGGCGCAAACACGGATACTCTGTTCCGTGGACTCGTCAACATCGTTCCGGCCCAACCGGATATTTTCTCCAGCACCGGCGACGAGAACGGGCGTGCGATAGCATTTAACGTGACCAATCCGAATGCGCGCACCACCGAGCCATTTTCGGTGACGTCCACAAATGCGAGTGGCGCGACTGTTCCGACGGTTATTGAGCTGAGCGTGACTGGATTGCGCGGCGCGGTCAGGACCGAATTAAATATCCTGGTCGGCACGACCGCAATCACCGGCGATGCGATCCTGGTTGTCCAACCGAACCCGGAAATGCCGGGCTTCGACATCGTGAACTTTACTTTGCCCGCATCCCTTGCGGGCGCCGGAGACGTTCCGGTACAGATAACGTTCACGCGTGGAACGTTCAGCGCAGTGACCCGTCCCGCTGCTACCGCTCCGCGAATAACCATCAACTAGCCACAAAAAGGCACATAGTTCTCAAAAAGAAGAAAGTCATCCCCTAAATTAAGGGGATGGCTTTTTCTATGGGCTAACTGCGACAGCACCCTGTCCTGTGCCTTTTTGTGGCAGCCCGATTTTTGCGGATCTTCGTGGCTGAACCGTGATACCATGCGGCGCGCCAGTAACTCGTCCTCGCCAGGAAGCCTAAATGCAGTATCCGATCGCAATAATTGCCAGTGTGGCAATGTTTCTGGCTCTTGGTTCCCGAGAGCGGCTCGAGATCCGCGACTCCTTCGAATTCGAACCTGCCGCTCAAACAGTTCGCAAAATACGCTGGCCTAAAAAGACAATCGAAGTCTCGTTTTCGACTTCGCTGCTTACTCCAGGCACTCACATCAAGCCTGATAGCGATGTGGTCGGCGCCGCCCGCCGTGCCCTCGCGCGCTGGTCCAGCTTGACGAATATCAACTTTGTGATTGTCTGGTCGCCCGCGACGTCCGTCAGTGCGACGGATGCCGGCGATGGAGTAAGCCTGATAACGATCGCCGCGACTGCCGAAAACGAGGCATTCAATTCCGACGCCACGACGGGACGCACGCGCGTCTTTTTCGATCCTGAGACAGGAAGCATCGCTGAAGCGGACATCAGCATTAATCCGCGTCCGCGCGCCGAGGATGGCACGGAGTTACAGTTTTCCACTGACGGCACACCCGACACGTACGATCTCGAAGCGACTTTTACACACGAGATTGGTCATCTGCTGGGCCTGGACCACTCAGCCGTACTCTCCTCGACGATGCAAAGCCGCCAGGCTTTCAACGGCACCTTCGGATTGCCAGCGTTGACCGAGCGGACTTTGAGTGAAGACGATCGCCAGAAAGTTCGCAGCCTGTATGGTCCAAAACTGAAGCTCGGCCGGATCGAGGGCCGTCTTTCGGATAACCGCACGGCCGGTTCGTTGATGCCGCTGAATGGCGTGAATGTCTGGGCCGAGAATGTTGCCAATGGTCGCGTGATTGCGAGCGATATCACGGGCGACGACGGCAGTTATCGTTTAGATGGTCTCGTGCCCGGCCAGTATCGCGTGATGGTTTCTTCCGCGGCTGAGACGAGTCAAAAGTTTCGCAGTTTTGAACTGTCAAATCAGGTTAACGTCAAGGCCGACGCGCCGACATCGTTGAACTCTAACCTGGTTCCGGCACAGGCTTCGGCGCTCAATCCGAAAGTCATCGGACTAAACGCTGAGTTGTCGACGACCGCTCTGCCGCTCCCGCCCGGAAAACGCGTGAAGATATATTTCGGCGGCGAAGGTGTCGATCAGGTGCCGGGCACGAGCATCGCGGTGAACTCGCCGTTCTTTACAGTTGATCCGGCAACACTCACCCGCGAACAGATCGCTGCGCCATATCCGATTGTGAGTGTCGAGTTGCAGGTGGCCGCGAATACTCCGTTTGGCGATTACACGTTGAAGCTTCAGTCCAACTCCGGTGAAACAGCGTATGTGCCCGGCGCGATCACGATCGATCCCGGCGTTGCCTCCTCATTCTCGAATCCGGTTGACGACATTCATTTCTTTATCACTCAGCAATACTCCGATTTGATCGGTCGCGAACCGGATCAAACCCTCGTCGAGAGACTCAAAGCCCAACTGCAACTCTGTGGCTCTCGCGCGGAGTGCGTGCGGGCGCGCAGAATCGACATCGCTACGAATCTCTTCGTCGAAAATGAACTGCCCGCAACCGGCGTGTTTCTCTACGGGCTTTACGCGACGGCGCTGGGACGCGCGCCACGTTTTTCGGATTTTGAAGGTGACCGTGCGGGGATAGCGAATCAGAAAGGTGAACTCGAAGCGGTTCGAATGGCGCTTGCCGTCGCCCTCGTCGATCGGCCGGAGTTCAAGCGCCGCTACCCGGCGACTATGAAACCGGCCGAGTTTGTCGATTCGATCATTGCTTCTCTGGCGCAGAGCAGCGGCCTGGATCTCAACGCTGAAAAAAGTTTTCTGATCAACTTACTTGACGACAGCACTAACGGGCGGGCGGCTGTCCTTACGCGACTCGCCGCCGATCAGCGTGTCGCCGACGCGCATTACAACCAGGCCTTCGTGCTCTTTCAGTACTTCACACACCTGCGACGCAATCCGGACGATGCTGGTTACAACGCCTGGGTCAGCACGCTCAAGACCAAACCTCTGCGCGATCCGGATGCCGCGCGCTCAATGGTCTGCACATTTCTAAACTCCGCCGAGTATCAAAACCGTTTCGGAATGCACGCCACCCATCACACCCGCGAATGTAATCAGTAAAGTCTACTGATGTTATAGTTGCGGAGCTTGAAGGAAAAACTACTCCCCTATCTGATCTGTCCCTCCTGCGCAGGAACTCTGGATCTCTCTGTCACTAAGCTTGAAGGTCAGGAGATCATGGAGGGTGAGTTGCGCTGCACCTCGTGCGGCTCCGTCTTCCCGATAACTTTCGGGATTCCACGTTTCGCAAACCTGGACCACGTTGAAAGTGACAAGCGCGCTACGGCTGCCGGGTTTGGATGGCAATGGCAGCACTTCACCCAGGAAGATGAAAAATATGCCGAGCAACTGCTCGGTTGGATTGCGCCTGTAACGCCGGAGTTTTTTCGCGACAAGGTTGTGCTCGAAGGAGGTTGCGGCAAAGGGCGTCACACTCAGCTCGCCGCACATTGGGGCGCACGCGACGTCATCGGCATCGATCTGAGCGCCGCGGTCGAGACAGCGTTTGCCGCGACGCGTTCGTTTCCAAACGCGCACATTATTCAGGCTGACATTTATCATCTGCCGCTCGCGCGGAAGTTTGACTACGCGTTTTCTGTGGGCGTGTTGCATCACCTGCCGGATCCGCGCGGCGGGTTTTTGTCTCTCGCGTCGAAGGTGAAGCCGGGCGGGCACATCTCGGCGTGGATTTATGGCGCTGAGAACAACGAGTGGATCACGCGCTTTGTGAACCCGGTGCGCGAGAAGATCACTTCGCGCATCGACCAGCGCGTCCTCCTGCAGTTGTCCAAAATTCCCGCTGCCTGTGTTTACCTGGCGACGAAGTTGATTTATGGACCATTGAATAGAACCGGTTCTTCCCTCGCGAGACATCTTTTCTATAACGACTATCTGAATTCGATTTCGACTTTTGGCTGGCGCGAACAGCACACAATCGTTTTCGATCACCTCGTCGCGCCGACCGCGTTTTACATTTCACGCGACGAATTCGAGACGTGGTGGAGCGATATCGGCGCCACTGATGTCGTGATTGGTTGGCATAATAAGAATAGCTGGAGGGGCCGAGGCGTGGTTCAGTATTAGACAGGGATTTCATGTCTAACAGGTCTTATGTATAACAAACTCCGCGCGGATCTCATCTTCTCTTTCGCCAAAAGAGAACTGCTTGGCCGTTACAAAGGCTCTGCACTTGGCATTGCCTGGGCGGTGCTGACGCCGGTTGTGATGATCGCGATCTTCACCTTCATCTTTGCAGGGATATTCGGCGCGCGTTTCGGCATCAATCACTCACATTGGGACTACGCGCTGTATCTCTTCTGCGGTCTCCTGCCGTGGTCCATGTTTCAGGAGTCGGTGCAGCAGTCGGCTAATACGATCGTCGTCAACGCAAACCTGGTGAAACGAGTCGTGTTTCCGCTCGAAGCGTTGCCGGCGGCGCAGGTGTTTGCCGCCCTCGGCAACCAGTTCTTTGCGACAATCGCTTTGCTGATTGCGACGATCATCGTCAGGCAACGACTCGAGTTAACCGCACTCTGGTTACCGGTCGTGCTTATTCCGCAGCTTCTTTTTGCACTCGGAGCCGCGTGGCTCATCGCCTCGCTGGGCGTTTACCTGCGCGACATTGCCCAGGGCGTGACGCTATTGCTGATGGCGTGGATGTACCTGACGCCGATCATTTATCCCGAATCGATCGTTCCGGAACGCTTCCGAGCGTTTATCGATCTCAACCCCTTCACTTCACTCGTACGCAGCTACCGCCGCATCTTTCTGGACGGCGCCGCCCCTGACTGGCGCGGTCTTGCCTACTTCACCGTCATTGCCCTCTTCGTCTTCCTCTTCGGCTACTGGTGGTTTGCCCGCACCCGCAAAGGCTTCGCCGACGTCGTGTGATCACCCGACATAGTTAATGTCCATGTGTCCACGTGGCTTTGCACGAAGTGGTTTGATTTGATGGTTCTTCAGCGAGGTGCTCCAGCGGAGCACAATGTTTATAGCCGAAGACCTAATGGGCTCATGCGCTCCAGCGGAGCGCCATGTGTTTTGAGGCCACACTACATTCCGCTCCTGACGGAGCGGATAACCAGTAAAGCTTGGGCTATAAATATTTTGCTCCTACGGAGCAACGGAATGAATTGGTCTGCCTCACCAACTACTTCGATGTTTCATGAGGATTCTCGCTGTGAGAAAGCGCGAACGCGGTCAGATCCTGGAGGTCTGTTCGATCCAGCTATCGCTAAACTCGATTTTGTCGTTATCAGCCATGAGATCGTTGAGGATCATGACGGCCAGACGCAAACGTTCATAACGTGAGAGTTGTAGAACTTTTTCGAGGTAAAGTTCTTTTACACTAATGTCCATAATGGCGAAGAATAATAGTGTAAATCGGGCGAAATTAAAAGAATGGTGACTTCCACCTGTAGACGCGGTTCACAATTCGCAACCGACTGATCTATGATCCTTGTCTCTCACGAAAGGAGCTTTTATGAATATCGTAAGACCAGCATTCTTAGCCCTTATTTTCTGTGCGGTGGCGCCGATTGCCTCTGCGCAGGAGTGGACACAATGGCGCGGGCCGGCGCGCGATGGGTCGGTTTCCGGAAAAAATACGCCGGGTACGTGGCCGGAGGCTCTGCAGCGTAGTTGGCGGGTGGAAATCGGCGAAGGCTATTCGTCGCCCGTCGTGGCGAACGGACGCGCGTTTGTACATGGGCGGCGCGATCCGGAAGAGATCGTCGCGAGTGTAAATCTTGCCGACGGCAAACTGCTCTGGCAGCAAAAGTACCAGGCAGATTTCAAGAAGAACCAGTACGCGGTGCAGATGGCGAAAGGTCCAAACTCGACCCCGCTCGTTATCGGCAATCGTCTCTTCACACTCGGCGTGACCGGAATTCTCAACGCCTGGGATACCGCAACCGGCAAACAACTCTGGACTCGCGACTTCTCAAAATCGATCGATACCTCAAAAATGTTCTGCGGCACTGCTTCTTCTCCGCTCGTCGTCGACGGACGCCTGGTGGTCCAGGTCGGCAGCGACATTCACGGCGGGCAAATTCTCGCTCTCAACCCGGCCACCGGCGCGACGGAGTGGGAATGGCGTGGACTCGGACCAGGCTATGCTTCACCGGTATTGATTCAACCATCCGGCAAGTCACAAATCGTGACGATGACGCAGGGTTCGGTCATCGGCATCGACGCCGGGACCGGCAAAGACCTTTGGTCCGTGCCGTTTCCTGACGAGTGGAACGAAAACATCGCCACTCCGCTCTGGACCGGAACGCATCTCGTCGTTTCCGGCACCCGCCAGGGCACACACGCTTTTTCTCTGACAGAGACGAATGGCAAGTGGCAGGCAACCGAGGTCTGGAAAAATCCGGACGTCGCCATGTACATGAGCTCGCCCGTTTTTGGCGATGGTTTGATCTACGGTCACTCTTCAAAGAAGAAGGGACAGTTTGTCGCGATGGACGCCAAAACAGGCGCCGTGCGTTGGGCCACTGAGGGACGGGAAGGCGAGCACGCGTCGCTGTTGCTCACTCCGCAACACGTCGTATTTTTAACCAATGGCGCTGACTTGATCGTCGCGAAGCGAAACACTCCGGCGTTCGCCGTCGAACGTCGTTATGAAGTTGCCGAAGCCTCCACCTGGGCCATGCCCGTTTTGTTGGGATCGAATATCCTTGTGCGCGATGCGACCGGATTAATGCTGCTTACGGCTGGGAAATAAACACTTCTGATTACACAGATTAATTCCACCCATCTGCTCAACCGAATGATCGACGCGAGCGTCGACGGGATATTTGCGTTCGATCGCGATTGCAGGTTAATCGCGTGGAACCGCGCCATGCAGCGAATCTCCGGGCTCACGCCTGATGAGGTGCTTGGCAAGCGTGTGCTCGAGGTTTTTCCTTTCCTGCGAGAGAGCGGGCACCAGTGTTTTTCATCGGTGCTGAACGGCAAAGAATCGATTTCGGAGGATCACCCGTATGGTCCATCCGAAACGGGTTTCTTCGAGAGTCATTACTCACCTTTAATTGACGACAACAACGAGATAGCCGGCGGTATTGCGGTCATCACTGACATAACCGCGCGCAGGCAGGCCCAGGAAGCGACGAATGCCGCGTACAAACAACTGGCGTTTCATGTCGAGAGTTCGCCGCTCGCCGTCGTCGAATGGGACAGCGATTTTCGTGTCGCGCGCTGGTCTGAGTCGGCTGAAAGACTCTTTGGCTGGAAAGCCGACGACGTGATCGGGAAACACGTGAACGAGTGGCGATTTGTTTTTGCCGACGACGTTGACGCGGTTGCGCTCGTCACAAATCGCCAGCGCGAGGGAGTCGAGGTTCAGGGAGTGACGCGCAATCGCAACTACACGCGTGATGGAACGATACTGTATTGCGAGTGGTACAACTCAGTGCTGCGCGACGATCGTGGCAAACTGGTTTCAGTGCTTTCCCTCGTCCTCGACGTCACAGCGCGGCAAAGCGCCGAAGAGGAAAGAGCGGCGTCACTCCTTCGCGAACGCGACGCTCGCCGCCACGCAGAAGAAGCGGATCGCCTGAAGGATGAATTTCTCGCGACTCTCTCACACGAGTTGCGTACGCCTTTGACGTCGATACTCGGCTGGGCCTCGATGATCCGGAACGGAGAAGTTGAAGGCGCAAACGCCACGCGCGCGATCGAGACAATCGAGCGTAACGCGCGTTCACAGGCGCGGCTCATAGACGATCTGCTCGACGTTTCACGCATCATCACCGGCAATCTGCGGCTCGATTTGCATCCACTCAATCTCGCCCCGATCGTCGAAGCCGCACTCGACGCGCTACGACCGACGGCGGACGTAAAAGGCATCCGTTTGCAAACGCGATTTGAGCCGGGCAGTTGTTTGGTTAAGGGCGATCCGAATCGTTTGCGGCAAGTGATCTGGAACCTGCTTTCCAACGCGATCAAATTCACACAGCGCGGCGGCAGCGTGAGTGTCGATTTGCTCTGCGTTGAATCCACGGCGCGTCTGAAAGTCAGCGACACGGGCGACGGCATCGCAGCAGAGTTTCTGCCGTACGTGTTCGATCGTTTTCGTCAGGCTGAAGGATCGATCTCGAGAAAGCAGGGCGGACTTGGTTTAGGCCTCGCCGTCGCGCGACATCTCGTGGAATTGCATGGCGGAACGATCAGCGCCGGCAGTGAAGGTCTCGGGCAGGGGTCGGTTTTTAGTGTCGATCTGCCGCTTGCGCAGGAGCGTAGAGATCCGGCTCGCGCTGAAGAACGCAGACGCGAGCTCGAGCGCCGTCAGAGTCGTAGCGGCGAGGTCAGGCTCGACGGCGTACACGTGCTGCTGGTTGAGGACGACGAAGACTCACGTAAACTTGTGGGGACGATGCTCAAACGCTACGGCGCGACAGTGACCCCGACAAAGTCTGCGCAGGAGGCGCTCACCGTATTCAACGTCGACGCGCCGGACATAATGATCAGCGATATCGGAATGCCGGACGAAGATGGTTACGAGCTGATTCGAAAAATTCGCGCTCTGCCGATCGAAAAAGGTGGTCAGGTGCCGGCGATCGCGTTAACCGGCTACGCTTCGCGTAAGGATCGTGAGCGCGCGCTGACGGCGGGTTACCAGCAACACATGGCGAAGCCGATCGAGCAGGCGGATATGATTGCGGCCATCGCCGCACTCGTCGGCCGGGGTGATTAACACAGATACATGAGGTACACGATGAAAAAACGAATTTACATCATTCCTGTTCTCCTTCTCTTAATACTCCCCGTTTTTGCTCAACAAACCGATCCTTCGCTACTCACCGTCGATGCGCTCTTCACTTATCGCACGAGGCCGCTTGGACCAGTGCAGTGGCAGAACGACGGCACCGGCTATTTCGCACTCGAGCCG
This sequence comes from uncultured Acidobacteriota bacterium, assembly GCA_963750925.1. Taxonomy (GTDB): domain Bacteria; phylum Acidobacteriota; class Blastocatellia; order Pyrinomonadales; family Pyrinomonadaceae; genus PSRF01. Next base: position 518,408 of record CAVVSJ010000001.1, on the reverse strand, counting down.
TCGCCCACGAAGAAAAACTTCGCCGACATCGTTCGGTACGACGCGAATACCGGTGAGCGCACGGTGAAAGTTGCCGCCGAAAAACTGATTCCAAAAGGCGCGACCGATCCGCTCGGCGTGGAAGAGTTTTCAATGACTGCCGACGAGCAGAAGTTACTCGTCTTTACAAACTCCGCACGCGTCTGGCGCAGCAACACACGCGGTGATTACTGGGTGCTGGATCTCAAAGACAACAGCCTGCGCAAACTCGGTGGTCCTGACGCCAAACCTTCGACGCTGATGTTTGCAAAGTTCTCGCCGGACGGTAATCGCGCCGCGTATGTTCGCGAAAATAACGTTTATGTAGAGACACTCCTGGGCGAATACAAGATCACAAAACTCACCACCGACGGTTCGCAATACATTGTCAATGGCACCTTCGACTGGGTCTACGAAGAAGAGCTGTTTTGTCGTGACGGTTTTCGCTGGAGTCCGGACAGCAAGCAGATCGCCTACTGGCAGCTCAACTCGGAAGGCGTGAAGGAGATGTTGCTGCTGAACAACACCGCCGGTCTTTATCCAGTTGTGACTTCGTTCCCCTATCCGAAAGCGGGTGAAACAAACTCTGCCGCACGTGTCGGCGTGGTGGATGCCAATGGTGGTCCAACTCGCTGGACCGAAGTGCCCGGCGATCCGCGTAACAACTACCTGCCGCGAATGGAGTGGGCGGCAAACTCCAACGAGCTTGTCATTCAACAACTCAACCGCCGCCAGGATACAAACACGGTGATGCTGGCCGACACGCGTTCCGGCAAGGTGCGGCCGATCCTGACCGAGAAAGACGAAGCGTGGGTCGACATCGCCTGGGGTGATATCGATTGGGATAGGACCGGCATCGCTCGTGGCGACGTGGAGTGGGTTGACGATGGGCGCCGGTTTCTCTGGGCCAGCGAACGTGATGGCTGGCGTCATATCTATTCCGTTTCGCGCGACGGCAAAGACGTAAAGCCGATCACCCCCGGTAACTACGACGTGATCAGCGTCGAGCGAGTGGATAAGCAGAACGGCTTTGTTTACTTCCTCGCCTCGCCTGAAAATGCCACGCAACGTTTTCTTTATCGCGTACGCATCGACGGCGCCGGCAAGGAAGAACGCCTGACGCCGGCGAGTGTTCCGGGCGTGCATAGCTACAACATTTCGCCGCGTGGTGAGTTTGCGATTCATCAGTATTCGAGCTTTAACCGGCTTCCGGTGACGGAGGTCGTGCGCTTGCCGCAACACGCAATCGTGCGAACTCTGATCGACAATCGCGAGGTCCAGGATCGTCTCGCGAAGTTGAAACAAACACCGTCGGAGTTTTTCAAGGTAGACATCGGCGAAGGCGTGCAGCTCGACGGGTGGATGATGAAACCTCACGACTTCGATCCGCAGAAACGTTATCCAGTGCTCTTTTATGTTTATGGTGAACCGTGGGGCCAGACGGTCATTGATAGCTGGGGTGGCCGAAACCGCCTCTGGCACGCGATGTTGGCCCAACAGGGTTACATCGTGATGAGTGTCGATAACCGCGGCACGCCCGCGCCGCGTGGTCGTGCGTGGCGAAAGATTATTTACCGGAAGATGGGGATTGTGAACTCCGGCGATCAGGCAGCCGCGGCTCGCGCGATCGCAAAGTGGCCGTTTGTCGATCCGGCGCGTATCGGAATCTGGGGTTGGAGTGGCGGCGGTGCATCGACACTGAATGCCCTCTTTCGCTTTCCCGACACTTACGCGACGGGATTGTCGGTAGCTCCGGTGGCCGATCTTCATTACTACGACACGATTTACCAGGAACGATACGGCGGCTTGCCGAAGGACCATCCGGAGGAGTGGAAACAGAGTTCGCCGATCACGTTCGCTGGTCAGTTGAAAGGGAACCTGATGATCGTTCACGGCACCGGCGACGACAACGTTCACTACCAGGCCACCGAAGCATTGATCAATGCGCTCATCGCCGCGAATAAGCAGTTTTCTGTTTTTCCATATCCCAACCGGTCACACTCGATTTCGGAAGGACCGGGAACGCAGCGCCATCTGCTTGGTCTGATGACGCGGTTTCTCAACGAAAAACTGCCTCCCGGACCGGCGGTTCCAGCCACCAGTTCCACTCGCTAACCGAGTCAAGCCACAGATTACGCAGATTTTTCTGTCTTCACCTGCGTAATCTGTGGTAGCCTTACCCTCGGGTTGACGGCCAACCCACTTGCTCAACTCTCACCTTCCGGAATTTCAACAATTCATCTCTGTCTATGGAAAGCAAAGTAGCTGCAGCCCTGCGCACGTCTTGTCGCCACCAATCTGGTCGCCGTCCTTTTCACGGATTTGGCTGGAAATATTCTCAGTGCCGACGAGAGTTTCCTGAACCTGCTTGGATATGACTCCGATAGTTTGCCGCGAACTATTCACGACATCACACCGCCTGAGCATCAACGTCTCGACGAAGAAGCGTTTGAGAAACTGATGGCGTTTGGCGCGTGTGCGCCGTTCGAAAAGGATTTTGTTCGTCGTGACGGCAGCACTGTGCCCGTTTTGTTCGGAGCCGCGCTTTACGAAGAAGAGATCGCGTGCTTTGTCGTCGATCTGTCGCAGAACAAGCAGACTCAGGAAAAACTGAACCATCTCGCGTATCACGATGCGTTGACTGACCTGCCCAACCAGGTGTTGTTCAAGGATCGTTTGAAACAGGCGATCGCACTCTCTCGTCGCAACGATCAGTTGCAGGCGGTGCTGTTGCTCAATCTCGATCGCTTCAAGACGATTAACGATTCACTCGGATACACGTCCGGCGATCGGCTGTTGCAGTCAGTGGCCCAACGTCTGACAAGCTGTGTTCGTGAAAGCGATACGGTAGCGCGTTTTGGCAGTGATGAGTTTGCGATCCTGCTGACGCAGATCCCGCGCGCGCAGGACGCAGCGAACGTTGCTCGCGCCATCAAGCATTCACTCGATCAGGCGTTTATTTTTGAGGACCAGGAAATTTTTGTGTCCAGCAGCATCGGTATCAGTCTCTATCCGCACGACGGCCGCGACACTGCCGGGCTGTTGAAGACTGCCGGCGCCGCACTGGATCGAGCGAAAGTGCAGGGCGGTAACAACTATCAGTTTTACACCGCGGGCGGGACCACGCGCGCGCTGAAACAGTTGGTGCTCGAGAGCAATCTGCGGCCGGGGTTGGAGCGATCGGAGTTTTTTGTTCAGTACCAGCCCCAGGTCGCGATTAACGATTTTCATCTCGTCGGCATGGAAGCTCTCGTGCGCTGGCAGCATCCCACGCTTGGCCTGCTGTATCCCAGCGAATTCATCACTCTTGCTGAAGAGAGCGGAATGATTATCTCGCTCGGCGAGTGGGTGATGCGAACTGCCTGCGCACAGAGTAAGGCGTGGCAGGATGCAGGACTGACGCCGATGCTGCTGTCGGTAAACATGTCAGCGCGGCAGTTTGAACAGCCCACATTTATCGCCGATGTGAGTCACATCCTGAAAGATACGAATCTGGATCCCCGCTGGCTCGAGCTCGAGCTCACGGAAAGTTCGATCATGAAAAATCCGGAGGCAGCGATCGAGAAACTACACGAGCTGAAATTGATGGGGATTAAGGTCGCGATCGACGATTTCGGAACCGGATATTCTTCGTTGAACTACCTGAAGCGTTTTCCGATCGATACGTTGAAGATCGATAAGACTTTCGTCTCTGACGTTTGCAAAGATCCGCACGACACGGCGATTGTGCGCGCGATCATCAATCTGGGCCATGCACTCGATCTCACCGTAATTGCGGAGGGTGTTGAGACAAAGGAACAGCTTCAGTATCTGACCGCGCTGGAGTGTGATGTCGTGCAGGGATTTCTGTTCAGTAAAGCGCTTCCCACTGCGTCGTTTGAAGAGCTATTGGTTGAGCAGGCACGATTTGCTTCGGGAGGATCGTCGCCGACGGTCCCACTCTCACCTGACTCGTTGGTTACGGTGAGTTGAAGTCTTCGATCTTTGTGGCGGCCTCATGGTCAAGCATCCATAGCAGCTCGCCATTAGTTGGTTTGACCTTCTGCGCCGGATATTTTTTCGGCCCTTTGAGAACTTCTTTTACAATCTCCGCTTTCTCGGCTCCGCTAACGAGAAACAGCACTGACGCGCCGTTGTTCAGCAACGGCAGCGTCATCGTGATGCGATGAGTCTTTAACTTTTCGACCCATGGCGCGGCGACGGGATGAGTGGTCTCGTTGATGACGTCTGAGTCCGGAAAGATCGATGCGGTGTGTCCGTCGGTACCGAGGCCCAGCAGGATCAGGTCGAGTTGGGGTAAACGTTCTCCTGTAATTTCAAGAATCGTGTCTTCGTATTCTTCAGCAGCGTCCGCCGCGAGGGGATTCTCGCCTCGCACTCGATGCACATTACTCTCGAGAACCGGCACACGCGACAGCATCGCCTCGTTCGCCATGCGAAAGTTGCTGTCCGGATGATCCGGAGGAACGTGACGCTCATCAGACCAGAAGAAGTGAATCCTGGGCCACGGCACACGCTCGCGAAAAGGAGCATCCGCCAGCAGTTGGTAAAGACTCTTCGGCGTAGAACCTCCCGCTAACGCAACCGTAAACGATCCTCGCCGCGCGACCGCCTCCACGCTCCGCGTCAACAAAATGCTCCGCCGCGCCCTCAGCCAAATCCCCACTTTCGAATCTCCGAATCATCATATTTAAAATACGGCTACGATTCTTAGTGGCCCACCACTGCCGCCTTTGATCTTCATCGGCAACGCAATGACCGAAAAACCCTTCAGTGGCAACCGATCGAGATTCGCGACATTCTCGAACGCAGGAATGTTCTTCTCAAACAACGTGCGATGGCTTTCAAACAGCGTCGATTGACCATAATCGATACTCGCGGTGTCTAACCCGATCGCCTTGATCGAACGGTTCTGCGTCAACCAACGCGCCGCGGCAGGATCGAGGCCCGGGAAGTGCAACTTCGCAACCGCCTCTGCGCCACGTTCATCGGTTCCCAGATACTTCCTGCGATCAGGGTAATGCTTACCATAACCCGTTCGCAGCAGAACGATCGTGCCCGGCATTATTCTTCCATTCCGTCGCTCCCAGTTCTGAAAATCCGAAACGCTTACGAGATAGTCAGGGTTGGTGGCGCACTGCCGCGTTACGTCGATCACCACCGCCGGCCCAATCAGTTGCTCGAGAGGAATCTGGTCCACTGTGTAGCGGCCCTTCGCAAAGTGTACGGGTGAATCGAGATGCGTGCCGCCGTGTTCCGCGGCTGAATAACGGTAAGCGGAATAAAAGTATCCCTTGTCAGTCGTTCCTTCGAAGTCGGTCTCGAGTTTGAATGCTTCGGCAGTAGGCCAATAGACGCTCGTCGCGTCAAACGCATGCGTCAGATCGACAACGCGGCGCGGTGAAAGTTTCTGCGCCGACACCGGCACGACGAGAACCGCCAGCAACAGCAATTGCAAACACTTCATGTGGAGTGCTCCTTGGGGTTAAGTTTCTGTTATCTTCAGGTAAACAACGACACTTAGCAAGGAGCTTTTCGGATGCAGCTTGGAATGATTGGACTCGGACGAATGGGCGCCAACATGGTGCGACGTCTCCTGCGCGGCGGACACGAGTGTGTCGTCAACGATCGCGCGCCAGAGGCCGTGAAAGCGCTCGTCGACGAAGGTGCAACGGGCGCTGTATCGCTGCAGGGGTTTATTGAAAAACTGCGGCCTCCGCGCGCGATCTGGCTGATGATACCGGCGGCTATCGTGGATACGATGCTTCGCGATCTCGTCGAAGTCGTGGAACCCGGCGACATCATTATCGACGGCGGCAACTCTTATTACATCGACGACATCCGTCGCGCCACCGAACTCAAAGCCAGGGGCATTCATTACGTTGACGTGGGAACGAGCGGCGGCGTGTGGGGACTCGAGCGCGGATATTGCCAGATGATTGGAGGCGAGACCGAGATTGTTGCTCGTCTCGATCCGATCTTTAAAACGCTTGCGCCGGGAAGCAATGCAGTTGCGCCGACACCCGGCCGTCCCGCGGAGTCAGGCACGGCCGCCGAAGGTTATCTGCACTGTGGGCAAGCGGGCGCCGGTCATTTCGTGAAGATGGTCCATAACGGTATCGAATACGGGTTGATGGCTGCCTACGCGGAAGGCTTGAACGTTCTGCATCACGCAAACGAAGGCAAACTCGAAAGAGCAGCGGACGCCGAGACTTCACCGCTTCGGTATCCGGAGCATTACCAGTACGATTTCAATATCGCGGACATTACCGAAGTCTGGCGTCGTGGAAGTGTTATCGCGTCGTGGTTACTGGACCTCACAGCGATCGCGCTCGCGGAGAGTCCGCGGTTGGAAGGTTTTTCCGGACGTGTTTCCGACTCCGGCGAGGGACGTTGGACCGTCAACGCCGCCGTCGAGGAAGGCGTGCCGGTGCCGGTGTTGAGCGCCGCGTTATTCCAGCGATTTAGTTCAAGGGGCGAGGCCGATTTTGCGAACAAGGTTTTGTCTGCGATGCGGCTTCAGTTTGGCGGGCACGTGGAAAAGAAGTAATTACTCTGAGGTCCTCTGCGTATCTCTGCGTTCTCCGCGTCAGAGAAAGCGTCTTAACGCAGAGTGCCGCAGCGATACGCAGAGGGGCACAGAGAAGGAATTATGTCATCCGTACTAGTAGAACCAGCACCAATTCAAGTCGAACAGCCTCGTCTGCCGCACGCGGAACCGTGTGTCGTCGTAATCTTTGGCGCCACCGGCGACCTGACACAACGCAAACTGATGCCGGCGTTGTGCCGCCTGCTTAACGAAGGCTGTTTGGAGAGCGTTCGCATTCTGGGCGTCGGCCGCAGTGAAATGACTGACGATGCGTTCAAGCAGTTCGTGCGTGAGGCGCTCGATAAGTCGAAAAAGATCGAACATCTCGACGAACAGCGATGGCGCGAGTTTGCTCAACGTATTTATTACCTGTCGGGCGAGCTTGATAACGCCGAAACGTATCGCTCCATCGCTGCGCGTCTCGACGAGCTCGCGTCTGAAGGCGCCAGCCGGAATCATCTTTTTTATTTTGCGACGCCGCCGTCACTGGCGCCGGAGATCGTCAAACGTCTCGGCGAGGCAAATCTGGCGAATGAGGATGAGCATTGGAGCCGCATTGTCGTCGAGAAACCTTTCGGAACCGATCTCGAATCTGCGAAGGCGCTAAACGCCACGATCGCGACGGTGTTCAAGGAGAGTCAGGTTTATCGCATCGATCACTATCTGGGCAAACACACCGTTCAGAACATACTCGTCTTCCGTTTTGGAAATTCGATGTTTGAGCCGATCTGGAATCGCAATTACGTCGATTACGTCGAGATCACAGCGGCTGAAACCGGAGGCGTCGGCAGTCGCGCCGGTTACTACGAGGAAGCGGGTGCGCTGCGCGACATGGTCGCGAACCACCTGCTGCAACTCCTGACGCTCACTGCGATGGAGCCGCCCGTCGCCTTCGATGCGGATTCAGTCAGAGAAGAAAAGGTGCAGGTGCTGCGCTCCATTCGCCGGATGAAGCCGGAGCAGGTCGCGGAACGCACTGTGCGCGCACAGTATGGAACAGGCCGTGTCGAGAATGAAGACGCGCACGCGTACAAGGAAGAGAAGGGTGTTGCGGACACGTCGCGCACCGAAACCTACGCTGCCGCCGAGTTTATGATCTCGAACTGGCGCTGGTCGGGAGTCCCGTTTTACGTGCGCACGGGGAAACGTCTCGCGCGTGATCTGACGGAGATCGCCATCCACTTGAAGCGTACGCCGCAAGCTTTGTTCGCACGCACTCCCGACGACGAGATCGATGCCAACATCATCGTTTTGCGTATACAACCCAACGAGGGAATCATCGTTTCGTTCGGCGCCAAACGACCCGGATTCGAGATGCGGACCAGCACGGTCCACATGGACTTCTGTTATCAGAACGCGTTTGGAGTGCAGTCGCCTGAGGCTTACGAGATGTTGCTGCTGGACGTTATGCAGGGCGACGCGACGTTATTTATTCGTAGTGATGAAGCCGAGGCGCAGTGGCGTTTGATCACGCCGATCGAAGAGGCATGGGCGGGTCAGAAATTGAGTGAGTTGCCGGTTTACGAAGCCGGCACTGATGGACCGGCGGAGGCCGAGGAGCTAATGACGCGTAACGGTCATCGCTGGCGGCGCCTGATGGAGAGTGTCGCCGGCTGCGATTAGTAAAGCGTCTCCCTGGAGTGCGGCGGCCTGGCGCCGCTTTGGCCTTTGATCAAACATGATCGATAACAAAGCGGCGTCAGGCCGCCGCACTCCAGGGAGGCGCCCTGTTTATCGCTGGCCCAGGCGCGAGATCACGGCTGCCAGCTCAAAGCGATCCACGGGTTTTGCCAGGTGCACCTGGTAGCCTTCCGAAAGCGCGCGCACACGGTCTTCCGTCCTCGCATAAGCTGTCAACGCGAGCGCCGGCGTCTCCCCGCCGCGGTCTTTCGGCAATAAACGCACTTTTCTAATCAGTCCATAACCGTCCTCGACGGGCATGCCAATATCGGCAATCAAAACGTCGGGCAACCAGTTTTCGACCGACTCCAAGCCTTCGCTTGCCGACCCAACCGCGACCACCTGCGCCCCGCATCGTTCGAGCATCATCGTCAAAAGCGTGCGCGCGTCGACCTCGTCATCTACGACAATGATGCGCAAGCCTTCCAGCGATGCGGGCTGCCTGTTGCGAGGTTCAAATGCCGTCACTGCCGGTTGCCTCAGTTCCTTGTCGAGTTGCTGATCATTGGGTGTCATTAAGGGAAATCTGACGGTGAACTTACTACCCTGATCTTCACCGGGGCTTTCGGCCCACGTCGTCCCGCCATGCAGTTCCACGAGGTGACGAACGATCGCGAGCCCGAGACCGAGCCCGCCATAGGTTCGAGTGGTTGAACCGTCAGCCTGACGAAAACGATCGAAGACGTGCGGCAGAAACTCTGCACTAATGCCGACGCCCGTGTCGCTGACGACAACCTCCACGTGTGAATTGATGCGCTGCAGCGTAACCTGGACCGTGCCGCCCTTGCGTGTAAACTTCACGCCATTCGACAACAAGTTCCAGACGATCTGTTGCAGACGTTCCTGATCGCCAAATACAGGTCCGACGTGGGGCTCGAGCAACACCTGCAACCGCACGCCTTTAGCTTCAGCCGTGGGCCGGATGCTTTCAGCCGCAGCCTCGATCACTGACTGAAGTTCGCAGGCGACAAACTCAAGTCGCAACTTGCCGGTAATGATGCGCGAGACTTCAAGCAGATCGTTAATCAACTGGCATTGCGAATTCGCGTTGCGAAAGATCGTTTCGATGGCCTGGCGGCGATTTCCGGGCTCCACTTCGTCGTGCAGCAGCAAGTCGGCCCAGCCCATGATTGCGGTAAGCGGCGTGCGCAGCTCGTGTGAGAGAGTCGAGAGGAATTCGTCTTTGACGCGATTCGCCGCTTCGGCCTCCATGCGCGCTTCCTTCTCACGCTTCAGCGCTTGTCGCCGCTCGGTCGCGTCGTGGGCCATGCCGCGCACAATCGGTTTCTCGACGCCTTCAGTTCGAAGCGTGTTGTAATACTCCCACAACCTGATCTCGCCGCTCGCGGTACGCACCTTCATAACGCCCCGCGCCGACCCTTCAGTTTTTACCGTTTGCAGGTATTCGTCAAACTGTTCGCGATACTTCGGCAGAAGCCCATCGCGTATGTTTGTGCCGATGAGAGAGTTCTGCGGATAACCCAGCACGCGCGACGCCCATGGATTAACTGAAAGCACACGGCCTTCGAGGTCGTGTGTGCAAATAAGTTCGTGACTGTTGTCTACCAGATCGCGATAACGGTCTTCGCTGATCCGCAACGCCGTTTCCGCTTTCTTGCGCTCGGTTATGTCCTGGACGAGGACAAACTCCGCGGCCCGGCCGCCGAATTGCAGCCGGTTTGCCGTGACCTCGACGTTGATAATCGTCCCGTCTTTCTTCCGATGTCTCCATTCGCCTGCATTGTCGAGCCCGGGATTTCCGCCCGCGAGATACTCTTCGAGCACCTTTATGTCTTCGGCGGGACGAATGTCTTTGATCGTCATGTCGAGGAATTCAGTGCGCGAGTATCCGTAATGACGTATCGCTGCATCGTTGACCGCGAGGAAGCGCAACGTGTTCAAATCGTAAACCCACATCGCCTGTGGGTTCGCCTCAAACAACAAACGATACTGCGCCTCTGACTTGCGCAGCGCTTCTTCGATCCGCGTCGCCACCGTCACGTCCAGCACGAGCGAGAGCACCGAAACCAGCTTTCCTGATTCGCTGTAGAGCGCGGAGTTGTACCACTCGCAATGGAGAATCGTTCCGAGCTTGGTGTAATTCCGGTTACGAGAAATGCCGTGCTGCTCCTGACCCTCGTTCTGCCGGTGTTCCACCTGGCTCACGACGTCGTAATCTTCAGCAACAACAAACTTCCATTCGCTGAAGCGTTTGCCGAGCACTTCCTCCGCGGTCCAGCCGAAGAGCCGTTGAGCGGCCGGCGACCAGCGCAACACTTTGAACTCCTGATCCCACTCGATAACCGCAAGCGGCGTGTTTTCAACGTGGAAAGCGAGTCGTTTGTGATCGTCGAGTGTTGACGAGTCGGCCACTCTGCGATCGGTGACGTCACGAATAATTGCAACTCCACCAACCACTTCGCCGTTCTCGTCATGACGCGGCGAGTAGTAACCGTCAAAGATACCGCTGTAACCGGATTGCGCGATTTCGTAGGGACGATTTTCGGCGACTACGCTTCGTCCCGCGAGTGCCTCGAAGTAATATTTGTCTTCCCCGGTTTCCCTCAGGCAGGGAAACAGATCGAAAGCGTAATGCCCGAGGACGTGCTCGCGTTTGACGCCGGAGATGCGTTCCATCGCGCGGTTCCAGGTCGTATAACGACAATCGCGATCAAACGCAATGATGCCGTCCACGTTGGCTTCGAGCAGGCATTTGAGGAAGAGGTCTTGTTCCTGTAATTCCCTGGACATGAGTTTAGGAAAGACTCCACGCGCACGAAGAAAAAGTCAAGAAGAAACTAGCCACAGGACTGAAAGCGGCTCGCAAATTTGAGGCGATGCAGGTAGCATCGCCAGACAATCCCGCATCGTTTTTAGAGAAAGGCAGACCCCATGAGACGTTCCTATCAACTTCCATTACTGATTCTTGTCCTTCTTGTTGTTAACACCGGCACTGCGTTGGCCCAGCAGAAAAACTCCGCGACGCCGGTGAAGGAATACACCATCGAGCAGTTTATGAACACTGTTCGCATCGGCGGCAGCTCCTTTTCCGCCGACGAGAAATCGATCCTGTTTCACAGTAACAAGACCGGCATCTTTAACGCGTACTCCGTGCCCGTGACGGGCGGCACGCCGGCGCAATTGACGAACTCAACCAAAGAAAGCACCTATGCCGTCTCCTATTTTCCATCCGACGCGCGTTTCCTCTACACCTACGATCGCGGCGGCAACGAAAACAATCATCTTTACGTGCGCGAACTCGACGGCGCCGAACGCGATCTGACGCCGGGCGACAAAGTGAAAGCAAACTTCCTCGGTTGGAGCCGCGATCGCAAATCGTTTTTCTTCTCGACCAACGAACGAGATCAGCGCTTCTTCGACGTGTACGAGATGCCGATCGACACTTTCAAACCGGCGCTGATCTACAAGGACGAAACCGGCTTCGACTTCGGAAGCATCTCGGACGACAGGAAATACATCGCGCTCCAGAAGAGCGGCGGTTCGCAAGCGGACTCCGATGTTTATCTCTACAACACCGCCACTAAAGAGTTGAAAAACATCACCGCGCACACCGGCGACATGGCGAACAGCGCGCAGACTTTCGATATCAACTCAAAATATCTCTACTACCTGACTGACTCGGGCAGCGAGTTTCGCTACATCGCGCGCTACGATCTCGCCACCGGCAAAAGCGACGTCGTCGAGAAAGCGCCCTGGGATGTTTTCTACACCTACTTTTCAGAGAACGGAAAGTATCGTGTGACGGCCATAAACGAAGACGCACGCACGCGGATCAAGATCAACGAAACCGCCACCGGCAAGCTGGTGACGCTGCCGCAACTTCCAAACGCCGACATTACCGGCGTGCGTATTTCACGCAGTGAGAAGCTGATGGCGTTTTACCTGAACGGCGATCGGAGTCCGAGCAATCTCTACGTTTACGACTTCGCCACAAAGAAAGCGACAAAGCTGACGGATAGTTTGAATCCCGAGATCAATCCGGCGGACCTCGTCGATTCGCAGGTGATACGGTACAAGTCGTTCGACGGCGTCGCTGTTCCTTCGATACTGTACAAGCCAAAGCAGGCGAGCGCGCAGAACAAGATTCCGGCGATCGTCCTCGTTCACGGTGGACCAGGCGGACAAACTCGCGTCGGTTACAGCCCGGTGACGCAGTATCTCGTGAATCATGGTTACGTGATACTCGGCGTCAACAATCGTGGTTCGAACGGCTACGGAAAAACGTTCTTCGCCTCGGACGACGGGAAGCACGGGCGTGAACCGCTCTGGGACTGCATCGAGGCAAAGAAGTATCTAGCATCACTCGGCTACGTAGACGAGAAGAAGATCGGAATCATGGGCGGTTCATACGGCGGTTACATGGTGCTTGCGGCGCTTGCCTTCAAGCCCGAAGAGTTTGCGGTCGGAGTTGATCTGTTTGGTGTTTCAAACTGGGTGCGCACGTTGCAGTCGATTCCGCCTTACTGGGAATCGTTCCGCAAGTCGCTCTACAAGGAGATTGGCGATCCCAACAAGGAGTTGGAAAACCTGCGCGCGGTCTCGCCGTTGTTTCACGCGGAGAAGATCGTGAAGCCGTTGATCGTGCTGCAGGGCGCCAACGATCCGCGCGTCATCAAACCCGAGTCAGATGAGATAGTCGAGAATATCCGCAAACGAAACGGCGTGGTGGAGTACGTTTTGTTTGATAACGAAGGGCACGGGTTTACGAAGAAGGCCAACGAGATTCGTGCTTACAAAGCGATACTGGATTTTCTTGATCGTTATCTGAAGAACGACTCAAGCCGCAAAGAAAGCACAAAGAGCACAAACTGACTTGCGCGGTTGGTGCTTTCTCGCGGCTCTAGGGGGATTACCGAATCTCGGGGGAAAGGAAAGCAGATAGACCAGGGTAGGTCCACATTCTTCTCCCGCCCGCGTCGAGATAGGTTGCAAATGCCTTGTGAGTTCTGTGCGTTCTTGTAGTTAAAACAACCCGGAGAGACGTGAGGCTTCGGCGGCGAAACGTGGACTTTGACAGTCGGCGACCAGTTCTTTGTAGGCCGCGAGCTTCTTCGCGGCTTCGTCGCGCTTACCCATCGCCAGCAGCACCTGAATGTGCAATGGCCCAAGCCAAAGACGGCTTACGCGTGATTCGGTTGGTGAGACAAGTTCTTCTGCCGCTTCGCAAAAACGTTCTGCATCAGTTAACTCGTTGCGACGGAAATGTACTTCGCCCAGGGAACGCAACGCTTCGAAGTGAGAGTAAATTAAACGTGGCGACGAGGTTTTCAGATTTGTCGAAGCGGTTTGTAGTGCTTCGTCATAACGACCCTGGATCGCCTGCGCGATCGCGAGGTTGGACCGCAACAACGATAAAGCACGATTTTCTCCGATCGACTCAGCGATCGCGATCCCGTCACGGAACTCCTGTTCGGCGCGTTCGACCTCGCCAAGAAAGAGCCGGCACTGAGCAGCGTAGAACTGAACCCATGCGCGCCGCTCGCGTGAGTGAAGTCGATCGGCAATCTCGATCTCGCGTTCGGCACACTCGAGACCAAATCGATAGTTGCCGATATGGACAGCGTCTTCGCCGAGAAACTCATGTCCCGCCGCCTGCGCAAACAGGACGTTGTGCTTGATCCCGAAATCAATCGTGCGTTGCGCCCAACGATCTGCTTCGTCGTAGAGTCCGTAGTGTTGATAGGCGCCGGCGGTGAAAGAATACATCTGCGAGATCATCGCCGCGGCGAACGTGCTCACGCTGTCGCTTTCGGCGGTGGGCGCGACGAGTTCACTGGCGCGCAACAGTAGTTCGATCGCTTTCTTATGACGGCCGGCGAGGTGATGAAAACGTGCTTCGGTCGATAAGGCGTTTGCCGTTTCGAGGGGATTCGCAACCGGATCGAGAACCTGTAAAGCTTCACGCAGGTATTCGCTGCCCCGCGGATCGCCGGCGGTAACCAGGGAAGCGGCAGCCTGACATTGCAGACGTACCCGGGTGGCGGGCTCCGTTGCAAGCGCGAGTGCTCTTTCGAAATGCTCTGCTGCGAGAATCGTATCGCCGTGCAGCATGAAGGCCTTGCCGATCGCTTCTTCCTGGGCGAGTTGCTCTTCGGTTAGACCGAGAGCTTCAGCGCAGTCGCGCGCGCGTCCGTAGGCTGCAATCGCTTCGTCAAACGCGAATACGCGCACTGCTTCGGCTGCGGCTTGTTTAGCATACTCGAGACCTTGTTCGTGATCGCCGGCCTGGATGTAATGATGGGCCAACTTCTCGACCGCGCACGGCATTCGCTCGCAATTCTGTTTGAGAGCATCCGCGACGTGACGATGCAAACGGCGACGGCGAATCGGGTTCAATTCCTCGTAAAGAACTTCGCGAATCTTGTCGTGAGTAAAAATAAAGGAATCACCGGAACCGGCTGCGATGAGTTGAGCATTCACGGCTTCATCAAGCGCATCAAGCAGGACGTCTTCGTTCTGTTCCGCCGCGGCCGCCAGCTCTTCAAACGTAAAGGCTTTGCCGAGAATCGCACTGACGCGCAGCACTTCGTTGCAGTTTTGACTGACGCGATCGAGACGATTTCCAATCGCTTCTTTCACACTCTGCGGGATCAGCATCTCGTCCGTGTTGCAACGTCGCCAGTGCCCGCTCTCGCGTCGTACCGAGCCTCGCTCGATCAAAGCTTTCAAAACTTCCTCGACAAAGAACGGATTGCCCTCCGTCTCACGATGGACCGCAACCGCAAACTCGCCGCTCACGTTCTCGCCGAGTAACGCGCCGAGCTGATCGCCTGTTTCAGACTCGCTGAAGCGACGCAGTGCGATCCGCGTGGTCAGACGTTCGCGATTCCAATCGACGAGCGCTTTCGCGAGTGGGTGGGCGCGATCGAGTTCTGTCTCTCGATAAGCGCCGACGATAAGCACACGCTCTTCGCGCAGTTGCCGCAGCAGATGGCTCAAGAGCCAGAGAGTGCCGCGATCGGCCCAATGTAAATCGTCTGCGTAAAACAGCAGCGACTGCCGGCGTGCGATGTTGGAAAACACCTGCGCCACTGCGTCGAAGAAGAGCAGGCGTTCTTCATGCGGCGCCAGCTCCTGCCGGCCGGAAAACGGACCTAAACGCGTTTCGATCTCAGGGGCGAGCTTTGCGATCTGAGTAGCAGTGTCGCCCAGGATCTCGCGCAACTTATCGTCGTCCTTTTCTTCACGCACCCAGCGACGAAACGCTTCGACGAAAGGAAGGTAGGGTGTGGCGGCTTCGTATTCGTAACATCCGCCTGACAACACGAGGGCGCCATCAACTGCTGCCTGAATCGTGATCTCGCGCGCGAGGCGAGTTTTGCCCGCGCCGGGTTCGCCGCTAAGGAGTACCGCGTGACCGCGCCGTTCGCGCGCGCGTTGCCAAAGCTCGCGTGCTTCGGCGAGTTCGGTGTTGCGGCCGACGAGACGGCCACGAGCCAGCGCGTCGAGAATCGCGATTGCCGGAGCTGACTCGGTTGCGGCAGGTTCGTCTTTAGCGTTTAGACAGTCAAGCAGCGCCTTGCGTGTTTCGGCGGCTGAGCTGAATCTCTGCGCCGGCTCTTTGGCAAGGAGACGAACGATGATGGCTTCGAGTGCCTGCGGAATGTCGGGACAAAGGACACGCGGCGGGACCACTGGCGCATGCACGTGTTGAGAAACGATTGTCAGCGCATCGTCGCCGGTGAACGGCACGCGGCCGGTCGTCAGTTCATAGAGCAGAACTCCGAGCGCATACAGGTCCGCGCGGCCATCGACGGTTTGGCCCAAGGCTTGTTCCGGAGCCATGTAAGCAGCCGTTCCGACGATTACACCCATGCGCGAGATGCGTGCGCCATAAGCGGGTAAAGCGAGTCCGAGATCGGCGAGTTTTACAGTGCTCGCGGCACCGTCTCCTGATAACAGCACATTGTCAGGTTTCAGATCCCGATGAACGATTTGATTGTTGTGGGCATGTTCGAGCGCGGCACAAATCTGGACCGCAATCTCCACCACGCGCGCAATCTCGGTGGGACGCGCCTGCGAGAGACGTGGACCGGCGACGAACTCCATCACCAGAAACGGAAATCCGCTCGCTTCGCCGACGTCGTGGATCGTGACGATGTGTGGATGATTGAGTGCGGCGGCAGCGCGTGCTTCGCGCACGAGTCTTTCGCGCGCATCGGAGTTTTGGTTGGTGGCCGAGAGAACTTTGACCGCGACTTCGCGCTGGAGCTCCAGATCGGTAGCGCGATAAACGGTCCCCATGCCACCGCGACCAAGTTCACTTTCGAGACGGTAACGTTCGCGGAGGATCGTGCCGGGAGCGAGAACAGCCGGGCGCAGTTCATCCGGAAGGATGCGCGTCTGCTGAGTATCGTCCATGCCTCAAGAATAGCGGACAGCCACAAAAAAGCACAAAAAGCACGAACGATTTATGAAACACCAAAGAAAATTTTTCATGGAATCCGTTTTATCTTTTATGAGTTATGTGCCTTTTTGTGGCTTTACTACGGTTTGAAGGTGTACGTGATTATTCCTTCGGTTTCGCGGCTGCGCAGCTTTTCCGGTGAGAAGGTTGATTTCATCGCGGCTTCCGTGGCGGCTCCACGCATGAGCCAGTCGCCGCCTGAACCTCGCGCCCAGTAGACCTGGCCCTTTCTATCGACCATTACGCGGACCGTGACGGTGCCCGATACCGGTTCTGGTCCTTTCACCGGACACTCCGCATCCGGCAGCTGAATGGATTTCCCAACCAGATCGCCGCCAAGTTCAGGCGATCCTTTTTGAATGTTTGGCTGTTGCGCGGCGTTGCGAGCCGAGGCCTGGTTTGTTTTGTACAGGTACGTCGTTACGAGTGAACCAACGACGATGGACCCGGCCAGCGTAATGATAATCATGATCCAGAAGAGCGGCGGGTTTTCTTTCGGAGGCGATGAAATTATCGGCGCGTCCGCGTCGACGAGCGGAACGATGTGGTGCGCGCAGTAGAAAACCAGGTCGCTGTTGTAGGTCGCATTGCATTGCGGACAACGTTTGCGAGTTCCTTTTGAAGGTGGAGCTGGTTTTGTTTCCTTTGGCGGTTCGGGCTCCGGAGCACTGATTGTTTTTACTGCCGGAGTTGCTTCAACGGCAACTCTCACCGGCGGCGGCGGTACCCGCTCTACTCTTGGAGGAGGCTCGATCTCGAGTCGAGGCGGCTGAGGCTCAGGCTCCACTCTTGGGGGCGGCGGGGGCTTGCGCTCGATTAACGGAGGCGGTTCCGCTGGAAACTCGTTGCGGTTGAGTCTTCTTAACTCCTGTTCGTGTAATCGCTGTTTGAGTCCGGCTACCCAGCGCCGGCTCTTTTCCTCTTCGGAAACAGTCGGTTTGTTTTCGTCATTCTTTGGCGCCGGCTCAGCGCGAGGCTTTTGGGGCTCGTCGGTTTTGACGAAAACTTTTTTCGTCTGCGGTGTGTTGGTGAGAAGCGCGAGTGCTTCGGTGAGTCCTCTTCGTTGCGCCCACTCGATCGCGTCGAGACCGAGATTGTCGCGCAAGTGCGGATCGGCGCCGGCCCTGATCAGCAGTTCTACAAGCTTTGTGTGGCCGAAGATGACCGCGAGGATCAGAGCGGTTTGACCTCCGCTCGTCCTTTCGTTTACTTCAGCGCCTCTTGCCAGTAATGCCTTTACAGCGCTTTCATCGCCGGAAGTTACGGCGTGGGGCAATGAAATTGAAGAACTCACCTAACAATCCTCGCCCCATATTCTACAGGATCAACAGGATTTTCAAGATTTAGAACCGGGTCGGCGGGTAAATCTTGAGAATCCTGTAATCGCTTTAGAACGGCGGAGGGACGAAAGCCGAATTAAATCCGAGCGGCGCGGGGAATTGTGCGGCCGTCGGACGAACGCCGGTGCGGACCCATAGGTCGATGGAGCCGATGGCGGTCAGAATCTGTGCTCCGGTGAGGTTACAGTGACCAACGCCGGTGGTGAAAGTCTGAAAAAGAAGCTCTTCTCTGCCTGCCGAAGCATTCAACTCCGCGTAGGCCGACTCATTCGCGACTACGAGCAGCGGATCGATGATCGTGTGCACGGAAAGAATCGGATTGCGGATCTTTCCGTTGAAGTCAGTGTTGTTGCGGACGTAATTGCGGGCCGACGGTTTTGCCTCGATGTTGCGACGCGCATTCATCTGGGCGAGCCACGCATCGACGACGGCGCCGGGAACACCCAGACCTGCGAGATACGCTCTCTCCGCATCGGTAAGCGAATAGCTCTGGTCCAGGTTTTGAACGATTGGCCCACCGGCGCGTCGCTGTAATTCAGCGCGAGCTTCGGTGATAAAGAAGAAATCGGTAATAGCCCAGCCCGGATAGAAAGCCGGCGGTGGCGGCGGTGTGATGCCGCGGCCCGGGTTCTTCGCTACCAGTCGAAGAAATTCAAACTTCGGGAAGTTCGCGATGTTGCTGAGTTCGGGAGCAAGCTTCGCGAGCACTTCAGTATCAAAATCGATGTCGTCTCTTACTTCGCCGACGGTTCCCCACGAAGGCGGAATACCAAACACGACGTCATACCCGAGATAGAGCGGCACTCCGCTGTCCCACAGACGCGTCGCGCCCGCGCCGGCGCTGCACAGGCACAATGCACCGTCGTAAATGCCATTGAATTGTTCCATGCTCTTGTAGCCGACGAACGTGCCGAGCGAAGCGGCGACGATGATCGTGCGTTGCGGGGGTGCCACGTTCTCACGGAAGAAGAGCGCGAGGTTCTTTGTATCCTGTATGGCATCCTCGATGGCCCAGCCGTTATCTTTGTACGCACTACCAGCCAGGGCGAAACCCTGGGCGAGCAGCGGAGCCTCGAGGGCCGCGTTTGGCGCTACGTCGGCGTTTCGATTGTCGATCTCGCCGGGATGATCCGCCTTGTCGCGATAACCGTGAGCGAAGATCAGAAGTGTTCCATTCCAGGTTTCAGGCACTCGTATGCGATACGGTGCTCCCTGGATTTCACCGGAAAGCTCGAGCGGCGCTGCCGCGGCGGATGGTGAACGGAAAGCTAATGTTAATGAGAGTAGACCGAGTGTTAGAGCGACAAAAATCCGCGCGGTGAGTTTCATCTCAAATTCCCCCGTTTAGAGCAAAGTGACGGGAGACTATCACGCACGTGATGGCGCGGCAAGGCTCAGCAAGCCGCGGGAAGATTGAACAAATTGCAGACGGGATTCAACAGATTGAAGGTGGATACTGGGCAGTCTGAAATTGAACAGGTCAGGAAAAAAATTGAACAAGTCAGAAAAATTGAACAAGTCAGGAAAATTGAACAGTCAGGAAAATTGAACAAGTCAGGAAGGGTGGCTTGCCCCCGCTCTTTCGAACAGCGGGGGCAAGCCACCCTTCCTGACTTGTTCTGTTCTTCTAACTTGTTCTGTTCTTCTAAACTTGTTCTGTTCTCTGACCGTCTTGATTTGTGGCCTTTACTGCTGCGCTGTGTTCATCCGGAGATAGAAGATGTTGACACCGGGCGAAGCTTCCTGGACCATGATGGCCATTCCTTTGTCTTTCCCAGTTTCTTTCGTGAAGAAGCAAAGTCCTCCGCCGGGGTCGATCTCTTTGGTCTCCTGCGTTTCGCGAAAGCAGCTCTCTTCGTTTTGCTTCCAACCCGCCGCTTTCATGACCTCTCCGGCATAGAAGTCTTTTACTTCCTGCGCAGATTTATCCGTGTGAAAGCTGATGAAGGACACTTTGCCGCGCATCAACGTCCCGATTAGAAGACGGGAGCCCACCGTTAGTTTCTGGTCCACTTTGGTTGCGTCTGGAAAAGGTGGTACGTCAGGCCAGAGCTCAGCGACGGCTACACTATTGTCGTCAACGATCTTTTCCGAGAGTTTGCAGGAAATAGCTGCGCCCAGAATCAGAGTTAAAGCCAGGATGGGAGCCCATGCTTTCATACTTTCCTCCGAGGTTGAGGTGCACTAACGGGTGACTATTGCTTTGACCTGAGCCCGCTTGAGTAGAGTGACGATTCCGTTGCGGCGATACCATACACCATCTTTCGTCCGCCAGACCTCATCGGCTTCGATTTTTCCGCCGCTCGTCAGCATTATTACGGGTTTGCCGCCCTGGCGTGTTGCTATGCCGGGCCCGCTGGTTGATACAGGATCTGTGGTGGAACGTGAGTGTGAAGTTGCGGTTCCCGTCGATCCGGATTTTGGCGACGGCGAGGGCGATGGTGACGGAGACGGTGAGGGCGAAACGATCGGCGACGGCGAGGATTGCAACTCTGGCGAAGGCAACGGAACAGCAGGCACAACAACTTCAGAGTTTTGAGTTGCGGCGGATGTCTGTCGCGCGTACCGGCTGAAAGCGTAGTAGACCCCAAACACGAGAACGCCAACAAGCAGAGCAACGCCTGCTGCGATAGGCAAAGTCCTGCGTTTCCGGCGCGCGGGCGTGGCCGTGCCGGTTGCAGCATCTACTTCGGCGTCGTCAACGGCCTCGAGCAGCGTCTTGTCGAAGTCGCATTTTTCGTCGGAGTCAGGATAGAGGAAGAGGCATTGAGGGCAACGTTTCATTACATGTTCGGGTTAGAATTTAAAGGGCTTTTTGAGAATGCGGCCTGTCTTTTTGAGGATTGAGTTAACTTTCGACTCCTCCTTCTTCGGCGGTTGTTGAGTCGCGGTGGGTTTTGTAGTTTGAGAGACTGCCGCAGCTTTCGTCACGGGTTTTTTGACGGGAGCTGTTTCGGGGTGTTTCGCTTCGGCTTGTTTTGGCTCGGCGTTTGGTTCCTCTTTCGGAGGTTCTTCTTTCGGCGTGTCCGATGGCTGAGCTTCGGGTGTGGGAATCGATGCCGGTACGGCGGCCGCCGCCGGTGTGTAGGTTTTGCGCTGAGTCAAGACGAAATAAACCAGGCCGAGAACGAGGACCAGGATCAGTGTCGCAAACGCGGGGACGGCGCGATTTCGCCGAACTGGCCGCTTTGGCAAAGGTGCGAGCGCGTGCGGATGTGGCAGTGTTCGAGTGTCTAAAACGAGCAGTACGCCATCCATGTCGCAAAGGCTCTGGTCATCCTCGTAAATAAACTCACACTGGGGGCACCGTTTCATGCGACTCTCCTGGATTGACCTTTTATTGGGGCTCTGCGGACTGTGGAAGTTCGGAGTGAGTGGCCTCCGCAGGGCTAAAGAGTACACCCGAACGGGTGGGTAAAACAATACTTAACACAAATCCTCTCCTCGCCAAAGCGCAACGACGCAAAGCGCTACGCGTTTCTAAGGGTTTTCTTGGCGCCTTTGCGCCTTGGCGAGGAGAAACTCTTAATCCGCCTGGAGGTATTTCTGCCGGAGCACGTTGGTGTGATGGGTGACGTGGCCAGCGATTATGTAGGCCACGGAACGGACTGTGAACGAGTTGTCGCTGGCGGTTCCCGTCCGTGACCAGGCTTCCATCGGCAGATTGTTGAAGAAAGAGATCGTCGACAGACGCACCGTTCTAAACTCATCAACCAGTTCCGCCCATGACGTCTCATTAGCCTGAGCGACCTGCACCGCCAGATCCTGATCGAAACTCGGAAGCGGATCCTGGAAGCCGCGCGCAAACCAGAACGCCCGTGCGAGAAAGACTCGCTCACCATCGTTGACGTGATTCAGCACCTCCCGAATCGTCCACTTTCCGGAGGCATAAGCGTGCAGACTCTGCTCCTCGGAAATGCCTTCGAGAAACTGGAGCGTCTCGCCCATTTGCGACTGAATAACGGGCACGATTTCGTCACTCGGTACAAGGTCAATATATTTGAAATAGTAATCGGCGGCTTCGGTCGGTTGTGGTCTTGTCATGGGTCGGAATCGTAGCAAAGATTCGCCAATTTCGTAACCAACGTGGCATGTCGTGTGTCTATCTAAACGCTATGAGACAGAAGAAGAATTACTCAATATCGCAATTTGCAATTCGCATTTTCGCAGTGCTGTTGCTGGCGGTCGTGCCCTCGGTTGCTATGGCTCAGGGAGCGATCGATCCGCAGCTAAACAAGCGAGTGCGGCGCGAGTTGGTGACGCTGCCGTATTACGGCGTGTTCGACAACCTCGCGTACAGTATCAACGGCGGCAACGTCACGCTATACGGCGAGGTCGTTCGTCCGTCGACACGTTCCGACGCGGAACGCCGGGTGAAGAGAATCGCCGGCGTGACGCGCGTGGTGAACAACATCAAGGTGTTACCGTTGTCGAGATTTGACGATCAGATCAGGGTGGCGACGTTTCGTTCGATTGCCAGCATGGGCGGACTTCATCGCTACTTGCGAGGAGCGAATCCATCGTTGCACATCGTGGTAGATCGCGGACACGTAACGCTCGAGGGCGTTGTTTCGGGCAGCGGTGATCGAACGCTTGCTTACCACGCGGCGAACCGCGTTCCGGGGGTGTTTTCGGTAACGAACAACCTGCGCGTCGAGGGTGCAGAGCCGCGCTAACCTCGAGGCTTCTCTTTGGAGTGCGGCGGCCTGGCGCCGCTTTGTAATTTAATCTCGCGATCTAAGACTAAAGCGGCGCCAGGCCGCCGCACTCCAAGGAGGCCCATCAGGAACCAGAACATCATCGCCACTTCAGCGTCGCCGTAGTTGTAGTTCACGAGTGAACTCAGCAGAAATGCGGTCAACGCGCCGAGCACGCCCAGCAGAATCCCGTTGGAGTTAGTATCACTCAAGTCCGCGGATCTCTTTTCCGCCGCCGCGATACTCAACCAAAACATCCCCATCAACCAAAGCCAAATCAGCAGCATCGGCAGACCGCGATCAAAAGCCAGTTGCAGCGGAGTCGAATGCAAGTGAAGCATGTCTTTGCCGGGAAACCCCCACTCGCTCCAGTGGAGCTTCATGGCGTCCATGCCGTGTCCGAAGACGGGGTGGACCATGATGCGCGACAGCCCGACCTGCGCGACCTGTGCTCGCAATGACGAACTCGGATCGCCGAGCAATAGTGCGTTTCGATCGCGAGTTTGCCAGACGACTACGGCCGCGAACGCAAGCACCAGGAACAGGGTGAAAACAAAACCGAGTTTTAGCGCGCCGCGCAGCGATCTCCAGGCAATAACACTTGCGCCAATCACGAAAGCGACGACGACGGTTCGCATCGCGGTAAACACGAGACCGGCCGTTAATAATAACGTGGCGCCAAGCGCGATGGTGAAAATCCGGTTCGCGCCGTGATTCCTGAAATGAGCGAGTGCGAGGCCCAACGCAAGCAACGCGATCATCTGCATGATCTCCGCGAATGTCTGGTAATGGCGCGTCCAGCCTGACGCGCGGAACTGATGGTTGCGATTGGCGCCTGTTATTCCTGAGGAAGAGGCTTGCTGTTGTTGAGTGGGAGAGCACCAGTCCCGGACGTTCCACCTGCTTGCCACGTGAAATGATACCGACGGTAAGCGGCGTGTTTGGCGGAGTCACTTTTAATATCTGATCGAGATCGGCCGTGGAATAAATGCGACGGCCACCCACGCGCCAGATCGTGTCGCCCTGAAGAACACTGACCTGCTGAAACGGACTCTCTTTCGCGATTGTTTCAACCACCACGCCGCGCCCGCGCACGAGGTCTACAGCACTGTAGACTGCCCCGGCGCAACCGGAAGCAATGAGTAACATGACGAGCGGGATGATCCGTTGCGGCTTGAGTGTTGCTCGTGTCAGGTAGAATAGAAAGACGCACCACGACGCCTGTAGCTTGGCAACACTGATTCGAGGTTCTTCCGAGAATACTGACGAGAGGGTTGTCCAGACGAGCGATAGAACGATAACGACGTCAAATTTCGATCGTCGCAGACCGAAACTTCCGGTCGCCAGCGTTCGCATCAGCCATCCCAGCCCGGCAACTCCGACTCCGATCGAACTCGCGGCCACGGAATGGGGGGCGAAAATTACGTAGAGCACGAGTCCCGCGAAAGCAATTTGCTGCCCCAGCTTCGACAATGGAGACTGTTCACCTTTAGTTGGAAATACCTGCGTTGACACCCTTTATTTACGCATGTTAGCGTATCTCGCGGCTGTTTGCCGGAGTTGCAAAGTGGAGTTTTGACAAGCGCTTATCTGGAATTGGCATTGTCCCGCTGCCCGCTGCTACGATTAAAGCCGCCGACGCACACGTTTTAATGATACATAAGATTCCTGATGGCTTTCGATAAAGCTAAGGTTCTAAAAGCCGCTGAGAAATTCCTTTCCCAGGGGAAAATCAACGCAGCAATCAAGGAGTATCGTCAAATCGTCGATAACGACGCTGACGATCTGACTACCTTGAACATGCTGGGTGACCTATACGTGCGTTCGGGCAAAAAAGAGGAAGCTGTTTCCTGTTTTGAACGCATCGCCGAACATTACAGCGCGCAGGAATTCAATCTAAAAGCGATCGCGATGTACAAAAAGATCGAGCGTATTCGCACGCGCGATCCAATCATCGCTCTCAAGCTCGCGGAACTCTACGCCGCACAAAGCCTGGTTCACGACGCACGCGCGCAGTATCTCGTCGTTGCCGACGCTTACACGCGCTCCGGAGACAACCGGAAAGCACTCGACATTCTGCACAAGATTGCCGATCTCGATCCCAACAACACAGAGATCCGGCTCAAGCTTGCCGACGGTTATCTCAAGGAGAACATGCGCCGCGAATCCGCGGCCGCGTTTGTTCAGGCTGCAAATCGTTTACACCAGATCGGCTCACAGGACCAGGCGCTCGACGCCTACAACAAAGCCCTCCAACTCGTGCGCGACGATCGCGTAGCACTGCGAGGCATGCTCGACACGCACATCGCGCGAGGCACAGCCGATGAAGCCGCCGAGGCGCTCGAGCGCGTCGTCGAAGGTAAGGAAGAAGACAACGAGCTTGTTTCAATGCTCGCGCGCGCCTACCTCGAGGCTGAAGATCCCAAAGGAGCGGAACGCGCCACTTCGCTTTTGATGGCGCAGGATAGTTCCAACTACACGCAGTATCTTCCAGTCACTCGTCTTTATCTGAAGGCCGGCGAAGTAGACGAAACGATTCGCATTCTTTCGACCATCATCGAACGCATGCTGGCGGGACGTGAGGAAAGGGAACTGCTGGAACTCGTCAACCAGGTTCTGACTCACAATCCGGATCACGTCGCGGCGTTGCGCATGCTCGTTCGTATTCACTGGTGGCAACGCGACATGGACGCGTTGCGCTCTTCGCTCGAACGTCTGGCGGAATCCGCCGAAGCCTCGGAACTGGTGGACGAAGAACGCTACGCGTTGACACAGCTCGTGAGACTCGCGCCGGACGAACAGCGTTATCTCGATCGTTTGAACCTGCTCGGTGGATTACAGGAAGAGACGGTGGAAGATTTCTCGGCGCCGGTCACGGCTGAAGCAGAAGACGATGAAGTGCCGCAGTTTGAAACGTTCGCCGTGGTCGACGATGATGTCGCGGAACCGGTCCCGGTAGTGGCTGAAGAGTTTGAGACGAATGCCGTTCCCGGATCGTCATTCTCCGATCCGACAGCTTCCTTTGCCGATCTCAACGACGACGAACCCGCCGCTGGATTCGCAATCGCTGGAAACGATTTTCAGGAAGTTGACTTCAGTATCGTCGACACGCCGGCTGCCGCGCCTTCGGAAACGGGTGCGGCTGAAGACGGGCGTCTCGATAACATGATGAAGCAGGAACTCGAGAGCGTCGATTTTTATATCGCTCAGGGTTACGCGGACATCGCCGTCGATACTCTCGAGATGCTCGAACGGCAGTTTGGTTCGCATCCTGACATTCAGGCGCGTCGCGATAAACTTGCCGAACGAAACAAACCCGTCGCCGAAGCAGCGGAAGTTTTTGAGTTTGGTGGTGTGGAGGAGTTAGCCGCAACTCCGGCCCCGGAGCCCATTGCTTTTGACGCGGATGTGGCGTATGCCTCACTCGCCGGCGAAGCACCGGCGCACGATGGAAATAATTCCGGCGGCAACGCACAAGGCACACCCGGAATCGACGCCGGTCTGGCCGAACTCTTTGAAGAGTTTCGTGTCGCCGAAGAAGGCGACGACGTGCGCGAGGATTACGAGACCCATTACAATATGGGCACCGCTTATAAAGAGATGGATCTCATTGACGAGGCCATCCAGGAATTCCAAACTTCGGCAAGCCTGGTTAAGCCGGGGGACGGAACCTCGCGGTTTCTCCAGTGTTGCAACATGCTCGGCCATTGCTTTATTCAGAAGGGCATGCCGGAAGCTGCTGTGTTGTGGTTCAGGAAAGGTCTTTCAGCGCCGGGACACAGCGAGGATGAATATCAGGCGTTGCGTTATGAGCTGGCGTCGGCGTACGAGCAGTTGGGCGACTTGAAGCAGGCTCGCGATTTTTATACAGAGGTTTATGGCGTAGACGTTTCGTACCGCGAAGTTGCGGAGAAGCTCAGCCAGTTGAGACAGAAACAGGAATAGCAGTTGTCAGCGAAACTCAGCGTTATCTTCTACATCATTTTGTGCCTCGAAATCGGCATCTTTCTCACCGTGTTGCCATGGTGGCCGCAGGGGATGTGGGGGATCAGCGATTGGGGCAACAACTATTTTCTGTTATATGCTGCGCGTAAGACCGGCATCCAGGGGCTCCAGGCAGTTGTCGCATCGGGTTGGGTGCGAGGCGCTGTGAGTGGCGTCGGGATTCTGAATCTCGGAATTGCTTTCTGGGAGATCTTCAACTTCAAAAAGACGGTCAGCGCGTTGCAAGGCCAGGCTGCTTTATTTACCGATGCCCCTCGATCTTCCACTCCCGATCATTTATCCGGTAACCAGCGGCAAGGCCACCAGTCCTGAAGAAATCCTGCTCTTACTTCGAGCCGCGGTAGACGCCGAAGTCCCCCTCTTTCAGCTACGTGAAAAGTCGCTCTCCGAGCACGCGCTTTATGAGCTTACAACGCGCGCTGTCGAAATTTCGCGCGGCAGCGAAACACGCGATGCTCGTGAATGATCGTTCCGACATTGCTCGCGCCGCGGGCGCTGATGGTGTTCATCTGACAACGCAATCGCTGCCGGCGCATATCGTGCGAGAGATCTGCGGCGCGGAGTTTCTGATCGGAGTTTCAACTCATTCACGCGAAGAGGCTGTTGCCGCTCGCGTCGGGGGCGCCGATTTTGTTGTGTTTGGGCCGGTGTTCGATACAGAATCAAAACGTGCGTTCGGCGAACCGCAGGGTCTCGAAAAACTTCGTGAGGTCGCGAGTGAGCTTTCGGGTTTTCCGGTTGTAGCAATTGGCGGAATCACTCTCGATAATTTCCATCGGTGTTTTGCAGGGGGCGCGGCGGGTGTCGCTGCAATTCGTTTGTTGAGTGATGCGCGGACCATCTCGTTGATCGTGGAAGTGATCAGAAAACATGACCGGTAAAGCCAAACCAGTGGTGCTCTCGATTGCGGGCCTCGATCCATCGGGCGGCGCCGGCATTGTTGCCGATATCAAAACGATCTCGACGCTTGGTTGTTTTCCGGCTGTCGCACTCACGTCGATAACTTTTCAAAATACGACCGGGGTGTTTGGCGCCGAACATCAAACGGCCGCAACGTTGCGCGCGCAGGTAGAGCCGATCGTTCACGATCTCGAGGTTGCGGCAGCGAAGACTGGAATGCTGCCGACGGCGGAGATTGTGGCTGAAGTTGCGCGGCTTTTTTTAGACGAGGATTTACCGGCGCTTGTGGTCGATCCGGTGGTAGTCGCAACATCGGGAGACGTCTTGATCGACGAGGAAGCTTTTCAGATTTTAAAGACGCAACTCTTTCCACTCGCGCGTATTGTCACTCCAAACATTCCTGAGGCAGAAAAGCTCGCAGGCTTCTCGATACAAACTGAAGCAGAGATGCGCCGGGCCGCGGAAGTTATTCGATCGATGGGACCACGTGCTGTCCTCGTGAAAGGCGGGCACAAACAGATGCGAGCGGGTGAAGCGCTCGACGTTCTCCTCGATGAAAATGGGTTTGTTGAGTTTAGAAGTGCGTATCTCGACGTCGGCGAAGTGCATGGTTCAGGATGCACTCTCTCCGCCGCCATTGCCGCAGGTCTCGGTAAAGGATTAACTCTCGAAGAGGCGGTTGGCGCCGCGAAGAAATACGTTACTGACGCGATCCGTTCCGCGCCTCGAATCGGACGCGGCGCTAGACCGTTGTAGGACTGGAACAAGTCAGAAAGGTGGCTTGCCCCCGCTCAATCGAAACAGCGGGGGCAAGCCACCCTTCCTGACTTGTTCTATGCTAGCCGACTTGTTCTATCTCTGCGGCTCTCTATTCGATCGTTACCTTTTCCATCTTCACTTCCGAGGCCGGCCGATCGTTACGATCAGTTTGGCTCGTGGCGATCGAGTTGACCACATCCTGACCCTCAGTGACTCTGCCAAAGATCGTGTAGCTCGGCGGCAACGGATAATCGGCGTGCATGATGAAAAACTGTGAACCATTCGTGTTTGGACCAGCGTTGGCCATGGCCACCGTGCCCGCTTTGTAACCTGTCTGATACAGCGGCGACCGCGGATCGATCTCGTCGTTGAAGCGCCCGCCCCACGCGGATTCGCCGCCGCGTCCGGTACCGGTTGGATCGCCGCCCTGAATCATGAATCCTTTGATCACGCGGTGAAAAATAATGCCGTCGTAGTAACCGCGTTCGGCGAGGGTGATAAAGTTTTCCGTGGTCTTGGGTGCGTCCGATTCCAACAACTCGACTCGAATCGTCCCTTTGTTTGTTTCGATCACTGCCGTTCGATTTGCCATGTTTTCTCCTTATTGATTATCTGCGCCGGGTTCAAGATGAATTTTTCAATCGCGAGGGCCACACCATCTTCACTGTTTGAAGCAGTAGGGTGCAGTCCGGCGATCTCGCGCAACGAAAGTGGAGCGTTTGCCATTACGACGCCGGTGCCCGCCAGCAGCAGCATCTCGAGATCGTTGTAGTTGTCGCCGATGGCCATGATCTCGTCACTGGCCGCGCCGAGTTCGGCTGCCGCCGCGGCCACTCCCGCGCCTTTTGATGCCGCCGGGTTCACCACGTCGAGGAGGGTGAAATCCTGCTCCAGGTATTTCGTTCCGAGAATCTTCACTGTCGAACCGAGTTCGGAATTGAGTGTCTCTTCGAGTTGGTCCATCTCAGCGCAGCCGCCGGAAAACGCGAGATGGATGGGTTCATGGTCCATGTAGTCTTCGAGCGAGTCGACCTGTCTTACCGCATTCGCGCCCTCTGCTTCGCCATGAATTCGACGCGCCCACGCCACGTATCGCTGGGCGGCGGAGTTGTCGCCACGCAGGTGATCGTAAACAAGCACACCCAGCCCTTCATGATCGTCACTCAAAAGCGCATCAGCGCCGGCTGTGCGTCCGACTTTCAACGCCTCGCGTGCGGCTGCGAGTGGGAGAGGCAGAACTGCGACGGTCTGAAGCGTGGCCGCATGTTTGGTCAACGCGCCGTTGTGTGAAATCACCGGCACGTCAAGTCCCAGGTCGAGGGCTATCGGACGTGAGTCGCGAAAACGCCGTCCGGTCACGACTGCGACGCGCACTCCTTGTTCACGCGCATGTTCGATTGCGCTGCGATTGCGTTCAGAAATTTGCCCGCGGGAATCGAGTAGAGTCCCGTCCAGATCGAGAGCCAAAAGCCTTATCGCCATAAAGACGGACAAGGTAAATGATGCGGGGGAAGAAGGCAAAAGGGGACGGCGGGGCGATGGTGCTTTGTGCTTTGTACTTTGTGCTTTGTACTTTGCGCTTAGTGGCCTTCAACCAAAGACAAAGAACAAAGCACCAAGCACTAAGACCAAAGCCCCAAGACAACTCCCCCCTCCTGTGATATCATGCGCGCCCCACTTAGCTACAACCGAATCTTTGGAGGTAAAAGGGATGCGAAGACTAGGAATGTCTATTGCAGTGATCGCCCTGGTGTCGGCCTCGACAGTTGTTCTTGCGCAGGGCTTCAAAAAAATTAGTGAGTTCCTGACAGGATACGAGGAGGTCCCGTCAGTTTCGACTACCGGAAACGGAACATTTAACGCACGGATCAGCAACGATGGCTCCAGCATTGAATGGGAACTCAGTTACTCCGATCTTGAAGGCGCCATACAACAGGCTCATATTCATCTCGGCCAAAAGGGTGTGAATGGTGGAATCAGCGTTTTCCTTTGCACCAACCTCGGCAACGGTCCCGCAGGAATTCAACCCTGCCCGGCCCCCCCGGCAACAATCTCGGGCACCATTTTGGCGGCAGACGTCAGTCCAAACATCCCGGCTACCGCGGCTGCACGGACTCAGGGTCTCAACACTGGTGAGATCGACGAGCTAATCAGGGCGATGCGCGCCGGCGCCACCTACGTGAACGTTCACAGCACAATGTGGCCGGGCGGCGAAATCCGCAGCCAGATCGACGGCAACAGCTCGCACAACCACTGATCAACCGCGAGTGCTGAAAATTGCTTTTGGTGCAAGAGGTTTGCTGCATGTATCGCAAACCTCTTGCTCTTGCCTGAACCCTGCCACCTCATTTGTAAACTCACAGCATTACCTCTAATTCTCAATTCTGTCGCATACTGAGGGCGATTCGCCCAAAATCTCCAACAACTCGAAGGAAGTTTTTCATGAATGTCACTCATCTCGAATGCGCTCTGTGTGGTTTGGAACATGAGGCACGTCGGTTGCTAAACCTTTGTCGCGCATGCGGTAAACCTTTGCTCGTTCGTTACGATCTGAGTCGCAGCAAAGTCACGTTGACAAGAGAATCACTCGCCCACAGGCGGCCGGATATGTGGCGCTATCGCGAGGTGTTGCCGGTTGAAAACGACAACAACATCATCTCGATGGGCGAAGGCTGGACCCCGCTGCTCCGCGCGAAGAAATTGGGGAAGAAGGTCGGAGTTCATGAACTCTACATCAAAGACGAGTCGCAGAACCCGACACAGAGTTTCAAAGCGCGCGGAATGTCAGCCGCGGTCTCGATGGCTAAGGAGTTGGGGGCGAAAAAGCTAGCGGTGCCGTCAGCGGGAAATGCTGCCGGAGCCCTGGCGGCCTACGCTGCTCGGGCGGGACTTCAGTCGTACATCTTTATGCCTCGCGACACGCCGCGCGCAAACGTCGTCGAGTGTCAGCAGACCGGCGCGCGCGTGACGTTGATGGATGGTTTGATAACTGACTGCGGCGCGGAAGTCGGCAGGCGAAAAGACGCAGAAGGCTGGTTTGACGTTTCCACGTTGAAAGAACCTTATCGAGTTGAAGGAAAGAAAACTCTTGGTTACGAACTCGCCGAACAAATGAACTGGGAACTGCCGGACGTGATCGTTTATCCGACCGGAGGCGGCACGGGCTTGATCGGGATGTGGAAAGCATTTGACGAGATGCAGCAGATGGGATGGATCGGAAGCAGAAGACCACGGATGGTGACGGTGCAGGCGGCGGGCTGCGCTCCGATCGTGCGCGCGCTCGAGGAAGGGAAGCGCTTCGCGGATGAGTTTCCGGATGCCGCGACAACTGCTTCCGGTCTGCGCGTGCCGAAAGCCATCGGCGATTTCCTGATCCTGGATGCGCTTCGTGCCTCGGGCGGAACCGCAGTGGCGGTGACTGACGAGGAGTTGATCGCGGCGACTAAAGAGATTGGATCGAGTGAAGGAATTTTTTGTGCCCCCGAAGGCGCGGCGTGCTTGCCGGCGCTAAGAAAGTTAGTCGAGTCAGGTGAAGTCACCGCCAACGATCGTGTTGTTTTATTCAACACCGGATCCGGCGTGAAGTACATGGAATCATTTGAAAGATGATCCACGGGTTACACAGTTAATCGATGCAATCCGTGGATGGATGTGGAGGAAGTAAAGGTGAAGTATTTCGGAGTAATCGTTTTATTGCTGGCGGCGGCGTTTAGCGCTGCCGCGCAGCAGGTTTCATCCCCATGGATAACGGATGCGGAACGCGCGCGTTTTGAAGAGTTACGACGCAGTGGTCTCGACGCGCTTTACAACATCGACTACGACAAGGCCGAGCGCGACTTCAAGGAGATCGTCAAGCTCATCCCAAATCATCCCGGTGGCTACCAGTTGCTGGCGGCGCGCGTGTGGATTAAGACGCTTTATGAGTCGCGGCGTTTGCAGGCCTCGCTCTACAGCTCGGAGTCGTTCTACTCAAACGGCGACGACAAGGTTGATCCAAAGATCGTTACGGAGTTTCGAAATCTAACTCGCGAAGCTAAACGTCTCGCGGAAGCAAAACTAAAGCAGGAACCTAAAAACGTTGAAGCGCTCGATTTCCTCGCCAACACCGAAGGATTGAAGGCTGCGTTTGAAGAGGCCGTCGAACGGCGTCACTTTGCAGCACTGCGCGACGGGAACGACGCCGTCGATCATCATCGCGAAGTGCTGAAACTCGATCCGAAGTATATCGATGCTCAGATCACGATCGGACTTTACGAGTACGTGGTCGGCTCGTTGCCATTGCCGGTGAAGATTCTCGCGGGCGCTACTGGTTATCGCGGCTCGAAGAAACGCGGACTGGCGATGCTCGAACAGGTTGCGAAGGAAGGCCGCTGGGCCCAGGACGATGCGAAGACCGTGCTCGTCCTGTTGTACCGGCGCGAAAAGCGTTTTGAAGATGTGTTGAAGTTGACTCGCGAACTCAGCGCGAAGTATCCGCGAAACTATCTATTAAAACTCGAAGTTGCCGATGCACTTGTTTCGCTCGCCGGAGTTAAAAGAAAAGAGAAGGACCTGGCGGGCGCAGTCCAGGCCGAAAAAGAGGCGTTTGCGACGTTTGAGGAAGTGCTTCGCGATCGCACCGTGCGCGACACAGCCGCGCGTGCGTTGGATTTGATTCACTTCAAGTACGGCGAAGTGTTGCTGATGGCCGGCTATCACGATCGTGCAGCAAAAGAATTTCTTGCGGCGACGAGAGTCGATCGCGGGGAAGCGGGTTTGATCACGATGGCCCATCTTTACGCCGCGCGCTCATACGACGTAGCCGGCAAGCGTGACGAAGCCCTCGCGCAATACAAGCAGGTGCTGGCGCGTCCAAATGTTTACGACGCGCATGAAGAGGCCAAGCGAGGATTGCGACAGGCGTACAAATCCGATCAGTCCGTACGTCTGGAGTCGACCAGCAAGCAGGGAGTATGAGCATGAAGGGTAACGGTGCAGGTAAAACTCGTCCGCGACGTCTGCTGCTGTGTCTGGATGGCGTTCCTCACAGGCTGATTAGCGAGGCAAAGACGCGGGGGTTGTTTGACAGTTTTGGACCACCCACTCGACTGCTCTCGCCATTTCCGACGATGACGAATGTAGCCCTCTCGGCGATGCTTGGAGCTTCGCCGCCGCAGGGCTACGAGAGTTTGTATTTCGATCGCACGGCAGGTGAACTCCGAGGGGGCATTCGCAAGTATCTCGGTCGCCGTACGCCCGACAAGATTCCTTCGTCATACATGGACGATCTCGATTACCAGGAACCGCTGCCATTTGAGTTTTTGATCTACGTCGCGCCGGAGAAAGTCTGGCGGACTGACATGCAGAGGTTTCGCGAGCGTTTCCGGACCGCTCCGCAGACTCGCGACTATTTTGCATTTCTCAAAGCGACGGATGGACTGCTGCATGCGCAGGGGCCGTCGCGTCTGGCAGTTGCGCTTGAATCACTCGATCGGATCCTGCGCGAGATTCAGGAGTATTGTGGTGCTGAAACTGAGATCGTGATGTTTTCGGACCATGGTATGAATCTCGAAGAGAATCGGCGGGTTGATCTGGCGACGAATTTGCGGCGGCAGGGTTATCGCGTGGTGGGCCGGTTTTCAGACGTGCGGGAGCGTGAAGTTTCGATTCCCGCGTTTGGGCTGTGCAGTTACGCTGCGGCTTATTGTGGTGATCCGAGTGTTGTACCTGAGGTAGCGCGCGTTCTCGTGGAAGTTGAAGGTGTTGATTTTGTTGTTTACAAAAATGGGAATGAAGTGGCGCTGAAGAGTTCGTGCGGGGATGCTGCCATTGAGCGTAGCGAGAACTCTTTTCGATACACGGCGACGAGTGGCGATCCGCTCGAGTTACAAAACCTGGACCATCAGGATTTTGTTTCAGATGAGGAATGGTTTGAGAAAACCAAAGCGCACCGTTATCCGGACGCGCTCGCAAACATTCACGCGTCGCTCTTCTCGCCGCGAGTGAAGCAAACGGCTGACATTCTCATCAGTCTGCGTGATGGTTATTACTACGGTTGGTCTCCATTCGGTTGGTTTGTGCGGCTCGCCGCCACTCACGGCAACGCCCTCGCGTCGAGTTCCAATGCTTTTGTGATGAGTACACATCGAGAGCTTCCGGGATTTGTGCGAGCGGATGAGGCGAAAGCTATACTTAGGAAGTGATCATTTACCATTTGTCATTTTGGAGTGCGGCGGCTTGACGCCGCTTTAGTCTCGAACACACACTCGAGAACAAAGCGGCGTCAAGCCGCCGCACTCCATAATGGCAAATGGAAAATGATAAATGGAAAACGATCCCGCTTCTCTCGCCGTAGAAACCTTTTCCCTGGTCAAGCAGTTTGGTGACTTCGTCGCGGTCGATCACATAAATCTGCGCGTGAACCGCGGCAGTTTCTTCGGGTTTCTCGGCCCAAATGGTGCCGGCAAATCTACCACAATCAAAATGCTCACGGGACTTCTCGCACCCACCAGCGGCACGCTCAAGGTGCTCGATCTCGATATCGCGCAACAGCCAATGGAAGTCAAACGACGCATCGGCGTCGTGCCCGAAGATCTCAATTTGTTTGAACGACTGACCGGCGCCGAGATGCTGTCATTCACCGGCCGAATGTACGGCGTGCCGGCAAATGAGATAGCGCAACGGTCCAGGGAACTGCTCGAGTTGATGGATCTGCAGAACGAACCCGGAAAGCTGATCATCGAGTACTCACACGGTATGAAGAAGAAGCTTTCACTCGCGTGCGCCTTGATTCATCGCCCGGAGATACTCTTTCTCGACGAACCGTTTGAAGGCGTCGACGCGATCGCTTCGCGAACTCTGAAAGACCTGCTTTCGAGATTGACGGCGCGGGGGCTGACGGTATTTCTCACGTCTCATGTGCTCGAGATCGTGGAACGTCTCTGCAGCGATATCGCCATCATCGCCCAGGGAAAACTGCTCGCGTCCGGCTCCCTCAACGAGCTGCGAAAAGGCATACGCCTGGAAGGTGACGGCGAAGGACCCGTGTCGCTCGAGGAGTATTTTATTCACGTGGTCGGCGGCACCCGCAGCACTGGTGAAGAGGAAGTTTTGCAGTGGCTTACATAGTGCGACAGGCGGGAGCAAGCCACCCTTCCTGACTTATTCTAGTCCTGACTCGTTCTAATCCCCAGACTTGTTCTAGTTTCCCTGATTTGTTCTGTTTCTCTTGTTTCGTGGCTGACTTATAAGCAAACTTTGAGGCAAAAGAACAAGTCAGGAAGGGTGGCTTGCCCCCGCTTCTAATCTGTTTTGCCCCAATCAAGAAAAGTCTTGGCCTCGTACCCCTTCGTCGGCTAGAATCATTCCCGTAGTGCTTCCCAGGGTACTACTCCACCCCGCCTTTCAAGGCACATCTTTCAGCTCGTTTCTTCCTAACGAGGTCCCAGTTCATGGATTCGAATGTTGGTCTGGCTATTCAGTGCGTCGGTGTCCTTTTAATCACCCTGCTGTCAATGTTCATGCGGTCGTCCATCAAGAGCGTTGCTCTGAAATACTGGACTGCCTCGTGGGCCAGTCTCTCAATCGCCCTGATGAGCCTGTTTATCGGCTTCCAGTTAGCTCCCCGCCAAACCGTCTTTTACTCCTGCTACTTCTTCGGCGAATACCTTTCCGGCCTGCTCTTCATCGCCGGTTGCCGCAACCAGATGAGCGGCGCAACGGTTACTAAAAAACACGGATACTTTCTCATTCCCGCCGTCACTCTCGCGCTTCTCCTGCCCTACGTCTCGAGTGACTTCAATGACCTGTTTATGTTTCACGCGGCGATCCTGTCCGCGTTGTTTCTGATCTCGTTCTTCATCCTGCGTGCGGGCCCGCATCCGGAAGAGCCGAGTGCCGGACTTCGGGTCATGTCGACGGCTTTGTTGTTGCTGGCGATCGGTTTTTTGCACTACGTGCCCGTGTTTGCAGCACGCAAGGGACTCTGGGGAGTGACCGTTCCGCTGAGTTATCTGCAGTACACGTCCGTCTTCGACCTGCTGTTTGAAATACTACTCGGTTTTGGAACAGTGATGGTGTTGATGGAAGGCGTGCGGCGCGAAGTGGAGATGGCCAATCGGAAGTTGCTTCAGGCGCGCGACAAACTCGAGCTGCTGGTCCAGATGGACCCCTTGACGGAAGCTCTGAATCGTCATGCGTTTCACTCCCTTTTGCGAAGACCGGAAGGTGAGCACGACGTCTCGACGTCAGGCACCGTGGCCGTGATCGACATCGACAATCTAAAACCGATCAACGACACGATGGGCCATACGGCGGGCGACAAAGCTATTCGCGCGGTTGCCCGTGCAATGCGTTCTCTCGTGCGGGCCGACGATATGTTGTTTCGCTGGGGCGGTGACGAGTTTCTCGTATTGATGTTCAAACTGCCGCACGCCGAAGCAAGCCGTCGCATGGAAAAACTGAATGAGATTCTCGAGGAGAACTGCGAACGCTGGATCGGTTTTCCGCTCACCGTGACTGTTTCTCACGGCGTCGCGGGTTTCGAAGCTCTGACGGATCTTGGTGAGGCGATCGAACTGGCGGACAAGGCGATGTACGCTCAGCGAAACCGCCTTAGAGGGCTCAAAGCTCTGCAGGTGAGAGAAACTCTTCCTCGCAAAGACGTAAAGGCGCAAAGTTAAAACCTGGAGTCCGAAGGTCTTAACTTTGCGCCTTTGCGAGGGAATTTCTTTAAGGTGCTTCGACAATTAGCTCGCGGCCGAAGGTGAAGTTGGGGCGTTTGCGTCCCTTCATATATTTCGCCGCGGTCTGTGAAAGCGAAGTGATCAGGATCGGGAGGGCGATGGTTGCGTCGCAGGGAACGTAAGCCGTGTGTGCGCCGCGAGCAAGCTTTCCGTAGATCAATCCTTCATCGAACGAGACGGCGTTAGATCTCCCGCCCGGATGCGGAGCGTCGGTTGAGATCTGAATCGCATACTTGTGCCCGTGATGATGTTCCTTTTGCAGAAAAGACGAGAGCGTCGCCTGTTGAATAAAACTCTTCGTTGTCCCGCCGCCGAGGTTAAGAATTCCGGAGACGCGCGCGTTGGTCATGACGTTCATCATGTCGAGCACGTCCTGAATAACATCGAACATGAAATTGTTCTTTTTCTCGAAGCGAGCGCCGGCGATGCCGACCGCGAGACCGCTATCCGCGATTGCGGGACAAAAGATCGGAACGCGCGCTTTATAGGCTGATGTCAGCACGCCGTCTTCGGACGCGATCTCGGCCAGCTCTCGGCCGAGGAGGTGTAAAAACTCTCGTGGCGAGTAAGGGCGTGTTTGATCGAGTTGATTAGTGAAGCCGCCGATCCATTCTTTCGCTTCACGATATTCTTCGTCACTGGCGAGCAGGTCCCACATGCGGCTGATCTGTGCGGATTCCAACTCCGCATCGGTCATGGTTGGGTGGGCCTGGAAATGATAACGGCCGAGGGTTTCGTGAAGATCGTGAAAAAGCACGGAGCCCGATAAAACCAGCACGTCAACAAAACGATTCTTGATTACATAAGCGAGCAGTCGGCGCATTCCCGCGGGAATGAGAGCGCCGGACGCGGCGACCATGATAGTGGTGTTGTCGCCAAGCATGTCGAGCCAAATACGGTGGGCCTCGGCGAGTTGGCGGCCTCCGAAGCCTGTTCCTTCCATCTTCTCGAGGAGTCCGGCCACCGAACGATCGCGATCCACCTGGACTGGACGCGTGGGAGTGGTCAAATACTTCGATGCTTTAGGTTTGCGCTGAGTGACCATGCAGGTTGTCAACCTCTCGGACTGAGTTCATATAAATTTTTGCGAATTACATAATTAATAATCGGTCCTGCGCCGGGAGCGGGATTTCACTCCATTCACTGCAAGATAGGTGTAAGCCTCGTAACGAGACTCGTAAAACTGGGCCAGTTCCGCGCCGTCAGCTTCGCTCAACTCTCCGTCTTTGACACGACGAGAGATCAAACGTCTGAAGCCGTCGTGCAGCAGGCTGCGCTCATAGCGCGCTCGCTCCGCGGCGGCGCCTACAGTGGTTCCCTTAATGACTTTCTTGATCAGGAAACCTTCTTCGTCGACATGTATGTGCGCTTCGTGCGGCGCTCCGAAAAGGTTGTGATTGTTGCCCATCGCTTCCTGGTAAGCGCCGACGAGCAGGAATGCGAGATAGTAGGGCTCATCAGGATTAAGGGTGTGCAGCTCGAGCACCTGCTTGACGTCGTGCAGGTCGACAAACTTGTCCATGATGCCGTCTGAATCGCAGGTGATATCACAGAGTGTGGTGTACTCGGTCGGCGTCTTGTTGAGATGGTGAATCGGCACGACGGGAAACAGTTGATCGAGCGCCCAGTGATCGGGCACGGAACGAAACACGGAAAAATTAGTCAGGTACTTGGCGCAGAGCAGCCGCCGCAGTTCGCCAAACTCTTCCGACACGTATTTCGCCTGCTGTGCATACTTGTCGGCACGTTCGCAGACGTCCCAGAAGAGCACTTCGCCTTTCGCACGATCTTCGAGAGTGATCAGTCCGAGGTTGAATAACGTGAACAACTCTTCCCGATGTTCAAGTGCGTCGTGATAGTACTCACGATAGTTCTTGACGGTGATCGACTCGCGCAGATCGCCGAGTTCGATCACAACCTGCGGATCGTCTTCGCCGATCTCGATGGGCGTGATGTCTTCGACGACCGTTTCGATCTCGTCAAGGACATTCGTAACCAGAATTGCGTGATACGCCGCGAGGAAACGTCCGGATTCCTGAATGATCGTCGGATGCGGAACGTTCTCGTCGTCGCACACCTGTTTGATGGTGTAGATGACGTCGTTGGCAAACTCCTGCGCCGTATAATTTGCGGAAGAGTCGAAGGCCGTCTTGGATCCGTCGTAGTCGACGGCCATGCCGCCTCCGACGTCCAGCAGATCGACCGGAACTTTCATCTGGTAGACCTTCGCGTACACGCGAGCGGCTTCCTTCATCGCATTCTTGATGCGTTTGATATCGGTGAGCTGAGAGCCGATATGGAAGTGAAGCAGCTTCAACATGTCCATGCGATCGGCTTCTTCGAGACGCCGGATTACTTCCAGCAGTTCGGTTGTCGTCAAACCAAACTTGGCAGCTTCACCGCCGGATTTTTCCCAGCGGCCTGAACCTTTCGAGTAGAGCTTCACGCGCATGCCAAGCATCGGCAGCGCGCCCTCGTGATGCTCGACTACATTGAGCACGTGATCGAGCTCATTCAACTTCTCGATCACGATCACGACTTTCTTGCCGACCTTCGCACCTGCGAACGCAAGCTCGATAAACTCCTGATCCTTGAAGCCGTTGAGCACAAGCAGGCTGTCGCCCGGTTGTTCGAGTGCGAGGGCAGCGTAGAGTTCGGCTTTGGAACCGGCTTCAAGTCCGAAGTCGTAACGGGAACCTTCGCGCAGGTACTCTTCCACTACGGCCCTGTGCTGATTTACCTTCATCGGGTAAACACACATGTGCGCACCCTGGTATTCAAACTCGCGAATGGAGCGGCTAAAGGCGCGCTGAAGTTTTCGGACTTGAGCTGCAACTAACTGCGGAAAGCGCAGCAGCACGGGCGTGGTGATGCCTCGTTTGGCCAGGTCGTCAATGATCTCTTTGAGGTCCGCCGAGCGTGGATCTCCCTCCGCAGGACGGACGATAAGATTTCCCTTCCGGTTTACATCAAAGTAGCCAGCGCCCCAGTTTTCGATTCCGTAAGTTTCGAGCGTTTGCTCGATTGCCGTGGTCAATTGGCGGTCTCCTGCCTTAATAAAACTTGATCGATGTGAATTCCCTTAGCTGAAACACAGATGTACATTTTCCCGAATCGAGTTGCGGAGTTGTGTTGGGTGGAACGCTTTAGTGGCGCAATGTAACAGAAAATGCCCATTGCGGTCTATAACTTTTTTGTTTCATAAGGACCAGTAAAAACACGGATTTGCATGGAAACACTAGGGTTTTGGAGTGCGGCGGCTTGACGCCGCTTTGATCTTCGAACACGAAGCGAAGGTTAAAGCGGCGTCAAGCCGCCGCACTCCAAACATCGCAGCCCTTGACATCAACTGAGCCGTGCCTATAATGGCAGTTTTTTACTCGTAGCCGTTCAATGCCGCACGACTGTTTTCCTAGAGTCGTTAAGCACGCCAACATACTTCGCACCAACCACCACGCCGGGGCGAAGAGCACCCCCAACACTCGCTTAATCTTGCAGGAGATCACATGAACCCTAAGACTGTCTTGAAATATGCTAGCGATCAGGGCGCCAAGTTCGTCTCTGTTCGTTTCACCGATTTACCCGGCTCCTGGCATCACCTGACCTTCCCCATCGCCGAACTTGGAGAGGAACAATTCGAAGACGGTTTCGGCTTCGATGCATCTTCAATTCGTGGCTGGGCAGCAATTCACGAGTCAGACATGCTTCTCGTGCCTGACGCTTCTCGTTCCTGGATGGATCCGTTTTCCGAGCAACCGACACTCTGCCTAATCGGCCGCGCCGTCGAGCCGACAACCAAACAAGGCTACTCGTTCGATCCACGCTCAGTCGCGGAACGCGCCGAGAGTTATTTGAAATTCACCGGCCTCGCCGATACCGCATACTTCGGACCCGAAGCGGAGTTTTTTGTGTTTGACTCCGTCAAGTTTCATAACGAACAAAATTCCGCGGGGTTTTCCCTCGATTCGGATGAAGCGCACTGGAACAGCGGCCGCGAGGCAAATGAGTTTTCCGGTACCAATCTCGGTTATCGCATTCGTCCAAAAGAAGGATACGTGCCCGTCGCTCCGATTGACTCTTTAGGTGACCTGCGCTCCGAATCTCTCTGACGCTGGGCAAGTGTGGCGTTACTGTCGAATGTCATCACCACGAAGTGGCGACTGCGGGTCAATGTGAGATCGATTTTCGTTATGCCACGATGTTGGGCACGGCCGACAATCTGCAAATTTTTAAATATGTAGTTCGTAATACTGCGCACCAGTTTGGGAAGTCGGCGACGTTTATGCCGAAACCTTTGTATGGCGATAACGGTTCGGGAATGCACTGTCACCAGTCTTTGTGGAAAGGTGAGAAACCTCTCTTTGCGGGCGACGGCTATGCCGGTCTCTCCGAGATGGCGCGCTATTACATTGGTGGGCTTTTAAAACATGCGGCGGCTATTGTCGCGTTCGCCGCGCCGACGACGAATAGCTACAAACGTCTGGTGCCGGGTTTTGAAGCGCCGGTGAATCTTGCCTACTCCGCTCGCAACCGTTCGGCGGCGATCCGTATCCCGATGTTTTCGACGAATCCAAAACTCAAGCGACTGGAGTTTCGTCCGCCCGATCCGTCGTGCAATCCGTACCTCGCGTTTTCGGCGATGCTGCTGGCCGGCATTGACGGTGTTC
The DNA here is from genome assembly GCA_963750925.1 of uncultured Acidobacteriota bacterium. Lineage (GTDB taxonomy): Bacteria > Acidobacteriota > Blastocatellia > Pyrinomonadales > Pyrinomonadaceae > PSRF01. The sequence continues at coordinate 476,602 of CAVVSJ010000001.1, read as the reverse complement.
AGAACCGGATCGATCCCGGTGAACCACTCGAGAAGGACATCTACGATCTCTCGCCGGAAGAGTTGAAGGACGTTCCGACTCTGCCCGGTTCGCTCGACGATTCACTAAAAGCGCTCGAAGCGGATCACGATTTTCTGCTGAAGGGCGACGTGTTTAGTCCGCAATTGATCGAACGCTGGATCACCTACAAGCGCGACAAGGAGATCACGCCGTTGCGCATGCGGCCGCATCCCCTCGAGTTCTCGCTGTATTACGACATTTAGGATTGCGCATTTCCCTGGAGTGCGCCGACTTGTCGGCGCTTTGACAAAGCGGTGCCAAGGCACCGCACTCCAGGGAGGCGCTCGAACCTATTAGCTTTGTAGAATGGACGTGTGCCAACTGACAACCCCACAGAGTTTCTACTTCGGGATCTGCCGGATCCGAACGGCGCACGCCTGTTTCTCGAGCGGCTCGGTAAAGAGCAGCCACGCGCGTATCAGAACCTTCTCAAACAACCGGCGCTGCTGGCCGACGTGCTCGCGCTCGCCGCGTGGAGTCCGCTTTTAGCCACAACTCTCGAACAGAACCCTGAATACCTTTCCTGGTTATCTCGCGAACGAGCCGATCCACGTGTCAGAACCAGTGACGAGTTGAAGGAATCTCTCGCGCGTTTTGCACTAACTAATTCTTCTTTGAATCCCCAGGTGTTGCTCGCGCGTTTTCGACGCCGTGAGTTGCTGCGCACTTACCTGCACGATATTCGCCGTTCCCAAACTCTCGTCGAAACAACGGAAGAGTTGTCGAACCTCGCCGACGCGATTCTTGACTACGCATTAAGCCTCGCGCGCCAGGACCTCGACAATCGTTATGGTTTGCCACGCCACGTCGACGAGCGCGGCCGCAGCGCCACCGCTGAGTTTTGCGTGATCGCACTCGGCAAGCTCGGATCGATGGAGCTCAACTACGCTTCGGATATCGATCTTGTCTTCCTTTACTCGGACGACGGCACGACCGCCGGTTCAGGCGACCGCGGCGAGGTCAGCAATCGCGAGTATTTCGTAAAGCTTTCGGAAACGATCGCGCGTCTGGTTGGCCAGTCAGGCGGCGAGGGCGCTGCTTATCGCGTTGACTTGCGTCTTCGTCCACACGGCCGCGACGGCGCGCTCGCCTGTTCGCTGCAGGAAGCGACACGTTATTACATGCAGTCGGCACAGGATTGGGAGCGCCAGACATTGATTCGCTCGCGCGCGGCGGCTGGTTCAGCAGCACTCTTCGCGCATTTCAAAGAGACAGTTACGCCTTACGTCTTCCGGCCCGACGTCTCAGTACGCGGCGCACTCGCGAATGTCCGTTTAGCAAAACAGAAGATCGATCGGCAGGTTGAAAAGAAGAGCGGCTTCAACGTGAAACTCGGGCGCGGTGGAATTCGTGAGATCGAGTTTATCGCGCAAGCGCTGCAGTTGGCCCATGGAGGCCGTGACGATTGGTTACGTGTGCCGCACACGCTCGTGAGTCTTGGACGTCTCGCCGACCGCGGCTTTATAACGCAAACCGAACGCAGCGAATTGTCCGACGCTTACTACTTTCTGCGCAGCCTGGAGCACAGGCTACAGATGGAGCACGGGCTGCAAACTCACACCGTGCCTGATGGAGAAGAAGCACAAACACTCATCGCACGCCGCATGGGAAACTTGACGCGAAGCGATTTTGCCGCCGTGTTGAAAACGCACGTTGCGAACGTGCGCAACACTTACGACCGCCTGTTTGCGGAAGGCGACGACAGCACGCCGGAGATCGCCGCAGACACTCCGCCCCTAGATCTCGAACGCCGTGGACCAGGACATGGCTTTAGCAGTTGCGTCAGCGCGCGTCTTCGCGTTGCACATGGACAAGACGTGGGAGAATAAGATCAAATCTCTTGCGAGTTTGCTGCTGTCACTTGCACGCAAATCACTGAACACTCATCGCGCCCTGGTCCAAGCTGCTCGTATTGCCGCGTCACTCGAAAAAACCGATCGTCACATTCAGATCTCTCAAACCAATCTCGCCGCGCTCATGCAGCTCTGTGGCTCGTCCGATTCGTTCGCCGAAATGATTGCCGCAAACCCGGCGCTGATTACTTCCCTCGGAAGGTCGGCAGCGACGTCGCTGCGTCGAGACTACCGCGCCATCCTGCGTTCCGCCATCGACGCGGAGAAGACGTTCCCGGCGGAGCTTGCGGCGCTGCGGCTTCAGTGGGCGGAGTTGATTGCCGAGATCGGCGCGCTCGACGTTTCCAACCAGCTCTCGATCTTCGAGACCAATAGGTTACAAACCGAGTTGGCAACGGCGAGCATGAACGTCGCTTATCTCATCGCCCGGCGTGAAATGGCACGTCGCTACGGCTCGTTTAGTGGTGGGCCAAGAATCGCTTTCTACGGTCTGGGTCGTCTCGGCACCGGCGGCGTCGATTACGGATCCGATCTGGACATCCTGATCACGTACGATTCGCTTGTCCCATCGCCAATCAAAACATTGACACAGGACGAGACTTACTCGCGTCTCGTGGAGCTGATGATCGCCGCGCTCTCGAGTATCACGCGTGAAGGTTATCTCTATCGTGTTGATTTGCGTTTACGTCCACACGGCAAGAATGGACCACTCGTGACAAGCTCGGAAGGTTTTCTGGAGTATCTGAAAGAGCAGAGTGCGCCCTGGGAGTGGTTGGCTTACGCGAAGCTGCGTTGTGTAGGCGGCGATCAGGAGCTGGGAAAAATGGTCGAGGTACACGCTCGGCATCGCATTCATGCGAACGCTTTTAAGCTCGATCCGGAGGAGTTGAAAGCTGTGACTCGTCGAGTCAGGGACCGGCTTGAAAAAGAGAAAGGCCCGGGCCGCAGGAAGTTGGGAACTGATATCAAGTACGGCCAGGGCGGAATGCTGGATGTTTATTTCGCCGCGCGCTATTTGCAGTTGCGTGATGAAGTTCTCGACGAAGGTGAAGATCGATCTACTGCCTTCACGCTCGAACGTTTGCGCGAGGAGGGATCGCTGAGTGAAGAAGACTTTTTAACTTTGAGTAGTGGTTACAGCCTGCTGCGTTCGATCGATCACAACCTGAGACTCATCGTCGGCCGCTCGACGCGCTTGCCCGATCCGAATCACGCGACCGCCAGAGACGTGGCGTTGCGAATGGGTTTTGGTTCCGTGTCCGAGCTGCAGGAGACGCTCAACGGTCAAATGCAATCAATCCGAGAAGCCTACAACCGAATCCTTCCACAAAGAAGCACAAAAGCACAAATGTCTTAAAAATTCATTTGTGTTCTATGTGCTTTTTTGCGGCCTAATCTACGCGGACGTTTGCGTGTAATCAGTGGCTGAATCTTCCCACCAGCAGCGTGTACACCAGCGGTGATGCGCCTGTCTTTCGGCAAGCGAAAAGTCCGCCGAGTGAGGCAACCGTTTGACGATTTCGCGCTCTTCGTCGTTCAACTCCGCCCACTCCTTGAGCCCGGTGTTGTCGCAGCGCGGGCAGTTGTCGTTGAATGTCATGTTAAAAATTTCTTACCCGGCAACTTAGATATTTACTAGCAAACAGTCCTCGTGTAACTTAGCAGTGGCGATACGGGAAACCAAGTCCTCTCCCTCGCGCATCAAGATTGTCTGAGAAAACGGTTAACGGAGAAAAAATGTTTCGAATTAAGGCCTCCTACGCGGATCAATTGGAATTGCGGACCACCATCGAAAAGGCCCGTGAGTTTTTCGGCGAGCTTCGCAACTTTGCGGATCTCATGCCTGGTATCGAAGGTATACGCAAAGAAGCCGGCGGCATCATGCGTTGGGCGGTTCGCGCTGAAGTGCCGATCATTGGCGCCGTTCATGCAACCTTTACCGTCGAGAAGACTGAAGACTCTCCGGAGCGTCTCGAGTGGTCGCCGGCGCGTTCAGAGATGAAAAACTATCTGCGTTACGCCGCTGCGTTTGAAGAACGCGGGCACAACGTGCTGATCAAGATCGTGCAGCACGTCGAGCTTCGCCGGCAGCACGCAAAGGATCTGCATCGTTTCGCGATACTGGTTGGGGAAGGTGCGATCAGTGCGGAGATGCAAAAACGCGTCCGAGAGATGATCAAGACCTTTCTCGAACGCGCACGCGTAAAGCTCGAAGGCGAAGAGCCTTTGGAACAGGAAGCGATGCTCGACTCACCAGCCTAAACAGCGGGGGCAAGCCACCCTTCCTGACCCTGTTCTTTCCATTTTGATCTAACTCCTCCCTGAGCTTTCTAAAACAGAACAAGTCCCTCAGCGCTGAAAAACAGAACAAGTCCCTGGGCTCTGTAAACAGAACAAGTCCCTCAGCGCTGAAAAACAGAACAAGTCCCTGGGCTCTGTAAAAGAACAAGTCCCTGGGCTCTGTAAACAGAACAAGTCCCTGGGCCCTGTAAACAGAACAAGTCCCTGGGCTCTGTAAACAGAAACAAGTCCCTGAGCGCTGTAAAACAGAACAAGTCCCTGGGCTCTGTAAACAGAACAAGTCCCTGGGCTCTGTAAACAGAACAAGTCCCTGGGCTCTGTAAACAGACAAGTCCCTGAGCGCTGTAAAACAGAACAAGTCAGGAAGGGTGGCTTGCCCCCGCTTCAACTCAATCCTCCTTGCGACGTCCATAGCTGATCAAATTCGCGAACATGCGGTACCCGCCGGGCAGTCCCGCGCGCAGTTGTCGATACCAGACCATGCTCGTGTAGATGTAGTTTCCCCTGCCATACGGCGCGACCAGCAAACCGCTCTTCAAAAGAGGTTCACCTCGATCGCCGGTTGCTAACACGGCCGCGTAGCGTGGGTCCCAATCGTTTGGAAAATAAAGTCCTCGTTCCTGCACCCAGTCCGCAAAATCCTTTTGCGTGATCCTGTTTGGAAAGTGCAGCAACGGATGCCGCGGCTGTAGAAACGTTACGGGCGCATCCTCTTCCGTTACCCGCTCGTTCCCGAGAATAATCGGGTACGGCGCGAGTTGCGGGCGCGCTCGTTGCTCGTTGGGATTCCATTCGTTGATACGATGATAGAACACGAGCAGGGTGCCGCCGTCTTCGACATACTTCAGTAATCGATTATTGATCGGGATCAAATCCTGGTGCGCTTCGTAACCACGATTGTCGATCACGATCGTTTGAAACGGCGACAGGTCTGACTTCGCGATCTCGTCGACGGTCAGTTTCTTCGCATCCACGCCGAGAGCCGTGAGTGCTCGCTCGAGGGTCTCGTCGTAGCTGGGCAGGTAACCGACTTTCCGTCCGCTCACCACGATCGCATCGGCGTAAACAAGCGGCACGGTTCGCTTCGAAATCGGATCCTTCGGTATCGGCTGGTCCACCGTGATCGCAACCATAGAACCCTGGATCATTCCACTCAAAGGCAGAGTAGTGCGGACCACGATGTGCGATGCTTCGGTCGCGTTTGGACCGAGATTGATCTCGCGCCCCGTTTCGAGACTCTGGCCGCTCACTCGCAACAGCCCACGAAAAGCTGACGAGCGATGGTTCTTCAACGTAACGCGGAAGTCGAGAGGTTTCTGCGAAGTCGCCGGCGTACTCACGTAAGGCGAAGGTTCGACTTCGAGTATCTCCACCGCGGGAACGATATCTCTGCGAGTCTCGTTGGCGATCACAAACGAGACGCCTTCGATGACGAGCTCAGCTTCGAGTCGCAGCGGTTCGCCAAACAAGCGCCCATCGTAAAGATGTTCCGAAGCCGGAACACTCAAACTCGCGTTCTTTGGCGTCGTGAATTTTATCTCCGCTGACGTTTCGGTTCCGGGCAACGTCTTGTCCGCCGCGTTGAGACGCGTGTCCAACCCGAGACCGCGAAACTTCAATTGCTTGATCTGAATCTCAGCCACGCCGGTGTTGGTAACCACGGCCGCAAGCTTTGTCTCTTCATCCGGAATGAGCGCGGAGCCTTCGGCGCCCAGGCCAACCGAAGCGCCGCTCACCGCCGCCAGCGCTTTGTCGATACGAGAGGCCATGAGTTTAAACCGCTGTGGATCCGTCTCGACAATTTCTTTTGGAGCCGTAAACACGCCCCGCCGCTTGGCGTTGAGAAGCGAGACGAGCACTTCGAGCGGGCGGTCGGTAAACTCAGTCAGTGGCTTACCTTCGATCGTAGGCGCTACAAACTTTGTCGCTACCGGCTCGGGTAAGGTCAACCCATCGACGGGCGTTTTCGCATTCGCCGGAAGGGCACCCGCTGACGGAACCTGACGAACGAGGCTGTAGCGAATCTGCCGCGCACCGCCGGGCGGGACTGTCTTTGGCCATGGTCCCTGCGTCGCATGTTTTTGCAAGCCGGCGAGTGCCTGTTGCGCGAATGTAACTCCTCGAACCGGATCGGTTTCGTTCGGATCGATCGTTATGACTTGTGGTGGAGCTTGTGGACCAGTTGACGGATCGGCCTGTCCACGAGAGCGCACAAATAGTCGTTGCACTTGCCACGCGGGGGCTTGAGCGAGTTGTTCGGGAAACTGTTTTGGATCGGCAGCAGCATCAAAGGCCTGGAGCACGATCCGGCCGGTTGCCTGGTGATGACCGTGGCCGCTACCCGTGTCGTGATTCGTGATGATCACGTCAGGACGCAGCAAACGAATTTGCAGCACCATGCGCCGCAGCGTCTCTTTTTCACCCCAGGCGCGAAAGGTCTCTTCAGCGGACTTCGAGAAACCAAAATCGCGGAAGCCGAGAAAGTGCGGTTCAGATCCCTGTACATCGGAAGCCGCCATGGTTTCGCGAGCGCGAATGACTCCGAGTTCTTCGTAAAGTTCCGGACCGACGGCGTTCTGCCCGCCTTCGCCAAATGTCGAGAACAACGAGACGGTATGAATTCCGTATTTGCGGCGCAGGACAGTTAAAGTGCTGCCGTCTTCGTCGTCCGGATGAGCGGCGACACACATTACCGTCCATGAGTTTGTGAGATCGAGTAAAGCCTGGTGAAGCGCTGCTTTGTCAGGCTCTGAATGCGCGGGCGGCACAATCAGAAGCAGTGATAAAACAACTATCCACAGATAACGCAGTTTACGCAGATTCATTTGCAATTAACCTCGTAATCGCTCCAACCGTCCCGCGACGACCATGCTGATCGAGATGATTACAATCAATATCACTCCGTACGCCGCCGCAGCGCCGAGATTGAAATCACGCAACTCAGATGCAATCGCGATCGAGATCGGTCGATTGGCCGGGACGAACACCAGCACCGAAGCAACATATTCGCCCAACGCGATCACAAATGCCAGCAGGGTTCCCGCGACTGCGCCCGGCCACACGAGTGGGAGGGTGACACGCGCGAATCTCTGCCATGCGCGAGCGCCGAGCGAGCCCGCAGCCTCCTCGAGAGTCGGATCGAGTTGCTCCATGCTCGCCTGCAGCGCACGCACCACGAGGGGCATAAAACGTAGAAAATAAATCACCGGCAGGATCCAGAAAGTTCCGACAAGGACAAAAGATCCGAGCAGGGAACCGGGGCTGCCATAAGCCTCCGCGATGGAGACCGCCACGACCGTGCCGGGCAGCGCCCACGGAATCAACACCAGTAACGACAGCAAACGCCGCCAGCCGCGACTGGCGAAGTTACCGCCGTCCTTTCGTTGCCGCAGCAATATCACCACGCAAAAGCTCCATAGCAGCGCCGCTACCGCCGCGATCGCCGACATCGTAAAGCTGTTGAAGAACACTTCGGCGGCAAATGGGTCGCTAAACAGTCTCTGATAATTTCCGAGTGTGTAGGCAGACGGCAAGGTTTGCGTGGTCCATGAACCTTCCTGCGCGAAACTGACCAGGAGCAGAGTCGCGACCGGCAGCACGAGAGCGATCGCGAAGAGCACGGCGACGATCGTTGCGAGCGTGCGCGTGGTTCCACTCGCGATGCTCACACGCCTGCGTGGCGCGCCTTTCATTGCCGCCGCCGCGAACCTGCGGGTTCCTTCGTAACGTTGGAAGACGATGAGGGCCGCGAGGGAGATGATCGCGAGTATGACTGTTTCCGTAACTGCAACGACGATGTCGCCACGCTGTCGCGCCGTAAAAATCTCAAGCGTCAACACGCGCACGTCGCCGCCAAAAAAGAGGGGCGCGCTGAACGAAGCCATCGAAGTCATGAAAGTAAGTAAGGCGGCGGCGAGCAGCGACGGCGTTAGTTGTGGAAGTAGTACGCGTCTGACTACGACGGCGCTCGAAGCGCCGAGACTGCGTGCGGCTTCCGCGAGACTCGCATCGATCCTTCGCAGTCCCGCGCCTGTGAGCACGTAGAAAAACGGATACATCGTGTAAGTATGAAACAACAAGAGCGCGGGCCAGCCGCGCAGACGCCACGGCGGGTTTTGTAAGCCGAAAAGACTTTGAATGCCGTGGGCCAGGATTCCTGACTCGCCGACAAGAAAAATAAAAGCGACGGTGCCCACGAGTGGCGGCAGAACGAGTGGGAGCGCGGCGAGTGCGGCGAAGAGTCGCCGTCCCGGGAAACTGAAACGTTCAAAGAGAAACGCGAGCGGAACGCCGACGAGCGCACACAGAAGCACGGTGCCGATCGACAACACGAGACTGCTGACAATCGCTTCAAGGACCACGCCTTGCGAGAGCAACTCACGATAGTTGGCGAGTGTCCATACGCCGGCGCGTTGAAACGAGGTGATGACTACCGAGAGATTTGGATAGATGACGCCGTAAACGAGGACGACGGCCGTGATGAGCAATAAGACCACGGACATCCACGAATCAACAAGGACCCTCGATTTTGCTGAACCCGCGCTCACTCGTTTGGCAAAAGTGTCAGATGATCAGGCGGGAGGATTACGTTACACGGCTGGTCCACTTCAAGTCCGTCCGTCCGCAACACCAGGGCTTCGAGTAGCAGCCCGCTCGCGTCAACACGCACGGTTGAAGTCGCTCCGGCGAAGACGATCTCGCGAATTTTTCCGTGCAGTGAGTTTTGATTACCGTTGTTGCTGGTGTTGAGCTGAACGTGCTCGGGGCGAATCGCGAGAATGACTGGTTTGTTCAACGGCGCGAGCTCTTCGTGTTTCACCGTCAAACGAAGCGTGTGCTCGCCTTCGAGGGTTTTGAATTCACCGTCGCTGGTTTTGCTCGAACTCAGACGCATGGCTTTGATCAAGTTGTTTCTACCCAGGAAACCGGCAACTGAGATTTCCGCGGGTTGTTCGTAGAGCTCGCGTGGGCGCCCGGTCTGCATGAGTTTGCCGCCGACCATGACGCTGATGCGATCGCAGAGGGCAAACGCTTCTTCCTGATCGTGTGTGACGTAGACTGCGGTCAAGCCCAGACGTGTGACGAGTTCGCGCAACTCGCTGCGAGTTTCCTCACGCAGAGAGACGTCGAGGTTCGAAAGTGGCTCGTCAAACAGGAGGAGGGCCGGCTCGATGGCGATTGCGCGTGCGATCGCGACGCGTTGCTGTTGTCCGCCGGAGAGTTCGTCGACTGCACGTTTGCCGTAACCCGGAAGCTGGACCAGTTCGAGCGCGCTCGCGACGCGTTCGGCCATTTCCGCTTTGGACTTGTGACGCGCGCGCAGTCCGAAAGCGACGTTATCGAAAACGTTCAGGTGCGGGAAGAGAGCGTAGTTTTGAAAAACCATGCCGAAGCCGCGTCGCTCGGCCGGCAGGTTGGTAATGTCGGCGCCCTGGAAATAGATCGATCCGGCGTCGGGTTTCTCGAGACCGGCGATCATGCGGAGAGTAGTTGTCTTGCCGCAACCGGATGGCCCAAGGAGGCCGAAGAATTCACCCTGGGCGACGTCGAGTGAGACGTCCGCGACGGCGCGCGTCGTTCCAAACGTGCGGGAGACATTTTTAAGAGACAAGAACGACATGGTAAAAATTATGGAATGCGCCGGCTTGACGGCGCTTTAGTCTCGAACACACACACTCGAGAACAAAGCGGCGTCAAGCCGCCGCACTCCAAAATGGCAAATGGAAAATGACAAATGGCAAATGATCTTTTAGGGTTTCCCGCGCCCACGTATTTCCGTATCCCAGTATCTTAACCAATCGCCGCCACTCTTTCGCAACAGCTCCCAGTCTAAGGGCAGACGCGTAAATGGCTCATTCATCCAGGCCGGGAGTTGCGCGCGCTCGAGGTCAGTGCGTACGGGAATGCGGTAATACTTCTGCGCCGCGTAGGCCAAACTCTCGGGCGTGGTCACGAACTCATAAAAGCGTTTCGCTTCTTCCTGGTTGGGACCACCGCGAACGATCGCGATGCCGTCGATGATCACCGGCGTGCCACTCGCAGGCACAAAGTAACCGACGGGAAAGTTTTTCTGTTCCTTGTACAGACGCACGTCGGGCATGTCCCAAAGCGTCACCAGGCCTTCGCGGCGCGCGAGCTTTTGCATGAGCAGCGTTCCATCGGCCGTGTATTCGTGAACGTTGGCGTCGAGCTTGCGCAGCCAGTCGTAGCCGCGATCCGTTGAACCGGTGTCTTTGTAAAACCTCCAGATCATCGCGCCGAAGATCGCGCGCATCGTGTCGGAGGGATTGGGATTGCGAATCAGGATCTTGTCGCGCCACTTCGGATCGAGCACGTCGTCCCAGTCGCGCGGGGCTTCTTCAGCGCTGACTGCCTCGCTGTTGTATGCAATCACCTGGGGTGTTTCGTAAGTGCCGTACCACCGATCGCTCGCGTCGCGCGATGAGGCGGGAACTTTGTCGGCCCAGCTTGGGCGAAACTCGAGCAGCAGATTATCGTCGGCAGCGGTTTGAAAAGTCGTGTGCGAAGCGCCCCACCAGAGGTCAGCCTGCGGCCGGTTCCGTTCAACCTGCACGCGCTCGAGCACCTGGCGCGAGCCCATATCGAGAAATTGGACGTCCGCTTCCGGGTAGCGCTGTTTGTAGCGCGCGATGAAGTCGTTGAGCAGGTCTTTTCCGTGCGGCGTGTAGATTAGCAGGCGGCTTCGATTGCCGGCGCCGGGACGACAGGAAAGTAACAACGCGATTGCAATGAGTAGGAATACTGTCAGAAAGAGCTTGAGCCGCATCGAATGCATGCTATCACGTTTGGAGAAACTTGAACTCTGAAGGAAACTTGTGCTTCTATCGAAAACGAGATGACTACGGTAAAACGCAAAATTATCAGGGCTGGTGGATGGCGCTTAGCCAAGCGTCTCATTAAGCCGATTCCCATTGTCGGATCGCTCTTCGCCGTCGCGCTTGCCGGCTATGAGATCAGGAAAAAAGGCCTGTTACCGGGAGCGGTTCACGTCGGGTTGGATGTGACGCCCATTGTGGGCACCGCCAAAGGCGTGGTCGAGCTCTTCACCGGCGACCTCATTCCCGACAAGTCCGAAAGACGCAAACGCCAGACTCCGCAGATTGCAGAAACGCAGTCTATGACGCGCTGATCGGCGGTCTTTCCATGAACGGTCGCGCCTGCTCGTAGCCGTGGGCCAGTTTCAAGAGCATCGGTTCCGACCAGTATGGTCCAAGCAACTGAAAACCGATCGGCAGACGTTCGGAAGATAGACCACACGGCACGCTGATGCCGGGAACACCGGCGAGGTTTGCGGTAACCGTGTAGATATCGTTCAGGTACATCGCGAGGGGATCGTCCACCTTTTCACCAATCGCAAAAGCAGGCGTGGGCGACGTTGGCGTAATGATCGCATCGCAACGCTCAAAGGCGTTCAGAAAATCATTTTTGATTAGCGTTCGCACCTGCTGGGCCTTGCGATAGTAGGCGTCGTAGTAACCGGCGGAGAGCACGTAAGTGCCGAGCATGATGCGCCGTTTAACTTCCGGTCCAAATCCTTCCGCACGCGTCTTGCGGTACATCTGGCGCAGCTCCGGTGTCTCTTCAGCCCGAAAGCCATAACGGACACCGTCAAAACGCGCGAGGTTCGAAGATGCTTCGGCGGTGGCGATGACGTAGTAGACCGCGATCGCGTAGCCCGCGTGCGGTAGTTCGACTTCCACGATCTCGGCGCCCAACTCCCGATAAACTTCCACGACGTTCTCGACGGAAGTTCTTACTTCCTGGTCCAGACCTTTGCCGAAAAGTGAACGCGGAAAACCGACGCGAGCGCCTTTGAGATCTCCTTCGAGTGATGCGGTGTAATCAGGAACCGCGAAGTCGGCTGTCGTGGAGTCACGCGGATCTCGCCCGGCGATGATTCCAAGCACTCGCGCGACGTCTTCGACCTCTCTTGCAAACACGCCCACCTGGTCCAAAGACGAAGCAAACGCCACGAGACCGTAGCGAGAGTTGCGGCCGTAGGTTGGTTTCAGACCGACAACACCGCAGAGGGAGGCGGGCTGGCGCACTGAACCGCCGGTGTCTGAACCCAAAGCGACGGGCACGATTCCAGCCGCGACGGCAGTTGCGGAACCGCCGGATGAGCCGCCGGAGACGCGTGTTGTGTCCCATGGATTTCGAACTGGACCAAAGGCTGAGTTTTCATTCGACGAGCCCATGGCGAACTCGTCGCAATTCGTCTTGCCGATTACGACCGCGCCCGCGTTGGTTAGACGTTCGATCACCGTCGCGTTGTAGGGTGGATGATAATCGCCGAGAATCTTCGAGCCGCATGACGTCTGCATTCCGCGGACGCAGATGTTGTCTTTGATGGCGACGGGCATACCCGCGAGTGGGCCGCGCGCACTGCTCTTCTCAATCTCCTCGGCACGCCGCAACGCTCCCTCACGATCGATCTCGAGAAACGCATTGAGCGTCTCATTAAGCCGCTCAGCCGCCGTTACTGAAAATTCCACACTTTGACGCGACATATCTTTCTATCGACAGGATTTCAGGATAAAACGAGATCCTGTTAACTCATGGAATGCTGTTCACGGCTGCGAGCGAAGGTCGCAACCCAGTCCTTCTGTTCCGGCGTATCCGGGACCGGGCGCCCGCGCGCATTTGTTATATGCTGAAACGCTGTTCCCGGCGACTCGCCCGAAGTCACCAGGACGCAAGCCGCGACGAGAGAAGATCGTCCAATACCCTGCCGGCAGTGAATGCCCACTCTTTTCCCTCGCGCCAACGAACCCTCTAATGTGGAGACAAGCTGCCGGAGATCCTTGTCCGACGTTGGTACGCTGTAATCCGATATTGGAAAGCTAATAAACGTCAACCCATGCTGTTGCGCCAACTCACTCTCATCACTTAGACCTAGCTCAGAGTCTTCACCTCGTGTAAGCAACGACACCACAACGTCCAACCCTGCGTTCTTCCAACCCGCGAGTTCGTCAACAAGCCAGTCTGATCCTCTGGGCCGCGCGAGAATTGCCAGCCTGCCCGGCCATGGGCCATCTATCCAGTAAATCTCAGATCTCACAGTTAATTAGTCGCTCTTAAACAAAACTTCACGCGGCAAACTGTCTACATCGATGCCACGTTCGCGCAGGATTTCGACCCGATGATGACCATCGAGAATCGTCCCGTCGCTACGAACTTTGAGCGAGCCGGGCTCTCCCGGCGCAAGAGACTGCATTAACTCCGTACTCGTTAGTCTAGCATACAGATTTAATTTGGTCCGATTGAGCAGGCTTGTATGGTGAAGCGGTTGAAGTGGCGGAAATTTCATGTGAGGACGCCCTTTCGATTATTGATTTTTAAGAGAGCTTACATCTTACAGCACCTTTGGAACTCGGAAGTGGCCCGAAGCCGGATCGGGGGCTTCGGCGAGGGCGGTCTTCTGGCCGAGGGAGCCGGCGACCTCGTCGGTGCGGGCGGAGTCGGTCTTTTCGCCTTCAGGGGTTAGACCACCGAGAGCCGGTTCGACGTTTTTGGTGTCGAGCTCGTTGAGTTGTTCGACGTAGTTAACAATCGCGGTGATCTGTGAGCCAAAGGTTTTCAATTCTTCCTCGGGCAGTTCCAGGTGCGCGAGGTCCGCTACTTTTTTGATATCTTCCGGATTGATGGGCATGTCTAAGTTCCGATTTTAAGTCTTGCGTTTCAGCGAGAGCGCGGCAGTTTTCAAAAACTTGCGGCGCAGCTCTTTGTCTTGAATCGCATTCGCCGCAGACCATAATTCAAGCGGCACTTCGTTGTCGAGCGACTGTTCCGGCTGCTGTTCTTCGACCTGCGCGGCCGCGAGCGCCGGATCGATCGTGAACTCAATTGCGCCCACAACCGGCCGGCCCAGGATCGAGTTCACACGAAACAAAAGCTGCCCTCGCATCAGGTGCAACTGCCTCTGCCAGATCGTATCCGAAACTGCCACCGTCAGCGTTCGATTCTCGAGCTTCAAAGGCACGGCATGATCTTTTAACCCCTCGCCCGCGGCAAATTTCCATGCCGCGATCGCCGCCGCCTCCGCAACCTCTTCCGACTCGCCCGCCGCGCGCAGCACTCCCGGTAATGATTTAATCAACTGGTTCATGAGTAGCTCTTGCGATCGCCGATTGAAACACGCAAACTCTGCGGCAGCAAGTCACAGCCGAACCATGAAACAAAATGCAGATCACCTACGCGAAAAACTGGTGCTCGCCTCGAGCAGCCCGCGTCGAAAAGAAATTCTCAACCGCGCCGGATGGCCACACGAAGTCATGGTGGCCGGCATCGACGAATCTCTGAAACCGAATGAAGATCCGGCGACTTACGTGCAGCGGCTCGCGCGCTCAAAGGCAGAAGCGGTGGCCCAACGTCTGCAAGAGGGTCTCGTGCTGGGCGCGGATACAACCGTCGTTGTTGCCGGTGAGATTCTGGGCCAACCTCGTGACGATGCAGACGCGCGCAGAATGCTGGATTTACTCAAGGGCAAATGGCACGAAGTTCTAACGGGAGTTGCTGTGGTGAGAGTCGGAGGTGAATCCAAAGTCGCTTACGAAACAACGCGAGTGCGTTTTGCGGAAATGAACGAGAGTGAGATCGATTGGTATATCGCCTCGGGTGAACCGTTCGGCAAAGCCGGCGCTTATGGAATCCAGGGCAAGGCGGCGTTGTTTATCGAAGAGATCGAAGGCGACTACTTCAACATCATGGGCCTGCCGATCAGACTTACTTATGAGCTTGCGGCGCAGTTTTAGAAGAGCACGCTGCCGCCGTCGACATTGATTCCCTGACCGGTGATTCCCCGGCCTGCATCCGACGCAAGCAGCAAAGCTACAGCCGCAACTTCTTCAGGCGTGACGAGGCGATTCTGCGGGCTCATTTTTTTGAGTGTGTCCAAAGCTTCTTCAGCCGTGCGACCCGTTTTCGCAGTTATTTGTTGGATGCCTCGCGAGACCATTTCCGTATCGACGTAACCGGGACAGATTGCATTGACCGTGATGCCGGTTGTCGCAACTTCGAGGGCTATCGAACGGGTCAGACCTAAAACGCCGTGCTTCGATGCGGAGTAAGCAGCAATGTACGGCGCACCGGTTTTGGCGGCGATCGAAGCGACGTTTATTACTCGTCCCCATCCCTTTTTCAACATCGCGGGGAGCGCGGTGCGCGTGCAGTAAAAGGTTCCGGAGAGGTTGATGGAAATATGTCGATGCCAGAGTTCGTCTGTGGTGTTGACGAGCGTGGCGCTCTCCGCGACGCCTGCGTTGTTGACGAGAATGTCCGCGTCGCCAAAACGTTCGCGCAGCTCGATAAACATTCGCGCAACACTCTCCGGATCCGAGACATCGCAAACCAGGGCGATCGCCTGGTCACCAATCTCACTCGCAACCTGATTCACTTCATCGGCGGATCTGGCAGCAACCGCGATGCGCGCGCCTTCACGTGCGAAGGCAAGCGCGATCGCGCGTCCAATCCCTCGCCCACCGCCCGTGATCAATACCGTCTTTTCTTTCAGCATCGTTAGTCTCAAAGCTGTAGGAAAAAAGCACAAACCATTTCCCTTTGCTGTTTGTGCATTATGTGCCTTTTTGTGGCTCCTGCTCAGTGGCCGGTAAAATTCGGTTCACGTTTTTCGAGAAACGCATGAACACCTTCGTGGCCGTCCTCAGACTCAAAACAACGCAACTGAGCTTCGATTTCGTAGCGAAGCATTTCTTCCAACTCGGCGCCCTGGCTCAGGTAGACCGCATGCTTCGCCGCCGCGAGTGCGATCGGCGGCGCGGCGCGCAAACGTTCCGCGAGTTGCAATGTCGCTGCTTCCAAAATCTTCGGGCGCAACCACCTGATTGACGATGCCGAGACGCGCAGCTTCCGCCGCGTCGATCGACTCACCGAGAAAGAACATTTCGCAGGCCTTGTTTGGCGTCACCAGACGCGGCAAAAAATACGTTCCACCCCAGTCAGGATGCAGTCCGACTTTCGCAAATGATTGGCTGAAGGTGGCAGTGTTTGCAGCGACACGAAGATCGCAGGCAAGAGCAAGATTACAACCAGCTCCTGATGCCGGCCCATTGATCGAAGCGATGACGGGTTTGGTCATTTGCCGGATCGCAAGTATCACACGGCGTCCGGCGCCGAGAATGCGCGAGAATTCTTCCGCGTCACGACGTTGCATCAGCTCCGCCATGAACGCGATGTCGCCCCCCGCACAAAAAGCTCTTCCCGCGCCGGTAATGATCACGACGCGCACGCCGCGATCGCTGCCCGCGTGCTCGAGTGCTTCCGCGAGGTCTCGACGCATGTGACCGACGAACGCATTCAGCTTATCCGGACGATTCAAAGTGATGGTCAGGATGCCTTCGGTTTCGCTGGTTAGGATGTGTTCGTACATGGCGGTTGGTGCTTTGTGCTTGGTGCTTAGTGCTTTGTATTAAACCAAGTACAAAGCACTAAGCACCAAGCACAAAATCTACCTCCCCTTAAACTCAGCTTTCCGCTTATTCACGTAAGCGTCGAGTCCTTCTTTAGCGTCTTCTGACTGAAACAGTTGCTGCTGCAGCTCGCGTTCGAGCGCGAGTGCCGGTTCGAAAGAAATCTCGGCGCCGGTTTGAACCGCACGTTTGATCCGGCCCACTGCGTGCGCCGCTTTGTTTGGCGTAGTGAACTGAAGCGCGTATTCGCGCACGAGCTCAGCGAAACGTTCGCCTGTTTCCGCTTCAAAAACCTGATTCAGAATACCGAGCTCGAGACCACGTTCGAAATCAAATAGCTGTCCCGTCGCCATCAGTTCGATCGCTTTCGACTTGCCGACGATCCTGACTAAACGCTGAGTGCCGCCCGTTCCCGGCAACACGCCGAGCGAGACTTCCGGCAAGCCCAACTTTCCCGCGTTCTTTCGCGCGATGCGAAGATCAGCCGCCATCGCGACTTCCAAACCGCCGCCGACACAGTGACCGTTAATCGCGGCGATTACAAGCTTCGGCGTTTGTTCTAAACGAGAAAGGGTTTCGTTTGCGTGAAGACAGAAATAGTATTTGAACGTGGGCGTCACGTTCGCGAGCATTTGAATGTCGGCGCCGGCGCAGAAAAACTTCTCGCCTTTACCGGTGATCACGATCACCTGGACCGACTCGTCCATGCGAGCCGTGAGGATCGCGCGATCGAGTTGCTGCATCATCTCGTAGCTGTAGGTATTCGCAGGCGGATCGTTCAGCGTGATAGTCGCTACACCTTCGCGAGCTTCGTAGTCGAGTCGTGATTTGGTTTCGTCCATGATTTGTCTCAACCCAGCCGCCAAACGCTCTGGGCTTTCGGATCTCAAAGCGTGTGCAGTGCCGGGCATCTCTTGGTCCAGGCCATTCGCGAGAAAGCCATTCAGGAAAAGTTGTAAAAGGTTGTGGGCCAACTCGGACACTTTGAGTTTACCCTGCGGATCGTACCAGTTGTAGATCCAGTTCATCATTCCAAACAGCGCGTAGGTTGCGACAGTCAAATCAATCGCCGGTTTGTTTCCCTGTGTTTGCTGGACCTCGCCGAGAATCTTGCGCGCGAGTTTTGTGTACTTGTCTTTGCGCGTCGAAACGTGTGTGTACAACTCACCGCGAAGTGACTCGGCTTCATGCGAGAGCACTTTCATCTCCGCCATGTTTGCAGCAAAGAATGAAAGGTGATTTTCGATAAAAATTCCGAGCTTTACGACCGGATCTTCAGCTTCGAGCAGACGTTGCTCCAAACGCTTCGAGCACGCGTCCGAAGCAGTTGTCCTGAATCAGAAAGAGGAGCTCTTCCTTGGATTTGCAGTAGTGATACAAACCCGCGAGACTGACGTTTGTCGCCCGCGAAATGTCGCGCATCGACGTCGAGTGATAACTCTTCTCCGCGAAAATGCGCGCGGCGCTGCGGAGAATGAACTCTAATTTCTGATCATATCGAGACGCCTGTAACATTCCTTCGCTCACAACCGAACATACTCAAACTCAAACGGCTTGCCTTTTATGCCTGCCGCCGGCGGCGCGATCCAGTTTGCGATCTTGCCCACTTCGTACACAGGCTTCATGAGGCTGCGGACGTACTCGCGATCCTCCATCGTCGGCAGCCACTCGTTCTTGCGCAGTTCAAACTCTTCCCGCGAAATCAGATTGCCTTGTAGATCAAACGTGTAGCCGGCGAACTCGCCGACGTGCCGGTGAAAACGCGGATTCGGAAGATACAGCCGCTCGCTCGCGCCTTCTTCGGCAAGCACTTTGTTCCACCGCGCCAGGCCCTTCTCACAGTCCCTGACATACTCACCACGCAACACTTCGTTCAGTGCGTTTCGCAGAGGCACTTCGCGCGTTTGGAGTTGACCGTCTTCGACGATCGTCATAGTAAACGTCTGATCGGCAGCCGTGTGCTCCGTGTACTGCTCGCGTTCCTTGTAGCGACCTTTCAAGCCCGCTGCGAAAAAGTCAGCGGAGTTGGAACTGATCTCGCCGCCAAACAGATCGAGCGAGTAGCTGAACCAGAAGTTGATGTACTTCTGAACGATGTCGAGCGGAATGCCGCCAAGCTCGCGCACGTCGCCCTGCTTCATCAGTTGCGCCGTGCGCCGGACCACGCGGCCCAATCCCGTGTCGCCGACAAACATGTGATGCGCTTCTTCAGTCAGCATGAACTGGCAAGTGCGCGCGAGTGGTTCAAAGCCCGACTCCGCGAGCGCTGAAAGCTGATACTTGCCGTCGCGGTCGGTGAACATCGTGAACGCAAAGAAGTTGAGCCAGTCGTCACACGGCTGGTTGAAGGCTTCGAGAATACGAGGCTTGTCGGGATTTCCGCTGCGGCGTTCAAGGAGGGCATCGGCTTCGTCGCGCCCGTCACGCCCGAAGTAGCCGTGCAGCAGGTAGACCATGGCCCAGAGGTGACGGCCTTCCTCGACATTTACCTGGAAAAGATTGCGCAGGTCGTAGAGCGAGGGACACGTTTTGCCGAGTTGTCTCTGTTGTTCGACTGACGCGGGTTCGGTATCACCCTGCGTCACGATGATGCGGCGCAATGCGTTGCGAAACTCTCCCGGCACTTCCTGGTAGGCGGGCTTTCCGTAGTTGTCGCCGAAGCCGACTTTCGCGTCAGGTTGAGGTGGTTGAAGAAAGATGCCCCAGCGATAATCAGGCATCTTCACGTAATCGAAATGCGCCCAGCCTTCGGAGCCGACGTCGATAGCGGTGCGGAGCCACACATCTTTTTCCTGAAAGCCTTCGGGGCCCATCTCGCGCCACCAGTCGAGATAGTTTGGCAGCCACTTCTCGAGCGCACGCTGAAGCTTCTTGTCTTCGGAGAGATTTACGTTGTTAGGAATGCGATCGTATAAGTTCATAAGTCTACTTCTGCCATTTGAAAGTTGGTCTTTGGTTTTAGGTCTTTGGTCTTTGTAAAACTTAAGCCCAAAGACCAAAGACCAAAGACCCAAAACCTAAGTCCTCTTAAAATCAAACTGCGCCTTATTCGGCTTGCCGTAATTCGTCAACGCTCCTTCCGGACCGACGGCGTTGGGGCGCTGGAAGATCCAGTTTTGCCACGCAGTCAGGCGGCCGTAGATCTTTGTGTCCATCGTCTCCGGCCCGGCGAAACGAAGCGAGGCTTCCATGCCGGTCAAGGCGTCCGGTGAAAGCGACGTGCGCTCTTCGATGGCGACACGAATCTCGTCTTCCCAATCAAGATCGTCGGGCGCGAACGTGATGAGTCCGAGTTTATCGGCCTCTTCAGTGTCAAAGCTCTTCCGCGCGCCGAACACTTTTTCAACCGTGCTCGGCTCCGCGAGAAAACGCGACTGCAGGCGCGTCAAATCATTGCTCATCGGCAGCACGCCGCCGTTCAACTGAGAAACGGCGATCGACGCATCTGAATCCATCAACATGTAACTGCGATCGGAGGCGAGTAACAACTCGAGCAGGTTTCCGGCAAAACAACTTCCCGGTTCGACGATTGCAAAGAAACTCTTCGCCGTGAGATCCAGCCGCCGCAGCACGCGCGCCATGTGCAGGAGGATCTCGCGCACCAACCAGTGTTCGCGGTTCGCAATCAACGTTTGGTCTATGGCCTGGATCGTTTGAGCGTCGCCGGCGGTGCGCAGACAAACGAGACCAATCAAAGGTTCATTCAGACGCAGGTGGAGCAGGGCATCGTCGAGTTCGCGGTAAGCTTGCAACGGCCAGTAGGCGTCGCCTAACTCCTGAATCTCGTCTATCGTGGACACCTGAGGGCCTTCGGGTGCGTGAACCGTCAGGTCCGCATAACGCTGTTCGCGATTGAGTTGGAGTTTTACATACTTGTAGTTTCGCGAATCGTCAGTCGATTCAAACTTTAACGGATTGAGTTTGATTCCTGACCCCGCCGGCGGTTCATTTTCAAGTAACTTTTGAACACGCGCATCGATTGACTCCTGAAACTTGCTCGTCGGGAAATAGTTATCGATCAGTCCCCATTCCCTTGCCCGTTTTCCTTTCAAACCCTCCGCGAGTGTCGAAAAGACATCCGCGCGATCGCGGCGCACTTTTCTTTTATCGACCAGACGCGTCAAACCACCCGTTCCGGGCAAGACTCCGAGGAGGGGAACTTCGGGAAGGGAAACGGCCGAGTTGCCGTCGTCAACCAGATAAATTTCATCGCACGCGATGGCCAATTCATAACCGCCGCCGGATGCAGTGCCGTTCAACGCGGCGATATAACGACGACCGGAGTGTCTTGCATCGTCTTCAATCGCGCAGCGCGTTTCGTTAGTGAACTTGCAAAAATTGACCTTGAACGCATGGGATGATGTGCCGAGCATGTAGATATTTGCGCCCGCGCAGAAGATCCTGGGTTTAAGACTCGTAAGCACGACCACGCGCACTTCCGGGTGCTCAAAGCGGAGTCGGTGGACGGCGTCGGCCAGTTCGATATCGACGCCGAGATCGTAGGAATTGAGCTTGAGTTTGTAGCCCTCGGCGAGTGTCTCGTCTTCCTGGACGTCCATGGAGAGCGTGGCTACGGGGCCGTCGATCTGGAGTTTCCAGTGTTTGTATTGATCCGGCGCGGTTTGGAACATGATTTCAGGATTTAGCATGATTTACACGATTTCTGGTTCGAACGTTCGTTCGGGATTCTAGGTCGCGAAATTCGAAACGTCAAATTGGGAAGGGTTGAAATCGTGTTTTCATTCTGTAACTTGACAGTCCAGCTTAATGGCGCGTAGGGTTTGGTGCTTCCATTTGGAGGCGAATCTGTTCTGGTGAACGGCGCGGTCTTCAAAACCGTTAGTGAGACCGTGAGAACGGGCTCAGGTAGGTTCGATTCCTACACGCCTCCGCCAGGAATCGCACGTAACGAGCTCTTTTACAAGGAAATCCTCACATGATCAGAGATTGGGTTGAACTAAACATGACCCCCGGCATCGGACCTCGCGCCGCTGCCAAACTCCTGGAGCGCTTTGGTTCTGCGCAGGCAGTCTATCGCGCCACCCGAGCCGAACTGGAGCGGTTGCGACTGTCTCCTGAAGCTGTTGATAGCATTATCGCCCGCGATTTGCGGTTCCGAGCCGAAGCCGAGATCAGCGCGGTCAAGCAGCTCGGCGGTGAAATCCTGCTGTTAGACGACGGGGTTTATCCCTCATCTTTACGTGAGATTTACGACCCGCCAATTGTTCTATATGTTAAAGGCGCGTGGTCAGAATGTTTGGATCAACCGTGTATCGGGGTAGTCGGGTCACGCAGATGTTCGACCTACGGTCAAAACTCAGCGATTATGCTGGCGCGCGACCTGGCCCAACGTGGCGTTACTGTGGTTTCGGGGTTTGCCCGCGGAATTGATGCGGCGGCGCATCGCGGCGCCCTCGACGGTGGTGGCCGAACAGTCGCCGTGCTCGGCACCGGGATCGACGAGGTTTACCCTCGTGATCACAAGAAGTTAGCAGCGGAAATCCTGGACCGTGGCGGGGCGCTGGTCAGCCAGTTTCCTTTAGGCACACCACCCGTCTCGGAAAACTTTCCCTACCGGAACCGCATCATTAGCGGACTGAGCCTCGGCGTGGTAGTTGTGGAAGCTGCGGAGAATTCGGGTTCTTTGATAACTGCGCGATTGGCGATCGAACAGAACCGTGAAGTGTTTGCCGTTCCGGGAAATATCACTTCACGAAACTCTTTCGGCACCAATTATTTGATCAAGGGTGCGGGAGCGAAACTGGTGCAACAGTGGCAGGACATCGCCACGGAATTACCCCCTCAGATCGCGGCGACGTTGTTGCCTCCGCCCATTGACGTAAAGAAGGAGACGTCGCTCGCCGCTCGTTTGACCCTGGTTCCCGAAGGACTGTCACCGGCTGAGACTTCGGTGTTCAAGTTGTTGACTCCCGACAGTCCGGCGCACGTGGATTGGCTGTTTGATGAAAGCAAGCTCCCGATTCCGGAGTTGACAGCGGCGTTACTCTCCCTCGAGTTACGAGAGTTGGTAAGAGCGCTGCCCGGAAGATGTTTTGTGAGACGAATGTAGGACTTTGGACTTGGGTCTTCGGCCTTGGGAGCACGTAAAGGCCAAAGACCAAAAGCCAAAGACCAATTAGAATATGGCAAAAAATTTAGTAATCGTAGAATCGCCCGCGAAGGCGAAAACCATAAACAAGTATTTAGGAAAGGACTATCTGGTTAAGGCCTCGATAGGCCACATTAAAGATCTGCCCTCGAAGGGCCTCGGAGTAGACGTCGAGCACAATTTCGAACCCACGTACGAACTCATTCCCGATTCGAAGAAACGCAACAACAAAAAGATCGTTGCCGAACTTAAGAAGGCCGCGAAAGAAGCCGACGCAATCTATCTCGCCGCCGACCCTGATCGTGAAGGCGAAGCAATCTGCCAGCACCTCGCCGAAGAAATAGTTCCGAAAAAACCAGCCAAGCCCGCGTATCGCGTGATGTTCAACGAGATCACGAAACGCGCGGTGAATGCCGCGTTCGAACATCCGCGACAGATTGACGGAAACCTCGTCGATGCGCAGCAGGCGCGTCGCGTGCTCGATCGTTTAGTGGGTTACAAAGTCTCGCCGCTGCTGTGTCGTACGATTGGCGGCCGGTTGAGTGCGGGTCGCGTGCAGTCAGTTGCCCTCCGCATGGTGGTGGAACGCGAACGCGAGATCGAGCAGTTTATCAAAACGGAGTATTGGACCATCGGCGCCAATCTGAGCTCGAAGCTTCCGCCCGCGTTTGATTCGCGTTTATTCAAAGTTGACGATCAAACGGTCAAGACGAGCGGCTTCGATCAGGATCTCAAAAAGAACGAGATCCTCATCAACGAACAGGCGAAAGCCGAGGCGATCGTCGCCGAAGCCGAGCAACAGTCGTTCATCGTCAACGATGTAACTACGAAGGAACGAAAGCGCAATCCGGTTCCTCCCTTCATCACTTCAAAACTGCAACAGGAAGCTTCGCGCAAACTCGGCTTCGCCGTGAAGAAGACGATGATGCTGGCGCAGAAGCTTTACGAAGGCGTCGAGCTCGGGCCGGAAGGTTCTGTCGGTCTCATCACCTACATGCGTACCGACTCCACACGTGTTTCGGACGCGGCGCTCGGAGAAGTTCGCGATTACATCAATCGCCAGTACGGCGCCGACTACCTGCCTGAAAAGGCGGTGCACTACCGTTCGAAGAAGGACGCGCAGGATGCGCACGAGGCGATACGTCCGACGGAAGTTTCACGCACGCCTGATTCCCTCGCGCAGTATCTGAAACCGGAAGAGTTGAAACTCTATCGTCTGATCTGGCAGCGCTCTGTAGCTTCGCAAATGACGTCAGCGGTTTTCGATCAGACGACGATCGATATACAGGCAGGGAGATTTATCTTCCGCGCTACCGGTTCGGTGCAGAAGTTTGACGGCTTCCTGAAGATCTACCAGGAAGGACGCGACGAGAAGACCGAGGAAGACGAAGAAGCCGAACGCACTCTGCCGCTCGTCGAGAAAGGCGAGAACCTCAAGCTCAATTCGATCACGCCGGAGCAGCATTTCACCGAGCCGCCGCCGCGTTATACGGAAGCAACCCTCGTGAAGGCGCTTGAAGAGAAGGGAATCGGCCGTCCTTCAACTTACGCGGCAATCATGTCGACGATCCAGGAGCGTGAGTATGTCGAAAAACTCCAGGGTCGTTTTCATCCGACATCGCTCGGCAAGACGGTCAACGATCTTTTAATCGAAGGTGGGTTTGACGATCTCTTCAACGAGAGTTACACCGCGCGGATGGAAGAAGAGCTCGACGAGATCGAGGAAGGCAAGATCCCGTGGACCAAAGCGTTACGCGGGTTTTACGACAAGTTTGAAGGCGACCTCAAACAGTTTCAGGTTTATATCAAAGACATAAAAGAGAAGAACGTGCCGACGGACGAGGTCTGCCTGAAGTGCAACACGCCCGGCATGGTCCAGAAGTGGGGAAGATTTGGTCCTTACTTGAAATGTCTTAGCTGTGAGGCGACGCGTGATGCCGAGCCGCCCGCAAATTCCGATGGCGCCGGCAACTCTTCTGAGGCGCAGGCCGCGGGCGAGGAGACGGAGCCTGAGGTTTGTGAGTTGTGCAACAAGCCGATGCAGTTGAAGCGCGGACGCTTTGGACCTTTTCTCGGCTGCACGGGTTATCCGGAATGTCGCAACATCCGCAAGATTGGAAAGACCGGCGTTGTTGCGCCGGCGCCGGTGCCGCTTGATGAAAAATGTCCGGTTGACGGCGCGCATCTGGTGAAGCGTTTCGGACGTTTTGGCGAGTTTATTTCGTGTTCCAACTATCCGAAGTGCAAATATATCAAGCAGGAAACAGTCGGCGTTTCGTGTCCGCGCCCGGGTTGTAAGGGTGAGATCGTCGTTAAGAAATCGAAGCGCGGTAAAGCGTTTTACGGTTGCTCGGAGTATCCAAACTGCAACATCGTTTACTGGGACAAGCCGGTCTTGGATACCTGCCCGCAATGCAACGCGCCGTTCCTGCTGGAGAAGACGACGAAGAAGGCTGGGACTTTCCGTTACTGCGCGAATGAAGACTGCGGTTACAAGTCAAATGAATCCGCGGAACCGATCGTCGAGCCCCCCGCAACCCGACCGAGTCGTACGGCAAGTTAGGAAGAGTTTCCTCGCGAAGACGCAAAGGCGCAAAAGAGAACCGGAATACATCTTTGCGCCTTTGCGCCTTGGCGAGGAAACTCTTAGTATTACCTCCGTCCTATCCTTCTTTTGACCAACAATTCGAGGAGAACCACCATGCTTCTTCGGCGCTCTGCAGCCCTGGTGCTGCTTCTGATCTTCTTAGCTTCGCCCGCGACCCTGCTCGCGCAAACTCAAACAGCTCCAGCCCCGGATCCAAACGATCCGATTCAGCGCATCAAGGATGAAGGCATGAATCGCTCGCAGGTAATGCAAACCCTGAGTTACCTGAGCGACGTCATTGGACCACGTCTGACTGCCTCGCCCGGCATGAAACGCGCCAACGAATGGACGCGCGATCAGTTGACCAAGTGGGGACTGCAAAACGCGCATCTCGCGCCGTGGGGACCATTCGGGAGAGGTTGGTCGTTAAAGAGATTTTCCGCACAGGTGACTGAGCCGCTCGCGATTCCGCTCATTGCGTATCCGAAGGCGTGGTCACCGGGTTTTGCGAGTCCGATTACGGCCGACGTCGTTTACTTCGACGCTAAAGCCGAAGCTGATCTCGAAAAATTCAAAGGCAAACTGAACGGAAAGATCGTGCTGACGTCTGCGACGCGCAACGTGGCTGCTCACTTCGACGCACAAGGCACGCGTCTGAATGAGAAGGAACTGCTTGCACTCGCCGATGCCCCTGAACCGGGTCAGGGTGGCGGTCGCAGAAACTTCAACGCCAATCCCACGGCACGTGCTGCCGCTGAATTTTCGGCTTCCAAGCTGCGCTTCTTTCAGGACGAAGGCGCGGCGTTGTTGATCGATCCCAGCAGAGGCGACGGCGGAACAATCTTTGTCCAATCGGCACAGGTGCCGCCGGCCCCGCGTGTGGCGAATGCGCCGCGCCACTCGTGGCCCATCCGCTTACGACAAGAGTGGTCCAAAAGTAACTCCGCAACTCGTTCTCGCGATCGAGCAGTACAACCGCATCGTGCGTATGTTGCAGGCCGGCGAACCCGTGAAGATGACCGTCGACTTGTCGGTTGCATGGCACGAAGCCGATCTGATGGGCTACAACACGATCGCCGAGATTCCGGGAACTGATCTCAAGGACGAGGTCGTGATGCTCGGTGGTCACATGGACTCGTGGCATTCAGGAACGGGCGCTACTGATAACGCCGCGGGTGTTTCGGTGGCGATGGAAGCTGTTCGCATTATCCAGACGCTCGGACTCAAACCGCGCCGCACGATTCGAGTGGCGCTTTGGAGTGGTGAAGAACAGGGCCTGCTCGGTTCGAGAGCTTACGTTACGGAACACTTCGGCAGCATGCAGAATCCCGCGACTTCAGCCGCACCCGCCACCGGCGGCGCCAACAGCGGCATGGGCGGAGGCAACGGCAATGGAAACGGAAATGGAACCACCGCTCCTGCTGGTCCAGCTCTCGTCACCAAGCCTGCTTACGAAAAACTCAGTGCATACTTCAACCTCGATAACGGCACCGGCAAGATCCGCGGAGTTTATCTTCAGGGCAATGAAGCAGTTCGGCCGCTCTTCCGCCAATGGCTCGCGCCTTTCAAAGACCTCGGCGCCGGCACTCTCTCGATCTCAAACACAGGCGGTACGGACCATCTGGCTTTCGATGCGATTGGCCTTCCGGGTTTTCAGTTTATTCAGGATGAGATTGAGTACGACACGCGCACCCATCATTCAAACCAGGACGTGTTTGATCGGATACAGGCGGACGATATGAAACAGGCTTCGACGATCATGGCGGCGTTTGTTTACCAGACCGCTATGCGCGATCAAAAGCTTCCGCGCAAACCCGCACCGCGCACGCGCTAGAACAAGGAACAGACCAAAGAACAAACAAGAGAATAGAACCAGGAACAGAACAAGTCAGGAAGGGTGGCTTGCCCCCGCAGCCGCGAAAGCGGGGGCAAGCCACCCTTCCTGACTTGTTCTGTTTTCTGGCTGTCTCTGTTCTGTCTCTCTCTCTCTCTCTCGCTCGATACTGGCTTACTTCCCACCGTTCAGAACGTATAACTTGACGTAGCGTCGTAAGTCGTCGAGGTTCGTGCGTCGATAAGCCAGGTAGTCCTGCGCAATGCCTTCATCCGCGAGGGCGAGCAGGATATACGCCTCCAGCAATCCTTCTTTGTCCAGTTTTTTCAACACCTGAAGCGAAGCGTCTCCGGGCTGCTTATCAAGCGTTTTGAGCGCCGCACGTATTGCGGCCGTTTCCTCTTTCAGGCTATGGCGGTAAGTCTTTTCGTTCGGATACTCCTTCGCAAATTGTGCCTGCCAGCCTCCTCTGAATCAACCCGTAAATCATCCACGCTCCACGCGCGCCGTTCTTGTCGTCCTTCATAAACGTATTTGCGTCGAGAGTGATCGTCGCGCCGCCTTCCTTTTTCTGAGTCACGCTGGCCGGCAATTCCACTTTCGGATGACCGAGATCGACGTGTGCTTTTTGACCCCAATTGACCAATCCCGCCTGGGCCAAACGGCTGTAGGGCTCAGCTATGTACGCTTCGACAAACTTATCACCAGCCTCAGTCAGCCGGCCTTGTTTAATGAGAGCGTCGCCCCAATACCTGAAAGCGGTTTCGCGTTCCGGATTGATGCTCGCGGCACGCCCGAACCATTCACTCGCTTTTCGTTGCTCGGCGGTCGCGAAGTAAACGTCTCCCGTGAAGAGCGCTGCTTCGTATGAAGTCGGATCGAGGAGAAACGCCCGTTGGTACAGCTTCGAGTGCTTTCGGAAACTCTCCTCGCGCGAACGCGCCCTCGCCCTCCCGAATCGCGTCGTTCACCTCTTTTTTCGTTGAGAAGGTGGTGTCGTCTCCGCCATCGTCAGGGACCATTGCCACCATCGCCTTGACGAGATAATCGTCGGCGCCGAGTTTCTGTGCCGCGAGAAGAATCTCGCGGCCGCGGATGCGCGCCTGCCTG
Source organism: uncultured Acidobacteriota bacterium (assembly GCA_963750925.1). Lineage (GTDB taxonomy): Bacteria > Acidobacteriota > Blastocatellia > Pyrinomonadales > Pyrinomonadaceae > PSRF01. The sequence continues at coordinate 448,299 of CAVVSJ010000001.1, read as the reverse complement.
CGTGCCGCTGCATCTTTCAGGTAAGCAGTCTGCGTGAGTACGAGCAGGCCGTAAGTTCTGATTACTTCGCGATCGTTCGGGTAAGCTTTGGCGAGTTTCTCAAATAAGGGCAACGCTTCTACATATTTCGTTTCGTCGTAAAGCTGAAACGCGCGGGTTCTTTCGACGTTATCCTGCGTTGCGAGTGTGACAGGTGCTGACAGCAGGAACGCGAGGAGCGTTGCCGCAACGATTTTTAGAGGCATCGAATCCGCCTTTCGATTTTTACTTGGGCCGTTTGGAAGGAACAGCGGAGAGTCTATCCCGCAAATACGCAAAGACGCAAAGTGTTCAGCATGGAACAGCTTTGCGTCTCTGGCGCGTTGCGGAAGAAAGTTATTACTGGTTGCGTTCCAGCGATGGTTGATAGTTCGCCGTACCGGTTCTTGATTGATCTCTCTGAGTAGCAGATCTCTGTGAGTCCTGCGTCCCTGCATTCGGGAGATAGTCTCCGATGAAGTTTCGCAACGACGTGATCAGTGCCGGCAAAACTACTGACTTGGCCGTGTTGGAAAGTTCCTGCACCACAGCGTTGCCGATATTTCCGGCCTCGTCTTTCACTTTTTCGAAAGCCGGCGTGTTCGCAACTTTCTGGAAGAATCCAGGCCCGGAGTCGTGTGTTCCGTTAGTTTGTTTGCTTCTGAATCCCGCCTCACTCGACATCGGCGCGCCGACGATCGCCTGCGAAGCATAATATTTCGACTCTTCGCCATAACGATCGATGGCCGAGGAATAGTTGTAATCGTCGTCCCTTCGCGTAATTGGCGATGCAGTATCCCACTGAAAAGCCAACGCCAAGAGCGCCGGCGCACCACGTTATCGGCCTTCTCTTAAACTGCTCGCGCCAATCAAGAGTATCTTTCACCGCTTGAACTTGATTTGCCACAGTTTCTTTTATCTCCGTTACCGTATTTGAAATGGAATCCCGCGCTTCACCCAGACGTCGCTGAAGCTCCTCTTTGGAAGGCTCCTCAGCCGTCTCGTCTCTTGCGCGCGGGCCAGTCCTAGAGTTCGTTCTTCAGCCATTGTTTATCCTTTCTCAACTCTGCGACGGTTCGCTGGGGAACCAGGTCCTGTTTCGCCAGCCGGTTTTTCATCAGCAACACCATAATCCCGCCAATTAAAACGTAGAATGCTCCGGTTACGACAAAGCCGAGTGCGTAACTGGCAGGCTGGCTAAAGTTTGCCTGCGCAAACAGGGTCGATACAGCGAAAGCTATCGCCACATTCAGCAGTGCAAACCCAACAGTCGCAATTACGGCCCCAACCGCGATCATAGTGATGCCACGTGCGTAAGCGTTTGCCTCTTCCTTGATCTCTACCTTGAATAAAGCAAGCTGAGAATTGAAGAGTTCCATAACGTCGTCGCCCAGCCGGCTGAAAAGACCCGGCAGGCTATCGACGTCGGTGCGAGTGGCCACTTCATCAGTCCTGGTCAAACTTGTTCTTGTTGCCGCCATGTTGGTACACCCCCTGTTTAGTGGTTGTAGCCGGCTTAGCGCCGGCCACGAATAATCAAACCGAGCAACATTCCCGCCGCGGCGGAAATCAATAGTGCCTGACCCGGTTTTTGTCGCGCGTAAGCTTTCGCGTTCTCGGCGAGTTCGCCCAGATCGGCGTTTTGCAGATCTTTGATTTTGTCGCCAACAACAGAAACTTTATCGCTCACATAATCCTTGGCGTAAGTCGCAGCGTCTGAAATTTTTTGACCATAATCCTGTGCCGTATGCGAAAGCGCGGTTGCAGTTCCGGTTCCCGAACCGGTTCCAGTGCCGGATCCTGTTCCTATTCCAGCGCCTGTTCCTGCTCCGGCTCCAGTTGCTCCGGTTCCGGTAGTGCCGGCGGTTCGAGTTGTTCCCGGTGTGGTTTCGTTGATTCCATTTTCTGGCATGTCGAAATCTCCTTCTTAAATAATTGATCGGAATTTGGGCTAGCGATTACTTGTGCAACCTTTGTGCCGACAGATCATGGGCGTAAAGATGGAGAATTGAGTCCGTACTTGTTGCGAAAAAGTACGTGAGCCTCCGCCTCAAGGATCGGATTCGTACAACACCAGTTCACTTTTGACCGTAGTGACAGACATATTTTTTGAGGTTCTTGACATCACAGTCGCCTCGGTGGTAAGTAAGTACTTACTTTGAAAACAGCGGCAGGCGGAGACAGATAACCTATTGAGCAAGCAAATTACGATAGATAGTCCGGTTAGCGGTGCCCGTATGGCGGGTGAGGAGCGGCGCCTACAGATTCTGGCGGTGGCCGTTCATCTCTTCTCTGAAAGAGGCTTTCGCGGCACCACCACTAAGGAGATCGCGCAGGCCGCGGGAGTTTCCGAGGCGATGGTGTTTCGACACTTCGCCACTAAGGAAGAACTTTACGCCGCCATTCTCGATCACAAAGCCTGTTCGGGCGGCAAGTTTGAGCCGGCCGAAATGGCGGCCGCCGGTATTGAACGCAAAGACGATCGCGCGGTCTTTGAATCGCTCGCTCTCGGAGCCCTGAACCATCACGAAAACGATCCGGAGTTTCAGCGTTTGCTGCTTCACTCCGCGCTGGAAAAGCACGAACTCGCGCAAATGTTCTTCGACGAGTTTGTTCGTCGCGTTTACGACTTTCTCGGCAGTTACATTAAGCAACGGCAACGCGAGGGAGCGCTCATCGAAATCGATCCGGCGATAGTGGTTCGCTGCTTCATCGGAATGGTGATGCACCACTCGCTCAACAATAATTTATGGGACCCGAAGCGCCGTTTGCTCAACATCTCAAACGAAAGTGCCGCGAAACATTTCACGGACATTCTTTTGAACGGAATAACCAGACAGAGACGACTCAAGGAATAGTTAGAGAATGCGATCCCAAGGGAATTTAACGTTTGTGGTTTTGCTTGTACTGCTTCTCGGCGTCAGCGTTTTTGTTGCGTCGTGCGGCGGTTCGCGAGCGAACAACAGAGCAGAAGAAACGGCGAAGGCCAACGAACCGGTGGCGGTTGAAGTCACGACGGCGGCGGCAATCAAACGTGAGCTGCCGCGCTTCTTCGAAGCGACCGGAAGTCTCGCCGGCGATCAGCAAACCGACGTGGCGCCGCAGACTTCGGGCAAGGTCGTCGCGGTCGGTGTCGATATCGGCAGTCCCGTAAGACGCGGGCAGATGCTGGTCCGACTCGATGATGCGGAGTTGAAACTTCGCGTCGAGCAGGCGGTGGCCCAGGTTGGACAGGCGAAGGCCGCGGTCAGACAAGCGGAAGAACAGATCGGTTTGAGGTCGGGCCAGTCGTTCGATCCAACTCGCGTTGCGGAAGTCTCGGCAGCAAAAGTTGCGCTTGATCTCGCGGAGAAGAATTTGCGGCGCGCGGAGAAGTTGATCGAATCGGGCGATGTTTCGCGTTCGTTTTTTGACGAACAGCGTGCCCGGCGAGATCAGTTGAAAGAGCAGTATGACGTGGCCCTGGCCCAGGCCCGTCAGAACTTTGCCGGTGTTGAAGTCGCGCGCACAAACGTGGCGAATGCCGAGGCTGCCTTAGCGCTTGCTCGCAAGAATCTTTCTTACGTCAACATCCCTGCGCCCATCGACGGTTTTGTAACCGAGCGGACCGCGGATCTCGGCGAGTATGTTTCGCCACAGCAAAAAGTAGTGACGATAGTGCGGACAAATCCGCTGCGTATTCGCATCGACATTCCCGAACAGGCGATACGGGAAGTGCGCGTGGGCCAATCGGTGTCGATCACTACGAGCGCCTGGGCCGATAAAAATTTCAGCGGGCGCGTCGCGCGGATCGCGCCCAATGTCGCCGCTGATTCACGAACGATGACCGTGGAAGCGGAGATTGAAAACAGCAGCGGGGCACTGAAGCCGGGGCAGTTTGCCACCGTGCGAATTCTACAGGAGCGTGCGGAGCCGGCGGTGCTGGTTCCGGCGCGCGCGGTGGTGACTGAAGCGGGAGTGAGTCGTGTCTACGTAATCAAAGACGGTCGCGCCGAGCAGCGGATCGTGCAGACCGGGCAGACTGAAGGCGACTTGATCGAGATCAGGTCGGGTGTAGCCGCGGACGAACAGGTCGCGACCAGCAATGTCGAACAGTTGAGTGACGGGATAGCGATCAAACAGTAGCCACCAAAAGGCACAAAAGACACAAATCAAAACCAAAGCACCAAGCCAAAACACCAAGCACTAAGACCAAAGACCAAGCACTAAGCACCAAGAACAAAGCACCACCAACCAAATGCAAAAACTAGCTGAAATATGTGTTCGCCGCCCGGTTTTTGCGACGATGCTCATTCTCAGCCTGACCGTCGTCGGGCTGTTCTCGTACAACTCGCTGGGCGTCGATCTTTTTCCGAAGATCGATCTGCCGACGATCACTGTAACGGTCGTCAACCCGGGCGCGTCGCCACAGGAAGTTGAAACCGAGATCACGGATCTGGTTGAAGGGGCCGTCAACACGATCTCCGGCATCGACGAACTTCGCTCAACTTCGGTCGAGGGCGTTTCGCAGGTCTTTATTACTTTTCTGCTCGAAAAGAATCCTGACGTCGCCGCGCAGGAAGTCAGAAACAAGGTCGATCTAATCATCAACGATCTTCCTCTCACCGCGGAACAACCAATCGTTCAAAAACTCGACACGGACGCCGCACCCGTTGTTCGCATCGCGGTCTCAGCTCCGCGCTCGCTACGCGAAGTTACGGATATCGCAGACAACAAGATCAAGCAGCAGATCGAGTCGATAAACGGCGTCGGCGACGTGCAGATCATCGGCGGGCGCCGGCGAGAGATCGCGATCTGGGTCGATCCAGACAAGATGCGCGCGTTTGACGTGACTGTGGCCCAGGTTGCCGACGCGGTGCGCGCTCAGAACATGGAAGTGCCCGGCGGCCGTGTCGAGGAAGGCACACGCGAACTCACCGTTCGCACGATGGGACGGATCGTCGAGCCATCTGAATTCAACAATCTCGTAGTTGCGAATCGCGGCAATTACTCGGTCAAGCTCAGCGACGTCGGCTACGCTGAAGACAGTGCCGAAGAGCCGAGAACCGAAGCGCGTTTGAACGGCCAGCCGGCCGTGACGCTGATCGTCTCAAAACAATCGGGCCAGAATACCGTCGCGATTGCCGATGCTGTGAAAGAACGGCTCCAGGAGATCAGCAAAACGCTGCCACCGGGTTTCAAAACCGAAGTGGTCGGCGATCAGTCGATCTTTATCAAAGCCTCGATCGAGTCGATTCAAACGCACCTGATTGAAGGCAGTATCCTCGCCGCGATCGTCGTCTTCGTTTTTCTGTGGAGTTTTCGTTCGACACTTATCGCAGGGCTCGCGATTCCGACGTCGATCATCGCCACGTTTGGTTTGATGGCGGCGATGGGGTTCACCCTGAACAACATCACGATGCTGGCGTTGACGTTGATGGTCGGTATCGTCATCGACGACGCGATCGTCGTGCTCGAAAACATCTTTCGGTATATCGAAGAGAAAGGCGTGCCCCCGTTCCAGGCAGCGATTGAAGGTACGAGAGAGATTGGTCTCGCCGTCATGGCTACGACTTTGTCTCTTTTGGCCGTGTTCCTTCCCGTGGGTTTCATGGGCGGAATTGTCGGGCGCTTCATGTCGTCTTTTGGATTGACGTCGTCTTTCGCGATCGCAGTGTCGTTGCTGGTGTCGTTCACGTTGACGCCGATGCTCGCGGCGCGATTGATCAAGCGAAGCAAGGACGACAAAGAGCGTCCACTCGAGAAAAACAACGAAGCCAGAGATCACGGTTCGAAAGAATCTCGCTTTTATCGTCCCATCGATCGCACGTACACAAGGCTGTTGACGTGGTCCATGGCACATCGCTGGGCCATCGTGCTCGCCTGTGTGCTCGTGATCGTTAGCATCGTGCCGCTCTTCATGTTCGTCGGAAAAAATTTCCTGCCGGTCGACGATCAATCACAGTTTGAAATCAACGTGCGTGCGCCGGAAGGTTTTACTCTCGGCGCCACGTCTACTCTGGCGGAGCGCATCGCGGTGGATCTGCGCAAACTTCCAGCCGTAACCGACACGCTCACGACGATCGGCGGCGGACAGCAGGAGCAGGTAAACGTCGCAACGATCTACGTGAAGATGACGCCGATTGAAGATCGCGATGTTTCCCAGGAGCGGGTGATGGTGCGCGCACGCACGGAAGTGCTCGGAAAGTATCAACAGTTGTATCCGGGACAGTTGCGCACGAGCGTGCAGCAGGTTGCTGCAATCTCGGGCGGCGGATTCCGCAACGCCGACATTCAATACGTGATCGGTGGTCCGGATCTGCAAAAGTTGACTCAATACTCCGACGCCCTCCTCGAGAAGATGAAGACGATTCCGGACGTGGTCGATGCGGATTCGACGTTGATCAGCGGTAAACCGGAATTGCGCGTCGTTATCGATCGTGCTCGCGCCGCGGATCTCGGCGTGAGAGTTGGGGATATCGCGCAGGCGCTGAACACGCTTGTCGCCGGACAGAAAGTCTCGACGTTCAATGCGGGTACGGATCAGTACGACGTGCGTGTGCGCGCGGTTGGTGAGTTTCGCTCGAGCGTCGAAGGTCTAAAGCGGATGATCGTGTCGTCGACAAAAATTGGTTGGGTGAGTCTCGACAATCTCGTTCGCATCGAAGAGGGAGCTGGTCCTTCGGCCATCGATCGTTTGAACCGGCAACGACAGGTGACGCTGCTGGCCAACATTCGGCCGGGCGGCTCACAGGCGTCGGTTATCGACCAAATGAACCAGTTTGCGAGAGAGATTAAGATCGATCCCTCCTATTCGACAGGATTGGCCGGACGTTCGAAAGAGCTTGGCCGTGCCGGTTACTACTTCGGTCTCGCGTTCCTGCTTTCTTTCGTCTTCATGTACATGGTGCTGGCGGCGCAGTTTGAGTCGTTTATTCACCCGGTAACGATCCTGCTGACGCTTCCGCTCGCGATTCCGTTCGGCATTCTGTCGCTGTTGATGACAGGTCAGACGGTGAATATTTTCTCCGGACTCGGACTGCTGTTGCTGTTTGGCGTGGTCAAGAAGAACGCGATTCTTCAGATCGATCACACGAACCAACTGCGCGAGCGTGGCATGGAACGACTCGAAGCGATTGTTCGTGCAAATCGAGATCGTCTGCGTCCGATTTTGATGACGACGATCGCGCTTGTCGCCGGCATGCTGCCATTGACGATTTCTACTGGTCCAGGTTCGGGCACAAACAGGTCGATCGGCGTGTTGGTGGTCGGCGGACAGACCCTCTGTCTCTTGCTGACACTGCTGGCGGTGCCGGTTTTCTATTCACTCTTCGATGACCTGGCGAGGAATCGTATTTGGGGTCGAATCAGAGATGGCTGGCAGGCGATGTTCGGACGTGCGCGCCGCAAGGTTGCAAATGCTGCGACTTCATTGATTGGGTTAGTTTGGAAGCAATGAGTTGTCCTCGCAAAGGCGCAAAGACGCAAAGACAGAATTTACTTTGCGCCTTGGCGCCTTTGCGAGGAAACCTTTCAAAGGGAAGAGCAATGCAAAAAAGGTTTTTAAGTCGAGTAGCGCTATTAATGTTGTTTGTGCCAGGTGTTGGATCTGCGCAGGAGCCTGCACCTTCGCCGACGCCGTCGCAGATTCAGCAACTGCCCGTGCCGAAGATCGCTCCAGACTTTCGCGCGCCGCAGAAACCGTTGCCGGAGTTGAGCCGCGTCGGCGTGGACATGAATCGACAGCGCCCACTCTCTTTGCGTGAAGCGTTGACGCTCGCGCTCGAGAACAACAAGGACATCGAGGTCGCGCGTGAAACCGTGCGCATCGCGGAGTTTGATCTGCTCGGCGCGCAGGGTGTTTATGACCCGCGCATCATGACGACCGCGTTCTACGAGCGTGCGGAAAATCCAATCTCGAGTTTTCTGAGCGGCGGCCAGGACGGCTCCGTCAGGGAAAGTCATTACACCGGATCGGCACGACTCGAAGGCCAGTCGCCGTTTCTCGGCGGTAACTACAATTTGGAGTTTTCATCGCTGCGGTTGACGACAAACAACCAGTTCACCGCGCTGAATCCTCAATATCCGACGGCGCTGACTTTCAGTTACACGCAACCTTTGCTTCGAGGTCTGAAGATTGACAACAGTCGCAGGCAAATCGAGATCGCGCGTAAGAATCTCTCGTTAACCGACGCTCAGTTTCGACAACGTGCCATCGACACGATCACAAACGTGCAGCGCGCTTACTGGGATCTCGCGTTTTCACTCCGCAGTCTCCAGGTGCAACGCGACGCGGTCGGCGTGGCACGAACGCAACTCGAACACAACAGGCGGCTCGTCGAACAGGGACAACTCGCGCCAATCGACATCGTTGCGGCCGAAGCGCAGATCTCAACTTACGAGCAGGGAGTTTTTAACGCGCTCGAAGAGGTCTCGCGTGCCGAGAACAATCTGAAAAACCTGATTGCCGAGAATCAGAAAGCCGAGATTTGGATAGAGTCTATCGTGCCGAGCGATTCCGTCGATCTCGCGGTTCCCAACGTGTCGCTGCCTGAGGCTTTGAAGACGGCGATGGAGAACCGGCCGGAGTTGCAGCAGTCGAATGTGCTGCGCGAGATCAACCAGATCGATCAGCGCTACTTCAAAGATCAAACCAAGCCCGCTGTCGATCTCGTGGGAACCTACGGCGTCACCGGACTGGCTGGTTCCATCAGCACGGCGGGTGTGAATCCGTTTACCGCTTCGAATCTGCAGGTCCGACAACGCGTCGACGAGCTTTCCGCGCTGGCAGGACTCGATCCGCTTCCCATTGTGCCGCCGCAAACTTTCTCGCCGGATTTACTTGGCGGAATCGGACAGTCGTTATCGAACCTGGCGGCAAATCGTTACAGCAACTTCAGAGTCGGAGTGCAGATCAGTCTTCCTCTGCGCAATCGCACGGCCGAAGCACAACTCGGACGTTCGCTCGTCGAAGGTGAACGGATCGGAACGCAACGGGAACAGTTGGAACAAACTATTCAGGTGGACGTGCGTAATGCTTTGCAGTCGGTGCGCAGTTCGGAAGCACGTCTGCGAGCGGCCGTAGCGACACGCGAAGCAAACGAGCAGCAGTTTGCGAGTGAGCAAAGAAAGCTCGATGCCGGACAGTCGACGGTATTTCTCGTTTTGGAACGACAGACGTCTTTGACGGAAGCACGTGGTTTGGAGTTAAAAGCACAAACGGATCTGAACAAGGCGATTGCGGATTTACAAAGAGCAACTGGTAATGCATTGAGAGTGAATAGTATCGTGGTGCGTGTGCGCTGACAGGTTTCCCCGTATTGCTGCACTACATCACGACGGCGGTGGGTTTTGGGGGGCGAAACTCACCGCCTCATTTTTATAAAAATCACAAAGGAGCCGGAGCATGGCAATCAATCCGCTTGTTGAAACATGGCAGATTCACGATCGCATCAATCTTTACGTGCTCGACGCGGTCGATCCTTCGTCACTCGACAGTTATTCCGCTTCCAAAGGCAGGAGCGTGGGCGAACAGTTTGCGCACATTCACAACGTTCGTCTGATGTGGTTGAAAGCGTCGAGTCCAGACTTGTTGCAGGGACTCGTGAAAGTGGAAAAGGAACACACGAAAGATAAGAAACTGTTGCGGAAGTCGTTGATTGACTCGGGCGCCGCAATCAGCAGTTTACTTACGAAGAGTCTCGATGCTGACGGAAAAGTGAAAGGTTTCAAGCCGCATGCGACGGCGTTTCTCGGCTACCTGATCTCGCATGAGTCGCATCATCGCGGACAGATCGCATTGACGTTGAAGCAGGCCGGTAAGCCGTTGGACAAGAAGATCGGATACGGAATGTGGGAATGGGGCGTGCGGTAACTAAAAAATCATCTCCACGATTTTGAAGGCGATGTATACGCCGATGATTATTAAAACCGTTGCGACCAGATACCAAAGCGGCAATTTATGACGACACGCGGGACAGCGGGTGCGTGTGCGGCTCACCACCCTCTCGCAGTTGCTACACTTCATTCGGATTACTTTTTAACGCTCTAGAGAGAATTTACTTGAGTTTGATGTTGGTCCACAAGGGCCAATGATCGGAAATTACGATCTTACGATCGATTCCGAAGCTGCCGGCTTCCAGTCCCCGCAGCCAAACCCAATCAAGTTTCATCTCGATTGGCACCAGTACAACTTTCGTTTTGAACGTCGCCTGCCCGCCGAACGGCGTCTTTAATCCAGCCTCGGTAAAAAGTTTTTTGGTCTTATCATCCGCACTTGGTTCCCACGTATTGAAGTCGCCCATGATGATTGCAGGCATGTCGGGCGGATACTTGCTGAGATCGTCCAGCATTGTTTTGAACTGTTCCATTTTCTTATCCACCGAGATTCGCGTCTCTGCGTGAGCTGAGTAAACGCGCCACTTGCGGTTCTCGATCTCGACGGTTGCGCCGAGCGCCACGCGTCGCCTGCGATTTGGACCTTCATGCGGCAACACCATGCGCCGCACATCCGTGAGCGGATACACACTCAGGAGGGCAACCCCGGTCTCTTCCTCGTCAGTCGGTTTCGGAGCCGGCGGCGCCGCCCATGCGTAGTGCAAACCCAGTTCGTCGGCGATCATTTTCACCGTATTGTTTTTGCCGCTGCGCTTTTTAGCCCGGTCGACTTCCTGCAATCCCAGGATCGCCGCGCCGCCGATTTCGGGATCTTCCTGCAACAGTTTGATCACCTTTTTAAGGTCGTCACCGCTGCGCCAACGGATGTTGTAGGAAACGACTTTGACTTCGCTCGGCGTTGCGGTCTGCTTGCGCAGCGTCGTGCCTTTACCGGACTCCAACAACGTCTCGTCGGAGCCTGAAAATACGAGGAAGAATAAGAGCAGTAGTGCCTTTATCATTGTCTGCTGGCGCCTTCCTTTCCGGCGTTCAGATTTCTATTCGCAATCTCTCTTTCGCTTCGATCGTTTCACCGGGCCACAGCATGCGAGCTTCTTCGACGAGGTTCGCATGGTCCCATTCGGGGTAAAGATGGGTCAACACCAGTTTGTCAGGATCACTTGCGTGAGCAACGCGCATCGCGTCCGCAAGTTCGAGATGCTTCTGAACGGGTTTGTTTCTTCTGAAAGAACATTCCATCAGGATCAGAGCCGCGTTTTTTGCGAACGGAGCCAGATCTTCCGAAAAACCGGTGTCAGAAGTATAGACGAAAAGTTTCGAGTCATCGTCTTTCACTCCGAGCGCTAAACTCTCCGGTGTGTGGGGTGTCTTCAGCGTGGACGCGGAAAGACCGGAGAGGATCTCAAACTCTTTGTTGGGTTCCACTTCAACGATCTCAACAGGGAACGGCTGTTCGAGTAAGCCGTAGTCATTTGAATCGCTCACGGTTTCGACGAGTCGTCGTAAGCCATTCGGTCCGAAGATGCGCAGCGGCTTCGTCCGGTCTTGCGTTTGCGGCGCCCATTTCACACCGAATAGAAACGGCGTCAAACCGCCCATGTGGTCCAGGTGAAAGTGGCTGATCCAGATCGCGTCGAGGTTGGGCCAGTCGAGTTGTTCCTGGGCCATGCGATGGGCAGTGTCGGCGCCGTTGTCGAGCAGGATTGTGCCGCGCGAAGTTTCGAGAAAGTGTGACGGCGTGCTGCGTTTCGGATGCGGCACCGATGTGCCCGAGCCAAGAATCGTTAGTTTCATATCGGCATTTTAAGCTAAACTTCGCCAATGAGTTCCATGGAGACACAGCTCGACGTGCTCGCGGTTTTTTCTCATCCGGACGACGCAGAGTTGTCAGTTGCCGGAACACTTCTGAAGCTGAAATCTCTCGGTTATCGCACTGGTGTCTGTGATTTGACGCGGGGAGAAATGGGAACGCGCGGGACGCCTGAGATCCGCGCCAAAGAAGCACTCGAAGCCGCGCGTATCATGAAACTGGACCTGCGGCTGAACCTCGATCAACCGGACGGTCACGTTTGGCCGACGGAGGTTGCGCGGGCGGCTTTTGTTCGCGTCTTGCGAACACATAAGCCAAAAGTGCTGCTGACGACTCACGAGGACGATCCACATCCGGATCACGCAAACACTTCGATCATCGTGAGACAAGGCGCACGGCTGGCGACGATGGGACGTTACGATGAAGAGTCAGGACTTGCGCCCGTTCCGATGCCCGCGATCATGCACTCGCTTTTTTCGCGACGGATCGTGCCCTCGTTTGTAGTCGATGTGTCAGAGTTTGTAGACGAGAAGATGAATTCGATCAGGGCGTACGGGTCGCAGTTTTACAGTGAGTCGTCAAAAGAGCCGGTGACGCGAATCAGCGAGCGTGGCTTTCTGCAGGAGATAGAACTGCGAATGAGGTATTTCGGATCGTTGATTGGCGTAACCGCCGGCGAGCCATTCTACGTGCGTGAAGCATTGAACGTGGACGATCCGCTCGCACTACTGACACGCCCGATGAACATTTACTCTTGAACCACGAAAAGGCACATAAAGCACAAATCATTTTTTGTGTTTTGTGTGCTTTCTTTGTGGCTTACTTGCTTGCTTTCTTTGTCTCGAGCACCGCGCGTGCGATGGCGATGGTCGCGATGGCGCGTGGTCCTTCACCCTGGAAACCTCTCGCCAGTTCCACTGCTCGATCGTAGTCCTGGTTCGCGAGGTCTCTGAAGATCCCGTCCAGATCAAAATCGGCAATGTCCCTGGTATGAACAGACGATTGTCCTTTGCTTTGAAACTTCAGGACCATTTCGCCGTCTTCACCGCTAAACCCTTCCGCCGAGTTTGCCGCTTTCACCGCGTCAAAGGTCGCATCCCAAACACGCGACGGATCGACTACCTTCAACGCATTCGCGACGGCAATCAGCGCTCTCGGAAGCCCGGGATCAGAGACGTCGATGCGTCTCGCTTCAGTTGCCGCCTGATCGACGAGCTCCACAGCTTTTGTTTGATCAGTCTTGACCATGACCTTCGCGGTTTCAGTCAGCACCCAGGTTTTTTGCAGCGCAGTCAACTCTCCTCTTTGGACCAGCTCGAGAGCCTGATCGGTGAGTTTCTTTTGCACGGAGTACATCGCGAGCGACGGATCGATGTACGCCACCACCTGCTTGCGCAATTCCGACTCTTCCACTTTGTTCACGAAGTCGCGCGCTCGCATGTCGCCTCTGTTCGCAGCCGTAAAAGCCAACTGCAAATAGAGTGAATCGCGTTCTTCGGAAGTTTTGGCCCGCTCGATCCGGTCGAGTAGCGCCTGCTCTCGTTCGGCCGCGGGCTTATCGTGTTTGATGCCTCTGTTGACCAACTCATCCTCGCGCTTTCGCGTACCTTCCGAGACCGCTGAGTTCAGTGCATTCATGTGACCGCTGAGCGACTCGACCATTTCCGCGGGCGCCGACTGTTCGAAGAACGGCAACAGACGTTTGATAACCAGATACTTTCCATCCGGGCCGGGTGAACCTGACCCTGGCTCCGGCGGAGTTTGCGGCAAAGGTCGCAACAAAATTGCGGCCGCAGTCTGGAAAAACGCGTTACGCAATTCCGGAGTGACAGTCGCTGGAGTGATCGTTTGGGAACTCTGCGACGTTGACGTGCCATTGCCTATGAAAGTCACATACAGGTGCGGTGTAAAGATGTATGACGAAAGCAGCGATGCCGTGTTTGCGTCCGAGAGGGGATTGCCGGCGGCACTGGCGAGCAGTGCGCTGTAACGGCTATCGGCGGCGCTGGGATTTTTCTCGCGCAAGTACGTGAGAAAGTTCATGCCCTCTCGGCTCACGATAGTAAGCGCAGGTTCGGCAAATTGCAGCGCTCGTTCGATCTCATCGGTACGAAGTAATTCGAGTGCGAGCGACAGGCGTTGACTAAAAGCGTCGCTGAGACGCGCCGGAGTTTGATCGGCGGCGGTGTTGGCAGCCTCGAGCTTCTGTGCTTTCAACTTTTCAAGAAACTCTTCACTGATCGTTCGATCGTGTCGCGCCGCCAGCCGCAACACTTCGCGCCGCAGGTTGGGCGGCAGATTAATCGCATAACCGCCGCCCGTTCGACTCCTTTGCTGTCGAATCTCTTCCTGCATTTTCCTGTCGCTCTCGAGATCGGCAACTTCCGCGGCCTCCCACGCTTTGCGAAATAACAGTCGTCCCTGTTCGGCATCCACTTGCCACAACGCATCGGCGATACGCGCCAGCGATCTCGCGCGCAGCGTTTGATCGTTGAACGTGCGCGCATCGCTCGAAAGCGCGACCAGCAACGACCGCGCGCGTGAGCGACGTTCTTTGAGTTCAAGATCGGCTTCGGCGGACGGGGTTGATTTGGCTGCAGCAGTCTTGACGGGCTTTGACGGTTTGGGCTCCGTCGTTTGGCCCAACGTGACAGATGCAAATACGAAAACGAGAAGGACGAGGACGAGTGGTCTCATGACTTTTAGATCCAGCAGTTAGTTAGCTCCGGCCGCAACGGGATCTTTTCGCTTCTCGAGAACTGAGCGTGCGATGGCGAGTGTTGCGACGGCTCGCGGAGCTTCTCCGGTGAATGTTTTCGCAAGCTGAACGGCTCGCAGAAGATCGGCAGGAGCAAGATGCCTGAAAACGGCAAGCAAGTCAAAATCTTCAGCGTAGCGAGGTTGGTCACCCGGAGCACAAAAAGCACAAACACCTTTACTAAAGGATCTGTGCTCTATGTGCTTCTTTGTGGCTATACCGCGATCACTTCGAGCTCGGGATCGACTTCCTGTTTCAACATGCCTTCGATTGCCATCAGCGTTCCGGTAAGGGAACTGGGGCAACTGCCGCACGCTCCCTGGTAGCGTATGCTCAAAGTGTGTTCTTTAAGTCCAAGAATTTCGAGATAGCCGCCATCGCCCATCAGCGCCGGCCGTACTTTCTCGTCCAGTATTTCGTTGATTTTCAATAAACGCGGATCGTCGCTCGTAACCGCCGCGATGGAGCCGCCGACCGCAGCCGCCGCTGCAGCCGCGGGCGCGGAATTCACCGCGTCAGCCGCTCGAATCGGAACAGCAAGCGTCGGCAGAAGTTCATCCCAATCGCCTTCGTCGTCCTTCTCAACCGTAATCATCCGGTCCATGTAGAAGACCGAGACGACGTGGCCCACGTCGAATAACGATTTCGCTAACGGATCATTTTCCGCCAGCTCCGCGGAACCGTATTGTCGCGCGACGCCATTGCTGACTGCCTCGCGAAGAATAAATTTAACTGCATTCGGATTTGGTGTTTCTTCAATATCACTAATCTTCGGCATCGATAATTCCTCTCTTTTGCCGTCCCATTATAGCCTTTTTGAACAGTGTCGGCAGTCAGCCGGAGCCAGCCAAAGCGTGCGCTTATCTTTTCGCTAAATTCTTCTTATAACAAAGCCGCCGAAGCGTTGCAGAATTCATTGCTAAAAATTGAAACCGGGAATATACTCCCGCCCTCACTTGCCCCCCTCTCAAAAGGTGAGTCAAGTTGAGATAGAGGCAGGCGATAGCGAGGGTCGCCTGCCTCAGCTTTTTTGCTTTGGTCTACGGACTTAGGTCTTTGGTCTTTGTCCGGCGTGCCGAGTATTCTTGGTGAGCAGAAATCGAAAAAGACCAAAGGCCAAAGACCAAAGACCCGCATGAACATCGGCATCACCGTTTATCCAACCTACGGCGGCAGCGGCATTGTTGGATCCGAACTCGGCAAGGAACTCGCTGAACGCGGACACACCGTTCACTTCATCGCCTCCGCATTACCGACAAGATTGACTCAACTCAACGACCGCGTGCGTTTTCACGAGGTCGAGATGATGTCCTATCCATTGTTTGAGCATCAGCCTTACACGCTCGCACTCGCCACCAAGATGGCGACGGTAGCCGAAGAAGAAAATCTCGATCTGCTGCATGTTCACTACGCGATTCCACATTCGATCAGCGCCATACTCGCGCGCGAGTCGCTGAAACCGAGACGGCATCTCCCGGTCGTGACGACGCTGCACGGAACCGACATCACACTCGTCGGCGCGGATCGATCTTATTTGCCGATTACGCGTTATGGCATTGTCCAGTCAGACGGCGTGACGGCGATCTCTCATTACCTTAAAGAAGCCACGAAAGAGATCTTTCATTTTGAAGATATCAAAGTAATTCCAAACTTTGTTTGTCAGCATGATTACAAACGTTTGGAAGTCAAAAATTTGCGCGCGTCGCTCGCGCCGAATGACGAGCCACTCCTGGTCCATGTTTCAAACTTCCGTCCCGTGAAGCGGCCGGTTGATTGCGTCGAGATCTTTGCACGCGTGCTTAAGAAAGGCGTGAAGTCGCGGCTCGTGATGGTTGGCGATGGAAGTGAGCGACCAAACGCAGAACATCGCGCGCGCTGTCTCGGCATTTATGACCAGTGCTCGTTTGTCGGCAAGCAGCCCCGGATAGTCGACTATCTTTCCGCTTCGGACGTGTTGCTGCTGCCTTCGGATCAGGAATCGTTTGGACTGGCCGCTCTCGAAGCGATGGCGTGCGAGGTTCCGGTTATCGCGTCGCGCGTTGGAGGACTGCCGGAAGTAGTGAACGATGGTGAAACCGGTTATCTCAGCCCGGTCGGCGACGTTGATAAAATGGCGGCGGACGCCGCTCGTCTACTTTCGGACAGGAAGCTGAGGAGGGAGATGGGCCGTCACGCGCGCGAATCAGCGATCTCTCGTTACCGCACGGACGTTGTTATTCCTCAGTACATCGAATTCTACGAACAGGTTATTAGAAGCTGAACATTGCCGATTGCCGATTTCCAATTTTGTGAATCGAAGGATTCAACATCGGCAATTGGCAATCGGCAATTGGAAATTACATGCTTTCGCTGATCGTCGGCACCGCAGGTCATATTGATCACGGAAAGAGCGCCCTCGTGCGCGCTTTAACCGGCATCGATCCCGATCGTCTTCCTGAAGAAAAAAAACGCGGCATCACTATCGACCTCGGTTTTGCCGATCTCGAGCTGAACGATCTGCGTCTCGGCTTTGTCGACGTGCCCGGCCACGAACGTTTTGTGAAAAACATGCTGGCGGGAGCACACGGCATCGATCTGCTTGCGCTCGTGATCGCCGCCGACGAAGGCGTGATGCCGCAGACGCGCGAGCATTTCGACATCTGTCGTCTACTCGGCGTGCGCAACGGTCTTATCGTGATCACGAAAAAGGACCTTGTGGACGAAGAGATGCTTGTGCTGGTCGAAGACGAAGCGCGCGAGCTCGTCGCGGGATCGTTTCTCGAAAACGCGCCTCTCGTAGCTGTCAGTTCGCGCACGCGCGCCGGGTTGGACGAGTTGAAAACTCGGCTGACCGAAATGGGAAAGACGGTTCCCGCACGCTCGCGCGATTTCACGATGCGTTTGCCGATCGATCGATCGTTTTCGATGAAGGGTTTTGGATCGGTAGTTACCGGTACGCTCATTTCGGGAAAGATCACGGAGGGTGAGGAACTCGAACTGCTCCCTGCGCAGGTGAACGTCAGAGTGCGTGGTTTGCAGGTACACGGCAAGCCTGTTCATCAAGCACACGCCGGACAACGTACGGCCGTGAATCTCGCCGGAATCGAGACGTCGCAAATCGAGCGCGGGATGGTGCTGGCGCCGGCTGGTCGTCTGCGGCCGACGCAGGTCGTTGATGCCTGGCTCGACGTGTTGCCAAACGCCTCTCGTGCGCTGCGTTCACGGTCGCGAGTGCGTTTTCATATTGGAGCGGCGGAAGTGTTGGGGCGGGTGAGAGTGTTGGAGGCTTCGTCGGAGATTGCGCCCGGAAGCGGTGGACTCGCGCAGTTGAGACTCGAAGCGCCGGTCGTTGCTCTGCATGAAGATCGTTTTATTCTTCGCAGTTATTCACCGGCGGAAACCATCGCCGGCGGCCGGATTATCGATCCGTTTGCCACGAGACATCGCGGGCGTGAGCTAGAACAAACTCGCGAACTGCTCCACTCCTTGCTGAGTGAGACTCGAGCGGCGAAGTTCTCCGGTTTTGTGCAAACTTCTGGTGAACGCGGTTTGAGACTAGCGGATGTCGCTGCTGCGACTGGCTGGACGGACGAGGTTGTGACCCGGACGTCGGCGGAAGTTCAGGCGAATGGTTCGGTTATCGAGGCTGGAGGTGTTTACCTCTCGCGCGAGAGTTTCAAGCGACTGAGCGAGAAGGTCGTCGCGGAGTTGGAGCGGCATCACAAACGCGAACCGCTGGTGCGGGGAATGTTGCGCGAGACTTTACGTGAAAAAGTGTTCGGACATTCATTGCCCGAGTTATTCCCCGGCGTGCTTGCGCGACTGGAAGCGGAAGGCGCGACTGTTTCGGAGAAGGACATCGTTCGTTCCAGCAAACACAGCGTGGGTTTGTCAGAGCAGGACGCGGAGTTGAGTAAACGTCTCGAGCAGCTTTACGTGTCAGCGGGTGTTGAGGCGCCGTCTATTGACGAAGCGATGACGAAAGCGGGCGTTCCCGCACCGCAGCGAGCGCAGGCGCGAAAAATCATGCAATTGCTGATCGACGATCGCACGCTTGTTCGCATTCAGGGTGAAATGTTTATGCACCGCCAGGTGATCGAGGATCTCAAAACTAAGCTGCGTGATTACGCTTCGCAGCACGAACCCGGGCGCCTGATCGACGTCGCGGCGTTCAAAGATCTCGCCAGTGTCTCGCGGAAATATGCAATTCCGTTGCTGGAATTTTTTGACCGCGAACAGGTAACACGCCGCGCTGGAGATAAGCGCCTCATTTTGAAGAGGTGAACATTTGCCATTTGCCATTTTCCATTTGTCATTTTTCATTTACAGGACGCTCTGCGTTCCCCGATGACAAATGAAAAATGGAAAATGACAAATGGAAAATAAGCTCCCTCATCAACTACGCCGGCCTTTCTTCCGTGTCTGACTGTGCAGCAGAAACTCAGGCTTGCATCCCGCGCGGCGGGGCGTTAACATGCAGCCATAATAACGCGCAAAAGACTCGGCTTTTTCCTTAACCTTCATAAATTCGGTACCTGGTCGGAGGTTCAAAATGAAAAGCCTGAAAGATATTCTCGCGATACTTGTGGGAGTGGCAGCGGGCATCGGTGCAATCTTTTATTTCTATAAGTTTGTCACTGACCCGAACCCCGCAGGCGGCCACACTTCAGGGTGGATCGCATTAGGCCTGGCAGCAGTCGCCTTTGTTTGTGGTCTGATTTACTTTTTGGGCCACGTTAACAAAGAGGAAGAGATTCACATAACTCAATAGGCGGCGCGAGCTCTTGTTTTTAGCGGGTCGCCATTAGTTGTCCCGCTGGATATGTTTGCGCCTGCAACCCGACACATTATGAACGCCGTTTGTGCACGTGCGCAGACGGCGCTCGTTTATGTACAGGATTTCGTGCTCAGCCCTGTAATCCTGTAAAGAGAAGGAGAGTATCGAGACACATGTTCTTCCCACTCCTGACGATGCTGCTTCTGCAGCAGCTTCGGGCCACGCAGCCAAACTTCTTCTTTCTGGTCACCCTGTTGTTGTTAATCGGGGGAGGAGTGGCCTGGTTGATCGCAGCCGTGCTCGGTTTCGCCAGGTCGCCGGCGTTCGGACCGTCAGCACGTTGGTTTTCCTACGCTGCCGTTTGCCTGATCATTTACCATCTTCATTTCCTGCTGTTTGGCGTGTTCGTGTTTCTCGGCATGACGCAGAGCTCAGTTGACCTGACGACGGCGCTGGGCGTTGGGGCGTTCTTCAACCTGTTTGTGCTGCTTGGCGCGGTCTGTGCGATTATGGGTTTTGTTAGAATGACGACTCCGAGGTAGATCGACTAGTTTGCATCGCTTGTTAATTGCGTTTGATGAATAAGAAATCGTTTGTGGTCGCCGCGCTGCTGCTGATCGGAAGCGCGGCGCTTCTATTTTTAGTTGCATCGCCAAATGCGGCCAACGGTCCGTCGAACGATCAGTTCGTGCGTCAACGTGGCGGGCGATTTTTTGTCGGACAGAAACCATTTCGGTTTGTCGGCGCTAATGTCGCCCTGATGTATCGCGACGAAGATCGTGAACTCATGCCGGAAACGCTCCGCCAGGCCTCGCAAATGGGAATCAAAGTGGTGCGGGTCTGGGCGTTTGGCGAAGGTGGTCCAAACGACGTCAAGCCGATGGCTGACTTTGCCGACTGGCCGCGTCATCACTCTTTTCGCTACGCGCCGGGTCAGTGGAATGAAGATGCTTTCGTGCACCTCGATAAGGTGATCGCGGAAGCTGCAAAGAACAAAATCTACGTGCAGTTGTGTTTGACCAACTGGTGGCGCGACACCGGCGGTGTAACGCAGTACCTGCGGTGGGCGGGAATTAACGATGCCGCCGACGACAATTACAAGTTTGGCATCAACAATGAAAAGGCGATTCTTTTTTACTCCAATCCCGAAACTCGGCGCCTGTATCGCGAACACCTGGAAAAACTCGCCACCCGAAGAAACACAGTTACGGGCGTGCTCTATCGTGACGATCCGACGATCTTTGGTTGGGAGTTGATGAATGAAGCGCAGGTGATCACCGGACGTTGGGCTGAAAGGCGTGCATGGTTCAGCGAGATGAGCGCTTACCTGAAATCACTCGACCCGAACCACCTGGTTACGCCGGGCGCGTGGGGTTATCGCTCTTCGTCCGAGCGTCGTGAGTGGTTGGCGGATCATGCGATATCGACGATCGACTATTGCGACGTGCACAACTACCCGCGCGACGATCACGACAGTTTTATAAATTCACCGGCGGCATTGAAGGAGTTTATCGAGAACCGGGCTGCCGCCGCGTTTTCTCTGCGCAAGCCGCTCGTGCTGGGTGAGTTTGGAATGGGAGTCGAAGGTCATAACGGCGCTTCTCAAGTCGATTGGTACAAAGCCTTGTTCGAAGGAAACGCACGTGCAGGCGCCGGGGGCGTGATGTTCTGGATTTTGACGCCGGATGCGCGCAGAGGATATGGCGTCACTTACTCGACGCCGCGTGACAAGGAATTGTTGAGCGAGATCGCGCGGGCATCGCAGATGTTCGCCACACTCCAGTCCGCGGATCTGCCGGCGCGTTTGCTGGAAACTGAGCGCCACCTGATCCCGCGACAGTTTGCATGGACCAGGGCCGCGGGTGATGCGGCAACGTTACCGCAGATGATCGTGAGGGAAGACAAGTCGATCCTCTATCAATTCAAGCCACAGATGGCGAGTGCGCAACGTTTTGAAAAGATAGGCGAAGGTCCGGGTTATATCTGGGGATCCGGATCTGGGTTTGTCGAATATACGGTGCCGCAGCGAGAGGATCGACGTCAGGTCAGCGAGATCATCGTGCGCGCTCACCTTCAACCCGTGTTGCCGACCGATGCGTCGCCCGATTTTGTAAAAACGCGGGTGACGCTTTTTGTCGAGGGCTGGAACGGCGGTTCGCGTTTGATTGCAGTGGAGCCAAAAGGGCAGCCGATTATTCAGGAGTGGCGTTTTACGGGGCGGCTTTTGCGTTTGCGAGCGATGCGTGGATTGCCCCTGACGATCCGTTTCGCCGTGACGCCTGAATCGGATTGGCTTTACGGGGCCAACATCTCAAACTGGCCCGAAGGTTACGACTCGAAAGACGCTAAGCCCGTCGAACTCGAACTACGCCACTAAGCACGGAGTGGGAAAGGGGGTATACTGCTGTGGGACCTAGTCGAATGTTCTGGAGTAAATCATGTCTCAAGCAAAAACAGCGCCGAGTATTGAAAACATTCTGGAGGAGATGCATCAACTCTCCGAAGACGAACAGCGAGTCCTTGCGGTTGCCATACTCGAGGACCGTAAGCTGGAAGTGTTGGTCGAAGAGATGGAGATCATCTGACTTGCGAGCGAGCGACTACAGAAGGACCTACAGAACTGTTCCTGAGCTAACTACTTCTCTTTTAGCACTAAAATTCAATGGCAACTCCTCACGTGCCTGTCATCTACACTATTCTCACGCGTCCGCCAGCCCGCCGGCAGTTGCGTCAATTACAGAAAACACATAATCCAAACGCCGACAGTATCGTCACGAGCATACTCTCACTTGCTCGAAACCCACGTCCGCCGGGCAGTCGCAAACTGACAAATCGATCCGATTTGCGGCTGAGAGTCGGTGAGTATCGAATTCTGTATTTCGTGGACGATGTGTGCCGAACAGTTACGATCTCAGCGATTGCTCATCGCCGCGAAGTTTACCGGTAATTTTTGATTGAGCGCCACAAGATAAGGACAAACCATTTCCTAAGGCGTTTGTGCATTGTGTGCCTCTTTGTGGCTTTGCTCGGTAATGATCGTGAGCGACGCTTCGTTCAATTGATAGATTTTGGCTGAGGGGACGGGGCCGAGTTTGAGCTCAGCGACGGGCGTGGCTCGATCACGGAGGCCGGAGACGATTGCGTCGTTGCTGAAATAACGACGCCCGCGCGCGATGATTACGAAGTCTCCAACCGCAAGTTGTTTCAATGCTTCCGGATCAGACAACGACACGAAAACCAGGTCCGTTCGTTTTGCCTGCTCTCCATAATGAGACGCCAATGACGGACTCTCACTCGCAACGCGCGCCCCGGCGTGTGCACGAGCGGCGATCTCACTCATAACATCACGCATGCTCGCATCGTAAAACTCGTCATGCGGAAAATAATATCCGGCCCAGGCACTCCCGCCGCCAAGTGAGTTGGTAAACAAACGAAAGTGCGGCGCCGCTTTAACCGAACCAATCGCCGATGCAGTAATGACGATCACCGCGAGACACGCGGGCACGTAGTGTTTCACGCCTTCGGCCCAACTTAAGCGAGCAATTCGATCGGCCAGCCGACGGCCGGCCCATTGAATTCCGAGCGCGGTCGTGATCAGCACTGCCGGCAAAATCGTGGTGTAGTAGCGCGTGAATTTTCCACCGGGAAAACAGAATGCCACGACCCACAACATAAACCAGAAAAGAATGAAGTAGCGGCCGTCACCAAGCCGTCGTCGAAACAGCAACGGGAACCCGATCACGAACCCAAGCACCGTCAATAAGGGAAGCTTCACGGCGGTGAACACTAAATAAAAGTAAACAGGTATGCCGTTCAGCCAGTCGCTAAAACGCTGCGTGTAAAGCTGGTTCATGAACTCATAACCATCGTGACTGACGCGTTTGCCGCCCGCGTAAAGTCCCATCTGTTGCCACGTTTCCGGGAGCAGTATTGTCGGACTCAGGATCAGAAACACGACACCCATGATTGCAAACACGACGAGGATGCGTTTCTTTCCGAGCCGCCAGCGAGCTTGCGGTAGCCTCTGAAACATCCAGTAGTAGCACATGCTGATCGCAAACAGGTGCGGCAGATATTTCGACGCGACCATCGCACCGTAAGAAGCCGCGGTGGCCCAGTAGTAAATATTCGGATTGCGATCGGTGCTTTCCGCGACCCGCTGGCCACGCAACCAGAAGACGTTGGCCAACAAAAAGAAGAACAGTAAAAAAGAATCTTCCTTCGCAACGCGATTGAAGCCGATCGCGTTTGGATCAAAAGCCCATAAAGCTGAAGCGATAAGTGCTACTTCGACACCAAAAAGTTCGGCCGCAATCAGGAAGATCAGGAGTGTACTTAAAGCGCCGACGAGTGCGCCGGGAAGTCTCAACGCGGTTTCGGGGGCGATCGGATTTGCGGCGCCGAGCGAACTGCTATTCCACTTTTCAGCGAGAATGATCGTCGTGGCCTGAAAGGCCTTCATCAGCATCGGATGTTCGCCGTTCGCGCCGGTCAGTCCGTTAGCACGATAGTCGGCGACGGCGTTGAGTTTGTTTAGTTCGTCTTCGCTGAGACCTTCAGCGCTGAGACCGGTGACACGAAATCCGAAGCCCACAACCATCAGGACGATGAGCGCCGTAAACACAAGTGCCCGGCTGTTGGTTAAGAGACCGCGTCCGGCGAAAAGGTCTGGCCTCAAACCGGCGGTGACAATGGCATCAGCGTGTGCGGACAATGCGTTTCCCTTCGACAAAATGCGAAAGGTTATCGAAATCGTTGGCTAGGTGTCAAAATAGCCGCCAATTGTACTGGTTCAGTTTCAATTTAACGCCGAGACTTTTCTGTTCTGGTTCAGATTTAGTTGAGACTTGTTGGATTTAACGCCGAAGGCGTTGATCCTTCTTAAGGTCACCGCCCTGATGGACCACACAGACATCCAACCTCCAACTCGCACGACGGCTCGGCCTCTTTGACGCGACCATGATCGTCATGGGCGGCATCATCGGCTCGGGAATTTTTATGAACCCATCCGTTGTCGCGCTCCAGGTTCAGACGCCGTTTCTTATTCTTGGCGCGTGGACACTCGGCGGGTTGTTTGCACTCGCGGCGGCGTTTATCTGGGCCGAGCTCGCGGCCATGCGTCCTGACGTTGGCGGGCAATATGCTTACCTGCGCGAAGCGTTTCATCCGGGCGTCGCTTTCGTTTATGGTGGGTGTTGCTGCTGGTGATTCAAACAGGCGGCATGGCGGCGGTCGCCGTCACGTTCTCGCGTTACTTTGTTGAACTGACTCAGGCGCCACTCGGCTACACGCCCCTGGCGGCGATCGTGCTCTTTACCTTAACGATCATCAACTGCCTTGGCGTGCGCGCGGGAAGCACAGTGCAAAGCATCCTGATGGTCCTGAAGATCGTCGCAATCTCCGCACTCGTCATCTGCGGATTTCTCTTTGCTAATCGTAGCGCGCTGCCATCGGATTTGTTGGATAGACCACCGTCACTCGATCTCCTGACGGCTTTTGGCGCAGCGCTCGTGCCTGTCATCTTCGCCTACGGTGGCTGGCAAACTTCGACCTTTATCGCGGAGGAGATCAAAGAGCCCCGCAAAAATCTGCCACGCGGGTTGATACTCGGCGTTGCCGGAGTTGTCTTGCTGTACCTCGCCGCGAACGTGGTCTACATAACCGTGCTCGGAACTTCCGGTCTCGCCGCTTCAGCCGCGCCTGCTTCAGAAGTGATGCGCCGAGCACTCGGCAATTTCGGTGCGACTGCGATCGCGGCTGGAATCGCAATCTCCACGGCAGGTTTTTTGAGCCAGAGCATGCTCACGGCGCCGAGGGTTTATTTCGCGATGGCGCGAGACGGATTGTTCTTCAAGAGCGTGGGCACCGTACATCCGAAAACACGTGCGCCAATCGTTGCCATAGCGCTTCAGGGCGTGCTTGCGATCGTGATCACCTTACTTGGCACGTACGAGCGAATTCTCAACTACGTCGTCTCGGTCGACGTCATTTTCTTTGGCCTGACCGCCTGCTGTATCTTCATACTTCGAAAACGCGGAACAACCGGCGAGGGCATCACGCGCGTACCTGGTCATCCCGTCACCACTGTCATATTCATTGCCGTCTGTCTACTCGTAGTGATTAATACGGTCTATCGTTACCCGGACAACTCCCTGATTGGAATAGCAATCATGCTTGCAGGTATTCCGGCTTATCTGTTTTGGCGCTGGAGGAATAGCAATGACGCCCGCTCGTGAGGTGGTGAGTTCGTCTTACATGCACTGGGCCAAGACGAGCTCTGTTGCAAAGTTTAATCTAGCGACGAGTGGCCTCGACAATCTCAGACTGCGCGACCTGCGCGTCTCGCTTGACGATATCGAGCTCACTTACGGCGGTTACGGCTATCCACCGTTGCTGGAAGCAATCGCCGAAAGATATCGCGTAACGACGGATTCTGTTGTGACCGCGGCGGGCACGACTTTCGCCAATCACCTCGCCATCGCGGCGTTAATCAAGCCCGGCGACGAAGTCTTGTTTGAGCATCCGGCTTATGAACCGATGCTCGCCCTGGTCCATTATCTCGGCGCGGACGTGAAACGTTTCTCTCGAAAGTTTGAGAATGCTTTTCAGATTCTGCCGGACGAAATCGAGCGCCTGGTGACGGCGGGCACGCGTCTGATCGTGCTCACGAACCTTCACAACCCGAGCGGTGTTCTGATTGAAGATTCAATCCTGGAACGGATCGGTGAGATCGCGCGACGTGTGGGCGCACGGGTGCTGGTTGACGAAGTCTACATCGAGACGCTGTTTGAAGATTCACCGAGAACTGCTTTTCACCTCGGTAACGAATTTGTGGTGACGAGTAGCTTGACCAAGGCATTTGGATTGAGCGGATTGCGTTGTGGCTGGATCTTCGCCGAGCCTGAGCTCGCGAGGCGTATGTGGCTGCTCAACGATCTTTTCGCGTCCACGGCTGTTCACTCCGGCGAGCGGCTGAGTGTTGTGGCGCTGCGGCAGATTGCCGAGATTGGCACACGCGCGCAGGAGTTACTCGATCGAAACCGCCGCATCCTGAACGACTTCCTCGACACGCGCGAAGATCTCGAAGTGATCAGGCCGGAGTTTGGCACCGTGATGTTTCCGCGAGTGCGACGCGGGACTGCGGATGGATTGTGTGAGTTGTTGCGTGAGAAGTACGACACATCAGTGGTGCCGGGAAGATTCTTTGAGATGCCCGAGCATTTTCGACTCGGCATTCCGGGTGACACTGAAACGTTGAAAGCGGGGCTGGAGCGACTCGGATCGGCGTTGGAGGAGGTTAGTGCTTAGTACTTTGTTGTTTGTGCTTTGTATATCAGGAACGATTCGCGCCTAAAACCAATTACAAAGACCAAAGACCAAAGTACTAAGTACAAAGCACCAAAGCCCTAATTCTTCCTCTTCACTTCCTGCACCACCAGCCAATCACGCACCTGCTCGGCGGCTTCGATGCCGACGGCTTCCGTCGTTATCCTGATCGGCGTGCCGTTGGGCCAGTTGTCTCGTTTCAGCATCGGCCCACCAACCGCCTTGTAATAAACCTTACCTTCAAACTTCTTCTGCCCGGTCTTTGGCTCCAACACGAGGACCCGCACATCGAGATCGGGCGAGTTTAAGATCAGGGTACCGCTCTGAAACTCGTCGACGTCAAACTGCAAAAGCACCACGATCGATTCCGTCTCACGTTTTGCGCGTTTGGTAGCGTCGTCGCGTTCGAGTTCGTCGAGCGACGTCGCGCTGACATTCCAAAACTCCCCGAGGCGTTTTAGAAAGTATCCGAAGATGGCGTCTTCACTGAGAAGATGTTTGGAAGAGGCGTCTTTTGCGACCAGAAGCGAAACTTTATTTTTCAGCTCTCTCGCGCCGGTTTTTGGCTTTTCAGGGTCTGTTTGCGGAGTGACTGGCGGTTGCGCGGGCTTGGGAGCACGCCTTCCTGACTGTGCAATAGTCTGCGTCGCGAGCAGCAACAACAAGCTCGACGCCGCAAAGACACGTTTTCCATGGCGGTTTCGCTGAAAGCCGGGCAGCATTTTCATGCGTTTTATCTCCAGCGGGTTTCGACCTTAGAAGCGGGCTTAGTCTACAGGGTTGCAACAGAGCTGTCGAAGATTCGGCGAGCCCGGCTCCTTCAGATAGATCTGCACGGCCGCGGCTTTTCTCAATTCCTCGGCATACGCCAATACAAGCTTCCGCTCCTCCTGCGCCGCCAGGTACTGCATGATTTGAACTTTCAGCGCGCTGAACTCGCCCTGCAACTGCGTCTTTGTCGCCTTGTGAAACGCACGCGCCTGCTCTTCGGTAATGAACGGCACTTTGGTTCGGACGTTTTGATCGAGAAGCGCCTTTGGCGTTGTATTGAGACGTTTAGCTTCCTGCTCAAGAAGCAAGTCATTGATTCTTAAGTCGACGTCCTCTTTCCGAAAAGCATAAACCTCCCTTTGCACGCGGAAGATCAACGGAAGCAGGCTCTGTTCGATATCGAGCGAGGTGATGTTGACGCGGTTCACTGTTGCGAACACGCGCGACAGCTCCGCTTCATTGGTCGGCGGAGTAACCGGCAGGTCCGACACAATCACTTGCGCTGCAACGCGCAACGCATTTGCGAATTCACGTGAGCGCAGAGTTTCACGTTCAGTTCGCAACTGTGCGATCAGGTTCTTTTTGACGCTTTTGAATTCCGGTGTGTTCCGGGTCTTGTTCTGCTCGTATAACTGGCGCGCTTCGGCTTCTGTGGGCGGTTTAACTTTCGCGGTGACTTCCAGCTCGAAGAGTTTGTCGAGCGTAAATCCTCGTCTCTTCGCCTCGGCGTCGAGCAACATTTTATTGATTTGCAGGTTGAGTTGCTGACCGCGCGCGATGATTATAGTTTCCTGCGCGAGACTGACATTCGTTCGCGTATCGATACTGAGATCGTGCTTTGTGATCTTGATGCCGTTGACCACGGCCAGCACGTTGATCTCGGGCTTTTGTTCACAACCACAGTTTGGCGTTTGTGAGGCTGTCCAGCCGGAAAGAAAAATACTGAACAAAAGCAGGTAACGCAGCATTACTTGTTCAACACGCCGATAGCTTCTCGTGCGTAGTAAGTCAGAATAATATCGGCGCCGGCGCGTTTGATGCTTGTCAGTGTTTCCAGCATCACGCGTTCTTCATCGATCCAGCCCTTCTGCGCCGCGGCCTTGATCATCGCGTACTCACCCGAAACGTGATACGCCGCGAGCGGAACATCAAAACGTTCGCGGACCATCTTCAGGATGTCGAGATAAACCGTAGCCGGTTTGACCATCAGGATGTCGGCGCCTTCCGCGTAATCGAGTTCTGCTTCACGCATCGCTTCGCGCGCATTCGGCGTGTCCATCTGGTATGCGCGGCGATCGCCAAACTCCGGCGCGCTCTGCGCGGCCTCTCGAAAAGGACCATAAAAGCCGGAGGCAAACTTCACCGCGTAAGCCATGACCGCGGTGTTTTCAAAACCTCCACCGTCCAGTGCTTCACGAATTGCCTCGACCTGCCCATCCATCATCGCCGACGGTGCAACTACGTCGGCGCCCGCTTCTGCCTGGCTCAACGCGGTCCGCGCCAGTAGCTCGAGCGATTCGTCGTTGATAACTTCATGTCCGCGCACAACACCGCAATGACCGTGCGACGTGTATTCGCATAAACACGTGTCCGCCATGATGATCACTTCCGGAGTTGACTGGCGAACTGCACGAATCGCGCGCTGCACGATTCCATCTTCGGCATACGCGCCCGAGGCGAGTTCATCTTTTGATTCGGGAAGACCGAAGAGAATGATGCTGCGAACACCGAGATCGTAAGCGGCGGAAACTTCCTTTGTTACTTCGTCAAGCGAAAGATTGTACACGCCCGGCATCGAAGAGATTTCGCGCCGCACGTTGTTACCGGGACAGACGAAGAGTGGCAGGACGAAGTTCTCGGGCGCGAGTCGAGTCTCTCGCACGAGTGAGCGAATCGCTTCAGTTCTTCGCAGTCTTCGGGGTCGGTGGATCATTTCAAATTACCAACGGTGATATGCAGGGTGACCGGGTTTCACGGCGACAAATGTCCCGCGGCAAGTGGCGCAAACCTGGTCGTGCGCAATCAATTCACCTTCGATGATCGCGCGATCGTTTGTTGATTCCACCACACGCGCGACGAGCTTTACCGGGCGATCGGTCGGGGTCGGGCGCAGCAGCTTGATAGCGTAGTCAGCCGTGACTGTACACGGAGGTTTATCCACGCCGTTTTTCTTCATCAGAAACCACGCCGCCGACCAGTTGCAATGACAGTCGAGCAGGGTGCCGATAATGCCGCCGCTCAACATGCCTTCAAACGCTTCGTATTCCTTGCTCGGCTGCCACTCGGCCACCGTCTCATCGCCGTTGGGAAAACTGCGAACGTGCAAACCCTTCGGATTGGCTGGTCCACATCCGAAGCACGCGAGGTTTGGAGCAAATGTTTCCTGGATACTCTTCATGGTTTTGTGTGTGCCCGCAGTTCTTGTCGCAACTTGAACCGTTGAATCTTCCCCGTCGCCGTGTAAGGCAACTCCTCTACAAACACGTACTTGCGTGGTTGTTTGAAGCGTGGCAGCGATTCCGCCGCGAGTGTTCGCAACTCGTCTTCCAACTTACCTGAATCGAATTCTACATCCTGCTTCACAACAAACGCACACGCGCAGGGAAGTTGATTGGAGTCAAAATCTTCAACCACGGCGGCGCGAGCAACTTGCGTGTGGCGCAGAAGTGCACCCTCAACTTCAACCGGCGAGACCCATTGTCCGCTCGATTTGAAACAATCGTCACTGCGTCCCATGTGAAACCAGTAGCCGTCGTTATCGCAGCGATAGAGATCTCCCGTCCGAACCCAGCCATCGACAAAGGTTTGCTCCGTTGCGTCGGGTTTTTCCCAGTAACCAAGCGCCGCGCACTCGCCTTTCACCCAAAGGTTTCCTTCACTTTCCCCACGCGCCGGTTCGCCCTGTTCGTCAAGCAGGCGTGCTTCGTATCCTTCGAGAAGTCGGCCGCTGCTGCCGTAGCGCACGTCGTTTTCATGATTCGACATGAACATGTGCAGCATCTCCGTCGAACCGATTCCATCAAGCAACTGAACGCCAAACTCCTTTTCCCATTCCTCGCCGAGGTGCGAAGGGAGTGCTTCACCTGCCGAGACACACAAACGCAGGCTCGAACAGTCGAGCTGTTTGCCGCCGCGATGATGCTCGAGCAGGAGGTTATATACCACCGGCACACCAAAAAAGATCGTCGGGCGATAGTCGTTGAATACCTTTGCGATGACGTCGGGCGACGGCTTTTCACGGCAGAGAATCGTTGTCGCGCCGTTCAGTAGTGGAAAGGAAAAGCTGTTGCCCAAACCATAAGCAAACGGCAATCGCGACGAGGAAAAGAGACGATCCTCGCGTGTCAAGCGCAACACCTCACGACAAAACGTCTGGTTCGTATAGAAGATGTCGGCTTGGCGGTGAACGGCGCCTTTCGGTTCCCCGGTGCTGCCTGATGTGTAGAGTATGAACGCCGAATCGTTGTCACCCGGTTCGGGAAACCTCAGGTCTTCAGTTGTATCCACTTTGTCGAGCAATTCATCGAGGGGATGAAGTGCGACGGGTGTTGGCAGTGGGCGAGAGTCGCTCTCAATAAAGGCCAAGGACGCGCCGGAGTTTTGAAGGATTGAACACTGCTCATCCGGTCTAAGTGCCATGTTGATGGGGACGGCGATTGCCCCCAGCGAGCAGATGGCGATGAAGGCTTCGATAAATGCGGGTGAATCATGCAACAGCAGGGCAATTCGATCGCCGGACCCCACGTCGAGGGAGCGGACTACCTGGGCCATCTTCAAAGTCTCCAAACGCAATTCGCCATACGTGATCCGTCGCTCTCCAAAATAAATGGCCGTCGAGGAAGGTTCGTGCGTGAAGATGGCTTTGAAGAGATTCATGTGACGTTGTAATCTGTGCAACCTGCGGATAAACCTGATTGGAGATACAAATGATAAATCTCGGTACGACGGCGCTTGCACTGACAATCTTAATTGCCGGACTCGGCTTCGGTGTCAAGGAGTACGACGCGTTCCACGACGTACTTCACCCTTTGGAACATGAAGCACTGCCGAAAGGCGACTTCGCAAAGATTCGAGCGCAGGCCAGGGAACTGACCTCACGCGGCGACGCGATCGTCAAGCTCGGCGTTCCGAAATCGATCAAAGCAGAGAAGACTGAGGAGTTCAAGAAGCAACTCGACGGATTCGCGAAGGCTCTCGCCAAATTCAGCGCCGATGCTGAGTCCGGCACCGACGCCGATCTGAAAACTTCCTTTAGCGCGGCACACGATCTCTTCGAAGAACTCGCGCACATGCTGCCACGAAAAGATTAACAAACCGATCCAGCGACAAAGAAGGGAGGGCGCCTCCTTGGAGTGCGGCGGCCTGACGCCGCTTTGTCACCGGACCATTTAGATCGAAAGCGGCGTCAGGCCGCCGCACTCCAAGGAGGCGCCCTCCCTTCTTTGTGGCTAAAAATCGTTTGTGCTTTTGGGTGGCTACTTCGCGTCTAGTTTTCTGCCGGCGTTCAGGTTGTCCCAGTTCATGATGGCGTTGAAGACGAGGAAATAACTACCCTTTGTTTGTCCGCGCCAGAATGGGTTTGTCGAAAAGAGCAGCACGTGGCCGTTCCCTGAAGGCACGTCGATGATCGCGGCACGCTGCGCAATCTCATCGCCTCCATCGAGCAATCCCGAAACAAACAGGTCGCGGCTGTCGGCGTAGCGCAGCACCACGCGCGAACGCTGGTTGGGTGGTATCAAACCAACCGCATTGCGTCGCTGTTCGTCAGTCACCGGCGGTGCTTCCCACGGTTCAACTCTCGGCGGCGGCTCCGGGATCTCTGCCGGTGGACGACCTTGCGGCACGTCCGGATCGTCAGGTGTCCCACGTCCAGTCGCACGCTGTTGAGTTCTTGGACCACGACCGCCCACGCCATTGTTGATGTTGTAAACAGCGCCGTTGAAACAGTACATCGCGAGCGAGTCGGAATAACCGTAGGCGATCGGACTGGATGAATCGACCATCTTCGTCCGCAGTATCGCGCCAATCGCGCGCAGACGCTGCGAGCGGTTCGCGGAAACTCCCTGTGTGAAACCGTAGTTCACCGCAAATTCCGACGTGTCGTCAACAGTGATAAAAAGCCCGCCGTCTTTTACAAACTTCTGCAAATTCTGGAGTCCACTCCAGCCTAGCCCCGGCCGCAGATCGTCTGTTTCATCGATCCCGCCGAGGTTTGGCGTAAGTTGAGTTTTCTTCCAAGGCAGGGGATTTCCATACATCGGCAGGCCGTTGATAATTGCCTGCGCGCCGCGACCCACCGGAGCAAAAAGGATGACGTCGTATTTCGTCTTGAGACTCGGATCTCGCGAAACATCCTGCGTGCTGATGTAACTGAACGGCACCTGGAGTTGATCCAGGCCCACTCGGTACCAGCCTTCGTTCTGCGTGCTTAGCCACGTGTGCATCACGGCGATGCGCGCAGCTCTCACGGGATGCGTCTTCACGGAAGGCGCGTCGGCGACGGCATATACCTGGATGCCGAGTTCATTAGCAACACGACGCAGATCGTCTCCATTCACTTTGCGAATCACGAATGACCCGCGATTGAACTTTCGTCCGGCAGCTTCGAATGGTTCTTCCGCGGCATCCATCTCAACGTCTTTTAAGCGATAGCGGAGAGTGACGAGTGCGTTGTCGGCGTTGTGATTGATCAGGTAGACCGAGCCGTTGCCGACGATGCCTCCCGGCGAACGCACGTCGACGGTGACTCGCTCCATCGGGGCTTGCAGCGCTTTCACATCGGTGACACGCACGACCTCGACATTTGCAAGCTCGCCCATGGTCCAGGCGGTGTCGTCGTAGATGTCGGTTTGCGGATCGTTGGGCGCCCAGTATTGATAATCGAGCAGGGCGTCGGCGATACGGCTGTACGGTTGGTCCATGCGGACGATATAACTGCCCGCCGGAAAGGTTCGATCTTCAGTTTTGGGCGCCGGCGTCGGAGAAGCGCCGGGTGCAGGGCTGCCGGCGGGTCTCGCTGTGCTGCTGGCTTTTCTTCTCACTGCTACCGTGAATGATCCGGTTGCCTTACTGATCTCAACACCCTGCGCTTGCAACGTGCGGAGCAGTTCAGCCTGGTTGCCGAGCCTGACGTCGTCGCCCGGAAAAACGTAAGCCGCCGGACCCTCGTTTTTCGGTTTGTCGATCGAGCGTTTGCTCTTCAGATAAAAGTTTTTGAGAAACAGCTTGCTGTTGTTGCTGAAGTAATAGAGCGACGTCAGAAGGCCGGTTTGCTGGTAGTTGTTGTTATTTCGCTGCGACCATTTCGCTTTTGGCAACGGCGGATTCTGCCGGTACCACGTGCGCTGATATTCATTCGGCGAAAGTGTTCGTTCAACGGTGTCAGCGCCGCCATTGCCGAAGGTTTCGTACAGTCGACTGATGCCGTTGTGTGTTGCGGCGATGAACATCAGATACCCCGGCGACCAGGTGTCGAAGTTACCGTGGGCAAAAACTCCGGGCATTCCAAACTTCGTCATCTCCGACACGTTGTTCCAGCCAATCATCTGCCATTCGTCTGTGAGGATCGGATCTACCCAGGCGTTGTACGGGCCGTCGCCGATCGTGTTGTCGTAAAGATATGGAACCGATTCGTGCAGGTCGTGCAACACCTGCGGTTTCCACGCGATGTAGGTGTTGAGCACGTTGCGCGTGAGTTTCAACGATAACCCGATCGCATCGCGGTTGTTGTCGTGAGCAACGTAACGGCCCCAGTAGACAAGCGACGGCCAGTTCTGATTCGGGTGGGCCAGGTGCCAGTTATAAATATCGACCATGCGATTGCGGCCGTCTACTTCGACGACGGGCGTTATCAACGTCAACACGTTGTCGCGAATCGTTTTCACGTAAGCGCTGTTATCGACGACTAACCGGTAAGCGAGTTCCATCAGCGCCGTCGGCGATCCGGTTTCGGGAGAGTGAATCGCGCCCGTGATGTAATAGACCGGGAACGAAGCGGCCACGAGACGATCTGCTTCGGCTTCGTCGTGGTTGATGGTCCGAGGATCCGCGAGTTTCGCAAGACGTGCGCGATTCTCTTCGAGTTTGGAGATGAGTTGTTCAGAGGCAATCGCCACCGCGATCATCTCGCGGCCTTCTTCCGTCGTGCCGATTGAATAGACTTTTACTCGCGGGCTCGCGCGCTCGAGCATGCGCATGTACTTGTAGACGTCTTCGGCGTAGGGCAGTTTGCCGGGCGCGCCTGAGACGTCGCCGAGCACTGCCTTGGGAGTTGGAACATCAGGTGAAGCGGGCAGGTAGTCAGTCAGCGGAGAATTGAAATATGGCGCGGTTGTATACTCGCGAATCTTGTTTGTGTATTCCTGATCGATCGGTTGATTGGGGTCGCGGCCGGGTTTTACCTGGGCGTTAGCGATGATGCCGGTTGTGGCAAGCAAGAGAACGAACAACGGCAACGTCCGAAGACAACGGGACAAGCTCATGTTTTCTTTTCCTCGGCATTTATGGAAGATTAGGAGATGGGAGAGCTTGTAAGCTAAAGGCAATGATCAAGTCAAATAGTAAAAAGATTTCCTCGCGAAGGCGCAAAGACGCAAAGGAAAACTCTCCGGGCAGCCGCCGCGGGTCTTGCTTTGCGCCTTTGCGCCTTTGCGAGGAAAATGTTTTAAGTTGATAAGGCACGATGTCAGATCCCCATACCAACAACGGCGTTCCCTCTGCGCAGCCGCCTGAGGAAACGGTTCCCGCCGAAGCTAATGAAT
Source organism: uncultured Acidobacteriota bacterium (assembly GCA_963750925.1). Taxonomy (GTDB): domain Bacteria; phylum Acidobacteriota; class Blastocatellia; order Pyrinomonadales; family Pyrinomonadaceae; genus PSRF01. Next base: position 413,224 of record CAVVSJ010000001.1, on the reverse strand, counting down.
CGAGCAAAGTCGCCGGAGGCCTGCCTGCAATCAGAGCAGCTCTGAAAGTGACTTCAGCCGAGATGGGCCTCGTTCGTGGCGTGCGTACGCTCCTGAAAATTAATCAGGTGGGCGGGGTGGATTGTCCGGGTTGCGCCTGGCCGGAGCCCGATCAGAACCGTTCGCATTTTGAGTTTTGTGAAAACGGCGCGAAGCACGTCGCCGACGAAGCGACCACAAAGCGCATCACGCCGGAATTTTTTCAAAAATGGAGCGTCGCGGATCTTTCACTCCAAACGGATCAATGGCTGGGAGCGCAGGGCCGGCTGACTCATCCGATGCTGCTGCATCGCGGCGCCAGTCACTACGAGCCCGTGAGTTGGGACAATGCGTTCGAACTCCTTGCCGGCGAACTCAACTCGCTCAACTATCCCGATCAGGCAATCTTTTACACGTCCGGACGCACCAGCAACGAAGCCGCCTTTCTTTATCAACTCTTCGTGCGCCAGTTCGGAACCAACAATCTGCCCGATTGTTCGAACATGTGTCACGAGTCGAGTGGCTCTGCGTTGAGTGAAACGATCGGCGTCGGGAAGGGAACCGTCACGCTCGAAGACTTCGATCAAGCCCACGCGATCTTTGTAATCGGGCAGAACCCCGGTACTAATCACCCGCGAATGTTGAGCACCCTCGAACACGCGAAACAAAAAGGATGCAAGCTGGTCCACATCAATCCGCTTCCGGAGGCGGGCATGACGCGTTTCAAACATCCGCAGCACGTGCTCGGGTTGATTGGCGGTGGAACCGCGCTCGCCGACCTGTTTTTGCAAGTGCGAATCAACGGCGATGTGGCGTTGTTGAAGGGAATGATGAAAGCCGTACTGGCGCACGAAGAACGCCGGCCGGGAGCGGTTCTGGACCAGGAATTTATCGATAGCTATACGAGCGGTTTTGATGATTTCGTGGCCGCGTTACGCACGGTTTCATGGCCGGAGATCGTCGAACAGAGCGGCGTTTCAAAAGAACAGATCGAACAGGCCGCGCAAATTTTTGTCGACTCCGAGCGCACGATCTTTTGCTGGGCCATGGGTCTGACGCAGCACCGAAACGCAGTTGCCAACATTCAGGAGATCGTGAACCTGATGCTGCTGCGCGGCCAGATCGGAAAACCGGGAGCGGGTTTGTGTCCGGTGCGAGGTCACAGCAACGTGCAGGGTGATCGTACCGTGGGGATTTGGGAACGTCCCACGGGTGTCTTTCTCAACAAGCTGGGAGCGGAGTTTAACTTTGAGCCACCGCGAAATCACGGCTTCGACACGGTCCGCGCAATCCAGGCGATGCACGAGCGGCAAGGTAAAGTGTTCTTCGCGCTCGGCGGTAACTTTCTTTCCGCAACGCCAGACACCGAATTTACCGCCGCTGCTCTGCGTCGTTGCCGTTTGACGGCTCACGTCTCAACCAAGCTGAACCGCTCACACTTGATCACCGGCGAGCGCGCTTTGATCCTTCCCTGTCTCGGGCGCACGGAGATCGACGTGCAGTCAACGGGTCCGCAGTTTGTCACGACGGAAAACTCGATGGGCGTCGTACAGATCTCACGTGGCTCGCTTGAGCCCGCATCGCCGGAACTTCTCAGCGAGCCGCAGATCGTAGCGAGACTCGCGCGAGCGACGCTCGAACATCGCACCACCGTCGACTGGGAAGATCTCGCCGGCAATTACGATAAGATTCGCGATGCGATCGAACGCGTGGTGCCGGGATTTGACGACTACAACACGCGCGTGCGAAAACCCGGTGGATTTTATCTTCCCAACGCCGCGCGAAACCGGGTCTTCAATACCGCGAGCGGAAAGGCGCAGTTCACGATTCATCCGCTGCCTGAGCACAGGCTCGAGCCGCACCAGTTTTTGATGATGACAATTCGCAGTCATGACCAGTTTAATACTTCGGTCTACAGCTCGAACGATCGTTATCGAGGGATCAGCAACGGCAGGCGGGTGGTGTTTCTGAACGAAAAAGATATGAGCGCCACCGGTCTGCGCGCGCGACAGGTTGTAGACTTAGTCAGCCATTTCGAAGGCGAAGAGCGAATTGCGCGGCGATTTGTTATTGTGCCGTACGACATTCCGAGTCGTTGCGCCGCGACTTATTTTCCTGAAGCGAATGTTCTCGTGCCGGTGCGCAGTGTCGCCGAAAAAAGCAATACTCCGGCGTCCAAATCCGTAGTAATCAGCATCCGGCCTGCAACGGAGGAACTTGAACAACCATGACTTCTTCTCGATCAGTAAAGAAAAGACCGCCGGCTGTCACGAAGAAAAAGCCCGCCACAAAACGATCAGCCGCCAAGCGACGACCCGAGACGCCGGAGACCATCGCCAAGACGAAGCTCTACGCGAACCTCGTGGTCCAGTTAATGAGTTTGCTGAAGGGTGAGCACGACTTTATCGCGAACTCCGCAAACTTCAGCGCGTTGCTGTTCAACTCTTTGCCGAACGTCAACTGGGCCGGTTTTTATTTTCTACAGGGCGAAGAACTTGTGCTTGGGCCATTCCAGGGAAACCCTGCCTGCGTGCGTATTCCCATGGGCACGGGCGTGTGCGGTGTGGCGGCGCAGCAATGTGAAACGATTATCGTTCCGAACGTACACGAGTTTCCCGGGCACATCGCGTGCGATGTCGCCTCGAATTCGGAGATCGTGGTGCCGCTGTTTGACGGCGAACGACTGCTGGGCGTGCTGGATCTTGATAGTCCGATAATCGGCAGGTTCGACGATCAGGATGCGGAAGGATTGAATGAGCTGGTGACGGTGTTTGTCGCGCATGAAGAGGGGCTGGGAGTTTAGTGGGCGACTTTCAAGTTCTGATTTGGAGTGCGGCGGCTTGACGCCGCTTTAGTCTCGAACATACGCATCGCGAACAAAGCGGCGTCAAGCCGCCGCACTCCAAAATGTCAAATAATCCGGCTCTCCCACATCCACAACGATGGCGTGCGTTGGCCCTCCTTGCCATCGCGGAATTATTGGGGATGGCGCTTTGGTTCAGTGGTTCCGCCGTCGTTCCGGCGCTCACCGCTGAATGGCGTCTCTCGCCATCGCAGATAAGCTGGCTCGCGATTGCAGTTCAGCTCGGCTTTGTCGCCGGCACGCTCGTCAGCGCCACTCTTAATCTTCCCGACATCATCAGCACCAGACATCTATTCGCGGTCTCGTCGTTTCTGGGCGCGATCGTCAACGGTATCTTCGCCCTTTACGTCCAAGATCCGGGAACGGCGATCCTGCTTCGCTTCCTGACAGGCGTTTGCCTCGCCGGTGTTTACCCGCCCGGCATGAAGATCATGGCGACGTGGTTTCGCGAACGTCGTGGCATGGCGCTCGGAGTTTTAGTCGGCGCGTTAACCATGGGCAAGGCGACGCCATATCTCGTCAACGCCCTGGGAAGCGCAAACTGGAGATCCAACGTGATCTTCGTTTCGTTTCTCGCGGTGGTCGGTGGACTCGTCGTGCTGTTTTTCGTCGACGATGGTCCATTCGCGCTCCCGCCTGCCAAGTTTGACATATCTCAGATCGTGAAGGTCTTCAGCAATCGCGGAGTCAGACTGGCGAACCTTGGTTACTTCGGTCACATGTGGGAACTCTACGGCATGTGGATCTGGATACCGGTGATGATTCGCGCGAGCCTCGCGATCCAGGGTGGAGATCCGAAGCTTGCGGAACTCGGCTCGTTCATCGTTATCGGCGCGGGTGCGGTTGGGTGCGTGATCGCGGGTTTGATAGCGGATCGAGTGGGACGAACACTCGTCACCTCCTGGGCCATGGCGATCAGCGGCACTTGCTGCCTGGTGATTGGTTTTCTTTATGGTGGCAGCCCGTTGTTGCTGTTGGTAGTTGCTGCAATCTGGGGTGCCACCGTCGTTGCGGACTCGGCACAGTTTTCTTCGTGCGTCACTGAACTCGGCGATCCGCAATACATCGGCACCGCGTTAACGATTCAGATGTGTATCGGGTTTCTGCTGACTACGATTTCGATCGAGCTGATTCCAAAAGTGGCGGCTGAGTACACGTGGCGATACGCGTTCATGATTCTCGCGCCGGGGCCATTGTTTGGCGTGATTGCGATGCTGCGACTGCGCGGTCTTCCGGAGGCCGTCAAGATCGCACACGGCCGACGCTAGCCTCGCAGTTCGTCTTGTTAATTACGCGAACCTGTATTATCCTGCCCCGCACTGGTGATTTCGATGAGAGACATACACATCAACAAACTACGGCTGACCTTCCTCGCCTGATTCCCGCGCAGGGGATCTGCGCGGCTGGAATTGGGTCAACGCGCTTGCACTGAGCTTGCAAGTTACGTGTGTACCGTTCAGCCGCTACCTACTTTTTCCGAACTACAAATCAATTGTTTTCGTTCAAGTGGACCCGTTTTGGGCTGCCCACTTTTTGAGGTCGATCATGCAACAACAAGCTATTCAGGTGCGCAACCTTCGCAAAAGTTTCCGTAAACGGAACGGTTTTCTGAAGAAATCAGAACTCTGGGCGATCGACGACGTCTCGTTCAAGGTCGAGCAGGGAGAGACGTATGGACTGCTTGGTCCAAACGGCTCCGGCAAATCGAGCCTGATTCGAATTCTTTCGACTCTTCTGATTGCCGATAGCGGCTACGTCAGCCTGCTTGGATTTGAACTACCGAAGCAGCAGGACGAAGTGCGCAAGATCATCGGGCGCGTCAGCGTCGACGCTGCGTTCTACAAGAAACTCTCGGCACGCGAAAACCTGCTCTACACCGCGCTGCTTTACGGGCAAAACGCTCGCGCCGCGGAAGCTCGAGCGATGCAGATTCTCGAACAGTTGGGAATGGAGAATGCGAAATTCTCAACACCGCTCGAGGAGATGAGCCGTGGTATGCAGCAGAAGATCAGTATCGCGCGTGCGTTGATGATCAATCCGCCCCTGCTGCTTTTGGACGAGCCGACAACGGGTCTCGATCCGAAAAGCCGCCGCGATGTGCAGTCGTTTCTTGAGGATTTGCAGCGCCGCGAAGGCACCACGATTCTTTTGACAACGCACGACATGGCGGAAGCGGAACGATTGTGCGTTCGCATCGGTTTTCTCGCGCACGGCAAGCTCGTGGCCGAGGGAACTGCTTTGGAACTTATTCGACGCGCGGGCGCCGCAACGCTGGACGACGCCTTCATCAAGCTGACCGGTGAAGAACTTGTCGAAGAAGAGCTGTTGGCGGTCGCCGATTAAGGAGGCAAGATGGAAGCAACACTGCGTCAAACATGGGCCTTCCTGTTTCGCGGGTATCACATTACCCGTCGTTACATTGGTTGGGTCGTAGTATTTAATTTTTATGCCCTCGTGACGTCCGCAACGGTGGCGCTGATTGGCGTGGCGCAAAACGATTATCAGCTCACGTTGACACTCGTCGTCGGAGCGTTGTTGTGGAACTACCTTTCCTGGCTCTACCAGGAGATCGCCATGTCGATCGCGTATGAACGCTGGGAAGGCACGCTTGAATACACGTTCATGGCGCCGGTCTCGAGGGCCGTTCACCTGCTTGGCGTGAGTTTGTTTTCACTGCTGAACAGTATCGTGACGAGTGTGATCGTGCTTTTTGGCCTGATGCTGTTTACGGATCTGACCTTACGTGGCGTCAACTTCTTCGGCGTGTTTGTAGTGCTGGCGGTGAGCACGGTTGCGTTTGTCGGTCTGGGACTGTTTGCGGCCATATTCCCCGTGATGAGCGCCGAGCGAGGCGCGGAAGCAACGCACATCTTTCAGGGCTCGCTTCTACTCGTTTCCGGAGTTTATTATGAAATCGAAATCCTCCCAGGCTGGATGCAACCACTTTCGGCGATCTCACCGGCAACTTACACGCTGTCTGCTTGCCGAAAATTGTTCGGAGTGGGAAATAGTAATTCGACTGTGGAACACCTGGCGGGCGCACCGCTCTCGGCCGTCACGCACGAGTTGCTGATTCTCGCCGTCATGGGAGCGATACTTCTGCCGCTTGGTCTCTGGGCGTTCATGAGAATCGAAGCCTGGGCCAAGAAAACAGGGAAGTTGAAGAGAACGGGATAACGATGGCAAAACGCGAAAGCACTGACGCGCTCAAAGCACGCACGCGCGATATCATTCGCCGGCTCAAGCGTGCTTATCCGGACGCAAAGTGTTCGCTCAACCACAGTAATGCGTTTGAACTGCTGGTTGCGACGATTCTTTCAGCGCAATGCACCGATGAGCGCGTCAACATCATTACCGCCGATCTGTTTCGGAAGTACAAGAAACCGGAAGACTACCTCAAGGTGTCGCCACGCGAGCTGGAGAAGGACATTCAATCGACCGGTTTCTTTCGCAACAAGACGAAGTCGATCCAGGGGAGTTCGAAACTCTTGCTGGAGGAGTTTGATGGGCAGGTGCCGCATACGATGGACGAATTGCTGGAACTGCCCGGCGTCGCCCGCAAGACTGCGAATGTGGTGTTAGGAAACGCGTTTGCGATCAAGGCGGGCGTGGTGGTGGACACGCACGTGACGCGACTCTCTCATCGTCTGGATTTTACTCAGCAAAAAACCGCGGAGAAGATCGAGCTGGATTTGATCGAGATCGTGCCGAAAAAAGACTGGGTGATCTTCCCGCATCTGATGATTGCGCACGGAAGAAAGATCTGCAAAGCACGCACTCCGCTGTGCGACCAGTGTCCGGTGGAAAAACAATGCCCGTCTTCATTTCTGAAGACGGGCGTCACGCCACCAAGCTAAATCATTGCCGATTGCCAATTGGCGATTTCCAATTGCTGATTGATGTTACGCCTGCAGGCCTAACTAATCGGCAATCGGCAATTGCCAATACTCATTACTTCTTAGTGACTGCAGCCACCATCGCCTGGGCGGCTTGCTGGCTCAGCGGCGTGATTATGTCCTCACCGGCTGACTTTGCCTTCCCTTTATATTGCTGCGCGAAGCTTGGCGTCGTGCTGCCGGGCCTCTCCAGCCTCACATCCATCGTTAACTCGTCCTTCGCTTTGATATTTTGCGCAACCGTAGCGGCAACGATTGTGTTTGAGGCAACGGTTGCAGCGACGGCTCCGGCTGTGCCTGTTCCGTAACCGATGGTGCTGCCAACCACTGACGCGGCGGAACTGCCGAACACTTTGCCGAAACCTCCACCGCCACCTTTTTTATGCGTGACATCCGTGTAAACCACGAAGTCGCATTCTTTCTGTTTTGCTTCGGCTTGTATTCCCGCGCCGGTTGCCTGAATCGCAACGACTTCGACGTTTGTGCTCTTCAGATTCTGTATCAGCGTGTTCTGTACCGCCGAACCCAACTCGTGCGCGTTCATGCCTTCCGCTACGTTACCGGTCCTAACCGTGGCGACTCCAAGACGAATAACGCCTTCGCGTTTGGGACCGACCTCGGACGTCGTGGCAGCTTTTGGCTGAGTTGCCGCGCTGGTCACGTTTGACGAAGCACTGGAGGTGTTGGCCGGCTCAGTATTCGAACTTGAGGATGTTTCAGAGTTTGTGTTGTAAGCACTCGCGAAGTCTTTCACTTCACGATAGCCCGCGGGCACGTCAAACAAACTCGGATCGAGCGTAGCCTGTGAAAACTCGATCACTTCGTTGATGGTTGCAAAACTCTCCGCGCCGTCCGGGCCAAACATCGTCATCTTTTCCCAGACAGGGAAACCTTTTTTCGCAAGGCCGATCTGCTTGGTCTCGTAGCGATCCTGGCAACCGCCGGCGGCTGGTGGCCTGTAAGAGCTGTAATTGCGCCCCATATCGCAATCGAGTGCGAAAGCGGCGTCGATGTACCAGCCATCGATCTCCATTTTGGTCTTGTTTGGGGAGCACGCGTCGGGCGACGAGTCAGTCACCATGGTGGTGATGATGTGGCGCGCGGTGTAACCAAACATTTGCTTGCGCTCGCCGGTGTCGCGCGTTGTGACAGTGGAAGTCACCACACCGCCTTTTTTGACGGCGCCGGGTTGCGACGTGGCCGCGCCCGTGTTCGCGGCATTGCCGGTTGCCGGCTGATCGTACGGTTGAATCATGTAAGCCTGGGCTTGCGGCATGATCTGGATATTTCGCCGCAGGTCACATTGCTGCACCATGATCATCTGACCGTTGTTTGTTTCGGTGCGTTGGCGCTTGCCTTTTATATAGCTGGTGTTTTCGTAGGTTTGACCGCCGCTGGTTTGGCGCGACTTGACCTTTGTGTCAGCGCTGGCAATTCCTGACGTTATCGTCAAACAGCCGATAAGAATTGCGGTTCTGGAAAATGTCGTCTTGAGCATAAATCTCTTTGTTCTTCTCCTGAATGTGCTTGTATGTGGGGAGACGCTTTTGTGATCCTCATTAGAACACGCGAAAGCGGGCGGGGAAAAGGGCCGGGGTATTTTCCATTTGTCATTTGCCATTTTTCATTTGTCATTGGGAGCGCGGAGCGTCCTGATAAATGACAGATGAAAAATGGCAAATGACAAATGGAAAATCGCTCTGCACCCCGGCTTGGCGCATCGCCAACCGGGCGGATAGAATGAGGCCCACGTGAGCTACAGATTCCCCTGGCATCGTCTCAGCGACGAGCAGTTGCTTGACCTGCGCATCTGCGACCTACCCATAAAAATTAAGGGGTCGTTTCTCGAACCTCACATAAAAAGACTCTACAGCGAGCTGAATTCCCGCGGAATTCGTTTCAAACCCCATGTTTGGCTGGCCGAAGAGTGGTTTTCGCCCGACGGCGTCCCCGGGATCGCGATCCCGTTTTACCTGGCGCACCCGCGGCTGATGAAGCTCGAGCGCAAGCAAATGCTCGAAATCGAGGGCGGAACCGATACGGAGTGCATGCGCATCCTGCGTCACGAAGCAGGCCATGCGCTCGACACTGCTTTCCGGCTGCACTTCAAACGACAGCACCGCGAGCTTTTTGGCTCCTTCGCGCAACCTTATCCGGACTTCTACAAACCGAAACCGAAGAGCCGGAAGTATGTGCTGCACCTCCCCGCGTGGTACGCCCAGGCGCATCCGGCGGAAGACTTCGCGGAAACGTTTGCCGTCTGGCTCACGCCCCGCTCGCAATGGCGACGTCGTTATCGTGGCTGGCCCGCCCTGAGCAAGCTCGAATACATCGACGAGTTGATGAACGCTCTCGCCGGCACGAAACCAAAAAACAGGACACGGACCAAAGTTGAACCACTCTCAGCTCTGAGAGGAACGCTGCGCGAACATTATCGACGCAAGCGCGAGCGTTACGACTTTGAGTGGCCCGCTGTTTACGATCGCGACCTGCACCGCATCTTCTCCGACGATCCGGCCCACAAGTCAAAGCCGAGTGCCGCTAGCTTCATGCGAAAGGTGCGTCGTGAGGTGCGACAGACCGTTGCCGAAGGCACCGGCGTACACCAGTACACGATCGATCACGTGCTGCAAAATATGATCGATCGCTGCAAAGAATTGAAACTTCGAGTAACAACTCCCTTTCGCGAAACGCGCCGTCGTGTCATGATAGTGTTGACTGTGCAAGTAATGAACGTGCTCCATTCGGGTTATCATCGCATAGCCGTATGACCTTTGAGCCGCGGAAGAAACTGCGCATCATCGTGCTGGTCCACGAAGACTTCGTGCCGCCCGATTCATTGAACGGTCTCTCCGATAAAGAAAAACTGGAAATTAAAACTGAGTGGGACGTGATCTCGACGCTCAAGAAGATGGGCCACGAGGTTTATCCGATCGGTCTCTACAACCAGCTCAACGTGATCGGCAACGCGCTTCTCGAACACAAGCCTCACATCGCTTTTAACCTGCTCGAGGAGTTTCATGGTTACCCGCTTTACGATCAGCACGTGGTCAGTTATCTCGAGCTGATGAAGCAGGCTTACACGGGCTGCAATCCACGCGGCATGACCCTCGCCCACGACAAAGCCCTCACCAAGATGATTCTTTCCTATCACCGTTTGCTGGTCCCAAACTTTGCCGTCTTTCCGATGAATCGAAAGGTGCGCCGGCCCAAGCGTTTGAAATTCCCGCTCCTCGTGAAATCGATCAGCGAAGAAGGCTCGGTGGGCATCGCGCAGGCTTCGATAGTTCACGACGATGAAAAGCTGACGCAGCGCGTGGAGTTTATTCATCGCCAGAACAAGACCGCCGCTATCGTCGAGCAGTACATCAAGGGCCGCGAGATCTATGTCGGCGTAATCGGGAACCAGAACATTCAAACATACGCGCCCTGGGAACTCGTGATGGAGAAGTTGCCAGACGGCGCGGAGAATATCGCCACGTTGAAGGTGAAGTGGGATCCGAACTACCAGGAGAAGGTCGGTGTTGCTACGAGAGCGGCGGAGTTAACGCCAGAACAGCACAAGACGCTCGAGCGTTTGTCGAAGAGGATTTATCGTTATCTGTTTTTGAGTGGATACGCGCGGCTCGATTACCGCATGACCGAAGAGGGCCAGTTCTACTTATTGGAAGCGAATCCGAATCCGCAGATCGCGCACCGTGAAGACTTCGCCGATTCCGCGGAATACTCGGGTGTGCCTTACGATCAGTTGCTACAGAAGATAATTACTGTGGGCTTGAATTATCCCGGCCTCGGCGCCTGAAAAGTCGTCCTCATTCCGACTTTAAATACTTCATACAGACGAATTGAATTCAGATTGTCGGGAGTCGCTTGCCCATGACACTAGCTCTTACTCTGCTTTTTACACTCAACTTATTCCTTAAACTCCAGCGGGCCTGATCTGTAAAGATCTTCCTCGCAAAGGCGCAAAGGCGCAAAGAAGAACCTGAAGTGAAAGCTTTTCTTTGCGCCTTTGCGCCTTTGCGAGGAAGATCTTTTCTTTCAGATTGACCGCCTCTCGGTATCAGATCGTCTTATTCTTCCCATAAACGTTGTTATGGACCGCGAGAGATTCGTGACCTCTTTCAGTGCAAGCAACTGACAGCGAAGGCGTTTCGTCACGAAACAGTCACATTGCCTGTTGAAGGACGCTATTTCAGCCGCTAAGATGCCAAAGTCTTTTGCGGTGCTCCCCTCACATAAGAAATACCAAAAGTCGAAATTAACTTTTTAAGAGAAGGTACTTCCCTGTTTATGGATCTGCGAAAACTGTTCCCTCGTGTCATTGTGGCAACTTTAGCCCTCTCGATTTGGTCAACTTCAGCATTCGCCCAAACTCGTTCACGAGTCACAGCCCCGGGTGGCGATGACGTCAATGAAGTGTCGTGCACACCCGATGAACTTGCCGTTCTATCAACTGCACCCGTCGCAGATACAAAACCCGTCTGGGAAACAAAACCAAAGCCCACAATCGATCTTGCGCCTTCAACCGGCTCAACTGCAGGCAGCTTCATCAAGTTTGAACCACTGCTCATGACCGCGATCGATCAGCGTCTCGGATCGCCTTATCGCTGGGGTGCAACCGGACCGAACAGGTTTGATTGTTCAGGATTTGTCTGGAGTATTTTTCAGGCGACCGGGATCACCTTCGAACGTGTGAGCGCGCGCCACCTGTTTGCTCGCTTCGCGCCTGCTGCCCCGGAAGACCAGTTTAAGTTTGGAACGCTCGTGTTCTTTGGTGGTCTAACACACGTCGGCGTTGTTGCCGACGAGCGCGGCTTCTATCACGCTTCTCGCCGCCAGGGAGTTATCTATTCGGAGTTTAGTGAGTATTGGCTGAAACGCATTGACGGATTCCGCCGGGTGCCGATGCCGGTCCAGCAAGTTACCGATTGATCATTTCATGTTCGGGGCGGGAACAAATCCCGCCTTGTGGTCGTCGTCGCGAGCTTCCCAAACGACAATAATCTTATCGACCGCGACGTAGCAGCTCTTCCCGTCAGCATCACGCAGGTGTAGCACGCCCATCTCGACTTTTAGCACCTCACCGCGCAGGCTCGATCCGCCACCACAAGAAATGTCGAGCTTCTTACCGATCAGTCTTGATAGAAAATCTTCCATTGCGAATTCCTATTTCACTTCTTTCCGTTCTTTCCGTCCCGAAACGTAATCTTCACGAGGGGGAGTGCGTTCGGATCATCCTGCTGCTCGCGTTCGAACTGCAATAGATCGTAATACGCGCAACGCTTTGTTATCGGGAACTCCCTGCACACAGCCGGCCGCGCGTCATAGATTCCGCAGCCACGCGTCTCCGGATTGATGAACTGGCACGCCTCGCCAAACATCGCATCACGTTTGCGTCGCAGCACTCTCTCCTTCTCGTACATCTTTGTGTAGCGTACGGTCGCCACTTCTTCCGTCACACGAAAGTGTTTGGCGAGCCGGCGAATGTCGCGCGGCGTAACCTGAACGCGTTCGTAGACAGAGCAACAGAAAGCGGGACAATCGACGCAATCGTAATAACTCTTCGGCTTCCTGGCTGTTTCACCCATGATCGTTGGTCGGCTCCAATCGCGCTATCGTCTTTTTGATTTTTTGTACTCCGCCAGCAGCAGGTTCATGAACTGATCGCGCTTCTCGTAGAGACGCTTCGGTTCGCGCGGTTCGTGACGTGTAAGAGCATAAGCCGTAATTAGCGGAAGCGCTACTGTAGAATCAACGTAACATACAACAGCGTCAGGTAATCGATCCGGATCTACTTTGCCCCACGACACTGCTTCACCCGGAGTTGCACCGGAGAGTCCACCGGTGTCAGGGCGCGCATCCGTCACTTGCAGAAAATAATCATGACCTCGTTCGTCAATGCCGAGCACTTCCTGGATCTGCGGTTCAGTTTGCAATAGAAAATTCTTTGGTGAGCCACCGCCGAGAATGAAAACTGCCGAACGCCCTTTTTGCTTTTTGCCTTTGCCGGCATTGCCGTTTACCGCGCCACGTTTAGCGGCGAGCACGATCGCTGCTGTTTCGTTGACGTCGAGTGAAGGATCGAAGGCGAGCTTGTTACCCTGAAGCGATTTGGCCGCCACGTTCATTCCGATCGACGAGTCACCGGGAGAAGACGTGTAGACAGGGACCGCATATTCGTAAGCAACCGCAATTAAGGACTTCTCACTGATGCCGAGTTTTTGTTCGCGCTCGTGAACATAACGCCCGCACAGATAGTGAAACTCCGCCGTAGACATCGGACGCTGAAACTCGGGACCTTCGATGATCTTGCGGAAGAAAGCATCGGTGTCGAGCAGCACGGAGTAGTCGAAAAAGATGTCGTAAATGCGAACCACTTCTTCGGCGCGCAGGACCACGTCGGACGTCGTCGCGTTTCCCTGGTGCATTGCGAGGCCGATTCCGAAATGCGTGTCGTGATAGAGATTGGCGCCCGTCGAGATGATCCAGTCTATAAAGCCCGCTTTTATTAGTGGAATGAGTGCTGAAATTCCGAGTCCGGCGGGCGTCAGAGCTCCGGTCAGCGAAACGCCGACCGTAACCTCCGGTTCCAGCATTTTCTGCGTAAAGAGATGACATGCCTCCCGCATACGCGCGGCGTTGTAGGCAAGAAAAGATTCGTCGATTAAATCAGCGACCCCTATGTTCTTTTCGATCGGGGCCGGATCGATCCGTTTACCGCGCAGGAATTTGCTTTTTGGTTTACCCATCTGTTCAGTCCGCTTTTATTCGGTGCTCATTTGTGGTTGGGGCTTGATTCGGAGGCGTGTGATGCGTCGTTCGTCTGCTTCAAGAACTTCGACTTCCAGACCACGAATGGTCAAGAGTTCGCCGACGGCTGGTACCTTCCCTGACTCGTTGATTACCAGACCCGCGATCGTCGTGAAATCGTCGGCTTCGATCTCCATGTCGAAGAGACGTTCGATCTTTCCGATTTCCGTTGAGGCGAGTACTTCGTAACTTCCTTCACTGCCGGCGACGATCTCCTGTAATTCTTCGCCGCCGATATCCTCGTCTTCGATCTCGCCGACGATCTCTTCGAGAATGTCTTCGACTGTTACCAGGCCGCAAACACCGCCGTACTCGTCAATGACGATGGAGAGTTGTACGTGGGCCTTCTGCATCTCTTCGAGAAGCTCGGCCACGGGTTTTGTTTCAGGCACCAGGTAAACCGAACGCACTAACGCCTTGATACTATCGTCTTCCTTGCAGTCGGCCCAGTATTGCAACAAGTCGCGTACATAAATAATTCCTTTGACGTCGTCGATCTGATCTCCATAGACCGGTAGGCGTGAGTACTTCGACTCGAGAATAATATCGCGTGCCTCGCGGACGGTAGCAGTATCAGGAACGGCGACGATGTCAGGCCGGGGCGTCATCACTTCGCTAACATGCGTGTCGCCAAACTCGATGATCGAGTGAATAAGTTCGCCTTCTTCTTCCTCGAGAATTCCTTCTGCTTCGCCGACGTCGATTAACGCCTGGAGGTCGCCGCTGTCGTCGTCTTCCTCTTCCTCATCGCCGGCTTCCGCGACCTGGTCCTTGCGACGCGAGCGATCGAAAAGCCGCTGAAAAGGATCGGCGATAAACGCCATAATCGGAACGAAGGGTCGAATGATGGGCAGCAGGAAGAGCAGTGTGGCTTCCGGATTACGTGTCGAAATAAAAAGCGGAATAAGTTGACGAAAGATTCCGGCAAGGATCAAACCGGCGACGAGACCGACGAGGACGAGTCGAGGCTCGGGAAAAAGACTCATTGAAATTGAGGTGATTAGAACGGCGACGACGACGAGAAGTATCTGAATCATCGCCGAGAGTGCAAAACCAAAACGCGGCCGATTCTCCAATACCTGGTGCAGAAAGAGTCGTGAGCGCGACTCGGGTTTGTCTTCATTGTCGCCGATCAAGCGGCGTAGACCCACGTCGCTCAACTGGGCGAAGGCCATATCTACCGTGGCCAGCAAAGAGAGCACTATGAGCAGAAGGAGCGCAAGCCCTATTTCAAGTTCCATCGATGGGAAACAAGTATGGACAGGATTGACGGGATTTACAAGATGATCCTGTAATCATTGTCTATATTCTTAACTTCCTTCTCAACTTCAGCTCCAGACGATTCATTTCGCCATTGTCGGTTTCGTGATCGTAGCCGGAGAGATGCAGGAGACCGTGAAGAATTAGTTGGGCAATTTCATTTTCAAACGACAGGCCGTTCTCCTTTGCCTGCGTTGCCGCAGTCTCCACGGAAACTGCAATGTCGCCGAGCTGGCCTGGATCGTCAGCCGGAAACGAGAGGACGTCGGTTGCTTTATCAATGCCGCGAAACTGTTGGTTGAGTTTGCGAATGCTCGTGTCTGAAACAAAAGCCACGGTGGCTGAAGATTCTCTCCTGCCAATCGCGTCAAGAGCCTTCGAGGCGAAAGTGGCCCATGCTTCAGTATCAACTTTCAAACCCCGCTGGCGATTGACGACTTCAATCATGGTCTAACAAAGTACAAAGCACCAAGCCCCAAGCGCTCTAGATCTGACTCCTCTTGCCTTGCTCTTCGTAAGCTCGAATGATCATCTGGACCAGCTTATGGCGGACGACGTCTTTGTCGGTGAAGTATACGAACTCGATCCCGTCGAGATTTGAGAGTATTCGTTCCGCTTCGATCAGTCCGCTGCGTTTTCCGGTAGGCAGATCCACTTGTGTGACGTCGCCCGTGATAACGGCCTTCGAACCGAAACCGATGCGCGTCAAAAACATCTTCATCTGTTCGCTGGTTGTATTTTGAGCTTCGTCCAGGATGATGAAGGCGTCAGACAGCGTGCGTCCACGCATGAATGCAAGCGGCGCAACTTCAATCACGCGTTTCTCGAGTAATCGTGTGACGCGTTCATAGTCGATGAGATCGAAGAGCGCATCGTAGAGCGGGCGAAGATAAGGATCAACTTTGTCCTGGAGATCGCCGGGCAGGAAGCCCAGCTTCTCGCCGGCTTCAACGGCGGGCCGCGCAAGCACGATGCGATTGACTTGCTTCTGCATCAACGACTGGACTGCCATTGCCACTGCCAGGTACGTTTTGCCTGTGCCGGCGACGCCGATGCCAAACACGACGTCCTTGTCCTGGATCGCCTGAATGTATTTTCGCTGGTTTACAGACTTGGGCGCGACCTGCTTCTTGCCGGCCGGATTAAAACGGGCCTTGGTGAAGTAGTCGCGAAGACTGAAAGCACGGTCCTCGGCGATCTGCGCAAACGCCTCACGCAGCTCTTTGTCGGTGAAGTGCTTTCCTTCCTTGAAGAGGTCCGAAAAATCTTCGAGGATGCGCTGCACGGTCTCGACGTCGGCGGGATCGCCGTCGATCGAAACATCCTGACCACGCGCATCGATTCTTACGTCCAGCAGAGATTCGAGATACTTGATGTTCTGATCGTGAACACCAAATAACGTCTCCAAACCACGAGGCGGCAACTCAATCTTCTTCAAACTCGGTAAACTCTCTCCTTCATGCAACAGGACAAACGAAGATTTTGGGGTTGTGGGATGATAATGATGGACGCTACTACAGGCGTCGTTCGAGTGTCAATACGGCCACAAAAATGCACAAAGAGCGCAATAAAATAAATTACAGAGGAGAGCTTCATTTGTGACTTCCGTGCCCTTTTGTGGCGTTCCGTTCTTGACACTGATTGGCCCGATCCATATACTCCGTCACTTGCGCAAATGGCGGTAAGTGCGCAATTTGAGGTTTTTGGAGAAAGTTAATGCCGAATCATAAATCAGCCGAGAAGCGCGTGCGACAGAGTGAGAAACGCCGCGCTATCAATCGTGGTCACAGAACCAAGGTCAGAACGTACATCAAGAAGCTGCGTAGCGCGCTTGATTCAGGAAAGAGCGAGGACATTCAGAAAGTCCTGCCTGACGCGATTTCAGTAATCGACAAGTCAGTGCAAAAGGGCGTCATGCATAAGAATGCAGCGGCCCGTTACAAATCGAGGCTGACGGTTCAGGCAAACCAAGCGGCTAAGTAACCTAAACCTAAATTCAACATCTTCCGAGGCGGATCGATAATTCGGTCCGCCTCGGTTTTTTATTATGAGGAGCTTCAAAATGAGCTACTGCAAAACTAACACCGACATCGAGAACGTCGTGCGCGCATTTGAGACGTGCGAAACCGGCAAGGATGATTTCAAGCACCCGGATCACCTGGCAGTCGCAGTTTGGTATCTGGAAACGATGGAAAGGGAAGCGGCACTCGACCGGATGCGGTCTTCGTTGATGCGCTTTCTGGACCACCACGAGGTGGACAGGAAACAATACAACGAGACGATCACCGTGTTTTGGATTGAGATGGTGGCGAGGCAGTTGAACGGCATGGGACCAGAGATTGCCCTCGTCGATAAGTGTAACGACGTGGTCGAAACAATGAGCAATAAACTCATGTTGGAATATTACTCACCGGAGCGTTTGTGGTCCGACGAAGCGCGAATGACTTTCGTGAGTCCTGATTTGAGAAGTTTTTAGACAGGATTACATGATTTTCAGGATTAACATGTAAGTCCTGAAATCCTGCTCAAGATTAACTTGCAAGTTCGCAAACCAGCAGCTCGAGTTGCAGTCGAGGCGTAGCTTGCGAGGTTTTGATCGCGAGATCGGTCGCGGCGGTGAGTTGGAGTCCACGCGCAATCTTCGCCGCCGGGCTGCGTTGCAGAGTCGAAATGTATGAGTCGCGTTTGAATGGAGGCAAAGAGATATTTCGAAAAACCTCTTCGCGACCACCGCGCGCAAGCAAGTGTTTACCGAGCGCGAGGCGATGATAATTGCCGGCGATGAGACCGACCAGCATTACCGGTTCGGCGCCGTCTTCGAGGAGTCGATGCAGCGTCTCGAGCGCGCGTTTGCGATTGCCGGCGAGTAAATGATCGCCCAATTCAAAGTTTGACAACTCGCGCGTGCGTCCGATGAGATCGTCAACCAACTCGGGAGTAATTCGCCCCGTGCTTGCCGCGGCTGAGGCAAGTTTATCCAATTCATTCGAGAGCGTTTGTACGTCAGTTCCGACGAGCCTGATAACTTCACTCAACACCTGGTCGTCAGCCGTAGTCTTCAATTCCTTCAAACGCGTTTTGGCCCAGGCTTTGGCTTCGGTGTCCTTGAGCGATGGAAACTCGACGATCGTACATGTCTCAAGCAGCGCCTTCGTGGATTTCTTCCGCTTGTCGAGATCGTCGGCTGAGAAGATCATCACCGTCGAAGGCGATGGATTGTTGAGATAACGAATGAGCACGTCTTCATCGGCATCGCGGAGTTTTGCAAAGTCGCGAATACGAACGACGCGTGTGTCGGACATCATCGGCAACTGGTCCGCGGCGGCGACCGCGGATTGAACCGGATCGCTCGACAAGCTGAAGCTCGACTCGTTGAATTCACGAAGGAGAGTACGACTAAGCGCCGCCTCGGTGATTGCCTGAGCCGCCACTCGGCGTAGATAGATCTCAGTACCGAGCAGCAGGTAGAGCGGCTTCAGTCCTTCTCGCAAAGAACGTTCGAGCTCAGTTCGCGACAGCGACTTCATTTCTTTTCGATTTCGACGGCGTTGATGAGTGTGGAGACGATACTCTCCGCGAAGCTGCGCGACATGCGCATGATGGCCGGATCTTCTTCGTTAAAGAAGGTGCGAGGATCGCTCGCGAATTCATACTCACCGCGGAAGACGAAGTTTTGATTATCGTAAAGAACGCGGTTTTCTGTTTGGTCGCGAACGGTTACGGCGGCGGCGATAGTGACTTCGAAAATGCGCGCGCGTCCTTTATCGTCGAGCAACACGCCGCCAAAGTTAAAACTCTTGATGACGCCTTCGATCACCGCATCGGCGCCCTCGCGTTGCCCCTGCACACGCAGGCCGCGTCCGCGATGTACGAGCTCTCTCATCACAGCATCGGTGAAGCGAGATTCAACCTTGTAGCGCAGCGCCTGGCTCTCCATCTGAAACGCCGGCACGGCGACGGTCTTGATTCGCGCCGGAAGCTGGTTCTTCGTCACCGGCTTGTAGCACTCCGCAAAACCGGAAACGAACGCGAGCATCAGGATTAAGAGTGAAATACGGAGAAGCTTGGTCATCAGCGGGGCATTCTCTCATATCGCCACAAAGAAGCACAAAAATCACAAATGCTTAATTAAATACTTTGTGATTTTTGTGCTTCTTGTGGCTACGGATTGACTCCGCAACACGGACTGTTTCAACCGTCGCTTTCACATCGTGAACACGGATGATATGTGCGCCGTGAAGAATTGCGGCGGTCATGGTTGCCATCGTCCCGTGGAGACGGTCTTCGGCGGGCGCGGGTGTCCCTGAGTCATCGGCGAGAATGCGGCCGATGAACGACTTGCGAGACGTTCCGATCAGGAGTGGATAGTCGGGAAAGGCGGCAATTAGTTGATCGAGTTTGGCGATGAGTTCGAGATTCTGTTCCTGGCTTTTTCCGAATCCGATACCGGGATCGATCACGATCGATTCACGCTTCACACCACGGCGCTCGGCCATGTTTACACTCGCACGCAGACTCGAAGTTACTTCGTGCATGACGTCGGCAACCGGCGGAAGGCGATGCATCGTGGCCGGTGTGCCGCGTGAGTGCATCAGGACCAGGCCGGCGCCCGCACGCGCGACAGCATCCGCGACATAGAAGTCAAAACGAAGTGCGGAGATATCGTTAACGATCGCAGCGCCCGCATCGAGTGCCGCGCGCGCAACCTCCGATTTTGTCGTATCGACGGAGATCGGCGTTTCACTTCGCTTAGTGAGCGCTTCAATCACCGGAACGACGCGTTCAATCTCCTCTTCGGTGGAAATAGGCTCACCGCCCGGACGCGTCGACTCACCGCCGACGTCGACGATGTCGGCGCCCTCCGAGATCATCTGTTCGGCATGGGCCAACGCCTTATCGAAGTTGAAAAACTGTCCGCCGTCGCTGAAACTATTAGGGGTAATATTAAGAATGCCCATGATCAGCGTGCGCTGACCAATGGGCATTTCTCGATCCTTGATATACCAGGAATTCATAATCCACAGATTACACAGAATCAGCGTAATCTGTGGATTGATTTTACGCCGGTTGCGGATTGCCGCCCGTTATCGGGGGCAGAATCGGCTTGAGCGGTTTAGCCGTGGGTTCTTTCAACTGCGGTCGATCTTCGTCGCCACCGCCACTTACGGCCGGCGGATTCTCGTCGAGCGGCAAGCCCGCGACAATCCTTCGAATCTCGACGCCGTCCAACGACTCACGCTCCAACAGGCACTCAGCCAAACGGATCATCGTGTCGCGATTCTCTTCGATGATGGCTTTGGCTCTTTCAAACTGAGACGTGACGATCTTCTTCACCTGCTCATCGATCTTGATGGCCGTGTCTTCAGAGAAATCACGATGCTGAGCGATCTCGCGTCCGAGGAAGATCTGCTCTTCCTTCTTACCGAAGGTGAGAGGACCCATTTCAGACATGCCATACTCGCAAACCATCGCTCGCGCGAGTTCAGTCGCACGCTCGATGTCGTTTGAAGCTCCCGTGGTGATGCTGCCGAGGAAAGTATCTTCGGCGATGCGCCCACCCATCAGGATCGAGATCTGGCCCAGAAGGTATTCCTGGCTGTAATTGTGCCGGTCGCCTTCCGGAAGCTGTTGCGTCACACCGAGCGCCATACCGCGCGGGATGATGGTGACTTTGTGAACCGGATCAGCGTTCGGCACTTTCAGACCGACGAGCGTATGACCTGCTTCGTGGTAAGCAGTGACGCGCTTCTCCTCATTTGAGATCACCATGCTCTTGCGCTCAGCGCCCATCAGGACCTTGTCTTTGGCCAACTCGAAGTCGCCCATGGCGACGAGCTTCTTGTTGTAACGAGCTGCATTGAGAGCGGCTTCGTTGACGAGGTTTGCCAGATCGGCTCCGGTGAATCCGGGAGTACCTCGAGCAATCACGGAGATGTCCACGTCTTCGCCGAGCGGAATCTTCCGTGTGTGAACTTTCAAAATACCTTCGCGTCCGCGAACGTCAGGTCTGGAAACCACGACGCGACGATCGAAGCGTCCGGGCCGAAGCAACGCCGGATCGAGAACGTCAGGACGGTTCGTCGAAGCGATCAGAATAACGCCGTCGTTCGACTCAAACCCGTCCATCTCAACCAGCAACTGGTTCAACGTCTGCTCGCGTTCGTCGTGTCCACCGCCAAGGCCTGCGCCTCGATGACGGCCCACCGCATCGATCTCATCGATGAAGATGATGCACGGCGCGTTTTTCTTACCCTGCTCAAACAGGTCGCGCACGCGTGATGCACCGACGCCGACAAACATCTCGACGAAGTCAGAACCGGAAATCGAGAAGAATGGAACGTTTGCTTCACCGGCGATCGCACGAGCCAGCAAAGTTTTGCCGGTTCCCGGCGGTCCCATCATCAACACGCCCTTCGGAATTCTGCCGCCGAGCTTCTGAAACTTCTGTGGTTCCTTGAGAAACTCGATGATCTCCTGCAGCTCTTCCTTTGCTTCTTCAACGCCCGCTACGTCCTTGAACGTCACGCGCTTTTGCTGGTTATTGAGCAACTTGGCCCGCGATTTTCCAAACGACAGGGCCTTGTTTCCTCCAGACTGCATCTGCCGCAGCATGAAGATCCAGATAGCAATAATGAAGAGAAGTGGCGCCCAGGTGATGAGCATGGGCCAGATGTAGCTGCTGCTTGATTCTTCCTCGACCTTCGCCACGCGCGGTTTACCGTTTACGATCTCGCGCGCCGACTTCAGCAAATCGTTCTTTGCCGGGTCGTTCGATAGTGCGATTCGATATTCCTGATTGTTTAGATCAATTGCTACGGTTTCAGTTTGTTTGACAGTAAGTTGCTTGAGATTGCCAGTCTGGATCATCTGGTCCAGCTTGGTCAAATCCACATTCTGATAACTGCTGCCGCGCGGATTGACTAGCTTATATAGTAAAAGTGCTCCCGCGATGATCAGGAGCCAAAATACTATCTGTCTTGCTGTAGAACTCAAATTCATTAACGCCTCCGACCCCCGATAATACCTTATCAGGGCGTCATTTGTCGCTGTCGAGCTTCGACGCGTTTGCCCTAAAGGTTAACGTAAATAACAACCTAGCTTTGATGCACATCCGCTACGAAGGTTCGCAATGTACCTCAAAGCTGCTGAAAAAGCCGCTGCCTTCGACGGCGCGGCGTAACGCGGTTTCGACTATAAAGACTGACCGCTGCTTTTTCAATCGTTTTCAGACTCAAACTCGAGCCGGCCTCGTTTGCGCCTGACACGCCCGCCGCTCGGCAGTTCCACTACTCGGCCACCGGCACTGCCCTCCAATAGCTTTTCAACTGCCAAAAGATGCGCCATTTCAAGCCGGCGTGCGCTGCCTCTGGCCTCGGAAATCCATTGGCGAAGTGCGCGGCGACGCAGCGCCGAGGGCGCTTCGGCCAGCACCTTTACGTCGAGGGCGGGCGTTTTAGTTTCACTTTCGCCATTTGAAAGCGAGGCACGCTCTAAAAGGGCGCCCGAATCGGTGTGGAGCACTGCTCCGTCTTCACGCAGTTGGGAGGCAGTGCGGGAAAGTGCCTCGACAATCCGGTTATTAAACGACTGCATGAGCGGCAAAAGCTGTTTCCGCACCTTTACCCGGGCAAACTTCTGATCGTCGTTCATCTCGTCAGACAGAAACTCGACGCGGCGAATCCGGCAGTAGTCTTCAGTCTCGATGCGGCGAGCCCAGAGGAGGGGCCGAACGAGTTTGATCGAGCTGTTTTTGGCGAGCGGACGCAGAGCTTCCATGCCGCCAAGCCCGAAGCCGGCGCTGCCTCGCATCAATCGCAGCAGCACTGTCTCTGCCTGATCGTCCATTGTGTGGCCGGTAAGGACGAAGTTTGCGGACACACGTTTTGCCGTCCTTTCGAGGAACGCATAACGGGCTTCTCTCGCCGCCTGTTCGACGTTGTCACTGGCTGCTTCTGCGTCTTCGGCGACTTTGTTCCGTCCGATGACACTGCGAAAACCTAACCTTTCAGCCAGTTCCTGAACCCATTTCGCGTCTTTTGGGCTCGATTGGCGGAGCTTGTGATCGAGGTGGGCGACGCAGACGTCCGTGTAGAGTTTGTGGTAAGTCCTGAGTTCTTCAATCGCGAGCAATAACGCCGTGGAATCGGCGCCACCGGAAACGGCCACGACGACGGTTTCGCCGGAAGTGGGGAGCCTCAGCTTGCGCCATTCGGAGAGTAAAAGGCGTGGAAACGAGTTGATTCTCATAAGTGAATTGTAGCTGAATGGCCGTGGCAGGAGAACAAGTCAGGATTGCGAGGAGAAGCAACAAAAGTAACAAGTCAGGAAGGGGGCTTGCCCCCGCTGTTTAGGGAGCGGGGGCAAGCCCCCTTCCTGACTTGTTCCATGCTTTGACTTTCTTTAGCTTCCGACGTGCCTTTGCGTCGAGGAGGTGGCCGCCACGAACCTGCCACACTTTATTGAAACAATCGCGTCGTTTGTCGTTTAGAAGACTCATCGCTCTACAAACCCGACACCAACTACAAGGGGAAGTCCGATGAGAGTAGAAAAGCAGATAAGATTTAACGAGTGGTTACTGGGCTCAACAATCTTATGTCAGTCGTGCGGGTGCCTTTGGCTTGTTCCTGCGGCGCAAAAAGACGATAGCTATTCTTGCCGGCAATGCGGAAGCCAGGTTTCGGGCAAGTCCAAATCTGTGGCGGCGGACCAGCCAGGCAAGCGTTCCAACTCTTAACTAACCTTCCCGGTGTCACAAAACGTTGAAGGGTGGTGTTTTCCTCACGGCGCACCCTTGTCGACGCTTATTTTGTCAAAAGCCGTTTCCCGCAAAGCCGGTGTTTGGAGGCCCGCCGAAATCGGTGTAATCTGTGGACCTCCATGGTTGAAAACGTCTTTATTGAGGACTGGAAATGAAATTTAAAAAACTCTTTTCAGCGCTGCTTGTTGCGCTATTTAGTTTACAAACTTTCCATATCACCGCGCTCGCCGACGAAGGCATGTGGACGTTCAATAACGTTCCCCGCGCTGAGATCAAGAAGAAATATGGATTTGAAGTTACCGATGAGTGGCTGAAGAACGTGCGGCTTGCCTCGGTGAGATTCAATAACGGCGGCTCGGGCTCGTTCGTCTCTCCGAATGGACTCGTTCTGACCAACTACCACATCGTCGAAGACATCGTGGCGGAAGTCAGCACGCCGCAGAAGGATTACGCCAAGGAAGGTTTTGTCGCTAAAAATCGCGCCGAGGAGATCAAGGCGCCGAGTCTCGAGTTGAACGTGCTCACCGGCATCGAGGATGTGACTTCGCGTGTGAATGGCGCCGTGAAGGCCGGTTCGACCGACGCCGACGCATTTGCAGCCCGCCTCGCCGAGATTGCGGCGATTGAAGCGGAATCGTTGAAGGCTACGGGAATGCGTTCCGACGTGGTAACGCTTTACCAGGGCGGTCAATACAATCTTTATCGTTACAAAAAATACACCGACGTCCGGCTCGTGTTTGTTCCCGAGTTCCAGGCCGCGTTTTTTGGCGGCGATCCTGACAACTTCAACTTCCCGCGCTTCAACATCGACATGGCGCTCGTCAGAGTTTATGAAAACGATCAGCCAGTGAAACCGGAACATTACTTCAAGTGGTCCACCAGCGGCGCGAAGGAAGGAAGCCTGGTCTTCGTCACCGGCCATCCCGGTTCCACTTCTCGTCTAAATACAGTTGCGCATCTCGAACAACTGCGAGACACGAGCATTCCGATCATCATCCGCCTGCTGGAACGCCGCGAAGCCGTGCTCAAGAAATACATGGCGATGGGCGAAGAGCAGACGCGCCAGGCGCAAAGCGAACTCAACAGCACGCAGAACGCGCTCAAGGTTTATCGCGGCCAACTTGCCGGGCTGAAGGATGCGTCGCTCATGGCCCGCAAGACGAAAGAGGAGCAGGCGCTGCGCAAGTCGATCAGCGCTAACCCAGAACGGCAGAAGATGTACGGCGATGCGTGGGATGCGATCGCAAAAGCGCACAAGACTTATCCAACCTACATTCGCGAACGCAGAATCTTCGAGCAGGCGGGCGGCTTCAACAGCACCTTGTTCAACTTCGCGCGCAACCTCGTTCGTCTCGCGGCAGAGAATGAGAAACCAAACGCCGAGCGCTTGCCTGAGTTTACGGATGCACGACGTGCTTCGCTCGAACTCGGACTCTATTCACCGGCGCCGATTCATGAAGATTTTGAGAAGCTGAAACTCACCGACTCGCTCGGTTTCATGGTCGAGCTCCTGGGCGCCGACAACGCACTCGCAAAAGAAGTGCTAGCCGGCAAAACTCCCGAGGCACGCGCCAACGAGTTGATCGCGGGCACGAAGCTCAAGGATCCGGAGTATCGCAAAGAACTCGCGAAAGGCGGCAAAGCAGCAATCGACGCCTCCACCGATCCGATGATCGTGGTCGCGCGGACGATCGATGCGAAGGCTCGCGAAGCTCGGAAGCGTTACGAGAGTGAAGTGACCGGAGTCGAGCGAACCAACTACGCAAAGATTGCGCGCGCGCTCTTCGACACAGAAGGCACCAAGCTCTATCCCGATGCGACTTTCACGCTCCGTCTCTCGTACGGAGCGGTCGAGGGTTACACGGAAAACGGAAAGAAGGTTCCGGCGTTCACCACACTCGGCGGCCTGTATGCTCGCTCCGAAGCATTCAAGACGGAGTTTCCATACACCTTGCCGCAACGCTGGTGGGACAAGAAGGAATCCGTGAACCTGAACACGCCGTTCAATTTCGTTTCTACAAACGACATCATCGGCGGAAACTCGGGCTCGCCGGCGATTAACCAAAATGGCGAACTCGTCGGGTTGATCTTCGACGGCAACATTCAATCGCTCGTCGGCGACTTTATGTACGACGGCTCTGTGAATCGTGCAATCTCGGTCGATTCGCGAGGAATGTTGGAAATCTTGAAGAAGATCTTCGGCGGGAACGAAATCGCCGCTGAACTAACCGCGAGCTAAGCGAAGAGAAGAACTACCGCGCAAAGGCGCAAGGAACCCGTTAGAAAACGGTAATCCTTTGCGCCTTTGCGTCTTTGCGAGGAAGCCCTTTCAAGCTTTCTCCAGACCCGCGTACTTCTCGACCAACTTCTTCTGGCCGTAACCGGGAAAACTCACCGTCAACTTGATTGATTCGCCCGCGCCTTCACGTCGCAGCACGAGTCCACGTCCATACTTTGAATGTTTCACATACGAGCCGGGTGTAATTTCCGTCGACGAGGTTGAAGCTGGTGGTGCTTGTTTCTTTACCGGCTTGCTCGAAATGTTTGGCAGGCTGCCGCCTGTTTGGCCCATCTGCCGGTTGCGCTGCTTGAAGAATTCCGCGATCGATTCCGCATTGTCGTAAGTCTTACCCGTGTAAATCTTCTTTTCCTTTCGATACTCGCCCTGTTCGTAATCGATCGCGGACGAGCCACGCGCAAACGAAAGCCACGACTTGCCCAGGCTGAGATCTTCCAGCAGCTCGATTGGCATCTCGTTCAGAAAAGGCGACGGCTCGGAAGCGAGTTCTTCACCATAAACGCGGCGCTTCATCGCGTGCGTCACGTACAGGTGACGTTCGGCGCGTGTCATCGCCACATAGGCGAGTCGTCGTTCTTCTTCCATCTCCGCGCGATCGGTTGCCGAACGCGAATGTGGAAACAAACCGTCTTCGAGTCCGACGATGAAGACGAGCGGAAACTCGAGACCTTTTGCTGAGTGAACCGTCATCAGTGTGACAGGCGCGTCGCGCTTGTAGTCATCCTGATCGGAAACGAGCGCCGAATGATCGATAAATTCGCGAAGGCCTTCGACGCCCTGCTCGTCGTAATCGACGGCTGCGTTGACGAGTTCCTGCAAGTTTTCCAAACGACTTTCCGCTTCGTCCGTGCGTTCGGAACGGAGCGCGTATTCGTAACCGGTTTCGATAATCGCGGCGCGCACGACGTCGGAAACCGGTGAACTCGACTCGGGGCCATCGCCGTCAGTCGGCGTTTCGGTTAGCTTCGCGAGTTTATTGACGATGTTTCGGAACCCTTTGAGCGCCGTAATCGCGCGTGGCCCAAGATTACCCGGCTGCTCGACGACGATGCCGATCGTTTCCCATAAGCTGAGTTCGTAATCCCTCGCGCGTCGCTCGATGTCGTCAATCGTCTGTTTGCCGATGCCACGCGGCGGACTGTTGATGACGCGCTGCAACGCGATCGAGTCGTTGGGATTCAGCGAGAGTTTCAGATACGCGATGATGTCGCGCACTTCCATGCGTTCGTAAAACGAAAAACCACCGATGATGTTGTATTGCAGACCGGCGCGGCGCATCGCTTCTTCAAACACACGCGACTGAGAATTGGTGCGGTATAAAACCGCGGCGCGTATGTCAAACTCATCTCGACGATGCTCGACGATCTTGTTCGCAACCCAGCGCGCTTCCGCTTCGGCATCGAACGCCTGGTAGTAACCAACACGGCCGCCCCGCGGATTTGAAGTCCACAGCGTTTTTCCTTTGCGTTCGAGATTGTTTTTCACGACCGCGCCGGCCACGTCGAGGATCGTTTGCGTCGAGCGATAATTCTGCTCGAGCCGGATGGTCCTGGTGTTTGGAAAATGCTTCTCGAAATTCAGGATGTTGCTGATATCAGCGCCACGCCACTTGTAGATCGACTGGTCTTCATCGCCTACGACGCAGATGTTTTTACTTTTCTCAGTGATCAGCCGAATCAGCTCAAACTGAAGTGAATTGGTGTCCTGGTATTCGTCGACGAGGATGTAGCGAAACTTGTTGTTGTACTTTTCTCTGATTTCCGCAACCTCGCGCAGCAGACGCACAGCCTTGATTAGCAGATCGTCGAAATCGAGTGCGTTATTCGTATGCAGGCGCTCTTCATACATCTTGTAGACGAGCGCCATCGCGGCGCGACGTTCGTCGACATATTCCGCGCGCGCCGCGAATGCTTCCGGATCTTCGCCGCGATTTTTTGCGGAGCTGATGGCGGATTGCGTCGCACGCGGAGCGAGATACTTTTCGTCATAACCGAGTTCCTTGATGCTTTGTTTGATCAGACGAATCGAATCGTCCTGATCGTAAATCGTGAACCGGCGTGTGTACCTATCGTTGAGCTTTTCGATGTCCTGACGAAGGATGCGTACGCAGAGACTGTGAAACGTCGAAAGGAGTGGCAGGCTCGATCGTTCCTGCGTGCGTAACAGTCGTTGCACGCGCTGGCGCATCTCGTCCGCGGCTTTGTTGGTAAACGTGACCGCGAGAATGTTCCAACTGGGGACTTTTTGCTCTGCGATTAGATAAGCGATGCGATGCGCAATGACGCGTGTTTTGCCTGAGCCGGCGCCCGCCAGGATGAGGAGCGGACCCTCTGTAGCAAGTACAGCTTCGCGCTGCTGTTCGTTTAGTTGTGCCAGAAATTCCGAATCCACGAGTGTGAGCATTTAAGCATAGAGATCGAAGTACACAAAATGCATGACAGTTTTCCTCGCAAAGATGCAAAGGCGCAAAGAAGATCTGAGCTTTCCTTTGCGTCTTTGCGCCTTTGCGAGGAAAAATTTTGACCACAAGAAACAGATAGATCGCTTTTGCTCTCTGCTTTATGATCGCCAAATGCAAAACGACCAACAACTCTGGCAAGCAGTAGTGACGAAGGACGCGCGCTTCGATGGGCAGTTTGTCTTCGCCGTCACTTCTACAAAGATCTATTGCCGGCCGTCGTGCCCGTCGCGGCGTGCGCATCGCGAGCGCGTTCAGTTTTTTGATTTGCCGGAAGCGGCGGAGCAGGCCGGCTTTCGCGCGTGTTTACGATGCCGCCCGCAAAGTGCGCGTGTGTTGGATCCGCACGTCGAACTTGTGCAACGCGTTTGCCGCGATCTCAATTCGAGTGACAGTGAATCACTGAAACTCACCGAACTCGCCGAGAGTGCGGGCGTGAGCGTGTTTCATCTGCAACGCACGTTTAAGCGGATGATGGGCGTGAGTCCGCGACAGTATCTCGCCGCGCGTAAATTCGGAAATTTCAAGGAGCTGGTTCGCAAAGGCGAATCGGTGACGAACGCGCTCTACGACTCCGGTTTCAATTCGAGCAGTCGTCTTTACGAACATGCCGCCGCGGAACTGGGAATGACGCCGGCGACGTACGGTCGCGGCGGTCGCGGCGTGAACATCGATTACACGATCGTCGCTTCGCCGATGGGACGTTTGCTGGTTGCGATGACTGAGCGTGGCGTGTGTTCCGTGCGAATGGGCGACTGCGATGACGAGCTGGAGAAAGATCTGCGTGAAGAATTTCCTCACGCGCAGATCAAACGCGCGGATTCAGTGTTGCGGGAATCGGTGCAGAAGATACTGAATCATCTCGAGAAGAACGAACCGCGTCTGGATCTGCCCCTCGACATCAGAGCCACTGCATTCCAGCGACAAGTGTGGGAAAAGTTGCGCGCGATTCCGTATGGTCAAACGGCTTCGTATGGCGAAGTGGCGAAAGCTTTAGGCAAGCCCGGCGCGGTACGAGCTGTGGGACGCGCTTGTGCCACAAACCCCGTCGCGCTTGTGATTCCGTGTCACCGAGTTGTTCGTGAGGATAAAAGTCTTGGCGGTTATCGTTGGGGATTGGAACGGAAACAAAGGTTGTTGGAGAGGGAACGAAAGCGAGGGTGATTATTTTCATTTTGGAGTGCGGCGGCTTGACGCCGCTTTGTTTCTCGAGTGTTTGTTCGAGACTAAAGCGGCGTCAAGCCGCCGCACTCCAAAACACTCCGGTCCTTTTCTGCCTGCTAATGCGCGTTAGAGAAAGCGGGGGGCAAGTCAGGCGCAGTAGCCAGGCACTCTTGGGGGATGTAGTGCCGCCGTCTGATTGCCCCCGAGGGGGGCGCGCGCTCTACTCCACCGTCACCGACTTCGCCAGGTTTCGTGGTTGATCTACGTCACAACCGCGACGCACCGCGATGTGATACGCGAGTAGTTGCAGCGGAATGATCGAAAGTATCGGCGAGAGAAGATCGCTCGCGGCGGGAATCTCGATCACGTGGTCTGAAACAACCGACGAGATCGAATCGCCTTCAGTTAAAACCGAAATCACGATACCCTCACGCGCTTTTACTTCGACGATATTCGAATGCGTCTTTTCATAACGAAGCTCTGACGCGCGATTGCCTTCTTCACGAGTGTTGATGAAGAGGACGGGCAGCCGTTCGTCGATGAGTGCGTTTGGACCATGCTTCATCTCGCCGGCCGGATATCCTTCGGCGTGAATGTAAGAGATCTCCTTCAACTTGAGCGCGCCTTCGAGCGCGACCGGGAAGTTGATGCCACGGCCGAGATAGAGAAAATCGGTCGAGCGAAAGAACTCTTTCGAAAGCTCCTCGATTCCGTCTGAATCGTTGAGCAGGTGTTCGAGTTTTACCGGCAGTTCCGCCAGCTCCTGCGCGTGAAAACGCGCCTCGTCTTCGGAGAGCACCCCACGCAGTTGGCCCAGGTACAGACCGAGCAGATAGAGCGCGATCATCTGACCCGTGAACGCCTTCGTGGAAGCTACACCGATTTCCGGACCCGCGTGAGTCAGGATCGTTCCGTCAGCCTCTCGAACGATCATCGATCCCTGCACGTTGCAGATCGCCAACACACGCGCGCCAAGCTCTTTCGCTTCACGAAGCGCGGCGATCGTATCGGCGGTTTCTCCTGACTGAGAAATAACCAGCAGGAGCGTGTTCTCATCCATAACCGGATCGCGATAACGAAACTCGGAAGCGTAATCGACGTCCACGGGTATCCGCGCGAGTTGCTCGATCATGTACTTTCCAGCGAGCCCTGCGTGCCAGGACGTGCCACACGCTGCGATCTTGATCGAGCTGAAGCGTTTGAAGTCAGCCTCGGTGATGTTGTTCATCTCGTCGAGAAAAACGTGACCGCTGTCGAGCGAGATTCGACCTTGAACCGTATCGCGGACGGAGCGCGGCTGCTCGTAGATCTCCTTGAGCATGAAATGCTTGAAGCCGCCCTTTTCCGCCATAATCGGATCCCAGGTGATGCGCTGGATCGAAGGCTGAACCGAGTTGCCTTCAAAATCAGTGACGCGCACGGCGTCTTTGTTGATCACTGCGATCTCGCCGTCGCCGAGGAAAAAGACGTCGCGTGTGTGCTGGAGAATCGGAGGGATATCGGAAGCAACAAAAAACTCACGATCGCCAAGTCCGATCACTACGGGCGGTCCCTGGCGTACGGCGATGATTGTGTCCGGCTCGTCGGCGTTGATGATCGAAAGCGCAAAGATGCCGCGGAGTTCAGACACCGCGGACCGCACGGCTTGCTCGAATGAAGAATCCTGCTTGAGGTATTCCTCGATGAGGTGGGCCATGATTTCCGTATCGGTTTCCGTTACGAAACGGTGATCGCTCTTGCGCAGCCGTTCTTTTAGTTGCAGGTAGTTTTCGATGATGCCGTTGTGAACGACGACGACGCGTCCGGTGCAGTCGCGATGCGGGTGCGCGTTTTCTTCAGTGGGACGGCCGTGGGTGGCCCAACGCGTGTGGCCGATTCCGTAGGTGCCGTCGAGCGGGCTGAGGCGAATGGTTTCCTCGAGATTGCGGAGTTTTCCTTCGGCGCGACGGATCTCGAGTTCGTGGCCTTCATTCACTACCGCGATACCGGCTGAATCGTAGCCCCGATACTCGAGCTTTCTCAGCCCGTCGATGATAAGCGGCACAACCTGTTTGTTCCCTACGTAACCGACAATTCCACACATGCTGTAGATTTCCTTTGCGTCTTTGCGACTTGGCGAGGAAAACTCTTCCTCATTTCAACTTCTTCTTTACTTCCGCGGGTACGCCGGCTACCAGCGAATCCGGTGGGACATCCTTTGTTACAACGGAACCGGCGCCCGTCGTCGATCTTGCACCCACACGCACAGGCGCGACGAGCATCGTGTCCGATCCGACTTTAACATCGTCTTCGATAATCGTTTCGTGCTTGTTCTTGCCGTCGTAGTTGCACGTGACGGTTCCGGCGCCAATGTTTGTTCGTTCGCCGATGGTCGCATCTCCGAGATACGTGAGATGCATCGCCTTCGTACCTCGTCCAAGCCGCGATTTCTTCACCTCGACGAAGTTCCCAACCGTTGCTTTCTCTTCGAGCTTCGCATTCATTCGCAGGTGCGCGAATGGTCCAACCGAACAGTTAGCTTCAACTTCTGAGTCGACGACGATCGAATGATCCTTCACCACCACGCGATCGCCGAGACGCGAATTTGTAAGGCGCACGCCGGAACGGATCACACACTCTTTGCCGACAATCGTTTTTCCTTCAATCGTTACGTTTGGATAGATAATCGTGTCGCGCCCGATCTCAGCTTCAGGGCTGATATACGCATGCGACGGATCGATAAAGGTCACGCCGCCTTCAATCATCAAGCGTCGGATTGCGGCTCGTCGAATCAGGTTTTCAAACTCTGCCAACTCCGCTCGCGTGTTGATGCCCGAGACTTCGCGTGCGTCCTGGTGCAGGTAAACACTGACGTTGCCGCCGTTTGACAGGATGATTTCCGGCACGTCGGTCAAATAGTATTCGCCTTGATCGTTCTTTGGCTCAACGTGGCGAAGGCTCTGAAAGAGATCTTTTGCTTCGAAGCAGTAAATACCCGAGTTGATCTCTTTAACGTAGCGCTCTTCGTCAGTCGCATCTCTCTGCTCGACGATCTTTCGGAACGAATCATTCTCGTCGCGAATGATGCGCCCGTAGCCCGTCGGGTTCTCGAGTCGAACACTCAGGATCGAACAAGCGGCGCCGGAGTTTTCGTGATGCTCGATAAACTTTTTGAGCGTCTCGACGCGGATCATCGGCACATCGCCCGATAGGACCAGCACGAGAGAGTCAGAATCCTCCAGGTGCCTGCGCGCGGATTCCACCGCGTCGCCGGTGCCGCGCTGTTTTTCCTGAATTACAAAACTTGCCAGGCCGCCAACCGTCGCCAGCACGGCCTGCTCAACCTCTTCCGCCTGGTGACCTACCACAACGATGATCGACTTTGGTTCCAACGCCTGAGCCGCTCTCGAAACGTGTGCGATCAATGGTGCGCCGCCGAGTTCGTGCAGGACTTTCGCCCGGCCGGACTTCATTCTCGTCCCTAAACCGGCGGCCATGATCAGGATGTTCAGTGGTCTTTGCATTTGAAATTTAGACGGCAACCGTGACCATTGCCTGTTTGCGGCAGTTCAGCACGACTTGGGCCAGACGATCGGAGTTGTGTCTGACTTTTTCACCGTCATGCAACAAGTCCGCGCGAATGATCTCGGTGGCGCGATCGATTGCGTCGTCGATCGAATCGTCGAGCCCGATCTGGTAGGCGCCTTCGGCGGCGTATAGTTCCGCCTGTTCCTTACTGATCCTGCGATCGTTGACGACGACGAAATCGAAGTGAATTTCAGGCGCGTACTTCTTGATCGTTTCGATGTGCTCGCGTGCACTGTAACCGTCAGTCTCGCCCGGTTGCGTCATCAGGTTGTTGACGAAGATCTTGGTTGCGCGTGTTTGCCCGATCACGCGTGCCACCTGGGCCACGAGCAGATTCGGCAGGATGCTGGTGTAGAGTGAGCCTGGACCAACGGTGATAATGTCAGCGGCGCGAATTGCTCGGAGCGCTTCCGGCAAGGGAAGACATCTTTCCGGTTCGAGTCGCAGCCCTCGTATCGCAGCTTTCGACGCGGAGATCTGAGTTTCCCCGCGCACCACCGATCCATCTTCGAGTTCGGCCACTAACCTGACGTCACTGATGGTTGCGGGATAAATGTGACCTTTGCTGGCGAGCACTTCCGACGACAGGCGAATGGCTTCGGTGAAGTCTCCGGTAACCTCGGTCAGCGCCGCCAAAAAGAGGTTGCCAAAACTGTGACCGCCGAGTTCGCCGTCTCCGCGAAAGCGGTGGCGGAAGAGACGCGACAGGAGGGTCGAATCTTCCGAGAGAGCGATCATGCAGTTGCGGATGTCGCCCGGAGGAAGCATTTGCAACTCATCACGCAGACGCCCCGAGCTGCCGCCGTCGTCTGAAACAGTGACGATCGCCGAGAGACTCTCGATCCACATCTCTTCTTCAGTCTTGCCGACTAAACGCTTCAATCCGGCAAGAAGTGTGGAGAGACCTGTGCCGCCGCCAATAGCTACGAGTTTCTGACCACCTGTAATTGTATTTTGCAAATGAGCCTCGGGGGAGAGCCGAACTTTAACGCAGTTAAATCATACCTTTTTCATTGCCAATTTCCGATTGCCAATTTCCAACTGCTGGAACTCGGCAATTGGCAATCGGCATGCAATATCTAATGTCTTAGGAGGGGTTGCTGAAGATCAGCCGATCAAAATCGGGGTCGTTGCGCAGTGGGTTCAGATCGTGATCGTGCTGCGCGCGCACGCGTAGATTTGGTTGCAGGTCGAGCGCCTTTTGCAGAGACTCGAGCGCCAGGTCAATCGAGCCGAGTCGAGCGCGTGTGGCAGCGAGACCGTAGTGAATGTGTGCGGCTTCGGGTTCACGTTTGAGAGCTCGCTCAAACATTTCCTGAGCCGCGACATACTCGCCGCGGTTGAGTTCTATAACACCTCGATCGTAAAGGGAATCAGCGTCGCGGGGAAGAATACTTTCAGTTCGCAGGCGAGATTCGGCAATCGCGAGATAAGTGCGACCGCGAGCTGCTACTTCGGCGACCTGCGAGTACTTATCAACCAGAACTCGAAACTGATTACGCGCCTCCGCAAATCGACCTCTCGCAAACTCCTTGTGGGCACGCTCGAACGCAACAAGGGCAGCGGACTCATCCTGTGTCGGCGGTCTTGGTGGCGGAGGAGCGGGCGTGGGTCTGGCTGCTCTGACTGCCGCGAGCTTCTGCGTCTTTTTGACCCTCGTGCTAACCTTCGCGACGGCCGTCTTCTTCGAAGCAGCTTTCCGAGCGAGCGGTTTCGCAGCAGTCTTCTTAGCTTTAACCGCAGGCTTGGCTTTGGCGGCAGTTCTCCTGGCCGCGCCGACCTTAGCCGGCTTGCGTGCGGCGGCCTTGGCGGTAGTGGCTCTTTGGGCTTTCGGTTTGGATGGCGACTTCGCTTTTACCGCGCGCTTCGTGGTTTTCGCGGCTGGTTTTGCCTTTGATCGCGATGTAGACCGTCTCAAACCTTTTGTGAGACTGCTGCTCATGGTGCGGATCTCAAAAGGCTGCTCACTTGGCGCGAGCAGCCGGTAGAAACGCCGCGGAGCTTACCACACACGAGCCTCTAAATCAATGAGCACAAGTATTTGCGGGTGCTTTAAGGTCCGGCATTTAGTCCGACTTCCGACAAAGGTTCAAACAAAGAAAAAACTTGATGCTCATTGTTGGCTATGCTACAGTGCGTCTTGGCTTACGGAGGCTTAATCCACCTCGGCAAACAGCCCCAACCGAAAACGTAACCTCTTTTAGATTCAAAAACTTGCAATCCGCGGAATAGGCGTTTCAGGTTTTTACTCTCCAGGAAACATCCCGCCCCGGCCTTCAACAAAGAGTCGCACAATGGCAGACACACCAATCCTGTTGCGTGAACAGCAATACCACCAAATCAAAGCTGTCCTGGCGCGATTGCGAATGGACGCCTCAGCGAAGGTGGTCTTTCTGGTAGATAAGGACGGTCAGGAGATCGCATCTCTGGGTGAAGTGGGAAATCTTGACACAACCAGTTTGGCATCCCTGGCAGCCGGCAACGTTGCGGCTACGGGTGGCATGGCTCAACTGATCGGCGAGAAGGAATTTCCGACGCTCTCTCACGAAGGTGAGAAAGACAGCATTCACATCTCCGTAGTCGGCAGACTTTTGCTCATGGTGGTCTTCGACGAGCGCTCCAGCCTTGGCCTGGTGAAACTCCGCAGCAAGCAGGTTTCTCATCAATTGGCGGCAATGTTTGATGAAATTGCTGCCGGAGACTACGACGACCTCGATTCTCCCTTCGCCGAAATTACCGACGAGGACATCGACAGTCTTTTCAGCTAAACGGCACGCTATGACCTTTATCAATTACGCTTCCAGAGAAATCAACTGCAAGATCGTCTACTACGGCCCAGGACTGTGTGGTAAGACGACCAATTTGCAGTACATCTTCGACTCCACCGCGCCGCAGTCGCGCGGCAAGCTGATCAGCCTTGCAACCGAAACCGACCGCACGTTGTTTTTCGATTTTATGCCGCTCGAGCTTGGCACGGTGCGCGGGTTCAAGACGCGATTCCATCTCTATACGGTTCCCGGTCAGGTCTTTTACGATGCTTCGCGCAAACTGATTTTGAAGGGTGTGGATGGAGTAGTTTTTGTCGCCGATTCGCAGGAAGAGCGAATGGATGCGAATATCGAGTCGTTGTACAACCTGGAAGAGAACCTGCAATCGCAGGGTTACGACTTGATGAAGCTTCCTTATGTACTGCAACTGAACAAGCGTGATTTGGGTAACATCGTTCCTGCCGAGGATCTGGCCGCCGAGCTCCAGCGAAAAGGCGAACCGGTGGTCGAAGCCGTGGCCTCGACGGGCACAGGCGTTTTCGACACGCTGAAAGCCGTCGCGAAACAAGTACTCACGGAACTCCGTAAAGGGTAGCCACAAAAAAAGCGGAAGAACTCCTCGCAAAGGCGCAAAGACCCAAAGGAAAATCATTAAGTTTAACTTTGCGTCTTTGCGCCTTTGCGAGGAGTTCTTCCGCTTTCGCTAATCGAGACTCTTTAGCATTAGCAGCCCGTCGCCGCCGTTGCTGTAGTACTTAGGCAGTCGTTGTGTGATTGAGTAGCCGATACTCTCGTAGAGTTGCTGCGCGGGGGTGTTTAAGGTTCTTACTTCGAGACGCACGATTCTGACGTTGCGTTTGCGGAAGCCATCCTCAACCTGCTTCATCAATCTCTTCGCAAGGTTGCGCCGTCGATGTTCGGGCGCGACTCCCACCGTGGTCACGTGTCCGGTGTGATCCGGTTCGACGAGCCCGATTACAAACCCGGCCATCACGCCGCCGGTTGTGACCGCGCGATATGAAACTGACTCCGGAGCAGTCAGCAGGTAGTCAAACGTCTCACGACTGTACGCCTCGCCGTCGATGAAGCAGCGCTGATCGAGCCGCCAGCATTCGTCGAGTTGTGAGATGGTGAGCGGACGGATGTCGTAGCTCGTGCCCCATGAAGGCGTGGCTGTCTTTTCCTTCTTTTCCGAGTCGTATTCGATCTCCGACTGCGACCACCAGCGCGAACGAAATTTCTTTAGTACGGCCATAACTTTATTGCGAGATAAACGGTCGACCGGCGTTAGTTTACCACCCCGGTTTTTATAATGCCTACAGGATTAACATGCAATCCCCGTAACTATAAAAACGATACCGTTGAGCGACCGCGTGACGATAGGCGCGCAAGACAAACTCGCGGCCCGCAAACGAACTGACGAGGATCAGCAGGGAAGAACGCGGCAGGTGAAAGTTGGTCAACAGGGCGTTCGCGAGCCGGAACCGATAGCCCGGCTTGATCGTCAAACCGGCAACACCACGACCAGCGACAACTTTTCCGTCGTTAGTTGCGGCTGATTCGAGTGCGCGCATCGTCGTGGTTCCGACGATGATGACTCGTCCGGCATCGTTGATGGTTTGCGCGGCCGTTTCCGAGATCTCGAAGTGCTCGCTGCTGACTGAATGGCCCGCGATGTCTTCGACGCGGACTGGCTCGAAAGTTCCGTAACCGACGTGCAGCGTTATCTCTGCAAGCGACGCACGTTCAGCGACTTGCGCGAGTATCTGCGGCGTGAAATGCAGGCCGGCGGTGGGCGCCGCGATGGCTCCCCGCTGTTTCGAGTAGATCGTTTGATATCGCTCACGATCCGCGGAAGTTACACCGGAGGGACGTTTGATATACGGCGGCAGCGGCGTCGAGCCAATCTCTGCGAGCACCTCATCAAAGGAACCGTCGCAGTAAAAACGAACCTGGCGAAGTTCAGGACCAGGTTCGTCAAGCATCTCCGCAACGAGTTTGCCTTCGCCAAAGACTGCGCGCGAACCTTTCTTCAGGCGTCCACCGGGACGGACCAGGGCTTCCCAAACTCGATCCTCAATTTCATGGACCAGGAATATCTCCACTTGGCCGCCGGAACCTTCACGTTGGCCCATCAGACGAGCGGGGATGACGCGCGAGTTGTTGACCACGACGACGTCGTTCGGCCGAAGATTATCGATGAAGTGTTTGAAGCTCGAATCGGTCCACGTCTGTGCGCCGCGATCGAGCACCAGCATTCGAGAAGCATCTCGTTCTTCGAGTGGCGCCTGCGCGATGAGATCAGACGGAAGATCGTAATCGAAATCCGAGATGTGCATTAGCCAACGCTTTCAGCGTTAGAGGGATGTTCGTAGTGAAAGACGGCGGTGAGCTGCGCGCCAAACAGCATGATCAAACTCGACACGTAGCTCCACGTCAGGACCGCAACCACGGCGCCAACGGAGCCATAGATCTCATCGTAGTGAAAATATTTGAGACTCCACGCGAAAATATATTTCGCCAACTCCCACAAAAGCCCGGCGAGAAAAGCGCCCGGCAACGTGTCTCTCAACGTCACCTCCGCCCGCGGCAGCAAACGATAAATCAGCACGAAGAGGGCGACAGTGATCAGGTAACTGCCGGCGAAAAACACAACCTGCCAGAATGCACTACCGACCGAGATCAACAAAGGGTAACGCTCAATCTGACGCGGCGAGAGTCTTGCGGTCATGCCTTGTAGGCCAACTAAGGCCGAAGTGACCATCACCGAAAGCGAGAGCAGCAGCCCGACCGCGGCGACCATTCCTACCGTCAACGCTCTTCCATGCAGGAACGTTCTCGAGATCGCTCCCCAGATGCGGTTGAGTGCTCGTTCGACGACGGCAAAAACCCAGGAGCCGGCCCAGAACACGAGCACCACACACGTGATGATCGCTCCCGTTCCGAGATTTTCAAACGCGCCAATGGTTTCGCGCAGGAATTTGCTCGAACCGGGATAGACGTCGACGGCATGTGTGAGAAGTTGGCTTCCGGCGGCGAGCTTGTTGCTGATCGCGAGCATCAGGAGGAGGGCGGGAAAGAGCGCCATCAATCCGAAGTAACTCATCGCCGCCGCGGAAGTGAACAGATCGTGTTCATGGAACTGGTGCAGCGCGCGACCGAGCATCGAAAGCCATGGCGAGCGGTTACGAACGCCGAAGGAATGACGCGAGAATGAAAGATAACGCTTCATCAGTATTTGACAGGATTTCAATGATTTTCATGATTAACACGAAATCAGTCAAATCATGAAAATCCTGAGATCCTGTCTGACAGCGCTCT
This sequence comes from uncultured Acidobacteriota bacterium, assembly GCA_963750925.1. Taxonomy (GTDB): domain Bacteria; phylum Acidobacteriota; class Blastocatellia; order Pyrinomonadales; family Pyrinomonadaceae; genus PSRF01. Next base: position 374,039 of record CAVVSJ010000001.1, on the reverse strand, counting down.
TCAGCGGGGGTCGAACAGGCTGGGGACTCTTGAACCGGGCGTCCTGATACCAAAATGTTCGTACGCGAGCGGCGTTGCACAGCGGCCGCGCGGTGTGCGATCGAGGAATCCGATCTGAATCAAATAAGGTTCGATGATCTCTTCTATCGAGTCTTTCTCCTCGTGAATGGACGCGGAAATCGTGCCGAGACCGACTGGCCCACCACCGAACTTTTCAATAATGGTCAGCAGCAGCTTTCGATCCATCTCGTTCGAGACCGTACGTATCGACTTCCATTCGGTTCAACGCATCGTTCGCAACGTTCTGGTTGATGCGTCCGTCGTAATCGACCTCGGCGTAATCACGCACGCGACGCAGCAGGCGATTGACGATACGCGGCGTGCCGCGTGCGCGTCGCGCGATTTCACGCGCGCCTTCATCGTCGATCGCGACGCCAAGAATCTCCGCGGAGCGTTTACAGATCACTTCCAGATCTTCGTGCGGGTAGAAGTCGAGATGAAAAACTATTCCAAAGCGCCCACGTAGGGGCGCGGTGATCAAACCCGCTCGCGTCGTGGCCCCAATCAGCGTGAACTTCGGCAACTCCAGCTTGATCGAACGTGCGGCAGCACCCTGACCAATCAGAAGATCGAGCTGGTAGTCCTCCATGGCCGGATAAAGTTTTTCTTCGAGGGCAGGAAGCAGGCGGTGGATCTCGTCGATAAAGAGCACGTCGCCTTCCTGTAAGTTGGTCAGCAACGCCGCGATGTCTCCCGCTTTTTCGATTGCCGGACCGGCGGTTGATCTCAACTCCGCGCCCATTTCATTAGCGATGATATTTGCGAGCGTGGTCTTACCGAGACCCGGCGGGCCCGTCAGGAGCACGTGATCGAGTGCTTCATGACGGCCACGCGCGGCTTTCATGTATACGCGCAGGTTCTCCTTGACCTGGCGCTGGCCGATGTATTCCTCGATACGATTCGGACGCAGCGTGAGATCGAGTTGACGATCGTCGTCGCTGGGCAAACTGTCTTTCACGCACGCTGATATTGACTCAGGGGCCATGATGTTTTCAAACTCTGCCTAGTTTTTTGAGAGTGCGTCGCAAGATGGATTCAACTGTGATGTCGCCGCCTTCACTAAATGCGGCATCGACCGCTTTTTCCGCGCCGGATCGTTGATAACCAAGATTGAGCAACGCCGAAAGCGCATCCGCGCGAACGCTGTCTTCCGTGGGCTCGGCGCTGACTTCCGGTTTCGCGCCAAACTCTTCCTCAATCTGCGCCGAAGAAAGTTCAGCGACCTTCTCGCGCAACTCCATGATCAAACGTTCCGCGGTTTTGCGGCCGACGCCGGGAATGAGCGTAAGTCGCGCGAGGTTGTTTGTCCTGATCGAAGCGATCATCTCGTCGGCGCTCATGCCTGAAAGTAAAGTTATGCCTAACTTTGGACCAATGCCGCTGACGGAGATGATTTTTAGAAACAACTCACGCTCGCGTGCGGTCTTAAACCCGAAAAGCTGCAACGTATCTTCGCGCACGTGTGTGTAGATCCGAAGCTGAACGGGCGTGTTGACGTCTGCGAGGTCGTAGAAAGTCGAGAGCGGAATGCTGACTTCGTAACCGACCCCGCCGACGTCGACGATCACGGAAGTAGCTTGTTTGGAGAGCAGTGTGCCGCTGAGATGAGCAATCATGCGGGCGGGATTGTATCAAAAACCATAAGACCTATATGACCTATTTAACCTATTAGCGCTATACTGAAGGCGACAGGTTTTCTGCGAATGAAGTCCGAAAAAATATCAGAACTGACAACGAGCCGCTTGAGTGTTTACCTTCGGTGCCTCAACACACTTCATGCTGCCGGAATCAAAACCATTTCCTCCCAGGCGCTGGCGCAGCAGTTTAATCTAAATTCTGCTCAGATTAGGAAGGACCTCGGTTACTTCGGCGAGTTTGGCGTTCGCGGCGTTGGCTACTACGTCGAAGATCTGCGCGATCACATAACGAAGATACTTGGTCTCGACAGCCCGCATCGCGTCGGTATCGTCGGAGCAGGACGACTCGGAACGGCGCTCGCTAACTACAACGGATTCGCGAGGTCAAACTTCACGGTCGTGGCCATGTTCGATAACGACCGCGAGAAGATCGGTCAACGTATGGGCGACGCGAAGCTCGTGGTGCAGGATGTGGACGGACTCGCGGATGTGATCCGGGAACAGTCGATCGACGTGATGGTGATTGCTGTTCCGGCCAAGGCCGCGCAGAGAGTTCTGAACCAGATTACGTCCGCGGGAATCAAAGCGGTTCTCAACTTTGCGCCCGTGTCGCTGACGGCGCGGCGCGGAGTTAAAGTAAAAACAGTTGACCTGACGACGTCTTTGGAATCGCTGTCGTATTTTCTGTCGCAACCGTCCGGCGCTGCCGTTACACAACCACGACGCAGGACTTCCAGAAAACAAGCATGGATGAGCAAACAGCAAAACGAGATCTGATTCGAGTTTGCCACCTGATGTACGAACGGAGTTATGTCGTTTCGTCTGACGGGAATGTGAGCCTGCGGCTTGACGACGGCCGCATCCTCGCGACGCCGACGATGACGTGTAAAGGGCGCATGACGGAGGATCTGATTGCAGTGACGGATCTTGACGGCAGAGCGCTCAACGAGCGACGCGCCTCGAGCGAACTCGCGATGCACCTTTTGATCTATCGCGAGCGTCCGGACGTCAAAGCTGTTTGCCACGCGCACCCGCCGCACGGGACCGCGTTCGCCGTCGCCGGACTTGCCATCGATCAACCGATTCTCTCCGAAGTGATTTTGACTCTCGGCTGCGTGCCGCTCGCTTCGTATGGAACACCTTCGACTGACGAGTTGACGCAGGCGATGCAACCGCTCGTCAAACATCACAACGCGCTCTTAATGGCGAATCATGGCGCCGTCGCTTACGGGGCAGACCTCTGGCAGGCATGGGATCGTCTGGAGACTTTGGAGCACACCGCAAAGATCGCGATTCTTTCGCGTGTGCTTGGCGGTTCGAAGAACCTTCCGCCCGATGCCGTCGAGAAGCTGATCAACGTGCGCGAGCGTGCGGGTTACCTGGGCGAATCCGCGCGTTGTCAGGCTTGTGGATACTTGCACGAAACGCAACTCACGTGTCCTACGGGCGATCGTCCGGCGCGCTCAACAGCCAGTGAGAACGGCGCGGGAAAGATTTCGCTGACGCGAGAAGAGTTGGTTGAATTGTTGAGCCAGGCAGTTGACGGTCAAAAGGGTTAGAAGATAGAGTCGGGGCCGTTTTGGAGCTTGGGTCTTTGGTTTTTGGTCTTTGGTCTTGATACCCAAGACCTAAGCCCAAAAGACCTGAGACCCATTTAATAGGTAGAGGAGCATCTGAATGCAGGAAGCACTCGGAATGGTTGAAACCAAGGGATTGGTGGCAATGATCGAAGCAGCCGATGCGATGGTCAAAGCTGCCAACGTCACGCTTGTCGGTTACGAGAAAATCGGGGCCGGTTTTGTGACTGCGATCGTGCGCGGCGATGTTGCGGCGGTGAAAGCTGCCACTGACGCCGGCGCCGCGGCTGCGAGACGTGTCGGCGAACTGGTGAGCGTACACGTGATTCCACGCCCGCACGGCAGTGTCGACGATACGCTCCCAATCGGGCTCGAGCGATAATCACGCATGATCATCGCTCGCATTCTCGGGACTGTGGTCTCCACGCAAAAAGACGAACGGTTAAGCGGAAAGAAGTTGTTAATCGTGAAACCGATCAATGTAGACGGCAGTGATACAACCGGCTACGTCGTTGCCGTGGACACAGTGGGCGCAGGTTTTCACGAGCGAGTGCTGGTTGTTGCGGGTTCGAGCGCGCGTCTGGCCCAGGGGATGAAGGACGTTCCGGTCGATGCGGCGATTGTTGGAGTGATCGATACGGTTGACGTTAATGGATGAGCCTTTGTGCTTAGAATTTAGTGCTTTGTACTTGGATTAAGAACAAAGAACAAAGCACCAAGTACAAAGCACCAAAAGAGATGCAACTCGCTCGTGTCATCGGAACAGTCGTCGCCACCGTCAAAAACGATTCTTTGCACGGTCGGAAGTTGCTGATCGTGCAGACTGTAGACAGGAACCTCGAGGCGAGTGGCAAACCGATGGTAGCCGTCGATGCCGTGGGTGCGGGTGTCGGTGAGCTCGTATTCTGGTGTCGCGGCAAGGAAGCGAGTTTTCCTTTCAAACGTGAAGACACGCCGACTGACTGTACGATCGTCGGCATCATCGATTCGGAGCAACACGTTACAAGATGATCCTCGCTCGCGTCGTTGGAAATGTAGTTGCCACGCAAAAGAATCACCGCTACCAGAACGCGCGCGTGATGTTGTGCCAGCAGATTACTCCGGACGGCGACGAGACAAGTTATTCGGTCCTTGCGCTGGATTCGGTGGATGCGGGAGTGGGAGACACGGTGCTGATCGTTCAGGAAGGTTGGAGTGCTTCAACCGCGGCGACGGGAGAAGCGGGTGCGGCGATTGATTCCGCGATTGTCGGAGTGGTTGATCGGATCGATCTGTTGTAGAAGCGATGGAAGATCAAGCGAGATTGATGGCTGAGAGAATTGCGCGACGCGTAAGTGGCGCGGGCGAAGGCTCGGCGTCAACTGCTAATCACGGCGACGTCAGCTCGGAGCTCGCGGCGCTGCGTGCGAGTCTCAACGAAATGCAAAATCGGCTGATTCAGATCGAATCAAAGATTCGTCATGAACCAGCCGCTGCTCCTCGTACTCACTCACCGTGGCTGGCTGGAGTGAATGCCAGTCATCCCAGTCTCGAACGCTTCGGTGTTGAAGAAGCGACCGTGTCTGAACTGGTCGACTTCTTTCAGAATGAAAAGACCTGCAGTGTCGAACCCGGCGGCAAGCCTTGCGATCACTGTGCGATGTGCAGCTCGCGCGGCTTCTGACAAAGCAAATCAGTAGGGCAAAGCAAAATAAGAATCAGAATATAGAATAAGTCAGGAAGGGTGGCTTGCCCCCGCCTTTAGACTCACTGAGCGGGGGCAAGCCGCCCTTCCTGACTTGTTCTATTGTTGACTAGTTATTATCTCTGACTAGTTCTGTTGTCCCAGCTCCTTTTCAGCTCTACTTGTTCTGATTCTGCCTCAACGAGTTTGCGTTGATCGTCGGCGCCGTTCGCGCACCTTCCTCCGCCTTAAAGTACGGCTCCTCCTGGAAACCAAACAGCTTCGCTGAAATCACCGTCGGAAACTGCGCGCGAGTAGTGTTGTAGTCCTGCACGCCGGTGTTGTAATCATTGCGCGCCGTCGCTACGCGGTTTTCCGTACCCGCCACTTCGTCCTGCAACTTCAAAAAGTTTTCATTCGACTTCAGTACCGGATAGTTTTCCTGCAGCACCAGCAGCCGTCCGACAGTGCCGCCGAAGGAATTAGCGGCGTCGATCACTGCCTGCTTCTGTTCCGGCGACTTGTCTCCGGCCTCGCCCTGCGGCGACTGGCTCGTCGCATTCAACAGTCGTGAACGCGCCTGGGCGATCGTGCCAAAAACTTCCTGCTCCTGGATTCCGGCCAGCTTTGCTGACTCAACCAGGTTATTTATCAGGTCTGCGCGGCGTTGCAATTGCGTTTCAACGTTGGCCCATTTCCCCTTCACGTTCTCGCGTTTGGTCGTCAACGTGTTGTAACCACAACCGCTGCTTCCAATCGAAATCAACGCCACAGCGAAAAGGATCACGAGTCTTCGGGTCTTCATTCTTAATCTCCCATTTGTAAGTTACAGCCCTTCACCAGTGGGGCTTCCGTGAGCATGACCAGCAGTTGGTCTAAGCTCGTCAATTGCTTCAACAACCTGCTCAACTTGAAACAGGTAGGCTCCAAAAAGTTCATTGGCCTCTTTTTCAGAGGAGGGGAGATTGCCGCCGGCACGAAACTGGAAAATTCTTTCAAACGGCGTGATATCGAGTTTCAGCATTTGCGCTGTTGCGCGCACGCAATCGGGTTTTGCTATCGGCGCGTCGTCGCCATGCAGCAGCAACACGGCGCGAAACAGAGCTGCAAAGCTCGACAGGCTGTCGCTCATCAGGTCGCACAACTTATCGACTGAAACCGAGGCCGGAATATAAAGACGACGTAACTGGATCAACTTGCTGCGAAGTTCGTATTCGGCCTGGTGACGAAGATTTGCGTCGGATAGTTTCACAAACTCAAACGGATCGTGACCGTAGAGCACGATGCGCGCGTTTGCCATCTGGTGAAACTCGATCGGAAAAACGTCAGCGGCGTCGCGAAGCTCTTCGACAGTGAAATAGACCGGGAGCGGATGGCCCAGTCGCTGCCACTCGCGCATGGGTGCCTGTGCCTGGCGCAGATCTTCGGGCGTGATGCGGTTGAGTGCGATCAGCAGGTTATAGTCGGAGCGCAGTTCGATATTATCTCCGGCTGCCGCCGAACCATAGAGCACGACGCTGGCGAGATTCGCGCCGTGTGTTGCACGCAGATCATCGACAAGTCCACTGAGCGCTTCCTGTACGACCGTCTTAGCCATAACTATTTGGGGTGCCCGATACTAGCAGATTCGTGCCGCAAACCCGCACGTGGTCTACCAGCTACCACCCGAACCTCCACCTCCAAAATCACCGCCGCCACCAAAACCACCGCCAAAACCTCCGCCGCCGCCAAAACCTCCGCCGCCGCCAAATCCGCCTCCGCCCCAGCCACTCGATCCGCCCCAGTGCCTATTGCCTCCACCCAAATTGCTAAACAAACTTCCCCACAGGAGTGCCTGCAAACAGCCGCCTCCACCTCCACGCCCACCGCGACCGCCTCGCGAAAGGGAAGACAGTACGATCACAATGAAGATAATCAGCAGTATGCCGCCGCACACGCTCAGGGAACTTTTACTCGACCCCTCAGGTTGTTGGTCCCGGGTTTCAACCGCCAGACTCGTATCGATGCCTTCGATACTGAACCCACGCTTCGCGGCGAGTGTCGCCGCATAAGCCGTGATCGTGTCGAGGATTCCCTTGCTGTAGTTTCTTTGCCGGAACGCGGGAACGAGTCGCTCACGTTGTATTTGACCGATAAGCCCGTCAGGCAGATCACCTTCAACGTGCCGGCTGACTTGTGTGAAGTACTTGCGGTCCTGGATTGCGACTACCAAAAGAATGCCGGCCCGATCTCCGTCCTTTGGTCCAATGCCCCACCCGCGTGCAACGGCGAGCGAAAAATCGAAGATGTCGCGATCGCCCGTTGAATCAACCGTTAAGACCGCGAACTCGATGTTCCCTCGTTCTTTAAGATTGTTGTAGATCGACTCCAGCCGTGTTCTTGTGTTGGCGTCGATGACATTCGCGTTGTCGACAATGGGATTAAACGGAACGGGCAGGGGAACCGGCGATTGAGGTGTGGTTTGCGCGTTTGCTTCAAACGCTAACAACGAAAAGACCAGGGCCAGGAGGCCGAGGCCAATCCAGAGCGAGCCGGGTTTTTCAAGGTGCAAACGCAATAGCAAATATCTCGTCAGTGCCAACCCTCTATCAACAGGTGTAACAGATAGAAGAGGGCGACCCCTCCAAAAACGACAATTGAGACCGTGGGGTTTCTTTCTTCTTTGTGATTCACTTCCGGAATCAGATCACTTGCAGCTACATAGAGGGTGACACCTGCCGAAAATGGCAAGGCATAACCGACCGCGTTGCTCATCCTCGCATCGAGCAACGCAACGCCAATCACACCCGCCAGAGTTGCGGCGCCGATCACAGCCGTCGCGATCAGCGCCGTCTTCGTTGAACGTCCTGACGCAAGCATGATCGATGCCACAGTAAATCCCTCGGGCATTTTGTGGAGCAAAATGGCGATAAAGACGAGAATGCCGACTTTGAAGTTCAGCAAGAAAGCGGATGCAATCGAGACACCGTCAAAGAAAGTGTGAATCCAAAGCCCACCGACAGACACGTAAGCCGCCGAGGGTTTGAGGAACGATTCGGGATGAGTCTCGGCGCCGAAGTGGAAGTGAGGTGCTAGCGTGTGTTCGAAAAACTGGATCGTGAGATAACCGAGCAGCAGCAGCGTCATTGCGCCCGCCACCGCCTCCGCAGGCGTTTCACCGGGCGAGGCCTTAGTCCAAATTCCCACTGTTTCCGGAAGAATCTCGATAAAGATCGCCGCGAGCATAAATCCCGCGCCGAGTGCGACGAGATACTTCAGGAAACGCTCACCGAGACGGTGAGCGCCCGATTTAACAAGGATCAGCCCGCCGAGGACATTCGCGCCCGCCGCCAGCAACCCGAACAGGAGAATAGATGTCATCGTATGGCGGGCCAATATACATCATTTGCATTTTGGAAGAAGAATCGAGAGCAGAACAAGTCAGGAGTCGAACAACTCAGGAGAGTAGAACAACTCAGGAGGAGTGAACGACTCAGGAGAATAGAACAAGTCAGGAAGGGCGGCTTGCCCCCGCTTTTCGCCTAATTCTATTGCGGGCGGGGGCAAGCCCCTCTTCCTGACTTGTTCTACTCTTGGTTTCTTGTAGTACTTTTCCTGTTCTACTCCAGTTAACTCCTGTTCTCTTCCACCCACTCCCTTGTTCTCTTCCATCCACTCCTTGTTCTCTTCCAGTTCCGCTACTTAGGCCGACAGAAGGCGATCATCTGAGCAAAACAAAACACAACTTTCCTATTGACACCATCTAGGGCGGGGCGTAGTATCCGGCCTTGGGGTGGTCAAAAGTGGTCGGAAGTGGGTCCAACCTCGTAGCAACACCGATCATCGGCAACGCTTTTCCTTTAGGCCACCCACCAAAGCTCTCTCGTCAGGCGCAAAAGTATGCTGCGAGGAAATTACACGGCACGCATTGATATCAAAGGTCGTCTGAAAGTGCCGACCGAATTCCGGCGCCTGATGGAAGAGAAGCACGGCAATGAGTTTTATATCACGAGTTTGACAGGCGATTGTGTTCGGATTTACCCGCTGCCCGAATGGGAGTCGATCGAACAGAGACTTTCATTGTTGCCCTCGATGGACCCGGCACGCAGAAAGTTCCTTGATAGAACGAACTACTACGGTCAGCAAGCCACCCTCGACGGGCAGGGACGTCTCCTTATTCATCCTTTGCTGCGGAAGAGTGCGGAAGTTTTGGGTGACGTTGCCGTAATGGGCTATCTGACCTATTTGGAAGTTTGGGAACTGGACAAGTTCAAAGCTCGCATGCTTGCCGATCCATACACGGAAGAGGATGAGGCGGCAATTGCGAGGCTTGGTATTTAGTGCTTTGGTCTTTGGTCTTTGTTATTAGATCATGAAGCATGCGTCGAAAAGGCCAAAGACGGAAGACCAAAGACCAGGTACAAAGTACAAAGATCAAAGCACAAAGTGCTGATCAGTTCTTTGAACGAGATCACGGGGCGGTGGTGACTGCTGCGCTTTTGGGGGGCATTGGCGCGCCCCATCGCCCCGTGCTGCTAGAAGAGACATTGAGATTTCTCGCGCCCGAGCGAGGCGGTCTCTTTGTAGATTCCACGGTCGGACTCGGCGGACACAGTGAAGCAATTCTGAAATCCTCCGAAGACACTCGCGTAATCGGAATAGATCTCGACACGGAGGCGCTCGATTATTCCCGGCAGCGTCTGGCGTCCTTTGGAGAGAGATTTCGCTCCTTCCAGGCTAACTTTCGCACGATCGCCGCAGTGCTGCGAGAAGCGAATGACGGGGGCCCAAACGGTATCCTGGTCGATCTTGGAGTCTCTTCACTGCAGTTTGATTCGCCGGAGCGTGGTTTTAGTTTTCGTTTCGACGCTCCTTTAGATATGCGGATGGATCCGACGCAAGGCGCCACCGCAGCCGATCTTCTACAACAACTTCCCGAAGCGGAAATCGCAGGGATCATTTTCGAGTTCGGCGAAGAACGACACTCACGACGCATTGCCCGTCGCATCGTGGAACGTCGGGAACAAGGGCAGCCAATAACGACCACCGCGGAGTTAGCAGACCTCGTGCGAGCCGCTGTCGGTGGTCATAAGCGAAATCAGATTCATCCGGCGACGCGTACGTTCCAGGCCCTTCGTATCGCCGTCAACAAGGAACTCGAAGGGTTGGGTGAATTTGTCGAGTCAGCGGTTGATCTTTTAATCCCCGATGGAAGATTTGTCGGGATCAGTTTCCACTCACTGGAGGATCGCATTGTCAAACAAGAGTTGAGAAAGCTTTCCGGCCACTGCCAGTGTCCCCCACGTTTACCGGTTTGTTCGTGCGGTGCGCGCGAAGTAGTCGAAATTCTGACGCGCCGCCCGATGATATCCGGTTCTCACGAACTTGAAGAGAACCCTCGTGCACGCAGCGCCAAGCTTCGAGCGTGCAGAAAACTCGAGGTGCCGTTATGAAAAGATTTCCTGAGCATCAGTTGAACGCAAAAATCCGCCGCAGCCGCGACGTTACGGCGCTTTCACGTCTTGCGATGTTGTTGTTCTGCGGCTTGATACTGGCTGGTGGTTTTGTTTTTGCCGCGAAGCAACACTTTGCCGCCGTGCAGTTTGGTTATGAAAATGAAAACTTGCGCACCGAGCGTAAACGGCTGATCGAAGAGAACGAGCGACTTGCGCTCGAAAGGGAACGCGTTACCGCGCCTGACAAACTCGAGCCCGCCGCTCGGCGCTTGGGTTTGAAGCCGGCAAGGCCCGGTCAGATCGCCTCGTTGGGAGCGCAGGTAACTCTCCCGCCGAGACAGAAAGATGTAAAGAAACCCGAGCGCTGACAACGTCGCGTGGCGCCTTAGCACCTTTTTACGGAATTAAAACAGCGTCCTCATCACGCTACTGGTTAGGGGGATACAAGTAGGTGATGTTGGCACGCCTCGTTGCCCGATCAAAGTCCAGACCTGATGTTTCTCCAGGCCGCGCGCTTTTCGTCGCGGCTTTTATTGGTTTCTGGATGCTGATCGTTTGCGCTCGTCTGGTCCATCTGCAGTTTTCGCAGCACGACACTCTCGCCAATCGCGCTCGCCAACAACAGCAAAACGCAATCGAAACGACGCCGCAGCGCGGTGAGCTGCTGGATCGACACGGGCGCCAGCTTGCTCGCAGCGTGCAGACAGTTTCCCTGTTTCTCGATCCAGATGGTCTCGATACGGCGACGTTGGACCAGAACGCCAAACAGCTTGCTCAGTCTTTGAATCTAAAACAGGCGGAACTCACAAAAGAGTTTCGCGAAGCGCAGATAAAGAACCGGCGATTCATCTGGATCGCTCGTCGTCTCGACGCGGATCTCGGCAACAAGATCGTCGCGATGAACCTGCCGGGCATTCAGGCGCGACTCGAACCAAAGCGCTATTACCCGAATGGTCCACTCGCCGCACACGTGCTTGGTTACGTCGGACTCGACGGCGAAGGCCTGGGCGGCGTCGAACGTTTTTACAATTCGAAGATCTCAGGCGAGCCGGGCCGGTTGTTCCTCGAAAAGGATGCGAAGGGCAAACCATACGAGAGTTACGAGATCGCTTCGAAGCCCGGCCAGACAGTAATTCTGACGATCGATCAGTCGATTCAGTACCTGGCGGAACAATCCCTGAACGCCGCGGTGCAGCGTTCGCGAGCGAAGTCAGGGAGCGTGATCGTTCTCGATCCGCGGAGCGGAGAGATCCTCGCGCTCGCAAACGCGCCGACGTTTGATCCAAACAAAGTCGCGGAGGCAAAAGCGGAAACGAGATCCAACTGGGCGCTACAGAATATTTACGAACCGGGTTCGACGTTCAAGGTGGTTGCCTTTTCCGCTGCCCTCGAGAAGAAGCTTGCCGCAGTTGAAGATCGTATCGATTGCCAGATGGGCGCGATCACTGTCGCCGGTCGCGTGATTCACGATCATCATCCGTTTGGTTCGCTGACGATCGCGGAGGCGCTGGCGAAGTCGAGCAACGTCGCCGCGATCAAACTCGGATTACGTGTCGGCGACGAAACGATGTACGAGTACATCCGGCGTTTTGGCTTCGGCGCGAAAACCGGAATCGAGTTGCCGGGAGAGACAGTCGGGATTGTGCGAAAGGTTGCACGTTGGCAACCATCGTCGATTGGTTCGATCGCAATCGGGCAGGAAGTTGGCGTCACCCCGGTTCAGATGGTCGCCGCGTTTGGCGCGCTTGCAAACAATGGAGTCAGGATTGCGCCTCATTTGATTCGTGAAGTTCGCGACGCCGGCGGGAATGTTGTGTATCGCGCGCAACCGGAGCAGCGGCAGGTGATCAGTGCGGCGACCGCAATCGCTTTGCGCGGAATGCTGGAAGGCGTAACGCTGAGAGGAACAGCGAAGCAGGCGCAGTTGGACGGTTATTCAGCAGCGGGAAAAACCGGCACCGCGCAAAAGATCGATCCTAAAACGCGAAGCTATTCGGCGACGAAGTTTGTCGGTTCATTTGTCGGCTTTGCTCCGGTCAGCAATCCGCAGATTGTGATCATCGTCGTGATCGACGAACCGTCCGGCGCGTATCACGGCGGCGACGTAGCGGCGCCGATCTTTCGTGAAGTTGCGGAACAGGTGCTGCCGGTTCTCGGCGCGATGCCTGACATCGAAACGAAGTCAGCGCCTGAGCTGGTCGCGCAGGTTAACGAGAATCCGGAGCGTGCTGCGAAGCTGCGAGAGGAGCAGGCGCAAAGTGAACAGCAGCGGCAAGCCACAATGCCGACCGTGGACAGCAACGGAGGAAGAAACGGCGAAGTTGTTTACGCTGTGGCGACGAAGAAGGCGATGCTGATGCCCGATTTGCGCGGGCGCAGCGTTCGCGATGTTGCTCGCACTTGCGCGCAGCTTGGATTGCAGGTTGAAGCACGAGGCGAGGGCAGAGTTTTGAAACAGAGTCCGTCGGCCGGGACCGAGGTGAGCACAGGGCAACTTATATACGTTGATTTTGGGAGGTCGCAATAGAGCGTCTCCTTGGAGTGCGGCGGCCAGGCGCCGCTTTGGCCTCGATCAAGCATTTTCAATAACAAAGCGGCGCCAGGCCGCCGCACTCCAAAGGTCGCCCAATCGGAAGCTATGTACCCGACAGATGAAGAAACTCTCGAGGATGACGTAAACTACGGCATTGCTGACTGTAGAAGACGACTACGCAGCCAGCGATCAACCCTCCGCGCACGGCATCCCCCACAAGACGAAGAGTCGATTGAGCGAGAAGAGGCTGTAATAACGTGAAGGTTCGAGAGGCCGCAGCTTTGATGGGCGCGGATACGACAAGTGTCAGCGCTGAGATGTTTGACAAACAGATTAGAGATTATTCGATCGACTCGCGTTCTGTAGGCGCGGGCGAACTGTTCTTTGCGCTATCGCAACAGGACTACGCCCGCGCCGGTTTTAATGGTGACTTTGTCGATGCTCATCGTTTTATCGGCGACGCTTTTGAGCGCGGTGCAATCGCCGCCGTGGCACGCGCGGATCGCGTGAACGGCGATCCCGATCTCGAGCGCATGAAAGATCGCCTGTTGCTGGTCGACGATGCGATTGCCGCTTTGCAACTGCTGGCCCATCGTGTTTACACCGCGTGGGGAAAACCCGTAGTAGCGATCACGGGCAGCGCCGGCAAAACGACGGCGAAAGAGTTGACCGCACACGTTTTGAAAAGCGCCGGTCATCGCGTGTTGAAGAGCGAACGCAATTACAACAACGGTCTGGGATTGCCTCTGTCAGTGTTACGCATGGTCAGTGAGGATCGTTCGCCGGACCAGTTTGATCTCGCGGTGCTCGAGATGGGAATGTCTTCGCCGACGCACGAAATTCAGCGGCTCTGCCGGATCACACCGCCGGATATAGCGGTGGAACTGATGGTCGCGCCTGTTCATCTCGAGTATCTCGGAACGATCGAGAACATCGCGGCAGCAAAGGCCGAACTGATCGAAGGAATGAAACCGAGCGGCACCGCGATTCTCAACGCCGACGACGCGCTCGTGATGAAGATGCGCGAGAAGCACAACGGTAAGACGTTGACGTTTGGTATCGATAACGCGGCGGATGTTTCGGCGACTGAGATCGACACGAGTTCCCTGGGACGAATCAACTTTCGTTTGCGGACGCCCCTGGGAGAAGCGCAAGCGTCGCTGGCAATGAGCGGTCGCCACAATTTAAGCAATGCGCTTGCGGCGTCGGCAGTCGGCACGGCGTTTTCGTTAACGGCTGATGAGATTGCAAACGCGCTGGGGACAGCGCAACCGCCGAAGATGCGCGGTGAGGTTTTCGACTTCGCGGGCGGCTTCACGGTGATCGACGATTCGTACAACTCGAATCCGCGTTCGTTGCTGAACATGGTGCGGACGATGGCGGAAGCCGGGCAGGAGCGCAAGCGTTTGGTAGTGATCGCAGGTGAAATGCTCGAGCTTGGTCCAGACGAGGTGTCGATGCACAGAGATGCGGGAAGAGAAATCGCCGCGAGCGGGATCAATTTGCTTTGGGGAGTGCGTGGCCTGGGTAGGGAGATCGTGGAGGGAGCAACCGAAGGGGGATTGAAGGACGCAAGATTTTTCAACTCGTCTGATGAGGTTGCGGCGAAGTTAATTGATGAAGTCAAAGAAGGTGATCTGATTTTGGTGAAGGGCTCGCGCGGCGTTGCCACCGATAAGGTGGTGAAGGCGTTGCGTGAGCGTTTTCCGTTGGCGGGAGAAGACAAAAGATGATCTCCCACAAAGGCGCAAAGGCGCAAAGGCAGAATCCGAATTGCCAATGGGCAATTGGCAATCGGCAATAACATGATCTACTACTTCCTTTACGAGCTTCTTTACGTCCACTTCAAGGATAAGGACTGGTATCTCGTAAAGGCCCTCAATGTTTTCCAGTACGTAACCTTTCGCACTGCGTACGCGACGATCACGGCGTTGCTGATCTCGCTTTTCTTCGGAGGCAAACTGATCGACGCCTTGAGGAAATGGAACGTCGGGCAGCAGATTCGCGAAGAAGGTCCACAGGGACACCAGGTCAAACGCGGGACTCCAACAATGGGTGGCGTGCTGATCGTCGGCTCGGTTTTAATCTCGACGCTCCTTTGGTCGCGACTCTCCAGCGTTTACGTCTGGACCGCGATGGTCGCGACCCTCCTTTTTGCGGCCATCGGTTTCGTCGACGACTACTCGAAGATGGCCAAGCAGAGGAGTCTCGGACTAACCGGAAGACAAAAGCTTTTGGCGCAGTTGCTGGTCGCGGTGGGTGTTTGGGCCGTGCTGTTCACTTCGACGAAGTTCCTGGGTGGCACCGGTTATTCATGGAATTTCAGTATTCCATTTTTCAAGGCGACGGCGGATCCGTTCGGAAAGAGTTTTATCGGTCCTTATATATACCTGATTTTGATCGCCGTCGTGCTGCTTGGCTCGTCGAACGCGGTGAACCTGACCGACGGCCTCGACGGTTTGGCAATCAGCGTCACGTTTATAGCGATGAGTGCGTTGACCGGATTTACTTACCTGAGCAGCGACGCGCGCTGGGCCGGTTATCTTGAGCTGACGCATCGTCCCGAAGCCGCGGAGTTGACGGTATTTTGCGGGGCAATGGCGGGAGCCAGTCTCGGTTTTCTCTGGTACAACGCGCCCCCCGCGCAGGTCTTTATGGGCGACGTGGGGAGTCTTGCGATTGGCGGCGCTATGGGCACGGTTGCGGTGCTCACGAAGCAGGAATTCATGTTGTTGATGGTGGGCGGAGTTTTTGTCATTGAGGCCCTCTCGGTGATGCTGCAAGTGAGTGTTTTCAAGATGACGAAACGCACGACGGGCACCGGCCGACGTTTGTTCAAGATGACGCCGTTGCACCATCACTTCGAGATGCAGGACTGGAAGGAATCGAAGATCGTCTTTCGTTTTTTGATCCTCGCAATCCTGTTTGCGTTGTTGAGTTTGTCGACATTGAAGTTGAGGTAAGGGTCGTTTGTGCTTCTTAGCGGCAAGAAAGTTTTGGTAATTGGGGCGGCGCGGAGTGGAATTGCCGCGGCAGGATTTTTGTTGGACCAGGGCGCGGTGGTTGCGCTTACGGATCAAAAGCCGGTTGAGAAGTGGGCGCCCGAGGCAGTAGCGCTGAAAGAGTCAGGTGTCGGGTTGTTACCGGGTGAGCCGCCGAGCTGGTTGCTCGATCAACTCGATCTCGTAGTTGTCAGTCCGGGTGTTCCGGCGAACATTATTCCTATTCGTTACGCGGAACGCGCGGGCGCGGAAGTTATCGGTGAGGTTGAGCTCGCCGCACGTTTTTTGAAAGGACGCATCATCGCGATCACGGGCAGCAACGGCAAGACGACGACAACGTCGCTTATCGGCGAGTTGTTGCGCGATGCGGGTTTGCCGGTGCAGGTGGGCGGCAACATCGGTAAAGCGCTGATCTCGATGGTTGAGAGTTCGCGTGACGATGGCTGGACGGTGGCGGAGTTGTCGAGTTTCCAGTTGGAAACGATCAGGACATTTCATCCGTCGATTGCAGTTGTACTCAACGTGACGCCGAATCACATGGATCGCTACGAGACATTTACTGACTATGCAGCCGCCAAGCATCGCATCTTTATGAATCAAACGCCGGAAGATGTGGCGGTGCTGAATGCAGACGATCCGACGGTGTCGTCGTGGGAGAGTGGGTTGCGTGCGCAGGTGATCAAGTTCAGCGTGCGAGAAGAGCTCGAGAATGGAGTTTTTCTGCGCGGGCGCGAACTGGTTTTTCGCGGAAACGACGGTGAAAAGTTTTTGCTTGACGTCGATCAGATGAAGTTGCGCGGTCTGCACAATGTTGAAAACACGGCGGCGGCATTTGCCGCCGGACTCGCCGCGGGCGCTGCGATTGAATCGATGAACGGCACTGCGCGGCGATTTGATCCGGTTGAGCACCGGCTCGAGTTTGTCGCCGAGATTGATGGCGTCAGGTTTTACAACGACTCGAAAGCGACGAGTGTCGATGCGACGTTGAAAGCGCTCGAAGCTTTCGTGAACGAGCCGGGAAAAGTTGTTTTGATTCTTGGCGGCAAAGGGAAGAAGGCGCCGTATGCGCCACTCGATCCCCTGGTTCGAACGAAAGTCAGGAAACTGGTGTTGATTGGTGAAGATGCGGAGACGATTGCAAGCGAACTCGGAAGCAGCGCGGCGTTTGAGCGCGCTTCAGACATGAAAGACGCGGTTGCGCGATCGTTCAACGCTGCTGAGAAAGGCGACGTTGTGTTGCTGGCGCCGGCGTGCGCGAGTTTCGATATGTTTGAGAGTTTCGAACATCGCGGGAAGGTGTTTAAAGCGGAAGTTGTTGATCTTCCTCGCAAAGGCGCAAAGACGCAAAGGCCGGAAATTTAAGATTTACTTTGCGCCTTTGCGAGGAAACCTCTTTCTAGTTTATGGCTCGAAAGCTTGCTCCAGATAAATGGCTCTTTGCGGCGACCATCGGTCTCGCGCTCTTTGGCGTGGTCATGGTCTACAGCGCATCGGCCCTTATCGCGCAGAGGGAAAACGGTAACCAGTTTTACTACGTGATCAAGCAGGGCGTGGCGGTGGCAATCGGGTTCTTTGTGATGCTGCTGGCGATGCAGTTTAACTACCAGCAACTGAAAAACCGCCGCATCGTCTACGGCTTACTCATTCTGTGCACGATCGGTTTGCTCGGCGTGTTTGGTTTCAGCAGCACAAACGGCGCGCATCGCTGGTTGAAGTTTCCCGGTTTCTCTATGCAGCCGTCGGAGATTTCAAAACTCGCGCTCATAATTTTTCTCGCTTACTTTCTCGAGAAGCGCGCCGGCGAAGAAGGAGATTTTTGGAGAACGTTTTTGCCGTGCGGCGTCGTTACCGGTTTGCTCGCCGCACTGATCGTGATCGAGCCTGACTTCGGCACCGCGATGATGCTGGCTTTGATCTTTGTCGTCCTTATCTACACCGCCGGAGCCCGTGTACTGCACCTCGCAATTGCTGCCGCGCCGGCCCTCGTGGTTGCGACAGGTTTACTGATTTTTGTGCCGTGGCGTTTGAAACGCCTCGTCACGTTTCTCGATCCCTGGGCCGATCAGCAAGGCGCTGGTTTCCAGGTAGTGCAGTCGTTGATCGCGATCGGATCGGGCGGAACTAACGGACTCGGATTCGCACAGGGCAAGCAGAAGATGCTGTTTCTTCCGTTCGCGCATTCCGATTTTATTTTTGCGGTAGTCGGCGAAGAACTCGGACTGGTCGGCGCCCTCGCTGTAATTGCGATGTTTGCGCTTTTTCTCTGGCGCGGAATTCGTACCGCTTTGCTCGCGCCTGACAGATTCGGAATGTTGCTGAGTCTCGGAATCGTTACGAGCATCGTCGCCCAGGCGCTCTTTAATATTAGTGTCGTGCTCTCGCTCGTGCCGACCAAAGGGATACCGCTGCCGTTTATTTCTTACGGCGGATCGTCTGTCGTGCCGACACTCGCGGCCGTTGGAATTCTGCTCAACGTATCGCAGCACGCGAGCGGGACGATTGCCGATTTCCAGTTGCCGATTGCCAGGTTGGGTAAGAAGTTCGAAGGCAATCCGAATCGGCAAGCGCCGATTGGCAATTGGCAATGAGAGTGCTGATCGCTGCCGGCGGCACTGGCGGACACATCTACCCGGGCATTGCGGTGGCCCAGGAGATCATGCGGCGCGATGCGAGTTCGAAAGTGCAGTTTGTCGGGACTGCGCGAGGGTTGGAAACGCGGCTCGTACCGCAGGCGGGTTTTGAGTTATCGCTCATTGAAAGTGTCGGGCTGAAGAATGTGAGTCTCGGCGCACGTATTAAAGGAGTCGCGGTTCTGCCGAAGAGCTTTGTTTCGACGCGCAAGCTACTGCGGCAGTTTCAGCCGGACGTGGTTGTGGGCGCGGGGGGTTATGTGTCGGGCCCGGTTGTTCTGACGGCGGCACTGACGAAGCGTCCAACGCTCGTGATGGAGTCGAACGCGTTGCCGGGTTGGACCAATCGCGTGCTCGCGCGTTTTGTGGATCGCGCCGCTGTTTCGTTTGAACAGGCGCTGCCTTTCTTTCGCGGGAAGGCTAAGGTCACAGGCAATCCGGTGCGTCGAGAGTTTTTTGAAATACCGGCGAAGCAACGCGAACCGGGAAAGTTGTCCCTGCTGGTATTTGGAGGTTCGCAGGGCGCACGTGCGATAAACGAAGCGATGGTGGCGGCATTGCCGCGGTTGAAAGAGTTGCCGGTGCAACTTCGTATCAAGCATCAGACCGGCGCCGCCGATCTTGAAAAAGTAAGTGCGGCGTACTTAGCCGCCGGTTGGGAAGAGCGCGCTGAGGTGCGTGGTTATATTGACAACATGATGGCGGATTTTGCGGCCGCGGATCTGGTGCTCTGCCGCGCTGGAGCAACGACGACGGCGGAACTAATAGCTGCCGGCAAGGCATCGATCATGGTCCCGTTCCCGTTTGCCGCTGACGATCACCAGAGGAAGAACGCGGAGGCGTTGGAGGCCGCGGGCGCAGCAAGAATGATTTTGCAAAAGGAGTTGAGTGGCGAACGATTGGCGAGTGAGATCGCGAAATTGGTGCAAGCACCCGAAGAGATTGATCGAATGGAACAAGCGAGCAGGAAAATGGCCCACGGAGATGCTGCCGCAGCAGCAGTGGACATAATCGAAGAGCTTGGCCACAAAAAGGCACAAAAGACACAAACATAAACCAAAGACCAAAGACCAAAGCACAAAGACCAAAGTACAAAATAAATGTTCCGCAGAATCCAACACGTCCATTTCGTAGGCATCGGTGGCATCGGGATGTCCGGCATCGCCGAGGTGCTCGTCAATCTCGGCTTTCGCGTTTCCGGATCCGATCTCAAGCGCTCAAATGTCACCGATCGCCTGCAACAGATGGGTGTGGAAATATTCGAAGGTCACACCGCGGAAAATGTCGGACATCCGCACGTCGTGGTTCGCTCCACCGCGGTCCGTGACGACAATCCGGAAATCATCGAAGCAAACCGCCGCTCAATACCCGTTATCCCGCGGGCCGAAATGCTCGCGGAGTTGATGCGACTCAAGCCGCACACCGTCGCCGTCGCCGGTTCACACGGAAAGACCACTACCACGTCGATGGTTGCAACCGTCCTGGGCCATGCCGGACTCGATCCCACGATGGTTGTCGGCGGCGTAGTCGGCGCGTTTGGATCAAATGCACATCTCGGTACCAGCGATCTGATGGTCGTCGAAGCTGACGAAAGCGATCGCTCTTTTCTGATGCTGACGCCGACGATTGCGGTAGTGACAAACATCGATCGCGAACACATGGACTACTACCACGACATGGACGACGTGCGTGAGTGCTTCGCGAATTTTGTGAACAAGGTGCCGTTCTACGGATCGTCGGTTTTGTGTCTCGACGATCCGAACGTGCAGGCAATCATTCCGCTCCTCGAACGACGGCGTTTGACTTACGGACTTAGCGCACAGGCCGACGTCTCTGCTCACGGAATTCGTCATGACAATAATTTCGGAACGTCCTTCATGGTCTGGCGGGGCACTGACGTGATGGGCGAGATGATTCTGCGCGTGCCCGGCGTGCATAACGTCTACAACGCCCTCGCGGCGATCGCTGTCGGCTTCGAGTTGGAAGTGTCGTTCGAAAAGATCGTCGAAGGGCTGCACAGTTTCACCGGCGCGGGTCGAAGGTTCCAGGCTAAGGGCGAAGTCGGTGGTGTGTTAGTAGTTGATGACTACGGTCACCATCCGACGGAAATTCGAGCCACACTCGCTGCTGCCAAACTCGGCTCCGGCGGCCGCCGCATTGTCGTTTTGTTTCAGCCGCATCGCTACACGCGCACACACGATCTGATGCAGGAGTTTGCGCGTTCATTCAACAACGCTGACGTCCTGTTCATCACAGACATCTACGCGGCGAGCGAAGATCCGATCGAAGGCGTCACGGCTGAAGCGCTGACTGCGGCCATCAAGCGTTTTGGCCACAAAGACGTCAATTACATTGGCCCGCTGGACCACGCCGCAACGACGTTGCGCGAGTATGTCCAACCTGGAGATCTCGTGTTAACGCTTGGCGCGGGCACCGTGAATCGTGTGAGCGAACAACTCCTGTTTTTGTTGCGAGAACAGCCACAGGCAACAGTCTGAAGAAAGATGATCGTGCTCGAAGAAGAGAACAAACTGGCGGAACGCGACCGCGCCCTCGAAGAGATTGCGGCGCGACTCGGCGTGCGCGCCGAGCGTGGACGACGCTTCGCCGAGTTGACGAGTTTGCGAGTTGGCGGCGCGATTGACTGGGTGATCGCTCCCGACACCGAAGCGCAGGCCGCCGCGATTGTTTATGAACTGGAAAAGGCCGGCATTGGCTGGCGTCCACTCGGATCCGGCAGCAACGTGCTCGCCGATGACGGCGATCATCACTACGTGGTTCTCAACTTGAGCAACATGAAAGGCGAGGTTCGGATCGACGGCGAACTCGTTTCCGTGAGCGCGGGTTATTCGCTCCCGCGACTCTGCATCGACGTTGCGCGCAGCGGTTTGTCAGGAATCGAAGGACTTGGCGGTATTCCCGGCACGGTCGGCGGCGCGCTTTGGATGAACGCCGGCGCTTACGGTCACGAAATCGGAACCGTTACTGAAGCCGTGCGCGTGGCTCGTGAAGGCAAGGTCGTGGAAATTCCCGGAGAGAGCATTCAGTGGAACTACCGTCACACGTCCTTTAAAGAAGGAGAACTGTTGCTGGGCGCGACGTTGCGTTTGAAACCGGACGAGCCTGAAAAGATCAAAGCGCGCATGGACGAAGCGAAGAGCAAGCGCCTCGCGAGCCAGCCGCACGGGTCACGCTCCGCGGGTTGTTTCTTCAAAAATCCTCCGGCGGCGACCACGGGAAAGATCATCGACGAGATGGGGATGAAGGGACAACGTCGCGGCAGCGCGATCGTATCGCCGGTCCACGCAAACTTCATCGTGACTGAAGGTGAGAACGCGCGCGCCGAAGATGCGCTCGCGCTGGCTGAAGAGATTCGAGAGCGCGTCAGACGCGAGCAGGGAATCGAGTTGGAGTATGAAGTCGAACTCTGGCGCGCCAATTCGTCCACGGAAAAACAGCCAGTGGATGAAGAAGGGAGTAGTGAATCGTGAGAGAGCAGGTAATTCCTCAAAAAGTCGGTAATCGAAGCGGGATCAGCAAAGGTCGATCGGCGGTGGGGCAGCGGCCTGCAAAACGCGGCGCGTCCGAGCCGATTGGATCGCGGCTCAAGTCGCTGCTTGGTTACGTGCCGCTTGCATTGCGGATTGGAGTCGTGGCCATCATCGCGCTGATCGGGTTTGTCGGCTATCGTGCGGCGGCTTCGGCGAGTTTCTTTGAAGTTCGAACTGTCGAGACGCGTGGCGCAGCGCGCGCTTCAGTTGATGAGATCAAGACTGTCGTGCGTCGAGATGTTGGTAAAACCGGAGTCTGGCGTGCTGATTTGCAGGAGCTCAGCTCTCATCTCGAGCGTCTGCCGTGGGTGCGAACCGCGGTGGTTACGCGCGTTTTGCCTGACGGCATCCGAGTGCGCATCACTGAACGCGAGCCGAAAGCCGTGGTTCGCAACGCGGCAGGTCGTTTCATCTGGGTCGACGACGATGCGGTTTCACTCGGTGAAATGTCGCCCACGGATCAGATGCCCGCTTTCTTTCTTCGTGGTTGGAACGAAGACGACGCGGGGGCGCAGGCAGAGAATCGCGAGCGCGTCGCAAAATTTCTCGAACTGCAACGCGAGTGGGCGGCGCAGGGACTTTCGGAGCGCGTGAGTGAAGTGAATGTACTCGATCTGCGTGACGTGCGAGTCCAGCTTGGCGGGGATGATTCGCAGATCGAAGTCCGGCTCGGATCACAAGACCAGGCCGCCCGGTTGAGCAAAGCGTTGGCAGTGCTCGATGCTCAACGTCAAACATCACGTGGGCCACTCATCAGCTACATCGATCTCACGCAAGGCAAACGCGCGATCGTCGGTTTAGTCACCGGCAGCCAAACGATCGCCGAAGGAAAAAACTGAACGTGTCTGTAAATCTGCGGATAAGGAGTTAGATGGCGAAGCGAACACAGCACACCATCGGTCTCGACATCGGGACAAGTAAGGTGACGTGTATCGCGGGCGAACCCGGCGAAGGTGGATTGCTTGAAGTGGTTGGGATCGGAGAAGCCGAAGCTCGCGGTTTGCGCAAAGGTGTGATCGTTAACCCCGATGCCGCCGTCGACGCGATCAAGAAGGCAGTCGAAGACGCGGAGCGAATGAGTGGACTCGAAGCGGAAGAAGTAACGATCAATCTCGCCGGTTCGCACATCCTCGGTTTCAACGGTCAGGCGATCGTCGCGGTCTCCGGTCGCGATCGCGAGATCATGACCGAAGACGTGCGGCGCGCAATCGATTCGGCGTGTGCGATTCAACTTCCGGCCGGACGCGAGATCGTCGATCGACTGCCGCAGGAGTTCATCGTCGACGACCAGGACGGCATCAACGATCCCGTCGGGATGATCGGCGCGCGTCTCGCAGTGAAAGTACACATTGTGACCAGTCCCGTGACTGCGCGTCAGAACGCCATCAACGCCGTCAATCGCGCGGGCCTTGTCGTCGCGGACATGGTTCTGGAGCAGCTCGCCGCCGCCGAAGCATCGCTAACTGAAGATGATAAAGAGTTTGGAGCTGCACTTGTCGACGTCGGCGCCGAAACAACCGGCCTGATAATTTACCAGCGCGGAGCGGTTCAGCACACGGCAGTCTTTCCGCTCGGCGGCTCGCATTTTACGAATGACATCGCCTTCGGTCTGCGAACGCCGATTCCGGAAGCCGAGAAGATCAAACGAACAGTCGGCTGTGCGTGCAGCAGTTCGCTGAGCGAGATGGAACGCGGTGAACTCGTCGACGTGCCTTCGGTCGGTGGGCGTCCGCCGCGCCAGCTCTCGCGCCAGATCCTCTGCGACATCCTTCAGCCTCGTGCTGAAGAAGTGTTGATGCATGTTGCTGATGAGATCAAGGACGCCGGTTGGGAACGACAACTCTCGAGTGGTGTCGTGTTAACCGGCGGTGGCGCTTTGCTGCATGGCATGACTGAGATCGCGGAACAGGTTTTTGACGCGCCTGTGCGAATCGGATATCCCGAACGCGATCGCTTTGGCGGACTGGTTGAAGACATTCAGAGTCCTGCATGGACCGCAGCCGCGGGTCTTGCCCTGCTTGCGCATCGCGCCCAGGCAGCGGAGATACGGACAGGCGTCAGCCGTCGTGGATCGACAGGGAAGCTGACGCACTTTGTATCTCGTTTTAGAAATAGATTCGGTAGTATTTTCTGACAAGTTGTTGTATGCTTGCGCCCCGGTTGCACAAGATATTGTCCGCAATATATCGATGCCGATGGCTCAAGAAACCCAACATAGAAGGAAGAGGCCTTGGAAGCCATCCCGCTTTGGAAGAGAGGAACTCAATATGACACCGGACACTCGTCAACCGGGAACGGGCATTAATATTTTCATTGATGATGATCCGCCACTCACCGGAGCGCGGATAAAAGTGATCGGGATCGGCGGTGGCGGCAGCAACGCCGTGAACCGCATGATCGAATCGGGCATCGAGGGGATTGAATTCCTTGTTGCCAACACGGATTTGCAGGCGCTGAAACGTTCGCGCGCGCCCATTAAGATCCAACTCGGAAGTCGCCTGACAAAAGGCCTTGGCGCCGGCGCGGATCCCGGAGTCGGCCGCGAAGCAGCGCTCGAAGATACCGACAAGATCATTGAAGTGCTCGAAGGCGCCGACATGGTTTTTGTCACCACTGGCCTGGGCGGCGGCACGGGCACCGGCGGCGCGCCGATTATCGCTTCACTCGCAACCGAGCTTGACGCGTTGACAGTTGCCGTAGTGACCAAGCCTTTTCATTTTGAAGGTCGTCGTCGCATGCAGCAGGCGGATCAGGGATTGAGAGAGTTGCGCGAGTGCGTCGACACTGTCATCACGATTCCCAACGAACGATTGCTGCACACCGTCGAGCGTGGCGTTTCACTCGCCGACTCGTTCAGAGTCGCCGACGATGTTCTTCGCCAGGCCGTGCAGGGCATCAGCGATCTCATCACGGTGCCGGGTTTGATCAATCTCGACTTCGCCGACGTGAAGTCGATCATGCAGGGGATGGGAATGGCTTTGATGGGTGCGGGACGAGCGAGCGGCGAGAACCGTGCAATCGAAGCGACTCAGCAGGCGATCTCATCGCCGCTTTTGGAAGAAGCGACTATTCAGGGCGCCAAGGGTGTTTTGATCAACATCACTGGCGGACCGGATCTCACGTTGTTTGAAGTCAATGCTGCTTCGTCGATCATTCGCGAGTCGGCCGACCCCGATGCGAATATCATCTTCGGCGCAGTCATTGATGAGACCCTCACGGATGAAATGAAGATTACAGTTATTGCGACGGGGTTTGACAGAGAGGCCACATCAGTTGCGTCTGCCGCTGCGACAACAGCGATTCCCGCGCCACCGCCACGTTTCGTAGCGAGGCCGGCCGACGATCTCCCGAGGCCTATGATGGGAACCCCACGCGTTGACGATCTCGACGTCCCGACTTTCATTCGAAAGAAGGCTGACTAGAGATCGTTTATCGCGCGCGTCGAGGGAAGGTCTTTGGGGCCTTCCCTTTTTGTTTTTGGAGTGCGGCGGCTTGACGCCGCTTTGTTCTCGAGTATGTGTGTTCCAGGCTAAAGCGGCGTCAAGCCGCCGCACTCCAAATGAAAAATGGCAAATGACGACTGGAAAATGGATCAAAAACAGCCGCTCGCCCCGATCGATACTCGTTCGATTCGTTGCAGCGTTTCTTGCATGTAAATCTTTGAAATCAACGCGTTTTTCCCCTTTGCTTTTTCTTCTCTTGTTGTGTAGCATGTCGCTCATTCCTTGCAGGAAATTCCATTACGGGTAAAGTTCGTTCCTCTCCTCGGATGGGCCGCAGCCTGCGAGAGTTTTGACACTGATCTGTACATCTAGTCCTGTGTCCTATTCATGATCCGTTCTGTACGGGTGAAATACCCCGTCGTAGATTTTTGGAGGTAATAATCAAGTGAATCGTAAACTCATCAGAACTACACTCGCGGAAGTCAAAGGCAAAGCCCGCGAAGTTCCGCAGCCCAGAGAGCGTTCGAATGGGAGCTCCCGCGCCTCAAACGATGGCGGTCAGGCACGTGAACGTGTCGCGCAACAACATGCTTCGTCGGTCCAGGTTAAGAAAAGAGTTCCGCCTCCCAACGAAACCAACGCGGAGATCTTTTATTACAAGAAACAGATCGACGCTCATACCTTGATGGTAATTGTTCTACTTGATGGCGAAGAGATTGAAGGCACGATCGAGTGGTATGATCGCGGCGCATTGAAGGTCAACCGCAAAGGTGCTCCCAATCTGCTGGTTCTCAAACGGAACATCAAATACATCTACAAGGCCGACGAGCGGGTTGAAACAGCCAGCGCTAGCGCTTAGGAAACTGAACGCAGCCTCGCCCTGAGTTCCTCGCCCTTGGATAACAGTGCGTCGCCCCAAGCAATGCGACACTCAGACCAAAGCTCAGCTAACCCGGGACCTCGACCCAGGCGAGTTTTGCCGCGCATCGGCATTACGATGGGCGACCCGGCGGGCATTGGTCCCGAGGTCGTCCTTAAGGCCGTCGCCGAAGATGAAATCAGACGAGTTTGCGTGCCGGTGATTATCGGGGATGCGCAGTTGCTCGCGCATACCGCACGCACTCTCGATCTTCAATGCGGCTACGACATCATCCGCACTGAAGAAACGTTTCCCGAGCAGCTTTCCGAACCCGTCATCTATCATCTCGACAATATCAGCGGCTTTATCGAACCAGGCATCGAGTCGGGCGCCGCGGGGAAGGCAGCGGCGAATTACATCGAAGCTGCGGTTGAGTTGTGTGCGGCTGGGAGTGTCGACGCGATGGCGACCGCACCGATCAATAAGCGGGCTCTGTTTCTCGGCGGCTATAGTTTTCCTGGTCACACGGAGTTTCTCGCTCATCTCACCGGCGCTGAGGAGTATGCGATGGCGTTTGTGGCCGCGAACCTCCGCATAGTTTTATTGTCGACGCACGTCCCGCTTTCGGAAGCGATCAGGCTTGTCGAGCGTGATCGCATAATGAAGGTCATCTACCTTACGCATCGTGAGCTTCAGCGCTGGGGTATCGAACGCCCGAGACTTGCCGTGGCTGCTCTCAATCCGCATGGCGCCGAAGGTGGACTCTTCGGAGTTGAAGAGGCCTCTGAAATAATGCCCGCCATCGAAGCGACCAGGGTTGACGATATCGACGTGCACGGGCCCTTCTCGGCGGATACAGTTTTTCTGCGCGCATCGCGTGGAGAATTTGACGCCGTCGTCGCGTGTTATCACGATCAGGCAATGATTCCGGTAAAGTGTTTATCGTTTGGAGAAGCAGTTAATGTTACTTTGGGTCTGCCTTTTATCAGGACCTCAGTAGACCACGGCACCGCTTTCGACATCGCGGGCAAAGGACTCGCCGAACATTCGAGCATGGTCGCTGCGATCAAACTCGCCGCCGAGCTTTCCACACAGGCAGGCGAGAGTTGCCGCGCCGTGGAAGTTTAAATCAGGAAAACTTACTCACATGGACAACAACGACGCGGTAACCAATAAACGCATGCTGGTTGCGGACGACGATCCCGCCATCCTTCGATTGATAGCGACGATTCTCGAGAAAGAAGACTTCACGGTGGTGACTGCTCGCGACGGTCGCGAGGCTTATAAGATTTTGCAGACCGACGCCAATTTCACGGCGGCGATCCTCGACGTGGTTATGCCGCACATCTCCGGTCCCGAACTGGTTCGTTATATGAAAGCCGAGGAGCGTCTCCGGCGGATTCCGGTGATGATGATGACGGCCGAACAGGATCCGAAGCTGTCGTCCGACAGTTTTTCAGCGGGCGCGGTTGTGTTTTTACCCAAGCCGTTTACGACTGCGCAACTACAGATAATGTTGCAGATGTTGATTGGTAAAAAGACCGCTGAATGAAACGACACGCTCTCTTCGTGGCTGCTGTTTTTGTGCTCGCGCTTTTTAGTCCCCGCGCTGCCCGCGCCGACCTCAGTCAAAAAGATGCTCGCAGGGTTATTCAAACTATGGCGGGTTGGTCTCTGCCGAGTAACGCGATTCGCATTGAATCAATCGGTTCGAGTAATGCCGAAGTGCCCAAGGTCAGTGCTGAGCTTCAGGCCGTGTTTCGTTTGCGACTGCGCGAAGGCAGTTGGGAGTTGCGTGAGATTCGCACCGGGCCGGATCGCTGGGAGCGTTTGGATGTCATAGCGCGCGCGGCTGGTTTTGAATTGCCGTTGGGAGCCTGTGATGAGCCGTCGCAGTTTGCGCGAGCGAAGTCTGCTACGGAGCTTACGAACAAACGCGCGCGTTGCCTGGTGGCGAGTCTATTGGGGATTCAACTTCCGTCAGACGACGTTCGCATAAAAGAGATCTCGCCGTTTGGACTCTCGCTCGGATCGGAATCGACGGCGCTCGTCGTCGCGCTGGTTCGAGTTGACTTTCGTCTGTCGCGTGACAAAAAAGGCTGGCGTGTGACGGAGTTTAAGAGTGGCACTCGTGACTGGGTGAACGTGGCGGCCGTGCCTGCGGGTATCGACCAGATCAAGCGTGCCGAAGCGACGGATGAACTTTCGACACTAGCCAGGGCGCTCGGCGACTTTCGTCGTGAGCGAGGCTACTTCGTCGTCTCTGATAATGAATCGGTACTTATAGACCACCTCAGCCCGCGGTATCTGCCGCGCGTGATCCGTATCGACCCGTGGCATCGTCCTTACCACTACGAGGGCCAGACGGATCGCTATTCGCTCCGCTCCGTTGGTCCCGACGGCAAACCGAATACGGCGGACGACATCGTCGTCTCCGGTCCCTAGTCATCTTCACAGGAAAACTTTATTGACTTTCGCGGGGTGCGGGAGTAGAGTGCGCTGGTCCAATCGGGTCTTGCGGGAGCCTCCCCTGCCGGCAATGAATTCTTTAATCGAGTGTGAGTTTCATGCACTCACTGGAGTCCTCATATGTTTCCTCGCTCCTCCGCCCGGAATTTCAAACTGCGTATCTTTCTGTCGTTAACAATCGGCGCGGCGCTGTTGCCGTGGCCCATTTTTGTGGGCGAAGCTTCGTCACCGGGCCATGAGCGCGCGGCCAGACCACGACCGGGAAAGCCTCAGGGTACGTTGCCAGACCTCGAGGAGGTGCAGCGTGAGTCGCAGCTTGAGCGTGAAGCGCCGGTGCCGATTCCTTCCACCCTCAGAACGCAAAAGAATGCCGGTAAGCCATGGGACGGGCGGCGTGTCGGTGATGCTCATCAAGAGGAAGTGGGCCAGTTGCGACGCGCGCATGCACGCGCGCGTCTGAAACCACCGGCGCCGCCGGTGTCTGACGATCAGTTTGTGCAGAACTTCTTCACCTGGGCACTCGCGCGTCCTCCAGTGAGCGCGGAAACAAGCTACTGGCACGACCAGTTGCGTGTTGCCTACAACCAGAATCAGGTGAAGCTGGCGGCGCTTGAGCTGGGCCGAACGCTCTTTGAAACGGCGGAATACGCGGCGCGTAATCGCAACGCGCACTGGTATGTTTATGACTTGTACGAGACTTACTTGATGCGGGAACCGGATGCCGGTGGCTGGGCCACCTGGGAAGGTCTGGTGCAGACACACGGACGAGAGTACGTGCGCCGTGGTTTTGAGGAGTCGGGTGAGTTTGCGACGTTAGTCGCCGGTATTTCTCCCAATGGCGCGGCTGGTTCGAACGCTGCTTCCTTGATCTCCGCGCGGGTCGAGCCACGCAACCAGCCGGGGAATGGTATGTTGACGCGCGATGCGAGCTGGAGTGTGCCGTTATTGAGTTTGCCGGGGCGCAATGGACTCGACCTGGGACTGGCGCTTGCTTACTCGTCGCAGGTGTGGACGCGTTCTGGTCCATACATCTACTTCGACGAAGACAACGGCTTTCCGAGTGCCGGGTTTCGGCTCGGCTTTCCGAGGGTGCAACGCCGCGTCTTCAACGCCCAAACCGGGAAAGCAGCTTATTTGCTGCTGACGCCGGCGGGTCACCGCGTGGAGTTGCGGCATGTGGGCGCCAATGTCTACGAAGCGTTTGATTCTTCGTATTTGCAGTTAATCGACAACGGCGCGAGTTTGCTGCTGCGTGCAACTGACGGCACCCAGATGAGTTTTCTCGCCAACAACGGCGAGTATCGCTGCACGCAGGTAAAGGAGCGCAACGGCAACTATATTACCGTTAACTACAATGCGCTCGGCCAGATCACGAACATCGTTGACACTCTGGGCCGGGTGATCGTCTTCAACTACGACGGCAATGCCAATCTGCTGTCGATTACACAAAACTGGAACGGCCAGGCGCATCAGTGGGTCAGCTTTGGCTGGTCCACGCGCAACATGCAGTACAGTTTTACTGACGGCAAGGTGGTTGGGATTGCTAACGGGACGGCGCTGCCGGTGCTTACGCAAGTGGCGTTGAACGACACGTCGCACTTCACCTTTGAGTACACCAACTCACTCCAGCTCGCGGCTGTCAGAAACTACTTCGGCACCCTCGAGCGCAATGCGACGACTTTCACATACGAAACACCGTTGGGCGACACGCCACGTTTGCTGAGCAGCAGTATCGCGGCGCACAACTGGAGTGGCTTCAACAACGTGCCCGCGCAGGTGACGACGACCTACAGCGTCGCCGCGGATGGCGCGTGTGTGCTGACCGCGCCTGACGGCACTGTCTACAAGGAGTACTACGGGACGGGCTGGAAGAGGGGGTTGACGACCCGCAGTGAAGTGCTGGTGAACGGTAGCTTGAAAATGGACCACGACGGACTGGACGCAGGACAACACCGCGGTCGCTTATGAAGTCAATCCGCGGGTGGTGGAGACTACGGTTAACGATACCCCTGGCAACGGCCGGCGCACGCTGATCGAGTACACGCAGTTTGGGCTCCCGTCGATCGTGAAAGAATATGCGGTCAACGACCCGGCTGAGATCCGGCGCACCGTGACTGATTACAATCTGAGTCAGGCTTATCTCGACCGGCGCATCATCGGGCTGGTGGCGCAGGTGCAACTCATCAGTGGCGGCCAATCACAGAGTCAGCCACAAACTAAAACCACTTTTACTTACGACGAGCCGGCGCGGCTGCAAGCGCTGCCTTCAGGCGCGGCCGCGACGCAACATGACACCGCTTACTCCACCTCGTTTACCACGCGCGGCAACCCTACCAGCATATCTCGCTGGGACGTGACTGACGTTAGTAACGCGGCGAAGAAGTTGACGACAAGTACAAACTACTTCACCACCGGCACGCCTGCTTCCACTACCGATCCGGCTGGTCACCAGAGCACGGTTAGTTACACGGATTCCTTTTTCTGACGGCAACGGCAGTCGCAACACGTTCGCTTATCCCACGAGGCTCACGGACGCCGACAACAATCATTCCTACGTGCAATACAACTTCGATTTCAGCGCTACGACGCGCACCGAGTCACCTGCGCCGGCCGGACAATCGCAGGGCGCGGTGCAGGTGATGACCTATAACAGCCTGGGCCAACTGGAGCGCGTCACGACCACAAACAACGGGGCTTACAAACGCTTCTGGTACGGTGCCGAGTACACGGCCAGCTATGCGACCGTGAACAATGTGGCGGATGAATTTTACTCGATTGCAGTGACGGACGGGCTGGGGCGGGTGATTGGTGCGGTGAGTAATCATCCGGGCAGCACGGGCGGTTACCGGTTGGTGAATACGGTCTACGATCTGATGGGCCGGGCGTGGTTGCAGTCAAACCCAACTGAGGTCAACAGCGCCTGGGCGCCGAGCGGGGATGATGCGGCGGGCGTTTACTACACTCAGCAGACTTACGACTGGAAAGGCCGTCCCTTAGTCACGACCAATCCCGATGGCACGACACGAGAAGCGAGCTATGCAGGTTGCGGCTGCGCTGGAGGCGACGTAGTGACGCTTACGGACGAAGGCACGATTGACGCGGGTGTCGCGAAGCGCCGGCAACAAAAGATCTATTCCGACGTGCTGGGCCGGACAATGAAAACGGAAGTGCTCAACTGGCAGAACGGCAGTGTCTATTCAACTGCACGTCAACACCTACAACGCTCGCGACCAGGTCGAGCGCGTTCGCCAGTACGCGGGCTCAGCAACCAGCAGCACCTACCAGGACACCACCATGACCTACGATGGTTATGGCCGCCTGAAGACGCAGCACCGGCCAGAGCAACAGCCTCAACCGAACAATACCGCGTCAAGCGATCATACGACCTTTCATTACAACCTCGACGACACTGTCTCTTACCTCGTCGATGCGCGTGGCGTAAGAAAAAACTTCAATTACAACAGCCGCCACTTAATAACCGCCATCAACTACGATTTGAGTCTGATTCCTGCGCCTTACGACTACATTAGCCCGACTGCAAATCAAAGTTTGACCTATGACGCTGCGGGAAATCGGACCTCCATGAGCGATGGCACTGGCACCACCACCTATCAGTACAACTCCTTGTCACAACTCACTGCTGAAACGCGACAACTTTGCCGGACCGTTTGCCGGTACAGCTTTCACGCTTGCCTACGGTTACAATCTCGCCGGTGAGTCAGAACGTTAACCCTCCCCAGCCAATTCGCTACGACCTTAACTTATGACTATGACGCGATCGGAAGACTGACGAGTGTTGCGGGTTCAGGCTATACGTACACGGATGTTTCCAACGCACAAGTCCCGCTCTCGAGTTTCCTATCGAATGCAACCTATCGTGCCTCGAACGACTTGAAGCAGATGAATACGGGCAGCTCAAGCCAAACAAACTTCACTTACGACCAAAGCCTACGGCCTACGTCGTATAAGCTGACGGCGGGTACTGCCTCCTACACCTGGAATTACCAGTACTCTGCGGATGGTAATGTAAGGATGGTGTCCGACGTGGCCAACGATCACTTTGATAAAGCGTTCGCCTACGATCACGCGGGTCGAATGATTGAGGCGTATTCGGGCCGCGAAGCTCGTGGTCTGCAGCCCGCAAGTCCGACACCCGACAGCC
Organism: uncultured Acidobacteriota bacterium; assembly: GCA_963750925.1. Taxonomy (GTDB): domain Bacteria; phylum Acidobacteriota; class Blastocatellia; order Pyrinomonadales; family Pyrinomonadaceae; genus PSRF01. Next base: position 341,018 of record CAVVSJ010000001.1, on the reverse strand, counting down.
CTTATCGACAGAGCTTTGCTTATAACGCATTTAATCAGCACGTTCGGGAAACCGGCCGCATCTGGCAACGCCCCTTATCCGGCCAGACTTTTACTTACCTGAACAATCGCCGGCAGGATCTGCTGTATGACGCTGAAGGTCACGTGATTGCGGATGCACAGGGCAGCCATATTTTTGACGCCGCCGGCGAACGTTCACTGGCGACGGCGGGAGAAGTTGGTGGTGGTGAAACAGGGCACCCTCTCAAGCCGGCAGAGGAAGGCTCTATGACGCATGATGCAGACGGGCGTCCAGGTAAAAGCATCTCGATCACTCGAACGGAAACACTCGTTGGACTTGGTCCACAGACTTCTCTCGCGGAGAACACCGAGACGATTTATTACCTGCGCTCCACAGTCTTGGGCGGTTATGTGGTGGGTGAACTCGACGCGCAGGGACAAAAGCGCAAACAGTATATCTATGCTGCGGGCGAACGGCTGGCTGAACATTGGACCAACAATGGTTCTCATACGATAAACTGGCAACATAGGAATCCACTCACCGACAGCTGGATTTCTGTTGATGCTCGCAGCCTATTTTCATTTCGTACAGAAGTTGATGCGCACAGTCGTGAAACCGGACTGGAGCCCCCAACCATTCTGCCTAATGAGCCCCCACCGCCTCCGACTCGCTCGCCATCTTATCTGGAGATGCAGGGTGGTCCCACCCTGGAGGCTGAACTGGGACAGCAATTCTACGAAGAGGTTTACGTCAATAAAATCTTTGAATCGGGCAATGGGCCAGGTCAGGGCGGCTACGATCGTTTACGAATAATTCTTGAAGCCCATTTGCAGGCAGGCGGAACATTTCTGTTGGGTTTGGATCGCCTGAACGCCTTAGCCTCTCCTGGACAATACGAAGAGGTGATCGATTTTGTAAAACCAGGCTTGGAAGAGGGAGAGCAAGGCGAAATGATACGCTCCTTCAGGCTCAAGCCGGGTTCTCGACGGAGTTCTGTGGGCGGCAATTCATTTGCTAAGGCTCAAGAGTTCCGGGGCGGCCTCGGAGGTTTCGTAGGTGAAGAGACAGCTCGCCAGGATTCGAATTGTTTGACAATCACCAAGCTGTTGGCCAACTCAAGGGTCACAGGGGCCTTTGAGGCCGCTTGGGAAGCAACCAAAAAGTCAGGGAAAGAGAACGGTGGTTGGGTATTTAATGATGAAAACTACCCTACAGACGTGTTTGTGCATCAAGCGCCGGAGGGAACCGAAGATTATATGAAAGGGGAACCTGAAGCATTCGAGGCGCTACTGAAGGCGCTGCCAAGAAGTAGACCGCGTCGGTTTATTCTCGATTATCATACGCACAAGTTTAACCCCAGCCCAGGCAGCGATATTTGGGTGCGCGACTCGCATCTGAAGCGAGGAAGTATAGGCGTGATTGTTTATAAAAATCAGTACACCTTCTACACCGCCAATAACATCATTTCGCCTTCTGAGTACAACAACTGTCTGTAGAGGCGGTTCTCGTTGGCTCATGAAAGGAAGCTATATTATTGAGATGAATATGCTCAGACATCAATCATTTATTGGTCTTCTTGTTTTCCTTCTACTTGCCACAGGCACCGCGGCGTGCTTTATAACCCCTCGACCCGATGGCCAGAAGCCTGAAGAAGATCACATGCGGAAGAGTCAAGAGCCCGAGCCTTCAAGGAAAGTGGCATCGGAAGCGGGATGGGAACCGATCTTTTTTAAGATGATTAACGAGCGATTTGGCGGAGTCAGGAATTGCTGAACTTCGAACCGGTCAGATGACGGGCAATGATTTTGAAGTCCGCGTCTGGGTGGGCTTCGGCGGCAAAGGAGAGGACGGTATCATTCTTCGACACTCGTCCAGTCAGTGGTCTGGCCTTCACCTCCATGGAATTTCGAGAGGCCCGCGTTTGGTCAGCACAGTCAGCAATCTGGCGGCGCCTAGGTCAGGGTGGGAAGCGGCCTGGCAAAAGCTGACGCAGGCTGGCTTACTGACTCTGCCTGACGCACTGGCCGTTGGCTGTAGTACTCAGATCTTTGACGGTGTGAGCTACGTAGTTGAAATAAACAAGGATCAGAAGTATCGAACCTATTTGTACGATAATCCCAGTCATTCAAAATGTAGCGAGGCTAAGCAGATGCTGGAAATAGGTGGAATCATCGCCGAAGAGTTTGATTTGACCGAATTCAAAACTAGCGGCTAAGTCATTCCAAAACTCTTCATCTTGAGTTTACAGCTCGACATTCCCGGTGCCCCTGGGAACCACTTTTCTTCGAGGCGCTCGGCGAACGTTACGAGAGGACCGAACATATCAAGCCTACGATCACAACAATGTCCGCAGGAGGATCTTGAGGTACGTTTCTGGAATGACCGTGTTTATCGAACCTTTAGTGAGACAGCCATAATCCTTTATCCCAACCGCCGGCCCCGTCTCCGCTAAAACAAACTCTTGACTGCCCCTTACCGCGGGTGTTAGGTTTTCTGTCGGGGCCTCTCCGGAGGCCCGCTTCGTTACGACATGCCCGCGCCATCCGTGCATACGCACTAGGCCCCGCCGATGGTGCAATTCAGCTAAAGGATTGGCTTTGCTAGCTGGACGCAAACTCCTACTTGCCGACGATTCGGCCACCATTCAGAAAGTTATCGACCTTACGTTCGCTGACGAAGGTGTGCGAGTCGTGGCTGTCGGCAGCGGCCAGGAAGCAGTTGATCAGCTTCTGGAAGTTGCCCCGGATATAGTTCTCGTAGACGTCTTTATGCCGTCCCCAAACGGCTACGAAGTCTGCGAATACGTCAAAACGCACGAGCAACTCAAGCACATTCCCGTAGTGCTGCTTGTCGGCTCCTTTGAGCCGTTCGACGAAGCGGAGGCGCGCAGAGTTGGCGCGGATGACATATTGACCAAACCATTCCAATCAATTCGACGACTGATCGACAGAGTCGGAGCCCTGGTCTCGAGCCCTCCTGTCGAGAAAGAGCGTCCAACCGCCGAACTTCCGCCAATAGTTGAGCCGGAAGAAGAAGAAGTGAGTCTCGACACACACGAGTTGGAGATGACGACGGCGGATACGTTGCCGCTTGAAGAGGCATTGATTCAGAGCGAACAGAAGGTGGAACAACCGGTTCACGCAACGGAATCGTTACCACGTGAGGAGACAATGGAAACTGAACCGCGAAACGATTCTCAGGGTGATACGTCCGACGTATTGTTGGACCTCGGCGAGTTTGAGCCGGTGCGCGCGACTTCCGCTGACGACGATTTTGTTTTGGATCTCGACGACGACGAGACGGTCGGCTCTGAAGTCCCTGCGCCACCTGCTTATGAAGCTGAGCCCGCCCGCGCGTTTGTTGAGCCCCACGTGAAGGAAGCAGTTGCTGCAGCAGGCGCATACGAATCGGCGTACCAACCGGAAGTTCACAGTTCCTTTGCAGATACTCAGGAAGTGCCTTACGCAACAGCCTTGCAGCACGAGGTTGCGGTTATCGAACCTGAACCGGAATCCACCGTTGCCGAACCGGAACCGGTTGTCGCTGCCGCCTCGGCAACTTCAATCAACCCCGACCAACTCTCGCCAGAAATGATTGACGCAATCGCACGCCGTGTCGTGGAGATGATGTCTGACAAAGTAGTACGCGAGATTGCGTGGGAAGTGGTTCCGGATCTCGCCGAGTTGATGATCAAACGGCAGTTGGAAGAGAGGCAGGCGAAGTAAGATCGCTCAAGTTTTGAGCTCCGGAGCAGGTGACTTGTGAACGAGTCACCTGCTTTTGTTTTTGAGGTTGCAAATTGTGACTTCAAAGCGTTTTTGAACTTTGTCGGTTGTCTGGCGTAGACTCTACGTTTTCATTTCGGAGACGACGCACAGAGTTCGCATGGACATCCCCAAACAATACGACCCCAAAGAAGCAGAGCAGCATCATTACCAACGCTGGGAAAAAAATGGCTATTTTGCGCCCGAAATAAATAAAGATCCCCACGCGCCGGTTTTTACGATCGTCATTCCACCACCCAATGTCACCGGCTCATTGCACATGGGCCATGCGCTGCAACACACACTCATGGACGTGATGACGCGCCACAAGCGCATGTGTGGGTTTCGCACGCTCTGGCTGCCGGGGATGGACCACGCTGGAATCTCCACGCAGTTGATGGTATCGCGCGCGCTGAAGAAAGAAGGGAAGACGCGGCACGATCTCGGGCGTGAAGCGTTTGTCGAACGCGTCTGGAAGTGGAAAAACGAATCGGGCGGACAGATCACCGTGCAGATGCGCCGTGAGGGCGCGTCCGTCGACTGGTCGCGTGAGAAGTTTACGATGGACGAGGATCTCTCCCGCGCCGTGCGCGAGGTCTTTGTGCGGCTGTACGAAGAGGGAATGATCTATCGCGGCAAGCGCATCGTGAACTGGTGTCCCTTAGACCAGACAGTACTTTCGGATCTCGAGGTTGAGAAACTGCCGCAAGCCGGAAAGCTCTACTACTTACAGTATCCACTCAAATACAGCGATCGACGGATTACAGTCGCCACTACCAGACCGGAAACGATGCTCGGCGATACAGCCGTCGCCGTGAATCCAAACGACGATCGTTACCGGGATCTGGAGGGTCAAACTGTTCTGCTGCCACTTACCGATCGCGAGATTCCGATCGTTGCCGACGAATATGTCGATCCGGAGTTTGGCACCGGCGCGGTGAAGATTACACCTGCGCACGATCCCAACGACTACGATATGGGCCTGCGTCACGACCTCCCGCAAGTCGTCGTTATCGATCCGCAAGCAAAGATGACCGAAGACGCCGGCACCGGCTTTGCCGGACTCGACCGGTATCAGGCGCGCGAGAAAGTCGTGCAGGAGTTTGAAGCGCTCGGACTGCTCGAGAAAGTTGTTGACTACGAGTTCTCCATCTCCAAGTGCGAACGTTGCAAGACCGTCATCGAGCCCTTGATTTCCATGCAGTGGTTCATGAACATGGACCAACTCCGCGATCTCGCCCTCGATTTAATGGCGCGCGAACAGAAGCCGCGATTTGTGCCCGAGACCCCCTATAAAAAGGTATATACCGACTGGCTCGAAAACCTGCGCGACTGGACCATCTCGCGTCAGTTGTGGTGGGGCCATCAGATTCCCGCGTGGTACACGCCCGCCGGAGAAGTTATCGTCGCGAGATCGGAGGAAGAGGCGCGTACCAAAGCCGGCACAAGCATACTCACGCAGGACCAGGACGTGCTGGACACATGGTTCTCTTCGGCGCTCTGGCCGTTTTCAACGCTCGGATGGCCCAATGAAACCGCCGACTTGAAAACGTTCTACCCCACGTCGGTACTCGTTACGGCCCGCGACATCATCTTTCTCTGGGTGTCGCGAATGGTGATGACGGGTATGAAGTTTATGGGCAATGAACCTTTTGCCGACGTCTACGTCACGGGGACGATCCTCGACAGCCAGGGCCAGCGTATGTCGAAGACGAAGATGAACGGAGTGGATCCGATCGACGTTTTTGAAAAGTTTGGAGTTGACGCGACGCGTTTGACGCTCGCACAGGTCGGCAGCACCGACACGCGGTGGAATGAAAAGCAGGTCGAGTCGTATCGAAATTTTGCAAACAAGATTTGGAATGCGGCGCGGTTCTGCCTGCTCAATTCCGAAGGCGCTGGAGTGAACCCGGAAATACTCAACGAAAACAGATCACTCCACGATCGCTGGATCGTTTCGCGTCTAAATAAGACCGCCAAAGATCTGAACGCAGCCATCGACAATTACCAGTTTCATGAAGCCGTGCAAACTTTGTATCACTTCTTCTGGGACGATTTTTGCGACTGGTACATCGAGCTTGCCAAGGCCGACGTGACCGCGGAACAGGAAAGCGCCTCACGCAGCGAAGCGCGCACGCGTCTTTTGACAGTGCTCGAACAGGCGCTCAGATTGCTGCATCCATTCATGCCTTACATCACGGAGGAACTGTGGCAGCGTTTGCCGGGCGAAAAACAGTTGCATGCGGCTTATGCCGGCACGGAGCCGACCGTGATGCTGACCGGTTACCCGCAAGCCAATGCGGATTTAATCGACGAGGCCGCCGAGTCGGAAATGCAGGCGATCATCGAACTGATCTCACGCGTGAGAAACATTCGTTCGGAGATGAATATAAAACCTTCGGAGCGAATCCCGATTCTTGTTGGTTCTCCTGACGAAAAGCTCCGTGGAGTTTTTGAGTCCGCTCGAGAACAGATTGCACGACTGGTTCGCGCCTCGGAAATTGTTGTCAACGATCGTCTCGAAGCGCCTCGAGCTTCGGCGCGCAACGTTTTGAGTGGAGGCGCTGAAGTGGCCATCCCGCTCGAAGGCTTGATTGACTTCGAACAGGAACGCCGCCGTCTGCACCGCGAACTCGAAAAACTCCAGGCGGAGGCCGCAAAGCTCGAGGCCCAGCTTGCGAATCCAAATTTTGTCTCGCGAGCTCCGGTCGAGCGAGTCGACGAAGTCCGCACACGCATCGCCGATATCGCACAACAGTCTTCACAACTTCGGCAGACAGTCGAGAACCTCCAATGAACTGGATCGACGAAGGCGCGCTCTATTCACAAATCGGTCTCTTTCTGCGCGAGGATCTCGGACGCGGCGACATCACGACACAGTCGATCATCGTTCGGAACACGCGTGCTCGCGCTCGTTTTGTCGCAGGCGAAAATATGGTCGTCGCCGGACTCGAAGCGGCTGAAGAAGTTTTTCTAACGCTCGACTCGCAACAACAACTCGAAGCGTTTGTCTCTGACGGCGAACAGGTTGAAGCCGGTAAGGTGATTGCCCGGATGATCGGATTTGCCGACGTTCTAATTTCCGCGGAGCGAGTGGCGCTGAATCTTTTGCAGCGGCTTTCAGGTATCGCGACCCTGACAAACCGTTACGTCAAAGCCGTCGAGGGTACGGGCGCGCGTATCGGCGACACACGAGCCAGCACGCCGGGACTTCGATTGCTGGAGAGATTCGCGGTTGAACTCGGAGGGGGATATACGACGAGGTTTGGCCTGGACGATGGCGTGCTCGTAACTTCAAATCACATTTCCATTATCGGCAATGTGAATGCAGCGGTTAAGGCGGCCAAAGAGAATCTCGGTTACCTGCACAAGATCGCCGTCGAAGTCAAAACTGAAAATGAGATCAAAGACGCGATCGGGTCGGGAGCGGAGATCGTCGTGATCGAAGGTTCGAGTGCGACGGAGTTTGCCCGGCTGGCGGCGATTGCGAAAGAGTCATCACCCGCAATCGCGATTGAATGTGCCGGACAGATAACGCCGGAAAATGTTCGCGAGTATGCGGCGGCGGGCGCACAAGTGATTCGCGTCGAAGCGCTGACGAGTTCCGCGCCGGCGATGAATATCAGTTTTCGCGTTCAACCTTTCTAAGTCGCTAAGACGAGACACGATGAATTGGCGAGCAGCGACGCGCAGAAAACTTGCACAAAGGGCGTTGGAACGCCAACTGGAGTATCAGCAACGCAAGGCGGAACACGTTCGCGGACGAGAAGACGAAGTAATCGTCGCGATGAAAAAGTCGTCCCGGCGCCTTCGCGAGCTGCTCGAGAAGTTTCAACCGATCGCGCCGGACGCTCGTGTGATTGAAGTCGGAAGTGGAGCGCATGGACTGATCTTTTATTTCGGTTCGAAGCGGGGAATTGGCGTCGATCCGCTCGCGGTTAGTTATGGGAGTCTTTTTCCGCGCTGGCAGAGTTGCGCACCGACTGTGGCTGCGGTCGGAGAGCAACTACCGTTTCCGGATCAGAGTTTTGACCTCGTGATTTGCGACAACGTGGTAGATCATGCTGAGTCGCCGGCGACGATCGTTCGCGAGTTGACGCGAATCCTGGTTCCGGGCGGTTTGTTGTACTTCACTGTCAATATTCATCATCGCGTGTATTCGATCGCGGCTGAAGTGCATTCGAGCTGGCGTGGCGCCGGTTTGCCGTTTGAGGTCGGGCCTTTTGCGGATCACACCACGCATCTCACGCTCGACGCGGCTAAAGATCTGTTTCAAAACCTGCCCCTCGAGATGCTGAGTTCGAAGAGTAATGTGGACGAAGCGCGGGCACGAGCACGCAAGCTTCCGCCGCGGCACATCGGCGATCGGCTGAAACGAGTCTTCTTCAAGAACGCGTTATACGAGGTCATCGCTCGGCGCAAGTAGTTTTTGGAACGGCTCAGTTTCCCGGTCGTGGAACCGGAGCATCTGGCTGGGGCTTGATGGCATCTGGATAGCGGGGTATCTTTAGGAGCGGGAATCGAAAAGGAGCACCACAATGCCTGTCTGGTTTCGTAGCAACGTCAAATTCCTTATCGCTGCCGCACTGATTATCAGTTTCTGTTTTGTTGAGGCGGAGGCGCAGACGCGCAGGAAAAAGCGCACTCGGCGCGCCACGACGCCCCCCGTCGCGAAGCCTGTAATTACAAATCCGCCGATCGCGCCACCGGCTGAATCTGCTCCGGCTACCGCTACTTCGCAGGCCGGTGACGTGAAGATCATCAGTACCGCGGACGACACAGAGGAAACGAAGCCGTCCACCCAAACCGGGAAAGCAAAACCTGCTGCTGACGACGCTCCTGAGAAGGAGGAGATGCAGCAAACCATCACGACCCTTTCGAACCAGGTAAACAAACTCAACGATCGATTGACGCAAATGCAGGAGGACGATCGCTACCAGATGGACATGGAGCGTTTGACTCGTGCGGAACAGCGTGCGGAACAGTTGCGCTCGCAGTTAATCGAGATTCAGAGCAAGATTTCCGACTTCGAAGCCAAGCTCGAGCAGATCGAGTATGCGCTGCTACCTGAAAACATTGAGCGCGTGACCAACGGCTATGGAACGACGCGTCCGGAACAGGCACGCGACGCACGCAGAAAGCAGCTCGAGACTGAAAGAACAAGAACGCAGGCGCAGTTGAAACTAGCAGAGACCAGCAAGGTTCGTTTGGAAGTCGCGGTTGCAAACGCGGACGCCGAAGTGGACCACTTGCGAATGAAGCTCAATCAGCGCCGCGAGCAGATGGAGGCAGCGCCTACTGAATGAACCGGTGAAGCCACGGAAACCCGAGTAAGAGTTTATTGGCTCGTGTGTAGAGCCACTGCCTTCCAGATCCCCGCCTGATTAATCAGAGTCAACGTGTATACCGGCGATTCGCCTCGTACGATCGCCGTGTCTCCGTAAACTGAAATATTCGCTTTCGTAGCATCCGGCTTGATGGGTGTGAGCCGTTTCGCACTCAGATCGTCGAGCGCTTGTTGCCGCGTCATGTGGCTGGCGCCGTGCGTCCAGATGAACGCTGTATCGGTGAGTGTGTTGAGTTTATCAACATCCGCGGCGGCCATTGCTTCGTGAAATGCAGTCGCGGCGGCAGCCGCCTCACTCTTGCTCTCCGTTGCCGTGCGCGCCATCCGCGTCGATTGCCAACTCACCGCCTGCCACTTCCCGTTACGCTTCACGAAAGTTCCGCTATTCAGATTGCTTGCGACCTGCTTCGTTCCTCCGGTTTCAGTCGTCGTAACGAGACGAAACGCGACCACTGCGGTATTACCGTACTGCTGAATCTGAATGTCCTCGGCGGTGTAAACCATCTTTGGATCGGTGGGCTTTGGCGCAGGCGCAGATCTCACGCCCTGCATCACTTCGGCTTTGTTGACGCGACGGCCGGCCGAGCGCGTATAGATGAGATCGTCGGCCCAGAAACGATCGTGGACCGCCACATCGTTGCGTGAAGCGCCGGCGAGGAAGTCGTTCAACAGCTTAGTGATCTCAGCCGCATCAGGCGCCGTTTGCGCTAACGCGCTGAAGCTCAGCCACCAAACCAGAAGCACAGACGAAACAAGTCTCTTCATATTCCCACCCATCGACAGCCACAAAAAAGCACAAAAAGCACTAACGATTAAGAACCGAGGAATTCAGAATAATACTTTTGTGCTTTATGTGCCTTTTTGTGGCCTTCATTAAGATTTTTCGGCGACTGTGATGGCCCACCACGATCCGGATCCGGTTCGCAGCGCCGCCCAGTACCAGGCGGAGACATCGGTCCATGTCTCACCGGCGTCACTGTGTATCCTCTCATAGACTCGTAGCTGATCCTTACCTTTGCCCGCCGCGAAGCTTGACCAGAGTGAGCCCTTCTCGTCGCGATGTACCGCGAGTGGCTTCACAGTATAACCAAGACCCTGAAAGCAGTCAGACGCCGGATGCAACTGCCGCGTGGGCTCCGTGACCCAGCGAATGATGATTTCGCGTTTCCCGTCGGAAAATCGCGCAATCTTCCCGGGAAAACCGCCGGCGAATCGTTGCTCAAACTCCGTTAGAGGCAACTCCGTCAACGGCTTTCCCTCAAACTCAGCAGGCCACCCCGGAAACACACCCGTCGCGGGCGACGAATGTTCCGTTTGCGCAAAAGCAAATGGCATCGCTGCCGCCAGCGCGCACGCAATTATGTAGAAGAGATTACCTGGTCGCATACACTTTTTCTTCGGAGCATAAACATGATCGAGATTATCCCAATTGCTTCCATGACAAACGCGACTATGCCCGCGTACTCGTGGCCCCATGACGGCATGTCCAAAATACCCGCTTCCAGATAAAACAGCGCGACCGCACGAAACACGTTGCCTATGATGATGACGATGAACGCGAGCAGACCAAGCAACATCGTCTTCAGCAGGGGCAGTTCATAAAGACACAGAAGTATGAACGTCAGAAACATTCCTACCCAAAGCATCTTGATGCCGCTGCACGGCGCGTCGATCCAGATCAATTTCCCGGTCCAATTGAGGCATGTTCCTTCAGGCATAACGGCGAACCCGCCGAGACGGAGGATCGGAGCCGTCAGTTCCGCAACTACCACTCGCAACGGGTAGCCGCCAAAAAACTGTAGCGTCGGAAGTGTCGGCAATGACAGCCAGAACAACCCCAGCAGTCCCGGATGAAAAGCTTTCCCAAAACGCAGTAGACTCAGCGTCACCGCCAAAGCACTGAACGCGATCGTCGCTCGTCCCAACGGCGGCAGCACGAAATAAGTCGCGCCGTATAGGGCGATGAGAAACGCCGGCAACCAAAGCGAATGCTCTCTTCGCGGCCAGGGCTTTCGCGATGCCAACAAAAACGCCACCGCGGCGATGAACGCCAGCAATCCCCAGGGTTGATCCCACGAATAGATCGCGCGTGTGACGTACCAGCGCCACACTTCCCAGAACGCAATCAACTGAAGTCCCGTAATCAGCAGCAGCCGTTTCATACCGGACACCCGCCTTGCGCGCCTGTGCGCATGCGACGGTAGATGAGCCAGCTTAAGAACAGTCCTACGACTGCGAGAAGCGCGATCATCTCCGGTTCAGGAATCGTTGGTACAGTTCCCGCATCAACCGGTTTAAGCCCGGCGGCGTCGTATTGCTGCTTTGTTTCCAGGACGACTGCGCCGCTCACCGGAGTTACCAGTTGATAACGAACGGCAAGTGCCACGGCCGCTTCGTTGAACGTGTCGTCACGCATCCCGAGAAACCTCGAAACTTCCTCGTTGGCCCAAAGTCTCGCAAGATGATCGGATGCGCGATACGTACCGGAGACTTCACCTGATTCCCCCTTATTGCTGGACCTGACAAACTCGAGCGTCGGGATCTGTCCCGTGAGTCGAGCAAAGAGACCCTCAAGATCTGTCTGCAAGCTTCCGAGCCGAGCTACGGATTTCACCTCGTTTATTCCGTCGAGTCTCGTTTCAATCTCATCCGATCCTGGTTTAGTTTTAAGAGAATAAAGTAATGGTCCATACGGACGACGTTCCCAACGTTGTTTCAATCCCTCGAGCGGTTGAAGGTGCAGGAGCTGTGGCGCATGAATCCAGACGATCGCGTTGTTGCCCGGGGCTTCGGCCGCGAGTTCCCAGGCTTTGGAAAGGGCGGGCGCGTTGTCTGCGCCTCCCCGGAAATTGACTGACTTCAACGTTGTGCCGATGTTCTCAGTACCGTGAACAACATAATTCTGCGGTGAAGTGCCATCGAGAAATCCGTCGGCATCGGCTAAAACCATCTTTACGTCGAAGTCGGATGGTAACGTGCGGATCGCGGCCAGTATCTCGGGAAGATCGTTTTCCAACGCGGCAGATGTGTCCACCACGAGCACTATTCGTCGCAAGTGAGGCGGCACTCGCTCCCGGACGTGTTGCTTGATGACGGTCCCTGTCTCAAAAGGATCCGGACCCCAAATGTCGCCGATGGCGGCAGCCCTGTTTAGTCTGATTGTTGTGTCCGGCTTCGAGAGGTCAGTATCCTGGATCGCTCCGCGCAAGCCGTAAAGAGAGTAGGTTCCGTGCGGGGTATATCTTTCGATTACATCGGGACGAAGATCGTAATTCAGTGCGCTCATCGAGGTCTGCGACTCGAACCAGAGTGCGTGACCGACGTGATCCGGGATGCGGAAGTTTCTGCTGGCGAGGTAAGGGATGAGAAGCCGCGCATCATTCCTGGCCTCCAGTATCAACGGCACGGTAATGCCGAATCGAATCTTCATTTCACCGTGATTGGGCGGCACCGGAAAGCATTGGACCAGAACGCGGTCAGTGCCCGCGGTGGTGACTAAGACCGGATCGCGTCGTTGCACGACCACCACGTTCCTGTACGCCTCTTGTACTTTGGCCCTGCCGGCGAAAGCGGCTTCACGTTCTTCACCGTTAACCCAAAGCGTCAGACGCGAGACGACTGCTCCGGGTGGGAGTTGTACTTCGGCGCGAGCCTCGCGCGCGACGTCCGAATCATTTTGGAAAACGAGCGTCCACTGCATATAGGCCACGCCGCCATCGGCATCGATTGTGCCGTCGAGTTTTGAGCTTGCGAGTGAGAGTCCCTTCACCTTGCCGGCGATTTTTACTCCACCTTGATCCGGATCGAAATCGATTTCGTCCTGTGGCAATAACCTGCCGCCAACGCGCTGAGGCGGAATAGACGTGTCAAAGGTCTCCCCGGTGACGCGGTAATAAATATTGCGAGCCTCGAGAGGCTCTACCGGATTCTGGATGGATAAGAGATAACCCACGAGATCGGTGGCCCAACCGCTACGGCCATAACACGAACGCAGCAGGTATTCGCGGCTGCCGAATGAACGCAGAAAGCGAATCCCCTCGCTCCTCGTTTCAGGTGAACGAGATGTCGCCATTTGCAACCCGTAGCGAGTGAGCGAAGCGGGAAGTTCAATCAGGCAAAGTGCAAGCACGGCCAGCCCGATACCCGCGAGCAGTCCGGTCCTCTTCACGGCAAAACTTTGCTGTGGCGCTTTTGAAGCGATCTCCTTTAGTTGTACCCGCATGACGATAGCCGCCAACAGCGACAGAAATGGAGCGAGCGGCAGGAGACCAACACCGATAATGAGAAACAGGGCGCCTAATGGAAATAGAGGGATGTAGATGAGGGAATAAAAAAGCGATATGCCCAACGCCGCTGCGTTTAGCAGGCCGGCCAGCTTGAGCCGGTCGGGGGCGCCTCGACGAATGGCGAACCACGCCTGAAGCTGTGCGAGCGGCACAAATACTACGAGTGCGAGGTGCCATGGAGTGGGGATAGGATCAAAAAATTCCTCGGCACAGATGTGTGTGACTGCCTCGACCGAGATGGAGATTGCGGGCATGATCACCCCCGCAAACAGGATGAAAAAGTTGCGTGAGGCGCGTTCCGGTTCGACGTTGACTTCCTGCATCAGATCCTCCTGGCGATCGGGACTGCCGAAAACTTTATAGCACAAAGTAGTTTATGGCAAACTATATTTTCGAGATCCGGATGCTTTGTGCTTTGATTCCGGTGGCGTACACTTAGTTCCCGGCTTTATTACACGGCAAACACGAACGCACAAGCATAAAGTTCCATGTCCACGATTCCGCAAAGCGATCTTTATCGACTCATCAACGAAGCCGGCGTCCGGGGCGAGCGTGTAGTTGTCGCAACCGTTGCGCACACGCGCGGCTCGACGCCGCAACAGCGTGGTGCGAAAATGCTCTTCTTTCAAAACGGAGAAGTGGCAGGCACTGTCGGTGGCGGTTGCATCGAGGCGGAGGTTTGGGCCGAAGCTCGAGCTGCAATGCGCTCGGGTAGCTCCCAGTTGCACCACTTCTCGCTCACTGCCGACGAGGCTAGCGAAGAAGGGATGGTTTGCGGCGGAACGATGGATATATTCGTTGAAGTAATGAACCCGTGATGACCTATGTCTCAGGATTTTCTGGCTAACTATAAGGCGAAGCATCAGCATCCGCTGAACCGTCTGTCGCACAGTATCGGCATCCCGCTGATTGTCGTGTCGTTGCCGCTCTTCTTCTTCAACTGGCGCTGGGCACTCGTGTTGTTTATCGTCGGTTGGATACTCCAGTTTGTCGGACACGCGATCGAAGGAAATCAACCAGCCTTCATGAAAAATCCCATCTACCTCCTGATTGGACCACTCTGGCTCCTGCGGCGAGCCGCCTCCGTAATCGGCCTGGGCAAGTCAAAGAGTTGAGGTAAGGATTCGTCCGCGCCGAAGCACCATCAATGAGCGAGACACGCGATCAAACATCTTCGCCATCCATCACGAAGATGATTGAACAGGTGTTGGACCGCGGTGATGTCGCCGTGGTCGTGACTAAAGTCGCCGGACCGGGAACAGTCGGCGCAAAACTCCTGATCACTGACAACACGATCGCGAGTGGAAGTCTCGGCGATCCCGAACTGGATTCGATCGCCGTGAGTCAGGCGGCGCGGTTTCGTGCGTCGCGCGACGACACTCGGATGTTTAGCGTCAAGGAGTTTGCTCCTGAATTTCCCGCGGCGGCGGAAACACTTCTGTTGTTCGAACGACTTCAGCCCGCGCCGCGTCTGGTTGTTTGCGGGGCGGGACACGTCGGTGCTTCGCTCGCCAAACTCGCTGCTTTTGCCGGTTACCAAACGACTTTAATCGACGACCGCGCTGAATTTTTGTCGCGCAAACGATTTCCGGAGAAAGAGATCGAGTTCGTCGTGGCCGATGATTGGGGTTTGGCTGTGAGCGAAGCGATTGGGAATGGTCGCGGAGTTTCGGTTGCAGTTGTGACCAGGGGACACAACGAGGACGAGCAGTGTATGAAGGCGGTCGTGCGTGCGAATCCTGACTACGCCGGCTTGATCGGAAGTAAACGCCGTACGTCGATCGTTATCGAACGGTTGCGCGAAGCAGGAATTCCCGACGAACATCTCCGCAACCTTCACGCGCCGATCGGACTCGACATCGGAGCCGTAACCCCGGAAGAAGTAGCTCTCGCCATCATGGCCGAAATCGTCGCCAAACGACGTGGCGCCGCGGGTGGCTCCCTCTCCGCCTGGCGTCGATGAGACTAGTTACTTCGTCAGTTGTCTTTTTAAAGCCGGGGTCTTCTTTCGAGCCGCTTTTTTCGATACGCGCGGTGCTGGTCGAGCCTCGTTAACGGCCTCGAAAGCATGCAACATGATGGCATCGAATTCTTGAGGAGTCTGATCGTGATATTGGGCCTCGATCTTCGCTTGCTGTGTTTTAGATAACTTACCAAATTGCTTCTTCATTGCTTTTCTTTAACTGTAAATGCCATTCTTCTTTTCAGCGTCGTCCCACTCAAAGATGTTCCAGTGAGGTTGGGCCATCGTTGTCCCGGAGATTCTAAGCGAATCAAGAGGGATAATCACGCACGAAGGTGATTTAGCTTTGGAGTGCGGCAGGTTGATGCCGCTTTGTTTCTCAATCTCGCCTAATAAAAGCGGCGTCAAGCCGCCGCACTCCAAGGAAGATTTGCGTAGGTGGGTTAGACTATCCACCTCCATGCCTACCCCGATTGCTCCTATAGCTGACACCAGCCCTGCCACCGGGCGCCGCGGTGGAATGTTTCGCGCTCTTTCACATCGGAACTTTCGTCTGTTTTGGACCGGCGCATTCCTCTCGAATGTAGGTACGTGGATGCAGGCGGTCGCACAGGGCTGGCTGGTGCTTCAGTTGACTAACTCCGCCTTCTGGTTGGGACTCGACGCGTTCTTGGCGACAGCGCCCGCGTTTGTTTTCACACTTCTCGGAGGTGTCTTTGCCGATCTGATCGATCGCCGAAGACTGCTGATTTACACACAGATTGTCGCCGGACTCGCAGCACTCGGCCTCGCCGCTTTGGTCGCGACAGCCGTAGTCGATCGTTGGATGGTGTTGGGTTTTTCGTTTGTGACGGGTTGCTGCATGGCGCTCGCCAGCCCGTCGTATCTCGCGATGACCTATGACCTCGTCGGTCGTGAAGACCTGGCCAACGCCATCGCAATGAACTCGACGCAGTTTCAACTCTCACGCGTTGTTGGACCAGCACTCGCGGGTGTGGGCTTTCGGGTGTTCGGACTGGCAGGGTGCTTTTTTGCGAACGGACTCTCGTTCATCGCCGTAGTAGCCGCGCTTTGGATGGTGCGAACCGAGCGTAATTCAAATGCGCCCGCACATTCGATGAAAGATCGCCGGGCACTCTGGCGCGATCTCATCGAGGGGTTTCGTTACGTTCGTAACCGGCCTCGCGTGTCGTCGCTGCTGCTGTTGTCAGCGGTGAACAGTCTATTCGGTGCGCCCTATTTTAGTCTGGTGCCAATCTATGCCCGCGACATTTTTCAACTCGGCGAAACCGGTCTCGCATTGATGATGGGCATTGCCGGCGCCGGATCTTTTATTGGAGCACTACTCATCGCCTATCTCGGCGACTTCAGGCGGAAAGGCTGGTTTGTGCTTGCCGGTGCGATGATGTTTGGAATCGGTATCACGGGTTTCGCTTTATCGTCGAAGTTGAGCCTCTCGTTGCTTTTTCTCTTCGTTTTGGGATTCGCGATCGTGATTTCAGTAGCTACCACCAACACGCTTCTTCAGAAACTCGTCACTGACCAGATGCGCGGCCGCGTGATGAGCATGTTCATTCTTTCGTTCATGGGCACGATGCCGATTGGCAACATCCTCGCGGGCACTGCCTCCAATCACTTCGGCCCACAGCTTACCCTCGCTTTTGGCGGGTTCGTCGTGACGATGGTTGCGGTGGGCGTTTCGATTTTCAACAAGCGCCTGCGCGAGCTGTATTAGGTTTTGGAGTGCGGCGACTTGTCGCCGCTTTCCTACAACCCAACCAAAGCGCCAATAAGCTGGCGCACTCCAGAGTGCAAGAACCCTGCGAGCATGACGTTCTAACCACCAGCACGACGGTTAACGTCGAATAATTGGAGACTGGTATGCCATCACAAATCACGCTCAAGCGACTTTTGTTCGTTATTTCAATAATTTGCGGTCTGGCCTCTGTCGCAAACGCGCAGGGAATCATCGTCCCCGGTCCCTGTCACCGCTGTCCTCATCCACGCCCGATGCCGCCGATCACCCTCCCGCGCGCCCTCCCGATCAAGTCGATCAAGATCGACACGAAGATCAGCTCGCAGGTCGCAACCACCCACGTCGAACAGGTATTCCGCAATAACACTGGCGCAACGCTCGAAGGCACGTACCTGTTTCCGATTCCCGAATCGGCGTCGATAGCCGAGTTTGCGATCTGGGACGGGGATCGACGGCTTGTGGGCGAGGTCCGAACACGTGAGGAAGCCCGGCGCATCTACGACGAGATTGTGCGGCGGCAGCGAGATCCCGGTCTTCTCGAATACGCAGGCAAGGATCTGTTTCAGGCGAGCATTTTTCCGATCCTGCCGCATTCCGACAAAAAACTCGAAATAACATACACGCAAGTCGTGAGTGCGGAGGGCGGCACCGTATCGTATCGCTATCCGCTCGGTGTAGGCCGGCAATTAACTCAGATCGACTCCGTTGCCGGACGAATTGAAGTCGAGAGCCGCGAGCCGCTGCGAAACGTTTATTCGCCGACACATGTAATCGACGTCAAGCGCAGCAACGAAAGGCGGTCGCTCGTTTCGTTTGAGAGTGAGAGTGGTAAAGCACCACAGGATTTCCAGTTGTTCTACACGATCTCGAAAGAAGACTTCGGCCTCACCCTCCTGACACATCGCGAACCGGGAAAGCACGGATATTTTCTGTTGATGATCTCGCCCAAAGACGACTGGTCCGAACAGGAATACTCGGCGAAGGACGTCGTGTTTGTCGTCGATACTTCGGGTTCGATGGCCGAAGAAGGCAAGATGGAAAAGGCGCGCGCCGCCTTGCTTTACGGCGTGCGAATTCTTCGTCCGCAGGATC
Organism: uncultured Acidobacteriota bacterium; assembly: GCA_963750925.1. Taxonomy (GTDB): domain Bacteria; phylum Acidobacteriota; class Blastocatellia; order Pyrinomonadales; family Pyrinomonadaceae; genus PSRF01. The sequence goes on along the minus strand of CAVVSJ010000001.1, from coordinate 322,810 downwards.
GTTTCAACATAATCTCGTTTGCCGGTGAAGAGCGATTGATGGAAGCGGGATTGATTCCCGCGGACGAGAAAGGCCGCGCGCGCGGAGAAGCTTTCGTAAAAGCGTTGAGGCCAGTCGGCGGCACAAACATCAACCAATCGTTGCTGGCTTCGCTGCGCCAATTCAGCGAAACGGATCGCGAGCGGCCGAAGATGCTCGTGTTTTTGACTGACGGATTGCCGACGGTCGACGAAACGAACGTCACGAAGATCATCGACAACGTTCGCAAAGCGACAAAGCCAGGGGTGAGACTGTTTACCTTCGGTGTCGGTTACGACGTCAACACCGCGTTACTCGACAAACTCGCGTCCGAGAATGGCGGCGTCGCCGATTATGTCGAGCCGAAAGAGGATCTCGAAGTCAAAGTTTCCAACTTCTTCTCGAAAGTAAACTATCCGGTACTCACTGAACTGCAAATCGACATGGGCGGCGCGCAAACGGATCTGATCTACCCGCGCGGTATCCCTGACGTCTTTCGCGGTTCGCAAGTCACTCTGATCGGCCGTTACAGCAACACAGCGGATCTCGACAAGATCCAAATGAGACTCACCGGCAAATCGGCTGGCGCGAGTCGAACTTACACCTACGCGAACCTGAGTTTTCCGTTGCGTAGTGAAACGAACGAGTACCTGCCGCGTTTATGGGCCACTCGCCGCGTCGGCTGGTTGATGGAACAAGTGCGCACTAACGGAGAGCAAAAGGAATTGCGTGATGAGATCGTAGACCTCGGAACTCGCTACGGAATCGTGACGCCATACACGTCGTATCTCGCTTTGGAAGATGCGGCCACCACGAGTCATCTGATCACCGACCCACAGCGGGGGCAGCGACGGGCCGGTACCGGCGCTGGTTCTGCAAGTTCTTTAGGCAGCATTAATATGCCACAGTCTATGTCGCCCTCCGCGGCGCCGTCGCCGTCGGCGGCACGCATCGTAACGGGCGCCGAAGCTGTTCAACTCAGCAAGAACGCGCGCCGGCAGCAGGATGTCGACAGCGTTAAGGATGAAGCGAAGTCAGACGCAGTGCGGCGAGTTGGAGGAAAGACTTTCTATCTGGACAACGGCGTTTGGATCGACTCGGAATTCAAGGCTGACACGCGTTTGCCGGAAACAGTGCTCACGTTTGCCGGCGAAGAATATTTCGCACTCCTGAAACAGCATCCGAAGCTCGGAAGTTATTTCTCCCTGGGCGAACGTGTGGTGGTAGTTTTCGAAGGGCGGGTATACAGGGTTAACGCGGCAGCGCCGTGAACGCTTGTCTTAAGGCTCGAAACTAAGGTACAAAACTGAAAACAAAATCAGTATGAGTACCAGAACCTTAAAACTAATGCGGTTTTCTGCGGCCGTTGCTGTCTTCCTGACGCTTGTTGGTTCAGCAAACGCACAAGGCGGTTGGGTGCCCTTCAAGATCAACACGGGCGGAAACGATCTCAACACGGTCTACTTTGTTGATAGCAAGCGCGGGTGGGTTGGTGGCGACGAAGGTTTTCTGAGCCGCACCGACGATGGTGGACTATCGTGGGTGAAGCAAGCCGTCGGCACAAAGGCCGGGATCAACGATATCTACTTTCGCGATAAAGAAGCGGGTTTCCTGCTCGCCGGCAACACGATATTTGTGACGCGGGACAATGGCAGTTCGTGGTCGCAGTCGCGAATCTTTCTTCCGGAAGAATTCGAAGGCGCGGACGTTGAGTTGTACAGCGTTCGTTTCTCGAGCAAGAAGAAAGGCTGGGTAGTTGGTTCAATCAGCAAACGCGAGCGCGTCGTCGATAGTATTCTCGTCTACACGGACGATGCCGGCGTAACGTGGCGCAGGCAGCGCGCGCCGAGCCGTCTCGAGCTGATCCACGTCGATTTCGTCAGTGACAAACGGGGTTGGATCGTCGGCGACGGAGGCACGATTCTCTTTACCCGTGATGCGGGCGTAAGTTGGACGAAGCAAAATGTCGGCACCACAGGGACGATCTACCACATCGATTTTCGTGATGACAAAAATGGTTGGGCAGTAGGCGAGCGCGGAACGCTTCTGCGGACTATCGACGGCGGAGAAACCTGGACTGTCATCCCGACAAACGTGAATGTGACGCTCTTGAGCATTCAGTTTGTCAACGACGATGAAGGCTGGGCGATCGGCCGCAGCGGAACGATCTTACGCAGCACTGACGAAGGCAAGACGTGGGTGAGACAAGAATCAACAACCAAACAAAACCTTTACTCGATCAATTTCAACAAGAAGGTTGGATGGGCAGTCGGTGGTGAAGGTGTGGTGCTGCGTTACGAACGCGATTAGATGCGGCGAGCAACTGTGACGCGGGTCAGAACATCTCAGACTGCGAGGTTAAACGGATCGCCGCAAGGATAGCGACGACCATAACACTCGGTTCCTCCTGTGATTCGCCCGGTATGTCGGCCATGCCGGGCGTTTTTATTTTCTTAAGCTACAAAGAAGCACATAAGTCACAAACAGTTCGGATAAATTGTTTGTGATTTATGTGCTTCTTTGTGGGTTTGATTATTCTTTGCTTCCGGTGAACGGCAACTCCGGCGAGTTTTGCAGTTTGAGTAATCCCTCGACGCGATCGCCGTCAAATCTCGCCGACACCTCCGCTTCGATAACGTGTCCATCCATCTCCAAAGATGTGACTCCGTGAAACGAATTATCGTTTATCTCGATTGTGCCCAGATCCGCATCGCCCATTTCGGAGTGAATTACCGCAGTAAAGCTACCGTTTGCGCGTGCGATAGTCAACGTGGCGGGAATGCTCTGTCCGAGGGGCGTTTCAACTTCGACTGACCATGAACCCACGGGATCGGTTACCGAAGTCGCGGCGGTTTTTCGTTTTCCGGCAGTGTTATAGATCTCGATGTCGTCGCAATACGGTTTGATCTGGTCGAGGACGGAGGCGCCGTCGCCAACCACGATCAGTGCTGCTTCATCAGGTCTTATATATTTCGCGGCAACGCGTTGTATCTCATCCACCGTAACTGCCTGAACCCGCTCGCGGTAGTTTTGCAGATAGTCGTTCGGCAGGCCCAGCATTTTTATCTGAACTAATTGATCAGTCAGCCCTTCCTGCGTCTCGAGACGAATTGGAAATACCCCGGTCAAATACGACTTGGCGTCTGCGATTTCTTTGTCTGACACAGGCGTGCTGCCGATTCGATCCAGCTCGTAGAAAAACTCTTTCAATGAGTCGCCCGTGACCGCCGATCGCACCTCCGCGGTCGCGCGAAACGAGCCTGCACTGCGCCGCGCATCGAGATTTGTATACGCGCCGTAGGTGTAGCCCTTTTCCTCGCGCAGGTTCATGAATAAGCGTGACGAAGCGTTAGCGCCCAGCACTGTGTGCATCAAGAGCAGTGGAAAGTAATCAGGATTGGTTCGTATGATGCCGCTGTTGGCGATAACGATATTTGACTGCGCCGAACCGGGCCGGTCGATCAGGTATGCCGTTCTTTTAGTCCGCACCGGCGGCGGCGGGAAATTTGCCACCAGTTCATCGCCGCGTTCCCAGGTGGAATAAAGCGACTCAATCCGGTTCACGATCTGATCGTAGCTAACGTCGCCGACAACAATAAAAACTGCGTTATTCGGAACAAGCTTCGCTCGATGAAAGCTCACAAACTGATCGCGTGACGTTCGATCGATCGATTCGGGCGTAGGCGCAACTACGGAGTACGGGTGATCGCCGAACATCACTCGAGAAACCATTTCGCTGGCCAGAAACGATGGCTGGGCACGCTGCTGTCGCAAACTCTCTTTCGTATTTTGCTTCGCGAGCTCCACTTCGTTTTCCGGAAACGACGGGTGGAGGACAACCTCAGCCATCAGATCCAGGATAGGATCGTTGAATTGCTTGAGCGCCGAGGCCGCGACGATCGTGTAATCGGAGCTCGCGCCTGCTGATAAGCTCGCGCCCATGCGTGCGACTTCATCTGCTAACTCGCGACTCGTTCTCGATTCGGTTCCTTCCGGAAGCAAACCAGCCAGCAGATCCGTCAGACCTGCTATCCCCGGCGGATCAAAAGCGCCACCGACGCGAAACGCCAGACGATAGCTGACTAAGGGCAGGCGACTGTCTTCCACTACAACGACGGAAAGCCCGTTGGACAGAGTAGTTTCCTTCGGTGCCGGAATTAAGATCGGATGCGGTTTCAGCGGCGGAGGCGGCTGACTACGAAAAGTTTCTGTTTGACTCATGTTAAGGATGCAGCGGACCGGAGCCTGGTTTAGTTTGTGGCGGAACGTCCGCCGGATCTGCCGGCTGTTCTGACGATGTCGCCGGTTTTATTTCGGGGACGGTTGCGTGTACCGGCGACTCGGGCTCGGCCGTGGGACCACTCGGCACTTGAGGAGGCGGCGAACCAGGTTGATGTGCATCGCCCGGCGGTTGCGGTGTCGCGGCAACGGGAACAGTCTCAGCGTTTTCAGCAGCGACTCCGGGAATAATGTCGAGCACTACGCGGTTTTGTACGTCCATGTAACGAGCAACGGCCTGTTTGATGTCGTCCGCGCTGATGTTGAGATAATGGTCCAACTCTGAATCGACGAGGCGCGGATCGGAGTCGTACAAGGCAAACTCCGCGAGCCGCTGAGCGCGGTACATCGTCGATTGCCGGCCGCGCACGGCGTCGTTGCACAATGAGTTTCGCAGCTTTTCCATTTCCGCTGCTGATGGACCATCCGAAGCGATTCGCTTAATCTCGTCAAAGATTTGATCGCGAATCGTATTCGCTTGTTCGCCCGGTTTCGGCAACGCAAAGATATAAAGGGCTGATGGACCACGCCGTTCGTCGATGCCGCCTTCGATGGAGACAATCGACTCGTCGCCCTTCACCAGCTTCTGATACAGGCGAGAGCTGTCACCTTCAAACAGGAGCGTGCCCGCGAGCGATAAGGCATAAAAGTCGGCTGTTCGTCTCGGCGGAATCTTCCATCCGAGCACGAAGGCCGGCGCGGGTGCGAGCGGATCGTGAAACGTCTCTTCAGGAATCGCGACTTCCTCTGGTTCGGAAACGTCAACAGGCGGCGGCTCCGGTTGTGCCGGAATGTTGCCGAAGTATTTATCGACGAGGGCGCGCGCCTCGGCGTTTTCAAAGTCGCCCACCACGGTCAGCACGGCATTGTTTGGCGCGTAATAGATCCGGAAAAATTGCTGTACGTCGTCAATCGTTGCGGCGTCGAGATCCTCCATCGAACCGATCGTCGAATGAGCATTCGCGGGGTTCGTAAAGATCAACTCATTCATTCGCAGAAACGCGTTGACGTAAGGTTGATTGTCGTAACGAAGTCGCTTCTCTTCCTGCACGGCGTTCCGTTGATTGTCGAGATTTTCCTGCGTCACTTTTAGTGAGCGCATGCGATCGCTCTCGAGCCAGAAGGCAAGTGGCAGGTAGTTTGAAGGAAGAGTTTCGAAATAATTGGTACGTTCGGTCGAGGTGGTCCCGTTCATCGTGCCGCCGGCGTTGAAGATGTACTGAAAATGCGCGGCTTTGGGCACGTTTTCCGAACCCTGGAACATCATGTGTTCAAACAGGTGGGCAAAGCCGGTACGGCCTTCCTTTTCGTTTCGCGAACCCACGTCGTAATAAACGGCGATGGACACAACTGGAATCGCGCGGTCAGGACTGAGCACAACGCGCAAACCATTTGCAAGAGTGAACTCTTCGATCGGAGTTGACGGTAATTGGAATCTTTCAGCCACGAATTTTTTCTCTGCTAGAAACAAAGGCGTGCTTTACCGTTCGCGAGGAAGGTAAAGCACTGCTTTGGGGGGCGTTAAATTTGCGGCGCGAAACGGCGCCGGTTAAGGAGCTTTAGATTGTTTTATCGGCGATTAGACCGCGAAGTTCCGCGCGCAGTCGTTCAATCTCGGCGAGTTTCTGCCTGACACGCTCAAACAATGCCGATTGAGTCTTGATGCCCTCGTCGATCAGAAAGCCGGCTGCTTCAGCACGACTGCGAAAAACACCGGCCTGGACCAACGCCTCGAGCTTCTCCTGCGCCTCGGGCGAGATCTTCACGGCGACGACGTAATCGTCCTTTGCCGACATCGCTTTTTCGATGGTCCTGCTGATGTCGCGTCCGATCGCGCTCAGCGATTCGGGAATACGTGATGCGATATCGCGGACTGACGACGCGGTGCGATGATCGTCGACTGAGGGATCATCATCTCGAAGCATCAGGTCGTCTACTCTCTCAGGAATCGAATGTTCTTCTTTGTGATACGGACTGCTCATTTGGTACAGACTCCTTTTACAGACACCGAATTCTAACTGTCCGTCTAACGTTTGTTTTCATGGATAAGTTCATTCTACGGAGCGCGGGAAACACGGTCAAGCAAGCGCCGTCCTATCCAGGATGACGCATCAGTCCGGTAAGAACACCACTGTTTTAACTTCTTCACCCTCAACAACGAGAGGCACTAGCTCGCCGCCTTTTAACTCCTGGCATTTGTAATTGCAGCTCTCGAGCTCGGCGACAAACTCCGCCGCCGTACAGCCCGATACTTTCAAAAGCTGCGCGGGGTGCAGCTCAGACAGAATCACCGGCCGGTCTGCTTTCAACAACTCTTTAGCGCCGCGAAAAGCCAGCAATTCCGCGCCTTCGACGTCGATCTTGATGAAATGCACCGGACGTCGAACCGGGTACGTGTCTAAAGTGATCAACTTCACTTCGCTTACTTCATGGCCCAACGGCGCTTGTCCTTCATTCAGGTAAGCTCCGCCGGCATTTGTCGTCTTTGAAGCACTAATCAATCGTCCGGTGCCTGGTTTATCGCTGACGGCAGAACGTTCGAGTACAACGCGATCCGCGAAATCATTCTCCGCAATAGATCGCGACAACAAGTTCGCCAGCTCCGGGAGAGGCTCGAAAGCAAAAACTTTGCCGGTTGGACCAGTCAGCGACGCCATCGTCACGGTGAACAATCCGATATTCGCGCCGATATCGAGCACCGTCTGGCCTGGGCCAACCGTACGGCGGACGAAATCGAGTTCCTCAGTTTCGTATTTGCCTCTGATAATTCCCCAGCCGATCACGACGTCGGAAGTATCGACAAACAGTCGCAACTTGTCGTCGAGTTCTTTGATGACGACGTTGCGGTCGTTGAATAACGTCAGTTCGGGATTTTTATCGCCGAATTCCGGAGAAAGCATGAAGTTGTTGCGAAGTTCCCTGGTGCTCTGGTTCGACGTGACCTTCTCATCGATCACCCGATCGTTTTCAGGCTCGCGATCGAGAAACAGCCGGTAGCCCCAGATGACGTGATCGCGCGTGATTCCCACGGTCTCTTCATCCGAGTTGGAATTGCGCCCGGCGATGGCTGAGGCGATTCGTTTACGAATATTCATGCGGACTCTTAACTTATGCCAACTGCTCTTCAAGGCACAACCTTGCCCGTGTAGTCGGCATCCGTTATATTGCAATCGCGGCCTGATCGATAGCTCACGTCGCTGAAGTCTGGAGAAAATTCGAGGTTTTTGCAGTGAAAAGAATTCCGGCTCATCTTGCTCTCATCCTGCTCGTTTTTAGTCTCGTCGTTCCCGGTTTCGTTTTTGCACAAACTCAAACACCTACTGGGACCTCTTCGAGTGGCACTCGACCCGGTCCGGGCTATCCCGGAAGAAGAGGCAGAGCCGCGAGTCCCGCGACTATCGCGATCGAGCGTGACTTCGATGAAGCACTCAAGATGATCCAGGAGCAGTACGTCGATGGTAAAAAGCTGAACTACAACGATGTCTTCAAGTCGTCCATCATCGGCATGCTCCGTTCGCTCGATCCACACTCGAACTACTACGACCGCGAAGAGTTTGACGAACTGAAAACCGATCAGCGTTCGGAGTATTTCGGCATCGGAGCTTCGATCCAAAATTATATTCGCGGTGATCAGGCTGATACTTACGTGACTGCGACTTTCGACGGATCTCCCGCCGGACGCGCCGGTTTGCGTTATGGCGATCGGATCGTCGAAGTCGACGGCGTAAAGATGACGGGTAAGACGTCGCTCGAAGTGCGCGACAAGATTCGTGGTCCAAGAGGTTCGACGGTCAAAATCACGCTCGAACGCGCGGCTGATAAACGGCTGGAGAAAGTCGACATCGTTCGCGACGCCGTGCCGCAGCCTTCCATACCGGATGCTTACATGTTGAAACCCGGCGTCGGTTATATCGACATGACCCGAGGTTTCAACTACACCACCACCGACGAATTGCTCGACGCGCTGGATACGCTGCATGCGAAGGGCATGACCTCGCTCGTGCTCGATCTGCGAAATAATCCGGGCGGTTTTCTGGACCAGGCAATTCACGTTGCTGAAGTGTTTCTGCGCAGCGGGCAGTTGATCCTCACGCAGAAGGGTCGCAATGGATTTCGCGACAACACTTACGAGTCGAGAAACAACGCGCCGGACAAGACGCCTCTCGTAATTCTGATCAATGAGAACACCGCTTCCGCATCGGAGATCGTCGCCGGAGCAATGCAGGACCATGACCGCGCGCTGATCGTGGGCCAGACCAGTTTTGGTAAAGGTCTCGTGCAAAGCATTATCCCGCTCGAGTACGGCGCGGGGCTGACGCTGACTTCCGCGAAGTATTTCACGCCTTCCGGTCGTCTGATTCAGCGTGATTATTCCAACGGCGGCTTTTACGATTATTACACTCACGGCGCCGGCGTTGGCCGCGAACCAAAACAGGAACCCGCAAAGCCAGCGGGCGCCGAGAAGAAAACTGATACAGGCCGTGCCGTCTACGAAGGTGGTGGCATCGCGCCCGATGAAAGCGTAAATCCGCGGACAGTGAATCTGTCTCAGCGTCGCCTGCTGAGTCCGATTTTTTCTTTCACACGCGACTTCGTGAATGGTCGTGTGCGAGGTTTTGAATCAAGCCGCATCAACAGCGGGATCAACTTCCGTCACGAGCTGAAAGCGGAAGACTTCAAAGTTACAGATGCGATGTTCAAAGCGTTCCGCGATTTCGTGGCCGCGGATCCGGCATTCAAAGTCACAACCGCAATGGTCGATCGCTACCGCTCATTCGTCGAACTCGAATTGCGCTTCAACATCGTTACGGCCGCTCACGGCCGTGTGATCGGCGACAGAGTTTTCATCATGTCGAGCGATCCGCAGGTTGCCAAGGCACTCGAAGTGGTGCCGAAAGCGCGCGACCTCGCCAGCAAACGTTAGCCACAAAGAAGCACATAAGTCACAGTCAGAAAAAGTAAGTCTGCTGATTTATGTGTTTCTTCGGGGCGTTTCAAACGTAAAACAAAGTCTTGCGTCTAAAACCCGCTGTGTGATAGGTTTCGCAGACATGAAACGCACCAATCGTTCAACGAAGGGACTTGTAAACACCGAAGAGTTAGGCCGTGCCGTCCGCCGCAGGCGGGAGGAACTCGGACTCAGTCTTCGCGATGTTGCCAACAAAACATCAGTCTCCGCTTCAACCCTCTCTCGTATCGAGAATGGAACCGGTAAACCCGACGCCGACAACATCGCCAGATTGACTTCCTGGCTCGACGTTCCCATGGAGCGTATCTTGAGCGGTCGCGATCCGCAGGCGGAAGAATCGCAGGCGGTGGTCTATTTCCCACAGGAGCCGACGCCCGAAATCGTCGAGGCCCACCTGCGCGCCGATCGTAATCTGACCCCTGAAACTGCCTCTGCCCTCTCGGAGTTGTTTCGCGTCGCTTACACTCAGTTCAGCAGGAGCGGCGGCGAAAAGGGTTCGAAGAAGCGGCGTTAGACCAAAGTGAATTCGATATACTCTGCCAGTGCTGCTCGGCGATCTACCTTCCGGTGAAAAGTGGCGAAACTTCGAGTTGAAAGCCCTCGGCTTGCGCGACTTCGCCGGCGTCCGCGGTGACCAGCCACTCAACCCTTTCGATCTCGCAAGCTTTGCTAATCTCCTTGTGATCCGTTTCGATGAAGTCGTTGGTCTAAGCGAGGTTGCGCGTGAACACCTGCTCGGATCGGCGTCGGAGAAATGGTCCGGCGGCGCCGTTACACTACCAAACGGAATGAAGCTCGTAGTACTGAATCCGACTCACGGCCGCTCGCGCACAAACGCAACGTTGATGGAAGAGATCTGTCACGTGTTTCTGGGCCATCAGCCTAACCGGCTCTCGGTCGTTACCAGGGACGAACGTGGTAAGGTAATGAACCGTGATTACTGCAAGGCCGATGAGGAAGAGGCCTATGGCGTCGGCGCCGCGGCGCTTGTTCCCTATGCGTCGTTGAAGAGAATGCTTTTGCAGGGCAGGAGTTCGACGGAAATCGCGTTACACTTTCGCGTTAGCCCGGAGCTGGTTGAATACCGGATGAAAGTTACTCATCTCTGGCGTGAGTACAAAGATCTCTCCCGCAAAGGCACAAACACGTAAAGTGAATTAAACTAAGATCCCCATGACCGAACGATTGAAAGAAGCAGCAACGCAGGGCTTAAGCACGACTGACAAGCTGCGCATGCTGCTCGATATCACCAAGAAGATCAGCCGTTCGCTGGACCTCCAGGAAGTGCTCAACCTGGTGATGGACACGCTCGACTCGCTTATTCCCTACGATGCCGCCGGTATTTTTGTTGTGCAATGCGTCGGTCCCGAGCTGGTCCCGGAAGGTGAGGAACCCTGCACGTTCAAGGCGGAAGCAGTGCGCGGTTACGACATCGACGAACTCTCCGATTTGCACCTGAAACTCGGCGAAGGCTTTATCGGCAGCGTGGCCGTGAGTGGTGCGCCTGTGATTTCTCACGACGTCCGCAACGATCCTGTTTACATCAATGCGCGCGACCGGACGCGCTCGGAGATGGTGGCGCCGATCATTTCCAACGACGAAGTGATTGGTGTGTTTGATCTCGAGAGCGACGAACTCAACGCGTATTCGAACGACGATATGGACGTGCTGATGTTACTTGCGTCGCAAGTGGCGATCATCATCGAGAAGGTGATGCTGCACGAACAGTTGATCGAAAAGAAGAGACTTCAGGGCCAACTCGAAGTCGCCCGCCAGGTCCAGCTCGAGTTGCTGCCGCCAAAAGATCCGGATTTGCCCGGGTACGACATCAGCGCCTACAACTTTCCGACTGAAGAAGTCTCAGGCGACTATTACGACTGGGTCCGCATTTACGACGATCAGATCGGTGTTGTAATTGCCGATGTGTCAGGCAAAGGTGTGCCCGCGGCAATCCTGATGGCGTTCCTCAGGGCCAGCCTGAGAGCCGCGACACACATCGGATACGCAACGAACATCTCGATGGCGAAAGTCAACTACCTGCTGTGGGAGTCGATTGAGCGTAATCAATTTGTCACTGCATTTCACGGAATTCTCGACGCCTCAAATAGAACGTTATCCTACTCAAACGCCGGTCATAACCCGCCGCTGCTCCTCAACGCCACTGGCCAAACTCAGTTTGTGGACTATGGAGAGCTGCCTTTGGGAATGTTTCCGGAAACTCGTTATCACCAGTATCACTTGCTGCTGGAGCCGGGCGACGTGCTGTTGCTTTACACGGACGGCGTAACTGAAGCACAGAGCCCGTCGGGCGAGGAGTTTGGCCGCGATCGTTTAGCGCAGGCAGTGAAAGAGAATTACGATCTGCCGGCGCGCGAAATGATTGCGAGTTTGGAGATGGCGGTTTTGGAGTGGACCGCAAACAACGGCGCCAGCGACGACATCACTTTCTTCGTCATCAAAGCACTGAAAAGCAAATAACAAACGCGGGAGACTTTTGATCTCCCGCGTTGCCAATTCCTTAACTATTTGTGATGCTAGTGTGCGGTTAGCGAGCAGTGAGCGTGATCCCCGCCTGGTGCGAGTGGAGCACGATAGTCGCCAAAGTGAAACTCAGCTTCGGCCTCCGATAATGCATACACATCGAAGCCATACGCGTCGAGATAGTCTGCCAAATCATCGGGGGAAAGAAGATATACGGCAGGCGAGTAACCCGCTTCTACACGAATTTCCAGCAGGCGCTCGATTACTTCAAGTGGTGCAAAGCAGCTAACAGGATCTCTGTAGGTTGCCATGTGTCCAGCGCCTTTCTTTTTCAAATTCATGAACACGGTCCATATTTTCGGCCATGTTCTTCAGAACGAACTCTTTGATGTACGCAAGCCGAAACTAGTTTGTTCTTCACGCCACAAATATTAATTGGCGAATCTTGTCTCTCTAGTTTGACGCGCGAGCGATAGAAAAGTTCCCTGGGAAAAATGAGCGAACAGCCAACCACCTCAAATACTCAAACGCAAAATCCGCCACCTCTCAATTTCATCGCTATGCTGCGGGAAATGCTGCGAGCTTCCGACAAAGTCAGCGATCTGATCTTCAGCCCGGGACGGCCGCCTCAAATCGAATTGGCCGGAAAGCTTGTGCCGGTGCGTATTCCCGGTCTGGAAAAACTTACTCCGGCCCACACCGCCGGAATGGCAAAACTCATTATCGGCAACCAGCAGAGTGCCGTAGACAGCCTGGAAAAGACTGGTTCCGCCGATCTTTCGTTCAGCTCTCCGGGTGATGCGCGTTTTCGCGTCAATATCTTCAGGCAACGCGGAACACACGCGATCATCATGCGCGTAATTCCGATGCGGCCGCCCAGGTTCAGCGACTTCAATCTTCCCGAACAACTGAAAGAGATAGTAGATATCAAAAATGGAATCGTGCTCGTTACCGGGCCAACGGGCAGCGGCAAAAGTTCTACACTCGCTGCGGTCATAGATCTCATTAACGAGACTCACTACTACCACATCGTCACGATTGAAGATCCGATCGAGTTTCTGCACACGCACAAAAACTCGACGATTCACCAGCGCGAGCTGCACTCAGATACGCCGAGCTTCTCGATTGCGCTTCGGGCGGCGCTCCGCCAGGCGCCTAAAGTGATACTCGTGGGGGAGATGCGCGATCGCGAAACTATCGAAGTCGCTCTCGAAGCGGCGGAAACCGGTCACTTGGTGCTTTCGACATTGCATACGATCGACGCGTCAAAGACAGTCGATCGAATTATCGGCGTCTTTCCGAAGAACGAGGAGAAGGCCATCAGAACTCGGATTGCGCAGTCGTTTCGGTTCATCGTTTCGCAGAGGTTGATTCCGTTAGGTGACGGGAAGGGACGAGTCGCGGCGATCGAGATTCTCAAGTCGACAATGCGGACGCGTGAGTACATTGAGAAAGGTGAAACGGACGGCAAGTCGTTGATCGACGCGATGGAGCAGGGCGATCAGGATGGAATGCAGACGTTCGACACGGTGATCGAGAACTACATCAGGGAAGGCCTGGTGAGTGCTGAGACGGCGCTGCCTTATGCGACAAATCAAAACAACCTGCTGCTGAAGATCGCAGACCTGGCGGGCGCTCCGCCCCCACCCAAAGCCCCGGACCGCGTGGATGACCCAACCTCGATGCTCGACCTGATCGAGCCATGACTTTATACATCGAGCGGGGGCAAGCCACCCTTCCTGACTTGTTCTTCTTCTAGTAGTCAAGTCTGCCGGAAAGTTATAGACCAATCGGCAAGAACAAGTCAGGAAGGGTGGCTTGCCCCCGCTCGTCGAATACGCAGACAACGCCCTGTTTTGCTATCATGCCTGCGAGTAAATTTTGTGATGCATCTGAAGGTTCAAAGGGTCTTACTGGGCCTTGCTGTTTTATTAGCCTTCTCCCCAACTCCAGCCCGCGCTGATGACGAGATTCGCATTAATCTGCCTGCCGGTGGACAACTAAAAGTTCGCAACGATTTTGGGAATGTCTCCGCGGAAGTTTGGAGTAACCCTCATGTCGCCGTTTCAGCCGTGATCGAAGGCGGAAACAGGTTCACGAGGTCTCCGATAGTCATCGAGAATCGCGGCGGGTCGCTGACGATCTCCGTCATCCGACGTCCGATCGATCCGGCTGTACCGGTCCATCTCAAGATCAAGATCCCCGCTGACGTCGAGATCTCAGCGCGCTCCATGCGCGGGCCGGTCAAGTCTTCCCTCGCCGGAACGCCGGCGGTGGACGGCCAACCATTTCAAACACGTCTCGGCAGCGGCGACAGGAAAGTCGACATCCAGACGCAAGCTGGAGAGATCCTGCTGAGTTATGCGGCAGGCGCTGAGCCCGCGAGTGATTCGCCTTCAAAACAGCCGGAACTCGTCGGCGCTAACAATTCAAAACCGCCCGCCGGAACGCCCGATGGGCCAGTGCCGGGCGACGACATCAGCGAAGGCGATGTGATTCGCGTCGAATCACAACTCGTCACTCTCAATATCAGCGTAATCGATCGCGGCACAAATCGTGGATTGCTCGGGTTGGGCCAGTCTGATTTCAAACTGTTTGAGGACGGACAGGAACAGCGCCTCGTCCAGTTTGAATCATCCTCGGCGCCATTCGATCTCGTGCTTCTAATCGATCTCTCAGGCTCGACGCGAGAAGTGGTGAAGCTCATTCGCGCCGCTGCAATTCGCTTTGTCGAAGCCGCGCGACCCGCGGACCGGATCGGAGTGATAACTTTTGCCGGCGAACCGACCGTGATCTCAACTCTGACGGCGGATCGCGATCTACTCCGGCAGCGAATCGAAACGATCGACACAGCTCGCGGCGACACAAAACTTTACGACGCAACCAACTTCGCCATGGACGAGTTTTTGAAGGAGACAAAAAAATCGCGAAGGTCCGCTATCGTCTTGATGAGCGACGGACTTGATGGAACAATTCCCGGTGTCAGCGGACAACAGGGCTCTCGTCGTTCCTACCAGGAAACGCTTCGAAATATTCAGGAGTTTGACGGAGTTCTTTACACGTTGTGGCTGAATACCGAGTACGAAGCGATGAGCCCGCTCGATACGCAACCGGAAGCTTTTGACGCCGGGCACGATCGTATGAAGGAGATGGCGGAAGCCGGAGGCGGCGTGTTTTTTCCGGTGGAGCGATTGACTGATCTCGCGGGCGCCTATGAGCAGGTCGTAGCGGATCTGGGGACGATGTACAGTTTGGCGTATCGCCCGTCAAACAGTGCGCGTGATGGAAAGTGGCGAGCAATTCGAATTGGTGTTAACCGCACTAACGCGGTTCCGCGCGGCAAACGTGGGTATTATGCGAATTAGGTTGGGCGCCTTTCTTTTGGTTTTCTGTAGTATCGTCGCCGCAGGTCAGGATCCGTCTGACACTGTTCGCATCGATTCGGATTTAGTCGATCTGAAGGTGAGCGTGCTGGGATTTGCTCCGAACGCTCCGATCCCTCTGCTGGAATCGAAAGACTTCCTGGTCATGGAAGACGGGGTGCCACAGGAGATATCGTTTTTCGAAGCTGCCGATGCGCCTTTCGATCTTGTCCTGCTGCTTGACCTTTCCGGTTCAAATGCAAAAAATCTGAAGATGATTCGCAACTCCGCGAAGCGTTTTGTCGATGCCGCACGCGACGTCGACCGCATCGCACTCGTGACGTTCACGGATCAACCGGCGCTCTATTCATCTTTCAGTTTGGATCGTCGCAAGTTGAAGAAGACGATCGATGAAATGGACGATGCGATCGGCGGAACAAACTTCTGGGATTCCCTCGATTATGTCTTGAGGGGTTTGATTCCGCAGGCAGCGAGGCGTCGCAGCGCCGTCGTCGTAATGACTGACGGGATCGATAACGCCATCCCGGATGTGCCCGGACCAGGCTCGCGACTGCCGTTCGAAATGCTGCTGGCGCGAATCAGGGATTCCGAGACGATCGTGTTCCCGATTTATCTCGATACCGAAGAAGAGAACGTCAAGCGCTACCACGTTCCGCGCGCGGCTTACGCGCAGGCTCGCGAACAGCTTGGACAAATCGCAAACGTTTGCGGAACGCCCATGTATCGAGCCGCGCGACTCGAGGATCTTGAATCTGTATACGCTCAAGTGGTCCGAGATCTCAGCACCGTCTACAGCATCGGGTACCGGCCGACAAACAAATCACCCGACGGCAAGTGGCGTTCAGTTGAAGTCCACCTGATTAAGCGCACGGATATCTTTGCCCGAACGAAGCGCGGCTATTACGCCAAAGTTGGCGAGAAAAGTCAGAGTCAGTAAGTTTTCGGGTCGCGACGCGAAAAACTTGTAAATGTTCCCGCGCAGACTATAATGCTCGCGAGATTATCGACCAGCTCACATCCTGAGTAGTAAATCGGAGGGATCGATGAAAAAAAGTTCCAGCCTCCCAGCATTGTCTATTATTTCCATCGCACTCATTCTTTGTACTTCGCTTGTATGCCTTGCGCAAAATCGGGAAAAGTTCGTGATTTCGGCCAAAGCGGGTGGGATCAACGCCATCACCGGGCAGGCCAGCGTCTATGCCAGGGGTGATGCGGATTGGCAACAGCTCATGATCACCGATGATCTGAACGCCGGCGATCGCGTCCGAACGGCTTACGATGGGCGAGTCGAGATTCTCCTGAATCCGGGTTCCTATCTCCGCGTGGGAGGCGACTCGGAAGTGGAGTTGTCGAATAACTCGCTCGCAAATCTCGAGGTTCGCTTGATGCGGGGCACGGCCATCGTTGAGGCGACCGGGGCGGATGGTCTTGAGTTGAACATCAGCATCAGCACGCCACACACGAATTTCGCGATTGTGCGGCAGGGACTTTACCGGCTGAACGTCGTGCCGGGCGACGCCACGGAACTGATAGTTCGCAAAGGTCGAGTAATCCTGAGCGATTCACATACAAAGGTTAAGGGCGGGAATAAAGTAGTTTTCAGCGCCACAAACGTCTCGGTCGCGAAGCTCACGAAGGAAGAGAAGAAGGTCAAAGACAAGGAAGAAGTGGACGTTTGGAGCAAGGAACGGGCGGAAACGCTTGCTAAAGCCAATCGACGCATCAGCGAGCGGATGCTCAATTCGGCATTCGCCTCGTTTAGAGACGATCCGTTCTCGAATCGCGGATTGGGATTATGGTTCTACAACAGCCGCGCCGGTTGTTACACGTTCCTGCCGTTCATTTATGGCTGGGGCTCGCCTTACGGCAATTCCTACACGACTTCGGTTTATTACCATCCGCCGACAAACTCGGATCGGAACAACGGATCGTATAGCACAGGCGGCAATAACGGAGGCAGCTCTTCAGGCGGCGGCTCGTCGTCTGGAGGCGGTGGAACTTACCGGCCTGCGCCGCCGCCCAGCGCTGCGCCAAGCGGGGGTTTTGGGAATGGTGGCGGAATGAGCCGGCCTGCTCCGAGAGAAATGCCGGAGCGGATGCCGCGCAAGAGCATGGAGATCTCGCGGCCTAACCAGTAAGTCAGGCAGACCGGCGGGGTTCTTTCAGGAGTTCGTCCAATTCCTCGTTAATGAGGGTCTTGATTTCCGGCTGCTTCAGCCCGGCGAGAATTAGCTGTGTAAGCGCTGTTCTTAACTGCGCGCGCAGCCGATCGTCGGGTTTTTCTTTGAGCGTCTGCGATATGACGACTGCGCCGGAGCCGTGTCTCACCCGAATAAGCCCTTCTTTTTGCAGTCTTCTGTAAGCAAAAGCCACTGTATTCAGGTTAACGCCGAGGTCGGAGGCCACTTGGCGCACGGGCGGAAGAAGAGTTCCCGCCTCCAATTCGCCGCGCGCAATCAGGGTCTTAATCTCGTCCACCAACTGCTGATAGAGGGGCCGCGCATCTCTTTCATCCACAGTTACAAACATATTGTCTGGTGACTCTATACACCAGACAATTGCGCCTTGTAAACAGAAAAGTTGCTAGCGGCCGATCTTATTGGCTACTGAGACGGCGAATTCCACGACAGAATCGAGCCGCGCGTGCGGGCTGACGGTGTCGCCGACGAGAAAGAGGTTTGGGAGTACATTGGCCGGAGGGGAAGTGCGTGCCGGCTGGATGCCGAGAACCATTCCGAGCTTTCGGCGAGTCAAGTCGTAGTACGTTCGTGGGTTGGCGGTTTCGATGATTTCGATGTCGCTGCCGAGTTCCGGTAGCGCCGTGTGGATACGCTGCCAGAACTGTTCGAGTGCCGTCTGGTCCCACTCTTCATAATCTTCTTCACTCGTTTGATACGCGAACCACGACTCGATATCCGTCTCGGTTTTGAATGTCACGGCACGTTTCCCGGGCGGCGCAGCACCCGACGCGATCGCAACGCTAAACTCGCCGGCGCTGTCCTCGACGAGCATACGTTCCGCAGGCAAACGCGACACGGCCGACTCGTCCATGCTCGCATAAAGAACGTAAACTCCGGTCCCGCGAAGTGCGTTCAACTGCTTTTTGATCTCGGCAGGCGTTCGGTTGAGGCCGATCAGCTTTCCGTAAGTGTCCCAAACCGTCATGTTGCTGACGATCGCCTTTTTGGCGAGCATTCTTTCGCCACTCAGGAGATCGACTCCAATCGCCGTATCTGAATCGTCAAACGCAAGACGCAGCACCGGGCTATTCAAACGCACCTTCCCGCCGCTCAGCTTTATCGACTCGGCAAGTCGCTCAGCCAGACTCGCCGGACCACCCGCGATTGAATACAAGTCTTCGTGATCGACTCTGACGTCGGTGCCGTCGGTCCCCCGCATGACGTACGGCGAGGCAAGTAAAGACACTTGCGGCGCATCGACCGGCAAATCCGAAAAGAGTTTTTGATAGACGCCGCCGGGACCAAAAGAGGTGTAAAGCCCCATGCCCGGCTCGAAGTCGTGACCGGAAAATTCCACGCGCCCGATACATCCGCCAACCTGGGACTGCCGTTCAAGTAAACAGGTATTTATTCCGCGCGCAGACAACAATGCCGCCACGGTCAGGCCACCGATACCAGCACCCACAACCACGACGTTGTATGACATGAGATTTACTTGAGCGCGTCGTTATTGACGAAAGCCCCAAGCACGATGAGCAGCGATTGGACGCCGTTGAAGACGAGATGAATGATAAAGGCGGGAAGCAGTTTGCCGGTGACCGCGCGGGCCAGTGTCAGCGTGAAGCTCAGTAGCGTGATCATGATGATCACCGACACGTTATTGATGTACTGGAAGACGTGAACTCCCGCAAAAAGAAGTGAAACGACGACGACGGCGATCGTCACACCGGCCGCTTTTTCGAGCGCCGGATAAAGCACTCCCCGGTAGATCACTTCCTCGATCAGAGGCGCAGTCGCAACTGCCACAAAAGCCGTCGCGAAACGCGTCGGGATCGAACTCTTGATTAGCATATCGAGTTGCGTCTCGCCGCCTCCATAGAGACTGGTCACCAGCCACGCCAGGGCGAGAAGAACCAAAGACAGCAAAAGGCTCGACATTACCACCATCCGCGGACTCATCATTTGCGGCCACTCGAAGCCGACAGTTTTCCAGAAGGGTCGCCGTCCGCCCTCCGAGACGATCATCCACGTGGCGATGAGTGTGAGTACGTGAGCGGGAATAATTCCTATTACTGAGAAGAAGATCAGGGAAGTGTCGGCCTGAAGATATTCGGGCGACAGGCTGCCGCCGGTCGCAATTTTATAAATCAAATACGGAAGTGAAACTATGACGGGGACGACCAGGAGTAGCCCAACGCTTGCAATCCAGATACTGAACGCTTTGGCGACCTCGACCCATGGAAGCCATCCGTTTTCAGGAGCGGGAACCGGCTGAAATTCTTCGCTGAAGCCTGCGACCGGCGGGTTTGCCTGTTTTTCTTCGCTCAGCGGCGGCGTTAATTGTTCAGAAGGTTTTTCGGTAAACACTTCGGTGAGTTTAGGGGGTTGCCCTGTGCTGGTCAACTTTATTCAGACCGCAGGATAATCAATCGTCATCAATGGAGAGCCCACTCGCGGCGCCGCCAGCATCAAGCCGATGATTGTTTTTGCATCCTGGATTTCTCCCGTCGTAATCATCTCCAGCGCGTCCTCGATCGGCAGTCGCACGACTTCCAAAAGCTCGTCGTCTTCGAGCGACTGTTTTCCTTCCGAAAGCCCGGTTGCGAGATACACCCACATCTTCTCTTCGCAGAACCCCGGCGACACAAAGAACTCAGAAAGTTTATCGAGTCTTTCAGCTGTGAGTCCGAGCTCTTCCTGAAGCTCGCGCGCCGCTCCGATCTCAGGTCTCTCGCCACTTGCGAGCGTTCCCGCCGGAGCTTCGAGAAGGTAACGAACCGTTGGGTGACGATACTGTCGAACGAGCGCGACGGTGCCGTCATCGAACACGGGCACGATCACGGCGCTGCCGCCGTGATGCACGACCTCGCGTTGATATGTCAGCTCGCCTTCACTCACCGTGTCGACCGTGACGTTGAAGATGCGACCGTCAAAAACCTTCTGGCTGCTGATGATTTTCGGCAACTCTTTATGTGGTGTTGTCATATCGTGTTTTCCAAAGACGTGTTCATGATTGCCGGCCTCACTTCGCCGATGAGATAGAGCGACCCGGCTATGCAGATTAAACCTTCAGGGGGCGTGGTCGTGCGCGCGATCTCCAGTGCCTCCCCACTTGATCGCGCTTCAACAACTGTTTCCCGCGCAAACCGATCGGCAATGGACCGAAGCGTTTCAATTGATGCGCTTCTCGGATTTTCAATCGGTGTCAATACGAGCACATTTGCGATCGGGAAGAGAATCTCTCCAATGCGATCCAGTTGCTTATCACGCATGGCGCCAAAAACCAAAGTTAACGGTCGCGGCGCAAATTGATTCAGATAATCCCTCAGAGACTCGCAACCGGCAGGATTGTGGGCGCCGTCCAGAAGAAACGCGGGATTTGTTTCGATCAGCTCGAGCCGCCCGGGATGCTGAGCCGACTCGATTCCGGCAACGATTGCACCGTGCGGAATGGCAAAATCATGATCGCGGCACAGCTCCGCGAGCCGAATCGCGACCGACGCGTTATCAATCTGATGTCGTCCGCGCAGTCCGAGACAAACGTCTTTATAAAAGTCACTGGAAGTTTCGAATGTGACGCAAAACCGGCCGTCGCTCGTAGTCGATTCAATCGTGTGAATGTCTTCATCGAGAATTGGAGTGACGCCCGTCTGTTCGCAACGTTGTAATAGAACCGCGAGGGCTTCGGGCGTTTGCTTCGCGATCACCGCGCGCGTGCCGGGGCGAATGATAGCCGCCTTTTCACTAGCGATGCTCTCGATTGTATGGCCCAGGTATTCTTCATGGTCCATTGCGATCTGCGTGATCGCAACGATGCCCGCCTGCGCGGCCGTAGTTGAATCGAGCCGCCCACCCAAACCGGTCTCGAGAATTGCGAGATCGATCTTCGTGTTACGAAACGCAAGCAAAGCAATCGCCGTTAACTGTTCAAAAAAAGTCGGGAGGGCCTCGATCTTTTTGTCCGTGAGCAACTGTTCCGAAGCATCGCGAACGACCGTCGCGCAAGTCGCAAACTGCTGTGTCGTGATCGCGTCCCCGGAAAACCTGATGCGTTCTGTGATGGAAACGAGATGAGGTGACGTGTAGAGACCACTTTTGATTCCAGCCGCGCGACAGATTGAGTCGAGCATAGCCGCAGTGGAGCCCTTGCCATTTGTGCCGGCGATTTGAACCGCGGGAAACGCGCGTTGGGGATTGTCGAGGGAGTTAAGAAGAAGTTCGGTGTTGCGAAGGCCGAGTTTGATCGCAAGCGTTTCGTGGCCAAGACTCAGCAAATACCGAACGGCGGCCTCAAAATTCATATCACCAATCGCCACAAAGAAGCACAAAAGTCACAAAGAAAAAAAGCTGAGTAAAAGAAAGTACTCTGATGAAGTTTACTTTGTTTGTGAATTTTGTGCTTCTTGGTGACTAGTCTTTGAGTTTCGCGGCGCGCCGCGCTCGTTCGATGTCTGACTCACCGTGAATCTCGGGATTCATCATGAAGTTCAACACCTTCACCACGTAGTCGCGCAGCTCGCGGCGGTCGACAATGGCGTCGATCATTCCGTGGTCCAGGAGAAACTCGGATTTCTGAAAATCCTCGCGGCAGCTTCTGGCGAATCGTCTGCTCGATCACTCTTGGACCAGCAAATCCGATCAATGCCTTTGGCTCTGCGATGATGACGTCCCCAAGCATCGCAAAACTCGCAGTGACGCCGCCTGTAGTTGGATCCGTAAGGACTGAAATGAACGGCAAACGCGCTTCATCAAGCGCCGCAAGAGCCGCGGAGATCTTCGCCATCTGCATCAGCGAAAGCGTTCCCTCCTGCATGCGCGCGCCGCCCGATGCGGAAAAAATTATTACCGCGCTATGCTCTTCCATCGCGCGTTCGATCAATCGCGTAACTTTTTCGCCGACTGCCGAGCCCATCGAGCCGCCGATGAAACTCATATCCATCGCGCCCGCGACGACGGGATGATCACCCACCGTGCCGCGCCCGTTGATAATCGCTTCCGGCAGACCAGAGTTGTCTCTCGCCTGCTTGAGCCTGTCCGAGTAAGGCTTGCTGTCGACGAACTCGAGCGGATCGATCGAGATCACTTCGGCGTCGAGCTCTTCAAACTTGCCTTCGTCGAAAAGCAGCGCCAGCCGTTCACGCGCGCCGATGCGGAAATGGTAGCTGCAGTGTTTGCACACCTGCATACCATCTTCGAGTTCGCCTTTGAACAGATGGGCCTCGCATCCTTCGCATTTGAGGAAGACGTTTTCAGTCTTCACCACGCGTTCTTCGGGCGGAACGGCCTCTATTCGCTTACTTTTCTTGTTAAACCAGGCCATGGAATGCGGGGAAGGTTATCACAAGAGTGAATGCGCGAAATCCGTGATTCAAAACTCAATGCCCTGCTGCGCGCGTATCCCGGCAGTGAAAGGATGCTTAATCTCCGTCATCTCGGTTACGAGATCGGCGGCTTCGATCAACTCCGGCGGCGCATCTCTGCCGGTGACAACGATGTGCAGCGCAGGTTGCGCAGCGCGAATGGAGCGAAATTCTCCATCACCTCGCTCAACCGGCAGCATCTTGTAACTCAACACGTAAACCAGTTCATCAAAAACCAGCAGGTCGTAATCGCCGGAGCGCAGCTTCTCGACGCAGAGTGCCCACGTCTCACGCGCGGTCTTGATGTCCTGGTCGGGATTCTTCGTGTCCCAGGTAAAGCCGTCGCCCATCGTGTGAACTTCAATGCCGAGCTTTTCAGCCGAGACATGCTCGCCGTAGCGATCGTTGCGCGACTTCATAAACTGAATCATGCAGCAGTTCAAACCTCGTCCCGCCGCGCGCATCATCAAACCAAGCGCACACGTCGTCTTGCCCTTGCCGTTTCCCGTATGGACCATCAACAGACCGCGCGTCTTCTCCTGGTAATCCTCGCGACGCCACTTGTACTTTTTTTCTTTCTCAACCATTGTTGCCTTTATGAGTGACGGGTGGCCACGAAGTGCACCACCCCACAAATAGATCGTCGCATGAGTAGTCTTTGTGGTCAAACTACGGGTTCTGATCGTCCTTCAGTGCGTCTTCGGTGATGTCGCGCGGCGCCGTTCGCGCGTTTCACGGCGTCGAGCAACAGCCCGACTATCGACGCTCTCGGCCTCTTCCCAGCTTCCCCGTGAGCGTGCATCCGGCCGCGTTGCGATGTCCGCCACCGCCAAATTTCTCGGCTACTTTCGCGACGTTGACGTCGCCCTTCGATCGCAAGCTTGTGCGATAAATTCCGGGTTCACATTCCTTGAGCATCGCGACCGCTTCAACTTCGCCGACAGTCAACGGATAGTTAACAAACCCATCCGCATCTTCATCCGAAGCCTGCGCCTGCTGTTGCATTTCCAGCGTCTGCCGCATGCAAGCGACGCGTCCGCTTTCATCCCGTCGCGCAGTGGACAACACCGCGCCCATCAACTGAATCCTGCTCCAGGGATAACTCGCAAACACCGCTTCAGCAGTCTTCGCAGGCTTGACGCCGGTGCGAACGAGCTCGGAAGCAACTTTGAACGTGCGCTCGGTAGTATTCGAGTAATGAAACGATCCGGTGTCGGTTATCAGCGCAGTGTAGACACACTCTGCGATCTCTTTCGTGACGCGAACGCCGGTAGCTTTGCAGAGGTTGTAGATCATTTCGCCGACCGCGGAAGCAGTCGAGTCGATCCAGTTGATGTTGCCGAAGAGAGCGGTCGTTGAATGGTGATCGATGTTGACGACGAATTGCTTTTCGAGATCCGCGAGACCCGGCCGAGTGATGTCGGAACACTCGATCACGAAAACGGCGTGATAGGAAGGATCAACTGCAGGAGTGACGCGCACGTCGTTTGCGCCGGGCAGTTGCTGGTACGCGTGTGGCACCGGATCGCGCATGATGACTTCGACATCTTTATCGAGCGCGCGCAGCAACCAGTAAAGACCGAGTGACGATCCCAAGCTATCGCCGTCGGGACGAATGTGCGAGGTGATCGCGAAACGACGTTTTGCCTCGATCAGCTCGACTACTTGACTAAGCATAATTGCGAGATTGCGGATGAACTGCGATCTTTGGACTTTGGCTTGAACTTTGTTCGTTACCGGCTCCAGGAAATCGCTGACAATTACAAAGCCCAATTACACAGTTCGCCATTCACCTCATCCGTCATCCTTTCCTTGTCTTTCCCATTCCTGCTCGATCTCCTGCAGCAGTTGATCGACGCGCTCGCCTTCCTCTTCGACGCGATCGCGCACGAAGTGAATCTCGGGCGTGCGCGGGAGATTCAACGAGAGTCCCAGTTGTTTTCGCACGTACGGCGCGGCGTGCTTCAAAGCTGCGAGCGCCGCTTTGTGCTCTTCCTCGTCACCTGCCACCGTGACGTAAACACGCGCTGCTCGTTTGTCAGCCGACAGACGAACGTCAGTGACCGTGACCATCGTCAATCGCGGGTCTTCCAGTTCGTAACCGACAATCTGAGCAATCTCTTCCTTGAGACTGTCAGCAGTTCTTTCCTTCGACGCATTACTCAGGTCCAGGAGCAGCGTGCAGGAGCAGGTTGAAAACCTGCTCCTGCAATCTGCTCCTGCTCCTATTTCTGCTCCTCTCCTACAACTCCGTCGCCGCGACTCGCTCGATAACGTAAGCCTCAATCTGGTCTCCAACTTTGAGGTCGTTGAAGTTTTCCAAACTGATGCCACACTCAAAGCCTTCGCGAACTTCGGACACGTCGTCCTTGAACCGCCGCAACGATGAAATGTTGCCTTCCCAGGCCACTACAGCATCGCGAATCAGCCGCGCCTTCGCATTGCGACGAATCAAACCGTCGATGACCATACAGCCGGCCACTGTTCCGGCTTTCGGAACGCGGAACACTTCTCTGACTGCGGCCTTGCCGAGGATCTTCTCCTTCTCAATCGCTTCGAGCATGCCGATCATGGCCGCGCGAATCTCTTCTTCAACCTTGTAGATGATCGAGTGGAGACGAATATCGACCTCTTCCTGTTTCGCGACGTCAGCCGCGCGTGCTTCCGGCCGCACGTTGAAGCCGATAATCACGACTGCCGACGAGGATGATCCTGCCTGCGTTGCGGAACCAAGCAGAACGTCTGACTCCGTAATCGCTCCAACGCCCGATCGGATCACTTTCACCTTCACGCGATCGGTAGAGAGTTTTTGCAGCGTCGACTTCAACACTTCAACTGAACCCTGAACGTCGGCTTTGATAATGACCAGAAGTTCCTTAACTTCACTCTCGCCCAGCGCTTCGATACCACGTTTGGTTGTTTGCAGCAGCGTCGCCTGACGGCTCATCATTTGACGATGTTGCGAGATCGATTGGGCCTTACTGATGTCTGAAACTACCTGGAAACTCTCGCCCGCTTGCGGCACGCCTTGCAATCCAAGCACTTCCACGGGTGTTGCCGGTCCAGCTTCGGTGATCGGCTCACCACGATCATTGAACATTGCGCGGACCTTGCCCGAGATCTGTCCAACGATGAATGGTTCGTGAATTCTGAGCGTTCCCTGTTGCACCAGCACGGTCGCTACCGCACCACGGCCACGATCGAGTTTTGCTTCCAGCACGACGCCCGATGCCAGACGAGTCGGGCTGGCGCGCAGATTCAGAATGTCTGAAGTCAACAGAATCGTCTCGAGCAGCGTTTCAAGATTCTCTCGCTTCTTCGCGGACACCTGGACCATTTCAGTCTCGCCGCCCCACTCGAGCGGCGACAGTCCCTGTTGGGCCAGCTCCTGCCTGACGCGATCCGGATTCGCATCAGGTTTGTCGATCTTGTTGATGGCGACGATGATCGGAACATCAGCCGCTCGCGAGTGCTCGATTGCCTCGATCGTCTGCGGCATCACGCCGTCGTCCGCAGCGACTACGAGCACGACGATGTCGGTCGCCTTCGCGCCGCGCGCACGCATCATTGTGAACGCTTCGTGACCCGGCGTATCCAGAAACACGACGCGACGAGTTTCGCCAGGATTGTCCGGACTCGGAACCTGCACACTGTAAGCGCCGATGTGCTGCGTGATGCCACCTGCTTCGCCGGCCGCAACGTCGGTAGTGCGAATGCCGTCGAGCAACGACGTCTTACCGTGATCGACGTGGCCCATCACTGTGACGACGGGCGCGCGTGGCAATTCAACGTCGTCGGCGTCGGTGGCGATCAGTTCTTCAAACTCTTCTTCCGCCACCATCTCTTCAAACGGCACGAACGAGACGTCGTAGCCAAATCGTTTGCCGAGATCGGCGGCGACGTCGTCCATCAGCGGTTGATTGATGGTTGCAAAAACGCCGCGCTGCAACAGCAGAGTCACGACGTCTTTCGGCTTGATTCCGAGTTTCTCCGCAAACTCCTTAACGGTGGAACCTTCGATCAGACGAACCTCTTTCAATGCGCCTGAGACCGGCATCTCCATGCCGACCGGCAATGCGGTCTTCGAGCGACAAAGCCTTTGGCGGCGGAATGAAATCGCCCTTGTCGAACCTTCCGGCCCTTGCCCTCGATCTTTCTGCCGCCGCGTGGACTGGCGCGTCGCGAACGACGGCGTCCTGCATCCGGCGGTGGAATGTAAGTAGTTTGCGGAGTCGCGGTTTCGCCGGGCGTTCCCGAGACGCTCGGCGCGGGGCAGGGAAGGCCGCTCTCTGACTCTCGAGTCGCGATCGACTCGTTCCTTCGGCGTGATTGCCGGCGGCGGCGTCGGCACCGGCGCGCGTTCGCCGGGTCGAATGCCCGCGTTCAGTGCCGCCGCTGTTGGTCGCAAAACTCTGACCTGCCGCGAAGGCGGCGGCAGGTGTCGGTTTCACTTCAGCGCCATTTGTCGGCGCGACAATTTCCGGCGCCTGATCGGCTGCCTCTTCAATAACCGGCGGCGCTCAACAGCGCCTCGGCGGCGCGGCTCTTCGACCACGGGCGGCGGCGGAGCTACTTCCTCGATAACCGGAGCTTCCGCTCGCGTACCGGCGGCGGACTCATCTTTTTAACCAGCCGGGTGATTGGCTGCTTGCGCACGGCGGCGGAGTTGCAGCAACGGGCGCTTCGACCGGTTCGGCTGCAACCGGGGCGGGCGGCGAGGCGGCTCGACTGGTTCAGGTTCCGTGAACCTCGGGCTCGGCTTCGACGACAGGTGCTTCCGGAGTCGGCAGCGCCGCGCGCTTCACGACCTTCACCGTGCGCTTGACGGCCGTTTCCTTCTTCGGAAAGTACTTGTTCCGAATCTTCTCGGCCAGCTCCTTGGATACCGAGTTGGAGGGAACGCTGACGTCGACACCTTCGCGGCGCACCTCTTCAATGAGTCGCTTGGTATCGAGCTTTAATTCTTTGGCGAGATCGTAAATACGAACTTTTGAGGAAACTGTCATGCACTCCTTCTCGACGCTTTATTCCGCGTCCTGACGACCTAAAAGTGATTGGGACCGCCTGGCCCAACCACTTCCAGCGTCGATCAGAAGTTCGGCGCGTGACAGCTAGGGGCAAAGCGGGCAACACAAACGGCCCGAATAGACCGCATTTGTGTTGTTACTACGTGGCTGCATCACTGGTTCTCATCGTCCGCACTCCCGCCTGATGCAGCATCTTCCGAAACTGCGGGAGTCGATGTTTCTGCTTCGTCAGCGGTGGCTTCTGAAGCAAACTCTTCATCTTCCGCCAAAACCTCCTCACGCAACTTCCTCGATGGCTTCGTATGCTTCGACGCCCGAGGAAGTTATGTCAGGAGACGGCGTGATTGTGTCAGGCCGCAAATCGCGACCGGGTTCCTGCAAAGCAATCTCGTCAGCCGCGATAGGCTCGGCTTCGGTCAGTGAAACCGGATCGGCCGATTCCCACGCGCTGATTTCAGACTCGGCCGTGAAGGGAACACCATTCTCGACGGCTTCGTCGTAACCTGCGGCAGTCATTGCAGATGATGGTTCGACTTCTTCGTCCATCGACTCGTCGAACTCTGCTGAAACTGCGTGTTGCCTTCTTCCGCCAGTTTCCGTCTTCACCCACGTTGCGATTGCGCAATGCGACAACGGCCTGCGCCGCGCTCAGGATCACTTCGGCTTCATCCAAACTCAGGTCGAGGAACTCGACGAGATCGTCAACAGTGGTTTGCGCGAGCGCGTCGATATCGTTGATGCCGTGCTCCGCGAGTGCTTCAGCCTGCTGCGCAGTGACACCTTCGATAGCAGAAAGCGGCACTGATTCGCCGGAAGCGATGAGCGCACCCATCTGTTCGGTGACTTCGCGCTTGATCTCTTCCTCACTGCGAATATCGATGTTCCAGCCGACGAGCTTGGTCGCGAGCCGAACGTTCTGGCCGCGCTTGCCGATCGCCAGGGAGAGTTGGTCTTCGTTGACGATGACTTCCATCTGCCGGTTTTCGATGTCGGTAATTCTGACCTGATTAACTTTCGCCGGTGAAAGTGCGTTGGCGGCAAATACCGAGGGCTCGTCTGACCACTCAATGATGTCGATCTTCTCGCCGCGCAATTCGCGAATGATCGCCTGCACGCGTGAACCTTTCATACCGACGCATGCGCCGACCGGATCGACGTCTCGCTCGTTTGACATCACTGCGATCTTGGCGCGCTCGCCCGGTTCGCGCACGGCCGACTTGATCACGACCGTGCCGTCGTAAATCTCAGGAACTTCCATTTCAAACAACCGCAAAAGCAGTTCCGGAGAAGTGCGTGAAACTTCGACCTGTGGTCCTTTGGATTCCTTGGACACGTTATTTATGACGACGCGAATTCTTTCGCCCTGGTTCCACTGCTCGCCGCGCGATTGCTGGGAACGGGGAAGAATCGCTTCCAGATTTCCCAGGTCGACGATTATGTTGCCGCGTTCAAATCGTTTGACGTAGCCGTTGACGAGGTCGCCGATCTTGTCGATGTACTGCTCGTAAACGTTGCTGCGAACAGCGTCACGGACTTTCTGAAACAGTATCTGCTTGGCTGTTTGAGCGGCGATACGTCCCAACTCTTCCATCGGCAACGGCAGCAAGAGCGCGTCGCCTAATTCAACTTCGTCACCGGCGAGTTCTCGAGCTTCGACGATAGAGAGTTCGGTAGCGGGTTTTCAACTTCGTCGACTACGACCTTCGAAGCCGAAAGCTCGATGCCGGTTTCGGCGTTCCAGTCAACCTGAATGTCTTCACCGGATCGAAACTGTTTTTTGGCGGCCGCTCTAACGGCCTCCTTCATCGCTTCGATGACCAGGTCGCGCTCGATGCCCTGTTCCTGGCAAAGCGCCTCGATGTTTTGTGCAATCGATGAACTCATGAAAGTCCTCTACCTCAGTGGCTCGGCGCCGGATACCCATCCGCGTCGTTGAGCCTATTCAGTTGTTTGTCCTCTGTGCAAATCCGCGCTTACGTCCACTTCAAGGTTTGCTTTGGTAATCAAACCGAGAGGAACACGCACCTGGCCGTTGGTTCGATCTTCAAAAAGGACGTCGTCGCCATCCACTCCCAGCAAAAGCCCCCGGAAATTGCGCTGGCCGCCAATCGGCTGGCGCGTTTTCATCTTCGCCTGACTGCCTGCGAATCTTTCAAAATCGGCGCGTTTATAAAGACCTCTTTCGAGGCCCGGCGACGATACTTCAAGGGTGTAGGAAGCATGAATAAAGTCTTCCACATCCAGAATCGTCCCCAGGTGGGTGCTCACCGCCGAGCAATCCTCGTGAGTCACACCTTGCGGCTTATCAATGAAGATACGAACAATCGGCTTGTTCTCGGGGCCGGCAACTTCGGCGTGAACCAGCTCGAGGCCATGGTCGATTGCGACTCGTTCAGCTAACTCCTGAACCCTTTCTGCAATCGATTCGTTCGCCATCCCACCTCCGAAGGTTCTCGCCCAAAAGAAAAAGTGGGCGAGAAACCCACCGGACAAGACTCCGTGCCTTCGAGCAAGCTGTGAATTATACGGAAAGGGTCCTGTTCAAGCAACCGCGCTCAGGACCCTGCCAGTCTGGTCTTTACGACCTCACTCACGACTCGCCCGTCCGCGTTTTTTCCGGCCAAAGCGGCCTGTGTCGCCTTCATCACTTTACCCATGTCTTTTATTGAACTCGCGCCTGTTTCGGCGATGGCAGCCGCGACCGCCTGTTCGATCTCTTCCTGCGAGGCAGCCTGAGGCAGGTAGGTTTCGATGACTTCGATCTCGGCGTTTTCTTTGGCGACGAGTTCCTGGCGGCCGGCTTTCTCATACTGCTCGATCGAATCGCGTCGTTGCTTCACGAGCGAACGCAGCAGCTTTTGCATGTCGTCGTCATCCAGCTCGGAACCTTTTTCGATCTGGCGGTTCATCATGGCGGCCTTCACCATGCGCAGTGTCGAGGTGCGGCTTGCGTCCTGCGCCTTCATCGACGCCGTCAGGTCCGCGACGATCTGTTTACTAAGACTCATCTTTCAACTCCTTCTCTGAAAAAAGTTTCCTCGCAAAGGCGCAAGGCGCAAAGCGCTGCCGCGCTTCTCAGGGAATTTCTTTGCGTCTTTGCGCCTTTGCGAGGAAATCTTTTACGGAACAAACTCAGGTACTTGCAAATCGCCGAGCAGGCGACGCTGACCCATCAGCTTCAGAAGTTCCGACGCCATCAGACGGTGGCCCATGTGGTTTGGGTGGATCAGTTCACCAAAGAACCCTTCGTTCACACTGCCCGCCGTTTCCGTAAGTTCGATAATCTCGAGATACGGCGTTCCCGTCTGCTGCATGGCTGACTTTAGCGCCGCTCGATATCGAGTCATCAACTGCGCCTCGGGCGGATTCGTGATGCTATCGCGATACGGAGCGCCGATCACGATTACCGAAGCTCCATGATCTCGCGCCACGTTTACGATCGCGCGGAAATTCTCAGGTACTCCGACTCGGAAACACGTGGCACCGGATGATGCGCCGCCGCCGCCGGCGCAGCATTACGCGACCGCAACCATCGCGTCGCATGCGCAAACGTCTGACTGTGATCGATCAACCAGCGTATTGCAACCGGATACCATTGCGTATTAATCGCTTCCCGGTCAGGCGCATCACTCACGCTCGCGTCGTTCCAGCCAAAGCTCGCGATCACCATGTCAGGCTGTAGATATTCGATATCGCGTCGCAACCAGGCCAGTCCCTGATGACTCGTGTAACCGGGAACCGCCATCGGAAACACCTCGATCCCTCGATTCGGATTTACTCGCCGCAGCTCTTTTTCGAGCAACATCGGAAACGGCAGCCAGTCACGATCGTAATCGTTTGGCCTCTCCGGCCAGACGGGCGGAACGCGATAGCCAAACGTCACCGAATCGCCGAGACACACAACCCGAAATGTTCCGGCCGGCTTTGCACCGATCGGATAATCAGCACGAAAGCTCTGGGCGTTTGTCGAGAGCACCGTGAAATCCCAAACCGCGTGGTTGAGGTTTGGTTTCAAGACGCCAGAGCAGTAGGGGATCGCCTTCGAAGATTACCGACTGCTGCGCGCTCGCCACCTGCATCTTCTGTTGCGAAGTCGCGACAAACAACTCGAGACTTTCAACTCGCGGAAACGCCAGGCGAGTTATCAGTTCAATCGAAAGCAGCAGCAGAAGAAAGAAGGCGTAGATGATTCCGACGTAAAGAAGACGCCGTCGCAGCGGGATCTTATTTGCTGTGGCCGTTTGATTTCGCAAGGTAGTCGCGGAGAAATCGACCTGTGTACGAACCCTGGAGTTGCATTATCTCTTCCGGCGTGCCGATTCCGACAACGTAGCCGCCGGCGTCACCACCCTCCGCACCGAGATCGATCACGTGATCGGCAGTCTTGATCACATCAAGATTATGTTCAATCACCAGCAACGAGCCACCCGCGTCGATTAACGCACGGAACGCGGACAGCAGTTTGTTGATGTCGTCGAAATGCAGGCCCGTCGTCGGCTCGTCGAAGATGTAAAGCGTCTTCGCCCCGGTTCTTTTTAACAAGTGCGCGGCGAGCTTGATGCGTTGTGCTTCGCCGCCCGAAAGCGTGGTCGCGGATTGGCCCAACCGCAGATATCCGAGGCCGACGTCGTCGAGCACGCGCAAACGGTTCGTAATCTTCGGCACTTCACGAAAGAAGCTGATCGCCTCGCGCACAGTCATACTAAGCACTTCGTGAACGTTCTTGCCACGATAGCGAATGTCGAGGATCTGCTGTTTGAAGCGTGTGCCTTTGCATTCCTCGCAAACCAGTTCGACGTCCGCGAGAAACTGCATCTCGACCGTGACGGTGCCGTCGCCCTGGCAAACCTCACAACGCCCGCCTGGAAGATTGAAGGAGAAGTGTGAAGGATCGAAGCCTCTGGCTTGACCTTCGCGCGTTCCCGAAAAGACTTCCCGGATCGCGTCGTAAACCTTGATGTACGTGACGGGATTCGAACGCGGTGTTCGGCCGATCGGCGATTGGTCCACGAGGATCACGTCGTCGATCAATTGCCCGCCGTCGAGTTTCTGAAACGCTCCGACGTGTCCCTGCCATTCGCCGCGTTGCTTCTTCAGTCCGGCGTAGATGCAATCGTGAATCAGAGTCGACTTGCCCGAGCCGCTGACGCCTGTTACGCAAACAAGCATGTCGAGCGGTATCTCCACGTCGATCGATTTGAGATTGTGCTCGGCGGCGCCCTGAATCGTGAGACGGCGTTTCTGTATCACGCGCCGTTGCCGTGGTTCCTTGATCTCAGCGTCGCCTCGCAGATAACGCGCGGTGAGCGACGTCTCGTCCGCGAGTAAACCTTTGAAATCGCCTTCGTACATCACGCGGCCGCCGAGTTCCCCGGCGGCTGGTCCGATGTCGAGAATGTGATCGGCGGAGCGCATCATTTCAGCATCGTGCTCGACGACGAGCACCGTGTTGCCGATATCGCGCAGGTTTTTGAGCAGGCGGATGAGTCGATCGTTGTCGCGCGGGTGCAAACCGATTGACGGTTCGTCGAGTACGTAAAGCGCGCCGACGAGCGATGAGCCGAGGTTCGTGGCAAGCTGGATACGTTGTGCTTCGCCGCCGGAAAGTGTCGAGGCGAGACGATTGAGAGTCAGGTAATCGAGACCGACTTCAACCATAAAGCGCAGCCTGCGCCGCACTTCAAAAAGTATTCGCTCGGCGATAGCGGTCTGCTCCGGGGAGAGTTGGAGCGTATCAAAAAACTCAGCCGCCTCTTTGATCGAGAGTGAGCACGTTTCCGGCAACGTTCGACCGCTGACTTTAACGTCGCGCGCTTCCTGGCGCAGACGGCCGCCGCCGCAATCGGGACACAGTGTGTAGCCACGATATTTGGAAAGGAAGACACGAACGTGGAGCTTGTATTTCTTCGTTTCCATCCAGTCGAAAAAGCCGCGCACGCCGCCCCAGTCATCACGTCCCTCGATAATTGCCTGCTGGTCCGAGCGCGAAAGCTGATTGAACGGAACGTTCATCGGAATCTTTTCCGTGCGGCAGAACTGTTTCAGCTCCGTCATGGCCCACTCATGTTGCGGCTTGGTCCAGGGCTCGACCGCGCCGTCCTTTAAAGACAGCCCCGGATTCGGAATGACGAGATCGAGATCGAGCCCGATCGTATTTCCAAAACCCTGGCAAGTTGGACAGGCGCCGTAAGGATTGTTGAAGCTGAACAGACGCGGCTCGGGCGTCGCGTAGATCGTGTGGTCATACTTGCACTCGAACCGCTCGGAGAACCACAGTTGTTTTGCCTCCGCATCGGCTGTCTGGACCACGGCGGTCCCGTGACCTTGCTGAAAACAGATTTCAAGGGAATCTACGAGTCGCTGGCGAACGTCCGCGCGCGCGGTCAGGCGATCGACAAGTACAAAGACGTTCTTGAAATCGTCGCGCGGGTAATCGTCAGGAGACTGCAGGTCGATCGTCTGCCCGTCAGCAAAGAGACGCGTGAATCCTCTTTGCATCAGGCTCATCAAATGCGCCGTCAGCCACTGGCGCGACGTGTCGCCGCGGCGACGCGATGATTTCTTTGGCGCTTCGCGATCAGGATCCGAGAGACCCGCTGTCGCCGGAAAGAGCACGTAAAATCTGGTCCCTTCCGGCAGGCTGGTTAAAACCTCATCGGCCATGGAATCCGGCGAATCGCGCGTCACCAGCCGTCCACACACACGGCAGAACGTTTGGCCCACGCGTGCAAACAGCAAACGCAGGTAGTCGTAGATTTCAGTTTGTGTGCCGACGGTCGAACGTGGATTACGCGTCGAGTTCTTTTGCCGGATGGCGATTGCCGGCGCGATACCATGGATCTCGTCGACGTCCGGCTTATCCATGCGCTCGAGAAATTGTCTCGCGTAAGCGGAAAGCGACTCGACGTAGCGTCGCTGTCCCTCGGCGTAGATCGTGTCAAAGGCAAGCGACGACTTGCCGGAACCGCTGACGCCGGTAACCACGGTCATCTGATTTATAGGGATAGAGAAGGAGATGTTCTTGAGGTTATTAACACGGGCTCCTCTAACTTGAATTGCTTCTTCAGGCATACAGCGACAAATCCGGCGAAATCGCAAACCGGGGATGATAGCGCGAATTCATGTGCAACGCGAAATGCTGCAAAGAAATTCCTCGCAAAGGCGCAAAGACGCAAAGGGATGCTCCCTTAGAAACGCGGCAGCGCTTTGCGACTTTGCGACTTGGCGAGGAGTTCCCTGGCAGCGTTGACACTGCGCCCTTGCTGCAAGACAATGCCACAGAATGAAGACTTCTCGATTTCTCCTTCGCGGCTTTCGCCGCCCACGCGAGATCGCCTGTTTCGCGCTCGGCAAGTTGGAACGCCAGGTCATGGAAGAGACCTGGCGGCTCGGCGAAGTGAGTGTGCGCGACGTTTATCGTGCTTTCGAAGAACGCATCGCTTACACAACTCTGATGACTACGCTCGACAGGCTCTTCAAAAAGAAGCTGCTGGAACGCCGCAAAGACGGCCGCGCATTTCTATACTCCGCTTTAGTTTCCCGCGACGATCTCGACCGTGGAATAAAGGAAGACGTCGTCGATGGTCTTCTCGGGCAGGGCGCCGACGGGATTGAGCCCGTGCTGGCCTGTATCGTCGAGACGATCAGCGAACGCGATCGTGAACTACTTGATGAACTGGATCGCCTGGTCCAGGAGAAGAAGCGCGAGCTGCGCGGTAAATAGCTGAACGCGAGATGTACACGTTTCTCGGAATAACTTTAGTACTCGCCCTCCTGCTGACGATCAACGCCACTGCCACGTTGCTCGCCGCCGGCCTGGGCCGTTTCTGCAAACCGCTGCTGCGCAAGTGTTCGGCACGCACACGCGCCGAGATACTTTTCGTGATGCGCATCGGACCGCCGGTGATCGCGATCGTCGCGATTGCGGCTTTCATGATTCCTTCGTATCTCACTTACGAGCCACACACGACCGATGAGTTTGTAAGCTGGAAACTCGGCGCGCTCGCGGCGATCTCCGCTATTGGCGTGGGATTGGCAATCTGGCGTGGCTTGCGTTCGTGGCTGGCCACTCGTTCACTCCTGAAAAACTGGCTCGCGTCTTCCACTCCGATAGAGCTGGAAGCGATCAGCATTCCGACTTTTGTCCTGCAACACTCGTTTCCGATCATCGCGGTCGTCGGCGCAATTCGACCGCGTCTGTTTATCGCGAATCAGGTGCTCGAGTCGCTCACCGAAGAAGAACTCGCCGGGGCAGTCGCGCACGAGTACGGACATCTTGCCGCGGGCGACAACTTCAAACGCTCCGTGATGCGAATCAGCCGTGCGGCTTTGCTGATCATTCCGTGTGGCAGGTCTCTGGATCGCGCGTGGAGTGAAGCGTCCGAGTCTGCGGCTGACGAACACGCAGCGCAAAAGAGTTCGCTCGTAGCTTTGAACCTCGCGTCCGCGCTCGTCCGAATTGCGAGAATGATTCCGCGAGGACAACGGCAGGTGATGCCTGCTGCCGTCTCGACATTCCTGATCGGCGACGACTCTCCCGGGGTCAAAGTTCGCGTCAGACGACTGGTCGAGCTCGCCTCTGCGGATCCGCATCTACTCGTGAGCAATGCCTCGATCGTTCGGTTCGTTCCGTGGTTTGTGCTCTCGGCGATTGTCGTGGTCGGCGTAACAATCGAGAGCCGGCCGCAGGTGCTTGCCGCGGTTCATCACTTCGTCGAAGAGGTCGTTGCTGTTCTCAGTTAACCTCACACACCAATAAACACACAGTACGACGGCTGGTAGTAGTTTGCCCGGAGCTTTAGAGTCCACGGGTCGGATTACACTAATTCTCTAAGCCTTACATATATGCGAAAACTGTTCTTATTAGTTCTTTGCGCTATCTTTTCATGCCTCCTCTCGCTCGTCGCTTTCGGGCAACAGCCCGGGGGTAAAGTCACCGGCACGATCAAAGATCCCGACGGTGCGATTGTGAGCGGCGCAAGTGTTTCGCTGCTGCACACAAATCAGGCCGTGGTGCGCGCGACCGTTTCAAACGCTGAAGGCCTTTTCACACTCGAAAATATCGAACCCGGAGACTATCAACTCAGCGTCGAGCGAAACGGTTTCGTGAGACACCGTTCAGCCATTCACGTCACTCACGAGAAGACACATCAGGTTGGCGTCGTTTTAGAAGTCACTCCGCTCGTCGAATCCGTAACAATTACTGCCGAAGCAGGTGTCGTCGCCGACACACGTCAGGTTGAAACGCAGGTAAACATCATCAACGAACGAAAGATCCTGGAACGGGCGACGGAAGTCGTGGCGCAGGTTGTCGACGAAGAGCCGGGCGTGAATCTGCAACGCACGAGTCCGTCGCTGAGCGCCGTATTCGTGCGTGGATTGACCGGAAGAAACGTGGCGATTTACGTGGACGGCGTTCGTTACACGACGAGCGCTCAGCGTGGCGGCGTGGGAACGTTCTTCAGTTTGATCGAGCCTTCGAGTCTGGAGACAGTCGAGATCCTGCGTGGTCCAAACAGTTCACAATATGGTTCTGACGTTCACGGCGGCGTAGTGAACTTCATCTCGCAGGCGCCGCGGTACGGCAGCGCCGACGACGAGTTTCACGGTCACGCCAATATCTTTTACACGTCGCCGACAAACGGCTTTGGCGGTAACACCCTGTTTACTTACGGCACGCAGAAGTACGGTCTGCTGCTCAACGCGAACGCGCGTCGCATCAGCACGCTGCGAACCGGAACCGGGCTCGATTACCACGCGGCGGTTACACGTTTTCTTGGTCTTCCGTCCGATGTGTTCGGCACTCGACTGCCTGACACCGGCTTCACTCAATACGGCGGGCTCACGCGCTTCAACTACAACCTCGACGAGAATACACAGATCCTTCTCAGCTACGCGCGCAACCACCAGGACAACGGCAAACGCTATGACCAGTTGTTGGGCGGCGATGGAAACAACATTGCCGATTTGCGTAATTTGATGACCGACACCTTCTATGCAAGGTTGTTTCAACAGGATCTTTGGATCTTCGACAATGGCTCGTTCACCTTCTCTTACAACGGACAGCGCGAAGAGAGAATCAACCAGGGCGGCCAGGGTAATCCGGCCGGCACGATCACGAATCAGCGCGAACGGACCAATGTTTTAGGCTTCAACTTTTATCTCGACAAGCAGATTGGCGACCGCAACACGTTCCTCTTCGGCGCCGACGTTTACCGCGACAAGATCAACGCTCCCGCGTTTACTTTTGATCCCGTTACGGGAGTCACAAGCAACTCACGTCCACGAATACCAAACGGCGCGCGTTATCTCTCGTATGGTTTCTTTGCCCAGTACAACTTCACCGCGATTCCCGATCGACTCCGCATCAACGGAGCTTTGCGTTACAGCGTTTCGTCGTACCAGTCGCGCGCCAGCAACTCCGAGCCTGGATTAGACGGTCAGCCGCTCTTTCCGGATGACAGCGCGCGGTTCGGCGCTCTCTCGGGCCGGATCGGCGCGGTCGTAAACGTTCACGGCGGCTTCGATATCGCCGGCAAGTACACGCGTGGATTCCGCGCGCCGAACACGACTGACCTGGGAATCATTGGGTTAGTGGGAACTGGTTTCGAAGTTGATGCTGATACGGCAGCGAGTCGCGGCGGGTTTATCGGAACAACAGCGGGTGGCGAGGCAGTGTCAACAGGAATTCCGGTGACCAGTCTTGGACCAGAGTACAGCGATAGCTTCGATCTGAGTTTCCGTTACACCAGCCGGCGTTTTGGCGCCGAGCTCACCGGCTTCACGATAAAACTCAAAGACGTCTATTTCGATCAGGCACTCGTGTTGCCGTCGGGCGCGGTTGGAACTTTCCTCGGCAGCGAAGAGATTATTGGTCAGAATGAAAACGGTCTGGTGTTTGTTGGGGCGGCGCCGACGAGCCCGGTGCTCGTGCGAGTAAACTTCGACGATGCTCGTTTCAATGGCGTCGAGTTTAATAGCCGAGCCCGTTTCACCGACCAGTGGAGCGGAAACGCGAATTTTACTTATATTCGAGGTCACAGCCTTCTCAACGGCTTGCCGCCCAACGTGGAAGGCGGTCTTCCGCCGGCTACCGGTTTCGTGAGTTTGCGTTATCAACCGAAGCCCCGTTTTTACGTCGAGGGATATTCCACCCTCGCCGGACGCCAGAATCGTCTCTCCTCCCTCGATCTCGGCGATCGCCGAACGGGCGCCGCGCGTTCACGACAAAACATCCAAAACTTTTTCCGCCGCGGAGCATGTGTGCGGGGATTGACGACGGTTCCCGTCGGAGGTTGTGGGACCGCGGGCGGGATCTTGATACCTACGGGAGAAACGCTGGCGCAGGTTCAGAATCGCATACTTCCGGTTGGCGCTACGATCAATGGCGTGACTGTAGTAGACAACAACACGCTCGTGCCGCTGTTACCGTATCTTCCGGGTTATGGTTTGGTTGGCGTCCGCGGGGCGTTCAAGTTTAATGAGAACTCGGAACTGTTTGTGGACTTCGAGAATGTCTTCGACAAGTCGTATCGCGGGATTAGTTGGGGAGTGGACGGTGCGGGGCGTGGTGTGACGCTCCGGTACCGGTATGAGTTTTAGAGAGCGGGGGCAAGCCCCTCTTCCTGACCTGTTCCAGGCTAGGTTTCGTGACTTGTTCCAGGCCCCGCTTTCGTGACTATTAGATGGGCGGGGTTTCTTCGAAGGGAAGATCCGGCTGGTAACCTTTGTCGCGTCCGGCGACATAGAGTCTCATCGCAAACCAGAGAATCGCGAGCGCCAGGCCGATCCAGATCATCGTCCAGAGGATAGCCGGAATCCCGGTGGCATTCGCCATGTTGACCGCATCGGTCTGAACCGTGGGTCCAAATGGCGACGCCAGGAAAAACACCGTCTTCAGATCAAACAAAGCGTTCAGCACACATTGCACCGCGAGAAAGCTGGTAAAGAACGCGGCGACGCGCGCACTCGCAAACTTCGCGATCAAAACCAATCCAACCGATATCGCCGTTCCCGCCAGAAGCGTGAAAGGAATTCCGGACCACATGTTCATCGAGAAGATCGGCTTGAACAGTCCGTAGATCATCGTGAGCGTGAAAACAAAGATCGCGCAGCCGAGCAGGACCAAACGAGCGGCGACGGCTTTGCGAATCAGGATCAGCAACAACGCGCCGAACGCCATCGAACCGAGATACCCTGCACTCGAGATGAAGACTTGTGAAATCAGTCCGCCCTGCGTGGTGTAAGTTTCACCGCTCGCGTTCATCGCCACGCTAAGACTGGCGACGGAATTGCCGGTCAGCAACGCCGCGAGCGCATGTCCCCCTTCATGGATGAACGTCACGAAAATTCGGAAAGGGTAGGTCAGAAACTCGGCGAAGGGAATGAACCAAAGAAACACTGAAATCGTGGCTGCGATAAGCAGTGTCATTGCCTGGGGTCGCGCGTCTTGTGAAAGCCTTAATCTCATCTTCAACTCTCCGGTAATTTGGCGGAAATGGTTGGCGTTATTTTAGTGCCGACGGGATTAACGCACAATGTCTGCGGGAGGTTCCCAAGCCCGCCACGGATTATCTTTTATAGTCGCCCGATTTCCCGCCCGTTTTACTCTCCAGCCGCACGTCGGTGATCGTGATTCCTTTTTCAAGCGCCTTGCACATGTCGTAGATCGTCAAAGCCGCAATGGATACGGCAGTTAAGGCTTCCATCTCGACGCCGGTCTGCGCGTTTGTTGAGACTTCGGCCTGGAGTGAAACTCCGTCGTCATCCAGCGTCGCCTGGATGTCTGCATGTGTCAGAGGAAGCGGATGGCAGAGTGGAATCAGATCGGAAGTTCGTTTTGCTGCCATAATTCCTGCAAGACGCGCGGTTTCGAGCGGATCACCCTTCGGCGTCCGATGCTCCCGCAGGGCAATCACCGTTTCGGGGCTGAGCAACACCCTCGCCGAAGCCACCGCGCGCCGCTGTGTTAGCTGTTTGTTTCCGGTATCGACCATGCGAATGCGGCCCTGATCGTCAACGTGCGAGAGCTGTGTCATGGCGAAAAGTAGATAACAAAAACGCTAACTCAGCAAGTAGATCTCGACAGCAGACCGCGTTTGCGTCTATCCTGCGGCGGACCGGGACGAGGGCCCATTCGGGTTGTCTTCATGCGCTCCTTCCCATTCTCGAGCTTGGGCTGTTTTTTCTAAATCCAATTTGGTATCTGTAATCGTAAGGTAGTTGACGATTAAATCATCCTGCGGAGGTTCCCCCTGTGTTTGAAACTGACAAGGAAGTGCTGGACTGGTATGAAAAACAGCCGCGAGCACTGTCAAGGGAGTATGTAAACAGCATTCGCTGGAATGAGATCAAAAACTACCCGCTCAATCCGGCATTTGTTCCCGTGCTGATTTACATGCGCGATATCGAATACTTCACGGATATGTACTATCAGGAGTTGCGCCGCACTCCGACCGGAAAAGATCCCATAATCAGAAAGTTTATGGATCGCTGGAGTATCGAAGAGCTTCACCACGGCAACTTGCTCAATCGATTTCTGGAAGAGGCGGGCATTCCGACCGGCAAGAACTGGCAGGTTGAAGCGACGCGCAAGATTCCGCGGCTTTACACGATTGGAAGTTACCTGGTGGACCACGCGTCGAGGCCGTTTGGAAAGTATTTTCACGGCGCGCACATGGTGTGGGGCGCCATCAACGAGATCACGGCGATGAATGCCTATCGCAGGTTGTCGGATCTCGCGGGCCATCCCGTCCTGAAAGAGTTGCTGATCGGTATTGTCCAGGAAGAGTCGATCCACTCGAGCTTCTACTGGAATGTCGCGCGCGTGAAACTCGGCGAGACGAAGTTTTCGAGAAACCTTGCAAGATTCATTATCGGGAAGTTTTGGAAACCGGTCGGTCAGGGCGCGAAGCCCGAGGGCGAGGCTAACTACGTGATCGCCACGCTTTGGCCGGGCAAGGAAGGACTCGACCTTTTCGATCAGAAAATCGGCACCCGGATCGAGCGCCTGCCCGGCTTTCTTGGTTTCAAAGGACTGACCGAGAGAGTAGCCCCAATAGTCCAGGCCTGATCAGCAACCACAAAAGGCACACAAAGCACAAATGTATTAAGCAGGGGCGTTAGTTTTATTATTTGTGCTTTGTGTGCCTTTTTGTGGCTAGGGTAAGCGAAGGACTTTGACCAGCGATCCGGCTTCGAGTGTCTTAACGTTAGCGGGAACGACGGCGAGCGCAGTGGCAACTGCAAACGCGACGAAGTCCGAAGATCCACCCCACTTCAGCGGGAACGCGATGAGTTGTCCATCGTCATTCGTGGTGAGTTGGACCGGCAGATAGCTGTCCCGCTCGGTTGTTCCTTTTACACTTCGCGCAAGCGCGGCAGTTTCCTGTTGCAGAGCAGGTTCTGCCGCGTTTTGCATTGCGATTAGTGCCGCACGCGCAAACAGGTTGAATGTCACTGAAACCGAAACCGGATTACCCGGTAGACCAAAGAAGAGCGTGCCGTTCGGCAGACGCGCGAATACGGTCGGCTTACCAGGCCGGAGCGCAACGCGTTCAAAAAATATCTCTGCTTCGAGTTCCTTGAGGGCCGACTTCGTGACATCGTAGACACCCATCGACACACCGCCCGAAGTCACGATCAAATCACAGTGTTCCGCGGCCGCGGCAATCTGGTTTTTTAGCAGCGACGTTTCATCGCCTGTTAACGGCAGGCGCTCGACCGTCGCGCCCGCAAGCTCCGCATACGAGCCTATCGAATAGTTGTTGGAGTCGCGTATCTGGTCCTGCCCCGGTTTTTGATCGACCGCGACCAGTTCGCTGCCGGTTGCAAGTACCCCGACGTGCGGCCGGCGAATCACTTCCACTTCCGCATAACCAAACGCCGCGAGCACCGCCATCATCGCGGCGTTGATCGTCGTGCCGGTAGTCAGCACAACTTCGCCTGCCTTGATCTCGGATCCCTGTTTGACGATGGACCGGCCGAACTCGACGCTTTCGAGAAGTTCGACGACCGTGCCGTCCTTGAGTTCGTGAGTCAGTTCTACCTGCTGCACGCTGTCGGCGCCGGCCGGAACAGGCGCGCCGGTCATGATCCGTACAGCCTGGCCCTCTTCCATCTTGTTGTGCCAGCCTCTGCCCGCGGCTGACTCGCCGGCAATTCGCAAACGCACCGGCGCGGATTGCACGTCTGACGCACGCACGGCGTAACCGTCCATTTGCGATCGATCAAACGGCGGCAGATCCATGTCCGCGACAATGTCCTGGGCCAACACTCGATCGCGAGCTTCTATGAGTTTCACTCGTTCGCTCGGCAGCGCGTGTGTTTGCTGTCTGACAATCTGGATAGCTTCCGCAACAGAAATCATTTTTGCGCCTTCTAATCCGCCTAAAAAACCGAAAGGCCGGTTTTTGGACCGGCCTCTCAAGGTTGGCGGAGGCATTCAGCCTCGATTGGTCACCGTCCTCACCCCGGCAACCACATTCACCGTTGGAAAGGATTTTAGTCAAAAAGTGCTTTCGGTCAATAGCGCACCGGAAAAATTTATTTACGGCGCGCC
This sequence comes from uncultured Acidobacteriota bacterium, assembly GCA_963750925.1. Lineage (GTDB taxonomy): Bacteria > Acidobacteriota > Blastocatellia > Pyrinomonadales > Pyrinomonadaceae > PSRF01. The sequence continues at coordinate 279,555 of CAVVSJ010000001.1, read as the reverse complement.
AAAGCGGGATTGGAAGGACTTTTTGGTCGTTAATTATGTCAGGAGCGTACAAACAAAACGTTGCCGAATTTAGAATTTCGGAGGGGTCCCCGACCATTTATTTGCGACGCCGCCTTCGCTGCTGATAAGAAGAAGACCGGGACTGGGCGACTGGTCTTCTTTGTGAGGCTATGAGATTAAGTGGCGGAGCCGACGGGACTCGAACCCGCGACCTCCGACGTGACAGGCCGGCGTTCTAACCAACTGAACTACGACTCCGCAAGAATCAATTTCGTTTTTTGGTAGGCACGGAGGGACTCGAACCCCCAACCTCTTCCTTGTAAGGGAAGCCGTCTACCATTGACGTACGTGCCTTCGTTAGGACCGACCCTGTCGTCAGTCCCGCACTCAACAGACGGTAATCCCGTCAACAACTTGTCGGGCACGTCTCTGCAAACAGCGAGTCGTCATGCTAAGAGAACCCGGCAGGAGTGTCAAGCCGCCTGATCGTGGGCAGGAGCAGTTTATTTCCATTTGTCATTTGCCCTTTTTCATTTGTCATTGTCAGGACGCCCCGCGCTCCAACGGCAAATGACAAATGGAAATAAACAGGGCGTTTTGCAGTTCCGCCTGTGGCGGTTTATATTCTTCGACGAGAGCCCATCCGGATTTATCGCCATGCCAATATTTGTAAAGCTCAATTGTGGTTTGCCCAGGCAGATCGCTCTGCTTGGCGTCGTGCTTCTCGGCGCTGTGTGTTGGCTCATCATCCAACCGGCGCTCGCGCAGGACAATACTCAACAGCCAGTGCAAAGACCGCGAAGAGTTACCGGAACCGATCAAACACCGGAACCTAAAAAGGGTGCGTCGAGCGGTGATGAGGTCGACGAAGGTGACGTCGTCAGAGTTGAAACGCAACTCGTTTCCGTGCCCGCCATCGTTACAGACAGCACCGGACGTCCTTTATCAGGTCTGCGTCCGGACAATTTCCGCATCATCGAAGACGGGCAGCCGCAAACGATCGCCAACTTCGGCACCTCGGAAACGCCATTTGAGATCGCACTTCTCCTGGATACGTCAGGTTCGACGCGTGACGACGTCGCATTGATACGTGCGGCCGCGAACAGTTTTATCGAAGCACTGCGTCCGGGTGATCGCGTCGGCGTTGTTGCGTTCAATATGGCGCGGACAGTTGCAGAACCGATCGCTGCGGTTGAAGTACTGACACCGCTTACGGACGATCGCGAAGCGTTGCGCGCGGCGATCGAGAACGTCGGCGCGAGCCAGGGAACGCCTTACTATGACGCGCTCGAGAGAGTCGCCGACAGTATTTTTCGCGAGCCGGCTCGTGATGAAGTGCGCGGGCGTCGTGCAGTGGTCGCGTTGACGGACGGCGTTGATTCGTCCAGTAACTCTGACTTTGTGACTGCGAAAGCGAAGCTTGCGCACGCCGGTATTGCCTGTTACTTCATCCAGGTCAACACGGAAGATTTTGTTGAAGAACGCCTCATGAAGGATTGTCAGGACGACGGTCGCCTGGCGCTTTCACGAAAACAGTTGCAGCGCTACCGCCAACTGTTTGTTCCGAAAGCGAAAGCCGAAGACTTCGACGACTTCTGTCGAATGGGTCCATTTGAAAGAATGTCGATCAGCCGCGAGTTGTACAATCTCGCGCGTCGTGAAATGAACGAGCTGGCGCGTGTTTCGGGTGGTAGGAGTTTTGAGGCGGCGACATTGGCCGACGCACGTGCGGCGTTCGCGCGCGTAGCAGCCGACATCGGCACGTTTTACAGTCTGGGTTATTATCCAACCAACAAAGCTCGCGACGGAAAATTTCGCGCAATCAAGATCGAAGTGCGCGGAGTGAAGGACAAAGCGCAGATTCGAGCACGGGATGGTTATTACGCGCCGAAATAGAGTTTTGGTCTTTGTACTTTGGTCTTTGGTCTTTGTGACCGAAGACCTAAGCCCAAAGACCAAAGGCCCAAGAACAAAGTACAAGCACAAAATGCCCCCTACCCCTCCATTCCCCCGCATCCTCCTACTCGTTCTCGACGGCGCCGGTATAGGCGCGATGCCTGACGCTTCTGAGTGGGGTGATGCAGGCGCGGACACGTTTGGTCACATTCTCGAATCGCGCCCGGTGCGTCTGCCGAATCTTCAGCGTTACGGGCTCGGCAACATTCGTTCGCTGCAGGCGTTGCCGGCGTTGGACCATCTCAGCGGCTCTTATGGCCGTTGTGCTTTACGTTCAAACGGCAAAGACACCACTACCGGGCATTGGGAGATGGCTGGAATCATCCTGGACCAGGCGTTCCCGACTTACCCGAACGGATTTCCTCACTCGGTGATCGACAAGTTTGTGAAAGAGACCGCGGTTCCGGGAATTCTCGGGAACATTCCTGCGTCCGGCACCGAGATCATCAAGCAGCTTGGGGAAGAACACGTCAAAACGCGCAAGCCGATCGTTTACACGTCCGCCGATTCAGTTTTCCAGATTGCCGCGCACGAGGAAGTGATCCCGCTCGATCGGCTTTACGAGATTTGCGAGATCGCGCGCCGTATCCTCGACGGTGAACACAAAGTGGGCCGCGTGATAGCGCGTCCATTTCTCGGCGCGCCGGGGGCTTTCTATCGCACCGAGAACCGGCACGATTACGCTGTGCCACCCCCGCGCGAGAATCTTCTGCCGGCGCTTGCCGATGAAAATCTTGACGTTGTTTGTATTGGAAAGATCGCGTCGATCTACGACTCGATGGGCGTGACGAAGGAAGTAACAGCGAAGAACAACGAACAATCGATCGACGAGACAATCAATGCGCTAAACGATTCGACGCGCGGTTTAATTTTTTCCAACCTCGTCGACTTCGACATGCTTTACGGCCACCGTCGCGACACCGAAGGCTACGCAAAAGCGCTCGAGCACTTCGATACGCGTCTGCCGGAGATTGAAGCGGCGATGCGCGACGACGATGTGATGATAATCACGGCGGACCACGGCAACGATCCGACCTTTCCAGGGTCGGACCATACGCGTGAGTACGCTCCCTTGCTTGTTTATGGAAAGACTGCCCGGGCGGGCGTCAATCTCGGCACACGCGAATCACTCGCGGATATCGGTCAGACGATTGCTGACAATTTCGGGATTCGATTGACGGCGGGGACCAGTTTTTTAAACGATCTGAAATAAGTGCTTTGTACTTTGTTCTTTGTACTTGCTCTTTGTGTTACTGAGTAGCAAAAACAAAACACAAAGCACCAAGTACCAAGTACAAAGCACCAAGCCTACTTAGGGAGAATATATACTTGACTAACCAAACCTATCAGCGTTTTCGTGATCGGTGACGCACCGGACTGCGCTTCTTCAGCAAGTCTTCGTGCCTTTTCAGCGTGTATGTGAATGCCTGACACGACATACCGAGAGCGCGGGGGCAAGAGTCACGCTGCCCTTAGCGCATTCAAGCGCGTGTTCTATTAGATCGTGTTCAAGTGCGCGAGCTTCCTCGTCCAACGTCCGGCCAGAAAAAACTCTTCCCTCAGTCACTGCCAACCGTTCTCGCAGTTCCTGAAACGCAGTGAGTGCAATGTCAGCCGCTCGGTTGAGAGAACCAATGTGATCACAGAGATCGAGAGCGCGCCGGAAGGCAGCGAGCGCGAAGCTGTAAAGTTCAAGCCGCGCTAGAGCCGTACCGTGTCGAGTTAATGACTCAGCTAGGAGTGATTATACGTCGCTCTTTCCAAAATCTGCACTGACGAGCGAGCAACTCTTTCAGCCTTTGCGTTGCGTTTCTCTTTGAGAAACACGCGCGCCCGAGTTTCGTCAACTTGCGCTAATGCAATCCTGTCTTTGATGCTGGTAAAGATGCGACGAGCGCGATCCAGGTGCTCGTGCGCTTCTTTGCAGTAGTTGATCTTGAGGTATAGAAACCGGAGGTTGTTCTCAACATTGGCGAGATACCGTCGGTGCTCGGCTTGTTCAAGGTGATAACTTGCGGCAGCGTATTCGACAACGCACGATCAAGGTAATCTCCCGGTCCTTTCGATTCCCACAGGTCCTTGAGCACGTCTCCGAGGGTTTGATGATAACAACCCTTGAGCATCTCGCTGTTAATCTTCTGGAATAGCGTGGCATGGTCTAAGAGATGGTCTAAGAGAAACGCGAACGCTTCGTTGAGTGGGCTTGCGTGTCTCTTAACGATGCCCGAGCGCAGAATCGCCTTAGCTTTTAAATCGTTATCGGTAGGCAACTGAGCGAGCGCGAGTTTGAGAAGGTCGGCAGCGTTGTCGTATTCGCCTATGCGTAAGTAACACAGAGCAAGTTCCGTTTGTGCTTCTGCTATCTTCTTTTGTATTGCGGGATTCAAAAATGGAGAGGCTTTCACTGATCAAGTCCTTCGCGGTTTCTTCTGCGTCCGTGATCTGATTGATACTGCCGATTACGCCTGTCAGCACCCCTGCTCGCAAAAGCATTTCGGCAGCAATGACTTGTTCCAAGCCTTTTACTTTTGGACGCTCGCCAAGGCGAGGTCACAGGATACTAAGCACTTCCCGCGCATCCTCATACTCGCCTTTGTTCTCGAAGTCCTTCGCCAGTTCACAGCATAGTTCCGCACGACCTCCACGTTGAGATTTGGATTCAGTAATTCGCGCAAAAGTGACGCCCGTAACGTCATGTGAAAACGGCTCTTCTTACACTGAACGCAAGGAAAAGAAATCTCCCAACTGCGCGGTCACTCTAACGCAGTCCCTCACGCTCTTGCGAGATAAGTGGCAGTGTTCTAGGTTGATGCAAAATTTTTTGTATCACTCATAGAGTCTACACAAGTGAAGAAAATACGCCGAACATGCGCCCTCTCAATTCTGACTGTGGCGCTCGCTCTCTCTGCGCTTGGCGGGACAATAGACTCTCCCGGCGTAGTATCACCGCCACCGCCACCCCGCGGAGCAACAAGCAGCGTCACGACAACGATAATCCTGGCGATCATTAGTCTGATTCGCTGAGACGCTATCCGGCTTTTTGCAACGAGCTAACCTTGCTCGCGCCTTGCGGGAAAGTCGCGGTGTGTCCGCTTGTTCGCGTTTGAAATTTTGTAAGAGGTTGGCAATTAGATTTTTAGTAGTGGTGTTGTGGCGCGGACTGCGCGGCAGATAAAACCGCACACCTCACGTTACCGCCCAGAGTGGGCTGCGGGGCGTTATCTGATAAAGGTGGGTATCGGGTAGCGCCGGTTGCTTTTAATCGCGGAGAGAGTCTTATGCCTGACAACCAGACCGATGAGCCTGAGCCACTTGATTATGAAGACTGGGAGATCGCACTTGAGCCTTACAAAAGGAATCTCGGCGCGGCGCTCATGCTCGGATTTAATTTGATGGTTCTAAAAAGTTATCTCGCGGTTGAACCGCTCAAGATCCAAGAAGCCATTGAAGGTATTGATCGCGCCGTGGAAGTCTTGTTCCCGCTCACGCAGTTTCAGAGGAAATGTTCTATAAGGTGATAGAAGGCAAGCTTACTCGTGAAGAAGAGAAGCTGAAGGGTTAGGGCTGAAGTTTTGATCGATGTTGCGTTCAGCGTTTCTTGGTGGCTTTTGCGGCCTTGCGCTTTTCACGGATGCGTCGGTTCTTGTGCCGATCCTTAGCCTCTTCTTTTTCCACTTCCGATTTAGGGACCGCGACAGCAGCTCGAAAGAGGCGATCAAATCGCTCCATGGATTCTTTGAACTCAGGGGATTCCTTCATTCGCTCACTCGTTTTCCGTCTTTGCATGGACGCCGCATAATGACTCCTACCCTACCGTACTCCTCGCCTTCCAATACATCAAGCGTCATGTGTTCGATGTCGGAACCTTTGCCAAGTTTGCTTGTCCACTGGCCTGATCCAAGTTGGCGGGCTACGTGGCTCGGGATGCCATCTGAATCAACAAAGATTGCTATCTTTTCAAATTCCGGCTCAAAGCCATGTGAATCACAGTCTGAATAATTGTGAATCTCGAATACGTCTTTCCAGCCTTCAAGCGTGTCGGCGCTGCGCGCTCCAGGGGGCCAGTAGTATCCCTTGATCTTCGCGTCATACCAAAAGTGCGTCGTATCGCCGACTGCCCAAGCGACGCAGTTATAAGTTTTCTTTTGAGGGCTTGTGACTCGGTAGTTTCCCACAATTAGCGGGAAACATTCCTCAGCTTCTCTGTTTCGCCACACTCGGAACTTAGGTATCCCTTCTCGCGTCCCCAAGTGAGCCATGCCTCTACAGCTTCAGCGAAGGTGCTACCGGTGGGAGCGGGATCTTCTTGCGTGATTGCATTGAGAGCGACTAACCAATGATCGCGATGTACGTTTAGTTCCGCGAACAACAAAGGCAACACCGCATCGCCCATTTCAATAATGCGCTTGTATGCCGGGTGAGCGATCATTCTTGCGAGTGAGGATGTATGTTGTGTGTCCTTGCGCCATTTCTCGACTAACTCGTGAAACTCCGATCTGAGCGGTGAAGGCGGTAAGCCACCAACAAGAGATTCGTCATCCGTGGTGGCGGCAAAGATTACTTTTTTGTTTACGGTATCAATCGCATCCTGCTCTAGCAGGAAAGCTTCGTGTCGTTTCCGGTTAGCGTTCAAAACCAGATCGTTGATGCGCTTTTGGACTTCTTCGTTTCTCAGTAACGGAACGCGAATCTGGCCGACATGATGATCATCAATTTCGTCAATGACCGCGCCATAAGTAAACCGCCTGATCAGCTCTTCGCCGTATTCCGATGCAAGCCACAGGTAGAGGTATCCTGCGATCTCATCGTTAGCCGGAATAACGCGCATTACATGCTGATTCGCTGTCCACCCTTCCCAATGAGCGGGAGCCAAAGCAACCTTGCCGATTGTCCCGCTACACGTGATCATGACCATGTTTTCTTTGATGGTCAGTTCATTAGTAATGCGTTCCCCGTGATGTTTGAGGGAGAGATATTTATAGCCTCGCGGATCAAGGGATAACAATTCCTTGCCGCCGAAGAAAGCCACGCCCTGTCCTTCCTCTACATACACGCGCTTGAAGCGGCCCGGCAAAATAACCTGCTTGCTTATGCGATGGTCAGCCACGTTCGTTACGTTACTGCTCGCTTCAATATGTTTATGAATCTCTTGGACCAAAGGCGTGTGATAGGTGGCTTCAAATCGGGCGGCAAGTCCCGATAGCTTGACTGTAAAATTCTGAAACTCTGCCGCGTTATCAAACTTCACGCTTCTGAGTTCATCCAGCGGCGGCAAGTCCAACGCATCAATCAGCATTCGTTCGGCTTCCGCTAATTGCTCGTTTGATTCATCCCTTAGTTTGAACGACTCCATTATCAGATTGTGAACCGTAGCCTTGATAATGGGGGACGGATCGGGAATCGGTATGTCGTTAAGGTGATCTGGCTCAACGTGGCTGATTACAGCTCCGTAGTTATTGGTTCGGAAAAGTGTTTGGCCGATCTTGGTTTTTAGAAAGGCGTAGAGATAACCAGTGTCCGTTTCGGCCTTCGCGGTGACTCTTAACAGGTCGTGACTAAAAATAATGTTGTCCAGCGTCCTGCCCACATAGGTACACTTCCCGATAGTTCCAGAGCACGTAACAAGAAGCTGGCCTCGCTTTACTCGCAGGGCGTCAATGTCGGTTCGTGTGCGCGGTGAAATCCAGAGGTAAGGCTTCGGAAATATTTCCCGTGATCTGTGATGGTTGATAAATTGGATAGTCAGACTTCTTAACGAAGATGCGGCGAAAGCGCCCGCGATGATAAGCCTCAGCCAGACCGTGCTTGCCTGTGATCGTTGTAACCGCCCAACGACATTTAGCCAGCACCTCCCGGGCATGTTTACCCTCAATGTCATACACGCTTGCCTCTAGCCGCGATCCTCTGTCCAGAATTTCAGAAAGCGGAATGGTTGACCACTTCAGATCATCAGGCGGAAGCGGTGCAGTGCTTAGGGCTGGAGTAATCTGCGCTACCAAGCGATCCCTTCTTCTCGCTTCCATTCAACAAAAATGGACGGAACGATTTTGGTTTGGTCGTCCACGACTTTGACTTTCGATAACGCCGTGGCGGTTGGAGTGCCGCTGGCCGTGCTGCCGATCTCAGTGACGTTGCTCTCTTCAGGGACTAAAATCTCGTTACCGTGTTCGTCGCGCTTGAAGGTTGTAGTGCCTCGCTTATCGTGTCCGATCTTATCCACCTTTGCCATAAAAATATTGTAGTCGCGCATCTGTCCGGTTTTTTCTTCTTGGTCTATCTCCGCTTGCGTTTTCTTCTGCAAAATCAACACCGATGTTTGCGTACCATTGCGCGGCTGAAAAGTATCAGGATGCAAGTCCAGACTGGCAATGAGATAAGTCTTGGCGATTAGCCATTGTCGAATGTAGCCAAGACCTGGGGAACCGAGAATTGAATCCGGCAATACGATCCCCATTCGTCCGCCCGGCTTGAGGAATTGCAAGCACCTTTCAATAAATAATTGTTCAGGCGGAACGGATGATTGCAAGCGATCGGTTTTCTTCCACACGCTCGCCTTGTCCTTTCGCCACGTGTAACCAAGGTCGAATTGTTCAAGTATCGTCGCGTCCTTGATCGGGATCTTGCTTCCGAACGGTGGGTTCGTAATCACAACATCAAAGAAGGCGAGTGTCTTATAGCTCGTTAATTGAGACTTGTTGATGCCAAGCGAGTCGGCCAGCTTTGTTTTGAATTCATCTGTCCATTCGTGAGGCGGCAGAAGCGAGTTGTTTGGCAAAATGTTGCCGCTGCCATCGTTGTTCATAACCATATTCATCTTCGTGGCTTTGACCAAATCGGGATTCAAATCAAATCCGAAGAAATTGGATGCCGCTATGTCCATTATCCTGCAGCGTACCAACTGTCTTTCTTCATCGCTCCACTGTGCCTCTGGTTTACCGAAGTGGGTCGTCATCATTTCCTTTAGGCTATTGATGACGTAGTTCATTGCGGTCACTAAAAATCCGCCTGTGCCCGATGCCGGATCGAGGGTTCGCTCATGCTCTTTTGGGGCGAGCATGTTAACGGTCATCTTCGTGATGTTGCGCGGTGTGAAAAACTCGCCTCTGTCTCCGCGAAGATTGGAACCAACGAGTTCTTCGTAAGCTTTGCCCTTAATGTCAATATGGGTATTTAGAAGGCTATAGCGTTGCAGTTCGGAAACGATGTAGGCAAGACTGCGCGGCTGGAGTTTGATTACGTCATTTTCATCGAAGATCGTTTTGTACTTCTTCTTGACGCGCTCGAAAATCTTTGCGATTCGGTTCTTGACCGTGAGTTGACCGTCAGGGTTTTTTCGTTCTTCCGATGTAGCATAAAACTCTAAGGGATTGGGGACGTTGCGCTCATCTTCGATTTTGCAAAAGATTACCTTTAGCAGTTCAAAAAACGCGGGTTGCTTTTGCATCCCGTCAGTAACGTAAATGTGATTGTGGCAAGTCTTAAAAACGAAAAGAAGGTTATCTTCTACAGCACTCTTGAGCGTGGTTCGCTTGGGACGGTTGATGTCATCCGTTGAGCCATCGGCAGAAGGAATGTCGTTGTACTCGATAAACTCCCATTCGCCTTTTTCGTTTTTTACCTTGCGAAGGACTTCTTTGAACTTACCATTAGTCCACATGCCCCACTCGCAGTTGGGGCAAGCGGACATGTATGATCTTAGCTGTCCTACCCCATCCTTCCGGCTTTGAGGTTCAACGGTTTCCTTCTTGCATTCAATGATGATGGAAACCTTGTCTTGCGTGAACGTCTCAACGTCCTTCGGAAAGACAACCAGATCAGCGCGTGGTTTGTTGGAGCCAAGATTGATCGTGTATTCGACACGTATCCGGTCGCGGGGATAGCGGTGCTCATTCACTAACCGCTTTTCAAGATTTTGGCGAACGTATTCTTCGGCAGTATCGTTGCGGAACTTCTGATCGATGTAGTCACAGATTTTTCCCTCTGGAACTACGATGAGGCCCGGCATCGCTGCCGCTGGTACGGTTTCGTCCTTCATTTCAACCTTTGGCTTGCCGCGCTTAGACCGCCTGTAGGGCAGGATTCACGCTTGCGCGGGAGCTTTGCCAGTTAGTTCTGAGTAAGTCAAACGGCGTCCAATGACTTGCTTTGCTACGATTGAAAACCGCTCACTGTCAGACAGTTTGCGGTTATTGAAACGGAAAGATTGCTCATCGAGATAGCGGAATAAATGAAAAGATTCGACGCTGATATAGGTGCCACCTAGACCGCGCTTGAGGAGCGCCCAAAAGCTTTCGATGCCGTTAACGTGAGTGTTTCCCTCAACGTACTTTTCAGCATGGTCTATAACGCCGTGAACGTACTCATTCGCAAGATTGTTGTAGGACTTCAAACCGTCGGTGTACACAAACGATCCCTTTTCGCAATGCTCGTTGACGTGTTTTTCTAGTGTCTTGCGTCTCGTGTTCCCCACAACCACCGTTCGGACTTCGCCGTGTCTTTCAAGCAGGCCCATCACCGCGACTTTGCCCCTGCCGCCAGTGCCGTGGATCTTGCGAGCGCGATCCGCTCGGTGCATGTTCCGAGTCTTACCGTCAATAAAAGTTTCGTCAATTTCTACGTGACCGCCAGGCTTCTCGAATGAGCCAACGCGCATCGCTAACCGGATGCGTTGCAGCATGTGCCACGCGGACTTCTGAGTGATGCCCAAGTCTCGCGCTATCTCGCATGAGCTGACGTCGTTCTTGCAGTTTGCGATCATCCACATCGCCATCATCCACTTGTCCAGAGCCAAGTGTGAATCCTCGAAAATAGTTCCAACCATAATGGAGAACTGGGCTTTAGGATGTTTGCCGTAACACTTCCAGCGGCGCTGCCTGGCAAGGTAAGTAATCTTCTCCGCGCCGCAGGTGGGGCAAGTAACTTTACCGTCCGGCCAACGAACATCTATCATGTATCGCTGACAGGTATCAGGATCGGAAAAGTAAATGATTGCTCGCTGTAAGGTTTTCGGCGTTTCCATGCTGGAAATATACGCCGATCCCCGTGGTTAGTCAAGTATATAATTTCCCTACTTAGCCGTCAAACTCCTATAAACCGTTTCCATCCAGAAGTCCGTTTTGACAAATCCCGTTCCCCACGGTTTCCATTCTTCCGGAAGACCTTCGCTCTTGATCTGCTCCAGCGTTTTTCCCGCCGCGATCCTTTGCCGCACGATGTTTGAAGTCTCCTGCAACATGCGATGGTAACTCTTCAGATCGTCGATCGTTGAGATTGGACCATGACCGGGAATTAGTTTTGCTCCCGCGGGTATCCTCTCGATGATCTCGCCGATGTTTTTTGTCAGCCCCTCGACGCTGCCGCCACTCTCGAGATCGACAAACGGAAACATGCCGGAGAAGAAATCGTCGCCGAGGTGAACCACGTTTGACGAAGTGAAGAAAATAACGCTGTCGCCGTCTGTGTGGCCTTTCGGGAAGTGAATCGCGCGAATCTCTTCGCCGTTGAAGTGGACCGTCAGATTTTGATTGAAAGTGATCACCGGAAGCGCTTCTTTTGGCGACGCCGGGGTCGTGCTTTTGAACACTTCCGATCTCTGCTCCGTGGCCATTCGCTTACGCACGTTATCATGCGCGATGATCGTGGCTTCCGGTCCAAACACGACGTTCGAACCTGTGTGATCGTTGTGCCAGTGGGTATTCAGAATGAAACGCAGCTTCTTGTCCGCGATACCCTTGAGCGCTGCCCGGATTTTGTCCGCAAGTGGCGCAAACTGATCGTCGACGATCAGAATCCCGTCGTCGCCGACTGACACGCCGATGTTCCCGCCGACGCCTTCGAGCATGTAGACGTTGCCCGAAACTTTGGTCGCCTTCATTTGGACCTGGGAAAAATCTCTCTGCTGGGCGTGAATCGAGATCGCAAGGACCAGCAAAAGGAATGGCAGCAGAATCTTCTTCACTTTCGTTTCTCCTACGCTTCAGGGTTCTTCAAAACTGCAATAAACGGTAAGTTGCGGTAACGTTCGGCAAAGTCCAAACCATATCCGACAACGAATTCATCCGGAATCGGAAAGCCGAGATAATCGATCTTCACTTCTTTTTGCCGCCGCTCGTGTTTGTCGAGCAATGCCGCCAGCTTCACGCTCGCCGCGCCGCGCGATTGTAGATTGGCAAGCAGGTAAGAAAGCGTCAGGCCGGTGTCCACGATGTCTTCGACGACGAGTATGTGCCTGCCTTCGATCGGCACGTCGAGATCTTTCATGATACGAACTTCGCCCGACGTTCGCGTTGACGAACCGTAACTCGAGATCGCCATAAACTCGATGCTCAATCGCGTATCGATTGCGCGGAGCAGGTCGCTGAGAACAAAGCACGCGCCTTTCAGCACCCCGATCAGCAACGGATTGAGACCCGCGTAGTCGCGCGTGATTTCCGCGCCAAGCTCCTTGATGCGCGCCTGGATCTTTTCTTCGGACAGAAGGATCTCGAGGTTCGGATTAGAAAACTCCGATGTAATCCGGGAGGAAGAAGTAGCCAACTTATTTCTCCTTTTGATGCAGGTGTTGGTTAAGCAAGACGTTTGCCTATGTGCCGCGTGGTGCGACATACTATGCAAGCTCTTCCTTCAGGTCAAATGCTTAACATGCATAACTTCAATCACATCTCTCGTGTACTTCTTTTCACTGTCGCTTTAACCATCTTTGCTGTTCCCGCGTTTGCCCAGGCCATAGAGCCGTGTCCAGCCACGCCCGCACCCGCGAAGCCCGGTATCGGAAACGCGCCCGCGACGCCGCAGAAGGTTGGCGTAAGCTCGAAAAGGGCGATCGTCGATGCGAGCGTTCCCGACGATGCAGACGTCGAAAAAATTATCGCGCCCTACAGCGAGAAGGTTCGCGAACTGAGCAAGGTCGTCGGAAAGCTGGAAGGAAATCTGACGAAGACTGGCGCCGGCGCAGGTTCTATCGGAAACTTTGTCGCCAACGGAATGATGGCCCAAGCCAAAGCGAAAGTGGGGAAGCCGATTGCACTCGCCATCATGAACGCAGGTGGTCTGCGAAAGAATGAGATTGGCGCCGGCGATCTGCGCGCCAGCGACATCTTCGAGCTGTTGCCGTTTGAGAATGCGCTCGTCGCAGTCGAAGTAACCGGAGTGCAGCTCGCGAAACTGCTTCAGGTTGTCACGCGTGACGCGCAGGCGGGCGCGCGTATTCAGTTTAAGTGGAATGAACAGAACCGGCCTGAATTCATCAGCGGCAAACTGCTTGACGAGACTGGAAAAGAGCAGGAGGTCGATCCGCAAAAGATTTATACGATCGTTACGATTGACTACCTGGTGCGGCTTGGCAGTGGTCCCTACGCGATACTTCAGGAAGCGAAAAGCAACACACCGCTGAACGTGACCCTCCGCGACGCGATCATGGATTACGTCAAATCTGAAACTGCCGCAGGTCGTCCGATTCGTCGAGTCGCCGACGATCGCTTTGTTCAGATTGGTCCAGGTCCAAAGACAACCGAGGTGCCGCGATGATCAACAGACGCAGATTTCTCACGACTTCAGCAGTCTTCGGCGCCACACTCGTCGGGGCTCCTCGATATGTGCTCGAAGCGAGTGCGGCCGATACTGTGATCACGATCCTGCACACGAACGACACTCACTCGCAGATCGATCCGTTGCCGGAGAACGACAGGAACGCAGGGAAGGGAGGCGTCGCACGCCGCGCCACCCTCTTAAAAAGGATCAGGAAAGAAAATCCCAACACCCTCCTGGTCGACGCCGGCGATGTGCTCCAGGGCACGCCTTACTTCAATTTCTATAAAGGAGAAGTTGAGTACAAAGCGATGTCGGCGATCGGCTACGACGCCGGCACGCTCGGCAATCACGAGTTTGACAATGGTGTCGATGCACTCGCGGCGGCGTTGAAGTTTGCAACCTTCGATATCGTTTCCGCCAATTACGACGTTACGGGAACGGTGCTCGAGGGTAAGGTCAAACGCTACGTCGTAAAAACACTCGGCGGAATACGAGTAGGATTATTTGGTATGGGTATCAGTCCCGTCGGACTGATCACTCCCGCAAACTTCAAAGGCGTTACTTATATCGATCCGGTGATCGCAGCTCGCGACGTAGTCAAGAAGCTGCGCGAGGAAGAGCGCTGTACGCTCGTGGTTGCAATGTCGCATCTCGGTTACCAGGCGGATGGCCAGCGAGGCGACTCGCTCGTCGCCTCTCAGGTAGACGGCATTGACTTCATCGCGAGCGGCCACTCCCATCTGTTCATGGACCAGCCTGCAACCCAAACTCAACCCTGCGGCGCGAAGACGTTGATATTCCAGGTCGGCAAGAGCGGAATCTACGTCGGCCGGGTTGATTTCACGTTTAGAACTGGAAAACCGATCGCCGCGTCAGGGCGTCTGCTGGATCTGAGGACTGCTTAATGGCGAACGACTCAACGCGCGATCGCGTTCGCGCCCTCGTGCGCGAGGTGCTGGCCAAAGCCGGGCCGGAAGACGCTGCCGAAACTCCTACTCGCTTTGTAAACACAGTCACCGAAACTCCTGCCGAACCTACCTTCACGCGTGACGAATCAGCGAAGAGCGTCATCACCGAGGACGACGTGCGCGGACTCGAATCAGGCGCAGTGCTGCGAATCGGCGCAGACGCTCGTCTGACGCCGCTCGCCGCCGATATCGTGAGTGAAAGAAAGATCGAGATCGTGCGGCGCGCCTCTCGTCGTGGATCGAAAGCTTCGAAACTGATCGCGGTCGGGGCGGATCACGGCGGGTTCAAAATGAAGGAAGAACTCAAAGCCGTGTTGAGTGAGCTCGGACACAAGGTGCAGGACTTTGGCGCTTATTCGGAAGAGGCCGTCGACTATCCTGACTTTGCGCACGCCGTCGCGCGCGCGGTCGCGAATGGAACTTCCGATCTGGGTATCGTAATCGACGGCGCGGGCGTGGGAAGCGCCATGACGGCGAATAAGGTTCCGGGTGTGCGTGCCGCCGCGTGTTACTCGGTGGAAGTTGCACGAAACTCGCGCGAACACAACGATGCCAATGTTCTGACTCTCGGAAGCAAGACGATCACAAGCGCGCAGATGCGCGAGATAGTTACTACCTGGCTCGCCACTGAGATCACCGAAGAGCGCCACCGGAAACGTGTCGCCAAGATCGATGCAATCCAACGACAGTACCAACGGTGATTTTCAATTGCCGATTGCCAATTGCCAATTGGGAACTCCGAGTCTCGTTCCCGCTTAAATCGGCAAATGGCAATCGGCAATTGGCAATCTTCCACCCATTCCATAGAATGCTCGCGACATGCCCTTTTCCAATAACGGCGATTACGAGTCTTTAGTCGAGCAGATCACGGACGTGATCGTGGCGCGGCTGAGTAGCGACGGCGAGCAGGCGGCTATGTGTGGCTGCACGTCGGAGTGTTTTCAGCGCTGCCCCGAACGCATGCACCGCATTGTCGATGCCGGCGCGGCTCGCATCGGCCTGGTGCTGGGACAGACGGGCAATGCAAGAGAATGGGCCAGCCTGATTGACCACACGTTGTTAAAGCCGGAGGCGACCGACGAAGACATCAAAAAACTTTGCCAGGAAGCTGCCACTTATCGCTTTGCGTCGGTTTGCGTTAACCCGACATGGGTGCGCGTCGCAGCCTGTAGTTTGAGCGGCAGCGGCGTGCCGGTTTGTACCGTCATCGGTTTTCCGCTCGGTGCGACACTTCCAGACGTGAAAGCTTACGAAGCGCGCCGCGCGATCTTCGACGGAGCAAAAGAAGTCGACATGGTGATCAATGTCGGCGCGTTGAAGAGCGGCGACGATTGCCTTGTCGAGCACGACATTCGTTCCGTCGCGCAGGTTGCGCATGAATACAACGCGATTTGCAAAGTGATCATTGAGACGGCATTACTGACTGATGACGAAAAAGTGCGAGCCTGCCAGGCGGCAAAAAATGCAGGCGCGGATTTCGTTAAGACCTCGACCGGATTCTCAAAAGGCGGCGCGACGGTTGCCGATGTTGCACTCATGCGGCGCACGGTCGGAAGCGAGCTTGGTGTAAAAGCATCAGGCGGCGTCAAAGGTCTCGAAGACGCGCGCAAGATGGTTGAAGCCGGCGCCACGCGCATCGGCGCGAGTGTCGGTGTAAAGATCGCCCAGGAAGCCGCCGGAAAAACCCCCGCTGCAACAAGGTCCTCCGCTTACTAAGGAATGGTGATCGCGAATGCCGGCAAATCCAAAACTGTTGGCAGTGATTCTCGGCGGTGGCGCCGGTAATCGTCTCTTTCCACTCACGCAACAGCGATCGAAACCGGCAGTTCCACTCGGAGGCAAGTACCGGCTCGTCGATATCGCGCTTTCCAACTGCATCAACTCCGATATCCTGCGCACCTTTGTGCTCACCCAGTACAACTCCGCGTCGCTCAATCGACACATCGCGCAAACATATCGCTTCTCGCAGTTCTCCAACGGCTTTGTCGAGATCCTCGCTGCTGAACAGACGCCGGAGAGTCCGCAATGGTTTCAGGGAACTGCCGACGCCGTGCGGCAGGTGTTACCACACATCAGAGACTGGGGTATCGACACGCTCCTGATTCTTTCGGGCGATCACCTCTATCGCATGGACTATCGCGAGTTTCTCGAACGTCATCATCAATCAAATGCGGACGTGACTGTTTCCGTAATCCCTTGTGAGGCACGTGCCGCGAGCGAGTTTGGTTTGTTGAAGACTGACGAGACCGGACGCATCGTCGAGTTTAAAGAAAAACCAAAAGGCGACGATCTTCAGTCGATGAAGGTTGACACCACCAGCCTCGGGCTCGATGCGAACGAAGCACAGCGACGTCCGTTTCTCGCTTCGATGGGAATTTACGTCTTCAAGTACGATCGACTGGAAAGCCTGCTGGCTGAAGATCCGCGCTGGATGGATTTCGGCAAAGAGATAATTCCCGCGGCGATCAAGTCGGGACACGTGCAGGCACACATGTTCGACGGCTATTGGGAAGACATCGGAACGATTGGCGCTTTCTATCGGGCCAATCTCGATCTGACGAGCAAGATTCCGAAGTTCAATTTGTTTGACGCCGAAGCGCCCGTCTTCACGCGCGCGCGTTATCTGCCTCCGTCGAAGATCGAGGAGACAGAGATCAACGACTCGATCATCAGCGACGGTTGCATCATCAATGGCGCGAAGGTCACCAACTGCGTTGTTGGTTTGCGCAGCAGGATCTCGAAAGGCGTGCAGCTCGACGCCTCGTTCATGATGGGCGCCGACTTCTATCAAACGTTTGAAGACATGCGCAACGATATGAGCAAAGGGTTGCCCCGCGTCGGTCTAGGCGAGGGAGCTATCGTCAAACATGCAATCATCGACAAGAATGCGCGGATTGGAAAGAACGCGCGGCTTTTGAACGAAGCCAAGGTTGCGGAAGCCGATGGACCAGGGGGTTCGTATTTCATCCGCGACAGCATCATCATCGTTCCCAAGAACGCCGTCATCCCCGACGGCACAGTCATCTGACAGATTCACTGAGTTTCAGGATTATGGCAAGGGGTTGAGAGAATTAGTAAATCAGTCGCCGATCAGATCGAGGAAGGGAAGCGGTTCGCACAGAAGGAGCTTGCCCAAGCCCTCCCAACCTCGGCGGAAGAGCGCGACCGAAATGAACGGATCGCTTCGTTACGTCTTTCGAAAGTCGCGACTCCTGCAGCAATTCGAACGCGCCACCCATCCTTCGCATCGAGAAGTGTTGTTGAATGGCTTGAAAGCAATTGAACAACAGCTCGACGAGATCCTCTCAAGTGATACTTTAACTAATGCCTAGTCCAAAAGTTCCGACGCGTGAGTATCACCCGGCTGTAGTTGAGCGAAAATCAGGTCTCAAGCCCCGTCGCAAGTCCGCGATTCCTCAGTTCAAACTTCCCACAGACAAAAACAACCTCGACGTCGCGATCGGCGACAAGGTAGTTAAGCTGACGAATCTCAACAAGCCGTTCTGGCCGAAACAGCACGTCACGAAACGCGACCTCATACAGTACTACCTCGACATGGCGCCGGTGCTGCTGCCGCACGTAATCGATCGCGCGATGGTGATGAAGCGGTATCCGAACGGCGCCGCGGGTGAGTTCTTCTTCATGAAGCGCGCGCCATCGCCGCGGCCTGACTGGATTGAGATCTGCAACATCGAGCACGAGTCGGGAAACATCATCAACTTCCCGATGATTCAGGATGTGGCGGCGTTGATGTGGGTGATCAATCTCGGCTGCATCGACCTTAACCAGTGGTATGCGCGCTGCGACGACGTTGATCGGCCCGATTATCTGCACTTCGATCTCGATCCTGTTCCGGGCGCATCGTTTGAAAAGGTTTGTGAAGCGGCGTTGTTTCTCAAGCTGGCGCTCGACGCGTTGAAGATCCCGAGTCTGGTAAAAACGACCGGCTCGAAAGGCATTCACATCTACATTCCGATCAAGCGTGGACCAACGCAAAAGCAGGTGTGGACCTTCGCGAAGGAGTTTGCTTACGCAGTGGCGTCGCAGGCGCCAAAACTCCTGACCGCGATTTACCAGGTTTCGAAAAGACCGAAGGGAAGAATCCTGGTCGATTACAACCAGAACGCGTGGGGCCGCACGCTCGCTTCGGTCTATTCCGTCAGGCCGAATAAACTGCCGACAGTCTCCACGCCTGTTACGTGGAAAGAGCTGGAGCGCGGAATCGCCATCGACGACTTCCGTATCGACAACGTTCCGGCCCGCGTTCGCAAGCTCGGCGATCTCTGGAAGCCTCTCAACGAGGCGAAAGGGCGGTTCAAACTTGAAGCTTATCTTTAACTTTCCTCGCAAAGGCGCAAAGGCGCAAAGAAAGCTTTAGACACGCAGCAGCGCTTTGCGCCTTTGCGAGGAAGATTTGTAAGGAACTACTTCAACCGTCGGCAAGCCTACAGTTGAAGTTTATGATTAAGATGCTTACGATTTGGACCGCAGGTCATTCAACACGAACCGGGGAAGAGTTCACGGAGATCCTCAAGGCTCACGGGATTGATCTATTGGTCGATGTGCGAAGTTTTCCGGGCTCGCGTCGTTACCCGCAATTCAACCGAAGCGCCCTGGCGGAATCGTTGGCGAGTATGGGTATAAAGTATCGCCACGAGCCGCGGCTAGGCGGCCGTCGAACGCCGCGAGCTGATTCGCATAACACAGCCTGGCGCAACGCTTCCTTTCGCGCCTATGCGGATCACATGGAGACTGATGACTTTCGTGAGGGAGTTGAAGGATTACTTGAGCTTGCGGCGAGTGCTCGTGTGGCTGTGATGTGTGCCGAATCACTCTGGTGGCGTTGTCATCGCAGCCTCATCTCTGACTATCTGAAAGCTGCGGGCCACACTGTCATTCACATCCTCGACAAAACCAAGACCGAAGAACATCCCTTCACCTCCGCAGCACGAATCATCGATGGAGAGTTAACCTACCGCGGACTTCTATGAATCCGTGCTTCTGATGTGCTTCTTTGTGGCTTAGCTCGCTTTATTACTGTGCCAGACTTTTGCCTTCGCGCCTTTCTTGCGGCGCTTCACGCCCGTGCGGCGCGGTATCGACTTTGGATCACCGGTGGCGGCTTTCTTGACGTTGCCGCCTTCATCCTCGGCAATCTCCGCAAGCGAGCGGCGCGTCAGAATCGAAACAGGCGCGAGCTCCGTTACCTCTTCTTCAGTCGTGTAGTAATCGCGGTGCTTTATCAGCAGCCACTGCCGTTCGCCCCTGGTCCGCACCAACACCCATGAGCCTTTTAACTTCTCACCATCAAGCGTGAACTTGAAGTCGCCCTTGCTCAGCGCCGCTTCAACATCGTCGGTCTCTTCCGGTTTGTACGTGCCGTAGTCCCAGACCATCACGGTCCCGCCGCCATACTCACCTTCCGGAATCACGCCTTCAAACTTCGCATAGTCAACCGGATGATCTTCCACCTGCATCGCGAGTCGCTTCACCGTCGGGTCGAGTGATGGACCTTTGGGCACGGCCCAGGACTTCAATACTCCATCCACTTCGAGTCGAAAGTCATAGTGCAACTGCGTGGCGCGATGTTTCTGGATCACGAACATGCGGCCGGTGCGCGTTCGTTTTTTCTTTGGACCAGGCTCGGGAGTTTTGTCGAACTTCCGTTTCTTTTTGTACTCGGTTAATGAAGCCATCGAGGTTAGTAGAATCTAAAGTGATTCTTTAAGTGTTGAGGAGTGATGAAGAAACTCTACGCGGAGGTTTCCAGCGCGATTTCTCTGCGGCAGCTCTTCCGCCATCTCTTCCACAGCCGCGAAGAGTTCGGTCTGGATTGGATCAAGGCCCAACGCTTCTCTGACACGCGCGAAACTCCGTCGGTGGATCGGAAGGGCCCCGAGAGCTTTGAGCGCGCGGCAGTGCTCGGGTGTCGGATAACCCTTGTGAGTTGCGAGTCCGTAGCCGGAGTAGAGCTGATCCATCTCGAGCATGTGCGCGTCGCGGGTGGTCTTCGCGATGATGGACGCGGCTGCGATACTTGCGGAGAGCGCGTCGCCGCGGATGATTCCGCGTTGCGGCACCTGGCAGTTCGGGATCTTTCTCGCGTCAACAAGAATGAAGTCGGGTTGTGAAGCTTAAACCCTGAACTGCTCGCTGCATCGCGAGAAGTCCGGCGTGGTAGATATTGATCTTGTCGATCTCTTCAACTTCCGCGACACCCACCGACCAGCAAATCGCGTCCTGTTTGATTTGCGTCGCGAGCTCATCTCGTTTCTCAGGGTCGAGAATTTTCTTGGAGTCGTTAAGACCGCGGAGCTTGTAGTTCTGCGGCAGGATTACGGCACCCGCGACGACGGGTCCGGCGAGCGGCGCCATACCGGCTTCATCCACTCCCGCAACCATTCCATAGCCGTCAGCCCACAACTCAATTTCAAACCGCAGGAGAAAGTGCAGCCGTTGTCCTTCCGAACGATTCTCACGATATCGCCCGCGAATACGCCTCGCGAGTTGTTGCGCGCCTTGTCGCCGGTCAACATCCAGGGCTTCAAGTAAACCTTTAGGTACCGGCCGTCGACGCCGCACAAACAGCTCGCTCAATTCTGGAATTGATTTTTGGAGGAGGTCGTCCAGAGAACTCATAACTTCTGAAGCTGATTCTTACCACAAAGAGACGCCGGCACAAAAGCCGTCGTGTGTTTTTTATGAAGCAGCGTCTCCGGTGTTATCCTAAGCCGTCCATGAATCTTTCCCCCCGCACAAAGCTTCGCCTGGTCGGTTTGTTTCCGCTCATCTTCTGCCTGGCACAGGGAGTTCACTACTGGAGAATCAGTCAACTCGGGCACATGCTCTGGATGTGCAACATCGGCAACCTGCTGCTCGCCATGGGACTGTTTCTGGAGAAGCCGGCCGTCGTGAGGTTTGCTTCGATCTGGATGATTCCCGGGTTAGTGGTTTGGTTTGTCTACGTCGTGCTCGCGTGGGGCGTATTTCTCACCTCAACACTTGCGCACGTCGGTGGTCTGACGGTAGCGCTGTTTGCAATAAGCCGGTATCGCATGGACCGCAGTGCATGGCGCTGGTCCTTTGGCTGGTACCTGATGGTCCAACTCCTTTCGCGTTTTGTAACCCCGCCGGAGTTGAACGTAAACCTCGCTCACGCGGTACAACCCGGGTGGGAGCAGACTTTCGAATCTTACTGGACCTTCTGGCTTACTTTAACAGTGATTACTGTCGCAGTTCTCTGGTTGTCGGGTTTGTTGTTGTGGAGTCTGTGGCCGGCGGGCTTGCGCGAGGAATTAGTGGCTGAGGAAACTTAGTTGGCCATCGTTCGCCGGTGTCTTTCAATCAAAGTTGAAACGAGGTTGCATAGTTCCGCAGGCTGGCTGGGCTTGATGAGGTATGCTTGCGCGCCCGATTTCATTGCCTTGTCACGATCGATCTCATATGCCGCAGCGGAGTAGAAGAGAATCGGAGTAGCCTTATCAAACTCACGTATCTGCTTGCAGAGATCCAGACCTGAACCATCCGGCAGCCACGAATCCAGAAGATAGAGATCGAACTCCTGTGAGCCCGCAAGCGCGACCCCGCTTTCGATCGTTGATCCGGTGACCACCACGATAGCTTTTTTGCTCCAGGATCAACGTGACAAGCTCGCGCGTATCATCATGATCCTCAATATAGAGGACACGGGGGCTCTCATTTGATCGCATAGCGTGCTCGCTGGGCGGAGGGTAAACTTGCCGCTAAATCAACTGTTAATTAAAGGGCGATTCAAGGATTGTTAACGGCCGCGGCCAACATATAATTCTCAAGGTCAGTCGGGAAGGATATGTCGGCCACGGCCACCCTGCTTGTGTGTGAGCCCGACTGTACGTCTATAAAACAGTCTTGTCGGTACGGTGACGAACAAGTCTATGTAAAATTCAGCGCCCAAAAGATCTTGCACGATCGACGCCGATTTCTGTGCAGTTTGTGAGTGCTACGCGAATATGCGGTCCGAGTTCAAACACCTCAGCGACGGCACCAGCCATTAGCTCGATTTTTCACTGTAGATAAAAACACGATTTGCATTCCCTCCGGACTCGTCCGTGATGGGAACGATGGTATGAATGAAGGTCTGTGAGCCATCGTCACCCACGACACCGGCGTGAATCGCTTTAGTATTAGCGGCCTGACCTTCACGAACCGCGGTCTTAATCAGTTTGAGTAATTGATCGACATCTTTGCCGCTGAAGACTTCACTGGCCGGAAGACCTGTTATGTCGCGGTCACCAAATAATTGTTTATAACCAGGGTTGGCCGTCTCAATGGTGAGATCCTGAGCGTTCAGGACCATGACGTAGTGAGGATATCGCTCCAGCAAGGTAGAGAGTTGCACTTGCTGCATCCGATGCTGCTTCGACAGCTCTTGCATCTCCGTGGTTCTCGCGGTTAACTCGTCGTTGGTCGTTTGTAATTCTTCATTGGTCGCCTGAAGCTCCTCGTTATTCGTTTCAAGCTCTTCGTTGGTGGCT
The DNA here is from genome assembly GCA_963750925.1 of uncultured Acidobacteriota bacterium. GTDB lineage: Bacteria > Acidobacteriota > Blastocatellia > Pyrinomonadales > Pyrinomonadaceae > PSRF01. Next base: position 256,589 of record CAVVSJ010000001.1, on the reverse strand, counting down.
TCAAACTCCTCATTTGTCGCCTGCAATGTGGTCTACGACTGTGGGTGGCAATGAAAGAGGCATTGACGGGTAGGCCGCGGTTTGAGGATTCTGAATGATAACCATGCCGCCGGCGTTTTTTACGTCAACCGCTCCTGCTGCGCCGTCCGATCCGGAGCCGGTCAAAATCACTGCGATCAGGTTTTCACCAAAAGATTCAGCGGCGCTCGAGAGCAGCAGATCAACCGAGGGTCTTGGTCTGTCTGCATGATCGGCTTCGAGTATACATGGCCGTCACCGATTTTTACGTGCCGGTTCGCGGGCACCACATAAATCTTGCCGGGCTCGAGTCTGGTAAAAGAGCGCATCGATTAAAGGGCGATGCAGGTTTTCCTTAGGACCACGGACCAGCTTGATCGTTCGGCTTCGATCAGCAGATGGTGATCGGGTGGCGCGACATAAACACGGCCCTGGATGACCCGTTCACCATTGACGGAGTGCCCTACTTTTAACCTGGATTCGCGCGAAAGTATGTGCGGTAACCAACTCGGAACGTCGGCAGGCACGTGAAGTATTATAAAAACCGCCGCCGGCAAATCAGCAGGCAGATTTGCAACGAGTTTGGTTAATGCCTGAACTCCTCCTGCTGAAGCGCCAATGACTATTATGTCGCGTGTGGCCAAAGGATTCGCGGGCTTATGCGGGGTGGCGTGCTAATAAGGGAGGCGAAATCTTAACACACCACAACCCAAGTTTTACAGGATGTTTCTGAGCTTTCGGGGCGGTTCAGTTTGAAATTACGCCGAAGGCGTTCGCTAATTCGAGCTCAGGGTTGCTTCAACCCTGAGAGCATCATTTCCATGTGGTTTCAACCCTGAAAAGGGTTCACTGCGATAAACCCTTTCAGGGTTTAGGTCTACTAATGCTCAAGCCCAGGGTTGAAGCAACCCTGGGCACGAATTAGCCAACGCCTTCGGCGTTAAATTCAACTGAACCAGTACCGGAGCTTTCTTAGTGTGGTAACACTGTTTTGAGTGACTGCTGCTGGCCGCAGCGCGGCCACATATTTATAGCTTGAAATCGAAAGATCTATGCGCTCCAGCGGAGCGTGATGCGACGTTAAAACATGGGACTCCTCCAGAGTCCGCAAGCAGTGATTGCTAAGTGCTATAAATATTTGCTCCCTCCCGGGAACCCATTCCTCAGCAGTAGACATTTACCCCCTTACCCGGCTTTCCATGCCGCCGGGGGGCGGGGATTGTGCCGCCCATTTGTGCGCGACCGAACGTTGCCACTCCCACCCGAATCATCTATACTTTTGGACGTTGAATACCCCTTTCCTCCTGTGGGTATAGTTGGCGCGGCGGACGGCAAAAACCGCCGCGCTTTTTTCTTTCTACCGAATGTCTTTGCTTCCCAAGGTGTCCCGGACGTAGACTCTGGCCAGCCCGGATCTGTCCCGTGCGGCATCAATGAAACACAGTCGAATTCCCCCGATTATCCTGAGTTTAATCACGGCGATCGTGTATTTCGCGGGAGCTGAACTGGGTCTCTCGCTCGCTTCGCTGCACTCAAACGTCACGCCTGTTTGGCCGCCGACGGGCATCGCCATCGCATTCCTGCTTATCTTCGGGCGCCAAGTGTTGCCGGGCATCTTTGCGGGCGCACTCGCCGCAAATCTTTTAACCAGTATCCCCGTCGGTTCGTCGATTGGAATCGCCACCGGCAACACCCTCGAGGCACTTGTTGCCTATTGGCTTTTGCATCGCTCTACCGGTTTGAGCAGATCGTTTGAGTCGGTCGGCGACGTAATGCGGTTTGTTGTTTTCGCGACTGTTCTAGCTCCCCTCGTCAGCGCCACGATTGGAAGTTTGAGTTTGTGTTTTGGCGATCCGAACCAATGGGCCAGGTTCACATCGTTGTGGCTGACGTGGTGGATGGGCGACGGGTTCGGCGCGCTCATCGTATCCCCTTTCATTCTCTCATGGAGCTCGTCCACGAAGATTAACCCGCGAGATATGCCTGAAATCGCGAGTCTCTTTGCGCTCCTGATAATCGTGACGCTAGTTGTTTTCGCCGGCTGGTTTCCGGGTCCGATTAAGACTTATCCGCTCGCCTATCTTTCTCTCCCGTGTTTGTTCTGGGCTGCCTTGAAGTTTGATCAGCGGATTGTAACGAGCGCGCTCGTGTTGCTGGCGGGAGTCGCATTGTGGGGTGCGGGGCATGACTATGGCCCGTTTGTCCGGCCCGATCCGAATGTTTCCCTACTGCTCTTGATTTCGTTTGTGGGCACCAGCTCGTTGATGACCCTGATCGTCACTGTCGTCACTACCGAACGACGACGAGCGGAGGAGGATGCGTCAAAGCTCGGATCCGAGCTCGAAGTTCAGCGCCGTCGCATCGAGGATCTTGTGGCACACGTGCCGGGTGTTGTTTGGGAAGCATGGGGAAGGCCCGACGCCGCCAACCAGAAAATCAATTTCGTCAGTAATCACGTCGAGAAGATGGTGGGTTACAGCGAGCAGGAATGGCTGTCGCAGCCCAATTTCTGGTTATCCATCGTTCATCCGGACGATCAGGAACGCGCTGCACAGGAAGCGGCCGCTATTTTTGCTTCGGGAAAAGGTGGCTCAATCCGTTTTCGCTGGATGCATAAAGACGGCCGCGAAGTTTGGGTTGAGGCTCAGTCGATAGTCGTTTCTGACGAGACTGGTCCAATCGGCATGCGCGGCCTGACGATGGATATAACGGCAGCGGTACACGCCGAAAGGGAACGTGCCGAACTTCTGCGCCGCGAGAGTCAGGCACGCGAACAGGCTGAAGAGGCGAGTCGCCTGAAAGAAGAGTTTCTGGCGACAGTCTCACACGAATTACGCACGCCTCTGAATGCCGTCGTCGGTTGGTCAAGACTGCTTCGCACCGGACAATTGGACGCGGACGGCACGCTGCACGCGGTGGACGTCATCGAACGCAATGCGGCGGCGCAAAGACAGATCATCGAAGACCTGCTGGATGTGTCGCGCATCATCACCGGCAAGCTTCGCATCAACATGCAACCGGTTGAGGTGTTGCTCGCCATTCACGCTGCTATCGACGCCATGCGACCCACGGCCGTCGCCAAAGGGATCAGCATCAACACACATGTCAAAGCCCCGGATTCCACAGTGCGCGCGGATGTCGAGCGACTGCAGCAGGTGCTTTGGAACCTGCTCTCAAACGCGGTGAAGTTTACGCCTGTTGGAGGAGCGGTTGACGTCTATCTCGAGCGCCGCGGATCGATGGTGGAGATCAGGATCGAGGACAGCGGTCCGGGTATCCCGGCGGAGTTTCTGCCTCGCATATTCGATCGGTTCAGCCAGGCGGATGGCTCGAGCACGCGGACGCATGGAGGTCTCGGATTAGGTCTTGCGATAGTGAGGCACTTGATTGAGCTTCACGGAGGCAATGTGTCCGCAGCCAATCAAGAGAAAGGAGGCGCGGTTTTGATCGTGCGCCTCCCCTCGATAGCTGCATAATCCGTCAGCGCAAAACAGGCGGATTAGTGCGTGAAGAGTCTCCAATACCAGTCGACGGATTGAATATGTAACTGTCTCGCGCTCGCACGGCAAGATTTGGCTGTCGCGCACGCACTCGGATCTGACGTCTTTCTCCTGGCTGGGCCGCTCGCTTCGGATAGTAGCCGATGCTGTATTGGCGCCTGAGTTCCTCGGCGACGTTCGAAAACGCAGCCGTCATGTTTTGGAGCGAATCAGCGCTGTACTCGCGTCCGCCAGTACTGTTCGCGAGTTCGTCAAGATATCGATCACCGACTTCGTAATCAGATCGTGCCGTACCGCGACTGCCGCCTCTGCGGCCCGCACGTCGTCCGCCGCCAAAGATATCGCCAAGAATCTGACCAAGGACATCAATCTGAGGACCGACCGGGACGTTGACGTTCATGTCCTGCGCAGTGTTGTACTGAACCGGATAGATCAATGCATCCAGCTCCTGGGCGTCCATGATAGTGCTGTTGTAGTCGGCCTCACGGCTGGTAGTGTCAACGCCGTCAGTAAAAAGCACGATCGCTTTTCTTCCTGAAACTCGGCTCAACCGTTCATTGATAACCATGTCAACCGCGTCGTAGAGACGCGTGCCGCCATCGGTTCTCGATCTGAGGATGGCCCTTTGGAGTTTTGCGCGATCGGTAGTGAAGTCACTCAACACCCTGATGTCGTCGTTGAAGGAGACCACCATTACCTTGTCGTCGGCGCGCAGTTGATTAACGAAAGTGATGGCCGCGTCCTGTATCTCCTCGAGGCGAAACTGCGTCGAGGGACTTGTGTCGAGCATTAAGACGACCGAGAAGGGTTTATCGACCGACTGAAAGAATGCGACGTCCTGTTCGACTCCGTCTTCCCAGATCCGAAACTCTTCCTTCTGAAGGTTTGGGACGTACCTGCCATCGCGATCCATTACGCTCACCGGAATTGTTACGAGCGTTGTGTTGACGCGAATGACATCCCCGGCATCGACCTCTTCAGGCCCCGCGGGTGCTTCGACCTTTGGCGGTTCCGGTTTCCGGTTGTTCGGATAATTTGCGCCGCCCAGGACCGGAGGCTTGGTTGGCGCCGGAGTAGTGATCTCCGGGCTGGTTGTTTGCTGACCGACGCGTCGCGGGCGTCCTTGTCCAAAGCCGATAACAATGGACGTCGAAATCAGGGAGAGGAGCGACAGGAAAATGACTAGCTTTTTCATAGTAAGCTCCACGTCGAGGCGGCACACAGGCGCGCCAAACCTCGATTTGATGCAGTCGGACAGCGTTAATGTTTGCGGTTTTTGGGAAAAGGGAGAGAAAAACCGTTAGCAGGGCAAGAATAACGCCCATTCCCCTCGCGAGGCAAGAAAGATGAGCTACAAAGAAGCACCCGGATCACAAAGGCATCAGAAAAATCCTTTTGTGTTCTTTGTGCTTTTAGTGGTTATTCCGTTGATGCAGTGCCGGTGTTTGAGAGAACGTTCCAGATAAGTGGCAGCGTTCCCCATGCCTGGCCCCGATGTTGGGGACGAAATCCGAAGAGGACAACGCGGCCCTTGTCTACGCCGACTTCCGCGAGCGCGATTTGACCGCGCAGCTTGTCTTCACCCAGCAGCCAACCGCTCATGAGCACGTTCTCCTTTGCATATCGTGCTATCACGCGGACATTAGCATCCGAGGTGGCGGTGTAAGCCGAGCTGTTGATGAAGTACGCCGGCATAGTTGCCGGAAGCATGGAGGCAATCGGGTTCTTCTGGTCCAACTCGATCGCGACGATCGATCCCGGGCAATAAAACTCCGACGACCTGACGCCTTCCAGAGCGTTGCGAAGCGGTAAGTTCAATTCCTTGATAGCGAGATCACACGAATTGTCAAAACAGATTAGCGTTCCGCCGGCGGCGACAAACTGTTTCAGGTTTTTAACTCCGGCTTCCGTAATGCCGCCCGTGTATTCCGCGGGCATAGTTCCGGCAGCGTTTCCGTTGACGATCTGGTTGCTCTGTTGCGACGTGAGAATAATCGCGTCGAACTTCGCGTTTAATCGTCCCTGTCGCATGTCGACGTCGCGAATCGAGGAGTAAGGAACATTGAAAGTGTCGAACACAAAACGCGTCCAGCCCTCGTCCATGTTGCTCGTAGCGCCGCGGTAAATTCCGACGCGCACAGGTTGTTTGACCGGGTTCTTGATCGGTGAGCGGTCACCGGTTTTTAACGCGAGTGCCAGGTCCGCGCGGACTTCGTTTCCGTCTTTGAGAAGGGTTAACTTTCGGTCGCTCGCCGCTTCTCTGATCGCAACGACTGCCGGGGCTTCAACACCCATTTGCAACGGCAGAGTCCAACCGGCGACGTCATACGGACGTTCAGCTTCGCCCTGTCCCGTTAACCTGTTTGGATAAATTTGCGGTTCGAAGAGCGCGACGATATTGGACCGTTGCGGCTGCGTCAGAAAAACGATGTAACTTCCGGCCGGCACTTCCTGCATCGCCGACATCTCTCCGGCGATTTTGTAAGTTCCGAGCTTCTCAGTGACAGGGTTCATTCGCTGCAAGGTTCGAGGACTTAAAACGACGTGCAGCTCACGATCCAGTCTGAACACCTCGACGCCCTGGTCGATCAAAGTCCCGACCATCTTCGCAACTGCCTCATCACGCGCTTGACCCGCTGGAATCAGATACGCGAGCGTGTCGCCTTTATTTGGCGGGAACTCGAGGTTCTTCTTTCCCAGTTCGTAAAAGTTGCGCAGGTAGTCAGCACGGAATTTCGAAGCCATGGAAAGAATGGAACGAGCGGCGATCATCTCCATGTTCATAATGTGGCGTGGACGCCAGGCGCCGGCGGGCCACGGGTCGGGAAAATTGGTGGCGGCTTCGGTAGCGTTGCGCATTCCTCGCGACGAGGCCCTAGTCAGTTGTTCTGTCGTGACGGTGGCAGGCGTCATCAGTCTTGCACTCGCCGCCTCGGAAAGGATGCCGATCGAATTGTGGAAGTAGGGCGCGGTGCGAAATCCTCCATGCCACCACGTGTCGTAAAGTGCGTTTGTCAGAACGCCTTTGAAGCCTTCTGCCTGCAAATCGGCGGCGATTTTGTGACCGATGAGTCCGACTTGTCTCAACAGCAACGGCGAGATGTTCGGATTCGGAGGATCGTAGAAAGGCGGTATAAAAAATCTCGATCCATTCGCGCCCTGCTGGTGTACGTCGTAGACGATCTGTGGATACCACTCCTGCCACAACAGACGCGTGACCAGTTGCGTCTCTTTCAGGTTGAGCATGAACCAGTCACGATTGTCGTCGTGTCCTGCGTAGTGATGATAGAGCTCGGGAGGTTCGCGTCCTTCGTAGGGCGTGCCGAGTGTTTTGCGATACCAGTCGGCGACGATGTCGATACCGTCGGGATTGGGTGAGGGAATCAGAAGGATGATCGTGTTCTCGAGTATCGCGCGGGTTTCCGGATCCTGCGCAGTTGCGAGTTCGTAAGCGAGTTGCATCGACATCTGCGACGCGACGATCTCGGTCGAGTGAATCGAGCAGGAGATCGTTACTACCACTTTGCCGTTTGCTATCAAACGATCGCGCTGAATGCTTTCGGTGATCTTGCGTGGATCGGCGAGCTGTTGCTGGATCTCTTTATATTTTGGCAGAGCCAGTATATTCTCACGCGCGCTGATGAAGGCTACGATCAATGGCCGCTTCAACGTCGATTGGCCCAGAGTCTGAACCGAAACACGATCGGAAGCGCGGTCCAGCCGTGCAAAGTAGTCGGTGATCTGAGACCAGCCTGCTATCGTGCGATCATCACCTGGAGTAAAGCCCAATACGGACTTCGGAGAGGGAATCGCTGTCGATTGAGAAACTTGCTCGTTGCGCGAACGCGTGAGCGGCAAGTACGAGGATTATCGCCATGCCGGCGACTACGGATCGATGGCTAATCATTATGGCGCAGGAGTCTAGCACAACCAGGCGTCGCAGTTTTATTCGGCGCCTGCATTACTGGTGGTCGTTGTTTGTGGCGGGTGCGCTGCTCGGTCTGCTGGGGCCGCCGATTTTGATGTTTTCCTGGCTGGTCAACAAGCATTACCTTGTTTATCCGTGGGCGCTCTTTGGCGCGGGCTGCATGGCTGCGACTGAGTGGCGTTCGCGTGAAAGTCAGAGGCCTGGAGTTACTGGATCCGAAACAGACTTACGTGTTTGTCTCAAATCATCGCTCGTATCTGGACACGGCCGCGCTGTTTATTTACACCGGACAGCCGCATCGGAGTGCTGGCCAAGAAAGAACTTTTGAAAGTTCCTGTGCTCGGAGTCGGCATGGGTTTCGTGAATGTGATGGCGATCGATCGCACAAATCGTGAGAGTGCGATTCGAACGACTGAAGCCGCAGCCAGAGCGCATTCAATCAGGTGTTTCGTTTGGGTCTTCGTCGAAGGCACGCGAGCGAAGCCAGGCGAGCTGTTGCCGTTCAAGAAAGGCGCATTCTACATGGCGAGACAAGCCGGTGTTCCGGTCGTGCCGGTTGCGATCAAGAATTCCGACGTGCTGATGGGAAAGGGAACTGGCGAAGCGAGATCAGGCACGATCGAGATGATCATCATGCCACCAGTGGAGACAGTTGCGATCACGACCGATGACGATATGAATCGGTTAATCGCTGAAGTGCGTCACACCATCTGCCACCGAACTCTAAAACAAGATTAGCCACAAAAAGCACAAAGAACACAAAATTTATCATTTGTGTTCTTTGTGCTTTTTGTGGCTAAGTGTCTGGTCTTTGTGGCTATGGAACGAAGTCGTAGGTTAGCAAGCCTGCGACTTTAACCGTGATTCCATCCTTCACTGTCGGCGCAAACGTCGCCTGACGCGCGGCGGCTTCCGCGGCTTCACGCAACGGCAGTGGTCCATCGGTGGCCTGCGCCGAAATCACCTTTCCATTCTCATCGACAACGACGCGCACCGTAACTCTGCCTGAGGCTTTGATTCTCTTCGCCTCTTCCGGAAACACCGGCTTTGGCAGCGAGACGGCTTTCGAATTCAAAACGCCGACCTTCGATCGGCTTCGCAACGCCTGTTCCCGCTGACGATCCGGCACTTCGTTCTCACCAATCTCAGTAACCTTAAGTGTGGCGCGCGCCGGCGTGAAGTCCATGTAACGAACCTTCATGCGCACATGCAGTGAACCACCGTTCTCGAAAACCAGTTCTTCGTCCGCATACGAGTAAGTCGGAAACCAGTAACGGCCGTCGATCTGTTCGCGATACGTTTCGACTGTAGGAAACTTGTTCTTCTTGGTTTCCGGAACTCCCTTGCCTTTTGTCTTCACGATCTGAAGATCCTGATCGTCAACCCAGATGCGACCAGAGAAAAGCCGCTCGCTCAATCTTCTTTGGATCAGGCATGACCTTGGGCTGCACGTCAAAGATGTGCAGGTTCAGTTCGTCGATCTTTTCTTTACCGACGTAGCGGATGTTGTACTTGTCGATCTTCGAAGGCTCGAGGGCGAATGGTTTGATGCCGCCGAGGTCTTCAATGTCCTCGGCAGTTACTTCAGGCATCGTCGACATCGGGAAAGAAGCTGATCTTCTCGTAGCGATTTCCCTGATCGTCAAAAGTGAAAATCGAGACGCGATGGTACTCACCGATGACTTGCCCGCCCATGCCGATACTTTGAATTAGTGCATCACGTTTGAATGAATAGTTGTTCAAGGCGCGGCGAAACTCCGCTTCCTTGGCGGTGAACTTTTGAATGATGCGTTCCGCCTCAACAGGTTCAATCGGTCCATTGGTGGCTGTCTGGGCCGAAGCAGTGAGAGCCAGTAAGGACCACAAGGGCCATGCGGCAATGATCGAAGGAATCCTCATAGCGTTCTTTTCTTCCCGTTTCAGCTTAGGGGTTTTGGTGAATCTGACTGTCCTCAGATGCCTCATAGAAAGAATCCTGTTGCCAGCCGCCAGGTTGGCCAAAATCGCGGCCGGGGGCAGAACGCCATTTTCCTGTTGCAAAATTTCCTGCATCTAGTGTAAGGTGCCCTTACTAGAATAAGTTATAACTTGACTAGCGGCACGATTAGACAATGAAAATGAGCCCGATTGACCTCGAAAATGCGCGGCTCAGCTAGTTTGAAAGTAAGATTTCTCAAGGTCCTCATGTCGGCAACAGGCACTCGTCCAAAATCCGTGGAGCTTTACGGCGCGGGAGCGCAGACGTGACGCCGAGCGGCGGCGTTGCTTACACGGCGCGGGCGATAAACCAGGCTTTGGGAGGAGCTTGGTTTTACGTGGTCTGAGGCCGATGATGTGCGCGGTGATTAGCTGCCCCTTCTGGGCGGGGTGGCTTAATAAAATCACCGCGCACACCCCAGCTTTCGACTTAAAATCTCTAAAATCCTAAATAAAACTTGGAGGCGGCGGCTTGACGCCGCTTTAGTCTCGAATTCGCGACAAGGATACAGCGGCGTCAAGCCGCCGCACTCCAGGGATCTCCAAAATTAGGCGTCGACAAATTCCACCGACACTTGGTGGGGAATAATGCCCTTCTGGTATCCCTCGTCCAGCAGCCGCCTGACCGCTTCACGTCCGCGCTCCGTGTAATCCAGAGTCAGGTCGTTCACCCACATCGCAACAAATCTATCCGCCAGCCCCGGATCCATGTCCCTCGCAAACTGCATCGCGTACTGAAGCGCGTCGTCCCGGTGGGTCAGCGAATAATTGATACTCTCGCGCAGCAGCTGCGAAACTTCCTTTATCCGGTCGGCGCCGAGATCCCGGCGAATGGCGTTTCCACCCATCGGCAGGGGGAGCCCATGCTTCTCGTGCCACCATTCTCCGAGATCCAGGACTTTATGGAGTCCCTTCGACTCGTAAAATAATTGCCCCTCGTGAATCAACAGACCCGCGTCGCAACTCCCGTTCTGTACGGCATCAATAATTTTATCGAACGGCACTACTTCATACCTGAACTCGGAATTGAAGATTCGCAACGCGAGAAACGCGCTCGTCAACTTTCCCGGAATCGCGATCTTGAGATTCGGAATGTCGTCCGGGGTGGCCGGCTCGCGCGAGACTACGATTGGACCATAGTTGTCGCCGATCGATGCCCCATGCGGCAGCAACGCATACTTGTCGTGAATGTACGCATAAGCATGAAAGCTGATGGCCGTTACGTCATACGTGCCGCGAATGGCTTCTTCGTTGAGTGTTTGAATGTCTTTCAGCAGATGCTTGAAGTTTAGATCCGCCGGTGTCGAGCTTATTGGTCGCGAGGCCGTAAAACATGAATGCGTCGTCGGAATCCGGTGAATGTGCGAGTGTGATAGTTTCTGACATGTATCTTCTCTAAACTACGCTGACGCTGTTTCTCTCGATGCGGTTGTAGACCGTATCACGTTCGACTGCTTCAAAGCCCGCATCTTCAATAAGCCCGATGAGTTCAGTCTTGCTCATTCGCACTTCGTTGTTTGTTTCAACTGAGTAACTGGTGGTCAACTCGCCGCCTTCAGTGATGGTCCCGTCGATATCGTTTGCGCCGTAATGCAACGCGACCTGGGCGAGGCGTTTACCCAGCATTACCCAGTAAGCCTTGACGTGATCGAAGTTATCAAGCATCAAACGCGAGACTGCCATCGTCTTCAGCGAGTCGACGCCGGATGGGCCAGGCAGATGGGCCAGTTGCGTGTCGGGAGGATAAAACGCGAGCGGGATAAAGCATTGGAAACCGCCCGACTTCTCCTGTTGCTCGCGCAGTTGTACCAGGTGGTCCACTCGATCTTCGATCGATTCGATGTGCCCGTAAAGCATTGTTGCATTGGTTTTCAGGCCCGCGGCGTGGACTTTCCCCTGGAGTTCCAGCCAGCGATCCGCGTCGCACTTGTGCGCACAAATCATCGAGCGTGTCGGTTCGCGAAAGATCTCGGCGCCGCCACCGGGACAGGAATCCAGTCCCGCTTCGATCAGTTTCTGAATGACGTCTTCGTCGCTCATCTTGTAGAAGTGCGCGAAGTGATCAAACTCAACCATCGTGAACGCCTTCAGGTGCAACTGCGGATACTCTCGTTTCAACGACGACAGCAGATCGGTGAAGTAACTGAAAGGTAGTTTTGTATTGAGTCCGCCGGTGATGTGTAGTTCGGTTGCGCCTTCGGCGACTGCCTGCGCCGCGACTTTTAAGCTGTCGTCGATATTGTGTGTATAGGCGTCAGGCTGTCTCGGCGTACGAAAGAATCCGCAAAACTTGCAATCCGCGTAACAGATGTTCGTTGGATTGAGATGCCGGTTGACGTTGAAGTAAGTCGTGCGGCCATGTCGCTTGCGTCTGACAACGTCGGCGATTTTGCCAAGACCGGGAAGATCGTCAGTTGCGTAGAGTGCGACACCGTCGGCAAACGAGAGTCGTTCTCCCGCAATCGCGCGAGTCGCTATATCGTTTAATTTTTCGTCGTGTGAAAAGATCATTTTTCAAGTCCCACCATCTATTACGGACGCAGGAAAACCGCGGTTCCAAAGGTGGCCAGCAGGATGACGCTTACGAAGGCGTTGGTAGTAAAGAAAGCTGCATTCAGGCGGCCCAGGTCGTCAGCGCGGACGAGTCGATGCTGGTAAACGAGCAGGGCGCCGGTTACGATGACGCCTATCAATGCAATCGTTCCGAGCCCTGTAATCAGAAACAGCCAGACAAGCGCGAGAAATGCCGCTGCATGCAAAGCCCGTGCGATCCAGAGCGCGCGACTGATTCCGAAACGCGCCGGAATCGATCGCAAGCCTTCGCGCCGGTCGAACTCGTAATCCTGGCACGCATACAACACGTCAAATCCGGCGGTCCATAGCAGCACGACAAGTGACAATAACAAAGGCACTGCGCTGCCGATCTCGCCGCGCACCGCGATCCATGCGCCTGTAGGAGCAATCGAAAGACATGCGCCGAGCACGAGATGCGATAACTGCGTCCAACGCTTCGTGAAAGAGTAAAGCAGGACGCAGGCAAGTGCCACCGGTGCGAGAATCAACGTCAAACGATTCAGCATGGCGGCGGCAACGAAAAACAGCGCCGAGGACAGAATCGTAAACGCCCAGACAAAACTAACTGAGAGCAGTCCGGCGGGCAATGCTCTCGAGGCGGTCCGCGGGTTTTTGGCGTCAAAGTGGCGATCGGCGATGCGATTGAAAGCCATTGCCGCGGAACGCGCGCCCACCATTGCGACAACGATCCAGAGAACCTCCCACGGTGAAGGAAGCCCATTCGCGGCGAGCACCGCGCCCAGAAAAGCGAACGGCAACGCGAAAAGCGTGTGCTCGATCTTGATCATTTCCAGGGTTAAGCGGGTGTTTTTGATTACGGTCGACACGGTGGGTCAAATCTCAGCCGCATCTTACTAAGCCACAAAAAAGCACACAAGTCACAAATGAGGAAACCTCGTAAGGAGCGTTGGGATAGTCGGAGTCGGAAATCAGGTTTTGAGGCTCACGATGCTAGAATGCCAATCAAATGGATATAAACGAATTAGCGAAGTTGTTGTCCGCTTACAAGAGTGGTGAGTTGGAGACGGGTGATGCGGTCGAGCGGATAAAAAATCTTCACTTTGAAGACATCGGTTTTGCGCGCGTGGATCATTCGCGTGCTTCGCGGCAGGGTTTTCCGGAAGTCGTGTTTGGCGGCGGCAAGACCCGGGCACAGATTGTCGGTATCGTCGAACGGCTGGTCCAACGTTCACCAAACATTCTCGTCACCCGCACCGATGAAGGAACGTTTGGCGAGATTCGTAACGTGGTGATTGACGCCGAGTGGCACGAGTCGGCCCGGCTCGTGCGAATACGCCGTGACAAGACCAATCAGGGCGTCGGTTCCATCGCAGTTGTGACTGCCGGCACCAGCGACATTCCCGTCGCCGAAGAAGCAGCCCTGACTGCTGAGACGATGGGTAACACCGTGGATCGTATCTGGGACGCGGGCGTTGCGGGAATTCACCGCGTCCTCTCGGAGCGCAGTCTTTTACAACGTTCACGCGTGATCATCGTGGCGGCGGGGATGGAGGGCGCGTTGCCGTCCGTGGTTGGCGGTTTAGTAGGCGTCCCCGTCGTGGCCGTTCCCACCAGCATTGGTTATGGAGCATCGTTCGGCGGTGTCGCGGCGCTGCTGGGCATGTTGAATTCCTGCGCCTCCAACGTGACCGTCGTGAACATCGACAATGGTTTCGGCGCGGGCTTTGTCGCAAGTCTCATCAATCGTCGTTGGACGGTGCCTGTTGAATAGACAAACGCGCGCGCACTCTCGTCACTTACTGCTCAGCTTAATCTCACTATCGCTGATCTCGAGTGCATGTATCTCGGCGCGACGAACACCGAACCTCCACCAGATCTTTGCGACTGCGCGCACCAAAACCGGAAAACGTCCGGTGATTGTTATTCCCGGAATCCTGGGAACCGAATTAATCAACAACAAAACCAACGAGCAAGTTTGGCCTTCCGCTTTTCGCACTTCGCAGGAAGGTCTGCCGATGAGTCCGGATCTCGCTTCCAACCGCGACGATCTGAAGCCCGGAAAGATTCTCGAGAGCATCAATCTTGGTCGTGTGCTGCCGGAGATCTACGTCTACAAGGATTTGCTCGACTCGTTGCGCAATTATGCGGGCTATCGTGACGGCGACTGGGAAAAACCAAACGCAGAAGATTACCAGGATACGTTCTACGTATTTCCATACGATTGGCGACAAGACAACGTCGCGAATGCTCGAGAGCTGGTCAGACGGATCGAACAACTCAAGACCAGGCTGCAACGCCCCAATCTGAAGTTCAACGTCGTCGCACACTCGATGGGCGGGCTTATTGCTCGATACGCCGCAATGTACGGCGACGCAGACTTGCCTGCGGGCGATGGTCCAATTCAGCCTACCTGGACCGGCGCGGCGCACATCAGCAAGATCGTGATGATTGGAGTGCCAAACGAAGGCTCAGCCGACGCGTTTGCGACACTTCTCGAAGGCTATTCGATCACGGAAGGTCTGCGTCGCCGCGTTCCTTTACTCAATAAGTTAACGGCCGAAGACGTTGTGCGAACACCTTCAGTATTTCAACTCCTGCCTCATCAACGCGCAGTGAAGTTTCTGGACGAGAACCTGAAGCCGATCGACATCGATCTTTACGACCCGGAGGTTTGGAAACGGTACGAATGGAGTGTGATCCATCTGCCGGACTTTCGACGTCGTTACTCGCAAAGCATCGGAACAAATGGCAGTCGTCGACGAACTCGACGCTTATCTCGCGGCGACTTTAAGACGTGCGCGCCGTTTTCACCAGGCTCTGGATTCAGTCGACGCTGAGACTTCACCGGTGATGCTTCTGGCTATTGGCGGCGATTGCGAGGAGACGTTCAATGCGCCCGTAATCATTCGAGATCAGAAGCGTAATCGCTGGTTGACGCTGACGAGGCCACGGGAATACCGCACGTCGAGTGGGGCAAAGATTTCAAAAAAGCAGGCGACGGAAGCGATGTATGCGCCGGGTGATGGACGCGTCACACGTTCATCTCTGCTGGGTGAGAATATCTTCGGGCGCGACCGCGTGACTGGTTTCCCGCTCTCTCGTTATGCGGTCTTCGGGTGCGATCTGCACGGTCAGTTGCAAAGAAATAAAACTCTGCAGGACAACGCCCTCACTGCAATTGTCGCCGAAGTCATGAACTAATGATTTCTGCTTGTGACTTATGTGCCTTTTTGTGGCTAAGGATTGATGAGGCCGTTCAGCTTCTCAGCCCAATCCGGATCGATGTTCATGAGGATCGTGTACTGCTCGAGCGCCGCGTCGCGATTGCCCATCGCTAAAAGACAGCGGCCGAGGTTGTAGTAAGCCTTGCCATAATCCGGCTTCAGTCGGATCGATTGGCGAAACGATTCGACTGCTTCGTTGTAACGATTCAACTCGAAATACGCCTCACCCATATTGTTTGGCGCCACTGCATCGCCGGGCTTAAGTGCCGCAAGTTGGCGAAAGATCTCCACCGCCTCATTAAACTTCTTCGACCGCAGGTATCGTGAACCGAGTCGTTCGTAGGCAACGGTGTAATCCGGCCGCAGGCGAATGGCCTGCTTGTATGCCTGGATCTCTTCGTCGGCCTTGCCCCAGTCGCGATAGACGAGTCCGAGCGCGTAATAAGCGTCGGCTGAGTTGTATGGATCGAGCTTGATCGACTGCCGATAAGCTTCGGCGGCGTCCTTATATTGCTTCAGATAAAAACTGGCGAGTCCGATGTTGAAATACGACTCGGCGGAGGGCCGCAGGCTGACGGCTTTCTTTGAAGCCTCGATCGCCTCGGCGTGTCTTCCGAGTTTCTCATTGCAGAAACCACTCTGCGCCCAGGCTTCCGCGTAGTTGCTGTCTGACTCGACAGCCTTTTCAAAATAAGGCAGGGCCTTTTCGCAATCGTCTTTTGAAAGGAAACTCAACCCGTCGCGGAAAAACTGAACTGCCTTCGCGCGTTTGTTTCTGCCCGCGCTTGCGACGAGATCCGCCAGAGACATCACCGACGCCACTTGCAGTTGTGAAATACGTTCGGAAGGGATCGCGAAATTCACACTCTGTCCGCCGGTGATCTGCAACGTGGCGATCCCGATCACCTGGCCTTGCATATTCACGACCGGACTGCCGCTCGATCCGGAAGATATCGGCGCGGTGATTTGAATGATGCGTCCAAAGGTCGGAATGTCGCGCACGGCCGAAACGATTCCGTTCGTCACGCTCCCTTCGAGTCCCAGCGGGTTGCCGATTACGACGACGCTCTCGCCTTCCTGCGGCGAAGTTTTGTCGAGTGGAAGTGGCCTGATTTGCGGCGAAGGAAGGTCGATCTTCAGGAGGGCGATGTCGCCTTCGGCGTCAACGGCGAGAACGCCTTTGACGGGATAAACTGCTCCAGTTGACGAATGAACTTCGGCGCGGTGAGCGCCTTCGAGCACGTGCCGGTTGGTGACGATGCGATCGGCTTCGACGAAGAACCCGCTGCCTCGGGATAGCTTTTCTCGCCGCGAACGTCGAAAGTCTCGATTGCGACTGCCGAGGGCTTAATGCGGCGAACGAGTTCGGGAAGAAGATCCTGCGAGGCCCGGCTGGGGGTCGGGATAAAAAGCAATAACAAAAGCCAGAGCGATTTCATTGTTGTATAGATGTCAGCCTGCTGCACATGCGTCACGACCTCGCTTATCTTAACATCCTCGCTCTTCTTTGCGCGGCGATCGAATAGCTCCACCAGTCCTTCAGCGACTTTTTTTCCAATCGTGACGCGATAAGGAATTCCGATCAGATCCGCATCTTTGAACTTCACCCCCGCACGTTCGTCCCGATCGTCCAGCAGAACTTCGAGACCGGCTTGCTGCAATTCCTGATACAGCTTCTCGCCGGCTTCACGCAGACTTCGTCCTGCTTCATGTTTGTGATCGTGACCACCACCTGAAACGGCGCCAGCGCCATGGCCAGATGATGCCGTCCTCATCGTGCTGATGTTCGATGGCCGCGGCTATGATTCGTTCAACGCCGATGCCGTAGCTGCCCATGACGATCGGCACTTCCTTGCCGTCCTGAGTCAGCACGGTTGCGCCCATCGATTCAGAATACTTGGTGCCGAGTTTGAAAATGTGGCCGATCTCCATGCCTTTGAAGACTTCGAGCGACGCCCGTGTCGCAGCGCGGACATCCTTCGCCGGATTCGACCGTGCGCAATTCGAACCAGTCGTCCACTTGAATGTCGCGCGTGATGTCGACACCGCGCAGGTGATGATCGTCTTTGTTAGCGCCCGTGGTCATGTTGTGGCGGTTTTTCAACGCGGCATCCGCGACGATGCGTCAATCGCGGGCGCTTTGGTCTTTGCGCCGACGCCGCCGAGACTGCCGGCGCTTGCGCCGAGCAACTCGCGAATCTCTTCCGGGTGCGCCGGACGCACTGCGATCGCGCGCAGGCTGTCGGCCAGCTTGGTTTCGTGCAGTTGATGATCGCCGCGCAGGAAGACGAGCACCGGTCGTTGTTCGCCGTCGATTGTGGCGAAGAAAACGAGTGACTTGATCTGCCGCGACGCTTCCGCGCCACCCGGAAACGAGATCAGATCTTCGATCGTGCGAACTCCCGGCGTCGGAAATTCTTCCGGCGCGTCTGGTCCAGTTTCGTCCGTCGATCGCAGCCAGCCGTGAGGTGGCTTTTTCGAGGTTCGCGGCATAACCGCAGTTTTCACAACTGACGATCACATCTTCGCCCGCGGGCGTTCGCGCCATAAATTCGTTCGATTCGAACCGCCCATCGCACCTGACGACGCCTCGACGATCAGAAACTTGATGCCGCAACGTGTGAAGATCTTCTTGTACGCCTCGCGCTGATCGATGAACGACTTGTCGAGACCGGCCTGGTCGATGTCGAACGAGTACGCGTCCTTCATGATGAATGTGCGCACGCGTATCAGACCCGACTTGGGCCGCGCTTCGTCGCGAAACTTGATCTGCATCTGATACCAGACCTGCGGCAGTTGTTTGTACGAGCGGATCTCGTTGCGCGCGATCGTGGTGAAACTTCTTCGTGCGTCATGCCGAGACACATGTCCGTGCCTTTGCGATCCTTGAGACGAAACATTTCGTCGCCGATGGCGTACCAACGGCCTGATTCCTGCCAGATCTCGGCGGGATGCAGCGCCGGCAGGTAAAACTCCTGACCGCCGATAGCGTTCATCTCTTCACGCAGGATCTGCATAACCTTGAGCGCGATTCGTTGGCCCAGCGGCAGCAAAGAGTAGATTCCGGCGGACAATTGCCGGATCACACCGGCGCGCAGAAGAAGTTTGTGCGAAATGACCTCGGCGTCAGCCGGGTCTTCACGCAGAGTTGGGATAAAGTATCGTGACCAGCGCATAGGTTTGGCATTCTCGCTTAGCAACTGCGTACAGGGCAAATGTGCCTGGTGCTTTGTGCTTGGTGCTTTGTATTTTGGTCTTTGGTCTGGACTTGGGTCTTGGGACTTTGCACCAAGCCCAAAGTCCCAAGACCAAAGAACAAAGACCAAAATACAAAGACCCAGCCCAAACACCCCGCGCATTTTGCTGTCTCCCAGCCCCTGAGTTACCATCACGCTTCTTTCTAAACATCCCATCACGAAGGTTCGAGACATGCGAATTGCACTCGCAAGCGATCATGCCGGTTACGCTGAGAAGGAGCGCTTGAAGGCGCTCCTTTCGGATCTCGGTGTCGAGTTTGACGATCTGGGCACGGTCTCCGAAGAGTCAGTGGATTATCCCGACTATGCGCGCAACGTAGCCGAACAGGTGGCGGAGGGTCGCGCCGAGCAGGGACTGCTCGTTTGCGGATCGGGCACCGGAATGGCTATCACTGCGAACAAGGTTCCCGGAGTTCGCGCCGCCGTCGCATGGTCTGAAGAGACTGCGCGACTCGCGCGGCAGCACAACAACGCCAACGTGCTCGCCATCGGCGCTCGCACAACGCCTCCCGACGATATTCCAAAAATCGTGCGCGCCTGGTTCGCGACGGATTTTGAAGGTGGACGTCATGCCGCGCGTGTCGACAAGATTACTGAAGTGGAAAGAAGATCCAAATGACCAGAAACTCATCACTCGCTGAAGTGGATCCGATTATCGCAAGCGCGATCGACAATGAAGTAGCGCGTCAGGCTAATGGCCTGGAGCTGATCGCTTCGGAAAACTTTGTCAGCGAGGCCGTGCTCGAAGCTGCCGGCTCGGTGTTTACGAACAAGTATGCCGAAGGCTATCCCGGGCAAACGTTATTACGGCGGCTGCGAGTG
This sequence comes from uncultured Acidobacteriota bacterium, assembly GCA_963750925.1. Lineage (GTDB taxonomy): Bacteria > Acidobacteriota > Blastocatellia > Pyrinomonadales > Pyrinomonadaceae > PSRF01. Next base: position 237,328 of record CAVVSJ010000001.1, on the reverse strand, counting down.
GACCGACGTCGTCGAGCAAACGGCGATCGATCGCGCGAAGGAGTTGTTTGGCGCCGATCACGCGAACGTGCAGCCACACAGCGGCGCGCAGGCGAATATGTCTGTCTATCTCGCTGCGATCCAGTATGGCGATCAGATTCTGGGAATGAATCTCTCGCACGGCGGCCATCTGACTCATGGTCATCCGCTGAATTTTTCCGGACTGAGTTACAAAGTCGCCGATTACGGCGTTGCGAAAGAGACCGAGCAGATCGATTACGACGAACTGCAGAAGCTTGCCGAAGCAGCATCGACCAAAGCTGCTCGTCTGTGGCGCGTCTGCCTACCCGCGCATTATCGACTTCGAACGCATCGGCGAGATCGCGCGCAGTGTCGGCGCACGCATGTTTGCCGATATCGCGCACATCGCTGGACCAGTCGCCGCCGGTTTGCATCCTTCGCCGGTTCCGCACGCCGATTACGTGACGACGACGACGCACAAAACACTCCGCGGTCCGCGCGGTGGTTTGATTCTTTGTCGCGAAGAACATGCGAAAGAGATCGATCGCAGAGTTTTCCCGGGCGTGCAGGGCGGCCCGCTTGTTCACATCATCGCCGCGAAAGCGGTCGCGTTTGGCGAAGCGCTTGCGTGAAGACTTCAAAGAATACCAACGCCAGGTTTTGAAGAACGCGAAAGCGCTCGCAGGCGAGTTGCAGGAGCAGGGACTGCGGGTCGTGTCAGGCGGCACCGACAATCACCTGATGCTGGTCGACGTTTGGATGGACGGCAAAGGCATAACGGGCAAGGACGCCGAAAAAGCACTCGAAGCCGCATTGATCACAGTAAACAAAAACACGATTCCATTTGATCAAAACAAACCCTTCGTTGCCTCCGGACTGCGTATCGGCACGCCCGCCGTCACCACCCGTGGCATGAAAGAACCGGAGATGCTTGAAATCGGACGCTTGATCGCGGAAGTAATTCACGCACCCGAGTCGGAAGAAGTGAGGAACAAAGTAAAGCGCGACGTCGCGGCTCTCACGGCCCGGTTCCCGCTGTATCCCAAGCGTTTGAAGGAGCCACAAAAAAGCACAAAAGGCACGAACGATTGATCTGAATATTTGTGACTTATGTGGCCCTTTGTGGCAATGAATCATGCTTGAAGTTTTTGGGCCGGACGGCCTGATCGCAAAAGCGCATCCCTGATTACGAATATCGGCCGGGCCAGGTGGAGATGGCGCGGGCGGTGATGCGCGCGTTTGAGGAGAAGCGGCATCTGATCGTCGAGGCAGGCACCGGCACCGGTAAGACACTCGCTTATCTCGTGCCCGCAGTGGCTGCCGCGCTTGGCGGCAATGGGCGCGTGATCATCTCCACCGGCACGAAAAACCTGCAGGAACAGTTAATGGAGAAAGACATCCCGTTTCTCCAGAACGTTCTTCCCAAGCCCTTCTCCGCGACTTACATGAAAGGCCGCGAGCAACTATCTTTGCCTGAACCGGCTTGCGCGCGCGCAATCATCGCCCATTCTCGACGGTCTCGAAGAAGTAGATTACTTCGAAGAAGTTTGCCAGTGGTCTCGCGAAAGTGAGATCGGCGATCGAGCCGAACTCGCAAACTTGCCTGAATCACTCTCGTTCTGGCGTCACATCGATGCCCGTTCGGAATCGTGCCTGGGCCAGAAGTGTCCCGACTTCGATCCATGCTTCATCACGCGTATGCGTAACCGCGCGCAGGAAGCCGACATCGTCGTCGTCAATCATCATCTTTTCTTCGCCGATCTGAGTTTGCGCGACAGCAATTACGGTTCAGTGCTGCCTGACTACACCGCGGTCATTCTCGACGAAGCACACCTCATCGAAGAAGTTGCTTCGGAATACTTTGGCGCACAGGTTTCGAACTACCAGATCGAAGACCTCGTGCGTGATCTCGGCATGCTTCCGATCGAAGACATGGCCGTCGATCAGGAACTGACGAACAGCACCGCGCGCATGTCTCGGTTTGCAGACGATTTCTGGATGGGTTTTCGCGACGGACGCGGCGAAGACGGACGGTATCCAATCATCCCCGGAACGTTTGCCAAAAAGAATGGAGACGGCGAGTTAACCGCCACGCCGTTGGGCGAACTTTTCGTCGTGCTTGAAGGCGCAATTTCGCGCGCGGAAACGACGCTCGACGCGCTCCCCGAAAAACCGCCGGAAGTTGAAAGCCTGATTCGTCGCCTGCGTCAGATTCGTTTTGATCTGCAATTCATCGTGACCGGGGCCGACAAGAAATTTGTTTACTGGCTCGAGCGACGACATCGCGGTGTGTTTTTGCGCGCGTCGCCAATCGACGTCGCGGGACTGTTGCAGGACAAGTTGTTCGAGGCAGTGCCCACCGTTGTGCTGACTTCAGCGACACTCTCGAGCGGCGGCAACTTCTCGTTTATTCGCGACCGGCTCGGATTAGACACCGCCGACGATCTGATTGCGTCTTCAACCTTTGACTACGAAAGCCAGGCGATACTTTACCTGCCGGCAAAGATGCCCGACCCGCGCGATCGTGAATGGTCCACCGCCGCGGCGGCTGAAGTCGCAAGGATTCTCAACGCCACCGAAGGCAGAGCGTTTGTCTTATCGACGAGTCTGGCGGGGATGCAATCGTTGTTTGAAAACGTTTGGGAGGAGATTGACTATCCCTGCCTGGTCCAGGGCAGTGCCTCAAAAGGACAACTACTCAAACGCTTCCGCGAAACTCCCAACGCCGTGCTGTTTGCGACGTCGAGTTTCTGGCAGGGCGTAGACGTGCGCGGCGAACAACTCTCGTGCGTGATCATCGATAAACTGCCGTTTGCCGTTCCCACCGATCCAATCGTCGCCGCACGGCAGAGATACATTGAAGACAGCGGCGGCTCGAGTTTTTATCAGTACAGCGTGCCGCAGGCGATCATTTCGTTAAAACAGGGACTAGGCCGCCTGATCCGGAGCACTACCGATCGAGGCGTGCTGGCGATTCTCGATCCGCGTTTGCGCACGAAGGGTTACGGCCGAACGTTTCTGCAAAGCCTGCCGCCGTGTCGCGTCACTTCGCGTATCGCAGACCTCGCGAGTATCCTATCCACAGATTACGCAGATTAGATTGAACATGCCGGGACAATTCGAAGTGATGATCGAGCGGAATTTCTCCAGCGCGCACCAACTGCGCGGCTATAAAGGTAAGTGTGAGAACCTGCACGGTCATAATTACAAAATCGAGATCTACGCGCGCGGGCGTGAGCTGGATAACGTTGGTTTGCTGGTGGATTTTGTCGAACTGAAAGCCGCCGCGGATGAAGTCGTGACTTACCTCGATCATCGGAACATCAACGAGCTGCCGCCCTTTGATGAACTACAGCCTTCTGCTGAGAACCTCGCGAAGTACGTACTTGAACGCATCGCCGGGCGTGTGAGTGACGATCGCGTTCAGATTTACAAAGTGCGCTGCTTTGAAACGCCGACGAGTGTCGCCACTTATCAACTGGATTAACGCAACGGTTCCGGCATGTCAGCGACCGTGTAAGCCATCACGGCCATCGTCGCAACACAGAGCGCGAGTTCGCGTGGATTGACTTTATCGAGTGTGTCCGCCGGCGTGTGGTGAATATCGAAATAGTGTTCCCCGGCTACGTCCAGACTGGCGCCGACAACTCCCTCACGCATGATTGGACCAATATCAGCGCCGCCGCCGTTTGCGGCAATCCGATCGGCGCCGATTCCCGACAACAGTTTCGCTATCTCCTGAAGATTGGCCCGCACTTGCGGGGGCGCCGTTGCTGCGAGTCCAAAACCTTCCGGCCGGTAAACCCCGGAATCCGATTCGATCGCGAGCACGTGTTTCGACAGTTCCGCGCGATGCGCATCGCGATAAGCGTTGCCGCCGCGGAGTCCGTTTTCCTCGTTGGTATAAAGCACGACACGAATCGTGCGCTTTGGCCTTAGTCCGAGTTCCTTCAGCAAGCGAGCCACTTCCCAGGCGACGATGCAACCACCGCCGTCGTCATGCGCACCCTGGCCCACGTCCCACGAATCGTAATGACCGCTGACAATAATGACCTCGTTGGGTTTCTCAGTTCCCTTTAGCTCGGCGATAACGTTAGCCGACTTTGCGTCGGGGAGGAACTTCGCTTCCATTCGGAGCTTCAACGTCGGACGATCGCCACGATCGTGCATGCGCTGCAAAAACTCGGCAGCTTCGATCGTGATCGCGGCAACTGGAATCTTCGGTTGGTTTGGATCGTACTGCATTCCTCCCGTGTGTGGCGTTTGCAAACTCACAGGCGTGATCGATCGCACAAGTGCTCCCACCGCGCCGTAACGAGCGGCTCGCGACGCGCCCTGCAAACGGTAAGGAACTGTACCTCCGTACGTCGTAAAGGGCGCGTTATAGACCACGACCTTTCCACGCGCGCCCTCACCCAAACGATCGAGCTCAGCGAAGCTACGCACGACGACGGCCTCAGCCGTGACGCCTTGAGCGCTCGTGCCGACGCTGTTGCCAAGTCCGAGCATCGTCAGTTTTCGCGGAACAGGCGTTAACATTTCGAGACTCTCTTCGCCACGCACCCAGTGCGGCACCATCACTTTTTCGGTGCGGACATTGTCGAGACCATCACGCTTCATCTCCGAGACCGCCCAATCAATTGCACGTTCGAGATTTTGTGAGCCACTCAGACGATGGCCGATATGGTCCGTGAGATGAGCGAGTCGAGAGTAAGCGCGATCACTTGTGAGCGCGGCGCCGATGATGCGCCCTGCGGCAGCGCGATAGTTATCGATCTTAACGGTCGGCGGCGGAAGTGGAACCGGCGTCGGCGTGGGCGAAGCGAATACCTGCTGTGCTGCGGTGGGACGCTGCGGTGTTTGCTGTGGACCATGTGAAGCAGGAATGGTGGCACAAATCAAGGTAAAGAAAAGTGCGAACAGTTGTAAGAAACGCACGTGCAGAGAATCCTCCGTGGATCGATTTGGGTAATTGGAAGCGAGTAAGACGTCAGGGAGTATAAGGCAATCCGCAGATTACACGGAATGGACCTGCTGAATCTGTGTCATCTGTGGAGTCGGATGGATCGTTTCCAGGGGCGCAGTGGCAGGACGTGCGCGCCGGATCATGAAGGGCTTCTCACAAAACCAGAAGAACACCCACGCGAACAAAATTGTCGCCGGAAGGACTGTTAGAAACACGTTCTCGACTTGTAATTGCGCGGGGTTGGCCCAGCGCCACGACTGCATAATCACGAGCTCGTGCGTCAGGTAGATCGAATACGAAAAGATACCGAGTGGTGCGAAGATCGAGACCAGGGACGGCAGTTTCGCCTCGCGCAGCCAGCTCTGCTCCGCGAGTACGACTCGGTTGACGACGATGAAGAATCCGATTCCCCACAAAGGATGAATGAGAAACCAGCTCGCGTCATGGAGCAACGTTTCTTTCGATATCGCCGGCAGGTACGACGAGAGGGCCGAAGCGACGACGATCAATACAGTTGCGAGACGCAGATCGCGCGACCAGCCACGCAGCCGCACTAATCCAAACATCACTTCGACACCAAGCGCGCCGAGTGCCCAGGTGAACCAGTGTGCCGCCGCGGATTCAGGTACCGGAATGCCATAACCCGTCTTGAGCCAGACGACATGACTAAGAGCCATCCAGCCGACACGCGCCAGCAGGCAAACAGCAATCGTTACTCCCCAGCCCCAGCGGACGCGGATAAAGAGCAGGAGAAAGTAGGCGATATAAAGTTGCTCCTCGACGGCTAAGGTCCAAAACACGCCGTTGATCGTATAGCAGGTGTTTGGATCGAGGTTGTGGAGCATCAGCAGATGCATGCCGAGGTCGTAAAAGAAAAAGTGAGTGAAGTTGAGACCGTTGGCCCAGGCGGTCAGGAGTAGATAAATCAGGAGCGCGATTATGTAGGGCGGATAAAGACGGCGCAGTCGTCGTTTCCAGAAAGGACCAAAGCGGATGTCAGGTTCCGTTCCGGCCGCTTTGGCCCTGGCCCATTGCAAGTGAATGCAGAAACCGGAGATTACAAAGAAGAGAAAGACGCCGATGTAGCCAAAGGAACTTCCGAACTGGACCAGCCGAACCGGGTATTCAACGAGATTATTTGGAAGAACGTGTCTGCCCTGTTCGACAGCGTGATAGAGGACGACGGCGAGAGCAGCGGCGCCTCGAAGCGCATCGATACCACGCAGGCGTGTAGGGCCAGGGGGAGTCGTTACCGTAGGGGGCATTCAGTAAGCGATCTGTTTGGAAGACAAGATACAAGAAGCTTTCCTCGCAAAGGCGCAAAGGCGCAAAGCGTACCGCGCTTCTAAAGGGTTTCTTTGCGCCTTTGCGTCTTTGCGAGGAAAATCTTTCTCAATTAAATCCTGTCTCGATTTACGCAGATACTAACGACGGTACGTCGATGTTGTATTTTCTGATCTTGCTGTAAAGCCGTGGTCTATAGATCCCCAACAGATTTGCCGCTGCCTGCTTGTTGCCGCCGGTGCGTTGCAAAGTCCGCTCGATGACGAGGCGTTCGATGTCTTCGAGAGTCATGTTTGGCGGAACGTCCCAGGTCACGTTGGCCGAGGTTCCCTCGGGTAACGAGCCGTTATCAAACGGCAGATCGATTGGCTCAATCTGCTTGTCCTTTGCCAGCAGCACCGCGCGTTCGATCACGTTTTGCAACTCGCGCACGTTCCCCGGCCACGAGTGGCCAAAGAGCCGTTGATAAGCGGCCTGCGAAACACCCGTGATCGGGCGTTCATACTTCTGCGCGTACATGTGCAAAAAGTGTTCAGTCAGAAGCTGGATATCTTCATTTCGCTCACGCAACGGCGGAACATGAATCGTAATGGTCGAGATGCGATAAAAGAGATCGTCGCGCAGCAGCCCGTCGCGAATCGCATCGGCCGGCGGGCGGTTGGTCGAACAGACCAGGCGAAAGTCGACCGCGTAAGTCTTTTCCGATCCAATCTTGCGATAACTGCGTTCCTGCAAGACTCGCAACAGCTTCGGCTGCAACTCTATCGGCATCTCGGCGATTTCGTCCAGCATTAAGGAGCCACCGGCGGCATGTTGGACCAAACCTTCTTTGTCCGCGTGTGCTCCGGTAAACGCGCCCTTGGTGTGGCCAAACAGTTCCGACTCAATCAGCTCTTTCGGAAGGGCGGCGCAGTTTACTTTGATGAACGGTTTCTTCGAGCGAAGTGACTGGTAATGGATGGCGTTTGCAATCAGCTCCTTGCCCGTTCCCGACTCGCCGACGATCAGAACGTTTGCGTCTGACTTCGCCACTGACTCGATGGTCTCGTAAATCTGTTGCATCGGCTTCGAGGAGCCGATGATGTTGAAGTACTCGGCGCGAGTGGAAAGCTGGCGGCGCATGTTTGCGGTTTCCGCAACCATCTCACGCCACTCGAGAGCTTTCGCGACGAGTGGCTGCAACTCTTCAAAGTCAAACGGCTTCTCCACGAAATAAAAAGCGCCCGCTTTGGTTGCTTCCACCGCCTTTTGCACTGAGCCATAACCGGTGACCACGATCACTTCCGTTGTCGGGCGCGCGTCTTTCATGTGACGTAGCACTTCCAGGCCATCCATATCCGGCAGTTGTAAATCGCAGATCGCCAGGTGATGTCCGCCCTGATCAAACAGCTCGATTGCAGACGCTCCGGTAGCCGCGGTGTCGACGGAGTATCCTTCCTCGACGAAGTTTTGCCGTAGAGAATCGGCCATCGTCGGTTCGTCATCAACCACCAGAATCCGCACTTCTTTGTTCTCCACCTTTTTCTCCTCTCTCGAAATCGCTGCACCGTGGGGCATGATGAATCTCTCCAATTAAATTTTCGATTTCCAATTGCCAATCGGCAATGAATTCAATTTCCCGACAACGGAAGCATCACCACAAACTTCCGGTCGCTGAATGTCGCAGACCCGCCGTGGGCCTCGATGATCTTTGCCGCTAACGCCAACTTAACCTCATCGCTGCCGGCGAACGAACGAAACGGATCGTGATCCAACTGGCGCAAACCCGACCACTCCAGAACAACCGCGTTCGGGTCCGCAAGTTTGGCATTCACCGAAATCTCGCCGGACTCAGTTTCTGTCTGCCGGTGTTTGATTGCTCCAAGACATAGCCACTTAAAAGCATCCGCAAGCTTGAAGTGATCAAACTCACCCTGAACAACGTCGGAGTCATCTCGCCAAACAATCCGGGAATTTGCTTCTTCGACACTTGAACAGGCTGTCCGCAGCAGCTTATCAACTTCAACTCCCGATTGTTTCTTCAACTCGACAGGCTGTCCGTAGCGAACGATGGTCGACAGGTCGTCGGCGGCGCGATCCAGTCCGCCGATGAATTTGACTATGGTTTCCTGCTCGTCCCCGGGACGCTCACCCTTTTCGATCCTGCGTCGCAGAAACGTGGCATAGAGTTTGAGACCGTTGAGCTGATTCTTAAGGTCGTGAACTATTTGCATGGAAGCTCGCCCGAGATCCTGGAGTCGCTCAGTCTCTTCGGGCCTCGACGTTGCAGTCTTCATCGTATGCGAATCTCTCTCAGATCTAGTTAGGGGCCGTAGGGGAGGGGGAACCTCACAGCCAGTTCGAGTGTATGAATTAAACTCTGGCCTAAGATCCGTTTGTGTTGCGTTTCAGTGCGGCATGGTACCAAAAAAGGCGCGCGTATTCTAGTGATACAGTAGAATCAACAACTTGGAGCCGGTCGGAAGAGTCGCGGAGCGCGTGAGGACTTAATGGAGAACAATAAACCACTTACGATTTTGCTGGTGGAAGACACCGAGGATAACCGGTTCATGATGCGGCGCTTACTTGAGATGACGGGGTATCGGGTCGTCGAGGCCATGAACGGCGAGGAGGCGGTGAAACTTGCCGAGGCTGAATCTCCGCAACTCATCCTGATGGACCTCAGCCTGCCCATTATTGACGGACTCGCCGCGACCCGTTTAATCCGCAAGCTCCCGCATTTCGAGACGACGCCCATCATTGCCGTCTCCGCTCACGACACGTCTGATTTTCAGTTGGAAGCGATTCACGCGGGCTGCAACAGTTACATTACGAAGCCCATCGACTTCAATGAGCTCGAAGAAATGATTGCTCAACTGCTGGGCACACGCTAGCCCGAATTCATTGCAAAACTGCATTCACGTATCTACAATTCCTTTACTATGGCAGTTCAGGATCGACGGATCGAAGCAAGCCAGTCAAACCGAACCCTCATCATCGGAGTTGCAGTCGCAGCCGCGATTATCATTGCCGCTCTTTTTTATGTGTTGATGCGCGCCAGTGGTGGGAACGCCGCTGAGCCCACTCTGCAGGGAGGGCTTGCGTGCGGGCTCGCCACAGTTTGAACAGTACAAGTCGCAGATCATCCTCGACGAACCGGAAGCCACCGAGGCGAAACGCGCGCTTGGCGATATCGTCATGACGCTGCAAACGACCGTGCGTAATCTCACGGGCAAGACTTTGACGGGTCTTGAAATAACCGCCGCTGTCGTTGACTACGAGGGCAAGCCGGTGAAACAAAGAGCCGTCCTCGTCATTCCCGACGCGTCAAGCGGAGCTGGCGCCGAACAAGACGATGCAGGTGCCGGTGATGCTGGACGGAATGAGCGACACGGACGCGCGTGCGAATATCAAAATGGAAGTGACCGGGTCTTAAGTTTAAGGAATGATTAGACAGGATTTCAGGATTTACATGATTTACAGGATTTTCCTGACCTACATGTAAAATCTTCAAATCTTCAATCTTCAATTTTCAAATCTTGTAAATCTTGCAAATCTTGTAATCCTGTCTAACCAACCGTCGTTTTATCAATCCAGAAACAATTCTTCAAGCGATTGCTTCACCGGCTGAACTGAAACAACTTTCCCACCAACTTTTCTCAGCGCCGCCAACACCGCATCAATCTCAGTCTCCGAAGCCAGCTCAATCCGCAGACCTCCCGGCGTTGGTCCAATTTCAGTTTCAGGAAGATGTTCCTGCAAGACGTTCGGCATCCGCGCCGGTGGCCATTACTTCCATGCGATTCGGACCTTCAGTCGTCCGCCGCAGCTCGTCGAGGTATCCAACCTTCGCGAGCTTGCCTCGCTTCAGAATCGCCACTTGATCACATAGCACTTCGATGTCGGAAAGAATGTGCGAGCACATGAAGACAGTCTTGCCTTCCTCGCGCAGCGCCGCGATCAAATCCCGCACTTCACGACGCCCGACCGGATCCAGGCCGCTCATCGGTTCATCAAGAAAGACGATCTCCGGATCGTTTATGAGCGACTGGGCCAGGCCCACGCGTTGCAACATGCCTTTTGAAAACTTTCTCAGTTGCGTGTCCCAACGGCTTTCGTCGAGTTTGACTCGCGCGAGGAGATCCGCGGTGCGTTTCTTCCGCGCGGTTGCGGGAAAGCCAAAGATCTCGGCGCAGTATTCGAGAAACTCACGCGCCGTGAGGTAGTCGTAAAAGTATGGATTCTCCGGCAAATAACCGATGCGCGCGTGCATGTTTACGTCCTGAATGTCGTGGCCGAGAATCCGGGCACTGCCGGACGTGGGAAAGATCAAACGCATCAGGAGTTTCAGCGTCGTCGTTTTGCCGGCGCCGTTTGCGCCGAGAAATCCGAAGATCTGTCCACGGTCAATCGACAACGAAAGATCGTCGAGCGCGCGCACCTTTCGTTTGCGCAGAAAGCCGACTTCGTAGTCCTTGGTCAGGTTTGTGATTTCAACAACAGGCATCTCTTTTACGTCTATGTTTTGATAATTTCCGACTTCGGATCGAGGTCTACTTCACATTCACCGGAGCGAAGCACGTAAGGGATTCCGCCCGGGTCGAGCGGCGCGCCCGACGCATCGACGGGGATGCGAAATGCACGAAACACGGGGGCCAGCTCACGCCATGAACTCGGACATTTACCTAATCGCTCGCGGTACGTAGTCAGGAGTTTTCGCAGGTTGTCTCGCTGGTCCAACGAGTCCAACTGAAGCAGCCGCTTGTGGGCCATCTCTTTGACTTTTTCGTCGGTTGATTGGTCGTACATCCGCGTGTAGATTTCACGCGCCGTCTCACGGCTGCCGCCCTCGCTCGCCATCTTCGCTTTCATCGCCTCCATCCAGGGCGGCACCCCGGGAACCTGCGCGCCACGGCTGTATGTTTCAGCGGCCGCCTTGTAATCACGCTGCTGCCAGTAGATGTATCCGAGGTGCTGATAAAGTCTCCACGCGTGGGGATTCGCATCGATGCCTTTCTGCGTGATGCGAATGGCTTCCTGCACGTCAACTGCCGGCAGAACGACCGCGGCGTATTCGTAAGGGTCGAGAAATTGCGGATCGAGCGTGGTGGCTGTGTCCAACAACGGCGCAAGCAACTTCAGGTTCAGGGCCTTGAGGTTGTCGAGTGAAACATTCGGGCCCGTGTTGATGATCTTTTTGCCGACGTACTGAAGAGAGCGCATCCAGTACCAGTCCGCGGCCAGACCGTTGAAGCCCAGGCTCAAACGTCTCGCAGTCTTGCCGTTCAGATAAAGACTTTCGTCGACGAGATTAGGATCGAGCGGAGGTCGTAACGTGTCGATTCGTCGCAGGAGCAATCCCGCGCAGACCATGCCTGCGACGATCACGAGGCTCAGCGTGATTGTCTTTATGCGATCGCTTTTTGATCCGTTTGACTCGCTCATCTTTTATTTGAAGTTGCGCCGGCTGAAGACGAGTGTTGCTGCTGCAAGTACGACGGCGATGTAGACGAGTGCGTAAAGTGTCGTCGCGAAGACGAATCCTGGTGAAGGCGACCGGCCATGGGCCGCCGGCGTGATAAAGCTGTAGTTGGCGAGATTTGGGAGCAGGTAATAAAGCCCGGTAAATAACCAGCGTGCGCTCGTGCTTCCTAAAGAGACCGCGAGGTTTTTCAAGTCCGCACTGAAGTGCCCGATGATAAAAAACATGAACGTCAAGAGGGCGGAGAGCGCGGGCGACGAAAACGACGAAAAGAGAAGCGCGATCGCCGTCAGGAGCATCAGCTCGACGTAGATCAACAACACCGCCGGCCAGATCGTGAGAATCAGTGGGTCCCAACCACCGCTGACATAAACGAGGGCGAGAGAAACTCCCAAACCCATCACCACAACATTCACGAGCAGTGTGAGACAAAGTCCGAGGTACTTTCCTACGAGGAATTCACCACGGCCCACCGGTTTTGAGAAGACGGCGTAAATCGTTCGTCGTTCGATTTCTTTGTAGACGAGTCCGACTCCGACGAAGATCGCGATGAAGACGCCGAAGAGCAACATCGCGCTCAGCCCGAGATCGACGATCACTTTTCGTTCCTGCCCGCCGGATAGTTCGCCGATGAAGATCGAGGCGGCGGTGAGCAGGAGAACAAACAACACGAGGTTGTAGAGAACACGATCGCGAACGGCTTCACGAAACGCGTTCCGCGCGATCGCGGTTATTCGCCAGAAACTACCCTTTCTGGTTTCTGTGCCGGTGTTTGATTGTGTGATTGCCGCGGCGGTTTCCACTTGGTTTAGCTCTCGATGTGGTATTTCCTCGCAAAGGCGCAAAGGCGCAAAGTTAAGTCTCAGTAATCAAATCGGTTCCTTTGCGTCTTTGCGCCTTTGCGAGGAAAACCAAGTTAGCTCACACTTCTGCCATTGCGTCACCACAAAGCAGGACGTGAGTTTGGTCTGCACTTTATTAACTAACGGTTCGAGCTTCATCAACAAAGGTGCAAAGAATCTTTTACTGCCGGGAGGAATACGGAAGATCAGTGAATTCAAGACAAGCAGGAAAGCGAGGTTGCCGAGATACTTCGCTTTCTTCAGTTCAAAGCAATCGCCAAAATCCTTTTGCAATGTACGCGACGTCGATGGCCGCTTCGTTGTCTGAAAAAAAGCGATCGAAGCGATACCAGACGCGTCTAACCAGATCCGGAAACGAGCCACTGTGCGGCTCCATAAAACAGAAATGACCGCCGGGTTTGAGCACTCGATGAATCTCTGAAACAGCGCGCTTCACGTTCGGATGAATGTGATGCAGACCTCCGACGACCGCTACACAGTCAAAATAATTGTCAGGAAATCCCGAATCGAGTAAAGATCTTTTTACTGCTGTTGCTTCAGTCCATCGCGTTTGAAATGTGTCGATAACTTCGTTGGAGATATCGAGCCCGGTAACATCAGCGCCGTGCATCAGCAGGTAACTCGTCGTTTGACCGCTCCCGCACATCGCATCGAGCACTTTCATTCCCGAAAGATTCGAGACCCTCAAACATCGGCTTGTAGATAAACTCTCGGCGGTACTCAGCGCTCCATTCGTCGCTGTAATGTGCTTCGTAATCGGCGGCGATGTTGTCGTAGTGTTCCTGCTGTTGTCGTTCAGACGCGCCAAGCTCCGCCTGCCAGGCTTAACGGGGCGAGTGAGTCGCACTGACCTGCTTAACCACTTCGATTGCTTTCTCTCCGCCGGAACGGCACTGACCAGAGCGCCGATGATTATTAAACCGCTCAAACTGCTCATTGTCGAGAATTTAGTTCGGCGCGGCTCGCGAAAATCGAGCTCGACGGACGTGGCATTTGGCGGCACGGAGATCAGCAGTGCGCCGTCCGTGTCGGGTCGAGTCGGCAAAAGACCAGCTTCGTTCTTTGCAGTCCAATGTGGGTAGTAGAAGGTCCTGATGCGCGCTTCGGTCGCTGGCTCCGGCCGCGACTGAAAACCTGCGGTGCTCCGGCTGCCAGGAGGTGATGCTGACCTCGCGATCTGCAACTTCGACTTCGGTCGTCATCGGTCTCGGATCGAGACGGAGCCCAGATCGGAAACCAGTAATTGATACTCGGAGTGCCGCGCACGTCCGTCAGCATGCTCTCAAATTTCGACGCCGGAAAATACTGTGCCTCACGCACGCTGTGCGAAAACGTAAACGCGACGGAAATCGCCATCGCGCCGAAGATCAGCAATCCGTTTGGCGCGGTCCAACTTTTTCGCCGCCGAAATTAACGGCAAGGCTGCGGCAGCCAGGATCGAAACACCCATCGAGAAGATGGCCAACCAACGCCAGGGAAATTGTGTTTCCTGCAAAGGCCTTAACATCCACCAGATGGGCCGGCTAAGCGGGAGCGACATGAATAGTGCGAACGCTGTCACCACGACGACGGGTCGCACCGACTCGTCTGACGGGTGCCGCGGCTCGGAACAAGAGCATCAGCGCGGCGCGCACAGCAGCAACGTCATCAGCACGAGGATGTTCATCCACCAAACGCTCAGATTGTCGGGAGAAAGCGTAGAGAAGAGGAAGTTGTATCCGATAGTCGCCGAGCGGCTTTGAATCGAGGTTATCGGCCGTATCCAACGCACCTCCGAAACCATCGTCACCCAGTAAACGGCGCTGACGGTTAATCCCAGAACTGCTGCGAATGAAAGCCGGCTGAGTTTGCGAAGCTTGTCCGGACCTTCAATCCTTATCGAGCGCATAAACCAGCAAGGCAATCGATGCGATCACCGCGAGCGGCAGATGCGTGAACAGCAGCAGGCCGTAAGTGGCGGCGAGTCCCGCCATGTCTCTTGCGCTCTACCTTTCGCGCAAACTCTGTCGACGAAGCCGAAGACGAATGGCAAGACCGCGCTGCCGGCCCACTCGGCCAGCATCGCCGCCTGGTAAAGTTGATTGACGTGATAAGGAGCGAGAGCGTAAAGACATGCCGGCCCAGGCTGCCGGCGCGGGAGGCAGAAACGACCTGGACCAAAAGTACATTCCCAGTCCGCTGCTTATCGACAGATGCCGTAAAGACGACAGTGTCGCGCCGTACCAGTTGCCGATGACGAATCGCGCTGCCGCAAGGAGGTAATAGAGTGCGGGAGGATAGAAGCGGAAACTCGGATCGCCATAGCCGCCGTTGACTCGGCCAGCCAGGCTGGATAAAAGTCGCCGGAGACGATTGCATCGTAGAAGGGAAGTGTGAAACGAAAATGATTTGTGAGATCGAGGTTGGAGGGAATTCCCCAGAGCATTGCGGGAACAATTACCGCCAACGAGACAGAGACGACAAGAGAGAGGGGATGGAATTGCCAATTGCCAGTTGCTAATTGCCAATTTTCAGTTTGCGCACGCATCTCAAGAAATTACTATCTGGTGGAGCAGGAGAGCGGAGGTTATTGCCGGTTGCCGATGCCGTCTGAATCGGTGTGAGTGAAATCGGCAATCGGCAATCGTCAGTGGGCAATGCGTTTAGTTTCCGAGAGGTGCAAGCCCGATGTCGGCGATTGTGACTGGCTCGCTGCTGAGGTCGGATTCACCATGCATGACGCCGTCTTCACTGGTGCCGAAAAGCGAGTGCCGGTTTGCGACACACCGCCGGTAATATCGGGAAACGCGTAAACGCCGAACACGGCAGTCGAGCCAGTGCCGGACTGTTCGATGATCTCAAAGTCGTAACCGCTCTTGGTGCCGGACCTAGAACACGTATCGATCAACGTTTCGACCCGCAAGTGTTGGAAGATCGCCGGCGTAAGCACCAGCTCCCGCCGTTGCTTGATAGATCACTTGCGCGCTATGGATTGTGCGGAGCGACGATTGGGCCGATCCTTCGTTTGCGGCGCGACGTGAAGCGAGAAGGTTGGGGATAGCGATGGCGGCGATGATACCTATGATCGCAACTACGATTAGTAACTCGATCAGTGAAAAACCATCTTGTCGTTTATTCTTCATTTCTGACTCCTGACGAAATCGACTGATTCTCTCAGCGCTTAATCTCCATGCACGGCAGAGGCACGATTTCGTGGCAAACTACAAAACAAGAGCTATGCCAGAAGGAACGATCACAAAACATTTGGTAAATGTTGGCTTATACGGCGTGTCTGAGTATGCTGGTCCACGCGTGTGACAAATTCTGTCAGAGCTTTCGAGCGACAAACTTTGTGACTACATCGAACAGTTGTGATGTGTAAAAAAAAAGAGGATGGAGATTTACTCCATCCTCTTCCAGGTCTTTAGCGAACCTTTATTAGTTGCCAAGCACGCCCATGCCGGGTGATCGATAGGTGCGCATTGTGAGGCACTGGTGGTCAAAGCGGTGTCGCCATACATGACGCCAACTTCAGTGATACCGAAACGACGGGTGCCGGTCTGTGAAACGCCTGCCGGTGACCGCGGGAAAGCGTAGACACCGAAAACTGCGGTGCCGCCGAGTCCAGCCTGCCTCAACGATCGTTGAAGTAGTAACCGCTCTTGCGTTGCAGCGTCGATGCGCCGAAGCACGGTATCGATCAAGTTGGCGCTGCCGAGGGCGCCCATGGTAGTCGGCATACGCGCCGTTGCCGGACGTTGCCTGGTAGGTGGCCTGCGAACTGTGGATGGTGCGCAGAGAGGACTGAGCCGAACCTTCGTTAGCGGCACGGCGTGAAGCGAGAAGGTTGGGGATAGCGATCGCGGCGATGATGCCGATAATCGCAACGACGATGAGAAGTTCGATCAACGAAAAGCCTTCTTGGCGTTTGGTAGTCATTCTAATTTGGTGCTCCTTAAAAGATATTAGGGGTTCCTAAAGTTCTCGCGCCACCGGCTTTCGTTCCCTTGTGAGCCGCGCAGAGCGCGAAGTGTCGGTGGTCTCCTAAACAACCGGTATGCCATGCGGATTTTTGCTTGAAAATGGCAAAAAACCGATCGTTTTTGATCGAAATTTTGCGTCGGGCGACTAGCGGCAGAGGACGCTGACAATTTGTGGCAGGGAGGGAATGACGCTTTCCGGCAGGGCCGCGAAGAGGCGGAAGTTCAAGCATGTGAAGGCTTAAGTGCTTTGGAGTCAGCAGCTTGCACGCAAGACGCATTGTTCTCGAAGAAGACATTCGAGACTAAAGCGTTCGAGCTCGCAACTGCATTGTGCTTTCTGTGCTGCTTTTGCGGCTAGTTGCTGTCGCCGGCGCCGGCGGCAAATTCGCCCGTGTCTTCCTCGCGGCGGCGTGGGCCCTGGTCGGTGGAGCGGCGGCGCGGAGTTGAATCTGGACCACGCCGCTCGTCGCGCATTTGGGCAGTTAGACCACGCGCGCCGTGTTTGTCGAGCAGGTGGCGCAGCGAACGCACGGAGAGACGCAAAAGCTCAGCGGCATTTGTCTGATTGCCTGCGGTGCGACGCAGCGCTTCGAGAACGTAGGTTTTTTCGAGTTGGTCCAGGTGGGCGGTGAGATTGATCCCTTCTTCCGGAAACTCCATCGCTTCCGCAACGCGATAGGGATTGTAGTTGGAGATCTTTTCCGGCAGTCGTTCGGGCTCGATCGAACCGGTGCGTTCGAGCGCGACCGCCCTTTCGATCGTGTGTTCCAGCTCACGAACGTTTCCGGGCCATGAGTATCGCTCGAGCAGGCGCATCGCGTTTTCGCTGATCGTCAATGTTCGTCCCGTGGGCGCGCAAAACTTCTGCACGAAGTGATTGGCAAGCTCGGAGATGTCTTCCGCGCGCTCGCGCAACGGCGGCAGTTCGATCGGGATCACGGAGATTCGGTAATAGAGATCCTCGCGAAATGTGCTTGACGAAACCATGCTCGCCAGGTCGCGATTGGTGGCCGCAATCACTCGCGTATCGACAGTGATCTCTTCCGTCGCGCCGACTGGTCTGACTTTTCGTTCCTGCAACACGCGCAGGAGTTTGACCTGCATCGCCGGCGACATCTCACCGATCTCGTCGAGGAAGATCGTGCCGCTGTTTGCTGCTTCGAAGAGTCCTTTGCGATTCGCGTTGGCGCCGGTGAAGGAGCCTTTCACGTAACCAAACAACTCCGATTCGAGCAGTGTTTCGGTAAAAGCGCCGCAGTTTACTGAGACGAAAGGTTTCTCAGCGCGCGGGCCCAGATCGTGTATCGCGCGGGCGACGAGTTCTTTTCCGGTTCCCGATTCGCCCGTGACCAGAACCGTCGACTGGACCTGCGCGACAGTTTCGATCATCTGGTAAAGAGCGAGCATGCGTTCACTGCGGCCGATGATGTTGCCGAGTTTGCCGCGCGTGCGTTGTCCCTGGATCAGCGCCTTGTTCTCTTCGAGCAGCGCTTCTTTTTCTTTGACGAGCGAGATCTTTTCGAGCGCGCGAGTAACTGTTTCCTTCAGCAGATCGTTGTCGAATGGCTTCTGCACGAAGTCGTACGCGCCGAGCAGAAATGCTTCGCGAGCGGTGTCGACGTTCGCAAACGCCGTCATCATGATCATTTCGACTTCCGGAAGTAACTCTCGCGCGGCGCGCAGCAGATCGACGCCGCCCATGTCAGGCATTCTGATGTCTGAGATGATCAGATCCGGCGCTTGTTGGCGCAGTTGCGCCAGCGCGTCACGGCCGTTTTCCGCGACGCGCACAACGTGCCCTTCGCGCTGGAATAAATGCGTCAGGAACTGCCGCATTCCGAGTTCGTCGTCAACAATCAGGAGATTGGCCATAATTTCATTTCCAATTTCCGATTGCCAATTGCCAATTTGAGAATTGGCAATTGGAAATTGGCAATCGGCAATGGTGCATTATTCGCTTGATGTTCGGCTGCCACTGGTAATTCAACGGTTATGGTCGTGCCTTGTCCCACGCGACTGCGGACGTTGATTGTACCACCATGATCGCGAATGATTTGATAAACAATTGAAAGCCCGAGTCCCGTTCCGCCCGTGGTCGAAGAGAAAGGCTCGAAGAGATGTTCAACCTGATCGGGCGACATGCCGCGGCCTGTATCCGAGAATGCGATGCGCAGACGGTTGTCAGAGTTTCTTTCCAGCGTTGCGCGCAACGTTCCGCCCTGTGGCATCGCCTGCAGCGCATTGCGCGCGAGGTTCCAGAACACCTGTTTCAACTGGCCTTCATCCGCCTCGGCGAAGAGTGGGCTCACCCGGCAACTCCTCGACGATGCTCTGATTGGCGCCGATCTCCGGACTGTGCCGCATCAGTGCGAACGTTTGATGCAACAGGTCGCCGACGTCGACTCGCGCCTGAGTCAGCGAGCGCGGCCGGGCGTAACTGAGAAAGTCTGTGATGATCCGATTGAGCCGATCTGACTCGCGCAGGATGATCTCCATCAATTCTGTTTGCGATGAATCGCTGTCCATCTCCGAACGAAGCATCTGGATCGAGCCACGCATCGCCGCAAGCGGGTTTCGAATCTCGTGCGCAATCGACGCTGCCATGCGGCCGATCGCGGCGAGTCGATCCTGGCGCCGCGATGTTTCTTCGAGACTTCGAACCTGAGTCAGATCCTGAAAAGTGATCACCATGCCGGTTGTTTCGCCGGCTTCGGATGACAAGCGGCGAGATGCTGTAGCCGAGACGAAGACGCATGCCTTCGGAAGTCAGACAGTTCGTTTCAAATCGCGGGCTCCTTTCGCCGCTTTTCAAGGCGCGCAGAGTTTCGGCGACGTGTTCTTTCAACTCGCTGAAAAGAATCGACGCGTCCTGGCCGCGGATCGTCTCTTCCTGGTAGCCCGTGATCTCTTGCGCCGCGGCGTTGAAAGTGAAGATGCGTCCGTCGAGATCGGTGGTCACGAGGCCGGAGCGAATCGACGCGACGATTCGTTCGTGCAGCGCGCGCAGGTTTGCCAGCGACTGCGTTGCCGCAAGCAGGCGCACGTCGGAGCGTGACTGTCGTTCAGCCAGGCGCGCGGAGAGCAGACCGACAACCAGAAAAGCAACGTCAAACAGTCCGACCCATTGAATCGTCTGCGACAGCGAGCCGCCGACGAGTTTCGTCGGATCGCTTTGTCCGGCGACACCGGTGATCTGGAGCGCGCAGGCCGTGAACGCGACCGCACAACCGACAGACGTCACTGACCGCTTCGCGTGGACCAAGAAACAGACTCGAGATCGCGATGATGAGGATGTAGAGCGCGATGTAAGGCGACTGGATGACGTTGGAATTCCAGACCAGCCACGTGACGAGAAGCACGTCGACTGCGAGCTGAAACCTCGCCTGGAAGAGGATGTTTTTGGAGAGACGAAAGATCAGTGCGTAGAGAATTGTGAGGCAGGCGACGATCGTGAGCAGGCCGAGGCTTTTATTGATCGACTGCGGCGCCTCGCCCGTCGCTGGTCCAAATCGTTCCGACCACGCTGAGCAGGAGCGCGGTAACCAATCGGCCGGCGATGAGCCAGCCGAGCTTCGATCCGCGTTCGGCCCCACTCGCCCGTGTGTTCCAGCGTCGCCATCGGGGCAAAAGCGTAACAGGATTTTCAAAGGCATTTTTGACAGGATACGATTCTCATGCATTCACATGTAAATCCGGCTAATCCTGCATCGTCTATTCGTAACGCAACGCCCGTCAACGGATCGATCCTCATCGCGCGTCGCGCCGGGAGATAACACGCCAGCAACGAAACGATCACCAGCAATAACGAGATCGTCGTAAACGTCGTCACATCAACTGCCGCAACGCCAAACAGCAATCCTGACAATAAACGCGTCAGCGCAAACGCCGCGGCGAGTCCGAGCACGACGCCGACGATCGTCAACACCAATCCCTGTTTCAAAATCAGCAGCAGCACTTGTCGCGGCTGCGCGCCGACGGCGAGTCGCAGTCCGATCTCGCGCGTGCGCAAGGCCACTGAATAGTTCATCACGCCAAATATTCCGACCGCTGACAGCAACGTCGCCAGCGCCGCAAACAGTCCCAACAGCAACGTGTTGAAGCGTGAACGAGCTAACCCACTCAGACATCACCTGGTTCATCGTGCGCACGTCTGAAACAGGTTGATTCGGATCGAGCGTGCGAATCTCTCGTTGCATCGCCGGAGCGATCGCCGCTGGTTCGCCGTCAGTGCGAACCACGAGCGTCATGAACGAATAAGCAAGATCCGGATGTGGAAAGTAAACTGCCGGCGGCGACTCATCGATCAAACTGTCGTACCTCACGTTTCCGACCACGCCGATGATCTCTGCCGGAATCGGTTTCTCAAACATCGCGACGTCGAGGCGTCGTCCGATCGGATCTTCATTCGGGAAGTATTTACGCGCGAGTGCTTCGTTGATCAGGATCACCTGTCTTCGGTTCTCTGAGTTCAGCGTCTGAGAAGTTGCGGCCGCGCAGCAGTGGAATGCCCATCGTTGGAAAGTATCCTGCGTCAACCACTCTCACGTCGGTGCCCGGACCCTGGCCGGGCGGCGGCTCGGGACGGCCTTCGATCTTGAAACCAGTAGAAGAACCCAGGCCGCCGTACAACGGCAGAAAGTTAACCATGCCCGCCGAGCGAACGTTCGGCAATTGCCGGACCCGCTCGAGCGCCTGGTTGAAGAAAGTAACGAGCTTGCGCGTCCTCCTGATACCTCGCTTCGGGCAATCGGACCACCATCGTCAGAATGTTGTCTGTATTGAAACCGCGGTCCACTTGCTGCAAGACGCATGAAACTCCTGATCAGCAATCCTGCACTCGCGAGCAACACAACGGCGAGCGCGATCTCGGAAACGACGAGCGCGTTGCGCAAGCGACGGCTGCCGCTCGCCTGGCCCGATTCTGATTTGCCGCCTTCTTTGAGTGAGTCGTTGAGATTGAGTCGTGAAATGTGTAGCGCCGGCGCCAGTCCAAAAATGATTCCGGTCAATATCGACACGCCGAGCGTCCACAGCAAGACCGTCACGTTCAAACCAACACTTTGCAGACTCACCAGATCGCGCGGACTGATCAGCAACGAGTGCCTTGATCCCCAACCACGCGAAACCCAGCCCCAGCAGCGCTGCCGAGCAATGCCAGCAAGCAGACTTTCAGTCAGCAACTGCCTGACGATTCGCCCGCGACGCGCGCCGAGTGCGGCGCGAACTGCGATCTCTTTTTCGCGCGACGTGGCAAGTGAGAGCAGAAGGTTCGCGACGTTGGCACACGCGATCAGCAACACGAAACCGACCGCGCCCAGCATCAACCAGAGTGGGCGTCGAACGTTGCCGAAGAACTGTTCGCGCAACGGCAGGACTTCCGCGCTGTAGTTTTTGTTGAACTGCGGCGCCTCATCTGACAATCGCGCTTCGATCGTGCGCAACTCCGCCGCCGCCTGGTCCACAGTCACGCCGTCTTTTAATCGCGCCACGACCGAAAGAAAACGACCGCGCTCGTTCGCGCCGCTCCCATCGGCATCGGCAACACGGTCCAAAGTTCCGCGGGCCGGCCGGTGCCTGATCGATGTTTGATGTGGAATTGAAAATTCGGCGGCATCACGCCGATCACTGAAAACTTGATGCCGTTGAGTGTTATCGGCTGGCCAATCACACTCGCCTGTCCGCCAAAACGACGTTGCCAGAGTGCATAACTGAGCACGGCGACGGGAGGTTTGCCTGCTTCAGCATCTTCGGGCAGGAATGTTCGACCGAAGAATCGGATCGACGCCGAGCACTTTGAAGAATTCCGGCGTGGCAAACTGCACTGAGAGCTCTTCCGGGTCTCCATCGCCGGTGAGATTGAAACGTTGATCCGTGAACGCCGCGATGTGCTCGTAGCTGGTGCTTTGATCGCGCCAGGCGCGAAAGTTTGCGCGCGAAGTGGTGTTCTGATGCCGGCCTTCCGGCGTACACTTCCCACAACATCACGATTCGTTCTGCGTCGCGATAAGGAAGTGGACGCAGCAGCAGTTCGTTGACGACGGAAAAGATCGCGGTATTAGCGCCGATGCCGAGCGCGAGTGTGATCACGGCGATTGAAGTAAACGCTTTGTGTTTGGCGAGCATGCGCACGCCGTAGCGAATGTCCTGCGACAGCGTTTCAAACAGCCGCCACCTTTCACGTCGTAAGCCGCATCGACAGCTCTGTTGACATTGCCAAAACTTCGCATCGCCTTTTCGCGTGCTTCGGCAGGCGACATTCCCGCCTTGATGTTTGCTTCCACCTGCAATTCGAGATGCGAGCGCATTTCGCGATCGATGTCGTTGATAACAGTTTCACGCTGCCGCAAAGCACGCAGCCGATCGCGAAGTATGTTGAACCACTTCATTTCTATAAATCCTTATTCAATTTCACTTCTGCTTTTGCTGCCTTTTTGTGGCTTGATCTTAGGTGTGGCTTGCCTGACTTTGGCGATCGCGAGCACGAGGCGATCCCAACTCGCCTCCTGCGTCTCGAGCTGCTTTCGACCGAGCGCGCGTCAGTTTGTAAAACTTCGCCTCATGGCCGGTGTCGTGTACGTCCCAGCGCGCGGAGACCCAGCCTTTCTGTTCGATGCGATACAGGGCAGGGTAGAGCGATCCCTGCTCGACGTTGAGCATCTCATCTGACAGTTGGCGAATGCGTTGAATGATTCCATATCCATGCAGCTCTCCGAGCGACAGCGACTTGAGAATCAGCATGTCGAGCGTCCCCTGCAACAGGTCGGCTTTGTCCTTTGCCACGTCGATCTCCTTCGAAATCGGTCGATACCTAGAAACGGTAGGCATCATAGTATCGATACCTAGATTGTCAAAGTATGGGCAGATGAGTTTCGAAATGCGTCCAGAATTATGTTAGCCTCCGCTTCCAAAACAGTATGAATATCGAAGCTTACCTAAAACGAATTAACTACACCGGCTCGCTCGAACCGACGGCGGAGACTTTGCGCGCGCTTCAGGTTGCGCATCTGTTGGCGGTGCCTTTTGAGAACCTGAGTATTCACGCGGGCGAGCCGATCGTGCTTGAAGAAGACGCGTTGTTCACCAAAATCGTCGAGAACGGGCGTGGTGGATTTTGTTACGAGGCGAATGGTTTGTTTGCAGGGTTGTTGCGCGCTCTGGGTTTTGAGGTTGCGATGCTGGCGGCTGGAGTGGCAAACGCGCAGGGGGAATTTGGACCAAACTTCGATCACATGACTCTGATGGTCACCCTGGCCGAACGTTGGCTGGTGGATGTTGGCTTTGGTGATTCGTTTCTGGAACCTTTGTTACTCGATTCGCGCGACGAGCAGGTGCAGGGAACGCGCGTCTTTCGCATCGTGCGATGACGACACTCACCTGATTTTGATGCGCCGTAACGACGGCGGAGATTGGGAACCGCAATATCGTTTCACGCTGCAACCTTACACGTTTGCTGATTACGAAGAGATGTGTCGCTTCCATCAGACCTCTCCCGATTCGCATTTCACCAAAGGCCCGCATCTGTTCTCGTGCGACTGAAGACGGCCGCGTCACGCTCAGTGACATGCGTCTTATTACAACCTCCGGTCCTCAACAACTTCGCGACGAGCGAACGCTAACGAGCGAGGAAGAATACGACCGCGTCCTGCGCGAACAGTTCGGCATTGTGATGAAGAACCCCGTCAAGCTGAGAGGAATACATTAGGAAGAACAAATCAGGAAGGGAGCGGCGCCTCCTTGGAGTGCGGCGGCCTGACGCCGCTTTGTCACCGGCCATTTAGATCGAAAGCGGCGTCAGGCCGCCGCACTCCAAGGAGGCGCCCTGACTTGTTCTTTTCTTTCCTTCTTTGAAGCCATTGAACTTTTTTGACAAGTTATCGTGAAATCGGATCCCTAGCATTGCCGTCATGACTTTCGAGGCCATCACGCGACGGCACATGCTGGCCTTGCGACTTACAAAGGAATGACATAGGAGGCGAGGAGCGATGAACCAGGGAGGAGATCGAGGCAAGGGCCCGAATGTCACCGGCACTCAACCAAAACCAAAGATCAAAAAATCACCAAACCGCGCCGGTGAACTAGCCGCAGAGCGCGGCGCCCGGCAGGGTACCGGCAAAGTCGCGCAGGCTGGTCCAAAGAAGACCGCCGCGCGAAGCACGAAAAAATCTCGAGATCGGTAAAAAAACTTCATGGCTCGCGATGATTGTTGTCAGCTTCTCAATTGCTGCGACATGGATCTGTGAAGTCGTCCGTTCAGTCTGAGTGTAAATAAAATTTCAAGAGGGCATCATGACAGCACCACACAGCGCGATCAGACGATTTGCAAAAACTTCGAGAGCTGGTTAAAGATATCGATTTCTGTATGCTGACGACGGTTGATGAAAACGGCGATCTTCATAGCCGGCCGATGTCATCCAATGGCGACATCGATCCGGATGGCGACCTTTGGTTTTTCACCGCAGCCTCTTCGCACAAGGTGAGCGAGATCGCGAAGTTGCCGAAAGTGAATGTCAATTTTGCGGATCCGGATAACCAACGTTACATCTCTGATCAGGGTACGCGCACAGCTCGTGCGCGATCAGAACAAGATTGACGAACTCTGGAGACCCGAGTTCAAGATGTGGTTTCCTGAAGGCAAAGACGATCCTGAGATCGCTTTGCTGCGAGTTAATCTCGAAAAAGCTGAATACTGGGATAGTCCGTCAAGCACGGTTGGATATGCGTTGAGTTTTGTTTCATCACTGGTTACGGGAAAGGAGCCGGACATGGGTGAGAACAAGAAGCTGGATTTCAAATAGACCGCTGTCTCCGCTCATTCTCCGAAACTATTGCTTCTGCGCGCGACGCTGGCGGCGACCGCAACAAGTTCCGCCAGCTCAACCGGCTTCGGCACGTGCATATCGTATCCGGCGCGCAACGCCTGCAAGCGATCTTCGGTCCGCGTGTAAGCCGTAAGCGCAATCGCCGCTACTTTGCCGCCTCTGTCCGGCGGCAAGCCTACGCACCTGCCGGATCAGATCGTAACCGTCGATGCCGGGCATTCCGATATCACTGATCAAAATGTCCGGAACGAGCGCTACAAGTGCATCGACTGCTTCGGCGGCAGAGCCGGCAACTCTGACTTTCGCGCCGCAGTATTCAAGTCCCTGCTTCAACAACTCGCGAGTGTCTGCTTCGTCGTCGACTACCAGTATTCTTAGACCATCCAAGACGATCCGTGATGTCATTTGGCGGCAGCAGATCTCTCGCTGCCGGATGTACGCGACTCCCTGATCGCATCCAATTGATAGACTGGAGTTATCGGCAACATCACTGTAAATGTTGCGCCTTGTCCCTCGCCCTGACTCGTCGCGCTTACGGTTCCGCCGTGAAGTTCCACGAGATGACGCACAATCGCGAGACCCAATCCCATGCCGCCATGCTGCCGGCTGGTTTTCTGGTCCGCCTGTCGAAAACGATCAAAAACGTGCGGGAGAAAGTCAGGCGTGATGCCCTGGCCGGTATCGCTGACGACGATTTCAAGATGTGAATTCACTCGCTCCGATCGAATCTGAACGCGGCCGCCGCGTGGCGTGAACTTGATCGCGTTGGAAAGTAAATTCCAGACGACTTGCTGAAGTCTGACCGGATCGCCCGGAATCGAAACCGGCCCAGTGTCGATCACCTTCTGAACGCGCACGCCCTTGGCTTCCGCCGCCGGTGTTCACCGCTTCAACCGCGGCGTCGATAAATGAATTCGGATCCGCGGGCCGCACGTCCATGCGCAACTTGCCGGTTATGATCCGCGAAACGTCGAGCAGGTCGTCGACGAGTTGCGCCTGGGCTCTTGCGTTGCGCTCGATTGTATCGAGAGCTTTGGCGGCGTTTTCCGGCGACAGTTGGCCCAGCCGCAACATCCGCGCCCAGCCGAGAATCGCGCTCAGCGGAGTTCTGAGTTCGTGAGAGATGGTGGCGAGAAACTCTTCTTTCAGCCGGCTCGATTCTTCAGCCTGACGATAAAGTCGTTCATTTTCAGCCGCGGCCTGTTCCGCCTCGCCGCGTGCTTTTTTTGCTGCTTCGTAGAGGCGCGCGTTGTCCATCGCGATTGCGGCTTGCGAAGCGAGGCCGACAACCGTCATCTCGTCGCGCTCAGTAAAAACGTCCGGCTCCGGGTGACCAAAGAATAGTCCACCCATGCACTTCTCCCGATCGTGAAACTACCGGGACCGCGAGATAACTGGTGACTGGAAGATGGCCTTCCGGCATTCCGTAGTAAGGAGAGTTCTTGCCGTAGCGTGGATCGTCTTTTACATCAGCAATACGGACCACGCCTTCACCGCGAAAAGTTGGACCAAACAGGTCAGTCGCGCGCGGCATGGGAAAGTGCGCAAACGCTTCACGCGGTACGCCTGCGAGCGTGTAAAGCATGTAAGACGCGCCTTCTTCATTCAAAACGTTGTAGAAGAACGAACCGAAACGCGCTCCAGTTAGTTCAGTAGCGGCGTTAGTGACTGCCTGCACTGTCTTATGAAGATCGAGTTCGGCTGAAATGAGTTGGCCCGTCTCATTGAGCGTGCGCAAAGCGTCAGCCTGCTCGCGCAAGGTTTCTTCACTTTCCTTGCGACTCGAGATGTCCTGGACAAATCCCAACATCCCGACAACTTCGCCATTTTCATATAACCCGTGGCCCCTCGCCGAAACCCACACTTCGGAATGATCAGGACGAATGACGCGATACTCAATATCGTAGTCAGTATGTTCCGCAAGTGCCTGCTCAACTGCGAGCCTGACGCGTTCGCGATCCTGTTCGTGCAGTACTTCGCGCATCCTGGCCCACGTCACTTGTCCGGGAGGAACGCCGAAAATTTGTGCTGCTGTCTCGGACATCGTGGTGATATCCGTTTTTGCGTCCCAGGACCAGTCGCCGAGTCTCGACGCCATCAAAGCGAGCCTCAGGCGTTCGGTGGCTTCGTCCAGCGCGCGTCGTGCCTGTCGTTGTTCGGTGATATCGCGAGCAATCTTTGAAGCGCCGATGATGTGCCCGTGGGGACCTTTGATAGGTGAGACGGTGAGAGAGATGTCGATCTCTGTACCGTCTTTTTTTACGCGAACGGTTTCGTAGTGTTCGATTCGCTCGCCGGCTCTCAGACGTGCGAGGATTGCGGGTTCTTCGTTGCGATGGCCTTCCGGAATCAGGATAGTTACCGGCTTACCGATTACCTCGTCCGCCGTGTAACCAAAAATCCGCTGCGCTCCTTTGTTCCAGCTTGTGATGATGCCTTCGAGAGTCTTGCTGATAATCGCATCGTCCGCGGATTCAATAAGCGCTGATAGCCAGTATCGCGCGAGTTCGGGACTTTGCAGGCTCTTCGGTTTGTCGATGATCGGGCCACCCGGTGGCTTAGCGCCTGCGCGTTTTCTAGGCATAACTATGAGTTAACTCTCGTGCGTCCGTTGAAGGAGAGTGCTGTTGGGGGGCGGGGTTGAGGGATTATAGCAAGGTTATGCGCGAAAACGCACAAAGAACAAAAAGCGCAAAGAAACCCCTTAGAACGTGCTGGCGCTTTGCGCCTTTGCGCGAGACAGCCTCTCAGGAGACCTCTGTCGGACTACAGACAAAGTCTGTTCTAAATCAGGGTTTGTAGTTAAAGTTGGTTAGCTCTAAATCCACACGTTTCTACCCGGGAGTTGATCTTCACGAAAGGAGGGAGCCACTGACATGCAGTCACTTGCCGCTCCCGATGGAATACAGTCGGCCACCATGATCTTTCGCGCGTTGACCGGAGAGCGTTTGACGGAGAAATACAATGCTGTCGAACTGCTCGACGGAGGCAAGCAGTGCATAGATCTGCCCACCCTGAAATCGTTTCTCGCCAGAGCGATCAACGAAGATTTCAAAGTAGGCAGGGAAAAAGAGCTCGACGACTGGGAGATCGCCCGCACCCGTTCGTGGCTCCTCGCAACCCTGGCGCGGATCTCAGCCGGAGACGAGGAGATCACGGAAATGGTGATCAGACACGTTCACCGTGATTTCGAATCCTATGACTGGGCCAGGTATTGGTCGTTGGAAGGTCTGATCACAGGCAAGAATCCAAGAGCTGAAGAAGTCGCGAAGAAGCTGGCGGCTGTTGAAGACGATCGACTCGTGCAGATGCTGGCTCTGGCCTTCCTCTCCCTCAAAGATCCGCAAGCAGCACAGACGCTCAAAAACCACCTGGATGACTCCGAAACGCTGTGGTACGTGCTGAGGGGGCTGCGAATAGTTCCGGTCCCGGCAACGGTCGCGACAGTTTGTGAGCTAGTGAAAAATGCTGATTACACCGATGCCACTTATGACGCGATAATGGCACTGGGCAAGATACCGAGTGACTGGAATCACTCGGCTATGGCGGCTCAGGCACTTTCTAGTTGCATCATCAAAATGCGCGGAAAGCCATGGATGGACGGTATGCGCACGGGTGCGATCACCGGCTTGGGAAATTTGAGGGTCGAGAGTGCCGGTCCGCTGATCATTCAAGAGCTTGCAGACGATAATCCTGCCGTCGTGCGCGAAGCGGCACGATCGATAGAAAAGATTCTTAGTCTCAGCGTCACAGTCGTGCGGATCGTCGAAGTCGCAGCCAGGAGCGGCGCCGCCGGAATCGACTCCTATGCACGTGCGTTGCGTTGGTTAAACCGCGACGCCGTTGCCGAAGAGTTGGAAACGCTGATGCACACGGGCTCAGCGGGGCAGAAGGAAGTAGCGCGATCTCTACTCAGTGAGCTCGGCGGCGCTGTCGCTTATGAGAAGTTGCGTGCACGCACCGATGCGATGAAGCAATACACGGACGTATTGGAGAAGACGGAGGAGAAGATCAGAGAGCTGTTTCAGGAGTCAGTACACGAAGCGCAAAGAGGATTTCACCTGGCGGTGATTATGGACGCCGTTGTGTTTGGTCTCGGAATTGTGTTGCTGCTTGGAAGTGCGGCCTACGCGTTGTGGGGAACTGGTGATCTGACGAAGTGGGCCGGTGTCGGACTTTCCGCCGGAACCGGAGTTCTTGCGGTTGTGTACGGCGTGTTGATCGCAAATCCACGACGTCAGGTGACGGAATCAGTCGATCATCTGATGCGGGTTAAGATGGTCTTCCTGGCGTATCTACGCCGTCTGCATCAAACCGATCAGGCCTATACAAGACGTCTTTTAGACGACAAATTGATCACCGCTGACGAGCTCAAAGGCTTCGGCGACATCGTGGGCCAGGTAATGAAGGAAACCATCGACCAACAGATCACCGGCAGCAGAAACGGCGACGCTCCAGTCAATAAAAAGGCCCGCGATTAGCGGGCCTCTTCAGTCGGGGAATTGAAATCGATTTAGTTGCCGGCGGAGAGTTTGCCGATCAGTGTAAAGAGCGGCAGGTACATTGCGATAACGATCGATCCGATCGTTACACCGAGAAATCCGATCAGCAGTGGTTCGATCAGGGTCAGCAAGTTGGCGATGGCGGAGTCGACTTCTGCTTCGTAAAAGTCCGCGATCTTGCCCAGCATGGCGTCGAGCGCGCCCGTTTGTTCGCCGATGCCGATCATCTGGGCCACCATGTGTGGAAACACTTCCGTGGCTTTCAATGGATCCACAAAACTTTCACCACGCTCAACACCTGTTCTGACTTTTGTAATAGCCTGTTCGATAATCACGTTGCCGGATGTCTTTGCCGTAATGTCCAGCGACTGGAGAATCGGCACACCTGAAGACAGCAGGGTCGACAAAGTTCGAGAGAAACGTGCGACGGCGATCTTGCGGAAAATGTCGCCGAGGACCGGAAGCTTGAGCAGCACTCGATCGATGAGCTTCCTGCCGCCGGTCGTGTTGTAATAGAACTTGACCGCGATACCGGTAGCAATCACCGAAACGAGTATTACCAGACCGCCCCAACCGGCGAGAAAGTTACTAATGCCCACCACGATTCGCGTCGGCAACGGCAGTTGCTCGCCTGGTCCAAGCAAACCCAGGAATATATTTTGAAACTGCGGGATCACCACGATCATGATCACGGCGACTGCGATAATCGCCATCAGGATGACTGCCGTCGGATAGATCATCGCGGAGATAATGTCGCGTTTTAACTTCACGATCTTCTCGATGAAGGTCGAGAGTCGTTGCAGAATCAGGTCGAGAATACCGCCCGTCTCTCCAGCCTCAACCATGTTCGCGTAGAGCTGATCGAAAACGCGTGTGTGGCGAGCCATCGCTGCCGCGAGCGTGGAACCTTCTTCAACGTCCTGCCGCACCTGCAAAAGGATCTGCTGGAAGTACTTGTTGTCCTGCTGCTGGGCCAATATCTCGAGACACTGAACAAGCGGCAAACCGGCGTCGATCATCACTGAAAACTGGCGCGTGAAGACTGACAGGTCTTTTGACTTAACTTTCTTGCGCCCGCCGATTTTCGGGATGCCGATCTCGCGACCCTTTTCCTTCACGGAGGTCAGAGTCACCTGCTCGCGCCGCAGGGTTTGACGAAGTGCTTCGCGATTGTCCGCAACGCGTTCGCCGACAACGATCTCGTTCAGTTTGTTGCGGCCTTTAAAAACAAATGTAGGCATAGCTGTGAGCTCCGGGTGGCTTTATCTTACGTTCGGTCTGGACCCAATCGGTCGGGGCTGCGCATAAGGGCTCGCATGCGGCTTCGACGCGTTGTTCGCGTTCACACCGGAACCGCGATCGATCAGCTCGCGCAGTTCGTCCACGTTCGACGAGCGCTGCAGCGCCGTATCCAGGCTGATCTGGCGTTTGTGATAAAGAGTGGCGAGGGCCTGGTTGAAGGTCTGCATTCCATACTTGTCCTGGCCCGTTTGCATCATCGAGTAAATTTGGTGAACCTTGTCTTCACGGATCAGGTTTCGAATAGCGCCGTTGGGAACAAGGATCTCGAGCGCCATTGCGCGTCCGGTTCCCTCGGTTCGCGGCAGCAACGCCTGACACAGTATTCCTTCGAGCACGAGCGAAAGCTGTGCGCGAATCTGTGCCTGCTGATCGGAAGGAAACACGTCGATGATACGGTTAATGGTCGAAGCCGCGGAGTTGGTGTGCAGCGTTGCAAGGGTAAGGTGCCCGGTCTCTGCGATACGCAGCGCCGACTCAATCGTCTCGAGGTCACGCATTTCGCCGACCAGGACCACGTCCGGATCCTGACGTAAAGCAGTGCGCAGGGCGGCGGCGAATCCGTGTGTATCCGCGTTGACTTCGCGTTGATTGATCAAACAACCCTTGTGGTTGTGCAGAAACTCAATCGGATCCTCGATCGTCAGGATGTGTTCGTGACGATCGCGATTGATCTTGTCGATCATCGCCGCGAGTGTCGTCGACTTACCGGAGCCCGTTGGACCGGTAACGAGAATCAGACCACGCGGCTTTTCGCAAAGCTGTTTGACCACCTGGGGAAGACCCAGGTCCTCGAAGGCTTTGATCTCGTACGGAATGGCACGAAAAACTGCGCCGACCGCTCCACGCTGATTGAACAGGTTGGCGCGAAAACGTGACAGCCCTTTGACGCCGAATGAGAAGTCGAGCTCCAGATTCTCTTCAAAACGATGCTTCTGCGCGTCAGTTAAAACTGAATAAGCGAGTTGCTTGGTATCCGCCGACGTCAGCACGCGATAGCTTTCGAGCGGACGCAGATGCCCGTCAACTCTGACCTGCGGCGGCGAGCCGGTAGTAATGTGAAGATCCGAACCGCCGAGCTCGGAAAGCTTTCTCAGCAGTTCGGATAGTGAGATCTGGGGAACGGTTTCGTTCAGTCGCATTAGGTTGCGTCTCCCTGGTTGAATTTAACCGGCGCATTCACGCTCGGGTTCTAATCCCCGGGCTCGAATTAACGGCTGCTTGATTCAGCTCGCGCGCGCAACGACTCAATCAGGCGTTCGGCCTCGATCGTCATTCGTTCCGCAAACTCAACTGGTGAATCGGTGGTCAAACCGTAAATGCGGCCACCGGCTTCCGTGAAATAAAAGGTCCATGCCTTTTCAGGTGAATTGGCATCCTTCGGAGTTCGTGCCGTAACGACGAAAACGCGATTGCCGTTTACCTGGCGCACAAAGTCGTTAACTACCCAGCCGCCGGCGACGACCATTTTATCGATGACGATGCGGCGCAGATCTGCAACAGCCACTCCCGCCAGCATCTTGCTCTCTTCGCGAGAAGTCAGAAACGCCGGATTCGGACGGCTTAGTGCAACCACCGCCAGATTCATCTGGCCCGGCAGTTTCGGCAGCGAAGCTTTGAAGGCAGGATGAGTTGGGTTTACAACTCTCGGACGCGTCTCACCATTCGAAGTATGCGCCGACATCGCGGGCGGAGGCAGCGTCGCACTCACAGCCGTGTTTGACGGCAGCGACGGCAACTCGGGAGTAGAGACTCCGCTCAGATCCGCAACCGATAGGTTTTTCGGCAAAGCCAGCAAAGCATTCCTATGGGCCAGCTCCGCGGCCGCTCTCTTTTGTCGCTGACGCGCGCGATAGCGTTTCCACCACGCTTTCGATCGATAGCGTTGGTGGCGGCGTTTTCCAACCTGTACGGATTGCCTGACTCCGTGCGCTGAATTTGCGAAGGGCAGCATTACGCCCACCGACAGCACCAGGATCAGCGATATTGCAATTGTTCTCAGCATCTTCGGTTCTCCTCGATTAGGCGACCGTCTCGCGAACAACTTCTTCCGGAGTGGTCACGCCGGCCCGAATCTTGTACAGACCGGATTCACGCAACGTGATCATGCCGTCGTCGATCGCCTTCTTCCTCAATTCAAGTGCGGAAGCTCCGATCAGGATCAACTCTCGGATCTCGTCGGTGATTTCCATCACTTCGTAAAGTCCGATTCGCCCTTTGTAGCCCGTGTTATTACAGGTCGCACATCCCTTGCCCTTGAAGGTCTTGATCGTCTTCGCTTCCTCTGTCGAGAAACCCACTTCGATCAGCGCCTCGGACGGCGTTTGATGTTCCTGTTTGCAGTCTTTGCAAATGCGGCGAATCAGTCGTTGTGCCTGGATGAGGTTTACGCTAGTGGCGACAAGGAAGGGTTCGATGCCCATGTTCATCAGGCGGGAAATTGTTGAGGGAGCATCGTTGGTGTGAAGGGTAGATAATACGAGGTGACCGGTAAGCGCGGCCTTGATGGCGATTTCAGCCGTTTCAAAGTCGCGGACCTCACCGACCAGAACGATGTTTGGATCCTGGCGCAGGAAAGAGCGGAGCGCGGCGGCGAAGTTCAAGCCGATCTGTTCCTTCATCTGCACCTGATTGATGCCGGGAAGATTGAACTCAACCGGATCTTCCGCGGTCATGATGTTCGTCTCGACTGTATTCAGAGACTGTAGCGCGGAGTAAAGCGTGTTTGTCTTACCGCTTCCGGTTGGACCAGTAACGAGGACCATCCCGTAGGGTTTGGAAATATTTCTCTTAAACTTTGTGAGCGACTCAGCTTCGAAACCGAGCTTGGTCATGTCGAGCATGAGGTTCTGTTTGTCGAGCAAACGAAGCACAACCTTCTCGCCAAACAAAGTGGGCAGGGTAGAAACGCGGAAGTCGAGTTCTCTGGAGCGAGAGTCGACTCTTACTTTGATCTTGATACGGCCGTCCTGGGGGAGACGCTTTTCAGAGATGTCGAGCTTCGACATGATCTTGATGCGCGAGATCAGCGCATCGCGAAGTTTCAAAGGCGGGTGCATCACGTCGTAAAGCACACCGTCAATACGGAACCTGATCCGCAACTCTTTCTCGTAAGGCTCGACGTGAATATCGGAAGCACCGCGACGCAGCGAGTCGACCAGCAACACGTTCACGAGACGCACAACTGGTGCGTCTTCACTCATGCGCGAGAGCGTTGAAAGATCGATCTCCTCGTTGTCCTCTACAACTTCGACGTCTTCGGTTTGGCCGGTTTCGAAATCGATGCTGTCGAGTGAGACGAGATCTGCGTGAGTGATGGCGCCGTTGCCGTTTGAGCCGTTTGACGCGCTTTCGACCTTCACGTCGTCGGCTGGAGCTGAGGCGAGTTCGATTTCACGCGAACTGCCGTAATACTTTGCAATTGCTAACTGCACACTGCCTTCGGCAACTACCACCGGTTCAACGTTCAAGCCGGTCATAAACTTGACGTCGTCCATTGCGAAGACGTTAGTGGGGTCAACCATTGCGAGCGTGAGGGTTGCGCCAACGCGCGAGAGCGGCAAAACAGTATGTTTTTGCGCGACTTCCTGAGGGATGAGACTTAAGACGGAGGGATCGATTTTGAAGAGATCGAGATTGACGGAAGGGATGCCGTACTGCCGCGAGAGGACGGCAGTGATCATGTCGTCACTGATGATGCCGAGTTTCACCAGATTGAAGCCAAGCCGGCCACCATGTTCGCGTTGGTAGTCGAGGGCCTCTCTCAAGTGCTGGGGGCTGATCAGATTTTCGCGTACCAGTATTTCGCCGAGTTTAACTGACATCTGTAGCTCTAAACTTTCGGGAAGTGGGCGGTTCCCTTGATGCTGCTGGGTGGATTTGAAGGCGCCGAATGAGGCGCAAGGTATGACCGATTTCTCAAGCAACGATGAGGGCCAACATCGTTGTGCACTCATAGTACAGTTTGGCCGCGCAGAGTGTCAACAAAGGAATTCCAGCGGAATTGGTAGGGAAATTAACAAAAAGTGCGCTCTCGCAAAGGAGCAAAGGCGCAAAGAGCACCCCATCTCTCAGGGTATTCTTTGCGCCTTTGCGTCGGAAAATATTTTCGTTTTCGAGCCTCGTCTTATGGACGGCGACGAGGCGCGGCTTTCTTTTCCGGAGTCACGTTCTCAGTGTTTTTCAATTCCGTGAGAATCGCCTTCGCGTCATCCTTCATTGGATTTGTGTCAGGAGCCACCTCTACAAACTTCTGGAGGTAGTTGGCTGCTTCCTGAAACTTTGCCTTATCGCCGGTCGCGTACACGGCAAGTCCGGCACCCAGGTTTGCTTCCGGACTGTTCGGCTGGGCGGTCAGAATCGCCTGAAACTCGACCAGGGCCTTGTCGGCGGATCCGGAGTCGAGCAGCATTTGCGCCATGTCGAGCTGAGCTTTTGCCTTCTTGGCTGGATCGGTTTCTACTGCCAAATACTCTTTAAAAGCAGCCAATCCTTCTTCAGCTTTCGTCGGATCTGCTTTGCTGACGTAGAGACGCATTGATTCAGCGGCGGTCAGCATTGCAGCGTACTTGTTGCCGTTGTATCTCTGAACGTCCGCGGGATCGGTTGGCGCAGGCTGCGCTTTAATAAGCGTCACTGCCTTAGTGGCTGCTTCCGCCGAGGCCTTGAAATCGTCTTTTGCGGTCTGCAAACCTGCCGTTTTACCTGCGTCATCGAGCGTCTTTGACCGAACGACGGCGTTGAAGCGTTCGACACCGCGTCCCTTGAGCGCAACAGCTTTGTTGGTCAGGATGGCGGGCTGTTCAGAATCGGCGGCCAGACCTTCGTCGAATTGGGCGATTGCGGCAGTGTATTTTGCGACCGCATCCTCGGAAGAACCAGCTTTGCTTGCCGTACCGGCTGCCGTGAGCGCTTCGTTTCCGGCCTTGAAGGTACGGGCGATGATCTCGTTTGCTTCGGTGATCTTTTTATTGCCAGCTTCGATCTCAGCGTTCTTTTTCGCGAGTTCTTCGCGCTTGGCTTTGTCCGCATCGCTTTCTTTGGCTGGAGCGCTGCCACCGCCTGTCGCTGGCGGAGCTGTGCCGCCCGCTGCTTTGATTTCGTCGAAGGTCAGTCTCTTGCCGTCACCTGGTGTAAGTGTTACTTCAACCGGGATATCGCGTCCGGCCTTCACTCCGGGCACCCAGTTTGGTCGGGCTGTCGCATGACTGGCGGCAACCACGTAAGTCCCTACAAACGGCAAACCGGCAAATACAAATTCACCTTTCTTGTTTGTCTTGGTGTTGTATTTCCCGGAGATGTCGGTTCTGAAAACGTCGATTTGGGCATCAGCAAGTGGAACCTTCTGGCCATCCGCCTGCTGCATAAAAACCTGACCGCGCAGTTCACCGACCTGCGCAAAAGTGTTCATCGAAGCGGACGCAACAAGAATGGCAACCGCAAGTGCTCCGTAAAAGTATTTGCCAATCATTTAAAGATTCCTCCGTCGTACGCCGTTACCTGCTCGAGATCGGCTCGTAGGATGCGCCGGCGTTAATTTCTGGTTGTAAAATGCACTGAGAGTGTCACTAAACTAATAAGCAAAACGACTACTGTCAAGCATGTAAGGGATGGGATCCTTCACCCCGGCCTCTCGAAATGCGCGCAGGCGCAGCGCGCACGAATCACAGTTTCCACACGCCAATTCCGACTCCCGGTAACAAGACCACGTCAGATGCAGAGGCGCATTCAAATCAAAACCCTTTCGTACAATTTCCGACTTTTTCAAACCGATCACCGGCGTCCTGATCGTGAGGCGAGTTTCGGGCTTTGTGCCGAGATTGATAACGCTTTGAAATGCCTCGTAAAACTCCGGCCGGCAATCGGGATAGCCGGAGGAGTCTTCCGCCACCGCTCCTATATAGATCGCGTCTGCTTTAATCACTTCGCCCCAACTCACTGCAGCCGCCAGCAGGTGCGCATTTCTGAACGGCACGTAACTGGAAGGAATCGTTGCTGAAGCAAGTGCGGGAGCCGAAACGGGAATGGTTTTGTCTGTCAGAGATGAGCCGCCGATCTGCGCCAGGCTTTCCATTGAGATCACAAGGCGGGAGTTGACCTTGAAATAATCGGCGAGAGCGTCGAAGGATTCGCGTTCACGTTCTTCGGTGCGCTGGCCGTATGAAACGTGAAGAAAGGCGAGGCGGTCGTTTTCTTCTCGGGCGATGGCGGCCGTCACGCATGAGTCCATGCCGCCCGAGACGAGGCAGATTGCGAGACCTGGTCCATCGTCTTCCATCGTCTCGAGAGGTTCAGTTGCGATTTCTTCGGAGCCGCCCATCACACTCCTTTAACCTCCGGGCCCCAGATGTATTTATGCAACTGTAACTGCATGCGAACATTCAATCCGCTGCCGGCGATCCAGTTGGCTAGATCCTGAAGCTTGACTTGTCCCCACACGGGCGAGATGAGAACGGCGAGCGTGCGGCTCTCGAGTTGATTCTCTTCAATTACCCGCTTTGCGTAACTCCAATCATTTTCATCCGCCACGACGAACTTCACTTCGTCTTTGTCAGGGCGCAGACGTTGCAGATTCGACCAATCGTTTCTCGCTTCTTCACCGGAAGCGGGACACTTGATGTCGAGAATGATCTTCGCACGGGGATCCAAACCTTCAGTCGAGACATAACCGCCGGTTTCGATCAGCACTTCGAAATCCTCGTCACACAGACGTGCGATCAATTTGAAAGCCTCTTTTTGCGCGAGTGGTTCGCCGCCGGTTACCTCGACGAGCTTGCAACCGAACGCCCGAACCTGAGCCATGATGTTGTCGAGTGAGTAGTGTTCACCGCCGGTGAACGTGTACTCGCTGTCGCACCAGACACAACGCATCGGACAGCCGGTCAGTCGCACAAAAGTGCAGGGCCGTCCGGCGTGAGTTGACTCGCCCTGGATGGAACGAAAGATTTCCGTGACGCGCAGCATTAGAGATTTTGAATCTAGCTCACCCGTAGTTACGTGTCAAAAGTCGAGGTTTTGTGCATCAAACGACCGCGAGAGTGATAGGATTAGGCCCCATTGTTGAGTTTCCTGTGGAATCCGGAAGCAAAATCGAGAGGTTAGTGAACGACGGCGCCGCCCGCTTGCTTGCACGCGCGACTGATGGGCGTTCGCTCAAATACGAATTCCTCGCGCCGCGAATTTCCGCGGCCGTGGACAAGTATCTGCTAAAGCACGATCCAAACACGCCGCGCGAAGAGATTTCAAAATTCATCGACGAAATGCAGGCGGACGACTTTTGCCTGATCATTGCCTGCGAACGCGGCGATGAAAATGCCTGGAACGATCTGGTTGAACGATTCACCGCAACAGTTCGTTCAGCCGCACGTTCTGCAAGTGCAAATGAGGATGCCGCCGAAGACCTGGCCCAGTCGATCTGGGCCGAACTCTACGGACTGCGCGCGCGCAAAGACGGAATGCCCGCAAGCAAGTTGGCTTACTACTCAGGCCGCGGCTCGCTTGCCGGCTGGCTTCGCGCCGTCGTGGCCCAACTGGCGGTCGACGTATTTCGAAAACAGTCCAGATTAGTGCAAACCGAAGAGGATACGGATCTCGATCGACTTGCTCGCGACAATAATGCCGGCCACCGGCTTCCCGGGATTCCCACGCCGGAAGAATCAATGTCCAATCGATTTGCGCAAAACGACATGCAGCACGCTTTGAACAAGTCTGTGCAGGAGATGCCGGCGGAAGATCGACTACTGGTGAAACTCTATTACTTTGACAACCTGCGGCTGCGTGAAGCGGGCGTGATTCTGGGCGTTCATGAGGCGACGGCGAGCCGCCGTCTCACGAGGATTCAAACGGATTTGCGAAAGCGAGTCACGAAGATACTGATCGACGAGAGAGGTTGGACGCAGGCTGAAACTGAAAGATCGTTTGCGGAGGTGGCACAGCACATGGACACCGATCTCGAGGTGCTTTTAAGTAAAGAAGGAGTTTTGTAACGGTGGGAAGGCTAAGGTTTTTGGTCTTTGGACTTGGGTCTTTGATCTTTGAAGCGCCTAAGACCTAAAACCAAAGACCCAAGACCAAAGTCCCAAACGAGTTTGACTGCAAGGCACAGCGATGGATACGTTCTTAGATAGGCCAAGTTCTGATTGAGATGAAACAGGAAATAAACAACGAAATTGATCTCCTGCTGCGACGGTTCGGCCGGCGGCCCAGTGCCGGTATGGATTTGCAGGGAGAACATCTCGACGCAGACGAGCTCAGCGCGTATGCGGAGAACGCGTTGCCAGGCGCCGCGCGCGCAACCTACACCGAGCATTTGGCCGAATGCTCGCGCTGTCGCGAACTCGTGGTGAAACTAAGCTCGTCAGCGGGCATCGTGGTTGCCGCCGAGACGGCCCGCGCGCCTGAGCGATTCGGATTGAAAGGTTTTCTGGCGAGTCTTTTTTCGCCCCTCGTTCTGCGTTATTGGATTCCAGCTCTCGGACTGATCGTCGTCGCTGTAATTGGTATTGGACTTTGGCGTCGAGACGCTCCCGGCGATTACGTGAGCCAGTCGGCCCCGCCTGTGAATAGTAGACCCGTTGCTTCCGCTTCCAATGAACAACCGACACCATCGGAGGAACGCTTCGTTTTTCAAACACATGAGAATGATCCCGCTTCGCCGGCTGCGACACCTGCGCCCGGTTCGAAGAGAGGTGAAGAGCAAGCGGACGCGCCGGCTCCAGTAGCAGCAGCGCCGCCGCCCGCAAGTGTGACTACTGACGAATCGCGAGACGC
The DNA here is from genome assembly GCA_963750925.1 of uncultured Acidobacteriota bacterium. Lineage (GTDB taxonomy): Bacteria > Acidobacteriota > Blastocatellia > Pyrinomonadales > Pyrinomonadaceae > PSRF01. The sequence continues at coordinate 197,403 of CAVVSJ010000001.1, read as the reverse complement.
CGCTGAGAAGAAAAAAGAAGAGCAACCCGCGGCGAAAACGGTTTCGGAACTACCGGCTGCCACTCCTTCTGCTGCAGTGGAGCAGGCGCGACGCCTCGAAGTGGAAGCGCGAAAACAACAAAACGCGCCGGCCGTACCGCCCAACGTTGGACCGCAGACGGTAACAACCGCACGAGCGAGAGCTCCCGAACCGTCCAGTGCCGACTCGGCCCGGGCGGACCAGGAAGCAGCTAAGAAAGACGGAGATAAAAAGAACGAGACGGCGAACTCAAAATCTCGTGCCGCTCAAGGCGCAGGCACCGGTTCAGTCGCGCGGCTCCATAAAGGTGGGGACAATAATTTTGTAATAGACGGCGTGGATACCCGTGCTGTCGCCGGTCGTCGCTTTCGCCGGTCTCGCGGAATCTGGTTCGATAGTGCGTATGACGCTTCAGCCGCCATGACGCGTGTCAGTCGAGGTTCTGAGCAATTCCGAGCTTTAGTCGCAGACGAACCGGGGATCAAGACAATCGCCGAACAACTCGACGGCGAAGTGATTGTTGTTTGGAAGGGCCGCACTTACCGAATTCGGTAGCTATGGTATAAAGTTACACCTGCTAGAAAGCTTTCCTCGCAAAGGCGCAAAGGCGCAAAGAAAATCTTTAGTAACGCGGTAGCGCTTTGCGCCTTTGCGTCTTTGCGAGGAAAGTTCCCTTAGACCATCATGAGACAACTCAGCAAGGCACTTCAGAGTGTGGTGATTTTTGTGTTGGCGTCGAACCTCATCGTCGTTGTCGCTCAGGCGCCGAGGAGATCAAGGCCTACTCCTAACCGAACGATCGCAAGCATCGTGCGTGAAATCGACGCGGGAAATATTGAAGCGTCGATTCGGAAGCTTGTCTCGTTTGGCACGCGCAACACACTGTCTGAGCAGAACGATCCAAATCGTGGGATCGGCGCTGCGCGTGATTGGCTCTACGCTGAGTTTCAGAAAGTCGCGCAATCGTCGAAAGGTCGCATGACGGTTGAGAAACAATCGTACGAACAACCAAAAGCCCCACGCATTCCGCAGCCCACGGTCATCACCAACGTCGTCGCTACATTAAAAGGCACGCAACCCGAATCGTCAGATCGAATTTACGTCGTAAGTGGACACTACGACTCGATGTGCAACAGCCCCACCGATGCGAAGTGCGATGCGCCGGGAGCGAATGACGACGCTTCCGGAACAGCGGTAGTGCTCGAGATGGCGCGAGTGATGTCGAAATATGAGTTTGACGCTACGATTGTTTTCATGGCGGTCGCGGGCGAAGAGCAGAGTCTGCTCGGTTCGACTTATTACGCTGACCAGGCGAAGCAGAAAAACTGGAACATCGACGCCATGTTTACCAACGACATCATCGGCAACACGTTGGGTGGCAACGGCGTGCGCGATCGCGGCACGGTCCGCGTTTTTTCTGAAGGCGTGCCGTCAAACGAAACGCCTGCTGAGGCAAACACCAGGCGGAGTGTCGGTGGCGAGAACGATGCTGCTTCGAGACAGTTGGCGCGCTTCATCAAAGAGACGAGTGAAGCTTTTGTGCCCCGCATGAAGGTGATGCTGGTGTACCGGCGCGATCGCTACGGACGCGGCGGCGATCACATTCCGTTTCTCGAACGTGGCTATCCGGCGGTGCGATTCACGGAAGTGAACGAAGAGTTTCGTCACCAGCATCAGAACGTTCGCGTCGAGAATGGTGTGCAGTATGGCGACCTGCCGGAGTTTGTCGATTTTGCTTACGTTGCGAATGTGGCGCGCGTCAACGCCGCTTCGCTCGCCGTGCTTGCGCTCGCACCGGCAAGGCCCAAAGGTGTAACGATTCTGGCCGCGCGGTTGTCTAACGATACCGAGTTGAAATGGGATCCCAACAAAGAGCCGGACCTTGCCGGTTACGAGATCGTCTGGCGCGACACGACGTCGCCGCTCTGGACCAATTCAAAGCCGGCCGGCAACGTCACGACTTTCACGATGAAGGGAATGTCGAAGGACAATTATTTCTTTGGCGTGCGGGCGATTGATAAAGAGGGAAACCGGAGTCAGGTGACTTATCCGCGGCCACAGGCAAGAGCAACGCCGACGCCCAGCCCCAGTCAGTAAAAATTAGACAAAATGACTTTTATAAACCAACCAGGCGAGTGGCGCGTCTAAAGCCACATGAGATTTGTCTTAGCAGCAACCCTAACGTTATCGATTGTGGCGCAGTCGCTGGTTTCAGTCGCCGCACAAAAGCCCGCAAAACCGCGCGCGCTGAATGAAGAACAACGCATTCTGCACGTTCTTAACCGGCTTGGCTTTGGCTCACGACCGGGCGACGTCGAACGCGTAAAGGCCATCGGTCTGGAAAACTACATCAATCAGCAACTCAATCCCGAAAAGATCAGTGACACGGTTGCTGAGAATAAGGTGAAAGATCTGGCGGTTTTGAACATGTCCACGGCCGAGTTGTACGAGAAGTTTCCCCAACCCGGACAACTCCTGCGGCGGCTCCAGGCGCGTGGCATGTTGCCGGCGGATCTTGAGGAAGCCCGCGAGAACCGCGTTAAAGGTGGCGCTAACACCGGCTCGGGCGAGATGCCGAAGAATGATTCAATGACCGCTCCTGAGATGGGATCGGATCCAGCGAAGAATAATCAGGCTCCTGCACCCGGTAATCCACTCGAGAACCAAAAGTATCGCAAAGTGGTCGAGGATTATTACCGCGAGAACGGCTTGCAAAGACCACAACGAATCATGGCGGATTTGCACGCATCGCGAATTCTGCGCGCGGTCTACAGTGAGCGGCAACTCCAGGAAGTGATGGTCGACTTCTGGACCAACCACTTCAACGTCTTCGCCGGCAAAGGCGCCGATCGCTGGCTGCTGCCCGCTTACGATCGCGACACGATACGTCCAAACGCGATGGGCAAGTTTTCGACCTTGTTGCAGGCCACAGCGCAGAGTCCGGCGATGCTGTTTTACCTCGATAACTTTCAGAGCGTCAGCCCTAACATGGGGCAACGGCTGCGCGCGCCGCAGCAACGGAAACGCGGAATCAACGAAAACTATGCGCGCGAGTTGATGGAGTTGCACACTCTCGGAGTCGACGGCGGCTACACGCAGAAAGACGTGCAGGAAGTTGCGCGTTGCTTCACCGGTTGGACCATCTTTCAGCCCCGCGGCGGCGCCACGGCGGTCAACGCGTTGCTGGGTGAAGGCGGACAACGTAACGCGGGAACGTTCTTCTTCAACGCACGCACACACGACGATGGCGAGAAAACAGTGCTGGGCCACAAGATTCCCGCCGGCGGCGGAATCAAAGACGGTTTGCTGGTGCTCGATATCCTGGCGCGTCATCCGTCAACCGCGAAGTTTATCGCTACCAAACTCGTACGCTACTTTGTCGCCGACAATCCGCCGCCCGCTTTAGTCGATCGCGTTGCGGGAGCTTTCACGAAGAGCGACGGCGATATTCGTGAGACTCTCAAAGCGATCTTCTTTTCGCCTGAGTTCAATTCGACGGCTGCATACCGCGCGAAGATCAAGCGACCGTTTGAACTCGTAATCAGCGCGATTAGAGCACTCGGCGCCGACACGAACGGCGGCCCCGGAACGCACCAGTGGATCGCACGCATGGGCGAGCCGCTTTATGGATTTCAAACACCGAACGGTTATTCCGATGCGGCGGAGAGTTGGGTCAACACCGGCGGCCTGCTCGAGCGAATGAACTTCGGACTCGCGCTCGCGAACAATCGTATCCCGGGAACCAGAGTCAATTTGGCTAAGTTGAATGGAGATCAGGCGAAAGTGATCGACGAGTACTTGAAAACCCTGCTGGCGGGCGAGATTTCAGCGGCGACGAGAGAGACGTTGCTGAAACAGTTGGCCCAGAACGATCCGGCATCGAAGGTGGTTGGGTTGATCCTCGGCACGCCTGAGTTTCAAAGGCAATAAGATTTTTCCTCGCAAAGACGCAAAGGCGCAAAGATTGAGCTATGAATCGCAGATATTTTCTTAAATCGGGCAGCATCGCACTGGCAAGCATCGGCATGTCGCTTTCGGCGCCTTCGTTTCTCGAACGCGTCGTGATGGGCAACGCCCTCAACGGCGGCAAACGCAAAACCCTGATCGCGATCTTCCAGCGTGGCGCGGTTGACGGACTAAACATGGTCGTGCCGTTTGGCGAATCCGCCTACTACGCTGCACGCCCGTCGCTTGCGATCGCCAAACCCGAGCCGTCAAATGCTGACGCTGCGATCGATCTCGACGGCTTTTTTGGCCTGCATCCCTCGATGAGATCGTTCCAGCGGCTTTGGGATTCGAAGCGGTTGGCGATCATTCATGCCTCGGGCTCGCCCGACAATACGCGTTCGCACTTCGACGCGCAGGATTACATGGAATCGGCCACGCCCGGTGTGAAATCCACCACCGACGGTTGGCTCAATCGTTACCTGCAAAGCAAACAGGATCCGGATCGCTCGTTGTTCCGCGCAGTCTCGATGACGAGGACAATGCCGCGCGTGCTTCAGGGACGCGCCTCGGCGGTGGCAATGGCGAATCTCTCCGACTTTGCGATCCGCGCCGGCAAATCGTCGGCGAATTTGCAGGGCGGATTCGAAGCGATTTATGCACGTGACAAGGACGCGCTGGCGGGCATGGGACGTGAGACTTTCGAAGCAGTTAACTATCTGAAGCAGACCAACCCCGCGCAGTACAAACCCGAAAACGACGCGCAGTATCCACGCAATCCATTCGGCAATTCGCTGTTACAGATCGCGCAGCTCATCAAGGCCGGTGTCGGATTGGAAATCGCCTTTACAGAGATCGGCGGTTGGGACACGCACGTCAACCAGGGCAACGCTCGCGGACAACTCGGAAACCTGTTGCAGCAGTTCAGCTCCGGTATCGCAGCGCTCTATCAGGACCTGGGCCAACGCATGGACGACGTTGTCGTGTTGACGATGTCAGAGTTCGGCAGGACCGTGCGAGAGAACGGGAATCGAGGTACGGACCACGGTCACGCGAACGCAATGTTTGTGATGGGCAACAGTGTGCGCGGCGGGAAAGTTTACGGAAAGTGGCCGGGACTAAAAAGCGATCAACTTCACGAAGGTCGCGACCTTGCTTTGACCACCGACTTCCGCGACGTGTTTGGCGAGATTGCCAGCCGGCACCTCGGAAACTCCGACGCTAAGTCAGTGTTTTCCGGTTATGTTCTTAATCCGGCAAGATTCAAAAACTTCCTGTGAACGCGCAGAAGAGTTTTCCTCGCAAAGGCGCAAAGCTACCGCGTTTCTAAAAACTTCTTTGCGCCTTTGCGAGGAAGATCTTCTGGCCTCCCTACCAACGAACGCGATCGAAGCGATTGATCAGGTAAAGCATAAAACCCGCGATCACGGAGACGATCACCGCTAACGTGAACGCTTCGTTATCGCGCCCCGCCTGTACTGCATCGTAAATCGCAACTGAAGCCGTCTGCGTCTTGCCGGGTATGTTTCCGGCAATCATTATCGTCACTCCAAAATCACCGAGGGCGCGCGCAAACGCGAGCGCCGTCGCCGCGAGTACGCCTTTCGCCGCGAGCGGCAGAGTTACACGAAAAAAGATCAGGCGATTGTTCAGGCCCAACGTGCGCGCCGCGGCTTCGAGATCCGTGTTTACTCCTTCAAACGCCGCACGCAAACTTTTCGTTACGAGTGGCAGAGCGTGAATCGAAGCAGCGATGATAGCCGCCGTCACTGTGAACGTGAGACGTATGCCAAACGTGCGATACAGAAAACCTCCGACCGGGGAACGTGTGCCGAGCAGGACCAGCAGATAGTAACCGAGTACAGTCGGCGGTAGAACGAGAGGCAACGTCACGAGCGCATCGACGATATTGCGTCCGGGAAAACTTTTGCGAGCGAGCAGCCAGGCGAGCGCGGAACCGGCTATCAACGCGATGAGCGTGGCTGCCGTGGCGACGGCAAACGAGAGCCTGATGGGGAACCAGTCGATCACGGGAATCTAGCGGCAGTAGCGCCGGGTCGCAACATCATACAAGAAAACAGTGTCTCGACGATTATTCCGCAAAGGTCCCACTGTTGCTCGCTCTATTTGCGTAGCGACCCGGCGCTGGTGCGCTCGGTTCTGTATAATCGGCGTCGTCCATTTTATGACGCTCCTCAAACCAAAGGTTCTGCGATTCGAGTCGTTGCCTTCCACAAATACCGAACTCGCGCGTCGTGCTTCCGAAGGCGCGGAAGAAGGTCTCTCCGTTCTGGCGGATGAGCAAACCGCGGGACGAGGGCGTCTGCAGCGTGCATGGTTGTCGCCAAAAGGAGCGGGTCTCTATTTCAGTATTCTGCTGCGGCCCACAATCGCTGTGGATCAATGGCCGCTCATCACTTTTATGGCGGCGCTTGCCGCCGGCGACGCAGTGAAGGAAGCCGCGGGTTTGCAAACGGACATCAAGTGGCCCAACGATCTGCTTTCAGGTGAGCGAAAAATCTGCGGCATACTGGCGGAGGGAATTGAAACTCCTGACGGGCGCGCGGTCATCGTGGGAATCGGGATCAACCTGACGCAAAATGCTTTTCCACCCGAACTCGCAAACGTGGCCACGTCCGTGTCGGAGGCGACGGGTCATGAAGCCGAACGCGAGTCGATCCTGGCCGCGTTGTTACGCTCTCTCTCGCGCTGGTATTCGTTGCTGAACGAGCCTGGCGGAAATGAAAAAATCGTGGCGGCATGGTCCAACCGGTCGAGCTACACGACGGGAAAAGTAGTGCAGGTGCAGAATGGCGAAGAAGTTTGGCGGGGAACCACTTGCGGCATCGAGCGCGACGGTGCGTTACGTCTTCGCCTCGAAAATGGTGAAACGAGGCTGGTGAGAGCGGGCGACGTTTACAGCGTCAGAGCGTCGAGTTAAACGAATGCGCGTTATTCTGAACACGTTTGGATCCTTCGGCGACATCCATCCCTACATGGCGATCGCTTTGGAGCTGCAACGCCGCGGTCACACGCCCGTCATCGCCACGATGGAGGTTTATCGTGAAAAGGTGGAAGGCGCCGGTTTGAATTTTGCACCCGTCAGACCTGAAATACCGGAGCCCCGCAAACAGGATCCGGAATTTATCGAAAAGATCATGGAGCCCAGAACGGGTCCACGATTTCTGATGGAAGGGGTCGTCTTTCCGGCGGTGCGCGACAGTTATGAAGATCTGTCGAAAGCCGTTGCCGGAGCTGATCTGCTGGTTACACATCCGGCGGCGCCTGCTGGTCCATTACTTGGCCGCAAGATCGGACTGCCCTGGATCTCTACCGTGCTCGCACCGATCTCTTTCTTTTCGGCCTACGATCCGCCCGTGCCGCCGGTTTGGCAGTGGACCAGCAAGTTGAGTCTGCTTGGACCAGGCTTCATGAAGTATTTCCTCGGTGCGATGAAGAACACGTACAAAGCAAGACCTGTAACTGAATTTCGCGACGAGCTCGGACTTGAAAACACGGGCAATCCGATGTTTGAAGGTCAACATTCACCGGTGCTTGTTTTGGCGTTGTTCTCAAAAGTATTTGCCAAACCTCAGCCTGACTGGCCTCCGCACACGGAAGTTACCGCGTTCTGTTTCTACGATGGTCATCATGAGTTGCAAATGTCCGGCGAGCTTTCGCGGTTCCTCGAAAACGGCGCGCCTCCGATCATCTTCACACTTGGCTCGTCAGCGGTTTGGGTGGCGCGGGATTTCTTTCGCGAGAGTATCGATGCCGCGAGACGTCTCGGCCGGCGCGCGGTTTTACTCATCGGCGACGAGCGCAACCGGCCGCGCGCTCTTCCCGAGGGGATAATCGCGCTCGACTACGCGCCTTACCAATCATTGCTTCCGCGAGCGTGCGCCGTGGTCCATCACGGCGGTGTCGGAACAACGTCACAAGCGTTGCTCGCCGGCGTACCGACCCTGATTGTTCCTTTCGCTTTCGACCAGTCAGACAACGCGGAACACGTTCGTAAGATCGGCACCAGCCGCACGCTTTATCGCAAAAACTATTTCGCGCCGCGTGTCGCCAACGAACTCGATCAACTGCTCAGACAACCTTCATACGCTCGCAACGCCCTCGCAGTCAGCAGAGAGTTGAAACAGGAAAACGGCCCGGCTCGAGCCGCCGACCTGATCGAACAAGTTGTCTCCGGACCACGCAACAGCACAAAGGAACTTGCTTATGCTTCTGGTGATTGACGCCGGCAATACAAACGTCACGTTGGGAGTCTTCGACGAAGGCACTCTGCGCGCGCAGTGGCGATTGACTACGGATCGACTGCGAACGGTGGATGAGTATGGCGTGCAGACGCGAGCTTTATTCGAGTGCGCAGACATCGACTACAAAGACGTCAAAGCGATTGCGGTCGCGTGCGTAGTTCCTTACATGAACCTTCCCCTAACGTGGATGGCGGAAAAGTATTTTAATTTGACGCCCATCTTTGTTGACCACACCACCGACACGGGACTCAAAATTCATTACAGTCCGCCGTCCGATCTCGGTGCGGACAGAATTGTCGATGCTGTGGCCGCGATCGCGAAGTATGGCGCGCCGTGTATCGTCGTCGATTTCGGGACCGCCACCACCTTCAACGCGATCAATTCCAAGGGCGAGTTTTTAGGTGGCGCAATCTGTCCTGGATTGTTTACATCCGCTGACGCGTTATTCGCTCGCGCACCACGACTGCCCCACGTCGATTTTGAACGGACCAACAAAGCAGTCGGACAATCCACGGTCGAGTCGCTCCGATCCGGTCTCTATTTCGGATATGTGGGCCTCGTCGATAATGTTATCCAGGAGATCGTCGAGGGCATGGGCGGCAGTCCCACCGTGATTGCGACCGGTGGATTAGCGCCGCTCATGGAGCATGCCTCGATGTACATTGACGGAATGGACGAGACCTTAACCCTCGAGGGTCTTCGTCTGGTGTATGAAAGAATCAAACAGAGTTGAATTACTTCAACTACTTTACCGAAATCGAAGATGCATTCGTCCGTCGCCGCGGCAAGCATCTTTTTCTTAGCCCGATGGATTGGGCTTTGATGGAAACCTGGAAACAGCGCGGAATTCCGTTACACATCGTGCTCCGCGGCGTTGAAAAGGCGTTTGACTCATACGCCTCGCGCCCGCGCAAGCGAACAATCAAATCGCTGCTTTACTGTCAGGAAGAAGTTGAAGCGCAGTATGAAGAATGGATCGAAGCGCGCGTCGGCTCTTCGCCGGGCTCGGACACAGCCGATCCTGACTCTGACAAAACGCCTTTTTCTTTCGCCGCCGTCACTGAACATTTACAACGCAGTCGAACCGCATTGTCCGAACTGGCTGACGCCAGGATGCAGCGCGGCGAAGACGATCTTTCAGAAGCACTGACACGCGCCGCCGGATTGCTCGGTGACATTGAAATCGATTTTGCGAGTGGCGCAACCGCCGACACACGCAAGCTGGAAGACTCTTTAACCGGTCTCGAAAGAATGCTGAACGACTCCATGCTCTCCGTCGTTACTTCAACTGAACTCGAGGAGTTGAAAACAGCAATCAAAGAGCAACTGAAACCCTATCGCGCGTTTATGGAAACCGCCGTCTACAATCAAACTTTCGACAATCTTCTGCTGAAACGTTTGCGGGAAGAGTTTGGTGTCCCTCGACTCAGTTTGTTTTACGTCTGAGTTCACCTGCAACCACGAACATCCAAAGGAGAACGTATGGCTGAAATGACAATCAAGCGCTTCGGCGTGATATCAGTGGCGAAGATGTATGGATTGCTCACCTTCATCGTCGGATTGATCATCGGAGTGATCTACGGACTGTTCTTTATGATCTTTGGCGCGGCGATGTCGGCGTTTGCGCCCTCCGGCTCTGACGCCACGGCCGGCGGAGTCAGTTCGATCGTCATCGGACTTTTGTTCATGATCGGAATGCCCATCATATACGGTTTAATGGGTTTCATCGCGGGCACGATCGGGGCACTTATTTACAACGCTACCGCGGGGATTATCGGCGGCGTAAAATTCGAGTTGGAGGGCGTGCAGGAGTATGCGCCACCACCACCGCCGCATCAGTGGGCGCCAAATCAGTATCCTGCGCAATAGATTCTGCACGGATGACACGGGCTGAGGAGTTAGAAGTCGAGATCGAACGAATTCTTCCCGGCGGCATGGGATTGGCCCATGCCGGCGGGAAGACTGTTTTCGTGGCCCTCGCTGCGCCGGGAGATCGCCTGCGCGTGCGAATAGAACGAAGGCAGGGGGAGGTTTTGTTTGCCTCGATCAAGGAGATCATCACTCCCTCTCCGTTGAGAATCGAGCCGCCTTGTCCTTACTTCGGTCGTTGCGGCGGTTGCGATTTTCAGCAACTCACCTACGAAGCACAACTCGCAGCCAAAGCCGAGATAATCCGCGATTGCCTGCACCGGATCGCGCGTCTCGAAAACGTGCCTGAGATCAACGTGACTCCTTCACCTGACAACTGGCGCTATCGTGTACGCGCGACGTGGCAGATCGATCGAGAAGAGCAGGCGATTGGTTACTACGAGCGCGGTTCGAGACGCGTTTGCGACGTCGCCGAATGTGCGGTGTTGCAACCCGAATTGCAGCAGACACTCGAACAGGTGAGAGCTACGGATTGGTCCAGGTTCCCGCGTGAGCTGAAGCATCTTGACGCCGTCGCGGGGGAGAATGGAGTTTCGCTTGCGCCACCGTTTGCGGAGTTTCACACGACGGAACTGAGTTTGACGGTCAGAGGTGAACACTATCACTACAACGCGATGGCGTTCTTCCAGATAAATCCGTCGTTACTCGAATCGTTACTCGACTTCGCTCTCGGCGACATGACCGGCGAGACCGTGCTTGATCTTTACTGCGGCGTGGGTTTGTTTACCCTGCCGCTCGCGCGCCGCTTCAAAAACGTTATCGGAGTGGAATCAAATCCGGCGGCAACTCGCTTTGCACGCCGCAACCTGCAACATGCAGGATTAGTAAACGCGCGTATCGTTACGGCGAGCGTCACTGACTGGTTTCGCAATGGTGCAAACACCGCTGGTCCAGTCGATTTTGTTTTACTCGATCCGCCGCGAGCAGGCGCCGAGTCCGCCGTGATTAATGGAATACTCGGCCTGCGTCCCGCGCGGATCTCTTACGTTTCATGCGATCCGGCAACCCTGGCGCGCGATCTAAAGAAACTGATCGCCGCCGGATATGCCGTCGATTCGATCGCTGCGTTTGATCTGTTTCCACAAACTCATCATGTGGAGACAATTATTTGGTTACGGGCCGCTGCAGTCGGATGATAAGATGGAAAAGCCCTCATAGCGCTGCGTGCCTGAATGACCTAAATTATCGCAAAGGGATTAATGTGAACAGTCCTTCATCAAAGGACCCGGCGGACAGCTTCGATAACTTACTATTGTGGCTTGATTCGAACAGGGACCGTGCTGCGGAAAAATATGAAACTATTCGACAGCAGCTTATCAAGATGTTCAGCTGGCAGCACGTTTCGGACCCGGAAGGCTTAGCAGATGAAACGATCAATAGAGTGATGCGAAAAGCTTCAGAGCTTAGGCATAGCTACGAAGGTGATCCCCGCCTCTATTTTTATGCGGTCGCCAGAAATTTGGTTCGTGAAGAGTTTAGGCGTTCAAGGCAGTTGGTCGAGTTAGGAACCCAAGAAGTTGTTGCTAATAGCCCTGACTATGAAAATCGCGACCAGTTATACGATTGTCTTGATAAATGTTTACTGACGCTTCCTACCCCCAACCGGGAGTTGTTGTTAGCTTATTATGAAAGTAGCAAGCAAGGAACCGTTGACGCCCGACAGGCTCTAGCTGCCCAATTGAGATTACACCCAGCAACTCTAAGAATGCGTGTGCATAGAATCAGGACGACGTTGGAAAAGTGCATCGAGACTTGTTTGAAGGTGACATCCGGTCATAAAAATACATAGAGTATGAGAGGGCTATGACGGTAGGTAACGATAACATGTCCCAGGACCTTGCCGAAGAGCAACTGATTAGAAGCTATTTTCTTGGAGATCTGCCAGAGAGTGAAAAGGACCGCATCCAAGAACGCCTATTCACTGATCCAGAGTTTTTTGAGAATTTGTTAATTATCGAGGGGGAATTGGTTGATGCTTATGTTCTGGGTTTAATCTCAGCCCAAGACCGGACGAAACTTGAAAGTGGATTCTTGCTGAGCCCTTACCAGCACCGAAAAGTTCAATTGGTCCAGACCTTGGATCGATATATCTCACAAAACGAGCCAAGCTCCGCAGCACTCCCCGGCAACGCGTCAAGTTCCGTTTTGGGTCGGCTGTTTTCTCGATTTGTAGGTTCCGGTCCATCACGAGAAGTTCAGAACCGCGCAAATGATGTCCAAAAAAGGGAGTCAGACCTTTGGGAACGGTTGTTGCGCGAAGCTCAAGCCAACCGTGCTTTGATTCTCTCGCTGATGTCTGATAATTGGCTGGGTTTTGTAGTATTATCAGCACTCAACTCAGTGCCGCAGATGATCGAAAGTAGTCTCGTCTCTATCGTAGACCGCGACTATGTGACCGTGAGAACTACGCTTTCTCGTTTGATAGAGTGCGGGCTGGTGGAAGAAACACAAGGAAAGTATTCCTGTTCCTGGTTTGGCACTGAGATGTTGGAGAAACTAAAAAACTTACGCGGCCGCGATTAGATCAGACGTGTCATTTGACGACGATATTAAGCAACTTGCGCAGGTAACGGAAGCCTGTAACCTCAATATTCTTGTTTGGGGTCCTGCTGAAACTGTACCTGAACATGGCGAGAAGCGATCGAAATTGCAAAGCGAGGTTCGCCGATATTTTCGAAATGCGGATGTTCGTTTTAGCGAGAGTTTAAATCTGGCAGAGACAATTGCCGGAGGCGATCAGTTAACCATACCAGAACAAGAGCTTTGGCATTTAGCGGCCTGCGACGTTTGTGTGGTGCTTGATACGTCAAAAGGCGCTGGAGAGGAGATTGCTCACTTTGTAAATTCGCAACTAGCCCACAAGTTACTTATCCTCACTCACGAACGTTATAAGAACTCAACTAGTTTTCCGGCCGCCCTACGAGCACATCAGAATCAATTATTTTACTCGGACATAGAATATGACTCGTGTAACTTGATCGAATCTGTGCTTACACGCGTCAGAACTGTTGCACTCGGCAAACTTTTTGGAATGCGCGTGTGAATCTCATCTTAAGGCAAGTTAAACAGGTATCATCTACGAAAATAAATCGGGATTCGCAGCGCTTGAGCGCACGATGAACCCATCGGAGTCTCGCCCCTTAGCATCATCATCCAAGCTTCCTGGATGTGTCGGACAACTCAGCTATAGCCAGGCAGCAGCCAGGGGGCAGTTAATTGACCTGGCTGCTTCCTCAGACTTCGCCCCCTCACGCTATTTATCTGGCGGAGAGTTCAGCGACCCCTTCTCACGGCCACGCTTTTTTAAAGTCCGCCAGCGTGACCACGCTCGAACTCTTTAACGCTTTGCGCCGCCGAGCACGTCTCTTGCCGCGGTTCCCGTGAATGATGCGAAGCTGCATAAGCGTGATAAAGAACTCCCGGCAATGTCTGCACTCGAGCAGGTGGTTCTCGATCTCATTCGCCGATGGATCCGCGATTAGATTGTTAACGTACTCGGGGATTAGCTTACTAATATGAGGGTCAGCGCAAGCATCGCTGACCTCTGCTCCTTTTTCAATGGTGTTTTGTTGTCTGTTCATCCTTCAATTTTTTACAGGTCAGTGGATCACGTTCCGGTGCGCTTGTGTGGCAGCGATTCAAGGGTCCCGCGGAACTCCCTGAGGATAGCGTTGATCCAGTTGCCGATGGTTGCGTGGGTCACGTTTGGTCCGCCCATACGCTTGAGAATCCTGCTGATTCTTCGGTAAGACTTTCCTTTTAACCACAGGCGAACTGCGATTTGACGCTCCAGCTTATAGTGGTTCAGGAATTCCGGAAAGCGAGAAAGAATTTCCTCCCGATCATGGTTTAATCCCGGGGCCGCCGCGTCGAAATCATCGAGACACTTCAAACTTCGCAAGCCATCGCGTTTGGTGGCGTTGTGACGTCGAATAGTGTCCAGGTGCACGTGATGAACCACCACGAAAAGCCACGAGAAGAATTGTTCTTCCGTCGTAATGTTACCCGGAATCCGAAGCTTCTCAGTCAGGCCCATCTCCATAAGTTTCACGAGGATGTCCTGTGAGAGATCTTCAGCATCACGCTCACCGCAAAAGACTCGAAAGTCGTGTTTGCGCGTGAAGCAAGCCAGTCGCGCACGAAACTTACTGTGTTCCAGCAAGCTTCCGATCGATCCACTAATACCCATGAGACAGTGCAGCAATAGCAGCGCAAAGTCTCCCTCCTTTTCATTGGACGTGTTCCATGTTGTCATGGACTACTCCTCCCTAAATTTCGAAAGAGCGCGGAGGAATGCGGCCCCACTTTTGAGCGGGTTGGGAAAGGCGCAATACCACAGCCCCTTTTGAGTTAAATGAATTAACGAGTGGCTAGATCCAGAACGGACCTAACTCGGATCTGGCATGAGAGGTAAGACGCCGGCTGCGCAGTGCTCACTTTGTGCATCGGCTCTCTCACGACCAGATAAGTTGTCGAATTAGACATGTCGTCTCCTTTCTTTGTTCCCAACTTTCTGAGTTGCTGTCGGAACAAAAACTTCATGCTTCGAGTGTTACGACGTAAGTAGTCGATGAATGTAAAAGGCGTGCGTGAGAAAAAATTGACAGACCTGGACCAGGCGAGAGTGAGGCAACTAATTAAGAAATAATTTTGACAGGGCTTTTACAGAATGTTACGCCGCGCGTTGTTAACAGGTGAGAAGGGTCAGAAGGACTCCACACGCGTGGATTTCGAAATGCTGGCTCATCGGCAGCCTTCGCGAAGTGCGGTTGACTGCTGCCCTTTCTGATAGTGTTACCTCTCTAGGAGAAAAGAAATGAAAACTCTTAAAGCCTACAAGTTTTTCTTCGGCATCGTCGCCACGTTTTTTCTGTTCTTCCTGTTCTTCACGTTCTTCTCCCGCATAGCTCGCGCAGCGGCGCCTGGGATCAACACTCAGCCCCGTGTAGCGATCATTGCGATCGAGTCGAACCGGATGATCGATCGATCAATTCTCATCGATCGAATTCCGGTGATTAACGTGAACCGCTCCATCATTGGCTAACCTCCAGAACTACCTAAGCCCAGACAAAACCGCGCCGGGTGTGCAAAGCCGGCGCGGTTTTCGCTTTCCTCGCAAAGGCGCAAAGCGCTGTCGCGTTTCAAAGGGCTTTCTTTGCGCCTTTGCGCCTTTGCGAGGGAAATTCTTACGTGTAATATCTTCAACGTCGCCTCACGACAATCATGAATCCTCACCGAAGCCTGTTCACACAGCATCCGCTTGCGCAACTCACCGTTGCGTTTTCTACCGGCGTCTGCGTCGCAAACTATCTGCCTGAAAGATTAATGTTCGTCGTGGTCGCAGGCGTCGCCTGTTCGATCGTTTCGCTTCTATTGGTGTTGAAGAAACGTGTGGGTGTCGCAGGTGTGACGTTACTGGCAGCTTTTACTTTTGCGGGTGCGACGCTTGCTCTGCTGGAAAAACGCACCGAGCAGTCGATCCTTAAAAGGATTGTCGATGAGGCGAGTGGATCGTTGACGTTGAGTGGCGTGCTGGATGGACCACCGGAGTTTGCGCGGGATCGTGTTTACTTGTCGGTGGCCGTTGACCGCGTGACTTTCGGGGGTGCCGAGACAAACGCGCCAGGCCGGGTTTGGTTGCTGGCGCCGTTTCGAAGAGCAGAGACCGAGCAGCACTATAAGAACCTCGAATTTCGTTACGGCACTCGAATTCGTGTGACGACGAAGCTCGATCGCGTGGGGAATTATCACAATCCCGGTGTCTCAACTCTTTCTGAATACCTGGACCAGCGAAACTACGACGCGACCGGCATCATCAAAAGCCCGTCTGCGATCATGCGACTCGACGAGACGCGTCGTTACTCACCACTCGGGTTGCTGTACAGATGGCGTGAACGTCTTCAACGCGAGATCGATTCGTGCTTCGCTCCGGAAACTGCCGGCGTCCTCGACGCAGCACTGCTGGGTAATCGTTACAACTTGTCGCGCACGGCTTCAGAACGCTTTCGCGAAGGCGGAACCTTTCACGTACTCGTAATCAGTGGTCTGCACATCAGCTTTATCGGCGGCATAGTGTATCTCGGAATCCGGCGTGTCACGAAACGCAGGCTCTTTCAGTTTGTGTTGCCGGCGATTGTGGTCTGGTCTTATTCGCTCGCGGTAGGAGCGGAGTCGTCAGTAATCAGGGCTGCGTTGATGTTTACGTTTGCAGCCTTCGCGCCGATTGTCTTTCGCAAAGCCGCGTCGTTGAACGCTCTCGGCGGCGCTGCCCTGGTTCTTCTCGTTCACAGTCCAAAAGAGATCTTCGATCCGTCCTTTCAACTGACATTCTTGTCCGTGCTCGCGATCGTCGTAATCGCGTGGCCGTTGCTCTTGAGATTTTCCGAGATTGGGACGTGGCATCCCGCGCGTGCGACGCCGTATCCGCCAATGTGTTCGCGCGGTCTTAAAACTTTCTGCGAAATCCTGTTCTGGAGTGAACGAAAGTGGTCGCGGGAACTCTCGCATTCACCGCACACTTATCGTTTGTTCAAGTCAGGAATCGCATCGTGGCTGGATCGCTATCGTTTGCAGTGGTTTCTGCGCTACGTGTTTGGCGCGATCGTCGTTTCGGTCTGCGTGCAGATCGTCCTGCTGCCCCTCATGATTGTCTATTTTCATCGCTTGTCGCCGGCGTCTCTCGTGCTGAACATCGTGGTGAGCGTGCTGCTGGCCGTTTTAGTTGCGGTGGCGCTCCTCGCGTTGTTGTTGGCGCAACTAAACGTCGCATTCGCGGCGCCGTTGTTCAAACTCGCCGACGCCATTAACTGGCTGATGGTCCACAGCGTTGATCCTTTTTCCGGTTTCGGTCTCGTTGCGCTTCGTGTGCCGGAGTATTCAGGGACGCCATCGCTGGTCTACGGGATCTATTTCTTTCCCCTTTTGCTGCTCGTGATTGCGCTCTCGCACTGGCATCCACTCGCTTTGAAATCCGCGACGCACCGGGCGATTGTTCCCTTGTTCATCGCGCAACTGTTGCTCCTCTGCGTCTTGATCCTGCATCCGCTCAGCAGTGGACGCCCGGATGGAAAACTACACGTCGATTTTCTCGACGTGGGCCAGGGCGACTCCGCGCTAGTCACTATGCCTGATGGCGCTACTCTCCTCGTCGATGCGGGGGGAAACACGCTCGACGCGTCACGCCGGATCGGTGAAACAGTCGTATCGGAATATCTGTGGTGGCGCGGCTTGAGTGAGGTTGACTACGTGCTTGCGACCCACGCCGACGCCGATCACGTCGACGGGCTCAACGACGTTCTGAAAAACTTTTTCGTGAAGGGCGCACTCATCGCACGAAGACCGAGTGACGATCAGGAGTTTGCGAAGTTCGCAAACACGTTGGCTGAAACGAACACTCGCGCGGAGACGATTCAGGCAGGAGACGTGATCCGTTTTGGGGAAGTTGAGATGAGTGTGTTATGGCCGCCGTCCGACGGTGAGTTTTGGACCAACAACGACTCGATCGTGCTTCGCATAACGTTTGGCGAACACGCAATCCTATTCACCGGCGACATCGAAAAAGCCACCGAGAGATCTCTCGTCACCGCGCAGCAGCCGCTCAAAGCAGACGTCGTCAAAGTGCCGCATCATGGCAGCAAAACGTCTTCGACAGACCCGTTTGTACAAGCAACGAAGCCGGCATTCGCCATCGTCTTGGTGGGCCGAAACTCTATGTTTGGCCACCCACACAAAGAAGTAGTCGAGCGCTGGCAAGCGAACGGCGCCACGATACTAACCACCGGCGAGTGCGGCACGATCACCGTCACGACCGACGGCCACTTGCTAAGCCTCACAAAACACTTACCGCCACAATAAGGCACACAAAGCACAAACCATTTTGAATTGACGGCTGTATTACTGAAATGGTTTGTGCTTTGTGTGCCTTATTGTGGCGGGAGAGAGAAGCCGTACTTTTGCATGACGGCTCGTCCCTTTGGCCCATTGACGAACGAGGCAAACGCCCGCGCGGCCTGCTCGTTTTGGGTACTCTTCATGATTGCCAACGCCTGATCCAGTGGCTGGTGCAACTCCTCAGGGATAAGTGTCCAGCGTCCGTTGGTCGGCATGCTTATCGAGAGCGCAACGATTGCAACTTCGACGTTACCCGTTTGTGCATACTGAAGTGTCTGCCGGATGTTGTCGCCATAAACCAATTTTGGTTTCACGCGATCCCAAATACCCGCGCTTTCCAGTGCTTGCCGCGCGGCGAGCCCGTAAGGAGCGTGATCAGGATTGGCGATCGCGATGCGCGTGACTTCAGGTCGCGCAAGATCGGAGATTGTTTGCAGTCTCAACGTGCTCTCGTTGGGCGTCCAGAGAGTAATTCGTCCCCGGCCATAGATCAGTTTCGTACCCGGAACGATCAGTCCCTTCTGGTCCAACTGATCTATGTAACTCACATTTGCAGCGGCAAAGAGGTCCATCGGTGCGCCGTGCTCGATTTGTCTCGTGAGCATGCCCGTCGAGCCAAATACAAAAACGACTTTCGTGTTGTGACTGGACTGAAACTCGCGTCCAATCTCTTCGAATGCAGGCGTGAGATCAGAGGCAGCAGCGACTGTTAATTCCTGCGGGTCATTTATCGCTGGGGATTTATTACTGCACGCGAAGCCGGCGCCTAAGAGTGTCAAAAGAAATGCCGCGAGCAGCACCCATCGCGCTTCAGCTCGGGCAGTCATTAGGAGTGTAAAGGTCTATCTTCGAGCTACCCACCTTGTAAGTTTTCAACACGCCGAGTGGCGGCGAGTAAATGTGAACAGTGATGAGATCCTGTCCGCTGACTTCCGGATTCCCGAGCTGGTGAATGTCCGGCACTTCAGCTCCCGTGACCGTGCCGGTCGGACATTCACGACCGGTGTCGTAACACAGCCCCTGCTCTTCGTCGTAAGCAAACACCGTTTCCCACATCAGACCCTGATGAACGCGAACCACGCCGTGCGAACCGTTGTGATCGTGAATCGGCGTCTTTTGTCCCGGCCGCCAGCAGAGCACCAGCATTTCCACTGCCTCGTTACGACAAACTCGATGACGCCAGTAGTTACCTTCTTTAAAGGCGACATAAGGCTGCAGGTCGAGATCGAGGATCTCAACATTCGATAGCCATGAGTTCAACTCTTCGAGTGTCGGAGTACTCGTCAGGCTGTTCAGTCGTTCAACCAGTTCTGAAAACGTGATGGAATTGCCGTCGCGCGGTTGGGTGGCAAGGGGCGTTTCGGTGTTTAACTGTGTAGACAAAAGGGCTCTCTCCGAGGAAATCTAGAGGCAAGTTTTATATGCGTTTGGGGCGCGGCGAGTCAAGACCCAGTCAGACATAAGCGCAGATCACGAATGATCTCGCCGCTTCTCACATGTTGTTTGTGTCTTATTTTCCTCTTCGTGGCTATTCAGATACGGCCATCTGATCCCAATCCGCAACCATCTCGTACGCACGGCCAAGCACAGGCCGCGGACGCGATCCATCCGCTTGGCCAATCAAACCTTCGCGCTCCATCAGGTCGAGGATCGCGGCAGCGCGCCCGTAGCCGATTCGCAGACGACGTTGCAATACCGACGTCGAAGCACGTTTCATCTCGACGCAGATGCGCAGCGCTTCTTCGAAGAGTTCATCATGCTCGCCTGATGTTGTCTCCAGCCCGAGCGCTTCTTCTTCGGATTGCGTGATGCTCTCATCATACGCGGGCGGACCCTGCGCTTTGATGTGCGCGACGATGCGTCCAATCTCGGTTTCGTCAATGTAGGCGCCGTGAACACGAATGAGCCGCGACGTGCCCGGGGGTAGAAACAGCATGTCGCCGCGACCGAGTAGTTGTTCGGCGCCGTTTGTGTCGATGATCGTGCGCGAGTCGATCTTGGACGAAACGCGGAAAGAGATTCGCGACGGGAAGTTTGCCTTGATGAGTCCGGTGATCACGTCGACAGAAGGCCGCTGCGTCGCGAGTACGAGGTGAATGCCGACCGCGCGCGCCATCTGTGCGAGCCGTGTAATCGATTCTTCAACTTCTCGTCCCGAAGTCATCATCAAATCGGCAAGCTCATCGATGATGATAACGATGTAGGGCAGAGGCTTCCAGGGCTCGCCTTTATCGTCATATTCCTTGATGAGATTGCGCCGCATGATCTCAGTGTTGTAGCCGTCGATGTTGCGCACACCCCAGCCGGCGAGATCCCGGTATCTTCGTTCCATCTCGGCAACTGCCCACTTAAGCGAGCGCGAGGCGAGTTTCGGATCGACGATGATCGGCGCCGCGAGGTGTGGAATATCCTCGTAGAGACCAAGTTCGAGACGCTTCGGATCGATCAGGATAAACTTAACTTCATCCGGCCGCGCGCGGTAGAGAATGGAAACGATCAGCGAGTTTACGCCGACCGACTTGCCGGCGCCTGTCGTTCCCGCGATCAAAAGGTGCGGCATTTTCGCGAGGTCGGCGACGTAGTTAAGACCGTCGATAGTTTTGCCGAGTGCGATGGTTAACTTCGAGCTCGACTCGCGAAACGGACGCGACTCGATCACTTCGCGCAGGAAGATAGTTTCGCGACGAGGATTCGGCACTTCAATGCCGACGTGCGGCTTGCCCGGCATGCGATCGATGCGAATCGATTCGGCTTTGAGCGCCAGGCAGAGATCGTCGACGAGTGAAACTACGCGCGAATACTTCACACCCGGATCGGGTTTGAATTCGTAAGTGGTGACAACCGGACCAGGACAGATGTGTTTGATCTGGCCGGTGACGTTGAACTCCTTGCACTTCTCGGCAAGGCGTGTCGCGAGTCCGAGCAGTTCAGTGTCCGCCTGTTCACTGTGTGGCGGAGCTTCATTCAGAAACTCGAGAGGCGGTAATTCATAGTCGGTGTAGTTGACGCGGCGTGTTGCGTCAAAAGGCAGTTTGCCGGTTGCGGGTGTTTCCACTTTTACTCGCAACACGGAGGCGCCTTTTACCATTTCTTCGAGATCTTCGTGGTCGTCCGTGGTGATTGTTTTGGGTGCGGCGGTTGGTTTGACGTGATTTACCGGATTTACCGGATTAAGAGGAGGAGCGGTTTCCGCGCGAATCACAGCCGGGGGCGTGGGGGCCGGCGGAGCTGCCGAAGCTGCCGAAGCCACCGGAGCCACCGGTTCTTTCATGAAGTCCGCGACACGCTCGGCGGCGGTTAGATTCACGGTCTGTTTCAGCGCGCTCTTAGCTGCTTCGCGTTCGGCCCTGATCGCGGCCTTTGTTTCCTTTCGCAGTTTCGCGTGTTCGATTCGTTGTAGCCGCCACGCCTTTAAGCGTTCGGGAATCTTTCCGACGAACGCGAAACGCGAGCCAATAGCGTTGGCGATGATTTCGTAAAATCGAACGAACGAGAAGTTTGTCGCGAGCAGCAGTCCCGTTGCCGCAATCGCTACGAGCAACACCGTTGCGCCAACGTTGCTCAAGCCGCTTGCCAGGCCCTGGGCCACGATGGCGCCGAGCAGACCGCCGGGCTGCACGCTTGAATCGAAGAGCGGACGCATTTGCGAAATTGAAAGCAGTGCTGCCGCCGCGATCACGAGCACAAGCAAACCGATAATCCTGGTCCAGGCCCGCAGAACGGTGCTCGGGCGAATGCGTCGCCACGCTGCCGCGAAGAGAAGGAGAGGCAGCAGGTAAGCCGCAAGACCGATAAACTGAAAAGCGGTGGCAGCTACGTTCGCGCCGATCGCGCCGGCCCAATTGTGCGTTTCGCTTTGGCCCGCCGAGTTCCACGATGGATCGTTGGGATAGAAAGCCGCGGAGACGAGACAGAGCGTCAGCAGCAATCCCAGGGCGAGAAAGAGAATCGCCAATATCTCGTTACCGCGGCCCGCGCGTGGAATTATGATGCGCGGCCTCTCTTCAATTTGTGTAGTTGTGGCCATGAAAACTCCCAGCTCAATCGAAAACTAAGCGGCCTTACGTGCGAGTAAAAAGGCCTTGATGAAGTCGTCGATGTCTCCGCCGAGTACTGCGTCGACGTTACCTCGTTCCAGCTTAGTGCGAGTGTCTTTTACCAACTGATAGGGCGCGAGCACGTAGCTTCTGATCTGCGACCCGAATGAGATGTCGGCTTTGTTGGCTTCGAGTTCGGCGGTTTCGGCGCGACGCCGTTCCAGCTCGAGTTCATAAAGACGTGAGCGCAGCACCTGCATGGCAACTGCTCGATTTTGATGTTGTGAACGTTGGTTCTGACAGGATACGACGATGTTGGTAGGTATGTGTGTGATGCGAACCGCTGAATCGGTAGTGTTGATGTGCTGTCCACCGGCTCCGGTGGCGCGATAAGTATCAACACGCAGGTCTTTGTCGTTGATCTCGACTTCGATATCTTCGTCGATCTCCGGATAAACGAATAAAGAAGCAAAGGACGTGTGTCGCCTGGCGGCCTGATCAAAAGGTGAAATGCGAACGAGACGATGTACTCCGGCTTCCGCGGCCAGCAGTCCGTAGGCATATTCGCCTTCGACTCTGAACGTAACGCTCTTCAGTCCGGCTTCCTCGCCTGGTTGATATTCGAGCACTTCCGCCTTGAACTCACGTTGTTCGGCCCACTTGAGATACATGCGCAACAGCATCTCGGCCCAATCCTGTGATTCCGTCCCGCCCGCGCCCGGATGAATCGTGCAAATGGCGTTGCGGCGATCGTTGTCGCCGGCGAGTAGCATTTCCGTTTCGGCCAGGCCAAGCTCGTGGTCGAGGCGCTCAATCAACGGAACGAGTTCCTGGACCGACGTTTCATCTTCCGCCGCAAACTCAAAGAGCACTTCAGCGTCGTCAACCTGCGATTGAAAATGTTCCTGTCTTTCGATTTTCTTCTCCAGCCGGCTGCGGTCCTGGAGCAACTTCTGCGCTGCTTCCTGATCGTTCCAGAAATCCGGCGCCGAGGCTTGCGCCTCGATCTTGTTCAACTCTTCGCGGCTCGCCGGGACATCAAAGAAACCTCCCGAGTTGGTCTACCCGCGCACGCAAGCCGTCAAACAACGTCCTTAATTCCTGAACCGATAAAGTTTCGCTCATCTTATGTCTCTAAAACTCCTTCTGCGACTCAACAGGAGCGCAATGAAAGTCAACAAGGTGATTGCCGCACAAATTTGAACAAACAAATCGCCGTGCCGCGTATAAGGGGTTCCCGTTATTCGAGAGGGCCACACTGACCATACTCGAACGTCACTCTGAAACGGGCCCGTCTGATCCTTGATCTTGCCTTCTTCATCGATCCAGGCGGACAACCCGGTGTTGGTGACTCGCAGCACTGGTCTACCATTTTCAACAGCGCGAAAAACTGCGTTCGCCAAGTGCTGTCGCATCACCGCGGTTGGGCCAAGATACCCGTCGTTCGAGATATTGATCAGAACACCGGCGCCTTCCGCCGTTAACCTGCGAGCGATCCACGGATAAGCCGACTCGATACAGATAAAGACTCCGGCCTGACGATCCGCAAACGGCATCAGCGTGTAGTTCTGGCCCGGAGTGAACTCGCCGACAATCCCGGTTATCAAAGACGCTCCCGGTAACCATTGGGGGAGCGGCACATATTCGCCAAACGGCATTAGGCGAATCTTATCATATTGTGAAATCAGCCGGCCTGAATCATTTATGAGCAAAGCTGAATTGTACGCACCGTTTGCGGGAGCAGGTTCGAGCGAGTTGAAGAGCAGCGACGTGCGATTGTCTTTCGTGAACTTCGCGACGAGTTGTTGAAACTCCTGCGTGGAGTTGTAAGTGAAGTTCATCGGCGACTCGGGCCAGACCACGAGACGCGTCCGGTTGGGGTCGAGACCCTCGAGCGCTTTGGTCGACAACGACAGGTGTCGTTGGAGCAGTTCGGTGGTCTCCGCGACGGTCTTCACCGGATTCATCGGAACGTTGGGCTGCACGGCGACAACGTCTACATAGATCCCCTCCGAGGAGAAGGATTGTTCAACTCGGAGAGGCGCGTCGAGAATCGCGAACACCGCAAGCAACGCCAGCAACGAAGCGCCCGCGATGGTCCATCTGGTCCTTTTAATCAGCAACAACGCAATCGCCGCGTTGATGGCAACGATCAAAAAACTGACCGCGTAAACTCCGCCCCATCGCGCCGGCTGGATCAGGAACGGGTGGTAGGCCTGTGAGTAACCGAGAGCATTCCAGAGCTGCCCCGTCACGCCGAGTCGAACCCATTCAAGGGCGGCCCAGACGACGGGCGCCAGCAGCATTGCCAGGTGACCCCACTGGCGGATCGCGAGTGCGATCAGCGCGGCAAACAACCCGGGGAACAGGCCGACGACGAGCGCTCCCGGAATCAGCAACACGTACGCGACCACAGTGGGCAAGCCGCCGTAATGAATCATTGAATAGGTCAGCCAGTGACAAGTCGCGTAAAAGAAGATTGTGCCCACTGCCCATCCGAGGACAAAGGCGCGCGCCGGAGCGGGACGTCGTGCGATAGCCACGAGGAGAGGGACCAAACCGATCCACGCCAGCAGGTACGAATCGAAATCGGGAAAAGAAAGTATTAGAAGACCTGCACTGACGGCCGCGAGGACCCACTCGACGAGGGTCGGGGCTTCGAGCCGTGCTCGTGAGGTAATTCGAAACCACCTGCGCGAGGGAATGAGCGTCGCGGAAGAAACTGCTTGCTGCATCGCCGGCGAGTTTATCAAAAATATTTTTTGACGAGTCAAATCAGGCTGACTGCGGATGTCAAAAGGCTGGAATTTGACGCAAAAAGACAGAAAGCGTCACTACCAAAGTGACAAATTCCGTCTGTGCCGCAAAGAGGGAGAAGCCCAGGAAGATACAGGAAGCAGAAAGGGTTTACTTTAAAAGCAGGAAGACCCGGTCAATTTCTGACCAGGTCCACGTTTAGGGGGGAAGCACTGAAGGATCGCTCGGAAGGTAGCTGGCGCAGCGGCAGGCGGCGCTCAGAGGTAGTTGGCGGCGGGGGACTCGGTCAACGTTTTTCGTTTATTCCTTGTCATGCCGGTTAGCTATTGAGCACCTTCCGTGCCACAAAAAGTTTTTTCTGGAATTCGGTATCGATTGAGAATAAAGACCAGGCCACAAGAAGGCACATAAAGCACAAACCATAAAAGAGGGGAACGCATGGACGACTGACAGCCGAGGGGCTTTTGATCTGGTTGCTCAATCCATTTTGTGATTTGTGTGCCTCTTTGTGGCTGGCTTTAAAAGCGGGAAGACCCGGTCAACTTTCTGACCAGGTCCACGTTTAGGGGGGAAGCACTGAAGGATCGCTCGGAAGGTAGCTGGCGCAGCGGCAGGCGGCGCTCAGGGGGTGTCGGCGGCGGGGACCCGGTCAACGCGATTTCCGTTTAATCCGTGTCGTGCCGCGAAACATTCAGCACACGCTGTGCCAAAACATTGCCGATTGCCAATTGCCAATTTCAAATCGGCAATCGCCAATCGCCAATCACCAATGCCTTCAGTTTCCCATCGTCACTTGTCGCTGGAGCGCGATCGCTTCCTGGTTGTTTGGATCGATCGTGATCGCACTCAGCGCAAACTTCCGCGCCTCGCCTCGATCACCACGCTCGAGGAAAATTCTTGCCGAGCAGAATATGCGCGTCGATCAGTTTCGGATCCCAGAAGATCGCCGTCTTCAATGCTGCAATCGCGGCCTCCTGATCGCTGCGGCGAAGATTTATCCTCCCGCTCAGCAGGTACGCTTCGGCGTTCGTCGGCTCGATCATCACCACGCGATGAAGTTCCGGCAACGCTTCTTCGTCACGTCCGGCCTGATAAAGATCACGCGCTTTTATCAGCAGGTCCTGGGTTGCGGAACTTGGCGATCCGGTCTCAGCAGCATCTGCGTTCGCGGTTCAACCCGAAAACTTCTTCGCGGTTCAGCACGTCGCGCATACGCAGGTTGACGCCGCTCGTCGTTTGCGATTTCTGCCACTCCGTTTCCCACTTCGCATAAGCAGTTTGCAGATAGCGTCGGGCCTGTCGTCGGCGGCAGTGGCGGCTTCGGTCTTGCCGAGTTTCGCCAGTGATTTGGCAAACAGGAAATACGCCTGACCGTCCTGCTGGTCCGAAGTGATCACCGGACGGAAGTGTTCGGCGGCTTCGGCATATTTACCCGCGAGAAACAACGCGTAACCGTAATTGAAGTGCACCATCTGATCCGACGGCGCCGATTCCGAAGCCTGCGAAAGAAACTCCGTGCCCTGGGCCAACAAGCGTGTTCGCTCCGCTTCATTCTTGTTTTCCCTGCGCAGCCTGCACGGCCACCGCGCCGGCGTTGTTGTAAACGCCGATCAGCGGCAGATCACTCGAAAGCGGAACAACCGTCGCGAGCGCGCGTCCGTAATCGCCAAGCTTTGTGTATCCGAGACTGGCGTAGAACGCCGCTTCCGCGTAATGCGGCTCTTTCTTCTGAAGTTTTGAAAAATACTCGGTCGCGTCTTTCCAGTTGCCCAGACTCATGTAACCGCGGCCCAACTCGAACGCAGCCTGCGGATAAACCGCGCCGCCGAGCGACTCCGGCGTAAAAACGAAGCGCGTTCTTGAGATAGTTCGCGCGCAGTTCTTCGCGCAGCGGCAACTGCACCGCTTTCACATACGCCTCAAATGCCTTCTGCGGGATCTTGGTGGCTTCCTGAACGATCTGGTTTTGCGAATACGGCAAGGCTTTGTCGCGTTGATAAAGAATCTGGTAAGCGAGCCGGCCGTGAATTCCTGAAGCGTTGTCAGTGGACCGCCGTAGTCAAACTGTCGCGTGGCCCAACCGCCATCCATCACTTCGCCCAGCGTGCGGCCTTCGATTAACCTTGATCACGCGCGACAGTGACCTGCACGTAAGCGTCGGCGGGCTTTGTCCTTGTTCGTGCTGTTGGCTTCGGCAGTCGCCGGCGGCGTTACCGAATAACTGCCGACGACGATCATCGTCGCCTTTGCCTGGCGCGCGAGTTTGATGGCGGTTGCGCGAGAAGGAATCACGGTCTCAGGAAGACGGAGTCGCTGGTAAGCGAGTTCGCGTTCGTCGCTCGAAACGACGATCAGACCGGGCTTGTTCAGCAGTTCGGCGAGTGCGTCGGCAAAACTCTCGCCCACCCAGTTGTATTCGGCGCGATTCGAGGTGTTTTCAAACGGCAACACCATCACGACGTCGGCGGCCGGATTCTGCGCCTGAGCGGGTGAAAATGCCGGGAAAAAGTGGTTTAATAACAGAACAAGGATCAATTTAAGACTCAAAAATCGCATGACTGGTAACTGTAGCAGAAAGCATCGAGCGCGGTGTTTGATGCGCTAGGCGGTAATAGTGCGTTGCTGAGGATAGCGTCGGGCAAAGTTTAACTCTTAGCATTCCGTTGCGGGCTCGGAGGAGCCAGTTTTAACGCAATCGCAGTAAGCGCAAGCTTTACGCAGAGAAACGCCGCGTGCGGCCGTCAGAATTACGACACAAGATTACCCCTATGTGCGGCGACTTGACGCGCTTTAGCTGCGATTCGGGAGTCCAGACGAAAGGGCGTCAACCGTCGCACTCCAAGCGGCGTTCATCGAGTGGTCAGCGATCGGCATTCAGATCTGTCGAGATCGATGTCGGCGTCGATCGTTTCGCGTCCTGCGCGAGCAGATGCGGCACGCCCTCGTTGTCGACCGGACGCGAGAACAGGTAACCCTGGCCGTACTCGCAGCCGAGCATCTTCAATTGCTGATACTGCTCTTCAGTCTCGATTCCTTCGGCAATCACTTCCATGCCGAGGTTTCGCGCCAGGGTCGAAATCGTGCGAACGATCGCGTTGTCGTTGTCGGTCGTCAGACGCATCACGAACGAACGATCGATCTTCAGGTAGTTGAGCGGGAAACGGTGCAGGTAACTCAGTGAAGAATAGCCGGTGCCGAAGTCGTCGATACTCAACTGCACGCCGAGCGAGCGCAACTGTTTGAACATCAGCGCTGCGGCTTCGGCGTTTTCCATCACCACGCTTTCCGTGATCTCGAGTTTCAGACAATGCGGACTCAGCTTGCTGATTGTCGAGTGCTTCCTTGATCCGATCGAGCAGATCCGGTTGCGCAACCTGCCGGGCCGAAAGATTTACGCTCAAACTCAACGAACGATGACTCGGCGAATCGATCTGCCACTGGCGAATGTGCGCGCAAGCTTCTTCAACACCCACTCGCCAATCGGAACGATCAAACCCGTCTCTTCGGCGACGGGAATAAAATCAGCCGGCGAAACCAGACCGCGTCGCGGATGGTTCCAACGGACGAGCGCTTCAAAACCCGCGAGACGTCCGGTTTGCAGAGAAACGATCGGTTGGTAGTAAACGCAGAACTCCTTCTGTTCGACCGCCTGCCGCAGATCGCTTTCCAATTGCAAACGCGAAACGGCGCGCGCGTGCATGCCGTGATCGAAAACTTCGTAACGAGCTTTGCCGTTCTCTTTCGCGCGATACATCGCGATGTCAGCGTCGCGCAGAATGTCTTCCGGCCGATCGTAACCGCTCGAGCTCAGCGCGATGCCGATGCTGGCAGTTGCGAAAGCGGAGTTTTTATCGAGCACGAACGGCTGCGTTAGTTCGTCCTGAATTCTTTGCGCGACTCGCACCGCGTCAGTCGCGTCAATCATGCCGCTTAACAGAATCGCAAACTCGTCGCCGCCAAAACGCGCGAGCGTATCGACCGGACGAAGCGTGCGTTCGAGACGTTCGGCAAAGGCGACGAGCAGCAAGTCGCCGTGCGTATGGCCCAGACTGTCGTTGATGTTTTTGAAGCGATCGAGATCGAGGAAGAGCACCGCAAACATGTGATCGTTGCGGCGTTTTGAGCTTTCGATCTCCGCTTTGAATAACTCGGTAAACATCGCGCGGTTGGGCAGGCCGGTCAGCGAGTCGTGGAAAGCAGCGTGGCGGAAGTGTTCCTTTGTCTCTTCAAGCACGCGGCTGATGCGTTCCTGTTCGGCGATGTAATTGTTCAGCTCCTGAACGTGTCGTTCCGCCTGTTCCGCGCGCTCGTGTTCGATCTCGGCGCGCGCGCGTTCGGCTTCCTCGGCGTGACGCGCGGAAGATTTCACTTCGCGCATGTAACGGTCGTAGCTGAAGTAAACGATGATGATGATCGGGATACAGACGAGGAACGCCCAGAAGCGCGCGGTGCCGAGACTGCTGACGATAAATCCCGCGCCGGCGGCGCCGGCGAAATAACTGATCGAGATCCAGAGAAAGTTGCGGCTCCACATCCGCCAGATCGATTCGTTCGCCTTGAGCGCACTGGCGATAGCGGCCAGATCCGGTGTGGACCAGGTACTGAACCAGGCCCATCACGCAGAGCGCGATGATGGCCGCCGATGCGCCTTTATTTAACAGACTCGGTAGTCGTGCCGAAGGCGAGTTTCAGAACGGTAGCGGTTGCAAATACGGCGCACGCAAGCGCGGCACTGCCAAATGCGACGGTCCTGACCTTGCGGCTGATTCTCAAGCCGGAACAGACACCCGCCAGCGCGCCGATCATCACCGCGGCCTCGCCGCCATAAAGCAGCAACGCGATGAATACGAAAGTGTCGTCGACAGTGATGTTGACGTTGATCTGCGGAATGCGAATCGCGATGCGCGAACCGATTACGGCGGTGACGAGCGTCAGCAGCAGGAAGTAGCCGTCGATGCTTCCGGAGGGAAGTGTGTACGCGCAGTAAAGGCAGGCCGGCGGCGCCCGCCGCCACCACCAGCCACATGTAAATGGGAGTTAGTTGTTGTCGGGAGATTTTCATTGCCGCACGGTCCAATCTGGGTACAGGCTCTACTCTCATTGCCTGGTCCCGGTGTCGCCGAGCGAGCAGTCACCCATTGCGAAGCCATCGCCGATCGCGAAACCGTCACCCATCGCAAAACCGTCACCCATTGCGAAGCCATCACCCATCGCAAAGCCATCACCCATCGCAAAGCCGTCGCCGAGTGCAAAGCCATCGCCGAGCAGCAACGACGTTGCTGAAGAAGATGGTCCCGCCAAACATCGGCGAACCATCACTCTTCATCAGGTAGTTTCCGAGGACCACGGTCTTGACCCACATGTTGAAGTTCAAACTCTGACTCGTGAGTCCTTCGTTAACGCCATCGCCTGAGCAGGTAACCGAGGCCGTAGCTGACCTGGTATTTATTGATCAGGTCTTTGCCGGTAACAGTGGTGCGCTTGAGAATGAGTCCCTGGTTCCAGGGAAACGTCACACCGGAAATTGTCGTTTGGGGGGCAGGAGCAGACTGCGTGAGCAGAGTGGATCCGAAAGTCGGTTTCAGGAGGCCCAACAGATCGCCTTTGACGATTTTCGCGATGCTTATCGGCGCCGGCGACGTTGAGTTGACCGGCGCCCTGGTCGAGCGTGTTGAAGCCGGCCAGGGGTTGCGCGGTGTACATCAGGAGCATCTTGACCATGTTTGGCGTCAGGCTGGAGTTGGCTTCGAACAAGAGAGCGGCGGCGCCTGCAACCATCGGCGTGGACATCGACGTACCGCTGAGGTACATCAATTTCATGTTAGTCGTCGAGTATTTATTCGTTTCCAGTTCGGGATACTTTTTGATCAGACTGTTACCAACTGCCTGGGCGGCGATGATCTTGTTGCCGGGCGCAACGAGATCCGGTTTGATGATATTGTCGTAATGAACTCGGCCGTAAGAGTCGACTGAAAAACTGCGCGTCGGACCACGTGAGCTGTAGCTTGTAACTGCATCTTCGTTACGTGGATCGGTGCCGAAGCTGTTGCTCGATGCCGACCGTGATCGCCGACGGTTCGTTACCGGGGGAGTGAATCGCGCCGTAGATCTTTTGACCGTTCGCGTCTTTACCATTATTTCCGGCGGCAGCAACTACGACCACGCCCGAGTTGACCAGCTTGCGAACCGCGTTGCAGAGCGGATCGTCTTCGTAAGAGTTGATCGCCGGTGTGCCCAGACTCATGTTCACGACGCGCACGCTGTAGTTGTTCTTGTTTGCGATCAGCCAATCGAGTGCGGCAAGCACTCCGGAAACTCTTCCGATTCCCTGTGAGTTGAGTACGCGGAGATTGACGAGATTCGCGGCCGGAGCGATTCCTTCGTAAGCACCAGCCGTAGCCGCGCCATCACCCGCGGCGATTGCCGCGACGTGTGTTCCGTGACCCCACGGATCGTCCGTTCGATTTTCACCGGTGAAGTCTTTGCTGAACTTGATCTTGCCGGTCGTTGCGAACGACTTGTGTTTGGTGTCGATGCCGGAGTCGAGCACTGCGATCGTGACGCCTGAACCGTCGAGTGTGCTGTTCAATCCGAGGAGACTCTTCTGCGTGCGCACCTGTTGAGTGCCCGTCGTGTTGGTGATGTGACCTGAACTACCTACCGGTGCGTCGAGCGAGATATATGAGACGTCAGGATCAGTTGCCAGGACTTCGACGTTGTTGGCTTCAACATCGACGATGCGTATGTTGAGGTTTGAAAGCACGCCGACGAGCAGTCCGCCGACGGTGTTGAGCAGTCCACCAAGCAGTCCCGGTGACGTTGAAGACTTTGCCTGCACGATGACTTTAACGCGAGTGTCGCCGTGGCCGGACAGGATCAGTTGCCGCAGATCGGGAGAGATCTTGGTCGTTGAGAGATTCGGTAACGGGTGGTTTGCTGCTCGAACATTCGTGTTGGTGGAGATGAACAGCGCTGTGCAGAGAGACAAAAGCACAGCGGCACTCACCAGGCGTTTGAAAACTTTGGGGGCAGACATTCGATTCTCCAGAGGGCGCAATAATCAAGCTAAAAAACAGCGCTCCAAAAAATGCGAGCGCGGTCCTAGTGCTAGCCCCGTGCCAGATGGGAATTTTGGTGTTTGTGTCGATTCTGTTGAGGAAAGGGAGTTTCGAAGACTCTGCAAACCAGCACGGGATGACCGAGGAAAAAGCAGACTGACAGGTAAAGGTCAATAAAAGGTCAGTTTGAAGTTCATCTTGTAAATCCTGTAATCCTGTAATCCTGTACAAATCACCCTGGTTGCCTTTCCCGGCAAAGTCATTTGAACAAGATTTCAAGATTATCAGGATTTACAAGATAGGAAGGCTCAGGGGGCGTGAACCTTCTCACAAATTTATCTCGACGGATTAGCGAAGCGTTGTATACTCATGCGCCGCCCAAGGGGGCAAATCTGATTGCCTTCCAACCGAGGCTTTTAGTCTTACCAGTGGTGTTGTTGCCACTCATTTAGCCAGCGTATTTCCCATCCTCGTCAGCCCAGGAGGTTTTAGACAATGAAAATCCGTGTTCTTGTTGTTATCACCGTCGTGTGCATCTGTGCCCTCATCGCCGTCGGCCAATCGAAACGGCGCCCTGCTCCCTCCCCATCCCCGACACCTGAAACCGGTTGGGAAACTTTCGACGGAGTAAATTGGCTGAAAGGTCCATCAGTCGGAGCGCTTGGTGTCTCGGCCCAGGTCAGCGTGCCCGCGGGTTACGTTTTTGCCGACGCAAGAGATACTCGCGTCATCATGGAAGCCAATCGCAATCCGATCACGAACAGAGAAGTCGGGTTCGTGGCTCCCGGTGGTGAAGACTGGTTTGCCGTTTTTGAGTTTGACCAGGTCG
Source organism: uncultured Acidobacteriota bacterium (assembly GCA_963750925.1). Lineage (GTDB taxonomy): Bacteria > Acidobacteriota > Blastocatellia > Pyrinomonadales > Pyrinomonadaceae > PSRF01. Next base: position 164,674 of record CAVVSJ010000001.1, on the reverse strand, counting down.
GTTACGTGAGCGACGACGACAAAGACTCACTCGACGCCGATGCGCTCCTTGCGTCGATCAAGGCCGGTACGGAAGAAGGGAACAAAGAGCGCACCAGGCGCGGCTGGCCTCCTCTCACGATACTCGGATGGGAGCAGATGCCGCGTTACGACGAGACCACTCACAACCTCGAGTGGGCCATGCGCGCGCAAAGCGACGGCACTCCGGTCATAAACTACAACACGCGCTTGCTCGGACGCGGCGGCGTGATGGAAGTTACGCTCGTGACTGACTCGGAATCTTTAGCGCAAGCTTTGCCGAAGTTTAAGCAGATGCTCGCCGGTTTCGAGTTCAAGCAGGGCCATCGATACGCCGAGTTCCGCGCCGGAGACAAGACAGCAGCTTACGGACTCACGGGACTGATCGTCGGAGGCACCACGGCTGCGCTTGTAAAGAGTGGCGCGTTTAAATGGATCTGGAAAGTTCTCGTCGCCGCCGGTATCGGCGTCGCGGCTCTCATTCGTAAATTCTTTTCACGCAACCGATCAGCGTGACGAATTTCTTTGTAACTGAAGGTCAAACGCTGCTCTTCATCCTGGTCCTGCTCTATCTTTCGGAGTGTGTGATCTGGGTGAAGCGGCAGTCTGTGGCCTTTGTTTCAACGTCAGGTCGCGACTGGCGTGTGGCGTTTCCGCGTCCATGGCTGGGAAACGCGAGTGGCGGAGTATTGTTCCTGAATCCTCTCCCGCCTGCCGGCCGGATGTTTTTGTCACACTTGTCTCCGGTCTCGATCTCGCCCGAAGGAATCTGCGCTTTCAACTTGCAGACACTTCCATCAGGCGCGCGATCGCCGAACCAGACCGGACACTTTTTAGCATTCAGCAAGATTACGAGTTGCGGGAATGACGGCGTTTGGTTGTTGGTAAATAAGGAGAAGTTCGCGAAGTGCGCGACGGCGAAACAGGCAAGGACACTCGCGACGGTGATCGGCGGATTAGTGAAAGCCTCACCTTCCAAACGCGAGTCGCTGGCCCAGACCTGGCTCGTCAAACAGTTTGCCGACAATGATGCAACAGCTCTGCTGCGTGCGGGTGAGAAGATCATCAAACCCGTGCGCGCGGTGAGCTTGATCTTGTTTTTGTTTCTGTTTGTGGTGGCGCCGATCCTCGTCAGTATTTTCGGACTGCAGCGTTTGATCATTCCAGTTGCGGTGGTGATGGTCCTGCTGGCAAGTGTGACCGGATACGTGTTTCATCGCGCGCATAAGAAGTTGTATCCGGCGGAGAGTTCGGAGCGATTTGAAAACCTCGTGAAGATGATTCTGTGTCCGCCGGTTTCGATCCGTGCCGCCGACGTGCTGACGCGAAATTTACTTGCGGACTACAGCCCGGTCGTCGTAGCGAGCGTGTTGACTGGAGATGGGCGAGCGACAATTTGTGCGTGCTTTCATTCTCGATCTTCAGCATCCGTTGAAGCACGAAGTTCTGGATGAAACTGCCGAGCAGATCATTAATTGGAGCGCCGCTCAACAATTGAGCATCTGTCTCGCGCATGTCAAAAAGTCGAAGGAGTTGCTGGCGCCGGCGCCAAGAGAAGGGAACTCGATCTCGTATTGCCCGCGTTGCGGCTGCCAGTTTGTGATGAGCGCGGGTGAGTGTGCGGACTGTCCGGGCGTGCAACTTGTTGCGTTTGCCGATCGTGTTGAAGTTACTATCTGGAGGTCCGGTATCGCAGACCATTCAACACTTCTGACGATCGCCATCGTGCTCGTCGCTTTTATCGCGGGATATGCCGTCGTTAATTTCCTTGGAAAGAAACTCGACGGCGTTCGCGGCGATAGTCCGCGGGACAAACAGAGAAGTGCCGATCGGGAAGACGAGCGCGAAGATGGTCGATAACAGACAGAAAGCCGAAGAACTCGAACGGCGCGCGCAAGGGAGTAGTCAGGAAGGGGGCTTGCCCCCGCTCACTCAATCAGCGGGGGCAAGCCACCCTCCTGACCTGTTTTTTTCAGTTGACGTTCTTTATTACTAAGCCACAAAGAAGCAAAGTAAAATTAAGGGCGGCCACGAGTTGTGGCCGCCCTTATAGTGTGATTACTTAATTGAAGAAGCTAGCTCTTCGAGCGACTTCCGCCCGTGCTTCCTGCCGCCGCTGAACTCGATGAGCCCGTGGCGCCGGTTGTTCCGGTGGTTCCCGTTGTTCCAGTTGTCCCGGTGGTGCCTGTTGTCCCGGTCGTTCCAGTTGTACCTGTGGCGCCCGTTATCGCCATCGTGTCTGTTGTTGTGTCGCCGTATCCGGTTCCCGTGCTGCTATAACCGCCCTGCTGCTTCACGCGCAGACGATTCTCAACGTGCGTTACTCCCGATACAGACTCGGCAATGTCCTCAACTCGTCGTTTATCCATCCGGCTGTTGACCGTGCCGGTTAGAGTGACTTCAGAGTTCTGCACAGCTACCTCGACATCGGAAGCATCGAGATAACCTTCACTCAGCCTGTCGTTCACATCTTCCTTAATGCGTTCGTCCGAGCGTCGGTATCCCTTTGGACCACGTCCGCGATATTCGCGCGATTCATCCCTTCTATGGTCCATGCGACGCCTCCGCTCTGCTTCTTCGTCGCCAAACCACGACGCAACTGCATCAGACGCACGATCCCACCAGCCTCGGTCTTCTGCCTGCCCGGAGCCGTAACGATCGCGCTCGTAGTCGTAGCCGCGTTCGGCTCCACGACCAAAACGGCCGCGGTCGTAATCAAACGGCCGATTGCCTGCATTACCATACATGCTTCGCGACGGAGAGTCGTCCGGATAGTCAAAGCGTCGCGAATAGTCGCTCGACGCTTCGCGGAAGCGACGTTGCGCGTCCATGCCTAACGGCGAACTGCTGCCGTAGTCGCGACCTCCCTCATACTCGCTTTCATCCCAGTCGCGGCCGTAACTTCCACGACTGCCCTCGTACTCGCGGCCTGAGCGATGTGACGATTGATCGCCATATTGCCCACGCCATCTGCTTTCAGCGTTATATCTTTCACTCTCTTCGCGACCGAATCCGTGGCGTCCCTGTGCGCGTCCGCCCCAGGCGCGACCATAGTCGGATTCTTCGCTGCGCCGACCGTAGTCCTGTTGACCACGACTGTAGTCCTGTTGACCGCGATTGTAGTCCTGTTGACCGCGACCGTAAGTTTGCCGATCGCGACCGTAGTTGCGCTCACCACGATCGTAGTCGCGCTCGCCGCGATCGTAGTCACGGTTTCCATATCTCGTTGACATCTGTAGATCTCCTTCCTTTACCCTGAGCTCGTTCCGGAAAATTCTTGCAGCCCGGCTTCACAAACGTGTTGCTTAACTGCTACGGAAATTCAGCAGGCCCCGCGCATTGCGAGCTTTGAACATCACACTTTTTTGTGAACATTTCCTACGGCGGTTCGTAACTTGAACGCCGGCAAGTTTTACCAAGCCAACACAATTCCTGAGTAAGGAGTAGGACAGTGAAGTCACCAATACTAACTGCCGTCGCAGCACTGTGCGTGTGCTTCTCGAGCTTATCCGTCGCAAGTTCCCCCAACATTGCTCCCGCCGACTGGCCGCAGTGGCGAGGTCCCGAACGTAACGGGATCTCGAAGGACACCGGCCTACTCAAACAATGGCCGGCGGGCGGACCGAAGCTGCTCTGGCAGGTGAACGACCTTGGCGACGGCTACTCCACCCCCGTGGTTGTCGGTACGCGCATCTATCTGATGAGCAACATCGGCATGGACAATGAGTTTGTTCAGGCTCTTTCAACTCAGGATGGAAAACCGATCTGGACCACACGCGTCGGCAACGTCGGAAATCCCAACCAGAACCCTCCTTACGCGAAGGCTCGCTCCACTCCCACTGTCGATGGAAACTTCATTTATGCGCTCGGCTCTGACGGCGATCTTGCATGTCTCGAAACGAAGAGTGGAAAGATTCGCTGGTCGAAGAACATCCGCAAAGAGTTTGCCGGCCAACCGGGTGATTGGGCTTATGCAGAGTCTCCGCTTGTCGATGGCGATCTCGTCGTCGTAACTCCGGGTGGCGCAGAGGCGACGATGGTTGCGGTTAATAAAAAGACCGGCGCGCTGGTCTGGAAATCGGCGGTGCCGGGTGGTGATCCCGCGGGTTATGCGTCGGCGATCGTCGTGCAGGGCGGCGGCCGCAAGCAGTATGTGCAGTTATTGAGTAAGGGTATCGTCGGAGTTGATGCAAAGACTGGTCAATTCCTGTGGCGTTACGCGGAAGCGGCGAAAGGACCGGCGCAATACTTCACGCCCGTCGCGCGCGGTGAGTATGTCTATGGCGGCGCGCTCGGCGTTGGAGGCGGACTCATTCGACTGAAAGCGGATGGAAATGGAGTCACTGCGGAACAGGTTTACTTCACGAGGGGACTTCCGAACGGCATCGGCGGCGCAGTGCTTGTCGGCGAACATCTTTACGGTACGGAAGTCGGGCAGAAGTTAGTGGCGGCTGAGTTTGCGACCGGCAAAGTGAAATGGGAAGCAAAAATTTTGGTTGGGGGTCGATCGCATCCGCCGATGGGCTTTTATATCTTCACTTAATTAACGGTGACATCGCTCTCGTAGAAGCGACTGGTGACGCATTTCGCGAGAAGGGAAGATTCACGCCGCCGGGACAGCCTAAGAAGAAGCAGGTTGGACCATATCCGGAGGGAGCGTTTGCGTATCCGGTAATTGCAAACGGACAACTTTACATTCGTGACCTCGGTACGTTGTGGGCGTATGACGTGAAGGGTGGGACTTAAGAAAACTACACACTGAAGTTTTTGAAGGGCGGCGCTGGTGGCCGCCCTTTCCGCATCTGTTGTGCCTTTGGAGTGCGGCGGCTTGACGCCGCTTTCCCCTCGATTGCATCCTCGACAGGACTTCGAAATAATCTCGAAAGACTTTTACAACCGCAAACGCGTAGATTCGCCGCACCTTTGACCGCCGCCATCGGAGAATTATGAAGTTAACGATTGCTCGGACGCGTTTATCGCTCGCTATTTGCCTCCTGATCGCCTTTTCCTTCGTGACTGCTCAAAAGACTTCCGCCCAGGAACGTCTGTGCGACCCGTCATTCGAAAACTGTTACTGGGGTTTGCTCGAGCTCGTTCAGAATGAAAAGGTCGGGATCGATATGGCCTTTTATATGATCGAGCTGCCCGGCCTCGCCGATGCGATCATCGCGCGACATCAGGCGGGCATCCCTGTTCGCCTCACGGTCGAGCCGCGTGGAAACCTGAAGTTCCCGATGAACCAGCCCCTCCTTGATAAATTTAAGGCAGCCGGCATTCCGATGCGTTACAAACTCGGCGACGGCATTATCCACGTGAAGTTGATGTTGCTGGCCGGTCAGAACAAAGTAGTCTTCACCGGCTCGAATTTCGGCGACGGCGACGTCGCGCCATTTGAACCATTCGCTAATTACGTCGATGGCGCCTGGTACTTCACCGACGATCTCGCGGTAGTTAACAGTTTCAAAACCAGGTATGACGACGTTTGGACTAACACGACTACTTACGGCAACTACGCCAACATCTCCGCCGCGTTGACGCGCAAGTATCCGACCCACCCGATCGACCCATCGGTAAACTTCGTGCCCAACACGAATCCCGCAGAGGATTATGGCGCACGTACGATCGCTCTGGTCGATCAGGAGACGCAGAAGATCGACTTGACGATGTATCGCCTCACGGATGTGGGCATTTGCGATGCGCTATTGCGAGCATTGGCTCGCGGCGTTCCGGTGCGATTGCTTGCCGAGCCGCACGAATATCGTTTTGACGCGAGCAGGCTGGGCGCGGAGTTTACCGGCCCGTACAACATAGATCGCCTGCACGCAGCGGGTGTGCAGATACGCATGCGCAAGCATCGTGGGCTCAATCACCAGAAGTCTGTGTCGCTCTACGGAAAGCGCATGACGATCTTCGGGTCGTCTAATTGGAGCTGGCAGTCGTTCAACTACCAGGAGGAGCACAACTACTTCACCACCAAGGTTTGGTTCTTTGATTGGTTCGTCAATCAGTTTAATCGCAAGTGGAACTCGACGACGGAGTATGAATTGTTTGTGCCGTTGCCGCCGACAGTTCCGGTCAATCTCTCGCCTGCGAATGGCAGCACTGCCGGCTCGACGGTGAAGCTTACGTGGGAGGGAGGTCGTTGGGCGCATAAATATGACGTCTATTTTGGCACTTCTCAAACCAACCTGAACCTCGTTGCCTCGGATCTGATCACGGGCGCTATAGGTCCGGATGATTCAGAAGGTTATCTGGTTTCGCAACTACAAAGCGGAGTCACGTATTTCTGGCGCGTAGTCGGCAAGACGATGGCGAATCAGACTGCCAGTGGCCCGATTTGGAGTTTTACGGTTTCCGGTTCTGCACCAACGCCGACGCCCACTCCAGTACCAACACCAACTCCGACGCCAACACCAACTCCGACTCCGACACCAACGCCAACTCCGACGCCAACGCCGACGCCAACGCCGACGCCAACGCCGACACCGACGCCAACGCCGACACCAACGCCAACACCGACACCGCCGCCCACGTCAGCCGCCGAGGTCGTTCTTTATGTGGGCCAGGCGCCTGTGCGCGTCGGCACATGGTCCGTAGTTTCAGATCTAACTGCTGCCGCGGGCGTTCGCCTTCAACATGCTGACGCAGGGGCGCCCAAAGTAACCGCCCCTGCTGCAAATCCGTCCAGCTATTTCGAGATGACCTTCAACGCCGAAGCCGGGCGTCCATATCGTTTGTGGATCAGGGCAAAAGCCCTGAACGATTTCTGGGCCAACGATTCGGTGTGGGTGCAGTTTTCAGGCAGCGTCAACAACACCGGCGCGCCCGTCTATCGCATCGGGACCACTTCAGGCACCGAGATCAATCTTGAAGACTGTTCCGGATGTGGACTCAGCGGCTGGGGCTGGCAGGACAACGGTTGGGGTGTAGGAGTGTTGGGCCCGCAGATATTTTTCCAATCGACGGGTACACACACGATCCGAGTGCAGGGAAGAGAGGACGGCATTGGAATCGATCAGATCGTGCTGTCGCCTCTCACTTATTTACATAACTCACCCGGCGCACTGAAGAACGACAACACCGTGTTGCCTTCCAGCGGAGGGCCCAAGCCATCACCAACGCCGACGCCGACACCAACTCCAACGCCAACACCAACTCCAACCCCGACGCCGACACCCACGCCGTCGCCGTCTGAAACTACGCTTCTCGCGGACGACTTCAACGACAACTCGTTGGATCTCGCGAAGTGGACTCGCAACAATCTCTTCAGCGGATTCACTGATGCCGCCTTAGCCGCGACGGAGACAAACCTGCGTTACCAGATTGGTCCCCTATTTGCGGCGCAGTCGGGATCGCATTACAACGGAATCAGATCGTCAAACGTCTTCGACTTCCGCGGTGCTTACAGTTACGTTGAACTGGTCCAGGGACCGCTTGCGTCTACAAAAGCCGACGCCATGTTCACGATCGGAAGAGACGCAAACAACTATTACCGAATATATGTTGAGGAGGGCATCCTTATCTGCCAGGCCAGGATTGGCGCCGTCAAACGCAACCTGTTTACCTCCGCTTACAATACGGTGGCGCACCGCTTCTGGCGCATACGTCACAATTTATCAACAGGAAACGTCATCTTCGAAACAGCAGCGGATAATCCGAGTGTGGCCGGAAGCTGGACTGTACGCTACAGCGAACCGTGGAACAGCTCTTCCATACCGGTGACGGGTGTGATCTTCGAGCTGAAGGCGGGCACGTGGCAGCCGGAGTCGACAGCGCCCGGCATGGTTATCTTTGATAACTTCCGAGCCGCTCGTCCGTGAAGAAACTGCACACGCGTGGAATAATCGTTGGGGGCGGCTCTTTGGCCGCCCCCATTTGCGTCACGACTATGGCAATGGCGTGGGGGCCCACTGGAAGGTTCTAAGCAGTACATCTGGGTCGCACCAGGCGAGGGCGCCGGTGCAATTGAGGTAGATGTCGAAGCGCACTTCGATCTCTGCAAAGAGTTCGTTCGGAGGAAGCTGGTTCTGGTTGTAGGTCACTGCCGGAATGAGCTTGAATCCCGGCAATTTCCCGTTCCGAGAGTATCCGGTATTACGCAGGTACATCTGCCACTCGTCGTGTCTCTTCGCTTCGGCGATTATGCGAGGCACTGGACCAAACGGACCGAAACCCAACTGAAAGATGGTTTGCCTGAGAAACAGTTTGCACTCCGCGATTCCGTTTCCCTGGATCAGATCCCAATCGGGCGCATACGCGGTAATGCCGCCGAACAATTCGACGTGAGGGCTGGAGAGAAATAAACCATTCGCCGACTTCGGAAACCGATCCGGCTGTAGCGCAAACGAGGCGACTGCGCCAAAGCTTGTGTGCATTTCGCCGTCGTAGTTATTGACCTTTGGCCCACCCCAGAAATGTAGACCGTCGTCACGGAAATCCGCATGCGTGTCAGGAGCAACATGTGGCTGCGTCTGAGCCCACCAGAATGAGTGGTCCAAAGGCTCCACGGCAATGTGCTCGCTCCACTTAACCAGATCCGTTACCGCGAGTTGCTCGCGTCGCTTGATACGGTCTTTGAGCACACTTGAGATGAGTTCACTTCGCTTAAATGCGGCGTCGCGCAAATCGACTTCGAGCCGTGCGAAATCGTCGCCGGAACCATTCATTGTTTGCGTGGATCGGCGTCGCAGCTCCGACGACTGTCGCCGCAACTCGGGCGTGAGATCAGTTTCCTGTGTAATCGCAAGGTCAGCCAGATGCGCGCTTCTTCGCGCGGCCAATGCCTCAGCCACCTCGCCGTTCACTCGCTGAGAGGCATTCTCAATGACCAGTCCCTTGTTATCGCACGATGTTTTCACCAGATTATTCATTCGTTCTCCTTAACAGTTCACTCGGTCTTTCAGTGGCTATGACAAAGGAGAGCGAAAATGTTACGTGCTTACCGAAAGCCATTAGTTTGGTTTCCGATTTCCCCGATACCAGCGCGATCTTCGACGTGATATAAGCGCTCGCATCCTGTTCCCACGGACTCTTTCCCCTCGCTCTCTCCGTTTGAAAACTGCAAACTCACGGTACAAGGAGAATTCTCATGTCTAAAATCCTCATTGGCTTATGCGCTTTTGTGATGTTGATTCTGCCGGTGTCTGCTCATGCTGACACGCTCATTGTGACTGACGGTTTTCTGTCAGTTACGGGATTTACTGGTGGACCCGTTTTCTCTTTTGGAGGGGATAACTTTTCATTAACCGGCGGGGGCGATCAAGGAAATGCCGGGCCGACATTCTGCCAGCCTTGTGTAAGTGGTACGACGTTAAGAGTAAACGCCTTCTTCGTTGGTTCTAGCCTGGGGTTTGGGAGGGGAATAATTAACGGCATCACTTTTAATTCTTTGCGTCTTGATGGCTCGGTGGAAATTAGCGGCAATCCTGTCCTTGTCCCTGCAGCCACATCAGACGTTTTTTTGACCGCTCCGTTCACTTTTTCCGGGAGAATACTGGGGTGCGAACGGAATAGTGCACCCTTTCCCGGCTGTCGGTCTACGGATACGGTCTTCAGCGTCACCCTGATCGGGCAGGGGATTGCCACCATTCACTTGGACTTCCTCGAAATTAACGCCAATGGTGACTCCGTCTACTTTTTTCGAAGCGTTACCTACAACTTCCAGCGCGCTGAAATCCCTGAACCGGCGACGATCATGCTTCTCACGACTGGTCTAATCAGTTTAGGAGCGAAGTTAACCTACGGCAGAAAACGCAAGTCCAAATAATTACCCCAGGAAGCACATCGATCAGAACTCGGAACTCTTTGTGTTCTTTGTGCTTTTCGTGGCTACACACGCGGTTGTTCGCATTACACGCAACAATTTGTTAACTGTTTTGTGAGTTGTGTGCGTCATAAGATTCATTCTTTCGTATGCTCCCGCGTGGCTTACCTCTGCTCGTCCCTCGTTAGATCTCCGTAAGAATTTCAACTAATTGTAAATTGATCCGAATTCTTCAATAGCTTTGAAGAAGCTTGCAAGGAACACTGCGTTTTCACCGCGTGTTGTTGCGGCCGCGTCTCTCGGCACGTTCCTTGCGCCTTCGCATTCTCGTCTTACTTAGCCTCCCGCTGCCCCTCACAGCTGAGGCAAAAGCACGATCCAAAAAAATCGATCTGCCGGAATAAGTCAGACACAAGTACTCGACAGATGAGCTTTATCGATCTACTCACAAAAGAGATCGACAGAATGAACAAGGAATAATCCAGGGAGGATAAGTAATGAAGATCTCGTCTAGTTTCTCACTCCGGATTTTACAAGTAGCGGTACTGGTTTTCGGATTAACTGGACTCGCGCTCGCGCAAAGTTCCAGCGCTGAAGTTAATGGTGTCGTCAAAGACACGTCCGGCGCCGTTATTCCCGGGGCGACGGTCCGTTTGATTGACGTCGCCACGAGTTTGGAAACGACAACAACCGCGAATAATGAAGGAGTATTTGTTTTTGGAAACGTACGCGCCGGTCTCTACAGGATCGCCGCGGAACATACCGGATTTAGCCGCAAAGAAATCAGCGACGTCAGGGTGAACGTGGGTGTTCCGTTCACTGTGAATATCGAACTTCCACCCGGTGGAGTTCAGGAAACAGTTAGCGTCTCAGCCTCCGACGTCACCGCCGCTATCAATTCGACGAACGCGGAGCTTTCCACCACAGTGCAGACTCAGCAGATCAACGACCTGCCTCTAAACGGCAGAAACCCACTCGATCTGGCTGGACTTCAAGCTGGTGTATCAGCCACTGCAAGCAATCGATCGGCAACGATTAACGGATTGCGAGGTACCTTCTCGAACTTGACGTGGGACGGTATCAATATCAATGACAACTACATTCGCACGGACAGTCTCTTCGGCGCCGCCGCTCCGAGCGTGCCGGGCGTGGCCGAGTTCACACTCGTAACACAGAACGCGGGTCCGGGTGACGGTCTCGGTGTTGCGCAGGTCAAACTTGTGACTCCGCGCGGGAGTAACGAATTTCACGGCTCGCTTTGGGAATATCACCGCAACGACGCGCTCGATGCGAACTCGTTCTTCAATAATGCCTCCGGCTTGCCGAAGGCAAAGTTGATCCGTAACCAGTTTGGTTTTGGCGTCGGTGGTCCGTTTGTTCTGCCACGCTTTGGCGAGGGCGGTCCTGCAACTTTCGGTAGGGACAAACTCTTCTTCTACGGATACTACGAAGGAACAAGAGAGCGCACGGACGCGGAAATCAATCGAACCGTGCTGACACAGCCTGCGCGCCAGGGTCTTTTCACCTACCAGGCGGCAAACGGAACATTGCAGACAGTTAACCTGCTTGCCCTCGCCGGCGGCGCCACTGCCGACCCGCTCACAACACAACTAATCGGCCTGACTCCGCTGCCGAATGATCTAACAGGCGGCGACACTCGCAACTTCGCACGCTTCAGATTCAACAGCCCCGCCGGAAGCGATGACGACCTTTGGGGCTTCCGCATCGACGTCGATGCCAGTTCAGCAAACCACTTCGAAGCGTCGTTCAGCCGCGACGTTCTGGTAATTCCAAACGATACGTTCAACGACATCGGCGAGCCTTTTCCCAGTTTGCCGGGCGGTGGACAGAGTCCCACCCGCACGCGTTTCTCGACAGCGTGGAATTGGATCCCGACGCCAACGTTCAACAACGAACTGCGCGGCGGATTCTTCATTCAAAGATCCAAGTTTTTCAGCGACGTTACACACGGACCGTTCCGCGTGAACTTCCCGTTGAACGCCCAGGAAACTGCCGAAGTGTTTACCAACCCTGTTCAGAACTTTTTGGAGCAGGGCCGCGACGTAGACACTTTCGAGATCATCGACAACGCCGGCAAGTCGTGGGGCAACCACTTCTTCCGCTTTGGCGGCAACTATCGGCTCGTCCTGATTGATCCGTTCAACGCCGGCGGCACGATCCCAACCGTTACGCTTGGCTTCAACGACGTCGGCACGCCCAACCCGTTGGACCAGGATCTCTTTCCCGGCGGGATCAGCACCACCGATTTCACGAACGCCAGCAACGTACTCGCGCTGCTAATTGGATCAAACAGACGCGTGACTGAAACTTTCAACTCGACCAGCTCCACTTCCGGATTGCTTCGTAACCAGATCGGGCTGCAGAACTATCGCTACTTCAGCGTTGGACCATACGTCGGCGACACCTGGCGTGTCCGGCCGAACCTGACGTTGAATTTCGGTCTGCGTTATGAATTCGTTTCCGTTCCAAAAGAGGAGAATGGTTTGCTCACCCTTCCGATCGGCGGACTCGAATCTCTGCTGACGAATGCGGACATCGACGCCGCATCCGGCGGTGGACGCGGTCTCTATAAGAACGATTGGAACAACTTTGCGCCAAGCTTTAGCTTTGCGTGGGATCCATTCGGCGAAGGCAGGACTTCGATCCGCGGCGGCTATGGCATTTCGTATGTGATTGATAACAACATCACGACGATTGACAACGCAGCGAATCGCGGTGGCTTTAGTCGGACCGTCACTCGTAACGACGTCACCGGCACGGTTAGCAGCGGCGTCGAAACAATCCCGGTACCGACGTTAACTTTGCCATTCCGTATTCGTGATGTTTTCACGACCACGGATCCGGCAGCCGCAATCTTCACGATCGACCCGAACCTGCGCACGCCGTACGTCCAGCAATGGAACTTCGGCATACAGCACGAAATCTTTGCTGACATGATCGCGGAGGTACGTTACGTCGGTAATCGCGGCACGAAGTTGACGCGCGGTATCGATATCAACCAGCAGCGGATCTTCGCGGGGGGCTTCTTCGAGGACTTCCAGCGTGCCCGGTTCAACCTGCTGAACTGCGGTGGACGAGTTAATCCAACCCAGGCGCAGTGCGCGAACCGTCAGCCGCTCCAGGTGTTGCCGTCGTTCGGCGCCTTCGCTTTGAATCAGTCGACGTTCCTGACGGCCCTTCGCCAGGGCGAGCCGGCTCGCGTTCTGGATTTCTTCATCACGAATAAGGACTTCTTCTTCGCGGACTTCGGCGGCGGCGACTTCGGCTCAACGCAGTTATTGAGCACTTACCTGCCAAACCCGAACGCCTATGTTTCGGACTATGTAGGCAACGGCTCCTTCTCAAACTACAACGCGCTTCAAGCCGAGGTTCGTCGACGCTTCAACGGAGGCTTCGACTTCCAGGCAAATTACACTTACAGCAAGGCCTTCACGGATTTTGAGGGCTCTCAGCAAAACTTCTCGGGTCTGCTCGACCTGACACTCGGCGACGTGGTTGAAAAGCGGCGCGGGGTAAACGATCTCACGCACGTGTTCAAAGCGAATGCCGGTTACGAGCTTCCGTTTGGACCAGGTAAGCGCTGGGCCAACGACGGGTTCGTGAGCAAACTACTGGGCGGAATCAAACTGACGGGTATCTTTATCGCGCAGTCGGGCCGCCCGATCTCGTTCGTTTCAGCTCGCGGCACACTCAACCGCGTCGGTCGCTCAACCATTAACACGGCCGCCACCAACTTGTTGATCAGCGAGTTGCAGGAGATCACCGGATTGTTCTTCGATCCGGCGACTGGTCGCCCGGTGATGTTTGATCCGGCGGTGATTCAGGCGCTTCGCAGCGACACGTCGCCGCTACGAAATCAAAATCCCTTCTTCTCAAATCCCGCGCCGGGCACAATCGGCAATCTTCAGTTGACGCCGGTTAGTGGACCAGGTATCTGGAATCTGGATATGGGATTCATCAAACGGACGCCGCTTGGAGAAACAGTTAATCTGGAGTTCCGTGCGGAAGCTTTCAACATCTTCAACAAGACGAACTTCTTCATCGGTAGCGGTGCTCTGAACCAGAACATCAACAGCACGACGTTCGGTCAGATCACGCAAACCTATGATCCGCGAATTTTGCAGTTCGCCTTGAAACTGAACTTCTAATCGGCGACAGGATTGAGCAGGACGTATTGCTCGGTTTTGTAAGTTGAGGATTTCCTGGCGTTGGCTCTCACGGGCCAACGCCAGTTTTTGATCGGCTTAAGGCTTTGAGAATCGTTTTCTCATCACCCCGAGCATCATTCCCACTCCCGATCCCAACAGCAGCATACTTGCCGGTTCGGGTACGGCAACGAGATTTGCGTCGACCTCAACTGCGGCATTCGTGTTCGGAATCGTAAATCCGGGGAAACTGTAAACGATGTGTGAAAAGTCAAAGCCGGGCGGATTTGGACCAATCGATATCGCAACGTAATCCCTGAAAGTGGAATGGAACAGCAATGACGTGCCGCCGCCCGAGTCGCTGTTGAAGAGAATTGAGCTTGAGCCCGCGGCGGGCGACGTTTGCATCAGGGTTAAAGTGAAGAAGAGCAACGGTACGTTGGGATTGCTGTTGGTCGGAAAAACGAATCCCGAACCGGTAACAACTACCTGAATCTGCCCGACTGTTGCCGGAACGCTTTGACCGCCGACGACGAGCGAGTTGTTGAGTCCGAGATAGGTCAGCGTCAAAGTATTTGCGCCGGATCCGAAGGTGACGGAATTCGTTCCCGAGCCGCTACAAACCTGACACGTGAATGCGCCCGTGGAAGTGAACGAAGTATTAAAAGCCAGTTCTCCGTTGGGAAGAATGACGAAAGGATCCGCTCGAACGGTGATCGAGGCGATGAGACAGAACAGCGCAGATAAAATTAGCCTTTTCATGGAGATTTCTCCTCCTTGGGCCGCCGGGGCGTGGGCTGTTGTAGGGTGACGACAGTCTACCTATGAAGCTGCTTGGAGTCAAAAAAGATCTGGCCCTTGTATGGTATACAACCAATCGGGCGCTGATCGAGATTACGTACATCACGCTGTGCACGAGTCGAGGAGCCCAAAAGAACAGATTCGAAGCCGAGAGGAAACGTTTGAAGGCCGAGTACGGAAGGCTGTTCGACGAACTAACCGCGATCTGTTTTCGGCACGATCCGATGTACATCAACTTCGAAGTTAACAGCAACGAATACGAACCGGAAGTAGGAACGATTCTGCCGCGGCTGAGGTCGTGTGAAAATATCGACGACGCGGTCAAGGTTGTCCATGAGGAGTTTCAGAATTGGTTTGGTGCTGACTCGGCAGGACCGCTGGAGGACTATCGTGCGCTTGGCGAAGAGATTTGGAAAACCTGGAATGAACGAAAGCTTTGATCCCGAAGATCCTTTGTTATATGCGGGATGCAATCCTCCTTCCAAGCCCAATGGCAATCAACATTATTTGAAATGCCAGGTAATCCGACCGACTTCCTGTTCCTCAAAAATCTGCCGGATTGCTACTGAATGTCCAACAGCTTTCTTTCTCTTCAGGCCTGTGATGATTAGCCGGCACCGGTGTCGTGCCTTCTTTCCCAGCCTCACATTGTTAATTGGAAAACAGCGCAGGTGAGGAAGAGTAACGCGTGCGATCTTTTTCTTTGGGTTCGACTTCCACCCCGGCAAAAGATCGCTTCGGCAGACTTGCAAAAAAGGAAAGAGGTAGTTCGAGAACTACATTCCCCTTTTCAGGCAGTCGCCGGATGAATTGCAGATCGAAAAGCCTGCTGCAATCAGGCGCACCGGCAATCACAAACTCATGGATTGACGGATCCTGCACATCATCGATGACGTTAAAGTTACGCCACGCCACGTTATTGTTATTGCGAATGAAAGCTCGAAACTCATCCCAGTCGGTTTCCTCCGGAACAACGGGGGCCGAATCACGAGCCTGATTGAGAATCCCTACAAAGCAATAGTGACCCTCCGACGGAATCCTGGCTGCCGGCCAGGTAATCGGTTCCGCTACGACAAGAGTGTCTCCAGCCGGGACGTCAACGCCGGGAGTCGTCCCAATAAAGCGCCATTGATCAGGAGGAACGAGAGTAGAAACCTCGCTCCAGTAGACAGTCGCGGTCGTGTTATCCGCGGCGACGGTATTACGATTTTTCATTCGCACATAGATGTAATTATCCTGGCCAAACTCAACGCGGGAGCCCAGCACGTTCGAATTCTCATTTCCGCTTCCTTCACCAAATGATGCAGTGGGGTTAGCTACGCGATCCGGACGGACAATAATGTCGGGACTGGCACTTATAAATCCGGAACTGGGAATCATTCCGATATCGCCAACGGCATCGCGCAAATAGACATCAGGTACAAAGCCCAGTTTGTTTTCGACGATCGCACGCAGATTGGGCATTACTCCGATGAGTTCCAACTCCAGGTCCTGCTTTGTTCCGGTTGTTCGATCAGAGAGAAGTTGGCGCATCTGCGAGGGAGAAAGTCGTCTCTCTTCAGGGGGTGTTGCCTGATACATTCCCTGAAGAATCAACGCAGCCCCCGCGATAATTGCTGATGCACCACTGGTTCCATCGAATATGCGGGTGTAACTCGTGCGGCTGTTCTCGCCCTCTACACCGTGAATATTTCCAGCCGTGGTAATGTCTTCTCCCCAGGCAAAACAATCGATCCGGGTGCCATGGTTGGAGTCACGGTGACGATTATGCGAAGGTTCAGACTCGCAGGAACCGACCATGATTGCGCCAGAGTCGGAAAAGCGATCGTTATTTCGATTGAGACTGTGCAAACCTGGTTCGGACCACTGGTCAAGATTCTGATCACCGTTACCCGCGGCTTCAATCACGATTATCCCGAGGGCGCTTGCCAGACGAATCGCATTGAAATCCACATCGTCTGTTTCCGTGGGCAAAAAGTCACGCTGCACCTCGAGGAGAAGTACGTCACCTGGCGCCATTACGTCCAAGGCCGCCGCAATTGCATCCGCGACATGCAGATCCGTATCGTAAGGGGCGTTGTAATGTGAAACGACCCTGACCGAACTGACCCCTGGGGCGACCCCGACAATTCCGACGCAATTGTCGACGCCTACCACTACGCCGAGTACGGCGGTCCCATGATCTTGATCTATATCGCGATTGTCATTGAAAATTAAAGTCGGCGTTTTTTCGATCAAGTCCTCATGATTGAGAAGCCATCCTTGTTCCAGATCGATGAAGCCAACACCGGCGCCGTCACCGTTAGGTTGTGTCCACGCCCAGCGCGCATCAATTCCTACAGGAGCCGCATCGAGATAATTCTGGCGGCTGGCGAGCGCGTCATTCGTGCTGTCCACCGCTGGATTGAGGACAATTTTTTCCAAATACGCGAGGTCTACTTCTGAAAGCTCTTGCAGCTTTTTTAATAACTCTCGAAGGGCTTTAGGTTTGAGCTTGCGACCGTCAAGGCGCCAGTAACTCGTCAGGCTGTAAAGCGGAGGAAACTCGCTGGCGGCTGCTTTCTTCTCCATTGCCAGCAATTTTTCCGGGGTAACGCTGCTAATCAAGCGTTGAGGAACAATCTCATGTTGGTCAAGAACAGCCTTGAGATTTTTCAACTTTCCGGGATCCTCGCGCTTTGCGAGGCGGACCCGAGCGGCAAGTCGAATGATGATGAATCCACTAAGGCGGGGTATTTTCTTTTCCTTTGGCATAGAGGCTCCTCGAGGAGTGAGATCGGTTTTGTTGCGTCCTATGGATAATGAGTCTCAAGCAAAAATCATTTCCAATAATTGATAGTGGAATGGGAAGGTGGTCCTGTGAGGGAACCGCCGATTAATACGCGGAGTATCCGCCAATTGCTGTAAACCCGGCCCAGTAATACGGCTTACGGTAACTCTCCCGACTCATTAATTCCTGCTGTGCGCGAGTTAGTGCCTGGGTAGTAGACAAATGCTCCACCGTGCGAAAGCGATGAAATGAAGTCATCAGTTCCGATGTTGCCGCGGAGTCAACGGGCCACAAACTTGCCACAACAACGGGAACTCCAACTGCAAGGAAAGACCGGGCGAAGCCGATTGGTCCTTCTCCGCGAAGTTGTTGCTCGATTCCGGTCTGGCACGCCGAGAGCACCACTAGTTTGATGTGTGCGAGATCCATTTGATAAATATCGCCTGAACTCAACCCGGAGACTTGATCTCCATGTTCGGGCGAGAGCAATAGCTTCGACGAGAGTTGCGACCTTACGTCAATTTCGAAGTGCGCTGCAAAATGAGCGACATTCGCGCGAGCAAGCTCGTTCGTAACGGATTTTCGAGTGGCCTGGGATCTGATTAGAACACTTCGACGTGGATAGCCAAGCGCTATTTGTCTCACCTCCTGCTCAGCCTCGGGCAGGTTTGAGAAATTCGGATTTGCTGCACGATCAAATGCGGGATTTCCAACCGCGAGGAGCCGCTCTTCGCGTACCGAAGCCAGCGCGCCGGCTCTCCTGGTTGATTCGATCAGAACCGCAGTGCTCGGTGAAATCATCACGCGATAGTCTTGCACCAGATAACGCCCGGAATTCATCGAGATCAGAGCGGCGAACGGGAGGTAATGCAGAAACTTATCAGGGACGAAGCAGAGCACCTTATCCGGGTCCAGGTGTTCTCTAATCGGTTCGATAAGAAGCTTGTGGAGCTGCTTTAAACTATTCGTGGCGCCGTTCTCGTCTCTTTCCTTGATCTGGTTGAGAGCGGTTGTAACCATCTCCGCGAGTTTTGATGATTCTATTTCGACAGACTTTGTGGAGATGTCAGATCCCATGAGGTGCCAAACCAGCAATTTCTTTTCCAGGACTGCGTACTGAACGATCTGAACCTCGTCCGGAACCGGCTGCCTGATTTCAGTTGGGGGTGATGCTGCAAAGCCGGCGGGCCTGGACGATCGCAACTCTAAGCCGTCAGGACCAGGCTTGACTTCCGGCCGTGTCGCATCAGTTCGCGGAGGCTGGCAGCCCGAGAGATTTCTGAGTAGTCGTAGGCGCGGCGTTGATCTCCTATTCGAGAGTAAGCAAAGTCGATAGCGAGATCATAGACGTCCTGCTCCCTATCAAAGAAGAAACTCTTCTGTCGCTCTCCCAGAATTTTTTCGCGATACTCATCAAAAAGCTTCAGGACTATCTCCAGCTCCCGTGACGCCATGGTGTCATTGTTCTGAGCCAGATAAGAGAGAAACTTGCCTTTGTGGGCGGCGTAACTATAGTGAGCGAAGTCCAGTGCAGTATAGAGGCGCAAGCTCTCTTCGTAGTTGGAAAGCGCGTTGTTCTCATCCCCGGAGATTCGATACAAATCGCCGAGACGGAGTAAGGCACTGGCCATCATGTTTTGCCCGTTACGCTTTGATGCGATGGGTTTGCCTTGCCCATAGGCACGGCGAATACTCTCGAACCCCAGATCGAATTGTCGGAGAGATCCATAGGTCAGACCGCGATAGAGATAAGAACGAGAGATGTACAGCGGTATACCTAAAGGTTGGACAAGTTGCAACGCCTCCTTCTGGTAATCGAGTGCAGCTCGGTAGAGGTGCAGGACACTGAGATTCAGAGAGGTCGCCATGTATATGGCCCATAAGTCTCGTGACGAAGCTGCGTCTTTATCGGCGAGGGCCATGGCCCGTTCGAGAAAAGAAAACGACTTCTCAATATCATTTAAAAGAGATACAGGCTGGCTAGCTGGATGAAGGCGCGAACCATACCGTTCAAGTCGTTTAACTTCCGAAAGATCTGCAAGGCGCCATTGGCGTCGCGGAATGCCTCCGAGTAGTTATTTAGATTGGAATTGATATGAGCGCTGTTAGTGAGTGCTTGTGCGAGCAGCCATTTGTAACGCTTCGATTCGCAGTCGGGAATAATGCTTTCGAGTAATTTCTGCCCTTTAACCAGCTCTGGTTGAAGCGCGGCTCCCTGGGCCATCGCGACGCCGGCGGCAAGTGACTCAGGAACGTTGCCGACTTTTTCGAACGTAGTTCGTGCGCTGGCAAACAATTCAGTGGCGTCCTCGATCTCCGACTGCATAAATAACTCGTGCCCTTTAACAACTTGCTGTCGAGCTTCAAGGATGAGTGCCCGGGTTTGAGGCGTCATCGAGGCGTAGACCTGCGCCAGATCCGAAGTGTAAGCATCTTCAGTTCTACGCATTTCCAGTTGGCCCAGGTAATTAAGGGCTTGCAGATTTTCACTCGAGTTACTGCCGTTGTCTTCAGCAAGAAAACTGTTTATGAGAGCTTTGGTAACGTCATTCCCGTTCGACAGGTGACTGCGTCTGTAAATCTCCCATGCTGCCGTATCGTCTCCGGCGTGGTAGGCGCGCACAAAAGGCTCGCGTATATTGCCACTGTTTTCCGATCTGCGAGTCTTGTCGTTTTCGAGCGACTGGAGTCTTTCTCGAGCATCGGCGGCCCATTGAGAACTGGAATCTTTGTTGAGATAAGTGCGCCAATCAGCTTCTGCCTCCTGGTAAAGGCCCTGGTAATAGTGGACCAGCGCACGATTAAAAAGCGCCTCGAGGAGATTTGGATCGAGTTCAAGTGCGTGTTTCAAATGCTCGAGGCTATGACCGAGACTCACGACGCTTTTTCCTGCGCCGGAGTGCCCTCATCGGAGCTGCGTAGATCCAGTTCCAGCTTGCCTTTTTCCAAATATGCCGCGCCAAGGTCGGAGTAGATTTGTGGGTTGCTCGTATCGGCTTTTGCGGCCCTCTCGAGATACTCAATCGCTTTGTCGATCTCTCCCTGCAAAAGATAGAGTTTGCCCAGGGCCTGATATGAAGCGGCATCGGCACGATCTTTTTCAGCGTCAAGCAAGAATCCTTGGGCACGAATCAGCTCGAGTTCGTTCACTTGTTCAGGTTTGCCACTGCGCGTAGATCCAAATGGTGCGTAATCAAGGGTCGAGATTCGGGCTTCGACCGGGCGTTCCAGGCGATAAGCCTGGTTGAGAGCTGAAAGTCCTTTCTCGAGATCGGACTGGTAGAACGCCAAACGCCAAATGATTAGTCCCATAACCGCGAGAACTACAAAAGCGATGACCCCTGAGCGTGGTAAGGGTATTAAGGGACATGCCGATCCATTTTCGGAATCGCTCAAATCCGTGGGGCTTGGGAAGCGGGGTAGGAGCAGTCCTGTCAAAATACCGTTTCATTGCCTGGCTTGAGTTTAGCCTGCTGACGCGCTCGGGGTTGGTGAGAAAATTCTGTTCAAATCTTACGCGGTCATTCCGCGAAAGTTCGTTAGCGAGGTAGTCGTCTATTAGTTCGTCTTCAGCAATCTCCAGCTCCCTGGAAAAGCTATCGTCACTGAGAAGGCGCAATTCAATTTCCTGCTGTTCAGCGTCCGAGAGCTGTTTCAACAGGTAACGCTTAACAAGATCCTGCTCGTGATGTTCCCGCGCCATTGTTTACACTGCCCTCGATCTGTTCAGACTTCCTAATGGGTATGAGCCTTAAACGTCAATTGTTTCGTGAATTTAGTTTCGGCTCAGGCGCATTACCATGCACTGGTGCATTTGCTTGCGCAGGTGATGTGCGCGAATTCTTAAGGCGTTCAAGGTGATCACTAGCTCGTCCGCCAGTTTCCTGCGGCGGTTGATTCTGGCGCGTTTCTCGCCGCGGAAATAATGCACAAACAGATCTCGCTCGGACTGAGTTAGATTTTTAAGGCATTCCTCCAGGCACTCATCTTCCCTTTCAAGTTCCTCGGCGGGGCGAGGAGATGGAGGCTCTTTGGCGGCAAATTTCATCTGCTGCTCCCGCAGGTCTTCCCGGTAAACATTCTCGACGAAACCGAGACAGCAGCGGACCGGATCGTTGTAGTCCACTATAACCTTGTCAATTCTTATTGCGACCCGATTAACGACTTCATCGGCGAGAGCTTCGGCGTCAACACAGCCGCGCGATGCGAATACCCTGATAAGCCTGCAATGAATCACATTGAAGGCTTGCCCGGCCTTGTCACGGTCCGAATCGAACCAGGCAAGCAGCTTTTCAAATTCTTGAGGGGTCGGTTGGCGCTCTCTTTTCATCGAAACGTAACGAGCATATCCAATTTGCGATCCGAAACTTCACCAACCGTCCTCGGTTCGCATTGAAATATGGGCGAGATCGAAAGTGAGAATCCGGAAAGCAGGGAATACGAGCGAGAACAGACGAAGATTAGACGCACCATCCGGCTCTGTCAATAAAAAGTACCGCAGCCAAAGAAATGTTTGACCCTGGCATGTCATTCACTACGAGCACGGAAAAGTAGACTAAAACTCAAAGGAGTGATTGAATGCCATTCAATACCACCACAACTCACCCGTTAACTGCCGCTGCAAAGGTCACGGTCGAATTTAAAGGACTGCTGCTACTCAAACCGGACGGAAACAACGGCTGTGAAATCGGTATCCATCGGTTTAGCAGCACCCATATGTTTCAGGTAATCCTGATTGTTAGAAAACCAGAACGCGCTCCGACTTTGGTTCGCCTGGTAACGGGACCACTGACAAGGCCATTTGCGATCAACGTTACGCCCCCTCCCTGCATGGGCGTTCAGGCATTTGCACCCACTCCGGAACCGTTTGATCGCAGCAATCCCAATAGGACCAATAACAACCTTGATTTTCGCTGGGCGATCAACATGCGGACGCCTCATCCCAACGCTGATTTCAATGACGGCGCCCATCCGGTTGCGACGATGAATGCCGGAATCCTTTATACGCCAACTCTGTCTCGCACCAGCCTCGATCCTAGATTGGTGCCGGCACCGACAACGGCGGACACACCACAAATTCGGCTGCGTCGGTTCTCCGCAAACTTGGCGGCGGCAATCTGCCTGCCGGCGGACGGTCAAGTGGACCTTTCCTGGGAGGAATCAGGAGAGTTGAAACTCCCAAGACCTTCGGATCCGGAAGAAACAACGTACACCATTTCGCTGCTGAACGAGCCGCCGGCCTTCGGGCTGAGCTCTCATGATGAACTGGATCTTTATTACAGCGTTCTGCAAGTTAACGGCGAGCCCATATTGGCCCCTCGATACCACCTTGATTTGAACCTTGGCAACCCATCGACGGATGAGATTCCATGTATGCCCATAGTCCTCAATTGATGATGAAAAACCATCCGTTACCTTCATTACATAGGGGCGCAAACGGCAGCGTTTGCGCCCTTAGCCTGTAAGCCACACGAAGCAAGAAATTAGGGCAGATCCGGGACAGCTTTTAGTCACCCTGATCATTACCACCAGAAGCGAGCGTTGAAGCGCCACACTCAAACTCAAAGTGAGATTCTATTTGTTCGCTGAAAAGGGGGAATCCACATGCCGGGCTAAGATAAATTGCAAATGAAAAGCGAAACTCCAACCTCTCAATTACTACTAACCTCACTTCAATTAAGGAGAAAATCATGGCAGCAATAACACAAATCAAGGTCACACTTCACACTGGGGACCGCAATAACGCTGGAACCGATGGGTATGTATATTTTGGTGTCTGTGGTCGCGAATTCAAGCTGGGCAGAGCCGATGTAGACGACAATGAAAGAGCTACCCATCGCGATTACATTCTCGGCAATGGAGCTAACGTCGAACAAGCTTCATTCAATGACCCGAGATCCCCACAGCTTGACACAGCAGATGCAGACCGGTACCCAGCATACATCCGTTTTGAGCCCACGGGCGATTCCCCGGACTGGGATCTCGACGGTGTTTCAGCAACGATAACCCCCGGTAATGCGCGGTTTGAGCGATTGGGAGACGGTGGCGGGGCACATCTTTGGCTAGGTCAAAACATGGGAAAGTTCTGCTATATGCGTAAGGTGTAAAGCAGATCTTTCCAAATACTCCTCGGCACACATGACCGCCCGGTTGAATGCGCCTCCCATGGCATAGAAGGGCGGTTATGAGTGCGAGGAATTGCATTGCCGTGACGCGCTATGAAATTTGCAACGCGAGATCGGCATTTCCCGAGTTGAAATACTGTCCCATTTCTGAAACAACTTCGTGAAAGAGAGTTGGCATCGTTCATCCTGGAGGCTTTTGTTATGAGTCAAGCAGGGATATCGAACAACAACGACAATTCGAATACGTTCAGGGATCCGGATGAATGGAAGACGGGTGATGAAGAGATGACGGCCGCTCAGCGTTCGTATCTCCAGACTCTCGCCGACGAAGCTGGTGAAGAGGTCGATCCGAATCTTACAAAAGCGGAGGCTTCAAAGCGCATCGACGAGTTGCAGCAGAGGACCGGCCGCGGAATCGACCGCTGATACGTTTCTTTATTCCGGCGCCTGGGGTTAATTATGCAGCCTCAGGCGCTGGTCCGATCTGCTCCTCATCTACCGGAGCGTATCTCGGTTTTGCCGGAACCTTCACCGCCCCATGCACCGTCATAAACGGTCGCTCGAATACGCGAAAGAACACCCACGCAAATGCGACGGATAGCGGCATCATTATCAGTAATGAAATAGTGAGAATGTGCAGTTTGGTAAAACCTAACCTGTACCACTGCATCAGTACAAATGAATGAATCAGGTAGAGTGAGTATGAGATCAGCCCGATTCCTGCCAAGGCCGGGATCAGGCGCGGGACATGTGATCTCAGTCGCCATCGTTGCTCTGCCGCAACCGAATAGTTCACGAGTATAAAAAATCCAACACCCCAGGCCGGGTGCATTATCAACCAGCCAATATCGTGAAGGATGGTTCTGTCATCTATGTACGGTAAGAACTGAGCCAGGCCGGCAGCGCAAAGCAGAGCCAGGCCGGAAGCTGAAATCCTGTAACACCATGCGGGTAGTTTTGTTAGTCCCAGCGCTGCCTCGACACTCAAAGCACCCAACGCCCAGATAAACCAATTAGTAGCGGCTGCTTCCGTGACGGGAATTTCGATGCCGGTCCACTGGCCCATGAAGCGACTCATGAGCAGCCAGCCAACCCGCGCCCCGGCGCACAGCAGCAACGTCTTGGCCCACCCATAACGAATACGCAGAAAGAGCAGCAGGAAATATGCTAGGTATAACTGTTCTTCGATCGCGAGCGTCCAGAAGGCGCCGTTGATCGTGTAGGTAGTGCGAGCGTCCAGGTTGTGCAACATGAACAGGTGAAGCCCGACGTCCCACAAGTAAGAACCGGTGAGCTGAACCGGAGTTTTGTAAGCGTTATAGCAGAGATACAACGCAAGCGCGGCAAAGTATGGAGGATATAACCGGCGCACTCGCCGTTTCCAAAAGACGAAGAAGTCTATAACCGGCTTATCGACACCGGCCGCGCGAGCTTTTGCCCAGAACAGGTGAATGCAAAAACCGGAGATGACAAAGAAGAGGTATATGCCGGCGAACGCGAAGTGCACCAGGTAACCGGTCATTTGCGGCAACCACCATTGCCAGCCACTCAACGCCGTCTGCGGCGCCACTCCGAGAGCGTGATAGGCGACAACCGCCAATGCCGCGACTCCGCGCATCGCATCGAGAGTCAGCATCCGACCCAACCTTATCTGTTCCCCGTTGCTCTCCATTCGTGGCGACACATTATTACAACTCGACCGCGAAGGCCAAAAAGGAAGCTATAAAGCGACAAATAAGTCACAAGTCCGGAGCTAAAAATCGCTTGTGATTTTTTCGGCCTGTGATATATATTCCCGCAACTCTCCCGTTCAAGTTTTCCTCAAGAGTGAGTGGGCAAGTGCGGCCAGGCTTGCACGCTCTTGATTCGTTCTTTCCCTGTGATTTTTAATTCAACTCCCCGGGTGAAGGAGAATTACATGTCAAAATTCTTGTTTGGATTAGGCGTTTTTCTGATGCTGGCGATCGCACCCTCCGTTCAGGCGGATCCAATCGTAATCACCAGTGGTTCCTTAACAGTTGTTGGCGTTTCGGGTAGCCCGAGTTACTCCATATCGGGTCAGGATTTTTCGATCACGGCGGGGCCGGGCGATCCGGGCAACTCGCCGGGTTGCTTACCATGTGCGAGCGGCACTTCAACGAACATCGGCAGTTTCTTCGTCGGCTCGAGCTTAGGAAGTGGAACTGCCATCATCAACGGCATGACGTTCAATAACCTGAATTTCTTCGGCGAGTTTAACTTTGGTGTGGCTCTGCAACTCCTGCCAGCGGGTACGACAGACATTACGATTACCGCACCTTTCAACTTTTTCGGAAACATACGGGGTTGCGAAGGTAGTCCGGTCACCTGCACTACCGAGATATTCAGCACTGAGGTGGTGGGCCAGGGCATCGCCACTGCGCTATTCAGTTTTTCTGGAATTCATGAGAGTGGCGTCACCCTCTACGATTTTCGGAGTGTTACTTACACTTTTCAGAATGCAGAAGTCCCGGAACCAATGACGCTAACGCTTCTGGCAACCGGTCTGATCGGTTTGGGCGCAAAGTTAACACGACGCACCAGGCGCGGGTAACAGATAAGCACGTCTTACTCCGCACATAGATCACAAAGCGATTATTTAAGCGTTTGTGATCTATGTGCTTTTTTGTGCCCGGTGATATATAGTGCCCAGTCCTTAGACCTTCTGAAGCCACCTTCCCGAAACGTTTTCCGCCGGTTTTCGCATAGATTAGCAGGTGGGCCACAAGTAGAGCATTCGAAGAGGACGAGTCATGAGATTTTCCTTCATAGTCTTTCTGCTGCTAATCCTGTTGACGGGCTGTGCAGGGAACCCGGCAAGCAACAGCAACAGCAATACTTCATCAACAAACGTCAATGCTGGTCCATCCGAGCAACTGCCTGAATTCCCCTGGCCACCCAATGCTTCCGCTTTCACCTCTATTCCATCTGAGATCCTGGTGAAACAGTCGCCGGCCAAACTCGGCGATGTTGACGATCGTCTGCGTGCGGCGTTGCGTCAAGCCGGATACGAAAATCCCGGCTACTACGGCATCCCCGGTGGATTTGTGGTGGTAACACCGCTGGAGCAATTCGACGTCAAGACCGGTGCGCCGCTGGACGGCGCGGGCCGTTGGTCCACCACGCCTGCACCACCCGCACTATTTACGGCGGAGTATTTTCGAGCGCTTATCAAAGGCACGTCCGGGCACTTTCGTGTTATCGCTTTTGCGGTAACTGATAAGCCATTTACCCGGAGCGGAAAAGAAGTAGCTGTTTCTCAGGCGGCCAAGCTGTCCGCGCGCGGGAGCAATTCATTGCCATCAGACATGAGGCAACAGGAGTACAATGAAAACTTTCAATGCTCCGCGTTTGTTTATGAGTTTCTACAATCCAATAGCGGCCAGGCGAAGTTTATCGTCAACAGCGGATTGCTGGCCAGTCAACATCTGCAAAAGATTCTCGCTAACCTACAGCGTCAATGATCTCTTTTGAAAAAGCTAAAAAAATACTGGCAGCAATCTGGCTGGTCGGCTTCATTATCCCTTTTGTAATCCTCTCCGCTCAGACGCTTCTCGGTACTTTTTGGGCTGGTAGAGAAAGCGAAGCGTGGGCACTGTTTACGCCGATGATCCTGCCGACAATCGGGTTAATCGTCGGCGTGATCGTCGCGGACGCGCTAAATCCGCCGGTCGAGGATAAGAAAGTTAACAGCACAATATTTTGGGTCACCGTGGTGCTGTCTGTTCTTTATCTTGGACTTGTGAACGCGATCTTTATCGCCATGCCTAACCTGGCCGCGAGCGGCGCTGACGTCACCGTCGAAGCAAATAAGGATGCGGCCAAGACTTCAGTGCTGTTGGATGCGTTCAAGCGTTCCGGCCTGATGCTCGGGGCAATTCAGGGATTGGTAACCGCGACCCTCGGAGTATTTTTCGTCAACAGGAACACCAAACCCGCCAAGCCCGCCGATCCTGCTAAATAATAACCGGAGACCTTATGACTTCCTGGTTTTGGATTCTCCGCGCGCAACTCTCATTTCCTCCATAATTCGATCAGCAAGTTTCGGCGCGGCCGCATTACTATCAAACGCCGTGACTTTTCCGCTCGCAAGCAGAACCCCATTGCTGCGGTTGGTGATCTTGTAGGTGAAAGTGTAGGTAAAGAGCGGACGATCGATTGTGATAATTACGTCGACGAAGTTTAGTTTGTCCCACGCATCAACAATCGCCATTTGCCAGGCAGTAAATTCTTCGCGCTTACGCAAAACATTTTGCAGTTGCACCTGATCAAAGAATGAAGTGTCTGACTCGACGTAGATAACACGCGCGCGACGCAAGAGAGTTTGGGGGCTTGTTTCCGCGATCCTGGCTGCTTCTTCCGCCGCAATTTTTTCATCCGCTGCCTTTCGTAACTCTCGAGCTTTCACTTCATCGGCAACACGCTGCTCGACAGTTTGTGAGGGCAGAATCGTAACGTTAATCTCCTGTGGTTTCTGCGCATTCGCACTGGCGGTAATGAGCGTTGCGGTTACGAGTATCATTAATCGTCCGGCGAGTTTCTTGTTCATCCTGAGCTCCTCTGCAGAGTGTTTTAAGAGCGGGGGCAAGCCACCCTTCCTGACTTGTTCCTTCTCCTAACTGGTCCTATTTGACGGCAAAAAAGAAGAACAAGTCAGGAAGGGTGGCTTGCCCCCGCTTTCAGCCTTAAACCGTCGAGGGGCCATCGGCAAAGTCTGTGCCTTTGTCAGGATCTCAGGATCTCACAGTGAACTGCGAAACGCGGAACATGAGAGCGCGACAGTGCGAGTAATAATCCGGCGGACAGCCACACCGAGCACAAACATCCTCTTTATTATTTGTGACTTCTGTGCGTTTTTGTGGCTGAGCTTCCATTTGAATAGCTGAACGACATTTCGCTATCCTAGTATCAACGACGTCCGCGGCAGGCCAAAGGACTGGGATACGATGAATGAACAACCCACGATCAAGAGCCGCTCTCGTCGAGACAACATGCCACGAGGAATCGCAAATCACTACAGTAAGTTATTTGTGACTCTTTGTGGCTGCGTTCTCGCCATACTCGCACTCGGACACGAATCAGCTCTGTTGGCCCAAACGGAAGAGGTCAAGCTGGACCAGGCAAAGATCACCACCGTTTCCGCTATGCGTGTCAGAAAAGCGCCACAGGTTACAGCCGAGGAGATCGCGCGCCTGAAACTCGGCACGATCGTAAACACGATTGCGCGTTCGACAAATCAGGACACTCTCGCCGGAAAAACGGATTACTGGTACCGGGTCGGTCTGCTAAACGGCCAGACAGGCTGGGTCTTCGGCGGGCTCCTCCTTGATTACAATGCACGCGAGCGCGAACAACTTCTGCGCCGGATCATCGAAGCGCGACTTAAAACGGAGAACACGGACTTCGCCGACCGGCAGGAACTCTACAACCTCGCCGCGAGTTCAGCGATTGAAGCGAAAGATGCGAACACGCGCGCCGAGTTTGAACTTTTCAGACTGCTGGCACTCGCACACTCGGCCCTGACTGTCACTGTGGAAAGCGTCGATAAGTCGCCCTATCTGGAATGGCACAAGGCGCATGCTGCGCAACTCCTTCACAACGAGTTTGCGGGTGGCTACAACCTGCGCTCGGAAGCGCTCTGGGATCTCGAAGCCAAATATCACACCTTGCCCATCGCGGATCGCATTGCCTGGGCCGCCGCTGAGAATTCAGAACCGTCCGATTGCGAAGGCGACGAGGTCTGCCATTTCTTTGTCTTTTCGGGCGGGATTAAGTATCTGAGTTTACATCCGAAAGGGGCGTATGCGGCCCAGGCTCTCAAGGATCTGAACGAGCTGCTAACGGAAGAAGTCATCAAGACCGCGAATGGGAAAGGCGGCGATCAGTATGCTGTCGAGCAGCGAACTGACTTGAGAAAGCTGTTAACTTCTCTGCGGCTTGCCGTCGCGAAAACATCTGCCGTCGAAAAGAACGAGCTTCTCAAGAAGCTCGAGAGAATCACGCCCGGTCGTTAAGCTCCGAATGCTGGTAACAAGAGCGAGAATGAAGAAGATCGCGAAGGCGGCGTTACTCATATTCTGCGTCATCCTCCTGGTGGCGGGCCTGTTTGCCGCGCGCATCTACACCTATCGGAATGCCACTTCTGACGGTCCGGCCGATGCTGCCATAGTGCTCGGCGCCGCCGTTTGGGGACAGCAGGTTTCGCCCGTCTTTAAGGAACGCATCAATCACGGCGTGGAACTCTACCGCAATGGCAAAGTCCGGAAGCTGATCTTTACCGGGGGCTTTGGGAACAGCGGCGAGCCGAGCGAGTCGTCAGCGGCCCGGCAGTATGCGCTACAGGGCGGGGTGCCGGCGCACGACATTCTTATCGAAGAGAAGTCTCACACCACGTACGAGAACATCGTGTATGCGAAGCGACTCGCGGACACGCATGGCATAAAGAAGGTGCTGATCGTGAGCGACCCATTGCACATGATGAGGGCGGTATCAATGGCGGCGGACATGGGCCTCGAGGTCGAGCCGTCGCCGACACCCAGCACACGCTATCAAGGCGTGAAGAGCCAGGCCGGTCTCCTGGCACACGAAACTTATTACTACATCGGTTATCTGCTGAGTCGCCCGTTCCGTTAAAACGACCCATCGCCCACAAATCAATTTGTGTAATGGCGCCGTTTTGTGGGCCCAACTCAGGGCGTCGTCTTCTTACGTTGGAGCACGTTGCAAGCTTCTACAACAGTGCTTGGATCGATCGCGACGTTACCTTCGTCGATGTGTCGAATAATTCCTTCTTTATCGATCAGGAAAGTGGCGCGATTTCCAAAGCCCTGCTCCTCGTTGAAGACACCATAGTCTTTCACGACAGTGCGTTTGAAATCGCTGAGTACCGGAAAGGTGATTCCAATCTGCTTTGCAAACTCTCGGTTGGCGGGAACACTGTCAACACTCATTCCGAAAACCTGCGTTTCGGTTGATTCGAATTTGGCGATATCAGCCTGATACGCCTTCAATTCCTTCGTTCAACCACCGGTGAACGCGAGTACATAAATCGCGAGCACGACGTTTTTCTTGCCTTTGAAGTCACTAAGCTTGTAGGTCTTTCCGTCGGTGGCGCGAAGCGAAAACTCAGGCGCCGCGTCGCCGACTTTCAAGTGTGTTTTTGGCGGAGCTGCTTGTTGGCCCAGTGCGACAACGCCAAACACGGCGAGTAACACGACGGACATTAACGATCTGGTGTACATGAACCGGCCTCCTTGAGGTCGTGGGGTTTATTGGCGAATTGAATTTATGCACAAAGGCCGAGGGAGTCAAGGTTGGTTTACAAGTTAATCCCGTTTCAAGTGAATGCAGCGCCGCTATGTTCAGTTGGCGCGAAGTAAGTTATAACGAGGCTGACGGGTAGCCAAACAGAAAGCGCAAATGAAAGGGAAGCTTGCAGGTGGAGTGATCCTCGGTGTCGCGCTCGGCATGGCGCTGGGTGTTGGTGCGTACACGTTTGTTTACGCGCGTGGTTATTCATACATGACCGACAACGCCGAAGCGTGTGTCAACTGTCATGTTATGCAGGAGCAGTTTAGCGGTTGGTTGAAATCGAGCCACCGCGCCGTTGCAGTTTGTAACGATTGCCATACGCCACCGGGATTCGTCGCCAAATACGCAACCAAAGCGCGCAATGGTTTCTGGCACTCATACTATTTCACGACCGGCTGGTTTGAAGACAACATCCACATCACACCAAGAGGTCGCGACGTAACTGAACAAGCCTGCCGCAAATGTCATCAGGCAATCGTGCAAGCTATTGAAGGCGCGCATGCCGAATCCGCCGATGCTCGTACGAGTTGTATTCGCTGTCACAACTCAGTTGGTCACTTGCATTAGGCTTTTGGAGAAGACGAATGGCTGAGGAGAATCATCCTGAGAAAACAGTGCGCAAGCGCCGGTCGTGGCAATTTATAGCCGTCGTCGCTTTAGCGGTGCTCGCTACCGTTCTGGGACTGTCGCTGCTGCTGAACATTTTTCAGCGCAAGCAGGAGGCTCGAAATCCATTCTTCAGGGTTGTTGAGCTGAACGACGACACTGTTGACCCAAGTGTTTGGGGTAAAAACTTTCCGCTTCAATACGACGACTATCTAAAGACAACCGATCAGGTCCGAACACGTTACGGAGGCAGCGAGGCAGAGCCACGCACACCCACACAGGCGGATCCTCGTTCCATCGTTGCGCAATCGCGTCTCGAAGAAGATCCGCGTCTGAAAACAATGTGGGCCGGTTACGCGTTTTCGAAAGACTTCAGAGAAGAACGCGGTCACGCATACATGCTGGAGGACCAAACCTTCACGGAGCGCCAGCAGGTTACGAAGCAACCCGGAACCTGCATCAACTGTCACGCCTCAGTCTATGTCGCTTATAAACAGCTTGGCGGCGGCGACATTTTTAAGGGCTTCGAGGCCTTGAACAAAACACCGTATTTCG
The DNA here is from genome assembly GCA_963750925.1 of uncultured Acidobacteriota bacterium. Taxonomy (GTDB): domain Bacteria; phylum Acidobacteriota; class Blastocatellia; order Pyrinomonadales; family Pyrinomonadaceae; genus PSRF01. Next base: position 132,542 of record CAVVSJ010000001.1, on the reverse strand, counting down.
ATGCTCGAAAATACGTGACTCATCCCGTCGCCTGTATTGATTGTCATGATTCGCAAACGATGCAATTGCGTGTGACACGTCCTGCCTTCATCGAAGGAATGCGCGCGTTGAAAGCGTCGCAGGGCGTTCAAAACTATGACGTGAACAAACAAGCCACGCGGCAGGAGATGCGCGCTTACGTTTGTGGGCAGTGTCACGATGAGTATCACTTCAGTGGACCGGACAAGCGTTTGGTCTATCCGTGGGCCAAGGGGCTGTTAGTCGAAAACATCCTTGCCTTTTACGACGAGCAAAAGTTTAAAGACTGGGACCATGCGGAGACGGGTGCGCCGGTGCTCAAGGCTCAGCATCCGGAGTTTGAGATGTGGAACCAGGGAATTCACGCGCGCTCAGGTGTTGTTTGCGCCGATTGCCACATGCCTTACAAGCGCGAGGGTGCGTTGAAGATCAGCGATCATCACGTACGTTCGCCATTGCTCAATATCAATCGCGCCTGCCAAACGTGTCACAGGTGGTCTGAGGATGAACTTAAGGCGAGAGTAGAAATAATTCAGTCGCGCACGTTTAATCTGCGCAACCTGGCGATGGATGCACTCGTCGATCTGATTAACGACATCAAGGCTGCCCGGGCGACAGGCCGAACCGACGGCGCTGTAGGCACAGCGCAGGATTTTCAGCGGCGCGCGCAGTTTTATCTCGACTTCATCGAGTCTGAAAACTCAAACGGATTCCACGCTTCACAGGAGGCCGCACGCATCCTTGGTGAATCGATCAACTTCTCGCGCAAAGGTCAGGTTGCGCTTAGAAATAATTAGCCACAAAGAAGCACATAAATCACAAATGAAATTTTTTGTGTTCTTTTGTGCCTCTTTGTGGCTTTACTCCGTGAATGCTTCTTTGCGGAAGAAGCCGGCGAAGCGTTTGAAGACTGATGTGGTCATGTATGGATGCGTGGTCGAGCCTGGCCCAGCCTGGACGAACAGGTGGCCGTACTCCTTCAGAAAGTTCTGATACACCGGTCCACTCCCGTGATCGAAGAAGGCCTGCTGGTTGGTCCATGACGAGTTGTAGACGAGCGCATCGACCTGTGACGGCGGCAGCGCCATCGACTGCTCACTCGTGTCCGCCACGCTAACCGTGTACATCAAAGTCGTCGGCTCCTGCGTGCGTACGTCATTAGACATAACCTTTAAGAGCCTCCTTCACTTTCTCGCGACAACCGGGTTTCATCACCCAGCGCGCCTCGACCTGCCACGCCGTCATGACGTCAGCGCCGGGGCGGATAAAGCCGTCGATCATCTCCAGTGTCTGCACCATCATCCACGGTACAGTCGATCCGTACATGTTCAGAAAGTACGAGCCGTTCTTCGCGAAGAACTCTTTCATGATCGGCGAGTTGTGGTGCCTGTGAAAGGCGTCGCGATCCTTGTAGCCCTCGACGAAGCCCACCTGCTCCGGCCCCGGCATCGGAAACGTGTTTACGCCCGGATCGAGGTTGGGGGTGTGGATCAGATACATCCACGTATCAGGCTGTTCCTTCTCAACCTGCGCCGCGAGCATGCCGAGCGCCGCATAAGCTTTTGCTTCGTTGCCGGGGATGATGGACCAGAAGGCGTCGTTGATATACATGTAAACTTTCTCCTACGAGTTAAGCGCAGTGATGATGCTGTCTGCTGATTTGAAGGCGAGGGCCATGAGCGTCAGTGTCGGGTTTGCGGTGGCCACAGTCGGGAAACTGCCGCTCCCAACCACCCACATGTTCTGGCACGTCGTGAGAGCGCTGGCTCGCATCCACTACGGACTTGTAAGGATCGGTACCCATGCGATGCGTTCCGACGACGTGCCCCGCGCCGAAGTAGTGATAGTCCTGTCCGCGGTAAGTGAAATCGCCCGTCGCGCCGACGCTGGTCTTAGTAAACTCCTTCGCGCCCATCTTCTGTAGATCTCCGAGCAGACGTACGCGGCCATGCGAAAGCCTTCCATCGTGTACGGATCGAACCCGTATTCGACTTTCGGCCGCGGGATGCCCAGGCCGTCCGTGTGGTTCGGCTTGCCGGTGTTCGGTCGACATCGAGCGTGACGCGGTTCTCCTGAAGCGGCGACTGATCGAACATGCAGGCGATGCGGAACTGGCGCGTGTAGGAGGTTGTTGAGCTTCAGCGCGAGGGCCGTACCGCCCAGCCGTTGAGGTGTCCCGTTTGGACCACCATCGTTGAAATTGGCGTTGTTTGTTCCTCTGATGAAATCGAGAGCCGTCGTGTAAGGATCGCCAGTCGCGAAGCTCCAGCCTTCGTTCCCGATCTCCATGCGGAACGACGAGCGGTACTTGCGGAACTCGCCGTCACGCAGCGACTCGATGCCCGCCGTTGCCAGCGGCCCGCGATAGCTCCAGACGGGCTGCGGCGCCAGTGCCCATGTCAGGTAAAGCGGATGGTCCATGAGATTGCGACCGACCTGATCGCTGAGGTTGGCGATGCCCGCTCCGTTGTTCGACAGCAGGAGAAGCTTGGCGTTCTCGATGGCGTGGCAGGCGAGGACGTAGATCTTGCCGGTGACGGACTTCGACACCTTCTGCAGGTTGCCCTGCGCGTCGCGCGACCACTGGTAATAGTCGATGCGCGTGGCGGCCGTGCCGTCGACGGCGACGTTGTATGCCACCGACTGATAGCTCATCGTCACGTTGCCGGTGTCGAGTGCCTTGCCGAGTGTGACTGTCGGATCCCACTTCGCCTGGATCGGACAGATCGGAATGCAGTTCGTGTTGCCGGCGCAAACGCGGCGATCGTCGTACGGTTCGGAGTTACGACCCGCCGGCGTCGGCGTGACGAAGACGTCGTACATCGTCGGATCGGAGCCGCCGGGCGTGTCCGGCAGTGTGCCCGGTACCTGTAATCCGGAGATGCCTTGGCTGACCGGTCTGATCAACAATGCTCGTTGGGATCGGACCCATCGGGTACTGATAACCCGGCGGATACTCCAGCCCGACGACTTCGAGGGGCTCCTGCTGCGCCACACTGGCAGCGACGCCGATCTCTTTTTCAGCGAGCGCCCACAACTGCTGAAGCTCGCTGTACGTGAGCGGCCAATCAACGCCGTGGCCATACTTTGTGTACAGGCGGATGTCGTTCTCAAGCTCGCGCAGTGACGTGCCGAGCCAGTGCCATGATGTGCCGCCGCCGTTGCGCTCGTAGGTGCTGGCGAACTGAAGACCCGCGCACGTCGCCGTTCGGCTGGGCTGGCGGGTTCTGCGGGTTGTTGGGATCCGATGCGACGTCAGGCCTGCGCCTGCACGAGATAACTGATGTCAGGCGGGCCGCCGAGGCCGAGGACCGTCGCGCGCGGCGTCGGAAGCGTTGCTGGATCGATGAGCACGCCGACCGGATGATCTTTCGAGCCCTTGCGGCCGGCCAGCGCTGGGTACGGCGACTCGGGCGTCTTCGCCAGCGCGAGATAAAAGTTGTTCATGTACTCCTCGCGGCTGTCGGGCACAGGAAGTCCCGCCTCGAGGATGAGCACCTTCTTGCCGGCGAGGCCGAGCTGTTTCGCGATGAGATTGCCGGAGACGCCGGCGCCAATAATGACGACGTCGTATTGCGGGGAACCGCCGTTGCTGCTCATTGTCCACCTCCATTGCCGGTGTTAACGCCGAACGTTTCGAGCGACGCCGGACGCTGGCTCCAGTAACCGAATGTGAACGCGCTGAATCCCATCGGATGCGACTGGGCCAGGTTCCAGACAAGGCTCTTCGTGTAAGCCTGCGAAGAAATAACCTGTTGCAAACCTTCGGTCTGAAAAGCTGGCGGATACCACGATCCCAGGTACCACATCGCGATGATGCTCTGGCAGAGTTGCGCCTGATTGGACGGAGTGGCGCTCGACGTTTCAAGGAGCGTGTCGGCGATTGTCTGCGGAGACAGCGAGTCGGAGTCTGTTTGGTGAGCGCGTCGAATGCGCTCATCAGTGCGTCCATCATCTGTCTGTCCGACCTGCGAGACGGCGAAGGTGATAAAAAGTGCCGGAGAGATTCACGGGATCGAGGAAGGGCCTGATGAAGCTCGGCTGAAATCCTGTCAGCGCCGCCGACAGGTTGGCGAAATCTTGCACGACGGATTCCGATGGTTTTACGGAAGCGCCGGTGTTTGGGGGGCTGGTCGTTGTAGTCGTCATAATCGTCTCTCTTCTTTCTCTATTGCGCTCGTTGCAGGATGTAGGTGAAGTCAGAGGGCACCGGCGTGGTCATCGTGGCGTTGTTGTGGCACTCGATGCAGTTCGACGAGACATTGGGAACCATTCCCTGGATATAAGTCTCAAGAGTGGTGTTGGCCAGAAAGTTTGGCGCCGGCGTTCCGAGTGGATCGCCCGGAGTCGCCTGGCACTTTCCGGTATTGGTGGGCCACATCGTGCTGATCAACTCATAGTTCTGCCATACTGAATTCGCAGACACGCCGAGAAGAAGCTTCAACGCATCGGCATTACGTGCGGCTGCGCTCGTCGATCGCGAACTCGTTGCCCTTGAACTGTTCATTCTAACCACCTGGCTGTGGAAGGAACTAACTTTCGTCGGAATCCACGGGCGTGGCGGTACCTTGTTTGGCGGACAATTCGCCGCGGTGCATTTCGGGTTGTAGTAGTTGTACTTTGTCTTGAGCTTTCCGCTGGCGACGTCGGCTTCGGTGGGAACGTTATCGACGTGCTCGAATGTGGACCAGAGCCACTGCGCGCCCGAGTTTGTCTTATGGCCGATATGCAAACCGGTAAGTCCCATGAGCTTCGTGGTGCAAGACGCCGGGTACTTCGGATTCTGCGACGCCGGTGAGTACACGAGCATCTGCCGCTGTGGAAGCGACTCTTGTCGGCGGGGTTGATCACCTTCCATGCTGACTTAACCATGATTGCACCCTCGGGACCGTTGAGTTCTCCGCAGGGAAACTTCACCTCGCCTGTAAACGCTTTCTGCCCGGCTTTCGAGTAGAGCTTGTTCGAGACGATGTAGTCGAACATCGGCTTGTTCACGAGAATTTCATAACGCGTGTAGTTGCCGTCTTGATCGATGAGCGGCCCGGTGTTGAAGGGCTGGCTGAAATCAGTCAGCACAGTCGGCTGTCTTTCCGACCTGGCTGACGATGCGCATTCCGGGTTTGTAGCTTGGCCTTGCACTGCGTCGGCACGCTCACCGGTCCGTTATAGGATGGCCTCGCGCCACCAGGCAGGAAGATGTCCGCGACGTCGCGATAGTGTTCCCACACCGTATCATTGTCGCCGTTCTGGCCAATCATCTTTTTCGGATCGCCGTTGCCGTCCGGTCCCGGAGGCCAGTTGAGCGCAATGAAGGTGTTCCATGAATAAATGTCGAAGTCGCCCTGAATGGCCAACAGCTTTTCTGTGTTCGTCGCATTGGGCGGGAGCGGCGCGAACTGCGCATCACCCGGGATGGACGAGCTCAGAATGATGGCTGGCCAGTCGGCGGGAGCCGTCGTTGTCGTTCTCGACAGTCATGATAACCATTGTCGACGGCGACGACGGCGAGCAGTATGATCGTTGCGATTTTTCTCATGTCTTCTCCATGTCCAATCAAACCAGGAACGTGCGATAAAGTGGTGCAAGATTAGGCGGATAATCGCCGTTCGGATTGAACGGAGATCCGATGCGCCTGCTGGAAACGGAAGTGATGATCGGGATCAATCGACTTCTTAATTCGGCAAAGCCTCGCGTAGTTGTTGCCGTAGAACTCTGTCGGCCAATTGTGCAGGAGCGGATCGATGTAATTGCAATAGGCGCCAATCGAGTGCGGAGCCATTCCTTCGCCAAGTTGGTACGCCCAGTTGACGTTCTGCACTGTTTGGTCCGTCTGCGGCCAGATCGCTTTCACTTCCCACAGGAATCGCGCATCGCGATGCCAGAACGAAGTCGTGTCTTTAGAGACCTCGGTGACTTTGCCGCCCATGTGCGTCCAGACCAGAAGGCTGTTCGGCGACGGCGCACTAGTCATCGACGTCGTTAGCACGTCGATACATGACGGCGTAAACGCTTTCGGCGCCATGAAGCCGGAGCGGATGTAACCGCTCATTCCGCCCACGATCGTGAGCAGACCGTTGTAGATCTCGAAGTCCGGCAGCGTCATGTCGTAGAGGTTGATGAAGATGTTTGGGAACTTCAGGATCGGAGCAATCAGATCCATTCCCTCGCGGCTGTCGCCGTTAAAGATCGGCGTGAGACCGAAGGTGTTGACGAGCGTGTCGGGATGGGCCGGCAGCGCGACTTTCCCCATGTAGCCGTAGACGGCGAGCGAGTCGGGCGCCTTCTCAATCCATTCGTTGTAGAAACCGAGAACTTCCTGGGCGTACTCGATGGGATAACGGATCTGGCCGCACAGCATCGTTGGCGTGTTTGGTTGATGCACGCGCAACTCGAAGGCAACCGCGATCCCGAAGTTCCCGCCGCCACCGCCGCGACAGGCCCACCAGAGATCCTTGTCCTCTTTCGACTTCGACTCCGCAGAGATTCTCCGCAGTTTTCCGTCCGGCGTAACGATGTCGATGGAGAGAAGGTTGTCGACACTTAGACCGTACGAGCGGGAGACGAAGCTGATGCCGCCGCCGAGCATGAAGCCCGGGATCCCGACAGTCGGACAACCGCCGCCGATCGGAATCAGACCGGTGTTCGTGGCTTGCAGGAAAAGGTAAAGGTCGCGCCAGCGGTTGCCGGTCTCGGTCCACAGAACCTGCCGATCGAGATCGAGGCGCTTGGCGGTCATGCTGGTGAGGTCGATCACCATCCCGCCCTGGTTCAAACAGTAACCGGCCGCGCTATGGCCGCCGCCGCGCACAGTAAATGGCATGTCGTGCTCGATGGCGAACTTGTACGCCGTGGCCACGTCCTGCCGGGTTGACGCACATGGCGACAACTCCTGGCCGTAGATCAATTCGTCCGTTGTCGATGACGAGCGACTGGTCATAGCCGGGGTCGCCTGCTTGGAGCAGTGTCCCGGCCAGTTCCCATTTTGAGCTTCTCCAGATATTTCCGTGGAATCATGAAATCCTCCTCCGACGACTTTCCTGTTCAGTAATCTCCGACAGATGTTGGTAAGGAACTACAAAGATCCAGCTACACTCTCGGTGTGCAGAGATGCAATCGTCGCTTTCAATTTTTGGGTGAAATCGTTTTTAACTTATCGATCGCTACAGATCGTCCCGCCGGCTACCTGTGAATGGTGAAGCTGAGTCTTGACGCGTTAGAAAGTTTTGTTGACGCACTCCCGAGGTCGTTGGGCTGCCCGAGGTACGTTAAGGATTTTTGCAGGCAGCGTCGCAATACTACATGCAGCATTAAAAATTGCAAGCACTTTTCTATCGCTGTGACTTATGTGCTCTTTCAGACTTTGAGACAAACCCACGTTGACTTATCAACGCACGAGAGGTAAAAAGAATCCGGTTCCCACGACTGTTCCCGACAGACTTCACCACCCCCGCACCTCTGACCGAATCTGCGAAATGACGGCCCGTACACCGCCAACGCTCACAGATCTAATAGCGGAAAGGACCTTACATCATGAGAAATAACCGAATCGCCTCAATCGTGCGGAGCACCCTGCTTCGAAGAGGATTGCTCGCGTTCTTCTTTGTCGTATGTGCAGTGCTCGTGGCCCTGTCCGGGTCGCGAGTCTCGTCGCAAAGCTCAGCAGTGACACCACCACCTCAGGCAAGAAACGATGAGGTTAAACCTGTGGCCCGGCTCGTCGACGAGGCGAAAAGAGCTGGCAGAGATTTTCAAACAGCGGAAGTCTTCAATCCTCAAACGCGTTCCGTCGCCGCCGACGCAGCCCGCAGACGGGCCGTCAGGGCCGGCACTATTCTTCAGTTGCGCCGTGACGCGCTCGCGATCTCGTTAGCAGAAATGCGCCAAGCCTGACACTGCGTCTGCCGACATTTGGCGGACCTCCGTTTGAACTGGAGTTGGTCCAGGTCGACTTATTTGCGCCGGGCTTCAAGGTCGTGACCAGTGATTCAAACGGTGCGGCGGTAAACTACGAGCACGGCGTGCATTACTGGGGAATGATCAAAGGAGTCGAAGGCTCGCTCGCCGCGATCAGTATTTTCAAGGACGAACTGATCGGTTCCTTTAGTTCGCCCGGAAGCGGTAACTTCGTGCTGGGCAAGCTCGACGGTAACAATCCCGCGCGCGATCACATTCTTTATGCCGATAAAGATCTCACGGGGACGATGCCGGTTACCTGCAATATGCCCGACGACAACACTCCGTTCTCGTTGGACCAACTCGCCGAGTCGTCAACGGCCGCTGTGACGAGATGCATAAAGGTTTTTATCGAAGCCGACTTCGATCTCTTCCAAAACAAGGGAAGCGTCAGCGCACACCGTTAACTACATGACCGGAGTCTTCAACCAGTCGGCCGCTATTTACAGCAATGAGAGTGTGCCGATCTCGATATCGGAGATCTTTGTCTGGACTTCGACTAGTCCTTACAACGGTACCTCTTCCGGGGTGCAGTTAAATCAGTTCCAGAATACGCGCACCTCTTTCAACGGCGACATTGCGCACCTCGTCGATCTACAAAACCAGGGTGGAGTTGCCGCGGGTTTCAACGGCCTCTGCAATGCCAATCGATCGCAGAGCCAGTGCTACAGCGGAATACACTCGACTTTTTCAGACGTTCCGACTTACTCATGGACCGTCGACGTGTTCACACACGAGATGGGCCACCTGTTTGGTTCGAGGCACACGCACGCGTGCGTCTGGAATGGTAACGGCACCGCGATCGACGGTTGTTCCGGAGCTACGGAAGGTGGTTGTCCTTTGCCGGGTATCCCGCCGGGCGGTGGCACGATCATGAGTTACTGTCATCTCCAGTCAGTGGGGAAAAACTTTTCGCTTGGCTTTGGAACGCAGCCCGGAAATGTGATTCGCAACGTGTTCAATAACGCCGGTTGTCTGGGCACGTGCGGTGACCCGGAAGCTCAATACTTCGAGATCGTCGCTCGGCACACTGGTAAGTGTCTGGATGTTTCAGGAGAATCTCTTGACGCAGGCGCTCTCGTCATCCAATGGACCTGCGGTGGATGGTTCAATCAACACTGGGAAATAATTGACGTTGGAGGCGGGTACTTCAAGATTGTCGCGCGTCACAGCGGTAAAGTGCTCGACGTGCAGTGGGGCGGAACTACGAATGGCACTCCCGTCTGGCAGTGGGACGAGAACGGCACACCCGCGCAGCAGTGGGAGATCATCGACGTGGGTGGCGGTTACTCGCGCATCATGGCGCGGCACAGCGGCAGAGCGCTTGACGTGTCAGGTGGTTCGTTTAGCGACGGCGCTCAAGTGCATCAGTGGGATTACGTCGGCATAAGTAACCAGCAATGGTGGATCAGGCCGGTGAACTAAGTCTGTAAAATTCCAGGGCAAGAACAAGTCAGGAAGAGGGGCTTGCCCCCGCTGTTAGATGATTATCGAGCGGGGGCAAGCCCCTCTTTCTGACTTGTTCTTGCGTGAGAGATCCTTATGGTTGCTTCATGAGGGTCCACTTCCAGGAGACACCTTCCTGATTCGTAGCCTCACCCTTCATCAAGCCTCCATCAACCGTTCCCTGCATCACTGAATACGAATTACCAATGACGATCTGCACATTGCTGCCGGATTGTTTCCACGTTCCATTGACCGTGCGCGGCGCAGTAACGCCGTTCTGCATTACCTTTATGATGTACTCGAGCTTGCCGTCTTTGAGGAACTTGATCTTGTACTCGCCTGTCTCCGGACGATTCCCGGTCCATGTCGAACCCTCGAGCGAATCTTTGGGCTTCAGTTCGATCCCTGTATCACGACTCGAGCTCTCGGTGTTGGCGACAGTGCCGGCAACGCTGTCGGCAGTCGCTTGCGGCATTGCTTTTGGATTGTGTACCGAGAGTACCAGTTCATCTGCGCGATAACCTTCGACCACGGCAAATGGTTTTTGATCCTTGCCGGAGCCGAGATCTTGCAGCACACGCTTAGGCACACGCTCCTGAAGATAGCTAACTAAACGAGCGAGCGTCACTTCTCCTTTTTCATTCGCGGCAGCGCCCCGCAAGGCTTCGACCAGGATCCACGTGAAGTAGCCTTGCTTCTTCTCCTTGTACTCATAAGCGCGATGGCCCACCGCGGTCGCGTACAGAGTCGCGAACGCTTGAACTTCACGATTGCGAACGTCGAAGTTGAAGCCACGCGTGTAAGCAGGAGTCAAAGGATTGTCGGCGTTGGCGCGTCCGACCGGATCGTTGCGACAGGCGTCGATAATGAGCAGCACTTGCGGGACGCCGATCTTTTTAATCCGATCTTTGATCTGCGCGACATTAATAGCCGTCTGTTCAAGCAGATCGACGTCATTACTCACTTGTGAATCCGACGGTAGCAGGAACGCCTGGCCACCGCGTTCGATACCGTGTCCGGCGAAAGAGAGAAGCAGCAAACCATCGCGGGGGATGACGGCCGCGAGGTTTGATAACCGGCGCAGGATGTTACCGCGTGTCGGTTGTCGTTCCGCCGGCTGATCGGAAGCGAGGAGTGTGACCTGCTCTTCAGGGAACCCGGCATACTGAGTCAACGCTTTCGCGAGTGCTTTCGCATCGTTGCTCGCGCCGCCGAGAGTAGTAATTTGCGTGTCGGCATACTGGTCCACGCCAATCACAATCGCATAGCGTTTAGCGGCGGAAGGCAACGTCTTTACTGATGATACGCCCACCCCGCGACTACTGGATTGAGCTTTAGACGTAGGGGCGTTGAAGGCGACAAATAGCGCAACGAGTAAAGGTATCCACGCTTGTATTAATTTTGTTTTCATAGCGACGTCTCCGAGAAATGTGCGTGATTGTAGCGCCCTCTGCAAATCCACGCCATAACCGTCGCGCAGGTACCGTTACTTTGAAAATTACGCCGAAGGCGTTCGCTAATTCGAGCCCAGGGTTGGAGCGCAGCGCGACAACCCTGGGATCATCATTTCCATGTGGTTCAAACCCTGAAAGGGTTCGACGCGATAACCCATTCAGGGTTTAAAGGTGTACTTATGCTAGATCCCCGGGTTGAAGCAACCCGGGGCTGAAATTAGCGAACGCCTTCGGCGTATTGAATCGATTTAAAACTGAACCCAGTCAAAAGTAAAGGCCGGCAACTCCTCAAGGATTTGAGATAAACTCATGACGGGAGTTAGCCTTAGACCCGCAAACTTTTCAATGCACGTAACAAATGTCTTGATGCACTACGTCCATTGAGCTTATCCTAGCAAGGTCCCGCTGTTCCTCACTTGACCAACCTGGAAATACATCATGAAATCAGCACGCTTACCAAAGACTCTCTTCCTGATCAGCATCTTTATCTTTGCGCTGGCTCCTACTGCTCAAGCGCAGTATCCGAAGTGGCTTCACGGCGCCACGGGTTTTGCCAAAGCTGTCGAGTTGCAACGCGAATTGAATGTTTCACTCGTGGTCTACTTCTACACTGATTGGTGTTCTTATTGCCGCACACTCGACCAGCAGTATCTTTCTAACCCTTCAGTTCATCGAGCTCTGCAACGATCCATCACGGTGCGGATCAATCCTGAGTACGGCGCCGAAGAGCTTCTGATAGCGCAGCGATACGGGGTCGACGGCTACCCGACGTTTCTGATCATGGACCATGCATCCGCAACGCCAAAAGATCTTCAACCATTCCGGAAGGGCGGCAATCATCTCAGTCCCCAACAGTTTGCCGCCGCCTGTGAAAAGGCGCTGACGTTTTTGCCAATCCCACCGGCGGTGAAACGTGATCAATGGAATGAAACCATCGACAGGCAAAACACTCGCGCCGTTATGAATGCGACGCGTCAAAGCCGGAGTGCGCAGATCGTCGAAGTTCTCTCGAAACCGGGTTCACCAGCAGCCGGCAGTAATCCGTTACCGCCTATCGACGCGGTTCTAGAAAAATATGTGGATGCGATCGGTGGTAAGGAGGCCCAGGAGAAACTCAAGAGCCGTGTGACTAAAGGCCGTGTGGACCTTGCGGGCACAGACTCGTGGGGGCAACTTAGTATGTATGCGAAAGCTCCGAATAAGTCGTTAACAGTGATGAATATTGAACCGATGGGCCAGGTTAAATCCGGTTATGATGGCTGCACGGTTTGGAATGTAGGTGAGACGATCGGCTCACGAACTCTGAGCGGCGCCGCACTCTCGGCCTTTTCTGCTGTCGCCGATTTTCATCGCGACATAAAGTTGGCCGAACTTTATCCGGGGATCAGGCTGATCGGCAGAGTGAAAGACAAGGACCGCGAATTCTATATGGTTGAAGGTTACCCCACGTTTGGAAGCCCCGAGACGATGTACTTCGATGCTCAGACTGGCCTCTTAACCGGCCGCGACCTGACACAGCAAACGCCGGGAGGTCCGATTCGAGTGGAGATGCGTTACAGTGATTGGCGCGTAGTGGATGGTGTGAAGCTGCCTTTCCGGATCACGCAATCGATGCCGAGCTTACAATTCGTCTTTACAGTGAGGGAAGTCAAACATAATCTGCCGGTGGATGATAAGGTTTTCGAAAAGCCGTAAAGTTTCATGGCTGAGCGACCGAAACTCTTGAACGTTGACACCGAGATGCAGCGTTGGTGCGCGTTGCTGGGAACGGAGATTTCGGGATGGCCGGATGTTAGCTCAAAGCCGATGTTCGGAATGACCGCGTTTTATCATGGCCCGAATATTTTTGCGGCGTTACCAAAGACCAAGGCGCCCAGGACAGCAAGGTCACTGCTCTTCAAGTTGCCCGGTGTGAGTGATGTCCGGCTTACGCCTGGAGGCGGACCCGGACCAGGCAGCGGCTGGGTAACTTTCGAACTCGATTCGTCGAATGACATCAATGAAGCGTTACTGTGGTTGGAGCGCGCCTATGAGAAGAATTCGGTGTAATAATAGAGCCGATCGAATCGAAGTTTTTGGGATGAGTTAATGCACCAGATTTTATTGAGCCTGATCCTCCTCATTCAGACGGCCACTGTTTTCAATTCGTCGCAACACACAGCAAGTGATCGCGTTTGGCGAAACGGCACTTATCGAGGACTTGTCGTGGGAAAGTCTACTCGCGCAGATATGTTGCGTGTTTTGGGAAAGCCGCTGGCCTCCAGTCCGTCCGCGGATCAGGATCCGCCCTATCCGATCATCTGGAATGACTATGGCCGCGTTAACGGAGAGGTGTCGGGAACATTGGCAGTTGAAGTGGACAAACGTAATAACCGGATCATAAGCATCTCTGTTGCGCCGGACCGGATGACACGGACGGAAGCCATTGCGATATACGGAGATCGTTACCTGCCGATGGGATATGAGTTTTGCGAAGGGGTAGCGTTCGACGCCACAGTTGGGCCAGTCTATGAAAATCCCAATGGTGCGAGAGTTGACTATCTTGAATATCGAGCTAAGGGAATTGCGGTTCACCTGAATTACGAAGGCATAGTGAACGCGATCTACTATGTCTCCGAACCGATAGGCCTGGCGTCAAAAGCAGGTTGTAAGAAAGCGCTCGAGGATGATGCAAGGAAGCGCAAACGAAAGTGGAATCGAAGAGGCGACGCCCCACCTGCAAAACAGTTCTGACACTGCACATCACCTGACAGAAATTTCCTGCATTAACACCCCCCTGAAGATTTTTTACATCTGAGTACCTTCGAAAATTGGCTGCTTTTCTGCAAGGGTTTTTATCCTGTTGCTGCGTACGTGTTTGGAATAACGGTTGCTAAAAACGCGCACAGCAGTTCGAAAATGATAGGAGATATCCTTGTGATTAAGAGACATTTAGCCATAACGCTTTTAGTAATCGTAACCGCAATGAGTTTTGGTTTGCCTGCGACCGCCAGGGGTCAATCGACCACAGAGATTGAGAAGGTCCGGGCGAAGGTCCAGGTACTTGCAGCGAGCAAAGACTCGCAAGTCGAGGTCAAGTTTCGCGACCGCACGAAGGTCAAGGGCTATATCGACGCGGTGGAGCCGGTAGCCTTTAAGCTGAGAGATCCGAAGGACGGAACGTCACAGTCAATTGCTTATTCAGAAGTTGAGAATGTAAGCAAGGCAGGTTCCGGTGTGTCCACAAAGACGTGGCTGATTTTGGGTGGCGTGGCGGCAGGCGCAGTTACGACGTGGCTGATCGTGAAACCTGCGGTATGCGATGGTGGGGCGCAAACACGTGGAGTTTGTTGAGACGATCGATCAGTTTGCATCCTGACGTTCATAAACGACCCGAAGACGTCGACCAACGCGTAACTGCTGAATCACATCGGGACTGTCGATAAACTGATCGATCGAACCGACATCGGGTTGAATGCGCTTCACCTCAGGATCTCTGATGGCTGCTTTTATACAACTCGCCACCGTGTCACCATGGATTATCAGATAGGGTCGCCCGTAGTACTTCGTAACGGTGGGCGGGAGTGGTTTGGTGATTCTCAAAGCGTTGTGCTGTGTGGCCACGATTGAATAGGCCCGGGCCAGTTTTCTTTCTCTGGCTTTCCACGTTTTCGCCACCAGTACATCCTGCAAAACCGGCGTCAGTTTTTTGCCGGCTTTCAATCTGCCGAAAGCGGTTCCGAGCCATTTGCTGTACGGCGCATACTGCTTCTCCATCAGGAATGCGAGCTTCATGATTTCACGAACTATGCGAGCTGCCACTACCTGAGAACCAAGCTCATCGCCGACGTCACCAGCGCGGCCAACGAAAGCTTCCTCGTGGGAAATTCTTGTCCACTGCGCAGCCAGCAGATACAGCCAGACGTCTCGGGATAGAACTTGAGCTTTGCTCGAAGCTTCCGAAGTTGGCCCAAGCCGTCGTGGTAGACCTCGCCGCTCACGATTTCCAACAGTCTTTGTTGAGGAATGGTTAACCAATCGGTAACTCCGATCTTCTTCGACGGATCAAATCCCAACCGCGCTTCGAAGAACGACTTGAGGGTAAATATTTGGACCATGTGGTTGACGGGACCACGTGTAATCTTGATGGCATGTCTGACGCCATTTGGCTCGGGCTTACTGAAGTTGGTCGAATAGCCATGAAACTGGTAAGGCAGAGTGTTGGATAAGCTTTCGTTAATCCTGTCTTTGAGTTTGAGATAATCCGGCCGGCTGAGGAATAAAAGCACGCGCGGTCCCCAATGATGGTCGCGCGAGAGGGCAGTATCAAATCCCAGCACTTCCGAACCCCACCCGATTACAGCGGCGGAGTAGCGAAGATTTGGGAGTTCTTTGCTTAGGATTGGTCTAACTTCTTTGTTGTAAAAGAGCTTGCACAGCTTTAGACCAGGGATAAATTTGGGCATTTTAAATATGGTTACGGCTACGTAGTTGAACTCTTTACTCAGAATGACACGGCTTCGTGAGAATTGTCTTGCCGAATAATTCCCACTAATTGCAGACTTAAGATGACGGATTCATTCGTCTTAAGTTAGCCGCATAGTAGGAGGACGTGAGTGCGCACCAATTTCGTTCTGATTGATTCAGAGAACGTTAAGCCAGAGTACATTGAAAAGCTCAAGCATGAGCATTTTCGAGTCGTTGTATTTGTCGGAGCGAACCTTAAACGGCTCGACTTCCCGATTGTTAATGCGGTGCAGTCGCTTGGGTCCAATGGTAGCTATGTCCAAATCAGCAGCCATGGGCCAAGCGCCCTGGACTTCCACATTGCCTATTATATAGGGACGTTATCCGCAGCCCATCCGGACGCCTACTTCCACATCATCTCTAAAGACCATGGCTTCGACCCGCTGATAAAACATTTGAAGGATCGGAAGATATTTTGTTCCCGCTCGGCCTCAGTACTGGAGATTCCGTTGGTTAAGGCGTCGGATAAGCTCTCTCCGCGGCAGCGGGCCGAAGATTTCTACGAGAAGCGCATCGCATTCGCCGAGGGTCGGCCTGCCACGGTCGCGTCCTTGCAGAGTGCAATCGTTGCTCACTTCCACAAGGTGCTCTCGGAGGCAGAGGTTGCTCAGGTGCTCAAGTCCCTTACCGCTGCCGGCCATGTTGTAGTGAATGGGAAACAGGTCACGTATCCAGACCGCGTGTAGCACGCACCTAGATGGCAAACAAAAAAGTTTGACGTAACAGACGCTATTACTCCTTCACCGGCAACCAACCAAGTAAGAGATTGAGAAGCTTGGGAGGATAGTTATCACATTCCTGTCCTCAGAAAACTCATTTATGTTTTAGGTGGTGAGCTATTGACAGTCCTGCTGTACTGGTGTTAGCAATTGCATCGATCCCAGGCGTTCCCAGCCAGGATGCAAATCTCTTCCCATAACCCATTCTTAGGAGACCTCCAGATGAAAATAATTTACACGCTTGTCCTCCCTCTGATTCTGCTTACTGCCGCTTCCACATTTGCACAGAACAAATTGAAGATAGATCCGGAAAACCGTTATCTCCTGCTCTCTACCGTCAAAACCTCGACCATGCAAAAAGAACTTAATGAAGCCTCAGCCCAGGGCTTCCGCATCGTTTCTGCAGCATCGAGTTGCGGCCAGAATGAGATGGTGCTCTTCCTTGAGCGCGTGACGGAGGGACCGGATACCTACAAATACAAGCTGCTGGCAACAGCGCGTACGAGTACGATGGAGAAGGAGCTTAATCAAACTGCACAAGAGGGCTATCGACTACTGCCTCGCACGATCACTGCGAAGGAAGGATTTCTGAGCAACGAGATCGTGTCTGTGCTCGAGCTGGCGCCGAAATCAACCAAGCGTTATGAATACCGACTGCTAGCCACAAGTCGAACGTCGACACTACAGAAGGAAGTGGCCCAGGCTGAAGGTGATGGATTTGTCCTCGTGGGACTGGTAGGTCGAGGTGAGAACATGGTCATTATGGAAAAAGAGGCTAATCAGTAGAGCCACATAGCTAAAGAAGTTCGGAGTGTAGGCAGTGTATGGAACGACAGGTAACTCTTCGCATTATCGTCGAGAAGCCGCCAGGCGGTGTTGATTTCGGCGTCCAGGAAGGCCGCGGCAACGATTACAACACCGTTCAGAAGCAGAGATTTACGAATCAGGATCTGCGATTCGAATTCCCGATTCGCGTCAAAGAAGGCAAAGACGGGCAGCCGAATTTTCTCGGCTCGTTCGCACAGGGTCCTGCGACTAATCGCTTCATCTATCTTGATATCGGTACCTATGCCGGACAAACAAACACACCGTGGAGTCGTCGATTAAAGATTCCGCTTGCAGGCATAACCTGGCCGATGATTGAACAGGCGTCGGATGCGTCTGTCGTAATTGAAGTGCGTGTGCCGGGCACCGGTAGAGATGGTGGACCAACTTGCGCCACGGTAAAAGGGATTTCCTGGGTGCTAAGCGATATTAATGGAGGATGATATGAACGAGAAACGATACCTGCGCGTTTCAGCCGCAGGCATTCGACCGGCACTCGGACTGTTATTGGTCCTGGCCAGTGTCATCACGGCTACGGCACAGACCCGGCCGCGCGGGCGCGAGTTGGGAATTCCGTTCCCTGGGCAAACTGGTCCAATGAATGCGATCACGGACGTTGCCGGGCGTTGCTGTCGGACACGTAACGCTCATCGAAGGCGAAGGCAAACTCGTTCCCGGCAAGGGGCCGATTCGGACAGGTGTCACCGCGATACTTCCGCGCCCGCGCGGCAACTGGGATCCCGTGTTCGCGGCAACGTTCAACCAGAACGGTAATGGCGACATGACTGGCATCAACTGGATCAAGGAATCCGGTTTTCTGGAAGGACCGATCCTATTGACTGGAACGCACAGTGTGGGGACAGTGCGCGACGCCGCGATTCAATGGCAAATAAAGAACGGCCGCGAGTTTATTTTCACTTATCCAATCGTCGCCGAGACGTTTGATTTTTTGAATGATGCAAACGGCGAGCACGTGAAAGCCGTCCCACGCATTTGAGGCGCTCGATCGTGCCAGGCCCGGCCGCGTCGAAGAAGGCGCAGTTGGCGGCGGTACGGGGATGGGCTGCAACGGATTCAAAGGCGGCATCGGCACCTCCTCGCGTGTGCTTACAGCCATCGCAAGGTGGGTACACCGTCGGCGTGTTGGTCCAATGCAACTACGGTGGCGACCTGCGAATCCTCGGAGTTCCGATTCGTTCCGAGATCACTGACCTGCGAACCTGCACGGTACTTCCGCAACCGTTGAGCAGACCCTGGACGAGAGGCATTCCACCCTGCTCGCAACTTCGCGCAGTGGTCGCGGTGCACGTGGTGAACGGCAGCGCGGGTGATCACGAAGGTCGCGGATCGATCATCGTCATCGTTGCCACGGACGCACCGCTCTTGCCACATCAACTGGAGCGCATCGCGCGACGAGTCAGCTCGGAATGGGACGGTTGGGTAGTTTCGCGGGCAATTCATCCGGCGATCTGTTTCTCGCGTTTTCGACGGCAAACGCCGGTGCGGCGAAATCCGAGGGCACGCCGTCGCTTGTCATGCTGCCGAATGAACGGATCGATCCTCTATTTCAGAGCGACGATCGAGGCGACGGAAGAAGCCGTCGTCAACGCGATGCTGGCGGCACAAACGATGACGGGCGCGGACGGCATCCGCGTCTTCGGCTTGCCCGGCGACCGCGTGGTCCCAGCGTTGAAGAAGTACAACCGAATGAAGTAGGGATATCTTGGATTAGGAAGACAGGTTTCCGTTCGCGTTCGGTGAAGAAGTGAGTTTCACGTGTTTGTTTGTTCGTACCATGCGGTAAGTTGCGCGCGCACTTTCGCGGCGTTGGGATCTTCGATCTGCTCGAGGATGGTGAGTGCCTGTTCGACGTGTTGGATGGCTTGAGCGCGCTCGCCGAGTTGGTCCAGCGCCAGACTCATGTTCCAGAGATCATTGCCTTCGCCTCTGCGGTCGCCAATCTCGCGATCAATAGCCAACTGTTGTTTATAGAACTGGATGGCGCGGCGGGTCTCGCCCAGGTCGTAGGCAATACCCAGGTTGCCGAGCGCAGTGCCTTCGCCTCTGCGGTCGCCAATCTCACGATGAATGAGCAATGCTTGTTCATAGAACTGGATGGCGCGGCGGATCTCGCCCAAGGTCGGCGTAGGCATTGCCCAGGTTGCCCAGCCAGTGCCTTCGCCTCTGCGGTCGCCAATCTCGCGATCAATAAGCAATGCTTGTTCATAGAACTCGATGGCGCGGCGGGTCTCGCCCAAGTCGTTGTAGGCAAGGCCCAAGTTGCCCAGCGCAATGCCTTCGCCTCTGCGGTCGCCAATCTCGCGAGCAATGGCCAACTGTTGTTCATAGAACTGGATGGCGCGGCGTGTCTCGCCCAAGTCAGCGTAAGCAATGCCGAGGTTGCCCAGCGCACCGCCTTCGCCTCTGCGGTCGCCAATCTCCCGGGCGATATTCAAGCGTTGTTCATAGAACTGGATAGCGCGGCGGGTCTCGCCCAAGTCGGCGTAGGCATTGCCCAGGTTGCCCAGCGTAGTGCCTTCGAACTGTCGATGCTTTAATCGCCGGGCGACGGCAAGAGCGATTTCCAGCCAGCGAATCCGCTCGCGCGAGTGCTGCCGCAGAGTCAGCACATACGCACCGGCATCAGGGTAAGTGATGGCTAACCGAGCCACATCTGTATCGGTCGTATCAGCCTGTGCTGCCACCCAGGCATGCCCTGCCTGAATTTGCCCCACTCGAGATCAAAGAGTGCTAGACCACGGAGTAACGATTCGCCGCCTTTCTTATAGAGTCCCTTTGCAGTGGCCAGCACGTCCCTGTAATGCGTTGCGAAACGTTTCTGACCAACCACGCGCTCTTCCGAGCTCATCTTTTTGTCCGCGAACAGTCGCGCCAGGTCGTGCAGACGATAACGGTCACTGGTCTCGTTCCACTCCACCATGCTGGTCGCCATTAGTCCACCCAACATGTACTTCGCCTGGTCTACTTCAACTTCCCACACCGTGGCTGCCGCATCGCCCGCAAACGTGTCAGGGAAAACTGCCAACCAGCGCCAACGTTCACGCAGCTCTTCGCTCAACAACTCGTAACTCAAACTGAGCGAGGCCTCGATCAATTGCAACCGTTGTTGCCGATCCTGCAAACGCCGAACGTAATCCGCGGGCGACAGATTCCTGTACTTCACTATCGCCGCGGCGGCCAGTCGCAATGCCAGCGGCAAATGCCCGCACAGTGCGGCGATCCCATCAGCCTGCGTTTCAATCCGTGGCGCAATGGTCAGCAACAGGTTCTGTGCATCCGCAGGGCTCAACGTATCGAGGTTTTTTGCCGCCAGTCCGGGCACGGTGAAGTGTTGGCGCGAAGTAACCAGCAGCAGGCAACCAGCAGGTGGAATAAGCGGTTCAACTTGCTCAGCGTTCACGGCGTTATCCATCAGCACTAGCGCGCGTTGGCCCTCTAGCACGGAGCGATAGAGCCCCCGCAACTCGCTTTCACTATCAGGGAGTTTTGCGGCGGGATGATAAGCGCGAACGACGTGGGCCAAGGCTTCAGCCACGCTGAGTGGTTGCGCGCTCGCGCCTTTTAGATCGAGAAAGAACTGAGCGTCGGGATAGCGTGGCTTGAGCCGTTCGACAAGCTCGAGCGCCAGCGCGGTTTTGCCGATGCCGCCCATCCCCTGCAAACCGGAGATAGTCACGCCGCCCACTTCAATTGAGGCCAGCAACTCTTTCAGCTCATCTTCGCGGCCGGTAAAGTCAGCAGGTGGCCGCGGCACTTCGTGGAGTCGTGTTGGAGCAATCGAACTGAGGGCAGCCAGTACAGTGGACGCGTCAGCGCCTTTGAACGAGAACACGATGTTCTGATCGCCCGCAGTGATGATCACGTCTGAAGCGTTGCCGCCAATCGCCACCGCGCGTTCGCCAGTGACCAGCACGCCTGTATTCAGCGCCGTGCGCACTGCATCGCGATCAGCTTCGCTGGCGTTGCCGTCGCTCAGGCGTTGCAATGCTGCTTTGAGTTCGTTTGGACCAGAGGTCATTTTTGATCTAAAAGAAGCACACAAGCGAAAATTTATGTGCTATGGTGCGGACCACCCACTACAAACGAAGCGGGCCGACATGTGCTCTGAACACGACGTCGACCCTTGACTATCAACCTTCTCAAGAAAGGATGACAATCATGGCTAATGATAGTAGCGCACCCGTGCGCGAAACTCCTCACGTAAACCAAACCTCACGAACTAACACGATCATCAATGCTCTTAAAGAAAGAGCGCAGGCAGTCTTAAACGACAAATCAATCGATCCGCAGACTCGCGTGATTATTCGTTACGCCTTGGAGACGAACGATCCGTGGCTTGCCGAACTCGTGCGTCGCGCGGATGCAGGCGAAACCGTCGTCGATTCAGCGGGCCTCTTGAAGATACCCAGCATGCTTTTGTCCTGAACTATTTTCAGTGGCCGGTTCCCACCGCCGGCTGCTTGCCTCAGCCTGATACCGCAAGAGATAGGTGCGTTCGTTGAAGAAGTGAGTTCACGTGTTCGTTTGCTGACGCCACTCGACAAGTTGCGCGCGCACCTTCTCCGCGGTGGGATCTTCGATCTGCTCGAGGATTGTCAGTGCCTGTTCGGCGTGTTTGATGGCTTCAGTGCGCTCGCCGAGTTGGTCCAGCGCTAGACTCATATTCCAGAGATCAGTGCCCTCGCCTCGGCGGTCGCCAATCTCGCGAAGAATCGGTAATGCTTGTTCATGGAACTCGATGGCGCGGTGGGTTTCGTTCAGGTCCGCGTAGGCGTTGCCCAAGTTGCTTAGTGCATGGCCTTCGCCTCTGCGGTCGCCAATCTTGCGATCAATTGCCAACTGTTGTTCATAGAACTGGATGGCGCGGCGAGTATCGCCCAGATTCTGGTAGGCACGGCCCAGGTTCCCCAGCGCAGGTCCTTCGCTTCTGCGGTTGTCAGTCTCGCGGGCGATAGCGAGGCATTGTTTATAGAAATGGATGGCGCGCCGGGTGTTCCCCAAGTCTGCGTAGACCAGGCCCAGGTTGTTCAGCGTAGCGCCTTCGTTTCTGCGATCCCCAATATGCGAAAAATGAGCAATGCTTGTTCATGGGACTGGATGGCGCGACGGGTCTCGCCAAGTCTGCCGTAGGCGAGGCCCAGGTTGCCCAACGCATTACCTTCGCTCTGTTGATCCTTCAATTGCTGGGCGGCGGCCAAGGCAATTTCCAGCCATCGAATCTGCTCGCGTGAGTGCTGCCGCAAATAAAGTACATTGGCACCGGCATCAGGGTAAGTCATGCGTAGCTGACCCACATCTGCATTCGCCGCATCGCTCGGCGCTGCCACCCAGGAATGTCCTGCCTGAATGTTGCCCCACTCGAGATCAAATAGCGACAGACCACGTAGCAGCGACTCGCCGCCTTCCAGATATAGCTTCTCGGCGGCGGCTAGCACTTCCTTGTAATGAGTTGCGAAACGTTTCTGACCAACCACATGCTCATCTGCCTCCACCTTTGCGGCGGCGAACAGCCGCGCCAGATCGTGCAGACGATAGCGCTTCGTGCTCCCGTCGTAGAGCACCAAACTCCGCCGCACTAAATCGCTGAGTTGAACATGCCCTGAGTCAGCGCAAACTACCTCTTCCGCTGCTGCGTTGAAAGTAGCAGGAAACACCGACAACATGCGAAAAACGAGCGCGGCTTCAGACGTGAGCCGCGCATAGCTAAGATTAAAGGACGCCGCCACACCTATCTCGACACCTTCCGTACCGATTTGTTCGAGCCGGCTGCGCTCGTCCTGAAGTTGCGCAGCGTAGTCAATCGGATCCAGATCAGCCGTGATGGCGAGCAGGCTTCCGGCCGCGCGCAACGCTAGGGGCAGATATCCGCAGAGCTTGCAGATCTGTTCCGCGGCTGGTGCGGCGCGGAGCGCGATCTTCAATAAGAGTCGTAGTGCTTCTTCCTTTGTAAGAGGATAAAGCGTCAACGGCGTCATGCCAGGCAGAACGACGGAGTGCCGTGACGTGACCAGAACAGCGCAGCCGGTTGGTGGTAGTAACGCACGCACCTGTGCACTATCAGCGGCATTGTCGAGCAACAGCAGCACGCGCTTGCCATCCAACACGTTGCGATAGAGATGCGACAGTTGCTCCGAATCCTCAGGCAGTTTCGCTTTCCCACCAAGAAAAGCGCGGATGCAGATTGTCATCGCTTCTTGTGGCGAACGTGGGTTGGTGTCAGTGCCCTGAAGATTGATGAAGAACTGTGCGTCAGGATAATCCTGTCGAAGCTCCTCGGCGACGAGGAGGGCCAACTCCGTTTTGCCGATACCGCCCATACCGCTGATCCCGGTAATGCAAGCCCGACTTTCACGACGCAGAGCATTGATGAGAGCGTCGATCTCCTGCTTGCGCCCAACGAAATCTCCCACGGGCGGGCGAAGCTGATGTAGCGACGTTGTCACTGGAGCAACGGGCGGTTGGATTAGGATAACGTTACCATCCCCGTTAATGATCGTGCCGCCGATAACATCACGCCCGACGCCCACACTGTGATCACCGCTCGCAGTGACCGTGGAATTAGTTTCATCTGGGGCTGGACGGTCAGCCACGTTATCCTCCCCTGAACGAGTGAGTATTTGACTGCAGGTGGCGTGCTGTTAAGAATTCACCTTGTTCCGATTACCGGCAATGATCGTACTGCCTTTGACATTGCCACCAATCGCGATGCTGCCCTCGCCGGACACGTTAATGCCTGCCGCTTTCCCCTGTTCCAACCAACGGTTTACTTCTTCCGCCAGCGACTGATTCTCAGTGAGCAGTTTCTTGAGTTGTTGCCGAAACGCTGCCTGCGCGTCTTGGTCTTCAGGCGACTGCGCAACGTCCTCCGCGGCTTCCAGCGCGGCTGGTTTGGCTTCTACTTCTGGTTGCAGTTTGTTCCAGAGTGACTTGGCCCATTCCCAACTCTGGCCCGCGACTGTCTTTCCGGCTTCGTCCGCCGCCCTCTCACCCGCTTTGCGCAAATAGGGCAGGAGCGGAGCGAGTACCGTGGTGAGTGCGCTTGCCAATGCGACGATGTCCATCTTGTTACCTCCGAATGATCTGAGTGGCGGCCGTTGCGAGAGAAAGCAACCGTTTGCCTGTGTACAGTGAGCGCATTGAATGCTAGTTCATCCCGGAAGAAACGCCAAGACGAAGAGTGTTTGTCCTTCTCCTGTCATGCTACTCGCGTACAAAGTGGATCGCTGACAATGAGATTCATGCTAGGATTTCTCTAGGCTTTTGCATCGGTGGCAAAACGCCACTGCTAAGAGCTACGCACACTGCCACTGCCAATAAGATCTCTCACGCAACCCAGTTAGCATCAGAAACTAAGATATGCGTTTCGACGGCACGTTAAAGAGCTGGAATGACGAACGAGGCTTCGGGTTCCTGGAACCTTTGGAAGGTGGCGAAGATGTATTCGTTCATATTAAGGCATTTCGAGCTCTCGTTGGGCGGCCGCAGGTTGGGCAGGCGCTGTCTTTCGAGGTCGAACTCGGGCCTGAGGGCAGGAAGCGGGCGAAGAACGTCGAACCTTTCGGGACAGTGCGTCGCTCCAGAAACAAACCCCGAGAATCACCCATACAATGCGGCATAGCGACGCCCCTCGCCCTCACTATCTTTTTGGTCTTGTTCGTTATGGTGAGCGTTCTGTGGGAGCCGCCCATTGTCATGCTTCTGGTCTACGTGGGAGTAAGTTGCGTCACGTTTCTCGTCTATGCTGTAGACAAGTCGGCCGCTCAGCGGAACGCCTGGCGGACTCCCGAAAGTACCCTTCATTTTCTCGCCCTGGCGGGCGGCTGGCCGGGAGCTTTGTTCGCGCAGCAATTGCTTCGCCACAAATGCACAAAGCCAGAGTTCAGATCAGTCTTTTGGGCCACAGTGGTCTTGAACGTTGTCGCATTCGTGATTCTATGCTCGCCCGTCGGTCCATTCGTATCGGCGAAACAGTGATTTAGTTCCCGACCGACTTCCACTCGTCCCAAACCGATCGGAAGCCGCTGGCGAAGAGTTGAGCGCCGCGCGAGGCGTATTCGCCCCAGGTTGGCGCCGTTAGCCAACAACTTTCGAAATCGGCACATAACAACCTGGCTTGCCCAAGCTCAATACCCGCAACTTCTACCAGGAGGTTCTCGTCGATCTTTGAAAGTTCCGGTTGTCGAACTCTCAACTCCTTGATCACGAATTCGTTCTTAGCCATTAGGGGAGCGACCGTATTCATCGCAGCATCATACCAGCGATTCGGAGCCTCGAACTGAAGCCCATACACGCGATTCATTGAAGCGGTTCATGTGCTGGGTACCACACAGAGTTGGGCCCGGCTTCGAGCCTTAACAAATTTTCCATGAACTGAAGTTGCATACTAGCCAGCCCGTTACCGTGTAGGTCCGGCGGAGCAGTTAGTGACAGCATTGCAGTGAGGATTTATTCCTCCGAGCGAAACCCACACTTCGACGATCTTATTCGGTTGATTGATGCGCATCGACAATGAACGTGTTCCCTGACCTCCGACGATTTGGGCGCCGGTCACACTCCAGTTGAAGTTCCCGTCGTCTTTAACGTTGCCGCCTTCTACAATCAGTTTAGCCTCATAAGTTTTTCCGGTCTCGAGCAGGTCAGTTGGGCAATTGAGGATCAGCTTTGGACATTCGCCTGGTAAGGGTTTTGGCGGCGGCGGCGGATCCTGTCGCATTTTCAAAGGTTGTCTTTCAGTGGTTGATAAAATAATGCTAGACCCAGGGTGTTCGGAAAAGCGCGGCACCGTAGTCAACTGGACTTTATCGACGAGTGATTTGGAAACCGCCAGGGCGAAGCAATTAAATATGGCGACGGTTATTGTGGCGACGCTTTCATTCCGAAATTCACAGAGGAGCGTCTTATCCTGCAATACCGGTGTTGCGAATGAGAGTCCGGATGCTCCATCGGGGCGCAGCAACACTAATGCTTCCTGATTGAAATCAATCTTTGCGTTAAGCAGAGCGTCTACAAACTGTTGTCGATTATACCAGTGTGCCTGCTGAGATATTTCCTCGAGGAACGCCTTGAAATCTTCGCTCGAAGTGATAGCCATTGAGTCAAAATAGCTGTAACCGATGTCTCCCTGCTGGAGGTTTATAGTTCTGAACGAAGATCCACTCTGATTCTTTGAGGCGAATGGGGGGAGCAGCATTGCGAAAATCACGCAGCAAAGCGAAAGAACTGTCTTCATGCGAACCTCCCATTTTGTGTAAGACCTGATGGTGAGACGTGTCTGATACCACGCGTGCTTCAGTCTAAAGTTTCGTTTGTTTCCGCAGTCATAGCAAGTACGATAATAGCCATAAGTCACAATTTCTAAATAAAGCGTTTGTGCTTTTTGTGCCTTCTCGTGGCTATTTCCCACCGCTGTTAATGACGAAGACCTCGGCGTCGTTTGTGAGTTGAGGCACACATATATGTTTCAGGACTTACGATATAGCTTGAGAAGTTTATTGAAGCGACCGGGCTTCACCCTGGTCGTGATCGCGACCCTCGCGCTTGGGATTGGCGTGAACGCCGCAATCTTCAGTGTCTTTAACCTCTTGTTGCGCCCGTTGCCGGTCAAGGAGCCGGAGTCGATCGTGCGCCTCTTCTCCGAAGCAGGCTCCAGCCGATCGGACCAGTTTGCATTTTCCGACTACTCTTACATTCGCGATCGCAATCAATCATTCTCCGACGTGATAGCCGTATTCGAAGAGGAGCGTTTTCTTCTCGGAGAAAACAGGCTTAACAGCGACCCGGAAGAGATTGTCGGAAACTTCATTTCAGAAAACTACTTCGCGACGCTTGGCGGTAGCACGCACCTGGGACGCTCTTTCACCGCCGAAGAGAACAGTGTTCCCGGTCGTGATGCAGTCGTTGTCCTGAGTCATGGCTTCTGGCAGCGGCGCTTTGGAAGTGATGTCCAGCTTGTTGGTAGCAGCATAAAGTTGAATGGAAAACCATTCACCGTCATCGGCATAACTCATCCGGAGTTCATTGGCCTCCGGCGTGAGATGCCCGATATCTGGCTGCCGCTCGCGATGCGTGCCGCTATGTTTACGGACCGTTTCGAAGGCATCGCTCCTGAAAAGAGAGACTGGTACGGCGGACGCGACTTTCCCTGGCTCAGCATTTTCGCGCGTCTCAAGCCGGGCAGGACCGCGCCTGAAGCGCGCACCGAGATGAATGTGCTGTTGGGCCAACTCGACACTCAATCGACCACTGACCCAAAACAAACCATCGCCGTCGATCCGATCAACGAGAAAAAGTTTCCGATCGAAGCGTGGATGTTTATCGGAATGATCCTCGGAGCCACCGGCCTTATCCTGCTGATCGCCTGCTTCAATATCGCGAACATGCAACTCGCGCGAGCTATCACGCGACAGAAAGAGATCGGTGTCCGGCTATGCCTGGGCGCAAGTCGTTGGCGATTGATTAGACAGTTAGTGACTGAGAGCTTGGTGTTGAGCGTCGTGGGCGGAGTTGCCGGAGTGCTACTTGCCTGGTGGAGTCTCAACTTGTTTCTGTCCGTGATTTTCGAGCGTTACGCCGGCGGAGAAATGGTGCGAGTCGCGCTCGATCTCACGCCGGACTGGCGCGTCCTGGCTTATTCGTTCGGGCTTGCGTTATTGAGCGGACTCGCCTTTGGTCTCGTGCCGGCGTTGCGCGCCACGCGCCCGGATTTGATTGGAGTCGTCAAATCGGAAGGCGCAACTGCGAGTGGGCGCTCGGCGCGATCACGTCTGAGCAGCGCACTTGTTGTCGCTCAAGTGGCGATCTGTTTTGTCCTTCTGATTCCAGCCGGACTGTTACTGCGCAGCGTCCAACTCAACCTGGCGACCGATCCGGGGTATGAAGCAAAGAACCTTCTCTCCGTAGCTTATAGCCTGGAACTGAGTGGTTACGACGCCGAACGCGCGAAGATCTTTCAGCAGCAATTGACGACGCGACTCGCCGCGTTGCCGGGCGTGAAGAGTGTGAGCCTCGATCGCGTGTTTGCGGGTAGCGGCATCATCACATTGCTGGACCATGGCGGGGCTGGTCCACAACAATATTCCAACGTACCGATTGAAGAAATCCCCGCCACGTTTCTCGACACGATCGGTGTGCCGCTCGTTCTCGGACGTGCGTTTACAGCGGAGGAGGTCAACGCGCACTCGCCCGTACTCGTCGTCAGCGACACGACTGCACGAAGCCTCTGGCCCGGCGAGAGTGCGCTCGGCAAGTTGTTGCGTATCGAGCGGCCATTGCGTGACGGGGTGACCAAAATCATATTTTCTTCGGCGCAGGTAGTCGGCGTTGCGCGTGATAACCGGATTTATCGATCGGGAGAGCCACTGCCGCTCATCCTCTATACTCCCGGCGCTGCGCCTGGCCAAATGGATACGACAGTGCTGGTGCGAACCACGACAGACGCCGCGGCCCTGAAAGATCTCGCGCGCCGTGAGGCTTATGCTGTCGAGCCTGTGCTTCGACTGTCTGTGAAAACGTTCGAAGAGCAAATCGCCGGAGAACAGACGATCATGTCTGCCGCGTCACACGGAGCGACTGCGCTCGGCACTCTGGCTCTGATGTTGGCGGTGATTGGGCTCTATGGCGTGATGGCCTGGCTGGTGGTCCAACGCACACGCGAAATCGGAATACGCATGGCGCTGGGAGCACAGGCGCACAACGTTCTAATTCTCGTGCTGATGCAGGGCATGAAGCTGGTTCTGATTGGCCTCGTCATCGGTATTCCCGCATCACTTGCGGTGACGCGTTTGTTATCGAGTATGTTGGTTGGATTGACGACAACCGACGTGCTCACGATTGGAGTCGTTACAGCGTTACTGGTGGGAGTGACTCTGCTTGCCTGTTATTTACCGGCGCGACGCGCGACGAGAGTCGATCCGCTGGAAACGCTCAGGTACGAGTAAGTCACCTTAGCTCCAGATCGAGCGCAGACAAGTTGCAACGCGTTCAGCGCCCTGGGCAGCAAGGCCGCTCCAGGCAGACTGTGTTTGCCAGTAACTTTTGAAGTCGGTACACAGAAACTTTGCCTGGCTAAGTTCGATACCAGCCACGTCAACCAGGAGTTTTTCATCAATTTTTGAGATTACGGGTTGACGAGTTCGCAATTCTTTTATCAAGGATTGATTCCTGGCCAGCAGAGTCGAGACGGCCCGCATCACGGCATCAGCCTTAGGATTAGCACCTCTCTCAAACGAAAGCCCATGAACGCGAGTCACATATCTCTGGGCGAACCATTCCGCCAGCCCTTCTTCCAGGATCGTCAGACCCGAACCAAATGCGGCGGGGCTCAGCACATGGACCGCTTCATGAGCGAGTTCCAACGAAGCAAGCCAGGGCTTAGTCCGGCAATCACGACTCAGATATATTCTGGTCATCCGCAACGGCCCAAAGATAAAACTTCGCGAAGTATTGCACTCGGTAAGGCGAGGTACCGACAGTTTGTATGACTCATCTCTCGGACCAAACAGACGTTCAGCCTCTTTGAATATTCTCAACAACTCCTGCATCAATGTTTGTTCGTAAGAGCGATCGCCGGCAGCCAACAGGAATTTTGTTTCTGCTTCAAGCGCTAACAGCTCTTCCATGAATCGCAGAACCGGCATGGACCTACTATATAACCAGCTGAGAGGTATAGAAAGTGACTCTCGGAGAGAGCGCGACATCACAGGTTACTTCTTTGGGTTTGAAGTAGATGGAAACTCTGCGTCAGAATGAGCTTTTTGTGGGAGGAGACACGTAAGCAAAATGGCAATTGAAGCGCTGATCGGC
The DNA here is from genome assembly GCA_963750925.1 of uncultured Acidobacteriota bacterium. Taxonomy (GTDB): domain Bacteria; phylum Acidobacteriota; class Blastocatellia; order Pyrinomonadales; family Pyrinomonadaceae; genus PSRF01. The sequence goes on along the minus strand of CAVVSJ010000001.1, from coordinate 102,799 downwards.
GTGCTTGGTTTCGCAGGGACGCTGCTGCTCGTGCTGGTGGGGTTGTTGAACTTCTCTGTTTTTCGAAAACAGCTTCGCCTTGCCAAGGACCAAATCGATACTGCCGTGAGACAACTGGAGATCGCCCAAAAGCAGCCTGATCTGTACCTGATCCAACGAGCTGTCACCGAGACCTCGAACCATCTCCTGCTCTTCGTCGAGCGACCGAAACTGCGGCCATACTTTTATAGCGAGGCTGAGTGGAGCCCCAACGATGAGGTCTCGTTGGATGAAATCAAAGCGATGGCGGAACTCATACTAAATAACTTCGCCTCGGCATTGATGCACTCAGCCGCTTTCCCGGAATACCCGGTTCGCGGCGTCGATCGAATCATTATGTTTCACCTCCGTCGCAGCCCGGCGCTGCGCGAGTTTCTCATCGAGAACTTCGAGCACTTTCCGTTCACAGGTTTGACGCTCCTGTGCCTCAAGAATGAAACGAGAGATCAGGTTGAGGCAGATCTTCAATGGCTCGTCGAAGCACCCGGTGTAGATGATGTAGAGCTAGAGCGCCGCCGGGAGTTGTTACAACTCTATCGGAGCGGCGAGGTGCGGGAGGCGATTCAGTTCACGGCGTACAGCATGAGGAGGCGGCGATAGTTTGCCCTCTGCTCACACACCGGTCTACCTGCTCCTGATAATATGTCACTGAATTTTAGTGGTGTGACAAACCATGGCCTTGTGTTGAGGAAACTATGAAGCAAGCGCTGATAGTCCTGGTCTTTGTGATCGCACTGGTCGCCTGGTTCTTTTTATGGTTTAGGAACGAAGGCGCCGTTGAAACTTCCGCCGCTCGGCCGTGGCCGGGTGGGATGGGAGCGCTCGACGAGGCCGCGAATCGGTGGCCGTCGCTACAGGCCAATGACGCGTCTGCGAACCTGACGGAACTCGCCAAAGCGCTTCCTGAAAACAAAGTCGTCGACGAATTCCTGGAGCGCGAGATTGTGCGTGGCGAGATGTCCATCGGCGATCCGCCGGCGCTTCCCGACGTCGCCGCGATCCGCGACCTGCTGCTGCGCGAGCCGATCGTATGGGAGCGCCGGGTAGAGTTTGACGACGCCGTTGTCGCGGAATTGCGTGGAGTGCAGATGAGGGTGGCGAGAACGCTCGTGGCGAGTGCGCTCACGAAAGCGCGTGCTAACGATTGGACCGCGTGGGATGATCTGCACGCCGCCTGGAAACTTGCCCGCTCGATGGAGCAGCATCCGCAGATGATGGCCCAGACGGCCGTGCTGACCATGACGCGCATGATCAACGCGGTCGCCTGGAAAATGCCGCTGCCCGTACCCGCGTGGCTCGGCGAGTTGCAGGATCGCGATCATGTCCGGCCGTTGCTCGAGGCGTTTCATTACCAAGCGGCGTCGTACTCGACGGACGGCGTGTGGTTTCCGACGAAGTGGCTGGCAGACTCTGTGGATCGTGACCGCGGGATCGCTGAAGCGTTGTTCAAAGAGACGCGGTGTGATGTGAACACGCCAATGAATGATCTTGGGACTGACCTTTCATCGGTTTGGCGCCGCGCGTTTCGCGCTCGCGCCGAGCGTGAGGCCACGGCGAATGCGTTGCGCGTGCGTGTGGGAAAGTCGATCGAACCCAGCTCGCGCTGCAGCGACGGCAGGTGGACGTTTGACGGAACAACGCTGCGCTTCAGCCGCGAGATCGCGACCGCCGCGCCGGATAAGCCGATGCCCCTGGCGCTGCAGGTCAAGCCGTAGCGAACACCGACTTCCCACGTAACTTAGGGCGGAGGCTGGCCATATAGTTCCGCTTCTGAACGTTGGTTAATTCGCGGTGTTCGCACCATAGCAGAAATATTTTCGCTTGTGTCTGTTAATGTGCGAGTTGATTATGCGCCTCCTTGGAGTGCGCCGACTTGTCGGCGCTTTGGCCAAAGCGGTGCCAAGGCACCGCACTCCAAAGAGCTTGAATGTCGTCGCATCGCAGTGATATAAGCCACCCGGAGTTAACGGGTTCTCATATCCTCAACAGACCACACGAACCGGCCCAAATGGAACTACCACCTATCAGCCGCGACGCGACCAGCTTGGATCTGAGCAAAAGGAACCTAACGAGCGTGCCGGCAGAGGTCACTCAACTAACAAGTCTGACCAGCTTGAATCTGAGCTTCAATGAACTGACGAGCCTGCCGGTAGAGATCACGCGGCTGACGAATCTGACGAGCTTGAATCTGAACAACAATCGACTGCCGAGCCTGCCGGCAGAGGTCACGAGGCTGACGAGTCTGACCGACTTGTCTCTGAGCCGCAATCAACTGACGAGCCTACCAGCAGAGATCAAGCGGCTGACCAAATTGGCCCACTTGCTTCTGAGTGGCAATCAACTGACGAGCCTGTCGGCAGAGGTCACGAGGCTGACGAGTCTGACCTACTTGTCTCTGCGTGACAATGAACTGACGCGCCTGCCGGCAGGGTTCCCGCGGCTGACGAATTTGACCGGCTTGGACCTGGCCAGCAATCAACTGACGCGCCTGCCGGCAAAGTTCACGCGGCTGACGAATTTGACTTACCTCGACCTTCGGAATAATCCGCTTCCCATTTCTCCAGAAGCTCTACGTGATCCACGAGATGTAAAAGCAATCTTTGTAGCGTTGTCAGGATTGGAAACTGGAGAACGGTTGAATGAGGCTAAGCTGCTGGTTGTTGGAGACGGAAAGGTCGGCAAGAGCTCCGTTGTCGAAAGGCTAATTACTAACACCTTTAATCCGAACAAGCAGACAACGCTCGGAGTCGAGATTAACGACGAGATGCAGATACTTCAGAGCGAAGTCAAACGGAAAAAGGATCCAATCAAGCTGAACATTTGGGATTTCGGCGGCCAGGAGATCCAGCATTCAACCCACCAGTTCTTTCTGACCACACGCAGTCTTTACCTGTTAGTAATCGATGCACGTAAAGGCGATCAGCTTAGCAATATCGAATACTGGTTAAAGCTTATAGAAAGTTTCGCCGGCAATTCTCCAATAATCATCATCATCAACCAGATCGATCAGTTAAAGGGCCAACGCCCATTCAATGTGGATCGAAAGGCTTTACAGGAAAAATACAATATCCGCGATTTTGTGGAAGCATCGTGCGCGACGGGCGATGGCATTGCGGTACTGAAAGCGGCGATTGCGCGGGAAGCCGAAGCATTGAAACACGTACGCGACATCTGGCCTAGTGAGTGGTTGGCCATAAAGAAACGACTGAAGGAGATGCGTGCTGACTACATCCCAGTCGAAATGTATTTTAAAATCTGTGACGAAGAGAAATTGAATGACGACGACCTCCGCAACTCGTTGCTGGACATGCTCCACGTTCTGGGAACAGTCATTCGTTTTCCCGGGGACACCCATGTGCTCAATCCACGCTGGGTGACGCAGGGTGTTTATGCTTTGTTGACTTCACCTGAATTGGTCAAAACACAAGGACAATTCGAATTGAACGACGTAGGCGAGATCCTGGCCGGGTTACCCGAAGCAACGAAGCATTATCCCTCCTCACACGCATCGCCGGTTGATTGAGGTGATGAAGCATTTTGAATTGTGCTTTGAGTTTACCGACCGGCCGGGCCACTACCTGATTCCACGTCACCTGCACGACAACGAACTCGACATTCCCTGGGAGGATGCAACCGCACTCAAGTTTCAATATCACTACGAAGTGTTGCCAGACGCTGTTATCTCGCGCTTCATTACGCGGATGAACCAGTACATTACGAAGCAATATTACTGGAAGAACGGCGTTTTCTTACAAAGCGGCGAGAACCGGGCGAAGATCAAAGCTGATTTGGTGGACCGAAAAATCTTTATCGCAATCAACGGCAAAGAGCAAACTCGGCGTGCCTTCCTCGCGGTAATTCGTTCGGCGTTTGATGAAATCAATAGCAACTTCAAGATCGAGATCAAACAGATGATCCCGGTGCCTGGTTATCCGGAAGTGCTGGTTTCATACAACGACTTGATAGTTCACGAAGAGATGAACAAACCAGAGATCGTGGTATCTCAATTGCGCAAGGAATTTTCTGTTCGGGAATTGCTCGACGGAGTAGAAGATTCAAACGTCCGTTTGGAACGTCGCCTCCATGAAGACCGCAAAGAAGGGAGATTAATTCTTCGTATGCCTGAAGACTTAAGTAGACAGTCGCCACAACCCGTTTTACCTCGGCCTAACAATCCAACGGGTTCGATCGTCTCCTATACGGTGGTATTTGTCGTTGTGCTTGCTGCGATCGTCGGCGCTGCGGTAGCGATTAGCAATTGGGTTTCGATCACCGCCGGAGTTATGACTGGCGTTGTTATCATTGGCGCGCTGCTGGCAATCGGCGTGATCGGCGCGATGCAGTTACGCAATGACGATCGTCTTTCTGAAGAAAGCTTTCTTAATCTGATGATTGAGTCGTACAAGCGTTTGCCGCTGCTTCGGGGTGAACGGTAGCAATGCCATCACCGAATACCGACAAGCTCGCCGTGCTCATCGACGCTGACAATGCCCAGGCATCAGTCATCGGTGACCTGCTGACAGAGGTAGCGCGGTATGGCACTGCCACGATCAAACGTGCTTACGGTGATTGGACCACACCACATCTCAATAGCTGGAAAGAAACCCTCAATAGTCTCGCGATTCAGCCAATCCAGCAGTTTAAGTACACGATCGGAAAGAACGCGACTGACTCGGCACTGATAATCGATGCAATGGACTTGCTTCACGGCGGAAGGGTAGACGGATTTTGCCTGGTGTCATCAGACAGTGATTTCACACGCCTGGCGACAAGAGTCCGTGAGGCAGGTCTTGCAGTTTACGGTTTTGGAGAAAAGAAGACGCCGCGTGCATTTGTGGCCGCCTGCGATAAGTTCGTTTACACCGAGATTCTTCGCGCACCAGTTGCTGAACCTGCTGCGATCAAGGCGGCACAGGAGCGATTAAAGCCACTTCTCATTGCGGCAATAGCCGGTGCGGCAAAAGAGGATGGCTGGGCTCGTCTGTCAAATGTGGGTTCATTGGTCGCAAAAAGCAATCCGTCATTCGATCCTCGGAACTATGGGTTCGAGAAGCTTGGTGAACTTGTTAGTCGCCAGCCTTATCTTAAGGTGAAGAAAGTTTCTGCGACTGATGGATCCCCAATTGCCCATATCTACGTGCGGATCAAGTAAACATCAAGGCTTGCCGTCGGCATCCTTTACAGAAAGAAGAAAGAGGCTCGTCATCTGACGAGCCTCTGAACCTACAACTCTATAAAAACTCACCGCTGCTACTGTCTTACATGTACGCTGCCGGATTCGATTGGTATCTGCGGGAAATCATCAGCACCAATAAACTGGCAAGCACTTGGCTCGACGACATTGTCGAAGAAGACCTCGCTGATCGTATCGTTGTTCAGGCCTGGTTCACCGTTGTCAAAAACGGTAAAGAAGGCTGCGTCAAACTCATCGTTGAAAACGGCATCACTTGTCTTCTTGATTGAGCCGCCCAGGCTGGCCCTGTTTCCGACAATTTGCAGGCAAGTGATGTTGAACTGAACATCGTACTTTGGGTCAAAAGATGGATTGTGAAGTATCGCGCTTCCCTGAACGGTACCATCCGGCATTTGCCTCGCATTGAAGGAAAACTGTCTTCTGACGGTTCGACCTTCCGTATCCTGTAGCAGGATAGTTCCGTGGCCGGAAACGGATGGTCCAACTGCGGCAGCCGACATCGGCCGCAGCAGAGTGGTGGTGGCAGCCAGGGCTGTGATCAACAACCCGGCAAAAAGAAATATTTTGCTGCGTTTCATGGTGTCTCCTTGTGATCGGGATTTCCTAGTGTGAGAAAGAGGAAGGAGAGGAGTGATCAAAGGGCGTTATGACCATACCCTCCACATTGCCGTTGCGGTGCGTCGCACTGCTCCGACCGTGGGTAGTTCCTTGTCTTAAAGCGGCCACAATCTACTAGAATTCGAAATTGCCGTCAATCTGAGTACAAAGACATCTGAGTACAAAGACATCCCACAAGGTGGTTCATTAGATAAGGGAGATAATTGCGAGAATTCATTTCTTTATCGAGTCGTGCCGTTCACTCAACAACAAAACCTGGCGTAAGGATGGAACTCTGCGTCAAAACGCCACCGGATCGCTGAACGTCCGTATGTAACTTTTCCGCGTGTTATCATCTCCCATTGTGAGATTGGAACTCCGCTTCTTCCTATGAAGTGCGTTTTTGGACCCGCAGCTCATGCACTGCATCGCCCATGCTTTACTTGTCATATTAGTTGTTGCCCCACTGGACCTGATTGTTCGTGGGCAATCTCGGGATTGGCGTGTTTACTCGTCAACGGATGATCAGTTTACCGTTGAAATACCAGCTACCAGCCGGATGGTTAAGACGAACGAACGTAAAAACCGGGCTAACCATGGTCCAGACCAGAGCGAGAGTCTTGCTTCTTATATTTCCCTTTACGAAGACGATCCATCTGGTCAGTACAGTAGATTTAAAGTCTTCGTCATAAATGGAAAAGCCGATATTTTTAAGTCGTTTTCGAGGAGTGACCTGCTCGAGTATTTAAGCATTATGGTGATCGGAGATGATGATGATCCGAAGCCAACGAGCGAGAAGGGGATCGAGGTTAATCGATTAAAGGGAAGGGAATACGTTTGGTCTAAAGAAAGTAAAGTTTTTGAATACGGGAGAAGCAACGAAATTTTCACAAGAGGCAGAATTTTCGATCAAGGAGATAAGATCTACATCATAGTCTTTATAGGTGAGAACTCGGATGGTCTAAAGTCACCTACCGCCGAGCGTTTCATGAGTTCTCTTCGTCTCAGCAACGGAAAACGCTAACGAGCACGAAATTGCCATACCGCCCGCTTGCTGTTCATGAATTAAGGTGCAGCTGGGGTCTCCAATGGTATCGGGTTTGAAAACGACCGAACCGTTTTCCATAACTCCCTCAAGTCTTTGCCTTTGTATTTGCCTTGATTTAAGTAGACTGCTTCTCCAATTACTCCTCCCGGCATGTTTGCGAATGAATCCCAGATTGCGGCGTCACCTGTTTCATCCACTATTGCGTAATCCCATGCGAAAGTATGATCGGCAATTCTTAGACTCGCCAGATTGTAGTAAAACACTTCAATGCCGGCCTCACCCATGCTTTTCGCAGCCGAGCGGACCTGCTCACTAAAAACCGGACTGCGATCACAGAGAATACGAACGATTTTGCCTCCCTTTTGACAGAAATCCCGCTGCCGATTCAGAAGGCTGTTTGTCAGGGGATGTTCGACCCAAACATCGAGGGCACAGCTATGAATAGTGTAGACGGTCATTTTTCGTCCGCTTTCGATTTGCTCAACCAGCAATTTCCAGAATGTGTCGTAACTCAAAATTGCGAGCGTTTGGTGATCGACAACAAACTGATTATCCTGAACCTTAACCGCTCCCTCCAGCTCCGCGTTTAATTGAGACAGGAGTGTGCCCGTCAAGTTTCGGTTTCGACGGACAAATGTACTGTGAGTCTCTTTATCTCGCTTCTGCGCCTCTCGAGTTTCGAAAACCAATTCACCTATGAACAAAATCGCAGTTACTACAAAGGCTTTGAATATGCTTCCGGAGAGATCAGGCTGTTTTATGAAATAGTCCAGCAGCCCGATGATGAGACCGATTAGCGCGAAAACGATTTTCATGAGTGCGGGTTGGCTCAATCGATTCATTTCTTTCCTCCATAAATTTTGTCGTTGTCGGGCAGCGCACTCGCGGCCGGTACCGGCGGGTGTGTCTGGCCATTGCTGCCAGCATCCCCTTCAGTGACGGGTATCTCAACTTTCATCTCCTCGTCGATCGTAGTTGTCTTTGTGAACGTGGCCTTGTCCGGAGAACTCTTTTCCGGAACCACCTTGCGTGTATTGATTCGTTCATACGCCCAATCGGAAATCGACGCGAAGAGGTGCGGTCGATAGTTGACCAGGAAGCTGATCAATGAGACGAAGCCCGCGAGCCGGATGTACTGACCGGGCCCCGGACTGGAAAAAGGTTTGTCGTCAAAGAGCAGCAGCCCCGAGATGAAAAAGAGGTAGACGAACAAGCCGCGTAGTAGGCCCGACATGAGAAGACTACTATTGTCCTGTGACTCTGAGGGCCTTTCATCCGGCTCGAGATGGGCCTTGTTTCCAAAAGCCCCGAGAGCACCGGCGGTTGCTGATATCATTGCCAGGTTCAGTGGGAGGAAGAAAAAGCAGGATCGCCAACCAGGAAATGGCGACTCTATATGTGTCCGCGAGCCTTGCAGGCCAGGCTGGGATCCAGATCGCCTCGTCCTTACATAACTGCCCGACGGGCTGACCGGGCATGCCCTCGGCCGCTAGTCTCGTAACTCCATTAGGGCTAATCACACAGCGGAATTTTGTGGTATCCATTGTGATACCGCCCGCGAAAAGAGAGAGCCATGACAATAGAAAGAACGTTGTGAGGACAGTCTGAAACCGCGAGAGCCCCTCTTTTGGTTTAGGTTGAGCTGTGCCGTCGAAAAGCTTTGGTGCTGCTGGCTCGGCAGGCAAAATGGCGGCAGGGCTCAATCCGTTTCGAGATTGTAGATTTCTACTCATTTTCTTCCTCTGCAATTGATTCCCAATTAGTTATGTCCACAACCGGAAAATCGTTTCAGAGGCAGGGTGAGTTTTTGGAAGTTGGCGAAGGGAAGGGATGAGAACAGGCCATCATTCGGGGAAAAATACCAGCAACGGGTAAGAAATTATGCAGGCGATGAAAACCCAGGCCCATTTGTTTGCGAAATTGAAAATATATTTGCTCACGAACAAAGCGGGATCAGAAGGATTGAAATACAAAACACCTCCGTACACACGTCGCGTATCGACCGGCTTCGGCACGTATTCCTCGCCGAACTTTGCTTTCATGTCACGCCTCATTACAAGCAGCCGATAAACATAAAACAGCGCACCGGCCACCCCTATCAATGAAGCGATCGCGGTAAAAACAAAGGTCGGTTGCGCGAGAAATTTGAACCGATCAAGACTGAGAAAAATCGTGCTGAGCGACTCGGCGATCATCTTGAATGCGATGGTCCAGCGAAACCAATCCCACAAACCAGCGTTGAGACGAAGGTATCGTTGCTGGAGTTTCGATTGCTCGCTGCCGGCTTCGAAAGACGCCAGCGCTCCAGCCTGTAGCGTGCCGTATCTCATTAACAGGCAAGCTGTCTGCATAACAACAGCCAGCAACGGTACGCGAAAAACTGATACCACGTTTTTCTCCGCCCAAGTCTCAACGTCGCCGGTTAAGGTCAGAAACAGAGGCACTCGCTCAGGCAAGATAGAATAGAAGTAAGCCAGCATGAAGAACGGCAGAATAGTGAAAGCAACAATAAAAATCTCAAACTTGATGTTGGTGAGATTGCGCAGAAGTTGAGTTTGAGAAGAAAACATTTGCTTGGTGTTAGAGCCGCGATCTCTAGCGCAGGCAGTCAGCCGGGCGTTCGGCGCCCTGGGCAGCAATTCCACTCCACGGAGAAGGTTTCGCCAATAACTCTGGAAGTCGGTGCACAGAAACTTTGCCTGACCAGGCTTCGCGAGAAAGATATATTCGGGCCATTCGCAAGCGCCGAAGAATGTAACTCTTCAAGTGTCGCATAACGAACCCGCTTAGTATTGACAGTTGCTCACTATAGGAGTATATGCTGCTCGCACCGAAGTGTTCGATCTGCGAGTCACGCCCGCCCGTTAAGACCTACACCTCGCGCTGACAAGAGAAACCCTCGCTTCGCCAGCTTAGTTGAACCTCTATGACTGCAAGGCACGAGCGCGGGCCGTTGGGCTGCGTCTTTGTGCTTTGACCGACCTTTCAAGGAGAAACGGAAATGAAAAAACTCAATATCACCCTAATAAGAGCTTCGGTTCTCACGGCTTTTATTGCACTGTCCGCTACGCCCGCATCGGCAGATACGTTCACTTACTTCAGCGGCCTATTTGGCGGATTTAACCGGCCGGACGCAGGCGTCCCGCCCACAACTCTCTCCGGAATAATCGTCCCTTTCAATGCGCAAATGTTTATGGTTTCACTCGATGGGACATACAACTTTACGCTTACGGCTGATTTCAACGATTTTGTTCCGGTCCTGGTGCTTTATGAGAATACCTTCGACCCGTCAACACCCTTGAGCAACGCCCTCATCGCCATTGGTCCTCCGTTTAGCTTCGATCTATCCGCAGGAACGACTTACATAATCGTACCCACTCGTGCCAGCGGCGGCCTGAACGGAGCCTTCCATGGCACGATCATTGGCCTGGGAGAGATTACACCCGTGGGTGGCGTCGTAATTCCCGAGCCGACTACGATGTTGCTACTAGCCACGGGACTAGCTGGAGTAACCGTGAAGATTCGGAAGAATAAACGTAGAGTGTCCCAGCCTAAGTGAACGCAGTTCAAAGCTTAGGGCAAGACGATCAACCTCGGCCTTCGGTGATCGGTTGCGAAGTTCTGATCATCATCTCAGTGTTGAACCCCTTCGCCGCCATATCCTGTAGTAACTGCTGGTATAGTGCTTCGTCCATTCGAGGTGACCTGCTCAATATCCAAAGATATTCTCGATCAGGCTCGCCGACTACGGCGTATTCATAGTTTGGGCCAAGATCCAGAATCCAGTAATCACCATAGAACGGCCAGAAAAACGTCACCTTCAATTTGGCATTTGTTTTCTTATCGACAATTTTCGCCTCACCTCTGGCCGTAGCATACTCACCAGAGGCTTTACGGCACTGATTAATGACTTCGATTTTTCCGTCTGCACGTCTCGTGTAGTTAGCCGTCACCGCGCCGGCGCATTTCTTTTGGAATGAATTCGGCAGGCGCGCGATCTCGTACCAGCGGCCGGCGTATCGTGTCAGGTCGACTGATTGGACCACCTCGAGCTCGTCTTTTCGAGTTCCCTGTGCTACTGCTGCCAATCCGATGAACGTAAGGAACGTTATTATGAAAATACTTGCAGTCATCAACTTCTCTCCTGTAATCCGAAAAAGTGCAAACAACTCGATTCAGAAAGGAGTGGGTGGTCCCTGTGTCCGAAAGACCACCACTCTCCTCTTCCTCCCCCCTTGCTCGAAAATTAAGCCGTCATCGACGTTCACATTTTTGGCACGAGCACGGTGTCGATAACGTGTATGACACCATTTGACGCCTGGATATCCGTCTTCGTTACACGAGAATCGTTAACCATTACGCCATGCGTTGTGCTGACTTTGATCGACGCGCCCTCAAGTGTTTTCACAGTACGGCCGTTCAATTTCGTCACTTGCTTTGCGGTGACATTTCCAGGCACGACGTGATAGAGAAGTATGGCTTTAAGCTTCTCTTTGTTCTCTGGTTTGAGCAGAGATTCGACAGTGCCCGCAGGTAGTTTTGCAAAAGCCTCATCTGTCGGCGCGAAGACTGTGAACGGGCCTTTACCCGTCAAGGCGTCGATCAGTCCAGCCGCCTCCAGCGCCGCTGCCAAAGTCTTGAACTGACCCGCGGCGACCGCAGTCTCCACGATGTTGGCCGGTTTCTCCCGGAACGTCCACTTTCGCTGACAGCGGCTGGGCTCCAAATACTGCAAGCAGCGACAGCAGTGCGCCTCGAGCAATGATCATCCTTCCGATCGATTTAGTAAGCTTCATTGTTAACTCTCTTTCCTCCTTGTTTATGGCTCCCCCTCGGAGCCGTCTTGTTCTTTGAACTCAGGTCTTTCGTTCCTGGTTATCTTTTAGCTCCGACTCTGCTCGGATGAGCGGTTTAAGCGATTTCAAGGTACATGAGGTTTGGAAGGCTGTCAAGCAAGTCGATAAATAGCGTTATTCCTTGCACGAAATGGGCGATTTTGGTATGGTGCGAACGTGACAGAAAGAAAAACGATGGCCGCTGCTAATCTGACAACCAGGGAAGTCGCCAGGCTGTTGCTCGTGAGTGAAGCGACTGTGAAGCGCTGGGCTGACGATGGTCTGTTAGTTCCCAAGAAGACCGTGGGCGGTCACAGGCGATTTAGTATTCAGAGCATCGCGCGATTGCGGCGCGAGCAAGGCCTCGAGCCCGCTGCTCAGACGTCGGCGAAACGTGCCGGGAAAAAAATGGTTTCCGGCAGGTTGCCTTCGGCCGAAAGTTTTAGCGAGTTGTTGTTGAGCGACAAAGAAGCGGAAGCTACGGCTAAACTTATTGATGCTTACCTACAGAATCATGCGCTCCCAACCATCTTTGATACGACTATAACTGATGCGATGCACCGCGTCGGCGATCTCTGGTTCAACGGAACGATAACGATAGCTGACGAACATCTGGCTACTCGCGTAATGCTTACCGCGCTGCAAAAACTACGAGGCATCGTCGTGCCGGGGCAGGCGACGGGTTTGAAGGCTGTATGTTGCGGCATCGAAGGAGACTTGCACGAACTGCCGATTCATCTGGCTGAGATAATATTTGAAAGTGAAGGCCTGGACGTCCGGAATCTTGGACCAAATACACCGCTGTTTACACTGCGCGACATGGTGGCCCAGAACAAACCTGACCTTGTCTGTATCTCGGCAAGGTCCATTGTTGATTTGGATCGGGCAACGACAGAGTATGCGCAATTCCGCAAAATCATCGAGAAGATCAACGGCACAACGGTACTGGGCGGCGAGGCTTTCCGCGATTTAAATCTGCGGCAGCGTTTTCCCGCCGAGTTCTACGCGGAATCGTTCGAGGGGCTATCAACGTTTGTGAAAGAGTTGGTTAAGAAAACGTAGTTCGCCAGGCTCAACCGCGCGCCAATGTTTTACCAGTAAAGGTTTCAACATCATACGAGCCCCACTGCTCGCGCGATCAGAAACAATCCAGCTCCAACGATTACAACGCCTGTGACTCGCGCGATGCGCTCACCGTTCGGTGCGAGACGTTCGACGGTTATGGCCACCGCGACGATGCCCATCGCACGCAGGTCCATGACGCCGATGACCAGGAGAATCGCTATTAGACCGGCACAGCATTGGGCGCAATGGACGCCGAGGCGCAGGCCGTGTCGCCAGGCCGTAGGGGCATTAGCTGCCAACATCCGGCCGGGCCCAGGTGTCTCTCGGCAGCAGGCAAGGTGACGCGCCTTCCACGCGGTGAATTGGAGTACCCCGGCGATTACGACGACCACACCGATCGCGACCGGAACGGCGCGCGACAGGGCCGCCTGTTGCATCTCGATCATGGCCAGCGCCACGCCGATGAGAAACGCGACCAGTCCAAAGATGGTCCAGACGGAAAAGTAACCGAGGCCAACAAGCACAGTCAGTCGATCCAGGTGCGGCTTGCCTGGGCCAACAGCCTTGCGGTAGCGTGAAAGCATTGCAACCAACGAGGGCAGCATCATCGCTACCATCATCACCACCCACATGCCAACGAACGACGCCCCGGCGCCGGCCCACGTCTGCCCGGGCATCCGCATCCACGCCATCGACATGGTCCAGCCGCCGGGCATCGGCATCCCGCCCAGCGCCGACATGGACCCGCACCAGACGATCGTTACCGCTGTGCTCGCGGCGAAGAGCAGCGCAGCGATGGCAAAAAACGCTCGCTCGGAAGCCATGCGTTGTGACATTTCTAATCCCGCAGCTACGCCACGAGATCTACGATTTCGCTGAGCCTTCGTCGTATCCGTCGTGGCGATTGCCAAAACCTACTCTTTTTCCAGATAGTTTTTCTCCAGAAACTCGGACCTGAAATTTTGTGGTGGAGTAAGAATGTTCGGCCAACCCTCTGGCGTAAAGTCCATCAGATTCCAATAAGGCCACACCGTATCGACATGGTTCGACGACGTTTCAGTTCCCCAGAAATGAAAAATTTTTCCATCCTTCTTAGTGAATACATGCATTACCGGCAATTGCATATCATCAGAGTCTCCCTGGCATTTGTAATCGGCTTGATAGGGAGAGTTCGCTCCGGAAAGCAGCCAGATTTGCGACCATCCACGTTGTTTGGCCCAGGCATTGATCCGCTCGGGCGGGGCTTTGGCAATTGCGGCAAACGAAGCGTTTTGGTTGACCTGATACCAGGTTCGATCAAAGCCATCGACGAGCGACGTACAGGACGTGCAGGGGTTGTCCCAGTTTGGCCCGAACATAAACGAATAAAGCAGGAGTGTGTTTTTGTCCCCAAATAGTTCGGAGAATTTCACGCTTTTGCCCACTTTCCCATCGATGGCCCATTGAAACACGTAGTCGTCTTTCAACTGTCCCCCGAGCGGGAGATTGCGGCGTTTTTCTGCCACAGATTTTACTTTCTCGATAAGCTCCTGTTCGTCTTTGAGCAATGCGTCGCGGGCATCGCGATACTCTCTGCTTTCGTTTGGATACCGGAGTTCACTCATGTTCGTCTCCTCTTTGAAAGTATTCGGGGGATAAGAATTGCGGCGTGACGACGTCCTTGAATTACGTGGGGGTGAGTGTCAAGATTACAATGCGTGAGGGACTATCACAAGGACCAACCAGGAGCGATAGGATGGTCCAATGCTATACACATTGCCGCAGCCGAGCAGAAGCGTTTGAGTGCTGAGTACGGCCCAGTGGAGTCTATCAATAATGAGCCAGGTACAATTTAGCGAATCGTTGCGCGAGTGGCGCGATTCAGCAAAGTATTGGGAAACGCATGCGCGAACCATACGGAAAATGTTCGCGCCGGTTACATCGGCACTGATTGAAGAGGCTGGCATCATTGAGGGCGACGCCGTGTTAGACGTGGCGGGAGGTCCCGGTGAACCATCGCTAACAATCGCGGAGAAGGTTGGTCCCGCCGGGTCGGTAATGTGCACAGATGCCGTCGCCGAAATGGTAGCTGCCGCAGAGAGCGAGGCGGCTCGTCGTGGGGTAAAGAATATTCAATTCCAACAATGTCAGGCGGATTCTTTGCCGTTCGAAAATAACTCCTTCGACGCAACGGTTAGTCGCTTAGGAGCGATGTTTTTTCCTGATCCCCACGCGGCTGTACGCGAGATGCTGCGCGTGACGAAATCGGAAGGTACGTTATCGTTTGTAGTATGGCATGAGAGCAACGCGAATCCATTCGCATATATAGTCACGGATGTAGTCTCACGTCACCTGAAAACTGAGCCTGCTGATCCGGACGGGCCCAGTGCGTTCAGATTCGCAGAGCCTGGCAAGCTCGTTGGAGTTCTTACCGAAGCAGGTGCGGTGAACGTTCGGGAACGATTATTAAAGTTTAAAATCGAGGCTCCTATTTCCAGCGAAGAGTTTTGGGAAATGCGTTCTGCCACCTCGGGGACGCTTAGAGAAAAGTTGGATGCACTCTCTTCAGATCTACGTCTGACAATTGCAAACGAAGTAAAGGAAGCGGTGGCCGAGTTCTTTCCCAATGAACAAATGAGCTTCCCGGCACAAATGCTTATTGTCTCGGGAGATAAATCCAGGTAAGGATAGACAGATGAAGACAGACCGATTTCTATCTTCGGTTTTCTGTCGGGCATGTATCTTAAATCTATGAATCTGAAAAGAAATCGGTTCTCGGGCTTTGACGCGACGTTCTTCGTACTCTGTTTATTGTTGCTCAGCTTGCCTGGATGTCGTTCAAGTGCAGAGGGTGATCGACTCTTCTCCGAGGCCACCGCACTCCTTCAGCAGCAAGGAGAGATTGCCGAACGATGGGCTCGGGAGTTGAGTCAGATATTGACAGAGCAGAACCGGGCACAGTTTCCTTTGAATCGAGATCGGTTGATTAGTCGAGTAGAGAAAGTAATACCGCTTATAGGCGAAAGCTCCCGAGTGGGGAAGGAAGCAGCAGAGAAGTATGAAGAGGCAAGTCGCCTGATGAGTACGGATCAGGAGAAAAAGGGAACGGCACTTATCGCAGCATCAGTGAGAAACGATGTAGAGATGGGTGAGTTGTTCAAAGCGCAAGCCCAACTCGTCTCAGACAGCACGATTAATGACGCAAAGGGACTCAACGACAAGTGGATTTACTTCAACGGACTTATTCAACAAAAGCAAAAGGAAAAAGACGAACAGTTCGCAGAAGGAAAACGATTGTTATTGAATAAGTAATTTGATCGCACTTTGCCCTAGGTCCAGACTCGTCCCTCATGCTGTTGCTTCAAGAATAAACTTCGTCACCCCCTCCGGGTCATCCCACATCGGTACATGCCCCCAGCCCTTCCGGTCTTGCCAGATCACATCTTCGGGAATTTCGTAGCGAAGTCGCGCGCTATGCGGGAGTAACCAGTCGCGCTTACCAAAGGCGATTGTGAGTCGAATGTTTGTGAAGTTCGTCCTGCCACCCTTAAAAGGATCTTTGAGATTTTGGCGGAAGTTGTTAAAAGCAGTCGTGGAGGCAAAGAGTGGAGCGGCGGCAAAAATCCTTGTCAACGCATGGGCATCTTCTTCGGGCACATTGGTTGATATTGGAACAGCCAGCACCAGTTTGCGCGTGAAATCTCGGCGAAGTAAAGCGCTGGTCAGACGCGGTAAGCGGAGGGCTCCCAACAACGTCAGTTGAAGAACTACTTCGCTGCGGAAAGGGTAACGCTTCCGCCATAAGCCGGCGGGCGAGATGGCAGCGACGGATTTGACTCGAAAGCCGCCCAGTTTTCCGATCTTCGCTGCTTCCAGAGCCAGATACCCTCCCAAAGAGTTCCCCACTATGTCTACGCAGTTGTACTCTTTGCTGATTTGTCTCTCTTCATCGATCCGGCTCAGTGTTTCGGCTAAAGACCTGACTCCAGCCACAAGGTTGGCTGGAGTTGGCTGAATGTGATCGGGCAGTGGCGGAGTTATGCCAAAGCCCGCAATGTCAAATGCTAAGACACGTCTTTCCTCAGCAAGATTACTGATGACGTTCTTCCACGCAAAATGCGACATCCCGATGCCGTGGAGCAGGATCAATGGGGGACCATGACCCACATCTTTGTAGTGCCAGCCAAACTCGTGGTTCGGACAGAAAAGGCAATCACGGCTATTTGGAGATAGGGGGCTCTTTTCCATTTTCTTTAGACTCTTCTCGCAAAGGCAACGAAGGTCATTCTTACATGATTACAGGATTCATAAGATTTACAGGATGATGATGTAATCCATGTGAAATGCACGTCGTATTTTCATCGTTCCTTCTGGTAATGACGAAATCGTGAGCAACATTTCCGTTTTTCATGTTGCGAGGCTTGCCCGAATTAGTTTTAGGATGTACCCTAATACTCCCTCGAACATCAGAACCTCCATTGTTTTAGACCCTTACTCGATCTGTCTACCCTCCTCTAACGAGTAACCCCGACACATGCCGTTGGCATGGCTCTTTGCCCCCATTTTCGGTGCGGCGGACGGAACAATCAAAAAATGAGAGGGTTACGAACATGCGTAAAACCATGGTACTGAAAATAGCGATAGCGGTGCTGTTCGTGGTTGCGCTTGTCATTAGCCAGCGCGCACAAGGGCAGGTGAATCAAGGACAGCAAATATTTCGGTTTGATACGTTCGGTGACGAACAGCTATGGACTGACACCCTGCGGATACACGAGGTAATTCAGTCTTCCGTGAGTCCCGCAACGGCACTTGGTGTCGGACTGAAGGTCGATGCGGCCGCACTGCCACCGAACTTTCTCGCCACGCGTGACTTAAACAGTCCCGCTACCACGGTCGAGCTCATTAAACTAAATGCAGTTGTCGGCTTAGTCGGCAACGTGAGGGGAACTCAGCTCAAGTCCGTCGGCATTACATGTGCGATTTGTCATTCGACAGTCGACAACTCAGTTGGGGCTGGTATCGGCAATCGGCTCGATGGCTGGGCCAACCGCGATCTTAATCCCGGAGCAATCATCGCGCTATCGCCTGCTCTCACGGCAGGGCAAAAAGCAGTCTACAACTCATGGGGACCAGGACGCTTCGATCCCCGGTTTAATGTGGATGGTCTCAATGGGCCGGTCTTGATCCCTCCGGTGTACGGGCTAAGAGGCGTCGGTTTTGAAACATATACCGGCGATGGACCAATCTCATACTGGAACAATTATGTTGCCGTATTGGAAATGGGAGGCCATGGCAGTTTTTCAGATCCTCGACTCGGAATCAATATCGTTCAAGAACCCGATCAAGTAACGCCGAAGCTACCGGAATTGCTTCGATATCAATTGAGTTTGGCAGCTCCGCCGCCGCCGCCCGGTTCTTTCGATCAAGTTGCGGCTAAACGCGGTGAGGCACTTTTCAAAAGCAAAGCACGCTGCGCTTCATGTCACATTCCGCCGACGTTTACCGACGTGTTGAGTGGACCAGATCCGAGCGTTCCGCTCTTGCATGATGCTTCCGAGGTGGGGATGGATCCGTTTTACGCGCAACGAAGTGCGACAAAAAAATATCGCACTACTCCGCTGCGCGCACTATGGCAACATCCACCTTACTTCCACGACGGGAGCGCCCGCGATTTGGACGCCGTCGTTAATCATTACGACAGTTTGTTCGGACTGGGGCTCACCTCGAAACAGAAGCGCGATTTGGTTGAATACCTGAAATCGCTCTGAGTGGACGGACAATCAAAAGCACTGGGCGCGTACTCTACAAATCACGGGTAGAGTAGGCGCCCTCTTTTTTCGTGGGAGTCTCTTCTTGATGATCTTGAATGCGCGCGGACCCGTAAACAGGTCTATTACTTGGCTGTAACTCGTTGCACGTAGCCGTCTCGAGCTCTCACGGCTACATTCGGTTGGTCCACGCGGACCCTAATCTCGCGACGCTCGCCGCCTTGCAGAGTAGTCAGAGGATAGTAACCAAGACTGTATTGATGGCGAAGCTCTTCAGCGATTTTGGAAAAGGCGTCCTTCAACTGCGTGCGCTCGTTCGCCTCGTAAAGCCGTCCACCTGTCTTCGTCGCCACCTGGTGAAGAAATTGATCCGCCAACTTGTAATCACCGATCGACGTGCCCGGACCACTCGCTTTTGGTGTGCCGTAAATTACGTGCGAAGAGCTCCGGCTGGGAAAATGCCTGCCGCTCATCGTAGTAGTCACTATCGTTGTATTTGTTCTTGTTTGGGCGGCCACGAAATCAGTTGTATCGTACTTAATCGGGTATATGAGTGCATCCAGTTCTTCAACCTCACGAAGCGTGCTCTGATATGTTGCCTGGTAGCTTGCAGTATCTACGCCATCGGTGAAAAGCACTATCGCTTTGCGACCCTCGATCTTGTTCAAACGCGCTTTGATGACGAGATCAATTGCGTCGTAAAGGCGCGTAGAGAACCCTGTAATCGCATTTCGTTCGATAGCTTCAGTAATCACGTTTAACTCGTTCGTGGCTTCGGTTAAGAGCATGACCAGCCTGTCGAAAGTCACAACTAGAACGCGATCCTGCGGACGCAATTGTTTTGCAAAAGCAATCGCGGCTTCTTTGATCTCCCACAGGTGAAAAAAGGTCGAGCCTGAGGTGTCGAGCAGCAGCGCAACCGTGAACGGTTTCTCAGTAGGCTCGAAGTAGGCGATTTTTTGTTCGACACCGTTCTCGAATACTTTGAATTGTTCGCGCCGTAGATCCGAAATAAACCGGCCGTCTCTATCGAGCACGCCGACCGGAACGGTCACAAGGTTCGTATCAATGCGGACCACATCGCCTTCGCCCACTTCATCTTTGTCGTCGAGACTAGTTGACGAGGGCACATTCACTGGAGCGAGCGACGTGGTTGGGAGTGAACCTTTTAGTCCTGGTGGTTCCGCATACGTGCTGATCTCCTCCGGAGGTTTAAGAGCTATTGAATTCCCGATCGTGTTTCCAACTTTGCGGGGCCTTGATGCGGTTGACTTCGCGACCGGTGATCCATCGTCCTTCTTTAGCACGTAAGCGCCGTGCGGACATGAAGACGAATTCTCGTAAGAGACGATGATGTATCCTTCAGGAATCGGAACACCCTGACAGATTTTCAATGTCTTGCCTGGCGCCGGATTGCTCGCGGGCGTTCCGGTTTTCGACGTGCCGCGTTTGGCTCTTTGGTTCGTGGTCTGGCCGATCACGACGACGGATACAAGCGAAATGACGAGGAAACCGGCGACTGCATACTTCATGTCGCGACTCCTATAATGGTTGGTGTCTTAATTAAACTCTGATGTTATGAAGCAAGCGGGTGCCGCTTTCGTTTACCCGAGAGTGGTTTAGACTCACGGTTGACATGAAACTGAAAGGAGACACCCGCTATGGGAGACATTATATATTGCGGCGTCGACTTTCATGCACGTCAACAAACAATTTGCTGTTTGAAAACTGAAACCGGAGAGCTCACTCGCCATGAGCTCAAGCACGACCACAAGGAAGCGCTCCGTAAGTTCTATGCCGAGTTGGGCGGTCCGGTAATCGTGGGCCTCGAGGCCAGCGGTTATACGCCCTGGTTCGAACAACTGTTAGAAGAACTGGGGCACCAGGTCTGGCTCGGGGACGCCACTGAGATTCGTCGGCGCGCCCGGCGGCGGCAAAAGAACGACCGTCGCGATGCGGAACTGATCCTGGAGTTGCTGTGTCACGATGAGTTTCCACGCATTCACCGCCCCAGCCCGGAAAGTCGCGAGATCCTGCGCATGCTGCGTTACCGGCATAAGCTGGTGAAGCTGCGCACGCTCATCAAGAACAGCTTGCAATCGTTGTCGATTCAGGCCGGCCTTTCGTTACAGGCTCGCTTGTTCACCCGGCAGGGTACACAACAACTAGAAGCACTGGCGCTGTCGCCGGTCATGAGACAACAACGACAACAATGGCTGGAGTTGCTGCAGGAACTCAACCAGCGCATTACGGCAACGGAAGGGTGGCTCAAGCAACAAGCGCTGCCCGACCCGCGTATCACTCTCTTGCGCACTCATCCGGGGTTGGGTTTGCTCAGTTCCTTAGGGATCGTGCATACGCTCATTCCCGTAAGTCGCTTTCCCAACACACGCAAGTTGGCCGCCTATGGCGGCTTTGATCCGATGGAACGTTCGTCGGCGGACAAGAAACGTTACCTGGGAATTAGTAAAGCCGGCTCGCGCTTGCTACGGTTTTTGTTAATAGAGGCAACGCAGACGGCCGTCAAAACTGATCCCGAGCTGCAACGCTTCTACCGCCGCCTGGCCCAACGCCGTGGCAAACCAAAAGCCAAAGTGGCGGTGGCCAGGAAGTTACTCATTCGCAGCTTTATTATGCTGCGCGATGAGATCAACTACGCGGAGTTCCAACAACGAGCCATCGCAGCTCGGCTGGCCCGTGAGGACGCTAGGCCTAACATGCCTGTCCCTCTGATTGGGCAGCCAGCCTCTCCTGCTAAGGGCTGAGAGGAGAGAGCGAATTGAACTGCATGGTTGAAATAACCGCATAGATGATTGAGCGTAGTTTCGCCACTGCTCAATTGAAGTATCGCTAACGATGTTTTTACAACTCAGTTTCATGTCAAAGAACAAGGGGCAGGTAAACCAATTCATAGGCGCCGCCGGCGTCAGGACGAAAGTGTGCTTAAAAAAGTTCTTGACATCGATCGTCGCTTCATAGATGCGTCCTCTGCGTATCTCGGTGATCTCTGCGTAAATTGCATTCCAGGCATATTAAACGCAGAGATCACAAAGGTACGCAGAGAACACGGAGAACAGTCGTTCAAATTAAGCCACCACTCTAAAATGGAAAGTAGCGGCATTATAGTCGCGCAGTCGCCGGTCAGGAATGGTGCGTGACGCTTTTTGAGAACATTCGTGAGAGTCGAAACACAAGTTGGCGCGTGGATGGTAGCCTCGGACGCGCGCCGAAAGTTCGTCGCCGGTGATTTCGGGTTTCCCATTCACTCACAACACTGGCAATTCTGACAGTATTGGTTGGAATGAGTGGGAGATAAGCTGATCCCTGCCGAGTCGTGTGCCGTCGCAATGTGAAGGTGAATTAGTGTTCGGAGGACAGTTGCATGATACCAGGACCAGGCTTTTCTATAATCCAAAGCGTGCTGCATCCTACTGACTTTTCAGAAGGCAGCCTGATAGCTTTTCACCACGCACTAAAGGCAGCGATATTGTCCAGGTCCAAGTTGACGCTGCTACACGTTTCAACTGACGGCACTTCGGAGTGGTCCCACTTTCCGGGCGTACGTGAAACTCTGGAGCGTTGGGGAGCGCTACCGAAAGGAAGTCCGAAAGAAGCGGTAGGTCAGCTTGGCATCAACGCTTGCAAAGTCATGGCGAACAAAGGTGAGCCAGTTGCCGCCGTGGTTAATTATTTGGAAAACAATCCTACCGATCTGATCGTGCTGTCTACGAGCAAACGCGACGGTCGCATTCCGTGGTTCAGCAAATCTGTGGCAGCGCCGGTTACCCGGAAAGCAGGGGAGGTGACGTTGTTGATCCCTGGGGATGTTGAAGGTTTTGTGTCTCACAAAGATGGTTCAGTTCGCCTGAACCGGATACTCATTCCGATTGCGAGCACACCTCGACCTGAACCGGCGATCAATGCCGCGGCTAAATTTGTTCAGAAATGGAACTGTTCAGAGGGAATTTTCGTGCTCCTACATGTGGGAAGTTCAAATACGATGCCGGCGTTGCGATTGCCGGAAGTGCCGGGCTGGACGTGGAAGAAAGAATTGCGAACCGGGGAAGTTATCGACGGCATAGTCACAGCGGCGAAGGAACTCAAAGCCGACTTGATTGTACAGGCCACCGACGGGCGCAATGGTTTCCTTGATGGGTTGCGCGGCAGTCACAGTGAAAGAATAGTGCGCTACGGGGTGGCGCCCTTACTCACTATCCCTGTCGGCTCTCGCGTCTCACGTTTTCTTAGTTAAGCTACAAAAGCACGATACGCGAATCCTCAATCACCTCGTTGGCGTGACTTCCCGCGAATCGAATAGAGCCTGGTCTCGGTTCGGAGCAGCAGCCGGTCACCGGCGATGGCTGGTGTGGCCAGTGCCATTTCGTCCTGCGAATTGACGTGCAGCACCTCGAACGTTGCGCCGGCTTTCACGACGTATGTCGTGCCTTCCTCGTCCAGGCAAAAGATCTTGCCGTTGTACGCCCACGGCGAGGAGGTAAATGCTCCGCTTCCGCCATCGCTCGCCAACCGGCTCTTGTAACTCTGTTGGCCCGTCTTCGCGTCGAATCGAGTAATGATGCCCACTTCGTTGAGTACGTATAGACCACCGTCGTACGCAAGCGGAGTGGGAAGGTAGCTGCCGCCTTTCGTATCGGACCAGGCGATATACTTGTTGGACCGCTCGTCAGTGTCCTTCAACGAAATGTCGCCCGATGCGCCCGGCTCCTAACTGTGGCAAGGCAAACTCAGAGGAACAAAAATTCTGTCGCTCATGCGGTTTGGGTCTGGTGGATGTGGTGCAAACGCTGGCCGAGCAACTCCCAGGCACGAATATCGAGAAGAGTCTTGAAGAAAGACAACTCAAGGTTGAACTCTGGGCCAGGATCTTAGGGGCCTCCATGATTTCGTTACTCGTGCTGGCGGTTATCTCGTACATCATTTACCAACTCTTTGTTCTCCAGGATGATTTACTACCCGGACTGGTAGTTATCGTTTTGCTCCTGGGATCTCTGGCTTTCGGTCTCCTAATGCTCTACAGGGAACATCTGGTCAGAGCATCCAGGCGCACATCGCCCCAACCGGCATCTCTCCCGGCGCCGGAGACGGGAGGACTGCTGCCCGAACCATCCTTTGAACCAATATCAAGCGTGACGGAAAGAACTACTGACCTGTTAGCGGTGGAGAGGAAAGAGCGCCGGGAATAATTTCGATAAAGTCATTAGACAGGATTACATGATTTTCATGATTTACATGATTTTAAGAATCCTGCTAATCATGAAAATTCTGTAATCCTGTCTAAACCGTATCAACGATACGAAATACTTAAGAACGGTAAGATTGATATACCAACCGGCTCGGGTCCGGGCATTCGGACAACTCTGGACCCGCGCCCTTAGAGATGTAAATCATCGCCTGACTGATTGACACCATCACTACGCAACAAGGAGCTTGAGCGCGGCGGGCGGTAATGTTAGATTACCCGTCTTCCGGGTGATCAGCTCAGCTCTTTTGCAGGACATGCCGCGTCGAGAATGCGCGACGACATGCTGATGTCCGCGCTCCCGCCCGCAGCATCCCTGTTAGCTACTCCCGCTCCTTGCCGTCAGCGCAATGAGGTAATACGAAGACAGTTACTTATCCTGAACAGTAGTAAACCGCGGATCGTCCGGCGCCAGTAAATCCCCCTGAACAGCTCTCGCTCTTTCTTCATCGGCAATCGACATGGAGGTACCGTAATGCGTCCCGTGCTGCCTACGAACCGCAGGGCCAGTGCCCTCCTCGCTACGTCGCTCGTGGCGCTTTCAGTTTTGATCGTCTCCATCGGCGTTGGCGGGGAGGCGAAATCCCCGAACCCGCAGCCGCTCTGGCAGGTGGTTGGCCCAGGTGTACAAGACGTGGTTTGGACGAACCTGACTAATACGACAGCCACGGGTAACAACATCCAGCATAACGGGAGCGGGTATTACGCGAAGGGTCAGTCCCAGCAGACGATTTCCGGAGCGGGATATTTTGAGTGGACCTTCGACGGAGATTATTGTTCTGTTGGCTATGGGAATAACAATGACGAGGTAGCCTCAGCCGGCTACTTCGATTTGGAGTTCGCCTTCGATCTGCACCCGCAGGGTTATGGCATCAGGGAGCGGGGTGTTTTCCGCGGCGATGGTCAGTTGGTGGTTGGTGACGTGTTGCGGATCGAGATAGCGGGCAATGGCGACGTGCTTTATAAGAAGAACGGCGCGATTGTTCGCACCACGATTAACCCGACAAAAGGATTTCCTTACTACCTGGTCTTCAAGACGCAGGAAGTAGCGGGCCGCAGCATCAGCGCCGCCAAACTACAGGCAGGAGCAACACCGACGCCGACGCCCACGCCTGGTCCTGGGGTGCAGAACGTAATATGGACAAACCTGATTGCAGCGACGGCGACGGGAAGCAGTATTCAACATAACGGGAGCGGATATTACGCGAAGGGGCAGTCGCAACAGACGATTTCCGGAGCGGGATATTTCGAGTGGACCTTCGACGGAGATTATTGTTCTGTTGGCTATGGGAATAACAATGACGAGGTGGCCTCAGCCGGCTACTTCGATTTGGAGTTCGCCTTCGATCTGCACCCGCAGGGTTATGGCATCAGGGAGCGAGGTGTTTTCCGCGGCGATGGTCAGTTGGTGGTTGGTGACGTGTTGCGGATCGAGATCGCGGGCAATGGCGACGTGCTCTATAAGAAGAACGGCGCGATTGTTCGCACTACGATTAATCCGACAAAAGGATTTCCTTACTACCTGGTCTTCAAGACGCAGGAAGTAGCAGGCCGCAGTATCAGTGCCGCCAAGGTACAGGCGGGAGCAACACCATCTCCCACGCCGACACCAACTCCGACACCAACGCCCATACCCACTCCAACCCCGACGCCCACGCCTGGTCCAGGTGTGCAGAACGTAATATGGACAAACCTGATTGCAGCGACGGCGACAGGCAGCAGTATTCAACATAACGGGAGCGGGTATTACGCGAAGGGGCAATCGCAACAGACGATTTCCGGAGCGGGATATTTCGAGTGGACCTTCGACGGAGATTATTGTTCTGTCGGCTACGGGAATAACAATGACGAGGTGGCCTCAGCCGGGTACCACGACCTGGAGTTCGCCTTCGATCTCCACCCGCAGGGTTACGGCATCAGAGAGCGTGGCGTTTTCCGCCGCGATGGTCAGGTAGTAGTTGGCGACGTGTTGCGGATCGAGATAGCTGGCAACGGCGACGTGCTTTATAAGAAGAACGGCGCGATTGTTCACACCACGATTAATCCGACAAAAGGATTTCCTTACTACCTGGTGTTCAAGACGCAGGAAGTAGCAGGCCGTAGTATCAGCGCCGCCAAAGTACAGACCGGATCTTCAGCTAGCTTTAACAACGTTCCGGTTGCGAGCGGCATTCCCAATCCAACGGCCATGGCCTTTGCGCCTGACGGTCGACTCTTCGTTTGCCAGCAAAACGGACAGTTGCGGGTTATCACAAGTGCGGGCGCGTTGCTGCCTGATCCCTTTGTCACTCTAACAGTCAACTCGAGCGGCGAGCGTGGCCTGCTGGGTGTTGCCTTTGATCCGAATTTCGCCTCCAATCAGTGGGTATATGTTTACTACACAGCGACAACACCCACGATTCACAATCGTGTTAGTCGCTTCACGGCCGCTGGGAATGTGGCCGTGGCAGGCAGTGAGGTACCGATCCTTGACCTCAACAGTTTGAGCGCTGCAACCAATCACAATGGAGGAGCAATACACTTTGGTCCTGACAACAAGCTCTACATCGCTGTTGGAGAGAATGCGAACCCTGCGAATTCGCAGTCGGTTGGAAACTTGCTCGGAAAGATCCTGCGAATCAATTCAGACGGTACAATTCCTTCAGACAATCCGACAACTTTTCCGGGAATAGCCGGCTCTCCTTCCGGCAACAACCGCGCGATCTGGAGTGTCGGTCTTCGCAATCCCTACACTTTCGATTTTCAACGTGGCTCCGGCAGGATGTTCATCAATGACGTGGGCCAAAACGCCTGGGAAGAGATCAACGACGGCATCGCCGGTTCAAACTATGGCTGGTCCATTTGCGAAGGAGCCTGCTCCCCGCCTAATGCAAACTTTCGCGATCCGCTCTTCCAGTATGGGCACGGGACAGGAGAGACAACCGGATGTGCCATAACAGGAGGAGCCTTCTACAATCCTGCTATAGTCACGTATCCGAGTGATTACGTTGGAAAGTATTTTTACGCGGAGTTTTGTAGCGGTTGGATCAGACGATATGACCCGGCCACCGATACCTCACAGGCGTTTGTCTCGGGACTCAGCTTTCCGGTGGATTTGAAGGTTGGGCCTGATGGCAATCTTTACTATCTGGTGCGTGGCGGCGGGGGAGCTGTTTTCAAAATCATCCACCGCTAGCTCATCTCCGTCGATGAGTAGGCTCGAAGTAACCTGTGTTTATTGGCGTCCCAAAGCATTCCGACTTCGAACCAGATTATTTGCTGGTTAAAGGAAATGGAACTCTGCGTCAAAACGTCGCCTGATCCTCTAAAAACTGGCGAAAGCGATCGCTGAATTGACCTCCTCCCGTAAAACCCGGCCAAAATAAAATAGAGAAAAACGGGCAATTATGACAGGATGGGAGCCTGACCATTGCCGTGAAAAATCCAAGTTCACCGATGAAGGACCCAAGCAGTAGACCCAGAGCATTTCTGTTCTCAGCGCTTCTGCTTGTCCTTTGCAGTTCTTGTAGCAGCGGCATTCATAAGATCAAAAGCAGGCCGTTGATTGAGAAAAATCCCACTTCTTACGAGTTTCCAGGGCGGTTGCCAGAGATTAGGCAGACCATTATAGAAGCCTTAAATATTCCTAACCGCTCCAGCGTGACAGAGGAGTTCTATTCTTCATTCAGTGAAGAGAGCTTTTACTTCAGACTCGAAACTGAAGACGATACTTCGTTTGGCAAAAAGATCTTTCAAGACGCCGCAAACGCTAACGACTTGTATCTCCATTCCTGGGGTGAACCGATCAGTTTCTCGCCTGTGTATTTCGGTGGTGGAAGGCCGTTGAAGTATAGAGCCACTTTTCAATTGCACCTTACGGCGATAAGTGACAACCGCACCAAGGTCTCGGTTATCGTGCACAATCCAACTGTGATTAATGGATCAAAATGCTGCGGCCTGCATGGTTATGTTTCGAACGATGTGCCGGTTGAGCCGACAACCATCGAGGAGTACAAGATCCTGCAGTTCATCGGTCGCCTTTTGGACATACATAACATGCCGCCCTTGAGACTTCCGGAAGATAAATGATCACGAAGAAAATCGCTACCGTTGTCTATCTCTGTGCCTGATCCAAGTCTCATAGCTGCATGGTTGGTACTCGTTATCTTGAGCGCTTCCGCCGACGCCCAGGCGATCTAGTTCCTAAGGTTTGGATGGAGGAAGTCTTGGCGAGCTGCGTTCAAAATGGAGTGAAAATCACGATCAATAATCCGATTCGCAATCTGAGAAGTCGGCGACCTGTTGGCGATCAATTGTAAAGTTATTGGCGTCCCGTACGGGAATCGAACCCGTGTGCCGCCGTGAAAGAGAAATGATTTATAGGAATTCAAAGGAAAGCTCTCAGTTTAGAAATGGAAGCACCGTAGCGATTGTCGATTTCCCGCTTGAAATGGGTGCGGCTCTTAGCTGCTGGTTCCACGGTATCATCAACCTGAACAAGTAGAGCTCCACTTGGTCCAACTTCAACTGTGCCGGCTTGTTTTGCAGGATCAAGGGCTAATATAAGCAGATACTTTTTAGAATTTTCGAAGGGAGGAAACTCCAGGTTCTGCATCTCAATTTCCATTCCGTCAATTTCAACCGTTCCTCCAGTTTGCCAAATTAGGATCTCATCGCTGGCTAACGGAAGAAGTTCTGCTGGCGGAGAATCAATTTTCGACACACGGCGCCTGGCCTGGGATAGTGTCTCGTGGACCTTGAACTTATACCAGGTCAGGATTGTTCCATTGTCATCAGTTGCAAAGCTCTTACTGGAAACAAATTCTCCGATTACCAGATCGTATATCTCCAGCGCCTGGTCAAACTCGACGTGTGCATACAGGGGAATGACACCCCCTGAGAGCATCTTTTTATCACCGCGTGCCTTGGCGCGTTGTAGTCGCTCCTTGTACGAGCCGACCCTGTCATTTTGTGGGGTTGCGTCTTGACGTTTCGAAGCACTGCGAATCACGCCGACGCTTGTCAACGCGGCAATTACCAGAGCGACACCCAAGAGCTTCGGTTTCATCGATGGGCCACTCCTTACAACGCGAGGATCTGTCGGGACTGGGGAACGCTTGTGATATAACGCCTGATGACGTATCCATAAATGTCGAAAGAAAAGCAAAGAAGTGAAGCCAAGCATCCGGATTTATGATCGCTAATTGTATCTTCTGTAAGATCCTGGCAGGTGAGTCGGAGGTTAGCCTGGTCTATCGCGATGAAACATGCGCGGCCTTCATGGACACCCAACCCATCAATCCTGGCCACCTGCTTGTAGTACCCGTCCGGCACTCAGCGGATCTCTCAGAACTGAAAGAGGAAGAAGGGGTAAAGATTTTCCGCGTTGCTCAACGGCTTGCATCAGCCTTACGGCGCAGCGGAGTATGCTGTGAAGGGGTCAATCTTTTTTTGGCAGACGGTGAAGCTGCGATGCAGGAAGTCTTCCACGTTCACTTGCACGTTGTGCCGCGCTACGCAAATGATGGGTTCGGATTCAAGTTCCCGGCTGGATATTGGAATAAGCCCGAAAGGAAAGAGTTAATAGAGGTTGCCAAAAAGATTAGGTATGGAATTGAAAGAGAATAAAGTGGCGTCCCAAAGTATTCCGACTTGGAACCGGATTGTTGTATGGCTCAAAGAAGTGGAAACCCTTCGTCAAAAAATTTTGCCTAACACTCCGGAACGCGAAACGCTGCGGACCCATGCACAGGTCTTTTTATCCCGTACCATCTTGAAACCACTCTATGGAACCTGACGCCACAAGACTGTGAGGTCCCCTGAGTGGGCATTGTTTTTGATCTGGAAACCCTCTAAGGTCCTTCACCATGAAGAAATACTTTTGCTTGCGCTACCCGTAGCGGTGCTCTTCTTTGGCTTCGAGCAGGTGTCGGAAACTCAAACCCAAACTGAAAAGATGCGTCACAAGCTTTTTGTGATTGGACGCGCCTCCCAAATCATGGCTTGACGCAGCCGAGTTTAGTCCGTCAAAGGAATGCTTACACAGGATGCGAGATTACGGATTCGACATTCCTTTCCCGCAGTACTGTGGCCGGACGTTGACGTTGCGATCTCGTATCTAAACCCACTCTACGAAGATCCAGCGTGGTCAGTATCTCCCGACTCTATTGGCCCAATCCTACTGAACGGTGAACACCTGAGTATTCCCTATCGACTTTACGTGCTGGAGCCAGAACCAGATCGCCTCTCAACGCTTACCAAAATTCAACAGCTTATACTCAGCGCAATTCTGAGCAGGAGTAGTAACGGGTTCGTCCGCGAGAAATGCGTCGGGGAGTTGCTGCGATCTGATGAGCCGTGGATTCCTCCATTTGTCTTACAACTGCTGGGCGAGTATGTGTTGCAGATAATCCGTCTGGTGCAAGAGCATGCCGCAGTGTTACAAAGATCAGAATACCGTCGTTTCATCATCGAGAATCCTGCGTTTTTCCAGCTTTTGAAACAGCGAATCACCAGTTACTGGAATTGCTATTATCGAGCTATGTTTCCACGGCTAAGTGATTATCCGGCGTTCCAGATTGCCGAGTTCTTCGACGAGGTTATGCGGCAAAAACATTTGGCACTTTAGTTCTTTGAGATTGTGGCGTCCCGTACGGGAGCCACTGACTTCCACTGCACTGACAATGTTGGGTGTACTTGGACCAGGAACGGACAAACCTATTCTCAAAAATGTGCCTCCAAGGGCGCTGCAGAATTGCCTGACTAATATGGATTGTGGACGGTGCTGGTTCAGCACTGTCCACTAACTTAGTTAGGACGTCAAAGATTGATGGTTTGGAGAACGATCATGAAGTGTTCAGCTAACGTGTGCATTGTGGTGATCATGGCTAGCTCCGTGATTCTCGCCCAGCCTGCAAAAAAAACATCAGTAACTAAGACTGCGGTTAAACCCACAGCTGAAAATAGTTCAAAAGCAGGCGAAATGCGCGAACACCAATTGCGCGTGTTTCGAGAACATGTTCTTGCGCGTGCGCTCGATAGCTAAAAAAATGGATGAAGCCGGTTTACGAGTATTCAGCACATGCTGCTGGGGCCGGTTACTTTAAGACGAAAACACCACTGCCGCTCGTGTTTTTCGATAGCGAATCGCTCGGGAGTTATAAGCTAACAGCCACACCCACTACGTTACTGATCAATGAAGCGGAAAGGTCCAACACACTTGGGTTGGCAAGTGGGATGAAACCAAGGCGATGGAAGTAGCTGCTGCCTTAAGTAAGGACGCTGTAAGTGATCGATAGCAATGGCGTCCCAAAGCATTCCGACTTCGAACCAGATTATTTCCTTGCGAAACGACGGCGGTAACGACCTCATCTTTCTTTCTCTCCTTAAGGAGGCTGAGATCAAACTAGCGTAAGCTGGGTAACGCTGCGGCAGAAATGAAAGATCTGAAAGTTACTGTTTCCTCTTCGAAATGAAAAGACTCCTGTACTCACTTCTAGTCGCGATCCCAATCAGTGTCGCTGTCACACTGATCCTTTCGTTGGCCAGCGGTTTCGCGGGAGGGGCCTGCCATTGCATGACACCAATCAGTGTTCTGTTTCCCTATGGCACATTCATTACGATGCGAACTAGTCGGGAGACTCTCGGCTTCTATGTATACGTTTTCCAGTTTCCGGTCTATGCGATCATAATTACGATATTCAACGGCGCGCGAAGGCGGCTGTTGGCCTCTGCAATAGTTCTGATCGTTCACTCGATAGGGGCCGTTGGAGCGCTGACAATGTATCAGTGGTGGTGAGAGATCGTTTGGCTGAGTTCCAAATGCCAGACGAGTTCTGACTGCAACTTGTTGATGCTGTTTGGCGTCCCGTACGAATGGAACCCGTGTCGCCCCGCCGTTGCAAGAAAAAATTACTGCCTCACAACACTGTCAAAAATTACAGTAGTTAGTCCTTCCAGCTCGATATACCGTTACGCGTTCGCGCGCGTTGGCTTCACGCATGAAATCATCCGCGTAAGTCGTAGTCTGAACAGTCGCGGTGAGCTTATGGATATCAATAAACTTCATCCTGTATTAGCACTTTTTTCCATCGCGGCGCTGGTACCATTCCTTTATGGATGGGCACCCCAAATACGACTGCCGTTAGTGGTCTGGCAAATAAGTTCGAGAATATTTGCAGGTCCTCACAGAGCGCTGCCAAATCCTCTCGAGGTCGAGCCAACACCTAATCTCGTTGAATTGGGGTTTCTCCTACCCGGTAATAGCGGGTTTAGGCCACGGTCGACTGCGTCAGTTGGTTACCAACTTGATATTGGAGGAAACCAATGAAGCCAGTTATGAAGCAAGATTCGGGATTTGAACGCCGGCCGTCCTCCAGTCTCTGGGATACCTTGATTCGCGTGGCATTAATTGGCGCATTAGCGGTGCTGTGTTTCCGCGTCTTTTCGCCATTTCTTAACCTGATGGTTTGGTCAATTATCCTGGCGGTAACTATCTACCCGTTACATCAATGGCTTGCCCGCAGGATCGGCGGCAGGCAAGGATTGACTTCGACGATCCTGGTGGTCTTCGGCGTTTCAATAATCGTCGTTCCAACCTGGTTGCTGATGAATTCATTCGCTGACTCCGTTTCTGGTTTCCTCGGCGCGGTGCAACAAAACACACTGCAAATACCAGCGCCACGAGAAGGAGTAAAGACCTGGCCCATAGTCGGCAACGATATATACGACTTCTGGTCGAAGGCTCGTGCCGATCTACCGGGACTAGTTCAGACCATGCAGCCGAAGATTGGCGAATTGGGTCGGAATGCGCTTTCGATGGTCGCAAGCATCGGCGGTACGATGTTGTTGTTCCTGGCCTCATTCCTGGTTGCCAACATCGTGATGGCCTACGGCGACTCAGCTGCGCGTAGCGGCCGCGCTGTCTTCTCTCGTGTCGCTGGCTCATCCAGCGGCGAGGCGCTTGCACAACTTGCACTTTCAACTATCCGAGCCGTTGCATTAGGTGTCATCGGCGTTGCCGCCATTCAGGCGCTTCTCATTGGTCTGGCGTTGTTGCTCGCCGGCATACCTGTGGCGGGTGTATTGGCGATCATTGCGCTCGTATTGGGTATTGCTCAAGTGCCCGCGCTAGTCATCACCCTTCCTGTCATCGTTTACATTTGGTCTAGCGGCGATTACAGCAATGCGTCGGCGATCACACATACGATCATCCTGCTGATCACCGGCGTGGCTGACAACATCTTGAAGCCGCTGATGCTTGGCCGCGGCGTTGACGTTCCAATGCCCGTGATACTTTTCGGTGCATTGGGCGGGATGGCGAGTGGCGGAATTCTAGGTATGTTTGTGGGTGCGACCGTGTTGGCGCTCGGATACGAGCTCTTCAACACCTGGCTTGCGACCAAGCCTAATCTCGATCCAGTGCCATGACACGACGAAATAGTGCAGCGAGCCTGATTCGCGACTCCTGACACGTTTCACAGGAACTTCTAGAGGGTCAATGGTATGAAAAGACCGATTTGGGTTGCACTAGGGCTCTTCATGCTGCGGACACGTGAGCAAGCAGTCAACTACCTCGTCGCAGCCTCGGCGACAGCCGGTCTCGTCTTCGTCGCGACTCCCGCCGTGAGTATGATCGTACTCGGTTTCCCACTTCTGCATGCACTCGGAGCGGCCGTGTTGCTAGGTGGAATACTTGCTGTGGCGGCATTGTGGTACTGGCTCTCGATTCGATGGATGGACACGCACGATAGGTGGTAACTGCGATGGACCTTAGAGTCCGCCCCTTCAACTCAAGCATGGCTGAGCCGGTTTCGCTTTAATCTCGATCGTTAATGCAATCCTTCATCGTATCGACCCAGGTTCAAAATTACACCTGTCAAAAGTTCCAGTATCTTTCTTCGTTAGCCTTTTTATAGACTCCTCACAAACCTGTAACGCCCCAATTTCCTCGTAGCGTGCCGTTGTGAATCAATAGCATTGTGAATCAACGTGACTCGAAAAGTCAGACGTGACATGTGCGAGGAGTGTCGGTTCGGACGAATTGAAAGGAGAGTGTAATGTCGGTCAATAATCCACAGGAAATGTTCGTACTACTACTAAGTGATGTACGACGAAAGACTGAGCGCTCGATTGACTTCTATCGGGAGGCAAGCAAAGTCGCTGAAGAACCCGAAATCAAAGAAGCGATCGAGGCCAGGGAGTTCGTAGCACAGAAGTCTCTTGACAAGATCGATGAGGCGTTCAAGCTGATAAATCAGAAGCCTGTTACGCTGACTGGTCGTACCGAAGAGGTCTTTGTCGAGGACTTCCGCCGTGAACTTGCCGAAATCAAGTCGCCAGTCGTAAAACGAATCTTCGTTTTGTCGAAGCTCATGCATTTGACGCATTGGCGAATCGGAGAATATATGGCTCTGGTCGCGACCGCAGATGCGACCGGGCACTTTGGCGTCGGTGTGTTATTGGAGAGCTGCCTCGGCGATTATCTTGCATTTGTCGAGAGGAATCGTCGAATCATCAGGAAGGTGGTGGAGTTCAGAGCCGCCACTAAGGCCACCGCTTAGCAAGCGGGAATCGTTTAGGGTGCAGCACAGTAATGCCTGCACGATCTGAACAACGAATCCCCGACGTGGGCACGGCCACAAAAGCGATGGCCGCTAAGCGTCGGGGATTCGTGTCAGGAATTGTTGCGTCATGCGAACCTCAAAGTGACGATGGACACTTACGTTGTGAGCGATGAGAAACGGAAGGCGCAGAGCAAGGTCATCAAGATGCTTCTGCCTGGCATTCGCAAAAAGGAAGCGATCTCGCTTAATGGACCCTTATTGGCCCCTCAGCGACGGGACCTTTGTAAGTGATTGATAGATTTGGCGTCCCGTACGGGAATAGAACCCGTATCGCCGCCGTTAAAGAGAAGCGATGTGTAGGAATTACAGAAACCTGCGACATGGATAGCAGCGTAAGGACTCGTTAATGGACACTTAATGGACGCGCGGAAAATCGGCTTGAACTATAATATCGCTAACACTGCCCAAGCCGGTGAGCATGTAGATTCTGGCACCGTGATCGGAGTAACAATGAGCAGTAAAAGATCCATTGTAACCGTCACAAGTTGGACCTATCGTGCCCACAGATTTTTTTACATTTACGATTCTGATCAGCCGCTCAAATCTGCGACCCGCTGATTAAGAGTCAAGTGCTCGACGCTCCATCACTCAAAAGGGTTCAACGTTTTCACGCCTGTTTTTTGAAAGTCGCGCGTGTTACGTGTGGCAACGATCAGGCCATGTTGAAGAGCAGTTGCAGCAATCATTCCATCAAGCAGTGGCACGGTCTCTCCTTTTCGTTTCAACTCCACAACGAGAGCTGCCCATCCTTGGCTTATCGTCGCGTCCCATGGAATGCAATCGATTGTTTCAACGACAGTTTCGTACCATTGCTCGAGCCGATTACGCCTGCGTCCGCGCGGTAGCGCAAGAATGCCGATTCGTAGTTCGCCAATAATTATCGAGTCGACGATAAGATTGGATTCGTTTGCATTGAGCCACGCGACTACTCTGCTGTCGGCCATCTGTTTCGTCGGTTCACTAAGCACGTTCGCATCAACGAGATAGATCATCATCCGAGCTTAGGCAGCTTAATGTCGTCAGTGGTTTCGGTGCGCTCTAGTGGTTGGAACCAATCCTTCACGGGACAGGAAAGCAATAGTTTTACGAGCCCTTTATTTCGCGGTTTTGTCGTTCGCTTGAGGAGGTATTCACCACGATCAATGCGTTCGATCTCGAACTCCTGTCCAGATTGAATGCCATCTTCCCGCCGAATCTCAGCCGGAAGGATGATCTGACCCTTTGTCGAAACGGTAGTTCTCATGGCAGGTAAGATAACGTCTTACTAGGGTCAAGTCAATAAACATTCCAAGCCTAATAGAGCAAGCGCTTTCGAAGCATTATCAGATGAACGGAAGGCTGCAACCTGCCGTAAGTCATTGATAATTCTGGTGAGCCGAGCAGGTTTCGAACCTGCGATCTGCTGATTAATGAGGCACTCAACTTCCAATCCAATTCCTCCACAAACTTAACAAATCTAAAAATTGGTTTTTTGGACCACATCAGAAATTTGGCTTTCCATCCAACACGACCAATCGTATGCTTACATTTCTCAACAGAGCTTAGTCACACAAAATCAAAACAATTAGCCAATAGCGGAACGGATTTGAATTGCGGAATATCTTCACTCAAGGACTCTAGATCATGATAAAAATTGAGCTGACGAAGAGCCGATCGTCCGAACGGAAATATCGATTGCGTATTGATGACCAACTTTTTCGAGGACAAAACAAAGGCGCCAATCCTCGACTAATCATTGATTCGTCAGCGTCTGACACAATTCATTTAGAAGTGAACGACTGGGCCATATGCAACAGGATTACTCAGCATGCATTTAACGAAATACCTAGCGAGGTTACGGGAATTATATTTGCGGATCCAGAGAGCCTCTGTCTCGACGGGTGCAGCCGATAAGTATGAACAGGCCGGAGTGCTTGCAACGGTTGGGACGTTGCAAACTTCCTCAACTCTATCCCGGGATTTCTCAGCGTACTTAGGATGACTCTTTCGTCTGGCAACGAAACGATATCAAATACACCCCATGGTGCTGACAACCGCATTTCGCAAGGCTGCTACAGTTCTCCAAAGAGCATAGCAAAAACGCTCTACAGGCGACCCATAAAAGGGTTGAAACTACGAGAGGATTTCAAGAAGGCCGTTTATTTCAGATTAAGAGTGTGGTTTTTGGCGTCAGTCGTCATCTCTCTGAATCCTTGTAAACGGTAACCTGCTGGGCACGGATCGTTTTGCCGTTTGAATTGGGAGTGCGTTTCAAAACGCCGGGATGTAACGCATAGCCAGGCCCTTCCTTCCCATTTTCTGTCGCCTGAATGCGCGTAGTAATAGACCCAGTGGTTGCCGGCATGGATGCCGCTCACGACCTTACATTGGTTAGGCTCAATGTTCCACCAACCTTCGACCAAAACCCCTCGGTGCTGATTCGTACTGGTTCCCTCGTCATCCAATTCTACATATGCGATAGCAACGATAGCAGTCGTGGCTGTTTGATTACAGATTCGCACGTTCGCCTTACTATCGTTGTGGAATACGAAAAGAATCAAGAGGATGATGGAAAAAACAACAGGCAGCCTGCTAAGGCCAATACCTGATTGAAGCGAGTAGCGGATTTTATCAACTGTCATGTTACACATCCTTTCAGTTCTATCCGATTTAAACTTCCATGTATGTGATCGGCCTCAAATAGCCGTCCGCGTTGTGGCGAGACCAAACAGGTCACCACTGAAGGCGATGGGCTGGATTAGGCGGCCTCCACGCAAGAGCACTTATTCACTAGCCCTCGATTACATATGCACAATAAGAGTAAAAATGTTTCCCTTCGTTT
This sequence comes from uncultured Acidobacteriota bacterium, assembly GCA_963750925.1. GTDB lineage: Bacteria > Acidobacteriota > Blastocatellia > Pyrinomonadales > Pyrinomonadaceae > PSRF01. Next base: position 65,589 of record CAVVSJ010000001.1, on the reverse strand, counting down.
GAGGCTTTGGCCGGAGTTCTGGTAGGAATAAATGCTGGAACAGACTCAAGACGTGATGAGTGACCTGGGTTAACATCGGCACCTAAACTGCCGTAGTCGCTGATCAACTTGAATCGGAGTCGATTCTCTTTGAACCAAGCTTTTTCAGCTTCGTATTTGCCCCTGTAGATCGATTCTGCCAGAGGAGTCAACACATGTTCTGTCCGAAATGCGGGAGAGATGATTCTCCACGGCACAAGTTCTGTCCCGCCTGCGGCACCAACCTTGACGTGGTCACTATCGCCCTGACGACCGGGGAAGACAGCATATTCACCAGAGTCAATAAGTATCTCGACCGCTCCGTCGCACGCTACGCCGACCACTACTTCGAGAGTGCTACTACTACGACGGGTCGTGAGGGGCAGGTCGGCGGCTCATGGCGGCTCGTGGGTAAAGGGATGCTCACTTTCTTTCTCGATCTCGCCTTGCTCCCGGTGATGTTTTTCTTTCTTCCCATCAGGCTTTTGATGCTGCTGTTGTACACGCCACTGGGTTTGCTGCAAGAGCGGAGTGAGCGAAAGCGAAGTGGCGTGCCTGGTCTCGATGGGCCGAGTGAATCATCCAAGCGAGGGTTGCCGGAAGCGGGAGGCTGGCGGGGCGGCTCGGTTGGCAGCGTGACTGAAAATACAACGGTGCATTTAGAACTTGCCGAAGCCTCAGAAGGGCGGACCAAGACTTCAGACGATAAGGGTGGCAAGGCGCGCATAACAACCAGATGAACCGGACCTTAAAAGCTGCAGGCTCTCAATAAGCCGTGCCCTCTTTTCTTGATATTCCCTCCGCGCTTTCTTAAACGCAACAGCCTCTTCTTGGGGGCACTGGCGACACAACCTTAGCGATAGATTGTCCAATCTTGGTTCTTTCGCGGCGTGCAAGCGGCAGTCTATCGAGCTTTGCCGAAACGAAATCCCGATGGATGCACTTTGGCAGAGTTGGGTCAAATTTATATTGATGACGGAAGGCGGGGCACCCGCTAAGGTGTAGCACAAATCGCTTGGGAGCAAAGAGGCCCGAACCGATATTACTATCGCAAAGAGCGCGAAGGATCTCGCGCGAAGTCAACGTATGTCGGCCGCGCCGAGATGGCTCACATGATTTCAAACCTCGAATCCAATTCAGCTGAACTCAAGAAATTGATGCGGGCGAAGAAATTGATCTAAGCTGACGAATTGGAGAAGGTAGAAGCTGCTTTAGATCGTGCGGTCGAGTTGATTTAACTTTTTACCGAGGCTTCGCTTTTGGTCGCTGGCTTTCACACGCACCACAGGCAATGGAGACGGAAACGCAATGGCTCTGGATGTTGAAAAAATCATCACTCACAAAACCGAAGAGACTCGCCAAAAGGTTCCAGCGCTACTGGAAAAGACAAATAAAGAGCAGCCCCACCCGAAAGACCTCAAGGCTCTTTCAGAGCTGTTGTCAGACAATAAGAAGCTCGAGCTTAACTCAGTCTTGTCGACCTTTGTAGTTCAATATCGCCGCCAGTGCAGGGCGACAAGTGAACCTCACGAAGTAAGCGCCTGAACAAAGTCAAGGCGAGCGTCTACGGAGTAAACTAAGAATACATCCCAAGCCCATCGACCGATTTGTCCATCATGGTCGTCCCTCACCTTGGCTCTGTAGCGAAACCGATTGCCATACTCATCCGTCGTCCTGGAGAGTTTGTAATCGAGGTCAAGTTTTTCAAGACTCATGGCTTGCAAACTGAACAACTCTCCCAGTTCCGAAAGTCCATTGTGGTTAAGGTCTCGCCACAAGCGCAGCGATGAGAAAACCGTATCGCTTGGAGTTATCAGTCCGTCGCCATTGCCTCCATTATTGGGTCTGTCATACTCAGCCAAGGCTAAGAACCCGTTGCGTGCTTGCCCGCTCGGCGGAATGGGTTGAGGTGTGAAGTTACCAAACAGTTCTTGTCCATTATCTACCATGCCATTGCCATCGCGATCCAGTGCTAGCCAAGCATCGTCAGAGTTGAATCTTGTCCACGCAACTCGCAAGGGTGAACCGTTCCCTCTTATGTCAAAACTGACCCCTCCAGCCGCATCCGTCAGATCGAAGCCGTCGCCGGAAATATCAATCAAAACAGGAGAAACGCAATTCGGATCATCCGGATTACACTCGCAGGAATCCGTCGTGCCACCGTCCAATTTTATCTTGGGGGTGCATGGCGTAGGTGCTGGAGCAGGCGTAGGCGTTGGCGGACAGTAGATTTTGGCTACAGCATTAAAATCACAAGCATTAGGTCCCGTCTCATTGAAGACAGTTGAACCATTGCCCGACATAATACTCAAATTGCCAGTGGCGCACTGGGGAGAAGTGGTTGATAGACAATCTTTCAGGTTGAATGTGTGTCCAGTTTCATGACTTCCAAAGTAATTGAAAAGAGATGGGTCACTACTTTGAGGGTTAAAAGCTATATTTGGATGAATTCTGGTGATTGCTCCCACAACACGTCCCCCCAATCCAGTAAAAGACTCCGTTTCACCATTTCGAGGGCTGCCATCTGGGTTTGGTGAAGGCACAGCAACGAACCAATAATGATGATGAAAGGGGGGCGGATTTGCGTAGTCGTCTTGATTGAAAACGACTGCTTCAAAATCATGGAAGGAAACGCCCGAGCATGTCAGCGGACTATTCCACTTAACCTCACCGCCCTGAATTCGGTTCACGACAGTCGGTCCCCACAAGAAATACTGCTCGTCAATTTTTACCGTCACACTTGTTATAGGTGTCCAACTACCATTCGTAATAGTTATAGGGTCCATATAACCAGGCGTCACCAGTGGTGGGACACAGCCGCCTTGGCAGCTAACAGGCGTGGCTAAATCAAAACTCAGGACCAAGACGCATGCAACAAGCAGCATGCACTGTAAACAGCGCTCTGTTACGGCAGTCATAGTTTTTCCTTCGTGGTTACTTTGTGAGTAAGTCGCGCACTCGTTTTTGAATCTCGGTTTCCGAAATACCATCAAGAGCGAGAAACTGTTCGGAGAAGTCAAGAGCCACTACGCCCTGAGGTGTTAGTTCATATGCGGTCTTGATTATGAAATCAGGCTTCCTTCTGGTGCTTAAAAAGAATAGATACCGGGCGCCTACCTGAGGCATGTTTACCCCGTTAACTCTAAAAAGAATCTGTTGACCGTTCGGGTATTTAACGTAGCCACCAACTCTGTCAACTGTAAGCAATGAACCCTCTGATGTGAAGTCTTGATTAGTTTTGAGAACAGACTCAACCGCAAGATTAAACTCGGAAAAAACGCCCTTCCTATTTCCTGACATATGTGCTTCTGAGCTTAAGACGGTGGCAATTAAGATTATGTCGCTCTCATTTACAGGCAACGCCGGAAAGTCAAGGTATCCCTCAGAAGAAAGGACACTTTCAGCGATCCATGATTCAGGTTTTGACGAGACAAATTGCCAGGCATCGAAACGTTGTCGTTTTTCTTTTTTAGCTCGGCCTTTTTCAGAGTCATCGGAATCAGGCTCATTAATGTCTGCGGTTGGAAAGGCACGTTTGGCCTTGTTGCCTCTTTCAACTTTAGGATCCTGCAGTCCTTTGGCATAACCCGCGAACATCTCTCTTCGTCGGAATAGCGAGAAACTGGTGGTGGCTACGAAAAGGAATAAGAGGACAAAAGTGAGTTTGCGCATTCAATTCACCCCTAGTTGAGATGCGCCAGCAGACGCGCGCTAGTCGGAATCTGTGAGAATTCGTTATCAGAGAGGAGACATCCGCGTTATACGCCTCGCAGTGGACCCACGTCAATAGGTAATGTTTGAATTGAGAACTAATCAATATTTAAGAAAGTACTCCTTAGATTTTGCTTCCCCACGCCTGCTTCTACTAAGTAATTGAGGAATTTTCGAGGACAATTATGATGCAGGACCTCATCTTTCTTTCTCTGCTTATGGGGCTGAGATCAAATAGCGTAAGCTGGGTAACGCTGCGGCAGAAATGAAAGATCTGAAAGTTACTGTTTCCTCTTCGAAATGAAAAGACTCATACTCTCACTCTTAGTCGCGATCCCAATCAGTGTCGCGGTCACAGTGATCCTTCGTTGGTCAACGGTTTCGCGGGAGGGGCCTGCCATTGCATGACACCAATCAGTGTTCTGTTTCCCTATGGCACATTTATTACGATGCGAACTAGTTGGGAGACTTTCGGCTTCTATGTATACGTTTTCAAGTTTCCGGCCTATGCGATCATAATTACGATATTCAACGGCGCGCGAAGGCGGCTGTTGGCCTCTGCATAGTTCTGATCGTTCACTCGATAGGGGCCGTTGGAGCGCTGACAATGTATCAGTGGTGGTGAGAGATCGTTTGGCTGAGTTCCAATGCCAGACGAGTGCTGACTGCATTAATGCTGTTTGGCGTTCCGTACGGGAATCGAACCCATGTCGCCGCCGTGAAAGAGAAACCTGCGGCATGGATAGCACCGTAAGGTAGTCAAAGGAACTCTAAGGATTTGTTATTGGACCCCTAATGGACTCGTCGATGATTGAATGAAATTCTCTTGGGAGATACGTCTTGCAGCCTGAGCCTTTCTTTGACTCTCAGTTTTCCTTCGTGAAAAGAACGTCCCGACCGCCTCTTTTAAAGGTCAGCTGAGTTTTAGTGGCGTCGAATTCCAAGACTACGCCCTTGGATTCCAACTTAAATTTATTCTCCGCGATGGCTTCAAGTGAGGAAGCGGGCTGTCCAGTTGGCTGTGCGACAAGCGTGGACTTGTCGCGTGTGATCGTTAATTTAAAGGAACTTCCGGGCTCGAATAAACTCCTACGTACTTGTCCAAAACTTCCGGGCTGACGGCGACCGTTTCGAACGTCGGAATCTCAAATGGTTTGTTCCAGTAAATGTCGAAGACGCCACTCACAAGGTCGTTCAACGGGTAATTGACCCCATTTGAAGTGTAGGCGAGCGACAGTTTTTCTTCAGGCAAGTAAAGCAGTAACGATCTAAAGCCGTCCATTCCTCCGCTGTGTCCGTAGAATGTTTTGCCGCCCATAGGATACAAGTTTATTCCCAAACCATACTTGTCCCTGGGCTTCATCTGCTCGAGGCTTTCCTTCGAAACTATCTTTCCGTCGAACAGCGCTTGAATGAATTTCGTCAGGTCGTTCGGCGTTGAGATGATCGCCCCCGCGCCGCCGGGGATGCTCAGATGAATGTCTGACTCCTGCTTCCAGTCGCTGATGAAACTATAAGAAAAAGCTTCGTTCTTGCTGGCTTCGGGGTATCCGGTACCGAGGTATGTATCCTTTAGCCCGATCTTCGAAGTGATTCTTTGCTTTAACGCATCCTCATAGGATCTTGCGCCGGCTTTCTCGACGATGTAACCCAGAAGAACATAGTTGGAATTGCTGTATTGCGCCTTCTCGCCGGGTTCAAAGGCGGGTTTCGCTTTGGCGATGAGGGCGACCATTTCGTCTCTTGTTTTCGATTGGGTCTTCAACGAGGGGAAATCGGGATTGGCGGTAACGTTGAAGATCCCGCTGCGGTGTCCGAGCATTTGCGCGAGAGTGATTTTCTCGGCGTTCGGAATCTGCGGGAAGAACTTGTCGAGGGTGTCGCTCAGCTTTAGTTTATTTTCCTCGACGAGCTGAAAGATCATCGCAGCCGTAAACATTTTTGTTATTGAACCGATCCGGTATCTGGTTGCTTCGGACACCTGTTTCTTTTCGGCGCTATTGATGTGGCTGTACCCGATAGTACGGCTGTAAAAAACGATGCCCTCTTTGGTTACGGTGAGACTGCCCATCGCCTTATTCTTTTCGGCGAGTCGGTTAAAAAACTGGTCAAGTTTGCCTTTGTCCGGCGTCTGTGCGTGGCCCGCAGTGAATATCAGTGCGCAAAGAAGAAGTATGGCTGTCAAAGCTCTGACGGGTCTTCGAATCATTTCTAAATAAACTCCTCGTTGAATATCAGTAACCGGCTGGGTTGGCGGTAAAGTCAGTACACAAGATTAAACGGGCGGCAGTCGAGAGTATTAACATGCCGTTGACGCAGGTAGGTCGTTGTTGATAGCGACATTCGCAAGCTGCGCGTTTGCCTGATGTACGGTTACTGGATGAAGCGGGCGATATGACGTCTTGTAAGTGATTGATGAGTTTGGCGTCCCGTACGGGAATCGAACCCGTGTCGCCGCCGTGAAAGGGCTAATTCGGCGCATTGCACTGAGTTGGCCCAAGTTGTATGGTCTAGCATATCTCTCGCTGCGTCAGCGATTTCCAAGGTTTATGGTTCGCACGTCTTAGGAGCAGTTTGCACTCATTGGTACGACAGATCGTTACCAAGACGTTACCAACAAAATGAGCAGCGGCTGTTGTCTGACTCGGTTCAGACAGCACAGGACAGCAGGAGAGACGGGAGAGTATCCTACCCACCCAAACGAAATAGGATCTCCATATAGGTATATCTACCGGGATGTTGTTCCAGTTCCATCGGTGGCGTAAGACCCTAGCGTTGCGCATAATTATCGGCATCCGCTTTCCCCGCATTTTTTCAGAGGTGCAGATAAGTGAAAATTCCATCAGGCGAAGCATTAGGATTGCTTGAATACTGGCGTTCGAGGAAGGAAATAGTTTCTTTCTCTTTTGAGGACAAACCGCGATTTACTTTATCTACGAACGCTAAGATTCTTGCAGCCACATCCGCGTCAATCAAGTTTGCGCTGCGGCCTGAAATACAAAGCGAGCCAGTGAGCGAGGTTGTTTCAATCGTTTTCGATGGTTCAGAGACATGGGAGACGCCTGACCCTTGGGGCTTAGAGTGTCGGTTCGAGGCCGTAGCAGATGCTGAATCCATATCAGGATCTAATGTTTGGTTCTCAGTACGAGTAATCAAAGTGGATGAGTGATTAGGGGCATTCGAGCCCTGCCTACCCAAAACGAGAAGCATTCTTATTTAGGGACCGAAGCACCTGTGAGTGATTCGCTGCACACTCTTGTCCCTATTGGGAAATGACATGCGGATTAGTCTATGATAACCGGCGATCAATTTCTCAATGGGAGGGTGCGTTTCAAATGACCAAAATTCCGTTTTTCAAATTATCAGATAAAGACAATCGAGATGTTTACATCGGCCTTTTACACGTTGTAGCTGTTGCGGTATCCGGTGAAAGGGGAATGGAAGAGGCGGAGATAAAACTAGCTGACGGTACGCGTCATCATCTGGATCGATCAACATGGATTGATTTTCGTCGTCAAAACGCTGACTATCTATCCGGGCTACCACGCGAATTCTAATCAGATAAATCATTCGGGACCACGAGGGCGTTGCCGGAAAACGGTGACGCCCTTTGCGTTAAAACCAAAGGCCGGATCTGAGCTTTCGGCCCTTTCAATACCTGACTACCAAGGATACGCGCAGAGTAGATCACGCTCCGTCCATTGACCTCAAACAATTCTCAATCAGGTAGTAGATTAGCGTTTTCGTGGACGCCGATGAACTGGAGTCCGTTCTTTTAGTAAGTCCGGGTGTCTGTCTTCGATTATGAACGCCAGCGTTTGATAGTTAATGCCCAATAGCTTTGCAGCGTACGTGATGCGCCCGTTTACTCTCGCTAACGCCTGACTGATCAAGTCGCGTTCGAGTTTCAAAATTTCATCCTGCAAGTTGAGTTTTCGATTAAAAAGATTGTCTTTGGGATCTGCATCTTTCTCGCGTCGCAATTCTCTCGCCAGTTTGATTCCAACCTTTTTGAATCTCAGCAATAACCCCTGGTTGTAGCAGTCCCCCAACCATTTGCTTGCTTGCTCGTATGCTGTGGCTAAAACATTAGGCGCGAGATCGCCTATTTCTTCAATCAAAGTAAGTGCTGCGATTCCCGCTTTATTCAGTGCTGCGGCTTCGTGGGCCAACTCAATGGCGTTCTGAAAAGTGAATCGCGCTTGCTCGTTTCTTCCGAGTCTGGCTAACACGATTCCATGCGTGATCAGACTGTCAACTAGCAGGATCTGATGCCCGCTCTTTTTCAGACTCGAAACTGATACGCGAGCTACAACCTCAGCTTCGTCAAGTCGTCCTTCGTCAGTAAGCAGTTGTGCGCGTGTGTCATCTATTTGGGCCATGACTGCCTTGTCTTTCATAATCACGGCAAGGCGTCGCGCCTCTGACAGATATTTATGCGCCTCTTTGAAACGGCACATCTGACGCAGCACATTCGCGACATTGTTCTTTACATCGGCGCGAAACAGAGCGTTATGCGCAAGTTTGAAATAGTGATCTGCTTCTTCGTACTCTCTGATAATGCGGCGAAAAGACGCTGCCCTGTTTTCGACCGTTACTAACTTGCGGAGCACCATCGCAAGCTGATTGTGGTAGGTTCCTTTGAGGGTGTGATTCGGAATCTTCTTGAATAGATCGGCATTCGCAGTCAGTAGTTTTAGAGAGTCGCTGTAGTGTGAGGCAGACCATTCTACGGCGGCCAAGAAAATAATTGCATTTGCTCGCGTGTTTCCCTCAGTCGTAATTCTTTTCAGTGCCTCGGTGAGCATGATCCGCGCTTCATCCAACGCACCAGCCCACCAATAGCAAATTGCCAGTTCGGCCCGCGCCGCGGCAACGCGCACGGAGTCTCCTAACGACTCGAACAGCGTGATGCTTTCACTAATTAAATCCTTAGCTGTGTCTTGGGCTTTGCTGATTTGATTCTTGCTGCCGATCCATCGCGTGAGGATGCCGACGTGAAGCAAAACCTCAGCAGCCACCGAAGGTTCAAGCCCTTCGATCTGCGGGCGCTCGCCAAACCTTTTCCAGAACGGGCGCATTACCTCGCGCGCCCCTTCGTAGTCGCCCCTGTCTTTCAGTTCTAAAGCAGCCTGACATCGGAGCCATGCGCTCTCGTTGAGAGTAAGGTGCGAGGATTCCAGCTTTTCCAGAGTCGTCCTCATGGAATTTGAGCCTTTCGATTCGGAAGTGGACGGGAGGAAATGAACTGCGAGCGGGATAGTAGTGCGGTAAGCCGTTACCTTGCAAGGAACCTTTCCTTGTTGTTTATTTGCCGATACCAGAAATCTGGTATCTCGCCTGATACCAGTGGGCTGGTAATTCTCAAAACAGGAGAAACCATGAAACGACTCGGTATGGCGCTGATCCTTATTTGTGTTCTGTCCGTCTCAGCTTTAGCGGGTGATATACCTACAATCGGCAAAGCGACTCCGTCACCCTCGCCGACACCCACAACGCAGAGCACCCGTACCAGCAGCAGCATTGCCACGACGATCCTTCTGACCGTTCTCAGTTTGATTCGTTAGGCGAACCGGTGTTCTCAGTGAGAGCTGGATTTTGATCCTGCTCGAAGCGGGAGGGCGGAAGTGTGCCTGCGTCCGATACTACTATTCTGGCATAAACAGAAGTGGTCCATTCTGGATCGAAACGTTGCGACTGCTCGTGGACGGCAGATATAAAGCCGCTAGTTTTGCGGCAAGCCTCACACTCCGCCCAGCGTGTGGGGTCGGGGGCGTCCGAGATCTTGGTGAGGGGGCCAAGGGACGCCCCCTTCTTTTTTCTAAACATCATGCTGACTGCCGAGCACTGGAAAACCGTCTTAGAAGTTTATGCAGGGCATCCGGTTGATGCACTGCTGCTCGCACTTCAACTGACAGAACTAAAGCACTCGCTCAAGCGCGGGCGCAGTGGTGTAGCGGACGCCATCGCAGGGCTTGATCTGGCGCTTGAAATTATTTACCTACACACGGATATTCATAAGGTGAGTTACAAGTTGTATCGGCAGAGACTTGAGGGCACTCTTAAATCTAAGCAGGAAGAAAAACTTCGTGAGCTTGGCGTGAGGTTCTGATGCACTATCAGGAAACGCTTTTAGAGTCTGCCACCAAAAGAAGAACTAAGCGCGAGCAAAGGAAGGATGAGCAGAATCCGCGTTAGTAACTTTACCTTACTTTTCGGAATCCGGCTCTCGTGTGAGGCACGTTAGGATGGGAAAGCCACGAAGATGAGCTGGCCACGATGAATGCTCTTCGCGCAGTTGCTGTGTATCTAGAACTTCCTCCAACGGATAAATGCGCCAAGCGCCAGCGTTCAATACCTGTTCAAGTTCATGTTCCTCGAGGTGGCATTCGATCTGCCAAGAGGGCGTGGTTTCCGCAAGCTCTCGGCTGAATTTGCCATCTCCTAGACCCCAAAATGGTCTTCGGTTCGGTCGGCGAGACAAATACGTCTTTCCGTTACTGTCAACGGCCCACGCCCGAAGGTATTTCCAATGTCCAGCGTGCTTTTGCCAAAGCGTCTTAGCAGTTTCTACAGTGTCGGGTACGATTAGGCGGATTGGAGGATCTCCCTCGGCAAGACGACGGCCCTTGATTCCGCCTACGCTAACCCGACGAATGCACATGTCCGACAACGTAAAGACCATAAGACCGGCTGACACCATATAGATCGGTCTACGTCCAGAATTTGTGATGTAAATCCGCCCCAGCTTCGCTTGTGCGCCGTAAGTGTCGCGCACAAGACACGTGTCCCAATTAAGAGAGATCCGAAGCTTAGGGCGATCCCGTCTGTAATTAAGGAGTCCAAGAATGGTTCCTGCTAGACCAAAAAATAACGCCGCGATGGCTGTAATCGTGGTGAGCATCAGTTTAAATCTTATTCGGCGATCATTTTTGCTCTTTATTAATTGCCCGTCGTTCAAGTAGATCCATTGATTTGGATTTCTTTTGGAATTGCACTGTCACATAAGGAGGTTCATTTGCGGTAGCAATTTTCCAAACAACTTGGTACGTGGGTCGGTTGTTCCGCCGCCGATATGTTCCTCAACATTTCGGAGCACGTGGATATTGAGGATCGTGTTGTCTTGTACCTTCATGGTCATTCCCACCCAACGCGGCGGTAATGGCTGGCCGTTTTCATCAGTCTTCAATTTAAAGCCACGCACCCCCATTGCGTTAAAATCCCGCATGACGAAACTCGGCATGTATTTCACAGGATCATCTATACCATGCGGAGTAACCTCCCCGGCACCGCTAGGCAAAAGGTAGCCCGTCACGCATTGCGAGCTAATGCTCGATGAGGTTCTAGCGTTCGCTGCAGTCGCGTTAACTTCAGCCAATGCCGCTTGTATCTCGCGCGGATGCTTATTCTGAATCAGTAACCCTTTGAGAGCAGAAAGCTGACTGGAATCAATGTCGCGCTTGTCGCCTGCTACTCGAGCCTGGCACTTTTGGTCGAATCTCAAACAAGCGAAGTTTAGAGAGCACTGGGAACTCATGTCCATCCATGTCTAGGAAGTTTGAAATAACCATTGCCACGGGTCGCCGACGGACAAAACCGACAATTGAAAACGCTAACTTGCGGTAACCCGAAAGCTTGGTTAACCAGTGATCGGCCGCGAGTAAGCTTTTAGGAAGTTCGGCAAACTTCGCCTCCACTGGAATAGCATTAAGCCTTGCGGAAACCCAATCGCCAACGTCCTGCCCGCGATCCGTCTTTGCAATCCCGGTAAATGAAACGAGCGCACTCCAACCAAATTTGAAAGTTGGAACGAGCTTTTGCACGTCTAAATCGTCTTCGGTTTTGCCCCCACGGGTTAGTCGAAAGTCGCCGCTGAGATACACGGACGATCTTGAAGTAAGCATTAGGTTGAGTGTCATGGATTCCGCTCTGAACAAGAATGTGTTATCTAATGGCTCAATCGGATCTCCGTGAAACATATTCTGACGAATCGCTTTAGTTTCATACGGCGGAGATTCCAGCTAACCCTGTTCATTTGTCAAGCCACTTTTTACATAACAGTCGCTGGCATCTTCTGGTTTTTACTGACCGGGGGTGATCTGTATTTTCCGCCCTGACTGAAGGGCGAGCTAATCGGTCACATTGCCCGCATCAGGAAAAAGGCGCACATGAGCACAAATAAAGACGCTGCTTAGGGAGGAAAAGAAGGGATTTAGCGAGTTGACGTAAACAAGGTCTGTTCAAGCGCGTTCACGCTGTTCACGGCATGAACAAGTGAACGCAGTGAACGCTTACTGTTTCAAATACTTGTTAACCGCTCCCACTGAGATCTCCAACTCACGAGCAATCTGCCGTTGGCTCTTACCTTGTGCTGAAAGTCTCTTCACAGACTCAATCAGTACCGCCTTCTGATCGCTGCTCTGAGTTGCTATATGGTTGTACTCGCTTGCAGCCAGCCGAGTTACAGGCTGTGATTCAAGCCGCTCCCGGATGGCTTGTGCCAATAGTTGCGATTGCTGTTAGCACTGGAATGCGGCGTTCTGAGGTGATAGGGCTTCGCTGGCTGGATTTGGATTTAGTTCACGACAGAATCATGTTGTCGCAGACTAAAAATGGCGAGAGCCGCGTTGTGTATCTCAACAAGGCCGCTCAGTCTGCCATAGGATCGCTGCCGTTCGATGCCAATACGAAGCCCACAGACAAACTCTTTCCGGGCATTACTCACGATCAGGTGAGCACCGCTTTTCGCCGCGCTTGTAAGGCCGTAGAAATCGTTGATTTTCGTTTCCACGATTTGAGACATACAGCAGCGAGTTGGCTGCGGATGCAAGGCGCAGACATCCACACAGTAGCTCAGTTGTTGGGCCATAAAGATCTACGCATGGCCGCTCGCTATCAACACCTGAGTCCGGCATTCCTCGCGGATGCTGTTGGCCGTTTGGATGCAGTTTTCGGGGAACTTCGTTACCAAGACGTTACCGCTCAAAAAGCGATTGCGGCAACGGCGACTGTAACTTGTTGATGGTGTTTGGCGTCCCGTACGGGAATCGAACCCGTGTCGCCGCCGTGAAAGAGAAGCGATTTGTAGGAATTCAAAGGAAACCTGCGGCATGGATAGCACCGTAAGGTAGTCAAAGGTACTCTAAGGAATCGTTATTGGACCCTTAATGGACCCGCGTTAATCGTCTCTTTCCATTCAAGATCGACTCACTTTTCTCGACAACCTAAACACCATTCCACGAAAGCGAGTAGCGGAAGTGCTACTTGTTTCTATTCGTGTGCAAACAGGAGACTGACAATGAGATTCATACTAGGACTTGTCGTAGGCTATTGCATACGTGGCAAACAGCGATTGCTCATAGCTACTCTGTCTGCGATTGCCGTCGGCTGTTTCATAGTGCTGCCAGCAATCGCCCTATCACTACTTGCGTTAGATGTTAGGCGCGAACGACTCTCATGAACTCCACAAACAACGGTCCCCGGCGTTGTAGGGTTGAACTACAAGACAGCGGAAATCAAATTGCGCGACTCGAATCTCAATATCCGCGTTCTGGCGAATCGACACGACCTCCAGAATAACCGGGAATAATCATCGCTCAGACGCCTCAAGGCGGTGAGCGTGTAGAATGTGGTACGGGAATCGGAGTAACAGTGATCGCTTAAGATGCGGGAAGAAATAGTTCTCTAGTTCTTCCGTAAGTCAATCGAGAGCCACACCATTCGGAGACTTCCGGTTCGACGATTCGTTCGTTGTTACGTTTTGAGTCCTGGGATAGATTTCACCGAAAAAAATCGTTTGGATGCTCGACATTCACGGCACAGTACGGTCGGATCATTTCAAAATCTCTGACATTGCTGGTGATTACTTTTACATTTAGACGTCGAGCAGATCGCGCGATCAGAACATCGCGTATAATTCGCTGCTGATCTTCTTTGCTAATCCTCACTCGACTCCCCCGACGTGTGACTGCTGAACCGCGATAAAGAGAGTTAAGAACTTTTCCAGCCAAATACCAATCTTCGCCATTGGGTATAAGAAGTCTTTCATCTCTCTCGTAGCTCCGGCGAATTGTTTCCAATTCGCGTAAACGAGCATTATCCAACGCCCCGGCAGCAAGTTCTTGGATTACCACAGCAGACATGAGGAATCCCGTAGGAAGGTAAGCTGGCTTATAGTCTACGAATACGTTCGTATCATATGTGACTTTGGGCATTTACTAATTGTTACCGCTTCCTCGCCCGTGAGTTGGTTTGGTGGGTGGACTTCCACACCTCCAGCATGGCTGAATCAGCGGCCGAAGTTGATACCCAGTCTCTAATGGTTCCGTCCTTACGATGAATCACAACATCAGACTGAGTGTTGCGTGCGGTCTTAGTGGCAGCCGCAATTGCGTCAGCTTGTGTATCAAACTCACGTAGTCTATCGCTGCCCATACGTTTCACGATCCAGACGTTCGATTTTGGCGCAACGACAAATCTCCCACTCACATTTGAGCGTGCGACAACTTTCTTGCCACTTGTCTTCTTAGACGATTTCGACGCAGTTGACTTCTTTTGCGAGCTTACGCGCTTCTTTGAAACAGCAGTTTTCTTTGGCTTGGCTGCCATTGTGTTACGTTCCTTTCAAATCGCACGATGTACGAAGGGTTGGTATCACCAACGTCCACCGTGCAACAATACTCAGGAGTATAACCCCCCTTACGTAGGCTACGAAATAGTGCGGATTTCCTTAAACATCGTGGGAGGACGCCAACGCCGCACAGCAAGGATGCGGAGATGTTACGAATCGCCGCATCCACTATGCAGGAAAGTTTAAGTGAAAGTAACACTAACGCTTCTTGCCACGTGGCTTGAGCGGAACCGTCGGAGACTCTCTCTGGCCCAAAACTGCCCCTCCGAGCTGCTTTATCTGTTTAGTGGTCAGCGTTGATGGCTTTCTCATCGCCTTGCTGGCTAGGGTCGCCATCTTGGGTGACGTTTCGCTTCCGGTTTTCTTGTTCGGCATTACTCTTAGTTCTCCTAAAGTGGATGAAACGCACGCGGTTCATCACTCCGCTTATCGACTTAATCGACTCTGCCCCAGCTACCTTGAACTGGGAAACAACGAATCAACGTTACACGTTGATTTTGAATTTGACAAGAGCAGTACTGTGTTTTATTCTTGAGCGTGTTGTGAATGTTGCCTTTGAAGAGCCTCCGCTTCAAAAGCTGGAGAACGATAAGTCGCTTGATGGTGGGTATTCCCCCGGCGTCGGGAAAGCTTTCCGCAAGCGGATGCAACTGATGAGAGACGCGCCCGATGAGCGAGACTTTTTCGCGATGCGCTTATTAAATTTTGAGAGGTTGAAAGGCAATCGAAGCGACCAATACTCGATGCGTTTGAACGATCAATGGCGGTTAATACTGAGTTTTCGTGGTACAGCCCCGAACAAAACCGTAGTCGTAATAGGCATTGAGGATTACCACTAATGAAAAATGAAATGACTGATAGAAGTAGTGCAGCAGAAGTCTTTCACCCTGGGGAGTTCATAAAGGAAGAACTAGAGGCGCGAGGATGGACCAATGCCGATCTCGCGGAGATCATGGGCCGTCACCCTAACCAGATAAGCTTGATTGTTAGAGGTGAGCAAGACATCACTCCTGAGACTGCCAAGCAGCTTTCGGCTGCGTTCGGTACTTCGGCGCAGCTTTGGCTGAATCTTCAAAGCACTTTTAATCTCTCAAAAAGTGAAACCAATAATGCTGTCATCGCTCGACGTGCCAAGCTATATGACCTGTATCCTGTAAGGGAGATCGTAAAGCGCGGATGGATCGAGTCCTCGGATGATATTGAGGTTCTGGAGAAGCGATTCAATGAATTCTATGGTTTTGGAAAAACCAAGCTTGCATGGGCGGCTAGAAAGTCTACCGCCGGAGAATTAAACGCCGCTCAAACTGCATGGCTACGAAGAGCATATCAACTGGCTCGGGGTGTTTCAGCGCAGACATTCTCTGATATTACCTTTAGAAACTGTCTTGAGATTTTGAAAGTGTTTAGAGCAAATGCTGAAGATGTTCGTCGAGTTCCGCGCGTTCTCGCCGATCATGGAATACGTTTACTTATTATTGAGGCTCTGCCAAAAACCGCCATCGACGGAGTGTGTTTCTGGCTTGACCGCAAGTCGCCAGTAATTGTTCTCTCACTTCGCTATGACCGGATAGATAGCTTTTGGTTCACCTTAATGCATGAGTTATGTCACGTCAAAAATAGAGACGGACTGGAAGAGCCAGTGACAGTAGACACGTTGATGTTTGGTAAAGACGCACAGCCGTTCGAGACTAAAACTCAGCAGGAAAAAGAGGCCGATACCTTTGCTTCAGAATTCTTGGTTGATCAAGAGCGGTTACTTAAATTCATAGCACGCGTTCGACCTTATTACTACAAAGCAAGGATTACTAATTTCGCTAACCTAATACAGGTTCATCCGGGTTTGGTTGTAGGTCAGTTGCAGCATAGGAAAGTTATTGACTGGTCCCATAATCGCGAAATGCTACCAAAGGTACGTGACTTAGCTACTCAATCGACTTTGACAGATGGATGGGGAAACATTCCCCGATTGTAGGAGGAGCTTTATGGCGACAGCAGCACAGCAGAAGTCTCAACGCAGACAGGATATTATTCGGCAGTATCGCGAGACACATGGCCGCCTGCCCGCATCATCTATACAGATGGCTGATTGGGCAATTGCGAACAAGATCCATGTTCCCCATAACATAGATTATCGAAAGCAGCTTGCACGGGAGCTAGCGCAGTCCATGCGTGAGGAATACTTTACCGATCCTCAGGGCAGGCGCGTTCGCGCAAAGCACGTTGCCCAAGATCTGTGGGTAGACCTTCGCGATAAAGGCGCCGAGGCGGACAAGCTGAAAGTAATCTCGTTTCAAAATCGCCGCCAGCAAATTGTCCATGAGAACAAGCAATTAAAGGCTGACGTGGACAGCTTTAACGAAAACTACAACCGCTTTGAAGAACCTTTTCAGCTTATCCTCGACTATGCTGACGATGTAGCCGAATTGGAATTAGAACTAGCCCTGACGCGGACACCTAAGGCTTCCTAGTCTAGTCTGACCTAGCGGGCTTTCCATCAGTGATGGAGTGACATATGTCGTCGCGGCCGGAAATTTTATCGAGCCTGCCTGTAACTACTCTCCAGCGCGTGTGTCGAGCGCGATCACGGTGGGCGCGACGATGCCAGACGATGCTCGCTGGTCATTCTCAAACTTCGGTACTTGTGTCGACATTTTCGCTCCGGGCGATAACATTAGGTCAGCGGGGATCGTCAACGACTCGGAAGTCACCACGATGTCCGGAACGTCGATGGCGGCGCCTCACGTCGCGGGCGTCGCGGCCTTGTACCTGGAAGAGAATTGGAGTGCATCGCCGTCGGCAGTGGGTGCCGCAATTGTTGGCGGCGCGACGCAAAACGTAGTGACTGATCCAAGATCGGGATCTCCCAACCTGCTGCTCTATGCCATCACCAACGCCTTCGATCCTTTTTACGAAGGATTTATAGACCATGTGAGTTGTGACTCCATTACCGGCTGGGCGGCGGACAGGAACCGACTCAATACGCCGATAAATGTGACGATCTACGATGGAGCAATTCCTGTCGCCACAGTACTGTCAAACGAACTGAGAACCGGCGTCGGCGATTACTTAGGCGACGACGGAAGGCATGGCTTTGCGATACCACTTCCGCTGCGCTTTAAGAATGGAAACACACACACACTCAGTGTAAGACCTGAGGAAATCACAATAAATCTATTAACAGTCCTCAATCATTGACGTGTGGCTCCCAATACACGTACTACGATTTCGTCGCCAGGCACTCTGGCAAGTGCCTGGACGTTCTCAATGGGTCAATGCTAGATGGCGCCAGCGTTATACAGCGAAGCTGTAACGGGAACACCAACCAACAATGGCAAATAATCCCCCTTGGAGAGGGGTATCTCAAATTCATAGCGCGTCACAGCAATAAGGTGCTCTCGGTGGCGTCAAGTACCAACGGCGCTCCTGTTCTGCAGTTGACTGGAGACGGCACGGCTTCGCAACAGTGGGAGATCGTCGACTTAGCCGGTGGTTATCTGCGTTTCACGTCGCGACATAGTGGGGAAGGCGCTCGACATGGCGAACGGTTCGACTGCTGACGGGAGCCAGGTAATTCAGTGGGAGTACCTCGGCGCTCCCAACCAGCAGTGGTTAGTAAGGCCGCCTCCGCCGACACGGACCTTAACTGTGGCTTCATCAAATCCAAACAGCGGCGTGAACATCATCGTAAGCCCGAATGACAACAGCAGCCTGGGCAATGGCACAACTCAGTTCAGCCGCACTTACAACCAGAACACAAATGTAACGCTCACGGCGCCGGCAACGGCAGGAGGGAATAACTTCCAGAAGTGGCAGCGTGACGGCGTGGACTTGAGTACAAATACCTCAACCACTATTACCATCGATTCTGATCGAGTCCTAACAGCCGTGTACGCTGGCGCTCCAACCCAGACGAATTATGCGTTAGCAGCAAACGGTGGCTCAGTTACTGCGTCTTCGACGCTTTCACCTTACGAGGCCAGCAATGTGATTGACGGATCGCGTCGGGCGGTTAACAACACAATATGGCTGGACAACACCTACAACAGTTTTCCGGATTGGGTTGAGATCAGCTTCAACGGCAGCAAGACCATCGGCGAGATCGATGTAATCACGCAGCAGGACGATCCGAATAACGTGGTGGAGCCGACGCTGATGCAAACCTTCAGTCTCTATGGCATCACCGCGTTTGACGTGCAGTACTGGAATGGATCTATGTGGAGCACGGTGCCGGGCGGTAGTGTGACTGGAAACAACAAGGTCTGGCGACAGATCACGTTTACTCCCATCACGACCACGAAGATCAGAGTGGTGGTGAATGGTGGTGCGACAATGCGTTCAGTCGAGTGGTAGAGATCGAAGCGTGGAGTCCTGTGGGACCGTAGTCAAATCTAACATCACGTGGGGAGACTGAGCGGTTTTCCGAAACCCGGAGGGTCCATATTTTCACCGGTGTTGATCAACAAAGAGTGTAAAAGTCACAACTAAACTGCCTGGCCGAGAGGTGGTTGTGTCAAGTGACCCCTCACTCCGAAATGTGACGAATGCACCCGAAGGTTGGAGAAAGCGCGTGGCCTGCGGACTTGAAGCCTCATCAGCCGCTCTCGCTGGAGAAGAGGATCTTCTGAAGGTGAGTACATGCGGCTTGAATCGGTTGACTTAAGCTAGTGGTGAGTAGCCCAACTCCAATATACCCATGACGCTGCACATGAGGCTGGTGGACGATCAAGAGCAGCACAAGCTCGAGTAGGCGTACGGCATGCGGGTGAATTCGTTACCCAATACAACGATGCGCGGCTGCTCTACTTGTGATGGTATTGTGACGGGAATTCAGATAAAGGCAGGCGCAAGCGATATAGCTGCGTAAAGAATCATCAAAAAACCCCACTAAAACCGCTATGGCTGCAACCTGTTTTAGTCAATAGAGTTAAGAATTTGCGTGGTTTCGGATTATGAATCCCACGATTGAAACATTTCACTCTATCCACGCCTATCGGCAAACTGTTCATTTCCCCCTCTTATATTTGTGCTCTTAACAGGTTCTCCCAATCCCGCGCCATGCACTCCGCGGCGCTAAGGGGTAGGTATATATACCGAACCCCTTAGCGCCGCGGAGTGCATGGCGCGGGATTGGGAACTACTCCTCAGGTATATATACCAGAGAACTTTACAGTTCGTTAATCGTGTCCATCTATGGTATATATACCTTAGATGGACACGATTGAGATTTTAGAAATCTTGAGAGCGTCTCAAGAGAAGATAGTGGCTGTGCTTGATGCCCGAATCCCGGCGACATTCAGACGGCAGGAGCTAAAGAATCTTTTCACTAAGAATCGGAGGGAGTGGGGATTTCCTAAAGAAGTCAGCTTCCCCCGATTCCTCGAATTTCTTCTTTCCGAAACGGACCTCACGGAAATCGAACTTCAATCAGAAAACTATCGAAATGAGTTTCGTTATACATGGAAAAATCCCTCGGTTTATGCAGTTGCACTTTCGTTAAAGCCGAACAGTTATCTGACACATGGCACTGCCGTGTTTCTGCATGGTCTGACTGATCAATTACCGGGACGAATCTACGTCAACTATGAACAGAGTCCTAAACCGTCAGGCGGAGGTTTGACTCAGGCGGGGCTGGATCGGGCATTCAGCAGCAAACAACGACAGTCGAATCTTACCTATTCATATGGTGGATTTCAGATCGTTGTTGTGAACGGAAAATTCACAAATCGTTTGGAAGTTAGTCCTCTAAACCGCGAAGGTGAAAAACTCCCCGTAACGAAATTAGAGCGCACACTGATCGATATTGCGGTACGGCCGGCTTATGCGGGAGGGGCAGTGCAGGTATTGGAAGCGTATCGAGGTGCAAAAGAAAAGATATCCGTAAATACACTTGTTGCCACTCTGAAGAAATTGGATTACGTGTATCCATATCATCAGGCAATCGGGTTTTACATGGAACGTGCGGGTTACTCGCAGACTCAATGGTCCAAACTGATGAAACTGGGAATCTCTTTTGATTTTTATCTCGTCCACGAACTACCGGAAGATAAGAAATTCGATTCCACCTGGCACTTATACCATCCCAGCTACCTCTAATCTTTTTGCAAGCTCCACGACAAACTTAAAATAGATGTCGAAAGGTTCCAGACTGTGAGGGACCGACTGTTGCACAGCAAGCCAATCAACGACATGAAAATCATGAGTCTCTGCAATATGTGAAAGCAGGTAGAGAGGTACGAACTTAGCTTCGAAGATAGCTCGTACGAGTTCCAGGTTCTCCGCTTCACAAAGATCGATCGCGCGTTCATTCACGATACAATAGATGTCGTAAAAATCTCTGGCGCGTGGGCAAGCGTTTGAACGCAATTTATATGATGGCATCTGCTGACAGATTGCTCGCAGCTTTTCAATTGCCAGCATGGGAAGACTGTAGACGTAGATCGTATAGCTATCCAGCTCCACTTCCGTTTTGCCATCGCAGAATTCATGCTTCGAAATATCAACTTTAAATCTCCGTTTCTGCTCCGGGCCAACCAAGGTGGCGTTTATTCGTATTTGCTCCAAGTCACCGTTTAGGCGTTCGTACGCTTCTCGGCCGATTATTTTGAATTCTATTTGATAGCCTCCGATGCGTTCGGTACGGCCGGGTTTTGGCACGGAGGGTCGTTCCTGGAACTTCTCATCGAACACTACATATCCGGCAGCGTCAAACCGATCTTTGAGGGCAATAGAAACACGTTTGCTTACCTCATCAATATCATTGAAATCATCCGGAATTGAGAGATCAACATCGATTGAAGTACGACCGCCAATTCCATACACCAGACTCAGAGCGTTGCCGCCCTTAAGTACAAACTTTTCCATCAGGAGATCGTCTGAGAACATGGCAATAATCACTTGGCGCCGGATTGCAGCGAGATCCATTAATCTTCCTTCGTTCAAGTTTGATTGTTCTTACAGGACGGAACAGAATAGCCCAAATCCATGCTCTGTTCACGCGGCCATTTCTACTGCGTTCGGAATCATTGTGTCATGAGAGCCTAATACTCTGAATAGCGCCAAACAAGATTTCAGTGAACGAGGAATTGCCGATGAAGAATTTGTTGACTTGACTATGCGCTTGGAACAAGTTGTCCGCAGTTGTCTATAACCTGAGCACTTCAACACATCCCCAAAAACTAGACCAGAGAATATTCGTATTTCTGGTTGTGATGACACCTCCTCGATTATTGGACCATTTCGTGAGTTAAAAATCCGGCTTTTTGATCGGTTCGGGTTTGTTGCCAACCGGCCACAAATTCGCTCGGCGTCTGTTGGCCCAGCGAGCTGTGTGGCCGATATTCATTGTAGTCCTGGCGCCCAGTTTCGATCGTCTCCCGGGCCTCAGCCAGGGAGAGAAACCAATTCTGATTCAAGCACTCCTGTCGCAGTCTGACCGTTGAAGCTTTCGATGAAAGCATTGTCAGTTGGCTTGCCTGGACGGCTGAACTCGAGCTTCACGCCGTGCCGATGCGCCCAGGCGTCGAGTGCCTTGGAGATGAATTCGCTGCCGTAGTACCTTCAAAAGTCAGGTTGTCATGCTCAGCCTTTCCTGTCGTATGGTGATTCTGCTCAAAGAACACTAAACGAAGGAGCAGCCAAGCATGACAGCTACAAACTCTACCGCAAGGCCCCGCATTCTGGTAGCGATCGACATTGCCAAAGCAAAGCATGAGGTATTGGTCGAACTACCGACCGGCAAACGCAGGAAGATGATCGTCCGCAATCAACTGAGTGATTTCCGCCAGCTCGCAGGCTACCTCAAGCTTCTCGAGGGCGCGCTGGAGATCGCCTTAGAACCAACTGCTGACTACCACCGGAATCTTGCTTACTTTCTGAAGGCCCAGGTTTCGCAGTAAAGCTCGTCTCCTCAATTGCGGTCGCCAGAACGCGTGAGGCATTGCACAACTCCTGGGATAAGAACGACCCGAAAGACGCGCAGGTCATCCTGCATTTGCTACGTAATGGGAATACCCAATACTTCTACGATCCAGTCATCGAGCAAACCAACGATCTGCAAGAACTGTCGAAGACTCACTTCCAGGTTTCATTGCGCAAGACTCGTGTGCAACACAGTCTGCTCAACCATTATCTACCGCTTTACTTTCCCGAGGCTGAGCGGTTCCTGTCCAATAGCCGGTCCAGTTGGTTCGCGCGTTTGCTAATCGAGTTTCCAACGCCGCAAGCCATCACGCAGTTAACAGAGAACGAGTTCCTGGAAAGAGCCTCCCAGTTGTTAAAGCGGAAGCAATCCAAAGCGGCCGTTCTGCGTGCTCTATATGCAAAAGCTCAGGAAAGTGTGGCCCTTCCAGTGCCCCTGGACGTCCCAGGCTATCGCCACTTTCCGCCTCACACTCGTGCAGCATCTGGAACTTTGCCGCATCCGTGTGGAGTTGGAAGAGACTGCTCACGAGTTACTGCAAGAGCAACTCGATTACCAGATCCTGCGCTCAGTTCCCGGTGTTGGTCCAATCATTGCGCTGACCGTGTTGGCTGAAGCCGGCGACTTGCGTCGCTTCGGTCATGAGCGACAGTTTCTGAAGTTTTGTGGACTCGATCTGGCCACCTCACAATCGGGCGCTTACCGCGGTCGCACTCAATTATCGAAGCGTGGCAATAGCAGATTACGCTCAGCTCTGTGGATGGCAGCACGACACGCTACGCATATGCAGGAAAACACCTTTAGACAAAAGTTCAGTCGTTACATGCAGTCTGATCCGGCTAATACTGATCTCCGGCGCAAGGCCTATAGGGCTTGTACGGCCAAGATGGCGCGAACCATTTACGGACTGATCAAACACCACAGTTTTATCGCGCTTATCGTGAAGACGCGATCCCAGAACCCGGTGGAAGAACTCGCTCACACGGGCCGTTGAGGCAAGCCGCAACGGTGGCCTGACCTCGTAGATAATGCTTGAGTCTTCCATCGGGATAGATACTTTGTGTTGAGTACAGTAAAGGCAGGCAGCAACGGAAGCCGACCTTGTGTCACTATGGTTAAAGATCGTCCCTTTCAAAAGATGGAAGCCACCGCAGAGAACGAGGGGTAGCAAGAGGAGGGTAAATAGCGAGAACCACCTCGCTCAGGGAGACTATCGCCTGAACGCCGGCTTGCCATTGCAGGTAGTACGTTATCTAGTCTCAGCTTGCGCGGATAGCCGCGTTCAGCGGCGATCCGATCGAGCGTTCTCACGATGCGCGGCGCCGGCAGATTAAAGTCCACTTCGATCGCCAGCCCTTCGCGATTGTAATCATCCACCACGTTGAAGGTTCGAAAGCGCCGATCACCCCACAACGCATCACTCATAAAGTCCGCGGACCAACACTTGTTCATGGCATCAGGCACCACCAGAGGTGCAGGACATCTTGTTGGCAAACGTCTTTTGCCTTTTCGTTTTTTGTTCAGCTTTAGGCTGCAATAAATGCGATGGACCCGTTTGTGGTTCCAACTGTGGCCCATCCGCCGCAAGCGCCTGAATAACTTGCCAAAGCCTTGCTCCGGTCGTTGCCAGGACAGCTCTAACAGTAACTTCACGATTGGTCCATCTGCATTCGGTCGCGGCTTGTAGTGATATACCGATCGTTCTAGACCGACCGCGGCACAGGCCCGACGCTCACTCAAGCCGTGCTCTGTTCGCAACACTACAACCAGCGCGCGCTTCGCCGCCGGCTTCAGAGCTTTTTTGCGATCACATCTTTCAGCGCGCGATTCTCCAATAACAAGTCGGCTGACATCTGTTTCAAGCGTCGGTTTTCGTCTTCCAATTCACGCAGCCGCTTGATGTCTGACGCTTGCATGCCGCCGTACTTTGACTTCCACTGGTAATAGGTGGCGTCGCTGATCTCATGTTCGCGACAAACATCCCTTACGGTCCGTCCCGCTTCCACCGCTTTCAGGATCGCGATGATCTGGTGTTCGCTGAATTTGCTCTTCCGCATTGAGGCCTCCTCGCGTCATACTCGCTCGAAAACCTCTAGTTTTCAATGGCCGTGTTTTAAGGGACGCTTACAGCCCGAAATCTCTGGTAATCAGTGGCAGCAAACACGGTAGGGTTACATGATCACATCTTCGCAAGTTAACCTGACAATACCGACCAGATTATTGAGAGCGGAGTGTGCTGGTACAACGCTTCGAACGCCTTTTATTTTCGTTTCCTGATTGTCGTAAACGGCAGAGACATAGATGTTGTCTTTGGCATGTTGAGCAAGCAGTACTCTCTGAAACCATCTGCCAACCGAAATCGTGTTTCTACGGTGTAGCTAGGGTTTGGGCATGAGCGGGCACAAACTTGAAGCCCCGTTATTATGTTGGTCCAGTCAACTTGTTGCCGATAGGCAAAAGCAATCTGAATTAGTTGGGATAATCTCTGTTACTGGCGTAAACAAAGAGCAGTCTGATGGTGACGTTAAGTCGAGGGTAGTCCCTTGTCGCCGACTGCCCCCTTATCACCAGTGGGGCCTTTGTCGCCTACTGGCCCTTTATCACCAGTTGGTCCTTTGTCACCGACAGGTCCTAATTTTTCCTTGTGGCCCCTTCTCGTCTCAATGCCGGCGCGAGCTTTATCGTAATCACTGTCGGAAGGTACGCATAATTTGCTATCGGCGTTGGCTTTCAAATGTTCAGCGTGTAAGGCTTTGAAATCGTTATAGAGAGCGTCGCGATTCGTTGGTTTCTCCTGATATTCAGCCATGACCAGTTGAATCCGACGATAGATATTGCCGTAGATGTCGCCGGCGTTCGTGTGACATTCAATCTCTTTTTGGAAATTGAAGATAGTTTGTATGCCTGCCAAAGCAGCAGCGAAAAAGGAAACTAACTTAATAGCAATTGTAATCCTGTTTTGATTTACGATGGTTGCCTCAATCAATCCGGAAGTGATTAAGAGATTAAGCACTACCACAGAGATTCCAATCATCTTTGACTTTTTATTCTTACGCTGTGCCGCGATAAAATGCGCGCTTTTGACACTTTGTGAATCACGTAAAAGCCTCTCCATAGCTGCATAGATCTCGTCTTTTGTGTTTGCTGGGGGAGCGTTTTGACCCATTTGTCTTCCTTTCTAGATTAAAGCTGAGCATTTCAACCCCAAAATGGTTGGGTCACCTAAGTAAGAGGTTCTTGGTAAATTACTGCCTAAATTTATGCCGGATAGCCCAGAGCGTCTGATTTAACAAGAAGAGTCACGCAACGCGGCCAAGCGAGAATAGCCGCCAGTAAGAACGTTGGTTGCAGCACAATCTAGCCACCAATGTATTGTTCGTCAAGATTTCTGTCGATAGCGACTGTGCGTTGGTCGATTCCTTGCGTGATGTTCGGCGAGTGTGATTGATAATTACGCCGTGAAATTTCAAACATAGCACGTACACTTGGCCGATTACTGCAAAGTTTGAGCGTGAGCGCGGAAGATTGATTCTGAAAAGAGACACGAAGTTGATTACAGATTAAAACCGAAAGGCCGGTTTGGACCGGCCTCTCAAGGTTGGGCGAAAGCATTCAGCTTTCAGGGTCACTGTCCTCACCCCAGCGACCATAACCCGATTGCAACGCATTTTACGGATATGAAGACTCTGTCAATGCAACAAGTCTTACTGACCTCCTCCCTGGAAAAACAGCGCCGCTTTCTAAAATAGAAAAAAGCCGCGCAATTATGACAGGATGTAGCCTGATAATTGCCATGACTGAGGCGCTAGTCGCGATGTCAGTGACTTGCTTATTGCGACTTTTCATTGACTTTCCTCAGCCTTTGCATTAGAAGGGGCACTGCTTCACCTTGTTTCAATTGGCGAGATAAGCTCTAGTCCGCAACATCCCACGATATTGAGCGTAGGAGGCGTGCAATTATGGAACCCGCCATCATCGCGTCGATGATCAATGCTTTTGCCACTATCGGAACACGGGTGTTCGAGAAGTGGAGCAATAGACCCCGTTCTCCAGAGGATGACAAAATCGATGAGCGTTTAGAGGAATACTACGATACGCTGCGAGCTTGTCTTACAGATCATTGTGTTGCTGTATTGAAGCGGTTAGAGGATGGTCAGAACAGGACTGCCGGTGAGCTCGTCGGTACCATATACCCAAGACTCGAGAATACGACCCGCGAGCTAGAGACAGAATTTGACTATCGTCTTCGTTATATGGAATCCCTTGGAGTTGTTACTAGACCAACAACTGAATACTTCATCACGCCGCTCGGTGTATCTTTTCTACAAAAAGCGCGTGGTCGCAAGGATTTTTTTCGAGTTCTTTTTTCTTAAGCCGGTAGTGATATTGGGATAGCAAAGAACTGGAACTACGAGGGCGTTGCGGGCAGGGACTTCGTCGTGCATCGTAGAGGGAATGACTACGACAATCTGCTTGTTATTGAAATGAAGAAGCAAAACAATCAAGAATCGCGTGATTGTGACCGCGCGAAGATACTGCGATGAAAAGGGAACTGTTCTATCGGAATGGTCTAATAATTAACCTGCCAATTGGTTCGGATGCTGAGCGCGCAAATGTACACGAAGAATGGCTGGGAATCTTTACTTTCAAATCATCAAACATAAGACTTTACCTGTGAAGTAAGCCATCTAACGCCCGAATTAAACCGGCCTGCGCGAATGGCATTCAAGATTGTGGCAAAGAGCAAGCATGAAAAAGCAGCTATCGCGGGCTCGGGTTGAATGAAGTGTTATTAGGCCGTGAACGTTCATCAATACCTTCGGTCAAAACTCTATCTGCTGCTGTTTTCAATTGTGACGAAATATCTTCCCGTCCTTTGAATCTCAGCAGATGGCTTACGATAACAGGTTCGAGACCATCTTTAGCTCTCGCCATCTGCCAGTAAGCATTCAGTATCCAAAATTTATTGGCATCGCTTTTTGTTGTCTCAAGCAAGCGATTCAGTTCTTCGTAATTGTGAAACCGTGAATAGGCCCAAAGGCAATTTAATTCCCATGGCTCCCAAGTAGCATCAGGATCCAAGGCACTATAGAAATCGGGCAAACGATTTTTCAATTCCTTAACTCTAAAATATCCAATGATTTCGGCAGCAAACCAGCGTAGATTATTGCTATCTGCCTCTAGCCATACTCCAAGCTGATTTATCAAATCCTTTTTGTGATCTCTCTTCAGATTTTCTATTAATATGCCAAATCCTTCTCCCAATTCATGTTCATCTGATCTAGGAGTGTAGAAGGTCCATGTACGTTGTGAAGCGACACCATCAAGGAGCTTAAATATTTGCTGATGAACAGCAAGCTCACGGAAATTTATCTCTACTCCCCCTGCTTTCAAAGTCCCGACGATTTCACGTAAAACGGGTAAGGCTGCAACAATGAGTAGACCTAACGTCGTCGAATCAACTTTAAATTTCCAAGTTTCCTCGTTCCCATGTAGTACAACTAGAGTTAAAGAAATTAGCGTTAATCCCCATAAGTATCGACGTTTTAGTCTATTCATGCGATTTGCTTACCCCTCAAGTCCAACGGCCTAACGCTAGGCATGCCCTTGTTGAGCGGACCATTTCGCAGAGATGAGGACTTCGGGCGTGGTACCGGGCAGCGCAAGTTGTGGACAAGAACAAAGTATGGCGCAAGATGGCTCTTGCGTTGACGAGGCATTGATCTCGGCTCAATCCTCATCAATAAAACGGTCGGACTATCTGCGTTTTCTGGACGTTGGCCCATCTTTAGGCAAATCCAGATCATCGTCCAATAACTCGTCAACTGAAATTCCTGCTATTCGGGCGTATCGCAGAAGAACTAATAGTGAAGGCTCACGCGCACTCTCGTGAATGTCATCCGGCAATGTCTGTCGACCGAAGCTGGCAAGGCTTCGGCCGATCCCAATGTAACGACTAAGGCAGCCGATACCCCCGCTCATGTGTCGGTGACGGCACAACCTCGTACCCGCAGACTAGAAACGCGTTTCGAACAGGGCCGCATTCCCGCGGAAATCTGAAGCTGCCCAAGTCGCGCTCCTCACTCCCTCGAAGTTGCCTGAGTTGAATGTCAAGAACTCCGTGATAGAGAGTTGGCCATTCAGCACTCGTGACGCATTCCATGTCATACCCCTCGCACTCACAGACTTCGCCGTGAGCGTGTTCGACGTGATGATGAGTCAAAAAGCGCACTAACTGAATCGCCCCCTTGTTCTCATCCTCAAGTTCGAAGAACAGCTCCACACGCGTGATCCGAACAGTACGGTTCCCTTGGAGAAAGGGGAAATGATCCCTTCCACAGCGAAGCGTGAAGAAGCGATATCGTTTCTCGTTAGCCGGATTACTAATAAGCCGGTGCCAGGCGCTTGGGAAATCGTGCTTCAAGTCGAACAGACGAAAACCTGCACCAGGCAATTGACGTTGAGCAACTTCATTCGCCACCCGCCGCAAAACGTCTCCGCCCTCGCGAGCCGTGTAGTTTAAGTGCAGGACGACATCGCTCAACGTGTCAAAATCAAACTGGTTATTTTCCGGCGGCAGTTCGATACGCCAGCGGCTAACTGCACCCGCAAATTCAAATGGCAAGTATCGTTCGTCACGGAAGTTAAGCTCGAATAGACCAGAGTCGTTTTGCCCACTCGAGGTTGCGATAGCTTCGGTTGCCGCATAACTCTTCACAACACGTGGATCGTCGTCCAATGGTTGATAGGCATCCCGGGTGTCTGCCTCGTCACAGCATGGCACGGGTGGATCAATTAATCTTGGATCAACGCGTGTTTTGCTGCTTAGCAACGTTAGACGGCAATGAACACCTGTATAGGGCCCAACAGCACAAGGAATCGTTAGCGAGACATTCTTGATACGCCGCATGTAATGACCGGGATAGTCGAGATCAAGCATCCATTCGGGGATCTCAATTTCGCAGTAGCCGGTCATCTGCAAATGCAGAAACGCAAATGGGAAACTCAAACGAACGGAAATGTGTTTAGTGAGTTCATATTCCCGACAATTCGCATCCAGATATGCTTTCTCCATCTGGCGTAGAGCCAATTCGAGCCGCTCTCCCGCCATTAGCCCTTCGTGAAGATTGTCCCAGACCACGGTAGGCAAAAACGTGCGCGCTGTAAAACCACGCTCGAAGTTGAACGCCCGTTGAGCCTGGCGCGTTGCATAGATCGCAACCTCGAACATCTGATAGTAGGAGGCGGCTGTTTCCTGTTGGAGAAACAGGTAAAATTCATGACTCGTAAACTTGTCACGAAGAAAGTTTTGCACCTCAGTTGCATGTTCCAACTGCCGCTGATGGTTGTTCAGCTCACGAAGCGCCATGTCTCTCCGGCGCTCAGCCCCGAGGATCTGACGTTCAATTTGTTCAATTTCGATCCCGATGACTTCCGCCTGGTGGCGCCACTCATCTTCACGCCGTTCCCAACCTGCCTCGGTCAGGCTTAGGTTTGCACCCGTGTTTGCGATATCACCAAGCGCATTCAGGATTCGTGCGCCGGTTACAAAATTCGCCGCCAACTTGAGGCCCAGAGGAAGCTGCGAGAACTGTAGCGGCGTACCCATGATGCCCGCGATCCCGATCCACATATCCGGAACCACTCCCATTCCTTGTGCAATCGCCTCCAAAATATTGCCGGCAACGCGTGAAGCTATCGACACTCCGATCAGTGCTTGATAGCCAATCTCTTCGCCGATCAGACCATTGGCAATTAGAGTTTCATAGTAACGTTTCCGTGTTTGCGCACCCTCTTTTGTCTTCTGAAGCGCTTGCACTTGCCAATCAGCATCGCGCCACTGGTTTTCACGGACTTCAAGGGCGAGTGTTAGTAGCTGACGCTCATGCGTAGCTCGCATGGACGCCAAATATTCAGCATCGCCTTTTTCATACGCAGCCAGTAACAACGAACCGAAAGAGCGAACTTCACCGGCCAGCTCCAGAGCTTTCTGTACCAGGAACTGAAAGCGATAAGCATGACAACAGGTGAGACACCAATCGCTTTCGTCCGCACAAATATCGACCGTTGTCTGCCAGCCATCACGGAAGGGACTGTCTCCCCAGTACGGCATATCAATGTTGGGCCGTCCATTCCTGAGACGTCGTGCATTCAAGCAGTTATGAATAAGCGCAAGGCGATCCTCAGACCGCTCATAGAGTGCGAGCAGCCGGGGATTCAAAGCAGGTGGACGTGGGAGGAAGGTGTCGAGGCTCCATCGGATCGACATCATCCTTTGCATAAATTCGGGCGGGATGAAATCCAAGCAACAGCCGCATCGTATTGAAAATAACCGTCGCCTGCTGGAATACCTCAGGCGAGTTGCGACACATCAGGGCATCACCCCAGCGAAGAAGGGTTTCGAGATAGTGAAGAAGAACGGCGCGTTTCTTTGCTACGTCGTCGTTTACGGGCGCAGTCGGACAGCAGGGAATCTCGTCCTTTATCGCAGGCTGGGCAATCAATAACACGACACCGTCAGTTATTGTGCCAGGCGTCTCATTTGGTGTATCGGGTCTTTCGGGTATGTCTGTTGGCGTTCGCGGTACATCGCCACATTGTGCCCACGTGTTGTCGTGTTTCAGCGGTTTATAGGCAAGCTCATACCACTTCAGTGCTGCCTCAAATCGACAATGTGCTCTTAGCGAAGCGCCCACCGTCAATCCCACGCTATACATCGAGGGAGGTTCGAGGTGCGCACCCGGAGAAAAATAAGCGAAGAAGGGATAAACGTTTAGACCACCAGGGAACGCCGCTACCGGAGCCGGAGGAGCAACGAGTAGCGGTAGAACGACCGCTGAATCTGTTGCCATGTCGTAGCGAAAGCCAGACGGTGTTGGATCAAAGTTCGGAAGTGATGGTTCGCCGAAGCCCGGCGGTGCTACGCCACCAGTGACCTCGAATCGCAGTGAATCGACAACTCGCCCCTTAAAGTCGAGCTGTGGAAGTTGTCCTGCGAGCCCAGCTGGATCGATCCGAACTCCCTCATCCGAGCGACGCGGTTGCCAAAATTCGCCGTTGTGGAACCGGCACCAAAAAAGGTGGACCATCGGATCCGAATCCCAGTTTAGAGCGGTTGGCACTTTTACCGCTCTATGCCAATCAGACGTTGTGTCATTGGTTGGATCGTCAGGCGCTTCAGCGCCTAACTCCGCATTCTGAGCAATTGCGTCAAAGTAACGCGAGTCCTGCAACCAAAAGTAATATTCGTCTATAAGCGCTGGATGCACTCGACCACAATCAACACAGCAGCCCTCTGGTCCAACGTGTCGCGGTGAAAAGTTGGTTGACGCAGGAGGCGTGCGAGCAGCTGCTACGCGGATGAACCTTACGCCGAGCCTGATGGCTGCCTGAATCCACAGCGGGAGCTTGGCCAAATCGTCTGGAGTCAGCCGAGTACCGTCCGCCACCACACTGAGTGCCCTCACGCGCGGGGGGGCTGTTGCGTCCCCCGTCGGCGGGGGAACGTCTCGACCACCGACATCGTCGTCGCGGTTTTCGCCACTTGGCTCCTCTCCGTCCCTTGTGCGTCTTCCTTCGCGATGTATTGGCGCCAGCCATGACGGACGGGCATCACTCTCAGGTGTACCCATGAGATCCAAGCCTTCCGGTAATGGTCCCGGCGTCAAAAATTGAATTTCTGATGGCTCGCGTGCTTGTAATACAGTGAGTCCTGGATAAATGGGGGGCCGAAAACCAGGCCAGTATTCGAGTCCTCCCGGAATCGGTACGGTCAGGGTTGCGCGGCGTAATTCATGCTCAAGAAATTGGAAAGCTTCGGTCTTGCGCGCTTTTTGCAGTTCTTCTAAATCAATAAAATTCTCGCGGTAAATCTCGTGCCGCTTGCAGATCTGCCATGTATAGAACGTGGCGAAATGCCGATCCCACAGCAGTGCAAAAGCAGGCGTAACAACGAATCCGGGTTCGAGACCAAGCCGGGCGCGCTGAATGAACGTCTGAACAGCGGTGATTGCTTCTTCGATGCGACTCGCGCGCTGGCATGTGCCAACCTCCACATCCTGCAACAGGAGATCGGACATGTCTCTTGATACTTCTGCATGACCGCCCCAGGGCAACGCTACACGGTCCATTCGACATAGATAAGCGAGTAGCGCGTCACGTGCACGATCTCTCAATCCATCATTGAGCAGAGTGAGGTCTTGATAACGACGAGGATCGTTGTTTTCGAAGTAACCGTCCTGGATAAATTTCGTCAGGTTGGCGTTTCCAGAAACCAGTGGCAAGCCAAACTCGACACTCGGATCGTCAGAGGCCCACAGGTGTGGGCGCGCCGCGCCAATCCACTCCTCGAAGAAGTTTCGCCGTAGCTTGCGAATCCACTTCTCGCCTTGCCAGATGCGCACAGCCCAGCGTTCATCTTCAAGATCGGGTGTTGTAACGAGGTAACTGGCAGGCATTCCGAAGTAGTTCAGTACTAAATGAGCGTGACGAATGTCGACGCCTAAATGTCGGACCAGTTGGGGTGGATCATCAGGTTGGCGTTCCGACGCTTCATAGAACAGAAGCCAAGCCGGTCGTTCTCGAGCCGGCCTGGTCTCCCGGCGCATTACGGAATAAT
Organism: uncultured Acidobacteriota bacterium; assembly: GCA_963750925.1. Lineage (GTDB taxonomy): Bacteria > Acidobacteriota > Blastocatellia > Pyrinomonadales > Pyrinomonadaceae > PSRF01. The sequence goes on along the minus strand of CAVVSJ010000001.1, from coordinate 32,694 downwards.
CCCAAAGCCGTTCCCACCAATCGAAAAGCGCGGCTTGACGTCGGTTGCTCGGGTGCTGACGATCATCCGCCGCCACCGGTGGCGAACGGTATGGATCGGTCACCGGCAAAAAGTTGAAATTAAAGTGTGCGTGATGCGTATCAAACGCCGCTGGACCCGTTCTCGGGTAAGAAGTACCGAGAAAAACTCCACCGTGGTCCAGCATATAACCCAATTCCGACTGCCGATCGTTGGGTATTGGCGTGGCAGACAGCCGCAGGCGATGCGCAAACAATACTGCTTTAAAAGCTCGTTGGTATGTTCGACGCATGTCGCGTAACGTAGAAGTGTAGTGCTGCTCGAGAAACTGTTGACCCATACCACCCACATCCAGCGTATGTCCAAGTGTCGCGGTCTTTTGATCGCGATAAAGACGCTTGAGCGGTACGGTTTGAAGAGCGTCGGAGGTATCCGGGCCTTTGTACTTTATTTGAAAGCCGCAATGCCTCGGACAGATCTCCTCGTCTCGAGCGAATGTCGGTTCTCGTTGTTCAAGTTCAACAACAATCTGATAGACGCCGGGCCTCAGACCTAATGGATCGGAATGGGCGTCGGGTGCATTCTCACCGGGCCACTGACGGTTAAGAACGATCCAACTCTTCTGACCCCTCCGCAGCGTCAGCCGCCAACGATAATCATCAGCTGCCTTAAAATCCGGATCCAGGCCTTCCGCGGTCGGCGCGCCGGCATGAAAACTGTATCGTCCGCCGTTTTCGACCAGAAGCGCTCCGGTCCAGCGTACTGAGAAGCGCTGCGCTCCGCCGAGTGGCTCTCCGTTAACGTCGCGCAGTGCGAATCCATTGCGTGCGACAACAAAGCGTTGTTGTTCGGGAGTAAGGGTCAAACCCATTGACGGCAACACCGTGGGAACCGGCGTATTGAACTCGTTTCTCGTTTCCCCAAAACCACTCAGCGGATCCCCAACCTGGCGCCATGCGAGAGCTGCCTTTTGGACCATAAACTCGGTGAGGAGACCAGTTCCGGTTAAGGCAAGCAAAGCCGCAAAAGCGCCCCCGTTAGGTTGTGGCCCCCAGGTAACTGCCGGTGGCACGCCGCTATCATCCTCCCACGGTGTCAGGGCGAAATTCTCGTCAGCATAGAGATGGCGCAGAACTTTCCAGGCAACGCGGTACCCATCCCATCTCTCGTGATCGGTAACGGCCGCAACATGCGCAGCCAAATGCTCCGCAACGATCCGGCATCGAGCATAAGATCGGGCAAACTCCCTCCGGAAGTAGGACCATCGTGCGGCTTCATCATTCTCCTGGACGAGCCGATCAATCGCTTCTGAGAAGTTGGCAAAAAGGAATGAGAAGGTTGCGAGATCGACGCGTGGCGAGAAATAAAGATCTCGAACTGCGTTTTGCTCGATATTCGTAAGCGGTCGCATCTCCTGAAGTGCCTTAACGACGGCGCCGTCGTTAAGAGGGACATGAGTCCAAAGTTGCTCGGCCGCAGAGTCGTACCGAAATGGACCATCAGGCGGCGTGTTCCACATGAGTGGAGAGGTTGAGACACTGGGTAGATTAACGCGGTACTGCCGGTTATTAACCGGGACATGGTGTCCACTAATCTCCAGAACGGATGGGAAAAAGTGTTCTCCGAGCGAATTCAATGGGTCGGGCCCTGGGGGTACGGCGAACCCGAATTCATCTCGCAGAGTCGTCTCAATTTTTGGCCACGACCAGGCGTCGGCGTCTTCATCCGACACTTCGACATCCAAAAGCTTTTGGCGTAACGCCAGCAGATTGTATTCGTCGTCTTCCGGAAGATTCAGAGGAGCTTCGAGGGCCTCGGCTGGATCGGTTAACAGGAAGGGATCATCTCCGGCAAGGTGAGTCTCAGCCGTAAACAGAAGGATTATTTCTCCCACAGTAAAATTGGAAGAATAGATTTTTGTAAGTATCTCGATAAACCGCAGCGTATTTGTAGGATCCGCATGCCACGTGTCAGTCGCGGTATTCGGGTCGAACCCACTGAGCCTCGCTAGAAGGTCAAGGTTCTCGGTAATGATCTTTATCGTCTCCGGTTGCCGGCGCAGGTGTTCGTACCGTACCTCTGCGTAGTCCTGTACGTGATCAAGCAACAGAGCGAGAGCCCACTCCCATTTGTTGGCTGCTGTTCCAACCCAGATGGCAAGCAGGTGTGTGCGCTCGGCTCCCGTTGCGCCTGGCGCAATTGGATCGTCTTTATCAAAGAGCGGCAGACGCAGGAAATCCCGCAACATCATGAGCGCTACCAGTTGTCGTATGAAGTCCGGGTTGATGGTGTCTCCGTTGAACAGGTGAAGGACATCGGAAATATCCCGGAGTTGGTTGAATGTGATTTTTGGACCTGGAACTTCCTGGAGCCGCCGCCAGAGTCGAATAAACACCGCAAGCTTCCGCAGCGCGATTAGCACGTTTTGACCGGACTCGAAAACAATGCGCAGATTATCGGGACAGCACGGCTGGCACTCCGGGAAATTCCGATCGAGACCTTCACGGTGAAAGATGACAAATTCCGATCGCCACAGGTCAATAAACTCACAATACGTCAGGCCCATACGCTCCAAGAACTCGGGAACACTTAGCACGATATTGGACGATGCGACTCCATCGATGAGATCTGCCGGAAAGCCAAAGACCTCACGCAGCAACAAGCTGCCAGGCGCGGCGGCTTCGACAATGTCCTTTCCGTAAAGCAGGTCATACTCTTCCGTCGATATCCCGAGGTATTCGCGGGCAATATCGAATCGCACCGGATATCGCCAGAGATGACGTTGAAAACCCGCTGGTTCGTTATTGGGATCAATGACGAACTCGGTAATATCCTTGCGGAAACGCCGCATCGTGGCGAAGCGGGTTGTCTTGAGATGAAGTAGATACGACCTGTTGATATCGAGTGGCTGCGGATAAGGCAGTAAAGGCGCGGTGAAGTCGATTTTCAGATCATCGTAGGCACCCGGCTTTTCAACTGGCACTGCCGGCGAGGAATGTTCAGGAAGTGAGGCAAAGATGGTTTGCGGAACATGCGCAAACTGAATGGGTGTCGACAATGTGCCGGAGCCGTCGTCGAGCAGATGCCCTGCGAGTTGATCACCGGCAGTATCGTAAACTGCTCCACCGGTTGCTGCTGGTAATCCATCCGTTAGTGATTCCAGACTCTCGTTCACGAGATCAATCATCGGAAGGGGAGTCTGAAGATTTGGCCTCGTGGCATGTAGATCGCCCAGCGGGCCACGACGACCGACAAGAATCGTACTAAGGCTACTTTGAACGGCCCTGGGAAATGGATCCTCACACGTCGAATTTGCAGCGACTCGTAACATTTCCGCCAGGTATTCAACTGGGCCAAGCGGCGACAAATGTGGAGGTGGAATGCAATCGGTCAGCGACCCGTCCGGGTTTACCGGCTCGAACCCCGCGTCTACTGGTCCTGCGGGAGCGCCAACGCCGCCTGCCTTCGTATAAATGGCAGGCGCATGAAAATAAGCGACCGTCCCAATCAGCGCCTCCTGAAATTCTGCGAGCGATAGAGCTTGCACGCTCTGAGCGTCAACGAAGCCACGTGCAAATAACGCCTCCATTGATGAGAACTGCAGTTCTTGCAGGGCGGCGCCGAGATCCGTCATCAAGAACAGGGCGTCAATAGTTTGCAAAGCTTGCAGCAACCAAGCCTGGGCGTCCGGGTCTCCTGGGAATACGTCAAAAATCGCCTGCTGCATGGCCGCCGCATTGAAGGGACTGCCAAATTGAAAGACACCGCCGCCATGAGCCGCGTAAGCCGCGGTGAAGTCAGTGAAGATATCGGCGATCGAAAGGGGCAACGATGGTGGTCCACTCAGATTGAGTGCGACAGGTGGCGGACCACTGAAAGGGACGGCAAAGAATTTCCGTAGATGACGAATGAACGCTTCGACGCGTTCAGCAGGTGTTCCGGGCTGTGTAAACGGCGGAAGCAGGCTGGTTCGCGGAGGCGGTCCCGGAGGCGGCGATGGTCCCAGAAAGAAATCTCGCCATTCCTGATCCGTGATCGCAACGAGTCCGGCAACGGTGACCACGTTGTGCGGCGGTCCTTTGATAGCAGTGATGAGGGGTGTGTGGTTGCGTGTAACCACGCGCAGCACGAGTTCACGATAACCGGCACTTCCCGCTTTCCCTTGCCAAAACGCCGATTCAATATTGCTCGTCGGTCCGGTATGGTCGAGCCAGTCTGTTACCAGCGTCGTGATTGGAGCGACCAGTTGAACCTCTGGAGCAGGACCGATCGTCGAGCCCAATGCTCGCAGCCGTCTGGCCGCTTGATCCGGATTTGGAGCAGGGCCCGCAGGAACGTCGATAATGCCTTCGTCTACTGCCGTTTGGATTTCGATCAGTAATCGTTCTTCGTCTTGAAGACGCGCCATGTTTAAGCGCTGTTCTGGACTAATCTGCGGCGGCAGCATCGCTCCGAGCGCATAAAAATAACGTGCCGGAACAGTGAACGGAGGCAGTAGGCCACCAGCCCTTGTAAGGATGACAGTGGCATCGGGAATCTCGGTTCCCGTTAGCGGACCGGTGATCAACGGGAAGTCGAGTCCGGCGCGATCGGCTTGGGTTGTTAGAGCTTCGCAGGCTACTGCCGCGGATGCGGCGAAGACGAACCCGCTGAGACGCAGAGCTTCAGCCTCATGGGTCCCTTGATAACCGGCCATCTCCGCCTCGAATTGTTTCCGGTCCGTTTCAATCTCATCCACATCGGCACCCGAATCTAGCGGTGGCCGTGTGTAGAGTTCGCCCAGCGATCTTGCCGGTTCTGGCGGTGGATAGAGGACCCTGTTCCAGACGATCTCGGATGCAACCTGGCGACTCTCGGCTATAGTGAGCGGCGCGCTATTGACGATATTCGCGCCGGCGTCCGGATCGAGTGCCAGCACTTTGTTAATCGCCACCATGAGCGAATCGAACGATGGGGGCTGACCGTTTGGCGGAAGATCGACAAAGCCAAGATTGGGATCGGAGCCCAAGTTTGACGAAGGGAGCGCGAGGTATGCGCTAGCAGCCATGCCGAAGTACGCCGTCTGGTTGTTAGACAGCGCACCAACCGTCGTAAAGGGGACGTTGAAATGGATCGTGCGATTAATGATCTCCAGCGTTCCGCGTGATATCTCAAGCCCGATATCAAAGGACGATGCAGATGGATACTCGGTATGGCCCGGTGGCGGACTCACGACGATCACCGCTGTCGCTGCTGCTTCGAGAGACCGCGTAGTAATGGTGGTTACCGGATCGAAACTGTCGCGATAGTGCTGGATGATGGAGGTGTTAACGATATTTACTGTGTTATTGACGGCATTCGGTGGTATGGGAGTATGCGGGTCCGCCAGCCCACTTGCACTTCCAATCGGGACACCGTCAACACTGTCTGCAAACGTCAGATCAAAAGCATCGATTGTTAGCCCAGCTAAAAAGTTTGTGAAAGAGGCGGCGGATGTTGGCTTGATCGGGTAGAGGCGGAGAATAATTAGGTCAGGCATGGCTTTGTCTCCATCTGATTTCAGAGTTGTGAGAGATCGGATTGTTCGTTATGTGCACCTTTTACCAGACCTGTCTTCAAGTCTGTTGTCATGTTCTCGAAACACACGCGTTACGCTAACGACGTTAAAAGGCAAACTCCTAAGTCGGCATACTCATCATCGGACTCTGAAAGTGTCCTCCTCTTCAAGCAGCTTCCTACTTGAAGAATGTGAACACTCCCGCCGGCACACCGGGGGCGATGATTTGAGTCATTGATTGGGCCCACGACGGAATACCGTTTGGTGGAAACTTGGTCTTCATACCCGGTGCATCCGGGCTGACCCAGTTAGTGGCACCCTTAGTCGGGTCACCGGTATTGGCCGTATCGGTCAGTCGTTTCTGTGACGCTTCCAGGCTCTCAATGATCTGGCCGATATAGGACGCTTTGTCGGAGCTCGCTTTGAATCGGCTCTCAGTTACGGTGGCGGAAAAGTGACTAATAGATCCCGAGCCCTTCTTCGGCGGCGGAGCCACATGGCCGCCTTTCATATGGTGCGCGGTATCATTGGTGTAGGCATAAGCGATGGCAGTTTTGGCCGTAACATTAGTATCGCGCGCTTCATTCATCACTATGTCTGTCAATAGCTCAACATCTGCCTTCGGTAACTTTGCAATTGCCTTCGCATAAGTGGTGTCGAACTTCGTTTTAAGATCCTTGACACTCTCAAGGTTCGCGGTAGCATTTGCCAATCCGCTCTCTTGCTGCTTAATCTTTCCCGTAAGACTAATCACCTTACTATCCAGCTGCCCTTTTTCAGTCTGGAGCTTCGTTAACCGGCCAACGATCTTTGTGTTCTTTGTTTTCAACTCTTTGAGTTCCTTGGCCTCTTGTTTGGAAAGCTTCGTCTTTTTAGATTCCAAGGGCTTCCGCTTATCCGCTACGGCTTTCTTTTCTGCCTGGAGGGTCGTTTTTTCTCCTTCAATCTCGACCAGCCGGTCCTGGGACCCTTTCTTGGCCGTCTTGTTAGCGTTGAGGTTTGCTGTCTTCTGTTTCACATCAGCTTCGTTAGCGCTAATCTGTTTGTTCAGCCAGTCGTCGTAGGTTTTTTTAGAAAATGTGCCGTTCGGGTCGACACGCAGCACCGGGTTGCACCTGGCGTAGGCATAGAGGTTTAAATCGTCATCGATGCCGATAGGATCTGCGCTGATCCACCGACCTAAATGAGGAGCAAAATATCGTGCGAAGTGGTAATACAGCCCGCTCTCCTCATCGCGTTCCTTTCCGCAAAAGCGGTAACGCTTCGGGACCTGCGTTTGACTTTGTACGGCTTGATATGAGGTGCTGCCATACGGCGAATACTCCTCGTAAGAGATGAGGCGCGCCTCTTGGTCCAATTCCAGGCTGGACGACCCGAGATGATTTGCGAATTGATAACGAATCACACACTCTGGTGCATTATGTCCAGTGGTGCGCGTATCCACTAAGGCAAGGCGCCGCTTATCGTCCATGATATGCAGCGTCTCGCAAACTACCGGGTTCACTCCGTTCCTGCGATAGATCTCGAACCCGCCAAGATACAGACGCTCATTCTTTACCTGGCCTGTATTCGACTCAGTGACCTTACGTACACGCTGGCCAGTGGAGTCGTAGACATACCAGGTACGCTCGCTCTGATGCTGCTCGTCTACAGTTTTGCGCTGTGCCTGCCGGCTGGTCATCTGGAGCTGGTCCCGGAAGTCCCATTGGATGCTCTGCAGGTGCGGCATGCGAAGCATGTTTCCATGAACGTCGTATCCGTCGCCGTTGCTGTAGCTTTCACTTGTCGATCCGATAGTTGTGCTCGTCAGACGGTTACTCTGCTTGTCCGGTTCCAAAAGGCTGGCCTCGTTGTAAAGATAGGTGCGAGTCCAGCCGGGGTTAGCGGGATCACTGCCGCGGTGTTGCATTTCCAGGAAATTACCAACCTCGTCGTAGCGATAACGCTCCTTATAACGACCCATGGCATTCCCATCGCCGGGATGTAGAAGGCCGACGCGGGGCACGTCGTTGTGAGAGTGCGGGATAGGCGCGCTTACCTGGCCCAGGTGTTCGCGTGCGTTGGCTTCGAGCAGTCGGTAGACGGCGTCATAGGTGTAGGCAGCACTCGGCTCCACTCGCTTGTTGCGGAAGTAGACAGCCTGTTGTGAATGGTCGCGGATGGCAGTGATGTTGCCGATCGGGTCATAAGTGTAGTGCAAGTTCTGCACGTGACACGCTGGCCCGTCGGCCTCAAGTTCTGGCGGGCAATCTTCCGGAAAATCGCGCGCATTGCGCCGCGTGAGAAGCCGCGCCAGGCGGAAAGTAAGCGGGTCATATTCGTAGAAGATGCTGACACCGTTGCCATGGTCCACCCGCTGCCGCTGGCCTTTGGCGTCGTAGTCGATATCAGTAACGGCATGCAGACTGGCGCTCGCCGGATCGTGCAGGTCACGCGGCGCGGCACTCTCGTCGAGCCAAACATGTAACTGCTCGAGCATGTTAGCTTCGTTGTAAGTTAGTTGGAGGGTATTGACCTTTGTACCCGGCTGGTTGCTGTGCGGAGCGATCAACTGGATCGGACGATTGAGTGCGTCGTAACGCGTTCCTCCGGTAAATATCTCAGGGTCCAGAGTTACATCATCGGACCAATTGATGGTCGTACTGTAGTCCTTTGTTAGTTGGCGCTGATGGCGTAGCAAGTTACCGCGGAAGTCGTATGCGTCTGTGGTCACCACGCCAGCTTGATCGAAATGCTGGACCAGTTGTCCACGCAGGTTGCTTGATTCCGGGTTTTGAGTCTGTTCGCCGTAAATGCTGTGGGCGAAAAGGATTTCAGTATCTCCGTTTCTACTCAAGAACGAATCGATCGGTCGTCGCAGTTGATCGTACGTCGTGCGAATTACGTGATTGCGGCTGTCCCAGGTATAGAGCGGCTCATCGACTACATCCTTCAGCAACCAGCGTTCACCAGCCTCCATACTCGCCTGATGAATTCGGTGGCCGAGCATGTCGTAGTCGTAACGCATGATGATGCGATCCCTGGCATCTCTGATTTCGCGCTGATTCCCCTCAATATCGAAGATGGTTCTGGTGTAATAAAACTCCTCTGAAGGCGCAGAAGCTGGCGCTGTGTCACTGTACTGGAATCTATTGTGAGCGACCGTCAGAAAGGTGCGGCCGAGTGAATCGAAGAGGGCAATCGCCGGGGTCGCCGCGTGAATCGCTGTCTGCTGCGCTGCTTGTTTTTCGGCAGCGCGCGTCTGTGGGTCAGTCCAGCGCTGGTCCGCTGCGCTGGCGTACGCAGAATTGGTCCGCAAGCCAAACCAGGTGGGCAGATAGTCAGATTGCGGCAGTCGGCGGAAGAAGTCACCCACATCGCCGTCGGTCTGCGCCTCCAACAACACCGTGTCGTTAACGTCCCATGTCTCCTGACGCCAGGCATCGAATACGACCTTCTCCCAGGTGTGGTTGGGATGCAGGGTAGCGACCACGCGCTCCATCGGATCGTAGAAGAGTACCGGGCTGACGCCGATCCGCACGTCAAACTCAAAGCGGTGCGTATCAGTAAAGAATGGTTCGTACTGGCGGACAGGCTTGCCTTTATTATTAAAGACGGTCCATCCATTGCCGACCCAGCGTGGACTTGCATCGTCCTGCGTCATTTGCGGTTGACCATCGGCATTGCCGATGATTGCGCCCGCCGCGTCGCGCAGGGGAACAGGTCCGGATTCGGCCTGCACCTTCTTTTGGATCTCCCGACCGAGACCATCTGCATACGAGAAGTTGATTTGTACCTGACTCTTTTGATCCTTTATTAGCTCGCTCGTGTGCGTCTCGCGCATAAGCGTAGCAGTGACGACGGGAGAACCAGGCTCGCGTTGATAAGCATTCAGATCATAGACCACCCGAGTGGTTGCATTGCCGAGCAGGGCAACGGCCAGCGATGCTTCGGGATTTGCGAGAAACTCCTCGATCTCGGCCTGCGTCAGATCTACGCGGAATGTGTCGTCGAGCCGATCGCCAGGGACCGGCACTTCTTCCGGTTTCCCCATAACAACGGAGCCGACGACCATGCCAAGAGCGTCGACCGTGACCTCCAATCGATTGCGATTGGGATCCATGACTAGCGCTGGTTGCAGCACCCTGTAGTCTTGTCGCAGTTGCACGGGCGGCTGGGTAGGATCGACATTACGTTCACCGACGGTGACGCGATTGCCAAGGGCATCGCACGTCTCCTGGAGAAGCAGGTTGTAGTTGTCATAGACGAGCAGACCCTCGGTATTCACATGATCCGTGAAAAAAGGATCGCGGTAGCGGTGCGGCAGGAAAAAGTGCTCGGAGGCATAAGCCAATTCTTGTGCGGGTGAGTCAGCTCCCTTGGGCGAATAGAACATCTGCCCTGACGGAATCCACCAGTTGGCGTCGCCTTCGTTGTGAATGTAGCGACCGTGAGTCTGGAGCATCACATCACTCACGCGCTCGCCGTAAATGAGGGCGACTAGACCAGGGGTAAACGAAAGGTTGTAAGTTTCGAAGGGCAGGGCTAAGCATTGCAATTCGCCGAGCGGCAACGGCCCCTCGAGATTGTCGCGGCGATAGAGTGTCCGCACATGCTCGATCAAACGTTTTTCTGTTCGTCCTGAAGTAGGGAGTTGTTCGTAACTGAGAGTTGATGCGGTTTTCGCGCGATGGAAAACGTCCGTATACATGAAGCGTTGGTGATTTGCGGGAACTTCCAGCCCGGTGAGTTCATAAGTGCGTGCTTCAGATGGTAAGGGGCTGCGGTAATCCTCGTCGGTGTCAACAGCGTTAGTGAATCGTTGTGCGATATATGTGATTAGCGTTTGCGTTTGCTTATCCTGATCGTCTGGAAGCAAGCGTCTGTCGTGTTGTCGGCGCGGGTAGCCGATCGCCGCAGACTGCAAGATATTGCCAAACTCATCGACCTCGAGAGTGAGCGCGTGCGCAAGGCGTGGATCGTGAGGATTGCGTTCGTAGTGATAGTTCAGCGATTCACGAGCATGCGTGAAGAACACGGCGTGGCGGTTAGCCGCTCGTGGTTGTAGCAGGCGAACGCTGAAGTTTTGTTCGGTAACGGTGTAGGGATGTGGCGCTTTGGGGGATCCGTCCAGCGCATAGATCTCCTCACGCAGCATCACGCCTTTCAGCGCACGGCACGCTTCACGTTCCTCCTCCAGCGTCAACCCCGCTGGCAACACTGTATCGTCCAGCAGCAGTGCGCGCGCTTGCGCATCGCTCTGCCCCGGCTCGCGGTAGTATTCGCCCAGGTCTCGCTTGTCCACCAGCCCGGCAAAGAAGTCGGACACGTGCGCGCGATCGATATAGACCCCGGTATGAAACCAAGTGCGGGTCAGCACCGGCGGCACATGCGACGCCATGTCAATGTTTTCGCCAACGGGAAAGACTGCACTGGCGCTGAGGGAAGCAAACTCTTCGGTGTCAAATTGCTCGACCATGCCAAAACCGCGGAACTCGCGTTCCACCCCATTGTAGAAACCGTGGTGATAGCTGTAGCGGGTGACAAAGCGATTGCGGCTGATGCGGTCATAGGTTTCGACGCGCTCCACGACGTGCACTGGAAAAGGCAGTTTCGTTATCCACGGTTTTCCTTCTAGCTTATCGGCCCGATAGAACTTCGCTGAGGAGGTATAGGAGACGTGAGTTTCGGCGCCGAGATTGTTGACCGAGCGCACCAGCAGGTGCGGCTTCTGCCCGCCCATTAGATCAATGTAGCGCATCGGGCGGCGCATTTCTCCCGGCAGCGGCGAGGACCAGACCAGACAGGCCGTGCCGTTGCTTAAGAGATCGACGGCGGTTACCGCCGAGAGATTATCCACGCGCGGAAACTGTTGCAGGCGGTGGGGCGCACTCCAACTGTTGCCGGCCTGGTTGAAATAGAGGCGCACTCCGTCACGCCCCAGATAGATCAGGTCCGTGTTGCCGGAGCCATCGATATCCGCGAGCCGTACTCGTGTCTGCTCGAATTGTTCCTGATGATCGAGCCATGGCGCCTGGTCCATCACCACCTTACCGCCAAAGCGCCCGTACCCCAGACTGGGCCAGTAGCAGACTTCCGTATTGCGCACGCGCACCAGATCCGGCAGTCCGTCTCCGGACATGTCTGCCAAATAAAGCGATTGCGTACCGTCCGAAAAGACGAGCCGTGCGCGCCGTTCCGCCTCCAACGTTTGATAGACGTGGTGGGCGGCGGCAAAACCTTCCTCCGCCAGTGACGGATACCAGGTCAGCACGTCATCTTCTGTGACCAGGATGTCAGCATGGCCGTCGCCCGTCAGATCCACAAAGCGCAGGTTCGGATCATTCCACCGCAGATTCGGAAGAGTGCTGAACGGTTTGAACTGTTCCCAGGTTTCCTGCTCGGTACGCTCGTAGAACCCTGGGGTCGTTCCGCTGAACTGCACTAGGTCGAGTTGCCCGTCGCCGGCCAGATCGATCAGTTGTTGGCGCCCCGTGTTCAGAGCAGTCAGCGACGGCTTGACTGGCACGGGCTCTAACGGCCCAAATCGCGCGTTGCCGAGGTTAGCTTTGTAAAACCAAGTGGTCGCCTGTTCCGTGAGAATCCCGGAGAAGCCTTCGCCATCGAGATCCACCCACTCATATTTCGTCCCGTCCAGCCCATAGGGCAAATTTTCCAGGCTCTTGAGATCAACTTCGCGAATTTCTTCCTGAATCACGGCTTCGCTGTAGGTAAACTCCAGCGCGGGCAGCGACTTTTTCAGATAGCCCCCGCTCGCCTGCCGCTTGTAACCACTTTGCGTTACCGCCGCGAGAAAGGAGGCGACTGGATGACCCTGGCGCAGATCCGCGGCATTGTTGCGACTATTGCGGTAGACGAAGTCCGTCGAGCGCACCAGGCAATTGCGCCCTACTTCCGGCTCCTCCGGAAAGTGGTGAAACATCAGCACTCGCTGACATAAGCGATAGCTGCGCACTTCGAAGCCGGCGCGGTACGTGGAGAACGGATCGTGACGGCACAACCATCGGCCCCCTTCCTGCGGCAACGGCTCCTCCGGCGCATGTTCGCCGTAGTCAAAAACCACTTCAAACAGCCAATCCATCTGCCGCAGATCAGGTTGCACCAGACGTGAGGCAACATTCCCGTATTTGATCCGCTTCAGATAGCGATTGGCGCCGCGCGTTAAGATGCTGCGATTCGTCTCATGCGCCTGCGCCAGATCGACCGCAGCCGCATCCTCCGCCTTGTACTCGTACACCGCTGCGTTCCCGCGGTCGTCATACGTCTCGCAGATCAGCCAGCTGAAGATGTGCGCCGGCTGGCCCCCCGCCCCCGTCTGCGAATCGAAGATGCGCGAGTTGTTGTCTTTGCCATAGACGGTCGTCACGTTGTCGCGCGTGATTGAACGCCAGTGCACCTCTCCCGTCCGTCGCTCGCGCCAGCGCTCGATGCGCGCAAACAATCCTTCCACGCGCGGCCGGTAGCGCTGCACCTCATACTCTCCGTCATCGACCTGCCGCACGACGCACTCACATTGCCAGTCATCACCGATTTTCTGCAGCAGTGGCACCAGATCCTCCGACCCGGACAGGAGAAACACGTCCGACTCGCTCTCGTCCTGATACTGCGGCAGCCCTTTATCGGTCTTTCGTGTGATCGCCGGCAGCGAAATGTGCCAGCCAAAGCCGAACGGCCCATTGCCCGCGCCCGAATCGTACGAGAGCATGAGTTGTGGACCAAAGCCCGAACGCCCAGCGCTGGTCGCGATCGGGATGGTTAACGAACCCGTACCCGTCACCGGATTGGCCGCAAACTTCTCCCCAATCCCGCGGATCGCTCCTCCGCCTTTCGGTAACGCGATTGACGGCAGCCGCGCCGAAGCGCCACTCCCGCTCTCTGCGTTACCCGCACTTGTTGCGCCAGCGCTAACGGGCTCGCGTCTTTCTCCTGACGGCCCGGCTCCGCTCGCGGCAAAACCTTTCTCGTTCTCGCGCTCGTTAGCCATGCGTTCTTTCAACACCTCATCTCACGTCACTAACGTGGCAGCCAGTTCGGTGCAGCATTCTTCTCATCCCTTATCCGCAGGTAAATCATTCAAGAACGCCACCAAGCGATCGAACCGTTCTCGGTCTGCTGGTTGGAATTTTTCCAACGACTTTGCGTACTCTGCGACCAACGCGGGAAACGCTACGTTGCCACTGAGTTGAGCGAGGATAATCGCGTGCATCGCGTGAGACAGTAAGTTGGAGCTGTCAAACCCCGGGAGCTTTTTCCTGTTTATCACTTCGTCAAGCGATTGCACATCCTGGTATTGTTCTAAGAACGGCAGGATCTTCGAATTAATGATCGGCGTCAACTGAGATATAGCGGCGCCAATTTCCTGCTCGTTTGAGACCTTGTATTCTTTCCGATCCTCCTGGGTGAAGTAGCCCAACTGCGTCAGGGAAGTGGTCGTCTGCGATTTGCCCGCATCGTTGGCGCCTGAGAATTGGTTGAAAATTTCTTCAACGACATCCAGCCGGATGCCAATCGTCAACGAGAACGCAAAGACCGGATTGAAATCGAATAGCGGAACGTAGATCCGCTGGAAGCCGTTCGGGATCATTCGCGTGAAGGCACCCTCACGCTTATTCAAGCGAAAGTCGCCGGGTAATATTTCTTTCAGACCGGCATATATGAGATTACTTACTTCCTGCTTTTTCATTTAAATACCCTCTATTTGTGGTCCATGAAATCAGTAATTGCGACTTACAATTCCGCCTCCTGGACTGTTGACGCACATTTGCACGGTGGGCTCAAGAGTAATCGGCACGTTCGGTGTGAAGCCGGCAGCAACAGCATTTGGCCCACGTGGCACCGCGCTGATTGGAGCACCCTGCGATATCCAGTCGTAAACGATCGTTTGGTTCTGTGTAACGGTGCTTCGGAGGTTAGTAGTTGGATTCGCAAGATTTCGCACTGAGCTGAATTTCGCATCAACAACTTGAGTCGTTCCATTCGTTGTAGGCACCGTGTTATCTGCCCGAATCGTGACTGTCCGCGGTCCTGTTGGCCCAGGTCCGGTAACGTCAATCGTTACTTGTGTCCCTACGTTGGCCGTTGGGTTCTGTCCTCGCAGCATTTGAGTGACGTTCACTTCATGTTGTTGCCAGGTTGTTGCGGCCGGAGCTGCAGGTGTTGCCGGAGTAGCTACCGCAGGAGCCGGTGTGACATTTGGTGCAGGCGTCGCATTGGGTGCGGGTGTGGAAGCATTGGATGAATTGGGTGCTGTACTTGCCGGTGTGGCGGCGGGTGGTGGAGTGAGCTTGCAGACAAGTGCTCCACCCGCACCGCCTCCCGCGACTGAGACTAAGGTTTGAACAGGGGAATACGATTCCTGTGTCCCTAGCGCTATGCCTGCTGTTTGACTTGCTATATCACCCGTCAGTCCAGCACTCGCTCCGCCAACCACGTATGACGTGAGTTGGCTCGCCCCGGCAGAAGTCGCTAGCCTACTGGTTACAGGACCAGTGGCGCCGCCGACAGCGCCGCCAAGGGATCCGGTAAACGCACCAATAGCACCCATCGCGAGTGCATCTTCACCGCTCCCACCATTCGAAAGCGTAGTGACGGCGGCGTTAGTGCCACCTCCTACCGCACCTGCCACCGTCCCCGAAACGAGAACGCTGCCGGTCGTTCCGCCGGTTGCAACGGCGGTTCCCCCAATTCCCGCGGCTCCCGTTACTGCCATCGAAGCGCCAAACGTTAACCCTGCAAGACCTCCAGCAACAAGCCCAATCCCACCTCCCTTTGCTGCGCCCTCCCAGCGCTCTCCGGGCTTCGCGGTCCACGCTCCGATTACTGCGCCACCAACGCCGCCAATCAATGCGCCAATGCCGGCGGCAGCAAGGTTAATTGCTCTCCCATCGGGATCGACATAAATCACCGGATTTCCGTGCGCATACAAATAACGATGAAGGCTCATCGGTATCCTAATATCGCCCTGCAACTCGTCACAGCTCACCCACCAACCCAACCAGGGAGCGTAGTATCGCGCTCCATGGTAATAGAACCCGCTCTCTTCATCGCGCTCCTTGCTCGTATATCGGTAGCGCTTCAGACTCAGCTCGGCGACGCTCCGTCCCGCTTGAAATGAAGTTGTGCCGAACGGGTGATGCTCTTCATATGTGACGAGTGCACCTTCTGCGTCTAACTCGAGGCTGGTGGATACGAGGTGGTTGCCGAACTGGTAGCGCAGGAGTGGTGTAGGCGACTCAATCGGGTTGTTATTCTCGGTGGTTTGCGTTTCAACCAGTGCGACGCGCTTCTTGTCGTCCATGACATGCAACGACTCTCGCTCCAGCTTGACCGTTGCTCCGCCTCCGTTGAACTCGCGGTAAACCTCGAAGCCTCCGAGGTAGATGCGTTCCTTCTGGCGTACTCCGTTGTGTGATTCGATCACCTTGCGGACGCGATTACCCATCGCATCGTAAACGTAATACGCTGACCCTCCACCACCGAGATCTATCAGTTGCAACTGGTTTTCAAAATTCCAAAGCATCGCCGTCAGGTGCAACATCGATGTCATGTTCCCCTGGATGTCATAGTTGTATCGCTCGATCTTGTTAACGCCATTGCCAACCGTGGTCGTGGTGAGCCGATTACTCTTTTTGCCTCCCTCGATCTGACTGTCTTCCTCATATTCGTACCGTCGAGTCCAACTGCCGCCGTTGGCGAGATGGCGAAAGAGCACAAAGTTTCCGGCAGCGTCGTATTCGTATCGTTCAACGTAATTGCGTAAGGCCTGCAAGTCGTTTTGGTGTGCCTCCAGACCGGCGAATGGATGATCTCGATGTTGGCCAACCGGTGGATTGAATTCCAATGCCGACTGACCGATGTGCTCTCGCCCCGTAGCTTCAATCAGGCGATAAATGGCGTCGTAGGTATAGGTGGCAACAGCATTAATCAGTTGACCATCGTGGAAGACAGACTTGAGTGCGAGATCTTTAATGTGTGTGAGATTTCCGATCGGATCGTAGGTGTACCGCAGATCCTGTAAAACTCCGGGATCTTCAAGAATTTGCGAGGCGAATCCATTAGGTTCTGCAGATCGCACAGTCTTCAGTTGGACCAAACGGAAGGTCAACGGATCACATTCATATTCGGTCACGGCGCCATTGCCATATGAAACGCGCTCGCGACGTCCCTTGACGTCGTAATTGATCGTCGTGATGAATGGTGTGGCCGTCTCTGCCCCGCGCAGGTTCACATCCAGACCCCCCAGCAGGTTAGCCTCGTTATAGCGAGGACGAGCTACGCTATTGTCTGGAGATATCAATTCAGTCGGACGGTTGAGCGCGTCATACTTCGTGTGACTCGTGTAGGCTGTTTCTTCCAGCGGCACATCGACGGACCAATCCAGAATGGTCTTATACTCGCGCGCAAGTTGGCGCCGGCTGGCCAGGAGGTTTCCCTTGAAATCAAACTCCTCACTCGTGACCACGCCCGCCTGATCAAAAAATTGTGTCACCTTTCCGCGCAGGTTTTTCGCTTCCGGATCAGGTTGCGTTTCGCCGTAGACGGTGCGTCCCACCAGCATCTTGGCGCCGCCGTCTTTTCGCAGCAACGCCTCTGTCGGACGCCTGAGTGCGTCGTACCTGGTACGAAACTCGTGGTTGCGGCTGTCCCAGGCATAGAACTGCTGACCAGCGACGTCGTTCAGCATCCATCGTTCGCCGGATTCCATGCTCGACTGGTGGATGCGGTTCGTCAGCATGTCGTAGTCGTATCGGATGATGATGCGATCATTTGCATCGATGATTTCGCGGTGATTGCCTTCAATATCGGTGTTTATGCGCGTGTAATAGATCTGCCGAGTGACTGCACCGTCCGAGGATGTGGCATCATACTTAAAGTTATTGTGATTGACGGTTAAGAAACTCCGTCCGAGCGAATCGGAGTGAACAATATTTGGGGTCCGCGAATGGATCGCGGCCTTTCGGGCAGCAGTTTGTTCCTCTGGTCCAAGCGATCCGTTCTCACGTTGGGTGTACCAGGTCGGGAGGTAGTCTGCAGGCGGCAAACGACGGAACAACCTTCCTACATCCGGATCGAGCGACGGATCAGCCACCAGGAGATTATCGCTACCGTCCCAGCTTTCCTGTCTCCAGGCATCAAAGAGGACTTTCTCCCACGTGTGGTCGGGTTGCAACGTCGCCACCACGCGTTCACCGGGATCGTAAAACAGGACCAGACTGACGCCGATACGCAGGTCAAATTCAAAGCGATGCGTGTCCGTGAAAAACGGCTCAAAACGGCGAACGGGCTTACCTTTGTTATTGAAGACGGTCCAACCACTGCCCACCCAGCGTGGGCTGATCGCCTTCGCCGTCTGCACCGGTTGGTTGTGCTCGTCAACGACGATCTTGCCGTTTGCGTCGCGTATTGGTACTGGCCCCGGCTCGGCCTGGATCTTCTTTTGGATCTCTCTTCCCAGTCCGTCAGCATAGGAAAAAGCGTGCTGAACAACTGTTGGCTCGCCGGGCGCCAGGTCGACGTCGTGAGTTTCACGCGCGAGCGTGTAAACGACGCTGGGTTCCGGATTCGCTGTTGTGCTTGTCCGTTGATAGAGCTGCAGGTCATAGACCATGCGTGTGCTGGCTCGTTTGAGAATGTCGTGTGGATTGGCGAGGGGATCTTGTAGATGATTGATGATCGTCGCATCGTCAAGATCGGGATCGAACCCATCAAGCGAATCACCCAACTGCTCACCTTCCTTGCCCATTACCGCAGTCCCAACCATCATCCCCAAGGCATCGAATGCTGCAGCACTTCGATTACCGTTGTGATCTTTGACCAATCGCGGCTGCATGACCCGATAATCGTTCACTGATGTCACAACATTGCCTATGGCATCTTGAGTTTCTGAGGGCAAAATGTCCGCCATATCGTAGGTAACCCTTGTGACGCCTCCGAGGGGGCCGACGAACCGCCGCGGTTGGAAGAAGTGTTGCTGCGCGACATTCAACTCCTCCGCAGGAGTGTCAGCCTCCGTCGAAAAATAGATGCGACCCGAAGAAACCCACCAGTTGTCATCGCCTTCGCTATGAACATAGCTACCCTCATTTAGCATTTCATCGCCGACGCGCCCTTGATAGATCTCCTCCACCAGCTTTGCCGTGAAGGCTTGTTGGTAACTCTCGAACGGCAAAGCGAGCGATTCAAGTTTTCCTGCCGGCAAGGCGCCCTCGAGGTCGTTCCGTCGATAGTGAATCCGAACGCATTCGATCAAACGTTTCTGCAAACCACCCGATGATTCTGTCTCATAGGCGAGTTCACGCGCTTCGCGTATGGCGTGGTCCACCTCGTCAAAATGGTACCGAGCGCGGCCTGGAGGCAGACCCGTCAGTTCTGACGTCCGGCTTTCACACGACAGCGGCGTGCGATAATCGTCATTCAGATCAACTGCGTTCGTGAATCGATTTTCGGTGCACGTAATAAATGTCTGCGCTTGCTTTGCCTGGTCCCGCGATATGAGAGAGGCGTCAGACCTGCTGCGACCGTAACCGATCGCAGCAGACCGTAGGATGTTCCCATAAGCATCAACGGCAAGCGTGAGAGCGTGCCCGATGCGAGGATCGTGCGGTTTGCGCTCGTAGCGGTAATCAATCATCTCGCGCGCATGAGTAAAAAAGACCGCGAGTCTATTTTTACCTAAGGGCTGCAGTTGTTTAATCGTGTAATTGGCTTCAATGACGACGTAAGGATGTACGCTTTGCGGGGTGTCATCGAGCGCGTAAGTTTCCTGCCTCAGAATGGAGCCCTTCAAAGCACGATGGGCTTCGCGCTGTTCATCCGGTCGCGGATTGGAAGGCATCACGCTCTGCGGAAGCAGTTGCGCTGCCGCCTCGGCGTCATCCAATCCGGGTTCTCGGTAGTACTCCTCCCTGAATTGTCGGATGACGCTCTCGCCTTCCGACCAGTACCCAGTGTGAAACCACGTTTTGGTCAGCACGGGAGGAACATGTGACGCGGCATCGATATTACTTGCGTCGGGCAGCGCATCACTTTCACTGAGCGCTGCGAACTCTTCCGTGTCCCGTTGCTCGATATACCCAAAACCGCGAAATTCACGTTCGATCCCATCAAAATAACCGTGGCGATATGCATAGCGCGTGACGAAGCGATTGCGACTAATGAAGTCATACGTTTCAACTCGCTCGACGACATGAACGGGAAAAGGCAGTCGCGTCACCCATGGTGTTCCTTTAAGCTTGTCTGCGACATAGAACTTTGTGGAAGGAGTGTATTGCAAACGCGTCTCTGCACCCAGGTTGTTCTTCGTAGCGATCATCAGATAGGGCTTCTGGCCGCCCATCAGATCGATGTAGCGCATAGGCCGCTGAGCGAAACCGGGCAGTGGAGATGACCAGACGACGCATGCGGTGCCGTTGCCCAACAGATCCACTACTGTGACCAGCGAGAGATTCTCGGTGCGTGGAAATTGCGGAAGTGATCGCGGCTGGCTCCAACTGTTTCCCGATTGGTTGAAGTAAAGGTGAATACCGTCAGACGCCAGGTAGATGATGTCGCTTACTCCGGAACCATCAATGTCTGCCAAATGTACACGGCGATCGTCGAACAAGTCGGGCATGTCGAACCGCGGCGCGTTTTCCATCGTCACTTTCGTGCCAAAGCGGCCATGGCCTAGGCTGGGCCAGTAACACACTTCGCCATTGCGGATGCGCACGAGATCGGAGAGCCCATCTCCCGACATGTCCGCCAAAAAGATGGACTGTGTGCCATCCGCGAAGACGACGCGCGGCCCCCTTTCCTCGTCAAGTGCCTGAGGAATCTTTTCAGCCGGGCCGAAGCCCTCCTCGCCGAGTGAGGGATACCAGGTAAACGCATGGTGTTCGGTAATTAGGACATCGGCATGTCCGTCGCCCGTGAGATCAACGAACCGGAGGTTGGGATCATCGAAGGAAATGTTTTGTAGTGAAACAAACGAAGAAAACTGCTCCCATCGCTGATCTTTAGTCCTCTCGTAGAACCCCGGGGTCTGGCTACTTAAGTCAACGAGATCAAGCTGGCCGTCGCCGGCGAGATCGATGAGTTGTTGTCGTCCGCTTCTCAACGCAGCAAGCGACGGTGTGGCGGCAACCACTTCGAGTGGTCCGAATCGGCCGCCCCCCAGATTAGGTTTGTAGAACCACGCATTTGCTTGTTCAGTGAGAATGCCTGAGAGTCCTTCTCCATCGAGGTCTACCCAGCGATAGGTTGTTTCATCCAGGCCGTAAGGCACGTTTTGCAGACTTCCCGCATCGATCTCCTGAATCCTGTCGTCAATGATGGCCTCGCTGTACTCAAACCCTACCGGCGGCATTGACTTCTCCAGATAAGTGCCGTCAGGTCTGAGAACATAACCGGACTGAGTAACCTGCGTGATGAATGAGGCGACAGGACTCTGCCTGTAGCTGAACTCCGTTGACCGGACCAGATAGTCATCAGTTCCCAGTTCTTCTGGAAAATGATGAAACATCAGGACCCGTTGACATAAACGATAGGTTCGGATTTCGAAACTCGCGCGATAGCTTGAGAACGGGTCCTGGCGAACCGGCCAATTCGTTGCGGGGTCCTTAGTCGCTCGAATGAGCCGGCATCCCTCCGTATCAACTGGAAGCACCTCATAGTGGCCTTCGCCATAGTCGAATACCGTCTCAAACAGCCAATGCATCCTAGAAGGGTCGGGCTCGACCAGCTGCGAAGGAAGATTGCCGTACTTGACGCGCTTGAGATAAAGATTCGCCGCGCGGCTCTCGTCGGTCCGGTTTCTCTCTTGCGCTTCTGGTCCAACCCCGGCAGAGTCTTCGCGGACGTACTCGTAAAAAATGGCATTGCCTTTGTCGTCATAGGTTTCACAAATCAACCAGCTGAAGACTCGACCGGGATCGGCCGGATCGCAAATGCGGCTCTCTGCCGTCCTTCCATAGAGGGTGGTTATATTGTCGCTAGTGATCGAGCGCCAGTGAGTCTCTCGGGTTTGCTGGTTTACCCAACGTTCGATCCGCGCAAAAAGCCCTTCGATCCGTGGCCGGTATCGCTGGACTTGATAGGCGACGCCATCAAGTGAGCGCACAAATGGTTTTCGGCGCCACGCGCCAACTTCTTCTTCAACGAGAACGGGAACCAGATCCTCCGATCCTGACAGAATAAAAGTGTCCGACTCGTCGTCGTCCTGGTAGATTGGCAAGCCTTTATCAGTCTTGCGCGTAATCGTAGGTAGTGAGAGAGTCCAGCCAAGGCCGAATGGGCCATTGCCGGCGCCGGAATCGTAAGACAGGGCGAGTCGTGGCCCAAAACCGGAACGTCCAGGACTGGTAGCGATCGGCACGGTCATCGATCCAGTCCCTGTAACCGGGTTAGCTGTAAACTTTTCACCGACGCCGCGAATCGCACCACCACCTTTTGGCAGGGAGATCGCCGGAGCCGTGAATTCGTTGCCAACGGTGTTGTTACGGCTATTCGTGCTGGTGGGCATTGGAGGTCCCCAAAAACGAAGCCACGAAATGAAATGAACTACTGCGTGCGATTCTGATCAGGACGCGGTGGTGAACGGGGCCGCACCGTGATGCTCAACCGTTACACGATCGGGTTGTCATGCTCGTTCATAGTGATGGTTCTAACTACAAAGAAAAGAATTCCCGCGAGAAAATCCGGTTGTGATGTTTCCCCGCTGGCAAATTGGGACTCATCTGACGACGTGGTAATGAGAATCGGTCGTCAAACTGTATAACGGGAGAGAAACTCCTGACTTCTGATGTGAAGACTGAGCAAGACTCTCGTTGGAAATTTGAACCGGGAAAGCCTAGATGTTTTTCGCGCAAACGTCAATGAATTCTTGGGAAGGATGCATTTTACACACCTGGAGAGAGAGTCAGCCAGCCCGCCTTGAGGCCACATTTGGTGCAAGGATCATCAGTTGGGCTGGACTGATCCATCATCTCTTCAGCCCTGGTGACAAAATCATCGACGAACTATGTGAGCGGTTAGGCCATCAAATCCTTTTCATTCTCCAGGAACGGAAGATCGTTCCATCATATTACGAGGGCATTCCTTTTTCTCGCGTATCAAACAAGACAGTCGAGAAATCACAGCTGCTGGCGAACAGCACGATATTACCGGGCATGCTCGGGCTCTTTGAATCGCTATCACCTGACCGCTTCATGTGCTGGGGTGACGGCAACGTCGCTTGGAAAAGCAGCCACAGTTCCGCTGCGGCCATCGTGAGCGTTGCGAGTTGTCTCCCGAGGGGTAACGTGAACGTACTAAGTGACGAGCTCCCACGTTGTGCCTTGCAGGCTATCGAGCATACGCGCGGATTCCGATCGTGCGATACTTTCTCGGTTTCTCATTTTCTCATGAAATTCTCAGCGAAGGACCTTTCTCGCTGGAAACGAGGTTTGACGGGCGAAAATACATTACACAAGGTACAGTGGCGCGAAGGCCCTGTTGCTGGAAATATACAACCGTCTACCAGACGGAGGTGTCATCACGGATGACATCGTTGTCAAGTCCGTCAGAGCGTTCTTTGAGTTGGTCTGACAGGCCCTAACGGATACCCAAAACCGAAGGTACAAAGGAAAAAGAGTTTGATGTTGAAATGGGAGGACATGTGTTTCCGCGACCGACTCATCAGTCAGAAAGAGGGAACTCTCAGAATTAAGAATTAACTACTTCGAACGATGAGGGAAAGATGAGGGACTCACCTTGTGATACCAAGCAGGACGTAAGCTTGCTTTGACGGCTGAAACGTCGATAAATACTGCGTGGGTATCGGCTGGTAGAATTAGGTAAGAAGCCGGACTGAGGATTTTAAGTCCGTTCGATGGCATCTTGTCTCGCGCGGAATTTCTTCTCTTAGCGTCAATTTGTCGAATCGGGGATTCAATTAGTCATCGCCGCGGTTCAGACCGGAATGCAGGTAGCCGCGAGAAGGTGGACGAGTTCTGCCAGTACGAGTGAGAGGATTCACGAGGGAATGGTGACGCGCGAATAAGTAAGGTGCTTCAGTACTAGGCCCTAATAACGCCGATAGTCATACGAGTTGCACCAGTGGGATCATGAGTTTGTTAATTAGCGCCTCGCGAGGACCGTCTTTAGCTATTGACCACTGCCCTCCTGTTGAGAATGTCGCGAGCCTTGTCAATGGTTTTCTTATTCATGTTGTAGTATCTCATCGTCATCTTCACGTCACTATGGCCTAACAGATTAGCAAGCGCTGGTAACGGCATGCCTTCGTTAGCCATTTCAGTACCGAAGTTGTGACGCACAGAGTAGAAGAGGCGTGTACCTTTCGGGACTCCTGCTTCGGCGTATGCGGCAGTCCACAACTTGCGCAAATTGACCTTCGCAGGTTCAAACACAAGAGCATCGTCGTTCTTGTTCTTTCTCTGGAGTTGCAGTTGCAACAACTCCTTCTTCAACCGGCTAGTCATCTGCACCGACCAGCGTTTTGGTTTGACGTTCCTACCTTTGCCTTTGTAGGCAGTGAGCGTGATGATCTCGTCACCAAAATTAATGTCTTTCCAGCGAAGGTAATCCAACAGGCTGGACTTTCTGGCTCCAGTATCCATTGCCGCAATGAACACTGGTAGAGTGTGACGACGTTCAGGAGTGTCGAGCGCGTTAATTACTCGCAGTGCCTCTTCGTCAGTAAGCTCGCGAGTCTTGATCGGATCTGGAGTTTCAGCGGCGTCGTGAATCAAATTCTTTGACATCGCTTTAGTGAACGGCGATCTAAGCAGCCATCCTTCATCCACCGCAATATTGAAGAGCCTGCGGGCCTTAGACAACTCACGATCAACGGTCGAAAGACTAACCTTCCTCAGATTCTTTATTGTTCCGGTCAGTCGTGCGATCTGATATTCCGTCAGCTTCTTTTCATTGATCTTTCTTATATCGATGTCTCTGAAGAAGGCGACAAGGTTATTGAGAGCGGCGTGTGCTGGCACAACGCTTCGAACGCCTTTTATTTTCGTCTCCTGATCGTCGTAAACGGCAGCTACATAGATGTTGTCTTTGGCATGTTGAGCAAGCTGCCGGAATGTAACTTTACCGGCAATGAGTTGTGCTGGCCCATTCTTCAGTAGTTCAACTTCGATCTCTGCCTGCTTCGGTTTGATCGCAGACTTGTTCTCAACCTGACGGAGAATGTCGAGCGGTTTACGTCATCGATCTTGTAGCGGACACGAGCATAATACTTGCCCTTGATCTTACGGTACGTGCGGCTGATGATTTCGACTTTGCCTGTCATTGGGCACCTCCCGCTGCAAGCGCACGTTCATCAGTTTTTGTACGAACTAATTTCTTGCTAATTGCGAAACACTCATTAGAAACGGCAAGCCTGTAGGTGCCCCCATCGAAGCCATCGGGATCGCCGACTTCTTTGTCTTTGTTCGTCATTTTCATCCTACTTCTCCAAACTTCTATGGCCCAAAGGCCAGTGTTCGTATACCCCTTTCTTTACCCCTTTTTTCGTGGTTTTCGGGACACAGCAGGGCACTACGTGACACCGAGGGACACAAATAATCGGCGTCTTTATTGAGCGTTTGCGATTTTGTTAGGAAAATTGAGAGCGTTCAGATCGCGTATGAAGCGAGTGCTCTACCGCTGACCAAGCGGGCATGAGTCTTTTAGAATCAACTACTTACAAGTATTACAACACCGGGTGAATCGGAAAGCCTAATGCTATAGAAGTCGCATCTTAAATGATCTGTGTTTGCTTGCGCCAGAGGTGGGAGCACATCGCCCTCGAAAGCTCTGTCGTTTGCCATCGGAGATAGGACATCTTTAAACTGGCTTAGCCTGTGCTCGATTCATTTGGTTTTCCAAACTTTTTCTATCCTAAATCGAGAAGTCACAACATCCGCATGCGTCAGAGATGAAAGCCAACAGAATTGGTAGCTCAGCAAAATCAATTTGGGGGCCGCAATCTTCTTAGCCTCCGCCTTCCAAGATTGATTTAACAGTGAACCACTTTCACACATGCGCCATGGCGTACATGCTTTACTCAGATTGATCCACGATTATTACTGTCTATTTGAGAATCAGCTTCGTTAAGAACTTCAACACTGCGTTAGTCAGTCTTACAATGTTTTGTTGCGCCGATTGATTTCCTATAGCAATGGCGACGATGGAAAGACTGAACGCAAGAAATGACACTGTTACAATAAACATTGAAAGCGTGAATTGATTATCCAAAGGTTAACCTCCTTGAAACTATCATTCCCTCAACGTTTGAAGACTATACCGGCAGGTCACTGAAGCATGTGTGAATGACTGTCAACTGTGAAGCCCAAACACACGTGATACAAAATCACGGACGCCGATCTTAGCTGGCGAAGTTTTTAAGGCATAGGTGATCCATGGCGACTTCGACGACACAACTGCTCGCTGCCTACGATAGAAGCCGTAGTCGGATCTCATCGGTGCGAAAACAACTTGAACGTTCGCTCGGGTTGGGCAACCTGGATAAGCTTGAGCAGAAGGTGCGAGAACGTTTTATTTTGGGAGTGCACCAGGCTTACACGATTGCAATCATCAGGGCTTTGGTCCAACACGTTGGACGGCAGCAAGAAATCGCCGACGCTCTCGGTTTAGAAGACAGAACCAGCATTTCCAAAATGATCCATACCGGAAGAATGGACGGACTTCGCATTACGGCAGCTCTACAGCTATTAGGGGACAAAGTAGTTCTGCCCACTCAGGAACAAGCTACGTTACACGGTTTCGCCCGAACCACCTCCTTTATAAAAGCCCAGGTTGAACGTGACGATTCAATCGAAGGCACTATGAGTGCTCAGGAGTTTTCGTTTTTAGTTGGTACTTTGGCAGATGAGAAGTGGGATGACGCACTGAAAAATACTAATCCAACAGTGGCTAGAGAAGTAGCCGTAAGAATAGTGAAGAGTAGGACCTTGGAAGGCGAATCCCCGGACGTGGGAAGAAAGTATCGCCCCGAACAATGGGTGATGATGTTGAGAGCGCTCGAGGACAGTTGGGCTGAGTTTGGAATTGCGGCACTGTATGCGATACCTCAAAGTATTCCGGTGGACGATTCGGACTCGGAGGTGATGCTATGAAGCAACACTTCAAGTGGGACTTATTTATTTCACACTCGCGTGCGGATGAAAAAATTGCTGAGTCGCTAGCACACGAACTGCGAGAATTAGCGTTTCTGACGTGGGGAGGGTTAACGACAAAGCAAAAATCTTCGAAGCAAATAGCTGACGCTATGGAAGAGTCTGCTGTCTGCATAGTTCTTTTTGGTCAGGGAAGTACTCCGTGTTGGGACGACTCAGTATGTGAGGCGATCATCGCTAGAACGCGACGTACAGATGGAACCTTTCGTGTGATCCCCATCATTTTCCCAAAGGTAGTTTCTGCGGGCCTAGATATCAAAGTCAGCGAATGTGAATCTCTGTGTAGCGAGCGCGCGCCAGACACTTTTATACACTTTGAGAACGGAACTGATGATGAACTTGCGATTCAACAACTTGTGTTGCGAATTCGTGGAGTCGATCAGCGGGAAACCAAAAAGTGGACTGCAGGTTCGTTTAGACTGGCGACTCGTGTGAGAGCAAAAAATGCTTTTGATATTGATTGGGCGGCCTTGATGTCAAATCAGTCTGTGAAGAAAGATGACGAGCTGATTCCTGCACCATCAACAGTGACGTTTCTTGACGATGACGAAATAGCGCGTAGTCTAGCGCCCTTTGGCGGAGAGCGAACCCATTATTTTCAGATTTCAGATTCTGAAAACGTGTCCCGTGAGGCGATTCAGAATTGGAAACCAAAGCAACAACACATCTGTTTGTCTGACGATAATAGAGTGAAACTGGAGACTCAGTTTTTTGATGCTTACAGGTCCATTGATTACGCTCTGATTTCCGGTGTTATCCAAGACATACATCGTTCGATGTTGGTGTTGCATTCGTCTGTTCAGGATAAGCAGGAACCAGACAAGGAACAATCTATCCGCGTGATGCCAGGTTACACGAACTTGGGTCAGTGTTCGGGAGCTATACAGAGAATGACAGATGTTTGGCCATCGGCCAAGGATGGAACATTAACCGGAGAAATAATCACTGCGACAAATGGTCAGCAAGTCGAGATGTCTGCTCTCCCAGTACCGCTGTTCGTTTCCAAAGGTCATTTTGTAGTGTCTTCGTGCCACGAGAGGGTTTTTGAGACGCACGATCATTTTCTAGATAGCTTGTCCAACTCGGTTGTTGAGGAGTGTGAAGATCAATTCGGGCAGGACGTCCCCTTCGATGAACGACGTCAATACAACTCATATGTTCTCGGAAGTGGTGTTGAGGGAGTGCTATGCGTTTTCTTGGCGGCGAGTGACTGCTCCAAGGTAATGTCTAGGACGAAGACACCAACGAAGCACGACACCAGGACGTTTCCTTGTGGCAACACAGATCTTGAGTTAATGACCCACCACAGGAACTTTGAGGCAGGCCTTTTCTCGCTGCCAAAACAGATGTCGAATTACAAGAAGGCTCTGCATTTGAAGTGCACTCAGTATCGAGGGGCAAATGCTTATCTTTACTGCAGTCAATTGGCAGAAGAATGGCTGGTCATCAAGCGTCTGCAAGAAGCATTAGCGAACGAATCTGATGGACTGCAGACAATTCTTGGGGGTGCGAACGAGCTGAGGATTTTTTGGCTGGCCGTGACTTAATTAAGCACGACAAACTCGAAAACTTGCAACTTTATTATCTAGTGCCGTATGAGCCATCGGTTTGCAGCCACCTCGAGTTGCTTGAAGGTTTCTATATGTCCACCAGCTGATCAATGCAAAGGACGATTGTGATGGTCGACGAAGTTGATACCGGAGGGTTAGCCCAAGATTTAAGTAGGCTTGGATCAGCCGATTGTTTAGCGGACACATCCGTGGTTAATTAGTCGTCCCTGAATAATTCGATTCCGACAATCGTCGAGAACTAAGCTGCGATTGTGAGGGTGCGCCTGCTCTCCAACGGCAACGCAAGGCGGCCAAGGATGAGCCAAAAGAAAACTCTGATGAGTTTTCTCAGGTTAAAGCCGCAGCCTACCAACAGGGCGTTGATGCAATCGCCGTTTTTGCCTTGCAGGTAGTTTCGTTTCATCCGGTGGTCTTGTTTCAAGTGACCAATCACTGGCTCGATGGCCGAGCGTCGGCGCAGCAAACGTTTCAAGGTGCCACTCAGTTTTCGGCCTGAGATGTAGACCTGGACGCTTTCCGGATGATGCTCTTTGCCACGATAGCCTTTGTCGACGAACATCTCTGCTGGAGTTACTCCCGTAAGCTTGGCCACTTGCGCGTGGGCGCCCTTGAGCGTGTGGCCATCGTAGGGATTGCCGTGCAGCGCCTCAATCCCGACTACCCAACCACGCTTGGAAGTCGTTACCACCGACACCTTGCAACCGAACTCGTACTTCTTGTGCTCTTTCCCTTTCGAGATACATTCCACTTCCGGCGCCTGCATGCTGTAAAGCTTGTGCTTGTCTGCTCGCTGCTGCTCATAGATGCGGCTGGCCCGCTCCAGGTACTGCGACAGTTGCTGGTCCAGTTCCAGGCCGCTGCTTGCTACTTTGCGTTGCAGATCGCGGATTACCCGGCCCAAGTAAGTGCGCAGTTTGCGCGTCTCTCTGCGCGCCCGTTTCAATTGCTGCGCGTGCGCGTAGCGGCCTTGCTTTTGTAACGCCCGCTTGCCTACTCGGCGGTAGCTCTGCCGTAATTCAAGCCCGACCCGCTTTGCTTCGCGCACCAACACGCAGCGCGCTTTATGATACAGCCGCGCATCCGTGGAAAAGGCGATCGCCTTCTCCTGCACCGTCGTGTCCACATTCACCCGCCGGATCTCACTCGACTTCAGCGCCTGTTGCCGTTGCGCCGCCGCCAGCGTTTCCGCCAACAATTTCTCCATCCCGCCTGGCCCAATTCGTTTCCGCCACTTCACCAGACTGGTCGGGTTGCAGGGCAACTCGTGCACGAAGAATTCTTCGCCACAGAAGTATTGCCAGTACGGATTCTCGAGAAAGCCCGCCACCACTCGTTCATCGCTCACATCGTAGAGATGTTTCAAGTAGTGCAGCCCCACTAGCAACCGCATCGGCAACCCCGGCCGGCCCTTCTGCTCCACGTACAGCGAGCCAAACTCCCGTTCAAAGAACTCCCAATCGATGGCCTCCGCCAACACGTATAGTGGATGCCTTTGGTCCAACAGCGTGCTCAAGCGTCTTTGATAGAGCTCGCCTTGTTCCTCTCCCTGCGCACTCTTTGCTGGCTTCACCTTTTGCAAGCTTTCTCCACCAAAATTCGCAAAGCCTGCAAATTCTATCCCTACTGTTTCATCCTGTCGCTTAGTATTTACTGTTAAGATTTCATTTGATCAGGGACGACTAATTACGGAACAGCCACCAACATTGACGGCTGTAAACGGTTAATCAAATGGCCACACGAAGTCCCAAATATTTAGGAGGGCATGGCCCTATGCGGCTGGTCTTTCAAAGACCGGTTATAATTCTGAGTTGAAATTTGAATCTAAAGTCGTAGGAGATAGAAAGACCGTGACAAACATAGATAGTTAAGCAGATGGAATGACAACGGGCAGAGCCCACTCCAATTACCCAGGAACAGAGCCGACAAATTTCTGAGCTGAGGCACGAACGGCGGCATCTATCTTGTTGGACAGCAGGTTCACAAACTGCTGAAACTGCTTCACCTTCTGCTTCATGATTTTGACCTCTGCCCCGTGTGCAATTTTGTTCCTAGTTTCAATGTAGCCTTTTAATCGACTTTTGACCTTCTTATTAGAAGTCTTTTGCCAGTTAATAGAAGACATCACATCATGAATACCCAGACCACTAAACATCTGCTCAATAATTTCCGGGTGCGGATTAGCACTCCGAGGCTTGACGAGCTTAATCAATTCATCAACATCAGCAACCTTTCCCTTCAATAATTTATTAGCTGCCAAATCATCAATGAAGCCTTGAAAGTGTGACATCAGTAGCACAAAGGCGGCCTTATTTATTGCCTCAACCTCCGCTGGCCTTCCTTTGCCTGGTGCAGTCACGAGTTTTTTTACCACATCGGCTATTTTAGATAAATCTGCACCGGCGTTCTTCGCGGATTGCTCTGCGCGTTTGAACTTCGTAAGAGCGCTGTGCGCCTCCAGTAACTGATCTATGTCCTTTAAACGTTCATCTAAGCTTGCGAGTGCATTTGACGCCATCGTCTCCTCCAGTTTAATCCGCTGCTGGACTAACTAACTAACCTGAAATGATATTTGATTGGCATCGCCAATGTGCTGGACTAATTCTTAATGTCACAGACAGAGACCCCGATTTGTTCTGGTCCTTATCGAACTCGGCCGTTCGGCCCTTGGCGATGAAGATCGGTGTTCTTTAATACGCGTGACATAATAATAACGACTACATTGGTTAGCTAGCAGCATCGCGTCGTAAACGTTCGCCGTTCCCACTGACCTCCTACCTTAAAACACTACCCATCGTAACGTAGGAAATTAGACGTAAAAAACATTCGCTAGTCTGCACTGGCATCGGCCTTGCAGAATACCGCGGACGATATTTTCCTAGCCGAATAGAGTTGATAATAAATAGTCGAAGATACGGCTTTTTGACGCGGAAAGGCCCGTTTGTATTCACGAGTAACTTAAGAGGGGTAAGGAAAGGGTGTTGTGAGTTACACACGCTGTTGTCATTTTACATACACGGATCGTTTCAAGTCTCAGCAATTGAATTCTGCGAGGCTGGTCCATGCGACCGGAAGTAATCTGTATCCAAAATGATGATCACTGCGATCGAAACGGCGCCATTATCTCAGGTACATCACGCAGACTGCGACGCCACGAAATGCAATGACACGAATGCAATTAGGCCAGGAAAATTCAAATCACCTTCGACCACCTGCGGGACCGCGGCTTAGTCATCGAGCACTCCGTTCTGTAGATCTCAACGAAAAGAACGATCCTCGGACTTCGCAATTGGACCTTCGGATATCTGGTGAATCCAGTTTGATGCGTAGCCTAAAAATATTAATTCTGAGAGCGGCCGATTGCAACTCGACCATTTTGATCGCAGGTGAGTCCGGCACAGGAAAAGAGTTGGTTGCGCGCTCGATTCACGACTTCGGCGAACGACAACGAGAACCATTCTTGGCGATTAATTGCGGAAGCTCTTACTGAATCATTACTCGAGTCTGAACTTTTCGGCCACGTCAAAGGGGCTTTCACCGGCGCGAGGGGTTACAAGAAAGGGATGTTTGAGTCAGCAGGTAATGGAACTATCTTTTTTGATGAATTTGGAGAGATGTCATCATCGATGCAGGTGCGTTTATTACGCGTGCTTCAGGAACACAAAGTTCGCCCAGTAGGATCGGACTCGACAGAAATTAACTTCAATGCACGTGTCGTGGTGGCCACAAATCGCGATCTCAGGCGAGAAGTTACAGAAGGAAGATTTCGCCAAGATCTATATTACCGCGTTAACGTATTTTCGATTCGGTCTCCCGCCTTGCGCGATCGCTTGGACGACTTACCACTTCTCATTGATGTTCTACTAAATAGACTAATTGATAGATCCAAGCTCGTACGACCACTTCGCTTTGATTCAGAGGCGCTCGCCCTAATAGGAGAATTACTCATGGCCTGGAAACGTCAGAGAGCTGGAAAACGTGATGGAGCGATTGGCTATCGATCCTCCATGCACTGGTATCGTATCCCGCGCGGACGTCAACTTTGCTCTTGAATTCGACGGCTCACTATCTGACGAATCTCGCGAGATCATACTTTTTCCAAAGAACTGAATTGCTTGAGAA
Source organism: uncultured Acidobacteriota bacterium (assembly GCA_963750925.1). GTDB lineage: Bacteria > Acidobacteriota > Blastocatellia > Pyrinomonadales > Pyrinomonadaceae > PSRF01. The sequence goes on along the minus strand of CAVVSJ010000001.1, from coordinate 289 downwards.
ATAGCGGAGCCACCACCGTGCGGCATCTGCACAAACGTCAGGAGCTTGACTTGTACCTCACAGAACTTGCCCAAGTCGGCGGGAACGTAACAAAGGCAGCACGACACCTCGGCATTAATCGATCAACTCTTCACATGCGCATTAAAAGATTAGAAATGAAACTGGGATCGTTACCGCAAGCAGAGTAAGAAAATGAATACCAACTTGGCCACTTTGCAATCTCATAGTCGACCAGCCCTTCTGAACGTTTCTGACCTGGCAGCGTTCTTAAAGGTCAAACCTCGTACGA